>CBDFFR010000001.1:0-185192 GCA_965246845.1 Aggregatilineales bacterium
GGAGTCAATCCTCTCGCTGCTGGTGGAACATCTCGAACTCTCGCCCGAAGATATATATCTGCTTCAAAGTCCGCTCGGCATGAACGATCTGGCGCAGCTTGCCAATCTGGATTTTCCTGCGCTCAAGTTTGCGTCGTACCAGCCCGTGCTGCCTGCCGCGCTCGCGACCGAAGAGGATATTTTCTCGGTGATCCGCAAAGGCGATATTCTGCTGCATCATCCTTACGAGTCGTTCGTGCCGACGATAGAGTTCTTCGAGCAGGCCGCGACCGATCCGCAAGTCCTCGCGATCAAGACGACGCTCTACCGCACTGGCTCCAAATCACCTATCGTCGGGGCGCTGCTCAAGGCGCAGGAGAACGGCAAACAGGTCGCGGTGCTGGTCGAACTCAAGGCACGCTTCGATGAAGAGAACAACATCGGCTGGGCGCGGGCGCTGGAAGCGCAGGGCGTGCATGTCGTGTATGGCCTGATGGGACTCAAAACGCACGCCAAAATCTCGCTCGTCGTGCGCCGCGAAGCGGATGGGGTGCGGCGCTACGTCCACCTCAGTACGGGCAATTACAACGCCGGGACCGCGCGCATTTACACCGATATTGCACTGTTCACCTGCCAGAACGAGATCGCCGCCGACGCGACCGATCTCTTCAACCGCCTGACCGGATACGCGAACAACGCGCATTATCGCAAACTGCTCGTCGCGCCGGAACACCTGCGCCCGCAGATGGCCGCGCTGATCGAACGCGAGATCGGCCACGCCCGCGCCGGACGACCCGCACGCCTGATCTTCAAGATGAATTCGCTGGTCGATTCACGTCTCATTCGGCTGCTCTACGAAGCCAGCATCGCGGGCGTACAAATCGATCTGCTGGTGCGCGGGATTTGCTGCCTGCGTCCGGGCGTCCCCGGCGTGAGCGAGAATATCACGGTGCGGACGCTGATCGGGCGCTTTCTCGAACACGCGCGCGTGTTCTATTTTCAGAACGACGGCCACGAAGAAATCTATATGGGCAGCGCGGACCTGATGCCGCGCAACCTCGATTTGCGCGTGGAGACGGTCTTCCCGGTCGAAGCACCGAGCCTGAAAGCGCGCATTCTCGATGAAATACTCGCAACCGAAATGGTGGATAACTACAAAGCGGAACAGCTCCGTACCGACGGCACATATGCGATGCTGCGTCCGGCGGAAGGCGAACCGACCGTGAGTGCGCAATCGGTGTTTATGGGGCGCGCCCGCGAACGGTAGAATGACGTTACCAAGCGGGTCGGTGTGCCGTTCGGCCATAAATGGACCGGGATCTCTATGGTTTGAGCTGAACGGCGACCAGATCACCGGACAGTAACAGTTCGGTGTATTTATTCCCGCGCTCCAAGCTGTCTGCAGTAGAACGTGTCATGAGCTATGGGTTTGCGGATGCCAGGAATGCCGTCAGCAAGCCGTGCCTAACGCCCCCACACAATCACCGTATTGTCCTTGCTCCCGCTCGCGACCAGCGCCCCATCATCGGAGAAGGCGACGCTATGCACCTTGTCGAGGTGGCGCGCCAGCGTCGCAATCGGGTACGGGCGCGGCTGCGCCACGCGATACACGCGCACCGTTCGGTCGCTGGAAGCCGAGGCAAGCTGCGTTCCATCTGGCGAAAACGCCACGCTCTGCACGCAATCCTTGTGAAAATCGAGCGTGACCGGGGCGGGATAGCGCAGCGTGGTCAGATCATCCGGCAGGAAGCGCAAATCCCACAGCTTGACCGTGTTGTCATAGCTACCGCTCGCAAGCGTCGTTCCATCCGGCGAAAACGCAACGCTGGTCACACCGTCGCGGTGATGGCGCAGCCGGATGATGGGCGCACTCGTCTCCCGCGCGAGGACGCGCCGCAGGTCCCAGATACCAATCGTGTTATCCATACTCGCGGAGGCCAGCCAGCGCGCGCCAGGCGAGACCGCCACCTGATAGATATGCCCTGTGTGCGCGCGCAACCAAATCGGTACACCGTGCGGGTTTTCGAGGTCCATCACGCGGATCGCGTTATCCGTCCCGCCCGAAATCAACCAGCGCTCATCAGGCGTGAAGGCGACCGTATATACCGCGCCGTCGTGCTGCTCGGTGCGCGGCCTGAACCAGTGCCGGAACCAGTTCCGCCACAGCCGCACGCGATGATCGTTGCTGGCCGTCGCGAGGACGCCATGCTGTGGCGCGAAGGTCAACGCTGAAACGGAGGCCGCATGTCCGGCCAGCGTAGATGCCTCGCGCCCGGCGTCGAGGTCCCACAGTTTCACGGTGCTGTCATAGCTCCCGGAAGCCAGCACGCGCCGCCCGAACCAGCGCCCGAACGCGAGGGCATAAACCGTACTGGTGTGGCCGCGTAGCGTCATCACAGGTTGAAAGAGCGCCATAAGAATTTATTCAGTTCTATAGAGTAATCGTGAGGCGGTCAACGCCTCGGTATTTCTGTTTCTGAAAGGAAGTACAGCCGCAGCCGCATATTGCCAAGCCGCAATTCATCGCCATTTTTCAGCGTGCTGGGGTGGTTTGGCGTGAGCGGCGTGCCGTTGATGAACGTCCCGTTGGCGCTGCCGAGGTCCTCTACCTCGAACAGTTCACCCGACCGCCGGATCGTGGCGTGAACGCGGCTGACGCCCTTGCCATACGCTTCGTAGGACTCGAGATCGACGTGGCTGCGTGCCAGCGCGCCGGGATTCTGCCTGCCAAGCGTGATCGTCGGCTGCACCATCAGCGTCAGCGGTTCGCGGAACGAGTCGATGAACGCGACCAGCGTATCGTGCCGCAACTCAGTCGGGATTGCTTCCAGCCGCGCCGTGCCGCCCAGCTTTTTGGTCTGCGAGGTAGTCCCGCCGCCTTCCGATTTGGCGACGAGCGTGCCAATTACATGCGTGAGTTCCTTCCAATCGACAGGCTTGCCCATGAACACATCCGCGCCCGCGAGCATCGCGCTGTTGACGGTTTCCTTGTCACGTAACGCGCTCACCACGATGATCGGAACGTTCGGGCTTTCTGTGTCGCGCCGCACATATCGCGCCAGTTCCAGCCCGCGAATGCCCGGCAGCATCAGATCAAGCAGGATCGCCGAGGGCATCTGATGATTGAGCGCGCGGATTGCCGTCACCATTTCGCGCGCGTTCTGGACCATGAACCCGGAACGTTCCAGCGCCAGACGGTACATCTCCGCAAGCCCCTGATCGTCCTCGACGACCAGCACGCGCTGTCCGCGTCCATGCGCGCTGGCATTCCCGATTTGTAAATTCTCCTTGACGGCCAGAATGGTCGTCTTGCGCGGATGCGCGCGCAGCAGGATCGTCCCGCGCAGGTGTCCCAGATACAGTGTATCGCCGCTGGTCACGCGCACAGGTTCACGCCCGGAGAGCGGTTTATCGTTGAGGACGCTCCCGTTTTCGCTGTTGAGGTCATAATAGGAAAGTGCTGTGCCATCGTTGGTCAGGACGCCGTGCCGCCGCGAAACGCCCCATTCCACCGCGTTGAACGGCGTGAGGTCGATGCTGGGCAGCGCGTCCTGACCGTTCGGGGTACGGCCAAGCAGCATTTCCCCTTCGACGATGAAGGAGATACTTTGCGGTGGGTCTTCTACCTTGAATTCGACATCCCAATCCGTCTGTTGAAGGGGCATGGTCGGCTCCTGACCTGACGTTATGCGCTATTTGTGAAGATTATACGAGATTTTGCTACAGGACGTGTAACGCTTTTAATACGACAAACCCGATTGTCGCGGCGACCGCGATTAGCACCAGCGCAAGGAGAATGAGCAGAATACCGCCCCGTCCTCTTTTGGGCGCGCTTTCCGGCTCGGTGGCGGGCTGCACGGTGCGTAGCATTTCCGTTAGGCCACTGCCCGATGCTGGCTTGTTCGGTTGATCCGGGCGCAGTTGATCCGGGCTGATATACCCGGTTTTATATTGCTTGTCGATCTGCGCCCGCTGCGCACCGCGCCCGGATTGCCCCGCGATGGACCCGAAATCGTACCCACCCGACCCCGGCGGGATGCTGCTGTAGGCGGGCGGCACTTCCGGCATTTCGTTCATCGTCGCATCGAGCGGCGCTTGCTTGGCGGCAGGTGCGGCGTGCGGCGCTTCCGGCTTTACCGCAGGTGGCGGAGTCGTCTTGGCCGGGGTGAACGGCGGCGGTGGGACTTCCTCTTCGTAGAATTCGTCCTCTTCCGGTTCAGGCGGCGGTGCGGGAATGGGCGGCGGCGGGACCGCATGCGGGGCGGGAGTTGAGGATGCGGGCGGCGCAGCGTCTACCCTGGCCGAGCGAATTTTCTCCGCGGGCAACTCACCCGACGGACGGCGCGGGAAATCCGGCTCTTCATCTCTGGGAACTACATCATCGACGGTAATCTCCGGGATCGGCTCCGGGTCGCGGTAAATTGGCATCGGCGCTTCGATCATCGTTGCGCCTGCAAGCGGCTCCGCTTTCGGCGGCTCGGCTGGAGGACGCGACGGCGACATGGCAGCACGCAAATCTTCGATTCGCATTTCTGGCATGGTCCGGTCAATCGCCGGGATCGGGTTCGCACTTGGCGGCGTGGGCTTGGCAACTTCCGGCTCTGGTGGACGCGCGGGCGCGGGCGGCATCGCGGCGCGCAGGTCTTCGATCCGCATCTCCGGCATGGTCCGATCAATTGCCGGGATCGGGTTCGGCGATGCAGGTGATGGTTGCACAGGCGGCGCGGGTTTGGCGACTTCCGACTCCGGTGGACGCGCAGGCGGCATAGCAGCGCGCAAATCCTCAATCCGCATTTCCGGCATAGTGCGGTCGTTGATCGCAGCGGGTGGCGACACGGGTGGCGGTGGTGGCTGGGCAACCTCCGGCGCAGTGAGCGCTTTGCGCAACTCTGCCGCGAAATCGGATACGGAGCCGTAGCGCTCTCCCGCGGAACGCGCAAGGCCGCGCGTCAACACAGCAGTAAATTTCCCCGCTGCCGGAGCAACCTCTCCCACGCGCGGTGTTTCGCGCGTGAGCATCGCGTGGATCACCGCCGCGAGGCTGTATTGATCGGCTGCGGCGTCGGCCTGCGCTCCGTGCAGCACTTCCGGCGCGACGAATGCGCTCAGGTAAGCGTCTTCGTTGAGCGCACGCGGCAGGCGCGTCCCGCCGATCAGATTGGCGAGTGCGAAGTCTGCGATGAGCGGTCCCCGGCTGCGGCTCAGGTGGATTGAATTTGGCGAGAGCAGGCCGTGATAGAAGCCTTCCTGGCGCGCCGCGTTCAAGGCCAGTGCCAGCGCGTCCGCCGTCTCCACTGCCAACGTCGGATCAATCACCGTGCCGTCTTCCAACTGGCGGCGCAGTGTTGGTGATTTGTGGTGTTCGAGGACTGTATAAAAATATTCGCCCATCGTCCCATAATCGAAGATTTTGATCGTGTTTGGGATGTTCAGCCGCAAAAGCTGCTTGACCGTTTCCTGAAAAAGCGTCCCGAATCCGGCCTGCGCACTGAGCGACGGCGCAAGGACTTTCACGAACGTCTTCATCGCCATGCCGCTCGGTGAGGCGACATAGGTATCCACCACCGATGACTGGACAACCAGATCATTCAGCGTATAGGATGCCGTCGTCCCCCCGGATTTATGTTCCAGCGTGCGACCCGTCAGCGCCGCTTGCCCTTTATCGCCCAACGCTCATCACTCCGCGCTTCTAGTAATCGAGACTGAATTCAAAATCGAGACGCCCCAGCCGCACGCGATCATTGCTGACCAGACGCTTCGGCACATCCGGCAGCAGCTTCACATCATTCACATAGGTTCCATTGCGGCTGGTCCGGTCGGTGATGTAAAAACCCAATTCGCCGAGGCTGATTTCCGCGTGGGTACGCGAGATTTGGCCCGGCTGGTTGCCTTCCGCGCGAATATCGGAGAGGTCGATGTCCGGGTGATAGTTGATCTCCGGCACGGCGCGCCCAATGGCCGTTTCGCGGTCCGTATTCACGCGGAAGGACATCCCATCGCCGTTTTTGGAGATCAGGAAACAGCGAATATCCATCCGCATCCGCTGCTGCATCGTGTACAGCCGCTCCATCAGGCGCACCGTATCGGGCGCGAGCAGGCGGCGGCGTCGGGTGCGGCGGTCGGCATCGGGCGCATCCTCGCCCATATCGCGAATGCCCGCCCAGCGCACCTTGATTTCCTGCAAGGCTTCGCCAATCCGCTCGATGTTGTCCTTCTGGATTTCGCCCGCCTGATCGAGATTGCGGCGCACGCGGCGGTCGATCTCGCTGAGGGTGTCATTCGTCAGATAGGAGACGACGCGCTTCAAATCGTTATCCGAGATTTGGTCGTCGGCGGTGGCGCAGATCACCCGGCTCAACACTTCGAGGTCGCTCTCGATCCCCGGCGTCGGGTGCGAATCCTCGATGCGCAGGCGGTCCATTACGCGCGCATCCTTGAAGAACTCTTCGAGAAAGGTACGCCCGCTCTTCGGGTCCTTCGGCTGGTCGAAGTCCTCGACATGCTTCTCATCCGATGACATACGCAGCCGGAAGAGCGGCACGACCTCGATCTTGAAATCGTTGTCCGTCTCGCGCAGGTTTTCAATCGAGCGAATCCAGCCGAGTTCGTTCACGCGCCGCCCGCCATCAGCCTGCCGTTCGGCATGGATCACCAGTTGAAAGGCGTTGAAAATATGCCCGACAATCTCCGCTTCGTCGTTGATGCCCGCGCCCGACATCCGCACCAGCGCTTGCAGGCGGCTGACCGCATATTGCGCGCCGCTGCTGTGAATGGTGCAGATCGAACCATCGTGACCCGTGTTCAGCGCTTGCAGCATATCCCACGCTTCCGCACCGCGCACTTCACCGACGATGATGCGGCGCGGCGACAGGCGCAGCGAGTTGATCACCAGATCGCGCATGGTATAGCTCGTACCTTCGCGCGTGCTGGCCGTCTTGGTCAGCAGGCTGACGACGTTCTTCTCATCGACATCGAGGTTGCTGATGCGCGCGAGGTCCTTTGCATCCATATGCCCGACGCCCGTGCCGCGACGGTCATCCGTGAGCTGCAATTCCTGCGTGTCTTCAATCGTGACGACGCGCTCATGCGGCGGGATGAACCCGGCAATGACGTTGAGCAGCGTCGTCTTGCCCGCGCCCGTGCCGCCCGTGACGAGCATGTTGAAGCGCGCGCGCACGCACAGTGCGAGCAGCGTCAGCAACCGCAAATCGTACACGCCGCGCAGCAGCAGGTCCTTCCAGTTCCATGTGCCGACATGCTTTCGGATCGTCAGATACCACATCTCATCGGCGGCCACCGGCGGGATCGTGATATTGATACGATGATCGGTCCCTGGCAGCTTGGAGTCGAGGATCGGCGAATTTTCATCGACGCGACGGTTGATTTCCGCAAGGTTGCGATAGACGATGTTGCGTAAATGTTCCTGGCTGCGGAAGTGGATCGTCTCGTCGGTGGAGCCGAGACGCGGGCGCTTGCTGCGCACCTGCCGCACGCGGTCTTCGGCGCGCGTCTTGACGAGGACCTGACTGTAGCCGATCACGTAAATATCTTCGGCCATCTCGTCTTCGCTGTCGCGTTCTAAATCGGTAATCAGCTCTTCGAGTGGACCGAAGCCGACCATATCATCCAGAATTTCTTCCGACCATGCCGTGATTGCCGCCCGCCGTCCGAGGTCATCCTGCGCTCGCATCCGGCGTGTGAGTTCGAGCGTGGCGCGGTCCAGTTCATCATCGCCGAGCAGGTCCACGCACGTTTTCTGTACGATGGGCGTGAGCAGCAAACGGCGTTCGGCCTTCTCGATATTGCGCAGCGAGTCGTCATCCGCGAAGCCGGGGACGATCATCGCCTTGAGCGGGACCTTTTTCGCCGGACCTTTTTCAGGCTTGTAATCGACCGTCACACCCTGCCGCGCCATCTGCGCCAGCCGCCGCGCCGCCGCGCGCTTGAGCGCCTCGACTTCGGTATCGGTGTAGGTCAATGTTTCGGGAAGGTCGGCTACGGCCATGTGGCGATGCCCCGCAAATAGTTTCGGATCACTATACCCCTATTCTAGCCTATCTGCCGCTGTTTCTCAATGCGCGCCGTCCGGCGGAGGGGTCGTGGATTGCCCAACCCGTCTCGCCTATGAACTGTCCATTGGCGCATCCCCACCCAATCTGCTAATCTCTGCCGTTTTCTCCAAAACCCGAAACGAACGCACCCTACGCGGGTTGATTCTCGTAGCAGTTTGTAACGTTCACTGAGGAGCAGCCGTCCCGATGATTTCAACATTGAATCTAACCACGAAGGCGAGCGCCGTGCGTCGGTTGACGCGCTGGCAGGAACATGTGCCGACGAACATCCCGCTGACCATTCTGGGCGGTATTCTGGCCGTGCGCGTGCAGCCTGCCGCGACGCTCGATTGGCGGCTGATAGTCGTCGCGCTGGCGAATTGCCTTGTTGTCGCCTATGCGTTCATGATCAACGACATCGAAGACGCGCCCGACGACGCACGCGAGGCCGCACGCGCCGCGCGCAACCCCGTCTCTTCCGGCCAGATTACGGCGCGCGAAGGCTGGTTCGCGTCGGGCGGGGTGGCGCTGCTCGCGCTGGCGCTGTTCCTTTCGGCGGGCGTGTGGCCGTTCGTGATCGGCTGCCTGACGCTCGCGCTCTCGCACCTCTATTCGTGGAAGGTGATCCGCCTCAAAGCCTACCCAATCACCGATTTCGTCTCGCACTCGCTGATGCTTTCCGGCCTGCTCTTCCTCGCGGGCTATTTCACCTACGACCACACGCCGGGGACAGTCTGGTTCGTCGCGCTCGCGGTGACGTTCGTTTCCTGCTATGGGCAGCTCTATAACCAGCTTCGCGATTTCGAGATGGATAAACTCGCCGGGCTGAACAACACCGCGATCCTCGTCGGCAAGCGCAACGCGCGCATTCTGATGTATGCCTTCATCGGGATGGCGGTCGCGCTTGGGCTGGCCTCGCTTGCGGCGGGCGTGATCCCGCTGTGGGTGGTGCTGTTCGTGATGGTCGCCGCGCCGCTCGTCTTCTTCGCGATCCGCAGCCGCCTCGACCCGCGCGGCACGAACCACGCCGATGCGTCCGGCGCGGTGCAGTGGCAGTTCATCATCATCGCCAACGCGGTGACGGTGGCGTGGCTGGTCGCGACGATGGTGGGCTTTCGCGGTTAGAAAACCAGTCTAAAATGTCGGCAGTTCTAGATGTAGCGCGATGAGCTGCCGCCAAAGGGGTGAAGGCGCGTTGCGGTAAATGGTTGCGTAGTCGGCAACCGCGCCATATTCGTCGCCCATGAGTTCGAGCGCAGTTGCGCGCCAGTAGAGCAGTTCTAACTTCTCCTCCAAGTTGCAATCGCGACATGAGTGAATCATTGCGTTGTCAACAATAGTTGCGACGGCGCGGTAATCCTGACGGGCGAAAGCCGCTCTGATCTCTAAATTGAGACTCCACTGATCAACTGTCGTATTAACGCGCGGCTGGTCTGGATCGCTGACAACTTGTGACGGAAGAAACGTCTGTTTCTCGCTATTCCAGGTGTATTCGCTGAACGCGAGATCGGCAGGACCTTTTTGATAGCCGGGTGTAATCACTGCGTATGCGGAAAAGCGCAAAAAAGACTTTGTTGGGTCAGTAGACCAGCCTTCCGCGTCCGTATCGCAAATTGGCGCTTCCACAAGTATTTCCAGATGACCTTTAATTATTCGCCAGATACGAATGGCTGTCCAGGGTGGGGGCGCAAGTGTGGGGTCTTGCCCGATTGGGGCGGGGCAGCTATGTTCAGAAGTGATTGGCACTTTACCGATCAAAACATTGTCCAAATTATCAGGCAGTGGCCGCAGATTGAGTGACGATCCTCTGGCATTTGCTGGAATGGGCGCAAAAGAGACTGTATACGTGCCGCTTGCCGGGGCTGGGCTGAAAAACAAGGGTGGCGTCGGAACATCCAGCCAAATCAGCCATTCATCACGGCGATCTTTATTGAGGTCGAAGGTTTGAGACTGCACCGGATTTAGCCCCAAAAGACGCAGTTGTTCAACAGGGATCGCCGTCAATGTGAACTTGGCCGTTGATACGAGGGTCTGAATGGCAATGGTGGGGTCGCACCCGGCACGGCGGGGGTCAGGACGCGGAATGTCAAACGAACGAATTGATTCTGTACTTTCTATGTTCATCCCCAAAATCAAATTTGTGGGCAGATTGTATAAGTATTCAATATCCCCTGCATAATACGCCGCTGTGCTGTATCGATCAACGACGTTGTAGGCGGCCATACATTTCCAAAATGAGTTCGCGCCTTCCGGCGTATAGTCTATAAGTTCCTTCATCAACACGGATGTTGGGCGCTCCCCCTTAAGTGTTTTCAAGAGGTCGTCGCTCTTCACTTGGTCTTCTTTTAGACTATAAGCAAGCACAAGTCGATATTTCATGTATTGTGCGCGCTCTTGCATGTCAGCGACTGAAGCCAATGGTAGCGTCAACCCTCTTTCGTAAAACTGGACAGCTTCGGCAGTATTTCCATTCCACATCGCCGTTTCTGCATCACGCCACGCGCACTCCTGTACGGGCGCGTAGCTCCGATGCTCCTGAATAAGCGAAAAACGCTGCCCATTCCAGCCAAACTGCCGTTCGTGAGACCACGTACAACCAAAACTATCATGCTGTGCCTGCCGCACTCGAACATCCTGCTGACCTATGTTTAACATTGATGGAACAAAATCGATCCGCACGCCATCGGGTAATATGCGACTGTCGCTATCGAAAAACACTATTTCCTGTTTCTTGATGTCGGTATCATATGCCAGATTGACAAACTGCCCATTTTGCCATTTGAAAATGTTTAATTCCCCGTACTGAAGCCCCCCCGAACTGAAGATGCCGCCAAGTGTAACAACCCATTCCGGTACGTTGTCACCACTTAAATCGCGGAACAGTATTTCCTTTGCTACTCCGCTCGGTGACTCGTAATAGCCAAAGCCTGCCGAAAACCAAGGAAGCGGCGGGCGCACAATTCGATACAGACCCGATGCAAGTCGCTCGGCAACAAGGAAATTCGGACCAACATCGAAATATGAACCCTCCAGTGTTCTAAAGGAAAGCAGCCATTCATGACCGCCATCGCCTTTGAAGTCGCGAGGCTCGACATCAAGGAAGTAGCCATCGCGGGACAACTGACGCGATATGTCCAGATCAACTGGTTTTTCGTTCAACCACGCTTCGACTAAAGCAGAGTACCATGCAGCAAGATTGATCTGTCGCGGAGCAGAATAAAACGACAAAAGGAACGTTCGGAGTGCTTGATCAATCTGCTGGAAATCGAGTTGCTTATCTTGCAAGTATCGGAACTGTGCTGTATCCGCGAGTAGGCCGGGCCACAACGATTTCTCATAATCCGTTTCGGCTTGCGAAAGTAGGTTTGGCATAGCGGACAGATACTCCTCCGCTGACGGATGCCGCAGCTTATACGGCGTCGGTACGCTCTGCGCGAAGGCTTGAGTTGGCAGGACAAGTAGCAAGAGTACGAAGCACAAGCGGCGCATGAAGACCTCGCGAAGATGACCAGTGCCTAAAGCATATGCGGTTTTGCGTGCCGAAGATCAAGCGTCAGCGGAACGTCAGCCACGCGCCGATTCACCCGCCGCGCTATAACTGCGACAACACCCGCTCCCCCAGCAGCCGTATTCCTGTCTCCGCGCTCAACCCGTGCGGCGTCCCGAACTCCACACGTTGCGCGCCTGCCTCGTAACATGCCCGCGCCTGCGCCGCCACCTCGTCCGGCGTCCCGGCAAAGGCGAACTTCGCGAGCAGGTCATCCGGGATGAGCGCCGCCGCGCTATCCCGATCCCCAGCGTTCACAAGCGCATCCATCCGCGCCACGAGTTCCGGATCAAGCTGCACAGTTTTATCGAGCGCCGCTACAACAGGCAAGTACAGCGCAAGGTCGCGTTTCACCGCGCGCTTTGCCGCCGCGCCGTCTTCATCGACCACGCACACCGCGCCGACCACGACGCCGCAGCTTCCCGCTTCGCGCCCCGCCTTATGTTCACCTTCCGCGATCCAGCTACGCATAATAGGGACCATCGCCGGGTTCGCACAGCCGCCGAGTTTCACTTCGTCCGCGAGTTCGCCCGCCAGCCCGCCAAGCTGCGCGCCCCACGTCCCAATCAAAATCGGCACGCGCGGACGCCGTACCGCATACGGCAGCCGCACGCCCGGCTCCATCGAAAACGCCTTGCCTTCATAGCCCGAATCATCGCCAGCCAGCAGCCGCTTCACGATCTCCACCGAGTCGCGGATCGCGGCCAGCGGCGGGGTCACTTCCCGAATACCGTTCCGCGCCAGCCACGCGCCGCGCGCAATGCCGAGGTACGCACGTCCGTCCGTGAGCTGATCCAACAATACGGTATCACCCGCCATATCAATCGGCGGCATCCGCGACGGCGCGACGCACGCCGGACCGATCCGCGCGCGGTCGAGGTGCGCAGCCATCAGCAGCAGCGGACCATAACTTGGCTGGAACGGTGCATCGCCGTACACGCTCACCGCGTCGAAAGCATATTCATTCACCAGCCGCGCCAGCGCAATGTACTCCGCTGGCGTCTTGTCCGTCTGGAACGCGATGCTGCTTTCGCGCTTCACGTTCCACGTCTCACGTCAAATCGTCCGCGTCGAGCGCCCGCCGCCCGATCCGTTCGATCTTCATGATCAATCGCTCTTCGGGGTCCGGGCAGGCGATCAGCGTGTCGCGGCTCATCCAATCCGCCGGGTCGAGCGCGCGTTGGTGCGCCGGAAGCAGCGGCAATATCGCCGCGAGCGCATAGATGCAAAAATGCCTGCCCGCCGGGATCACAATCCGGCTGCTCTGCGTCACCTCGAACCAGTCCCCGACCTGCAAACCGCACACCGAACGCCCGCCGATCTCCGCGACCGTCACGCGCAGATCATAGAGTTCAAAGGTACTCGTACTCACTTACCGCCGCGCCTCACGCGGATCGAACAGATCGCGCAGCCCGTCCCCGACGAAATTCAATGCCATCACGACGCTGAAAATCGCGAGTCCCGGAAATATGCTCACCCACCACTGATCAGCGTAATCCACACCGTCCGCGATCATGCGCCCCCATTCGGGCGTCTCCGGCGCAGGTCCGAGGCCGAGGAAGCTCAAGCCCGCGAAGATGAGGACCGCGTTGCCAAAATCGAGCGTCGCCATCACCACCAGCGAGCCTACGCAGTTTGGCAAAATCGAGCGGAACAAAATACGGCGGTGGCGTGCGCCAATCGCGCGGTCGGCTTGTACAAATTCCGTCGTCTTGAGTT
Organism: Aggregatilineales bacterium; assembly: GCA_965246845.1. Classification (GTDB taxonomy): domain Bacteria; phylum Chloroflexota; class Anaerolineae; order Aggregatilineales; family UBA2796; genus JBBRMW01. The sequence continues at coordinate 13,297 of CBDFFR010000001.1, forward strand.
GCAGCACGAGGCCCCGCGTCAGCCGTGCATAGCTCGGCCAACTGATCACGGCAATCGTCAGGATCGCGTTGTTGATGCTCGGTCCGAGCGCCGCCGCGATTGCCATTGCGAGGATGATCGTCGGGAACGCGAGGAACACATCCGTCAGGCGCATCAACAGCTCTTCCCACAGCCCGCCAGCGTAGCCCGCCACGCCACCCACCAGCGTGCCGATCACCACCGACCCGACGACCGCAACCGCGCCCGCCGGGAGCGTCAGCCGCGCGCCGTACAGCACACGGATGAAAATATCGCGACCGAGTTTATCCGCGCCCCATAAGAAACTCGCGTCCGGCGGGTTCAGGCTATGGTTGATGTCCTGCCCCAGCGGGTCACGCCCCGATAACGGGACAAGCAGCGTCCCGATGATCCAGAACGCGATCACCGCCGAACCAATCAAAATTGTCGGGTGGGTGCGCAGCCAGCGGATCACCGTGCCAAGCCGGGCGCGGAAGTGCAGGTCAGCGGGCGCGGAGGCGCGGGTCAGCGAGATAGTAGAGGACATCGACGCTCAGGTTCACAATCGTAAAAATCAGGGCGATGACGAGGCTCACGCCCATGATCGCGGGGAAGTCGAGGGTCGTAGACGCGCGATAAGCATACCGCCCAATGCCCGGCCACGCGAAAATCGTCTCCGTGAGGACCGCCCCGGAGAGCAGCACGCCATAGGATAGGCCGATCACCGTCAGCACCGGGATCAGCGCATTTCGGAAGGCGTGCCGATAGACGATGATGCGTTGCCGGAGTCCTTTGCTCTTTGCCGTGCGGACATAATCGGCAGAGAGCGATTCGAGCATCGAGGCGCGTGTGATGCGCGTGACGAGTCCCATGCTATAGCTGCCGAGGACCACGCTTGGCAATATCAAATGTCCGAAGGCGTTGCGAAACGCGAGCCAATTGCCCGCGATCAGGCTGTCAATCGTGAGGAACCCGGTCACGCCGGGCGGCGCTTGTATACCGGAGTCGAGCCGCCCCGGTCCCGGAAAGAGGCGCAGTTGTACATAGAACACGAGCAGCGAGAGCAGCGCCAGCCAGAACACTGGCGCGCTGATCCCGATCAACGAGATTGCCCGCGCCAGTACATCGAAGATGGTGTTGCGCGCGATGGCCGAAAACAGCCCGAAGAGCAGCCCCGCCCCGACACCGAAGATCGTAGCCGCCGTCGCAAGTTCGATAGTCGCGGGCAGGTACTGGCGCAGGTCGTCGATCACGGGGCGGCGGCTGCGGATGCTCTTGCCGAGGTTGCCGCTCAACAGGTTTTTGAGGTAGGTCAGATATTGCACGGGCAGCGATTGGTCCAGCCCCCACTCGGCGCGGAACGCCGCCACAATGGTCGGGTCGGACATCGCGCGCTGGCTGAGGTTCGCCGTCATCGGGTCGGAAGGGACCAGATTCGCGATGATGAACGCGACCAGCGTGATCCCGATCAGCAGCGGTACACTCAACAGGATGCGACGGAGGATGTAAAGATAGAGCGGCATTGCTTCCCGATATGACTTCTATTTTGCTTTTGCGAGGATCGCCGCGCGCAACGTCTCGTAATCATACGATTCGTCGTGGCGCACGCCGTTGATGAAGAAACTCGGCGTGCCATTGACGCCACTGTGAACGCCGCCGATGAAGTCCTCGCGCACTTTCGCCCGATAGGTATGCGCGCCAAGCGCATCCGTGACCTGCTTCGCGTCGATCCCGACCTTCGACGCAAGCTGCACAATGTGCGCGTCGGAGAGGTCCTTTTGGTTCTCGTAGAGCGCGTCGTGCATCTCCCAGAATTTGCCCTGCGCGGCGGCAGCTTCGGCAGCTTCGGCGGCGTGTTCGGCGTGTTCATGCACCTGTGTCAGCGGAAAATTGCGGAACGCGAAGCGTAGGCGGTCGCCCAACTCGGATTGCAACCGCTTGACGATAGGGTACGCCTGCCCGCAATAAGGACACTGATAATCGCCATATTCCACGAGCGTCACGGGCGCGCCCGCCGGACCCTGTACGTGATCGTGATCGCTGACTTCGACCGTCAATCTATCGTTACTGAATTGCGTTCTCATGAGGATTGCTTGTCCTTCTGTGCTATCGCGTCGAGCGCGTCCAGTATCCCGGCAGCTCCGGGGTTCTCATCCGGGTTCGCGATGTAGCTCCACGCGATCACGCCGTCCTTGTCAATGACGAACAGCGCGCGGTCGCTGATGCCTTCCGGCTCCGAGTACACGCCGTAGCGCTTCGCGACTTCGCCCTTCGGGTGGAAATCCGCGAGCAGCGGATAGTGCAAGTTGCGCGCCTTCGCGAATTCCTGATGCGACCACACGCCATCGACGGAAATCCCGATGATCTGCGCCTGATACGGCTCGAAATCGGGGATTAGTTCATTGTAGAGCGCGAGTTCATCTCCGCACACCGGACTCCAATCTGCCGGGTAGAAGACGAGGACCACCGGACGCCCGCGATATTGGCTCAGGGTGACTTTCTCGGTCGGGTTGCTTTCGAGCGTGAAATCGGGCGCGGCCATGCCCGGCTGCAAGACTTTTCCATGTTGTGAAGGATCGTTACCGAAGGTATGAGACGGTGCGTTGGACATTCTTCCCGCTCCTGACTGGTTTCGGATTTAGAGAGTATAAGGTGGCGCGGGGCGAATTGCCTCAAAAGGGAATATCCTCATCCCTCATTGGGATGCTGAGTACGTCCAATAATGCTTTTCGGATGTTATCGCGAAGAACACGCGGTCCTGACATCGTGACTTGATATTCAATACGTCGAAACTGATTTAGGTCAAAGGGAATCTGTGTCTCACTTTTGTTAGCAAGCATAATAACAGGCTTGTCGTAAGCATGTGCAAAGCCGATCTCGTAAAATACATTGGCATTTCTTCCAGTACAATCAGCGATCACAACTTTGCACCCAATGATAGCTTGTATTATTTCGTGAAGAATTTGGTGTTTTGAGAAAAAATCATCCGCACGTCTCGCGCTTAGCTTAAGTGCAGCCGCAGCGGGTTTAATACACTCGTCAAAGATGGGTTTAAACTCGTCAGCAAACGGCATGACGACAAAAATATCCGATACAAACTGCTTCTCCGTTTTGACTATTTTCGGTGCATTATATTGAGGTGTAAGACGATCCAAAAGTGGGAGCAATACCAATTTTTCAAAGTGTGAAATATATATTTCCTTTATTCGCTCTGGAACTACGTGCAAAAACGAATCTATAACAATTTCCCGCCCTACATCACTAAGTATGACGGGCTTGTGTCTGCGATCTGCATATTGTGGATCGACGTATATTATCAACTGTTGACTCCATCCAACTTCCTCATTGTATTGATAATTTTCTATTTTATAGGTGGCCCCATCAAATAAATCTTCCGGTCCATCATATAATGGATGTTTTTTTACCCAGTATGAAAGTCGCTCTATAATTTGTTGCATTTCCGTGTCGTTTAACATTTGTTGCTTCCTCTATGTTGTTACTAGGTGGCAAGTTTATTTTTTGATTTTACCCTTGCCACCACTTGAACTGCCAACTAATTAAGCTACCGGCTGAACGTACTCGGATCGATGAACCACTGCGCGTTATACGCGAAGCCTTTCAGGTCCTTGCGATAGGCCATCTGCACACCCGCCTGCACTATCGGCGCGAACGGTCCGCTTTCCTGCCAGTACGCTTGAATATCCGCGAAGAGCGCCGCGCGCTTGGTCGCGTCGGTTTCCTTGAGGACCTTATCGCGCAGATCCTTGATCTTCGCGTCGCCGTTGGTGTCGGTCCAGTTGACGCGCTTGCCGACCTTCATGCCCGGCAGAAACTCCGCATAGTTGATCGCGTCGATGAAGTCCGGTCCCCAGAACCACAGGCCGAACCCTTCCTTGCCATCACGGTAGCTGGCGAGCGCGACTTGGACTTCCGCGCCCTTGAGGTTCGCGGTGATCCCGATTTCCTTGAGGTCGGCCTGCACCTTCTGCGCGAGCGTGCCGATGTTCACACCCAGATAGCTGAAATCCGGGTATTCGAGGTTCACGCTGATGTCTTTCAGGCCGCTATCCGCGACAAGCTTCTTCGCCGCATCGAGGTTGCGCTTGATCGCCTGATCGGTCGTATACGCGCCCGCGAAACCCAGCGGAATGATCGACCCCGGCGTGGCAGCCGAACCGCCCGCCAGCTTCGCGATCCCGGCATAGTCAATCGCGAGACGCACGGCCTTCTGAATCTTCGGGTCGCTCATCGGACCGCCAATCGTCTTGTCCTGGTTCATGAGCAGGAAGAAGACAATCGAGCTGAGACCCTTGAAGACGGTCACATCCGGGTTGCTGGTCAGTGAGGCGACCTGATCGGCGCTGATGTCGAAGGCGAGATCGATGTCGCCCGTCTCAAGCGCGGCCTTCTGCGTCGCGGCCTTCGGCATATCCTTCATGATGATCTGGTCGAAAGCGGGCGCGGTCTTCCCGGTATAGTTCGGGTTCTTCGCGAGGACCATTTCGTTGTTCTTGTCCCACTTCGTCAAGACGTAAGGACCCGTCCCGGCGCTGTTGCTATTCAGCCACGCTTCGGCCTTGTCGGTCGTCTTGGCGTCGGCGGCATCGGTCGCGCCCTGCGCCTTGACCGTCTTCGAGTCGAGGACCGAATACGCACCGAAGACCGACTTGGCGAGGAACGCTGGGTCGACACTTTTCAGCGTAATCACGACCGTCTTGGCGTCCTTCGCGGCTACGCTCGCGACGGTATCCATGACCGAAGCGCCGTTGCCCTGCACGTTCAGCACGCGGTTATAGGAGAACACCACGTCATCGGCGGTGAGGACGTTGCCGGAAGCGAACTTCACGCCGTCCTTGAGTGTGAACGTATAGGTCAGGCCGTCGCTGGAAACGGTCCATGTGGTCGCGAGGTCAGGGATTACCTTTTCAACGTTATCCGCCGGAAAGGTGACGAGCGTGTTGTAGGTCGCCTTGTGGACGATGCTCGTCTGCTGCTCGTAACCGCGCGCCGGGTCCAGCGAGGTCGAATTTTCCGCGATACCGATCACGAACGTCTTGGCTTGCGCGTTCGCGCGATTGGCGGGCAGGCTGGCGGCGACGAGCAGCGCCACCATCAAAAACAGGACGAATTTTTTCATTTCAAAACCTCAGAGCAATGAACGGTCGGAAGTGACTGGGAAGTGTACATCGCGCCGGGAGTTTTGCCGAACGCGGCAGGGTACTATTGTATTGATTGCCGAAAGGGAGCGCCAAAAATGTTGACGATGGACCGTAGCGGCACGATTCAATGGGATGTCTATACCCTCACCCCCGAAACGACGCTCGCCGCGTTCGAGCAGCAGTTGATCGAGCGCAACCCAACGACCGAACCCGCCCAGCTCCTGCCCGAACCCGACGAGGACATGACGGGTCCAATGCACGCTGTGCCAGGAATATTCAGCGCAATGGGGCAAGCGCTGACGCCGGGGCGCAATGTCCGCGCCGAACAGGAGGTGGCGGTCGCGCAGCGCAAAGCCCGCCGTACCGTAATGCTCCCCATCGAACGCGCGACCATCGGTGACGTGGAGGGCATATTGCGCGCGTCGCTGGTCTTTACGGAAGCGAAGCCCGATATTCTCAGGCTGTACCCGGTGTTCAGCGTGGGATACGCTGGCGCACACGCAGCCAACCATACACAGATCAACGCGCTCCTGCGCACTATGCTGGGCGAACCCACTGCATCGAAGCCCGTACAAATACAGGGCAGCCGGGGAGCCGATGTGACGTATCGGTTCGCGTGGGGGCGCGTCTTCAATCAATGGGACGCGGATGAGTACGACGGGCGCAATGCTTGTTCCATTACCGAAATACGCTTTGCCAATCCGTCGCCGTTCTCGACGGAAAATTGGTCAGAGACGCTGCGCAAGGTTTCCGGCGTCTAAACGGCACTTTTCAGCTTTGCCGGGGGCGCAACCTATGCTATACTTCACCCATCTACAGTTGTAATTTAATGCCCATTAAACAGGCATAAGGGAACTCATGGCGCAAGGCACGCTGGCATTACGCGCGGACGCAACGGAAAACGAAACACAGGTGCGCCGGACGCTCATTCCGCGCGAAAAGCTGGAAGTAATCCTCGTCGTCGTGACGGCAGCGGCGATAGGCGTGAGCCTGCTCCTCGAAAACCTGAACGCGCCGGGCTGGATGATCCTGCTCGCGAATGTGACTTCCTACGTCGCGGGCGGCGTGTTCGGCGTGATCGAAGGCGTGAAATCGCTGTTGGAACGCGAGATCAACGTAGATTTGCTGATGGTACTGGCGGCGCTCGGTGCGGCGCTCGTCAACCAGTGGCGCGAGGGCGCGACGCTGCTCTTCCTGTTCTCGCTGAGTAACGTCCTGCAAAACTACGCGATGGACCGCAGCCGCAACGCAATCCGCGCGCTACTCAAACTGCGCCCGGAGACGGCCACCGTGCGACGCGATGGCGCACTGGTCACGGTCCCAACCGACGGGCTTGCGGTCGGGGACGTGATTGTGATTCGTCCCGGCGAGCGGCTCCCGGTCGATGGTGAAGTAGTCGCGGGCAGCAGCACGATTGATCAGGCCGCGATTACCGGCGAATCGCTGCCAATCTCCAAAGAAATCGGCGATGACGTTTTCGCGGGGACGGTCAACCAGAACGGCTCGCTCGACATCCGTATGACGCGCGCCGCGCACGAATCGACGCTCGCGCGCATTATCAACATGGTCGAACAGGCGCAGGGCCGCCGCGCGGACACCCAGCGCTTTCTGGATGAATTCGAGCAGAAATACGCGATGTTCGTGATCGCGGCGGTCGCGCTCTATATCGTCATCCCGCCGCTGCTGCCCGGTGGACCGACCTTCAACAGCAATTTCTATCACGCAATGGTGCTGATGACGGTCGCCTCGCCGTGCGCGCTCGTGATCAGCACGCCCGCCTCGATCCTCTCCGCGATTGCGAACGCGGCGCGGCGCGGCATCTTGTTCAAAGGCGGCGCGTACCTCGAACAGATGGGGACGATCAAGGCCATCGCGTTCGACAAGACAGGGACGATCACGACTGGTAAGCCCGCCGTTACGGATGTCGCGCCACTGACGAACGTTTCCGCTGACGACTTGCTGCGCGTGATCATCAGCGCGGAAGCGAAATCCGAACACCCGATTGCGCGCTCGGTCCTCAGCTATGCGAAGTCGAAGCAACTGAGCGCACCGGAAGCGGAGAGCTTCGAGGCCGTGCCGGGCGAAGGCGTGCGCGCGTCAATCAACGGCGAAACGATCCGCGTTGGCACGGAACGCCTGATGATCGAAGACGGCGCAGCGCTCCCCGCCGAACTCGTGGCGCTACGGGATCGCCTGGAGGCCGAAGGCAAAACGGTATTGCTCGCCCGGCAAGGCGAACGCTGGTTGGGCGCGGTCGCAGTCGCGGATCAAATTCGCGAGAACGCGCCGGAGATTTTCAAGGTACTGCGCGGCGCGGGCGTAGAGCATATCGCGATCCTGACGGGCGATAATCCGCGCGTCGCGAACGCAGTCAGCCAGTTCGTCGGCGCGGATGAAGTCTACGCGGAGCTGCTCCCGGAGCGCAAGCTGGATGTGATCCGCGACTTGAAAGCCAAATATGGCGCGGTCGCGATGGTCGGGGACGGCGTGAACGACGCGCCAGCGCTCGCGGAAGCAACCATCGGGATCGCGATGGGCGCGGCGGGAACCGATGTCGCGCTCGAAACAGCGGACGTGGTGCTGATGGCCGACGACCTGACGAGCATCGCCTATGCAATCAAATTGAGCCGCCGCGCGCGGCGCGTGGTGCTGCAAAACCTGACCTTCTCGCTCGGCGTAATCATTGTGCTGGTGATCAGCGCATTAAACTTGAACCCGCTGCTCGTCGGCGTGGGGCGCGAACTCCCGCTTCCGCTCGGCGTCATCGGTCACGAAGGCAGCACGGTCATCGTCGTGTTGAATGGAATACGCCTGCTCGTGGTCAACGACGAAATGCTGGGCTTGCCGACCCGCCGCCGCAAGGCTGCCAGCGCAGTCGACGCTATGGCGAAGGTGTGAGCGTCGGCGCGGGCGACGGACGGGCGGCGGCCAGCGGAATATTCGTCAGGTCGCCGCTCGTCGCGATATAGACCGGGTTGTTCAGAATCCAGCCACGCACACCGTTGGGACCCTGCACAGCCCACCATGTCCGTTCCTCGTTGCGCCCCAGAATGAGGACGACATCGCCCGCCTTGAGCAAGCCCTGATTGCTGTAGGTCGGGCCGGGTCCGCTGCGCACGTTGAGAAAGGCCGTGACGATGCGCGCCTGCGGGCTGTTCGCGGGTAGTGTGGTGGGCGCTGTGGTCTGGTTGGGTGGAGCGAGCGTGAGGGTTGGCGCAGGCTGTGGCGTGGTTGTCGGCGGCAATGCTGTTGCTGTCGTAGCGGCGGTCGCGACCAGCACCGGGGTTTCGATTACGATGGTCGCGTTCGGCGCAACAGGCGTTACCGCGATAAACGTACTCCCCGCCGCGCCGACGACGATTACCGTCAGCGTGGCCGCGCCAATCACCGAATTATCGGCACGGTAGGCCGTTGCGATGAACAGGTGTCCCTGCTGACCCGTCGCGGTGTATTCCACGACGGTCGTGAACACTGGCTGACCCGCCGCGCGCACAACCTGCCCATTGGAAAGCGGCTGGTCATCGACCGTGACTTCGATGCGGTCAACGCCGGGACCTGTCTTGTCCTCGGCACGAATCGCGATTTGCAGCGTCGCACCTTCGGCAAGTTGGCTGTTGTTAGCGGGAGCCAGAATGCTCACGGGGGACGCACCCGCGCTCTCCGGCGGGACGCTGGAACTCATGTTACAGGCGAGGCACGCGAGCAGACACGCCAGCCCGCCCGCGTACAGTTTGAAAAGTGGCCGCAAGCGCTATTCCGTAAGGACCGGGACGCCGCCCAGATTGCCAATCGCCTGCACGAACGATGCGGAGACCCAGCCCGTGCCGAAATCGCCCGTGATTTTCCACCAGCGCCCGTTCGAGGTCACACCGATGATGCGCGAATATTGCAGGTAGGGCAGCACGCCCACGACATCGCGATCCGTCGCGGGACCGCTGCGGATATTCACCCGGTAATTGACGTTCTTCACGACCGGATAGGCGAATTGATCGGTGTTCGGCGCGGCGAAGATGTCCCCGGTGAGCGTGACGAATTGCGTCTGAATCCAGCCATTGCCAAAGGGTGTGGCGACTTCCAGCCACTTCGTTTTGGGATCCTGCCCGACAATATCAACGACTGCGCCTGTGCGCAGCAAGCCGATAATCGGAAAATCGGTACTGGGACCTGAACGGACCTGAATTGAGGGGTAGACAATCACCGTCGCGAAGGGATTAATCGTGCGGTCGGTCACGGGAAGCGAGCTAACCTGTCCCGACGGAATGGTGACGAATGGTGCAGAAACCCACCCCTTGCCGAACGACCCGGAAATTTCGAGCCATGTCCCGGCGGCGTTGCGGCCAATCAGCGTCACCGACTCGCCCAGCGGAATTTGTGCGATGACCGGGTACTTCTGGCTCGGCGCTTTGCGCACATTGAGAAGCTGAACGGCGACGACCCCCGCAGTATCCGCACGCGCGGAGAGCGTGGGCAGCGTGGCGAAGGTCAACGCCAGCACCACGACGATCACGGAAAGGAACGATAAACGGCGCATTTTTGGGACTCCTTCAACAAGGGGAAAGCGCAGGCATGGGATGATTATAGCGGTAATTAGCCGGGTCGCGAGATGATCAGGAAACCCGCGACCAGCGCCGCGATGAAAAAGATGCAGCCGCAGCCCGGTCCGAAGATCAGGCGCGGCAGGCGCAGGATCATCCCGAACAGCGAAAACACGCCGAGGACCGCCAGCGCCAGCACGCTGACGATGACGATCTGCCCGAAGGTGAGATTCCCAATGATCTGATCATCGAAATTTGGCAAATTCATGAAGTGATCCATATTCCGCGTTCGACGACGACGCGCCCATCCTTGATGACGGTATCTACGAGGTTCGCGCCGAAAACGTAACCGAGCTGTCGATAATCCAGTATATCCCAGATCAGCAGGTCTGCGCGCTTGCCCGGTTCTACGCTGCCAATGCGGTCCAGCCGCCCGACGGCGTGTGCGGCGTTGACCGTCGCGGCGGCGAGCGCTTGTGCCTGCGTCAGGCCGAGAGCGCGGACCGCGAGCGCCAGCACGAATTGCATACTCTCGCACCAGGCTGTGCCGGGGTTGCAATCCGTCGCGATGGCGACCGCTGCACCCGCCGTGATGAGTGCCGCTGCGGGTGCGGTATTCGTGATGTTCAGGCCGAAGGGTGTAGCAGGCAGCAAAACCGCCGCCGTCTCCGATGCGCCGAGCCGCGCGCAGTCTTCCGGCGTGGTGACGAGCAGGTGATCGAGCGACGCCGCGCCGAGTTCAACCGCGAGCGCGACCCCGCCCAGCGAGGCGAATTCATCCGCGTGCAGGCGCGGAGTCAGACCCGCCGCGCGTCCGGCTTCCAGCACCCGGCGCGATTGAGCGAGCGTGAACGCGCCAACCTCGCAGAACGCATCACAAAAGAGCGCGCCGCGCCAATGTTGCGCGTGCCATGCTGCCGCTGCCGGGATGATCTGCTCGCAGACGACGCGCACATACTCATCCGCGCTATTAGCATAGTCGGGCGGGATGGCGTGCGCGGCCAGCAGCGTCGGCACGAGATCGACGGGATGTGCCGTGTCAATGTGTGCAATCGCATCCAGCAACCGCAGTTCGGTTTCCAAATCGAGGCCATACCCGGTTTTGGCCTCGACCGTTGTGCTACCATTGAGTAGCATTCGATCCAGCCGCGCGGTCGATTGCGCGATGATCGTTTCAAGCGAAGCTTCGCGCGTATCGCGAACCGTCTTGTTGATTCCGCCGCCCGCCGCCATGATCTCCTGATAGCTCGCCCCCGCGCGACGCATCTCGAACTCCCCAGCGCGGTCGCCCGCCCAGACGAGGTGCGTATGCGGGTCGATCAGCCCCGGCGTGACGAGCCGCCCGCGCGCATCGATCACGGGCGCGCTTCTGAATTCGCGCCGCAATTCGCTGCCTGTACCGACCGCGAGGATTACGCCGTCGCGAACGGCAACCGCCGCATCTTCCATGAGGCCGAGCATCCCAAAGGCCGCGCCACGCTGTGGACCGCCGTTCAGCATCGGCATTGTGCATAGCTGCCCGATGTTTTCTATCAACAGATCGACCATTCGGGAGTATCTCCGCGTGAAAGTTTGGTGAAGGCGCTTCGCCCCGCCGCGTGCGGCTTGTATAATGATAACATGGCTACCCAAACTCTCCCGCGCGTCATCCTCCGCGCCCCGGATCGGTTCGATCTGATTATGGGCAGTGCAGTCGCGGCGTTGATCGCGCTCGTCGTCGGCGTGATCGCGCTTGGCGACCGCGCGGGCGTCGGCGTGACGATGCTTGAAGCGCGCACCGGGGAGACTTTCGGCGCAGATCCGGCGATTAGCTCCGGGGATGTGCTGCGCCTGCAATTCAGCGAACCTATGGACGCGGCGAGCGTGCAGCTTGCCATTGAGCCATCGCTGCCCGGTGCGTTGCGCTGGTCCGGGGCATCGCTCACCTTTGCGCCCGATGCAGCATTCCTCGCGGGAACGCGCTACACGGTCACGCTCAAGGGCGGCGCGCGGTCGCAAAACGGGCGCGTAGTCTTGCAGGATCACCAATGGACGGTGCAGGTCCGCCAGCCGCGCGTTGTCTACCTCGCGCCTGCGATCCCGACACGCAAGGGCGACCCATCCAATCTATACATGGTGAATGGCAGCGCCGCGCCAATTCAGCTTACCAATGCGCCCTACGGCGTTGAAGATTTCGCGCCCAGCCCAGATGGGACGCGCATCGCCTTTTCGCAATATGACACGGAAGGCCAGACTGATTTATACCTGCTCGATGTTGCGACCAAAAGCACGCGCCGCCTGACACGCTGTATCGGCGCGACCTGCCGCGCGCCCGCCTGGAACCCGGATGGCGTGCGCGTCCTTTACGAGCGCGCGGATAGCATCCGCTTCGACTCGGATGCGCGGGCGTGGATCGTGGATGTCGATACGCTGGCGACGCAACCGCTTTTCACCGAACAGCGCTGGCTCGCGCAGGAGCCGATCTGGTCGCCCGATGGCAGCGCCGTCACTATGTACGATAGCGAACGGTCCGCCGTCGTGATCGTCGATGTCGCGACCGGGCATCAGGCGCTGCTCCAGACGCTTGAAAACAATTCGTGGCAGTTCTCGCGCGACTCGAAGCGGGTGGTCTATCTACAGTTGCAGCAAACCCCGCTTGGGGTAATGCGCGGGCTGGAGGTCGCGGAATTTCGTGACGGAGAGCGCACCGTTCACCCGCTGCCGCCCCCCGACGGCGCGCAGGTCGATGACGCGCTGGCGGTGTTCCACCCGGACGGGACGCGGCTGGCTGTGATGCGGCGCTATATGGATGGCGAGCGCGCGACGGAGAAATATCAGGTCTATGAGATCACGCTCGCGACGGGCGAGGCCGTACCCATCGCTGTCGATCCGAATTACGCGCACGGCAATATCAGCTATTCGCCGGATGGAATGCAAGTGCTGATGCAGCGCTACCCGTATATGGAACAGGACGCGCAGCCCGGCATCTGGGTGTACGACGCGCGCTCGCGTACCTTGACGCAAATCGCGCAGAATGGATATTTACCGGAATGGCTGCCTTGAGCGACGAGAATATGCAAGTCGGGCAACGGGTCGAAGAGCGGGTTGGACAAGCTACGACCCCTACACCAGAGACCCGACCGAATCCCGGTCTACTACTGTTTCTGGTTTTTCCGATTGTGGCGTTCATCGTTGCGCTGCTGATTGCCCTGTCGGGTTCGGGAAGCGCTGCCCCGAACCACGAACCCCCCGCTGTCGCCGTAACATCCGATACGCTGATCGGACGTCCCGCGCCGGATTTTGAACTCGCGACGTTGAGTGGGGCGAAAACGCGGCTCTCGAATCTGCGCGGGAAGGTCACGTTCCTCAACTTCTGGGCGACCTACTGCGCGCCCTGCCGCGTGGAAATGCCTGCGTTTCAGGCGCTCATTGATGGTCGTATCCTCGGCGATGCAAATGTACTGACCGTCAACAAGGGCGACAGCACCGACCAGATCAGCGGATTTTTCAAGGAAATCAGCGTTAATTTGCCGACCGCGCTGGACAGCGACGGTACGGTCGCGGACCAATACCGCATCGTGAACCTGCCCGTGACATACATCATCGACAAGCAGGGCGTGATTTACGAGCGCAGAATTGGTATCATGACCGCCGATGACATCATCGCCTATCTCGCCAGATTGGACCCGCAGCCCGTGACCTCGACACCGTGACCAATATCGCGACTTCGACGCGCACCTATTCGCCCGCCCTCTTCGCTGACCCCGCATGGCGGCGCAAGTTGAGTCGGCTGCTGCTGCTTTCCTTCGTGCCGGGGCTGAACCTGATCGTGTGGATGGGTTACGGCCTCTCGACGGCGCACAACATTGTGCGCGGCCTAACCTATCCGCTGCCCGACTGGGAAGATTGGCCGGATATTTTCGCACGCGGGCTGATGAGCCTCGTTGCGAGCCTCATATATTTCGCGCCCGCGCTGCTGCTCGTCGCGGGGAGCGCGGTGGCAGGGCAATATGTGTCGGGCGCGGTGCAGGTCGTGCTACTTATCCTGGCTGTGCTTTGGGCGTTCATTGCAGAGATGGCGATCACCGCCGGACACGTTCGTTACGCACGGACCGATTTTTACAGTGAATATGGCGCGGTCGGCAAACGGCTCGCGGATGTGCGCCAGAACTTACCTGCGCTGGTTCGTGCATCAGTAGTTCAAATGATTCTTGCACTGGTGATCGCCGCGCTGTTTCTGCCGCTCGCGCTCACAATTATCGGCGTGCCATTGATGCTATGCGCGGCGAGTGTCACGAACGGGATGCGGATCGGCGGGCTGGCGCGCAGTATGGCGCAACGGCGCTAAAGCTATATCGAGGACAGGCCATTGGTCATCAATCGGGGAGATATTTACTGGTTACACCGGGAAGATCAGATTGAGGTAGAACCGGGCATTCGCCACCCTTACGTTGTGCTTCAAGAGGATGTTTTCAACCATAGCCGCATCAATACGGTAATCGTCTGTGCGTTGACATCGAATATAAAGCGTGCAATTATGCCCGGTAATGTGTTGCTTGAAGTCGGCGAGGCAAATTTGCCAAAGCACAGCGTCGTAGAAGTTTCAAAAGTATCCACCGTCGATAAGGCGCAATTCGGGGAATACATCGGGACACTCAGCGAGCAGCGTATCGATGAAATACTTGCTGGAATGCGCTTTCTGCAATTGTCGTTTTTCGCGCGATAGTAATTCGGTTATGCCCGGTCCGGGTTCGGGAGCACTGCGCCGAGTTTCGCTTTCAGAACGTCGAGCGTCGCGTAGGGCTGTCCATCGCTGGCGGTCGCGAGTTCGGTGCGTAGGGCAAGGCGGGTTTGCGCGCCCATTTCGCGGGCAGGCTGGAAGAGATTCAAAGAGCGACGCAAGCGGCCTTCAATCCGCTCACGAATGGCGGCAATATGCGCGGCGTCTGTCAGGACGATGAACCCCGCTACCGACAGATGACCGATGAAATCCGCACCTGATCCTGCCTCACGAATCGCGTTATTCAGGATCAGCGCCACACCGCGCAGCACGTCATCCGCTGCGACGAACCCGAATTCGTCACGGAACGAGTCGAGCGCCAGCACGGAAATATAGAGTGCCGCCCAATCTGGCTTCTTGTATAGCGCCTCGGTCAGCTTTTCATCGGTCAAGGCCAGGTCAGGCAGGTTGGTAATCGCGTTCATACGCGGTGCAGCTTCCGCACGGCGCAACAGGTTCCGCACGCGCAGGCGCAACTCCTGCAAATCGAACGGCTTGGTGATGTAATCCAGTCCGCCCAGCTCCAGCCCGGTCAGTTTATTGGCGCGGTCGCGTATTTCGGTTAGAAAAATGACGGGAACGTGTTCGGTGCGGCGGCTGCTGCGCAAGCGGCGGCAGATTTCATAGCCGTCAATATCGGGCAGGTGAACATCCAGCATGACCAAATCCGGGCGCTGCTCGCGGCTGAAACGGAGCGCTTCCTCTCCCCATGCCGAGTGGCGCACCTCGTACCCCTGCGTCTCGAAAAATTGCGTGAGCATATCAGAGAGGTCGAGGTCGTCTTCGACAATCAGGAGTTGCGGTTTATCGGCCATGCTGTGAGTCCACCTTGTATCTTCTGTAGATCAGCCGATAGGTTCCTTATAGACGACGAAGACGCAGTTCGCATCGCCCTTCGCGTGGCATTCCGTCTCGACCACGCGGAACTCGTGACCGCCACTGACCCAGCGCAGCCCTTCCTGAATTAGCCCGACGGCGGCGTGGCAAATGGGCTTGTCGGCCTGTCGCCCCCAGCAGACGGGGCAGCGCTTGATCGTGTAGGTATAGTGGTCTCCGCCATCCTGCACTTCGCTGATCTGGTCGCTGAATGTATTGAAGACGGTCGCCATCGCGGGCAAGCCGAGGCGCAGTTTCGCACCCAGCGGTAGCACCTTGAAGGCGAGGTCGCCGACGCCAGCCAGCGCTCCGAAGCCTTTCAAGCCTTGCGAGAAGCAGGCACGTCCCGCACGCAACGCCAGCCCGCGCCCGCCGCGCGGTCCATACATATCTTCGAGCGCCGCATTGAGCGCGGTGAAATCTGCGAAATCGAACTGCTTTTCCAGATTATCGGGTGGGTAGTTGTCGATGTACGCCTGCAACCCGGCCAGATGCAAAATGGCATTCAGGCCGTTTTTACCCATAACATCTTCCATCGCCATGATGTAGATGCGGGCGATTTTATTTGGGTAATTCCAGCCGCTTTTATCTGGCACGCGAGCCTCCAGTGTGTTGCTCATCGGATAACCTAGACGAGGCGAGCCAGTTCTTTGGCAGCGCGACCCATTTCAAGAAAGATCAGGCCGAGCCGTCCCTGTTCGCGCACGAGCGCCGTCAGCACGGCGTCCATACCGACGCTCATCAGGATGACGTATCCGCGCTGTCCCTTAACGTAGACCTGTTCCAGTGCGCCGCGCCCCAGCTCGCCCGCGATCCGCTCACCGAGGCCGAGCATCGCTGCCGACATTGCCGAGACGCGATCTTCTTCGATATTGGCGGGCATGGAAGAGGCCATCGGCAGGCCGTCGACGCTGATCACCGCTGCTGCTTCGATGTCCGGTGCGCTAATTTGAAGATCGCGCAGGCGCTCTACAAGTTGTTCAGTCCGTGATTTAGCCAACGCTATGTCTCCGTATCCTGGCAAAAACGCGCCATGTCACCGGCGGCGCGAGTGCGCAGATGGAATGCCGCTCCGGTCAATTTGTCCCAACTCTAGCACGCGGCTTGCGGGCTTGTCAAGCAAACCAAATTCTCACACGGTATATCGTGACAGGCTTGTTATGCGCGGCGCTGGCGATTGCACAACGCACAACCCCACCTGCGCAACAATCGCGCCAAGCTATTTTAAAATTTAAAACCGAACGCGCTACTTATTCGCATCCGGCGGGGTCGGCGCGCCGCCGAGCATATCCAGCCGCTTACCCTGAAAGTGCTTCGCGGCTTCACGCTCCGCTTCTGCTGCCTTCCGTGCGCCACCCGTCAACTGGCGGTCACGCAGCGCCGTCTCGAAGGTACTGATTGCCTCACTGTAGCGCTGCAACATCACATAAATTTTGCCGATGTTGAGCAACGTCACCGGATGCGGCAGCCGCTTCTGCGCGAGTTTGAAGGTATTCAGCGCCGCTTCGTAATCCTCGCTGCGCGAGTTTCCTTCTGCCGAACGGTAGAGCGAGCTGATCTCGTGGCGAATCGCGCGCGGGTCTTTGGCGAGCGGTGAGTTATCGGTATCGATGTTGGATGGCAAACTCATATAGCCGATGCTATGCGCGCTTTCCAGCTTCTTGACGGCATCCAGCGCGGCAATTGCGCGCGTGCGATCCCCCGGCGAAATATCCGTCTCCAGCAAAACATCATTCAGGTCGAGCTGCGCTTCATGGAATAAATCGAGCCGCAATTCGCAGATCGCCATATTGAGCAGCATCGTCGTCGATTGCGATTGCCTGTACAACTCGCGAAAGGCGATTAGCGCGGTTCCGTATTTCTTGCCCTTGTAGGCGGTTATCGCCGCCGCGAGCAGCGAAACATTGCTCGTTGGGTCGTTGACGCCCTGCACCTGATCGGCAGTCGCGACCATCTCCTGCATGGCAGTTTCTTTTTCCTGCTCTTTGCTATCCTTCGGCGCGCGTTGAATGAGCGCCATCGCGCGCTGGTTGCCGAATTGCTGCTGCACGTCAAGGACACGCTGCTGCGCGGGGTGCAGCCACGAGGGACCGCCGCTCATCGGTTCGGCGGGTTGCAGCGTCGCGGCGTGCGTGGTCGGCGCGGGCGGCTGGATCGCCTGGCTGCGCTGTTCTTCCATCGCTTTTTGAATAACGAGCCGATACCGTCTGCGGCGCATTGCTTAATCCCCTGCTGGCCTGAATTCATTGTACGTAGAACCGCAAAAAGGGCAAGCAGCGTTTATATCTCTGATGGGCAGACGTATCCCGGTCCACCCTGCATAACCCGCGCCGTGTAGGGGCGGACCGATGTGTCCGCCCGGCAGAAATGAAGATGGGTTGGTCAAGCCCGACCCCTACACACTGCTCATGGTCTGGTGTAGGGGCGGACCGATGTGTCCGCCCGAAAATCGATCAGGTTAACCGTGCGGTGGATTTATCCCCGCGCTTTTGTTTGTCTCGGCTCGTGTATAATACCGGGATTGAGCCGTCCCCGTTCTCAGGAGCAACCGTGCATCCGCTACCGCAACAAGTCGCTGAACTCGTCGCCCGTGCGCTGCGTGCTGCGCAAGCCGATGGGTCGCTGCCCGCCTTCGACCTGCCCGAACTGACGATTAGCCGCCCGAAGCGCGCCGAACAGGGCGATTATGCCTCGGCGGTCGCGCTGCAAATACAAAAGCTGGTCGGCAAGAAGCCGCTCGAGATCGCGGAAATCGTGCGGGCGCATCTGCCGGAAGCGGACATCATCGCGAGCGCAGAAATCGCGCCGCCGGGCTTCGTGAACTTCCGGCTCTCGGAAGCATGGCTCAAGGCGCAGGTCGAGGCGATCATTGGCGCGGGCGAGCGCGTCTTTGCGCTGGATTTTGGCGCGGGCAAGACGGCGCAGGTCGAATACGTCAGCGCGAACCCAACCGGACCGTTGAGCGTTCACCGCATCCGGGGCGGCGTGCTGGGCGATACGATGGCGAACCTATTGGAAGCAGTCGGTTATAAAGTCACACGCGAATATTATTTCAACAACGCGGGCGAACAGATGAACGTTCTCGGCGAGAGCGTGCGCGCCCGTTACCGTGAACTGTTCGGCCTGCCTGCGGAATTCCCCGCGAAGGGCTATAAGGGGCAGTACATCCGCATGATCGCGGCGACGATTGCCGCCTACGATGGCGAGCGGCTGGTTGACGCAAGCGCGGACGAATTCCGCAAAATTGCGGCGGCGGCGATCATGGAGCGTATCAAGGCGAGTATGCACCGGGTCCACATCGTCCATGATGTATTTTTCCTCGAAAACAGCTTGTATGAAGACGGCTCCGTGTGGCGCACGGTGGATACGCTGCGCGAGCGCGGTTTCGCCTATGATGCGGACGGCGCAGTGTGGTTCAAATCAACCGAACTGGGCGACGAAAAAGACCGCGTGATCGTCAAGCGCACGGGGACGCCAACCTACCGCTTGCCGGATATGGCGTACCACCAGAACAAGCTGGAGCGCGGCTTCGACCTCGTGGTGGATGTCTTCGGCGCGGACCACGCCGCGACTGCGCCGCAGGTCTTGCTCGGCGTAAAAGCGCTCGGCTATGACCCCGCCGCCGTGCAAACGATCATTCACCAGATGGTCGAACTTGTGGAAGGTGGCGAAGCGCGGCGCATGAGTACGCGCAAGGGCGATTTCGTGGAACTGGATGAACTGCTCGACGATGTGGGACCGGACGCGGTGCGCTATTTCATGCTCGCGCGCAGTGCCGATTCGCAAATGCAGTTCGATCTCGATCTCGCCAAATCGCAGGGAGACGAGAACCCGGTCTATCGTATCCAGATGGCGCGTGTGCGCTGCGCGGGCATTTTGCGGAAAGCAGCAGAGCGCGGCCTGAGCGATGAGGGCGCGGACCTCTCGCTGCTCGGTGCAGATGAATTGACCGTGCTGCGCAAGATGCTCGAAATGCCGGAAATCCTGCAATTCGCGGTAGATACCATCGCGCCGCACCAAATCGCATTTTATGCGCTGGACCTCGCCGCGATCTTCAACCCGGTTTATGACCGTGTGTTCGTCATCAGCGAGCGCGAACAACTCCCGGAAGCCGTGAGCAAGGCGCGGATGCGCTTCTACCGCGCGGCGAATGTCGTCTTCACGCGCTGCCTGACGCTGATGGGCATGTCCGCGCCGGAGGTGATGGAGCGCCGCGAGGAGGCAGTGAAAACGGTCGAGGAGCCGGAGGTATAAGGCGTAAGGTATAAGCCAATGCGACATCCGGTTTGCGGGGGTCACGTCTTGGTCGATCCACTATACTCGCGGGTCGTACCCAAATGAATTTGCCCCGACAAACCGCGCCACCTTCGCGCCATCCTGCTTACACCTTACACCTTACACCTTACACCTTTGAACTCCTCGCCCTGACCGCGATCCTCCTCATCGCCGCATGGCTACGTCTCGGACACCCCGGCACAGTTGAATTCCTGCAAGACGAGGCGAATGTCTCCCGGCTGGCATTGGATATGGCACGCGGGCAGGCGTTCCCGCTGCTGAGTATCGATTCGTCGGTGGGAATACGCAACCCGCCCGCGACCATTTACGCGATGCTGCCGCCGTTCCTGTTGAGCAGCGATCCGGTCCTCGCGACGGGTTACGTCGGGCTGCTCGGCGTCCTGACCGTATTTTTACTCTATGCACTGGCACGCCATTATTATGGCGTACTTGCAGCGCTCGCGGCGGCGTTCCTGCTTGCGTGCAATCCCTGGATGGCGATGTACAGCCGCAAAATCTGGGATTTGCTGCCGCCGTTTTTGCTGCTCTTCATACTGACCGGGCTGCTCGGTTACGTGAGCGGCAAACACTGGGCGCAGTTGTTTCACCTGCCGCTGCTCTCATTCATCGGACAAATTCATTACGCGACGGTCGCGCTCGTCCCGGTGACGCTGCTGCTGCTCGTCACGAATCGAAAGCGGCTCACGCGCGCATTCTGGTTTTCGATCCCGCTCACGGTGTTGATTACGTTGCCGTTCCTAGTCGGCGCGGCGCGCGAGGGCTATTTCAGCGCGGAGACGATTCGCAGGCTGATCGCACCGCGCCCGGACCAGCCCGCGCGCGTCGTCCAGGTGAGCGGCGATGCTTTCCGCGACTCGCTATTGATGATTAGCGGCGCGGAGTCGCTCTATCCACCCGGCCAGCAGCGCTACCCTGATTCCGTCCTCACCATGCCGCCGAATACCGACGCGCCGCTGCTCGTGACGGCGATCCTATGTGCCGGGGCGGTCGCGGTCGCGCTGCTGCGTATTCGTGAAAACCGCGAGCGGCGAGTCGTTGAAATATCGCTGCTGCTCTGGCTGTTCACGACACCGCTGCTTTTCTCGCTGACATGGACGCCGCTCTATACCCATTATCTGCTGCCTGTCATCCCGGCGGCGTGCGCGCTGATCGGCGGGTTTTTCGCGGAAGGATGGAAGCAGCGCGGATCGGGGCGGCTCGTAGTTGCGCTATTCGGCGTGAGTTTCGGCCTGACGAATTTCGGAAATGCGCTGCGGTTGGATGCTCACCTCGCGTATGTTGATGGTCACAATACGTCGGGCGTGTTCTCGACACCGCTGCACTACGACATGCCTGTGCGCGAGTATTTATTGGCGATGAAACCGGGCGCGGTCCTCGCGCGGCTGGAAGGGCAGTACGTCGGCTATCACAGCGAGGCGAGCGTGTGGGATACACTGCTTTATGATATTCCGCTGCGCCGCTTCACCAATGACAGTATCGAAGTCTACCCGGCACAGCCGACGCCGCTGCTTTCGCACCGCTGTACAGAGTTGACGAAAAACTGGTATCTGCGACCGGGTGAGGGCTGCCTCGCAGTCGAGATGCGCAGCAAGGCCGACTACCCGGCAGCGGAATTCGCGCCAATCCCCGGCGGCTTCGCGCTGCAAACCGGGATCACGCCCGTCGCCTATCGCTGGCGATTGGAGTCGCGTCCGTGCCTCGCGCTTGCGTGGGAGCCGCGCGGACCGACGCCGGAAGACTGGCAGGTGAAGGTCCACTTTGTCGATGCGGAAGGCAGGACGGTCCTCTATGGCGACGGGGAGTTCTGGCGTGGGCGATACTGGCGTGCGGGTGATACGATTGTGCGGACGCACTGCGCCGCCGACCCACCGACGGGAACCTTGCAGGACGCATTGCGCACGGTGGTCGCGGTACGGATCGGGTTGTATATCCAGCGTGACGGCCAGTTCATTAATTCACCCGTAATGAACGCCGATGGCAAGCTATCCGACAATCAGGACATCGTGATTCCACTAACCGGAGACCGCAACACCCCATGAATGAATTCGTCTGCACCCTGAGCGATCTTCCCGATAAACAAATGCGCTGCTACCGTTTGAACAATACCGATGTGCTGCTCGTTCGTGATGGCGAACAGGTCTTTGCGGTGCAAAACCGCTGTGGACACGCGGGCGCGGCGCTTCATCGCGGCGAATATACCGATCATCTGGTGGTCTGTCCGCTGCACGGCGCGGCGTTCCGCATCGAGACGGGCGCGGTGGAATGGGTCGCGATTTTGCCGCCGCCGCTCTCCGACTATATCCACAGCGAGAACGCGCGCATTCACAAGTTTGGGGAACTGCTGGAAGGGATCGAGACGCTCCCGATACGGAAGTTCGCGGTCGACGTGCGCGGCGCGGATGTGTACGTCGAGGTGTGAGCGAACGATTATAAAGCGGGCTGAATATCCTTCGCGCCCGTCATAATCGCCACTGCATCGGACATGCTGTAATCCTGCGGCTTGATTACGGCGATGCGCCTGCCGAGGCGTTGAATGTGAATGCGGTCGGCCAACTCGAACACATGCGGCATGTTGTGGCTGATCAGGATAATCGGCAGCCCGCGCTCGCGGATTTTGCGGATCAGGTCAAGCACCATGCCTGACTCCTTGACGCCAAGCGCCGCCGTCGGCTCATCCATGATCACGACCTTGCTTGCAAAGGCAGCGCTGCGCGCGACCGCGACTCCCTGCGCCTGCCCGCCAGAGAGGGTTTCGACGGTTTGCGTCACAGTCGGGATACGGAATTTGAGTTCCTGCATGTGGTCTTTGGTCTGGCGCAGCATGGTCTTCTTGTCGAGCGCCCCGAAAACGCTCCCCAGCACGCCGCGTCGCCGGATTTCCCGACCCAGAAACAGGTTTTCGACGATGCTCAAGGCGGGTACGACGGCGAGGTTTTGATAAACCGTTTCTATCCCGGCTTGCCGCGCATCGCTTGGCGAGGTGAAATTAACCTGTTTGCCGTTAAGGAACACTTCTCCCTTATCCGGGATGACCGCGCCGGAGAGGACCTTGATCAACGACGATTTGCCCGCGCCGTTGTCCCCGATGACAGCCAGCACTTCACCCGCGTACACCTCTAAGTCGGTGTCTTCCAGCGCGACGATCTGGCCGTACTGCTTATGCAGCCCTTTGGCCGCGAGGACGGGGACCCGCGAGTCGTCCATTCGTTGTGCCGTGCTGCTTTGTTGCATATCAGTCGCCACCGGATTATCTCCTCGCACGCTGCGATAATTGATCCACCGAAACGGCCAGAATGACCAGAATACCCGTGATCAACACCTGAAAAATAGACGGAATACCCATCAACTGCAAGCCGTTTCGGAAGACGCCGACGATCAGCGAACCGACCAGCGTACTCATCACGTTGCCGCGCCCACCGAACAGGCTGGTCCCGCCTAAAACGACTGCGGTAATGCTATCGAGGTTGGCCGTCTGCCCTGCGTTCGGGTCGCCTACGCCCGTCCGTGCGATGAGCAGCAGCCCGGCAAAGCCGTAAATCAGGCCAGCCAGCGCATAGACCGCAATCAGCAGCCGCCCGGTCCGAATACCCGTCAGGCGCGCCGCTTCGGAGTTGCTGCCGAGCGCGTAAATATGGCGGCCAAAGGCGGTTTCACGCAGGACGACCCACATCAGCAAAAACAGTGCCAGCACCGCGAGCGTGCTGAATGGAATCGCGGTGCTGCCGATCTTGAAGGTGTTGCCGAGGAAGGTCAGTTCATCGACGGCGACGCGCGTTTCGACGGTGTAAATCAGCGAGAGCGCGAACGCGATGTTGAGTGTGCCAAGCGTGACAATGAATGGTGGCAAACGCAACCGCGTCACGAGTATACCGTTCAGCAGGCCGAACCCGGCAGTACATATAAAACCGATCCCCATCGCGACGAATGGATTGACGCCGTTGACCGTAGAGAGGCCAACCATCAGCAGGGAACCGAGCGTCATCACTGACCCGCAGGACAGATCGATTCCGGCGGTCAGGATGATCAGCGTTTGGCCGAGCGCGAGGACTGCGACCCAACTGGACTGTTGAAAAATCAGCGACAGGTTGGAGCCAGTCAGGAAGCGCCCGGTTTGGCTGGCGAAAAAGAGGCACGCCAGAACCAGCGCGATCACGGGTCCGACTGTCGGCGTCAGGACCAGTTGGCGTAGCCGTAATGCAGAATTGCGGGGTTCGCTCATGAATTCCCTCAAAAAAATGTCATGTATAACAAAGCCGGGGCGAAAGCACCCCGGCGAACTATGGTGAATTAGGAGGTGAATTGGGAGTGGGACGGCAACCCTGTGTTCCGTCCCGGAGGGTTGTCTACTTCGTGGCGGTAGCGGCCATCGTCGCGGACATCGTGCCAGCCATTGTCGCAGCCATCGTGCCGGACATCGCGGGCAGTTTAATCCCCGCCGCAGTATCGGCCTTCATCGCGGCTTCGAGTTGGCCCGCGACGGGCGTTCCCCAGCAGCTCTGAACTCCGAAGGTCGCGCCCTGGCTCTCGACACCCGCCATCGGCTTGACGGAGAGCAGCGTGACACCCGTATCGGTGTACCCGGTCGGCTTGGCTCCACCCGCCGCAAACTTGAGGACCGCCTCGACGCCAATCGCCGCCATCTTGAGCGGGTACTGCTGCGAGGTCGCGGCGATACGGCCAGAGATGACATAGTTGACGCCCGGATCGCAGCCACCATCGACGGCAACAATCGTGACATCCTTCGCCTTGCCCGCCTTCTCGATGGCGGTGTATGCACCCGCCGCGGCTGGCTCATTGATCGCATAAACCAGGTTAATATCCGGGTTCTTGCTCAGGCAGTTTTCCATAGCGGTCTGGCCTTTGGCCTGGTTGCCTTCGGTGGTCCCATCTTCGCATACGAGCGAGGCATCACCGGACTTGATGCCGAAGCCTTGCAGGAACCCGTCGTGGCGCAGTTGGCTGACGGTGATCCCGGTTTGCAGGTTCAGGGTGGCGATGATCGCCTTCTTGCCTGCGAAAGCGGCCTTCGCGTACTGGCCGATCAATACGCCTGCCTTGAAGTTATCGGTCGCGAACAGCGCATCGGAGGCATCCTGCGGATCGAGCGGGGTATCGAGCGCAATCACAAGGACGCCTGCATCGCGCGCCTTCTTGACCGCCGGGACAATCGCCTTCGATTGGCTCGGCACGAGGAGGATACCCTTGACGCCAGCCGTAACCATGTTTTCGATGGCCGTCACCTGGCTATCGTTGTCGCCGTCGAACTTTCCGGCAGCGGTCAGCAGCTTTGCACCCGCTTTATCGGCGGCGGCCTGCGCGCCTTCGCGCATCTTGACGAAGAACGGGTTGGTTTCTGTCTTGGTGATGAGGCCGATGATCACCTGATCGGCGGCGCGAACAGGCGTGACGGGCGACTGAGTTCCCGCGACGAGAAGCAGCGCAATGGCTAATAGAACGAGAGCTTTGAAACGGGTTGAGAACATGCTGTTTTCCTTCAAAAAAAGATGAACCATTCGGTCACGCGAGCCGGACTTTCTGCTGAACAACAAAGACCACACGTTGCGGTCAAAAATTATCTAATCGAAAGCGAGGCTCGCCGCGCGCTACTTGTGAACGCGATGAAAAAGAGTTTACTCGGTGGGTACGTTGCGCGCAACTTTTACGAGTTGGCAAATGCCCGCCGATGCTCCTCTTCCCGCGAATGGTAGCGCCTCAAGTAACAGGCGGAGCGTCAGGTGGCAGATCGGCCTGGTCGGTCGCTGCGCTGCTGTGTTTTGCGATGTAGTCCCGCATTCGTATTTTGAAATCTTCCTTATCGTGTTTTTCCAATGACTTCTGGTAATCTGCGATTGCTTTCTGAACTTCGCCAAGCATTTCATAAATTCTGCCGCGATTGTGTAAAAAGTATGGATGATCGGGATTTAGAGCTACTGCGCGTTCCGCGAATGGTAGGGCTTCACTTGCGCGGTCTAGATTTAGAAGTGACCATGCTATATTTCCGTTCAATAGAGCAGAGTCGGGATCACGTTCCAATCCTGCCGTATAGTCCACAATCGATTTGGCATACTCACCACGCTTGCTGAAAAATATCCCGCGCGCCAAATACCCGGTTTTGTCACTCGGAGTTAATTCTATAATTTTAGAATAATCTGCTTCGGCGGCTGTGAAGTCACCTAGTTCTACGTATACACTACTTCTCGAATAGTAAGTCGCTACATGATGTGGAGCAATATCGATTGCTTCACTATAATCGCGGAGAGCAGCTCCCATATTTCCTAATTCCTTGTTCGCTGTTCCACGATTGATCAGCGCAGCCGAATTTTTTGGTTCATGAACCAGCACAAGATCACTTGCGCGACGCGCTTCTTCGTACTTTTTCAAGTTTATGTAGATTGCGGATTGTAGAACCAATGCACCGGCAAAGCGGGGTTTTATTTCTAAAAACTTATAGGTATCATCAAGAGCCTCCGAGTATGCTTTTTCTGCAACCCGCAATAATGCACGAAAATACAGATTCTCAATTGCGTTTGGTGTAATTCGGTACATTGCATCAACTTCCTGACGCAGTTTCTCGGTATCCCGTTTCTTCGCCCAAATCAAGGCTCGAATGCGATAAACACTGACCTCTTTTGGAGCGAGATTGGCGGCGCGATTCACATCGGTTAATGCCCTATCCAGTTGCCATAGATATTGCAGCATTTCGGCGCGGACAAGTAACGCCCGTACATGATCAGGGTTCACAAACAAAACGTCGTTGAGGTCACGAAAAGCGTCATTAGAACGTCCTTGAAGTCCACTGACTTTCGCACGTTCGATTAGCGCATCAGTAGAACCAGGTACAAGTTGTAGAGCATAATTCAGGTCGGTTGCACTTCGCGATAGCTGACCAAGCATAGCAAACGCATTGCCACGAATAATCAGTAAATACAGCTTTGAAGCTGCGTCAGATAATTGTTTATTGAGTGCAACATTGGCGTCGTCAATCGCTTGTGTGTACTGGCCGCGTTTACTATAAACTTCTGCTCTTAATCTCCATGAGAATCCATCAGTAGGGTTTAGTGAGATTAATTCTTTGAGGACGTTTAAAGCATCGTCCAACCTGTTTGTCATGTTGAATATAGATGCGCGAAACGATAGGAGTTTTTCTAAATCACCGCCAAGATTTATTGCATCGCCTATGTCAGATAATGCGCCCTCGAAATCCTCAGCTACACGAAATCTCAGTTCTGCTCGCGTAGTGAGTATTACGCTGTTGATGGATGTGAGCGCTGCCGCACGCTTAAAGTCATTTTTCGCGGAGTCTTCCAGCTTTACATTTTTAAAGGCCACCGCCCGATACAAATGCGCCAGCACCGACTTCGGATCGTTCGCAAGCGCCAGCGTGAATTGTTCCACCGCCTGCGGGAACTCACCTCGCGAAAGATGTAGACGCCCCCGTTTATAGGCCGACACCGACGGGTCAAGGTCGAACCCGACGAAGGTGGTCAGCCCCGCACAGCGCGCGTCGATGCGCGACTCACCCGTGTTGGACCGCTTGCCGAAGAACATATCCATTGTGGCGCGTCTCGTCTGTGGATAGGGTTCAGTGTAGAATGCGGCGCGATTAATCGCAACTCGCACTTCTCCCAAAACACCTTCATTTTAGCGAAGCATACACCTCCACCGTTGCAACCGCGATCTGCTCCTGCGTATAGTGCGCGAGGACCTGCGCGCGCCCTGCGGCTCCGAGCGCGCGGCGCGCGGGTTCGTCCTCAAGCAGCGCGACCAACTGCTCGCGCAGCGCCTGCACGTCCCCTTCGCGGAAAATGCGCCCACCCGCGCCTATCGAGTCCGGTATCGCGCCGCTATCCGATCCCAGCACCGGCACACCGCACGCATTCGCCTCGACGATCACACGGCCAAATTGCTCTTTCCAGTTGGGGCGTGTGCGCGAGGGGATGACGAGCAGATCAAGTTCTTGCAAGACGGTGGGTATCTGCATCGAGGCTATCTGCCCGCGAAAAGTCACACGCTCCGAGAGGCCGAGCGCAGCCGTCAGCCGTTCGAGCGCGGCACGTTCGGGTCCCTGCCCGACGATTTGCAAATGCCAGCGCCGATCACCCAAACCTGACAACGCATTCAGCAGCAAATCGACGCCTTTTTCCGGGACGAGCCGCCCGATATAGCCAATCTGGAGTGTGGCATTGGGAACGTGCGTCTCATCCGGTTTGAAGCGGTCCGTATCCACTCCGAACTGTGGGATGATGGTCAGCGGTCCGGCATACCCTTTTGTGCGCCAGACATCCGCGATGCTCTGCGTCCCCGTGATCAGGTGATCCGTGTGGCGAAGCGCATAGCGTTCGCCCCACGCGAAGGGCGGTGGGTAGCGTCGATTGAGATTTTGCCAAGTGGAGAGGACGGTCCGCGCTTTATGCTGCCGCGCCAGCCGAATGGTCTGCCATGTCGCGAGGTTGTACGGCTCCTCGTCGATGTGGATGATCTCTGGTCGAAGTTCGCGAATGCGTGCGGCGAGCGTCGGATAGAAATGCAGATGATAATTACCGTTGAGGCGCATCGGCACAACCAGCAAGCGATAGCCTTCCGTGTACGCACGTTCCAGCGGTCGCGGGTCAGCCCGCTCGTTCCAGCCATCCGGGATGATCACGGTCAGGTCCACGCCGCAGCGTGCAATCGCCTCTGCTTTGCGCTGGTACTCCCCGACCACGAACGCTTTTGAAATCATCACCACACGCAAAGAAGACGCTTCCCTGATCGCCGTAGACAGGCACACAACCGCCGTTATAATATCATGCCGAGTGAGGTTCACATGATCAAAAAACTGATTTTAGGTACGGCGGCTGCCGTATTTGCGATGTTATGCGCGCTCCCGACGCACGCACAGGGCGACAATCTGCTGGTCAACCCCGGCATGGAGAAGCCCTTCGAGGGTCAGGGCGCAGCCGACCTGACCGCGCCCAACGGCTGGCGCGTGTGGTACAGCGGAGTCGCACCCGTCTCGTTCCCGCACGTAGACGCGAGCCAGATTCATGGCGGACAAACTGCCTGGAATATGAATCGCGGCTTTCAGGTATTCACGGCGGGTGGTTATCAGCAAGTGACCGGGATTCGCCCCGGCAGCATCCTGCGCGGCAGCGTTTATGGGCTGGTCTACACCTGCAACGATGGGACCACTTCGTGCATCAACGGCAGCGGCCAGCGCATCAGCGACAGGGTAGCGAACGCCTCGATCCGCGTCGGGATCGACCCCAGCGGCGGTACGGACCCAAATTCGACACAAATTGTCTGGTCGCCGCTCTCCGCTGCCTACGATACTTGGACCTCGATCAGCGTGGATGCGACCGCCTGCAATATCACCGTGACGTTGTTCCTGTACGCGACGCAGGGGCTTCCACTCGCGCTCAACAACGTCTATTGGGATGATGCGTTCTTGCGCATCCAGCAGCAGGGGACGGGTGGTAACGTCACCTGCGCGAACCCGGCTTCGGGTGGCACGCCGGGTGCGGGAGGCGCAACAGCGGCTCCCCCGACGCAGGCCTTCGCGCCGTTCGTGCAGAAGCAGCAGGGCGAAGTGCAGCCTGATGGAACCATCGTGCATATCGTGAAGACGGGCGATACGCTGGCCGCGATTGCGGTGGCTTATGGCATCAGCTTCGACCAGATTCGCGACTTGAACGGCTTCAAGCCGGGCGAAGGCGGCTATCTGCAAATCGGGCAGAAGATCATCGTCGGTAAGGCGCAGCCCGTTACACCGACCGATAGCCCCGCCGCAGCCAGCACAGCGAGCATTCTCAAGGTGACAGCGACCTCACTCCCGACCATCGCCGCGCCATCGAACAACGCCACCGCGATTGTGCTGTCCTTTACGCAGCAAGCGCCGCTCGCGCCGCCGACCGCCCAGGGTGGGATCATCATCCCGACGGTGACGCCGATCCGCCGCACCGCGACACCCGTGATCATCATCCCGACCGGGACCAAAGCCGCGCCCGTCGTATCAGGGACACCCGCGCTAACCGCCGTTGCGCAGGCTCCACAGCGGGCAGTCGAGCCGGCGCAGGTCGTGGAGAACGTCGTCGTGCTGCTGTTGCGCGCGTGGCTTTCGACGCTCGCGGCAGGTTGAACGCATATGAAAATCGCAGATATTCGCCTGATATACGAATACAACCACTGGGCAAACGAACATTTGCTTGCTCACTGCGCGGCGCTCACCGATGCGCAATACACCGCGCCGTTCGATTACAGCGTCGGCGGTGTCCGCGATACGCTGATCCACATTCTGGATGTCGAACTCAGTTGGCGGCGCAGGATGCAAGGCGACCCAACCGATTTCGACCTGACTGCCGCCGACCTGCCGACTCTGGATGTGCTACGCGAACGCTGGACAACCGAGAAGGCGGCAACGTTCGAGTGGCTGAGTACCCTGAGCGATCACGACCTTGATGGTATGTTTCGCTTCGCCACCAATGATGGCAAGTATCGTGAGCGGGTGTTGTGGCACGGCCTGTATCATGTCGTCGATCACGGCACACAGCACCGCAGCGAAATAGCGGAACTCCTGACTGGATTTGGACACTCGCCCGGCGATATGTATTTCATGCGGTTCATGCGCGAAACCGGGAAAGCACCAGCCGACATCGGGTGATCTGAACAAATCGGCAAACGGCGCGTTTCCGACTTGCACAATCATAGGGTAGATTTGTGCCATGCACGTACAAATCGAGCAGATCACCAAAGTATTTGGCACGCTGCGCGCCAACGACTCCATATCGATGGCGCTGGACGGCGGACGCATCTATGCGATTCTGGGCGAAAACGGCGCGGGAAAGTCGACGCTGATGAAAATCCTGAGCGGCTACCAGCCGCCGGATTCTGGTCAAATCATGCTCGATGGCACACCCGTGAAGTTCGCAACGCCCGCAGATGCGCTGCGCAGCGGGATCGGGATGCTGCACCAGGAGCCGCTCGACATCGCGCCGATGACTGCGCTCGATAATTTCATTCTCGGTCGCCCGACCGGGCTGCTCCCCAATCGGCGCACCACGCGCCGTGCCTTCGCAGATACGATAAAGCGCCTCGGCTTCGCGCTCGACCCGGATGCGTATATCGACACGCTCACCATCGGCGAACGCCAGCAGCTTGAGATCACGCGCCTGATCAGCCTGGGAGCGCGGTTCCTGATCCTCGATGAGCCAACGACGGGCATTTCCGCCGGGCAGAAGGAACAGCTTTTCCAGACATTGCGCGATCTCGCGAAACACGACGGGCTGACGGTCGCGCTCGTCTCGCATAAACTGGAAGATGTCGAAGCGCTCTGCGACCATGTGTTCGTGCTGCGCGCCGGGAAGCTGGCCGGGAATGCACCGATGCCGCTCTCCCCGGCGCAGATGGTCGACATGATGTTCGGCAAGCGCCTCGACCCGGAGCCGCGCCCCGCGCATCACGGCGACAGCGCCGATGTGCTGCGCCTCGACGCGCTCCGCGTTCACGACGAACGGCTGACAATGCAGCCAGTCTCTTTGAATATTCAGGCCGGGCAGGTCGTCGGCCTTGCGGGGCTGGATGGCAGCGGGCAGCGCGCATTTTTGCGCGTGTGCGCCGGGCTGGAGCCGCCTCTGAGCGGACGACTATTCCTCAAGGGTGAGGATGTGACAGCGCTCGGCTATCACGAACGCGCGCGGTGCAGCGTCGCGTTCGCGGCGGCGGGTCGCCTCGAAGAGGGCTTGATTGCGGGGCTGACGCTCTCGGAGCATTTCGCACTGGCACAGGGCGCGGGGCGGCTGCGCGTGGATATGCCCGTCGCGACTGCGCAGGCAACGGCACAAATCGAGCGTTACAGCGTGCGCGGACGCCCCGACAGTCGCATCGAGACGCTCTCCGGCGGCAACCAGCAGCGCGTATTGCTCTCCATGCTGCCGGAGTCACTGGCACTGCTCCTACTGGAAAACCCGACGCGCGGCCTCGATGTGGATAGTGCGCGCTCGATCTGGGCGCGGTTGCTGGCGCGGCGTGAACAGGGGACCGCGATCCTGTTCATCTCGCCGGATTTGGACGAAATCGTTCAGTATAGCGACCGGATTGCGGTCTTTTATGGCGGGCGCGTGACCGTGATCGATGACCCCTCCAGCCTGACGGCGGCGCAGCTCGGCCAGCTCATCGGGGGGATCGCGCTGTGACGACGCTTGCCGCACCCATGCGCTTGCGCCGTTCGCTCGGCGGTGCGGCGGCGTTTACGGTTGCCCTGCTCGTCGCAGTGGTGCTGGTTTGCGTGGTGCTGCTCGCGCTCGGCAAGGACCCGCTGGAGACTGCGCAGAAATTTCTCAATGGCGCGCTCGGTACGGATAATCGCCGCGCCGATGTCCTGACTACCGCCGTGCCAACGCTGCTCTGTGCCTCCGGGCTGCTGCTGACCTTCACGGCGGGGTTGTGGAACATCGGCATCGAAGGCCAAATCACGATGGGCGCGATCTTCGCTTCGGCACTCGCTCGCGGCGTGACGGATACGCAGCCGAACCTCGCGATCCTCGTGCTGGAGATTCTCGCAGCGGCGCTTGGCGGGATGCTCTGGGCGCTGCTGGTCGCGCTGCTCAAAACGCGCGCGAAGGTGAACGAAATTTTTGGCGGCGTGGCGCTCAACTTCATCGCGTCGAACATCCTGATCTATCTGGTCAGCGGTCCTTGGCAAGCACCGGGCAACACGCCGACGACCGCGCCCTTCGCGGTTGGAGCGCTCTTCCCGCGCTATGAGGCGCAGCGCCTGAGCCTGCACGCGATCCTGATCGCGATCATCGGCTTCGTGATCGTCCTCGCGATCTTGAATGGGACGCATTTCGGGCTGCAACTGCGCGCGATGGGGCGCAACCCGAAAAGCGCGTTTCTGCTCGGCGTGCGGACCGAGCGTGCGACCATTGCGGCGCTGGTCGCGTGTGGGGCGCTGGCCGGGATCGCAGGCGCGGTGCAGGTGCTTTTCGTGCGCGGCAGGCTGATCACCGGGGTATCGGGCGGCGTCGGCTTCCTCGGCGTGCTGATCGTGCTGCTCGTCACGGTGCGCGGCGCGTGGGTCCCGCTCGTCACGCTATTTTTTGCGATTGTCCCGGTCGGCAGCAACGCGCTTTCAATTTCAATGAACCTTGATTCCAGTTTGGGGAATGTATTTCAGAGCGCGCTCGTACTGATCGTACTGCTCGCCAACGGTGTCCGCGAGCGGAGGCGAACGCCTGTTCCGTAGCGGGTTGCTGATGCGTGCGGAATAATTGTCACATCTCATTCGCGTGTAAACGATGCCCGCACGACAATCCCTATTCAGCCGCTTTTTCGGCTGGCGCACCCAACCCGAAGTCCAACAAGCCGCGCCGCGCGTGGATGCGTATCGCGTCCGTAAACGCGCGCTGCCGAACACGATGACTGCTGCCGACCGCCGCCGCGCGCTCGATTATTGGGGTGGCTGCTGTGCGATTTGCGGCAAACCGCCGGGCTTGTGGCATACCGTCACGCTCGATCACTGGATACCCATTTCGCACGCGGATTGCCCCGGCACGGTTCCCGGTAATTTGCTCCCGATGTGTCACGGCAACGATGGCTGCAACAACCAGAAGCACGCGAAGAACCCGCAGCAATGGCTCGTCGCCAAACTTGGCAGGCGCAAGGCTGCGCGCAAACTCGAAGAAATTCAGTATTTTTTCCGGTGGATGGATGACCCTGCAGTGGAGCGCGCAAGCTGCCCCTATTGCGGCAAGCCCGTTTATTATTCGCAGGAAGATGATACGTGGGAGTGCAATTATTGCCGGAGTACGGGCTATTTCATGGTCGAATATGACGAGGACGCAGAATAGTTCCGGGTATAATCTGATCGAATAACAACGCGGAGATTGCACTATGGCCGCTGTCGAACAACTGATCGATGTGGACGCCTTCGAGGAATTTCTCGCGCGCCCGGAGAACCGCCGCCGTCTCTTTGAACTCATCGACGGAAGGATCGTTGAAAAATTGCCGACTGAAGAACACGGGTATATCGCGGGCAAGCTAAGTCAACATTTGAACAATTGGATTGATGATGGACATGCTGGGCGGGTTGGCATCGAAGTTCGCCATCGTCCAGCGCGTGACTTTCTTAATGATCGGCTCCCTGATGTGTCCTTCGTTTTGGATGATACTCGCCCGATAGTCACCAAAGGCGCAGTGTTGTCGATGCCCGATTTGGCGGTCGAGATCAAATCGCCGAGCGACACTTACGAGGACATGCTCAATGTTGCGGCCTACTATCTGCAAAATGGGTGCAGGCTGGTTTGGCTCTTTTACCCATCCCGGAAAACTGTCGAAGTCGTGATCGCAGCCGAGCGATATACCCTCACGATTGATGATATGTTGACGGGTGGCGATGTCCTGCCCGAATTTGAAGTGCCACTCAGTCGCGTTTTTCGGAAATAACCAAAACCTGAAACATTCACGGTCAAGCGTTGGCGCAAACGAACGCGGTACAATTCATATGAAGAAGTAGTAATGCGGAGTACGAATAATGGCCGCTGTCGAACAACTGATCGATGTGGACGCCTTTGAGGAATTTCTCGCGCGCCCGGAGAACCGCCGCCGCCTTTTTGAACTCATCGACGGAAGGATCGTTGAAAAATTGCCAACCGAGGAACACGGGTACATTGCTGGCAAGATTAATTATTTTCTAAATGGCTGGGTTGAGAATGGGCATCCGGGGCGGGTTGGTATCGAAGTTCGCCACCGCCCTGCGCGTGACTTTCTTAATGATCGGCTCCCTGACGTGTCCTTCGTTTTGGATGATACTCGCCCGATTGTCACCAAAGGCGCAGTGTTGTCGATGCCCGATTTGGCGGTCGAGATCAAATCGCCGAGCGACACTTACGAGGACATGCTCAATGTTGCGGCCTACTATCTGCAAAATGGGTGCAGGCTGGTTTGGCTCGTCTATCCGGCAAAAAAGACTGTCGAGGTCGTTACTAATGAAAGTCGGCGCACATTGTCTATTGACGATGTATTGACGGGTGGTAATGTGATCGTCGATTTTGAAATGCCTTTGCGCCGCATTTTTCCGAAGTGACTTCAGGTGGGATTTGGGCATGTTGCAATAGCAATAAATCAAAATCGAACTATGATCGCCGCGCGTAAAAGTATGCTCTGGAGACAAGATTCGATGATTCGCAACAAACTGATGTTGACACTGCTCATTGCCGCACTGCTCGCGGTCGGGTTCGGGACAAATGCACAGCCGACCCGCGCGGCTGATTACGTGGTCGGCTTCGTGCTGGTCGGGCCGCAGCTCGATAAGGGCTGGAGCGAGGCGCACTTCCGCGCCAGCGAGTATCTCACGACGAAGGTTCCCGGCGTCAAAACGATCATTCTGGATAAGCTGAACCCGGCGGACCGCCCGAACGTCACGCTGGAACAGGTCGTAGACAACATGAAGGCCGAAGGCGCGAAGCTGATCTTCACGACCTCCGACGACTTCAAGGCGGATACGCTCGCGGTCGCGAAGAAATACCCGGAAATCACGTTCATTAACGTCTCCGGCGACGACGCGCTGACCGGAGCCGCGCCCGCCAACCTCGGCAACGTGATGGGGCGCATGGAGCCGATGAAGATGATCGCGGGCTGCGCCGCCGCGCTGACCAGCACCAAAAACAGCATCGCGTACCTCGGACCGCTAATCAACGATGAGACGCGCCGCTTCGTGAATTCGGTGTACCTCGGCGCGAAATATTGCGCGACCACCTACAAGAACAGCGCCGCGCTCTCCTTCGAGGTGAAGTGGATCGGCTTCTGGTTCAATATCCCCGGTGTCACGCTCGACCCGACGGAAACCGTCAACAGCTTCTACAACGGTGGCGCGGATGTCGTCCTCTCAGGTATCGACACCTCGGAAGCCATCGTCGTCGCCGGGCAGCGCGCCGCGAAGGGCGAGAAGGTGTTCGCGGTCCCGTATGATTACAAGGGTGCGTGCGATCAGGCTCCGAAGGTCTGCCTCGGCGTGCCGTACTTCAATTGGGGACCGTCCTACGTGAAGATCGTCTCCGATACGATGGCCGGGAAGTACAAATCCGCGTGGGATTACACCGCGCCGGATTGGAAAGACCTGAACAACGCGGATACCAGCAACGTCGGCTTCGTCGCGGGCGAAGGACTGAGCGCCGATGTAAAGGCAAACGTCGATAAGTTCATCGCGGACCTCGCCAGCGGCAAGGTCAACCTCTTCACGGGACCGCTCGCCTATCAGGACGGCACAGCCTTCCTGAAGGATAAAGAAGTCGCGACCGATAAGCAGGTCTGGTATCAGACCCAGCTTTTGCAGGGCATCAAGGGCGACAGCGCGCCCACCAAGAAGTAGTGCGTCGGGTTCAATCAATTTGATATGAAAGGCCGGGGGTATGAACTCCCGGCCTCTTTTTATGCCTCAATGCCGCCACAGCCGCGCGGCCTGCTCCCGCGTATGGGCGCGCATCTCACGCGGGTCTGCGATCTGCTGTATGCCATCGCGCAATCGCCACTCCCCGGCAACCATCACGCCGCGAATATGCGCCGGGTCGCGCCACAGGATGAGCTGTTCGCGCAGGTTGTGCCGGGTGAGCGGTGTCGGCAGGTCACTATCGATCAGGATCAGGTCGGCAGCATAGCCGGGACGCAGCGCGCCGACCTTCGCGAGGCCGATACTCCGCGCGCCGCCTTCGGTCGCCATCTGCCAGACGCGCGCGGCGGGCATCGTCTGCGGGTCTTCGAGCCGCGCCTTGTGCATCAGGTACGCGCCGCGCATCAGCGCGAAATAGTTATTCACATAGCCATCCGTGCCGAGGCCGAGTGTCACACCCGCGCGGTCCATCTCCGGTAACGGAGCGAACCCGCCGCCGACCTCGCAATTGCTAAGTGGCATCGAGGTCACTTTCGCTCCGCGCTCCGTGAGCAGCCGCACCTCGTTCGGGCTGATCTGTACACACTGGCTGGCGAGCGCTCGCGGTCCAAGGACGCCCAGTGCGTCATAATGCTCGAGCGTGCGCTGCCCGTATTTGCGCAAGCATTGCTCCGGCTCGTAGCGCCCTTCGCTGCAATGGAAGTGAACCAGTGTGTCGCATTCTTCACTCAGCGCGAACGCGCGCCGGATGAACGCATCGTCGCAAGTAAACGTCGTGTGGAAGCACATCGTCCCGGAGAGCAGACCACCCGCCGCACGGCACGCCTCGATAAAATCTCGATTTTCGAGCAAACCGAGGTCGCCGTTTTCTGATGAAACGCGCTGCGTCGCCTCGAACGTGAGCGTCGCGCGCAAGCCCCAGCGCCGCGCGGCTTCGGCTTCAATGGCGAGTCCGCCGGGGATCGCGTTCGGCGCTTCCAGAATGTCGAAGAAGCCGGTGATGCCGCTTGCGAGCATTTCCATACAGGCGTGGTCGGCTGCAGCGCGGATCATCGGCGCGTCGAGCGCGTCCTCGACCTGCGGCCACCAGTAATCGGTCAGGAATGCCCGGAAATCCGTAACGGGCGCGGCGGGCGGGATGCCATGTGCGAGGACGCCGTACATATGTGTATGCGCGTTGACGAAGCCCGGCGTGATGACCGTCCCGGTGGCGTCGATCACTTCCGCGTGCGGGTACGCGCTCCGCAATTCGCCGTGCGATGCGACTGCGATCACCTGATCACCCTCGACCGCGACGCCATAGCCTGCCTCGGGTTCGGCCAGGCTATCGTAGAGGACCCAATCCGCGAGGATGATTTGCAAGGCACGCTCCGCTACAATTGGCCGCAACATGCGAGCCACCCCAAACACGATGACGCCGATCCGCTCTATCCGCTATCTGGTCTTTTTGAATGCCGCCGCGCTCGGCTTCAACTTCTGGGCTAATGTCAACAACCCGAACCTGATCCAATACACGCTTAATCGGCTCGCGCCACCGGAACTCAACAATACCCTGCTTGGCCTGTTCGCGATAGCAGGCTTGCTGGTCGCGACTGTCGCGCAACCGTTACTTGGCACGTTGAGCGACCGCACGCGCGGACGCTATGGACGCCGCGCGCCGTTTCTGGTGGGTGGTGCGCTCGGTTGCTGCGTGATGGTCCTGCTTATCACGAACGCGGCGACCCTGCCATTGCTACTTGGTTTGCTGCTGCTCAATCAGGTATTCAGCAACACGATACAGGGTCCCTTTCAGGCCTTGATGCCCGATCAGGTCGGAAATACGCAGCGCGGCCTCTCGGCAGGGATCAAATCGCTGGTCGAACTGCTTGCCGTCATTCTATCGGGTGTGGCAGTCCAACAATTGCTCGCTCGCGATCAGGTCGCGGCGCTGGCCGCCGTCACGATAGGCGTGCTGCTCGTCCCGACGCTGATTACGGCGGCCTTCGTTCGTGGTCAGGACTCGTTGCACGCTGCCGCACCTGCCAGCCGCCAGCTTCGCCCCTTCCTGCGTGAGTTGCAACGCGACCCGGCGCATCGAGACTTGCGCGTGTGGCTGCTCAATCGCTATACTTTTTGGGTTGGCTTGATCTTGCTGCGGCAATTTGTGATCGGCTATCTGCGCGATGTGTGGGGTTACACAAATAATCAGGCGTTGGCGCTGAACGGAGAATTCATTATTTTGCTGGGGGTGGGCGTACTGATCGCGACGCTGCCGGGCGGCTACCTCTCGGATAGAATAGGTCGGGCGCGGCTAATCGCGCTTTCTGGCCTCGTTGCGGCGCTGGGGGTGGGAACCCTGCTCTTCACGCGCGACCTGAACTTGCTGCGCGCTATCGCGGTCTGCGTGGGTGCAGGTGCGGGGCTATATGTCAGTGTGAACTGGGCGCTCGTGACGGCGCTCATCCCAAAGGCAGAAGCAGCATTGTTCCTTGGCATCGCAAACATTGCGACGACCGCCGGAAGCGCAACAGCACAACTTGGCGGTCCGTTCATCGATTGGGTCAACGAACGGACCCGCAGCACGGGTGGTTATGCACTGGTCTTCGGAGTGGCCTGCGCGTTCTTCCTGCTCAGTGCCGCCGTAATTCTGCGTATTCGGGAGCGTTAGCCAGCGACTTCCAACACGACACGCGGTTCAACAATCAGGCGCAACGCGGTTCGCTCCTGATCCTCGATACTCACTTCGGTGAAGAAGGGAATACAAATCACATCGATCCCGTCATCGGCGAGATAGCCGCGTGCGATGGCCGCCGCTTTGACGGCCTGATTGACAGCTCCTGCGCCGATGGCCTGCACTTCCGCCCGGTGATGCTCGCGAACTACACCTGCGATAGCCCCTGCAACTGCGGTTGAACGTGACTTCGCTGACACTTTGATGATGTCAACCATGATATAAAACTCCTGCTTTCGCAATTTGTGTGATGGCTATACCATACTCCACATTGCTATGCAGTGTAACGGGAATGTTATCCATGTAACATAGCCGATCTTCCTATATTGAAGTGGACCCCATTTCTGGAGCATTGAGATTTTGTGGCGCGGGTGGGTCATGCCGGGTCAATCATTGGGCGGCTTATTGAAAAATCGAGTAAAGCGACCCGCTGACAGACGCTTGCACTACTTGCCGTCGTTTTGTTAAATCTCAACGATTCCCCCCTTCCAAAGCTATTGCTCACCTTTTCAGTTTGGGCTAGAATGTCTGTCACACACCCGGCTTGAGCAGCGCGCTTCCCCACCGGCTTTTCCCCAAAGGGTCGGCAGCGCAAGCCTCTCGCCACTCTTCTGGTTTTTGAATTCTCATGTGACGCCGCTTTGAAATTCCCGGCACGCGCTGCGGGTTGCATTTTCGTCGATAGGTACTGGATGAACGCTCAAGACGCATGGTCTGCCACGCTCGGTCAATTACAGGTGCAGCTTAACCGCGCAACCTACAATACCTGGCTGGGCCATGCCCGCTACGTCGCGTATGAAGCCGGGCGGCTGGTCATCTCCGTACCGAATGCGTATGCCAAAGACTGGCTGGAGAAGCACCTCGCGGCCGCGCTCGCTCAAACGTTCGGCAAATTGCTCGATGTTGAAGCGCAGGTCGAGGTCATTGTCTGGGACCCGACAGAAGAAGCGGACGATGTGCGCTCCATTTTCGGCATCCCGGAAGACGCGCCGGACACGCTCGACTGTCTGGTCGATGCGCGCAAAACGCTGGATAACTTCACCCTGATCGATTCCAACCGGGATACCGTGCTATTCATGCGCTTCGTGCTGGAAAGCCCGTTCGGGGCGCACCCCTCGCTGTTCATCGCGGGCGGTCCGGGGACGGGCAAAAGCCACCTGCTGCACGCGGCAGCCAATGCACTGCTGGGGCGGCAGCTCCGCGTCGTCTACGTGAACGGCGAGCAGTTCACGAGTGAGATGGTGAGTGCGATTCGCAGCGGCGAGACGGCGGCATTCCGCGAAAAATACCGGGGTTGCGATGTACTGATCATGGATCAGGTCGAATTTCTGGAAGGCAAGGACGCCTCGCAGGAAGAACTGCGCCACATCTGGGAAGCGCTCTCGCGCCGCAAGCGGCTGATGATCTTCGCGAGCCGCCGCCTGCCGCGCGACCTGCACATTAATCGTGATTTGCGAAGCTGCTTCAACCGCTGGCTGCTCTGCGAGATGGGACCGCTCGACCCGGCGGCTTGCGCCGCGATCATCGTCGCGAAGGCGGGGGAGATGAATATCCCACTCCCGCTCAATGTACGGCAAGCGCTCGTTGAACGGATTGGCGGCGATCCATCGATGATCGAAGGCGCGTTGACGCAAATCACCAGCTACGCGCAGATCACGCGCGCGGCGGTTTCCGAAACGATGGTCGATGCGCTCTTCAAAAATCGCGAGGTGACGCTCGCCGCGCGCAGCCTCGATGTGACGGACGTGATCAGCGCGACGGCAGCGCATTTCAAACTCACCAACGCGGATTTGATTGGCAAGCGCCGCACCCAGGCGGTCAGCGCCGCGCGACAGCTCGCGATGCACCTGGCGCGCAGCCTCACCGATGCCTCGCTCGCGCAGATCGGCCTCGCGTTCGGCGGGCGCGACCATACCACCGTGCTGCACGGCTGCACGCGGACCGTTGAAGCGCTCAGGACAGATGATGCGCTACGGCAATCCGAATCGGCGATCCGAAGTAAATTGCTGCCGGGATACGTGCCTCCGCGTGCCGTCGAAATTCCGGTGAACACGCTCGAATTCGCAGTTCAGGAAGAATGACCTCGCCGCGCCTTGCGCTGCTGTAGCGTCAGCGCTTCCGCGTAGTAGCCTTCCAATTGTGCCATCACGCGCGGCCAGGTTCGCATCAATGCGCTTTCGCGCGCGGAACGCCCCATCGCGGCGCGGCGTTCCGGGTTTACTGCGAGCCACGCGACCCGCTCCGCGAACGCCGCGCCGTCATCGACCGCGCAGATAAATCCCGTTTCGCCGTCGCGAATCAGATCCTTCGGACCCCCGCGCGCAGCCACTACCGCAGGCAGCCCCGACGCGAGCGCTTCCAGCACCACCTGCCCGAACGTCTCTTCCGGTCCCGCGAAGATGAAAACATCCGCGCTGGCATAGGCGCTCGCGAGGTCTGCGCCATAGGCCGGACCCATGAACAGCGCGTCCGTCCCGGCGAAGTGGCGTTCCAGAGCGGCGCGGTGGCTGCCTTCACCGATCAGCGTGAGCGCGATTTCCGGCCTCACGGCCAGCGCGCGGAGCGTCTCGATATGCTTGTCGTGCGCCAACCGCCCGACATACAGCGCGATCAGGCGATTCGGTGCGCGTCCGGCCAGCAGCTTTGCGCGCCATTCCGGGGAGCGTTGCGCCGGGTTGAAGCGGTCAAGGTGAACGCCGCGCTCCCATGAACGCAGCCGCTTGAAGCCCCACGCGCGCAGTTCCGCGAGCGTCGAAGGCGACGGCGCAAGCGTAAGCGTGCAGCCGTTGTGAATGAAGCGCAGCGCGGCGGTGAACATCTGGCGCAAGCCCGGCCAGCCGTAGCTCTGCGCATAGGCCGGGATGTCCGATTGATAGTTGGCGATACACGGCACGCCGAGCCGCGCCGCCGCCAGCATCCCGAACGCGCCGAGCGCTGCCGGGCTGAACAGGTGGATGATGTCCGGCTGGAAGTGGCGCAACGTCCGCATGAGCGGCACAGGGAGCGTAACGCGCGTTTCCGGGACGGCGGGCAGCGGCAGCGCTGGTACAGCGACGACGCGCGACGGTCCGACCGCCGCGATTGCGGGGCGGGGCGCGATGATCAAGACCTCGCGCCCGGAGGCTTGCAAATAGCGCGTGGTCAGCAGCGCGGAGCGCGATACCCCATCCACCTTCGGGAGGAACGCTTCCGTGAGGAGCGCCACCCGTTGGATCGGCGCGCGGGGCGAACCAGAGTCCGGCTCCACCCATTCACTCTCCAGCAAAACATCGACATGGCTGCGCATCTGGCGATTATCTCACAATCCGACCCGCATGAATAACCTGCTGTTTTCGCGCGCCCCAAAATTATATATAATCGCCGATTATGGCAAACACTCATCGTCAACTCAAGGACATCGCCGCCGAAACATTGCGCGGCATGATCGCGCGCGGCGAACTTCTGCCGGGCGAATGGCTGCGTCAGGAACGGCTTTCAGAAACGCTCAAGGTCAGCTATACGCCGATCCGGGAAGCACTCAAGCAGCTCGAAGCGGAAGGCTTGGTCGAACACGTCCCCTATCGCGGCGTGCGCGTGACGGAGTTCCGCGTCGAGGATGTGCTGGACATCTATACGATGCGCGCCCAGCTTGAGAGCCTCGCCGCCCGCGCCGCCGCGCATACGCTCACGCCCGATCAAGTCGCACAATTGCAAGCGCTGCACGAAGCAATGGCGCGGCTGGATGCGCCGGGCAATCTTGCGCGCGTGCGCGAACTCAACCGAGAGTTCCACATGCTGATCATCGAGGCGTCGGGACGGGTCTACCTCGTGCGGGCGCTGCATATGATCTGGTCGTGGTTCCCGACGATGTTGTGGAGCCAGTTCCCGCAGACCGCAACCGCTACTGCGCCGAACCGCGAACACGCTGACAACGCCGAACACGCGCAAATCATTGCAGCGCTGGCATCGCGCGATGCGGACGCCGCCGAACGCGCGATGCACCAGCATATCGACCATTCGCGGCAAGCGCTGATTGCACGACTGAACGCCGCGAACATTCTCCCCTAAATTCACAAGGATATTTTCACATGGATTTCTCCGCATTCGATGAATATATCGAAGCGCATACCGAAGACGCCCTCGCGGACCTGATCGCCCTATGCCGCATTCCGAGCGTGGAAGGCCGTCGTGAAGCGCTCGCAGGCGCAGTCGCGAAGGTGCGCGAACTCGCCGCCACCGCCGGGATCGTCTCGCAAGCCATCGCCCCGCGCGCAGAGCGCCCGCCCATCGTCACGGGTGAAATCGGGAGCGCCGGACCGCTGCTGATGGTCTACAACCATTATGACGTGCAGCCCGAAGACCCGCTTGATGAATGGGAGACACCGCCCTTCGAGCCGACGCTGCGTGAGGGACACCTCTACGCACGTGGTGTCGCAGATAATAAGGTGAATCTCGTCGCGCGCATTTTCGCGGTGCGGGCATGGAACGCGGTTTTTGGAGCGCTCCCGCTGCGGCTGCGCTTCATCTGGGAAGGCGAAGAGGAGAGCGGCGGCGAGCAGCTTGTCGCGTTCGTGGATGCGCGCCACGAATGGATTGGCGAGGCCGAAGGCTGCCTGTGGGAGAGCGGCTATCGCGACGACAGCGGCGCGCCCGTCATTTCGCTCGGTGTGAAAGGGCTGCTCTGCCTCGAATTGCGCTGCAAAACCGCCAGTATCGACGCGCACAGCGGGCAGGGCGGCCTGATCCCGAACGCAATCTGGCGGCTAATCAACGCGCTGAACACGATGCGCGCCCCGGATGGGACCGTGATCATCGACGGCTTTCAGGATCGGGTCGTCATACCATCCACCGCTGACCTCGCCTTGCTCGATCCGCTGCCCTGGAGCGCCGAAGAATACCGCGAGCGCTACGGCGTCGATACGCTGGTCGGCGGGCGCACCGGAACCGAAGCGCTCAAGGTCCTGTTTTTCGGCACGACATGCACGATCAATGGCATTTCGGGCGGGTTCGAGGGCGACGGCACGAAGACGGTCATTCCCGCGATGGCGCGTGCGAAGCTGGATTTGCGGCTCGTCCCGAACCTGCAACCCGCAATCGTCCTCGACCTGATACGGACGCATCTCGCCCGGCGCGGCTACGACGATATTGAGGTCATCCCCTTCGAGGGGAACACGATGCCCGCGCGCACCTCACCGGAGAGCGCCATCGCGAAGGCCGCCGTTGAAGCCCTGTACGCGACAGGCGGCATCGCGCCGATTGTCTATCCGATCAGCCCCGGTAGCGGTCCGATGTACGAGCTGTGCCAGGCGCACGGCGTCCCCGCGGCCAATTTCGGCTGTGGATGGAGTGGCAGCCATGTCCACGCACCGAACGAGAATATCCGTGTGAGCGATTTCGTGGAAGGGATCAAGGCCTTCGGGCGGCTGATCGAGGCTTTCCCGCGCCACGCGGCGGCTCCAGCAATACAGGAATAATGCGGTGATT
The DNA here is from genome assembly GCA_965246845.1 of Aggregatilineales bacterium. Lineage (GTDB taxonomy): Bacteria > Chloroflexota > Anaerolineae > Aggregatilineales > UBA2796 > JBBRMW01. The sequence continues at coordinate 57,455 of CBDFFR010000001.1, forward strand.
GACATATCCAACGCTTTGCTAATCGAAAGAGCAGCCTCGGTTGTGCATCCACACACCATTGGGACTTACCTCGTGGGGGATGTGGGGTCGGCACTCATCACTGATCAAGGAAACATCTACCTCGGCGTGTGCATGGATGTCAGCTCAGGGATTGGTTTCTATGCCGAACACAGCGCAATCGCCGCGATGGTGACCGCCGGGGAGTATCGTATTCAGAAAATTGTAGCGGTGTGGATAGGTGACAACGGGACGCATATACTCGCGCCATGCGGTCGCTGTCGAGAGTTCATGCGACAAATTCAAGGCGGTAAAGTCGATACCGAAGTGATTATGGATATGGACAAGGTAATGACGCTTGGGGAATTACTTCCATATCATGACTGGTTCCATAAGCTGTCGCCAACCGAGCCGTAAAAAGGCTACTTCTGGTTCACCACCAGCTTTACGCCGATAATCTCGACTTCCTTCTGATTCACATACAGCTTCGAGAGTTTGCGCATCGCGAAGGGCGTCACCTTGCGCAGCAGCAGCAAATCCGTGAGCGCGGTGTTGAGTTCTTCCGCGCTCTGGTGCGTGGTCATCAATAGGTAGGCGTCCTTGCCCGCGACGGGCTGCCGCTGGAGCCGCGCCTGTTTGGGGTCGACCGTGATTTCGGCCTTGCCGGACCACACCGCGACAATCGGCGCGCTTAACAACTGCGCGAGCGTCGGACGCCCTGCATATTGCTCCGCGCCCCATGTGCGTTCGTGAAGCTGGACGAGATCGAGAAAGGCGGCCTGATGATTCATGCGCGTTTATGAGTTGCCCGATGGTGGTTTGTTCGCAAGTTATACCGCGAACCGGACGTGCCGGGCAACGTATTGTTGCCTGAGTGGGTAAAGCCCTGCCTCTACACCAGACCGCGTATATGTAGGAGCTGTGGCTTGCCCAGCCCGTCTAGAAGTGATCGCTACGCCATATTCAACATCATCCCGCCGTCGGTCGTCACTTCCGAACCGACCACATAGGACGAGTCATCCGACGCGAGGAACACGGCGGCCTTGCCGACTTCGCTGGCCTCACCGAAGCGCTTGACCGCAACTTTGCCTTGCACCACCTGCGCAAACCCGGCCAGCATTTCCGCGGGAAGTTCCGATTTCGCGCCCCACATCGGCGTGTTGATCGGACCGATTGTCAGGGTATTTACACGGATGTTGCGCTCGCTGAGTTCCGCGCTGAGGGTGCGCGCCAGCGAATGCACGGCGGCCTTGCTCGCAGAATAGACGGACGCACCCCCGAAACCAACGTGGGCATTGACTGACCCATTCAGGATGATTGATGCGCCGTCGCTGAGGAGCGGAAGCAGCTTCTGGATCGTGAAGAATGCGCCCTTGAAGTTGACATCCATCACCGTGTCGAAGTCGGCTTCGCTGACCGCGTTCAATGGTCCCAGCTTTGCGAGTCCGGCGTTGACGAATAGCACATCCACCTTGCCGACCGCTTTCTGGATTTCGCTCGCGAGCCGATCCAGATCGCCCAGCTTCTGCACGTCGATCTGCAGCGCGAGCAGCGCACCGGTCTCCTTTGCAGCCGAGTCAAGCGTCGCCTGATCGCGCCCGGTGATGATCACCTGCGCACCTTCGGCAATGAACTCCTTCGCGGTCGCAAGACCAATCCCGCTGTTGCCGCCCGTGATGACCGCGATTTTTCCAGTCAACTTACCCATGATAACTCCTCGTTTCCATTATTGAACAGGTGAATCCACAGTCATAATAGACTGATCGTTCCGGAATAGGGAAGAAAAACAGCTCATCAGCCTAGTGTCAGCCCAGTACGGAAAGCGTCACATCGACAATATCCTGCATCGCGGCGCGGTCCGGCCTCATGCGTGCCATCACGCGCAACCCGCGCACGGCATTCAGGAAGTAGCTCGCCATCGCTTTCGCGTTGATGGAGTCGCTGAGTTCGCCCCGCACTTGCGCAGCGACGAGCGCATTGTAGAAGCACGCTTTCGTCTCCGTCACCGCTGCGATCAAGCAATCGGTGACTTCCGCATCATCAGGCGCACACTCGACAGCGGCATTCACGGTGAAACAGCCCCTGCCGAGTGGTTCCGTCATCGATTCGTCGATGATGTTCCCGAATGTGCGCCGCATCGCTGTATGAATATCGTCGCTCTCGAAGAGCGGACGCACCCAGTACGCGCCAGCGGTACGGATGTAGTGCTGCATGGTGGCGAGAAACAGCACGTGCTTGTCGCCAAAGGTGTCGTACAGGCTTTGGCGGCTGATTTGCATTGCGTCTGTCAGGTCTTGCATGGACGTGTTGGCATAGCCATTGCGCCAGAAAACCTCAAGCGCCTTGCCAAGTGCCTCACGTTCATCGAACTCTTTGGGACGTGCCATCGCTGCCTTCTTCCACACTCATCATACCCATTCTGGAACGATGAGTCAAGAACCAGATTTCGTTTAACAGAGTTGCGGCGCGTGCGGTATACTCACCCTCTGGTTTGTGTGCGGAGTACCGGAATTTGGCCGTACCGTATTGTTATCTGTGTGACAGCAAACCGCAGGATAAAGCCCGCTTCGGCGAGAGCGGCTTCGCGGAAGGCGATTATTGCCCAAGCTGCTACCGCCCGGTGTGCAAACACCACATGGGGCGCGTGCGATGGCGATGGCGCGATACGCGCGCGGTCGAAGCCGGGTTCGTGTGTATGGAATGCAAGAACAGCTACCAGCACCGCACCATTGACCCTGCTCGCCGCGACTGGATCAGCTAGACCGCGCTGTAGTGTAGGGGTCGTGGCTTGCCCAACCTCTTGCGTGATCAGGATGAATATTTGAACTCAGCACCCGCCACATCCAATAATCGCAATATCTGGATTTGGGCAACGGCGGGCGTCCTGCTGCTCGCGTTCTTGCTGCGCATCTGGAGCATCAACAAGGAGTCGTTCTGGGCGGATGAAGGCTGGACGATGCTCCTCGCCAAAGGTCCGACGCTCGCGGATGTGGTGCAGACGATGGCCGCCGACCAGCACCCACCACTCTACTTCGCCCTTTTTCATTATTGGATCGCACTGGTCGGCAACAGCGAGAGCATGGCACGGATGCTTTCCACGTTCTGGTCGCTGTTCGGAATTGCGGTCGCGTATCAGGTCGGGCGCGAGGCGTTCCGGTCGCGCGGGGCGGGGTTGCTCGCCGCGTTGATGCTCGCGCTCGCCGATCACGATATTCTGTTCGCGCAGGAAACGCGGCATTACTCCCAAATGGCCGCGCTCGCGCTGCTGACCGGGCTATTTTATTTGCGCTACTTGCGCCGTCCGAACCTCTGGAATGGTATCGGCTGGCTACTCGCCGGGGTCGCGCTGCTATATACGCATTACCTCGGCGCGTTCGTACTGCTCGTGCAGGGTTTACATATCCTGATCGCGGTGCGCCCACTGCGCCGCTGGCCGGATTTAATCTTTCGGCTGGGGATGATCGGCGTCGCGTGGCTGCCCTGGGCGTTCATCTTCATCCAGCAAAGCCAGATACGCTATACGCGCCCGATTTTGTTCCAGAACAGCCTGCCGAACACGCCGGAGACCTTCATCGGGCTGCGGGGTGATCTATTCGGCGCGGGGTGGGGGCTGACCTTCGGGCTGATGTTGCTCGGCGGCGTCACGCTGATTTATATCAAGGGCAGGCCGCGCATCGAATGCCGAATGCTCCGCAACGGATTATATTTATATCTATGGGCGGGGCTGCCCGCTGCGCTGCTGGTGATAATCAACACGCGCTTTCAAATCCTGACCACGCGCAATCTGCTGCTCGTCACGCCCGCGATTGCGATCCTGATTGGGCATGGCCTGATGAACCTCGAACGTACCGCGCGCCTGTTCCTTATCGTGATCCTTGTGGCGGTCGGGCTGCTCACCACCGATGCCTATTTCGTCAAACCGCCCTGGCGTGCGGTTGCTGCCGATGTGCTGCGCTACCGCCTCACGGATGAGCCGATCCTGATGGATGTGTGGGTCGATGATTTCGCGCTGCGCTATCACCTGGGGCGCGACCTGAATGTGGACCCCGCGACGCTGCCATTGGTCAGTAAACCGGAATGGTCCGAACGTTACGGCGATCAATTTAGCGCGCGGCTGCTCGATTACGTGAACCGCGTTGATAGTCTGTGGCTGGTGCAGTGGAGTAAAGACGAGGGTGGGATTATCCCGCTGCTGGAGGGTCACGGCTTCCGGCGCACGGCAAGTCAACTGGAGACGCACCTCATGACGAACCTGATCCATATCTGGCGCTATGATCGCGCACCGACCGGGGAACCACGCGCCGTTTTCGATGGTCGTCTCGCACTCGCGAAGGTCAGTTACCCGAATGAGATCGCGCGCGGCGCGGCGCTCCCGGTCGCGTTGTGGTGGGATGTGCGCGCTGATCTCGCGCTCGATTACAGCACGTCCGTGTTTTTGCTGGACAGCGCGGGCGCACTGGTCGCGCAACACGACGGACCGCCGCTCGATGGTCTGGAGCGCATGAGCGGCTGGAGAGCGGGCGAACTCCGCTTCGATGAGCCGCGTATCCCGGCAACACTACCCGCCGGGACGTACACGCTTGGCATCAAGGTCTATTTCTATGCGGACCCGCAGCCGCTGCCCTTCGCGCCAAACCCGGACGTGGCGGGGTATCTCACGCTTGGGAAGGTGACGGTCCGTTAGCCCATCACCAGCCCGCCATCGACCGATAACACCTGCCCGGTGATGTACGCCGCTTCGTCGGAGGCAAGAAACGCGACTGCATACGCCACATCCTCGACGCTGCCCCAGCGTTCCAGTGGGATACTTTTGTTGACCTGCTCGATGATGTTTGGCGGCAGGTCCTTCGTCAAATCCGTACCGACGAAGCCCGGTGCGACGGCGTTCACGGTGATCGAGCGCCCCGCGAGTTCACGCGCGAGCGCTTTGGTGAGGCCGATCAATCCCGCCTTGCTTGCGCTGTAATTGGATTGGCCGCCGTTGCCCGCGATGCCGCTCACCGAGGAAATATTGATAATGCGACCATAGCGTTTGCGCATCATTGCGCGGCTGGCAACCTTCGCGCAGTTCCACGCGCTTTTCAGGTTCGTATCGATTACGAGGTCCCAATCTTCCTCTTTCATGAGCGCGATCAGGCCGTCGCGGGTGGTCCCGGCGTTATTCACCAGAATATCCAGCTTGCCAAAGGTCTCTATCGCAGCCTTGATGAGCGCGTCCGCATCGACCAGCTTCGAGACATCCGCCTGTATCGCGAGCGCTTTGCCGCCTGCTGCTTCGACCGCCGCGACGACTTCCTGCGCCGCATTCGCGCTCGCGTTGTAATTGACCACGACCGCCGCGCCGCGCTTGCCGAGTTCGAGTGCGATGCCGCGCCCGATGCCCCGGCTGCCGCCCGTGACAATCGCTACTTTATCCGTAAACTGCGCCATGTGTTGCTTTTCCTTGTGTGCGGGTGAATCAACCCGCAAGCGCGCGAATCGTAGCGCAGATGATTTGATTGAGTGGGTTGGGCAAGCCGCAGCCCCTACAACGGAGTGCATATTTTGTGTAGGGGTCGGGCAAGCCCGACCCGTGAATGATCAGGCGTTGATGCTCGCGACCTGCCCGATCTGTTCCGACTCGTCGCGCTTTGCGAACCGGATTTTCATGCCCTTCTTCGGCGTCGGTGAGGGGAACATGCGCGGCGTCAAATCCTGATCGGGCAGCACTTCCCAATCGTAATTACGCACGAGCTGTGCGAGGATAATCCGCATCTCCGTCATCGCGAAATTCTGTCCGAGGCACAGGCGTGGACCGCCGCCGAACGGAATAAACGTGAACGGCTGCTTCTTGTGTTCGCCGCGCTCGAAGCGCTCCGGCTCGAATTTCGCGGGGTCGGTCCAGATCGTGGGGTCGTGGTGCGTACTGGCGGGCGTGATCGCGATCACGTACCCGGCGGGGATACGATAGCCCTTGTATTCCGAGTCCTGCGTCATCACGCGGAACATCCCGCCGACGGGGGGATAGTAGCGCAGCGTTTCATTGATCACGCAATCCGCATAGGACATCCGCTTGAGGCTTGCCGGGTCGCGCAGGGCTTCATCCGGCAAGCCGTTCTGCTCATCGCGCGCCCGCGCCAACACCGCCGGGTTCTGCGCGAGGAACATGATCAAATAGGTATTGGCGGTGATCGTCGTCTCGTGACCCGCAAATAGCAACGCCTGAATATCGTGGACAATCACCTCGTCATCGAGCGGGTTGCCTGCAGCATCGCGCACGCGCAGCATCGTTCCCAGGACACCGCCGCCGGGTTCGCCGGAGCGTTTGCGTTCCGCGATGACCTTCCCCAAAATATCGAACATCCGCTGCTTTGCGCGGAGCGCCCTGCCAAACGGCAGGAACGGCACATTGATTGGAATACTGAAAAATCCCAAAACCAGTATCTCGAACTCGCGAACGAGCGACGCGCTTTCGACGCTATCCGTGTCGCCAAAAACGAATGCGTTGGCGATAGCGAAAGTAAGCCGACGCATGGCGCTCACGACTTCAATTTCAGCGCCGCTTGCCGCCCAATCCTCAAATGTCTGTGCAACGATCCGGTTGATCACAGGGATGAATTCGCTCATCGCGTCGTAGCTGAAACCCGGCGCATGGATCGCCCGCCGGGCGCGGTGTTCTTCACCATAAATGACCGAAACACCGCGATTGCCGAGCAGCGCGCGAATGCTGGCGACCCAGCGTCCCCGCAGGAACTTATTCTCGCCCGTGAAGACCCATTGATGGTCTGTGGAGCCGCCCACGCCAATCGTCCGCGCGCCGAGCAGATTGAAATAATACACATCGCCGAACTTTGCACGGCGGCGGTCCCCAAATTTAACGGGGTTCATCAAAAATTCGGGCAAATCGCCAACAAAGGGCAATCCATTCGTCCCTTTGGGAGTGGGCAGGTCTTGCAGCGCGACGGGCGCAGATTGGCCGTGATCGACGGGACACTGATCGGCGGGTTGGGTCATGGTCTCGCATTTTCCCGAAAGTAAACATGGGTAGTATACCGCGTTCCACTATACTTTATCAATAATTTGACAGTTCCCTGTCAACAACATGCCCATCCATCTTTTAAAAACTCTGCACTAAAAATAGCTGTACAATTTAAAAAAGTACACTATACTTATTCGGCATAAACTAGGACTTACCTTTTAATTTCGAGATATAACCATGCCCGATCTAATGATTTCTTATTCACGCATTGATCAAATCTTTGTCAAACGTTTAGCGGCTCAACTGCAACAGCATGGGTTAGAGGTATGGGTCGATTATCATCGCATCGATTATGGTACGGAGTGGCGGAACGTCATAGAGAATGGGATTAAATCAAGTAACGCTCTGATCGTCGTTCTCAGCCCGGATTGGCATCGCAGCAAGATATGCAACGAGGAACTGCGCATCGCGCTTGGCGCAGGCAAGCGGATATTCCCTGTTAATCGGCGCGCAGTGAACGACGCCTCCCGATTTAAAGAGTTTTGGGATGCTCAGGATTGGGGTAAAGAGGCATCGGAACATTTCGTTTTCCTGAATGACAAGCTCAATTACATTCAAATGCGTAAACGAGATACGCCAGAGAGTATCTGCCAGCCCGATTCGGACAAGCGCATCGTAAATCCGTCTTGTGACGATCCATCCTGCGACCATCCGTCCGATCCATTCGAGCAGCGCGTCGAGGCACTCGTCGGTTCCCTCGGTCGCGATCACGAAGATAGCGAACAGCATACCAGCCTGACAGTGCGCGCCGAAAATTGGCTGACTCACCAGCGGGCATCGGGCTTCCTCCTGAGCATTCCCGAACTGAGCAGTTACGCGCGGTGGATACGCCAGCGTCGCAGCTCGAGACTTGAGTTACCAGAGTTGACGAAGCTGCAGACCGAATATATAGCGGCCAGTCAGCGGCGTCGGCTCAAAATTATTCGTAATCTCGTTATGAGTTTCATCATCGTTGTTTCCGTCGTCATTGTCATTCTGTACTTCTACCTGATCAGCAATGCGACCAAACTATACTTTGCCGGCGCGAATCTGAAGGCTTCGCCTGAGGCTGCCATTCCCTATTACTGCGCCGCGCTGCGTATGGATGGGCGAGACCTTGATGACTCCAGGCCACTCTCAGCACAACTTACAATAGATTACTGTGAAACAAGATTTACATGGCTTCCGGGGTCTGACGCAGAGACGCGCTGGCTGGCGCTGGCGAATGCGTGCCAGCAGATCAACAATGCGACCTGCGCTTTGGAAGCCTATGCGAAAGCAAAGCAGACAAACGGCAACAATGTGGAACCGTTTTTGCAAAGCGCAGCCATCTTCCGAACTCAGGGTGAATATCAGAAGGCACTTGATCTCCTCAAACAAATTCTGCCGTACAGCACTGCCGAGAACGGGGTACGGGCGCGTGTGCAGCGTGAGGAGGCGATTGTTTATTACGACCAGAACGATTGTGAACAAGCGCTAGGCATTCTGCGGGACCTCATGCCCGACCAATTTCCGTTGGATAGTGGAGAGGAGATGCTGTTCTATAGGGCAATGTGTTTTGTGAAGACAAACAACCCGCAGAGCGCGTGCGCAACCTGGCGGGAATATTTTCCCATCCTTCAAGACTCAAATTTTTACGCTGACCCAAATCTCGGCTTTCCGAAGCGGGAAGCTGAGGCACGGAAGTCGTTCCAGCAATGTCCAAAGTAGGTTTTGTCGAAAAGGAGAAGAGTCATGTCATGCAAATCCGGCCTGCTCGAATACTGCGGCAAATGTGTTGACCCAACCTGGGTCTCAATTACGAGGACCGCTGAGGATGGAACCACCACCACCCAGCCGGTCAGTTGCCCTTTCATTAAGAAATTTAGCGACAATTATGTTGCCGCACCACGCCCACCCCGGATGGACCCGGACCTGTTCGGTCCGCTTTTTGACGAAGGACGGCTAACGCCCCCAATGATCACCGCGCTTGGTCAATTGATCGCTGAGCAGGACTACGAACAATTCCAGCAAATTGCTGACATTATGATCATCGGACGCGATACCGAACGCGCTGAAAGTGCGGATGCCCTCACGCAAATTGCACAGCTTCGCGTTGACGCATTTCGGGCTGCTGGTAACGAAGCCGCTGCGAAAACTGCTGCCGAGGTCGCAGAAATCACAAAAATGATTTCCGCACCAGATGTAGAGATTGAAACACTCCAAACACACCTGAACCGCGCCGTTCGCGGATTAGTAAACGATTTTTCTCCCGCGAGTTTGTCCATCCTCAGCGACGGGTTCAAAGTAGAAGCAAGCCGCCTGGCCGAATCTGGTGAAATTTTGCGTGCGGAGCGCGCACAAATCGTCGGCGGCCTTCTGCGGCTTGCTGGAAGGCTGCCCTGAATTCCCCTTCGTAATCGACACAAAACAACAGAAGTGGACCGGACTGCGCGGGCAGTCCGGGTGACTGATCTTTCGTCTAGCTTGCTGCCCACAAGAGGGCGGGTGACGCGCCGCGCTCCGTGCCGTATGATACGGCTATCACTTGAGCCTATGGAGCAACTCCTCATGTCCGAAACCCTGATGAATTTCTCGAACGCCCTCGCAGAAACCGTCGCGAAGGCCGCCACCGCGACTGTCCGCGTCGAAGCGCGCCGCCGTCTCTCCGCGACGGGCATCCTCTGGCAGCCGGGCGTCGTCGTCACGGCCAACCACGTCGTTGAAAAAGACGAAAACATTCGTATCGGTCTGCCGGGCGGCGAAACCGTCGATGCGACCCTCGCCGGGCGCGACCCCTCGACCGATCTGGCCGTCCTCAAGTTCAATGGCAATGGCTCCGCTTTCGAGCGCGTTTCCTTCGATGCGTTGAAGGTCGGCCATCTCGTCCTCGCGATTGGCCGTCCGGGTAAGGATGTCCTCTCTACGCTCGGCATCGTCTCTGCGCTCGGCAGGGACGGCGGCACGCGCGGCGGCGTCCTCGATACCTACGTGCAAACCGATGTCGAGATGTTCCCTGGCTTCTCCGGCGGTCCGCTGGTCGATGCCAACGGCGCGTTGATCGGGATGAATACTTCCGCGATGCGTGACACCAGCCTGACGATCCCGACCGCGACCCTCGCGCGGGTAGTCGATACGCTGCTCCAGCACGGCAAGGTCAAGCAGGGCTATCTGGGCGTCGGCGCGCAGCCGATCCGCTTGCAGAGCGCACTGCGCGAGATGGCCGGGCAGGAAACGGGCTTGCTGCTCGTCTCCATCGAGAATGACAGCCCGGCGGATAAGGGCGGCCTGCTCGTTGGCGATACGCTGATCAGCTTCGGCGGGCGCTCGGTGAGCGGGATGGATGACCTCGCGGCAGCACTCGCGGCGCACGGCGTCGGCACGGCGACCAGCGCAACTGTATTGCGCGGCGGCCAGAAGGCGGAACTTTCCGTCACGATTGGCGAGCGCGCGTAGTTAGCGCATCACACGGCGCGGGGCTAAAGCCGCCGCGCTGTTACGGTCTGGTTTCGTCAGTTTTGGAGAAGCCGGACCGTACTAGCCCGGTCCATTCATGACCGGGCGATCTTATTAGGTAACGAAGTCTAACTGGCGGCTGGCGGCTGAAAGCTGGCGGCCTCCCCGGAGAACCTCAATGTCTCTCTCTGAACTCAATCAGGATATGTCTGCCGTAATCGAAAACGTCCGGCGCAGCCTCGTCCGTATCAATTACGGCGAAGGCAACGGCGCAGGGACGATCTGGCACGCGGATGGTCTCATCATCACCAACGCGCATGTCGTTGGCGGTCTCGACGCGATGCGCGGCTATCGGCGTCCGCGTGCGGCGTCCGGTCCCGTCACGCCGACCGTTACGCTTGCCGACGGTCGCAAGCTGAACGCGCGCATCCTCGCGATGGATACCGAACGTGACCTCGCGGCACTGAGCATCGAAGCAGCCGACCTGCCAACCATCGCACTCGGCGATTCGCAGAAGCTGCGCCCCGGTCAGTGGGTGTTCGCAGTCGGCCATCCCTGGGGCGTGGTCGGCGCGGCAAGTGGCGGCGTGGTGATCGGTGCGGGCGAAGACCTGCCGGAAATCACCAATGGTAAGGATTGGGTGGTGATCAATCTGAAGGTGCGCCCCGGCAATTCGGGCGGTCCGCTGGTCGATGCAGGTGGGCGGCTGGTGGGCGTGAATACCTTGCTGACCGGGAATCAGGTGGGCGCGGCCATTCCAACCCATTCGATCAAAGCGTTCCTCAAGGATGCGCTGGGTACACCCGTGGCGAATACCGTCACCACAATTTAGTATAAAGGTGCGGACGCTCATTGATAGCCGCCGCACCTTTATGTGCCTGCTATAATCAGCGTTCGCTATTCCGAAGCGGGCGCTTTTTTGTGAATCTCAGTTTCAAATTCAGGCCATTCCTGCTTGTGACTCGGCTCGTCTGGATCAGCACGCACTTCGATCAATGTGAGCGCTTGCCATGAAGCTGCCCACCCGCGCGGACCTGCTTGCCTCCGCTGGCAAGACCACGCAGGACCTGCTCGCGCCGAACCTGCGGCTGCTCTTTTGCGGGATTAATCCCGGTCTGGTGTCGAGCTATACAGGCAATCATTTCGCGCGTCCCGGCAACCGCTTCTGGCCGACACTCTACGCGGCGGGGTTCACCGAACGCCTGCTCGCGCCTGCCGAAGAGTATGAACTCCTCAAAATCGGGATCGGGATTACCAATCTCGCGACGCGCGCGACCGCCGCCGCCGATGAACTCTCCCGCGCAGAATTGGTCGTGGGCGCGGACCGTTTACGCGGGATCGTGCGGGAATACACGCCGCGCACCGTTGCCATGTTGGGCATCAGCGCCTATCGGGTCGCGTTCGCCCGTCCGCGTGCGGTGATGGGCAAACAGCCCGAACTATTAGAGAGCGCCGACTTGTGGATATTGCCAAACCCCAGCGGCCTAAATGCACATTACACGCCGAAGGATTTAGCGGGCGTGTTCCGCGCCTTTCGGATTGAAGCCGGGGTGTGACGCGCTCGCATCGTCCAAGATAGGATCGTTATTGCCCGAACAGGCTGAACCCGCTGTCGAGGTTGACACCCACGCTATCGCCTTCGGCAAGCCCAGCCACGACTTCGCTATATTCATCCGTGCGCAAACCCAACTGCACCGGAATTTCGGTGAGCGTCAAATCCGGCGCGACGAGGTTCACATAGGCCTGTCCGCTGCGCCGATCCAGCCTCACAAAGATATTCGGGACGCGCACGATATTCTTCAATTGCCGGATGGAAATCGTGGTACTGGCCGTCATGCCCGGTTTGACGCGCATCGCATCCGGCGGCAGCAAGACCTGCACCTGATACGTGACGGTCGTTCCCTGATTGGGCGCGGGCGCGATGCGCGCTACCGTCCCGCCGTAAAGCTCACCGGAAAGCGCATCAAAGGTAAGCGTCACGGGCTGGCCTTCGCGTACCTGCCCGATGTCGATCTCGTCCACGTTGATATTCACATTCAACTGTGAGCGGTCGGTGAGGACAATCCCCGCAACAGTCGAGAGCGATAAGCCGCCCTCGCGAAGCGTTACGGTGGTCACTTCGCCCGCAAATGGCGCGCGGAGTTCGGTCGTCGCAAGCTGCTGTTTGGCCTGATCGAGCGCAGTTTGCGCCTGCCGCACCTTTAACTCTGCCTGATCAATTTGGACCGGGAGCGCGCCCGCTTGTAGCCGCGCGAGTTCTGCTTCCGCGAGCGTGATGCGGCTCTTCGCCGCGCCGAGGATGCGGCTATCGGGACCGCGCTTCAAGGCTTCGACTTGCAGCCGCGCGGCTTCGACACCGAATGACGCCTGCCCTTCCTGCGCGAGTGCAAGTTGAAACTCCGGCGAGTCCTGCTTCGCGCGCCCGCCCACATCCATACGGTGCTGTGTCGCATCCAGCGCGGCCTGCTGCGCCTGCTGGTATTTCAGTTGCGCGGCGTTGACAGCGGTTGCATCCACGCTCCCGGCAATCGCACTGTAGCTATCCTTTGCAGCTTTCACGTTCGCCTTTGCCACCGCAAGGTCTTTTTCCGAAGGCGGCTGCTTGAGTTGATCGAGGCCGAGTTGCGCGGCACGGAGCGCAGCTTCCGTTTGCGTCACGGCAAGCTGGTAGCCCGTGTCGTCCTGTTTGGCGAGCAGCGCCCCGGCCAATACGCGCTGCCCTTCCGCAACCGCGACCGCGACGACCAACCCCGGCGTATCGAAACTCAGCTTCGCCGTGCGCAACGCCGCAACGCTCCCGGTCGCGTTCACACTGAGCGTCATATCGCCGCGATCTATCGTCACCTGACGGATATTCGGTTTTTGCGCGGCGCGGCCTGCACTGTAGCGTGAGTACGCATACGCGCCACCGCCACCAACAACCAGCAGCACCACCGCGATGATCACGATCCGACGCACAGCTCAGCTCCCCTTTCCGACTCTCGGATTTTACCCGTCATCGCGCCCCAAACATACTGCTGCTCACTGCGTTCTCAGCTTTTACGCAACGGCTCGTCGCTCGTGAATTGATCAGCCGGGCTATCTGCGGTACAATAGTGGCGAGTTTCACAAAGATGATTAGCAGGTACATCGGTCACGACATGGCTCTTACCGTGAACGGAGGACGGGGCGCAATGGCGGCTCCTGTGGACATTCCCGATATTGTGATTGGCCGCCTGCCAATCTATCTTCGCGCGCTCAGTCAACTCGCGGATGAAGGACATGACATTACCTCGTCGCACGAACTCGGCCAGCGGCTCGGTATCAGTTCCGCGCAAATCCGCAAGGACCTTTCGCATTTCGGCGAGTTCGGCAAACAAGGCACGGGCTATCAGATTAACCACCTGCTCGGCCAGCTTAAGCAGATCTTGCAAGTCGATCACGAATGGGCGGTCGCGCTGGTCGGTGCGGGCGACCTCGGCCACGCCATCGCGCGCTATGGCGGCTTTCTGGAACGCGGGTTCCGCATTGTCGCTGTGTTCGATAGCAGCCCGGAGATAATTGGGCGCGAATTGAACGGGATGCAAATTCTGCCTGCCGGTGATCTCGGCAAGGTCGTCAGCGAGCAGAAGGTGAAAATCGGCATGGTCGCCGTCCCCGCGCGCTTTGCGCAGGAAGTCGCGGATAATCTCGTTAAGGCGGGCGTGCGCGCGATCCTGAACTATGCGCCGATCACACTTGTCGTCCCGACCGGTGTGCATGTACAGTACATCGACCCGGTGGCGCACTTGCAGCGCATGACGTATTACATCGACTGAGCGAGACCGCCGCTTGCGCGCATCGCCGTAACCAGGCGCAGCGCGGTTTGCTTCGCCGTGCTTCCCAGATCAATCACCGGACCGACGCAGGCCGGGCAGCCTGACGCGCAGGGACAATCCTCGATCAGGTTCTTCGCGGCGTCCATCAACTGTGCGTGCAGTTCATAGAGTTTTTCGCTGAACCCAAGCCCGGCGGGCAGGTTGTCGTAAAGCGTAATCGTCGGCGCTTGTGTGTAATCGTTGCGCGCATCCGCGACCATGCCAATATCGCCCGGCTCGCACATCAGGTACAGCGTGACGATATTGCGCAGCACGTTCCCGACGCCGACCAGCCCGGAATTGCCGCGCGAACTCGTCTCCATGATGCGGTGGCACGATGGACACAGCGTTTGCAGGTTGTCGGGCTGGTTCGCCGCAAGGTAACTTGTATTCTGTCCGCGCACATACCCGAACGTGTAAAATGGCCGGATGTGGTGAACGTGATGCTCGCGTTCGGGCGGCTCCGGCGTGCCGCAGCGCGTGCAACGGTAATTATCGCGCGCGCGGACTTTCTTGCGCTGCTCCTGCCAGTTCGGACCGTAATCGTTGGGCGTGACGAGGACGCCCGCATCTTCCAGCGCGGCGGTCAGGTCCGGCGTGAGCGAAAGCCAATAGGCGCTCGTCTCGAAGCGCTGTTCCGGCAAATCGATCTCGCCATAGCCGAGAATTTCATGCGTATAGCGCCGAATGATCCGATAGCCCGCCGCCTTGCTCGTCACCTCGACCAGCCCATGCGCGGTCAAAACATCACCGAAGACATCCGACGACGCCTCTCGCAAAACGCGCACGCTCGCGGCGCTCATCGCTTCCGTATAAAAATCCACCTGCGTCGGTTTGGCGTTCGCGACGCCGAGTTCCCAATCCAGCGCGTCAATCGCATACTGCCGCCCCTCATGTAAATAAATCGCGCCGGGATGCACGATCAGCGGCGCGGTCTCGCGGTCCACCTGCCCGATCAGCGCGGGCGTGCCATTGTTCATATCCTGAATCAAAATTGGCTGGCTGGTTCCGGTGCGCAGGCTGACGTTCCCGGCGGGTGGTTCGGGCGCGATCCAGCGATAGCCGCCCGCCGAGGCCGATAGCACGCCCTCATCCTCTGCCATAAAATCGAGAATATCATCCACCACGCCGAACCCGCCGAAAGTCTCCCCGCGCATAAACGGCAATTCATAGGCCGCGCAGCGCACATGATTCAGCAAAATCATCAGGTTGTCGGGGTTGATGCGCGCGTGTTCCACCGCTGTCTCGAACAGGTAGCGCGGATGCAGCGCGATATATTGATCGAGCGGCGCGCCGGACATGACCAGCACCGCCGCCGCGATCCCCGCCCGCCGTCCCGCGCGCCCGGCCTGCTGCCAGGTACTCGCCAGCGTCCCCGGATAGCCCGCGATCACGACCGCGCCAAGCTGCCCGATGTCGATGCCGAGTTCGAGCGCGTTGGTCGCAACCACGCCGCCGACCACGCCATCGCGCAGCCCGCGCTCGATTTCGCGCCGCTCCGACGCGAGATAGCCACCCCGATAGCCGCGCACGCGCTCAGGTTCCGGCAAACCCTCGCGAATATAGCCGAGCAGCAGTTCGGCGGTCAGCCGCGCCCGCGCGAAGATGATCGTCTGTACGCCGCTCTCGATGAACCCGCGCGCGACTGAGCGGCTCTCCAGCATGTAGCTACGCCGGATCGCGTTGGATTGATCGACCAGCGGCGGGTTGTAGAGGATGAAATGCTTTTCGCCGCGCGGCGAGCCGTCGTCATCGATCACGGTGAACGGCGCTTCGATCAGCCGTTCAGCCAATTCTTTTGGGTTTGCAATCGTCGCGGACGTGCAAATGAAGAGCGGGTCCGAGCCATAGAACGCACAAATGCGCCGCAGCCGCCGGATTACATTCGCGACGTGGCTCCCGAACACGCCGCGATAGGTGTGCAATTCATCCAGCACCACCACCCGCAAATTCTCGAAGAAGCGCGCCCATTTGGTATGCGACGGCAAAATGCCCTGATGCAGCATATCCGGGTTGCTCAGGATGATGCCCGGCGACGTGCGGATTGCCGCGCGGTGGCTCTGCGCTGTGTCGCCATCATAGATACGTACCGGAATATCGAATTCCGTTCCTGCGTCCGCGAGCGCGGCGGCCTGATCCTGCGCGAGTGCTTTGGTCGGGAAGAGGTAGAGCGCCCGCGCGTTTGGGTCTTGCAGGCAGGTTTGCAACGCGGGCAGGTTGTAGCAGAGTGTCTTGCCACTGGCCGTCGAAGTCACGACCGCAATGTTGCGACCCGCGAGCGCCAGTTCGACCGCCTGCGCCTGATGCGTGTACAGCGCATGGATGCCGCGCGCCTTGAGATGATCGCGCAGCCGCACATCCAGCGCTGCCGGAAATGGCGCGAAGCGTGCAGCGCGCGGCGCAAAGCGTTCCCACGCGACGACATTGGCGCGAAAGGTCGCATCATTCCCCAACGCTGCGAGGATTTCTTCAATCGGCTGCATGTTCGCGCCTGTAAAACGCCGAAATTGCACTTAGCTTCCGATAAAAGGGCTTATCAGGAGCAATCGGAGATTGCCCCCGATAACTCGCGCCATCCCGAGTAATCCCGAAGGGATTACTTGCCCTCGTCGCCTGCGGCTCCTCGGCGCGATAGGCGATCTTATCAAGACCAATCCCGTCGCCAAGGCTCCGGGACCGCGGCGAAAATAAATTTCGCTCGCTTTGGTCTCGATAAGATGCAATATCCCGACCCACCTGACAGTGGGCAACTTCGGGGCGAAGCCCCTCAGCGCGATATTGCGTCTTATCAGGATGAATTGCGTTTGTGCCGCTTCCCGCGCTCACCGCCCGCAAATTTTGCGCGGTTCGGATGCTACGCGCTGCGCCGTCCGTTGCTGGCTTCGCGCAACAGTGTGTGAACCAGCCCAAGCGCGTCGCGTGGGTCCGCACCGAGGTAGTGGCCGCGTACCTGACGGCGCAAATCGGGGTCAAGGTCAAACGCGCGTCCAGCATAGCCGAAGATTGGCGCGGGTTGGCTCGCCGCGTCGAACAACGGCTGAACGTTTTTGAGTGCAAGCGCGGTTTGCGGGTTGCTCGCCGAAAGGCACAGCATCGCCGGATGCTCGTGCAGCGCGGCCTCGACAACATCTTCAATCGGGAGGTCCTGCCCAAGGTAGATCACATTATACCCCTGCTGGCGCAGCATCACCGCGAAGATGAGCGCCCCGATTTCGTGCCGCTCGTTGGGCGCGCAGCCGACAAACAGCGTCGGCATATCCGGGCGGTTGGCATAGGCTTGTAGCAGCGCGAGCAGCCGCCCGCGCAGATAAGTCGTCGCGAAGTGTTCTGTCGAGATGAAAATCTCGCCGCGATGCCACGCTTCCCCGATTTCAATCAGCGTCGGCGCGATGATGTCCACATAGACCGATGGCATGGTGTACAACGCGAATGCCTGTTCCATCACCTCGTCGGCGCGTTCGCCGTCCAGGTCGATCAGTGCCATCACCAGCGGCTGGATTAGGCTTGCGGGTGGCGTGGGCGAATCCGGGGGGGGTGTGCTGGTCGACGCGGGCGCATCTTCGATGAAGAGCGTTTCGCCCGCGCTATGCACCACTTCAAGCATCGCGACCACGCGCGAGACGGTCAACCCTTCGGCCATGCGCTGTTGTACCCAGTGCAGCAGTGCCACATCGCGGTCACTATATAATCGGTAGCCGCTTACCGTGCGCTTCGGCTCCACCAGACGATAGCGGCGCTCCCATGCGCGCAGTGTCGCCGCCGATATGCCCGTTTGCTGCTCGACCGCCTTCATGTTGTAGACCGGATCACCGGCGAATTCGGTCAGTGCCTTGCGCATGAGCGCCTCTTGTGGGTAGTTTTTCCTATCCAACTGATTCTAGAGAGGTGTATAGAGAGTGTCAACCCTTTGGTGAGGTGGTGTAGAGACTTATATGAGGGAGTAGAACAGCAACTGGTAACAATCATTAGCATCGCGGACGGCAAGAATACCGTCCCTACAAAACGTGCTGTCTGCGTAGGGACGCCTTTTTGGCGTCCGACCACTCACCTATTACGGCTTCGGCAGCAACACCTCATACGTGTAATCATTCATCCCGATTTTCTCCACGAGCACATAATTCGCCTCAATTGCGAGCAGCACCGGCTGTGGATAGAACCGCGCGCGGAAAATCACGACGCTGAATGCCTTCGCGTTAATCTGCTCAATCAGCGCCGATGGGTCGAGCGCATTGTTGTTGTACAAATTCAACAACTGCGTCGGGTTCGTGACAATCGGCTTGCCGCTCAGGAAGCTGAACGCCGCCTCTTCGCTGAGGATCGGTTTAGAAGGGTCGGACTTCGCATAATCCACGATGCGCCACCCGGCGGCTATATCCTGCGCAGTCGGGATTTGACCCAATTTCGCATAGCCGACCGTCCACTTCGCGGAGTCGTAATAATTTGCGAACGCCGTATTCGAGGTAATGTTGAGCGCGCGTGCCGCCTCGCGAAAGCCGGGGACATCCAGCGGCAGCTTCATGACGGCCAGACCGTACAGCAGAAACAGAACCAGCGCCGCCGCGCCGATTAGCCGATTTGACACGCGCAAATGGGCAAGCGCTTTGTAAATGTAGTTCTGTGTGAGCGGCCAATAGGCTTTCAATGCGCGACCTGTGAACAACCCGGCAAGCACGCACATCGCCGCGATCATCGTCGCGAAGTAGCTATCGCCCGCGCCCCACTTGCCCGCAAGGACTGCGCTCCCCGCCGACGCGACGAACCACACGCTATATACCGAAAGCCGCGACAGGTACAGCTCATAGAGCAAATACAGCGCCGCGAGGATGAATAGCGCCCCATGCAGCGAAAGAAACTGCGCGAGCAGCCCGTAGAACTGCCCCGGCAGGTAGCCGTTCACGTTCGCCGTGATGATATTGGTCCACCACTGGCCGCCCGTCGTCACGTTCAATAGCAAAAACAGCGCGCCCGCGACCACCGCGAACCCGCTCCCGTAGATAATCGCGCGGCGCGGCGTCCGTATGAACAGATACAGGAAGAACCCGCCGACTGTCGCAATCGCGAGCTGTTTGGTGAACCCCGCCGCGAGCAGCATTACCAGCGCCGTGAGCAACGTCCGGCGGCGCTCCCCGGTTTGGTCTTCGGAGACGGCAAGCAGCACAATCGCAAGCGTCTCGAACATGACCATCGTGATATGCTGCCGGAAGAGCGGTCCGATGTGATAAATATAATTGGAAGCGAGATAGGCCAGCCCCGCCATGAGCGCGGCGGCGCGGTGCTTCGTCGCGCGCTGGACCGCATAGCCAATCGCAGCGGCAGTCAGCAGTGTTGCCGCGAAGCCGAACAGCCGCCCGTACCAGTACGCAGGACCGAACAGCCACACGAACGGCACGAGGAAGACATGATAGAGCGGCGGATAATTGCTCGCGTAATACGGGAAAACCGCGTTGTCGCGGTATGGCGTCTGGAAGCGACTGAGCAGCACCGTATCGTTCAGCTCGAAGCCTTCCCCCTGATCGTAATCGAACGGGAACCCGGCCAGATTGACCGCAAACACCACATACACGACAAAATGCAGGATGAGCAGCGCCAGCGCGCCGCCGAGCAGCCCGCGCACGATCCATCGGTTCAATATGGTCACGCGGGCTGGTCCCGCAAGGGCAGCAGCGCCGCGCCCATCACAATCAACAGCGCACACGCCCCGAACGCGATCAACTGCAAAAGCGTGATCGGCTTGTGGCGCAGCAGGTCATACAGCACAATCGCGGCGATGCCAAGCGCGCCCAGCGCCGCGAAAATGAGGCCGAGATGTTTCTTTTTCATCGGGTAGAATTATGCCGCAACTCGCCCATGCAGTCTACGTAATCACTTTCACGATAATAAACACGCGCAAGCGTGATGCGCAGGAGCGACCTACATGGATGATATGACCCCGCAGGCCGACGAGAACGAACCGTCGGATGCCGAAGTGCAGAAGATGATCCGCGATTACGAGCAGAAGTATACGCGCGACGGGCGCGCAATGCCGAGCCTCGAAGACATCCTCAACGATGACGACCTGCCGCCCGCGTATGAAGGCCGCCCGCGTACCGAGGACTTCGCGCGCGAACGGCTCTCGACCCCGACCGAAAAGGCCAAGCGCGATTGGGTCTTCACCGCGCCTGGACCGCGCAAATCGCGCCGCGTCGCCACTACGCCGCAAGAACGCCAGTGGGCGACCATCGCCCACGCGAGCGCGATCCTGACGCTCCTCGCCGGGTTGAGCAGCTTCGGCTTTCTCTCGCTCTTGACGCTGTTCATCCCGCTGGGTATCTACCTGCACTGGCGGCAAAAATCGGAATACGTCGCGTTTCAGGCGCTGCAAGCCTTCACGCTGCAAGTGCTGGGAACTGTTGGCTGGGCGGCGCTGCTCGTCGTCGGCTCCGTTGCGTTCGTGCTGACCTCGATTGCGCTGGTCCTCACTATCGTTGGGGCGCTGCTGCTGATTATCCTCGTGCCGCTCTTTGTGCTGCTGGTGCTGCTCAGTTTTGCGCTCCCGATTGGTATGGTCGTCTATTCGATCATCGCTGCACTGCAAACCAATCAGGGCGCGGATTACCGCCTGCCGCGTATCGGGCGCTGGGTGGATCGCCAGCTTCACTCCGGTTTCCTCGCGGAAAGCTGATATTCGCGGCGCACAGCGCGGAATTGATGTTATATTATGGCGTGTCGGCTCTGAATAATGAGCGGCGCGCCATTTTTGTTGTTTCAGGAAAGGACTCATCCCGCGATGCGTACTGCACTTGTTAAGGTAATGGCGGCTCTTCTGGTCGCGGTGGCGGTCCTCAGCACGCATTCGCCCGCGCGTGCGAACGTGAATACGCTCATCCTCGGACGCCGCAATTGTGAATCCGTGACGGCCTTCGTCAAATATGATGGCGGCTCGGTCGGTGGACCGCCGTACCTCGCGGCCTTCGCTATCGATCTGAACGGCGACGGCGTGTTCGGCGATTCGACTGCGAACGAAAAGACCGTCTTTGCGCGGCTGGGTCCGAATACGACCCCCGCCACCTTCGCGCGCGGCATTATTCGCTTCCCGTTCGTCCCGGAAGGTACGGAAATCGCGGTCACGGCCTACGAACTGGATAGCGTCGGCAACCAGACTTCGCCGCTCTTGCCGCCCGTGCGCTTCACCTGCACCAATTACCCGCAAACCAACCAGATTCCCGCCTCGCTCCCCTACACGATCCCGAACGTCGCCGTCACCGCGCGCGTTACCGTCGGCGCGTTGAACATCTTCGCAAGCACCAAAGGGCTTGAGGATGAAATCGTGGGCGGTCTGGCGCTCGGCACGGTCGTGACGGCGGTTGGGCGCAATACACGCGGTGACTGGTTGCAAATTGTCTATGGCGATGGCACAGGCTGGATCATGTGGAACACCAACGCGCTTGTGTTTGGACCGTATAAATCGCTACCTGTGACGCAGCGCTGACGATATTGATTGTGGGCGGACACACAGGTCCGCCCCTACCGCAGAGCGCATATAAGGATAGACCGATGTAAGACAGGTCGGGCAAGTGGGCGGACACGCAGGTCCGCCCCTACATCAGAGCGTGTATTAGGATAGACCGATGTGTCCGCCCACCGAATGCAATTTCACAACATTTCATTGGAACCCGCGCCGCTCTCCTGTACAATCTGCGGCATCATGCCAACACCTTTCATGCACATCGCGTTCGCGCAGCGCGTCGTCGCTGACCCCGCGCTTGGCGGCACTGCCGACCTGCTACACGCTCATTGGGGCGCGTTTCTGCTCGGCAACATCGCGCCGGATGCGCGCGTGTCCTCCGGGTTACGCCGCGCCGATACGCACTTTTTCGAGTATGAACCCATCATCGCCACGCCCGCAATGGATATGCTGCTGACGCTCTATCCAACGGTAGCCCGCACCTCCGTCACCAGTGATGCACAGGCGGCTTTCCTCGCAGGCTATGTCGCGCACCTCGCACTCGATGAGGTGTGGTGTACCGACATCCTGTTCCCGTACTTCACCAACCTGTGGGACGGCAACTTTACCAGCTTTCAAATGCTGCATGTTATCCTCGGCTGGCTTGATGCGCGCGACCGCGAAACCCTGTGGGAGACGGACTACCCCGCACTCGCAAGCGCGCAGCCGACGAATTGGCTGCCCTTCATTCCAGACGCCGCTATCGCGGAGTGGCGCGACCTCGTTGCCGCGCAGCTTGCGCCCGGCGGCAAAAGCAAAACGCTTGAAATCCTCGGCCAACGGATAAAGATGAACGAAGCCGATATGCGCGAGTTCATCCAATCCGAGCGCCTGATGAACGATTACCTGTGGCGCAATGTCCCGCCTGCCGCCGTCACGCAGGCCGAAACCGCGATGTATGCGCACGGCCTGCACAATATCCGCGCCTGGTTCGCGACCTGATCTATCGATAGGAAAAATCCGATGCACATCCTCGTTACCGGCGGAGCCGGGTATATCGGTTCGACAACCGCCGCCGCGTTCCTGCAAGCCGGGCATCAGGTCACGGTCTACGACAGCCTGTTTCGCGGCCACCGTGAGGCGGTCCCGCCCGGCGCGGCGTTCGTCAAAGGCGACATCGGGGACCGCGCCGCGCTCGACATTCTGTTCCAGATGAACCACTTCGACGCGGTGGCGCACTTCGCGGCGCTGATCGAAGCGGGCGAGAGTATGCAGAAACCCGGCCTGTACTTCCGTAGCAATGTCGCCTATAGCCAGACGCTTCTGGAAGCGATGATCGAGCATGATGTGAAGCGGCTGGTCTTCTCGTCGACAGCGGCGGTCTATGCCAGCCAGCGCCACGCGCTCGCGGAGAGCGATCCCTACCGCCCGGCCAACGTCTATGGCGAAACCAAGCTGATGATCGAAGGCATGATCCGCTGGTATCACGCCCAAGCCGGGTTGAAGTATTGCATCCTGCGCTATTTCAATGCGTGCGGCGCGGTCATCGAGAACGGCGTCCCGGTGCGCGGCGAGGCACATTCGCCGGAGACGCATTTGATCCCGCTCACGCTGCAAGTCCCGCTCGGCCAGCGCGACTCGATTGCCATTTACGGCACAGATTACGATACGCCGGATGGGACCTGTATGCGCGATTACATCCACATTCTGGACCTTGCGCACGCGCACGTCCTCGCCCTGAACGCGCTGGATGAGCGCGGCGCGATGACCTATAACCTCGGCAATGGGCGCGGCTACAGCGTCCGCGAGGTGATCGATACCGCGCGCAAGGTGACGGGCGTGAACTTCAAATCCACCGAAGCCCCGCGCCGTTCCGGTGACGCCGATATGCTGGTCGCCAGCGCGGAGCAGGTCAATCAGGATTTGGGCTGGGTCCCGCAGTATCCCGACCTCGAAACGATCCTTGAAAGCGCGTGGGCGTGGCACAGGAGCCACCCGCACGGATACGAGCGCTGATGCACGTTGCGCTGAATGGCTGGTTCTGGGACCAGCCCTATACGGGTAGCGGGCAGTACACGCGGCAGCTCGTGACCGCGTTGCGCAGGCTCGACCCATCGCTTAAGCTGACTCTCGTTGTCCCTTCCACAATGCAGCCGGAAGGTGTTCCTGATGGGGTACAGGTCATCCCGGTACGGCTGGCCTTCGGCGGGCAACCGGGCAAGGTCTGGTTCGAGCAGCGCGGCTATCCGGCGGCAGTTGCCAAAGCGGGCGCGGAAATCGCCCACATCCCGTACTGGGGACCGCCGCTCAGTTCCCCAAAAGCGAAGTTGATCGCGACCATTCACGATGTCGTCCCGCTCGCGATTCCAGCCTATCAGGGCGGCATCGGCGCGCGGCTGTATACCAGCCTCGTCACGGCAGCCTCACGCGGTGTCGCGCACATCATCACCGACTCGGAATTCAGCAAGGAAGAGATCATCGCGCGCATCGGCGGGATCGCGCCCGAACTGGTGACGAGTATCCCGCTCGCCTGCGTCCCGGAAATGCACCCGCGTATGGGCGCGGAACGCGACCCGGCTATTCGCGAAAAGTATGCCTTGCCGGAGGATTACGCGCTCTATCTGGGCGGCTTCGACGTTCGGAAGAACCTGCTTGCGCTGGTCGCGGCGTGGACCTTCGTGAAGGCCGCCGTCGGGGAGGACTATCGCCTCGTGATGGCGGGCAAGCCGCCCGCCAAATGGGGGACCGCGCGCTTCCCGGACCTGCCCGCCGAGGTCAAAAAGCTGGAACTGGACGACGTGATCCGGTTTATCGGTCCGGTCGATGAGGCCGATAAGCCGGGGGTTTATCGCATGGCGCGGGCGAGTATCTTCCCCACGCTGTATGAGGGATTTGGGTTGGGACCGCTCGAATCGATGGCCTGCGGTACGCCCGTCGTCGCTGCGGATGCGACCTCGATCCCGGAACTCGTTGGCGAGGCCGGGTATCTGGTCGATCCTCTCGATTCACGGCTGATGGCTGGCGCGATTGTCGGCACGCTGATCAAGGATGAACTGCATAACCGCCTCGCCAACGAGGGGCTTGCCCGCGCGACGAATTTCAACTGGATGAAGACGGCGGCGGCGACTCTGGAGATTTACAAGCGTGTCGAGCGAATGGAGCGCTTATGATGTTTTAGGCGTTTCCGGTTCGTAGCGTAGGGCTGCTACACCACCCTTGAGTGTCTTCGCTTCCAACAGCTTCAGAGTCAGCGGCTTGTCCATATTCTCGAACAGTCGCTTTCCGCTTCCCAAAACAACCGGGCTGATATTGAGCCGATATTCGTCGATGAGACCAAGCTGCATGAATGTTTGAGCGAGGGTGGGGCTGCCGAGCAGCCACAGGTCTTTGCCCGTCTGCTGCTTGATTTTGTTCATCTCTTCCGCTATGTTGTCGCGGATCAACACGGCAGGCTCCCATTGCACGCTTTCAAGCGTTTTCGAGACGACAATCTTGGTCGCGCTATCCAGCCATCGTGCGTGCGCGAGATCGCCCGACGTACTTTCTGGGTTTGTCAACGCCTTCGGCCAGTACCATTCCATCATCTGATAGGTCACGCGCCCATAGATGGCTGCGTCCGTGGTGCTGTGCAGCTCGTGAGCATACTGTTCCACGTCCTCGTTGTAAACGATCCAATCCATCTCGCCGTTGGGACCGGCTGTAAAACCATCCAGCGTGACGTGGATCAGGAAGATGACTTTGCGCATGGTGAAATTCCTCTTTGCTGTTTGTCTATACGGTTACAGTATAGGACTGCAAAGCGGCAGGGTCTTGAAGAAAATGGACAACTATTCAGGTTGGCTCATCTGAAAAATCTGAGCAGGGGTCTGTCCGTAGAAGCGCCGGAGCGAGCGGGTCAGATGTGGCTGATCAGCGTATCCAAGTTCATACGCAGCATCAAGGATCGGAACGCCGCGCCCCAAAAGCGTTGCCGCCTGTTGCGCCCGTTCGATTTGCTGAATGGTTTTGTGCGTTATCCCTGTGGCGTGCAAGAACCGACGCCGCACTGTGCGCGATGACATCCATATCGGTTGATCTTCCAACACCGAGTCCACGACAGGTTCGCGGACCAGCAGACTTTCGCGCACAAGCCTATTAACAAAAGTTTCTACATTGTCGAAATCAGGAAGCTGCCATGCAGACCCCTTGAGCCAGAAGGAATGACTGGCTGCTTCCGGCAGGATCGTATCGGTATTCACAAGGCTTTCTACTGGAAGATCGGGCATGAAAACGCCAAGTTTGAACTTGATGACCAGAAATTCGCTGCCCTCGAATTGGTCTTTCGGCACAAATTGGGTCGTTGGTCCCTCGACGGAGACACGCACCTGTCCCTGATACTTCGTAAAAAGCAGGTTCCACCGCATGTCGGCGGGACAAACAGGCGAATAGTCGCGCTCAACGCGGCCACGCCAGATTATTTCCACATAGGGCGAGTCCGACGGTCTTCCTTCAAAGATTGCGCTCATATGCGTACCCCAACCGGAAGATTATAAAGCATCATTCGATTATATCGCGCGCAAGCTATATCTGTTCTACGCAAGGCACTCAAATCAGTGGCTGCCCTACAAATTTCTGACGTCACCCTGTAAGATTGAATTCTATCATTCCCTTCCAAGCTATTCGTGCTACGCTACACGCCTTCGGAGAGGTCCGACAATGCCCGACATCCTTTTGCAATTCGTCACGCAGCAGCGCGACCAGAAACCCGCCGGCAAACGCATCCTGAGCGATGGCACGCTCCAACGCGTGAGCGATGATACACCGCTCCCCGGCGCGGCGGACAATCTCGAAAAAGACCGCCCCCTGGATTGGGTGACGGAGCGCACGCTGCCCGCCGATGTGCTGCAAACGATCCGCGCGGCGATCACCGGAAGCGGCTACTTCGATCTCGAACCGCGCCTGCTGATCAATTACTGCAAGGAAGACCCGCCGACGCAAATCTGGCTTGCGGAAATCGACGGGCAGCGCTGGCGCGTTGTTGTCTACGATCCGCGCCCGAAGCGCAGCGCCGCGCTCGACAAACTTTCGGCGGCGCTCGCGCCACTGCTCGCTTAACAGGTCCATTGTTCAATGTGTAGACGCTATGTTTTCGTCCTGCTCGCGCTCTTTACGGGGATCGCCTTCGCGCTGGTCGCCTGCAATACGGGCGAGCCGGATGCCGTGCGCGTGATGCAGGCCAATTCCGATGGCACAATTGCCGCGCTCAACAATCACCTCAAAACGCTGGAAGCGACCAACGCCGCCGTCTCGACCACGCAGTATCTATTGGAGACGGCGCGCACGCGCGTCGCGGATGAACAGGCGCGCAACACGCAGTTGCTTTCGCAGCAGAACGCGACGACCAACCCGTTCAACCCGGTTTCCGCCGCGCCCATCGTCACGCAACCCGGCGGCGCTACCGGACCCACGCCGGGCGTGGTGATCCCCGGCGGCAACGTCGCGATAACGGGGACGCCCGCTCCGGTTGGTACACCCGGCGGCCTGACGATTGACCGCGTGACGACCAGCAAGGGAACCAACAGCGCGGATGGCTGTGCCTTGAACGAGACGACGGCCTTCACCAGCGCAGATTCGCGCATCTGGGTTGTCGCCTATATTCGTAACCTGCGCGCGGGCGTCGTCTTCACGGCACGCTGGGCGCTGGCCGATACGCCGAAAGAATATAGCTACACATCGAATTTCACGTCGGCGCGGACCTGCATCAACTTCTATATCGAGCCGCGCACGCTCAATATCACAGCGGGGACGTACACCGTCACCATCGCGACGACCGACGGATTAGCGTCCCCGCCTGCCAGCTTTACGGTACAGTGATTACGGTGTGGTGATCGAGAGCGGCGCGCCATCAGCGGTGCGGCACGCTTCGGCCTTGCACGTCACAAGGGCAGCAAGGCGTGCGGAGAGCATTTGCAGCGTCGCCGGGTTTGTCGTCGCGGCGAGGTTTTGCAGTTGGAACGGGTCTTTGGCGTTGTCGTATAGCTCGCGTTCGCCCGTCTCATATTCGACATAGGTATAACCCGCGAAGCGCAGCGCGTGGAATTCCGGGATGCCCTTCGCGCGGGCAGCGGCCTGTGTCGCGGCGCGTGGCTTCGGGGTCGCGGTAGGGTCCGGTTCGGTTTGCTGGTCCGTGTCGTCGGGTTCCTGCATGATGCCCGGTTTGCCCGGACCCTGTACCCAATGTTCGAGCAGGTAGACCTGTCGCGTACTCGCGGGCGCATTCCCGCTGAATAGCGGCACGAGCGAGCGGCCATCGACGAAGCTATCCGCTTTCGCGCCCGCGATCTCCGCGAAGGTCGGCGCGAGATCGATATTGCCTGCATAGGTCGGGATTGTACTGCCCGCCGCGATGCCCGGACCGCGCACGATCAGCGGCAGGTGAACATCTTCCTCGTAGGCGGTCTGTTTACCGCTCGGCATCCGGTGCTGGCCGAGGTGGAATCCGTTGTCGGAGGTGAAGACAATATATGTATTCTCGAGCTGACCGCTCGTCTTGAGCGTGTTGTAGAGGTTCTCGATTGCCTCATCGACGGCTTGCAGGGATTGCAGACGTCGGCGGTAAAGTTCGTCGATGTTCTTTTGCTGCGCGGCAGTGAGCAGCGGTCGGCGCTGGATGTATTCCGGCTTGTCGCTCACATCCGCTTCATCGTAGTTCGGGTTGCGCGGTGCTTTGACATCCGCGAAGAGGTCCGCGTGACGCGGCGCGGGGGTCGCGGGCTGGTGCGGTGCGTAGACGGCCATATAAATGAAGAACGGCTGGTTTGCGCCGGCGCTCTTCTGGATGAAATCGGCGGCCTTCTTCGCATAAACATCCGTGCCGTAATCTGCAGGCGTGTTGCCATATTTGACCAGCTTGCCGTTCTCGTTAAGCGTGTAGTCGAACTCGCTGTACGAATTGCCCCCGACGGCGCTATCCCATTCGTTCCAGCCGGGCGGGACATAGGTATCCCCGACGTCACTCGGATAGCCGTTCAGATACTTGCCGAAGAGTGCGGTCTTGTAGCCCGCGCCTTGCAGCCACGTTGCGACGGTGGATTTCTCAATACCGCGCAGATAGGCTACCTCGAAGCCGCCGTTGCTGCCGCCGTTGGTCAGGACTCCGGTATTGTGCGAATACTGACCGCGCAGCGTGCTAGAACGCGAGGGACAGCACAACGACACGCTCACATAATAGTTGCTGAACGATGCGCCCTGATCAGCGACAAGCGCTTTCAATTTGGGCATATACGCGATGCTCGCCAGATCGAGATCATCCGTGAGGATGTAGAGGATATTGGGCGGACGTGTCGCGGCCCGTGCGGATGTGGGCGCGAGTGTCGCCGCGAGGACGACCATCACCAGCAGGGCAATTCTGCGGAGTTTGACTATCGGACGCATACGAACCCTCCGATTCTAAAAACAGGACCTTTGGAACTATAGTTCAGCAAGCAGGCGGCGATGTTACGCAAATGTAAACTTCGCGTAACGTTCTCGCGTTGACCTGTTATGAACCTCATATACGCCCTGTTGACTTTCAATAGGAATAATGGTATTGTGGTTTCCGCTCTGCGAACCGAAAGAGGGTAGCATGTTGCTTTTCTTCACCCGCACACGCCCCGTGCTTCGTTGATCGTCTGAATTCAAGCGACGACAACACGACCCCGCACTCCGCCCGCTTGCTTCTCTGCAAGCCGGGAGATTAAATCGCGTCCTGCACCCAATTTCGACAGTTTATGATCCGTTCGTAGGAGTCCTAATCTTGAACGTCTCCGCCAGACGCTATGGCAGCATCCTGTTTCAATACCTGCGGCCTCAAGCGCCGCGCGTCGCGCTGCTCTCCGTCCTGCTGCTCTCTGCGATTTTTCTGAAGGTCGCCAATCCACAGATCATCCGCTACTTCCTTGATACGGCCACTGCCGTCAACCGCACCGCGCCCGGATCGGAATCAACCGCTGCCAATCTCGTCGGCGCGGCGGCGGCATTCCTGTTCTTCGCGTTTCTGATACAGGGCTTCTCTATTGCGGCTACCTATGTCGGGGAGAATGTCGGCTGGCGCGCGACCAACGCCTTGCGCCGCGACCTGATGCTCTATTCGCTGCAACTGGATATGACCTTCCACAACGAGAAGACGCCTGGCGACATGATCGAGCGGATCGACAGCGACGTATTGGACATGGCGATCTTTTTCAGCCAGTTCATCATCCGCGTGCTGGGCAATATCCTGCTGTTGGCGGGCATCCTCTTCGCGCTCTACACCGAAGACTGGCGCATCGGCCTCGCGATGACGATCTATGCGGTGTTCGCGCTGTTCTGCTTCAACAAACTGCGCGGCGTCGCCGTTCCCTACTGGAAAGCAGCACGCGACGCGAGTTCGGACCTGTTCGGCTTCCTTGAGGAGCAGTTGAGCGGCACGGAAGACATCAAGGCCAGCGGCGGCGTCCCCTACGTGATGCGCAATCTGTACCGCTTCGGGCGCGCGCGCTTGCAGCGGGAGCGCAAGGCGGGTTTGATGAACACGTACCTGATCCAGACGTGGATCGCGCTCTACTACGCAGGCCGCTTCATCGCGCTGATCGCCGGGTTCCTGCTCTTCGCGAGCGGATTTCTGACGCTCGGCACGGCCTTTCTGCTGATTTACTATACCGATGCGATCTTCCGCCCGCTGCGCGAGATCACCAACGAAATCCAGAATTTGCAGAAGGCGGGCGGTTCCATCGGGCGCATCGATGAACTGTACCGGACGGAAAACAAGATCAAGGACGCCGGGACGCAGCGCCTGCCCGCCGGCGCGCTGGAGGTCGCCTTCGAGCATGTAACCTTCGGCTATAACAAGACCGAAAACATCCTGACCGATCTCGATTTCACGCTCGCGCCGGGCAAGGTCCTCGGCCTGCTGGGGCGCACAGGGAGCGGCAAGACGACGATCACGCGGTTGCTGTTCCGGCTCTACGAGATCACGCAGGGCGCGGTGCGGCTGAACGGGGTAGATATTCGCGCGGTCCCGGTCGCGGAGTTGCAAACGCATGTCGGCATGGTCACACAGGAAGTACAGCTTTTCCGCGCCAGCGTGCGCGACAACCTGACCTTCTTCGACCACACCATTCTCGACGAGAAAATCCTCGCGACCATTCACGATCTGGAACTCGGAGACTGGTTCGATGGGCTGCCGGATGGCCTCGATAGCATCCTTGAAGGTGGTGCGAAAGGGCTTTCGGCGGGCGAGGCGCAGCTTTTGGCGTTTGCGCGCGTGTTCCTGAAAAACCCAGGACTGGTCATTATGGATGAAGCCTCGTCGCGGCTCGACCCGGCGACGGAACAGAAGATCGAGCGCGCGATAGACAAACTCTTGCAAGGCCGCAGCGGGATCATCGTCGCGCATCGCCTCGGTACGGTGCAGCGCGCGGACGAGATCATGATCCTCGAAAACGGCGTGATTGGTGAACACGGTAACTATGCACAGCTCGTCGCGGACCCTGACTCGCGGTTCGCCTCGCTGCTGCGCACGGGTCTGGAAGAGGTGACGGCGTGAGCGCCTTCAGTGAGATTGAAGAGAATATCGACGACTCGTATGATATACCGCGCCTTCCGACGTGGCGGTTTCTGTATCGGCTGATGCGCTTCAAAACCGGCTTGTATCTGTTCAATGCGGCGTCGGTCACGGGGTTGATGCTCGCCAGCCAGATTCCCGGCGTGGCGATGAAAATCTGGTTCGATGACCTGTCGAACAAGACGCTGGCCGGGACGAATATGTGGACGCTGCTCGCGCTGATTGCCGTGGGAGGCATCGGGGAAATGCTCGGCGTATGGGGCATCCTGCGCTCGAATGTGCCGTTGCGCTTCATCAATCACACGCTCTTGCAGCGCAATTTGCTCGGTCGCATCTTCGAGATGCCGGGCGCGAAGTCGCTCCCGGAGTCGGAATCGACGGGCAAGGCGGTTAGTCGCCTCAAGCACGATGTGGACCAGATGCCGGAGTTCATGCTCTGGACCAATGACGTCATCGCCAACTTCACCTACACGGTCGTCGCGCTTGCGATCATGATCGCGATCAATGCCAAAATCGCGATCCTCGCGGTCATCCCGATGTTTCTGGTCGTCTTCGCGGCGAGTGCCTTCTCGGAGCGCGTTGAGCGCTACCGCAAGCAGACGCGCGACGCGACGGCGGCAGTGATCGGCTACGTCTCGGAGACGTTCAGCAGCGTACAGGCGATCAAGGTCGCGGGTGCAGAGCGCAATATCGTCCAGCACTTCGACGGGTTGAACGAGACGCGCCGCAAGGCCGCCGTGAAGGACCGCCTGTTCGAGGAACTCTTGCACTCGCTGTTCTGGAACTCCGGCAATATCGGTACGGGGATTGTCCTGCTGCTGTGCGGGCAGGCCATTCAGGATGGCAGCTTCACCGTAGGCGACTTCGCGCTGTTCACCTTCAACCTGCCCGCCATCGCAGAACTGACCGGGTTTCTGGGCATTGTCCTCGCGCGGTATAAACAAACGGGCGTTTCGCTCAGTCGAATGCAAATGCTGATGCAGGGCGCGGACCCGCAGGCTGTGGTACAGCACAACCCGGTCTACGAACGCGACGCACTGCCGGAGATTCCCTATGTGCCGCGCACGGCGGATCATCGCCTTGAAACGCTGGAAGTGCGCGACCTGACCTATCGCCACCCGTCCAGCGGGCGCGGTATCGAAGATGTTTCGCTGACCATCCCGCGCGGTTCGTTCACCGTGATCACGGGCCGCATCGGGTCCGGCAAGACGACGCTGGTGCGCTCGATCCTCGGCCTGCTTCCGCATGATAGCGGCGAAATCCTCTGGAATGGCGAGCGCGTGGCCGACCCCGCGACGTTCTTCATCCCGCCGCGCAGCGCCTACACCGGGCAGGTCCCGCGCCTGTTCAGCCTGACGCTCCGCGAGAACCTGCTGCTTGGCCTGCCCGCCGATGCGGTAGACCTCGACGCTGCGATGCGCCGCGCGGTCATGGATAAAGACCTGCAAGACCTCGAAAAAGGACTGGATACGATGGTCGGACCGAAGGGCGTGCGGCTCTCCGGCGGGCAGATGCAACGCAGCGCCGCCGCGCGCATGTTCGTCCGCGATGCAGAACTGCTCGTCTTCGATGACCTCTCCAGCGCGCTCGACGTAGAGACAGAAGCGAAGCTGTGGGAGCGCGTCTTCGAGACGGATGTAACCTGTCTGGTCGTCTCGCACCGTCACGCCGCGTTACGCCGCGCCGACCACATTCTTGTCCTCAAGGATGGTCGGGTCGAAGCGGCGGGCAAGCTGGATGATCTGCTCGCGAACAGTGAGGAAATGCAGCGCCTGTGGTATGGCGAGGCGCAGGAAGCGAAGGCGGTCTAGCGCGTCTCTGCAAAGTGTTTGTCTGAACGACAGGGCGGCGACCCTGCTTATAGGTCGCCGCCCTGTCGTTTGTTTAGCTCAATTGCGCAATTTTAAGGCACAATTTTTCAAAACAAACCATACGTGGTAAACTCCGCGCATTCCCCTTTCCGTCCTCGGATATGCGAACCATCGCGGAGCGCCCCGGCGTGCAGCTTGACCCGACCTTTGTAAAATCCGGCGGCGCTTTCGTCCTCGTGGGTGGTGGTGGCGCGGCCCCTGAAAGCTATCTTGCTGGCATTTTCCAGCGCTTCATCGCGCTCGCGGGTGGACCGGATGCGCCTCTCGCTGTCCTGACCTGCGCGACGCGCTACCCGGAACATCAGGCCAGCCGAACCGGAAGTTTCTTCATCGAACAGGGCGCGAACGAAGTCCTCGCGCCGCTCATCCGCAACCGCGCCGAAGCCGACGACCCGGCCAACGCCGCGCAAATTCGCGCAGCGCGTGGCATTTACCTTACGGGCGGCGACCAGAGCAAATACCTGAACATCCTGAACGGCACGTGCTGCGGCGAGGCGCTGCTTTCTGCGTTTCGTGAGGACGCGGCGGTCCTCGGCGGGACGAGCGCGGGCGCGATGGTGATGGGCGACGTGATGATCGCGGCCAGCTACGATTGGGTAATGCAGCGGCGCGGCGTCCCGCTGGTGCGGCAGGGCTTCGGGCTGCTCGGAACAGGCGTCGTGGTCGATACGCATTTCAGCCAGCGCCGCCGCATCCCGCGCTTGATGCACGTCGTCCGCACGCTGCCGGGCATCCTCGGAATCGGGCTGGATGAAGATACCGCGCTGGTGATTGGGGCAGATGGACAGGGCGAGGTCATGGGCGCGGGCTGCGCCTATGTCTTCCGGTCGCAAAATGGACGTTTGCAACAGCAGGCCGTGCGCGCGGGTGCGCGTCTGGATTTGGCAGGGCGGCGCGGTACACGGGATGGTCTCGCCTCTTCATCGCTTTCAATTCGATAATTTGGTTCGCTGTATGCGCATATGCGATTCTGATCTTGACCC
Source organism: Aggregatilineales bacterium (assembly GCA_965246845.1). Classification (GTDB taxonomy): domain Bacteria; phylum Chloroflexota; class Anaerolineae; order Aggregatilineales; family UBA2796; genus JBBRMW01. The sequence continues at coordinate 91,559 of CBDFFR010000001.1, forward strand.
GCTATGATTCAACGCGCCAAAATTTTATCTAACGAGGGTTAGCCCCATGCAAGCCGAACACACGCAGCAGTATGAATTCAAGGCTGAGATAAAGCAGCTTCTGAATATTCTGGTCCACTCGCTCTACACCGACCGCGAAATCTTCCTGCGCGAGCTGGTCTCCAACGCCTCGGATGCGATCAACCGCCTGCAATTCGAGATGCTCACCAACGCGGACGTTCTCGACCCCGAAGCGCCGCTCGAAATTCACATTGATGTGGATAGCGAAGCGAAGACGATCACGATCCGCGATAGCGGGATTGGTATGAACCGAGACGAACTGATCCAGAATCTCGGCACGATAGCGCACTCCGGCGCAGCGACGTTCATCAAGGCGCTGCAAGAGCGTGGCGAAAACAATACGGACATCATCGGACAGTTCGGCGTCGGGTTCTATTCCGTGTTCATGGTCGCGGATGAAGTGCGCGTTACCTCGCGCTCTTATCGCAAGGACGATAGCGCGTGGGTGTGGACCTCGACGGGCGACAATGCCTACACCGTCGAACCCGCCGAGAAAACGACGCGCGGCACGGAAATTACGCTCAAGTTGAAAGAAGATGCGGTTGAATTTGCGACGACGTGGAAACTTGAACAGATCGTCCGCAAGCACAGCGATTACATCCCGTTCCCGGTCTATGTCGGGGAGAAGATCGCGAACAAGCAGACCGCGATCTGGCGGCGCAACAAGAGCGAAGTTACTGCGGACGAATACAAGGATTTCTATCGCCAGTTGACGCTCGATAACGAGCCGCCGCTGCTGCACATCCACCAGCAGGCGGAAGCGCCCGTACAGTTCTATAGCCTGCTCTACATCCCGTCGAAAGCCGACCGCGCGCTGTGGTCAGCAGACAGCCTCGAAAACGGACCGCGCCTCTACGCGCGCAAGGTCCTCATTCAGGAACATGCAAAGGACATGCTCCCGCAGTGGCTGCGCTTCGTCGCGGGCGTGGTCGATTCGGAAGACTTGCCGCTGAATATCAGCCGCGAGACGGTGCGGACCAACCAGGTCATGACGGGTATCAAGAAGGCGCTGCAAAACAAGGTCGTCTCCGAACTGGAACGGCTGGCCGACAAGGAACCGGAGCAATACGCCGCGTTCTGGGAACAATTCGGGCGGCTGATCAAGGAAGGGCTGGCGACCGATTACGCGGCAAAGGACAAGCTGGCGCGGCTGGTCCGCTTCCACACCACCGCAGAGCCGGAGAAGTGGGTCTCGCTCGCGGAATACGTCGCGCGGATGCCGGAGAAGCAGACGGAGATTTACTACCTCTTCGGTGAAGATGCGAAGAGCATCCAGCGCAGCCCGCACCTTGATATTTTCAAGGGACGCGGCTTCGAGGTCCTCTTCCTGACGGAACCCATCGATAGCTTCATGACCAGCAACCTGACCGAATTCGACGAGAAGCCGCTGCGCAACGGCGCAGATGCCAACCTCACGCTCCCCGAAGACGAGACCGCGCCGGATGAGACGGGTGAATCGCTCTCGGATGATTCGCTGGCGGTGCTGCTGCGCGAATTCAAGACGGTGCTGGGCGACCGTGTGCAGGATGTGCGCGAATCGAAGCTGTTGACGGGCAGCCCCGTTCGCCTGCTGGCCGCCGAAAGCGCGATGGGCGCGGACATGGAGCGCATCATGAAGATGATGGATCGCGAGTATGCCGCCCCGAAGCGCATCCTTGAGGTGAATCGCAAACATCCGATCATCCGGGGCATGGCCGCGCTCAACGATGCTGTGCTGCGGGACGATCTTGCGGAACAGCTTTACGACTCGGCGCTGCTACTGGAAGGTGTTCACCCCAACCCGGCGGAGATGGTCCCGCGCATCGAGGCGCTGATGGAGGCGCTGACAAAGCAGCGGACGTAGGTTCGCGGCACAGAAAAAAGAAGGGCGCTCGATGGTGAGCGCCCTGTCTGGAAGATTAGGTGGCAACGCGGGCGATAAAAACTACGGTACGACGACATCCGCCGGCTTCGCAATATAACTGTAGAAGACGGGCGAGCCATCCTCTTCGAGCCGGACCTCGTTGATATTGCCGCCGGGATACAGGTTTTGCAGTGTGGTCAGGTCGGCGCGACGTGAAGCCGCGACGATGAAGCCGAGCAGCTTGCCGCGCGCTTCTTTGGGCAGATCGAGCGGCTTGGGATCGAGGCCGCGCTCGATGTATACAAACTGCTTGTCCGGGTTGCCCGGCTGATAGAAGTAGTTGATGACGTTGGTGCGCGTGACTTCCTGCTCGAAGCCGCCGATGACGATATTGAACGTGTTGGTGTGGTCGTTGAGCTGCATCTGTGCCAGCACTTTATTGGTGCGCCAGTTGCCGATGTTCGCGATGTAATGTTTCGCCGGGATGTAATCGAACACGAAGTAGAAGGCGTAAATCCCGAAAAGGATCGCGCTGAACCCATACAGCAGCCGATCAGTCCATTCCGGTCGGCGCAAGATGGTCGCGATGCCCTGTGCCACGCCGAGGATGCCGACCGCGATCAACAGCGCGAACGGCGGCGTCCCCGGATAGTAGCGCTCGTACTGCGGCGGGCTGATACCGAGGACATTGATCCCGACGACGATCAGCAGCGCCCAGCCGAGCGGGATGCACCACTTCGGATTCTTCCACAGCGCGAAGAGGCACAGCATCGTACCGAGCAGGATCAAGGGACCTCCGAACGGTCCGGTCATCGCGGACTTCTCGCCATACCAGCCGCTGCGGTCGCCCGTCGCGATGAAAGGGGTGAAGCCGCCGCGCAACTGCCCGATAAAATAGTCCATGAAGTTGGCGGTTCCCTGCGTGGCCTGTGCCGCCAGTTCGCCATTGACGAGGATGCTTTTGTCGGCGCGCGTACTGAGCGGTTCCTGATTGTAGAAAATGTAGAAGTGCAACGGCAGCGTCACGAGGAATCCGGCGACTGCGACGAGACCGATTTGCCGAATATTGCGCGTCACGGCGGGGCGGTCGCGCAGCCACAGATAGACCAGATAGGAGACCATCGCGACGGGCGCGAGGCGGCCACCGAGGTAAAACATCTGCGCGAGGCCGAGGAAAATGCCGCTCACGATGTAATCGATGTTCGCGCCGCGCCGCATCCCGCGCAGCAGATAATAAAAGGCGAGCGTCGCGAAGAGCGGGTCGGCGGGCTGGTTCATCGAAAGCCGCGCAAAGATAATCTGGAACGGCCAGACGACCATGAATACCGCCGCGATCAACCCCACCCGGCGGCTGAAAATTTCGCGACCGAGCAGATAGATCGCCGGGATCGTGAGCGCGGCCATGATCGCGCCGGGGAAGCGTGCCGCGAACAGCGTATTGCCAAACACGCCAATCGACGCGCTGATCATCAGCAGGTAGATACGCGGGTGGCTATCCACGCCTGGCATGAACGGCGTGGTCATGAAGCCTTCGTAATAGAGCGCCGCGCCTTCATCCGCAAATTTGGACTCGTCCTGATCCATCAGCGCGGGCGTGCCACCCAGATCGGTCACGCGGAAGAGCAGCGCGGCGGCGAGCAGCGCGAGCAGGATCAACCAGTCGTCACGCTTCAAGGGGCGCGCGTCGCGGGCATATTTCTGTCCCGCGCCGGGCAACGCCGACATCACCAGCGCGACGATGGCAAGCCCCCATTCGATCAGGTGTTCCCATGTCGAGGCGACCTGTGGCCGCGCGACACCGCGCCACGCGCTCAATGAAAACAGCGCGAATGCCAGCAACAGCCAGCCGACCCGTATCCGAAACGGCTCGCGGAAGCGCCCGGCTTCAGTCACCGGGACGCTATCCGGCTGCACGCTGAACAGACTCGCGCGCAGCACGAACAGCATTGCGCCGACCCCGACGACGATGAACAAAACGCTGCTGCTATACACTCCGCCCGGCGGGTCGCGAAATAGCTGATACTGCCCGACAAACATCAAGATGATCGAACCGACCAGCAACACCAGCCGCAATACCTGCGCGGGGCGGCCACTGGCAAGCCCGACGGCTTCGCCGCCATCATCGATGATTGCATCTTCCGCTTGCACGGCGCTCTCCGGGTAGATCGGTTCGCCGGACGGGATCAATTGATCGGAAGTATTCTCCATGCGTGACTCCGCAGGTCTTACAATAATTAAGCGAAAGTGTACCACCCGTCGGCGTGAGGCGCATCACAAGAACATGACAAGCTAAACGGGACGGGCAAGCCACAGCCCCAACACCGGAAAGCTGCGTTGTGTAGGGCGCGCGGCTTGCCCGACCTGTTTCCAACTATCCGGTCCATCGCATCTTCACACCCGCCGCCAGCCGAAGCGCCCTGCGCCGCCTTCCCATATCGCGCGTTTCTGCTCATAAAGATAGACGAGCGCAGCTTGTACCGTCGTGCGCGCGAGCGCATAACCGACGGGCGTGGCGAGCGCATCCCCAAGCGCAACGGCAGCCGCTTGCGTGGCTGCCCCATCATCCAGCGGACCCGCTGCGAGTGCATCCTCGACCGCTGCGATAACACGCAGCAGCGCTGTGTGGTTCGACTCGATTATCGGGCGCGCATCCGTCAGATGGACGCCATGCCCCGGCGCGAAAATCACACCTTCCCACGCGGTCAGGCGATCCAATGCTTCGAGCGCGGAGCCGATATGCACCGTGAACGGGATCGGATACTTCTGCACCGTTTCGACGGGCAAAAACGCATCCGCGCTGAACAATATATTGCCGCAGCGTATCGCGACCTGATTCGGCGAATGTCCCGCGATGCCGATCACTTCCAATTCCAGCTCGATCAGGTTCAGCGCTCCGGTTTCCAGGATATGATCGACCTTGCAGGGCTGCGCTAGCGTGAATTTGCCTTTGAAGGCATCGAAAGGCAGCGCGCCACCGGAGAGGAAAATCCCTTCGATGGCCGGGTTCTCGATAAATGCAGCTTCGGTAGCGGGCGCGTACACCGCGAAAGCTGGCAGGCTCCGGCGCAGGTAAGCCGCGCCGCCGAAGTGATCGGCGTGACCGTGCGTGATGAGCAGCGCAGCAAGCGTCAAATTCATACTTTCGAGCGTCTTTTTGATCTTCTTGCCCGCGTCGTCATCGAGGCCGCAGTCGATCACGACAGCCTGATTGCCAGTGCGGAGCAAGCCGCTGTTCGCGCCGCTTTGCAAGTGAAATACCGAGTCGGTGAGTGGAACGGGAGTAAACGCCATGCTGCTGCTCCGAAATATCGTATAATCATACCCATGAGCAACACATTATCTCACCTCGATGCGGACGGCGCGGCGCACATGGTCGATGTCGGTGCGAAGCCGGATACGGAGCGGGTCGCGGTCGCGGCAGGCGAGGTTACGATGCGCGCGGAAACGCTGCGCCTGATTCGTGACGGCGCGCTGAAAAAGGGCGACGTGCTGGCCGTCGCGCGGATCGCCGGGATCATGGCCGCCAAGCGCACCAGCGAATTGATCCCGCTCTGCCATCCGATCCCGCTCACACAGGTCGAAGTCGAATTGACGCTCGATGATGCCGCGAGCGCGGTCCGTATTCGTGCAACAGCGCGCACCATCGGCAAGACGGGGGTGGAGATGGAAGCGCTCACGGCGGTCTCCATCGCGGCGCTGACGATTTACGATATGGCAAAGGCGGCGGACCGCGAGATGCACATTCAGAATGTCCGGCTGCTGGAAAAACGCGGCGGCAAGAGCGGGGAATTCAGCGCGCCATGACGATTACAATTCTACTCTTCGCGATGCTCAAAGACCGCGCCCGGACCAACCGCCTGCACCTCACGCTGCCAGATGCAACGGGGACGCTTGCGGGAGTACGCGCTGCGCTCGCCGCGCAGCATCCCGACCTCGCGGAGTTATTGCCTTCGGCGCTCGCGTCGGTCAATCAGGAATTCGCGTTCGGACCGGAAGCGGTGAAGGACGGGGATGAGGTCGCGTTCTTCCCGCCTGTGAGCGGCGGAGCGGGGGACGCTTGGCCGGAAATTTGCCGAGTGACTGCCGATGCACCCGACCTGAACGAACTCACGCGCGCAATCACATCCCCGGCGACAGGTGCGGTTTGCCTGTTCAGTGGCGCGGTGCGCGGCGAGACCGTACAGCCCGGCCACCTGCCGCAGGTTGCGGCGCTCGAATATGAAGCCTACGAGCCGATGGCGCTAGCGAAGATGCGGCAGGTCGTGGCCGAAATCCGCGAACGCTGGCCGCTCGTACAGGGTGTCGCGGTCGTGCAGCGCATCGGGCGGCTGACCGTTGGGGAGCCGACCGTACTAATCGCGTGTGCGTCCGGCCACCGTGATCAGGGTTGCTTCGAGGCCGCGCGCTATGGCATCGACCGCTTGAAAGAGATCGTCCCGGTCTGGAAGAAGGAGATCGGGAGCGCGGGCGAACAGTGGATCGAGGGCGCGTATCGCCCGGATGCGCGCGACCGCCGCGCGGAGTGATCGCCGGTTAACGGTGAGGCGTAACGGTATACTATGGAAGTAGAGGAGAAACTATCATGGCGATGCTTCAAGTCAGTGATGCAATGCTCGAAAAACTGGAGCGCTATTCACGCGCTGAAAACAAGCCTGTTGAGATAATTCTCGAAGAAATGATTGAGCGCTATCCTGAGGATGAAACTATTCGGGTCAGCGAAAAGTTGCCTATAGAAGCACTTTTCGGCTTTATAGACGCTGATATTGATGATCTTTCGGAGCGCACCAGTGAGGAACTCCATGCCATCTTCAAAGACAAGTACCTCAATTCTGATTGATACCAACATTATTGTTGCTTCGTCCATTCGTCAGGATAAAAACAATGCACGCGCAATCGCAGCGCTCTCACGCGAGCGAACAGAGCGATTGTTGGTTGTGTCACCAGTTTTGGTAGAGGTGTTCTACCTTGTGGCGACGCGCATCAGCTATGACTCAGCTATCGAGGCTATCCGAAGAGTGCGCTCTACTATAAAAATTATTTCTCTTGAAGAAGCAGACATGATCCGCATGGAGCAAATTATGGAGCGCTACCGCAGCGCTCACTTCGATTATGCAGATACCGCGATTATGGCTGTCGCGGAACGCCTGAATATCACACGGATCATGACCTTTGACCGGCGTGATTTTTCGATCTATCGTCCAACGAATGCGGATACTTTTGAACTGCTGCCGTAAGCGCCTTCTTGATTCACGAAAGGACAAAACGCGACCCTTGCACATGGTTAATGCATGGGTCGCGCGGCTATAGACGTTTAGGGCGTCCTATTTTACAGTGCTGTTATATTCTTCCAGCTTTTCGTTGGCAGCCTTCACAGCGTCATCCAGCGCTTCCTGCGCGGTTTTGGATTTGCCCGTGAAGTAGTTATCGAGCGCCTTGATGATGTCCTGACGCATGGAGACGAACGTGCCGCTGACGAGCGCGCTGTTGTAATCCGACACCGGACCGGACCGGATCGAATCGATGGCGACCTGGAATTGCGGATACTTCTTGAGTGCATCCACCATCAGCGGGTCGGCATAAGCAGCCTGACGGATCGGGTAGTAGCCCGTGTTTGACGACCAGAACGCCTGAATATCCGGGCGGGCGGCGAACTTCACAAATTCCCACGCGCCATCCTGCTCGCTCTGCGTGCCGACATTCGTAACCCACAGTGACGCGCCGCCGACAATCGTGCGACCCTTCGCGCCTGCCTGACGGGGGAAGAACGCCACGCCGACATCGACCTTGCTGCCCGCCTTTTGAACGGAGTCGAGCAGGGTGCGCAGGCTGGCGATGCTGGCGAAGGCAATCGCTGCTTCGCCCTTGACGAAGGCCGCGCTCGCGTCACCGGAGCCGCTCGGCCCGTACCATGTCGCGGTCTTCTCATCGATCCCCTTCTTGAGAAAGTCGAAATACTTCACAATCGCGTCGTTGTTGAAGGTGTACTTCGTCACGCGCGCCTTGTGGCCGTTGGCCGGGTCGCCCGTGTACTGCTCGTGAATGGCGGCTGTCTGCTCGACGAACCACGACTCACCATAGAGCGCCATACCCGTGCGCGTGACCTTGCCGCTCGCATCCTTGACGGTCAGCTTGCGCGCCGCATCGAGGACTTCTTCATACGTCCAGACCTTCTTGTCCGGGTCCAGACCCGCCGCCTTCATCGCCGCGCGGTCATAGTACATCATCGCGGTGGATGAGTTGAAGGGCATCGAAACCAGCTTGCCGTTCACCGTGTAGTTCGCGCGGACGGCGGGTTCCAGGTCGGCAACCAAATCACCCAACTTGTCGCGGTCGATCAGGTCCTGCACGGGGATGATCTTCTTGGTGTCGATCATGCGCTGCGTACCGGCCTCGAAAATCTGCGCGATATTCGGGAGCTGACCGCTGGCGAGACCCGCATTGATCTTGTTGATCGTGTCGTCGTAGCTGGCCTGGAAGACGGCCTCGACGTAATACTTGTCTTGGCTCTCGTTGAACTTGTTGACAGTCGCCTGTACGACGTTGCCGAGCAGACCACCGAGACCGTACCAGAAGGTCAGCTTGGCCTGGCCGGGCTTCTGCGGCACGGAAGGATAGGGCGTGTTGGTCGGGAGCGGAACGGGGGTCGAGGTTGCCTGTGAGTGGACGGGCGTGACGCTCATCGAAAGCGTGAGTGCCGCCGCGAACAGCGCGACTGTGAGGGCGAGGGTGAACTTCTTCATCCGTAAAACTCCTGTGTTACCAGATCGAAAACCCGCGCGGCGATGGTGCGGCGCGTCCTACCCTTTCAATGCGCCGGAAGTCAGGCCGCGAATCAACTGCCGCTGCCCGACAACCAGCAAAAGGAGGGTCGGCAGCAGCACGATCAACGTGGCCGCCATTTGCGTATTGAATACCTGAACCTCGAAATCGCGGAAAATGGTGATCCCAACCTGCGTGGTTCGCATCTCATCCGCGTTGGTGATGAGCAGCGGCCAGTAATACTGGTTCCACGTCGAAAGGAAGGTATACACCGCCAGCGTAGCGAGCGCCGGACGTGAGAGCGGCAGCAAGATCGAGCGCAGATAACGCAGACGACTCGCGCCATCGACGACCGCCGCCTCGTAAAGGTCCTTCGGGATCGTCAGGAAATATTGACGCATCAGGAAAATGCCAAAGCCGCTGGCGAGGAACGGCACGATCAAGCCCTGAAAGGTGTCCTTCCACTGCCATGCCGAAATCGTCAGATAATTCGGGATCAGCGTCGCCTCGAAAGGGATCATCAGCGTGCCGAGTGTGAAGAACAACAACAGCGCCTTGCCGGGGAAATTCCACCCACTGAGCGCGTAAGCAGCCAGTGACGACGTAATAAGGACGCCGAGCGTGACCGCCGACGAAACCAGAAACGAATTGAATATCCAGCGCAGCACGATAGGCCGCTGCTGGATGACCGTCCCGAAAATGCCGAGGTCCATTCGTGTCAGGTCCGGGATCAACTTCGGCGCGACTGTCGGACCCTGCACCGCTAGCGAGAACGAGAACAACAGCGGGAACAGCAGCAGGACCGCCATGCCGATCAACAGGGCGTAATACAGCGCGGTACGCCATACCGGGCGGCGTAAGCCCTTGCCTTCGACATGCGCGGGCGGGCGGCGGGTCGCATTCAGCGAGAGGGTGGTTGTCATGAGTAATGTACCCGGCGGTTCAGCACGCCATACTGAAAGAGCGTCAACAGCAGCAGCACGACGAACAGCACGATTGCCATTGCGGAGGCGAATCCGTAGCGGTTGTCGTACCAGAACTCCTTGAAATTGAGGAGCGTATACACGTTGGTCGCGCCTTCGGGTCCTTCGCCGCGAAACAATACCTGAAACTGCGTGAAGGCTTGCAGGCTGCCAATCGTATTCACGACGGCGAGGAACAGCAGCGTCGGGGAGAGCAGCGGTAGCGTGATCCAGCGAAACGAACTCCAGCCGTTCGCGCCGTCGATGCTCGCGCTCTCGTAGAGGTCCTGCGGGATGGCCTGTACGCCCGCCAGCGTAATAATGAAATTGAAGCCGAGTCCCGACCAAATGGTGACAATCGCGACGGCGGCCATAGCGGTCGTAGCGCTCCCCAGCAGGCTCGGTGCGTTGATGCGCAGTAAATCGACAATCCATTGCGTTGTTTTGGTCGCCGGGCTGAAAATGAGGACCCAGATAACGCTCGCGCTTGCCAGCGAAACCGAAATGCTGCTCGTGAAAATCGTGCGGAAGGCGTGGATGAATCGTAGCCGAACGCTTGCCAGCATCGCCAGCCCCAGCCCGAAGATGATGCTCAATGGCACGACCATCAACGCAAATTGAAAGCTGAGGAGCATGCTCTGCATGTACTGCGGGCGGCCATCCAGCCCCAGAATGCGGATGTAATAGTTAATGCCGTTGAAGCGCGCAGGTTCGCCTGCGTTGTCGGTGACGTTCAGGCTCAGGAACAGCGCGCGGAAGAAAGGAATATAGGTGAACAGCGCGAAGATGATCAGCGCCGGGCTGAAATAGACCAGCGCGCGGACCGTGTCGCGAACCTTCTGGTTAGTGATCATTTGCCGCATTGGAAACGCGCGGCCTGCATCGTTGGCGGACATCGTTGAAACTTCGGGCGCAACTCGCGGGTCCGTGACCAATACCCAATCCCTCACTACACAGCGCGCAGATATTACGGACTAATCTTTAAGCATTTGCGGCGGTTGTGTTAAGGATGCTTGCAAATTTGGCGTGTAGATTTGCTCGTAAATAGAAAGGGACGTATAGTGACACGTAAGCACATGCAGGTTTAACGGGTGTGCAAAAAGGAGATTGTTAAATGCCCCAGCACAGTTCCCTCGAAACGGCCCGCGCGAAAACAAATGAACGCGCAAAATTGCCTGCTACTGAAAGCAACGCTCTTTCACCGGTTCAGAGCGGCCTCACGCGCGGTCAACAATCGGTATTGAACGCCCAGCGTACTATCGGAAATCAGGCAGTCATGCGCGCGATGGTGCAGCGCGACCCGTTGGTCATGCCCGAAATGACAGCTTTCGATGACGGGAACCGCGCAGCCGGAAATAGTAACAGTATTGGGAGCGATGGAAACAGCGTCAGCGCGGGACCGGGCGGCGTCTCGATCACTTCATCGGGACCGCTCCACATCAGTGCCCCTGCTGTGACGGTGGACGCCGGGATGATCACGGATAATACTGCAATGCACAAATTGGGCAGCGTCGCGCAGACAGACACGATCATCGCGCAGAACGTCGTCGGCAGCAGTTACACACCGGGCGCGGGCAACGTCTGGTGATTTAGCGTATAACAGAAGTATAGTTGGGGGGACGCCCGCAGGTGATTAAGCGCTGTGGCGTTTTTGGCTTGACTTGAAAAGGAACTCCCTCATGAACAAGAAAACCATCCGCGATATTGATCTGCACGGCAAGCGCGTCCTCGTGCGTGTCGATTTCAACGTTCCCATCGAAGGCGGCAACATCACGGATACGACGCGCATCACGGCGGCTATCCCGACCCTACGCGCGATCCTCGACCAGCAGCCGCAAAGCGTCGTCCTGATGTCGCACCTCGGTCGCCCGAAGAAGGGACCCGACCCGCAATTTTCGATGGAACCCGTCGCGCGCAAACTCTCCGAACTGATGGCCGTCCCGGTCAAATTCATCGCGGAACCGACCAGCGAAGAATCCGTGAATGAGGTACTGGCGCTCCCGGCGGGCAGCCTCGTCGTCCTCGAAAACACGCGCTTCTACTCCGGCGAAGAGAAGAACGATCCCGAACTGGCAAAACAATTCGCGCGTTACGGCGAAATCTATGTGAATGATGCGTTCGGTTCCGCGCACCGCGCGCACAGCAGCACGGAAGCCGTCGCGAAGTTGATGCCCGCCGTCGCCGGGTTGCTCATGGAAAAGGAACTGGAATACCTCGCGAGCGCGCTCGATGACCCGAAGCGCCCGATGGCCGCGATCCTCGGTGGCGCGAAGGTGGGGGACAAGATCAAGGTGATCGAGACGCTCCTGAGCAAGGCCGATAAGCTGATCATCGGCGGCGGCATGGCGAATACCTTTTTCGCTGCACAGGGTCGCGAGATGGGCAAAAGCCTCGTCGATAAGGATTCGATTGCGACCGCGAAGGACCTGCTCGCGAAGGGTGGCGACAAGCTGATTTTGCCCGTCGATGCAGTGATCGCGAACGACTTCAAGAACGACGCCGAAACGCGCGTGCTACCCGCGAGCGAACCCGTCCCGGCGGAGTGGGAACTCCTCGATATTGGACCGGCCTCGGTCGAAAAGTTCCGCGAGGTGCTTTCCGACTGTAAAACGGTCGTGTGGAATGGACCCGTCGGCGTCTTCGAGATGCCGAACTTCGCGAAGGGGACCAACGCGATTGCGCAAATCCTCGCGGACCTGACGGCGAAGGGCGTAATCACGATTATCGGCGGCGGCGATAGCGCATCAGCGGTGCAGCAATCCGGCCTCGCAGACCAGATGACGCACATCAGCACGGGCGGCGGCGCGAGCCTCGAACTGCTGGAAGGGCAGGCGCTGCCGGGGGTTGTCGCGCTGAACGACAAGTAGGCACATCGCCAGGACCAGATACAATCAGGCAGGGATTGCAGTCTCTGCCTTTTTAATTGTCGGTTGCAGTCAAAGGACGGAAATCATGGACCCGCGCGACCAATACGGACGTGTTCCGCCGCCACAGCCATTCATAACTGAAACATATGTCAGAGATACAGCCCATCCGCAGCGTGGTGTACTTCTGACGATTTGGCTATCACTTATCGGCGTAGGTAACGTTCTGGCTCTCCTCCTTGTTTTGTCATACATCGGCAGCCTCGTTGGGTTCCTTGCTGTCCTTGTCGCTGCGGCTAATCTGGTGGCAGTTTATCTTTTATTCTCGTGGAAAATTGCAGGCTTCTACATTCTGATCGGGACACTTATTGCAGGAATTACGCTCACTTTATTACTTGGTGCTGGAGATATTCGATCACTCAATGGCGCTGGCAGTGTCGCAGTCCTCTGGTGGCTGATACGCAAGCAATGGCACGATTTCGATTAAACCAAACCTTGATATAGCCGCAAATCCTAAGCATGCGGCGCGGACTGCATTACCAGTGGGTAATACGTGTGACCCTGATCACGTCGGGGACTTTGAACATTGCTTATGTCTATACAGGAGTGGCTCCTATGCCCGCAACATTCCCCGATTCCGTCCTCGATCTCTTTGAACGCCCCATCGTTTGCGCACTCAGCACAGTCAATGAGGAAGGCCAGCCGCACACGGTCCCGGTGTGGTGCGATTTTGATGGTACATATGTGCGCGTGAATGCCCCCGCTGCCACCAAAAAAGCAAAGGACATGCAGCAGAACAGCAAGGTTGCGGTCATGATTGTGGACCCACAACAGGCGTATCACTGGGTAGAGGTTCGCGGACACGTAATCGAGGTGCGCGACGAGAGCCAGGGATCACGCGAACACATCAACAAACTGTCGTTGAAATACCTGGGCAATCCGGTTTATCCCGGCTTCGGCGACAGCAACAAGGACCGCCTGATGTATGTGATTGAGGCCGATAAGGTCAACGGTCAATAGCGAAGTAGTTCACGCTGCCGGGTTCCGCAGTTGCGCGGGACCCTTTTTATTCTGGACTTATAGGGGCGGACACAGCGGTCCGCCCTTTTTTTCCCTCATAGTGCTTCGGTGCGTTTGCTCCGGGCAGCGCTTCCATTTCTCTTGACAAGTGAATATATTAACTTTATAGTATATCAAGCTGAATTTGCAGCGCGGATCGACAGGTGATTTGTTTTTGTGCCGGGAAAATCTCTCGTTGACATATCATTTTAAAAAGCAACGCCGACAGAGGTTTGTGAATAGATTTAGCGCACATAGACCCGCTCGATCTGGCGGCAGGGTTCCTGCTGACACCGCAAGCAGCCGCCTCGTGTAGTTCATTCAACCACCCTCAGGCAAATTGATGCAAACCCTAACCCCGACCTATGCGATTTTTCATGATGAAGTCCAGCGCGCCCTCGACCAACTGAAGGACCGCCCCGAACTTTCGGAAATTTTCCGCAAATGCTACCCAAGCAGCCTGCTTACGACCGCCGAGCAGCTTGCAGATGGCACGAGTTTCGTATTCACGGGTGATATTCCCGCGATGTGGCTGCGTGACTCCGCAGCGCAGGTGCGGCCATACATTCGGCTGGTCGGCCACGACCCGGATATTCAAGCGCTTGTTGGCGGTCTGATCCGTCGTCAGGCGCGCTATGTTCTGCTCGACCCCTATGCGAATGCGTTCAACAAAACGCCAAACGGAGCCGGACATCAGACTGACCTCACGGAGATGTCGGCGTGGGTCTGGGAACGTAAATATGAGCTGGACTCACTGTGTTACGCGGTGCAGTTGGTAGTCGATTACATAGACGCGACGCACGACCTGCTCATTTTCGACTCTGAACTGCATCAGATGTTTCGGATCATCGTGGAAACAATCCGGCGCGAGCAACGCCACGACACGGACTCCAAGTATCGCTTTCAGCGGAATAACGGCGTTCCGGGCGACACACTCGTTTTCGATGGACGTGGGACGCGCACCAATTTTACGGGTATGTCGTGGTCGGGCTTTCGTCCGAGCGACGACGCCTGTAAATTCGGCTATCTGATCCCCGCGAATATGTTTGCGGTCGTGACGCTGGGGCATCTGGCACGTTTCGCGCGCGATCACTATGGCGACCGGACACTGGCCGATGAAGCCGAACACCTGCGCGCCGAAATCGCCTTCGGAATACAAACCTATGGCATTGTCAATCATCCGAAATATGGACCGATATATGCCTATGAAACCGATGGCTACGGCAACTATGCCTTGATGGACGATGCGAACGTGCCAAGCCTGCTCTCGATGCCATATCTCGGCTTCTGTGCGCCAGACGATCCGATTTACCGGAACACCCGCGCGTTTATCCTCAGCCCCGCCAACCCATATTATGCTGCGGGCAAATTTGCAAAAGGCATCGGCAGTCCGCATACACCGCCGGGACGCATCTGGCCGATTGCGCTGGTGATGCAAGGTCTGACCAGCATCGACCCTTCCGAAAAACGCGCGATGCTTGATATGTTATGCACGACCACCGCTGGAACCGGATATATGCACGAGAGCTTCCACCCGGATGACCCGGCGCAATTCAGCCGGGAGTGGTTTGGCTGGGCGAACAGCCTGTTCGGGGAGTTCATCCTGCGTGTGCTGTCCGAGGGTTTATAACGGCGCTACGCCTGCCGGAAGAGCAGCGTCGTCTCACCGACGATCACAATATCGCCGTCTTTCAGAGTGCGTGGCACGCCCGTCACCATGTCGCGGTTGTGCTGTGTACCGTTCGCGCTGCCGAGGTCCATCAGGGTCCAGCCTTCCGCCGTCTTCTGGAAGCGGCAGTGCGGGCGCGAGATGGCGCGATCATTCAGGATGATGTCCCAATTCGCCTCGGTTGTCGCACGCCCCACCGTGATTGTCTCCTTCGCGAGGACGAACTCCGTACCCTCATTCGGTCCACTGGTGATGGTCAGGCGCGGAGGGTGCAGATATTGCGAGGGGATGATAAAGCGCCCGGTCGTGCGCGCGACTTCGGCCTCTTCCGGGGTGGCCGTCGCTGAGAAGGTCAGGATTGGGACGTATAGCCGAATAATATCGCCATGCGCGAGCGGGAACGCATCCGAAAGGCGCTTGTCGTTAATGAACGTGCCGTTCGCGCTACCCAAATCGCTGATCACGAAGATGCCATCGCGAAACGAAATGACCGAATGTTGGCGGCTGACGTGCCGCTCCGGGATGCACACGTCGTTTTCAGGGGAGCGCCCGATACTGGCGGTCGCGCCTTCGACCAATATATACTCGCGTTTCTCATTGGTGGTCGGGTCGATCCAGGTCAGCTTGGCGAGGCTATCTGCTGACCCCGGAAAGCTGCCGGGCGGCAAAGTATAAAGCGAGTTCAAGGCTCCCCCATTGCAAACGCACGTAGCGCACAGTGTAACACGTTCCCAAACAAAGGATCAACGTGGCAATAATTGAAGCAAGGGACGGGTCGGGCAAGCCGCAACCTCTACACGGAACCTGCGCAGGGATTTGTAGGGGCGGACCTATGTGTTCGCCCGCAGAGCCGATAAAATATCCTTATGGCAATCACATTTACCGGGGCGCTCCTGATCCTGCCTGACGGCGAGGCAGCAGACGCAACGATCCGCTTCGACGCAGAACGTATCCTCGCAATTGGCGGCGCGGCACAACGCGGCGACAGCGTGCGCGACCTGCAGGGCTTCGCGATCTACCCCGGCCTCGTCAACGCACACGACCACTTGACGCGCAACCATTACCCGCGCTCTAAATTCCGCGAGGTTTACGCGAATGCAGCCCATTGGGCAGAAGATTTCACGCCGCGCCTCGAAACGGAACCGTATCGCACGTTGCGCGCCGTCTCGCTAGACGTACAATGTGACATCGGGATTATGAAAAACCTGCGCTGCGGCGTGACCACAGTAGCGCATCATGACCCGCTGTATGCCCCGCTGCGCAACAGGCGGCTTCCGATTCGCGTGTTGCAACGCTATGGCTGGGCGCATTCACTCGCGCTTGAAAACCGCAACATCACGGCGACCTACCGACGCAAGCCGCGTGGTGCGACGTGGTTCATCCACGTGGCGGAAGGCACGGATGAACGCGCCCGCGCCGAACTCGCGGCGCTCGATGCGCGCGGCGTGCTTGCCCCGGATAGCGCGCTCATTCACGCCGTCGGCTTCACACCGGAAGATACCGCGCGGGCGCTCGCACGCGGCGCGGCGCTGATCGCGTGTCCATCCAGCAATCATTATTTATTGGGGCAAACCGCCGACATGCAGCCCTTCGCGCGGGCGCGGCGTCTGGCGCTCGGCTCCGATAGCCTGCTCACTGCCGATGGTGATTTGCTGGATGAACTGCGCGCCGCCGAACGGACCACGCAGCTTGCCCCGATTGACCTGTTCCGCGCCGTGACGACCGACGCCGCTACAATTATCGGGATGCTGCAAGCTGGCGCGCTACGGGTCGGCGGCTGGCCGGACTTTTTCATCACGCCGCGTACTCCGCAGATCGAGCAAGACCCCGCACGCGCCCTGTGCAACCTGCACCCCGCCGATATTCGCAGCGTATGGGTGCGTGGTACGCCCATAATTGAGTGAAATGGACATGCTTTGCAACCTCGGCTACAATATTGCACCGAGAACATCCAGCCTTCGGAGCCATGAATGAGCGACCTGCTGATCAACCGGACAATCAAGCACTACAAAATCGAAGCAGTCCTCGGTCAGGGTGGTATGGGGACGGTCTACCGCGCGACGGATATGCAATTGCTGCGACCCGTTGCGCTAAAGGTGATGCACCCCAACTTCGCAATCCAGAAGGAGTTCCAGCAGCGCTTCCTGCAAGAGGCGCGTGCCTCGGCCAACCTTGACCACCCGAATATCATTCGTATTTATGAATTCGACCTGAACGACCAATTGCTGTATATGGTCACGGAACTGGTATCCGGTGGCAGCCTGCGCGATTATTTGAAACAGCTTTACGAAAACAAAAAATTTATCGAAGTCGCGGAAGGGCTGGCGCTGACGCGGCAGGTCGCCTATGCGCTTGACTACGCGCACGCAGCGGGCTTGATCCACCGTGACGTGAAGCCGGATAACGTGCTACTCAAGGCATCGACGAGCGGCAGCGACGACGTAGCGGGCTTCCGCGCGATCCTGACCGATTTCGGCCTCGCGAAGCTGGCCGAAGGCGGCGTACAGAGCATCGCCAACAACCCGACCGGGACACTGCCCTATATGTCGCCGGAACAGGCGCAGGCCGAGCCGCTGGACGGTCGCTCGGATATTTACGCGCTCGGCGTGATGCTCTATGAAATCTCGACAGGCCGCCTGCCGTTCCTGCCGCGCACTATCCCCGAAGCAATCAAAATGCACACCACCGTCGAGCCGGAGCGCCCGACCGCCGCGCGTGCGAGCCTTTCACCTGCGCTCGAAGCGGTGATCCTCAAATCGATGGCGAAGAAGCCGGGCGAGCGCTACCAGACAGGCGCGGAGTTCGCACGCGCGATCAGCGAAGTCGAGCGCACGGGCGGTCAGATCAAGCGCGGCAAGCCCGCCGCGAGTGGCGGAGCAGCGCCTGCAAATAACGGCGGGCAGGCCGCGCCCAAACAGGCCGAAGCCGTGCCGGAACCCGTCGCCTCGATTGGGACCTACCTCGCGAGTATGGCTCCAATCGCGATGCCAAACATCGGCGACCTGCCGGAGAACAATTCGACGGTCGATCAACTCGTGATCACTGCTGAAGGCGAGCCGACCCGCAACTTCTCGATCAAGCAGAATGTGATTGAAATCGGACGCGACCCGGCGCTCCCGCTGTCGCTTGTCTCCCCGAAAGTCTCTCGCAAGCACGCGCGCATCGAACGCCGCCCGGATGGGCAGTATACGATTACCGATCTCGGCAGCTCCAATGGGACGTATCTGGATAACGTCAAGTTGCTCAGTAACAGCCCGGAAGTCTGGGCGGGCAACAAGACGGTCCGCGTCGGCAACTTCCTGCTGACACTGCAACGCGCGGGCGTGAGCTACCAAACCGGGGTCGCGGTGCAGGCCATGCCCTCGATCAGTCCTGCCGGAGCGGTCCCCCCGCCCGTCGTGCCGGGTGGCATGATGGGGACGCTGGCCGGAGCGGGCGCGGCACAGGGGTTGCCCGGCGGGATTGATCTCAAGGTGACGCCGCCTGCGCTCACTATCGAGGCAGGCGGGCGCATGGATATTCGCGTCGAGGTGCGCAATATGTCGGAACTGGTCGAACACTACCAGTTCCACATCGACGGCATCCCGAAGGAATGGTATACGCTGCCGTTGACCACACTGCAATTGATGACCTCGCGCGACGGCGAAAACGTCAGCCGGGGCAGCGTCGGTATCAGCTTCCACCCGCCGCGCAATTGTAAAAGCACCGCCGGACCGCACACGATTACACTGCGCGTCACCAGCCAGGATCGCGGCAAGGAAGTCGGGCGCACCTCACTGATCATGAACATCAACCCGTTCTATCAGTACAAGGCCGATTTGCAGCCGAAAAAATTGCGCAATTCTGGCAACCTGCGGATCATCGTCAAGAACGAAGGCAACGCGCCGGAGTCGTATACGCTGGTCCCGACCGACCGTGAGGAGTCGCTGCACTTCGACCCCTCCGATCAGGCGATTAGCGCCGCCGAATGTCTTGATGAAGTGGCGGTTTTTTTCGTGCGCCCACAGCGCCGACGGTTCATCGGCTTCGGGACCAAGCATTACCAGCTCGAAGTCGGCATCACGGCGTCGGGCAGCCCGATTGTACAGCCGCTCAACGCGGAACTCGTTGTCGGACCGCGCATCCCGTGGTGGTTGCTGATCTTCCTGCTGCTGCTGTGCCTGCTCTGCCTGTTCCTCGTACTGTTCCTGCGCTGCCAGTTCTTCGCGCAGTTCTGCCCGCCGCCGCCCGCGCAACCTGCGGTCGCCGTGACGAGCGCGCACGAGACGCTTGAAGGCTGGCTGACCGCAACTGCGAATTCCTTCCAAATCCGGCAGACGGCGACTTTCGGCGTGCGCCAGCAGACCGCTACCGCCGTTGCAAGCGGAGTCGCCGGGCAAACGCTCGACGCAAAGAGTGCCAACGCCAACGCGACCAGCACACAGGCCGCGAACATTCAGAATACGAAACAAGCCAACGACAACGCGACCAACGTAGCGGCACAGGCGAATGCGATTAAAACCGCGCTTGCGCCAACGCCATCTGCGAAGGCTCCCTAAAAGAGGATTGTACTGATTATGTCTACCGCGATGCGCTTGATCCTGCTCGATGGCCTGACCGACCGGGGACGCCAGTTTTTGCCGCTCGAACATTTTCCATTCACAATAGGGCGCGCGCACGAATGCGATCTGGTGGTCGATAGTACGCAGATTTCGCGCCAGCACGCGCGCCTTGAAATCGACCATGAACAGGTCGTCTTCGTGGACCTCGGCAGCACCAACGGCAGCTTCATCAATGGCGAGCGCGTGCCATCCAGCTCCACGCGGCGGCTGCGCGCGGGCGACAAGATCAATCTCGCGCAGGTCTGCACAGTCGAGTTCGATGACCCCGGTACGACGCTGCAAGTGCTGCCCGCACGTCTGCAAACGGATGGCCTCACGCTCGATGAAGACGCCGCGCAGGTAATCATCGCGGGCAACGGGATCGACCCGGCGCTCAGTCCGGGGCAGTTCATGCTGCTCGCGCTGCTCGTCCACAACGAGGGGCGCGTCGTCACGCGCGAGGAAATCCGCAATTATGTGTGGGGACCCGATGAAGACGTGACCGACCAGACTATCGATGCGCTGGTCAGCCGTCTGCGCAAGCGCCTCACGGAAGCCGACCCGACACATGAATACGTCGTCACGCGGCGCGGCTTCGGCCTGATTTTCCGCAACAAGGGCAGCGGCATCCCGGTCGCGGATTTGGGCGAGACGGGCGGGACGACGGCGACGATGGAGTGAGACAATCATTTTTCGGTAATAGGAAAATATACACATATCCCATTATCATTTGAGTATATGTGTATATATTTTGTTATAGTCAAACCAACTTTCATTGACTATACTTGACCCCGTTCTGGTAAACCACAATGGGGAATTCCATCATGTTCTCAACTCGCCACATTAAACCGTTTGCAGCCGTCCTTATCCTCGCCGTCAGCGTACTCTCGTCACTCGCGACTTCTCACCCCGTCGGTGCGACCAGTGTCGGGTGTGCGACGTGGAACAGTCTGCCGTCGGGTTCGACCGATAGCAGCGCATCCGATGGACAGATATTTCGTGGCGGACCACCTGCAAATGCCTGGGACTCGTCGGACGTTATCAAAGTTGCGGTCACAGGCACAGGCACAGGTACTATTAGAATTGTCTCGTTTGGTGGGACAAACCTCAGCGGTCCGATTGCGGTTCCCGGCGTGGTGACATTTAGTGGTCCGTACAATGTTGGCGACAATGCCAACGCGTTTTTTGACCTGCAAGTCACGTCAGGAACGCTGGACTACGATCCCTCGTGCGTCATCCCCAATGCACCTGCGGTAGGATCAGTGTTCAGCGATGGCCGTCTGAATCAGGACGCCGGTCAAACCGCCGCCGTATACTTCCAGACGCGGCGCGATGCGAACGGTCTGCCACAGCGCGAAATCGAGGTTTGGGCGGTGGTGAATGGCAAGGGCATTAAGGCTTTCACCGTGACGCAGGCTGAACTCGATGCGGTCGATTATCAACCTGCCGTGAACACGCTCATCAAGCAGGGACAGGGTGTTCGTCTGTATCGCCTGACATCCGGGCAACTCCTGCTGATTGGTCCGTCGCTCGACCCGACGAAGCCCATGGAAGAGTACAAGTTCTACTTCAACTAACCCACCTTCTATTGTTCCTGCGTGCGCTAGAGTCCCTCGCTTCAACGCGGGGGTTTCACCACTGCGGCTGGATGATCTCGCGCAGCCGCATCTCATATACCGCGCGCACCGCCGCCGCGACTTCCGGCGTTATCGGCGGCAAGTCCGCGGCGAAGTTTTCCTCGGCCTGCGCGGGCGTCTTCGCGCCGGGGATCGCGCACGTCACCGCTGGATAAGTGAGTATCCACGCCAGCGCGAACTGCGTCATACTCATGCCTTGCGGCGTCAGCGCGCGGATTTGCTCGACAGCTTCCAGCGCGAGGTCATACGGCACGCCGGAGAACGTCTCGCCCTTGTCGAACGCCTCTCCGTTGCGGTTGTAGGCGCGGTGATCATCCTTCTCAAAAGGAGTATCCTGCCGCATCTTGCCCGTGAGCAGCCCGCTCGCCAGCGGCACACGCGCGAGAATGCCGACCTGCCGCTCCTGCGCCTGCGTGAAAAATTCTTCGGCGGGTTTGAGCCGAAACATATTGAAGATGATTTGCACGGTCTGCACATTCGGGTGCAGCGTGCCGCGCAGCGCTTCATCGACCGTTTCGACGCTGATTCCGTAGTAGCGCAGCTTGCCAGCCTTCACCAGATCGTCGAGGATACCGAACACTTCCGGCATATCGTAGACCTGCGGATGCGGGCAGTGCAATTGCACGAGATCCAGCGCTTCGGTTTCGAGGTTTTGCAGGCTGCGCTCGATCCACGCCGTCAGGTTTTCGCGGTTGTAGCCTTCCGGGGTCTGCTGCGGGAGCCTGCGCCCGGCCTTCGTCGCGACGTAGATCGTATCCTGCGGACGCTCACGCTTGAGCCGCGCGATCAGGCGTTCGCTGCGCCCGTCGCCATACACATCGGCGGTATCGATGAAGTTCACGCCGAGGTCGATGGCCTTGTGCATCGCGGCGAGCGACTCATCATCCTTCACATCGCCCCAACTGCCGCCAATCGCCCACGCGCCGAAACTGAGCGCCGAAACCTGCATATCGGTCCGGCCAAGCTGACGATATTCCATGCTATACCCCTCGCAGGTCGCCCTGCCGATGTCGTGTGAAAACCTGATTATCTACTTTAGTCTGTGACGGTGGCAAAAACAACCAGGCAATTGGGCCTGTGTACGTCAAGGAGATTAACACCATGCCCGGCTCGCTCGTGTTCTACCTGTGAACAGCGGAGTATGTGTCGCCTGCGCAGGTCTGCGGCGAGCTGATCCGCCTTGCGCATAAGGCAAAGCGCAAGATAACCTATAATTACAAAAGCCGGTTGTTTGCGCACGCATCCGCGCGGCTCGAAAGGGATAAAGGAGTAGAAGTACATTCACAGGTGTATCCGGCAATATGCCCTGTCACCTGACGCTTTCGCACGTCCTCGCGTATAATCCCGGCATATTTTAGTCCAGACAGTCAAATAGAGGTTGAGCGCCGTGTCGAATACGCCCAAACGCACTACCGATTCGCTGGATGCACAGGTCGGGCAGGCCTGGGTCGCACCATTACAACAAGCAGAATGAAGTCGCGCTCGCGGAGTTCCGCAAACTGGCGGAAGCTAATCCCTCGCACATCGACGTGAACTTTGGCTATGCGCTCTCGCTCAAGACATCGGGCGAAAGCGGCGCGGCGACCGACATATTCCACAAGACGCTTACGCTTGTCGAATCGCGTATCGGGGCGCAGACCGACGACGACGAAGACTCGCGCTACCGGATGCTCAAGCGCATGATCGAGCAGCATATCGGCCAGATTCAAGCGCTACAGGGTTAGTCTCCGCTGAACAAGCGCGAACGGCTGGAACGTACACTTACGGGCGAGGCCACCGACCGCGCCCCGGTCGCGCTGTGGCGGCGCTTCCCCGGCGATGACCAGCGTGCGATGGATTTTGCGGCGGCGACGCTCGATGGCAGCGCCGTTATGATTGGGATTTTGTAAAGATCACGCCCGCCGATACCTACTGTGTGGTCGATTACGGCTTGCAGGATCGCTGGACGGGCGCGGCAGATGGAACGCGCGAGGTCACGCGGCGGGTTGTGGTAAAATCACTGGACTGGACCGATCTGCGCGTGCTGGACCCGGCGCGCGGGATGCTCGCACAGGCAAATGAAGCGCTCATGCTCATCCGCGAGGGCTTGCCGGCAGAGACGCCTTTCATCCAGACGCTGCACAGCCCTCTCGCACAGGCGCGGATGCTGGCCGGGACCGAAACGTTGCTCAAGCATATGCGAGTTTCGCCCGAACGCTTGAAGACCGGGTTGACCACGCTTGCCGAAAGCACGATCCGCTATGCCGAATCGTTGCGCCGTTCCGGGGTTGCCGGGGTTTACTATGTAATCGACCTCGCGAGCTACGCGCACCTCAGCGAAGCGGAATATATGGAATTCGGGCGACCTTTCGATTTGCGCGTGCTCTCCGCGCTCAACCGCGACTGGTGGCTGAACATCGCGTACATCGGTGGACCGCTGCCAATCCTCGGCCTGACCGCCGATTACCCGGTGCGCGCGATTGGCTGGAACGACCGCGACTCAGAGCCGGATATTGCCGCGATGCGCGTGCGGATACCGCAAGCTGTGTGCGGAGGCTACGGGGCGCTCAACGCGCTGGCGCTCTCCTCCCCGGCGGAAGTGCGCTCACAGGCGCGGAGCGCGCTGGAGATGATGAACGGGCGGCGGCTAATCCTCGCGAGCGGCGGTCCGGTCTGGGTGACAACGCCGCTTGCCAATTTGCAAGCCGCGCGGCAGGTGGTGGAGTTGAAAGTATGAGTATTCGCGTAATCGGCGGGTCGGCCAAAGGGCGGCAGCTTAAACGGGTTCCCGGCAAGGGGACGCGCCCGGTCATGGACCGCGTGAAGGAGGCGCTGTTCAATATTCTGGGCGAGGCTGTGCCGGGGTCACTGTTCCTCGATCTGTTTGCCGGGACGGGCGGGATCGGCATCGAAGCCTTGAGCCGGGGCGCGGACTTTGCGACCTTCGTGGAGCATGATAAGATTGCAGCAACGGTCATCGAGGAAAACCTCGCGGCGACCGGGTTTACGGAGGCTAGTGCGGTGATACGCGCGGATGTGCGCGACTTCATACGCCGTCCACCTGCCAATGCTTTTGAAATCGTTTACATCGCGCCGCCACAGTATCATAATCTCTGGCGGGAAACGCTCACACTTTTAGATCGTAACGCGGAGCATGTCGCGCCGGATGGGATTGTGATCGTGCAAATCGACCCGACCGAACGGACAGACATCGAACTGGGCGTGCTGCGCGCCTATGACGAACGGCGCTATGGAAATACGCTGTTGTGGTTTTTCGAGCGACCCTCGGAATGAAAACAAGGACGAACGATGCCCGATTTACTGCTGGGGAAAATCGAAGAAGCGGTCGATGACCTGCTGCTGGCCTTCGATGTAACCGACCCGCCCGTGCCTGTCGAGGTGATGCTCCAGCGTCCGAAGGCCGGGATGTGGAAGGAATTCAACCTCAGCGATCTGAGCATGGCGTATGTCAACGTCAAGCAGCGTTACAGCCCGCGCAGTTCGGTCGCGCGGCTGCTCGTGCGCTATATCATTCGTTCGGATTGGGGCAGCGCACGCAGGCTGGATACGCTGATCGCGGATGAACCTGCGGTGCGCGCCTTCGCCCGCGCGATCCTGATGCCGCGCGAAATGCTCTTGCGCTCTACGAACAGCCGCGAATTGGTGAAGCTCTCGCAGCGCTTCGAGATGCCGGAAGACGACGTGCAGCAGCGCTTGACCGAATTGGAAATCCCGGTCGAGAATTCCTGATTATAGATATAGACGTTACGCAGTTGCTATTCCCCCTACCCTAAATCCCTTCCCCACAAGGAGGGAGGGACTTCCAGACGAATGACACCCCTTCCTGAGTTGTGGGGGCGGGGGATGGGGCAACTGCGTAACACCCAAGATATTCAACCAGAATTTCTCCCCGCTTTGCCAAAATTATTTAATTCAAGCTATACTGTTGCAGCCTTAGAACTTTTGCTCTACACGGAGATAATCATGCGTAAGATCATCGTCGCGGAATTTGTGTCGCTGGACAATGTTATACAAGCGCCCGGCAGCGCAGAAGAAGATACCGATGGCGGCTTCACGCATGGCGGCTGGACGTTGCCCTTCTGGAACGACACAATCGGTGCGCATTTCGCTCAGGCCATGAGCGAAAGCGACGCGCTGCTTTTGGGGCGTAAAACATGGGAAATTCACGGCGGCGCATTTGAACCTATGCCAGCAGGCGACTTTTATGGCGATATGATGAACACAGTGCCGAAATACGTTGTTTCCACAACGCTGACAACTGCCTCAGCATGGCGCAATTCGACGTTGATAAGCGGCAATGTCGTCGAGGAATTACGCGCGTTGAAGGAACAGTCCGGCAAAAACATCCTTCTCGATGGCAGCAGTGTTCTTGTACATACCCTGATCGAGCATGATTTGGTCGATGAGTACAGCCTGCACGTCTACCCGATTGTGCTTGGCAGTGGCAAGAAGCTGTTTCCTGACGGGATGCGCGTCAATCTGCGCCTGATCGAATCGAAGCCGCTCCCGTCGGGGGTTGTGTTCACACGCTACGAACGCGCCCGATAGAACGCAATCGAACCCGTTCAATGTATCTGACAACCCGCGTCATCCGCGCGCACCCTTCCCGTTGATTGCGTCCCCTGCCCGATATAGACTAAACTCATAGCAGGAAACGTGCCGCCGCGCGTGGGCGTGGCGATCTTTCAGGGGAGCGCGAAGTTATGTCTCATAAAAGACGGCCTTTACCGTTTGTAGTCTCGATGCTGCTGCTCGCGGTCATCATGACGGCGTGCAATTTTCCGGGTTCCGGCAACCCGGCCACCACCACGCCAGACCTGACGCAGGTGGGCGCGCTCGGCACGCCGGGGACGCCCGGCACGCTCGTTGCGAGCGACGTCCCGGAAGTCGAAATTCGCAGCCCTGCGGATAAATCCGAAGTGGTTTTGAATCAGGTCGTGCAGCTTTTCGTCGCAGCGGTCGATAAGGAAGGCGTCACGCGCATCGAACTGCGCGCCGATAACCTGCTCGTCGATACATCGGCCTCCCCTGAAGCGCAGGGGTCGAAGAGCCTCAACACGCTCTTGAACTGGACGCCGAACACGGAAGGTCCGCACGTCTTGCAGGTCGTCGCCTATCGCGCGACGGTGCGCGGCAACCCGAAATCGATCACGCTCACGGTACGCGGCAGCGCGGCGCAGGTCACGCAGCCCGCCGGCTCCGCGATCCCGGCTGCGCAGCTTACCGCCTCGCCCACCACCGATGTTTTCTGCAAGGTCGCGGCGAAGGTCGATGGCCTCAACTTCCGCACCGGACCGGGCGTCAACTTTGATGTGATCGCCACGCTGCGGCTCGGCGTCCCCTATTCCGTGACCGGGCGTGATAGCACCGCGTCGTGGTATCAGATCAGCGTCAATGGGCAGGTCGGCTGGGTGAGCGCACAGTTCGTCACCAACAGCGGCATCTGCACCAACGTGATCGAAGTCGCCGCGCCGGAAGCCCCCCTCCAACCCGCAGGCGTGACGGCGATTCCGCTGCCGCCAACCTTTACGCCCTTCCCGGTGCTGCCGACGCAGGCTCCGCCGCCGACCATTCGCGTCGTCGTGCTGCCGACGCTGACCTATACACCGAACGCGGGTCCGAACCCGATTGAGCTGACCTCTGCTGCTGTCTTCATTCAGCAGACGCAGATCGCGCAGCAGCCGCCGACACAAGGCGCGCCACCCGTCGCCGTCACCCCCACGAACTCGCCCACGCCCGTCCTCGCGGATGTCGGTATCACCGCCGCCGGGACGCTCGCCAACCCGGTTATCATTCCGGCGGGGCAAACCAAAGTCACCGCACCGTTCTTCGTGAACCTGATCAACCGGGGCAACAACCCGGCGGCGCAGTTCACCATCTCCGCGAGTCTACCCAATGGCAAGGTCTATACAGCGGTGACGGGTGGCACGCTCAACCCGGCGCAGCAAACGAGCGTCACTTTCAATATCGAATTCGAGACGACCGGACCGACGCGCGTGAATATCGTTGCAGACTCCGGCAATCAGGTATCGGACCTCAACCGCTCCGATAACACCTTCGTCGTGGATGTGAACGTCGCGCAGGCGACCCCGCAGCCGGGGCAGCCGACGATTACCGCGACGCTGACTTATACCCCGCCGCCGCCGACTTCCACCCCGACAACGACCCCCACCCCGGCTCCGCCGACCGCCACGCCGCAACCGCCAACCGCGACGCCGCTGCTCCCGACGCTTACGATTCCGCCGCCGCAGCCGACAGTCATCCCGCCAACTCCGATCACGCCTACACTGACGCCGAC
Source organism: Aggregatilineales bacterium (assembly GCA_965246845.1). Lineage (GTDB taxonomy): Bacteria > Chloroflexota > Anaerolineae > Aggregatilineales > UBA2796 > JBBRMW01. The sequence goes on from CBDFFR010000001.1 coordinate 119,290, forward strand.
GCTTATCCCGACGCAGCCCGCGACTCAGGCAGCCACGCGCGCCGCGACCTCGGCGGCAACCGTTGCCCCGATCCCATCCACGACGCCCGTGCCGCCTACCGTCATCGCAGTGGTCCCGACGAATGCGCCTGCCACTGTGCGCGCAACTCAGGCCGTGACCGCACCGGCAACTGTCCGTGCGACACAAGCCGCTACCCTTCCGGCGACCGTGCGCGCGACAACTGCCCCGACTCAAGTAGCAACACTCGTTGTTACCGCGCCTGCGACTGTGCGTGCAACGCAGGTTGTCACCCAGGTTGCTACCCTCCCCGCGACTGTCCGTGCGACAACCGCGCCAACCCAGATTGCAACACTCGTGGTGACTGCACCCGCGACCGTCCGCGCATCGCAAATTGTCACGCAGGCCGCCACCCTCCCCGCAACTGTTCGTGCCACGACTGCGCCCACACAAATCGCAACACTCGCTATCACTGCACCCGCAACCGTCCGCGCGACCCAGATTGCGACCGCCGCGCCTACGCAGGTTGCAACGCTTGCGATCACCGCGCCCGCGACGGTGCGTGCTACACAGGCTCCGACCCAGATAGCTACGCAAGTTGCCACTGTCCGCGCGACTCAGGCAGCAACCGCGCCCGTTGTCGCAATCGTCCCGTCGGTTGTGCCATCGACGAATACGAGCCTACCGCCGACGGTCACATCAGTTCCGCCGACGAATACGGCTGTGCCACCGACACGCACCAATACTGCTATCCCGCCAACATTCACGCCGATCCCGCCGACGAACACGGCTGTGCCGCCGACGCGCACCAATACATCCGTTCCGCCAACATTTACACCGATCCCGCCAACGCTGACGCCGATCCCACCCAGCCCAATCCCGCCGACCGCGACGCGCATTCCGCCGACGCTGACGCCGATCCCGCCCAGCCCAATCCCGCCGACCGCAACGCGCATTCCACCGACGCTGACGCCGATCCCGCCCAGCCCGATCCCGCCGACCGCAACGCGCATTCCACCGACGCTGACGCCGATCCCGCCCAGCCCGATCCCGCCCACAGCGACGCGCATTCCACCCACTGCTACGGTTGTGCCGACAGTCGCACCGACCGTTGCCCCGCCGACCGCACCGCCACCGCCACAGCAAACCGTTGATCTGAACACGATCCCGGTGATCCCGGCCTTGAAGGGCAGCGATCTCCAGACGTTGCTTGGTATCCACAACAAGGGCAAGCAGGCGGGGACCAAACCCAACGAGTTCGCGTTCATCAGCGATGAAACGCTCGGTAGCCTGCGCGCTCTGCCGCCAACCACCGCCGCTGCACAGGACAACCCGGTGGTCAAGGATGCGGTCGCCTTCTTCGGTCCCGCTTACCCGAACAGCTTCAACGCCTCGACCATCACGAACAACCTGACCGCCGCGAATCTGCTCAATCCAGCGACGGGTCTGGGACCGTGCAAGGGCAAGTCCCCGGTGCAGTGCGCAATCGATGCGAAGGTCGGTACGCTGCTGATCGCCATCGGACGCGACGATGTGCAGGCGAATACGCCGCTAGACGCCTTCGCACAGGCCGTCAGCGCCGCCATCGATGCCGCCGAAGCTGGAAACGTCATTCCGGTGATCGTCTCGATCATCGAGCCGCAAAATCCGAACGACGCCGCGAAGGTCGCGCAGTACAACAGCGCGCTGTTCACCCTCGCGGATCAGAAGAAGGTCCCGTTCCTGAACCTGAACCGGGCGCTGCGTGAGCAACCGAACCTCGTTCAGAACGGCAACCCGTCCACTGGCGGCGAGACGCCCGGCAGCAACTTCACCGCAGAGGGTTTGAAGTTCGGCGTGAACGTCGTCAACTTCAACACGCTGCAAGTGCTGGAACTGCTGCGCCGCGATGTCCTGACCAAATAACTCGCGACCGTGTAGGGTCGGATTTATCCGACCCACCTTCCGTTTTCGGGCGGACCTGCGTGTCCGCCCCTCTTATTTCAATATCAATAGTCTCAATATAAATAGATCGGGTTCGACAAAACCCAGCAGCGTTCGATCCCGCGATAGTGCTTCCACGCCTCAACACGGTACACGCCTGTCGTCGTCGCGCGATGGATTAAGCGATTCGATTGCGCTGCTTCCGCGACCACGCGCCCATCGCGGAACAGCCGCAGCCGTGTGCGTCCGGGAGCCTGCGCGATGAGCGTTTGACCGCTCCCAAGTGATTCACGCGCACCCATCACGGTTTGGCCGTTCGCACCCTCGGCATGGAAACGGAAGCCGCGCGTCTGCCCCGGCACGTCGTAGCCGATGAACATGCGCCCCTCGCGTACCGCCTCGTAAATCAGCGCCCGGTCGTGCGTCGGGTCGCCGCGCAGTGCTTCGGCTGTCAAAACATGCGTATTGACGCAGCGGAAGCAGTGTTCATAAGGAAAAACCGTCTTACGCAGCAGTCCCGCCGTGAAAACCGTACCGTGTGCGTCGGAACTGCCAACCGCCGGGACGCGCCGCCCTTCCGCGTGTGCGGCAACCAGCAGCCGATCCCACAGGTGCAGTGTATCCGCGCCCGGTCCGATCACCGCGCGTTTGGGTGAATACACATGCGTCAGCGCGGTCAGCGGCGTTTGCAAATGATCCTTGAACATCGACATATAATTCCACAGTTCGATCCCGGTATAGGCGCGAACATCCCAATCGACCCAGGGGATCGCGGATTCATGTACCCACGCGATGGCGTGATCGTTTGGATGCGCGAGGAAGGTCATTCCACCAGTCGCGTTCACCGCATCGATCAATGTTTGTGGATCGGCGGCGCACTGCGCGACCTCGCGGCGTGCATCATAGACGAGACAGTGGTTGACCTGCGGCAGGCGTGCCTGATCATGCACCTCTTCACCCGTCAGGACGAGGACCGGGGCGTGATCGTTCGCATAATACCCTTCAACACCGCGCACGAGGACGTTGTGATCCGTGACGACGATAAAATCCAGCCCGGCACGCGCTGCCGCCGCCGCGATTTCGGCGTGGTACGCCTCGCCATCGGAATAGGGCGTGTGCATATGCAGATTGCCGACGACTTCAATCAGGTTCAATACATGGTCCTCAATGAAGATCGGTCACAACCGGAAATTTTTACCCACTGCGCGCTACCGAATCGTCATTCTTCGTTCGCAAAGGTATCGATCAATGCGCCCATGAAGTGCATCGACGCGAAATAGTCCTTTTCGTAAATGTTCTCGTTGGGCGAATGTACGCGCGAATTGGGATGCCATGTCGCACCGCCGCAGATCGTCGGGATGCCGAGATGGGTTGAAAGTGCGTGCATCGGACCGCTACCCGGCGTGCGCGGCACGGCGATGGGGTCCACGCCGAAGGCCAGCGACCCGGCGCGCAATACTGCGCGTTCGATGCGCGAATTCACGGGCGAATCGGCGGGGTCCTCGCCACCCAGCAGCCGGATTTCAATATCAGCGAAGCCCCGGCGGTCGAGGTGCTTGCGCAGCAAGTCCTGCACCAGTGGCGGCGTCAGGTTCGGGACGAGGCGGCAATCGACCTTCGCGAAGGCGTGCGCAGGCAGGACCGTCTTCGATCCCTTCAACGTGTAACCGGATTGAATGCCGCAAATCGTCACGGTCGGCTCCGTGATCAGGCGGCGATAGGCGGCTTTGTCATCCATGCCGTTGAGCCACCCGCTCAGGCCATATTGCTGCATATCAACGGGCAAATCGTCAATCGGCGCGGCGTCGATGCGCGCGAGCAATTCAGCGGAAGGCACGGCGAGGTGCTTTTCGTAATCATCAATCAGGATCGTGTCGTCGGGACCCTTGAGCGTGGCGAGCGCCCAGACCAGCCGCCAGGCCGGGTTGGGGACTATCGGCGCGAGGGAAGAATGCAAATCCATCGCGGGACCGTGCGAGTGCAGTTCAAAGTAGGCAATACCCTTACAGCCTTCCGCGAAGATGTAGCGCCCTTTTGCGTCATAGCCGCCACCTTCCCACAACACGCCGTCTGCATCCAGCAAATCGCGGTGTTCATCGACCCAGCCCGGCAGGTGAACGCTGCTGATTTCTTCTTCGCCCTCGACGACCCATTTGAGCGTGACCGGGAGCGGTCCCTGCGTGGCGATCCATGCTTCGACGGCCTGAATCCGGGAGAGCAATTCGCCCTTGTCGTCAGAGACGCCGCGCCCGTAGAGCATTCCATCCTTGCGCGCGAGTTCAAATGGCGGCGTGTCCCACAGATCGACCGGGACTTCCGGCTGCACATCGTAATGGTTATAGATCATCAACGTCGGTTCGCTCGCGCCCTTTAATTCCGCATAAACAACCGGGCTGCCGCCTTCTGCGAGAGGGAATTGCTGCGCCGTCGCGCCGATTTTGCGCAGTCGTTCGGTGAGCAGATCGGCCATCGGCTGGATGCCGCGCCCATCTGCGGCCACGCTCGGTATTGCGATGAATTCCGCGAATTCCTGCAGGAAGCGCTCGCGGTTGGCTTCTACATAGGCGTTGAATGCGTCCTGATTGAACATACTGTGATTTCCTATCGATATAGACAAATGGGTCCGGCGGGTTAGCGGATCGCATGGTATTTGTAGGGGCGGACCCATGTGTCCGCCCGGCATTATTGTGAAAACGGGTCGGGCAAGCCGCGACCCTCTACACCGGAGGGATATTATGACGCGGCGCTGACCCGCCGCAAGAATCCGCGCACCGCCGCAAGGTACGTTTCCGGCTCTTCCGCGAACGTCATGTGTCCGCTCTTCTCCAGCACAGCCAGTTCCGCGCCGGGGATGCCGTGCGCCATCGCTTCCGCACCCGCAATTACGCAGGTACGGTCCAGCCGCCCGCCAATCACGAGGACAGGCTGCGCAATTCTACCCAGTGCGGTTTCGGCTTCAATCCCGCCATATTCGGCCTGCGCGAAGTGACGTAACACATCCGGTGACGGGATGCCGCCCGCCGTGCGCTGCTCGTATTCCGCAATGCGCGGATCGAGCGGGTCCCCAAACTGGAACGGCAGTTGATCATGCAGCAGCGCGTTCACCTGCTCAATTGTAGTCGCGCCCGACTCGCGCTCCCAACTGCTCCTGACCTGCTCGCGCAGCGCCAGCGGCTCGAATTTATCCAGATTGGTCCAGACTTCGGCCAGATAACGCGCCGAAGGTAGCCCGTTGCTGATGATCGTCCCCGCCGCTGCGCCGGGGTCGTCAATCGCGTTTTGCAGCACGACGAACGCGCCGTAGGAATGCCCCAGCACCGCGAAACGGGGCAGTTCGAGCGCCGCCGCGAGCAACGTGACATCGTACGCCATCTGCTGCAGCGACCATGTATCTTCGGGCGCGCGGTCGGATAAGCCCTGCGCGCGTTGATCGACCAAAATCAGCCGAAATTCATCCGTGAGCGGGTCCAGATAGTCCCCAAAGACGTGATGATCCATGCCCGGACCGCCATGCAGCACGAGCAGCGGGAACGCGCCCGCCGCGCCGCGCTCGACGATATAGAGCCGGGTATCTCCAATAGAAACGTGCCGTCCGTCGCTCATGGATCATTCTCCTCTTGTATTTGCGTTTCGCTGGAATCATCAATAGTTAGCGGGCGGTGGACCGCGCGCGCAAAGGCCAGATACCCGGTATGCCCGATCATGCGGTCTTCGGGGCGCAGTCGTGCCGGGACCACTTTATACGAGCGCTGCCAGATTTCCTCGACCTCGACGCGGAACCAGGGACCGCGATAGAGCGCCGTCGTCAGATCGATTACCTGATTCATCGTCGGGACAATCGCGCCGAACCAGCCACCGCCGCGCAGCGCCGCCCGCGCCTGTGCAAGATAATCCTGCGGGTTCGGCACATCCAGAAAGAGCGCGTCCGCGTCGGTCTCATCGAAGCCTTCCGCGATGTCGCGCGTCTTGAAAGTCACGCGGTCGGGCAGCTCCGCGCGGGCGAGCAGCTTGCGCGCGGACTCTGCCGGGCGACGGTCGTAGCTGATTACGCGCCCGCTCGCGCCCGTGATCAGCGCCAGCCAGGTCGTGAGCGCGCCGCTGCCCGTCCCGGCTTCGATCACGGTTGCGCCCTCGTGCAGCGACATCCGCACCGCGATATAGCCCAAATCCTTCGGCTGGATGAAAGTCGTCTCGTGGCGGGCGTGCGCAAGCAAATCCTCGAATCCGGGTTGCAGCAAATAGAACAAGCTGCCCGAATGCGTGCTGATTTGCGCGCCCCAGCGCTGCCCGATAGCGTCATCGTGACGCAGCGCGCCGAGGTGCGTATGCAGCGAGTCGCCCGGTGTCAGTACGCGGATATAGCTGCGGCGGTCCTTCGCGGCGAAGAGCGCGGCATCTCCCGGCGCGGCGGTGTCATTCATCATACGCTCAACTGTACCCGGCTCCTGCAAACCTGCAAAATCGTTTGTCTTTTCAAAAATTCACAAAACCTTCACACAAGGCCAAAATACACGAATTCGCTGCTTATCTGCGTAGCACTGTTACAAAATTGTATCTTGCGCCAAGTTTGGGGACACGACATAATCCGCGTTAGGCATTCCTTAGCAACTCATAAGAGATCATTATGCGCAAACGCATTTCGCTATCACGTCATCAATCGCCACAATTTTCAGGAGGGCGCATCCGGCTTGCGCTGCTACTCCTGCTTGCGCTCATCCTTGTCATCGGGCAGGGGCTGGCGGCGCAAGGCGCGCTCGCGCAGGGTGCTACACAGCCATTCAAACCAACAATCGATAAATATTTCGATGGACATACGGGCGTTAGCGGCGATGACGACTATATTCATGTTGGTCAGGTTGCCGAACTTAAGTTCATCCTCAGAAATCCGGCTGGAAACAATGCCGATTTAACGCGCGCGAACTTCGATGATTTATTGCCGACAGGCGTATACTTCCTGCCTGTGGGTGCGCCCGTCGCGACTTCAAATACGTGCGGTGGAACAATCTCCATCACAAATGGAACCCTCCTTGGGTTTGATTTTGGCACAATTCCGCTGACGCCGGGCTTTTGCACGATCACCTTCAATGTGACGGCAAATAGCCCAAGCACGTTCACCAATACGACGGGACCGATAAACGCAGAAAATGCGTTTCCTACCGATAATAAGGGTTCGGCGGTACTAACCGTCCTGAGTGCGCTGGTCGGTCCGCAGATCAATAAGTCGTTCGCACCCCAGGCAACTGCGCCCGGCGGTCCATCCACGATCACGATTGACGTGGTGAACCCGAACCCGGTTCCACCCTTTCCGCAGCCTTCCACTGTCAACGACCTGATCAACGTCAACTTCACGGATAACCTGCCCGTAGGGATGACGATCCGCACGGTGGGGACGACCAACGCCAACTGCCTCGGCGGGACCGGAACGTTGACCGCACCCGTCAATGGCACAGCAATCACGCTCACCAACGGGCGCATCCCCGCTGCCGCGACCTGCCGTATCACGGTTGGGATCAATGCACCGACGACGCTCAAAAAGCACACGAATACGATCCCCGCAAACAGCGTCACCTTCAATGGTGGGACCAACCCGAACAAAGGTGAAGCCGATCTCTTCGTCGCGAACCCGCCGACCGTCTCCAAAGCATTCGGCGGCAGTTCTTTCATCGCCGGACAGTCGACGACCCTCACGCTGACCATCACCAACCCCTCGACCAACCCCGGCAACCTGACCAATATCACGCTCAACGACAACCTACCGGGCAGTCTGGTCATCGACAACCCGAATGGTCTGTCGTTCTCCCCGACACCCAACTGTTTGAACGTCTCTGCTGTGCCGGGTGGTGGTTCAATCGCGGTCACGGGCGGCACGCTCACTCCGGGCGAGTCATGCGCCATCACGGTCAATGTGACTGATCCGATAGCCGAAACCCTGACGAACACGACCGGTCCGGTCAGTGGCCTCAGCAGCGGCGTCACGCTCACGGGCGGGACGGCGAGCGATGACATCACTGTATCAGGTAGCGTCCTGCCGCCCGCCCTGACCAAGACCTTCGGCACGCCATCGATCAAGCGCGGTGACAAGTCGCTGGTGACAATCACCATCACGAACAACAATCCCAGTACATCGTTTCGCGGTCTGAGGTTCACCGATACGCTGGCAACGGCTGGCAACGGCGATCTGATCGTGACCAATCCATCGGGCGCGACCAACACCTGCGGCGGCACACTGAACGCCGCTGCCTACAGCAAAGTCATTATCCTGTCGGGGGTCACGCTTGCCGCCAATTCGAGCTGCCAGATACAGTTCAGCGTCACGGGCGTTGTTGCCGGGGCGTACCAGAACTCGGTGACGGCGACGACGAGCAACACCGGAAACAGCAACACGCCCATAGCGAACCTGACGGTCCAAAACACCGGCCCAGGGACCGGGACCGACCTGCTTACGATGAACAAGGCGTTCGCGCCAGCCACCCTGAGCGGACCCGGCACGAGCGTGATTACGTTCACGCTCGGCAACATAAACACCTTTGCGCAGTTCGGCGTCAGTTTCAGCGATACGCTCCCGGCGGGCGTAACCGTCACCAACAATACGACGTATCCGACCGCGCCCGCGCCGCAGGTGACCAGTACCTGCGGCGGCACGCTGACCGCGGTTCCCTATAGCAACGCGATTTCGCTTTCCAACGGAACCGTGCCAGCGAACGGAACCTGCGTTATCACCGTCCGCGTGACGGCGAATAGTTCCGGCACATTCGACAATCAGGTCACGAACCTCAAATCGACCAACGTGACCGGGCCGGACATATCGAGCAACCTGGCAACGCTGACCGTCGATCCATCAACAACGTTCAACCCGCCCACCGTCAGCAAGGCATTCGACCCTGCCAAACCGCTGATCGCTATCGGTCAGACGACGACGTTGACCTTCACCTTCATCAACCCGAACGCGGCAACCGCGCTGACCAACGCCAACTTCACCGACAACTTTCCACCAGAAATTGAAGGTGTGATCGGAAGCGGTGGCGGTACGTGTGTCACCGGGCAGGGCGGGACGCTCACAGTCGCGGGCGACAAAAGATCGCTCATCGCGTCTATACCGTCTTTCGCGGCAAATACGACCTGTACCTTCACCGTGACCGTCACGGGGCGGCAGCAAGGCACGGCCAGCAACATCACCGGAAATGCGAACGCGAACAACGCGGGTCCCGGTACGAAATCGAATACCGCGACGGTGCAGGTCGAGGCTCCGCCGACCATCTCCAAGCAGTTCGGTTCCGGGTCGATCACGGCGGGCGGGACCACCAGCCTGACGCTCCGCATCGGCAACCCAAGCGGCAACCCGCAACCACTAACCGGGGTTAGCCTCATCGACGATCTGCCGATTTCCAATGCTTCCGATCCGCTTACCCAGATGATCGCGGTCTCCGTCGATCCAGTGGATACGGCCACCTGCGGCGTGGGCGCGACCTTCACCATCACCAACGGCGGCGCGCAGCTTACCTTCACGGGTGGAACGATCCCGCTCAACACGACCTGCGTGTTGACGGCCACTGTGAAAGCGCCCGCGATTGGTTCATACGCCAACACCACGCAGCCGCCTACCTCCTCGAACGGCGGCACGGCGGCGGGTGGCGGGTCGGCCACACTGACGACGACCAGCATCACGCAGAACCTGCGCGTGAACAAACAGTTTAACCCGATCACGCAGCCAGTTGACACCAACTCGCGTATGACGATCACGATCACCAACCCTGTGAACCAACAGCAGACTGGCGTACAGTTTACCGATACCTTCCCGACAGGGCTGGATTTCGCCGTCCTGAGCGGAACCGAACCGAACCTGACGAGCGACTGCGGCGCACTTCCTACATATCAGTATGCGAATGGCGGGACCCCGGCATCGATAACACTTGCAGGCGGCGTCCTCGCACCGAATGGAAGCTGCACCATTGCAATCGACGTGACGTCCAGCCTGCCGAATGAGAACTATACCAACGTCGTCTCCGTGATCTCGCTGCAAGTGAGTACGCCGACAACGGCCAGCGCCGGGTTGACGTTTATCGGACCGCCAGACCCATTGAAGACCATCACCCCGGCGCTCATCAACGCAGGCGACACGGCGGCGCTGCGTATCACGCTCGATAACCCGAACGTGCGGACCGCCATCAACAACGTGAAGGTCATCGATACGTTCCCGCTGGGGCTGACGGTCAATACACCGCTGCCCGCGCTCCCGGCTACCTGCGGCAACGGCGCGACGCTCACCAAAACGATCAATGGCAGCGGGCAGACCGTCCTCACGCTCAACAATGGCACGATCAACGCCGGGAGTGGTACGACCTGTGTGATCACCGCGACCATCACGGGCAATCCGGGGATTTACACCAACACGATCAACGCAGGTGACATCACCACCAGCAACGGCGGTCCGAACCGCACGCCGACTTCTGCGGACCTTGAAATTCGCGGGTTCAGCGTCGGTAACCGCCTCTGGTTTGATACCAACAACAACGGTTTGCTCGATACTGCCGAGATTCCTGCCGCGAATTTCCCGCCAGTGTCCGTATCGATCTTTGCTTCTGATACGAACGGCAATCCAATAGGGGCGGCACACGCGACGGTCAACACCGACACGAATGGCTACTACCGTTTCGACGGCGTGCCGAATGGAACCTATGTCATCTCAGTGGATAAATCGAACTGGACAGGAGCGGGCAAGCTGGTCGGCTATGCGAGTAGCACGGGCAACCTCACGCAGACCGCAACCGCGCCGGACAGCAACGACAACGGCAAGGACCCGGCGACCTATACAACTGCGGGCGTCCTCAGTTCGCCGTTCACCCTGGCAGTCGGGAGCGTCCCGACGGGCGAAGATCAGACCGCGCCCGCTGTCGGCAGCCGTGCAAGCTACGATAACAACGGCGCGTCAATCGACCCCGGCGATGCGTTCAACAACCTGACGCTCGATTTCGGCTTCTATCGCCTGACGGTCGGAGATACGGTCTGGAACGACAACGGCGGCGGGACCCCGACCAACTTCGATAACGGCAAGCTGGACGCGGGCGAGGTGGGTATCCCCGGCGTGACGCTACAGCTCCTCAAGGGCGGTACGTTCGTCGCGCAGACCACGACCGACAGCAGCGGCAAGTATCTGTTCAATCAACAGACGACTGCCGCAGGCGTCGGCACGGGCGAGCCGCTCCTGCCGGGGAGCGATTACACCATCGTCATCCCCAGTTCGCAAACCTCGCTCAACAACCTGATCAGCAGCACGGACATCACGACCAGCCCGAACCCGACCAACACCGGGAACGGCGTCAACAGCGACGACAACGGCCTGGGAGCCGCAGGCGCGAATATCACGAGCGTGACCAGCAGCGCCTTCACGCTGAACGTAACCACCGCAACCAACACAGCGGGCGCGGCGGCGAATAACCTCACCGCGACGACGGACAATCCGACGCTCGACTTCGGCTTCCACGTCGGGTTCAGCGTGGGCAACCGCCTCTGGTACGACAATAACAATAACGGCAAGCTGGACGCAGGCGAAAATGGTATCGGCGGCGTCTCCGTGACGATCTTCCCGGCAGACCCCACGACAGGCTTGCCCAACGGTCCGGCGGGCGCGACCGTGACCACAGATGCGAGCGGATACTATCGCTTCGATGGTATCCCGCTTGGAACCTACGTCGTGCGCGTCAACAACACGAACTGGACCGGAGCCAATCCGCTGGTCGGCTACGCGAGCAGCACCAGCTACATCACGCAGAACGGAGCCAGCACCCCGGATAGCTTCGACAACGGCGTGGACCCGGCGAGTTACGTGACATCAGGCGTGACCAGCACAAAGTTCACGGTCGGCTTGACGACCTTGCCGCTGGGCGAAGACGCGACCAACCCAACAGGCAGCAGCCACGCAGGTTATGGAACCAGCGGCGCGACCGACGACGCAGGCGATGCGTTCAACAACCTGACTGTCGATTTCGGGTTCTACCGTCTCTCGGTCGGTGATACCGTCTGGAACGACACCGGAGCCGGAGCTGCCTTCAACAACGGCAGGATCGACGCGGGCGAACCGGGTATCCCCGGCGTGACGGTCCAACTCTTCAAGGGTGGCGTCCTCGTCGCGCAGACCACGACGAACGGCACGGGCAACTATCTGTTCAACCAGCAGACGACCGCCGCAGGCGTCCCGACGGGTGAACCGCTCCTGCCGGGGACCGATTACAGCATCACCATCCCGAAGGGGCAGGTCGCGCTCAACAACTTCCTGAGCAGCACCGACCTGAGCAGCACCACCAACCCGACCGTGACGGGCAACGGCGTCAATAGCGACGACAACGGCACGGGGACCTCCAGCGCGAACACGACGGATACAATCACCAACACGTTCTCACTGAACGTCGCCGGGACGCTCAACACGGCGGGCGGCGTGCTGCTCACCAACGCGCGGACCGATAACCCGACGCTCGATTTTGGCTTCCACCTGACGCAGGCCGGGACCTATAGCATCGGCAACCGCGTCTTCTTCGACAACGGCAACGGTGGCGGCAACCAGAACAACGGCAAGCAGGAAGTAAACGAAGTCGGTATCGACAACGTGAATGTCCTGCTCTATCTGAACAATGCGCAGAACCAGCCGACCACGCTCATCCAGAGCCAGGCCACGCGCAACGGCGGCTACTATCGCTTCGATGCGGTCGCGCCCGGCTCCTATACGGTCATTGTGGATGTGGCGAATTCGCCTGCACTCAACAACCTGATCGCGAGCAACTTCACCTTCGTTGATTACACCGCAGTGGGCGACAAGCAGCATAAGGGATCGCAGACGCCGCTCCCGCCGAACAGCCCAATCGTCCCGAACGGCATCCCGAGCGGTGTCATCGTCATCGCGCCGAACAGCAGCCAGACCCTCAACGAGCTGGATGTGAACGGTGCGATCCCGGCGGCCTCACACGGTCCGAATGGCGACGTTAGCGACGTCCTGACGGTCGATTTCGGGTTTTATCAGCCGGCGTCGACGCTCTATAGCGTCGGCAACCGTGTCTTCCTCGATAACGGCGTGGGCGGCACGCTGGTCTCAGCCAACAACGGTATTCAGGACGGCAATGAGCCGGGTATCGGGGGCGTGAAGGTCAACCTCTACGCAGCGGATGGCAACGGCAACCCGACGGGTGGCATCCTCAACACCGCAACCACCGATGCGAATGGCTACTACCGCTTCGATGGCATCCCGCCGGGCAACTATGTCGTCGTCGTCGATGTGACGGGTTCGCCCGCGCTGAACGGTTACGCAGTGAGCGCCGTCACCTCGACCGACATCACGACCCCCGGCGATAAGGCCAATAAGGGTCAGCAAACCGCGCTGCCGGGCGGTTCTGTTCTCCCCGGCGGTATCCGCAGCGGCAGCTTCACGATCCCGTCTGCCAGCCCGATTATCAACGAACCGGATGTGACCGCGACCGGACCCGGCGCGCACGGTCCGACGACCGATGCGAACGACGTCCTCACGTTCGACTTCGGCTTCTATATCAATCCGGCGAATGCGTACAGCATTGGCAACCGCGTCTTCCTCGATGAAGGCGGCGCGGGCGCACGCGACGGTATCCAGAACAACGCGGAAACCGGGTTGAGTGCGGTCCCCGTCAAGCTGTTCGCGGCGGATAGTGGTGGCAACCCGACAGGCACGGCACTGCAATCCGCGATCACCGACGCGAGTGGCTACTATCGCTTTGATGGTGTGACGGCGGGGCGCTACGTGGTCGTCGTGGACCTGCCGTCACTCAATAGCGGCGCGACGAAGTATCAGGTCACGCCCGTCACCTTCACGAGCATCAGCCTCGCGACCGATGACAAGCAGAACAAGGGCGCGCAAACCCTGCTCGGACCCGGTTCGCCGCTCCCCGGCGGGATCGTCGGTCCGGCCATCACGATCTCGGCTGCGGGCAACCTGCTCACCGGCGAAGGCGATGTTTCGACGGGACAGGGCGCGAACGGTCCCGGTGGCGACACGAAAGACAACCTGACGCTCGACTTCGGCGTGGTCACAATCCCCTCCGGGACCTACAGCATCGGCAACCGCGTGTTCCTCGATAACGGCAACGGCGGCGCGCCCAACGATGGTACGCAGCAATTGGGCGAGCCGGGTATTCCGGGCGTCGTCGTCAAGCTGTATGCGGAGAGTGGCGGCATTCCGACAGGCGCTGCACTCCAGACCACAACCACCGATAGCGGCGGTTACTATCGCTTCGATGGCGTCACGCCGGGCAGCAACTATATCGTGGTGGTCGATCAGCCGGGGTCGGCTCCGCTCACCGGGTTGACGGTCAGCGGCACGACAACGACCACCTTCACAACCACCGACGACCAGAAGAACAAGGGTCAGCAGGCGGCACTCCCCGGCGGCTCCGTGCTGCCCGGTGGCATACGCAGCGGCGTGATTACCGTCCCGCCAGCACCCGCCAACGAGCCGGATGTGACAGGCGCAGGGGCGGGCGCGCATGGTCCGACCGGAGACGGCAACGATCTCCTGACGGCGGACTTCGGCTTCTACCAGAACCCGGCGACGGGCTACAGCATCGGCAACCGTGTGTTCCTCGATAACGGTATCAGCACCATCGCACAACCCGGCGGTGTTACGGGCGACGGCAAGCAGAACGGCGCGGAGCCGGGTATCCCGAACGTCGTGGTCAAGCTGTTCTATGCAGATGCGGCGGGCAACCCGGTCGGCGCATCGCCCATCGGCACCCAGACCACTGACGGCAGCGGCTACTACCGCTTCGATGGTCTCAACCCCAGCAACTACGTGGTCGTGATCGACAAGGCCGCTTCTTCGACACTGAACGGCTACACGCCGACCTCGGCGACCTTCCCGACCTCGGCGACCGACAAGCAGAACAACGGCAAGACGCCGCTCCCGCAGGGTTCCCCCGTACCGGGCGGCATCCCCAGCAGCCTCGTCACGATCAGCGCGGGCGGCCAGCCTACGGGCGAACCGGACACGACTGGAACCGGCGCGAGCGCGCACGGTCCCGGAACCGACCCGAACGACATCCTGACGGTGGACTTCGGCTTCGTCGCCTCGACCGGGACGTACAGCATCGGCAACCGCGTCTGGAACGATCAGTATAAGAATGGCGTCGAGCAGGTTAATGACGAGAAGGGGATCAGCGATGTCGCGCTCCAGCTCTGGAGAGCGGATGCGAATGGCAACCCGACTACGCAGGTTGGCAAGACGCTATCTGACCAGGATGGTTACTATCGCTTCGATGGACTGACTGCAGGCGACTACGTGGTGATCGTCGATGTGAACGCTTCGCCTAACCTGAAGGGGCTGTATTCGACCGACCCGATGGTGGACGCGCAAACGAACACCGCCGACCACCTGCACAACGGAATGCCGAAGCAAATGCAGGATGGCTCTGCTGTTCCAGGCGGCATCTCCAGCGGCAAAATCTCGCTTGGCGCGCGGCCTCTGGAGCCGCTCGGTGAAACGGTCCCCGGCAGCTATGGCTCGCGCAGCGTCTTCACCGTCGGCGGCGCGCCCGAAGCCAGCGATGATCGCGGCAATCTGACGATTGACTTCGGCTTCTACCTGCCTGCGGGTGGTGTTGGCGTCGCGGACCCGGCCCTTGTCAAACTGGTGGACCCGGCGCTCGCGCAGCCCGGCGAAACGGTCAATTACACGCTCACGGTCACGAACAACAGCGGCGTCGCGGCGCTCGGTGTGATCGTCAGCGACCCGGTTCCGAACATCCTGCAAATCGTCTCCGCAACCACGCCGCAAGGGACGTCCACCATCAATGGGCAAACCGTGACGTTCAACGTCGGCACGGTCAACCCCGGACAGGTGATCGTGCTGCGCATCACGGCGCGCGTCCGCCCGGATGTCATCCCGCCCGTCATCGTGACGAACGAGGCGACCCTTACCGGCACGAACCTCCTGCGCAAGGTAGTGTCCTCGGCAACGCTGCGCATCACGCGCGGCGGGCTGCCCGCGACGGGTGAACACCCGGAAGAGCCGCCCGTCTCTGGCGTGCCGCTCGTGCTGGCCGGGGTGGTCGTCCTTGCAGCGGGGGCGCTCGTCATCCGGCGGCGTACCACGCGGTAACGCTCTACTTCGCGCAATGAAGAGCGGCCAGTACCTCCCGGTACTGGCCGCTTTTTCTTAGAGCATCTCTCCAGCCGCCCGGCCATAAATGGACCGGGCTACTACGGTTGGCACGCCTTAATCAAGCGGACACCAGACCGTAATTGCACGGTGGATTTATCCCCGCGCGACGGTTACAGGTATCTGCTAGCGCGGTTGCAACACCGCCGACCGCTCTTCGAGGAATTGCTGATAATCCCCATCGAAGACCTGCAGGTGTCCGTCTTCGAGGTTCCAAATCTGCGTCGCCAGCCGATCCACAAGATAGCGATCATGCGAGACGAGCAGAATCGTCCCCTCGAAGTGTTCGAGGACTTCCTGCAGGACTTCCTGCGCGGGAATATCGAGGTGGTTGGTCGGTTCGTCGAGCAGCAGGAAGTTCGCGCCTTCGAGCGCCAGCATCGCCAGCGCGAGCCGCCCGCGCTCACCACCACTCAGGACGCTGATCTGCTTGAACACGGTTTCCTTCCGAAACAGGAATTGCGCGAGATGCTTGCGCGCTTCCGTCATCGGCAGTTCCTTGTGCCGCATCAGTTCTTCGAGGACTGTGCCTTCCGGATTGAGTGACTCGTGCGCCTGCGCGAAGTAGCCGATTTTGACCTTCTCACCGGAAGCGAGTGTGCCGTTCAGGGGCGCGACTTGCCCCATGATCGTTTTGAGGAACGTCGTCTTGCCGACGCCGTTGGAGCCAATCAGTGCGGCTACTTCCAGACGGTGCAGTTCGATTTCATCCGTCGTGAACAACGGCTTGCCGGGGTAGCCGATTTGCAAACTGCTGGTCCGCAGCACGATGCTTTCGCTTTTGTGGCCGGATTTCAGGCTCAGGTTCAGTTTCGGCAAGTCCTCATCCGGTCCCTTGAGCGCACGCAACGCGCGTCCCGCCTCTTCGATGCTCATGGGACGCTGCCGTCCCAGCCCCATCTCCGACCAGCTTTTATCGCGGAAGCGCATCAGGCCAAACTCCTCGATTGCCACGAGGTCGCGCGTCAGGCGCTTGAGCTTACCCTGCGCAAGCTCCGGGTTGCGGTTGGAAATATTGGTGCGGATGTACTCCATTTCCCCTTCCATCCGCTCCTTTTCTTCTTCATAGACTTTCTGCTGACGATCCCAGCGTTCCTGACGTTGCTTCAAGTAGGCGGTATAGTTCCCACGGAAGGTCACAATCCCGATCTTGCTCATTTCCCAGACGGTATTCACAACCTTATCCAGAAAATAGCGGTCGTGGCTGACAATCAGGACCGCGCCGTCACGGTTACGCAGGATTTGCTCCAGCCATGCCAGCGCCTCGACGTCAAGGTGGTTGGTCGGTTCGTCCAGAATCAGCAGGTCGGGGTTTTCCAGCAGCAGACGCGCCAGTAGCGCGCGGGTTTGCTGCCCGCCGCTCAGGTGACGCAGAGGGGTATTGCGCTGTGTCTCATCGAAGCCCAGCCCTTGCAGGACCTGCTTGATGCGGAATTCGTAGTCGTAACCGCCCGCCGCCTCGAACTGCTCCTGAATGGTGCTGTACTCATCCATCAGGACGTCGCCCATCTCGCCCTGCGCCATCAGGTCTTCGATCTCGTGCAAGCGCGCTTCCTGCTGGTGCAGCCCGCCGAACGCCGTCATCATTTCTTCGTAGACGGTGTTATCGCCTTCCGTGAAGGCCGCGATTGCTTCCTGCCGCAAGTAGCCGATGCGCGTTTTTTGCCCGATTTGTACCGTGCCGGAAGTCGGCTTTTGCAGTCCCGCCAGTATCATCAGCAGGGTCGTTTTCCCAATCCCGTTGGGTCCGACCAGCGCGATTTTGCTCTCCGGCTGGATAGCGACCGAAATATTGCGGAAAATATCGACATCCCCGAAGGACTGCCCTGCATCCGATGTCGTAATCATTGCCATTCTATCTGAACTCCCTCGATCCCTGTCTATGTTCGTATCATACCAGCTTTGCCGACTGTGTTTTGTTAAGACGCGCTGATACTCACGGGCGGACACATCGGTCCGCCCCTACGCAAACCGTGCCGTTGGAGGGGCGGACCTGCGTGTCCGCCCTCGCGTTTTGCACACGTCTTCGTAAGAAGATGTTGCAATCCGCGCTCTGTTGCTGTATGGTTGTATCCATCCGCAAGGAGTGAGTATGAACCCGCTGTCGCGTTCGATGTGTTGTGCATGTTGTCTTTGTAGCGTGCTACAGAGTCCGGCGACGCATTGCTGACGCATTATCTCACTGCTCAGTTGGATGCAAAAGCCCCGGCCTCTGTTGCCGGGGTTTTTTGTTGCCTGCGCCACGAAAGCAAGCGAGGATTAACTAATGGAAATACCCTGTTGCCGCGTAATGCCGTCTTTCGCAAACCGTAAAAATAAGGAACCGAACCGATGAACAGCAAACTTTCCACCAAAATCATCACGCTCGTCGCGCTCGTCGCGACCGTCCTCTTCGCCTTCGGGGGAGCCGCGCGCTCTTCCGCGCAGACCGCTGCACCCACCGCACAGCCGACCAGCGCCGCGACCAAAGCCGCCGCACCGACTGGGGAACCGATCCTGATCGGCGTGAGCGGACCGATCACCGGACCAAACGCGCAGTACGGCGCACAGTGGAAGAAGGGCTTCGACCTCGCACTTGAGGATGTCAACGGTGCGGGTGGCATCGGTGGGCGTCCGCTCGCTTATGACTTTCAGGATTCGCAAAGCAAGCCGGAGCAATCCGTGATCGTCGCGCAAAAGTTCGTTTCCGACCCGCGTGTGGTGATTGAACTCGGCGATTTCAGCAGCACCGCGTCGATGGCCGCATCCCCGATTTACCAGCGCGGCGGCTTGGTGCAGTTCGGCTTCACCAACAGCCACCCGGATTTCACCAAAGCGGGCGGCGATTACACCTGGAGTACCTCCGTCACGCAGGCGCAAGCCTCGCCGCTGCTCGCCGACTTTGCAATCAAGACGCTCGGTTTCAAGCGACTGGCCGTCTTCCAGATTACGAACGACTGGGGTAAATCGACGCTGGATTTGTTCGCGCTGCGCGTCAAGGAACTCGGCGCGGAGATCGTCGCGACCCAAGCCTATCTGCCCGATGAGAAGAATTTCCGCTCTGCACTCACGACCGTCAAGGGCGCGAACCCGGATGCGATTATCCTTGTCTCCTATCAGGCCGATGGCGCACTCATCGCGCAGCAGGTCCGCGAAGCCGGGCTGAATACGCCGCTCGTCGGCAGCGCGTCCCTGCAATCGCCGGATTTCACCAAACTGGGCGGCAAGGCTGTCGAAGGCACGTTCATCCTCGGTGAATTCCTGACGACCGACCCGCGCCCCGAAGTGCAGACGTTCGTCGCCAAGTTCAAGGCCAAGTACAACGAAGAGCCGGACCTCTTCGCCTCGCTCGCCTATGATGCGATCATCCTTGTTGGTGAAGCGATCAAGATCGGCGGACCGACCCGCGAAGGCATTCACAGCGCGTTCCCGAAGCTGAAAGACGTGCCGAGTGTCGTCTATGGTAAGGTCACGTTCGATGTGACGACGCGCCGCGCGCTTGACCCCAAGTATGAAAACCTGATCGTCAAGGACGGCCAGTTCGTCTTCTGGGACGGGAAGAAGTAGGTCTGTAAGCGGGTCAGATTCATCTGACCCCTACGATATAGACAGTGCGTTCTGTAGGGGCGGACCTATGTGTCCGCCCGATCTGACGAAGACGGGTCGCACAAGCCGCGATCCTACACCGGACGGCGCATTTCCGTAGGGGCGGACCGATGTGTCCGCCCACCCCTCTCGTAACGTGTTTTCAGGAGAAACATTCGTGGCGCAACTATCCAAACGTGAGCGGGTCGAAGCCGCACTCAAGGGCGACCCCGTAGACCGCGTACCCGTCTCCGCGTGGCGGCATTTCATCCCGGAAGAGCGCCAGCCGGAAACGCTGGCCGCTGCCAGCATGGCGCACTTTCACGAGTTCGATTGGGACTGGTTGAAGATCAACCCGCGCGCGACCTATTACGCCGAAGCGTGGGGCAATCGCTACGACTTCAATCACTACGATTCGGTGATCCCGGAACTGCTGGAAGGTCCCATCGCGACACCTGCCGATCTCGAAAAAATCGGGACGCTCGACGCGACGGGCGGCGTATTCGCGGAACACCTCGACCTCGTGCGCCGCGTCAAGGCGGGCATCGGCGACGCGCACTTCCTGCAAACTGTCTTCTCGCCGCTTACGGTGCTTTCATTCCTCGCCTCGCATCCGGCCACCCCGACGATTGCCGCCTTCTCCGAATCGCAATACGAAGGCGTGCGGCGCTTCATCCACGAGAACCCAAAAGCCGCACACGAGGCGCTTTCCAATATCGCGGCCACGCTCGGCAAGTATGCCGCCGCTGCTGTCGATGCGGGCGCGAGCGGCCTCTTTTTCGCGATTGTGAAGCTGGCGCGCGAGGGCATTCTCACCGAAGCGGAATTTGAAGAGTTCGGCAAGCCGTATGATTTGCAGGTGTTGAAGGCAGTCGAGGGCGCGGCATTCAATATGCTGCACATCTGCGGACCGTATGCCTACTTCGATGCGGTGCTGGAGTATCCTGTTCACGCGCTGAACTGGGCGACCGTCGGCCAGCATAACCCAACCATTGCGGAAGCCGAAACGCGCACTACGAAGGCGCTTGTCGGCGGCGTGGATGAAATCGGTACGCTGCAAACCGGAACCCCGAACGCCGTAAAGCAGGAAGCACGCGCGGCGATTGAGGCGACGGGCGGGCGACGCTTCCTGCTCACGCCTGGGTGCGGGACGAGCCTCGATGTGCCATCGGAAAACCTGCACGCGCTGCGCGAAGCAGCGGACCTCACGGCGGTTGCTGTCTAGGTTATGGATCAATTCCTGCGCACACTGTTCGATCAAACGATCAATGGGCTGGTGGTCGGCAATATCTATGCGCTGATCGCGGTCGGCCTTGCCATCATCTTCGGCGTCGGCAACCTGATCAACTTCGCGCACGGGTCGGTCTACATGACGGGCGCGTATGTCGGCTGGTACTGCGTGACGCGTCTGATGCTGCCGTTGCCGTTTGCGTTCGTTGCGGTCGCGGTCGTGTGCGGGATGATCGGCCTCGCGATAGAGCGCTTTGGGCTGCGCGGCTTGCAGGGCGCGTCACGCATCGCGCCACTGCTCGCGACCATCGGGATTAGCTTCATGCTCGATCAGCTTGTGCAGATCATCTGGGGCGTGCGCCCGGAGTCGTTCCCGAACCCGCTTCCGGCCTTCCGTATCCAGATCGGCGGCGGGAGCATCGGCTCTATCGACCTGCTGATCGCGGCTATCGGGATCGGGACCGCCGCGCTGCTCTTTATTTTTCTGCGCTACACGAAACTCGGCTGGGCGCTGCGCGCGACCGCACAGGACCGCGAGGCTGCGCTGCAAATGGGCGTGGATGTGAACGCCGTCAACCGGACCGCGTTCATGATCGCATCGATCCTCGGCGGGATCGCGGGGTTGCTGGTCGGTATGTACTATCTGCAAGTGGACCCGACGATGAGCTTTCAGGCCGGGTTGAAGGGCTTCGCGGCCAACCTGCTCGGCGGCCTCGGCAACATCCCCGGCGCGATTGCAGGCGGCTTGCTGCTGGGATTGATCGAAAGCTACGGCGTGGCGGCGTTCGGGTCGAGCTATCGCAACCTGTTCGCGTTCACGGTCTTGATCGCGGTGCTGGTCCTGCGCCCGAATGGGCTGTTCAGCCGGACCCGCCGCCTGCCGCCCGAACCGCTGACAGGAACTTTCGTCTCTAATCGAACGCGGCTGCGCATCCCGGCATGGGTCGTCGCGGCGGGCGCGGTCATCGCGATCACATTGCCGCTGATGATTAAGGACCCGGTGTTGCTGCAAATCCTGACGAATGCGTGGCTATTCGGCCTCGTCGCCATCAGTCTCACGCTCGTCACCGGGACCGCCGGGCAAACCTCGCTCGGACAGGCCGGGTTCGTCGCGATTGGCGGCTATGGCTCCGCGCTGCTGGTGTTGCGGCTTGGCTTCCGCTTTGAAATTGCGCTGCTCGCAGCGGGGCTGCTCAGTGCCGCGCTGGGTACGCTGCTGGTGCTGCCTGCGCTGCGCCTGCGCGCATACTACCTCGCAATTGCAACCATCGGCATCGGCGAAATCGTGAGCGAGATCATCAAGAATTGGGACCCGGTGACGAATGGTGCGCTTGGCCTGACGCGCATCCCGCCGCCCACCTTCTTCGGGATCGAAGCCTACCTGCCGCGCGAGATTTACTGGTATTCACTCGCGCTCTTGCTGGTTGCCGCGCTGGTCGTCTGGCGGCTGGTCCGTTCACCGCTCGGCAGGTTATGGCGCGCGGTCCGCGATGATGAAATCGCGGCGCAGGCGTATGGCGTCAGCCTGTACCGCTACAAGGCGCTCGCGTTCGCAATAAGCGCGTTTATCGCGGGGATCGCGGGCGCTTTTTACGCGCATATGTTCACGTTCATCAACTATGATTCGTTCACCAGTTCGTGGTCGGTCCTGACACTGACAATGGCGATCCTCGGCGGTCTGGGCAACATCCTCGGTGCGGTGGTCGGCGCGGTGGCGCTGACGGTACTCCCGGAAGTGTTCCGCCCACTGGCCGCCTACCGCTACCTGTTCTACGGATTGGTCTTGGTCCTGATGATTCGTTTTCGTCCGCAGGGCGTGCTGGGGGCTGAATAGGCGATGCTGCAAATCGAACACCTCTCGCGTAGCTTCGATGGCGTGCTGGCCGCGAACGACGTCAGCTTCGATGTTCGCGAGTCGGAGTTCGTCAGCATCATCGGACCCAACGGCGCGGGCAAGACGACGCTTTTCAACCTGATCACGGGAGTCGATCAGCCCTCGCAGGGCAGCATCCTGTTCGACGGAAAATCGCTCGTCGGCCTGACGCCGGATCAAATCGCGCGGCGCGGCATCGCACGCACCTTCCAGAACGGGCGCGTTTTCGGTAATTTGAGCGTCCTCGAAAATGTGCTGGTTGGGGCGCAGGTGCGGCGGCGCGCCTCGCGTAACCCGTTCCGCGAGCTATCGGGTGCGTTGTTCCCATTCCTGGCAGTGCGACGCGAAGAAGCCGACCTGCGCCGCGAAGCAGAGGCGATCCTCGCCCGGTTCGGGACGCGCCTCGTCCCCCGCCGCGACGACCCCGCGAGCAGCCTCTCCTATGCGAACCGCCGCCGTGTCGAGATCGCGCGTGCGCTCGCGCTGCATCCGCGCCTGCTGCTGCTCGATGAACCAACCGCCGGAATGAACCTGACCGAAACCGCCGAAATGCTGGAGTTCATTCGCGGCCTGAAAGCGCACGGGCAGACAATCCTGCTCATCGAACATAAGCTGTCGTTGGTCAATGAACTTTCCGACCGCGTGATCGTGATGGACAACGGCGCGAAAATAGCGGAAGACTCCGCGGACGCCGTGCGTGATACCCCGCGCGTGATCGAAGCCTATCTCGGACGCAAGCGCGCGACGGTCGATACACCGGAGATCATCCTGTGACCGCGCTGCTCGAACTGGAAGCTATCGATACGTTCTACGGTCCGGTACAGGTCCATTTCGGCGTGAGCCTGAATGTGCAGCCGGGCGAAATCGTGTGCCTGCTCGGTGGCAACGCGAGCGGCAAAAGCACTACCATGAAAGTGATTCTCGGACTCGTCAGGCCGCGCGCCGGGGCGGTCCGCTTCGAGGGGCGCGACATCACAGGCTTGCCGACGCCGCAAATCATCCGGCTCGGCATCGGCTCCGTGCCGGAAGCGCGGCGCATTTTCCCGAATATGACCGTGCGCGAAAATCTGCTGATGGGTGCGTACCACCGTTCCGATCAACCGGAAATCAATGCAGACTACGCGCGGATGCTCGACCTCTTCCCGCGCCTCAGTGAGCGCATCACGCAGCGCGGCGGCGTCCTGAGCGGTGGCGAACAGCAAATGCTTGCGATTGGCCGCGCGCTGATGGGGCGTCCGCGCCTGATCGTCATGGATGAACCAACGATGGGCTTATCGCCCGCCTTCGTGGATCGCGTCCTCGACCTGATTCAAACGATCAATGCGCAGGGGACCGCGATCTTCATGGTGGAGCAAAACGCCAACCTCGCTTTGCAAATCGCGAATCGCGGCTATGTCCTGCAAAATGGCCGGATCGCGCTGGAAGGACCCGCGCGCGTGCTGCTCGACAGCCGCGAGGTGCAGGATGCGTACCTCGGCGGATCAGCATTGGCTTGAATCGAAACGCCTGATCGCAATGGATCAGGCGTTTAAGAAGGACAAGCACACTCAGGCCAGAACAGGCCGAAATTTGTACCCGTAAACAATCACCCCGTTGGGTCCTTGATTGCGCAGTTTGCGCGTGACCATTTCGACGCGCATCCCAATCGCTGCCGGACCGTCGAGGTCGGTCAATTGTGCGGTCAGGCAGGGACCTTCATCGAGTTTGATCAGCGCGAGCGCATAGGGCGATTGATCCTCGAACCCGGCGGGCGGGTCGGTGATCGTCGTGAAGCTGAGGATTTCGCCCTTGCCGCTGAATTGAAATCGAGTGGTCATGCCCTAGCGCGCAGCTTGCCGCAGCTCGTGGACGACCGGGAACTGAATAGCGACGGGCTTCTCGAATGTGTAGGCGGCTTGTTCCTGCGCGGCGCAGACGGGGCAGATTTCACGCAACGTGGCGTGGACCGTGCCGCAGCTTTCGCACTTAATCCCCTGGAGTGCGTAGCGCTGTCCGTTCAATCTCCAGTTCTGTGCGATGTTCATGGTTTGTGCATTCCTTTGGTGAAAGTTCTGGTAATTCGCTTTGTGCGATTGGTCACAAATATATCACCCGGCGGCTGCCACTTCCTCTCAATAACTCTCAGGCAAGCTGACAAAGCCTCTAAAGGTGGTACAAACCAGATGAGAATGGCTCAGAATTGCTCTCAAAGGGTAGCACTTGTGCAAAGTGCCGGGTTGGACAAAGGCTATTCCTGCACTTCCCGCTTCGGCACAGTCTGCATCACCTCGTGATGATCATTGCCCTGTTGAATTGCGTTCAGGTGCGACAGCAGCAGTTCCTGCAAATCGTCGATCCGGTCGAAGACCTGACGTACCTCGATCTCCGCGCGCAGGTTTACTTCATATTCAATGTCGTTGCGCACCTTGTCGCGTTCGGCCTGCCGATTCTGGCTGATCAGCACGAACAGCGAGAGGAAAATCGCTTCGAGCGAGACGACCATCGTGAGCAGCCCAAACGGAAACGGATCGAACGGCTCCAGACCGGGAATGATCCGCGTATTCAGGACGATCCACACGAAAAACCAGATCACGCTGAAATAGACGAACCGAATATCGCCCGCAACATGCGTCAAAACATCGGAAATACGCTGGCCGAGTGTCGTATCCTCAGCGGCTTCGATATTTGCGTTACGCGAGGTGCGCTCCCCGACCAGCGAATTGCTCAGTCGAAGGCGCTTGCCCAGTGCTGAGAGCATATCGAGTGCGGCGGCGGGATGCGCGGCGACCAGAATTTCAAGGTCGGTGCGGTCGATCACGTAGAGCGTTGTGTTTTGCGTGGCGATGGCGCTGGCCGAACGCGGCGCTTCATCAAGCAATGATAGCTCACCGAAGAGTTCACCCGGCTGGACGTGTTCAAGGATGACCTTCTGGCCTTCCTTGTCCTTGATGAACAATTCGACCTGCCCGCGCCCGACGACGAACATGGCGTTCCCCGGCTCGCCCTCGTGAATGATGATTTGCCCCGCGAGGAAACTACGCTCATCGAGGTTCTGCGCGAGGACGGCGCGCTCCTGTTCATCGAGCAGCGAGAACAGCGGAATATCTTTCAGGATGGATGAGTCGATGACGGGCATTCGGCGCTCCGGGATAATGACGCAGGCAATTGACCGTATAGTGTACCGAAAAGAGGACAAACCTGCCTGCGTTGTGGCATACTTGGCAGCCGCAAAAAAGGAAGCAACGATGTCCGTACCCGAAGGCGTGACCGCGATCACCGCCGAATTTCATGTGCGCTATGTGGAAACCGATGCGCAGGGCGTCGTCAACCATGCCCATTATGTAAGCTGGTTCGAGGAAGCGCGCTCATTTTACTCTCGTGAACGCGGGCGCGATTACGCAGAATTCGAGCGCGAAGGATTCTTCCTCGCTGTTGCAGAGGTGAATGTGCGCTATCTGCGCTCGGCGCGCTATGGGGATCGCGTCGCGGTTCGCTGCTGGATACTCGAACTCAGGAGCCGCTCTGTTGTCTTCGGCTACGAGGTGCGGCACGCGCTTTCGGGTGAACTGCTCACCACCGGGCAAAGTAAACACATCTGCCTTAATTTGCAGGGGCAGGTCACGATTATCCCGGAAGCATGGCGGAATGGGATGCGCGGCTGAAAAGTCCGCGAAATTGCCCCCTTGACAATATCCGGAAAGCTAATATTGTTAGCTATGAAAGCTAACGATGATAGCCATAAGGACGTTGACCATGAACACCAGCACAAACAGCACCCCGACCATTCCCACCTTCACAATGCCCGCGCTTCTCCTTCGCGTTGAGGGACTCGTCCTCTTCGTAGCGGCGCTGATGCTCTATTCGGCGAGCGGCGGTAGCTGGCTGCTTTTCGCGGCGCTGCTGCTCGTCCCGGACCTGTCGATGACCGGCTACCTGCGCAACCCGAAATTCGGAGCGCTAGTCTATAATCTGTTCCACAATCTGCTCGCGCCCGCGCTCCTTGCGCTCGTCGGCACATGGACCGGAACCGCACTGCTCACGCAAATCGCGATCATCTGGTTTGCGCACATCAGCATGGATCGCGTCGCCGGTTATGGGCTGAAATACGTGACCGCCTTCAAAGCGACGCACCTACAACGGATTTGAGGACCGATGCCCCATCCCGCACAAACCGACCGCGAAAAAATCCTGACACAGGCACGCGGGTTGATCGAGAGAGAGGGCGTCGAGGCGCTCTCCCTCTCGAAACTGGCCGAAGCACTGGGCATCAAAGCGCCCTCGCTCTATAAGCACTATGCGAGCAAAGACGCGCTTTTGCAGGCAGTGAATACCGTCACTATCCAGGGACTGGTCGGCGCGATGCAATCCGCAATCAGCAAGGAGACGGACCCACGCGCAGCATTAATTGATATGGCGCAAGCCTACCGCACCTTTGCGCACACGAATCCGAATGGCTACACGCTGGTTTTTGCGCGGCTCTCGCCGGATACCGCGCCCGCTGCGGAACTGAGCGAATTGCTCTCGCTCCCATTGCAGAAGGCGTGGAGCGCCGCGTTCGGTGAAGGGGAGTCGCTCTCCGGTTTGCGCGGTGCGTGGGCGCTCTTGCACGGATACGTTATGCTTGAATTGAACGGGCAATTCCAGCGCGGCGGTGATGTTGCCGCGATGTCGATGCAAGCTTTCGAGCATTACATTGCAGGCTGGGAACACTCAGTCGATTAGAGCGTGGGGGGGTTACGCATCCGTACCGCGCGGTAAACCAGCCCGACGCCAATCGCGACGAAGACCGCGCCCGCGACTGCCCAGAATATTTGGCCTTGCATGAACGATGGGGTGATGATGATATTCAGACCCTGCGCGAACCAGACCGCGCCCATTAGCACCATAAAGACGCCAAGTAGCGGAAGAAATGCTTTCATGACGAAGCTCCTGTGAATTCCTGAACAGTATTCGGGTTTTCGCAGAAACGCCGCGCGGCGTCAACCCTGCTTGGTATAGAACGAGTAGCGGTATAGAGAGCGGAAGCGCATGCTCTCATACAAATACACCGCCGCCGGGTTGTTCGCGCCGACCTGCAAATATGCGCCCGTCGCGCCGTTCTGCTGCCCCCACGCGAGCAGAGTATTCACCAGTGCGCGGCCAAAGCCCCGGTTGCGGTGGTTCGCATCCGTCGCGATATTGAACAGGCCGACCGTTCCGCGCTCCAAAATCGCGCGCCCAACAGCCAATGCTTCATCGCGGTAGACGAGCGCGGCGAAGACCTGCAAAGGGATTTGGCGCTTCATCATTTTCTGCATGGTGGCGCTGTGCGGGGAAGGCCGTCCACTCATCTCGAAGTAGCGCGCATACCATTCCAGCGGCGGGTTATCAAAAAGCTGGACGCGCGGGTTGGCTTCAAAGCGCTGTGTCGGCTCGAAACGTAGCGTCTGCACGAGCGCGCCGGGGTCCGCCGCGTAGCCTTGCGCCCGCAACGCCTCAGCGAGAAAAAAATGTGCTGGATCATCGAGCGCTTTGAACGCCGGGGTGAGCTTGCGTACCTCATAAAGGCGTTCACAGTCCGCGATTTTTTCATCGAGCGGAAGGCTCGAAGCGTAGAGCGGATTGACCGAATTTGCGCGCAGGGTAAAGCCTTCAGCGAAGGTGAGCAGCCAGCCATCGTAAAGATGCGTTGCGGCGGCAGGCCACGCATTCAGGCCGAGTTCTTCATAGAGCAATAGCGACGGATGTAAACCGGGAACCAACATCATGGATTAACCATCAGCGTTAAAAATGCGAGAAAGCCGAACGCGCCGTTCAGGAACGGGAAGCCCCAATAGGCACGCGCGACCGACCAGCGCGGATTGAAATAGAGCGCCAGCGCCAGCGCAGGATAGACCAGCAGGAGCAATCCTGCGAGCGGAGCGAACCCGATACCGAACAGCAGCGCAAAGCCAAGCCAGTTGGCCGCGACGAAGAGCAAGCCATTCCGCTCGCCGAGAGCCGTCGCGACCGTGTGGACTCCTGCTTCCGAATCGGGCGCAATATCGGGCAGCGCGGAGAAGGCGTGCATCCCCGCCGCCCAAAGCGCCGCGCCAAGCATGACCAGCAGCGGCGGCCACGTCCCCGCAGTCACATAATAGCCGAGAAAGCCGGGGATGACGTACAGCACATTCGAGTACGAATCCAGAAATGGCCGCGCCTTGAAGCGGATCGGCGGCGCGCTATAGGCCGTGCAGAGCAGCACGAACAGCGCGAATGCCGCGCGTGCTGACCAATCCGGTAGCAGCGCGAGGATCAGGACATCCAGCGCGAGGACTGCGTACAGCAGCCAGCGCAGCCGCGCCGTTTCGACCGACGCGAGGCGGTGTTCCTGTTCGCCTTTTTTGGCGTTCAGCGCGTCCGTATCGCGGTCGAACAGGTCGTTGATGCCGTACAGATACAGGTTTGCGGGGATCAGAAAGTAGAGGAAGGGCAGCCAGAAGGCAGGCACGAGCAGGTTATGCGGCGGCGGTTGCCCCGACATATACCCCAATAAAAATGGCCCCGCTGTATACAACCAGAAACGGGGCCGCGTGATACTCAGGAGCGTCCGCACCGTTCACCCGCGCCCGTCTTGCGGACGCAGCACGCGGCGATACAGATACCAGTACGCATCCTCTGGATAGGCGGCTTTGAGGCGCGGGTCCCACAGGAATTCGCCCGGTTCGATGAACTGTTTGATCCCGGCATCGAAGCCGCGCAACGCTGCTTCCTGTACCGGGGTGAGCGTTTTGCGCTCGCGCTCTTCGCTGGCAAGCTGCTCCGCCATCACGCGCTTCTCGATTTCCGAGGGATAAATATCGGCACAGCGGCGCAGGCTATCCTTGCAATCGTTGAAGATGTTGCCGAGTGCCTGCGTGCGTGCGGTCAATTCACGATCCAGCTTGCCTTCATAGGCGACGGGCCACTCCGCGCGGGCTTTATCGAACGCGGCACGCGCTTCATCGAGCCGCCGCGTCTGCTCCGGGTTGAGCAGGTCGCGAATGGCCTCCAGCCGATGCAGGCGCATCAGCACGCCGCCGACCGTCAGGCGCGGCATGTTGACGGGCATCGCGCCGTATAGCTCGTTTTCATACAGGTAGGGGATGAGACCCGCTGCCAGTTCCGAGAGCGCCCGTACATCGCCGTCGAGATTGTACTGAATCATGCGTTACTTCTTGTAGGTCTTGACGTTGGAATATTCTGCAGAAGACGTCACCGTTTGCAAGCGGTGCTGCGCCTCGCTCGCGTCGCGATGCCATTCCGTGACGACGGTTCCATCGTTTTCCGTAAAGCTCATCGTCGGCAGGAATTGCAGAACCTGCGCGAAGCCAGAAACGAGCGTCTTGTCTGCACTGCTCGTGCGCAGCACAAACCACTTGTTCGGCAGCCACTCGATAGTGACCTCGATGCCGTTCCATTTGCCTTCCATGCGGAACGGCGGCTCGGCGCGCACGCAATCCAGGTAAATAGAGCCGAAGCGCGTAGCCCACAGGTTGCCATTCACGCGCTCTTCAATGTAATAGGGGCGGTGTTCCGGCTCCGTATAGAACCAGGTACGCGAACTCGTTGTCATGCCGGGGATGTCCTTTGGTGATCATCACACGTTCGCGATCATACCGCATCGGATCCGATTCGACCAGCAGGCTATAACAAGCGCATAGGGCAAACGCATCAAAACGGATGGAGGTAATGGTAGGTCTCGAACGACCCACCCCTTCGTCGAGCGAACCATGAACCTTATAAGGGAGTACGTCGGCAAACGGAAATGATATGAAATTGTTATTTTACAAAATCCTGAACATCTTATATTCTTAATCTAATCTTTTCACCTAAGAGGCTTCATGTGGGTAACCTACACTCTTATCATCCTGCCAGAATTTTCTGGGCAATCGCTCTAACCACAGTTGCTATATTCTCCTCAGCTTCACCGATCAATGCACAAAAGGCATCTCCCACTCCTGTACCAAAAGTCAAAAACGGAAACATCGTCTTCGTTCGCTATTCGGTCGATAGTAGCTATAACTACACGCCCGATCTTTTCTCCGTTGCCCCAACAGGTGGCACGGTGAAGCGCCTGACAAATACCGAAACGCTCGGCAGTGGCATTGAAAGCGCTGTATGGTCTCCTGACGGTAAACAGATAGCTTTCGCCTCGTCGGTCGGAGAAAAGATCGTCAAATTCGCGCAATATTCCACTTTCAACCACCAGTTGTACACGATGAATGCGGATGGCTCGTCGCTGGTAAAAATCAGCGATGGCAAATCGTTCGATTTAACCCCTGCATTTTCTCCAGATGGAACGCAACTGGTGTTCTCAAGTTACCCGATCACGGGTAGTGGCCTGCAACTGTTCACAATGAACGTGGATGGCTCGTCGCGTCGCCAGTTGACGAACGAGACAGGCGATCACGTCAGCCCATCCTGGTCCCCGGATGGAACAACGATCATCTATGATGGTGATCACAATAGCAACAGTGGTTACCGCCAGATTTGGGCGATCAATGCGGATGGTACGAATGCGCGCATCCTTGGTGGCTCAAATGGGAACAAATATGCCGATGCAATTCCAGTTTTCTCGCCGGATGGTACGCAGATCGTCTTTCAGTCATCGCGTGCGGGCAAGTTTTCGATATACGTTATGAACTCAAATGGCTCCAACGTAAAAGCCGTCTATCCAGCGGAAAGTTTTTCCGGCGGCTGGTCGCCCGATGGTAAGCAAATCACATTTCGGGTCGCTGATGGGACTGCGTGGATTAGCGACGTGGATGGCTCCAACCCGCGTCCTTATTTCAAGGATGCGCGAAATGCGTTTGATTTGCACTTTTCGCCCGACGGGAACAGCATCCTGTACATTACCAGTACGGGGCTGTATGTTGCACAGCCGGATGGAACCGATAGGAAACTGGTGGCTTCGTTCCCGTCCGCGACGATCAACTCACCGGCGTGGTCGCCCGATGGAACGCAGCTTGCGTATTCAAGCGTCGTAAATCGCCACGTCGCGATTTTGATTGTGAATGCCGCGGGCTTGCGGCAAGCATCAATCAAGAGCGACGATGCAAATTTGCAATCGGCACGCTGGTCGCCCGATGGCAAGTTCCTTGTGTATACCACAGATAAAGCAACAGGGCGTGAACAGATCGGGATTCGTGCTGTCGATGGTTCCGAGTCGAGGATGCTTACGGATGGGAGCACCAACGATGCCAACCCGGACTGGTCGCCTGATGGCAAACAAATTGTCTTTTCGCGCAACGACGACAATACTCCCGCAAACCTGTTCGTGATGGACGCCGATGGATCGAATATCCACCCGCTGTTCACTTCCACCGCTGATAATGTTCGCCCCGTGTGGTCGCCAGACGGCCAACGCATTGCGTTCGTTTCAAACCGCGACGGCAGCGCGAAGATTTATGACATCTACTCGGTAAAGGCGGATGGCACTGATGTGCGTCGTCTGACGACAGCAGATAAAACAAAACCACAGTTGAGTTCACGCCCTGCCTGGTCGCCGGATGGAACGCAAATCGCGTTTTGCCGCCGCAACGACAAAAATGAGTTTGAACTCTACGTCATGAATGCCAATGGTTCAGGGGTGCGCAAGATTGCCGGAGCCACTGCCAAATTTTATGGGGCGGTGGACCCGGCATGGCAGCCTTTGCCAGTCGCGTCAAAGAAGTAGGCGATGCGGTAAGCGCTATAGAGCGCTTGACAGCGCGCAGATCGCGATCTGCGCGCTGTTTTTTTTGCATCTTCAATTAACTGCGATCCACTACCCTTGTGTTTTTGCAATCAGTGCGTGCTTGACATTAATGAACAAAAGTTCTATTATGATATGGGGCTTGGACTCTTTTGAACGGAGACGCGCATGAGCGAAGTACGGATATTGGTCGGGACGCGCAAAGGGGCATTTATTCTGACCTCGGACGAGCAGCGCAAGCACTGGAAAGTGGATGGACCGCACTTTGCAGGCTGGGAGATTTATCACATCACTGGCACGCCCACTGACCCCAATCGGCTTTACGCCTCGCAGTCCGGCGGCTGGTTTGGACAATTAATCCAGCGTTCCGATGATGGCGGCAAGACCTGGGACGCAATGGGGAATGAATTCGCCTACGATGGTGTACCCGGAACACATAAATGGTACGACGGCTCGCAGCATCCCTGGGAATTCAAGCGCGTCTGGCATCTTGAACCATCACTCACTGATCCCGACTCGATTTATGCGGGTGTGGAAGATGCAGCCCTCTTCCACTCACGCGATGGCGGCAAAAGCTGGCAGGAACTTTCCGGCCTCCGCAGCGTCAAGGGCAATCTCTGGCAGCCAGGCGCAGGGGGCATGTGCCTCCACACCATCGTTTTGAGTCCAGATAACCCCGACCGCATGTTTGTCGCCATCTCAGCCGCAGGCGCGTTCCGTACCGATGACGGCGGCGTGAACTGGCGACCCGCCAACAAGGGGCTGAATTCTGGTGGGGAACTGCCGGATGCTGCTGCCGAAGTCGGACACTGTGTTCACAGTATCGCCATGCACCCCTCACGTCCAAACGTCCTCTTTATGCAGAAGCATTGGGACGTGATGCGTAGCGACGACGCGGGCGAGTCATGGAGCGAAGTTAGCGGCAACCTGCCCAGCGATTTTGGCTTCCCGATTGCCGTTCATGCTCACGAGCCGGAAACCATTTACGTAGTTCCGATCACCAGCGATTCCCTCCATTTTCCACCCGATGGAAAGCTGCGTGTGTTTCGGAGCCGGACCGGGGGCCATGAATGGGAGGCGCTGAGCAACGGCTTGCCACAAAGCAATTGCTATGTCAATGTCTTGCGGAATGCGCTGGCGGTGGATTCAATGGACTCGTGTGGACTCTATTTTGGCACGACTGGCGGGCAGGTGTATGGGTCGGTTGATTCGGGTGATAGCTGGATGACCATCGTGCATGACCTGCCGCCTGTACTGTCTGTAGAGGTGCAAATCCTGCCATGATCCGTGTTATATTGCCTGCACATCTGCGAACGCTGGCGCGGGTTGCCCGCGACGTGGAACTCCATGTGGAAGCGCCGATTACCCAGCGTTCGGTACTGGATACTTTGGAGGCCGCTTATCCCATGCTGCGGGGAACCATTCGTGACTTCGCGACGAAAAAGCGCCGACCTTTCATTCGCTTTTTTGCGTGTGGTGAGGACCTCTCAGACGAACCACTAGATGCCGTGTTACCCGCCGCCGTCATATCGGGGATTCAACCTTTTCGTATCATTGGAGCAATGGCAGGTGGGTAAGTCCGTTCTCCGGTAGAACTGAAATGGTCTTCGCAGGGGCGGACATATTGGTTCGCCCGCGCATTACATTTCGGCTCCGGTTCGTCGTGAGGCACGGTCTCTGTAGGGGCGGACCTGCGTGTCCGCCCGCGCGTAACATTTCGATGTGTTTGCCCTACTATGTAGCGGTCGTCTTGGCATCGTTTTCGTAGGGGCGGACCTGCGTGTCCGCCCGCGTGTAACATTTCGATACGTTTACAATGCCCCCCTTTATAACAATCGCATAACAGTTGTGACCATTTAGCAAATTTTTAGCTGACAACGCTTATGATCTCCATAATCTATTACTCGTGCTATTTAGGATGCAATCATGCCGCATCGTTTCCACTTCAAACTAGCTTCGATCCTCACAATATGTCTGCTCGCGCTGAGTGGCACGGTCAGCGCGGATACCATCGACTGCGCTGCAATTATGCAAAAGGCATACAAGGCCCTGGACGGCGCGTGCAATACCCTCACGCGCAATTTCATGTGCTATGGTCACGACGCCGTGCGCGCCGAATTCGACCCCGAACTTGAAGAGCAGCCGACTTTTATCAAGAGTGGCGACAATGTATCAATCCTCGCCTTCCGCGAACTGTACACGCTCCCGATGGATATCACGACCGGAGCATGGGGGCTGTCGCTCCTGAAAGTACAGGCGAACCTGCCTGATACCGCGCCCGGCCAGAACATCGTCTTTATGATTTTCGGAGATGTTCACGTCACCAACGGGTCGGGCGATATGTCCGCGTTCTATTTTACAAGCGGATTGGGGCAGACCGCGTGTAAGCAGCCGCCGCCCGATGGCCTGATCGTGCGTTCGCCAAAAGGAACGCGCGTTCAATTCACGGCCAACGGCGTGAAACTCGACATCGGTTCGACAGTCGTGCTACGCGCCACGAAAGCGGGCAAGATGGATATTTCGCTCATCGAAGGAAGTGCATACGTCACCGCGAAAATGCAAACGCAAATTCTAAAGCCGGGACAATCGACCTCCGTGCAGCTTGGCGGCGTGAACGGCCTGGAACCAATCAACACGCCCTCCGCACCCGTGACCACGCCGCGCACGATTAGTGTCCCGGTCGATACGATGCTCACGAATACAGCTTCTGTGCTTATTCCCGATACAGAGCATCCCGACAGCAGCACGAATAATTTGGGGGATGGTGGGTCGACCGGATTACCATCAAACGGGCAAAGGGGTTCGGGCAACAGCGGACAGGGGAGCAATGGTAGTCAGGCGGGTGGCGCGCAGGCTGGCAAAGGCAAAAAGCCCAAAGATAAAGACGGCAATCCCAACGACAACAACAATGGAAAGGGCAACGACAAAGACAAAGGCGGCAAGGGCAAAAAATAGCCATGTTCAAAGCCGAACCGCGCGCGATTATCGGGGAGCGCTATCAATTACTTGAAATTGTTGGGCGCGGGAGTTTTGCGGCGGTCTGGTCAGCGTGGGATTTGCGGCTGGAACGTGTGGTTGCGGTCAAGCTGATGGCGCAAAGCGGCGCTTATGACATATTCGAGCGCGAGGCGCGTCTAGTCTCCTCGCTGGAACATCCGCATATCGTCCCGCTGCATGATTACGGCGTGGTGGATGGCTCATTCTATCTCGTGATGCGCTATGTTACGGGTGGCACGCTTGCTGCGCACACGGTTAAGAGTCGCCCGCCCATTGAAACCACACTGATCTATCTCTCGCGGCTCGCGGCAGCGCTCGATTACGTCCATTCGCAGAAAATTATTCATCGCGATTTGAAGCCGGGAAACATCCTGCTCGATGCGCAAGGCAACCCTTACCTTGCCGATTTCGGGCTTGCGAAGGTGAGCGCGCACCCCGATCAGGAGCATTCCATCTCCGGGACATGGAACTACATGGCTCCTGAGCAGTTCGGCGGACGTGCGACCGCCGCCAGTGATACATTCGCGTTCGGGCTGGTCATGTTCCAATTGCTGACCGGGACACTGCCCGCCGACGGTCAACAGCCATTCGGTATGTTGTTGATTTCCGAACCTGCCGCGCGGCTGCCCGATATACGCACCTATGATTCGATACTACCCGATGCGCTGAATGTTTCGTTGCAACGCCTGACAGCGGCAAACCCCGCCGACCGCCCGACGCAGCTTGTGCCGTTTATGCGCGAGATCGAGCCGCTTTTTACGAAATCTGGTATATCAGTCGTCGGGATGCAGCGCAGAAAGAGTATCAGCGACGAAAGCGCCGTCCTGCTCGACCACGTCACCAAAGGGACGAAAACGAACGCGCTCACGCTCACCGATTTTCTGCTTCTGGATCGCTATCTCGACGGCCACCCTGCCGCGCTGACGGGCAAAGTCGCGAGTACCATGCTCGATACGGCGCTGCGCTATGATCGCCGTGTGGATCACTGGGGCGAGCGCTGGTTACGCGAGGGCGAATTTGCTTCACCCGTGAACCACCTGCGCACGTTGCGGCGGTTGCTCCGGCAAGAACTTTTCGCCGACGCTCGCGAAGGGTTAATGCTGCTCATCTGGTGCGTGGTCGGGAGCGTCCTCGCCTTCGGCTTGCAACTCTACGCCGTATACACACCCGATTCTATGTATCCCTTCAAGCGGGTCCTCAATGCAGTGGGGAACGGATTGCTCTTTGGCGCGGCGCTTGGCGTGTGCATCGCAGCGGGGCTGCATATCGCGACGCGGCTGCGCGCGGTTCCGTTCTGGTTGCGCGCCGGGCTGGGCTGGATTATCACGGCGTTTGGCATATCGATTTGCTTTCAGCAGTACGCCACCATTTTTCTGAATGGCGAGCTGCCCGAAAATACCGCGCTTGCTAGCGCGTTGGTGTATAGCGCCGGGTTGATTTGGACTGTTGGGCTGCCGACCGTCGCGCGTTTCATTAGCAGCGCATTCGGTATTGCGCTGTCGCTCCTAATTCCGTTCTGGATTACGATGAACGACGATACCGCAGCCGCGCCGTTCTACTATCGTGGCTTGAACAACGCTGAAGATATAGCGCTCGCGGTCTTCTATGCAGTGATCGTCAGCGGGTTTGCCGTCCGTGTGTGGCGTGTAATCAAGCGCAAACCGCAATCTTCGGACGCACTGCTGCTCGCGCCGACTACAAAGGTTATCGAAACGGCGGGATAGCACCACATTTGGCTATGTAGGGGCGGATCAATGTGTCCGCCCGTGTATCCTCATTTGACAGTCAATCGGCACGCTCGTATACTTATAATCAAACGAGCATTTGATTATTTTGGAGGGTTCCTGCATGACCGCCCTTGCCCCCACGAAGACGACCGCGACCGATTATTATCTGCTTGATGATGTCCTGACCGACGACGAACGCGACGCCCGCTATCGCACCCGTGAATTCTTCGAGGCCGAAGTCGAGCCGATCATCACGCCCTATTGGGAACGCGCGGAGTTCCCGCACCAGCTCGTCCCGAAGTTCAAGCTGCTCGGCTACGCGGGCGGCATGTTGCAGGGTTACGGTTGTGCGGGGCTGTCGGCAATCGGGAGTGGCGTCGTCGGGATGGAGATGGCGCGCGTCGATGGCAGCATGTGTACGTTCTATGGCGTGCATAGCGGCCTCGCGATGGGCAGCATCGGCCTGTTGGGGTCGGAAGAGCAGAAACAGCGCTGGCTGCCCGCGATGGCGCAATATGACAAAATTGGCTGCTTCGGCCTGACGGAGCCGAATATCGGCTCGAACTCGTGGATGATGGAGACGCAGTTCCGGCGCGACGGCGATAGTTACATCATCAACGGCGCGAAGCGCTGGATCGGCAACGCGACCTTTGCGGACCTCGCGATCATCTGGGCGCGCAGCGAGGAAGACGGCAAGGTGGGCGGCTTCGTGATCGAGCTGCCGACGGCGGGCTTCACCGCCACCAAAATCGAGAACAAGATCAGCAAGCGCGCGCTGATCAACGCCGATATTATGCTGGATAACGTGCGTGTCCCGGTCGAGAATAAACTCGCGCTGGCGAGCAGTTCCAAAGCGACCGGACAAGTCCTCGTCATGACGCGCGTAGGTGTTGCGTGGGAAGCTATCGGCCACGCAATGGCGTCCTATGAAATCGCGCTGGAATATGCCAAGCAGCGGCAGCAGTTCGGCAAGCCGATTGCCAGCTTCCAGATGATTCAGGAAAAGCTGGTGAAGATGCTCGCGAAGGTGACGTCGATGCAGTTCATGACGCTGCGCCTGAGCCAACTGCTCACGGCGGGCAAGCTGACCGATGCGCAGGCCAGCCTCGCGAAAATGTACAACGCCGCGACCGCGCGTGAAGTCGTCGCGATGGGGCGCGAAGTATTGGGCGGCAACGGTATTTTGCTCGAATATAAGGCCGCGCGGCACTTCGCAGATGTCGAAGCGGTTTATACCTACGAAGGCACGAACGAGGTGCAGACGCTGATCGTCGGGCGCGACATCACGGGGATACAGGCGTTCGTCTGATAAGATGGGCGGACACATAGGTCCGCCCCTACACCGGAGCGCGCATTACGTAGGGGTCGGATTTATCTGACCCGCTTATGTCGTAATGGACTTATGTACAGATTGCGCATACAATCAACATTGTAACTACAATTTTGGCGGGTCATCATGCAGACTCACAAACCGCGCGAAAAATGGATTTTTGAAGGAAGCGCGATCCTCAAGAGGGGTCAGACCAAAGCGCCGCTCAAGCCCAGGCAGCGCAAACACTGGGGTATCGGCTTGCTTAATATCATGCACGATGTGGAGCCTTCATCTCCTGATGATTTAGCGGTCTCCGACCCGGTAGCATGGTTGAAGCAGGTACGTGAACGCTCTGCCCGCGAAGGATAGTTGTGCCTGACTCTATCTATTGTAGACTCAACTGTCGTTATCCACCTGTGTCGAGAACTTCCGAAGGCCGGCCAATGGCTGATTTCGCAAATTGCTCCGCTTGGCGTTACCCCGATTATATGGCTGGAAGTGCTTCAAGGTGAAAATAGCAAGCAACGAAAAGCGCAGGCAGTCCGCGTCCTCCAAAACTTTCAATTGGTCTACGTTGAGCATGATGATCAGGACTTTGCAATATCAAAAATCAGAGGCAACTCAGGAATTGGGATCAACGACTGCTTGATCGCGGCAGTAGCGTTCCGCTGGAAAAGCCGTTTGTATACTCACAATTTGGTACACATGCACAAAATTCTCCCTGCATGGCAGGCTGTTCGTCCATATCGACTTTAACGGCTGTTTGTTGCGGTGAACTGCCACTATGCTTATATCGCGCAGGTGAAGGCGAAACAGTGTGGAGCATCCGGCAGACGCGAAACTGGTCGAGTGGACAGCCGCAGGCGACAAAGCAGCATTCGGCATCTTGATCGAGCGCTACATGGAGGTAATTTACAGCACGCTTTGTTCATTCGTACCCAAAAGAAACGCGATCACCAGAACGATGGATGCCACAATGTCGATCACGGCAATGCGTTGCAACTGAGCGTTGAAATCCGGCGTTGCGAACGTGAGGACGATGAACGAGATCATACTTAAGAGGCCAATAATTGTTGCAACGGGGCGAAGTTGCACGTTGAAGGCTGCGAAGATGATAATGCTGCCAATGATGCCGAAAAGTATGGCGCGGTGGCGCATCAGGATGAGCATATTCGAGTCATCCGGTATGACTCCGTAAAGACTGTTCAGCGCAGACGCACTGATGCTCCCGATTACTGGATAGAAGTTGATGAGACTGACGAGGATGTATAGAATGGTTGAAATCAGTTTCATCGCGTCACACCTTTCAAATTTGCGCCGTACTGGTTAAAATGACCGCCGGGTCAGTTATTTCAAAGTATAAACTGAGGGGCGTATTCTGTCAATGACTAATCGGTCAGTTATTTTTCGCATCTACTATGCCACGTCCCAATGTAAGTAAAGAGCGCACCGCTCAAATTCTTGACGCTGCTGCAACCACGTTCAGTCGCCTCGGACTCACCGCAGCACGTATGGAGGATATTGCTACGACTGTCGGAGTCAGCAAAGGCACATTGTATCTTTATTTCACAAGTAAAGATGCCGTTATAGATGCGCTGATTACGCGGTCCTTCGCCCCGCTGACCGCAGCACTCGCAGCATTGAATACGGATGAAATGGGCGCAGGTGAACGCCTGCTAATGTATACAGAGCGCATTCTGACTGCGTTCGAGGCGATGCAGCCGATCTATCCGCTGGTGCTTGATTTTCTGGCTTTGGCAGCGCGCGATCCTGACGCGAACACGGCTTTTATTTCCCAATTCACGGCTTATCAGGCCGAGCTTCGCCGTTTGCTGGAAGAAGGTATCTCGTCAGGCGAATTCATTGCGCATGACACCGCTTTGACCTCTGCTGCCCTGCTCACAGTGTTGGATGGATCGCTGCTCATCGCCATCATGAACCGCGAACTGAAACTCCGCGAGCATGGCTTATCGGCGGTGCGCTTGCTGCTCACAGGCATTCAACAGCAGTAACGCGCCGCTCTACTTCTTCTCTTCCTTCTTCCCCGGCCCGATCCTTCCCAAAAAGCGTCCGCGCATCAGCCCCACCGCCGTTGGCGTTTCGGCCTCGTCAGCGGGGGCGCTCCAACGATTCGAGGTACGGTCGCGCAGCCATTCCTCGTGCTGGTCGCTCACTTCTGCAAACGCTTCCGCAAGCGTGAGTTCATCGGCAGTACGCAGCAATGTCCGCAGTTCGGATAAATTCTCGATCATCGCGTCGAGATAGCGTGCAACCGCCGCGCCGTTGCCATGCACCGCCGCCGCTGCATCCTGCGGGGTGAACGCCGCGAGGCTGACCGTATCATGCGCGAAAACGGGATTGCTCACGCGCTTGAGGTCATCCCACGCCACATTCTTCGCGACCGACCGGAACAGCGCGAGATTGGCGAGCAGCGGTAGCGCTTCCATTGCGGCCATCAGGCCATCGTGTTCCGCCGGATCGGTGAAGTGCGTACTCATGCCGAGCAGCCCCGCGAAATCCGATGCAAGCTGGATCGCGTCACCGCGCGTCTGCGCATCCGGCGAAAGGATCAGCGTGCCTTTATCGAAGAGGTCCGCGCGGGCGGCTTCTGTGTCGTCGTCCGTATCGTAAAGGTATGCCGCGTTGAGGATTGCCGTCGCGCCGACCGCATAGGCCGTGAGTTCGCCATTCTGCTTCGGGAGATGCTTGCGCGCCCGTTCAATCGTGCGCAGCTTGAGCGGCGCGAAATCGAGGATGACCGCCCCGGCTTTGAGGTCTGCGCTGATCGTCTCGTAATATTCATCGTACTTGCTGTACGGGATCGATAGCACAATCAGGTCCGCGCCTTCAACCGCCGCGCCGAGTGAGCGCACTTCACTATCGATGGCGTTCAATTTGCGCGCCGCCGCCCGCGCTGCTGATGACTCGTCGCTCCCGACGACCGTAATCTTATGCTGTGCGCCGGGAGCCTTGAGATAGCGCTTGATTGCCAGCCCGAACGATGCGCCGACGCGCTTCAACCCGATAATCGCGACCGTAATTTCTGCCATGCAGGATATTTCCTAATTCTCGTCGTCTGCGGCTTGCAGCGCCGTCAATAAGCGTTCGTATTCATCGCGCGGTGCATGATCCAGTTTACGCGCATGGTTCGCGATAAGTTCAATCGTGAGCGGGTCCGCGCCCGCCGCCGCGACCAGCGCCGCGCTCCATGCCGGGTGCTGATGATTGACCACGAACGGACGCCGCCACCCGCGCGGTTCACCCGCTCCCCAACGCGCCACTCGCGCCGGGAACAGCTTACGCGCAATCACGATCACTGCACGCTCCCACAACCAGTATGGCTGCTGTGCCTTGCCGCAGTCGTGCAGCAGCGCCGCCGCCATCAATGCGGGGTCGCGCTCACCCGTTGCCCGCAAGGTATCCAGCACATTCAGGCTGTGCTGCGCCTCGCCCGCGCGCATCGTCCTGAAGAGCGCAAGGAGTGGCGGTGAGAGGTACGGCGCGGCGCGACTACGATCCGGCGGGCGGACCCATGCGCGCAGCGCCCTCAAGCCCTGACGCAGCCGAGGGTGCATCTAGGTCCGCGTGAGCAGGCCGAACAGGATGCGAATCGGCTGCGAGATCACGACATCGAAAATCTGCGAGATGCCCGGAATGTTCAGGAAGCTGAGGATGATGATCCCGAACAGGACGTAGGTGCTTTCCTGACGGTAGCGCTGCCATGTATACGACAGGTCCGGCGGGAGCAGCTTCGCCACAATGGTCCAGCCATCGAGCGGGAAGAACGGCAACAGATTGAAGACGAACAGGAGCAGATTGAAGTAGACGCCCCACGTCAGCAGGATCGGCAGCGTCGGGATGATGTCGCGCTGGCCTGAAAACGCCGGGTGGATGATGCCGAGAAAGAACGGGATCGCGAAGACGACCGCGAGCAGCAGGTTCGAGATCGGACCCGCCGCAACGGATGCCAGCATCCCCCAACGGCGGTTGTACATGCGCCGCTCATCGACGGGAACCTGCCCCAGAATGCCGAAGCCGACGATGACAAACATCGCGAAGCCGACCCAGTTGATATTGGCGCGCGGATCGAGCGACATTTTGCCCATGTTCTTCGCGGTCGGGTCGCCCATCGCGTAGGCAACCCGCGCATGGGCATATTCGTGAACGGTCATCGCGATCAGGGCGATGATAGCGGTAGCAATGTAATCTGCGAGAGGGCGACCAAGCACGAGGTTTCTCCTCATTCACGCAGTACGGAGCGCGTGAAACACGTTTTGTATTATACAATACGCGGGGTGCATATTTAAGGTGCGCTCATCGTCCGCTGCATTTGAAATGAATTGGAATGCCGCGCTTTGTGTAGGGGCGGACCGATGTGTCCGCCCACCACGAAAACCATGCGATAATCAATGACATCATGCCAGATAACCCGCTCGAAGTTCAGGTCAACGATATTATCCAGACCCGCAAGCCGCACGCTTGCGGAGGCGAC
The DNA here is from genome assembly GCA_965246845.1 of Aggregatilineales bacterium. Taxonomy (GTDB): domain Bacteria; phylum Chloroflexota; class Anaerolineae; order Aggregatilineales; family UBA2796; genus JBBRMW01. The sequence continues at coordinate 162,249 of CBDFFR010000001.1, forward strand.
CAGTGGCGCGTCTATCGCAACGGCGCGGATATTGGCCTGCGCTGCCTCACCTGTGACCGCCATGTGATGCTCGCCTACCGCGATTTCGCCAAAGCGATGAAGCGCTATGTCTCTCGTGGGAACGATCCGCTAACACCGTGAAGATTGCCTATTAGAACAGCGTTAATTGTTCCGGTGGACCCGCATCGGCAGGCGGCGGCGCGTCCTCTTCAATCGTAACAGACTCCCAGGGCAGCGACGGCAAATTCGGACGCACGGCGCGCACCCGCGCATACACTTCGCGCGCGAAACCGGGCGATCTGCGCTCATCCGGGCAGTGGACATAAAAGTACACATCACGTCCAGCGTCGATCCACCTAGCGAGGCGCGGGACCCATTCATCCCAATAGGGTTCGTTCTCTTCCGGGACCGGACTGCTGATGTAACGCACCAGCGCGTACCTTTGCACCGGGTCCGTCACGAGCGGCACATCCGGCTTGCGCTCCTGCGCGCTCTCCGCGTCCGGCGACTCGGACGTCAGCGCGGGGCGGCTGTCCATCAGCACGCGCCCGGCATTGCCAGCTACCAACACCTCGCGAAGCGCGGACTCGCCGGGTTCTGTGAAGAATTCCGCGTGGCGCACCTCGACCGCGATTTGCAGATCGCGCGGCATCGACGCCAGAAATTCCGCGAGCAGTGGCAGCCGCTTTGGGCTGAAACTCGGCGGTAGTTGCAGCATCAACGGACCCAGCCGCGTGCCGAATTCGCGCATATTCCCGATGAATGCCCGCGCCTGCTCATCTACATTGCGCAACTGCGCGGTATGCGTGATCGTCTTCGGGAACTTCGGGCTAAATCGGAACGTCTCCGGCGTCTCCTCGACCCATTTGCGGATCGTGGTGACAGGCGGCACGGCGTAAAAGCTGCTGTTCAATTCGACGGCGGTGAGACGTTCCGCGTAGGCGCGCAGGCGTTCATTGTTGGGCGTCCCCGCCGGGTAGAAGCTGTTCTTGAAATCATCATGCGCCCACACCGCGCACCCGATGTAGAGCGTCACCGCGCACCACCCGGCAGCAGCCGCACAGTCTGCGTGATTTGCACGTTCCACGCTGTATCGGGCGGGATCGTGATCTCCCACAGATGCAGAAAGACGGTCCCCTGATAGCCACGCTCGAAGCCATCATCGGAGAGCGAAACGCTTTCCAGCGGGAAGGTCCACAGCGCGGCGGGTTCGCTCATTTCGGTTGTGACGCACAGCGCGCGGATGCGGCTCTCCGCGCTGTAGCGGTCCACTCCATCGATAATCTGGATGGCGCTCAGCGAATGCGGCACGGGATCGCTATTCACCCGGAAATCACAGTACGCCGCGTCGTCGCCGCCATCGAAACCCAGCACCGTCTCCACGCCGAAGCGCAGCGCGAGCGGAACCGCGCCCGGATGCGAGAGCGTATAACCGACGCTGAACGAGTCCGCGCCCTTCTCGAAGGCGAACGTCTTGCTCACGCTGACAGGCTGGTGCTTGCTGCCAATCCACACATGCCCGTCGCGGCTGAAGGTGATCCGCGCGGCGCGGCTGTTGTGTTTGAGATCGACGCGATACGGCTGGTTGACGTAATCACCCTGTTCGGCATAGCGCGCCCGGTAGAATTCATCGAGCGTGGTATCTTCGCGCAGGAAATGGTCGATGAACGACGCACGCCGATGCCAATCCATGACAATCGCGCGTTCCAGCCCGGCTTCACGCGCGCGGATAATGCCTGGCGTGCGTAGGTCCGTCTCGTGATAGGCGGGCGACTCCGGCGTGAGGACGCGCCCGGTCCGCACGGCATCCTGCAAATCGGCATGATAGGCTTGCGCGTGGCGGCTCATAATATTCGATAAATTATAGGCCGCCGGACCGTAATCCAGCTCGACGAGCGCCCCGCCGACGCCTGCCGTCCACACACCCGCAAGCGGCTGGCTGGTCAGCATAATTTCCGGGCGACCATCCACATCGAGGTCGTAGCTGGTCACGCGCAATTCGCCGTGTTCACCATCGGCCAGCGCTTCCGCCGCGAGCAGGTTGGCATAGGCCGCCGCGCGCAGCTTGAACAGGTAAATCCCGCCGAAGACACCGTGCAAATAGCCGTCGCTGGTCTGCGCCGCCCACAGCATATTCAGCGCTTCCTCGCGTTTGCGCCCGCGCCGCATCGCGTGAATTTTCTCGCTGACCGCGACCATCCGTTTGTGCAGGTGGTTGATTTCGTCGTAATGGGTCAGGTAGCCGCGCCACGTCCCGCCCTGCAAGAGCCGCCCCGCTCCATTGCGCAGTGAGACCGCGATTTGCCTGCGCAGCCGCGCCGCTTCGGGCTTCATGCTCCACTCGCGCATCTCCGCGCCTGTCGATTCCGGGATGTAGACGCGGCCAAGCGCCGGAACGCGGTTCAGGACTTCGCCCGGCGCGGCGGTCGTCAGCCAATCGGATTGGCGTTCGAGCGCGGCAAAGAGCGCTTCCATGAATTTGCCGTCGCCCCAACAGCGCTCGTAAGTCCCCGGCCACATCCCGAATTTCTCTCCATCGAAGGCGCAGCAAACGACCTTCGGCTGGTTGGAGGTAAGTGGTTCATCGGCTTCCGTGCGCAGCCACGCGATCAACCGTTCGACGGGCTGCCAGGGAATCGCTTCCTGCACGCGCGTCAACGACGGAAACACATAGATGCACGCGCCGCTCTCTTCGGTGCGGTAATAGCCGAAACAGTCCTGCGCGGCGTCCAGCCCGGCGCTCTCGAACTGCGTATCGCTCAGGATCGTATACTCCGCGCCGCTTTCGGCCAGCACGCGCGGCAGGTGCGGCTCCCAGACCTTCGCGGCCAGCCACGCGCCGCGCGCCGTCGTGCCGAAGCGGGTCCGCAGCCGTTCAGTCAGTTTTTCAATTTGTCCGGCTTTATCGGCGTCGGGAAGTGCAACGAGGACGGGTTCATAGTAGCCTCCTGTGAGCAATTCGACCTGCCCGCGCGCGACCAGCGCCCGCAGCCGATCCACCAGATTCGCGTAATTCTGGACGAGCCAATCCAGCAAATGCCCGCTGAAGTGCATCCCGACATGGATCGTCGGGTGCTGTTCGAGTAGCTCAATTACGGGGAGATAGCTGACGTGCGCGGCGTGTTCATTCACATAATCGAACTGGCCGACGGGTTGATGGTTGTGAAATACCAGCGAGAGGATGACGGACGCGGACATTTGTTTCCACGCTCCTTGATCAGAGTTTAGCAGCATCGCATAACGCAGTTGAATTAATTAACCCCAATCCCGACCAGTACGATTTTTAACGTCTCGCAATCGACGGCGAGCTGCATCCCGTTCGGGATAGGGGTCGGCTGTGGATTGGCGGCAAGCGGACCGCGCACAAGCTGCGGGATGCTCACATCGTACAGTTTGGTATTCAGCACCGGATCAATGACGGATGTAATCGGACCGTAACGCAGCGTATCCTTGTTCTGGAACTGCTTTTGCAGGAAGACGCGCAGTTCCGGCAGTGCGTTTCCACGTCCGGTGAATCTCATCGGCACATCCAGATAGGTACGGAAGCCCGGCGCGAAGGTGGCGAACACCCCATCCAGATTCCCGGAATTATATGCCGCGAGGAACCCGCGCACACTCGCCTCTGCTTTGGTCGGGTCGCTGCAAACCGCGCTGATCGCTGTCGGTGGCGGCGCGGCCTGACCCGGCGCGGCCTGCGCGGGCGTGTTCGTGGCCGGGCTGGACCCCGCACATCCACCGAGTATTACGAGCGTCAAAACGAGCAGGAGAAAGCGGCGCATCGGCGTTCCTTTGAAAGGTACGCATCAGTGTACCGTATTTGCGCGGCGGGTGGCGCGCGGTAAAGTCCATCACGATCATGAGGACGTTTCCCATTGCGCCGTCTTTTGCTGCTCTCACTGCTCTTCGCTTTGCTGTCGTGCGCGCTCCCGACCCGTGCGCAGGAAGACCTCGGCTACCCGATTACTGTCCTCGAAGACAATATGGATGGCGCATACCGCTGGCAATTCACCGAAAGCGAGCGCTTTCTCGCCGCGCTCGATAATGGAAGGCTGCGCCTGCAACTCACGGCGGGCGGCTGGCCTATGCGCTGATGCAGCAGGTCGGACCGCTCAACGACCTGTATTTGCAGGTCGAGGCGCAGATCGAACGGCAGTCGGTTTATACCGAATATGGGCTGATGTTCCGCGCGCAGAACCGCGACGACGGCCTGAGCGGATATGTGTTCCTCGTCAACAGCCTGAATCAGTACCGCTTCGGCGTCAGCACGCCTTCCGGCTTGCGTGTCATACAGGATTGGCAGCAAATGAGCGTCCCGGCACAGGGCGCGAACATGTTGACAGCGCTCACCCGCGGGACGCAAATCATCCTGCGCTATAACGGGACGACGCTCGCCACGCTCACCGACGCGTCGCTCACGGAAGCAGGGCGCTTCGGCGTGGTGATCGGCACGCAATCCGGCGCGGAGACGACGGCCAGCGTCCTTTTCGATAACCTGCGCGTGACCGCGCCCGACCGCGAGCGGATCATCCACATTCCGCTTACACTGCAAAATGCGAACCGAACCGCACGCGTGCTGATCGATGAACTACAAAGAGCAGGGCTGCTGCAGAGCGGCGGGCGGCAGGTCTTCACGATGAGCAGCACCTATGTCAATAACTTTCTGGAAGGTATGAACGCACTGCGTATCGCCAAACCGCTGCTGCTCGCGGATGTCCTCGTCGTCGCAGATGTGACCTGGGACAGCCCGAAAATTGCCGTCGCGTGTGGCGTCTCGCTGCACGGCGCGGAGGATGGCAGCGGGCAAATGCTGCTTATGAACAAATTCGGCGGCGTCGGCCTCTATCAAATGGTTGGAAGTACACTCGCACAGGCGACTTACGGACCAAGTATCACGCTGCACACCGAGAACGCGCGCTCAAACCGGATAATCGTTATAGCGTCGGGGACGCTCACGGTGGTGTATGTGAATGGCACATGGGTCGACGTGCTGTACGCCCCAGCGTCGCGCGGTGCGCTCTCGCTCGTCTCGTTCAATTACGAGGTCGCGTCGGTGCGCTGCCAGTTCGATAATGTGTTGGTGTGGTCATTTGATGGATAAGTAAAGGGAGCGTAACTATGGAAGAACAATTCGTGTATTTGCTCCGGGCAAGTGCGGGATGGACGCAAGTGAGACTGTCGCTATCTGATGAGTCGGCTCAAATCGATTACGATGCTGCTTCAATGGGCGTTGATCCGAACCGTTTCACACTCCACTGCAAACATAAAAAACTATCAGATACACACGGCATCTTGATCACAACTTCCTGCTGGAAGTGAGCGTCGCTGAATTGATGCGTATGAACGAGAAGAATAATTCCGAATGGTCGCGCTTTGCACGTTGGGATTACGTATAAAAAACCGAACGGCTGGTGTTCTCGAACCCGAAGGACGGTCCACCAGACGCACAAATCAGCCTGCGCATTCAGATGCTCGGCTCTCTGAGTACGCGCAGCGGAACATGGATCAAACCCCTATGTCGACGATGCCATTCCCTATATAACTTGGTTTCGCTACCGAATCATTCCGAATAAACGCCGGATCAGGCGCAGAATAAACATCGCTCTGAAAAACTTGAACACTCCGTTGATGCAACCGCCCATAATGTGACGACCTTTCGTGTAATCCAGATGTAAACAGCAAAGCAGGTTATAACGTTGCTGTTCATTTTCGCAAAAAAGAAGCAGGCATCGCGGCCTGCTTCCCTTTAGGTCAATAGCGTGGAGGGCGCGCTGATTAGCGACCCTTGCGAACCTTGTCCCACGCATAGCGGATGTTGTCTTTCACATCCTGCCATTGCTGACCGGGATTCGTTTTCTGCCACTCGGTACGCGCCTGCGCTTCAACGCGATCCCAATCCTGACCCTTGTAGGCGTCGTTAGTCGCGAGCGTGTAGCCGTAGCGATAAACCGGCTCGTAGGTCGTGTACTTGTAATTCTTACCCGCGTAGCGCGTGCCGAAATCCGTCTGGAAGTCTTTGTCGAAGTCGGTGTAGGCATAAGATGCGCCATTCTGCGCAGTAGCCGCATCCTTTTCGACGTGGATTTCGGTCTTGCGGACAGTATCCGCAACCTTCTCGGTGCGCTCGGTCGATTCCTTACCAACAACGACTTCTTCAACGACGCGCGCGATCTTGCTGACCACTGCCTGCTCGCCGCGCTCAGTCATTTCGATGGTCTTTTCCTGGAACGGGTTCTCGCCAGCCGCAAGCGGACGATCCACAGCACGACGGTCAACCGTCACTTTTTCTTCGCGCAACGTCACATCAGCCTGGACCGGGCGCTCGCTGACAGTCGTGAACACGCGCACGCGACCTTTTTCAACGGCACGCTTCTGTACGTCGATGTTCTCTTCAACAGCTTGCAGGACCGTCTTGCCATTCGTTTCGACAGCCTTCGCGGGTGTGTTGTTGGCATTGGGCGTCTTCACGCTGGCAACGGGTGTCACGGAGGCCGTAACTTTTGTCGCTGCGGCGTTTATGTCCGCGTGGACATTCGTTGCGGCTGCGCCATTCCAGCCTTCGGCACGCCATGCAGCTTCATCTTCGCTGATGTCCACCGGGTCATACTTCTCGATGATGTCGTGAATCTGATCGATCTGGGCATTCTCGCCCTGAACTGTCAGGATGACACGCCCGCGACGAATGCCTTCTGTGTACACATCGTTGTGGTACGCATCGACTTCAACGGGGTCCCCATCGCTGAACAAACCGCGTAGCATTCCCATGAAGCCGCCCGCATTTTCCTGGGTTGCCACGGGAGCGCTGGTAGTGGTCGCTTTCGCAGAATCGTTGACGATGCTGATGCGATTGCGGGCAATACCCGCCGCAACCAATGCGTCGATGGTGCTGTTGGCCTTCTTGATGTCGTTGAAAACCGCTACTAGGGTCTGCATAATCCATATCTCCCTGTGTTCATATCCGGCAAGCTAACTCACCGATGCGCTGATGCGCCGATGAACTACATAAAGGATAATCAGTAATATTTTTATACAGCCCTCTAATTCGTTCATTTGTTAGCAGGTCTATTGACCCGTTTTGTTCTAGCCTATTTTGTGGATATTTAGGAATTCTTTTGTATGTGCTGCTATGATGCGCTTCGTCACAGGCTTTCAAAGAGGAACTTCGCCAATGGAAAAAAATTTGATCCGTGATGCACTCGCGGAAGGCATTGGAACCTTCATGCTCGTGCTAATCGGCGCGGGCGCAGGCGCGTTGAACGCGGGACTACCGACGGTCGCGTTTGCGCATGGTCTCATTCTCGCGGGCATTATTTATACTTACGGCCATCTCTCCGGCGCGCATGTCAACCCGGCGGTGACACTCGGTTTGCTGATCGGCGGACACGTCAAGGCGCGCCGCGCGGCGTTCTATTGGGTCGCGCAGCTCGTCGGGGCGACATTGGCCGCCGCCTTCATCCGGCTTCTGATCCCCGTCGATGGGGTGAGCAAAATATTGACCAGCGTAGGCGAAACCAAAGGCAGCCTGACCGGAGCCTACCTCGGCAGCGCGCTCGCTATCGAATTTGTGTTGACGTTCATCCTTGTAAGCGTGGTGATACAGGCTGCCGTCCTCAAGAAGGCAGGCACATCCGCAGGTCTCGCTATCGGCGTCGTCCTCGCGGCCTGCATCATGTTCGCGGGTCCGCTGACGGGCGCTTCACTCAACCCGGCGCGCACGTTTGGTCCGGCGCTGATCGGCGGTGGACTGCTCGATTATGGACTGTTGTATATGGTTGCTATTCTGGTGGGTGGCGCGGCAGCGGGCTACATCCAGAACATGCTGTTTAAGGACGCCTAGCTGTTATGCGGTTGTGATGTAGGTTCCGGCGGCACGGACGTGTCTGAAAAACGTTGCCAGCATATGAATGAGGTACGCCGTGAATTCTGCATCTGTGCAAGCCGTAACCGATTTCGATGTATCACGCGCGCTGTTGGGTCCGGTTCCCGGCCAGCGCCCTTTCGCAGTTCAGCATACCGAGCCGCTTGCCGATGCGCTGCGGCGCGGGGAGGTCACGCCGACGACTTCCTTGCAGGTTATGGAAGGCGACGGACGCGCGCTCGCTTTCGTCACCCAACAACTGATGTACCATGTCGTCGCGCAGACCGAAGACCAGCTCGCGACCTTCTGCGGCCTGTGCAATGGCGGCGTCGTGTTTTCGCCGCAGTTGGACGGACGCACGCTGCATTTCGCGCAAGGCGGGATGTATAACGCGATGGTTATCATTCGCGATCAGGAGACGGGGACCTATTGGGATCACGTCGCGGGGCGCGCGCTGCATGGTCCACTGGCCGGGGCGCAGCTCACCCGCCTCTCCGACCTGCGCCATATGCCCGCTGTCAATACGTTGGCCGCCTACCCTGACGCACAAATCGCACTCTCAACGCTCTCGCAGCCGGAGCAGGCGCACGCCGCGATGTACGACTCGATGCGCGTTGCCGCGAATCCGGCTGTCCCGGAAGCCATCATCAATACCTTGCGCGAGGACGACTCGCGCCTGCCGCGTATGAGCCTCGGCCTCGGCGTGTGGACCGCAGCGCAGGCGCGTTACTACCCGATGCTCACACTCAACGCTACGAACAATGTTTTGGTTGATAAGTTCGCGGGGCGTAATCTGATGGTCTATGTCGAGCCGACGCTCGGTGTCCCGGTCGCGCTCTTCACCGAAGCGACCTCGGCAGAATGGTTCGGGACCGCGCTGCGGCTGAGTACGGGCGAGCGTATCCTTGATGGCGTCATATCGGGCGGACGCGCCGCGCAGCCGACGCAAATGCGCCCGCCGCAGCTTTTCCAGCGCTGGTATGGTTTCTCTACAGCTTTCCAAAACACCGAAATATATAAATCGTCGGTCGCCTGAGTCACGCGCGAAAACGCAGCACTTCCCCGTTCAGCAGCCGCACGATCTCCGCGTAATCCTCCGCGCGACCGGGCGGCAGCGAGGCGGCGGCGGTGTGTGGCGTGAGCAGCAAATTCGAGCGCGGGTCGCGCGCGTAGGCAACCAGCGGATGATCGGGCGGGAGCGGCTCATATTCATAGGTATCGAGCGCTGCGCCGGAGAGCTGGCCGCTTTGCAGGTTCGCGATCAGCGCCCGTTCATCGATGATGCTCCCGCTCCCGGCATGGATCACCACCGCGCCGGGTCTCAGCCGCGCAAAGGCCGCTGCGTTAAGGCTCAGGTCGAGTTCCGGCGCGTAGGGCAGCAGCGATAGCAGCACGTCCGATTGCGCGAACAGCGCATCGCGTTCCGCGAACGTAATCCCCAGCGCGCCTTCGATCTCCTCTGGGTAACGCTGTCGTTTGTTGTAAACCACCGCCGCGGGCGCGAAAGCGCGCACTCGCCGCGCATACTCCACCCCGATTTCGCCCATACCGAGGATGCCGACCGTCTTCTGGTACAGCCCGCCGATGTCCGTCAGGCCGAGCCAGTTGAATGAAAACGTGTTCTCGTCGCCGCGCTTCGCCGTCTTGCCATGCTCCGCGCTATTCGCCTGCCATAGCGACCGCGCGAGATGCTTGAGCGCGGCGAGCGTCATCATCAGGCAATGTTCCGCGACGTAGATTGTCCCGACGACGGGCTGCATCGAGATCGGGATATTGCGCGCCCGCGCCGCCGCCTCGTCAATCCCGACCAGCAGCGATCCCAGCCGCACGATTCCGCGTAGTGCCGGACATGCCGCGATCAATTCTGCGCTGACCACCTCCGAGCGCTCGCTGATGATGAACTGCACGCGCGGCAGTAGTGGACGCAATTCATCCAATGCAGGCCGTCGCCGGATCGCGACCTCAAGCTGCGGCGGCGCGTCTTGAAGCGCCGATTGCTGGTGAAATTCGCCGCGATCTGTCAGGAACAGGACGAGCGGTTTCTCGCTCATCTGAGCAAACTTAGAGAGACTGGCACGAGCGGCAGCCCGCACAGTTCATGCAAATTCTGGTCGTCGTCGGCCAGCCGCCCCACCACATCCACCGACAGGCCGGAAACGAGCGCGTCCTGTGCCAGACTCGCGATGTCGCTCTCTGTCGTGGTCGCGAAAAAATAGGAGAAATCCGCGCCGAGCGGTTCCAGCGTCGCGGGACGCGCGTACCTTCCGGCCTTCATATCATCCAGCGTCGGCAGCGCGAGATAATCCGCCGGGAAGATGCCGCCGATCACCTCTAGGAACAGCAAATCGGTCCCATCCAGGTCGAGCGCATGGATACGTTCCACGAACCCGCCGACGCGCACCGCGCCGTCCCACGTCGCCGCATAACCGAGCAGCGGACCATCCGCGCCGCCCCAGCGGATCACCGCCTGCCCCTCGAATTCGCCGTCGTGGACCATCCCTTCGGCATAGCCGGGGAGCATGATTGTATGCGTTTCGTGTTTATCTGTCGTCAAGCGCGTATCTCCTCTACAGTAATCCAGCCCGCGCGCAGTGCCTTCAACGCGGCGTCGGTTCGCGAACTCACGCCCAGTTTATCCAGGGTGCGCAGCAGCACGCGCGCGACTTGCGTATCCGTCCAGCCGAGCGCCTGCGCAATTTGCGCGTTTTCCTCGCTGCCGCTGGCGATGGCGCGCACCACGTCGCGCTCTTCTTCGGTGAGCGGGTCCGTCTCGTTCATCATCTGCAAGCCCTGAACGATGCGCTCCGCGACGCCCTGCCCCAGTACGATATTGCCGCCGAGGACATCATGCACCGCTTGTATCAATTCACGGTCCGATGAGGTCTTGAGCATGTACCCGTTCGCGCCCGCGCGTAGCGCCTGCATGATGTACGAAGCCTCGTCGCGCCCCGTCAGCACGATGACGAACGTCCCCGGCGCTTCGCGTTTGATGATCGGTAGCGCGACCAGCCCCGGCATTTTCGGCATATTCAGGTCGAGCAGCAGCACCTGCGGGTGTATCCTATTTACAAGATCGATTGCGTCCTGCCCGTTCGAGCCTTCGCCGACGATTTCCAGATCGCTGTCATCGACCAGCATTGCCGCCAGCGTGCGCCGCAGGATCACATGATCATCAACAAGCGCGACCCGGATGCGCGGCGGCGGCACGGGCGCTACTCCCGGCGACGTAATTGTGCGTGGCATGAACAGGGCATCTGCGTTTGCTTCTGCACCTGCATCCGCGCTCGCGAGTGCAGCGGCCATCTCCTTCGCGGAGTCGTACCGCGCGGCGGGCTGCTTTTCCAGTGCGCGCAGGATCACCGCTTCCAGCCACGCCGGGATTTCCGGGCGCAGTTCGCGCGGCGGAACGGGCGCTTTGCTGACCTGCTGGATCAATATCGCGGAAATATCATCCGCATCGAAGGGCAGCGCCCCGGTCAGCAGTTCGTACATCACAATCGCGAGCGAATAGAGGTCCGTGCGCGTATCGAGTTTCTTGCCCTGCGCCTGTTCCGGTGAAAGGTACGCGGGTGTGCCGATGATCGATCCCACCGCCGTCAGCCGCTTGTCCGCCAGATCGAGCGACAGCGCGAGTCCGAGGTCCATGATTTTGATCGAACTATCCGGCAGCGTGTAGATATTCGCGGGCTTGATGTCGCGATGGATCAAGCCCATGCTGTGAATATATTCCAGCGCCGCGAGGATTTTGATCGTGAGGTCGGTCACGGTTTCAGGCGCAGCGGGGATCAAATCGTGTAGCGGGCGACCGGGAACGAGTTCGCACACGAGGTACATCTGCTCGCCTTCCTGCCCGATGTCGTACATCTGCATGATGCCGGGGTGATTGAGCATTCCCGCCGCGCGCCCTTCGCGCTCGAAGCGCTGCCGTGTCGAGGGGTGGACATGTGGCAGCAGCACCTTCACGGCGACCTCCCGATCCAGCCGCGTATCCTGCGCACGGAAGACGTTCGCCGTCGCGCCGGAGCCGAGCAGGTCCTCTATCTGGTAACGGTTGCCGAGTTTTTGGCCTTTGGTGATCACAGTACGCGCGCCGCCGGGGATGTTGAACTGTAGGGTATACGAAGTATAGGTGAATGGGGATGCTTGCGCTACCGCGATCTGGCCTATTTATCGTTCGCGTGGGTACGGCGTAGCACTACCGTTATACTCTGTTGTGAAAATGCGGGAGCCGCGAATATTCATGCGCCTGATGCGATCCGTGCTGCTGTCCGTACTATCCGGTCTGCTCCTGTCGTTCGCGCCATTAACTGCAAACCCATCCACCCGCGCGCAGGACACCGCCGCGAACCCCTACATCTACTATTATTCCGATCTCGATAACGCCTTCATCATCGAACGCGCCGATGGCACGGAGACGCGCCTGCTCGCGCAGGGACTCATGCCCGACGCGACGAACGGTGTGGATGGTCCGGGCTGGTCGCCTTCCGGGAAGTGGTTCGCGTGGAACGCGCGCTTCTATGGCGCTTATAACACGCAAAACCTCGGCGCATATGCCATTCGTGCCGATGGTTCGCGCACCATGACCTTTCCGTACCCGGACGTCAACCTCTATTGGTCGCCTTCTTCCGATTTACTGCTGATGGACTCGCGGCAGTGGGTCAAAAGCCCCACTAAAGACCAGCCTGACCGCAATATACCAAGCGTCACGTTGCGCCTCATCGATCCTGAACGCGACATCATCTATTGGACCAAAACCATCGCCTTCTACGGCTATTTCAACGAACCGTATTCGATTCGCTGGCTCGATGCCGCGCATTTCCTGCTATTCAATACAACTCCATCCCCGAACTCGCTGGAAGCCAAACTGACTTCCTATATCGGCTCAACCGATGGACTGGGTGAGCCGCAAGAGATGGTCGTCTACTCCGATGCGTACATGCGGGGCAACGACAGCGCGGTTTTGTTTTTCAGGAATGCAGATAGCGTTTTAAGCGCCAAAAACATGCTCACCGGGCAGCATTACACCTTTGCAGATTTGAGTTTTGCGCGCGATAAAGAGTTTCCCTTGTTTACGGTCCTCTGGAATCCAGCACACACACAGGCATTCCTCATCGGGGACAGGGCTTCTTACTTCCTATCACTTGCCGATAACAGAGCGCAAGCGCTTACTCTATCAAACGGGCGCGCCCTCGTTTCCGATGATTTTTACTTGGGATTGATCGGTGGTTTGTACGAAATGATCTGGTCCCCCTCTGGAAAATATGCACTGTTTGCCGTTGATGACACGCTGTACAGGTTCGACCCTCTTAGCGGCGCACTTGTTGCGCTGCCATTGCAATTGTTTGCGAATCACGGCGATGGGACGAGCGGCTATGTCAATTGGGAGTGGCTCTCCGATACCCGCGTCGAAATTTATGATCACGACGTGGGAAAAACCAACATCCGTCGGTTCTATGATCTCGACCTCACTACGTTCACCTTCACAATGCGCAGCATCCCAGCGCAATATACGTACAGCTTTACCCGCCGCAGCCCGGACGGTCGCCGTCTCGCATGGATGGATGACGGACCGACGCTGTATGACCTCACAACAGCCATTTACACGTATGCGCGCCCGCATTCGCGCGGATGGAATAGCATCTACGGAACTGATGTGCGCTGGCACGCTTCCAGTCAATGGCTGCTCACCTTCGACAACGGAGGGGATTTTCCATGTTGCTTCATGACCAGTATCATGCGACCGGACGGCACACAGCGGCGGGATTTGACAGTAATTTACGGCTCATTGGATTTGCTCGGCTGGCTCCCGGAGCGCGTGACCGATCTTGCCAGCCCTGCCGACAAGCCAGTCCACCCGAAGCCACAGAAGATTTTGTCAGGTTGGACAGGCTGGAGCGCGGATGGCCTTTTTTCGTGGAGTTCTGATAGCAAACAACTGGCAGCAGTCAGCGTGTACGATAAACGAGGCAGTTTCGTCTGGAATATCGACACCGGACAGTACACAATCGATGCTACGAACCATATCTTCGACACTGAATTGCAGCAGACCGGGGGCGGAACATCCATCCCTGTCAGCGCTACACCACAACCCTATACAGATGACAATAACGCAACGCCCGTTGGTGAGAATTTCACACTGATCAGGGATGCGGCTGCCCCGCGTCTCGTGGACCGTGCGACAGGCCGCACACTGGTTGCATTTAGCGACCGCAATGCGGCTCCGCTCTCCCCATATAATGTCAGCCTCTCGCCCGATAAATCGCTGCTTGCCGTCGCCTTTGGACGTTTTACGCCCGTTTGGATTTACGAAACCGCGACATGGCGCAAGATCGCGACTCTCGCGCACAACGCCTATCAGGTGCAGTTCTCGCCCGATGGCAAATGGCTCGCGGCAGATGTCTCATGGGACATCGCGCTCTACTCTACGAATAGCCTGCGCGCGACTCCTCACCCTTGATTTTTTAGAACAAATGGTCTATATTTAACTCTGTCTTCAACGCGCGGGCGGACACATCGGTCCGCCCCTACAAAACACGTTCGCGCTCTGGTGTAGGGGTCGGGCTTGACCGACCCGCAATCAATGCACTGGCGGACACGCAGGTCCGCCCCTTCAAATGCACCGTCTCGCTCATCCTTTTCCAAAATCGAAAGGACTCCCTCGCGTCGTGAACACGCTATACTTGGACGACATCCAACAAGGTCAACCCTGCATGGTCCGCGTCCTGCACTTCGCCGATGTGCATATCGGCATGGAAAACTATGGCAAGATGAACGCCGAGTCCGGCATGAGTTCGCGCGTCCATGACTTCGCGCGGCGCATGGATGAAATGCTCGAATTCGCCATCGAGAACGGCGTCGAACTCGCCATCTTCGCCGGGGATGCGTTCAAGAACAAGAACCCCAACCCGACCTTGCAGCGCGAATTTGCGGACCGCATACGCGACCTCTCGGAAATCTGCCCGGTCGTGCTGCTGGTCGGCAACCACGACCTCGCGACCAACCGCGAGCGCGCATCCAGCATCGACATTTATACGACCTTGCGGGTCCCGAATGTTTATGTCGGAAACGACTTCCTGATCACTACGGTAGAAACCGCAGGCGGTCCGGTCGAACTCGCGCTCGCGCCCTACCCGACCCGCGCGCTGCTCTTCCCGGATGCCGAAGAACTGGCCGGGATGGGGATGCGCGACCTCGAAGACGCGATGACGCGCCGCCTGATCGCCAAAATCGACGGGCTGGCACGCCGCGCCGCCGAAGCCGAAGCGCCGCGCATCCTCGTCGGCCATTTCAGCATCGCTGAAGCGCAGGCCGGCAGCGAGCGAACGCTCATGCTTTCGCGTGATATTTCCGTTCCGGTCAGCGAAGTCGCCAACCCGGTCTGGGATTACGTTGCACTCGGCCACATCCACCGCCATCAGAACCTGACAAAGAACCGTCCCGGCGTGCCGCCCGTCGTCTACAGCGGCAGCCTTGAAGCCATCGACTTCGGAGAGGAAGGCGACCGCAAGGGCTTCGCATGGATCGACCTCGAACGCGGGCGCACCACATGGAAGTTCATTCCGGTTCACAGCCGCCCGTTCGTCTCGCTCGATGTGAACGTGCGCGGCTCGCTCACGCCCATTCAGGATATTCTGGATGACATCGCCAAAACGGACGTCACTGACGCGGTGGTGCGCCTGACGATCCCCGCCGATGAGGATCAGGAGTCGATGTTCACCAACGGCATTGAACAAGTTCGCGCCGCGCTCTACTCCGCGGGAGCCAACCATATCGCAGCAATCGACGTGAAAATCGAACACATCAAGCGCACGCGCCTCGATGACGGACCGGAAGGCCTAACCAACCTCGAACTCGTGGAGAAATATCTCGAGAGCAATCGCGATATTTCCAAAGAATGGTTGAATGACCTGCTCGAACGCGCGCAGAAGCTGCTCGACCCGGATATGGAAGAAACCGCTGAGGTGTAGTCTATACGCCCATCTTATTCGGCAACCCCTGCGCCTTCGCGATGCTAATGCGTTGCGCTTCGTAAATGCTGCGGTGTCCGCTGAATAGATACCCTGTGAAGCACGCGACGGCCAGATACATTGCGGACCCGCCACCGAACAGTTCCACGCCGAGCAACGTACACGTCACGGGCGTATTGCTCGCCGCTCCGAACACCGCGACGAAGCCGAGTGCCGCGCTGAACGCAGGTGGCAAACCGAGCAGCGCGCCCAACGTAGAGCCAAGCGTCGCGCCGATCACAAATAACGGCGTCACCTCGCCGCCCAGAAAGCCCGTACCGAGCGACAGCGCCGTGAACACCAACTTGAGCAGGAACGCGAATGCGAAGACGCTCCCGCCCGCCAGCGCCGCCGACGCGAGTGGCGAACTCAGGCCGTTGTAGTCGCGACTGCCGACAAGCAGTGTCAGCCCAATTACTGCGATCCCGCCGATGAACGGACGCAGCGGCGAGTACGCAACCCGCGCCTTCATGAAGTGCTTGACCGCGTGCGTCAGTTCGATGAACAGTAGCGCCGCGATGCCGAACGCGATCCCACACAGCGCGACCTTTGCCAGCGTGAGCGGTTCGAGCGGCAGATCGATCAAGCGCGGCTGCGCCTCATGCCGGATGCCGAGCGCCCGCGCCACGAGGTCGCCCGTCAATGCGGCGGCCAGACACGGCACAATCGCCTCATACTGCATCGCGCCGATGTAGCGCACTTCCAGCGCGAAGACGAACCCGGCCAGCGGCGTCCCAAAGACCCCCGCGAAGCCACCCGCTACACCTGCCAGCAGCATATACAGGCGATCCGCGCGCGGCAGTCGCAGCAGCCGGAACAGCGCATCCGCGAGGCTGGTCCCCATCTGCACGGCGGTCCCTTCGCGCCCGACCGATGCGCCGCCGAGATGACTGAGAAGCGTCGCGCCGAGAATTAGCGGAGTCATCCGTAGCGGCAGCCGCGCATCGAGCGTATGAAGCTGCTCAATGATCAGCGTATTACCACGCGCGGCAGGTCCGGCGTAGCGATGGTATACCCACCCGACCGCGAACCCGACAAAAGGCAGCGTGAACAGCAGCGTCGGGTTATCCAGCCGGAACGCCGTAATGCGTTCGAGCAGCGTCAGGAACAGCCACGCGGCAGCTCCCGCAACCGCACCGACGAGAGTGCCGAGCGCAGTCCATTTCAGAACAGTAGCCAATGTCGCGCGTTGTTCGTGCGGCGCGAGTCGTTTAATCGTGAGCATAGCACCAATTCTAGCCACAAACGGCAAATAGCCGCCAAGCCGTAGCAAACGCAGCGGGCGTATATGGTCAAGACGGCTTACAATTCTCAACACTTTCTTGTGATTCACTTATGAAAAATATAGGTGAATCGCCGCATGAAACGGCTTTCCGGGGTACACTATCTCATCCGTGCAACCATGACACCCGAAGAACACCTGCACCTTCTCGGTCCATATCTGCCAACCGACCGCTTCCGCGCGATGCTTCGGGGCGAAGAGCTGCCTTTTGCCTGCGTCGGCGCTGCGCTGCTCATGGATATTACCGGGTTTACACCCCTGACATCGGGGCTGGTTGCACAGCATGGCGCACGGCGCGGCGGCGAAGAACTCAAGAAGCGCCTGAACCCGATGTACGAAACGGTCGCCGGGCAGGTCTTCTATCACGGCGGGAGCGTGATCCGCTTCACGGGTGACGGCTTCATCGCGTGGTTCGATGACGCGCAGGCCGATCTTGCGGGCGATGTGGTGCGCGTTTCAGCGCTTGAACGTGCTGCTGCTGCCGGGCTGGAAATGCAAGCGGTAATGCGCTTCTTTCACGGCCTCACCCTCAAAGTCGCGATTGGGCAGGGGCGCGCCTATCGTTCGGTCGTCGGCAACGCCGCGCATGGCGTGATGGATGTGCTATTCGGTCCCGCCGTCGAAGAGATGATGGTAGTCGCAGCCAATCCGCAGCCGGGGCTGGTCCTCGCTTCGGAAAGCGTGGCGGACCGTCTGCGCAGGGGCGGGTTTACCTTCACACGCGGTGAGGGTGAGCGGCTGATCGTTGAAAACGTCACCCCGGACGCCGCGCAACGCGCCAAAGCGCACCGCTGGACAGCGTGGCACGCGGCAGCGGATACGGCCTCCATTGCGGAGCGGGCGCGTCCCTGGCTGCCGCCCGTGCTGCGTGAACAGGTCGCAGGCGGCTATGTGAATTTTGTCGGCGAACTGCGCGAGGCGCTGCCTATGTTCATCGCGTGCGACCTGCCGGAGATTTCCGCGGAACACTTGACCGCAACCGTCGAAGGAATGCAGCGGATCATTGCAGGGGCAGGCGGGCGGCTGGTTTCGATTGAGATCGAACAAAAGCGCGCAGTCGTCTTCGCGGTATTCGGCGCGCCGCTCGCGCATGGCGACGACTCGGAACGGGCGATCAGCGCCGCGCTTGCACTGCGGGAGTGGGCGCTTCTGCAAAGCGGGATCGGCAGCCTGCGTATCGGGGTTAGCCGGGGGCTGCTCTATTCGGGCATCGTCGGCGGCGAAGTGCGCCACGAATACAGCACCATCGGCGACGAGACAAACCTCGCGGCGCGGTTGATGATGGCAGCGCAGGCCGGGCAAATCCTCACCACGCCGCGTGTGCGCGACGATACGCACCAGCGCATTCTGTACCACGACCTGACGCCGATCAACGTCAAAGGCCGCGAGGATACAATTGCGGTTTCGGAACCTTACGCGCGCGTCCACGCGGGCTATCGGCGCTCGCAACGCGGTGAGATGGTTGGGCGCGCGGCGGAACTGGTGCAGGTCGAGAAGCTGCTCAAGGCGCTGGCGGGCAATATGCCGCGTATTCTGCGCGTCGAAGGGCAAGCCGGCATCGGCAAAAGCCGCCTCGTCACGGAATTGCAGCGGGTGGCCGTCGAACGCGGTTTTGAATTGCTCGAAGGCGACTGTTTGAGTACGCAGCGCACGACGGCCTGGCTACCCTGGCGTCAAATCATTCTGGATTTGCTGGGCGTCGCGCCGGATTCCGACGATGCCGAAAACATCACGACACGGCTCACGCGCGCGCTGCACGAATTCAACCCGGAGTGGGCGGATCGGCTGCCGCTGCTGCTGGAAGTTCTCGGCATGGAAGACGGGAATGCCCCGGAGATGTTGCAGGGCGAAACCCGTCGACAAGCCGTGATCGCGCTGATTTGCGACCTGCTGCTGCGCTACGCAAATCGCAAGCCGCTGGTCCTCACGCTCGAAGATATTCACTGGATCGATGAAGTTTCGGAAGCGCTTGCTATCGAACTCGCGCGCCGCCTGACGGTCGAGCCGGAGCCGATCCTGCTCGTGCTGGCACACCGCCCGCAGGCTGAAATGGACCGCGCGCTGGATATATTCAGCATCGTTTCGGAGATGTATATCACCTCGGTAATCATGCTGACCGATCTCACGCAAACCGAAGTTGGGCATCTGGTCGAAGCGCACCTGAAAGCGCGCTCCCCGGCAGAACTGACGGCATTCGTCTATGAAAAAGCACGCGGAAATCCGTTTTTCATCAAGGAACTGCTCGATACCCTCAGCGAAGCCGAGGCAATCCGTATCGAGGGTCCGCGCGCGCGTATCGTCCGCGACCTGAATGCGAGCGACCTGCCGCGCACCGTACATGAAATCGTGCAGATGCGGATCGACCGCCTCTCCGAAACCGATAAGATTCTGCTCAAAGTCGCCTCCGTAATTGGCCTGCGCTTCCCAATCCTGGTGCTTGCCGAAAGCCTGCCCGTCAGCATCGCCTACGATGAACTGCTGCTCGGCCTGCAACATCTCGAAGCGCGCGACCTGATCTACCATGAAGAAGGCGAAGCCGAATTGACCTACGGCTTCAAGCACGCAATCGTGCAGGATGTGGTCTATCAAAGCCTGCTTGACGCGCAGCAAATCGCGCTGCATCGCGCCGTCGGCGACGTCCTCTCGCGGGCTGCGCCGCAGGCAGTGGAGCGGCTCGCGTGGCACTTTGCGCGGGCGAACGACATCCCGAACATGTGGAAGTATCTGCGCCTTGCGGCGGAACGCAGCCTGCGCGATTACGCCAGCCTCGCGGCGCTTGGGTTCCTCGACGAAACACTGCGAGTCGCCGAAAAATATGGCAAGGCACTCGCCCTGACCGATGCGGACCTCTTTGCGATCCGTGCCGACCGCCTGGGCGTCCTTTTGCGCAGTGGCAGCGCGCAGCCTGCGCAGGATGAACTCGGTGAATTGGCGCGGCTGGCCGCGCGCGCTGACCGTCGCGACTGGCAGGTGATGATCCTGACCTTCCGCGCGCAATACTTTATGGGACTCAACCGCTGGAATGAAGCGCTCGCAACCGCGCGCGAGACCGTCGCCCTGGCGGAGGCTCAGAACCGCGATGATCTGGCGTGGGAAGCGTACATGCTCGTTTGTGATGCGTGCCGGGCGCTGAATTTGCGCGAGGCATTGCGTGAAGTGCTGCCACGCGTGTATGCGCTGGCACGCCGCATGACCGACCCGCGCAAGCAAATCTGGCTGACGCTGCAAGAGATCGACGACCTGTATCTGGCCGAGCCGGAAAAAGCGGACGTGCTTGGCAAGGCCGCACTTGCGCTCGCTGAACAGGTGCAGGATCGACCGCTGATCATCGCCTGTCTGGAGGCAATCGCGCTGTTCCACATACGCAATAATGCGCGTTACGATGCGTGGCTGATTGGGAAGCGCCAGCTCGATTTGCTGCGGCAGGTGGGCGACCGTCGCGGCGAGGGGACAGCGCTCGTCACACTGGGCGCGAACCTCGTCCACCTCGGCCAACTTTCGGAAGCCAACGCTGCGCTGCTGGATGGCTACAAAATCCTGCACCAGATCGGCGCGGTCTTCGCCGAATCGCGCGCGCTGCTCTATATGGGCCAGATCGCGGCGCACCGTCGGGCGTGGGGCGAAGGGCTTGCCTATGCGCTGCGCGGGCTGGCCGTCCTGCGCGATCTGGACCTCGGCATCTCGGTCGCGCGTGCGCAGCTTTTCATCGGAAGCATGTACCTCGGTGACGGCGATTTGGGGTCAGCAAGCGACGCTTTCACCGAATGTCGCGAGCTATCGCGCGAGGCCGGTTTCGAGCGTGTGGTTGCCGAAGCGGGAGCCGCGCTCGCGGATGTCGCATTGCAGCGCGGTGAGATCGAAAGCGCGCGGCGACAAATCACGCCGATATTGCCGCATCTGCTGACTTGCGATGTGCGCGATCTGCAACAGCCGGGGCTGGCCTGGTGGCGCGCCGTGCAGGTCCTCGACCGATGCGCCGATTTCGGGGGCGCGGATTCGCTGCGCGCCGCATTTCGCAATTATTCGGCAGGCGTCCTCACGCGGCTGCCCGATGCAGGCTGGCGTGATGCGTATATTAATAATGTGTGGTATCACCGCGTTCTGCTGGAGCCGATTTATGGTTGATACCAGCACTGGGCTATTGTGCTTCTATTACGTCCCATTATTGAAATCACACGCGCGGTTCTGGATCAATCACGTTAGCGATCCAGTATGTCCAGCTCATTTTGAAAGCGGGCATTCGCGCTCGAATAATCATATGCGGCGGGCGACCCGGCGAGCCGCAGCCGTACCGGAGTCCCTAACATGCCCTGCATCCGCGACTTCAACGACTCCGAGCCGTCGAGCGGTTCCAGATAGACTTCATCGTCGAATGCAGGCGGTTCTATGCCCGCAAGCTGGCAAAGCAGCGCGCCACATGCCCGCTCAAAATGTTTGCCGAGACTGGCCGCCGGAACCTCGCGCGGGACGATGATCATCTGGATTTCTTTGGGAAGCACGACAAAACCAATCAGCGCATAAGCGGCCTGCTGCCGAAAATTCAGTAGAATCGTGGTTGCGAGTTCCGCGCACGGCTCCCCGGCAAGCACCGCGCGCCCTGCCGCCGTTTCCACACGGATGAAGACGCCGCGCTGGAAGGGCTGTGTTTTCAAGCGGTCGGTACGTACCATCGTGTTCACAATTTCAGATGATAGCACGAGCGAGTGTCAACGCCTCTTCGATGGTTACGCCATCGCGCGTCCACTCGAAAACTGGCGGCGCGCCCGCCGAAACGCCCTGCGCGGGGAGGGCGATGGGCTTCCACGCATAGGTCGCGTGTGCCACGAAGGGCGCATAGCGCAACGGGTCCGAGGGACCGAAGATCATCAGGACCTTCGCGCCACAGGCCGCCGCGAGGTGCGCCACGCCATTGTCATTCCCGACATAGAGGAGCGTTTGAGGGAGCGCTGCGAGTCCCGCTATTTGCATAAGAGTGAGTTGTCCCGTCAGGTCGAGGGGTTTGTATTCTGTTAGAGAGTGTACTATGTCCTGTGTTAAATCTCTATCAGCCTCTCCACCAATCAGCACAACCCGCGCGCCAGTTTCAGCGCTGAAGCGCGCCGCAAATGTCGTGAAACGGTCCGGCGGCCAGCGCTTGGAGACCATCCGCATTCCGGGGTTGACCCCGCCGCCGGGGTGAATGAGCAATAGCGGCGCGGCATCCCCAATGACTTGCCGCGCAAAGTCGACATCTGACGCGCGGGGTTGTGCATTTGCCCAGCAATCGGCAACGTTGAGGCCGAGCGCCCGCGCAATATCCAGATAAATTTCGGCCTCGTGCCGCCGAGTCGCCGGGTCGATACGCGCTTTCACGGTATAGCCGAAGCCGCGTCCCGCGCTATCCAGCCCGGCACGAACCGGGATGCCACTCAACAGCGCAGCGAGGCTGACGAGGCGCGAACGTTCCGGCACGATCAACATATCGTAGCGCCCTGCACGCAGCCGCCGCGCCAGCGAGAACAATCCGCGCAGGGTCGCTGCCGGGTTACTCGCATCGCCCGTGATCATGACGTTTTGCAAGGCCGGGTGTCCTTCGAGCGCGCCCGCCGACCAGCGGTTTACCCACCAATCGATCTGCGCATCCGGGTAGCCACGCCGCACCGCCGCAAGTAAGGCCGTCGCGAAGACCACATCGCCGATGCAACACGGTTTGAGGAACGCGATCCGGCTAGGAGTCGGCATCTTCCGGCACTTCCGGTAGCGGCGGCTGCAATGCCTGAATGACCTGCTGCTCCAGTTCCCAGAGCGTGAGGCGTTCGCGT
>CBDFFR010000002.1:0-48280 GCA_965246845.1 Aggregatilineales bacterium
GGCACGCGCCAGCGCGAGCGGCGGCAGCCCGTTACGGTGGTCGGCTTCGTCGCCATATGCGCCGACTACGAACCGCGCGAGGTCATAGCCGACCGCTTGCAGTTTAATCTTCGCGCTGCGCTCCATGTTTCCGGTGATCAGGCCGAGCATCACATCCGTGCGGGCGGCGAGCGCATCCACCAGTTCGAGCGCGCCGGGGCAGGGCGTCATCGAAAATTCACCCGCGAGGTCTTGCATATACCGCGCGTGCAGTTCCGCGAAGCGCGGCATCGCCTCCGCGACCTGTGCCGGGGAGTAGCCGAGCGGCGTCATCAATTCCAGCAGCGTTGCCCAATCCGTTTTGCCGCCGAATACATGCGTATCCAGCGCGCCAACCGTGCCGAAGAGGTCCAGCATCGCGTGCCGCACGGCAACCCGCCCGATGCCTTGCCCGATGAAGAGCGTGCCGTCAATATCAAAGAGAATGAGCGTCGAGATCATATTCAGCCTAGATCATCCAAGTCATCATCACAGTCAAATTCTTCGGTGAGACCGGCTTTGTACTCTGCCAATACTTCTTGTGCCATCATTTCGAGGACATCCTGCGAACGCGCGAATTGTTCGTCCCAGAGTGCTTCATCTGCCGCTATATATTCCGGGTCGTTGTGCAGCTCATACTCCGTAATCTCGCCCGTCATGTGCCGCACCTGTAGTTTCGCAGCCATGCGCTCCAAATTCTCCAAAGCGGCGGCAAAATGCTCCTGCCAGAGCGCCTCATCGTCGTAATCCATGAAAGATTTCCTCACTGGCGACTCGCAAAGTATATCACGTAGAGCGCCCGTGACCGTAGTACACGGTAGAATAGACGACATGGAACACCACGCAGAGTACATTTTAGGGCAACATGCGATAGAAACTATCCTCAATGGCGCGGATGCCGAGTTGTATTACGTCGTGCTGCAAGCGGTATTCTATATGTTTGTGTGCGGGTATACCGAGGAAGCAAACGTGCTGCTGGTACAGTTCGGATACACTGAATTTTGGGACGTTGAAAACGCGCAACCGGAAGTTATTGACGCCATCGAAACCGTGTGGCAGGCTGCTGGAACAAGGCCGGAGTCTGCATGGGAGCCGCTCGATCTGAAACAGATCGAAACACGGCAGCGATATTACAGCGCAGGCGAGCCTATTCCTGTACAAGGATTATCTTCGATTGATGATCTGGAGGGACATCCGCTTTATCGATCTTGCTGTGCCAAAGCAGCCCTCAAGAATTACCCTCCGAAGCGAAGTCGCACTCAGGTCCTGTGGCCGTCAACCGCAGATGAATTGGAAATCCTCAGCGGATTACAGAAGTTTATACGCACGTACTCGCGAGGAGTTCTTATGACTGAATACGCGAACGCGCACGTACTCGCCGCAGAACTAGCGGCGAAGCATGGACACACAGATGAAGCGATTGACTTGGCACGTCGTTGGGCGAAGCATTACCCCGAAATGCGGACATATGCGCCAATCGATGCGCTGCTGCGTAATGTTCATCTCGTTCCGCTATTGCTGCGCGGCTCCCTCGGCGAATTACTCGGCGTTCCTGACGCAGCAACTTGTGGGAGCTACGCGGCTGGGCTACGCGCAGCGCTCGCAAAGCGGGATAGTGAAGGACGCCGGACGATGTATAGCGCGTTGACTTGGCGCGAACTGCTTGAAAAACTTAGCAGCGCGGCGCTTAAGAAGGAACGGGTTGAATACGCGACGACTCCAGACCAGCGCCGTTTTTCAGCGGTTGTTGACCAAACCGAATGGTTGGGCTATGCGCCAGCAACCGAAGAATCTATAAAAGCCGCTGAACACCGTCTTGGTTTGGAGCTACCGACGGATTACCGTGCCTTTCTGCTGACCTCGAATGGGTTTCGCCGTGTCATGTACATTGAAGCGCCACTACTGCCCGTCGAGCAGATCGGACACTACAAAGATATGCTCGAACCTGAAATCTATGACATCATGATGGGCTATCCAGACGATGTAACGGACGGGCTGAAACGTGCGGTCAAAATCAGCGGCCAAGGGGAAAGCACGGTAGAGATTCTGCTCATTGCGCCAACCGAAGCCGGCGATCCCTGGCGCTGCTGGTTCTTCGCACATTTTGTTCCGGGCGAAATCGAATATGCCAACTTCCGCCGCTATATAGAGCATCTTCTCGAATATCTGGAATAAGTTCGGTTGTCAGGCGTCAATTCCAACGTCGAGCCGCTCGACCTTCCCCTCCGCGTTCAACCGCGCGGCATTCATCGTCGGGTCGTGCTGGAAGATGAGCGTCGCAGCGGTTTCGCGCGCCCATGCCTGCCATATGCGTTTGCTTTCGAGCGTGCGCAGCGGTTCCACATCGTAGGCCGTCATCCAGCCTAATTTCTCAAAATGAATGCCGTACATCGCGAGGTCGCCCACATAAAGCGCGTGCTGACTGCCGCTCTCCAGCCGGATCACCATCAGCCCCGGCGTGTGTCCCGGCGCGACGACGCCCAATACCCCCGGCGCGAGTTCCGTATCGCCATCGAGCAGCCGCATTTGCCCGCTCGCGACCAGCGGCGCGTAATTCTCCATGAGATAGGTCGCGCGCGTGCGCTCATTGGGGCGCATCGCATCCTCGTATTCGCGGCGCTGCACGACGTATTCCGCGTTGGGGAAGGTCGGCAGGCTTTCCCCGTTCGCATCCGTGTAAGTGTTCCCGGAGCAATGGTCGGCGTGCAGGTGCGTATTGATCACCAGGTCCACCGCTCCCGGCTGCACGCCGAGCCGCGCCAGATGATCGAGCATCGTTCCGTTCGGGCGTTCCAGCCGCATGATCGCGCGCTGTTTCTCCGTCGGGCGCGAGCCGTACCCGGTATCGACGATGATCGTCTTGCCACCGACGCGCAGCAGCAGGTTTGTCAGCGTCTGCGGGACCAGATTATCAGCGTCCGGCATGAGGTAGCGCCCGTAGAGCGCACGCGGCGTCAGCCCGAACGGACCGCCCGCATCGACATGAATCACGCCGTCGCTGACGAGTGCAACCTGGATTTCACCAATGTGCAGCATTGGGGACGCGCTCCCACGCGCTTTCAATTTTGGAACTCAGGGCGGCGCGTTCTTCGCGCGGCAGGAAGGCGGCGTTGATTGCGTTCTGCACCGTCTCGCGGAGCGCGGCTTGCGGCAATCCCAGAACTTCATGCGCGGTCGCGTATTCATCGCTGAGGGTGATATTGCAAATTGCGGGGTCATCCGTATTGACCGTGACGAGCAGCCCTGCCGCGCGCATATCGCGCATCGGATGTACATCCAGCCGGGGGAAGACGCCGCTGTGCAGGTTGCTCGTCGGGCAGACCTCGAAGGTCACGCCGCTCGTCCGGCATAATTTAATCACATCGCTGTTTTCGAGGATACGCACGCCATGCCCAATCCGCGTCGCGCCGAATTGCTCCACCGCCTGCACGATGTTTTCCAGCATATCCCATTCGCCCGCGTGGATCGTCACGCCCAGCCCGGCTTCGCGTGCGGCCTTGAAGACCGCGAGGAATGGCGTCGCGGGGAAGCCTTTTTCCTGTCCGCACAGGTCGATCCCGACCACCCCGCGATCTTGATGCGCGAGCGCCGCCGCGAGTGATTCTTCTGCGTCGTGAACGGATTCATGGCGGTTGATGGCGATGATTAACCGAACCTGAATGTCGTGTTTCGCCTGCGCCGCTTCTGCGGCTTCGCAGACCCACCCGACCACCTGTGCGAATGAATAGTTCATCAGCCGCGCCAGCGCTTTCGGCGTGAAACGCAGTTCCATGTAACAAATATTGTCACGTGCGGCGTCTTCGATAGCCTCCGCGACGATGCGCCGGATGACTGCTTCGGAGACGAAAAAGCGGCGCAACACCGCGAATTTGGAAAGGAAATGCGCGCTCGTATGCGGATCGTTCGGAACGACCTGCACATAGCGTCGCAGCGCTTCGGGGCGGCTTTCGGGCAGCGTGACGCCATATTCTGCCGCTACACCCAGCAGCGTCGTCAGCCGGACCGCGCCTTCAAGGTGGCGGTGCAGCTCGACTTTTGGGAGCGTCGCATAGGTCGATAGAGTGTCCGGTGCGTTCACTCGGTCCTCGGTTCAGTTCTCATTGTCGCTCATTATAGAATGCTTCCGTGTAGAAATCGTGCAGAGACTTATCAAAATCGTATAACGGGTCGCCCTAGCGTTTGATTTCGAAGCGGTTATCGAGCAGATAAAAATCCCCCAGCGGCTGGCCGTCCTTGCTGGCGGGCAGGCGCGCGTTCTCCGTCGCCAGCGGGTCGAAGAACCCCACCCGTATATCGTACTTGCCGGGCGGGTTGTCTTCCGTGAAGAGCAGCACCCATTCATCGCGGATGTATTCGCCCGGCTCCCACAACCGGGTATGATACTTCACACTGAAATGTTCGCCCTGCACGCCCTGCCACACACTAAACGCGCCGCTCACCGGCTCCCCGCCAACCTGCGCGCCGAGCGCACCTGTTTGCTGGTTGATGAAATGGATGAACACGCTGTAATCGCGGTCGGCGGGACCCAGCGCCTTCCAGGTCAGCGTCATGAACAGCTTCGTTCCGGGCGTGGCATCCAGACGACTCATCGAGAAGCCGTTCAATACGGCGAAGTTGCCAAACTGTACATTCGGATACACTACTGCATCTGGCGCGATGAAGCGTTCCGCGTCGTTTAGCGTATACACCGAGAAGCGAAAATCGTGATCGTCAGTGGTCATTACGCGCTTCATCGCCTCGATGCGCGTCAGTGAGCCGAGGATTTGGTTGTAGGCAAATTTGTCGTTTATTAAATACAGCCGCTGCCCGACCGAGCTATCCACAAAAAAATCGACATCGTGCAATTCACTGAGCCGTGTCGGATACGTATCCGCGACGCGCACATCGTCGAACGGGAAGAAATAGGGAAGGCGTAATTCGGCAGGCGCGACCACGCGCAGCGGACGCCCCAGCTTGTCCTTCGCCGCTTGCAGGAAGTCCACCAGTTTCATCAGCGCGGGGTTGGCCGCAGCCTGTTTCGCGTGGTCATCGGGCAGCGAATCCGCGAAGCGCAACCCGCTCAAAGACTCGTTATACGCAGGCAGTGCCGCAAGCAGCAGGGCCGCACCCGCGAAGACCAATCGACGCCGTGACACGACGATCATAGGCACGATCAGCCGATCCGCGAGCAACGCAAGCGGCACGATGAACAGCGGCACGACCGCGAAACTCAGCCGGAAATGATACGAATAGGACCAATACCACGTCATCCAATACGGCAGGATAAACGCTGCGAAGAGCAAGATCGTGGTGCGCGTGCGCGGCGTTTGACCGCGCCACCACGCAAGGCTGGAGGGCAAAATGAGCGCCGCGCCTGCCGCCATAACCGCGTATTCGAGCAGCGTCAGGCGATGTGGGTTCGGCTGGTCGAACGCCGAGAGCAGCACGGGGATGAGGATCAGCGCGTAACCGGGAACGAGCAGGCGCGCAGGTCGCCCATTTCTTATCAGATAGACGAGGAACAACGCCAGCAACAGCAGCGGCCACCCGAATTCCTGCCCGCTGCGCTGCGCGGCTTCCTGCCAATAGCCACCCGGCAGCACCAGCGGCGGATGCCCGAACGCGATATTGCGCAGATACCACATCCCGCCGATGGGCAGCAGCGTTAAAACAAAGAGCGGGATTGGACTTTCGAGGATCGTCCGCGTAAGCGCGCGAATATCGATGCGCCGCGCCCGCACCTGCCATACAACCCACCCAGCGGCAATCAGCGCGACCGATTCGATCAGCGCGCCCGCCGTTGGCTTGGTCCATAGGGCCGCCGCCGCGAACAGCCCGCCAATTACCGCAAAACGGCGTTCGCGCTCCAGCCACGCGACGACGAAGAACGCCGCCGCGCCCGTGAAGAGGAACGTCACCGGGATTTCGAGATCGGCGTACTGCGCCCAGCCTGCATTGTGTGGGTATAGCGTCCAGATTGCCGCTGCGATCAATCCCGCGCGCCTGCCACCGAAGCGTGCCGCCGTGACATAGACGATCACTATGCTCGCGAGGCCGAAATACGGGACGACGGTTCGCGCCGCGTGGACGTTCTCCGCGCCCCACGCGAGCTGTCCATAGGTCAGCGAGAGCGGAATGAGCTGCGGGTAGTAGCCGATGCTGCGCGGGATCGCGCCCGTCAGCGCGAAGACTCGCGCGTTGTAGCCAAATACCCAGAGTTCATCGTAGTTCGCGTAAGGCCAATAGGCCGTATTCCAGAAGCGAAACACCAGTGCGGCGATGATCAATAGGAGCAAGAGCGCTTCGAGTCCCGATAGCGGCGCGGTTGCACTTCGATTTGCGGACACATCTCTGCGCCGCCATGCGAGGTACGCGCCAAGCGCGGCCAGCACCGCCGATGGCGCGAACACATTCCAGTAGGTCCATGTCCCGAATGTGCCGATGACGAACATGATTGTCGTGATGAACGTCGGTCCGATCATCAGCGCAACAGCGGCAACCATCGGCAGATTGCGCCATTCTGCGCGGGGAAGCAGCGCCAACGCCCAGGGGACCCCCACGCCGAAAAAGAACCATAGCAGCGCAGGCAGCAAGAGCAGCGTCGGCGCGAACCAGCCCGCGATCATGCTGCCCGCCTGCGCACAGCCAGCCCCGCCAGCCACGCGACGGGTGCGGCAAGCGGCAGATAGTAGCGCTGCCAATGCAGCGGCGTCGTCACGAAAACAGCGGTGGCGCTCAGGGCAAAACTCATGAGCAGGATGAACACCGCCGGCGACCGCCATGCCTGCATTCCGCGCACAATCCCGACCACCAGCAGTGCGATCACCAGCGCAGACGCAACAACGCCCGAAACGCCCGCCAGCCCGCTCGCTTCATAACGCACGATGTCCGCGCCAACCCATTCGCCCCAAATCCCGACCTCGTAATATTGTGGTGGCGCGGCGGCGAATTCTCGGAAGAAACCGAGCGCACGTTCGCCCAACGAGGCATAACCGCCTGCATCGCGCGTTTGCGCGGATAGCAAATCAGAACGTGCCGCGAGGACGCGCCCCGGCATTTGCAGCGGTTCGCCCCACCATGCCGGGTTGAGCGCGAAGAAGACGAGCGCCGCGGCTGTGCTTGCCGCCGAACCGACGATAAGCAGCCGTCGCACTCCACGTAAATTTTCGCGAAGCAGCATGTACACCGCAATCGCAACACCGACCGCTACAACCGTCACCGCCCCGGTGTGCTTGGCCGCGATGCACAGTCCCGCCGCAACGCCCAGCCCGACCCCGCTGCGGAGTGCTGCCCGGTTGCTTTTCACGGAGGCGGCACGCTGCCCGGCATAGACGACCAGCGCAATCCCGCACAACAGCGCGCCTTCCATCATTGCACGGCGGCCATTCAGCAGGACGGCAGGTGTCAGCGTGAAAATCAGCGCGGAAAGGTATGCTGTGTAAATACCGCCCGCGCGCCTGCCAACGGTGAACACGAGCGCCGCCGCAATCCACAGGAACAAGCCTGAACCGACGCGGCACAGTAGCAGCAAATCGTCGGTCGGGACGTGTCCATTCGCGCGGTTGAAAGCCATATCCGCGCCCCACAACCATTGGTCATTGACCTGTGAGGACGACATCCCGGCGGCGGTCCACAGCGCGCCGAAGGTATAGCGCGCGATCACGCCGTTGATCAGCCGCAGGTCCTGTTTGGTCGTGGCCTGCGGATCGCTGCTATCCGGTACGTCGCGATAGACTAGCCGCGCGAAATCGCCATGTCGCACTGCGTCGAAATCGAGACTGGTATAAATCACGGTCGGTTCATCGCCATGCAGCGGCACAAGCCAGCACCCGGCAAGGATATACAGACCAATCAGGCCGACGAATAGAAATTTGAACTGCGATTCGCGGAAGACGCGCACGCGCTCCTCGTTTCCGGTACGGGTCGGCGATTGTACAGGGGTGCGCGCTTCGTTGCCAGATACGGCTGTCCGGCGCGTGCCTGATTGTTGAGCATTTCGCCGCTTGCAACTTCGCAAAAAATCGGCTACACACAAGCCGTTGATCAGATAGGGAATGCCATGCCCCCCCGCCGCGACCGCACAAATTTCGCAATCCTGCTGACAATCCTCGCTGCGTCGCTGGCGTTGAGCGGCCTTGTCGCCATCCTGACGATCCTGCCCGCACAGCAGCTTGTACAAACGCTCTCCGATCAAGGTGTGATCGCACAGCGGCAGTTGACGACCGCTGCCGCGCGGCAGGCTGAAGCCGCTTTCAACAGCCTCGCCAACGATCTGCTCTCGCTGATCCAGAAGCCGGATGTGCAATCCACCACGCAGAGTTCACGACCGGGAGCGCTCAAGGCATTCGCGGCGCTTGGCGCAACGCGCGGGAACGTCCTCCGCTCGATTGTACGTGTCGATACGGGTGGGATGCCGATGTACGGCTGGCCGGATGCCGTCAACCAGACCATTGCGCGCGGTGAGCGGCTGGATTGGTCGATCAACGACGATTTGATCAACCAGATCATCGCGCGCGGCGGCGTGCAGTTCGTGCGGCGCGCGACGGCCAATTTTCAAAAATTCGTCTATCTGATGGTATCGCCCGTGCAAGTCGGTTTGAACCTGACAGAAGCGCTCGTCTTTGAACTCGACCTCTCTACCTATTTTCAGGATGCGTTCAAGGCGCTGCCCGCGAGCGAAAGCACACAAATCTGGGTTGTCGCGCCGCAGGTCCCGGTGCTGGTCGTCTATCAGCGCAAACCGGACATGCCCTGGGCGACGGATGGGCTGGATGAACTCACCGAGCGGCTGTTCATCAATCGCGATTATTATTACAAATCCGGCGCGCCGAACGCCGACCGCGACACCGCAGCTATCCCCATTTTTAGCGCTTTTACGCAGCGGCAGGGCGACTCGCCCTCGCTAATCGTCGTCACGGATCGCCTTGTCTCGGAAGGTCAGACGGAAATCTTCGCGACGCGCAATCGTCTGTTCGTCTTCGGGCTGGCAGTGGTCGGGTTCATCAGCATCGCGGCGGTGGTGGTCGCGCGCAGCGTGACCTCGAATATGGATCGCCGCCGCATCGAAGAGCAGCGCCGCACAACCGCACGCACGTTGCTTGAGATTTCGCGGACCCTTAATTCGAGCCTCGATCTGACGACGGTTCTCAACCGGATTTTGGAAAAACTGGCCGAGCTGCTCCCCTACGATAGTGCGTCGGTGGCGCTGCTCGATGACGATTTGGAAGACCCATACCTGCGCATCGCGGTGCTTGCGGGGGATGCCGGGTTCGATTTGACGCCACTCCCCCTCGCGCAACTACGCGGGGCAAGCGAAGCCGTAAGTACGGGCAAGCCTGTCATTATTAACAACGTTCGCACCGATCCACGCTGGAACGTCACGCCCGGCCACGACCAGATCATCGCCTGGATGGGCGTTCCATTGCGTATTCGCGCGCAGACGGTCGGCGTGCTGAATATCAACAGCAAAATGGCGGGGCATTTCAAGCCGCAAGATAGTGAACTTGCAGAAGCTTTCGCAGATCAGGCGTGCGTCGCGATTGAAAACGCCCGCGCACATGAGACGATGAAGCATCAATTCGAGACTGAACTGGAAACCGCACGGGCGATCCAGACCAGCCTGTTGCCGAGCGAGGTCCCGCCCATCGCCAATATCGAGATCGCGGCGCATTCGCTCCCCGCGCGGCATGTCAGCGGCGATTATTATCAATATCTGGTGCTGCCCGATGGCAGGCTTGGGATCGCGGTCGGCGATGTCTCCGGCAAAGGCATCCCCGCCGCGTTGCTGATGGCCGTGATCACGACCGCGTTGCGCGAGGAAATCCTGCGTAATCCGCTCCCCGCCGACCTGTTGAATGCGCTCAACGCCGATTTGCTGGTACGGATGCAGCAAAACCACATGAACAGCGCGCTCACGGTCGCGCTCTTCGACCCGATCAGCCGCGCGCTTGAAATCGCGAATGGCGGTATGATCCAGCCCTACCTGCGCACGGAAAACGGCTGGGAATTCGTGCAAATCGGCGGCTACCCGCTCGGCGCGTCGGCGCGGTCTGCCTATCAGGGGACATGCCTATCGTTCGTGCCGGGGACTTTGCTGCTGTTTATCAGCGATGGCGTGGTCGAGGCGCAGAACCACGCCGGCGAAATGTTCGGCTTTGAACGGCTCGAAACCCTGCTGAACGGCTTGCCCGTAATGGTCAGCAGCCAGCAGCTTGTCGATAGCATACTCGGAGCCGTGAAACAGTATCTTAATGGAATCGAAGCACAGGATGATATAACGGTCGTCGCGCTCCGTGCGCCCTGAAAGGAAGCGTTTGTGACAGACAAGCCCACGCCGGAAAACATCGAAACGCAAAAGCCAACCGGCTCCGCGGACGCAGAAACCACGAAACCGACATCGGTGTCGCTGGCCTTCAACCCTGAGAATATCGAAATCTCGCTGCCCAGCACGCTTGGCTATGAGAAGATAGCACGTAGCGCTGTCGAAGCCATCGCCGAACAAATGGGGTTCAGCGACGACCGCATCGAAGACCTCAAAACCGCTGTTTCAGAAGCGTGTATGAACGCCATCGAACACGGCAACCAGAGCAACTCGGAGGCCGTCGTGACGGTCTACCTGACCGCTGCGAAGGAACAACTCGAAGTCCGCATCTCCGATGAAGGGCTAACTGCGATGCCTTCCGAAATCCCGACACCGGGTCGTCTCGGTGAGGACAACCGGGGCTGGGGCATGTTCTTCATCTCGCAGATGGTGGATGAAATGCAAATCGAACGGCTCCCGGATGGCGGCAATCAGGTGAAGATGGTCATCTATCTGCATCCCTCAAAAACCGCCGATAGCAACGCCGCCCATAAACAGGCATAAGGAAGGAGCTACAAGATGGCAAAAGGGGATGTTCTCCACAGGCAGGATGGGACGTTGGGCGTCCTCGACTTCCCGCGCGATGTGACAATGCAGACGCGCGAGACGGCCTACAATGCGTACAACGAACTGGCACGCGCGAAAATCAAGACGCTGGCCTTCAACTTCGACCAGACAGATTACATGAACAGCGCCGGGATCGGCCTCGTGATCAGCCTCGTCGAGGACGCGACACAGGCCGGACGGCGCGTCTTCGCGTTCGGCCTCGCGCCGCACTATCGCAAGCTGTTCAACATGGTCGGCCTGATGGAACGGCTCGCACTCGCGCAGGATGAGAACGAGGTCAAGGCGAAAGCCGCCGAACCCGCGAAGGAAACCTAACCACGTTTGGCTCACAAGAATGGCATTTCTGGAAGGTAGTGTAGCAATCTGTGCGGACGGCATTCTTGCTGTCCGCAACCCTATCATGGATGGGCTGATAAGAACTATTAAATAGGTGGAAATGTCACCGCTCTTCATCTGGATCGGCTACACGGTGTTCTTATGCTCATCTATGGGGTTGATAGTTCATATTTACATCGCGCTCAGGCACGTTGACAACGCCGAAACTATCAAGTTACAGGTCAGCTCTTTTGTGATAATTTTTATCTATTTACTCAGCGTCCAAACCGCGTTCGCCGACGAGGGCGACAATCTGCAAAGAATTGGTTCATCGTCACTCGCCAGTGTCGCGGGGATATTCTTCACCTTCGTTTCAATATTTATCTTCGCTGACAGCAAAATTCAAGTCGATCTGAAGAGAATAATCGAGATCATGCTGTGGTTGATATTTCCGGTTGAACTTTTCGCGATGAGTCTATTTGTCCTGCGACTTATTTTGAGCATGGAGCAAGCCGTCGCGGAAAGCAAATCGAAGGGATGAGAGACTCACAAACGAACCCCTCACCCCTTGATTTCAGTTTACGGCGTGATCGTGAACACCGCGCCCGCCGTTCGCCCGTACACATCCGGGAAATACTGCTGCTGCGCGGTCGCAGGGATGACCTGATACGTTCCGGCCAGACCCGCGCGCACGGTATACGTATAGGTATACGTCCCGGCGGGCAGATACTCGGCGGATAGCACCGTCTTCTCATCGCGAAGCTGCGTATTGCCGAACCACCACCAGCCGTACCCGTTGCCGAGCGGGTCTGCGAGGTTGAGTTCCGGCGCGACGCCGATCCCGCCCGTCGTGGCGAGGTCCGGGTTGAGCGCTTCGGTCCCCGCCGGGATCGGGTCCGTGACGATCACGTTGGTCATATCTTCCGGCACGACGAGCGTAATCGTCACGCGGATGTCGTCGCCGACCTTCGCGCCCGTAATCGGCTTGCGCGCCTTGTCCGCAAGCAGACTATAGCTACGCGCGATTGTCAGGCCGCGATTGGCGGGTTGCACCTTATCGACCGGAACGTAAGCAGTCAGCGAGGCGGTGTAGTAGAGCGTGCCATCGCCCGCCGTGCGCGTCAGGGTCAGGCGGTTGGCCTCGCCCTTGAGCAAATCCGTGACGGGGACGCTCTGCACGACCGTCTTGAGCGCGTCGGCGCTCCCCGTCGTGCTGGTCGCCGCGACCAGCGGCTTGTCGTTGACCGTCGCGCTGAACTGGTAGGCCGGGTTCAGGTCGCCGGAGAGCGCGAGCCAGTTCGTCAGCGCATAGACCGACCACGCCGTTTCCTGCGTCGTCTCCCAGGCGTCGTTGCTGCGCGCGTACATCAGCCAGCGCACGACCTGCGGCAAGAGCGCGTTTTGCGGCTGCGCTTCGGTCAGCGCGGCAAGCACAATCGCGGTCGTGCGCGTATCCGTGTTCCAGTTGATGCGGTCCGGCGTGCGCTCTTCCCAGTGCTGGCCGGAGGCACTCGTGATCGCGCTCGTCTGCAAATCGCTGACCAGCGCATTGATTTTCGCGCTATCATTCGGCGTGACAATGCGGAAGGTCGAGAGCAGCAGCGCCCGCGCGTAGATGCTCATCCGCTCGCGCTTCGCGAACAGGTCCAGCGTGCGCGAGACATTGCCCGCGCCAGCCTTCGCGAGGGAATACAGCGCGAACGCCTGACGGTTGAGGACCCACTGCTGCGATTGGTCGGCGGGCTGGCCGAGCGAGGTGTTCAGGTAGGTGATCGCCTTCTGTGTCAGGCTCGCGTCGAAGCTGTAACCGCTCGCCTTCGCTTGCACGAGCGCAAGCAGCGTATAGGCCGTCACCTGCGCGCTGCTGTTGTCGCGGAAGCACCAGCCCCAGCCGCCATCGATGTGCTGCTGCGAACCGAGCGTTTGCAGCGCGATATTGACCTGCTCATCCAGGTTTGCCTTGAGGTCAGCGCTCGTCAGTTTGGCGGCATCGAAGGCACGGCGGGTCGCGGCATTCGCAAGCAGGATGCTGGCCGTCCCTTCGGTGCAGGTGTACGGCGAATTATCGAGCGCTTTGAGCGCCGCGAACGCCGCAGCCGAGAGCGAGGCATCCACGCGCAGGTCGAGCGACCCTTGCGTGATGTTCAGGCGTTCGGGCAGGACCACGCCTTCGGTGCGGTCGCCGCCTTCCTTGCCGATCACGCCGGACGTGCTGACCGTCTCCGGCGCGGCGTAGCGATAGACCGGGATCGCGCGGTCCTTCTGGTTGCCGACGACGGGCTTGGCCGAGTCGGTGAATTTGCCATCCGCGCTGCTCACGCTGAACACAGCGTCCACGCCGCTCACGTCGCCGTTGACCGTGATCGGGAAGTCCGCGCGCCCGCGTTCGCCATTCCTGACCGTGAGCTTGACTTGTCCCGGTCCCGCCAGCGCCGCGCCCGTGAGCGCGAGGCTCACGGTGACTTCCTGATCCGCGCCCGTGTTGTTGTTGATCGTCGCGCCGAGCGTCGAAGCATCGCCCGCGATGAAGAAGCGCGGCGTGAGCGGACGCACGAGCAGCGGTTTGGTGCTGATCAGATCGCTTGTCACCTGCCCAACGAGGGTAGTCTTGAGCGCCCCGGTCGGGAGCGTGACGGCGCGTGCATCCAGCCGCCATGTGGTGAGGTTATCTGGTAGCGTGACGAAAACCGTCGCCATGCCGTTGTCGTCGGTCGTGACGGTCGGGTTCCAGAGTGGCGTATCGATGAACAACTGGCGGATTTGCATCACGCCGCCTTCCGGTCCACCGCCGCCGCCACCTTTGACCGTGTTCAGAATCGTTTGTGTCTGCTCGTCGACGCTGATCGTGAGCGCGTTCGCGGTGAGGACGGCCAGCGATTGCGGCTCGTAGAAGGCTTCCATGATCGGCTTGCTCGTATCCGGCAGGAGCGATAGCACCGCGAGGTCGGTCAGCCCGACGCCGAGTTCCGCCTTGACGGGCTTGCCCGCGCTGTCCGTCACGCGCAGCGTATACGTGACCTGCTCGCGCGGTCCGGCTTTTTCCTTATCCGGCTTGACCTCGATATTCAGCTTGAATTGATCGGGGTTAACGTTGATCGCCGCGTAGCCGATGCGGAAGGCGGGGATCGGATTCTTGTCGTCGGTCCCCTTCACGAGCGTCACACTGACGTAGGCATTCGGCGCGTAGGTCGCGTCGATGGGCAGCTTGTAGATCGTGCTGTTGGTCGGCAGGTCGATTACCTCGCTCTTGAGGATGCCGCCACGCTCGACCGTAATCCACGCCTTCGCCGCGCCCTGAAACGGCGACGCGATCAGGATTTCAGCGGAATCGCCGATCTGGTAGTTCAGCTTGTCGGTCTTGACATCGATGCCGTAGTTATTGCGCTGCCGCCAGGGGATGAAATCCGGTCCCGCGACGTAGACATAAGCCGCGCTCGTGACCTGATTGCCCTTCGCGTCGCGCGTGGTCACATAGACCTTATAGGTCCCGCCGCGCGGCGGTGTGAAGACGAAGCGCGCCTTACCGTCCTTGTCGGTCTTGATACCCGCGCTCTCGATTGGGTTTTCCTGTACTTCGTAGGTCCAGACCGTCTTGCCGCTGGCCGGGTCTACCTGCTTGACGCTTTTCCAGTTGCGTTCGACGGCGCGCGCGCTAACCTCGACATTGGCGAGCGGATTGCTCTCCCAATCGACCGCGACCACGCCGACAGCGGCCTGCTTCCCGGCCTGCACGACGTATTCTTCCGGCGCTGCGCCGAGATACAGCTCGCCCGCGTGGACGGTCACGAGCGCGCGACCGCTAACGGCCTGCCCGGACTCATCCGTGATCTGCGCTTCGATGATCAGGTTCTTGCTATTCTGCGTCTTGCCGGGGTCGGCGGGAAATTCGATGATGAACTTGCCATTGGCGTCCGTGCGCCCCTTGCCGCTGGCGAGTTCGCTGCCGAATTCATTGTTTTCGGCGCTCGGTCCGGCGTCCTCGTTGTAATCGATGAACGTGTAATTGCCACGCCCCTTGTACTCGAATGAGTAATCCTGCCCCGTCACGGTCCACGCCACAGGGACGTTGTTCAGCGCCCCGCCAGAGAAGTAGCTCGCATCCACCTCGACGCGGATCGGCTCGCCGCGCACGACGGCAGGCGCTTTCGGGACCAGATCGACCTTGAATTCCGGGGCGCGATACTGCGCAATAAGGATCGCGCGCTCGAAGTCGCGCGTGGGTTCCTTGCCGTCTTCTGCTCTGCCCAAGGGATCGGGCAGGCGTGCGAAGATGCGGTATGTACCGAGCGCGGCCTGATCGCTGAGGGTAAACTTTCCGCTGAAAGTGCCGAACCCGGTCAGCGGCACATCGGCCTTGTAGATGCTCTCGCCCGCGTCGTTGAGGACTTCGACGGGGATCGTCTTCATGTCGGCGTTGAGGCCGTAGGTCACATCGGTTTTGGTACGCAGCACGCCCTTGAAATAGACGGGCTGGCCGGGGCGATACAGCGAGCGATCACTATACAGATAGACTGCTGCGTCGTTCGCGTTGTAATCGCTGTTCAGGTTGAAATTGTACGGCTCGATCCCGTTGCTCTGCGAACTGGACGCCAGCGCGAAGGTTTTATCATCGCTGATGATGGCGGCAAGCGTGGCATTGTAGAGGTTTTCGACCCCCGGCATGGTGATCGTCGCGATGCCACTTGCATCCGTCTGTGCGCGTCCCAACGTCTCGAAGGGCGTCTCCTTGAAGCCGTTTGGTCCATATTGCACCTGACTGAGCATAAAAAGGACACTCGCACCCGCGACGGGCTGCCCGCTTTGCAGGTCCGTCACCCATGCCGTCGCGCCCGTCGTAGTCATTTTGATCGCGATATTCGCGGTCGCGACGATCATGATATGCGAGAGCGGACCGAAATCATCCGGGTTCGCGCCTTCGGGCGGCTTGATATCCGGCGAACTGAAACGGAGCAGGTACGCGCCGGGCTTGAGCGGTTCCTTACCCGTACCCGGCAGCGCAGCGGGTAACGCGGCGACGGTCGGCACAGGTGCAGCGCCGTCGGCGGGTCCGACGAAGTATTGCGTCCCCTGCCCCTCGGCAAGCCAGCCCGTCACGTTGTTATACGTAGTGCGATACCAGACAAAGCCATCCGCGCAGCGTGGTCCATCCTGCACGACGAAGGCAGTCCCCGGCGGGATGCGTGCGACCACGTTGGCGCTGCGGCTGGGGTTCGCGCGCAGGTTGGAACTGGACGGCGGATCGCGCAAGACCATCGCGTTCGATCCGGTTTGCAGGCGTGCAGCGGGCGCACCGGGGCAAGTGAAGGCCGAAGACGCGGCGGGTGCGCTCGTGCCATTGGCGCTGATCGTCAGCAGGTCATAGCGCAGCACCTGCGCCGGGTTTTCGACGGGGACTTGCCAATTACGCAGAAGCTGGCGGGCAGGCGGCGCGAATTTTTTAATCGTGTCGTTCGGATAATTACGCAGGAATTCGGTCGCCTGCATCGGGTCCAGACCGTAAAGCTGCAAATCCAGCCGCCCGACGTTGCGATGCGTGCTGTAAACGCGGGTGGTTGGGTTGTAAGCGTTGTAGAGGCCGACCGGACCCGCCGTTTGCAGGTTCGCGACGGTCGGGAAGTTCAGCTTGATCGTGAAACGCACCTGAATTTTGCCATCGGGCAGCAGCGTATAGAACTTGCTGCTATTGGAGGTACGCACCTGCGTTCCGTAGCTATCGGTCAAGCCCGCCGGGTCGATCACAGCCGTGTAGGTCGTGTTGTCCTCGACGGAGAGCAGCACCGTGAAGCTGCGTGACTCGTATTCATCGACGCTGTAATCGACCTTCGGCGGCTTCGGCGTGATCGTCACGCGCTTCTCGAAGTCATCCAGCTTCATCGGCTGGTTGAAGATGATCTCAAGTGCCGTCATGCTGGTAGTAACGTTGTTGCCGGGGCGCACATTCGTGATTTCCGGCGCAGCGGAGACGGTGAAGCTGCCCTTCGCGGCGGCGCTGATTGACGAGCCTGTGGCTGCCTTCGCGATGGTGTTGTTCACCGCGACGTCGTAGAGCATCCCATAATCGAGCAGCTTGCCGGGCGTGAACGTCACGGATTTATTATCCGCGCGCCACTCGAATGCTCCGCTCACCTTCGCGCCGTTCGGTCCGGTCAGGCTGAACGCGCTTTCGGTCGTGGCGCGGTCCATCGGCTGGCTGAACGAGACCGTGACCTTCGCATCACGCGCGGCGTTCTGCGCCTTATCCGCCGGGACGATCTCGATCACGCGCGGCGAGGCCGTCACGAAGGCGGTGGTCACATCGGCGGCAAGCTGCGCGCCGGTGCTGTCGGCCAGTCCTTTTTTGACGGTGACGGCGTAAGTCGTGCCCCCCGCCAGTGGCGCATCCGGCTTGAATTGATAGGTCGAGGTATTGACCCACTGCCCTTTCCCGGTGACTGCGGGCGCTATCGTGAGCGGATTCGGCAGGTTAGCCTGTGCGTCGAGCGTCGTCACGGGGACCACCGGGCGGTTAAAGATGACCGTGATCACCGCATCGGCGTCTACATCCTGCGTACCTGTCGCGGGGATAAGCTGCGTCACATCGAGCAGCCCCGCCGTGCGGATGCGATAGCTCGTCCCAGCAAGGAGAGGCTGCCCGGCTTTGCTCTTCGCGCCCGCCTTGAAGCTGAATAGATAGTCCTGCCCGCGTCGCAATGCCTGCGCGGGTTTGAAGGTCGCGGTCTTCTCCGCTTGCCAGCTCCATGTCCCTGTGATGTTCTGCTGCGTGCCGCTCGCGGCTTGCACCGTCAGCGCGGCTTGCACCGACGCCTGATCCATCGGCGTATTGAAATAGAAGACGACCGAGCCATCGGGCGCGAGTTCTTCGCCACCGAGCGGCGCAAGGTCGATGATGCGCGGGATGACATCGGTGGTGGCTCCGCGCGCGGTCGTGCCGCTCCCCAGGAGCGGGGTCGCGATCAGCGTCAGGGCGATCAGGAAGAGTAGCAGGCGGCGCATCGGAACTCCTGTTCATGGCATAAAAGTTGGGCGATAGTATAGCCCGATTGCTTTCCCCGCATCCGACTTTCGACGGAGCTGCAAGGTGAGCGTATCCCAAACGGCGAAGTCATGCGCCGCCTTGTCTATATTCATTCACTTGATGCTATAAGTCGGTATCTCGCTCACATCGCGATAGACCGGGATGCCGCGCTCATTTGCGAGCCGCACATCGTTATCCGCGCCCTTCGATGCACCCGCCAGACGCAGTATCGCATCGCAGCGTTCGATCAGGCGTCCGGCGGTCGGGTGCAGCACTTCATCGTAAAGCGCATCACCGACGGTTTGCCCACCTGCCATGCGCCAGATCGGGAGCGCGACCCATTCCCCGATCATTGGGACGTGTCCGGCTTTGAAAATCGGCCATGATGCGGCCTCGAGGGCTTGCAGGTTTTCCGCCATTTTTTGCGGATCGTCGCCCGTGCCGCTGCGGTACGGTCCGGCGATCAGAATCAACATGCGTTTGGATGTGGTGTTCATGGTTTCCTTCATTGATGTATAATCGTGCAGCTTTTATCGCGAAATTACGTGATATTTCTGCGTAATTGGAATATATCACGGAAATTCGTGCAGTGTCAAGATTATTCGTGAAGGATAGCTCATGCTGACGAGCCAGCGCAAGCAACACATATTGGATGTGCTTAAACGAGACGGCCAAATCATCGCCAAGAATCTGAGCAGCGAACTCGATCTATCCGAAGATACCATCCGGCGCGATTTGCGCGAACTGGCGCAGGAAGGCTTGCTCCAGCGGGTACATGGTGGGGCGCTGCCCGTTTCGCCCGCGACGGCCAGCTTTGCGCGCCGCGAGGACATCCTGATCGAGTCGAAGATCGCGATTGGGCGCGCCGCCGCGAATTTGA
The DNA here is from genome assembly GCA_965246845.1 of Aggregatilineales bacterium. Lineage (GTDB taxonomy): Bacteria > Chloroflexota > Anaerolineae > Aggregatilineales > UBA2796 > JBBRMW01. Next base: position 19,135 of record CBDFFR010000002.1, read on the forward strand.
TCAAGGATGGGCAGGTTGTCATTCTGGATGGCGGGACGACCGCCATGCAGGTCGCGCGCCACCTGCCGCGCGGTTTGCAGGCGACAATCATCACACACAGCGCGCGGACCGCCCTCGAACTGGTTGAGCATCCCGGCGTTGAGGTGATCCTGATTGGCGGGCGGCTGTTCAAGCATTCCATTGTTTCGGTTGGGGCAGCGGCGATTGAAGCGATCAGCCACATTCGCGCCGATTTGTTTTTGATGGGCGTCACGGGCGTTCACCCGACAGAGGGCTTGAGTACGGGCGATCTGGAAGAGGCATACATGAAGCAGGCGCTATGCAGGCGTGCCGCCGAAACGCTGGTGCTGGCCTCACGCGAAAAACTCGGCGCGGCATCGCGTTATGTGGTGACGCCGTTCAGCGAAATCAGCGGCCTTATTGTGGAGGGATCAACGCCCGATGAGGTGCTGCTACCATATCTTGAAATGGGGTTGAGCATAGTTCGCGCGTGATTGATGCCCGTCCAATATGCTCCGATCTTCGTAGGGACGGACATGCAGGTCCGCCGCCACGCATCAACATCAGGGGACCATTCGCGCAATAAATCACAATTATTGTTCTGCGTGCAGAATTTCCTCTGTACGGCGGTCAACATATGCCTGCAATGCTTCCGCAATCGCGGGGTCGAGCGGCGGCTGCTCATAAGCCGCGATGACTTCCTGCGCCTTCGTGTGCGCGCGGTCGGCGGCGGTGAGCGCGCCGCCATCCAGCCAGTTATCGTAATTTTGCCAATCGGAGATAAGCGGGCGGTAGAACTCTGTACGGTAGCGCTCCATTGTGTGCGGCGTCCCAAAGAAATGGCCGCCCGGTCCGACTTCGGCAATTGCGTCCAGTGCGAGTGTACTCTCATCGACGGTGATCCCGCGCGTGAACGTATCCAGCATTTGCAGCATTTCCACGTCGATGATCACTTTTTCCAGCCCCGCCGAAAGCCCGCCATCCAGCCAGCCCGCCGCGTGCAGCACGTAATTCGTGTGTGCGAGCATCACAGGCCACAGCGCCATCATACTTTCATATGCACTCTGCGCATCGGGCGTCTTGCTGCTCGCGACGTTGGAGCCGCGATAGGGCAAGCCATAGCGCCGTGCGAACTGCCCACCTGCAAGCGCCGCGAGCGCGCCCTCCGGCGTCCCGAAGGCGGGCGCACCGCTCTGCATATCGACGTTGCTGGTGAAGCCGCCATAGACGACGGGCGAACCGGGGCGCGCAAGTTGCGTCAGCGCGATCCCGGCCAGCGCTTCGGCGTTCTGCTGCGCGAGCGCACCGGCCAGCGTAATCGGAGCCATCGCGCCCGCCAGCGTGAACGGCGTGACGATCACGCACTGCCCGGCGCGGGCATAGGTCAGCAAGCCTTCGACCATCGGCGTATCGAAGCGCAGAGGACTATTCGAGTTTACAACCGAGAGCGTGACCGGGTGAGAGAGCATCCACTCGCGCCCGCCTTGCTCCGCGAAAACCAGCGCGGCAATCTCCACCGCGTCGTTGGCATGGTTGAAGCCGCGCGCGGACGGGTTCGTGCATTTATCGGCGTAGACATGCTGCGCCTGATAAAGCTGCAAATGGCGCACATCCTCGTGTGTATCCTGATTTTCGACGATGAAGCCGCCGATGTTGTGGATCACGTTGAAACTCTGCGCCAGCTTGACGTAATTCAGATATTCCGCGAAGCTGCCCGTGCGCCGTCCGCGCTTGATGTCGTAGGCATAGCCCGGACCGCTCACCATCGAGAAGATCATGTAGCCACCGCCCATAATAGTATGGTGCGCCGGGTTGCGCGCGTGCATCGTGAACTGCGCCGGGGCGGTCGCGATCAGCTTGCGCGCAAGGTCGCGATGCAGCCGCACACTCTGCCCCTCGAAATCGACTTCCGCACCCGCGTCGTGGAACATTTGCAGCGCTTCGCGGGAGATGAACTCGATCCCGGTCTGCTCCAGAATATGGAAGGACGCCTCCTCGATTTGCCCAAGCTGCTCGTCGCTGAGGACACCCATTGGCGGGAAGGGGTTGTAGGTCTGGCGGAAAGGGGCGGCTTCGGCGGGTGGACGGGCAGCGCGGCGGCGGGTTTGACCCATTGAAATGTTGTCCTTCAGCGTTTATGTTTGTGAAATATGCTACATTTTACAGGTTTTTACCACTTGAGAACGTGCTATACTATTTTTCAGGCTCCCCGCCCACAATCACAACAAACGCAAAACAAAAAATCATGACTCTCCTGAATATCTTCCCGATTGCCCCTCGCCGTCAGCAATTCGTCTTCGACGTGCGCCAGATCGCCGCCCGGTTGAGCTGCTATGCTTATGCCGAAACGCGCCTGATGGAAGCGCAGGCGGGTTGGCTCGCATCGATCCCGCAGCTCGAATTGAAAATCGAACTCTCGTATCAGCTTTACGAGGACGCCTGCCACGCCAACGAGATGATTGCGCGCCTGCCGGAAGTGGGCGCGTTCGACCGCAAGGTGAAACCGTCTTCGCCGCAATTCGTGCGCTTCTGCAACGAACTTACGAATACTGAAGACATGCTCGAACGGCTGGTCGGCCTCTATTGGGTGCTGCGTCCGCACCTTGCATCGCTGTATCGATACAATATCGAGAGCGACGACGCGGTGGGCGATCATCCAACCGTGCGGCTGCTCACGCGCGCCTCGGAGGATCACGAGCGTTTTGCGGCGTGGGGCGACGCGCTGATCCAGCAGTATACGAGCGTCCCCGGTGCGGTTGACCGGGCGCTGGCGTGGCGCAACCACCTGATGCAACTTCTCACGGATGCGGGATGCGCGGGTGGCGACCTGCCCGCCGGGACGCTTTACCCGACGCCGACTGCGCGTGATGATGGTCCAGGCAAGCGCTTCCGCAAGGACAACCCGGTCCGCGACGAGCGCTTCCATGTCGGCACTTATATTCGCAAGGAAGGCCGCGCGGCGACCGACGTTTGGGATTTCGATACGCTGCGCAAGTATATGTTCATGAACGTCGAAGGCGAGGTCGAAGCGACCGAAGGCTGCGGGCGTACGCTCTTTGATTTCCCCGATGCACCGTGGGACCTGCGTTTCCTGATCGCGCGGCAGCTCTGGGACGAGGCGCGGCACGCCGAAGCAAGCATGATACGTTTCGCGGAGATGGGCGGCAGTTACGATATGCTCCCGGTACGGGATACCTTTCCGCTGTTCTGGGGTCCGGTCCGGCACGACGACCTTGCCAAGCGGCTGGTCCACCTGAATCAGATTGTCGAGGGCTGGGTCACGGATGATTTCTCGATGATGATCGAGATTTGCCGGGGCTTGGGCGACGAGAAAAGCGCGCACCTGTTCGAGTATCTGATCGCGGATGAATGGCTGCACATCAAAATCGGCGCGGACTGGATACCAAAGCTGACCGCCGATAGCGCCATGCACCGCCAATCGGTGATGGCCTACCGCTTTGCCGCCGAGCAGGAACACTTCGGCGGGCTGGAACTCGCTGCGGAAGAGGTCGCGCTCATCCGGCAGGGTAAGGCTCCGTTGCCCTCCGCACGCATGGCGACGACCGATCAGTTGCTTGCAGGCGGCGACTAGCCGATGAAGCAAGACGTGAAACAAGACATTGAGCCGCCGTGTCGAACGATCTGGTATTCCTGATCGACCCCGACACGTGCATCGAGTGCGGCTGCTGCCGTCGCTATTGCCCCGTGCCGGGCGCGATCATGATCAGCGACGACTATCAGCATACGATATTGCCCGATATTTGTACCGGGTGCGGCATCTGCGAGGCATTCTGCCCGGTCCCGAATACAATTTTCCCAGTAAGACGTGCGGACCTCATCGCGCTCGATGAAGCGCAACGGCAAGCCATCGAATGGCTACGAGCGCGGCGGCGCGTCGTCTGGCGCGAGAAGTGGCGCTTCGCGGATCATCCGGTCTTCGCGCAAATCACGCTTGAGGCGCGCTCGCGGCTGCGCGGTTCGCGTTTTGTCAGACGAACAGGAACAACATAACCCGATGGTCAAAAACATCAGCCCGAAAGACCTGCAAGCGCTCTTCGACACCGGTGAGCCGCTAACCGTGATCGATGTGCGTGAGGATTGGGAACTCGAACAGGCCGCGTTGCCCTTCGCGCAGCATATCCCGATGAACGATGTCCCTGACCGTCTGAATGAAATCCCGAAAGAAGGTACAGTCGTCTTCATGTGCCATCACGGGGGACGCAGCGCCGCCGTCTCGAATTATCTGGAGTCGGTCGGCTATACGAATCTGCTCAATCTGGACGGTGGAATCGCCGCGTGGACAGCGGATGTGGACCCGTCGCTAAAAGATTACTAGCGCGTAGATTCAGCACAAAAGGCTGGTCTATGCGAACTCGATGCGCCCCTGCTCCATCGACACGATGGTGACGAGGGCCTCAATCGGTACGGCATACTTCGCGAGCGCGCCGCGCCCACCCTCGAATGTCTTCTCGACCACCGCGCCGATCCCGACCAGCTCACACTTCGCGCTCAGGACGATCCGCGCGAGGCTCTTGAGCGTGCGACCAGAGGCCAGAAAGTCGTCGATGATCAACACGCGCTCACCCGGCGGCATGAACTCCGCGGAGACGAGCAGGTTGACATCCATGCCCTTCGTGTGCGACGGCGCCGTTTCGAGGAACACCGGACCGTACATCGTCACGGGCTTGACCTTGCGCGCATAGACGACCGGAACATTCAGCGCGGCAGCGGTCGCGAAGGCGGGTGCGATGCCGGATACTTCGGCGGTGAGGATGCGCGTCACGCCCTGCGCGCTGAACCGCCGCGCCAGTTCCGCGCCGCAACGCATGATCAGCCCCGCGTCGATCTGGTGATTGAGCAGGCTGTCGATTTTCAAAATACCATCACCGAGGTTTTGGCCTTCGGTACGGATACGTTCCTTGAGTTCGTCCACTCGTCCTCTACTTCAAATCGAGCGTAGTTAATTCCGCCGGGCTGCTTTTATCGACAATCTGGATCACGATTACGCTCACGTTGTCCTCGCCGCCGCGCTTGTTGGCGAGCGCGATCAGCTTTTCGGTGGCTTCGGCGGGCGATGCTGCTTTATAAACGAAGAGGCCAATTTCGGGTGGCGAGACGTGGCGCGTCAATCCATCGGAGCAAATCACCAGACGGTCGCCGCCGCGCACAAAGCGCAGATAAAGGTCTACTTCGAGATCGCTGCCCTGTCCCAGCGCGCGGTACAGGACGTTACCCATCGGGTGCGAACGCGCTTCTTCTTCGGTGATGTGGCCGGAAGAGACGAGCGCCTGTACGAAACTGTGATCGGTCGAAATCTGCGTGATTTTGCCCTGAGTATCGACATGGTAGGCGCGGCTGTCCCCAACATGCGCGACGAGGACCCGGTTCTCGCGCACGGCCATCAGCGTCGAGGTCGTCCCCATGCCTTTGAACTGCCCATCGGCCTGCACTTTGTCGATTACCGCGCGGTTCGCGTCGCGGATCGCTTCCGCGAGGCGGCGGCCAAGCTCGACTTCGGGCATCGTGTGTAATTGCAGGCTGCCGCGCTGCTCTCCCAGAAAATCGGCCTGGACCGCCTCCACAACAAGGCGGCTGGCTTCCTCGCCACCCACCGCGCCGCCCATACCATCCGCGATCAGCGCAATCAGGACACCGTTCAACGCCCACAAACTGAGGTTGTCCTCATTGTTGCCGCGTACCTGCCCGATGCTCGTCCTCGCGCTACCTTCCGTCACAAAATGGTATTCGTCATCCGGGACGATGAGCGGCTGCTGGCAATTTGTACAGCGCTCCACGTTGGGCTGGTTCAGCGTGCCACATTTCAGGCAGGTCAGCGGTTGCCCGTCCACATCCGGCGGCAGCGGCTTTTTATGGTCGAGGGGTGTCTCTTTGGTGATATTCGGCGCGAGCCGCCATACACCAGAACCGACGCGCTGCGTCCGCGCCGTCTTTTCCGGCGGGGGTGGACCGTTCAGGTCCAGCCCGCACTGGAAGCACCAGAGCGCTTTGGAGACATTCTCATGCCCGCAGCGAGGGCAAATGCGTAGATTGGGAGTCACCCGGTCATCCTTGTCGCGTGTGGTTACAGTGTGATTCTACTTGAGGTTTTCAGCGGCGCAACCATAAAAGCCTGCAAAAAATTTCCGCGGTCGGCGCGGAGATTATGTATTCAGCCGAGGTGATATGGCGTATCCAGATTGTAGCACGAGCATACCCTGTCAGGACGTGATCGGGTGCGGGACCTTGCGTCCGCTCAGTGAGCGCAGGTAATCGATCACGCCTGCCGATTGGTGCGGACGCGCTCCGCTTTTCGTCTTCGCGGATTTGATGGCGAGTTCGATCACGGAGCGATGCGCCGCCAGAAGCATCGGCATCACCGTCTCAATGTAATCCGCACGGAAGTCGCAGGCCAGAGCGCCATCGAGCGTTTTGGCAAGGCCACCATGCGAGACCGCCGCCAGCTTCCCGATTTCATAAAACTGCTCGCCGTCGAGCTGCCGTTCATCGACGATGACATGCAAGCCGTTGCGAAAAATGGTCAGCACGTCCAGCCGCCCTACGCTCAACCGGATCGATTGCCCGGATGCCGCAAGCGTCGTCTCCCACCCGCTGCCCCCAAAACTATTGACCAGCATCAACGACTCGGTCAGCGCGTTGAAGCAGCGTGTGCGGATGTCATCCTTCGGCAGCAGCAGCTTGGCAATCGACTCCACCAAATCGCCGTTGTTGCCATCCAGAGTTTTGTCCTGAACGAAGCGCTCCAGCGCGAACGCATCCTTATCGACCCGCCACTGGCTCTCCGGGACCTTGTGAATCAGGCCGCGCAGCGCATCGAAACGCGGAAACTTCGCCATCGGGAGCGTCGCGCTGGTGGTTCCGGTGGTGCGGTCGTGCTGCACGAATTCGCGCCCATTCGTCGCGAAAACGTAGCGCACGTTTTGCGCCAGCACGTCGGCGTAGAGTTTGCCCTGTTCCAGCCCGTAATCCGGCGGGAAGCTCTCGCGCTTGACCTCGATGATCGCCGCCGTTGCTTGCGGATGGCGCGGATGATCGGCGAATAGCACGTAATCCGCCTGGAACGTTTCGGCTTTGCGTTCGGGGTCGTACAGGAATGCGAAATCGCGCTTGATACGCGCGTTTTTCCAGCCGCCTTTCTCCAGTATGGGGTCGATCAACTCCTTGCGAGTCCGCGCTTCCGAGCGCAGGGGAGCTGCTTTCTGACCGCCTTCGATGCGCGTTTGCTCCAATTGAATATCGTGCGGCCAGTGTTCGCGAGCGAGCGGGCGCGCGGCTTGCGCTTCCTTCGAGTCTGCCGGGACCCATTCAATCACCGTCTTTTTGACGGGTTGAACCGCCCATGAAAGGGCGCTGCCTTCCAGCGCGAGGTTGATCATCGGTCCTTCCAGACTGGCGATCTGTGCGCCCGTCCCGGCGGCGTCGCGATAATAAAAATCGAGATCGGCGTCCAGAAAATCGCCACGCAAGATGAGCTGACCGTGCGCCGTTTCTTCCAGCTTGCGTATTTCTTCAGCAACTTCAGTGAGCTGCGGGTTGTTCCATTTCGGCATCGAGCGTCCCTTTTGAGGTGCGGTTTTTGTGTGCAGATTGCTTTAATATTGACTCGTTTCGTGCTTTGCTGCGAACGTTGGTCCTGCCCGGCTTTCTTATACAGTTCAAATTAATTGGCAATGGACAAAGCGGGTATCGAGTGAGATAATGAAGTCGAGATAGAGTCTTTCACTCTGGTTCGAGATTGCATCTGGCTTCAATCTGCTTCTGCTCTTTTCTGCCATCTGACGACTGCCGCTCTATCGATCATTCAGTTTCTTGAAGGAGTCTCACATGGCGAAAAAGCTGTACGTTGGCAACCTTGCCTACACAACCACTGAAGCACAAATTCGTGAATTGTTCGCGCAGGCGGGCGAAGTCGATACTGTTGCGATGATCATGGACCGTGATACGGGCCGTGCAAAGGGTTTCGGTTTTGTTGAAATGAAGACTGAAGACGGCGCGCGCGAAGCGATCCGCCGCTTCAACAACTTCTCCCTCGACAACCGCAATCTGACCGTAAACGAAGCGCGTCCGCGCGAAGAGCGTTCGGGTGGCGGCGGTGGTGGTGGCGATTATGGTCGCCGCGACAACCGCGATGGTGGTGGTTTCGGCGACCGCCGCAGCCGCTTCTAACTAGCTATCGGCTAAAACCGATATAATATCTGGGCAGCACAGGGCATTCAGGCTCGGTGCTGCCCTTTTTGTTTCCTGGATACCGCTCGAACAAGGAGAGTATGCTCGTGGTCAAAAAACAATACTTCTGCATCGCCGTGCGCAGGAATTACGAAGACAACTGGCGCATCGTCGATAAATTCGACACCGAAGAAGACGCACAGGCCGCACTCGACAAGCGGCGCGCCTATGTCGGCGTGTTCAACTACGATAACGCTGAACTGCGCATCATTTCGCGTGAGCAGGGCAAGAAGGAATTCGGCGCGCGTTGGGAGTATCACCCCATCGAGAAGAAGGCCACGCCGTCACCGTGAGCTAGAGCGGTTCAACAAGAACCGCGCCTTTGCTGAAGTAGCGTGCAATAATCGGTTCTATCTCTTCATAGCGCACGCACGCTTCAGGAAATTCCATAATGACCCACCGCTCACCCTCGAACACGCGGAAGGTGAGCAGGTCGTTACCCGGATGCGGTGTCAATTGCGCGTGGATATATTTCAACTTGCGCAGCCAAAGCGCACGGTCACCATCCGGCGGCTCGAATGTGAGCGTGATCCGGCGTGCTTCTGTGTCGGGCGCGCTTGTTTCGCTTTCCAATCCGGTAAAGAAGTCATCATCGCTGATCGGCACGAGCGGCTCCGGGATGGACTGTGCTGCAGGTTCGGCGTGACCATTCGTGCCGTTTATGTAACCTCTATTGTCCAGTTGCGGTGCGACAAGTGCGGGCGGCGCTATGGGCGTGTACATCGCTTCGTCATCGGCTGGCGGTATGTACGGCTCCGGCGTAAAGACGGTATCGACAGGCAATTGCCAATCGCGATCCGGCTCCGGCGGGTGATAGTCCCCTGTGCTGCCCGCCGCTGACGCAGTAGTGATCGTCTGCGAGACGCTATCGACGAGCAGCGACGGCGTGGTCCCTTCGCGCGCCGTATCCGCTTTGCCACGCACGATGTACACACCATCCATGCGGATTTGCTCGCGCACGCGCGCCCATGTGCGCGGGAAGCAGACCAAATCCATCGTGCCTTGCATATCCTCAATAGTGACAATCGCCATCGCTTCGTTGTTCTTGGTCATGATGCTGCGAATGCCCGTGACCAGCCCCGCGACCGCGATTTGCTTGCCGTGATATTGCTCGCCGTTGTGTTTGAGGTCGCCGCTGTAGACGTGATTGTTGACCGTGCCAATATCGGCAGCGAGCGCGTTGAGTGGGTGGTCGGAGACGTACAGGCCAAGCAGTTCACGCTCCTTGCGGAGCAATTCGCGCTTACCGATTTCCACGAAGCCGGGCGGCGGCTTGAGGAACAGATCGGCGTCGGTTTCGACAGATTCTTCCCCGCCGAACATGCTGATCTGGCCGCGCTCCTTCGCGCGATGAAAATTGGTGCTGTATTCAACCAGGCGCAAGTGATTGGCGAGCAGCACATCGCGCCGCCCGAATGTATCCATCGCTCCGGCGCAGACGAGCGATTCCAGACCACGCTTACCGAGCGGACGCAGATCGACGCGCTGACAAAAATCGAGCAAGCTGCGGTAGGGACCATTCGCGATCTGTTCCTGAGCGACGCTCTGCGCGGCGGCTTCCCCGACAAATTTGATTGCGCCGAGTCCGAAGCGGATGGCACGCTTGCCATTCGTCGGCTCAATCGTGAAATCGAGTTCGCTGTGGTTGATGTCCGGCGGCAGGATCGGGATACCGAGGCGGCGACAATCGGAGGTGAAGAGCGCCACATCTTCGGTCACGTCGCGCTGCACGGTCAGGAGCGCGATATAGTATTCGGCGGCGTAGTGCGCTTTCAGAAACGCTGTCTGGCATGTTAATACTGCATAGTCAGCGGCATGACTTTTGTTGAATCCATATGCTGCAAAATATTCTATCTGATCAAATATTTTTTCTGCTACTTCTGCCGCCACACCATGAGACGGCCCATTCTGCATGAAAATCTCTTTATGCTTATCGAGGTCCTTCTTTTTCTTCTTGGAAACCGCGCGGCGCATCAAGTCGGCATCACCTAGCGAATACCCGAACAAATCAGCACCGATACGCTGAATTTGTTCCTGATAAGCTATTACTGCATATGTTTCAGAAAGAATTGGCTCCAGCTTGGGATGCAGATATTCAATCGCCTCTTCGCCGTGCATCCGCTTGATGAACGTCGGGATGAATTGCAGCGGTCCCGGTCGGTAGAGCGAAATCGCGGCAGTGATATGCTCGAAGGTGGTGGGCTTCATCTCCACCAGCATCTTGCGCATCCCCTGACTTTCAAGCTGGAATACGCCCGTCACCTCACCTGACCCCATCAGTTCAAAGGCTTCTTCGACCATTCGCGTTTGTTCCGGGTCGTTCGGGTTGGGGCGGTAGGGGATGTTATCCAATGAGTAGGTCACACCATGATAGCGCTCGATCAGCTCGCACGCCTTGCGCATGATTGTCAGCGTGGAGAGGCCGAGAAAGTCCACCTTGAGCAGGCCAATACTCTCGCAAATCTCCATCGGGAACTGCGTCACCTGCTTGATCGGAACCGAGCCTTCATCGTGCGCGGTCGGGCGGTGCAGCGGCAGATATTCGATTAGAGGTCGGTCGCTGATGATGATCCCGGCGGCGTGCGTCCCGACATGGCGCGTCATGCCTTCGACACTGAGCGCCGTATCGAGCAGCTTGCGTATTTCCGGGTCGCTGTTGTAGCGGTCCACGAGGTCCGGCACTGCATATTCCGGGTCGTCGCCGAGGCACTGCGCGAGCGTGACGGGCTTGCTCGGAATCTGCGGGATCATCGCGGTCAGTTTATTCACCTCGTCGAGCGGATAATCCAGCACGCGGCCAACGTCCTTGATGGCGGCGCGTGCCTTCAACGCGCTGAACGTGATGATCGCGGCGACTTTATCCTCACCATATTTCTGCTTCGCGTAATCGATCATCTCCATGCGGCGGTCGTCAGGGAAGTCCACGTCGATGTCCGGCATGGAGACGCGCCCCGGATTGAGGAAACGCTCGAAGATCAGGTTGTTCGGAATCGGGTCAATGTTGGTAATACCGAGGCAATAGGCCGTTGCGGAGCCTGCGCCGCTGCCGCGCACGTTCCACCAGATGTCAGCGTGGCGCGCAAACTGCGTCAGGTCCCAGACGATCAGGAAATAGGTGTCGAAACCCATCTTGTGAATGATGCCCAGTTCATAATCGAGGCGCGGCCAGAACTTCTCCCAATCGTCGCCATAGCGCCACTGCGCGCCGCGAATTGTGAGCGCGCGTAGATAGCTACCCGCGTCGTAACCTTCCGGGACGGGGAACAGCGGCAGGTGATAGGTTTTGTCGCTGAGGTCGATCTCGCACATCTCGGAGACAAGGACTGTATTCATCAGCGAAGACGGCGCGGCGTCCCCAAAGATCGCCCACATCTCCTCTGCGGAGCGCAGATGATAGCTGCGGTCGGTCATCCGCAGCCGCTTGGCGTCGGTCATCCGCGCGCCTGTCTGGATACAGAGCAGCGTATCGTGCGCGCTGAAATCTTCATCGAGGACATAATGCACATCGTTGGTGGCGACCATTGGCACATCGGCATAGGGGCTGTTCGCGATCAGCCACTCATTCAGCTTGTGAATTTCCGGGATGTCGTGCTGCTGCAATTCAAGGAAGAAATTCTCTTTGCCGAAGATGTCCTGATACGTCCCCATGAGTTCGCGCGCCTTGCTCTCGTTGCCGTCATCGAACGCGCGCGGAATTTCCGCCGCGAGACAGCCGGAGGTGCAAATCAGGCCTTCCGAATAGCGTGCGAGCAGTTCCTTATCGACGCGCGGCTTGACGTAGAAGCCGTTCAACTGCGCTTCAGTCGCGAGGTGCAGCAGGTTTTTGTAACCCGTCATGTTCTTCGCAATGAGCAGCAGATGATAGGGCGAGCGCTCCGTCTGGTCGTGGATGCGGTGGCTCTGTTTGGCGAGATAGCTTTCCATGCCGATGATCGGCTTGACCCCGGCCTCCACACAAGCGCGGTAAAAATTGATGACGCCGTACATCGTCCCGTGATCGGTGATCGCGAGCGACGACATACCGAGGTCTTTGGCGCGCGCGACCAGTTTTGGAATCTTGCTCAGGCCGTCGAGCAGGCTGAATTCAGTATGGACATGCAGGTGGACGAACGGCTTGGAAAGGTCAGACATGGGGAAGCGCCTGTGCTGTGGACGCACATTATACCAAATTTCGCTCAGACGTTCGCAGTGTCTAACAAAAGTCTCTTAGTACAATAATCCTGTCCCATAATGATTGAAAATGTGCAGACATGCCACTAACATAAGGCGTGAAGAGCAAAGGCTGACGCGATGTTGAACCCAATCCGCAGCAGTTTACAATTCAAGATCGTCCTCGGTTTGGTGCTGTCGCTGCTCATCCCCATCGCGATCATCACGACCTACGCCACCGATTCGATCAGCCGCAGCGCAGTCGAACGCGCGCAGGCGGCACAACGCGCGACTGTCGCCGGGCAAGCCGAAGCGATAGACGTCCTCCTCGAAGATGCAGGGCGCGATGTCCTGGCGACCAGCCGCACGCCCGTCCTGCGCGACTACGTGGAGACCTTCGGCAAGGCGCGCGCGCCGCTGCTGCTGCCTTCGGTCGTGAACCTGCTCACCTCGAATTTGCTCAATACGCCGGGTTACTACGACCTGCACGTCTCGGATACGACCGGGCAATACATTCTCTACATGCAAAAAGCGCCGGATGGCAGCGTCCGTACCAATCCGTATCTGCTCACCGAAACCGATGACGAGTCGTTCAGGCGGACAAGCAGCGCACCCGCCGGGCAACTTTACGCCGCTGCACTCGCGCTCGAACGGCGTGATGGCCGCGCGATACCCTATCTGCAATTCTCCGTGCCACTCTTCAAAAACAGCGGTCAGCGCTTCGGCGTGATGAGCCTGCGCGTGGATGCAAGCGTGCTGCTTTCCAATATTTCGCCGCTCGATGCAGATGGCACAAAGACCTACGTCGTCGATGCAAACGGGGCATATCTAATTCACCCTGAATCAGGCAAGCGTTACGGTCCACTGAACGGCCTGGACCTGACGATTTATACCGAAAAGCCGAACGATGGCGTCACGATTCTATCTTCCAAAGCGGCAGAAGGGCTGATTTCCGGGTCGGAAGACCGACCCGAAACTTTGCAAGTCTATCGACGCATTCGCGTCCCGGATTTTGATCAAATCCAGTGGACTGTGCTGCGTGAAGTCGAGATCGATACAGTGCTATCGGGTGTTTATAACGTTCGCATCGTGATCATTCTGCTGACGCTTGGCGCGCTGCTGCTTGCAACTATTGTTGGGCTACTGACGACGCGCCGTGTGGTCCGCCCGCTGCGCGACCTCTCCGCCGTCGCGAACGCAATTAGTCGAGGTGACTGGGACAAGCCGATCCCGCAGGTACGTACCCGCGACGAATTGAACTTACTAAGTACCGCTTTCGAGCGCATGGTGACGGAACTGCGGGGCATGTACACCACGCTCGAAGCGCGCGTGCAGGAGCGCACCAATGAACTGCAAATCGCCAACCGTGATTTAACCGCCGCCAAAGCGCTCGCGGAACAGTCCAGCCGTGCAAAATCGATTTTCCTCTCGAATATGAGCCACGAACTGCGCACGCCGCTCAATGTCGTGATTGGCTACAGCACGACGATGTTAACGATGCCGCAACTGTACACGGATCAGAAGCTGCCCGCGCCATATCAGGCCGATGTCGAACTCATCCGCGAGAATGGTTACTATCTGCTTGGTCTGATCAACGATGTCCTCGACCTGAGCAAGGTCGAAGCCGAAAAGCTGGAACTGCGTTTGCAGCGCGTCGAATTGAACATGTTATTTCGGGCTGTCCTCGCCAATGCGATTGGGCTGGTCAAGGATAAACCGCTGCTGATCACGCCCGAATACCCGGATGCGCTGCCGCCCGTCTGGGCGGACCCGATGCGCGTGCGCCAAATCCTGCTCAATCTGGTCTCCAACGCGATCAAGTTCACAAACAGCGGGAGCGTCACGCTCCGTGCGCAGGTCGTTGACGAGCTGATTGAGATTTCAGTGAGCGATACCGGGATCGGTATGTCAGAAGAGACGCTCGCGCACGTCTTCGACCGCTTTCAGCAGGCTGGCAACGAAACCGAGTTGCAGTATGGTGGAACGGGTCTCGGCCTCGACATCAGCCGCCAGCTTGCGAAGCTGCACGGCAGCGACCTGAGCGTACAGAGCGCACCGGGCAGGGGGACGACATTCACATTCCGGCTGCCGCTGTTCCGCGCCGAACAAATCCCCGACCTGGCCGCGACCCAATCTCCGAGCGGATCGATCACGACGCTCACGCCCGCCGATCTCGCGATCAATCAGACAATCCTCATCCTCGAACCGAACGCGGATGCGCGTGACCGTCTGCGCATCATCGCGAGGGACGCCAGCTACAACGTAGTCGATGTCGCAGCCGCGCCGCAGCTACTTGATGCCGCGACGGGCTTGCTGCCGGACCTGATCGTGTGCGGCGTTCACGAGCCGGATGAGGGACGTTCGCTGCTGGCGCTGCTGCGCGCCGAGCCGGACCTCGCCGCGATCCCGATCATCCTGGTCTCTGCGAATCCGACCGCCGAAGCAGCACGCTCGCCGGGCGCGGCAGCCTATCTCGCCAGCCCGATCCAGCGTGAAGCCTTGCTCCAGCAGTTTGCGCGCTTGCTCACGTTTGCGCCCGCCTGATACCATTCATCACAGGAACAAAAATCATGTCCTATGTCCTGCTTGTCGAAGATGATCTGAATACCGCCGAAATGGTGATCCGCCTGCTCACCGCCGAAGGAATTGCCGTGCAGCGGACCGCGCGCGGCTACGATAGCGCCCGGATGGCGCGCCAGCAGCGCCCGTCGCTGATCCTGATGGATTTCAACCTGCCGGATGTCGATGGCCGCACGATGATTTTGCAGCTTAAAAAGCAACTTGGCGGTAACGAATCGCCGCCGATTGTCGCCTTCACCGCGCGCACGGGCGAGAGCGAAGTCCGGCTGGCGGCGCGCTTCGGGGCGGCGGCGTTTGTGAGCAAGCCCTTCGTGCCTTCGGAACTGCTCGCATTGGTGCGTAAGCTGATGCTCGAAAAACGCGCTACGGGCGAGCTTGCAAAGCTCGAAACGCAACAAAGCGATGGGCAAACGCCCGCCCGAAGCGTCCCACCGGTATAACGGCGGCGCCTTGCAGGGGCGCGGCCCGGCCAGAGGGGTTGTGCAATACGAACGCAGCGAGGCGGCGGCGCTCCCGGCGGAAGCCATAGACCAACACGAAATGCCCATCGTAACGGCGTAGCCTTCCCGTTTCGCCAATCTCCGGCGTGACGGCAGCCGCGACCAGCCAGCCGTTCAAGATTAGCGTGCAGAGCGAGAGGTGCGACGCATACGACCCGCCACGCACCTCAAGGCCATTACGCTCCGCGAGCGCGACCAGCGGTGCGTAGAACCAGCCCTGATCGACCGCGCGTCCCTGTTCATCCTGCAAGCGATAGCCGCCCAGAGCGCGGCATTCTTGCACGAGCTCATAAAGCGTTCGCGGCGGCGCGCTGTGAAACGCATCGACTGCCATTTTCACGCACGCAATCGCACACGCGCGCTGCGCCCAGAAGGTATACGTTTCCGCGTCCGGCGCGCCGAATTCAGGCCAGTTCGGGTCGTCGCGCCCGTGTAGCCCGTCGTGAATGTAGCGCGGAATGAGCGCTGGGGTCGCGAACTGCGGCACATAGGGGACCGTGACCCCGGCACTGTATTCGCCATCGGGCAAGCTGTCGAGCGCAATGCGCGAGCGCAAACGGTCGCGCTGGCTGATTGCCGGGTCCGTCAGACGGTGCAGCAGGCGGCGCAGGCGCTGCGCGGGTGGCGGCTGGTGGAAGGGCATCAGAACGTCGGCGGCAATCCGCCCTGGAGATAGCCGAGCGCCGCATCGAGGATCGGGTCCGTGCCGGGTGCGTAGACGTCCGGTGTCGTGACCCACAGGTTGACGGCCAGCCCGACGCCCGTAATCGGCGTATCCTTCGGCGTATACCATGCCGCCGAGGTGACGCGAAGCTGCGACCCATCAGAGAGGATTTGCAGGCTCTGTACGCTGCCCTTGCCATAAGTCGTCTGGCCGATCAACGTGGCACGCTGCCGATCCTTGAGCGCCCCGGCGACGATTTCCGACGCGCTGGCGCTGCCGCCATCGACCAGCACGACGAGCGGGATAGCTTCCGCAAGCTGACCGTCGCGCGCGTTGAATTCTTTCTTGCTGCCATCCGTGTTCTTTTCCTGCACAATCAAGCCGCTCTTGAGGAACAGATCGGAGACCGCAACCGCCTGATCGAGCAACCCGCCGGGATTGCCGCGCAGGTCGAAGATGAGCGCCGTCGCACCGCCATCAAGCAGAGGTTGAATCGCTGCCGTAATCTGATCAGCGGCTTTGCGGTCGAACAGGCCAAGCGAGACATAGCCGACCTTGCCGGGCAGCATCCGACCATAGACGTTAATTTGCTGGCGAACGATGCTGAACGATTTCTGGTCCGCGCCGCGCTGCACGGTGAGCTGTACGGACGTGCCAATCGCGCCGCGAATCGATTGCACCACTTTCGTCGAGTCGAGTCCCAGCACCGATTGGCCGTTCACACTGAGCAGCACGTCGCCCGATTGCAACCCGGCCTCGAACGCGGGCTTTCCGAGCAGCACTTCCGCGATGACGGTGTTCCCGGCCTCGTCGGTCCGCACCTTTGCGCCGATACCGCCGCTCTCGCCGCCCATCACTGCCGCATCCGCTGCCGCCGCTTGCGGCTCAATCAGCAGCGTATAGCGGTCGTTTAGCGTGCCGATCATCCCGTTAATCGCGCCGCGCAACCGCTCTTCTGGCGCGGGTTTGGGGTAATAGAATTCACTATCCACGATGTCCCAGGCTTCCGCGAACGCACCGAATTTCTGGCGAAGCTGGAACTCGCTGCTCGCGCTGGCTGCGGCCAGCCCCGCAACGAAGCCGACCCCGCCTACGACGAGGATCGCACCCAGTACGAAGATCAGGAGCGGGACCGTACCGATAGTCACCGCACGCGGCGGCACGGGATCAAATTTGGGCGGTTCGATCATCGGTCTACTTCGCCGCGTGAAGCTGCCGGACCGCTTCGCCTAGTTCGACATCACGCCCGGTCGGGTCCGGGATCATGGCAATGTCCGGGGTGAGTCCCTTGCCATCGAGCGCACCGCGCAGTGGCGCGAACCATTCCGCAGTCGTGACGTGAATCGAGGATTTATCGGAAAGCGAAAAGATATATTGCACGGAGCCTTTGCCATAGGTTTGCTGGCCGATCAGCTTCGCGCGTCCCCGGTCGTGCAGCGCCCCGGCTACGAGTTCGGCGGCGCTGGCTGTCCCGCCATTGATCAGCGCAATCATCGGCAGGTCAGTGAGCGCGCTGTTCTCCGGCGCGGAGAAAACCTGTTCCTTGTCGCGCGTCTTCTCGATATAGACCGGACCGCCATTCAGGAATTGACCCGCGACCTTCACACATTCATCGAGCAGGCCGCCGGGGTTGTTACGCAGGTCCAGCACGAGCGCCTTGACGTTGGCCGCCTTCAATTCGCTGACCGCCTGCTTGACCTCATCTGGCGTGCGGTTGGTGAAGCGCATCACCTGGATATAGCCTGTGTCCTGCGCCTCGACGAGCACACGCCAGACTACCGACGGCACATCGATCACCGCGAAGGCGATGTTGAATGTATCCTGCTTGCCGTCCGGCTGGTGCTGCACCGTCACGCTGACGCCACTGCCCTCTTTGACTTCGCCGCGCAAAAGCTGGTCTACCGCGTCTTGCCCAACAGTCGGCTGGGTCGGCGTGCCATTGACGGCTATCAAAATATCGTTGTCGCGGATGCCCGCTTTCGCTGCGGGGCTGTCCCGGAACGGGAACAGGATAAAGCGCGCGACTTCATCACGCTTGACCTGCACGCCGACCCCACCATAGGTTCCGGCAAGGACATTGGATTCGCTGGCGGCGACGGGAGGTTCGATGAAGAACGTAAATTTATCATTGAGCGTCCCCAGCATCCCGCGAATTGCGCCATATTCGCGCGCGGCGATGGGCGGCTGCTCACGCAGGTAATATTGATTGATCAAGCCCTGCGCTTCGGCAAGCAGCGGAAACTGCGCGTCTGCGGCGGCATACGCGCGTCCCCGGCTACTATAGCCCGCAGTATAGGCAGCACTGACGACCGCAATCACGAGAAAGCAGCCGCCCACCAGATAGAATACTCGACGCAGCATGTACGGTTCTCTCGATCTGCTGATAGTATAGAGTGCGATTTTAGCACCCCCCGCAATTTTCGGTGTGAGTTGACAATGAACGTGGACCCACCTCTCATCCTGATCGCCGATGACGACCGCACGATTCGTATGGTCGTCGTTTCCGCGCTCGAATCAAGCGGCTTTCGTGCAATTGTCGCCAGTAACGGACGACAAGCGGTCGAAATCGCCTTGCGCGAGCAGCCCGGTTTGATTCTGATGGATGTGCGGATGCCGGATGTGGATGGCTTCGAGGCGATGCGGCTGCTACGCGCCGACCCGCGCACCGCACGGACCCCGATTATGTTCCTTACCGCGGTTGCGAAGGACCCGCACGATGTCGCGTATGGCCTCGAACTTGGCGCGGATGACTATCTGCGCAAACCGTTCGGCCTCGAAGAGCTGCTCGCGCGCGTCAACCGCAAGCTGCGCGACCGTCAGATGGAAGAACGGTTACAGCAGCGTACACACGAGCTCGAAGCGCTGCTCGCGCTCGGCGCGCAATTGAATGAGGTGCGGACCGTCGCGCAGGTGATCGACCATCTGACAAATTTTTCACTCCAGTATCTGCCCGCCTCGACAGTCTGCATGATGCTTGCCGGAGCCGATGGCAATCGTACCATCTGGTGTCGGAGGGAGCCGGAAGGAGAATACATCATGCACTATGGTCCGCTCAATATAACAGAACACATTCTGGTCGGCGGCGACACGCTCCTCTTGAACAATCACGAGGCACTGGTGGCGCTCGATCCAATGTACGAGAAAGCCGACTTGAGCGCAATGATGGGCGCTCCATTGATTCATCACGGGCAGGCGCTCGGCGTGCTGCTGGTTGGACACCCGGCGGCAAATTCCTATACTGAAAACATGCTGCGGCTGCTGCGCTCCTTCGCGGAGCAGGGCGCGCTTGCATTGCGGAACGCGCAGCTTCACGAAGAACTGCAAGGCTATATTACCAATCTTGAAGCGAAAGTCGAAGCGCGCACGGCAGAACTTGTCGCCGCGCAGCAGCATCTCGCCTACACGGAAAAACTCGCCGCGATTGGCACGTTGGCCGCCGGGGTCGCCCACGAGGTCAACAACCCGCTCCAGCCAATCCTGACCACGCTCGAATTGATGCTTGAAGACACAGAAGCCGGATTGCCAATCGATGCCGAGTCGATTTCAGTGGCCTATAGCAATGTGCGCCGTATCGAATCGATGGTCCGTTTGCTGCTCGATTTCGCTCGCCCGGAGCAGCAAATCCTCGCAACGGTGGACTTGAATACCGTCGTCGAGGAAGTGCTGGCATTGACGGGCAAGCAGTTCGCGAATGACCGGATTACGATCAAGCGTGAGTTGAATGCGCTACCTACAATCACCGCAAACGCTGATCAATTGAAACAAGTCGTGCTGAACTTGATGCTCAACGCGCGTGACGCTATGCCGAACGGCGGCGTGCTGACGCTCGCGACGGGCGAGGAACCCACCGCAGTGGTACTTTCGATCCGGGACACCGGGATCGGCATCCCGGCGAGCAACATTCCGCGCATTTTCGATCCGTTTTACACGACCAAGAGTGAGGGGACGGGGATGGGGCTGGCGGTGAGCTATAGCATCATCGAGGCGCATGGCGGGCAGATTAAGACGATCAGCGAAGACGGACACGGCACGGAATTCATCATCCACTTTCCGCGCGCGGGCGAGGCGATCAATCGGTGAGCAAGCGAACGGGTCTGCAAACGCCAACTGCCTATCGCTCGCTCGGCCTGTCGCTCGCGATCATCGTGGTCTTTGCGCTGTATGGCGTGGTCCCGATCCTGCCGGGGCTACTGCTCGTTTTCGTGCGCTTTCAGGGGCGCACTTTCCAGCCGATCAACGGCGCGTTCTGGGCGCTTCCCATTCTCGGTATCGGGACGATAGCGGTCTGCGTCTTTGCGTGGATCGGAGCGCCGCGCCGCGCCCGCGTGATGTTCATCGGGATTGTGCTGCTCGGTGCGCTCGTCAACAGCTTCGCGACCTTTCGGACGGATTTGCTCACGTTCGTGAGCGCGCTCGATGGCGGTGTGATCCTCGGCAACAGCTTCGACCCGATCTTCGCGGGAGCCTTGCGCTGTATCCTGCCAATCAGGGTCACGCTCGCCCTGTTCGTGGTGTGGTATTGCAACCGCGCGGTGGTGCGGGCATATTACGAGAAATAGTCAAACGGCTGGCCGTCATGAAGGATTATGTCTAAAAATAGAAATAAGCAGGAGCTGGATCAATCCAGCTCCTGAAGGATTGAGTCGGATTCATCCGACCCCTACACGGAATCAGGTCTCTGCCGTGAATACCTTAAGCTGACCGCCCGTTGTCGCGTCCCAAATCCGCACCGTACCGTCATAGGATGCAGTAAAGATACGCTTGTCGTCGGCAAAGAAACCCACCGTATCGATCAGGCAGAACTGGCCGATGAATTGAACGCCCTCACCACCTTCCAGCGACCAGAGGCGTGTGATCTGATCGTTATGCGCGACCAGCACGCGCTGGCTGTCGTGCGAATAGGAGAGGGTATAGGCGGCGGTTGCGGGGCGCGTGCTGGCAAACCTGCGGATTTGCTTGCCAGTTGCGGCGTCCCATACGCGGATCGTCGTATCGAGTGAGGCCGAGACAATAGTTTTGCCATCGGGCGACCAATCCAGACCACAAATCACATCGGTGTGACCTTTTAGCGTGAACACAGGCGTTTTTGCTGCCCAGTCCCACACGACCGCCTCATTCGCGCCCTTCACGCCCGCCGTCACAAGGCGCGTCCCATCCGGCGAAAAAGCCGCGCCCGCGATGGTCACGCGCTCGCCTTCCATGAACGCCGAGAGTTCCCTGCCGCTTGCGGCATCCCACACGACGACCGCGCCTTCACCATCGACCGCCGCCAGTTTGCTGCCATCGGCAGAGTAGACGAGCGTTAACACATACTTTAGTGGAACCGAGGCGCGGTAGGTCTGCCGAACCTTGCCCGTGTTCCATTCCACGCTGATGACGGATTGCTGATCATCCCCGAAAAGGAGCGCCTTGCTATCCGGCGTGAAAATCATCGCAACGCTGTAGTAATTCAGGATCGCCACACGCGAGCCGCTCTCGACATCCCACACGCGCGTTTTGGCATCCCTGAAACTGGCCGCGATGGTCCTGTCATCGGACGAGAGCGAGGCATGTGCCACGCCGATTACCGGCTTCGGTTGTGCGCGCGGTTCGGGCGTTGGGGTGATCGGAGCCGCCGACGCGGGGCGGTTGTAGCCAATCGGGATGACGTAGTAGCCGCGCGTCGTGTCGCCTTCTGCCAGCCAGCCGGACGCCTTGCCTTTCACGGTCACTTTCCACCAGATGTAGCCCTCTACGCAGCGCGGACCGTCGTTGACGCTGAACTGCTCGTTTTCCGGCAGGTTGTAGACCACAGCGGCTTTGGTGCTGTAATCGTTGCGAATCCGCGCGCTGTTCGGGACCGCTGCCCCCGCTTTCGCAGGCCGCACCGTGCCAACCGTGCCGACTGCCATGCGGGTTGGTGGCGCAGCAGGGCAATCGATAGACGCGGCGTTCAGCGGATCGAGAAAGTAATTCTGGGTCGAACCTTCCGCCGCCCAGCCGCTAAAGCCGTCGTCGGTCTGGATTTGCCACCAGATGAAACCATCCAGACACTGCGGACCGCCGATGATGCTCATCTGCGTACCGCTTTGAAGCTGCGCGAGGATAAGCCCCTTGTAGCCCGGTCGGTCGCGCACGCGGACAGGTGCGGCGGGTTCACCCGTCTTGAACGGCCAGACTGCCGCACGCTCGCCGAGACTTAACTGCGTAGGTGGCGCGCCCGCGCATGTTACCTGCTGCGCGCCTGGGGTAACGGTTCCGCTCTGCGCGGCGGCGGGTGTGATCAACCCTATCGAGAAGAAAAGCGTAAGTACGACGAACGCAAGCAGACGCCAGTGGGACTTGAAAATGCTTGACATCGATATAAACCCCCTGTGCAACATTGTGGACAGGAAGCAGTGTAGCCGATAACGGCGTGTCAGGTTGCGCGGCGTGTCAGCGGTCAGCCCACGCAGGCGTCAGCGAACCAGCAAGTAGCCGCCCGCGAGTAGCAGCCCAACGGCGACCAGCCGCGTCCCGTCGATGGAGCGCTGTATAACTCCCAACAGACCAAAGTGGTCGATGATCACGCCTGTGAATAGCTGGCCGATGATGATCAGCATCAGCCCGGCAGTTGCGCCGAGGCGCGGGAAGGTGTGATTGATCGTCAGATAGAGGATCATCCCGAACAAGCCCGCGCCGAACATCCACCAGGGCAGGCTGCCAATATCGCGCATATTTTCGCCGCCGCGTGCAAAAAGCAGCAGACCAGAAAATATCGCGCCCGTGAAATGCACGATGAAGCTGCTCGCCGCGCCACCGACGCGCTGCCCGATGGCGTTGGCAACAGGGGTTTGCACGCCGACCGCGACGCCGCCCGTCAGCCCGATCAGGATTGTCAGGAATTGTTCAAGCATGGAAATTTCCTTTGATGAAAAATATCAATACACGCCTTATGGCTGTCTTCCCGCACCCCAGCCCTTGCGCATCTCATCCGCCTCTTTCCTCAATTCTTCCAAATCGTTCCGCTTTTCAATCGCAGCAAGGATCACCCCCATGCGCGGATTATTCTTCAATTTCGCGTAGTTGCGCGACATGAAATCCCAATACATTACGTTGAATGGACACGCACCCTCACCGCGCTTTATATTTGGGTTGAACGCGCATCCGTCGCAGTAGCCGTGCGACATCTTCTTGATATACTGCGCGCTGGAAACATAAGGCTTGGTGGACATCAGCCCACCATCCGCAAAGAGGCCAAGTCCTAGCACATTCGGCCACATCACCCAATCGTAGGCGTCGATGTAGACGGAGCGGAACCAGCGCGTCAGCGCGGCGGGTTCGACACCCGCGAGGTTCGCCCAGTTGGAGATGACCATCAGGCGCGGGATGTGGTGCGTATAGGCATTCTGCTGCACATCGTTGATCGTGTGGCGCAGGCAGTTCATCTTCGTCTCGCCATCCCAGAAGAACTGCGGGAGCGGCAGCGTATGATTGAAGAAATTCCGCTCACGATACTCCGGCATGAAACGCCAGTAGACGCCATGCACATACTCGCGCCAGCCTATGATTTGCCGGATGTAGCCTTCCGCACTCTGCAGCGGCACTTTGCCCTCACGGTAGGCAAGTTCGACGCGCTGCGCGACATAGAGCGGGTCGAGCAGCCCGATGTTGAACAGCATCGCGGTCATGCCGTGAAACAAAAACTGCTGGTCAGCGTCCATCGCGTCTTCCCACGGACCGAAATTCGGCAGGCGCTGTTCGATGAAATCATCCAGCCATTCGGCAGCTTCCGCGTTCGTGACCGGGTAGCGAAAGTCCCCGGCCTCGCCCCACGTATCCGGGAAGCGCTTCTCTACATATTCAATTACCGCGCGCGTGAGGTCATCAGGCGCGGACCAATTTGGTTCCGGTGCGCGTGGCAGGCTGGCCGCAGATTCGCGGTTATCGGAGTCGAAGTTCCAGCGCGCGCCAGCGGGTTCCTTGCCTTCCATCAGAATATCGAGCCGCGTGCGCTGCCAGCGGTAGAAACGTTCGAGCAGCAGCCCGCGTTGATCGTTCGCCCAGCGCTCGAAAGTCGCGCGATTGCAGGTGAAGTTGACCGTCTCCGGCAAAATCTCGACCTGCACCTGCGGGAAATGCTGCGCCCAGCGCCCGACGGCCTGCATCGCGGCGTATTCGGACGGCTCGACCACAACGATCCGCGTCACATTATACTCGGCAATGTGATCCGCTAGAGCTTCCCGGAAGCGCCCCGCCCCGGCACGGTAATCGAGCACGCGCCCGGCAGCTCGCAGTGCCGCCGCGTAATGCCGCATCGCGGAGAGGACGAAGACCAGCTTTTTGCGATGCCAGTACAGCTCGCGCAACTTGGCATCGCTCTCCACCATCAGGATTTGATCGGCGTCCCGGAGCGCGGGATGCTCGCGATAAAGCTGGTTTCCGAAGATGACGGCGGTTACAGACATAAGCGCGCGGGTCCTGTTGGCGTGCGGTCAATCTTCGCTGCACAGGTATTCGACTCGCAAATTGTGCAGAGCTGCACATTGATCAAACGCGCAATTGGTGATTAAATACTCAGGTTGCGTTTTGCGTGCTGTGCGTCAGTGCGCGGCTTGCAGGTGTTCACCAACAGGAAACACAAATTCTATGTCAGCGATTTTTTCCGCGAGCAATCTGATTGGTCTTGCGGTCATCTTCTTTGTAGTCGGCATCGGGTTCAAACTCGCGCCGAAAAACGTCTCGGTGGCGGGGCATGACGCGGGGCAGCTCTTCCTGCTCGCCGCGCTGCCGTTGTTTTTTATCGATTTCGGCACGAGCGCCGAATATGCAGCGGGCGAACTGCACCACATCCTGGCAGAGTCCGGCTTGCAGGTCTACGCACCCTACGCGGTCTTTGTCGTCGCGCTGCTGAACGTCGCCTTCGGAGCGTTGTATATCTACGCGCTCGGCGTGTTCCGTGATGGCGGCGGCGCATATACCGCGTCGCTTCGTTATCTGGGACCGACGATCTCCGTAACCGTCGCGTTTCTGCTCATCGAAGATTACATTCTGACGGTTGTTGTTTCCAGCCTGAGCGGAGCCGATCAACTGCTCTCGGTGGTGAATGCGGTCGAGAGCGCGGGTCCGATATTGCACATCCTGCTCGGTGTGGCGATTGCATGGCTGACCTGCTGGCTGACGCTGCGCGGACGGCGCGACGCCTCGCGCGTGACGTTCGTGATTTTGTGGACCTACGTAGCGCTGATGGTCATCACGTTCGTTTCGCTATCCGTGCAGACGAGCAGTGGCGCAAAGCTGACGCTGCCTGATGGTGTTGCCGTCGTCCCGATCCCGACGCCGCGCGCCGACCTGCCGATTACGGAAATCGTCGGCGTGATTGCCAACTCCGTGCTACACGGCCTGGTGGCGCTGACTGGACTTGAGGCTGTCTCGAACGGACTGCCCTTCATCAAGAATGAAGATGCCGCCTATGTGAAGTGGTTCAAACGGCACGTCCCGTCACTATCCAGCATATGGAACCTGCTCTCAGGGCGGGTCGGCGTGGGGCGCACGATCCAGTTCGGCTTTCTGTTCTATGGCGGCCTGACGCTCGCGTTCAATTCACACTTCGCAAACGTCTACAACGTCGTCGATGGCACGGAGGGCCGCACACTGGTCGGCAACCTCGCGTATATCGGACTTGTACCGATTGGCGGTGTTTTCCTGTATGTCTTTCGGCAGGTGTGGTCCTCACTGACGCTCTCGTTCGCGAATATGACCGCCTACGAAGACATTCAATCGACTGCCTACCGTGACGGTTTGAACGGTCTGCTGCCGATTGGCCTCGTCTACCGCAGCCCGAACGGGAACTTCCCGCGCCCGGTGCTGATGACCTTTATTGTCGCGACGATCATCATGATTTTGGTGCGCGGCAACACAAGCGCGGCAATCCCATTCTATGGCATCGGGGTGTTCGCGCCGATTGCGTTCATGGGCTTGTGCGTCGCACGCCACCTGCAAATTCGCAAGCCGCGCGGCTACCGTGCGGGCGTGATATTCGCAAATATCACGGCGCTGCTCTCCGCAACTATCTTCATCAGCCAGATTGTCGGCAAGTTTGAAGAAGGCGGCTGGATTCGTCTGATTACGTTCAGTTCGCTGTTCATCATCGGCCATTATCTGCTGCTTTCACGCGGCGGAGAGCGGTTCGATAAAATGGCGAAATACTTCATCACGGGCGTCTCGCGGATGCACGGCACAATGGCTGAACTGCTGCTTTGGCAGACGCACACGATGCAGACCTACCGTAGCAATCTGTGGTCACGCTTGATGCACTGGCATACCGGGGATGAACGCCCGCTTGCGCTGGCTGAATATCCCCAGTATCAGATGCACTACGACTCGGAAGAACTCGACGGTCCGCATGTCCCGATCAAACGACCGACATCCACTCCCCAACCTGATCCGCAGTCAACGGGAGAGGGTCAAGCATAGCGGGCGCAAGATAGGCAATACATTCGATGGTGTGGGGCTGCCAGCGCGGGAGCTGCACTGCTTCCCACACCTTCGGGTTGATCACCGTGAAATTGATAGCGTCAGTTGTGGTCTTATCCTGCGCAGCCTTGTGCAATAGCACCTGAATCAGGTAATGCACCGCATCCTGGCAGCCTTCCTTGAACCAAATCCCGTCCACTTCCCCGTAACGCACCTCGCCACCCTCGTGGATCATCTTGCTCAGGCGTGCAACCAGCACGTTGATTGGGCGACCACTGATCACACGGCTCTCCACAGAGGGGTCATGCTGCGTCAGTACCGCGCCGCCGACGATCTCACCCTTGCTCTGCACGACATAACGATGCCGGAAGGTGATGCCATCGATGGGTGCGAGGTTACGGTGCAGGCGGTCGGCATCGACCACGCGCGTAAATTCGACATCGTGGTTGAAGGTGTTCAGCCCGCGCACGATGAACGGATAATCCTCTTCGCGCGCTTCGTGAATCGCATAGCTATCCGGGTTCTTTGGCTCGTCGGCGCGCGCGAGCAGGAAGCCTGACTCGCGCGGCTGCGTGAAATCGGTCGCCCATTTCGCAGCAGCCTTGAACGCGGCCATGTTGTTCTGATCGAGTTCCGCGAAGAGCAGGACGTTTTTCCCAAAGGTCTCGCGCGCCCACTGGACCCGCTTCTGGATGAGCGTGGTCGCGATACCCCTGTGGCGATAATCCGGGTGGACCATCAGGTTATGCAGGTGGACGGCCTGCACAGGGACGCTCTCGAACCAGACCTTGCGCGGGTCCGCCGCGCCGACGCCGACGACGCGGCCTGCATCCGAGTGGCCTGCGGGTATTTCCGCGACGAAGACGGCTTGCTGGCGGCGCTGCGTCAGCAATTCAAACGGGCTTTGATCGTTGCGGTAATGCACGTCGATGTTGATCCAGCCGCGTTCCGGTTCCGCGCGCTGGAGTTCGAGATACGCTTTGTCGTCGCGCGCTTCCATCGGGCGCACGAGCCAATCAATGTGTTCAGAAACTTTCGGGGTTTCGATGGTAGGCCGTGAAAAGGCTCCCATGTTTTTTCTCTCCGTGAGTAGATACCAATCATCCAGTCATTCTATCACCAGAATATGAGCCGCTGACGGTTTGCTTCTCATGAAGTTGTACAAATCGCTGACATTTTATAGCTGCTCTTTGGACAAAAACCGTCTGCCGGGTCGTCTATAATGACCCAATATTCAAAATGCAGACCGGAAAGGCAGCTATCACCATGTCCACACAGGAACACCGCGCGAAAGCCGGACACGATCCGGTTACGGTGGCGATTGTCACCGTGAGCGACACCCGCACGCCCGAAACAGACGTGAACGGCAAGTACATTCGCGAACGGCTGACGGCGCTCGGCCACAGCGTCGGGGGCTACCGCATCATCAAGGATGAACCGGATCAAGTACGTGGCGCGCTTGACGAGATGGCGGCAGTCCCGGAGGTGCGCTTGATTCTATTCAATGGGGGGACCGGGATTGCGCCGCGCGATACGACTTTCGATGTCCTCTCCAAAATGCTGGAAAAAACGCTGCCCGGCTTCGGCGAACTGTTCCGCATGTTGAGCTTTCAGGAAGTTGGCGCGGCGGCAATGCTCAGTCGCGCGACCGCCGGAACCTATCGCGGCAAGGTCGTCTTTTCCACGCCGGGTTCGCCCAATGCAGTGCAGGTCGCGCTCGAAAAGCTGATCCTGCCGGAGATTAATCATCTCGCGTGGGAGGTAGGTCGCAAGGGGTAGTGTGTCAGAGGCGGTTCGCTTCCAACCGCGCCGCCATGAATGGACGGGCTACTACAGTCGGCATTCGTAGCTTTTACAGATACCAGACCGTAATAGCGCGGTGGATTTATCCCCGCGCGACGATTTGACTGAATTGCGCGTAACAAATGTTTAACGGACCTCTGGTGGTCACAATCGCGCGATATGCTATCTAACCTTTCGGCTGGTATCCGCAAGCCGATTGTGCGAAAATGTACAAAACGCGGTTTTATCGGGGACTTGCCCATGACGAACGCCCAACCCTCGCTGGTCCGGCTGCGCGGCCTGACACGGCGCTACTCCGAAGCCGAAAGTTCCCGCACTATTCTGGATGGCATCGACCTCGATGTGCGGACGGGCGAGTTCGTTGTTCTGCTGGGCAAGAGCGGCAGCGGCAAAAGTACGCTGCTCAACCTGATCGGCGGTATCGATGAGCCATCCGGCGGCGAAGTCTGGATCGGCGGCACGAACATGACCAAACTCAGCGAGCGCGACCTGACGCTCTTCCGGCGTGACAATATCGGCTACGTCTTTCAATTCTTCAACCTGATCCCGACGCTGACTGTCCTCGAAAACGTCACGCTTCCCTACGAACTGCGCGGCAAGGGGCGGCGCGAAGGTGAGCGGGCAGCGCGCGAATTGCTGCGCCGGGTGGGACTCGCGGACCGCGAAGCGACCTACCCGGATCGGCTCTCCGGCGGCGAGCAGCAGCGTGTCGCGATTGCGCGTGCGCTGGTCCACGAGCCGCAATTGATCCTTGCGGATGAGCCGACCGGAA
>CBDFFR010000003.1:0-411427 GCA_965246845.1 Aggregatilineales bacterium
CTCAACCAGCCGACCGCCGAGATTTACCGCCTTGCCGCCGATAATCACTTCCCCTACCGGATATATGGCTCGCAGCAGGATAACAGTACGATTGCGATCTCCAGCCGCTCCGAACGCGGTCCAGTCTCGATGCTCGAATATTACGACGTCGGCGGCGGCGAAAGCGGATTTATCGCGGTGCGCGCGGATGACCCGAATATCGTCTATTCGAGCGACCTGCCCGGCCTCGGCGTGACGCGCTATGACCACCGCACCTTTCAACTGCGCGAGATCGCGCCCTGGGCAGAACCAGATAGCTGGGACATCCGCAAGCTGAAGTATCGCTTCAACTGGGCGTATCCGGTCGTGCTTTCGCCGCACGATCCGAACATTCTGTATGTGGCCGCGAACGTGCTATTCCGTACCACCAACGAAGGCGAAAGTTGGGAGATCATCAGCCCGGATTTGACGAAAGACGCCTCCGCGAAGATGATGCCCGCCGGAGGTCCGATCCAGCGCGAGAACAGCGCAGCCACACAATATGGCAACATCACCTCGATTGCAGAGTCGCCCGCCGAGCGCGGCGTGATCTGGGTCGGGACGAGCGACGGGCTGGTTCATGTCACGCGCAACGACGGGAAGACGTGGCAGAATGTCACGCCGCCTGGCTACCCCGAATGGGCGCTCGCGCAGGTCGAACCGTCGCCGAACGCGCCGGGAAAAGCCTATATCGCAGCCAGCGATCATTACATGGACAACTACGCGCCGCTCCTCTATAAAACGGAAGACTATGGCGCGACGTGGAGCCTCATCTCCGGCGGCATCCCGGATGGATACTTTCTGCGCGTGGTGCGTGAGGACCCGGTCTGTGAAGGGCTGCTCTTCGCCGGGACGGAAGCGGGCGTCTTCTTCTCTATGGATGACGGCGCGCACTGGCAAGCGCTGCAATCGAACCTGCCTGTCACGCCGATTTACGACCTGCTGGTGAAGGAAAACGATCTCGTCGCCGCGACACATGGGCGCTCGATGTGGATACTCGATGATATTAGCCCGCTACGGTTGATGAAGCCCGCCATTGCGGATGAACCCGCGTACCTCTTCCGACCACAAACGGCGTACCGCATCACGCGCGCGGCATATGGCCTTGATAGCCTGATGGCGCTCTATTACAGCTATTCGGCGAACAATCCGCCGAACGGAATTGTCGTCTACTATCATTTCAAGGAAGTGCCGGATGCGCGCATCACCATTTCCCTGCTGGATATGAACGATAGCGAAATCGCCAGCTTCACGAGCGACATTCCCGAAGTGAAGCCGCGCGCCGTCGGACCCTATGCCTATCGTCTGCGCGGCGGGTCGGTCGCGCTCAGTACACGCCCGGCGGGGGAGCCGGAGATGGGTGTGAAGTGGGGACCGCTCACGCTCGAAGCGGAACCGGGAACGGTCGTCCCGGCAAAAGTCGGGTTGAACCGCTTTATTGTTCCGATCCAGCACCGGGGCGCGAACATCATGCTTGGCCTGCTGCGGCATGGGATTACCGCGCCATTGCTCGTACCGGGCAATTATCAGGTGCGGCTGACGGTCGGTGCGGAAAGCTGGACACAGACCGTCGCAGTCGTGCAAGACCCGCGCGTATCGACCACCATACAGGAATACGAGGAACAGTACGACCTGATGGTCCAAATCCGCGACGCGGTAACAGAAATTCATGGTGTTGGGCGCGACTGCCGGAACCTGCGGCGTGTCGTCGCGGATATGGTTCGCCTCTTGCAGAATGATCCGCAGCCGGACAACGCGGCGCTCGCACGCAGCGGACGCGCGCTCGTCAATGCACTCACCGAAGTCGATGAAGCGCTGATCAAGGCACTGACCGAAGAGAGCGGCGAGCTGGAAGGGTCGCATTCGCCACCCGCCCTTGACGCCAAATTGCAATCACTCGGCTTCAAGGTCGCGCGGTCCGATAACGCGCCGACGCACCAGATGTACGATATGTATGAGGACCTCGTGCTGCAGGTCGATGAGCAATACGAGCGCTTCTGGCAGATCGTGGAACACGACATCCCGGAGTTCAATGTGGGTTTCGACCAGACGCAGCACCCGCGCTTCCAACTACCCACGACGCGCCCGACTGCGCGGCACATACGGAGCCGTTCATGACGACGCCGATTCATATACTCAGCACGCGCATGTTCAGCGCGGAGTGGCTCGCAAAGCTGCAAGCTGCCGCGCCCGGCGTGGACGTGCGCCAGCACAGCGTCGATCAGGACGGGGACGTTCCGCCTGACTTGTGGCGGTGGGCAGAGGTAGTATATACGTGGGGCGCATTCCCGGACCCGGCGCTATACCCCAACGTGCGCTGGGTACAGCTCGATACAGCGGGTTACGATGCTGCGCTCGCCAGTCCGCTGGGTCGCTCCGATGTCGCGATCACTACGTTGATCGGGGTCGCGCCGCCGAATATGGCCGAACACACACTGATGATGATGCTGGCGCTCGGCCACAACCTGCCGGATATGTTCCGCCATCAGATGCGGAGCGAGTGGCCGACCTTCGATTATCGCTGGACGCACTTCACGCCTTCCGAACTCGGCGGCGCGACGGTCGGCATTGTCGGCTATGGCAGCATCGGCAAGGAGATCGGGCGCATCGCACATGCTTTCGGGATGCGCGTCATCGCAATCACGCCTGCGCATGGACCCGACCGCGTGCAGCCGCTGCTCTACCATATACCGCGCCTCGCGGGGCTGCCGGGGACCGAGCCGGACCTCACGTATACGCCGGAGCGCCTGCTCGAAGCGCTCCCGCAGATTGATTATCTGGTGCTTTCCGTGCCGCATACACCCGCGACGCACCATATGCTCGGCGTGGATGCGTTCGCCGCGATGAAGCGGTCCGCGTTTCTGATCAACGTAGCGCGCGGTGGCGTGGTCGATGAGGCCGCGCTGATCGATGCACTGCGCACCGGGAAAATTGCGGGCGCGGCGCTGGATGTCTTCGAGCAGGAGCCGCTCCCCGCAGAAAGCCCGCTGTGGACGCTCGACAACGTGATCATCTCGCCGCACGCAGCGGGCTTCACGAGTCGCTATTATGATGTCGTGCTGGATTTGTTCAGTACGAATATCAGGCGGTATATGGCGGGCGAACCGCTGCTCAATCAGGTTTGGCCGAAACAGTGACGCAAATCAATGGGCATTGCATCGGTGGGCGGACACGCAGGTCCGCCCCTACACCAAACCGCGCGCGTTGTGTAGAGTCGGACCGATGTGTCCGCCCACACGGTTGAAATGGAGAAACAGATTATGGCTAAGAAAATCGTCCTGATCGGCGCGGGGAGCGCCATGTTTACGCAGGGGTTGGTCGCGGACCTGATCCACAGCCCCGAACTCGGACCCTATCACCTCGTCCTTGTGGATATTGACCCGGCGGCGCTGGCCGTCGCGGAAGGCATTTCGCGCAAGCTGATTGAAGCGCGTGGCGCACAGATGACCGTCTCCGGTTTCACCGACCGCCGCGAAGCCTTGCCGGGCGCGGATGTGGTCATGATGACGGTGGGCGTCGGCGGGCGTCGCGCGTGGGAGCAGGATGTGTTCATCCCGCGCAAGTACGGAATTAATCAGCCTGTCGGCGACTCGGTGATGCCGGGCGGTATCTCGCGCGCGATGCGGATGATCCCGGCGCTGGTCGCGATTGCCGAAGACGTGAAGGAACTTTGCCCGGAGGCGCTGTTCATCAATTACAGCAACCCGATGACTGCGAACTGCTGGG
Source organism: Aggregatilineales bacterium (assembly GCA_965246845.1). Classification (GTDB taxonomy): domain Bacteria; phylum Chloroflexota; class Anaerolineae; order Aggregatilineales; family UBA2796; genus JBBRMW01. The sequence goes on from CBDFFR010000003.1 coordinate 3,745, forward strand.
CGATTCGCAAGCAGACCGGCTTGAATGTGATCGGGCTGTGTCACGGCGCGTTTCGCGTGGAGCGTAATCTCGCCAAACTGGTTGGCGCGCCGCCGGAGGAGTTCACCTCGATTGCAGTTGGATTGAACCACCTCACTTTCTTCTATGATTTCCGCTGGAAGGGGCGCGATATGCTGCCGACGTTGCGCGAAAAGGTAGCGCAGGAATTGCACCCATCCGGCAATGGCGGCAAACAGTACCCTGAATCGGGAGACACCTTCGCGGATCATAGCATCGGCGCGAACCCGTTTTCGTGGTCGCTGTTCCAGACTTATGGCGCGTATCCCTCCGCGAACGACCGCCACGTCACGGAGTTCTTCCCGGAGCGCTTCCCCGGCGGCAGCTATTACGGGACGACGCTCGGCAAGGACGCCTACTCGCTCGAATACGTGATTGGATGGGGCGATAACATCTATGCGGAGATGAAAGCGCAGGCGCTCGGCGAAATCCCGTTGCAGAGCAAGTTTCTGGATCGCAAGGTCGGGGAACACGAGCAGCTTCTGGAGATGCTCACGTCCATTGAGTACGACCAGCGCCGCATCTTCTATGCGAACCTGCCGAACGATGGCCTTGTGCCGAATGTCACCGCGGGCGCGTACCTCGAACTGCCAGCGGTGGCGATGGCGGGCGGCTTCCGTGCGCTGCATATCGATGACTTCCCGGATTCACTGGCGGCGATCATCAACCGCAAGATAGCCTCGGTTCAACTGACGATGGAAGCCGCACTGACGGGAGATCGCGGGCTGTTCTCTGAAGCGTTGCTCGCGGACGGCGCAGTGACCGATCCGAAAGTCGCCGATGCACTGCGCGATGAACTGCTCGAAGCGCACCGCGCACACCTGCCGCAGTTTTTCGACGCTATTCCGGCAATCTAGGTCTATGCCGGAGTACGACGTCCTTGTTTTCGGAGATACTGCCGTCGATCTGATTATCGGCGGCGCAGATGTCATCCCGGAGTTCGGACAGGTTGAAAAGCTGGTCGAGCGCTACACGCTGGAACTCGGCGGCTCGTGCTGCATCTTCGCGAGCCAGGCCGCCAAACTTGGGCTGAAGGTCGGGATGCTCGGCAAGGTCGGCGATGATGCGTTCGGGCAGCTTGTCATTGATCGGCTGAACGCGGCGGGCGTCGATACGCGATGGATGGTGGTTGATCCGGCACTCAAAACCGGGTTGACGATTCACCTGACGACGGGTCATGACCGCGCGATGTTGACGTACCTCGGTTCGCTGAACGCGCTCACGCCCGCCGATGTGACCGATGACTTCCTCGTGGCGGGGCGACACCTGCATTATGGGAGCCTGTACCTGCATACGGGGCTGCTCCCGGCGTGGCTGGATATTCTGCGGCGGGCGAAGGCGCACGGCCTCAGCCTGTCGCTCGATACGAACTGGGACCCGGCAGACCGCTGGGGAGCCGACCTCGCGGAAGCGCTGCCGCTGCTGGATGTGTTCATGCCGAACGAACAGGAAGCGCTGCGCATCAGCGGCGCGCGTAGCATGGAGGGCGCTGCGGCGTGGTTGCGTGAGCGGGTGCGGCTGACAGCGCTCAAACAGGGCGCGGACGGCGCGACGGTGTATATGGGTGAGCAGGTAATTCACCGCGCAGTCGAACCCGCCGCGCCGGGTGGCGACGGGATCGGCGCGGGAGACAGCTTTGATGCCGGGTTTCTGGCGGGCTGGTTGCGCAGTCTGATCATTGCCGAGTCGCTGGAGATCGCGTGTGCCTGTGGTCGCGCGGTCGCGGGGCAGGTCGGCGGGGTGCAGGGTCAGCCGCGCATGGATGATATTCCACTATTGAGACGTTTTACTGGTAGTTTTATATGAGTTGTGAGATTATCGTAACAACAGCACCGTTCAATTTATGCTCAAATAACATTGTAATCCTAACCGTGACATTAACTGCGTGAAGATACTATGGCAAACCTTGTTCCTGACTTGGATGAAATCAATTCGTTTCCTACTCCACTTACTGACGGGGAGCGCGCACTTATGAATGCGCTACTCGAAACATTCCATGAAGATGATACATGGACTGTGTTTGTTCAACCTCATATGAATGGGCTTAATCCTGATATTGTGTTGTTCTCACCCGACTCCGGAATCGGTATTTTTGAAGTCAAAGATTGGACTCTAGATAATTACAACGTGGTTGGCACTTCATCCAGTTATCACTGGAAAGTATTCGATGTGAACAAAAATGTTTGGAAGGCATTACCGCAGAATAAGTGTCCATTCCTTCAAGTAGAAAGATACAAAGACTCGCTACTCAGGTATGAATTGCCGTTGCTGGGAGCTGAGGCAACAAGCAATTTGAAAGCGTTTGCTTTGGTAAGCACATTTGTGTACTTCCACAAGAGCAAATCAGAGGAAATTCGTAACAAGATCGGCTTTATTTTAGATGACTATCGTACTGTTATTGGTCACGATGAGCTTCATTTAGGAAAATTGAAAAGCATCCTCACAATGAGGCATCTAACACGCGGCTCAAAGTTCGCGAGTTGGATGAAAGAAAACAATCTCTATGGCCGACTTCGGAGCGCGTTAGCTTATCCTGAGCATGGGCAAATTGAGGCTAAATATGTAAATTCTGTTTACAACGTGAAGCAGAAAAGGATAATGGAAGTCCAACACGGAGGCCGCCGGATTCTAGGTGTAGCCGGTTCAGGAAAAACGTTCATTTTAGTTCAAAAGGCAGTTCAGGCCGCTATAGAAGGAAAGCAAGTGTTGATCGTTTGCTTTAACATTACAATGGCAAATTACCTTGCTGATGTTGTCAATAAACTGTGTCGACATTTTAAGGTGCATAGCCACAGAAATGTCCAAGTTTCTCACTACCATGCGTTGATACAATGGACAGCAGAAAATTTTGAGGATGGTGAGGCTAAGGAACATACCATTCAATTAAACAACGAAACGAAGATTGATTTACTGCTTGTAGACGAGGGACAGGATTTCCAGCGAGACTGGGTCGCGAATCTTCTCACTACTTGCAGTTCAACTTACACGTTTCTCTTTGCAGAAGATGATCGTCAAGATATTTACGCACAAATCAAAAAGCGTCAGGTAATCCCTGGTATTCAAGGTTCTCCGTTCAATCTCGGAAAGTCTCTGAGAGTTCCAACGGACATAGCAAAACTCGCAAATGAATTAATGGAATTCGCCAATTATATGTCCGAAACAGTTCCCTTTGAAATCGATCAATCACAACCCTTTTTATTGACGCCAAATACTTGGTTTAACGGGACCGCAAACGCATGTAAAGGTCGCCTCATGGCTGACCTTGAAGAACATTGGATTAGTGGTTCGTTCGGTGCACCCGCTGATACTGCAATTTTAGTCAGTTCAATAGAGGTAGGTAGAGATTTACTTGACTGGCTAAACGATATTGGAATACCCGCTATTTCGACTTTTGAGACTAATTCTGAACAGAAAAGCATAAATGCGAATAATCAAACACAGAATAAAGAGCGAGCAATCACAAGTTTGAGACGTGAAAGAAAGGTTGCATTTAGAATGCAAACTGGACGGGTCAAAGTCTCGACTATTCATAGTTTCAAAGGATGGGAGTTAAAAAAGGTGTTCGTATTGTTTTCCCCAAGTGCGCCAGAAAAGGAAGTAGCCGCCGCACTTTTGTACACTGCACTAACAAGAGCAATGAGTGAAGTTCATGTGTATAACTCACATAGTATCTTCTCAGTATTTGGTGTCGCCGCCAGCAATAAAGGACTGATAAAAATTCGGTTTGTCCAACGTTCATTTGATGAATGGCATAACAAGTAGCCTTTTTCTATTTCAGAGGTAAACATGCAGCGTGTGAACGCAGTTTTGAGCGGATTGGGCAACATCGGTAGCCGCTTCGTCGGCGTGCTGGATCGCAAGCGTGAGATTATCCAGAGCAAGTACGGGCTGGATGTGCGGCTGGTCGGCGTGGCCGATGCGGGCGGCGCTGCTCTGGATGCGGACGGGCTGGACCTCGCGCACCTCGCGAGTTTGAAGGGGCGCAGCGTCGCGGAGACGATAGGAGGAGCGGGCGTAAGCATCTTGCAGGTGCTGGATACAGTCAAAGCCGATATTTTCTTCGAGGCGACGCCCGTAAACCTGCAAACGGGCGAACCGGGGTTGAGCGCGATCCGGGCGGCGCTGCGGCGCGGGATGCACGTCGTCACACCGAACAAAGGACCACTGGCGCTAGCCTATGGCGAGTTGCGGGCGCTCGCGCGGGAGAACGGCGTTCAGCTTCGGCATTCCGGGGCGGTGTTCGGCGGTCTGCCGACCGTGAACATCGGGCAGCGTGACCTCGTGGGCGCGACGATATTGCGGATCGAAGCGCAGGCGAACCTCGCGAACAGTTATATCCTTGATAAGATGGGCGGCGGGATGGCCTATCGCGAGGCGGTACAGGCGGCGCAGGCGCAAGGCTGCTGCGCGCCAGATGAAACGCTCGATGTGGAAGGCTGGGACGCGGTGATCAAGCTGGTAATCCTCGCCAACTCCGTGTTGGGGATGGATGCGCGGATCGACGATGTGGAGCGCGAGGGCATTACGCACCTGACGCCTGACGATGTGGCCCGTGTGCGCGCTGGTGGAAAAACCCTCAAGTATGTGGCGATGGCCGAGCATCTAGCGGATGGTGCGTATCGGCTCAGTGTCGCGCCGCGCGAACTCGCGATGTCGCATCCGCTCGCAGCGCTGGGTCCGCTGAGTATGGGTGTCGTGTATACAAGTGATTTATACGGCACGATCAGCGCCGCGATTACCGAAGAGGAACCGACGCCCAGCGCGTCGAGTTTGCTGCGGGATATGGTGAGTGTTTATAGCTAAGACGGGTCATGGAAATACCGGGTCGGGCTAGCCCAACCCCCGCATCGGAGCGCGTACATATTCGCAGGAGCTGTGGTTTGGACCCGCCAAGTATCCTTAACGCAGAATAGCGCCTGTCCCGCTTGTGACAAGCGCTTCGACTTCCGCGCGAGAATAAATCGCGAGGTCGCCGGGGATTGTCAGTTTCAACGCGGCAGAGGCGCACCCGAAGCGCAGCGCCTCCGCGAGCGGCGCATCTTCCAGCAATTTACAGATCACGCCCGCCGCCAGCGCGTCCCCCGCGCCGAGCCGATCCACCATCGTCACCAGGAGCGCCGGGACCTGCACGGTTTCGGCTCCGTCGCACGCTTCCGCGCCATCCGCGCCGCGCGTGACAACGACCGTCCCGCCCCATGCCATGCGCAGCTTTTCGGCAGTCCCCTCGCCAAATAAATTAAGCGCATCACGTTTCGCGATGAAAACCACATCGGCCATTGCGCAGAGCGGCGCACACGCTGCCGCTGCTTCGGCGGGCGACCACAGCAGGGCGCGGTAATTCACATCGAACGACGTGCGGATTTCGTTTGCTTTGGCGAAGTCGAGCGCGGTGCGGATCGCCGCTGCGCAACTTGCACTCAGGGCGGGTGTAATCCCGGTGAGGTGCAGCCAGCGCGCGGCTCTGATCTGGTCGAATGGCAGATCGTCAGGCTGAATTTTGCTCGCGGCGGACCCGGCACGGTCATACCAGACGCGCGCAGGACGCGGCGGCGTGCCGCTTTCAAGATAATACATGCCCATCCGCTCGCCCGGTACGAAGCGCACCGCGCTCACATCCACGCCGTAGCCGCGCAGCGTGTTCGCGACATAGGCTCCCAGCGGATGATCCGGCAGGTGCGAAAACCACATCGCGCGCTTGCCGAGCCGCGCGAGCGCCAGCGCGACGTTCGACTCCGAGCCGCCGACCGCTGCCTCGAAGCGCCCTGCGGTCTCGATGCGCAGGCCATCCGGCGGGGAGAGCCGGATCATCGTCTCGCCAAAGGTGAATACATCCATGAATGCGACCCAAATTTATCTTGGTGTTGCAAAGAATACCACGCCGGACGGGTCGGGCAAGCCGCGACCCCTACACCTCATACACGGAATTTTGTACGGGCGGACCTGCGTGTCCGCCCACGATTCTACGAACCGCTCTCATCCAGCGCAGCGATGCGTATCTCGAACGCGGATAGTAGCGCGACCGCCTCCGGGAGCGAGAACTGCGCGCCCTTGAGGACGCAATCCAGCGGTGAGATCGTGTAATGATGCGCGCCGCGAAAATCGGCTTTGGCAAGCATGCATTTTCCGAAGCGGCTGCCTTCAAGATCGGTTCTGTGGAACACTGCTTCGCTCAGGTTCGATTCGGAAAAATCGACCTCGCGGGCGGTACAGCCGACCATCCGCAGCTTGCGCAATGGCAGCCCGATAAAGGTGCTGTTGCTCATGCTGCACTCCTCGAATGCCATGTGATGGAGCAAACCCTTCGCGCTCCAGCTTGCCAGCGCCCAGTTCACGTAGGTCGCCTCGCAGCTTTTGAACCCGCAATCGCGGAAGGTCGAACGCGCGACCGACATCAGGTGCAGGTTGCAATTTTTGAATTGGCAATCGCGAAACGTGCAGTTCTCGAACTGTGTTTCCGTGAACTTGCACCCGGAGAATGTGCAGCGCTCGAACGTCCGGTAATCCAGTAGCTGCTTGCGGCAATCCAGATTTTTGAAAGTCACACCATCGAATTCGCTGTCCGTGAAGATGGACGGCTTCGGTTCATTCATGAATATCTACCTTGAGGAATGCCGTATTCTAACAGGTTTCGCGCGTGTAGCCCGGCTTTACCTTACAGGGCAAGCACAACGGACCGTAGCAGCGCGGCGGCTTTAGCCCCGCGCGTCACGCTACTGCGTTTGCCCTGCGCATTCATCCTTTGCATGTTGACAAAAAAGCAAATGTCACTAAAATCAATTTTAGGTTAATCTAAATATAAAATGAAAACGCGCCTAATCCGAAAGGGAAACCGACCACTCATGACTGAACACGATGTATCCAGACGGCGTTTTATTGGCCTCGGTTTAGGAGCAACCGCCGGGGTAGTCGGAGCAGGGTTGCTGACCAGCGCCGCCAACGCACAGACACCGCCACCTGTAACGCCCACCCCATATGGCGATATGAGTGGCATGGATCATAGCGATATGGCTGGAATGCCGGGTCATGATGGAATGAACGGCGGATCAATGTTGATGGGCAGGGTAGACCCGGCTAAAAACGGATTCGACCCGATGCAAATGCTGGTCGATTGGGATTACGGCAAGGCCAGCACACTGCCGAACGGCCAGACCTTGCGCGAGTATGAATTCAGCGCGGGCGAAGGCGAAATCGAGATCGCGCCGGGCGTGATGTTCCCGGCATGGAGTTATAACGGACGTGTGCCGGGACCATCGATCCGCTGCACGGAAGGGGACCGCCTGCGGATCAAGTTCGGCAATTACGGCTCGCATCCGCATACGATCCACTTTCACGGCTTCCACCCGGCGGAGATGGACGGCGTACCGGGTATCGGGCGCGGCGTGATTAATCCCGGCGAGTCGTTCACCTATGAATTCGACGCTGACCCGTTCGGCTGCCACCTCTACCATTGCCACACATCCCCAATCAAGCGACATATTCACAAGGGGATGTACGGCGCGTTTATCGTCGATCCGAAGGAAGGCCGTCCGCCTGCCCGCGAATTCATGATGATCATGAACGGCTTCGACACGAATTTCGATGGCGGCAATGAAGTCTATGCCGTGAATACCGTTGGACACGAGTTCATGAACCGCCCGATCCCGGTCAAAGTGGGCGAATTGATCCGTATTTACCTGATCAACGTCCTCGAATTCGATCTGATCAATTCGTTTCACCTTCACGCGCACTTCTTCGATTACTACGATACCGGGACAAACCTGCAACCGACACACCGTATGATCGATACGATTGCACAGGTGCAAGGGCAACGCGGCATCCTTGAATTCAAGCTGCGCTGGCCGGGGATGTTCATGTTTCATGCACACGTCAGCGAATTTACAGAACTCGGCTGGATGGGCATGTTCAATGCCGTTACTCCCGACAAATTTGATGCGGCGATGCGTGACGTCGGCGTCGATGCCGAATGGGACAAGAAGGGGTTGAACGGACCGACGCTGCCCGTAAAGGTCAATCCACTATGAGTGCAACGCCAACCACTGAACAAAAGAAGGCACAATTCGGCGGCGCAGCGTGGGGGCTGGCGCTCATCCCGCTCGTACTGCTCGGCGTAATATTGGCGCTCATCGTAGTCACGGGCGGCGGCTTGACCGAACTCGCGGGTCCACCTGTCGAAAAAGTCTCGTTCGGGCGCGTAACGCTCCCGCAGCCGGGCGTGATCAAGGTCGAGATCATCAACGACGGTCCGCAGACGGTCACAATCCCGCAGGTGCGGATCGACGATGCGTATTACCTGTTCACTGCGCAACCGTCTACCACGATCTCGCGTTTGGGACGTGCGACGTATACCATCAACTATCCCTGGGTGAAAGACGAGTCGCACGTCGTCAGTCTGCTCTCCTCGCTCGGCACGACGTTTGACCACACCATCACGGCTGCCGTCGAAAGCCCGCTGCCGTCCCTGAACCTGTTCGCGCGGTTCGGGATTGTCGGTATCTATGTCGGCATTATCCCGATCTTCCTGGGCTTGCTCTGGTATCCGTTCATGCGCCGCCTCGGTACGCAGGCGATGAATTTCATTTTGTCGCTCACGATTGGATTGCTCGTATTTCTTGCAATCGGGACATGGTTAGATGCAAACGAGTTCGCGGCAGAACTGCCTGTCTTCATTCAGGGCGTGCCGCTCGTCATCTTCATCGCGCTGATCTCGCTCGGCGTTTTGCTCGCGGTGGGCAGTGTGCGACGTGGACAGGAAAGCACACCGCTTGGTATCTCCTACCGGATTGCTACCGGAATTGGGCTGCATAATCTCGGTGAAGGGCTGGCGATTGGCGCGGCGTTCGCGCTCGGACAAGCAGCGCTGGGAACGTTCCTTGTCGTGGGTTTCACCCTGCACAACATTACCGAAGGGGTGGGCATCGCTGCGCCGATTGTCCGCAAGAGTCCCGGCCTCAGGCATTTTGCCGCGCTGCTCCTGATAGCAGGCGGTCCGGCGATTTTGGGGACATGGTTCGGTGGCTTTGCCTTCGACCCGACACTTGCCACGATTTTTCTGGCAATCGGTGTCGGCGCGATCCTGCAAGTGGTCTGGGAAGTGGGCAAGCTGGTCGCGCGCGATAGCATCAAAATCGGGAAGCCTGTCATCAACTGGGTCAACCTTGCAGGTGTTGCGGCAGGGCTTGCGATCATGTACTTCACTGCGTTTTTCGTCAAATTCTAAATCAGATAAAGCCTCAGCTTGCACAGGTTGAGGCTTTGTGGAGTTCGTCATGCGTAACAAAACATTCAAAATCGGATTTGCAGTGGGCGTAGTAGGGGGCTTTGTCGCCTTGTTCGCCGCTGCATTCATCTGGTTTACAGGTGGAACGGGGCAAGCCAGCCGTGCGATTGCCGCACCTGCTCTGCAAGCAAGTGGAACAGGCACACTCTTCCAGATTGTCCCGGAGAAATCGGAAGCACGGTTCATCATTGATGAAGTGCTGATCGGACAGCCGAAATCCGTTGTTGGCAAGACTGATCAAGTCGCAGGACAGATGATCATTGACTTCCGGGCTCCCGAAAGGAGCCAGCTTGGAGTGATCAAGATCAACGTCCGCACCCTGGCGACGGATAACGAGTTCCGCAACAAGGCATTGCGCGGGCAAATCCTCGAATCAGTTAAGCCCGAATTCGAGTTTGCGACGCTCGTGCCGACCGAACTGAAAGGAATACCGCAATCGCTCACGTTTGGACAAAGCGCGTCGTTTCAGATCGTCGGCAAACTGACTTTACGCGACGTGACTCACGAAGTGATCTTCGATGCGACGGTGATGCCCGTGAACAGCAATCTCGTGACGGGGACCGCGAAAGCGACGATCAACCGTGCGGATTTCAAGCTGACCATCCCCGAAGCGCCCGGTGTAGCGAATGTGGGTGAAGCCGTGAGGCTGGAGATTGATTTCACGGCAACCGCACCTACTTCCTGACGATATACAGCATCGCAATACTTCCAGCGGACAGTTCAACGTGTAAGGGCGATGCTGCCCCCGGTTCGCAACCCGCCCCGTAAGCGTTTATACTCTGCATACCCATTCATCAACAAAGTTCCTCCCTTCATGCCGCTCACGCTGCTGATTGTCGGCTTTCTGTGCATGATCCTGATCATCGCCAATCGGACGGACGACGCTCCGGCGATGCGGCGCGGGCTGTTTACCTTCCTGACGCTGACCAACCTCGGCTTTTTGTTCGCGTTCGGCGTCGTCCCGCTGCTCAATCTGGGGCAGGCGCGTTATCCGCGTCCGGTCGGCATCCTTGCATTGTCGGCCTCGGCGGTCGTGTGCTGCCTGTGCTTCGGCCTGATGATCGAGCGCGTGCGTTTCAACCTGCGCCGTCTGTTCCCGCCGACCTATAACCCCTCTTCACTCCCGCAGATGGTCGCGATGATCTTTTGCGTCTACCTCGTCGCGCAGACCGCGCTCGAATTCATCCTCGCGGGTGGCCTGACCGGACTCGCGGAGAACTTCTCCGGGGTGAACATCGAATCGATTGGGACGCAGCTCGCGGTCTGGATCGTGATCGCGTTCTTCGGCGTCGGCTTCCCGGCGCGTCGGACCTTCCCGGCGGCGCTTGCGCGGCTCGGCCTGCGCGCCCCCACGATAGAGGAACTCGCAATCGCGTGGGTCGTCGCGATTGGGCTGGTGATCATGGCCTTCATGGTCGGCGCGCTGTGGACAATGCTCACCCCACGCGACGTGCTGGACCAACAAACACAGGTTAGCCGCCTCATCTCCCTGAGTGTCGATAACCTGACCTTCGCGTTCATCGTCGCGCTCGCGGCAGCGGTCGGTGAAGAAATCGCCTTTCGCGGCGCGTTGCAGCCCGTCTTCGGGTTGTGGCCGACCGCCATTTTCTTCGCCCTTACCCATATTCAATATGCACTCACGCCCGCAACTCTGCTTATAATTGTCGTTGGGTTAGGTCTCGGTTGGGTTCGTAAGCGCTATAATACGACTGCATCCATCCTGACCCATTTTATGTATAATTTCGCGCTGCTGTCCCTATCGATCTACGCCCGCTATCTTCAAGATGTTTTAACGCGATGAACGATACCCTCAACCGTCTGCGCCGGATGCGCGAATTGCAGAGCCACCACGCGCCGCCCATCATCCCTTTCCGGCAGACGGGGACGCCGCAGCTTATCGAAGACCTTGCGCGCGGCACGGTCCACGAGAACGAACTCGGCCTGAGCTATAGCATCCCGACCGCGCACGATACCGATCACCGTCATGGTGGGCGGCTGCTGACAGACTGGCTCGCGCAAGACCTCGCGGGTGCAGCGTCCTTCACCGGGGATGATCGCCTCGCGGATGCCGACCCGCGCCGCTGCCTGTTCCTCGATACGGAGACGACCGGGCTGGCGAGCAGCGCCGGGACGCTCGTGTTTCTGGTCGGCGTTGGCTACTTCACGGCTGATGGCTTCGAGGTCCGGCAGTTCTTCCTGCGCGACCCGGCAGAAGAACCCGCGATGCTCCGCGCGCTGCATTCGCTCATGTGCGAACACGACGCGGTAGTGACTTTCAACGGGCGCTCGTTCGATATGCCGCTCCTTTCGCAGCGCTTCATCCTCAACCGCCAGCGCGTGAACATCGATAAATGGGCAAATCTGGACCTGCTTTTCCCGGCGCGGCGGCTCTGGAAGCGGCGTCTGGAATCGTGCCGCCTCGCCAACCTTGAATTGCAGGTCCTCAACGTCGAACGCACCGATGACGACGTGCCAGGGATGCTCATCCCGCAAATGTATCAGGATTATGTCCACACGCGCGACGCGCGCGACATCATGCGCGTGGTCTACCACAACCTGATCGACGTCCTCTCGATGGTCACACTCGGCGCGCAAATCTGCGAAACTTTTTCCAACCCCACCTCGAAGAAACTGCACAGTGACGATTGGTTGAGCCTCGCCCGCTGGTACGAAAAGCTATGCCGCCCGGTCGAGGCCGAGAGCGCATACACCGCCGCGCTGAACACTGCCCGCCTCGACTCCGAAATGGTGACAGTCCTGACCGACTTCGCCGCCTTTTATAAGAAACTAGGCCGCGCCGAAGCCGCCACCGAACACTGGGAAAGCTGGGCAGCGCTCCAGCCCAAAGCCGTCGAACCGCGCCTCGAACTCGCAAAATATTATGAATGGAATGTGCGCAACCTGCGCAAAGCCGCCGAATGGACCGAAGCCGCGCTTGCTGTCGCGCGTTCATGGGGCGCATCCGTCTACCGCGAAACGACTCTTACAGAACTCACGCACCGACTCGACCGCTTAACGAGGAAATTTTGATGTCCGCTCTCGCGTTCGCGCCTGTCCTTGATGTCGTCGAACCGCTCATTTCCACTCCCGGCAGGCCAACCCTTCGCTTGGCGCAATCGTGCTTTCTGAATCATTGTGGCGAATGTTCGATTCTCGGCGTGGATGCGGCGGGGCGTGTCGCGCTCGAAGAATATTATGATGACTGGCTTGCACAATACGTTTTCGACCGCGCTGGAACGCTGCTCGCCATCTCCGACGAGGATGAAGGTCGTAACGAGGAGTCGCCCTCACTCTTCTCGCAAATTGCGCTGGAGGCTCCCGAAGCGCCTTCGCTGGTTACGCGCGGCGCGCGGGTGAACCATTACGGCGGGCGCTGGCGCGGAATGCGCGAGGAAGAGCGCGTCATGGATATGGCGCAACCGCTCTCTATCGCGGAAAAGATGGCGCTGACCCGCCTCGGCCTGCCCGGTCCGATCCTTGGCCTCGCGGAGAGCTATACCCTTGCCGAAGCGCACCTTACTGAACAGGATTGGGTCCTCATCCGGCGGCTGCGCGTGGCGTTCACCGTCCCGCCGCAAATTGACGAGCCGGAACCGTATGATTACGACACGCTGGAAATTTACATCGCGCAGTGGTTCGACGCCGATGCCGACGCCGCGCCACTCGATCAAGGGCTGATTGCGCTGGGCAGCCGCCCGATGGATGCGCAGGTGCGCGATGGTTTCCTGTTCATCGCAGATGGTGGCGAAGCGCCGCGTCCCGGAGCGCTTCATATTTTCGAGATAGAACCCGAACGTTGAACAAACGACTCCCGCTATTTTTTGTCGTCATCGCTGCCCTCATCCCGATCCTGATTGTCCCGCTTGTGCTGGCTGCTGCGCCGCGCCCCGAATATACCAGTGCTGTCAACGCCGCTCCATTGCGGCAGGTCTCCGCGACGCCCGCCCCAACCGCCACCGCTGTTACAGGCGTCAGCGTCTATCTACCACTGGAAGCGCCGCCCGAATTCGCAACCGCGCTCGCTTCGATCAAAAGCGGCGTGGTTCGGGTGAATACGGAAGCCGCCGCGCAGGTCACATTCAAGGCTGAAAAAGGCGGTCCCGTACAATGGCTATACGTCCCGGTCGTGCCATTCCCGACGACTGCTGACGCGGTTTCGATGGAGGCGATCCGCGCGTACTGGCGTGGTGATACGAACGCGCTGCGTAGCCTGAGCGATACCAACACCGCGCCCGTATTCATTGTCGGGGCGGGGACGCTCCCCGCGTTGCGAGTGCTGCTTGGTGAACCTGCCGCCGCAATCCAGCAGGTCGATGACTCTGCCATCGCGGGTGCATTGTGGGATGCGCGCATGGCGAAAACGGCGGCGTGGTCGATTGTGCCGTTTCATCTGCTCGACAAGCGCGAAAAGGCGCTCATCCTCGACGGGCAGAATGTATTCAGCAAGCAGTTTGCACCGGCAGCTTATCCGCTGCAACAGACGTTTCGGCTGACAGGTGATGCGGACACCGTGCAGACCGTCAGCGTCGCGCTCGCCGCGCTCCCGGATTTCACATTCACGAACCGCGACCCGGCGCGCCTGATGGTGATCGCGATGACGGGCGTGACCGCTCTCACCCGTGCGACTGCCTACAACATGGAGATCAAGGGAGTCACGACGCCTGCGCGCGATGTCGGTCCGTTCCTCATTGATTCGGACCTCGTGCATACGTCCAACGAAGTTGCCTTCGCGGAGAACTGTCCCTATCCGAACCCGATTGGCGGCACGACGTTCTGTTCCAATGACAAGTACATGGAACTGCTGAAAACGATCCACATCAAACTGGTCGAGTTGACAGGCAACCATGTGAATGACTACGGCACGGATGCGCTCTCGCACACGCTCGACCTGTACGACGCGGCGGGGATGCTCACATCGGGCGGCGGGCGTGATTTGGCGCACGCACTCGCGCCGACACTGATTATCCACAACGGGAATGCGTTCGCTTTCCTGGGCTGCAACCCGGTCGGACCCAGTTATGCGTGGGCGACGGCGGATAAACCCGGTTCCGCGCCGTGCGATTTACCGTACCTGCAAGACCAGATCGCGCAGCTTAAACGCTCCGGCTTCATCGTGATTATGTCCGTGCAGTTTCAGGAATATTACAGCTACGACCCACCCCCCGATCAGGAGCAGTTCTTCCAGCAGCTTGCGGAGTGGGGCGCGGATTTGGTGATGGGGACGCAGGCGCACCAGCCGCAGGGCTTTGGGTTCTACAAAGGGACATTCATCCACTACGGCATCGGCAACCTGTTCTTCGACCAGATGGATTCGATCAACACGCGCCAGATGTTCGCGGATCGGCTCGTTTTCTATGCAGGACGGCAGATTGGGGCGCAGTTCTTCACCGGGCTGATGGAAGATTACTCGCGTCCGCGCGCAATGACACCGAACGAGCGCACCGATTTCCTGAAACTGATTTTCCGCGCGAGTGGGTGGTAACGATAGACTTATTGCTCCGCCGCTTCTCTTACGTTTCGTGCGGCGCGCAAACCTTTATTGACTTCAACTGTCAGGGCGCGTAGCGCGCGCACCCTCGACGGTTTTCTGCTGAAAGTTCACCCTGCACTTCTTTCCCTCGCCAGCTTCAACTAGAAATTACGGTATCATATCTTTGTAGAAACGATATGGAGCCGATAATGTATTATAAACTTGATGATATTGACTGGGATAGTCTAGGACTTGGTGGATTTTTAATCCCCAAGTTATTTCACGAAGCACTATCTCCAAACCCTACAGTTTCATATCATGCAGTATTGGAGATAAGGTGGCGTTTCTCTGGTAATTGGCCGGCTTTTGATCGTGAACTTGGAACTGTGGAAGCCTTCAAAAAAGCATTACAGTATGATCACGCGCAGTTTATGATTCCTTTCGTAATTGAACTGATTGGTAGTGAGCATACAGATGATGAGTATCGTGCAATGCTTCTTGAAGCTTTGGATGATGCAGCGTGCTATATTGATGCTGCACAGGTTTACACTAGTCCGTTCAAGGTTGAGGATGAGATTTACAGGACCCGTGCTTCTGCCATTTATGATGCCGTTCGCGCCGGAATTCCAATGTATGAGACCCTGAGTAAAAGCCCCAATTTAGAAGTTCGACAGATTGCTGAGTGGCTTGCAACTCGCTTTGAAGGAGATCGGTCCATCTAACCTGTACCAAGATGTGCGTGCGTTGGCGATGTTTGTTCTACGTGCTTAAAGACAATTCGCTCGCGTGGGATACCTGCATCAATTAGCGCCTCAACAAGCGGTCGGTCCGTCGAATCCTCTTCGATGATGACCTGCTCTCCTTCCACACGAGCCAAGATCACCACAGAAGCAGGATTGTGGCGCGCAGGCCAATCGATTACGTTCACCGCGTAAATTTGTTGTACGTCATTGGAAAGCGCATATGTTCGTAAATTAAGCCCTGCAGAAGCGTATCTGAATACGACCTCACGCACGACCTCAGCTAATGAAGCCATTGCACAACCTCCTCGGTCAAAAGATCAACAACAACAATTCTGATCATACTCTGTTGAAGCAGAGAACTCACTGCATTGTCCCTCAAGAGGCGACTATATGCTTCAAATGGAAGTACCAGATACACCGGAGTCGCGGATTGATTCGCTGCTACCGCCGCTTTATAGAACTGGTATTGTCCTACTGCAGTGTAAAACTCTTGCAAATCATTTTGGGGATTTGTAAAACATTTCACTTCCAGAATGATCGCTTGCTCATTTTGTCCGTTCTGCCTTCGTTCAAGAAGACAATCCGCATAAACCGTATGCTGATTCGTGCGGATTGCAAACGGCTTGCTCATGATGGTCCAACCATCTTTTTGCAAAGCACGTAACACTTCCGGCTCGCACACATCTAAAGCAGACACAACATACACATCCTATTTTGCAAGTGCTTTGTCCGCTTCTTCAATGTACTTAATCGACTGATGCGAGAAGTAAGTATTATACAGGTCTGCGTAATGGCCGCTACTCGCGAGCAACGACCTCCGTGAGCCTTCCTCAATGATTTTGCCCTGCTTCAGGACAATCCCTGGTTTCGGTTTGCAGCCTGCCGAGCCAGCTAACCAACTGAGTTTTGCGATTTAGCAGTCCAAATCGGTACAATGCTGTCCGCTCACAGGACTCACCCATGCCGAACAACATTCAGGTCTTCATCAGCTATCGCAAGCATGAACATCAGACGCCCGCCTATGCACTCAATATTGCTGAACGCTTGAAGACCGGGTACGGCTTCGATGTGTTTATCGACTCACTGCGTTTGAACACCGCCGATGAATGGGAAAGGAAAATCTACGACGAAATCCACAAGTCCGATGTATTGATTTTGCTGCTGGAGCCGGAGACTGAATCCTCCGATTGGGTCCAGCGCGAAGTGGATTTTGCGCGTGGAGCTGATGTCAGAATCGTGCCGCTACTGATGGTGGACCGCAACACGGTCGATATTGTAAGAGCCATCGAAAAACTGGCACTCAGCAGCGTTCAACACTCCAAGCAGTTCCAGCAGCGAGCGGAAGATTACGAGCAGTTGGCCGCCACCATTCGGCGGCTGGCGCTGGATACTCGTGACGCGCAGAAGCGTCGTTACCGACAGCGCGAGGACCACTGGTACACACTGCCAATCAGCTTTCAATTCAAAAAGCACACCTACCAAATGAAGGATGGCACACATCCTGATCTGCGCATTCATCTCACGGTGGGCAACATTCTGGATATGCAGCCGGGCAGCCTCGATGTCATCGTCAACTCGGAGAATGACTTCCTGCAAATGGCACGCTTCTACGAGGTACACACCCTATCGTCACGGCTGCGAAACGAGGGCGCGTACTTCGAGGATGGAAGGTTGATTGAAGATACTGTGCAGAACGATTTGAATACGGTAGGCGGTCAACGCCCGGTACAGCTCTGTCAGGTGTATACGACGAAGGCGGGTCACGCAAAGGGTATCCTGCGCGGCGCACTGAAGGTTAAATTTTTGCTGCACGCCGTGACGGTCTCATTCAACATCGGTTCGATGGAGTCACCCGTGAGCGCGATCAAGAACGAGACGCAAATTCAGAACACCATCAAAAATTGCATTTTGCGCGTCGGTGACTTGAACCAGAACGAGGCGTTGCGACACAGCATCGATCCGACTTTTGATGCTGTCCGCCGGGTCGGGCTGCCGCTGTTCGGGACAGGTAGCGGTGGGCAAGGCATCAAGGAAGTTGCAGCGCTCATGGTCAAAGGCTTGTTCCGTACTTTGCAGAGCGTTGGACCCGCGACAATCGAGCATTTGCATGTTCTGGTATATTCGATCAACGAGGTCGAATACGTGCAACAGGAAATGGAGCAATACTTCACCCGGATACCATGAGTGAATTTCTATCTGAGTGTGTGATCCACTGGATGAAGGATTTTGATCTGACTCATTGTATAATGGTGAAACTATCGGGGCTAAGATCATGAATTCACTTATATCGCGTATCACTATCGATCCTGAGATTTGTCATGGTAAACCTGTCGTTCGCGGGTTGCGTTATCCCGTTGAAAACATTCTTGAGTGGTTGAGCGCAGGAATGACTTTCGACGAAATCCTTGAAGATTACGTGGATTTGGAACGCGAAGATTTGCTTGCAGCACTCGCTCACGCGGATCAGCGAAAGTAGCGCACTCAACCCCATCGGCCTATACTCATACTTATTGTGACAGATAACTCCACGCCGAACCCTGAACAAGACCGCCTCGCCGACCCCGCTCCCTGGCGGCACTGGGGACCGTACCTCAGCGAACGCGCATGGGGAACCGTGCGCGAGGATTACAGCGCCGACGGGCAGGCGTGGACGTACTTCCCGCATGATCACGCCCGTTCGCGTGTTTATCGCTGGAACGAGGACGGCCTTGCCGGAATATCCGACGACGACGGTTACTTGTGCTTCGCGCTGGCACTCTGGAACGGGCAGGACCCGATCCTCAAGGAACGGCTTTTCGGCTTGAGTGGTCCCGAAGGCAATCACGGCGAGGACTGCAAAGAGTTTTACTATTTTCTGGATAACACGCCGACGCACAGTTACCAGAAGATGCTATACAAGTATCCACAGGCGGCGTATCCTTACGGTCAACTGATCGAAGAGAACCGCAGACGTGGGCGCGGTGACCCGGAATTTGAACTGGTCGATACCGGGGTTTTCGATGAAGGCCGCTATTTCGATGTGCTGGTCGAATATGCGAAGGCCGCGCCGGAGGATGTGTGCATCCGCATCACAGTTACGAACCGGGGACCGGACGCCGCGCCACTGACGCTGCTCCCGACGCTCTGGTTCCGCAACACGTGGTCGTGGGGACGCCATGAGCGCCGCCCGTCGCTGACCGCCAATCGCGACACGATCCGCGCATCCCATTTTGCGCTTGGCGAGTATCGTCTCGATTGCGAGGGATCGGACTCGTTTCTATTCACCGAAAACGAGACCAATCAGGCACGGTTGTACGGTTCGTCCGGCACAGCTTACTGTAAGGATGCGTTTCACGAATATGTGATCGGCGGGCGTGCAGATGCCATCAACCCCGCGCAGGTCGGGACCAAAGCCGCCGCGCTTTACCAAAGAACTATTGCGCCGGGCGAGTCGGTCACGGTGCGGTTGCGGCTTGTCAGTGACGATGTAGCGCCGGAGGGACCCGCCTTCGCCGATTTCGATGCGGTGTTCACCGCACGCATCAGCGAAGCGGACAGGTTTTATACCGCACTGCAACCCGCCGATCTCGAACTCGCGCAGGTACAGCGGCAGGCCTTCGCGGGGATGCTCTGGTCGAAGCAGTTTTACCATTACGATGTCGGGCAATGGCTGGAAGGCGACCCCGCGCAGCCACCTCCGCCGCAAAGCCGCCGCGACGGACGCAACCGCGAATGGGAACACCTCAACAACGCAGAAGTGATCTCGATGCCCGATAGCTGGGAATATCCCTGGTACGCGGCGTGGGACCTCGCGTTTCACTGCATCCCGTTCGCGCATCTCGACCCGGCCTTCGCGAAGGATCAACTCATCCTTATCCTGCGCGAGTGGTATCAGCATCCGAATGGGCAGGTCCCCGCCTATGAATGGTCGTTCAGCGATGTCAACCCGCCCGTGCTGGCGTGGGCGGCGCTGCGCGTCTACGAGATCGACCGGGCGCGATCCGGGACGCCGGATGTCGATTTCCTCAAGCGCATGTTTCACAAGCTGCTGATCAATTTTACGTGGTGGGTCAACCGCAAGGACGCCGAAGGTCGCAATGTCTTTCAGGGCGGCTTTCTCGGTCTGGATAATATCGGCGTGTTCGACCGCAGCGCATCGCTTCCGACGGGCGGCCACCTCGACCAGAGCGACGGCACAAGCTGGATGGGGATGTTCTCGCTCAATATGATGCGGATGGCGCTCGAACTGGCCGCACACGATCACGTTTATGAAGACATCGCGACCAAGTTCTTCGAGCATTTCCTATATATCGCGGCGGCCATGAACGATATGGGACACGCGGGAATCGCGCTCTGGGATGAGCAGGACCAGTTTTTCTACGATGTGCTGCGCACGCCCGACGGTGGCGCGTTCCCGCTGCGTGTGCGTTCGCTGTGCAGCCTGATCCCGTTGCTGGCGGTCGAAGTGCTGGATTCAGACATGCTGATGCAGGTTCCCGGCTTCAAGCTGCGGCTGGAGTGGTTCCTCGCCAACCGTCCGCACCTCGCGCGGCTGGTCTCGCGCTGGCAGGAGCCGGGCGATTGCGAGATGCGGCTCTTCGCGCTGGTGCGCGGCCATCGCCTCAAGCGGGTTTTGAAGCGGATGCTCGACCCGGTGGAGTTCCTCAGCGAGCATGGCATTCGCTCACTGAGCAAAGCGCACGCGGCGGAGCCCTTCACGCTGATTCATGGTGGCATGACCTGTTCAGTGGGCTATGAACCCGCCGAGTCGCAGAGCGCGCTTTTCGGCGGCAACTCGAACTGGCGCGGTCCAATCTGGTTCCCGATCAATTACCTGCTAATCGAGGCGTTGCGCAAGTTTCACAGCTACTTCGGGGATGAATTCGTCGTCGAGCATCCGACCGGTTCCGGCAATTACCAGACGCTTGAGCAGATCGCGGACGACCTCGCGGCGCGGCTGATGCGACTATTTACGAAGGGTGCGGATGGCGGGCGGCCTTTCAATGGTGACGCGGCGCTGTTCCAGACCGATCCGCACTTCCGCGACTACATGCTGTTTTACGAATATTTCCACGCGGATACAGGCGCGGGACTTGGCGCGAGCCACCAGACCGGGTGGACCGGGCTGATTGCGGATTTGATTCAACATCACGAGCGTTGAGCCAGCGGAAAATTATACGAAATCCGGGCGGGTCAAGCCCCGTCCCTACACAATGCGCGCGATCCGGTGTAGGGGTCGGGCTTGACAGGCCCGCTATCAATATCCTTTAGCGCGTATGCAACACCCCGCGCACATAATCCGCGTCGTTGCTGGCGAGCCACGCCAGGACCTGCGCCACACCTTTCGGCTCGCCCAGGCCGAACCCCGCCACCATCCTGTCGTAATCTTCGCCGCGCCGCTGCGCATCTTCGGCAATCACGGAGAGTTTCATCGCCGTGCTGATATTGCCGGGACGCACGACATTCACCCGGATATGATCTGCCTCGTGCTTCGATGCGAGCGTCACGCCCAGCGCATCCACGCCGCCCTTGCTCGTCCCATACGCATACGATGAACTACCCGCGACCGACGCAATTGAAGAGACCAGTACGATCACGCCGCGCCCGGCTTCGCGCAGCAATGGTACGGCATATTTGGAACACAGGAAGCTGCCGATCACGTTGATGTCAAGCACACTGCGGAACATTGCCACGTCGAATTCTTCAATCGGGATGTACGGTCCGCGCAGCACTCCGGCGGTTTGAAGCAGCGCGTCCAGCTTGCCGTAACGTTCGCGCACCTGCCCAAAGAGGCCGCGCACCGAGTCCTCATCCGCGACGTTGACCGCGTAGAACATGCCACCCGTTGCGACGGCGACCTGCGCGCCTTCCGCTTCGTTCATATCCGCAATGATGACCTGCGCCCCGCGTTCGGCGCAGAGTTCGGCGGTCGCCCGCCCGATGCCCTGCGCGCCACCGACCACCAGAACAATTTTCCCTGTAAGTGCAGACATGCTTTATTCGCTTTCTTTTGAATTGACGACGCGCAGCGCCATTTGCGAGGCCAGCCCGGTATATTGCGCCGGATCGAGCAGCGTATCTATGGTTTGATTCGGGAGGTGCGCGGTGATTTGTGGCTCGGCCTTGAGAACTGCCGCGAAGGGCAACTTTTGTTCAATCGCGCGCATTGCCGCTGCGTAAACCAGATCATGCGCGTGCTGCCGCCCGATGCTTTTGCCGAGCGCAAGCATCACCCGCTCCGCGAGCAGCAGGCCGCCACCCGCCTCGATATTGCGCCGCATCGCATCCGGGTAGACGTGCAAGCCGCGCAGGACGCGCTCCGTCAGCGCGAGCGCCCCGTGCGCCATGATGCACAATTCGGGCAGCGTCTTCCAATCCATCTGCACGCTGGACCAATCGCGCTCGTGTTCGTGCAGCATCGCATCCAGCGTGGCGGCGGCGTTGTAGCGGGACAGCCGCGCGAGCGTCAGGATCGCCTCGCATAGCATCGGGTTACGCTTTTGCGGCATGGTGCTGCTACCGACCTTGCCGATCTCGAAAGGTTCCTCGACTTCGCCGACTTCCGATTTTTGCAAATCGATGATCTCATGCGCGATTTTGCCGCACGTTGCCGCAAGCATCGCGAGGATATTGGCGAACTCTGCAAACGAGTCGCGCGCGGTATGCCAGGCGATGTCCGGGATGTTCAGACCGAGTTCGCCCATGAATGCCGCTTGCAGTGCGAAGCCCTCCGCGCCGATGCTTGCCAGCGTGCCGACTGCGCCCGCGAACTGTCCCGTCAGCAGGCGCGGCTTGCACGCGCGCAGACGGTCGCCATGCCGCCGCAGTTCCGCAACCCACACCGCGACCTTGTAGCCGAACGTGAGCGGGAGCGCGTGCTGCCCGTGCGTGCGACCCGCCATGAGGGTATCGTGATGCGTGCGGGCGAGGGTAGACGCGGCCTCGATGAGCCTGTCCAGTGTAACTTCAAGCAGCGGAAAGGCATCCGCAAATTGCAGGACGAGCGCCGTATCCATCACATCCTGGGTGGTCGCGCCCCAGTGGACGTAATTGCCCGCGTCGCCCGTACAGCGTTCGGAAAGCTGCCAGATTACGGATACGAGCGGATGCGCGGTGCGATCAATGCCGCGCTTGATTGCGTCCACATCGAATCCGATGGTGGTCGCTTGCCGGGTGATTTCTGCTGCCGCTTCGTGCGGGATAATGCCGTTTGCAGCTTCTGCACGGGCGAGCGCGGCTTCCACATCCAGCCATTTTTGCAGGAGCGCGTCGTCCTCGAAAATGGTACGCATCGCCGCCGAGCCGTACAGGTCTTTGAAAAATGCGGAGTCGAGGGCGTGCGCGGACATATTGATTATCCCGTCAGGGCGTTTCGATTTGAAGCAGGTATTGCTTGACACCGAGCAGCGTTTGGCGCATGTGGTCAATAATTGCGTCGCGCAGTTTCGGCGCATCGTGCGCGTGGCAGGCATCCAGTATCGCGCGGTGTTCGGCCTGAATCGTCGCGGCCTGATCGCGGAACAACAAATAGCGGTAACGATAGCGTTCCGCGAGGTCCCATAAGGTCGCGATCATATCCAGCATATATGGATTTTCTGCCGCCTGGTAAATCATGAAATGGAAGGCGCGGTTGGTGCGTGTGAACTCCGTGTAATCATGCACCGCCAGCGCATCCCCCATTTGCGCCAGGAGCGTATCGAGGCTGGCGAGCGCTTCCGGCGTGAGGCGCGCGGCGGCACGGAACGCAGTTTCGCCTTCGAGGATTTCACGCGCCGCGTAGAGCGCCTCCATATCGCCGCCGGAAGCCTCGCTCACGAATGCGCCGCGCCGGGGAATAATCTGTACGAAACCTTCCGCCGACAGATTCTTGAGCGCTTCGCGGACCGGGATCAGGCTCACCTCCAGCGATTGCGCGAGCCGCGCCTGATCGATGCGCGAGCCGGGCGCGAGTTCGCGATGCACAATCGCGGTACGGATGCGCTCCTGCACGATGGCGGTCAGCGTGCGTTTGGTGTCTTCAAGCGGTCTGAGAATAGTCATCGGTCAATCCAACAGATTTCCTAGAATTAGCGCCCGCGCTGGAACAGTTCGATGATGATGCCGTTCGGGTCTTTCATATAAAGCGCCGCGCCGCCCTTGTTGGGTCCCTCGTTGAGCGCTACCGGCTCGCTGATGAAGGTCGCGCCCGCCGCCTTCAATTTCTGGAACATGGCCGCCAGATCATCGACCAGATAGGCGACGTGGCTGCTGCCGGGGTTGTTCGGCGTCACGTCCTGCGGCGTCCCCAACGGGTGCTTGTACTGGATCAATTCGAGGCGGTGTTCCGTCCCCGGAATACGCATATAGCTCACATAAGCGATCAGGTCGGGAATGCCGACGACATCCCGGAAATATTGGTTGGTGACTTCCGGGCGCTCGCTGATCATCTCGAAGCCGAGCAGGTCCCGATAGAATGCGAGCGATTGCTGCATATCCCGCACCGTGAAAGACGTGTGATCCGCGCCGATAATGGACATCAGTAAATTCTCCAATTGCGTAATTAGAAAGCTGTCTCGAATGGATAGAACAGGTGGTAGGCGGTCCAGCCGCCATCGACGCGCAGGACTTCGCCCGTGACGAACGAGGCTTCGTCGCCCGCGAGGAACAACGCCGCCTCGCATACCTCGCGATACTCCGCGCGGCGTCCCATCGGGATGCGGCTGCGCAGCGTTTCGTCAGATACAGGTTCGCCACGCTGTTCGGGCAGCACGCCGCACGCGATAGCATTCACGCGCACGTTTCGCGCGCCCCACTCGACCGCAAGCGCTTTGGTGTGCATGAACAGCCCCGCCGCCGCCGCGCTATAGGCCGCCCGCTGCGCCTGCGCGAAGAGGCCGTGTACGGGTCCGAGGTGGACGATGCTACCGTACCCCTGCGCAAGCATGACGCGGCCTGCGGCGGTTGCGGCCATCGCGGGCAACGTGCAAAACTGCCGTTGCTGCATCTCCCAGATTTCGGGAGATGCTTCGGCGGAGAGGAGTGCTGCCTCGCGCGGCATGGGCAGCAGGTAATTTGTCGCCAGTGCGTCTATTTTGCCGTGTTCTCGTGCCGCTTCTGCAATTGCCGCAGTGATTGCTCCCGGTTCCCTCAAGGCTGGATCGATCCGCGCAATCTCCGCGCCTTCGGCTTTGAATGCCTCGCCAAGCGCAGCCGTCAGCTCGTTTTCGATCCCGGCGAAGACGATGATTTTTTCAGAATAGCGCCCCATTATGCGTCCACCGGGAGATTGCCCCACGCCGTCCAGCCACCATCGACGGTGAGCGTCGTCGCGGTGATATAGCTGGCGCGGTCGCTGACGAGGAATAGCGCGGTTTTCGCAATTTCATCGATTTCCGCGACACGGTTCATCGGCGTGCGGCGGTTATATTTTTCCAGCGTGGCGATCCCTTCCTCGACCATTTGCTGCAAAATCGCGGTGCGCGTCACGCCCGGCGCAATGCTGACCACGCGCACACCACGCCGCGCCCATTCGGTCCCGATGTTCTCCGTCAGGCTGATTACGCCTGCCTTTGCACTGTTATACGCGGAACGCATCGGCCAGCCACCCAGCCCGCCTATCGAACTGATATTCAGCACGACGCCGCGTTTCGCTTCCAGCATCAGCCGCCCAATGTGCTGCGTACACAGAAACACGCCCGTCAGCATCACATCGATTTGCACCTGCCAATCAGCCAGCGATTGCGTTTCGGTCGGTTCGATCTTCGCGAGACCCGCGTTATTGACCAGAATATCGGCACGGCCAAAGTCCCGCGCGACGCGCGCAGCGAGGTCCTGCACGCTTTCCTCGCGCGTCACATCGGTGGGGTGGAAGACCGCCGCGATGTTTTTCTCCGCGAGCAGGCGCACGCCCTCTTCTCCAATTGCCGCGCTGAGTTCTGCGAGGACGATCTGCGCACCTGCGCCACCAAGCCGTTCGGCAATGCCAAGCCCGATCCCGCGCCCCCCCCCCGTTACAATCGCGATCCGTCCGTTCAGTTCCCCCACGTTCGACCCCGTGCTGCGCAATATCTGCGAAAGTTCTCAGCGCAAAATGTTGACAGAGCGCCGTAGCACGTTATTATAAATTATAATTTCCAAAAGTGCGAATAGAAACGTCAGGTGTCAGATGGCATCATGCACAGCACAATACAGCCGAAGCGAAACAGGGGTCGAACTGCTGACCCTTGAGAACGATTTGCTGCGTGTGGTAATCGTCCCGGAAAAGGGTGCGGATATTTACAGCGTGATTGATCTCGCATCCGGCGTCGATGTGTTATGGAAATCACCGCAAGGGCTACTCCCGGCGCAACCCTATACTGGACCCGGCGGCAGCGAAACACACTGGCTGGAACGCTATGAAGGCGGCTGGCAGGAAATCTTCCCGAATGGCGGTAGCTCGTGTCAGGTGCTGGGCGT
Organism: Aggregatilineales bacterium; assembly: GCA_965246845.1. Lineage (GTDB taxonomy): Bacteria > Chloroflexota > Anaerolineae > Aggregatilineales > UBA2796 > JBBRMW01. The sequence goes on from CBDFFR010000003.1 coordinate 29,705, forward strand.
CGAACTCGGCTTTCATGGCGAATCGACGATGCGCGCGTGGGATGTGACTATCCTTGAACAGGACGAGCAACACGTCACGGTCGAAGCGCATGTTCGGTTGCGGCGCAGCCCGCTCGAACTGCGGCGGCGCATGACGCTCCGTGCGGGTCTCGCAACGCTCTTCATCGAAGAGGAGATGGTCAACTGGTCGGAAGTGGCCTATCCGCTGATGTGGGGACACCACCCCGCGCTTGGAGCGCCGCTCCTGAGCAGTGAAGCGCGGCTGCATACCAACGCGCGGACCGTCCTCGCCGATGCGACCTACGATCCGCCGCTCAATCCGCTCGTGCCGGGCGCGCGTTCGATCTGGCCGCACGCGCAGGGCAAAGATGAGAGATGGCTCGATCTGAGCCGCCTGCCGGGAGCGCACGAGCGGCGGGACCTGCTCGCCTATCTGCTCGATTTCGCGGGCGATCCCTGGTTCGCCGTGACGAACGCGGCACTAGGGCTGGGCGTCGGCTTCGCGTGGGGCGCGCCGTTCGCGTGCTGCTGGCTGTGGCAGGAAGTCGGCGCGGCGCAGGGCTTCCCCTGGTATGGGACGGCGTATACCGTCGCGTGCGAACCCTGGACGAGCTACCCCGGTTCCGGTCTCGCGCAGGTGATCGAAACCACTGGAACGCACGTCACACTAGGCGCAGGCGAGCGCCTTTCGACAGTGTTTTCGATGTGCTGCTTCCACGTTCCTCAAGATGACCAATTCCAGCTTGCAATTTCTCGCAATGGCTGCGTGATCACGGTATAAAATAGCCTGTTTTGAAATAAGGAAGAGTGACATGAGTAACCACCTTAAGATTTCCAGACGTGATTTTGTCAAACTGACAGGCGCTGCGCTGGCAATGGCGGGCATCGCCCCCGCATTCGGAACCGCCCGTGCGCAGTCCGCTAATATGCGCATGGGCTGGTGGGGCGAGCAGGAAGCACCCGGCCTGGAAACCTATTTGAAAAAAGTCGTTGACGCCTACAAAGCCAAAACTGGCAATACTGTCGAAACCACGCTTTCGGCCACTGAAAACGTGATTTCGGACTTCCAGACTGCCGCCGCCGCGAAGAACGCGCCCGACATCCAGTATTTCTGGAATGGCATTTATCACATGGAGAGCGTATGGCTCGGTTACGTCGAACCGCTGAACGGTCTCATCCCGGATGATGTCCTGAAAAGCTCGAACGCGACCCCGTTGAGCGTCTATCAGGGCAAGCAGTATCGTGTCGGCTGGTACGGGCAATCGCTCGTCTATCTGTACAACAAGGAACTCTTCAGCAAGGCGGGACTGAACGCCGACAAGCCGCCGCAGACGTGGGATGAACTGCTCGCGGCCTGCGAGAAACTCAAGGCGAGCGGCACGACGCCGATTGTCGGCGGGTTGAAGGATGGTCCCTGGGGTGAATGGTATATGGGTTTCGGCCTCGGCCAGAACCTCGACTCCGCCGCCGATGCGCTCAACCTCTTCGCCGCCAATCTGGATTGGCGCGAGCCGAAGTATTGGGAACATTGGGCGAAGCTGGAGCAGCTCTGGAAGGCGGGCTACCTCAACAAGGACATGAACTCGATTGATCTGTATCCGGGGATTGACCTGTTCGGAGCCGGAAAAGGCGCGATGACATCCATCGCGATGGCGCTGGTCCCGAAGATGCAGGCGACGCTCGGCGCGGATAAAGTCGGGACGATGGTGTTCCCGGTCTTCGGCAAGGGCAAGATGGCGGGCAAGCCGATTGTCGATACGGCAGGCATCGGCATCTCGTCGCAGAGCGCGAACAAGAAAGCAGCGGCGGATTTCCTGCAATTTCTGCTCCAGCCGGATCAGCTCGCCAGTATGTTCACCGATGTGAAAATCCTGCCCGCCAGCACCGCCTGGGACGGCGCGGCAATCAAGGACGCGACCACGAAGACGCTCTGGGAGACGTGGGTGAAGGGCAACGGCGGGAATAGCGTTCCGTACATCTCGAACCTGATGCCGACACTGTTCTGGACTGACGCGATGTTCGTCAACTCGCAAAAGATCATCGCGGGCGAATTCACGGGCGAACAGGCCGGGAAACTGGCCGCCGATGTCGCGCGCAAGTGGCGTGAGCAAAACCCGGACCTGCTGGAAAAGTACACGATCTGGGCGAACGACCTCAAACTCTAGGCTGTCAGCCGCCAGCCACCAGCGAAAGAGGTGACTGGTGGCTGATGATCGGAAATTAGACGTAGATAAGGAAGTAGCGGGAGTATGACAGGCAAACTGGACGGACGCCGCGCCTACATCACGGGCGGCTCAAGCGGAATCGGCGCGGCGATAGTACAGGCCTTCGCGGAAGAAGGCGCGCAGGTCGTGATAGGTGCGTCGCGGCACGGTGCGCAGGCGCAAACGCTCGCCGATAAAATCAACGCGAGTGGCGGTAAAGCCGTCGTCGTCAGTGCCGATCTCGCCTCGCGCCCGGAGACCGACCGCGCCGCGCAAGAAGTCCTTGCTGCGCTCGATGGGCTGGATATTTTCGTCCACTGTGCTGGAATCGATGTGACACAAACTGAGCCCACGCACCAGACCCCGGATGAGACGTGGGACCGAATGCTCGCTATTCACCTGACCGCCGCGTTTCGCCTCGCGAAGCACCTGCTGCCCGCGCTGGTGAAGGGCAACAAGCCATCGGTGCTATTCGTCGGGTCGGTGGCGGGCATGGTCGCATGGGAAGGCGATGTCGCGTACAACGTCGCGAAGGCCGGGCTGCATCACCTCGCGAAGTGCATCGCCGCCGATTACGCGAAGGATGGATTGCGCGCCAACGCGCTCGCGCCGGGCGTGATCGATACGCCGCTGACGCGCGGCTACGCGGGCGGGATGGAAGGCGGGGAAGCCGCCGGGATGCAAGTCCTCGCGAAGCTGCATCCGCTTGGCCGCTACGCCACGCCGGAAGAGGTCGCAGGCGCGGCGCTGTTCCTCTGTTCCGATGCCGGGTCGTTCATCACGGGCGCGGTGCTGCCGATTGACGGCGGCATGACGATGATCTAGAGAACTATACAGATTATGGCAAAACTTTCGATGCTGGCAGCGGTCTGCGATGCACCGGGTGAGGGCGATGTCCTCGACCTGCGAGAAGTTATTTGCGACGACCCGCACGAGATGGAAGTCCGCGTCAAAATCCTGACGACGGGGATTTGCCGCAGCGATATTCATTACCTGCGTGGCGTGTGGGCGCACCCCAAGCCCGTGATTCTGGGGCATGAAGCGTGCGGTATCGTCGAGTCGGTGGGTCCCGGCGTGCCGAAGTCGCGCATTGGGGAGGAAGGTCGTGCTGACCTTCACGCCATCGTGCGGTCACTGCCGCTTCTGTGTCGCGGGGCGCAGCGTCCTGTGTGAAGAGGTCGCGCGTGCTGCCGCACAGGGGACGATGTGGGACGACACGGTGCGCTTTTTCGAGAAGGATGGCCGTCCGATCCACCACCTGAGCCTCGTCTCGTCGTTCTGCCAGTATACCGTCGTGCCGCACAACGGCGCGATTCGCATCCCGCAGGAGACCGCGCCGGAAGAAGCCTGTCTGCTCGGCTGCGGCGCGATGGCTGGACTCGGCGCGGCACTCAACACTGCGCAGGTGCGCCCCGGCGACAGCGTGGCGGTCTTCGGCTGCGGCGGTGTGGGGTTGAGCGCGATACAGGGCGCGAAATTATGTAGTGCGCTCCCGATCATCGCGGTCGATGTGCGCGCCGAAAAGGAGAAGGACGCGCGGCACTTCGGCGCAACGCATTTTGTAAATGCGACGCTGGTTGATGCCGCGCAAGCCGTGCGCGAGATCACGGGCGGCGGCGCGGAATTCACCTTCGAGGCGACCGGGCAAACCGAAATCGCGGAGCAGGCCTACCGCGCGACATGCCGCGCCGGGACGACTGTACTGATCGGGCAGCCGACGGAAAATGCGCTGGCGGGCTTCCCGCCGTACTGGATCGCACAGGACGAAAACCGCGTGATCGGGTCCAGCTATGGCTCCACCCGCCCGATGATCGACTTCCCGAAGGTGCTGCGCATGGTGCAGGCCGGGATGCTCGATCTGGTCTCGCTCGTCTCCGATGTGTGGCCGCTGGAACGCATCAACGAAGCGATTGCGCTGGTCGAGACGGGGCGCGTTAACCGGATGGTGCTGCGCGTCGCGGATGACAGTTAAAGAAGGACTACAGAACTTGGGACGAGGATTACTGGAAGGCCGGGTCGCGGTCGTCACGGGCGCGGGACAAGGGTTGGGGCAGGCGATAGCGCGGGAATGCGCGGAAGAAGGCGCGGCGGTCGTGCTGCTGGAGCGCAACCCGGAAACGCTGAATGCCACCGCGCAGGAAATCGAAGCGAAAGGTGGCACGGCGGCGGCATACGCGCTCGACCTGACCGATTACGCAGCTTATGAGAAGGCGCTCGCGGACGCAGCGTCCAAATTCGGCCATATTGATATTCTTGTGAACAATGCCGCTATTGCGATCTATGGAAATATCCTGCAAGATAAGCTGGAAGACTGGCGGACGCAAATCGCAGTCAACCTCGAAGCGGTATACATGGGCTGTAAACTGGCCGCGCCGTATATGATCAAACAACAGTGGGGACGCATCATCAGCATTTCATCGGTACAGGGTTTTGGGTCCAGCGGCGGCAACGGCGCGTACAACGCCGCGAAAGGCGCGATCATCGCTTATACGAAATCGCTCGCGGTCGAACTCGCGCCGTATAATATCCTCGCCAATGCGGTCGCGCCCGGTTTCATGCGAACGCCCATGTCCTTCGTGGATGGCGTGGACGAGACGACCACACCCGATTTCAAAGCGTGGTATGTCGAGCGGCGCAAGGTCCCGTTGGGGCGTACCGGGCTGCCTGAAGATGTGAGCGGGACCGTCGTTTTCCTCGCGTCCGATTACTGCCGCTACATGACCGGGCAATTGCTCGTCGTGGACGGCGGTTTGATGAGTACATGGTGACACGATGATTCGCACCAGCCGCCTGACACCGCTCCTTTTCATCGCACCGCTGTTGATCCTGCTTGTGTTCGTCTTCGCCTATCCGCTCGTTTCCATCGTGGATTTCAGCCAGCGACGCATCCGCGTGAACGAAGGTCCGTACATCGGCACGACCAACTACGAACAAATCCTGCGCGATGATACGTTCGCGCTGGCCGTCACGCACAACGCCTATTTGCTGATCGCGGCGGTCCCGCTGCTGCTCATCGTCTCGCTGTTTCTGTCGATTGTGTTGTATGAACAGGTGCGCGGCTGGAAGCTGTACCGCACGATCCTGTTCCTGCCGTACATCCTCGCGATCCCGATCATCGGGGTCGTCTTCAGCAATCTGTTTCAATTGAACGGCGCGATTAATACCGGGCTGCGCACGCTCGGCCTCGAAGCGCTGACGCGCGACTGGATCGGCGGCGCAGACAACGCGCTCCCGACCATTTTGATCGTGATCATCTGGCGCGAATGCGGCTTCGGTACGGTGTTGTTCCTCGCGCGGCTGCTCAGTTTGAATGAAGAGCTGGAAGATGCGGCGAAGGTGGACGGCGCTTCGTGGTGGCAGCGGCGCGTCTATGTGACGATCCCGCAAATGCGCAGCATCATCGAATTTTACGTGGTGGTGAGCATGATCACGATGCTCGCATGGGTCTTCGCCTATGTCTATTCGATGACGCGCGGCGGTCCCGGCAACGCAACAATCGTGCTGGAACTGTATATGTGGAACTTCGCGTTCCGTAACGCACTGCCGGGCATTGCGTCGGCGGTCGCGGTCGTGTTGCTGGTCACAACCGTAATTTTGATGATCCCGGTGTTTGTGCTGCGTTTGCGCGAACAGCAGGAATGGGAAAGGCAAGGCAACCGCGCATGACGCAACTTACCTCGACGCGGCTTCGCGCACAGGCGCAGGATCAGGAGACGACCCGCAAGCCGGGCGGAATTCGTTTGCCCGCGCATGTCATCCTGGTTCTGATGTCGCTGATCGTGTTGCTGCCCGCCTATTTCATGGTAATCACCGCCGTCAAATCACAGGACGACTACAGCGCCAATAAAATCGGGTTGCCTGTGCAAGTCGTGCTGACCAATTTCGACACGGCGTTGCGCGGCGGGCGCTTCTTCGTCTGGTTCGGCAATAGCATCGTCCTCACTGCGGGCGCGGTCGGGCTGGCCTCGTTCGTGTCGATCCTCGCTGCGTTCGCCTTCGCGTGGATGCGCTTTCCGGGGCGCAACGCGCTGTTGATCATGATTACGCTGCTGATGGTCATCCCGCCTGTCGTGATCATCGTGCCGATCTTCCTGATGTTGAGCCAGATACAGTTGATCAGCACCTATCCGGGGACGATCCTCATCTACGCAGGGCTGGTCGCGCCATTCGCGGTGTATATGCTGACCAACTTTTTCCGCACCCTGCCGCGCGAACTGATTGAAGCCGCGTTGATCGATGGCGCGACCCTCTGGCAAATCCTGCTGCGCGTGCTGGTCCCGCTCTCCACTCCCGCGATCCTGACGATGGTGATTGTCAACGCGCTCTACGTCTGGAACGATCTGCTGGTCGCGCTGGTGCTGCTCCCGAAGGACAACCTGCGCACGCTGATGGTCGGGATCACCGTCTTCGGGTCGCGCTATAACAGCGATGTCCCGGTCGCGATGGCCGGGATGCTGCTCGCGAGCGCGCCGATGCTGGTCCTCTATTTGCTCGGCCAGCGCTATTTCATCAAGGGTCTGGTTGCCGGAGCCATCAAGGAATGAACGCAGACTCACTGCGCATCGAGCGGATCGAGGCAATTGGGTTGCGCGTGCCGCTGGATAAAGTGTATCGCGGCAGCAAATATTCGATGCAGAACCGCTGCACGATTGTCACGCGCATTTACACACGCGGCGGGGTTGTCGGCGAGGTGTATACGGGCGATACCGACCGGGAACAGGCCGACGTTCTGGCGATTATCACCAACGAACTCGCGCCCGCGCTGATCGGTCTCGATGCTTTCAATATCGAAGGCTGCTGGGAAGCGATGCGCCCCGCCACATTCGATATTTTGCGGGATCGGGCGCTCGCACTCCAGGCGATTGCGTGCGTCGATACCGCCTTGTGGGATGTTTTCGGCAAGTCGCTCGCGATGCCGCTTTACAAACTGTGGGGCGGCTATCGGGACGCACTGCCACTGATCGCAATCGGTGGCTATTACGGCCAAACACTGGATGAACTCGCGCGCGAGGTGGAGACCTACGTAAGCTATGGCGTATCCGGCATGAAGTTCAAGGTCGGCGGCGCGACTCCGCAGGAAGACCTCACGCGGTTGCGCGCAGCACAGGCCGCCGCGCCTGCCGATTTCATTTTCATGGCCGACGCCAATCAGGGGTACACGTTGGCGGATGCGCTGACCTTCGTGCGGCTCGCGCGGGAGGCGGGGATCGCGCTGCGCTGGTTCGAGGAGCCTGTACGCTGGTACAACGACCGCCGCTGGCTGCGCGACATGCGCGCGATGGCAGGGGTTCCGATCACTGCCGGACAGAGCGAATATACGCTGAATGGCGTGCGCGACCTGATCGCCGAAGGATCGGTCGATGTCAGTAATTTTGACTCGTCGTGGGGTGGTGGTCCAACGATTTGGCGCAAGGCGGCGGCGCTTGCCTACGCCTATGGCGTCGAGGTCGGCCACCACGAAGAGGCGCACATCTCCGCGCATTTGCTATGCAGCCAGCCGCATGGGACCTACGCCGAATGTTTCCACAAGGCACGCGACCCGATCTTCTGGCAAATCCAGACGAGGGAGCATCCGATACGCGGCGGCCATTTTCATGTTTCAGATGCGCCGGGGTTCGGCCTCTCGCTCGATCCGACATTCATTGCACGCTACCGTACAGCTTGAACCGAAAGATTATTTATGCCTACTGTGATTGTCTATTGGTCCCCCACACGCACGCCCGATCAGAAAGCGGCTGTCGCCCGCGCGATGACGGAAGCGCTCGTTGAAGAGGGACATGCGAGGCGTGAGGACGTCCTGATTATCTTTCAGGATATTCAACCCGGCGACTCGGCGCGTGGCGGCGTGCTTGCCTCCGGCGGCAAGGCTGAGAACGAACCGCAGCACCAGATAGAGGAGCGCGACTGATGTCCAACGATGTCGTGCTGCCGAATGTCGGCTTCGGGATGGAAGAGGGGACGCTCATCGCGTGGCGCAAGCGCGTGGGCGAAGATGTCCGCAAGGGTGAGATCATCGCGGAGATCGAGGGCGATAAAACGACCGTCGAACTTGCCGCAACGGTTGACGGCGTGCTGGTCGAACAGCTTTATGAGGCAGGCGCGACAATGCCCGTTGGCGGCGTGATCGCGCGCATCGACCACGCGGCGGCGTCACCAACGCCCGATAGCGCTCCGTCGAATACCAATCGCGTCTCTCCGCTCGCGCGCCGCATCGCCGAAGCGCATGGCGTGGATGCGGCGCAGGTCGCGGGATCGGGGCGCGGCGGGCGCGTGCAGGTGAACGATATTCATGCGGCGCTCGCTACAGAGCCACATAGCACAGAACGTCCACTAGCCGCGCCCGCCGTGCGTAAACTGGCGCACGATGGCGGTCTGGACCTGCGCACGGTACGTGGGTCGGCAGCGTTGGGACGCATCACGCGCGCGGACGTCGAAGCGGCGCTTGGCGCGCGGCAGCCCAACGGCACGGCGGCGCAGCAAGTCGAACCCGCCGCAACCGCGTCGACTGCTGCAACGACCGCCGCACCTGTTGCGACAGCGACACAGGAAGGACGGCGCGAAGTCGCACTGTCCAACATGCGGCGGACGATTGCCCGCAAGCTGACCGCCAGCGCGCAGGACGCCCCGCATTTCTACGTCACTGCGGAACTCGATTTCACCCGTGCGCTGGCGAAGTTGCCCGCAGGCATAGGCGTCAATGCGCTTTTGCTTTATCTGACGGTGCAGGCGCTCCGCGCGCAGCCCTCGCTCAACGCGACCTTCGAGGCGGGCAAGCTGTTCCAATATGATCACGTCCATCTCGCGCTCGCGGTCGCGCTCCCGGATGGATTGCTGACCCCCGTGTTGCAGCGCGCGGACGACTATTCGCTCTCCGGGCTGGCCGAACGGTCGCGCGACCTGATCGCGCAGGCGCGCAGCGGCAAACTCGCAGCGGACGCGATGACGGGCGGGACATTCACCCTGAGCAATCTTGGCGTCGTCCCGCAAATCGACCGCTTCACCGCCATCCTCAACCCGCCGCAAGTCGGCATTCTGGCGATTGGTGCGCTGCGCGAACGGCCTTTCGTGATCGATGGCGGCCTGTTCGTGCGGCGCACCGCGCACCTCACGCTCTCAGCGGATCATCGCGTCGTCGATGGGATGCTGGCCGCGCAATTTCTCGGCGCATTCGACGCGGCGCTGCAAGCGTTCGCGGCACAAGGTTAAAGGGATTTTTACTGATGAATATCGAAATGCAGCGCGAAACTACCCGGCTGGATGCGCAAACGCGGCTCGCCATGCTTAAATCAATGATGGAAGTTCGCCACGCGGAAGGCCGCATTCAGGATTTGTTCCTTGAAAATGTGATACGCGGCACGACGCATCTCTGCGATGGACAGGAAGCGGTCAGCGTCGGCATGGCGCACGCGCTCGACCCGAAGCGCGGCGATACCGTGACCTGCACCTATCGCGGACACGGCCATGCGCTGGCGCTCGGTATGTCGCTGCGGACCCTTATGGCCGAGATGATGGGCAAGGCGGCGGGCTGCTCGAAGGGCAAGGGCGGGTCGATGCACCTGACGGATATGGAACATGGCCTGATTGGGACTTTTGCGGTTGTCGGCGCGGGGCTGCCAATCACCAATGGCGCAGCGCTCACCGCACAGCTTCGCAAAACCGGAGCGGTCGCGGTCGCGATTTTCGGAGATGGTACAGCCAATATCGGCGCGTTTCACGAAGCGCTTACGCTCGCTTCGGTCTGGAAGCTGCCGAGCATTTTTCTGTGCGAGAACAACCTCTACGGTGAATACAGCCCGTTCGAGACGACCTCGCCGACGCCGAATGTCGTGGACCGCATCGCAGGCTACGCGATGCCCGCCGTGATGGTCGATGGGCAGGATGCGGAAGCCGTCCACAGCGTCATGAGTGCGGCGGTGGATCGCGCACGGAACGGCGGCGGCCCCATATTCATCGAGGCGAAGACGTATCGTTATCGCGGCCACTCGCGTACCGACCCGGCTCCCTATCGCAAGGCGGGCGAGCTGGACGAATGGCTCAAGCGCGACCCGATTCACATTCTGGGCGAGCGGATGATGCACGACGGGGAACTCAGCCAGCCACAATTCGATGCAATGCAGCAGGACGCGGAAAGCGCGGTCGATGCGGCAACGCGCTGGGCGATGGAGCAGCCGTACCCCGCTATCGAAAGCGTTACCGAAGACATCTGGGCATAAGGACGGTATAGACCATGCCACAATTGACCTATCGTGAAGCGATTTGCCGCGCGCTCGATGAAGAACTCGCACGCGACGAAAACGTGATTTTTTTCGGTGAAGATGTGGGGAAAGCGGGCGGTGTCTTCAAAGTGACGCCCGGCCTCTATGAAAAGTTCGGACCGGACCGCGTGCGCGATACGCCTATCTCTGAAAATGCGATTGTCGGTGCGGGCATCGGCGCGGCGCTGACCGGGATGCGCCCGGTGATCGAACTTATGTTTGCCGATTTCGCGGCGGTCACGCTCGACCAGATCACCAATCAGGCGGCAAAACTCCGCTACATGTCCGGCGGCCAGATTAGCGTCCCGCTCACGATCCGTGCGGCGCAGGGTGGCGGCGTGGGCTTCGGCAGCCAGCATTCGCAATGCTGCGAGACGTGGTTCATGCAAGCGCCGGGTCTCAAGGTCGCTGTGCCATCCACACCCGCCGATGCGCTTGGCCTGCTCAAGACCGCGATCCGCGACAACAACCCGGTCGTGTTCCTTGAACACAAGAACCAGTACGCGGAGAAGGGCGAGGTCCCTGACGGTGAACACCTCGTCCCGTTCGGCGTCGCGAACATCGTCCGTGCGGGCGAGGACGTAACGATCATCGCCACGCAGAAGATGGTCGGCGTCGCGACGACTGCCGCCGAAGCGCTGGCGAAGGAAGGCGTCTCCGTAGAGGTAATCGATCCGCGCACGCTGGTTCCGCTCGACATGGAAACGATCCTCGGTTCGGTGAAGAAGACCGGGCGGCTGGTCATCGTTGAAGAGTCCGTCCATGCGGGCGGCTGGGGCGGCGAGGTCGCGACGCGCATTTCCGATCAGGCGATTTGGTGGCTGGAAAGCCCAATTGTGCGCGTGACGCTGAAGGGTGAGGGATTGATCCCGTTCAGCGCTCCACTCGAAGCATATGTTATTCCGAGTAAGGATGATGTTATCGAGGCAGTGCGGCGCGTGATGCAGCCTTAAGGTGCGAGTTGTGCTTGCGCTGCTCTTAGCTCATCTGCGCCGCATTCAGCTTCGCCAGCACATCCGCGACATGCACGCCGTCCAGCGTCGATAGCACGATTGTCGCCGCCCCGACACGGCTGGCCGGACCCAGCCCGACCGTCAGCATCCCGCCGCGCTTCGCGGAGTCAATGCCCGCTTCGGCATCCTCGAAAACGACTGTTTGCGCCGGGCTGACATCCAGTCGACCCGCCACCCAGACGAACAAATCGACGGCGGGCTTCGGATTGACCACGCTGTAGCCATCGCCAACCGCATCCATCAGCGCCCCGATCCCCAAATTCTGCAAGACTTCGCGCGCGTTCTTGCTCGCGGAGCCAACGCCAATTTTAATCCCGGCTTCCTGCGCTTCCGTCAGGAACAGGGCGACGCCAGGCAGCAGGTCCGCTGGGGTGATTTCCTTCAAATAGGCACGGTAATAATCGTTCTTGAGCGCGAGCCATGCCGTGAACTGCTCCACCGGGACTTCTTTGCCTTTGAGCAGACGGCGCAGGCTTTCGGCGCGGTCCACGCCGCGTAGCTGGTCGTTGTCCTCGCGCGTGAAAGGCAGCCCGTTCTCATCCGCGAGCCGCTTCCACGCGCGGTAGTGAAACTCTGCGGTGTCGGTCAACACGCCATCGAGGTCGAAAACAAACGCTTTGATGTCCGGCATGGCAAGCATACTCGTTTCGGTGCGCTATATTGTCTGAATTGCTCTTCCACAAAGTATTTTATCATGCCGGATGAAAACGAGGCACAAACAACGCGCAGGACCTATTCGCCAGGTCCCGCGCATTCAGATTGGATGGAGTTGAAGGTGATTATCAGCGTGCGTTCATGAACTCGGCGGGGGTGAGCGGACGCGCGACGATGCGGATGTCGCCCAGGTTTCCGTAGAATGCCTGCTCGACCTCACGAGCATAGTGACCCGCGCCAATCAACCAGTATTCGTTGGTCGTCGCGAGGCCGATGCTCTCCCGCTTCGGGTTGCGGAGGATTGGCGCACCATCGACAAACATGACTGTTTGCCTACCGTCGTTGACGATGGCAACATGATACCAGTGATTCGCATCGACCTCGTGTGACCAGTTCGTGAGCATAGTTTGCAAGTTGGTCGTGCGAATCGCCCATTGCAACTGACGTCCCGGCGAAATCGCAAATTGCGTGACTGGCTCATCGGGATCGTCTTCCTTCTGGCCGATGTCTTTGCCGGTCCCCATCCGCGCCAGCACGCCCATCCACGCATGTTTGTCGTCGCAGCAATCGGCGGGTAGTTTCACAAATGCTTCGATAGTATAGCCCTTCTCGAACGTCTGCTTATTGAGCATCGCATCGTCGGCGGTGCGCAGGTACGAGCCACCGAACTTTGGATTGCGTTTGGAGCCATTCACGAAGATGCTACCCGCGCCCGGCTGTCCTTCGGCGCGGTCACTGGTCCAGATCAGGTCAGCGGGTTTGCTGTTCGCGAGGTCAACCCGCATCAAATCGTTGCCATTGCCGGAGAGGTCCCTGACGACGACGCCTTGTGTGCCGAGCGGCTTGCCCGCCTCGCCCTCGAAGCGCCAATAGGCGACGGTATTGGCAACCACCATTGTTTTTACGTCGCGGACTTGAGCAGCGGGCTTGTTTATGCCAGAGAAGCCACTGAATCGCTCTGCAAAACCAAGCGGCAACGTGAAATGATTCACCGGGTCCAGATACTCCGCGACATCCAGTGCATTCCGCTGTGCGGCGGGTTTCGCCATGACCCAAGGCGCGAAGGTCGAGACGTCGACCGTGTTCTGATCCAAATCGAACTGGTACAAACGCATCGTCCCTGCGCCGCCATAATAGCGATCCTGATAGTTGGTGATGTGCATGTGGACATCGTGACCCGCTGCGTTCTGGACGACCGTGCGCGCGGGCGGCCAGTAGTGACCATTCAGCGTCAGGAAAACCTGATCGTTCTTGCGAATCAGGTTCTCCCAAAGATAGTTACCATATTCTGTAATTGTCGCCTTACCCTGCCCGGAACCGTCATCTTCAACGAGCTGATGCGTGGTCAGGATGGCGGGCAGCTTTGGATTAGTGTCGATTACCCCCTGCGCCCATGCCAACGTCGCTTCGGACGCCTGCCAATCAAGCGCGAATAGCAGCCAATCCTGTCCCGCTCCTGAAAAGCGGAAGAAGCTGCTGTACCCATCCGGGCTAACGCCACCGAATGTTTTCTGATCGCCCAGCCGCTTGGCCGCGCCGAAATAATTCAGGAAGCTCTCGTCCTTGTCGCGCGCATTGCTGAACGTCCCACTGTCCTTCAGGTCATGGTTGCCAGCAGGCACGCTATATTGAATGCCCTTCTCATCGAACATCCGAAAGACAGCGCTGGCCGCCTCGAATTCCGATGCGTCAGCATTTTCTACGAGATCACCCAGGTGCGCAGTGAAAACAATATTGTACTTTTCTGTGTTATCGATGATCCATTGGACGGTCGCCTTAAGCACATCGGCATTACCGCGATCCTGATCGAACAGGTACTGCGTATCGGGAATGACCGCAATCGAGAAACGCTTTGCGGATGACTGTGCATGGCTTGCAGCAGGTTGGGCAAGCGCCACGATGACCATCGACAATGCGAAAAATGCGGCAGCCAACCGTGTGAGGAAGTGTCTATACATCAGCGCTGACCTTTCAATGCTCTGGACGACACTGAAAGTCTAGGAGTAAATTGTTAATTTCCGGTCATCGATGCTTTAAGCGCTGGAGCGAGTGCAATGAAGAGATGCAGCATCAACACGGATGAGGAGCGCAGGCAGGCGTCGGATTTGCGTATAACGTGACGGCGATTTTCAGGATATGCTAGACTCAGACAAAATATGCGCCTCGCTCGTGGAGAACCCTTTATGGACCTGCGACATCCTCACCTTTCGCGGTTATTCAAACTCCTGCTCGTCGGCCTGCTGCTGGCAGGCGTGTTTGGTGTTAGCAGCGCCCCGGCCAAAGCAGATACAGGAAATAACTGGACGGGTTCCTATTTCAGCAATCCCAGTTTGCTCGGTCAGCCGACCTTCACCCGCATTGACCCGGTACTGATTTTCAACTGGGGTAGTTACGGTCCCGGTCCCGGCATTGGCGGGCAGCTTTGGTCCGCACGCTGGAACTCGGTTCAATACCTGAATGCGGGGACCTACCGTTTCAACATGGTCGTCGATGACGGCATCCGCGTCTTCATCGATGGGCAGAGCATCCTCGACCAGTGGCACGACCAGACCGCGACCTACAACGTCAACGTGCAGGTCGTCGCCGGGTTCCACAACATCACCGTCGAATATTATCAGGGTCAAGGGACCTCACAGCTTGCGCTGACGTGGGATTTCATCGGCGGCATCCAGACGCAATGGCTGACTCAATATTTCAACAATCCCTACTTGCAGGGCGTGCCAGTATCCACGCGCTACGAGTCCGCGCTCAATTTCAATTGGGGCTACGGCTCACCCGATGCGGCAATCCCTGCGGATTATTTCTCCGCGCGGTTTACGGCCAGCCTGCCCTTCAATGCCGGGACGTACCGCTTCACGCTTACCGTCAAAGACGGCATTCGGATGTTCATCGACAACAACACCGTCGTCGATCAATTCATCCAGCAGCCCTCACCCGTCGCATACAGCATCGATGTCCCGATTTCGGCGGGCGTCCACAACATCCGTATCGAGTTCTTCCACTGGACCGGGCAAGCGATCATGCAGCTCGATTACCGCACGGCGGTCGGTCCGCCGCCGTACCAGCTCACGAATTGGTACGGCGAGTATTTCAACAACCCGTACTTGCAGGGTGTCCCGACTTTCACGCGCGATGATGGCAGCGGCGGGATCAACTACGACTGGAGCCGCACCGGACCCGGACGCGGGATTGGCTTCACGAACTACAGCGTGCGCTTCACGCGGACGCTCTACTTCCCCGGACGCCCGTATAGCTTCTATCTCACCTCCGATGACGGCGCGCGGTTGTATATCGACACGACGCTGATTGTCGATAACTGGCGTCCGCAGGCCGCAACGCAGGTGCGTGTCCCGGTGGACCTGACCGAAGGCCTGCATACGATCCGGCTCGAATATTTCCAGAACTACTACGACGCCGTGATCGCCCTGACATGGGACCCGCCGAACGGCCAGAACCCGCCGCTCTACTACCAGAACATGATCACGCGCCCGTATCAGAGCCAGCAGCCGCCCGCGCCGGGCAACCTCTTCGCGACCGTGACCGCGTACAAGCTATATCTGCGGCGCGGACCCGCGATCTACTTCCCGGACATCGGCGGCCTGAATCGCGGCGAGGTGTACCAGATCGTCGGGCGCAACCGCGATAACTCGTGGCTGCAACTCAACGTGAACGGCTTGATCGGCTGGTCGAGTTCGGCGTACCTGAACATCAACGGCAGTTTGATCAACGTCCCGGTTACGGGATAACCCGAAACAAATGCACAGGGGTCGCGTGTCGGATGAGCCGCGATCCCTTTCACGTAAAAAGGATGCAGCGCGATGGAAAATGCCATTCGATTGGTGGGTCGCGTCGATGAAGATGGACATCTCGACATTCCGCAAGCTGTGAACTTGCCACCGGGCGAGGTGATTATCACCGTTCAGGCAGTCACGCCGGAAATGCTCGCGGCTGACGATGCGCTGTGGGATAAAAAGTTTGCGCGCACGCAACCACTGCTTGAAGCTATGGCGGCGCGCGCGCTAAAGGCACTAGATGAGGGTACGACGGATGACCTCACCTTTATTTGCGTGTGATTGAATATGCCGCCAGAAATTATTCTTTGCGCTCTGATAGGGTTTCTTGCGACCGCTGTATTTTCAATTCTACTCATCGGTCGTCTCAAGCGTTTTCTGTAGATTATTTTTGATGTGTTATCCAGACCAGAGCATTTATCAGGTTATGCCTTGCGCAATTATTTCCTGCCATGCTTGCCAATGCGACTGAGACACTCTGCGTCCGATGTCAAAATCGCTGCGCCAGTGACTCTCGCTAGTATAACCTGATGTCGGATGGGACCTGTCACGGTAAGTTTCAATGTCGAAATTCTTGGCGCTGGACGCCCCTAAATGTAGGAGAACTTGATATGCACCAGCAATAGCTTTAGGATTAGCATCACTACTCGGATTTAGCCACTGTTCTAAATAGAGCAGTGCATCGAAAGGGTAAAGTATTCCCAATGTAACTGCGACTTGTGGACTGCTCCAAGTGTTCCGACGCAACCCGATTTTCAAAGCCTCAAGATGATCTTTATTTTGTGTTATTAGAAGCGAGTAGCATCCGATTATCTGTGTACGCCAACCAGAAACATTGATCAAATACTGCCAGTAGTCTGGTTCTCGTTCAAGTTGGTTCGCTACCTGTCGCAAGCGTGATAAGGCTTCGGGGCTTTTAGAAAAGCGCAGGTTCAAAAAATACAAATAGTAGCCAAGCCCTTTTTCGTCGGAGCCAAGCCAATCCAGAACCCTGAGTTCATGAGTAAAATCCACTTGGTACTCCCTCAATAATATTTCCAAAACAACTACTTTATCTATTACACCTCTAGGATGCGCGCCCAGAGGTGCAGCGTACTCATAGTGACTTATTGCACCACAATCACCCCGGACATCCCGATCCCGCCGGGCGCACCGTGATACTCGCAGTAGAAGCCATAGGTCCCCGGCTTCGTGAACTTGATCGCCTTTGAGACGGCTCCCGGCGCAATGATCCCCGTCGTGAACGAGCCGTCGTCGGCGTTCGCTGTATGTTCCATCGACGTCATATTGTTGAAGACGACCGACGTTCCGGCCTTGATCGTGAGCGTCGCAGGCATGAACAGCATATCATGGATCATCACGACCTTCTGGGTCGCCGTATCCTGTACGACTGGACCGGGAACCGTCGGGGTAGCGGTCGGCGCGGCAGCGGAGAGTGTGTCGTCGCCCTTCGCGGCGGCATCCCCCGGCACAAGCGGTATTTCAACGAGCGCCAGACCTGCAACGAACGCATTGTTTAACCCGTAGAGCGCATCGGGGTTAGCGGTCGGGGCAGGCGTCACAGCACTGATACCTGTTTCTGCTTCTTTCGCGAGCGCGATGATCTGCGCGACGAGCGGTTTGGCTTCCGCAATCGTCTTTTTTGAGGCAGCTTGCGGGATGAGCGCCTCGATTTTCGAGTAGACCGCCGAAGTAGCCCCGACAATCGCGGCGAAGCGTTTGGCTTTGGCCTTCACGGTGTCGCTCGCGTCCGGCTGTTCGGCGGCGAGGTTCGCGTGTTCGACGGCATCCGTCAGGTAGGTAAACAACCCGAACCCATCCCCCGGCGGCGCGACCTCGATGCGTCTGTCAGCGTTGATGTCCTGTGCCCCGTCTTTGCCCATCAGGATATTGAAAAGATGTTCGAGGTGGAATTTGACCTGCACAAGATTGTTCTGCTGCACGACGGTATTCAGCAGCGCGATGTGTTCCGCAAAGATCGCGTCCTGCTGAAGCGCGCCGATAATCAATCCGACATTTTTGGGCGTATCAGGAAACTTTGCCAACACATGCTGGAAGTGGACATTCGCCAGTGGAGGGACTGCACCGCTAAAACTCACCGCGCCCTGCGGCGTCGTTTCCTTGCCTTGCAACGTGATGAAGACGACGCTATAGGTCAAGAGCAGATTTGCGCCGCGCGGATCGTTGTAGGTCAGGCGGCCTGAGCCATCCGCACGAACGGGCAGCTTGCCGATGAATAGCGGGGCGTGTATCCGGTCGGAGAGCCATACGTCATATTGAAGGTTTTCGCCGGAAAGTGGGAAGCCCGTCACGGTCAGCGTTGCGGAGTCCAGATAGGCTTCCTTCGCGAAATTGGCGAAGGTGAGGCTGCCAACGCCGGGCGCGGTGGTCGGGGCAATTGTTGGCGGGATCGTGGGCGCAACCGTTGGTGCGGTGATCGCGATGTTCGTGGGTTGCGCTGGCGCGGCTGTTGGCGCGTTGGTAGGTGCGACCGTCGGCGGAAGCGCGGTGTTGGTGGGTCGCACTGTTGGCACGACGGTCGGCGCAGTGGTCGGTTTGGGCGCATTCGCAGTCATTACGGCACTTACCGTATTCAACGCAGCCGTATTTGCCTGCAATGTCGCTTGCGCGATGGCGATTTGCGTCTCGCGTGTGTCGGTCGTCGCGGTCGGGACGATTGCAACCACGACTGGCGCATTGGTCGGGACGACAGACGGCACAAGCGTCGGTGCGATGGTGGGAGGGACCTGCGTCGGCGCAACCGTCGGCGGCGCTTTGGTCGGCGGGATCGCAGAAGGCGCAATCGTCGGCGGTGCTTTGGTCGGCGCAGTCGTGTTAGGTATCTTGGTGGCGCTTGGCTGGAGCGCGACCGCTGCGACAGTCGGCGTCGTCACGGCTGCGAAAGCCGCCGGACCGCGTGAAAGCGAATAGATCAGCACCGCGCCAAAGACGAAGAAGACGACCGCGAGCAGCCCGATCAGCGCCATCACCCACCCGCCACGCTCGCGCGGCTGTGATGCGGGTGCTGTTACCGGAATATCAGCGACCGTGCGCGCCAACGGAACCGCAGGCGGCGTAGTCTGCATCAGTGGCATGGGCGCGGTCGCGGGCAGCGTTTGCCCTTGCAGCGCGGCGCGGAAGGCGGCGGCCAGGTCCCCGGCGGTCGCGAACCGATCATCACGGTTCTTCGCCATTGCGCGCTTGATGACCATATCGACAGCGAGCGGCAGGTCCGGGCGGTCCGCGATGATCGAAGGCGGCGCGTCGTAAATATGCTTGTGCATCACCGCGAATGGCGTATCGCCATTGAACGGCAGTTTACCGCTCAACATCTGGTAGAGGACGATACCGAGCGCATACTCATCCGCACGCGCATCGAGTGGCAAGCCCTGCCACTGTTCGGGAGCCATGTAGGTCGGCGTGCCGACGGTCATCCCCGTTTGCGTCATGCCTGCCGTATTCAATACTTTGGCGATCCCGAAATCGGTCAGGATCGCGTTGCCTTCGGTATCCAGCAGGATGTTTTGCGGCTTGAGGTCGCGGTGAATGACGCCCCTGCGGTGCGCGTAATCGAGCGCCGATGCGATCTGATCGATCAGGGTCGCCGCGCGTGCCGTATCGAGTGGACCCTGATCGATCAGGGTCGCGAGGCTGCCGCCCGCTTGCAATTCCATGACGAGGTAGGCTGCGCCGTTCACCTGCCCGAAATCGAATACCTTGAGGATGTGCGGATGATTGAGAGTCGCGACGGTTTGCACTTCGCGCGCGAAGCGCTCAACAAAATCTGCGGAACCGCTCATCCCGCTCCTGATGATCTTGAACGCGACTTCGCGCCGGATATTGGTTTGCCGGGCGCGGTAGACGGTCGCCATGCCGCCCTCGCCGAGCAGCGAGACAATCTCGTAATTCCCTACCGTCTGGCCGATGAGAGAGTCCATAGAGGGCGTGATCCTGTGTCGTATAACAATGAAATTGGAGGGTATTGTAGCACCAATGTGGCGATACATCGGTGTTCAGCTAGCCCGGAGCGTGGGGCTAAGGCTATCGTGCTGTTACAAGTTCGTTCCAATACGTATCTGGCAGATCAGGCGCTATTTGTCCGCTACCCCGCGCTCCGCGAGGCACAGCTCATTGCCCACACTGATCGATTTGCTCATCTTTTCAAGCAGTGTAATCAATATATCGCGTTCCTCTTTGCTCAGGCCGGAGACGAGGCTGCGCGAGAAAGCGTCGAAATCCATGCGAATATGTTCCACCAGTTCGCGCCCGGAATCCGTCAGCCGCAAAATCGTCTTGCGGTTGTCGGTCGGGTGCTTCTCGCGGCGCAGCAAACTTTGCTGTTCCATGCCCGCGATCAGGGAGCTGGTCGTGTTCGGGCTGACGCCATGAAAGCGACTGAGCATCGAAGGCAGCAGTCCGTCGTCGTAGCCTGCGCGCTCCGAGGCGAGCAGCCACATCAGCATCCTGAACTTGGCGGTCGTGAGACCATACGGTCGCAAAAATTCCTCATTGGCTACGCCGAGCAGATGATAAGTCTTATGCAGTTGTCCGGTAAGCTGGTGCGCCGAAATATCGTGACCTTCGAGTTGATCGCCGAATGCTTTGGCGAATACGTCGCGATAGGGGCGGCGGTCATCGCTGCCGGGACGCTCATCTTTATTCGGGTAGTGGGCGGGCGCTCCCGCAATATGACTATCGGCGTCCTTCGATTTACGTTTGCTCATGTATTTTTCGCGATATGACTTTAATTTAGCTATGCCATGTTACTGCGTAAGATGGTACGACATCGAATTATTTCCGTCAAGCCGTGCGCGGTGAGCAACCGCTGAACATATCAGATCAACACCGTCGGGCGATATTCGCCGAAGACGCGCCGCAGCGAGCCACAAATTTCACCAAGCGTCACATTCTGCTCCACTGCTTCGATGAACAATGGCATCAGCGGCTCCGTCCCGCGCGCCGCGTTTTCGATTTGCACGCGCAACGCGGCGACTTTTGCGTTGTCGCGCCGTTCGCGGAGCGCAGCCAGTTTCGCGCGCTGTCCTTGCTCGACCGCTGGATCGACGCGCAGCAAGTCCATTTTCAGCGGTTCGTCGTTCGTGAATTTGTTCAGCCCGACGATCACCTGCTCGCCACGCTCGATGGCGCGCTGCGCAGCGTAGGCGGCTTCCTGTATCTGCCCCTGAATGTAGCCCGCCTCGATTGCGGGGAGCGCCCCGCCCAGCGAATCAATATGTTCAATCAATGCGGTGGCGCGCGTTTCGAGCGCATCGGTCAGCGCTTCGATGGCATAGCTCCCGGCCAATGGGTCCACCGTATCTGCGACGCCGCTCTCATAGGCGATAATCTGCTGCGTGCGCAATGCGACCTGCGCGGCAGCCTGCGAGGGCAGCGCGAGCGCCTCATCCATGCTGTTCGTGTGCAGGCTTTGCGTCCCACCGAGGACCGCCGCCAGCGCTTGCAGCGTCACGCGCGCAACGTTGTTCATGGGCTGCTGGGCGGTGAGCGTGCTGCCCCCGGTCTGCGTGTGGAACTTGAGCCGGAGCGACTCCTCGGCTTGCGCGCCGAAGCGTTCCCGCATGATCTTCGCCCATAAACGCCGTGCCACACGAAACTTCGCGATTTCTTCCAAAAAGCCGTTGTGCGCATTGAAGAAAAAAGAAAGCTGCGGCGCGAAATCATCCACCGCGAGGCCTGCATCGAGCGCGGCCTGCACATAGGCAATCCCATTCGCCAGCGTGAATGCGACTTCCTGCGCGGCGGTGCTGCCCGCTTCGCGGATGTGATAGCCACTGATGCTGATCGTGTTCCAGCGCGGGGCGTGCGCCTTGCAATACGCGAAGATGTCCGTAATCAGGCGCATACTTGGCGCGGGTGGGAAAATATAGGTTCCACGGGCGATGTACTCCTTCAAAATATCGTTCTGGACCGTGCCGCGCAGCGCTCCCGGTTCGACGCCCTGCCGCTTGCCGACGGCGATATACATGGCGAGCAGGATCGCGGCGGGCGCGTTGATCGTCATCGACGTGCTGACCTGATCGAGCGGAATGCTCTCGAAGAGCCGCGCCATATCGTCCAGACAGCTAATGCTCACGCCGACTTTCCCGACCTCACCCAGCGCGAGCGGATCATCCGCATCATAGCCGATCTGCGTGGGCAGGTCGAACGCGACCGAGAGGCCGCCTTGCCCTTGTGCGAGGAGGAAGCGGTAACGCGCATTCGATTCTTCTGCGGAAGCGTAGCCTGCATACTGGCGCATCGTCCACAAGCGCCCACGATACATCGTCGGCTGCACGCCGCGCGTGTACGGATATTCGCCGGGGAAGCCGACCCTGCTCACATATTCCGGCGTGATGTCATCCGGCAGGTACAGCCGTTCGAGCGGGATGCCGGAAGAGGTCGCGAAGGCTGGCGCGCGTTCGGGCGTCTTGCGCATCGAGGCGGCGAGGGTGGTCTGTTCCCAATGCTGTTTGGGCGTGGCGGTCATTCGAGGTCTACCGGAAATATTTCATCGAAAGTGATGCTAAAACCCGGAACTACGTCGCCGCAATCGAGGACGCCCTGATACTTCGGCGTTCCGTCGCGATCTTCCTGCGAATAAATCTCGACCAACCGATCATCCGGGAAAACCAGCCAGACCAGACGCACACCTGCATTGAGGTATAACGCAGTTTTGTCGCGCATATCTTTTCTGCGGTCCGATGGCGATTTTACTTCGACCGCGAAATCAGGCGGTACGGGAACCTGAATGCGAGGCCGTTTCCCTAGCCGTTCCTTCGTAATGAATGCCACATCCGGGCAGAGGGAATCGCCATTCGGCATGTCGTAGCACCCATCCGCAGTTGTAACGTGTCCAAGATTTCTTGGTCGAACAAAGTAAACAAGCGCTGCGCCGATGAACAACGCAATCTCAGAGGGCGTAAAGCTCGTCACCTTTTCAACGATCCTTCCGTCAACGAGTTCAAAGATTTTCTCGCGATTCTCCGGTCGCGCTGTGAATTCAAGGAACCCCTCGCGCGTGAGCCGTATTTCCTGTACAGAGACCATTGTTACACCTCATTCAGCCAATCATCCGGGAGCGTCACCCCGTCAAAATTCGCGAAGGTCAGATCATTGAAGGCCACACCGAGCCGCGCCTTCAATGTGAAGAACAGCGTCGAATAGCTGGCCGGAATATTCACGCGGTTGGCAAGCTGCAACGCCTCAAGCGCCGCGCGGATCGCCGTTTCTTCACCTTCGATTTCGACAAATGTGCCATAAGGCAGTTCGTCGAGGTCCACTTCGCAGCCGCCAAAGCGATACGTCGTGCGGTACTTTTCATATGTCCATGCGGACTGGAAGCCGAGGCGGTTCAGGATTAAATCCGCCGTGTCGAAATCGGAGACTTCGACTTCCAGTTCTTCGCGGATGTTCACCGCCGTATTCGTCGCGTCGCGTTCAGCTTTGAACGTCAGGCGGGCGCGCGTATCCATCCGCAGCCGCAGTACCTTCCCGGCAGGCGAGAGTGACCCCACCGCATCTTCATAGCGCACGTTCCGCTCGAAGACGCGCGGCGCGAGCTGTTCCGCGCCAAGCGTTTGCAATCGGCTTTCGACCGCTGCGAGGTCCGGCACGGCGATTTTCACTTCGGTTTCGGTATGGGTCATGGTTCGCCTTCAGCCATCAGCAAAACAAACAATGGTGATAGACAGATTGTACCGCAACGCCGTCAGGGTCGGATCGCGCGCAGGGCTTCCTTCAAGTGTAGATGCACCACCGAAACTATGCTTCCATATACGTCCGTCGCGCGGTCCGGCGCAAGCACGACATCGTGGTGAAACCCGCCCGATGCCCGCTCCACAAGCCACAAATCCGCACCGAACCAGGGCAGGTCCGGCATATCGTCCAGCGTATCGAATTTGAGCGCACGCAGCGCCAGCGTGAATTCACGGCAGCGCTCAAGCGGAACGTGCGGCGCGAGCATGAACGGCCTGTCATCGGCGCGGCGATAGTGCAGCGTGAGATTTGCCGACCCGCCCGCGCCCTGCCGGAAGGCGATAGTCGCGACCTGATCCGGGTGCTGCGCGTCGTGATACTGGATCGTCAGCCGCCATGCGTCGCCGATGCCCGGCTGCTTCGCGATTTGCGCCAGTGTCGGTAAAGCGAGCCGCGCCGCAATCTGGCGCAACGGGTCGGCGCGGCGCTGGAGGCTCATGCCTGCGGCGTGTTCTCGTGATCGGACTCACGATGCCATGCTGCGCGCAGTTGCTCCTCACGCTCGCGGGAGAGCGCGGTCCGGCGCTGCTCGAAGATGGCGCGGTTGGCATTCACCCAATTGAGCGTACCGCGCACAGTGTCATCGACGGCGCGATAGTTCAGCCCGGCGGCGGCGGCCTTGCTGCCATCGACCTGCATGAACCCGGCCTGATCGCTCGGCAGCCAAAGCGGAAGATCGCTCCAGGGAGTAATACCCTGCGCGGTGAGGAACGCCTCGCCCACATAGGTAAATGTCGCATCCGAACCGCTCACACGGCGGCACGACTCCAGCAGGTCGCCCAGATTGAGTGGCGGGCAAATCGCGTTGTAGACGCCGCTCAGGTTCGCGCCCAGCGCCTTCACGAGCCACACGCCGAGATCACGCGCATCCACGAATTGCACGGGGTACGTCGGTGAAGACGGAGCCAATACTTCGCCACCCGCTGCGACGCGCTCGACCCAGTAATCGAAGCGGTTGGTCGGGTCGCGCGGTCCGACGATGAGGCCGGGACGCACGATCAGCGCGCGGTTGCCGAGGCCGTCCTGTACCGCCTGCTCGCATAGCACCTTCAACGGTCCGTAATTTTCCCCCGTGACCTCTTCCGCTTCGGGGTCGCCGTGCAGTGCGATGGGACCGTCTTCGGCTCTGCCCGGCGTGTACGGCTCCGTATAGACCGAACAGGACGAGATGAGCAGATAGCGCCCGACACTGCCTTTGAGCAAATCGACGGACCGCTTGACCTGCTTCGGCAAATAGCCGACCATATCAATCACCGCGTCGAAGGTGCGCCCGCGCAGTTGTTCGATGTCATCCGTCGTGCGGTCCCCGGTCAGGTGTTCGGCCTGCGGGAACGCCTCCCGGTCACGCCGTCCCCGGTTGAAAAGCGTGAGCGTATGCCCCTGCGCGAGTGCCGTTTCTGCCGCGAAATAGCCAGAGAAGCCCGTCCCACCGATGATCAAAATGTGCATCCTGATCTCCCCGCCTAAAAAGTAACGTGACTCAATCTTAGCCTATTCTTCGCCCGTGACCGCCGCAAGCGAATCTACACCGATGAACGGACCGGGCAGCGTCCAGCCGGGCGCAGCTTGCAGTGCGTCGAGCGCGGGGTTGAGCAGCAGCGGGAAATCCCAACTCTGCGCAGCTTCGCGTGGGAACTTCGCAACCTTCGTGACGCCTTTGAGCAGATTCGCGGTCACAGCGGGCTGCATGAACGTCACGCCTTTCGGCAGCGAGGTAAAGGCCAGCGCGACGGGCTGCCCCTCGTGCAATGCAGAGGCCGCGCCCCACGTCACGACTTCGCCGGGTTGCAAAGTCCACGCGGGTTTATCCGGTTCCTGCCGGATCAGCAGAAAAATAGAACGTGAGGGCGTGCCATCGAGCGCGCTTGCGGCATTCATGGGGATGAGCGCGTCGTTCGATTGCGCGGGATCGCTATAGGCTTGCCGCGCCGCCGGGTTCTGAGCCGGATACGGCTTCTCGCCCCGGCTGAGGATGCCATAGCCCTGCACGGCGCGCTCACCCAACACGCGCGCGAAGCCTGCCACTTCCAATTCCCGCGCGATGGATTCCGGTGTGAAACGCCGCCAGCCATAGCTCACAAGCTGCCATGTGAGCAGGCTCGGCACGGCGCGCGGATGCTTCAACAGCACGCGCAGGTTGATTGGAAAGCGCATTGCTGCCGGCTCGAGCATGATCAGCCGCCCGCCAGGTCGCAACACGCGGTGCGCTTCCGCGAGGAACGCCGCAGGTTCATCGAGCATGTAATAGACACTGTGCAGGAACACCGCATCGATGCTGTCATCATGCAGTGGAAGCCGGGTTGCGTCGGCCATGCTGACTGTGATTTGCTGCGTTTTGCCTTCACGCACAATTGCTCTCACTGCGCGCGGCAGCATCGCGCGCGATCTATCGAGACCGAGGATCGTCACATCCGCGCGCAGGGTCGCGAGCGTGATTGCGCTGTTGGCCGGACCGCAGCCGACATCCAGCACGCGCAGCCGCGCACCGCCCGGCGGAAGGTGGCGCGCGATCTCTTTCACGCTTTCGCGCCACAATGCCGAGCGCACCAGCCATTCATAGACAGGCGCGAAATAATTGAAAAAGCGCCACGCCCGCTTACGCAAGCGCGTCGATCTCGCGGGCAAGATTGAAATCCGCGTCGGTGAGGCCGCCCGCGTCATGCGTCGTCAGCATGATATGGACGCTTGGATAGGTAAGCAATACATCGGGGTGGTGTCCGGCCTTTTCCGCGAGGATGGTCACGCGCGTGACGAAGCCCAGCCCTTGCAGGAAGTTCAATTGCTTGAACGCCTTGAAAAGTTCACCCTTGTCGTTGAGTGTCCAGCCGTTCAAGCCGGAAAGTTGGGATTGAACCTGTTCGCTTGAGAGTTTTTCAACGGTCACGTTTGCCTCCGCTACCATCGCTGCGCGGTTTGCGTGGCGCGTTGCTGCTTGCTGGCGCACCGCCCGTCAGACCGCGCATCAGGTCGATCAGTTCATCCCATTCTTCCTGAAAAAAATGCAGCGTGACGTTTTCCACGTCAAGGTGATATTGAATCTCGCCATCGGGTTCGCGCGCCCGCCAGATCGTGTAGCGTTCCGTCTCGGCAAGCGTCTCGACCGCAATGTTTACGTCGTCGGCGTTGTCCATAGTCATCGTTTCCTGTTGCTATCGTCGGGATTGTAACAGCAAACACGACACACGGGTTCGGGGTAAAATATCAGACCCTATAACGAGGCTTGCCCATGACAATCTACTTCTATTCCACAAAAGGCGAACACGGCTCATTCTCCAACTTTTCGCGGCATGGTTTTGAACTGGATGGCGCATATTGGCCGACCAGCGAACACTATTTTCAAGCGCAAAAATTCGCTGGAACAGAACACGTCGAACTGATCCGCCTCGCAAAGACGCCGAAGCAGGCCGCGACGATGGGGCGTGATCGTGCGCGTCCACTTCGCACGGATTGGGAGCAGGTCAAAATCGACGTGATGCGGCGCGGCGTCCTCGCAAAATTCACGACGCACGCCGATATTCGCGAAATCCTCCTCGCGACGGGCGACGAGGAGATAGTCGAGAACGCGCCGGGTGATTATTTCTGGGGTTCGGGGAAGACCGGATCGGGGCAAAACTGGCTGGGGCGCGTATTGATGAATGTGCGCGCCGCGTTGCACGTGGCGGTTTGAGATTTGACCGGGCGCGTGCTATAAAGGCGCTTAACAGAGGTGGACAAAATGACTGATCTAACAATCAACGACCAGTATGCAGCGCGGCTGCGCGACCTCGCAGAGCGGGAACATCGCACCATTGATGAATTAATCCCGCTTCTCATCCTCGCCTACGAAAGCCGCCCCGAAGCGCAAACGCCCGAAGCGCGCGTGCGTACCTACCGACGCAAACTCTACAGGCGGGCGCGCAGTTATTGGCGTGAAACGGACAATCAGGAACGGCTCGCGCTGACCGATGAACAACTGGATGAACAGTTCTGGTGTCTGGACCCGCAAGGCATTCCGCGCCTGAAAGAAGATCAGGGAAGCGTAAGCGTACCGGATAATGGCCTTCGTGAGATCATAGAACTCGCCGCACAGGATAATCCGACAGGGGAAGTTGGTGAGCAAATCGACTCGAGGCTGTGATGAAAACGGATTTGAGACGCGCCAGACAGATTATGCAGCAGTACGAGAAAGCGGATTTGGACTTTGTAGATTGCTGCATTATGGCGCTTTCAGAGCGATTGAAGATCACATCCGTATATACATTCGACCGACGCGACTTCGTGATTTTCCGTCCGACTCATGTTGATTATCTTGAATTGCTTCCATGACTCAACCGATTTTCGACATTCTCTGCCCCGGCAATTACTTCTGCGACCTGATCTTCACCGGGTTTCCAGCCTTCCCGCAGCTTGGCCGCGAAGTGTATACGGATCGGCTCGCGGTCGTGCCGGGCGGCGGCGCGATCAATACGTCGGTCGGTTTGCGTCGGCTGGGCGTCAATGTGGGTTGGGTCGGGCAGATCGGGAACGACGTTTTCAGCCGCATCATCGAAGAATACGTGACGCGCGAAGGGCTGGACCTCGCGCTCGTGCAGCGGCTGGATGTGCCGCTCCAGCGCGTGACGGTCGCGCTCTCGTTCCCGGAAGATCGCGCCTTCGTGACCTACGTAGACGACTCGCCGGATAGCATCGAAATGGCATGGCGAGCGCTCGATGTGGCGCAGTTCCGTCACCTGCATTTCGGTGGGCTGATGATCCACGAGCGCATACCGCCGCTGCTGGAAGCCTGCCATGTGCGCGGCATCACCGTCTCAATGGATTGTCAGGAGCGCGTGCAAACGCTCGCGACGCCGCTGGTCGGCCATATTCTGGAAAACCTCGACCTGTTCATCCCGAACGCGAGTGAAGCGCTCAAGCTGACGCAGGCGGCGGATTTGGAAGCGGCAGTGCGGCTGCTCAGGGCGCGCTGCAAAATGCTCGTCGTGAAGAACGGCGCGCAAGGCGCACTCGCGGTCTGCGATGGGCGGCGCTACGACAGCCCCGCGATTGTGCTGGCGGGTCCAGTCCTTGATACGACAGGCGCGGGCGATGTCTTCAACGCGGGTTTTCTCGCCGCGCATATCGAAGGCCGACCAATTACCGACTGTTTACAATGGGGCAATTTTTGCGGCGGGATGAGCGTACAGGGGATGGGCGGGACCAGCAGTGCGCCGACTCGAGACCAACTGAACGAGTATTTGGGCTAAACCGGGCCGGGCAAGCCGCGTCCCCTACAGCAGAGCGTGCGGTTCGTAGAGGTCGGATGTATCCAACGCAGTTTATCCCAAATTTTATGTTAGTCCTTCAACGCATCCGCCCAAATATCGGTCGCGGCTTGGTCAAGTTCCAGCGCACTGTTGACGTAGCGCTCAGTCGTTGCGATGTTGCTATGGCCGAGGCTTTGCCGGATCAATTCAAAAGTCGCGCCTGCCTCGAATGCACCACGCGCGAATGAGCGTCGCAGATCGTGCGGGGCAATGCCATTCAACCCCGCTGCGTTCGCCGCATCGCGCACAATCAGCCACACTGCCTTGTCGCTGATCGCAAGCTGCGTGACGCGCCCGTTCTTCATGATGCGTGTGAACATCACCGCGCGGTCGTTCTCGTTGTCGCTGTGATAGGGTCGCCAGCTCTCGATGGCATCCGTGACAGAAGGCGACAGCTTGACCTGCCGCAGCTTCGACCCCTTGCCGTGTACCGCGAGGATGCGGTTTTTGCCTTGTCGCTGCAAATCACCCCAGCGGATTTGCGTCACTTCGTCGCGGCGCAGTCCACAGATCGCAAGCATGGACAACACACAAGCGTTCCGTGCGGCGGCGGCGGGGGTGTGTGCGCTGGTCCGCGCCCCACGCAGGATGTGCTTGACCTCTTCAATCGTCAGCCATGTTCCGGTACGCTGGCCCCCTTCTGCGCGCGGCATCTTGACGCGGCTCAGGCCGGAGGCAACCTCGTAGCCGACCTTCGACATATCGGCCATCAATTGTGCCATCCACACGATGCTCGCCCGCGCTTGACCAAGCGACTGCTTGCCGAGGTCACGTCCCTTGAGACCGCCAAGCCACGCCTTGAGGTTGGCCGCACCGAGCGAACCCATGATCGCCGCGACCGGGACCGCTTCCGGGATGTAGAGCGCCGGGTGAAGCCCCGCGACCTCCGCGAGGTAATGCCCGATCCAGCGCTGGTAGGCGCGGCGCGTGTGCGCGGAAAGCCCGGACATCGCGACGATGAGGTTCACCGTCTCCTCAATCTGCGGACCGAGCGCGGAAGGCGGCGCAATCGGAACCAGTGCAACCGTGTCAGGAGTCGCCGCGCGCTTGCTCACGATTGAAAGATCGGTAAATGGCCGAGCGCGATCACATCCGTCCACTTCGCTCGGTCGCCCTCGGTGAAGATTGCACCCTGCGCGACGATATGCGCGCCGACTTTATCCATGATCAAACGCATCGCTTGCAGCGTACTTCCGGTGCTGATCACATCATCTACGAGCGCGACCTGCCGCCCATTGAGCAGCTTCTTGTCTTTTTCATCGAGGTACAGTGTTTGCGGCACGCCCGTTGTGATCGAGAGCGTCTCCGCGGAAATTGCGTCGCCCATGTAGGGCTTGTGCGATTTACGCAGGATCACATAGGGCAGGTCCATTACGCTCGAAAGCATATGTGCCAGCGGGATCGCCTTCGCTTCTGCCGCGACGATTACTTCCGGGTTGCGGTCCGCGAGTTGCAACGCGAGTTGTTGCGCAGAGACCCGCACCAGTTCGGTATCGCCGAGAATATTCAGAATCGCGATCCGCACGCCGGGCGCGATTTCCATGAGCGGTAGATCGCGTTTGATGCCCGCGATTTCGACGGTGTAAAATTCCTGTGGGTCAGCCATGAATTACGCGCTCCGTTTTTGTGCGGAAAAATAAACATAGTGGAAAAGCGGTTCCAGCGTGCGGATGGTCTTCGCCATTTGTGCCGCCACCTGTTCGAGCGTTGCTTCATCCAGAACCGTGTAGTCTATCGTGGTATACACCTTCGTCCAGCCGCGATCCCAGGGTTCGGCGTACCAATTTTCGCCCAGCTCGTCGCGAATTTCATAAAGATAACCCTCAAAACCAACCAGAAGCGCCGAGTTGAGCGCGCGGTTTTTGCTCTCGAAGTGCAGGCCGAGTTCAAAGCGGTTCTCTCCCATGCGCGGCGGCAGCTTGACCAGCTCGTAGTGTAGATATTTGTCGCCAAACCATGACTGAGAGAGCCAAGGCATCAGCGCGACGCGGAAGCCTTGCAGCGGCGGCGGGAGCAACGTGCGAGCGGCTTCCGGGACTTGCTTTACAAATTGCGAGACTTTAATCATGTGGACCATTCATTTCAATTTTATCGGAACTGATTATAGCTCCCCATGCGCGTTTTTGCAGACCAGTGTAAGATTTGGAAGTGTTCGCTCCGAGGACAACCATGCGTAGCCATATTCTGATCAAAAAGGGATTCTTACTCTTTGTCGTTAGCGCGTTGACAGGCATTGGGCTGATCACGACGCCCCGCCCTGCCTACGCATGTACTCCGGGAACGCCGTATCCGCTAAGTGAGGCGGTTGAGGACGCGCCGATTATCGTCCGGGCGACGGTTCAGAGCGTCGATAGCCTGTTCCTGAACGCAATCATCGAAGTGAACCAGATTTATAAGGGCGGTCCGCTCGCCCGGCAGTTGCTCCTCGCGCAATCCGACCCTGCCGAGTATCGGTTCAAGGAAGAAAACCCGTCGAGCGGCGATTGTTACGGACCGGGACGTTCGCTCGAACCCGGAACCCTCGCCTATTTCTTTCTATCCCATCGCCCGGACGGGAGCTATCAGCCGGTTTACCGCTCGTCGATTACAGTCAGTATTTACTCGATCATCGAAGGGAACGTCGATGCGCGGCTGCAATTTGACTCCGATGACGAGCGCCAGCAAACCGTTTTTGAGGAAAATATTGCGCGCCTCGTCGGGAGCAAACCACAAGTGCCTGTGAGCGATGCACACGCACCCCTGACTGCACCGTTGGCAGTGAAGACCGATAAGGGATCGGTCTATCTGTTGCCTGTTGATGGCGGCGCGTCACAGCGACTCCCTGACCGCTGGAGCGGTTGGGGAAGCAGCGATCCGCAAGGTTGTACGAAGGCTGGCTGCTCGACTTCCCCAGTCGGGCGCAGCTTTTTCGCGACCCAGATCGAGAGTACCATCCTCGTGCAATTTTCCCCACCCAATGTCTTTTCGGTGGATGGAATCGATGATTTTTATTGGCGTAATCCGACGCAGAGCCTGCCGGGGGATGCACTCCTGTTCTCCCCTTCGACGCTGCGCTTTCTCATCTGGCGCGACTATCGGTTGGAACTTTATGGAAAGGGAAAATTCGGATGGGAAAAGCGGAATATCCTCGGCTCTGCGCCCTACCGACGCGGTATTACTCCCTATGATGAGGGGTTTGCGTCGGGTGTAGCGGCGTGGTCGCCAGACGAACAATATGTTGCCTATTCCGATTATAACGGCCTCTGGCTGTGGGATGTGACGACGCCCGATACGCTCCCGCGTCTGCTCGTCCCCATGCCGGACCCCGTTAAATACATCGGCGCAATGTTCTTCTCGCCGCTGTCGCATTATCTGGCGGTGTCGTATGGTGACACGCGCTTCAACCTCGACATAATGACAGGCGCGCGACTGCCTTATGGCGTGTTTTCACCCGACGAGCGCTACCTGCTCACGGGGCGCGATCTCGCCGATCACCGCCCTGAGCTGTGCGCGTCGAGCGCAGCGCTGGATGGGCGCTGCGGCACGCAGGCTCTGCCTATCCGGTTCCGCAACCCGAGCCTTGCGTGGCGAAGCACCTCGGAATTTGCGTACCTCTCCTGTGAGAGTGCGGAACCTGCAAAGTGCGAGGCTTTTGAGGGAAACATCGACGGCGTATTGCGCAATGTACCCGCACGGCGTATCGCTGTAGAGCCGAAGAGCGGCGCAGTCGCTATACAAACCGAGGATAGCGAAATCTCGTTCCGGCAAGACGGTATGGAGTGGGTATTTCGCGGTTCCGGGATGGATGGAGCCATCGTCGATATTCGCTGGATGCCTTCGCTGCTGAATGCGCCGGAGCGGGACTTTTACTATCAACCCGCTGTGAACATCCGGCGTGTCGTGTGGAATTCGGACAGCACGCTCGTCGCAAGCGCGGATAACCAGGGCGGTCTGTTTCTCCTAAGTCCGCCTGCCAGCCCGTACGATAGCGCGACCCTCGTGAAGACATTGATGAAATCTGGACGCAGCATTGACCAGATAGCGTGGCGACCCGATGGTGCGCAGCTTGCAACCACCACGCTGAACGGACCTTTTTTGCGTATCTCGGATGCGACATCGGGTGTAATCCTCAAAACGGTTCCGGGGCGCGGTGATAATTACGAGTGGATGAGCTGGATTTCCGCAAACGCGCTGTTCCTTTCCCAATATGGACCCGATCAGAACGTTCCGCGTATTTTTGATCCGGTGAGCGGAGTTCAGGCGGACCGTCCGGCTTTCAAAGATAAATCTCCGGTCCTGTTCGTTCCCGATAATCCGCGCCTAGTATTGTTCGATGCGTCCACCGCTTCAAAAACAGGTTTCGATGTTCTACTGCTCGATTCGTCCGCGACTGAGGTTGAAACCGTCGCGCACATCGATTTCTCGAAGGTGGAGCGTATCCATACGCAGTTCAACACCATCACGTGCTTCCGGTTGAGTGCTTCCAGGACCCGCATCGCGTTCGGGACGGTGGACGGGCATATCGGCGTCTGGGAAGTGCCTGCCAATAAACTCGTGCTGTACAAGGAAGCCAGCGACGCCGAATCATCCACTGAGTATGGGCTGCCATCGCGAACTACGGTCCTCGACGTCCGATTCAGTGCGGATGAAAAGCGCGTGATGAGCATCAGCACGAATAGTGCATTGCGCATCATTGAAATCGACCACCCGGAAACTTATCTCACATCGCTGCATTTGGCAGGCGTCCCGTTGGATGCGGCTCAATTCAGCCCCGATGGAAAATGGCTGGCGCTGGCGGCGAGGTCCCCGGTGACGAGTATCTTCTCTATAACCGTCATCGGGTCACGGTAAAACTATCGGGCAGCCCGTTTCTCTGATTTGTCGTAGCAACTTCTGAAGTTCATTAGCACTCATAACCTCCGAGTGCTAAATTGGTCTTGACACGCCTCACGGACTTGCTTATAGTTGTAGCAGGTTTTAGCACTCTCGACCTTCGAGTGCTAAACAGTTGGGTGTCTGGTCTACAGGAGAACCACAGAACATGAATAATCCCATCAACATGCGTCCATTGGGCGACCGCGTGATTATCGAACCCGCCGAGGGTGAAGAAGTCACGCCGGGCGGTATCCTCTTGCCGGAGACGGCGAAGGAAAAGCCGCAGCAGGGAACCATCGTCGCAGCGGGTCCGGGTCGTCGTGACGACGACGGCAAGCTGGTCGCGATGGATGTGAAGAACGGCGACAAGGTACTCTATGCCAAGTACGCCGGAACGGAAGTCAAACTGGGCGGCAAGAAGATGCTGATCCTCAAGGAATCGGACATCCTCGCGGTCATCGAGAACTAGGGAGTATCGAAAAAACATGGCAAAGCAACTGATTTTCTCTGAAGAAGCACGCCGCAGCCTCAAGCGCGGTGTTGATAAGGTCGCGGATGCGGTTTCCACCACGCTCGGACCGAAGGGGCGCAACGTCGCTCTCGATAAAAAGTTCGGCGCGCCGACTGTCACGCACGACGGTGTGACCGTCGCCAAAGAAATCGAACTCGACGATCCGTTCGAGAACATGGGCGCGCAGCTCCTCAAGGAAGCCGCGACCAAGACCAACGACATCGCCGGTGACGGCACGACGACGGCCACCGTCCTCGCGCAGAACATCGTCAACGAAGGCTTGAAGAACGTCGCTGCGGGCGCGAACCCGATGGCGCTCAAGCGCGGTATCGATGCCGCGACCGCGAAGGTCGCCGAGCAAATCCGCGCGATGGCCGTCCCGATCAACACGAAGGAAGAAATCGGCGCGGTTGCGTCCATTTCCGCGCAGGACCAGACCATCGGCAAACTGATTGCGGATGTCATGGACAAAGTTGGTAAAGACGGCGTGATCACCGTCGAAGAGAGCAAGGGTCTGGAATACGAGACCGAATACGTCGAGGGTATGCAGTTCGACCGGGGCTACATCAGCCCGTACTTCGTAACCGCGCCCGACACGATGGAATCGGTCATCACCGAGCCGTACATCCTGATCTATGAAAAGAAGATCAGCGCTGCTCAGGACATCGTACCGATCCTCGAAAAGTTGATCCAGATTGGCCGCCGCGAACTCGTCATCATCGCCGAAGATGTCGATGGTGAAGCGCTCGCGACGCTCGTTCTGAACAAGCTGCGCGGGATGCTCAACGTCCTCGGCGTGAAGGCTCCTGGCTTCGGCGACCGCCGTAAGGCCATGCTCGGTGACATCGCCATCCTCACGGGCGGTACGGTCATCAGCGAAGAGACGGGCCGCAAGCTGGAAACCGTCACGATCAACGATCTCGGTCGCGCGGCGAAGGTTGTCGCCACGAAGGACGACACGACCGTCGTTGACGGCGCGGGCGACGAGAAGGCCATTCGTGGCCGCATCGCCGAAATCAAGGTCGAAATCGACAACAGCACCAGCGATTACGACAAGGAAAAGCTGCAAGAGCGTCTCGCGAAGCTCTCCGGCGGCGTGGCAGTCATCCGCGTCGGCGCGGCCACCGAGACCGAACTCAAGGAGCGCAAGCACCGCGTCGAAGACGCCCTGAGCGCGACCCGTGC
Source organism: Aggregatilineales bacterium (assembly GCA_965246845.1). Lineage (GTDB taxonomy): Bacteria > Chloroflexota > Anaerolineae > Aggregatilineales > UBA2796 > JBBRMW01. The sequence goes on from CBDFFR010000003.1 coordinate 65,209, forward strand.
AGCAGTTGAAGAAGGCATCGTCCCCGGCGGTGGTGTCGCCCTCATGAACGCGGTTTCCGCGCTCAACGACATCAAGATGGGCTACGACGACGAGAACACAGGCGTGCAGATTTTGCGCCGTGCGCTCGAAGCGCCAATGAAGAAGATCGCTGCTAACGCCGGACAGGACGGCGCGGTGATCATTCAGCAGGTGCGCCGTATGCAGGAAGAACAGAAGAACAACCGCATCGGCTACGATGTGATGACGGGCGACTTCGTGGACATGATCGAAAAGGGTATCCTCGACCCGGCGAAGGTGACGCGCGGCGCGCTCGAAAACGCGGCCAGCATCGCCAGCATGATCCTGACCACCGAAGCGCTGATCACCGACATCAAGGAACCGGAACGTGCGGGCGCGGGTGCGCCTCCGATGCCGGAGTATTAAATCACTGACGGCTGCGCAAGCGGCTTGACTGTGTGAAGGAAGGCGGGGTCGCGGTTGCGATCCCGCTTTTTTATTTCGGATTACTGCAAAGTGAGGAGTCCTCCATATCTCCCCATATTCGACCGGTTGTGCTGTACCGCTTGGTTGAAACTGTATACAAATAGACTTGGTTTGTTGCGTTATCGACAAATGACAACGTATTTGGATCGCACCACCCCCAGAGAGGGACTGGTCCCTCACCGCTGTTGTGATTAGATCGTCTCAACAGAATTATTTGCTGCATGACCCGGGTGTAAAGAATACTCAATCGTGCTACTTGATTTTGATCGTATTGCGCAAGAATTGCATACCTCAAATCAGGAGACCACATTACATCGCAGCAAAATCCGCTATCAGCTTTCAAACCGGGTATATCATATTCAATTATCGGGCGCTCCATTGTTGGATCGACTAAACCAACTTTCACTACGTGACCTTTACTGTAACTGACAAACGCTTGATGTCCTTGTGGAGACCAGTTTACACAATATGCAGGTCCGTTATAAACCAACGAACATAGTTGAGAGCGAACAGGCAAATTGAGTCTCGGATTGAGTATCAGTTCAAGCAACGAGTAAAATTTGACGTATCCTCCAATTTGCAACGCAATGAATTGATCGTCCGAAGAAATGCGGTCAAACTGAATTTGGGCTGGGGAGTTTGCCTCAAAAGGAATTTGCGTCTTTGCTCCAGTCGCAGGTTCTATTATGCCAAAAGTTTGCTGCTCGCTTTGGTTAATCCATCGATATAGAAGATATTTGCTGTCATGTGTCCAAGTAAACTCGGTCCCGTGCATATCCAGAGTGCCACCTATGCGAATTGGAACATTCACGTCGGAAACGAGAAGCAATGGGTTGATAGGTTCGCCGTTTTGTCCGGCAGCACTTACGTACGTCTAATGTGAAATGGAAAAGGTTTGGAGGTCAAAGGCAAAGTCACGGGCAAGCAAGCGCTTGAGAACCAAACAGGTGACTTTGAGGGTGATGCGAGCGGTCAAGCCAGCTACCGTTTTAGCAAGCAAGCGCTCAAGGTTGCGCCCTGTGTTCTGGAGTTGGTGAAAGACGCCTTCGATGCGTTCACGTAAACTGCCCAGCGCGGCGTCGAGTAGCGGATGATTTTGTTGGGACTGGTTGGCGCGTTTGGGAGTGAGGACACAGTTGCCGGTTTCATCGGCAATGCTGGCTTGCCAATCCGCGCCAAGAAAGCCCTTGTCGGCCAGGATGTCACAGTCGTTGACACGGTACAGAACACTCTCGGCAGCAAGACGTTCGTCGGTGTTGGCAGCCACCAGGTCGTAGACGACGGGCAGACCGTCGCAGGTACTCAGCAGCACGAGTTTGAAGCCGAAGTAGTGCAGCTTACGCGCCGCACACTGACCATACCCGGCATACCCTGCAAAGTCACTATGTGTTTTGGACCGTTTGTAGCCTACCACCGGGACAGGTTTGGTATCCAGCAGCAGGCACTCGCAGGTATACCCACCCAACATCCCCAACCACGCTTGCCGTAGTGCTTCCACCACCGCTTGTAAGGCTCGCCCGCGTCGATTGTACTGGCTCTGGTCCACCAGCTTAGGAAACAGGTCCAGATGGTTGGCACGCATGTATGCCACATACTGCGTTTCGCCCGGATATGGCACAAAATCATGCGCCAGCAGCAATGTCAACAATTCGCTGTCGCTGAACTGCGCTTTTGCGCCTGTCTTACCCTTTAGCAGATGCCGTCCCTCTGTTTGATACCAGTCGTCTACCAGCACGTACAGCGTGGTCAAAAGCGTTTCCAGGTCTATACTTGTCATGGGAATGGGTCCGATTGACTGTAGGGGTACCTTCAATCTTGCGTCCCATTCCCCTTTTCGCCAAATTCATTCCACATCAGACGTTACGTATAAATCACCTCGTTGAAAACTCGGCTCTATATATTCACTGGAAGGTGTGGCAAGAACATAGACAACCCACCGTTTATCAGGAGACTCAAAATACGGTACGTCTCCCCAATCAAAAGGATTTGTTTGGAGACTTGCTTTGTCAATACAAGTGAAGGTTACAAGTATCATCAGCAGTAGCGCGATTTTGAACATTATTCCTCACGAGCAGTAATTTGTTACTGGAGACGGGGTGTTCTGCGCACCCAATGATCCATAACGAAGTGGATGGACGCGGCACACTCAAGAAGATTATCGCGATAACTTCTCGTCCGCAGGTTCCGGTATGAACGGTCCTTTTTCCAGTTGGCCTGAATGTAGCGAAACAGCCTGCATCCGCTGTTCAATGCGTAGCCGATCACGCTTGTTATATGTAGAAAATTCTTCGGGCAACTGCTCATAATCCACGAGCAAGGCATGTGCATCCAAACCGAAGGTTCGGTTATAGACCGCACCAAAATCAAACGGATGGATGAGGCCGTTGGATAATGGAATAATCACTTGCGGCACAGCTTGGTCAACGCCGAAGGTGTACACAGTGGTCGTTCCTGCATATACAGTCGGACGCGGATCGGTGACAACGATATTGTAAGGATGTGCGTTCTCATCTGCTGTAATCTTCTGCCGTATATTGGCTCGATAATGCAATAAACCATTCACGACAGGAGGCTGCTTGTGCAAGTAATCGAGTTCGATAAGGATGATCCCCGCCTTGAGAATCGACAACCGTTTACCTGCATAGTCTTCCCAATCCTGACCACCGGGTTTGTTGCTTGGCGAGAGGACTTCAATCCATGCCACTGTTCGCCCCAATCGTCCATCGTTCGGATCGACCTCGCGAATCGCGAGCGCCCGTTGCAATTTCTTTTCGCTCAAACCAACCGATAGCGGAATCGAGAGAACGACAATCTCTGCGCCATCGTGTGCTGTAGCGGGCGGGACAGGTACAACTTGAGGTGAACGGAATTCACGTATTGCTACTTCAGTCCATTCCGTAAATGGTTTGCCATACCGCTCAATCTCCCTGACCTGTAGTGAGGTCGCGTTATCGACCAGGTAGCCGAAGGAGCGTAGTTCATCGCCGAGCAATTCCTGCAGATGCGTGATGTGATTGTCGTGAAACGCAGGCCAGCCGCCGCGTGCCTGATAGTAGCTTTGCAGATGAGCATTGATTCCGAAATATTGATTGACCAATGATTGCAAGGGCATCGCACGATCCTCCTATTTGCATCTCGATATAAGCTAATGCCGGAAATGCCGCACGCCCGTGAACACCATTGCCCCGCCCGCTACATCCACCGCCGCGATCACGTCCTTGTCGCGCAGTGAGCCGCCCGGCTGGATGAACGCGCGTACCCCCGCCTCAAGCGCCAGCCCCGGACCATCCGCGAAGGGGAAAAACGCATCGGAGCCGAGCGCCGCGCCTGTCGCGCGTTCGCCTGCTTTCTCAATCGCGAGCCGCACCGCGTCTACCCGGTTCGATACGCCGCCGCCGACTCCGATGGTTGCGTTCGGGAGCGCCAGCACAATCGCGTTCGATTTCACATGCTGGACCGCCTTCCACGCATAGGTCAGCGCGGCCAGTTCGTCGGCGGTGGGAGCGCGCTTCGTCACGACGCGCCATATAGCATCTGCCGGATCGCCGCGATCTACCGTCTGCACGAGGATGCCGCCGCTCACGCCGCGTAAATCGTAGGCCGCCTGTGCCTGTTTGGGGATCGCGAGCAGGCGGCAGTTTTTGCGCTTGGCATTGAGCGCTGCCTGTGCGCTCTCTGTGAAGCCGGGTGCAGCAATCACTTCGATGAACAAGTCGCCGAGCGTCGCGACGAACGCATCATCGACAGTCTCATTCACCGCCATTACGCAGCCGAACGCCGACATCGGATCGCTTGCCAGCGCCGCCGGGTACGCTTCCGCAATACTGGCCGCGCTTGCGATACCGCACGGCGTCAGGTGCTTGACGATAACGACTGTTGGCTCCGTGAAGCTGCCAACCGCGCGCCACGCTGAATCGATGTCGAGGATGTTGTTATAGGAGAGTTCCTTGCCGCCGAGGACCACCCCACCGAACGGACTGCGCGCCGCCCCTGTCGCGTAGAGCGCGGCCTTCTGGTGCGGGTTCTCGCCATAGCGGAGCGGCGTTCCGACGCGGCGCAGGCTGATTGAAAGCATCTCCGGGAGCGCTTCCGGGGCTTGCTCCGGCGTATCGCGCGTGAGCCACGCATGGATCGCGGTGTCATATTCGCTCGTGTGCGCGAAGGCACGGACCGCGAGGCGGCGGCGCAATCCTGCCGAAACCTGCCCGCTCGCCTGAATTTCGGAGAGGACTTGCGCGTAGTCGGCGGGGTCGCAGAGGACCGCGACGCGCGCGAAGTTCTTGGCCGCCGCGCGCAGGAGCGTCACGCCGCCGATGTCGATTTGCTCTATCGCGTCTTCGAGCGTGACCGCCGGGTCCGCGACCGTCTCCTGAAAAGGGTAGAGATTGCACACGACGAGGCTGATTGGCGCGTAACCCGCGCTTTTCAATTCCGCAAAATCAGCTTCGGTATCGCGTGCGAGGATGCCGCCATGTATCGCCGGGTGCAGCGTCTTCACGCGCCCACCGAGCATTTCCGGCGCACCTGTCACCTGTTCAACTGGCGTGACCGGGATACCCGCATCGAGCAGCGCTTTAGCCGTGCCGCCGCTCGCGATCAGTTCCCAGCCGAGCGCGGCCAGCCCGCTCCCCAATTCGACCAGTCCGGTTTTGTCGTAGACGCTCAACAACGCACGCGGCATGTGCTACTCCAATTTTCTAACGTCCGGGATCGACCATATGACGAACATGCGAAGCCATTGCCCGCGCTCGTATCGGCGCAGTGCCGACATAGCTACGCGCATCCATCAGGGCGCGGATTTCATCGCGATCCAAATATGGATGTAGCGCGGGCGAATCGGCCAGCTTTTCAGGGAGTGGATTTGGCTCGTCCCGGTTGACCGCTTCCCACGCCTGCATACTCGCCACACGTAATACCTCATGGATCACTTGCCGATCCGCGCCGCGTTTGACGGCTTCCATCAGGACGCGCTCCGTCGCGGCAAACGTGCCATATTTTTCGAGGTTGCGCGATATAGCCGCCTCATTGATTTGCAGGCCTTCTATTAGCCGGGTCGCGACTATCAGCATTTCATCGACCGCGAGGAACGCCGTCGGGAACATCTCGCGGCGGTTCGCGGAGTCGTCGAGCGTGCGCTCAAGCAGCGAGTGCGCGGCATTGTCCCATGCGATGCGGGGAAGCGATGCGACCAGCCGACCGAGACTGTCCAGCTTTTCGGCGTTGATCGGGTTGCGCTTGAACGGCATCGCCGACGACCCGACCTGACTCTTCCCAAATGGCTCTGACCACTCGCCAATCGCGGGCGATTGCATGATGCGCAGATCGAAGCCGAATTTGTAGAGGCTCATCGCGATGCCGGAAAGGACGTTCATCACGTCGATGTCCTGCTTGCGCGGGTAAGTCTGCCCCGTAATTACATACGATGCAATGTCAAGTTGTTGCATCGCAGCGCTATCAAGTCGCATTGCTTGGTCAATGTCACCAAGTAAAGCTGTATACGACGCGCTGCTGCCAACTGCGCCTTTGAAGCCCTTCCCCCGCCCGATTTGGAGCAAGAAAGTATGTATCGATTTGAAATCTTCGAGCAGGTCCTGCGCATATCCAGCCAGACGGTAGCCGACTGTTGTAGGTTCGGCGGGCTGCAAATGCGTGTAAGCCATACATGGCGTATCTGCCCAGCGCTCGATTTGGCTGCCGAATGCTGTGAGCAGGTGTTGCAGTTTGACTTGCAAAATAGTGAGCGCCTCGCGAATGCGCAGCACATCCGCGTTGTCTTCAATGTCCGCGCTGGTCGCGCCGAGGTGGATGATCCCGCCGCCGACCGGACATTGCGAAGCGTAGACGCGCACTTCGGCCATCAGGTCGTGCTGGATTTCGCGCTCGATGGTGTGCGCGGCGGCGATGTCTACGTCGTCCTGATGGGCGCGCAGGTCCGCGACCTGTTCCGCCGTGACCAACCCGGCCTCATGCTCTGCTTCCGCGAGTGCGACCCAGATGCGCCTCCACGTCCGGCGCTTGTGCGCCTCGCTCCAGATCGAGCGCATCTGCTCGGAGCCATAGCGCCAGGTGAACGGCGAAAGATACGTATCGTGCGTGAACTGGTCCAGCAAGCGTGTTCCCTAGCATTCAATAGCGCGATATTATAGGCACTGTATCGCCGAAGTGTATGAATTTGTTTTCCCCTTTGCCGATAAAGCATGTTATAATCGGATTGTGAAGATTAGCACTTTATGTTCGACGCGCACCCGGAACCTTCTTGCGCTGCCCGTCCAATGAGTTACGGAGAAGCCTGCCACCCGTGAATTCCAAACTCATCCTCAGACTCGCGATTATCGGCGTCGTCCTTCTGGTCATCGGGGCGATAGCGGGGGCGCTGAATCCACTCATGCCCGCGCGTGCTTCCGCCGAAGCGAACGCCACCGATTCGCTCTTCAACGTCATGATCATGATCGCGACGATCATCTTCCTGATTGTCGAAGGCGTTCTTGTTTATTCGATCATCAAATTTCGCAAGAAGCCGAACGATGAAACCGATGGACCACCCATGCACGGCAACACCGCGCTTGAGCTGGTCTGGACGGCGATTCCGGCGATCATCGTGACTTTCCTATCGATTGCCGCCTTTGGCGTGTTCGCCGCCACGCAAGTCCCGCGCGACAACGAACTGGTGGTGAAAGTCAAAGGGCAGCAATTCATCTGGTCGTTCACCTACCCGCACGACCCCTCGGTGAATATGCGCGCCTCCGATGTACTGGTACTGCCCGTTGACCAGCCAATCCGTTTCGACATCGAAGCAGCGGATGTAATGCACGGCTTCTGGATACCGGAGTTCCGCATCAAGCAGGATGCGGTTCCGGGCCGAATTACGGAAGTTCGCACGTTGCCGACGCTCAAGGGCGAATATTCAGTGGTCTGCTATGAACTGTGCGGCTCTGGTCACGGTGTCATGCGCAACGCGGTCAAGGTCGTGGAGCGTTCTGAATACGAACAATATTTGGATACGCTGATCATTCGCCCGCCCACCAAACCCGCGCCCGGCGAACACACACCGGAATGGGGCAAGTACCTGATCATCAGCGCGACCTATGCTTGCGGTGGCTGCCACTATCTGCCGGATGCGAATATCGCGGGTGTGACTGGCCCCTCATGGGTCGGCATCGGCGACCGCGCAGCAACCCGCGTACCGGGGCAGGATGCGCGTACTTATCTGCAACACGCGATCCTTTACCCGAACGAGTATGTTGTCCCCGGCTACCCGGCGAACGTCATGCCGCAGAACTACGCCGAAATCATGAGCGATACGGACCTGAACAGCATCGTCGATTACCTGCTCAAGCAAAAGGCAGGTCAGGCTGCGCAAGCCAAATAACATCCGGTCATAAAAAATCAGGATTCAATCTCCTATGGCAGCAACGCTACCCGCAGCAGGGGCAACCCAGGAAGCACGCCCCTTCCGGCTTTCAAAGTATCTCTCGTGGAGCCTCGACCACAAGGTGATCGGCGTGCAATACCTCGTGACGGTATTCACCTTCTACCTGATTGGCGGCGCGCTCGCGATGCTCATCCGCGTGAACCTGCTCACGCCCGATTCGATGCTCTTCATCGATAAAAGCACGTACAACGCCGTGTTCAGTATGCACGGCACGATCATGATCTTTCTGTTCCTCGTCCCGGTGTGGGCAGGCTTCGGGAACTATTTCATCCCGCTCATGATCGGCGCGAAGGACATGGCCTTCCCGTGGCTGAATGCGTTCGCGTTCTGGCTGCTCCCCCCGGCGGGTTTGCTGCTCATCCTCGGCTGGATCGTCGGACCGCCGCAGGCAGGCTGGACCGCGTACTTCCCGCTTTCCGGTCCGATTTACAGCCGCGCGGATGGTCAAACGCTGTGGGCGATTAGCCTGCACCTGATCGGTATCTCCTCGATCCTCGGCGCGATCAACTTCATCGTCACGTTGAAGAACATGCGCGTAAAGGGCATGGGCTGGTTCCAGATGCCGCTGTTCTGCTGGGGCATCCTCGCGACCTCGATTATCGTCCTGCTCGCGACCCCGTTCCTCGGCGGCGCGCTGACGCTGATGCTCTTCGACCGTCTGGCAGGGACCAACATCTTCAACCCCGCGACGGGGGGCGACCCGCTGCTGTGGACCAACGTTTTCTGGTTCTATAGTCACCCTGCGGTCTATATCATGATCCTGCCGGGCTTCGGCATCCTCTCAGAAGTGCTGTCGGTGTTCAGCCGCAAGCCGATTTTCGGGTATAAGGCGATTGCGCTGTCCTCAATGGCGATTGCCGGACTTGGCTTCACCGTCTGGGCGCACCACCTCTTCACCACGCTTGCGCCCTGGACGCGCGTGCCGTTTATGATTACCTCGATGGCGATTGCTGTCCCGACCGGGATCAAGGTCTTTAGCTGGCTTGGCACGATCTGGCGTGGCAAGATTCGCTTCACGGCGTCCATGCACTTCGCGCTTGGCTTCCTCTCGCTATTCGTGATCGGCGGGATCACGGGCGTGTTGCTCGCGGCTATCCCGGTCGATTATCAGGCGCACGGCTCGTATTTCGTCGTCGCGCACCTGCACTTCGTCTTCTTCGGCGGGTCGGTCTTCGCAGTATATGCGGCGGCCTACTATTGGTTCCCGAAGATCACCGGGCGCATGATGGATGAGCGACTTGGCAAATTCCATTTCTGGCTGACGTATATTGGCTTTCTGCTTTCGTTCCTGCCGATGCACATTTCCGGCCTGTACGGGATGCCGCGCCGCGTTGCCACGTATGACCCGAAGTTTCAGGCGATCAATATTCTGACCAGCTTTGGCGCGTTCCTGCTCGGCGTCGGCCAGATGCCTTTCTTTGTCAACGCGGCGACGTCGTTTGTCGGCGGTATTCGCGCGGGAAACAATCCCTGGCGTGCGCTTACCCTCGAATGGCAGACGAGCAGCCCGCCGCCAGAAGAAAACTTCTTTGATGAGCCAGTTCCCGCGCCCGATCCGTATGGCTATGGCACGCCGGAAGCGGCTTCCTACCTCGCAGGTGATCACCGCCCGCGCAAGCTGGCCGCCGAAGCCGGGCTGGGGACTAACCCCCTGATGCCCGTCCCGGATATGCCGGATATGCCGACTACAAGTGAAGATAAACCCGTCAGCGGGGATAGATAGGAAGAAGAGGTGTAAGGTATAAGGTATAAGCAAGAGGGAAAGAGCCGACGATTTTGGCTTGCACCTTTTGGCTCGTACCTTGTACCTCGGAGGAATAAGCTGTCTTGATTGGGCTTATACCTTACACCTTATGCCTTATACCTGAAAAATGACTACCAAATACCCAACCCCACAAGAGACTACACCGGGACAGCAGCTTGCCAATAACCGACTGCTGATCACGTTGACGGTCATCACACTATCGCTTGTCTTTGCTTGCCTGATCTATTCCAATTTCATCGTGCGCAATGCGCAGGGAAGCTGGCCGCCCGCAGGCGTAGACCGCATGGACATCCTGACGCCGCTAGTCATGACGGTGATCCTTGTCCTGAGCAGCGGCGCGGCGATTATGGCGGTGCGCGCGCTCAAGGCCGGGCAGCGCGGACCACTCCTGACGTACCTCTATGTGACGATGGGCGGCGGGCTGGTCTATTCGGTCTGGATGCTGGCCTTCCTCGCGCGGCTGCTGACGACTTTCAACGGCGTGTATAGCGCCCTGTTTCTCGCCTTGTGGTTTGTCCACGTCGTCCATGCGGTTGCGGTCCTGCTCTATCTGGGGTATGTTACCGTGCAGGTGCGCCGGGGTCGCTACTCCGTCGCGGAGGGCTGGTTCCCGCTGGAAGGCAGCACCAACCTCTGGCATTTCGTAACAATCGTGTGGATTGTGCTGTTCGTCGTGCTATATATCGTCTAGGAAGTGAGTCGATGACCGTCAGTACGCCCGCCCGCAACCCGCTCGATCTTCTGGAACGGATAACCGCCCCGATTGGTCGCGTCATCGCGATCCCTTTCAGACTGCTTGTAGCCGTCCTGAACCGGATTTACCTCGCCTTGAACGCGCACCCGGTCGCTTACCAACGCGCCTCGCGTGGGCTGGCGGGCGGAATCCTCGCTTCGCTCGGCGTTTTCATCGCCGTTACCGTCGTCGGCAACATCGGCCTGCTGCAAGGCTTGAAAATGCTCGGCGGCAAGGTCTGGACCGTCGATGAAGTGCTGGCGATCATTGTCCTCGCAGCGCTGGTTGGTTTCATCGTCGGGTTCGGATTGTTCAAAATGCGCCCGACGTTGCTGCGTGGCATCCTCGCAGGGGTGACAGCGTTTGCGTTCACAACCTGCATGGTGATGGTCGTGCGCTACTTTTTCGGCTACGAACCCTGGGCGACCGGGACCGTCTTCATGTTTGCCGGGTTCCCTACGGCGTTCGGCGCGATCTGGGGAATGGGTGGCTTCGCGAAGCAGAACATGACAATTGAGGCCAATCTCGACGCGCGCGAACACCCCGCCACGCCGCCGCCGAATATCGGCGCGTTCGATGGCGTGAAGTTCAATTATCGTGTGGTACGCTTCATCGGGGACCGGATTTGGCCCGTGATCAAGCCGCTGCTCGGTCCGGCGGTGATTGTCGCCGTACTGGTCGGCTCGGTGATCGCCGTACTGCTGGTGATCGGCTCGATCTTCCCGGCGCGGCGTATCCAGACGGATGTGAACGAGGCCGCCGCGACGACAATAGCCGGGACTGTGGATTTCCTCGGCTTGCAGCTTCCGAAATTTCTGGTGTTCCTGATCGTCGCGGCGATCATCCTCGGCGCGGTGGCGACGACGGCATTGCTCTTCGCGCTGCTCTTCAATTCGCTGGGTAATGGCGTGCGCTCCGCGAAGGCGGCGGCAGCGAAACCGCTGGACCTGACTGAAAAGAGCGGGCGCAATGGCATTTTTGCAAAGCTGTTCCGCTGGACCATGCGCTTCGTCAGGTTCAACATTGATTTTATTGCCGATATTGTGAGCGGCATCGCAGGCGCGTTCGGCGTTCGGTCGGCGCGGTAGAGGAAACCTCATGGCTCAAGAGTCGATCAACGTCAACCCGCCCGCCGTCGCGCAGGCGGTCCAAAAGCAGGTCGCGGTCGATCACGCGCTGGGAACGGTGCATGATCATCAGGATATGCGCAAGAGCGGGATATGGCTGTTCCTCTGCTCAGAGGTGATGTTCTTCACGGTCCTGATCGGCGGCTACATGATGGCGCGCTGGAAGAATGCGGACCCGCACGAAGTTCTGAATATTCCGCTGACGTCGCTCAATACGTTCATTCTGCTGTGTAGCAGCTTCACGGTGGTCCTCGCGCTGTCGAGCATCCAGCAGGGACGCCGCACGCGCTTTCTGCGTTTCACCGCTGTGAGCATCCTTTTCGGCGCGATCTTCGTTTTGATCCAGTTCACCGAATACAACGCGCTCTACGCGGAGGGGCTGCGGCTGGATGCAAACCTGTTTGGCTCCACCTTCTTCGCGCTGACCGGTTTTCACGGCGCGCACGTCATCATCGGCGTGGTGTGGCTGATCTACATCTTCGTGCGCGGTTTCAACGGGCGCTACGGTCCCAACGATACGTGGGGGATCGAGATGGCGGGTCTCTACTGGCACTTCGTCGATGTCGTCTGGATCGTGCTGTTCACGCTCATTTACCTGATCTGAGGATTGATCATGAATACACCGGATACGCACAGCCACGATGAAGTACATGACTCGCACGAGGGGACGTACTTCATCGTCTTCATCTGCCTCGCCGCGCTCACGCTGACCGAACTGATCACGACGTATATCCCCTATATCAAAATCCCGCTGCTGGTCGTCCTCTCCACGACCAAAGCGATCCTCGTCGTCACGTTCTATATGCACCTGCGCTGGGAACGGCGTTTCTATCCACTCGCGTTCACCTTCCCGATTATCATTGCGGTTCTGATCGCGCTGGCCTTGCAACAGCTCGTCCGCTAATCGAGACGCTTTTGTGACAGGAAACGGACGCTTCGGGCGTCTGTTTTCTTTTTCGGGATTGTTGCTATAACAAAGCCGTTTTGATACACTGTCCCTTAATCATCCTCTGTCCACTGCGAGGCCGGAAAGACCATGCGTATACGTCCGCTGCATCTCCTGGGGATGCTCGCCTTCGCCACCGTTGTTTCCGGCTGTTTCCAGACCGCAGGCGCAGCATTGGAAGCGACCACGACCCCGCCCGGTGGCATTGTCATCGCCGAAGCACCGACTGCGACTCTCCCGCTCCCGACAGCGATCACGCCTGTCCTGAGCGCGACGCCGACCGTCGCGCAATTGAGCTTCCCGGCTGAAACCGCGACTGCACAGTTCCCGACCGGGACCGCGCTGGCCTTCGCGCCGACCCTCGATTTCAGTACCGTCGTCACCGAAACACCCGTGCCGACATTCGTGCCACAAGCGACATATACAATTCAGGCCACCTACACGCTGCCGCCGACCTATACACTGCCACCGACGTATACGCCGCTCCCGACCTATACAGCGCTCCCTACGCTGCCGCCGCCGCTGATTACGCCGACTCCCATTAGCGTGGCACTCGCGCCCGGTAATCAATCGGCGTCTACACAGACGCAGCAAGCGCTCTTTGCACAGGCGACGGATATTCTCGCGACCGTGACTGCCGCTGCGGCCATTCAGCAGACGACGATTGCAACGTTGCAAGGGACCTTCCCACCGCCGCCTGACGCCGGACAAGCGACCGCGACAATTGCAAATGTCATTGCGCCGCCTGTTTTGAACCCGACCCCGACGGGTCCCTATATTGCGGTCTACGTCACGGCCACACCGCGCGGCACGCCGGGAACCGCCGGGTCGGGCGCGGGTGGGTTCTACGACGCCGAGAACTGCCGCTATTTCGTAGTTGCGGATGACCGTTTGATCCGTATCGCGCTGCGCTTCAATACGAATGTCGCCGCCCTCTCGCGCGCCAATCGCGTCGTCAACGAGGATTTCATCACTCCCGGCAGCTACCTGACGATCCCCGGCTGCAATGCAGGCGGCAGCGTCGTCAACGGAACGGGAACCTTCACCGGACCTATCCCGACCGTGATCATCGTGATCGACCCGAACAAACCCGCTGTCCGTCCGACCACCGCTTCGGGAACGGGTGGCGGCAGCGTGAGTGGAACGCGCTACGTGGTGCGCGAAGGCGACACGCTGTATGGCATCGCGAGTCGCTACGGTGTGAGCGTGACGGCGCTTGCGCAGCGCAATGGCGTCCGTGATTACAGCACCATCTATATCAATCAGGTGTTGATCCTGCCCTGATCTGTTCGTGTCGACCATTGTGGAAACAGTGCGGAGAAGATGATCCAGTGGCAGATGCGAACCAGACACCTGGCACGAACGACGAAGCGACTTTGAGCGCCGAACTGCTGCACGAAGGGCATATCCTGAGCCTGTACCGCGAGACGGTGCGCCTGCCGGATGGCCGCATCACGACGCGCGACATCGTGCGGCACAACGGGGCGGTCGCGATCCTGCCTGTCGATGCAGAGGGTAAGCTGCTGCTGGTGCGGCAGTACCGTCAGGCGGCGCGCCGCACGCTTGCGGAACTCCCGGCGGGGACGCTCGAAAAAGGTGAGGAGCCGGAAGCCTGCGCGCTGCGCGAGTGTCAGGAAGAGACCGGCTACAAACCCGGCAAGCTGGTACGGCTCGGGGGCGTGTTCCTCGCGCCGGGCTATTCGACGGAATACATTCATCTCTATCTCGCGACAGACCTCACCGAATCGAAACTGGCGCAGGATGACGATGAATTCCTCGATCTGCTGCGGCTGCCATTGGATGACATTGCGCGTATGATTCGCACGGGCGAGATCGAAGACGCGAAGACGGTCAGCGCGATGTTTATGTACACGGAATATCTGGCGGGCAAATAGTTTTTGTGACGTAGCGGACCAGGGAAAATCGCGCGTCTTTGTAGGGGCGGACCGATGTGTCCGCCAGCAAAAACAGATCAAAGATGGGTCGGTCAAGCCCGATCCCTACACCAGAGCGTTATGCGGATTTGTAGGGACGGGGCTTGACCCGCCCGATATGAACCAAAATGCGATTAATCTTCTAACAACTTCATAACAACTTCGCTGATCACGACATCCCAAACTCTAGTACCATTCGCAACGGGATAGACTCTGTGCTATGCTCACGGATAGAGACTCCCTCTGAGACTGGATAGAGGACCGGGGAAATGCTGAACGAAACACTCATTGACGTTATTGAAGCAAAACAGCCGCGAAAACCACGCGGCAGAGTCGGTCAGGCGCTGGTCGAATATGCACTGATCGTCGTGCTGGTCGTGGTTGGGCTTGGCGCTGCATTGGCGGCGGTCGGTCCGGCGCTTGGCAACGTGTTCAGCAATCAGGTCTACAACCTGCTCGGCCAGACCACGACGCCCTATTCGACATTGAACCCGGCGACGTTCTGGGCATATGTAACGGCGGTGGCATCCTATACCCCGCAAAAGCCCGTCTTCGCGACGTATACCAAAATTTACACGGATACGCCGACGGCAACAAAGACGAATACCTATACCCCCGGTCCGACCAGCACCACGACGCCAACCAGCACGCCAACCGCCACCTATTCAGGCAGCGCCAGCCCCACGCCAACTGACGCGCCACTCTCTGCCCCATTCGTCGACTCGGCAGATAATCGCGACTTGTGGCACGCTCCCTTTGACAACGCATGGGCGGCGCTGCTCTGGCAGCGTCAGGCATGGTCGAGCGGCGGAACCCCTTCATCGCTCACGCCTCCCGGCGGCGGTCCGAACGCGACCGAAGATTATCTGGGCGACCTGCGCATCAACTTTGCGTCGCCACTGGCGGGTCAGAAGCCCGCAGTCGTCGGAACCGACAGCTATTACATCGCCTACACGAACAAGGACATTTCCAATAAGGTCGCGTTCGAGGGTCGTTTGTACAGCTATTCATTTGTTGTCGGCGTGAATGACGCGGTGCGCTTCTCCGTCGACGGATCGGTGATAGCCACTGTATCCGGTAACGGAACGGCTCCGGGAGTAGTCACTGGGACGTATCAGTGGACACCAACCAACCCCACATATACGCCCAAGCGCAGCTTCCACGACATCAAAGTCGAATATTGGGCAGGCGCGAGTGGCGCGCACCAATTGCTGATGGTGTTCAGCAGCCTTGCGGACAAGCGTAACACTACCAACACCGAATGCGGTTGGCAACAGGGAACGGGTCGCTCGCCATTAAATGCGTGGGCCGACAGTGGAAACACTCTTCCCTATAACTCTCCTAACTATATTGTTGGGACCAACTGCAACCTTCGTTTGCGCGGTTCGATCAACCTCTCCGCGCTTACTGCGCCGCGCCTGATTTTCTGGGATCGGTGGAACCTGAGCGGCGCAGGCGTCACGGCCTATGTCGGTTTACGCGAGTACACCTGGGACGGCTTAGGCTCAGATTGGACGTGGGTTCCAATTCATGCTGGGACCTTCAACCTGGCATGGTCACGCGAGTTCTTCGATCTCAAGGCATTCGGTCTGTCCAATTTCCTCGGCAAGACTGTCGAACTAGCCTTCCGGGTCGATGCCACCGGGACACCCGCAAATCCTGCCAGTGGCTGGTTCATTGATGACATTTCTATCGATCAGGATGTCGTCAACGATATTGCTATCGACGCGCACGACAACGCCGATGACCCACCCACCGGCGTGGGCGGTCCGAACCTGAAATGGATCAATGAATGTTCGTGGGCGCGTGCGACGGGGCAGAACCATACGCCGGGCATTGGCTATACCTACGCCTATCAGGAC
This sequence comes from Aggregatilineales bacterium, assembly GCA_965246845.1. Taxonomy (GTDB): domain Bacteria; phylum Chloroflexota; class Anaerolineae; order Aggregatilineales; family UBA2796; genus JBBRMW01. Next base: position 81,492 of record CBDFFR010000003.1, read on the forward strand.
TCGCCGACCGGACTCTACGTGCCGGGAACGAACTGCTCCCTGATCACCGACGGCGTAATCGACCTGCGCTCCTACGGCGCAGCGAACCCGAAAGACCCGGAACTCAACTTCTTCGCGAAGTGGGACCTCATGGGAACGGGGACAAAGTTCGTCGTCGAGCGCCTGCGCAAGGACAATCGTGCTGCATGGAATACTCCCGGTGCATGGGAAGCCTTGACACCGCGCGGTTTCCCCGCCGCAGAGGTGGCAAGCGGCACGACGCTCGCAGATTGGACGCCGATCTCCGTCGATTTGCGACCGGATGCGACCTCGAATTACGAGTGGTTCATCCGCTTCCGTCTGCAAACCGATAGCGCGCCAGCGAACAAGGCAGATGGTGTCGCCATCGATGACATCGACTTCATCGAACATGTCACCACTACCAAGTCGCTGCCTTTCTATGAGCCGTTCGATACGATCAACGACTGGACGCTCGGCGGAACCTGGGGATTGGCAAGCAGCTACAAGCGCAGCGGGTCGTTCTCGCTCGCGGATAGCCCTGCCGGGAACTACCCGACGACGGCAGGGCGCACCAGCAACACCGCAATACTCACCCCGCAAATCGATCTGAACGGTGCGACCAAGCCGACGCTCGAATTCTGGGTCCGCTGGAAGACTTCTGCGAGCGCGAACCTGTACCTCGATGCCGCAATCGAGACGGATACCTTCAACAGCTATCCGACGAATTTGTGGAGCCATATGTATGGTACGGATAACGTCAATCAGGCTTGGCAACACATCGTCATCCCGCTGTATCAAGCCCCGAATACGCGCTTCCTCACGCACCAGATTTTGCTGCGCTTCTCGCTCGAAGTCGCCGCCGGGGTCGCCGACGATGGCATGTTCATCGACGATCTGCGCATCTGGGACGACAATGCTCCGGTAGTCCTCGCGGCGAACCCGTATTACAACAACATCGAAGGCGAGACGGAGACGATTGCCAACTCGACCGCGAACTGGTACGCGGGTGGCGACTGGAAACTGGATACGACGACCGCGCGCAGCGGTACGAAGGCATGGTACAGCTCGCCCAATGGCAATGCGTACCCCGCGCCCGGTGACTCGATCCTCGAACTCGCGCCGACGCTGGATATGAACGCGGCGCCGAAGCCCGTCCTGACGTTCTGGACCAACCACACGATGCAATCCGGCGATACGCTGCGTGTCGAGGTGCGGCGCGATGCCTCCGCGACATGGAATAACCTGAACTGGACAACGGTAACGGGCGTTCCGAAACCGAGCGAGGCAGGCACGACGAACGCGGCCTGGACGCGCAACATCGTCGATCTTTCGGCCTACGCGACCGACCTGATACACCTGCGCTTCGCGTTGAAGGCGAACAGCAGCGCGGCGGGTGGCGGCTGGCGCATCGATGATGTATACGTCGGTCCGCGCAACACGATCTTTACCTCGACCTCCCCGCAGGCGTATACGACCGACTTCAACCGCGGCAGCAGCGCGACCGATCTGCCGGGCTGGACGCTGGAAGGCGACTGGCAAGATGTAAACCTGCTCGGACGCTGGCACAGTGATTTGCCGGACGGGATGTCGCCGCTCAGTTACGACCCCGGTAACGGCACGCCGACAAGCCAGTGGAATACGGATTACTTCCACGGCTGGAGCGCGACGAACATGTACGGGACCAACCCGAACCTGGCAGCCAATGTCTGCACGGCCAACGTACTTCGGCAAATTGGGGACCCGACCTGGACGGTTGGCACGCCCGGCGCGTATTCGGCGGCAAATGCTAATATGTCGTGGAGCGGCGGCTCGCCAACCGCAAGCAGCGGCGGCACGAATAGCACGCTGGAGCAAACCGCAGTGAACTCGACGTTCAGCTTCACGGTGCGCGCGACGGTCGCCCAGCGCACCGTGAAGGTGTACCTGACGCCCCTCGATGTTAACTACCAGATTTCGGTATCCGTACCGACCCTGACAGTACCCGTCACGGGAAGCCAGACCAACACACTGATCGGCCAGACCAACCGCCGCTTCTCCGTGCATACATTCGACTTCAACACCGACCTGACAGGATCGGGCGTGGACGCGACCGTAACCGTCAAAATCACAGGCGTTGGCGGCGCGCCGCATCTGGGCTTGCGTGGCGCGGTTATCGGTCCCGTCGGGAGCATCGCAGCACCCGCCGTCAACTTCGCGGCGGTAGCGGAAAGCACCTCCGGCACGGTGACAACTGCGCTTGATACCGTCACCGCGAACGAGGGTGACTGGGTGGCGTTCACCGGCACAACAAGCACGACATGGATGCGCAAAGCGGACTGCCTGCGTCCGTTTCAATACTCCACCAAGCCTGCTATCGACGAAATCTACGATACGGCAGCGCAAGGACCCGCGTCGACTCCGGCGTGGATAACCGATGTCGCGAATAACATCAACTTCTACAGCGTGTTCACGCGCAAGGTAGACGTCACCGCCGGGAAGTACCGCTTCTGGGGCATGAGCGACGACGGTATCAAGATCGAAGTGCTACCTGGCAGCTTGGGCGGTGCGCCGGAGCCGATGACGCTCCTCGACAGTGGGAATAGCAGCTTCCCGTTCATCTCTGCTGCGGATGCCCCCGATCCGTATGCGGGTCACGGGCGGCGCGACTTCTTCTGGGATGTCAATCTCGCTGCCGGGACCTACTTCCTGCGCGTGACCTACTATCAGGGCGGCGGCGATGCGGCAGTGAAGGTCCGCATGGCATCCGACCTGACCAAAGTGGGCGGCGTCTACGTGAGCAACGACGCGCTGCACAACAACGCCGGGACCACGCCTGCGACGGTTTACGCCATCGGGACGCGCACAGCCGCCTACTACGGCGCGAACGGCTGGACGACCACGCCACCGCCAAATGCGCCAAGCGGCGGGTTCACGATCCCATCCGGGAAGGCGGTCACGATCTTCTTCTACTCGCGCTTCAAGGTTGGCACGGCGGCAGATAAGTTCGGCGTATTCTACACGGCTTACGCGCCCGGCCAGAGCGGAGCCGACCTCTCCGATGGCACGGTCTGGAACCCGGCCACCGTGCAGCGTCAGCAGCGCACGAATAGTGGACCCGGTGCGAACTACGACCTAGCAACGAGCGGCGGCAACCCCGTCCTTGAAACGGTCGATTTCACGAGCGGGGCGAGCAACAACACGACCACGATCCCCAGCCTGAGCTACATGAACTGGGATCAGCAATCTATCGTCGTCCCGGCAAAGGCGTTTGCGTGGACGCTCAACCTCAAGTTCGAGCTGGATACACGCGCTAATACCAACCCGGCGAGCGCGACCGAAGGCTGGTACATCGACGAACTGGTCGTCGTACCTGACCCGTAGGACCCACGTTCGCTGTATCTGAAAGTAGCGGAGCGCTCCAGTCGGGGCGCTCCTTTCTTTTAGCCACCTTGCATGTGTCCGGGGCTATGTCGCCAACATAATATGTGTTGCTTCTTTTTGACACTCAAGCAAAATTGTGATAAATTGTACATATAGATTTTTGCCCTTGTTTGAGAGCCGAAAACGCCCGAAAGCAACGTAACTGTAGACGATTCGCCGGAGGAGAAGGAATGGCATCCGCGACGACACCCAGAGCAAAAGCCGCAGTAGCGCCAACCAAAGACGCCGTACCTGCTGCTGTACCCGATGTACAGGGCAAAGGCAGCGTCACACGGCGCGAGTTTCTCTATTATATTTGGGGCGCGAGTATGGCGCTGCTCCTTGCGGAATTTGGCGGGGCGGTGGTCTGGTTCGCGCTGCCGCGTTTCCGTGCGGGTGAATTCGGCGGTGTCTTCACGCTCGACCCCGCCTCGCTCCCGCAGGCCGCCGCCACGACCGCGCCGCTCGGCAACACCGGCGGCAAGTTCTGGATGAGCAACACCGATGATGGCTTCCGCGCGTTGAGCATGGTCTGCACGCATCTCGGCTGTCTGTTCAAGTGGGTCGGCACGAACAATCGCTTTGAATGCCCCTGTCACGGCAGCAAGTTCACCAACAAGGGGAACTACATCGAGGGTCCCGCACCGCGCAGCCTCGACCGTTTCACTGTGACCGTCTTCTATAAAGATGGCACGAGCAAGACCAGCGACGCCGAAGGCGGTCCGGTCCCGGCGACCGATGCCGCACGTATCGAAGTCAATACTGGTAAGAAGATCAAGGGGCAGGCCCACGCCTGATCGGAAGGTATAAGCGGCAAGGTATAAGGTATAAGCGAAGACAGGATGACGCATGTACTCCTGATTTGGCTTATACCTTACACCTTATGCCTTATACCTCATGCCCCGCAACCTTGAAATGAACTGAGGAAACGTCGATGTCCGTATTGCCCGTTCCGTCGTTCCTTGATGACATCAAGGAAAAAGGGGTACGCAAAGCCGTACTCGAACTGGTTGACGAATCCGTAGAGCGTTTTACCGCAGGTCTGAACGTCAACGACCTGCGTGAAGCGCTGCGCGGTGAAGCCCCAACCCGCCGCCCCAACCCACGCATGACGCCCCACGCGGATGCGTTCTGGATGCACATGCGTCCGTCATATTACCATCAGGCCATGACCGGGCTGTACCCGACCTTCCGGTTGGGGTGGCTCTCCACCTATTTCTTCCTGATGGAAATCATCTCTGGCCTGTTCCTGATGATCTTCTACACGCCGTCACCGGACGCCGCGTACTCGAACATGCTCAACATCCTGAGCAACGTCCCGCTTGGGCAGTTCGTGCGCGATATGCACCGCCTCGGCGCGGAAGGCATGGTCCTCTTCGTCGCGCTGCACATGATCCGCACCTACGTCACCGGGTCGTACAAGAAGCCGCGCCAGTTCACCTGGTTCAGCGGTATGGCGTTGCTGCTGTTTACGCTGTTCCTCAGCTTCACGGGCTACCTGCTGCCCTGGGACCAGCTCGCGTTCTGGGCGGTTACGATTGGTACGTCGATGGCCGAAGCCGCGCCGCCGGAAATCGTCGGTACGAATGTCAACCTGCTGCTGCGTGGTGCGCCGGATATTGGCGCGGGTGGGTTGCTGCGCTTCTACCTCGCGCACGTCTTCCTGCTGCCGATGCTGACCGTGATTTTCCTTGGCGTCCACTACTACAAGGTCGTGCTGCACGGTCCGAGCCTGCCGCCGCGTGAAGAGCAGATCGGGCAGGATACCGCCAAGCGCATCCCGATGGAGCGCCGCGTGTACTTCATCCCGGACATCCTCACCAGCGAATTGATGTGGTTCGGCGCTGCGACCTTCCTGATGGTCGTCGCCTGCGTGTGGTTCTTCCACGCGCCGCTGGAACACCACGCCAACCCCGGTGTGACGCCACTGCATACGACCGCGCCCTGGTACTTCCTGTGGCTGCAAGGGATGCTCAAACTCGGCGATAAAATACTGTTCGGCCTCGTCATTCCGACGATCCTGCTCGGCCTGTACTTCGCGTGGCCGTACCTCGATGTGACACCCAGCCGCCGCTACGCACACCGTCGCGCCGCGTTGAGCCTCTCGCTACTGTTCATCACGACGATGCTCTTCCTGACCTATATGGGGACGCCGAAATATGGCGTCAATACGGCGGTCGATCAGGAAATCGCGCAGAACCTCGCGCCCGTCGAAGGCGTTGGTCCGCTGCGCGCCATTCCGTTCGATCAGTACAAGCCGGGTGTCTATTGCACCAACAGCCTCGACCACGAGTCGCCTCTCTCGATTACCGAGCAGTCCGCGCCTCCGAACACGGCTTATACATATCCAGATACGAGCCAGAAAAACGTGGTCTGCTCCGTGCCGCCGGAAGGTGAACTGCGCGTCCTGCTGGAGTCCTACGCGGAAATGGTCAAGGAAGCGCAGCATGAACTGCCGGGCGCGGTCGGCCTGCTGACTGTTACCGATGATCAGGTGAATACGGTCGGGCTGCACAGCACCAAGCGCCTCGACATCAAAATCCTGTGGAACGTGCCGGAAGTCAACGAGAAAAAGGAAGTCCTCTTCAACGCTGACGGTACGCCCAAGCTAAAGACTGTCACGCTCGATGTGCAGCAGTTGAATGCCGACGGTACGCCGAAGTCCGACGCCAAAGGTCTGCCCATCATCGACAAGGTGACGGTCCCGCAGGTCACATCGTCCGGCAAGACGGTGTTCGTCAACCGCGCGTCCGAATATCACAACGCTGGATAAGAGCAAATGCCAATAGCGATACAAAACCGTGTTCTGCTGGGGATCACCTTCTTCGTCGGTATGATGCTGCTGGTCGGCTGGATCGCGATCAACGAGCCGGGCCGGATGCAGGTCTTCACCGACCAGTACGAGGGACGATCCATCGAAGCGGGAGCAGCGCTGTTCCAGAACAACTGCTCCACCTGTCACGGGCTGGATGGCAAGGGTAACGTTGGTCGCGCGCCGGGCTTGAAGAACCCAATGCTCTTCGCGGATACCAACCCCGCGCAGGACAAGCAAGCCCAGGTCAAGGACCTGCAAAAGCAGGTCGATACGCTCAACGGCCAGATCACGGGCATCGGTGACAGCCAGAAGAAAATCACTGATCTCGAAGCGCAGGTCGCCGCAGAGACGGATGCCGCGAAGAAGACGCAGCTCCAGACCGACCTCGACAATGCGCGCAACGCGCTCAAGCGCGCGCAGGACAACCTCGCGCCGAACCAGCAAAAAGTGCAAGACCTGACCGCGCAATTGCAGAAGGCGCAGACAGAACTCGATGACCTGGTTGCGCTCGGCTGGGACCCCAACCGTCAGGTTCGCCTGAAAGAAGTCCAGTGGGGCGGCACTCGGCAAGCATATATCGCCAACGCGGTCGCGGCGGGGCGTCCGCTCAGTGGCCTCTACTGGCCGCAGATCATGCCGACCTGGGGCGCTGCTTACGGCGGTCCGATGCGTCCCGATGAAGTGGCCGACGTGACGGCCTATGTTCTGAACTGGAGTGACGAAGCGCTCAAGACCGCACCTTCGACGGTGAAGGACCCCAACGGCGTCAAGCAGCAGTTCAAGAACCCCGGTGATGCAACCAATATGACGGCGTCGAACAACACACCGTCGGTCAAGCCGGAAGATGTCATCTTCACAAAGTTCGGCGGTAAAGACCCGAACAACAACACGAACATGCTTGGCGACTTGACGGGCGGCGACGCGACGAAGGGTCAACAGCTTTACACGTCCTATGCGTGCGCGGGCTGCCATGCCAATGGTTCACAGGGTCCGATCACGAAGGGGACATGGTATCGTGTCCTGACGCAGCGCCTCGCCGACCCAAACGTGAAGAACGTCGAAGGCACGGATGATCAGGATCGAGGACGCCACTACCTCGCGCAGAGTATCCTTTACCCGAATGCTTACATCGTCCCGACGTACAACGCGGGTGTGATGCCACAAACCTTCGGCCAGCAAATGGACGTGGCGCAGCTCAAGGACATCATCGCGTATCTGCAAACGCAGAACACGCAGTAAGCCATTGCGCTGATCTCACGCACGCGGGGCGGGTAGTTAACTATCCGCCCCGTTTGATTCTCTATGCTGCTAGATTTTGGTTATTCATCAGGTAAACGATATGCAAAAACCATCTAAATTCGACTATCTGCTCAAAGGCAGCTACATCCGTGTGACCACCTTCCGCAAATCCAGCGCGCCTATCCCGACGCCCGTGTGGTTCGCGCCATTCGATGGTGGGCTGGTCATCGAGACGGAGGCGCACTCCGGCAAGGTCAAGCGCATACGCAACAATCCGCAGGTCACGATTGCGCCCTGTACGGTCACTGGCAAGCCGAAGGGCGCATCGGTCGAAGCAACCGCGACCATCCTCACCGATCCTGCACAAATTGAGCGTGCGAAGGCTGCGCTTGCGAAGAAGTACAATATCCTGCGCGCGCTATTTTACGGCTTTATGAATCTGGTATCGGCGCTGCGCCGCAAACCAAAAGAGGAACTCGCGTATCTGCGCCTCGATTAGAACCTGCGACGCCGCTCCAATGGCCGCGCCGGACGCAACCCGAAGCGGAATCCCCACGCGACCATAACGCCCATTGCGACCGCGCCTAAAATCAACAACACGCCCGCGAGAACCGCGCTCCCCGCAAAGAGATGATCGTATGGCAGCAGGTTCACCCGGTCGAGAATTTGCCACCAGTCATGATGAGACGAATCCATGTTGAACAGCAGCGGCATTTTGCGCGTTCGCGCGTCGTCAATATACCGCGCGAGGTTGATGAAACTATGTCCGGTGATGGCGAGGCAAACCAGCGCGGGGCGCAGCCGCAGATAGCGAAACCGATAGTGTGCGGCAATCAGCGCCCAGAACAGTACCTGCCAGACCGAGCCGCCGAGTAGATAGATCAACTGCCCGAACGGTGAACAAATGATGTGTCCGATTTCGTGGATGCCAATTGTCAGATACCACGCAATCTGACCTGTCGTGCTGCCCGCCGATGCAAGGTGATCGAAGAGGGTGGCGACAAGTGCCAGCCACAACGCGGATTCGGCAAACGCGCGCAGTTTATCGGGCGTCGTGACAAACGCAACCGCGAAGCTATCCCGCATACGCAACAGCGCGTCGGGAACACTGCGCGGCGAAGGGAGCGGCGGGAGCGCTGTCTCCGCAATGTCGGCGGGGATGGTCGTACGGCGTCCCGCGCGCAGTTCGGTAGCGAGCAGCGCCAGCAAGAGGACGCCGCTCACGGTGGTGATGACGAGCAGAACGGGAATCATCGCGCCTCGCGGGTTATCACGGACAGGCGCAATTTTCCGCAATTGGCTGGTAAAAGCAAACTTTCTCGCCTTGCAAAACGGTTAACCGTATGCACGGCGCTCCCGCAGCAATTGTGCGACGACGCGCGCGACCTCAAGCACGTTCACGGGCTTGGACAAGTAAAAGTCGAACCCCAAATCCATCATTTTTTTGCGGTCTGTCACCAGCGCGTGCGACGTGACTGCGATCACGGGCAACGTACGCTTCTTCTCATTCGCGTTTGCGCGAATAGCACGAATCATATCCTCGCCGGAAAGTTTGGGCATCCGTATATCGAGCAGCAGAATATCGAACTCCTGCATCTCGATCATCACGAGCGCATCCGCCCCGGAAGCGGCGGTCGTCACATCTGCCTTGAGAAAATCGAACAGGTTGCGCAGCAGCGACAGGTTATCGGGTTCGTCATCGACGATGAGAATACGCGCGCCTTGAATAATGGCGTTTTCCGGGTTGTTCATTGCGCGACCTCTGGTGGATAAACATAGGGCAGTTCGACGGTGAAAGTGGTTCCAATCGCTTCCTGGCTCTCGACGCGGATGCTACCTTGCAGCAATTCGACCGACTCTTTCACAATTGCCAGCCCAAGCCCTGACCCCTGATACTTGCGCGTATTACTGTTATCCACCTGATAGAACCGCTCGAAAACGCTATTCAGGTTTTGCGCAGGGATGCCGATCCCGGTGTCAGTGACGATCAGCCGCCAGCGTTGCGCATCGCTGGCCGGGAGGATTTCAACCCGGACGCTCCCTTTTTCAGTGAATTTGAGGCCGTTGCCGATCAGGTTGCTGATAATTTTATGCAGTTTGTCCTCATCGGAGCAAACCATCGCGCGCACCTTCGGGTCGAACGAGACGCTCAGTTGAATTCCCTTGCGCTGCGCGGTCAAGCTGTGCATTTGCGCGACATCGTTCACGAGGGCTTGCAGCGCAAAGGTATCCGCGTTAACGCGGCTCTGCCCGGACTCGATGCGCGCAATATCCAGCAGGTCATTAATCAGCGCGAGCAGTTTTTGCGCGTTGCGTCCCACCGTTTCGAGGAGTTCCAGTTGGGGTCCGACGGCGGGCGCGCCGCCCTCGTAGAAGCCATAGGTGACGAGGTCCACGTTACCGCTAATCGCGTTGAGCGGCGTGCGCAGTTCGTGGCTCATCGCGGCCAGAAAGCGCGATTTGGCGGCATTCGCCTCTCGCGCGATTTCCAGCGCTTCGCGGGTTTCTTTGTTGGCATCTTGCAGCTTGCGAATCTGGCGGTCGAAGAGGATGCGAAAATACAAAATCAAAATCGCCAGTGGGAAGCAGATCGAGCCATAGGCAAACAACGGAAGGAGAATGCTTTCGACTTTCCCGGTCGTGGCTACCGTTGCATCCGGCCTGAACCACCACAAGGCCGTCAATACAGCGTAATATGCAAAAAACACGGTCAAAATAGTCCAACGCGGCAGAAGCATTGCGCACAGGACGACGGCGACCATGATCACCAGAATGCTGTATGGTTCCGTGATGGGCGTGGCAAACGCCGTCGCGACGACTGCGATCAGGATCGATGCAACGAGCAGCCATTGCGCCGCTGTGACGCGATGCACCTTGATCAGCAGGATAAGGAAGAACAGCAGGCCAACCGCGCCGCCGCTGATTGGCACGCCGATATAGAATTGGTTCGTAAAAACGGTTTCAAGCACCTGCGTCACGAACGCGAGGAACGCCAGCGGGATGAACGCGAGCGCGATGACGCGCAGGTTTTGCTCGCGAATGTTCTGTTCGGGGTCCTGCGCCTCAGCATGGAGAAAATTTGTGATGACGGCAGGTAATTTCACGCGCGATCCTCGTTCGACACGCCAATACAAAAAATGTAGCATAGAATTGTGATCGCCCGTCGAATGAGGCATTCTAAAAATGTTCCAGTGTGACATACTCCCCACGGCTAAAGCCGGGGGCTTCTACCCTCAACACGACTGCGCCGGTTGATGTCCCAACGGTTTTGATGTTGATCGCTGCATTGTGGTCACGAACGGAACGTCGCCGTAAGGCCTCGATGACTAGACCGCAAGAACAGAACAAGACTCGATCTCGAAGCGTGAGCGCGTGAGGTTTGCCACACCCGGAACAGACCTGCGTGGTTGGGGTGAAGCGGTTGATCTGGATCACCTGCTTGCCTTGTTTGAGCGCGACCCACTTGAGGATCGTGATGAAGTTGGCAAAGCCGAGATCGCTCACCTTGCGTCCCCATAGCGCCTTCATTCCAGTGAGATTCAAATCCTCGCAGCAGAGCGTGTCGTACTCGCGGCAAAGCCGATGCGCCAGTTTGAAATGATGGTCGCGGCGTGCGTTGGCAACATGCGCGCTGTGCCTAGCGAGCGCACGTCGCGCGCGTTTGTAGCGCTTCGATCCCTCCCTCTTGCGCGAGAGTGCCTTGCTCAGTTTGCGCGTTTTGGCGAGAGTGCTGGAGTAAAACAGTGGGCTGGAATGCGCGCGTCCTGCATCGTCCGTCAGGAACGTCTTTAGCCCGAAGTCGAAACCGCCGCTTTGACCCGTGCTGATTTCGTTCAGGGTTATGTTCTCAACTACGCTGAACACGAGCCACAATCTGCCTACCGCATCACGTTTGACCGTCAGCGTCTTGACCTGACCGCCGATCTCGCGATGCTTGACGAACTTATATTTTGTACCATCTATGCTGATGGTGTTGCCTTCGACCTTGTACCCTGACTGCGGAAAGGTGAACGAGCGGTACTTTTTTGCCTTCCTGAACTTTGGTGGATGCACAGCCAGTTTGTCAAAGAAGCGCTGATAGCCCGCATCGATGCGCCTGCACACGTCTTGACAACTCTGCGAGTGCAGATGCTGCCAGCGCGCAAAGCGCACCGTCCGACGCAGCTTCAGCACATGCCTGTTCATCCGATGCAGGCCAATGTACTTGCCCGTCAGCCTGTAGTACCGCTTGTGCAGCGCGATGAAGTGGTTCCAGATGCGCGAGGCGACAAACAGCTTTTCCCGCAGCTTGACATCTTTCTTGTCGCACCTGTACAGCCGATATTTGTAGTTCTTGCGCACCTGGACGAACGTTGCCATGCACCGTATTCTACACTACAATGCTCTTTTGCCCTTCGGCGCAACCGCCTTATATCTTCATAGCTGAAGCTAGCGGTTTTACGGCGGCTTCTGAGAAAGTTCTACCATGCGCTTAGGCGTCATCTTCCCGCAGACCGAAATCGGTAACGACCCCGGGGCGATTCGTGCATATATTCAGGGCATGGAAGGGATCGGCTACCGCCACCTGCTGATTTATGATCATGTCCTCGGCGCAAGCATTGCAAACCGCCCTGATTGGGACGGACCGTACACCAGCGAGACGCCGTTTCACGAAGTCTTCGTACTCTTGAGCTATGCGGCGGCGCTCACACAAACGCTCGAACTGGTGACGGGTGTGTTGATCCTCCCACAGCGGCAGACGGCGCTCGTCGCGAAGCAAGCTGCCACGCTCGATGTGTTGAGCGGCGGACGGCTGCGGCTCGGCGTCGGGGTCGGCTGGAACCCGGTCGAATACGAGGCGCTTGGCGAAGATTTTTCTGTGCGCGGCGCGCGTTTGGAACAGCAGATCGAACTGCTACATGCGCTCTGGACGCATCCGGTCGTGACCTTTCACGGAAGCTGGGATATGGTCGATGAAGCAGGGCTTAACCCGCTTCCCGTGCAGCAGCCAATCCCGCTCTGGATTGGCGGGGAAGCGGATGCGGTGCTGCGCCGTGCTGCGCGGCTCGCTGACGGCTGGTTTCCGCAATCCGCGCCCAATGACGCGGCGCGTGCGCAAATCAAACGCCTGCACGGGTATTTACGTGAGGCCGGACGCGCGCCGGAAACGTTCGGGATCGAGCCGCGCCTGAGCCTGGGTCGCGTACCGGAAGCGGGCTGGCCGGAGTTCATCGCGGGCTGGCGCGACCTCGGCATGACGCACCTTTCGGTGAACACGATGGGTATGAAGTTCACGCGCGTCGATCAGCATCTTGCCGCGCTGGAATACGCACACCGGGCGCTTTCCACCCTGTAATTTCGCTACTGACTGATGACATTCCCGCAAAACTTCGCCATTGGCAAGCAGCCGCTTTCCATGATAAACTAGCGCCCGGCGTAGGGTACACTGCCGGAGGGATGGCAGAGTGGCCGATTGCGGCGGTCTTGAAAACCGTAGTGGCGTTTCACGTCACCGGGGGTTCGAATCCCTCTCCCTCCGCTGTCCGACAACCTTTGGGGAGGTGCCAGAGAGGCCGATTGGGGTCGCCTGCTAAGCGATTTCGGTGCTAATAACGCCGACCAGGGTTCGAATCCCTGCCTTCCCGCAGAACTGAACCTCGCAATGCGCGAGGTTTTTGTTTTTTATGGCTTACGGTCGTGCCTATAAATCAATACGTGTCCGGCAAATCGGACATAATCAATACTGCATCGCCCGCGCCTGCGTTCGCTGTCATCCACGCAATCGCCGCGTCGGTCGTCTCGACGCTGTGGATATGTTCCGGTGGGAAGTTCGCCTCGTGCAAGCCTCGTAACACGGGTTCGGCCTGTTTCGGGTTGATCAAGATTACATCAGTCGCAACTTTTGCTATATCTAAACCAAGTTTGCGGTTTTCATCATCCTGAATGGGACCAAGTTCGATCATCCCGGAGGTGATCACCGCCAGCTTGTTTTTTCCGTTGCGATGCAGGTCCAGCACACGCAGCGCCTGCCGACTGCCCACCGGGTTGGCGCTATAAGCGTCGTCGATGGTCACAAGGCCATTCGGTAGTACGCGCCGGACGAGCCGATGTTCGGCGGGTTCGAGGGTCGCCGCGCGCAAGGCCGAGTCTTGCAGCGGGATACCGACGTGCTGCGCGACGGCCAGCGCCATGAGGATATTCGTCACGTTATGGTCGCCATACACAGGCGCGCGGATTTCGACCGCTTCTCCGCTTTGCACATCCGTCACAATGAAGTTCAGCCCTTCTGCCGTCATGCGGACCTGTGACGCGCGCAACCGCGCACCGGGCGTATCAGTGCGCGTCACGCCGAAGCGCTGCACGGGGTAGCCGCGCGCATCCATCGCCTGCACGCGCGGGTCATCCAGGTTGAAAATCGCTGCACCATCGGGCGGTAGTGCTTCAATGATCTCGTACTTCGCTCTGGCGGTGTTCTCAATGTTGCCAAAGCGTTCCAGGTGCATCGGTCCGACCGCCGTAACGAGGCTGATCTGCGGCGCAGTGAGGCGGCAAATCGCGGCAATTTCGCCCGTAACATATGCTCCCATCTCTACGATGAAATAATCGTAATGTTCACGCGAGGGCAGCATCTGGTTAATCACGCGGCAGACGCCCATCAGCGTGTTATAGCTTTTCGGCGTCTTGAGGACGCTGTACCGCGCACCGAGCAGATGCGCGATGTATTCCTTCGTCGTTGTCTTGCCATAGCTGCCCGTAATCGCGATTACGGTGGGACCTGCTTCTTGTAGCGCGGCCTTGGCTTTCGAGAGATAACCTTGCCGTAAAGCAGCTTCGACCGGGTACATGAGAATATTTGCAAGTGGGTACGTCACTGGCGCGAGCAGATAGGCGAGCGCACCGGAAACGACGACGCCGATAATGCTGCCAAACACGCCCGCGAAAGCGAGCAGCGCCACAAGAATCATGCTGGTGAAGACCAGCCGCATCGCGCGTTGAGTCCGCGTGAACTGCTGCTTGACTTCGCCGCCGGGGACCCATAGCAGCGCAAGCGGCAGATTGCGCACCCACCAACGCAGATAGCGCGTGCTGTCATACCCTTCGAGTTGGTAGAAGCGTGCGAATTTATAGACGCGATAGGCTGCCAGCAGCGTAATCAGTATTGGAACAACGAGGAGCGGCATCTAATCCATCTTTTCTGGAAGGCGTTCAAACAACTTTGCGATTGGGAGCGTAAAGCCGGGCAACACAGTGCCGCCAGTCAACGTATCGCTTTCCTGCAACGTCGTCACGGTTGCTGAATTGTCAACGCCACGCGCCCAGACCTGAAGTGTCCGCGTTTGGGGATAAACAACCCATACGAGCCGGGTCCCGGATCGCAAATAGGCTTCAACTTTTCGGGCGATGTATTGTGCGGTCTCACTTGGTGAGATAACTTCGGCTGCAATATCCGGCGCAATGGTGAATTTTTGTGGTACAACCGGGGCGCGGTCACTAGAAATAAATGCGGCGTCTGGCTGTCGTACATTACCGTCATCCAATCGATACCCGCCGTCCGGTGTGCTAACAAAACCAAGCCCATTGTCATCTACATAGGCAACAAGATACCGGATCAAGCGGCCTGCAATAATGGTATTGATCGGGCTTGATTCCGGCATTACAACAATTTCCCCATTGATGAGTTCAAGGCGTTTGTCTTCATATTCGGGGAGTATCGCAAGTTCCCAAAATTGCTCTGCCGTCAACGGCGTTGTCTTCTCATTTGCGAACATCGTTCATTTCCCATCGAAAAAGGTCTGCACGATACGCATAAAATCCGCGAGGCGCTCCTGATAGGCGAAGTGTCCCGCACCTTTGAAGACGACCAGCCCCGCATCCGGGATCGCCTTTTCGAGTGCTTGCCCTTGCCAGAGCGGGGTATCCTGATCCTGATCGCCCCAGATGAGCAGCGTCGGCGCTTTGATGCGCTTCGCATATGGGACTAAATCCTGCGCGACGACCTTCACAAACGTCTCACGCAGCGGACCCGCGTTCCGGTAATCTTCCGATTCATAGCGCTCCCGATACCAGCCCTGTACGGTCGGTTGCAATGCCTTCAGGCCGGGCAGCGCAAGCGCTCTTTTCATCGCGCTGCCGAGCGCCCGCCGCATCTGTGTCTTTGCACCTGCTGGCGACAGCACGCCCGCGCTGCTGGTGAGGACAATCTTGCCCACCCGGTCGGCATTTTCCGCGCCGAGGACAAGGCTCACGCGCCCACCGAAGCTGTGACCGATCAAGTGCGTCCGGGCGATGCCCGCATCATCCATATACGCGAGGACGCAGCGCGCGTAATCCGGGACGCCCCACGCTTCCGGTGGCAAGCCACTCGCGCCGAAGCCGGGAAAATCAAGATTGTGAATGGCATAGCCTGTAAGCCGATCCGCGACCATTTGCATACTGGCGATGCTGCCGCCCCAACCGTGCAGCGCCAACACCGGGAAGCCCGCGCCCTGTACCTTCACATTCAGTTCGAGGCCAGCGATTATCGGCATACGCTAGTCCAGATGAATACGCGCGCCGAGCGCCTGCAATTTGCCGATTACGTTCTCGAAAGTGCGGTCGAAGAGGTCCGCGTTATCGATGGTCGTCTTGCCCTGCGCACAGAGCGCCGCGCCCAACATCGCGAGACCCGTCCGCACGTCGGGGTTGTCTATATATTCTCCTTGCAACGGCGTCGGACCGATCACGATGGCGCGGTGCGGATCGCAGAGGACGATTTGCGCGCCCATCGCGTTCAGTTTGTCGATGAAGAGCAGCCGATTTGAGAACATTTTCTCATGAATGAGGACGGTTCCCTGGGCCTGCGTCGCTACGAGCGTTGCCACCGCTGCAAGGTCGGAAGGAAAGCCCGGCCAGGGCGCGGTATCAATCGCCAGATCGACATCTTCATCACGGTCACTGACGCCGAACGGCTGCGGCGCGCGGACGCTCAGAGTGTCTTCGTCCACATCGGCACGTAGCCCAAGCCGCTCATATACTTTCAAAATCATTCTGAGGTCGGCGGCGCGGATGCCTTCGACGATCACGCGCCCGCCCGTGAGTGCCGCAAGTGCCGCGACGCTGGCCGCCTCGATGTGATCTGGTGCGATGGTCGCGCTCCCGCCGCGCAAGGTTTCCACACCACGAATGCGCAGCAAATTGGAGCCAATCCCCTCGATGTTCGCGCCCATCAGCGTAAGCAATTGTAGCAGGTCCGCGACATGCGGCTCACAGGCTGCATTCTGGATAATCGTCTCGCGTCCGCAGCACGCGGCAAGCATCGCGACCAGCGCAGTCGCGGTGACGCTGGCCTGTGTCAGGATAATCTCGCGCCGCTCCCAGCGGATGAGCGATATTTCAACGACGCCTTCCGCCGCCTTGACCTGACAGCCGAGGTCGCGCAGCGCGGTCAAATGCGCGTGATAGCGACTGAGTGGCACGTCGATATCCATCCGCGCGAAGCCGCGCCGCGCGAGGATCGGCGCAAGCAACAGCACCGCACCCGTACTGGCCGAGGTATGCGCCTGTTCGAGCGTGCGCCCCGGTTCTGCGGCAGTTTCAAGGACGAGGCTGCCATCAGCTTTCGGCGCGGCTTGTAAGCCGACCGCCTGCGCAATATTCAAAAGCGTTTGAACGCTGGTCGTCTGCGGGACGTTATAGAGCATCACGGGCTGGTTCGTCAGCATCGATGCGGCAATCAGGCTCATCGCGGCGTTGCTGTTGCCGGAAACGTGGAAATTGCCCCGGAGCGGATGCCCACCTTCGATTGTCACGCGCATCGGCTCATCCCCTTTCCGCTATCTTACCCGCAAAGGTGAGGCGTGAAAAGGCCGCGCGCTCGGCTTTTATCGTGCGGACCTGCTTTTCCAGCAATTCAAGGTGTTCAGGCAAATGTGGGTGCGGCATTGTCACCTTTTCATGGCAAACTGTCTCTTTGAATCAGGAAACAGTTGGAGTAGATATGTCACGATCCTACGAAGAACTGATCGAAATAGTACGCAGCGCTTCCGACACCGAACGGAAGGAGTTGCTGGATGCATTGATCGTGCAGTTTGCGGGAGCTGCTCATCATTGGGCATTGCTCGTACTGGAAGATGAGGATGCAGCGCTGGATGCGGTGCAGGACGCCTGGCTGAGTGCTTATCTGCACCTCGATCAACTTCGGGAACCAGCGGCTTTTCCCGCCTGGTTTCGGCAGATCGTGATCGCCTCCTCACATCACGCAAGACGCGGCGAAAAACCTGCACTCCCGCTCGACGAGGATGCAGTTGAACCCATTGCATCATCCGACCCTACTGAAGCGATAGAACAGCGACAACGTTGGGAGCAGGTCCGCGAGGCTGTGGAAGCACTCCCCGAACATGAGCGCATCGTCACCGAGCTGTACTACTTTGCAGAGACTTCACAACAGGAAATCGCTGAAACACTCGCCATTCCACTAACCACCGTGAAGAAGCGACTGCAATATGCTCGCCAACGTTTAAAAGGCACGATCCAGCCGGACATTCTGGCAAGTCTGTATGGATTGGATGGTAATTTGCCGGACGAAGCAGTATTTGAATGGTCAGCGTTTGCCAGCGCTGCGTTCGGCATGTTGGAACAGCCCGACGACGTTTACCCG
This sequence comes from Aggregatilineales bacterium, assembly GCA_965246845.1. Lineage (GTDB taxonomy): Bacteria > Chloroflexota > Anaerolineae > Aggregatilineales > UBA2796 > JBBRMW01. Next base: position 99,560 of record CBDFFR010000003.1, read on the forward strand.
TTCCCATTTTCAGTGCCCGCCAGCAAATTCGTAGCAGGACAGAAGTGAGGACTCATGTTTGTACCCTACGTCGTTGAAGACACACCGCGCGGTGAGCGTACCTATGACATCTATTCGATGCTGCTCAAGGAGCGCATCGTTTACCTCGGCAAGGCGATTGATGATCAGGTTGCCAATTCGATTGTTGCTCAGTTGCTCTGGCTGAACCGCGAAGACCCGGAGGCTGAGATTCGGCTCTACATCAACTGTCCCGGTGGGCAGGTCCATGCGGGGTTCGCGATATATGACACGATGCACCTGATCAACGCACCTGTGAGTACCTACGCCGTTGGCCTCACCGCCAGTTTTGGGACGCTTCTGCTCACCGCAGGCGCGCGGGGAAGACGCTTTGCAATGCCGAACGCGACAATCCACATGCACCAGCCGTTAGGCGGTGTAGAGGGACAAGCATCCGATATTATTATCCAGGCGAAGGAAATGGAACGCGCTCGTGAACGCGCCAATAAAATACTCACGGAAACGACGGGCCAGCCTCTGCATGTGATTGAGCGCGATACAGACCGCGATTACTATCTCGATGCGGAGGGCGCACTGAACTATGGGCTGATAGATGCGATATTGATGCCACCACCGAAACCTTCACCGCAAACCTTGCTCAACGGCAACGCGCCGTACAAGCTGAATGGACATCACATCGACCAGGACGATCCTAATCATAGTGGATTGGGTCGCGCCGCGTCGCCATAGGGCATGTGACCTCTGCGGATTGACCGCAAGCCCCTGCGCGTTTAGAATAAACGCACTATGTCATTTATCGATGAAGCGAAGATCACGATCAAGAGCGGCTCCGGCGGCGACGGCATGAAGCACTTCCGCAAGGAGAAGTACGTGCCGCGCGGCGGTCCCGATGGGGGCGATGGCGGGCGCGGCGGCAATGTCGTCCTGGTCGCGAGTGTACATTTGAATACCCTCAGCCGCTTCTCCCGCGAGCATCATTTCGAGGCCGAGAGCGGCAAGCGTGGCGACATCCAGAACATGACCGGGAAAAGTGGTCGGGACCTGACGATTAGCGTCCCGGTCGGGACCATCGTGCGCGAGTTGGCGACAGGCGCAATCGTCGCGGACCTAACCGACGATGGACAGGAATTCGCGATTGCCAAAGGCGGGCGCGGCGGGCGCGGCAACAATCGGTTCGTGACCAGCACCAATCAGGCGACGGAGATGGTCGAACGCGGCGAACCCGGCGAAGAGCGCGAACTCACGCTCGAACTGCGCCTGATCGCGGACGTCGGCATCGTTGGCGTGCCGAACGCAGGCAAATCGACCCTGCTCTCTGTGGTCAGCAACGCCACACCAAAAATTGCATCGTATCCATTCACCACACTTGAGCCACAGCTTGGCGTTGTCCGTTTTGAGTCCGGCGCAGATATGATCGTCGCGGATATTCCGGGTCTGGTCGAAGGCGCGCACATGGGAATTGGCCTCGGCCATGCGTTTTTGCGCCATATCCAGCGCACGCGAGTCCTGATCCACCTGCTCGATGGCAGCGGCGAGTCGCCACTCGCGGATTTTACGCAAATCAATTCCGAACTCGCGCTTTTCGATGAAAACCTCGCGCAGAAGCCGCAAATCGTCGTCCTGAACAAGATGGACCTGCCGGAAGCGCAGGAACGCTGGCCGGGTGTTCGCGAGAAGCTGGAAGCGCGCGGTTACACGGTGATGAGCATGTCCGGCGTGACGGCGCAAGGCACGCGCGAAGTCATCAACAAGGTGCGCGAGGTCATCTCCACACTACCCGCTGCGAAGCCGCTGGAAGGGATTACTGTTTATTCGCTGCCGGAAGACGCCGGGGCGTTCGACATCACGCAGGACGAACACGGCACATTCCACATCACGGGCAAGCGTATCGAGCGCGCAGCCAAGATGACCTACTGGGAAGTGGACGAATCGGCGGCGCGCTTCCAGCGCATCCTTCAAGCGCTGGGCATCACGAAGGAACTGGAAAAGCGCGGCGTGTTGCCGGGCGATTCAGTCTTCATCGGTGAATACGAGCTGGAATGGGGCGATTGAGCGGACGGATCGGCGTCTTCGGCGGCACATTTGACCCGCCGCACCTTGGTCACCTGATCCTTGCCGAAAGCGCGCTCGCGGGCTTCAATCTGGAGCGCGTGCTGTTCGTCCTGAATGGCGACCCACCGCACAAGAAAACGCAGATTATCACGCCCGTCGAAAATCGGCTCGCGATGCTGCACGCCGCGACGGAAGGCAACCCGCGCTTCGAGATTTCGCGCATCGAGATCGACCGTCCGGGACCCTATTACACCTTCGAGACACTGCGCCTGCTCCACACGCAATACGCGGGCGCGGAGATGATCTTCCTGATGGGCGCAGATTCGTTGCGCGACCTCCCGACGTGGCACAAGCCCGAAGAAATTCTGCAACATGCGGCGATGGGCGTCATGCAGCGCCCCGGCGAACGAGTCTATCTGGATGTGCTGCTCGACCGCCTGCCAGAACTGGAAGGCCGGGTCAGAGTCATGGAAGCGCCGGAAATCGGGATCGCGGCACGCACGCTACGGCGCAGGGTCGCGCAGGGCGAGTCGATTCGCTACCAGGTGACGGAGCCAGTCCGCGCCTATATCGACACCCATCAGTTGTACAGGGAAATATTGTAATGCTGAAAAAAATACTCGCGGCGCTTGTGGCTGGCGCATGGACGCTCGCCACCCTGAACAGCGCAACGCCGAACGCCGTCCGCGCGCAAACCCCGCTAACGACTCTCGTGCCGCCGACGCCATTCCAGACCAGCATCCCACCCACCCCGATCAAGCCGCTTGAACAATCCGGGTTGGCGCGCATCACCGCCGATAAAGCCAAACCGCGCCTGACGATTGGCATCCCCTACAACGCGAAGCCGTTCGCGTGGCTCAACGACAATGGTGAGGTGAATGGTTTCGAGGCTGATCTCGGACGCGCCATCGCCGAAGACTGGGGCATTCCGGTAGGCGGTAGCAGCAACCCACCGCTTTTTCGACAGGTGACGCGGCAAAATGGCGTCGATTTGCTCCAGCGCGGCGAGATCGATTTATTGATGGGGCAGGTGATCCATACCCGCGCGCTGGAAAAAGCCCTCGATTTCAGCGAGCCGTACTTCGTCAATACGCAGGTCGCGCTGGCGCTCGGTTCCAGCACGGCGAATGCGCTTTCTGATCTGAACGGGCAAACTGTCGGCGTCGTGATTGGCTCCTCATCGCAGCAAGCGGTCGAAGAATGGGCGAAGGCGAGCGGTGTAAACGTCACGGTCAAGAAGCTGTTGATGTTCGATGATGGCATTCGCGCGCTGGTCGCGGGTGAGATTGCAGCGCTCGCTGGCGACCGTTGGGACCTCGATGCGCGCGTTGCGGGCAACGGCCTGAGCGGTTTGAAGCTGCTCGATGGTGTATTCCGCGATGAGCCATATAGCGTCGCCATGCGCGCCAATGATTGGGCGCTGCGGATGCTCGTCAACCGCACCTTGCAAAAACTCGCCAGTGATGGGCGGCTCGACAGCATCAATGAGCCGTGGTTCCGTAAATCGCTGCTGCCGCCGGAACGCCGTGTCATTCCGATGGTCTGGAACGACCTCGACAAGGACAAGCGTAGCATCTACGATTTCAACGTCAATATCACCACACCGACGCAGCCCACGCTTGCTTTGCTTGCGCAATCTAAAACGCTGCGCGTGGCGGGTCGCGGCCAGCCGGACGCGACAGGCAAACTCGGTACGCTTGATAGCCTCGGCCAAGCGCTCGTGAATGAACTCGCGCGGCGCTGGGGAGTAGGCGTGCAGTTCGTTGATGGCAGCCCGGAAGAGCTGCTCGCGAGTGGCGGCGCGGACCTCGCTATCGGCATTGAGCCGCATTGGGGCAACAGCGACATCCCCGACCGTGTGGATTTCACGAGCATCTATGCAATACACGGTAATCGGCTGCTGGTCGCGACTGCACGCAATATCAGCGGCTTCGCGGATTTGCTGTTCGGCAACGGTAAGAACCTCGGCATCTTTGCGAATGACGAAGCCAGCTTCGCGACTGCTGAGGAAATCGGGAAGACGGCGGGCGTGGTCGGGCTGCGCAAGATATTGATTCGCAGCGACGAAGACATTCAGCAATATGTTTCCGATGGCACGATGAGCGCCGTTTTCGGAGATAGCCTGCGCCTCGTGCCGCTGGCCGCCAAGTATTCCAGCTTCATGAAGCTGCTCGATAAGGAATATACCCGCGAGCCGATTGCCTTTGCAGTCCCGCGCGGCGACTCGGAATTCCGCGAGATGGTCGAGCAGACGATGCAGGATATGGCGAAAGACGGGACCTACGCGCGCATCTGGAAAGAACAATTCAATATCGGCACGCCCGTCAATTTCATCGCATGGCCGGAGTCGTGATACACTTGTAGATACACTATATCTACAGGTGCGCGATGAAAACAGCAATCAAGAAGTGGGGCAACAGCTATGCGATCCGGCTCCCGAAGGCGATAGTCGAGGAGCTTTGGCTAGACCTCAACTCAGAAGTTGAAATCACGGTGGATGAAGGACGGATAATCATCAAACCGTGTCCCCCAAAAGGTGTTCGGAAATACTCGAAATATACTTTCGAGGAATTGGCTTCCCAGATTACCGACGAGAACATCCATGAAGCGGTGGATTGGGGTCCGCCCGTCGGCAAGGAAATTTGGGAATATAAAGAGTGAGCTACGTTCCGGCGCGTGCCGATCTGATATGGGTGAATTTCGATCCGCAAGCAGGTCGTGAACAGGCTGGGCGGCGGCCTGCGCTCGTTCTGTCGCGGACGTACTACAATGAGCGTGTAGGATTAGCCTTGATTTGCCCGATCACAAGCCGGGTAAAAGGCTTTCCATATGAAGTCGCGCTCCCCGAAGGTTTGCCTGTCCGGGGTGTTGCACTGGCAGACCAGACAAGCAGTCTCGATTGGCGCGTGCGCAATCCACAGTTCATTGCTCAAGCGCCGGAGAGCCTTGTTGATGAAGTCGTTGAGCGATTGATCACGCTTATCAAGGTATGAACGCGCCGCTGCGCATCGGCACGCGACGCGGCGCACTTGCGACATGGCAGGCGCAGCACATCGCGGACCTGCTCACACACGCGCAACCCACTTTATCCACTGAATTGCATTTCATCGAGACCGAAGGCGACCGCGAAGCAAACCGTCCCCTCCCCGAAATCGGTGGCAAGGGCGTCTTCACGGAAGCGTTGGAAACTGCGCTGCTATCGGGGGCTATTCACATCGCGGTTCACAGCCTCAAGGATTTGCCGACCACGCACGACGCCCGTTTCACGCTCGCTGCTATTCCCGAACGCGGTCCCGCCGCAGATGCGCTGATCAGCCGCGACGGTCATACGCTCGAAACGCTCCCGCACGGCGCAATGATTGGAACGAGCAGCACCCGCCGCGCCGCACAACTACGCGCCTTCCGACCGGATTTGCAAATTCTGAACCTGCGCGGCAACGTCCCGACCCGGCTGCAAAAGGCGCTCGCACGAGAGAGCGGCTACGACGCGATTGTGCTTGCGCTGGCTGGGCTGGAGCGGTTGGCGCTGATGGACACAGTGACGCAGGTGCTGCCTTTCGCGCTGATGCTGCCCGCGCCTGCGCAGGGTGCGCTCGTCGCGCAATGCCTCGCGGCGAATGGGGACGTGCGACGTCTGCTTGCGCCGCTTGATCACCATGCGACGCGGCGGTGCGTGACGGCGGAGCGTGCCTTCCTGAGTGGTTTGGGGAGCGGGTGTACCCTGCCCGTTGCAGCGCTCGGAGAAGTTACCGGCGATATACTGCATTTGATCGGGCGGGTTGGCGCGCATGACGGTTCACAGATGATTACCGTCGAAGGAGATTTCATCGTGAACAGTATCGAAGGTGCGCAGCGCGCCGGAGCCGACGTCGCGACGGAAGCCCTTGCGCGGGGAGCGGCGGCGTTGCTCCGATGAGCGCGCTCGAAGGGCGGCACGTGGTCGTCACACGGCCAGCACATCAGGCTGCAAGTTTCGTGGCGGCATTGCGCGCAGTCGGCGCAATACCAATTCTGTTCCCGACAATCGAGATCGCGCCAATTTCCGATTTCGCTCAACTGGATCATGCGCTATTGCGTTTGAGTGAATACGACTGGGTCGTATTTACCAGCGCGAACGGCGTTCAAATCGCAGCACAGAGGATGGCCGCGCTCGGTATTACGCGCGAGCAGTTCCCGAAAACACGCATCGCGGCAATCGGTCCGATGACGGCCAGCACGCTTGAACAGGCAAACTTACGCGCCGACCTTGTGCCGCCGGAATACATCGCGGAGTCGCTTTTCCGTGCGTTGCGTTCCGAGGAAACGCTTTCCGGTCGCCGGGTTTTGTTACTGCGTGCGAGCGCCGCACGCCCTGCGCTGCTGAACTTGCTCCGGGATGCAAGCGCGATTGTCCACCAAATAGAACTGTACGATACGGTACGTGGCACGCCGACCGCCCAAGCCTTCGCGGAACTGCGTCACGGCATCGACGCGGTGACGTTCACCAGCCCATTAACGGTACGCTATTTCGCCGAATTGCTGGGCGAGGACGCAGCAAATCTCACGCGCGATGCACTCTCGGCAGCGATTGGACCCATTACGGCGCAAGCCGTGCAACTAATCGCGCTTCCCTTTCGCGCACAGATCGTCGCAAGTCGCTACACGGCGGCGGGGCTGATCGACGCGCTGATTGCCGCTTATACCAAATCTGGGTGAAATGGATTGGGCGGGTCAAGCCCGTCCCTTCACAATACACGCGCCCGCGTAGGGGTCGGGCTTGACCGACCCACTAATTATTGGATTACATCTTTTCACAAAAAAACGACCCGACGCAATCACGCCGGGTCATTCTGTACAAGCGATGGAAACGAAGGCTAGACCTTCGGCTCGTCCTCAATGTTGATCTCGACTTTTTTCTTCTTCAGCTCATCGACGGGTGCATCGGTGCGCTCGATCTCGACCGTTACACGCGCAATCGCGCCTGCAATCGCGCCGAGGATGGCGATCTGCGGGGCGATGAGCGCGGTAATCGCGCCACCGACAGCAACGGCGGTCAGCGGCAATTCGACAAACGTGCGGCCATCATACTTGAGGCGGATCGTGCGGATATTGCCTTCATGCGTGAGTTCCTTCACGCGCTCGACAACCTGATCCGCCGCGACTTCCATCTGTTCAGTGATGTTTTTTGCGGCGTTCTGCGCGGCGGTCTTGGCCTTCTCGAAATCGTCCGAGTCCGGGCGGGGTTCGTAATTCATGGCGGGTTACTCCTGTTGCATTCGATTCACAAGATATAGTACGCGCGGTACGGGAGCGGGTTGCGTCGCTTTATCCGCGCGCCTTCGGACGTGCTGCCCGGCGTGGGACCGCGCCGCCGCGATAGGCGGGAAAGCGAATCATCGGGACGGTACACCGCGCCTTGTTCTCGATCCGGCTGGCGATGCGCGCGTCCACCACATCCGCGCCCGTATACATGGTAATGATTGTCGGCGAATTCTGGTCAAAACGGTATATCAAAATTTCGTGCAGCCGTTCGCGAACCCACGCCGTCGTTTTGTCATCGATCACGAGGTTATCCAGCACGAGCAGCGGCGTCGTCTTCAACTCGATCATGCGCTTCGCAAATTTCATCTCGCCTGACATGCCGAAGGTCGCGCGCAGATAGTCAATCAGTTCCGATGTGGTAGTCATGATCACCTGCTCGCCCCGGTGACGGCGCTCGTGCGCGATAGCCGCCGCGAGGTGCGTCTTGCCTGTGGCGGGCGGACCCGCGAGGACGAGCCACCCGGCGGGGTGTTCGGCGTATTCGTGCGCGGTTTGGATCAAACGATCCATGCGCCCTTGCTCATCTTCCGCGAGTTCGCCGCGACGGTCTTCAAAGCGGTCGAATGTCATGGAGTAGTAGCGGCTCATATCGTAGAGGTTTTGCTCGATTGCCGACGCAGGCGAGCGGTTGTCCGGGATGCTGAGTTGCACCGTCTGCGTAAGCGCCTGATCGAGTAACCGGCTGCGGATGCGCCCGTCCATCGTATCCACATCCTGATTGGTCGTGATGACGGTCGGCATCCGGCGTGCGTGACGGTGGTTGAAGAGGACATACAGCTTTTCCTGCGCCCACGCTGTCGAAGACTCCGCGCCGAGATCATCCAGTACGAGCAGCGGAGCCTGCCGCACGCGGTCGAACAGATCATCGTAAGCCGTCTCCGACGATGGACCGAAGGCGGCGCGCAGGTGGTCCAGCAAATCCGGGATCGTGATCATCAGCGCCTGCTCCCCGAAGGCACGCAGGCGATAATTCGCAATCGCGGCAGCGAGGTGCGTCTTGCCCGTGCCATAGGAGCCAGTCAGCAGCAGCCAGCCTTGCGGATTTTCCGCGTAGCGCGCCGCGACTTCATAGGCCGCCGCAAGCTGCCCGTTCTGTTCATCGCTCAGGCCGGGTCGCTTCGCGGCAAAGGTCTCGAATGTCTTGTCGGGGTACGCGCCGAGGCTGCTCAACGCTTCAACACGATTGCGGTGCTGTGCTGCGCGCTTTTCGGCCTGACAATCGCAGGGGATCGGCTTGCTGAAATTCGGGTCCTCGACCGGGACATCGAGCGTATAAAAGCCGACATCGTGGCAAATTTCGCAGGACCACGTCTGAGGTTGCAGACTAGTCGGGGTCCCAGAAGCGCTCGTATTCCCCGACGCCGCCCGCTTCGCCTCGATTTTGCGGATCAGTTGCTCGAAGGCCGGGTTCATATTTCCCCTCTTTGTACCACCGCTTGAGGATACTCTCGACGTACTTCCAGTTGCGAATATTACGTTCGACGGCATATTGTACCGCTCCCTCGATCCAATCCGGCGGGTAGGTCTGCTCCGCGTCGCGCAGCACATCGGCGAGCAGTGGTGTCATGGGTCCGATGTTGTCTTCGTAGAGCGCGAAAATATTGGGACGGGCGGGCGCGAGCAATACGGGCAAGTCATCCGGTCCCGGCTCCCACGCGCCCGCCTCAAGCGCCGCGACCGCCTGCCGACCGCGCTCCGTGTTGATGAAATAGAGGCGGTCTACATGCTCACCGGGCAGCGGCAGCAGGACCATGAGCAGCGTGCCGCGCGTGCAGGCTTTCGCCAGTGCATCTGCTGCCAGACGCGCCGCGAGAGCCGGGTCCGGGGCGAACCCCACGAGCAGAAGTGTGTCATCCAACACATCGCGCTCCCGCACGTAACGGAACACGCCCTCGCGCTGCTGCACCGCCCAAAAGCAATACAGCGTGACTTTCAACTCCGCGAGGTCGTCTATCTGCGGGAGCAGGTCGCTGAAGAAGGCTTCCGGCAGCCGCGCAAATTCGGTCTTGCCGGGACCGAAGCCGGGAAAAGGAACAGGTGTCGTCATGTCCCTATTTTACCAGATCGGCGCTGAACTTGCCGTGTTGTAGGGGTGGGGCTTACCCGCCCCTACACAATTCACGGGGCTGGTGTAAGGGTCGGGCTTGACCGACCCACAATAATCTATCGGTCCTGTTCAGCGCGTCTCACCCGCGACAATCGCGGCGGTGATCGTCACCTGGCTTTTCATGAGCGCAGTCGGGATGTTGATCTTGAAATCAAGCAGATCGATTTTGACTGACCCGGCAAATGTCAGCTTGCCAGGCGTGAACGTGACGTCGACCGGGAAGGAGAGCGGACGCTGTTGGCCGTGCAGTTCGAGCGTGCCTGTGGCGGTCGTCTTGAGCGTCGTCTCTGCCGCGAGCGAGATCGGGTCCGCGATCTTCGCGGTGAAGCGCCCATTCGGATATTTATCGACTTCGAGCGCGGAGGCGAGCGCCTTGCCGATGAAATCATCCTTGTTGCTATCCGCCGGGTCGCCAACCAGCACCACATCGACATCGAGCAGGTAATTATCGCCCTGTGGCACTGCGCGAACCATATTGCCTTTCGTCTTGAACTGACCGTTAACTTTTACGCTGCCAATCTGCAACATACCCTCATATTTAACGGTCGATGCGTCATCGACAATAAAAAAGCTGCGCGTGAGTGGCGCGGGTGTCTCCGTCGGTGGAGGCGGAGTCACGGTGGGGGTTGCTGTCGGGACAAGCGTAGGCGTGGGAGTCGCGGCGGCTCCGGCACAACTGGATACGATGAGCAGGAGCGCCAGACAGCGCAAAGGTTGCATAGGGTGCGTTCCTTCGTTAAGCTAGGAAAACTGCATACAGAGAATACCGCATGTTGTTCCTGCCTGAGTCCGAACGTGGTTTTTTCGCGGTATACCGGGGCTTGCCGCGAATGCGGCAGCGCGGGCGCGCCGTCAATATTATGCTGACTTTGCCCTTCCTCTACCTTGTAGGTGTGGCGGTACTGAATTTCCCGCTTTCGGCAATCGAGAGTCTTGTTCAGGTATTAATCGCGGCGGTATCAGTCATCCCGGCGTTCCTCCTGAGCAAGTCGGGGCGTGTCCGGCTTGCGGTCATTCTCTTCATTTGCACCTATGGAATTATCATCGAATATATTCATATTGAACGCGCCGGGAATGGACTTCGTGACGAGTTTCTCCTGAATGCAATGTACAGCCTGCTTGTCTGCCATCTTGTCAGCACTGCACTGTTGAGTGAGAAATTTGCTGTCGCGACGCTGCTTTACTGCGTATGTCTGGTCGTCGTCCTCTATAACGTGTGGGTCAGCACGGGTGCAATTGCAGGCGATACAGCCGACCTTCGTATATTTCTGCTATATCCCGCAGCAGCGCAGATTGTTTTCGGCGCGGCAAGCCTCTATTACATCCGTGCAGATAAGGCGCATCGTCGCGGGCAGGAGAGCATCGACCGGCTGTTACACGCGGTTCTCAATACGGTTCCAGGCGCGGTCGCCGTGTTCAATGGCAGGAGGCCTTTCTTCCGAAGTCCTCACTTTGAACGCCTGATCGGTCCACTCAATGCCGCGCCCGGCTCAATATTCAGGACGCGCCGCGACCTCGCGGAGCCGCGCATCGGGCAGGAAGCGCCGCAGGAGCCGTCGAGCGAACTGCCCTGGCAGACAGTGGCACAAACCGGAATGCCATACGTGCCGCCCGGATATGTGACGTTGTGGCGTGGCGGAACAGAACGCCACCTCGAAGAGCAGGCCATTCCGGTCGTGATCGGAGGCTCGAGGTATATCATCTATACAGCGGTCGATATCACCGAACACCGCGTTCTCGCAGAGAAATTGAACCGTCTGGTCTCCGAACAAAAGCAGGTCACGATCCAGCTACAAGATGCCAGCCGCGCGCGTTCGGAACTACTCGCCAACGTGAGCCACGAAATGCGGACGCCGCTGCTCAGTATCGTTATGCGAGTACAGGCGATGCGCGTGCGTCACACTGATTTCGACGACTCTGTTCTCAAAGATTTGCAAGTTCTGGAAAAGGCCGCCAACGACGCGCTTTCACAGGTCGATAATCTGCTCGTCGCGGCGCGGCTGACCACAAAGAACCTGCGCTTGCAAACGATCCCTCTCAACTTGAAGAGCATCGTCGATGATGTTGTCAACACTATTTTGCCACTTATTGCCAGAAAAAATCTGGAGTTGCAGCGCGTCGTAGCAAACGAAGAGATCATAGTCAACGCAGATGAGAAACGCATTCGGCAGATCGCGTACAACCTGCTCGATAATGCCATAAAATATACTGCGCACGGCACGATTATCGTTCAGATCAAGCGCAACCCGCCGTTTGCGGAAGTGAGCATCACCGATACGGGGAGCGGTATTGCTCCCGACAAACTGGAGAACATCTTCGACCGCTTTGCACGGGCGGTTGAGGTCGGTGATGTGCAGCAGGACGGCCTTGGGTTGGGTTTAAGCATCGCGCGCGGTCTCGTGATCATGCACGACGGTCAGCTCTGGGTAGAAAGTGAGGTCGGGCGCGGTTCGACATTCACGTTCACGCTACCGCTGCTTGAGGACGACTAGAACGTGATGTGAACCACACATTTTCAGGTCGTCGCCTATCTCATGCTTAAATGACATTCCTCAAATATTTTCAGGTCTGGTAGTTCACGACACGCCGCAGTGCAAAATATCAATGCCCCCGGTGCTGCAAGGCAATCCGGGGGCATAGTTCCAACTTATTCGGTTGCCCTAATGCGATTTTCAGGCAGTCGTGCGGCGGAAAGCGCGTAAAAGTGCCAACAAGATGACCGCGCCGATAAACGCCGTGAGAATGCTTGGTATATTCAAACCAGATACATCAGCATTTACGCCCGGAATCAAGCTCAACACAAACCCGCCAATGAACGCACCGATGATGCCGACCACAATATCGGCGACTAGTCCCATCGGGGTTTTCATTACCATACCAGCGAGCCATCCCGCGATAGCTCCTACGACAATCCAGACTATGATGCTCATATTGTCCCCCTTGAATGTTCGACTGTACACAAAAGATCATAGCACAACGTCTTAACATCTGCCCACCGCACTTTTCTCCATTCCTAAAGCAAGCGGTGTTCGCGTTGCTGCTGGCTTTCGACAGAAATCGCGTGGAACTCGCTCACAAATCAGGACGAGGCAACACTGAAATTAGAGCCTGTGATGCACTCCGGTTTTTTGGAATAATAATGGCTCAGGATAGTTTGTTGGTGACATCCGGCATTAGGTGAGTCTCCGGGGATATTCAGCGTAGTTCCCGCAGCACGCGCGCCGGGTTGCCCGCCGCGACGACCCCCGGCGGCACATCACGCACGACTACGCTGCCCGCTCCGATCACGCTGCCCGCCCCAATTCGCACGCCTTTCAAGATCAGGCAATTCATGCCGATGAATGCGTCATCTTCGATGGTGACGGGCGCGGTCTGGCCGTTTGCCGGATCACTGCGGCGCAGGTGTGGATCAAGCGGATGAAAGTCAGTATCGGTCACGGCACAGTTCGCGCCGATCAGGACATGGTCGCCAATCGTGACCGCCGTATCCGCGACCAGCACGCCGCCCGTCATCCCGAAATGTTTTCCAATCGTCAGCTTCGCGCCTGCGCGCCGCACACTCAGGATAACTGCGTGCGTCGGACTGAGAGGATTCGAGCCGCGCGTCGAACGCAGGCTGAGCTGATCGCCAATCGTGATCGTCCCAAGTCGGTGGCGCTGGATCAACGGCAGGCCGTACAGTGACCAGCCGCGCCCCCAGCGCACGCCGCACCACGCGAAAAGCAGCCGTGCGAACGGAAGTGCCGCGTAGCGCGCGAGTTCGTTACGGGCAAGCCAGGGAGTACGCGCGCTCTGCCGCAATATGTCAGAGAAGCCATGCGGGAGCGGGTCGGGCTGCGTCACTTACTCCCGACCACGTACCAGCAGCATGAGCAGCGTCACGCCGGAAAGGATGAAGCCGAACGTCCCCGGTCCGGTCTGTTGGTTAATGTAAAGCAGGGTACTGGCGAGCGTAATCGTCGCGAAGACGAGACCGACGACGAGCTGCCCGCTGGTTTGCTCGATGCGCGAAAGGCGGTTTGCCGCAGAGCTATCGAGAGCTACCTGCACCGTCAGTTCGCCCCGTTCGGCGCGCGTCAGGACTGTATCAGCGAGGCGCGGCAGGCGAATCAAACGCTGGCCGCTATCGCGCACCACGCCCAGCGCGGAATTGAGGACCGTCCGTACCGCCGCGCCGCGCCCGACCGCGGCTTTGGTGGTTTCGCTGCTTGAAGCGAGCATTTTGCCCGCGAAGGGTTGAATCGAACGCCAGGGGTCGAAGCGCGGGTCCAGCCCTGTACACATCCCGGAGAGGATGCCCACCGCGCGGCTCAGATAGATAAAATCCTGTGGCATCTGGAAGGGCATCGTCAGCAGCAAATCGCTGAACTGCTTGCCGATGTCGAGCATCTCATCGTAGGAGACGTTCTGCAACTGGCTCATATCCATGCCCCAGATTTTCTCGAAGACGGCGCGCGTGGCATCCGCAATGCGTTTGGTATTCGCGCCGGGGAGCAGCACGCCGAGTTTGCCATAACTCGCGACGAGGCCATCCGCGTTCTGCGTGGCAATCGCGATAATTGTATCGCGCAGCCCTTCGGAGATGGTGGACGTCAGCCGCCCGACCATACCGAAGTCGATGAAGATGATGTAGAACGGTGTCTCATCGGGAATGTCGATGTAGCCGCCCTTGCCACGCTGGTGTTCCGGGATCGGGTAGATGAAAATGTTGCCGGGGTGCGGGTCGGCGTGGAAGAACTGGAAATCGAAAATCTGGCGCAGGTAGCAGTCGAGCAGCCGCGACGCCACCGTGCGGCGGTTGATGCCTGCCTTTTCGAGCGCCGCATAATCGTTGATCTTGATGCTCGTCACATCCTCGATGGTGAGGACAAGGCCGCTCGAATGTTCGAGATACATATGCGGGACGTAAATACCTTCGTCATCCTTGAAGAGGCTCGCGAAGGTGAGCGCGTGGTCGGCTTCCTGCACGTAATCCAGTTCTTCCCAGAGGACGCGGCTGAATTCATCGAGCAGCGCGGGCATATTCGCTCGGCGTCGAATCAGGCTCCACCACATCGAGAGCCGTGCAACCAGCGCAAGCGCGGCAAGGTCGGTATGCACGATGTCATTGATATTTGGGCGCTGGATTTTGACGACCACGCGGTCGCCGTTTTTCAACTGCGCGCGGTGGACCTGCCCGAAGCTGGCTGCAGCGATAGGTTCCGGGTTGAACCAGAGGTAGCGGTTCGCGATGGGACCGAGTTCGCGCTCGACCGTGCGCCGGATGTAATCGAATGCGACGACTGGCACATCGTCTTGCAAGCCGGTCAGTTCATCGGTGATTTCCGGCGGCAGAATATCGACCCGGCTGGAGACGAACTGCCCCAGCTTGATCATCACGCCGCCCATTTCAATCGCCAGCCCCTTGAAGCGTCGTGACGCCTTGCGCGCGCGCAACGAACGCCCACGCGCCGGGAAGCCCGCGCCGAAGATGCGCCGCGCGACGACTTCCCACAGGATCAGGCTCACGAACAGCCGCCCGAAGAAGACGATGATCTTCCAATAGCGCGTGCGGTTGATCTTGAAGGCGGCGTGCGCCGCGTCGGGTTGACCCGTGCGACTCGCCGCAGGCAGTGCCACCGGAGTTACCAGCGCTTCTTCGAGCGAGCCGACCTCGTGTTTCGGTTTTTCTGCGTTCGCCGGAACTGCATAGCCGTTGGCGGCGTGGCCGTTCAGCTCGGCCTGCGGCATGGGGCCGATTTCAACCCCGAATGCCTTGAGCGCCTCACCGCTGCTTTGCGGGAATGGGCTGCTTGCCGATGAAGCGGATGTGGAGCGCTTTGTCTTCAAATTTTGCATCACCAATTTCCAGATTCCAAAGCGCGTAGGGCAAGACGATGTTGCGGCGATACGGTCCTACGCGCAGCGTGAGTTCATCGGCGGAGCGATACAGGTCCAGGTCGTTCTTCTCCGCGAAGGGGAGCGGTACGGAGAGCTGATAGCCGCCATCGGGCATCGGCTCGATCTTGTGCGTGCTGCCCTCGAACATGAGCTTGGAGGGGTCGCGGTCGCCATAGAGCGCATCGGCGAGGCGGTGCAGCGAGTCCATCCCGGTGATGTCGCTGGGGAACATCGGCGCACGGAGCATAGGCAGGTCGCCGAAGGCTTCCTGAATTAGCTCGATGTTGGATTTTTGCAGTGATTTCCATTGCGAGAAGTACGGGTCGGTGACTTCATCCGGGATGATCCGGTTGCAGATCACAGCGTCGACGGCGTAGCCATACAAATTCAGGTAGGTATAGGTGCGCTGCGTCTCCTTGATGACCATCTTCTCCGGGTTCAGCACGAGCCGCATACTGCTCATTTTCGGGTCGGTGAGCAACTGGCGTACATCATCCAGCGTCTTGAACAGGCTTTCGACGGTCGCGAAGGCTTCCTCATCGGGCAGGTTGCGACCGAGCGGGCGTGCGATTGGCCGGAGTATCTTCGCCGCGCCGCGCGAGAGTGTGAGCAGACGCTCGAACCACCAGCGCGTCACATCCGGGAGCGAGAGCAGGCGCAGCGTTTCGGCGGTCGGCGCGGCATCCACGATCAGGACGTCGTAATTCGCATCCTGCACGTACTTGTTAATCCAGAGCAGGTGCGCGCCTTCTTCCAGCCCAGGCAGGATCGTCACCTCTTCGGCTACGATGTCCTTGACGCCCTTCTGCGTGAAGAGCGCGACCATATACTTCTGGAAGTTGCCCCAGTATTTATCCATCGAGTAGCGCGCATCGACTTCCTGCGCCCACAGGTTATCACGCAGTGGGGTCGCTTCTGGTCCAATCTGGACATCGAGCGAGTCACCGAGCGAGTGCGCGGTGTCGGTACTCAGGACGATGGTACGCAACCCCATCTCCGCGCAGCGCAAGGCCGTCGCCGCGCTGATGCTCGTCTTGCCAACTCCACCCTTGCCCGTGTGTACAATAATACGCATGTCTCGTCGCCTCTTGTGTTTTGGCGCACCTTTCATACAGTATAGCAGACCGCTAACCGCCCTGACAGATGCGCCTCATGAACTGATTGTTAAAGGTCAATACGTGTGGCGCGGCGCACGGGTTGCACAACGCGCACGCAGAACGCGCGTATAATATCCATATGAACTTCGGCACAGGTGGTACGCTCACGATGCAAACCAAAACCAGGTTGGGGATCGCGGAGATCATCGGGGACAAGCGTGATCTGATTTTGCAGATCGCGGAGGAACACGGCGCGTACAACGTGCGCGTCTTCGGGAGCGTAGCGCGTGGCGAGGCGCGTGAGGATAGCGATATTGATTTGCTGATTGACATGCAAAAAGGACGTTCAATGTGGGATTTGATTGGCTTATGGCAGACCTTGAATGAACGTGTTGGACGCGAGGTCAATGTAATCGTTGCAGGTCTGCCCAATACCCGCTTTATGCGTAATGCGTTGAACGATGCAGTACCACTATGAGCAAGTCTACATACGATTACTTGAAAGACTTGCAGACACAGCTTGGATTTTTGAACGAATTCATCCACGAGTCACCGGATGCGTTCAGAACTGAAATGAAAACTCAGTATGCCGTACTTCGCTCATTTGAGATTATTGGTGAGATTGTCAAGCGGCTGCCACCGGAAACCCTCCAATCGCATCCCGAAGTAAACTGGAAGCAGGTCAAAGGGTTACGCGATTTTCTTGCTCACAACTATGATCTCGTTGACCTGGACCTAGTCGGAATCGCAATAGATGATCTGCCAAAACTGTTAGCGGCAGTCAATGCAATGGAGTTGCAATACCGTCCTGCGACTCAGGAAAATGATCTTGAACAATCTGGATTATGATGTACTGCAACAGAAAGTCGAAACCGAACTCGCGAAGCAAAAGCGCATCTTGCAGGTGCTGCTCTTCGTGATGAGCATCGCGTTTTATCTCGCGTTTATGGCCTTTGGGTGGGGGTTGTTCCTCAGTAACGGCGGACAGCCGCCCGCCATGAATCTCCCCGGCGTGGCGCGTGCGGCCAACCCGCTCGGTGACGCCATGATGATGCTCTCGATTGCCGGATTCATTCCAATCCTCGTGCAGTTCGTCATTCTGTTTCTGGGGACACGGCTCGGTGAGCGACAAATGCGCGAGCGCGTCACGGGGCGGCTCGTCACCGCGCAGATGCGCCAGCTTGAACCACAGAAGGAGAAAGCCAAGCGCATGATGCAGCTTGGCGATGATGGCGAATTGGAGGCGATCAGCGAGCCGGACGAGGAAGTACGTCGCGCATCAAACTCGACTACCCGCTAGAACCTTTCTTTGCGTTTGATATAACCCTCCGGTGTTATAGAATTTTCAGGTAAGTGCGGTTGGCGGTTTTGCTACCAGTTTGATAGTGTTGATCTGTCATCAACCAACTATCGAAAGCACATTCCCATGCTCGCTGGAAAGACAATCCTCATCACGGGCGCGACCAATGGCATTGGTCAGGTCGCTGCCCTCGAACTCGCCCGTCAGAACGCGAAAGTAGTGATTGCAAGCCGCAGCGCCGCGAAATGCGAGCAGACCGTACAGAATATCAAGTCCGCTGTGCCGAATGCGCAGGTGGAATACATTGCCGGTGATCTCTCCACCCTGAGCGGCATCCGGCAAATCGCGACCCAATTCCTGTCAACTCACCAGCGACTGGATGTGCTACTGAACAACGCGGGTGGCTATTTCAATACGCGGCAGGAAACCGCCGACGGTCTGGAGATGACCTTCGCGCTCAATCACATGAGCTATTTCCTGCTGACCCATTTATTGCTCGATACGTTGAAAGCAACCGCCGCAGAAGCAGGTGAAGCGCGCATCATCAATGTTTCATCCTCTGCGCACAAGGTCCCGGCGCTGACAATCGATGACCTGCAACGAAAGAAGGCATTCCGAGGCTTTCGCGTGTATGGCGAAAGCAAGCTGATGAATGTCCTGTTTACGCAGGAACTGGCGGAGCGGTTGAAAAGCAGCGCTGTCACCGTAAACGCCCTGCATCCCGGCTTTGTACGCACCGGGTTCGGACGCAATAATGCTGGAATAGTCGCGACGCTCTTAAGTGTCCTCCAGGTTTTTGCGCTCACGCCAGAAAAAGGCGCAGAAACCAGTATTTACCTCGCCTCGTCACCGGACGTAAAAGGCGTGAGCGGCCAATATTTCGTGAAGAAAAAAGCCGAAGCGCCCGGCAAAGCTGCGCAGGACTTGAACGTGCAGCATCAGCTATGGGACATCAGCGCAAAAATAGCAGGTATGAGCGCCTGATCAGTATCGAATTGACTCTGCGGCTTCACGCGTTTTCGTGAGTCTCTTGCGTTACCGCGCAGGCGGCATTTCCATACCCCATGCGCGCAGCGTGCGCCGGACGGTGCGCGTCAACTGGTTTAGCGTGTCGGCGCGGTTCATCAGGACGACCACCCGGTCAGGCTGCTCTTCGTGGCGCAGCAGCCCGACGCGCGCCGCATCCGCGATGATGACGAGCGGGATCATCGCGACAGCGGTATCGGCGTCAGTGTGCTGTGCAACCAGCCAGTTCAGCACATCCACACCGCCCGCCGGGTCATCCTGCACGATCAATAGTGCCGGATGAAACTCGCGCGCGGCTTTCGCGGTACTGCTCAGGTTGGTCGTGTTGATCACGTCGTAACCGTGCGAATAGAGACGGTCGGCATACGGATCGAGCGAATAGCCGGAGTGTGACAGCTTGACGATGAGCGGTCGCCATACGCTCGCAGGGGTTCCGCTACTCATCTACATGCTGGCGCGGCCCGGCTCCGGCGTCGCATCGGCAGAAGTCGTACCCTGCGCTTCCGCAAGCGTGCTGTAGAACCTTTCGCCGATCTGGTAGACCGCCTGCCGATCCGGGAAACGCGCCCTGAATTCATCCACGCCTTCGAGGTCGAACCAGCGCGCGACGATCACATCGCTATCGAGGAACGGGCTGGTCTCCGCCATGAGCGCGCCGTAATCGCGCCAGTTGTCCTCGACGGTCGGGTTCGGGTCGCGCAGTACGATAACGACGACCTTTTTACCGGGATCACGCACCTTGTTCAGGTCTGCGATTTGATATTGGCCGACTTTGTTGTATCCGTATAATCCATTCGGCCAGCCGCTGAGGGGTTCACGCAGGCGTTCCGGCGTATACCCGATCAGGCTGAACGCCGCGAGAACTCCGACCAGCGCACCGCCCGGCCAGATGACACGCCATAAGCGCTGCGCCGGGTTTGATACACCTGCTGCGGCGCTCTTCTCGCGGCTGGCCTGCCATGCCTGAACCTGCGAGACGATCCCATAGGCCGAGACGAGGACCACACCGCCCGTCGCTTCGTAGTAGTAGCGGATGCTATACACCGCAGAGCCATACACTGCCGATCCGATCCAGTACGTCAACTGCGCGATCACAATCGCGATGAACAGCTCGAAGAAGAGCCAAATCCATTCGTTTTTGCGCCCCGCGATCAACCCAACAACAATCACCAACCCACTCAAGCCGATTCCCGCGCCGTAACCGAGATTGTCTTTGAGGTAATTCGCCACTGTCGGATTCAGGGTAAAGCCATACAGATCGCGCAGCCATATTCCGAAATCGGCGTTGAAATTGCGCCAACCATATTCGAGCGAGTGGCCGCCCGGCATCAGCCCAAAACCCTCTCCGAAGCCGGGCTTGTCATAATCCCACTGGAGCGTATACAACTCCGTGCGGTTCTGCCCGGTCACGCTGTAGTTGAACGCGATCACGACGCCGAGCATGGGCAGCGTCGCCACCGCAAGCAGCACCAGCGGCGCGAATGTTTTAACGAATTGCGGGCGCTTTTTCGCGTCGAACACCAGATCAAGCAAACGCGAGAGCGCGTGCAGCCCGACTGGAGCGGCCATCGCTACCGCCGTGAGGGGTCGCATCGCGACCAGCCAGCCCAGCGCGAAACCCGCACCCGCACCCCACAATAGCAGATTGCGCGTGCGGCGCTCGATCTTCGTGGTGCGCCAATAGCAGTAAATGAACAGCATCGTGAAGAAGAGGGCGCTGGTATGGCTCATCAGGGTCGCGTTCAGGAGCAGCGCCATCGGGCTGATCGCGAGCAGCAGCGCCGCCACCACGCCGACCGCTTCCCCGAATATCTCCTTGCCGATTCGATAGACCACCGCGACCGCGAGCATCCCCATGAACGCATTCACGACCCAGGGCGTATCATTGCCCGCGCCGGGCGCGAGGACCAGCGGCCAGCCAGGGGTGTACTTCCCGAAACGCCGGAACGTGCCATCCGGCGAGCTTTCCGGCTGGATCACGAATGGTTGCCAGAAGACCTTCACCGGTTCATTACGCGGGACCCACTCCTGACCGCGTGCGTAGATTTTCGCCTGAAACAGGTACGCGAATTCATCTTCGAGGTGCGGCAGACGCTCAAACACCGTGCGGTTGATGACGACCGCCGCGCCGAAAGTGAAGAAGGCGATCACCAGCGCGGCCAGCGCGCCGTAGGAAAGTTTTCTGCTCAAAGGTGGAAGTATCCCGTAGAACCGTGCGATTCAAGCGCACATTATAGCAGCCGGGGCGAAAACAGGCACACCGCGCGACGTGCCTGATCAGGATGAGTCAGGCAGGCCACGACCCCTATACCAGACTGCATGGGTTTTGTAGGGGCGGACCTGCGTGTCCGCCCATCACATTATCGGGTAGCGGTCGGTTCGGCGGTCTCCTCACCGATTTCAACAGGGACCGTGCGCGTCGGAATGCTTGTCGCACTGGCGGTTGCTGCACGGGTGGGCGCGATGGTTGCACGGGGCGTTGTTGTCACGGCAGGGCGGCGCGTGGGAGCGGTCGTCGGTTCAACGGTCGGTTCCTCGGTTGGCGTGCCACCCAACCCGAAGCGAGCGAACAGCGATTGCGGGACGACCACGCCACCCAACTGATGAATGACGCCGTTGGTTGCGATTGTATCAGTCACAGTGAGCGGCAGGGATCCCGCCAGATTCACGGTCTCGTCTTTGACTGTGATGAGCAGCCCGGAGTTTCTGACGATCGTGCCGAGTACGACGCCATCGTAGGTTTTAAGCGTCTCGTTATTGTACGTGAAAGGCACGACATGGAATGACATCAGATCATTGATCGTCGCTGTTTCGCCGAGCAGTTCATCCGCAGACATATTAACCTGTTGCAATGCGCGACCAAATGCAGCATCATCCGGCGCAAAAATAGTCAATAGATTTTCCTTGTCAGCAAGTAAGCTGGCAAGCGAATCCGTTGCATTAACCGCTTTTGTAAAGGTTTTCAGGTTGCGTGTCCCGGTGACGACCTGCAAAGCGTTTTTCGTCAGCTTTTGCTGTTGGATGAACCAGGTCAGCTCTTTGTTGCCCATCCCCATCGCGTCGCTATCCGGGATGATCAATTGATCAACCACGTGGATGACCCCGTTTGCAGCACGCAAGTCGGTCGTGATGAGCGAGGCGCTATCGAGCTGCACCTCTGTACCGGAAACATTCACCGTCGGGGCATAGCCCCATAACATCGTCGCGATGCGGCGCCCTTCCACACTCGCAAGCGCAAACGACTCCATCCAGCCCGGAATGAAATGGGCATACAGAATTTTGAACAGTTTTATCTTGTCCGC
The DNA here is from genome assembly GCA_965246845.1 of Aggregatilineales bacterium. Classification (GTDB taxonomy): domain Bacteria; phylum Chloroflexota; class Anaerolineae; order Aggregatilineales; family UBA2796; genus JBBRMW01. The sequence continues at coordinate 121,643 of CBDFFR010000003.1, forward strand.
GAAAAGCTGCGTCGATGTCATGTTCATCGCGGCCAAACCAGCTTTGAATGCAGCGTTCGTCGGCGCGAGGATCGTATACGGACCGACCGCCTTGTTGTTCAACGTCGTGTCGAGATTGAACACTTTGAGCGCGGAAATAAACATCGATACATCTTTATTCTGCGAGATGACCTCGAACAGGCTGAGGTCTTCCTGCGCGCGCGCCGGAGCCGATATTGTGAAACTGACAAGCACTATCAGCAGCAGCGCAAGGTGAACGACTCTACGCATGACCAGACTCCTCGTTTTCCAATACAACGTCAAACCCTGCCCGAATGTTCCCTATTTTACAGCGGTTGCGGCAGGCGTGCCGCTCAGAGCAGCGACCACCGCAGGCGGGAGCAGCACATCATCGATGACATGAATGATGCCATTGCTCGCACCGACATCGGCAGCCGTGACCAGCGCCGAATTATTGAGCATCACTTTTCCACCGCTCACCGTGACCAGAATCACCGCATCCGGGACGACCGTGCCGAGGACCACGCCGTCATAGGACGCCAACACCTGCGCAGTGAACGGGAATGGGACGATGTGATAGGCGAGAATGGTATTCAGCCGGGTCACATCGGCGAGCAAATCTGCGGGTGTGACTTTCAACCCCTTATGAGCGTCGCTGAAGGCGGCATCGCTCGGCGCGAAGACAGTCATCAACTGCGCTGGACGACGCAGGTACTCCATCACTGCAGTGGATACACGCAGCGCAATCACCAGTGTTTTGAGGTTCGGCGCACCCGCTGCCACATCGAGGATTGGGCTGCTTCCGGTTTGCACGAACAGCAAATCCTTCTGCGTGAGTTTCGTCCCTGCCGCATCGAGGACGAGGACCTTATCAATGATATGCACCAGCCCGTTACTCGCCTTCAAATCGGGCGTCGTCACGGTCGCATCGTTCAACGTGACCTTGCCCGCAGCGGCCTTGATCGTCGGCGTGCTGCCGGGCAGCCCCGTCGCGACTTTGTAGCCGTTCAGCTTTCCAAGTGCATCGGCGCTCAGGGAGCCGGGAACGACGTGTTGTAGCAGGATTTTAGCTAGCGTGAGCTGGTTGCCCGGTTCGAGCAACTGCGCAGCGCTCATATTCATCGTCTTGAGCGCGGCATCGAAAGCGGCGTTGGTCGGCGCAAGTAGCGTGAAGGGTCCGCGCTGCTGGTCGCCAAATGTCTGGTTGAAGCCGACCGCCTTGAGCGCCGCCGCGAAGGTCGTCAGGTCTTTGTTGCCGGAGATCAGGTCGAAGAGCGTGGGCGGCGTCGTTTGGGCGCGCACCGCACCAGAGGAGAAAGTCAGAGCGGCAAGCGCAATCAGAATGAGAGAGCGGGCAGCGTTTCGCATCGCGGCGTCCTCGTCGAATTAAATGAACCTGCTCACTATAACATGAAACAAAAAGGACGCGCCTGCCAGGGCATAGACCGTATAGAACCCGTCGAGAGAACGATTGCCAGGATACTGGACGTCTCTCACTCCGCAATCCCATCGGCATAGTCGAGAAACCCCCCAAGCACCTCGCGGAAGTGTTCCGGCTGGTCCCATTGCAGGTTATGCCCCGCGCCCTCGAAAACTTCCAGACGGCCATCCTGCACCTTGTCGATATAGCGCTGGGCGACCGGAATGGGATTGAGCGTATCGCGCGTGCCGAGCATGATCAGCACCGGGCAGGCGACCTTGTGCGCGTCGGCGTGGCTGATGTCGCCGCCTGTTGCGGTCACTTCGAGCAGCGCGTTCGTCCAGTCGATGATCATCTGCTCCCAATAGGGACCCTGCTGCGCCTTTTGTGCCTCTTCGACCCACGTAGGCGGCAGGTGTCTGGCAATCCGCTCGCGCATTTCCGGTCCATAGAAGCCGACCGCACCCCACTCCGCCGCCGAACGCAATGGCATCATCTCCGCGAGGCAGAGCGTCACCTCGCCGCCATCGCTCCAGCCGAGGACATGCGGCTTCTCGATGTGCAGCGCTTCGCAGAGCGCCTTCACGTCTTCCGCATCGCGGCGGTAAAAATCGCGCGGGTAGGTGCGCGGCTTCGGGAACGATTGACTGTAACCGCGCAGGTCCGGCGCGATGACCCGGTACTTCGTGGCGAGCCACTCCAGCTCGGCGCTCGTATCGGCGCGCAGTTGAAACAGCCCATGCAGGAAAATGAGTGGATGCCCTGCCCCAAACTCCTCGTAGAAAAACGTCGCGTCGTTGACTGTGACAAATGGCATTTGGTGCGCCCTTGTGAGTGATTGGCGAAAAAAGGTCCGTTATTTATATATCGGGGTTATCATTTAGTCGATTAACTACTCATCAAAAGCATGACCATTCGCACCCGTCTTACGCTCTGGTATTCAAGCCTGCTCGCTATCATTATCGCCGTGTTTGGGATCGCGCTCGTTGCTGTCCTGAACGGCGCATGGATCGAATTAGTCCAGAACAATTTAAAAATTGTCTATCAGCAGGTGAGCAATCAGATCGAGATTACCCCGAACGGGCAAATGATCGTGCCGCTCACCGATATGTCGGAGTCGGTCGGCTTCGCGCCTTTCTATATTCAGGTCTGGGATTGGAACGGGCGGCAGGTGAGCCTTTCCAGCCCGAATTACGCGCAGCCGCTCGACCGCGCAGCGATGACCAGCGGCGGGCAGCAATGGTCGCATGTCTTTACCGCCGATGGCAAACATCTCTATGTCCTCACCTACCCGATTATCACGTCGTTAAGCACCCGTCCGGTAATTATTCAAGTCGCGACCCGGCTGGATACCATCGATCTGGCAACCAGCCGCTTGCTTCGCGTCATGATCGGCGTCGGCGGGATTGCGTGGCTGCTCTCGATCATGATCGGGTCACTGATCGCCGGGCGGGCGCTGGAGCCAATCGACGCGATTGCACACACCGCCGCACGGATTACCGCCGCCGATGACCTCAGCCGCCGCATTCCCTACAACGGTCCGAACGACGAATTGGGGATGCTGACCGTCACCTTCAACGCCACGCTGGAACGGCTCGAACGGCTTTTTAAATCGCAGCGGCGGTTCGTCGCGGATGTCTCGCACGAACTGCGCACGCCGCTCACGACCTTGCAAGGTAATCTCGATTTAATCAAACGCTTCGGCGCGGATAAGGAGTCCATCGACGCGATGGAGAGCGAAATGCGCCGCATGTCGCGCCTCGTGAGCGATCTGCTGCTGCTGGCGCGTGCCGATTCGGGCAACTTGCCCTTGAAAAAAGAAATTATCGATCTGGACACGCTCATCGTGGAAGTTTTCCGCGAAGCGCGCATTCTCGGTCCGAACCATACGATCAAGCTGGCACAGGTTACGCCCGTTCGCATCAACGCTGACGCTGACCGGATCAAGCAGCTTTTGCTTAATCTGGTCAGCAATGCGATCAAATATACGCCGCCGGGCGGGACTGTCACGCTCTCGCTAACGGTCAGGAATGGTTATGCGTTCGCCTCGATAACGGATACGGGCGTAGGCATCCCGAAGAGCGACCTCGACCTGATTTTCGAGCGCTTCTACCGGGTCGATAAAGCGCGCTCACGCGAGGCGGGCGGAACCGGATTGGGGCTGAGTATCGCGCAGTGGATCGCGAAATCGCACGGCGGGCGCATCGTCGCGGAGAGCGTGGAGAAGGAGGGGTCTACCTTCTCCCTGCAAATTCCCGCGCTCGATACGGAAGAGCCGCCGGAAAATTCAGTCCAGACGCGACCCCGGCTGCCTGTCGTCCCGGCCATCGCGCGCCGCCGCGCACCGGAACCTGTTCAGCCCGCGAAACCGCCCAACACAGATTAAGGCAAGTTCAGCGCCGCCGGAACACGCCGACCGCGCCCATCACCGGGATGAGCAGCATCCAGCCCAGACAACCCATGCGCGGCGTGCTGGATGCGGTCGTCTGCTTCTGGCCGGGGAGCGGCGGGACCGCTGCCGGGCTGGTTCCCCCTACTACGCGGCGGCGTACATCGCCCGCCAGACCGCGCGCCAGTGTCCGTACCACGAGCTGCGGGTCAGCGGCTTTTTCCGGCTGGATCATCCGCGTCGGCACGCGCACCATCCGAGTAATGAAATCCGGGTCTTCGCAGACATAACGTCCCAACATCTGGAAGAGTGCATTTGAGGGACCATAGTTCGAGGTCGCAGCCAGCGTATTGCGGTAGGTCGCCAGCGTTTCGGCCTCAAGCCCGGCTTTGTAGCGCTCCATCGCGACATCCCACGCCTCTCCCCCACGAAACGCGAGATATTCATTCGCGAATGCCCGTGCGCCGAACACCGCATCATAAATTCCCTGCCCGCCGAGCGGGTCCTTATGGTGCGCGGCGTCACCAACGAGCGCCCAGCCATTCCCAAACGGCTGGCGGTAGAAATTCGGGACGTTCTTCAAGCCGCGCACGGTCGTGACGCGCTCCGCATTTTTGAGGCGGTCCCAAATGCGCGGGGCGCGCTTCAGAATTTGCAGGTAAAGGTCTTCGACACTTTCATGCGGGATTGCGTCGAACGCTGGTGAGTATCCGCCAACCGTGATTGCTGTCGTCCCATCGGCGCTATCCATGATGAGGTAGCCGAATCCCTCAAATTCGCCGTGTGTGAGCGCCAGCGGCTCAACGATGTCGTAAGGCGTCAGGGCTTTCCAATACGCATAATAGTACGTGACCGGATTTGTCTCATGGACGTTGTACTCGACCGCACCGACTTTGCGTGCGACCAGCGATGAACGACCATCCGCGCCGACGACGACATCCGCGTGGAATTCCTGCTGCACGCCGTCTTTCGGCTTGCCGATAATGCCCGTCACGCGCTCGCCATTGCGCAACAAATCCAGCACGGAGAAGCCTTGCAGCGCTGTCACGGAAGGCAGGCTCGCGGCGCGTTCCCATAGCGTTGCATCGAAGCGTTCCCGATCTACTGCGTAGGCGTAGTCACGACCGCGATCCATCGGGATTTGACCAACGCCACGATAATTGTCCTTCGCCTCGCTGACCACTTTGCGGATACGCGGCGTGTTGTGCGCGTATTTCTTTTCATCCGCACCGATTTCATCCAGCATCGCCATCGTACTGGCGTAGATGATCGGGCTGGAAATGGGCGGCAGGCTTGGGAAGGTCGCGCGATCCACCAGCAGGACGCGCACACCCTGCAAACCGAGTCGCGTTGCGAGCGTGCTTCCGGCGGGTCGCCCGCCGACAATAATCACATCGAATTGATTGGAGTTCATACGCGCACCTGCTAGTGAAACAATTCACGATAATGAGATTATACAGAGATTGTTCAAAGATTGGCAAAGGTTAATGTGAATACGAGATAAAGAAAATGCCACAACCCAATCGACGGGTACAGCTCGCTACCAAAACGCCATTGACTTTGAACATTCCATGATTGACGTAGCACCATACACAGAAGCCGCGCTACACTTTGAAATAACAAGTAACAGAAGGAAACAGTCATGTATATAAAAGCCGCTCTGCGTGCTGCCTTCGGTGCGCTGCTGATTGCATTGATGACCTTGCCGGGCGCAATCAGCGCGCAAACCGCCGAGCCGACCCTGCCCGCGACGACAGAGGCGACACTGAATCCAACGACCAGCGCGACCGTGAGCAGTGGCACACTCGCGCCGCTGCCTGCCTGCCCCGCCAAACAAATCGCAACCGCCGGGGCAACCAGCGCGCCGACCGCTGCGCCGACCGTCAGCGGGACCACCGCCCCGACTTCGACAATCGCGCCAACGCCAACCGCCAACCCGAATGCAGGCTACCTCGGCATCGGCGCGGAACAGGTCCAGCGCTGCGGCGCACGTATCCAGATTGTGCGCCCCGATAGCCCCGCCGATAAAGCGGGATTGCAAGCCGGAGATGTGATCGTCGCGCTTAATGGCCAGCCGATTAGCAGCCTGCCAGAGGTTCAGCAGGCCGTCCGTCTGGCAGTCGCTGGAGATACGCTGCGTATCACCTATCAGCGCGGCAATGTGCAGACGACCGTCGCGGTCAAGCTGGGGTCGATCCCCGCCGATTTGCTTGCCACCGCCGCGCCGACTGCCGCCACCCGTGCAGCAACGACCGCGCCGACGCGCGCCGCGACCGCCAAAAAATAGTCCCGACGCAGGCCGATATGGTGCTATCGGCCTTCCGCCACGATGAATATTCTGCTTGTTTCCCGCTGCCCGCCATTCCCGATCTACTTCGGGGATCGGCTGATCATCTATCATCTCGCGCGGGAACTTTCCGCACGCCGCCATAATATCGATCTACTGGCATTCTGCGACCGTCCCGAAGAAACGGCCAACATACCGCGCTACGAACGCTTTTTCCGGTATATCAAACTCGTTCAGAAGCCCACCACCAGTCCGCTCGCTTATCTGGGGCGGTTGGGTGGCGAGTTCTTCCCAAAGCGCGCGGGGGCGGCATGGTCGCCGGAAATGTGGCGGGCAATCGAGGAGCGGCTGCGCGTCGGCGCGTATGACCTGGTACAGCTTTTCGGTGGCGTGCAGGTCTATGAATACCGCGCGCTAGTGCGTGCGCTCCCCAATATCATTGTCCCCTACGAGTCGTACAGCCTGTACCTTAAAAACGCGCTCACCGCAGAACGGAGCGCGCCCCGGCGCTTGCGGATGCGCGTGCAAGTGGGCATAGCACGGCAATATGAGCGGCGCATGTTCGCCGGATTCGAGCGCGTGATTGTACTGACCGCACCGGATGCAGCGGCGCTACGCGAACTCGACCCGACCTTGACGCCGACCGTTATCCCGAATGGTGTGGATACGGATTACTTCGTTGCGACCGAGTTTGAACCCGCCGAGCCGACGCTGATCTTCACCGGGAATTTTGAGTATGAGCCGAATCTTGAAGCGGCGTTGCGCCTCGTCAAATCCATTTTTCCGATGGTGCGCAGCCGCGTCCCCGGCGCGAAATTGCTGCTGGTGGGTTACAAGCCGCCTCCAATACTGCTGAATACTGCGCGTGCGGATGTTGAAATCGTGGGTAGCGTGCCGGATATGCGCCCCTATCTGGAACGCGCGCTGATATACGTCAGTCCGTTGATGAAAGGCGCGGGGATCAAAAATAAGCTACTCGAAGCGATGGCAATGCAGAAACCGCTCGTCGCGACGCCGTTGAGCATGGAAGGCTTCGCGACGCGCAACGGTGAGCATGTCCTGCTTGCGGGGAGCGACGATGAATTTGCGCGTGCGATAGTCAGGCTAGTCAAGGATAAAGCGCTGCGCCGCCGCCTCGCCGCGAACGCGCGTGCGCTAATCGACCGCCAGTACACCTGGAAACATGTCGCGGCGCAGTATGAGGCGCTCTATAAGCAGCTTGCCGGACACAGCGACCGCAAGCCTTAGCGTCATCTGAGCGCCGAGGGAATGCTCGATCCTGCGCCGCTATACTATCGGTTTGGTCAGAATGAGGATCGCAGACATGGACATCAGTTCGCAGCTCGCCACCTTCAGTACGCGCTTTCTCGGCATTTTCATCGAGGCCGTGTCGTTTCTGCTGCTCGGTTCGCTCCTTTCCGGGGTAATCGAGGTCTTCATCACCAAAGAGGATATGGTGAAGATCGTGCCGCGTAACCCGATCCTCGCGACGCTGATGGGCAGCTTCCTCGGCTTCCTGTTCCCCGTGTGCGAGTGCGGCGTCGTCCCGGTCGCGCGGCGGCTCTATCAAAAAGGGCTACCCGTCTCCGTCGGGATTACGTTCCTGCTGGCCGCGCCCGTGATGAACCCGATTGTCTTTGCCAGCACCTACGCCGCGTTCGGCTGGGGTCCGATCCTGGTTGGTCGCTACGTGATTACCTGGGTGATCGCAATGGTGGTGGGGCTGCTATTCAGCTTCCAGACGAGGCCGCAGCGCCTGATCAATCCACAAGCGATCCTCGCCATCAGCGGCGGTAGCGAACTCACCGCACCGATGACCACATCGCGCCCGGCTATCATCCCCGGCCTTCGTAAATCGCTCAGCCTTGCCAGCGAGGATTTCTTCGAGATGGGGCGTTACCTCGTGATCGGTTCGCTACTCGCGGCGCTGATGCAAACCGTCATTACACAGGAGTCGCTCAAGGCACTCGCGACCAACCCGGTGAATAGCGTCCTCGTCATGGCGGGGCTGGCCTTCCTGCTCTCGGTGTGCAGCACGGTCGATGCGTTCATCGCGCTCGGCTTCGCGCGGACCTTCACCGCCGGGTCGATCCTGACCTTCCTCACGTTTGGTCCGATGGTGGACATCAAGAGCGCGGCGATGTATATGGGTATTTTCCGGCGGCGCACCGTGCTATACATGGTCGTGCTGCCGTTCCTGCTCTCAGTGCTATTCGGGGTCTGGTTGAATTTGAACGTTACGTTCTAGAAGATTTGATCGACGCTGCCTCTGTACTTCGTTCCTATTTATGAGTGATAATGCAAGCAACCAAATAGCAGCTCGCATCTCAAGCAGAAACACACTGAGCAACTGCGGGGTTTTCGCCTGCAAAAGCGACTTGCAAATAGGATAAATGGCATATACTGAACCTCGCTACATTCACTCCAGGGGAGAGTTCACAATGACACGTCGTTTACTTCGTTCATTCTTTGTCCTCGCCGTTGTCTTCGCTACTTCACTCGTTGCCCTTCACGCGGCGACGCCTGCACGCGCCGCGACTCTCAGCAGTGGTTGTGCTGCGGTAAACGGTCAAAGCTACGCTTTGAGTGGCAGTGGAGCCCTTAGTTTGCTCTCTGGCTATGAATACTTCAATGGCGGCGAAACAATCAATGCAAAACTCTCTTCCAGCAACGCATCACAATCAATTACGTTGTACTTGTTCGACTTCGGTGGGGTGGCGAAGCAGGCAAGCGGAACGAGTTCTGCGTCGGTCGGTGTACCCGTCACGACTCTATACACTCCTATCGTTGTTATCACGAATACAGGTAGCTATATGCTGACGATTAGCTGCGGCCTCGGCGGACCGGGCATTCCGACCGGGTTTGTGCTACGCACTGTAACCTGCGACACGGCAGTCTTCGACAGCCCGGATGGTACGCCTGTTGGGAGCAACAAAATCACCAACGGTCAAAAATGGTTTATGAATTCGACCGCCAAAGCGGGCAAGACCCGTTCGTGGACGGAAGTGTTCCTCGGTGGTACATCGACGGCCTATATCTGGACCTCCTGCGTCAAGTAACTCGCCTCGATTCGTGAACCTGTACGAGCGGCGCTCCTGTACGGGGTCGCCGCTTTCGTTTTTTGTTGCGGAGCCGCCTGCGCATGTTACACTCTGCGCTCCCGCAAAGATTTGCGTTTCTGGAGGAAGTGCATGTTTAAGAAGTTGCTTAGTCTGGTCCTCGTCTGTGCGGCGCTCTCGATGAGCGTGGCGCAGGTCAAGGCCGCCGATACCACGCTCGTCATCGAAAGCTGGCGCACGAGCGACGAAAAAGTTTGGGACAAAATTATCTCCGCATTCCAGGCGAAGAACCCCGGCATCCTGGTCAAGTTTCAGCCGACAAAACCGGATGATTATAATGGTGCGCTCAACGCCAAGCTGAAATCCGGGACTGCGGGCGATCTGATTACCTGCCGCCCCTTCGATGCGGGTGAGCTGCTCTTCAAGGATGGCAACCTCACGGACATCACCAGCCTCAAAGGACTCGAACACTTCACGAAGTTCGCGCGTAGCGCATGGACCACTGAGGGCGGCAAGACGTACTGCGTGCCAATGGCGTCCGTGCTGCACGGTTTCATCTACAACAAGGGCTATTTCGACAAGAACGGCCTTAAGGAACCCGCGACTTACGAGGAATTCCTCGCGCTGCTCGCCGCTATCCAGAAGGAAGGCTCGCTCACGCCGCTCGGCATCGGCACGAAAGAAGGCTGGACGACGACCAGCATGGGCTTCGACAACATCGGTCCGAACTTCTGGGGTGGCGATGAAGGCCGTCTGGGGCTGCTGGCCGGAAGCCGCAAATACAACGACGAGGGTTTTGTCGCCGCGTTCGATGCCCTGAGCAAGTGGACCCCATTCCTGCCGAAGGGTCATGAAGCAATCGCGTATACGGATGCGCAGGCGCTTTTCACTTCCGGCAAGGCAGCGATCTTCCCGGCGGGTTCGTGGGAAATCGCGGGCTTCAGCGCTGACGCCGATTTCAAGCTGGGTGCGTTCAAAGCTCCGCCGCCTGCCGCTAACGCGGGCAAATGCACTATCTCTGATCAACTGGACATCGCGATGGGCGTTAATCCGAAGGGCAAGACCGCCGAAGCGACCAAATTCCTCGAATTCATGACGTCGGAAGAATTCGCGACCCTGTATACGCAGGGACTGCCGGGCTTCTTCTCGCTCTCCGATTACAAGATCAAGCTGGATGATCCGGTTGCAAATACGTTCCTGAGCTGGCGTCAGCAGTGCGGATCGGCGCTGCGAAGCACATACCAGAAGTTGCAATCGAACACTGACATCAACACCGAACTGGAAATGTGGCGCGTGACCTCCGGCTTGTTGCAAGGCAAGTTCACGCCGCAATCGGCTGGCGACGAAATCCAGAAAGGTCTGGATAAGTGGTACAAGCCGACGGGTGCAACCGCGACAATGGCTGCGACCGCGACGAAGTAGGAGCAAACAAGCAACGCGGATCAATGGAGCGCGGGGCTAAAGCCGCCGCGCTGCTACGGTCCTGTCATTGTTAAGGTGTCGGGTTCAACCCGTAATAGCCCGGTTCTTCAGGACCGGGCGACCTCATTCCGAACAGTATTCCATTGACAGGTTTTCCATGCAGCGAACTCTCCGGCGGCGGCCATTCCCGATACACATTCTGGTGTTCCTTGCGCCTGCCGCCATTGTCTATACCCTATTTATGGCGTTCCCGTTGCTCGATTCGCTACGCCTGAGTTTCTACGATCAGAGTAAAGCCGATCCGGTATTCGTCGGCTTGCGAAATTTTCAAACGCTGCTCGTGGGCGACATCTGGGCAGCGCGTTTCTGGAATGCCCTTAAAAACAATTTCGTCTTTTTTTCCATTCACATGCTCGCGCAGAATCCCATTGCGCTGCTGCTGGCCGCTCTGCTGACTACACGCCACCTGCGCGGACGCGCAATTTACCGGACATTGATTTTTACGCCGACGACGCTTTCCGTCGTCATCGTCGGCTTCATCTGGAGCCTGATCCTCAACCCGACCTGGGGCATTTTCGACAACGCGCTGAAAAGCATCGGCCTCGGTGACGCGATACAACCCTGGCTTGGTTCCGAAAAGACCTCGCTGATCGCGGTCTCGCTGATTTCTGTGTGGCAGTTCGTCGGCTTGCCGATGGTCCTCTTCGTTGCGGCGCTGGTCGGCATCTCCGATGACCTGATCGAGGCGGCGCGTGTCGATGGCGCGAACGGCTGGCTGATTTTCTGGCGGGTCCGCTTCCCGCTGATCCTGCCGACAGTCGGTATCGTCGCGGTGCTTACGTTCGTTGGCAACTTCAATGCCTTCGACCTGATCTACGCCACGCAGGGACCGCAGGGTAACCCGAATTACGCGACCGACATCATGGGGACGCTCTTCTACCGGACGTTCTACGGTGTGCAATTGCAACCCGGCAACCCGACGATGGGGACCACCATTGCAGCCATGACGTTTCTCGTGATCCTGACGGGCGTGTGCCTGTATCTGTTCGGGGTACAACGCCGTTTGACGCGGACATGAGCAGCCATCAGCCATCAACAAATATTGTGAAGGATTGTGCCGAATGAGTACAAGTGGAAAAAGAAAATATAGATTTGGAAATAACTGGCGGCTGGTGGCTGGTGGCGTTTTATGGCAACGCTGACCCGCGCCGCGCCCGCCGCTGCACGCCCGCTGCCGCGCTTCGACATGGGTTCGATCCTGAGCCGAGTCGCGATTCATGGCGTCCTGCTCGGCTATACACTGCTCGCGCTGTTCCCGGTGGCGCTGACCGTGATCAACTCCTTCAAAGAGCGCAAGAATATTTTTCGCTACCCGTACAACCTGCCGACGGGGGAACTTTTCACACTCGCGGGGTATCAAACCGTTTTCGACCCGCGCCGTGCGAGCGCCGGGTTATATTTGCAAAACAGCCTCATCGTGACGATTGGGACCATATTTTTCGTGCTGCTCTTCGGCGCGATGGCGGCTTGGGCGCTCTCTGAATATCGTTTTCGGGGCAATCGCTGGCTTGGCCTGTATATGGCGCTCGGCATCATGATCCCGATCCGGCTCGGCACGGTGAGCCTCGTCAAATTTGCGACTGCGCTCAGTTTGACAGGGACGCTCACGGGCTTGATCCTGATTTATATCGCGCAAAACCTGCCACTAGCGATCTTCATCATGAGCCAGTTCATGCGCGATCTGCCGATGGACCTCAAGGATGCCGCGCGCGTGGATGGTGCGAGCGAATATCGTCTCTTCTTCCAGTTGATCCTGCCGCTGGTACGCCCGGCGATGGTTTCCGTCGCGGTCTTCACGATGATCCCAACCTGGAATGATCTGTGGTTCCCGCTGATCATGGCCTCGCAGGAATCGACGCGCACCGTCACACTTGGCGTGCAGATGTTCACCGGGCAGTTTTTGAAGGATTGGACAGCACTGCTCGCGGCGCTCTCGCTCGCGATGCTCCCGGTGCTGCTGCTCTATGTCGTGTTTTCGCGGCAGTTGATTAAGGGGTTGGTCGCGGGGGCGGTAAAGCAGTAGCGCGGTATACTCTTCGCTAACATAGCGGAGTGACAAAGCAATGCTGCGTGAAGCATTGATCAAGAACAGTACCGGAGAGAAATCGGGCTTTGTGTGGCGTGGCGGCGAGGTCTCGCGCATCGAGGGCTTTAGCGACTGCGTGATTTCATTCGCGATCACGCTGGTTGTCATCTCGCTTGAAGTTCCCAAAAAATTCGAGGAATTAACTGCGAATCTATCGGGAATTGTTGGCTTCGGGTTGTGTTTTCTGCTGATTCTGTCACTCTGGAACCAGCATTATCTGTTCTTCCGGCGCTACGGGTTGCAGGACGCGCCCACAATTCTGCTCAACTCGCTTTTCCTGTTTCTCATCGTCATCTATGTATTTCCACTCAAATTTCTCTTTACACTCGGCACGGATAGCCTCATCGGAAAGGATGTGAGCGACCGCATCACCTCCGCGCAATGGCCGCAGTTGATGGTCTATTATGGGCTTGGCTTTGCCGCGGTGTACCTGATCTTCGCGCTGATGTACCGCCATGCGTATTTGCAGCGCGGACAGCTTGAGCTTTCGCTCGCGGAGCGCTACATCACGCAGGAAAAGCTGCTCGATAATATTCTGTTGGCAGCAGTCGGGGTGGCTTCGATTATCATTGCCGTGCTTGGCGGCGAAAGCAATGCGGGTGTCGCGGGGTTGGCCTACCCGATCCTCATTCCGCTTGCTTATACCGTCTCCGGTACGATCATGGGCAGCCGCCGACGTCATGCGGAACAGGCACTTGCCGCGCGTGCTACATAACTATTGCAATCTGGTTTTGTGTTGGGTATCCTTTGAATATCCCTAGACAAACATGCAAAATGCCAGCTAACACCTTCGACGTCATCGTTCTCGGACTTGGGGCTATGGGCAGCGCGGCTGCCTACCATTTGACCAAAGCGGGGAAACGTGTCCTCGCGATTGAACAATTCGGGCTGGATCATACGTTAGGCAGTTCACACGGTGAGTCGCGCATCATTCGCTACGTCTACGATGACCCGGCCTATATCGCGCTGGCGCGGCACAGCTACCCGCTCTGGCGCGAAGTCGAAGAAGATACGGATGTCGATTTGCTGACGATCACGGGCGGCCTTGATTTCGGCCACCCGGATAATCCGCAATATATAGCCACGCGGCGCGCGCTCGATTATTGCGATATTCCCTACGAATGGCTGACTCCCGGTGAAGTTGCCGTGCGCTTCCCGCAGTTCACGCTCAAGCCGGATGATATGGCGATCTACCAGCCCGATGGCGGCTTCGTTCGTGCTTCGGATGCGGTCGTCGCGCAGGTCAGCTATGCGCAGGAGAACGGCGCGGAATTGATGCTGAATACCGCCGTCACCGATTTCGAGATCGGTCCGACGAGCGTAACCGTGCAAACGACGCGCGGCGCGATCTCGGCAGGGGCGCTCGTCGTCGCGGCGGGCCCCTGGGCAGGCAAGATGCTCGCGAAGACGGGGCTACAGCTTCCGCTCCAACCGACGCGCGAAATCCTGACCTTCTTCCAGACCGACGACCCGGCGCTGTTCAAGCCGGATCGCTGCCCGGTCTGGATTCATCACGGCGAAACGAAGGTCCATTACGGGATAGCGAATGCGGATGGCGTGTCCGGCTTCAAGGTGGCGCAGCATGGCCGCCACGAACCGACCGACCCGGATAATACGCGGCGCATGGTCGAGCCGGAGTACATCGAGCAGATGCGCGCCTTCCTCGCGCAGTATATCCCGAAGGGCGGCGGCATCCTCACCAAGACATATGTTTGCCTGTACACCATGACGCCCGATGAAAACTTCATCATTGATCAGCATCCGTTTTATCCACACGTCGCGATTGGCGCGGGGTTCAGCGGACACGGCTTCAAATTCAGCACCACTATCGGCAAAATCCTCGGTGAACTCGCGACCGAAGGCTATTCAGAGATGAACAACGCGCTGTTCAGCCTGAAACGCTTCCCGATGGCAGTTGTTCAGAAATGACGCCGATACTGCATATCTGCCCGCGCGCGGCGTGGGACGCGGCGCAAAGCGCAGGCGAATATAGCGCGCCTTCGCTCGCGACCGAAGGCTACATTCACTGCTCGACCAGCGCACAGATGCAGCGCACCGCCAATAAATATTATGCGGGCGTGCGCGGCCTCGCCCTGCTCGTGATCGACCCCGCAAAGGTGGCGGTCGGCGTGCGCGAGGAGCCATCCGGGTCGTGGCTGGCCGAAAACCCCGGCGTGCCGCACGAGCAATATACAGGCGAACTCTACCCGCACATTTACGGAGTGATCAATCTGGATTCGGTGTTGCGCGTGGTCGCTTATGAGCCTGATTCAGAGGGTTCGTTTGGACCTGTGCCGGGCTGAACGCCGTCTTCGATAAGCTGCACTCCCGCCAGCACGTCGATCACCGCCGCGCCATATTCCGCGCGCCGCCAGGGTCCCAGCCCCGGCACGTCATCCAAATCCGCGAGTGCGAAAGGCGGGTTACGCGCCATCGCCCACATGCTTTCCTTGCTCATGATCACGTCGCTTTCGACGCCTCGCGCGGCAGCCTGTTCCTTGCGCCAGGTATGCAGCGCGTCGTAACGTGCCTGTATGATCGGCGCGAGTGGGCGCGGACGTTCGGGGCGGGCGGGCAGCGGTCCCACCATGCCGCGATCCACTGCCGCAAGCAGAGGCGTGGTATAGCGGCGCAGTTGATGTGTGGAGAGTTCGCGCACGTCGCCCAGATCATGCGGTGTGCGCGGTCGCTGACCGACGATGCCCGTGAGCGCTGTATCGCCCATGATTTTGAAGGGCGGCACGTCCTGCGCCTGCGCGGTCTGGTCGCGCCACAGGTACAGTTCACGCAGGATCGCCATCTGGCGGCGGTCGAAATCCCGCGCGCTGTGGATGCGCCAGTAGCCTTCCGGGTCGAACTGGTTATCGGCGGCGGGGACGCGCGCCAGCGCATCGAACATCTCCCCGGCTTCGCGCAACCGCCCCTTTTCCGCCAACTCTGCGTGGAGCAAATTGCGCAATTGCGGCAGGTAGTGCGTATCCTGCTGTGCATAGGCCAGTTGCTCGACCGGGAGCGGACGCAGCGACCAATCGGCCTTCTGGTAGCGCTTGTCGGCCTGCACGCCGAAGAACTCTTCGAGCAGTGCGCCAAGTCCGAATTGCTTGCGTCCCAGCACACGCGCGGCCAGCATCGTATCGAACAGCGCATTGAACTCGAAGCCGAAATCGCGCTTCATGCACATCACGTCGTATTCGGCGGCATGGAAGACTTTCTCGATAGTGCGGCTCGCGAAGATCGGTCGCAATGGTTCCATCGAGTCAATTGCCAGCGGGTCGATCAGATAATCGGCGTCGCGGGTCGAGACCTGAATCAGGCAGACGCGCTCGCGGTAGGCAAACAGGCTGTTCGATTCGGTATCGAAGGCGAGCAGCGTTTCGTTTGAGAGACGCTGCACCAGCGCGTCGAGACTGCGCGCGTCCGTGATCATGGGTGGGGTATTCATTGCACGAATTATCGCATTCGTGCGGCGTGTTGTAAACGGTCGATAGCGGCGTCACATATAAGAGGGGGTCGGTCAAGCCCGACCCGTCGCGAGTGTCTTTGTAGGGGCAGGTCAAGCCCCGCCCGTGTTGCGTCACAAAATGATCACAGATTGCGCAGTTTGTACGTTGCCGAATTGTCAATTGATTGTTCGGGTTTGAAACTGCGCGGCGCACTTCGGATACAATACGCACGCGCCGAACTATCGGAGAGATCACGATGCAGCAGCCGCCCTCCTATCAGACGAGCGAAGACGAAGAATTTTCTGTGGCTCCCGCGTACACAGAGCAACAGAGCGCGCAAACGCCGCAGGAAGTCACCGATTCTGTGGTGCGGACCGCGCGTGCGGTGCGGCGGCGGCCAATCGTGCGCTATCTTGGAATTGCGCTGCTGGTTAGCGTCGCCGTCGTCCTCGTGACGGTAGGTATTTTCACCATTCAGAAGGCACAGCGCTCCGCGCCAACCAACGTAGAAGCCTACCCCGGTGCGCGGGTGATCAGCGAACGCAAGACAGCCAATTCCGACGAGACGGTGTACGCTGTAAATGACGTGATCGACAAGGTAGGCGCATTTTACACGAACCAGTTCAACAGTGATAGCGGCATGTGCCAGCGTCTCCTTCCGCCGAAGGGTGATCCGGTTCCCTCTTATAAATGCGCGCTGGATACCTCGATGCTCGATGCGCTGCAAATCGCGACGGTGACGATCACCTATGACGCGAAGACCAACACCACCAAAATTGTCGTTAACCGGAGCTGGAACGGTGGCAAGTAGCGAAAACGAGGCCGCTGAATCTGCGCCGTCCGTTCCTGCCGCCGCGCTGCCACAGCGCCCCGCTGCTTCAGGACCTCCCGTGTGGCTGCCGCTACTGGCCGGGGTGATCGCGCTCGCCGCTGGGCTATTCGTGTTCCTGCGCATCGGTCCGACTCTCTCCGGCATGATTTCGCCGCCTGAGCCTGTACTGCCACCTGCCTCTGTGCTAGAATCCAAAGAATCAAAAGGCACGGAAGACCAGTGGCTGTACCGGACGCCGACCAGCGCCTGTGAGGTGGCGCGGTTCTACCAGACGGCTTACGGCACTTGTATCTTCGACCCCGCATCGGGCTGCAACGGACTAGGTAACGACCTGGATACCAGCGCATCCGGTGCGACGGTCGCGCGGTGCATCGGCAACCAGCAGATCGGGCAATTCCGGCTGCTGTGGTCGGTCTTCATCGCGACGGATACCAAGAAGGACCAGCGCGGCACGGTCTTCCGCGTGTATCGAGAGGTCAACTGATGCCGACGTTCCAACCCGTCACTTCCAAACTGGATGTCCTCGCGCTCGAACAGGAACAGCGCGATTACTGGAAGGATCAGGACGTCTTCAAGCGCACCCTCAGCGAGCGCGAAGGCGGTCCGAAGTTCGTCTTTTACGAGGGACCGCCGACCGCCAACGGGCGACCGGGCAGCCACCACGTATTGGCCCGCTCATTCAAGGATATTTTCCCGCGCTACAAGGTGATGAACGGCTACCGCGTGATCCGCAGAGCGGGTTGGGATACGCACGGCCTGCCCGTCGAGATCGAGGTTGAAAAAGAACTCGGCATCAAGAACAAGGCCGAGATCGAACAGTATGGCATCGCGGAATTCAACCGGAAGTGCCGCGAATCCGTGTTCCGCTATACACAGGAATGGGAAAAGCTGACGGAGCGGATCGCTTTCTGGGTCGATCTGGATGACGCCTATGTCACCTATCGCAATGAATACATCGAATCCGAGTGGTGGATTCTCAAGCAGTTCTTCGACCGGGGCTTGATCTATCAGGGCTACAAGAGCGTCCCCTATTGCGCGCGTTGCGGCACGCCGCTCTCCAGCCACGAACTCGCGCAGGGCTATCAGGATGTCGATGATGTCTCGGTCTATGTCCGCTTCGCGCTGCGCGACGAGCCGGATACGGCCTTCCTCGCGTGGACGACGACGCCCTGGACACTGCCCGCCAACGTCGCGCTCGCGGTGAACAAAAACGAGACCTACGTGAAGGTCGAAGGTCCCATTGGCGAGGGGCGCGAACGGCTGATCCTTGCCGAAGCGCTGATGAGTAAGCTGCGCCACCCGGAGGCGTACACCGTCATCGAGCGCATGAAGGGCGAAGCGCTGCTCGGCGTTCATTACAAGCCGATGTTCAAGTACCTGCCTGTCGAGCAGGATTATTGCTACGTGGTGCATGGCGATTTCGTCAGCATGGAAGACGGAACGGGCATCGTCCACATCGCGCCCGCGTTCGGCTCGGATGACCTTGAACTCGGCAAGCAGTACGGGCTGCCGATGCTGCAAACCGTCAAGCCAGACGGCACGTTCATCGAAGCCGTGACGCCCTGGGCGGGCAAGTGGTTCAAGACTGCCGACAAAGAAATCGTCAAATACATCCGCGAACACGGCATTCTGTTCCACGCGGAAAACCATCATCATAGCTACCCGCACTGCTGGCGTTGCAAGACGCCGCTGATGTATTATGCGCGCACGACATGGTATATCCGCACGACGGATTTTCGCGAGCGGATGGTTGCGCTCAACGAGACGATCCACTGGGAGCCGGAACACATCAAGGAAGGACGCTTCGGCAACTGGCTCGCGGAAAACCGCGACTGGGCGTTGGGTCGCGAGCGCTTCTGGGGGACGCCGCTCCCGATCTGGAAGTGCGATAACCCGGATAGCACGGAAATGGTTTGCATCGGGAGCGTTGCGGAACTCTCCGCGCTGGCCGGGCGTGACCTGATCGAACTGGACCTGCACCGCCCCTATGTGGATGAAATCACATGGCCGAGCAAAGACGGATTGGGGACCATGCGCCGTGTGCCAGAACTGATTGATGCGTGGTTCGATTCGGGCGCGATGCCTTACGCACAATGGGGTTATCCATACAAAAACAGGGAACTCTTTGAGCAGCAGTTCCCGGCGGATTACATCTGCGAGGCGATTGACCAGACACGCGGCTGGTTCTATAGCCTGCTTGCCATCGCGACATTGCTCAAGGACTCGGTGGCGTACAAAAATGTAATCTGCCTCGGACACATCCTCGACGATAAAGGCCGGAAAATGTCGAAGAGCCTGGGGAACATCGTCAAGCCCTGGGATATCCTCGATAAATATGGCGCGGATGCGTTCCGCTGGTATCTGTTCACGGCCTCCGCGCCGGGCGATTCGCGCCGCTTCTCGGTTGAACTGGTGGGCGAGGTGATCCGCAACTTCACGCTGACGCTGTGGAATACCTACAGCTTCTTTGTGACTTACGCCAATATCGATGCCTTCGATCCAATGCAGCCCCAGGTTCCGCTCACGGAGCGCGACGAACTGGACCGCTGGATTCTCAGCGAACTGCACCGCCTCATCGCGCGCGTGACAGCGGGCTACGAAGCCTACGATGTGACGGAAGCGACCCGCCCGATCCAAGCGTTCGTCGATGACCTGAGCAATTGGTACTTGCGCCGCTCGCGCCGCCGCTTCTGGAAAGCGGAGACCGACACGGATAAAGTGGCGGCCTACCAGACGCTTTATGAATGCCTGCTCACGCTCGCCAAATTGCTCGCCCCGGCGATGCCCTACGTTGCGGAAGCGCTTTACCGCAACCTGAACGTGGACCCCTCTGCGCCGAACTCCGTCCACCTCGCGACATGGCCGAAGGTCGATAGCGCAGTCGTTGATGAAAAGCTGGTCGCGGAAATGGGCCTCGTCAAGAAACTGGCTGAACTGGGACGTTCGGCGCGCGAAGGCGTCAATATCAAGCTGCGCCAGCCGCTCGCCGAAGGGATGTTCGGCGTGCGCAGCCTGACCGAGCGCAAGGCACTGGAACGGCTTAAGGATGTCCTCGCGGATGAACTGAACATCAAGCAGGTGCGCCTACTGGATGCGGGCGGCGGCGTGGTCAGCTATACGCTTAACCCGCTCCCGCAAAAACTTGGACGTAAGTTCGGAGGTGACTTCCCGCGTGTGCAAAAGGCGCTCCGCGAAGGCGACCCGGCGCAGGTGACGACATGGGCGGAAGCGCTGCTCGATGGCGAGAGCATCACGTTCGACTATGCGGGCGCGGATGGCTCCCTGAAACAGGGAACAGTCACGCCGGATGAGTGCGAAGTCCGACAAAGCGCAGCGGAGGGCTATGCCGTTGCGGAAGAACTCGGTCTACTGGCCGCGCTCAAAACCGACCTGACAGATGACCTGCTCGCCGAAGGGCTGACGCGCGAGGCTGTGCGCCGCGTACAACTCATGCGCCGCGAGGCCGATTTCGCGCTCGACGACCGGATTGCGATCACCTTCACCGCCTCTCCGAAGCTGTCCCGCGCGCTCGACCAGTTCCGCGACTACCTGACGGCAGAAACGCTCGCGGAGAGCGTCAGCAGCGGCGAACTCCCGGACGCGCAGACCTTCGAGTTCGATGGCGAAACGCTCACGCTGGCCGTGCGCAAGCTGGAAGCAAGTGCTGCGCAGGGCTAGCGCGTCTCTGCAAAATTAAAGCAATACATACTGTTCAACCGCCCGGCCATCAATGGACCGGGCGGTTGTCCTGAGCTGACGGAACTGGACCGTAATAGCGCGGTGGATTTATCCCCGCGCGGCGGTTTGCATCATCGAGCGGTCTTTGCACATCGGGTCGGATGAATCCCACCCCTACACAATGTGGTGATCACTGACCCGGCTTCGGCACGTCCTGCCCCGGTTTACACTCATAGGTCTGCCCCTTCGCGCGGGCATCCTTCAGCTTGAAATAGCAATCCGTCACCTTGCGCACGATAGGCAGTGCATGGACCGCGCCCTCGTTGCCGTGATAGACGAGCGCGACGGTCACGATTTCCGGCTTTTCGGCGGGAGCGTAGCCGATAAACCAGGCGTGTGCAGGCCAGCTACCGGGAATGCACAGGTTTTCCTTCGCGGCAAGATTGTCGCAATATTCAGCGGTCCCCGTCTTGCCCGCCGTCTCCACACGCCCAATCCCATAGGCGGGCAGGTTGAAGCCCACCGGGTCGCCTGTAACGGAGCGCGGTCCTGCTGTACCGTTGTAGGGACCCTGCCGCAGTGGTTCGGTGTTGTCCTGCCCTGCGAGTCCTTTGGTCGCATAGCGCATCCCCTGCTCGATATATGTGAAGACGTCGGCATCCACGAAGGGCGGCGTGTAGCCGATGTTCTCTACATCTGGTCCGGTGAGTTCGGTCTGCTTGTATTGATCCGGCGTCAGCTTCGAGACAGTGCGCCCGAACTGGCTTTCCACGCAGAAGCCATCGGTGAAAATATAATCGAACGGCACGAATACGGTATACGTGATCTGCTGAAAGTTCACGCGCTTGCGCTCGATCTTCCCCGTGCGGTCAATAGGCGATACATCGCGGTCGAAATAGACCGCCGGGCGATAGTTGCGGTTGACCTTGAGTGGGTCACACACCCAGACTTTCGCGTTAGGATTTTTCGGGTCGGGGACCTGCTTGCCATACAGATCGCGAATCGCCTGCGGCGTATCCGGCCTGTTCAGGTTCCAGTTCGAGTCCTCGCAAATGCACGAGATCGAGTCCTTGCCGCGCACCTTCATGTCTTCATCGAACATCAGCACCGCCGGGTGTTCAGCGCCGTTGTTGGGTGGCAGCACGAGCGTCCGCATCGGACTTCCGGCGTTCTGCACGGGTTGGCCGCCCGGTAGCTTGAGCGCCTCGCCAGTCACCGGGTCAATCGGGTTGCCCTCACTATCGACGAAGCTGTTGATCAGAGTCGGGCGGTAGAGCGTGCCGCCATTAGCAATTGCCGCAGCGACGTTCGCGAGTTGCAACGGTGTTACGACGACATAGCCCTGCCCAAATGCGGCATTGTACGTATCGCCAGTGGACCAGCTTTCACCATACACGCGCCGCTTCCAATCCGGGTCGGGCATGTTGCCGCTTTCCGCGCCGACCATCTCCACGAGCGTAGGCTCCCCGACCCCGAATGCGGAAGCATAGCGATCCAGATTGACGATGCCCAGGCCGCCGGGGCGCAGCGTTTGCGGGGAGACTTCCGGGTTGCCGCCGCCGACCTGATAGTAATACACGTCGCAACTGACGGCGAGCGCCTTCACGAGGTCCACGTTGTCGTGACCCTTGCCCGTGCCGCGCAGCGTCCAGCAGACGAACTTCTGCGCGCGCGCGACGTCGTTGGGCGCGAAGCTGTTCTTGACCGTGAGGCTGCCCGAATCAAACAGCGATTGTTTAGGGTCGATCACTTTCTCGTTGACGACGCCAACCGATGTCAGAATTTTCCATGTCGAGCCGGGCGGATACGTGCTGGATACCGCATGGTTGATCAGCGGATACTGGGACTGTTTGATCAGGTCACTGTAATATCCCGCGTCGATGAAGCGCGCGAAACGCTGGTTGTCGTAGGTCGGGATGCTGACCATCGCCAGAATTTCGCCGTTCTGTGGGTTCATCGAGATCACCACCCCGGATTCGGTCCAGAGCGTGCCTTTCTCCAAATTCACGCGGTCGATTTCTTCCAGCAAGGCGCTTTGCGCGCGACGCTGCAAATCCAGATCAATTGATAGCTTGATATTCATGCCTGCCTTCGCTGGCACTTCGCTGATCAGGCCACCCTCGACGTTGCGCCCCGCCACATCGACCTTCTGTACGCGCCGTCCGCGCTCCCCTGAAAGCTGGTCGTTCATCGAGGCTTCGAGTCCGGCGAAACCCGTCCGCTCGAAGGACGGGTTATAGCCCTGCTCGCGCAGTACGTCGGCTTCCTTCTGACCAATCGGACCCAGATAGCCGATCAATTGCGAGGTCGTTGCCCCGGTGGGATACTGCCGCACCGCGCCCCACTGCACATCGACGCCGGGCAGGTTTTGCAGGTCTTCGAGGATTTGCTGCGCGATGGCCTGATCGACATCCGTTTTGACGACCACCGCGCGGTAGGGCGCGATGCGCTCACCCTCACCGACCAGCTCTTCAAGGCTGCGCACGTTGAGCTTCCCGGCAGCGTCTGCGGCGGCGCGCGTCGCGGGGACATCGACCAGCGCGGACAGGCGGTTGAGGACGACCAGCCCTTTGGCGTCATCAGGCAGCGAGGCGGGTGTGACGGTCACAATCCACGCGGGCGAGTTCTGCGCCAGTGCGACCCCGTTGCGGTCGTAAATCACGCCGCGCGGCGCGGGCAGCGGCACGGCCTTGATTGCGTTTCCATCGGCGGTCGCCTGAAACTCGTCTTTATGGACGATTTGATAATCGTACATGCGCAGGGTCAATATCGAAAACGTGAACAGGATCGCGAAGCTGAAGAAGATCAGGCGCGGTCCCTGAAAAGGCATCATGCGGGGGTTTTTCAATTTACATTACTCCTGAATACTACCGACCCGTTTGGGCGTCGTGCGGGCGACCAGCGAGGCCATGATCCGCACCACGAACAGCATGAAAATGGCATTGAGCGCCATCGAAGGGAATGTGACATCGATCAGCGCATCGCGCAGCGGCGTCTGATAGCCGACGAATGAGTGAAACAGCACGAGCAGGACCTGATAGACCGCCGTACCCGCCGCCGCGAGGATGAAACTCATTGCGTAGCGCGTCGGACCGCGACGGTTCAGAGCAAACATCCCCACGCCGAAGCTGACGATGACCAGCGCCAGCGAACTCCAGCCGAGCGGAATACCCGTCGCGAGGTCCTGCAACACGCCGCCGATGATCGCCCACAGCGCGGCCTCATCCGGTCCCGCAACGACCGCCCACCCGATCACCAGCAGCAGCACCAGATCGACATGCCCCGCGCGAATCTGGAATAGCGAGAGCAGCGTCGTTTGCAGCACGACCGCGACGAACAGCACTGGCAGCGCGAAGTAACGTCCAATGATCATCCAATAGGCTCACGGAGCGGACAGGTTCACTGGCTCGAAATTGGTGATGATCAGCACGCTTTCCAGTCGGTTGAAGGGAACGAGGCTGCGCACTTCGGCTTCCTGAAAGAGTTGCAGGTCATCCAGCCGCGAACTCGTCACCTGCCCGATGATCAACCCGCGCGGGAAGCTGCCGCCGATCCCGGAGGTGATCACGACTTCGCCATCCGCAATCTTTTCACCCAGCGCGATGAAGGTCATACGCAGGTCTCCGCTTGCCGTGCCGCGCACGCTGCCATCAACGCGGCCTTCCGCGCGCGAATCTTGCAGCCGCGCGTTGACGTAGCTGCCCGTATCCGTAATCAGGCGTACCTGCGCGCTGTTCGAGGTCACGGCAGCGACGCGCCCGACAAGGCCAAGTTCGGTCACGACAGGCATCCCGATTTGTATCCCGTCGCGCGTGCCGAGGTTAACCGTTACGCTGCGCAGTAGCCCGGTCGTATCGCGCCCGATTACATCCGCGCGCTTGTACTGGCGCTGCGCAATCGCAGATTTATCAACATAGTTCAACTGCACGGCCATTTGCTCGTAATCGGCTTTGAGTTCGCGCAGTTCGACCAGCTCCGCTTGCAAATTGACGAATGACTTCTCGTATTGCTCGTTGCGCGCCTGCAAACTCTGGAAGTTCGCCACATCCGCAAAGAAGCCGCTAATGCGCCGCGAGACGCCGCTCACGACCTGCTGCGCGCCGCTGATCGGGACCGCAAACAGGCTTTGCACAGGCGAGAGCAAGCCCGTCGCGCTCAACGCAATGAGGCCAATGCAGAAGAACACCGCCACGCCGAAGAAAACAAGCCGTCCGCTGCGCATCAGTGCTGCGTGCTGCCGCGTTCCAGGCCGACCAGCAGGCGGCTCAGGTTGTCGTAATCTTCGAGGATGCGCCCCGCGCCGCGCGCCACGCAGGTCATTGCGTCTTCGGCGACCCACACGCGGATTTTAGTCTCTTCGGAGACGCGCTCGGCGAGGTTACGGAGCTGGCTGCCACCCCCAGCGAGGCAAATACCGCTCTCCATCAGGTCGGAGATGAGTTCGGGCGGCGTTTCATCCAGCGCGTCACGGATCGTATCAACGATGATGTTCACGGAGCCGGAAAGCGCCTCGCGCAGTTCGATAGAACTGACTTCGACCGATTCCGGCAGGCCGCTCATCAGGTTGCGCCCCTTGAGCGTGAGCGTCTTTTCTTCGGGGAGCGGATAGGCCGAGCCAAGTTCCATCTTCGCGGTTTCGGCGGTGCGCTCGCCAATCAGCAAATTGTGCTTGTTGCGCATATATTGCACGATGTCCTCATCCATCTCGTCACCCGCGACGCGGATTGAACGGCTGATCACGATCCCGCCCATCGAAAAGACGGCGACTTCCGTCGTCCCACCGCCAATATCGACGACCATGCTCCCGCGAGTCTCCTGTATCGGCAGACCCGCACCGATGGCCGCCGCGACGGGTTCTTCGATCAGAAAGGCTTCACGCGCGCCCGCGCTCATGGTCGCGTCATAGACTGCGCGCTTTTCCACTTCCGTTACACCGCTGGGGATACCGACGACGACGCGCGGGCGCGGGATCGGGACCCAGCTTTGCTCGTGCGCCTTCTTGATAAAGTAGTTCAGCATCCCTTCGGTGACTTCAAATTCCGAGATCACGCCGTCGCGTAATGGGCGCACCACAAGGATATTCGCGGGAGCCTTGCCGCCCATCTGCTTGGCTTCCTGCCCATAGGTGATTGGCCGCCGCGTCTTCTTCTCAAGCGCCGCGTAGGACGGTTCGTTGATCACGATGCCCTTGCCGCGCACACTGACCAGCGTATTCGCCGTGCCGAGGTCGATACCGATGTCGAGGGAAAACAAGCCAAGCAGCCAATCGAGCGGGCTTAACACAAGAGATGCTCCTGGGGGATGTACGCAACGGTTCATTATAGCACCCGCTCAATCGCTGCCAACGCAGCCACCGTGTGAACGGGTGCGCAGATCGTGCCGATCAGGTGTATCAATCGCATAATGGTTTGCCAAATGCTTATCGACTACTCAGCGACCCCGGCCTATAATGCGGGGCTGCATTCGTTCGAGACAGGAGTTCGCCTTTGCCGCGCCGATACAAACAAGCGATGTGGATTGGTATTTTCATTGGCCTGTTGTCCTTTATCGCCGTGACGCTGCTCAGCGATGTTTCGCAGCTCGCAAAATACATCCGCAGCTTTCCCTGGGTGGTCATGATCCCGGTGCTGGCGCTGCGTGTCGGCAACTGGGCGATCCGCTGCGCGAAATGGTTCTTCCTGCTGCGGTTGGTCGGTGTACGCAATCTGCGCGTGCGCGATGGCGCATCGACTTTTCTGGCGGGTCTCGCAATGGCAATCAGCCCCGGCAAGCTGGCCGAATTCATCAAATGCTTCATCGTCAAGAACCTGACAGGTGCGCCCGTCCCAACGACGATTCCGACCATCCTTGCGGAGCGCGTGACCGATGGCGCGGCGATTGTTCTGCTGCTGGTGCTATCTATCGCCGCAACTGCGAAGCCGGAATATCTGCCGGGGGTGGTGCTTGGCGTTGCCAGCAATGTTGCGCTTCTGGCGGTGCTGGCCTATCGTCCGTTGTGCCTCTATGTGCTTCGCATCGTTGAACGTTTGCCGTTCGTGCGCCGCTTCGTGGAAGCATTCCGGGCGCTCTACGAGAGCAGCTATATCCTTTTCCGTCCGCGCAACTATCTCACCGCCGTCAGCACCGGACTCGTCAGCAGTACGCTCGACGGGATCGGGATGTGGATCATCCTCGTCGCGCTCGGCCAGCCACCGACCGCGCAGACGTTCTTCATTGGCCTGATGGCGATTTGCCTCTCGGTCGTGACGGGTTCCATCTCCGGGATGCCGGGCGGCGCGGGCGTCTCCGACCTTACGATTGCGGGCGTCCTTGTCTTCCAGCTTGGCCTCGCGCCTTCCGAAGCCGGGTTCGCGACCTTGCTGGCGCGGTTTACGCAGTCGTGGTGGGGCGTGCTGGTCGGGTTGGCGGTCGCGGTACTGGATCGCAAGCGGCTGTTCCCGCCTGCGCTAACAACTCTCATCGAAGCCGAAGACCGTGCGCTGGGAAATCCGGCGGTGGTGTAGCGTTCAATACGCCTTTCGTGCAATAATTCGCGCGAACAGGTTTAGACGCACTCAATGGAGATAGACGCGCATGAAAGCGTTTCAGAAATTAAGCGTCGGGTTGCTCTTCGCCGCGCTGATTGCAGCCTGCGGAACCCCGGCGATCAAGGATTTTACGGGCGAAGGACATAGCGGCGAGGGAGCAGCCACGCACGCTGCCGAAGGCGCACATACTGCTGAACCACACGAAGCTGGAACCGCAATCGCGACTCACGCCGTTGAAGGCGTGGCGACACGAGCAGCCACCAACAGCCCGGTAGGGGTCCTCGCGCCGCCGACCACGACGCCGACTATCGCCCCAACGGTCACTACGGCGCTGGTGCAGGGAAGCGCGACCTATCGTGAACGAATTACGCTCCCGGCATCGGCGGTGGTCGTCGTGCAATTGCAGGATGTCTCGCGCGCCGATGCGCCCGCGACCGTCGTAAGCGAAGTCACGCTCAAGCCGGAAGGCAAAGCGCCGCCCTATGCGTTCGAGATTCCCTACGATCCCGCAAAAATCGTCGCGACCAATCGCTATGCCGTTTCGGTCCGTATTCTCGATGGCACGAAGCTGCTTTTCCTGAATACCACGATGTCGCCTGTCGTCACGATGGGCGCGTCGTCGAATGCCGGGGAGATCATCCTCAATCGCGTCGGATAGCAATCGCGCACAAAAGAAAAGCCCGGTCGTCACTGACCGGACTGACACCAACCCTCTGAATATAATTGGGTCGGGTAAGCCCGACCCTTGCACAATGCGCGGTCTGGTATGGGAACAAGGCTTGACCGACACCATAAGGCAGCAAGTTAAGGCTTCCAGAACGTGATTGATGGTCGGCAGTATTGCGCTAGCCGGGCAAAATCGGGTTCAGAGCGGCGCACCAACAAAGCGCATTTTCCAATTGTGCAAGAAGTGCGAACGGGGGACTCTTCTTGACCCAAGCCGCTGTGTTTTGATGTTCGTTTTTGACCTGCTATCGCTGCGCAAATCCTAAACTTGCTGCCTGCGGGACATCTCTATTTTCTGCTCAATCACCACTCAAAACGGACACAACTCCGGCGGCGTATACGTGTGGTTCGTCGTCCCATAAATATTGATCGAGTTCACGACATCGCTGCGCCCCGCAAAAAAGCCCTGCATCGCCGCGCACGCCTTCTTGATTGAACTGCGGTTCTGCTTGTACGCATCCAGCAGCGCCGATCCCGCCTGCGCCCACAGTTCGCCACCGGAACCGGGCGGGAACTCCGCGTTGAGCGCATTGGCGGCGTCTTCAAGCGCCTTTGCCTGACGGCTCCCGCCGAAGATCAACAGCTTGCGATAACCCGCAAAAGCGCGCAGCAGCACCGGATCACTCGCCGTCCATAGCGCGTAATTCGGATCATCGCGTACCTTGTCGTAAGCCCGTGACGCAGCGCGGAAATCTCCCACCATGAACAGCGCATCCGCGTCGTAGAGCGCATGGACACGGTACACGGGCGCGTCGAGCTGCGTCATCGCGAGCGTGTAATTCGCGCCGTTCCAATCGTAAATGCTCATTGTGCGCCGGAACGGTCCCGCGTTCAGGTCGTTGCCCGGTTGCGTCGTCACAGAAATTTCAAGCAGGCCGTCGTTATCGATATCCGCGATTTGTACCTTCGCATTCGTCGTGTCGATAGCAGTCTCGTTGAGTGCCGCGAACACGCCAATCGTGCTGTTCCACGCGAGGATTTGCAGCGCGGAGGTACACGCAACGCCCGTATTACACAGCGCCTGTGTAAAAACGACCTGCGCGCGTCCGTTGCCATTCATGTTGCCGACGCGCTTCAATTCGGGCAAGATTGTCGTCTGGCTGTAGGGCGTGCTGTACAGCAGTTTATACGCGCGGTTGTCGCAGCCGAAAATTAAAATCTGACCGGACGAGGGCTGCTCGGCACGGAACGTCGCGGGATCGGAGAGCGCGACGATCACTTCGTTCACGCCGTCGCCCGTCAAATCCGTATCGGCCTGCACGACGCCGCGCCCTTCGTTGATCGCGCCCCACGCGCGTAGCGTACTCTCAAGCGTGGTCGTTGCGCCGCCCGCGCTCAGGAACAGGCCAATGCTCTGCGCATAGCTGCCGAACGACGCCGGACGCAGCGGTGCAATCGGCGCGGCAATCGACGGGCATTCGCTCGATTGAAAAAGCGGGACCGCAACGGGTGCAAGTGCGGTCGCAGTCGCGGCGGCACGCGCGAGATAGGCAGCGGTGGCACTCGCGGCAGGCGCGACGAGGACGCCCTGCGCGGTTGAGGCCGGGTTCGCGACGAACGGAGCAGCAACGGTATTCAGGGACACTGAGATGCGCCCGCCGGGAGTTGCCGTTGCGAAGGCGGGCGGCGTTGGCGTCGGGACGCTCTGCCGCTGCCCGATCACATCATCGGCGCTGCACGCGAGCGACGCCAGCGCGCACATGCACAGCGTGAGCAACAGCCTACGCACGCGCGTTCTCTATTTTGTTGGCAGTGCTATCCGGCAAAGTGAGCGCTTCCGTGTTGAAACTGCCGGGGAGTGTATCGTAGGTTGCGCGATGTAGAAAATATCACACACGCTTGGGCGTGCTGCGCGGTGGCACGGAGTAGACGAACAACCGCCGTCCATGAAACTCGAAGCCGTTGAAGCGCCGCACTGCGTCAGTCGCGCCATCTGCTGTTTCCATCTGGATCAGCGCATAGCCGGAATGCGCGCCATTCGCCGCAAGCGGCAGCAACACCGAGTCGACCGGACCCGCCTGCTCGAAGAGCGCTATCAATTCGATCTCTGTCACGTCCGGCGCTAGGTCGCCGACGTGCAGCCGCTTTCGCATATACAACCGCTGTCCTTCCGATCCGTAATGTGGCGTGAAGAATGTAAAGTATAGCGGAAAAACGTTCGCGGCGTGCAATAGGATTTTGCGCCCGGTCGATTGCGGCGAGTCTACGCTCTACCATCATTACCGCTTTGTACTTCACGTCTGGCAGTAATCATGCACGACCATTTTACTTGCGCGCATGAAATGGTTCGGTACGATATGATCGCTGTTCGCACGGAAAAGATTGCCTTATGACTGACTGGATGATCAAATCCGACCTCATCTACGATCTGCACACGCTCGGCGTCGCGCCAGGTGACACGCTCATGGTCCATAGCTCAATGCGCGCAGTCGGCAAAGTCCTCGGCGGCGTGAACACGATGCTTGAAGCGCTGCTCGATACGCTCAGGCCTCAGGGAACGCTCATGATGTATGCGGGCTGGAACGACGATGGTTACTACATGGACGAATGGGCGGCAGACGAACAACGTCTTTTCGCCGAGCATGGACCAGTCTTTGACCCCGCCACCGCACACGCCGTCCGTGATCACGGCGTTCTCGTCGAGACGTTCCGTACCTGGCCGGGGACGCTCCGTAGCGCGAACCCGACGGCGAATATCATAGCGAATGGTGTAGGCGCGGCCACGCTGCTCGCGGATCATCCCCTGCGCTATGGCTATGGCGCTGGCTCACCGTTTGAAAAACTGATTCAGTGCGGCGGCAAGGTCCTCGCGCTCGGCTCACCGCTCGAACGGCTCACGCTATTGCATTATTCGGAACACGTCGCGAATCTGCCCGACAAGCACATTGTTCGTTATCGCTGCCCTATACTGATCAATGCCGAAAAGACATGGTTCGATATGGAGGAGTTCGATACCGGGGACGGTGTGATCGATGCGCCGTACCTTTTTTCAGATATTGCGCAGGATTACCTCGCAACGGGCGCAGGAGCGAAAGGAAAGATTGGCAACGCTGAATCGGTTCTATTCGACGCGGCGGGGCTGGCGGCGTTCGGAGTGCGCTGGCTTGAGGAGCGATTTGGCACGCCTCAGGTTCGCTCCGCTGGTGGGTAAACAAATCGCAAATAGTTGATCAAATTCCAACGTTCAGCCGGGACCAGTGCCTTACAACCAGGGTCAGCCGCGCGATCAAATTCTTCAAAAAGAGCGCTATCGGTGCGCGCTTGCAGGTAAGCGGCGGGTTCCAGCTTGGCATCGCGAAACAGATTGCAGCGCCCCGGCAGGGTTTGCCCCGCGAGCAGCGACTCCGCATCGGCAAGCATCGGATTGACGTAGCGTGGGCGGGGCGTGGCGGCGTCCTCGAAAGCGCGCACGGTCGAAAGCATGACGAACGACGCGCCGATCAGCACGATCACCATCAAGATGCTCAAGCCCGCGCCGACGACGACGCTCTGCGGCTCCCAGGTTACGGCGCGGACGCGCTTGCGCAGTGGCGGTGCGACCCACGCGACGAATACGCCAAACAGCCCGATCACCGCAAGGATATTCAAAACGCCAGCCTGCCGTTCCGCACCGACCGTTGCCACCTGCGGGACGCTCCACGCCAGCGCAATCCGTTCGCGGCGTTCGGCTCCCGGTGGTGTGATGTCGAAAAGCGCCCGCCAATTCCCGGCGCGGCTGAGTTCCGCGCCCGCCGCTGCGTAGAGGCCATCGCCGATGCTGTCGAACGCAAGCGGCGCGCTGCGTTTGTCGAGTTCCGGGTAAACGAACTGGACCGTGATCCGTGCGCCATCCAGCGGCACGCCGCCGCGCATCAGCCGCACATCGTAGGCGTTGGAACCAACCGCGCCGGGGTTCGGCGTGAGCGTCAACGCGAGGTCGCCATTCGCGGCGGTCGTGCTTTGCAGGTCAGCCTTCGCGCGCGCATCCGGCGGGACGGGCGGCGGCGTGGCCGTCAACAGCGCCGCAATGAGCAATACGCTCGCGCCGAGCGCCGCTTCGACCCGCAACGTGACGCCGAGCCGCGCTTCGGCAGCTTTGAAGCGCCCCGGCCTGAGCGCGAGGTTGTGGACGAGGCCGAGCAACAGCAGCGGTGCGACGAGGATCAATTTCGCGATGAGCGTGCGCCCGTAAGCGGTCGTCACCGTCTGCGCGGGCATGTAGATATACAAAACTGACGCATATGCGCCGGACGCGATCATCAATCCGACCGCGATCACCGCCAACGGCGAAAAGCGCCGCAACGCCGCGACCAGTGCCAGCCGCCGATCCGCCACCGGGAGCGGTTCGAGGGCGGCACGCAGCGCCCACACCAGCGCGATCAGCCCGCCGATCCACATCCCCGCCGCGAGCAGGTGAACCCAATCAGCAACGACAGAACCGAGCGGCCATAGCGTCGCGCCCGGCGCATGGCTGACGAGGCTCAATCCGAAGAATGCCGCGCCGCTCACCAACAGCGCGACCGACCACAGCCCGTAGACCGCCGCAGGCTGCCGCGTCTGTATTGCATTCGCGGCGACGATGAGCGCCGCAGTTACCAGCGTGAGGACGACGCGCAGCTTCCACACGTCGCCGAACTGCGTGGTATTCAGGATCGAGAGCCACAGCGATTCGCGCAGCACGCGCGGCAAATCCGCGTTGAAAAGGGTCGCGGCTTGCTGCAACAGCCAGACCGCGTTGCCGATCAGCGCCGCAGCAATCCCGATCCACAGCAGCGTTTGCAAGGTGCGCAGCACGCGCGGCGCGAGTCCCCCGGCGCGATATTGCGGGTTGCTCCACGCCGGGTACAGCACGAAGCGATAGACGAGCAGTGTCCCGAAGACGAGCAGCATCCCGGCATTGACGAGGCCGCGTGCCAGTACCTCGAACGGGTACACGTCCTGCGACGCGCCCGCCGCGACCACCGATCCGCTTTGTTCCCCGACCCAGAACACGAGCGTATCCGTCTGGATATGCCCGTCGCTGCTGAACGCTACACGCATCGTCGCGATGTAGACGCCGTTCGGCAGGTTGGGCGGCAGCCGTGCCGCAAGTTGCGCGCGATTCGTAATTGATACTCCGCTGTCGCCCAAATCTACGCGCTCGCCCGCCTGATTCGCGACGGTGAGCGTGCTATATTTCGGCTCAAGCCCTTCGCTGAACCAGATTTGAACGCGCGAGGGCGAACGGCTCACGACGGCGCGATCCTGCGGGATCGAGCGCAGCAGGAAGCCATGCGCCCGTGCCGGGGCGACGCCGAATAGCGTCACGATGAGCAGCAGCGCAGGCAGCGCGAGCCGTCGGAGTGCGTGCATCAATCGAGCCGGAAGTGATCGGAGTCGGGCGTAGTCTGAGCTGTGGGCGGCGCATCCGACTTCGGTAAGCTGTCGGGTGCGTCTTCGTCCAGCGGTTCGAGTCCCCGGCTCTTGAACCACGTCACGAGCAGCAGCGCGATGAACGCGATCCCGATAATCGGCAGGATCACTTCATCGTAGGGACCCAATACGCCATGCGCGAGCAGGGTTGTCCAGAGCATCCCGTGATCTCCTCATCCATTTGGTCATTGTATCAGTTTGTGATGCTTTGCACAATGCGCATCCAGTCTCGCGCACGCATTGCAACAAAACTTGTTAATGCAAATTCTTGTCATTTTAGCAATTTCGTTAACATGAATATTGATGCGTGTTAATAAACTCTGGTTAGGTTCTGTCGCGTGTCTCCTGCATCCGGGAGACTCGTTGCGCAGAACAGGGAGAAAATATGCGTATAAAATCGGTACTCGTTAGCGTTTTGCTGGTGCTCGTGTTAAGTGTTTCCGCCGTCGCCCGCGCGGAATCCACGTTCCCGACCTTCCCGAAGGACAACGCGATGGCCGCCTTCATCAACACGCGCGCAGTCGCGATTGAAAAAGGCGCAACCGCCGAATGGCGCAAGATGGAAGGCGTCGCGATTGATGCCGTCAACAAGCGCTTCTATGTCGCCGTGACCGCCGTACAAAAGGGCATGTCCGACGACAAGGGCGATATTCACCTGAAGGACAACCCGTGCGGCGCGGTCTTCATGGGAACCTACGACGACAGCTACAACGTTTCCGCGCTGACTCCGGTGGTTATCGGCGGTCCCTACGACAAGAGCAACGCCGACTATTCGTGCAACCCGGATGCGATCTCGAACCCGGATAACCTGTTCGTGGACCCGAAGGGCAATCTGTGGATCGGCGAAGACACCGATTATCACAAGAATCAGTTCCTCTGGATGTGGGACGGCAAGGCGCTCAAGCGCTTCGCGGCCATGCCGCGCGGTGCGGAAACGACTGGACTGCGCATCGAAAAGACCGGGACACTGTTCTCCAACGTCCAGCACCCCGACGCGGATAACCTCTATCCGTTCAATCGCGGCGTGATCGGGACCGTGACAGGCTTCAAGGCGGGCGATGATTTCACGTCGCTGCCCATTCCGAAGGGCGATGACACCAAGCGCCTGACCGTCGCGGCGGGCAAGTACCAAATCCTCGGACGCATGGGCGAGGCAATCCCCGGCTCCTCGGAAGTCTTTGGCGCGATTGTGCAGGCCGATGGCAAAACGCAGGTGATCTGCAACAACCCGGATGGCAATATGTACCTGCCGACGGCTTCCGATGGCAGCGAAGGCTATCTCTATACCAACTGCGAATATACGCCCGGTGGCGTCAGCCGCCTGTACATCAAGCAGAACACCGATGGCACATGGAAGGTAATCGAAGGCGATCTGGTCGGCTTCCATAATGTCGGCGGGACCTGGAACAACTGCAACGCCAGCGTCACGCCCTGGAACACAGCGCTCACCGCTGAAGAATACGCGCCCGATGTTGCCGATGAATGGGATGGCGGCTGGGTTCCGGTCGCGCAGGCGATGACGGATTACCTCGGCAAGAAGGCGAACCCGTATCAGGTCGGCTACATCGTCGAGATGCGTCCGGGCGGCGGCGAAGATGGCGGCGTCGGCACGAACGTTGTCAAGCACTACGCGATGGGACGTTTCAGCCACGAAATGGCGCTCGTCATGCCGGATTCAAAGACGGTCTACTTCGGTGACGACGGCACGGACCGCGTTCTCTACAAGTTCATCGCGGACAAGGCCGAAGACCTGAGCGCCGGCTCGCTCTACGCCGCGAAGATCACGCAGAGCGGCGATACGCTCAACCTGTCGTGGGTGCTGCTCGGCAAGGGCAACGACGTCGACATCGCGAAGGAAGTCGATGCCTTGGCCGCGACGCTCAAGTAGGTCGCAACCCGTCCGCTAAAATACAACGTCGTCGGGTTGGAGTCATCCGATCCGTACATCAGAGCGCGTATCTTTTGTAGGGGCGGACCCATGGGTCCGCCCAACATGACCGCCCCGCTATTTGAAATACTTCTCCAGCATCCAGCACGGCTCGTAGACCTGCCGCGTGCGCCCCTCGTGATCGACATAGCTCCAGCGCCCGTTATCTTCCGTGTAGACCTTGAAACCCAGCCGCTCGTATAGCCGCCGCGCGCCGGGGTTGTCCTTCGCCGCCGCGATGCTCACCGATTCGTAATCGCGCTCGCGCAGCACCCGCTCGGCCTCCCGGATGAGCGCCGTCCC
The DNA here is from genome assembly GCA_965246845.1 of Aggregatilineales bacterium. Lineage (GTDB taxonomy): Bacteria > Chloroflexota > Anaerolineae > Aggregatilineales > UBA2796 > JBBRMW01. The sequence goes on from CBDFFR010000003.1 coordinate 157,193, forward strand.
GATGCCGCGTCGCTGGAAGGGCGTCATCACGCGCAGGCTGTAAAAATAGCCCCGCTTGCCGAACCCGACCGCAAACTCATCGAAGTTTTCCAGTTGAATGAAGATTTGCGCGATGGGGTAATTGTTCACATCCGCGAGCAGCATCAGGCGGTGGCCTGCGCGCTGGTCGTTGTACGCCTGCTGGAAGACGCGCCGAAAATTCGTGTGTTCGCCGCCCCATTCGAGTTTGGCGAGGTCGGTTTTCTCCGCGAAGCGGAACGTGATCACCATGTTCAGCGGCATGGTGCGCTGTGCGAGTGCGGTCATAATTCGCCTGAGGTTATCCATTGCTGCACGAGCGCGCGTTCTTCCTCGACCGTCGAGATTTCGCCATCGAGCCGCGCATCGCGCAATTTAGAGAGGATTTTCGCGAATCGCGGACCGGGTGGCAAGCCCATTTGCCGCAAATCATCGCCGCCAAGTTCAGCATTTACATTCGCCCACTCCTGCCAATAGGTTTTCAGGTCTTGTGACGGTTCGATTGCGTAGGCTGACCAAAGCGGATTTATATTTTTGGTTCGTTTTATTCCGGTTGCCTCAATCAGCCGTACCTTTTCGCTCGGCTTTGCAATCGACGGCAGTTTTGCAGCCACAGCAACTAATTTTTGAGTATGTAAAACCTGCTCGGAAAGTGCCTTGCTCATGTCAAGGCGCTTTGCGAACGTTTCCAAATCGGCAATTGGATATAAAAGTATGCACCATATAGGATCAATAGCATCTTCATTTGATCCGAATGGTTCAGGATAGCGCCTGTAACGTTCGCTGAACAAGTCATCTCCGCGTAGCTGAGGGTGCAACGCATTTAGCACTTGCATATCATCCAGAGTTTTTAATAATTTATCTGGAGCCTGTTCAACGAAGATGCGGCGGAACTCTTCACTAATGCGTTCGCCGCTCAATTGAGCTAAGACAGAAAGCGCAGCTACCACCAAATTTGACGTTTCTTGTGCTATTTGGACGTTCATTCTCTGTGCATATCTGACTGCGCGAAAGATACGTGTCGGATCATCAATAAAACTCTGAGCGTGCAATACACGAACAACCTGCTCTGCAATGTCGTTCCATCCGCCAAATGGATCGAGCAACGAAAAATCACCAATGCGGATTGCCATCGCATTGATTGTAAAATCACGACGAAATAAATCCTGCTCTATCGTCCCCGGCGTAACTTTCGGCAAAGCGCCGGGCGTCGAGTAAATCTCAGTTCGTGCCGTAGCAAAATCCAGATGATCTATGCCAAGCCTGCTATATAATGTAAAAAGCCTCGCCGTTCCAAACTCGCTGTGCTGCTTTATGTCGGTGAACATCTCTGAGTCGGCTGCTTGAAGCGCTTTGGCGAACCGGATTGCGTCGCCTTCAATGGCAAAATCCAGATCAGCGCTCCAGACTGTGCTTGACCCGGCAATCAAATCGCGCACAAAGCCACCAACCAGATATGCTGGCGATTTGTACCCGCGCGCAATCTGCTGGATCAAATCCAATAACTGATCAGTCGCCCTCGAATGAGAGATAACCACATCTCGCGTGATCTGATTTGGAGGAAGTGGCATTTCAAGTCAAACTACCGCAATGCCGACCACACTTCGATCTTGGTCTTCACGCGGCGGATCACCTCGTCGGTGAATTCGGTCGTGCTGGCATGTCCGGCGAGGTCTGCCGTCTTCATGCCATCATAGACCGCTTCGAGCGTGCTTTCATAGATCGCGCGGCTGGCCTGCTGCGCAGCGGCTTCACTGATGTGACCGAGCAGCGCGGCGGCGGCAAGGATCATCGCCATCGGGTTCGCGACGTTCTTTCCTTGCAGGCTCGGCGCGGTCCCGTGCGGCGCTTCGGTCATCGCGACTTTCACCGTGAGGTCGTCGTTGAAGGCGAGGACCTGCGACTCCGCGCCCGCGATGGTCCCGAACAGCTTCAACACGAGGTCGGAGAGGATGTCGCCGTCGCGGTTGAGCGTCGGGATCACCAGCCCTTCGCCGGAGAGATCGAGCAGCAGCGCGAACGTTGCATCGATCAGTTGCGGGTCATATTTGACGGTCGGGTAGCGTTTCGCGGCGGCGTCCAGTTCTTCCTTGAACATGCCTTCGTAAACCGGGCTGACGGTGAACTTCGGGCCACCAAAGACCTTCGCGCCCGCACGCTGCGCATACCGGAACGCATATTCCGCGACGAAGCGGCACGTCTTGCGGCTGATATGCTCCGTGCGATAGGCGATCTCGTTGTCGCCCTGCGTCTCGCGCCATTCTTTCGCGTTGTAGGCGTCATCGATTGCCATACGGATCACCGCAATCGGCGCGTACACGCCACCCAGCGGACGCACCGAGGGGATACGCCTCCCGGTCCGCAAAATGACCTGACCGCCAATTTCGTCGCGGATAATCGCGTTCGGGCTGCCCACATCCCCGGCCTGTTCGGGCGTGATCGTCGCGGCCTTGATACCGAGTCCGTGCTGCCGAAGTGCGGCGGCGGCATCCAGCACGACCTGATTTTTCGTCGCGCGGCGATTATCCAGCGAGAGATCGAACGGCAGGAAATCCAGCTCGTAGCGCGTCACGCTCGAATCCAGCACGCGCAATGCTTCGACGAGCAATTCCTGTCCGGTCTGGTCGCCCTTCAGGACGACGACGGTACGCTTCGGCATGGGGTGCAGCCCTTTTATCGGTGCGGGTTAATATAATGCTGCACCTATTGTAGCGCAACTCACGGCTTGAGAAAGCGATAGGCGACGAGCGGATTGATTGCAAAGCCGAGTTTGCCCATCAACAACCCAAACGGCTCCAATAGACGCGCATTGCGCAGTTCGCCCGCATCCACCGGATCGAACCCCGCGTCGTGAATCAACCGCGCGGCGCTTTGCTTTGCGGCGTCATCATCGCCCACATAAAACAGACTCGGACGCGGATCGCCGCCATTCATCCGCGCGACGATCACATCCGACCAGATCGTGTTGAAAGTCCCGACGACATGCGCGCCCGTGCGCCGCGCGAGGTCCTCCGCGCCCGAAGTATCGAAGCCGAGCGCGAGATCGCTGTCGTTATCCAGCATTGGGATCATACAACTGATCACCGTTTTATTGGTGAGCGGTCCAGCCTGCGCCAGCGCATCATCCAGCCGATGCCAGGGGACGGAAATCAGCGCGACATCGGCCTGCTGCACCGCGTCGGAAGGCTGTGCCGCGCGTGCGCCATTGCCCGCTTCACGCGCCAGCTTTTCCAGCTTCGCAAAGTCGCGCGAGTAAGTGAACGTTATCGAATGTCCACTCCGCGCCCAGCTTGTGCCAAGTGCGCCGCCCATCAACCCTGACCCGATAACACAAATTTTCATCATGACCTCCAGAGGTATTGCAGCCCGTCGCGCGTTCTATAGATTTATGGGTTGAAGTTTAACCCTCCACCGCCGGACGATAGCCCCATACCCCGACCAGCGGATCGCCGCCCCCACCGAAGAGACCGCGCTTCGCCTTCGGGGTGCGGTCTTCGGCCTTGATGTTCGCGAAGCCCGCTTCCTTCAAATAGAGCGCGACAAGCTGCGCCTTCTCACTCATGCTTGCGTTTTGCCACACCGCCACCGCTTTGGTCGGGAAGCAGCGGTTGCTGAACGTGAAGATCGCAGGCGCGTTCGGCTTGAGGACGCGGTACACATTCTTGAAGACCGTCACCGGGTCCGTCAGATATTGTACGGAAACAGTGCAAACCAGCCCCTCGAAGGTTTTCTCCGCGAACGGCAGCGCCGGGTTCTTGTTCAAATTTTGCACGATGTATTCATCCAACTGCGGGTTATCGGCCATCTCTGCGGCGTTCATCCCTTGCGCGGAGACCTTGCAGGGCTTGTAACTCTCCGGCAGGTGCGAGCGCCACGACGACATCAAATCGAGGATGTGGCCGCCCGGCGGCAGCAGTTCGCCATACAGTTGGCTCGCAGCAGCGATAGCGCCCTCGTCAATGTGGACGACCTTGCGTGGCACGCTGTAGAAATTCTCGTCGGCGCTCTCATCGGCGCGCTTGAAATATTCAGCCGGAAGCGATTGTGATTTCATCGGATATAGACCTTTGTTAAATAGTGAATTCTCGCAAAAATACCGCAAGCTGTACGTTGCTTCTCTTGCAATTAAAGGTGGTTGCTCACGCCCAGTCCCCCTTATTACTGGCAGAAGGGATTTTAGGCGTGAGCAACAAGGAGTGCATCGAGAATGACTGCGGTTCCAGATCAGTGCATGAACTGTTCGGCAGGCTCGTTCTGGATCGCTTCTAGAATCTTCGTGGCGACGTGTTCGGCGCTATCAACCTGCATCGCAGCGGCCTGCGCCGCGCTTTGGGCAGCACCCGGTGCGGCGGCCTGTTGCGGCATTGGAGGACGGGGCGCGGTTGTACCCCGATAGCCGATCCCGTTCTGGCCGAAGGCGGTAGCCGTCCGGCCCGGATACACCACGATCACGCGGATATTGTCTTTTTCCAGTTCGGCGCGCGCAGTCAGCGAAAGCCCATTCAACATATATTTGGTCGAGGCATAGCCACCGATGCCTGGCAGCACCATTTTAGACACCATTGAACTGATGTTGAGGATCAGGCCGCCGTCTGGTCGCATATGCGGGATCGCGGCCTGCATCGCGTACAGTACGCCGAAGATGTTCAGGTCGATCACCTGCCGAAAGTCGTCTACACTGAGCGATTCAACCGCGCCGCCGACTGCCTGCCCAGCGTTGTTCACCAGAATATCGATCCGCCCGAAGTGCTGTTTAGTCTGGTCGATCAGAGCCTTGACCGACGCCTGATCGCGCATGTCGGTCGGGATTACAATCGCCGTGCCGCCCGCTGCTGTGATCGATTCGGCGACTGCGTTCAACTTATCGACCGAGCGGGCGGCCAGCGCGACCTGCGCGCCATTCGTCGCAAGCAGTTTAGCGGTCGCTTCGCCGATCCCCGCGGACGCGCCAGTGACAATGACAACCTTGTTTTGAATTTCCATGAGTAATGACGATTTCCTGTTCTACGACCTGTTTTTAACTGTACCTTTGGTCATTTCCAGTTGTAATAAAATTTTAGAACTTATGCCAAGTGCATAAGAATGGACGGCATTGGTGATCATGTACCCGTGAAAAGCTATCGACTATCGCTTCGCGCGTTGAAAGGAACGATCCCCCGCGTTATCATTCTCCGCAAACGTTTGTCTGATACTTTGTGAGGCTTATCAACAATTATGGCAGATATGACCCTTCCGGCAGCGTCACCACTCACGGCACGCTCGCCGCTCACGCGCCCCGTCACGCTCGGCGTCATCGTCGGCAATCGCGGCTTCTTCCCGCATCACCTCGCCCTCACCGGGCGCGAAACGATCCTGCAAACGCTCGAAAAAGCGGGCATCAAGGCGATCATCCCCGGCGAAGAACAGACCAACTTCGGCGCGCTTGAATCCCTCGCGGAGTCGCGCCTCTGCGCCGAACTGTTCCGCGACAACCGCGACAAAATTGACGGTATCCTCGTTACGCTCCCCAACTTTGGCGACGAACGCGCCATCGCGAACACCATCCGTTTCGCGGAACTCGGCGTCCCGGTCCTGATCCACGCCTTTCCCGACGACGCGACCAAGATGGACATCGAATGGCGGCGCGATAGCTTCTGCGGCAAGATGAGCGCCTGTAACAACCTGCGTCAGTATGGGATTAAATACTCGCTCACCACCAACCACACCGAAGACCCGACCAGCGAACTCTTCATGGCCGACCTCAAGCGCTTCGCCGCGCTGTGCCGTGTAGTGCGCGGTCTGAGCCATGCCCGCCTGGGAATGCTCGGTGCGCGTCCGCAAAACTTCAAGACCGTCCGCTTCTCCGAGAAATTGCTCGAAAATCACGGCGTCAGCGTCGATACGCTGGACCTCTCGGAAGCGCTCGGCCAGATCGAGCGCATGGCCGATGACGCGCCCAAAGTCGTCGCCAAACGCGCATCCATCGAGCGCTACGCCAACGCGAAGGGCGTCCCCGAACTCGCACTGATCAAGATGTCCAAACTCGGCGTCATCCTCGATGATTGGCAGACCGAAGCCGAACTCGACGCGACCGCGATTCAGTGCTGGACCAGCTTGCAGGAAAATTTCGGCGTCGTCCCCTGCACCATCATGAGTATGGCGAGCAACGGCCTCGTTCCCTCCGCGTGCGAAACGGATATTGTCGGCGTCCTCTCGATGCTCGCGCTGCAACTCGCGAGCGGTAAGCCAAGCGCGATTGTCGATTGGAACAACAACTACGGCGACGATCCCGACAAGGCCGTCATCTTCCACTGCTCCAACCTGCCGAAGGACGTCTTCATCGATGAAATCCCGGTGATGGATTATCAGGCGATCATCGCCGGGACGGTCGGCAAGGACAAAACCTATGGCACGATCAACGCCCGCGTCAAGGAGTCTCCCTTCACCTACCTGCGCATCAGCACCGATGATCTCAACGGCAAGATGGTTGCCTACGTCGGCGAAGGCGTCAGCACCGATGACCCAATGACCACCTTCGGCGGCTATGGCGTCGTCAAAATCCCGCGTATGCAGGAACTGCTCGCCTATATCTGCGAGAACGGCTACGAGCATCATGTCAGCATGAACCAGACGCGCATCGCGCCTGTGATGCACGAAGCCCTCAGCAAGTACCTCGGCTATTCGACTTACTGGCACAAGTAGAGGTATACGCGATGGCACAGTATTTAATCGGCCTTGATTTCGGGACCCTGAGCGGTCGCGCGCTGCTCGTCGATGCCGCCGATGGCCGCGAGGTGGCGACCGCCGTACATAATTACGCGGATGGCGTGATCGACCAGCATCTTCCTGGCAGCGAGAAGCCGCTCCCGCCCGATTGGGCGCTGCAAAACCCGCTGGATTACCTCGAAGTGGTCAAGCACACGGTCCCGGCGGTGCTGCGCGAAAGCGGCATCGACCCCGCGGAAGTGGTCGGCCTCGCCATCGATTTCACTGCCTGTACGATGCTCCCCACCTTGCGCGACGGTACGCCGCTCTCCGCGACCGCTCAATGGCGCAACCACCCGCACGGCTGGGTCAAACTCTGGAAGCACCACGCCGCGCAGCCGCAAGCCGACCGCATCAACGAGGTCGCGCGCGAACGTGGCGAAAACTGGTTGCAACTTTATGGCGGCAAAATCAGCAGCGAGTGGTTTTTCTCCAAAGCGCTGCAAATCTTACAGGAAGCGCCGGAAGTCTACGCCGCCGCCGACCGCCTGATCGAAGCGGGCGATTGGGTCATCTGGCGGCTGACCGGGCGCGAGTCCCGCAGCGCGTGCCTTGCCGGATACAAGGCGCTTGTTACCGATGACGGTTTCCCCTCGAATGACTACTTCGCGGCGCTCGATCCCGCCTTCGCGGATGTGGTCGATACGCGGATGCTGCGCACCTTCGGGCAGCTTGGCGAATCGGCGGGCGGTCTCTCCGATGAAGCCGCAATCTGGACCGGGTTGCGCCCCGGAACTGCCGTCGCCATCGCCAACGTGGACGCGCATGTGACCGTCCCGGCGGTGAAGGTCACGGGACCCGGCAAGATGGTCGCGATCATGGGGACCTCAACCTGCCACATGCTGGTTGGCGACGCGCTGCAAACCGTCGAGGGCATGTGCGGCGTCGTGCGCGGCGGCATCATCCCGAATATGTACGGCTACGAGGCCGGGCAGAGCGGCGTCGGGGACATCTTCGCGTGGCTGGTCGATAACGCAGTGCCGGGGGAATATTTCGACGCCGCTAAAGCCGCCGGGCTGGATATTCACAGCTATCTGGAGCAGGAGGCCGCGAAGCAGAAACCCGGCGAAAGCGGCGTGATCGCGCTCGATTGGCTGAATGGCAACCGCTCTACGCTGGTCGATGCGGAACTGACCGGGCTGTTCATCGGTGTCACGCTCGCGACCCGCGCCCCGGAACTCTACCGCGCGCTGATCGAGGCCACCGCCTTCGGCACGCGCACGATCATCGAAGCCTTTGAAGGCAGCGGCCTCGCGGTGAATGAATACGTCGCGGCGGGCGGCCTGCCGGAGAAAAACCGCCTGATAGTGCAAATCTACGCGGATGTCATCGGCAGGCCGATCACGCAGGCCGGGTCCGCACAGGCTCCCGCACTTGGCTCCGCGATGCACGCCGCCGTCGCCGCCGGGGTCTACCCGAACATCCGCGCGGCAGCGGATAAAATGGGCAAGATCAAGGAACAGGTTATCCAGCCCATCCCCGAAAACCAGAAAATCTATGATCGCCTGTACGCTGAATACAAGACGCTCTATGATTACTTCGGGCGCGGCACGAACGACGTGATGAAGCGTCTCAAGCAAATTCGCCGCGAGGTTATAACTACCGTATAGGGAAGCATAGCCCGGCACTGAAGTGACCGGGCTGAAACTAGGCTGCACACCATCGCCGACTATGTAATGCTGATGCGAAAGTGGGCAGTCATGAGCCTATTTTCAGCGCGGCGGCTTTAGCCCCGCGCCTCGTTGTGCTAATGTATCACCTGTAACACGAAGAAAAGAGAACCACCCTTGCTCCTCGCAAAACTTAGGGAAGAAGTCTTCGAGGCCAACCTCGAATTACCGGAACACGGCCTCGTCGCGTGGACTTCCGGCAACGTTAGCGGACGCGACCCGGAAACGGGGTATGTCGTCATCAAGCCGAGCGGGGTCAAATTCCGCGACCTCGCGCCGAAGAACATGGTCGTCGTGGACCGCGACGGCAATATCATCGAGGCCACGCATAAAGCCTCATCCGATACCGCCTCGCACTGCTATATCTACCGCCAGCGCGAGGACGTGAACGGCATCGTGCATACCCATTCGCGCTACGCCACCGCATTCGCCGCGCTCGGCAAATCGATCCCGTGCGTGCTGACCGCGATGGCCGATGAATTTGGCGGCGATATTCCGTGTGGCGGGTTCGCGCTGATTGGTGGTGAGGAGATTGGGCAAGTGGTGGTCGATACCCTCAAAGGCTCACGCAGCCCGGCGGCGCTGCTGCGCAATCATGGTGTGTTCGCGCTCGGCAAGGATGCGGAAGCCGCGCTCAAGGCCGCCGTCATGACCGAAGACGTAGCCGCGACAGTCTGGACCGCGCTGCAGCTTGGCGCGCCGCTCCCCATCACGTCGCCCGACATCGACAAGCTGTACGACCGCTATACGAACGTGTACGGCCAGAAGTAGCGAAGGTCCGCGCTCTGGTGTAGGGTCGCGGCTTGCCCGACCCGCTCACTAATAATTTGTAAACATTACTATCAACCAAAACGCGCTCTACATAACTACCCCGCGCCGCGCGCCCGAGTCCACTCGAAAATACTTAGTGTGCTGTAAGCCTCACTTTCTGAACCGAAATATTCAGTGAACAGGCGCAACGCCTCGTCTACATATTGTGGTCGAATAAGACCCTCATTATCCACAAAATCATCATTTGACACTCTGCGTACTACCAGACCGAGAATTAGGATACACGTTACCATGTCTTCAATACTCGCGAAATGACCGACCGGAGACCAGGACGGTTCATCATGATACGTGAAGAAGATTTTCCCCGTTGCTCGCGAGAGGATAAAAGGGTCTTCGCCATTGTCGGCAACGATCAGCCAGTCATCATTCCATTCTTCATTGGGTTCATATGTAGTGATGTCCCACCGATAGCCTTCCTGATACTTCCACACCTCCACGAGCGCTGGAAGAAAAAAAGAGTTGCCATAACTGTGAATAATTACATGCGAAGGTCCCAAACGTGCGTAATATTCGGCGAGGGGCGGCGGCAATGGAAACGGACCTGTCCAATCGCTGGCAGGCTGCGGTATCCACTGTTTCATGTCATAGTGCGCGGCGACAAGCGCAAGCGCAGTTTGATATTCAGCCATACGATTTTCATCCTTCTTGCATCGACATGGGAGTTTAGCGCTGCCTACGAATATCCGATGCAAAAATTATATGTTTCCTATACACTGTCTCTAGAATCATTCCAGCAATATAACCAGAGAAACGAGGTTTAGGTCCACCCATGAACCTGAACAACTTTACCAACAAGGCACAGGAAGCCGTCGTCGGCGCGCAGAATATCGCGTCCGAATATAGCAACGCGGAAATCGAACCCGCGCATCTGATGCTCTCGCTCATGCGCCAGACGAATGGCGTCGTGCCGCAGGTCGTCTCGAAGGTCGGCGCGCGTCCGCAAGCGCTCATCAACGACTTGGAAACGCTCCTCAACAGCCGCCCGCAGGTACACGGCGGCAACATGCAGGTCAACTTTCAGCGCAGCGTCGTCGATGCGCTCACCCGCGCCGAGAACGAAGCGCGCAAGATGAAGGATGATTTCGTCAGCACCGAGCATATCCTGCTCGCGCTCACCAGCCATAAATCGCTTGGCGATATGCTCTTCCGCTATGGCATCGATTACGACGGCGTGTTGAAGGCGCTTGCAGTCATTCGCGGCGGTCAGCGCGTCACCTCGCAGGACCCCGAAGGCACGTTCCAATCACTCGAAAAATATGGCCGGGACTTGACCGTGACTGCCCGGCAGGGCAAACTCGACCCCGTGATCGGTCGCGATGAAGAAATTCGCCGCGTGGTGCAGGTCCTCAGCCGTCGCGGGAAGAATAACCCGGTCCTGATCGGTGAGGCGGGCGTCGGCAAAACCGCGATTGTCGAAGGGCTGGCACAGCGCATTGTCAACGGCGACGTGCCGGAAGGTCTGCGCGACAAGCGTATCATCTCGCTGGATATGAGCGCGCTCGTCGCGGGTGCGAAGTATCGCGGCGAGTTCGAGGAACGCCTCAAGGCCGTCCTCAAGGAAGTCACCGACGCCGAAGGCGAGATCGTGCTGTTCCTCGATGAACTGCACACCATCGTCGGCGCGGGCAAAGCCGAAGGCTCGATGGACGCCGGAAACATGCTCAAACCGATGCTTGCGCGCGGCGAACTGCACTGTATCGGCGCGACCACGCTGGACGAATATCGCAAATATATCGAGAAGGACGCCGCGCTCGAACGCCGCTTCCAGCCCGTCTTCGTCGATGAACCAAGCATCGAAGACACGATCAGCATCCTGCGCGGTCTCAAACAGCGCTACGAGGTGCATCACGGCGTCCGCATTCAGGATAGCGCCGTAATCGCCGCCGCGACTCTCTCCGCGCGCTACATCCCGGATCGCCAGCTTCCCGATAAGGCCATTGACCTGATCGACGAAGCTGCCTCCCGCCTGCGCATGGAAATCGATAGCAAGCCCGCCGAAGTGGAGACGGTGGAGCGGCAGGTGATGCAGCTTGAAATCGAGCGCGAAGCCCTCAAGAAGGAACGCGATGCGGCCTCACGCGAGCGCTTGCGCAAACTGGAAGAAGAACTCGCGAACCTGAAAGAGTCTGCGAATGCGCTCTCCGCGCGTTATCAGACTGAAAAAGACGTGATCACCGACATCCGCGAGGCGAAAGGCGCGCTCGATGATGCGCGCGTACAGCTTGAGCAGGCCGAACGCCGCAACGATCTCGCGACGGCAGCACGCCTCAGCTATGGCGACATCCCAAACCTTGAGGGTCAACTACGACAGCAGGAAGCGCGCCTTGCCGAGATGCAGAAGAATGGCTCCATGCTCAAGGAAGAAGTGGACGCTGACGAAGTAGCGCGCGTGGTCGCGAAGTGGACGGGCATCCCGGTCACGAAGTTGATCGAAGGTGAAGTCGAAAAGCTGTTGCGTATGGAAGATCGCCTGCACGAGCGCGTGATTGGTCACGACTACCCGATCCGCGCTGTCGCTAACGCGGTCCGCCGCTCGCGAGCGGGACTGCAAGACCCGAACCGCCCTATTGGGTCGTTTCTGTTCCTCGGTCCGACGGGTGTAGGCAAAACTGAACTGGCGCGGGCGCTCGCGGACTTTCTCTTCGATGCGGACGACGCAATGATCCGCATCGACATGAGCGAATATCAGGAGAAGCACACTGTCAGCCGCCTGATCGGAGCGCCGCCGGGATACGTCGGTTATGAAGAAGGCGGTCAGTTGACCGAAGCCGTGCGCCGCCGACCGTATGCAGTCGTGCTGTTCGATGAGATCGAAAAGGCGCATCCGGAAGTCTTCAATGTCTTCCTGCAACTGCTCGATGATGGCCGCCTGACTGATGGACAAGGCCGTACCGTCGATTTCCGTAACACGGTCGTGATCATGACCAGCAACGCGGGCAGCCAGATCATCAAGGCGATGAGCGGCAATGCCGCCGAAAACGATATTCGCGGGGCGGTCATGCAGGAACTGGATAACGTCTTCCGGCCAGAGTTCCTCAACCGCATCGATGAGATCGTCGTGTTCGAGAGCCTTACGCGCGAAAACCTGCGGCAGATCGTCGAAGTCCAGCTTGGACGGCTGCGCAAGCTGCTCGCAGCGCGGCAAATCACGCTTGAACTCAGCGACGCGGCGGCGGATTTCATCGCAGAGCGCGGCTACGACCCTGTGTTCGGGGCGCGTCCGCTCAAGCGCGTGATCCAGCGCGACTTGCAAGACCCACTTTCGCTCGCGATCCTGCAAGGCCAAATCCGCGAGGGCGCACGCGTGTCGGTCGATAGCGATGGCGCGGGGTTGCAATTCGGCGCGGAGGCGCGGCAACCTGCTTAAGCCTTCGTTTATCTTCTATTGAATCGGTTCCTTGAGGCGAGGTCGAATACCTCGCCTTTTCTATACGCCGCTAAAGATGCCAAACCCGCCATCAACCGTGATCACCTGACCATAAACGAAACTGGCCGCCGGGCTGCACAGCCAGATCAGCGCCCCGACCAGTTCATCTGGTTCGCCGAAGCGCCGCGTCGGGGTATGGTCCACCACCGATTGACCCCGCGCCGTAAATGAGCCGTCCTCGTTCACCATGAACTGCCGATTTTGTTCCGCAATGAAGAAGCCGGGAGCAATCGCGTTGACGTGAACACCCTGACCATATTTATTGATGGTTTCCACCGCCAGCCAGCGCGTGAAGTTTTCGACTCCGGCTTTCGCGACCCCGTAGGCGACTGTGCGTGTCAACGCGCGCGGGACGGATAGCGACGAAATGTTGACGATATGCCCGTGCCGCTGTGCCGCAATCTGCTCTCCAAAAATTTGTGTGGGTAGCAGCGTCCCCATCAGGTTTAGATCGATCAGGCTTTGCATCCCCGCCTGGGTGAGGTCGAAGAAGGAACCATCCACCGCGACCGTCCCCGCCGGGGAATTGCCACCCGCCGCGTTGACCAGAATATCGATCTGCTGCCACGCTTCAAGGACTTGATCGCGCGCTTCGAGCAAGCTATCCCGCTGGAGGACATCGGCAGTCAGCACCAGCGCCTGACCGCCTTCGGCTTCGATTGCGGCCTTCACCTGTTCGCCTGCGTCGCGACGCCGACCCAGCACCGCCACCTTAGCGCCCGCTCTGGCAAGCCCTGTCGCCATCGCCCCGCCGAGAACGCCCGTGCCGCCTGTGACGATGGCGACCTTTCCCTTGAGGCTGAACAAGCCCTCCAAAAATGAAGTATCTGCCATTATGGTATGCTCCTGCTGTAATGCGCCCACACGCGCGAAGTTGCCTCTTTCAGATTTTCGGCACGCCCTGTAACGTAGATGCCCAAGACCAGCAGCCCCAGGAGCGTGTCTTCCGGCGTCGGCGATGTACGATACGGCGCGCCGAATTGTTCGCTGATCAACGTGCGGAGCAGCGCCACCCGATGCGCCAAACCGCCCGAAAAGACGAGGCGCGACCAGTCACGGGTCGGCGACAGCCGCAGCGCACACGCCAGATAATTCTCAGCCATATTACGAAAGGCGGCGCGAAACACATGGCCGACACTGAGTTCGTCTTCCCGAATATCGGTCAATGCGCCCCGCTCGCCAACCGCACTGTTGAAGAAGGCGAGGTCGAGGCGCAGCCGGGGATCGCTCGCCGCTTCTGCCTGTGCGATGATATACGGCCAAGGATCATCGAGGGCAAACCCCTGTGCGACTGCCAATTCACTCAAGAGCATAATGAGCGCCGATAGCGAACGTCCGGCAGGGATCGTCGTGACGGTCAACACGTTCCGCTCATCCAGATACGGTCGGGTTTGCAAGGTGCCGCGCTCCTGCGTAGAATGCAACAAACTGACCTGTGAACCCGTCGCAATGTTGATCGAGAGTTCGTTTTCATCCAGCAATGCACCTAGCAGTGCTGCCTGATAATCGCCTACGGGTGGATAACAGGCTATCGGCTGACCGCCGAGGGTAAAGTAACCAACGATGTGATTGTTCGGGACGATTTCCGGCAAACGCAGCGCCGACAGTCCGAGCGCGGGCAAAGCCCCTGCGTGCCATGTTCTGCTCGCGATGTCCATCAAGCCGTGCGCGTGTGCGTTGGTGTGGTCGGTGGTCGGTTCCGTGTGGCACAAATTCGCCATAATGAAATCACCGATGGATACCGGGAAAAGATCAGGCGAGGGCAGCTCACCGCGCTCCGCTTGCCAGAAGAGGACGCCAATCGGCAAGCCGGGTCGCACTTCGTTACCAAGTTCCTGTTTCTGAGCGGTCGTCAAGCGCTCCATGAGCGTTTCAAAGTGGGATTTTCCGTCTGGATGCGTTTCCAATACCCGCTGATCCTGCCACGTCGTCAGCGTAGAATGCGCAATCCCGCTGTGATCCACACAGACCAGACTGTGCATCTGGGTACAGACAAGCAGCCCTTCGCATCGTGCAGAGCGTTCGGCAAGCGTGTTCAACACATTGAGAACTGCACTCAGGATTTGCGCCGGGTCGAATTCTTTATGCAGCGCAGGCAGCCCGGAAATTGGCTCCGGGAATGGCAGCCGGAGCGTATCCCCTATCTCCATCGTATCGAGATCGAGTACCGCACCTTTGATGAACGATGTTCCAATGTCGAGTGCGAGGACTGTCATAAACGCCGTGAACAATAGCTCATAATTTGTTTACAGTTTACAAGTATGCCGCGACGTGACATGCCTCGCAAGTAATGTGAATACCTGAGTCGCAGTGCAACGCGGCTCCCCGCAAAAATCTTTCACTCTTTTTACGCGCCCTGCTTGATCACGCAAAAAAGTGTGCTATGATAGGCATATGTTAAACCGCGTTGTAGAGGGTCCGCAGACATCCGCGTGATGGGCCGCCGGACTACCTGCCGGGTTGTGCATTCACGACTGGCGATGGCGATAGCGCAATAAAGCGCTTCCGCCCGATTGATTTTGGCAAACAGCCGTGTCCTCACTTTACGAACCAAGATAGTCAGAAAGCACTGGAGTCCTATGGCGTCCAATTCAAAAACGCTGCGTATTCTCCCCCTCGGTGGGGTGGGAGACATCGGCAAAAACATGACCGTGATCGAATATGGGCGGAATATGCTCATCGTCGATGCGGGCGTGATGTTCCCACCGAACGATATGCCGGGAGTCGATTTTATCCTCCCGAACTACCAATATGTGATTGACAATCAGGATATGCTGCGCGGGATCATCCTCACGCACGGCCACCTCGACCACATCGGCGGGATGCAATTCCTGATGAAGCAAATCCGCACCCCGATCTACGGGTTGCCGTTCACGCTCGGCCTTGTCGGCAACAAGCTGTCCGAAATTGGCATCAAGGCCGACCTGCGCGAAATCGATGACAAGGACCCGTTCCTCGTCGGTCCGTTCGAGGTAAATGCCTTCCGCGTGACGCACTCGATCCCCGATTCGGTCGGGTTTGTCATCCGCACGCCAGTCGGCAACGTCGTCCACACGGGCGATTTCAAACTCGACGACAATCCCTACGACGGCAAAAAGACCGACTTCCCGCGCCTGAAAAAGCTGCTGGCCGAAAGTGGCGGGGCGCTCGTCATGCTGGCCGATAGCACCAACGCCGACCGTCCGGGCAAGACGCCTTCGGATAGCATCGTCGGGCAGACGCTGTACCCGATCATCGCGGCGGCTCCGGGGCGTGTAATTATCTCGACCTTCGCCTCGCAAATCGGGCGCGTGCAGCAAATCCACGACGCTGCAACGAAAGCGGATCGTCAGGTCGCGATTGCCGGGCGCGGTCTGCTCGAAAACGCGACCCTCGCGCGCAATCTCGGCTATCTCAAGACACCGGGGCTGATGCCGCTTGACCTCGCGCTCAACCTGCCGCCAAGCAAACTCGTGATCGTCGCGACCGGGACACAGGGCGAAACGAACTCTGCACTCACGCGCATTTCGGCGGGGACGCATCCGCAAATCCGCATCAAGGAAAGCGATACCATCATCATCAGCGGTCGTCCCATCCCCGGCAAGGAAGAGGCGATGGCGCATGTCATCAACAACCTGTACGACCTCGGCGCATTCGTGATTTATGGCGGCATGGCGCAAATCCATACTTCCGGTCACGGTTCGCAGGACGATATGCGGACCATGCTCGAGACCGTCAAGCCGAAATACTTCCTGCCTGTACACGGCGAATTACGCCACCAGATTTTGCACTCGCGCATCGGTCTGGAAACGGGCATCCCGGAAGAGCGCATGTTTATCATGCATAGCTACCAGCCCTGGGAATTCGATGGCAAGAACGCGCGGTTGCTCGGCGCGTTGAACTATCAGGATGTGCGGCTGGATGGTGAAGTCGCGGGCGACATCAACGAAACCGTGCTGCGCGACCGTGAGCGGCTCGCGACGGATGGCTTCGTCGTGGCGGTCGTCCCGGTTGATCAGTATGGGCAGCTCGTCGGCAGGCCGCAAATCCTCAGCCGGGGCTTTGTCCACCTGCGCGATTCAAGTTCGCTGCTCGACGCGACCAATCTTGAGATCAAGCGCCTGATGCGCGACAAGGCACGTCCCGCGCACGAAGCAATCCGCGAAGGCCTGGGCGACTTCTTCTACAAGCACACCAACCGCCGCCCGGTGGTCCTGCCAAGCATCATCAAGGTCGGCTAACGATGGACATGACGACGACCAAGCTGGTCAATCTCTATGATTTGACCCTGCCGGAATTGACTGCCCTCCTCGCAGAATGGGGGCAGCCCGCCTTCCGCGCCAAACAGGTGTGGGAGTGGATGTATACGCACAAAGCGGCCAGCTTCGAGGAGATGACCAACCTCGCGAAGCCGTTCCGCGAAAGGCTGGCAGCGGGCGCGCGGCTCGGCGTGCTGGAACCTGCCGATGAACTGCATTCCTCCGATGGTCAAACGGTGAAGAAGCTGTTCCGGCTCCCGGATGGGCAGCTTATCGAGGCCGTCCTGATGGATTATGAGGACGGGCGGCGCACGGCCTGCATCAGCACGCAGGCGGGTTGCGCGATGGGTTGCGTCTTCTGCGCGACCGGGCAAATGGGCTTTGTGCGCCACCTCTCGCATGGCGAAATCGTGGAGCAGGCGCTTTACTTCGCGCGCTTCCTCGAAAAGGAAGAGGGCAGCCGCCTGAGCAATGTCGTCCTGATGGGGATGGGCGAGCCGCTCCACAACTACGACAACGTAATCAAGGCGATACGGCTGATGATCGACCCCGCCGGGTTGGGCATCGGGCAGCGGCACATCACATTGAGTACGGTCGGCTTGATCCCCGGCATCGAACGTCTCTCAAAAGAAGACCTGCAAATCGGCCTCGCGATCAGCCTGCACGCCGCCGATGACGCGGCACGCTCGCGGCTAATCCCGGTCAACAAGCGCTACCCAATCGCGGAGCTGATTGCCTCGGTGCGCAATTACATCCGCGTGACGGGTCGCCGCGTGACCTTCGAGTGGGCGCTCATCAACAAGCAGAACGATAGTCCCGAACAAGCTCACGAACTCGGTTTGCTGTTGATGGGCATGACCTGCCATGTCAATCTAATTCCGCTCAACCCGACAGGCGGTTACGAGGGCAAGCCCGCCGCCCTGGAGCGTATCGAAGCATTCCGCGAAGTGCTGGCGAGCTACGGCGTGACGAGTACCGTCCGCGTGCGGCGCGGGATCGATATTCAGGCCGGGTGCGGACAGTTGAAAGCGGACGCCATACGCAAGGAGCGCGTCAGCACAAGGCAGGTTGCGCAGTGACAGCCGCACACAAAATCGCGCCTTCGGTCCTCGCTGCGGATTTCACGCGGCTTGGTGAGCAGGTCCGCGAAGTTGAAGCAGCGGGCGCGGACCTGCTGCACATCGACATCATGGATGGTAATTTCGTGCCGAACATCAGCATGGGACCGTTCATTGTCGAAGCGATTAAGCGCGTGACGAGCCTGCCGCTGGATGTCCACCTGATGATCGAGGGACCGGAACGCTACCTGAAAGCCTTCGCCGATGCGGGCGCGACGAGCCTCAACGTGCATGTCGAGACCTGCCCGCACCTGCACCGCACAATCCAGCAAATCCGCGAACTCGGCGTATCGCCGGGCGTGGCTTTCAATCCGCACACGCCTTATGAAGCGATCCGCGAAGTGCTGATCGACGTGGAACGGGTGATCGTAATGACCGTCAACCCCGGCTTTGGCGGGCAGAAGCTGATCACGGGCGTGCTGCATAAAATTGAAGAACTGCGCATCCTCGCGCGCGTCCTCGGCAACCCGCTTGAAATCGTGATCGATGGCGGCGTGGAGCCGGGCAACGCTGCCGACCTCGTGCGGCGCGGCGCGACGGTGCTGGTCGCGGGGACCTCAATTTTCAAGGCGCAGGGCGGCATCAAGGCCGGGATCGACGCGCTCAAGAATCTGCCGGAACCCACCTGATGCTGTATACCGCAGATTACGAGTCGCCATTAGGCACGCTGTTGATTGCGGTGAACGAAAGCCGGGCGCTGGTCCGGCTGGATTTCATCGATCAGGAGCGAAGCGAACACTGGCGCGCACAGGTCGGGCAGATGCAGCCCTCGACCGCACATTGCGCAGAAGTCGTAGAGCAACTGCAGGAGTATTTCGCCGGGGAGCGCAAGGCGTTCACGCTCGCACTCGCCGCACAAGGCACGCCGTTCCAAAAGCAGGTGTGGGACTTGCTCCTCACCATTCCCTATGGTGTAACGACCAGCTACGGCGATCTCGCGCGCCGAATTGGGACGGTCAATGCAAGCCGCGCCGTCGGTCTCGCCAACGGCGCGAATCCGATTTCGATTATCGTGCCATGTCATCGCGTGATTGGCGCGAACGGCGCATTGACGGGATACGGCGGCGGTCTGGAGCGCAAACGCGCGCTGCTCGTGCTGGAAGGCGTGAACGTCGGCGCAGCTCAGGTGCAGTTGTTTTAACGTTCAATTTTCTACTAATTTTAGTGCCATCCTAAATTATAGATGTTGTTTGGGCGAGTGGAGCCACGCTCCATAGGCAGCAAGTTACGGATTTTCGCCGCGGTAACGGATCAAAAACGATCATTAAAACATGGTCTGGGTCAAGAAGGGTCCCCCGTTCGCGCTTTTCGCACAAATTGGAAAATGCGCTTCGTTGGTGAGCTGTCCGGAACCCGATTTTGCCCGGCTTGCGCAATGCCGTCGACTATCAGTTACGCTCTGAAAGCCTTAACTTGCTGTCGATGAGCAGAGACTGAGATGTTCGCACAATAATTTCTCCTCAAAAGTAACGGCTAACAATTAAAAATTGGCAGATGAAGCGCTGATACAATCGAACAAATGGTCTAAATTGGTGGTATAATTGCATTGCTTGAGAAAAAGCGCTTCCGAACGTCACGAAGTTTCGTGGAGGGGAATTCATCATGGCAAATTCAGACAACCCGCAGACTCAACAGTCACCCACCCTAAATTTGAATTCAATCATGATAGGCACTGCCCAACCCAAAGTGCTTGCGGAGTTTTACCAGAAAGTCTTTGGCAGACCCGCAGACATGGTTGAAGGCGAATGGTCGATGTGGCAGGCTGGCAACTGCTCTATAAGCGTTGGAGAACACTCGGAAGTGACAGGTCAGACAAAAGAGCCATCAAGAATTATCCTTAACCTCGAAACCAAAGAGGTGAAGGCGGAATTTGAGCGGCTAAAGATGATGAGTGCCACCATCATTAAGGAGCCGTATGAGCTGGGCGGTGGATGGATCGCTACCCTTGCTGACCCCGACGGAAACTTTATCCAGCTCATGACTCCTTGGGAAATGGAATAGAAGCCTGCAGCTTCGGCTAAAATTTCGTTTTCACCAGGCGTCTGAGCAATATACCAAATCCGCGTGAAGGCTAGTGGGTCGGTCAAGCCCGACCCCTACATAAGGCGCGTGTCCAGTGTAGGGGCGGGTCAAGCCCCGCCCACCAATAACGCATTAACCGGATTCGGTATTAGATATTATGCAGTTATTTTTTTCCCATGCTAAATCCTTCCTCACAAGGAGGGATGTCCAGAACGCGGATTCCCCTTCCCTCGTTTTGGGAATAGAGGCAACGGCGTGACGTCTATCTTTATCCGATGTCAAACATCTATAGGAAAACCGCGCGCGGACCGCTATAGTTAACCTAACCTTAAACCAGTTCGGAGGGCTATTCGTGTTCGATCTCGCCACTCATTACCGCGACCATGTGCAGGAAATCGTGGACCTGACGACGGCACTCGCCAATTTCGAGACGCCGACCGGCAGTAAAGCCCACGTTGATCAACTGGCCGCGTTCATCGAAGCCGAACTGACCGCACTGGGCGCAGAAATTCACCGCGAACCGCGCGAAGTCGTTGGCGATATATTGCTCGCGAAGTGGAACGCCGACCGCCCCGGCAAGCCGATCTTGTTCATGATGCATATGGATACAGTCTGGCCGCTCGGCACGCTGGCACAGCGCCCGGTGCATGTCGAAGGCGACCGCCTGATTGGTCCCGGAACCTACGATATGAAGGCCAGCATCGCGCTTGTGCTGACGTGCATCCGCACGTTGCGGGCGCACGACCTCTTCCCGGACCGCCCGATCTGGGCGCTCTTCACCAGCGACGAAGAGACGGGTAGCCTGCATTCATGGGACTATATCGAGCAGATTGCCCGACAGGTCGGCCTTTCGCTCGTGATGGAATTCGCCTCAAAGGACGAGGGCTTGAAGACGTGGCGCAAGGGACTGGCGCAGTATCAGGTCGCCGTGAAAGGCAAGAGCAGCCACGCCGGGAACGCACCCGATAAGGGCATTAATGCCGTCGTCGAACTGGCGCACCAGACCCTGCGCCTGACGGAACTCAACGCGCTGGATCGCGGCACATCGGTCAGCGTGACGGTCGTACAGGGCGGCGGCGCGACGAACGTAATCCCCGATGCGGCGCTGGCAAAGATCGATGTGCGGTTCACCACGAAGGCCGAAGCGGAGCGCGTGGACGCGGCCATCCTCACCTCGACGCCTGTGCTGCCCGGCGCGGAAATCCATGCCGAGAAGAAGACCGCGCGCCCGCCGATGGAACACAACGCGATGATGATTCAGTGCTACGAGCAGGCGAAAGCGATTGCCGCGCGGCACGGTATGGCGCTCCCCGAAGATGGCAGCGGCGGCGGCTCCGATGGCAACATCACGGCGGCGATTGGCATCCCGACGCTGGATGGTCTTGGATCGCATGGCGAAGGCGCACATGCGATCAACGAACAGTGCCTCATACCAAGCCTCGCACGGCGTGCGGTGCTGGTCTCCGCAATGCTCCGCGAATGGGAATTCGCGGAGTAACGTAGAGTCGCGTCTATTTCGCTTCGATGCTGAACATCTGTCCCGCTGTCCGCCCGAACCACTCCGGTGCGTAGAAAGCATAGGCAGTCGCGGGCAGCACCTGGAACTCACCCGGCAGCGTGGCGCGCGTCTGGTACTGCAGCGTATACGTCCCCGCCGGGAGATAGTTCGCGTAAAAGCGCGCGGCGTTGTCCTTGAACTCACGGTAATCGAAGTACCACCAGCCATAGGAATAGAAGCGGCTATACGGGTTATCATCCGTGTTGCCGCTCGTCAGCAGTGCATCGTTCTCGATCTCGGTTCCCGCCGGGATGGGGTCCTCCAGCGCGACGAAGTGCGCTTCGTCGCGAACCGTCAGCGACAGCGTGACGTTCAGCAGATCGCCGACGTTCGCGGACGCAACCGGGTCGCCCTTTTCATTGGTGTAGGTGCGCGTGACGGATACACCGCGCGCGGCGGGTTTCACCTCTGCCGCCGGAATCTGGATTTGCACCGCGGCGGTGTAATACAGGACGCCTGCGCCATCGGTGCGGCTCACGGTGAAGCGGTTTGCACGGTCGGTGAGCAGGTCCGCAACCTGCACGTTGAGCGTTTGCGTATCCCGCGCGGTCGCCGGGGTGATGGTTCCGTTCGCGGCGGGCTTGCGGTTGAAGGTGAGCGTAAACCCGTAGTTCGCGCTCAGTTCATTCGTGGCGAGCATATAATCAGTCAGCGCGAGGACGCTCCATGTCGTTTCCTGCGTGGTCGCCCACGCATCTACACTGCGCGCAGCCATCAGCCAGCGAACTGCATCAGGCAGCAGTGGCGAGTCCGGCTTGGCACGGAGCAGCGCGGCAATTGCGAGCGCGGTAGAGCGAACATCGCTGCCCCAGTTGTACCAGTCGTGGTAGCGCTCGCCCCACGACACTCCCCCCACACCGATAGTTGCATTCGACTCCAAATCAGTCAACAGATCCTTGATTGCGGCGTTCCCCGGAAAGCGCTTGAGGTATGCCATCAGCAGATACGCCTTTGCGCCGAAGGTCATGGCTGGGCGGCGCGCGACCAGCGCCGCATAGTTCGTTGCATCGGCGTCGCTCGTGATTTCCGCATCGGCCAGCATATAGAGCAGGAACGCCTGTCGGTTGAGCATCCATTGCGCGGTCGTGAGCGTCACGGGTGCGATCTTCCCGCGTATATACGCCACGCCTCTGGCGATCATCTCCGGCGGGATGCTGTAGCCCGTGCGCTGCGCCTGTGTCAGCCCGAACAGCACGTAAGCAGTGATGTAATCATCCGTCGCCTGCCCCGGCCACCAGCCCCAACCGCCATCCGTATTTTGCGAATCCTTGAGGCGCGTCAGGCCGTCTGCGAGCGCGTCCCGCAGGTTGGCTTCGAGCGTCGGCTGGCTCTGCCCTAGCGACTTGAGCGCACGCAGCGTCATCAGATTGGGCAAAAAGCGGCTGGTCGTCTGCTCATTGCACTGGTGCGGGAAGTTTTGCAGATAGGTCAGGCTGTCCAGCGCCGCCGATGCGATAGACGGATCGATCCGCAAGGTCAGGTCGCTGATGCCGGTCTGGTAGCGTGGCGGGATCGCGATGATCTCCGTCCGGCTGCCGCCCGCGCGGAGCGCACCATGCGTACTGAGCGTCTCGGTCGTGCGGAACGGGTAAATCGGGATCGTGCCGTCCTTGCCCGTCGCGAGGGGTGGCTTTGCGGCGTCCTGCGCGCCGTCGCCCTTCGCGATGAAGGTCAAATCAGCAGAGGGCGCATCCTCGACGGTGACATGCCAGGTTACACGCATCCGACCGCCATTCGGTACGGCGACGATTTGCGTTTGCGGGTCTGCGGTGCTGACACCGCGCGCTTGCAGCGTCACCGCGACGGTCTGATCCTTGCCCGTGTTGTTGTTCACGACCGCCGCGAGTTCCAGCGTATCGCCCGCGACCATAAAGCGCGGCGCGACCGGGCGCACGATCAGCGGCAAGGTAGAAATGAACTCGGATCGTCCCTCGCCGACCTGCGTGGTCGTCGTCACGGCGCGCGCGTCTATCGTCCAGGTCGTCAGGTTATCGGGGACTGTCACCGTCGCGCTTGCTTTGCCCTGTGCATCCGTGACGAGGTGCGGCTCCCACAACGGCGTCACCTTGTAATCCTTGCGGACGTTCACCTCCGCGCCCTGATCGCTCGGTGGTCCCCCCGCGCCGCCGCGCCCACCGCCATACGCATCAAGCTGAACGATTCCGGTAAGCCGCTCTTGCAGCCCGTACATTGAAAGCTGGACCGGGATCGGGTTGTATGCCCAACGATAATCATTTTCGTAATCGCTGATCGGGTAGAACGTCGCTTTTTGCGCGTAGCTGTTGGGCGCACTGAGCGCAAGTACCGCCTTATCGACCACCGATAGCCCGATTTCCGCGCTGACGGGCTTGCCCTCGCGGTCGGTCACGGTCACATCCACATCCACCCGTTCACCCGGTTTGGCGGTGGCCTGACGCGGCTTGACGGCGACGTTCAGATAGCGCGCGGTCGGTTCCACGCCGAAGAAGGTCTGCCCGATGCGCCAGGTCGGGAGCGGATGTGCGCGGTCGATAGGCGTCACGCTTACCGTCGAAAAATAGACATCCGGCGCGTAGCTATCGGTCACTTTCAGGGCGTAGGTCTGTGGGTGGTCATCGGTCCGCACGACATCGTAATACAGGAACTGGTTGCGTTCGACGGTAATCAGCATTGTTGCCGGACGGTCGAACGGAGCCGGGAGCAGGACCTGCGCGGTCTCGCCGGGCTTGTAGAGCGGCTTGTCGGTCGTGAATCGCGTGGTCGGTTTGAATGCCTCGTAGTCGTCAAGGCCATTCAGTTCAATTTCATCTTTTTCGGTCGGCAGGGTCAGCGTGCGGTTAGTGATGTATAACCATTCGGTCGTGGTCGAAACGCGCCCTTGTGGGTCCTGCACCCGGAAGCGCAGTTCATAGTAGCCGGGCTGCCGCGCGTCAAGTGTATAGACACCCTTGCCATCCGCCCCGGTATTGAAGGCGTCTACCGACTTGCTGGAATCCGTCACCCACTGATTCTGTTCAGGGTTGAAGAACCAGCGCGAACGGTTGATTTCGACTTCGACGCGCTGGTTCGCGACGGGCTGGCTTTCCGGCGTTACGGTGATGCAATTCACCTTGCCCGGCTGCCCCAACTGCACGAAATAGGCGGTTGAGTTGCAGCCAACATAGACTGCGCTGCTGTACGCGGTGAACTGCGTCGACCCGGTGATCGTCTGTCCGGCTTCGTCGCGCACGCTGGCTTGCAGCAGCACGGAGATCGGCGGCGAGGAGACTCCCTTCGCAAAGGTCGCGGGTTCTTTGAGCGTGATCGCGTAGCCACCCTTAGCATCGGTCTTGCCCGCGCCTTGATCGAGCGGCACTGCTTCATAATAGTTCTCTCTATACCACGCCGGATCGTAGAAGCGATACGCGCCCGGTCCGGTATAGTTGAAATAGCTTTGCGTATAGGTCGCGCGCCACGCCACCGCCGCGTCCGAGACCGCGCCACCGGAATAATATGACGCCTTCAGCGTCGCGCCAGACGTCTGGTCAAGATAGCTGTATGGCGCGGTCGGGCTGACCTTCACCTCGTATTCCGGAACGCGGAACTCACGCACCGCGATGGTGATGTCGCCGCCACTCGTATAAATCGTGATCAAATCATCGGAACGCGCGTCGGCGGGAATTTTGAACGCGCCGTCGAACGTCCCGAAGGGCGAGAGCGGCACTTCCGCATCGTAGAGCGCGTGAACGTCGTCGATGGTCTGACAGCGGCTTTCCGGGTTGTCGTAGAGTGCGCTCTGCTGCACCGCGCGGACTTTCACCGTTTGCTGTTTCGGGAGGGTATACGTCACGTCGAATTTATCACGCAGCAGCCCGCGCAGGTAGACCGTTTCACCGGGGCGATAGAGCGGTCGGTCGGTATGCAGATAGGCTTCCTGCCGCGCGATGTCATATGACTCGCTCATGAACCACGAACCGAACACGCCCGCCGACTCCGCCGAGACGGTGATGAAATCGTTCAGCGGGTCGCCCGGTACATAGGTGTAATCCTCTCCGCAGGCTCCGTATTGATAACGACTTTCACTTGATGGGAGCGATACAGGCGCGATGAACACACCCTTGCTATCCGTGAGGCCGCTCGCGACCGCCTTACCCCGGTTGTAGACCGTCACCTGCGTATTCGCGACGGGCTTGCTCGTGACAAGATCAGTCACCCATACAAGTGTTTCACGCGGCGCACGTTTGAGCGTCAGGTTCGCGCTGCTGACGGAGAGGCCGTACTGCCACATGACATCGCTTCCGTCAGATTCGACCGTTACCCAGTAAATACCTGCCGGTAGCCTGCCGCCGCCCGCCGCAAGCGGCACGAGCGCAATACTTGCCGCGTCGCCCTGCGCATCCTTTCCGTTCAGTGGCAGCGCATCGCCATTGAATTTCTCCGTCCACTGCCGAAGCAGGTTCTCGCGCTTGACCCAGGGAGCGGGTTCTGGCGGCGTCAGCGATCCGTCGTCATATGCAGGCATCGAACTGTCGTTGAGGCCGTTCTGGTTGAAATAGCCTCTGGTTGAATAGCTGTGCAGATAATTGTCAAGCCGCACTGTGGAGAGCGCCGCCGCATTCACACGATAAAGCGAGAGGCGCACCGTCGGGCGACCTGCGATCACCAGCGGGATTGTCGTCTGGCGGTTGTACGTCCCGGTTTGCATCAGGTCGCCATTGATGACCGGACGCGCCGACCCCGAATATTCCATATTTGGGTCATCGGCGCTCGGTTGCGGCGTCGGCGGATTCGGAATCGTGAACGTGGTCGTGTAGGCGCTCTTGCCGGGATTGCCGAAAACGTCCTCAACGCCATCCAGAATATGGACGGTATATTGAACGCCCGGCTTGAGGAGCGCCTTATCATCGGTGAAGTGCAGCGCGACGCAGCTTGGTCGCCCCTCGTAACAGCCGGATACGTTCTGATATTCGAGGTAATACGGTCCGGGGTCCGGCGTGATGCTGAACCGCCCGAATAGCGTTTCGGGGCGTATCGACGTTGAAAAGACGAACGTGCCGGGGATACCCTTTTCTCCGTACATTATCCGGTTGACGGTCGGCGCGCTGGTCGTGCGGAAGGTCGCGCTTTGCTTCTCCGCGACGGGTCCTGCTTCGAGCGTGAGCGTGTAGAGCGTCCCGGCGGCGAGCGGAAAATAGGGCTGGAACGTCACCGCTGCTTCCTGAGTTTTCGACCAAATGAGCGCGCCCGCAACGGATTTTCCTGCTTCATCCTTGAATGAGAACGCTTTGTGCACAGCCTCGTGATCCGTCATTGGGTCGGTGAAGCGAATACGGAACGCGCTCCCCGGCGAAGTGACGCGCTCGTCCTCACTACGTAATACATCGAACGCAAGTACGCTCGGCGGCGCGCTGGTGAATTGCCACGAATACGGCGCGTCGAGTGTCCCGCCATCAGCGGCGGTCAGGTCATCGGTGATCGAGACGGTGTAGGTCGTACTCGGCGGTAGCATTCCAGTGGGCATCCAGAGATAAAGCGAACTGTTGACCCAATGGCCGCTGCCTTCCAGCACGGGCGCGATGCGGATTGGGGTCGGCGCGTTCGCCAGATCGTCAAGCGCCGCCAGCGGTAAAATCGGACGGTTGAAGCTGACGATGATTTGCGTCCCGGAAAGCGCCACATTCGCCGCGTCTGGCTGCGGGTTGACGGAGCCGACCTTAAGCGGTCCAAGCGTCCTGACGGCGACGCTATACGCTTCTGCGAGCGGTACGCCATCCTGCGACCGCGCGGCCTTACCGATGGTGAGCGTGTAGGCCATGCTGCGCGGCCAGCCATTTTGCGCGAAGACTTGCAGGGTGCGCGCGTCCGGCCAGTGGTTGAGCAGCTCTAGCCCCTCCGGGAGCGTTGGCGTGATGCTCAACGCGGCTTCGACACTACCCGGCTCCATTGGCTGATCGAAGCTGATCGTCAACGGATCATCCGGCATAAGTTCTTCGCCCGCGATGGGCAGCGCTTCGATAACGACGGGCGGAAGCGCTTCCGCTGCTTGTGAGCGGGCAGGCTGTGGATGAGATTGAACAAGCACGACGAAACCAATCAGCATTAATAGCAGAAGCCGTTGTAAGGATGAGCCGCGCATTACGCACCTCGCAGGTAATCTTTGCAGCCACTATCCTAGCGTGAAGTTACCTGACGACGCTTGACGTTCGACCGCCGCGTGGATAGCAGGCAGGCTTTCGCCCAGCACAGGGCATCCGCATCAAAATCAAAAGCGTGGGCGGACACGCAGGTCCGTCCCTAGTTCGCGCGCCTTCTGTAGGGGCGGACCGATGTGTCCGCCCGTGATTGGCCCCGTGCGTCCGTTTTGATGCGTTTGCCCTGTCGCCCCACGCGCTCTATTTTGTGTAAAATCGGAGTAACAATTTTGGGGTGATGGTATGGAAGCAACGCCGGGCGCACTCGCGCCGCAGTTCACGCTCCGCGCGCAGGATGGCACAGAATATTCGCGCTCGCAATTCCGCAACAAATCCGGCCTCGTGCTGGTTTTCATCCCGAAAGCATCCGACGCAGCAGTGATGCCGCTGCTCGAAGCGCTCTCCGCGACGGTGGATGAATTCACAAAGCTGAAAGCGTGCATTTTCATCATTGCCGGGCAACCGCCGGGTATCGAGATGCATGGCTTGATCTTCCTCGCTGATGCCGATGGCGCGGCATGGAATGCGTACAGCGGTCTGGAGCAACCCGCTTACGGCGTGTTCATCCTCGATTTGTACGGTGGCATTGACTCACAATCATCGGGAAATGACCCCTCGGCGTTGAAAGACGCGGATACGATCCGCGAATGGATGCAGGCCGCGATGTACAAGTGCAGCATCTAGCCGTATGCGCGCGTTGTTGCAGCGGGTCACGCGCGGCGCGGTGACGGTCGAAGGGCGCGTCGTCGGGCAGATTGGGACGGGGCTGGTCGTGTTGCTCGGCGTCACGCACGCGGATACGCCTGTCGAAGCAGACCTGCTTGCCAACAAAACCGCGTTGATCCGCATCTTCGATGATGGCGATGGAAAAATGAATCGTTCCGTGCTGGATGTCGGCGGCGCGGTCCTCGTCGTTTCGCAATTCACACTTTACGCGGACCCGGCCAGCGGTCGCCGCCCGAATTACCTTGCGGCGGCCAAGCCCCAACACGCGGAGCCGCTCGTCGCGCGCTACGTGGATGCGCTACGCAAGAACGGCGTTGCGGATGTGCAGACCGGGATTTTCCGCGCGATGATGCAAGTCGATCTGGTCAATGATGGTCCCGTGACTGTCTGGCTGGATTCGGTGATGCTTTAAACGAATTTTGGTCCACATCTGTAGCGGACTGCCTCTCATTTCGACTTGGGGATGATGGGTTCCAAGCCATATCCAATGTTCGTCTGTTAAATCGCTGGCGCTTTAGGACACACCTATTCCAATTCTGTTGTGGTTTGCACCTTCCAGTTTATCCAACAGGAATCCTTTCTCTTTTTCAAATAGTTTGTTATTGGAAAACGTTGGTTCTGTCGTTCACATTCCTTCGCGAGCGTCTTCAAGCGCAAGGCGGTACCTTTCACTGTTGCGACGCCCGTTACGCTTCATACCGGATGTGCTGTCATCAGCAGTGGTTCAGGAGATTCCAGCGTTATATTGACCCGCGTTTCAAACATCATTTCATCTTCGGCGAAGTGATAAACAAGGGTATGGTAGAACGGAGTTTCATAGAACCTCACAACCATTGTAAAGCTGTCTTCGGCAGTCCACGCGCCACTGGTGGCGATTGGCATGGGCGCGGGCGACATCCAGCGTTCGTTAAACAAGGCTGCCTGCCCCCTTTGCCACTCGCCATAACTACAAGGGATTGTTTCCTCGCTTGCCGCCGTTTTGATGCGGACCGTACAATCGTCCCCGGCAAAATCCAGCGCGATGGATTCGATACCAAGATCATTCGCATCGACTGCGTAAGTTCTACCCGAAATCCGGGATGACATGGGTGACGCCGCCTGTCCCTGCACGGGTGGCAGCGTCAAATTCGATAACTTGCTTGTCAGGGCATTCTGAGATTTGGCGTCGTCAGGAAGCGCGTTATCCTGCATCATCGGAAGCAATCGCTCCCAGGTCAGGTTTAAAAGTTGATCCGAATCAAATACATCGATTCCACTGGTGAACGCCAGGACTGCATCCTGTTCAGGCATGACGATACAATACTGACCAAATAGCCCGCTCGCTCGGTAAGCCCCATGCCGACAGCGCCAGAACTGATAGCCGTAGCCCTGCGTCGCATCACTATCTGCTGCGGCACTGCCATTCGACACCTGAACCGAAGTCGCGGCTTCGACCCATCCTTCCGGCAAAAGCTGCCGATCACGCCACATCCCGGTTTGCAGGTGGAGCTGACCGAACCGGGCGATGTCCTCCGTCCTGATACTCAGCCCAATTCCACCGCTGTTAATGCCCTGAGGCGATTCCTCCCATGTGGCGTTACTGATGCCCAGCGGCTCAAAAAGCCTCGGCTCCAGATACTCGACAAGTTTCACACCCGTCGTTTTCTGCACAATGGCAGATAGCAGATAAGTTGCGCCCGTGTTGTATAGAAAGTGCGTTCCCGGCGCGTAGAGAACAGGGACTTCAAGGAACCCTTTGATCCAGTTGCCATCGGCTCGCTCGGTCATGTAGCTCCAGGTATCGACGGCGTGACCAGTGGTCATCGTCAACAGGTCCCGCACGCGCATCGCCGTAAGGCAGGCACTTACCTCAGTGGGTGCTTCATCCGGGAAGAAAGACAGCACCGGATCGTCGATAGCGAAGTATCCTTCGCTCATTGCCAGCCCTACAGCCGTCGCCGTAAAACTCTTGCTGACCGAGAACAGCATGTGCGGATACTCGCGTCCCTGTGGCGACCACCACCCCTCAGCAACGACGCTGCCGTGCCGCAGCAACATAAAACCGTGAACCTCGTGCATCTGGCTCTCCAGCGCTTCAACAAACTGAAGAATGGCCGTGGAAGCGATGCCCTGCTGTTCAGGCGGGGTGCGCGGCAAATCATTTTCGGTATTCGTGAACATCGTCGTAACTCCGCTATGCGTTGTCGGCATACTGAGACAGATACAGAAGCCTATGAAAAGTCAATATACTACCCGAAGTCACGCCAAACGCCGAAGTATGACTAATGCACTATAGCCGGGTAGATCATCGCGTCCGGGTCCAATACTCATCATCTTTGCTTGAGCGCCGATAGTTGCATAACCAGGCAAAGGTGCGCTTCAACACCCACTGATGGCACGCTCTAGCCCTTGTTGATGAAATCCCCATAACAGGCCATTGCCTGCTCCAAATCCCCGATGATCGCCTCGACGGGTTCCAGCCCGACAGAGATGCGGACGGTCATCGGCTCGTTGGGCTTGATTGCAATGGGGACCAGCAGCGACTCAAAGCCGCCCCAGCTTGGCGCGATGGCGAACAGCTTGAGCGCCCGTGCAAACGCTTTAGGTGCGCCGTCAGGCGCGGCGCGCAGCGAGAATGCGAACAAGCCCGACCAACCAGACATCTGCGCGCGGGCGAGGTCGTGCCAGGGTGAAGCGGGCAAGCCGGGATGCCGCACTTCCGTCACGAGCGGATGCGCGGCCAGCCATTCCGCGACGCGCAGGCCAGTTGTCATGTGCTGTTGCATCCGTATCGCGAGCGTGCGCAGGCCACGCACCGCGAGGTACGCGTCTTCCGGGGAACTCGTCGCGCCGAGCGTGATCGCCATTGGCCGGATCGTCTTCATATGTTCGGTATTGGCAGCAAGCAGGCCGAGGCACACATCGGAGTGGCCGTTGATATAC
The DNA here is from genome assembly GCA_965246845.1 of Aggregatilineales bacterium. Lineage (GTDB taxonomy): Bacteria > Chloroflexota > Anaerolineae > Aggregatilineales > UBA2796 > JBBRMW01. Next base: position 188,616 of record CBDFFR010000003.1, read on the forward strand.
TTTGTGCCGCTGTGAAGCGTGACATCGATCCCGAAATCGAGCGGGGTTTGGTAAAGCGGCGTCGCCCACGAATTATCGATGATCGTGACGATGCCATGCGCCCGCGCGACCGCCGCGATTTTCGGCAAATCCAGCACCTCGAATTTGAACGTCGTCGGCGACTCGAGGTAAATCACGCGCGTATTCGGTCGGACTAGCGGTTCGAGGTCCGCGCCCGGCGCAAAATATTCGACCGAAAGCTGCATCCGGTCGGTGAGTGCGGTCAGGAACATGCGCGCCGGACCGTAGACGCTCTCGATACACAGCACATGGTCGCCGTGTTGCAGGAAGGCAAGCAACGATGCGGTGATCGCGCCCATCCCGGAGCCGAATGCGATGGCGTCATCGGCGTGTTCCAATTTCGCAATCATCTCTTCAAGGACGCGCGTGGTCGGGTTGGCGACGCGCGAATAGATGTATTGCGGCGGCATAATCGGCTGGCCGCTGGTCATCAGGTCAAAATCTTCCTGCGCGAAGGTCGAGGTGCGATGAATTGGCGGGTTCATACCGCCACGATAATACGTGCGGTCTTCGTGCAAAAGGTCGAGCAGCGGATCGTGTGGTTCGTTCATTGGTCAATTCCTCAAATCGCGAGTATTCGTACTACAATCTAATCATACCGGAAGGTGTCAGCGCGCACGAAACTTACGCTTGACACATTATGTTAAAATGACCCGGTTCGCATCAGAGGTGAAACATGATCAAGAAGAAGTTCCTCAAGACAAAATGCAAAGTGACGTTCGAGCTGCCCGAAGGCATTGCCGAAGGCGCGGAAACGGTTCATCTGGTTGGTGATTTCAACAACTGGGACGAGACTGAAACCCAGATGGAGAAGAAGAAGAATCGGTTTGGCATTACGCTGGACCTCGACCTCGACAAGGAGTACCAGTACCGCTATCTGGTCAATGGCAACGCCTGGCACAATGATTGGGAAGCCGATAAGTATGTGCCGAATCCGTTCAGTGGCGATAACTCGGTGATCGTCACGTACCCGGACGCGAAGGACAGTAGCGCGAGCTAGGACCGCTGCCCGGCGTGAAGCCGGGTTTTCAGTTTAATCCGTGTTTTTTGCACAATCCTTGTTTCAATTTGGGGCGGGTCGGAAAAATCTGATCCTTGTGGTGTCGCGCATATGGCCTTTGCATGATTGCGGCTTGCACAGCCCCCTCACCCAATAGATTTAGGAAACGTAAAAGCCGCCCCATTTGGGAGCGGCCTTCCGTGTGCCGAGGGCCAGATTTGAACTGGCGACCCTTCGATTTTCAGTCGAATGCTACTACCGCTGAGCTACCTCGGCGTGGGGCGTATCGTATCAGATAGATTAAGCGCCTGTCAAGGCTGCATCAGCGCGCGAAAATCGGCTTGCGGCGCTCACCCGATGCGCGTTGCTTCGCATTGTTGACGACATCCTTGTAGGGTGTCTGGATCAGTTTGCCCTCGTCATCACGGCTGACGACGAATAGATCATCGAAGCTGGTCAGGCGATCCATGAAGAGGATGCCATCGAGATGATCCTGCTCGTGCTGGATCATGCGCGCGTCCCACTTCTCGAACCATTGATCCTGTGGCTGTCCCTGCTCATCCAGATACTTGACGTGGATGCGGAAACTGCGGTTGGTATACCCCATCAGACCGGGGATGCTCAGGCAGCCATCCGACGCGCGTTCGACTTCCGCGCTACGCTCGACGATCTGCGGATTGACCATGATCACGGCAGGCGGCATCTCGCGCGGTGTATCGCTGTCTTGCTCGGGCGTTTCGCCTTTTTCCAGCGCTTCGCCTTCCGCGCCTTCGGACATAATCGCGTTTTCGGCCTGTTCCGCATCTTTATAGCCAAGCCGAACAGCGAAAACGCGCTTCATCACGCCGATTTGCGGGGCGGCCAGCCCAATCGCGTTGCCCGCATCTTCCATCGTGTCGCGCAGGTCCTTGAAGAGCGCCTTGAGTTCGCGATTCACCTTTGGCACGGGTTCGCTTTTGGAACGCAGGGTCTTTTCATGCTTGCTGAGCATGAGGATTTTTTTAACTGCCATTCTTCAATTCCGGTTCTCTACAGCAGCGAAAAGTGCGCTCATTTTCGCATGTTCGGGCGCAAAATACAATGCAGGAAACATCTTTAAGACCGAGTGTGACCGTAACGCCGATACCGGGTACAATCGCCAGGCAGGGGGAAAAGATCAATCGTCTGCATGACCACACCGTTACACATTCCAACCGCCTACCGCGCCATGCGCCGCCAAATGATGCAAGAGCGCCCGCTCACGCTGCAACAGCGCTGGATCGCCTTGCTGCGCAGCGAAATCGGCTACCTGCATCGACACTCGCTCGACCTCATGGCAGAGCGCGGTATCTTGCCGCCTTTTTATGGCGGGCGCTGGCTCGGCGAGGAACACTGCGAAGTCCTGACGATGTGGCGCGTCCTCGCTGAAGGCGCGGATGAACTCGGCCTGCTGCTGATTCGTCCGCGCGCGGGCATCGAAACCAACCGCGCCTTGCGGCTGGCACGCAGCGCAACCCGGTTGGCGAATACCTGGCCGCTCGCCAAAATCCTGCAAGCGCTCGGACCGGAAGGGATGGGCTTGCCCATCGAAGGCGGCGCGGCGCTCCGACAGACGAAAATCGCGCTCGCGCTCTTCGGGGAACAGTGCGTCCCCGCGCCGGGCTTCAGCGCTGACGAGATACACGCCGCCTTCGAGCAGGAAAAACCCTTCGCGGTCTTTATCCACATCCCGGTTGAGGGCAACGGCGAAACGTTCCGGCTGGCATGGAACGATGTGCAGCACTTCCGCGCGGAAGTCGTTTATGGTGAAACTCCCGAAGATTTGGAAATCGCGGTTTGGCGCTATCGCCTCGATCTCGCGCTGCGCGAGGAGCGTGAGGAGCCGCCTATGCTCGCCCCGAATGCAGCGGGGTTGGCGGGTGTTTTCGACTTGATGGTAATGGATGCGACGCGCTTCTACGGCCTCACGACAGCGGTGCAGGATCGGCAGCATCAGCTCGATATTCTGCGCGGGCTGGATGGCGATCTGGTGGTCGGTGCGCCGCTCAAAGCGGAGGTCGAACCTGTGACGCTGCTCGCGGAGATGCGCGCCGACCACATTGCCGGGGATGGCGACCTGCTGCGCATCGATGCCGAAAGCGCGCTGATGACCGATATGTGGCCGCAGATTCGCGCGCATTCGCACTACTGCCTGCGCTTGAGCCACGCGAAATTCGAGCCGACACGTACAGGGCAACCGCGCATCCGGGGGTACCGCGATGTGCCGCTGCTGGATTGGATCGTCGCGGATTCACTGCCCGAACTTTACGAGCGAACCACGCTGCATAGCCTGCGCCAGATGCTCGCCGCGACGGGATACATCCGCACGGGGCAATCGGCGGCGAAGGAACTTACCTGAGAGGAGACCATGCAAAACTACATCGGATTGATGCGCGCTGCACGCGCTGAAAAGGATCGCGAATTCAAGGCGAGCGCGCATTCGCCGCTCACGCCGGAGCAGCAGGTCGGCTTCGAGCGGCTTGCCTATTACGAGCCGGACCCGGCGTTCGTCTTCGACCTCGTGCCGGAGGTGTTCGCGCAGCGCGACCCGGTACGGATCATGACCAGCAAGAACGAGATACGCTCATATATCCGGTGGGCGCGCGTGACGTTCACAATCGACGGGCAGGAAGCCGCGCTGACGCTCTTCGCAACGCCCGGCCACGAGACCTTTTTTGTGCCATTCACTGATGCGACCACAGGCACAGAGACCTACGAGGCAGGCCGTTATCTCGACCTCGAACGCCAGCCGGACGGCTCCATTCATCTCGATTTCAATGCTGCTTATAATCCTTTCTGCGCCTATAACGACGAATGGAGCTGTCCGCTTGTGCCACCGGAAAACCGCCTCGCAGTCGCGATCCGTGCGGGCGAGAAGTCACCGGATTGAATGAAATAGATAAGTCCCTGAAAACTCTGCATGGCGAACGTCGGGGCTTCGCGCGCCTGCTTGCGATTCTGATTTTGTTCATTTTTATTGTTGGGCTATTTCAATCTGTATTGCCTGTTTTGGAAGGTAACGATGAATTGTTACACGTTGCTTATTCAATATGGGTGCGCGAAACATGGCGGCTGCCGGACCGTGCGGCGCACCAGAGCAACAGTATGTTGCAGGAGACCGGACAGCCACCGCTGACCTACATCTTCGGAGCAATATTCATCAAAGCAGCGGGCATTCCCCCCAACTCGGACAATCCGCAAATCACCGTTGATCCAATGCGCAACCGCTGGTTTGCTCCGCTCGATGTTTATGAGCGAACTGACAACCTGAACATGTTTATACATGGCACGAACGACACAGGCTTCCGCGCGCTGGAAATTGCACAGGCAAATCGCGCAGCCCGGCTGTTTTCCCTGCTCTGTGGGGCAATAGCGGTGCTTTGTGCGTTCGGTGCGGCGCGTGAGGTGTTTTCCAAACCGGGACAGCGGCATTGGGTAACTATCGCAACGGCGATCTATGCGTTCGCGCCGCAAATGATGTATATGAGCGCCATCGCGACGAACGACATCACTGTGACGCTGTTCGGTACAGTGGCGCTCTGGATAACGCTGCGGATCGTTCGGCTTGGCGCGAGCGCTGCACGCCTGCTCGCGATAAGTCTTGCGGTCGGACTGTGTGGCTTATCGAAGATCAGTGGCTTGTTGATCCTTCCAGGGGTTATAGTCGGTGTATGGTATGGAATATATGACACAGGCCACAAGCGGCTGCACAGATTCGTCAACAGCGCGGGATTGGTCGCGGCGGTTACGCTCGTCCTGCTCGGTCCCTGGATGCTATATGGATGGATAAGCTACCGCGATCCACTTGGTTTGCGCCCTCACGATGATCCGGGTCGCGACCAAACCCCTGCTACCCTTATCCAGATCGTTCAAAACCTTCCCGAAGTCGCCGCCTCCTATTGGGCGAAGTACGGTACATCCTCAATCTGGGCGCACCCCGTCATTTATGTACTCGTCTTCAGCATCGTTGCGCTGTCGCTGGTCGGCTTCGGGCAGCGCCGATCAGTAACCACCAGGACTCGCTTGGAAGCAAAAAATGTTCATCGTGATCAGGTGATCGTTCTGCTGGTACTGCTATTCTTCGCGGCTTTGGGACTGGTCTATTGGCTGAGAACGCTTTACGTGGTCGCCTTCGCAATCACGGGACGGCTGGTCTATTTCATCCACGCAGCGACTGCGATTTTGTTGACAATAGGGTTAGCGCGGCTGGTCGAGACGCGGCCACATTTTGGCCGTATAGCGAGCGGATTTGCGGCAAGCGGACTCGTGGCGGCAGCTTTTTCCGGCGTGTTGGTCGTATATTCGGCTTTTGCGATGCCGCGTTTTCTTGATCAGGCGGTTTATCCAGCGATACAGAGCGCGGCAGTCGATTTCGAGAATGCTATTCGGTTTCGTGGGCTGATACAGCCGGAAATCTGGCTTCGTCAAGATGGACTCTATCCGGTCACGCTGTGTTGGGAAATCCTGCAACGCACGGAGCGCCTTGCTGCTTACACGCTTAAGATTTTTGGGGACGGCGGGCAGGTCATCGCGGAACGAACGACCATTCCGGGGCTTGGCCGCTATGCAAGCTGGTTATGGCAGCCAGGAGACCGCTTCTGCGACTCATTCTCGATGCGGGTCGCGGGTATGCTGGAACCCTTGCGGACTTACCCACTCGTTCTCGCGCTGCTCTCGACGGATACGCTTGCCGCCGATTGGAAAGCGACCGATGCGGCGGGGAATCCACTCCAGACGGTGGTGGTGGGTCGAGCCGCCAGCCAGCCCGGTATGCTGCTTGCCCAGGATAGCGGAGCAACCGTGCGTCAACTCGCGATTGAGTTTCCGGCACTGGCGCGTTTACAAAGCGTGACAACCGGACCCACCAACCCGGTGCGCGGCGGCACGCTGCAACTGATGTTCGATTGGATGGTCAGCAGGCATCTCGCGCAAGATGATCACCAGTTCATTCATCTGGTCGGACCCGGCGGGGAGCAATCGCTCGCGGATGGTACCCCGCTGGATGGGCGCTATCCCTTGTGGGCGTGGCCGCCCGGAAGCCACTTCCGCGATACGTGGCGCGTGACGCTTCCCGCCGATTTACCCGCAGGTGAATATCGCCTAATAACCGGGTTTTATGATCCACTGAGTGGCGCGCGTCTGGATGCCCGACAGGACGGGCAGCCAGCACCCGACAACAGCGTAACTGTGTTGCGCTTTATCCTTCCATAGAAGGAATATTGGGAAACATTTGTTAGGTCGCGGATTTGTTAAGCACCGCGCGGCGATCTATGATTACAACAAGTCAGCGGGCAGGTTTGCTAATGGCCTCTCAATTCGTACAAACACTGGTCGGGCGGCAGTTCGGCGCGTATACGGTCGGCAAGCACATCGCGACGGGCGGCATGGGCTGGATTCACATGGCGCAGGGTCCCAACGTCTCCGAACCGCTGGCGATCAAGATTCTGCGCCCGGAATACGCCGAACAGACTGAATATTGCAAGCGCTTTGAACGGGAGGCGTTCCTGCTGATGACGCTCGACCAGCCGAACATCCTGCCTGTGTACGATTATGGGCAAACGGGCGAGACGCTGTACCTCGTCATGAAGCTGGTACGCGGTCCTTCGCTCTACGATTTGCAGAGTCGCCGCCCGTTCAGCCCGCTGACTGCCTACCAGCTACTAGAACCGCTTGCCCGCGCGCTCGATTACGCGCACAACCGCAACGTTATCCACCGCGACATCAAGCCCGGTAACGTCCTGATCGAAAGTCACCCGGATCGCGGCCACCATATATGGCTTGCCGATTTCGGGTTGAGCAAGGTCAAGGGCGACACCTCGATCACGATTGCCGGGACGAGCCTCGGCACGCCGCAATATATGTCGCCCGAACAGGTGATGGATTACAAGCTGGACCGCCGCACGGATGTCTATTCGCTTGCGGTGCTGATGTACGAAGTGCTGCTCGGTCGGCTGCCGTTCTATGCGCGCGTGCCACAGCAAATCGCCTTTGCACATGTGCGGCAGCTCCCGCCGACGCCGCGCAGCCTCGCGCCGAAGTTCCCGCCACTGATCGAGGAGATCATGCTCCGCGCGCTCGCCAAGCGCGTCGAGGACCGCTACGCGACGGCGGGCGAATTCGCGAAGGCGTATGAGGATGCGCTATGGCGCTCGCCGCCGGAACTGCGCAAGGCTGTTTATTGGGTCGGTCCGCCATCGCAGAATTGAAACCAGTGCATACGTTGATTTTTCCACAATGGCAGGGGTCCGGCGACCGCGCAGACGTCTATCACGGCGCGTTGCAGGCCGCCGCGCGCGCGAAGGGTCCAAAGTGGCAGGTCCCCGTTTCGCCGACCGAGCGCGACGAGGGGACGCCGGATGGCATTCATCACGGCAACGTACTGACCGGGTACGCGGCGCAAACCTTCGCGTGGCTGCGCGAAGTGGAGCCGGAAACGCTGCTCACCATCGGCGGCGATTGTGGCGTGGAAGTCCCCTCGATTGCTTATTTAAACTATACGTATGCGGGGCTGGTCGTCCTCTGGATCGATGCTCATGCGGATTTGAACACACCCGCCACCTCGCCCAGCGGACACTATCACGGGATGGCGCTGCGCACGTTGCTCGGCGCTGGACCGAAGCGTATTCAGAAGATGGTCGTCAATCAGTGGGACGCCGCGCTCCGGCCTGAGCAGGTCGTGATCGTCGGCGCGCGTGAATTCGACCCGCCGGAATGGGAGTACATCGCGGCAAACGCAATCCCGGTGCTGGACGCTGCTTCGATCAACGAGTCGCCAGAGGAAATCGCAGCGTTCATCGCGAGTGCGGAGCCGCGTTTCCTCTATGTGCATGTCGACGTCGATGTACTGGACCCGGCAGAGTTCCCGCCGATATTCTACCCAACGGCAAACGGCGTGAAGTTCGACGCGCTGCTCGCGTTCCTTCGCATATTGGGGCGCGATGCGCGATGGGTCGGTGCGGGCGTGACCGAATTCGGCGCGATGGATGCAGCCAGTTTCGAGCGCTTCCGCGTATTGTACGAAGCATTGGAAGCGCCGCTGCGCACTACGCGATAGCTGGGTCCAGATTTTAGTTGGTTAAATAGGCGACATATGAGCGCTTGCTGAACCGCGTTGCCGGAACGCTATACATTCGTTCTCCGCTTGCGGTAAAATGAGCAGCAGGGAACCGCGCGTACATTCTTTGGAGCGACCATCATGCCCGTCGGCAAAATTCACGATGTCATTGTCAAAAAATTGATGACCCACCCTGACGACCGGGGCCATTTTCGCGAAATCCTGCGCGATGACGACAATATGCTGCGGCGCTTCGGGCAGACCGCGATCACGAAATCCTATCCGGGCGTGATCAAGGCGTTTCACTGGCACGAGGATCAGGATGATGTGTGGTACGTCGCTTCCGGCATGGCGCGCGTTGTCCTCTATGATCGCCGCCCGCGCTCGCAATCGGCTGGCCTGACGCAGGTGATCTTCGCGGGCGACGATAACCCGGTGAGCATCCTGATCCCGACCGGGCTGGCGCATGGCTATCAGGTCTTGGGGAACGAACCCGTCCTGCTCTTCTACCACGTCACGAAGAGCTACAACCCCGCCGCGCCGGATGAGCAGCGCATCCCCTGGAACGACCCGACCATTGCGTTCGATTGGTCCGTCCAAAATCGATGAATAACGAACAGTACACGCTGCGCGGCGAGCGCGCGTATACCATCAAGCTGACGATCCTCTGTCTGGTGATCGGCGTGCCGCTGGCCGCTGCGTGCGGGATGCTACTCTACGGCTTGAACCAGCCCATCACACAGGCCGGGGGCGCGGTACGCTTTTCGTTCAATGCGCTGGGGCTTCCGCTCGCCTTCGTCGTGAGTTTGCTCGTCTTCGCGCTCACGATTTTCTGGCTCCCGGTGCGGATTGCGCGGCGCGCGGGGCGCATCCTCGACCCGAGTATTTACCCAATGATGGGCGTGGTCAGCGTGGCCGTGCTGCTCATCGCTGCGTTCGTCCTCGCGATCACGCTGAATATCATATGATGATGGGTCGCGCTACGCCCGCCGCGACGCGCGCATTGGCGGGCAATGCGGCGATAGCTTACCGCGAAGCCGCCGACGGGCTAACGCTCTCGACCATCGGACTCGGCATGGCGCACGGCGACTCCACCGACGCAACAGACGCGGCGATGACCGCGACGGTACGGCAAGCATTCGCGCTTGGCTGCAATATCTTCGATACCGCCATCGCGGACCGTCACCAGCGTTCGGAGCGTGCTATTGGCGCGGCGCTCGCTGATGGTGCTATACCGCGTGAGGCGGTCGTCCTTGTCACCAAAGGCGGCGTTGTGCCATTCGACGACGCGGAACCCGCCGAGCCGAAAAAATATATCTACGAACGATATATCGCAAATGGTCTTGTGCATCCCAACGAGTTCGCAGCGGGCTATCGCCATTGTATTGCGCCGCCGTTCCTCGAAGCCATGCTCGCGATGAGTCTGCGCAATCTTGGTGTGGAAACGATTGATGTTTATTTGCTGCATAACCCGGAGACGCAGGCAATCACGCTCAGTTACGATACGTTCCGCCGCCGGATGCTGGATGCGTTCGAGACGCTGGAGCAAGCCGTTGAGCGCGGACAGATTGCGAGCTATGGCATCAGCACATGGTCCGGCGGTCGGGTCGCGCCGGATGCACCGGATTTTCTGGCTCTCACGTCGCTGGTCGGCCTTGCCTACGAGGTCGCGGGTGCGGCGCATCATTTCCGCTGGGTGGAACTTCCATACAATCTGCTCATGCCGGAAGCGTTCGCGCTCGAAAACCAGCAGCTCGACGACTCGTTTTTGTCTCCGCTGGCGTGCGCGGAAGCGCTTGGCCTCTCCGTCCTGACGAGTGCGCCGCTGATGCAGGGGCGGCTCACCGTACCGCTGGTTCCGCATTTGCCGGATGCGCTGCCCGGCCTCGCAACGGATGCACAGCGCGCGCTGGAATTCGCGCGTTCGACGCCCGGCGTTGCGGCGGCACTGGTCGGCACGCTCGACGCGGCGCACCTCGCGGAAGATATGGCGCTGCTGCGTCGCGAGCCTGCGCCGCCGGAGACGATACGCAGCTTGTTCGGATTGTAAAAGCTCATTTCACAAAAATTTAGATTAACGACCACTGTGCAACAAAAAGGGACGCCGCAGCGTCCCTCAACAATGCGCCCACAAGCGCGAGAATGCGACTAAAAACTACTTCGTGGCGGTCGCCGCCATTGTCGCGCTCATCGACATGGTTGCGGACATCGTGCCGCTCATCATCGGCATGGTCGCCGCCATTGTCGCGGCGGCCTTCTTCTCACCCTTGCTGGTGAGTGTCCCGGCGTCAAGCTGCGCCTTCAGGTCCGTGAGTTCCTTCTTGACCGCATCGGGAACGGTCGCCTCGAAATCGTGGAATGGCGCGAGCGCGACGGTCCCGATGAACAAGCCGCCCTTCTGCGTGTTGGCGGCGATGCCCTTGATGATGTTGATGACACCCTCACCGATCAGCTTCTGCGCGCTGGAGATGAGGCAGGGGTGCGCCTCCGCGAGCGTCAGCCACTGGTCCGTATCGACGCCGATGCAATACAGCGGCTTGTCCTTCGTGGTGCGCTTGGCGACTTCCTGCAACCCGCCGTTGCCGGTGTTGCCACCCGCCGCAAAGATCACATCCGCGCCCTGATCGATGGCTTGTCCGGCGGTCGTCGCGCCCCACGTCGGGTCGTTGAAGGCCTTGTCGATGCCACCCGGATAGTACGTGCTTTTCACTTCGACCTTCGCATTGGCGAATTTCACGCCGTTCTCGAAGCCTTCCTTGAAGCGCACGACTGGGGGAACCTGATCGGTCCCATAGACGCCCGCGACCTTGCCGGATTTGCTCAGGCGCGCGGCCAGCACACCCGCCAGGAAGCCGGATTGATCTTCGGGGAAAATCAGACCGACGACGTTGTTGTTCGGCGTGTCTTTGGTATCGATGAACGTATCAACGGCAACGAACGTCACCTTCGCGTTATTCTTGGCGGCCTTGATCGTCGCGTCACCGAGCGCGAAACCAACGGTGATGATGACATTGTTGCCTTTGTCGATCATCGTCTTGATGTTGTTGGCGTAATCGGTCGGGTCCGCCGTCTCGATGTATTCCGCTGTGCCGTTGACGGCCTTCGCCGCGGCTTGCGCACCTTCCCAGGAGCTTTGGTTGAAGCTCTTGTCATCGACGCGACCGACATCCGTAACCAGCCCGATTTTAATGCTCGATTGTGCGCGAACCTGTGTCGGTCCTGCGATGCTGACGATGAGCGCTGCCGCGAGCAGCACCATCATGAGAGAAAACAAGCGTTTCATACAGAATACTCCATGATCTGTTAACAATCGGGGCAAGTATATCATGCCTGTTAAAATATCCCCGTGATCAACCTGTGAAAATTCACAACTGCGCATTCGACAGGGGATCAATGAGGAATCGTGCCGCAACTATTTGCCAGCGAAGCATTGAAAGCACAGGCCGCCGCGCTCGGCTTCAACCGCGTTGGCGTGACGCGTGCGGAACCGTCGCCGCATCTGCGCGCATATCGGGAATGGCTCGCACAGGAGATGCACGCCGGGATGGGCTACATGGCACGCCCGGATCGGGTCGCACGGCGCGAGGACCTGAACGTGATCTTGCCGGGTGTGCAGTCACTGGTGCTGGTCGGGCTGGATTATACCGCCATGCGTCCCCGGCAGGAGTTAGCGGGGCGCGGACGCATCGCGGCCTATGCCTTTGGGGACGATTACCACAGAGTCATGGAGCCGCGTCTGCACCACTTGGCGGCATGGCTGGCCGCGCAAAGCGGCGACGCCTCCGCGTGGAAGGTCTACGTCGATACGGGCGCGATACTCGAACGCTCGCACGCGCAGCAAGCGGGACTTGGCTTCATCGGCAAGAATACGATGCTGATTCATCCGCGACGGGGCAGCAGCTTTTTCATTGGCGAGATCATCACCGATTTGGAGTTCGATGATTATGATACGCCGCTTGCCGAGTCGTTGTGCGGGACTTGTACGCGCTGCCTGAACGCCTGCCCGACAGATGCGTTCCCGCGACCCTTCGTGCTGGATGCGCGGCGCTGCATCAGCTATCTGACGATTGAACACAAGGGCAGCATTCCGCACGAACTTCGCCCAAAGATGGGGAGTTGGGTTTACGGCTGCGACATTTGTAATGCGGTCTGCCCATGGAACCGCTTCGCCATGCCGCCCACCGAACCGACATTCTCCCCCGCGCACGAAGACCGTGTTGCGCCGCCGCTCGATTGGCTGCTGAAACTGACCGACGCCACATTTGCGGATCACTTCGCGGGGTCGGCAATCCTGCGCATCAAACGCGGGGGGCTGGTGCGAAATGCGTGTATCGCGGCAAGCAACAGCGGCGAACGCGCGTTGATCCCGCTGCTTGAGCGGCTCGCGACAGGCGATGGCGACGAGTGGATACGCGAGGCGGCAGGGTGGGCAACTGCGGCGCTTTCAGCATGACCGCCTATCCCTAACCCAACGTTGATAACTTGCTGCGCGTGATTTTTAGCTGATCACCAGTTCTTCTCCAATGTGTTCCTGAATACGAGCAATCAATGCTTCCGTAATCTCACGCTGGCGCTCTTCTTCGGGTGCAGTCAATTGTTCGAGTTGAGTCGTCAGATACTCAAGATAGTTGCGAGCAATGACGAGTTCACCACGCGCAATATGATACTCTGCGAAACTCTCTGCACAAATGCCACAGCCATCTAGTCCACAATATTTCGCATAAAGCCGAACCCCCTTTTTGGCGAGTTCAGATTGCCGTTCCTGAGAAACTTCGATTTCAATGAGGGAGAAGGGAATATTCTTGATCATCAGGATTACTCGGCTCCTACGATATTAATTTAACACCTTTTTGAAGTTAAGACGTGTTTTTAAATAGATTGTTGGTAGCACTTAAAAATCAACGGATTTTCTTTTGGCGATCAACGCAGCCTCGCTCTTCGAGAGCGATCATCTTATTCGACGCGCACCTCATCGACGTAGTTCCTGCGCGAAGGTGAGCCTGGACTCTGTTATACTTGCCTCGCTACTCTCAATTTCACCCCGGAAAATCTACATGACCCGCAACCAGTGGGGGACACTGATCCTCGGCTGTATGATCTTTTTCGCGCTCGGCATCCTGATCGCGACCATCGGACCGACGCTACAAAGTCTGTCACAACGGACCGAAGTTTCGCTTGAAACTGCCGGGGCATTCTTCACGGCGCTGTTCGCCGGGTCGCTGCTCACGCAGTTGTCGCTCGGTTCGCTCGTGACGCGGATCGGCATCCGCAACATCCTGATCATCGGGATCGTACTTGCCAGCGTCGGGACATTTGCCTTCACTGCGACGCACCAATTCGCGCTGCTGCTCGCGCTCGGCTTGCTGACCGGGATCGGTCACGGCTGCGTCGATACCACAACCAACCTGACGATTGCGCTGCTCGACGAGAAGCGCAGCACGATGGCGCTCAACCTGATCAATATGTTGTACGGAGTCGGCGCGGTGACGGGTCCAGCCATCGCCGGGCTTGCGATCCGCAGCGGCCTCCCGGTGGAAATCGGGCTGTGGATTGGCGGTGTGGTGCTGATCTGTGCGCTCCCGCTGGTGCTGCTGCTCGTGCCAAAAGGCTACAGGCCGGGTGGAGTGACCGCGCACAGCACGACGAATATCCTGCGCTCGCCGCTCCTGTGGATGCTCGGCCTGACGGTGCTGCTCGTCGTCGGCATTGAACAGGGCATGAGCGGCTGGACCGCGAGCTATGCGACACAGACCACGACCTTGCAGGAAGATGGCGGGGCGCTGCTCAGTTCCGGGTTCTGGTTGAGCCTGACCTTCGGGCGGCTGCTCGCGACTGCGCTGGCGACGCGCACGACTCCGCTGCGGCTGCTATGGCTGTGCATTGGTGGGTCGCTGGTCGGCGGGGTGCTGCTCGCTTTCGGGGTCGGGAGCATCCCGCTTACCATCGTCGCAATCGTGGTTTTGGGAATTGCCTTCGGACCGCTGTTCCCCACGCTGTTCGGTATCGTGACGAATTCATTCCGCGCGAGTGCAGGCCGTGCGGCGGGCGTCTTCGCGGCGATGGCAAGCCTCGGCGGTTTGAGCATCGCGGCATTACAAGGGGTCGCCCTTGCGCGGGCGGGCGGTCTTGGCGCAGCGCTGTTCCTGATTGTGGTCCTGATCGGCGCGGCAGGTGGATTGGTCGGGGTCGGTCGGCTATTGGAAACCCGCCGTGCGCCGGCAATGAGCGAACCAAATTCAGAAAAATTAGGCTGACCTACATCGTGGATTTAGGGGAGCGCGTGGTTGGCGTGAGCGTGGAGACGGCGCGGATCGTGGACAGGTTGAAGCGGATTGCGCTCAGCGCGTTGCTCCCGTAGGGGCGAACCGATGTGTCCGCCCACGACCTTCCTTTTCGCCGCTTCCGCAGGGACCAGTTGCTAGAGTGTTGACAAGCCGGGTTTCATCACCGGAATGCTGATTAGTTAACCATAGCTCAACCACTTCGGCTCATAAGTGTGAATCTCGGCGGCTTGCGACCACTCCGCAGATGCAAGGTGAATTGCATCGAACGGCTTGATTGCATATTTTCTTTGCAATCCGCGCCGCATGAGTGAACGCGCATTGACTGCTATCGTATCGGTCACTTCCACAAACGCGACTATCGTATAATCGTCCCACATCGCATCGATTCGTGCTTCGATTGCCGGGTCGAGCATTCCGCGCTGTCGCTCGGTGCTTGCAAATGCGCCCTCGGTTTTGGCAATAGTCGAAGTCAATATTTTGGTGTTCGTTGCTCGATACTGCGCGATTGCGGAGCGCAAACCATCGATATACGCGCTCGTGCCTTCGATGAGATGCAAAAACACATTGCTGTCCCAATAAATGAAGAGCGATCTATTTACCATCCCTCATGCGTCTGATTGTTTCCTCTGGACTTTCCTCGACTTCAGGCGTAATAATGCCAATCGCGGCTTCAAATTGCCCCGGAGCGGGTTGGGACGTGATTTCTATCGTTTCCATATTTCTGATTTCAACTGGATTACCCGTATCGGGTTCGCGCCCAATTTCACCTGTTACAATGACGCGCTTGCCCAAAATCGTCCGCAACAGGTCTTTCTGATCCTCGTCAACGAACCCGATGATTTCCCTGTCAAAGAGCGCATCATAGAGCATGAAACGGAGTTCACCCCGATCATTCAGTGCGTGAACGACTCCCGTGACCGTGCTGCGACGAATAATAAGCTGATGCTTTTCAACAAGACCAGAGACTTCTTGCGCCATTGTGTTATACCGTTTATCGCTACTTTTTCGTTGTGAATCATACTACGCAGTCGCGGCGCTTCGCAATAAGTCCGGGTCGGATATATCCGACCCCGTTTACATGCACCCGTAAATATGCTACAATACCCTTCACACGGGGGCGACAGGTTTCGACTGGGAAGGCTGATCGTTTGTGGCAAGCCGAGGAGCCTGATGCCTCGTTAATACAGGCAAAACTTTAAGTGCCAACAACAGCACTCGTCTCGCTCTCGCGGCGTAACAACCGATAGGGTGGGATGTGGACCTTGCGAGGTCCACCGTCCGCTGCACTGCCTGCCTGATGGCGGGGCATACCGGGCGTAACTAATATCAGGTTGCTGCGCGCCGACCGCCGCTAAAACGCGCAAAAGAACCAGCGACTAGCAGAGGCGATACCCCGCCGCCTGGGGATGCCCGAAGCGAAATCAAATAGGGTGGCTACGCTTGTAGAAGCAGGTTGTCGAATTCTTAGGACGCGTCTTCGATGACGCCGCCTCCACACCGTAAATCGCCGCATGGGATGCAAGTCCCAGCGGCGGTTTTGTTTTGATGCGCGCGTGCTATACTCCGCGTCGTTCGCCGCGACTACAACGAGAATCCCGGATGCGCGCCCGATTTTTCACGCTGTTGCTGATCTGTACATCCCTGCTCGCAGCCTGCACGCCCGCGCCCGCCGCGCCGACCGCGCTAAACGTGCCGGTTGTCGTCTGGAAGGACAACGCGGGCGCGATTACCGCGCTGGCCGTGCAACCGGGCGGGCGGCTGGTTGCAGCAGGCAATGATCGCGGCGGCGTGCGTCTCTGGGATGTCGCTTCCGGGCAAATCAGGGCGACGCTCAGCGCACAGGCGGGCAGTGTCAACCACATCGAATTCACCGCCGACGGCAAGCGATTCGCGACGTGCGGCGATGATAGCTCCGTGAATATATGGGACGTGACAAGCAATGCCTTGCTCTTCCGCGTCGACATCCCCGGCGGCGGTCCGATCCGCTCCTTCGCCTTCAATTCGGATGGTACGCGGATGCTCGTCGGTGGCGCGGATCGCTACGTCCGCTATCTGGACATCAACCGCAAGGGCAAGGAAATCAAAGCCTTTCCGGGGCATACCAGCGCGGTCACGGGCGTAAGCTGGCTCGGCAATACGCGCCGCTTCGCGAGCATTGGCGCGGATAACAAATACATCCTGTGGGATGTGATCGAAGGCTCCGTAGTGAGTTCGCTGTCGATCCCGCAAGGCGCAGTCGCTCTGCAAGGCAGCAGCGATGGACATACCTTTGCGGTCGCAGGCGCTGATGGTCAGGTCTCGATCTTCGATAGCGTGAAGTTGCCCGTCACGCTGGCAGGCACGTTCGGCGCGCAGGGCGCGATCAACCAGATCGCCTACAACGCCGCCGGAGATCGTCTCGCGGCGACCTATCGTGACCGCCTCGTGCGGCTCTATGAACCACAGTTCGGGAAACTGGTCGCGGAACTGCGCGGCCACACTGCCGAACCCCTGGCGGCGGCGTGGCTGGATGCAAACCGCCTGTTGACGGGCGACCGCGACGGCCAGATTTACGTCTGGACTGTAGGAGCGTTGCGCCCGCCGCCCACTACGCCGACCACACGTCCGTCCTAGCGCACCTTCCATAGATCGAACCGAAACGGCGCGACCCCGCGCCCGCGTTCGTTCCCCAGTGCCGGGTCAAGCGCGGCGGTATGCGTCACGGGGACCAGCGTATAGAATAGCGGCACGACCGGGAACGTCCCGTTTGCGCCGAAGAGCGCTGCCTGCGCCTGCGCGAAGAGCGCCTCACGTTTGGCCGGGTCCTGTTCTGCGGCGGCCTGATCGAGCGTGGCATCGGCGGGACCGCATGGATAATTCGTGCGCAGGAACCCGTACTGGCAATGCAATGCGTCCGCGATCCACGCTTGCGGGTCCAGATAATCCGGCGCGAAGGTCGTCAGCCAGAGATGCGGGCGCGGCGCTCCGGCCTGATTTTCATCGACGTTGACGGAGCCGTGCGCGATGTTGAGCAATTTGTTCGCATCCAGCTTGCGCAGGTTGAACGAGGTCACGTTGCAGCCGAGCGTCTTGTTCCACATCGTCAGGATCGCGCCCGCGACGGCTTCCAATTCGGGCGGATAGGCAAGGTCGAATTTCTCCGGGAGCCGCGTACAGCCGGAGATATTCGACGTTTTGAGCGCCTCGCGCGCCGCGTTCGCATCGAAGCCGGGCGAGCCTGCCGAGCCGGCAGGGTTGTAGAAGGTCGAGCCGCTGGGGAGCGTTCCCGGCGCGAGTGATACGCGGTCAATCGCGAGCGCGAAGGCGCGACGCAGGCCATCGTTATTCACGGCGGGGCGTTCCAGTGAGAAGCCCAGCGCGGTAATCGACTTCACGAAATATTCTGGCGTATCGGTCGGCGGCGCGGCGAGACTCGCCGCGGGAGCGCTCCCGCGTGCGGCATCCAGACGGTCGGGCGCGGGACCAACGAGCGCGGTTACATCCGTGACGTTCCCTTCATAGGGAAGCGGCCAGTTCGGGTTGCGCGCCAGCGTGAATTCGTTCCCGTTCCACGCCGCAAGCACGAATGGACCATTCGTATAAAGCGTACTCGCGCTGGTCGCCCACCCGGTCGGGTTTTTCGAGGCGGCTTCGCGCGCGACAGGCCGGAACTCCGGCAGGGCGAGCAGGGCGAGGGTCGCGCTGGTCGGGTAGGCGAAGGTGATCGTCAGCTTATCCGCGCCTGCCGTCTCCACCTTGAGATTGCGTGTGATGAAAATATCGTTGACCTGCACCGGGTTCGCGTTGTTGACCGTCGCGCAGCCCGCAATCACAAAAATCGCGGGTCCCACCGGGTTCGGCGCGGCCTGATCGCACGCGCGCCGGATGCCATACACGAAATCACCGGGCGTGACGGGGCGCACGGCTTCGTGCTTGCCCGTCGCGGCGTTGAGGCGCATCCATTGAACATCAGTCCGTAACTGGAAGGTCCAGATCAGGCCGTCGGCGCTGACATCCCATTTTTTGGCGAGCAGCGGCTCGAATGCGCCGCGCGAATAGCGCACCAGCCCGACAAACAGGTTTTCCGCGAGGTCGCGCGCAGCGTAGTCTTCCTTCGCGAGCGAAACCGGATCGAGGTTCGTGACCGCGTTCGGACCAAGCCAGACCCGCACCGCGACAGGCGTTTGCGCCGTTGCCGGACGTGCGACCCCGCACAGACACAGCGCGGCAAATGCCGCACATAACAATGATCTAAGATTCATGCGTTACCCCTAGCCAAAAGAGCGGAGCTATTGTAACGTTGAAAGTAAGGTACGCTCATGGCGCTCTGCTGACGCTTTCCTCCCGATCCCTTTTCACATCTCCCAAAAAATCCAACTACCGAATGCTGCTGACGGCTATAAAAGACAGGACCCGCCGCCTATGACCCGTCTGGTTATCGTAGAGTCGCCCACGAAGGCGAAAACTATCCGCAACTATCTGGGCAAGGAGTATCGCGTCGAAGCGTGCATGGGTCATATCCGCGACCTGCCCGCCGATGCCGAAGAAATCCCGGAGGCGGTCAAGGGTAAAAGCTGGGCGCGGCTCGGCGTGAACATCGAGGAGAATTTCGAGCCGCTTTACGTCATCCCGACCAAAAAGAAAAAGGTCGTGACGGAGCTGCGCGCGGCGCTCAAGGATGCCGACGAGTTGATCGTCGCGACCGACGAGGATCGCGAAGGAGAGAGCATCGGCTGGCATTTGCTGCAAGTCCTCAAGCCGAAGGTCCCGGTGCGGCGCATGGTTTTCCACGAGATCACGAAGGACGCCATACAGGACGCGCTCCAGAATTACCGCAGCATCGATGACAAGCTGGTGCGGGCGCAGGAGACGCGCCGCATTCTGGATCGGCTGGTCGGCTATACCGTCTCGCCACTGCTCTGGAAGAAGATCGCTCCGGGCTTGAGCGCCGGGCGCGTGCAATCGGTCGCGGTGCGGCTGCTCGTCAATCGCGAGGAAGAGCGGCGCGCGTTCGTGAGCGGGTCCTATTGGGACCTGCGCGCGGTGCTTTCACCGCTAACGCATGATAAACAGGCGCAGTTCGAGGCGAACCTCGTTTCGGTCGGCGGCGTGCGCGTCGCGACGGGCAAGGATTTCGACGAGACGACGGGCAAGATCGCGAAGGGCAAGAAGGTCCTGCTGATTGGCGAGAAGGATGCTCGCGCGCTTGTCGAACGGCTGCGAAAGGCGGGCTGGACCATCGGCGACATAGCCGAAAAGGCGCAGACCCGCCGCCCGCCCCCACCTTTCACGACTTCGACCTTGCAGCAGGAAGCCAACCGCAAGCTGCGGCTGACCTCACGCGATACGATGAGCGTGGCGCAGGCGCTTTATGAAAACGGTCATATCACGTATATGCGAACCGACAGCGTTCACCTCTCCGGGGAAGCTATCGGCGCAGCGCGGCGTGGCATCGAATCACGTTACGGAGCGGATTACCTGAGTCCCAAACCGCGCCAGTTCTCGACCAGCAGCAAGGGCGCGCAGGAAGCGCACGAGGCGATCCGGCCCGCCGGGACCGCGATGCGAACCGCCGACGAGATCGGCCTGAGCGGGCGCGAGGCCGCGCTTTACGACATGATCTGGAAGCGCACGATGGCGACCCAGATGGCCGACGCGCGGCTGACGCTGATCAATGTCGAAATCCTCTCCGAAGATGCGCTTTTCGAGGCGAATGGGCGGCGCATCGATTTTCCCGGCTTCTTCCGCGTCTATGTCGAAGGCACGGATGACCCCGAAGCCGCGCTTGAAGACCGCGCCGTGCTGCTCCCGCCGCTCGCGAAGGGCGAGGCGCTCAACCTGCGCGACCTGACCGCCATCGGCCACGAGACGCAGCCGCCCGCTCGCTTCACCGAGGCATCGCTGATCCAGACGCTCGAAAAAGAAGGCGTCGGACGGCCTTCGACCTATGCCACAATCATCGGGACCATTCAGGATCGCGGCTATGCGATCAAATCCGCCAACCAGCTCACGCCGACCTT
Source organism: Aggregatilineales bacterium (assembly GCA_965246845.1). Taxonomy (GTDB): domain Bacteria; phylum Chloroflexota; class Anaerolineae; order Aggregatilineales; family UBA2796; genus JBBRMW01. The sequence continues at coordinate 209,031 of CBDFFR010000003.1, forward strand.
TACCGCGTTCGCTGTGACGCACCTGCTCGAACAGCATTTCCCAGAGCTGGTCGATACGCAGTTCACCGCGCGCATGGAACAGCGGCTGGACGACATCGCGGATGGTGATGCGGAATGGCTCAACTACCTGAAAGCGTTCTACCTCGGCGAGACCGGATTGGAAGAGCAGGTTCATGCCAAAGAGCGCAGCATCGACCCGCGTGAAGTCCTCGCGCTGGCGTTGGGTGGCTTGGATGCGCGCGTGCGGATCGGCAAATATGGACCGTATCTCGAACAGACGCACGGCGACGAGGTAATCCGTACCAGCCTGCCGCCCGAAATGCCGCCCGGCGACCTGAGCGACGACGCTGCCCGCAAGCTGCTCGAAGACAAGGAAAAGGGACCGGATACGCTCGGCACGGACCCGCAAAGCGGCTTGCCGATCTTCGTCCTGAGCGGGCGCTACGGTCCCTACGTGCAGCTTGGCGAGGCGACGAGCAAGGATGACAAGCCCAAGCGTGCCTCGCTGCTCAAGGGCATGACGCCCGAAACGCTCACGCTGCAAACCGCGCTTGGCCTGCTCGCGCTACCGCGTGATCTGGGAACCGACCCCGCGACGGGCGAACCAATTCTTGCCGGGGTCGGGCGGCTGGGTCCCTTCGTCAAACGCGGCGCGGAATTTCGTTCGCTGGCAGCAAGCGACGATGTGCTGACGGTCGGCCTCGACCGCGCAATCGACCTCTTCGCGCAGCCGAAAAGCGTGCGTGGTGCAGGGCGCAGAGCCGCCGCGCCTGCCCCATTGCGCGACCTCGGACCGCACCCGACGGAAGGCAACGCAGTCCGTATCCTGAGCGGGCGCTACGGTCCGTATATCAAGTATGGCGACTTGAACGTCACACTGCCGAAGGGCGTTGCACCCGAAGCAGTGACGATGGATCAGGCCGTCGCGCTCATTGCGGAGAAAGCCGCGAAGGGCGGTATGACAAAGAAGCGTCCGGCTGCTCGCAAAGCCGCGCCGAAGGCGGCCAAACCCGCCGTAGAAAAGCCTGCCGCTAAAGCGCCCAAAGCCGCCGCGAAGAAGAACGTCGCGGTCAAGCGTCCAGCAGTTCGCAAGAAAGCGGGCTGATGCTTATCGGTTCTGCACATCCAGCACGAGTGGCGCGCGTCCGACGGCGGTGACGACCGCACCTATGCTGCAATTCGACAGGACATCGCCGGCGGACAGGACGCGCTCTTCGGTCCCGTCGGAAATCCACGCGCCGCCTGCCGCGACACGCACTACCGCAATTTGTGCGGGCAGGCGCAGCGTATGCCCTGCATCGAGCGTGATTTGGTAATCAGAGAGTGTGCGGTTCGTTGTGGTGAACATAGTCTATGACCTCGATTTGTTCAATATGTGCATTATAAGAGTCTAGATACAGCAAGTACAGCGATCTTTCGATTGGCACGGTCTACGGATGCGGGTTGGCGCGTTATGCTGCGCTGATGGACTGCATCATTTAAAGTCAGCAATGTAAAAATGATTGCTGTGTATCAAACAATCAGCATTAAATTTTGTCGCATATCATGCACCATAGCCACATATCGATTATACTGAATGACGTAGTGAGACCAAAAACGTGTTGTTAACTGGAGGAGTCAGGATATGCGACTGCGAGTTGCGCCACTATTCGCCGTAATTGTCACTATATGCCTTACCATCGGCATTCCACTCACAGCAAGAGCTGCCAGCATCCTTGTCGATTTCAACAAGTATGCCGACTTTACTCCAGTCAGCGCCTTCTCCGAACCGAATGTAGCCTTTGCTTCCGATGGGGTGGGTCTCGCTCGTGCGCTTGGTGGAATGCTCCAGATACGCGAAGGAGGAGCCACCGTCACGATCACGCCAATCCGAACCGCGACCGCTATTCAGCTCGATTACAGCTTGGCAGGAGCATGTGCAGAAAACGCGATAGTGGAGCTATTTAATGGATCGACGCTTGTAGACTCAGCCTCGTTCGGCTACTGTGCGCCCGGCGGTGTATATCAGAGAGCCATTGCGTTTGATCGCGTTGTTATTACGACCCCAGGCGTAAGCAACACTGAAGAAATTCGTGTGGATAACCTGAATATCACGATTGTTGAGGCTCCGACGCCTGTACCGCCTACCTCAACGCGAATGACAATCACGCCCGTATTGCCCACCTTCACTCGCATTCCGCCGACGAAGACCTCTGTACCGTCCGTTACAATCACGCGAACAGTAACGCGCATCCCGCCGACTGCGACAACGCTCCCGCCAACCAATTCGCCTGTTCCCTCTACTGCTACGCGCCTCCCGCCAACCAATACGCTTATGTTTCCCAGCCCGACAGTAACAAGTGTCGCACCTACTGCAACCACGCTCCCACCAACGGGTACATCTACAACGACCAGCACCGCAAGCCGTACTCAATTTCCGAGTGGATACAATCATTTTGTGGATTTTGATCGCTATGCCGATTTCACATCTGTGACGGCGTTCTCCGAGCCGGACCTGACATTTACCTCCAATGGGATTGGCCTCGCTCGTGCGCTTGGTGGAACGCTCCAGATACGCGAAGGAGGAGCAAGCGTGACGATTACGCCTGCGCGCCCAGCCAACGCTGTGCAATTCGATTACACGCTTGCTGGTGCATGTGCGGAAAGTGTCGTCATCGAACTGTTCGATGGCTCATCTTTGGTAGATTCGACCTCGCTCGGCTACTGCGCTCCCGGCGGCGTTTACCGTAAAGCCGTCCTGTTTGACCGCATCGTCATCACGACGTTCGGCGTTGCCAACACGGAAGAAATCCGGGTGGACAATCTGGGCATTAACATTCTGAGGGACGGCGGTAAGCCCTCCAAAACACCCAGGCCGACCCGGACACCCAAGCCGACCAAAACGCCAGAACCCACCAACACGCCCAAACCGACCCGGACACCCAAAGCGTAGGGTATCCCTGCAAAGTCAAAGCGGGTTATCATTCTCCAACCGCCCGGCCATCAATGGACCGGGCTACCAAAATTAGCACACCTTAGACGTGCGGACACTCGCCCCGGAACGCCCAGACATAAAATAGGAGTCGACATTCACTTCGCCGCATTTAATTTTTAGGTACGGATATGAACGCACTCAATACTTTTGATCTGAACAATTACGCAACCGAATATCCCAATCTGGCGCTGACACCGGGCGTCAGGATTGCGGCGTCTATCGCGCATCCTTCCGGGCGCGGTGCGCGTGACCCGGCGGTGCTGCTGAATGAGACGGCCTATCGGCTGGATGGCCGAACCGCGCAGGAACTCTGGCAATATCGCAAGTTCACCTACGACACCTACGACGGTCAGAACGTGGCCGCCGAGCCGGATTGGTACGCGCTCCACTTTCCCGCATCTGCGACGGTGAACTGCATAGATATGACGATGGAATGCGCGCACCGCGACGGCGGGTGGTGGACCTCCCTGACTGTCGAGACGCAACGATCCGATGGCGCGTGGCTCCCGGTCGAAAACCTAAAAATCTTCCCGCCCTACCAGTTCAGCGATGTAGCTTATGGACGAATGCCATATCAGACCCATGCATTGACCTTCGATGCGGTTACGGCGTCCGCTGTGCGCGTGGTCGGAAAGCCGGGCGGCATCGCGCAGTTTACCTCGCTGGCACGGCTGGCCGTCTACTCCCGCGATCTATCGCGCTGGAACCCGGCCAGCTTGCCGCCGCCGCCAATTCCGTATCTGTTCCACCTTATTTCACCACATAGCATCTGGGATATGTCGGCCAGTCTGGTCAAACTGACCGGGTTGCAATTCGGCGCGACGCTTCTGGAATATTACCTGGATCGCGAACGGTATGAGCAGTGGTCGCAGCGGTTGATGGGCAACTATCAGGGCAAGCCGGAGCTATGGCTGCTGCTCGGCGAATCGCTGGGCTGGGATGAATGGAGCCGCCTCGAAAACAGCGAACCCGATGATCTGGCGACCTTGCCGCACAGCGCCTATGTCCGTCTCGGCTTTCATAATCGGCTGGCGCGGGCGGTCGCGCCTGTCGTCGTTGAAAATCAGGTGCTTGGTGAACTCACAAGCGGTCCCGTACTGCTCAAGGATTGTTTCGATTTGAAATGGCATCGCCACCATGCCGATGCGTGCGGCATCGCGTGGAGTGCCTATCGGGATGCGCTCAGGCGCTCCCCGCAAATGACAATGGAGCAGCTCGAAGGCGCGGCAAGCCTGATGGGGATACTCGTCAACAACATCATCTCGCTGGCGCATCGCAATTGGGCGCTGGAACGCGAGCTGGAAGGGACCCGCCGCTCCGTCTCATCACGGGCGCAGAGCCGCCAGGAAATCGTGCGCCGTGCCATCGATTATATGCAGCACAATCTGGAGAACCCGCTCACGGTCAACGATGTCGCGCGTTATATCGCGTTGACGCCAAGTTACTTTGGCATTCTCTTCGCCGAAGTGACCGGACAAACACCGCGCGAATACCTGATCGAGTTACGCCTTGAGCGCGCCCGGCAATACCTCGCGCACGGCGATATGTCCGTGCTGGATATTTGTGTGGCGCTCGGCTACGATCCCAGCTATTTTTCGCGCCTGTTCAAGCAGCGCACGGGGATAACGCCGACGCATTATAGCGCGCAAAGCCGCGCGGTCTCCCGCATCAATTCACCTGAAAAATGACCGGGCAAACGGAATGCGCGGTGTAGGGGCGGACCGATGTGTCCGCCCACGTTTTTGATTTTGATGCGTTTGCCCTGTGAGCCAAGAGCGCGATGTTGATTTTATCGTAAATGGATATATAGAAAAAAGTCAATCAAGTCTTGCAAAAAAGCAAAGAGCATACGCTCAAACTCGTGTATCATGCCTCAAGTAGATAGAGTTCGTTGTTTCTCAAAAAATAGTTCGACAGTTGATTGGAACCTATGGCTACGACTATTCAGCAACAGGCGCTTATTAAACCGACTCGCAAATCCTTTCTCTCCCGCTTCTTCGCGGCAATGGTCAAAGAAATTCGCCAGCATTGGGTGCTGTACCTGATGGCATTGCCGGGATTGGCGGTCGTATTCATCGTGAGCTACATGCCGATGCCGGGGATTATCCTCGCCTTCAAGGATTACAAAGTCTCGAAAGGCATCTGGGGAAGCGAGTGGGTCGGCCTCAAGAATTTCCAGTTTCTGCTGAGTTCAGGAACTGCGTGGCAAATCATCCGCAACACGCTCGCGCTCAATGCGGCGTTCATCGTCGCGGCGCAGGTCTGTTCGCTGACAATGGCGGTGCTGCTCAACGAAGTCTACCATAACTATTTTGCCAAGATTTTCCAGTCGATTCTGTTCTTCCCGCATTTTGTGTCATGGGTGCTTGTCGGGTTTTTCACTTTCGCGTTTTTGAACTCCGATACGGGCTACGTGAATGCGCTGTTGAAGTCGGTCGGTGGGCAGCCGATTAACTGGTATTCCGCGCCGGAATATTGGGTGCTGATTCTCGTCCTCCTGAGCGTGTGGAAGGGTCTCGGCTACTTCACGATCATTTACCTCGCGGGCATGTTGAATATCAGCCCGGAATATTATGAAGCAGCGCGCATCGACGGCGCGAACAAACTGCAAGAAACACGCTTTATCACGCTGCCACTCGTGAGGCCACTGGTTATTATCAACGTCCTGCTCGCGATTGGGCGCATCTTCTTCGCCAACTTCGATTTCATCTTCAACGCAACCCGCGACTCAAGCCTGCTGCTGCCGACGGTGAACGTGATCGATACGTTCGTCTATCGCTCGCTGGCCTCGCTCGGCAACTTCAATCTCGCGTCTGCGGCGGGTCTCTTTCAGGCCGTCATGGGCCTCGTTCTGATCCTCTCCGCCAACTGGATTGTGCGTCGTTTCGATAAAGAACAGGCGCTGTTCTAGCATGGCTTACCAGAACCGGACGAAGCTCTACCGCACATTGATCCTGTTGTTCGTGGGCGCTGTATGCGTGATCTGGCTGATCCCGCTGCTGATGATCGTCTCCGGCTCGCTGACCGAAGAGGCCACGCTCGTCAATACAGGCTATCAAATCATCCCGCCGAAGTTCAGCCTCGAAGCCTTTCAGTGGTTATGGCGCGACCCCTCGCTTCTGATCTCGGCCTACGGCGTCACGCTGCTCGTCACCATTGCCGGGACCACCGCAAGCCTCATCCTTATGTCGATGCTGGCCTGGGTCCTCGCGCAGCGCAGACTCAAAATGCGCAATGTGCTGACTTTCTTTGTATTCTTCACGCTGCTCTTCAATGGCGGGCTGGTCCCCTATTACATCAACATGAGTCGCAATCTCGGCCTGCGCGACTCGATTGGCGCGTTGATCCTGCCCTACCTCGTCTCGCCCTTCTATGTGCTGCTGCTGCGCACCTATTTTTCGACATTACCGAAGGACCTGTTCGATGCAGCGCGCGTCGATGGCGCGGGGGAATGGCGCATTTTTTCGCGCATTGCCATTCCATTATCGACGCCTGCGCTCGCGACGGTGGGGCTATTCGCTATGCTGGGCTACTGGAACGATATGTATCAGGCGCTGCTCTTCATCGAGAATCAACGCCTGTACCCGCTCCAGTTCACGCTCTACAAGCTGCTCGTCAACACACAGATGTTGAACGACCTTGCAGTGCAGACAGGCCAGCCCGTGCCGCACCTCTCCGTCACGATGGCGATGGCCGTCCTCGCGGTAGGTCCTATCGCCGTCGCGTTCCTGTTCGTACAGAAATACTTCGTGCGCGGGATCACGCTCGGAAGCATCAAAGGGGAGTGAAGGAGGTCCGATTCGTACAGCGTTGTTTCTGCTATTTTCCACCCGACCGCCGACCGCAAAGGAGTCTTTTAAAGTGAACAAGTTGTTCCGATTTTCTGTGTTTCTGTTGACTGCGCTGCTCGTGTTTACGGCGCTCGCGCCCTCTGCATTCACGGTCAAAGCGCAAGATGTCCCCACGCTGGATTACTATTTCGTTGCATTCGCGTACAAACCGGATGACCTGACCGCTGTGGAAAACGCCGCGAATGCGATCCTCGCCAAACAGATCGGCGCGAAGGTCAAATTCCACCCGCTCACGTTCACGGATGCCCCAACCAAAGGCTCGCTCATCCTGAATTCGGGCGACCCCTGCGATGTGATGTCGTTCAGCCAGTTCAACCAGTTCTCACCCGCTGTCGCGACGGGCGGCCTGCTCGACATCAGCGATCTGGCGAGCAAAAATGCGCCGACTGCGCTTGGCAACTGGCGACCGGAAGAACTCAACGCCGTCAAACGTGGCGGCAAATTGTACGGTATCCCGGTCTTCGTTGGCGGGATCGCCAAAGCGGGCTTCTGGATACGCGGCGATCTGACCGAAAAGTACAATTTCGACTGGAAGAAGGCCACGAAATGGGCGGATTGGGAGCCGTTCTTCGATGCAGTCCTGAAAGGCGAAGAGGGCAAGGTCATCCCGCTCATCTCCAGCGACCCGTACTGGGGGCGGCAATGGTGGCCTGCCTACTATGGCTATGACGCGATCAGCGAGAGCATTGGCGCGCCCGGTGCGCGCGGCATGGTCGGCGTGAAGCTGAATGACAAGACGGCGAAAGTCGTCCCGGTCGTCTTCACGCCGGAATATCGGCAGTCGGCGGAACTCGCGCGGCGCTGGTATCAGAAGGGCTACTTCCTCAAGACGCCGCCCATCGACTCGGAAATGATCGCGCTCCGTGCGCAAAACCGCTTTGCGGGCTTCCAGATACCCTTCGGTGGCAACTGGTCCACCCGCGTGATGGCGGCCAACGAATGGAACGCCAAGCCGATCTATACGGCGTTCATTCAGGAAAAGCCGGTCCTCACGACTGGAAACATCCTCAGCTCCGTGCAGGGCGTGTGCGCGACCTCGAAGCACCCGACCGAAGCCGTCAAGTTCATCGAAGCGATGAACACCAATGTCGAACTGTTGAACCTGTTCAACTATGGTATCGAGGGCAAGCACTGGGTCTGGAAGGACAAGGCCAACAAAATCGTCGGCTTCCCGGATGGTGTCGACGGCAACACCGTCGGCTGGAACCCGAACACCTACTGGCAATTCGGCGACAAGCGGCTGGTCTATCTGACCTCGCCGGATGATGTAGGCGTCCTCGACCGCGACGCCGCCGATCTCAAGAATGCGACGATCTCCCCGATCCTCGGCTTCGTCCCGGACCTCTCGCCAATCCAGAACGAGGTCGCGCAGTTGGCATCCACCGCCAAGCAATACTGCGACCCGGTGGATAAGGGTCTGGTCGATCTCGATGCGGGTCTGAAACAGTGTCAGGATCAGGTCAAGGCCGCAGGCATCGACGCGATTGTGGCCGAACTGCAAAAGCAGATCGACGCCTGGAAAGCAGCAAAGTAGCCGGACTCACTCACGCCGCCGCTCACCCAAACGAGCGGCGGCACTATTCATAAGATAATCAACGGCGAGTAACTCCAATGAAAACACTCATCATCGGCGGGACGGGGCTGATCAGCACATGGATCACGCTGCGCCTGCTGGAACAGGGCGGCCACGATCTGACGCTCTACAACCGGGGCAAGACGGAAGTGCGCTTCCCACCGGGCGCGAAGACGCTCATCGGCGACCGCACGAATTTTCAGGAATTCGAGTCGCAAATGAAAGACGCCGGGACCTTCGATTGCGTGATCGATATGGTCTGTTACAAACCCGACGAGGCGCAAAGCGTCGTACGCGCGTTCAAGGGCAGAGTCGGCCAGTTTATATTTTGTAGTACCGTCGATGTGTATAGCAAACCGCCAACGCGCCTGCCCTATACCGAAGATGAACCCTATGGCGGCCTGAATACCTATGCAACCAACAAAGTCGCCATCGAAAAAATATTGAAAGCGGCGCACGACGAGGCTACTTTTCCACTGACGATCATCCGGCCTGCGCACACCTACGGCGAAACGCGCGGTCCGATCCACAGCCTCGGCGGGTCGCTTACCTATCTGGACCGCATCCGCCGGGGCAAGCCGATTGTCGTACACGGGGATGGCAATTCGCTGTGGGTTTCCGCGCACGCCGATGATGTTGGCAAGGCGTTCATCCACGCGATGGGCAACCGCGCGACGCTCGGCAAGGCCTATCACGTCACGGGCGAGGAGTGGATGTCGTGGAACGTCTACCATCAAAAGGTAGCCGAAGCGATGGACGCGCCACAGCCCACGCTTGTTCACATTCCGACGGATTTGCTCGCGAGGATCGCGCCCGAACGTGCCGGGATTTGCGCCGAAAACTTCCAGTTCAACAACATTTTCGATAACGGCGCAGCGCATCGCGACCTGAACTTCCAGTATACAATCCGCTGGGTCGAAGGCGTGAAGCGCATGGTCGCGTGGCTCGATGAACGCAACCGCATCCCGGATAGCGACGCTGATCCGCTGGAAGATCGGATCATCACCGCATGGAAACCCATTGAAGCGCAGATGCAGCGCGAACTTTCTTCGCAGCCAGTTACCTGAGAGGTGAACGTGATCAAAGTCAGCCCAAACCAGCGCTTCCTGATGACCGACGACGGCAAGCCGTTCTTCTGGCTTGGCGATACGGCATGGGAACTCTTCCACCGCCTGACGCTCGCGGAAGCGGAACACTATCTGGAAAACCGCCGACGTCTATCCTTCAATGTCATTCAAGCGGTCGTGCTGGCCGAAATGGATGGGCTGCATACCCCCAACGCGAACGGCGACCTGCCGCTGACCGACGATGATCCGTCGCGCCCCAACGAAGCCTACTTCCGACACGTCGATGCGGTTATCGACCTCGCTGCACAGAAGGGTCTCTATATCGCGCTGCTGCCGACTTGGGGCGACAAGGTATTCCGGCTGTGGGGCGCGGGTCCGCAGGTGTTCACAGTCGAAAACGCATTCATTTACGGGACGTGGATCGGCGCACGCTATGCCGACCGTCCGAACATCATCTGGGTGAATGGTGGCGACCGCCCGGAGACGCGCAACGGCGTCGATTTTTCGCTCGCGATCTGGCGCAGCATGGCACAGGGGATGCGTGAGAGCATTGGCGCAGGCGCGCTGATGACCTACCACCCGGCGGGCGGCGCGTCCTCATCCGCGCACTTTCACGCGGATAGCTGGCTCGATTTGAATATGTGGCAATCCGGCCACTCGATGACCGATACCCCGGTGTGGGAGATGATCGCCTCGGATTACGCGCGGCAGCCCGTGAAGCCCGTGCTGGATGGGGAACCCAACTACGAAGACCACGCGATCAATCCGTTCACGCGCCGCTGGTCCCCGGAGATGGGCTGCTTCACCGATTACGATGTGCGCAAGCAAGCCTATCGCGCGGTTTTCGCGGGGGCGTGCGGCCACACCTACGGCCATCATAGCGTCTGGCAATTTTATACGCCGCAGCGCACGCCCGTGAACTTCCCGCAAAATCACTGGCAGCAGGCGATTGAGCGACCCGGCGCGGCGCAGATGAAGCATCTCCCGGCGCTGCTCCAATCGCGCCCTTATTTCGAGCGTATCCCCGACCAAAGCCTGATCGGGTCGCCGAACGGAAACGGCGCATCGCATATGCAGGCCACGCGCGCTGCCGACGGGAGCTATGCGTTCGTCTACATCCCGCAAGGGAACCAGTCCTTCACCGTGAATACAACCCCGCTCAGTGGCGACGCCCTAACCGCGTGGTGGTTCGACCCGCGAAGCGGCACAGCGCAGGCGTCGGGGACGCTCGCACGCCAGTCGCAGGTGAGTTTTACAACACCGGACACCGGACCGGATTGGGTCCTCGTGCTGGATGATGCCGCGCGTGGCTATGGGATACCCGGCGCGTCGCGATAATCTTCTATTGTGACCACCAGTTCGGCACGCGGTCCCAACGATGCGCGCGGAGCTGTTTTACCACATCGGCGGGGAGTGTCTCGCCATCGCTGACCGCAATATTCCGCTCGACATTGATGATCTTGCGCATCCCCGGAATGATCGTCGCCACGTCGCGATTGGCGAGGATGAAACGCAGCGCCATATCTGCCATGCTCATCCCGGCGGGGACGACATCGCGTAGCGCTTCGACGTGATCGATAGTCGCGTTCAGATTCTCCGGGACGAAATACGTGTTGCGCCAGTCGCCTTCCGGCCACGTCGACTCTTTGGTGAGCGTCCCGGTCAAGCTGCCTTCATCGAATGGCACGCGCGCGATCACCGCCGTGTTGTGCTGGCGGCACACAGGGAACAGATGATCTTCCGGGTTCTGGTCGAAAATATTGTAGATAACCTGCACCGCATCCACGAGGTCGGTTTGCAGCGCCGCGAGGACGTTATCCGGCTCCCAGCGGTTGACGCTTATGCCGAACGCGCGGATTTTGCCCGCCTGCTTGAGGTCCGCCGCCGCGCGCTTCCAGCCGTCGTCATCCGCCCAATTGTCGTTCCAGACGTGAAGCTGGATCAAATCGATGTGATCGAGGCCGAGGTTGAGCAGCGTCTTTTCTGTATATTCAACAATATGATCGTAAGGGAACGTGTCCGCAACTGGATACTCAGGTTTTGCAGGCCAGCGCATATTCTTCGGCGGGATTTTGCTGGCGGTGTAGAGCGTCTTGTCCGGGTGCGCGCGGACCAATTTGCCGAGCAGCCCTTCGCTGCGTCCCTCTCCATACGCCCATGCTGTATCGTAAAAATTGCAGCCGAGTTCGACCGCGCGGTTCAGCGCATCCAGCGAGGCCGCGTCATCGGAGCCGCTCCACTGACCGCCCATGCCCCACATCCCATAGCCGATCTCGCTCACCTGCCAGCCCGTCCGCCCGAAAGTGCGGTATTGCATTTGCAAAACTCCAAATTGCGCTGTAAAAACCAAATTCTATTGTAGCAAGAACTGGTGCTATCATTCCCATGATCACCGCGAAAGAAACTCGATGTCCCGAACCATCCTGCCGCGCATCCTCGTCTTCAGTGCAATCCTGCTGAATTTCCTCGCGACCGAACCCGCCCGCAGCGCGCCGCCGCTCCCGGTCACGACGCGCGGCACGATCACGGTTTATGCGCAGGGCGCGGGCGAACCGGATGATCTCACAGTCGCGGCGGATGGGACTGTATATTACAGCGATTTGCACCTCAACCGCGTGATCGCTGTGAACCCGCGCGGGCAATGGACGCCCGTGAGTCCGCGCATCCGTGCGCCGGAAGGTCTCGTTGCGCTTGCCGATGGGCGCGTGCTGGTCGTGGAGCAGGAGACGAATCGCCTCTTCATGCTGGACCCTACCCTGCAAACGCTGACGCCTTTCTATTCAGTCGGCAACGCGACCGCCAACCCCGGCATGGATGGCATTTCACCCTATGGCACGACGGGCGACTACCTCATCCCGGACGCGCCCACCGGACGCCTTTTGCGGCTGAACGCTGCCGGGACGACGCTCACGCAGATCGCGGACCGCTTTCGTCGCCCGACCGCCGCCGTGATTGACACCGACGGCACGATTTACGTTTGCGATGAATACGGCTACCAGATCGACAAAATTATGCCGGATGGGATGATTACGGTCCTTGCGCGGATCACGCTCCCTGATGATCTGGTACTGGATGGGCGCGGCGGGCTGTGGGTGAATTCACTGCGCGGCACGATCTACCGGATCGACCTCGCCACGCACGCGGCGGAAGCAGTCGTGACGCTGCTCGGTGAGCCGCACGGCCTCGCCTTGCTGCCGGATGGAAGCCTGATTATCGCGGATGCGACAGGAAATCGGTTGTATCGGTTGACGCTGCCCTGATTTACGTGAGGTGGAAAAATTTCTAACAAAACTCCCTTATCTTCGCTCCAGTATTCGGATCACGAAGTGCTAAATTGCCCTCAAGATTACCGACAAGCCAACGCATTCCATCATTCGTAAACGCAGACGTTTCACCTTGAGCAGTTTGATCAAGAATAATCTTCTTTTCTTCTTTGTTCTGTATTACATTCCAAATTTGCATAACAATGAAATTGCCGCTTGGATTGAACCGTTCATCGCTCGGCAGATAAAGCAAGCGACTGTTTGGAAAAAAGGCAGTGAAAGCCATATCAATAGGCTCTAGAGCAAACGTATGCAACAATGTACCAGTCTGGACGTCCCATAGTTTGCTATCTCGCGTAGGACCATAGTCGGTCGAGAAAACCATAACATATCGGCTATCTGGGGAAAATATCCAAGAGCGTTCTGCAACATGCATATCTAGATAGAAGTGTCTGGTGAATGTTCCTGTACTCCATACGGCCAATTGCCATCTATCATTACGAAGAAAAGTCTTTCCGTCCGGCGATAGCCCCATATTATTCCAAAATCTAGTATAGAACTTATGAACAAGTTGTCCCGTCAGCACATTCCAAAGCATGTAACCATCTTCATCTAAAGTCGTGAGAAAGTTGCCGCCGATGGATACGTTAAACCTCCCATTGTTGTAAGCCATATGTCCTCGAAATCTGTACTTTTCCGTACCTGTCATTAAATCCCAAACAATAGCACCTTCACGGCTTCCGGTAATCAACAAGTTGCCATTTGTCGTGAACTGCACAGATAGTCCCTGAGGGTCAATTTCCGTGCTGCGTTGATCGAGTATAAATTTGCTTGTCCCTGTAGCAACGTCAATTACGAGTGCTTTGTCCTGCAATCCAACGGCTAGAATAGTCGCGTCAGGAGAAAAGGTGAGGGTGTATACTTCGCTGCTCACAGGTATCGTCTGTATCGAAGAACTATTCTGCGTATCCCATAAACGTATCTCTTCCAAATTTTTAACAGTCGCGACTCGCGTCCCGTCGGGTGAGAGAACCGTTCCCCAGTAGTTAGCACCAGAATCGCATTGGGCTTGCGTCAGCAGACCTGTGCCTTGTGAGTGATAAGGCTGTTGCCCAGGATTTGGGGCGATTAACAAAACACAAGTTAAGACCATACTGAACCAATCTAGTAGTGAAGGTATTCTCAGTGTATTCAAGGGCTTGAGTCCGTGTTCCTTCATTATCCCAGCATCTACGCTTACAGCGGATAAATATTCACGCCAATCACCCCCGCGATCAGCACAATCAACGGCGTCACGACCAGCCCCGGTAGAAAATTGGCGACCTTGACCTGCTTCAAATTCAATAAAACGAGGCTAATCCCCATCAGCATCACGCCGCCTACGCCCGTCAATTCGCGAATATACGGGTTGCTGCTGCTCAATACGCCCGTTCCCGCCGAAAGCACACCCACCAGTGCGATCCCGATCAGCGCGAAGCCGCCTTGCAACACAATCGTCGGCAAAATCGAGAACGCCACGCCGATTCCCAACGTCGCGGAGAACGCAATCGAGGCGAAAAAGTCCAGCGTGCTTTTGATCGCGAGCAGTTGAATATCGCCGGGGTTCAGCCCGTTCTTGATCGATCCCAGTATCGCGAGCGGTCCCACGCAGAAGACGAGGCTGGCCGTCACGAAGCCATTGATGAAGCGCGTTCGTGATGCACTTACGGTATCTAATGCTGCGTCGCTGTTCGGGCGCTCGACCTTGCCTTGCAGCCACCCGCCGAAGCGCTTCAACGCGCCGTCGAGATCGAGCGTCTCCCCGATCACGGTTCCGATTAGCAGGCCAATCAGCGGGACGAGAATATTGCCGGTTTTGAGCGCGTTATCCATGCCGACGACGAGCGTAATCAAGCCCAGCCCGTTCATGATCGAGTCGCGCATCGAAGCGGGCAAACGGTCGCCGACGCGCACCCCGATCAGGCTGCCGATCAGGATCGCGATGCAATTGATGATGGTTCCAGACATAACCCTATCCTAATTTCGAGCCGATGAAATCCGCATGGCCGCGCGCGAAGGCGGCGACATCGGCGGGACCCTTCCCCGCGATTTGTACGCGATCCAGCCGGAACAGCCCGCCCGCGCCCGTCCCAACGGCGATTTGCCCACTCTGCGAGACGACCTCACCCGGTCGCGCGCTGCCCTCGACCGCCGCACCACCCAATAGCTTGAATGGCTCACCGCGCCATGTCGTCGCGGTCCCCGGCCAGGGTTCCAGAGCGCGGACCTGCCGCTCAATCTCGGCTGCGCTCTGCGACCAATCGATCACGCCGTCCTCTTTTTTGAGCATCGGCGCGTAAGTGCTGAGTGCAGGGTCAGCGGGCTGCGCTTCCGGGGTGAACGTCCCCGCGATATAACCATCCAGCGCTTCGATCAGCAGCGGACCACCAATCGCCGCCAGTTTATCGTGGACCGTCTCCCCGGTGTCTTCGCGCGTGATCGGCACGGTACGCTTGAGCAGCATCGGACCGGTATCCAGCCCGGCATCCATTTTCATGATCGTGATGCCTGTCTGTGCATCGCCCGCGCGCACCGCTGCCTGTATCGGAGCCGCGCCACGCCAGCGCGGGAGTAGAGAGGCATGAACATTGATGCAGCCGAAGCGCGGCAGGTCCAGCACGTTCTGGCGCAGGATTTGCCCAAACGCCGCAACCACGATCAGGTCCGGCGTGAGCGCGGCAAGCTGATCAAAGACACCCACCGCGCGCAGCTTTTCCGGCTGCAAAACGGGGACGTTCGCGGCGAGTGCGGCCTGCTTCACTGGGGACGCCTGTAATTGCTTGCCACGTCCGGCGGGGCGGTCGGGCTGCGTGACGACGCCGACGACCTGATAGCGTTCGCTATCCAGCAGCGCCCGCAACGGCGGGACGGCGAACTCCGGGGTCCCCATGAAGAGCGTGCGGATGCGCGACTCAGGCACGGACGCGCCCCTCGAAATAGCGGATCGTGCGCTCCAGCCCTTCCGCGACATCGATTTTTGGTTCCCAACCGAGGATCGACCGCGCGCGCGTAATATCCGGTTTGCGCTTCTGCGGGTCATCCTTGATGCGCAGGTCCTGCTTGATGACCATGCCCGCCGGGTTATCCGTGATCGTATTCACAATATGCGCGAACTGCCGGATCGTCATTTCGTTCGGGTTGCCGATGTTCACCGGGTAAATTTCATCGGAACGCAGCAGGCGGTAAATGCCGTCGATCAAGTCGGAGACGTAGCAAAAGCTGCGCGTCTGCTCGCCATCGCCGTAAAGTTCCAGCGGCTTCTGGCGCAATGCCTGCCCGATGAAATTGGGGACCACGCGGCCATCATCGAGGCGCATCCGCTCGCCAAACGTGTTGAAAATGCGGACGATGCGCGTTTGCACGCCGAACGCGCGGTGATAGGCCATCGTCGCGGCTTCGGCGTAGCGCTTGGCCTCGTCGTAGCAGCCGCGTGGTCCAATAGTATTGACATTGCCCCAATAGTCTTCCTGCTGCGGATGCACCAGCGGGTCGCCATAAATTTCGCTCGTACTGGCGACAAGGAAGCGCGCATTTTTATCACGCGCTACATCAAGCGCGTTGTGCGTCCCGAAGGAGCCGACCCGGAGCGTTTCAATCGGGAATTTCATGTAATCAATCGGGCTGGCGGGCGAGGCGAAGTGCAGCACAGCGTCGAGCGGTCCCTCGATCTGGATCGGTTCGGTGACATCGTGGCGAATGAAGGTGAACTGCGGGTTGGCCGTCAGGTGCGCGATGTTCTCCACGCTGCCCGTGAGCAGGCTGTCCATCGCCACAACCTCGTAACCCTCTGCGAGAAAACGGTCGCACAGATGCGAGCCGAGGAAGCCCGCCCCTCCGGTGATAAGTACGCGCATAATTGCCTTTCTGGAAAACCGTTCTTATTCTCGCACGGAGTCCGCAACGTGCATAGTGGAGAGCCACGCCGCGAGCGCCAGCAGCAGGCAGAACGCATACGCCAGATCGACCACAAAGTAGCTGTTATCGACCAGCCCATGCGCCAGGAAATCCGCCATCGCGCCCATCGCGCCCGCGCACAACGCAAGCGCAAATACATCGCCGCGCAGTCGATTCCGTGCGCGAAAGAGTGTCGTCCAGAAAGCAGCTTGCAGCACGAAAAACAGCAATAGCCCCGCGAGTCCGAGGCTCACCCAGAAATCGAGGACTACGTTGTGCGGATGCGAGAGGTCCGGTTCCTTGTAGGCATCCGGCAGAATGTAGCGGGAGCGATACAGATACAAAAACTGGTCGAGACCCGCGCCCGTAATCGGGCGTTCTCGTAACAGATTGAGCGCGCTCGTCCAGACGTTGCCGCGCGTCAGCCAGCTTTCGAGGCTACCCCCGTTAGACGCCTGCAATCGCGGCAGCAGCACGACAAGCGCCACCCCAAGCAGCACCACGCCGAGCGGCACGACGAGCAGCCCGCGCCGGGGATTCCACGCGAGCAGCGTCACCGCCAGCCCCGCCGGAATGCCCAAAATCAACGCACCCGCGCTCTGCGTGAGTAGCACCGAGAGGAGCAGCAGGCACAGCACCGCGAACGCCGCGCCGCGTCGCAACCTGCCGAGTGGAAACAGGCACATCGCGAGCGCAAAAGGTAGCGCCCGCCCCAGATAAAGCGCAAGGTTGTTGCGCGAACCGTACACGCTCGTCAGCGGACCCCGGCTCCCAGTCGCGATCTGGTAGATGATGCCCGCCGCCGCGACCGCCACCGCGCCGAGCAGTAAGCTATCGACCAGCCGCAGCATGTCGCCGCGCTCCGGCTTGATGGCGCGCACCAGCGCGTAGAACAGGATCGGCTCGATGACCATGATGCGTAGTTCACGAATCGCGGGCGCGCGTTGTTCGCTCCACAACAGCGAGAGGACGGCCAGCGCGATGAATATCACCAGCAGGTAATCAATCGCGTAAATCTGTATGTAGGGACGCCATTCCTGGCGTCCGCTGGTTGCGCGAACCCGCCCCGGCAGCGCGAGCAACCCGCGCAACGCAACCGCCACCACCGTCAGAATGAGGCACAGCTCGACCATCGGCAGCGCGCGAAGATAATTCTGCACCGGGTAGAGGAAGAACGGCGCGAAGAACGCGACCAGACACAATCCAAGCGAGGGCTTGTTGTAGATGAGTAGGAACAGCAGGATCACCGCCGCTGCGTTGATCAGGAAGCCCGGCGAAAAGTATGCAAGTCCGGCAGTAAGGATCGTGAGGATGACGGCAGGTTCATCGCGTCGGAACAGGTTCGGGAGCGCCCCGCCGAAGGTGAGCAGCATCCCCAGCGCTGCCGCCGCCGCGACTGCTATACCGAGCAGCACATCGGCCATGCGCCGCAGGTACGCCGCAACCCCGCCCGCCGGGTTCGCCAGCCGCGCCCAGGACAGCGTCCGCCCACTCCACACGAGGCCGACCAGCGCAATCACCGTCAGGAATGCGCCACCCGCGATCAGCGGCGTTTGCTCTCCCGGCGGCGCGGCTCCGATGGCGATCCCGGCAATCGCCCAGCGCCCATAGCCGAGATAGGCGCGCACCGCGAGCGTATGCGGACCGGGCGCGAGGTTTTGCGCGACAAGGATCGTCTCCGTGCGCGGCTGGCGGTCGGTCGACGTGAGCAGGATAAACGTGCGCCCGCTTCCATCCGTCGGGAGCGCGTTGGCGGGCTGCCCGTCTACCGTAATGTAGAGGTACGCCACGTAATCATCGCGGCGCACGCGCAGCGCCACCGAGCTACCCGTAAACGGCGCGCTGAAGCTGCTATCGCTTTTGTCGCTGTTCTGCCCGACATCCGCGCCAAGCGGACCGAAACGCCATTCGCCCGTATATCGAATTGCGGGATGCGTGGCGGTATACAAGCCGTTCGCGGTCAGCCCATCCGCAAACGTCAGCTTCCAATCAGCGATCCGGTTGCGCACCGCGAAGCCCTGCACCGGGTCGTCTTTCGGCGCGTTCGGCTCCCAGCTTTCAAGAATGAGCGCAGATAGCCACGGCCACTCCTGCGATGCCCGCGCATACGCTCGCATGGTGTAATCGCGCTGCTGGTCCGCGCTGACCTGTCCCCAGATCGAAGGCGCGGCGGTCCAGCCCTCCGGCAGGTGGTTCCAGCCGAAATGCGACGCAAAAATCGGCTTCTCGCCGTCGCCGTGCTGTTCCATCACCTCGCGTAGCAAAATCAGCCGCGAAAAATTCAGGACCGCCGGGTTCACGGTCCGATCATCCGGCGAACGGTCGAAGCCATAAGGCTTGCCGGAAACCGCGTCCATCACCTCCCGCGCGCTGTTCGCGTAAAGCGCATCCAGATACGCCACATCGGAGAGGTTGCGCGGTCCGGCCTCAACGGTCGGCGCGAGTCCGGCGGCGATCACGGGCGCGTCGGGGTCCGTTGCCTTGATCAATGGATACGCCGCGCGCAGCATGGCTGCGTATTCTGCCGGGCGCACATCCAGCCCGCCCCAATGCGCGGCGAGGTTCGGCTCATCCCAAAGCTGGTAGGCCGCGATTTGCCCGGCGTAGCGCGCGGCGACCTGTCCCGCGAACGCCCCAAAATCGGCGGGGCTGGCGGGTGGCGCGTAACGACTGCCTTCCGCGCCGGGTGCGCGCGCCCACTCCGGCGACTCATCGATTACGGCAATCACGCGCAATGCAGGTGTGCTTTTCAAAATATCGAACAGCGCATCGTAGCGCGACCAATCGAACACGCCGCGCGCCGTCTCCACTGCCGACCAGCGGATCGTCTGGCGCACCCACGCAAAGCCGTAACCCACGATCTGCCGGACCTGCTCGCGCGCTTCGTCGGGCGTGTACTGTGTCAAATCGACGTTGATTCCGGCGATTGGACCGTGTTGCGGGAGATTGCTACCGGCGGCAGCATCGCGCCAGCCGCGTTGGACTGTTGTTCGCTCGCGATACGAAAGCACTGCTGTCGAAAGTCCCGCGACGAGCAGCACCACGAATGCGCCGAAAATAATCAGTTTGCGCAGCAAGGGCAACCTTTCAACGTCCCCAACGGGGCAGGCGCGCATCATCAACGACTGTGATCACGGTCGCGCGCTTCGTCGTCAGGTCGATTAGCCACAGGTTGCCCTGATAGGCGCAGAGCAGTTGGCTTGCATCACTACTCCAGACCAGATCGCTCGCAAAGTCATCGACGGGGCGCAAGCCGGGCTTTCCGGGACCAGGGAATAGCACATCGGCGTTGCTGCCGTCGCGGTCCGCGATCACGATGTCGTATTCGCTGTTGAGGCTGTTCACGCCGTCGCGTGCGCGCAGATAAGCGAGCGACCCCTCGCTGCCATCGGCGCGCAGCGGGCTATATTGCGGGCGCGCCCACATCCCGACGCGCTCCGCGAGCGTGACCTCGAACGTCCCTTTTTCGGGCTTGATCACGAGGTTGAAAATCGGGCTGGCATCGGGCGCTTCCTGCGCTTCGGGCGGTCCGTGTATCGCGGAGGCGAGCAGCCCGCCGCTCGGCGACCAGCTCAACGAAGGGACCCACAACCAGCCTCGCGGAAGCGTCGCGCTGTACACCTTGAAATCGACCAGCTTGCTTGGCTTGCCCGTCTTGACATCGACCACGCCGACGCCATCCGCTTGCGCCCACGCGAGCGATTTGCCATCCGGCGACCACGCGAATTGCGTCCCCCAGAACGCATACAACCCATTCAGGCCACGCGCGATCAGCTTTTGCGCCTGCGCGAGTTTGTTGTTTTTGGGGTCCAGAGTCGCGATGATCAGATCATTCAGCGCTTCGTGATTGCCCGGATATTTATCCGAATAGCGCCCGGTCGAATAGCTGAACGTGTTGGCGCGTCCGGGGACCCACTCCGCGTATAACACATCATCGAGCAGCCGCACGGGTTCGCCTTTGGGGTCGCTCACATCCGGCAGGAGCCATAGCTCGTTGATCTGCTGCGCTGCGTCCGCGTTTTCAGGAGCGGGCGTCGCGCCACCGCCGGGCAGCCGCGTATAAAGGAGCTGCTTGCCGGAGAGCGCGAACACACGGCCATCGAGCGCCCCGCCGACCGGGAGCGAACGTTGCGCGGTGCTGTTGCCTTCGATCACGCGCGCCTGCCCGCCGCTGATGTAGGCAATCGTCCCCGCGATGGTAATTGGCTCCAGCGATTTGTTGTCGATGCCGACCGCGACAATTTCATCGACGGGCTGCGCTACGATGGTCGTGCTGCCGGGGATGCGCTGCTTCTCTACGCCGTCTTCGAGCGTGACCTTCGCGCAGTTGCGCTTGCGGCCATTGACCCCCGCCTGAATCACGCGCCGCTCGCCGGGCGGGAGTTCGTTCACCTTGCGCGTCAACGTCTGGAATGGGAAATCTTCTTCGGTGCAGGCGTCTTTCTCCGTCACGCGGATGATCGTGATCGTCGCGTTATCGGAGAGCGGCGAGAGCGGCGGCGGATAGACTTTATCGAAATCGCCGAGCGTGACGCCCTGCTTCTGCAAAAACTGCCCAATCGTGATCGGCTGCTGCTGCGTAAAGGCACGTTCCTTGCCATCGGCGATCACGCGCACGCGCATCCCGCTCGTATCCGCGCCGGGGGTACAGGCCGCCAGTGTGAACATTAGTAGCGCAAAATAGCGCAATCTTATAATCATTTGGCGTAATTCGGTCCGAAGACTTTGACGAGCAGCACACCGATCTTGTCACGCCGAATCGTCACGGCCTGATCCGTGCTGCCGGGAACGGCCTGTGTGTAATCACCCTCGATGCTGTCGCTCTGGATTTTCTCCAATGGGACGTCCTTCGCAAGGCTCGCAAGGCTCAGAATCTGGTCGAGCGTGAGGTTCGTCAGGAAGCCATCCTTGAGCGTGGACCACAACAGCGGAGCCTGCCCCAGAAGCTGCGGCAGCATGTCGCGCTTCGTCACCTTCTCCTTGAGCGTGAGCAAAAGCTGCTGCTGGCGGTGCGTGCGGTCGTAATCATCCGTCTGGTGGCGGGTGCGCGCGAATTTGAGCGCGAGCGTTCCGTTCAAATGCTGCTTGCCCGCCGGGATGTGCAGCGGTTCGTAGCCGAAGTTCATATCCGGGTATTCTTCGTCGTCAATCGGCACGGGGATGTCTATATCGACGCCGCCGACCGCATCAATCAGCGTGATAACGGCCTGAAAACTGAGCGCGGCGTAGGCATTCACCTTGATACCGAGGTTGTACTGAATGGTTTGCATCGCGAGCAGCGGACCACTGTTCGGCTTGCGCAGTTCCCCGGTGACGTAGGCCGTGTTGATGCGATTCATGTCCTTTTCGCCAGGAATCGAGACGTACAAATCGCGCGGAATACTGAGCATCCCGGCCTGTTTGGTCTCCGGGTCGAGACTGAGCAGGATCATCGAATCGGTACGCGCATCGCGCAGCGTCTGGTCGGGACGCGCATCCAGCCCCATCAATAAAATCGTGAAGCGCTCCTTACCTGTCCAGGGCTTTATATCCGGCAGCACGAATATTGGAAGCAATGTCGCGGGCGTACTCGCGATGGCGACAACCGGGCGCTGCGTGGGGAGCGCGGTTACGGCTGCGCTCCCGCTCCCCGATACACTAATGATAAACACCAGAAACAGCGCGACGACGGCTACCGCGCCACCGATGAACAAATGCTGCGGCGCGGGGCGGCGCGTGGACAGCGGCACGAGCGACTGTTTGAGGTCGCCCGTCGTCTGGCGGCGCTCGCGGCGGTCGCGGGCAGCGCCCGCGCGTGATGTGTCGCGCGCGTCGACACGGGTGGTCGGCGTGAGCGAATACCAATGGCTATCGGGCTTGTCAGGTGGGCGGTCGTTCACGGCTGGCTCCGGTTGCAGAGACGATTGTAGCGCACTTTTCAGGAACCCCAACGCGCGCATTTTAGCGCACGGTAGGGCAAGCGTACCCCGGCAACCGCTTGATAGTCGGAGAAGCGACGCTCATCCGTTCGCTGTGCCTGTTGACCAGCGCATAATTCCGGCTACACTACACTTTACGTCACCGTGATTCAAGGAGCCGTTCGCATTATGAAGAAGTCAGAGTTCATCGTTGCTCTCAAGGAAAAATTGGGCAAATCCACCGCCGAAGCTGACGCGACCCTCAACACCGTCCTTGGTTTGATCCAGGAGCGCCTCGAAGCGGGCGACCGAATTACCTTCACCGGGTTTGGCACGTTCGAGGTTCGTGAGCGAAAGGCTCGGCGGGGCGTCAGTATCAAGACGGGCAAGCCGATTGATATTCCACCCGGCTTCCGCCCGACTTTCACCGCCGGCGCGGTCCTCAAAGAGTCAATTTCCACCAGCCACGAGGCACGCCGCGCGGCGCCCGCTCCCAAGAAAGGCGGCAAGAAGACCGCAACCGCATCCCGCAAAAAGTAGGCGCGTCTGGCCTGTATTATAGATACTTGCGGCACGAGCAATCGTGCCGTTTGCGTTTCCGGGTGGGGCAAGCCACCGCCCCTACACCAGAGCGCAGGTTTTGTTGCCAAAGCCGTCCAGTATCAAGGGAGCATTCACATGGAATACAAACCGGAATTTCTCTATTTGACGACGCAGGGCTGGAAATCCGGCGAGGCGCACGAAATCGAAATCTGGTACGTCGCGCACGCAGACCGCTACTATCTATGCGCAGGTGGCCGCGAGAAAACGCATTGGGTGCAGAATATCCAGCATGATCCGCAGATTACGTTTTTTGTAGAAGGGCAACGTTGGGCAGGGTATGGACGCATCGTTACACCGGATGCCGAGCCGGATTTGCAGGTAGCGGTCGCGGCGCTTTTCCGGCAAAAATACGATTGGAGCGATGGACTACTGGTACAGCTTCAACCGGAACAGCGCATTTCAGGTGAACCGGGCGCTTGACATGGCTCGGTTATGCCCATAGAATCGGAACTGTACGCCCTCGTAGCTCAGAGGATAGAGCAACCGCCTTCTAAGCGGTGGGTCACAGGTTCGATTCCTGTCGGGGGCAACAAAGGGGTTTTTGTCAGAATTGAGACCGCATTCGACAAAACTGTCGAGCCGACGTAGATTTCTCCCTTAGCGGACTGAAATCAGCTAATTGCCCATGTAGACACCAGGGCTGTCCATCGCCGCTGAAAAATTTGATGATGTTCGGATGATGCTGAAAACTGGCTGGCATTGGTAAGTCGAGCGACAGCCATGGCATCGGAAAATACGGTAGCCTAAACTGGTTCTTTTCTGATACGGGCGGGTGTTAAACGATTGGCAATGCGGACACTTCATCGGGGTTGGACTTTCTGAGTTGGCGGCCTCATAGCATACCTCAAAATCCGGCCTCACCCAGGTCGCGTTCTGAAATCTGACGCTTCCTGCAGTTCAGAAGCCCCATGTAAAATCGCACAGGATTTCGGGACCGGACTTGTGGACGATGACGCTCTTCTCCATCCGTGCGCCTGTATCGCCCGCCACGCCTTCATAGCTGCCCGGCTCGATTGAGAAGACCATCCCGGCCTCGATCACGGTCTGTTCATAGGGAACGAGGCGCGGGTCCTCATTGACGCTGACGCCGATCTGATGGCCGCCATAATGCCCGATTTGCAAGCCGTGCTTTGCGAAGGTTGCGCTGGCGGCATCGAAGGCTTCATGTGCGCGGCGACCGGGGCGCAGCGTGTCGGCGGCGGCGTAAAACGCTTCACGCGCGGCGGTCCCATAACGACGCTGCTTTTCCGTAGGCTCGACGCCGCCGATCACCTGCGTATTCGTCGTATCAGACCAATAACCATTGACGCGCGGGCTGGTATCCATCAACGCAAGGTCGCCCGGCTGCGTGACGACGTGCAGCGGACCGCCAGGGACGTTGACCACGCCGACGCGCTTGCCCGTGACCAGTTCGCCGAAGATAAAGAGCGGCGTCCCGGCCTTGCTCTCCATTGCGCTTTGCACGGCGGACCACATCGCAAATTCGTCTTTGCCAGCCTCGCGACACTGGCGCGTGAGTTCTTCGTGTCCGGTCTTGTTGACCTCAGCGGCGAAGCGCAGCAGGTCCAGTTCGCGGTCGGTCTTGATCAGGCGCGCCGCTGCGAGTGCGGGTCCGGCCTCGATCAATTCGAGGTTGGGGAATTCCGTCATGAGCAGGCGCGCAGCGACCAGTGGCAGCGTTTTTTCTTCGACGGCGAGTTTCGCGCGCAGGCTGCCCACGCCTGCATCGCGCAGCGTGTCGCGAATCGCGTTCAGAAAATTCTCGCGGGCGGGGATGCGCTCATCCATCGCGAAGACCGGGTGAACCTGTATTGCGGCCAGAGCGTGCGCAGCCTGTGCGTGCGCAGCCTGATTATCACCGACGAGGAGCGTGCTGGCGGAGTCATCGACATGAATGAAAGCCAACGGCGGTTCGTAGCGCATCGCAGCGAACGCGCCGAATTCGACCGGGACGGCCCAATGGCTTACATAAGTCACGTTTTCGTTCGTGGTAAGCAGCGCAAAATCTGCGCCGATGCGCTTCAATTCGGCGCGGGTGCGTTCAAGTTCCTGATTGGCGGGCATGTGTCCTCCAGTTAGTGACTCTGGCTTACGCGCAGGTCGGCGCGGTTCACGACGGAACGGGGTTCCTCGCCACGTAATGCGGCGACGACGTTGCGCGCAACATCCTTGCGCAGTTGAATGATCGATTGCGCCGACCAACTGGAAGTATGCGGCGTAATCAGGATGTTGTCGAGCGTGAGCAGCGGATCATCGGCGGCGGGCGGCTCTTTTTCCAGGACGTCGAGCGCCGCGCCCGCAATAGTGTGCTGGCTGAGAGCAATGTAAAGCGCCGCCTGATCGACCACCGGACCGCGCGCCATATTGATCAGGTAAGCGGACGGCTTCATCAGCGCAAGCTGCGCTCCACCAATCAGGTGGAAGGTTTCTGGCGTCAGCGGACAATGCAGCGTCACGTAATCCGAGCGGCGTAGCAGGTCTTCGAGGCTGACCTGTTCGGCTCCCAGCATATCGGCCTGTTCAGGCGAAAGAAATGGATCATACGTGACCAGCTTCAAGCCCATACTTGCGGCCTTCTTCGCGACCGCGCGCCCGATGTTGCCCATGCCGACAATGCCGAGCGTCTGCGTCGAGAGGCGTTCGGGCGCGCCGCCGGGCGAGTTCCCCCAACCGCCGCGCATGACGTGCTGATGCTGGATCAACAGGCGGCGGTTGAGCATCAACAGGAAGCCGAGCGTGTGCGTGCTGACTTCCTCGATGCAGAAATCCGGCACGTTGCAGACGCGGATGCCGTGTTCACCTGCGGCTTTGAGGTCGATCATATCCACGCCGATACCATAGCGCGAGATAACCCGGCATTTTTCCAACTGCGGGATCACATCGCGGTTGATATTGACCCATTGCACGAGCAGCGCGTCCGCATCGGCGGCCTGCGGGAAGATGTCGGCAGGCGTTTTTGCGTTGAGCCGCACCAGTTCGATGTCGAGGCCGGAACCGTGCAGTTCCGCCGCTTCCAGATCGTTTTCTGGAGAGCCAAAGTCGGTGATGACCACCTTGAATTGTGCCATTTGAGACTGCTCCGGGTATGTATAGCAACGCGAGGTGAGTTCAGGGTGTACGCCTGGATGTTACGCAGTGCAAACCGGACGCCAAGAATGGCGTCCCTACGCAGAGGGCGCGCGTTGTTGGGACGGCAAGAATGCCGTCCGTAAGTCTCAATTGCGTTTAACTGCGTAACGTCTAACACGTCCTGAAAAGACCTCCGAAGAACTTGACAAAAAAACTGCGGCTGACTACAATCGCTCAAACGGTAAATTGTTAACAGTTTTCAGTATAGTGCAGCTTTTTCAGGATTGCAACACCATTCCGATGTACGATAGAAAGGAGTTGATAGCCAGAGACTTTCAAGCTGGTTCCGTTTTGATGAAAAATTCTGTTTACCGAGGAGAATTCAAAAATGTCTGACGAGAAGTTTTCAAAGCAAAAGCGCGGCCTTTCACGGCGCGAATTTTTGAAGGCGGGCGCGGTTGCTGCCGCTGCGGGCGTGGCCGTTTCCAAGGCCTCGACCGTATTCGCCGCGCCGACTGTCGTGCGCTTTGCGCCGCAAACGATCAAGATGATGTCGTGGTTCTGGAACGAGCCGGGACGCGCCGACGCCTGGCGCGCGATGCTCAAAGCATTCAACGACTCGCAAGCGGATGTGCGTGTCGAAGAGACGGGGTGGCCGTTCGACCAGTACACCGACAACATTCTGGTGCAGGTCAAATCGGGCAAAATCGACGCGGACCTCTTCACGAACACACCTGACCTCGCCGTGCGAATGCTCGCCGCAAAGCAAATGGAGCCGATTGAAGACGTCGCGAACAAGGCGGGTGTCAACCAGAAACTGAGCAAGGCGCATGATTTCCTGCGCGCCGATGGACACCTTTACGGCCTCGATTGCGTGACGGTCAAATTCGGCTTGCTCTACAATCAGGCGCTTTTCGACAAGGATAAAGTCGCCGTCCCGACGACGATTGACGAATGGGTCGCCGCTGCCAAAGCGCTGACGCACCGCCCCGATCAATTCGGCATCTATTCGCCGCACGTCGCCTCCGCACCGGAAGCGACATGGTTCACGCTGCAACAGTGGGCAATGCCCTATGATGGCTTGTGGGCGAAGGGCAAAACGCCGCTCGTCAGCTCTGACCCGATCATCAAAGGCGTCAAGCTGTTCAAGACGATGTACGATGTCGCCTTCCCGCAGGGGACCGACGAAGCGACGGCAGTACGCATGTACGGTACAGGCAAGGTCGCGATGGAATTGATAGTCTCGGCGGCGGTGAATTCCTTTAAGACCAGCGGCAGCGCGGAAGGCGCATCGGTTTACGAAAGCCTGCGCAGCGCGCCCCCACCCTGGCCGAGCAAGAAGACGCTGACGCGCATTCACCCGATTGCGGTCAACGTCAACTCCGATAAGAAGGACGCGGCGAAAGCGTTCCTGACCTGGCTCTATTCGCCCGCGAACTACCCGCAACTGCTGGAAAAAGCGCTCGACGTGATCCCGGCCTTTGAAGGCGGCGCGCGTTCTGAATATCTGGCGGGACTGAAATGGCTGCCTGGCTACAATGCCGGGGTGGACATCACGCCGCCGGATGTGATGGGCGATTTCATCCTCTACAACTCGGAATTCGGTAAAATCGTCGTCGATCACCTGCAAGAGGTGCTGACGGCGAACCGCGCGGTCGAAGAAGCGATGGGCGACGCGCAAAAGGAACTGGAAGCGCTCGCCAAGCGCGTGTTTGCATAATAGTCTCGCTCCAGCCGAATCCCCGTTTGTGATAACAGGGGTTCGGCTCCCAAAAATGTTTCTCGCTTAAAATTTTCGAGGAGAATCCTGTATGGCCGTTCAAGCGGCTGCTCATCTCACAGCCGTGCCACTCGTCAAGCGGCGGCGGCGCAATATGCTTCCCTATCTGCTGGTCCTGCCCATCATCATCTATGAAAGCCTCTTCATCTTTTTACCGATTCTGCAAGAAATTCTTTCCAGTTTCACCAATGATATTATCGGTGGCGGTCCGGTCAAATGGGTTGGCTTCGCCAATTTCGAGCGGCTCTTCGATGACGGCGCGTTCTGGCGGTCGATGCGGACGACGCTGACCTATCTGATTTTCGTGGTGATTGTCTCGGTCGGCGCGGGGCTGATTTCGGCGCTGCTGCTCAACCAGCGCTTTCGCGGGCGGTCGCTCGTGCGGGCGGTGATCACGCTGCCCTGGGCGCTCCCGGATGTGCCGACCGTGCTTGTCTTCCTGTGGCTGATCAACCCCTCGTTCGGAATCCTGAACGTGGTGGTTCGGCTCCTGCCGGGCATCACCGAAAACCCCAAATGGCTGCAAGATGCGAACCTCGCGATGCCGATTGTGGTTGCGATTTCGGCGTGGAAGGCGTTCCCGTTCTACGGGCTGTCGATTTTGGCGGCACTGCAAACTATCTCCATCGAGCAATATGAAGCGGGGCGTGTCGATGGCGCGACCTCGTTCCAGTTGTTCCGCTTCGTCACGCTCCCGGAAATCGCGCCGACTCTGCTGCTCATGTCGCTGCTCGCCTCGATCTTCTCCTTCCGCCAGTTTTCATTGATCTGGTTGACGACGGGCGGCGGACCGGGACGCCTCACGGAAACGCTGGTGATCCGAATGTATACAACCGCCTTCAAATCATTCGACTTTTCGTATGGCGCGACTATTGGTGTGGCGGGCTTCGTGGTCGCGCTTGGTATCACCATCGCGTTCATCATCGTGCAGGTGCGCCGTTCGGGTGAGGAGGCATAATGGCGACACAAGCTATGGTTCTGCCCACCGCGCGCAAACGCTCCCGTTTCGAGCGTTTTTTGCGGCGGCTACCGCTCTACCTCGTGATCCTGATCATGGTCCTGATTACCGGGTTCCCGATCTATTGGATGATTGTCAGCGCGGTACAACCCGTCAAATACAGCTTTCACTATCCACCGCCGCTGTTTCCGGTCGAGATCAACTGGTCGCCCTTCGCGAACCTGTTTGACAACTTTCCGATTGCCCTCTGGCTGCGTAATACGCTGCTCCTCTCCAGCCTGACGACAGCGCTTTGCGTGGGGATGGCGGTGATCGGCGCATATGCGCTTTCGGTGCTGCGCTGGCGCGGGCGCAATCTATTCGGGCTGATGCTGCTGATCACGCAATTGCTCCCCGAAGCGCTGATCGTGATCCCGCTCTTCGCGATTTATCAGCGACTCGGAATGCGCGAGAGCATTCCCGCGCTGTCGCTGGTCGATACCGCGTTCGTCGTGCCGCTTGGGACGTGGATTTTGAAGAACGTCTACGATTCGATCCCGCGCGAAATTTACGACGCGGCGAAGGTTGACGGCTGCACACAGCTTGGCGTCTTGCGGCGGGTGGCGCTGCCGCTCTCACTGCCGGGGCTGGTCGCGGTCGGCGTGGTTGCGTTCTTCTATGCGTGGAACGAGTATCTTTTTGCGTCGAACCTGATCAGCAACAAGGATTTATGGCCTGCCTCGGCGGGCATGGCCTCGCTGCGCTCGATGATTGACACGCCGATTGACCGCGTGCTGGCTGCCGGGCTGTTTTTCTCGATATTCCCGATTATCTTCTACCTGATCGTGCAGCGCTACGTTGTCGCGGGGTTGAGCGCGGGCGCAGTAAAAGGCTGAACCGGGCTGCTATTTAATCAGGCGTTTTCAGAGAAGCGTTCCAGCTTGCGGCGAAAGCCCGGCCTTTCCAGCACATCCGTATTAATCACATAATCGGGAATTTCGCCGCGTGCCGCTTTCGCGACACCACCGAAAATCGAGCGCCCGGTCAGCCGCCCGACATCCGAGGTCGCAGGGGACCAGTGCGGCGTGAGGATCACGTTATCGAGTGCGATTAGCGGATCATCTTTGGGGAGCGGCTCGACTTCATAGACGTCCAGCCCCGCGCCCGCGATGCGCCGCGCACGCAGCGTTTCGACCAGCGCATCCTGATCGACCAGCTCACCGCGCGCCACATTGATGAAGTACGCGGTCGGCTTCATCTGCGCGAAGTGTGCGGCGCCGATCATTCGGGCTTTATCGGGCGTCAGGCTGGCGTGCAGGCTGATGAAATCCGACTGCTGAAACACGGCGTCAAGCGAGGTTAGTTGCACGCCGAGCGCTGCGGCCTGCGCGGGGTCTGCGTGCGGAGAATAAGCAATGACGTTCATCGCGAAAGGCGCGATCAGCCGCACGAGTTCGCGCCCACTCGCGCCGAGGCCGACAATGCCGAGCGTATGACCTTGCAATTCCATACCAACGACGCTGGCCTGCAAGTCCCAGCGCCCCGCGCGCGTGATCCGCTCCTGATCGGGCAGCCGCTTGGCGAGCGCGAGCATGAACATCAGCGCGGAAGAGGCCGTCGAAAGGTGCAGCGCAACGGGCGCATTGAAAACAGCTACATCGTTCGCGGTACACGCTTCGATGTCGATCTTGTCGTAGCCGACGCCTGAGCGCGCAATCACGGTCAGGTCCGCCGCGCCATTCGCAAACGTTTCTGCTTTGATCCAGGGACGTAGCACGACGAGGCAATGCACGCCCGCGATGTCTTCCGGCGTGGTTTGCAGTGAATAGATGCGGTCCCAATAGCCGGGATCATCGGCGCGGGGTGCTTGCGACAACACAAATCGCGTATCGATATAGGGCAAATTCAGCAAATCCAGCCCGCTATCGGTCGAATGATTAAAAATACCCTGAGCGTCGAAGTGATCGCCCGTGAATGCGACGTGAAACATCTTCATTGCACCCTATGCACGCGCAGACTCACTGTTTGTTGCCTGCGTATAGCTGAGTAATACGCGCTTGTACGATCCCTGCAAATGATCCTCGATGATTATGAGCGCCTGCGCCTCGTCCTTATCGCGAATAGAGTCCAATATTGCCGAATGCGAGACCAGCAAATGATCGCGAAAATCCGCGTTGGCGACGTTGCGCGTGAGCAGAAGGATATGAATTTGTGGGCGCAACACGGACCAGAACTCGTACAAGCGCTTGTTTTTGCTGGCCTGATAGATCACCTCATGGAACGCGAGGTCCAGCGTCGCGGCTTCCTGCCCGGTGATTCCCCGGCTGAGTGCCTCGGCCATGCGATCCACAATCGTTTGCATCTCCGCGAGATGCGCCGCCGACGCATGTTGTATCGCTTTTTGCACGGCCAGCCGTTCGAGCGCCATCCGCAGGTTGTAGATTTCCTCCAAATCCTCGAAGGAAAGCCGCGCGACGGTCGCGCCCCGGTTCGGCTCCCTGATCACCAGCCCCTCGCGCTCCAACTGCGCCAGCGCCTCGCGGATCGGTCCCCGGCTCACCTGTAGAAATTCAGAGAGCGCTTCTTCGCGCAGCCGTTCATGTGGCGGGAGCTGCCCGCTGCAAATCGCGTCGCGTAGGCGGTCCACGACATCCTCGCCGAGGCTGCGTTTCTGGGGTGGGGTCAGGGTGCTGAGAAAATCGTTGCGGGTCATTGCTGCTGCGCCTTGCTTGTATCTATCTACCTTAGATCATAATTCAATTCCGACGCTTCGTGCAGTGTCGAGTATACGCGCCCATGTTTCGGCCTCGATTTCTATGCCATTTGCCAATCGCTTCGCGCGCTCGCGGCGTTCGGGTTCGCCGGGGATCAGGACTTCGCCGTTCGGTTCGACGGGCGGCGCGGTCCGCATGTGCGCGGTCATCGCATCTACATCGTGCCGGAACTCATCCAGCGGCGCGAACCATTCAATATCAATCGCCATGACGGTAAACGCATTCTCCACCGAGTCGATTTCGCTATCCGCGTGTGAGACGCCGCCGCCGCTCAACGCGCCTGCCACCGCTTCGACCATCAGCGATAGCCCATAACCCTTATGCGCGCCCGCCGTGAGGATCGCGCCGAATGGAGGACCATATAAATCTGCCGGGTTGATCGTCGGCTCACCGTGCGAGTCAAGCAACCAGTTCGGCGTAAGCTGTTCACCGCGCCGCATCTTCACGCGGATTTTGCCCTCTGCTGATACTGAAGTGGACATATCAATCACGATGGGCGCAGCACTGGTCGGGATGCCCCAGGCGAGCGGATTGGTACTGAGCCGTCCCTCGCGGCCACCCCAGGGCGCGACGCGCTGGCCGGAGCCTTGCAGGTTGCAACAGATGAAGCCAATCAAGCCCGCGCTGGCAATCCGCTCCGCGTATTCGCCCAGTCGCCCGATATGCGCGGAGTTGCGCACGCTCACCCCGCCGATCCCGAACTGCTGCGCCTTCTCGATTGCCAGCCCCGCGCCCTGCCAGGCCGACCATTGCCCGAATGTGTAATGCGCGTCGAGGAGCATCATTGCGCCCTTGTCGCGGATGACTTCCAGCTTGTCCTCGCGCGCCATGCGGTTTTGTTTGACCAGATCGACGTAATCCGGGACGCGCAAGACGCCATGCGAATCGACGCCCGACAGGTTGGAATCGACGAGGTGGCGGGCGGCGCGCTCCGCGATGTTCTGCGCCACGCCCGCGCCCGTGAAGATGCGGATCACCAGCGAATGCAGTTCATCCGCATTGATATTTGCCATGAGGAATCCTTACGCAAGCCACAGATAGGGCTGTTCGGTGAAGTGTTTGACGCGCCGCAGGAAGCGCGCAGCATACGCGCCATCGACCAGACGGTGATCGAAGGTCAGGCTAAGGAACATCATCTGGCGAATTGCGAGCGTCTCCGCGTCGGCATCAGTGACAATCTGCTTCGCGACGATGCGGCCAACGCCGAGGATCGCGCACTCCGGCAGGTTGATAATCGGCGTGAAGGCGTCGATCTCGAACATGCCGAGATTGGTGATCGTGAAGGTCCCGCCCTGCATCGCGCCGGCGGTGAGCTGCCCCGCGCGTGCCTGCGCGATCAGCGCCGCCGATTCCTGCGTGATGCGGCGCAGGTTCTTGTTTTGCACATCGCGCAGCACCGGGACGAACAGGCCGCGATCCGCATCGACGGCGATCCCGATGTGAATCGCACTGGCTTCGATGATCGAATCGTCCTCAAGACGGGCATTCAGCGCGGGGTGTTCGGACAGCGCTTCCGCGCATAGTTTGACCAGCAGATCGGTATAGGACGGGACGGCGCGCGCGTCCTTCCCGGCGTCGGCCTTGATCTGCTTGCGCAGGCGGACCAGTTCGGTTACATCTGCTTCGGTGGTGAGCGTGACCGGGGCGGTCGTATGCGCGCTTGTTGCCATGCGTTCCGCGATGCGGCGGCGCATCGGGTTCATCGGCGTGGCGGTATCGCTTGCGACACTTGCAGGCGGCGGTGTCGGTTCGCGGCGTACCACGTTTTCGACATCTGCGCGGGCGATACGCCGTTTATCGGGATTCTGCTCGGCCAGCCCGTTCACATCCACGCCGAGATCATCCGCCACCCGGCGCGCGAGCGGCGTCACGCGGGCGGTATTGGCACGCGCGGTCAGTTGCGTCCGCTGCGCCGCGTTGCGCACGTCATGTTCGATGATGCGCCCGGTGCGTCCGCTGCCCGTGAGCGTCGTCCAATCGACTGCGAGTTCGGCGGCGATCCGTTTTGCGCGCGGGCTGATCGTCGGCGTGTTCCGTGTGGCGGTCGCCGTCCCGTTTGCTGTAACGGGTGCAACAAGCGGCGGTGCATCACCGTGTTCTTCCCCATCCATCACGGCGGCCACTTGCGGCGCTGCACCGGGCAGCGCTTCGCCCGGCTGCATCAGATACGCGAGCAAGCCGCCGACCGGGATAGTCGCGCCCGGCGGCGGTGCGTCGGGCGGGATGCGCAGGATTCCAGCGTCGAAGGCTTCAACCTCGTTGAGCGCCTTGTCGCTCTCGACGGTGAACAGCAAATCGCCAGGCTGAACTGTATCCCCGTCCTTTTTGAGCCACTCCGCGAGGACGCCCTCTTCCATCGTCCAGCCGAAGCGCGGCATCACAATTTCAATAGCCATCGCCGCTACTCCGCCAGCAGGTCGCGGATCGCGCGCTCGATTGCAGCAGCATCCGGCACGACTGCTGCTTCGAGGGTCGGGCTGTACGGCGTCGGGGTATGTACGCCGTTCAAGCGCGCGACGGGCGCATCCAGGTCATCGAAGCCGCGCTCCATCACCTGCGCTGCGATCTCCGCGCCGATGCCGCATGGCGCGAAGGTCTCATCCACGATGAGCAGCCGCCCGGTCTTCTTCACGGATTCCAGCACGGTATCGACATCGAGCGGGTTGACGGTGCGCGGGTCGATCAATTCAATCGAAATACCTTCGCTCGCCAGTTTTTCGCAGACTTCTGCCGTTCGCCGGAGCATAAACGCGAGCGAAACAACCGTCGCGTGCGCCCCCTCGCGCAGGATATTTGCCTTGCCAAATGGGATCGTGTACTCGCCTTCCGGGACCGGACCTTTGAAATTCAACAATGATTTATGCTCAAGGAACAACACCGGGTCGTCACCGCGCAGCGCCGTTCGGAACAAGCCTTTCGCGTCGTAGGGCGAATAGGGGACCGCGACGCGGATGCCGGGCAGGTGTGCGAAGATCGGGTAATAGTTGCCGGAGTGGTGCGTCGCGGAGGAGTTGCCAATCCCGATTGCGCCGCGCAGCACGAGCGGCATTTTGAGCCGTCCGCTGCTCATATATTGCATCTTCGCGATCTGGTTGATCAGTTCGCCCATGCTATCGAGGATAAAATCGAAGAACATGAAATCCACGACCGGGCGCGAACCCGTCATCGCCGCGCCCGCGCACATGCCAACGAAGCCACGCTCGCTGATTGGCGTATCGCAGGCACGCATCGGTCCATATTTCTCATAGAAGCCGAGCGTCGTATTGAAATTGCCGCCGCGCGGTCCGATGCCTTCCCCAACGACGAAGATACGCGGGTCGGCGCTCATCGCCTCATCCAACGCTTCACGCGCGGCGACGGTAAAGCTGATTTCACGCATGTTATTCACTGTAGATATACTTTGCGGCGGTCGCGGCGTCAGGATAGGGGCTGTTCTTTGCAAATTCGATGGCGTCATCGGCCAGCGCCTTCACTTCGGCATCAATGGCGGCGAGGTCGGCTTCCGAGGCTTTATTCGCTTCAATCAGACGCGCGCGATAGCTGGAGATCGGGTCGCGCGCCTTCCACGAGTCCACCTCGTCGGTGGTGCGGTATCCCGCATCGCGCATCCCTTCGGCGTGCGGACGGGTGCGGTAGGTCTTGCACTCGATCAAAGTCGGACCGCCTCCGCCGCGCGCCCGCTGCACCGCCTCACCTGCGGCTTCATAGACACTCAGAACATCGTTACCATCGACGGCGAAGGCGGGGATACCATACGCCGCCCCGCGTGACGCGACTTCCGTATTGCGGGTCGCATAAGAAAACGCGACTTCGGTTGCGTACATATTATTTTCGCAGATGAACAGCGTCGGCAGTCCATAAATCGCGGCGAGGTTCAGCCCTTCGTGGAACGCGCCGTTATTCACCGCGCCGTCTCCGAAAAAGGCCACGCCGACGCGATCCTGATTGAGCAACTTATAGGTATAGCCTGCGCCCGTCGCCTGCAAGATGCACGGTCCGACGATGCCGCTGGTCCCCATCATGCCGACTTCCGGCGAGAAAAGGTGCATACTCCCGCCGCGCCCGCGCGATACTCCCGTCACACGCCCGAACAGTTCGGCGGCCACCTCGCGCGGGGTGACGCCCTTCGCCAGCGCGTGGCCGTGTCCGCGATGTGTGCTGAATACGGCGTCCTCGTGGCGCAAATGCGCGCAAACTCCGGTCGCGACGGCTTCCTCACCGATGTAGGTATGGCACGCGCCGGGGATGAAACCACCCTGATGCGCCCGCGCGAGCTGTTCTTCGGTGCGGCGAATGACCAGCATTACGCGGTACAGCGCTAGGTGCGCAGCGGTATCCAGCGCTTGCAAGGTCGCATCGGTGGTGTATGTCGTTGCTGGTGCGCTCATGATTCAGCCACCACCGGGTTTGAGAGCGTTCCCAATTTTTCAATCGTGATCGCCACCACGTCGCCGGCTTTCAGGAAGCGCTTCGGGGTGCGCGCCCCACCGACGCCCGCTGGGGTCCCGGTCGAAATAATATCGCCAGCTTCGAGCGTCATCACCTGCGAGAGGTCCGCGATCAACTGTTGAACCGTGAAAATCAGGTGTTTCGTATTGGAGTGCTGCAAGACTTCGCCGTTGATCGTGAGTTGAATATCGAGCGTTTGCGGGTCCGGGATTTCATCGGCAGTGACGAGGACCGGACCCATCGGACCGAATGTATCCGGCGTCTTGCCCATCGTCCATTGGCTGGTTCGCATCTGCCAGTCACGCGCGCTCACATCATGAAACGGAACGTAACCCGCCACGTAACGCAGCGCGTCGTCTTCCGGGACATGGCGTGGGCAGTCGCGCATCACGACCGCGAACTCCGCTTCGTAATCGACTTCGTTGCTTACGCGCGGCAGCACAATCGGCTTGTCGGGACCGATCACGCAGTTCGCCCACTTCGCGAAGACGACCGGGAACTTCGGAAGTTCGAGGTTTGACTCGGTGGCGTGGTCGCGATAATTCAGGCCGATGCAGATGATCTTGCCGGGGCGCGGGATCGGCGCGAGCAGTTTGGCGGAGTCGCGCGGTATAACGGCTTCCGGCGGCGCGGATTGCGCGGCGTTCTGTGCGCGTGCGAGTCCAGCATCACCCAGGGCAAGCAGGCCAATCAGCGTTTCAGGCAGCGACGGGTCGGCGCGGTGCAGGTCGATGATCTGCTCCGTGCCGTCGCGCGTAATGAGCGCTCCGGCGGCAATCCGATCCGCATAGGCAAACGTGACGAGTTTCAAGATTACCCTTTCATCGCACCAGCCGTCAGGCCAGCGACATATTGTTCGACGAAAAATGAAAACAGCACGACGACAGGCAGCGAACCGAGCAGCGCCGCCGCCATCAGCGGACCCCAGAAGTATAGATCGCCCTGCACCAGCCGGGTCAGGACGCCGACAGGTAGCGTGCGTTGATTCTCGCCCGTGACGAGGACCAGGCCATAAATGAATTCGTTCCATGAGAGCGTGAACGCAAATATAATCGCGGTCACAATGCCCGGAATGGCGAGCGGCAGGGTCACGAAGCGCAGCGTCTGGAGGCGGCTTGCGCCATCGATCAGCGCGCACTCTTCCAGATCAATCGGGATCGTGCGGAAGTAGCCCATCAGCAGCCACGTACAGAACGGGATCAGGAAGGTCGGGTAGACGATGATCAGCGCTTCGAGGTGATTGATCACCTGCAATTGTTTCGCGACTTCGGCCATCGGGATGAAAAGCAGCGTCGTCGGGATCAGGTAGCTGACGAAGATGATCCCGCTGATTGCGGTCCGTCCGCGGAAGCGCAGCCGCGACAGACTGTAGCCCGCAAGGACGCTCAAGATGACTGAGATCGTCGTCGCAGCCGCCGATACCACAAGCGTATTCTTGAACCAGAGCAGAAATTTCGTGTTGTTGAGCAGTTCGAGGTAATGCTCGCCCGTCGGGTTAACTGGATAGAACGGGCTGATTTTCAGGTTGAACATCTCCGGGTACGGTTTCAGCGACGTGACCAGCATCCAGTAGAACGGCAGCAGCATGATCAGCAGGACCAGCACCACCGGGATATAGATCACGAAGACGCGCATCAGCCGCCGCCGCCGTTGCACCGTGCGCGTTTGCCGTGTCAGTGCCGCGCCCTGCAAATGCTGAACCGCAGCCGTCATCGGGCGCTCCTTCGGACGTTCCACAATTCAAAAGCGATCATCGCGAAGAGGAACGGGAACATATACATCGCGATGGCCGCGCCCTGCCCAAGCTGGCCGGATTGCAGGCCGACGCGGTAGCTCAAGGTCGCGAGGACGTGCGTGCTGTTCTGCGGTCCGCCGCCCGTCAGCGAGGCGACCACCTGCACGTCGGAGAACGTACCGATCACGGAGACGATGATCACTACGCTCAAAATCGGGAAGATCATCGGGAGCGTGATACGGCGCAGTTTGTGGAACGGGTTCGCGCCGTCGATGCTGGCAGCCTCGTAGAGTTCCTGCGGCACGGTTTGCAGCGCGGCAAGGATCGTGATCGTGAAGAACGGAATGCCGCGCCAGCAGTTCACGATCATGATGCTGACCATCGCCATCGTCGGGTCGGTCAGCCAAGGGATATTCTTCTGGATCAAGCCGAGATTGCGCAGTACCCAGTTGACCGCGCTCAGGTTCGAGTCGAACATCCAGAAGAAAGCCATTGTGCTGAGGACGGTCGGCACGATCCAAGGGAGCAGCAGCGCCGCCCGTGCGAAGCGCCGCCCGATGAATTGCTGGTTGAAGAGCAGCGCGAGCGCCAGCCCGATCACGAACTTGATCACGGTGGTAACACCCGTCAGGATGAACGTATTCGCAAAGGCGCGCCGGAAGATTTCGCTGTTCCACTGGTTGATGAAGTTGTTCAGCCCGACGAACGTGCCAGGATTGCCGACCGTCTTGTTCGTCAGACTGAGCCAGATCGCCAGCACGAACGGGTAGCCGAGCAGCAACACCAGCCACAGCACCGCCGGGGCGAGCATCAGGTAGCCTTGCAGCGCGTCCCGACCCATCCACGCGCGGAAACGGGTTCTGTGCGTAGGTGGGTTCAGTGTGGAGAGGGTTTGCTGTCCTTGCATGGTTTCAGCTTACGCTGACCCCTTGAGGATCACGTTCATCTCATCGACCGTCTTTTTGATCGCGTCTTTCGGAGAGGTCCCCTGCGCGACCGCCGCGAACATATTGATAATCAGGAACTTGTTCATGCTCTGCCCGATGGTCTGTGTGAACGGACCAGGCGAGCCGGGCATCCGCGCGCTCTTGGCGAGCGTGCGCGCAGGGGCGAGGTTCGGGTCCGTCGGCCAGGGCGCATCGTTCTTTTCCAGCGCATTGAAGGCGGGCAGGTTGTAGCCGTTGCCGGATTTCGTCCATGCCGCCTGAAAGTCAGTCGTATAGAAGCTGTCGCGCAGGAAAGCACGCGCGGCGGGGATGTTTGCGGAATAGGACGGGATGCCCCAGTAATCCATGCTCATATACTGGAATGCGCCCGCCGGACCCTTGAGCGCCCCGCCTAGCGAGGTCTTGCCGACCAGATCGGGCGCGTTCTTGGCAAGCCCGGCGTAGACCGTGTTCGCGTTGTTGGTCGCGCTGACCTGCCCGGAGTTGTACGCCTGATTATTGCCCGTCTCGTTCCATGCAAAGGCGTTCTCCGCGAGCGCATCCTTATAGAATGCCTGAAAGAATTCAAGACAGGCGAGCGTCTCCTTCGAGTCGAGCGCGAGCGTCTTGCCATCGGCCTCGAATTCCTTCCCGCCATAGCTCCATAGCAGCGAATAGCAGTGCGTCGCGCCGTCCGTCACTGCGGGTCCGAGTGTGAATCCAATCGGGAAGCCCTTCGCCTTGAGCGTCTTGCCGATCTGGTGCAATTCTTCCCATGTCTGCGGCCACTTGTCCGCGCCCGCTTCTTTGAAGAGGTCGGTCCGGTAGTGCCAGTATTGGCCGAAGATCGCGATGGGAAGTGCCTTCCATTTACTATCTTGAACGCACACGCTCTTCGGTCCATCGAACCAGCCGCCGAGTTTGGTATCCAGTTCGGTCGCGAGGTCGGTGATGTCGCTCATCACCGGACCATTAACGGCCACATCCATCGAGTACATTTCCACGAGGTCCGCGCCGCCCTTGATTTCGGCCATCGTTGCCAGTTTTTCGGCCAGTTTGTCAAGCGCGATGGTATCCAGCGTAAGGTTGACCCCGGCAGCAGCCGCCCAATCTTCCATTGCTTTGCGGCGGGTGTCCTTCGACGCGACGATGGACGGTTCCAGCCAGAGTATTGTCAGGTTGGAACCCTTGACATCCTGCGCCCGCGCCGCGCGGGGCAAGCCGCCAAGCGACAGTGCGCCCGCCGCAGCGCCGCCAATCGCTGCCGTACGCAGGAACGAACGGCGGGACATCCGGGATTTGCGATCATCGAAAATCGACATTCAAGCCTCCAAAAACAAGAACCATCAAAATTTGTAAACAATTTACAGGGACAGTATAATTCGTTTTCAAGTGTTGTCAAGCAGATTAAAAAATCTTTGGAAGGCTTACAACGGTGACACATTCATTATTTGATCTGAGCGGGCGCGTGGCGCTGGTTTCCGGCGCGGCGCAGGGCATGGGGCGGGCAATGGCGCTCGCGTTCGCGGAAGCAGGCGCGGACCTGCTCATCACGGATTTGAACAAGGAAGGCGTCGAGGCGACCGCCGCGCAAATCGAAGGATTAGGGCGGCGCGCGATTCCGGTCGCGGGCGACATCACCAACCTGGACCATATCCGCGCCATGTTCGCGCGGCTGGATCGCGAGTTCGGTAAAATCGATATTCTTGGCAACGTCGCGGGACCGGGCAAGCTGGCAAAGCCGGAAGACATCTCGCTCGATCTGATGGCGAGCGTGATTCACGGGTTGGTCATCGCGCGCTTTTGCTGCTGTCAGGAGGCAGGGCGGCGAATGTTGAACGCGGGCAAGGGCAGCATCATCAGCATCAGTTCGATTGGCGGCGTGACAGCACTCGGTCGCGGCAATTTCGCGTATAGTATCGGTATGGGTGGCGTGGCGCAGATGACGCGCGAACTGGCCGCCGAATGGAGCGGGCGCGGCGTGCGCGTGAACGCGATCCTCCCCGCGCAGGTCGTCAACCCCGGCTTGCAGGAGCGGATGCAGGCCGATCCGCTGCTTGAAGCGCAGTTTTTGAAAGGCATTCCGGCGGGGCGACTGGGGCAGCCGGAAGACATCAAAGGGCTGGCGATATTTCTGGCGTCGGATGCCTCGCTCTGGATTACGGGCGCGCTGATCCCGATGGATGGCGGCAATCTGGCAATGAACGCGGGTGGCACGGTCGGACCCCGCGCACAACAAAGGAACCCTTCACAATGACACAAAACCCTGCAAAGGCGCAGATGCTGCGCGGTGAAGCCGCGATTGGCGCGAGCGTCGGACTTGGCTCCCCCTATGCCGCCGAAATTCTATCGCGATCCGGCTTCGATTTCGTGCTGGTCGATCTTCAACACGGCGCGTGGGATGACAACCTCGCCGCGCTCGCCTTTCGGAGCATCGCGCTTGGCGCTGCTGTGCCGATGGCGCGCGTGACGGGCAACGATTTCTACGCCATCGGGCGGTTGCTCGACCGGGGCGCACTAGGCATCGTCGTCCCGATGGTGAACACCGCGCAAGAGGCGCAGGATGCCGCTTTCGCGGTTCGCTATCCACCGCGCGGCGGGCGTT
This sequence comes from Aggregatilineales bacterium, assembly GCA_965246845.1. Taxonomy (GTDB): domain Bacteria; phylum Chloroflexota; class Anaerolineae; order Aggregatilineales; family UBA2796; genus JBBRMW01. The sequence continues at coordinate 250,467 of CBDFFR010000003.1, forward strand.
CATGGTCGCCCATGCTCGCTATGTTTCACGGGACGGATTACGCGCAGCGGATCGATGACGAGGTGTTCCTCGCAATACAAATCGAGACCGTGCAAGCGGTTGAAAACGCCGAGGCGATCCTCAATACCGAAGGTGTAGATGGGTTATGGCTTGGTCCCAACGATCTTGCGCGTTCGATGGGCGTGCCGTTTGGGTCACCAGAGCACGAGCAGATGATTTTGCATGTGCGCGACGTGTGCAACGCAGCGGGCAAGATCCCTGGCATCGCCGCCGATAATGATCTGCACTACTGGATGGATCACGGTTTTCGGTTCGTCACAGCGACCAGCGACGCGGCACTCATCAGCGACAACGCGCCGCGTTTCGTTGCAGGGCGCAAAGCCACAAACAAATCATGATTAGATGAGGGCGTTCAAATATCCAAGTGGCTGTACGAAGGATTTGTGACTCTCCAGGCACACCTGGTAAGTGCGGGTGGGACGTACCTGTTAGCAGTCGATGAAGTGGTGGTCACTAAAGCAGACAAAATGACGCACGGGGTGGAGCGGTTCTGTTCGAGCATTGCGGGACGAGCGATTGGGGGATTATCATATGTGGCGGAAATGCTGGTGGATGTCGAGCAACGGCGGTCGTACCCAGTAGAGGTTGAACCGAGACAGCCCACGCCGAGCGCAATCAAACCAGCGAGTGCCTCAGTTGAATGCGGATCTCGCTTTGCTTCACAGAGACTGTCAAGAATGGCTCTCCCTCAACTTTGGTGCAGGGAACTGGGTCAGGCAGGAAACAGTAAAATGGGGCTTGCTCCAAAACTAAGTTCCCCATGTAGAAGACCTGTACAAAAACGTGAATTGTATACCATTTGAATTGCCTGGATTTCGAATTCGTGCTGTCGAAACTCAAGAGCAACAGTTAACGATTGTAGCAGAGGCTCAAAGTGCGGGAAGCCGTTGTCCAGGTTGCCAGGAAGTCTCAATCCATGTGCATAGTCATTACCAGCGCCAGCCACTGGATTTGCCGAGCAGTGGGAAAAGCATCCGATTGGTGCTGAGAGTACGGCGTTTTCGCTGCGTAAACGGCGGCTGTCCGGTGAAAGTCTTTTGTGAGCGGATACCGGCGCTAGTCGCGCCCAGCGCTCAACGAACGGTGCGCCTAACTGATACCTTGACTGGTCTTGGATGCGCATTAGGCGGAGAGGCAGGAACTCGCCAAAGTAAGCGGCAGGGGATGGCCGCCTCAGCGAGTACGTTGTTGCGTTATATCCGACGTTGTCCCATTCCGGTTCAGCCTACGCCGCGCGTGCTGGGGGTTGATGATTTTGCGTTACGTCGAGGACATCGCTACGGCACGCTCCTGGTGGATGGCGAAACGCATCGGCCCGTCGCGCTGTTGGCTGAGCGAACCGCCGAGGTGCTTGCTAACTGGCTTCAGTCGCATCCGGGTGTAGAGGTGATTACGCGCGACCGTTCCACCGAGTACGCGCGCGGGGCAAGCCAAGGTGCGCCGTTGGCAATTCAAGTCGCAGACCGCTGGCATGTTTTGGGCAATTTCCGCGAAGCCTTCGAGCGTCTGTTAGACCGCTTGCGCCCGCAACTGGTCGCGTATACGTACAGTACCTCTGGTACACCGCCTATCACTCTCAATGACCGCTCCCGTCGACGCGGAACCAAGGACCAGGTTCAGCAGCAAGCCAGCCGTGCGCGACGCGATGAGCGCTACACGCAGGTGAAAACCTTGCACGCGCGCGGTCTCAATATTCTCCAGATAGCGAACCGTCTCCATCTGAGCCGCCAAACGGTTCGCAAGTATATTGCCAGCGATAGTTTCCCTGACATTCAACGCTCCCAACGGCAGAAAAGCATCCTCGACCCCTTTGCTGCTTATTTGCAAGCGCGTTGGGATGAAGGTTGTCACGATAGTCGGCAATTGTGGCGCGAGATAGTTGAACGCGGCTATCCGGGTTCCATCCGCATGGTGTGGTTGTGGGTCGCCTTGCGTCGCGAACCAGAACCAAAGGGACGCCCATCGGCTCGTCAAGTCCAACCTTTTCGACCGCTCGGCTCCCAGCCAAGCGTCGCGCAGGCTACGTCTACGCTGCCTGCTTCTCGACATCTGGTCTGGTTTTTCATTCATCCCCCGACCCAACTCACTCAGGAGCAACTCCACTTGCGTCATTTCTTGCGACAAATCCCTGATGTCGAACGCGCTTTTGCCTTGACCCAACGCTTCTTCAGCTTGGTGCGTCAGCAGCAACCCGCCCTTCTTCAACCCTGGATTGACGATTGTCAAGCCAGCGGTCTGCCTGAACTGACCCGTTTTGCTGCTGGACTTCAGCGCGAATTCCCTGTTATTTATGCTGCCCTGGAGCTTCCCTACAGCAATGGCCTTACTGAAGGTCATGTCAATCGGCTCAAGGTTCTCAAACGCCAGATGTATGGCAGAGCCAATTTTGACCTCCTGCGTCGCCGTGTACTCCTCGCCATTGCCTGACCCAGTTCCCTGCACCAAAGTTGAGGGAGAGCCAACTTATTTTACAGTCTCTAGCTGTTGGCAAGAAACTCTCGTAAACATCCCCTATGCACGTATCCAATCAGCTTTCGTGCATCTCGGCGGGTTAGAACCAAGAGACTGGGTTTAAAGCAGTGTAGCCTTGACCATATCACTCCTCTGGTCTCACATCGCAGTCTGTCTGTCTGATTTTCCAGACCCAACGCTTTCCTGATATGCTATGTTCCCTTGCAGGGTTTCCCCCTCCGGTAAATCAGGTGACCATACGGGTTCTCACTACCCGTAACCTCTTGCGAGGCATTACATGAATACGCCTTTACGGACGCACGCCGACGCCCCCTTGTGATTGGTAAAAACGAATATCCGAGTCATTAGCCTATCCTCCAGTGAACCTCACGGTTTCGCTGCGGTGGCAAGTCCTCAGTTGAAGCGTGCTAAATTTCAACGTAGAAGCCTTGCTGCCAGAACCAGCGGGTCTTTATGCGGGCGAAAGAGCCGTAAACTCTTTTGCTCATCGTCAGAACATCTAGCGACAGGTCAAGACGTGTTCTAAATCGGGGCGTTGAGGATACACTATCTGAAGCAAGAACTGAGGAAGACTTTCAATGAGATCGTTACCAGCCTGAGTTGGTTCACTTCCGATATGCTTGGGGGCAACAAAAAAGTTCGTACCGGGGCAAGCACGTAGCGGCGCACCAGCCGGAGCGGAGCATTGGACTGTGATAGCGGATAAGGTGGTGGACGTTGAGGGACTCGAACCCCCAACCCTTTCGGTGTAAACGAAATGCTCTGCCAATTGAGCTAAACGTCCGCTGAAGGTGATTATACGGGCGCGACTACGTACTCGTCAAGACGACGATTTGTAATATGCCAATAGCTGAATGTTTATTCTTCCAGCTTCAAAATATCCTTGACCTTTGCGGATAGGTCATGATGCAAAATTGGCTTGTTGAGGAAATCCGTCGCGCCTGCACGCATCGCGCGTGTGACGGTATCCGCATCCCCGGAAGCAGATAGCACAATAATCGGAAGCTGCGCAGCGGGGAATTTTCCACGTACTGTCCGGGTGAATGTAATCCCGTCCATTTCCGGCATATTCACGTCGAGCAGGATCAAATCCGGGAGCGGTCCCGCTTCGATTAAGGCCAGCGCATCCTTGCCATTTTTCGCCGTGACGACCTCGAACCCACCGCGATCCAAAAACGCCTTGATCAGGACCCGCGCCCCCATCTCATCATCGACTATCAGAATTTTCTTCGACATGACCACCTTATTCTACTGTGCTGTTCATCTTGAGGAGCGTGCGTACTTTGGCGACGAGATCGTGGTTGAGGATCGGCTTCGGCAGGTAATCGGTCGCGCCTGCGTCCATCCCGCGCATCACCGATTCGGCGTCTCCGCGCGCGGAGAGGATAAGGATCGGCGTACTCTGTGTGGGCGTCCGCTTGCGCAGCGCGCGACAGAGCTGGATGCCATCCATACCTGGCATCATCACGTCGAGGATGATCATATCGGGCGTGCCTTCCTTTTCGAGGAGCGACAGCGCTTCGTTCGCGTCTTTGGCCTTCGAGACCTTGAAGCCGCCTTTATCCAGCATAATCCCGATGACGGTCCGTGCGCCTACTTCGTCATCGACGATCAGGATACGCCGCATTGTAGAGTCCCTCCCAGGCAAGCCGATGAACGTGATGCGTTTTCTATGACAGATGTTACCGGATTCGGGTCAGCGCTGATAGGGAGTGTGGCGTAACAATTTCGTATAAATACACGGATTTCACGCGCCGCCAATGACGACAACCGAGACGACATCCCACAGCGCATGGACGCCGAAATCCAGCCCGTCGAGCGGAATGCGTTCGTCGTGGCTGTGGATGAGTTCCGCGCCGGGTGCGCCGCGCTCGAAGCGGATGGGCGAGAAGCCGTAGACGTTCACGCCGAGCGGCGCGAGATACTTGGCATCGGTCGCGCCTGTCATCAGCATCGGCAGCACCGATGCGCCGGAATGCGCCTGCGTGAGCGTGCGCTCCATCAAGCGATAAAGCGCGTTATCGTGCGGGACTTCCAGCGGCGGTGCTTCGATGAAGACCTCAAGTTCCGTGTTCGGGTCGAGTGCCGGATGGAACATCTCCAGCCATGCCGCTGTATCGAAGCCGGGCAGCGAGCGACCATCGATCACCGCTGACGCCGACGAGGGAATCACATTTGTTTTGTACCCGGCGTGCAGTTCTGTCGGTACGGCGGTGTTGTGAAGCTGCGCGTGGAGCGTCTGCCGTTGCGTATCGGGCAGCAGGTCGGGAAACGGATTTGGCGCAGAAAGATTATGCGCGGTTGTTATAAGTTCGTTATATCCGCCACCGAGGACCCTCGCCAGCCCATTCACGTATTGTTCGGTGGTGCGTGTCAGAGTCGTCTCAGGGAGAAAACGGGCAAGCCGTGCGACTTGTTCCGCGAGCGCAAGTACGGGATTATCGGCGCGCGGGATCGACGCATGGCCGGGCGCGCCGCGCCGTGTCAGGCGTATCCACACGCAGCCTTTTTCCGCGACCTGAATGCCATACACGGGCTTGTCGCCATACCAAACCGTCGTCGCGCCCAGTTCATTGATCGCATATTCCGCGCGGATCAGGTCGGGGTGTGCAGTAGCCAGCCAATCGATCCCGTTGCCTTCTGCGATTTCCTCATCGGCGGTGAGGGCAAGGATCACATCGCGCTTGAGTGGGGTGCGCTCGCGATGCAGCCGCAGGAACACCGCCAGTTCATACGCATCCATAAACTTCATATCGAGCGCACCGCGTCCCCATAAGTGGTTGTCCACAATTTCTGCCGCGAAGGGTGGGTGCGTCCATGCGCTCGCTTCCGCCGGGACGACATCGGTGTGACCCATCAGCAGCAGCGGCGCGGCGCTTCCGTCACCGGTGAGCCGCGCGATGATGTTCCCGCGTCCGGGGCGGCGCTCAAGGATGGTGTACGGGATACCTTCCGCGTCCAATTGGCTCGCGATATACGCGACGGCAAGTGACTCGTTGCCCGGCGGGTTCGAGGTATCCAGCCGGATGAGCGCTTGCAGATGACGGATCGTTTCTGTGGTGAGGGCGTCGTAGTTCATAAAATAGGAGCCTACCATAATGTGCAGGTTGGTACAACGCTACCGTTTATCCTATATTCGCTTTGCGAGAGACGGAGTTATGGCTACGAACATTTTTCAACCCACCTTCGCGGACCGCTTGCCCGCGCCGCTCCGCGCGCTCTACCGTGACGACGCCGTGCGTTTTGGTACGCTCGCCTTCCTCGCGCTGCGGCTCTTCACGGCGGTCGCGGTATGGCTCATCCTGACGCGCGACCCAGTGGGCAAACCGTCCTGGTTGAATTACGACCCGCTCAACCCGAACGCGAACGAGAGCGGCGAAACCTACGATCAGGCGCTCCCACCCGATGCGCCGCTCGCCAGCATTGTCGCGCCCTGGCATCGCTGGGATACGGCGTGGTATGTCAAAATCGCGATACAGGGCTACCGCGCCGATAGCGCGATTGTCTTCACACCGCTATACCCGATGCTGATCCGCGCGCTTGCACCATTCGCAGGACAAAACTACGTCCTGTCGGCGCTCATCGTGAGCAATGTCGCGTGTCTGATTGCGTTCATATTGCTCTTCAAATTTATCGAGATTGAATTTGGCAATGCGGACCTTGCGCGCCGGACATTGCTGATCCTCGTGACGTTTCCCACCGCATATTATTTCGTCGCGGGGTATACCGAATCCGTGTATCTGGCGTTCACGCTGGCCGCGCTGCTGCTTGCACTGCGCAAACAATGGCTGCTTGCCGGGATAATGGCTGCGCTCGCCTCGCTGGTTCGGCTGCAAGGGATTGTGCTATGCGCGCCGCTGGCATGGATTGCCTACGTGCAGTTTCGCGAAGCAGGAATGCGCGCAATCCTTGCGCGGCTCCCGGCTGCCGTCGGCGGCGCAGTCGGGACGGCGTTGTATCTTGGCTATTTGCGCGTGAATTCGCTCGGCTCGACGGATGCTGTGTTCGCGCATCAGTGGGCGCTCTATACGCGCCTGCCCTGGGAAGGCATCGCGGAATTCCTCACGCGCTTGCAGGCTAACCGCACCTTCGATTTCGAGCTGCGCAATGCGTGGGCGCTGCTGCTGATGGCAGTCCTCAGCGTAATCGTCCTGTTGCGGATGCGCCCCGCGTTGAGCCTGTTCGTCTTCGGCAACCTGCTCGCCATTCTGCTACGCTACCACGAGGGCGCGCAGTTCGAGAGCATGATCCGCTACTCGCTGGTGCTGTTCCCGTGCTTCATCGCCGCCGCGATGCTGCTGCGCCGCTGGTGGCTGGTGCTGCTCTGGGCGGCAGTCAGTATTCCATATGGCTATTCGCTGCTCGATAACTTTGTTCGCTGGATTTGGGTCGCGTGATTGTCGTGGTTGGGCGGGTCAAGCCCCGCCCCTACACAAAGCGCGAAGTCCGGTGTAGGGGTCGCGGCTTGCCCGACCCGTCTTCATCCCGGTTTTTGCCCGACCCGCATCCCGGAACGATCCTAGCGCCGCGCCTTCGCCTTCGCCGCTTCTTCTGCCGGGTTTGGCGTTTTGAAGAAGGCGTTCTGGATATAGCCCGCCGCCGCGCCGCCCAACAGGATCGCGATCATGTACTGGATGCCATACGTGAACAATCCACCATTGAGCAGCGCCGGACCGAAGGTGCGCGCCGGATTGAGCGACCCGCCTGTGATCGGACCCGCGAACAGGATGCACGCGCCCAGCAGCAAGCCAATCGCGAGACCCGCGACGACGCCGACCTTGCCGAAGACCGCCGCCTGCGTGACGACGCTCACCAGCAGGAAGGTCAGCACGAATTCGATGGCGAGCGCGTTGATCAGGTAGCTACCTGTCAGGCTGCCCTTCGTCTCACCGAGACTGGTCAGCACCGCGCCCGCCGCATCGACCGGGATCATCAGCTTGATGAAGCCCGCCGCGACGACCGCGCCTATGAGCTGTGCGATCCAGTAGTAAACCGCGCGCGTGACGGAGATGTGGCCGCCTGTCAGCAGGCCGAGCGTCACCGCCGGGTTGACGTGCGCGCCGGAAATGTGACCATAGGTATAAATGATGCCGACGAGGATCAGCCCGTGCGCCAGCGCCACACCGACCAACCCGCCGACATTCAACGCGCCCGCACCTGCGCCGACCAGCACGAGCATGAACGTCCCGATTGCTTCTGCCGTCGCGTCACGACCGAGATTCTTGTCCACTGTGAAATCCTTTTTGAAAATAATCGATCCTGCGCGTGAATTATAACAATGGGCGCAAAAGTGAGCGACGTTTGGAATAGATACAGGGCAAACGCATCAAAACAGAAACACGGTGTCAGTCACGGGCGGACACATCGGTCCGCCCCTATACAGTGCGCCTTTCGTAGGGGCGGATCTGCGTGTCCGCCCACGCTTTTGATATGTTTGCCCTGAGGATACACGACCGACGCGCCGACAGAACCCCGCCCGAAGTGGTACAATGAACCGCCTCTGATGTTTCGTGAGAGGGTACATGCGGGTCTTCACCAATCAGCAGCACATCAAGCGCAATCGGCGTATCGCGCAGGTGCTGTTTTTCGTCAGCCTCGTGTTTCTTGTTGGCGGCTTGTTGATCACCAACCTCGCGCCCAAAGCCGATACGCTCCTCATTTCCATTCCATGTATTATCATGCCGATTGCGCTGCTGACGACATGGACCAGCGTTCGCATGACCAACCAGTATGTGCGGCAGCCGCACCCCGAAGATGCAATCCAGGCTGCGCTCAAGGGTATTCGGCAGGACAGCGTGCTATATAACTATCTATTCAAGCCGCATCATGTCCTCGTCAGCACGGATGGCGTATTCACATTCGTCACGCGCTACCAGACTGGACCGCTCAAAATCGACGGGAACGTGATCACGGATTACCGTGCGCGGGGTCCGTTCGGCAAGTTGCTCACCTTCATGCGGCAGGAACAAATCGGCAAACCGTTCGATGAAGCCGCCGCCGCTGTACAGGTCATTCAGCCGCTTGTCGATGAAGCCGCACCCGGTGTCAAGGTTCAGCCCGTAATCGCCTTCACCAGCCCATCGGTCCGCATCGAGATCAACAATCCAACGATCCCGGTCGTCCTCACCCGCAAGGACAAGGAGCCGTCGCTCAAGCGGCTGCGCTCCGACACGCGAAAGAAGTACGGTGCGCTCACGCCGGAGCAGGTCGCGACCATTGAAAAGCGCCTGAACGAGACGCTTTCCATTGAAGGCGCGGGCAATGAGGCGACCGAAACGGTAGAGGAATAGGTTCCCGTTTAACTGAGCAGGGTTCATCCACTGCAAGACTCGCTGCATGTTGGCTCGGTTGCGCTTGAGATACCAGGAGAAGAGACAAAAATATGAAGTTCGTCTTCGATAGCAGAGCTTCGGACTCGTCTTTTGTTGAAACGGTTTGGCGCACTCGAACCATCGGCGGCGGCTCGTTTATTTCGCGTGCCGAATGCCGTTGGGGAATGGTTGTCACTCGTGAACTGGACAGAACCTATCTGACCTTGCTTGGACCAGAGACAAAGGCAATGCCCGCTCCTGTTCCAAAGGATGCTGAAATCTTTGGAATTATTTTCAGGATTGGGACGTTTATGCCCAATCTGCCGGCTCAAAATCTCGTCGATGGCGGGATAAATCTGCCCGAAGCAAATAGTCGCTCCTTCTGGCTGCAAGGGGCATCCTGGCAGTTCCCCGATTTCGAGAACGCGGATGAGTTTGTACAAAAGCTGGTGCGCGAGGATATGCTTCGGCGCGATACCGTTGTCGACTCAGTGCTGCGTGGTCACTCGCACGCGCTGTCGGTTCGCACCGTGCGGCGGCGGTTCATGCAAGCCACCGGACTTACGCATCAGGTGATCCAGCAGATTGAACGCGCCCAACATGCCCAACTGCTTTTGCAGCAGGGAAAATCCATCCTCGACACCGTTTTTGAGGCAGGCTATTTTGATCAACCACACCTCACACGATCTTTGAAGCGCTTTGTGGGGCAGACACCCGCCCAAATTTTAGATGAGTCATAGTAAATGTCCCTTTTGTACAATACGCCGTCTCTCCCAGCCGTTATGATATGTGCATCAACAAAAGCAAAAGGAAAAATCAAATGCGCAAGTTAGTCGTAACCACGTTCCTGTCACTGGATGGCGTGATGGAACAGCCCTCATGGAGTGCGCCCTACTGGAACGACGAGATCGCGAAATTCAAAGGTGAGGAAACACTCTCCAGCGATGCCCTGCTTTTGGGGCGCGTGACATATCAGGGATTTGCCGCTGCGTGGCCGGGTCGCGAGGACGAGGGCGCGGCATATTTCAATGGCGTCCGCAAGTACGTGGTTTCGACAACGCTGGATAAAGCCGAGTGGAACAATTCGGTTCTGATTAAAAACGACGTCGTGGAAGAAATCACGAAACTCAAGCAGCAGGACGGGCAGGACCTCACCGTTCACGGTAGCGGTGCGCTCGTGCAAACGCTCATACAGCACGACCTCGTGGATAGCTATCGGCTACTTGTGTATCCGGTAGTCGTGGGTAGTGGCAAGCGCCTCTTCAAGGAAGGGACCGCCGCGACGCTTAAACTGGTGGAAGCACGCGCACTCAGCTCCGGCGTGACGGCGCTGATCTACGAGCCAGATCGGAAATAATTTTCACTCGCAGTACGTTAGCCTCGCGACGCTATGCCCTGCTTGCGCTGATTTTACTGATCGGCGCGGGGCTGCGGCTGCACCTGATCGGCGCGTCGGCGCTGCGCGGAGATGAGGCGTTCGCGCTGCGCTACTGGGCAGGCGACTGGGCGGGGCTGGTAGATCACGAACCCCACCCGGTCGCGGTATTCATCGCGTTCAGTGCATGGAAAGCGCTTGTCGGCCAAACTGAGTTCGCGATGCGGATGCTGCCCGCGCTGCTCAATCTGCTCGGCGTCGCGGCGATGTTCACGCTCAGCAGACGATTGTTCCGCGATGTGCGGGTCGGCTATCTCGCAGCGCTGCTGTGGGCAGTAAACCCATTCCTGATCTGGCATAGTCAGGATTTGCGCGATTACGCGATGTGGGCAGCGTTCAGCGCATTGGCGTTATGGGCGCTCCTGCGTGCGGCACAGCGTAACCGCCGCGTGGATTGGCTGATCTATGCTGCGCTTGCGGCACTCGCACTGAACAGCTTCTTCTTTGAAATTCTGTTTACCGTTGCAGGCGGGGTTTACATTCTGCTTTTGAAGTCGCGTGTGCTGCGCAACTATGCGGCGGCGCTTGCTCTCCTTACTGTGCTGCTCATCCCCTGGTTGTGGCAGGGCGTGCAACTTGCCGGGTCGGGCTATGGCGGGACGGTGGACCGCCTGAATTTGCCGGAACTCCTGACCGCGTTCCCGGTTGCGTTCATTTTGGGTGAACCACTCGCGCTACCTGCGTGGGTGGGTATCGCAATCGCGCTCATCATCGGCGCGGCGCTGTTCTGGATGGTCCGACACGGCGAACGCGAAGCAGCCCGGACTCTCACGCTCTTGATCGGCGTCCCGCTCGCGCTCTTTGTCATCGCCTGTACGCGCATGAACATCTTCGCGCCGCGCTACCTGCTCGCGCTGGAGTCGTTGCTATTGCTGCCGATTGCGTATAGCCTCGTGCAACTTTGGTCATGGAGACCTTCCGCTCCCGTAATTCATAGCATTGTTCGGGTTGCGCTCGCGGTGGGGTTGCTGCTCGCGTTGGTCGTTCCACTACGGAAGTTGTGGTATTCCGAGTATTCAAAGGCGCAGGATTGGCGCGCGCTGCACACCTACATCACCGCGCGCTACAAGCCCGGAGATACGCTCGTCTTCAACACGAGCAACCCGCGTGCAGCGTCGCTTGACCCGGCGTTCGCATACTATTTTCCTGAGCCATTGAATACGCTTGTCGTGCCGAAAGCGGTCTCGTCGCCACGCGCGTGGCTGACCTTCCTCGCGACCCGTCCCGGTTCGGTCTGGTTCATGCCGGGCGGTCCCTACGCCGCTGACACGGACCGGATTCTACGGAACACGATGCAGCCAATCACGGACCGGAGTGTCGGTGCAAATTGGCAGGTACGTGAATTTCGCCCGAATCCACCTTGGCAGAGCGAACCCGCGCAAGCGCTCTCCACGCAGGCCGGGGATGCCAAACTGCGCGGCTACTCGCTCGACCAGACTGCGCAGGAATTGACGGTGCTGCTTTATTGGGAGCGCGTCCCGGTGCAGACGGTTTTCGTCCAGGTGATTGGACCGATCAATCCCGCGACAGGTACGCCGCTCTGGGCGCAGGACGACTACCCCGCCGACGGTCCGCGCGATGTCCATACGATAAAGCTGCGCGACGTGCCGCCCGGCTCGTATGCGCTGCAAATTGGACTCTATCCACCGAATGCGCCTGCACAGCGTATCCTCTGGGAACACGGTATTGATACGCTCGTTATTGCTACAATTTTGATCCAGTGATTTAAACTTTTCTTGAAAGGTAAAATGATGACCGATCCTCGCGTCGAAAAACTCGCTCGCCTGATAACCGCATATTCAACCGAAATCAAAGCTGGCGATAAAGTGGCGATCATCGGTGAATTGGAAGGGCTGCCGCTGCTGCGTGCGCTATACCGTGAAAGCATCCGCGCGGGCGCGCTTGCTATGCTGGATATTCGCGATGATGAGACCAGTCATTACCTATTGCGGAATGGCTCCGATGAACAAATCGCGTTCATCCGCCCGGCAGAGCAGTTCCGCGCCGATGAAGCGGACGTTTCCATTTATGTCCGCGCGACGGGCAACACGCGCGCGCAAACCAGCATCGACCCCGCGCGCGACGCCTTGTTTCTGCGCTCCCGACAGCAGCTTGCCGCCGAACGCAGCAAGCGCACCGCCGCTGGTAAGCACCGCTGGAACCTGACGCAGTTCCCGACAGAAGCCTATGCCCAAGAAGCGGGCATGTCGCTGGAAGAGTTCGAGGATTTTGTTTACAAGGCGTGTTTTGTCGATCAGCCCGATCCTATCCAGTCGTGGCACAACCTGAAAGCAAATCAACAAAAGTATGTCGACTGGCTGGCGGGGAAGAAGCACATCGAGGTGCGCGGTCCTAACATCGATATGCGCCTGAGTATTGAAGGCCGCACCTTCGTCAACTCCGAAGGCACGCGCAATATGCCGAGCGGCGAGATTTTCACGGGTCCGGTCGAGCAGAGCGCGGAGGGATGGGCGCGCTTCTCCAATCCGTCATTGCGATCCGGGCGCTCGGTCGAAGGCGTTGAACTGCGGTTTGATCAAGGCAAGGTCATTGATGCGAAAGCGGCGCGCGGCGAGGATTTCCTGCTCTCGCAACTGGAAACCGACGCGGGCGCGCGCTATCTGGGCGAGTGGGCAATCGGCACGAATTACGGCATCACGCGCTTCACCGGGAACATCCTGTTCGATGAAAAAATCGGCGGTACGATCCATATGGCGCTCGGCAACAGCTACCCGGAGACGGGCGGCCTCAACAAGAGCGCCGTCCATTGGGATATGATTTGCGATATGCGGCGCGACAGCGAAATCCGGGTCGATGGCGACCTGCTTTACAAAGATGGCAACTTCGCCTTCTAGCCGAGCGCGCACACATAGGCGACGGCCTGCGTCGCGGTGTGGCTCAGGCTGAGGTCCCATTCGCGCAAACCGAGCGACTCCGCGAGCAGGGCAGCCGAACCATAAAGCTGCAGCACAGGCCGCCCGCGCGGGTCGTTCAGGATTTCAATATCCACCCAGCGCACATCGCCGATACCCGTCCCCAGCGCCTTCGCGACGGCTTCCTTCCCGGCGATGCGCGCGGCCATACGTTCGCTCCGCAGGCCACACAGATCGCGTTCTGCCGCCGTGAAGAAGCGTCGGTAAAAATATTCACCGTGTCGCGCGGCGGCCTGTTTCACCCGCGCGATGTCGATCAGGTCCACGCCGACGCGCAGCATTACGGCCCGGCAATCGCGAGCGCGTAGGCGCGTGGGTTGAGATAGCGATGCGCGGCGGCCTGTACCTGTTCGCGCGTGATCGCGTTCAGCATATCCGCGTAACCGAGCAGATAGTCAAGGCCGAGTCCATACGTTTCGATACTCTGGATGGTCCCGGCCACGCCTTCGTTGCTTTCGAGATTGAGCGGCAGCCGCCCGATCAGGTTCGCCTTCACGTCTGCGAGTTCGTTTTCGCTGACCAGTTCATCGGTGATGCGTTCGACCTCATGCAGCATACTCGTGACGGCGGTATCGATGTTGACCGGGTTCACGCCCGCCGTGATTTGCCAGGGACCCGGTCCGTGTCCGCCGCTGATGCGGCTGCCGCAATGATAGGCCAGCCCTTGATCCTCGCGAACGACTTTGCCGAGCCGTCCCATCATCCCGAACACGCCGAGGACCATATTCGCAAGGTTCGCCGGATGATAATCGAGCGCGGCGCGTGCAGGTCCCGGCCAACCGAGGATCACATCGCTTTGTGATTTGCCGCTCAGGGCGCGGCTCTCGCGGCGTGGCTTATTCAGCGCAGGCGCGGCGGGCAGCGGCGCACGGACATTCGAGGGCAGGATCCAGTCTCCGAACGCCTCACGCGACAGCCGAATCGCGTCTTCACGCGCGACCGCGCCGACAATGACGAGGATCATCCCGTGCGGGGAGACGTGCGCGCGGTGGAATTCATTCAGATCGTCCAGCGTGAGCGTCGGGATCGTCTCGAATTCGGCGGCACTGCCCCGGCTGTACGGATGGTCCTTCGGGTAGCACAGCGCACGGAAGGCGTCGCCCGCGACGGCGCGCGTATCCTGCTGCCGGATTTTCAACCCCGTCAGGATTTCGCCACGTAGCCGTTCGACCTGTGCTTCCGGGAAGGCCGGGTTACGCAGTGCATCGGAGAGCAATTCGAGCAGGAGCGGCAAATCTTCCGCGAGCGATTTGCCGCCGAAGCTGGAGGTATGCGTCCCGCCGCCGATGCCGAGCGACATGCCCATACTTTCCAGCGTCTCGTGCAACGTGTCAAAATCGCGCGAGAGCGTGCCGCGCATGAGCGACCCGGCCATCAGGCTGGATAATCCCTGCTGCATTTCGGCTTCGTCGAGGCTGCCCGATGTGAACGATCCGCTAATCACGACCGCCTTTGAACTGAAATTCTCCCGCGCGAGGACGATCATGCCATTGGGCAGCACTTCGCGGGCGATGTCGGTGGAATTCGGAAAAGAGGTAAGCGCGGGCATGGTTTAGCCTTCCTTCGCAGTCGGGATGAACCAGCCAACGGTGCGTTGATCCGGCGAGAAGTAGCGCTGTGCGACCTGCTGCACATCCTCCAGCGTGACGCTCATCACCTCATCCTCGAAGCGTCCTAACCAGTCGTAGCTGCCCGCGACATGTTCAAAGTAGGCCAGCCAGTACGCCTGCGACGTGACCGTTTCGCCGCTATAGGCAAAGAGCGCTCGCGCCTGCTTGCGCGCCTTGTCCAGTTCGGCTTGCGTGATCTCGCCCGCGCGCAGCTTGTCGATTTCGGCAATGACCACCACTTCGACTTCCTCAAGTGTGCGGCCATCACGCAGCGTCGCATCGACGCTGTACAGGTAGGGGTCGAGGCTGGGCAGCATCCCCGCGCTTGCAGAGGCGGTAAGCTGACTGCGCACCAGCGCCTTGTAAAGCCGCGTCGTCTTCGCGCCGATCCCCCCACTGCCGAAGCCGCTGGGTCCGCCGAAAATCGCATCGAGCATATACAGGCTCATCCAATCGGGATGCGTCACGCCCGGCACGCGGTAGCACACGCTCAGGTATTGCGCGCCGCCCGGTCGCCGGACCGTCACGCGGCGCTCGCCATTTTGCGGTGGCTCCTCGCGCACGAAGGTCGGCGGGCGCGGAGTCGCTGGTAAACCACCATAGAGCGCTTCGATCTGCTGGATCATGTCTGCGGTATCGAAGTCCCCGACCGCCGCCGCAATCGCGTTCGAGGGCGTGTAGTAGCGTTTGTAGTGGCCGTACAGGTCATCGCGCGTCATGCCGTGCAGGTCGGCCATATCGCCGATGATCTCATGGTGATAGCCATGCACGCGGAACGCCGCTGCCTGTACTTCTTCACCGAGCCAGAACCCGGCGTAGTTCTCCGACCCCTGCCGCTCGGAGATAATCACGGTGCGTTCGCTCTCGACCTCTTCCGGGTCGAACTGCGCGCTTGTCATCCGGTCGGCTTCGATTTGCAGCGCGAGCGCCGCGCGTGACGAAGGCAGTGTTTCATAGTACGCGGTGTAATCGAACGAGGTCTGCGCGTTCCAGACGCCGCCTTCGCGGTCGATTGCCTTGTCGAGCGTGCCGGGCGGGAACTGCTCGGTCCCCTTGAACATCATGTGTTCGACCCAGTGCGACGCGCCCGTGAGTCCGGTCGGCTCGTTGCGGCTGCCGATACGGTACAGCACCCACCAGCTCACGAGCGGCGCGGTGTGAACTTCCTTGAGCAGAACCGTCATGCCATTGGAGAGGACGTGCCGCGTGACGTTATCGGTTGTGCCGCTCACGAATGATCTCCACCGGAACCGTTATAGCCGCGCCCGACGCCGCGATAGACGAAGCCCATCTCCTTCATCAGCGCCGGGTCATAGAGATTGCGCCCGTCCACCATGATAGCCTGCTTCATCGCGGTTTTGATGCGCGTCATATCCAGTTGCTTGAATTCATTCCAGGGGGTCGCGATCACGAGCGCATCACAGCCGCCCGCGAGTTCGTAGGGGTCTTCCGAAAGCTGGATGTAGGGATAATGGCGCTGGACGTGTTCCATCGCTTCGGGGTCGTAGCCCTTCACGATTGCGCCGCGCTCGTGCAGCATCGCCACGATGTCCAGCGCGGGCGACTCGCGAATATCATCCGTGTTTTCCTTGAACGCGAGTCCCAGACTCCCGATGACCTTGCCCTTCAAGTCATGGAGCAGGTCCTCCAGTTTGAAAACGATCTGCTTGCGCTGGAACTGGTTGATTTCCATGACGGCGTGCAGCAGTTCGGGGTGGTTGCCTTTGGTTTGCGCCATATAAGCAAGCGCCTTAACGTCTTTGGGAAAGCAGCTCCCCCCATATCCTACCCCTGCCTCTAAAAAACTATGTCCAATTCGCTTATCGTAACCCATCCCCTGCGCGACTTCCTTCACATCCGCGCCGAGCGCCTCACAGATATTCGCGATCTCGTTGATGAAGCTGATGCGCGTGGCGAGGAACGCATTCGACGCATACTTGATCATCTCTGCGGTGCGGAGGTCGGTAATCACGGTCGGCGCGCGGAGCGGGATATAAAGCTGCGCGACCGAATGCGCGGCGTCCCGGTCATTGCTGCCCAATACAGTCCGGTCCGGGTGCTGGAAGTCGCGCAGCGCGGACCCTTCACGCAGGAATTCCGGGCAGCTCACCACCGCAAATTTGATCGGCTTCGGCTGGCTTTCCCGCACGATCTCATAGACCCAATCGCCCGTCCCGACCGGAACCGTCGATTTGTTGATGACTATCAACGGATGCTCCATCGTCTGCGCAATCGTTTCGGCGGCGTTTCGCACATATTGCAAATCGGCCTCGCCATCTACGCCTTCCGGCGTCCCGACGCAGATAAATACATACTCCGCGTCTTTCAAGCCCTCGGCATAGGAGAGCGTGAAATGCAGCCGTCCGGCATTCACGTTGCGCTCGACCATTTCCTTGAGACCGGGTTCATAGATCGGCAGCACGCCCTTTTGCAGATTGCGCACGCGCTCGTCGCTGATGTCCACCGCGACGACATGGTTCCCCATATCCGCAAAGCAAGTGCCGGTCGTCAAGCCCACGTAGCCGACGCCGATCACGCAAATGTTCTTCATTGTTCAGTTCCCCTGAGATAGTTCGGTCATCATGCGGGCGGCGACTTCGCGCCCCATTTCGATAGCGTAATTCGTGCCGCGATCATACGGATAAACCTGGCTCATGCTCGCCAGATATAACCCGTGAACGGGCGTTTTGGTGTCCGGGATCGCCGCGCTCTGGTCCACGTAGGGTACGGGCTGCGCATACGGCGCGCGGTAAACCCATACCTTGCGCACCCAATCCGGTTTGTAATCCGGGTTGAATTTCGGAAGCACCGCGAGGAAACGCTCGGCCAGCACGTCATCGGGTAGCTGGAAATATTCGTGATCCGCCGGGACGTAATCACCGAGATAGAGCAGGTGGTCGCCGTTGTAATGCTGCGCTGGCAGGAAGTTCGTATGCTCGACCAGCGCGAGGAACGGGTATTCGCTGAGGCGCTTATCCGGGCTGGTCGCGGGCAGGTTCAGCCAATACGTGCCATCGGTCAGCAGGCTGTGCTTGAGCGCGACCACGACGCACACCGCGCCGATATTTTTCAGCGACTGCAGCTTTTCCGCGTATGCGCCCGTCACTTCCGGCGCGAGCTTGAGCAGCAGCGCGGGTGAGGTCGTGCTGAGGACGCCATCGAAGGCTTCATCGCCTGCGGGGGTCGTCACGGTCAGTCCCGCACCATTTTGCCGGATGCCATTCACGGGCACGTTATAGCGAATCGTCGCGCCCGCACCTGTGACGCGCTGCGCGAAAATATCCATGAAGCGCTGGAAGCCGCCCTCGAAAGTGCCTAGCTGCGTGCTGCGCGTATGCAGGCGCGCCCACATCCACGCCATATTGACTTTATCGTACTCGCTCCCGAACTTGCCGATCAGCAGTGGCTTCCAGAGCAGATTGTATGCGCCCTTGCCCATGAAGCGCGCGAGCCAGCGGTTGGCGGTCGTCTTCTCCAATGGCTGCCAGCGGTTCGTCAGCTTGAGGTAAATCGTCGCGAAACCGAAGGGGATTTTTGCGAGCGGTGAGAGCGCCGGGTACATCAATGCGGAAACCGGGCTATCCAGTTGAAAATTTTTGTCACCGACGCGGTAGGAGGTCTTCGGACGCAGAAAGATCACCTTGTCGCGGATGCCGAATTCTTCGGCCAGCTTGAGCAGCGCTTTATCGCTCGTGAACCAGTGATGGTAGAACTTTTCGAGTTCCCATTCCCAGCCTGCATCCTTGAACCCACCCGCGAGGCCACCCGCGCGCCCGCTACTCTCGTAAACGGTGACGGCATGACCCGCCCGTGCGAGGTCCCACGCCGCCGCCAGCCCCGCCGGACCCGCGCCGATAATCGCCAGTTTCATATTGCAGCCGCCCCTTCGGTTTGCTGCTGCTGTTCCACGACCTTCGACGCTTCATCGAAGGAGCGCCACGACAACCCCTGCCGCACAAGGTAAAACGCACCGAGCAGCGTAATCGGCAGCCACAGTGCCGCGTGCAGCACCAGCGTATAACCCGCGGCGAGGTCCGGGTTCGCGCCGAAGGTGGTCAGGACCTTGATGCCCGGTCCGTCGAACGTGCCGAGGTAGGCGGGCGCACTCGGAATCGTCGTCGCGAGGTTGACCACTGCCGTCATGATCATCAGCACGAAGAAGGTGATCTGCGGATTGTTAAACAGTTCCGGGAAGGCGTGCAGCACGAACCAGTATTTGACCGTCTCCGCGAGCCAGATCAGGATCGAGGTTGCCAAAACCATTAGCAGGTCGCGCGGGCTGCGCAGCGACTCCAGCCCTTCGAGGAAGTGATCCGCGATGCGGATGAGCGTCGTCGCCAGCGATGCAGGTAGAAAGCGCGTAAATAGCGCATTGTAGGTACGTCGGGCGAGTGCCGGGCGGGTCGCCATCACGAGGAAGACGACCAGCGCCCCGAAGAAAAAGAACGTTCCGGCGATGATGATGTTGCGCAGCCAATCCTGTTGAATCGGCGCGAAGGGCAGCGCAGCGAACACGAAGATGAGCATCACGAGGCCGTCGAAGATGCGTTCGACTACTACCGTCGCGAGACTGGCGGAGACCTTCACGCCCTCGTTGCGATACAGCACATAGGCGCGGATGACCTCGCCCGCGCGGAATGGATAGACGTTGTTACCCATGTAGCCGATCACTACCACCGGGAATAGCCGGCGCAGCGGGATCGCCTTGATTGGACGCAGCATATAATGCCAGCGCCAGGTACGCCCCCACACTGCGACGAAATAGACTGCTATGCCGGGGATGAGCCACAGGAAATCCGCGCGGGCAATCACCTCGGCGACATGCGCGAGGTCCAGACCATTGAAACCGATATACAGGAAAAGCACACTGACAAGCAGACCAGCGGCCAGAGCAATCCAGCGTCTCATGAGACTCGCAATCCGGGCGCGCGGCCCTTCCGTGACGGGTGAATGGTGATTGTACTTGCCGCGTCAACGATGTTCAATACACGCCTTCGCGCCGAAAGTCTCAACATGCCAGCCCGCCCGAAACGGGTTAACATCAGGGCAAATCGGCAGGACGTGCATAATCCATGACTCTTACGCAGGTCGAACCTTACGCCGCGCTCGCGGACCTCTTCATCCCGGCGGGGTTCGCCGCGCCGACGGTCGCGCTCGTCCCCGCGCTATTCAATGTCGTGTTCGAATACGAATGGGTGGGCAGCACCGCCGCTGATCTGGGGTGCGGGACGGGGGAGGCGGCGATGTACCTTGCGGAGAACGGGATGCGCGTCTTCGGGGTCGATAGTTCGCGTGCGATGATTCACCAGGCGCAGGAAATCGCGGCTTCCCGCGGCCTCGCAAACGTCGAGTGGTTCAACGAGGATTTGCGCACATTCCGGCCACCGACCCAGCTTGATCTGGTCTGGTGTCTGGGCGGCACGCTCAACTACCTGCCGACGCTGGCCGATCTGGAACTGGCGGTGCGCAACGTCTCCGACGCGCTATTCCCGCAAAAATTCTTCATCTGTGAATTTTATACGATACGTGGGCTGGCCGCGCTCGTCGGCGATACGCTGCTCGCGCAGACACCGCGCTATGTCATCGTGCGGCAGGGTTCATTCAGCTTTGAAACACTGTTGCTCACCCACGATTATCACATCTTCATGCACAATGCGCTGGAGTGGCGACGTTCCGAAGAGCGCCACATGCTGCGCGGCTTCCCGGTGCAGGCCGTGACGCGGCTGCTCGCGAAATATGGCCTCAAGCTGCTGCGGACGCTCGATCATACGCTCGCCCCAGCAGACCCGGCAGAGGTGCATCGGCTGGTCCTCGTCGCGCAGAAAGAAGGTGACAAATGATCCCGGAATGGGCAACGCTCGCCACCGCATTCGCCGGACAAGCGGAGTTTTGCAATGGTTATTCGTCGCTGTATGAAGCGATCTACACGCACGCGGCGGTGATTTGCAACTTGCAGGCGAAGGGGGAACCGCTTCAGTTCGACGAGCAGGCACTTGTCGATTTACTCGCGACCGAGAGCGAAAGCCGCTCCTTCATGGATGTCAACGCGCTCGAACTCAGCCTGCTGTTCCCCGGCGCGATCCACGCTTCCGTATTGAATGAAGACCCCGAAGCCACCGCGATCAGCCGCTTCTTTCCGACCGTTGGCGGCAGCTACGAACCGGAATGGGACCGCGACGTGTTGCTTCAAATGCTCGGTGGGCTATATATGAAGCCGGGTCCAACGCTGCGCGCGTTCTTGCGGAATGGGCGCGTGCAGACGAACGAGGTTTCACGCGGCGCGGGGTGGCTCTTGCCTGCCTCAGTTTTGACTGCATGGGCGGGCGGCGACCTGCCGATCACGCTGGTCGATCTCGGCTGTTCCGCCGGGTTGAACCTCGTCGCGGATCGGCAAACGTGGGCATGGAACGCGAGTGACGGCGACCGGACACTGGGCAGCGGCGATCCACTCATCCAGCAGCGGCTTGATTTCGGCAAAGCGGAGCCGGAAGTCCGCGAAGCGCTCCCGGTTGGACCTATTGCACGGCCGCATATTGTCGCGCGGCACGGCTTCGATACGCATCCGCTCGACCCGACCGATCCTGCGATGCTGCTCAATCTGCGCGCAGTCATCTGGGGCGATCAGGTCGCGCGGCTGGAACGCTTCGACCGCGCGATTGCTGCGTATCAATCGGCACAGCCACCGCCGCAACTGCATCAGGGCAACATCATCGCGGATGCGCGCCGCCTGCCGGATTATGTCGCGCCGGGGACGCGGCTACTGCTCGTGTTTAATTCCGCCGTGACCATCTATTTCGCGGATGCGGAGTATACGGCGCTGCACGAGAGCGTGCGTGATGCCTTCCGCGCGCTGCCTGCCGGCGTAACGGGCCTGTGGCTGGAACTGGAAGTGGCACGGGAGAGGGAGCCTTCTACCCTGCCGAAACTCTCCGCGCTCAAGGCGCATATACTCATCGATGGGGAACTGATGATGCGTTATCTTGCGTATGCGGAACCACACCCGCAGACATGGATGTTGCTCGAAGGCTGGTCCGAACTGCGTTCGCTTCTTAAATAAACAAACGGGCGGACATATCGGTCCGCCCCTACAAAGACATTCGTGCTTCCGGCGCAGGGGTCGCGCCTCGCCCAACCCGTCCCGATTATACAAAAAGGGCGGACACACAGGTCCGCCCCTACGAAGACGCGCGCTTTTCCGGCGTAGGGGTCGCGGCTTGCCCAACCCGCCTTACCGATTTGATTAGTTCAGTTAGTGCGCCATCGCGACGGCGGCTTCGCCCACCTGACGTTTGCGGTTCGGCAACATCAGCGAACTCAACGCACCAAGCCCGACGAACACGGATGCGACCGTCGCCGCAACCCGCCCCGCGTCGGCAAAGCCTGTTGCAAGCGCCTTCTGCAGGTCTCCGCTCAGGATCGTTACGTCGGGACCGAGTTCGGTTTTGATCGTCTTGACCACATCCGCGTTATCGAGGTCCACACCCAGCGTTTTGAGGATACCTTTTGCTTGCGGCGGTAGGTTCGCCAGCGCGGTATCCAGCACATTCGTATCGTTGCTGAAGCCTTCGTTGGCTTCCAGCCCGGCGATGATGCGGTCCTTCGCCGTCTTCTCGAACTGTCCGAATTGCGAGCCGATCAATTTGCTTGCGGGCGAAAGCGCGGTGTTCGCATTGACGCGCTTCACGAAATCGGTAAACGCGGTCGAGTTTTGCACCAGCGGCGTCGCGGCGGTCGCGAAGTTGCCGAACAGCACTGCGCCGATTAGCGCGATACCGAGCGATGCGCCGATCTGCCGGATGGTGTTGTTTGCGCCGGACCCGATCCCGGCTTTTTCCGGCGGAATATCGGAGAGGACGATATTCGCAAGCTGCGCGACGGCGAGGCCGACGCCGACGCCATAGAGTACGAAAGGTGCGAGCAGCACGCTGTAATCCGCATCGGCGGTCAGCACGCGGCTAATCCAGAAGAGCGAGAGCGCTTCCGAAACCATGCCCGCCGTGACCACCCACTTCGCACCGAAACGCCCCGAAAGCTGGCCTGCCAGCGGCGCGGCAATCAACACCGCGACCGCGAAAGGCAGGAAACGCAGCCCGGTATCGAAAGCGCTCAAGCCCTTCGCAAGCTGGAAGTAGATCGAGAGGACGAGGACGACGCCGAACTCACCCAGCGCGACAATCGCAACGGTGAGCAGCCCATAGCGGAAACTGCGGTAGCGCAGCATCCCGAACTCGAATAGCGGTTCCCCGCCGCGCCGCTCCTGGGCGACTTCGATTACAACGAACACGGCAAGCAAGATTATCCCGACGAGGAACACAATCGGGATGAACGAAGGCGTCCCGACCGGGACCGCCGTAATGCCCGTCGCGAGTTGCGGATAAGCGAAGCCGCCAATCGTGAAGACCTTCTTGGCTTCCAGCCAGCCATAGTTCTGACCTTCGATTGCGCCGAAGACGATCAGGCCGAGCGCCAGCGACGCAAGGACAATCCCAAGCACGTCGATCCGGTGCTTTGTCGTGTTGTCGCGCGTCTCGCGGATAGCCCACAGGCCGCCGAGGATCGCGATCAAGCCAATCGGCAGGTTGACCAAAAAGGTCAGGCGCCAGGTTTCCTGCGTCAGGCTATAGCCATTGTCGATCAGGTAGCCGCCGAGAACCGGGCCAAGGACCGCAGCGACACCCGCCGTCGCGCCCCAGATGCCAAAAGCCGCGCCGCGTTCCTTGCCCTTGAAGGTCGAAGAGATGATTGACAGCGTAGACGGGGACATCATCGCTGCGCCCATGCCCTGTACCGCGCGGAACAGGATCATGACTGCGATATTCCCGGCCAGCCCGGTTCCGAGGGAACCAATCACGAAGACGACTGTACCGGCAATGAAGATATTGCGCCGCCCGTACTGGTCGCCAAGTTTGCCCCATGTGATGAGCGCCGCGCCGAAGACGAGTGAATAAATCGAGTTGACCCATTCCGTATCCGCGAACGATGCATTGAACGTCTTGCGGATCGATGGGATTGCGATGTTGACGATGGTGCTGTCGATGACGATCAAGAGCAGGCTCAGGCTCAGGAGCAGGAGCGCTATCCAGCGCCGCTTGTAGGTAAGTTCTTCGGCGGGCGTCATCGGCGGGATGACCAGTGCTGCGCCGCTTGTTGCGGTTGCCATAGGTTACAGTCCTTTTTGGGGTTTGATGCCATTCATGAATACGGTGGTCAGGGTTTCGAGGAGCGCGTCACGGTTGCGCCCGGTGCACGTCAGCATGTCTTCCATATCGGTACGCATCATCGCGATCACCATCCGTACGATCACGCACGTATTCAGCGCCGGGTTGATCGCGCCTTCGGTGCGTGCCTGTTCCGCGAGTTCCTCCAGAAGCTGGATCAGATCGTGCATTGCTGCGACATAGCGCGGATGCTTTTTCACGGTCATGATCGGCAGCATGAGACCCGCCTGCCCGAAGTCGAGACGCCGCTTGTAGCTCGTGATCAGACAGCGTTCCAGACGCTGGATAGCGGGTTCGTTCGGGTCGGTCTGGGCGCGTACGTCGTCGATGGCGATCCGTAGCGAGCGACAGATAACATTGACCGCGACCTCTTCTTTGGTATCGAAGTGTTGGTAAAGTGTGGCTTTCGAGACGCCGACACGCGCCGCCAGGTCGTCCATGCTCATCGCTTCATAGCCGACTTCTCCGAGCATGGCATAGGCCGTGTCGATGATGACCTCCTCCCGCAATTGCCGTTGGCGCTCTTTCAGATTGGATACAGACATTGAATTGAACCTGGAGTTCGATAACTAAACTCTGGGTTCAGAATATAAACCTGAATTTCTGTGTTGTCAATTGGGAGATTTTTGTGAAATCCAGTCCGCTTCGTATATTGCGCTCTTAACATGATTTCAGGTATCGTTGCTGCACGATGTCAACAACGCTCACTCAATCTACCTTTCAAAAACTCGACAGTGGATCACGCTGGCGGGCGCGCTTTGGCCGCTTCATCCTGCCCTACCTGTTGATCCTGCCGACGCTGCTCTTCATCAGCGCGTTTACGCTGTGGCCAGCGGTGAGCGCGGTCATCAACAGCACAATTAAACCCGCGCCGACCGTCCGGCAACAGCCCGCGTTTGTTGGCCTGCAAAATTACATCGACCTCTTCAACCCGGATAAAGAAATCGGGCAGGTTTTCCCGCGCGTGCTGCTGAACACGCTGGTTTTCGTCGGCGTGACCGTCCCGGTATCGATGGTGCTGTCGTTTTTCCTCGCGCTTGCACTCAATCGCAAAATTCGCGGCTTGACCTTCTTTCGATTTGCGTTTTTCTATCCCGTGCTGCTCCCTCTGATAGGCGCAGCGAGTATTTTTGCCTTCATCTATGCGGATAACATCGGCCTCGCGAATATCCTGCTGCGCGGCGTTGGTCTACCAGGAATCAAATGGATCGGTGACGCGACGTGGACGCCTATCGCGATCATGATCGTCGCGCTCTGGAAGCAGACGGGCTTCTATATGATCCTGTACCTCGCCGGGTTGCAAGCGCTGCCCACCGATGTCTACGAAGCAGCGGACCTCGACGGCGCGGCAGCCTGGACGAAAATCCGGCGAATCACGCTGCCGCTGCTCAGTGGCACGACCGTGTTCATCTTGACTGCTGCCGCCGCGAATGCGTTTCAGCAGGTCGATCAGCTTTACGCGCTGGGCGAAGGCAGCCCCGCCGACCGGAGTAATTTGCTGCTCTATTTCATCTTCCAGAAATACAGCGAACGCGCCAATCAGGGCTATGTGAACGCGATCACGGTCATCCTGCTCGTGCTGCTGCTCTGCTTCACAATTTTCAACCTGCGGGTGGTCGAGGGGCAGGCGTACTATGAAAACTGAGCGCCGCGCGAACCATTGGGCAAGCCGGGTCATGACAGGCGCGCTGATCGTCGCAGCGTTGTTCTGGCTCATCCCGCTCATCTGGACGGTGCTGGTCAGCCTACGCCCACCGGATGAGTCACTGGTGCAGGGCAATATCCTCTTCGGTAGCCGTATCACGCTGGAAAACTTCATCGAGACCTTCCGCATCGTGGATTGGGTCGGCCAGTACATCACAACGCTCATTTTCGTGTTCGGCGTGCTGGCCGTCCAGATTGTCACGATTGTGTTGGCGGGATATGCATTCGCGCGCATCCGGTTTCGTGGGCGTACTGTGTTGTTGACGCTTACGCTAATTCAATTGATGATTCCGTCGGCGGTGCTGCTCGTGCCGAACTTCGCGACCGTGCGCGGTTTGTCGCTCTACGATACGAAGCTGGCGTTGATGCTCCCCTACTTCGGGTCCGCATTCGGCACGTTCCTGATGCGCCAGACCTTCCGGCAGGTTCCGCTCGATCTGGAAGACGCCGCGCGGATCGATGGCTGTGGCTGGGTCGGAATTCTTCGCAATGTATATCTGCCCGCATCCGGTCCGACGCTGGTGGCGTTCAGCCTCGTTTCGATTGCAGCGCGCTGGAATGAATTCCTGTGGCCGCTGATGATCACCCAGAGCAAATCGAACCGGGTGCTGACTGTCGGGCTGGCGCAGGTCTTGCGTACAAACGAAGTCGGTGCGCTTTACGGACAAATCACCGCCGGGGTGCTGATCGTCTCATTTACGCTGCTGATCCTGTTTGTCATCTTACAGAAACAGTTTGTCAATAGTTTTTTGAGGTCTGGATTGAAATAAACGTGATTTAAAATAATTTATATTTCACTAATTTATGTTTATGCGCAAGTAGTGAAATGCTTGTTTAGCGTTAAGGAACTGTGAAAAATTTCCTCAATCTTTTTTACACACCATTCACAATCTTTTGACGTTAGTGGGGATTGCATATCATGCACAGCGCTCGTATACTTCCTTTCAAGAGATTAGAAAAAAACATTTTCCAAAAAGATTTAACAAAGCCCGCCGCAAGCGGGCTTTATTTTTAATTATCGATTATTTTTAATTCTTTGGTGTGTTTTGCTGTTGTTATAAAGTCCTAAAACCCTTGCATTATCACGGCTCATACGGCTACAATAGGCATTGGTTAGGAGTTTGCTTATTACCTTCTGACTACCTATTGTGAGCCTTCCCCGGCAGTTTCAAAGGCAGCCGCAATTCATGGATCCCACACTACTCAATCACTACAGCACATTTCCAATCCTCATGCTGCATCCAAATTCGCATGGCTATCGTGCCTTGCTACCTGTATTGATGGAGCGTAAAGAGCAGACCGTCATCTTTTTGACAATTCCGGCAAACGCGACCACCGCTCAGGTATTTAGCGAACTGCTGTGTCAGGCATTAAGCGGTCAGGTGGGTAAGGTCTTCGCGCCATTCGACGGCAAACACGCGCTTCAACGTTGGTCGAAATCATTTGTGCAGATGCTCAAAAGCATTGCGCCCTATCTGCTCATCATCGATGCAATTGACTATCTGGATGATGCGCAGACAGTCCCGATTTTTCGCGCGCTGGTCGAAGCCGAAATGCCCGGCAGCCAGACTATCCTTTTCGGGCGGCGTATCCCCGCTACGCTGTTCATGGACGCGGCAATGCGCGGCAAGGTCGCGCTGGTTCCCGTCGATGAAGATGGCATGTTCCTGGATTATACGCGCCCCCGTGAGAGTCAACGCACTCTCGTTGAAATCCACGCTTTTGGGCAGGGGCGCGTCGTCATCAAGGGCAGTCCGGTACAGGATTGGGGTGGTCACCTGCCGCGCGCATTGTTCCTATTCATGACCGATAAAGTCATGGCAACGCGCGACTCGATTTTCGAGGCCTTCTGGCCGTCTCTGCACCCGAAGCAGGCGACGAACGTTTTCCACGTTACCAAGCGAAAAATAAAAGAGATACTCGATGTCGATCTAACGGAGTATACATCGGGCTTTTATCGAATCGCTGCGAACCTCGAAGTTCACTACGACGTGTTCAAATTCATCGAAGCGGTCCAGCAAGCCGAGACGCTGGATGAACAGGCTGCAATTGCAAATCTGGAGCGTGCGGTCAGTCTCTATCGCGGCAATTACCTGATGGGGATGACCCAACCCTGGGCGGTTCAGAGGCGCAGCGAACTACGCTCGACCTATGGGGAGGCATTGCGAAACCTTTCCAGTTTGTACAGCACTGCTGGAAACAATGTACGCGCGACTGCGCTTGCGGCGCGCGCACAGGCGTTCGCGCGCGAAGCATAATACTCCGTCCTGCTCATCCATACACGATTACATGCAATTCGGCGGGACCATGCACGCCGAGGATCGTCTGCATTTCAATATCACTGGTGCGGCTGGGTCCGGTGATGAAGACGACACTGTTGGATTGCATCAGCGCATAACGTCCGTCTTCGTGCAGCCAGTCTTCGAGACGCGGATAAATCGACCCACGCGGCAGGAGCGCGATATGCACGGGCGGTAACAACGACGGCAGCCGTCCCTGTCCGTCGCGCGTGGTGAGCGCGAGCGTCCCGGTGGTCGCAAAGGCGGCATCCGCACCCGTGATCCCGACCTTGATCGGCTCTATTTCGCGCAGCACGTCGGCGCGTCCCTCACGGCGCGCAAGGGGGACGGTCATCGTGATTCCTTTGGTCGAGAGCGCCCCACCGATTGCCGGGATGGGCAGCGTCTCCCAGCCCATCACGCTATCGACCTCCCCAACTGAGTCCAGAATGCCAAGCAGGAAATCTATCGCGCTTTCGGTATCGGTCGCGGCGTAAACCTTGCCGCTGAGTCGTTCGACTTCGACGCGGAAGCGCTCCAGCAGGTCGCCCTCCGGCTCAATCGTGACCGGACGATACTCGGTCGGGTGTGGCGGCGCATCCTCGAAAGGCGCGTGCTGACTGCGCAGCCGCTTCAGGATCGCCGCACGCGCTTTATCCGAACGTTCAAATGCCATTCTCAGCGCTTCCCGTTCTGTTCGCGTTTGCGCCACAGTTCATGGAACGACTTCGGCGCAAATGCCGGAAAGTCGCGGTTCTTTGTCCAGTTGCCGAGCATCCCCGGCAGGTTGTGAAGCTGCCCGTCTTCCGCAATCGTACGCGAGGCGACCGAGGCAGCCTTCCCGCTTGCTTCATAAAGTGTTTGGTTGCTCATCGCGACGCGCCAGCCCTTGATCGCGCCCGTAATCACGGCGGGCGTATCGCCTTCATCCACCAGATCGGCGCGCAGCCGGAGCAACATTGCCGGGATGTCGATGTCCACCGGACACGCGGTTTTGCACGCCCCGCACAGGCTGCTCGCGTGCGGAAGCGGCGCGGCGTTATGGATGCCAACCATCAGCGGCGTAATCACCGCGCCAATCGGACCGGGATAAACCCATCCGTAACTATGGCCGCCAACGTTTTGGTACACTGGACAGGTATTCAGGCACGCGCCGCACCGTATGCAGGCCAGCGCTTCCGCATATTCCGTCTCGCGAATGCGCGAGCGCCCGTTATCCAGAAAAATGACGTACATTCGCTCCGGTCCGTCCTCGTCTTCGACGTGCGCGGGACCGCTCATCATGTGGACGTAAGCCGTCAGGCGCTGCCCAGTTGCGCTGCGTGTGAGCAGTTGAACAAGCGTCCCGAAATCATCTACATTCTCAATCACTTTTTCAATCCCGACGACAGCGACATGCACGCGCGGCAGGGATGAACACATCCGTCCGTTGCCCTCGTTCGTGACAATCGCGATAGTGCCAGTCTCCGCGATGGCGAAGTTCCCGCCCGTGATGCCCATATCCGCGCTCAGGAAGTGTTCGCGCATGTACGCACGCGCGGCTTTGGTGAGCGCGCCGGGGTCGGTCGTCGGCTCGATGCCGAGTTTTTCTACAAACAGGTCGCTCACCTGCTCGCGCGTCTTGTGAATAATCGGGTAGACGATATGTGAGGGCGTGTCGTGGTCGATCTGGACGACGAACTCACCGAGATCGGTCTCGATCACTTCCAGCCCGGCGTCTTCGAGCGCATGGTTGAGACCCGTCTCTTCGGTCGCCATGCTCTTGCCCTTCGCTATCTTGTGGACGCCGTGCCGCCGCGCGATCTCGATTACGAGTTCGTTGCACGTCTGCGCGTCTTCCGCGTAAAGGACCGTCCCGCCGCGTTCGGTGAACTTCTCCTCGAATTGTTCCAGTAGGTCGGGCATATCGTGCAGCGCTCGCAACCGTGCCGCGCGCCCCTGCGCCCGGAGCGCCGCCGCGTGGTTGGCTTCGGCCATGCCCGCAATGCGTCCATTGACGCCGCGCCCGGTCCCGCGATCCAGCGCGGTTTGCAGCGTTATATCCTGAATGGCAATTGTCGCGCTCTGGACAAATTCGTTCGATTTAATCTGCATGGTGGCCGACCTTCCCCGCGAGCAAATCCGCGACGTGAACCACGCGCTTCGGGCAGCCCTGCCGCGAGAGGCCGCCATTCATCTGCGTGAGACAGCTTGCATCGCACGTCACGATTACATCGGCGGCGCTCTCCGCGATGTTCTGCACTTTGTCATTGAGCATCGCGCCCGAAACATCCGGCATTTTGATCGCGAACAGCCCGCCGAAGCCGCAGCATTGATCCGCGCCCTTGAGTTCTTCGACCGTCACGCCGCCCATGCTCCCGACGAGCGCGCGGGGCTGCTCTTTGATGCCCAGCCCACGCAGCCCGTGACAGGCATCATGCAGCGCGACCTTGATCGGTAAGTCGAGCGCCGCGCCAATATCGGTGATGCCGAGGCCATCTACGATGAATTCCGTCAGCTCCCAGGTGATGCTGGCGGCGTACACTGCGCGGTCGTACCACACCGGATCATCGGCGAAGAGGTCCGTATAGAAATGCCGAACCATCGTCGCGCATGACCCGGAAGGTGTGACGATCACTTCTGCATCTTTGAAGGAATCGAGGAAGTGCTTCGCTACGGCGGTCGCATCGTCACGATAACCCGCATTGAAGCCCATTTGCCCGCAGCAGGTTTGCGCGTGTGGGAAGTCCACTTCGCAGCCGAGCCGCTCCAGAACTTCAACCGCCGACATCCCCGTTTCGGGGTAGATCATGTCGACGATACACGTTACGAAAAACGAGACTTTCTTATGTTTCGCAGGGAGCTGCCGAATGTGTTGTGTCATTGAGTTTTCGGATTCAATCGCGTTTAACGAGATTTTAGCGCAGTTAGGACAGTTTCGAGGTCCTTATCGCCACGCCCGGAAAGATTGACCAGCAAAATTGACTCCTTTGGCATCGTCGGCGCGCGTTTGATTGCTTCCGCGATGGCGTGCGAACTTTCCAGCGCGGGGATAATTCCTTCCATCCGGCACAGCGTATTGAAGGCATCCAATGCTTCGTCGTCGGTCGCCAGCGTATATTCGGCGCGTCCGCTCGCGCGCAGATGTGCGTGTTCTGGTCCGACGCTGGCGTAATCCAACCCGGCGGAAATACTGTGCGTGTTCATGATCTGGCCGTGTTCATCCTGCAAGACGTAGCTTTTGGTCCCTTGCAGGACGCCGAGCCGTCCGTGCGCCGGGTCCGCGAACCGTGCAGCGTGCGCGCCACTCGCGACGCCGTGACCGCCTGCTTCGACGCCAATCAGTTGTACGTCTGCATCATTCAGGAACGCATCGAAAAGGCCAATCGCGTTGGAGCCGCCACCTACGCACGCGACCGCCGCATCTGGCAAGCGCCCCGCCTGTGTGATGATCTGCGCCCGTGCCTCGCGTCCAATGACTGCCTGAAAATCGCGGACCATCATCGGGTAGGGATGTGCGCCGAGCGCGGAACCGAGGCAATAATACGTCGTCTCGACATTCGTAACCCAATCGCGCATCGCCTCGTTGATCGCATCCTTGAGCGTCTTCGTCCCACTTTCCACCGGACAGACTTCCGCGCCGAGCAGTTGCATACGGAAGACGTTCGGCTGCTGCCGCGCCATATCCACGCTGCCCATATATACCTGGCAGTCGAGGCCGAGCAACGCGCACGCCGCCGCCGTTGCGACGCCATGCTGCCCCGCACCTGTCTCCGCGATGACGCGCTTTTTGCCCATGCGAGTCGCGAGCAAGGCCTGCCCAATCGCGTTGTTGATCTTATGCGCGCCGGTGTGCGTCAGGTCTTCGCGCTTGAGGTAAATCTGCGCGCCGCCAAGCTGTGTGGAGAGCCGCCGCGCGTGCGTGAGCGGTGTAGGCCGCCCTATATATGTCTGATTCAAATGATCGACTTCGGCAAGAAACGCCGGGTCCTCGCGCAGGCGCAGGTACTCGCGCGTGAGATCATCCAGCGCCGGGATCAGGGTTTCCGGCACGTAGCGCCCGCCATAGTCGCCAAAGTAACCGCGCACATCCGGCAGCGCAGTTCCGTTCAATTCGAGTGTTGAATGCTCGCTCATGCGCGGAAAATCCTCTATAAAACGATTTCAGTTCCGATAATTAGCCTTATCAGGAGCAATCGGAGATTGCCCCCGATAACTCGCGCCATCCCGAGTAATCCCTTTGGGATTACTTGCCCTCGTCGCCTGCGGCTCCTCGGCGCGATAGGCGATCTTATCAAGACCAATCCCGTCGCCAAGGCTCCGGGACCGCGGCGAAAATAAATTTCGCTCGCTTTGGTCTCGATAAATCGGATGCAACAGAGGCTGAGTGTAACGCCCGGTACGCGGTTTGCCCAATGTACCTCACCCCAGTCGTCGACCGCTCACACCATCGAACAGGTGGAGTTGGTCCAGATCGAAAGCGAATGGCAGGTTATCGCCCCGACGAATATCAGAGTCACCGGGAGCGCGCATCACAACCATACTTTTGCCGCTCTCGATGTAGACGAGCATCACCCGCTCGGAGACCAGCGGTTCGATGAGCGTCACCTTGCCGCGCATCTCCGAGGTGCGATCCACATGGACGAAGTGCGGGCGAATGCCCATGAAGCCGCGCCTGCCTTCGGGGTGGCGGCGGTCTTCGGTAAGTGGCAACACGAAATCCGGGCTGCGCCAGCCGTTGCTCGTCCATTCACCCTCGAAAATATTCATTGGCGGGATGCCCACGAATGAGGCGACGAATGTATTCAGCGGTCGCTCGATGAGGCTTTCATAGGTTCCCACCTGTTCGAGGCGGCCCTCGCGCATGATTGCCAGACGGTCACACAGGGCAATCGCCTCGACCTGATCATGCGTGACATATAGCCCTGTCGTTTTGAACCTGCTAATCATGCGCTTGAGTTCGAGGCGGGTCTGCACACGCAATTTGGCATCGAGGCTCGAAAGCGGTTCATCGAAAAGAAACAGCGACGGTTCACGCGCGATACAGCGTGCCAGCGCCAGCCGCTGCCGTTCGCCACCGGAGAGGGTCGGTGGCTTGCGCGAGAGCAGCGCATCGAAACCGACACCCATAATTTCGGAGACCTGCCGCACACGCGCTGGGATTTCCGCAGTGCGGTCATGCACGCGAAAGAAAAAGCCAATGTTGCCCTGCCCTTTCATATGTGGGTAGAGCGCATAATCCTGAAAAACAATGCCGATGTTACGCTCGCCCGGCGGGACCTGCGCCATGTCGCGCCCGTCGTAGCTGACGCTCCCTTCGTCCGGCTGGATCAACCCGGCGATTGTCTTGAGCAACGTCGTTTTGCCACAGCCGCTTGGACCCAGCACGCCAAGCGTTTCGCCCGCGTGGATTTCAAGCGTGACGTGATCGAGCGCGAGCGGACGCGGCGGCGGCACGGGCGCTCCAGCAGTTTTAAGATCGTGTTTGTATTCATTGGCGGCAGGCCGCGAAGCGACTTCGGACGCGAGTCCTAGGACCGAGCCATAGCTGCGCGCGGCATCGGCACGTTCCGGTGTGAAGGCTTTCGTGACGTTGTGAAGCTGGATAGCGGGCATATGACTTTTATTCCGACATCCGAGAGTCTAGCGCTATGCAACCCGCCGCACAAATCACGGGCGGACACATCGGTCCGCCCCTACAGAAAACGCGCGGTGGAGGGGCAGACCTGCGTGTCCGCCCACGCTTTTGATTTGATGCGTTTGCCCTGCGGCCCTGGTTAGGGGGCTACGATTACGGTAGACTCACGAACATCAGGAAGATTGGAAACAATATGGCTGCTCCTCCGCGCCGACCCAACTGGTTGCAGCAGGCCGTGATGCAGACCGCCGCGCGCCACCAAACCGAAACACTGGCAATTATCGCGCTGGTCGTGTTCGTCGCGATTATCATTGGTGCGCTATACCTCGCGCAATCGACCTCGACGGCCATCACAGGCCGCCAACTGGAACAGCTTGTCAAAACGCGCGATTCGCTGGCGCGTGATAGAGAAGACCTGATCTCGCAGGTCGCCGCGCTCAAAGACATCAAAACGCTGCGCGAACGCGCGCAAAAGCTCGGCTTTCAGCCCGCCGATAAGGATAACGTGAACTACGTCGTCGTGAATGGTTACGCGCCAGTACGCGCGACCCCCACCCCGGAAGCAACCGCCGTGCCGACCTATGTTTACGAAGAAACCTTTAACGGCTGGCTAAAAGCGCAGTTCGATACGTTCTCGCAACAATTCCAGGCGTGGTCCGGCAAAACCAAAGCGACCCCAACCCCGTAATAGAAGCACAGAAAGGTACACAATGTCCAGACGTGACGAGCGCAAGGATTGGGACGAGTTCCGGGACGAGTTCAAGCGGTTTCGTGGCGACAGGGGACGCGCCGATCTCACCGTGCGACCGGACATGACGGAAGCGGAGATCGACGCGGTGGTGCGGAAACGGGTCGCGCGGCGGCTCGAAAAACGCAAGGAATTTGTTACGCATCTCGCCACCTATGTGTTCGTAAACCTGCTGTTGTGGGGAATCTTCATTTCAAGCAGCCTTCGCAGCGGCGAAGGACTTGGTTTTCCCTGGCCGATGTTCGTTTCATTCTTCTGGGGTATCGGCCTTATCGGTCACGGTGTCGAGTTCTACAACAGCCTCGGTACGGTCGAAGCGCGACGCGAGGAGCGCATCCAGCGAGAAGTCGAAATGGAACGGGCGCGGCTCGGCCTGAGCGAAAAGCCGAAGCGCGAATTCTACGAAAAGCCGAAGCGTGATCCATCCGTTCACCTCGGCGATGATGGCGAACTGATCCCCGATGAGGAGCCGCGCAGTCAACAGCAAAGCGGGCGGCTGTAGTGCGCTTTCGCTCGCTGCGGCTGCGGCTGCTGGCGTCCTACATCATCGTGCTATTGCTGACGCTTGGCGTGATGGGTGTCGCGCTGTTTTTGCTGCTGTGGGCGCGTCCGCCCTCCAATGCGTCGGTGGCGGGTCGGCTTGCCACGCAGTTGACTTCCGTATTAACCGTTTTGGAAAGCACCGAAACGACCCTCGCGCCCGACGGACCAACGCGCGTACAGGAGCGACAGCTCGCCACGCTTGCGATCAGTTTCAGTGTCCGCGTGCTTATTCGCAATGCAGAAGGCGTTGTAATTTACGATTCGGTGCTTGCTATACGAGGCGATCATATTCGCCCGGATACCAAAATCGAATTCAAGGAACAATCATATCCCCCGACCGGCAACAGTGCGCAATCCCGCCATTTTCTGACCGGGACATTCCTCAGCCCGAAAGGGAATCAGTATGTGTATGTCGCGGAAACACCGACCGATAAGCACGCAGACGCTTATCTGATGCTGGCGACCACCGCGCCGAAATTGACAGCCGAAAACATCCTGAGTTACTACGGCTCCGATTTTCTGGTCCCTCTGCTGCAAGCCGGGCTGATTGGACTCTTGATCGCGCTCGTCTTCTCGTTCATCATCGCGCGCTCCGTGGCGCAACCACTGCGCGAGGTCGCGGAAACAGCGCACGCCATCGCCTCCGGGCAGGACGAACGCAAAGCGCCTGTCGCGGGTCCGACGGAAGTTCGCACGCTGGCCGAAGCCTTCAACCAGATGCTCGACCGCGTGCGCAATAGCCAGCGCGCGCAGCGTGATTTCCTCGCAAATGTGTCCCACGATTTGCGAACGCCGCTGACCAGCATTCAGGGCTTCTCGCAGGCGATCATCGAAGGCGTAGCCACGACGCCGGAAGCCGCCGCACGCGCCGCGACCATCATCCACGAAGAAGCGGAACGGATGGGGCGTATGGTACAGGACCTGCTCGACCTCGCGCGCATCGAGGGCGGGCGGATGGAGATGGCGCAAAACAGAATTCAACCCGGCGATCTCGTTAAGGCGGTTGCCGAAAAGCTGATGATTGCTGCGCACGATAAAGGCTTGACGCTGACGACGGAGATTGCGCCCGCGCTCCCGGTCCTCACCGGCGACGGAGACCGCCTCGCGCAGGTCTTCAACAACCTGATCGACAATGCGCTCAAGCACACGCCGTCGGGTGGGGTCATCACCGTGAGCGCGTGCGCCGATGACGGCGGGAGCCTCGTCACCGTTCACGACACAGGTGAGGGCATCCCCGCCGCTGACTTGCCGCATATTTTCGAGCGCTTTTACCAGGTGGATAAGAGCCGACAGCGCCGTGACGGAGCGGGAATCGGGCTACAGATTAGTTATCAAATCGTACAAGCGCATGGCGGGCGTATTTGGGCAGAGAGCGAAGAGGGGGCGTGGACGCGCTTCAATGTTTGGCTACCTGCCGCGTCGGATGCGGCGCGGCGCGGTAAACCTGTCCGCACGGGGACGGCGCAATCCCCCTGAGCAGCAGTATGAGTGCGCGATACTAGCGCGCGGCGGTGATCCACAGGGTCGCGCCGTCCGTGCGGATTTCAAGCGTCCCGGTGTTCGCGGTCCGCAAGAGTGTCACTCCGTCATTTAATACTATCTCAGCCTTCGGGATGTTCCGCTCCGGCGTGATGATCAGGGCTTGTGGTGCAGCCGCCGCGAGCAGATCGCGCATCCCGGTCCGTTGTTCAGGAACTTGCAAGAGCGTCACACCTGCGGATCGCGGATCGCTACGCAACTTTGCAAGTTGATCGGGTGTCGCGGTCGGAACCAGCAGCAGCCGCGCCATTTTGTATTCGATACGGCAGGCGAACGCCTTGCCCATCCCGATAGCCACAATCGTCAGGCCGTCGCTCGTGGTGAGCCGCGTACCGTCGCGTAGCACGCCGAACGTTCGCGCATCGCCGCCTTGCTCCGCGCTGACGATTGCGCCGACTTCGTAGCGCGCGGTCACGGCAGGCAACGCAGTCGCGACTTGATCGGCAGCGCCTGTCAACAGGGCAAGTTCGATCCGGCGCTGGTCGAATGGCAGGTGATCGCCGAGCGCGCCGAGCAGCCGTGAGCGGTTCGGACCGCCATCGATCAGGATGAACGCGCCCTCCGGGGTGCGCAATAATGCCGCGTAGCCGTCACCTGTTTCCAGAAACCATAACCGCAACTGACCATCAGGCCGCGCGAAGACCGCGAGCCAGAGCAGCGCCGCGATTGATCCGCTAGTGAAAAGCAGCGTCGAAGTCCGTGCAAATCGCCGCACGTTTCCAATCCACGCAAATTTATCTGCAAGCGTGCCGGGTTGCGATGCAACATAGGTCAGACCGAACAGAAGGCAATAATATATGACCAGCAGCGACGCCGGAAGTTCGACGGGGCTGGCAATGCCCGGCAGCGCGCCAATCGTGCGGACGACCCACAGCGTATAAGCGAGCGGCAAATAGACGACATAGCCGATGATTTGCCCAAGCGGGAAAAACGCGAACGACGTTATAACTGCCAGCAACCCAACGCTCATGATCGCGGGCTGCGCCGGGACGATCAACGCATTCGCGAAGAACGTCACCCAAGATAACCGACCGAACAGCAGGATCGAGATTGGCAGCGTCGTCACCTGCGCCGCGACGGTTGCCCACACCGCATCGAGGATGAATCCCGACGCCTTGCCGAAGCGCAGCCCTTCCAGCCGTTCGGCGCTCCAGTTTGAGAGGGGCGTCAGGTATAGGATAATTCCCAGCGAGGCAAGGCCACTCAGGATCAGCCCCGCATCTTCGACGACATACGGATTGACCAGCGTTTGGATAAACACCGTGAATGCCAGCGCGGTCAAGCTCCAGCTTTGCCGCCCCACGAGCAGCGCGGCAATCGTGAGCGCGCCCATCAGCGCCGCCCGCACTACGGATGGACTCGCGCCGACGAAGAAGGCATACGCGAATAGCCCCGCGACTGTCAGCGCGGCGCGAATGCCCTTGCGCCGTATCCAGCCCGTCAGCGCGACCAGAATGCCGCCGATGATCGTAATGTTCGAGCCGGATATCGCGACAATGTGCGACGTCCCCGTGTCCTGAAACCCCTGCCGGACTTCTGGCGTCAGGTCGTTATCGAGGCCAAGCAGAATGCCGCTCAACAACGCGGATGCAGGTGCAGGGAGGAGCCGCTCGATCTGGTTGTGCAGAGCATCACGCAGCGCGAACGAGGCGGCGATGAACGGGCTGCCCTGTGCGGACGCGAGCCGCTTCACCTGTGGATAGTAGAGGACCGAGTAGACGCCGCCGCGCGCAAGCCACGCGCGATACGAGAAGGTATCAAACTCACCCGGCGTCTGCAACGCTCCGCGCACCTGCACGCGGTCGCCATATTTATAAACTTCCGTCGCGTCGTTGACTCGCACGAGGACAACGCCGCTGACCGCTACCCATTCCTTTTCCTGCAAAATGCGGTCGGCGGCGACTCGCAAATAGCTCACGTTGTCGCGCACATCGGGATCATCTTCCACGATACCGGAGAAGGTGGCCGACCCAGAGTCGTTGAAATAATCGATGGATTGCGGTGTTGCGGTGTGAATAGCAGTTGTAAGTCGCGCCCCTCCGAACAGCGCACACGCCGCGACCGCGCAGGCCAGGCGCACAGACGGGCTTTTACGGAACAACGCCGCGCCACACAGCGCCAATATTCCACCGATGACGCCGACTGGGAGCAGGTCCGCGCGCCCGAAGCGTACCGCTACAGCGACCCCCGCCAACCATCCAAGTACAAGCCAAACAAGCGTCACGACTCCACCCTACTTGTGACGAGCGAAAGGCGTCTTCCATTCGGTGATGAGTCGCTTGACGAGCGCGATCACCTGTTCAATCGAATAACCGCTGCTGTCGATATAAACCGACCCTTCCGGGCGGCGCAGCGGCGCGGTCGCGCGTGTGCTGTCATAGCGGTCGCGCTCACGCAGTTCTTCGGTAATTGTGGGTAGGTCGGCGGACTTGCCGGAGGCGATGATCTGGTCGTAGCGGCGCAGGCCGCGCGCTTCGGGCGAGGCGTCGAGGTATATTTTCAAATCCGCGTCGGGAATAACGACCGTTCCAATATCGCGCCCGGCCATGATCACATTGCCGCGCGAAGCGACATCGCGTTGCAGGTTGTTTACGATCTGCCGGATACGCGGCATCGCGGAGACGCGCGAGACATAGCTCTCCACCAGCGCGCCGCGAATATCAAGCGTGACATCGCGCCCATCCAGCAGCGCGGTATATTGCCGTCCATCTTCATTGAGAAATGGTGAAAGGTCCATCTGCCGCCGGACCGCGATGGAGACAATCTGCTGCTCATCGCCATCCGCACACTTCGCTTCAATCGCAGCCAGCGTGATCATGCGATAAAATGCGCCCGTGTCGACGAAGAGATAGCCGAGGTCCCGCGCGACGGCAAAGCAAACGCTGCTCTTGCCAGAGCCGGCGGGTCCATCTACGGTCACGGTGCGCGGCAAAGGCATCGGGCGGTTCTCCTCTTTGTGGACGCTCGATCCTTTAGTTTAGCACAAAAAACGGGGACGTAGTACGATTTTGAGACGAGATCGCACCATTCCGCAGCCAGTTTCCGCGCAAATGTTCGATTGGCGCATGGTCGGGTTGCTATTGATGATGGTCGCATTGCTGACGCTCGCGCTCGACGCGCCCTTTCTCGGACACCACGACGCGAATGGGATTTGGCTCGGCTCGGCAGGCCGCAATCTGTGGGAATATGGCATCGGTGGGCGCGGTTTCGTGCCAATTTTGAACCGCGCGCCGATCCCGCCTTCCATCCCGGATTATTATGTCAATCACCCGCCGCTGGTCGTCTATGCAAGCGCACTGGCGCAGCTTTTGTGGGGTGATCACGAGCTGGCGCTGCGCATGGTCTCGATCTTCGCGACACTGCTCAGCCTGAGTGCGTTCTTTGTTTTTTTCCGCCGCTTGTTCGGGAAGGCGCGCGGGCTGCTCGCGACGGCGCTCTATGCACTGACGCCGATGATCATCTACTTTGGGCGAATGCCCAATCATGAACCGCTCGTGCTTGCATTCCTCGGTCTGTTCCTCGCCGAGTTCATGGCGTGGATTTATGGGCGCGGAAGTTGGTGGCGGCTGCTGGCCTTCGCCGCCGGTGGGGTCTGGACCGCGTGGGCGATGTTCTTTTTCATCGTGATCTGTAGCGGCGTCGGGGTGCTGTATCTGCGTGGGGCGGTGCGTCGGCGGGCGGTGCTGCTCCCGCTGATTGGCGGCGTGTTTGTTGCATCGGTCATCCTGTTTTTCTGGGTGCAATATCCCGCCACGTTTGAGCAGCTTACGCTGGCCTTTCGTTCGCGGTCGTTCGCGCTTTCAGAATACCGCTCTGATGCAGCGGCTACACTCACGGAATTTATTTCAACGACGCTGCTTCACCTGCTCGCTGACGTTGGCTTGGCTGTGCTGCTTGCGGCGGTCGGCGGGCTGTTTCTGGTTTGGCGAGATGCCAATCGGCTGCGGCGCGCGATCATCCTTGCGCTCTTGCTCGCGGGGCTGGCCTATATTATGGTATTTCGGAATGTCTCAAGCATTCATGATTACTACAAAATCTTCATGCTGCCCGCGCTCGCCGCGCTCGCGACCTATCCCATCGTTGCGCTTGCCTCATTGCCGGCTTCATACAAGCTGTTGAAGTTGGGCGCGGCTGCTGTTTTCGCTGGGTTGTGGCTCTCCGGCGCGGTGTTCATGATCAAGTGGTACAACGTTGGCGACGGCGCGGGTATTCGCGCGCTTGGTGTATTCCTCCGCGAACGCACGCCCGAACGCGCTACCGTGATGACGAACATCGGCTTCACGCCTGCGCTTGAATATTATGCCTCGCGTTATCTGATCTGGAGCGCGCCGCGTACCAACAGCGCCGCGTCGCCGGATTTGTACTATCTCTACTGCGCGTGGAACGACCCGACGCTGAACAACGGGGCAACCCCGCTATTCACGACGGATGGCTGCGAGGTGACACAAATCACACCCTGAAATAAACAAAACCAGCAGCCGATGATGTGCTGCTGGTGGCTTTTTGCCCGGTATAGGACTCGAACCTATGACCTCTTGTATGTGAAACAAGCGCTCTAACCAACTGAGCTAACCGGACCTGACATGCGTTGGAGTATAGCAGATGTGACTCGCTCGATCAAGTCCAATTCCAGCAGTCAACCGACGCAAAAACTCGACGCGCTCGCCGTTGGGGTCGGATGTATCTGATCCACTGCTATCCAACCGGATTTTGACTCATCTTTGGAACCTTAATCTATCACGGACCTCCATTTCAAGGTTCTATTACACAACCTTAACAAAGGCGGTGGACAATCTCGCGCGCTCATTCCGTCAGGTTCACGGGAGAAACCATGTTAAAAACGTTCAGGCGCACCCTCTTCGTCGCTGTTGCCATCCTTCTGGCGCTATCCAGCATCGGTCCGGTTCGCGCGGCTGATCCGGTTACAATCCAGTATTGGAACATCAACACGCCGACGTTTGGCGGTCCGCAGGTCGATGCGCTGATTAAGAGCTATCAGGAAAAGAACCCGGACATCAAAGTCGAAGCACGCTCCTTCAGTGGCTACTCCGATGTTTTGCAAGCGGCTCAGGCCGCGATTGCCGCAGGCAACCCGCCCGATGTCGTCCAAATCGGCTGGCTCTATCGCCTGTACGTCGGCAACAATTTCCCGTTCGTCGCAGTTGAGGATTTGGTCAAGAAGTTCGGCGGTCAGGACCACCTGAAATTGTTCCCGCAGAACGTGCTTGATCTTCCCAAATTCAACGGCGCGCAGATGGGCATGGCCTACTCGCTCTCGAATTCGATTGTGTATTACAACGCCGATCTGTTCACGAAGGCCGGGCTTGATGTAAGCAAGCCGCCGGTCAGCATGGAAGACTGGGCGAAGGCTGGACAGGCCTTCAAGGACAAGCTGAACCTGCCCGCGGTCACGTTTGCCTATGCCGATGACAACTGGAACGCCGAAGCGTTTATGGCAAGCAACGGCGGCGGACTGCTGACCTGCGCCAATGGCAAGTACAAGACGCTCGTAGACGCGCCCGAATCGATTGAAGCCGTGCAGACGTGGGCCGACCTGAACAGCAAGGGCTACGGATTGAACGTGTTGACCAACGACGGACGCGCCGCATTCCTCGCGGGCAAAGTCGGCGCTTTCGTGCAGTCCATAGCCGCCCGTGCTGGCCTTCAAAAGGAAGCCAGCTTCGATTTGCGCGCCGCCAAATTCCCGGCATTCGGCAGCAAGCCGACCAAACTGCCCGGTGGCGGTAACATGCTGGTCATCTTCTCCGCCGATGACGCGAAGCAAAAGGCGGCATGGTCGTTCGTGCAATACCTGACGACCAAAGAAGGCTTCACGGAATGGACCAAAGGAACAGGCTACGTCCCCTTGATCCCCGGCCTGACCGAAGACGCCAAATATCTGGGCGACTTCGTTGCGCAAAACCCGATTGAAAAAGTCGCCGTCGATCAACTGCCCAACGTCATTTCGTGGACGGCTTTCCCCGGCTCGAACGGTCTGGCCGCCGGACAGTCGCTCTTTGAAGCGATGCAGAGCGCCCTCGGCGGCAAGAAGTCGGCTAAAGATGCGCTGACCGAAGCGGCAGGCAAGATCAACGGTCTGATCGGTACAGAGGCCTGCAAGACGAACTAACGCACATCTGCCACAATCAAGTTTGTTACCAGAGCCTGAGACTCGCACCTCAGGCTCATGAACATATAAGGCTGGCTCATGCTTCAAAGCCAAATCAAGACCACGACCCAGTCGCGCACCAGAAGTTTGCGCGGGCGACTCAATCTGCGCGCTGCTGTCCCCTACCTGTATCTGGCTCCTGCGCTGATCGTCATTGCCGTGTTCATCTTCGCCCCGCTGGTGCAGTCTGTACAAATCAGCTTCTACCAGTGGAATTTGCTTGCTCCGAAGCAAACGTATGTCGGTCTGGATAACTACACCGCGCTATTCACCGACGAGCATTTTTATACCGTGTTGCTGCAAAGCGCAGCCTATTTATTCCTCGCACTGCTGGGTAATTTTCTATTGCCGATTGGGCTGGCGCTGCTCACCCTGCGCCTGCGACAGCGCACCGTAGGCTTTTTCCAGTCCACGCTCTTTTTACCAACAGTAGTTGCCGTCAACATTGCAGTGATTACATGGCGCTGGTTCTATTTGCCAACGGGCGGCCTCTTCAACAGCCTGCTAGGGGCGGTCGGGCTGCCCGCGATTGGTTTCCTGC
The DNA here is from genome assembly GCA_965246845.1 of Aggregatilineales bacterium. GTDB lineage: Bacteria > Chloroflexota > Anaerolineae > Aggregatilineales > UBA2796 > JBBRMW01. The sequence continues at coordinate 293,646 of CBDFFR010000003.1, forward strand.
GCGACTCGTCCTATGCGCTGGTGGCGGTCTCAATCGTATCTAACTGGAAGATGCTCGGCTTCCACTTTTTGATCGCGCTTGCGGGCTTGCGTGCGATCCCCAAAGACTATCTGGAAGCAGCCGCCGTCGATGGCGCGGAAGGCTTCGCGCTCATCCGGCGCGTGATCCTGCCGTTGTTTTCGCCCACCGCGATATTTTTGTTGGTGATTACGCTCATCCGCGCGCTGGATGATACGTTCGTGCCAATCGAGGCGATGACGCGCGGCGGGCCTTCCGGCGCTACGGAAAACCTGATGTACAGCATCTTCCTCGAAGGCTTCAAGTTTTTTCGGGCGGGACGTGCATCCGCATTGTCTATCGTGTTGATCATCCTGTACAGCGGCTTGATTTATATGCAATTCCGCCTGTTTGAAAGAAGCGTCAGCTATGATCGTTAATGCCCGCAGCCGCTGGCTTTCGCTGTCTATCCTCGGTTTTGCTACATTGCTCGTCGTCTTGCCCTTCGTCTATCAGGTCGGCATCAGCTTCAAAGCCCCGAACCGGGTCATGATCGACGCCATTGCGCCGTTCAGTTTTCCACTCAGCATCGCGAACTACGAAACGATCCTGCGCGATATGCCGCTGCTGCGTTATCTGTGGAATAGTCTGCTCTTTGCCGCAGGCGTCACAATTGGGCAAATCGCGCTGGCCGTCCCCGCCGCCTATGCGTTCAGCTACTACCAGTTTCGCTTCAAAAACATCCTGTTGGCGCTCGTACTGGTGAGCCTGACGATCCCGTTCGTCGTGACCTATCTGCCAAATTATTTGCTGCTCGCGCGCTGGAAGCTGCTCAATACGATCCCCGGTATGATCCTGCCGATGCTGGGTGCATCCCTCGGTTTCAGCATCTTTTTACTCCGGCAAAACTTCATGAGCTTTCCGCGCGCGATCACCGAAGCCGCAATGATCGACGGCGCGAACTCGTGGCAGATTTTGTCACGGGTGGTCACGCCCGCCAATGTCGCCGCGATTGTGGCCGTCGCGGTGTACATCCTGATCAACACCTGGAATCAATTCATCTGGCCGTTGCTGGTCGGCGGAGGCGATAAAAATAGTTACACGCTCACGGTCGGCGTCCAGTTGTTCTACGCGAATGTCGAAAGTGGCGAACAGTGGGGCGCGCTGATGGCCGCGTCGGTGCTTGCCAGCCTGCCCACCTTCATCATCTACATGGTGATGCGTCGCGCGATTTTATCCACCTTCGCTGAGGGCGCGATCAAGGGGTGACGCAGTATCGCTCCTAAAGTGGGACGCTGCATATCACAACACTATTCCATTCTGTGCGCCCCGCGTCACAAGCTATAACATTCTGCGCCGAAACCGATTATCATCAACAACAAAATGCAGAGGCCAGCACCATGAGAATCCTCGTTGTCGATGATGAAAGTTCGATCCGCGATGCGCTGGGACGCAAGCTGCAAAAAGACGGTTACGACGTCACTGTAGCTGCCAGCGGCATCGAGGGGCTGCGCCTGTTCCACTCCGAAAAGCCGGATGCAGTCGTGCTGGATATATTGATGCCGGAAATGGACGGCCTGACCGTCTGCCAGCGCATCCGCGAGGTATCGGATATTCCCGTGCTGATGCTCTCCGCACAGGCGATCCGCGAGGATGATATTGTGCAAGGCCTGAACGCGGGCGCGGATGAATACCTCGTCAAACCCGTGCGCCTGAATGAATTCGCGGCGCGTGTGCGGGCGCTCCTGCGGCGTGCCGGAACGAGCGTCACCCAGAGTACGCTCCCGATTTACAACGACGGCTATCTGCTCGTGGATGTTTCGCGGCGGCAGGTTTCCGTCAAAGGCGAGAAGGTTCATCTCACGCCGACGGAGTTCAAACTGCTCGCCCTGCTGCTCGAAAATTCCGGGCGCATCGTGACGCAACGTGAACTCCTCGAAAATGTATGGGGAACGGAATACGTGACGGACCTGTACTATCCGCGCGTCTACGTCAGCCAGCTCCGCCGCAAGGTCGAGCCGGACCCCGCCAACCCGACCTATATCCAGACGGAACACCGCGTCGGCTACCGTTTCGAGCGCCAGCCGACCGGGACCTGAGCTTGTGTCCGTCCTGAATGTCCTGTCGCTGGTCGTCGGCGGCGTAAGCCTGACGCTGGCCGTGATGATGCTCCTGCTCGCGCTCTGGCAGGAAACGCGCACTGCCTTGAACATCATCGCCGCGATCTTCACGGGCTGGGTCGCGGTCTGGTTTCTCGGCGTGTTGATTGGGCGAGTGGCGGCGTATACGACCGCGCCCGAAGTGCTGGTACAGTTCAGCGTGCGCTTGCTGGAAACCGGGATGGCGCTCTCGTGCGCGATGCTCTATTTGCTCGTCGTCGTCCTGACGGGCGCGCAAAGCCGCTTCTTCCTGCGTACTGCCCTTGTTTCGATGCTCGCGATCACCGCCTTTCAGATCGGCGTGACGATGCTGGCGAGCGGCGGCCAATTCCGCATCACGGAGGACGGCACGCTGGCCTATGGCTACGGTTCCGCGCTGACGCTTGCCTATAGCTTCGCGGGCATTTTCGGCGCGGCGGTGGTCCTCTGGCAGCGGCGGCGCAAACTGGCCGATCCGCTCTACGGCTGGGCAGCGGCGCTTTTCGGCGCGGCGGCGCTCGTTGAACTGATCAGTCCGCAGTTCCGGGCGCGCGGGATACCGCTGCTCGTCGGCGCGCCTGCCGTCCTGCTGCTCAATTACACGCTCGTCAAGATGCAGGTGATTATCCCGCTCAATGGCCGCGCCGCGCAGTTGCAGGGCTTTCGCGATGTCGGCCTCGCGATCTCCAGCCGCCTGCGTCTCGATGAGGTATTACAGACGATTGCGCGTGAAGCCGCCGCGATGCTCAAGGCTGACGGTGCGGCCATTTTCCTGAAAACAGGACCCACGCTCGAACTCGCCGCCGTGCATAACATGCCCGTGCAGTTCGTCGGCCACCAGCTCGGACCGGGCGAGGGGTTGAGCAGCCGCGTCGTGGAGAGCGGGCGGCTGGCGCAGGTTGAGGACTATCGCCGCGACTGGAAAGGCGTCCCCGATATGGAGTATGCGCGGCAGGCGTTCGGCTCCGTGATTGCCGCGCCGCTTGTTTTCCGCGAGGATATTGTCGGGGTGTTGTTCGTTGTCGTCGGTCCGCAGGGCAAGCGCTTCGACCGCGACGACGTGCGCTTGCTGGAAATGCTTGGACCGCAGGCGGCGGTCGCGATTATCAACAGCCGCCTCTTCGAGCAGCAGCAAGAACTCGACCGCATGAAGAATCAGATGATCCGCATGACCAGCCACGACCTCAAAAACCCGCTCTTCGCGGCCATGTCGCACATCGAACTGTTGCAGGAAGAGGGCGAAGGCATCCTCACGCCGACGATGCAAAGCGACATTCAGGTGACATGGACGCAGCTTACGCGCATGGAGCGCATCATTCGCGGCATCTTGGATTTGGAGCGTGTGCAATCCGGCACGCCGTCCTATCAGGAGTGCGACATCGGGCTGATCGTGCGAACCGCCGCCGAAGAAATGCAGAGCAGCGCGGATCGGCAGGGCGTGACACTGGAAGCTATCACGGGTGACGCTCTGCCGCTGATCATCGGGGACGCGCACTACATCGCGCAGGCGGTCGCCAACCTGGTCGAGAACGCGATCAAGTTCACGCGCACGGGTGGCCGCGTGACCGTAAAAGTCACGAGTGACGCCGAAACGGTGAGCATCACGGTTGCGGATACGGGCGTCGGCATCCCGGCAGAGGCACAGACGCGCATTTTCGACCGCTTTTTCCGCGCGACCCATCCGGGGATGGAACCTGTCAGCGGCACGGGACTCGGCCTCAGCCTCGTCAAGGCGGTTACGGATGCCCACGAAGGGCGCGTCTGGCTGGAAAGCGAAGTCGGAGCAGGGACGGTCTTTCATATCACGCTGCCCATCAACGGACCGAAGGGCGCGCGGCTGCGCGTGCTGGATTAGCAAAAAATTCGTGTTGGCAGTTTTGACAAGTTGCGTATATTTTCTGTGAGTTGTTGGTGCTTGCCCATCACTGTTTGATAGCATTGACAGCGTATCGAAACCTCATTCCTCCCCAGTACCCTGTTTGTCACAGCAGCAGCGCCGCAAGGCGTTGTGCTTGAAAAGAATCCTTTTTCATCGTCAATGCAATCCCAAAAGGCGCGACCTCCATCGCTGCTTTGCGTTGCTGCGTCCTCCCTGGAACAGGAGAGTTAACTCGATGCGTGCTGCCACCCCCCGGATTATCCTTACAGGCAATCTTCGGTTGCCTGCCATCGCCGCGTCATCGCGCTGGCTCCCGCTCCTTCCCATTATGGTGGCGGGCTTGTTCCTGCGGCTGGTGTATTTGCCCATTGTGGCCTATTACGGCGATCTGGAACATTTCGCGTCGTGGGTCTATACCATCAACCGCGACGGAATGCTCAATTTCTACAACCCGATATTTCGTTTCGCGACCTGGGATCGCACCTATCCGCCACTCTCGACGCTGTTGTTCGGCGCGGTCCGTGTGCTGTATGGTGGAGCGCCCTTCCCGGCGATGGGTATGCGCGAACCGCTGTACGTCGCGCTGCTCAAACTCGCACCGATGCTCTGCGAATTGCTCCTGATCGTTGCCGCCTACGTGTGGCTCAATCGACGCCCGGTGCTGCGCTGGGTGATCCCCGGCTTGCTGGCAATTTACCCCGGTCTGATTGCGACGACCGCGTGGTGGGGACAGTATGACGCGACGTATGTGCTATGCGTAGTGCTTGCGCTGGTCGCTTTGAACCGTGACCGCCCGCTCCTCGCGTGGGTCTTCTTCGCGGTGGCGCTGCTTTTCAAGCAGCCCGCGATTGTGCTTTCGCCGTTGATGCTCGTGATAACTTTCCGGCGCTACGGCTGGCGAAAAACGCTGCTCGGTATCGTCGTTTCCGGCCTTGTCTGCCTTGCGGCGTTCGCGCCGTTCATGCTGGCAAGCGGTCCGGTTCCCGCGCTCTCGCCCTATCTGAACGCGAGCGACGTGTTCCCCTATCTGACCAACAATGCGTGGAACTTCTGGTATTCGCTGGCCTCGCTCAACAATGGCAAGCCCGTCCATTTCGAGGATCGGCACTATCGCGACGCGCTCATGATCTTCGATCTGCTGTCCTATAAGACCGCTGGCCTGCTGATGTTCGGCTTGTACGGGCTGGTGATCATGGCGCGGATGTGGCGCGATGCACCCAAACGACGCGAGTTCGTCTGGGCGGCTGCCCTCTTCTTCGGGTTCTTCATGTTCCCGACGCAGGTTCACGAGCGCTATCTCTATCCGGTCGCGATCCTCTCACTGCTTGCCGTTTCGCAGGATTGGCGGATGCTGTGGGTCGCCCTCGGCGTAGCGTTCACCTATAGCTACAATATTCTTGGTGTCGCAATTCCGTACCGCGATCCGAAAAATCAATTCGGTACGGAAACGCTCGCGATCCCGACAGCGCTGTTGAATATCGCGCTCTTCATCGAAACGGCACACCTGTCATGGAAAGAGAAAGCGGTGCGCGTCGCGAAACCGGTGGTCGCCCAATCTCATCATCGCGAAGGGGGAGCGCTTGTCAGCCCGAAGCCTGGTCAGACCGCTTGATGTTCCGCGCTCCGTTCTCCCACGCCTGTGGGAGACGCCTGCTATTCGGGTTCCCGTTTTGGTGTTCCTCGCGCTGCGACTCCTGACCGGAGTTGCGGCGCTGATCATGGTCACGAACGCGCCGATGGGCAAGCCGAATATGCTTTGGTACGACCCGGTCAGCGGCGCAGGCAATCCGGGCGGTGAAACCTATGAAGTCTCGCTACCGGACAACTCTCCACTGGCCGAACTCGTAAGCCCCTGGCGGCGTTACGATACCGTCTGGTACGCCAACCTCGCGATCAAAGGCTACCGCGCCAATCTGGGCATTGTGTTCCCGCCGCTGTACCCGGTGCTGATCCACTTCGCTGCGCCGCTGCTCGGCAACAGCATCATCCTCGCGGCGGTGCTGATCAGCAATATCTTTTGCCTGATCGCGTTCATGCTGCTGTTTCAGATCATCCAGCGCGAATTCAATGATGATGCGCTCGCGACCCGCACGCTAATTCTGATCGCGGCTTTTCCAACTGCGTTTTACCTGATGGCGGGCTACACCGAACCGCTCTTTCTGGCGTTTTCGCTCGGCGCGCTGCTTGCGGCGTTTGATCGGCGCTGGTGGATGGCGGGCGCGCTGTCTTTTTTCGCAGCGCTGACGCGCTTGCAGGGGCTGGTCCTGTGTTTGCCGCTGGGCTGGGTCGCCTATGTGCAAACGCGCGATTACCTCACGCGCTACCGTAGCGACCATGACCGGGGCGCATTGTTGCGCAGCCTTGCGGCGCGTCTGCCCGCCGCACTCGGCGCGGGTGCGGGTACGCTGGTCTACATGGGCTATCTCGCGATCAACAACTTCGGCAGCCTCGAAGCCGCCTACAATTGGGGCTGGAAGCTGACGACGCGGATGCCCTGGGTCGCGGTGCAAACCTATTTTGATCGGATTGGCGCGGGCATCGTCCCGGAACACGAGAACAACAACGGGATAGTTTTGGTCGTAATGATCGTGCTTGGCATCCTCGTCACGATCAAATTTCGCCCGGTCTACAGCCTCTATGTGTGGTCAACGCTGCTCGCCATTCTGCTGCGCTATCACTATGGGGAATTGTTGGAAGGCGCGCAATTCGAGAGCGCCTTTCGCTACGTGCTGCTGCTGTTCCCATGCTTCATTGCCGCCGCGATGCTGATTAAACGGCGCTGGATGCTGCTCGCCTATGGTCTTGTCGGACTCCAGTGGGGGCTGTATTTGCTCGATCACTACACACACTGGATTTGGGTCGCGTGAGCGCACGCGCAATTAAATAGAACGTAGCTGTCCTAACGTCCGTATCGCTACTTCGTGAGCGGCATACTGATCGTAATCAACGCGCCCCGGTTCTTGCCTTCGCTCTCTGCCCAGATACGCCCACCGTGCGCCTCGACGATGCCTTTGGCAATGCCGAGTCCGAGTCCGAGGCCATTATGCTGGCGCGTCATATGGTCTTCAGCCTGATAAAAATACTCGAAAACGCGGTCGATTTGGTCCAATTCAATGCCAATGCCCGTGTCGCGCACGCGCAGCCAGACTTCCCCGCCGTGCTGTTCCGTGTAGAGGTATATCTTGCCACCGTGCGGCGTGAACTTCACGGCGTTGTTCAGGATGTTGCCGAGCGCCATCTCAATGCGAAGCGCATCTAGCGTGACCACCTCCGACAGCCCTGGATAGGCGACCTCGATGTATTGTTCCTTCGCCTGCGCCATCGGTTCGGCCTGCTTCTGCGCAGCCTCCAGAACGGAAACGAGCGAGACTGTTTCCAGCACCAATTCGGCCTGCCCTAGCTGCAAATGGTTGATACTGGTCAGGTTTTCGATAATATCCGCCAGGTGTTGCGCGCTATCCAGGACTTTTTTGACGTGATCGCTGGCTTCGCCTTCGGCCTCTTCCTGCAAGAAGCCCGCATAACCGATCACGATGTTCAACGGCGTGCGCAGTTCGTGAGAAGCAATTGCGATGAAATCACTTTTTAGTTTATCGACTTCTTTTAATTTTTCGTTGAGTCTGCGCAGACTTTCAGCCTGCTCCGCGTTGTTGATCGCGACTGCCGCCATCGACGCAAGAATTTCAAGGAAGTTCTGGTCGGCTTTTGTCCAATCCGGTCCGATTCGGTTGACGACTTCCAGCACGCCGACGATCTCATCGTGGATACGCATTGGCACCCCCATCAGCGAGCGCGTCACGAACTCGATTTCGCGGTCCACCTCGCGATGAATTCGCGGGTCGTTTGTTGCATCGGGAATGATAATCGGGACGCCGCCCTGCACAATCTCGCCCGCAATGCTGCCCGTCGTCGGGACGAGGATGCGGTTCAGCGCCGACGCATGTTCGGTGTTGCTGGCAATGAAATACAGTTCGTTGGTGCGCGGGTCAAGCAACAAAATCGAGGCCGAATCCGAATGCGTGATTTCGGAGGCGACCTCCATAATGTATTTGAGCAACGTTTCCAAATCGAAGTTTGAGTTCAGGACCAGACTCACATCGAGCAGGCGCTTGAGAATTTCATTTTCGAGGTGCGGGTCGGTTCCGGGTGCGATGTTCAGGCTGGTCATGGGGTCTCGATGCGTTAATCAGCGGCTTCGTGGGATTATAGACGACTGCGGTGCGGTCTACAACAGACGCGCCTTAACATTCGCGCTAAGGCAATCGCAAAGTTGGGGGGCGCTTTTCGGAGGTAAGCTGCGTCCTGACTTTGCCGGATGTTACGCAGATGTTTTCCCCCCACCCATAATCTCTCCCCCACAAGGAGGGACTTCCAGAGGGCGGACTCCCCTTCGCTCGCTCTGGGGGAAGGGGTCGGGGGATGGGGGTAACTGCGTAGCGTCTGTTTGCATTCGCCCGCGTCATTCCCTCCCGGCTACGTAACCTCTACCCCGTATGGTACAATCCGGCGTCACACTGCCCTGTTTATACCCTGTGGAGCCGCCCGTGAATTCCCCCGACTATGCCGCCGCCGCGCGTTTCATTGAACAGCACACACAGCTTCGCCCGCAGATCGCGCTCGTCCTCGGCTCTGGCATGGGCGACTTCGCGGAGCGCATTCAGGACGCGGAAATCATCGAGACCGCGCAGATTCCCGGCTGGCCGCGCTCCACCGTCGAAGGGCATAAAGGCCGCCTCGTGATTGGACAGTTGGGCGGCAAAACCGTACTCGTGCAGCAGGGACGCATCCATTTTTACGAAGGCTACACGCCGCAGCAGGTCGTCTTCCCGGTGCGCGCGATGCACCACTTCGGCATTAAAACGCTCATCCTGACCAACGCGGCGGGCGGCATCAACCCGGCCTTCGCGACGGGCGTGCTGATGCTCATGCAGGACCACATCAGCTTCCCCGGCCTCTCCGGGCATAATCCGCTGATGGGTCCCAACGACGCGACCTTCGGACCGCGTTTCCCTGACATGACGACCATCTACGACGCCGAACTCCGCGCCCTCGCGAAGCGCACCGCCGCCGAGCAGAACGTCACCCTGCACGAGGGCGTCTATGCCTGCGTCTCCGGTCCGTCCTACGAGACGCCCGCCGAAATTCGGATGCTGCGCGTCATTGGCGCGGATGCCGTTGGCATGTCCACCGCGCCCGAAGCGACCGCCGCGCGCCACGCCGGGATGCGTGTCATGGGCATTTCCGGCATTTCCAATATGGCGCACGACAGCAACGATCCATCGCGTAAAGTCTCGCACGAGGACGTCCTGAATATCAGCACCAACATCCTCAACCCGATGCTCAACCGTCTGCTGACCGCTTTCGTGAGCGCATTGGCCGAATAGCAAGCAGATGAACCAGATTGTCTTTCTCATTGAAAATCTGGCGACAGGATTCTACCTTTTCGGGGCGCTGATCATCCTCGTCAACCTGCGCGGCTGGATGCTCTCGCGCCGCGATCTGGGCCTCGCGGAATTTGCGCTTGAACGCGACCTCGCCCGCCGCAAACAGGCACGCTCGATCACATCGTCGCTTCTCGCCATCGAGTTCGTCCTCGCCGTGTTCGCGACCTCGCGTGTCGTCGCCCCGACTGTCCGCGCGGATTTGGTCGGTGGGCCGGCGGGTCCCGGTGGACCGGAAGTCGTCGTCTTTCAGACTCTTGCGCCCAATCAGGCCACGCTCGTCAACGCACAAGGCACGCCGATTGATCGCTCGCAACTGGACGCGCCCTTCCAGACGCTCACCGCCAAACCACCCGGTGACAGCGTGGGCGTGATCGCGACCGCGACTCTCGCCCCGACGCCGCCCGGCACGATCATCCCTGGTGCGCCCGCGCCTGTCGGCTGTGATGCGCAGTCCGGCGCAACGCTGGAAATTCCCGCGAATGGGCAGGTACTATACGAAGCGATGACGGTGCGCGGCGTCGCTACTGTGCAGAACTTCGCGCGCTATAAATTCGAGATCAGCGGACCCAGTACGGGTGGCAACTTCGCGCCCTACGGTGGCGACAAAACGCAGCCTGTCCGCGACGTTGGTGTGCTTGGGCAAATCTCGTTGCTGCCCTTCGATACCGGGGAGTATCAATTCAAATTGGCCGTCTTCGATGCGAACGATCAACTCCGCGCAAGCTGCACCGTCACCATCTACCTGCGCCGCCACCCGCCCACGCCGACGCCGATCACGCCAACCCCGACGCCCATCCGCTAACGCAGAAAGCACAGCATGACCGAACCGACCGCCGCGCCGAAGACGATCCTGAGCGCCGCACAAATCGCGCGCGTAGCGACTGTACTGATGGGGTCGTTCATCCTGACGGCGCTGCTCGGCGTGGTACGCAGTTCGATCATCGGCTCGCGCTTCGGCCTCGGTTCGGATGCGGATGCGTTCTACGCTGGCAACCGCGTCGCGGAGACGCTTTTCAGCCTTGTATCGGGCGGTGCGCTGGGTTCGGCGTTCATCCCCGTCTTTTCGCGCTTTCTGGGGCTGGAAGACCGCACGGAGGCGTGGCGGCTGGCGAGCGCAACCCTGACGTGGGTGAGCATCGTCGCGGGCGTGCTATCACTGCTCGCTTGGCTATTCGCGCCGCAGGTCGTGCAATACATTCTCAGACCCGCCGCGAACGAAGCACAGCAAGCGCTCACTGTACAGCTTTTGCGGATCATGCTGCTGACCGTCCTCATCTTCTGCGTGAGCGGCCTGTGCATGGCAATCCTGAACGCGCACCAGCGTTTTTTCGCGGCGTCACTCACGGCGGGGGTATACAACCTCGGCCTGATTTTCGGCGCGGTGGTCCTTTCCAGCTTTTTGGGTATCTACGGGTTGGCATGGGGCGCGGTGATCGGCGCGTGCCTGCACCTCGCCGTACAAATCCCGACGCTGCGCAAGATCAACTTTACGTTTACGGCTCGCCTCGCGGATACTCCCGGCCTCGGTGAAGTTTTGCGGCTGATGCTTCCGCGCGTGATCGGCCTGGCCGCCTTCCAGATGAATTTTTGGGTGAATGCCGCACTCACCAGCGACAGCCCCGGCAGCCTGACCGCGCTCACGACCGCGTTTGCGCTGGTCTTCACCGTCCTCGGCGTAATCGGGCAGAGCGTCGGCACGGCCATTTTCCCGACTCTCTCCGCGCTGCATAATCAGGGTGAGACGGATAAATTCCGTGAGGTGTTGGCGAACGCGATGCGCGGTGTGTTGTTCATGGCGATCCCGGCGACCGTCGGCTTGATTTTGCTCGCGGAGCCGTTCGTTGAAGTGCTGTTCGGGCGTGCGAACTGGACGCATAAGGATACGGTTGGGGTCGCATGGGCGCTCGGATTTTACGCGGTCGGGCTGGCCGGGTTTGCCTTGCAAGAGGTCCTAGCGCGGGCATTTTACGCGCGCCGCGACACATGGACGCCCGTACTAGTCGCGGCCTTCGGACTGGTCCTCAACGTGATACTAAGTCTGGTTCTGCGGCAGGTCATCATCGGGCGCGACCCGGCGCAGGGTGCGTTCGGCGGCCTCGCGCTTGCCAACGCGCTGACCACGCTGGTCGAGAGCGCGATTTTGTGGATATTGTTGCGCCGCGCACTCGGCAATATGCACGACCGCGCGGTGTTACTCGCGGCGGCGCGTGCGCTGATTGCTGCCGCTGCAATGGGCGTGCTGGTTTATCTGGTCAGCAGGGTAGCGAGCGGACTTCCCGCATTCCCGCGCCTGATCACGGCGGCGGCGCTTGGTGCGGGCGCGTTCGAGGTAGTGGCCTTCGCGCTCGGCTTGCCGGAAGCGCGCACGATCCCGTTAGCGTTTCTACGCCGCTTGCGGCGCTGACGCCAATTAAGCTATCTATTCCATCGCCGCAAACAGATCGACCCAATTCCCGTCGGGGTCCACGACGACCGCGTAGCGCTGTCCCCAGAACGCATCCCAGGGCGCGGTATGGCTCTCGAAGCCGCTCCCGACGACCTGTGCATGTAGTGCATCGACTTCGGCGGGGTTGTCGCACTTGAAGGCCAATGTCAGGCGATGGCTATGACCTTCTGTCCAATCCGGGTACAAGCTCTTGATCAGTGCTTCCGTATCCCATGCGAGCCGGAAGCCGCCCGCGAGGATTAATTCGACGTGCGGTTCAACATCCGCATCCGTCGGCAGTTCCAGACCAAGCAGGCGGTAGAACTTCAACGAGGCGGCCATATCGTGTACGGTCATCGCGACTAAATCCGGGTGTGCCATTTTTGCGCTCCAATGGGTAAATCCACACCGCACAAGCATAGCACAGATATTCTAAATTTGCTGGCTATTTCGTGTTGCCGCCGCCATTTCCATACAGTGGTGTAGCAGTCACTGGCTGCTCCACGCCGAAGCTGTGGTCCGCATCCGGGAAAGTCCCATCCTGCACTTCCGCAATGTATTGCCGGACAGCCGCGCCTATCTGCTCGCTGAGGTGCGCGTATTGCTTCGCATGTTTCGGCAGGAAACCATCGATCAGCCCTAACATATCGTGGAAAACCTGCACCTGCCCATCACAGCCGGGACCCGCGCCAATCCCAATCGTCGGGATTTTGACATGCTCCGTGATGCGCGCTCCGAGCGGCGCGGGCATTGTTTCCAATAGTAGCGCAAACGCTCCGGCCTCTTCAAGCACCAGCGCATCGTTGAAAATCCGCTCCGCCGATTTCTCATCGCGCCCCTGCATCCGAAAGCCGCCGAGCGCGTTTACACTCTGCGGCGTCAGCCCAATATGCCCCATCACCGGGATTCCGATCCGTGTCAGCCGCGCGACCGTCTCTGCCATGTGTGCGCCGCCTTCCAGCTTGACGCCGTTCGCGCCGCCTTCCTTCATCATCCGGCCCGCGCTTTCGAGCGCCTCTTCGATGCTGACCTGATAGGACATGAACGGCAGGTCCGCGAGGATGAACGCCTTCTGGGTCCCGCGCACGACCATCCGCGTATGATAAATCAGTTCATCCAGCGTGACCGGGATCGTGTCACCGTGACCCTGTACCACCATCCCGACCGAATCCCCGACGAGGATGATCGGCACGCCCGCCGCTTCCACCAGCCGCGCGCCCGTCGCATCGTAGGCCGTCACCATCGGGATGCGCTGCCCGTGTTTTTTCATCTTTTGAAGGTCAAGAATGGTCGTTCGCATGATCCAGAAACTCCTGTAACGCATCCAGTTTCGCGGGTTCGAGTCCGCGCGCCGCCGCGAGGCGCAAAGTGCGGCGGGCAAGCTGCCGGTAAAGTTCACCAAGTTCGGGGTCCAGCTTCGCAAGCGACTCATATTGGCGCGCGACCGTCCCACCATCACCACGCACCACTGGACCATTGATCGCCTTAACAGGTCCAAGCTGCTCAATGCCGTCCAGCGTCGCGCGCGAAATTGCGAGCAGCGCACCTTTCGCGGTTTCCTCATCGACTGCGTAGCGCGAGAGCAGCGATAAGCCTTCGTTGAAAATCGTGACGAGGTAATTGCTCGCGAAGATCGCGCTGGCATGGTAGCGCGCGCGGTCCGTCCCTGCGCGCAACCATAGCGGTATGCCATCCAGCGCCGTGATAATGCCATGCAGCCAGCCGCGTAGCGGTTCGCGGTCGGCTTCCAGCCCATAGGTTACGCCCGCGGGGAGCCGCGCGCCCGCGACGATGTTCATGATCGGGTGCAGCCCACCCGTGAGCGCCCGCGCCTGCCGCGCCGGGAGCAGCGCATCCAGTCCTGTCGCGCCGGAGGTGTGAATCACCGCTTTGTCGGTAAGGTCGAACGCAGCCAGCGCGCGGGCGGTTTCCGCAATGGCATCATCCGGCGTGGCAATGATGATCAAATCGGAACGCTTCGCGAGGTCTGCGAGAGTCGCCACCGCGAGGCCGCTGCTTGTACTGGCGAGATGTTCGGCTGCGTCCGGCGTGCGGCTGTAAACCGCGCTCTCATACGCGGGCAGCGAGCGGACCAGCGCGCCACCCACGCGACCCGCGCCGATAATACCCAGAAGCGGACGGCGGATAACCCCACCGTCAGGCTTGGGGCGACCTGACTGCGTTCCCATGTGTTCTTTCAAGAAGCCCCAAATGATCTGATTATATGCTGCTGATGCGCGTCCCGCAATCGATCTTACGCGCCCTGCACGATGAAGCCGGCCTGTCGCATCCTGACTCCGCAAAGGTTCATCTCAATATAATTGGGGCAAATTCGCAAATGCTGCTCGGCTGTTTGATCGACGCACAACAAGTTTGCTCACAACAGCAAAGGGATATACACTCTCTCGAACATTTGTCCTAAAAGCATCAAAGAGGAAATTGAGCATGTTCAGCAAAATAAGCGCCGCCGTGTTGTTTGTAGAAGATTTAGAGACGTGCATGATGTTCTACCGAGATGCACTCGGCCTCCAGGTCGTATTCACGGACGCAGACTCCGTCGCGTTCCGAATGGACGATCACGATTTTGCTTTGTTGAGGGTCTCTGCCGCAGTGGAAATGATCAGCACGGAGGCGGTTTTGTCTGAAAAAGGTGTTGGTCATCGCGTGCTCCTCTGTGCCGATAGCGAGGACATTGATGCAGCGTACAAAATGCTCACAAGTAAGGGTGTCATATTCGTCAAACCTCCTGTAAATCAGCCCTGGGGGTATCGGACCGCATATTTTTCTGATCCTGAGGGGAATCTATGGGAGATTCGGCAAAGCGTCGATTCCCCTCAGGAAAAATAGTCAAGCCGTTACGATTGTGCGAGCGGGGTTGCCAACCCGAAGCGACCCTGGCGCTACATAATATCTATACCGCGACAAATTGTTCCGCTTGTACCGCATCTGGTTCACCCTGCGGCGGCGCATAATCCGGCAGGATCGCTTCCATATGCCGGATTTTCGGCAGCGCATAAACGATCAGCGTCATGATCAATATCGACCCGCCCGCGACCACTGCGATCAATCCGATACCCGCGCCCTTGCCCTCGCCGACCAGCCCCGCAACCGCCGACCAGCCCGGCGTTCCAACGGCGTTCTTCTCCAGCCCGTCGGCTAGCGGTCCGATCAACAACTGCGCGACGGGCATCAGCGCCATCGAAAACTGGTTCACAAGCGCGAAGATGCGCCCCTGCAAATCGTGCGGCGTTTTCACTTGCAAAATCGACATTATCGCCGCGTTGATCATGGGCAGCGGGAACAGCGCGATGAACGACGCTACGCCTAGCACCAGTGCGCTGCGGCTCGTCCCCCAGACCATGATCGCCGACGCCGTGACGAGAACGCTGATCATGATCGTGTGAATACGTGGCCGAGTGCCGCCCCACACGCCCATCACCACCGCGCCGAGGATCGCGCCGACGTTCATCACGCTCGCGATTGCGCCGAGCGCGGCATCGCTGTTGGTTCGTGCAAGGACGTATGGCGTGACGAGGACCGTTGCCATCGTGAAGGCGAAGTTAATCGCCGTGAAATACAGGATTAATCCAAGTAGTAGCTTGCGACCCCACAGAAATGATAGCCCGCCCGCCAGTTCACGCAGCGGATTACCCGCCGCCGCTTTGCCCGCCGCCGATTGTTCGACACGGGGCAGGAAGATGATCACTGCGCCAACCGCGGCAATCAGGAACGAGAACAAATCGAGCAGCAGCACGCCCTGCGCGCCAAACGGCGCATATAACGCGCTCGCCAGCCCCGGCGCGAGGACGCCCGCCAACGGTCCGGCCATTTCGTTCAGCGCATTCATCCGGTCGCGTTGCGCATCCGGGATGAGCTGGCTCAGAGACGCGATGAACGCGGGCGTCAGGAAAGCATTCACCGCAGAGTTGATCGCCGCGACGAGGTAAACGTGCCATGTCTGGAAATCCCCCGACCCGAACGCCCATATCAAAAACAGCGTTGCAATGGCCTGACAGACGTTCGCGACGAACAGCACTTTGCGGCGGTCGAACCTGTCCGCGACCATCCCGCCGATGTTGCCAAGCAGCAGGAATGGCACGGTCTCGAAGAACGCGATCAGCGCGAGCGGCGTTGCGTCGCCCGTTTGATGATAGATGAAAATGCCAATGGCGAAGCCGCTCATGCGGCTGCCGATCATAGAAAGGGTCTGCGTAATGAATAAGGTCCAATAGGCGCGTGCGCTTCTATTCTGCATGGTTTTTGTTTCCCCTGTGAAGACAGCGATGGTTGCCTATACGTTGGAAATCAATCCAGAGTTTCAGAAACTTGATATTTAACATCAGAATCTCAAGTATTCTTCGGCACTGACCGCTTGCTTCGGTTTCTGCTAACCTCTATCTACTCTACTGGAATCTTAAATTGGCGACATCGACTTCCCCTGCAACACCGCTCGAACCCCGCCTGCGTCTGCGGCGCTTCGTGATCATCGTCGGTGTGGCGCTTGCCGCGCTCGCCATAACACTTCTCACCATTTACCTGATCGTCACCAATTGGGGCGGTCCACGCCGCGAACCCGTTGCCAGCCAGCCGAACCTGACGGTGCGCTCCTTCGTGAGATGGCCGGATGCCGAATCCGCGATCTATCCGGTTGGCCTCGCGCGGGATGCGGCGGGCGTGCTTTACGTCTCGTCTTTCGGCAAGGGCGCGATTTACAAAATCAGCGCCGACGGCAAACCGACGGTATGGGTCGGCAGCGCGAACGGGATCACCGCGCCCGCCGCTATCGCCTTCGCGCCGGATGGGGCGCTCTACGTCGTGGACTTTTCAAACCCCGATCCCGCTAAAGGGGTCGGCTCACTCAAGCGCATCGCGCCGGATGGCAGCGTGACGGGCGTTGCGGAGACGCAGAGCGCCAATAACAGCCTGTCGTTCCTTTCACAGCTCGTCTTCGATACACGCGGCGACCTGTTCATCTCCTACGCCAGTCGGGGCGAAGTCTGGCGTTACCCGCCGGGTGGCGCGGGCGCGGTCTGGTTGCTTGTGCCGAGCGGTGATGGTAAGCAGGCGCAACCGACCGGATTGGCCTATGACGCCGCCGCCAACGCGCTCTACATCGGGGATGACGAATCTGGCTCGCTCTACCGCGTGCCATTCAAAGCGGACGGTTCTGCCGACGCTCCGGTGCGGGTCTACAGCGAAGGTGGGCGCACGCTTCCCGCGCTCGCGCTCGATGAGCAGGGGCGGGTCCTTTCCGCACAGTGGACGAAGGACAACGGCTATGTGCGGCGGCTCGAACCCGACGGCAAATTCACCACCCTTGCTGAGAACTTCCGCGCGCCACTTGGTATGATTGCGCAAAACGGCGTGATCTATGTGGTCAACTCGGATTTGCCCGGCTTGCTGCGTACTTCTGGTGGCGCGAAGCCGCCCTTCACCATCGACGCGATTGCGGCGAAATAGGCCGGGTGGTATCTTCACCGGACTATTTTCGAGAATCCCGGAGCCGTACCGATGAACTATAGTGACCGTATTGCCCGCCTGCGCGACATCCTGCGCGCGGAAGGCGTAGACCTGATCTTCCTGCCAATCTCTGCCGACCTGCAATATCTGACGGGCATCCAGCGCGATATGCCGAACTTCGGGATGACGCTTTATCCCGGTCGCTGGCTGGAAGGCGCGTTCATCGGCGCGGACGCGGGACCGATTATCACGCTCCCGCGCATGACGGCGGAGTTCCACGCGCCGAAAGGCGAGATCGGCGAAACGCGCGTGCTGCCGGATCACAGCGACCCGGTGCAGTTTGCAAAGGATGTCCTCGCCGCCTTCAAGCTAGGCGACAAGCCGAAAATCGCAATCGGCAACTATGCCTGGGCAGAAACCGTGATTGGGCTGCAAGGGCTGCTCCCCAGCGCGACGTTCATCAAGGGAACCGACCTCGTGCGCAAGCTGCGCCTGATCAAATCCCCGGATGAAATTGACGTCATGCGCCGCGCGGGAGCCGTCACCGAAGCCGCCTTCGCAGAGACGCTCAAACATCTGCGTATCGGCATGACTGAAACTGAAATTTGCGCTGAAGTCGATCTTCAATTGCGCAAACACGGTGCGATTGGTCCCTCGTTCACGACGGCGATGTACAACAGCGGACCAAACCGCCCGGTTGCGCTCGGCCATGAGAACAATTCGCGGAATGCGCCGCTCGTCGCGCCCGTCGCGCTGCTCTTCGATTTCGGCGCGGCCTTCGAGGGCTACTGCTACGATTACGGGCGTACCGTCTTTTTCGGAGAGCCGGACGCGGAAATGATGCACGTCTTCAATACGATCATGGCCGCGCAAGCCGCCGGGATCGCCGCGCTCAAGGCGGGCGAGGCGACCTGTCAGGATGCGGACCGCGCCGCGCGGCAGGTCGTCATCAACGAAGGCTACGGTCCCGGCTTTCGCCACCGTCTCGGTCACGGAATCGGGTTGGATGTCCACGAACCGCCGTTCCTCACCGAGGGCGATACGACGCCACTGCAAGACGGGATGGCCTTCACGGTGGAGCCGAGCATCTTTGCGCCGAGCAACTACGCAGCACGCATCGAGGATATTGTGATAGTGCGTCCGGGTGGCGGCGAACCGCTCACGCGCGGCTGGCTGGAGCTGACCGTCGTTTCCTGACAGTGAAAACCAGGGCGGACACATAGGTCCGCCCTTACATGGCGCGGGTTGCGCAGAGGCGCGGACCGACCTGTGTGGCATTGCACAGCGCGGATTGCGTAGAGGCAGACCGATGTGTCCGTCCACAATCTCGCCTTACCCCGCGCCCTCTGGTGTACGGGCGGACCTGTGTGTCCGCCCTCACCTAAGCGTCTGCCTATGATTGACTTGCCGACATACCAGAAACCGCTAAGATATAAGCGATCTATTGGAAAACCTTATGCAACCCGATATGAAAATCTGCCCGGAGTGCAAAACGCCCAATCCGGTCGATGCGACTGTCTGCTCGAATTGCGGTTCGCCGTTCGCCATACAAACGCTTTCCTTCAAACGCGCCGAGATCGATGACCGCGATCCCACGCTGCGTATTCTGCTTCCAAACGGGAAGCCCTTCACCAGCGTATTGAATAAGAAGATCACCAGCATCGGGCGCGAAGAAGGTCAGGATGTACGTATCGACGCCGCCGGAGTCGCCAACCGTCATGCGCGGCTGATGGCCGAGGGCAGCGGGCATCGCATCTTCGATATTACGCCCGGTCAGGGGCTGTGGGTGAATGGTAAGGCGACCGATAGCGCGATTCTGCACGATGGCGACTCGCTGCGTTTGCAGGATGCGCAGGGCATCGGCGTCAACCTTGCATATTCTAATCCGTCCGAGCGAGTATTGGAAGCTGCCGCCGATGCCGGGCAACTCCACGCATTCACAAGCTACCCTTTCACGATTGGACGCGACCCGGCCAGCCTCCTGAAAATGGATGCGCTCGCGGTCTCGTGGCGGCACGCGCGCATCGAGCAGGTGGGCGGCGGCCACAGCCTGACCGACCTTGAAAGCGCAAACGGCACATTTGTCAACGACCGCCGCGTAAAGGGGACGATCCGGCTGCATCCCGATGACGTGGTCCGGCTGGATACAACGCTCTACATCTATCGCCCGGAAGGGCTGACGCTGCTGCCCAGTTTGCAGCAATTTCAACTCGACGGCCACGACCTCGGCATGACCTTTATCAAAGGCTTGTTCAAAAAGACTGAATTCACCGCGCTTCACGACGCCACAATTTCGGTCAAGCCGCAGGAACTGGTCGCGATCATCGGCGGGAGCGGGTCAGGCAAAAGTACGCTGTTGCGCGTCCTGAACGGCGCGGCGCGGGCGACACACGGTAGCGTTCTCGTTAACGGCGATGACCTCTACGCGCACTATTCGATGTATCAACCTGTGATTGGCTACGTCCCGCAGCTCGACATCGTGCAGAACAACCTGAGCGTGCGCGAAGTGCTGACCTATGGCGCGCGGCTGCGCTTCCCGAAGGAGCCGCTTGAGTCGCGCGACCAGCGCATCCGGCGCGTGCTGGATGATGTCGAACTCAAAGAGTCGGAAAACCAACTGGTGCGCGACCTGAGCGGCGGGCAGCGCAAGCGCGTGAGCATCGCGCTCGAACTGATGGCCGAGCCGGGACTACTCTTCGCAGATGAACCCTCCAGCGGCCTCGATCCCGGTCTCGACAAAGCGATTATGGATATTTTCCGCAAGCTGGCGACGCGCGGCCACGTTATTCTGGTGGTTACACATACCACGCTGAATATCGACCTGTGCGACCGACTTGCGCTCGTCTCGCGCGGCAACCTCGCCTGGTACGGTCCACCAAAGGAAGCGCTCTCGTTCTTCGGTGTGCGCAGCTACCCGGAACTTTATAACCGTGTCCAGACGCCGCCGGAGCGCCAGCCGACGGGTACGCGGGTCAGCGCTGCCGACGCCGCGAAGCAATGGGCAGAGAAATATCGCGCGAGTGCCGCCTACGAGTCGAACGTCGTGAAGCGGCTGCTCCCGCCAAGCGAGCGCGTGCCGGATGTCGTAGAAACCACCGGACGGCTGGCCGGGACGCGGCGCGGCTCGTTCTGGGGGCAGACCCGCACGCTCGCGGATCGCACGCTCGCGCTTGTTCGGCGCGACCTGCGCACGCTGGCCGCCATGTTGCTGGTCCTGCCGCTGGTCGGCTTTTTCCTTGCCGGGATCAGCTACGACACGATCTTCAAGGTGCGGGGCCAGATGCTTGTCAGCCGGGGCGATGACCAGACGATGCGGACGGACATCCTCGAAAAGCTGCCGCTACTGCCTATCACCCCGCGCGAGGTCGCGGCGAACCCGAACGACGCTGTGCGCAATACGCCAATCAACGCCGTGAAGGGCATGGCGACCTTCTCGCCCGCCAACGATGCGCAACGGTTACTCTTCATGGGTGCGCTGTCGGTGGTGCTGCTTGGCCTCTTTACCGCCGCGTACACCATCGTGATCGAGCGTCCGCTCTTTCTGCGTGAACGCATGGTGAACCTGCGAATCGCGCCCTATCTGGTCTCCAAGCTGCTTGTGTATGGCGCGTTGTCGCTCATTGCGGCGGCGTTCTTCGAGATTGCGATTGCGGTTGGCGTGCGAATACCCGATCAGGGAATGTTCCTGCCCGGTTTTCTGGAACTCTACATCACGCTGGCGCTGACTGCGATCACAGGCGTCGCGCTCGGCCTGCTCATCTCCACCTTGACGGATGCCATCGATACGGCGACGTATGCCGTCCTCGCGGTGCTGCTTGTGCAAATCCTGTTCCCCGGCGTTCTGTTCAAGATGGATGGCGTCCTCAAGCCGCTCTCGCAATTGACCGTCACGCGCTGGTCGTTGGAAGCGCTCGGCGGCACAATTGATATGAATGCGCGCAACGCGGAAGGCCGCATCGTGATCCAGAGCCTGCCCGTGCGCAACGGCGTCGTGCTGGTAAACGCGCCACCGGGATTGCAGGTCTACCCCGCGCCGTCGCCGCAAAATTTGGATTATCCCGATCAGGTGGGTGGGCTGCTGCTGCGATGGGGCGTGCTGGTGTTGTTTACGGGCGTGCTGATGGTTGCGGCAGGGGTGCTGCTGGATCGGAGTGAGCCGTTCTAATTGAATATTGTTGTACGACGAAAGGTGACGCTTTGCAGAACGATATGGAGCGATATATCGCATTGCTCAAAGCTAATCTTGACAAGGGTGAGCATGTTTTTGTACTGGATGTTAAAAACGACTCGCCCAGCCCGATTATGTTCTGGATCGAGCCAACAGGTGACGGAACTCAAATGCAGCCTGACGAAGTATGGCAGGTCGTTACCGTGTGGGCTGAAGGTACATATCCGCCGAGTCTTTGGCTAGGTGATGGAGAACTGATCATCCATTTTGAAAGTTTCCGGGGACAGGTGTTCAGTAGTGGCGTAACGAAACTACAGTAAAGCAGTCTTCCCCTCACGCAGCATAACAACCGTCTTTTCAATGCGGCGCGTCTCTGCGGTCTTTACGCCCTCGAAAACGAAAGGCTCCCTTCCCCAGCAGTTGAGGAAGGGAGCCTTTGATATGGAAACCCTCTCCCACACAGGAAGAGGGTTCATGATGATTGACAGACCCGTTTACGGCGCGGCGATCTCGCCATCCGGTCCGAGGTCCGGGGTATCGCCAATCGCGTCGAGGTCCACTTCCGCGTCGGGGTCGAGCGCGCCCTGGCTTTCGAGCGTGACGTTCGGCGCGACGAGTTCGCGGTCCTGATAGGTGTGGAAACCCGTCCCGGAAGGGATTAGCTTGCCGATGATCACGTTTTCCTTGAGACCGTACAGGCGGTCTTCCTTGCCCTCAATGGCTGCGCCCGCCAGCACCTTGATCGTGTGCTGGAAGCTGGCCGCCGAAAGGAAGCTATCCGTGCTGAGCGCGGCTTTCGTCACGCCGAGCAGCACCGGGATACCCTGCGCCGGGTCCTTGCCCTGCCGGATCAGCTTCTCGTTCATATCCAGAAGCATCAGCTTTTCGATCAGCTCACCGGGGAGTATGGTCGAGTCGCCGGTTTTGGTGATCTGAACTTTACTGAGCATCTTGCGGATGATGATCTCGAAGTGCTTGTCGGCGATGTTCACACCCTGATTGCGGTACACATCCTGTACTTCGGAGAGCAGGTAAAGCTGCGTGATGTTCTCGCCCTGGACCTTGAGGATCAGGTGCGGGTTCTTCGCGCCTTCGGTCAACTGCTGACCCGCGTAGACTTCCATGCCGTTGTCGATGCCGGGCATCATGCGCGCCGTTTGCGGCAGTTCGTAGTCGCGCTCTTCCACCTGCTCGTAGCGGATGTACAGGTCGTGACCTTCGAGGTGGATCATGCCTTCCATCTTGGCGAGGATCAGCTCTTCCGGCTGGCTGTCACTGACCCAACGCTTCGCGATCTGCTGTCCGGCCTTGATCTTCTGTTCGTCATCGACCAGCAAATCCCAATCTGCCGGGATCGTGTGCTGTTCGCTGAACACTTCGCTGTTGCGCACGATGGCGTGGCGGATGCCGTAGTCATCCTTCTGGATGTACAGCGTGCCGCCGATTTCGGTCATGACGGCCTCGCCCTTCGGCTTCTTGCGCGCCTCGAAGAGTTCTTCGACGCGCGGCAGACCGCTGGTAATGTCGCCGGATGCCTGCGCCGTACCGCCCGTGTGGAACGTACGGAGCGTCAACTGCGTACCCGGCTCACCGATGGACTGCGCCGCGACGATACCGACCGCCGCGCCGATTTCCACCAGCGCACCGCGTCCGAGGTCGCGACCGTAGCACAGCGCACAGATGCCATGTACGAGCGCGCAGGTCATCGGGCTGCGCACGACGATTTCCGGGATGCCGCTTGCGTTTAGTGCGTCAGCTTTGTCTTCATCGATCAATTCGTTGCGGTCGATCAGCATCTCGCCCGTCTTCGGGTGATAGTGGGCGACCGTTGCGCAGCGCCCGCTGATACGCTCCTGAATGGTCTGACCCGCGATGTTATCCGACCGCTTAATCACCATGCCGTTTTCCGTGCCGCAGTCGAGGCGGTTCACGATCACGTCCTGCGCCACATCGACGAGGCGGCGCGTCAGATAGCCCGCATTCGCGGTACGCAGCGCCGTGTCTGCGAGACCCTTACGCGCACCGTGCGTGGAGATGAAGTATTCGAGCGCGGTCAGCCCCATGCGGAAGTGCGAGCGGATCGGCAGTTCGATGATGCGCCCGGAGGGGTCGGCCATCAGGCCGCGCATCCCGGCAAGCTGGGTGATCGGACCAAAGCCGCCCTTCGTCGAGCCGGAGATCGCCATGATCGCAATCGGACCAAACGGATCGAGCGTGTCCTTGATGACGTTGCCGAGATCGTCCTTCGCCTTCGTCCATGTCTCGACCGTCTTCTGGTAGCGCTCGTCTTCGGTGAGCAATCCGCGCCGGAAGTTCCGCTCTGCGGTTTCCATCTCGCGCCCTGCGTCTTCGAGGATTTGCGTGCGCTCTTCCGGTACGGTCAGGTCCGCGACCGCGATAGTCGTCCCGGAGACCGTTGCGTAATGGAAGCCGAGATTCTTGATTTCGTCTACCACGTCGGTCGTGATGTCCGGTCCCATGCGCTGGTAAGCCGTCGCGACCAGCGTTTGAAGCTGCTTCTTGCCCATCGTATCCTGCACGAAACGCAGTTCGTTGGGGAGAATGCGATTGAAGATCGCGCGCCCGATGGTCGTGACTTCCGGCTTGGTTTGCGCGACGATTTTGCCCGCGCGCACTTCGTCCGCGATCTCTTCCGGCGTGCCTTCAAAGTAATTGCCAAGCAGGATCGGAGTGTGCAGTGTCACGAGACCGAGACCGTACAGATATTCTGCCTCGTCCATGTTCGAGACGAGACGGCGCTCGGTCAGGTTGGAGATTTCCAGACCTTCGAGGTAGTCCTTCTTCTTCTTGCCCTTCTGCATGAAGTCGTAACCGTTGTATACGGCGACATCAATCTGGCCGATCAGCACGGCGTCGAGCAGGGCATTATCGGCGGCGATGGTCTTGATCACCTTGCCGCTCTCGTCGCGCTGCTCTTCCTTACGGAAGATAACGACTTCGTTGCCGGTGAATAGCTCGTGCTTGTCGACCCACTGTTGGCCGCCCGTATTGAGCGAGACGCCAATGCGAACGCCGCCCTTGCGCAGCACTTCCCAGTAGCGGAACTCTTCGGCGCGGTCCTTGCGGGCGATGATGTCTGCCGCCGGATCCATCGTCATGTAGTAGTTACCAAGCACCATGTCCTTCGACGGACCGACAATCGGCTGACCGTCGGCGGGCTTGAGCAGGTTCTTCGTGGCGAGCATCAGCGACCGCGCTTCGGCCACCGCCTTATCGGATAGCGGGACGTGAACAGCCATCTGGTCGCCGTCGAAGTCGGCATTGAAAGCCGAGCAGACGAGCGGGTGAATCTGGATCGCCTTGCCTTCGACCAACTGCGGCTCGAACGCCTGAATACCGAGTCTGTGCAGAGTCGGCGCGCGGTTGAGCAGCACCGGACGGTCCTTGATGACCTCTTCCAGCACTTCCCAGACTTCCGGTTTCTCACGCTCCAGCAGGCGCTTCGCGCCCTTCACGTTGGAGACCGTGCCATTCATCACCAGCTTGGAGATGACGAACGGGCGGTAGAGTTCCAGCGCCATCGTCTTCGGCAGGCCGCACTGGTGCAGCTTCAGCTTCGGACCGATGACAATTACCGAACGCCCGGAATAATCGACGCGCTTGCCGAGCAGGTTGCGGCGGAAGCGCCCCTTCTTGCCCTTGAGCATATCGGAGAGCGACTTGAGTTCGCGCCGCCCGCGACGGCTGAGTGCCTTCCCGCGCTGGCTGTTGTCGATCAGGCTATCGACGGCTTCCTGCAACATGCGCTTTTCATTGCGCACGATCACATCCGGCGCGCCGAGTTCGAGCAGCCGCTTGAGGCGGTTGTTACGGTTGATCACGCGGCGGTACAGGTCGTTCAGGTCGCTGGTCGCGAAACGGCCACCATCGAGCTGCACCATCGGGCGCAGGTCCGGCGGGATGACGGGCAGCACAGTCAGGATCATCCATTCCGGGCGATTGCCGCTCTTGCGCAGGGACTCAACCACGCGCAGGCGCTTGGTCGCCTTCTTCTTGCGCTGCTTGCTCTTGGTATCGCGGACTTCGATCCAAAGTTCCGCAGAGAGTTTGGTGAGGTCCATGCTGGCGAGGATCGCGTAGAACGCTTCCGCGCCCATATCGGCCTTGAAGACGTTGCCGTAGCGCTGCTTGAGTTCGCGGTACTTCGGCTCGCCGAGGAATTGCAGCGGCTGGAGCGATTCGAGTTCCGCGCGGGCGTCGTGCGCCTGTACACGGATGCGCGTCAGACGGGTTTCGCGCTCGTCTTGCAGCACGTCGATCTGTTCCATCGCCGAATTGTTGCGGGTATCGACTTCAAGGCCGAGCCGCGCGAGTTCCTGCTGGCGGCGGTCTTCGACTTCCGCATGGATTTCGCTGATGCGCCCGGAAACGGTCTGCTGCACGCGGCCAAGCAGTTCGTTCGGCGAGACGACATCATCCGCATCGGCGATCATTTCACCTGCCGATTCAAACATAATCGGCGCGGTGAGGGTTTGCGATCCCTTCATCACATTGATGCGCCGTTCGAGGCTTTGTCCCTCTTCCACGACTTCGGTAGTACGCGCTGCGAGTTCGGCATCGACCTGCGCGTTGATTTCTCCGGTGCGCTCTTCAATTTCACCGAGGCTGGCGTCACGGGTCGCGCGGATCGCCTCGATTTGCAATTCGAGTTCGCCGCCGCCTGCCTCCTGACGGTCCAGTTCATCGCTGATGCGCTTGAGCGCCTTGTTGCGCGCGTCTTCATCGACATAGGTGATTACGTATTGCGCGAAATACAGTACGCGGTCGAGGTTGCGGCGGCTGACATCGAGCAGCAGGCCGAGATAGCTCGGCACACGGCGCGTATACCAGACATGCGCGACGGGCGCGGCGAGGCCGATGTGTCCCATTCGCTCACGGCGAACCGTCGCGCGAGTGACTTCGACACCGCACTTGTCGCAGATAATGCCCTTGTAGCGGATGTTCTTATATTTACCGCAGTAACACTGCCAGTCCTTCGTCGGTCCGAAGATCGCCTCGTCGAAAAGGCCGTCTTTCTCCGGGCGCAGCCGCCGATAGTTGATCGTCTCCGGTTTGGTGACTTCTCCATACGACCAGCTTCTGATTTGATCCGGCGATGCCAGACTGATGCGTAGGGCGCTGAAATCTTTCGCCTCCAAAGGCGGCCTCCTTAGACTATGTTACAGGTACGAATAGGGTGAGGTAATGTGTGAAGCAGAGACATAAATAGCCCGACCAAACAAAAACAGGCGGCAAGGTTTCCCTTCCAGCCCAGATCGGTTGCCTGGTGGACTCTTCTCGGTTTGTTGCGTTGGCATATGTGCAGGGCATAATTATACGAGTAGTCGTGCAAATGTCAAGCATCATTTGACAAATTGCAGGATATGCGATTTGAATGGAGCTGCAAAAAAATCATGTTGGATAATGTCCACATCGGTGTGCTATTTTGATTGAACTCGAACATCGTCCCTGGCCGCGTCCGGTTGCGCCCTGGCGTATGGCGCAGGTGTGGAGCGATTTGCTATTCATCCACTGGCCGCTCTCGCCGGAAACGCTTCGTCCGCTCATTCCCGCCTCGCTCGAACTGGATACTTACGAGGGGCAGGCGTGGATCGGGGTCGTTCCATTTCGCATGAGCGGTGTGCGACCGCGCGGCGCAACTCCGGTGAGATGGCTGTCGCGCTTCCCGGAACTCAACGTCCGCACATATGTCGTCGTAGATGGCAAGCCCGGCGTATACTTTTTCAGTCTTGAAGCGGCAAGCCCGGCGGCGGTGTGGTTCGCGCGGCAGTTCTTCATGCTGCCTTACTACCGTGCGCAGATGTCGTGCCGACCTGATCAGGACTGGATCGCATATCATAGTGCGCGCCGTGCTGATCCTTCTGTTCAGTTCACCGGACGATACCGCCCCGTTGGGATGCCTTACTACGCCGAACCGGGGACGCTGGAGCATTGGCTGACCGCGCGTTATAGCCTATACACGACCGCACCCGACGGAGGCACGTTTCGCGGCGAAATTCACCATGCCCGCTGGCCGCTGCAACGCGCGGAGGCGCACATCGAGACGAATACGATGACTGCGCCGCTTGGCATTGAGCTACCAGATCAAGCGCCTCTGCTGCACTTCGCACGGCGGCTGGAAGTCGTCACATGGCTGCTGAATAAGGTCAACTGAACGTCGCCGCTACAAGCGCCGAAGTACCAGGTAACGTATAGCCCGCATCCGTCTCCGCGCGCGCCGGAACGCTCATCAGCGAAAGTACGTGGATCCCGCCTTCCGGTGTGACCGAGACCAGTTCCGTACCCTTGCCAATCGCGATTATCTCTTGCCCGGTGAAAAGCTGTCCGGTCGCGCGCCCCGGCGTTTTTTTGGCGGGAAGGTCGCGCGTGTGGCGCATGAACAGCCGCCCGCTCGCGGTCACGAGGTAGAGCGGCGCTTCATCCGTCACCCAGACCAGCCCCGCCAGCGCGTCATCCTTCGGCAGCGTCATCCCCTGTGTACCTGTGCCGCCGAGCGCCCGCTCCGGGAAGCGCAGCCAGCGACCCAGCCGCGAGACGAGCAGCAAATCGGCGTTACCCGATGGATACGCCGCGACGACCGGATCGCCGGGGAGCATATTGCGCAGGATTTTTTCGCCCTTTGCGGCGAAGCGCGCGAGGTTCCCGGCAAGCGTACTTACCAGCGTGCCGCCGCGCGTGAGTAGCACCAGATAGCGCGACGACTCAAAGATGCTCTGGTCAATGAATGTCGCAATGTCCTTTGGCGCATCCAGCGTCACCGGCTCACCTTGCGGGTCAGGTAACTCGGATGCCGCGACGCTGAACACGCGCGTATCTGCTGTGATTGCATAAAGCCGCGCGGCGCTGTTCATCATGAGTAGTCGTGCGCCCTTCGTCACGTCTCCAACGCCGTCCGTTTGCGCAGCTTGCAAGCCCACATTAGCGAATATGCGGTTGCTGTCGTGGATGAGGATGTGGCGGGCTGCGCCGCCG
Source organism: Aggregatilineales bacterium (assembly GCA_965246845.1). Taxonomy (GTDB): domain Bacteria; phylum Chloroflexota; class Anaerolineae; order Aggregatilineales; family UBA2796; genus JBBRMW01. The sequence goes on from CBDFFR010000003.1 coordinate 322,150, forward strand.
TCCTTCAAGCGCGTCTCCAGTTCTTCGACACGCTGTTGCAACGCGCCGAGGTTCGCCGCCGGAGCCGTGTTCGCGCCGCGCGCCTTGCGCCGCAGTTCGATCACCTCACCGCGGAGTTCTTCGTTGCGCGCCTTGAGGAAGGCCATCCGCTCGGCCAGCATTCGAATCAGGTCTGCTGCGCGTTCGGGGTGCTGCTCGGCTTCGAGTACCCACCACTGCGCATCTTTTTTATCGAGCATCGGTCCTCCGCAATTTCAGGACGCGCGATTATAGACGCACGATTGGAGATTGAGAAGGCTCAGGAGAGATTAAATCGGGCGGACAGATCGGTCTGCCCTTACACGCCGCACGTATTTGTCAAGTGGTGAATGAATCAAGTCTGGTGAAATTGAAGACGTGTCGGGCAAGCCACGACCCCTACACCAAATCGCGTATTTGTAGGGACGGACCCGTGTGTCCGCCCATGCACTATCCACGTAGCGAAAGCGCGAGCGTATTTCCAAGATTTTGTGCGGCCTGCGCCAACCATTCGGCGGCGTGCGCGGAGGCTTCCTCAAGCGTGCAGGGTTCGCGAATGATGCTGAATGCGCTTTCGATGTTCATCTCCGCGAGGTCGGCGGGGCTACAATCGAGCGTCCCGACCAGCGCAAGCACCGGAATTTCGCGGCGCGCGGCTTCGGCGGCAATTGCGCGGACGGCCTTGCCACCTGCCGTTTGCGAATCGAGCTTGCCCTCACCCGTGATGAGCAGCGCCGCGCTCTCCAACTGCTGATCGTATCCGAGTAGCCGGATCAAAGTTTCTGCGCCCGGCGCGATCCGCGCACCCGTAAACGCCACCAGTCCCGCGCCGAAGCCGCCCGCCGCACCGCCGCCCGCCGTCTGCGTAATATCCGTGTTCAAATCGCGCTGAATGATTTCTGCGAAATGTGACAGTGCGGCTTCCAGCGTTTCGACCGCCTGCGCATTCGCACCTTTTTGCGGAGCAAACACCGCCGATGCGCCGCGCGGTCCGGTCAACGGGTTATCAACATCGCACAGCGCCACCAGTTCGGCATCATAGAGCAGCTGCTGCAGCGCGTCCGTTTCAATCCTCGCCAAACCTGCCAGTGCCGCGCCTCCCGGTCCGATCTCGTTTCCATCGGCATCGAGCAACCGCGCGCCAAGTGCCTGCATCGCGCCCGCGCCGCCGTCATTCGTCGCGCTCCCGCCCAGCCCGATTAGGATTCGCTTGAAACCACGCTCAACTGCTGCGCGGATCAATTCGCCCGTGCCATAGCTCGTCGCGCGGAGCGGGTCGCGTTCGCGCTTGGGAATGAGTTCGACGCCGGAAGCCTGTGCCATCTCGATCAGCGCGGTTTGCCCATCGGAGAACAGGCCAAGCGCAGCACGCACAGGCTGCCCAAGCGGACCGCGCACCGTGATTTCGACGCGCTCCCCACCAAGTCCACGTAGCGCGACATCAAGCGTACCATCACCGCCATCGGCCAGCGGCATGAGCAGCGGCAACGCGGAGAGGCGCGAGCGTTGCAGCCCTTCCGCAATACAAAACGCCGCTTGCGCGGCGCTCAGGCTGCCCCGGAAGGCGTTCGGGGCGATTGCGATGTCCATAGCGGGTTAGCGAATGAGGAAGGCGATGCCGAAAGCAACCATGCTCAACATGCCGACCAGCCCGACCGGGATACGCGAGACGAGCGAACGCGCGGCTTCTTCTTCGTACCAGCGGTCGAATTCATCCGCTGTGTGCTTCATCAGGCCGAAGGCGAGGACAGCGAGCAGAATGGCAAGTGCGAAACTGATGATTTGAAGCGTCACGTCGAACCCATCCCTTATTGCAAATCGTTCTCAATATGATATTATAATGAAGAGCGCAGTTGAGAAAAGCCCATGCGTTAAGTTGTAAGTTAACGGGCATTAAAAATCGGAGCAGCAGTGGAACCTTCGTTCAACGGAACGGTGATGCAGGAATATCTGGCAGAGGCGTATCGGCTTGTTGATTCGCAGGGCGGCGACCCATATATCGCGACGTCGGCGCTTGCCGAGCGGATGAACGTCACCGCGCCCGCCGTCTCTGCCGTAATTAAGCGGCTCAAGGAGCGCGGCCTGATTGAACACGAACCCTACAAGGGAATGCGCCTCACGCAAAAGGGCGAGCATGAAGCCCTGCTGAGTATTCGCCGCCACCGTCTCGCGGAAATTTTCATGGTGAAGGTGATGGGCTTCGATTGGGCAGATGTTCATGATGACGCGGACGCGCTCGGCGGCGTGATTAGCGACAAGGTGGCGGAGCGGATGGAACTCATGGCCGATTTCCCGAAACGCTGCCCGCACGGGGAACCAATCCCAAGCAAGGAAGGTGTGATGCCTGTGGTGCAGGATGAGCCTTTGCACGCGGTCGAAGCGCCCGCAAACCTGATCGTGAGTCGCGTCAAGACACATGATCCCGATATTTTGCGCTATCTGGCGACGCTCAAACTCACGCCTGCGCAGAAAATTCGGCTGCTCAATCGCGCGCCGTTCAACGGTCCGCTGCGCCTCAGCATCGACGGTCACGAACAGGTGATCGGCTCCGAACTTGCCGCCGACATCCGTGTTTCACGAGCATAGGACCCCGCTGCCATGATGAATTTTGAAGAAGCTACGCAGCGCGTTCACGAGGCGGGGATGCGGATGACGCAGCCGCGCCAGATGTTGCTGCGAATGGTGCTGGAAAACGAGCAGCCGTTTTCGGTCGAACATCTTTACGCGCAGGCGCTCGCAGGCGGTCTGGAATGCAGCCTTTCGACGGTTTACCGCAATCTGGAAGCATTCGTGCAGGTCCACCTTGTCGATGAAATACCGGGTGAAGGGACAAAGCTGTATATCTGGCATCAGCAGGATAGCGTCGGTCCGCATGTCTTCTGCCTTGACTGCCGCAAAATGACTGCGCTGGCTGGAATGCGCAGCCCGGAAAACGCACCTTCCGCTTCTGACAGCGAATTACTGCGCGCGTTGAGCCAGAACGGGTTTGATGCGTCCACGATGCGGATGATGCTTGCCGCGCATTGCACAACGCAAAGCTGCACGGACGACGAATGACATCCGGTGATATGCTGACCGTCATTGCCATTCTGGTCACAGGCGCAGGCAGTATCGCGTCGATGGTCAGCATCATGCTTGTGTTATTGCAGGTGCGGGCGACCCAGCGCATCGCGCGCGGCGAATTCCTGTTAAAGCTGGAAGAGCAGATGCAGCGTTATCAGCCGCACTACAACGCACTCATCGCGGAGGGCGGCTGGTCGCCCGGCGATAACGGGATTACGCTATCTGATATGGTCTTGTATATGACCCTATTCGAGCAGATGAAGCTGCTCATCGACTTGAAAATTCTCGATTTTCCGGTATTTGTGCGGCTCTACAGCTTTCGCGTGATCATCGTTGTGTGCAATGACCACGTTTACAACACGCTGCTCTCGAAAAATACTAATACCTGGCCGGATTTTATCGGACTATGCAAGCGGCTTTTACCCGAAGCCGAGAAGCGCACGCTGTTTTTCAAGCCGCAACAGGATTTGTTCATCGAACGTGTCAGAGCATTGCCGGAGCCGCAGCCCTGGCATTAATTTGATATGCAGATGCTGCGGGTCGGGCAAGCCACGACCCCTATGCGGCCGCGTATTGTGTAGGGGCTGTGGCTTACCCAATCCGTCTTGCTATTCAGTAAACGCCGCGATCTGCACGCGCAGTTTTGCACGATCCACCTGTGGATAGTCTTCGAGCAGCGCGTCGAATTCCTTCATATATTCGACAAGTTGCGCTTTGGTGCGCGCCTCAAAGCGCATGGTGATCGCGGGCTGCGTATTGCTCGCACGGACCAGACCCCACCCATGCGGGAAAACCGCCCTCGCGCCATCCACATCGATCACTTCGTACTTCTCGCTCAACTTCTGCTTCATCGCGTCGATGATTGCGAATTTCAGATCATCCGGCGCGGACATGATGATTTCCGGCGTCGCGGGCAGCGTCGGGAACTCCGCAAAGACTTCGCTCACCGACCGTTCCAGCTTGCTGAAAATTTCCAGCACCTTGAGCGAGACAAGTCCCGCATCGTCGAACCCGTAATAATCTTCGCCGATGAAAAGGTGTCCGCTGACTTCGCCACCCAGCGGTGAGCCGATCTCGTTCATTTTCAGTTTCATCAGGCTGTGGCCGGATTTCCACATTACAGGGACGCCGCCGAATTTCAGGATTTCATCCGTGAGCGCTTGCGAGGCTTTCACATCGAAGACGATCTTCGCGCCCGGTTGCCGCGCGAGCAGGTCCCGCGCGAGCAGCGCGAGCAGGCGGTCGGCGGCGATATGGTGGCCGTGTTCGTCAATGATGCCGCAGCGATCCGCATCACCATCGAATGCGATACCAAGATCGGCGTGCGTCTCCAAAACCTTCGCTTCGAGGTCGTGCGTTGTCGTCGGGTCTTCAGGGTTCGGCAGGTGGTTCGGGAATGTGCCATCCGGCTCGCAGTACAGACATTCGACCTGTATACCAAGTGACTCGTAAACACCCGGCATGAACGACCCGGAGAGGCCGTTGCCCGCATCGACCACAATTTTCAGCTTGCGCGCTCCGAGGTGAACCTTGCCCGCGATGGTCTGCATATGGCGGTGCGGCAGCTCCAAATCCTGATCGAGCGTCCCCTGCACCACGATGAAATCATCGTTGAGAATCAAATTCAAGATCGCCTGAATCTGGTCGCCGGAAAGCGCCAGCTTGCCATACGCCATCTTGATCCCGTTGTATTGCAAATCGAGATGGCTGCCGGTGATCTGGATGCCGCCGCCCTTCGCGCCATAGCTCGCGGCGGCGAAGTACACGGTTGGCGTCATCACGCCGCCAATATCGGTGACGTGCAGCCCGGTACTCACCAATCCCTCGATGACCGCCTGCTTGAGCGGCGCGGAGGTCAGGCGATTGTCGCTGCCGATGAACACGCGGTCCGTGCCGAAGGTGCGTTGGCAATACGTGCCGTAGCCCTTGCCGACGAGGTGCGCGACTTCTGGCGTGAGCTGTGCAGCCGTGCCGTTCCAATCCTTCGCGAGGCCGCGAATATCGTAGGCGCGGAAAATTGAGGTTGGGGCCTGAGCCATATTATGGATAACTCCTCTAAGGTTGTGTCGATGAAGCGGTCACATTTTGTATCGAGTCGCCGCTTATGGTGCAAAGTTTGTTTCCATACCCGGCAGATACGATAGTTCCCTGTACTTGCACTTTTTGCAGCGGATTCAACAGAGTACCTTGCTCATTTCCGTCCTTTGAAATACTCAGCTCACTTATGTCGAAGGTTTCCTCTCCGCGTGTTCGCAAAACCAACAGTATAACGTCAACATAACCGCTCCCTTTGCTTGTGGACTCGAACAGCCGAAACGTACAAAAACCAGAAGTGCACTTCACATTTCTATCGGGACTAACGAACCCTTGAACTACCACCGATGATTCATTCGGCTTAACACAGGCTCGGCGTAAAGATGAGATTTCTGGACCGGGATTAAAAGATGAAATTCCTCCAATGTCTGATGGTAATTTTCGCAATGAACTAAGTCCACCTAAAACAGGGATGAGTACAATGATCAACACCACAAGAAGAATGGCATTAGTTCGGCTGAGGTGCGGCTTCTGATCGCCCCAGTTGAATATTTGACGAATAACCGGGTTGATGAGTGGAACATCAGGCTTTGGAGTTGGTGGCGGGATTGGATTGTCACCCAAGGCCTTTCGCCTTTGGGCAGCGTCTTCGGCACGTTTCTCCCGATATTGTTGATATGGGTCCACTGAGTTACCTCTGCACCAATGCACCCGACATGCAATCCACCACGTCGATACGCGGATTGTCGCTCTTCGTGGCAATGGCGACCAACCCACAGAAATCGAGCGCGTGTCGAATGACTTCATTGAGCGTACTAGCGGGACCGCCCTCGACCATCGCACGCAACAGGTTCGGCTCTGTGCCGCTGAAACGCAGGTTGACGCGCCCCTTCCCGGCGAAAGACGCAAGCGCGGCGGCGGTCCGTTCGCTCAACCCGGCGACCGTCTCCAGCGGGACTTTGCCCGCGAGGTGTGCGGACGCAATGACCTGCGGATAGCGCGGGATTTCACGCGCAAGTGCGGAGAGGTCGGGTGTTTTGTCGATGATAGTCTGCGTTGCAATGAATGCCAGCAGCAGCCCGACGTAAATGCCATCTCCTGCCGTGCGCTTCTGATCGTCGAGCATGATAATATGCCCGGCCTGCTCACCACCGAGGGTGAAGCCACCCGCGCGCATCCGCTCCATGACGTAGCGGTCCCCGACTTTCGTGCGTTCCAGTTTTAGATTGTGTGCAGCGAGGTAATCTGCGAGACCGCTATTGCTCATCTCGGTCGCGACTATCGTATTTTCTGGGGGGAGTACGTCCTCCTCCTTCCACCACGTTGCGAGGATGCCGAGGATGTGATCGCCATCGAGCAACATTCCATCTGGCGTGACAGCGACGACGCGATCCGCATCCCCGTCGAAGGCAAGGCCGAGATCGGCATTCTCGGCGCGCATCGCGGAGAGGAGCGGCGCGCGGTCCCGCCGCACGAACTCCGATCCCGACGAAACATTAATATTCACGCCATTCGGTGAGGCCTTGAGCGAATGCACACGCGCGCCGAGTTCGCGGAATACAGCGGGGGCGAGTTCAGAGGCCGCACCATTTGCGCAATCCAGCACAAGGCTTATGCGGCTTAACGTGCGCCTCGGATATGGCTTGGTGAGCCACAGAACGTAGTCATTAGCCGCAGCAAGATCAGTCCGCCACAGTCCCAAAGCAGGAACAGGCGAGGCCAAGTCTATCTCCGTGATCAAGTGTTCAATTGCTGCTTCCGCGTCATCACTCAATTTATATCCGTCCGCGCCGAACAGTTTGATCCCGTTCTGCTCGAAGGGATTGTGACTCGCGCTGACGACGATCCCGGCGGCTGCCTTCCGTGCGAGCGTCAGATAGGCGACGCCGGGCGTGGTCATCACGCTGAGATCGGTTACATTCACACCCTCTGCGAGCAATCCGGCAGTGATTGCGTTGCCGATCATCCCGCCGGAGATGCGTGTATCCCGACCAATCACGACACTCAGATTAGCGCCGCTGGACACAACCCATCGCCCAATCGCGCGCCCGATGACGAGGCACGTTTGCGGGTCCAGCGGATATGCCCCCGCGACCCCGCGAATGCCATCCGTACCGAAGCGAACAGCTTCCCGTTTGGTATCAGGCTGCATTACAAGCCCGTTACCGTGTCGTCATCCGCAGAGGCATTACCTGGAACGCGCGGCGGCAGCGCCAGCGACGTATCCGTTTTGCGATCCATCAGCGCGAGCATATCCGGCTCGGTCGCCGCATCCAGGTCACTATATTGCTTCTCGATAGCACGGTTGAGCGCATCCAGTGCCTGTAAGAGCGTCGCGCCCGCGACTTCGGTTTGTACGCCTTCGGGCGGCTCGACGTTGAACGGGTGCAGCATTGCCGCCCAGCGCGTCGCACTACGCCTTTCGGGGTGATAGCTCAGGCGAATAGCGGTCTTTGGCGCGGCGCGGCGCAGTGCATTCTGTGCGCGGTCGATCAGTGCGCGTTCCGCAATCGTGAGCCAATAATCTGCCGGGAAGTCGGTCGGCGGGCGCGTGAGCAGTGCCGCGTCTTCCTTGAAGAGGCCATGCCGCGCCTTCGCACGGTCCCACAATTTTTGGAGCGCCTGTTGTGGTGATGTTGCCTTGACGATGCGTGCATCCTCTGCCCAGCCTTCTGCGGCACGGTCGCCGCAGGTTAGCCGTGCAATCCAGGGTGCATCAGGCGACTCCGGCGGGAGCCAACCGAGATCGAGTTCCGCATAGGAGTCCTCGCCCGCGCTCCACAGCCGCACGACCGCTGCCTGCCACGCGCGCAGTCCGTCGATGGGTTCGACAGGTTGATCTTCCACAATGCGTGGCAGCTCCATCGTCTTGTCGAGCGCGTCCTGATGCTCGCGTTCGAGTTCTTGTATCAGTTCGCGGCCAGAGGGCGTGAGCGCATATTGACCATCGCTCGCGGCGAACACATTGCGGAAGCGCGCGCCGCTATCCGGGGCATCGGCGGGGCGGTCGGTCCGCATCCCCTCGAAGACGGCGGCATAATCGCTCTGCCATATGTCTGCGCTGACGCCGAGCGCCGGGAGCAAACTTTCCGGTGTGAATGGGTTTGAATGATCGGTCAGCGTGCGGCGCAGCGCCTGTGCGATTTGTTCCGCGATAAGGTTGCTCATTGCGTGGTCCCCCTGCGTCTCAATGCCCATGCCAAAAATCGGTCGGTGTCGTATTGCAGCATATGCCCGGCGAGGCCGCTCAACGAGTAATCCATCCCGTGCCGCCCCCAGGGATAAAACAGGTACGCGGATACCGTGCCAAGTTCGCGTAGCCGCGCGTGCAGCCGCGCCGAATGTTCCGGTACGACGAGATTATCCCAACCACCATGTGCGAGCAGCACCGGCGGCGCGGATGGCGTTGCGACATTGACCGGGCTGGCGCTCAAATAGAGTTGTGGATGCGTATCCAGCCTGCCGCCCAGCCAATATTCAAGCGGTCCGACGACAGTAGATTGCAACAGTGGCAGATCGGTCGGCGGGTAGACGGCGACGACAGCCTGTACATCGTCGCGTTCGGGCAAGCCCGACTGCGCCGGAAAATCCGGGCTACATGGCGTAAAAGCGGCCATCAGTGCGAGATGTGCGCCCGCCGAGCGTCCGATCAGCGCGATCCGCTCCGCGTCGGCGTGGTATTGCGCGGCATTCGCGCGCACCCAGCGAATCGCGGTCTTCACATCCGTCAGGTGATCCGGCCAGATTACATCCGGGCTGAGGCGATATTCAACATCGAACACGACGTACCCTTGCTGCGCCAGCCAGCGATGATGCGGCTCGAACGTGCCGCCCTTTTCGCCGCCTTCCCAGCCACCGCCGTGTACCGCGATAATGATTGGGAACGGTCCCGCACCGTTCAACGGTTCGTAAATATCGGCGCGCAAAGTGTGCGCGCCGATTTGCCAGAACGGGATATTGTGCGTGACGCGAACGCGCGGAAGAACCTCGCGGCGGCGCAGCATCGTTCGGAACAGGTTCAGCCGTCCGCTCACCATGCGAGGCAGCAGTTCAGGCGGGATTTCCTGCTCCCACGCGGGACCGAGCGCGCGGCGTATGGCGCGGTCATGTGCGCGGCTTGTCCCGAAGACGCGATAGAGCGGGCGTAGCGCCATCAACGCACCGCAAAAGCCCAGAATGCCACCGAGTTTGCGCTGCCGTTTGTGGCTCAGTCGGATCGCGGTCAGCCCGAAGCCAAGCGACAGCCAGGGAACTTCAGTCAGTCCAACGCCCGGACGCGCGATACGCTGAATCGACCAGACCGAAGGCAGGCTCATCACCGAGCCAGCAATCACGGAGACGAGACCGCAGAAAAACGCGAGCGCGTCCCTCATGCCTGCTGCTTCTCCGCCATCGCGAAGGATAGCGCAGCCGCGTTCGGGGCAGCGTCGATACGGACCGTCGTTCCGGCGGGCGGGTTCTCGCGCAGCAGATAATCGGCAAGCGGCTCGCGCACCGACCGTCCAATGATGCGCCGCAGTGGACGCGCGCCCCATTCCGGGTGATCGTTCTGCGCGAGCATCCACTCCTTCGCGGCGGTCGTGAAATCCAGCTTGAGACCGCGCGAATCAGCGAGCGAGGTTTCCTTTTTCAGGAGCAGGCCGAGGATTTGGCGCAAGTCCTCCGGGCTGAGTGGGTGGAACAGCACAATATCATCGAGGCGGTTGAGGAACTCCGGGCGGAAGAAGTCGCGCACATCGGACATCACGCCTTCGCGGTCGTCTTCCGAAACATCCAAATCCTGCAAATATTCCGAGCCGAGATTGCTGGTCATGATGATCACTGCTTCGGAGAACGCGGCCATGCGCCCTTGTCCATCCGTGAGGCGACCCGCATCCAAGACCTGTAGCAGGATGTCCAGCACGCGCTTGTTCGCCTTTTCCACCTCATCGAAGAGGACGACGATATACGGTTGCTGGCGCACGCGGTCGGTGAGCTGCCCGCCGCCTTCATAGCCGACATAGCCCGGCGGCGCGCCGATCAGCTTGTTCACCGAACCATCGTCCATGTATTCGGACATATCGATTTCGAGCAGCGCTTCCTCGCTCCCGAAAATGAACTCCGCAAGCGCCTTCGCGAGTTCAGTCTTGCCGACGCCGGACGGTCCCAGAAACAGGAAGCTACCCGTTGGGCGCTTGGGGTCCTTGAGGCCGACACGCGCCGTCTTCACCGCGCGGCTGACGGCAAGCACCGCGTCTTCCTGCCCGATGATGCGTTCGTGCAAATGTTCGACCATCGCCGCATACTTGGTACGTTCATCCTGCCCCAGCTTGGAAACCGGGATACCCGTCATTTGCGCGGCGGCGAGCGTCACGTCCTCACCATCGAGGATCGGTGTTTCGGCGGTTTTATCGGGCGCGGCGGTGTTCGCGCTGCTGACATTGACCATCGCGGCGGCGCGGTGAATCAGGTGTTCGGCGCTACGTGGCAACGGCGTATTCGTCATATAGCGTTTGGCGAGTGTGACCGCCGTTTTCAGCGCGTCATCAGCAATCTTCAACTTGTAATCGGCGGCGACGTGCGGCGCGATAACCTTGAGGATTTCCAGCGCTTCGGCTTCGCTCGGCTCCGGGACACGCAGCGCCTGAATGCGTTCCGCGCCGCTGGTCGAGGCAATGCGCGCATCATATTCACTTTCCGGCGCGGTCCCCATGATTACCGGATCATCGGCGAGCAGCGCTTTTTGTATACTGAGCGCGGCTTTTTGGAATTCCGGGCGGGTCGATTGCCCGAAGAAGCGCTCGATGTGCGGCATGAACAGGATGCCGCCCTTCGCCTGATTTAACCCGGCGGTGACGGCCTGCACCGGGTTATCGAGCAGCGCGGCCTCATCGACGGTGATGAGTTTGGTCAAGCCGCTGGGTCCCTTGCTCTCGGCCATCAGCAAGCCGAGGCTGTAGACGAGCGTGCGCTTGCCGACGCCATCCGGTCCAAGCAGGATCACATGGCGGTTCACACGCTGCGAAAGCATATTCTTGATGGTGTTCAATAATTCGTCGCGGAAGTACACCGCGCGCACCGAGCCACGCTTCGCATTTGCTACAACGTCGCCAACCGCGCCGCTGCCGGATGGCGCGGGGGCGTTGGGTACGGCGGCGGTACTGCTGCCGCGCGTGCGCCCGCCGATGACTTCCGTGATTGCCTGCGGCGTGAGGCCGGCTCCACGCAGCAGACCCCCTGTATTCATTTTGCTCTCGCAAAGCACCGCGAGCAGGTGATCCGGCTCGATATAGACCTGATCGACCGACTGCGCAACACTCAACGCTTCATCGAGCGCAATAATCGTCTGACGACTGAGCTGCACCTTGTCGCCGTTCAGCGCGACGAATTGCAGATCGCCATCGACATCGCCACGCGACTGCGCTGCATTGCGCACCTTGCGTTCAAGTTCATCGAGATTGAGGCCGCGCTGATCCTTGAAATAGGTCAGCAACCGCGCGGCGGCGGTATCTTTGCGCCGGATGAGCGCAAGCAGGATCAACTCCGGGTAAAGCGTGCGCTTCGCATATGAGCGCATTAAGTCAATGGCATCATTCAGGACTGCAGCAGTCTCTTTCGAGATCAGGTTAGGGTTCAGGGTCGGCATCGGGTCCGCTCCGGGTGGCTGATGCCCCACAATACCGCAAAATGGCTGCCTTCACAACTGCCATGTGCAGGATATGCGCTATGAGCAGTTGGGCGTGTGGCGTAGGAGCGGACACACAGGTCTTCCCGGTATGAAGACGGGTCGGGCAAGCCGCGACACGTACACCGGACGGTACGTATTTCCTGCGTAGGGGCGGACCGATGTGTCCGCCCGGTTCATGCTCCCGCCGTAATCTTCTATGCGCGCAATGTCTTGAGTGCTTCCGTCCAGCGCAGCAGTTCATCAAGCATCGCTTTTGCGGGTTGGTTCTGCGCCTCGCCGGGATCGAACAAGCCAGTGTCATCATTGATCAGCTTGTTGAAAAACGGGATGTTGACGGCCTCGGCCATCGGCATCATCTTCAACCCGACGACAATCTGTTTCACCACCTGCACGCTGCGCGTCCCCGCAGAAACGCCGCCGTAGCTCACAAACGCAGCGGGTTTATATGCCCACTCGTGGTTCAGATAGTCAAGGGCGTTGATCAGCGCGGGCGGCGCGGTGTGGTTGTACTCCGGGGTGACGAAGACGAACGCATCCGCGCGATCCACGATAGCGCTCCATGCCTTCGTATGCTCGAACTCATATTGGCGGAGGCGCGGATGGCGCGGCTCGTTGTACATCGGCAGGTTGATTTGCAATAAATCGACTGGCTCGATGTTGAATTTGTCGTGCTTGCGCGCAAATTCGATGAACCAATCCGCGATGAGCTGACCATTGCGACCCTCACGGGTGCTTGTTGTGACGATTTGCAGGTTGAACATTCTGGAATTCCTTGGGGGATTGTATTTGAGGCGGGGTATATGCCTATTGTGCGAGACGCGCCCACCGCACGGCACATTACCTGCTTGCTCGCGAGCAGCTTTATGCGAATCGGGTACAATTCGAACGGGATGCAATCGATTTCAATCAAATATAAGAGGCTCGAATGCCCAAACCGTTGCTCGGCGTGATTTTTCATCCTGCCTTTCCACCTGAACATCTGATCGAGTACGCGCAACGTGCAGAGAATGCAGGCTTCGACCAACTCTGGTTGTGGGAAGATTGCTTTTGGGCGGGGGCGCTCACCTCGGCGGCGATCATTCTGACGAGTACGCAGCGCATCAAGGTCGGGATCGGGATCATGCCCGCGACGGTGCGCAATCCATTGTTCGCGGCGATGGAGATCACCACGCTGGCGCGGCTGTTCCCGGACCGCTTCATTGCCGGGTTCGGGCATGGCGTCGATACGTGGATGAAGCAAATCGGCGCTGCACCGAAGTCATCCATGAAAGCGCTCGAAGAGACCGTGAACGCCGTTCGTGCGCTGCTGCGCGGCGAAGCGGTGACTTTTGCAGGCGAGCAGGTGCATCTCGACAACGTGCGTATGAACCTCACCGCGCCGCAAGTGCCGCCGCTATTCATCGGCGGGATGCGCGAGAAGACGCTCCAACTGGCCGGGCGCGCAGGCGATGGGACGATCCTTACGGAGATGTCGTCGCCCGCCTATGTGCGCTGGGCGCGTGAACACGTCGCGACCGGGATGGCGCAATCTGCACGCGCTGATAATCATGTCGTCGTCTTCGTGCAGGCAAAGATCGGGATGGACTCACGCGAGGCAGTGCGCCGCGTGCTTGCGCCCCGGCTTGAATGGGCGATGGTCCATCTGCAAGCGCTTGGCATCGCAGATGAAGCGGCTACGTTGCTGCGTGAATACGGTCCGCTTGAAGCCGCGAAGCGAATGCCGGAGGCGTGGCTCGATGAACTCTCTGTCTCCGGGACGCCAGAGCAAGCAGAGGCGACGATTGCGCGGCTTGCCGAGGCTGGAGCCGACTCAATTATTCTGCAACCGCTCGATGGCGACCCGGCGTGCCTGGATGAGTACATCGCGTCCCTACACATCTGAACTACCGGGTATGATCGCGCGCACATTATGCGTCAGAGAAGTAAATCACAGGAAACTCTGACCCATGAACAACGAAATACCCGCTATTGGAGCAGCCCGGCCTTTCGAGATCGGGCTGTTTTCGTTCGCAGACCTGACCCCCTCGCTGGATGGTCGCACTCCCGTCAGTCCAGCCGAGCGGATGCGCGACCTGCTGGAAGAAATCACCCTTGCCGATCAGGTCGGCCTCGATGTGTATGGCCTCGGCGAACACCACCGCGACGATTTCATTTCGTCCGCACCGGAAGTTATTCTCGGCGCGGCGGCGGCGCTCACCCAAAATATTCGGCTAACCAGTGCCGTGACCGTGCTGAGTTCCGATGATCCGGTGCGCGTGTTCCAGCGCTTCGCGAGCCTCGATCTCGTCTCGAATGGCCGCGCCGAAATCATTGCGGGACGCGGCTCGTTCATCGAGTCATTCCCGCTGTTCGGGTACGACCTGAACGATTACAACGAGCTGTTCACGGAAAAGCTCGACCTGCTGCTCAATATTCGCGAGAACGAGCATGTGACATGGAAAGGTCGCTTCCGCGCGCCGCTGGAACATTCGGGGGTGTATCCGCGCCCGATCCAAAATCCGCTACCGGTGTGGGTGGGTGTCGGTGGCACGCCAGAGTCGGTGATCCGCGCGGCGAGTCGCAGTCTGCCGATGGCGCTGGCAATCATTGGCGGAATGCCGGAGCGGTTCGCGCCGTTCGTGGACCTGTATCGGCAGGCCGCAGAGCAATACGACACCGACCCGGCGACACGGCAGATTGCGATTAGTTCGCACGGTTTCCTCGCCGATACGCGCAAACAGGCGATTGACGAGTCCTTCCCGACAACACAGGCCGCGATGAACAAGATCGGGAAGGAGCGCGGCTGGTCTCCGATGCGCCGTGAACAGTATGACGCCGCTGCGGAACTGCGCGGCGCGAACTTCGTAGGCAGCCCGGAAGATGTGATCGAGAAAATCCTGTTCCAGCACAGCATCTTCAATCACCAGCGCTTCATGCTACAACTCAGCGTGGGGACACTGCCGCACGACAAGGTGATGCACGCGATTGAACTGTTCGGCACGAAGGTCGCGCCTGTGGTTCGCACGGAGATCGCGAGCCGCAACGCCGTACCCGTCGCGTAATCCCGCTTTTGGGCGGTTCAAGCACCATACTCACGATTAGCGGACCAGACTGTAGAACGCGGGCAGTGGCGCGACAGCTTCCGCGCTGTACCGCACCGCATCCGAGAGGCGCGCCCGCGCCTGTTCAAGTTTGCGTTGGTCGCTGGCGTGCAGCGTGAAAAGCGGTTCACCCGCGCGCACCGCGTCCCCAACCTTCTTGTGAACGATGATCCCGACGGCATGATCGATACTGTCTTCCTTGCGCTCACGCCCCGCGCCGAGGTCCACCGAGGCGACGCCGACCGCAACCGCGCGCAGTTCGCGAATATACCCATCCTGCGCCGCCGGGATCGTCTCGATGATATGCGCTTTCGGCAGCAATTCGGGGTCATCGATCACGGAGACATCGCCGCCTTGCGCCCGTACCAGCACGCGCAATTTTTCCAACGCGTAGCCATCCGCAAGGTGGCTGGCGGCTTCCGCTTTCGCGGCGGCAATCGCCTCGTCGCTCACATCTTTACGCGCGAGACCGATCATCCACGCCGCAATCGTCAGGCAGTGTTCGCGCAGGTCTGCCGGACCGCCGCCGCGCAGAACTTCGACTGACTCCTTCACCTCAAGCGCGTTGCCGACGGCGTGACCAAGCGGCTGGTTCATATCACTGATAAACGCGACGACGGCACGACCGGCGTCCTTGCCAATATCGACCATCACGCGGGCGAGCGCTTCCGCATCTGCGATGGTCGCCATGAACGCGCCGTTCCCGGTCTTCACATCCAGCACTATCGCCTGCGCGCCCGCCGCGATCTTCTTGCTCATGATGCTACTCGCAATGAGTGGGAGGCTTTGCACGGTCGCGGTCACGTCGCGGAGCGCGTAGAGTTTGCCATCCGCAGGGGCGAGGTTCGCGCTCTGCCCGGCGAGGACGATCCCGATTGCGCGTGCCTGTTCCCGGAATTCATCCTGCGAGAGCGTGACGCGGTAGCCGGGGATCGCTTCCAGCTTGTCCAGCGTCCCGCCCGAAAAGCCGAGTCCGCGCCCGCTCATTTTCGCGACCGGGACGCCGCAGGCCGCGACCAGCGGCAACGCGATCAACGTTACCTTGTCGCCTACGCCACCTGATGAGTGCTTATCAACGGAGAGCGGCAGCACGTCGGAGAGGTCCAGCGTTTCGCCCGTGCCGACCATCGCGAGCGTGAGGTCTACCGTCTCGCGGCGCGTCATGCCACGCAGAAAGATCGCCATTAACCACGCGGCGGCCTGATAATCGGCAATTTCGCCGCGCGTATAGCCCTCGATGAAATAGTGGATTTCTTCAGTAGAAAGTTCAAAGCCGTCCCGCTTTCGGGCGATCACATCGACAGCGCGCATCAATTTCTCCATCAAGCCGGGTTATAATATGTTCCCGGTTGCAGTGTTTGTAGTATGACATGAGTATTGTATATCAGGAACGGTTAGCCGAAACGCCCTTCGCGCAGACGGTCGCACGCATCTACGCGGAGCAGGAGGGCTGCTCGCTCATTCCTGCCGATGGGCATGGATATCTCTATATCACGACGCTGCACGGCAAAACCAGCATCAGCGTTGGCGGTCCGATTACGAAGGCAATTTCGCTGCCGCATTCGGCAGGTGCGGAGTCGATTGGAATACGTCTCAGAATGGGGACGTTCATCCCGCAACTACCCGTTGACCGCCTTGTAAATGGGGTGCTTACGCTGCCAGAGGCGGGTAGCAAATCGTTCTGGCTGAATGGCTCGGCGTGGCAGTTTCCCGACCATGACAACGCCGATACGTTTATTGATCGGCTGGAGAGGGATGGCGCGCTGGTGCGCGATCCCGTTGTCGAGTCGACTCTGCATGGTGAGGCGAACGATCTCTCACTACGGACAGTGCAGCGTCACTTTTTGCGGGCGACGGGCGTATCACACATTGCTTTACGCCAGATCCAGCGTGCGCAACGTGCCGCCCTGTTGTTGCAACAGGGAATGACGATTCTCGATACCGTCTTCGAGGCAGGTTACTTCGACCAGCCGCATTTGACGCGCTCCCTGAATCTCCTGCTTGGTCAGACGCCCGCTCAAATCATGCGGCAGGTGGAACGCACCTGAGTGTCGTTAAAATACAATACTTCCGAAGCGGTTCATCGTAGAATGACGCTATCACAGAAAAGCACAGGGAGTTTCACTCATGAGGAAAATTGTTGTCGGGATGTTCATATCGCTGGATGGTGTAATCGAAGGACCGGGACCGAGCGATGATTTTCAGTACGCCGGGTGGACGATGCCCTTCTACAATGATGAAGTCGGCGGGTATGTCGGCTCGCAGATGATGGCAACCGATGCGATGCTGCTGGGCCGCCACACCTATCAGGGTTTTGAGGCGGCCTTTGCGCCACAGAGCGGGGGCGTGGCCGACATCATGAACAACACGCGGAAATACGTCGTCTCGACCACCCTCAAAACGGCGGATTGGCACAATTCGACGCTGATCAATACAAATATCATGGATGAAATCACCAGCATCAAGCAGCAGCCCGGTCAGGACATCTCGATCAGCGGGAGCGGCACACTGGTACAATCGCTGATGCAGCACAATTTGATAGATGAGCTGTCGCTGCTCGTCTACCCAGTGGTTCTGGGGACTGGCAAGCGGCTGTTCCCGGAGGGGATCGCGAAAGCCGACCTGACCCTGATTGAAGCGAGGCCGCTCTCCAATGGTGTTGTGGTGCTACGCTATCAACCGAATACAGTAGAGGCGTAACCATGAACGATCAAATCACCGATTATATTTCCAAACTCGCGCAGCCCTGGCAAGCGGAAGTTTGTAACCGCGTCCGCCAGCTCATACATGAAGCCGTTCCGGAGGTCACAGAGCGGCTGCAATATGGCAAGCCGCATTTCCTGAAAGGCAAAACCTACGCGGGTGTCCTCGGTCCAGCGAAGGGGTGGGTCAGCTTCACGATTTTCAACGCGGAAGCGCTCCAGCCGCCAGAAGGCTTGTTCGAGTCGTCGGAGACCGGAGACCGCAAGACGATCAAAATCCGTGAAGGCCAGGCCGTCGATTACGAGATGCTGAAAAAGCTGATTCAACAGGCTGCCAGCACGCTCTAACACAGAAGTTGTAAACGGAAACCGCCCTCTTTCTCTGAAATGTGGAGAGAGGGATGAGAACGGGAAGGGTTTCATGCGTTCGCCTTGACTGCGCGGGTATAATGCACACGAGTCGTAACAAAGCTTTCTGGAAAAGTGGAACGTGGCAAAAACACAAGCGCAGTTCGAGGCGGCGCAGAAGCGCGCACAGGCAGCCCAACGCCAGCAGATGATCTCGATCCTCGTCGTCGCGGGCGCGGCGATTCTGGTCTTCGGGGTCCTGATTTTCTTCATCAACCGGACAGCGGGCGGCACAGTCACGCGCGGTAAATATGATGGATTGTCGCGCACGACGACCACAGACGGTTATCCAGTCATCGGCGACCCCGCCGCGAAAATCCTCATCGCGGAGTTCTCCGATTTCGGCTGCCCGTATTGCCTGCAATATAAACCGGTGATCGATGCGCTGATCGACAAGCAAGTGCGGACCGGGAGCGCGCAGTTCGTATTCATCCCGCAGCTTTTCCACGAACATTCCGATGATGCGACGCGCGCGGCACTCTGCGCGGAGAAGCAGGGCAAATTCTGGGAAATGCACGATGAACTGTTCGCTATTCAAGCGACGCAGGGTACATCCGGCTTCAATGCGACGAACCTGCGTGCCAAAGCGCTTGCGCTCAACCTCGATACGAATGCGTGGCTGAATTGCTTCGCCTCGCAGCAGGACAAACTAACCACCGACCGCGCTTTCGCGTTGTTCAGCAAGCTGAAAGCCGAAGGCACGCCGACGATGATGTGGTCGAAGGACGGCGGCGAAACGTGGAAGTTTTTCTCCAACGGTGGTCAACTGCTGACCAGCGGCGGACCGCCCGCCGAGATCGTGTATCAGACGATTGCGGATGTCTATAGCGGAAAGCTGTAGCCAAGCGGCGCGGATCGGTTTGGCTCCAGGCCGAGCAGCGTCCGCGCCTCGCCCACAAGATAGAGCGATCCGGTCACGCAGACGAGGCCATGCGGCGCGGCGAGCGTGCGCGCGTTCCGCAGTGCGATACCCAAATCCGGCTGCACAACCATAAACCCGGTGTACCCGGCTTGCAAGACGTAGGGCGCGAGGACTTCCGGCGGCTGCGTAATCTGGTCGGCTGAACGGGTGAGGATGAGGACATCGGCGGCGGGCAGGATGCCGCGCAGGGTCGCCGCGACGTCCTTGTTCTCCTTCGCTGCGAAGACGACGACGCGCGGACGCTCTGGGAAGAGTGCCTTGAGCGCCTCGCAGAGCCGCATCGCGGACTCGCCGTTGTGTGCGCCGTCGAGCAGGATGAGCGGTTCGCCGGGTAGCACCTCAAGGCGTCCCGGCCAGAATGCGCTGGCGAGTCCGGCGCGCATTGCATCGTGCGTGATGTTGAAGCCGCGCGCCCGCAGTGCTTCGACTGTACTTACTGCCGTCGCGCCATTCACGGCCTGGTGCGCGCCGATTAGCGCGGTTTGATATTCCTGATCATCGACGGTGAAGGATTGCCCGTCGCGGGTCGCCGCGCCTTCGCTGTAAGATATATCGCGCCCGACAATTTGCAGCGATACGTTCTGCGAGCGGGCCGTTCGGTCCAAAACTCCGACAACTTCCTCCGCTTGTGGGGCGCTGATCGCAGCGCTGCCCGGCTTGATCAGCGCGGCTTTTTCCGTCGCGATTTCCGCGAGCGTGTTGCCCAGCAGGTGCATGTGATCGTAGCTGATGCTGGTGAAGACGACCGCTTCCGGCTTCAAAACGTTGGTCGCATCCAGCCGCCCGCCGACTCCGACCTCGACCACTGCCGCATCGACTTTTTCATCCGCGAAGTATTGAAAGGTGAGCGCGTTCATCACTTCCGGGAAGCCGGAGTCGGCGTGCGCCGCGAAAAGCGGGACGAGCGCCGATACGCGCGCGGCGAAGTCGTCTTTGCTGATCATCGCGCGGTCGATTTGCAGTCGCTCGCGGATGTCTTGCAAGTGCGGTGAGGTCATCACGCCGACGCGCAGCCCTGCGGCCTGCAACATCGCCGCGATCATGATTGCCGTCGAGCCTTTGCCCTTCGTTCCGGTGATGTGAATGGTCGGGTAACGAAGCTGTGGCGCGCCCAGCGCGTGGAGCAACGCCCGCGCGCGGTCTGGCCGCCCGGCATCGAGGCGTGTGCGTTCGTCTGCAGACAGCCCCTTGTAGATGTGACCATAAAGGACGCCAATCGCTTCTTCGTAGCTCAACACAGGATGAGATTCCTTCGCCGTGTCTGATCGCTGTGGTAGAATTGTGCGCTTGTTCACAATGATTCGCCAAACCGTAGAGGTCGCCTTGTCGAAAAAACCGCGTCAGAATGCGCCGACCGCTCTCATTAGTGCGACAGAACCGACGGTCAGCAACCCGCCGCAGTTCCCGGAGTCGAACCGCGATACCGTCCTCTACGCGCGCGGGGTGCGTAAATCCTATGGCGCGGTCGAAGTCCTGCATGGCGTCGATTTCCGGCTGCAAGCGGGCGAACGGGTGGCGCTGATCGGACCGAACGGCGCTGGAAAATCGACGCTTCTGCAATGCCTCTCCGGGTGGCAGACGATGGATGAGGGCGAGGTACAAGTTTGCGGCGCGGACCTGACGCGCGAGGAGCAGAAAGCGCGCTCTGCGATGGTCCTCATCCCGGATACGCCGAATTTCTACCAGAGCATGACCGCGTGGGACCATATGCTGCTCGTCGGGCGCTTCCACGATCTGGTAGATGTCGAACCCGCCGCCGAATATTTGCTGGATGCGCTCGGCTTGTGGGGCGTGCGCAAAAGCTATCCCTCCACCTATTCGCGCGGCATGAAATACAAACTCGGCCTTGCACTCGGCTTGCTGATCAACCCGAAGGTGATCCTGCTCGATGAGCCGACCGCCGCGCTCGACCCGCTCTCCGCGCAGGTGCTTTGGCGGCTCTTGCAGGAATTTCAGGAAGAAGACAACGGCGCGGTGCTGCTCAGTAGCCATCAGGTCGAACTGGATACGGAAGGGATCGACCGCTTCTTTTTGCTGCTGAATGGCAACAAAATCGGGGACGACACCCCGGCGGCATGGATCGCGCGCTATGGGTTGAGTACGGGTGCATCCATCGCGGGCGTGTTCCGCGCTGCCATCGCGGAGTTCACGCGCCTGAACCCGGACATCGCGCACTAATCATGCAGACCACCTTTCGCGGGATGCTCGGCAGCGTTCGCTACGTGCGGGCGCGGCAGATACGCTGGACAATGGCTTATTGGGCGCGGGCGTTCGGCCTGCTGCCGAATTCCGGCAAATGGACAGAACGGATTACGTTCGTCTACATCTATGTAATCTCGATTGCGCTGCTCACGCCGACGCTGCTTTCGCTGCTGAACGGCCTGTACGTCACCGAAACGAAAGTCGCGCCCGCAGCGCGCTTTCAGGCATTGAATACCACGCTCCCGACGATTATTGCGGTCGCGAGCGTGTTGTTGATCGGCCTGCCCTGGCGCGCGTGGATGCTGCGACTGACGTTTGGGGATATGGTCTATCTCGCGCCGTCGCCCTTCGACCGCCGCGTATTGGCGGTTTGGCGCTTTATCGAAGTCTGCGTCTTCATCGGCGTGATTGGATTCATCCCGTTCACGCTGCTTGCGCCAGCGTTCGGCTCGATTGAAGCGGCGCGCGTGTTGCCCGTTATTTTCCGCGGGATTACGGCGCTCGCGCTGTGGTTCGCGCCGATGCTGGCTGTCGGGTGGGTCATCTCCCTGCAAGAATATCAGCACGATGGGCAAAGCGGCGTCGTCCGCTGGCTGACGCGCGCAGCGTTCGCAGGCGCGGCAATCGCACTGTTCGCAGCGGGATCGGAACTGCTGTTGTGGCCGGGGCGCATGGTGATGGCAATCGCGAGCGGCGACTCCAGCGTATGGTATGGCTGGTTCCTGCTGATCGGGTGGGCAGCGCTCGGCGGCTTCGCGGTCTGGCGGGTCGGGCGTGGCCTCTCGCTTACACGCGCGGCGGAACGCGCGGAGACCTTCGCACGCATTCAACAGCTTGGCTTCATGATCTTCGTAGATCGCCAGCTTTTGGGCAGCATCATCGCGGAGACGCGCGCCAACCAGAGCCGTGCTGTCGGGACGCTCCCGCGCGCTACGGGTATCTGGACCATTGCGGCACGGGCGTTCATCTTCTACCGCCGCCAGTATGGGCAGGCCGTGCAGCTTGTCGCGGTCGGGCTTGCATTCGGTGCGGGCTTGCTGCTCTTCAACCCGGCAGACCCAATCCTGACAATTTTCTACGCAGTGCTCCTCGTGGTCGCGGTCGCGCCGATGATGGCGCGCGTCTTCCGGCACGATCTGGATGTGCCGTTCATCACACAATTCAATTTGCACCCGGTCACGTCGCAAATCGTCGTCGCGGCGATTTTGCCCGCGCTGCTCGTAGTGATCGGCGTACTGCCCGTCCTGATCGCGTTCTGGCCGCTCGTGCCGCGCGGCGGGCTGGGGTTGGTCCCGGCGGTGTGGGTGTTGAGCGTGTTCGGCCACTTCGAGGCGGTAGGCAAGGGTGGGCGACCTGCGGCGCGCAGCATCTTCACAGTCATCGGCGGAACGGCGGCGCTTCTCGCCCTCGTCTGGAATGTCGGACAGGTCGGACGTGACCCGCTGCTTGCGGCACTCTCTGGTGCTGCGATTGCGGGGTTGCTGACGTTCGTGCTGCTGTTCGTCGCGGAAATTCGGCGTAATGGTTTGAACGCGGCGCAGATGGCAGCCCCCGCCACAAAATAATACAACCTGATATACCAAGCTGGACTGAAAGGCGTCGAATTCAGTCCAGAATGAGAATGATGCGAATAGGTTGACATACTGAGGCAATGCGTATATCATTTTGGATGTATCGCACATATGTTGTTTTGTGATTAAAGAGTTTCTGTGAAAGCGATGAACCCTTACGCTACTTTCGAGCAAGAGCCTGAATGCTATTTCATGGTAGCGACTTTTATTGCGCGGTATTGCGATAACGAAGAAGGGCGGCTTAAATGACCGCTGTACCATACCCCGCAACGAATACGGCGCAGAAGCGGCGGCGCAGAAACGCAGGCCAGCATGAATCAATCATGGGCTATGTGTTCGTCCTGCCCTCACTTGCGCTGTTCTTTCTGTTCACGCTAATTCCGGCGGTGCTGGCCTTCGGGCTGAGTTTCACGAATTACGACATCCTGAGCCGCACAAAATTCATCGGCACGGATAACTATGTGCGGCTCGCGGATGATGCGCTGTTCTGGCTGACGATGCGCAATGTTGGAACCTACGTCGCGCTGTACGTCCCGCTGATGATTGTGTTGTCGCTGTGCATCGCGCTGGCGCTCAATCGGCGGCTGCCGGGAATGCGGATTTACCGCACATTGTTCTATATCCCCGTGATCACCTCGCCAATCGCGGCGTCGACAATCTGGATTTGGCTGCTGCAAAAAGATAATGGCCTGATCAACAAGGGGCTGGAACTCTTTAATATCCCACCGCGAGCATGGCTCTTCAACCCGGATACCGCAATGCTCGCGATTGTGCTGGTCACGCTCTGGCAGGGTTTCGGTAGCAACATGGTCATTTATCTGGCCGGGTTGCAAGGCATCCCGCAGGCGCTCTACGAGGCGGCGAAGATCGATGGCGCAGGACGCGGGGCGCTGTTCCGCTGGGTGACGTGGCCTTCGCTGCGCACGACCACGTTTTTTGTCCTGACGACTTCGCTCATCGGCGCGTTTCAGCTTTTCGACCAGTCCTACGCGATGACGCGCGGCGGTCCCGGCAATGCGACGCGCACTCCTGTCTTCCAGATTTGGGAGACCGGATTCAACCGCCTGAAAATGGGTTATGCGTCGTCGCAGGCGTTCACGCTGTTTCTCGTGATCCTGTTCATCACAGTTATCAACCTGCGAATTAACCGCGAAGACGCGGCGGAGTTGAGCTGAATTATGGCTGTCATGACTCGTCGCAAGCTGAACCCGTTCGTCATCACGCGCGAGATGCTCTATTACCTGCTGCTATCGGCGGTCGCGGCGTTGATGATCCTGCCCTTCGTCTGGACGGTCAGCACGTCTTTCAAGCCGAACGAACTGATCTTCTCGCCGACCATTCAAATCATCCCGTCGCAGGTCACGCTCCAGCATTACATTTCAGCCTTCACGACGGTTCCTTTCGCGCGCTATTTTTTCAATTCGCTGTTCCTCGCGCTGGCAGGCGTCTTCTCCAACCTGTTCTTCGGCTCGCTGGCGGGCTATGCCTACGCGCGGATGCGCTTCCGGGGACGGCAATTTCTGTTCCGCTTGCAACTCGTCTCGTTCATGGTCCCGGCGGTCGTGACGATCATCCCAACCTTCATCGTGCTGCGCTCGTTCCCGCTCACGGGCGGCAACGACTGGCGCGGACTCGGCGGGACTGGACTGCTCAACAATTATCTTGCAATCATCCTGCCTGGCGCAGCGGGCGCGTTCGCCGTGTTCCTGATGCGCCAGTTCTTCCTGACCCTTCCTTCTGAACTGGGCGAAGCCGCGCGGATCGACGGCTGCGGCGAGTTCGGGATATTCTGGCGGATTTATATGCCGCTATGCCGTCCGGCGCTGGCAACGCTTGCGCTGTTCACCTTTAGCGCCGGGTGGAATTCGTTCCTCTGGCCGCTGATCGTCCTGCAAGACCCGGAACTCAGTACGGTCCAGATGGGCTTGCAATCGTTCACCTTCAACCACCAGACGGAATATGGGCCGCTGATGGCCGCCTCCGTCGTCGCCACGCTGCCCACGCTCCTGCTCTTCATCTTCGCGCAGCGCTACTTCGTACAGGGCATTTCGTTCACCGGGACGAAGTGATACTGGAAATTTGGTTAAAAAAGGAAGTTTCAACATGAATCGTTCAAGAATTCGCCGCGCACTCTTTAGCCTCCTTGCGCTCGTCGCGCTGGTGGCCGTCAGCCTGCCGACGCGCAGCACCCACGCCGCTACGCAGATCACGCTCTGGGGCGACTGGACAGGCGAAGGTGAAACGCAAGTCAATGTGATGGTCGATGCCTTCAACAAGAGTCAATCGGACATCGTGGTGAAGTACATCCCGACGCAGGACATCGTGACCAAGTTCCTGACCGCCTCAACCAGCGGCGGCGCGCCGGATGCGATCATCTGGGACCGCTTCCGCACCTCGCTTTATGCGCCGAAGAACGTCCTCAAGCCGATTGATGATTACGTCGCCGCCGACAAGCTGGACAAGGCGAATTTCTACGGCGAGGCGCTCCGCGAAATCTCCTATGACGGCAAGCTGTACGGGCTGCCGATGACGGTAGATGCACGCGCGCTGTTTTATAACAAGAAGATTCTGGATGAAGCGGGCGTCAAGCCGCCGACCACCTGGGACGAACTGGAAGCCGCCGCGATCAAGCTGACGCAGCGCGACGCCAACGGCAAGCTGACGCGCGCCGGGTTCAGCGTACAGGATGTTGGGCTGTTCAGCATGTACCTGCAACAGGCAGGCGGCACGATGCTCACCTCCGATCTCAAGAAGACCAATTTCAACAACGAGAAAGGTCTGGCCGTCCTGAACTTCTGGGACAAGCTAATCAACAAGGACAAGGTATACGAAGTCGGCTTCGAGAGCGGCCTCGGCGAAGGGCAGGATGCTTTCGTAACGGGCAAGGTCGCGATGCAGTATAACGGTCCCTGGATGCTCAACGGCTATAAGAAATATGCTGCACAGGGCTTCGAGTTCGGCATCGTCCCGCCGCCGAAGGGTCCGAACGGTGACACCGGCAGCGTGATGGGCGGCTTCGGCCTCGCCATCCCCGCGCAGGGCAAGAACCCGGATGCGGCGTGGAAGTTCATCTCGTTCTGGCTCGCGAAGCCGGAAAACGCGCTGCTCTGGGCGAAGACGAGCAGCAACATCCCCGGCAACCTGACCACGCTCAAGGACGACTTCTTCCAGAAGGACCTGTACCTCAAGCCTTTTGTTGACACCCTCAACATCGCGAAGATTCGCCCGCCGCTCCCCGGCTACTCCCCGATGGAAGGCGACGCGCTGATCCCGCAACTGCAACTCTTCCAATCCGGCAAAGTGAGCGCGGCGGATGCGCTCGCGAAGGCGCAGAGCGAGGGCGATAAGGTCCTCGCGGAGAACGCGCAGTAAGCTGGCCGGGCGGACCGATGTGTCCGCCCCTACAAAAAACCGCGTAGGGCGATCCTGTGGGGTCGCCCACTCTTGATTATTGGAGGCATCACGATTGTTCAAGAAAATCGTTACCGCGTTGCTCGTTGGAATGCTCATTATGATTTCGCACAATATGCCTGCATCGGCTGCCGAAACCCCGAGGGAACGCGCATCGCAGGCGGTCAAGGTATTGCAAGGCTGGTATAACCCCGCGACCGGAATTTACGACTCAACGGGCTGGTGGAACTCCGCGAACGCGATTTATGCGCTGGCTGATTATTCGATCAAAACGGGTTCGGATGAATATCTCAAACTATTTCAGAATGCCTATGCCCTCAACATCGGCAAGAAGTTCCTGAATAACTTTTACGACGATGAAGGCTGGTGGGCGCTGGCGTGGATTCGCGTCTATGAACTCACCAAAAACGAGAAGTTCCTGCAAACCGCGAAAGATATTTTTGCGGATATGACGACCGCGTGGGACGAGACTTGCGGCGGCGGGCTGTGGTGGAGCAAGGACCGCAATTACAAGAACGCGATCCCGAATGAATTGTTTTTGCAGGTCGCGGCGCGGCTGCACAATCACACACCGGACGATACAGCGTTCCTCGATTGGGCGCAACGCGAATGGACGTGGTTCAAAGCGTCCGGCTTGATCAACGAAAATCACCTGATCAACGACGGACTGAGTAAGAATTGCAAGAACAACGAGGATATACCCTGGACCTACAATCAGGGGGTGATCCTCGGCGGGCTGGTCGAACTCCACAAGGCGACAGGTGACGATATCCTTCCGATGCAGGCGCAGACTATCGCAGACGCGGCGATTAAAACGCTCGTTAATGAGAACGGCATTTTGCGCGAACCGTGCGAACTCTCCGGGCGCTGTGGGAATGACGGACCGCAGTTCAAGGGGATTTTCATGCGCAATCTCGGCTTCCTCTACGAAGCGACAAAGGAAGTACGCTACGCCGATTTTATCAACCGGAACGCTGATGCAGTATGGACCAAAGCGCGCAGCAACGACGGGCAGCTTGGCCTCAAGTGGTACGGTCCCTTCGATAGAGCCGACGCCGCGCGGCAATCTTCCGCGCTGGAAGCGCTGCTTGCCGCGCTCATAGTGCAACCGACCAGGTGATTACTGCGCCGCCACACCAATCGAGACAACAACCGTATTCGAGCGCACACCCTCATTTGGGGTCACATACACGCCTTGGTCGTTGAAGGTCGGGGTTGGCGTGAGCGCCCCGACCGCGCTCAGGTTGCCGCGCTGCGTGGAACGGTACACCGCCGCGATGCGATATTGCCCCGCCGAAATTCGGGTGTCTTGCAAGCGGGGCGCGTCGATGGTGAATGTCTCCTGACATTGCTGCTGCGGCGCGAGGACGCGCAGTAGATCAGAGGTGAATTGCTGCCGGATTGGGGGCGGCGCTTTCGCGTTTTGCGACTCTCCAATGGGTTGCGCGCTGTTCACGGGCTGCACGAAGAAGGATAACCCGTCCTCGCGTCCCGACCAGCGGAAGACGGCCTCACGCGGGGCATAGAAAAGGACCATCGGCGCGGTGCTGGTATTGAAAAAGCGCACGGTGAGCGCTAACGGCTCGTTGAGCGCATAGGAAAGCTTCGTCGTGAGTTCGAGACGCAGCGCGTTTTCACCCGGCTTTTGCAGCGATTGATTCGTGCCGTTTGCGGCGGAGAGCGAGAGGCCGGAGCAGGTCGTGCTGTTGGAAAACGCCGGAATGGTCTTCGGCAACGAGGGTAACGCGACGATAATCAGGATGAACAGCGCGACGAGTGCGATCCCGCGCGTGACGCCATCCGCACTGTTATAATATCTGCGTACCCGGAACATGCTGCCCCCTCATCGTGCCGCCAACCAAGTCGCGATGTCGTCTACGAGCGCCCCGTAATCCATCACATCGATCCAGCGCGGCGCGCCGTGCTTGCGGAACCAGGTCATCTGCCGCCGCGTGAACAGCCGCGTATTGGCTTTGAAGGTCGCGACCGCCGCTTCGAGCGTCGCTTCGCCGCGCAGGTACTCCCCGAGTTCGGCATAGCCAAGGCTGCTCATCGCGGGCAGCTTCCAATCATACCCCATTGCAAAGAGCGCGCGTACTTCATCGATCACACCGCGCTGTAGCATAGAGTCGATACGGGCGTCAGTACGCGCATCGAGGGCGGCACGGTCCAGCGTCAGGCAGAGTTCAAGGACGCGATAGCCCGGCGGTGCTTTCGTGCGCTGCGCGCTGAACGGCTGGCCGCTGACGAGGCTCACCTCCAGCGCGCGAATCACACGGCGCACGTTGCGCGGGTCGATGAACGCGCCCGCGTCCGGGTCGGCGACGAGCAGACGTTGGAAAAGTGCATCCGCGCCGTACTGCTCCGCGTAGGCGGCGAGTTCCGCACGCAGGGCGTCATCGGGCGGCACTTCCGGGATATGCCAGCCGTCAAGCACTGCCGTGATGTACTGTCCGGTCCCACCAACGAGGATCGGCAGCTTGCCGCGCACCGCGCTCTTCGCGATGGCGGCGGTACACAGGGCTTGATATTGCGTGAGCGAGAAGGATGCGTCGGGGTTCAGGAAATCAATCAGGTGGTGCGGAATTCGGGCGCGTTCTTCTGCTGTTGGCTTCGCGGTCCCGATGTCCATGTATCGATAAATCTGGCGGCTATCCGCGCCGATGATTTCTCCGTTGAAGCGTTCCGCGAGCGCGATACCCAGCCCGGTTTTGCCGACGCCTGTAGGACCTTCGATGACCAGCAAATCACCAGCCGACGGCATCCCGCAGTACCTCGCAGCGGAATTCCCAGCCGACGCGCGCCTGCCGCGCCGCGACAGCCACCACATCGAAGCGGCAAGGCTGTTCGCTGAGGCCGTGCGTTTCGCGATAATGCTCCGCAAGCGCGTATAGCTTCGCGCGTTTGCGCGGGTTGACGGACTCGAAGGCGAGTTCGTGCGCCCTGCCAGAGCGAGTCCGAACTTCGATAAACACGATGTCGCCGCCTTCGCGCGCGATCAGGTCGATTTCACCGAAGTTGCATCGCCAGCGCGCCTCGATAATCGCGTAGCCGAGCTGGATGAGGTGCGCAGCGGCGGCCTGCTCCCCGGCGAGGCCGAGATCGGAGCGATGATCATCGGTGGGGAGTGGCGGTTGCATTGGCCGTCCATCTATCATACATTCTTTGCGCATAAGTTTTTAGCAAAGATACTGGAAGATAATCGGGTTCAGCACCGTTTCCTGTTAGATGGTAATCCCAAAATTGGAGTCCAAGTGGTAGGCTAACATTATCAACTAAATCCTTGTAAAAGAATGGGTCTTGTTTGAGTAATGAAACGGCTTCCTGCGCACGATGAAGCGATTGCGCAGCGCTCGTTTGTGCAAGAGGCGTTCCCGCTTCAACTTTGGCATACTCGATTTCAAATAAATCGAGACTGGTCATAAGTCTATCGAGTGTCGTAGACGTTGAATTAATTGCCGCGTCATGCTGGCGAACGAGTAGAAGTGCTTCGACAATCAGAAAGACAACGACGAGCAGCACCGCGCCGAAAATTATCCACAACCAGCGGCGCGGGCGTTTGCTCCGTGTGACGACCATGCGCTATTCTTCGATAACGGGTCGCAGACCCTTGTAGATCACGCCTGTCGGCCCGGCCAGCGTCTTGAGGATGGTCAGGGCGGGGCGATTCATTTGCTGCGCGAGTTCGTTGATCGTGAGCGCCTTGTTGCCATTCGCGAGGAAGACTCGGAACACCGCATCGACCAGCGTAGTATGCGCGTTCGTGAAATTCGGGTCCTTGATCGCTTCCTGAATCGCGATGTTGAGCGCGTCGAGGCGGCGCACTTCGGCGGTATCGGGATCGATCCAATCGACCTCACCCGCGATTTCTCCGCTCTCGAAGCGCTCACGCTGTTCAGCGGGCAATTGCGACACAAGATAGGTGCGCAGGTCGCGGCCTTCGCGTTCCCACCACGTATAATCAATCCGAAATGGGGTATCCTGCGTCGGCTTGGCGCGCAAACCAGTGGGCTTGGGGGCATTCGTCACGGTGGGGTTCATCCTGAGAGTCGCCAGTAGGGACCCGCAGCGTTCTCAAACTCCGGTCGCGTGACCAGCGCGGAAAAGATTGGTCCCGGCGGGCAGCGCCGGATGACATTCACAGCGCTATACAGCGTCTTGGCATGGACCGCGTTTTGCGGGTTCAATTTGGAGAGTTCGGGCATCAAATCGCGCATGATGTCGACGAGGCTCACTCGCTTGTTGCGGTGCGTCTGCTGCCAAATTGTATCCACGCCTGCGATGTCTTCCGCGCCGAGTGCGAGCAGATCATCATAGCCCGCGCCGATGGAGCGCTTGAAGTTAGCGAAGGTCAGCTTGTTGTTCTGCGGGATCGCGAGCCGGATGTATTCGGAGCGCGCCTTGTGGCTCTCGAAGTCGATGATCAGGCGCGCCGGGTCGTCGGTGCGCTTGAGCGTGACATACGCGCCAATCGGCAGCTTGTGCGTGCGGTAGTATTCGCCCATTCCCGCTACGAAGCGGCCATCACGCACGACCCACGCCTTGAATTCCTGCTGCGTTTGCGCGTCGAAGAACGTGAAGATGACACGCGAGGCTTCATCGGCAGTCGGGAAGAGCGGCGCGGCGCGGCTGGTCAGCGGGAGCGTCCCGGCGCGGCGATGTGGATAGATGAGCGTGAGCGTGACCTGATCGGCGGGCTGTGCGGGTGGGAGCAGGTCGCTATATTCGTCGTCGATGTCATATTCGACCTGCGCCAATTCACCGCGCACCTGTTCGCGCTGGTAAGGGATTGGTTCGTAAACAATCTGCTCCGGCGGTTTGGTCACATCGGCGGGTTCGAGCCGCTTGAGGAACCACCACACACGCCCGCGCGGTCCCACTTCATCGAAGCGTTCATCCTCGCTGAGTGCAACATCGAGCGAAAATTCCTTGAGCGGCTGCGGGATGTTCTTCGCCAATTCCAGATCATTCACGAGGTCGGCAGTCGCAATCGGACCGCCGCCGCCAATATCGAGCATCGCTTCGGCGAGGTGCATATGGCCGACGTTAATATCGGCCATGAGCGAACGCAGGAACCAGCGCCCGCCAAAATATACCGCGTCGTCCTCTTCGACCAGTCGCGCTTCAATCTCGTCGATGATGCTCTCGGCGGATTCGGCAAAAATAGCTTCGACATCGTGCGCTTCGCTGTCAATCCCAAAATCGCCGCTCACCGCATCATTCAATTTGTGGTCGGCTTGAAACGCAGCCGCGAAATCGCGCCGCTTCTTATCCTCGAATTCGACCGTGACCACACGGAACGGACCGTAATCGGGGTTCTCGCCATCACGATCCGCAACGACAGTGCCGGAAGCATAACCCAGAGCGGGGAATAGCAACTCCTGCCCGATGGCGTATTCCTGCTTCGGTGTGTAGACCTGCCCGCGCTCGATCACGCGCCGGATCGCGTCGGCTTCCTGTGTGAGCCGCCATTGGATGAGGCGCAGCGCCATTTCGCGGTTGGTGAGCGGCAGCTCTTCTTCAAGGAATAAAGAAAACAGATATTCGACATCCGCGCGCGTGGCGCGAAAATTGTCTTTCCAATAGGCGGGTGATTGACTTTGACGGGCAAGCACGGCGGGGCAGAACTCCGAAGGTTACGAACAGCAAACACATTATATCGGGAATACGGCGGCTACGCCACGATGAACTATAGTCGTTCACGGTTTATCGCATCAAAATCAAAAGCGTGGGCGGACCCGGGTGTCCGCTACTACGTAACGTGCGCCATGTAGGGCCGACCGACGTGTCCGCCCGTGACTGACTTAGCGAGTAAATGATTTCATCTGTACAATCGCTTTATCAGAATAGCTTGTCGGCGAAAGTGTAAAGTCATGTCTTCACCTGCAACGCTGCCCCCTGCCACCCGGCGCACGATGTACTTCATCGGCGTCACGACTGGCAGTTCATCGATTATGAAAGTGTTCCCGGAGTGGTCCGCCATTCTGGGGCTGGATGCCGAACTGCGCGGCTATGACGCCCCGTTACACGCACCGCCGCACTATTATGAGCAGATCGTGCAGCATATCAAGGCAGACCCGTTAGTCGTCGGCGCATTAATCACGACGCATAAAATCGACTTGCTGGAAGCCACACGCGCGGAGTTCGACTATCTGGACCCCTACGCGCTGCTATGCGGTGAGATTTCGAGCATCTCCAAATTGGAAGGTCGGCTGGAAGGTCACGCGAAGGACCCGATTTCATCCGGTCTGACGCTTGAAAACTTCATTCCGCACCAACACTGGAAACAGACGAAGGCCGATGTACTGTGCCTCGGTTCCGGGGGTGCGGCGATAGCCATTGGCGTTTATCTGTGCGGCATCCCGGACCGTCCGCGAAGATTTATTGCAATCGATCAGAGTCAAACACGGCTGGACGCACTCAAAGCAATCATAGACCAACTCAATGCAGATATTGCTTTCAACTACATTTGCACGGCAGACCCCCGCGAAAACGATGCGCTTATGGCTGCGCTGCCGGATGGTTCGCTTGTGATCAACGCGACAGGCATGGGGAAAGATCGACCCGGTTCGCCGCTTTCGGATGCAGCCCGGTTCCCGCAAAACGGCTACGTTTGGGAACTCAACTATCGCGGCGCTCTGGATTTTTTGCATCAGGCGAAGCGGCAACAATCCGCCCGCAACCTGATCGTTGAAGACGGGTGGGTGTATTTTTTGCATGGCTGGAGTCAGGTTGTCGCGCAGGTTTTTCATTTAGAACTGACGCCGGAGCTGTTCAGGACGCTCGATCTGGCGGCGTCCAGCCTCCGCACATAAACAGTAAAACCTTGTATATCAAGCGCTGATCGTCCTGCTCGTAGATATGATGACTCAGCGCAGAGGCTTCGCCATCATGTAATCCGTGATCGCGTAGCCAAGTTTCTGGTAGAGCGCGAGCGCTGCCTGATTGTAGCCGAAAACATGCAACGCGATTTTGCCGAGACCGAGCACCTGCGCTTCAGCTTCAAGTAATTTCATCCCGGCGTAAGCATAGCCGCGTCGCTGGTACGGTTCAAAGACCTGTACCATGTAAACAAATGCGAAGCGCTGTCCGTTCTCCGTCACCGCCGAAAGCCACAACACGCCGACGTGTTCCCCGGCCTCGTTCCTGATCGAATAGAGATAATTGTCCGGCGTGGCAACTCCTGCCGGGAGCAGCGTTTGATATTCAGTACGAGAGCGTTCCAGCGCTTCCAGCGGAAGCCATGCGCCGGATGTGACTTTATCGTCGGCGTAGCCTTGAATTGCGCTTTCGAGCCACGCTGCGTATTCGGTTTCAGACATGCGCGCCAGCGAAATAGACATAATGCGATCAACTCCCAAAGGTTTACGAATCGGACATCATATCACCAGATAGAGATGTTTTTGCTGGTGTCGGCTACCGCGCCGTTACTTCCCATACAGATAGCGATACATCGTGAAGTTCTCATAGGTGATCTGCACGTAGGTCTGCGCCTCGCTGCTGGTGATGATCTCGTAGAACTGATCGATGTCGTCCCCGGCTTTGGTCAGCCAGCCTTTCGAGGCTCCCGGTCCGGCGTTGTACCCGGCCAGCGTCGCCGCGAGATT
This sequence comes from Aggregatilineales bacterium, assembly GCA_965246845.1. GTDB lineage: Bacteria > Chloroflexota > Anaerolineae > Aggregatilineales > UBA2796 > JBBRMW01. Next base: position 355,835 of record CBDFFR010000003.1, read on the forward strand.
GCCACCTAGATAGCGTCGCGTGAAATCGATGTAATACGCGCCATAGCGCAGGCTCACATACGGCTTATAGAGGTCATCGGCGGTGAAATTCGGCGGCCAGTTCAAACGTCCGTAAATATCGCCCGCCGTGAGCGGGATTACCTGCGTCAGGCCGCGCGCGTCCGAACTGCTCTGCGCGTTCGGCTCCCACGCTGATTCGAGCCGGATTAACGCCGCGTAAAATAGCGGATCGACGTTGTAGGTTTTGGCTTCCTGCAAGACCAAATCCGTGAACGGGACCGGATAGGCCAGCCGCAGCAGGTACAGGGGCGCGGTCTTATACGGCAAATTCGAGAGGTAGATCGTCCGTAGCGCCGCATTCACAGAATTACGATACGCGCCGATCCCGTTGAAATAGACCGCACACTGTGCCATTGCCTGCGGGTCATCCTTTTTGGCCTCATGCAGCGCATCGAGTTCGGCGCGGGCTTCCTTGAGCCAGCCAAGCGCGAAGAGTTCCGAGCCGCGCGTGAGCATCCCATCGGCGGCAAGTTCCGCGCTCAAGGCGAGTGATGCGGAAGGCAGCTTGAAAATAGTGCGCAGCCACGCCTCCGCGTTCATGCGGTCGGTTTCCGTATTCGCGACGAGGTTCACGACTCCTGTAGTCTGGTACGGTGCGCTATTCGCGAGCAGGTCCGCCGCCCGCTCGCCCCAAAAGCTGTTCGGCTCCGTGCCTGCGGCGGCGGTCCAGGCTGCACGCGCGCCGTTCGCATCCCCTGCACGTTGCAGCATCTTGCCAGACCAGAGCAGCCCGCGCGCATCTTTCGCCGCCGCGAAGAGCGCGGCAGCGCCTTTTGGGTCCGTCGCTGCCAATAGCTGCGCGGCATCGAACGCGCCCTGCTTCGCGCGTTCACTTTCCGGGTAGCGCGCAACGAGTAATTGGTAAATCGGGACGGACCGCGCCGCGTCGATATATGTCTGCGTAAGGTAGGCCGCACGCCACAGCGCTTCTGGGGCTTCGAGCGTAGTCGGATAGGAATTCACCACCCCGATGTAGGTATTGACCGCGTTCAGGTAATCCTTCGCGTTGAAGTAAGCGCGGCCTTGTTCCAGCGCAGCGATGCTGGCTTGCGGGTCAGTCGGGTAGCGGTCACGCACGCCCTGCAAGGTCGCAATGGCGGCTGCGGGGTCGGGCAAAATCTGGCGCTGCGCCACGCCATATAGCACCCAAAGTTCAGCGGGCGGCTTGTCCGCGTTCGCGAGATAGTCTTTCAACTGATCGACGACGGGCTGATAGTTTCCGTTTTTGACGTTAATCCGCGCACGCAGCAGCACATCGACGGGCTGATTGTCCTTGATCAGCAATTGCAGCGCACCGAGCGCAGCGGGCGCATCGGGGTATTGATTGAGGACGCGGTTCAAGCGTGTGTAAGCCGCCGGAGCCTTGCCCGCTGCGAGTTCCGCCGCCGCTGCGTTGACTTCGACTTCGGCACGGTAGGCGGGTTTAGTCGCGGTGCTTAGGATTTGCTCGTACTGCGCGAGCGCGCCCGCCGGGTTCGCTGTCACGAGCAGCGCGGAAGCGTATTGATTGCGCAGCGCGAACTGTCCGGCCAGGTAACGCGGCGCATCGACGAGGCGCGGTTGCAGCGTGGGGTCCTGCGCGCCCGCCGCGATCATGCGCTCATAAAGATAGCTATCGAGTAGCCCCGGCTTGAAGTTTAGCGCCTGTTGATAATCGCCCACTGCGTCCGCACCCCGGTTGAGCGCCCGGCGCGCTTCCCCGCGTTGGACGTAGGCACGGAAGGTCGGCGGGCAGGTCGTCAGTAGTTGCGTGAGCGCGTCTTCGGCGGCCTGCGGCGCGTTCATGCGCAGTGAGGCGACCCCCACGCCATAGAGCGCATCACAGCGTGTCGCGGCATTCGCGGCTGTATATTGCTGCGCCGCCGTCGCGTAGTCGCCATCGCGTAACGCCTTCACCGCACCGGGGAGCGGTTCGACCGGAACAGGCGTCAGCGCTGCCGGAGGTGGCGTACCGTTCGCATTCGGCGGAGCCGTAGCACCGTCGCTCCCGAAATTGCACCCCGCAAGCAGGACAGCAATAACCAACCATAACTGCGCGCCTCTCCCTAGCGCTGGCGGCTGGCGACTGGTGGCTTCTTTGCTGACGGCTGACGGCTGACGGCTGACGGCTTTTTCGCTGATTTCGGCCTCACACTTCACGTGGATCAATATAAAACGGCGAACTCCATTCCGGGGCAAAGGACGGGTCGAGCGGCTTGAAGACAACCCAGTAGCGTTTCTGGCGCAGCGCCTGCTCAAAGATGAAATAGGGCGCAGTCTCTTCGGCGTCGATGACCAGCGAGAGCATCTGATAGGGCGTGTTGACGACGCGGTAACGCAAGGACTCGAACACGCTCTGGAACAACGCGGGCGCATCCAACCCCTGCAAATTGAAGAGGCGCAAGCTGCGCGAACGCTCGGCAAGGACTTCCGGCGGCAGGTGCAGGTCCTCAAGCGCGATTTGCCGATAGACCTGGCTGAGGTCGAAGCTGCTCACGCTTGCGAATCCATTGTCGCTATCGTGATAGCAACGCTGGTAGGCATACGGAGTCACAGCGGCCTGCACATCAAGCGTGTAAAAATCGCGGTCGGCCAGCGGCGAAAAGCGGATCAGATCGTCATCCGCATCGAATTCGACGGGAACGGCGGGCGCGCATTCAGCGACGGGCGCATATTCCAGATAGAGGAGTTGCCGGATGCGCTGGAAGCCGTGTACATCCATCGTCGCAAGCGAGGCCAGATTGGTCGATACCACGCTCCCATACAGCGCAACCGCACCGCGCGCGCCGGCAAGCTGCTCGACTGCGCGAATGAGCATCGAGGCGCAACCTTGCCGCCGATATTCCGGCTTCACGCGCAGATCGAAAAGATAGGCGAATGAGCAGAATTCGCCCGCGACCTGCACCTGTTTGAAACCCGCCGCGATGCAGCCGATCACTTCGTTGTTTTGTTCGAGGGACAACAATTGAGAATGTGGGAACAGCGCTGCGCGGTCTGCGAAGCGCCGCCGATAGTGGACAAAAGGCGATGTCTCGCCGCGCGGCGAACGATATTCGATCTGCATCAGCGCGGCGTCATCCCCGGCCTCGTATGGGCGAATGTGCATTGGCTTGTGGCGGTCAGGGACCGATCATGACCGTCGGCGCACCCATCACGATTGAGTCGGGTGGTCCCACGCAGACGCACATATCGCCCATCCGCGCGGCGGGCATCCCCCCGATCAGGACGGTTGCGCCACCGGGCGGCAGCACCGGACCGCCGACGTGCGGAATGGGCGGAGTGCCGGGTGTCACCATTGGGCAAGCGTGCATATCGCCGACGCGGGCGGCAGGCATACCACCAATCATAACGGTTGGAAATCCGACGACGATTGTTCCGCCATGCGCCGTTGAGTCACCCATACGTGCGGCAGGTTGTGCCATTACCCTATCTCCTTACATTCAAGATGATTGTACACCGAAAGCGCGGTGGCGGTGCAGGACAATCACGCCAAAACAGGTGACAGCAAAAAAACGAGCGGATGCTAGGGTAGTTTCCAGACCGGATGCGTCCCCGGCGTCAAATCCAGACGGTGAACATCTATGATGCCAGATTTGTCCAGCCGCACCCACACGCCGAACCCGCTGCGCCCGAACTGATCGAAAAGAAAATTGCCGAGGCTGTAACAAATCGGCGTCTCGCCAATAAGCGCAGTCGGCTGGCTGACGTGCGGATGATGGCCGCTCACCAGCCCAGCACCTGCTCGCGCGGCGATCCCCGCCAGCCGTATCTGCGTTGGGTAGGGCGTCATCCAATATTCCTGCCCCCAATGGCATTGCACAATCAGCACGTCGCACTGCGCCCGCGCCGCCGCGATCTCAGCCTCGAAGCGCTCTTCTTCAAGCCAGGCGCGCCCCCAGCCTTCGCGTTCGGTCACATCTTCCGGCGGGTCCGGGATTTGGGTATAGGACAACCAGCCAATCTTCACATTTTTGATCCATGTGAAGAAGGGCAGGCGCGCCTCGTCGCGGTGCGCTCCCACGCCGACCATGTTCAACTCTGCGGCTTGCAGGGCGTCGGCGGTCTGGCGTAACCCATCCGCACCGTAATCGAAGGTGTGATTATTTGCCAGTGAGAGCAGCCCAAACCCCGCACGGCGCAGCGCCCCCGCCGCTTCCGGGTCCGCACGCAGCCGCAGCGAGCCGGGACGCGCTTCGGTGAATTCACTCGCGATCACGCATTCCAGATTGCCGACGGCCAAATCTGCGGAGCGCAGCAGCGGCGTAACCTCCCGCAAGGGATAATCGAAGTCCCCACCCTTCGCCGCGATTTCATCCGCTGTGCCGCGCGCGAAGGAGCAATCCCCAACCAGTACGAGCGAAACGGAGTCAGTGCTGGCGGGTTCACGCCGCGCGTAGATCACGGACAACCGCGCGAGGTCGGGCGCATCGTCCGCGTTCTGCAAAGAAAGGATCGGACCCGCCGCAAGCAGCGCCGCCGATCCGAGAAATTGTCGTCGGTTCATGCCCCAAGTATAGGGGTCAGGGCGCGAGCGTGCCTAGCGCTTTGGTCGGGATCGCGCCGCCCGTCCCACCGCCAGACGTGTTGCCGCTATTGGCTGCTGCTGCCGCGCCGTTCGTATCGTCCTGCGCGCAGCGGAACCCGGTCACCGCATCGACGGTTGTTGGCGATAAATCGCGGCGCTGCATCGCACGCAGGAAAAAGGGAATGGTTGCCCGGTTCCCACCACGCACAACCTTCGTCGTTCCGGCGGTCGGACCTTTCGGCTTGGTTTGGTTCAGGCCATTGTCGCGATAATAATTCGCGCCATACCAGTCGTTGACCCATTCTGCCGCATTTCCAGCAAGATTCAGCACGCCTTCTGCACTTGCTCCTCCGGGAAAACTGGTCACATCGGCTGTATCGCCGGGTGCTGTTCCACCCGTTCCGCTGCGGCTGCTGTTGGCGAGCGTCGGATCCCACTGGTTACCCCAGGGATAGATCGTCAGTTCGTCGCCATCCAGCTTGCGGCGCGCTGCACGTTCCCATTCGGCTTCGGTGGGCAGGCGGCGGCCAAGTGCCTCGCAATAGGCTTTCGCGCCATACCATGTTACAAACGTCATAGGACGGCTGCGATATAGATCATTGGTAGGTTTGAAGAGCGTCCCATCCAGCTTGACCGGGCTGAATTTTGCCGCCGAGGAGTCCTGCGGCGAAAAACATGACTGGCCGCCGCACCCGGTCCGGTAGGTCGCGCCGGTGGGCAGCGTATTCAGGAAGGTGATGTATTGATCGACAGATACTTCAGTTTTTTCGAGCAGGAATGAATCCAGCACGACATAATGCTTGAAAGTGCTATCCTGCGCATCTTCCGGCTTGCATAGCCCCTTGTCGCGGCTGGTGCAATCGGTGACGGCCTGCAATGCCTCGTTCTGCGTCGTGCCGAGGTAGAAGCGCCCGCCGCCGACCGGGAGCAATTCGCTCGCGGTTGCCAGTAATTGCTGCTGCGCATCGGAGACGACTGCGGGCAGCGTGAGCGCGACATCGGAACCGGAAGAAGCGTTCGACCCGGCGGGCGTGAAAGGCGGCAGCGTTGCGATCACGGCTGCGCTGGTTCCAAGCGGCGCGGCGGTCGGTCCACCCACGATGGTCGTGCTGGCGGGCTTGAAGGCGGTCGAGGTCGGCGGCTGTACGAGCATCCCCAATGATTCGCTGCTGGTCGGCGCTTGCGTCAGGATCGATGCGGGGGTTTGCGTGGCCGTCGCGCCCGTCGTGGCGGTGGGCGGCGGGGTATAGGTTGGGTAGGGCGTGTAGGTCGCGGGCGGTGTCGGGGTCGGCAGCTCTGCGATCAGCGACGCCGAAGTGCCGATCCGTACCACACCGAGGACATACCCGCCGAGGCAGGCCACGCTCGAACACCCCAATCCCAAAATCACGCCGATGACGAGCCATTGCCAACTGCTGTTGCGCGTGCGCTGCCGTAGCGACCGATTACTCACGTTTGCCATATTCCTTACCAGTACACATTAAGCGCCCGCAAAAGGGCAAAAGCGCGGCATAGCATACCGCGCCGGGTCGCATTGTACCAGAAGACGTAAGATGAGCGGCGGCTATGTCCGGGATCGCTCCAGTCGCGCCCAAAGCTGGCAATAGCCCATGATCAGCAGCGCGCCGACGCCCGCGAAGACGCCGATATTGATCGCGGCATCCTGCCAGAAACGCACTGGATAGAGCCGGATCAGGCTGTCACTATAATTAAACTGCCACGTTCCCGCCGCGAAAAACAATTCGTGGAATTGGTCGAAGAAGCGATCCCACGCGAACAGTACGAGGATCACCACGCCGCCGAGGATGAGCAGCGTCAGCACCCCGCCACTAAACAGCCCGCGCCGTAACGCCGACCGACCCGGCAGGCTCCGCACGAGCGCGACATAGAGCAGTGCTTGCACGATCACGATGGCAGCGAGTGCGACGAATGCCCATTGTGTCACGCGCTGCACGTCGTCCATATGTTCGAGTTCGCGCGTGGTGAAGAATGGCGCGCCGTCAGGTAATTTGAGTTCGCTCAGGCTGCGCAAGGGCTGGTTGTAGACGAGGTAATCCACCGCCGCCGGACCGTAGCGCACGCGGTCATCGGCGGTGAAGCCGTAATAATCGGCGGGCAGGTCCGCGCGGCGATACTCGAACGCGAGGTATTGCGGTGTCATCGCGAGCCGCACACCGAGCAGCGTCAGTGAAACCGGGACGAGGATCGTGATCAGGAACGAGGCGAAGTTTTGGAAAATGCGTTGGCGCATCGAGCGAGTCTCCTGCCGGACGGTCGCATTCGCGACTGATAGATTGTAACGCTTCCCCGGTGCGTACATGGGTCGGATCGCGGTCATCTGCGTATCGAAATAGTCTAACAATTATACAAAACCGGGGCTGGAAATTTGCGTTTTCGGCGCGCATACAGCAAAATCGGCGCGCCGGGCTTGAGATACCTTTTTTGAGGCAGTCGTGACCACACAACAGCAGCCGCCATCTTCCGGTCCCTTCAAGGGCGTCGCAGTGCGTAATAGCATCCGCAGCCAGCTTACGCTCGCCTTCGTCGGCGTGTCGTTCATCCCGCTCGTGCTGGTGGGTCTGACGCTTGCCGGGCTGACCATCATTTCGCAGCGCGAACAGGCGGTCTCGCGTGAGCGCGCGGTCGCGATAAGTCTCGCCGGGCAGCTCGACGACCTTTTTCAGCGCGTCGAGAACGAGATGGCGATTGCCGTCAAGGGGTTGTCTTCGCAAAATGATTTCGAGGACACGAGCGTGATCAGCCGCTTGCCCTCCTTCCCCGATACTATTCAAAGCGTGATTCTCGCCGATGCGAATGGCAAGGAACGGGCGCACATCGACCGCCTCAAAATCGTGACGGACGCGACGAAAACCGAGTGGCAGTATCTAAAAGAATTCAGCATCCCGCTCCAAACCGGGCAGACCTATTACAGTTCGCTGGCCTTCGATGATAAAACGGGCGATCCTTCGGTCTATGTTTCGGTTCCGATTTTCAACCCGCGCAGCGGTGCAGTCAGCGGCGTATTGATCAGCAGCCTGCGTTTCAAGCGCGTGTGGGATTTGATCGCGGCGTTCCCCGTAGATCGCGGCGAATCCGTGTACGTCCTCGATAGCATCAACCGCGTGGTCGCGCACGTCAATCCGTCGATCACGTTGAGCAACCGGCGCTTCACATTACCCACGTCGTCCGGCATATTGCCCGATGCGGGGCTGCTCGGTAATCGCGCAGTTACATCCTCACGGCAGGTCGTGCGCGGCACAGGGACCGCCACGTTCACCGTCGTCGCCGAACGTGATTTCGGCGTGGCGCTCGAACTTGCTCTCCAGACCGTTGCCGTCATCATCGGGCTGCTGGTGGTCGCCTTCCTGCTTTCCAGCGCGCAGGGTTTCGCCGCCGCGAGGCGTTTGACGCGCCCGATTGCGGCGCTCGCGGAAGCCGCCGAAATCATCCGCAAGGGGACAGACAACTTCGACCCGCGTACCGTCGAGCCGATCATGCTGCGCACCGATGAACTTGGCCAGCTTGCGCGTGTCTTCCGCAATATGGGTACGGAAGTGAAGGTGCGCGAGCAGGCACTCAAGCAGCAGGTGCAGAAGCTGCGCATCGAAATCGACGAGACGAAAAAGGAGAAGCAGGTCGCGGAGATCACCGAATCGGATATGTTCAAAGATTTGAAAGCCAAAGCCGTCGCCATGCGCGCACGCACCAGCGCCCCCCGCCCCGCCCCGACCACCCAACCCGAAGAGGAACGCAGCAGCCCATGACATCACCCAAAACACGCTGGCTGCTCATTTGCCTCGCTGCACTGCCTATTTTGCTTTCCGCGTGCAACAGCGGAAGCGGAACACGGCTGTTCACTATCGGTATATTGAACGTGAACACGGCCACGCAGCAAACGCTCGATAGCTTCAAGGACGGTATGAAGGCGCTCGGTTACATCGAAGGGCAGACCGTCCGCTTCATTTATAACGGTCCGACCAACAGCACTGACGCAAAAATCGTAGCGACGCGGCTGACCGAACTGCTGGACGCGAAAGTCGATCTGATTTTCGTGATGAATACGGCTATCGCGGTCGGCGCGGCAAAGCTGGAAACGACCACGCCGATTGTCTTTGCCGCCGTCTACGATCCGGTTGCTTCGGGGATCGTCCCGGAGCGCATCCACCCCGGCAAGAATGTCACCGGGGTATTGCACGGCATTTCGGAGCCGAAGCGCATGGAATGGTTTACGCGCATTGCGCCGACCGCGAAGCGCTATTATGTGCCATACAATCCGCGCGATGCCTCCGCGACACTCTCACTGGCTGCGATCAAGGATGCCGCTGCGCAATTGGGCATCACCATTCTAGAACGCCCATGTACGGCTGACCCAGCCAAAAGCTGCACCACCGACGATGTGCTGAACGTCGTGACCAATGTTCCCGGCGATGCCGACGCGATCATGTGTCCCGCCGATGCGCTCATCGTCGGCCAGCTCAAGAAAATCAACGAAGTCGCCTTCGCACGGAAGCTGCCCGTCTCGGTGATCGGCCACCCGGATGTGGAGAGCGGCGCGCTCTTTTCCTATGGGTTCAACTTCAAACGTGTCGGAGGACAGGCCGCACGCCTGACCGATCAAATCCTGCGTGGTGGGGTCAAGGCGGGTGATCTGCCTATCGAGGCGGCGGAGTTGGATTTGTTCATCAATCTCGATACGGCTGCGAAGATTGGGCTATTCATCCCCAGCGATATTCTGATCGCGGCGAGTACAATTCTGCGGCCTGCCCCTTCGACGGCATCCGCAACCGCGCGACCGACCGTGACCGGACTGCCCGAAGTTGCGACCGCGCAAGCGATACTACAGGCAACCGAAGCTGCGACTCTGCAAGCGACGGCAGCCGCCACGATGCAGGCAACCGCCGTATTGACCGCTGCACCGACATTTGCAAGCGCGGCCACTGAAGTGACCGCGCCGCCGACCGAACAGCCAACACTGAGCGCGACCGCCGCGCCATGACGCTCAGGCAGGTCACGGTCGCGGAACTGCGCGACACGCTCAACCAGATATTGCGGCTGCGTGGCCTTTCCGATACGGATGCTGCGACCGTCGCGGAACATTATCTCGATGCCGAACTGCGCGGCCACCGCACGCACGGCGTCGCCAAGCTGATCACGATGAATCAGGCGATTGTCGCCCGTGGCGAGGGACCGCACATCACGAGCGATGACGGGTTCGCAATCCAGGTCGATGGCGGGCGCGAACTCGGTCCGCTCGGCGCGGCGTTCTGCGTGCGGACCGCGCTCGACCGCGCCGAGCAGCAAGGATCGGCGCTCGTGATCATGCGCAATGTCGGGCGCTATGGCTGCCTGTACCCATTCGGCAAGCAGATCGCGGACGCGGGCAAAATCGGGCTGGTCTTGAATTCAGGGGGTCCCGCGACTGTCGCGCCGCCGGGCAGCTACGCGCCGATCCTCGGCTCCAACCCGATCTGTTTGGCCTTCCCGCGCCGTGATGCGGATAGCCTCGTGATCGATATGGCAACCAGCGAAACCGCGTGGAGCCACAGCTTTCTCGGCGCGGTAGAGGGCTATCCGCTCCCGCCAGAGACCTTCTTCGCGAGCGATGGGCGCTATACGACGCGCCCGCAAGAAGCCCGCGCGCTGCATCCGTTTGGCGGTCCGAAAGGCTTTGCGCTGTGCCTCGCGCTGGAGATCATCTGCGGGGCGTTCATCGGTGGCAAGATGGGACCCGCGCTCAAGACCGATTACGACTGCGGCTTCATCTTCCTTGCGCTCGACCCGGCCATGTTCCGCGCCAGTGCGGATGACTATTACAACGAGGTCGAAGCCTTTATCGGGGAGATCAAGGGCGCGCCGCTGCTCGAAGGTGCGGATGACACCCGGCTGCCAGGCGAAGGCAGCGAGGCAAACCGCCGCCATGCGCTCGAACGGGGGTACGTCGAACTGGATGATTACACATGGAGCTTGCTCGAACGGATGACATTCGACGCGATGACAGGGATGAATCTGGGTGTCGGCAAGGGTTTTCGCTGAACCATTTTCATTGTGAATGTGTAATTATTTTGTATGAACGACTTGATCGTGTCTACAATACATGCACGCTGCAGCCCACCCATGCCGATAGAATGAACGTGCTGGTGATTTGACGGAGGTTTATTGTAGCTACCCTCGCGACCGCTGCCCCTCTGATAGAACAAAGTCCAAAAAAGGAACACTCACGATGCGCAGATTTTCTCGTTTGATTCCGTTTGCTTTGGCCGCGCTGGTTGTTTTTGCACCCGCGACCAGCACCATGACGCACGCCCAGGGTGGCGGCGGCATCATCATTGAAGGCACAGTTGGTACAGGTCCAGAAAACTTCAACCCGGTACTTTGCCTCGATCAGGGATGTCTGGATATTCTCCGTTTCCTGCTGCCAAGCTTTGTCGGCGTAGATAAAAACTCTACTTTCCAAAAGGGCGCAGCGGGCGCATTGGTCACGGACTGGAAGATTTCCGATGATCTCAAAACCTATACCTTCACGTTGCGGAAGGATATGAAGTGGACCGACGGTGTGACCGTTACCTCCGCTGACTATCTGTATAGCTGGAACGCGCTGAAGGACCCGGATGTAAAATCCCCCTTCTCGTTCCTGACCGCTGATATTACGGATGTGAAGGCCCCGGACCCGCAAACCGTCGTGGTCACGTTCGCTTCTGCGCAATGCAACTCGCTCACCACCGCGAGCAGCGTTCCAATCGCTCCGGCGCACGCGCTCGGTGATCCGAAGAAACTTGAGACCGCCGCATATAACACAAACCCCAGCGTTACATCCGGCGTCTTCAAGTTTGGTGAATTCCGTCCGGCTGACCAGACAAGCCTCGTCGCCGACCAGAGCTACCCGGATAAAATCGCCGGAACAGTCAAGCCAGATGGGTATATCTACAAAATCGTGGGCGATCAGGCCGTTGAGGTTCAGCAATTCCTGAATGGCGACCTGAACGTTATCGACAGCCCTGCGGTTTCAAGCCGTGCAGATATTCGCAAGCAAGCCGATGCGGGTACGGTTAAGATTTATTCGTACCCCGGCGAGAACTGGGATTACATCTCGTTCAACCTGGCAGACCCGAAGAATCCGCAGCCTGCGCTCGACAAGGACGGCAAACCCGTCGATCAAGGCCATCACCCGGTTTTGGGAGATAAAGCGGTCCGTCAGGCGATTGCCCGCATCGTTGATGTGGACACGATCATCAAGGGTGCAGTCTTCGGCGAAGGCACGCGGCTGGCTTCCAGCTACCTGCCCCGCAACTGGGCTTTCGACAAGGATTTGAAGCCAATCGCGCTTGATGTCGCGGCGGCCAAAAAACTGCTCGATGATGCGGGTTGGAAGGATGTCGGTGCAGATGGTATTCGCGTCGCGAAGGGATCCAAATTCGCGCCGGATGGCACGCGTCTGTCCTTCAAGCTCATCGCGCCGCAAACCAGCACGCGCCGCGTCGCTATCGGCAACATTGCCAAAGATGAACTGAAGCAGGTCGGTATCGAAGTCGACTTCCAGCCGCTGGAGTTCAACACCTTCCTCAAGGCGCAGCAGGATCAAACTGGCGATGCGTTCATCGGCTCATGGGGCGGTGGCGACCCGAACAATGCGGATCAAACGCAGTTTTGGGACCTTGCTGGCGATCAACCGGGTGCAGGGACGAACTTCACCTCGTACAACAACCCGGAACTGCTCGACCTGATGGAGAAGGCGAACACGTTGCCCGGCTGCGACCAGACTGAACGCGCCAAGCTGTACAAGCGCATTCAGGCAATCTTGCAGGATGACTTGCCATACCTGTTCCTCGATGTTCAGAATGGCTTCTTCGCAGCTCGCTCGAATGTGGACGGCTTTGCGCCAAATCCGGGACAACTGTACTGGAACGTGGACGCCTGGAACATTTCCGCCAAATAACGCTCTGCTTTCACCGTCAAACGCCCCCTTCTGACTCAAGGAAGGGGGCATCTCTATAACGTCCCGGATCATTTCATAGAGAAGATAACGGTCTATGTTTAGATACATTCTGCGCCGACTCATTCAAGCAATTCCAACGATGTTCGGCATTACGCTACTCGCATTCGTTATTATGACCAATGTTCCGGGTGGTCCATCGGCGGCGCTTTTCCTCAACCCCCGTCTGAAAACAGCGGAGCAGCGCAAGGCAATCGCCGACCAGCTTGGTTACAACGATCCCTGGCCGATTCAATATCTGCGTTGGCTGATCGGCGACGACATCCTGCGACCTGCGCGCGCGAACGAAGTCAATCTCGACCCGAAGGACCAGCCGACAGTACATTTAGGTATTCTGCGTGGTGATTTTGGATATTCTTTCGTCGCGCATCGACCCGTCCTGACCATGATCGGGGAGCGCGTTCCGGCAACGCTCGAACTCGCGATTGCCGCAACCATTCTGGAACTATTGATAGGCGTTCCTGTCGGGATTTTGGCGGCGGTGCTACGCGGCAGCCTGTTCGACAATGTGACGCGGGTGTTGATGGTCATGTTCAACGCGATCCCGATCTTCTGGCTCGGTCTGATTCTGATCCTGATTTTCTCAAGCGGCCTGCACATCCTGCCGCCGGGCAGCCGCTGTCCAACCTCTCTGTCCGGCTGTCCACCATTACCGCTGCGCCTCAATCATTTACTGCTCCCTGCGCTGGTCCTTTCAACAGGCGGAATCGCGGGCTATTCACGCTATCTACGCGCGTCCATGCTCGATACGATCAATCAGGATTACATCCGCACCGCCAAAGCGAAAGGGCTACGCGCGCGCTCTGTCTGGTTCGTTCACGGGGCGCGTAACGCGCTTATCCCGCTGGCGACTTTTCTGGGACCCGCGTTGACGGGGCTGCTCTCCGGCGCGGTCATCACGGAATCGGTTTTTTCCTGGCCGGGGTTGGGACGTCTTGGGTTGACCGCAATCAACACTTACGATTACCCGCTGATCATGGCCTTCACCATTCTGGGAGCGACGGCAACGATCCTCGGTTTTGTCCTGTCAGATATTTTCTATGCGTTCATCGATCCGCGCATTCGGTTGAAATAAGCGATGACTGCCGTATTACAACCACTCAACGACGACGTACTCCCTGAGAAAGGTCCGGCGCTGGGCCGCTCGCTGATTCAAACCGCGCTGGTGCGCCTGCGACGTGACAAGTTGACGCTGATTGCGCTCTCAATTTTGTTGCTCCTTGTGGTTCTTGCGGTTTTGGCTCCTGTAATTTCGTCGCAAATTCTGCATGTCGAGTATACGCGCACCAATATCAATGACGCCTTCCTGCCCATCGGCGCACCGGGGCATCTCCTCGGAACTGATGATTTGGGGCGTGATCACCTCGCGCGGCTGCTTTTCGGCGCGCAGGTATCGCTCGGCATCGCCACATTTTCGGCGTTGCTGTCGCTGGTAATTGGAGTCGTGGCAGGCGTCATCACGGGGTATTTCGGCGGCATCGTCGATGACTTTGTGAACTGGGTAATCACCACCCTCTCATCGATCCCCGGCCTGTTTTTGCTGCTGATCATCTTCGCCGTTTTTTCACCGACACCCGCGACGATAATCATCACGCTCGGATTGTTGGGCTGGACTGGCACGGCGCGGCTGGTGCGCGGCGAAACACTCGCGCTGCGCGAACGTGAATTTCTGGTGGGCGCGCGGGCAATCGGCGCGTCGCCCTGGCGGATCATGGCTTCGCATATCGTGCCGAATGTCATTTCGGTTGTCGTGATTTCACTCGCAATCGATATTGGCGGGCTGATTTTGACAGAAGCGGCGCTGAGTTTCCTCGGCTTCGGTGTTCGGCAGCCCGCCGCAAGCTGGGGCAATATGCTGACTAATGCGCAGGAATTTTTCACGAAGAGCGTGCACTTGGTTGTCCTGCCCGGACTCTTGATCACAATCACAGTGTTGTGTCTGTACCTCGTCGGCGATGGCCTGCGTGACGCCTTCGATCCGCAACTTGGCGGGAAGAGCTAGGCCGCAACGAGTATCCTCCGGCGAACCAACCATTCCGCGAAATCCTCAATTATCCGCGCTTGACCACCCCCGCGCAGATGGCTAGAATCCGGCACAATCACACTATGTAACGCGAATGCGCAAAAGGGACGGTCGAACGTGCCGCAGGTCATTTCATTAGGGGACATCGCCAATTACATCGGGCAGGAAATTACGGTCCGGGGCTGGCTCTACGACCGCACCGATAAAGGCAAGCTGCAATTCTTGCAGGTGCGCGATGGGACGGGACGGGCGCAGTGCGTCGCGTTCAAAAAAGAAATGGATGAGGCCGTATTCGAGGCCGCGCGCACGCTTACGCAGGAATCCTCGCTCGTCCTGACGGGAACCGTGCGGCAGGATGAACGCGCCCCCGGCGTTCCCGGCGGATACGAGATTGGGATCAAGACGCTGCAAGTGATCCAGCGCGTCGCGGAAGAGGACGCCTATCCGATTACACCGAAGGAACACGGCGTCGAATTCCTGATGGATAATCGCCATCTATGGGTCCGCTCGGAGCGGCAGTGGGCGATATTGCGAGTGCGCGCGACGATCATGCGCGCGATCCGCGATTTTCTGGATGATCACGGCTATCTCGCGGTCGATACGCCGATCCTGACCCCGGCAGCGGGTGAATCCACGACGGAACTGTTCGCGATTGACTACTTCGGGGAGATGACGGCCTATCTCGCACAGACCGGGCAGCTTTACAACGAAGCGAACATGATGTCCTTCGGCAAGGTCTACGCCTTCGGTCCGACCTTCCGTGCTGAGAAGAGTAAGACGCGCCGCCACCTGACCGAATTCTGGATGGTCGAGCCGGAGATGGCGTGGTTCTCGCTCGAAGACCTGATGGCGATGGAAGAGCAGTTTATTGCCTCTATCGTCGGCAGGGTCCTCGAAAAGAACTGCGCCGAACTCAAAATCCTTGAACGCGATACGAGCGTTCTGGAGCGGATCGTGCCGCCGTTCCCGCGCATCAGCTACGACGACGCCGTGACGAAGCTGGCCGATCTCGCCGCGCAGACGGAAGACCCCGAGCAGAAGGCGCTCCTGCAAATCGAATGGGGCAACGACTTCGGCTCGCCGCACGAGACCGCGCTCACGCAGCTCTACGAAAAGCCCGTGTTTTGCTACAACTATCCGAGTGTGGTCAAGGCGTTCTACATGCAGCCCGTCGACGGCAGGCCGGAAGTCTGCCGCTCGGTGGATCTGCTCGCGCCGGAAGGATATGGCGAAATTTGTGGCGGGAGCGAGCGCATTTACGATCCGGCGCTGATCGAAAGCCGCGTCGCGCAAATCGGCTTGCCGCGTGAAGCGTATGCGTGGTATCTCGATCTGCGCAAATTCGGCACAATCCCGCACGCCGGGTTCGGAATGGGCGTCGAGCGCGCGGTCGCGTGGATTTGCGGGCTGCCGCACATTCGCGAGACGATCCCGTATGCGCGGATGCTCAAGCGGCTGTATCCGTGACGGGTTCTTCATCCTCGCTGCGCGACCAGCGCAAACTCATCGAGACGTTCCTCGATTTGCACAGCGCCGCCGATGCGCCGACCGCCTATTACGGGTTATACCATGACGCGGTGCGGTCGCTCATCGTGGCGCGGGCAGCGGAGGGCTTCGCAGGGCGATTCCAGACCGGGATCGATCTGTTTCGCCCGTTGATCTGTATGCGCTGCTACCGCGCCGAACCCGCCGCCGACCTGCTCTCCGAGGTGCTACAGATCGGGCGGCCTTACCTGTTTTTCGCGAATGCGAACCAGCTTCCGCTGGTCGGCGGGAGCCTGCAACTCGCGAACGAGCATGTCTACTCAATTTACGCGCTCGAACCTGCGCGCTTCCAGCCGACGGTAAATGTCCTCGTCGTCAACAAGGCCGCGCCGGACGGTCTGCCGCGTGCGGAAGTCCACAACGGCGGCCTGCAAGCGGCGGCTGGCGTAAACTGGCAGGGACCCGGCTTCGCGGAGGTGTTCGTGCAGACCGAAGCCGAGGCGCGGCGGCGCGGGTGGGGGCGCAGCGTGCTTTCAGCAGTGACAGCGCGCGTCCTGCAAAGCGGGCGGATCGGGCTGTACCTCGTCGAGCCGAACAACGAAGCGTCGGTCAACCTCGCGACCGGATTGGGTTATGTGGATACGGGCGCACGGCAGGTCTTCGCGGAGGCGATTTATCTGGGACACCCGAACCACCGTTGAAGCACGCTCCAGCCGACCATCTTTACCGGACGGTCATGATGGTTGAGATTGGCTCAAAACGCGGTGTAGCAGAGTTACCGTAGACCAACTCCGGTGGCGCACGTCAGGCAGAGTCGGTATGCTTGTCGCACCCACTTCGGAGTTTTATTGCATGGATCGTAAAGTTACCTTCACCGGGCGCACGGCAATCGCTGTCGCCGCGCTCGTGGTCGTCGCATTCCTGATTGGCTCGCTCGCGCCCTGGGCAGGAGGACGCGCCGCCGCACCTGACCGCCAGCCCACCGCTTTGCAAGCCCTGCAACAAGCCACCTTGCAGACTGCGCCGACGCTCGTACCCGTCGTGACCGCGCCGGGCGACCAGACCTTGATCACGCTCTATAAAAAAGTCGCGCCGTCGGTCGTGACAGTCTATATACGCATCCCGGAAGATGCGCTCGGCGCGCCCACGCAGCCGCCGCTCATCGACCCAACACCATTCGCCCCGACGCAGGAGCCGTTTTCGGTCGGTAATGGCAGCGGTTTTATTTATAGCGACGAGGGTTATATCATCACCAACGCGCATGTTGTCCTCGATGTCGGCAACACGGGGCGCATTCGCGTCACGTTCGCGGATGATTTCACCGTCCCGGCCACCGTCGTCGGCATCGACCCGGATAGCGATATGGCCGTGTTGAAGGTCCAGACGAACAAGGCGCGGCTGGTTCCGCTCAAACTGGCCGATTCGGACCAGTTGCAGGTCGGGCAGCGCGTTGCGGCGTTCGGAAACCCGTTCCGCTATTATCCCGGTACGATGACGCAGGGGATCGTGAGCGCCGTCAACCGCCGCTTCGACAGCCAGGCGGCGAACTACCAAATCCCAGGCATGATCCAGACCGATACCGCGATCAACCCCGGCAACAGCGGCGGTCCGCTGGTCGATATGGAAGGCAACGTCGTCGGCATCAACACCGCCATCGAGTCGCGCGTGCGGCAGTCATCGGGCGTCGGCTTCGCGGTTCCCTCGAACCTGCTGGCGAAATTCGCACCGAAACTGATCAAGGATGGCAAGGTCACGCACGCCTATCTGGGCATTCGCGGCGGTGATCTCGATACGGAGATCAACGACCTCGACGGCCTGCCGTCGGAGCAGCAGGGAATCCTCGTCAGTGAAGTAACGCGCAACAGCCCGGCAGGGCGCGCGGGTGTGCGCGGCGCGACCGGGACCAAATTTTTGGATGGGCAGGAAATCGCGACGGGCGGCGATGTGATCATCGCGATCAACGGCGTGCCGCTGCGCAAATTCGAGCAGCTTTTAGGCTACCTCTTCACGAAAACCGAACCCGGTGATACAGTGACACTCACGCTCCTGCGCGATGGCAAGCAACAGGATTTGCAAGTCACGCTCGTGGAGCGCCCGTATACTGGCAGCTAGGTTCCAAACCCGGATCATATGACGATTACCATCCGTTTGCATTGTGAAGATATGGGCGGCGGGCGTCCCGTCGTTCTGCTGCATGGCTATCCGCTCAATAGCGGCATCTGGCGCGAACAACAGAAGGCACTGGCCGGATTGTATCGTGTCATCACGCCGGACCTGCGCGGTCACGGCAAGTCAATGGCTCCGGCGGGCATCTACGATATGGATACGATGGCCGCCGATGTACTGCGCCTGCTCGATGAACTCGAACTCGATAACCCGGTATTGATGGGTCACAGCATGGGCGGCTATGTCGCGCTGGCCGCCTACCGTGCGCAGCCACGCCGCTTCGCCGCGCTTGGCCTGATCGCATCGCAGGCTACCGCCGATACACAGGAGCGGCGCGACATCCGCCTTTCGACCGTCGAGCAGGTGTTGCAAGCGGGCGAAGGCGGCACAAAAATCATCCGCGACCAGATGCTTCCAGAGTTGTTTGCGCCGGGCGTCGAGCAGGACCCCGAAATGGTGGATGATGTCGGCAAAATGATCCTCGGCGCGTCACCGACCGGGATTGTCGGGATCCTGAAAGGGATGGCTTTGCGCCCGGATAGTACGCCGCTCCTCCCGGAGATGACGCTGCCCGTGCTGCTGCTGGCAGGCGACAAGGATCAGATCATCTCGCCAACACGCTCCGAAGCGATGAGCGCGGTGTTGCCGAACGCCACGCACATCGTTATCGAAGACGCCGGGCATATGCTCATGCTCGAACAGCCGGGCGCGACCAGCGAAGCGCTGAGGCAGTTCCTGAGCAGCCTGGATACATAGCACGCACATACTATAAAATGTCGCTTGAGGTGGATCGGATCATTCAAGGCGATTGCCGCGAGATATTGAACACGCTCCCCGAAAAATCGGTCGATGTGATATTCGCCGATCCACCCTACAACTTACAACTCCAAAATACGCTGCTACGTCCCAATCTGACGCAGGTGGATGCGGTCGATGATGCGTGGGACCAGTTCGACGACTTTGCGAAGTACGATCAATTTACTAAAGACTGGCTGAGTGCGTGCCGCCGTGTCCTGAAGGATGATGGGACGCTGTGGGTGATTGGCTCCTACCATAATATCTATCGTGTCGGGAGCATTTTGCAGGATGTGGGCTACTGGATATTGAACGATGTGGTCTGGGTGAAGACAAACCCGATGCCGAATTTTCGCGGTGTGCGCTTCACGAATGCCCACGAAACGCTGATATGGTGCAAAAAATCGAAGGAACAGAAGCGCTACACGTTCAATTATCACGCGATGAAAAGCGCCAATGAAGACAAGCAGATGCGCAGCGATTGGGAACTCGCGCTGTGTACGGGCAATGAACGTCTGACGGTCAACGGCGAAAAATTGCATACGACGCAGAAACCCGAAGCGCTGCTGTATCGCGTCATCCTCGCCAGTTCCAACCCCGGCGATGTGATCCTTGACCCGTTCTTCGGGACGGGGACGACGGGCGCGGTCGCGAAGAAGCTGGGCAGGTACTACATCGGGATTGAGCGCGAAGAGCGCTACATTCGCGGTGCGCAGGGGCGGATCGACAGCATCCAGTTTCCGCAAAACCCCAATGACCTTGAGGCACTTGGCAGCCTGCGAAACAAGCGCACCGCACCGCGCGTTGCATTTTCCGCGCTGCTCGAAAACGGTCTGCTGCTGCCCGGCCAAACGCTTTACTTCGACCAACAGCGCGCGAAAGCCGCGACTGTGCTGGCCGATGGTTCGCTGCGCGATGCAAGTGGTACGCGGGGGTCCATCCACAAAATCGGTGCGCAGGTGGGGGGTTTAGCCACGTGCAATGGTTGGGACCACTGGTATTATGAGACGGAAGGCGGCGGGCTGGAAGTGATTGATACACTGCGTGAGCAAATCAGGAATGCGCAACGGACGGAACCTGTTTAGCCGTCCTGCATCACCTGCACCTCGATCATGCGCGCGATGAAAAACGAATTATCGAAGGCGAGCAGCTTGTAGCCGCCGATTTTTCCCTCTCCGGGGAGCATCGAATAGGTCACGCCGTTGGCCGTCAAGACCTGCCCGGCAGCCGCTGCGAAGGGTTCCGGGAACGTGCCGAGCAATCCCATCCCCTTGCTCAAAACGTTGTTCGGCTCCGCACGCTTGTTTAAATCCTCGCCTAACTGCCGATAGCGCCCGAACATTTCCTGATGCGCGGCGGCAAGCTGCGCAACCACGCCGTTTGCATCCTGCGCGGGTCCGGTGATGAAAAGCTGTACGCCGGGCGCGTTGTGGTGATATAGCAGTGGGTGGTCTTCGAGCGTCGCCGCGTGGTCGAATGGTCCGAGCGTAAGCGTATGCTCGATCAGGCCGCCGAGCCGCACCACATACGAGCCGATGGGGTGTAACTGTCCGGTCGTCTGGTCGAGCGTGACGGTACGCGCGGCAACGGTCAATTCCGAAGGCGTCTGCCCAAGCTGCGCAAGCAGAAGCAGGCCAAGCGCGTTTTCTTCTGTCAAATCCTGAATGAGCTGGTCGAGCATGGTGTCCCTGTTGCTATGCAATACTACTGCGCTTTGCGGGGGTCTTTGGCGTCGCGCAGCCACGCCGTATACATGGTGGCATTTGCGATGCCCTGCGCGGCAAGTTCGCGGATGACGGCTTCCACATCGAAAGCGACATGCCGTATATCGATCTGCGCTTCGCCATTCTCGAAGGTCGCTATGGCGTAGCAGGCGCGCGGGTCGCCATCGTTCGGCAGCCCGATACTGCCGGGGTTGACCATGCGCCAGCGCCCCAGATCGCGGTCCATCGGAATGTGCGTATGCCCGCCAAACGCGAGGCGGCCTTCGCTGTCGATCAGCGCGTCGAGGATTTCATGCGCAGGCTGATCGGGCAGCAGGTTTTGTTCGTCGTTGCCCGGCGCGCCATGAAAGCCGATCACGACTCCGTAACCCGGTACTTCGAGTGAGAGTTCACGGCGCAGCGTCTTGAGGATGAATTCGCAATCTTCCCAGGTCAGGCGCATCAGCGCGAATTGCAAATCGCCCTCCCGGCGGCGGCGCTCATCCGCGAAGTTTGCCCAGTCTTCGGCGCTCTTCGGCGTGATCGCGCGCAACTGTCCAGTGACGAGGTAGCGGTCCACATTGCCGCCAATGATCTCGACCGTCTCCGGGTTAGCGTCCTTCAGCTCACGGAGCATCTGCATCGTTTCGACCGGGTAGGGCAGCGCCGATGCCAGATCACCAAGTATCCAGGTGCGGTCCGCGCCGCCCTGCGCACGTAAATCAGCAAGGACCGCCCGGAGCGCGGGCGCGTTGCCGTGAATATCGGAGAGGATTGCCAGACGCATACGTTATCCAGCCTGTGTGTAATGGAAGACGCGATCAATCATACACTACACGGCGCGTTCACGGCGCGGGTGTAGTTTGTCCGAAATCCGGTTCATCCAATAATTGGCTCAGGCTGATGATCAAACCGGGGAAGAGCGATTCGCAATCTATTTTCTCGCCGTTCCGGTAAGCCTGTACGATGGATACTCCGGCACGGTGCTGGTAGAGCGTGCGTGTTTTTGGATAAATCACCCAGACCTCTTCTGTTCCAGCTTCGAGATACCTCTGCACCTTCAAGACCATATCTTCCGCTTTGTCATCAGGAGACATGATTTCAACCGCGAGGGTTGGTGAATAGGGAAATGGTTTTGCATGATCCCAATCGCGCGGGATGTTGCTCGCACGGATAAAGGCTGCATCCGGCACATAGGAATCACGCAATCCGTGCGGCGTGTCACCCGATTTCAACATCAGAAACGTAAATCCGTCGCCATAAACGAGGCCAAGACGCCTCGATCTTACAAATGGCGCAACAATTTCAACGAAACTCGCGCTGCCATAAGCATGTGTTCCACCAACAGGAGGCATTTCGCGTATTTCTCCATTGAAGACCTCGACGCGCGCATCGGAGCCGAGACTCATTAGTTCATCGTAGCTGACCGTCTTTTGAAGTTCGAGGCTGGTCATGATTCACACTCCCGCACTATTCCGGTAGATCGTACCGCAAAACCGCACGATGTGCGTGAACCGCCACGATGCGCTACCATACGGTCCATAGTTGCCGATGTTGAAGGTAGAACCTATCGTGGCGCTCATAGAAAAAATTCTGCTGCATCCTATCGCGATGCAGCTTGTCGAAACACTCCAGACGAGCGGCTGGAACGAGTCGTTCCGTCCGGCGGTGATTGTCGAAATTCATGCGGGCGGGCAAGTCGGCTGGGGCGAAAGCGTGGCAGGGTGGACGCCCGGCTATTGCTATGAAACTATTGGGACGACGATGCACGTCCTGAGCGATTTCATTATCCCGGTGCTGCTCGGCAAGGACAGTGAACAGGCGGCGATCACCCCGCGTTATCGCGGCCACCCGCTCGCGAAATCGGCGGTCGATATGGCGCTGTGGGACCTGCGCGGCAAGCTGGCGGGCAAATCGCTGTCAAGCCTGTTGGATAGCACGCGCACGCGCGTCGAAGTCGGCGTGAGCATCGGCATCCACGACACGATTGAAGAGACGATCCAGATCATCGACAAGCGCGTGAAGGAAGGCTACCGCCGCGTCAAGCTAAAAATCAAGCCGGGCTGGGATGTCGAATTGCTGCGCGAGGTGCGGCGACAGTTCCCGAATGTGCGTCTGATGGCCGATGCGAATAGCGCTTATACGATGGAACAGCTCCCGATCCTCAAGCAGATGGATGCGCTCGGCCTGTTGATGATCGAGCAGCCGCTCGGCTACGAGGATATTTACCAGCACAGCAAATTGCAACCGCAGCTTGAAACTCCGCTTTGTCTGGATGAAAGCATCCACACGCCGGATGATGCGCGGCTCGCGATCCAGCTTGGCGCGTGCCGGATTATCAACCTGAAAGTGTCGCGCGTCGGCGGCCTGAGCAACGCGCAAAAGGTGCATGATGTGTGCTTCAACGCAGGCGTGGACCTGTGGATTGGCGGGATGCTGGAAACCGGAATTGGGCGCGCGGCCAACCTGCACGTCGCGGCGCTGCCCGGCGTGACGCTACCGAGCGACATCAGCGCGACCAATCGCTATTACGACCCGGATATTACCGAAGCATTCACGCTCAACGCCGAAGACAGCACGATCACCGTACCGATGGGTCCCGGCCTCGGTGTGAGTGTGCATCCCGCACGGCTGGAGGCCGCGCATCGTGCTTTCGAGGAGACGCCAAAGACGCCATTTTTGGGGCTGGCACTATGAACGAGCAATTTTCGGGGCTGAACATCGGGTTCATCGGTGGCGGTGTGATGGGCGAAGCGATGATCGCGGGGCTGCTCAAGCAGCAGACGGTAGCGCCCGCGCAGATTATCGCCTCCGACCCGCTGCCGGAGCGCGGACAGTTCTTGCAGCACGCTTACGGTATTCGCGCAACGACGAGCAATCTTGAGGCAGCACAATCCGAAATCGTAATCCTGTCGGTGAAGCCGCAGGTCCTCGACAAGGTTCTGCACGACCTGCATGGGCAGTCGGAAGCGGTGCGGCTGGTCTTGAGTATCCTCGCGGGGGCGACGATAGCCCACATCGCAGAAGGATTGGGCAACTCGCATATCGTCCGCGCGATGCCGAATACGCCCGCGCGCATTGGTGAGGGAATTACAGTCTGGACCGCGCCACCGGAAGTCGGCGAAGCGGAGCGCGGCCAAGTGCGTGCGATCCTCGGCACGATGGGACAGGAAGTCTACGTCGATAATGAGGACTACCTCGATATGGCGACCGCACTCAGCGGAACGGGACCTGCCTATGTGTTCATGTTTATGGAAGCGATGATCGATGCGGGCGTGCATCTCGGCTTCTCGCGGCGCATTGCGGAACAGCTCGTCACGCAGACGGTGCGTGGCTCGGTCGCCTATCTGGAAGCGACGAAGGAACACCCCGCCGCACTGCGCAACCAGGTCACAAGCCCCGGCGGGACGACGGCGGAAGCACTCTATCACCTCGAACGCGGGGGCTTACGCACGGTGATCGCCCGCGCGGTGTGGGCAGCGTATCAGCGCAGCGTCGCACTCGGCGCAGGGAAGAAGCCAAAACCACCCGTCCGTAACCCGGAACAGGTGGATGGGGATCGCTAAATATCCATCGCATAAAATAAAGACGGGCGGCACTGTGCCGCCCGCCATAATGGTTTCGGTGACGCCTATTTCGCGGGTGTAGCCGCCGGGGTCGCGACCATCGCGGGTTGCGCCATCGTAGCCGCCATTGTTCCGGCCATCGCGGGCGCATCCGTCAGATAGGTACGGAACCACGCGAGGACCTTCACCCATGCATCCTGAGCGGCTTCCGGGCGGTAGCTGTCGCGCGCGTCATTGAAGAAGGCGTGCGGCGCGCCCTTGTAAATGTACATTTCGTTGATCTTGCCGAACTGCTTGAGCTTGGTCTGCCATTCCTGAATACGCGCGGCGGGCGTGCCGTTGTCGGCCTCGCCCCACAGCCCGATAATCGGTGCGGAGACATTCTTCAGGTCGTCGTCGGTCGGGTTCGCGCCGCTGCCATAAAAGACGGCGACCGCGCCGATGTTCTTGCCCGCATAGGCCATGTTGTAGGCGATACGTCCACCGAAGCAGAAGCCAATCACGGCTGCCTTGCCCGGTTTGACATAGCTTTGTCCGACCAGATAATCGACCGCGCCCTGCACATCTTCAAGCGCTTTCGGCTGCTGCACGCTCATTACGAGGCGCTGCGCGTCACTTGGTTCCTTCGCGACCTGTCCGCGATAGAGGTCGGGCGCAACCGCCGCGAAGCCCTGCCGCGCGAAGCGATCCGCGACGCTCTTGATGTGCTCATCGAGACCCCACCATTCCTGAATGACGATCACCGCCGGGAAGGGACCCGCGCCCTTCGGCTTGGCGAGATAACCGGGAGCGGTATCGCTTGCGGTTTTGAAGGTGATGCTGCTCGTTTCGATGTCGGCGGTCACGGTCGCGGGTCCGGTAGCCTGCGCAGTCGGCGCGATCTGCCCGGCGGCGTGCGCGACGGTTGTAATCGATGCGCCCTGTGCGGCCAGTAGCAGCGCGGTGGCCATGCTGCCACCGCCCAGCAGAACGGTTGCGCGCCGCAGGAATTCACGGCGATCTACCTGCCCGGCGCGATACTCTGTAACCAACTGTTCGACTTGATGCTCACTCATGGAAAATCTGCCTCGTGCAATTTGTCGGACAGAGAGAGGATCGGCTTACGGACAGGTTTGGGGCAAAGAAACGCTGGGTTTGCTCATAGGCCTTTAAGAAAGCGATCTATTCCATTGCCGAAGTATGCTGCACTGTACACGGCAACCGTCCGCGCGGCTCGATCTCGCCGAAAAGGACGCGCGCGGTGGCTTCCATGCTCACCGCGCGGATGCTGTATGTACAGAGATAAGTCTCGACTTCCGGGAACGCGGCGAGGTCGTAGGGTGTGCGGAGCGCGATCACAATCGGGCGCTTGCCGTTTGCGATCAGCCGCTTCACCAGCGCGGCCTGCGCATCGTCGGGCTGCGCGCTGATCGTCCCCACGATCACGACGTCGGCAGCCTGAACCGCCTCGGCAAGGGACACTGCACCATCCCCGGCAAATTGATAGGACTGCGTGCGTGCGTGATGCCGCCGGATCGCGTCAGCAAGCGTGATCGTGAGCGACGCGGACGTATCGGCGGGCGTCAGGTTGCGCGGAGTCGGCGTAATCACCGCAATTTCCGTATCAGCGGAAAGCCGCAGCGGGAGCGCGCCGCTATCCTTCACCACCGTGATTGAGCGCTCGGCGACCTCACGCGCAATCGCACGGTGATCCGCATTATCCAGCGATGATAGTTCCAGTGGTTGGGCAGCAGCGAAGACTTGCGCACGCTGCAAGCGCTGCACCGCGAGTGGGTTTTCTGATGCGGCGAAATGTGCGTGCAGTCCCATTTGATCGGGCAAATGCCCCAGCAGCGCGAGGTCGGCTCCGGCTGCGAGCGCCGCGCCGACGCTTTCCACCGCCCCATAGCGCGCGACGGCATACATATCCATCGCGTCGGTGATGATCAACCCGTCGTATCCCATGCGCTCACGCAATAATCCGCTCAGGATCGTGCGCGAGAGGGTTGCCGGATAGACCGGATCGAGCTGCGGTATGGAGAGATGCGCCGTCATAATCGCGCCGACCCGCGCCTCTATTGCCACGTGGAAGGGCAGCAGTTCGCGCTGTTCGAGATCGGCAAGCGAGCTATCGACCTGCGCGGCGGCATGATGCGTATCAAAGGTGATTGCGCCCATGCCGGGAAAATGCTTCGCTGTCGCGATGACGCCCTGCGCCTGCATCCCGCGTATCAGCGCCGCGCCGAGCGTCCCGACCAGCGCCGGGTCGTCGCCGAACGCGCGAATGCCAATCGCCGGGTTACGCGGGTCACTATTGACATCGACCGACGGTGCAAAGTTCAGGTTGAGGCCCATCGCCAGCAGTTCACGCCCCAACACCGCGCCGACCTGATACGCCAGTTCCGGGGAACCGGTCGCGCCGAGCGCCATATTGCCGGGCAGGTCGGTCACGCCTTCACCGACGGCCATCAACTGCCCGCCTTCCTGATCGATCCCGATCAGCGGGACGGGCTGCCCGCCCTCACGTGCAGCGGCGCGAAGCTGATCCGCGAGAGCGCGGACTTGCGCGGGCGATTTGACGTTGTAGGCGAAGAGGCAAAAGCAGGCGAGGCTGCCACGACGGACGGCCTCCAAAACATCGGTGGGCGCAGTGAACCCCCGAAAGCTGCCCATCAATTGCCGCATCAGAGCGTCCCGCTGCGGATCACGTCGCGTAGATAGTGCGCGCTGCGCTTGGGCGTGCGCTTCTGCGTCTCGAAATCGACATGGACGATCCCGAAACGTTTGGTATAGCCTTCCGCCCACTCGAAGTTATCCAGCAGGCTCCACACGAAATAGCCTGCGAGCGGTGCGCCCTGCGCGATTGCATCTTCGGCAGCGGCGAAATAGGTGCGCAGAAAATCCACGCGGTGCGGGTCTTCGAGGACGTCACCCTCGACATGATCCGGCTCCGCGAAAGCCGCGCCATTCTCGGTGATATACATCGGTGGCGGGTTGTATTCGCGCGTCACGCGCAGCAACATATCAGCCATGCCCTGCGGATAAATCTCCCAATCCATCGCGGTCATCGGCGTACCCGGCGGGAACGGGCTGGTAAATCTGCCCGGCTGATCAGGGTCGTGCGCGACGAAAAAGCGCATATAGTAATTGACGCCGAGAAAATCCAGCGGGAGATTGACGCCGCTCACCGGGCTTATATCCAGCCCGTCGAGAATGCCGCGCGCTTGCAGGTCTTCGACCAAATCTGGCGGGTAGCTGCCCTTGAAGACGGCATCGAGAAACCAGCGGTTCTGGTAGGCATCGGCGCGCCGCGCGAGCCGCACATCTTCGGGGTGGTCGGTGGCGGGCGTCTGCGGCGCGAGGTTGAGCGCGATTCCGACCTGCGCATGGAGGCTGTTCGCGCGGATGATCGGCACGGCGGCGGCGTGCGCGAGCATCGTATGATGCGCGGCGCGATAGGCCATCTTTTCATCGGTGATGCCCGGCGCGTGAACGCCGAGATGATAGCCGAGGAACGCGGTACACCAGGGTTCGTTGAGCGTCATCCAGAATTTCACGCGGTCGCCGAGCCGTTTGGTAACGATTTCCGTGTAATCCGCGAACCAGTTCACAATCTCCGCGTTGGTCCAGCCGCCGCGATCTTCAAGCACCTGCGGCAGATCCCAATGGTATAGCGTCGCGGCGGGCATAATCCCGACGGACAGCAGCCCATCGACCAGCCGATCATAAAAATCCAGCCCGGCGGTATTGATCGCGCCTGTCCCGCCCGGCAGCACGCGCGGCCAGGAGATCGAGAAGCGATAGCCGCGCAAACCGAGCGACTGCATTAGTTCAATATCCTGCGGATAGCGATGATAGTGGTCGCACGCGACATCGCCCGTATCGCCATTCTTGACCTTGCCGGGCGTGTGTGAGAAGCGCGTCCAGATGCACTCGCTGCGCCCATCTTCGAGGGCAGCGCCTTCGATCTGGTAGCTGGCAGTGGCCGCGCCCCACAGAAAATTCGATGGAAATGGCATGTTGATCCTCAGTCGGGTAGGAAAATCAGGAGTGTAGCAGATTGCGCAGGGAGTGTGAACAATCCATCCGTGCCGAAATCTGATTGCGTCGCGACGTCAGGGTGGAGTTTATCGAAAGTGCTGCGTTGGTGGGGTGAGAACCCGTTCAGGTTGAGTGTAGTGAGTTTGTCGTCATCGGCAAGGTTGACGAGCATCACCGTGAGCGCACCATCCGCGCGCCGTGATGCGGTGATTGATACATCCGGGTCGCTCGACGCGCTGCCCAGCAGTTCAGAGCCAAATTGTTTGTAGAGTGGATAAACCGCGTAAGTCGGGCGCGCGGCATAGCGATCCAGCAGTCCATACGCGCCCAGCGAACCGCTGCTTTCGAGCGCGAAATAGGCGACCATCTGCACGCGCTCGCGGATCATACGGCCAAGCACTGCCGCCCACCAGATCGCGTTGAAGTGCGAATCGGGTGAGGCTTCGCCGCCAATCGGCTTGCTCCAGTCGGAATTTACTTCCGTCACCGCGAGCGGAATATCGCGCCCGGCAGCGGCACGTACCACGCCGCGCAGATCCGGCAGCATGACATCCCATTCGCGCACGCTCTCGCGCAGCGCGTGGATCGTCGTCGCCGGGACGTTGTTGCCTCGCGGAAACGGGTAGCGGTGGATCGAGACGATGCCTACCCTGTCGCCATTTGCGCGTAGGAACGCGCGGACCCACTCGCGCCGGATGTTATTATACGTATCGCCTTCGACGGTCGGCGGATATTGGCTGACATCCGGTCCGATGAAAATAATCCCCGAATCAACGGCGAGCATCGCTTCCGCGAACCTGCGCCAATCGAGATTGTACTGTTCGACCGAATAATCGCGGTACAGGTCCGGCTCGTTGCCGATGCTCCAGTAGCGCACGCCGTAGCGCTTCTCGATATTGACATAGCGCACGACTTCAGCGGCTTTTTCGGGCGTGCCACCTTTCAAGCGGACACTGATCCCCGGTTCGGCATTGATCCGTTTCGCAAAGGTAATGAACGGATCGATGTGGTAGGGCATCAGGTCGAAGTCGTCACCCCAGTTGCCCGCCGGGAAGCGCAGAAAGCGGACCCCGGCGGCTTCCGCAAGCGGCCATAAATCGACGGGAACCACCCCCCAGGGTCCGTAGTTCGCACCGTATATATAGGGGCTGATCGTGCCGCGCTGCACGGCCGGGTCTACCATCAGCCTGACCTGATCGGCGCGCGCCGCTGGATGGACGGAAGGATAGAGGGCAAACAATGCTACGAAAACAAGTGCGAGCAGCGAACGCCTCACCGCTATTTCTCCACACCCGTGATCACGATACCGCGCATGAACGCGCGCTGCGCGAAGAAGAAGATGACTAGCGGCAGGACCATCGCCATGAGCGAGGTCGCCTGCACCAGTTCCGGTTGCGGACCGTATTGGAAGTTGAAGATTTCGACGCCGACCGAGATCGGTTGCAATTCCGGCTTGTCGAGCAGGTAGATCAGCGGTCCGAAGAAGTCATTCCACGCGAAGACGAAGTGAAACACCGCGACGGCAACAATCACCGGCCACGATTGCGGGATGATCACGCTGCGCAGGATTTTGAAGGGACCCGCGCCGTCGATCATCGCCGCTTCATCGAGTTCCTTTGGTAACGTCAGGAAGTATTGCCGCAGCAAAAAGACGTTATAGGCATTCGCGAAAAAATGCGGCACGATCAGCGGCAGCCAGCTCCCTGTCCAGCCAATCGCGGCGAAAAAGGCATAGGTCGGGATGAGTGTCACCTGCGTCGGCAGGATAATCGTCGCGATCAGGATCAGGAACAGGATATTTTTGCCGGGGATCGGGAACCGCGCGAACGCATAGGCCACACAGATGCACGAAAGCAGCGTCCCGACCATGCCGAAGAACGCAATTGCGAGCGTATTGCGGAACAGGCGCGGGAACTTCGCGATTTCCCACGCATCCGCGAAATTCTGGGTGCGCGGTGCAAAGACAAGCACGGCTTCGAGCGTGCGCCAGTTGCCCTGCCATTCGACAGGCGTTGCGGATGGGTTGGCGGGGTCGACAAACGTGCTGGATGCGCGACCTTTTTTCAGGATCGCGAGCTCGCGCGTACCGCCTTCAAACGGGACTTTGAAGATCGCGAGTTCTTCCCCGTTGTACTGGATGCTCGCCGCAGCCATCGGCAGGATCGGGCTATTTTGATCCTGCGAGAGCTGCGATTGGCTGCGCAGGGAGACCATCACCATATTCGCCATCGGCGCGAGATAGAGCGAGAGGATGAGCAGCGCGAAGAGCGTGATCATCGCCTTGATCGTGAAACTGCGAAGCTGCTTTGAATAGAACGGAGAAGTATTGACTTTGTTGGAATAGGCGGCCACGTCTTAATCTCCGCTCGTGTAATAGACCCAACGCCGGGAAGTCGCGAAGAGAAACACGGTGAAACCCAGGCCGAGGATGAAAATGAACCACGCAATCGCCGAGGCGTACCCCATATCCTGAAACTGAAACGCAGTGCGGTACAGATGCAGGTTGATGAAATAAGTGTTCGGGTTCGAGCGCGTCACAGTGGACAGCACGTAGGGAACCGTGAAATATTGCATCAGGCCAATCACGCCCAGGACGAGGTTGTAGAACAGTACGGGTGAAATCATCGGCAGGGTGATTTTGCGGAAGAGCGTCCAGGGATTCGCGCCGTCAACGCGCGCAGCCTCGTAGAGTTCGGTCGGTACGCCCTGCATGGAGGCCATCATCGTCAGCATCGCGTTTCCGATTCCCCACACGCCGATCAGGACCAGCCCGGTATTCAGGAAGATCGGATCAAACAACCAGTTCGGCGGATTTTGAACACCAATCGAGCGCAGAATGCGGTTCAGCCAGCCCGTCTGCCCGTTCAGGAACGACTGCCAGACGAAGACGCCGGAAATGGCTGGGATGATATAGGGCATGTAGAAGAAGATGCGGAACAGCGGGCGCGCGATGAGCCAGCGCGAGTTGAGCAGCGAGGCGAGCGTCAGCGGGAGCAGGATACCGACTGGCAGCGCTATCAGGCCGAAGCGCAGCGTCACACCCAGCGAATTGAGCGTACTGGGGTCCTGAAACAATTTGATCCAGTTGGTCAGCCCGATCCACTGAATCTCTTTACCTATCGTAAAGTTGGTGAAGCTGAAATACAGCGAAGTCAGCATCGGAAACAGGGTGAATATAAGGAAACCGGCAATCCAGGGCGAAAGAAAGATGAAACCCCACAACCGCTGCGATTGCTGGAGCGTCCGCCGACGCGGCTGGGCTTGTACTATGGGGGCGCTGCTGAGGCTGGCCGATTGTGACGTCATAAATTGGGTACTCCACGCAATCCACTATTTTTACGGGCAGCCAACCCGTGTGAGCGCTGGCTGCCCGATTGACGGTCAGAAACAGTTACGCTTGCGTGCTACTTCTTCGGCGCGGCATCGACAATGATCTGGAGATCGGCCTGGAGTTTATCCAGCTCCTTGTCCACGTCAATATCCTTGCCTGTATCGCCGTAGAGCAGCGTGCGGAAGTCGCTCAGGCGCTGCTGACCCTTGCTATAGTTCGGGTAGTACGATTCATGGTGCGGGACGGTCGCATAGTTCAAGGCAGGCGCGACAATCGACCAGTTTTGAACGCTTGGGTACTTTTCTGCCTTCGCCTTGATCGAGGCGTCCTGCAGGTCCGGGCGAGCAGGATATGCGCCGTAGACGGTCAGCAGGTCCAGCGCGGCGTCGCCGAGCAGATAGGACAGGACCTTGAACGTCGCATCTGGGTTCTTGGTCGTCTTCACGATGCGGAAGGTATCAGCATCGGCGGGGGCGAAGGTCGTCCCCTTGTAGGAGGGTTGCACGCCGATGTCCCACTTGGCCTTCAGCTCGGCGACACAGCAGGTGTACCACAGCATGGTACGCCCCATCGCCACCTTGCCGGAGGCAAATTCACTCGGTTTGAGCAGGTCGCTGGCACTGTAGGTCGCGGAGGGAATGAAGTGATCTTTCCACAGGCCGTTGTAGAGCCACTTGGCCTCCGCGCGCCAGTTGTCGGGGATGCTGACCTTCCCGGTCTTGGCATCGATGATCGGCGAGCCGCCGAAGGTCGAGAATTCCGAACGAGCGCCGCCATATTGATGGACGAAGCCGAACTGAACCGTCTTCGACGCATCGAACTTGGCATTGGTGGCGTCGTTGCCCGCCGAGTCGACCGTGAGCAGCTTGGCGACCTGCGCCACCGTGTCGTAGTCCCAATCGACATCCTTGCCGTTCAGCTTGTACTTTTCGCCAACTTTGGTAGGCGGGTAGGCCAGCCCTGCTTCGTCGAACAGGTCTTTATTGTAGTAGAGGATGCCGGGGAACACGGCAAACGGAATACCGACCAGCGCGTCGCCTTCCTTGTACAGGCCGACCAGGTTGGTGGGGAACTGCGTCAGGTTGTATTTCGTCTTCGCGATCAGCGACGTGAGATCGAGCCACTGTCCGGCGAACTGGTTGGAACCATCGAAGCCGACAGGTCCGACGAGGTCCGGCGCGGTCCCGGCGGCGATCAGCGTACTGAGCGTATCCGGGGCGACCTGATTGCTGGCGGCGATGTTCAGCTTAAGGTCGATTTCGGACTGGCTGGCGTTGAACTTTTCGACAATCTTGTTTTGAATGGCGATTTGTTCCTTGTCCGTGCCTGTGCCGAGGCCGACAAACCAGGTGACGGTGACTTTATCGGCGGCTTTGACCGAATGCGGGAACGACGCTACGAGGAGCGCCAGCGCGAGGACGAGTGAAAATTTGCGGAAAGCGGATTTCATCGAGAATTCTCCTGAAAACAAGCAAAACAAACTGGACTTGTGAATGTAAACAGAGGATCGAACGGCTGTCAGGCATCACCCCCTTGCATCGACTGTTGCGCACCAAATGGTACGCGGCTGGCATCCTGTGAACCCGTCAACGCGCCGCACGAGCCACGTATGACCAGTTCAATCGGCAGCAGGACATGCTGCGGACCGGAAACCTTGCCTTCGATCAGATCGATCAGCGTTTGTGCGGCTGCCGCGCCCTTGCGCTGGACAGGCTGGCGGACCGTCGTCAACTGCGGTATAGCCGTGCGTGCCACATCGATGTCATCCACCCCGACCAGCGCGATGTCGTGCGGGACGCGCAAGCGTGCCTCGTGTGCCGCTTGCAAGACGCCAATCGCAATCGTGTCGCCCGCCGCGAAAACCGCATCCGGCTTGCCTGCGAAAAGCTGTTTTGCGCCTTCGTACCCCGCTGCGCGCCCGAAGTATCCATAATGGACAAGCTGTTCATCGAAGGGCAAGCCATGCCTTTCGAGCGCTTGCTTGTAACCGAGAAATCGTTCGTAGCCGTCGCTGGTCGTCATCTGCCCGGTGATGTGCGCGATGCGACGCCTGCCCAGCCGGATCAAATGTTCGGTCGCGAGTTCGCCAGCCCGCACGTTATCGATGCTGACGTAGCTGATTTGCTCCGTGCGGCTCATCGGTTTGTCGATCATCACGAATGGACGTCGCAGGTCCGCAAGGCGCAGATAGAGCGGATGGCGGCTATCCAGCGAGGCAATGACGAGACCATCCATCAGGTGATGGTTCGAGATTTTGTTGATGAGCCGCTCATCGTTATCCGTGACTTCGCCGAGCCACAACAGCAGCGCATAGTTGCGTTCGCGCGTCGCCTCGCCAAGCCCGGCCAGGAGCATCGGAAAATAGCTGTTGTCGGTGAAGAAGATGTTTTCCGGGGTGGGGATGACGACGCCAATCACCTCCGTGCGGCGGGTGACGAGCGTGCGTGCGGCGGCGTTCGGGTGGAAGTTCTCCTGTGCGATGACGGCCAGCACGCGCTCGCGGGTGCGCTTGCTCACATTCGGATCATCATTGATGACCCGTGAGACAGTGGAGCGTGAAACCCCGGCTTTTTTCGCAATATCTTCCAAATTCATAAAAACCTGAAACAACTTCGTGCGCTTGAAAGAAAATTGGGAGCGCTCCCAATCACCGACGAACAGTGTAGCGAAATGTTTTTTGGCTGTCAAGTGGCATATTTTGCTATTGGGTTGGCATCTTTATAACCAGTATGTCATAGTTATTTAAGAACAGATGGTCTACTGAAAAGAGGCATTCTTTGGCGATCAAAAAGGTTTATGCGCAAGTGGCAGTGCGAGATTTAACAGCGGCGGTTGCATGGTATACGCAACTGATTGGCCGTCCTGCCGATGTGAATCCGATGGATGGACTGGCAGAATGGAACCTTGTGGAGGGCGGCTCGCTACAGGTGTTTCAGGATGCGGAGCGGGCAGGAAAATCCTGGGTAACAGTGGAAGTCACCAGTCTGGACGAGCAACTCTCCGGTATGAATAACAGAGGCGTACCCGGAGGACCAATCACCAAAGCGAACTACGTAAAAATCTCTGTCATAGCCGACCCTGATGGCAACCATCTCACCTTTGCGGAAGCTCTCGCGCCGCAGACCTGAATCCGGCAGCGCAATGAACATCCCGGTCATCACCAGACCGGGCTATTGCGGTCTGGTTCGGTCAATTTCGCTGGACGTGGAGCGGAAGCGAGTACACGAGGGATAGCGAGTGGTTGGCTCTAAATGAACCATTCCTTCGAGTCTTCAATCAGGCGGTCGAAAAACGGTTCTGGTATGACTTGATAGGCAAGCGACATACCATACGTCTAATGTGAAATGGAAAAGGTTTGGAGGTCAAAGGCAAAGTCACGGGCAAGCAAGCGCTTGAGAACCAAACAGGTGACTTTGAGGGTGATGCGAGCGGTCAAGCCAGCTACCGTTTTAGCAAGCAAGCGCTCAAGGTTGCGCCCTGTGTTCTGGAGTTGGTGAAAGACGCCTTCGATGCGTTCACGTAAACTGCCCAGCGCGGCGTCGAGTAGCGGATGATTTTGTTGGGACTGGTTGGCGCGTTTGGGAGTGAGGACACAGTTGCCGGTTTCATCGGCAATGCTGGCTTGCCAATCCGCGCCAAGAAAGCCCTTGTCGGCCAGGATGTCACAGTCGTTGACACGGTACAGAACACTCTCGGCAGCAAGACGTTCGTCGGTGTTGGCAGCCACCAAGTCGTAGACGACGGGCAGACCGTCGCAGGTACTCAGCAGCACGAGTTTGAAGCCGAAGTAGTGCAGCTTACGCGCCGCACACTGACCATACCCGGCATACCCTGCAAAGTCACTATGTGTTTTGGACCGTTTGTAGCCTACCACCGGGACAGGTTTGGTATCCAGCAGCAGGCACTCGCAGGTATACCCACCCAACATCCCCAACCACGCTTGCCGTAGTGCTTCCACCACCGCTTGTAAGGCTCGCCCGCGTCGATTGTACTGGCTCTGGTCCACCAGCTTAGGAAACAGGTCCAGATGGTTGGCACGCATGTATGCCACATACTGCGTTTCGCCCGGATATGGCACAAAATCATGCGCCAGCAGCAATGTCAACAATTCGCTGTCGCTGAACTGCGCTTTTGCGCCTGTCTTACCCTTTAGCAGATGCCGTCCCTCTGTTTGATACCAGTCGTCTACCAGCACGTACAGCGTGGTCAAAAGCGTTTCCAGGTCTATACTTGTCATGGGAATGGGTCCGATTGACTGTAGGGGTACCTTCAATCTTGCGTCCCATTCCCCTTTTCGCCAAATTCATTCCACATCAGACGTACCATATAAAAAAGCATCTACAGCTTCGCGCGTATCGGAACTAAAAATCACACTTGACTCGCCTGCAATTGCATACCACCGTGATAGATCATCGTTACTCACGATCCGAAGAAACCAAAAGTAGCGATTGACGAGTTCGAGTCCCTTTTCAAGAGAGCCGACATGACTTTCCAACCAATCGAGCGTTTGCATCAGTCCTCCTGTTTGATCAGTTCCATCGACATAATAATGTGCGTGTGCGGCGCGTAGTACACGCGACACTGGCTGCCATCGAAAAGAATACCTCTTGTTGAATAATGCACCTCAAAACGCATTCCATTAATTAAAATTGCGGGACGTGAACTACTTTTAGTCGAAATCTGTGAGTGATACATAGCGCCTTCGGTTTTTGCCACTACACCTTTGTCTATATCAAGCATCAGCGTGATCAACTTGTATCCTGTGAACAGAAACAGAATGAGCGTTCCTGCTCCTAAAAAGAGCAATCGTGTCTGAATGCTTGTCGACGCAATTTCGCTTTGATGTTGCTGCACTTCGGTGAAGAAAAATGCGCCAAAGAATAGCAATAACAAACCGGGAATAAGCATCTGCATAATGCTTTTCCTGATCACAACATCCCGTTGATGCTTGGTCATACGGCCTTTGCGGTTTTCCGCGAGGTCGTATTTATCGAAGCCAATCAGGTCTTTTAGGATGTGCGCGGACATAGACTGGCTTTCTGATAAACCTTTCGTTGCACAAGCCGGGCGGACACACGGGTCCGCCCGTACAATGTTACACAGCCAGCTACGACCGCCCCTCACGCACCAGCCGGATCAAATCGCGCGGCTTGGGCGGCTGCCCCGCGAGCATGATCACCAACCGGAAAACGCGCCCCGCAAACCACATGAACCCGAACGCCGTCAACGCGAGCAGTGAGAGACTCAACAGGATTTGCCACGTTGGGACCGGATAGATCGCGATCCGCATCACCATCGCGAGCGGCGCGGAGATCGGAAAGATGCTCAGGAAAGTCGGCAGCGGACCATCCGGCGCGAGCGAAAAGAGCGTGATCAGGTACAACGGCAGCATCGCGGGCAGCGTGAAAAAGACCGCAAGTTGTGGACCCTCGCGCATGTTGTTCGCTATCGAGCCGATGCCCGCGTATACCGCCGCGAACATCAGATAGCCGAGGATGTAGTAGGCAAAGACAACGACAAGCTGCGTCGGCGTCACGCTCAAGCCCGCTGCGCCGGGGACTATTGCCGCCAGCCGCGTCACGATGAACACAATCGCCGCACCCCACGCCGCGATTTGGATCAGGCCAAGCAAGCCGAGCGATAGAACCTTGCCGATCAGCAATTGGCTTGGCCGCATCGAGGAGATGAGGATTTCGACGACGCGGTTTTCGCGCTCTTCGACCACACTCTGCATGAGCAGGCTGCTTGAGAAGAACGCGCCGACGAGGAACGCGAGCGCGAAGCCGAACATCAGGCCGACGTTTGCGAGGAATTGATTATCGCTGACCGCGCCGCTGCCCTGCTCGGTACGGTAGGTCGTGATCGTCGGGTTGCGCAGACCGAGCAGCGTCACTTCCGATGGCGAAAGGCTGCCGACCTGCGCGGCAAGCGCCCGCGATAACACCGTGCGTACTGTATTTTCTGCGGTGTTGTTCAGGCTGAAGCTCACCATCCACGCTTCGATATGCCCGCTTTTCAGGTAATCGGGCGGGATCACGTAGTAGCTCGTGATTTTGCCGGAGTGGATCGCGTCGTTGGCGGCGTCGGCATTCGGATATTGCGTGAAGGGCGACGTCCTGAACCCGGCAGGGAACACCCCGGCCTGATCGATGATCCCCATATTGATCGATAAGCCGAGGAACGCAGGGCTTGTTGGTTCGGGCGCGTTGGACCCGGCAGGGGGTGTCAAGCGTGCGCCGGGGGTGGTACGCGGGACATTGTTCAGCCCGGTAATCAGGAAGTACGCCACAATCGCGAGGAGCGGCAAGCCGAAGCTGATAAACACGTAGCTGCGCCGCTTGAAATGGCGCACGAACTCGTAGCGGAAGACGCGCCGAATCATGTTCACGAGGCGATCTCCTTTTGAATTACGACCGGGTTGGCCTCACGCAGCGCACGGAAAATATCACGCAGGCTGAGGCGCTTGCCATAGGCCAGCATCCCGACGCGGAACACGCGCCCGGAGACCCACGCGACGATCACCGTCGACGCGAAGAGGATGAGCAGACTCAGCGCGATTTCGACGGGTGGTACACTCGTGAACGCGGTCCGCATGATCATCGAGAGCGGCGCAGTGAACGGGATCATGCTCAGGATCACGGGTCCCACCGAGTTCGGGTCGCTGATGAAGGCGATGATGAAGAAAAACGGGAACGCATACAGCAGATTGAGCAGCCCTGCGATCTGGCGGCTCTCCGCTTCCACGCTCGACGACGCGCCGATCCCGGCCATCAGCATCCCATTGAACAGGTAGCCGAGCAGGAAGTAGGCGAGCATCAGCAGTATGATCCCACCCGAAAGGTTCAGGCTGGCGAGCGTCACGCCGAATTGACCGACGCCGCGCGAGAGGATATAGATCAGCCCCGCGCCCGCCCAGACGAGGATTTGCGTCAGGCCAATCGCGCCCAGGCCGAGGACCTTGCCCCACAGCATTTCACCCGGGCGGCTGCTCGTCACGAGCAGTTCCATCATCCGGTTTTCCTTCTCTTCCACGACGCCGGACATCAGATATTGCGAGGTCGTCTGGATCGCGACGAAAAGGATCAACACAAAGATGAGCGGACCGAAGAACGAACTGAACAGCACCGATTCTTCATAGACCTGCGTGCTGCCAAGTTTGCGGATTTCCTGTTTCGTATACGGCTCTTGAAGGCGCGCGACAATCTCCGGGTTGCCGCCCTTCGAGCCAATCAAGGCTTTGATCGTCCTGAAAAAATCATCGTTGAGGCCGCCCGGTAGCGAGGCGGTGCTATAGGTCTGCGCGGTCCCGTTTTGCAGGAAGCTGGCGGGCAGCACGTAATAGACGGGCAGCCGCCCCGCCGCCTGTTCGTCCTGCGCGGTATTGCCGCTGACAATTTCATAGGGCTTCGGCGGCGTCAGCCCCGTAAGGATGCCCGTCGGGTCTACGATGCCGACGCGCGCATAGCCGCCTTTGTCCTCGAACTGCGAGCCGACCAGCACGTTCGCGCCGAATGAAATTCCGATGCTGATCAGCGGCACAATGAAGGTGGTGAACAGGAACATGCGCCGCCGGATGTTGGTATTGAACTCGCGCGAGGCGATCAGAAAAATCTTGTGCAGGTTCATCGGACGCGCTCCGGTTCCGGGCGCAACGTGACGGGTGACTCCGCCGGGATTTCACCCGCAACGCGGATGAATATATCGTTGAGGCTGGGGATTGCCCGTGCGTAGCTCTCCACGACGTAAGCCGGGTCCGCCGCCAGTTGGTGCATGATCGTTGTGGGTGTGGTCACATTGTCGAGGTGCAATTTGGCGTAGCGCTGGCGGTCATCGGTGTAATCGACGCTAACGACGCCCGGCAGCGCTGCCCAATTGCCCGTACCGGAGACAATCACCGCGTTTTCGGCGTATTCCTGTCGCACCGCATCGACCGACCCATAGAGGACGCGCCGGCCACGATTGACCATCAGCAGGCGGTCGGCCATTTCTTCGACCTGGTGCATCTCGTGGATGCTCATCACGACCGTCGTTCCCTCACGGCGTAGATTGAGGATCATGTCCTTGATGACCTGCGTATTCACCGGGTCGAGGCCGCTGAACGGTTCGTCGATGATCATCAATTCCGGGCGGTGCAGGATGCTGGAGATGAACTGCACCTTTTGCGACATGCCGCGCGATAGCTCGGAGACTTTGCTCTTCTTGTTCGCGCCGAGGCCAACCTCATCCAACAACTGGTCGGCACGTGTCGCCGCGTCGCGATAGGTCATGCCTTTGAGCGTACCGAGGTAAGCGAGCAGTTCCACCAGTTTCACGCCTTTATAAAGGCCGCGCTCTTCCGGCAGATAGCCGATATGGTCCTTCGTCTTTTCGGTGAAGGGCGCGCCGAGGACGCGAATCGTCCCGCTATCCGGCTTGATGATGTCAAGCGTCATGCGGATCGTGGTCGTCTTGCCGGAGCCGTTCGGACCCAACATGCTGAATATTTCGCCGCGCTGTACCTCGAAGGAGAGATTATCGACCGCAAGTTTCTGGCCGTAGCGCTTCGAGACGCCCTCGATTTCGATGGCTTTGCCGTTCGTTGAAGGGGACAAGGGGAAGACTCCTTGTGTGAATAAGCGAATGGAGCGCGGGTGTTCCGCTGCTCGCGACATGATCCTGTACGCAATAGCCTAGTCGCGAGTCGCAATTTGCGCCAACGGGACAAAGCCTTACCGTCTGTATTTGCTCCTCACATCGGACCGCTGGTATCCCCGCCGCGCACCCATTCGGTGAGTGACCCCATCGCCTTCGCAAAGACGCTGCGCTTATCGTTGGCGGCGATGGTCTCATCGAAGCGCGTTTGCAGCGCATCCGCGTCGACGCCGCCCGCCGCTCCGATCACCACGATTTGCGAATAGGGCTTGCCTTCCCACACCTCGCCGAGCGTCAACCGGACGCGCGTGCCGACAACGTGCAATTCGCCTTTGCGGTCGGGCGAGTCTTCGAGATAAAGGAAGCCTTTCGCGCGGTAGATCGCGGGCGGCAGCGTCTTCACCGCTTTACGGAGCGCCTTGAAACTGAGCGGTTCCTCGCTGCGCCAGCTCCATGTATTGAAGACCAGGCTGTGATCGGTGTGTTCGTGATGTTCATGCTTATCGTGGTCGTCGTCCGCGCCGTCCGCATCGTGAACGTGAACATCGGTCGCCTCGCCGCGCAGCAATTGAGCAAGGTCGAAGCGTCCTACGCCGAGCAGCAGTTCGAGCGGTACTTTCGCGAAGTTCGTCTCGAAGATGCGCGCCTGCGGGTACATCCAGTCCTTTTTGAGCGCCTGTAACTGATTCGGCGGGACCAGATCGACCTTGTTCAGGATGATCATATCCGCGACAGCCATCTGCGCCATTGCGAGCATCGAATTCTCGCCTTTGAGCGTCGGGAGCTGTTCCGCGTCCACGACAGTCACAATGCTATCGACGTGGATTAAATCGCTGAGTTCGGGCAGCATGAAGGTCTGCGCGACTTGCAGCGGATCGGAGACGCCGCTCGTCTCCACGATGATGTATTCGGGCGGCTGTGGCCTGCGAATCAGGTCGTAGGTAGCGCGGAACAGGTCATCGCGGATTGTGCAGCAGATGCAGCCGTTCGCGAGGTTGACCGTCTCGCCTTCCACGCCGACGACCAACTGCGCGTCGATATTCACCGAGCCGAAATCATTGACCAGCACCGCGACTCTGAGGCCGTGATTGCCGTGCAGGATGTTGTTGAGCAGCGTCGTCTTGCCCGCGCCGAGAAACCCGGTAATGATCGTGACCGGGATCGGCTGGCGCTCTTCATTTTGCATGTGCTTCTCGCTCACAAGTTGTTTTAATAGCGATCTGACTATATCAGCGGCTATGTGCTTACGGGTGAGCGTTTGCTCAATTCAGGGGGCCGCGTTGCGCCGCGCCTGGATGATTTGCATATTGCGCGCGATTTCGGCATCAGCCTCCGCTACCGTATCGAAACATACCGTCACATCAACAAACGGAATAATAGCATCTGCCAGAATGGTCCGCTCCGGTACGCGCGTCACGCAATGTACATAATGCCCGCTCGCGTTTGCCTCCTCAAGGAGGCGCGTCATCATGGTCATATGACCATAGTATTGAACAGGTGTGTTGATTACGTAGTAACCGATGCCAAAAACACATAGTAGTGAGATTGCAACGACTATCAGGAGACGGCGTTTTCCAATCGTTATTTTGCGGAGCATACGTTTTTCCTTAAGCATACTATCTCAATTATAACTACTTCCCGATGTAAACTTTCATGGCTCTCCCTCAACTTTGGTGCAGGGAACTGGGTCAGGCAATGGCGAGGAGTACACGGCGACGCAGGAGGTCAAAATTGGCTCTGCCATACATCTGGCGTTTGAGAACCTTGAGCCGATTGACATGACCTTCAGTAAGGCCATTGCTGTAGGGAAGCTCCAGGGCAGCATAAATAACAGGGAATTCGCGCTGAAGTCCAGCAGCAAAACGGGTCAGTTCAGGCAGACCGCTGGCTTGACAATCGTCAATCCAGGGTTGAAGAAGGGCGGGTTGCTGCTGACGCACCAAGCTGAAGAAGCGTTGGGTCAAGGCAAAAGCGCGTTCGACATCAGGGATTTGTCGCAAGAAATGACGCAAGTGGAGTTGCTCCTGAGTGAGTTGGGTCGGGGGATGAATGAAAAACCAGACCAGATGTCGAGAAGCAGGCAGCGTAGACGTAGCCTGCGCGACGCTTGGCTGGGAGCCGAGCGGTCGAAAAGGTTGGACTTGACGAGCCGATGGGCGTCCCTTTGGTTCTGGTTCGCGACGCAAGGCGACCCACAACCACACCATGCGGATGGAACCCGGATAGCCGCGTTCAACTATCTCGCGCCACAATTGCCGACTATCGTGACAACCTTCATCCCAACGCGCTTGCAAATAAGCAGCAAAGGGGTCGAGGATGCTTTTCTGCCGTTGGGAGCGTTGAATGTCAGGGAAACTATCGCTGGCAATATACTTGCGAACCGTTTGGCGGCTCAGATGGAGACGGTTCGCTATCTGGAGAATATTGAGACCGCGCGCGTGCAAGGTTTTCACCTGCGTGTAGCGCTCATCGCGTCGCGCACGGCTGGCTTGCTGCTGAACCTGGTCCTTGGTTCCGCGTCGACGGGAGCGGTCATTGAGAGTGATAGGCGGTGTACCAGAGGTACTGTACGTATACGCGACCAGTTGCGGGCGCAAGCGGTCTAACAGACGCTCGAAGGCTTCGCGGAAATTGCCCAAAACATGCCAGCGGTCTGCGACTTGAATTGCCAACGGCGCACCTTGGCTTGCCCCGCGCGCGTACTCGGTGGAACGGTCGCGCGTAATCACCTCTACACCCGGATGCGACTGAAGCCAGTTAGCAAGCACCTCGGCGGTTCGCTCAGCCAACAGCGCGACGGGCCGATGCGTTTCGCCATCCACCAGGAGCGTGCCGTAGCGATGTCCTCGACGTAACGCAAAATCATCAACCCCCAGCACGCGCGGCGTAGGCTGAACCGGAATGGGACAACGTCGGATATAACGCAACAACGTACTCGCTGAGGCGGCCATCCCCTGCCGCTTACTTTGGCGAGTTCCTGCCTCTCCGCCTAATGCGCATCCAAGACCAGTCAAGGTATCAGTTAGGCGCACCGTTCGTTGAGCGCTGGGCGCGACTAGCGCCGGTATCCGCTCACAAAAGACTTTCACCGGACAGCCGCCGTTTACGCAGCGAAAACGCCGTACTCTCAGCACCAATCGGATGCTTTTCCCACTGCTCGGCAAATCCAGTGGCTGGCGCTGGTAATGACTATGCACATGGATTGAGACTTCCTGGCAACCTGGACAACGGCTTCCCGCACTTTGAGCCTCTGCTACAATCGTTAACTGTTGCTCTTGAGTTTCGACAGCACGAATTCGAAATCCAGGCAATTCAAATGGTATACAATTCACGTTTTTGTACAGGTCTTCTACATGGGGAACTTAGTTTTGGAGCAAGCCCCATTTTACTGTTTCCTGCCTGACCCAGTTCCCTGCACCAAAGTTGAGGGAG
The DNA here is from genome assembly GCA_965246845.1 of Aggregatilineales bacterium. Lineage (GTDB taxonomy): Bacteria > Chloroflexota > Anaerolineae > Aggregatilineales > UBA2796 > JBBRMW01. The sequence continues at coordinate 399,541 of CBDFFR010000003.1, forward strand.
AGCCACTTTCATGTGAAAACATGCACAAGCATCGTATCGAGTGATACAATTTGAGGGTAAGTGAGTAAAGAGCGACTATGCGAGCGCGTCCGGTCTGGATATTAATTATTCTGCTCATCCTGACGGGCTGCCGCGTCTCGAACCGACTGGATACGGCGAGTTTGTTGATTACATTGCCAGACGCCAAGCGTGCAATTGGACAGACGACGCTCACCGTCATCGTGCAAACTCCAGATGGCACACCCATCGACAACGCGACCGTCGAAATCACGGGTGATATGACGCACGCGGGCATGGCTCCCGTTTTCGGCAAGGTGCAAGGCGGCAAAGAGGGGCGCTATAGCGTGCCGTTCGATTGGAATATGGGCGGTGATTGGGTGCTAACCATCAAAGCGACGCTCCCGGATGGGACGAGCGCGAAGATCGAGCAGAAGTACACGCTATGAGCGCCGCGCAACCGCCCATCTACAAGCCCGCACCGCTGCTCGATGTGCTGCAAACGCCGCTGCTTGGGCGCGTGCTGCGTTCGCGACAGGGACGCCTGTTATTGCAAGTGCCATTCTTCGCGCTTGCGGCGTTGATCATCTACGACGGCTTTACGGGACCGCCGCTCGCGTCACGCAACCTCGCGGGCGTGCTGCCCTGGGTGCATTATCGCGGGCTGGTGGTCCTCGCGCTGCTGTTCGCGGGCAACCTGTTTTGTATGGGCTGCCCGTTCACGCTACCGCGCACGCTGGCGCGCCGCATGAGCAAACGTGGACGGCGCTGGCCGCAGCGCCTGCGCAACAAGTGGATTGCGATTGCGGCGCTGTTCACCTTCTTCTTACTCTACGAGTGGCTGGATTTGTGGGCGAGTCCGATGCTGACAGCGTGGGTCGTGATTGCCTATTTCAGCCTATCGTTTTTGCTTGAATTCATGTTTACCGAGTCGCCTTTCTGCAAATACATCTGCCCGTTGGGGACATTCAACTTCGTCTCTTCGACTGTTTCGCCGCTGCAAATTCAGGTGAAGGACGCGAACCGCTGCGCTACCTGCGTCGGCCACGAGTGCATCAATGGCAGCTACAGCGCGCAGCCCGTAATCCTGATCGACGAGATAACGGATGGCGTGCCGACGCGGACGCATATGCACGACAAGAAGGGCGTCCTCGGCTGCGGGACGCTGCTTTACGCGCCGCAAATTAAAAGCAATATGGATTGCGTGATGTGCCTAGACTGCGCGCGGGCGTGTCCGCATGACAATGTTGCGCTGGCGGTACGCAACCCGCTCCGCGAGATCACGGACCTCTCCGCGTGGCCGAAGCGCTGGGACCTCGCGTTTCTGGTGATTGCGCTGGCCTTTATGGGGCTTGCCAATGCCTTCGGGATGGTCCCGCCCGTGTATGCACTGCTGAGTAGCATTTCGCAGGCGACGGGGATCACTTCGCAAGCGGTACTGCTCTTCGGGTTTTTCTTCGTGACGACGATTTTTGCGCCCGCGCTGTTCGGCATCGGCGCGGCATGGCTCTCGGTCAAGTTCAGCGGGACGCAGAAGGCCGGGGCACTGCGCCTGACCTTTACCAGCTTCGCGCCGACCTTCGTACCGCTGGCGGTTGGCATCTGGACAGCGCATTACCTCTATCACTTTCTGACAGGCGCGGGGACGATCATCCCGATTTTCCAGAATTTCCTGCTTGATCACGGGATTGGGCTGCTCGGAGCGCCGAACTATGTTGCTGCTGCGCCTGCCGCGAACGGATTAATTGCATTGGTGCAGGTGGTCGCGCTATTCGGTGGCTTCGTCGTGAGCGCGCTCGCTGCGCAGCGGGTCGCCTTCAAGTTGTACCGCGACCGAGGCGCGGGCTATGCGGCGTGGCTGCCATTTGTCGGGCTGCTGTTCCTGATGACGGTGATCGCGTTCTGGATGTTCAGTCTGCCGATGGAGATGCGTGGCACATTGATTTCCTGAATGAACCGGGCGGACACATCGGTGCGCCCCTACACAGAGACGGCACGATCTTCATAGAGAGATGTGCGGAGGGTTGATTTCGTAGCGTGATCTTAATCTGCCTCGTGTAAACTCTCTTTGCGAAGAAACGCTTTGCTTGAGGTGGCGCATGTCTCAAATCAGCATCCACGTTCGTTTCATGATTGTCCTTGCGACGATATTTATGCACGTTACGGTACACGCAGCACGCGCCGATAGTTGTCCCGTCGCGACCGTAAAAACCATTGGTGAAGTTCAGGGCGCGGGCGCGGCTTCGCTATTGACCGGGAAGCAAGTCACATTGCGCGGACGTGTGACGGGTGTGTTTCAGGAGCTAGGCGGATTTTTCATCGAGAATTCATCGGGCGGCGCGGATGGTCTCCCCGATGCGGATATGACGACTTCCGACGGTATCTTCGTCTTTGATAAAACGTCGGTGAGTGTCGGTGAGGCCGTACAGGTGGCGGGAACCATCACGGAGTATGCGCCTTCCGGTGCGTCTGGCACGGAAACACAAATCGACAATGCGAAGGTGACGCGCTGCGGTACAGTCGGGACGGTCGTGCCTCAAAGTGTGTCTCTGCCACTCCCAGCGGGACAAACGCTGGAGCGCTATGAGGGGATGCTCGTCGTTTTTGCACAGCCGCTTTACGTTATTGAAAATTATCAACTTGGGCGGTTCGGGGCGGTGCGCGTCGCGGACCAGTTCATTTATACCTACACGCAAGCCAACGCGCCGGATAAATCCGGTTATGCGACGTTCCTTGATGACCTGGAGACACGCCGCTCGTTTTATATCGACGACGGGAGCAACGTACAAAATCCCGACCCGGTGATTTATCCCCCGCCGAAGCTGCAAGCCGCGAATACCTTGCGCAGCGGTGATGTCTTCACACAGGCGACAGGCATCTTCCGGCAAAGCTACGGGGTCCCGAACAAGACCTTCGGCGCAACGTTCGGCTATCGCCTGCACATGACCATGCCTGCTTCGATTACACGCACGAATCCGCGCCCTGCCGCCCCCCGAGTGGCAGGCGAGATCACCGTTGCGTCCGCAAACCTGCTCAATTTTTTCAACGGGGACGGACAGGGCGGCGGTTTCGCGAACGTGGATAAGAACCAGCGTGGCGCGTATGATATGGCAGAATTCAACCGTCAGTGGCCGAAGACGACCGCACAGCTCTGCGCCCTTAACGCGGATGTATTTGGCCTGACGGAGATCGAAAACGATGTCATTGATGGCAAATCCGCGATTGAATTCCTCGTTGCTAAATTGAACGCGACTGCCGAATGCGGTCCCTATGAATTCATCCGGTTTACGGCAGATGGACGAGTCGGGACGGATGCGATCCGCGTTGCGATGATCTACAAACCCGCGACTGTGACGAAAATCGGGACCAGTGCGCTCATCTCGGATGGCTCACCCTTCGCCGCGCCGTTCAGCACCAACGCCGCCGGGTTGAACAAGTCGCGCGTACCCATCGCGCAGGCGTTTCGGGTGACAACTGGCAAGGCGGCGGGGCAACAATTTATCGTTGTCGTAAATCATCTGAAATCGAAAAGCGGGACGGGCAGCGGCGCGGATGCGGACCAGAAGGACGGTCAGGGCAATTGGAACGCCACCCGCACGCGGGGCGCGCAGAACGTGGTCGCGTGGCTCGCAACCGACCCGACTGGCACAGGTATAAAACAAAGTGCCATCGTTGGAGATATGAACGCCTATGCGATGGAGGACCCGATCCGGGCATTCGCGGAAGGCGGTTATGTGGATGCAGTTAAGTCAAAGATTGGCATGTCTGCTTACTCGTATACGTTCAGCGGCGCGGCGGGCTATCTGGATTACGTGCTGGTGAGCAATGCGCTCGCGGCGCAGGTCGCTGGCGTTGCAGAATGGCACAACAACGCCGATGAGCCGCTCGTGCTTGATTACAATCTGGAGTTCATTTCGGCGAACCAGCAAAAGGAATTCTACGCGGCAGATGCCTATCGCGCATCCGACCATGACCCGACGCTGATTGGTATCTTCGGCGTCGAAACGCAATAGCACCTTTGGCATTCCTCCATCCAAACTTTATAGTTGAGAAACGCACGGCGCGATCTATCGCGCCGTCCGCATCTATCGCAACGAAAAGGAATGCCCAATGGCTGAGTTCTCACAGCAGGAAATGAAATCACTGGCCGAAGTCGAAATCGCGCCCTGCGTATCGATTTACATGCCTATCGAGGCTGCCGAACGCAACCAGAACGTGAAGCGCTATCACAGTCTGATGGATCGGGCGCATCAGGCGCTATTGGCTGCGGGCGTCGAACATCGCGAAGCGGATACGATGCTCGCCCCGGCGCGGGCGCTGGCCGATGACACCGATTTCTGGGCGACGACGCGCGAAGGGCTGGCACTGTTCTTCTCCCTGTGGCCGGAGTCGTTCCGTTGGTACGAGGACAACAGCGCCGCCGTGCAGTTCACAGAGCGAATCGTCGTCGCGGATCATTTCTATTTGACGCCACTGCTGCCATTGCTTACCGGTGACGGTCAATTCTATATCCTGACGGTCAGCCAGAAGCACGCAACCTTGCTGCGCGCCACACGCGACACCGTGCGGCCTATGGACGTGCCGGGGCTGCCGGGCAACCTGGGTGAAGCGATTGGGGATGAAGAGTCCGGGTCGCAGGTTCAGGGACGCCCAGCGAACAGAGGTGGCGGTGAGCAAACCGGGGTCTCCGGTGGTGACGATGCGCGGACCGATGCACTTAACCGCAACATGCGCTTTTTGCAGGCGGTCGATAATGCGGTGAAGACGGCGATTGGCGCGACCAATGCGCCGCTCGTGATCGCGGGTCTGGATCAGATGCTCGGCTACTATCGGCAGGTGAATTCCTATCCGCATTTGGTCGAAGAAGGCATCGCTGAAAACCCCGACGGCATTCAACAGAAAGCATTGCACGAAATGGCATGGCCGTTGGTTGAGCCGATTTTCAGCAAGAAGCGGAACGAAGCGCTGGAGAAGTTCGCGATCTCGCAGAACACGCCGATCACATCCAGCGTCCTCGCGGATGTGATTGCAGCGGCCTATTACGGACGGGTCGAGTCGCTTATTATGGCCGATGCGCAACCGCAATATGGGCGCTTTGACCCAAAAACCAGCGTATTGGAAGTTCACAAGGAAGCGCGCCCCGACAATGCCGATCTGTACGACCTCGCTGCGGTGCAGACTGTGATGAATGGTGGGCGTGTGTTCGTCGTGCTGCCGGAAGAACTGCCCGCGCATCCACAGCACCATTCAACCATTTTGGCCGTTTTCCGATATTAAGCATCAGGAGCCGCAAAGATGAACGAACAGCAAGACGGGCAATATACGCTCACGCGGGCCGGGTACGATGCGATCAAGGCCGAACTGGAGCAACTTGAGGCACGCGAGGTCGGCCAAAAAGCCGATTACGTAGATGTGAATTACAGTTCGGATGTGAGCAGCGAAGAAGCCGCAAGCGACGAAGTATACGATGATCTGGACCGCACGCGGGAACGAATCGGGCATTTGAAAATGGTGCTTGAGCAAGCCGTGATCGCAGAAGACAGCGGCGCGAAGGTGGTTGACCCCGGTGAGCGCGTGACGGTCTATGATGAAGATGCGAAAGAAACTTTTGAATTCATCCTTATCGGTGGCGAGGAAGCCATCGCTGGGCGCGAGGGCGTGGCACTTGATTCGCCAGTGGGTAAGGCGCTGGTCGGGAAGCGCGTTGGGGAGACAGTGGAAGCCGAGACACCGGATGGCGTGGTTCGGTATACGATAAGGAAGATCGCGCCGTCGCAATAGAAACTATGCTAGCGCTGCATCCCCAACCACTCGCTGTACAATTCATTCTCGATCCCGATCCGTGCCAGCGCCCGACCGACCGTCCCATTGACCAAATCGTCGATGGTTTTGGGCTTGCTATAAAAAGCTGGGACGGGCGGCATAATGACCGCGCCGTTTTGCGTCGCGCGGAGCATCGTGCGCAAGTGTCCGGCGTGCAGCGGCGTCTCGCGCAGCAGGAGCAGTACGGGTCGGCCTTCTTTCAACTGCACATCGGCGGCGCGCGACATCAAATCTGCGTCGAATGAATGCGCAACTGCGCTGAGTGTCTTCACGCTGCACGGCGCGATGATCATCCCTACCGTCGCGAAGGAACCGCTCGCGATTGACGCGCCGATGTCGTGCGGGTTGTGGCAATCATCGGCCAGCGCTTCGACATCACTCACCCTCCATTCCGTCTCTTGATGGATGGTCGCGCGTGCCGACGGGCTGATGATGAGATGCGTTTCGATGTGGTCCGCGCTCGCTTTATCATGCGCCAGCGCTTCGAGGAGCCGGATACCGTAAATCGCGCCGCTCGCCCCGGAAATCCCAACGATCAGGCGGCGCGTCACTTCGGCTTCGTTCCCCAATGTACGGCCATCGTTCCGAAGACGAAGCGCTTGTACTGCACATCCACGAAACCCGCGCCTTGCAGCAGCGTCACGAGTTCATCCGGCGTCTTGAAGCCCTTCGTTGATTCGGGCAAATATTGATAGGCGTCGCGCTGCCCGGTGAGCAGCGTGCCGAGCGTCGGGATTATGAAATTCAGGTGAATCAGAATAAACGGGCGCACTATCGACGGCGGCGGCGGCGAAGTATCCAGACAAACAACGCGCCCGCCCGGTTTCAGCACGCGGAATTGTTCGCGAAGTGCGCCGGGAATATCGATCACGTTGCGCAAAAGGTAGCCATGCGTCACGGCGTCGAAGTGTGCCTCCGGGAAGGGCAAATTGAGTGCGTCAGCAGTCACCCAGCGCACGCGGTCGCCAAGCGTGCGCTTACGGCCCATTTGCATCATTTTCGGCGCGAAATCCGCACCAACTGCGAGACCCGCGCCGCCGCTCGTAAGCGCCTCGAACGCGATGTCTCCGGTCCCGGTCGCAATATCGAGTATGGAGCCGCTGGGCGGTATCTGCGCACGCTGCACGACGAAGCGCCGCCACGCGCGGTCCTGCCCACCGGTCATGAGTTTATTCATCAGATCATAGCGCGGTGCGATGCGTTGAAAGACATCCTGTACCGCTTCGGAACGTTCGTGGCCGCTGAGGGTTTCGACACCTGATTTATTGGCGGGTTTGTTGCTCATAACATAGATTATATCAAGTTAACAGGTCATATGGGGGATATTGAAAGCCGCCAAATGCCTCACAACCTTTGTCGGGTCGCGGCGTATTATTGTGTGTATTCGCAGTCTCAACTACACATTGGGGGTTACGCACATGACAGTCGCACGTTCCGGTCGTCCACTAGGGGTAACAATCATCGCCGCGCTGATGGTCATCACAGCAGCGTTTGCGATTTGTGGTGGGTTGGTTAAGCTGGGCGCATCGCCGCTTCAACTGTTTACAGATGGTTTCGGTGGCATCATTTCGGATGCTGGCGGCGGTATCATCGCCGTCGTGCTTGCGATCCTAAATCTTGTCCTCGCGTTTGGCCTGTTTGGGCTTCAGCGCTGGGCATACTTTGCAACGATTATCGTCGTGATCGCACAGGTCCTGCTCGGTGTGACCGGGATCGGCGTGCCGCGTATCGGCATTTTCGGCCTGCTCGCGAACATCTTTCCGATCATCGCATTGCTCTATTTGCTGCTCGATGGCAGTGTGCGACGCGCGTTTCGCATCGGTGTCTAATCAGCAACGCACCGATTAAATGAAGAAGGCAGACCAGCGCGGTCTGCCTTTTTTGTTCTCATAATCACCGTTCTATAAAAAACAAAAGGCCCTCATCTTTCGATGAGAGCCTTCTGCCACGTGGTAGCACCAGAACGGTCGCTTATTCAGCGAAAGGGAGGGGTGCTACCACGTTCAGTTTCAAACTATCAGACATCAGCACCACCTCCTCCTTTCTTAGTTTGGCAAAGGTATTAAAAGTGGATTTGCATCCACAGTACGGCGATTGCTCGACGTGAAGGGAATTATCTCACTGTGGGACTGATCTGTCAATAAACTGATACGGTGATTAGTAGATTCTCATAAAATTTGGTTGAATAGATTTTAGTCAAAATTATTCTGCTGAAAAGCTAAAAAACAGCGACCCCGGCGGTAGCGGCACTGCTACGGGGAGTTGAGAGGAGAAGAAGAGTTGGCGACGACCTACGCTCCCAGGCAGTCACCCGCCAAGTACCATCGGCGCTAGCGAGCTTAACGACCGGGTTCGAGATGGGACCGGGTGTACCCTCGCTGCACAAGACACCAACCCACACTTCTCACCTCAACGCCGCGTAGCAGCAGATGCTGCCGGGGTCGCTCTGGTCACAAAGAGAGGGGTTACGTGAAGAAGGGAGAGTAATTCGTTTCGCGCTCGGTAAGGCAATCATTTGTCCTGCCTGCCTGCTCGCGCTCGCACCAGAGTTCCAATTTCTCCGGGTGAGACATGCGCAGATGCAATTACAAAGAAGCCCTCGACCCTTAGTATCGGTCAGCTACACGCATTACTGCGTTTACACCTCCGACCTATCCAGCGGGTGGTCTGCCCGCGGTCTTACCCGGTTGCCCGGAGAGGGAACTCATCTTGAGACGTGCTTCCTACTTAGATGCTTTCAGCAGTTATCACGACCGGAGTCTGCTACTGAGCCATGCCGCTGGCGCGACAACTCACACACAGGCGCTCCGTCCACCCCGGTCCTCTCGTACTAGGGGCAGCCTCTCTCAATTCCCTTGCGCCCACAGTGGATAGAGACCGACCTGTCTCACGACGGTCTGAACCCAGCTCACGTACCGCTTTAATGGGCGAACAGCCCAACCCTTGGGACCTTATCCAGCCCCAGGATGCGACGAGCCGACATCGAGGTGCCGAACCTGGTCGTCGATGTGAACTCTTGGACCAGACTAGCCTGTTATCCCCAGAGTAGCTTTTATCCGGTAAGCCACGGCCCTTCCACTCAGTGCCGTGGGATCACTAAGCCCGACTTTCGTCTCTGCTCGGCGTGTCGGCCTTGCAGTCAAGCTCCCTTGTGCCTTTACACTCGACGGTGGGTTTCCATTCCACCTGAGGGAACCTTTGGGCGCCTCCGTTATCCTTTAGGAGGCGACCGCCCCAGTCAAACTGCCCCTCTGCCACGGTTCCCACACCGGCTTCACGGTGCAGGTTAGGGTCAAAACACACTCAGGCTGGTATTTCACCGTCGGCTCCACGAAAGCTAGCGCTCTCGCTTCTTCGCCTCCCAGCTATCCTACACAGACTGCGTCCTAACGCAATGGCAAAATACAGTAAAGCTTCATGGGGTCTTTTTGTCCTACTGCGGGTAACGCGCATCTTCACACGTACTTCAATTTCGCCGGGTCCCTCGTTGAGACAGTGCTCCACTCATTAGGCCATTCGTGCGGGTCGGAACTTACCCGACAAGGAATTTCGCTACCTTAGGACAGTTATAGTTACTGCCGCCGTTCACCGGGGCTTCAATTCAGAGCTGCCGCTTGCGCTTGACCCCTCCTCTTAACCTTCCGGCACTGGGCAGGCTTCAGCCCCTATACGTCAGCTTTCGCTTTCGCAGAGACCTGTGGTTTTGTTAAACAGTTAGCAGAGCCGTTTCACTGCGACCACCATTTCTGGTGGCACCCCTTCTCGCGAACTTACGGGGTTAGCTTGCAGAGTTCCTTAACGAAGGTTCTCCCGTTCACCTGGGTATCTTCTACTCGTCTACCTGTGTCGGTTTGCGGTACGAGTACCTGAACTTCACCGTTTAGCGGCTTTTCTTGGCAGCACGGCCCACTGACTTCCCGGACTTTCATCCTCGCCATCGCGCCTTCGCTCGGGGGCGTACTTGACTCTCCCCCTCATCGCTACCACGCTTGGCACCTCATTCCATTCAGAGGCTCAGCTCCCGCATTGCGTCCCCGCATCACTCCATTCAGGTAGTACAGGAATTTTGACCTGTTGTCCATCACCTACGCTTTACGCCTCGGCTAAGGCTCGACTCACCCGACGCGGACTGACCTTGCGTCGGAAACCTTAGACTTCCGGTGAACATGGTTCTCACATGTTTTGCGCTACTCATGCCGGCATCCTCACTTGTAGGCAGTCCACACGCCCTTCCGGTCGTGCTTCTCCCCGCATACAACGCTCCCCTACCATTCTCATCCCAGGCTTCGGTGGGTGGTTTAGCCCCGTTACGTTATCCGCGCAGCCGCGTTTGACCAGTGAGCTATTACGCACTCTTTAAAGGGTGGCTGCTTCTAAGCCAACCTCCTGGCTGTCTGAACACGACCACCTCGTTTGCCACTTAACCACCGCTCCGGGACCTTAGCCGGGGGTCTGGGTTGTTTCCCTCTCGACGATGAAACTCATCTCACACCGTCGACTGCAATGCTTGGAGGAACGGTATTCTGAGTTTGATTGGGGTTGGTAAGCTTGCGCCCCCTAGCCCAGTCAGTGCTTTACCTCCGTCCCTAAACACATCACGCTCGCCCTAAAGCGATTTCGGGGAGAACCAGCTATCTCCAAACTCGTTTGGCATATCACCCCTACCCACACCTCATCTAGGACTTTTGCAACAGTCAACAGTTCGGACCTCCACTAGGTTTTACCCCAGCTTCATCCTGGACATGGGTAGCTCGTCTGGTTTCGTGTCTGATGGATGCGACTGGACGCCCTGTTCAGGCTCGCTTTCGCTGCGGCTTCGGCTGTACCTGCCTTAACCTTGCCACACCCATTAACTCGCCGGCTCATGCTCCAAAAGGCACGCCATCACCCGTAACCGGGCTTTGACTGCTTGTAGGCACAACGTTTCAGAGTCTATTTCACTCCCCTCACCGGGGTTCTTTTCAACTTTCCGTCACCGTACTGGTTCACTATCGGTCGAAGGTCGTATTTAGCCTTGGAGGGTGGACCCCCCATCTTCCCGCCGGATTAGCGTGCCCTGCGGTACTCGTCTACGCTTTGACCGTTTGCCTACGGGACTCTCACCCTCTCTTGTCCGGTTTTCCACCCGGTTCGGCTCAGTCGTTGATTGCGTGGGCTGCTTCGCTTTCGCTCGCCACTACTCGCGAAATCGTTTCTTTTCCTCGCGCTACTAAGATGTTTCAATTCACGCGGTTCCCTCTACACGGCCTATGTGTTCAGCCGTGAGTACGTCACCATGCCGTGACGTGGGTTTCCCCATTCGGACATCGTAGATTTATACGGCTGCACACGCCTCGTCTACGCTTTTCGCAGTGTACCGCGTCCTTCTTCGGCGACCTTCGCCAAGTCATCCCCGTTGTGCCCTGGTAGCTTCTTTTTGCTTTCGCATGCAAACACATGTGTCACCCAGAGAAATTGATTCTCTCGTGCTTCTACCTTGCGCTCACCGCTCGATTTGACCACACAAACGTCCATTCACGCGCTTCCGGTTCCAACCGCTCCACGCTGCCTGCCGCCCCGCAACTCCCGTCGCTGAACCGCCACATCTCGCTTCACTGCTGAACCCGCTCCACTTGTGAACCCATTCGTTCGTCTGGCGCAACCCACCCCGCCCGCTCTTTGCTCCCGCAAACCGCGTGCTTCGTTGGTCGCTGACCGAGGGTGTACCTACACGCTTCGCTGTGTCCGGTCCGTTGATGCTTTTCAACTGCTGCCGCGCGCCCATTCCCAAACTGCGTTGTTCTGGCGAACTTCGCCGCATGGTTCCTGGTTTTGCCCGACATCAGCCTGCTCTATCGCTGGAACTGCGCTCTACAAGCCAGTGTTGCCACTTGCTTGCTGGAACGTCCCTGCGCTGTCGCTGCATCCGGCGCGCTTCTAACGGCGCTGCCTCTCACGTCCGCACACATCTTCGTGTAGTGTTACTCGTGCTTCTTCACGTATTCTCTTTGTAAGGTTCTCGTCTTCTGACTTTCCACCCGTGGGCTATTCGGTTTACCGCACGCTGCATGTTGCCGTTGAACATGGC
>CBDFFR010000004.1:0-311515 GCA_965246845.1 Aggregatilineales bacterium
TTTGCACGATATTTACGAGCAAAAACAAGTTTCACGTCTTTCCAAACGCGAGGGCACTGCTGCGCAAATTGAATCCTGCGTGATCGGTGCGATGCACTCCGTGCCTGTTTTGAGGCATTTCAAAACTGTACCTTTGAGGAGTTTTGTGATCGGGTAGAGGCATTATTTAGTGATGAACGCCCTTCAATTTGGCTATCGACTGTTCATCGTGCAAAGGGCTTGAACAACAACGTGTTTTCCTTCTCAGACCAAATGATTTGCCTCTGAAATGGACGGGGCAGCAAGCCTGGGAACTTGAACAGGAGTTCAACTTGAAGTATGTTGCTCTTACACGCTCAACAAGTGATCTTTACATTATGGGAGAACGACCGCCGAAAAAATAGTCGTGTTCTTAGAATAGCTTGGTTTTCGACCTTTGATTTTTCTATTTGTCGTGTTCTGATCATCCTTGAGGAGTCACAGAATGTCCACACTATATCCAATGTCGAACGCTATGCGGCGGCTTCTCGGTTTACCCGAAGTGCCAGTTATACAGACGCCTCCTATTCCCGATACGTCTTCTTTGTCTTCTATGAAAAGTGAACGTGCTTTGCGTTTGGAGGACACCAAACCCGGTGCTACTAATAATGGCTCCAGCGCGTTTGATACAAATAATTCAACCCCACAGTCAAATCAGCGATCTATGCTAAACGTCAATGGCTCGCTACCAAATGGTATTGACATCTTTCCGGTGGCGGAAATTGAACCTGCTCCGGTTCCTGAGCCTAAAAAAGCAAAACCAGTCAAAAAGGTCAAAAGCACCTCTGTTCAACATGATAATAGTAACAAACATAAACCCAGCACGCCCTCACCGATGACTTCAACACAAAGTTTTTCTGTAAAAGCAGCGGGCGTAACGCATGATGGAAGGCAAAGCGTACTTGCTCAACTCAAACTTGAGCAACAATTAAAACTGGTCAGAGAACCACAAAACCGATATGACAAAAACGCTGTGGGCATCTATACACTCGATGGAAAAAGTGTCGGCTATGTTCCTAAAGCAATTGCGGCAATCATCGCTATCAAAATAGATACAGGCAGTACAACCTCAACCGCAAAAGTTGTACAATTAACGGGTGGCGTGCCTGGCTATCCAACACGAGGAGTTCAGGTTTCAAAATTAGCCTCAATGTGACACAACAGGGAATGAACAAACAGCACTCTGATACTTCAGCTTCGGTTAAGCACATGGCTTCCTCCTCAATGGACTACGACGAGTTCCCATCCGACTCAACACTTTGGTCCGACCCCGAAAATAACTATGATGAATTTGATTGACAAGAATCGTGTTTGACATTGACAATTCGTCAAGGAATAATTTTGAAGCCATTTGAGGTAGACCAGACTATACTATTGATTGGAAATCGGAATTAATTCCGCACGAAGGAACCGCCACCGTAATCACCGTCCGCCTCGCCACGCTGCAAGATAGCGCCGCCATCACCGCGATACACACCTCGAATGTCGCGGAGTGGCTCGATTATGAAGGGCTGCAGCGCGCTTACGACGACCTCTCGCTACACGAGCGCTGGCTGCATGGCGGCGCGTGGATGAGTATCGAGACGTGTGCGGTTCACCTCAACCGCCTGCTCGCGGGCGCGGGCATACCGCTCGTCGCGGAACAGGATGGGCGCGTCTTCGCGGAAGCGGAAGTTTACGAGAATTTTGAAGCGTCGCCCTATGACCACCACCTGAACGTTGGCGTGCTGTACACGCACCGCGATTTCAAGAGTCATGGCTACGGGACGGCGCTGCTCGATTACATCCGGCAGATGGCGCACGTGATGGGCTGCGGTCGCGTGACGGTCACGCAGCCGGACGCGCCCGAATTCTATACCGGGTATGGCTTCAAACGGACCCGCGCGGCTCTGCAAATACGGCTCCCCGCACAATCCGGGCGTTCACCCTATCAGGCGGGCGAAATCACGGATCGCAGCGCGGAGCAAATCCGGGGCGCGGCCATGCCACTGGGTCGCTATTCCGCGCCCGCGCAGGAATGGCTCTCGCTCTTCCCGCAGGATTGGGCGGCGGGGCTGCCCGAACTGCTCAACGCGCGCATGTCGCTGGTCAAAATCACCGCCGCCGGGCAGAACGCGATCCTCTATCTCAAAGATTCGGAAGCCGCCGACGCGCAGCCGGGCGATTGCACCGCCGCGTGCTGGACGCTGCGCCCGATGTCCGCGCCGCTGCTGGCCGCCATCCGTGACCGCGCGCACCGCGAAGGCTACCGCGCGCTCGTGACGTGCGTCGCGGAAGTGGATTGGCCGCTCTTCGAGAATGCGGACGCGGCGCTGACCGGGGAGCGTTTCGACGGCTACGAACTCGCGCTGTGAGCGATTTTCGGCCTTATCATCTGGATACGCTCTGGGAAGCGGAGTTGCAGTTCTGGCGCGGATTTACGCTGCGCGATTGGTCGAAGCACGGCAGCGCGGACGCACTCAATCATCTGACCGCGCTTAATCATTCACTTATCGATTCGCTCCGTCGCGAACGCGATGCGCCACTCCCGCCAGAAATTCGCACATTGAACGAGATGCAGGTGTGGCGCGCTGTGCAGTTGACGACACGCGACGGACCGCAAGCACTCACAGAGTATGAAGCGAGTATGTTTCAACTGCGCGATGCGGCGGCAGATTTGCCGCACGATCATCCTGTCTATCTGACGCTGCTTACCGCGCGCGGCTGGCGCACACTCAGCTTTGCACTCGAATTTGTGTACAGCTATAGCTATCTGCACTTCGCGCATAGCCACTTGTTGCGGGATGGATGGCTACCCGGTATTCCGCAGCGCATGACGCAAATCGCTGTTGATTTTTTGCGGGAATATTTCTCGCCTTTAGTGGGCGAGGCATCATTGACACTTGAGCAACTTGTAAGGCGCGGGGCAGCGCTCACGTTTACGGGTATCGCACGCGGGTCGGGTGAAGTGGTCTGGCCGCCAATGACGCGCGGCAGCATCGCGCCGCCCGCCGTTCATTGAATTTTGTAGCGGGACCACACCTCCAAATAATGGTATAATGCGGCGTCGAAGTGTACCGTAGAAAGGCGGCGGATGATGAGCGGTTCGCTGGATGAATTCGGGTCCTACATCGATCATCTGGATATGCCCGGCGCGACGTGCGAGCAGGTCCATCCCGTCGTGGAAGCCTTCGTCGGCAGCGTCAACCCCGATGACCCCAAATGGCCGGGGACGCTTTCCGACTGGATGGAACAGGCGAATAGCTGCCTCACGACTGAAATTCTCGCCACGCTCGGCGACCTGCCCACCGACCCCGACGAGTCAGAGGATTACCTGTGGTCGGTCGTCCGTTTGAGCTGGCTTTTCTACCGCAAGTATCACGACGGCAAACCCTTCGATACATAGGAGCGCGCATGGCAACCGCAGAAAATTCGCTCGGCAAGGTGATCGAAGAGTTCAAGGTACGCGGCTCGGCGTTCGGTATTCGGGCGCTCTCGCTGCTCATCTGCGCGCTGCTGACAGGGATCATCGCGCTCAACCTGGCGCGTCCGTTCTTCCCGAACTGGAAGGAAGATTATCAGGGCATCGGGCTTGGGCTGCTGGTCATCTTCGGAATTTTGACACTTGCCAGCCTGTTTAACGTCCTGCGTGTGATTGGCCGCCGTGTAGTCGTCTATGAGGGCGGAGTCGCGATTGGGCGCGGGCGCAGCCTGACCGCCTATCGCTGGCCGTCGCTCAAGGGCGTCGAAGGCCAGCGGGAACCATACCGCCTCGGTTGCCTGCCGGTGGCGCGGTCCTATGCGTTCTCGCTGATCATGCGCGATAACCGCGAAATCGCGATCCCGGCGTTCATGGAACGCACGCGCGAAATGGGCGAACTCATCTCGCGCTACATCCCCGCGATGCGGGCATGATTGATCGTCCGGCCAGTATCTCATAATCTCTAGCATTGGAACCTGTTTATGCTTCAAGACCTCGATACGCTCTACGAAGAAGCCGCCGCTTCGATTAACACAATCAACGATGCTGAAAAACTGGGGGAGTGGGAGAACCGCTATCTCGATTCGCGCAAGGGGAGCGTGATGCTTCTGGTGCGCTCCGTCGGGCAGCTCCCGAAGGAAGAACGTGCCGAATTCGGCAAGCGCGCGAACCTGCTCAAGGACAAATTGCTCGCCGCATTCGAGGGGCAGAAGCAGGTGATCCGCGAACGCGAACTTGCGCATAGCCTCGAAGAGGGCGAGATCGATGTAACGCTGCCTGGTCGCGCGCTGCCATTGGGTGGAATTCACCCGGCCAACCAGACCTTGCGGCGCATCTACGCGATTTGGGCGGAAATGGGCTTTCAGGTCTACCGCACGCGCGAGGTCGAAGACGACGAAACCAACTTCGAGTTGCTCAACATCCCGGAGCATCACCCGGCGCGCGATATGTGGGATACGTTCCACACGACGACGCCAGGCGTCATTCTGCGCACGCACACCAGCCCCGGTCAAATCCACGCGATGCGCGCGTTGAAGGGCGGTCCGGTGCGCGTTATCCTGCCGGGCATGTGCTACCGCTACGAGCAGATTTCCGCGCGCAAGGAAATTCAGTTCAATCAGGTCGAAGGGATCGCGGTCGGCAAGAATATTCGATTGACCGACCTCAAGGGGACCGTCACGGCGTTTTTGCAGCGGCTCTTCGGCGAAGACAAGCGCGTGCGCTATCGCGGATCGTACTTCCCGTTCACCGAGCCGAGCATGGAAGTCGATGTCGAGTGCGTGCTGTGCGGCGGCAAGGGCTGCTCGGTGTGCAAGTATACAGGCTGGCTGGAAGTAATGGGCAGCGGCATGATCCACCCGACCGTGCTGCGCAACGGCGGCTATGATCCTTCCGAATACAGCGGCTTCGCGTTCGGCATGGGACCGGAACGAATTACGATGCTGCTACACGGAATCACGGATATTCGCTATTTCTGGGGAAATGATCTGCGCTTTCTCGAACAGTTCTGATATGGCACGCGATAAAACGCACGCCGTTGTCGCGAATGCCCTGACCAAAGCAGGGTGGGAAGTTCCCGATAGACAGGAAGCGCTCGTCATCCCGGATCGACCGGGTGGGCGACGACTGTACATCGACATCAGTGCCACTCGTACATCTGATCAGATCGCCGTCCTTGTAGAGGTCAAGGGTTATGAAAACGTCGTCTCACCCGTGACGTATCTTGAACGGGTTATCGGCCAGTATCTTGTCTATCAGGCAGTTCTGGATTATCAGGAAAGCACGATACCCCTCTATCTTGCAGTGCCGCAATCCGGCTACGAGGCAGTCTTTCGCGAGCAGCTAGGGCAAATCGTCGTCACCCGATATGCAATCAATCTGCTCGTGTACAATGAAATGCAACAGGAGATCATCGAATGGATGCCTTCGATCTGAAAGAACGGGTAGAGCGTGAAGTAGCCACTTATGCGGGGAAGCAATTCAACGCGGTCGGCTACCTTTTGACGGATGACGATCATAAAGTCTTCACCATTGTCGATATTGGCACGTTCGGAAAAAAGCCATTCACAACGATGACGTTGCTGGTCCATGTCGAGGATACTTTTGTCGTGATCTACTATGATGGCAATAGCCTTCCACTTGTCGATGCACTGGTGGAAAAAGGCGTCCCGCGCGAACAAATCATCCTCGCCTACGCGGGCGAAGCCATCCCCGAAAAAGCACCCGCCACACAGTAATAGGACGCCGCCCATGCTGCCCAACCTGCGCACCCTGCACCGCCCCACCACGATCACCGAAGCCGCCGCGCTGCTCGCCAGGCCGGGTGTGAAGCCGCTCTATGGCGGGGCGCTCATCCGCGAGAACGACCACGACCTGACGGAGGCGGTGGACCTCTCGCGGCTTGGTTTGAACACGATAGCAATCACGGAAGAAGCCGACGCGCGCTGGCTGAACATTGGCAGCATGGTCACGCTTGAGCAAGTGCGCGTGTTTGCTCTGGAGCAAACATCGGTCGCGACACAGGCGCTGGCGGCGGTGCTGCTCGCGGAATACCCCGAAACGCTGCGCAATGCGCTCACGCCGGGCGACGTGATTACCGAAATGCGCCCGAATTCGCTGCTGCTCACGTTCTTTGCGGCGCTCGGTGGGCGCACCGCAATCGTGCGGCACGAGAGCATCATCATCGCGCGGCGCGTCCGGTTAGATACGCCGGAAGATCGCGCCGGGTTCGGCTTCGATAAGGTCTCGCGCACGCCTGCCGATGCGCCTATCGTTGGCGCAGTCGCATGGGTCGAAGCGAGCGCCGCGCCGCGCATTGCCGTGTGCGGGTTGACCCAATCGCCCATGTTGTATACTGAGGGAATGCCTTCACAGATCGATGATTATCTGGGTAGCGCACAGTATCGCACGCAGGTCGCAGGCGTCGTCGCCCGCCGCGCGCTTGAACGTGCTACTGCTCAATCAAGTTAACCTTTTCAGAGGAGCCGATCCGATATGCGCGTCCCGCTCTCATGGTTGAAAGATTTCGTCGATGTTTCCATTTCCGCTGAATTGCTCGCGGAGCGCCTCACGCTGGCGGGTATCGAAGTCGCGAAGCTGGAATACATCGGCGTACCACAGGGCGAAGCGCCCGCCGGGATCAACGTCCCGCCCTCGGATCATCTCGTCTGGGCGCGCGACAAAATTGTCTTGGGCGCGATCCGCGAAGTGAAGGCACATCCGAACGCGGATAAGCTCGTGCTGGCGATGGTCGATCACGGGACCGGGCAACCGGAGCAGGTCGTCACGGGCGCACCGAACCTGTACCCTTTCAAGGATAAAGGACCGCTCGATCCGCCGATCTGGACGGCGTTGGCGCTCGAAGGCGCGGAAGTCTTCGACGGCCACTCGGAAACTGTGCAGCGGATGGTCCTCTCCGAGCGCACGTTGCGCGGCATCCCCAACCGTCACATGGTGTGCAGCGCGCGCGAACTCGGCATGGAAGACCTCGAAGACGGGATCATCCTCATGGAGGACCCCGGCTTTCCACCGGGGACGCCCTTCGCGGATGTAATGGGCGACGTGATCATCGAAATCGAACTGACGCCGAATGTCGCACGGGCGTATAGCATCCTCGGTGTAGCGCGCGAGGTCGCGGCGCTGACCGGGCAGAAGGTACGCGAGCCGCAGTATGATGTCGAAGCGCACGGCGCACCGATTGAAGCACAGGTCGCGGTCCGCATCGAAAACGCGGAACTGAATCCGCGCTTCACGGCAATGCTGATCAAAGGCGTGCAAATCAAGCCCAGCCCGGAGAAAATTCAGCGCCGCCTGCAAATGGTCGGGGAGCGCCCGATCAACAACATTGTGGATATGACAAATTACGTCATGTTCGAGGTCGGCCAGCCGCTCCATGCCTTCGATTATGATGTGTTGCGCGCACGGGCGGGCGGCTCCATGCCGACGATCATCACGCGGACCGCGCAGCCGGGCGAAACACTCACCACGCTCGACGGTCAAAAGCACGCGCTCGAACCGTTCAATGAACTTGTCTCCGATACGGCGGGTATCCTCAGCCTCGCGGGTGTGATGGGTGGCGACGACTCGAAGGTTCAGCCGACGACCACGACTATTCTGCTCGAAGCCGCGAATTGGGATTACATCAACATCCGCAAGACGATGTTCACGCAGAAGATGAGCAGCGGCGCGGGGTTGCGCTTCAGCCGGGGCATTCACCCCGCGATGGCCGAACGCGGCGTGCGGCGCGGCATCCGCTGGATGCACGAATTGGCGGGCGGCGAGGTCGCGGCAGGAATGATCGACGTCTATCCACGCCGCCCCGAGACGGTCCGCGTGGACCTGCCAATGCGTGAGGTGGAGCGGATCGTCGGCTTGCGCATCGCGGCAGAAGACGCGGCGGAAATGCTGCGCCGTTTGGAATTCGCAGTGACCGTCGAGGGTGACACCTTACACATCGAAGCGCCCGACCACCGCACCGACATTGGGACCGGGGTTATCGGGCAGGCCGACATTTGCGAGGAGATCGCGCGCATCTACGGCTATGATCACCTGCCGACTACGCTCATCACCGATGCGCTCCCGGTGCAATCGAACAACCTGAACCTGAGCCGCGAGGAAGAAGCGCGCGACCTGCTCACTTCGCTTGGCTTGCGTGAAACGGTCAATTATCGGCTGACGACGAGCGAAGCCGAAGCGCGGCTGAACGCCCCGAACATGCCGCCCGCGCTCCCGGACCTCCCCTACGTCACCCTCGCCAACCCGATCAGCCTCGACCGCGTGGTGATGCGTCACTCCGTCCTGAACAGCGTGCTTGAGATTGTGGCAGCCAACCAGAACACCGCGACGCGGCAGCAGGTGTTCGAGATCGGTCCGGTCTTTTTGCCGGAAGATGGGCAATCCTTGCCACGTGAGCCGCGCCGACTCGCGATTGCGATTACCGGGAGCCACACGCTTGCGGGTTGGCAGGATGGCGCGCAGGGTGCGAAGAATGCGCCGCGCGTCGATTTCTACGACCTGAAAGGGATCATCGAGGCGTTCATCGGCGGGTTGCACATCGCGGATGTGACCTACAAAGCCGCTCAATTCAGCCCGTACCATCCCGGCAAATGCGCGGCAATCTACGTCGGTAATCAGCAAATCGGGACGTTGGGCGAACTGCATCCGGTGGTGCAGGAGCGCTACGACCTGAGCAGTCCTGTCTACGCGGCAGAATTCGATGCGGAAGCGCTGCTCGGCAACGCCTCCGAAGGCTATCTCGTCGCGCCTGTGCCGACACAACCCGCGATTTATCAGGATATTGCGCTGATCGTCGATGAGGCGACATCCGCCGCCGATGTACAGCGCGTGATCGAAGAAACAGGCGGTGCGCTGCTTGCCTCGGTGACGCTGTTCGATGTCTACAGCGGGACGCCCGTACCAGCGGGCAAAAAGAGCCTTGCGTATGCGCTCGTCTTCCGCGACGCGACCCGCACCCTGATGGATCGGGACGCCGCCGAAGTGCAAACGCGCATCGTGCGCGCCGCCGAACGCCAGCTTGGGGCGGCGCTGCGCAGTTGAACCTTTCCGCGCTGCTGGCCGCGCTCGCGCCGGGGCAGCTCCTCGCTGCGCCGACAACGGACCCGCAGATCAGCGCACCCGTCTCCGAAGACGACCGCCTGATCCAGCCGGGTGGCGTGTTCGTCGCGCGCAGAGGCGCAAGCAGCGACGGCCACGAACGCATCCCGAATGCGATTGAGCGCGGCGCGGTGGCGATCATCGGGGAGCGCCCGCCCAAAACGATAAGCAGCAATGCGCCCTATGCGCAGGTCGCGAACGCGATGTTCGCGCTCGGACCGCTCGCGGCGGCATGGGAGGGCTTCCCGTCCCGCGCGCTGATCGTCGTCGGCGTGACCGGGACCGATGGCAAGACGACCACGACGAACCTGATTTACCATATTTTGAAAACTGCTGGATTGCCAACAGGGATGATCAGCACGGTCAATGCCGTGATTGGTGACGAGGCAATCTCGACCGGGCTGCACGTCACGACGCCCGGAGCGCCGGATGTACAGCGTTATTTGCGGCGAATGGCCGACGCCGGGCTGAAATACTGCATCCTCGAAACGACCAGTCACGGCCTCGCGCAGGGGCGCGTGCGCGGCGTCGAATACGATGTTGCCGCGCTGACCAACCTCACGCATGAACATCTCGATTTTCATGGTTCGTTCGCGGCGTACCGTGATGCGAAAGCGGACCTCTTCCGGCAGACGCAGGACGCCTTCCGCAAGCCCGCGATGGACCGCCGGAAGGCATTCATCCTCAACGCGGATGACGCGAATGCACCCTATTTCGCCGCGTTGTGCAGCCCCGGCGACACGCGCTATTTTTCAATCAGGCCGGACAGTGCAGCGCCACGCCGCGAAACCTTCCGCGCGGCCAGCGTGCAGCACAGCGCAGCCGCGACCACGATCCGCGTCAGCTTCGCAGGCCGCGAACGGCTGGAACTGTCAACCCGGCTTGCGGGTGATTACAACATTGCGAATGTTCTCACGGCGGTTGCCGTCACATCCGCGCTGATTTTCAACGGGAACTGGAAAGCCTTCGACCAGACCTTGCAATCCGCGCTCGATACGCTCCCGGCCATACCGGGGCGCATGGAACGCATCGACGCAGGGCAGGATTACCTCGCGCTTGTCGATTTCGCGCACACACCGAATGCGCTGCGCAGCGCTCTCGAAGCCGCGCGCACGCTGATTACGCCGGGCAAGCGCGTCATCTGTGTCTTCGGCTGCGCGGGGCTGCGTGACCGCGAAAAGCGCCGCCTGATGCCCGATGCCGCGCTCGAACTCGCGACGATCAGCATTTTTACGGCAGAAGACCCGCGTACGGAACCACTTGAAAACATCCTCGCGACGATGACCGAAGCCGCGATTGCGCGCGGCGGCATCGAGGGGCAGACCTTCTGGCGCATCCCGGATCGCGGGCAGGCGCTCGCGTTCGCGTGTGGCCTTGCGCAGCCGGGCGATGTCGTGATCGCCTGCGGGAAGGGTCATGAACAGAGTATGGCATTCGGGACGGTCGAATATCCCTGGGATGACCGCGCCGCACTTCGCGCCGCGATTTCCGGGGTTGCCCTGCGCACATTGCCTACTGCGGAAAATACCTAGAACATGTCTGCAACCTGTCGCGCGGGGCTAAAGCCAACGCGCTATTACGGTCCGGTGTCCCGCAGCTCAGGGTATGCCGCCGTAGTAGTCCGGTCCATTGATGGCTGGGTTGAGTTTATAGACACACCCTAGCAAGCCGCACAAGCACTTGCAGTTCTTTAAGAAACACACATAGTTCGGCTTTACATTGGTTAAACCATAGGCTACTATTGGCTTGCGCGTGTATTTTGGGGGTCCACTCTCGGCACTGCCCCTTGCCAAATTTAGGGAGGATTTCTGGTATGACAAAAGTTTCATGGTTCGTTCGGCTCAGTGCAGCAACAAGTCTGGCCGCTGTTATCGCGCTCGCGAGCTTTGCGGGCGGCACGGCTTCCAGCGCCAGCGCGGCGACGGCCACGATGTCCGGCACGATGGCGATGAGCGCGGCGACAATGGCGGGTACGATGGCGATGAGCGCCGCCACCATGTCCAGCACAATGGCGATGAGCGCGGCGACAATGGCCGCCACTGCACCCAGCATTGCAATCGACACGCTCTGCGTTGCGCCCCCGACCCCGACACCACTCCCCGCGACGGCGACCGTCGCCGCAACGACCGTTGCGACAACCGTTGCAACGACCGCCGCCACGTCTGCGGCAACAGTTGCCGCGACAAAGGTGGCGACTGCTGCTGCGACGAAGGCTGCAACCGCTGCCGCGACGAAGGTAGCGACCGCGATCCCGCCGACCGCTACTTCCACAAATGTCCCGGTAGGTCAGGTTCCTGCGTATGCAGGTATCACCGTTGGCCTTACCGCAAACAAGACGGGTGAAACTCGCGGCGGCCAACGCTGCGTCCGCGTACTGGCTGTGACTGCTGGCAGCCCGGCAGCGACGGCTGGCCTCAAGGTCGGTGATATTCTGCTCGGTGTCGATAGCACCGCGCTTGTTGGTCTCCCGGACATCTTCGACGTGATCGAAACCAAGAAGTCGGGTGACACGATTGTCATCACCTATCAGCGCGCGGGCGCTGCGGCGAAGGCGAACCTCGTCCTCGGCCTGAACCCGAACGCTGCTGTCTCGACCGCGCGTGCAACAACCGCTGCGACAAAGGCCCCTGCCGCGACAACCGCCGCAACGGTGCGTGCAACAACTGCCGCAACGGTTCGCGCGACAACCGCCGCGACGGTGCGTGCAACAGTTGCGGGAACCGCCGCGCGCTAGTCGTTTCCTCTACTACTCTGGAAGGCTTGATCTCGAAAGGATCAAGCCTTCTTTTTTTGTAAAACCAATTCTGTGCGATACCAAATCCGTAAATATAATGGGGCGATTCGACTCCCTATACATTCGCGTGTATGGTGTAGGGGCGGACCGATATGTCCGCCCGAACAGTAATTTATTTATCCAGATTTAGTATGACATATCGTTGCACGGGCGGGTCAAGCCCCGCCCCTACACTACCGTGCGCAAGTGTCGGGATTGACCGACCCACGATATACAATAGAAAACCCGGCCACTATGGACCGGGTTGTTTTCCCTGTAGTGCGAGGATTATGCCCCGCAAATAGACTTCAATCGCTCAACCCGCCTTGCGCCAGCGACCGACCTTCTCACCCTTCGCGGGGTCCGGTTCGATGAACTCGAACGTGTTGCGGCTCAAGGTAATCAGCGAATGGCGACCCGGACCGGGGACATACTGTCCCTGCGCATTGACCGAGCCGCCGGGCTGATAAGCGTAGGCGGTTTGCAGCGCGAATTCCGGCGTGAGCGCCCAACCCAGGTTGTTGCGCAGTTCGGGCGTTTCGCGCCACAGCTTGCCGAAACCGCGACGTGGCTGATAACGACCCTGCGGCGGGTTCAACGCGGGGTCAGTTTCCGCTTCGCCTTCCTTGAAAGGGTCAGCGTAGACGCGCCACTGGCCGCTGGTCGGCTGCGTACCGGGCGCGCTGTTGGTGATGTTATCGGGCAGCAGGACCCACATCTGGCCGATGGGCTGTACCCAGAACATGTAGCCCCCCTCGAAATCTTCCTGCGCGATGTAGACCTGCAAGCGCGTATCGGTTGGGAAGATGTTCGGCGTTGCGGAGACGACGGGCTGCGGCGTGACGCTCGGACCCGGCGGGAGCGCCCCACTGGTCGGTACGCTGCCCACTGTCGGCGTTGTGTCACTGGTGGGGGCGAGCGTTACCGCTGTCGGAAGCGCGGCGACCGCAGTGGCCGACGGCGGGACGATGCCCCCATTACCGGGTGTGTTCGTCACCGTAATTTGAATAATGCGCGGGTCGGCTGTGGCAGTGATCACGCCATTACCTGGGAAACCGAGGGCGCTGCACGCAGATAGCGCGAAGAGGGTGATCAACAGCCCCAAAAAGTTACGCTTCTTCATGAATTTTCTCTCCTCGTGGTACGCGATGACACTGGCGACAGCGCGCTTCGTAGCTTTCCGAAGCGCCGATCATAATCACCGGGTCATCGAAGCGAGCAGGCTGACCGTTCACGAGGCGCTGCGTCCGGCTGGCAAGTTCCCCACACTGAACGCAGATCGCGTGCAGTTTGGTCACTTCTTCCGCGCGAGCCATCAGCGCCGGGATCGGTCCGAAAGGTTCCCCCCGGAAGTCGAGATCGAGACCCGCCGCGATGACGCGCAACCCGCGATCCGCGAGGCGCTCCACCACATCGAGCAGTCCCATATCAAAAAATTGTGCCTCATCCACCGCCACGACGGTCGTTTCGGGGGAGAGGCAATCGATTATTGCGCGTGCGCTGCGCACAGTGAGCGCGTCGTCTCCGAAGCCGCTATGTGAGGTAACGCGCCCCTCATAGAAGCGCGTATCGACGGTGGGCTTGAAGATTTGAACCGTCTGCCGGGCGATGCGTGCGCGCTTCACCCGGCGGAGCAGCTCTTCGGTCTTCCCGCTGAACATGCTGCCGCAAACGACTTCGATGCGTCCGGCGCGGTGGATCATACTAGCTACTGGGCGACCGGGAGCGCGTAGCCACGCGCGCGGAGCCGCTTCTTGGCGTCTGTCAGGACCTTCCGACCGAGGCCGCGAATGTTGAGGATCGCGTCGTCGCCGCCTTCTTCGAGCTTGCGGATGAAGTCGGTCGCGGTCTTGATGCCGTTCGCTTCCAGCAGTTCGGTGTACTGCTTGCCGAGGTCGAGCTGCGCGATGGTGACTTCCGCCTTCTCCTGCGTCTTCGCATCCGTATCGACCTGACGGGTCGTGGTTGCTTCGAGGCGCTTCATGAAGCGGTCAACCTGTCCTTCCGTATCGACGATGCGCTGCTCGCCCGTATAGAAGGGGTGGCAATTCGCGCAAATATCGACGCGCATTTCGGGCTTGGTTCCGGCGATGTGCCATTCTGTCCCACAGGCGAGGCACACGACCTTCGCATCCGGGAACCATTTGGGGTGAATACCTTCACGCATGACTATCATTCCTCTCTACGCGCTGCGGATCGCTCTGGATTGGCGCAGCGACTTATCGAATATACAAGCAGTCGCGGGTGAGAGACAAACGACGGGCAGCCCACGCTTGCCTGACTGAAATCAGTGTGCGTGGCTGCCCGTCTGTCGTTCTGCTACTAGGTATTGACGACTTCAGCTTCTTCGGTCTTACGCAGTGGACGTACGGCAATCTGCCGCACCCCACCGCGTATCCACTCGAACGAAACGTAGCCGGGGGTCGTCGCGAAAATCGTGTGGTCCTTGCCCATATCCGTCCCCGGACCGGGATAGAACTGCGTCCCGCGCTGGCGGATGATGATGTTGCCGGGGATCACGAATTCATCCCCGAAACGCTTGATGCCGAGCCGTTGTGCATTGCTGTCGCGACCGTTGCGGCTGGAGCCGCCGCCCTTTTTGTGTGCCATGTTTCCCTCTAGCCGATGATTGATTCGATACGCAGACGGGTATAGGTCTGGCGGTGTCCCCATTGGCGGCGATAGCGGCGACCCGGCTTATACTTCCAGCCGTGAATTTTCTTCGCGCGATAGTTGCCGATGACGGTCACGCGCACGCTTGCGCCTTCGACGTTCGGGCGGCCAATCTGCGGCTCGCCTTCATCCGGGACGACGAGCAGCACGGGGTTGAGGTCCAGCGTTTGCCCGGCCTCGACTTCCAGCTTTTCGACATCGATGATTGTGCCGGGGACGGCTTTATGCTGGCGACCCCCGGAAATAACGACTGCATACATATAGACTCCAATTCTCTCTTTTCGCCGCAGCGGACAGGCTCGCGAAATACGGAAGCGGTCGCAACGGGGAAAATTGGCGGATAGTAAAGTCTCGCCGAAGGGCGAAAGCGGGAGTATTATACAGGTCGGAAAATTGAGCGTCAATCGCGAGGTTGCGGGCGTGAAGAAGGCAGAATTGATCAACAGCGTGAAAAACGGACGCGCGGCGCTGCTCGCGGCAATAGCGGGGCTGCCCGATGATGCGCTGCTGCGTCCCTTCGCTATCGGCATCTGGTCGGTGAAGGACCTGCTGGCGCACCTGACCGCCTGGGAGAGCGAATTGATCACCGCGCTGGCCGGGCTGGGCAAGCCGGGGCGTGTGCCGCACCTGATCGAAATTGAAGACTTCGATGAATTCAACGAGGATCAATATCGGGTCAATGTGCGCCGCCCGCTCGACATCATTCAGGAAGATTTCGCGAATGTTCACAAGCAATTGATCCTCAGCATCGAACGGCTGGATGACAAATTACTCAACGACAGTAACCGCTTCGCGTGGATGGAAGGCGAGCCGATTTACACGCTGATCGAGGATACGGCTACGCTGCACGAGCAGGAACACGCGCAGGATGTGCTGCGCTGGCGCGCGGAGAATGGACTGTAGCCCATGCGTGGGCGGACACATAAGGCTGCCCTTACGAAATGCGCGCCTGTAGGGGCGGACCGATGTGTCCGCCCGTGACTGACATCGTGTCATCACCACACCGTGAAAATTTTTCGATACCGACCCGATTGCGGCATAATTGCGCTAATCCACATCCGGGGACTTCATGGCGACAAAATCAAGCAAAAACGCAAAAATACAGCCCGATCTCTTCTCGAATTCGCCCGATGCGCGCCGCCCCCCGCTCGCGGACCGGATGCGCCCGCGCAACTTCGCGGAATACATCGGGCAGGATCATATCATCGGTGAAGGGCGGCTGCTGCGTCGCGCGGTTGAAGCCGACAAGCTGGGATCGATCATTCTCAGCGGACCTCCGGGGACGGGTAAAACGACCGTCGCCAACATCATCGCGAAGGAGACGCGCGCCCGCTTCGCGACCCTCAACGCCGTGCTGGATGGCGTCAAGGAACTGCGCGACGTGGTGGAGAGTGCCGCGCAGCAGTTCAGCAACGAGAAGACGATCCTCTTCGTCGATGAAATCCACCGCTGGAACAAGGCGCAGCAGGACGCGCTCCTGCCGCACGTCGAGGCCGGGACGATCACGCTCATCGGCGCGACCACCGAAAACCCGTTTTTCTATCTGATCGGACCGCTGATCAGCCGTTCGCGCGTCTTCGCGCTGGAACCGCTCACGCGCGACGATCTGCGGACCATCCTGCGTAACGCGATGCGCGACTCGGAGCGCGGTCTGGGAAAGCTGAATTTACAGGTCGAGCCGGACGCGCTCGAACACTGGGTCGAGATGGCGAATGGCGACGCGCGCAGCGCGCTCAATGCGCTTGAACTGGCCGCGATGACCACCCCGCCGAACGCCGAAGAGACGATTGTGGTCACGCGCGATATTGCGGCGGAGAGCATCCAGCGCCGCGCGACCCGCTACGACCGCGACTCGGATGAGCATTACAACACGAGCAGCGCGTTCATCAAGAGCCTGCGCGGGAGCGACCCGGATGCCGCGCTTTATTGGATGGCGAAGATGCTGCACGCAGGCGAGGACCCGCATTTCATCTTCCGGCGCATGTTGATCCTGTGCAGCGAGGATATTGGCCTCGCTGACCCGGACGCGATCACGGTGGTCAATTCGCTCGCGGAAGCGTTCGAGCGGGTGGGGATGCCGGAAGGCAATTACTTCCTCTCGCACGCCTGCCTCTATTGTGCGACCGCGCCCAAGAGCAACACGGCAGGCGCGATCTTCAAGGCGCTCGATTACATGGAAAAGAGCGGACCCGCGCCCGTACCGGCGCACCTGCGCGACAAGACCGCGAACGCCGCCAAAGCGCGGCACGATGGCAGCGATAACCCTTCCGATTCATATAAGTATCCGCACGAGTTCCCCGGCGCGTGGGTCGCGCAGCAATACTTGCCGGAAGGCATGGAGCGCCCCGGCTGGTATCAGCCCAAGACAGTTGGCTTCGAGCGCGAGATTGCGGAGCGTTTCGCCCGTCGGCAGGCCGCGTTGCCACTTGCGCCGGAAGTATCGCCCGCAAGTGACGACGCACCCGCACCAAAACCCACGAAGGCCAAACGCGCCGATAAGCAAACCGAGTAGGGTTAAGGGCGGACACATCGGTCCGCCCCTACGAAAATGCGCGTGATCCGGTGTAGGGGTCGCGGCTTGCCCGACCCGTTCTGCCGGGCGGACACATCGGTCCGCCCCTACAAAGAAATACTTGCTTACTCCGTGTATTGATCCCCAATCGCCAGCGCCTCGTTGATGATGCTCATCGCTTCATCCAACTGCGCCTGATCGATAATCAGCGGTGGGCAGCAGAAGATCATATTCCAGCGGACGAAGGTATACAGCCCTTTGCTCAGGAGGTAGGCGTTCATCTTCTTCATCGGCTCCGTGAGCGGCTTGTTGAATTCGCTCATCGGCACTTTCGTCTCGCGGTTCCTGACCAGCTCGATTACCTGGAATAAGCCGATCCCGCGCACGTCGCCAACGCAGGCGTGTTCATCTTTGAGATCGTTCAGATGACGCGAGAGGACCTCGCCCATCCGCGCCGCGTTCTCGATTAGGCCATCCTGTTCGTAAACGTCGATACACGCGACCGCTGCCGCGCACGCGAGCGTATGCCCGCTGTACGTCCCGCCGACCGCGAGCGGATGCGTCTCGAAATAGTCCCCGATTTCCTTGCTCACGCTGGTCGCGCCCAGCGGCACATAGCCGGAGGTGATGCCTTTCGCCATCGCCATGATGTCCGGGTCCACGCCGGGATAATTGTCGATCCCGAACCATTTGCCCGTGCGCCCGAAGCCGCTCATCACCTCATCGACGATCAGCATGATCCCGTGCTGGCGCGTATATTCGCGGATGCGCGTCCAGTATTCCGGGTTCGGCGGCGGGATAATCCCGCTCGATCCGCTATAGCCTTCCATAATCACCGCTGCCACCGATTCCGGTCCCTCGAACTCGATGGTTTGCAGGACGTGATCGGCACACATCAGCGTGCAGGCGTCCAGCTTGCCGCAGAACTGGCAGCGGTAGCGGTACGGGTCGTGGACATGCACCGCCCAGGGGACGCTCGGCTCGTTCGGGATACGGCGCGGATCGCCACCTACGGTCATCGCCGCGAAGCCGCCGCCATGAAAGCTGCGATAGCGCGCAACGATCTTCTGGCGTCCGGTATACAGCCGCGCGATCTTCATCGCGGTTTCGGTCGCTTCCGTGCCGCTCGTACCAAAGAATGTGCGCGTGAGCGTGCCGGGCATGATCTCCGCGAGCTTCCTGCCGAGTTCGCCGCGCACGTCCGTCGCCATGCCGGGGTACACATAGGCCAGCTTGTCGGCCTGGTCCTTTATCGCCTGAATGACCTTGCGGTTGCCGTGACCGATATTCACGTTCATCAACTGGCTGTTGAAATCGGTGTAGCGCTTGCCGTTGACGTCCCAAAAATAAATACCTTCGGCATGGTCAACCGGGATCGGGTTGACGGTCCCCTGCGCGACCCACGAATACAGGGTGTAGTCGTGGTTGGATTGAATAATGTCGTCGTACTGCGTCATTGAAAATTTACGGGCGCGCACATTCTGCCTTCGCGCCAATGCTCCTTTCGTATGATTGTACCTGTTATTCGAGGCGTAATCCCTGCAACACGTCCATGATTTCGCCGTCGTCTACGTCGTCGTAAAGGCCCGGTTCGCCCGCGCCGCGCAGCAGCACGAACCGCAGCCGCGCCCCCGCCCGTTTTTTGTCCTGTTCCATCGCCGCGCGCAGGTCCTCCGCGTCGAACCCGCTGTAGGATGTGGGCAGCCCCGCCGCGCGCAGTAGCCCCACGACACGCTCTGCGAGCGACGCATCGGCCAGACCATGCCGCACCGAGAGCCGCGCCGCGCCGACCAGCCCAACGGCGACCGCTTCACCATGCCGCCACGAATAATGCGCGACATTCTCTATCGCGTGGCCGAAGGTGTGGCCGAGGTTGAGCCATGCGCGGATATTCTGCTCATAGGGGTCCTGCTGCACCACGTCGATTTTGACCTGCACCGCCCGCGCGATGAACTCCGGCGTAATTGCGCTGTATTCATCCGGGTTTAATAGCGAGGGGTCCGCGAGCAGCCCATGTTTGATGGCTTCCGCGAGTCCGCAGCGCCGCTCGACATCGGGCAGGGTCGCGAGGACCGCCGTATCGATCAGGACCATTTCCGGCTGCTTGAACGCGCCAACGAGGTTCTTGCCCTGCGGCAGGTTCACGCCGACCTTCCCGCCAACGCTTGAATCGACCATCGCAAGCAGCGAGGTCGGGATTTGTACGAACGACAGCCCGCGCAGATAGGTCGCTGCCGCGAAGCCCGCCATATCCCCGATCACGCCACCGCCGAGCGCAATCACGACGGCGCTGCGGTCGAGGCCGAGCGCCGCGAACGAGTCGTACAGCGCGGCAACGCTATCAAGCGTTTTGTATACCTCGCCATCGGGCAGCGCAATCAGTGCCGCGTCGAGTGCCTGAGCAAGTCGCTCCGCGTGCAGCGGCTTGAGCGTCTCATTCGTGACAACCACGCGCCGCCCATGCAGCGGTTCGAGCAAGGCGGTGGCGTCGGCGAGCAGCCCATCGCCAATGTGAATCGGATATTGTTTACCGGGTGCGGTAACGGTCAGCGTGCGGAACGCCATAACTGGATGATCCTTTCGGAGACGGTGAAGGGGGTCGTTCCTGTGGTATCGATGCGGTGCGGCATCGCGGCATAAATCGCGGCACGTGATTCGAGCAGCGTTTCCACCCGCGCGAGGCGGTCCGGTCCGGCGAGCAGAGGGCGGTCGGCGTCGTGCTGGAGCCGCGCCGCAATCTGTTTCGCAGAGGCCATGAGGCAGACGACAAGCCCGGCGCGCAACAAGCTCTCGCGGTTCGCCGGGTTGAGGATAATCCCGCCACCCGTCGCGATGACCGTATTATGCCATCCCGCCAGCTCTGTACAAAGCGCCGCTTCGAGCGCCCGGAACGCGGCTTCGCCATCCTGCGCGAATATCTCCGCGACGGGTTTGCCCGCCCGTTTTTCGAGCAGCGCATCGGTATCCACGAAGCGCCAGCCGAGGCGATCCGCCGTCAGTTTGCCCGCCGTCGTCTTGCCGGTCCCCATGAACCCGACCAGAATGATATTGTCCGCAGCGCCCATGCTTACCCTCAGCGCACAAGTGTAGCGGATCATGCGTGCGAGTTCACAAAAATATCACTTTTACGGTTTGTATATTCCGGCTTCTTGCAAGTCTAAAAACACTATAACAGTTTCGATACAAAGCAGCTTTCCATTACTTTAGTCCTATATAGCGCTCCTGTTGTCCTCCTATAATTCGGTCATTCATCGACATTATTCCGGCAGGTTCAAATGCACCGCCCATCGCTCAAAATCATCTGCGCAGCAGTCCTGTTCATCGTCGCATCGACGCTCGGCGGATTGCACGTCTCCGCGAGCGAAGGCAACGGCCTTGTCGTGGCGTGCGAAGGTGGCAGCCTGACCGGGGCGATTTCATTCCTCGCCAAAAATGGCTCGGAAACCGGCCTCTACATCAGCACGCCCGACGGCGCGACAAGCTGCCTCGTCACGTTCAACCAGGCTGCAGCATTCTCGCCTGCATGGTCGCCGGATGGCTCGCAGGTCGCCTTCGTCCTGCTCGATGGTTCGTCCCCGACCGATCAGCAGCAGTGGATTTACACCGTCGACGCGCGGACACGCGGCGTTCGCCAGCTCGTCAAATCGACCGAGTTTGCATGGTCGCCGGATAGCAAGCAGATCGCTTTCAGCCGCGATGCCGATGTGTGGGTCATCCCGGCGCAGGGTGGGCAGGCGCGCAAGCTGACGCAGACACACGCCGGCGCATATAGCCCCTCGTGGTCGCCTAACGGCAAGTGGATCACCTACAGCCAGCCCGATGGTATTTACGTGATGGACGCCGCGACGGGCGCGAACCCGCGCAACCTCTCGAATGCGAAGGGTAGTGCCGACCAATACCCGGTCTGGTCGCCGGATAGCCAGTGGATCGCCTTCACCTCGAATCGCGAGGGTAACGATCAGGTTTATATCGTGAACGCGCAGACCGCACAGTTGCAGCGCGTCAGCGATGGCAAGACGCAGAACTCATTTCCGGTCTGGTCGCCAGATAGCAAGCAGATTGCGTATATGACCGCGCCAAGCCGCAAATCGGCGGTCGAGACGCGCATCGTGATTGGCCGGATCGATGGTTCCGCGCCGCGCCGTCTGACCAAAGCCAACCAGATCGAGATGTACCCGTCATGGTCGCAGGATGGCAGCCAGATTGTCTACGAAGTGGACATGGACAAGCGCGGCACGCACAAGATTTTCCTGATTGGCGCGGATGGTTCCAACGCGCGCCAGTTGGTCAAGAGCGGCAATAGCGAAGGCTTCCCGGTCTGGCACTCGAACTAGCGCCCGGTATATTCTGGACGGGCAAGCCGCGCGCCCTACACCAAAAAATTGCGCGTATTTGTAGGGGCGGACCGATGTGTCCGCCCGTTTCATTGTTGTGCTGACCTTCATTGATTTGACCGAAATTCAAGCCTGCACTATCCTTAACGCGCAAAGGATATATCATTGCAAGAATCGCAAGTCATCATCGAGCGCGTGCGGCGCGTCGGAAGCGCCATTCAACAACTCGACATCGCTGTCGACGTGCCGCACCGGACCGTGCAGGCCGGGCAGGTTTTCCTCGCCCGCGCGACAGAATCCTATGACCCGTATTTGCGCGAACCCTGGGTCCCGATCCGCAAGCGCGGCGGCACGGTCACGGTCGAACGCTCCGCAGCGGTGACGTACCAGCCGGGGCAGGTCGTCGGTTTTCTGGGTCCAGTCGGTAAACCGCTCCTGCTGCGCGAGACGGCACGGACGCTGCTGCTCGTCGCCTTCGATTCATCACCCGCCGCGCTGCTGATGCTCGCAGAGCAGGCGCTGAACGTGCGCGTTGCGGTCGCGCTGGCGCTCATTGGTGAGGCGCAACGCTACCCGCTCGAAGCGCTCCCGCCGGAGATTGAAATTTTGCGTGGCGAGGATGCGACATGGCAGGGGCAGCGCGATAGCATCCGCTGGGCGGATCAGATCGTCGCGGTCGCACCACCGCCGCACGACCGCGCATATTATTTGAAGTTGCGCGCCGCCGCGAAGGACGCACGCGGCGAAATCGCGGCCGGCTATGTTCTTGGCCTGTTCCAGCCGCCAATGCCCTGCGGCGTGGGCGCGTGCCTCGCGTGTCTGGTGCGGGTGCGCGGCGAAGATGTAGCGGCGTGCGTCGAGGGTCCGGCGTTCGACCTTGCGCTGGTCTCGCTCGAATGATCGAATTGACAGGCGGCAAGCAGCCGCTCACGCTCGATAACCCGGTCATGTGTTCGGCGGGGACGGTCGGCTTCGGACCGGAATACGGCAAGCTGATCGATCTCAGTAAGCTGGGAGGGATCGTCACGAACCCGATCACGTTCAGGCCGCGCAAGGCCGCTGGCGGGACGCGCGTAATCCCGCTGGATAGCGGCGTCCTCGTGCATAGCGGGCTGCCCAACCCCGGCATCACAAGGGCGGTCCGCGACTACGCTCCAGCGTGGAAACTCAGCCCCTGCCCGATTATCGTTCACCTCGCCGCGACCGCGCCGGATGAACTCATGCGCTGCGTCGGCGCGCTCGAAGGCCGCGAGGGAATTGCCGCTATCGAACTCGGCATGAGCGACGACGCCACGCACCGCGACATTAAATTGATGTTCAACGCCGTGCAGCAGCATACCGAGCTGCCGATCCTTGTGCGAGTCTGCCTCTACAACGCTGCACAACTTGCGCAAGCCGCGCAGGACGCAGGCGCGGGCGCTGTGGTGGTTGCTGCTCCCCCACGCGGGACGGCGCGTGACCCGCTCACGGGCGCGATGGTCGGCGGGCGGCTGTATGGTCCCTGGCTCAAGTCGCTCGCGATTCGGGCGGTCGGGCAGGCCGTGCATAGCGTACAAATCCCGGTGATCGGCTCCGGTGGCATCCACAACCCGGACGATGCGCGTGAATTCCTGAGCGTCGGCGCGAAGGCGATCCAGCTTGACTCGATTGTGTGGGTGCGTCCCGATATGGTGGAGATTATCGCGCGCAATCTGGGTGGGCTGGAGCGCACGCGCGCAGCCGGGGCGCTCGCCGACGAGTGGAAGCCGGGCATGGGCGAGACGGCGGCCATGCGCGCCCAAATCCTCGCCTCGCCACCGCCGAAGCCGCCTGTTGCGCCGTCGAATCTGCCGACCTAGAGCGTTGTCCTGACCTCACCTTCAAGCCGCATCTTCGCAAGCACGCGGTAGTGCTTGAGCGTTGGCAAGGCCAGCCATTCAGCGTAACCGAGCGTTATTACATATGCATACATCGCGTCTGCTTCGGAAAGCCGACCAGTTGTTCGAGACAGATCAGCCGCCTTGATCAGACATGCCGCGCTGAGATGGGGCAGATACGCAAATCGTTCAGCGCGGTTGGTCAACACCAGAATTGCGCGGGCGGTGTCCACATCGTCCTGCCAAT
This sequence comes from Aggregatilineales bacterium, assembly GCA_965246845.1. Classification (GTDB taxonomy): domain Bacteria; phylum Chloroflexota; class Anaerolineae; order Aggregatilineales; family UBA2796; genus JBBRMW01. Next base: position 23,487 of record CBDFFR010000004.1, read on the forward strand.
CACTCAGGGTACTCAGGACGTAGTTATCCATAAATGAATGTGCAAGAATCGCATCGGAATGCTCCATCGCCTTCGGCTCATTTGTGCCGATGTAGAGATGGCGCAGTTCATTGTGGATGTACCAGGAGAAACCCGGTTGAAGGGCGAGCATCGCTTCATACGTCTGTATCTTCGCGGTATATGCAACAATTTCAGGAACGAGCGTTGTTTCGGAGGCCGAAGCTGCCAGCTGAGACGAAGGGTTGAGTTGTCCAGTGGTTATAGCGACCGGGAACAAAATCAATGCGCGTGAAAAGTCTCGCCTGTTCATTGCATACCCTGCTTTAGTTGACAGGCCGTATAATACCCTGTTTGGCTGTTATCTGCAATGGAGATGTTTTAAAAGTTCTTTATAGCTCAAAATAAGCATGTGATTCAGGCGATGACTTACATTCCACAAATGGTACGCGGTTCAGGCTGTGTACGATTATGCAATCGCGCTCATCAAGCCGGATGTACTACTGCCCAATTGCGCAATTTTTTAAAGAGTCCTATACTGAGTCGCCAACGTCAATCACACGTTGACGGCAGGAGGAATTTATTATGCGGCAGCGACATTCCGAAGCGAAGCCTGAGTCTAGGTCCGGTGAGGTCCGCTCTGAACTTCACAATGAGAGCGAAAGTTCGGACATCCTCAAATTACAGCAGACGATAGGCAATCAGGCGGTCCAGCGCCTGATCGCTGCCAAAAAGTCGCAGCAGTCTCCATCCGACGCCGCTAGTCCCCAAACCTCGAACGCGCAACGTCAATACACCTCACCCGCGCTCAACATTCGCAACCGTATCAGCAGCGGACAACCCAACAGGCGAATTCAGCGCGCCGTGAAGACCTGGGCGGGCGAGTGGGATACCGCGAAATATGACAATATTGTCGATGGTACTGATAACATTGGTGTTGATATTGACCTCCATTTCGCGCCGGGCGACAAAGTGAATGCCAAGCAAATCGGCACGACACAAATTGTCAAGTCAGCCGACAAAGGGAAGAACATCGCCATCAATGCAGCGGTAAAAGATCGGAATATTCCGGTCGGGCAACCGGGCGAAGGTTTCCACGTCGATCAAGCTCCCCACAATCGTAACCCGATGTACGCGGTCGAAAATGCCCCGGCGACTGATACCAAGTTGACGGATAAAGGTGCAAATGCAGGGTGGGGACAACATGGCTTCCGCTATAAAGATGCCACTGGCGCGGAAAAAATTCAGGACGCCACGCTCAAGGATACGCCACAATTGCCGGGACGTGGTGCAGACGCCAGCCAGAAGTTTGAAACTACGGCGCTTGCCATTGAAGGGGAACAGGAAGGGACGTATTACGGTTCGGTACAATGGGGCTGGGAGACCGATGCTGCTGGCACATTCACAAAGCTGCCACTGACGGTTGTTTCCAACGATGCACCCTCGGCTACCTTCGGCGCGGCAGCACAACAATGGAATACGACAAAGACCTCGACAGGCGCGAACGCACTGCCGCTTCCCAACGTTTCCGGCAAATACATTGCATTCGGATTGGTTCCATTGATGAGCGCTCCTGCCCCGGCTGCTCAAACGGGCGTCATGGGCATGGCATCCTCGGCAATGTCCTGGCTGGGGTCGATGGTGGGGATGGCCGCAGCGACGCCGACAAAGGTAGCGACCCTCGCGATGAATACGCGCGTCGAGGTCACGGATAACGGCGCCACCAACCCGGCCAATCAGGGCGTTGAAGCGCGCGATCAGTGGCAGAAGGTCACGGTCGTCGATGGTGCTTCGACGGGGAAGGTGGGGTGGGTGCAAACTCGCGACCTTTCCGATGCGCAGAGGCCGGACGCGATCCTGGAGCCGGAGATGCGCCCGAACCCGACCGGGCAGCCACAAACTGAAATAGCCTGACTTGTTCCCTGATTCTCAAGGGTAACTATCGATGCGCCGGAAGTGGCTTCGCGTGATTGGATGTATGTTGTTCGCGGCTTGTGCAGTCGGCTGTACTGTTCTGAAAGGGGAATGGATGAATTCGCAACGCGGTTCGACTATCGCCGGGAAACTGGCGCAGTTTAATTATTCCGATCTTTTCATGCAAATGGAAACTGAAACACTCGATGCACTCTGGGCTGAACCGGAAGCAGACCCGGCGTTGCACCAGCTTGTAGGGGCCACCGGTACGCCGCCTCTCGTGGCTTTTCTGGCTGCGGAAATCCTCTTTGCAAAGGAGCCGGGCTACCCACCCTCAGCCGAACGTGAGCGCCTCGCCGCCATTTACGCGGCGGCACTTGAACAAAATTTGACGCGCATGGCGAACCCCTGGGGCTTGCCGGATCAGCTCGATGAACCCGTCGCGCAGCACTTCGTTGGTTTGGGGGAGAACGCGGTTCCGGTACTGACCCGACTACTCGAAAACACGAGTGGCGTCCGCTACGGCGGCAGCCGTGAGGCAACTTACGGAAATAGCTTTCAATATCGCGTCAAGGACCTCGCCGCGTTCTATCTCAGCAAAATTCGCGGGCTGCCCTATGAAGTCAAGCAAACGCCACAGGAGCGCGACATCGAGATCGACAAGCTGAAAACCAGCTTGAAATAGGAGAGTAACCGCATGGATGAAACACCCGGCGACAAGCGAAACGAACTCGACCAACTGGAACGGCAGGTCGAGCGCGGCACGTTCTTCACACATACCGCGCTCACCGCCAACGCCGACCGCCTGCACGAAGCCGAAACGCTCCTTTATGCGCTGATTGATACGATGGTCGCCAAAGGTGCGCTGACTTCCGATGAAATTGTGGGCAAAGTGGAGTCCGTGCGGCAGGAACGGGCGCAAAATGGAGAGGTTGCAAGCATCGGTGTCGGGATGCGGGTCGATAATAATTCCAGGACGCCCGCCGATTATGTACCCGTCAACTGCGCGGAGCGGATGCACATTTGCCACGCCGTTTGTTGCCGCCTCAGCTTCGCCCTCAGCGCCCCGGAAATCGAAGGCGGCCATGTGAAATGGGACCTCGGCCAGCCCTATTACATCCGGCAGGAACGCGACGGCTATTGCACGCACAGCAACCATGAGACGCGCGCCTGCGGCATCTATGCGAACCGCCCGCATGTTTGCCGTATCTATAGTTGCGCCAACGACGAACGCATCTGGAAAGATTTCGAGCGGATGGAACTGAACGACGAGTGGATTGCCGCGAACCTGCATGTCGCCGGACCGCGCGTGGTGCAATCTTCGATGACGCTTGCGAGCCCTGAGCGCGGAGAAGTCGCGCCAAACGGGGATTGACACGGATTAAACGCATCAAAATGGAACGCGCGGTGTAGGGGCGGACCTGTGTCCGCCCGCGCTTTTGATCTTGATGTGTTGCCGTGACGGCTGATTGCGCAAAAAGGCACAAACTGCTACAATGCCCTCGATTTACACTGCCGCGACCTGTCGCGCGGCACGAGTATTGCGAGGCCGATTTTGACCACTTCTGTAGCGACCCGTCATCTCCGCGAACCGGAAGCGCTTCCACCATCCAGTCCCCTCAAAGATTATTTGCAGCTCACCAAGCCGCGCATTTCGATCCTGCTCATCTTCACAACCGTAACGGCGATGGTGATTGCCGCGCGCGGGCAGGGTATCCCTTTGCTGACGCTCTGCGCGACGATATTGGGCGGTGTCTGCGCCTCGGCAGGCGCGAGCGTATTGAATTGCTATATCGACCGCGATATGGACGCGAGCATGGCGCGCACGCGCACGCGCCCCATCCCGGCGGGGCGCATCAAGCCGCAGAACGCGCTCATATTCGGATTCGCGCTGCTGGCGTGGTCGGCGTTCCTACTCTATTGGCTGGTCAACCCACTGACCGCAGTTCTCGCGATGATCGGCGCGATCTATTACGTCGTCGTGTATACGATGCTGCTCAAGCGCAACACCGTTTTGAACATCCTGATTGGTGGCGGCGCGGGCGCGATGCCAGTATTGGTTGGGTGGGCGGCGGTCACGGGTTCGGTTTCGCTGGAAGCTGCGCTGCTCTTCGCGATCATCTTCTATTGGACGCCGCCGCATAGCTGGGCGCTGGCGCTGCTCGTCAACGCGGATTACACGCGCGCCAACGTCCCGATGATGCCCGTCGCGCGCGGCGAAGAAGCGACTCGTGTACAAATCGTCCTCTACAGTGTACAGCTTTTGGTGCTGACGCTGCTACCATTGCCCTTTCGTATGCTCGGCATGTTCTATTTTCTGTGCGCGCTGCTACTCGGCGCGGGGCTGATGTATCAGGCGCTGCACCTTTTGCAGGATGGCAGCAAGATCGCCGCGCGGCAGTGCTATAAGTACACGACCATGTACCTTGCGCTGCTGTTCCTCGCGATGATCGCGGACGGGCTATTCTTCCGGCGCTAATTTAAGATGGGCGGACACGCAGGTCCGCCCGTACAAAAACACGATTACTCCGAGGCGCGGCTTGCCCGACCCGTTCTAGCGGTGCATCCGCTCGTAGCGCCCGACCCATTTCCAGTTCGACGTATCGCGCTCGTTCGGGCTGACGACCTGCGCGGCCTGCTGCGCGCTCTGGTGCGCTACAAGCGTCGCGAGGATCGCGGCAATTTCCTGATTGCGCTTGCTCACCGTGTCCACTTCATCCATGATGTTCACGCGCTCGACGAAGCCAATATCGAACTTGCCGCTGATGAAGTGATGGCTATCCATCAGCTTCTGGTGGAACGGAATATTCGTCTTGAGACCCATGATCCGGTATTCCTGCAACGCGCGGCTCATCTTGCGAATTGCTTCCGGGCGCGTCTTGCCCCAGCATATCAGCTTGGCGAGCATCGAATCATAGTAGGGCGTCACCTCGTAGCCCGCATAAATCCCGCTATCCAGACGGATACCGGGACCCGTCGGCGCGAGGTGGACATTCACCGTCCCGGTCGAAGGCAGGAAGCGATTGTACGGGTCTTCGGCGTTGATGCGGCATTCGATGGCGTGATTCTGGATCACCATATCCTCTTGCGTCACGCCCATCTTGCGCCCGCGCGCGATGCGGATTTGCTCTTTCACGAGGTCCACACCGTAGACAATCTCCGTGACGGCGTGTTCGACCTGAATGCGCGTGTTCATTTCCAGAAAATAGAAATTACGGTCCTTATCGACCAGGCATTCTATCGTCCCGGCGTTGATGTAATTGACCGATTGCGCGGCGCGCACGGCCATTTCCCCCATGCGGCGGCGCAGGTCGTCATCGAGGAATGGCGAGGGCGACTCCTCGACCAATTTCTGGTGGCGGCGCTGGATACTGCAATCGCGCTCGCCCAGATGGATCGTGTTGCCGTGCATATCCGCGAGGATTTGAAACTCGATATGCCGCGCGCCTTCGAGCAGCCGCTCCAGATAGACCGTACCATCGCCGAACGCATTTTCGGCCTCGCGACGGGCTGCCGCCAGCGATGACTCCAAATCTTCCGGGCGGCGCACGATTCGCATTCCTTTACCGCCGCCGCCCGCCGCCGCCTTGACCATCAGCGGGAAGCCGACGAAATTATGCGCAGCGTGTATGATTTCCTCGTTGCTCAAGCCTGCTTCCGTCCCCGGAATGGTCGGCACGCCCGCGCGCTTGACCGTCTCACGCGCGGATTGCTTGTCGCCCATCGTCGCAATGGACTCCGCGCGCGGTCCGATGAACACGATCCCGGCCTCCGCGCACGCGCCCGCAAAGGCTTCGCGCTCGGAGAGAAACCCGTAGCCGGGGTGGATTGCGTCCACCTGCGCCTTGCGCGCGACATCGATCAGCTTGTCGATTACGAGGTAGCTCTCGCGTGGTGGCGGGGGTCCGATGTGGTACGCTTCATCGGCATAGCGGACATGCAGCGCGGCGCGGTCCGCATCGGAATAGACCGCGACGGTGCGGATACCCAGTTCGCGACAAGCGCGAATCACGCGCACCGCGATTTCGCCGCGATTGGCGATCAGCACCTTGCGAATCGGGTGCGATTGTGGAGAAAGCGAGTCGGCCATATTTGAAAATTTCCGTGAACCTGGAACGTCTGCGTATTCTAACACCGCGCGGCGTAAGCGATACGCCTCACACCAGCGCCCGCCCGCCATCCATGAAATACACCCCGCCCGTCGCGAAATCCATCTCGATCAAAAACGCGGCGGTCTTCGCCACATCTTCCGGCGAACCAATCCGCTTGAGCAGCGATTTACCCTCTGCCCAATCGCGTTTCGATGGCGGTGCATTCTCCGGCAAAAGGACCGTCCCCGGCGCGATAGCGTTGACGCGGATCATCGGCGCGAGTTCCACCGCCATCGACTTGGTGAGCGAGACCAGCCCGCTTTTCGCGGCGGCGTGGTGCGCGTTGCCCGGCCACACCTGAAACGCGCTCAGGTCCGTAATATTGATGATCACGCCCCCACCGCCCGCCAGCATATGCCGCGCGGCGGCCTGCGACGCCGTGAACGGTCCACGCAGGTTGACCGTGAGCGCGAGGTCCCATTCCGCATCCGTGATGTCCATGAATGGCTTATTCAGCCATACGCCCGCGCTGTTGATCAGTACGTCGATCCGGCCAAGCACGCGCGCCGCGTTGTCGATAAACCCGCGAAGCTGCGGCCCGTTCGCGACATCCACCTGCGCGACGAATGCGCGGCGGCCAAGCGCCTCGATTTCAGCTTGCGTCTGCGCGTGTGGCTCGCCTTCGTAGAACCATGTGAACGCAATATCTGCGCCGCGCCGCGCCAGTTCCAACGCGATCACCCGCCCCACGCGCTGCGCCGCGCCCGTGATCACGACAACCTTGTTTTCCAAATTCATGCGACACCCGCCCTTCGCATCAAATCCTTCGCCGCCGCGCGACAGCGTAGCATGAGTCCCGCGACATCCACACCGATCACCTGCTTGTTTCGCAACAGCACCCGCCCACCGACAATCACCGTATCCACATCCGCGCCGCTCGCATTATAAACCACCGCTGATGCTGCGTTATGCACGGGCTGGCTGCGCGGCGTGTTCAAATCGATCAGGGTCACGTCCGCACGCGCTCCCGCTTCCAGCACCCCGGCGGTCGCCATACGCAGCACAGCGGCGGGATTGATCGCGTTCGCGTCCAGCGTGCCGATTTTCGCGAGCAGCGCTGTCACCTTGAGCAGTTCGACCATATCCTGATTGTTGTTGCTGCCCGAACCATCCGCACCGAGCGAAATCGGGACGCCACGCTCCCGCAATGCCGGGATCGGCGCAATCCCGCTGCCGAGGATCATATTGCTCGTTGCGCAGTGGACCACCCGCGCGCCTGACCGCTCGATCAGCGTTTGCTCATGCTCGTTGATCCAGACGCTGTGTACAAGCTGCGTGCGCGGCGCAAGCACGCCCAATTCATCCAGCCATTCGATATGGCGTAACCCGTTCCGCGCGAGCATCAGGTCCACCTCGGCGAGTGTTTCGGCGGTATGAAGGTGGAACGGCACGTCCCACGCTTCGGCACGCGCGAAGGTCTCACGCATCATCGCGTCCGAACAGCGCCAGGGAGCCATCGGTCCGACCGCGATTTGCAGCCCGTCGCCTTGATATTGCGCGTGCAGGCGGTCCAGTTCCGCGAGGATCGTATCGGTCGGCTGCGCGCCGCTTCCCAAATCGACCCACCCATAGGCCAGCGTAAAGCCCAACCCGATTTCGCTTGCGGCCTGCATCACGGCGTCGGAATGTGCCGGGCTGGTCGTGATTTTGTGATGTTCGGTGAGCGCAGTCACGCCGCACGTCAGGTTTTCAACGAGGCCGAGCAGCGTTGCCAGATACACATCTTCGGGAGTCATGGCGGCCTGCACAGGCCAGATCACCTCGCGCAGCCACGCTGCGAGCGGCTTCTCATCCGCGAGGCCGCGCACGAAAGTCTGGCCGAGATGCGTATGCGCGTTCACGAGGCCGGGCAGCGCAGCCATCTGCGGCGCGTCGATAACGGTATCCGCACCCGCCGGAGCCTGTGCCATCGGTCCGACCGCCGCGATCCGGTCGCCTTCGATCAGCACGAAGCCGGGGTCATGGATGACGCTGACCGTCTCGTTTTCCAGCGTGATCACCGCACAAGTTTTAAGGAGAATACTTGTCACAGGAAGGCGCTTCTCCTGGATGCTCTCCGCTCAGATCATCGTCACGATCACGAACAGGAACAGCACGATCAGCAGGATCGTGAGCAGGTTGCCCGATACCAGCCAACTCAACGGCAGGAACCCCGACGCTATCAACTGCGCGCTTGGCGAACCGGGTGCGGGCGGCGTGAAATAGGGCGTGAACGGATAGCCGAAGGTATCGAGGTAATACCACAGCGTCCCGAAGATCAGATACAAATTGAAGCCGCCGACGAACAGGCCGAGCGTGCGCTCCGTCAGGCTTTCACGGCGGGCGCGGCTCCACAGGCGGTTCTCGGAGATGCGCGAAGCCTGCCCCGGCGTCTGATAGGCGAAGAAGACGACCACCAGCAACAGGAACGCATAGAGGTAGAACTTCGCTTCGGGCGTCGCCCCGGAGGTGATCGGCTCGAAGAGGATTTGGTTGAACTGCTGCTGCACGAACAGCGCGAGGATGATCCCCGCTGTCGCGACGACTTCCCGCGACCAGCCGCGCAAAAAGCCGATCATTGCGCCGAGCGCGGTCATCATCCAGAGGAGACTCGAAAGCTGCATCATGGCGGGTGGGTTCCTAACGAACCTGGGTCTTGAGGTAGGCGCGGAAAAGCGGCGGCGTGACGACCCAGCTATCCCCGGCCTTGCCGAGAAGCTGCTTCTCGGTGAGCATCCGGGTTTCGGTCGCGCGCGGGTCGATGGCGTTGGGCTTGTTGCCCATCAGGTTATAGAGCGCGGCCTGTTCCGCTCCGTTCAGACTGAGCCAAATCGTGTGCGACTCGGCCTGAATTGCGCGGTAGCGGGCGAGGCGTTCCGCGACTTCCGTTTCATCGGCGGTTTCGGGCAGCTCATAGGCCAGGCTGTACGCCGCCCGCATCAGCCCGGCGTGTCCACCGCTCACTTTGATGATCAGGTCCTGCGCGCGGGCGTTCAGCGCGGTTCCCTGTCGGTCGATCATCTGCTTCATCACATCCAGCGCATCTCTTGAGCTATACGCACCAATGAAGCGCGTCGTATCGGAAAACAGTTCGATGAACGGCTCCAGTTCGTCGTACTCGTACTTGTTTTCGACAATCAAATCCGGCAGTGCCTTGCGCGTAACGGACAAATACATCAATTGATATTTGTAATCGTCGCGCAGGCCGCGCAGCGTGCGGAAGAACTTCGTCGGCATTTCCGCGAGCATCACCTCGAACTCATCGAAGACGAAGACCAGCCGCAGCCCCTGTCGGATAATCAAATCGACCGCATACTCGAAATTGCGCAACGCGACGTGTGGCGTGAGAGGATTGCCGCCATCCTGCAAATTCTGGTAAACCTGAAACAGATCGCGCCCAACGTGTTCCGGCATGGTTTCAAAACGCGGTTGAAAATAGCGATACAGGCGGTGCGTCATAATTTCGTAGCCCGCCCAACTGTTCGGGTTGGTCGTTCCGGCGACGGGCGGCAGCGCATCGAGCATATTGTTCGGGTCGATGTAGACGAGGTGCAGCCCTTCCGCTTCCGGTCCGAGGTACGCGCTCTCGATGTCGCGCCGCAAAATGTGCCGCAAAAAGTTCGATTTGCCGACGCTCCCGACGCCGACCAGCGAAACCGAACTCCCGGCATTCAGCTTGAGCAGGGTATAGCGCGTTTCGGCTTCGCGGAACTGCATATTTTTCGGGTCGGCCATAGGGTGCGTCCTGTATGCGGTGAGAGTCAACTTTAACCGAATTCGGGCGCAGGCGCTACGCGATCAACATTCCAATGTTTTCAGGTCGCCGGGTAGAGGCTGTTCTTTAACAAAAGCACGTAAGGTTCGTGTGAATAAATCCGGCGCTGTCAGGTTCCAGTTATGGTTTTCCGCCGCGCGGCGTCCCACATCGACCATCACCCCACGAGCGTTCGGCAACACCTTGAGCAGATCGCAACCGGACTCACGCATTGCCCCATTTTCCTTGCGCCCTACAACGACAAGGGTACGCGGCGTTGCCTCAGCCAGACGTGAAGGGAGCCTAAACTTCAAATTCTCGACCATCAGGTTTGTAAATGAGTCCGCCGTCGTGTGCTGAAAATCCTCACGAAACTGCGTGAAGTAGGCATCGGGTACACCGGCTGACTGTCGCATATTCAGCCGTGCATACCAGCGGCTTCGTTTCAGTGGGGCAACACCCAGTAGGAACGACCAGCGCAGGAGTGCAGCATTGCTCAACATGGCCGCACCGGGCAATGGACGTAATAAAGCGCTACTGATAAAGGCACTGTGCAGGCATTCTGGCGTCGAGGCGAGGAGAGCGACGCTGATCTGCGCACCGAGTGACAAACCAACGAGGTGCGCGCGTTGCCCATGCGCGCGAGTAGTGATCAGATCACCGATACGATGCGCCGCATCCGTAATCGAAAAGGGGGCGATTTCCCTGCTTCGCCCGTGTTCAGGCAAGTCCGGGACAAGACAGTGGTACTCCGCTGACAAGTCATCGAGCTGGGGTTGCCACATCCATCCAGCGCCACCGCCACCATGTAAAAAGAGTAGAGTTGGCGCATTGGCTGGACCCAGTTCACGAACGTAGAGTGTGGGCATGTGTACCCCTCCTTAAAAGTGAAGTGACCAATAGAGTGTTGTCAGTTTAGCTCACTTGCTGCACGCGCACAGGATGAAACACGCTCTATTTCAGGTCAAAGCGCATCACCGCCTCACCCTGATCCAGCGCTCCGGTATAAACAAACCCGATTTTGCGGTAGACCGCCGCGCCGACTTCGTTGCCCGGCACATGGCTCAGGGTGATCGCTTCCGCCTGCGGATAGGTCGCGCGAATATAGTCAATGATCAACTTCAAACCCGCCTGCCCGTAGCCCTTTCCCTGATAGCGCTGGTCAACCATGTAGCGCCAGATGTAGTAATCGTCGATTTCCGGCTGGATGAACATGATGCACAGCCCGACAGGTTCTTCATCCGCGTACAGCGCGCGCAACCATGCGTCAGGCTCGTAATGCGCTTCGGCCAGCGAATCGCCGTTCGCCTCGACAAACTCCTCCTGATCATCACGTACGGATAACTTGACGATCTGCTGCACGTTTTCTCGCGTTACTTCGCGCAACGTCAGCGATGAAGTGTTCAAGGCCGTATATTCCCGAAGACGAGGATCGGACCGCGCCCATCCCCGATGAACAGCCGCTTGCCATCCGGCGACCACGCGCCGTTATATACCTGGTCGGGCGCGCCCGCAACCGTGCCACGCTGATATTGCTCTGCCGTCTGCGTGAGGCTCTCCACCGCCCACAGGAACGCGCCGCCCTGCGCTGAATAGGCAACAGTCATGAGCAAGCTGCCATCGGGCGACCACGCCAGCGCGAAACATTGCCCGCCGTGTCCGGGCAGCTTCGCGAGCGCGTTCCGCGTCGCGACGTCGAAGACATAGACCACATCCTTCGAGCCGCCGACTGCGAAGCGCTTGCCATCTGGCGAAAACTCCAGCCCTCGCTGCGGCGAGAGGTCATCCGCGCTCGATGATCCGAGCGTGCCGAATGTCGGTATATCAATCAGGAATACGCGCGTTTCCGTCGCGGCGGCCAGCAATTTGCTATCCCGCGAGAAGCGCAACGGCGTGACCGTAGTCCCGAGCCCATTCAGCTCCTTACGCAGCGCTCCGCTTGCCGCGTCATAGGCGCGCACGTTGAAATCGCTCCCGCTGACGAACAGCAGCGCACTATCCGGCGTGAAGGCGAGCGCGACGGGCAGTTGTCCATTCGCCGCCGGGATCGTATAGGCCGGACCGCGCGCGGTAGCGGGTCGCCACACGGAAACCGCGCCTGTCCGCTCGGCGACGGCAAGCGCGCTTCCATCATCCGCTGCGACCACCGCGACGATTTCACTTTGCGAGAGGGTCAGCGCCGCGACCGATTTTCCGGTTTCGGCGTCCCACGCCGCGACCGTGCGCGTACCATAATTCACGGTCACGATCTGGCTGTCATCCGGCGTATAAAAGGCGAGGCCGTTGTTCGGGTTTTCGATTTTATAGAGCGGCTTGCCCGTATCGAGGTCCCACACCCAGACCACGCCCAGACCGTCGCGGGTGAGCATTCGCGGGCGCGTGTGCGCGAAGCTGTAGTTATTCACAGTCGCGCCGTGTTCGACCAGTGAGCCGACGCGCGCGAGATTGGCGGCGTTGTTCGCGGTGATGGCCGTCGCGGGCGCGATCCACGCCAGCGGCGTCGGCTTCGGCATGACGGTTCGCGTCGGGTCCGCAGTCGTCTTGTAGACCGGGGTAGGCGTCGGCGCGGGCGCGGGGACGCACGCCGCGAGCAGGCACAGCGCGAAGAGGAGCGTCGCCACGCGGCCTAATTTGCCAGACATGCCGCATCCTGCGCGCTGTATTGATCCACCCCGAAGCCGAGCGACGGTTCCCCGCCCGTCAGTTCCGCTGGCGAGGGCTGCCCGGTCGTGACGTTCGTGATCGCGGGCAGACCACACCCGCCCTGGTTGCGCTGCGGCGTGTTGAGCGGCGAGACGGGTTTGCCCTGATAGGTGAAGGTCCATGTGTATTCCCCCGGCGATTCCGGCGCTTTGACCGTGACTGCGACGCACTCCGAAGCGTCGAAAGTCCCGCTGTTCGCGATCCACTGCTTGCCGTCCGGTGCGCTTGCAGCGAGACTATAGGATGCGCCGACTGCGCCGCAGACCGCAACATCGACCGGATTGCCGATGCCCGCGCCCGCCGGGATTTCTGCCGCGAAGGGCAGATCACCGCCGGGCGTCATGGGCGACTCCGGTTTGGCGGCTGCCGGGTCCGTGAGCCATGCCGCAAGCGGGACCTGTTCGCCGGTCGGCGGGTTGGTGTTGATTCCATAAAAGCGGCCTGCGGGCGGCTGATAGGTTTTGCCTTGCGAAAGCACATCGAGGTAGGCGCGTGCCTGCGCCGCCAGTGCGCTCGTGCCGCTGTGTCCCTGCCCAAGCGTGACGAACGTGGTGTGCGTGATGCCGAGTTCGCTCAGGCGGCGGTCGAAGCGCAGGAATTCCCATAGCGGGAAGAAAGCGTCATGCGTACCGCGCGCGATCACGACGACCTTGCCTTTCAGCTTTTCGGCCAACCCAAACGGGCTGCGCGCATCGGCGGCGGCGGGGTCATCCGAGCCGATCAGGATGCCCAAGCCCTGCTTGCCGGGTCCCTTCGGGCTGCTGTATAGATACGCATTCGGGATGTGCGACGCAGCGACATAGATATAGCCGAGGTTCGGGTAAGTGAGTACGGAACGCTGGCCGAGCGTGCCGTAAGCGGTTGGCGGGATGTCCGCGAAAACGGCGTTGATCGTGTACGGCAAATTCAGCGGATTGATCGCCCACAGCAGCGCCGTCCCACCGCCGCGCGAACCGCCCGCCGTGATGCCCTTTTGCGGGTCGCCGCCATTCTTTCCAATAAACTCGAAGAATGCGCCAACCGATTTCAGGCTGTTGTCATCGATGCCCTGGCTCTCCGTGCCGCCTGCGTTGCTGATCGCGCCGATGATCGCAGTCCGTCCGGGTCCGGCGGTCTTGCCGATGACCCCGATTAGCAACGTATCCTGTTCCTTCCAAAGGCGCTGGTTGTTGCCGACACCCGCGCCGTTGCCACTGAGGACGACGGGCAGCTTCGCGGCTTTGGTCCAGCCCGGCGGCAGGAAGAACGTATACGTGCTGAGACTGAGCGCGACGTTGTTCACGATTTGCAAATCGGGCGAGCCTTCTTTGGCGTCCTCGAAGCGGTTCAGCGAAACCACGTTCACGCCTGCCGCCTGTTTGAATGTCGAGAGCGCCGCATCGCGTTCTGCTGCCGTGACCGCAACCGGGTCGGTTTCGGCGTTGCTGTAATCACCGTAGCTCGGCAAGGGAACAATGCGGACAGCAGGCGCGGCTTGCGTGTCGCCCGGTTTCGGGTAGTTGGTGGTAATCACGCCGCCGTTTTGCTGCGCGTGCGAAGGTGCGAAGGTGAGCAATAACAACAGCGTGGCGGCTGTTCCGATCCAGCGTTTAACCAGCATATTTTGAACCTTCATTAAAACCTATTCGGAAGTGGGAGCCGTCGCAATCACGTCGTACAACTCCTCAAAGGCGCGTTCTAGATTGCGCGCTACGAAGCGCATCCGTAGAGCGGCGTCCGCTAACCCTGAAACATCATCCCCGATTTTTTCAGCCGCTTTCCACTGCAAATCTTTTTCCTTCGTGCTTGCGATTTCTTCCGGCGAAAAATGAGTGAAGAGGCTGCTATACATACGCTCGCCATCTTCCAGCCTGAGGCGCATGATGTTCAGCAGTTCGCGAAAGCGCATGATCTCCTGCCGCACTTTCTCGGTATTTTCCTCGTTCATCAACTCACCGCCGCTCGTCCTGATCCTTCGGTTCGAGCGCACGAACCAGCGTGCGGAAGTGTTCGCCTCGCGCCGCGAAGTCCTCATACGCATCGTAGCTCGTCCCGCCGGGACTGAGCAGCACAATATCACCCGTCCGCGCGATCTCGGTGGCGCGGTGGACCGCCTCTTCAAGCGTCTTGAATTCGCTGATGCCTTCCAGCCGACCGCCGCTCATCATGCGCTCGGCACGGACCGCATTTGCGATAGCGCCACCATGTTCACCGAAAGTGACGAGATAACGCACGCGCTGCGTGATCAACTGTGCAAGGTCCTCCCAGGGCAGTTTCTTGTCGCGCCCACCCGCGAGCAAAATAATCGGCTCGTCATAGCTCTTGAGCGCGGCGATGACCCGTTCCGGCGCGGTCGCGATGCTGTCATTCACATAGGAGACGCCGCCAACCACGCGCACCAGTTCCTGCCGATGCGCGACGCCATTAAACTCGCGGATGACATTGCGCATCGTCTCGACCGGGACACCGACCGCGCCCGCCACCGCACACGCCGCGAGAATATTGCGCAGGTTATGCTCGCCGCGCAGCCGGATTTCTTCCTTCGTGCAGATAACGTGTGGCTCGCCATCCGGGGACCCCGACCCGACCGCCATCAGGCGGTTGCCCGCCATGAACGCGCCATCCGGGACCATTTCCCGCGCGCTGAAAAAGCCGACCCGCCCGGCGGCCTGATCGCTCAGGACGTTGGCCGCCGGGTCGTCGTATCCGAAAATAGCGAGATCGTCCGGCGTCTGATGCAGGAAAATTTGCGCTTTTGCCTGCATATAGGCTTCCATCGTTTCGTGGCGGTCGAGGTGGTTGGGTGTGACGTTCAGCACGCACGCGATCTCCGGGCTGGCTTCCATGATTTCAAGCTGGAAGCTGGAAAGCTCCATCACGACGTAATCTTCCGGCTTGATCTCCGGCAGCACGTCGAGCAGCACGTCCCCGATGTTGCCGCCGATCCATGTGGGTTTGCCCGTCGCACGGCACATCAGGCCAATTAGTGTGGTGGTGGTCGTCTTGCCTGCGCTCCCGGTCACGCCGATCACGCGCGCGGGGCAGCGTTCGAGGAAAAGCTGCGCATCGTTGGTGACACGAATACCGCGCAGGAGTGCTTCCTCGACGATGGGCGTATCAAGCGGAACGCCGCCGCTCAAACACAGCAAGTCGCAGCCATCCAGCAGCGAAAGCGGGTGTCCGCCGAGCGCATATTCAATCGGTGCGCCGATAAATTCCAGCACTACGTCCGCAAGCGACCCAAAATCGCGTTTGTCGGAGACGATCACGCGCGCCCCGACGGTCGGCAGCCAGCGCGCGAGCGCCTGCCCCTGCCGTGCGAAGCCGAGGATTACTACCGTTTTTCCATTCAAAACATCATCTATCATGGCGTTTCCAATATCAGAAATTTACTCGTGCAACCGCGCAGAAAGATTGTAGCGGCATCGCGTCCGATTAACGAGGCCTTGACGCCACTGCGTGTGCGATTTACAGAGCGCACATATTGGACACGAACGCTTGTTCTGTATTCAGAATGCGCTATAATAACTCGCCAGTCAAGGGAAAAGTTCAATGGCAGACCCGAAAGCGAAACCCATCCAGAAAGCCGCGCCGCAGCTCGTCGACCGCAAAGCAACGGCGGCCAAACCAGCACCGCCAAAGCCATCGTCAGCAGCCGTAGCGAAGCCGCCTGCCCCACCGCCAAAACCCCTCGCGAAGCCTGTGCCGAAAGCGCGACCAGCAATCGCGCCGACAAATGGCGGTGGGAACGTCTTCGCGCGGATTGCTGCCGAGCCGGAAAAGATCGGCGAATGGCTGCACGGGCGTTCGGGCTGGGTGGATGAGATCGCGGCGATTGTGATCATCGTCGGCGGTCTGGTTTCGCTGCTCGCAGTATTGAACACGACTCCGTCCGTGACCATCGTGAATGCGTGGGCGGATACACTGCGCTCCTGGGTCGGGCAGGTCGGCGGCGCGCTCTTTTCGGGGATGGTCTTTTGCGCCGGGCTGCTGATCGTCTTGCCCAAAATCGGCGTGCGAATACCGCTCACCTGGCGCAGGTTGATCCTTATCGAGGTCGCATTCGCGGCGCTGCTTGGCTTCCTCAGCACGCTTGCGCGCGACCCCGAACCGCGCGCGGTCGCACGGGCGGGCGGCGGCGGTGGCTATATTGGCTGGGCGCTGACCAACCTCGTCTCCAAACCCTTCGGCTATGCGTTCGGGCTGTTTTTCTTCGCGTTGGTGATCATCGTGTGTATCGCGGCGGTGTTCGGCGTCACACGCGCACACGTTCGGCAGGCATTAATCACCACGCGCGAAAAGGCTAACGCGGGTGCGGAATGGCTGACCAAAGAGCGCCCGCCCCGCCCGCGCCGGGTCCGCGCCCGGACCGCTATGGCCGCGCCGCTGGCTGTCGAATCGACGATGGCACAGCCGCTTTTCGAGGCCGATGTTGCGAACAGTCCGATTCAGCCGCCCGCGCACTGGTCCGCATTGCCAACGGAGCCTGCCGAACCTGTGGACCCGCTCCCCGAAGCACAGCCCGTCAGCGACATTCGCGCGGAATACCTTTCGCCGCTGCCACCCTCACCCGCTATTGCGCCTGCAAATCCGGTTCCTCGCCCCTTCGACTCCAATCCGCTGGCCGTGCGTCCACCCGCCGAGCGCACCGGACCGCGCGCAATTGAACCCACGACCGCGCCACCGTCCACCGCGAAGCCAAGGCCGCAGCCTGCGTCAAGACCTATCCCCACTCCACCACCGGAACGGACGCAGCGTTATTTCACCGTTGAGGACTTCAAGGAAGCCCGTGCGCCGCTCGTCCGCGAGTCCGATCTGCCACCCGCCGATCTGCTCAGTGTCGCCGAACTCAACCGCCCGAACGAGAGCGAAATCAATACGAACGTCCGCATCATCGAAAACACGCTCCTTGAATTCGACATCGATGTGGAAGTGATCGATGTCAAAGTCGGTCCGACAGTTACGCAATACGCGGTGCAGCCCTTCCGCGAGGTGGTGGATGATCAGGGGCGCGTGACAATGCAGCGCGTGCGCGTCAACAAGATCGCCAGCCTCGATAGCGACCTCGCGCTGGCGCTCTCCGCGAAGACGTTGCGCATTCAGCCGTTCGTGCCGGGGCATTCGTACATGGGTATCGAAGTCCCGAACCGCAAACCGAGCCTCGTGGCGCTGCGCCCGGTGATGGAGACGGAAGCCTTCGCGAAGGCATTCAACACGCGCGACCCGGAAAACCCCGCGCAACGGACCAGCCACCCGATCGTGGTTCCGCTGGGGCGCGATGTCTCCGGCCACCCGGTGATTGCGGACCTCGCGGCGATGCCGCATACGCTCATCGCGGGGACGACGGGTTCCGGCAAATCGGTCTGTATTACTGCAATCGCCGTCTCGCTGATCATGCTCAACCACCCCGACCGCGTGAAGCTGATTATGCTCGACCCCAAAATGGTCGAATTGACGCGCTTCAACGGCATTCCGCACCTGATGGGTCCGGTTGAAACTGATTTGGACCGCATTATCGGCGTGCTGCGCTGGGCAACGCGCGAAATGGACCGCCGTTATAAGCTGCTCGAAGCTGAAAGTGCGCGGAACATTGAAACCTATAACCGCACGCTCGGCAAACGCCGCCTCGCTGACCAACTCCCGTATCTGGTCATCCTGATCGATGAGATTGGTGATTTGATGCTCAGTCGCCCGGATGAGACCGAACGCGCGATCACGCGCATCGCGCAGATGGCACGCGCCGTCGGAATGCACCTCGTCGTTGCGACGCAGCGGCCAAGCGTGGATGTGATTACCGGGTTGATCAAGGCCAATATCCCGTCGCGGGTCGCCTTCGCAGTCGCGTCCGGGATCGACAGCCGCGTGATCCTCGATTCGGTGGGTGCGGAGTCGCTGATGGGGCGCGGCGATATGCTCTTCCAGTCCTCGGATATGGGCAGCCCGGTCCGTGTGCAGGGCTGTTTCGTCTCCGATGCGGAGATTGACTCGACAGTGAACTACTGGAAAAGCTGGTGGGCAGAGAAGCGTGCATCCGGCGAATGGGACCAGCCGTCGGTCGGTCCCTGGGAAATGGGACTCACGCGCCGCGAGAGCCATAGCCAGGATGAGCCGCTGCTCGAAGACGCGATCAGCGTTGCCGCGCGTGCGGGCGAAGTCTCCACTTCGATGCTGCAAACCAAACTCGGCGTGGATATGCGCCATGCAACGAAGCTGCTGGACCTGATGCAGGACCTTGGCATCCTCGGCGGGACTAAACCCGATGGCCGCACGCGCGAGGTCACGCTTAAGCCCGGCACGGACCAGTATAAGAAGTTCATGGAGCGGCGGCGGGGGATGGCATAAACTGGGTTTTATTTAGCTCATAAAATAGTCCGGTCCATTCATGGCCGGGCTATTTCAATTCAGTTTTGTTTAATCTAAGGAAACAACACGACGAACCCACATTAGTTCAATCTTTACGTGCTTGCTGCCATCTGAGCCATGCAAAATTTATCAGTGTCGATAGAAAAGCAACAATGAGCAACGGAAAATAAATAACTACTAAAATAAAGACTATTATAGTCACATTGTTACGATATGAAGTCGCCGCATAAATGCCTGCAAGCCGCGCTATAGATGGTTTGCGCGGCAAAAAGCATACTTCTACTTCCTGATCTCTTTTGAATTTCCGAAAACCTCTTATGCTTACTTGCTGTGAAAATCTAATCGTTTGCTTGTCTCTAGCGCCATTCGGTTGAAATGTTACCCAAACCACATGGCGTTGAGTTCGCTGTGGAATAACTTCCAGATCATCAATCGTTGCAGTTACTGTGCGCCCACGCGCCCGTAGCTCGAATGTAACGCACCACTCGAACATTGCGGAATGCACGAGTGCAACAACGAAAAGGCATACAGCCACTGAAAGGAGCGATGAACTTATTGCATTTAGTTCGGGGGACATCTTTGGAAGCGTTTCTTCCAGTGGACTATGTACACTAAACTCCCATTATACAATCCAATCCTGTGCAAATATGCCAACCCGCGCCGCACACGTTAAAATCGAAGCACATTTGATTAATTGCTTTGGATCGTAAAAATGACGTTCTCTCCCGACCCGCGCTTCCGTACCCCGCTCCAGACGGTAGACGGCGCGCAATTCAGACACCTGCTCTCCGGCGCGGTCGCGATGCTGGAACAGAACTATCAGCAGGTCAACAAGCTGAATGTCTTTCCGGTCCCCGATGGTGACACGGGGACGAACATGCTGATGACCGCGCGCAATGCGTGGAAATTCGTACAGGAACTGCCCGCCGATGCCGACTTCGGGACGGTCGCGGACCATTTCGCGCGCGGCGCGATACGCGGTTCGCGCGGCAACAGCGGCACGATCCTCTCCGAAATGCTGCGCGGCTTCGCGAGCGAGGTTATCGGCTGTCGCACACTCGATTATGAGGCGCTGCGCCGGGCAATCGCAGCGGCTGTGCGGATGGCCTATTCGGTCGTGGAGAAACCTGTCGAAGGGACGATCCTCACCGTTGCGCGCGAAATTGGCGAAGAGGTACAGGACGCGAGCGCAGGTGATTTGCTCGATTTGCTGCGCCGTATCGTAGAACGTGCGAAGCGCGCGGTCCTCAGCACGCCGGATTACCTGCCGATTTTGCGGAAGGCGGGAGTTGTCGATTCTGGGGCGCAGGGTCTCGCCTACTTCTTCGAGGGGATGTACCGCGTCGCGCTCGGCGAATCGCTGGAAATCACGGGTGGCACTGTCGAAGAAGCTACCAGATCGCTCTCCGAAGTGTTGCAATCGGAGGATCCGCAGGGCTACGCCTACGATGTGCAATTCCTGCTTGAAGGTGACAATTTGAATCTGGATGACATCCGTGCGGATATTGGCGCGATGGGCGACTCGATGGTCGTGCTGGGCGATGAAACGCTTGTTAAGGTGCATATCCACGTCCATGATCCGGGCGTGCCGCTCAGTTATGGTGTGCGGCTCGGCACGATTTACGATGTCGTAGTCGAGAATATGCAGTTGCAGGCGAATGAATACATCGCGAAACGAGAGAACGCCGCTATCGAACCTACGCCCATCGAGGGAAACGCGGTCGTCACAGTCGCGCCCGGTGACGGGCTTGCGCGGCTATTCCTGAGCTTCACGGGAACGCGCGTGGTCAGCGGCGGCGACACGATGAACCCCAGCACCGGCGACCTCGTGGATGCGATCCGCGCGCTGGATGCGGCGTGCATCTTCATCCTGCCCAACAACAGAAATATCATTCTGACGGCGGAACAGGCCGCGCGCGAATTCCCCGACAAGCAGGTGCGAATCATCCCGACGCGCACCATCCCGCAGGGCATCGCCGCGATGCTCGCTTTCAACGCGGACGGCGAGCCGGATGCAGTCGCGGCAAAGATGGATCAAGCGCGGCAGGAGGTCCTCAGCGCAGAGATCACGACCGCCTCACGCGCGATTGAACTGGATGGCGTGCAGGTGCAGGAAGGGGACATCATCGGCCTGCTGGAAGGCAAACTCGTCGCGAGCGGCGCGCACATCGCGGAGGTGGTTCGCGCGATCTTGCATAGCGCGATACAGCCGCAGCACGAACTCGTTACGCTCTATTTCGGCGCGGACCAGACGCAAGCCGACGCGGACGCGCTCATCGCTGCGCTTGCGCCGCAATTCGGCAGCGTCGAATTCGACAGCGTGGCGGGCGGGCAGCCGCACTATTTCTACCTGATGAGCGTCGAATGAGCGGCATTCAGATTATCACGGATAGCGCAGCCCAGTTCACCGACCCGGCCATCGCGCGCCGCGTGACCGTGTTGCCGCACAGCATTCAATTCAGCGGAGTGCAGCAGCCAGAGCCGACATTCAACGCCGCCGAGTTTCATCGCCTCGCGACCGCTGCCGGGGAGACGCTCCCGATCCATCATGCGGTGAGCGCGGCGCAGTTCACGCAAGCCTTCCAATCGCTCTATGCGGGCGCGGATCATCTGCTTTGCGTGCTAACGTCGCGCGTCCTGAGCAAAGCATGGGACCACGCGCAGGAAGCCAGCCGCGCCTTCCCCGGACGCGCCTCGATTCACATCCTCGATTCGCAGAATATTTCTGTCGGGCTTGGGCTGCTCGTACAGGAAGCCGTACAGCTCTCCGCCGAAAACACCTCGATAGAGACACTTTTGCAACGGCTGCGCAAGCGCACCCAAACGCTTTTTGCGTTGTTTTATACCGATGCGTACCCGTACCTCAAGCGCGGCGGGATGCTCAGTGCGCAGCACAGCGTTCTCGGTGAAATGCTCGGCGTGAAACCGTTCGTCACACTTGAAGACGGGGCGCTCGTCACGATGGAGAAATCGCGCAACAAATCGCAAACGCTCGACCGCTTGCTCGACTTTGCGGGCGAGTTCGCGCCGGATGACCCGCTCTACATCCTGCATGGATATAGCCCCGGCGAACTCGTGCGCGCGGTGCAGGAACGCTTGCGGAGCGAACTCGGACGGAGCGCGACGCCGACGATTATCTACGGTCCGACTCTCGCTACTTTTATCGGACCGGATGCAATCGGACTGGTCGCTTCGCAAAAAGGATAGAGCGTTATATGCAGCCACAGCAGCGCGTCAAAATCATCGTCGATAGCCCGTCCGATATTCCCCCGGAATGGCGCGCGAAATGGGACATCGCCGTGATCCCCGCCTTCATCACCTTCGGCATGGAAAGCTACCCGGATGATGATAGCGCGCTGCCGAAAGCGGCCTTTTACAAGCGGCTGGCCGAGTCGAAGACATTGCCGGGGACTGCCGCGCCGCCTGCCGACCTCGCGGAAGCGATCATCCGCGCGCAATTGGCGGGCGCGGAACAGGTCATCGTCTTTACAGTAGCACATCAGTTCAGCAGCCTGTATAATTCTATCCGGCTGGCCGGGCAGCGCGTGGACGCGGAACGCGTGACCGTGATCGATAGCGGTTCGGTGAGTATGGGCGAGGGCTGGCAGGCGCTGGCGGCGGCAGAAGTCGCGGCGCGTGGCGGATCGAAGGAAGAGGCGATTGCAGCGGCCAACAGCGCGCGGGACCGGATCAGCCTGCTCGCGGTGCTGGATACGCTCGAAAACCTGCGGCGCGGCGGGCGAATCAGTTCGCTGGTCGCGAGCCTCGGCGCGATTCTGCAAATCAAGCCGATCTTCGAGGTCCGCGATGGCAGTGTCGAAGCGATTGCGCGGGTTCGCACGCTCGGTAAAGGGATGCAATATCTGATCGACGAGACGCGCAAACGCGCACCGCTGGAACGGGTCGCGCTGCTGCACACCAACGCGCCGCACCTCGCGGAACAGCTTCGCGTCGCGCTCGCGGACATCCTGCCGTCGCCGGAAAACGTGGCGATGTTTGATATAACAACCGCGATTGGCACGCATATCGGTCCGGGCTGCGCGGGCGTGATCGCCGTCCGCAAGGAATAACGGGGTTTATTGTAGAAGCTATGCCGTCCGCACTGGAAACGCTCGTCAAAATCCTCAGATTGGAACAATCGACCGGCTTTCAGGATAAAGCCGTGATTGGCGGCCTCTCTTCGTTTGCTGTCGAATGGGCGCTCGGCGCGCACGCACAGGCGAAAGTGCCGGAACATCACGCACTGGTCGATGAACTAGTCGCCACGCTGGATAGCTATCGCCAGACCGACCCGGCCAGCCGCCCGGATGTGATCCGCGCGCTGCTGGGGCGCATCACGGGGCGCACGCCTGAGAACGGGCAGCCTTCCGGCGCGGAAGCTCTGGCGGGCAAGCGTCCGCCACCGGAGCCGCGTCGCGAGAATCGCCCGCCGCCCCCGCCACCCCCGAAAAAACCTGCGCGTCCCTCAGCGCCGCCACCATCCAAAACAGGACGTAACGATTCACACTCGCTCTTCGGGGATCGGACGGCTGAACCAGCACCGGAAGAACCGCGCGCCGCCCCGCCGGAACGCGCGATCCCGGACATTACCGATTTCGTGCTGGAGCCGCTCGCGAACGTGGAACCGGAATTGATGGAGCTGCGCCCGGCACGCGCCAAACTCCCGCCGCCGCGCCGCCGCAAGGACACGCGCACGCCCGCCGAGAAAGCGGCAGCGCTCGCTGCGCTCAAAAAGCCTGTCTCCGAACTGCACGGCATCGGTCCGCGCATGGCCGAGAAGCTGGAGTCGCTCGAAATCACGACGATAGAACAGCTTCTATTCACCTTCCCGCGCCGCTACGACGATTACACGACGATGAAGACGCTCAACCGCCTGCGCCCCGGCGAACTCGTCTCCGTCGCGGGGATGGTGCGCAGCAGCGCGGTCATCAAGGGCAAGCGCAATATCGACGTGTTCACCGTCACGCTCGATGACGGTACGGGTGTCCTCGGCGCGTCGTTCTTCAACCAGACCTTTCTGCGCACCAAAATCCTGCGCGGGATGCAGGTCGTCTTCAGCGGCAAAACCGACCTCTACAATGGCCGCATCGCGATGACCAACCCGGCCTGGGAACTGGTCGATCAGGACGCGCTCACTACGCGCTCGGTGGTCCCGGTCTATCCGCTCACGGCGGCGCTCTCCGCATCCAATATGCGGAAGGCGACGCAGGCCGCGCTCGAAGAATATGGCGACGGCCTGCCCGATGTGATGCCCGCCCCGGTGCTGGACCGGACCGCGCTCGCTGAATATGCGTGGTCGGTACGGCAGATACACCGTCCCGATTCGATGGACATGCTCGACCACGCGCGCACGCGGCTCATCTTCGACGATTTGATTCTGCTGCAACTCGGCGTGCTGCGCAACCGCCGCGAGTGGCAGGCGGTCCCGGCGGACCCGCTCCCGGTCGATGACGGCTGGCTGGAAGGCTTTAAGGACTCGCTACCCTTCCCACTGACGGGCGCGCAAGCCCGCGCGATAGCGGCGATCCGCGCCGACCTCGCAACCACGCTCCCGATGAACCGCCTGTTGCAAGGGGATGTCGGCGCGGGCAAGACGGTCGTTGCGGCGGCAGCACTCGGTATGGCACTCGTGAACGGACATCAGGGCGCGATCATGGCTCCGACGGGCATCCTCGCGGAACAACACTATCGCGGCCTGTCGCGCCTCTTCGGACGTGTGCCGGGTATGGAAGGTCTGCAAATCCGGCTACTGACGGGCGCAACCCCGCGCGAAGAACGCATCGATACGCTGCGCGGGCTGGCCGATGGGTCGGTGCAGTTCGTGATCGGCACGCACGCGCTCATCCAGGACGATGTGACCTTTGCGCGGCTCGGCCTCGCCGTCGTCGATGAGCAGCACCGCTTCGGCGTCGAACAACGCGGCAAACTACGCGGCAAGGGGACCAATCCGCACCTGCTCGTGATGACCGCGACCCCGATCCCGCGCACGCTCGCGCTGACGCTCTACGCCGATCTCGATTTAACGGTGCTGGATGAGATGCCGCCCGGACGCACGCCCATCGAAACGCGGATCATCCTGCCACGCGAACGCGAGCGCGGATACAGTTTCATCCAGTCGCAAATCGCGGAGGGGCGGCAGGCGTTCATCGTCTATCCGCTGGTCGAAGCCTCCGAATCGGACGCTCTGAGCGAGGTCGGCTCCGCGATTGAAGCCTACGACAAGCTGCGCAGCGAAGTCTTCCCCGATTTGAAGATTGGCTTGCTGCACGGGCGCATGTCGGCGGCGGAAAAAGACGCGGTGATGGCTGAATTCTCCGCGAACCGGGTGCAAATCCTCGTTTCAACGGCGGTAATCGAAGTCGGGATCGATGTCCCGAACGCGACCGTGATGTTGATTGAGAGCGCTAACCGCTTCGGCCTTGCGCAGCTTCACCAGTTCCGGGGGCGCGTCGGGCGCGGGCAGCACATTTCATACTGTCTGCTGCTCGCGGAGACGCAGGAAGATTTCGAGAATCCACGCCTGCACGCGATGCAGGAAACGACCGACGGCTTCAAACTGGCCGAATTCGACTGGAAGCAGCGCGGCGCGGGCGACCTGCTCGGCACGCGGCAGAGCGGCACTTCACAACTGCTCGCGGAGTATATGCTGCCGCATATCGTCGAAATGGCGCAGCACGAAGCGCGCGCGCTTTATGCCGAAGACCCGCTCCTCACGCTCCCCGATCATGCCTTGCTCCGGCAGCGGCTGGATTTGATCTATGGCGCGACGCCGGGCAGTGAGGTAAGCTAGGCTGCGTGTCCCCTTCTATGCACGCGGATTGTTTATGCGCAAAGCCATTTTTCCGGCTTCCTTCGACCCCATTCACTACGGCCATATCGACATTGCACGGCGCGCGGCCACGCTCTTCGATGAAGTTTATGTGGGTGTTTACGACCGCCCTGCGAAGCAATTGCTATTCACCGCTGATGAACGACTCGCGATGGTGCGCCAGTCGTTAGGTGACGTGCCGAATATCCACGTTGCCATCTACACCGGGCTTACTGTACACTATGCCCGACAGGTCGGCGCATCGGTAATCGTGCGCGGGCTGCGCGTGTTCAGCGATTTTGAACTGGAATTCAGGATGGCGCTCGCCAATCGGCGGCTCGCCCCGGAGATCGAGGTCGTCAACCTGATCGCGGGCGAGCAGTATTTGCACATCAGTTCCAGCACAGTTCGCGAAATCGCGTCGCTCGGTGGCGATGTTTCGACAATTGTACCGCCGCATGTATACTCTGCATTGCGCGGACGGTTCAACGAACTCCCGCATGATGGCACAGGTCCGAATTATGTGATTAGTTTGCAGGATTGAGGGGAACAGGGCATGGATATTCAACACCTCGTAGACCGCCTTGAAGATTTAATCGATGAAGGGCGTCACATGCCCATGACCAAGCTAACGATGATCGATGAAGAGCGCGCGCTTGAGATCATCGATCAGATGCGTATTTCTGTACCAGAAGAGATCGAGAAGGCGAACCGCGTCATCGCGCAAAAAGATCGCCTGATGGCGCAGGCCAACGAAGAAGCCGCGCGCGTGATCGAACTCTCGCGTGAAAAGAGCGATTCGCTGATCCAGCGCGACTCGATTGTGCAGGCCGCGCAGAACCGCGCCGAGAATATCCTCGAACAGGCGAAACAGGACGCCGAAGCGATCCGCACCGAAGCGGATAATTATGTCCTCGACGTGCTGAACGATCTGGAAGGCCAGTTACTCAAGACGCTGACCGTTGTGCGTAACGGGATCAACAAAATTCAGCAGGAACGGGATGCGGCGAAGGCACGCACTGCCGCGCTGCTCACGCCGACGTCAAGCGCGCCCCTGCAGGCCCCGATGGAAATCAATATTGTCGAACCCGCCGACGCGACCTGAAAGATGCGCCAACAGCATATGTAGGGCGGACCAGTTTATCCGCCTGCCCCGGCTTGCGCAGGGGCGGACCAGTTTATCCGCCCGCCCCGATAGATTAGCCGAGGCCGCCGTTTAGCTCGACATAGTGCTTCCACGCATCCGGTCCACTGCCGACCGCGATCACCAGATAGCTCGTGCGTGGGATTTTCGGTTCCCAGCGCAGTTTCATCCCGGCCTCTTCCGGCAGGCGGTCGCCCTTGCGATGGTTGCACACGTAGCACGCGCTGGCCGTATTGCTCCAAGTGTCGCGTCCTCCGCGTGAACGCGGCAGCAGGTGATCGACTGTCATATCTGACTTCGCGACAATTTTGCCGCGTAGCGTGTCGCCCGGACGCACGCCGCAATAGATACACTGGTAATTATCGCGCGCAAGGACCCCCTTGCGGCTCCATTGGGCCTTGCGGCGCGGCACATTGATATAGGTCCGCAGCGCAATCACTGAGGGGACCGGAAACGACGACGCGACCGTGCGCAGGATTCGACCGCTCTGCTCGATCACGGTTGCCTTCTCCGAGAGCAGCAGATTGATTGCTCGCGGAATAGAAATGATAGCGAGCGGCTCCCAGTTGTTGCCGTTCAATAGCAGTACACGCCCTTGCAAGATTCGCCAGACCTCCCCGACTTTCCAAGCCGGCCTCGTTGACCAATCAGGCTACCTATAATTATACTCAAACGATGCAGCGGACGCTAGGGGGTCGGTACGGTTCATGGAACGGACACACCACACTTTCCCTACGAAAATCGCATGGTGTACGGCCGGATCGCTGTGTCCTTTTTTCGTCAATTGGAGAAAGCCCGCATAAATTTTGTATGTGATTCATAACAATATTGTGACAAGCATCTTTTGCGAAGTTCGTGTTAAGCACGTACAATCGCATCGTGTGCTGAAAGGTGGCGATGGATGGCAGGCGAGCGCGTCCTGGTGATCGATGATGGCAAGGAAAACCGCGATTTCGTGACGGAATATGTCCTCCGTCCGGCGGGGTATGTCGCGCTGCAAGCCAAAGATGGCGTCGAAGGGCTGGAAGCGGCGCAGACCCAGCACCCCGATTTGATTCTACTCGATCTGCAAATGCCCCGGCTCAATGGCGTGCAAGTCTTGCAGGCGATGCGACAGCAAGCACTTAATATCCCGGTGATCCTGATGACCTTTCACGGGTCGGAAGAGATCGCGGTCGATGTCTTCCGGCTGGGCGTGCATGATTATGTGAAGAAGCCGTACACCATTGACGAGATGCTGCGCGCTATCGAGTCATGCTTTGCAGAGACGCGCATTCGCCGCGATAGCGAAGCGCTCACGACGCGCCTGCTCAACGCCAACCGCGAACTGCATACACGTCTCAAGGAAAGCAGCAAACCCGCTACCGGAACCTTGCGCATCCCCGCCGTATGGCGCGATGTGACGATCCTGCACGCCGGGTTGCGCACCGCGATCCCCGCGCCCGGCAGTGACCCCGCAGCCTTCATGGAAGTGCTTAATCGCAGCACTGCGCAAGCGCTCGAAACGATTATCGAGCGTGGCGGGACCATTCTCTCGTTCACGGGGGAGGCGATTTGCGCAGCATTCAATGCGCCGGATGATCAGCCTGATCACATCGCACGGGCAGTCGATTCGGCGCGGCTCATCCACAGCGCCGGGAGCAGCGGGACCGTTAAATCGACTCTGGCGATTGGGCTGGCGACCGGGGCGGGGCTGTGCAGCAGGCTTGGCGCGGGACAAATCAGCGCATATACGGTGCTTGGCGAAGCTGTCACTGAAGCGCGGCGCTTGCAAGAAGCGGCAACAATTGGAACGGTACTTTTCTCGGAATACTTCGCCACTGCGCTCGACTCGAAATTGCGCACGGCGCGCGTGGGTGAAGTACAGGTGCGCGGACGTGCGGAAGCGCTCGGCGTCTTTACTTTTCAGTGACGGCGGGTTTCTCCGCGAAATAGATTTCAACTTCGACCTGGCTCAGGCGCAGACGGTCGCCTGATTGCAGCAGCGAAGGTGTGAATGGCTTGAGCAAGCTGTCATTGAGCCATGTACCGTTGCTGCTCCCCATGTCTTCAACGATGATCCCTTCCGGGATGCGCTTGAGGATCGCGTGTTTGCGCGAGACGCCGCGTTCCTGTCCCTGAAAATTGGTCAGGTCGAAGCGTGGCGTTTCATCACCCGCGACATTGCGCCCGAAAATGATTTCGCTGGTGATCAGGACAATCGAAGGGGTCTCGCCATTGTTGATGTATAACGCGGCAGCGTGCGGCGGCAGCTTGCCGATATGCGCGATACGTTGCTTGCGGAAGCGGTTGGTTCCCGATGCTGCGTTGCCAAGCGAAACGGTTTTCATCGTCCACTCGCCTGCGAGCGCCGCGCCGCAGTTCGAGCAAACGAGCGTGCCGTGCGCGTTTACTGTACCGCAGACCGGGCAGATCGTACCGGACATAGGAAGTCCTACTCAATTATGACAGAGTCCAACTAATCTTAAACCGACTATAGCGCAAGAGCAACATACAATGACGTAACAAACCTATCATAAAGTTAATGTAGAGCGGGGCGTCAAGCAGCGCGCATTGACGAACCGTGCATTTTGATATATCTTTTGTATAACAATATACCCTCGCGCGGCGGGGGTTTTTCTTTGCGGGGACCCAAATTGCAAGCAACAGCGCAACCTTCGATTGAGACTACCGGGACGCGGCAGGCGCGCGTCGGCATCTATGGCGCGACCGGGTACACCGGGCAGATTCTGCTCGATCTGCTGGCGAAGCATCGTTACGCGCGCGTCGTCTTCGCGACTTCGGAGAGCAGCAAGGAAACCATCGACGGGTTGACGCTCATCCCCTCCGAAGACGCGCCGCTCGATACAGATAACGTCGATTGTGTATTCCTCGCATTGCCGAATGGCGTTTCCGGCGGCATCGCGGCCAAAGCAGCAGAGGCGGGCGTAAAGGTTGTGGACCTGAGCGCTGATTTGCGGCTCGACGATGTGGCGGTATACAAGCAGTGGTACAAGCTGGAAAACCCCGCACCGCACCTGCTTCCGGCAGCGTATGGCCTTGCCGAACTGCCCGGCAAGCGCGAGGCGATCCGTACCGCAACCTATGTTGCCAATCCCGGCTGCCACGTCACGACCACGCTGCTCGCGCTTTATCCGCTCGCAGCGGCGGGCGCGCTGACCACCGACCCAATTATCGCGGATACGAAAACGGGCATTTCCGGCGCGGGCAAAGCGCTCAAAGCCGAAAGCATGTTCATGGAAGTATATGGCGATGTGAAGCCCTATAACATCGGTCGGCAGCATCGCCATGTCCCGGAGATCGAGCAGGAGTTGCATAAGTTGCAAGCCGATGCCGGACCGCTCGTATTCACCCCGCATCTCGTCCCGGTCGATGTCGGCCTGCTTGCGACGGTTTATGCGCGGCTCAAGCCGGGCTGGTCGCTCGCATCAGCACGCATTCTTTACGACAATGCCTACGCGGATGAGCCGCTCGTGAAGCTGCTGCCGGAGGGCCGCGTCGCGCGTATTCGCGACGTTGCGCACACCAACGGCGCAGAAGTCGCGCTGCACGCAGGCGCGGGCGACCTGATCGTAATTACGAGCGCGCTGGATAACCTGCGCAAGGGCGCATCGAGCCAGGCCGTGCAAAACTTCAACATCATGATGGGCTTCCCCGAAACCGAGGCTCTGCTCTAGCATGGTCAACGTTCTCAAGATCGGCGGCAACCAGCTCGATGATCCGCTGTTCATTACCGGGATGGCAGTTGCAGTGCGCAACCTGCCGGAGCCGCCCGTGATCGTGCATGGCGGCGGCAAGCTGATTAGCACCTTGCAGCAAAAGCTGAATATTCAGCCGCGCACGATTGGCGGCCTGCGCGTGACCGACCCCGAATCGCTCGCTGTCGTAATGATGGTCCTGATTGGGCAGGTAAACCCGACACTGGTGAATGAACTGGTCCGCGCGGGCGTCCTGGCACATGGACTCAATGGCGCGGATGAGGGTTTGCTGCGCGTGGAGAAGATGCTGCACGCGGACGGCGATCTCGGCTTCGTCGGCAGGATCACCGGAGTGAACGCGAACCCGATCCGCGACCTGCTTGCGCGCGGGGTCGTCCCGGTGGTCGCGCCCGTGAGTGTCGGCATGGTGGACGGTTTGTTCTATAATGTGAATGCAGATCAGGCGGCGGGTGCAATCGCGGCGGCGCTGGATGCGGAGCGCGTGACGTTCCTCACCAACGTCCCCGGCGTGCTGGCCGATGGACAACCCATCGCGCAACTTTCACGAGCCGATGCCGAAGAATTGATTCGGATCGGCGTTGCATCGGGTGGGATGGCAGTCAAGATCGAAGCGGCATTCACGGCGCTTGATGCGGGCGTGCGCGGCGCGATGATCACCGATTTGCAGGGTGTCGTCGATGGGCGCGGCACGCTGATCACGGCGGATTAAACACCGCACAGCACGTAAAATTGAGCCAAGTGTCGATTGCTCCTGATAAGATCGCCTATCGCGCCGAGGAGCCGCAGGCGACGAGGGCAAGTAATTCCGAAGGGATTACTCGGGATGGCGCGAGTTATCGGGGGCAATCTCCGATTGCTCCTGATAAAGATCGCCTATCGCGCCGAGTGTACTCACGAGGGAAACTAATGTACTCATTAGTCGGGATGGCGTGCAAGTTATCGGGGGCAATCTCCGATTGCTCCTGATAAGACGCAATATCGCGCTGAGGGGCTTCGCCCCGAAGTTGCCCACTGTCAGGTGGGTCGGGATATTGCATCTTATCGAGACCAAAGCGAGCGAAATTTATTTTCGCCGCGGTCCCGGAGCCTTGGCGACGGGATTGGTCTTGATAAGATCGCCTATCGCGCCGAGGAGCCGCAGGCGACGAGGGCAAGTAATCCCTTCGGGATTACTCGGGATGGCGCGAGTTATCGGGGGCAATCTCCGATTGCTCTTGATAACGGTTATTATCGGAACTGAAAGGGTATATGAGCGATAAACGCGCGATTGTGATAGGTTCAGGCGCGGGCGGAATGGGCGCGGCGGCGCTCCTAGCGAAGGATGGCTACCGGGTCACGGTGCTTGAGAAGAACGAGCAGCCCGGCGGACGCATGAGCCTTTTGCAAAAA
Source organism: Aggregatilineales bacterium (assembly GCA_965246845.1). Classification (GTDB taxonomy): domain Bacteria; phylum Chloroflexota; class Anaerolineae; order Aggregatilineales; family UBA2796; genus JBBRMW01. The sequence continues at coordinate 55,387 of CBDFFR010000004.1, forward strand.
GAGGGCTTCACCTTCGATATGGGTCCAAGCTGGTATCTCATGCCGGATGTTTACGAGCGCTTCTTTGAGGCGATGAGCGCGAACGTGAGTGACTATCTCAAGCTGACGCGCCTCGACCCGCACTATCGCATTTTCCACGCGGACGGCTCCTACTCCGAAATTACGGGCGATCTCGACGCCGATAAAGCGCTCTTTGAGCGCATTGAACCCGGCGCGGCGGCAGCCTTCGAGCGCTATCTCGCGGAGGCGAAGGTCAAATACGATATTTCAGTGAAGGCGATTCTCTATCGCAACTTCACCAAACCCTGGGATTTCCTGACCAAAGATATGCGCGACAGCGGGCGACAATTGCAGGTCTTTCAATCGATGGAGCGGTACGTTCGGCGCTACTTCAAAACTGAAAAGATGCAGCAAATCGTCCTCTATACACTTGTTTTTCTGGGCGGCATTCCGCGCAATACGCCCGCGCTCTATAGCCTTATGGCGCATGTCGATTTCAACCTCGGCGTGTGGTATCCCGATGGCGGGATGATCGCCGTCACGCGCGCGTTGCAGGCGCTTGGCGAAAAGCATGGCGTCGAATTCCACTGCAATGAACCCGTCACGCGCATCGAAACGGATGGCAAGCGCGTAACAGCAGTGCAAACCGCGCTAGGACGCTATAAAGCAGATGTAATTGTCTCCAATGCCGATTACGCGCATACCGAAACTTTGCTCGACAACGCCAAAACGCGCCAGTTCACGCCGCGCTATTGGGAGCGCCGCACGCTTGCGCCGTCTGCGTTCATTCTATACCTCGGCGTGCGCGGTGAACTCCCGCAACTGGTCCATCACAATATCCTCTTCGGGCCGGATTGGACCGCGCACTTTCGCGACATCGCGGACCATCCGGGCTGGCCGCGCACGCCTTCGCTCTACATCTGCAACCCGAATAAGACGGATGCGAGCGTCGCGCCGCCGGGTCACGAGAACCTGTTCGTGCTGGTACCCGTCGCGTCCGGCCTGACGGAGACGCCAGAGAGCCGCCGCGCTTATGGCGATTTCGTGATCGGCTACGTAGAAAAAACGCTCGGCGTATCATTCGCGGATCGCATCGTCCTCCGTGAGGATTTTTCCGTACCGGATTTCGCCGCTCGCTACAACAGCCTGCGCGGGACGGCGCTCGGCCTCGCGCATACGCTTCGCCAGTCCTCGCTGTTTCGTCCACCCAACCGCAGCCCGAAACTCGCTAACCTGTATTACGTCGGCGCGAATACAAATCCGGGTATCGGCGTCCCGATGTGCCTCATTTCCGCGCATCTGGTGCGGGACCGGATCGCTTCCGGGACCTAATTTATGTGCAGAATGCTATTATGATGCAAAGTCTACAGAGACGGTTGACGCCTGAAAATCGGGGGTCGAGCCTAAACGGGAGCGGACCTGCTGGCCGCTCCCGATAAATCACATTGAAGGGTTACGCAAAAAACTACGATTGGAGGTTGACACCCGTATTCGATGCAGTGCGGTCGCCACGTTCGATGCTCTCATCGACTTCGCGCTGATTTGCGTCACCGGGGTCCTTGAATACTTCGGGGCTGGTCGGAGCCGTTTTACGCATGGCTTCCTGTGAGTCTGACTCATTGGTTTGGTGATCAGCGGTGTCGCTTTCCGGCGTTACCATTTCTTCGGATTCTTCGTTTGTCGCCACGAGGTTTGCTGCTCCTTGAAAGTACAGGCAAAGATGCCTTGACAAAAGTATAAGGGAGAATGCAGGAATGCACTAGCGACCGGATGGCTATGGGTAGATAATCATAAACAGTACAAAGCTCAACCTGTTTTAAGGAGAAACCCATTGCACAGCCCGCTTGGGAGTGCTGAGTGATGAATGATCCGCAGAGCGGCACGTCGTTTCAACGGCTGCAAACCGTCTTTCTGGCGAGCATCACGCACGAATTTCGGACGCCGCTCGCCTCGCTGATGGCGTCGCTTGAAATTCTTGTCGAGGAAGACGCGCACCTTTCCCACGCTGAACGCGGAGAACTGCTGCGCTCGCTGCAACTCAGCGCGATTGGCCTTGAAACACTCATCAACAATCTGTTGGAGAGCAGCACCATCGAAGCCGGGCATTTCACCATTCACCCGCGCCGGGTTCACATCGAACACGTCCTTGCTGAAGCGATCTATCTGGTGCAACCGCTGCTGGATCGCCGCCAGCAAGCGCTGGTCCTGACGCAACCGTTCGATTTGCCCGCGCTCTTCGCGGACCCGGTGCGGCTCACGCAGGTCTTCGTCAACCTGCTCACCAACGCGAGCAAATATAGTTCTGCCGGGCAGAAAATTGATCTGGGGATAGATCGGCTGGATGATAATTTGCTGATCGCGGTCGCGGATCGCGGTCCGGGCATCCCGGAAGCAGCGCGCGAGGATATTTTCGGCTATTTCAAGCGCCTGACAGACGATACGACAAACCCCTACGGCGCGGGGTTGGGGCTATCAGTGGTCAAGTCGATTGTCGAAGGGCATGGCGGCGAAATCAGCAGTGAAGACCGTCCGGGCGGCGGCTCGATTTTCTGGATTAGCCTGCCGATTGAAGGGGGATTGCGTGAAAATACTGGTCGTCGATGACGATTTGGCGCTCGCCGATGTGATTGGGTTCACGCTGCGGCGCGCGGGCTTCGAGGTGTTGACCGCGCTTGACGGCCTGAGCGCGTATGACACCTGGCAAAGCGAGCGCCCGGATTTGGTGTTGCTCGACCTCAAACTACCAGGTATCGACGGACTGACACTCTGTAAGCGCATTCGGGCGCAACGCAGTACCCCGGTGATCATCCTGAGCGTGCAGGGAGCCGATGAAGACATGGTGAATGGGCTGGAAATTGGCGCGGATGATTACATTGCCAAGCCGTTCAGCCCGGTGCAACTGGTGGCGCGGGTACGGGCAGTTCTGCGCCGCGCCGGGGCGCTGCCGGTTGCGAGCAAACTCACGGCGGGAGCGTTCGTCTTCGATCTGGCGCGCCGTGAGGTGTTCATTCCGACGCAGCCGGAACCCGCGCCGCTAACGCAGATGGAAGGGCGTTTGCTTGAAGTGTTGATGCTCAACAACGGGCAGGTCATTTCTTATAACGCGCTGATCGGGCATGTGTGGGGCATCGATGGCGCGGACCGCGTGATGCTCAAGCAACTGGTGCATCGCTTGCGCCAGAAGATCGAACCCGAAGCGGCAAGCATCGTCTATATCGAAAATGTGCCGGGCATTGGTTACGCCTTCGTGCAGCGCGCGGGCGAACCGCAGCAGTGACCACCTATCCGCACCTCGCGCTCTCGCAAATCGAACTTGATGTCGAGTTGGCGCGGCGGCTCCCGCGCAAGCTGGCCTATTATCACCTCGCGCTGCCGCTCTCCTCGGATGGCAACGAACTGAGCGTATCGCTCGCTGAGCCGGAGGACACGCAAGTAGTCGAGATGCTCGCCAGATTGTTCGGCGCGAAGATCGTTCCCGTCCACAGTAGCGCGCAAGACATCCGCGCGGCACTGGATCGACTCTGGCAGGCGGTGCGCCTCCCGCCGCCGCATATCCTCACCTGGGGCGATTCGCCTGCTCGCGCAGAAAGTGCGCGCGAAATCGGGAGCGACTTGGGGCATATCTATCACGCAGGCACTACGGATTTGCAGCACGAGGAACCCGCCTCACTGCTGTTGTACACGCAGCAGGACCAATATTCGCTGACCGTGATCCAGACGACGCTGGAGGCAGATATTACGGAATGGGTGCGCGACGCGGCCACGCCTGCGTTGTTGCTACGTGGCATGGTGGCGGCTCCGTTTCGGCGGGTTTTGCTCTGCCTGCGCGGTCACGCGCCGGACCTCACGCTCGTCAACTGGATCGTCCCGCTGCTGCACGCTTATCATTCTGAAATTGCCGTGCTTGCGGTCACGGCTCCGAAAAAGAGCGCGAGTGGGTTGTACTCCGGCCACAGCCTCGCCGCCTTTCTGGATGCAGAGCAAGCGCAGGCGCAGCACCTTTCCGCGTGCGTTCGCCACCTCTCGGACGCAGGCGTGAAAGGTTACCTGAAACTCTGTCAGGGCGACCCGCAGGAGCAAATCCGCCACGAGTTCACGACCGGAGGCTACACACTGCTCGTCCTCGTCTCGGAAGCAACGGGCGACTTCGTGATGCAAACGGTCGAACACCTGCGCGGCTGGAATGAACCGCACGCGCTGCTGATCGGCAAGCCGACGCTAATGGCGTGACGATCCAAACGGAGCAGCGGTTCCAATGTGGTGACAATGTGCGATCCGGGATTGTTCCATCACGGATTTACTTCTACTATTGTCATGTAGACGTATTTCGGGACCCGCACGCAATGCAAACCAGCCATTCGATGTGTAGCCAAAATCATGCAGCCGCCTGTATGTGCTGCTGTGATCGAATAACGCCCGCCTGATGCTCGATATTGCTGTGATGATTACAGGCTCCGGGCGAACCCGCCGGGGGCTTTTTCTTTGTCGATTGGGGGAACGTTGGCACTCACATCTGAACAAATCGCTGATCTGAACATCACCTTCGAGGACGGAACGCCCTACGATGTTCTGCGTTGGGCAGCGCAAAGCTATGGCGAACGTCTGGCCGTCGTGACCAGCTTCCAGCCAACGGGGATCGTCACGCTGCATATGTTGAGCGAGATCGCGCCGAATACGCCCGTGCTGACGCTCGATACCGGGCTGCTCTTCCCGGAAACCTATGCGCTGATGGATGCGCTCGAAGCGCGACTGAACCTGAACCTGATCCGCGTGCGCCCCGCGCAGACGGTCACGGAACAAGCCGCCGTCTATGGCGCGGAACTATGGACGAGCGACCCCGATGCGTGTTGCGATATGCGCAAAACGCGCCCGCTGCAAGCTGCGCTCGGCGGTTACGATGCCTGGATTGCCGGGCTGCGGCGCGACCAATCCGAGGGGCGCGCGAGCGTGCCTATCGTCGGGTGGGACCGCAAATACAACAACCTCAAACTGTCGCCTTTCGCGGCGTGGACCGAAGAAATGATCTGGTTGTACATCCACGCGAACGAACTCCCATACAACACCCTGCACGAGCAAGGTTATCCAAGCATCGGCTGCTATCCCTGCACGCGCGCCGTCGCGCCGGGCAGCACCGATAAACGCGCCGGGCGCTGGTCCGCGACCGAGAAGACCGAGTGCGGCATTCACATTCAGGAGAAAACAGCGTGAGCGCGCAATCATTCCCCGGCTTCACGCTCTGGCTGACCGGGCTTTCCGGCTCCGGCAAGACGACGATCTCACTACTGGTAGAGAAAATACTCAAATCGCGCGGCGTGCCAACGGAGCGGCTGGATGGCGACGTGATCCGCGAGGAATTGACGCGCGATCTGGGTTTCAGCAAAGAAGATCGCGACAAGAATATCGAGCGCGTCACGTTCGTAGCACGGCTGCTCTCCCGCAACGGCGTCGGCGTCCTCGCGGCGTTCATCTCGCCCTACCGCGCCGCGCGGCAAAAACTGCGCGAGACAACGCACAATTTCATTGAGGTTTACGTCAGCACGCCGCTTGAAGTCTGCGCCGCGCGCGACGTGAAGGGCATGTACGCCAAAGCATTCGCCGGGCAAATTAAGAATTTTACGGGGGTCAATGATCCCTACGAAGCGCCGGAAGCGCCCGAACTGACGATCAGCACGCAAGGCGAAAGCATCGAGCAGAGCGCCGCGCAGGTTATCGCGTATCTGGAAGCGCGCGGCCTGATCCCGCGCGTCGTGCAGACGGTTCACACGAACGGCGTTCATCAGGCCGCCGGAAAGCCGCAAAGTGCACTCATCGCGCCGCATGGTGGCGTCCTGATCAATCGGCTGCTGACCGGAGACGCACGCGACGAAGCGCTCGCGCGTGCCGCGCACCTGCCCAAAGTTTACCTGAACGATTTGAACCTCGCCGATTTGGAAATGATCGCGACGGGCGGCCTGAGTCCGCTGACGGGGTACATGGAGCGCGCGGAATACACATCCGTGCTGCACGAGATGCGGCTCATAAATGGGCTACCCTGGACGATCCCGGTCACGCTTGCAGTCGATACGGATGCCGCCGCCTCAATCGCGGTTGGTTCGGAAGTCGCGCTGGTCGAACAGCAAAGCGACGGACCGCGCACCCTCGCGATCCTCGAAGTGCGCGAAAAATACGCTTACGACAAGCAGGATGAGGCGCAGCACGTCTTCCGCACGACAGAGACGGCGCACCCCGGCGTCGCGCGCCTGTACGGTCAGGGTGATCTGCTGCTCGGCGGTCCGGTGTGGGTGATCGACCTGCCGGAACGCACGCGCACGGAGTTCAGCGAGATTCGGTATACGCCCGCGCAGACCCGCCAGATTTTCACGGAACGGGGCTGGCGTCGCGTGGTCGGGTTCCAGACGCGCAATCCAATCCACCGCGCGCATGAATATATCCAGAAAGCCGCGCTGGAAATCGTGGATGGGCTGCTGCTGCATCCGCTGGTCGGCGAGACGAAATCGGATGACGTCCCGGCGGCGGTGCGCGTGGAGAGCTATCGCGCGATCATCGACGCGCATTATCCGCAGTCGCGCGTGCTGCTCGGTGTATTTCCGGCGGCGATGCGCTACGCAGGTCCGCGCGAGGCAATTTGGCACGCCATCGCGCGCAAAAATTACGGCTGCACGCACTTCATCGTCGGGCGCGACCATGCGGGCGTTGGCAATTATTACGGGTCCTACGACGCGCATCACATCTTCGATGCGTTCACGCCGGATGAGATCGGGATCGTGCCGCTCTTCTTCGAGCATACCTTCTACTGTCGTAGCTGTAGCAGCGTCGTCAGCCAGAAGACATGCCCGCACGGTCCCGAAGATCACATCGTCCTGAGCGGGACGCAGGTTCGGGAAAAGCTGCGGCGCGGTGAGCCGCTCCCACCGGAATTCACTCGCCCTGAAGTCAGTGAAATTCTCACGCGCTACTACCAGGGAGTCCCGACACGATGAAACGCCTCATTCAACTCGTCACCGCGCTTGCACTGCTGATTACGATTGCGACCGTCAGCAGCACAAAGAGCAGCTATGCACAAAGCGGCACGCCCGCTGCGACCGCAGCCGCAAGTGCTGCGCCAACCGGAGCCGCCACCACCGAACCCGAACTTTCCGTGAAAGCCGGAAACCTGCCCGCCGAAACGACCCTCACGCTGGCCGGGTTTTCCGTCATTCGGGAGGCGTTTGCGGAGATCATCCCCGCCTTCCAGAAATACTGGACCGCAAAGACCGGGCAGACCGTCACCTTCAAGGAGTCTTATCAGGCATCGGGCGCACAATCGCGCGCGGTGGTCGGCGGCCTCAAAGGCGGATGTCGTCGTGCTGTCGCTCGAAGCCGATGTGACGCGCATCGCGACGGCCAAATTGATCACCAGCGACTGGAAGAAGACGGCGACCAACGGTGCGGTGAGTTCATCGGTGGCCGTGCTTGCGGTGCGCAAGGGCAACCCGAAGGGCATCAAGGAGTGGGCGGACCTCGCGAAGCCGGGCGTCGAGATCATCACGCCGAACCCGGCCACCAGCGGCGGCGCACAGTGGAACCTGCTGGGTGTCTATGGCGCGGCCAAACGCGGACAGGTTGCGGGTGTCCGATAAGGGCGACGACGCGGCGCTAACATTCCTGCGCGCGGTCGCGAAGAATATCACCGTCCTCGATAAGGATGGTCGCGAAAGTTTCCTGACCTTTCAGAAGGGAATCGGCGATGTCGCGATCACCTATGAAAGCGAAGCCTTTACCGGGATCGCGTCGGGCGACACGAATTTCGAGGATCATCTACCCGGCCTCGACCATTCTCATCGAAAATCCGGGCGCGGTGGTGGATGTCTACGCGACTGAAAACAACACGCTCCCGACCGCAAAAGCATTCGTCGCGTATCTGATCACGCCCGACGCTCAGAAGATATTCGCAGCGAAGGGCTACCGCCCGCTGCTCGCGGATTTGCTCAAGGACCCGGAGACGGCGAAGAAGTTCCCCGCAATCAAGGACTTGTTCACCATTCAGGAATTTGGTGGCTGGTCCGCAGTGAGCAAGGAACTCTTCGGGGATGACGGCAAAATCAGCAAACTGCTGATCGAAGTCAAGGGTCAGTAGTGGCCGATCTCACGAGTCCAGCCGGATTGTTAAATGGGGAGGCCGGGCGCACAACCCGGTCCATCCCGACGCGCGGCACGTTCGGGTTGTGGAGCCTTCGTCTGAGCGCGTTGAGCTATCTGGCGCTGTTCGTGTTGATTCCTCTGTTCGTGATCGGCATTCAGGGCTTCAAGGACGGCGCGGATGTGTTCTGGCGCGGGTTGACGCGCCCGGCAGCGCTGAGTGCCATCGGCCTGACGCTGTGGACCGCCACCGTGATGGTCGTGATCAACGCGGTCATGGGGACGCTGACCGCGTATGTCCTCGCGGCATATAAATTTCCCGGCAAGGCGCTCCTGAATATCGCTATCGATTTGCCACTCGCGATCCCGCCGCTGGTCACGGGCGTGATGCTCGTGCTGCTGTACGGTCCGCAAACGGTCGTCGGCGGATTTTTCGAGCGGGGGTTGGGCTTCAAGGTGATCTATGCGCCGCCGGGGTTGATCCTTGCGCTGCTGTTCCTCGCCTATCCCTCGGTGATTCGCGCGGTTCAGCCCGCGTTGGCCGCGCTGGAAGTCAACCAGCAGGAGGCCGCGCACACGCTTGGCGCGTCCTCGTTCGCGACGTTTCGCCGCATAATCCTGCCTGAAATTCTGCCTGCTGTGTTTATGGGTTCGCTGGTCAATTTCGCGCGGGCGCTTGGCGAGTTCGGCGCGGCGGTCGTCGTCGCGGGCAATCTGCCGATGCGGACGCAGACGGCAACCGTCTACGTGTACGCGCAGATCGAAGGGGACAACTTCGCGGCGGCGAGCGCGGTTTCGTTCGTCCTGCTCGTCGTCGCGTTCGCGATCACGCTTGGCGTGGACCTTGCGTTGCGGAGGAAAGCCCATGCGTGAGGTACGAATCACGAAGCCGGGGCAAGCGCTACTCGTCGGAATCGTCGTGCTGTATGCCGTTCTGCTGCTGGGCGCGCCACTCCTCGCAATCATCGGTGAGGCGTTCAGCCGGGGTTGGGGCGCGCTGCTCAAAGCGGTCACGGAACCGGATGTGCTGCTCGCGCTACGACTGACGTTTTTCGTCTCGCTGATCGCGGTCGTGATCAATACCGTGATGGGCGTGCTGCTGGCGTGGGTCCTGGTGCGCCATCGCTTCCCCGGCAGGCGGCTGCTCGACGCGCTTGTCGATCTGCCGTTCGTCTTTTCACCCGTGATCTTCGGTTACGCGCTGATCGTGCTTTTCGGACGCAATGGCTGGATTGCGCCGCGCGGCTTTCAGCTTGTCTATGCAGTACCCGGCGTCGCGCTCGCTACCCTGTTCGTGACGCTACCGTTCGTCGTGCGGGAACTGCAACCGATCCTCATGAGCATGAGCCACGAGCAGGAAGAAGCGGCCTATACGCTCGGTTCGTCGCGCTTTCGCACATTCTGGCGAGTCGTGTTTCCGCAGCTTCGTCGCGCGCTGCTCTATGGCGTGGTCCTCACGGTTGCCCGCGCGGTCGGTGATTTCGGCGCGGTCGCGGTGGCGGGTGGCGCAATCGAGCGCGAAACGGAAACCGCGACGCTGTACCTTTTCCGCGCGTTCAACGACCGCAACCCCGCCGGAGCCTACGGCGTTGCGATATTGCTATGCCTGATCTCGATCATCACGCTTGGCGCGATGAATCTCATCCGCCGTCCGCGCACACAGGAGTCCGCCTGATGTCGATCCAGGTCGAAAACGTCACCAAGTTCTACAACCAGACGCCCGTTGTGCGGGATGTGTCGCTGCACATCCAGACCGGGGAATTGTTCGTCCTGCTCGGCGCGAGCGGGAGCGGAAAAAGTACGCTGCTGCGCATGATCGCCGGGCTGACTCCGCTGGACAAGGGGCGAATCAAGCTGCACGACCGCGATGTGACGGGGCTGCCGCCACAGCAGCGCGACGCCGGGTTCGTCTTTCAGAATTACTCGCTGTTCCGACACATGACCGCCGCGCAAAACATCGCCTTCGGCCTTAGCATCCGTCGCCAATCGAAAGCTGAACAGGAGCGCCGCGTCAATGAGCTATTGGAATTAATTCAGCTTCCCGGCCTCGGCGGTCGGATGCCCGCGCAGCTTTCGGGTGGGCAGCAGCAGCGTATTGCGCTCGCACGGGCGCTCGCGCACGGTCCGCAAGTGCTGCTGCTCGATGAGCCGTTCGGCGCGCTCGATGCCAAAATCCGCGTACAGCTTCGCCAGAATCTACGTGAAATCCAGCGGCGGCTCGGCTTGACGGCGCTGCTTGTGACGCATGATCAGGATGAAGCATTCGAGCTGGCCGACCGGATTGGAATTATCGATAAAGGCGAATTGCTGGAAGTCGGCACGTCGGCAGCGCTGTATCGCGCACCGCAGCACCGTTTCACCGCCACCTTTCTCGGCAGCGCGAACCTCTTGCCCGCGCGCAGGAATGGCCGTTACGTATATCTGGATGAGGTCCCGCTCCCCGCACCGCCGGATAGTGATCACCTCGCGAACAGCGACGTTGACCTCTTTTCGCGTCCCGAAGATGTGACGCTCGCCGCGACGGTGGACGCGCTGCAAGGCCAGAGTATCGGTTGCGGCGTTGTCGAAGAGATTATTTTCAGTGGTCCGGTGGAGCGCATCGTCGTTCGCTTGCGTGGCGAACGCACAGTAACCGCGCTGCTCACGCCTGCGGAAGCCGCCGCGCTCGATCTGCGACCGGGGGCGCGAGGTCGCCGTCGGGTTGAAAGCGTATCGCCTGCTCAGGAGCGCGTGAGCGATGGCCGACGATGTGATCCTTGTTTCGGGCGCTCCGCTCTATTCGCCAGCGCATATGCTGCTGGATTACACGCAGACCCTTGTGAAGCCGTTCGGGTTGCGGACACGCCTTCTCCCGCTTATCGATCTGAACCTGCACGCGCTGGTCGAGCGGCGAACCTCCGATCTGTCGCTCGTGGAAGTGATGCACAAACTCGGCGGCGCACGCGGGATTATCCTCGCGGCTCCAGTGGTGCGGGGTGGCTATTCCGGGCTGCTCAAGCTGTTTCTGGATTATTTCGCGGAGAATGCCTGGCACTCGAAAATCGTGCTGCCGCTGGTCGTCGGACCCGACCCGCACGAGGCATTGAGCATCGACCGCGCATTCGCGACGGCATTGGGCGCGCTGGGTGTGCATAACATCCTCAGTACGCTGTATCTCGCACAGGACGATGTGCAATTGAAGAGCGGCAAATTGCAACCGCTGGCGAAGCCGCTTGTGCAGCGCCTCGCGTTGAGCGTTCAGCTTTTCACCGATCAGGTGCAGGCCGCGCAGGGACAGGGTGCGTTTTGATGACGTGCGGAGCTTGATAAGCAGCGGATAGGTTGCTCCGCGCTATCTGGACAAATCTGACGTAGCGCAAATGTAACATTCCCGCGCCCCACTTGTCTTTACATGCAAGTGAGGAGACCGCCCATTGACGCGCTGCGCATGACAAACTTAGGCGATTGTCATTATGCGGGAGCAAATCGACGGGACAGGCACGTTCACGTTGGGGGTTGAGGCAGCGAACCGTTAAAACTGTACAATCAACCTTGTGCGGATCGGATTATCCGTCCGCTGATGCCCATTAAACGTGGATGTACAGAGAAAAATTTACAGGAAGATATTCGTGTCCAGCTTCAGCATCGTCTTCTTTATATTTGGTGTGGTAGAGCTTGCTCTCGGTGTCACTGGTTTAGCACGCGGGACCGTACAAAGTGTTATAAGAGGGTATCATGTGGTTTTGAGTGGATGCTCGGCAAAATTACTTTCGCTCGTTTACATTTTGACAGGCATAATTCATTGTCTTACGACCATTGCAGACGCAATATCAAGGAACGAAGAAGCCCGGCGGCTTGCCTTCAGTGTATTTATATGCTCCTTTCTGATAACATTTGCACTTACTCTGGCCTATAAAACACCTGACGAGCCGTCTGGAAATTAATGTGCGCTGGACCACACGCTACAAAATATCCAGCGGGTCCACATCCACAAACACGTTCGGGTGCTGCTTCACATGGCGCAATGCCGCCGCCGGGTTGGTACTCTTGACCAGCACCTGCCAGCGGTAAATATCGTTCACTTTCTTGAAGAATGCGGGCGCGGGACCGATCACCTGAGTCGCCGAAAGCTGGTCGCGCCGGATCGTCTCGCGGATTGTCTGCGCGGCGTCTTCGGCGTCCTGCTGCGCGCGGGCTTCCGAGGGCGAGCGGAAGAGCAGCCGCGCCAGCCGCTTGAAGGGGGGATAGCCAAGATTGCGACGGTTGCGGATTTCCTGCTGATAAAACGCCGCGTTGTCGTGATGCGCCGCCGCACGGATCGCATAATGATCCGGCTGATAGGTCTGGATGATCACGCGCCCGCCGAGCCAGCTACGCCCCGCGCGCCCCGCTACCTGCGTCAGGAGTTGAAACGCGCGCTCCCCGGCGCGGTAATCCGGCAGTCCGAGTGCGGTATCCGCAGAGACGACGCCCACCAGCGTCACGCGCGGTATATCCAACCCCTTCGCGATCATCTGCGTGCCGATCAGCACGTTCGCATCGCCCGCCGCGAATGCGTTCAATATCTCCTCGTGCGCGCCGCGTTCCTTCGTCGTGTCGCGGTCCCAGCGGATCACGCGCGCCGCCGGGAACTGCTCCGCGACGGCCCGTTCCAGCGTGGCCGTCCCCGCGCCGAAATAGCGAATGCGCGTCCCGCCGCATTCCGGGCAGACTTGCGGCGGCGCAGCGCGGAACCCGCAGCTATGGCAGGTCAGGTGTTCTTCCGCTTCATGGTAAGTCAGCGGCGAGTCGCAGCGCGGGCAGCGCGCGATGTATCCGCAATCGCGGCAGAGGACCATACTCGCGTTGCCGCGTCGATTCAGATACAAAATCGCCTGATGCCCCGCCGTGAGCGTCTCGTTGAGCGCCGCCTCAAGCGCGCTGCTGAACATACTGCGGTTGCCCTTGCGCAGTTCCGCCCGCATATCGACGACGCTCACGGGCGGCAGCGCAGCATAGAGCGCATCCTTTGCGCCGGGTTCGGGGATGAACCGATCCGCCGGAATTTCCAGATCATGCTGCTGCTCGACCAGCCGTTCGCGGTGAACCATCACGCGGTCAGGCAGCGAGAGCAGCCGGATCGGGCGATATTCGGGATGTTCCGCGCGCCATGCGGTCACAACGTCGGGCGTCGCGCTGCCGAGGATGACCGTCGCGCTGTGCAGCTCGCCCATGCGCAGCGCCACCTCACGCGCGTGATAATACGGCGGCGGGATTGGCGGCGATTGCTTGTAACTGGAATCGTGTTCCTCGTCCAGCACAATCACGCCAATATCTGCAAAGGGCATGAAAAGCGCCGAACGTGGTCCAATCACGATGTCGATTTGCCCCGCACGGATACGCCGCCACGTATCGTACTGCTGCCCCGGCGACAGCCCGCTGTGAATAAGCGCCACGCGGTCGCGGAAGCGCGCCATAAAGCGCCGCACCGTCTGCGGCACGAGCGCGATCTCCGGCACGAGCGCGATGGCGGCGCGGCCTTGTTCGCGGGCAAGCGCAATCGCGCGCAGGTACAGTTCCGTCTTGCCGGAGCCGGTGACGCCATTGAGCAGAAATGCCTCTCCCGTGCCGTTCTCAATACTGGCGCGGATCGGCTCCCAGGCGTCGGCCTGCGCGGTGGTGAGCGCGGGCGGCTCCACCGCGACGAATTCCTTCCCGGCCAGCGGGTCGCGCCACAATTCGGCCTGTCCGAATTCAACTAACCCGGCATCCGCGAGCCGCTTGAGCGCGCCGCTATCCGCGCCTGCTGCTTCCATGAGTTCCTTCGCGCTACGCGGACCGCGATCTATGCGCAACGCTTCGAGCAGCCTGCGCCTGCTGCCCGGCTTGAGGCTGGTCAATGCCGCGTCGAGTTCGGCGCTGCTTGCAACGAGTGTGACGGTGCGCGTGTAGCGTGCGGAGACGCGCGGCTCGTTCAGGATCGGCTCGATGTGAAGCTGTCCCCGTTCTACGAGCGCCCGCGCCGCGCTCTTCCATTCGCGCCCGCCGAGCGCGTGGTCGATCTGCGCGCCGCGCAACGGACCCTTCTCGGTGAGGAGCGCGATTACCTGTTCGGCATAGGTTCCCGGCGTGTATTCAATCGAACCGCGCGGGATGAGTTCTTCCTGATGCGCAGCTTCTTCGATGTGGACCAGCGAATACAGGCGGTCACCCGTGCGCGTCAGGCCAGGCGGCAGGTGTAGCCAGAGGCACGCGCCGAGCCGGGTGAGCGTCGTCTCCGCGAGCCACTGCGAGAGCGCGATTTGGCGCGATGTGAGTGCGGGCGTCGGTTCAAGGATCGCGAGGATCGGCTTGGTGTGCGGCGCGATAGCCTCTTCGCGAATGGCGACGACGATACCGAGCGCCAGCCCGGTCCCGAAGCTGACTTCGACCAGATGCCCGGCCTCCAGCGGCTCTAGTTCGGGCGGGATGTGATAGTAATATGTGCCGCGCGCCGCGCCCTGATTCAGCGCGATTTCGGCGTAGCGGGTCATTTTGTGACGATCCAGAAGCTATCGTAGTGGTCGTCGGTGTAATAGAGCGTCGTGTAATCGGAGGAGCGGCGCGCCGGGCTGCCCGCTGTGATGATACGCCGCGTGGCGCGCGAGGACGCACCGGGTGTGACGACGGTATATTCGCGATAGGTGCCACTCGTGGCGGCGGGCAGATGTTTCTCATAATTGCCGAAAGTCTGATCATCCTGATCGTACCGGAACGAGCCGCGCGCAATCGCGGAAAGCGCGGTCCCGAATTCCGGGCGGCAGCGCAGTACATCGTTTATGGCGAGCGTAGGTAGGCGCGGAGACACACCACCCACAAGCACTGTATCGCAGGTCAGCGCGCGAACAGGCGCAGTCGTCGGGATAGCAGGAGACTGGTCAGGTGGGAGTAATCCGCCGCCGCACGCGGATAGCACGCACGCGAGGATGATTGCGAGCAGCGAATGTTTCAGGTTGAGCAGGGCGCGCATGAAATTTTCCGCGAATGGCGTGTACTTATTTGCGCAATTATACCCCGGCGCGGCCTGCGCTTCTACGGTGCGGATAGCACGAATATTCTACGCTATTCCCCCGATAAGGCAGCGTCAACTTGCGCCCATACCTCACTTAAGTTAAGTGTGAAGCCGGGGAGTGCTATGCCACCGTCCAGAATGTCTTTTGGTCCAAACGTGACCATTCTCTGTGAACTTGTACCTGGTTCCAGAGTAATCACTTCAACGATGCGCTTTTCTGGATAGAAGCGCCACACGGCTTTTGACCCGTTGCCTAGATATGCCGCCGTCTTGCGCCGAATGTCGGATAAGCCCTCGCTGGCCGAAATTACCTCGATTGCGAGGTCGGGCGCTTTATAAAAAGGACCTTCGCCTGTAGGTGTCCCGACCCGTTCCTTGCGCATAAATCCAACGTCAGGGATGAGCGAAGTGCGCGGTCCGTATTTGTGTTCGCCGTCCGCGCCGGAGACTGCTCCTAAACGGCGTGGGTACACATAAGCAATCAGATATGCTCCGAGCAACATGGCGAGAATAGTATTGATTCGGGAAGAGCCAGCCACGTCGTCCAATCCCCCTTCGATGATCAATTCGCCATCCAGCAGTTCGACCTTGCGCCCCTCGAACTCCGGTCGTTCACTGATTTCTAGATATTCTTCGTAGGTGTAAGTCCGCGTCAGATCGAGCGTTTGCATAGCGAGTTACTCCAGGTCAGCCGGGCGCGCGTCGATTTGCGCCCAGAATTCGCGAAGATCGAGCGTGAATCCCGGCAACACCGCGCCGCCGTCGAGCATATCTGACGGTCCAAAAACAACCCGACGCGGCATTACGGAGTCAGGTTCGAGTGTGAAAACTTCTATATTCCGCGTCGTCGGATAAATATGCCAGACGGCAGACGAGCCGCTGTTCAGGTACGCGATTGTCTTTGAGCGAATATCACGCGGTTTCTCGCTTTTCGATATGACCTCGATAGCGAGATCAGGCGGATAGAAAACGTCGCGGGATTCGATGTCTTTGGCATTCGCCCAACTCGTGAAACTTCCATCGGGAATAAGGGCGCTGTCTTCGTTCAGCCGATATTCACCATCGGAAGAGGTGACAACGCCCAGTCGTCGCGGCAAAACGAAGGCGATGATATACGACATCAATACCACTGCAATGTACGAATTGTATTGACGTGATCCGGCCATTTCATGGTCCTTCGCAATGATTTCCCCGTCCAGCAGTTCGGCTTTACGCCCCGCGTATTCCGGGCGTTCGCTGATTTCAAGATATTCTTCGTAGGTATAAGTCCGCGTCAGATCGAGCGTTTGCATAAATCATTTCCCATCTCACTGTGGTTGATTATACTGCGTATCGGGTCGAGCGATCCGGTGTGGGGGCTGTGGCTTGCCCAGCCTGCTTTATCGACGCGCAATGCTGAATTCGCCACTTTCGCTCGCCTTGCGGATAATTGCCCTGTCACGCCGCTTCAACGCAAAGAACCCGCTATGCTCGATCTGCTTGCGCACCTCAGAACGCTCTGTGAACTGGATGGTCCCTCTGGCTACGAAGCCCCGATTCGCGATGCTGTGCGCGCGGCGTGGGAACCCTACGCCGACTCCTTCGAGGACGGCAAATTAGGAGACCTGATCGCGCACAAGCACGGGAGCGGACCCGAACCGCGCCGTAAAATATTCCTCTGCGCACATATGGATGAAATCGGGCTGATTGTGAAATCCATCGACCGGGGTTTCCTGCGCGTGACGACACTCGGCGGGATCGATGCGCGCACCCTCCCCGGCAAGGCGGTTCGTGTACATGGGCGGCGCGTGCTGCCCGGCGTGGTCGCGCTGCCCTCGCTCGATGAACGCACCGACCCGGCGCTCTACCCGGTTTTCAACCAGCTTTGGGTCGACCTCGCGCTACCAGAGGAGGAAGTCCGCGCGCTGGTGCGTCCCGGTGACATGATCGCGCTCGATGTGCCACTCGTCGAACTTGGGGGCGGGCGCGTTGCGGCCAAAGCAATCGATGATCGTTCGTGCATCGCTGTCCTGACCGGGCTTTTGGAAGCACTGCAAGGGCGCGCGCATACCTGGGACGTGATCGCCGTCGCCAGCACGCAGGAAGAGGTTGGTGTGGGCGGCGCGGCACTGGCTGCTTACCAGACCGCGCCGGACCTCGCGATTGCGCTGGATGTGACGTTCGGGCTGCAAGCGGGCGTGACAGCACAAATGGGCGGCCATGCCCTCACAGGGGCGGTCCCGGTCTCGCTCGGCGCGAATTTCCACCCGGCGCTATACGACGCCTTACTTGAAGCGGCGGCGCGCGTTGAAATCGCGACTGTACCTGATCCGCTCCCGATGCACAGCGGCACGGATGCCTGGCCGATTCAGCTCGCGCACGGCGGTATCCCGACCGCGCTGGTCAATTTGCCAATCCGCAATATGCACTCTTCTGTCGAAACGGTGGATATGCTCGACATCAAGCGCATCGTGCGGCTGCTCGCGGAGTTCATCTGCGGCCTGACCCCAGATTTCCTCGACCGCATGAAGTGGGATGACTCATGATTACCGCCGAAACGCTCCGACCTCTCAGCGATGCAATGGCTGTCTCCGGTGCGGAAGGCGAAATGCGCAACCTGATCCGCACCGCGCTGCCGGGCGTGGACCTGCAAACAGACCTGCTCGGCAGCCTGACCGCGCACATCCCCGGCATGGGCGACGACCGCCGCGCGATCATGCTGACTGCACCCATGGACGAAATTGGCTTCATGGTGTCAGGCGTTGGCGACGACGGCCTGATCAGTATGGTCGAGGTCGGCCACCACGAGGGGCGCTACCTGCCCGCGAGCCGCGTCACGGTCGGCAAGGCGAAGCAGGCGGGCGTGTTTACGTGGGTTCCGATTCACAGGAGCATCAAGCAGACCGCCGTGCAGGATGCGGACGCCTATCAGGTGGATGTCGGTGCAACGAGCGCGGCGCAGGTGCAGGCGAAGGTCGGTGAGCGGATTGCCTTTGCGAATCAGTTCACTGCGATGAGCGAGCAGGTGATACGCGGCAAGGCGCTCGATACGCGCGGCGCGGTCGCGGTCCTGCTTGAATTGCTCGTGCGCGGACCGTTCCCCTTCGACCTGTACGCCGTTTTTACCGCGCAGAGCCACATCATGGCGCGCGGGGCGGCGGCAGCGGCGACGCGCATTCAACCCGCGTTCGCCTTGAGCATTGCGGGCGTCCCCGCATCCGACATCCCGCCCGATCTGGATCTCGAAGAACACGCGCAGCGGGTCGCGCTCGGCGGCGGTCCGGTTCTCAGGTACAAAAACGGACAGGCTGTCGGTGACGCGCGGATGCTCGCGAGTCTGAACGAGACCGCCGCGCAAAAGGGGATTGCCGTGCAGAGTTGCGTTTTGGGCGGCTGGACGGAAACGGAAGGATTAGCGACCTCGATTGTGGGCGGTGCGACCCGGTCGGTTGAAATCGCTTATGCCGTACGGCATTTGGGTTCTCCGAATTCGCTGGTCGATCTGCGCGATCTGAACGGGCTTGCCGATCTGCTGGTGGAGGCGCTGCCCGCATTGGCAAATTCGCCTTAGGGTTCGGATTCACTCGACCCGCCTGTATCCGGTGCAGGGGTTGCGGCTTGCCCGACCTGGTACGTCGCGATCAACGTGACGCCGACACCTGCGCCGCCCATGCTTCGCACGCTTCGTTGATGAGCGCGCACCGGAAAAACGGGAGCAATCGCGCCGTATATTCGGATTCGCCCACGATATTCAGGTAGCCACCATGATCCGCATTTGGCACGACATAGAGCGCGACCCGTGCCTGCGGGTCCTTCGCATGTATTGCTGCAAGCTGCGCCTGCGCCCCATAGAGGCTGCGTTCCAGCGAACCATACATGAGCAGGATTGGGCGCGGCGGGACATTCACAATCGCGGCCAGCGGGTCGAGCGCGTGCGGATCGCGCCCGGTGATCGCACGATAGGTCAATTGTCCACCCAAACCGATCATCCATTCAAAGTACGTACTGCCCTGCGAAAGCCCGGTCACGCTATCCCAGCGCTCGAAGCCTCCCGCCGTGAGCAGCGCGGCGACATCCGGGCGACGTGCCGCCGCGAGTGTGGACGCCACGCCCGCCGCCGAGAAACCATACAGCGCATACTTCGTGCCGGGTAGAATCGGGAGGTTATCCGGGTTGCGGGCGAGGTAATCCAGCACCGCGCCGATGTCTTCACTCTCTTGCAGGCCAATCGTGAGTGGCTTGTCGAGGCAGCGCGGTCCGTCCCATGTGACGCCACCAAATCCGGCACGGACCAGCGGCGCGAGGTCGGGCAGCGATCCATAACGCGACCCGGTTGCCGTCGGCGAAAGGATAATCTCCGGCAGGCGACCGGACATGAACCACCCGCGTGCAACGCCATTCGCCAGTGGAATACGGATTTCCTGCGCGGTCAAACCCATTTCCGAAGGCATGGGACCCGCCGGACCGCATACATTGCCCAATAGAAGCGCAGCGATGAAGTTCGCTCCGATGCCCATCGGCAGGATCACGCCGATGATGACAGCCGCAAGCATCGCGACGCAAACTATAAGACGAATCAAACGTCGCCGCTGCATCGCGCATTTCCTTTTGGTTGGAACGGAGTTCACGCGGATTATAATCACATTCTAATCGCGTGCGTTCCTCAAGGATTCCTTTATAATCGTTCCATGTCCTGCAAAGGGTTTCTGTCGTGAACGTCAATGATCTCGTTCATCCTGTCGCAGTGCTTATTGTATTCGCTACCATCGGGGTAGTGGGGGTGCTGCTTGCGCGAGCCGCGCGCCGCGAGCGCGCGGAGCAAAACCCGCTGCTTGCGTTCAGCGCGCGGCAGCGCGAACTTTTGGATGCGATGCCCGAAGCGGCGATCCTGCTGGATGAACAGTTTGTAATTGTGGAGTGGAACCACGCCGCCGAGAACATCTATGGCTACGCTCGCGCGGAAGCCGTCGGGTGCAAGGTCAAACAACTGCTCGCGGAACTGCCCGGCTCGATGCGGCCAGATCACTCCAAAGCCGGGTATGTCGAAGGCGCGACCTGGCATGGCCGCTTTACCTGCCACGACAAAGCGGGCAAGCGGCTCGTTATCGAAGGCGCGACGTCGGTTATTTGCAACCGCGAGCGGCAGCCTATCGGCTATTTCGCCATCGACCGCGACATCACCGAACAATCGCAGCTTGAAGAGCAATTCGTGCATCAAGCGACGCTCCTTAGCGCTGTGCAGGATGCGCTAATCGCGGTAGACCGTACCTTCCATGTCACCGAATGGAACCGCGCTGCGGAACTGCTCTACGAATATTCTTCTGCGGAAGCGGTCGGCCAGCCGATGACGACGCTGCTACATACGACGCTCCAGGATGGCGGCAGGGGACAGACCAACTGGAAACTGGATGAGGTCGGCGGCTGGCAGGGTCGTTTGATTCACTATACGCGCAGCGGAAAAGAAGTCGTCGTCTCCTCCACCATTTCGCATCTTTACGATGAACAGGGCAACCTGACCGGGTTTCTGTGCGTGGACCGCGACATGACTGACCGCGCAGCTATCGAGCGCGCACTCGCCACGCAGAACGGCTACCTTGATGCGCTCAACAACACCACGCTGGCGCTGATCAACCGTCTGGACCTCGAAGAATTGCTGCAAACCATCCTGGATCGCGCGGGATCACTGGTCGACTCTAAAGACTCGTCGCTGTATCTGCTCGACCCGAACACCAATGAGATGACGGTGCGCGTCGGGTTGGGCTATTGCCGCCGCTTTGCAGGTCGCAAATCGACCTTCGGCAAGGGGATTTCTGGTTGGGTTTGGGAAAATGGACGGACGCGGCACATCGACGATTATGCGCAATGGGAAGGGCGCTCGCTGGAGCCAGAGATGAACGTCTTACACAGCGTCATCGCGCTGCCGATCCACAGCAGCGGCGGGCGTGTGACGGGCGTGCTATGCCTCAGCCACCTGGATCGGCGCATCTTTGGCGCGCAGGACGAGCAAATCCTGACGCGCTTCGCGGAGCTGGCTTCAATCGCCATCGACAACGCGCAGTTGTTCCGCGCGGCGCAGCAGGAACTCGCCGAACGCGCCCGCGCCGAAGCAAAACTCACTGAATTGAACCTCGATCTGGAGCAGCGCGTCGCGCTCCGCACCAATGAACTGCGCGACCAGCAGGCACAGCTTCTGGCCGTCCTCGACGCGATGGGCGAAGGCGTTGCCTATACGGAAAAGAACATCATCCGCTTCACCAACCGCGCGATGGCTGAACTGACCGGGCGCAGCGTCGGCGAATTGATCAACCATCCGCGCAGTATTTTCCTCAATGAAGGGCAGCTTGCGCGTAAGTGGACGCAGGGTAAACTGGCTGGCTATCCCACCACCCTGCAAGCAGAAAGCATGATCCGCCGCAAAAATGGGACGGAATTCGAGGCCGCGCTTACGCTCACACACCTCGACCCGGACGAGACGGCGGGCGGCATCGATGTGCTGGTCGTGCGCGACATCACCGAAGAAAAACAGCTCGAAGAACAGAAATCCAAATTCATCGCCAACGCCTCACACGAACTCCGAACGCCGCTTACCAACCTCAAGACGCGGCTTTACTTGCTGCGCCGCCAGCCCGAACGGTCGCAGGAACACCTCGGCGTGATCGAGCGCGTGACCGGGCGCATGGCGCAGCTTGTCGATGACTTGCTGGATGTGACCCGCTTCGAGCGTGGCGCGATCCACCTCGCGGAACAGGTCGTGACTTTGCAGGGCATCGTGCGCGATGTGGTCGAGACGCAGCGCCCGGAAGCCGCACGCAAGCAAATCGCGCTTACGCTCGAAATGCAGCCGGAGCCAGTGCGCGTGATCGGGGACGCCGACCGTCTGACGCAAGTGATGGTAAATCTGGTGATCAATGCTGTGAATTACACACCCGATAGCGGTAGCATTTTGATTTGCCTGAACATCGAGGCCAACCTCGCGCAAGTCCGTATCATCGATACCGGGATGGGAATCGGACCAGAACACCTGCGTCGTATTTTCGAGCCGTTCTTCCGCGCGAGCGAGGGCGCAGTGCGCGGGACGGGTCTCGGTCTCTCCATTTCACGCGAAATTGCACGGTTGCACGGTGGCGACATCGTGGTTCATAGCGAGGTCTCGAAAGGCAGTACATTCATATTGAGCCTGCCGCTCGCGATCCCGGAGCGCGCGTAGTTCAGAGGCGCTGGTATGCTGTAACGGCGACCGTTAAGTCCGCCCGGTACGCTGCTGGTTGGGGAAGGAGTCGCGGCCTGCCCGCCCTATCTTCGCCCGATCCCGCACCTTGCCAACGCGAACCGCTGGTCTATACTTGCGACACTGAACTCATTGGAAAGCGTCCTCGTGATCGATCCCGTTGAACTCCTCGCTGGCCTCGTCCGGCAGGTCTCCTATTCCACACAGGAAGAAACCGCCGTCCGCTATCTCGTCGCGCAGATGGATGCGCTCGGCTATGACCGCGCCTTCCGTGACGAGGCCGGAAACGCCGTCGGGATCATCGGCGACGGACCGCGTGAGATCGTCCTGCTCGGCCATATCGATACCGTGCCGGGCGTAATCCCGGTGGAAATCCGCGACGGCAACATTTACGGGCGCGGCACGGTGGACGCGAAAGGACCACTCGCGACCTTCGTTTGCGGCGCGGCACAGGTGGGCAAAATCCCCGGCTGGCGCGTGGTCGTCGTCGGCGCGGTCGAAGAGGAATACGCAACGAGCAAGGGGGCGCGTTATGCCGCGACGCAATATCGCCCCGAAATGTGCATCATCGGGGAGCCGAGCAATTGGGACCGCATCACGCTTGGTTACAAGGGCCGCATCCTCGTTGATTACACGCAGGTTCGTCCACTCAGCCACACCGCGCGCCCGGAGCCAAACGCGCTGGAGCAAGCCGTCGATTTCTGGAATGCGGCGCGGGCATGGTCCGCATTGCAAAACAACGGACGCGAGCGTGCCTTCGATCAGGTCATGCCATCGCTGCGCGCGATCCACTCAAAGGATGACGGCTTCCACGAAACCGCCGAGATGACGTTCGCGTTCCGGCTGCCACTCGATATTCCGCCGCAGCACGTGAAGGACGCGCTTGCGCCATTGTCAGGTTCCGGGCGACTCGCCTTTCGCGGTGAGGAAGTTGCGTATCGCAGCGAGAAGAATACGCCGCTCGCGCGCTTGTTTCTGAACGCGATCCGCGACGCAGGCGGCAAGCCCAATTATGTCTATAAAACCGGAACCAGCGATATGAATGTCGTCGGTCCAGCGTGGGGTTGCCCGACGGTCGCCTATGGTCCCGGCGACTCGGCGCTCGACCACACCCCGGAAGAACATCTGGCCGTCGCGGATTATCACACAGCGATTGCGGTTATCGGCGGGGTGCTACGCGGACTGAGCGATTTGTAACATGCCGGAACACGTTCAGGTCGCAATCATCGGCGCGGGCGCGGCGGGGCTGATGGCCGCTATTTTCGCTGCGCGCAACGCACCACCCGGCACACATATCGTCGCGCTGGATGGCGCGGAGAAGATCGGCGCGAAGATTCTGGTGGCGGGCGGCGGGCGCTGCAATGTCACGCACGATGAAGTCAACGCGGAGTCCTATGCGGGTGGGTCGCGCAATGCGATCCGCAAGGTCCTCAAGCGCTTCGATGTGCCGCAGACGGTCGCCTTTTTCGAGGAAATTGGCGTGACACTCAAGCGGGAGCCGACCGGGAAGCTGTTCCCGACGACCGACAAGGCGCGGACCGTCCTCGATGCGCTGCTGAACGCCGCGACCATTGCCGGAGCCGAACTGCGCCACCCAGCGCGTGTCGACAGGCTGCACAAATGCGAAAGCGGGTTTGAATTAAGCGGCGCCTGGGAGACGCTCACCGCCGACCGCGTGATCATCGCGACAGGCGGGCGCAGCCTGCCGAAAACCGGCTCGGATGGCGGCGGCTTTCGGCTCGCGCAAGGGCTAGGGCATACCCTCACGGATCCGATCTTTCCAGCGCTCGTACCGCTGCTGCTCCCGGCGGGTCATTACCTGACGGCCTTGAGCGGTATCGCAATCGAGGCCGAACTGACGCTCGTAAGCGGGACTGGACGCGCGCTCACCAGTTTCACCAACAGCGTGCTTTTCACGCATTTCGGGCTTTCCGGTCCGGGCGCGCTCGATATGAGCCGCTACTACACAGAAGCGAAGCGGAACGACCCCGGCGCGGCCTTGCATATCAATTTCCTGCCGGGGCGCGACACGGTACTCGAACAGGACCTGATTGCGCTCGGTACGGTGACGCTCTTGCGTTATCTGGCCGGGTCGCTGCCGGATCGCCTTGCGCGGGCGCTCTGCGAACAGGCCGGGGTCCCGCCGACGCTCACTGGGGACCGCCTGAACAAGGACAAACGCCGCGCGCTCGTGCAAACGCTCACCGCGTCGGCGCTCCCGATTACCGGAGATCGCGGCTTCAACTACGCGGAAGTCACAGCGGGCGGCGTTCCGCTCACTGAAATTCATCTGGAGCATATGGAGTCGCGCGTCGCGCCGGGGCTGTATCTCTGTGGCGAGATCTGCGATGTTGATGGGCGCATCGGCGGTTATAACTTTCAGTGGGCATGGGCAAGCGGGTATGTTGCGGGATCGAGCGCGGGCGCAATTAGTCAGGCTACTAGCAGATTTTGAATTTTCCCAGAATCGACCGTATAAGGCGGCTCTTTTATAAACATAACATTAATAGGTCGAAAGGGCGCTTTACATTGTTAGGACATCTGATAAGATGAAAGTATCCCCATGTGGGCTTTGTCCGTTCCGAACTTTCAGCAGAGGCATCTGCCCTTTCTATGTATTCCGAATCTTCAGCACTGGCTCTGGACCTCGCTCGCACTCCCGAAACCGCTCACATTCTCATCCTTCCAGCATATGCGGCACACCGGGGTCAGCGCGTCCTTGATGTATTATCCACCCATTCCGACTCGCTCTATTTCGCGGCGTCGGATACTACATTGTCTGCATTCATCGGTGAACTGGCAGCGTCACTTTCCGCGCAGGGAAAGATGCCGGATGTGAGCGGGGATGACCCTGTAAAAGCAGCACGCCAGATCGGGCGTGCGCTCGCCAAATCCACCGCGCCACTGCTCATTCTGGATGAGCTGGATCGGATTGAGGGCGAAGCAGATGAGATAACCGCTGTGCTGACCGCGCTTGGCGAAGCGCTGCCATCCTCGATGCACCTGCTGATTTCTGCTCGCTCGCTCGATATTCGCCCCTGGAAGCGCAGCATACAGGAAGGCCGCGCGATCCTCATTGGCGAGGCGGGTTCCGCGATTCCTGCGGCGTTGCAGGTCTTCGGCTTCGGCGCGGGGCGCGTTTTCAGCGATGGACGCGCGATGAACATTTGGGACGGTCCGCTGCCGCGCAGCCTGTTCTTTTTCATGGTCGATCATCCGATTCTCACCCGGCAAGCTATCTTCGAGACCTTTTGGGAAGAGATGAACCAGCGCGACGCAACGAACGTCTTCCACGTGACGAAGCGTAAGGTCGCGGAGCGGGTCGGCTATGAAGCGCTGATTTATTCCGGCGGTGTGTACCAGCGTTCCCCCGATCTCGAACTGTACTACGATGTCGAAGACTTCCTCGCGGCGATTGCGCGCGGCCAGAACGACCCCGACGACGCGAGCGCGTGGGAACATGCCGTGCGGCTCTATCGCGGACCGTTCCTGTATGGCGTGCGGATGCCCTGGGCAGCAGAGCGCCGCGTGCAGCTTGCCGCGAATTACACCGAAGCGCTGATCTCGCTCGGCCATATCTATCGTGAGCAGGACGCCGAACGCGCGCTTGGCTACTACCTGCGTGCGCAGCGTGAAGCGCCGCTCCGCGAGGATGTTTACCGCGAGGCGATGAAACTCTTCGCGGAGCAGGGCGACCGCGAGCGCGTGGTTGCAGAATATGCCCGCCTGGAAGAGAGCCTCGACAAGATGTACGGAATCACCCCCGCACGTCGCACGCGCGAACTGTACGACTCTCTGGTCGGGACAGCGGTTCGCTAGTCAGCGAATATCCAGCGTCCCGATCTCCCACTGATCCGCACCGCTATCCGTTGTGAGCCGTTCGCCTGTTTGCCAATAATAGACGCCGACGAAGAGGCGGTAACGCCCCGGCGTGAGTGACTCTGGCAAACGGACCGTCAGAGCATCATGATAGATTTCCGGCGGTCGCCATGCGCCTGTCGGAAAATCCGCGCCCATTCGCTGGTCGTTTTGTGCGGTTGGTGGAACATCCGGCGCGGGTGCGATGTGCAGGAACACCGAATAATCGCGCGTCGGGCGGCGCAAGGTCTCCCAATCCAGCGCGAGTGAAAGCGTTTGCCCGCCACGCGCGGTGCTGGCTGCACCAATCGACAGCGGCACGCCATCGAGCGCAAGGTTCGCGCCACGTACCCGGAACACCCCACCAAACTCGACCGGATTAGCCAGCGTTGTCGCGGTGCGCGTGATTGCAGGCGGTGGGCGGCGCAGTTCTGGCGCGAGCGCGAAGCCATATCCCGTGTCCTTTCCCGCGACCGGGAGCAGCTTGCCACCCAGTAGATGCAGCACGCCGACCGCCAGCGTATAGCGTCCTGTCGGGAGTGTATCGGGCAGACGCACCCAATGGTGTGTCGCGACGGTCTCATCCGCGCGCCAGATGCGCGTCCGGTACGCGCCGCCATATGGAAAATCAGTCGTGCTGATCAGCGCGTTGCGCGCGTCGTCCCAAAGCTGCACGGTGATGTTGTAATCCTCGCCGGGTGGCGTGCGCGCATTCCAGTAGAGCGTGACATCGAGCCGGCTGCCGCGTGTCAGGTCCGGCCCGGCAGGGTGGATGGTATACCCCTTCACCGCAAGTTCATTATTGAAAACGGCATCCAGCGGCACAATCGCGGGCGGTACAGTTGCCAGAAAGTCGCTCGCGATGGTGTAAAGCGCGGCGATTGGCGTGGCGCTGCGGTCGGTGAGCATTTCGGCCTGCGTCCCCGCAAGTACAGTTGTTAGCGCGTCGGATTGCTGCGCCGATAGCGGCGGCAGGAACAGCGTCTGGTTGTTCGTGAGCAGCACCCACAGACGCGGATCATCCACCGATTCACGTCCGTCGTGGCGTGGGCGCTGCGGGTCCTGCGCGCGGATTACGGTCACCTGTGGCGGCAAGGCGGGCAGCCGCAGGGTTCCATCCGCGCCAATAGCGCTGCGCCTTTCGCGAAACGCACCCGCGAGCAGCCACGCAAAATTGGATCGGCTGTATTCGGCATAGGGCAGCAGCCAGGTCTTTCCCGGCGCGGCGAGGATACGCGCGCTGAGGTCCACGTCGATTTGCTCCGCGAGTGATCCGGTGCGCGGGTCGGCGTACATCGTGGGGACTTCGACGCGCAGATATTGCCATGTCCCCGCGACACCGGGGAGGATTGCCACCGCAAGCCACGCAATCGCAACGGGAACCTGCATTCGCGGTGCGGCATATTTGACGATCAATTCCCACAACCACGCGAGGCCGATCCCGGAGAGGATGAACGCGAAGGGCAGCACGCCCATCTGGTGCAGCGCGTGGATTTCCGGGACCGCGCCACTGATCAGGTCGGTAATCAGCAGCACCGGGATCGCGAGGAACAGCCACGCCACCGCACGGTCGCGCGGGCGTCGAACCGCAACAGCAAAAGCCACAATGAAGCCCGCGAAGAACAGCGGACCGAGCATCGGCTGCCCCATGATTGTATACGCGCCGACCGATGCAATCCCGAATGCGCGTAGCGTCAACCACAGCTTTTGCAACAGCAGCCCGGTGAGGCCGCCTTGCGCAGAAAGATCATACGCCCAGACCCAGCCGCCCGTGATCGCGGTCCCGGCGTCGGCGCGCCCGCTGAACGCGCCGGGGACTGTCACGAAGAGGATCAGGGCGGGCAACGTCAGGACGAACGCAACCCCTGCCATAATCAGCCAGCCGCGTAGCCGCAAGCGTTCGCGCTCCGTGAGCCAGCCGTGCGCGAACCACAACGCGAGCATCAGCGGCAGAACGCGCGCGGGCAGATAAATATACTGCGTCAACGCGAGCGCCGCGCCCGCCGCTGCCCAGTCCTTCCAGCCACCGCGCACCCACGCCCGCGCGACCCACCACACGAGCAGCGTCAGCGCGGCGAGGAACGGCGGCGACTCCATACCGAGGCGGCTCAAATACATTGCGTGCAGGCTCACCGCACCAGATAGCGCCGCGAGCAGCCCCGCGCGCACCCGAAACGCGCTCGAACGTTCGGCGCAGAGCCACCACGCCGCCGGGAAGAGCAGCGCGACAAAAAGTATTCCGCTCACGGCGGTGATCAGGCGCGGACCGAGAAACGAGGTTCCGGTGAAGGGGATGAGCAGTCCGTTCAGCAGCACGACCGGGAACTCCGGCGAATATAATTCGCGGATGTAGAACGGCCACACGCCGCGATCCACCCAGTCGAGCGCGTTAATCCCGACCCATGAGACATCACCGTGACCGCCCGGCGGCGCGCTCGTCAGGTCTTGCAGGCGCAGCGCGCCCGCGAGCAGAATGATCAGCGCAAGCAGCGCAAAAGCGAAGGCGGGGATGCGCGCGTTTTCCTTCAAGGCACGCGCGCTCAATCCGCCATGATCTCCGGGATGTCGGCGGCGTAGGGGAAGCTCTTCTGCGTGCCGATCTTCAATACGGAGCGCGTCGCGACGGCGCACGCCCGTTCGACCGCTGCGCGCATCGGCTGGCCGCTGCCCAGAAAATAAGCGAGGCTCCCGACGAACGCATCCCCCGCGCCCGTCGAATCGACCGCCTGCACCTGCTGCGCTGCGACGAACACGGGGTCGCCCTCGCCTTCGATGAACAGCGCGCCACGCGCCCCAAGCGTCAGGATTACCGTCCCCGGACCGCGCGCCCGTAATGCCCGCGCCGCTTCGACGGCCTGCGCGTCAGATTGCACAGGCAGCCCGGTCAGCAGCGCCGTTTCCGTCTCGTTAGGCGCGATGATGTCCGTCAGGCGCAGCAGTTCATCGGGGAGCGCCTGCGCGGGTGCGGGGTTGAGAATGGTCCGTACAGTTCCCGCTTCCTTCGCGATGCGGAAGGCTTCGAGCGTGGTTTCGAGCGGGATTTCCAACTGGCAAATCAAAATCTGCGCATTCTGGATCGCGCTTGCAGCGGCGCGGGCATCGGCAGGCGAGAGGCCATCGTTCGCGCCGGGGACGATCACGATGGAATTTTGCCCGGTGTGATCATCGACAGTAATCGGCGCAACCCCGGAGAAGCGCTCCTCATCGACCATTACGAAAGTCGTGTCGATACCCTGCGCTTTATAATTATTGAGCGTATCCGTCCCAAATATATCCTTGCCTACTTTGGTCACGACGGCGACCTTCGCGCCGAGCCGCGCGGCCATCACTGCCTGATTCGCACCTTTGCCGCCGAAGCCCATACTGAACAGCGAGCCGATGAGCGTTTCGCCGGGCGCGGGCAGCCGGGGGACGCGCGCGATCAGGTCGATGTTGCTGCTGCCGAGCATACAAATGGTGGGGCGCATGGGTGGGGTCCTTTTGGGTGAGTATGAAGTGTAAAGTATAAGGGTTATGTAGATTTTGCAAGAGGTTGCGCTCTTTTACAGTTTAATCGTGAACAGCGTCGCCACTGCTGAAAGCGCGAACAAGATCACCAGCGCGGGCGTGTAGCCGCCCAAACCATCGTGAACGAGGCTGATCGCAATCGGCGCGGCGGCGCTCGCAAGACTCACGAGGAACGCGAGGACTCCGCCCACCATGCCATAGCGTTCGACGCCGAAGAGGTCAGCGGTCAAGCCTGCCCGCGCGGGTGAAAGCGCGCCGTAACCCGCCCCGAAGACCAGCACAAACGTGATGATACCCGCTTCAGATCGCGCGAGCAGCAGCACCGGGAACGAGAGCGTCATCATACCGAAGAGCGCTGCCGCGATCCATTTACGGTTGATCCGGGCGCCAAGCGGTGTGAAAATCAGGCGACCGGGCAGCGCCGTCACGCCGACCAGCCCTAACGCGCTCGCCGCGAATACCGTGCTATAGCCCGCATCGGTGAGCAATGGGACAAGGTGGAAAACCATCGCGGAGGTGGCGAACCCCTCTGCGACGAAGGCGAGCGAGAGCCACCAGAACGTCGGCATCCGCAGCAGCGAACGCAGCGTGATGTTCGGCTCGGGTGGCTGCACGCGGGTTCCTGCCACTACTTGCCCATCCGGGGCGAGGCCGAGGTCCGCTGGGCGGCGGCGCAGAAGCAGCGCATGGAACGGGATCGTGCCGATGCCGAGCAGCACCGCCAGCACTAGAAGAGCACCACGCCAGCCCTGTTCGCGTAGCAGCCACGCCGCCAGCGGCACATAGACCACGCTCGCCAGCCCGCCGCCGAAGGTCAGGATCGTTAGCGCCTGCGCGCGGCGGCGCGTGAACCATGTCGCGACCGCCGCGAACGCGGGTTCATACAAGACCGTCGCGGTGATAATCCCGATCCCGACCCAGACCAGATAGAACGCGGCGAGGCTTTGCGCTTGCGACCACGCGACGACCAGAAGCACCGCGAGGCATGAACCGACCGTCATAATCGGGCGTGTGCCATAGCGATCCAGTAGCCGCCCAATCGGAATTGATGCGAAGCCCGCCACCAGCCGCGAGAGCGAGAATGCGCCGCTCAGGTCCGTCCGCGCCCAGCCCGTCGCGGCCTGCGTCGGTGCGAGCATCACCGAAAAGGTGTAATACAGGATGCCCCACGAGGTCATTTCCGTGAGGGCGAGCGTCCAAACGACGACCCACCCGTAGTACACCTGTCTGGTTTTGGCGACCGCCTGCATATTAGTTCGTGCTGACGGGCGAGGCGATCAGATCAACCGAAAGCAGATTTTGTTGAACTGACCCGCCACAGCAATCCGACCCGCAGCACGCGGCATCTGCCACAGCTATCGGGATTAATTCCGGCATTTCGGCAATTGTATCCGTCGAGCAGCATTCGGTTCCGCAGCAGGCGGCATCCGGAACGGGTGTAGCGAGCAGCGAGTCGAAGGAGATCATGTTGCTGACCTGAACGGGTTCCGGTGTGCAGCACGTACTGCCCTCTCCCCCTGAACAAACCCCCGACTCCGGCAGTACCAACTCGACCTTGCGCGCGGCTTCCCAATCGCCCGCCAGCGCCGCGACCACCGAACGCACCTGCTCGTAGCCTGTCAGCATCAGGAAGGTCGGCGCGCGTCCATAGCTCTTCATCCCGACGATGTAGAAATCCGGCTCCGG
Organism: Aggregatilineales bacterium; assembly: GCA_965246845.1. Lineage (GTDB taxonomy): Bacteria > Chloroflexota > Anaerolineae > Aggregatilineales > UBA2796 > JBBRMW01. Next base: position 86,772 of record CBDFFR010000004.1, read on the forward strand.
GTGCTTGAGTTCTTCCGCGCCGTGTGGCGGGACGCTCCCGCAGCTATGAAAATTGGGGTCGATCAGCGGCGCAATCGCGCTCACGCCTTCCGTTCCTTCGTGAATGGAAAGGCGCAGTTCGCTCAGAATTGAAAGATCGGGACGAAAACCTGTCGCGCCGATGATCTGATCAAATGGACCGAGTTCCGTCTGATTGTCTTCAACGATAATCCCGCTATTCGTGCGGCGCACCCGCTGCGCTCGGAAGCCCGTCACGAAGCGCACGCGGCCACTTTCAACCGCTGTTTCTGCGCGTTGTCCGAGCGCCCCGCGTCGCCCCAGCCCATCATCGCTACCACCGCCGAACATCTGCCCGACCGCGCCGCGCCGCACTGCCCAAGTGATTTCCGTATCGCGCGCACTTTCGCACAGGATGATCAAATCCAGTATCGCGTTGAAGGCCGAGTGTCCGCTGCCGAGGACCAACACGCGCTTGTTCGCATAACGGGCGGTGTCCTTCCCCAAAATATCGGGAATGCCGTAGGTGATCTGATCTTGCGCGCTGCGCTCACCCATCGCCGGGGTTCCATTCGCGCCAAGCGGACCGACCTTGCCGCCGGACGCATCGATCACTGCCCGCGCGAGGAACTCCTCTTCGTCGCCGTCCGCATTCGTATAACGGATGACGAATGGTGCAGCCTCGCGCCCGATGGCCTTCATTTTGTCCATGCCTTGCCGCGCGATGGAAGTCACGCGCGCCCCGGTGATGAGTGATGGCCTGATTTGTGGCAGGTCTGCAAGTGGGGTGAGATAGCGCTCGATGAGTTCAGCGCCCGTCGGGTAGCCGTCTGGCATTTGCCAGCCCGTCGGCTCCAGCAGCGCGACCGCTGCCTGATCGACGTTATACTGCCAGGGCGAAAAGACGCGTACATGCGCCCACGAACGCACCCCGGCGGCGATTTCCGCGCCTGCTTCCAGCACGATGAAACGCTCGCCGCGCGTTGCGAGATGTGCCGCCGCTGCGAGTCCAATAGGACCGCCGCCAATGACCGCGACCGGATAGGGTTGGTTGTTCATAGAAACCTCATATCGAAGAATGTCAATGGGTTTGTAGTGTAAATCTAGTATCGAAGTTTGTCAATATGTTTTTCAAAAGTTGTTTCAACTTGCTCGGATACGGCGAACTAACTCTTGATCTCGTTCGGCAAAATCATCTTTTCACTGTAATTTGGCGCGAAACTGCGCATCAATTGGCCGCAGCAGACCGTGAAATATTCCTGATTGAGCGTATAGAAACGTTGGCGACCTTCCTGCCGCACCTCGACCAGTTGCGCTTCCTGCAAAATTTTCAGGTGGTGGCTGACGGTCGGCTGGTTGACCTTGCCGCCGAGTTTTTCCACGATGTCGTTCACGCTCAACCACACACAGCACAAATGCTGCATGATTTGCTGGCGCGTATCATCGGCAAGCGCTTTCGCGAACGAGACAGTTATCATATCCATATCCGCTATTATATCTATACACTTCGATATTTCACAGGCGCATTTGCCAACACGCGGAGTCATCTACCCTATTCATACACTCTCGCAAATGAGTTACGATCCCGCTATCGGGTCCGCGACCGCCAGATACTTCGCCCGTATCGCGCCCGTCTTCGCGTAATCCTCCTTCGAGAGCAGCCCCCACAGTGCCGCCGGGGTCGCGATGCGGTCCGTCTCCTTCGCGGCATAGGCGCGTAGCCATCCGAAGAATGCCGCATCACCCAATGCCTCACGGATTTCCTGCAACATTTGCGCGCCACGAAGATAGACCGCGTTGATATACAGCCGCGCCTGCGTGAATTCATACACCGTTGCGTCTACGTACCCGGTCGGCTTGTACTGTTCGACGCGCCACTTCCACCACCAGCTCACGAGGTCGGGGTACTGCGCTTCGAGATACACGACCTCGCTGTAAATCGCGAATGACTCATCGAGGTACGGCGTGCGGCTCTGGTCATTGCCGACCGCCGAATACCACCATTGATGCGCGACTTCGTGCGCGGTGATGACCGTCAGCCACGTATCCGGCTTGCCTTCCCAGAACATCGTGAACCAGCGCGTGCTGACGAAGACGATCCCGGTGAATTCCATACCGTCCGGGAAATCGCCCTGCACGACCGCAAGCCGCTTGTACGGCGCGGGACCGTAGCGCGTGGTGAAAGTCGCGAGCGCGTCTCGTGCAGTGGCGAGCGCGTGTGCAGGGGCAGTGCTGCCCGGCAGCGCGTAGTGATAGAGGTCCACCGCCACGCCGTCGGGGGTGAGCGCAGTCTCCCTGATGAACGCATCGCTGATGCTGATCGCGAAGTTGCGGCTGTGTTCGAGCGCGAAGGTCCACGTTGTCGCGTCCTCGCGGGTCGCGTCGCCCGGTCCCGCAACTTCGAGGCGCGCGGGCGAGGTCGCGCCATTGACCACGACGCGCACGTTGTAGCTGGCCGTATCCGCGACTGCCGTTTCGCCGAGCGGCCATTCCTTCGGCAAGAGCCACGCGCCATCGTGATATGCGGCGAACGCGGGCAGCCAATTGCCCAGGTTGGTCTGGCGGTCCGTGTAGCCGAAATAGCCATAGCCGCCCGCTGCGCCTTCCGGTATCGGAGAGACGACCACGCGGAAGCCGAGAGTGACCGTCGCCGCGCAGCCGGGGCGCAGTGGTTCCCGCAGCGCGATTTCGAGGCGCACGCCGTTCAGGTCATAGGAAGCACTCTCCGGCTCCATATGAAGCGAAGTCAGTGTGAACGCGCCCTTCGTGTGGTTGAGTGGGACGCGCATCACCAGCCCGGAGAGTGGCACGGCGGCGTGGTTGACATAGTGCGCGATGAGCGTCCCTGTGACGAGGTGGCGCGGCAGCTCGACCACCGTTTCGACGCTGTAATGAATAGATGCGGCATCGGTCGCCGGGCAGCCTTCGGCGGTCGGAATGGAAAGCGTAGCGGTCGGCGGCGCGGCGAGCGTGATGCCGATGTCCGGTTCGTGCGGCGTCGGTGTATGTGTGACGATGCGCGCGGTTGGCGCGGGGTAGGTCGGCGCGAGCGCGGCGGTGCAGCCCGCGACTAGCAGGGGTATAATGAGCAGCGTCCTCAGCAAAGCATTCCTCATGGATTCAATCGACTCGCGTAGTTTCGACCTTTCCGGCTCCCATTATGACATCGGTTTGGCGATTGGGCGCGGCAGCCCGCCGTTTGCGCTGCCTGCGTGGTGGCCGGACCCGCCTGCGTTGCCCTTTGCGACCGCCTGCGCGCGGGAGATCGCAGCGTTTCATCCCGGCCTGCTCGATGAGCTGTACGGCCACGCCGATGGACAGGAACAACGCTACGAAGACCTGCTGCGCATCGTATGCCGCTATCGGCTTGGTGGGCGTCCGGTCAGCGTGCCGGAACAGGGCGGCTGTACCAGCTTCGCGTGGCGTGCGCCGGACGGCCATGTGATGGTTGGGCGCAACTATGATTTCTACCCGGTACAGCGCATCCGGCAGCGGATCCGCTTGCAGCCGCAGGGCGCGTTCCCGACTGTTGGAATGCGCGGGAGCGTGCCGTGTGGCCGCTATGATGGCGTGAATCATGCCGCGCTGTTCGTCAGCCTGCATATTGTGTTGGCCGAACGTGTGGAAAGCGTGCGCCCTGGCATCCCCTTTCACCTGATTCCGCGCCTGCTGCTCGAAACCTGCGAGACGGTGGATCAGGCAATCGACAGGCTGATGGAAATCCCACATTTGCATAGTTTTAATTATCTGCTCGCGGACCCGGATAAATTCGTCAGCGTGGAATGCCATTCGGAGCGTGTGCGGATTGTCTATCCGAAGGGCGATTTGCTCCCGGTCGGGAATTTCTACCAGCACCCGGATATGGAGTCGTTGCAGCGCAACCGCAGGCAGGCCGTCTCGCGTGAGCGGGTGTGCTACCTCGCGGGCAAGGCGTGGCAGGGCGCGGATGTGTGGGAGTCCGTGCGCGCGGCGCTGACGAACCATGAATACGAGGTCTGCGGACACACGGGCGGGCATACGACGCTGTGGAGCGCGATGGCCGATTTGACGGCGCGGCGGGTGGCCTATACGGGGAATGCACCGTGCATGGAACCACATGAGGAGATCGCGTGGCCTGCGTAGATTTAAAATAAAACGCCGGGCGAACTATTACATTCACCCGGCGTCACATCGAACTAAATCAGCCTTATTTCGTCGGCACGTCGGCAATCTTCAAATTGCTAAAATTCACCGTCGTTTTGCCCGTCGCGTCCGCATCCGCAATGACGAGGAAGCCGAAGCTGCCCTCATCGAGCGGCGGGTCTACGAAGGTGTAGAGCGGCACGCCGCACGCGAACGTCCCGTTGAAGTAGAAGAACATATCGTTACCATCGGTCACGATCTTGATCGTGTTCTTGATCGTGCCGCCCGTGCTGGTCGTCGCGTTCAGGCTCGGCTCGGTGAACGAGATGCCGCCGCCGCTCGGATCGCCACCGACGGTCGCGCTCACATTCCAGGAGCCGTTCGGCGCAAGCTCGAAGAGATAGTCGCCCGTCTGGGACAGGTTCAGGATGATCCCGGCGTAGGTGCTGCCCACCTGCTCGATGTCGACCGAGAACGAATAGGCCAGCGCGGGCGAACTCCGCAAAATGCCGACCGCCTGCCACGCGGTTTCGGGATTGCTGTTCGTGAAGCCGAGGACGCCACCCTTCACCGATTTCGCCACGCCACTTGTGCTGTCGCCCGTAATCGTGACATTGTTCGCACTGGCAAACGCATTCGAGATGAGCGCATCGCCTTCGGTGAGCGCTGCTTCCGGGACTGGGCAATAGACCTCGCGGCGCGTCTTCGTCACAACGTCGATCTTCTGCTCCTGACCATCGCGCAGGACGGTCAACGTGAGCGTTTCGCCGGATTTGGTCGCGACAATCGCGGCGATCAGCGCTTCGCGTGTGGAGACGGGCGTTCCATTTACCGCCGTCACCTCGTCGCCGGGTTGCACGCCTGCCTTCTCTGCGGGACCATCGGCGGTCAAAGCGCGAATGATGACGCTTGAGTCACCGCTCAGTGAAACACCAATCGTGCCTGCATCCGGTGCGGGAGCCTGCGTGAAGGTGAGCGGCTGCACACTGCTCTCATCAGTTGCTTCGGCGGTAGGTTCGAGCGTCGGGGCGACGGGCGCGGCGCGGGTTGCGCGCGCCGTGGCGGCAAGCGTGGGGCGGGAAGTCGCGGCGCGGGTCGGCTGTGCGGTCGCGCGCGCAGTTGCGGCGGTCGTTGCACGCCGGGTGGCCGCAGTCGTCGCAGCGGCGGTTGATTGTGCCGCGCGGCTGTTGGCAGCCCCGCTCAGGGTGAGCGCCGCGACGAGAAGCAGCGCCGCGCTTGCAAAGGTCAGGGTGTGTTTCATCGCCAATATCCTCTGTCGATTTGTGAAATCAGATTGTAGCGCGGATCAAAGTTCGCGATCCGGCGGGCGGTTCGGGACGCGCGTCGGCTGCGCGGGTGCGATTGGTGGGTGGCCGGGCGGGAGCGTGCGCGGGCTGGCCGCCGTCGATGCGGCGACGCTGGCATTGAAGGGGATGAACAGGCTTGCATCCGCGCCGAGCGAAAATAGCAAAATCACGACCATGATCACGATGAACGCGACGAGACCAACTGAACGGTTTTGCAGTGGCGAGACGGCTTTCGGCGCAGCAGGTGTGCTGTCGAATTCAGGATGCGAGAACATGGAATGTACCCTGTAATGTTGGTCGATTATCGCAAAAACTCACTTGATGATCCATTGCAGCGGTCCCCATAGGATACCTTCAATAGACGGTTCATAACCGCCGAAATGGACCTCGTCGGTACGCCCCTTGTGAAATACTTGGAAGTCACCTTTGCCGCTTACGGCAATAGCACCGCGCGTTCCATCTGGGGAGAGAGCTATAATTGTATTGCCAAATATGGTTGCAGCCGGATTGCATGGCGTTCTCAAAATTACCCGCTCATTTGTCACAATCTCAAAAGCGCAAGCTTTTGAAGCCGCTGTACTTACAAGCCGTGAGCCGATTGGAATATCTACAATCTCTCCACTTATTGGATTGATTAGTTTAAAGGGCGTGCCACCATCTGCTTGAAAGTAAGCAACAATTACTGGCTCCCCCGCTTTGGTAGCCCACCATAGTTGCTGAACATCAAACAGCGCGGTATCCAAAATAATTTTATTGATTTGCTTGCCGTGGAAATCGTAAACAACCAGTGTGTTTACGTCGATGTCTCTATATCCAGTGACAGCAATGTAGTCTGGTCCCCACGCGATGACGCCGGGTAATGCTAAATCGGCGTAGAGTGGTACGTTTGCAGCGAGGATGCTCGTTTTCTTCGTCGCGAGGTCATAGATCACGAGCGATTGATTTTTCGGTCCCTCGTTCGTATCCAGAAATTCCAGCCACGCAATCTGTTTGCTATCCGTCGACCACGCGGGCTTGGATCTTGCTATGAATTTATACGGCTGTGCTTTATTCACTAGCATTGCGTCTTTGGGCTGCGCCGTGACAGGTATAGAACTATCTATATCAAGGTTGTAAATCGAGATGTCACTTGCGGACGCAAGCCCATTAAAGCCGCTCACTGTAAACACATCAGTATAAAACTTCGGGTAAGTGCCATAGGCAAAGCGTGAACCATCAGGTGCGAGTATCGGCTCCAGATTACGACCGTTTTTTGTCAATGGAGTGAAATTATACCCGCCGTCCCAGCGCCAGTAATCGCCCTTCGCCCAAACGATGAGCGACCCCGTGCTTTTCGCGTGCGAAAGTGTGCCGATCAAGAGTGAAACGATCAGCGTGGCGAAAAGGATTACGGCGCGGGAAAGCGGGAATTTCATCGCGAGACCACTATTTCAGTTCCGTGACCATCGGCTGATACTCGGGGTGCTTCTTCACGTAGGATTGCACGAATGGGCAGATCGGGACGATCTTCGCGCCTTCAGCCTGCGCAGTATCGAGTGCGGCTTTCGCGAGTTTCTGCGCGATGCCCTGCCCGCCGTATTCAGTTGGGACACCCGTATGGGTATAGATGTACGTGTCGCCCTCTTTTTCATATTGCAGGACGCCGACCTGATCGTCGAGTTGAATCTCGAAGCGTCCCTTTTCGGGATTGTTCTTCACTTCGAGGCTGTCTACATCGATTGTCTTCATGTGCTACTCCGCTTGAAATCCAATGCGTTCGTGGCTACCATCGCAAAACGGCTTGCTGCTGCTCGCACCGCAGCGGCATAGATACGTTTCCGTTCCACTGAAGATCGTCTCGCCCGCCGCGTTTATTACCTCGACGTTGCCCAGCACTTGCAACGGACCATTCGCTTCCGGCGTGACGGTGAGGCTGCCGCCGCGTGCTGCGCTGCTGTCCGTCGTGGGAAGCGCGGCATCGACCGCGATGAATTGCGTAGCATGGTGCGTATTGTCGCAAAACGGCTTGTTCTTTGATGCACCGCAGCGGCAAAGGGTCGCGCGCGTCTCATCGATTTCGAGTGTCGCGCCCGCGATGTGCATATTACCGGTGAATTGCAGCGGTCCGTTCTCCCACAGACGCACGGTGTTTTCCGCCGGGATGACCTCACCTGCTGCGACGTGCAGCGCCCCGGATGGGCAGAGCGTGACCACGCGCAAGACTTCATCCGCCGTCGCCGCATCGGGAGCGATCCAGGGACGCTTGGTCGGGTCGAAGACGGCGGGCAGGCGACGCACGCATTCTTCGGCATGGATGCAGCGGCGTAGGCTATAGGTGATGTCTGAATCTTTCCCTGTATAGTGCTTTTCGAGTTGACGTACCGGGCGTGGTTGTTCGGTCATTTGTATCTATTCTTTATATTGTGGACTGTTGGGTAGCGTTACAGCGCAGCGTCCAGCATCGGCGGCGCAGGTCGCGAGTGTGATGCCCTCGCGCATGACCGTGAAGCTGCCTTTAAGCCAGAATGCGCGCAACGGCGAGACTTTGATCAGGCTGCGCACGAAGCGGCAGCTATTCGCGGGAACAGTCTCCGTCCCGCCTGCGTCGGCTTGAAGACAGTGTGACGAAGGAAACGCGCCGACCGGAAAGCTCGACACAGCAGCCCACGCCGACATCGCGATCCGGCTGCTCTCGTTGCCGATGCTCAGGCCGTCCAGATTGATCAGTTTCAATGATGAATTATAGATGATCAGCGCCCGATTGTTGTAGAGCAGGAGCAGGTCGGCACTGGCAGCAGTTGTCGGCGTGAGCGTCGGCGTTGGGGTAAAGCCGGGTGTGGATGTGAGGGTCGGTGTGTAGGTCGCGCCAAGCGGGGTGGCGGTCGGTTGCAACGCAAGCGGGACGACAGCGATACTGGTCAACGTCGCACCTTCACCAGCGAGTACCGTGTTTTCGGGGAGCAAAGCGACATCCATCCCAATCCGCACGCGCGTAAGGACCTGATTGCTGCCATTGCTAAACAGCACATATAACGTGCTATCGGCGAGACCAGACGGGATTGCGAGCGTCGGCTGCCAGGGCTTGCTTTCTGTGAGCGGTGCGCCTTCCGAGTCGAACAGGCGGATGAAGGTCGGCTGCGGCTGCGACTTGACTGCGCAAAAGCAATCGTTGGAGAGATAGAGCGAATCGCCCGCAGCATCGGCGAGCGCGGGCAAGACCTCCGGGCGCGCGCCGAAATTCATGATGAAAATGAAGCCTGTTTTATAGGGGACAGCCGCGACCCCCGCTTCGCGATAGTGGTTGTTCAAGGCCGCGCGCTTGTGAATGCTGGAATTCTTCCAGAAACGCATCGCGAACGACGGGCTGCCAAACGCCGCGTTTTCACCAATCACTACGCTCAATCCCGTCTTCGGCCAGTTGTAAGGCGCGGCAGCGGCGCGTTCGGCGGGCTTGCGTCCTTCAGCGTCGAGGTGGAACAATTCTTCGCGCTCGGCGGGGATTGCATCGATACGCCCGACCAGATAGCTCGCCTGCGAGAGCGCCATCGCCGCGAGAGTCGGGTTCGGCTTGAGCGGCCACAAGCCTTCCTGAATGCGCCACTCATTGACCAGCGCGAGGACTTGCCCGGCGGCGCGTGGGTTGCTGCTGCTTTGCGCGTGCGCGGTATCCAGATAGTAAATGGAGCCGCTGAGAACAAGCGTAACGACGAGAAGAAAAGTAATGCGCTTCATCGTGATAACCCAGAGTCCGTATGCGGATAGTACCACTGCGCCGAATGGGGATGCAAAATCAGCGGAGAACCGCGTTCCGGTGTAGGGGCGGACTAGTGTGTCCGCCCACCAAAGACTACGCTATACTCGTGCGTAATCCGCCGCCTCGATGAGGAGCGCCACCCGTGTTCGATTTTCCACCAACGCCGCCGACTCCGAAGATAAATTTGCAACCGCTGACCTTTTCGCAGGTGGTCACGCTTACCCTGCAAATCTACCGCACGCACTGGAGGAAATTTCTTGTGTTGATTTTTCCGGTCGCGGTAATTAGCATCGTGGCCGGGTTGATTGCCACCGGATATGGCGTTCAGCGACTCACCGGATCAGGGCTGGATTTCAACGATCCAGCGGCATTACGGTTGCTCACGCAAGATCAGATTAATCAATATTTCGGTGCATTTATCAGCTTTTTGGTAGTCATTGCGGTTGTCGCGCTGATCACAGGCTTTTTCTATACAGTCGTCGTGAATAGCATTATCACTTATGTCGCCTCGGAGTCGATTTTGGGGCGCGTGGCTGGCATCGGTGCGGCGTTCCGGGCGGTGCGCTCGCGCTTCGGCGCGGTCACGGCGGGCTATTTGCTGCTTTGGGTGCTGCTGGTTGCGCTGACCCTCGCGCTTGCGGTGATATTATTCGCTTGTGGATTGGGGCTGGGGCTGATTGTCTACATCACGATCATTTTGGGATCGTTCCTGACACCGCTACTCGTACTGGAGCGCGTCGGTCCGCTCGAAGGTTTGAAGCGAACCTGGCATCTGGCGAAGCGCCGCTTTTGGGCGATTGTTGGCGTGTACGCGCTCGTCTTTTTGGTGTCGTTGCTCGAAAGCGTCATCGCAAGTGTGTTTCGTTCACAGCTTGTGGTCAGCCTCACGGGACTTGTTTTCAGTCTCGTAATCGCACCTGTGACGCCGATTGCCTACACGATCCTTTACTACGATGCGCGAGTCCGGTTTGAAAATCTGACGGAAGCACTCAACCGCGTCGAAAAACTTGACCCGCGCCCCGCCGATGTACCATCGCCTAACATCACCGCACCCGCGATGCAGCAGGGCGATTTCGTCAATCTTGCGCTGGTGACGGTTGGCCTCGTCGTGCTGGTCGTGTTGTATTATGTGTTTTTCTTTGCGGTGTTCGGTTCAAGTTTGCGGCTGCCGGGAGGGTTAACCTAAAGGGCGAGTCAAGCCCCGCCCCTACACAAGAACGAGCGCTCTTGCAGGGGCAGGCTTGACCGACCCGATGTACCCTGAGCGGGCGTTTACATTCATCGAGAAAAGGCGTAACGGTCGAGTGTTCAGCGACGTTGATACCCTGAGCGGGCGAGGCCGAGTATAATCCGGCCCCATGTCACCCGCAAGCCGCGCTGCCCTTCTACTCGCCACCACGCTCCCGCCCGACCATGCGCCGGATGCGCTGCTCACGCTGCAATTGCTCGCTTTCGGAGATGTGCGCGCGTATTTCACGGAAGTCGATACGTGGGGCGCGCTGCACGGCGCGGCGCGGCAAATAGAGCAGCTTCACGCGCGTATCGAGCGGCGCATCCGGTTTGATTCAATCCCCGCGCTGCTTGCACAACCGGGGCGCTATCTGCTCGCCTTCGAGGATGCAGCACAGGCAGAACGCTTTCGCGGCGAGATTGCACGCGAGGCCGCCGCGCTGACGGGTAGCCTGCAAATCAACGCCGCGCAACTCACGCTTGCAGCGTCCGCGCTCTTCGATGGCCTGCTGCCAATCCCGTCGCGGGTGGTCGGCATCCCCGGTGTGACGCCCTATCAGGCGCGCATCAACCGCTACTATGGAATTAGCAACGCGGGGACGGTTCCCACCGCCGAACAAGCAAGCACGCACCGTCATTTCGGGCAGGTCTACGCCCGGCTGCTTGACCAGCTTGAAACAACGAATACTGGGCTTGCGCCATTCTACGAATGCCTCCCCTTCATGGAGCGATGCAGCGCGTGCCGGGAGCGCCCCGCGAGCGTTTTTCTAAACGGCGAACCACGCTGCCAGGTCTGCGAACTGCGCGAGGACACAGGCGCGAGTATGGCGATTCTCGCGATCACCCTGCCCGATAGCGCGCGCGTCCTATCCAGACAGACCTCCCCGGCTGCGTTCGCGCGCGTCGCGGCGGCGATTGAAGCAATAACGGCTCCCATGCTGGCAAATCCGGGCGCGCTGCGTCTGCACGATACTTACGAGTCGCGGCTGATCGCAACCCCGAAGCGCGGTCTGCTCGACTTGCTGGCGAAGCTGCCCGACGCGGTGCGGCTGCCTTCCGGCGACGAAACGCGCGTCCTCGTCAGCGTGGCATACGGTCCGGCCTCGCCGCGCACGCTGATCGACATGGCAGAACGTGGCGGGTTGCATCGCACATCATCGCCGGATCGCATCGGAATCGCGTCGTCGCTTGATAGCTTCAGCACGTATTCCGCCGATTCTCTGGAGTGGCTGCGCGGCACGGTCGAACGGCTGCGCAGCGCGAACCTGCCGCCGGACGCTTTTGCCAACCTGCCGGAGCAAATCGCGCGCGGGACCGCCGCGCTCTATTCAACCTATGAACGGCTACGCCTTTCGCCGTTGATGCTCCGCGCGCTGGATGCGACCGAGGCGCAATGGGGACGCGAGAGCGCCCGCTACTACCGCGCGCTTGCGGATGCGCTTGCACTACTGCGGGGTGACGATGAGCGCGTTTGAATTCACCCTGACGCTGCGCTCCGATTTCGCGCTGCTGGAAGGCCGCGAGGTGATCTCGGCGGGGCTGCTCAAGGCGGCGATGCGCAGCGCGGCGGGGACAATCCTCACAGCGCTGGAAGTCCCGGTTTGCGAACGTGATGCAGTGCGTGCAGTATGCCTCAATTCGCCATGCCCGCTGTGTACGCTGTTCGGGTCACGCTACCATGAAGGTGCGCTACATTTTGCGGATTTGGCTGGTCCCTCACCGCTTTTGACAAACCGCACGCGCACCCCTATTTCACGGTCGCGCCGGGTCGCGCTCGCATCATTCGAGCAGCGTGTGACCGTGATTCCGGCAGGTGCTGAATTGGCGGGCGTCGTGTTGCATCATGTCAATGATCGGGCGCTGATCGCGCTTGGCGTGATGGCGCTGCACCAGATCACGCGCATCGGCAGCGGGGGTGCGGCGGGGTGGGGCTGGTGCGACGTGCGCGCGAACGCGATGGACTCGCACGCTCAACCCTACGCACCCGCGCGCCTCGCGGAAGCATTCAGCGCGCGGTTTCCGTTTTGAAGCGCTATCTGGTGCGGCTTTTCGCGGAGCAGCCGTTGAGCCTCGATGACGCGGCGCACATCGGCGCGGGCGCAGTGCGCGGGATGTTCGGCGCGGCGGCGCTGCAAAGCTGCGTCCCTGGCGCGGCGCACGAGAGCGGACCGTGTAACGCGAATTGCATCTATTGGCCGCTCTTCGGCAAGCACGCGCTGCATGTCGCAGATGCCCACGCAACGACGAGCGACGCGCTAACCCTGCTGCCGCTCACGGCGCGGACCTGCGCGGCGGTCCCAGGCGCGCGTGGCGAAGGCGGCCACGGATATTTCGACATCGCGATCAAGGACTGGTTGTACCGCGAAGCGCTGACGCTTGGCGCGACAATCTACGCGCCATTCGAGAAGCGCTGCCCGGTTTGCGGCGCTGCGCTGATCCAGCCCAACGTACCACTCATCCAGAAGCCGGACGGTGCGTTCAATACGCATTCGGTAAAAATTGAGCAAAGCACGGCGCAGCACGGCCAATTGGAGCGGCGCGGCGGTCCAGTCCGCGCGACATTCGAGCAGCGTGGCGTGCGGCTCGCGGAAGGCGCGTACTATCTGACGCGCGTTGCCGTCGCGGATGCGAACGATTTGCAATTTCGGGCGCTCGTCTTCCGCGATCTCTACCTCGGTGGGCGGCGCACGCGCGGCATGGGCAAAATCCGCGCCGAAGCGATTCCGCTCCCCGATGAAAGTGCTACGCTTCGCGACCGTATCTCCAGTTTTAACCGGGCGCTGCGGCTGGAAGCACGCTTCTATGCCGCGATGCACGGGGTAGAATATCGCGTGGACCCGGATGGGACGTGGTACTTCACATTGGACTCGACTGAAGGGATTAGTTTCGATACGCCGCCGTTCGCGGAGATCAAGACGCTGCAAGGGGTGAAATTGCTGCACCGCTGGCTCGCGCCCTTCACACGCAGCGGACGCAGCGCCGGGATGCCAGCCCGGACACGGCAGCTGTGGCGCGCGACGTTCCTGTGCAGCGCGCCGCCGGAAGCCGACCGCGCCGGGCTGGAACAGGCACTGCTCTATCTTGAAGCGCAGGGCATGGGCGCGGAGCGCGGAACCGTGCGCGTGTGCGATCCGTTTCATCTCGAACTGGAGCCGAAGTGAAGCGCGCGGCGTGGTCCCGTCTCGAACTGGCAGGTGATTACGTGATGGACAGCGCGTTCCGCATCGGTGCGGGCGATAATGATGTATTACTCGACCGTGACGGGCAGCCGTATATACCCGGCTCGACGCTGCGCGGTGCGCTCCGTTCCTATACCGAATCCTTCCTGCGCGCGATGGACTCCGATGCACTGACGGAAGTGCGCGAAGTGCTGATCAGCGGCACACAGGGCAACCCGATCCCGATGCTGCGGCGGGTCGCGTTGTGCTGCGATTCGGTGGACCGTCCGGTGAACAGCACGAATTATCAGGGCTGCCTGACGGAAGGGATCGTCGCCCTGTGGCGGGATGATCCACTGCTGCAAACGACGCTCGATGAGGCGCTCGCGGCGTGTACCTGTCAGGCTTGCCGCGTCTTCGGTGCGCCCTGGCTGGCCTCGAAGGTGGCGGTTGCGGATATGCCATTGCGTGGAACGTGGAACGGGCTGTACGAGGCGCGCGGCGGGCTGGCGCTCTCGCGTGATGGTGGTGTGGCACTTTCGCCCTATACGCGGCGGGCGCTCCCCGGCAAGCTGCGTTTCGCGTTCCGGCTGGTGATGGAAAACGCGGATTTCGCGGAACAGGGAATGGTGCTGCTCGGCCTGCGCGCATTGGAATTGGGCTGGGTCTCGCTCGGCGCGGATCGTGCGCGCGGCTTGGGGCAAGGCCATCTCGAATTGAACTGGATGGCGTGCCGCTCTCTGGACGCGACCTCGCTGGTCCAAACCTTGCTGCTCAAACAGGCCGTGCCGTTCAGCGCGCAAGACGCCGAAGCGCGCATCGCCGCCTTTTCCGACCTGATCAACGGCCTGATTGCGCGGGTGTAATCGATGCTGCGCGCACTGCACAACGAACTACGGCTGGAATGGTCGGTGATAGCGTTGGGGACGCTACTCGTCTCCGTCGGCGGCGGGCGCTTCGTCCGCTTCGCGCATCCGCTGACCGGGACCCCCACCGCCTACCTGCCGGGCAGCGCACTCAAGGGGCTGCTGCGCGCGGCCTGTGCGGGGATCATTGAAAGTGCGGGGCTGCGTGCCTGTGCGCCGGACGCGCCTTGTTCCGAGTTGCCGGAAGTGCGCGAGGCGCGGACGCCCGCCGCAGCCTATCGCGCGCACTGTGCGACCTGCCAGATTTTCGGGAGCCACGCGTTGCGCGGACGGTTCATCGCTTCCGATGCGTACCCCGCCGAACCGCTGGACGAACTGCACATGCACGACCTCGCGAACGGCGAAGTCTGCGAATGCGCAAGCGGCGACGCCTTTCACGGTACGCTCGCGCTGCAAAACTTCGAGCGCTGGCAGCTTGGCTTGATCGGGTCCGCGATGGCACAGATCAATGCAGGGCATCTGCTCATTGGCGCGAATCGCAGCCAGGGCATGGGGCGCGCCGCCGTGCGCTTCAACGCGCTCGTGCTGACCTACTTCGGTTTCTACCCGGAAAGCACATGGCGGCTGCTCGCGGAGCGCGTCAACGGACTCGGCAGCCTGACGCCGCGCGCGGAAGAATATGGCCTCGCGAACCCTGACATCGCGAGCGAAAGCGACCTGCCGCCGGGATCGCGCTTTGAATCCGGGTTCGGCTTCGCGCGCGTGCTATCCGGCGACCACACTATGATCGACCAGCTATTTTTTCGGCAGCTCCCCGCATGGGAAACGTATATCCAGACGCGCCGCGCGTGAGGCCGCGCGTGCTGCGCTCTGCGATTGGCTACCCTGCGTTAAACGCGCTGCTCGATGAACACGCCGCACGGCTGCGCTTCGCCTATCTCGAACGCGAGACGCGCGTATTGCTCACCGACTCCAGTTCAAACGAGTATCGCCCGAAGCTGGAAACGTGGGAGCATGGCCGCGCCTTCGGTCCGCTGCTGGAGGTGCGCTGGCGGCGCGATGAATTGCACTGCGAGGTCCACCTGCTCACAGAGGCAGTGGTCGCGCTCCCACTTTGGCCGGAGGCGAGCATCGCGGCGCGGCTGGATGAGGAAGCGCGCGAGCGGCGCGTACTGCTCGCAGGCGTGAACGTCGCAACGCTGCCACCGTCGCATACGCTCTACGACGCGCAGGGCGGCGCGTGGTTCTCACCGGAAATCACGCGCCCGCTGCGCTATCCGCTTGCCAATCCGCTCGCGAGGCGTGCCGCGTTGCGCTGCATGG
The DNA here is from genome assembly GCA_965246845.1 of Aggregatilineales bacterium. GTDB lineage: Bacteria > Chloroflexota > Anaerolineae > Aggregatilineales > UBA2796 > JBBRMW01. The sequence goes on from CBDFFR010000004.1 coordinate 102,508, forward strand.
ATTACACAGTCGATGGCTATACCGTGCTGACACGGCTGTGCGAGGTCATCCCGGATGAGCGCTGATTCGCTGCACGAGATCGTCTTCAATTTTGAAAAGGAGTCCCCGATAGAACGCTGGATCGGTCCAGCGGCGCAGGCGTGGCTATTGAACTGGATACGCTCGCGTGACCCAGCGCTTGCGGCGGCGCTGCACGATGCGAACGGGCGCAAGCCGTATACAGTGGGCGGGCGCGAACAGGTGCGCGTGACGCTACTCGATTCAAAGCTACTACCGCTGCTAAATGAAGAGCCGCCGCTGCGTGTCAACGGCGTAGCGTACCCGCTCGTGCGCGCTTCATATCGTCAAAGCAGCCTGAGCGAACTGATCCGCAACGTGGAAGCTGATCCGCCGCTGCCCCGCTTGGAACTGCGCTCGCCCGTCGTGTTCCGCTCCGCTGGCGAGGACGTGATCATGCCCACGCCGGAACTCACCTTCGGGAGCCTGATCCGCGCATGGGATTCGTTCAGCCCGCTGCCGCTGCCCGTGCAATTGAATGAAATCGTCACGCAACAGGTGCGGATTGCGCGTTATCACCTGCGTAGCGTCGGCGTGCGCGTGCCGCACAAAGGCGCGCGGTTCGGGTGCGTCGGGTGGGTCGATTTTGAAATATTGGATGGCGTGCCGCAAGACGCGCAGCGGCTGCTCACTGCGCTCCTGGCGTTCGCGGAGTATGCGGGGTTGGGCGCGGGGACGACGGCGGGCTTCGGGCAGGTGCGCGCGGTGGTATAATCGCGCGGTTGTTCATCAGGTGGAATTATGACGGCGCAAATCATCGACGGGCAGGCAATCGCGGCGCGCATCCGTGCCGACATCGCGGTGCAGGTCGCGGCACTCAAGCAGGCGCGCGGGATCACGCCCGGTCTGGCCGCTGTGCTGGTTGGGGAGAACCCCGCCTCGCAAACCTATGTGCGGATGAAGCGCAAGGCCTGTGACGAAGCCGGGATCGCGTCCTTCGGGTATACGCTCCCGGTCGAGACGACGCAGGCCGAACTCGACGCGCTGATCGATGAATTGAACGCGCGCGAGGATGTTCACGGCATCCTGGTACAGCTCCCCCTCCCATCGCAGCTCGACGAGCAGCGCGTTTTGACCGCGATCAAGCTGGAAAAAGACGTGGATGGCTTTCACCCGGTCAATATCGGGCGGCTCGCGATGAAGGGACCCGATCCGCTGTTCGTCCCGGCGACCCCGGCGGGCGTGATCCGGCTGCTTGAGGAGACGGGCGTGCAGTTCAGCGGCGCGAATGCGGTGGTGCTTGGCCGGTCCAATATCGTCGGGATGCCCGCCGCAATGCTGTTGCTCAAGAAGGATTGTACAGTCACGATTGCGCATAGCCGCACGCCGGATTTACCCGCCGTCACGCGGCAAGCCGATATTCTGATCGCGGCGGTGGGCAGGCCGCTCATGGTCAAGGCCGATTGGGTGAAGCCGGGCGCGACTGTGATTGACGTGGGGACCACACGCATCGATGACCCTGCCGCGCCGAAGGGGTCCCGCATCGCGGGTGATGTCGATTTCGAGGCGGTGAAGGAAGTCGCGGGTGCTATTACCCCGGTCCCGAAGGGCGTGGGACCGATGACGATAGCGATGTTGTTGAATAATACGCTGACGGCGGCGCTGCGGAGTTGATTACCAGATCGTTTTTACGTTCGATAATTGGATTTTACCGTCACGACTGATCAAAGGGATTTTAAGATTCACTGCCGTCGCCGCGATTATGCGGTCTGGCATGTCCGGGATTTGTTTTGCATCAATACGAGTCAGCGCGAGCGATATTCAAATCAACTGGCACTTCAACAAAGATGCTTTCATTTGAGGCAAATTCGGCAATCAAAGCGCTAAACAGCTCAGGTTGAATACGCCCCTTCTCAATAAGATAAACCTCTTCAACGAGCGTGATACCAGAAATCGCAATCTCATCGCCTGCGGTGGCTGTGCTATCCATCAAATTTTTAGCAGTCGCCGATAAACGGCTATCAGCAGCAAGATACCAAAGTACAACATGCGTATCGGCAACTGCCCGGATCATCCAATATCTTCGCGTGGGAAGTTCGACCACAACTCGCGGCGTGCTTCTTCAATGTCCTCATCGGTCACGGATACCTTGCCCGCCCACGAGCCATAAAGCGACCGTTTTGGCTTTTTGGGAGTTAATTCCTCCTCAAGTCTGGCTGTGACCTGCTCGATCAATCGCACACGGTCCAGCACAGAGAGAGACGAAACAGCCTCTACAAGTTCCTGAAGTTTGCTTGTCGGTTCAGCCATGATCACCTCAACCAATCGCAACTTCTATTATACCGCTGATGTGATTGATATATCGCATCCGGCCAAACACACCGCGTTCGTGCTGTACACCCGTCGCGCTGCGTTGTACAATAACGTGTCGCGTGCAAAACGGGGTAGCGGAATGTCCACCAAGACGAGGCGTAAAGACAACTATTATCTTCTGAGCCTCGGCTGCTCGAAGAACACCGTCGATAGCGAGAGCATGGCACAATTGCTCGATAACGCCGGGATGCGCGGCGTGACGGACGCACACCGTGCCGAAGTGCTGATCGTCAACACCTGCGGCTTCATCAATGCCGCGAAGGATGAGAGCATCGAAGCACTGCGCGAACTCGCCAGCGCGAAGAAGCCCGACCAACTGCTGATCGCGGCGGGCTGCCTCTCGCAGCGCTACGGCGCGGAAGTTGTCGCGAAGGTCCCCGGCCTCGATGGGGTGATCGGCACGCGCCGCTGGATGGATATTGTGGACCTCGTGGGGCGGCTGCGCGCCCGCAAGCACCCGGAGCCGCTCTATCACCTGCCGACCGAAGCGGCCACCGTCGGCAGCGACGAACGCGGCGCGGCGCGCGTCAGCATTCAGGGCGCGAGCGCATACCTGAAAATCGCGGATGGCTGCCGCCGTCCATGCGCGTTCTGCGCGATTCCGCTAATCAAGGGGACCGCCGTCAGCCGCCCGATTGAGGCCGTTGTGCGCGAGGCGAAAGTCTTGCAAGCGCGCGGCGTGAAGGAAATCCTGCTCATCGCGCAGGACACGACCGATTACGGCTACGATTTGGGGATGAAAGACGGCCTCGCGCAGCTTTTGGAAACGCTCGTCGTCGCCGTGCCGGAAATCCCCTGGATTCGCGTGATGTATGCCTACCCCGGCTACGTGACCGACCGCCTGATCGATACGATGGCGCGCAACCCGCAGCTTGTTCATTATCTCGATATGCCGTTGCAGCACGGCAGCCGCGCGACTCTGTTGCGGATGCGCCGCCCGGCCAACCTCGATTGGGTCTACAAGACGGTCGGCAAGATGCGCGGCGCGATGCCGGACCTCGCGATCCGTACCACGTTCATCGTCGGCTACCCCGGCGAGACCGACGCCGAATTCAATGATCTGATGGGCTTCGTGCGCGACCTGCAATTTGACCGCGTAGGCGTCTTCAAATATTCACACGAGGAGAACACGCTCTCCGCCGACCAGCCGAACCCGGTCCCGGAAGAGGTCAAGGACGCGCGCTACAACGCGCTCATGGAAATGCAACAGGGTATCAGCCTCGCGCGCAATCAGGCGCTTGTCGGCAAGACGCTCCAGGTGCTGGTCGAAGGCGAGGGCGACGGCCTGACCATTGCGCGCAGCTATCGCGACGCGCCGGAAATCGACGGCTACGTAATCATCGATGGCGAAGTGCCAGCGGGCGAAATGCTCCCGGTGCGGATCACGGGCGCGATGAATTACGACCTGACGGCAACGGTCGATATGGGCGGTCCGATGGTCATCCAGCCGGGCGTGGTGTATGGCGAGGGCGCGATCTCGCTGAATTCGATAAGCTGAGGCTATGCTACTTGTAGCGTGCCGTCACCCGGCGAGTAGATATAAATGTCGGATTTGATACCCATTTCCTCGGCTTGAAGTTCAATCACTGGCGCTTGGTCAATATGTATTTCGCGGGAGGAACCTTGCGGCTCAAGATGCGCAATGAAAGTCGCAACGTACCCGTGCAGTTCCGTTCGCAAAGTATGTGCCGGACCGGGAACAGGAAGTCCATGCTCAAGTAAATGCAGAATATACTTCACGCGAACATCGTACAATTCACGCCTGGCCTGCTCAATCGTTTCTCCCATCGCCGTACATCCCAATAATTCAGGGTTTTGTGCGACGATAATGATCTCGCCACTAGGAAGTGCTTCTCTGAGGATTTGAGTTATGTAAGGTTGGTTCGCAAGTTGTTCGGCGCGAATCTCATTATTCATCGGGTTGGTTCTCCTGCCTGGGCAATGCAGATTGAATTTGTTGCAATTGCTCCAATTTCTCGATGATTTTAACTGCATCTCTAAAATATACAGCAGGTAGATCATTATGTCTTGGTAAAAAAGTGATGAGTTGTGAAAAGTCTGGATGGCTTATTTTATCGTGAGGACCATCGGTTTCAATTTTGAAGCCGTAACCGACATACAACCGTTCGAGGTCCTGCCGCTTATGGTTATGAGGCGACGCTTTTATACTCTCCAGTAACTTCTTTGCTTTGCGAGACATTTGTAAACCGGGCTATGCCCCGACAGTTTTTACTTGAACGAGGTCAACTGCCAACGTACCCTTCAGATCATTATCCACCTGCAAGGAAAATTCATAACGTCCGGGATGTGGAAATGTGATTTGAAACAGCTTGACAATATGGTTAAGATTAATTGTTTCTCCTTCTTCCGAGATCGGTACGACCGCCTCAGTATTAATAGATTGAATGCGTATCATATCCTCATCAACCAGATTGATCATCATCTTGAAATTGCGATTGTACTCATGCGGACTGGCTGACAATCTCGCAACGAGGCACATATCCGAATGAATGATCGGAAAACTTGCAGCAAAGATTTTATTGAATATCCCCATAATATACAGCTTCCCATCTACAGTTGCGCTTGCATAGTCCGCGAGCAGCATAAAGTCCAAATTCATTTGTGCGTTCCTATTTGTCAATGATTAGCCAAAGCAATAGATTATAGCAAAGCTTTATTCTGAGGCGAGGCCGCGCTCACGCAAAAACGCTGCGACTGCCTCCGCGACTGCCTGATTACCGCGCGCGTTCAGGTGCATATCGCGCTCGTAATAGCCCTGCACGCCCGCGTCGGCCTGCGCCTTGAGCGCGTCGAACAAATCCAGACAGGTCAGCTTTTCGGCCTCGCAAAAGGCGCGCATTCGCATTCGCGGCGCGCTGATGCTATCAATGGCGGCCTGCCCCATGATCGGCGCGGTCTGCGCGCTCCAGACTTCCTCTTTGGTCGGCATGAGCAGCACGACGAGCGCCCCGCCGTAGCCCTCGATGGCCGTGCGCGCGTCGCGCAGCGCTGCGTAGGTCAGCGCCTCGCCTTCCTGATTACGCGGATTGCTCAGGTCGAACGCCTTGCGCACGTAGCCTTCACCAAACGCGAGGCGTACCGCGCCGCTGCTGAATTGATACGGGTCGATGAACTGCTCCACGCCCACGTCGCGCCGCAGCAGGGCGCTCGTGATTGCGTAAATGACGCTGTGTTCGCGCAGCCACACCGCGACGGGCGCGGTCGGAAGCGCGGGCGCTGTAGACGGCTCCGGTGGCGTCTGTGCCGTGCCGTTCAGCCCGGCGAGACCGTAATCGTCGTTGAAGTCGTTCCCGAAGAACTGCCAAAGCACCAGCTTTGGCTTGACGGGCAGCGCGAAGGTTCGCATGATGCGCAGATGCGCTGTGGTCCCGGTGACGGGCTGCCCCATATTCGCGATGTGCAACCCGCTTTGTTTCGCGAGCAGGTCCACCCAGCAATCAGCGGCGGGCGTGAAACAGAAACTGAACGAATCGCCCAGCGCGGCGGCTTGCAGCGTCCCATCGGTCGGCTGAGGTGAACGGAAGCCAACCCGCCCGCCGAACCACGCAAAGGTACTCACCGGGAACGAGACGCCCGGACCCGCGAAGGCGGTTTCGTCGGTGATGCCTGGGCGCGTCACGGTCTGGTAATCGTAGTCCGGCTGCCAGATCGGGGGCGGGACCAGCCTCGCATCGCTGAACGGCGTGACCCGCACGTCTTGTAACGCGATTTGCAGGTTTTGCGGCAACGCACGATAGGCGACCCGCACGCCGATCTCCACAATGAGCAGCGCGACCAGCAGGCCGAACAAAACAGCGAAAAACCGGGTAAGGCAGGATTTCATACTCAACTGGTACGCACGAACAAAATTGGAAAGTTGAAGATCGCGACCGCGACCAGCAGCACCATCAGGCCACGAAACAGGCGCGGCGAGCGCTGCTCGAACCGCGCGAGGACCTGCCCGGCCAGCAGGCACAGCAGCGGAAAAATAGCCAAAAGATAGGTCGCCTTCGCGGTATCGGCATCGAAGCTTGGGTAGCGAATCAGAAACCAGACGAAGCCCGCGAGCGAAGCGGCGATGCACAGAAAGAGCAGACTATAGCGGATATGCTGCGCCGTAAGGCCGCTGACCAGCGCGCGCACGGTCTGTATAGCCCCGAAGATGAATCCGGCGGCAAGCACCAGCGTCGGCACAGTCGAGACCAGATTGATCAATCCCGGATACGCAAGCGCATTTGGCGCGAAGCGGGCCGGGACGTCAGGACGCTGCAGATACCAGTACCCAAAATAATCGCCCCAGATTTCGGTGTAGAAAATGGGCAGCACTTCCCCATCATAGGCTGGGGTCAATGGATAGGTGAACAACCATCCGTTACCCGTTCCGGTGAAGAATTTCGCATGTTTCAGCTCTGGTGACACCTCACGGTTGAAGGCGAGAATATTCCCGGTTTGCGCCGCCAGCGCGAGGTAGAACCAGCCGCTAATCAGCAGCGCGACCAGCGCACCCATCAGCCCCGGCACGAAGAGGCGCTTCGCGAGGTCGGTCCGCCGCACGAGTAGCAGGAGCCACCAAGCCGCCACCCCGATCAGCACGAGCGCCCCCCATTGTCGGCTCAGGAGCAGCAGCCCGCTAAAGACCCCAATCAGCAGCGCATCACGCCGCGTCGGTTCGCGCTCGCTCAGGCTCCATAGGTGATCGATCAACAGCAGCGAAAACAGGATAACGAAAGGTTCGCCGCGCATGAACGAAAACGTCTTGTAGTAGACAGTCAGCATCCCCAGCAGGAACAATGCAACTGCGCGCGGGGTGCTGTTCTCCGGTTGCAAGCGCGCGCCAAGCCGCAGCAAAAGCAGTGTCACTAGTATCGAGACGACGATATTTTGCAACTGCCCGATCTTCGCCGCGATGGTTAAATCGGTATTCGTCAGGCGCAGGAAGAGTGCCGGAATCAGATAGGGCAGCGGCGGCGAAAAATATTCTCCCGACTCTTTCAGGGTGGGAATGCGGCCTTGTGCATATTGTGCGACATTCGCGATGTGGCCTTCGGAGTCGTAGCCGAGCGATGCGCTACCCGCCACGCCGTTGAACGCAACTATAGCATTCACAAGCAGGAACAACCCGACCAGCAGCGGTTGAATTTTGCCTGACGCAGAAAACGCTGGCCGGATGCGCCTGCCAAACCGCTCACCGAGCCACACCAGCAGCGCATCGAGGCCGAAGCACCACGCCGCAATCAGTAGCAGCGGAAACACTGTCAGGAGCGTATGCGTACGCACAGTCAGGAGCGCAAAAGGCGAATAGCGCTGGTCTGTGCCATCCTGAAAGAAAATCCTGAAAAACGGGTTGAAATATTGTTTGGTCAGGCAGCGCGACAGCTCACCCACGCCGGAAGTCGCGAATTCATCTGAATAAATGCCGGAAATATGTTCGATATTCCACGACATTTCTACGCAGTCACCCGCCTCCCAGACGAGCGTGCGGTCCGCCCGAAAGATCATCGGAACGTCATTGAGCGTGGTCTCCACCGTGACAGGATGCGACGCACCGACGTAAATGCGGACGCCTACGACGAGCAGGATCGCGAACAGGATGAGCAATATTCCGGCAATTTTGCGGTAGTTCAATCGGCTTTAACTCGTTGTTTCCGGGTCGACGGGCAAACGTTCCGGGTTGAGCGGCGGCGTGCGCTCCTGCCGCTTGAGAATGATCAGCGTCAGGTCATCGAACTGTGGTTCGCCGGAGGTGAACGCATCGACCTCGTGGACGATGTGACCCAGCATTTCGCTAGCGGGCTGCTGGTGCGCGGCGGTGGCGCTGCGCTGCATGGCAGGCACGCCATACTCCGCACCGCCCCGGCTGAGGGCTTCCGTCACACCATCGGTATAGGCCAGTAGCGAGTCGCCTTTTTCCAGCACCACACGCCTCGGCTCCAGCACGACCGGGTTGATCACACCAAGCGCGATCCCGCGCGCAGAAAGCTCCTCGACTTTGCCATTCGCGCGCAATAAGAGCGGCGGGTTGTGTCCTGCGTTCGCGTACAGCATTTCGCCAGTGATCGGGTCGAAAACGCCATACCAGACCGTAACGAACATCTCCGAACGGCTGTCGCTGATCAACAGTTCATTCATGCGGGTGAGCGTTTCGGCGGGTAAATCGCGGCTATATGCTGCCGCGCGCAGGTTCGTCCGGCTCAGGACCATGAACAGCGCTGCTGGCACGCCCTTATCCGCGACATCCGCGATCACAACGCCCCACTTACCGCTTTTGAGCGGGATGAAATCATAAAAATCACCGCCGACCTGCCGCGCCGAACGGTAGAACACAGCCAGTTCCCAGCCAGGCAGCGCGGGTAACTGCTGTGGCAGGAAGGATTGCTGGATGCCCTGTGCGACTTCGAGTTCACGGTCCATCGCCTGCCGCACCAGCGAATCGGCTTGTAAGTTTGCGGCTTCGATAGCGAGCGCGGCCTGCTGCGCGGTCCCGACGAGGATATTGATCCGCCGGAAATCTTCCGCGCCCGCGAGGTTCGGGTGATCCACGATCATCGCGCCGACAAGCGCACCTTTTGCGTTGAGCGGCAGCACGAGGATCGCATCCGCATTGAAGACCCAGAGCGGTTGTGGCACGGCATATTCCATGCCCTGCCCGGCACTTAGCGGCTCCTGCGTGCTGGTCAGGCGCAGCATGAACGAATCGGAGACCGCCGGGATCACCAGCTCGAGGAATTGCTGTTCTGCATCCGCCGCGAGACCCGTCACCGCGCCGCCGGTGAAGGCGCGCCGCTCGGCGTCCCATTCCAGCACCGCGCAGAAGCCCGTTCCGACCAGCATTCGGATCAGGCTGACGAGCGTATCCAGCGTATCGCGCAGGCTGCTGGCCGTGTTGATCGCCTCCGCGACGTTGAGCAGCGCGGTCGTGACCCACTGCTCTTCCTGCTGCGCAGTGAAGGCCTGCGCGCTCTCGATGGCAAGCGCAGCCTGATTCGCGATGCCGCTGACCAGTTCGATTTTGCGGTCAGTCAGCGGTTCGGTCCCGGTGCGCTGGCCGATCAGCATCGCGCCCGTGATCTCGCCCTTCGCGTAGAGCGGGAGCAAGACCGCGCGCCCGACACGCGAGCTATCGAACGGGACCTGTGGCGGGAGCGGATTTTCGCGGGAGAGGACAATCGGGCGGCCATCGGCGCGCAACTGCACCAACGGCGGCCAGTCGCCATCCTGGAACACATAGCCGCACAGCGCCTTCGCTTCGGAGTCCGTCACGCCTTCTATTTCAACAATGCGAAAATCCGTCGCGGAGCTGAGGAACACCGCGCACCACTCCACGCCGACCAGTTCCGGCGTAATGCGCGCGACCGTCTCCAGAACCTCGTCGAGCGTGGTGGCGCGGCCTGTCGCTTCCGCAACCTTGAGCAGCGCCGAACTGACCCACGCTTCCTCACGTTGACTCATGTAAAGTAGCGCGTTCGAGATCGCGACCGCCGCCTGTCCCGCGAAAGTATTGATGATCTCAACCTCTTCCGGGCTGAATCGATCTGGTCCGGTGCGGTCGATTGCCATGTAGCCGATCTGTTCCCCCGCGACGGTCAGCGGCACGGCAAGATGATCGTGCGCTACTTCTTCGCTTGGTCTATCCTGCCCTTCCATACGATGCAGCAGGTCGAAAATCGCGCTTTCAACACCGGGACCGACTTCCAGCTTCATATCCTGTACATTGGCGGTCGCGTGCTGCGCGCGGATCGCGCTGACCGTGTACTGTTTGCCCTCAATCAATGCAATCAGCGCGGCCTCGAACGCGACCACGCGCTCCAATCCCTGCAAAATCCCATCCAGCACGCTTTCCAGATCGAGCGAGGAGGCGATCACGAGGCTCACCTCACGCAGCGTCTCCGCGAGGATGCGGCGGCGCGTCTCCGAGGCGAACAGGCTGGCGTTGCGCAGCCCGACTGCAACCGTATCCGCGAGCGCCTGCATGAGCGTCAGGTCTTCGGCGTTGAAGGCGTCCGGCTGCGTGGATTGAATATCGAACACGCCGAGAATACGGTTCGCGATGCGGATCGGGACCGTCATTTCGCTGCGGCTATCCTCGACGCCCGGACCCGGCACATAATGCACATCCGTGAATACTTCGCCGCTCACGAGCGGTTGCCCGTTGCGCGCCACGCACGGGATGAAGCCGTTGTCATCGAGGTGATAGGAGAGGCGGTCGAGCGCCCAGCGCCCGCTATGAACCCCACTCCCGGCGCGGAACGCCACCCGGTCGCCGGAGCGCAGGAAGAGGTGAACGCGGTCGTACCCGAAATAATCCGTCACGAGGTCCACGACTTCATCCAGCAGATCATCGAGGTTGAGGATCGAGACGACTGCGCGCGAGGCATCGGCCAGCGCGTTGACCCGTTCGGTCTGCCGCCGCCCTGCATCGTAAGTGCGCGATTCCTGCATCGCGAGCGCGAGCTGCCCGGCCAGCGATTCGAGCGCGATTTCCGTATCGCTATTGAAGGCGTTGCTGCGGTCCGACTGCACATCGAGGATACCAAGGACACGCTCTTCGATGCGCAGCGGTACGCAAATTTCCGATGCGGTGTCATCCAGACCAAACGACGCAACATAGTTCGGGTTCTTCGTCACGTCCGGCGCGTTGATGATCTGTCGCGTCGAGAAGGCGGTTCCGGTCATACCCTGCCCCGGCATCAGCGAGAGGTGTAGCGCTTCATAGGCCGGGCTGCTGCTCGCACCAAGCCGCACCAGATTGGAAACCGGATCGTAGATGAACAGGTTCACGACGTAGAATTGAAACGCGCGCTGGATCGTATTCACCGATTGATGCAGCAGGTCCGGGACGGTCTGCACCGTCGTGATTTCCTGCGTGATCTGGTTGATCAGGCGCAGTTGGCGGGCGCGTTCGCGGGTCTGCTCGAAAAGCTGCGCGTTGCGGATCGCGCCCGCCGCCTGATTCGCGAGGACAGTCAGCATTCGCAGGTTTTCCGCGTTGAAGGCATCCGGCGTATCGCTCTGCACCGCGATCACCCCGATCACGTCCCCGGTCGCGATCAGCGGCGCAAACAACGCGGAGCGCGGCGGGTCCTGCGATTCGTAGGTCGGTTTGGCCGGGAGCAAGTCCCAATCGCGCTCGTAATCGCCGATGAGCAGCCCGGTTGCGCTCTTGCGGACATAACCAATCAGCCCTTCGGCGGCGCGTCCGGCGAAGCGATTGGCGGGCAGCCGCTCGCTATTGCGAATCCAGACCTTGACGGTGTAATCATCGCCATCGAACAGGCCAAGCTGGAAATTATGCGTGTTCACCAGCCGCGTCGATTGCTGGTAAACGACTTCGCACAGCGCGTCCAGCTTCAATTGCACACCGAGGATCGCACGCCCGATGCCCGCCAGCCGTTCGATCTCGTCCTCGCGGCGCTGTGCCGCCTCCGTGAGCAACGCCGCCCGGCGCACGCCCTGCCGGAAGCCAACAAGCAACCCAAGTGCGAGCAACCCCGCGCCGATTAGCGCGATCAGGATAACGCCGAAAGGTTCCACGTTAATCCCGTGTGAGCAGCGCGGCGGCGTCCTGCACCGTCTCGGTGATCTGGAAGAGCGCGTCAAAGCCGGAGATCGTGAAGACCTCGCGCACGCGCGGCGTCAGCGCGGCCAATGCGAGCGCACCGCGCTGGTTACGAATTTTCTTGCTGGCCGCAAGCAGCACTTTGAGGCCGCCACTCGAAAGGTACGAGACCTCGGAAAAATCGACGATCATGCGGTAGTGCTTGAGGTCGAACTGCGCATTCAGGGTCGCCTCGAGGACGGGTCCGGTCGCGGAATCGAGCCGCCCGTTAAGGGTGATCACCCACAGGTGGCCGCGCAATTCGTGCGCCGGATATGTGACCTGATGTGCGCGCAGTGGGTACGTGCCGGGGTGGATCATCTTGACCATTTCGAGGCGATTGTGATGGTCGATGTATTCGTACACTACGCGGTCCATGATCTTCTTGACCAGATACCAGCCGAGGCCGCCCGGCTGTCGCTCTTCGATGGAGCCGTTCATGTTGGGGTCGGTGAGCTGCGTCGGGTCGAAGGGCGGGCTATCATCGATGATCGTGATCGTCATGCGGTCGGCTTCCGATTGACAGTTGACCTCGATGATTCCATCGTCTTCGCCGTGCGCTTCGTAGCCGTGCTGCACGATATTCGTACACCATTCATCGACGGCGAGCTGGCAATGGTACACGCCGCGCTCATCCAGACCCGCAGCCTGTGCCGCTTCTTCGACGAAACTGCACGCGCGGGTGACTTCGCTCAGGACGGCAGGGACGATCAGGCGGCGTTCTTCACTCATGGATCAATATTAAGGGCGCTGCTAGAAGCTGCCCACCGCCTCGACCTGCGTGGGGTAGATGTGGAAGATCGTATCCAGCCCGGCCAGCTCCAGCACTTCCTTCACGCGCGGGGAAAGCGCCGCCAGCCGCACATCGCCGCCCGTCGTCTTGCGCGCCTTCTTGAGTGCGGAGACGAGTTCGCGCAGGCCTGCGCTGCTCATATATTCCACGCTGGAGAGGTCCACGACGAGCATTTGATGCCCGGCGTCGAGCTGTTGGCTGAGTGCGTCGCCAAGCTGGGTCGCGTTGGTGCTATCGACCCGCCCGTTGACTTCGACCAGCGTGGCGCGTTTCATCCCGGAAATATTGATGTCCATAACCGTCCCCCACAGACCCATAAAGATGCGCGGATAGTATAGCGGAGTGTGTCGCCTTTGCCAGCGATGAGGCAAATATGCCGTTGACGTGTATATAACGTGGTGATGAAAAGTGGAGCAGTCAGGTTGATTATCGTAGCCTTTGCAGTGTTTTATCTCGTAAGTTTCTCGATGCTGATGAGTGGCTTCTGTCTGTTGTCGATGCTCATACTCAGAATACAAGAATACAACGGTATCGCGGATGGCCTGCCAGCATTGTTTATCAGCTTCTGGTTAGCAGTCATATTTGCGTTTCCCGTATCTCTGATTGCTATGCACGCTTCAAGCAAACAACATAAATGACGCTACATTTGACCCACTAGCCGCTACGCAGAGGAATGGAATTCGCGAGAGGAGCGCCTACATCAGGTTCCCGCGCCGAACCGCCGCGATTTCCGCTTTAACATCTTCTTCGGTGATTCCGTGATCAATTGAACTCATGCGCTCCGCAATGTCCAGAAAGCGGCGCATGGCGTCCAGCCGATCACGTTCTACCTGATCAATCTCACCACTTGCGCCGTTTAGACGCACCTTGCGCGCGATCTCCGAACGCAAAAGCTGCGTGATTGTCTCGCTGTTCAGCGCGTCGACTTGCTGTGCATCCTGCACTACATCTTCGGGCAGATCAAGCGTGATTTTCACTGTGTTCATGTCGCTTTCCTCACTATGGAGAGCGCCGATTATACAACGTTCGTAATGCGGACGCGGTATAATTGTCCAATCAGGAGCGAACCCGATGAAAATCTTCATCTCCTATTCCCGCGTCGATAAAGCCTTCGCGCTGCGTCTGGGCGAAGGGTTGCGCGCGGCAGGCTACGATGTCTGGCTGGATTTGCAGAACATCCCGCACGGCGCGAACTGGGACCTCGAAGTACAGCGCGGCCTCGAAACCTCGGATGTGATGCTGGTGCTGCTCTCTCCGACGGCTTCCGCATCGGAGAACGTCAAGGACGAGTGGAACTATTTCATCGAGAAGAAGCGGCGGATAATCCCGGTCATGATCGCGCCCAATGATGTCCCGTTTCGGCTCTCGCGGCGGCAGCGCGTCGATTTCGTCAGCAAGCCCTACGAGCAGGCGTTTAACGAACTGCTGGCCGCGCTTGAGGAAAAAGTCGGGGATGACGCGCGCCCCGCGTTCCAGCCGCGCTCGCTCGCGATGTCGTGGGGTGACGGCTATTCGCTGCTGACGGGTTTGCGCCCGCCGAACAGCGGCGACGCGGTGATCCTGCAAAATGAATTGCGGCTGCTCGCGCCCGGCCATCTGCCCTTCACGATCCCGCTGACGAGCATCACGGGCGCGGCGATGCAGCGCTCGCTCTTCGATAATTACATCGTCTTGCGCTTCGTGGACCGCGCCTCGAAAGCGCATCAGGTCGCGCTGATGGGGACCGACCGCAAGAACCGCAGCATCACGCAGCGCGAATTCCTGACCGCGCTCGGCAGCGTGACCGGGAAAAACTACACTTGACGCTGCGTATCGACATTTTCACGCTCTTTCCGGCGATGTTCACGGGACCGCTGACGGAGAGCATCCTTGCCCGCGCGCAGGATGCCGGATTGCTGCAAATCGCGCTGCACAACATCCGCGAGTGGGCGACCGACAAACACTTTACCACCGACGAACCCCCTTACGGCGGCGGCGGCGGCATGATCATGAAGGTCGAACCGCTGGTGGCGGCGGTCGAAAGCATCCTCGCGGGCGCGCACATCCCGGTTATCCTGACCACACCGCAAGGTCACGTCTTCAATCAAAGCATCGCGCGCGAATTGGCGACCCACGAGCGGATCGCGATCCTGTGTGGGCGCTACGAGGGCATTGACGAGCGCGTGCGCGAACTGGTCGTGACGGATGAAATCAGCATTGGCGACTATGTACTGACGGGCGGCGAACTGCCTGCGATGGTCATGATTGACGCCATTGCGCGGAACATCCCCGGCGTGCTGGGCGCGCGTTGGGCTGCCGATGAGGACTCGCACGCGACGGGGTTGCTTGAATTCGCGCAGTATACGCGCCCGCCTTCGTTTCGCGATCTGGATGTGCCGGCGGTACTGCAAGGCGGCGATCATGCGCAGATGGAACGCTGGCGGCGGCGCGACTCGATCCGCAGGACGTGGGAGAAGCGCCCGGATTTGCTGCTCACGGCGACACTCAGCGAAGACGAAAAGCAGTATCTCGCAGAACTCGCGGCGGGACCGCGCGAATGATAATACGCTTTTTAACACTTCTATGTTTACTCGCGTGTTGTATCGGCGGGTCGTCGTCACACGCGCAAGAGTCGGCAATCCTGCAAAACCGTATGGCCGAAATTGCGCTTGAAATCACGGTCAACGCGAAGAATCCATATAACCCCGCGCAGGCCGATGTACAGGTCACGCTCACCGCGCCAGATGGCACGCCGCGCATGGTCTCCGCATTTTATATGCAACCCTATCAGAACGCCTGCACGATTGCGGATTGCCCTGCCGAATCGCTCTCAGCGGCGGGCAGCCCCGGCTGGCGCTTTCGCTTCACGCCGGATGCGCCGGGACTCTGGCAATATGCCGTCCGCTGGACCGACGCGGATGGCGCGCACGAGCAGCCACCCGCCGCAGTTGAGGTCGCGCCTTCGACACTTCCCGGCATCATTCGCAAAGCCGCGAACGGGCGCTATTTTCAATACGCGGGCAGCGGCGGCGCATACTTTCCGGTCGGGATGAACCTGAATTGGTCGTGGAGCGGTGGAGGCGGCACGCTCGCGTACCTGCGCTGGCTGGATGAACTGCGCAACGCGGGCGCAAACTATGCGCGGCTGGTGATCGATGTCCCCTGGTTCATCGACCTCGAAGCCGGACCGCCGCTCGGCGATTACACAGCAGCGCAGCAGGACGCATGGCGGCTGGATACGATCCTGCGCGCGGCGGAAGCGGACGGGATCGCGCTGCAACTTGTCGTGCTGTGGAGCGCGCTGTTCGGCACGGCGGCATCGCTGCCCGTCAGTATTCCGAAGACGCCCGCGCGCCCCGATACGCGGCTCGATTGGGCGACGTATCCTTATAACCTCTCGAAGGGCGGTCCGGTCGGGACCACGCCAGCGGCCTTTTTCAGCAACGTGCAGGCACGCGCGCTATTCAAGCAGCGGCTGCGATACCTCGCCGCGCGCTGGGGCGCATCACCCGCCATCTTTGCGTGGGAGCTGACCGATCAGGCCGACCGCAGCACCGCCGCGCCCGGTGCGCTCGCGGAATGGCTGCGCGAGATGACCGAAACATTACGCAGTTTTGATAGCGGCGGCCACCTCGTCACGGCGGGGCTGCGCGATGTGAAGAACGCGGCGGTACTATCCAGCGCGGCGTTCGATTTTACGATCACGCGCGTCTATCAGCGCCGCCCGGTCGATCCGGCAGTCGATCAGGTACGGCTCACACTCGATACGCTCAAGCCACTGCTTGCGATATCCGATAAACCACGCCCCACGCTGCTCACCGAATTCTCGCTTAACCCCTGGTTCGAGCCGACCGCCGACGACCCGACGGGCGTTCACGTCCGCGAGACGATGTGGGCGGCGGCGCTCTCCGGTTCGGCAGGGAGCGCAATGAGCGCGTGGCCGGACACGTATCTAATTCCGCAAAAGATCGTGCCATCGTTCCGGGCGCTGGCAGCGTTTGCGGCGGAGGTCCCCTGGGCGAGCGCGAATTTGCAGCCCGTCGAAACGATGCTGTATAGTGCAGACACAAGCGCTTACCGTCCACTGCGGCTGACGGCATTCGCGCAGAAACTCGCGGGCGACAAAGCGCCGGATGTGACGTTCAAAATCGGCACGGAAACGGTCGAACCCGCGCTCGAAAGCGCATCGTCGTTCCTCTATCCGCCAAAATCATCGCTGCACCAACCGCTGCGGCTGCGCTTTTCCGTGCCGCTCGATACGACGCTCACGATCAGCACGAAGCGCATGGCAAATCGCGGCGCGGCGGCGATCCTGACGCTCACGCTGGATGAGCAGCCGCTCACGCGCGCGACGCTCAATTCTAACGCGGAGCCGCTGACGCTGATGTTTCCGCTCAAAATGGGCGAGCATACGCTCGTCCTCGACAATGTGGGCGTCGATTCGCTTCAACTGGATGCAGTTGAAATCGGCGCATATATCCCACTGATGCGGACGCTCGGCCTCGCGGACCGCGCCGCCGGGGTCTACGCGGGCTGGTTCCAGCATCGCGATTATACGTGGGAGACCGTCGCGAAAAAGCAGGAGCCACAGCCTGCAAGCTATCGCCTGAGCATTCCGGAGATGCCGCCGGGGACCTATCGCGTCGAATTCTGGGATGCGCAGGACGGCAACATCGCGGGTGAGGAGACGGTCACGGTCGGCGGGAACGCGCCCGGTTCGCTGGAAGTGACACTGCTGCCCGTCTCGCAAATGCTGGCGGTGCGCGCGACGCGGTTGCCCTAACCCGCGAAATACGTCCGGTAGAAGAAATAGAGCGTCATCAGCGACCCGACGACGATCACGAACGCGCGAACCCGCGCCGGGTCGATTTTGCGCGCGTAGAACGCGCCGAAGTAACCGCCAATGATTGCGCCGACGATCATGATCACGGCGGGACCCCACGCAATTTCTTTGGCAAGGATGAAAGCCAGCACCGCCACACCGTTGATACACGTTGCGAGAAGCGTCTTCACACCGTTCATGTGGTGGATGTCATCCATGCCCGTCAGTGAGAGGACCGCGAGCATCATGATCCCGATCCCGCCGCCGAAGAACCCGCCATAAATCGCGACGAAAAGCTGCGCGGCCAGCACACCGACGAGCAGCCCCGGTCCCGGTAGCTGGACGTGGCTCACCGCCTGCCGAAGCGCAACGCTCGCTCGCTTGCCGAAGATGAACAGCACCAGCGCGAAGAGCAGCAACCAGGGTAGTAGCGCCCCGAACGTGCTTTCCGGCGTGGCGAGCAGCAGATACGCACCGACCGCGCCCCCGATCAGGCTGGTCACGACAAGCGGGATGCGGTTCGCGAGCGGGCGGGCGATTTCCGCGCGATACGCGCCGACACTGGCGACCGTCCCCGGCCACAGCGCGAGCGTGTTGGTCGCGTTCGCGGGTTTGGCCGAAACGCCAATGAACAGCAGCGCCGGAAACGACAGGAAGCTGCCGCCGCCCGCGACGGAATTGAGCGCCCCGGCAAGCAAGGCCGCAAAGAAGACAAGCGCTGCTTGTGCGAGGCTCACGGCAGGCTGGCTTTGGCGCGTGCCTCGGTGAGGACCGCGAGAATCGTCTCGTGCAGGGGACCGTTGCTCGCGACGACGCGGCGTCCGGTATATACGCCGTCGAGCGTCCCGGCATAATTGCTCACGCGCCCGCCCGCTTCGAGGACGAGCGCAATCCCGGCGGTCACATCCCAGCGTTTGATGTCCGGTTCCCAATAGCCATCCGCGCGCCCTGCGGCGACATACGCGAGGTCGAGCGCCGCCGATCCGCCGCTCAGACTCGCCTGCGTGCGGTGCAGCATCGCGGTCCACTCGGCGCTGTTGTTATCCGCGTTGGTCAGCTTGTCGTAGGGGAACCCGGTCAGCATGATCGCATGATCGATCTGCGCCGTCGACGAGACATGCAGCGGGCGGCCATTCAGGAACGCGCCGCCGCCGCGATAGCCCGCGAAGCATTCATCGCGCGTGGGGTCGTAGATCACGCCGAGCAGTGGCACGCGGTCCGTATCTGCGAGGCCGAGGCTGACGCAGTAGTGCGGGAGTCCGTGCGCAAAGTTGGTTGTTCCGTCTATCGGGTCGATGTACCAGCACAGGCGGCCTTCGGGGGCGCTGCCCGCGCCCGTGCCTTCTTCGCCGATGATCAGGTGATCCGGGAACGCCTCGCGCAGCGCCGCGACGATGAGCGCTTCCGATTGGCGGTCGTACTGCGTGACCATATCGATTGCGCCTTTGAATTCGATGGCGCGCGGCTTCCCGGCGGCGTCGCGCAGGATTGCGCCCGCGTCACGCGCGATGCGCTCTGCGATGGTGAGGATATGTTGCAGGTTGTTATTGGTCATGGATGTGTTCATGGGGGGTGAGTCAGGTCGTCCGCAGATTATAGGGCTAAACTGCGAAATATGGGGTCAAGCCCCGCCCCTACATATACATACGCGCTCCGGTGTAGGGGTCGGGCGTGACCGACCCACCTTCACCAAAACCTATTTCTTCGGCTCGATATAGTAGCGCTTGTCCTTGCCGTCGGTCTTTTGCAAACCGCCTTCGGTGATCCATCCGCTGAGCGTCTTATCAGCCGCAGATACGACGCGGTAGAAGCACGACGCATCAGGGTTTTTGTCATCGATGGGTTTGCTGTTGGCGACGGGTCCTTCAAGGACGGTGAATTCCTCACCGGGCTTGATGAATTTTCCCGTTTCTCTGGAAGTGGCGAGGAAGTTGGGTTCCTTGCGCACAAACACGTTAATCGGGAACTTGTCATCGATGACCTTCCCCACGCTGCCCACCGAGAGGCGCGGCGCGAAGTCTGGATCGGGATTGCACGGCGGTACGGCTGTTGGCGGGATGGTTGGCGGTGGTACGGCTGTCGGCGGGAGTGCCGTCGGGGTCGGCGGGATCGCGATAGCGACGGGCGGCAGCTTGCGGATCACGCGGTCGTTGGTCCAATCCGCGATGTAAATCCACTTCTTGCTCGTAGCGAGCGCTCCGAAATACGCTGGCTTGCCAATCGGCACGTTTTGCAGGATTTGCAGCCTGCCATCTGCCGTGACCGCGTTGATGTCCGCGTACCCCGAACCATGTCCGGTCGCGGAGAAGACATGGCCTATCGAGAGCGCGACGAAGACCTGCCGCCCGGCGGTACGCGAGGTGGCGGCGATAGGCTTGACCTTCTGCATATCGATCCGGCCAACTGTCGACTCCGAGCAGCGGTCCTGCACGTAAACGCAATCATAGCTGCCGATCCAGAGCGTCGCACCGTCGAAGACGAGCGAGAACGGGAATGGCGGGACGCCCTCCGTGATTGTCGTCGTGATCGCGCCCTTGCCACCCTCGGCTACGGTATCGATCACCGAAACGCTATCATCGTGACCGTTCGCGACGAAAAGCTGCCGATCATTCGGGATCGTCTCGCTGGCCGAATTGATGATCGCGGTCGGGAATGTCCCAACCGTCAGCTTCGAGAGGATTTGCTTGCTGGCCGGGTCGAATTTGAGCAGGTTGTCCTTCGGCGTGAGCGCCCCGCTGACCTGCGTGATAATCCAGAGGTTGCCTGCCGAAAGCGCCATCCCAACCGGACGGCTCTCGTTGAGCGGGATCGGCTGGCGCGCGACCGGAACGTTCTTGTCGAATTCAACAGCCGTCAGGCTCGCATCGTCGTAGCTGGCGACCCACAGCGTATTGGTCGCCGCCAGCCAGACCAGCGCGGTCGGCTGTGTCCCGACCTTGACTGGCTCGCCGATTTGCTTGCCTGTGCTGCCGCTCAACCGGATTACGGTGTTGTCGAACCCATTGGCGACCCACAGATCGTCATTGGTATCGACCACCATCGCGCGCGGCCAGACGCCCGTGAGCAGGTCGCCCTCGCCTTGCGCATTGAGCGGCATCGAAGTCCGCGTCGCGCCCGGTGTGCCGTTCGCGCTCTGTGCCTGCGCGGGGAGCGGTCCCGCCGCAGCGAGACCAACCAGAACGGCGGCGATGAGTAGGGAGAAGATGACTTTTTTCAACATCGTCTTTGGGGTCCGGCCTGCTACAATTGCCGGATTATTGTAGCGCAATTGCGCGCGTGGTGCAGCCATGCTATCTTCATGCGGGAGAAGGAAAACAATGCAGCAGATTGTGAAGCGTGGGATTGGGTGGGGGTTGCTCTGCCTGTTGCTGGCAGGCTGCTACCAGAATTCGGGCATGATTGTCGAGCCGACAATCGCGCTTGCGACTGCGACTGCCCCGGCTCCGGTCGTGGTTCCCACGCTCGCGCTGCCGACGCAGACTGCCGCGTCGGGTGCTGCATCCAGCGCCGCACCGACGACCGCGCCGCAACCTGCATCAACGCAAAACCCGCTGGACCCGACCTTCACGCCGTTCGTGACCAAAATCGGACCGGAAGGCTTCCAGACGAGCGCGCCCGCCGATTCGACGCTCTTTCCGCCGACGGCGGGCAGCGCACAGCCCGTCCCGACCATCGACGCGCTCGCCACGCCGACCGCGCTCCCAACCGACTCGCCCTGCATGTATACCGTGCAATCGGGCGATACATTCTATGCGATTGCGCGAAAATTAAACGCCAAAGCCGAAGACCTGATCGCCGCCAACCCGCGCGCCAATATCAACAGCCTGCAGATTGGGGACGTGCTGCAACTGCCCAATTGCAAGCAGCCGACCAATGCCGCCGCTGCGTCGGTGATCGCGCCGACGACTGCGCCCGGCGCACCGACGAACCCGCCCGGCCAGCAGACGTATACCGTCGTGCAGGGCGATTACCTGCTCTCCATCGCGCAGCGCTTCGGTATCACCGTGACTGACCTTGTGAAGGCGAATAACTTCCCGAATGACAAGGTGATCCTGAATATCGGGCAGGTCCTGATCATTCCACCCAAGAGCCAGTAGAAGCCATGTCCGCGCCGCGCAAAATCATCGTCAAGGTGGGGACCAGTACCCTGACCGGGGGGACGCGCCGCCTTTCGCCACGCCTGATGCTCGAACTGGTGCGGCAGGTCGCGCAGCTCCACGAGGAAGGGCATCGCGTGGTCCTCGTCACCTCCGGCGCGATGTCGGCTGGCCGCGAAAAGCTGAATTGGCCGGACCTGCACCCGGCGCTTCCGGTCAAGCAAATGCTGGCCTCCGTCGGGCAGGCCGTGCTGATGCAACGTTACAGCGATTTGTTTTCCTATTTTTCGATCACGGTCTCGCAAATTCTGCTCACGCGCGGCGACATTGCCAACCGGACGGGCTACCTGAACGCGCGCGATACGCTCCTGACACTGCTCGCGCATCGTATCCTGCCGATCATCAATGAGAACGACACGATTGCGACCGAAGAAATCCGCGTCGGCGATAACGACAACCTCTCCGCGCTGGTCGCCAACCTGATCGACGCCGATTTGTTAATTCTGTTGACCGACATCGATGGCCTGTATACCGCCGACCCGCGCAGCGACCCCGCCGCGACATTGATTCACACGATCCCACGCATTGACGAGGCGGTTTTCGCGCGAGCGGGTGGCACGGGCAGTGCGCTCGGCACAGGCGGCATGATCACGAAATTGCAGGCCGCGCAGCTTGCCGGACGCAGCGGCACAACCACCGTGATCGCGCCCGGCGCACGCCCGGATGTGATTGCTGCCGTCGTTCGCGGGGAGCAGATCGGGACGACTTTTCTGCCGCCGACCACGCGCAAGGAAAGCCGCAAACGCTGGCTGCTCTCCGAAAAGGCACTGGGGGTACTGAACGTCGATGCCGGTGCGGTGCGGCAGGTGACGGAACGCGGGGCGAGCCTGCTCCCGGTCGGCGTGCTTGCAGTCGAAGGCGAGTTCGAGCGCGGTGAACCGGTCAACATCGCTGCGCCGGGTGGAGAATGTGTAGCGATTGGCCTCTCCAATTATGCCGCTGCCGAAGCGCGCCGCCTCGTCCGGCTGCAATCCGCCGCGATTGTGGAGACGCTCGGCTATACATGGGGCGACGAGATCATTCACCGCGACAATCTGGTTTTGCTATAGCCGGAAGTGCCACGCATTAGTCAACCGTAACCTCACCAAGATAGGCGAGGCCATCCGATGCGCCGCATCCCGGCGTGCGGACCTCCAGCCGTTCCATACCGGGATAATCGTACAAGCCCGTGAAAATCGAGTACGTCCCCGGCGGTACGTCCGGCAGCGTGATCGCCTGTGAAATGCGCGCTCCAGCTTTCCATACAGCAGTCTCAATCGGATAATCGCGCTGCGCGACGAGCTTCCCGGAGGCGTCGATCAGGTGGATGAAGAGATGTATATCGCCTGTGAGCGGCTTGCCTGCCTCCCAATTCTGCAAAATGTTCACAGCGCGCCCCTTCACCGCGACTTCCCAGGCGCGCAGCGTTTGTCCCCGCCCAAATTCGATTATTGCGGCTGCGATATTCGCGCGCCGGACCGCCGTGATCGCGCCATCCCATGCGTAGAAGCGTGCATAGCCGGGCGGCAGGTGAACCAGCGTTGGCGGCTGGTCCTTCCGTTCGACGACGGCATAGCTATCTTGCGCGTTGTACGTCAATAAATCGTTGTTTGGCTGACGCAGCACGACCAGCGCAGGTGTGGCCTCGCTCGCGGCGGGGATTTCGTACCATGCGGCCTGGGCATCCGTGCCGCGCGGCGTGACGGATAGCCTGGCATATGGCACATCGTTTAGATAATGGTCGATTACGGCGTCCACGCCTGCCCCGCGTAGCAATGTGAACACCTGCGCATCGGTCAGCGGCGTATCATGTCCCGCGCCCGTGAGCAATCCTTCCAGAAAATCCAGTTTGTTCGGGTCAACAGGCGTGCGGCGCACGACATGCCCGGCGATCAGCGGCTTCTCGTGCCGCGTCTGGTAATGCAGGGCTTCCTGCGCGGTGCGGCTGCTATTCCAGGGAATATCAAACACCGCGCGCACCGTCGTATCGTCTCGCAGGTCCGCGAGGAATTCCGGGGTACGG
Source organism: Aggregatilineales bacterium (assembly GCA_965246845.1). Lineage (GTDB taxonomy): Bacteria > Chloroflexota > Anaerolineae > Aggregatilineales > UBA2796 > JBBRMW01. The sequence goes on from CBDFFR010000004.1 coordinate 126,226, forward strand.
TCGAGCGTGGTCCAGAACGGGAAACTGTTTTGATAATCAAGCAGAATAAGGACGGCAAGCGCGCCCGTCAACAGCACGCGCCCGCCGGATCGCCTGATCTGCTCAAGTATGAGCATTGCCGCGCCCGCCGCGAGGACCGCCAGCGCCAGCCCCGCCGTCAGGTTGTAGCGCCCCGGCGTGCGCGTGCTGGAGATGAGTGGCAGGGATTGAACCGCCGCATAGGGCAATAGAATGTTGCTGCGTACATCCGCGCCGAGGCGATATTCGACCGGATACTCATTCACCTTCAGCAACGGACCGAGCGAGAAGACCATGCAGCCGAGCAGCACCGCCAGCCACAGCCGCGCCGGACCAAGCGGCCACGCCCGGTTACGCCTCGCCAGCCGCCACCCCACAAGGCACAGCGCCACCACGAGGACGCCGAGATACGCCGACCCCTCGACCATGTTCGTTCCCAGAACCGTCGCGCTGTAGCCCGGCGCGAACGCTCCCCACCACGGCGTGAACGGCGCAGGCGCGGCGAAGCCGAGTAAATCTGCGCTGTATTGCACCCAGCCGCCCTGCTCGAAATCGGCGGTGCGGACGGGCTTGAGCAGTTCGGCGGCGAGTGGCGCGAAGAACGGCGCAAGTAGCAACACTGTTAGCGCGGCCATTGCAGTTAACCGTAAAAGCGTCTGGCGCGAAAGCAAACCACGGGCCGCGACCAGATGCCAGCCGAGGAAAAACAGCGTCAGCGGAAAGAGCGTGAAGACCATCTGGACGCCGTTGCCAAGCGCCTCGCACGCGGCCATCAGCGCGCCAAAGATGATCCACCGTCGCCCGCCATTCGCGCGCACAATCTGCCACAGCGCGAGCGCATAGAGCGGCAGCGGCCACAACGTCAGCACACCGGAATGCCCGCCCGCGAGGTGGCCCTGCACCGCCGGATAGCTCATATAAATCAGGCCACCGAGCAGCGCCGGAAGAAATGCTCGGCGCTCCGTGAGCTGCCAAATCAGGTAAAACGCCGCCCACCCCGCCAGGATGATTTGCGCAAGCATATACAGGTTGTAGGCGGTCAGGTCACTGCTCAGGTACGCAAGCGGCACGGCAGGCAGATAAGTCAACGGTTCGGACCACTGCGGCGCGTTGAAGAACCCGGTCGGCCAGCCGAGCAGCGAATGATAGAACGGACTGAGACCGTGTGCGAGCGCATAGCGCACATACCAGATCATCCGCACGTTCTCGAATTGATCGCTGAAGCCGCCACCAATCGCGTGCGTCGTGAGCTGCGTCACGGCAGGCCATGTGATGAAAAGCGCAGCAGCGATATAGAAGCAAAGCGGGAGCAGCGCAAGCCGCGCACGGGTCTGGTTTATCATGCGCGCGATTGTATCCTACCGGGTATTCAGCGCATAGTTCGGCGCTAGGCCACCGCCACCCGCCGCCGCACGTAAAGCCGCTGTTTACCGAAGCGCGCGTATTGGAACGCGATCCCGACCGCCGCCAGCACGATCCAGACGATCAGCGCCGTCAGGTTCTGGTTGCGAGCTTCAAGGAAGGCGAAGGCCGGGAAGAGCGCCCCCACTCCGTAAAGGATCGAAGTCGCGCCGGAAGTTGCAGTCGAGATGATCACCATCAGGTCACGGAAGCTGAAATAGAGCAGGCCAAAGATAACCGCCCCCACCACCCCGGCGATGACCCCGCCCGTCTGACCGAGCGCGAGCGTCAGGCCGAGCGAATAGCCGACGCTGAACCCGATCAATATGCCCGCAAACGCGACCAGCACACTCCAGAACGAATAGGCGAGGACCGCCAGTATCAAGCCTATTACGACCCCGATCACGACCGCCGGAATCGGTTGCCCCGGCAGCAGCGAGCGCCCGATATAGTAGCCAATGACGAGGCCGAAAATCGGTAACAGAATGCGAAAGATCGGGTAGCCGTAGAATAGCAGCGCGATCCCGACGACGATAGCGAAAATAGCGGCAAGTACGCTCGGAGTCAAAGCCCACCCCCTGAATCCAACCCCGCGAATACCTCAACTTTAGCGCAAACTCGCCTCGCGCGGCGAACCGCCGGGGCGCTCAATCCGTGACATCATACAATACTGTCCGAAATCTGCATCGTATATCATTGTGAGGCTGGTACAATAATTTGTCGCCTTCTGCGGCGCATATGATCGAAATTATCAGGAACTTTGATGAGCAACAATCCCACCCGTAAACTCACTGTTGGTGTAATTTTCGGCAGCCGATCCGTCGAACATGATGTCTCGGTCGTTACCGCGCAGCAGGTGATCAAGGCGCTCAATCCCGACAAGTACGAGGTTGTGCCGATCTACATCACGCGCGAGGGCGCATGGCTGACAGGCGCGGCGCTTTCCGAACTCGCAACATTCAAAAATGAGGCGATTGCGGAGCAAATCGGCATCCGTGCGACGACATTCTCCTCGACGACCGACATGCCCGGCCTGATCACGCCGCCGATCTCCGGGCTGCTTGGCCGCTCCACGCTCAAACGGCTGGATGTCGTGTTCCCGGCGGTGCATGGCTCGCATGGCGAAGACGGCACACTGCAAGGGCTGCTCGAAATGGCCGATGTCGCTTATGTAGGCGCGGGCGTGGCCGCGTCCGCCGTCGCGAACGACAAGGTACTGACCAAAGGGCTGCTCCGCGCGAACGGGTTGGTCGTCGTGGATTTCGTCGCGTTCAGCCGTCACGACTGGCTGACCGACCGCGAGCGCCTGCTCAAGCGCATCGAGGAGACGCTCACCTATCCGCTTTTTGTCAAGCCCGCGACGCTGGGCAGCAGCATCGGCGTGGCGAAGGTCGCCAACCGCGAGGAAGCGATCCGCTCAATCCAGATCGCGCTGAATTTCGACCGCCGCGTATTGGTCGAAAGCGCGGTTGTTGGTGCGGTCGAGATCAACTGCGCGGTACTCGGCAACGATACGATCCGGCCTTCGGTGCTGGAACAACCCGTCACCTATGAGCAGTTTTTGAACTTCGACGCGAAGTATTTGCACGGCAGCGGCGGCATGAAGAGCCAGGAGCGAATCATCCCCGCGCCGCTCGATGCCGCACTCTCCGCACAGATTCGGCAAACCGCCGTCGATGCGTTCCGCGCGGTCGGTGGGCAGGGGACGGCGCGTATCGACTTTCTGCTCAAGGATGAGACGGTGTACGTCAACGAGATTAACACGATGCCCGGCTCGCTCGCGTTCTACCTGTGGGCCGCGGAGAATATGTCGCCCGCACAGGTCTGCGACGAGCTGATCCGCCTCGCGCTTGAGGCGCACAAAGAAAAGCGCAAGACGACCTACAATTACAAGAGTCGGTTGATTGCGCAGGCATCCGCGCGCGGCTTGAAGGGAATGAAGAAGTAGAGGGTCGGGCAATCCGCGACCCTCTCTTGCCCGATTAAGGTATCAGATATAGCGGAAGCGCCGAAGCCCGAACGCGAAGAACACTCCGCTAAAGATCAGCAGCACGCCCAGATAGGGCAGAATGTCGAATACGTTCCCACCATAGTAGACCAGCTTGCTGAACGCTTCCTGACTCCAGGAGACGATACTCAGCTTCCCAATGGCCTGCATCCACACAGGCGTAATCGAGAGCGGCCACCATGCCCCACCCAGCGGCGCGAGGATCATCCCGATCACGAAGCCGACATTGGCGGCCTGGCTCTTCGTCCTGACCAGCGTAGAGAACGCAAGCGCCAGCGACACCGCCGCCAGCGTATACACCATCACCGCCAGAACGACCCCAAGCCAATCGCCCCATTGCGTGCCGAAGAGCGTCCCGACGATGATCAGCGTGAAGAACGTGATCAACCCCAGCGCATAGCGCGCCAGCAGCTTGCCCGCGAGGATTTGCCAGCGCGCAATCGGCATGATCATCATGCGCTGCATCGTCCACGTCTGACGCTCCGTGACGAACACGGTTGCCAGCCCGACCGCGCCGAGCAGCACGAACATCGCGCCGAAGCCGGGCGCGCTCTGCCCGAAGCCCGTCCCCGCTATCGCCGTCGTGCCTGTGCTGGTCTGCTCGACGATGCGAACCGGGTCCGTCGCCCAGATCGCATCGGCGGCATTTACTACGTTGGTAAAGAGCGCCGGGCGCTGATCGTCGGCAGGTTTCGCGGCGTCGGTGACAGCACGCGCCGCCGCAATGGAGCCGTTCAGCCGGGTCAGCACCGCATCGATTTTCTGTTGAATGAGAGCAGGGCTGTTCAACCCGCGCTGTACGATGAACGGCAGCGCGATTTGCTTATTCGCAGCCAAATCCGCGCCATACCCTGCCGGGATGATCAGCGCCGCAGATGATTTACCCTCTTTCACGCGCTGCTCTGCTACCGCACGTAAGTCGGCACGGTCCTTTTCATCCTGACCGCACGCATCCGATGGAATGTCGCACACCGCGAAGGTATTGCCCGCTTCCGCGAACAGGATGTTACCCAGTCGCCCCGCTGCCGCATCGTTCGGGTCCATGCGGACGACATCCAGCGTGCCGCCGCTCGCCGAATTGGTGTTCACGACCCCAAGCAGGACCGTCATGAAGATCGGCAGGACGAGGATATTGATCAGCGTCGCGCGTTCCCTGAGCGCGGTCCGCAGGTCGTTGAAAGCGATAATCAGCACTTTACGCAAGGCATCGGTCATGGTGAATCCCTTTCACGCGCGCAAACGGCGGTTGAAGAGCGCCGTACCCACCGAGAAGAACACGACGAAAATCACGAGCAGCACCGCCAGATTGGGCAGGATCGCGCCCAGATCGCTGGTGCGGGCGAGTTCGCTATAGGCATTCGTCGCCCAATAGTTCGGCGTCAGGCGCGAAACCAGCGCGAACGCGCCGCCCAGATTCGCGATGGGGAAGAACGCGCCGCCGAGCATCCCGGAGAAGGTCACGATGACGCTGCTCAGGGTATCGGCCTGCGTCGCGGTGCGCGCCAGCCCGCCAATGAAGACGCCAATCCCGCACGCGGCCAGCGTGGTTACAATGGTCGTCAGGATGATCGCGGGGATGTTGGTCCCCCATACGCCGTTCTGCGTCCCGAACAATGTACCAAGCGCGGCCATCGCGATGATCAGGATGCTCAACTGCGCGAGGCCGCTCAGATAGGTTCCGCCGAGCTTGCCCGCGAGGATCGTAGCGCGGCTGGTCGGGGAAATGGCGAGCCGTTGCAGCGTGCCGTTGGTTTGCTCTTCGAGGATGCTGCTCGCCGCGCCGCTGGTCGTGAACAGCACGAAGAAGATCGCCATTGCGGGCGCGAAATATTGCAGTGCATTGAAGCCCTGCGCGGGATTTGCGGCTTGCCCGCTGATCGTTTGCTGTGCGAGGACGAGCGGCGGGTTATCGGTCAGTTCCTTGCCCACTGCCGCTGAGACCTGCCCGGCCAGCGCCGCGATTTGCAGCGGATTGACGTTGCCCTGCATTGCGTAAATCGCGACCGTGCCGCTTGTGATATTCGTGATGATCCCACGCACCACGCTGGAGACCACGCTGGCGCTGATCGGCGACCCGGTGTCGCGGTAAAGCATGATGTCTACCGGGTCGGGCTTCGCCTTCAATGGGTCAAGCGAAGCCGAGAGATTGGCCGGGATGAACACCGCCGCCGCATATTTGCCCTGTTTGACGGCCTGCATCGCGGCTTCGCGCGAGTCAAGTTTGGTCGCCTTGATCAGCTTTTGGAGCGTATTCGCCGGATCGGGCTTCGCGGGGATGAGAATATCGGTGATCACGTTTCCGTAATTGACGAAGGCGTTGCCCTTGTCCTCGTTGACGACCGCGACCGCAATATTGCTGATCGGCGAATCGCCGCCGCTGCCGCCTGCCGCGAAGCCGCCAAGCGCCGACGCGATAATCGCCGTGAGTGCGATGGGGGCGACGAACATAATCAGGAGCAGGTTGCGGTCGCTGAACAGCACCCGCAAATCCTTGAGCGCGATAATCGCGACTTTCCGAAAATCCATGCGGTCCTCCTTAGTCGCTTAGTCGCGTAGCGCACGCCCGGTCATTTGCAGGAATACGGTCTCCAGGTTCGGCTCGCGGACCTCAACGGCTTGCAACGCAATTTGTGCCTCGTCCAGCGCCTTGATAACGGCGGGCAGCGCTTGCCGTCCGCGTCCCGCGAGCATCCGCACCGTGTCGCCTTCAAGGGTCGCGCTTTCGATGCCGGGCAGCGCACCGACGATCTGCGCAGCCTGTGGCGCGGCGTCCCCGATTTTGATCAGGATCGTATCGCGCTCGCCGACCAGCGACATCAACTCGGTCTGGTTGCCGCACGCGACGAGTTCCCCGTGATCGAAGATGCCGACGCGGTTGGATAGCTCCTGCGCCTCTTCCATGTAATGCGTCGTATACAGGACGGTCATGCCCTGCGCGTTGAGGTCCTTCACCGCGTCGAGGATGCTGCGGCGGCTCTGCGGGTCGATTCCAACTGTCGGCTCATCCATGAAGACCAGTTGCGGCTTGTGCAACAGGCCGACGCCGATATTCACGCGCCGCTTCATCCCGCCCGAATACGACTCCACGCGCTCGTGCTGGCGGTCCTTGAGGCCGATGAATTCCAGCACCTCGTCGCAGCGTTTGGCGAGGATTGCCCCCGTCAAGCCGTACATCTTGCCGAAAAATTCCAGATTTGCGCGGGCGCTGATCTGCGGATAGAGCGCGATTTCCTGCGGCACGACGCCGATCATATGTTTGACCGCGACGGGTTCCTTCACAATCGACTTGCCGTTGATCAGGACGTCACCCGCCGTCGGCGCGATCAGGCCGCTCATCATGCTGATCGAGGTTGTCTTGCCCGCGCCGTTCGGTCCAAGCAGGCTGAAAATTTCGCCGCGTTCAAGGCTCAGGTTGAAATCCTTGACGGCGAGAAAACCTTCCTTCTGGCCGTTTTGCGGCGCATACCGCTTTTTTAATCCCGTTGCTTCCAGAATCGCTGCCATCGCGTGCTGTTCCCTTGTGTGCTTCCCACTTGACTAGATATTACGCAGTTGAACGTGATTGAGGCTTGCGGAATGGCAAGAATGCCGTCCCTACACAACCTGCTCCTTGTTGTGACAGGTCTCGCATTCACGAGATGGTATACCAGACTTTGCCCATTATCTGGAGCATGTGATGAACTGCTGTCGTTTTTGTTCAAGAACAAACCAGCGATGTACTCTATTATCAAATAGGGTCGAACGGTGTAGATCGGGGACCATGCAAAAATTATAGCAAGTGAGTTTGTCACGCTGAACCTTGAACGGAGATGACACTATGAATAAACGATGGGAATACTGCACGATGGTAGCGACAAACACGATCAAGGATCGGATGCTCGTCGTCTCGATCCTGAAATCGAGCAGCCCTCCTGAAGGACGTGCATTGGGCGTCATTCAATTGGGATCAGCGATTGCCCAGCTAGGCGTTGAAGGGTGGGAGATGTGCGGCTTTTATGCGGTGAATCTGCCGGACGGATCGGGACAGCAATTCTATTTCAAACGGCTGGTGGAATAAGTATCAGTATGTTAGCGCTACTGCATAACGTTATCCGCGACTGCAGATACAATAGTGATCATACAGCGCGAAAGGCAATAGATGCTTCTCAATTTTGAGGAACGACTGCCCGAGTCCCCTTTGGTTGAACGAATTTGGCGCACACAAAGCGAACAAGCCGGTTCATTCACCTCGCTTGCACTAAGCCATTGGCAGATATGCGTGTGGACTGAAAACGGCAGAACAAACCTGACCATGCGCGGCCCGGAGACGCAGGCCACGCGCGTCCCTTGTCCGGCAGATACCGAATTTCTTGGGATTGTCTTCAAACTCGGTACGGTGATGCCACACCTGCCCGCCAGTCAATTCGTCGATGCCGCCCTGACCCTGCCCGATGCTTCAAGCCAAACATTCTGGTTGAACGGGTCGGCTGTGGAATACCCGACGTATGACAATGCCGATACGTTTATCGATCATCTGGTTCGGGACGGGTTGCTGGTGAGCGAACCCTCTATTGAAGCCGCCCTGCAAGCACACGCTCAGCCCATGTCACTACGCTCGATACAACGGCGCTTTTCCCAGACAATCGGGCTGACGCATGGAATGGTCCATCAAATCGAACGTGCGCGCCATGCGACGCTTTTGCTGCAACAGGGCATCTCGATTCTGGATACTGTCGATCAGGCTGGATATTCCGACCAGCCGCACTTGACCCGTGCGCTGCGCCATTTTGTCGGTCAAACCCCTGCGCAAATCATCCGCAGGGGCATCCCGGAACAACTGTCGTTTTTGTTCAAGACCACAACTTTAGGTTGATGTATACTGTCATCATGCAGTCAGCACCCAAAGGAAGAACGAACATGACCAACGTTGTTTCAAAAGACGGTACGCACATCGGGTTCGATCAGTCTGGTCACGGCGCGCCCGTAATTCTGGTGAGTGGCGGTTCGGTGGATCGCATGTCGAATGCACCGCTCGCGGCGCTGCTCTCCGATCATTTCACTGTGTTCAATTACGACCGTCGCGGACGTGGCATCAGCGGTGATACTGCACCCTACGCGATCGAGCGCGAGATCGAAGACATTGCGGCGGTCAACGAGGCGGCGGGCGGCTCGGCGTGTTTGTTCGGGTCGTCGTCCGGCGCGTCGCTGGCGATGGAGGCCGCCGCCAGTGGCCTTTCGCTCAGGAAGCTGGCGCTGTGGGAACCTCCTTACATCGTCGGGGACAGCCGCCCACGCCCGCCCGCAGATACGGCAAAGACCTATACCGATCTCGTTTCGGCTGGAAAGCGTGGGGATGCGGTCGAGTTCTTCATGGCAAAAGTGGTCGGGCTGCCACCTGAATTTGTTGCATACGCTCGGACGGAAACTTGGTGGCCTGCACAGGAAGCTCTTGCGCACACGCTGGCCTATGACGCGACTGTTATGGGAGATTATTCGATACCGACTGCGCGTGCCGCGAATGTCAAGACCCCGACTTTGGTAATTGCAGGTGGCGCGGATATGCCTTGGATGCGTGATACAGCCCAGGCACTGGCGAATATCATCCCCGGCGCAAAACTGCGCTTTTTGGACGGGCAAGGACATAATGTGGCGGCTGATGTGCTGGCTCCCGTACTGGCCGAATTCTTCAATAGCTGAAGTCAGGGCAAGAGCATCCACTGAACGCCCGGCCATGAATGGCCGGGCGACCCTGTTTGCTGACTCATAGCAAACGCATCAAAAACATCACGGTCGTCGGCCATGATATGACCATGCGTTTCGTTGACGTTTAGCGTCCCGGACCGTTCATAAATGGACTACGACTGCAAGGCTGTCGTTAACCTGTCCAGCTCACTATTTGCTTGATCGGCTTTTGGCATTCCAGACCGTAATAGCGCGGGGATTTATTCCCGCGCAACCATCGGTTTTATCCTCGCGCATCCCTTTCTACATCCACTCCTTGACAATCCAGAACATTTGGTCTATGCTGCCCTATAGCATCGATAGACCCTTTTATTGGACTGTCGCTGCTGGTCTTTATCAAGACCAGACGCCGTATCCTCGGCCTCGTGGTAGCGGGCGGTTTGTCCCCGTCTGATTGCCACACGTCTTTGCGGTCGTGCTTGTCGTTATGGAACAGGGATCGCTTCCGGGTGCGTCATGGCCGGGTGATTGGTTTGGTCTTGGTCTGCTAATTGGGTCACAGGTTCGTCCGTCAGCCTCCCCTGAGGTTTTCGTTGCGCGGGATCGTTCAAGCCCCGCGAGGGTGTCAGGTCTTGCACCCGAACCGGATTACGCAGCAAAGATTGAGCTGGATTAGGTCATCGGTCGGTTGTGTGCTTTACGGAAACACAGGCACTCCTGCTTCATTCGGGCATTCATCCTGACCGCGCTGCGCTGTGCTGCCTCGCTGACGCTTCTCTCGTACCTTACCAACTGAATAGAAATCACGCGGCACGTTTTCGCAATGCTTGGCGTCGGTTCCCTCTTTGTACGGGCGGACCTATGTGTCCGCCCACACTGCTGGTGCGTTTGTTCTGTACGCTGACTACAAAGCGCAGGGTTTTAATGCGGCTTTCGGGTAAAATAGGGCGGGTATACGAGGACGAGCCGCATGTCCGAGCAAGAAACGAACCTGGACGATACCAACCCGCGCGAACCCGTCACGCCGCCGCGTGGGATGCGCCGCGTCTCTACGCCGAATGGCCTGCCGGAAGACACACCCGCGCCGCAATCGACCCCGCGCAAGCCGACCGCGCGCGACCGCCAGCCGCAAGCCGCGCCGCGCAAACCCGCCGCCGAGCCTCCGAAAGGGCGCGGTTACACCAGCTACTACCCCGCCGACCCGGAAGCCAAACCCGCCAAAAAGAAGACAGCGCGCGCCCGCCGTGACAGCGGCCTCTACCTGCCCTGGTGGTCGCTGGTTGTGATGCTGGTTGCGGTCGGATGCGCGGCGGTCGGTTCGCTGTTCGTCGTCAATTCGCTGGGGGGCGCAGCCTCGCCCGGCGGAGCGACCCCGATGGTCGTGGTCATCACCGCGACGTTCACCGTCGGGCCACCCGCCAGCCAGACGGGTATCCCGCAAAAGGCAAGCCAGACGCCTACCAAAGCGCTCCCGACTATCGCCTCGACCGCGACGCTGCCCGCCGGGGACATCGCGATTGGCTCCACGATCCAGATCGTCGGTGTGGGTGGCAGCGGCCTCAACGTGCGTAGCGGACCCGGCAAGCAGTATACCGCCAAATTCCTCGCCTTCGACGGCCAGAGCTACCTGATCAAGGATGGACCGCAAACCGCCTCCGATGAGGAGTGGTGGTATATCCAGGACCCGACCAACCCGAATACGGTGGGCTGGGCATCGCGGCGCTTTTTGCAGGTCACGAAATGACCGACCAAAGCACGCCGCCCGTCGAAGAACAGGCTCCCGCGACGCTCGAAGAACTGCGCACGCGCGCCGCCGACCTGCGCGGCCAGTTGCGCGAACACAATTACCGCTATTCTGTGTTGAGCGCGCCGATCATCTCGGATGCGGAGTACGACGCGCTCTTCGATGAACTGGACGCTATTGAGAAGGCGCACCCGGACCTGATCATGCCCGATTCGCCCACGCAGCGCGTCGGCAGCGACCTCGATACGCGCCTGCCGAAGGTGACGCATCCGCTACCGATGCTCAGTCTCGCGAAAGCCTACTCCCCGCAGGATATACGCGACTGGAAAGCGCGCGCCGAACGGCTGCTCGACTCGCATACGCCGCTGACATATACCGTCGAACCGAAATTCGATGGTCTGACAGTCGTGCTGACCTATACCGATGGCGTGCTGACGCAGGGCGCGACGCGGGGCGATGGCTACATCGGGGATGATGTGACCGCGAACGTCCGCACGATCCGTACTGTGCCGCTGCGCGTGCCGCTCAACCCCGCTGCCGCGCTTGCGCACCCCGTCCCACGACGAATGATTGTGCGCGGCGAGACGGTCATCCACAAAACCGACTTCAAAGCCTTTCAGACGAAAATGCAGGCCGAACAGACCGAAAGCGGCGACGCGCTCAAATATATCAATGCGCGTAACACGGCATCGGGCGCGCTCAAACAGCTCGACGCGCGCATCACCGCCACGCGCCCGCTGACGACGTATGCGTTCAGCATCGTCGAAGCGGAAGGCGAAACGCCGCGCAGCCAGTACGAGACGGAGCGCTATCTGGACTCGCTCGGCTTCCGCACCAGCAGCGATGTCCGGCGCTTCACCGATTTCGAGGAAATGCTCGCGTATATCGTTGACTTCGAGAAACGGCGGCATTCGCTCGATTACGAAATCGATGGGTTGGTCATCAAAATCGACGACCTTGCTGTTTACGCCTCACTCGGCATCGTCGGCAAGAACCCGCGCGGTGCGGTCGCGTTCAAGTTCCCGCCGGAGGAGGTCACGACGAAGCTGATCGCGGTCAAGGCGAATGTCGGGCGCACGGGCGTAATCACCCCGGAAGCCGAACTCGAACCCGTCTTCGTCAGCGGCGCGACGATCCGGCAGGCGACGCTGCACAACTATGAAGACATCGCGCGCAAGGACATCCGGCTGCACGACCGCATCCTGATCAAGCGCGCGGGCGAGGTAATCCCGTTCGTCATCGGTCCCATCGTCGCTGCGCGGACGGGCGAAGAGCAGCCGATATTACCGCCGACAGCCTGCCCGGTCTGCGGCTTCCCGGTTGCGCAGCTCGATGGCGAGGTCTTCTACTTCTGCACGAATCCGGCCTGCCCGGAGCGGGTCGCGCGCAACATCGAATATTTTGTGTCGCGCGGCGCGATGGATATTGAAGGGCTGGGTGAGCAGGGCGTGCGGCAACTGCTTACGGCGGGCGTGATTCACGACGAAGCGGACCTTTTCACGCTCAAAGCCGAAGATTTGGAAAAACTCGAGGGCTACGGCGAGAAGAAAATCCAGAACCTGCTCAAGAACGCCGAAGCCGCCAAAACGCGCCCGCTGATCCGCCTGATCGCTGCGCTCGGCATTCGCGGCATCGGATACGGGGTCGCGGAATTGCTCGCGAGCAAGTATCATAGCATCGACGCGCTGATGGCCGCAACCGTCGCGGATTTGGACGCGATTGCCGGAATCGGCCCTTCGACTGCGGAAGGCGTGGCAAGCTGGTTCCGCGAGGATCGCAACCGCGCGCTGATCGAAAAGCTGAGTGCGGCAGGCGTCCGGCTTGCAGGCGATGCACCGCCTGCACCCGTCTCGCAAGCGCTCGCAGGCAAAACCTTCGTCCTGACCGGGACGCTGCCCACCATGACCCGCGACGAAGCGAGCGCGCTCATCGCGCAATACGGCGGCAAGGTGAGCGGGGGCGTCAGTAAGAAGACCGATTACGTACTCGCCGGCGATGCTGCCGGAAGCAAACTCGAAAAAGCGCGAGCGCTCGGCGTGGCCGTCATCGACGAAGCCGCTTTCCGCGCGCTGCTCATCTGAATTATCGGAGAAGTAAAACATGAATGAGACCCTCGTTATCGCCGCCGACCGCGTGCGGATGTTCGAGCGGCGGCATCCCTGGGTCTTCGCGGGCGCGATTGACACCGTGCGCGGCAACCCCGCCGATGGCGACATCGTTACGCTCGTCACCCCCAACGGAGATTTCCTCGCGCGCGGCTATTACAACACGCAGTCGCAAATCCGCGTCCACGTCATGAGCTGGAACGAAGACGAGAAGATCGACCTCGCGTGGTGGCGTTCGCGGCTGGAACGCGCAATCGCGGCGCGTGCGCTCTTCAACATTGAACATGATGCCGGGAAGCCGATGGCCTATCGCCTCGTCAACGCCGAAAACGACGGACTGCCCGGCCTCGTCGTGGATCGTTACGGCGATGTCGTAGTGCTGCAAGCGCTCACGCTCGGCGTCGAACAGCGCAAGGAACAGATTGTCGAACTGCTGAACGAACTGCTCAAACCGAAGAGTATCTACGAGCGCAGCGATGTCGATATTCGCGGCAAGGAAGGGCTGGACCCGGCTTCCGGGCTGCTCTCCGGCGAGGAGCCGCCCGCGCTGATTGAGATCACGGAGAACGGGCGGCGCTTCTTCGTGGATGTGCGCAAGGGACACAAGACGGGCTTCTACCTCGACCAGCGCGAGAGCCGCGCCGCGCTGCGCGACTGGCTGCGCGCCGACCCTGACCGCAAGACGCGGACGATGCTCAATTGTTTCAGCTATTCGGGCGGGTTCGGCGTTTTCGCGCTGAATGGCGGCGCGGACCGCGCGATCAATGTGGATTCATCGGGCGAAGCGCTGGCGCTCGCGAAGCGCAATTATCGCCTGAATGACCGCAAGGTAGACGACGCGGATTTCATCGAAGGGGATGTTTTCGAGGTCTTGCGCGATTATCGCAACCAGTCGCAACAGTTCGACATCATTGTTCTGGACCCGCCCAAATTCGCGCACAGCCAGCGGCAGGTCGAAGCTGCGGCGCGCGGCTACAAAGACATCAACATGCTTGCCTTTGAATTGCTGCGACCGGGCGGGCTGCTGCTCACGTTCTCGTGTTCGGGCGCTGTCGATGCGGATTTGTTTCAGAAAATTGTATTCGGCGCGCTGGTCGATTCAGGACGCGAGGCGCAGATCATCGGGCGACCGGGGCAGGCAGCAGATCACCCGGTCGCGCTCACATTCCCGGAAGGCGCGTATCTCAAAGGGTTGATGTGCCGGGTCTGGTAGCACATGGCTACTCGTCGGATTCGTCATCCTTGCGTGATATGTTCGGATCGTTCAGCTTGCGCACGAACGGCACGACAGCCGCTTGAACGGAGTGCAGCAATTGTGAAGTCGGCACACGATAACGCCGCCAGTAGCGAATATCCAGCCGGAGGGCGAGCGCAATCGTCAGGATTGCTGTGAGTGCGGTGAGCAGCATTCCAGCGACCAGTTTAAACGGGCGGTAGGTGAAGACGATACTCAGGGGTCCTTCGAATTGCGCTCTGGCCGGAAGACGTACCGCAAGATGCGAATCGACCGACTCCAGTGTCGCAGGTTGTCCATTAATACTTACCTGCCAGCCCGGATATGCGGTCTCGTTGGCAACTGCGATAGCCTGTTCCGGCCAATCTTCAACAATCAATTCGATGTTGTTGATTGCGTGAAAATAGGTCAGGTCGGTCGTAACTGCGCGGGTCAGAGGATGCCACGAGGTCGTCACGAGGTCCGGCTCCGTCACCATGAAGGCGTAATCGGGACGGTCGGGATGATGCCAGGCCACGATCACATCATTGGGCATCGGTGAGTTGACGAGCGGCAGGAATTTTTGCTCCTTAACCCAGGCAATAAAAGCCTCGGTATAGCCGACGGCATAGGGCGAAGCATCTTTCGCGAGCGGCCCCGACTCGCCAATCGTGGGGGGAACGCCTGTCGTGAACACATCCGAGTCGCCGTTCCTGTGCCGGATCAGCGTGTTTACGAAACCATAGTGCGATACCCAAACCTGATTGATTGCTGTGATCATCTTGCCGGGGGTAGCTTGCCGTATCGCATTCAGACCCACTGCTTCAAAGTGGTCATCGAGCGACCCGGCGGGGATCAATATTCCGTAGACGGTCCAATTGCGAAAGACACCCGGCACGGAGAGAACAAACACGAAGATGAGAATGCTCGCAGCAACGCCCGCACCCATACGCAGGGATTGCTGGCGCGCAGAGTCCTGCTGCAAGCGGCGCAGCAGCAGGATCACATCATCAAACCAGATCGCCGTGATAATAATTAGCCAGGGTGTGGCCGCGGCTGCCATTCGCCCGGTGTTGCGCCAGTCTGCAATGAATGGGATCGCATTACGAATGGAAATATAGAGCGGCGTCTCACCAAGCGCCCAGATGGTGAAAAAAAGCAAAAGCAGGATACCCGGCAAGAGGATTCGCCAGCGCCCGCCCGCAAAAGGATTACTTTTGCGGACCAACAGCAAGCGCAAGGCAATCACCAGCACGAGCAAAATCACAGGGACGACATAGTGATAATTCTGCCACCAATCGGTACTGTCCGTCGCTATCGTGATGGGCGTCACATAGCTTGCGAATTTCGTGAATAAATCCGCGACAATCGGGTCTGCCGAGGTCGGATGAAACAAATTGGTACGGTTGATGGTGATCAAGCGTCCCGCGCACAAGCCGATGATGAGCGCGCTGGCGATGGCGAGACGACGCACCGTGAACCATATTACTGCACTGCGCTTTTCTGGACGCAGCAGATCGAAGAGTGCGAACGCGCAGATAACCGCCGCTCCAATCGCCGTAGGTAGCGCATACCAGAACGTGCCGCCGGTCACGAGCAAAAACGTAAAGACAACGAGTGCAATGATCGGCCAACGGCGCTTGGGGAAGTACAAAACGCCAATCAACCCGGCATACACCCAGGGTACATAGGTTTGGGTCAATCCGAGTTGATAAAGCCCGCGTCCGAGGGGCGCGGCA
Source organism: Aggregatilineales bacterium (assembly GCA_965246845.1). Taxonomy (GTDB): domain Bacteria; phylum Chloroflexota; class Anaerolineae; order Aggregatilineales; family UBA2796; genus JBBRMW01. The sequence goes on from CBDFFR010000004.1 coordinate 142,115, forward strand.
TAACTGCCGCTCGCGGCCAGCAATAGTGCAAGCGCGAGCCGTCCGGGGCTATGAAGACCCAGTACGCGCGCGAGCAGCCACCCCCCTAGCCCCATCAGGTAGATATGAAACAGGATCGCTGCCTTCGTTCCCTGAACCGGTCCCCACCACATCAGGGGCAACGTCATCAGTGGGTTAAACGCGAACGACTGCGGACTCTCGAACTGCGGCTCGCCACCTCCAACGAACGGGTTCCACAAGGGTAAACTGCCCGTTTTCTGATAGATCGCTGCACCAAACGCAGTTCCCTGCGTGACGAGCGAGAGGTCGCCACCCTGATACTGGAGCGCAGGTGAGAAATTATTGAGCTGTTTCGTGAAAAAGAGCGTGATTCCGAAAATCAGCACGATCTCAAGGATAATTGTGAGTAGCGCGAGTTTGGGTTGCAATATTTGGAAGACGGGGACGCGCTGCTTGGTTTCCAATTCGGTTCCTCTCGTGGGGGTACGATGCGTGATTTTACGGTTCCATAGGCAGCAAAATAGGGGAAGCAGGTAATCCAGAGCGCTAACCACAGCGACTGGAAAATCCACCGCACCTGACAACGATACCGAGTTGAATGAGAAACTACAACAGCTTTTCACGCAGCAGGCAGGGCAACCGCATCACAAAACAATTAAGATAGCCCGGCCATGAATGGACCTGGCTATTACGGTTCGCATATTCGGCTTCAAGCGGCGCTGACCATAGCAGCGCGGCGGCCTCAGCCCCCGCCCCCATTTTGGTGCGTTTGCCCTGACGTAGCAGACAGGCGTTTTGGCGATACAGACCGGGTTCATGCTGCCCGCGCAAGCTGTATAATCTGAACGGGAGCCGAATGGCTGCCCAATCAGTCGGAAAACCTGAAAGGGTAACAAACATGCAAACCGTATCGTTGACAGGTCTCACGTTGCACGTCGCGGATGTGGAACGCTCGCTCGCGTTCTATAGCAAGCTGCCGGGCGCGACCATCCGCGTGCATCGCGAGGGCGAATTCGCGCTGCTGGACATCGGCCAGATGCGGCTGGGCCTATTGCGGCATGGAACCGGGCAGTTTCACATCGAACTGGAAACGGGCGATCTGGACGCGCTGTATAGCGAACTGCGCGCCTCCGGCTTCCCGGTGCAGGGCGCGCCCTCGCAGAAGACATGGGGCGAGCGTGACTTCCTCGTGACCGACCCGGATGGCTACATGGTCGAGTTCGGCGGCGCGTGGGACCACCCGGAAGACGGGCAGCAAGGCGGCTGGGATGGCAAACCGCAGGGTGGCTGGAACGGTCAGCGCGCTAATCAGTAGTCAGTAATCCTTGTCAGGGGAGTGGCTGCGAGCGGCAATGCACGCATGGCACAAAGTAATCGTTCGCCTACCTGACAACGGACCTAAAGCGCAGATTTCAATATCCACGTCAGTTCATCATCCGTGAGTTCATAGGGGTTCGCTTTCATGCTGTTCGACTGCTTTGAAAGCTGGATGAGTTCAGGAATATCAGCTTCTTTTACGCCAAAATGTGAGAGTCTCGGCATATCCAGGTGCATTGAATTCAGAAAATCCAGCGTACTGGCTAAAGTTTCCGGCGGTTCTACAATCAGACCCTGCGTAGCGATTATTTTGAACAGGTCCGACTCGCCTGCATGGTTTTCATTCACAAAAACGACATAAGGCAGCAATATTCCACAGCACGCGCCATGCGGGATCGGGTATCGCGCTCCTAATACCGAAGCGAACCCATGCGCCGCGCCTAACCCGGAATTAGCAAGCGCGAGGCCGCCACAAAGCGCAGCATAAGCCATTTGCTCGCGTGCTTCTTTGGTAATTTCATCATCTTGATCCCAATGATCATAGGCTGTGTGGAGTGCATTGGCGGCGCGCAACCCTTCCAGCGCGATCATCTGCGCAAACGCATTCCGGCGTTTGGAGACATACGCTTCCAGACACTGTGTGAGCGCATCCAATCCGGTAAAGGCCGTCACATCCCGCGGCATGGTATACGTCAGTTCGGGATCGACGAGCGCCACACGCGGCAGCATCAGCGGACCGCGCATACTCACCTTCACGCGCTGCTCCGGGACGTTGATCACGGCGTTGCGCGTGACTTCCGAACCCGTCCCGGCGGTGGTCGGGATGCAGATGCACGGCGCGGATGCGATTTGTGTTTGCTGCCCTTTGCCGACGACTTCCAGATAATCCGTAATCTCGCCTGGGTTTGTCAGCATTGCCGCGACTGCCTTTGCACTATCCATCGCCGCGCCGCCGCCCAGCCCAATGACGACCTCCGCGCCCATCGCTTTCGCGGCTTCGACGGCCTGCTGAATGGTCGCGAGGTCCGGCTCGCCCTTCACGCTGAAGCGTTCGGCGGTGACGCCGCGCCCGCGCAGGTCCGTCATGAGACGGTCGGCGGGATCATCCGTCGATTTGCCACCCGTGACGAGCAGGACGCGCTTGCCGAAACTCGCCGCGATTTGCCCCGCCTCGTTGAACTTGCCCGCGCCGAAGATGATGCGCCCTGCCGTCGCGAACTCGAAGGCGATCACGACTCGAATCCCCAATCCGCATCCTTCGGCGCGATGTTCGTGAAGACGGCGCGGGCGCGCGGCTCGGCCATCATGTCCGCGACGGTCTCCTGCCAGAGCAGAAAATGCGGCGTCTGGCGGTGCGCTTTGAAGTCGTCTTCGGTGCGGTAGACCTCATAGAGCATGAAGTGCGTCGAGTCGTCTGCGGCTTGCAGCAGGTCCCAGCGCAGGTTGCCCGGTTCGCGGCGTGATCCGGCATGATTGGCGAGCGAGGCGTCGATGAAAGCGACGACGCTTTCCGGCTTGACTTTGACGGTGACGGAGAGGATGTACATACGCGCTTACTCCATGTATTCCCGAAAGTCTTCTAGTGGTTCATCGAAATCATCAGAAATCTTGAACTGGCCTGCAACAACACCAAAACCGCGCGAGTCATCCTCTACCGGGTTCGTATCAGGTCCTTTGATTAGCGTCACGGTCACGCCGTCGGGTTTTTGAACCGTAACCCGCTCACCCCGTTCAATCGCTTCCAGAAGCGGCGCGAGGTCCGGTACTTCGGCCAGTTGAATTTGCATATTCTGGTTCCTGCGCTGAGGTACGATCAAGTATTGCCTTGATCATGTATGTATGCAAGGGAAATCTACAAAAGCGCGACTGACAAGGCTTAGGGTCGGATCAACCGCAGTAAATGATTGAGCCGTCCCAGATCATGACCCAGAAGCTGCGTCAGCCGCCGCCCCGCGCGCACCAGAAAATCGCGCTGCTGGTCGAGCGGACGCGCACCCGCCGCGTTGAGGATCGCCGCCGCCATCAGTTCTTCGTTCGGGACTTCGGAGGTATTCAGAACCAGCCGGAAGAAATCGAACACCTGTGTGAAGCGCACGACGACATTGGCATCGCAGAGGTACACCGGGTCCAAGCTGATCGGCGGGTGCGGCGGCAGGATGTGGCGCGGCTTGTCATCCTGAAAATAGCCGATATTGACGATGCTCATCTCGACAGGAACCATCCGGTTTTCGCGCTGGTCCCGGATCGTCTGCTGGTTGATGTGGTTCGCCATAATCAATTGGCGCACCAACGGGTCGTCATCGATGCGGATCGCGTAGATCAACCCGATCACTTCGATCCCCTCGCTGCTTGCGTCCCGCGTGCGGACGAACGCGCCAAATTTCGGGAGTGACAGCTCCCCGGAGCGAGTCCCGCAGGCGAAGCCCATTGTGCTGGCGCGTAGAACGCGCCCGACCATCCGCTCATCCAATACATTCATGACGGTTAAACTCCGATGTGGCTCTGGCGACCGTAGCGGCTCACGCCCTTCATGGCGAGTTTTTGCGAGCCATCGAGCGCGACGTTGTTTTTCAGCATTTCGATCTTGATCATCTCCGCGAGCGCGTCTTTCTCGTGCGTGCGGATGACGGCGCACTCATCGGCGCGGGTGAGCGTGTACGGGTAGCGGTCCATGATCTGGCACTGATTGTAAAGCAGCGCGTGGATTTGATCGACCGCCGTGCGTGATTGCGCCACCCACATCGGGATTTCGATGCGCGCGAGGTACGGTTCCTGCCCCGGTGAGGCGACGTTGATATAGAAAAAGACGATTTCGCGCGCTTCGCCCTGCTTTTCCTTGTAGTCCTTGTTTTGCGGGCTTTGCTGGATCATGAGCGCCGAACGGTCACCCGCTTCGAGCAGGTAGCGCATCAGGAAGCGGTCATCCAGCCCTTCCATATCGCCGACGGTCATCAGGTTGCCACGCGTGATCGCGTCGTCTTCCAGATTGACCAAGTAAAGCGTGTTAATCAGGAAACGGCTGCGCGGCTGGTCCACATAGCCGCAGAGCCGCACATCGGCTTCTTGCAGGAAGGTGATCGCCTCGTGGTAATCTTCCATCAATTCCAGCCCGCGTGGGACTTCCTTGCCAAGCCAGAAGAGCAGCGGACCGTCGTAAATGCTCAAGGCGAGCGGCGCATAATCCAGCACCTTGAGCGTCTCGCGCGTGAGCATCTGCATCTCGAAGATGCTGCGCCGCGCGTTGACCGCCGCATTCGCGATCATGCGTCCTTCGCGGTCGTGCGTATCGGCAAGCTGGTAATAGAGCCCCGGCTCGGTGATCGGCTCCGGCAGCGCGTTATCCGCGCCGTGATGGTAAATGAACACCGCGATATTCGTCAGGTAATAAATCGAGGCGGCGTGCGCGTCCGGGTAGACCTGCGAACCATCCGCCGCAAGGATCGTCGCGCGCTCCGGGCAGGCGGGCAGCGGGTACGCATAGTTAATCGGTTCGCTTTCGACCGGACCCGCGCCCCGGAACCCGGCATCGTGTTCGCGTGCCGTGTAGATTTTTTTCCAGATGGATTGATAGTCACCGATTCCGAGGAAACGCTGCCAGATTGCCTCAAGCCGCTGCTGCGCGGTCTGTTCACGGCTGCCCAGCGTGCGCCCCATCGTCTCGATTTGCATCACAACCTTGTCGAATTCGAGCGTCAACCTGCCTCCCGGTGCTTACTCAAACCGCCCGTTTGTTCCGAAACCTTGTTCTAGCCTAGCACAACTACAAGGAATCCGTCAATATGCGGGTCGGCGATGATCGCTACGCGGGTGTTTTCTGTATAGGTGCTGGATTTGCAGGAGGAGATCGATGTGGTTGTATTTGTAGGGGCGGACCGATGTGTCCGCCCTCAAATGCGGGTCGGGCAAGCCGCGCCACTTACACTGGAGTCTCACCCGGCGGCGAGCTGCCCCGCCACTTCCGCGAGGCGTGCCTCACGTCCGCGCGCTTCCGCTTCCGCGAGCGACGGGGCGGGCAGATCGATCTTGATCCTGTTGAGCAGCCGCGCTGCGCGATCCGCAGTCTGGTGATCGACCGACATATGATTGAGCGTGAGCGCCGTCAATTCGGCAGCGCGTACCAGTTCGCCGCGCTCGGTGATCAACGCCGCAATGCCAATCACGGACGCGAGCGCGACGGTCCACGCGCGGATCGGGAGCGCAGTTTGCAGCGCATTACGGAAGTGCCCTTCGGCGGCCAGCGGTTCGCCCGCTTCCACCGCAAGGAAGCCGAGATCGTTGAGCGCCGATGCGACTCCCCATTTATAATTCGCGTCCTGATAGGCACGCAGACATTCGGAATAGAGCCGCTCTGCAGCAGAGCGGTCGCCCAGGCCGAGGTGTGCATCGGCGGCCATGCGCTTGAGGTTGATCCACTGCTTGAGCGATTCCGGCGTGGGCGCTTCCAGCGCAAGTGCGCGTTCGAGGTTCTCCACTGCAATATCGTATGCACCGGAACCAAGCGCGAGTTTGCCTGTCAGCGCGCGATAGTAGGCTTCCTTCGCGAGGTCGCCCGCCATGCCCCAGTGATAGCCCAGCATCGCGTAATCGGAAGAAGTCGCTTCGAGCGCGTCCGCGATCTGGCGGTGCATCGCCGGGCGTTCACCCGCCTCGACTTCCGCGAAGACGCCTTCGCGCAATTTGTCATGGCTGAACTGGTAGATGTTGTCCTGCACTTCGAGGACGGCTGTGTTCTGGCAAGCGAGCAACCAGGGCGTGATCGGCGTACCCTCTGGTGCGAGCCGTTCCAATACCACCAAATCGAGCCGCCGCCCATAGAGCGCGGCGAAACGCAGCAATGGACGGTCTTCAGCGGGGACGCGCTCCAGACGGCGGCGGATGATCTGGTCGACTCCCTTTGCGGAAACTTCCGCCGGGAGCGACATCGAGGCAACCTGATCCAGCCGCCCGGCCTGTTCCGCGAGCGCCCGCATCACCTCGACCAGAAACAGCGGGTTGCCCTCCGTCTCGCGGCGCAGCAGCTCGATTAACTGCGGCTGCCGTCCGTTCGGTCCGAGCATGGCCGCCGAAAGTTCCGCGATGCTGTCATCATTGAGGCGCGTCAGCTTCATCACTTTTGCGCCGGGAATGGTTAGCCCCGGCATTTCGTCGTCGCGATAGCTCGCGATGATCAGGATCGGCAAATCGTGAATCGTCGCAACCAGCCGCACCAGTAAATCCAGACTTTCGCGCCCCGCCCAATGCAGGTCTTCAAGCAGGATGAAGAGCGTCCCCGCGACGCCTTTCAGCACATTTTCGATAGTCAGCACGAGCCGCTCCTGCGCGAAAATCGGGTTGACATCCGGCGCATCCTTGATTTGCCGCCCCAGCAAGTCGCCCATATCCGGCACGAGCGCCTTGAGGACGCCCGCATCCGCATCGTTCAGGGTCGCGGTGAGCGCCAGCGTGCGCAGCGGACCGCGCCACATCTGGTAAGGGCTGGCTCCCTGCGCGATGTTCTGACCGCGCAGCGTGATCGCGCCCTGCACCATCGCCTGAATACGTATCTCGTCGATCAGGCGCGTCTTGCCGGAACCCGACTCGCCACCGACCAGCCACACACGCCCGCGCCGCTCCTGCGCTTCGAGCAGCGCCCGTCCAAGCTGCCGCATCTCGGCTTCGCGTCCGACAAAGCGCGCGGTTTGCAGGAAGCTCTCGCGGATCGCGGCGCTCTCGCGCGGGACGGGCTGCCCAATCGCGGCACAGAGCGCGCTTATCGCCTCCTGTGCGGTCGCGTAACGATCCTGCGGGTCCTTCATAATCATGCGTGCGATGACGGCGGCCAACGCGCGGTTTTCAATCGAATCGACCGCGAAGGTGGTCTGCAATGTCTGGTTGATCAGCACTTCCGTATCATCGGATTCGATAATCGGTTTGCCTGTCAACAGTTCGTAGCCAATCACGCCAATTGCATAGAGGTCGGATGCCGCGCCCGGCAAATCACCGAGTAGCAGTTCCGGGGCGATGTAGCCGAGGGTCCCTGCAATCGTCTCCGTCTGCGCTTGATCGACCAGCACCGACAGGCCAAAATCCAGCACCTTGACCTGTCCATTCACAACGAGCAGATTGGCCGGCTTCAAATCGCGGTGGATTACGCCCCGGCGGTGCAGATAGGCCAGCGCCATCAGGGTTTGTACGAGGATAGCGACTTTATCATGATCGGATTTCCACCCCGCGCGGAAGACGCTTTGCGGGTTTTCGAGCAGGTCCATCGTGAAGAATGGGCGGCGTTGCGCGTCGAAACCATAATCGAGGACGCTGTTCACGTTCGGGTGGCGCAGGCTCGCCATGATGCGGAATTCGCCCGCCAGCGCGAGGTACAAATCGCTGCTCCCGCGTGAGTTGAAGGCGAGCTGCTCCGGCGGGATGTGGACCCGTTTGAGCGCGACCGTCTGCCCGGTGAGCCGATCCTGCGCGACATGAACCGCGCCCATCCCGCCCTGCCCGATGAGCCGCGAAAGGCGGTAGCGTCCGCCAACGAGTTCGCCTGTGTTTGGCTGTTGCATGATGGTGTCCTTTGACGCTCACCGATGGGGTAAAAAGTGCTGTTTTGGTGAATAAAAGGCGTCTGCATACGCAGACCAGCGCAGAATATCGACACAATAGTACCCGACTTCGTTTGAATCAGGCGCGATGAAATTTTGGACCGGGCGCATATCGGAGCGCGGCGGCTTCAGCCCCGCGCTGTTACGGTTTGTCTCAATACAGTCAGGTGGACACGGACCGTGATAGCCCGGTCCATTCCTGGCCGGGCGACATTATGTTGAAGGTATTTTGGGCAAATCATCCGAAATTGACTACGCTTTCCATTACTTACCCGCCTCGAAAAAGGTACTTGAGTATGGAATACCGCCGTTTGGGACGTACCGGGCTGCGCGTGTCGCCGCTCTGTCTGGGGACAATGGCCTTCGGACCGCTTTCGGATGAACCTACATCCTATCAAATCATGGATCGCGCGCTCGAAGTCGGGATCAACTTCTTCGACAGCGCAAATGTATACGGCTGGAAAAAAGGTGAAGGCGTCACGGAGCAGATTGTCGGGCGCTGGTTCGCGCAGGGTGGCGGACGGCGTGAGAAGGTCGTGATCGCGACCAAAGTATATGGTTCGATGGGCGACTGGCCGAATGAAGGCCGCCTCTCCGCGCTGCACATTCGCCGCGCCTGCGATGAAAGCCTGCGCCGCTTGCAGACCGATCACATCGACCTCTACCAGATGCACCACATCGACCGCGATACCCCTTGGGAAGAAATCTGGCAGGCAATGGAAGTCCTCGTTCAACAGGGCAAGGTGCTATACGTCGGCAGCAGCAACTTCGCGGGCTGGCACATCGCGCAGGCCAACGAAGCCGCCAAAGCGCGGCACTTCGTGGGCCTCACTTCTGAGCAGAGCCTCTACAACCTCGCGGAACGCAGCATCGAGCTGGAAGTGCTGCCCGCCTGTGAACACTATGGCCTCGGCGTGATTCCCTGGAGTCCGCTGGCGGGTGGTGCGCTCGGTGGCGCACTGAAAAAGGCGAAGGAAGGCCGCAACGCGAGCGAAGGCCAGCAGAAAATCGTGAATGAACTGCGCCCGAAGCTCGAAAAGTACGAGGCGTTCTGCGCAGAAATGGGCGCGCAGCCTGCCGATGTCGCGCTGGCATGGTTGCTGCGCAACCCCATCGTCACCGGACCGATTATCGGACCGCGCACGCTCGAACAGTTGAACGGATCGCTCACCGCGCTCGACCTGAAACTGGATGACGAGACGCTCAAAAAGCTGGATGAAATCTGGCCGGGACCGGGTGGCACTGCCCCCGAAGCATATGCGTGGTAGCCGCTAGGACGCAGCCGGACGGAGACCTACCGCTTCCGTATATATCCCCATCAGCGAATCGGCGGTAAGCGAAACGACCGGGGCTTGCGCCATAATCGCGCCCCGGTTCAGGATGACGACGCGTGTACACAATGCCAGCGTGCGCGGCAGGTCGTGCGTCGTCAGTAAAATCGTGCGCCCGGCGTCGCGCTGCTCGCGGATCACGCCGTCGAGCATGGCGGCGCCGTCCACATCCAGCCCAGTATAGGGTTCATCGAAGAGCAGCACATCCGGCGCGTGCAGCAGCGCCCGCGCTAGTCCGAGCCGCTGCGCCATCCCCCGGCTGAACGTCCCGGCGCGGTCCTTCGCGCGGCGGGCGAGGCCGACCCGTTCCAGCAGCGCCGGGATGTGGCTTGCATCGGCGCGGTATAGCCGCGCGAAGAAGCGCAGGTTTTCTTCTACTGTAAGGTCGTCGTAAATCAGCGGCAGGTGTCCAAGATAGCCGAGATGCGCGCGGATTTGCGCCGCTTCCTTCGGCAATAGCCAGCCACCGATCCGCGCCTCGCCGCTGGTCGGGCGGCTCAACCCGGCAAGGATGCGCAATAGCGTCGTCTTGCCGGAGCCATTCGCGCCGAGCAGTGCCACGCATTCGGCGCGTTCGATATGCAGGTCCACGCCGCGCAGGACAGGGCGCAGTCCGAACGTCTTGCGGAGTTTGGAGATCTCAATCACGCTTTGCGGCTCGCGCGGCGCAGCGCAATCAGCAGCGCGATCACCCCCGCCACGAGAAACACGAGCGTGATCAGCACCGCGCCGAAATCGACCGCGACCGACCGCGTTTGCGCGACTTCCGGGTTGCGCGCCGCGCCATCGAGCGAATAGATCAGCCGCTTGCCGTCTTTCAGCATCACCTTTTCGAGCGTATAGACGCTCAACGCGCGCCCGGTATCCTGCGCCGCCGTGCGTGTGACGATAAACGGCTGCCCATACGCCGCGATCCCGGCATCGGTCGGGAGCGTCACCTGAAAACTGAGCAGTGGGTAGAGGTAGTCGCGGTCGATTGCCGCTCCCTTCGCATAGGGAAGCTGGTACGAATAAATCACGTCCTGCGCCACGCCGGGGATGATTGGCTTCGTATCCTGCACAACGGGCGAATTCGTATCGCCCACGACGTGAAAGCGGTCGGTCGGCAGCGTATTGAAGCCAATCGCCCGCGCGCCGACCGGGAGCGGAAACTGCGCGCTGATCGGTGTGCCATCGCTCGCGCGTTGATCGGAAAGATAGAAGCGGTCGCCTTGGTTGAGGACGGTCATCGTCTCCAGTACGCGCATCACGCCCGGCGAGACGAAACTCATCACCTGTTGCGAGCGCGCGATCACCAGCTTCGCGGGGTCTTTGGTCCCGGCATAAAGTGTGATCGGCAGTTCGGGCGGGAGCGCTTTGCCGTCGAATGTGAGCGCGGCGCTGCCCTGTACTATCCCGTCATACGTTGTCGTCACCACGTATAGATCATTCGGCAGGAGCGGCACACGCTCGAAACGATAGCGTCCTGTCGCGTCGATGCGCGCTTCGGCGGTATACGCTTCCTGCACGGCATCCGCCCCGGTGGGTTTGGCCGCATTGCCGCGATAAACCGACAGCCGATAGGCAAGGTCCGGCGTCGTCTGGATGCTCGTCGTCCCCATATACACCGGACCGCCGAGTGTATACAACACAGGTGCGGGTGTTGCAGTCTGTGCGGACACGACACCACTGCCTAAAATTATGAAAAAGGGTACGGCAAGGCGTACCCAAAATGCGCTGGAAGCGTAAAATTGGCGCGGCATCAGGTCTGCTTCGGCACATCCGCCTGATACTTGGACGGGCATTTCAATTCAATCGTATCCGCATAGAACACACCATCCGCGCCGAGACTCCCCGTGAGGATCGCCTGTGCTTCATCTTGCAACAGGTCGGGCTTCGGCTGATTTTTGACCACGATGTTCAGACGTTTGGCACTCGTATCGGTGACGGCGGTGTGCAGCGCCTTCGCGAGACCACCCGCTTCTTCAAGCAATCTCACGTCGTCGCTGATTTGTGCCACCGTGAACGTGACCGCTTGTACGTTCGAGTCGGTCTGGATCGTCGGTCCGACTACCGCGCCGCTGATTTTGACCGTCTTGCCGACCAGATCGGGGCGCGTCAGCAGCGAGTCGACCGTCATGAAGTAGCGCCCGCCGCTTGCCGTCCCGCTGATCAGCAGGAAGCCGACAATACCAACGAGGATCACCCCCACTACGATGAATTTCAGTTTATCGACGGTCTGCGCAGGCGACGCCGCAGCGACCGTCGGTTTTTCCCAGTTCAGTTCTGACATCTGGCGTTACTCCAGTTTATCGTCGGGGATCAGTTCGTCGTCATCGAAGGCAATTCCGGTGCGCGCGGGCATCATACGCCCGTAAAGCGTCAGCCCGACCAGCCCCACCGCCGCGAGTCCCAGCAGCAAAATGAGGATACCCAACCCGGCGGGCGCGCTGCTGGCAACGGCGGGCGGCGCTTCGTCGGCGGCGAATGCAAACGCCGTCGGAAGCGTCAGAAGTGCAACAAGCGCCAACGCGGGCAGTTTACGAAGCATGGGTATTCCCCTCGTGAGACGACAATTATTCCAGCTTCTATTTTGGATCAAATGTGGCAAAACAGCAATGAGCGTTCCCTTTGAATCACACTCTTCCTTGGACGCCGTATGTATCTGTTACAAATTTTTTCAACTTCGATATTAAATCGGTATTTTCAGACGTGCATGTATGGAGAACATCCGTCCAACGCGGTATACTTTTCTCATATCCTGATACAAACGAGCGGGCATGGACACCACAAGCGCCGGGACGTTCTCCATCGCGGAGGGCATCCGCCAATTGAGCCGGGTTGCCGGGGACCTTGAAGGCGAATTCCGCCGTCAGCGCGAGATTCTCAAGCGTAACGGCATGGGCCTCCCGCCGGGGACACTGGCCGGGGTACAGGCGATCTATACCGACCTCGAAGCGTTGGCCGGAGCGCTCGACCGCGACCGTGTGGAACTCGAACAACTGCGCGCCCTTAGCCAGACCGCCAACCTGATCAATTCGACGCTGAACCTCGATGACGTCCTGAATGGCGTCGTGCAGGCCGTGATCAAACTGACGGGCGCGGAGCGCGGCTATCTCGTGCTGCGCGACCTCGTTTCGGGCGACCTTGAATTCAAGGTCGCGCGGACCATTCAGGGGACGATGCGGGAAGACGAATTCATTATCAGCAAAACCATCGTTGAGGAAGTCGCGCAGACGGGCATCCCGGTCGTGACCAGCAATGCCGAAACCGACAAAACGCGCGACGCGAGCGCCAGCATTATCGGCTTGCGGCTGCGCAGCATTCTATGCGTGCCGCTAGTCCTGCGTGGCGAGGTTTCCGGCGTGATCTACGCCGATAACCGGATCAAGGAAGGCGTCTTCGGCCAGCAGGAACGCGAACTGCTGTATGCCTTCGCAAATCAGGCCGCCATTGCCATCGAAAACGCACGCCTCTTCGAGCGGGCGCGCGGCAGCCTCGCCGAAGTGACCGCGCTCAAAGCGGTCATGGATAACGTCTTTGCGTCTATCGCGTCGGGTGTGATTACGACCGATGCACACGCGCGCGTGACGACGCTCAACGATGCCGCCGAACACATCCTGCAAATCCAGCGTGCGGATGCGCTCGGTCAGCACTACGCGGTCGCGCTACCTCTGCTCGCGAAGGACTTCGAGGCGCGCCACCAGAACGTGATGCAGAACAACGCGCAGGAAACACTCGAAACTACGCCGACCATCGCCGGGCGCGCCCGTGTCAGCCTGACGCTCAAACTCAGCCCGTTACGCGATAGCGAACATCGAACGCAGGGCGTCGCGATTGTGCTGGACGATGTGACCGAACTGGCCGAACGCAGTGCGCAGCTTGAAGCAGTGCGTCCGTATTTGCCCGCCGCGATGATCGAGAATATCCAAAGCATCGACCAGCTTGGTCTCGGTGGTGAACGGCGTGAAACAACAGTGATGTATGTCGATGTGCGCGCCTTCGCGACCTTCCCGCCCGGCCTCTCCCCGCGCGATTTTATGAGCTTTCTGAATGAACACCTGACAGTCGCGAACGACCAGATCGTCGCGCAGAATGGCGTCGTCGATAAATATATGGCGAATGAAGTCATGGCGCTCTTCAATACGCAGTTGAACCCGGATGCGAACCATGTTTATCGCTCGGTGCTGGCCGCGCTCGGCATCGCCAACGCCTTTCGCGAATATTATGCGGCGCGCGGCGAAGGAGACTTCCCATCGCTCTACCGCGCCGGGATACACACGGGAATCGCGACGCTCGGCAACGCGGGCAGCAAGAGCCGCAAGGAATTCACCGCGCTCGGTGATACAGTCAATCTCGCGCATCGGCTGCTCGAAACCGCCGCGCCGGGGCAGGTCCTGATCAGCCGTGAGACGTATGATAGCTGCGCCGACCTGCTGCACGCGATTCCTGGCGTGCAGATCGCGGAACGCGGCGCGATTTCAGTCAAGGGACGTCAGCAGCCTGTCTTCATTTACGAAGTTGGACAGCCGCAATGACCGGAACCCTGCCGAACCCGGCCACGCTGGAATTGCAGCGCATCATCAAAATCGCGCATGATGTCGTTAAATCTTTGCGGGCGCAGCGCACGCTCCTCGAAATGCGCGGCGTCGATAAGCAGCTTTCGCCGGAACCCATCCAGCGGCTGGACCTGCTGGCCGATGCACTTGCCCAAACGATGGTACGCCTCAACAATGAATCGGTGGAAATCTCGCAGCTACGCGCGCTGGCACGCACCACCGAACTGATCAATTCCACGCTCGATCTTGACCTCGTACTGATGGATGTGGTCGATACCGTGATCGCGCTGACCACCGCCGAACGCGGCTATATCGTGCTGCGCGACCCACTGGCGGATACACTCGATTTTCGGATTGCGCGCAGCGCCGCGCGGCGTTCACTCACGGAAGCCGAGGTGCAGGTCAGCCGTTCGATCATCGAACAGGTGGCCACCACGCAGGAACTCGTCGTCGTGCGCGATGCGATTACCGATACGCGCTTCGGCGAATTCGACAGCGTTTCAAGTATGATGCTGCGCAGCATCTTGTGCGTGCCGCTGCTCGTCAAGGGGCGGCTGACCGGGATGATTTACGTCGATAACCGCTCGCTCCCCGGAATATTCGGGCGGCGCGAACAGGGACTTGTACAGGCGTTCGCGAATCAGGCGGCCATTGCTATCGAAAACGCGCGCCTGTTCGATTCGGTGCGCGCCAGCATCGCGGAGATCACCGCCGCGCGCAACCTGATGGATAATGTCTTCACCTCGGTTGCGAGCGGGATTATCACGACCGATGATGAGGATCGCATCGAAACCTTCAACCTCGCTGCGGAGCGATTGTTCGGCGTCAGCCGCGAGGAAAGCCTCGGTCGGCTGGTCTGGGAAGTGCTGCCACCGCTGCTCGATGATTTTCATGGTGTCTTTCAGCGCGTGCGGCATGAGCGCACACCGCGCGTCTTCGAGGTCGAGGCCGAGCTACCACAACGCGGCGCGATTAGCCTGACCTTCCAGATCGCGCCGCTGCGCAGTACCGACGAGGCGAACGAAGCGCGCGGGGTCGCGCTGGTGCTGACCGATGTGACCGAGATCAAGCGCCGCAACGCGCAGTTGCGCACCGTGAAGCTGTACATGACGCCGGAAATGGTCGATAACATCCGCGATTTCGACGACTCGGTGTTCAGCGCGCAGGAGCGGATGATCTCGGTCCTCGCCTGCGATATTCGCGGCTTCACCACCTTCAGCGAAGGTATCCAGCCCGAAGCGCTGATGCAGATCGTCAACCAGTATTTGACGGTCTCCAGTGACGCAATCGCGCTGCGCGAGGGCGTTATCGATAAATTCATCGGGGATGCGGTTGTCGGCCTCTATAACACGCAATTGAACCCGCAGGAAGATCACGTCCTGCGCGCGGTACAGGCCGCGCTGCTGATGGCGCACGACGTCGAAATGCTGCACCAAATACTCCCACCCGCGCATCACCTGCGCTACGGCATCGGCGTCCACACCGGACCTGCCACGCTCGGCAACATCGGCAGCGCGACCCGTCGCGAATTTACCGCCGTCGGCGAGACGGTCCAATATGCCAAATTTCTGCAAGAGAACGCGCTTGGCGGGCAGGTCCTGATCAGCGAGGCGGTGTATGCGCTCGTCTACAACGAATACGCAGTCGAGCAGGTGCAGCCGCACCGCGCGCTTGATCACTATGGCGGCGAACCACTATATTGGGTGACTGGGCTGCTCCGTGCGGGTTGAACACCTCTCGCTCACCAACTTTCGGAACTATTCGCGGCTGGAGGTGACGCTCCCCGCCGGACCGTTGCTGCTCTATGGCGACAATGCGCAGGGCAAAACGAGTCTGCTGGAAGCCGTCTATTACCTCGCGGCGGCGCGCTCGGTCTGGGCGAGCAGCGACCGCCAGTTATTGAATTGGGGCGCGCAGGCCGATGTGCTGCCTTTCGCGAAGGTGAGCGCGGAAATCGTCAACCGTCATGCCGCCGTGACCACGCTCGATGTGACACTGCTGCGTAATCCCGCCGATACCTCCGGCAAGCTGCAAAAGAAAATCCGCGTGAATGGCGTTGATAAACGGATGCTGGACCTACTCGGCCAGCTCAACGTCGTGATGTTCCTGCCACAAGACCTCGCGCTGGTCGAAGGCGCGCCGCAGGACCGCCGCCGCTATCTGAATATCACGCTCGCGCAGACCGACCGCACCTATGCCGAAGCGCTGCACGCCTACGACAAGGTGCTGGAACAGCGTAACGCGCTTTTGCGCCGCATCGCGGAGCGGCACGGCTCGCCCACTGAACTCGATTATTGGGATGAAAAGCTGACAGATGCGGGGAGCATCATCATCGCGGGACGGCAACGCCTGCTCCGCGAACTGGAACTGCTCGCGCAGGATGTCCACAGCGATTTGACGGCGGGCGCGGAGACGCTCGAACTCGATTACCAGCCATCCTTCAAGCCGACCGCGAGCGAAAGCGGCCAGCTTTCATTCAACGCGCTCGGCCTCGACCTCAGCCGCCAGCTCGACCCGGCCAGCATCGCGCCACAGTTCCGCGAAGCACTGGTCGCGGCGCGTGCGGAAGAGATCGCGCGCGGTATGACGCTCACCGGACCGCAACGCGACGAACTGCGCTTCTGCGTGAATGACCACGATCTCGCCGAATTTGGCTCACGCGGGCAGGCGCGCACGGCGGTGATGGCGCTCAAACTGGCTGAACTCGGCTGGATGAAGCGCGTGATCGGAGAATGGCCTGTGCTGCTGCTGGATGAATTCATCGCGGAGCTGGATAGCAAGCGGCGCGGCTACCTGCTGGAGCGCATCGACGGCGCAACGCAATCGATCCTGACCACGACCGAACGCGAGATTTTCTCCGATAGCTTCCTCGCGAAGGCCGCGCAGTGGCATATCCGCGCCGGGCAGATTGTGCAGCCGTGAGCTACACAGCAAGCGTGATCAGCAGATGGAATATTCAATAATCAACCCTCCTTGCCCGCCGATTGGATCGAAAACCAGGCAGCAGGCACAAGAGTTTTTCCGATGGTTCGTCGCGAGTATTCCAGAGCGAGTAGCCATACTTCAGGTAGCCATTGCTTCAAGCGCGCAGGAAGCATTTTCTCTCGACTATTCGCTGGCATCGTTTGACGGGCTTGAACGATGGTTGAAAATCACAATCGAAACGCGATATCGCACCTTAGATGAATATCAACACCTGCTGAATTTGTATGAAGTGAGTGCCATACCTGGATTGGAAGACATCACCCCGCCAAAAACCGTGTTGACGTATAGAAGTACATCGCTGCTTGTCGATGTTGCAATGTATTGGTCGAATGCGCTTAAACTCAGATTTCCACAACTTGAGTGGACATTGCAGCTAAAACCACGCAATTTGATAACCTACCACGACCCTGTCCTCAAAGGTTTTTACAAAAATGGCATGGGAACCGTCAGTCCCATTCAGATTATGGATGTCGTTTTTCACAGGATGCTGGAACCCTATCCTTCACCCTCACTACTGAAAGATGTATTTGAAACATGGAGCTACATCGTTCCAGCTTGATTTTGCAGAAATTATAGCCTCAACTGTTTTTAGTTCCGTCACCAGCCACATGCAAAAGAGAGCAATCAATGGCATGTGTCCACCGTTCATTTCACGTCGCCTTGCTTGCACCGGACGGAATCGAACCGCCGACGCCAGGTTCCGAAGACCTGCGCTCTATCCGCTGAGCTACGGGTACGTTCCAATATTATAAGGCGTCCGCGCGGGCGCGGCAATGCTCACTGTCGCGTTCAGCCCAGATAATCGCGAAGCGGTCGGCTGCGCGTCGGGTGGCGCAGTTTGCGGAGCGCCTTTGCCTCGATCTGGCGGATGCGTTCGCGCGTCACGCCGAAGTGCTTGCCGACTTCTTCCAGCGTGCTTTCCTGCCCATCCTCGCCCAGCCCGAAGCGCATCTCCAGCACTTCGCGCTCGCGCTCACCGAGGATCGAAAGCGCGCTGCGGATTTGTTCCTTGAGCAGTTGTCGAGCCGCCGCATCGACCGGACCCACAATTTTGTCGTCTTCGATGAAATCACCGAGCGAACCGGAGTCTTCCTGCCCGACCGGTTGATCAATCGACATCGGCTCCTGCGCGACCCGCATGATCTTACGCACCTTGTTCGCGGCGCGGCGCAGTTTTCGGGCAAGCGCGGGGTCCATCTTGTCGCCACGCCGTTCGGAGTCGCGAATCGCGGCGGTCTTTTCCGGCGGCAGGGTCGGATGTATCTGTCCGACCAAAATACCGCGCGGACACTTCGGTACGCCCTTGCTTGACAACGCACTTCCATTTTGATGCGTTTGCCCTGATAACGGATTCAAGCAACTATCTGGCCGAACGATTGTCCTGTCGCCCGATCCAGAATGGATCGGGCGACAAGCTTTGACCGCTACGAACCTGGGGTTGGCGTCGGCGTCGGGGTGGCGGTTGGGAAGATGCCGAAATTCGGCACGCTGGCGTCGCCGCGCAGGAACTGGACCGTGTAGCTCCCGGTCGGGTCGAATGCGAAGCGATACGGTCCGGCGCTGCTCAGGTGGTAGACATAGTAGACCGTCCCCTTACCGTCCTGAATGCGCGTTTGGGGCGCGATGATCGTCCCCTCGCCATCGCGCAGTTCGGCCTGTAACGTCGCCTTATTTTGTGTGCCGCCTGTGATCTGCACGGTGATGATTTGCCCCTGCCCGGTTTGCAGGCTGTAAATCGCGGTTTGGGCGGGCAATTGAAGCGTTTGCGTATCCTTCGCGCCGAAGGGAAGCACACCAAACTCCTTATTCAGGACGCTTCCTTCGCGCAGCGTCAGGCTGTACTTGCCAGAAGGAACAAACGTCAGGGTGTATGGCGCTTTGCCGCTGAGTGTGTAGACGGTGTAGGTCGCGCTGTTGGCGTTCGTCTGGCGTACAGGTTGCAGCTTCACGCCATCGGCGTCGCGGAGCTGGCTGTTCGCAGGCTGGTTGTTATCCTGCAACTGCACGCTGATCGTTTCATCCGGCACGCCGTCGATGGTATAAACCGCGATTTGCTGGGGGTCTTTGAGTTGGTCTGCAATCGTGTTTCCGAAGCGGATCACGCCCTTGTACACGCGCAGCACGTTACCTGGCGTGACGGTCAGCTTATACTGTCCATCGGCATCGAACTCAAGGCGGTACGGTCCCTTGCCCGTGAGGGTGATGATCGAGCGCTCGAAGTTGTTCTTTTCACTACGCACATCCGGCACGAGCAGGTTTCCATCAACATCATAGAGCTTGCTCTTGCCCGGCTTGTTGTTGACTTGAACCTCGATGCTGATCACGTCGTCCGGCTGCCCATCGATGCTGTAGATCGCGGTCAGGCCGGGCGCGGGCAACGTCGCCGTGATTGGTGTGCCAAGTGCGGGATACCCCTGATCGACGCGCAGCGCGTTCCCCGCTGAGACGGTGAGTTCATACGGAGCGTTCGGAATAAATTCCAGCGAATACGGACCGTTCCCGCTGAGTGTATAGACAGTGACCTGCACCTGCCCACGCACGACCGCCGTATCACGTTTGAGCAAACGCCCCTGCGCATCGCGCAATTCACTATCGAGCGGTCGGTTGCTGCCGCTCAATTGTACGCTGAGCAGCGCACCGGGGTTGGCCTCGACCTTATAGACCGCCACTTGTGCCGGGGCGTCCAGTTTGCCGCTTACCTTCTGCCCCTGTGGAATCGTTCCGAGTTCGGCACGCACGAGGTTTCCCGCGTCAACCGAAATCTGATATTTCTGTCCGCCAAAGGCGATGCTGTATGGGGCAGGACCGGAAAGCACGAACACAAGATACAAATCCTGTCCCTTTGCAAAGCGGAAATCCGGCTCCCATAGTTTCCCGTTCGCGTCGCGGAACTCCACCGCTGTCTTGTTATCGGCTTGCAAGCGGATCGTGATCGTCTGGTCGCGCTTGCCATCGATGAGGTACGTCCCGACCTTCGCGGGCGCGGGTAGTGTGCCGTTCACCGTCTGCTTGAAGGCGAGCAGCCCGCCATCGATGCGCAATTGATTTCCAGTCAGGACGCTCGCCGTGTACTGCCCGGATGCAGTGAATTCGACCGTGTACGGTCCGCTCCCGCTCAGGATGTATACGCCGACATTGTTGCCGTTCTGGAAATCGGTGACTTCCGGTGCGATTTCCGCGCCGTTGCCATCGAGCAGGCGGCTGGTGACTTTCTTCCCGGAATTTTGTACCTGAAGGGTGACAATTTGCCCGGCGGTGACATCCAGACTGTGAACGGCCACCCGCGCAGGTGCGTCGAGTTTGTTCTGATAAGGCTTCTCCTGCGTCCCGGTTGGGAGTGCGCCTTTATCGACACGCAGGATGTCGCCTGTGGTCAGCGTGGCGTCGTAATCCGAAATGGCTTCAAAACTGAGCGTATAGGGTCCCGTCCCATCGAGTTTGTAGACGTTGTTCAGTTTGTTGCCTTCCAGCACGCTGAGCGCCGGCGCGAGTTCAGATCCCTCCTTGTTGAGCAGGCGCGGCTTGAGCGCATCTCCGCTCTTCGGCGCGAGCTGAAGCGTGATCAAATCGCCGCTCTTGCCCTCGATGGTATGCGAGGCGACCCGTGCCGGGGCGGGTAACTTGCCCTGAAAGACAGTCGGTTTGAACTTCGGATCGTCCGATGTGGCGGGGTTGGCCGGGAGCGCCCCCATGTTCACGTTCAGTACATCGTTCCCGCTCAAGGTCAGGCTATAGGCCTGATTCGCGCCCGGTGCAACGTACAGTTTATAAGGTCCCGGTCCAGAGAGACGATACAGATACAGCGCCACCCCTCTATCGAAATAGACGTTCTGTACTTCGACAAGCGCTCCGTTCGCATCCCGCAGATCGGCGGAGAGCGGTGAAGTACCGCGTTTGGCCTGCAGGCTGACGGCATCGCCCACTTTACCCGTGATTAGATACGTCGCCGCTTGCGCCGGACCCTTGATCGTATTTGTGACGGGTGTATCCGCAACGAGCGCACCGAGGTCGACTTGCAGAATGTCCCCATCGGCCACGTTCAGGTTGTATTTACCACTCAACACGAACGAGAGTTGATAGGGTTCGTTTCCACTGAGCGTGAACGACGCCAGCGAAGTGTTTTTATCGACCGCATAGCCGTTCGCTTCGATGGTGCGGCCACTCGCATCTTTCAACGCGGGGAAATAGTAGCGCTTGGTCTCACCCTGCTTCGGCACGCTTTCGAGGTTTACGGTGATTCCGGCTCCGGCCTTGCCATCCAGCGTATAGATCACCCGCTTGCGCGCATCGCCTGCATCATCGGAAATCGGGCTGTTGTTGCTAAGAACTCCCTTATCGAGCGCTAGTTCGTCGCCCTTCAACAGGATGAGTTTGAATTTCGTCGTTGAAAATCGGGAGAACGACTCATCCGGCTTGAAGAGCAGCGTATACGGACCGGGTCCGCTCAGGCGGTAAACCTGCGAGAGGAACCCGTTCTGGCGAAGTTCATCCTCGATCTGGAGCAGATCGCCATTCGCATCCAGCAATTGGAATGGATTGTCAGTCGGTTCGATGCTGTAGCCAAACTGGGTTTTCCCGGTTCCAAATTCGGTGCGGAGTGTGATCAGGTCGCCTTCCGCGCCCGTCACTGTATAGCGCCCGGAGACAACCTGCTGGGGATATTCGTCGTTTTCGGTTGGACCGTAATACAGGTTGCCTTTGTCCTTTAGTGTGACATCGCCCGGCGTCACCCGCAGCACATAGGCCCCCACGCGCGGGAAGGACAATTCGTATACGCCTGTGTAGCGCGCGGTAAAGACCGCCATGCCCGTATAACGGGTTTCTGGCGTGAAGCTGTAATAGCGTGCGTCTGGCGCGACATCCGTATCGAATGGATCGAGCAGGCGCACGAGGTTGTTATCCAACTGGACGGAAATTTCCTGCCCAGCGGTCAGGTTGAGCGCGTAAGTCACCACGCGCAAGCGGTCCGGGACCACTTTGGTCTCCGCATCACCGAGGTAGAATGTCCCCTGGAAGAGCGTCAGCGCGTCACCCTTATCGATTTGCAACTCGTAAATCCCTTCCATTTCAAACTGGAAGGAATAGGGACCTTCTCCACGTAGTACGTAGACGGAAAGCTGTCCATTATCGGCAATTGCCGCACGGCGCGGCTTGATGACCTCGCCTGCCGCATTGCGCATGATCGTTCGGAAATCGGTCCGCTCGCGGCGGGTATCCGCGATGCGCAAGGTGACGATCTGCCCCGGATCAGCCTCTACGGAGAAGCGGATGATCTGCGGTCCATCGGTTCGCCCTTGCAGGGGTCTGGAAAGACCAAGTTTTCCTTCATCGACATTGATCGTATTGCCAGACCGGAAGCTGAGTGAATAGCTTCCGATATTCGGTACGCCAAAGCGGTACGGTCCCGCGCCGCGCAGTGTGTATACCGAGAAAAATTGCCGTCCAGTCACCCCCTTGTAGGTTTCATCGGCGGGGATGCTCTGCTTCTCGCCATTGACTAGCGCCACCTGCACACTGTCGAAGTTCAGGTCGCCATCGTTGCCTTGCGGCGTGAAGCCAAGCGTCACCACATCGCCATCACCGAGCGTCTTGCCAAGCTGCGGTGTGAGGGTGTAGTACAGAATTTCGGGGGAACGGCTGCTATCGCGTAAAACCTGCCCGACGATCAGCGTCCCCTTGTCGTTGGTGAGCAGGTCGCCCGCATCGACGCGGAGGGTGTAGCTCGTGACGCCGGAAACGCGGATACGATAGGGCGCGACGCCCTGCAATGTCTGGACGCTGATTAAATTGGGATTGCGGCTATTGCGCCTGTCGATGAAATCTTGTGTAACGGAGGAGCGCTGTCCGTCGGCGCTTTCGATGTATGCGCTGTCGCCACTGGGGTCGCCCGCGTTCGCGAGCAGGTTGAGCGTGACCGTATCGCCCGCGCCGAGCGGCTTGCCGGACCCAAACGCGAGTCGGTAGGCAGTGAACGCTTGTCCTTGCGGAATACTATCGCCGCGCGCCTGTCCGAGGCCGAGCGTGCCACGCAAGGACGAAGAGACATCGCCCGCCGCAACGGTCAATTCATAATCGCCGCGCGATCTGATGTAGAGGGTGTATTGCCCTTCCGCGAGGTCCACCTGGCTCACCCGGTAACGGTTCACATCCACCGCAGAGCTGAAGACCGGTGCTTTGTTCTGCGCGTCGAGCAGGTCCAATCCGCTCGCGTTGCCGGAAACGGTCAGGCTGTGTCGTCCTCCCTTTGGAATAGTCAGATCGTAGCGGTAGATGTTTTCGATGTTGTTCTTCGCGACCTGTCGGCGTGTCTCTCCGGGCTGGATTGTGCCTCTGCTGGACGTCAGCGTATCATCGCTTTCAAGCGCAATCGTGAATGCACCTTTCGTATAATCGACTGCCGCGTAATAGGCTCCTGTGCCGCGCACGCGCTGAACGCTGATCCACTGATTGTTGAGCGTATCAAACTGCGTAACCAGAATTTCCGCGCGTTGCCCATCGAGGCTGGCAATCTGGACCGGGAGCAGGTCCTTTGCTTCAACGGGGTCATCCGGCCTGAAATACAGGGTAACGAGCTGCCCTGCGCTGGCTTGAATTTCGTAAAGTGGGCTGGAAGTGCTGCTTTTCGCTTCGGTAAGACGCTGTGCATCCGGCTTCAGCAAAGCGAGCGGCGTTCCGACCTCTCCAGCGGCAAGGCTGATCGTGTACGGCAGTACGTCCACACCGCTATTCACGACCGTGAGGCGGTGCGCGCCAGCCGTCAGGTAGAAAACGTGTAACTGCCGCCCCGCAGATTCATAGTTGCGCAGTGAATAAAGCGGTTCCACGCCATCGAGCAGGAGCGTCAGGGGACCGCCTTCCATCAATACCCCATAGGTCTGGTCTGCGGGGACATCGACCAGCAGCGTCCGTGCGCCATAAGGCTCCAGCTTGCCCGCTGCTGGCGTGAGATCGCTGACCGAATCCATCGCGCCTGCGAGGTCGGCCTCGTCCACCGAAACGGAAATAGTGGGAGCGGGGATCGCTTCGGTTGTAATTTTTTGGACAGCGCTTGCGCACGTCGAGTAGAAAATTTTCGCTGCGCCGAGCGGGAGTGAACCACTCGCTAATGGCTGTACAGTGAGCGGAAGGCTCAGGCTTGCGCCTTCGGCAAGTTCATTCTCGCGCCATTCGACAGTGCCTGAGTCGAGCCGCTGGCCGCCTGTGGCTTTAATCACCGCATCATCCAGCAACAATTTTGCCGGATCGTAGGTATACACCAGCGAGACATTCTGCGCGGCGACCGGGCGCGTAAGGGAGAGCCGCACGTCATCCAGAACCATCCGCAAATCAGTGATGTTTGTGACCACGCGCGTCTGCGTCGCGATGCTCGTCGCGAGGGATTGATCCGCGCCTGCGCCGATTGGAAGCATAATCAGGTCGGCTTTTGCGGCCTTGATCTGCTCGGCAGCCTGTTTGGTGAAGTCCACTTCACCGCCGCCTGTCGTCAGGACGACAACCGCTTTGCGCGCGTTGGCGCGTCCATTCGTCTTGAGTTCCGTTGCAGCAGCAGAGATGCCCACATGCAGGGACGTTTTGGTATTACGCGCGAGCGCTCGTAAACTGGCTGCGACCGTCGCATCAGCCGTGTCGAGGGGACTCAGCAGTTTCGGCGTATCCCCATAGGCGATCAGGCTGGCGTGTGTCCCGCGCGGCAGCCCATTCATGAACCGTGCGATGCCTGCGCGCGTCGCTTCGAGTGTCGCGCCGGATAGGTCGCCAGACGCATCGACAACGACAACCACATCCAGCGGTGCATCGAACCGGGTACGCTCGTCAACCGGGCAAGCTGCCGCATCTCCCGTGTAGCCCAATTCAAGTTGCAAGGAGCGCTTGAGGACTGCCTTTTCGCTGGCCGCGCGGATAGTCACGTTCGGGACGGCACGTTCGGCGTAGGTCTGTCCATTGAATAGACTTTCGGACAGCGCAAGCGGCACGCCCGCATCGGCCTTTGCCGCGTTGCCCGGTGCGCCTTTGGCTTGCCCGTTTTCGAGCGGGACCTGTACGCTGCTGCCTGCAGTCAACAGCGTTTCACTGCCGCCTACTGCGACCTGAATGCGCCCGGTGAGCGCGGTCGCGGTGAACGTGGTCTCATTTGCCGTCAGGAACACCGACCCGGATGGCCGCAGCTCGACCCCATTGATGAGAAAGCGCGCGCTGCTTCCCACGGGCGCACTGATGAGCAGGCCGTTGGGTGTGTCCTTGCAGCCGTTGGGTGTCCCCGTGCGCAGTGAGAGCAGTTGCAGCGGTCCACGATAGAGCGGCGTCACGTCCTCCGAACCGACTTTCGGGAGCGTACCGAGATCAAGATCGACGGCCAATCCACTCGCAGCCACCCATCCGAGCGATCCATCGCGTTCGATGCGCAGCCAATCTGCGGTCTCGGTACGGCCATTGACCTGCACTTTTTCAAGGGGTTCGAGCGTGCCGATCAATTTGCGATCCACACCCGGTCCGGCGAACACGTTCAACGCCGTTTTGTTGCGGTTGGTCAGGGTCGCCGTCACCAGATTTGCAGAAGGGTTCGCCTCGCTGGTCAGCGCCGCCTCTCCCATGAGCGCAAGGGCAACATAGGCGCTGTTTTTCTCCGGCAAGCCCGCGTGGACTTTGAAGAGCGTAACGCCCCACGCTTTGCCGTCCGCACTGCTTTCCAGTTTCTGGAACTGGCTGACCGGGGCGAAATCGCCTTGCGCATTCAGCCTGGCCTCTCCCGTGACTTTTACAAGCGGATTGACCAGGAGCGCCTGATCGATCCCCAGCTTATCGAAGCCGACGTATCCGGTACGCGCGATGAGCGCAACCTGCGCAATACACGAGTTTCCCTGTGAACGTGCAGGTACAGCCACAGCCATGAGCAGCAGGCTACTAAAGCTGATAAAAAGTATAAATGCAGAACGCGCGAGTTTTTGGCGTTGACTTAACATGGTGCATCCCCCGAAGCCAAGACATAAATTCAACTGCGTGGTTCACCACTGCTTTATCTAAAAGCAATGCACACCCCACAGCCTCAAAATTAGTCTACACAATGATGAGGTATTTTGCTACACAACAGAGATAACATATTTAATGAAATGCAAATTTATATTTGCGGGTCGCCGGATCAGGATATTTCGCGGTATAGTGCAGCAGGCGCACGCGCGAAGGGGGAATTCATGACTGACCTGGCGGGGCAAACCCTGGGCAATTACCAAATTATGAGCGTTCTGGGGCGCGGCGGGATGGCGACTGTATACCGCGCTTTTCAGGTGTCGATGGACCGCGAAGTCGCGATCAAGGTCATCAGCCCGGAAATGATCAAGACGCGCGCCGATTTTATTGATCGCTTCAAACGCGAGGCGCACCTGATCGCGAGCCTTCAGCATCCGCATATTTTGCAGGTCTTCGACTTCCATATCGATTCGGACCCCGTGTATCTCGTGATGGCGCTGATCAAAGGTGAATCGCTGGATAGCCGCATCCGCCGGGAACCACTCCCGCCGGCAAAGGCGCTTGAGTTTCTCTACCAGATCGCATCCGCACTCGATTATGCACATAAGAAAGGGATCATTCATCGCGACCTCAAACCGCATAACATCATGCTGGACGAGATCGAAAATACCTATCTGATGGATTTCGGGATCGCCAAGTCCGTGAATAGCGATACGAATATGACAGCGCCCGGCGTCGTCATGGGGACGCCTTCCTATATGGCTCCCGAACAGTGGCGTGGCGAAACGCTCGATGGGCGCACGGATATATATGCACTCGGCATCATGTTTTATGAAATGTTGACCGGGCGGCTGCCATTCAGCGGAGAAACGCCGTTCCAGTTGATGTATCAACATCTGGATGCGCCACTTCCTACACTGATGCAGAGCGTGCCACCCGCGCTCACGCCGATTATTCAGAAGGCGACTGCCAAGAAAATTGACGAACGGTATAGCAGTGCGCGCCAATTTGCCGACGATGTACGTGACGCACTTGGCGCAACCGCTACAGTTGGTACGGACGCGCCACATGCCGCGAATGTACAACCCGTCATACCACGCGCCACGAGGCTCACCGTCGAAGCCGACGACGCGACCCTTCCACCGGGAGGACTCTCTACAGCTCCCAACCGGAGAACCCAACCGGGGCAGCAAGGTTCAGGCTCAATTCCAGTGGCTCTACTTGGAATCGCAGCCCTGGTTGTCCTCGTCGTTGCTATTGGCGGGGTCGCACTCATAAGTCGGCCTGTGGCAAGCCCGACGCCTGCGCAGCTCGCGGTTGCCCCATCGTTAACCACAGTTTTGGCAGTCGCGACGAGTACCGATACTTCAACGTCACCACCAACCACGCTCGCAACCGGGACGCCGCTGATCTTGCCGACCCGCGTGGCAGTGCTGCCGACCGTTCCAGCCGCGACCATCCAGCCCAGCGCAACGATTATTCCCCCTTCGCAAACCGCGCTTCCAACAAACACACCTGTTGCGCCCACAATTACCGCTGTGCCACCAACATTGGCTCTTGTCCTCGTTGTTGCTTCTACGACCCCTGCTCCACCGACTGCAACAGGTACAGCGCTCCCCTCGCTAACAAATACGATACTTCCACCAACGCTCACCGCCACCGTGAGTACGCTGACAAACACACCGCTACCGCCAACTCTCACAGCGGCTCCCCCCACAAACACAGCAGTACCCGCTACTGCGACTCCCCTGTCACCCTCAGCAACGACCGATACCACGCTGCCGACGCTCGCGCCAACGGCAGTGGCGGCCATCGCGACCCCGACCGGACCCGGCTTCATCATGCTCATCTTCCGCGCAAATGAGCGACTCACGGTTTATATATCCGGCGAGGACGCGAACGGAAAAGCCATTTCACTCGCCAACGTCGATTTGGTCGTGACGATCAGCGGCGTTCAGGTTCACCGCGCCATTGAAAAATATCCGTCTTTTGCGGGCTTGCCATTCAATCAACTCCCCGCCCCGATATGTTTCGATTTCAAAAATCGCCAGACGACGGGTCCGCTCCCAAACGAATGTCGTCTGATTGCCCGCAACAATGTTTTTACCGTCACCCTGACGGGGGCAAACCTGGTCTGGTGGGACAATACAGCGGGTGAAGGGCGAACGATACTGTTCACACGCGGCGATAAAATCCTCGGCCAGTGTCCATCCGATGCGCAGGAATGCCCGATTTTTGTGCCGCTTGAAGGGGAAAACTCACAATGACGAAGGTCCGTCTGGCGCTCACGCTTGCCATTTTCCTCGCGATGTTCAGCCGTCCTGCCCACGCGCAGGAAGTAGTCACTATCGTCCTGTATCGCGACGAGGACGCGATAACGCTTTACATTACGAATGACGGTCTCGTTTCGCTGCAAGGTCTCACACTGGAAGCGACGACAGCGACGGGTGAAGTCCTCAGCCGCGCGCTTGAGCGTTTCCCGTCGTTCATTGGTTTGCAATTCGACCGCCTGGTCGGACCCCTTTGCTTCCAAATGGAAAATCGCGCGCGGCCTGCGACCTTGCCGCTTGAATGCCGCCAGATACCGCCAGAGCGCCTGTTCATTGAACGCCTGACGCCCGCCGATCTGCTCTGGTATGACAGTGTTGCGCGTGAGGCACGTCTGCTGGTCATCCGGCGTGGGGATGAGGTCTTTGGACGCTGTCCCGCCGAAATCGCAGAGTGCGAGGTTCCCTATATCCCGGCGCAGGGCGATCAATCAGCGACGCTCGCTCCGCTTCCGACTGCCGCACCCGCCGTTATTCCGGTGATCGGCACTGCGACGGTCAGCCGCGCGACACAATTCCGTAAAGGACCCGGACCGCAATATGACATCCTCGCGACGGTCAGCGCCGGGACTTATGACGTCATTGGGCGCAACGCCGCCGGGTCTTACTATTTGCTGAATTATAACGGACAGGATGCGTGGGTCTCCGCATTCGCGACGTCGGTGCAGTTCCGGGTTGCACAGGCCACACCGACGCCGGACCTCTCCGTGACCCCGCTCGATGCGGCGCTCGCGTATGGACAGGAAGTCGCCGGGATGCTGGATCGCAATCAGAAGACGGCCTATACTTTCGTCGGGCGCGCGGGTGAGGTGTTCAGCGTGGTCGTTGCGGCGAAGTTCGACGGTTATCTTGAGGTTTATGACGCGCAAAATTTCCTGCTCACTGAGGATGACAACGGCGGCGGCGACAATAATCCGCAAATTAATGGGTTCATCCTGCCGAAGAATGGGACCTACAAAGTCGTGCTGCGTGGCTATACGGCGCGTGATAGCGGGTCATTTCGCCTTAAACTGCTCAAGGGCAGGGTCCCGCTCAAGACGAGTGGCGCAAATACGCTAGCCTATGGACAAAAATTCACCGACGCGCTCACGCCGAACGGTCAGGTAATCCTCGTCTTCGATGGTGTGGCAGGCGACATCATCAGCATCATGGTTAGTGCAGACTTCGATAGCTACATTCAGTTGCAGAATGCAGATGGCAAGGTCCTCGTCAGCGATGACGATTCTGGCGGGAATAAGAACCCGTTGCTCGAACTGTTCAAACTTCCCGCGACCGGGACCTATCGACTCCTGCTGCGCGGGAACAGCGCAAAAGAGTCTGGAACCTATACTATCCAGCTTTTGCAGAGCGCATCGAGCGCAAATCAAGCGGCGCTCAAATCAGGTGTACCTGTCAGCGGGACGCTCAAGGCTGGTGAGCGCAACGTTTTTGTCATCGATAGCGCGGCGACTCAAACCCTCTCGCTCAGTATAACGGCGCAGTTTGAGGCGGTCCTCATGTTGCGCGATGCGCGCGGCAGTCTCCTCGCCCAAAAAGACATCCCCGCAAATAAACAAACCGTTGCGCTCTTCAATTTCAAACTGCCTGTGAAAGGGAGTTACTTTCTGGTCATCGCAGGTGCAACCGAGATCGACGCGGGAACATTCGCGCTTGATCTCACACTGCGATAGGGTGGAGCGCGTGCAAAGTTCGGGTGAAGGGTGAAATGAGGGCATGATATGAACACCTATCGGCTTGCACCCCATCAAATCGCATTATGGCTGCTCGATTTATCGAACACAGCATCCTATGAGCAGGAGCTTGTGCAGTGTCTGAATACGGACGAACGCCTGCGTGCCAACCAGTTTTATTCAGGGGACGACAGGGACGACTTTCAAAGATGTCGTGGTCTGGTCAAACATATTTTGGGACGCTACCTGGCGCTTCCTGCAAACGAGGTTCGCCTGTGCTATACCGGGCATGGCAAGCCTTTTCAGGAACATTCCAGCACGTTGCAATTCAACCTGTCGCATACACACGGCACTGCACTCCTTGCAATAACCACTGACTCTGCAATCGGCGTTGATATTGAACAGATACGCGATTTCCCGGAACTGGAGGCGGTCGCGTGGGAATTTCTTTCTGATGAAGAATTCGATACGCTCCTGATGCTGCCGACTTATCAGCGGCTCGAAGCATTTTACAATGCCTGGACGGGCAAGGAAGCATATGCTAAAGCGATTGGTTATGGGCTTCGGTATCCAATCAGGCATGTGCATATTCCAATAACATCCACAAGTACACCCTTGATTTCATCCGTTGCTGATTATTTATCGGGTGCCTTAACCGCATGGCAAGTCATGCGGTTTAGGCCGTTTACGGGCTATGCTGCGGCTATTGCGATGAGCGATAATGAACCCCGGATTACGGTTCATCGCTTCGACTTTTTGGAATGACGCCTGTATCATGCAAAGCGACCTGACGCTCACAACCCTTTATGAGGCCAATGCCCGGCATGACCCGGATGCCGCCGCGATTATGGCTCCCGGTCGGACGCCTTTGTCTAACCAGTGCTTTTACGATCTGGTGGTCACGACCGTAGAAGCACTCAATCGTCTGGGCATCGGGCGGGACAATCGGGTCGCCGTCGTCGCTTCTGGTGGACCGCTGGCTGCGACGGCATACGCCGCCATCAGTTGCGGTACGACGTGTACCGTGCTGAACCCGGCCTCCACGACCAGCGAATTCAAGACCCTGTTCGAACAAATGAAGATTGATACGCTGGTTCACCTGGGTGATTCGGTGGCAGTGACAGTGGCGCAAACGTGCGGGCTGAACACGATTGCACTCATTGCGCGGGATGGCGACGAGGCCGGGTGGTTTACCCTACGTGGAGACTCTACGCGCTCCCCCGTGACGGATGGATTCGCGCGCCCGGATGATCTCGCCATGCTGCTGCCCACCTCTGGCACGACCGGAAGCAGCAAGATCGTTCCGGTGACGCACCGTACCATGATTGCACGGCTTGGTCCCAACCTCGGCGAGGGCGTGTTTCCAAAAGGGCCGTTGCTCCACACGATGCCGATGTTCCATTATTCGGGACAGGGCTATCTCGTCCGAATGTTAGCTGCTGGCTCCGGTTTGATTTGCTTGCCCGGCTTCGAGATCGCCAGTTTTTTCGATGCGCTGGAAGAATTCAAACCTGTAGGCTTTGGTGGCGTGGCGACCATGTTTCAGAGCATTGTGGCACAAGCCGACTGGTACAAAGCGAGACTCCGGGGACATTCATTACGGTATATCCGTGCGGATGGGATGTCGCTCCCGGCGCGCTTGAAGGATGCAATGGAGGCATTGTTCGGCGTGCCAGTTGTGCAGTTATACGCCTCCACAGAAACCGGAATTGTCGCCATGTGCGGGCTTGAGCGGGCGAACTGCAAACCCGGTACAGTCGGGAAGCCATTTCATAGCGAGGTCAGAATCGTTGACGAGGAGCGTGGCGCAGTCGCCATTGGGCAGATTGGCGAGATCATAGTACGTGGTGCATCGGTCTTCAATGGATATGAACGTAACCCGGCAGCCAATGCGGACGCTTTTCGGGATGGCTGGTATCACACAGGTGATGTCGGTTGCTTTGATCCAGACGGCGATCTATCGATCACTGGACGGATCAAAGAGATCATCAATCGCGGTGGACAAAAGGTGTCACCTGCCGAAGTTGAGCGCGTGATCGAGACGCATCCGGCGGTCAGCGAGGCAGCCGTCTTCGGAATTTGGGATGAAAGCATGGGTGAGGAGATTGCCGCTGCAATTATCGCACGCGATTCGCAGCCACTTTCGATCAATGATCTGCGTCTATTCATGGGAACCTTCCTGGCTGAATACAAAATTCCGCGCCATATCCTGTTCGTGGACGAGCTTCCCAGGACTTCACTCGGCAAAATCGAACGGTACAAACTGACTGAACGGTACAAGGGAATATCCGCCACTGAGAAAATGCGTCAATCGGACTCTTCTGAAGCCCGCACTCCGGTCGAACGCGCGCTGGTCGGGCTGTGGTCATCGATCCTCGGAAAACCGGAATCGGACATCGGCATCGGTGACACATTTCAAGGACTGGGCGGGACATCGTTGAGTGCGGCTCGCCTGATTGTCAGGATGCGCGACACATTCCAGATCAGCATCAAATTGGTGAACTTGTTCGACGCGCCGACCATCCGTGAACAGGCTGTCGTGGTTGAGCAATTACAGGCGAGTGGCGCGACACCCCCCAACGACTCTGGCACATTGATTCCCCTTCGCGTGGAGGGAAATCGTCCGCCGCTGTACTGCACCCATGCGCTGGAAGGCGGAATTATGATGTATCAGCAGTTGGCGGCGTACCTCGACCCGGAACAGCCTGTCTTCGGCCTGCAGGCAGTTGGCTTCGACGATGACGAAGCTCCATTGGACAGCATCGACGCAATGAGCCGCCACCATGTGGCACAGATTGAAGCTGTGCAAAAGAATGGCCCGTACTTGCTCGTTGGCTATTCGATGGGCGGACGAATCGCGCTGGAAATTGGGCGAAAACTCCGTGAAAAAGGACATCAGGCGGTGCATGTTTTGATGATCGACGATCATTTGCAGGCCAATGCGTATGTGAAGTCTGCATCGACGCCACTGCGCTGGACCCGAAGTCGGAAGGTCAACCGCGCGTACAGTATATTGTTTGCGATGTTCAGGATGCCGCGTCGCTACCGGCTCCGTTACTTGCGGGAGCGCTGCGCATATGTGCAAACCGCGCTCCGCTTGATACCTGATCAGTCAGCAGCAGTGGAGAAGCTGGATGTAACATCGTTTCCCGACTCGATTCGCCGTGTGATTGAGGCATCAGCGCGGGCTGTCAAAACCTATGTGCCGCGTCCATACGACGGCGACCTGACCTACCTGCGTGCAGACGACGATAGCGTGGCGATTCGCATGTTTCGAGCGTTGGAATTCGTAGCGCGCGGTCCGCTCACGCTGATTGACATTCCCGGAACACACGTGAGCGTGTTGCGCGAACCGAACGTTCGCGTGACAGCGCGCGCAGTGCAGGCTTGGCTGGACAGGGTGTCCGGGTAGTGACCGAAAACGCGCAGGGACGAACAGCAAGTTTGGCCGACCGTGACTTCAGGCGCGCCTCAAGGTGGTACTACGGATGTTTGCAGGTTAATCGCACCCGTGACCTCGCGCCGTTGCCGCGACAGGATCAATTTCTGGAGGGCGATAAATAGAAACAGCAGGAAACCAATCAGGATTTTGGTCCACCAGCTATTCAACGTTCCATCGAACGTGATATAGGTCTGAATGACACCCTGAATTAACACTCCGATGAATGTTCCAGCCACATACCCCGCCCCGCCCGTGAGCAGCGTCCCGCCGATCACCACCGCCGCGATTGCGTCCAGCTCCACACCCACCGTCGCCAGCGGATAGCCCGACGAGGTGTACAGCGAATAGACGATCCCGGCCAGCGCCGCCAGAAAGCTGCTCCACGCATAAATCAGGATCGTGGTACTCCGCATCGGCACGCCAAGCAGCAAGGCCGCCGTTTCATTCCCGCCCACTGCATAGACGTTGCGACCAAAGCGCGTGTAGTGCGCGATGAAGATGCCAACGCCCAGCACGACCAGAAAGATCATTGCCAGAAAGCTGAGTTTGCCGCGATCCGGGAAACGAATGGCGACATCCGAAATTGCCTTGTAAAACGGGTGTTCAATGGCGACCGATTCTTTGGTCAGGACGAAAGCCATCCCGCGCGCCAGAAACATCCCGGACAGGGTGACGATAAATGGTGGAATCTTGAAATAGTGGATCGCCGCGCCCATCGCCGCCCCGAACGCCGCACCAAGCAATAACGCCATTCCAAATACAAGGATTGGATCGATGTGCGCCCGTTCGATCATCAGCGCGCAAAAGACCCCGATGAACGCGATCACCGAACCGACAGACAAATCAATCCCGCCGGAGAGGATTACAAACGTCATGCCGATGGCCGTAATTCCGATAAACGCATTATCGGTGAGGAAGTTACCGATGACGCGCGTGGTCCCAAACGCCGGAAAGCGCAGAAAGCCAGCCAGATAGAGCAGAAAAAATACGCTGATGGTAGCAATCAGCGGCAAAAAACGGGATTTCATGCGGATCGTCCTCGAAATGGCCGGGCGATAATATGTCTGAATTCGGGGGACTGGATGAGCAGGACGAACAGCACAACCACCGCTTTGACCACCAGGTTGAATTCGGGCGTGATCCCGCTGACCAGAATTCCGGTGTTCATGCTCTGGATGATGAGCGCGCCGACAATGCTCAGGAAAAGATAGAAACGTCCCCCACTGAGCGCGGTTCCGCCGACCACCACCGCCAGAATAGCATCCAGTTCCAGCCACAGCCCGGCATTGTTCGCGTCGGCTCCCTTGATGTCGGCAGCCACGATCAGCCCGGCGATGGCGGCGCAAATGCCAGAAACGACGTAGGCCAGCAATTTGATCAGCGCCGCATTGATGCCGACATAGTAACTCGCTTTGGTGTTCGCCCCGACGGACTCAATCATCAGCCCCAACGCGGTACGACGCACCAGCAAATAGACCACGAGTAACACGAACAACGCAATGAAAACCGTGAATGGCAACCCTATAACTTTGCCGGTCCCCAGAAAGCTCAATTCGGCGTTTACAAATGTGACGATCTGCCCTTCGGTAATCAGTTGCGCGATCCCGCGTCCGGCAACCATCAGGATCAAGGTGGCGACAATCGGTTGAATATCGAAGAAGGCGACCAGAATGCCGTTCCACAGCCCGCACAGGATGCCCGCCCCCAACGCGATCAGCACGATCAACGGGACGGGAAGCGCGGTAGTCGAGACCAGCACCGAGGCAATTGCACCACAGATCGCCATGACCGCGCCCACCGATAGATCGACCCCCTTTGTCGCAATCACCAGCGTCATCCCGATAGCAAGCAGGACGACGGGTGCGCTTCGATTCAGAATATCGATCACGCTGCCGTAAAAATAGCCATTGACGATTGAAATACTGAAGAAGTCGGGGAAGATGATCCGATCAATCGTCAGAATGATGATTAGCGCGATGATCGGCCAGAGTGCCTTTCGATTTTGTTGTAACCAGGCTTGTACGCGAGGGGTAGCAGCGGCGCGGATCGGGGTGGCAACAGTGTCGCTCATGCGCTGTTTGTCCCCGCTGTTGCGGTGGTCACGTCGTGGGCAATCGCCCGCATGATTCTGTTCTCGCTGATGTCTGCGCCGTTCAATTCCGCGACCTTTTTTCGATCCCGAAGGACGACCACCCGATCACTGTAATCGACAATCTCGGCCAGTTCGGAAGAAATGACGAGCAAGGCCATTCCCTGTTCACACAGCCGCTTGATGATGGCGATGATTTCCGCGTGCGCCCCCACGTCGATCCCGCGCGTCGGTTCATCCAGAATCAGAAATTCCGGTTGCGAGACCAGCCAGCGTGCCAGAATGACTTTTTGCTGGTTGCCGCCGGATAGTTCCCGGACGGGCTTCTGCATATTGGGTGTGACGATGTGCATGGCCGTGATCATCTCGCCAGCCAGCGTTTCCTGTCGTTTCCGTGAGATATAGCCGCGCCAGCCGCGTTTGGCTTGCAGCGCCAGAATGATGTTCTCACGCACGGATAGCTCGCCGATAATGCCTTCGGCCTTGCGGTCTTCCGGGCAGAGCGCGAACCCGTAACCTATCGCACGACGCGGTGAACTGAGCGTTACTTTCTGTCCACTCACGAACGCCTGACCCTGATCGCCCCGTTCAATGCCGAATAGCAGGTGTGCCAGTTCGGTGCGCCCCGATCCGAGCAATCCCGCCATGCCGACGATCTCACCTTTGCGGATTTCAAGGTCGAAGGGTGCGAGCAGACCGCGCTTGCCGACTCCTGTCGCCCGGAAAAATTCAGTCGGCGCGACCGGACGCGCGGCGTTTTGGGAAGCCAGTTCCGCGTTGAGTTCCTTACCCAGCATCTCGGTTATCAATTGCATTCGTGGCAGGTCACGGGTCAGGTGTTCACCCACTTTGAACCCGTTCCGCAAAATCGTAATTCGGTCCGAAATCTCGTAGACCTGATCGAGAAAATGCGTGATCAGCAAGATTCCGATCCCGCGCTGCTTAAGCGTGCGGATCACGCCGAACAGGATTTGAACCTCGGCAGCATCCAGGCTTGCGGTCGGCTCATCGAGGATCAGGATTTTGGCGGAGAGATCGACACTGCGCGCGATGGCGACGAGGTGCTGCACGGCGATGGAAAACGAGCCAAGCATCCGGGTGACATCAATCGAGATATTGAAGGCAGTCAACAGTTCGACGGCCTTGCGGTTCGCCGTCCGGTAATCGATGATGCCCCAGCGCATCGGTTGCCGTCCGAGAAAGATATTTTCGGCGACAGAGAGCGTCGGGACGAGGTTCACTTCCTGATAGACCGCGCTGATCCCCAGCTCCTGCGCATGTCGCGGATTTTGCGGACGAATTTCCTTGCCCCCCAGCAGGATTTCGCCCGAATCTCTCTTATACACCCCCGTAATTGCCTTGATTAACGTCGATTTACCCGCGCCGTTCTCGCCCAATACGGCGTGAACTTCACCGGGGTACATCGTAAAATCAATTGCCGTGAGTGCAGGCACACCCGGAAAAGTTTTGGTAAGTTTGCGGGTTTCTAAAAGTGGTGTGTCGTTCATTTTTTTATCAGGCTATTTTAACTTTAATAGGTGTTACGCAGTTGCATTTCCCCCACCCTAAATCTCTGCCCCACAAGGAGGGACGTTCAGAGTGCGGACTCCCCTTCCCTCGTTCTGGGGTCGGGGGATGGGCGCATCAGCGACGCGCCCCAATCTGAACAATGGTCGTGAACTACTTGGCCGAACGCCGTGCATATTCAGCGGCGGCGGTATCCGGGAAGTACATCGGGCTGGTGGAAACGATCCACTTCGGAACCGTCTTGCCTGCCTTGAAATCGTTGATGGCGTCGAAGGCCGGGCCGCCGAGGTTCGGGCTGAGTTCGACGGTCGCGTTCGCGTCACCATCGGCCATCGCCTTGAAAATGTCGGTCACGGCATCTACTGAGATGGTCAGAATGTCCTTGCCGGGCTTCAACCCCGCGTCTTTGATGGCCTGAATCGCGCCCAGGATCATGTCGTCATTGTGTCCCCAGACCGCGCAAATGCCCTTGCCGCCATTTTCGGCCTTCAGGAAGGCTTCCATGACCGTCTTGCCACCGGTACGGGTGAAGTCACCGGACTGCGAGCGGATGATCTTCATGTTCGGGAACAGCGCGATCAGGTCGTTGAAACCTTTCTGACGGTCAATCGCGGCGCTCGACCCGACTGTACCCTGCAGTTCGACGATCTTGCAAATGCCGTTGGTGCGCTGCGCCAGCCACGAGCCAGCCAGACGCCCTTCAAGCACGAAATCCGAGGAAACTTTGGTCAGGTACAGCGTGTCAGCGGCCTTCACACCACGATCCACCAGCACAACCGGAATCTTGGCGTCTACGGCTTCTTTCAGAACATCGTCCCACCCGGTCTCGACGACGGGCGCGAGCAGGATTGCATCCACACCCTGCGCGATGAACGAGCGAACGGCCTTGATTTGATTCTCCTGCTTCTGCTGGGCGTCGGAGAAAAGCAGGTTGATGCCGCGCTTGGTGGCTTCGGCCTTGATCGAGGCTGTTTCAGATGAACGCCAGCCGCTTTCAGAACCGATTTGCGAGAAACCGATGGTGAGCGCTTTCTGAGCGCGAACGGGTGTCGCGGCGGAAGCCATCACGAGCGCGATGGCACAAAGAAGAAAACCGACCTTGAGGAACTTCATTTTGATCTCCAACACTGACCATTTTTGGACGTACTTTTGCGAACAGCGTCCAGTATAGGAAGCGCGCGGACAATCCCGCTCATCCGTATGGACGAATTTTCTCTCCACGTTTCGATGAGTGAGGAGGCTGCCAGATCGGGTAGAATGTCTTCATAAACAAGCTGCCGATGTTTTCCATGCAAAAACTGCACAACAAGTTAATTTTTGCGTTTGTGTTTGTGCTACTCATTCCGACAAGCGTGATCAGTTTCTACAATATTCGGACAACCTCCAGCACGCTCATCCAGAAAATTGGAACCGAGGAACTCAGCACGCTCGTCTCCGAGGCGCATAATATCGAGCGGCGGCTGATCGACATCAAGGAAGACCTTGTTTTTTTGAGTCAGGCCCCACCCACCCGCCACTATGCTGCGCTGCTCGTTAATGGCTCCGCTGATACAAATGCCGTTAGTGCCAGAGACGCGGCCATCACGCTGGATGCGCAAATCGCGCTGTTCAAGACGTTTCTGGATCGCTCGACCAATCAGTATAAAGATATTCGGATCATCGATCTGGGGGGTCAGGAACTGCTGCGCGTCGATGGCACGGGTCAGCTTCTGAATGCTGAAACCAGCGGCGAAAATCAGGCCGGGCAAGCGTATTTCAATCAGGCGGTTGGGTTGGCCTCAAACCAGGTGTATATCTCCAATTTCGACCTGAGCCGCACGAATGGTCATTTCGATGAACCGCATCTCCCGGTCCTGTATTACGCGGTGCCGCTTCAGGTCGATAGCAACACTGTGGGCGTCCTGGTCGCCAAAATCATCCTGACCCCGATCTTCAAGGACATTACTTCGCATAGCAACTCCGCTATCTTTCTGGTAAACAGCGATGGCAGCTATATCCTCAATCCGAGCAGTGCAAAGTTGTACGGCAAGTTGCTCGACACCGGAGTCACGTTCGACAAGGAGCGGTCGCGCCGGGAGGTGATCGCGTTGTTTGGCCGCGATCAGGGCATCATGTCCGACTCGACCGATTACCCGGACACCTTGCAAGCCTATGTCCATGTCCGACCGGAAAACCAGATCGGGGTGCGCTGGCTGCTCATTCGCAATATCCCGATTAGCGCGATCCTGAGCGAGGTCAACAGTACACAAGGGGTCGCTATTTCATTTTCAGCGATTGCGCTCCTGATCGGTGTGATCGTCGCGGTCTTGCTGACGCGCAGCATCGTCCGGCCCATCCTCAAGCTGTCCGCCGCCGCCGATAGTGTCCGGCAGGGCAGTTGGGACGTGAATATTCCAAACACGCGCGGCAAAGACGAGATCGGCCATCTGGCAATTGCGTTCGAGGCCATGTTGCGCGAGCTACGCACGGTCTACGGCAGTCTGGAGGCGCGCGTGGCTGCGCGCACCGCCGAACTGGAAGCGATCAACCTGAAACTGAGCGAGGCACAGCGCAAGACCGAGGAAGCCAGCCGTGCCAAATCGCTGTTCCTGTCCAACATGAGCCACGAACTGCGCACGCCGCTCAACGTGATCATCGGCTACGCGCGCTCGATGCTGACCATGCCGCAGATGTTCAATAACACGCCTGTACAGGATGTCCACCGCCCCTATCTCAAGCTGATCGAGGATAACGGCCACTATTTGATCGGTTTGATCAACGATATTCTTGATCTGAGCAAGATCGAGGCCAGCAAACTGGACCTGGTGTATTCGACGGTCGAACTACCGGAAATTTTCCGGGGCGTGCTGGCGACCGCGACCGGACTTCTGAAAGACAAACCGCTCCAGATTCGCCCGGATTATCCCGAAGCGCTGCCGCTGGTCTGGGCAGACGCGATCCGGGTGCGGCAGATTATCCTGAATTTATTCTCGAACGCGATCAAGTTCACAGCGACGGGGAGTATTACCTTACGCGCCGAAGTCAGGGGCGATTGGGTCTCGATCTCGGTCATCGACACCGGAATCGGTATTCCTGAATCCGCTCGCCCGACGATCTTTCAACGCTTCGGGCAGGTCAACCGCAAGGACGCGACCCAGGAAGAGGGTACGGGACTGGGACTGGAAATCAGCAAGCAGTTAAGCGAGATGCACGGTGGCGACTTGACCTTCGATAGCACCGAGGGCAAAGGCAGCCGTTTCACGTTCACGCTACCCATTGCCACCCGTGAACAAATTGATAGCGCCGATCCCCGCACACACACGACCGCTTCATTCAGCATATTCGAGAAGTCGGCGTTCGATCCCGATGAAATTTATTCGATCTTGCTGGTCGAAGATGAAGTCAGTATGCGCGAATTGTTGCGGCGCGCGCTGGAATCAGCGGGATACATCGTGACCGATACGCACGACGGGGCGCGCGTCATGGAACTGGCGCTTGGTTTGCTGCCCAATCTGGTCATTCTGGATGTCAATCTGCCGCATGTCGGGGGATGGAGTTTACTCCAGCAATTGAAGCATGACCCGGCAACGCAAGCAATCCCGGTGATCGTCTGTACGGCGTCTTCAGAGCGGACGCGCGCGATGCAGCTTGGCGCGGCAGCCTTCATCGCCAAACCCGTTGCGCCCGATGCAGTGCTGGTGAGCGTGCGCGAGATTTTGTATACCCCCGAAGCGGTGTTGAGTCCCTTTGGGGATAGGGTTGGTTCTATTTGATACCATATATCATGCTGGTCGAGGATAACAAGGACAATGCGGATATGATTGTGCATATTCTGACCACCGCGAATTATGTGGTTCGCCACTTTACACGCGGGCTGGAAGCGGCACAGGAGGCACGTCGCAACAAACCCTCCCTGATCCTGATGGATTTCAACCTGCCGGATATTGACGGGCGGACACTGGCGCTATTGCTCAAAAAGCAACTTGGCGGCACGACCTCCCCGCCGATTGTGGCCTGTACCGCGCGGGTGGGACGCAGCGAAGCCCGGCTCGCGGAGCGTTATGGCTGTGATGCCTTCCTCGGCAAACCCTTCTCCCCGGAAGACCTGCTGGCCTTGACCGAAAAAATCCTGGAGGCGGCCAAGGACAGGCAATCCATCGAATAGCACAATTTTTTTGAGGTGTTA
The DNA here is from genome assembly GCA_965246845.1 of Aggregatilineales bacterium. Classification (GTDB taxonomy): domain Bacteria; phylum Chloroflexota; class Anaerolineae; order Aggregatilineales; family UBA2796; genus JBBRMW01. The sequence continues at coordinate 183,051 of CBDFFR010000004.1, forward strand.
TGAGTACGACAAAAAATGAGCCAAAACTTACGGGTCGCCGAACGTTCCTGACGCATATGCTGGCGGCCAGCGCCGCGATCCCGGCCTTCGCAAGTCTGTTGAGCCAACCTGCGCAGACATCCAAAAAGCCGTTGCGCGCCGCCATGATGAATGATGGGCTGAATGTCAGTTGGGGCGCGCAGGGCAAACTCGCCGCCGAGCAATTCAGCAAATGGCTGGGTATCGAAGTCGTTTGGTACGATGGTAAACTCGACTTGAATGTTCAGCGCGCGAACATGGATGAGATCGCCGCACAGGATTGGGATTTTGTGGCGATCCAGCCGGGTAGCATCGGCACGCTGGTCAAGCCCGTGCAAACGCTTGCCAAGCGGGGTATCCCGGTGATCGATATGGATACCCTGATCGCGCCGCTGCCTCTGTTGGAACAGATCGGGATTTTGGCCTTCATCACGCCGGATAATGTGGCGATGGCTGAAAGCGTCGTACAGGTGCTGGTCGACAAGATGGGCGGACGCGGCAAGATCGCGCAGACCTGGGGGCGGCAGGGTCACACCGGAGCGCAAGGCCGGGCGCAGGGCTTCTATAATATTGTGCAGCGCTATCCTGATATTCAGGTGGTCGATGATCAACCCGGCGATTGGGATGTCAAGCGCACGACCGATATTTGGGAAGTATTGCTCAACCGCCATCCGGATTTGAAAGCGGGCTTCCTGCACAATGACGATATGGCGCTCGCGGCGCGCAACGTGGTCGAAAAAGCAGGCTTGCACGATCAGATTTTTCTGGGTGGCGTCGATGCGATGATCCCGGCCATTCAATCCGTCAAGGAAGGGCGGCTGGCGGCAACCGCGCGCAACTCGTCACCGCGCATTCATAGCTGGGCGGTACTGGCAGGCTATTATGCAGCGATGATGGGCATGGCGACGGCGCGGCGCGATATTCCCGGCATGATCCTCGCCGATGGTCCGCTGATCACCCTGAATATCACTAATGATCCGAAACTCGCTAACGAACCCTGGAAGATACGTGGCTATGGTCGAAATACCCTCGATTCGCAAATCTGGGCCCAACAGCAACTCGTTTTTTGACGGGTTGCGCGTCCCGGCTTATGCCCGACGCTCTGGACTGCTGCGCGGCTATATCCCAAGCCTGATAGCGGTCGGGTTCATTGCGTTATTCGTCGCTGGTACTCTGGCGTGGCGTCAGGCGCAGATGTGGCAATCGATAGGGCAATCCAGCCATCAATTGCGAACGCTGGCCGACCTCGCGTTGCGAACGCAGCACGCTCGCGCTCAGGTCGATCAGGTGTTAAGGACAGGAGATTTCAGTGATGCGGATCAGGCACTTGCGGCACTAATCCAGACGCTCAGAATAACCGTGCGTGACGCATCGGTAGCGGCTGAGTTCGATTTACCGACGCTCGAAACGCTGGCACAAACGACGCAGAATACGCTCCGGGGACTGGCAACGCTGGAACAGGCGGGGGCGCAAGCACAACCCGCACTTTCGGCAATCCGCGAGGATGCCGGGCAATCCGCGAAGCAAATGGCCGACTATGCAGATACCCTGTCCATGCAGGCAATTTCAACGTTCGATGAGGTCCTTAATCGTCACAGCAGCGAAAACGGACTGTCTCAAATCGCGCTGTTCGTCACCCTATGCGGGGTGTTGGTGACATGTACTGCTCTGTTCGCGCACTTGAATCACGCGACAAATGCGGGTCTGGATAGCATGATGCAGGCTGTGCAGTCGATGACGCACGGGGATTTCGAGCAGCATCCAGCGGCCAAACGGACAGACAAAATCGGCGAGCTGGCGCGCGCGTTCAACGACATGGCGCGCCGTCTCCAGACTGCACGTCAAACCGAAGCAGCGGCGAATGAGCAAAATCGGCGGCAAATCATGAAGCTGGCGCAACAGGAGCGCATGACCGCCATATTGGAAGAGCGCCACCGCATCGCTCGCGAACTGCACGATAGCGTCAAACAACAGTTGTTCAGTATCAATCTGGCGGCGGGCGCAGCGCTGAACCTGCTCGATCACGATCTCGGCCTGGCGCGAACCTATTTATCCCATGTGCAGCACATGGGAACAGCGGCACAATCGGAAATGACCACGCTTTTGCTGGAGATGACGCCCGCGCCGCTGCACGATCATCAACTGGAAGATGCCCTGTATCAATATCTCGTGCCGCTCTGCGAGCTGCACAAACTCAAACTGTTGTGGCGTGTGGAAGGGACCAATACGCTGACCATCGCCCACGAACACGCACTGTTCAGGATCGTTCAGGAGGCGACTTCCAATGTCATCCGGCATGGTGGGGCGGTCGTGCTGCGTATTTCGCTGCGCTTTGGCCTGCAAACCTCGCTGATCATCGAGGATGATGGCGGTGGTTTCGATCCAGCGTTGATCCCGCGCACCTCGACCGGGCTGGCAACCATGCGACTGCGCGTCAAACAGATCGGCGGGCGGTTGACAGTGGCGAGTATAATAGGGCAAGGGACGAAACTCGAAATTATTCTGGATTTACGTCGCAAAGTATAGAAAAATCTGGTCGAGGGTTTAAACAGATGTCTGATATTCGTGTGTTGATTGTGGACGATCACGGGCTGGTACGGTTCGGGCTGCGCGGCTTCCTCGAATCCGTAGCCTGCTTGAAAGTAGCAGGGGAGGCAGCGACGGGTGAAGAAGCGTTGACATTGCTGGACTCGATACCCGTCGATGTCGTGTTGATGGATTTGGTACTACCCGGTATGTCCGGCGCGGAGACGACCCAACTGATCACCCGTCAGTTCCCGCAGGTGCGCGTGATCATCCTGACCAGTTTTCTCGATGAGGCGCACGTTTTACCCGCGATCCGGGCAGGCGCGACGAGTTACCTGCTCAAGGATATTGCGCCCGATGATCTCGCGAAGGCGATCATCGCCACCGCCAAAGGTCAATCGATCCTGCATCCACAAGTGATGACCCAATTGGCAATGAACCTGTCAAAGCCCCACCACGCCGCCGAGGACCTGATGAATTCCCTGAGCGACCGTGAGCGCGAGGTATTGCGCCTGCTGACGATGGGATTGCAAAATCAGGAAATCGGCCTTGAACTATCCGTGAGCGAAAATACGGTGCGGACGCATATCAGCAATATTTTGACCAAGCTGGACGTGCGCGACCGGACACAGGCCGCGCTGTTTGGTGTGCGCTATTTTTCGCGAATGGCGGTTTGAGAACATAGTTCAATTCGCCGCGCAAATTGCTTTTGTACAAACAGATCGTAGCGAAAATGCCATGCGTACCTTTGCCCTGATGAAACGAGCAATTTTATAAAAAGCCTCTGAGTGATACAGAGCGCTCAGTCAGGGTGAAATCGCCTGATACTGATGTAACAATATTGACTCAATGGTAAATAGGCCATCTCGGAATTGCCTACAGGCGGATAGAATTGACTTGGCGTTGACATTATCAAAACACATGGGACCACACATGAATGAACACTCTATCAAAACCAGAGAAAACTCGGATGTACTTCTTTACCAATTATTAGACAATCTCCGGAAGGGGGTTGCACATGCGTGCTTCATTGGCGACTAAACAGCAGTCATTTAACGTCTTGCTTATTGAGGATAACCCGGGTGACGTGGAGCTTATTCGTGAGTTGTTGACCGAGATTACCGGGACTTATTTTCAGATAGAGTCAGCAGAACAACTGTCAATAGGTTTAAACATGGTGACTCAGGGGAATTATGACGTTCTTCTGCTCGATTTTTTCCTCCCGGATAGCAGTGGACTAGATACCCTGTTACGCTTACGGGCGGAGGCGGCGGACATTCCTGTCGTTGTACTCACCGGGCATAGTGACGAACTTGGGATAGGCATTCAGGCGATCCAGTACGGCGCGCAGGATTATCTGATCAAGGGACAAATCGACAGCGATCGGTTGGTACATACTCTGTACTATGCCATCGAACGTAAGCAGCTCGAAAATGAACTGAACCAATACCGAAATCAGCTTGAGGCACTGGTCGAGGCACGCACCACAGAACTGGCCCAATCCAACCTTGCACTTCAGCACGAAGTGCTCCAACGTAGGTATATTGAAGACAAGCTGCGCCAGATTACCAACAATATGCTCGATATTATCTGCCAAACCGATGCCGCTGGCCTTGTCGAGTATGTGAGTCCCTCTATCCAGCACACATTGGGCTATAAACCAGAAGAACTTCTCGGTCAGTCGATTTATTCGATAATCCATCCCGATGAGGTTGAGACGGTTATCGCCGCTGTGCAAACGGTAGGCAAAGCCGAATGCCGTTATCGGCACAGGGATGGAAGCTATCTGTGGATGGAAACGCTGAACAGTTGTCTTTTCATGGAAACTGGCGCTGTAAGTGGTATTGTTTTTGCGAGTCGTGATGTCACCGTCCGCCGACGCGCCGAAGAAGAATTACAAGCATTAAACCAACTCAAAACCGAATTCCTATCGACAGCGGCGCACGAATTGCGGACGCCGCTAACCTCAATCCTTGGCTTCAGCGAAATCCTGCTCACCCGCAATATGGACAGCGCACGGAGCCGACACTTTATGGAAATGATTAACGAGCAAAGTGTGCAACTGCGCACGCTTGTTGATTCTCTATTGGATATTGCGCGTCTTGAGTCCAAGAGCCGCCTCATGCTCGATTTACAGCCGATAAGACTGGAACCTCTAGTCCAAAAAGTCGTTCTGCCCTGGGTTGAAGTATCACAAAAACATGATTTTCAAATCGATGGCCTGGCCGAATGCCCATCGATCAAGGGCGATTCCTTCCGAATAAGTCAAGTGCTTCAGAATCTAGTGTCGAATGCGGCGAAGTATTCCCCTTCCGGCGGAAAAGTTACCCTTTCCGGTCAGCTTATTCCTGGATTTGTCCAGATCAGCGTTCGAGATGAGGGAATCGGTATGACAGAACAACAAATGACGCATTTATTTGAGCGTTTCTACCGGGCTGATGCCTCGAACACCACAATCAGCGGTACTGGCTTGGGATTGGCGATTTGCAAGTTGATCGTCGAACTCCATCAGGGTCAGATATGGGCAGAAAGTGAACCGGAGCGGGGGTCAACATTCCATTTTACGTTGCCGTCAGGCGAATGAGTAAAGTCTTCACGGGTATTATGGACCGCGTTGGCGGTTCGAGGGCGGATTCCACGAATGCTCCCGATTTTATGTACCCCGGTATTTTGCCCGGTACAGTTTTTGAATGCGTTTTGGCGAACACTGGTTAGATTGCTGTCAAAGGAGTAAAAAAATGCCTATGCCCGCTCACTTCCCTGCGCCGACGCAGGTTTTCCTCGTCGAAAATAACCCTGGGGATACCAACCTTGTCCAGAAAATGTTGGCTGAGGTTGAAAGTGCGGATTTTCACTGTGAGTTTGCAGATCGGCTATCTGCTGGCCCGGAGCATGTAAGCAGTGCAACTGTTGATGTGGTGCTGCACGCTCACGCTGGCCGTGACTTGAGTATAAGGTTGGTCGAACTTTTCCATTGCGATAAAGATGTGGAGGTGCTTCGATGAATGCTTGTAAACACACATCCTTTTTCTTGTTTGTCTGCGTAATGCTCGTAGTGGCGAGTTGTACAGCTATTTCACCTTCACCTCAGGCGCTTACCCAAATCACGTTGCAACTTCGCTGGACACACAATGCTCAATCTGCAGGATATTATGCAGCCGATCAAAATGGGTACTACGCTGCTGCGGGTCTAGCGGTTACCTTTCTCGAAGGTGGCCCGCGCATTGATGGGCTTGGTTCGGTGCTGAATGGGACCGCCCAATTCGGCGTGATCAACTCAGACAGGCTGGTCGGGGCCCGAGCAGATGGTAAGCCAGTCCGTGCTATTGCCGCTGTTTACCGCCATAGCCCGTCAGTGTTCATGGCTTTGGCTGACTCTGGCATTAAAACTCCACAGGACTTTGTTGGGAAAACTATCGAAACTGCACCGACTGGACATGGTGTGCTAAATGCGATGATGGCGCGTCTGGGTATACAACCGGGTCAATACACCACCGCAGATTCAACACCTGATTTGAAACGGTTTTACGCTGGTGAGGTTCAGGTGCGCAGCGTCTTCCTGACAAACGAAGTGCTCACCGCGCAAGCAGCCGGGTATAAGCTCAACATCATTTATCCTGACGACTACGGTATTCATCTTTATGCCGATACGATTTTCGCCAGCGATGATTGGATTGCTGCAAACCCGGAGCTGGTGAAACGTTTTCTAGGCGCTACGTTAAAGGGGTGGACCTATGCGGTCGAAAATCCCACTACTGCTGGCTCGCTTGTGTCCAGGCATCAGCCCAAAGCCGATGCCGCTCACGAGAATGCCTTCATGGCTGCCAGTATCCCTCTGATCAATACGGGTGAAGACCACATCGGATGGATGAAGGCAGAAGACTGGGTCGGGATGGAAAAAACGCTGCGCGAAGCTGGTGTGCTGACCAAGCCAGTGAGCATTGACCAAGTCTACACGTTGCAATTTATTCAGAGTATTTATCCATAGCCATGACACGCTCCTTACGCCTCGCACCAAAGCTTATACTTTTCTACGTCCTCTTCGCGGCGCTGTTGCTGACTTCAGTGGGCGCATTGGCTGCGTTCAGCGGTCGTAATGCGTTGGAGGCTGCTACGGTTTTTAGTCTCGAATCGACTGCGACAGAGAAACAAGCGGCGTTGACCAGTTGGCTAGCTGAACGCCAGGATGATATTGATATTATTACTAAAACTAGTAATCTGACGCAACATCTGGCCGATTTTGTGTCCGCCAAACCTGACTCGCCCGAGGCTCAGGCGGCACACGACAGTGTCGTAGCCGCGTTGTACCCACAATCTGGTGTCGAGCGGCAATTCCTGGAGCTGTCTATCCTTGAGCCTCAATTCGGTCGTATCATTGCTGCGACAGATTCCAGCGAGGAGGGCAAATTCAGAGAGAGCCATGCCGCGTTTATCAATGGAAAGACCGCCCTATATATTGAAGGTCCTTTTTACCCGCTTCAACTGCAAACCCCTACAATGACCATTAGTGCGCCATTGCGCTCGACTGAAGGCGAGCTTTTGGGGATTCTAATCGGGCGTATGAACCTCAGTCAAATGACTCCAATCATCCAGAGGCGAAGTGCAGTACAGCAAACAGAGGACGCTTTCCTGGTCAATGCCGCAGGTTTGTTCATTACCCAACCGCGCTTCATCTCCGACCCGGTTGTCTTACAGCAAGGTGTTCACATGGTCGCGGTGCAGCCTTGCCTGGCTGGGAACAGCGGGGAGGTCTTAGCGGAGGATTATCGCGGTATTCCAGCAATTGTCGTATATCGCTGGCTATCTGAACGACGTATGTGTCTTATTGTAAAGCTCGACCAGGCCGAAGCTTTTGCCCCGTCAAACACCTTCAGCCGGACGATCTTGTTCGTCAGTGTTCTGGTGTTCGGCGTAGCACTTCTATTGGCAATTGGGTTAGCTCGGACTATTACACGCCCGGTGTTAGCGTTGCAGGCTGGTGTAGCAGGCTTTGGTCGGGGTGACCTCGACATTCGCCTCCCCGAAACTTCGAGCGATGAACTCGGGCTGCTGGCGCGTGAATTCAATACGATGGCAGCGTCCCTCGTCGAGCGTGCGAAGCAACTACGGCAATCGGAAGCAAAATTCTCCACAGCGTTTCGAGTCGGCCCCGCAGCAATGTCGATTGCCACGATATCCGATGGTCGCTGGATTGAGATCAATGACGCTCTCGCCAAAATGACAGGCTACAGCAAGGAAGAACTGATTGGTCACACCAGTGCTGAACTGGGGATTGTTGATGGCGCAGGACGCGCGAGGATATTAGAGGCAATCCGGGTACAAGGCAAAGTGCGTGACGTTGAAATCCAGGTGCGAACTAAATCGCAGGAATTTATAGTGGTGCTAGTATCAGTCGAGCAAATCGAGATAAATGGTCAGGCTTGCGTGTTGACTATTCATAATGACATCACCGCACTCAAACGCGCCCAGGCTGCGCTTCAGACAAGTGAAGAACGCTATCGCAGCCTGTTTGATAATGCTCCAATTGGCATTTCTATTGGACAAGGGCCCATACGAACGTATGTGAATCCTGCTTTCGTTCACATGTTTGGATATGAAGATTCCGCCGAAATTTCTGGCCGTTCGAGTCTGGACCAAATCGCTCCGCAGTCACGTCCGGAAATTATTGAGCGATTTAGCCAGGAACCACCACCGCTGGGTCAGGCTGAAGCGTTTGAGTCCTTCGGGCAAAAAAAGGACGGCACGATATTTCCGGTTCAGGTTCAGCTTGCACGGCTTGAATTAGCTACCGGAATATCGCGGGTGATCTTCGTTAGTGATATTTCTGTTCGCAAACGTGCTGAGGCCGCACTACGCCAGAGTGAGCAAAAGCTGCAAACATTCTTTGAAATGCTGCCCGTCGGCATTTCGGTAATGGATAGCACTGGACAGATCATCGAAATGAACCCCGCTTTAGCAAGAATTATGGGTATGTCAAAGGAAGGGTTAGCGAGCGGTGCGGACAAATCGAGGCTGGTCATTCGTGGCGATGGCACTCCCTTGTTACCGCCCGATTTTCCCAGCGCGCGAGCCCTGGCAGAGCAGCAGCCCATTTACGATATGGAAATCGGAGTCATTAAAGAAGATGAAACGGTAATATGGACGAGCGTCAGCGCTACACCTTTGCCCTTGCCGAATTCAGGCGCGATAGTCGTCACGCTAGATATTACCGAACGCAAGCGAGCTGAGAGCCGTTTCCAGGCACTATTGGAGTTCGGGCCGGACGCGATAGTGATCGTCAACCCGGAAGGCAACATCGTGCTTGTGAATTCGCAAACCGAAACGCTTTTCGGCTATGCCCGCCAGGAATTGGTCGGTCAGCCGGTAGAACGGCTCATCCCCGAACGCTTCCACAGCCGTCATCCTGCCCATCGTGATACCTATATCGCCGCCCCGCTCATGCGGGGCATGGGCGTGGGGTTGGAACTGCACGCCCTGCGCAAAGATGGAAGCGAGTTCCCGATTGAAATTAGCCTCAGTCCCATCGAAACGGCAGCAGGAGTCCTGGTCGCCAGCTCCATTCGTGATGTTTCCGAGCGTAAAAAAATACAGGACGCGCTGGCACAGCTAGCAGCCATCGTTGAGTCCTCGGGTGATGCAATTATCAGCAAGTCGCTGGACGGCACCATTGTGAGCTGGAACATGGGCGCGAAACGAATATTTGGCTACGATGCCGATGAAATGATCGGCAAGCCAATTGACATGCTGTTTCCCCCTGAAAAGATCGATGATGAGTCAATAATCATAGAAAGTCTTTTACAGGGCAACGTGGTTGACGAATTTGAAACGGAGCGCATGACCAAAGACGGTCGCCACATTCCTGTCGCCCTGACAATTTCCCCCATGAAAAACGCCAACGGTAAGATCATCGGCGCGTCCAAAATTATCCGCGACATCACCGTGCGCAAGCAGGCGGAAGCTGCCTTGAGGAAAAGCGAGGCATTGCTCGCTGAGATGGGCAAGCTCGGTAGAATCGGTGGCTGGGAAGTTGATCTGGAAACAAGTGAAATCATGTGGACCGAACAGGTGTTTCGCATTCACGAAGTTGAACCGATGAATACTCCTACGGTGGGTGAAATCTTTGAGTTCTATGCTCCCGCATCCAGACCCCAAATTGAACAGGCATTACAGCGCGCCAGTGAACATGGAGAACCCTATGATCTGGAATTAGAAATCATTACCGCAAAAGGCACTCCGCGGTGGATTCACACCATCGGGAAAGCGCATCAGGAACAGGGCAAACCAAAAACGGTTTCCGGGATGATTCAGGATATAACGGAGCGCAAACAGATAGAAGTGCAACTCGCTGCTCAGGCAAAGGAATTAGCTCGATCTAATCAGGAACTCGAACAATTTGCCTATATCGCCTCTCACGATTTACAAGAGCCACTGCGCATGGTCACGAGCTACATGGGGCTGCTGTCGCGTCGCTACCAAGGTAAACTCGATGGGAAAGCAGACACCTATATTGGCTTTGCCGTTGACGGCGCGACCAGAATGCAGCAACTTATCAATGACCTGCTGGCATACTCGCGCGTTGGTAATCGGGAGCTGGATTTCTCTAGCCTGGACACCGAAAAAGTCCTGAAAACTGTACTGCTCAATTTGGGCGTAGCGGTGAAGGAAAGTGGCGCACAGATCACCCATGATGCTCTGCCAACGCTCCAGGCAGATAAAAACCAGTTGGCTCAGTTATTCCAGAACCTAATCGGCAATGCGATCAAGTTTCATGGTGAGGATGCACCCCAGGTGCATATTTCCGCACATCAGCAAGACTCACAGTGGTTGTTTTCCATCCGGGATAACGGTATCGGTGTTGCGTCGGAATATACGGAGCAGATATTCGAGATATTCAAGCGGCTGCATACCCGGAAACACTACAGTGGCACTGGTCTCGGCCTCGCTATCTGTAAGAAAATCGTAGAACGACACAGTGGACGTATCTGGCTCGACTCCGAGCCGGGCAAAGGCTCAACCTTTTATTTTAGTCTTCCAATCAAGGATGATAAGTCATGAATGCTAATCCGATTGAAATTCTGCTCGTGGAGGACAATCCCGGTGATATCGAACTGACCAAAGAAGCTTTCGAGGAAGGGAAACTCTACCACAACCTGCATGTGGTCGATAACGGTGCGGCAGTTCTCGAATTCTTGCGCCATGAGGGACCGTATACCGATTCGCCACGACCGGACCTTATTCTGCTTGATCTCAACTTGCCGGGGAAAAATGGTCGTCAGGTGCTTGCCGAGATTAAGGCTGATGAGCAGTTGAAAACTATTCCTATCATCGTCCTGTCGACATCCAGGGCTGAACGAGACGTTCTTATCAGTTACCAGCTTCACGCGAACTGTTTTATCGTTAAGCCTGTCGATGTGCAGGAGTTTTTCAATGTGGTACTGACACTGACGGACTTCTGGTTTGCGCTGGTTAAACTGCCGCAAAAGGAGTAAAGTTCATTTTCACGAACTCCACAGCAGCAATACAGGTTTTGCTTGTTGAAGACAATCCTGGTGATGTTACCCTTATCGAGGAAATGTTATCCGAGGTTGTGAGCGGAGTTTTCCATTGCCAGAACGCCGGGCAGCTCTCTGTGGCTTTCGACCAACTCGGGAAGGGATCGATTGATATTATTCTGCTTGATCTCTCCCTTCCTGACAGTCAGGCGCTTGATATGCTCATCAAACTTACAGGCACGCGAACCAGGTCTCCCCATTGTGGTGCTATTGCAATGAGCTATTAGAAACGCGCTGGTCAACGGCTCGAATCTGTCCGTTCACCGCTGTAGGGAGACTAACCACAACAGATGTGCCTTTTCCCAATTCACTTACGACAGTTATCTCGCCATGATGAAGTTCTATGATGCGTGCTGCAATCGGTAATCCCAGGCCAAACCCTCGCGTCGAATGGGCTTCGTCGACACGATAAAAACGCTCAAAGATGTGAGTGATTTGTTCATTGGTCATCCCAATACCTGTATCGCGGATCGTAATAGTTGCTTTCATGTTTTCGCAGCGAAGAGTGATATGAATCACACCATCCAGATTGGAATATCGACAGGCATTATTTATCAATTCACCGAGCGCGTCTGCCAATTCATCACCATTAGCCAACAAAGGGACAGGCTTTTCAGGTAAATCCAGATTGAGTGCGAGTTTTTTCGCAGCCATCAGCTCGCTTTTTTGCCTCACGATACGGCCCAGCAAAGCCTTCAAGTCAACAGACACAAGATTAAATGCAGTCGTACTGTCCAGCCTCGCTAATTGCACTAAATGCTCTACCAGATTTAAGATTGCATCCGCCTGTGTTTGAATCCGGCTGATATAGGTCTGCTGCTTCGTTTCTTCAGAAGTCTGTCCTAATAAATAACTGGAGAGCTTGATCATTGTCAACGGGGTGCGAAATTCATGCGAAGCATTTTGAATGAACTGGCTCAGCAATTTGGAACGTTCTTTCTCAAGATGTAAAGCGCGTTCGGCGGCCTGATGTGCCTGATTAAGTTCACGCTCAGCAATAACTCTCTGAATAACCAATGGGAGAATTTTTAAATAGCCCAGAGATGTGTCTTTTACAAGGTAATCGCTTGCTCCAGATCGCAACGCCTGGACAGCGATTTCTTCATTTCCAGCGCCAGTTAACATGATAATTGGCACATCATAGTGTAATGCTTGAATTTGACGAATTACTTCTATTCCGGTCATCATTGGCATTTCGTGGTCAATGAGGATCACATCAAAACTTCCTTCTTGAAGCAGATGTAATCCTTGCACACCGGATAATGCTTCAGTGACTAGAAAACGTGCGTTTTCAAGTGCTTGTCGAAGCAAATATAGTAGGCCTTCATCGTCTTCTATACACAGTATCTGCATGATTGCTCACTTCTCAATTGGTTGATAAAGTTCGGTCTGTCTGGTCTATCGTCTATCTGCCGCAGGTAAGATGAAGCTGAACGTACTTCCTTTACCGGGTATGCTGGTTGCTGTGGCTTCGCCCCTTAAACGGCGGACAATCAACCTGACAATCGCCAGTCCAAGCCCGTTACCCTCCACCCTGCGTTCTCGCAAGCGCGAAAAGGGTATGAAGAGTTTTTCCATTTCTTTGATTGTGAGACCTGTCCCGTTATCTTTTACCCAATAAGAGACAGTCCCATTTGTATGTGGAGATGCTCCTATTTGAATCACCGGTGGTATGCCGCCAAATTTAATGGCATTGGACAGGTAATTTATCCAGATTCTTTCAACCCACGGACCGTATCCTAACGCTAGAGGCATCTCTTCCTGTATCGTGACAACGGATTTGGTATTCACAATCATCTCGTTGAGCTGATGCACTACGCCAAGAACAATCTGTCGCACATCGACAGGCTCAAACACAATCGTCCGCGTTTCACGAAGACGCGCGAAAAGTATCAATGCGTCGAGTGTATCGTTCATTTTGACAGTGACTTCTTGCACCTGGTTGAGCTTTTGCTGAGTACGCTCCCCATCCTGAGCCTCGATGTAACGTTTCAACAGATGCAAGGAGGCTTGCAGCATTGTCAGAGGTTGTTTAAGATCATGAGCCACTGCATAGCCGAACGCCTGCAACTCCTCTATAAGTTGAGTTTGCTTGATCAGCATTCGTTCATGGTTATGGCGCAGATTCCGATTATCAAGCACCCGAACAATGACGCTTTCGAGTAGATCAAAGTAGGCCCCGGTTACATCCTTGACGATGTAATCATCGGCTCCAGACTTCATAGCATCGACAGCAAGCTGCTCATGTCCTGTCCCTGTAAGCATGATTGATGTGGGTGGAAAGTCATAGACTCGATGAAGTTCACGAAGAACATTCAATCCCAACATACCAGGCAGCGTCTGATCGATGAGAACCACATCAAAATTATTGTTAGCGCAAAGTGCCAGTCCGCTTTCGCCGTCAGCGGCTACCATGACTGTATAACCAAATTTTTCCAGATGAATGCGAATGAGTTCGGCTGCCCCAGGATCGTCTTCAATATATAAAACGCGAATGGGTGCTTCCATGAAATAATCGCTGATGTCTTCCGGCAAATCGACAGCGGAAATAAGAGTGCCGAGCTGTTTTACGGCGTGAGCAAAATCTCTGTAATTTACCGGCTTACGGACATAAACGCTGCAGCCGAGAGCATAGCAACGCTCAATCTCTCGATTATCATTCGACGAAGTCAGGACGATGATAGGTATTTTGCTCGTTTCATGAGTCGACTTCAAGTGTTCTATTACACCGTATCCATCGACGACGGGTAAATTCAAATCCAGCAGGATGAGCAAATAATCCAGGTCGCCATGCTCACCAACTTGTCGCACATAGTCCAGCGCCAATTGTCCATCTGCCACATGCTGAACTGGAATCTTCAAACCAGCGTCTTTGAGATTCATCTGGATCAGGGTTGCATGACCCTCATCATCTTCCACTAATAAGATTGTGAATTGTTTAGTTTGCATTTTTGGTTATACCCTCGAATTAGGAATTGTGAACGAAAAGGTCGTACCCCTATTAGGAGTAGAATTGAACCAGATTTTCCCGTGGTGGCGTTTTATGAGTGCTTGAACATATGCTAATCCCATGCCTTGTCCTTCAATAGCAGAGCGACCGGCACGGCGGAATGGTGCGAAGATTTTATCATAATCCACTTCCGCTATACCGCGACCATTATCCTGCACATGGATTGTCAATTTCTCATCATCGCGCTCAGAATAGATGCGAATTTGTCCTCTCCGGTCTGGATCAAGGTAATTAATCGCATTGCTGATTATGTTACCCAGAATTTGATCCAGGGCAATGCGGTCTGCCTGAATTTCAGGTAATTCATCTACAACAATCTCAACCGATTGCTCTGTAATTTGCATAGCCAGGGATTGCAGAATGCGACTTACCAGGTCTTTTAAATTCACAACTTCATAATTTAACTGACGATTCTCCAGGCGAGAAAGTTTTAAGATGGCCGATGTAAATCCATCCATACGATCTACCGAGGTGTTAATAAAACGCAGCGAAGTGGGAATTTTTTCGTGGATGGCCGTATTTAAAGTGGCAATTTGCGCCTCATCCAAAAGAGGAGCAACGCTTTTGAAAACGCTATCAATCTGCTCCACAGATACCTGCAATAGCTCCGAGAACCCTTTCAGATTGATGAGCGGAGCGCGTAAATCGTGAGAAACAATGTAGGCAAAGCGCTCGATCTCCTTATTCGCCTGTTGCAACTGCTCATTTATTCTTTGCAGGGCGATTTCATCACTTTTAATTTTCGTAATATCGTGATTAACCACAACTACTCCTATAATGGTTTGTTGCTGATCGCGCATCGGAATGGCATAGTTCAGAATAAATTTGTGGCTACCATCAAAACACTCTATCTCAACTTCTTCATTGAGAGAAGTTTCTCCTTTCATAATTGCCCGTGCCGCCGCCCACTCCTCAGGTTGGATGAGCATTCCTGTATCAACCCACCAGCCCTTATATTCACCATAGTCTTCAACCCCGACGAATCTTACACCTTCCCAGATTTGCTGTGCTGCCGGATTGGACTGCGTAATCGTCCCCGTGGAATCGATGATCAGAACACCAATTGGCAAAATTTCAAGTATGGTGCGTAAAAGTCGCTCATCATGCTTGATTATGTCTTCTGCTCGCTTACGCTCACTGATATCCGTTGAAAGAATGAAAATACCTTCCGGCACGGGCTGAATGCTGAGTTCGAACCAACCGATGGTGTTGTCGGGAAAGGTAAACGGGTTCTCAATATGTTCTGTGACCCGTTGTTGCATACAACGTTTCATCACGCCAAACAGCGAGGACTGTTCAATACCGGGGTACATCTCCATCATGGTACTGCCTAATAAATCTTTTTTGGTGCGGAGTCCCTGAGCGGCAGCGGCATCATTGAGGTAGATATAGTGCCAGTCAAAATCAATAATCTGAGCGCCTTCGACCATCCTGTCAAGCACGATCTGAAGGCGCTGCATTTCCATCTCGTAACGCTTGCGCTCGGTAATATCCCGGGTTACGATCACGACGCCCTGATTATCGGGCAGAGGCGCTGCATTTACACTTGTCCAAATCGTTATACCATCTTCTTTGATGACACCAATTTCGACATCATAAATGGGCTGCTGCTCTATAAAGGCTCTTTCACTGGGAAATTCTGTTGGCAGTATTGATGTACCATCACTGTGAATATATTGCCTGGATCGATATTTTCCCGTCAAGAGGTCGGGCATACTAATATCCATTATCTTCTCAAGCGTAGAATTTATCTGGAAAACGTGTCGATCACTATTCATCAAAGAAGCGCCTACAGGAAGCAGTTCAAAAATCGTTTGCAATTTTTCTTTATTCATCCGTAAATCATCTTCCACCCGCTTACGCTCAGTGATGTCACGAGCGATATTGGACACGCCGATTACCTGACCGTTAGCATCTTTCATTAGAGAAATAGTTAGAGAGACTGGAATGTGGCGTTCGTCTTTGGTAACGCGCACACTCTCAAACTGCTCTATCAGTTCGCCCCGCATCAGCTTTGCTATGATTGATGACTCCTCGCTCTGCCGATCCGGTGGGAACAGTAGTTCAATGGAGTGTCCGACCATTTCGGAGGCTGTGTAACCAAAGACACGTTCTGCACCAAAATTCCAGCTTGTAATTGTGCCGTCCAGTCGTTTGGAGATAATTGCGTCATCTGTCGATTGAACAATCGCCGCTAGCTCTGCAAGCGACTCTTCAGCTTGCTTGCGGCGTGTAACGTCTTGAACGACAATTAACCCATTCGAGATAGTGCCGTCGACATCATATATGGGAACAAAATTCGAGTTGTAGTATAGACCGGCACTCTGTCGCTCAAACTGGAATGCTTCGCCTTGAAGCACACGCTCATACAGAGGCAGCAAAGCCTGCTGTGATGCAAGGGGCAGAACTTCAAAAATCGTTTTTCCGAGCATGTGATCCTTGGAATAGCCTGTTGCTTTCAGGATAGGACCGTCCGCTACAGTGTATCGCTTCTCGTGATTAAACATGATGACGGCGGTCTCAGGCAGATGCTCAACCAGCATTCGATAAAGCGCCTGAGTTCGCTCGCGTTCGATAATTTCCTGATTTAATATCTGATTTGCCTGTTTCAGTTCGGCTGTTCGATCCTGTACCAGCGACTCAAGCTGCTCATTCATCTGGCGCAGCGCATCCAACGCCTTACTGCGTTCGACATCCATAGGATTCAACGAGTTAGCATTCCAAAAAACAATTAATGTGAACACGCTGATATTGGACACAGCAACGATCGCAAGCCCAAAATTCGTATCATAAAGTCCCGCCTCCAGTCCCTTCTGCCACAACCATCCAAGTACAAGCGGAATAACAATCGCTGTCGGCAATAATCGCCTGATCAGCACTCCCCCCGCACCATCCGTTACTATCACCGCGGTCAGTCCATTTTCCGGGCGGGCAAACACGACTCCGATTCCGATGATAATGAATGAAAGGGTCGTAAGCAGAGCCATTGAGGAGAAGATACTAATCTGATACAGTGACTGCTCATTATAGATATAGCCTGCAAGTGAGATCAGTGCGATGAAGGTCGCTGCCAGTGCAAGCAACTGGGCGACAACTATGCGACGGGATCGAACAAAAACCAGCATGCTAACCCCAATCAGAGAAAAGGTCAGCGCGGTAACTGGTGACATCCGGCCAGGATATGCATATTGACTGGCTGCTGTGTCCTGTACCAACCCCTGGTCCAGGCCGAAATTCCCGTTGAAGAGATATTCGCCCAATGTGAACAGCCCCAGGAGAAACACGATAAAAGCCGCTATCTGCGCGATGCGGGGTCGCCGACAAAGATTTAACAGTCCAATCCCGGACAGCACAAACGCCAGCGCCGCATTAAATTTCATGGTGGCGAGACCGGGCATCACGCTCCTCAGTATTTCAATGTTGAACAGCCAATTTACAATATCGAGACAGCCAACAGCAATCACCACTACAGCAGCTAACCGCGACAGGTTTTGTAATCTGATAACTATCCGGGGATTAGATTCAAAGCGATTCATAAGACTTCCAGACTTTGATATGTTGATACTGTTTCTCTATTATCAATTTAATTAGCCTTGGTGCAGTCTGACCCCGGCACTCGTGCCAAACAAGGCAATCCCTCTAATCGCAGCTTGTTGCCTGCTTCGCTTACACTGCTGCCATGTTCAACCTGCTCGTCAAGATCTCTCGTCAGCTTGACCCTGTAGCTGACACGTTCAAGGTCAGCATCGCTCATTTCTCGTTATGACTTTCGCCACTGGTTAATATATACCATGTTAGTGGTTTTATTGATAGAGTGGGATACTTTGCGCTCGGTTTGTCCTGTAGCTGCACCGCCTTCGTCATGGTCAAGCAAAACTATTTTAAGCGTGGTGGACTAACGGCGAGAAAGTGAAGCGAAGAAATGAGGTAAGACAATAATACAGGGAGCGATGACTATAAGCAAGATTATCGCGCTTCGGCTGGTCGAGGCATTCAGTATGGATACGGTCTGTCGAACGCTCAAAAAAACGCACTCAAGCCGTGCCGCATCCCGGAAGTGAACGCAGCGTTCGAGGTCAGCGAGTTGGTATGTGATATTTGGTCTGGAATAGCAGCGTTGTGCATAGTCAAGCGTTTCAGGTCCAATGTCTACACTTGTAACCAGCACATTGGGCAGCATTGATAACATATGGCATCCAAGTATTGAGTCACTGTGAACACTGTGTTTCGGACAACTGCCCATTGCACAATAAGGACCAATTACATACGACTTGTTGCCGGGTGCATAGTGCCTGATCGTGATACGCGTTTGCAGTTACCATTGAAACCTTGAGGCTGACCTGATACACTCAGCGGAAGATAAAAGATGTGTATTGTATGCAGAAGACGTTAGGATGTACCCCGGCATTCTGAAGCTATGCTGTCTGTTCATTCGGAAGTGTTCGCCGATAACTAGGGATGTGACATATAAAGCATGAGTGAATACCGCGTGTCGATAATGTTTGATGCAACACGAGTCTATGAACACGTTTCGGCTCAAGACGATGTTGAACTACTGCGTATCATTGATCAGGTTCACCTTTCTACAAACAGGTAAAGAATTCTCATGCTGACAGGTAAAAACATTCTCATAACCGGCGGGACCGGGTCGCTCGGCAAAGTCCTGGTTCGTCGATTGCTCACTGGTGAGATGGGTACACCGAACAAAATCATCGTGTTTTCGCGCGATGAGGCCAAGCAGCATGAGATGCGCGTCCGTTATCAAAACCGCCCTCAGAATGCCACGGACGAGATCATCTATCGAAATTTTCAGCAGCTACTGCAATTCGAAATCGGCGATGTTCGCGACTATCAACGAATTGCCATGTCGCTTCAAGGGATCGATGTTGTATTTAATGCCGCCGCGCTCAAACAGGTACCGACCTGTGAGTATTTCCCGTTTGAGGCAGTCCGTACTAACATTGAAGGTGCGGAAAATATTGTTCGTGCGATCCGTCAATTTCAACTTAC
The DNA here is from genome assembly GCA_965246845.1 of Aggregatilineales bacterium. Classification (GTDB taxonomy): domain Bacteria; phylum Chloroflexota; class Anaerolineae; order Aggregatilineales; family UBA2796; genus JBBRMW01. The sequence goes on from CBDFFR010000004.1 coordinate 202,167, forward strand.
AGTCGAAACTGTAATTGGAATTTCAACCGACAAGGCCTGTAAGCCGATCAATGTAATGGGTATGACCAAAGCATTACAAGAGCGCGTGTTCATCAGCGCAAACATTAATTGCCCCGATACGCGCTTCGTGTGTGTACGCTATGGCAATGTGCTAGCATCACGCGGGTCTGTTGTCCCATTGTTTATCGATCAAATTAACCGAAACCAACCAGTAACTATCACCACGACTGAGATGACGCGGTTCCTCTTGAGTCTGGATCAAGCGGTGAATACGGTTTTCGCGGCGTTAAAGGGTGCAGAGCGGGGTGAAATCTACATCCCTCGTATTCCATCGGCCAGGATGATCGATGTTGCGAAAGCGCTCATTGAAGATCGTCCTAATGAAGTTATCGTTACGGGAATACGCCCGGGCGAAAAGATTCATGAGATTTTGATCTCCGATGAAGAAGCAGCTCGTACCATTGACCGACAGGATTATTATGCTATTGCCCCAATGTTGCCTGAGCTTAACAACCACTCAGCTTTCACGCCCTTGCCACGTGAATACAGCTCAGCGGACAATGTCATGGCTCCGGATGCGGTCGCGGCACTGCTCAAGCAGCACAATCTGATCGTAGGGAAATTGGTGTACGAAGACGAACTTCACGCATGAAAGTGATGACTGTCTTGGGAACACGCCCGGAAATTATACGCCTGAGTCGCGTGATTGCCGAGGTGGATAAACATTGTAATCATATTTTGGTACACACGGGTCAAAATTTTGATCCCAATTTGAGCGACATCTTTTTTCAGGACCTCGGCATACGCACTCCCGATCATTATATGGGGGTGCAAAGTGCCAGCCTTGGCGAGCAGATCGGGAAAATTATTATCCAGGGTGAAGCAGTGATCCGGGAACATAACCCTGATCGTCTTTTGCTACTTGGCGACACCAATAGCGCACTGATTGCCATCGTTGCCAAACGGTTGGGTATTCCAGTCTTCCATATGGAGGCAGGAAACCGGTGCTACGACGACCGTGTGCCTGAGGAAGTAAATCGACGTATTATTGATCATAGTAGCGATGTGCTGCTGCCGTACACAGAGCGTAGCCGTGAAAATCTGCTGCGCGAAGGAATACCGAATCATCGCGTCTATGTGACCGGGAACCCAATCAACGAAGTCATCAATAGCTACGACGCTCAGATTAATGCCTCCGACATCTTGTCCACGTTAAAGCTGAACCCGTCAGGTTACTTTTTGGTCACGATGCACCGGGCAGAAAATGTGGATATCGAGCCACGTTTACAACAGCTTGTGGAAGGACTGAAATGTCTTCAAGAAAAATACCAACTGCCGATCATTTGCAGCCTGCACCCACGAACCAGCAACAAGATGCAGAAGTATGGGTTAGACACAAAAGACAGCCAGATACGCTTCTGTAAGCCGTTCGGTTTTTTTGACTTTATCCAGTTGGAGCGTAGTGCATTCTGCGTCATAAGTGACAGCGGCACGGTTCAAGAAGAATGTGCGATCTTTAAGGTACCTAACGTCACAATTCGTGATGTGACGGAACGCCCTGAGACACTCGAATGTGGTAGCAATATACTCAGTGGTGTCGACCCGGCGATGCTCATGCTCTGTGTCCGGGTGGTTCTTGACCAAAAAGCCGAATGGGCAATACCCCCTGAATATGCGGTCACCAATGTGAGCCGTAAAATTGTCAAAATCTTACTCGGATACCTGAATGGGGTGGATAGCAAATAGTGGCTGTTTCGGCGTCACGCTGACGGCGTTCGGGAGGAGTAGCCTTATCACCCTTTTTGGCGAGTGGGACGAAGGTGCGCAGACAGCGCCACTGACATTCGCTGAGGAGATATGGTATACCGCCGCGCTGTTTCCAAGTTCGAGCGTTAAATGTACCGACGCCTGAAGCTGAACCTATCGACTTGTGCTTGTCGAATATGATGGCGTGAAGTTGGTTTCGACAGCTTCCATAACGAAGTCAGAATAGTACTGTTCTAAACTCAGAATGAGGTTTTGTCACTGATACTTTTGTCTGCCTTTGATGACATTGTTGCTCATGATCGTGAACTCGTCATAAAACTTGACAAACTAATGTAGTTAGTTTAAAATCTATAAACATTAGCTTAAAGAGGCAAAGCGATGCACATTCAAAAACACGGCGAATATCTCATCCAACTGGAGCGGTTGACGTTCGTGAACTTTTATCTGGTGCGTGAAGACGACGGATTCACGTTGGTAGATACAGGGATGGGGGGCGGCGCCAAAGGTATTCTCGAAGCAGCGAAACAGCACGGCGAGACTATCAAACGAATCGTGCTGACGCACTCCCATCTCGATCACGTCGGCTCGTTGGACGCGCTGCACGCGATTATCCCCGACGCAGCAGTCATGATCTCGGCGCGTGACGCACGTTTTTTGACAGGTGACAAAAGCCTCGACCCTAACGAACCGCAGACTCCGCTCAAGGGTGGTTATCCGGTGGTCAAGACCGTGCCGACGCGCTTATTGCAACCGGGCGATAAAGTAGGCTCACTGCAAGTGATTGCCAGCCCCGGTCACACGCCCGGTCATGTGTCTTTTTGGGATCCGCGTCAGGGTGTGCTGCTGGCCGGAGATGCCTACAGCACCAAGGCCGGCACTTCGACGGGTGGCACAATGCGACTGTTGTTTCCCTTCCCGGCGATGGCAACCTGGCACAAACCAAGCGCGATTCAAAGTGCCGAGACACTAATCGCGCTCAAACCAAAATGGCTGGCGACAGGACATGGCAGAGTGGTCGAAAATCCGGTAGCCTCGATGCAGAAAGCGATTGACGAGGCGAAACGCAAAACCGGAGTAACAACCTATGGCGGCTCACAAGCAGGTTAACTTAAGGCGGGTGATTGAAGTTGCCCTTACGCTGGCCGACCAGCGCGGGTTTGAGGCTGTCACCCTGGCTGATGTCGCTGGAGTGTTGGGAATCCGCGTGCCATCGCTGTACAATCACATCTCAGGTCTGTCTGGGTTGCAGTCGGAGATGGCGCTGTGGGGTTCCCGCAAAATGCTTGAGGACACGCAGATGGCAGCTATCGGCAAGTCAGGGCGGGCGGCCATTGTGAGCATCTCAGACGCTTATCGCGCTTTCGCGCAGGCGCATCCCGGCGTGTATCCATCTCTGCTGCGCGCGCCGACGAAAGAGGAACCCGCCCACGCGGAAATTGCCGTCATCTGGGTCGATTTGTTGGCGCGGGTGCTGGCGCATTACAACCAGAACGAAAAAGACACGTTACACACCATTCGAGCATGGCGCAGTGTGATGCACGGTTTTATCAGCCTCGAAGTGGCTGGCGGTTTCGGTATGCCGCTGGATCGCGATGAGAGCTTCCGGCGGTTGATCGCCTTATTTGTCGATGGCATTGAGGCGCGGCAAAAAATGATTGCCATTTAGGGTATACCATAGAGAGGTACAACGCGATGTATAAGCCAGTCATCTTTGCAATCGACGGAGATGCTGCAAAGTTGCAGGTGATCCAGCAGGAATTGAGCAAGCGTTACGGAACTGACTACGAAGTCAACTGCGAACCTTCAGCAGTGGTGGCGCTACAGCACCTGGAAGCTCTCAAGAACCGAGACCAACAGGTCGCGCTACTTTTCACCGATCAGTTGCCGCCAGAAATGACTGGTATTGCGTTTTTGCAGAGCGCGCATGATTTACATCCCTATGCTCAACGTATTTTGCTTCGTGAGATTGGGGATCGTGCAGTCTCTGAAACCGTTATTCAGGCGATGACTTTTGGCTGGATTGATAGCTATCTGGAGAAGCCAACAGGCGCTTTCGACGAACGATTTCATAGCCAGGTTGCCGCTTTGCTAGAAGTATGGTGGCGTTTTAATTTGCCGCGTCCTGAACAAGTTCAGGTGATTGGGGAACGCTGGTCAGAGCGCGCTCATGAGTTTAGGGACCTGATGGATCGTTACGACGCCTCTTATAAATTCTATGATTTGGATTCGGCGGAAGGGCAAGCACTTTTAGAAAAGGTGGGACGATCTGACGGCCCCTTCCCGGTGGGGATTCTCGAAGATGGTAGTGTTCTCGCAAATCCATCCGATGAAGACCTTGCACGCGCCTACGATACCAATGAGAGTATTCAAGGCGGACTGTATGACCTGGCGATCATCGGCGCGGGCCCGGCAGGGCTTTCGGCGGCGGTTTACGGGGCGTCCGAAGGCTTGCGTACCATTGTCATCGAGCGTGTGGCACCTGGAGGGCAGGCGGGCACGACCTCACGCATTCGTAATTATCTCGGTTTTCCGTCGGGTGTCAGCGGGATAGATTTGGCAAGACGGGCTTATGGCCAGGCACAGTTGTTTGGTGCTGGATTCTATCTGGGCCGTGATGCCACCGAACTACGCACCGCTGGCGATCAGCGTATCGTCAAAATGTCCAATGGCGTCGAGATCGCGTCGCGTTCCGTAATGTTAGCAATGGGCGTTGCCTACCGTCGTCTCGGCATACCTGATCTCGAAGTGTTGGTGGGCGCAGGCGTCTTCTATGGTGGAACCGTCACCGAAGCGCAAGCGATGCGCGGGCAAAAGGTGTTTCTTGCAGGGGCAGGGAACTCGGCGGGGCAGGCAGCACTCTACCTGGCAAAGTATGCTGACCGAGTGACCCTGCTGGTTCGTGGAGGTTCGCTCGCTGCCAGCATGTCGGATTATCTGATCCAGCAAATCGAGGCGACAGACAACGTTGAGGTGCGTCTAAATACGCAGATCGTTGGTGGGGATGGAACGCGACGGCTGGAACATTTGGTGTTGCAAACCACTTCTGGCGAGCGCGAGACCGTTCCGGCAGTGGCTTTGTTCGCCTACATCGGCGCACAACCGCATACGAATTGGCTGCCATCCTCGATTTCACGCGATAAGCAGGGATTTATCCTTACCGGCGCAGATCTTGATGGATTTTTACCGGAGACTTGGCAGCTTTCCCGTGCCCCCTTGCAGATGGAGACAAGTATGCCAGGGGTCTTCGCTGCGGGAGACGTTCGCCAGCGTTCGGTCAAACGAGTAGCCGCTTCAGTGGGTGAAGGCGGAATTGCTATCCAGTACATTCATGAATATCTGAGGCCGATGTAAACTCCCGTAGCGTGTAACGGACTTAGCCGTTGCGAAAAGTAACTAAAGTAGGTTATCGAAAGTTTTTGGCGAAGGTGAGACGTAGGGACGAGCCAAGGTCATTTTGAGCGTTCAAGATGCGCGTTACATTGTCGCGTAGAGAAGCAAGTGTTGGAAAAAGCTTGTTGACCCAGGCTTTTTCCTTAAGATGTTTCCAGAAGCGTTCAATCAGGTTGAGTTCAGGGCAGTATTGCGGAAGCCAGAGAACGCGGACGCGGTGAGCAAACAGGCTCAAGAGCGCCTGTACCGAAGCACTATGGTGATAAGAAGCATTGTCCATCACCAGAACCACTGCTTGGGTAGGATAGGTATGAATCAGCAGATGCTCAAGAAACGCGATAAAGCTCTGACTGTTTTTCCGATCAACGTGGAGACTGGTTACACAGTCGGTGCGATAGTTATATGCACCAATCTCGTGCAAATAGGAGCGCTTTCCGGTAAAGGCGGGGATGGTTTTTTGCTGCCCACGTTTCATCCAGGCATTACGAACCGGATAGTTCAGACTGAGGGTTGTTTCGTCCACAAAGAGAAGCTCGATAGCCTCATTAAGCGCCCCTTTTTTAGCTCGTCGAGCAACTCGGCAGCTTGTTGTTTCGCACTCTGGTTCTGCTTGAGGGTCAAGTCAGCTTTGGGTCTACGGTAAACGTACCCCTCACGTTCCAGCAAAATCGCAAATCGTCCGATGCTCAACCGGATACCGCTGACCTGTTCCAAATGGTCTCGCAAGCGCTCTGCCGTCCAGACCGTAAATGGATACCCATAATTTGACGGGTCTGTCTCCAGTGTTTGTGCCAGCACCCGACAGTAATCCGGTGTCCCCTTGCGCGGACGCCCACTTTTCGGCTTGTCGGCCAGTCCCTCAAGCCCTTCCTCACGATACCGCCGATGCCAGCCATACACCGTGTTAGCCTGTGTCATCACCATTGCCCCTACTTGCTCCGGGTGATAACCCAACCCAAGCAACCGCACCGCGATTGCGCGCTGCCGTACTTTTGCTCGTTCATCGCTGTTGATAGCGCTTTCCAGCCCCTTCAACTGTTCTTCTGTCAGTTCAAAGTTGACTCGTCGTGTCATCCGTCTCAGTTTACCCCGTTCGTGATTTTCTTTCGATAACCTACTTTAGACAGCCGTAGCAGAGGACAAACAAGGTGGGGAATAGGGGTTTCCGGCAAAGGACCGGGTGAGGGCGCTCAATGCAGGTAAGCCATTTTTGCGGAGACTGTCAAAAATGATGGCTCTCCCTCAAGTTTGGTGCAAGTAAGCAGCCGTTGGTGCAACAATAGGACTTGGCTATGTGGTTCGTACCGGATTGTGGTGCTTGCCTTTGCGCTTTTTGCGTGTTCATTACCACTGCTGCAACAAACTTGCGGGAGAACCACTTACTTTACAGTTTCCCCTATCGGGCGCACCAGCACCCTCAACCTGCGTACACATACGCCGCGTCACTTGACCGTATTCCCGCGTCATACCCACCCAAGATCAGCACATCACCCGTCGGGAGCGTCGTAGCTGTCATGTAGTACAGTGTCTCGGCTATCTTGCCCGCCGCCACCGTAAATGCCCTGACCGCCGGATTATATACCTCGACCTGACTCCCACTCCCCACCACCAGCACCCGATCATCGTACAGTTTCACCACCGAATCAACGATCTTATACCGTCCCTCGCGCATGGCCGGCGCGTCCCGGAATGTACCCGCCGCTGTGTCGTAAATTTCAGCGCTCTTGAACGTCCCCACCGCCCCGTACTCCTCGACATCCGCACCACCTACAACTAACACGTCGCCATTGGATAGTGGCATCGCAGCGTGCTTGTGCCGTCCGATATTTAGCGCCCCCGTTTTGGTGAACGTTCTGCGCGTCTGGTCGTAAAGTTCGGCGCTGGCCGTCACCTGTGTGCCATTGCGCCCACCCACGATCAGAATCTGACCATTAAACAACCATGTGGCGGTGAACGAGGCGCGCGGCTCGGTCATGTCTCCAATTGCTGTAAACGTTCGCTTCCGATAATCGTAAATTTCAGCGCTCGTCAGTGATTGACGGTAGCCGTTGGTGTATCCACCCATGACCAGCACATTCCCATCATCCAGCAAAATCGCGGCGAAACCTTCGCGCGGCGCAGTCAGTGATCCCACAGCAGTAAAGGTGTGTGTTGCCGGGTCGTAAAGTTCGGCGCTGGAGAGACGCCCGCTTTTACCATACCCGCCAATAATCAGCACCAACCCATCGTTCAGTTCTACTGCCACATGGCTTACCCGCGCATCGGTCATCTTGGTTTCCAGAGCCGTAAATTCGCGCTTCTGCATGTCGTAAAGTTCCGCGCTGTCGAAAATGTTGCCTTCGCCCGCCATCCCGCCCGTGATCAACACCGTGCCGTCACGAAGCATAGTCGCGGTATGCCCAGCGCGCGGCGTGGTCATCGTCACGGCAAGTTTTTCTACCCGTCCGGGCGTCTGGTCGGCTACGCGGAAGACCACTTCACCGGAGTCGTTGCCGTGCTGCACAATCATCCGCCAGCAGCCCGCCTTCGGGAAAATAAAGCCTGTCCCATATTCTGCGCCGGGACGCTCCCAGGTTGAGCCACCGTGCGCTTCCGGTCCCCATGTCGGCAGAACTTCCGTACCATCCTCGTGCCGCGCCACAATGCTGAAATTGCCGAACCCCGTCATACGCCAGACAATTTTCACCTCATGTCCTGTTTGGAACGGCTTTGGCGGGGTGAACAGGAGCGCCCATAGCTCTTGCGTGTCCGACGTCCCTCTTACTTCGGGGAAATTCGTAATGCCGCCCTGAATGGGGGTCGCCACGCACGCCGATTGCAAGGCCTCTGCCCGCAATGCACCGCCGCTTGAAAGAAGCGCACATAACCACACCACCACACATATTACATACCGCAGCATTTGGCTGTTCTCCACTACATAGATGGTCCGGCGATTGTATCCAACTGTTGCTCTGATCTATACTCGCGTCTACACCATCAGAGGGTGGATATTTCACGTCCAAACCACCGCGAATAACGGTCGATCCGCGTTCGCGTCCACATGCAGCGTTGGTGTGGTGGACGACAATCACGATTGCACTTGTGTCGCGTCGCACCTGGTCGAGCGAGTCCAGAATGTAGCCTACGTCTAATGTGAAATGGAAAAGGTTTGGAGGTCAAAGGCAAAGTCACGGGCAAGCAAGCGCTTGAGAACCAAACAGGTGACTTTGAGGGTGATGCGAGCGGTCAAGCCAGCTACCGTTTTAGCAAGCAAGCGCTCAAGGTTGCGCCCTGTGTTCTGGAGTTGGTGAAAGACGCCTTCGATGCGTTCACGTAAACTGCCCAGCGCGGCGTCGAGTAGCGGATGATTTTGTTGGGACTGGTTGGCGCGTTTGGGAGTGAGGACACAGTTGCCGGTTTCATCGGCAATGCTGGCTTGCCAATCCGCGCCAAGAAAGCCCTTGTCGGCCAGGATGTCACAGTCGTTGACACGGTACAGAACACTCTCGGCAGCAAGACGTTCGTCGGTGTTGGCAGCCACCAGGTCGTAGACGACGGGCAGACCGTCGCAGGTACTCAGCAGCACGAGTTTGAAGCCGAAGTAGTGCAGCTTACGCGCCGCACACTGACCATACCCGGCATACCCTGCAAAGTCACTATGTGTTTTGGACCGTTTGTAGCCTACCACCGGGACAGGTTTGGTATCCAGCAGCAGGCACTCGCAGGTATACCCACCCAACATCCCCAACCACGCTTGCCGTAGTGCTTCCACCACCGCTTGTAAGGCTCGCCCGCGTCGATTGTACTGGCTCTGGTCCACCAGCTTAGGAAACAGGTCCAGATGGTTGGCACGCATGTATGCCACATACTGCGTTTCGCCCGGATATGGCACAAAATCATGCGCCAGCAGCAATGTCAACAATTCGCTGTCGCTGAACTGCGCTTTTGCGCCTGTCTTACCCTTTAGCAGATGCCGTCCCTCTGTTTGATACCAGTCGTCTACCAGCACGTACAGCGTGGTCAAAAGCGTTTCCAGGTCTATACTTGTCATGGGAATGGGTCCGATTGACTGTAGGGGTACCTTCAATCTTGCGTCCCATTCCCCTTTTCGCCAAATTCATTCCACATCAGACGTAGCCTATATCCTTCATGCCGTTATCGACAAAATCATGACGGACATCCTCACTCGCGAGAACCTGCGTCCGATTGCAGATGAAATGGTCAGGTCGATGACCGCGCAGAACGAGGATGTGAACGAGCGTCTGAAAGGGTTGCACGGTCGGCTGTGCGAAGTACAGGCGGCCATCGGCAAGTTGATGGATGTCGTTGAGACGGTTGGCATGTCACCGAGCGTTAAGAAGCGATTGACCGACCGCGAAACTGAAGAACGCGACTTGACTGCGCAGATCGCCGATACCGAAGCGCTGCTCATCCGCGCCCGCGATATTCCGCGCATCTCAACCAAGAAACTGGACGAGTTCATCGCCAGTATGCGCGAAACCCTGCTCGGCAACGATGTAGAGCGGGCGCGAATGGCGCTCCAGCGCTTTGTCGCGAAGATTGTGGTATATGACAAAACGGGAACGATCTATTACTTGTTCCCGTTTCATGATATATCTAGTCTACCTACTTTGCCCCTATCGGGCTTCCGAGACAGACCCTGCTCCATGCCTTCGGAGGCTTCGACCTTCTTCATCGACTGGATTTACACCGATGTTCCACTGCCCGACGCGCCTATCTCCGGTGAGACCCCCGCAAGGTTGAGCGCAACAATGCCATCATTGAACGCCACCGGAATGGCGAGCCTGTGCCAGACTTAGCCGAAGCGTATGGCATCTCGGAGCAACGCATTCACCAAATATTGCGTGGCAGACGCAATTAGGGACAGAGACGATAAAATAAATTTTTTTGGCGATAACACTCAATAAGATACATCTGATGGTGAAGACCTCACCATTTGAAAAAAGATGCTGTGTAACTGAGTTTCATGTTTGGTCGAATACCTGCCTTTTTTCTGTGGAAGGACGCATTTCGTCAGCGCAATACGCTATACTTGGTTGCAATCCATTTTGATAAAGGGAAATTTCATGCGTCGAAAGATTCTCTTAAATCTAACTACGGTTTTTGTTTTGTCGCTTATGGTTTCAGCACAGTTTACACCCGATAGTGCAAAGGCTTCGCCTGAAGAGAATACATATTCTATTTTTAGAAGCACCAACCACACTCCAAAAACCGATGTGGTTTTGAAACAAGGTAATCAGGTCATCCTTTCATCATCAAGCGACACGGAGATACCGATCTTCTCCGGTCCAGATGCCTCACTCAAGCCAATGTTCTCACTGTTGCCAGGAACGATACTTACCCTGACGCACGGTCCCGATTCCGATAAACTCTTAAAATCCATAATATGGTGGCGGGTACGTGGTATTGGGATAGAAGGGTGGGTGCTTCTCCAAAATTCAGGTAGTGATGGTCCGAATTTGAAGCTGTCCAGTGCCGATGTACTTAAAGACCTTGCAAATAGTTTCGATAAGCGGGTGCGAAAAAGTCCGGCTGATGGGCGTGCTTTGCTTCTGCGTGGAGTTGTGAAGTATAGCCAGAAAGACTACGTGACAGCTGTGGCTGATTTTGAGCAGGCAGCAAGATCGGATGCAAAGAATATATATATCCCATTTTACAAAGGGCTTGCGTATTTGGAGCAGCAATTGTTCGATGAGGCAACTCGCGCATTTTCGCAAGCAATAGCTCTACAGCCTCAAAACGCATTACTATACTACAGTCGGGGACGAACGTATCAGGATGCGCCGTTTGATTATGACTGTTATTCTGGTACAGGCTTCCGAGACGTACGGGTGCGGAGCGCAATCAGTGCTGATTACGATACTGCACTCAGGCTACAATCGCAAATGGCTGTTGTTTACAACAACTTGGGCGTGATTGCGGGTGATGAATACCAAACAACACGTGCAATAGACGAGTATCGACAGGCCATCCGTGTTGACGCATTTCACACCTTTGCGTACTCCAATCTCTCAATAGAATACCTGGATGTAGACCTTGATCTCGCCCTGGACTATGCCAATAAAGCCATCGAGATAGAGCCTACTCTTGGCGTGGGATACATATCACGGGCGGATGTGTATTACGAACAGGGTAAATATGCGTCTGCAATGAAGGACTTGGACACAGCTCAGAGGGCAGACCCAACTCAAGGATACATCTATACGTTACGTGCAAAAATTCTTACGGCGCAGGACGATTTTGCGGGAGCCGTTGAAGCATACAGACCTGCTCTTCAGTATGATGCCACAAATGCGTGCGTGTTCTATAACTTCGGGTCGTTTCTGGATAAAGACGGACAATATGAGAACGCAATCGAGAGCTACTCACGTGCAATCGAAATGTTTCCCAAATTCGTTGCGGCTTACGTCAACCGCTCAGTTGCGTACGAAGAACTTGGTCGGTATGAAGATGCACTGGCCGACTTGGGAACGCTGATTGGGTTGAACCCCGGTGCGGCAGCAGCATATCACACGCGCCGCGCACGAGTGTATCAACGTATTCCTGATTTCGATCAGGCGATTGAAGAGTATTCGCTCGCCATTTCATTTGACCCTTCTGACCCGGACAATTTTATTGAGCGGGCATACGTCTATTTGCTGATCGACAAGGAAGACCTGGCAATTCAGGACTATAGCACAGCCCTCAGACTGAACCCCGGTGATTACAAGGTAGCTGAATACGTTGGGGATTACTACTACGATCACAAGCTGTATGAGCGGGCGCTATACTATTATGAGCTATTCGTCACTGCCTCTCCGACGCGCAATACGGTTATCGAGCAGCGCGTTCAAGAGTTGAAAATCCGGTTTCGTCCGACACCCACTCCCCGATCCATACCGCCCGTCGCGCCGGGGCAGTAGTTGAGCAGTGGCTCAAGTTCTACACCAGCATTGAATATCTCGTCCATCTGAGTCGCAATTAACTGGTGGTCAGCGGAATGAATCAATAATCCTCAATTTGTCGAGGGTGGGGCATAAGGAGAAGTCAGGGTCAAATGGGCTGACGCTTTGACTGGATGCAATCTGCATGGACGGTCTGCCGATGCCTTTTGTGCCAGTTCTGATTTACGCTCCTGCGCAGTGTGGCTCCTTATGACCCACCCTCGACTAATTGAGAAAAAGTGTCCTGTTCTATATTTACAGAATGCTGTTCGCATGAAACTTCATCGGGAAGGCTACCCCATAATCGGGCTTGGAACCATGCTCTGGGGATTACTCTGGGCAGTAACTTCTCGTCGCATTCATCGTCATATTTTTCGTTTGAGTGGTGGCGCAGCCCTGGGGTGTCTAGCGCTCTTTTTCCGTGTTCCAAAACAACATCGGAGTAACGCGCCAATTGATATAATCGTTGCTCCTGCAAGCGGAATCGTAGTTGCCGTAGAAAACAGTTTTGAGGATGAATATTTGTCAAAGGAGGTCTCACGAATTTCCATTTTTCTCTCTATCTTCAACGTTCATATGAATGCAGCGCCCATATCAGGCATCATTCGCTACCGTGCGTACCACCCCGGTGGGCATATCCCCGCCTTTCGCTCAGACGCATCGTTGATAAACGAACACAGTACCCTTGTTATTGAGACAAAAAGCGGTACAAGCGTTCTTGTACGTCAAATTGCGGGCATCCTCGCACGCCGTATCAGCACGTATCCCGTTGTCGGAAAAAACGTGACCAGAAGTGACGAGATCGGTTTCATCAAATTTGGATCGCGGGTGGATGTGTTTCTTCCAATGGATGCCCAAATCCTCGTTCAGGCTGGCGACCGGGTGCGCGTCGGCGTAACAGCAATTGCAGACGTTCGAGCGATTTCATTGGATGCGGTATAGGCCAATGACTGAGCATTAGTCCGCTGCTAATCAGCACGAGTGCTGATGCAAATCCTATGGCAGTTTGAGCGCTTGCGACCAGCACGAGCAACGCAGCGGCAGGCGTGGGCAAACCCTCGAAGTGCGCCTCAGTGCGTTCATTTGCGGCAAATCGCGCCAAACGCAGCGCACCGCAAAGTACATATATCATGCACACCATTGCACCTGCCACGTCAATAAGTTCGAGATTGCGAGTGTAAAGCAGCACAGCGGGCGCGATACAGAACAAACTCATATCTGCCAGATTGTCTAGTTCCTTCCCAAATGCGCTGCAAACTTTGAAACGGCGTGCGAGATACCCATCGAGACCGTCACATAGCATTCCGAGCATGATACAAGCTACGGAGACGTCTGCACGGCTATGGTGAATCGCGAGCAGCGCTACGAAGCCCAGGCAAATGTTTGTTGAAGTGATGCAGTTAGGCACAATCGCGATTAGGCGCATGATGAGAACCGCCTGATGAGAATGGCAATACCTTACAATACCGCTGTATTGAGATCAAGCACTCAGGTGTTGTGAATCAGACACCTGAGCGGCTGCATTCGCTGAACAACTCCTCTACACTGAATCGCGAGTGGAGGAGTAGACAATGGCAGAACAGGTGGCAGGTGATGTGCGATCACGCTCCAGTGGTGCAGGTCTACGGCGCAACACGCGCCCGTTGACAATCTCGGTATTTTTATCGCTCATGCTGCTCTTTGCGCCGGGGACAATTTTTGTGGCGGCTTTGTACGTGCTACGGGAGACAAATCCACGGTTCTCCTGGCTGTATTCTGTAGATCGCTTCCCCTGGCAATTTTGGGGTATCGCAGTTTGCGGGATTATCGCAACCATCGGCGGCGTGGGAGATTGGCTTTTCCACAAAGTGTATGTGAGCGTCGGACCGAACGAGCATCACAGCCATCTTATGGCATTGAGTGCAGGCGGCGGGGTGTTCATTCTGATGGCGGCAGCGTCCATTATAGATGAACCGACTGTACTGCTTGTTCCCGTCATGGTGGCGCTGCTCATCACGACAGTTCTGATTTGTTACGACGAATTCGCCTTCCATATCCGGCGTTGTAAAGCCTTTGAGACTATGCTGCATCGGCTGCTGGTGTTCGGCAACTGCGCGGCATTCTTGTGTTGGGTACATTGGCTATTCGTGGCGAGGGGCGCATGATGGCAAGTCAAACTGTTGAGATTACACATGCTCAAGCACTACTTGCCCGCGCTGCAATGCTCTACGACGATCCCTGCTTGCCTTTTGCAAAATTGGCGCGTGAGGAAGGCTGGAAACGCGGATTTATATCCGGCGCGGAGTGGATGCGAGTCGCCATGCAGCATGTTCGCGGCACGCCGATTTTACCTGTAGAGGGACGTTACCAACGGCTTGGTTTCGCCAAGTATGGACTGGCATCGTTTGGCGCACTGGCTTGGCTCCTGTTTTGTGTCGCCTGTGGTACGTGGCCGCTCATAATTGGTGTGGTCCTCGTCTTTTACGCGATTGAAGCGCAGATGGTGTTTTTGTTTCCATGCGTGATTGATAGCAGCACGACGCCCTTCCACGAAGGCCGTATGCTCATGCGCCGCGCAGGTGGCACGCTGGGTGCGATGGTTTCGGTGCTTCAATTCGCCGTGTTGATGCTCTTCGGTGGATTTACTGGACGCGGATTTGTGCGTTCGTGGGCGCTCGGCTGCATGGCGGTGGTGCTTTGGTACGAGGACTTGCGCCGTGCTTGAGATTGGCACACACCGACCGCTGCACATACGGCATGAGCGGGTCGCCAATACGGGTTCGGCGCTCCGTTTGCTGTATGTGAGCGACACACATCTTTCAAGGCGAACCGATCACGTTATCGATCAAGTCGTAAAGGCGGCACAGTCATGCCAGCCGGAGTTGATCCTGCTGGGTGGTGATCTGGTCGACCGCACCGCTGGATTGACCAGTTTGCGGAAACTTGTAACTTTGCTTTCAGCGTTCTGTCCGGTATGGGCGGTTCCTGGCAACCACGACGATCATGCCGGACGCGCACGGGTGCAGGCCGTCGTTGAGGCGGTGGGCGGCGTATGGCTGGCCGGGAAGACACGCCAGTGGGGTGGCATACAAATCAGTGGAGATCGTACTATCGCGCCATATCCGGCCTCGTTTTCAATTTTGTGCGCGCACTATCCCGCGGACGTTGAACAGGCCGCCCGGCTTGGGTACAACCTTGTGCTGGCGGGGCATTTGCACGGCAGCCAAATCCATCTTGTGTATAGAAAGGGTCGCTCCTACCCCGGTGCGTGGCTATACCGCTGGAATGGCGAACGTTTTCAATGCGGAAAGACGCTGTTGTTGGTCAGTCGGGGAGTCAACGATACACTGCCGCTCCGCTGGAATTGCCCGCGCGAGGTGATTTTATGCGAGATCAATTAGCGCAACTCGCGCTGTGGATAGCGTACTTCGCCACTGACATTTACGGCCACACCGCCTTCAAAGCGCTTGGAGAGGGAAACCGCGATACGCTGGGTATCGTGTTCAGCGTCGGCGGTATGAGCGCGGTCGCTGCGTGGGCAGTTTCGGCGCTGCTCTGGATTACTATCCTGTCCGGAAGCAAACTGTTACAGGCAAGTTCGGTTGGCGCGATAACGTATATTTTGATGGTCGCAGCGGCAGCGTTCGTCTTCAAAGAACCTGTTGCGCCGCGTCAACTGCTCGGCGTCGGCTTGATTCTGGCCGGAGTGTACTTTGTCACGCAATGAGCCGCATCACCGTGAGCGGACATTTTCCGTGCTGCTCGCCATTACCATCGACACAGTACGAGTCAATCAAACGACTACGTACATACGCGACGGGCGTGCCTTTCTACTCAAAAGGCGACGAGTTGGTCGCGGTCCGATCATCGCGGCAGGTAATGTTTTCTTGCGGCTTTCACACAGCCGGATCGTGATGTTCCCCGATGTGCGAGGGTGGCAGGCGTGGGAACTCGCCAGTTTTCGATTGCTGTACAGAAATCGCTACCGCTGCGAAGTCATTGGGCGCGATGCGGTGGCAACCGAGAGGCTACCGGGAACCGACATTCGCACATTACTTGCGCGGGACAGGGTGACGGATGCGGCATTGCGGGCAGCGGGGCAGGCGTTCCGCGAGGCACACGCGCTGCACAGCAACTATTGGGAGTCGGGTTGGTCGCATGGTGATCCACATCCCGGAAATGTGCTGTATGATTCTCAGCAGGAGCGGGCATTTCTGATCGATTTCGAGACGCGCCATGAGTTAGCATTGGACGCGAACGAACGTCACGCAGACGATCTCCTGACGTTTTTGCTCGAACTCATGGGCAGTGATCATACAGGCCGTTGGCAGGGATGGAGCCAGCAATTTTTGGAAGCGTACAATACTCCTGCCGTCATGTCCTATTTGCAGAAACGACTCACCGTGCCACTCGGTTTGGAGCGCGTGCTTTGGCACACACGGACCAACCATTTACCCTTATCTGAATTGAAGACACGCCTGACGCTGCTCAGGGCATTGACTGAAACCCTATGCTGAACCTATTGATTGTGGAAGATAATGATCGGTTGCGCGACGCTTTGAGAATCGGCCTCGAAAACACGGGCGAGGTCAGCGTGATGGGCAGCGCAGCAAGCGGAGAAGCGGCGTTAACAACGAGTTTGGCCGTTCCGCCCGACGTGATACTGATGGATGTGCAGCTTGCGGGCGCATGGAATGGCATTCAGGCGGCGGTGGCAATCCGGCGTGAACTCCCGCGCCTGCCCGTCGTGTTCTACTCTATACAAGATGATGATGCGTTCTACCGGGAGTTCCGGCGCTCAGGCATTTTGAGCAGCTATGCTTATGTCAAAAAGTCGAATTATTTGCTGCCAGGTATGATCGTTCCGCTGCTGCGCGATGCGGTCAGCGGACGAAGTTTCATCGATCCCGATATTGAAGCACGCATGGTCGAAGTACGCGCGAAAGATGACCATTCTCCGATGGCGCTGCTTGAACCTAACGAACAAACCGTTGCACGAATGCTCGCGCAGGGGATGACTAACGAGCAGATCGCCGCACGGCTTGGCTTTCAGGACAAGCGCACGATCAGCCGCACGAATGGGCAGATTTACGCAGCGTGGGGATTAAACGAAAGCACTGAGGATGAGAAAACCGCCCGCACGCGCGCCGCGCTGATTGTATGGGAAGGTCGATTAATTACCTGGGATAGTGACGGGACGGCAAAAGTACGCAATGAGCGTGGGGAGTGGGTGATATGGACAGGGTAGCGATCACTCTGCTGGAGTGGGCGCTGCTTGCCATTTCGCTGATTAACACCGCCCTGCACTTTTATCTCGCGCTGATGATCGCGCTGAATGCCGAACGCCGCTCATGGGGTCTGTGGTTGAGCAGCGGCGGGCTACTGGTCGGCGGGCTGTTCTTTGTCAGCCATACTGCAATATTGGGGCGCGGTCCGTCTACCTTCGATGATCTCTCCAACGCATGGTGGTATCTGGGTTTGGTCGCGGCGCTGCTGCTGCCTTATGTGTGGTACGTCGCGGTGCTGTGGTACGCCGGGTTTTGGGATGCAGGTCCGACATATATGCGCCACCGGACCGGATTATCTATCAGCAGCCTGATTACTCTCATTTTGATTGGGCTGTTCATCACGGCGAACCCGTTCCCAAGCTATGCGCAGGTGATCCGGCTGGAACTCACGCCTACGCCGTCGATTTTTGGTGTGCCCGTGCTGGTCATTACCTTCGCTCTCAGCACGCTGTTGAACATCGGGTTAGCCTCAAATGCGTTGCGCACGCTCAACCTTGCCGATTATCTTGCGCGGCGGCGGGCGCAGCCCTGGATGCAACGTACCACAATGATGCTGCTCATCGTCACGCTGCTCATCGCGCTCGTAATGGGGTGGGTGGTTAGTGGCGCATCCGGGTTGATCCCGGAAAAGGTTACAGGACCGACGGACTTGCTTGTATCGATATTCGACCTGCTCATTTCTGGTTGCATCATGGTATCGGTTATCTGTCTGGGTCAGGCGATTACATGCTATGAAGCTTTCACCGGGAAAGCCGTTCCGCGCCGCCGTTTATCACGCCACTGGCGCGCGATGCTCGTCCTGGCAAGCGTTGGAAGTGTGTTGCTGAGTGCCGCTATAAAATTCAACCTGCACCCGATTTACATAAGCCTCGGCGTATGTGTTTTGCTGGTTGTCGGCTATACGATACTCAGTCAACTATCTTTTCACGAACGCGAGACTTATCTCGCCAGCTTACGGCCTGTAGTTGCAGGCGGCGCATTGTATGATCGGATGTTTGCTACACTCCCCGGTCCGGTGGTTGACCTGGAGAGCCAGTTTGTCACCTTATGCCGCGATGCACTTGGCGCGCAAATCGGCTACCTTGTGCCGCTGGGTCCGATGGCCTCACTAGTCGGCACCGCACTCAGGTTTCCGGCGACAAGCACACCGCCGCTCATTTCGAATACATTACTATCGATTGCTACGCCCCAGACGTTGTGTATTCTGGTCGCTGCTCAGGACTACATGGGCGCTCAATGGGCGGTTCCGTTGTGGAGTGAGCGTGGGCTAATCGGCGTACTGCTGCTCGGAGACAGGCAAAATGGTGATTTATATGTTCAGGAAGAGATAGAACTTGGGCGGGCGGCGGCGGAACGGATGATCGACCTCAAGGCCAGCGCCGAAATCACCGGACGGCTGCTTCAATTGCAGCGACAGCATATGACAAGCGGAGCGGCGACCGATCACCTGATACGGCGCACGCTGCACGATGACATTCTGCCTCAACTCCATACGACCATGCTCACCTTGAGCGCGTCACCGGACACAATCCAAACCACACTGGAGGCATTAACCGCTGTACATCGCCAGATAGCGAACCTGCTGCACGTTATGCCGATCAGCGTTGGACCCACTCTTGTGCGTGACGGCTTGCTGTCCAGTTTGAAGCAGAGCATTACGCGCGAGTTCGCGGATGCCTTTGAGGGCATCATATGGGAAGTGGAAGCCGCTGCCGAGATAGTGACACTCCCGCCACAAGCAGCCGAAATTGTCTACCACGCCGTTCGCGAGATAGTACGGAATGCGGCTCGTCATGCGCGCGGTCCGTCACCGACGCCCATTAACAATGTAGTACGCCTCACCATCACTGCACGTTGCATAAGCGGTCTTGAGCTATCCATCTCGGATAATGGGATTGGAATAGGCAGCGCTCATCAGAGCGGACATGGGCTTATGCTGCACAGCACCATGATTGCCATAATCGGCGGGACACTCAGCGTTTGTGCAGAGACACCACATGGAACACGAGTGACTATTGCTGTTCCGGCATACTTGTTTTCGCCATTGCCCTGATAACCTCAGACTGGATAATCGTTGATAAACCAGCGTACAATGGCGGCAGCGGCGCGCAATCCCTGCGCACGTCCTTTGGCCGCCATGGCTTGTGATGCAGCAAGAAAATTCACCCTGCCCAACAACTCGCCGAAACGACTCAGCATCTGCGCCGGATCGTTGTTTCCTGGTTGATTGAGTTCACCCAACACCGACTCGATTTGGTCCTGTCCCGATGTTTCAGCAATTACATATTCCTGTTCGGCGCGGTCTGCAATGGCGCGTAATGCAGTCAGCATTTCGGATGGCGGACGAGGTGTGTCGAGTAGGGAGTGCACCTTATCGGCCACTGCGGTGAACGCTTGCGCCTGATTACTGTTGTATTCATCACCCGGTCCGATTGCGAGTGAAGTCCATATCGCGGCATTTTCGTTTAATTCGGCAATAAGGCCGGACAATTTAGCAGGCAATTGGGATAAATCAAAGTTGGCAGACAATCGTTTTTGTTCCTTTTTATTGAGGCCGATCATTATCTCATATTGTGCGTGCATCAAGTCCCAAAATGAGCCGTATCGATCCGCACCTGGTCCCCAATTAGAGAAAAACCACGCTTCCCACTCGCCTTCTGCGGAAATCACCTGTGGATTGAGCAGCAAGATTGCCGAGTCGCCTACATCGCTAATTTCAAGCGCAGTTTTCATTTCACGGTGTTCATGGTCAGGATCGTAATCATCGTCGTTATCCATGCTGTTCCAAATATCGATCCATTCCTTGTTGCGCACCCGGAACCACGTGACTTCCTCTGTAGACCAGAGTTTGTAGATAAACGGGCTTGTTTCTCTCCATCCATTCGTCACTGCCAGGAACTGCCGATAGGACGGCGGCAACGCAGTTCCCAAGCGCGATTCAAGTGCCACAATCTGATCTTCCGTCGCACCTGCATAGCCAAGCCAGCCGGATGCAAGTATGTTGTCAGGCCACTCTTGACCATCCACAGGCTGTCCAGACGCGATCAAATCACGGCTGTATTGCTCCAGAAATGGTTGCCAGTTATAGTGCAGCGGGACACCTTCGGCGGTCGAACGCCTTGTTTTGCTACGCATAATCAGCTTTGCCTCACTGGTGAAGCGCGCGTAAAGTGCTTGCATCAAGTCCCAGAACGAGTCGTAGAGTTCGAGATGTTCAGGACGCAACGCCTGCTGAACCAAAGTTTGCGTTCGGTTGGTCGTCCATGCCTGCCATTCGCCATCGGTGACTTCACGTGGATCGAACAGATACACGCGCTCTTGTACGCCAGTACCGATTTGCGGTGCGATACGAAAAGCATCCAGCACATCCGGCATGTAATCGTTAGAGTTACGGTAGCCTCTTATAAGCCGATTCATGAATGCTTCGGACTGTTCGACTTGCGTCAGCCATGTTAGGTTGCGGGTGCGGAACCAATCAACTTCATCAACTCCCGATAGCACCAGATCAAGCGCGAATCCATCTACCCGCCAGCCATTGGTTATGGCTAGAAAGTGGCGATACGATGGCGGTAGCGGCGTTCCCAACCGGGCTTCAAGCGCCACGATCTGGTCTTCCGTTGCGCCTTCATAGCCGAGCCAGCCAGACGTGACTACATCTGAAGACAACCGCTTCAAATCAGCTTGATCAGCAGTGATTACCTCACGACTCCACTGATCCAGAAACGGCTCCCAAGCATAAGTTGGCATGGTTGAATCCTGTTGAAACCAATAGCTCGTTCAAGTATAGGAAGCTGTCCTTAGTTGCGCATTTGTTAGCAGCAACGGCGTCATATAGGCCATGTGCCAGCAATGTTCGGCAAGGTGCTATCCCTTGCTGCAAAGTGTTCTGCGTAACAATGTGTCTTGTGGACTGCGATCCGACCATTTGCATAACAGAGCCACTTGGTGTCCATTTGGACCATAAGTATATCGATAATTTCCGCACGTTGCGCTGTGGGCGGCGGGTTGCCCTGCCACAGCGCAGGGCAAGGTGCAGCGTTAGCTGCACGCGGTGCGCGGTAGCGGACCGCATCCCCACCTGTAGCGCAGCGCAAGGTGGCGAGCTTTAGCTCGCTACCTACGCGCGCAAAGACTTCTCAAGTCAAAGCGGGTTTGTGCGCGCGTAGGTCATGCTGTGGCTGCGCCACAGCAGATGGCCGCCTGCGAGGGCGGCCATACATCGGCTTCACCGTGAGGGGTTGTGATGCGCTGGACGCAACTCAGTCTTCCACTCGCGTGCTACTATCTCTGCATCAACGTTGCTTGCCAGATTGCTGCTGTTCAAGCGATGACTGAATACCGTATTCACGAGCGCCATAGATGGCAATATGTGCAAGACAAAACCCTCATGGAGCAGATTGACTTCCAACGCTTCGTCTCCGCAGGATACTTCCTCATTCGTGCAGGAAATCCTGGCTGGGAGCAGTTACAAACGGAGTTGCTGCCAACGACACTCCTCAGCTTGTCGCAGTGCATCGCGCCGCGCTTCGATGTTGCCTGGCGCTGGATTCCAGGAAACAAACAGGCGGCGCTTGACTTTGGAGTAGCAGAAGCCGACTGGGATGAATTTGTCCATTGGTGCGGATACGAGTACGCATCAGAGATGGACGTGTGGAGTATGTTCTACACGCCCGACTCGGCACGACATCTTGCACAGTGGCTTCTTGGCGATACTACAGATTTGCATCTCATCGGCGCTGGTCTTCCGCGTGAACTTGAATCCGCACACTGGCGCGAGCCTGTTCAGGACAGCGACAAAGTGTATGGCATTGAGAAACGCGTCAAACAACGCCTTCCCATCGCAGATGGCGGGCGACCACTGGGATTTGATGTAGTGAGCTTCTCATACAGCAACTTTGCACACTCCTGGCTGTGCAGCTCTATGCACGTGGAGATGTACAACCTGTACAACATCCGTCCCGGCATGTTTGGACTACTCGAAACCGAAGCAGATGCCAAGCGGATCAACGACTGGATCGTTGAGGATGATATGCGCGGTCATCGTGCCGAACCTGAGCCGTATGATTATTGGTTGTTGATTGAGTATCCGCTCGACCTCATGTGAGACGTAGGGCAAGACAAGCTGATCGAGACGAACTCAGCTGCCTCCATCCAAAACGCGCAATTTGTAGACTCCGCTTCTTGTGAAATAGTTCAACAGGAATTTGTGAGAGATGACCTTGTTCTGCACTTCGGAAGCATGTCTTGCGCTAGGTCGTCATGTCTAAGAGGCCATTTGAAAATTAGGGCGGAAGGGTTTTGAGAAGGCGGATGGCATCAGCGAACCAAAGCCAGCCTTCGCTGGAACGAGGGCAGCGCTCGAAATCCTTGCTGAGACGGCGGAAGTGACCAAACCACGCAAAGGTACGCTCAACGACCCAGCGACGCGGGAGCAAGATGAAGGTAGAAGCGTCGGGCGGAGGCAAGACGATGCAAAGCACGGCACGGCAAACCTGACCACAATACAGGCTGAGTCTGCCACGATAGCCACCGTCAGCCCAAATGCAGCGCAAGCGCGTGCGCAGGGTATCGGAGGTGTGTGCCAGAAGTAGCACCGCCCCATCGCGGTCTTGCAAGTCAGCCGGATGGACGACGACACTCAACAAGTTGCCGAGCGTATCCACTAGAATATGCCGTTTGCGGCCAACCACTTTCTTGCCCGCATCGTACCCGCGCGCTCCACCTACACTGGTCGTTTTCACGCTTTGGCTGTCGAGGATAGCCGCACTCGGGTGGACGGGACGACCAACCGCATGGCGAGCCTCATAGCGTAAAGCCCGTTGCAAGCGCTCAAGCGTCCCATCTCGACACCACTTACGGAAATGATAGTACACACTTTGCCAGGCCGGATAGCACGCTGGCAACGTCGCCCACTGACAGCCTGTTTTCAGCACGTACAACATCCCATTCACCACTGCGCGCAGTTCCAGTTTCATCGGTCGTCCGCGTTCGCCTTGTCTATCTGGCAGGTACCTTTTCAGTCGCACCCACTGCTCATCGCTCAACTCACTGGTATATTTCTGCCCTTTGCGCCACACTTGCTGTACCTGTTTGGTTTATTGGTCGGTGGTACTTCCAATTCTACCGAACAGGTTTTTTCAAACAGCCTCTAAGCATGTCCAAAGGTATATTGGACATGATTGGACGTCGAACTCACTGCATCGGCGTTGCACTTGCATTTTGCACAGAGTCCAATCATGTCTAATGATGGCTAAACATCAGTTTTGAGCAGTCATGTCCAACATGTCCAGTCATGTCCAATGTAGTCTAACTGTACATCGCCAGATTCATGTCTAATGTCTAGTCCAAATCCACACACCTTCAGGTGTGGATTAGACTGGACATTGGACTAGACGAACGTGAAGGACTGAACCTGAATTTACCTGACACAAGCAACGCTCCAAATCGGCTTCAACCCGGATTGTTCCTGGATACCCGGATTGAAGTCGGCTTCAACCCGGTTTGAAGTTTCTGTACCCAATCTGGACTGTCTCTGGACGATTGCGCTTTGCGTCGTCACCTGCACTGAGGCATAGATCATGTCCAGTTCAGTGATCAGGTACGGCAAACGAAGTGTTGCTCATATCCAATATGTCTAAGTCATCAAGCGGTCGCTCTGCACACGCAGACGTTCAGGCGGCCTATGCTTCTCAACAGCGCGCGTATTCCAACAGCTCCACTCCAGCGGCAGCCACAAGCTATCGAGAACCATCCAGAGCCAAAGTGCTGCGGTACTCAAGGGCAGTGTTCAAGGATACCGCGACCAGTGATAGCGAACTGGTCAGTGCCTTCACTGCATCCCTGCAAACCCTGCTCGTGGCTTATACCCGCAGCCTAAACAGTGTCGTGCCGACCAACGCCCCGGATATTCCTCAAGCGGACACATCGCAAGGGGTGGACGCATGACCGCACGGCGAACTCCTGCTGAAAATAAAAGCGGTGGCGCGGTACTGACAAGTCGGGCCAATGCCTTACTAACAACGAGCCGCAACCTCACACTTGGCTATGTGCGGCTCTCGCGCAGCCGCAAAGGGGTAGAGAATCTCAGTCCAGAACGGCAGGAGAGCATGATCCGCGAACGCGCGAAGCATGAAGGCTTGGAGTGCCATGTCTACCGTGACACGACAGGTCACAAGAGCGGACGCTCGATGAAAGGGCGGCAGGGCATGGATGACCTGCTCTACGAGGTCGTCACCAACCCACGAGTGAATGCTGTCATTGTCGCTGAGTTCTCCCGCGCACACCGCAGCGTGTTCCTCTCGACGCAGATGATTGAACTGCTCAGACGACACGCTGTGCGACTCATCTTTGCCAACGAGATGAGCGAACCTGACCTGAACAACCCGACCGACCGCTTTATGCTGGCGATAAAGGCAGCCGGAAACGAGTATTATGCCAACCAGGTTGCTGAACTGCAACTCATCGCTGTCACCAACCGCCGCGACAAAGGCGAGTGGGTCGGACGTGCGCCGTTTGGGACGGTCAACAAGCGCGGCATCCTCAAACTCAGCAAAGAGGGCGCATGGGTGCTGCCCGATGGCCGCTACCAGAAAGGAAAGCCCGGCGACTCTCCCGAAGAAGGTGCTATCTACCGCACTTATGCAGAGAGCCTTGCCCGCATCCTGCACTTCTATCTCAGTCAGCCGCATGGTGTGGGAACAGGTCGCCTCGCACGCTCGCTCAACGCCGAAGGGTATCCGTTCCGCAATGAGCGAGGGCTACCCTGTGCCTTCACCGCCGACGATGTACGGCGGGCGCTTGCCGACTGGCCTGCGTACGGCGGGTTTTACGGTATGGGACGGGCAAAAGACCGACCCGGCTACAAGGATATAGACACAGATGCCATTCCGCTCAATCGCAAACGAGCGTTATTCCCGCTGGAAGACCTCAAGCGTGTGGGTCAGATGCGCAAGCGGCGCGGCTTCGAGCAGCCCACCGACGACGGTATTATCCACAACGCCAAAGCCTACCCGCTGGCACAGGTAGTACGCTGCGCCGCTTGCGACGCCAAAGCAGCACAACTTGGCGATGAACGTTATCGCACCCGGCTCGGAGGCCACACACCCAATGCACGCCGCTACCGTCACACGTTGGACAATGCCTGCACCTGCCGCACCAAGTCCGTACTTGCCGACGATTTGGAAGCGTTGTTCGTCAGGGACGTGCTGACGCGGCTCATCTGCAAGGACGACGCCTTTCATCGGCTGCTCGCAGAGGCATCAGTTGCAGACGCGCAGCCCGACCCGGAGTATGCAGCACAAGAAGACCCGCAGAATGTCCGGTCACGCCACATCAAGCGCTGCCAAGAACAGCTACGTCGGTTGGAACGCTCCTACCAGAGCCTTGCCCTCTCCGACGCCGAGTACGACAAGCAGCGCAGCGCGACGCTGGCACGACTGGCTGAATGGGAGGGGCGAGTTGTTGTGCCTCGCGCCGCTGACGTGCAACTGGTCGAGTTCATCAGCGCGTTACGTGACCCAGTTCACCTCTGGTTCACACTGGATGATGAAGGTCGCCGCACGCTGGCACATAGCTTGTTTAGCTACCTGCTTTACGATCTGGACCAGCACTCATTTACTGAGTACCGACTAACTGATTGGGTGGAACAGTTATTCAAATGTTGATCAGCTTGTATATTGCAACGAGATGCATGGAATTAGAGACTAAAATGGGCAGAAAGATAAACCGCGTTCGGTCGGAATCCAGTTTATGTTGTAACTAGAGGACGGCCACATATCTATCGATTGAGGTCCCTTTGGTCCATTTGGTCTAGCACCCTTTGTGATGTCCTCGTTGATTACAGCGTTTACTCGGATGCAAGTGTTCGTCAGCATGGATGTTTCACCAACTTGCATGAATAAGCGTCCATACTTAAACCAAAGCGATGCGTTGTCTTTGTCTGATGCAGAACGACGTATAAAGTCATTGTAAGCTTCTGCTGTTTTGGGGTCGTTGATGCCGTAGAGCGCAACGGTTGTGGTCAAAACTCCATAAGAGGCGAATGCTTGGACTATACGCCGCGTGTCGTCAGACCAGTCCGTGAGCGTCTGGTCGTGAAAGACTCGCTCGTATAAGCCCAGTGCAACAGCTAATTTACCGTGATTAGCGGCATAGAGTGCATCATAGGCAGCATGGAGACGATCTGTAGGTGGGTCGGAGACGACACTTAACTCCGTGAACTGCTTACCATTCCAAATATAGGTAATAGTGTGCTGGCGCTGTGGACCGGATGCAGGACCTGAACCTGAGTATCCTGTTCTCACAATGAGGTTGCGTGAATTACTCGTCATCGGTTCAGTTACCGAGTAAGAGCCGCTATCTGCCGGATATTCAATTGTTGCATCATCTATTTCAGCGAACTTGCCGAAAGAATCGTCCCAACGCAAAATCTTGACGCTCATCCAAATAGTTGTTGCTCCCGATACTCCTATATCAAGCACGAGTTCTGCACGGTCATCACCAATTAAATCACCAAAGAAAACCCACTTAGGAGGCCGATCCAAGCCATGTACAAGTCCCGTTTTGTTGCTCAAGGGATCCAAGTCGAATAAGGCATTGACTAACTGGTAAGACGTACCAGTGCACAAAAACACAAAAACATTGTAACTGTTATCCGGTGTACCAAAACTGACCGCGACATCCAGCAACTTATCGCCATTGACGTCACCAATCCTAACGCCACCGCGATTGTAGAACCATGTTCGTGTATCCCGCTGTTCAGACGCATCAACACGTTTGGGAATGCGATCTATAGTCATCAGTGCTTGCTCTAAAGCGATAGGTGATCCACCCTCATTCAAGTATGCTCTGATTGCTTGGGCCTGGGCTTGACCTGTATTCATAGGCTCAAGATGCGACCCCTCGGATTGAGAAACGCATGGTTGCAAAGATTTTTGCGCAGCGTGCGTCACACGAAGGGGCGTAAATCCTAAGTGAATATTGACTGCTAATATGCACACCATACTAAACAGTCTCAAAGGACATTGGACTGCACCTAACTTCATTTGCTTCATTCTTTGGACTCAATCTTCGACTTGCATACTTGCGCCAAATCGATCACAATTCATTTCAAGCGAACGCCGCAGGTGCTGACAACACCGACGGCGCTCTGATCGAAGCACTACTGAGACTAGCGCAACGACTGCTCAGACTCTAACAGGTCGGGCGGCCTTGTGCTACCCGTACACACGACCTGCACAGGAGTCTGACACATGGCCCGCCGCACCTCTCCCCAACCAGAGCGCAAGATTGCACTCGGCTACATCCGCAATTCATACACCCGCAACAAGACCGATACCGACAGTCCGGACCGTCAGCGTGCCAACATTGAGGCTGTAGCTGCTCGCAAGGGTTACGTAGTCGAATGGTACACCGACACCGAAGGCCATAAATCAGGACGGTACGAGAAGAACCGACCCGGTTGGCTGGCGCTCAAGGACCGCATCGGCGACCCTGATGTGATTGCCATTATCGCCAATGACCTGTCGCGCTTGCACCGTAAACTCTCGCGCCTGAGTGACCTGCTCGATCTTGTAGACGAACATAAAATGGAGCTGATGCTGGCCGCACCGGGACGGGAGCTGGACACCTCCACGCCGATTGGCCGCACGATTGCGCAGTTCATCGCGCTGCAAGATGAGGCATACTCCATCGACATTTCTGTACGCTCGACCGACTTGGCAATATACCGCCGCAAGCTGGGCAAGGTCAACGGCCAAGTGCCATTCGGCACGATGCGCGATGCAGAAGGATACCTGACTGCCGACGTGGAGGGTGCATGGACGTTGCCGGATGGCACATGGGTAACAGGCACACAGGAGAACCGACCGGAAGGCGCAACTGACTTCCGCTCGTACTATCGTTGTGCCAAGCGGATGCTCATCCTGTATGCTCGTGGCAACATCGGCTACGAGAAAGTTGCCTATCGGCTGAACGAGTCCGCTTGGCTGTTCAGTGACCGCAAGGGTATCCCGCGATTGATTACCAGTGACGATGTGCGGCGGGTGGTCGCCAACTGGCCGGAGTTCGGTGGCGCGATGCTGGAAAAGAAGGCCAAAACGCGCAGCAAGGACCGCTCCACCCGTTTGGGGACAGACGGCATTTACTTCAACCCGGCACGAGCGGTCATGCCCATCAAGCTGCTGGTCAGGGTCGGCAACATGCTTAAGGAACGTGCCTTCGACGCTCCCGATAACGGGGTGGTCAGGGCGGCTCGTGATTACGCACTGAACAGGATTACCTACTGCGCTCACTGCGAGAAATTGGCTGCCGCGCAAAACAACCCAAAACTGCGCACGACGCTCAGTGGCAATCAGCAGAACGACAAGCTGCGCTATCGTCACAAAGGCGGTGTGAAATGCGGTTGCACCAACCGCTCTGTACCGCTTGCGGTGTACGAACATGATTTCGGGCGATTGCTCACACTACTCACTATTGCGGACGACAAGCTGAACCTGCTGACTGAACTGAGTATCCAGATGCAGAAAGGCCGTGCCGGGATCGCACAGGACGCCGACATCGAGAAGGAAAAGCAAGAAGCAATTGAACTATGCCACCGCCGCATAGACGCCGCAGTCCACCTCTACGGTGATGGGCGCATCAGCCGCGAGGAATACCTGCGGCGCGTAGACAAAAACGAGCGCGAGATCGCGCATTGGGAGTCGCGCACGACGGATACTCAAAAAGCGGCGATGGACTTGGCATTGGTGGTGAACGCGGTCAACCAGATTGTGCGGGTGTGGGATAGCAGCAACGAAAAAGCCAAGCAGGACTTCGTTCGCGTCCTGTTCACATCCATCACCTACGACCTGGACACCCGCCGCATCGTCGACTTCAAGCTGAAACCGTGGGCTGACCAGTTCCTTGTGTTACGCGCAAACTTGTATGTCGATGAAAGCCGCAAAGAGCAAGAAAACCCGATGGTTGACGCAGAAAATAAAAATGCCCCACACCGTAAAGGCATGGAGCAGGCTTTGCCCCTATCGGGTCGCGGTGCGTATCCTAGATTATTCCACGCTCAATTCGCTGTAAATCCGCACATCAAACCTCGCGCTCCACGCCCCAAACCACCTGAGTCGCCCGAAAAGCAAGTTCTTCGCGTGAAAGCCAAGTTGCTTCGCAAACAGGCCTATAGCTATCCTGAGATTGCAAAGCATCTCGGCATTTCACTTGGTGCAGCATGGGCGCTAATCAATAAACCCTTTGATAAGCGCAGTGACATATAAATTCAGTTGACTTCAAGAAGTTACGCATATGGTTGGTCAGCGAGTGATCCTAGCAGCGGCTGCATATGTTTCAGATTGTGCGTATATAACGGCACTTGCAACCGATATGAGACCGATGCAATCAGACAATCTTCTTTGCCAATGTGATGGCTAAACTGGAATCGTTCAAGTTGCTGCATTCCCCACTGCTGATCAGATGGAGCAAGATACAGTAGATCAAATTGACTCAAGACGGTTTTACATTGTAGTTGATTGGCTTTGCTAGTCGTGCCTTCCATAACTTCCAGCCAAGATGTCGAGCTTAGGCTTAAACGCTGCGACTGTGAGGCGTACCATGTTATGGCAGGTGAATAGTGGCGAAGGAGATGAACAATAGCTGTTGTGTCAACAAGAGCAGTTGTCATTTACTGCTATCCGTGTTTCCATTAGTCGTATCCCAGTTGCCAAGACGTCGTTGTCTTGATTCACGGCCCATGGTTTGAACCCATTCGGTGGGATCTTCAATTTCCGGGTGAGCGAGTTCGATGGGACCAAGCTCGTCAAGTAACTGTAAAAGATTTTGACCCCAGTGTTCATCCGACAACAAGGCGCTTTTCGGCTCAGGCTCAATTTCGCTCTCAACAGACGAAGCAATTCGCTCGATCAACTGAATACGCTGCTTGGGGGATAATCGCAGAGCTAATGTCAATGCCTCTTCAAGCTGTACCATGTTATTCATGAGATGTGCCCCTTCACTTACACTTAACCCGATTATACGATCAGTCTGTATCTTCTCCATTGTATTCTATCTAGCGCACATGTTTTAGCGCGTTCTCCACATACGCTTTTTGTACGTTAAAGCTTGTCGTTTGACCTATACGTTTAACGGCATCTCTATCGGTTCTGTGCGTCCGTTAACGGAGGCGCTCACCAAGACAACTCAAGATCGATATATTGTAATACGCATCAAGCGTTTTTGATCCGTTGGCTAGTAGCTCACACTTCGTTTTGCAGGGTGCATCTAACCCAATGTCCACACTTCTACGGCTTGTGTCGGGTAGTTCGCTACGCAAATTTGATCAGTGTTGCCTGACTTGTATGAATGTTCAATGATGTCGCAGCAATTGCGTACACACGTGGCGCTGATACTTGAACATTCACTTATCTTTAAAGTCTTGACAACGCAAAAAAGCAGGATTACACTTAAAGAACTTATTTCGGTAAACGAAGAAAGTTTCGAGTGTATATGTCGCGGCGTGGCGATAAAAACCTGATACGCGCAATGAACCGCAATCTGGTTCTCAATTTGCTGATCACCATCGGGGCGCTTTCCCGCTCGGAGATTGCACGGCGCAGCGGTTTGAGCAACGCCACCGTTACGGAGATTACCGCCGAACTCCTGACGCGCAGCCTTGTTGAAGAAGGCGAAGAAGGCGAATCGACGGGCGGGCGGCGTCCGCTGCTCTTGCGGCTGAACGCGCGTGCGGGCTATGTCGTCGGCGTCAAGCTGATGGAGGACGCGCTCACCTGCGCCGTGACCGACTTGCACGCGCAGGTCCTCTTTCACAAGATGTATCCGCTCGGCACGGACCACGCGCTGCCTGCAATACAACGCGCGTTCATCAAAGCGGTGATGGTGGCGATAGAGCAAGCAGGTATTAAACCAGAGCAAATTCTCGGTATCGGGATTGGCCTCGCGGGGGTCGTCGATTCGATGCGCGGTCTGATTCGTTATTCGCCATATTTCGGCTGGCGCGATGCCGATTTCGCGAGCGCGATCAGCGCACACTTTGCGCTCCCGGTCTACCTGGAAAACGACGTGAATACGCTCACGCTTGCGGAACAGTGGTTCGGGCATGGGCGCGGCGTGGATAACTTCGCGGTAGTAACGGTCGGGCGTGGCATTGGGAGCGGCTATGTCCTGAACGGGCAATTTTGTCACGACGCGGCGGGCGAGATCGGCCACACAACATTGATGTACGACGGTCCACTGTGTAGCTGTGGCAAGCGCGGCTGCCTCGAAGCGCTGGCTGCTGACCCCGCGGTCGTGAATGATTATTCGCTGACCGTGCCGCGTCGCGAGCTAACGCTTGATGATGTAGTCAGCGCCGCAGAGAACGGCGACGAAAACGCGCGCCGTTTCCTCAAACACGCTGGTACATATCTCGGAATTGGCATCGCGAACCTGATCAATACACTGAGTCCGCAGTTGGTCGTCATCAGCGGTGAAGGGCTGCGCGCCGGACCGATTCGGATCGAGGCGATGTACGCAGCTATCGCGGAGAACGTCTTCGCCGGGCTTGCCGAGCGCACGCAGCTCGTTACGGAGCTGATTGCGGATGAAACATGGGCGCGCGGCGCGGCGTGCGTCGTTCTCAATGAAATTTTCAAGTCGCCGATGGTTGGCGAATCGGAAATTATCGACCGACTAGTCGTGAAGGCAGTTTGAGTGCAATGTTTTTATTTGCCAGACTTATTTCGGTGAGCGAAGGATGTAATAATGTATCTCGCGGGTGAGCGGCGCTGGCGCAAAACGGGATGGGTGCTGCTCTTTCTCGCGCCGAGTCTGGCGGGATTGATCCTGTTTACGCTAGGACCGATCCTCGCCTCACTCGGACTGACACTTTTTCAATGGGATTTGATTCGCCTACCGGAATTTGTCGGGCTGGATAACTTCCGTGAGATTTTTGCGAGCAATGAATTCTGGTCCGCGCTTTCGCATACGCTGCAATTCGTCATCGGCTATATTCCGCTGGTGATGTTGCTCGCGCTCGGCGTCGCGCTTCTGCTCAACCAGCGAGTGCGCGGCCTCGCACTGTATCGCACGGCGTTTTTCATTCCGGTCGTGTCCTCGTGGGTCGTGATTTCGCTGCTCGGCAAGTGGGCGTTCAACCCGCGCTACGGGCTGGTGAACTATGCGCTTGGGTTAGTCGGCGTGCAGGGTCCGAACTGGCTGTTCAGTTCGCAATGGGCGATGCCCGCAATCATCCTGACGAGCGTGTGGAAGGACATCGGCTTCGTGATGGTGATGTTCCTCGCCGGGCTGCAATC
Organism: Aggregatilineales bacterium; assembly: GCA_965246845.1. GTDB lineage: Bacteria > Chloroflexota > Anaerolineae > Aggregatilineales > UBA2796 > JBBRMW01. Next base: position 234,807 of record CBDFFR010000004.1, read on the forward strand.
GATTCCGCACGAATACCGCGAGGCGTCTTCGCTCGATGGTGCGCAGGCATGGAACCATTTCCGCTGGATCACGTTGCCGCTGCTCTCGCCGACTACGTTCTTCGCGCTAATCATCTCGCTCATTGCGTCGTTTCAGGTCTTCGATCAGGTCTGGATCATGTCGGAGACGGGAACGAAGAGCGCGACGACGGTGCTTGTCCAGCAAATCGTGCAGAATGCATTCAGTTATGGCCGGATGGGGACGGCGGCGGCGCTCTCATGGGTGCTGTTCGCGTTCATCTTCGCGATCACGCTCGTGCAATTGCGCTTGCAGCGGCGCTGGGTTGGCCTATGACTAGCCGCGCGCGAACCCTGCCAATTGCTTCGACAGCGCAGGATATTCATGCGCCGCGCGTAAGACTCTGGTTGCGCCGCGCCGCGCTGTACCTTACACTGACGGCGCTTGCGGGCGTGATGCTCGTGCCATTTATCTGGATGGTTTCGACTTCGCTCACACAGGATCAATATGTCCTGAGCGCCACACCGTCGCTCATCCCAAACCCGGCTACGCTCGGCAGCTATCAGAAGTTGCTCGATTTGCTCAACATCGGCGGGATGTTCGTCAACAGCCTGTTCGTAGCGGTGCTGACAACCGCCGGGCAGGTCCTGACCTCCAGCATGGCGGCGTATGCTTTCGCGCGGATGCGCTGGCGCGGTCGGGATGTCGTCTTCGCGCTGTACCTGATTACGTTGATGGTCCCCGCGCAGGTGACGATTGTGCCGCTGTTCATCCTGATGCGGCTGTTCGGCTGGGTGAACACCTATCAGGCATTGATCCTGCCGGGGCTGTTCAGTGCGTTCGGGACGTTCCTGTTGCGGCAAGCCTTCCTGACAATCCCGCGCGAAATCGAAGAGGCGGCGTTCATTGATGGCGCATCGCACTGGACCGTCTTCCGGCGCGTGGTCCTGCCGCTCGTCAAGCCGGGTCTGGCGACGCTGACGGTATTCAGCTTCATGGGGAGCTGGAATGCGTACCTGTGGCCGCTATTCGTCGCGCGGCAGGACTCGATGCTCACGCTTCCGGTCGGACTGGCGCGGCTGCACGGCCAATATCTGACGCAGTGGAACCTCGTCATGGCAGGCGCGGTAATCAGCATCATTCCGATCCTGATCGTCTATCTCTTCGCACAGCGGGCGTTCGTGCGCGGGATCGCGCTCAGTGGCTTGAAAGGTTGAAAGGGGGTGATGCGCGACAAGGTTCTCAGTTGTGAATTGCACAAACTCTACGTTTTGACGTTTTACCAGGAAAGGTTCTGAAAATGAAGACTCGCCGTTTTATCACCGTGTTGCTGGCCGCGCTGTTGCTACTGGCATTCGTTCCGGGGTTCCGCGCGCAAGCGCAGACGACCACGATCACCTATTTCACATTCTCCGCCGCGCCTGACCATCTGAAAGACCTCGACTTGATGATCGCGGATTTCAAGAAGGCAAACGCGGGTATCGATGTAAAGGTACAGACCGCGCCTTTCGCGGATTATTTCACGCTGCTCCAGACTGACCTGAACGGCGGCGCGGGACCCGATGTGTTCGAGCTGAACTATGAAAACTTCGTAACTTATGCGGCGAAGAATGTCCTGCTCGACCTGAGCAGCCAGACCGCGCAAGACAAGACGTGGGACGCGAAAGCGTATTACGGACGTGCGCTCGAAATTTTCCAGCAAAAGGGGAAGCAATTCGGGCTACCGGAGAGCTTCTCAACGGTCGTGCTGCTCTACAACAAGGCGCTTTTCGACGCGGCCAAGGTCGATTATCCGAAAGCTGATTGGACTTGGCAGGATGCAATCGCGGCGGCCAAGAAGCTGACGGACAAGAGCAAAGGTGTGTGGGGCTTGTATTCACCCGTGCAGTTCTACGAGTTCTTCAAGAAGGCAGCGCAGGGCGATTGCAAGTTCTTCAATGAGGCGCAGACTGAATCGCTGCTCAACTCGCCGGAATGCGTCACCGTCCTGAACACGATGCTCAGTTTCACCAAAGAAGGCGTCATGCCGACCCCGGTGGACCTCGGCGGCGTGAAGGACGACGAACTGTTCAAATCGGGCAAGCTGGCGATGTGGGTCAATGGCATCTGGCAGTTTTCCGCGATGAAAGACGCGCCGTTCGCGTGGGACATCCAGCTTGAGCCGGGCATCACGCGCAAGGCGCATCACTTTTTCGCGAATGCGGTTGCCGTGAACGCAAACAGCAAGAATGCACAGGCGGCCTACACATGGGCGCGCTTCTTCACGAGCAGCCCCGCCGCCGCGAGGACGCGCGTCACAGCTAGTTGGGAACTCCCGGCGCTGACCGATAAAACGCTCGTTGCGGATTACCTCAAGGTGACGCCGCCCGCCAACCGTCAGGCCGTCTTCGACGCGCTGAACTCGGTTATCCCAATCCCGGTGATCGAGCGTCAGAGTGAGATGCAGGATAAAGTCACCGCCGCACTCGACAAGGCTGTGAGCGGTGAATTCACACCGCAGCAGGCACTCGATCAGGCGAAGAAGGACGTGGATGCGCTGTTGAAGAAGTAGCAAAGATAGATCGGGCGCGGGGCTAAAGCCACCGCGCTATTACGGTCCGGTGTAGCAGCCGCAATCGGACCGTAATTGACCGATCTATTCATGGTCGTGCGGCAACCAGATAATCAATCAAAGGAAAATGTAGAGCGCTATGACCAATCTGCACACGCGCAGTATCGAAATCATTCTGGAAGGGCAAGCTGCAAGCGGTGCATATATCGCGTCGCCGAATTTCAGCCAGTATGGGGCGTGCTGGCTGCGCGATGGGACGTGGATCGCGTATGCGATGGATTGTGTCGGGCAGCACGACAGCGCGCGGAAGTTTTACGAGTGGACCGACCGCACGCTGCGACCATTGGCCGGGCAGGTGGACCGTCTGATTGCAAAAATGGAACGCGGGGAGACGCCGGACGAGTCGGATTATCTGCCGACGCGCTTCACGCTAGATGGTGGGCTGGTTCCCGGCCACTGGGGAGATTTTCAACTGGATGGTTACGGAACGTGGTTGTGGGGGCTTTTGCAGCACGTCGGGTTAACCGATGACGGCGAATTCTACTCAAATGTATATCCTACGGTTCAGCTTGTGACGCGCTACCTGGCGGCGTTATGGCAGCAGCCGAATTACGATTGCTGGGAAGAGAACCGCGAGCATATTCATCCTGCGACACTGGCCGCGATCTATAGTGGCTTGAATGAAATAGCATTAGCAGACCCGGCATTGAATACGCGCGCTGTCGCAGATGCAGTCCGGCAATTCACGCTTGAGCGCGGCGTCACCGACGGTCATTTCGTGAAATATTTCGGCAATCCGGCAGTCGATAGTAGTTTGCTCTGGATGGCGGTTCCCTATGGTCTTGTTGGGACGACCGATCCGCTTTTCGAGGAAACATTGCGCCGAATCGAGGATGATCTGCACCGTCCGGGCGGCGGTGTGTATCGCTACCTCAAGGATGTGTACTTCGGCGGCGGTGAATGGCTGCTGCTGACTGCATGGCTTGGGTGGGTATATGTCATGCGCGAAGAACGCGAGCGTGCGGCGGCGCTGCTGCACTGGATTGAAACACAGGCTGATGCAGAGGGATTGCTGCCGGAACAGATCACGGACCATTCACTTGCGCCGGAACATTACCAGACATGGGTAGACAAGTGGGGAGTTGTCGCGACTCCGCTGCTCTGGTCGCACGCCATGTATCTTATTTTTGTCGAGTATTTGAACACAAACAGGAACATCGCTCAATGAATGCCCTGCCTCAATCTCTGGTTCATATCCCATTCGGCAACGAACACCCTTACGAACAGGAACCCATCGAGCGCACGCCGCGCCATCCGCTGGCCGGGCAACCTGTGCGGCTCGGTGTGCAAGCACAGCCGGAAACAGCGCAGGTGCGGGTCGAATGGCAGGTGAATGGCGTGCCACAGACTGCAATCGCGGCGCAAAGGCTGGCAGATCGTGGGGGAGATGAGCGTAATGCGCAATATTCCGACCTGTGGCAGACTGAACTCCCCGCGCAACCTGACGGCGCGAATGTGACGTACTGGCTTGTCGATGATACAGGCCATGCAACAGCACAATTTAAATATAAGGTACGCGGCTGGCAGGACGCGCCGCAGCTTGGCGTGAAGTGGCAGCAGGTGAAGCCGGGTGTTTGGCGCGGCAAGTTGAGCGACAGTGCAATGGGCGAGGTTCCATTATCGTTACTGCGCGCGGAACAGCTCGACGGCGATCACGCGGAAACGCAGCGCGCCCGGCTGACCTTCGCCTCTCCAATTGATGAGGCATTTTATGGCTTCGGCGAGCGATTTAATGTACTCGATCAGCGCGGCCAACGGGTGGACGTGCGTTGCTTCGAGCAATACAAGACGCAATACGAAGGGACACGAACGTATATCCCGATGCCGTTCTTCGTCTCGTCGCGCGGGTACGGGCTACTGGTCGAGTCGCCGCGCTATATGGCCTTCGATCTGGCGGCGAGCGTAGCGGATACGTGGACACTCGAAGCGGAAACAGACGAAGACGGCGCGTTGGAATTCGTCTTATTCGTGAATGATCATCTGCTCGCAATCACGGGGATGTTCTGCGATTACACGGGCAAACCGGAGTTGCCGCCCGATTGGGCGTTCGGGTTGTGGATGAGTGGCAACGAATGGAACTCGCAGGCGCGCGTCGTGGAAGAGGTAAACGCGACCTTGCAGCACGACATTCCTGCAACGGTGCTGGTGATTGAGGCATGGAGCGATGAAGCGACGTTCTATATATGGAACGATGCGCAATATTTGCCGCAAGCGGGCGCAGAGCGTTTTCGCTATGCCGATTTCACCTTCCCACCAGATGGCAAATGGTACGACCCGAAGGCGATGATCGATTGGCTTCATTCGCTCGGTATACGGATCATCCTCTGGCAGGTCCCGGCATTCAAGAAAGCGGACGCGCCGCAGGCGCAGCACGACGCCGATACCGCGCACTTTATCGAACATGGATACGCGGTCAAGGATGCGAATGGCGAACCGCACCGCATTCGCCCGTTCTGGTTTCGCGGCGGGATGCTCTGGGATGTGACGAACCCCGCTGCGCGCGAGTGGTGGCTCGGCAAGCGTGAATATCTGCTTGAAGACCTGCACATCGACGGCTTCAAGACAGATGGCGGCGAACATCTGTGGGGTTATGATGTGCAGTTCGCGGATGGGCGCACAGGCGCGGAACTCTGGAATGAATATCCCCTGCAATATATCAAGGCGTATCACGAGTTTGCGAAGCAGCACAACCCGGACTCGCTCACGTTCAGCCGTGCCGGGTTCACGGGTGCAGGGCGCTTCCCGGCACATTGGGCAGGCGACGAGAACTCGACGTGGGAGGCGTTCCGTGGGTCGATCCTCGCGGGGTTGTCGGCGGGTATCTCCGGCATCCCGTTTTGGGGGTGGGACATCGGTGGGTTTAGCGGCGACATTCCGAGCGCCGAATTATACCTGCGTGCGGCGGCAATGGCGGCGTTCTGCCCGATCATGCAGTATCACGCGGAGTACAACGCGCACCAATTGCCGCGCCGTGATCGCACACCCTGGAATATCGCGGAGCGCACCGGAGATGAGCGCGTCATTCCGGTTTTCCGAAAGTTCGTGAAACTGCGCGAACAGTTGATGCCGTACATTTTGAAGGAGGCAGCATATAGCGCGGAGACGGGTCTGCCGATGATGCGAGCGCTGCCGCTGGTCTACCCGAACGATGTGGCTTGCCGAGCATTCCCGTACCAATATCTTTTCGGTCGTAATCTGCTGGTCGCGCCCGTGACGGAGCCGGGCGAGGAAACATGGCGGGTCTATCTACCGGTGGGGGAATGGACCAATTACTGGACGGGTGAGCGTGTGGAAGGCGGGCAGGTGATTACGCGCGATGTAGCGCTGGATGTAATTCCGGTGTACACGCGCACTGGTTTCACCCAAACACCTCATACGCAATCAACTCCAGTTCCTCCGCTTTGACCTGCTCGAAGGTGGAGGGGCGCGCGACCTCGCGGTACAGGTCGTTCTCGATGAAGAACTCGTCAAGCGCGCGGATGAGCGTAAGCGTGTCCTGCTGCTCACGGTTGCTTGCTTGGATGGCCTTCAGGTGCGTGTCCTTGCGGAACGGATCAAGCGAGACGGTTTGCAGGGTGTCCGTGACGCGCTTGCGCAGCGCGTCCAGCCCGGCCTGACCTTCCGGCGTGTCGATGGGTGCGGAGAACAACCCGGTCTGGTTGATAGAGGCGGCCAGATCATTGTTTAGCCTGCCGAGTCGCGGCGGGATGCTGCGCGCCCGAACAGCGCTGTTGATTTCCTTGAGGACGTCATCGGTGGCGCGCTCAAGCAGGTCGTAGACCTCGAAGCCGGACGGCAGGACACGCTTCTCGTTCATCGGCGTGAGGAGGTAGCGGAAAAGTCGGCGCTTATCGGAGATGATCTCGCCTTCGTTGGTGTACAGCCGCCAGAAGTGACGGTCGCCCGCTATAAACGCGAAGAACACGCCGGAGGGTCGCGGCGACTTCGCGATGCCAGAGCCGATTCCTTTCGGGATGGCGCGCACACGCTCCAGGCCGACCTGTTGCAGGAAGATCGTCAGGGGCAGCTTCATCTCGTCGGTGGAGACGAGTTCGGCATCACGTTCGAGTTCTTCCACGAAGGACGAGTCGCCCGCGCGCAGCTTACGAAGCTGATCCAGCGAGCGCGTGCCAATGACTTCACCCAGCACACTCGCATCCAGGCCGACGGTGGTATCTATCGCGCGGATACGCTCTTGCAATCGCTCGACCAGACCGAGCAGGCTCTCCAAGCCCTGCTGCGGGAAGCAGTTGTAGATGTCGAGTTCCGCGAACTGCGTACCGAGTCGGTCGATGCGGCCTGCGCGCTGGATCATGCGGATGGGCGTCCAGTGCAGGTCGAAGTTGACGATCACGCCTGCATCTTGCAGGTTCTGGCCTTCGGAGAGGACATCGGTAGAGATCAGGATGTCAATTTCAGGTTGATTGCTGAGGACGCTCTGCACCGTCTCTTCCGCGCCCTTGTTGGCGATGGGAGCGAAACGCCGCACCAGCGATTCACGGTTCGCGCCATCGGAGCCGCCGTGTATCACTTCGATGATGGGTGCGCGGCTCCATTTCGATTGCCAGTGCGGATCGTTGCGGAGGGCATCGTAGACATACTGTGCGGTATCGCGATAGTAGCTGAACAGGAGGACTTTTCGGTTCGCGAGTTCGCCACCGAGCAGGGCTTTGACTTCGCTGAGTTTAGTGTCACGCTTGCTTTCGTCGTCGAGGCGCTGGATCAGGTTCACTTTGTCGAGGATGGCATCCAGTGCTTCAATGTCGCGTTCCAATTCGCGGCGGATTTTGCGCAAGTCGTACTGCCCGATTTCGACCTCTTCCAATGTGTCGATCAGTGTGGCTACGTTTTCGCTGCTGTCGTCCTCTGCGCCTTCGATGGCGAGCAGCTTGCGGTTGGCGGCGCTATCGAGCAGACGATTTTGCGAGATCAGGATTTGGTAGAAGCGTTCCTGATATTCGCGCTGCTTCTCGATGCTCATGCGGAACGCGGTCAGTGAACTTTCGAGGCGTTTCAGGTAGAGCGTTTTGAGGATGGCGATGATCGCTTCCGAACTTTGCAGCTTCTTCTTCGATTCGGCGTCGCGGTCGCCCTTGCGGTGCTGCTCGATGTTGAAGCTGATCAGGTGCAGGCTATCGATGAGGGTGGCGATCTGCTCGTAGAAGCCGTCGTAGGTGGTCATCAGGTCGTAGTTGACACTGTGCAAGCGACGCTCCGGGAAGTGGATTACGCCTTTGCCGGGCAGCCGGATTTCCTCGCCTGCCGCTTGCCGCTGCTTGACATCCTGCCGGGAGCGGCGCACCATCACCTGTTCGAGCAGGGTGAAGATGTCGAGGCCGCCGTCCTGCACTTCGCGGAAGAAGCCTTTCAGGTTGCGGATGCCGTAGTCGCGGAAGAAAGCGTCCTGTCCGCGCGTGATGAACGAGAGCTGGTTGTAGAGGTCCCAGATAGAGTTGTTGATCGGCGTGGCGGTCATCAGGATGACCGTTTTTTCGGGTTTACCCGTCGCGAGCAGCTTCATCAGGTTGCCGTAACGACCCGTACCAGGATTGCGGAAGTTGTGCGACTCGTCCACGAGGATTACATCATAGCCGTTGAACGCCTTCCAATCGAAGTTGGCGCGGCCAAGCGACTCCTGCGAGATGACATCGGCTTTGATGCCGTACTCGTTCAGCTTCGGCTCCCAGATCAGTTCGCGAAGCTGCGCGGGACAGATGACCAGCCCTTTCGGAATGAACCCCTTGCGGCGCTTGCCAAGGACGTAGTGTTCCAGCAAGCCCATCCCGATGTACGTCTTGCCGAGGCCGACCGCATCCGAGACGATGACGCCGCCGTGACGGTCAATCAGGCGGATCGCCTCGCGCAAGCCTTCCTGCTGGAAGCTGGCGAGTTCGACGCCGAGCCGCGCCTCGATGCTTTCCGGGAGGATGCGGTCTTTGAAGTATTCGTAGAGGACTTTGATGAAGACATCGTGCGGCGTCCAGCGCGCACCGTCGAACTTCGAGTCGCGGAGCATGTCGATCAGCAGGCGCTTCTGGTCCTCGCCTTCGGACCACATTCCCGCATACCAGTTCTCGCGCAGGTCACGCACGACGGGACCTTCCTGCCGGGTGATGTTGAGTTCGGCGCGGCGCGTCATACCCGAAGGCGTGAAGTTGCTGCTGCCGACGATGGCAAAATTGGGCATGAGGTAGGCTTTGGCGTGCAGGAACGAGCGCGCATAGAAGCGGACTTCGGCGCTGTCGCGTTCGAGAAAAGCACACAGGTCGTCAATGAGGCGAGCGTATTCACGGTTGAGCGGCAATTTTTCGAGGTCGCCACGCAGCTTGTCGCGGTAGTAGCGGCGCAGGTCCAGCGCGCCTTCGGCGGGGTCGGTGGAGTCAAGTTCGGGAGCGCGTCCAAGGAGCAGACGGAAGCGCTTCAAGCCGCGCAAGCCATCGGCCAACATGCGCCATACTTCCGGCTCGAAGAAACCGCTCGCGATGTCAAGTTCATCCTGTCCGACGTTGACGAGCAGTTCATTCAGGACGGTCACGAGGCGACGCTCTACGGTGGTGTTGTCGATGTAGTCCGGCGGGTAGTATTGGGGCATGGTGTGCGGCTCTGTTCGCGATTAGGACGAAGTTGTGCGTAGTATGACACACTTCGCTGCGAAGCAGGCTGCGATTGTGATTACAAAAGCATTTTAGTCGCCCTGATGCGCAAGCACAATTTGCGATGGCGGTATACCCGCCGCAATAAGCGCATCCTCAAGCGGTCTATCGGTCGTGTCCGTCTCAATGATAACCTTCTCGCCGTCGATGCGCGTCAGGAGCATGATGTGCGGTTCAATTTCACGTTTGAGCGGCACGACAAGCACGGTATCGATCTTCTGCGCGTTATCGTGAAGATAATGCAGTTTCGCATTGAGCGAACGCCCGGCATAGCTCGCTACAACGCGGCTTGTGGTTGCTTCCAAATCAATTATTCGCTCCATCGCACGATCTCCTCTTTTACCAGATCAACTACCAGCAACGCGATCCCGTGTTCCTTGAGAATTGTCACAATCGCGTTATTGAAATATTTTGAATACGTGCTTTCCGGGACGGCCATGTAGATCGGTAACGCAAATCCCTCACGTTCCGATATTCCTTTGTACACGACACACTGCCCTATCGCTCGATGAAGTTCCGGTGTTTTCTTCGGGAGCGTAAAACATTTCACCTCAACTCCAATCTCGAATGCCTGTCGTCCGTTGGCAGGACGTGAAGCTGTCAGATCGATGTGCAGGTCATTCCCAAACGCATCCGTGATATGCAATGGGGTTGGGTCTACAACCCATTCCGCTTTGCTCAATGCACTCGCGACCTGAAAATGGCATGTATCGAGTTCCGGCAACGGGTTCACTCCACGAATATAGGGATATTCTATCGGGTTTTGTGTAGATTATTCGACGGAACACTTGTTCAATTATAAGTGTGACGTATAATCACAGCACACATAGCCGAGTCAAGCGCTCTATAAACAAGCAAAAAAAGGGAACTGGACGACGGGGCATCGAGTGGACCGATTACACATGGAACCCTGTCGGTGGTTGTCAACATCGCTGCCGCTGGACAATGCCCGATGGGACAGTCGCGGAATGCTACGCGGAAACTGTCGCGGAGCGCATCGCACAGGCATCCTATCCACATGGCTTCGAGCATCATTACTGGCGACCGGAATCGCTCAACGAGCCGCTCAAAGTCAAAGCACCTTCGCGTATCTTCCTCGACTCGATGTCGGACCTGATGGGGCATTGGGTCCCGGAAGAGCAGATTTTGCAGGTTCTGGATGTCTGCCGCCGCGCACCCTGGCATCAATTCCAGCTCCTCACCAAAAACGCGCCGCGCCTGCGCGAATTCGAGTTCCCATCGAATGTGTGGGTTGGAGTGAGCGCCCCGCCGACCTCAATGTTTGGAAAGCCGCTGACCTTTCGGCAGCAGCAGCGAATGGTTGAAACAATGATGTCTGTTCTGGAAAAAGTTGATGTTCCAGTGCGCTGGATGAGCATCGAACCCCTGAGTTTCGATATTGCGCCGCTGCTCGTCGGAAGCCCGCTTGAATGGGCGGTTATTGGAGCAGCAACCAATGGCGTCGCGACCTACCAGCCGAAAGAAGAATGGGTGACAAACGTGTTGAGTGTCCTCGACGCTCAGAATACCCAAGTGTTCTTCAAGGGCAATCTGGATTGGCAGCCTTGGTGCGAAAATTTGCCGATTGTTATGTCACCGGTGGCAACCTACAACGTTTTCGATAGTAATTCAAAAGTTGTATTTCAATCTCAGAAAAATTTGGACGAATATACGGCCATCCCTCGTCGTCCTCAGGCGCATGTGTGACTGGCGCGTGTTCTACAATCAGGTCCAGTAATTTGTCAAGCGGCGTATCTTTTTCAAAACCCGTACCATAACTAAGATAAGCAAAGGAGCTGTAGGCTGGTGAGCAAAGCAGGTTGAATAGATGTTCAGCAGAGTTCATCAAGGCTCTTAAATTCGACAACTCTATATTGTCGAATTTCTTCTCATATTTTGGATTGAGGCTCAGATGTGCAAAACGGTTGTTCCTTAATGCCTTAATTTGCTCACTCAGACTTTGAATTTGCTTGTCAAAACTAGAGCGCTTCAAATGCTCATTAAATTTGCTGATACTCTCTTGGTCGCGTAGGCGGGAGCTAATCTGGGTGCGAAAGTTCCCAATCGTAAGAACGTCTTTGCGAGGATCGACAAAGAGGGTAAATGTGCTAACAATTACATATTCAAGCAGCGTAACTTTAACGACTTTCCAGAAGACGTAATCTTCTGGTACAAGAAATAGACCGAATGGAAATCTATGCAGACGTTCAAAGATAAGCAGACGCATTTCGAGGGCGATCATTTCCGTATACAACGACTCCTGTAGACGTTCATATTCAGGAGCCCACTCAGGTTGCAGCAGCGCTCGTATGTCAAGCAGGTTGTCTTCGTCGTCATCTGGAAGAGCGAAAACTATTCCATCTAAGCTGTCCATGGATGTGTCTTCGCAATATCGATGCCTTGCAAGTGCTTCGAGAGACGACCCAACCGCGCCGCAAACTGCTGATTCATATATGCCCTGATTTCCTGTAGTAGCGTATTTACAGCCAGTGTCATCGCCTGCTCATTGTTCTCACCCTTTACGTGAACGTGTACATCTCTTTGCCCGAACCCCGCCCCTGAAAGGGTCAAAGATGCAGGCGAGAACGAGCGAACACGCGGACCAATTGATGAAATGCTTGAAATTTTCAGGGCAACAGGTTGCCCGCGCGCTCCGGGATCGTCGATACCACGCGCGATGAGGCCAAGCGCATGAGAATACTGATTTTCAAAAAAGACAACAAAATCATTGTAGAGTGTCATCATCACCTGAATTGTTTGCTCCTGCGTTTGTCCATCGAAAAACACCTTGAAAGTTGCCTTGTCATTTAGCTCCGTTGAGAAGAAACGCAGTTCGGAGTGCCAGCGCTCCGAAGTTGGTGCATTCTCATTTACGTAGGTTGTGATTTCGGCTGTTACAGCCTGACTGTTCGCTAATTGCACAGTCGAGACAGGTTTTGCGTTGTGCATCGTCATTCCTCGTTGTTTTCGATTGCTGCCAAAGTTTCTGTCATCACGCCCGCCGTCCCCTCCACCAGCGCGATCTCCGCCTCCGTCAACCCATAGGCCGTATAGACCGCCGCGTTCAACTCCGCTTCCAGCTTCGACAGCCGCGCCGCATCGTGCGCCGCCGCGAGGCACGCACGCGCGAGGTCTGCGATTTGCGCGCGGAGTGGGTCGGGTGGGTTGGGGATGGGGAGTTGTTCGACATATTGAGTAAAGAAGCGCAAGTATCCGCCTCTTATTTTCTGATCCGACAAATTACGATAGAGCCATTCAACAACGGTTGAATTTAACACGCCTAAAACGTAAAAATCAGCAATTGGTAGGAAGTAAACAGTATTCGCGCAAAATGTACCTTGTTCATCTATAACAAAACGAAAGTCATTCGCAATGTCTGGATATACTATTTTGGGCATGTCAAATTGATGGTAAATGCCCATTTGTGGTTGTTGAAGCTCATACCAAGCGTGATTTGCACTGGTGGCTCGTGCCTCCAACTGTGGCTTGAAACGTCGCAGGTGTTCTTCTATTGCAGGGTAAGCTATGATGTTCAACCCTCTTTTAGCGAAAATCAAATAACTACCTTGATGACCAATCTTCCAGCGCTTAATGTCCTTCCCGACGACAAACGGCTTAATAACTTCCGCGCTCTTCGAGTCGGCGGCGATGAGTTCCGCGCGTTTGTCGCCATCAATGACGAAAGCCTCATTTAATCCTGTAACTACGCCACGAAATATTTTTCCATCGACGTAAGTTTTAAGTGGCGCTCCTAAATGCTTGATCTTTTCGAGCAACGTAGCATTTCGCTCGTTGGTGAGCGTCCATTGGGAGCCATTTAGCGCAGTTTGCGGCAGTGATTGGCCTGTTAATTTTATAACGGCACGTAAATCCATATCATCGCGCCAATCTTCAATTTTCGTGAAGTGTGTTATGTCACCTCGTTGTTTGTGTAGCACCAATACGAGTGGATAGGTTGTCGCGTCTTTGAACACAGGCGCATCATCGAAATCTGTCAACTGCTGAACGTGAAATTGCGCCAAGTATTTACGCAAATTCGCGCCGTATCCACCTTTGATGAACTTATTCGGGCTGATAAATGCGAGTGTTCCACCATCGCGGAGAAGTTGAATTGCACGCGCATAGAAATAGACGTAAAGATCGGCGCGCGCGGAGAACACTTCGGGGTAGGTTTTCTCTAGTTCGGCACGTATGCCCTTAAATTTATCCATGCTTACGTAAGGCGGGTTGGCGACCACAATATCGAAGCCGCCGCGAGCCGCGAAAACCGTGTGGAAGTGCAGGCGGTAGAGGAAGAAGGGGAGCGGCTTCGTCAGGTCGCGCATCTGCGCTTCGATTTCGCCGAGGCGGGCATAGCGGACGGCTGCGGAGTCGAGGGTGCGTTTATCCTTCGCGGAGAGGACGCCGTTTTGCTGACCGCTTTTCTTTCCATAGATATTGACCTGCTCTTTGGCGGCGTCAATCTTCACGGCGAGGGCGTTGAGGGCGATCTCGCGTTCGCGGATGACAATTTCGGCGCGCAGTTCGCGGCGTTCATCGGGCGCGGCACGGAAGAAACGGCGGTGCAGCGTATCGAAGTCCTCACGCGAGCGCTGCACGGCCTTTTCACTCTCAAAGAGCGCCATTTTTCCCTGCACGGCGTCGCCGATCAGGTTTTGCTGGACGAGGGCTTGCGGGTCGGCGGCGAAGAGCGATTCGGAGCCAGCGGTGAGGATCGACTCGCCATCCAGCGTTTCGATCAGGCTGTCGCCAACCATCAGCTTGTATTCGAGGTTGGGGAGCGGGCGGGCTTGTTCGAGGGTCTGATCGACGACGAGGGCGAGCCACAGGCGAAGCTGCGCGACCTCGACGGCTTCCGGCTTGAGGTCCACGCCATAGAGCGTGTCGCGGATGATGGCTTCCTTCCAATCGGCAACCTGCGCGGGCGTGACGGCGACTCCGTTGGCGAGGGCGCAGGCACGGCGCAGGCGCAGAATTTCGGTCATCATACCGATCAGGAAGCTGCCGGAGCCGACGGCGGGGTCGAGGACGGTGAGGGTATCGAGGGCGGCGGAGATGCGGTCGGCTTCGGCGGGGGTCAGCGCGGTGGGTTGCTCCGCATCGAAGAGGGCTTGCGCACGTTCGCGGGGAACATCGGCGCGGGTCGCGAGGTAGCCGGCGAGCGCTTCCTGACACATATAGGCGACGATCACGCGCGGGGTGTAGAAGGAGCCAGATTGCCCGCGATCCTGCGCCTGGAGCTGGTTCTCGAAGACCTTGCCCAACATTTCGGGGTCCACCGCGACATCGAGTTCGAGGGGCGTGTCTTCACTGACGGTGAAGTTGTAGCGGTTGAGGAAGGCGAGAATGCCCGTGTCGCCCATCGGGTCGAAGAGCGAGTCCGGGAGGATGAGCGTCCCGGCGGGGTCGCGGGCGGGGTCGAAGAGACCTCCATTGAGGTATGGGATTGTTTCCCAGCCGCGCGTCCATGAGGGCAAGGCGCGGCGGTCGGGCGGGGTGTTCATCGTCTCGAAGAAGACCGGGGCGAGGACCTCCGTATAATAGTGGAAGGTCTCGACGTTCGGCGGGGTGTTATCCGCGTCGTGGCGCAACATGCAGAGGCGGTATTGTTCGGTGAGGAAGCGCTGCCCGCCCGCAAGCCAGCCCTTGCGCTGGAGGAAGTAGAGGAACATCAGGCGTCCGAGGAGGCGTTGGGCGAAGGCGCGCAGCTTGTCGGCTTCGTAGAATTCGCGAACGCCGGGGTTGTACTTTCGGGCGGCTTCGATGACGGCGCGGAAGAACTCGCTGTACTGGCGGTCGAACTTGCGGGTGAGGGCAGTCACGCTGAAGGCGTCGCGTTGCGCATCGTAGACCTGGATGCCGCCCCGGTTCCATGCGGCGAGGGTGCTCAGGGTATCGACATCGTGGCGGGTCGCGTCGGTGGTGACGAGTTTGAGTTTGTTGAGGCGCAAGCTGGATTTGGTGGCGGAGCCTGCGAAACGCGGGTCAATGAAGACGACTTCGCGGTAATCAGCGGTGACGACGAGCAGACAGGTTCCGCGACTGAGCAGGTTATAGGCGATGCCGCGCAGGTGGGATGGGCGCGGATCGCGGGTTTCGAGCAGGTAAATGGTGTGCAGGTCGCGTTTGGCAAGGATGTACAGCTTCGCGATGTCAGCGCGTTCGGGGGCGGTGAAGTCGAAGGCGTCCAGACCGTCGGCCTCGAAAGGGTCTGCGTCACCGGGTTGGTAGCCGAGGCGCTCAAAGAGCGTGACGACATCGGCGGCGGTGTGGAGCGCGAGGTGAGCGAAGGTGATCGAGTCGTTGGGCATGGTGTGCTTCGGAGAATATTTGGTGGCGGTAGTTTACCGCGTTCGGCAGGGGCATGTGACTGAGTTGGGGAATCGTTATGAGTTTAATACGACAGGTGAGCGCAGGTACACATCGCACGCCATAAAATAGGGACAAAACGCGAGTGGAAATTGATGGCATCCGAAACAAGATTTGGCATTCTACGAAATGTGCTGCGCGCATTCGGGCTTCCGCAAGACGCCGTGGATGATGTTGTGAACTGGATTGTGGACCTGCTCGCGGGTAAGAGCGAATCTGCTGGGCAACAGTCGCCGGAGTTTCCGTATCATTTGCGTCCGGGGCTGCTGTCGCCTGCGGAGCTGTGTTTCTATGAGACGTTGAAGTTGGCCGTCGATGAGCGCGCGGTGGTGAATGCGAAGGTCGGCCTGGGTGACATCTTCATGGTCAAAAGCGACGATCAGAGCCGTTACCGTATTTACACAAACAAAATCGACCGCAAGCACGTCGATTTTCTGCTGTGTGACCCGAAAACCATGCGCCCGCTGGTGGGCATCGAACTGGATGATAAGAGCCATCAGCGGGCAGATCGGCAAGCGCGCGATGAATTCATTGACAAGGTCTATCAGGCTGCGGGACTTCCCATATTGCATGTTCCCGCGAAGCGGAGCTATGAAGCAGGGGAGGTGGCTGCACAGATTGCATCCTACTTGAGTGCTGCACCTGTTTCCCTCGTCCAAGTGCCTCCGGTCCGAGCGGAGTTACCTTCCATCTCAGTGCCAACACCGCAAGGGTCGCCACGTTGTCCCAAATGCGGCGGGGAGATGGTCCTGCGGACGGCCAAGAGCGGCGCGAATGCGGGTGGGCAGTTTTGGGGCTGCGCGAGTTATCCGGGCTGCCGTTCGATGCTGCCGTACCGGTGAAGTGAGTATGCCTGTTTAGCATATTGAACATGGCTAATGTAATCATACCTCGACCAATCGGAAGACGAAGGGGTCTTCTAAATTTCTTCCACATCACAACTTCAACACAAATCTCGTTGTACCAATGACAAAGTCGGTATGGTTTGTCACAATGAGCCGCATCGTCCAACACTGAACGTACATAGAGAAAATGCGATGATAACTGGATATTCGGCAACGATTGGCGAAAAACGCCTTGAGCGCTTGCTACAACAGCTTCCTCAAACTGAATTTATAGCGTTTCCACAACCGCGTATTGATCGCAATGAGCAAACAAGCACAAACCCGGATTTTTTGCTAGTGTGGAAGAGCAAAGGCATCCTCGCTATTGAAGTTAAAGACTGGCTTGAAATCACAGGTGGCGACTCACGAAAGGTCACTATTCAACAGCGCTCAGGGGAAAAGCGCTCCACAACAAACCCCTTCCAGACGGCGAGAAGCTATGCCCTTGATCTCAAGGAGCGCCTAGAAACATATCGTGATTTCATGACTGAAATTCGCGGCAGTGAAAAGTTGTCTTTTCCATGTGAGGGGCTGGTCGTTCTATCTGCATTCTCGATGAGTACCGTATCTGGGTTGGAAGATGCAGGTATTTTCCCTGAGAATGCTGTGCTATCTGGAGATGATCTGCTGAATGTAGAAGCGCTTGTCAAGGCGCTAAACCGGATACGATGGACCTTCCCGCTCTCCCGCCAAATCGCAGATAGCACAATCGAAGCGTTCGAGAAATACCTTAATCTTGTGCGCGTCGATGTTCCTGTTAAATTACGGGGTGATACTGTACTTGAGACAAAGGGGAATTTAACACCTGACCAAGAGCGGGTACTTTGGCTTCCATTTGAGAAGATTCGTGCGGGTCACAACATCCACCTGTTACGTGGCCCTGTCGGATGCGGAAAAACCGTCGTGTTAAGTAAGCGAGCTATGCGTTGTGCTGAAGCACGACCGGATTGGAAGGTGCTGGTCACATCGTTTCATATCGACATTGCTGATGATCTTCGGCGTAGAATTCCGCAACCCACAATTGATGTGAAGAAGTTCTACGCAATTTGTGAAGAAATCCTGGGTGAGAACTATCCGCGAGTAAAAGATTATCGCGGCGAGTTGGGTCCGTTGGCTATTCGGGATTGGACCAAGCAGATAGGAGATGAAATTAAAGGGCTTGGACTGACACCGGATTTTATTGCCAGTGAAATTGGTCGTCGGAAGGATGCGCAGCTTTATGATATAGCGGAATACAGTGAGGATTTGAAGCGACGCCACAAATGGTTGAACGAGGATCAACGTGAGTGGCTTAATGAAATATTCTTTGAACTTTACCAAAGCTATCAGAAGGAAGAAGCCGCGCATGGTAACGATGCACGCGATTGGGAGGACTTGATCGTGTTGACCAAAGATGCACTGCGAAATCACAAAATGCGGCAGTTATACGACGCCATTTTCATTGATGAGGCGCAGGATTTTAGCCCTATGATGATGGAAGTCATAAAACGGTTGCTGGTTCCAGGTGGTTACCTGTTTCTCACTGACGATCCCGTTCAATGTTTGTGGCGTCGGTTTAACTGGGCAGATCGTAACGTCAAACCAAATAGAACCGATACGTTGGGGACACCGTTGCGAACTACAATCTCAGTTTTCAATCTCGCTCAGTGTTTGCTTGATGAACACCCAATGATGCGCGCGGAGAATGATACCGACTTGTATCCGGCAACTCCTGGCGAGCAAGTAGAAACGGGCGAAATGCCGCAATTAAAACAATTTGATACAGAGGACAGTGAATGTGAGTTCATCGACAAGACACTGCAATCCCTCCTCGACAATGGCATTGACGCAGCACAGATTGCTGTTTTCTTTCCAAGATACAATGGGTTTAAGGAACGTTGGAAAGAAAGGGATGTTTCGTTTCAGCAGGTTTTCGTGAGTACATTCGGCCGCATCAAAGGTCTGGAATTTGAAGTGGTGATCATCCCTGAACTCAATCAAATGTTTAAGTTGATGCCAGCCAGAGATCGTGACAATATGGTACTTTCTCTGCGACAGTTGTTTGTAGCGATCACTCGCGCCAGGAAGCAGGTGTATCTCTCCTACTGTGGCACTCTGCCAGAACAACTCGCCTGCCTACGCTATTTTTGTGTCGAATGAGCCATAGCCTCACTCACTCTTATCGGCAAGTGTTGTACCACGATAGTCGCGCTAATCCTCTTGTTCGTAAGCATTATGGTCAGATACTCCATTGTGTTTTCGTTCCATGTCTGTAGTGCGACCACAAACGCCTCTTTGTGACCCATCGTGCAAGCATGTTTGTAATCGGCGTAGAGCTTCTTAGCTGAGACAAAGCCCATTGGCAGGTTACAACGCCAGAGTGTCGGGGATGGGGCGCTCCGGTGGGTCCTGTTTGCGTCGCAGTATTTTCAACGTCAGACAGTTTTCGACGTCCAGCCTCTGTAATCTTATATGGTTCGCCCTTCTCATGTAGTGCAACGTCCTATAGCGCACCCACTGCCCTCAACCTACGTACAAATATGCCGCAGCACTTGACCGTATTCCCGCATCGTACCCACCCAAAATCAGTACATCACCCGTCGGGAGCGTCGTCGCTGTCATGTAATACAGCGTCTCGGCTATCTTGCCCGACGCTATGGTAAACTCCTTTGCCGCGGGATCATATACTTCGACCTGACTCCCACTACCCACCACCAGCACCCGATCATTGTACAGTGTCACCACCGAATCAATGATCTTATACCGTCCCTCGCGCAGGGCCGGTGCTTCCCGAAATGTACCCGCTGCTGTATCGTAAATTTCAGCGCTCTTGAACGCCCCCACCGCCCCGTACTCCTCGACATCCGCACCGCCTACAACCAGCACGTCGCCATTGGGCAGCGGCCTCGCAGCGTGCTTGTGCCGTCCGGTAAGCAGTGCCCCCGTTTTGGTGAACGTTCTGCGCGTCTGGTCGTACAGTTCGGCGCTGGCCGTCACCTGTGTGCCATTGCGTCCGCCCACGATCAGAATCTGACCATTAAACAACCATGTGGCGGTGAATGAGGCGCGCGGCTCGGTCATGTCTCCAATTGCGGTAAATGTGCGCTTCCGGTAATCGTAGATTTCAGTGCTCGTCAGTGATTGACGATAGCCGTTGGTGTAGCCACCCATGACCAACACATTCCCGTCATCCAGCAAAATCGCGACGAACCCTTCGCGCGGCGCAGTCAGTGATCCCACAGCAGTAAAGGTGCGTGTTGCCGGGTCGTAAAGTTCAGCGCTGGAGAGACGCCCACTTTTACCATACCCGCCCATAATCAGCACCGACGCATCATTCAGTTCTACTGCCACATGGCTTACCCGCGCATCCGTCATTCTGGTTTCCAGAGCCGTAAATTCGCGCTTCTGCACGTCGTAAAGTTCAGCGCTGTCGAAAATGTTGCCTTCGCCCGCCATGCCGCCTGTGATCAGCACCGTGCCGTCACGGAGCATAGTCGCGGTATGCCCAGCGCGCGGCGTGGTCATCGTTGTGGCAAGTTTTTCTACCCGTCCGGGCGTCTGGTCGGCCACACGGAAGACCACTTCACCGGAGTCTTTGCCGTGCTGCACAATCATCCGCCAACAGCCCGCTTTCAGGAAAATAAAGCCCGTTCCATATTCTGCGCCAGGACGCTCCCAGGTAGAGCTACCGTGCGCTTCCGGTCCCCATCTCGGCAGAACTTCCGTGCCGTCCTCGTGCCGCGCCACAATGCTGAAATTGCCGAACCCCGTCATGCGCCAGACAATTTTCACCTCATGTCCTGTTTGAAACGGCTTTGGCGGGGTGAACAGGAGCGCCCATAGCTCTTGCGTGGCCGAGGTCCCTCTTACTTCGGGAAAATTCGTAATGCCGCCCTGAATGGGGGTCGCCACACACGCCGCTTGCAAGGTCTCCGCCCGCACTGCACAACCGCTTGGCAGAGTCGCACATAAGCACACCATCATACACATCACGTACCGCAGCATTAGCCATTCTCCACTATCTGGATGGTCAGGCAATTGTATCCAGCCCCTACGTAGGCTTCTACAACGCTAAAGGTCACTGCGTTACTGTGTCATGGGAATTGGCTTGGCTTCGCGTGGTAAGTGCTGAATGACCACGTACTCGCGGATGTGTTTGCCGGCGACCAGCTCCTTGAGGTAGTCAATCGCTTTCGTGTTCTGGTTGTGTAATGCGGTCAGGAACGGCAACTTATGACCCATCGCGCAAGCATGTTTATAGCCGCCGTAGAGCTTCTCGGTAGAGACAAAACCGTTCGGCAGGTAGAGTGCCAAAATATCGGGGATGGGGCGCTCTGGCGGGTCTTGCTCGCACCGCAGCACTTCCTCGAAGTAGGGCGTGAAGGCATCACCTAACGCAATCTCAAATGCGGTGCGCAGGTGGCGTGGGACAATCTCTGCAATCTTGTACAAGTCCATACCATCCGAGGTTGGATATTGGACCTGGACCTGTTCTGCGTAGCGCGCAATGTCTTGTACCGTCATCGGCGGCAGGGATCGTTCTTCGGCTTGTACATCTTCGGCATGTCTAATCGGAGGGCTTTGGATATTAGACATCGGGCCTGAATGAGCATCAGTAGCGTCATTCGGCTGGTTGTCTGTCTCATTGGCTGCTGTGTTGTCTAATGTCAGGTCCGTTCCACACCCATAGGTGTGTGGAACTGGACTAGACATTGGACATGACTCCGGTAGTGTCCAAATGAACGGGGTTGGACATGCTTTAGACAGGTTGGACTTGACGCTTACGGCTGCACTTTCGGCGTTAGACAGCTTTAGACGTCCGGCTTCGGTGATCTTGTAGGGGTCGCCCTTTTCGTGTGGCGCGACGTAGCCAAGTCTAATCAGCGCGTTGAGACTGTAATACTTGCTCGCACGCTTTGTACCCGGCGGGAGGATTTCGTCCAACTGGCTGGACTTGATACCAGACATGGCGAACATCTCTAACCCGACCGCACGAAGGATTTCTAGTTGCAGTGAGGAGAGCTTGTCGGCTGTCGTCTGCACGCGCTTCTCGGCAGGGATGAGGACCGGGACAGGTGCTTCTTCGCCGATGTCGACAAGGACAGGTTTCAAGTACAAGGTATTGAACTCTGCCGAGTCCTTGACCTTTGCACAGGAGACGGCGATCAGGTCATCTTCTTTCGAGACCTCCATCATCACGTCCATACCACCGCGTATAACAGTCGAGCCGCGCTCACGTCCGCCTGCGGCATTGGTGTGGTGGACGGCAACGACGGTTGCGCCTGTCTCGCGACGTACGCAGTCGAGTGAGTCCAGAATGAAGCCCATATCCTTCTGGTTGTTCTCATCCGCGCCGAGGCTGCACCGCGAAAGCGTATCGAAGACGACGAGCGCAGGTTGCTTGCTCTGGATGGTGGAGATGAACTGCTGGACTGCTTGCGCCTCGAAGAGCTGCACAGGTTCACGCCAGATGAAGAGTTCACCGCCTGCCTGTTTACGAAACTGCTGCCACGCCTTCTTGCGGCTGCGATAGCCGCGCAGTCCTTCGGCAACCACATAGATCACGGTTTTGCCCGTCGCGGCGAGCGTCTGTGCCATATCGAAGACAACCTGCGTTTTGCCTGTGCTTGGAGCGCCATAGACTTCTACAAGGCTGTCCTCCGGCAGGTAATCATGGATGAGCCAGCG
Organism: Aggregatilineales bacterium; assembly: GCA_965246845.1. Taxonomy (GTDB): domain Bacteria; phylum Chloroflexota; class Anaerolineae; order Aggregatilineales; family UBA2796; genus JBBRMW01. The sequence continues at coordinate 256,989 of CBDFFR010000004.1, forward strand.
TATCGGCGGTAGGCTATCGAGGTCATCGACGTGCATCAGCATGTCGGAAGTTACAAGCTTGGGTTGCGCTGCGGGTTGGTTGGATGCAGCGCACTGGTCGCTCGTTACATTTAGTGGCTCAGAGGTGGATGCTTTCACCACGCGAAGCGGCGGCAGCGCTGGTCGCGTCTTCGGTTGCACATTGAGCATGACCCCTGCAAAGGTCGCGGCCTCCTGTAATGCCTGCCTGAACATCGTGGTATCGTGTTTGTTCCATGACGCGCCAAAGATGCAGTAGCCCACCAGATCGAGCGTGTCCCCGCCTGCGTGACCCGTGTGGTGATACCAGATGCCCTTCTCGATATTGATGAGCAGCCCGCCGTTTCCCGGTAGCCGATACTCTTTCCCGCTCTGCACAGCTTGCACACCGAAGTGCTGCTCGGCATAACGCACCATGTCGAAATGAGATTTGATGTCGTCTAGCACATGGCGGTCTGCTGACTGAGGTGACGCCGCATTGGACGGCAGTTTCGACGGTTGTGGCAGTTCTACTTGCGGAACAGGCAGTAGCCTTTGAAGGGTCTCAACCGAAACAGGCGTCGGATTATCCGGTACTTCCAAAATCTGAGAACGACGGTGCGGACGCTCAGGTGTCGAGTCGCCTTTGCACGCCAGCGTGCCGTACAGTTTAATGAGATGACTTGCGCCGATCATGCCCGTATCGACCTTCACCCGCTCGTTGCTGAACGTCGAGTCGAGCAACGCCAAAAACGTCTTGATGAGCGCTGTTGCAGCATCATCGTTCGGCCAGTCGATTGGGATGAGCAGGTGCGCTCCGTTGCCGGAGTCAGCAAGGAGTGCATGAATGCCATGCTGCGCCAGCCACTCGCGGCAGGCTTTCGCCCGCTCAATGGCTGCCTGATGCTCTTCCTCAGAAGATGAGATGCCCGCCGGACGCATCGGGTCAAAGTCGATGAACAACCAGCGACGGCGCGGTACGTCCTTGTCTGCCGAGGTCTGTTTGGCGTACTCCTTGATGCGGTTCACGCTTCGGGCGAGCAGTGCGGGCTGTACCGGGTTGATGGTGATGTAAATTCCGTCGGCGCGACCCTCATAGCTCGCTGCGGCTTTGGCAAGCGCTTCAAAGTCGTTGAAATACCCGCTGTCGGTCCGCTTACCCTGGATGCCGGGAATGCGCAGTTCCAGCGTATCACCCGGTTGGAACATGACCGACAGGGTACGGCGCATCAGCGCGATAGCTTCCGCGCGTGAGGCGGCTTGTGTTTTATGAATAGTCGATACGGTAGAAGTCACATCCGCCTCCGGGCAACACAAAGCTCGGTCGAGACAAACTTGTTCTCAACAAGACTGGAAACATTCTGTTGTGAGCAAACGCGAGGCTATGTGTCTCGCGTTCACCTGCTTATGGCAAACGCAGCTTCGCTACGGCGGTCCGCGCGACTGTGGCTTGGTGTTCATCACTAATCTCCCTCATCTAAAAACCGAACATCTCAGCGGATTGTTCAACGATGCGGCTGGTCGCCTCCGGCTCGGCAGGACTGCTGATGTTCGGACTTTTACCTGTGCGCTTGTCCGGTCGGGGCATACTGCTGATGGTTCGTCCGGGTGCTGGATGTGTATCACGAAAAAGGTAGGAGACCAGCGCCTGCCGGATGACCTCTCCGGCACGACGGTGACGCAACAAATCAGCCAGCGCGTCGTAGAGCGCTGCCTCCTGCGGGTTGTCCATGTTCAGCGAGAACTCCACCCGGCGGTTCATGAGGCTGACGCAGACTCGCGCTCCCGACGAACCAGAAACCCGAATGCCCCTTCTACATTCCCGCGCCGGGTGTCGGCGGAAAGCACCCAGTGGCTCGCCTTGCCGTTGTTCAGATAGGGCTGCAGCAGCGCTGCGCCACCCCCGCCGAGGATGACCGTCCGAATGTTCTTGCCGCGCAGTGTGCTGTTCACGAAGTTCAGGATGCGCTCGGCAAGCGCGGAGAGTTCCAGATGAACGCTTTGTGTCAGGTCATAGGTTTGGTTGTTGACGATGATCTGCTCGCTGCCCAGCGCCTCATCGACCTGCCACACATCCAGGCCGTATGCGCCTTGCCGCCGCAGGTCTTCCAGCACCGCCGCTGCGACTGTCCCCATGCCGATGTCCGCTGACTGCGCGCCACCAACCACATACACACCATCCTGCATCAGCACCACGTCGGTTGTGTAGTAGCCGATGTCTACAATTGCGGTACTGCCGCGTGTGTAGCGCTCGTCCATCGTGCCGTCCTCAAGGAACGCCGCCAACCAGAACGTGCCGAGTCCTTCCGGGATAATGATCAGGTCGGCGGGTTGAACTTGTGCATACAACGACGCCCCGTTCAGCCCGTGTATCTGATACTCCCCTTGCAGCAGGTCACGAACTTCTTTGTCTTTCTGGACGTTGAACTCGCCGACCGGGATGGAAATCACTCCACGCGGGTACAGCACGCCGTCGCCTGTCTTGTGGCCGAAGGTGCGCCACAACGCGCTTGCAAAGAGCAGCCGATAGCGGTCCGAGGTATACCGGATACGACTAGTCAGGGCAGTCGGCTCGGTATCACAGAGCAAGCGCACGTCGTCACCAAAGACGTACTTTGTATTATCGATCTGGATGACCAGCCGATCTGCAACGCTGACCAGTGTATTCCGTCGACTGAGGACACCATAGATAGAACGGTATTCGGCAGACACATCGTAGCTGCGCAGCTTGCAGAAACCATTGCCCAGGTCGAACGAGTACAGCGGCTTGCAGTTCTCGTCAGGATTCACGATACGCACTTCCTGTTGTATCACTTTGGCTTTCTTTGGCATGATCTAACGCTCCTTTTTGTGCTTCGGGACCTTGCTGGAACCGGGCTGAACCCGGTTAGCGCGTGTCTGTCCGGGTTCAACCCGGGTTGTGGCCGGGTAGTCCGCAAGCGAGATCGTGTTACGGTCGAGCACGTCGGCCAGCTTCGCGTTCGAGAGCAAGTGCGCCCGGCACGCTGCTTTGAACTTTTCATCCAGCCGCACGCACGTTTGCAAGCGGAAGCCTGCATCGTGGATCGCGGGTGCAGTTCGGCTGACGTACTCTTTCAGCTTGCCGCCGTTCTTGAAGCACGCAACCCGCAGCCGACCGATACTCGGCAGCACGACCGTGTCACCCGTTGCAGCTTCTTCTGCAACACTTTCGAGGTAGAATTCAACTGCTTGGCGGGCGTGTTCGCGTGTAAGACCGCGCACCTGCCGTGAGACGTGAATAATGCGCTCTGTGTGGTTCATTTCTGCTCCGTCGGTGGTTCGATAAACGCCTGCCTGATGGCGTCCTCAAGTGTTTTGAGGTATGGCATTCCTGAGCGGTGCGCGAACGCCAGCGCGCGATCCCACGCCTCTTTGAATGAGGTCTGCTGTTTGGTGGTAGCATTCAGGATCGGGTTGAGCATCTGCCACATGAATGCGAGCGTGACCAGATCGTTCCACAACAATTCGGACTTTGTGGCGTCGATAGTCTCGCGCAAGCCACGCTGAAAGTGGCGGCGTGAGCCGATGATTTCCTCCTCGTTGTCGATGTACAGCCGGATCGCCTCGCGCACCAAATCTGGTACGGTCGTTTGGGGTCCGCGCTGGTCGCGGAGCTGCTCCAGTTTGCGTTGTATTTCTAAGCTCACGTACACATTCAGCCGTGCATCAAATCGTTTGTGTTCGACCACTGTGGTTGATCCTCTCTTGCTACTCGCGTGCGACTCCCATGTATGCATTTTGTGATCTGGAATGCCCGGAAAATCCGGTGATTTACTCAATTCGACACCTGACACCTCACCCCTATGAATAGGTCCAGCCCGCGTCCGCTGTCCCGCGCGTATTGGCATGGGGGACCTTGCGCGCAGTCGCGCCGATGTGCCGCGCCGTAAGCGCGGCCCCACAGCCACCCCGGCGCGTGAGGGGCGAGGTGTTAACCTCGCAACGGCTGCTGACGCAGACCGTTGACCGCACGCTCTGCGTGCGGGGCGGACGCCTGCCAGGGCGTCCGCAGTCACAGCGAAGACGTGAAAGGTGGAAAAATGCGGATACTTCATCACTCGTTTCTCCTACGAAATATCGAAGCTGATAGAACGGTCACGGCGTTTTTGTTCAAGCTCCCGCTCGCGGGGTGGCGGAACCATAAGCGCCATGTCAATTTTGGGCAGTTCAAGTGTAGGTTCCGGCAGTGTTTCTGGTGCTTGTTCCTGACGGATTGAGATTGCGGGTCCGTTGTCAATATGGCGCTCCAACTCGCGTCCGATGCGCCAGTCCAAGCCGATTTCGCGGTCCAGAATAGAAGCGAGATTTTGCTCGGCAATGCGGTTCAGATTGGTCTCGCGTTCCAGGCCACCTTTGTTGCGCACCACATCGCGTTCTTTCACCATCGGACATTCACGACCTGCGAGCGTCGGGATAGTTCCTGCGCAAAAGACATGGGTGTGCAACATCTGCCGACCGGGTGAAGTGGGGTCAGTTGTCTCGCGGTTGTGAATGACAAAACTCAGCTCAGGTACAGCATAGTCTCGCGCCTGATGCCAGTCTGCAATGGTCTGAACGGTGAGTTCAGCAATCGCGTTACGGCGACTTTCTTCCGGTAGGAGTTTGAGCAAGTCTGGATCGGGTGAGACGACGAAGTGATGCGCGAGAATGTACTGCCCTGCCAGTTCACGACTGTGCTGGTACACTTCACGCCACGACCGACCCAGCCCACAGTCGTGCCAGCGCTCGTAGCCATCTTCCGGCACGATATGTTGCGCATCCTCACGATATGTGACGTATTTCAGCAGCGCCTTGAGTCCGCCGCTGCCGTCGCTATCTGGCTTTTTGTAGCGCCAGGTTGCCATGCAGATAGGCTTACTCACTGCTTGCGTGATTTCGACTTTTTAGCAGGTGATGCAGGAGTAAGGTGAGGCTCGTCGGGGTGATCTTCGTTGAGGAGCGAAGGATCTATGAGTTTGGCAATGACGTTGATGTTCTGGCACAGCGCATCTTCCAAGCTGCTGTACCTGTGCAGCGTCGGGTCGTTACCGACTGTGAATGTGAATTTAGACGCGGGACGGCCTCTCTTGGTCATATGTCACCACAAAACGCAATAGCGTATTGTAAAACGCACACGGTCGAAAAATATACGCACCTGACAAATGCCACAATGCGTTTTATAATACGCATTATAGACAGCACGAAACGCAATGTCAAGTGGTGGAAAGCGGAGGTTTTTGGGCGTGTATAATCTACAAATCTACAGGCCAATCATGGGGCATTGCATGGACGATACGCTCGGTGGCTTCCTAAGCCGCCAACTAGAAACAAGAAAATTGAGCAATCGCGCATTGGCGACAGGTGCAGGTATAGCGGAAGGTGTGGTCCGAAACATGCTCCAGCATGGAATAAGCGATAGAGCCAAGGACCCGGACCCAAGAACATTGAGCGCTGTTGCAGTATACCTAGGGATTGATCCATTAATTTTGTTCAGGCTCGCGGGATACATTCCACCTGCATCTATTGGTCACTCTGCATATGCTGAACTTATTGCTACCATCTTCGACCAACTTCCAGATGACAAACAAGATGCCATACTACGTGTCGTTGAGGCGATGGCAGAAAGTGCTGGAGAAAGGGCGAAACTTGATGCATTACGTAAAGGACGTGGACTGGCCTTAGAAGGAGCCGATTTATATTTCCCACATATGACACGCGATATTGCGAACGAAATCATACTGCGAGCAGGATTGCGCGATATTTATTCGCTTGATGAGAAAGGCACGATTCCACCAGACCTGCGCGTTACAGGCGCTGGCGTGAAATGGGATGAACTGCCAGACTCTGCACGGAAGCGTGCGATGGGACTCGCAAAAGCAAAGTTGAACCTAGATTACGATCCAACGATGGTCGATCCACAGTGGCGGAAATAATGGTCCTTCCTGATCTGCAGATTGTCGCTTGTGGACCTGAGCATCGTTCCGCAGTCCGCAGCATTCTGGAACCGGTTGGCTGGTCGGAACAGTATATTACAGCGTTCGAGCAGATGCCTGTTCACTTTTCTCAAAACCCAACTTGTTTGGCAGGGTACATTGCGTTTCTGAACACTACGCCTGCGGGTTTTATCTTTGTTGAACACCATATCTGGAACCAGCTAACGCAAATACAGGGGTTAGCCGTTCATCCGGCCTTGCATCGCAAGGGGGCTGCGAGGGAGTTGGTCCAAAGGGCTGAGTTGTTCGCCATGTCGAAGAATGCACGAGGAATCTACGTCGATACACCCGTCGATAATGTGGGTGGTCGTGCCTTTTATGAGGCTATAGGGTACGACGTGGGCTACATCATGCCGCGCTACTATGAAGATGCGCTTGACGGCGTGACGTATCAAAAGTTTTTCGCTGCGGCTAACGCATAGTGCAAAGTTCACTCGAATTGTTGTAGAGGCTGACTGTAAAGCAATGACTGAATACCGTTACCTTCACCTCGTCCGCGCTTCCTGCCCGCTGCCGCCCGGCTCGCATGTCGTCGGCTACTGCCGTGACTCCGGCAATGAAGACCAGGAGCGCTCCATCGACCAGCAGCGCGGAACCATCGAGGAGTTCTGCAAGCATTATGGCCTTGTCCTTGAGCAGGTGTATGTGGATGAAGCAAAACAAGGCTCCAGTAGTGAGAAGCGCGACAACTTGCGCGAGATGCTGCTCATGCTGCATAACCGCTTCCGACAAATCCATGACCGTCACAAGCGCTCGACTAAGAAGAAGGCGCAGCCGTTCGGCGTCATCTTCTGGAAATCCAACCGCCTCGGACGTGACTCGATTGAGACGCGCTTCATCAAGACGGACCTGCGGCTGCGCGCTGTGACGCTCATCGACCTGATGAACAGCGGCACGGGTGAAGAGTCCACCGATGTCCTGCTTGAGGCATTTCAGGAGTGGGAAGACGAAAGCTTTCTCGACGATCTGGGCGAGAACACCAGTCGCGGGTTGTACGAGATTGTGACTACACGCGACAGCGATCCTGACTTCCGCGCACTCAATCCTGACTGGCCGACGAACGATGGGCGCTACCTCGGCATCTTGCCCGGCACGCCACCCAAAGGTTTTCGCGGTGAACCCGTCAAGGTGAGCATCAAACAGCGCAAGCATCGCGCGGGCGAAATGCAATTGCACGTCGTACAGCGGCTTGTTCCTGACCACGAGAACAACGTTTATGCGCGCTGCAAGCTGGCGTGGCAAATGCGGCACGAAGGGCATTCTATCGGTCAAATCCACAAAGCTACGCAAATCTTCAAAGGTGTAAATAGCTATTCGAGCTTTTTTAGGAACAAAATCTATATCGGCGTACTGGAGTACGGCGATAAGTGCTACGAAAACTTTGTCGAGCCAATGATCTCGCGTGAATGGTTCGATGCGGAACAGAAGAATGTCGCCGCGCGTTCAGAGAAAGCGAAGGGCAACCGCGTTGAACCGCATCTGGAACCGCGGCGCGTTGGGAGTCGCTTCCTGCTATCGGGATTGCTCTTCTGCGGTACAAAGCCGAGCGAAGAACACGCGATGGTCGGTGACACGGTTCCAGCCAACGAGAAGCGCTCGCAGTGGGACTTCTTCATCTGCACCACGATGAAGAACTCGCGTAAGCAGGCCTGTGACTGCAAACGCATCGGCGCGGAAGCGCTCAACTATGCTGTCATTGACAAGATCATGACGGACATTCTCACCCGTGAGAACCTGCGCCCGATTGCGGATGAACTCGCGCGTGCGATGACTGAGACTAACCGCGACGTGACCGACCGCATGACGGGGCTGCAAGGCCGCTTGAGTGAGGTTCAGAGTGCGATCAGCAAGTTGATGGACGTGATTGAGACGGTGGGTATCTCGCCTAACGTGCAGAAGCGCCTTGCCGACCGTGAAGCCGAGGAACGCGACCTGAATGCGCAGATTGCGGATTTGCAGACACTCGTTATCAGAGCGCGCGACATTCCGCGCATCACGAACAAGAAGCTGGATGAGTTCATCGCCAGTATGCGTGAGACGCTACTCGGCAACGATGTAGAGCGGGCGCGAATGGCGCTCCAGCGCTTTGTCGCGAAGATTGTGGTACATGACAAAACGGGAACAATCTATTACTCGTTCCCGTTTCATGATATATCTAGGCTACCTACTTTGCCCCTATCGGGCTTCCGAACCAGACCCTGCTCCACGCCTTCCGACGCTTCGACCATCTTTATCGACTGGATTTATTTCGGTGAGACGCCGCCTGACGCGCCCATCTCAGGCGAAACCCCGCGCAAAAACGAGCGCAACGAGGAAATCCGCAAACGGTATGCTGAGGGCGAGAGCATTCCTGAGCTAGCGAAAGCGTGCGGTTTGTCGAATGCACGAGTGCATCAGATACTTCATGGGCGGCGACGTTAAACATCACTTTACTACCTCTATAAAAGTGCACCGGTAACCAACCCCTAAATCGTACCATTCAAAAGTAGAGTATTGGCGGCGAAAGCGTGCGGCGAGAGGCCGCCTAGTGCTTCATGCGGACGAACGGAATTGTAGGTGGGCAGCCACTCAGCAACGATGCTGCGGACCTCGGAGAGAAGGTTGAACAGGTAGCTGTCGAGGACTTCCTGCCGGAAAGTGCGGTTAAAGCGCTCGATGAACGCATTCTGGGCCGGACGACCGGGCTGAATGAACTGTAAGACGACGCTGTGCTGTTGCGCCCAGGCAGCCAGCGTGGACGACACGAACTCAGGGCCGTTGTCAACGCGGATGCGCTGCGGGTAGCCACGCTCGGCAGCGATGGCATCCAGCACACGCGTGACGCGCAGCGCGGGGAGTGAAGCATCGACCTCGATAGCCAGTGCTTCGCGGTTGAAGTCGTCGATGACATTGAGCGTGCGAAAACGGCGTCCACTGGTCAGTGCATCGCTCATGAAGTCCATCGACCAGCAGGTGTTGGGCTGCGCTGGCTGCAGCAGCGGATTGGCAACTCGTTTGGGCAACCGCTTACGTGGCTGGATGCGCAGATTGAGTTTCATGGCACAGTACACCCGATGCACCCGTTTATGGTTCCAGAGATGGCCTTGGCTGCGTAGCCAATCGTACAACTTGCGACAGCCCCAGCGCGGTTGTGCGTTGGCAATCGGCAGCAACGTGCTGACAATGACCGCATCTCCGTCGCGTTTTTTGGTGTACCGATACATGTTCCGACTCACTCCGATGAGGCGGCACGCCCGTCGCTCGCTGAACAGATAGGTACTCCGCACCCCGTCCACCAGCTCACGTTGCACGTCCGCCTTCATAGCTTTTTTTCCACCACCTCTTTGAGAATTTGGTGGTCCAGACTCAACTCTGCGTACATCCGCTTGAGCCGTCGGTTTTCCTCCTCCAGCTCGCGCAGCCGCTTTACATCCGAGCTTTCCATCCCACCGTACTTCGCCTTCCACTTGTAAAATGTGGCTTGGCTCACTCCTTGCTCCCGGCAGATGTCGGCTACTTTTAGTCCCGCCTCCGCCTGCTTGAGTAGTCCGATGATTTGATGTTCGCTGAACCGTGATGTTTTCATGTCGAGTTTCCCTTGCCCTTTCAGTTTAGCTGGAAAACTCTACTTTTGCGTGGTCCTAATTTGGGGTTGGTTACCCACCCAGTAGCGAATTGCCTGCTGATTTGGCACGCGAGTTCGGTATTTTGGATCGGCGGGTGCAAAATCTGTTAAGGCGTCCAGCGAAGGCCAGTTGATCCTAGCATTTTGTATGTTTGTTTTTGGGGTGTGCCGCCCTCAGGTCTTGGCGAGGTGTCGAGCCATCAAAGTGCCTCGCTATTGTCCTATTAACCAATATGGACGTTTATATCAGATTTCCACAAAAAACTCCCGATCCACCAAGTAACGCCACAATTCATCGACTTGGGCGGCGGCTGATCCTTGGACAAGCACGCCCATTTCAAAATGCTCTTGCAATCCAGGTTTAGTAAGGTTGGCGCTGCCGACATATGCACGATTAGCATCGGCAACGCAGAACTTAGCGTGCATACCCAGTTTGGTGGCATCATCGACATTCGATGCAGGCTGAAAAAAGCGAACTCGCCTCTTGGCAGCGTTACGTAACCTGACCTTATCAAGCGTATCCAGGCCAGCTCCAGTACTCGCCAAATCGATGGCTACTCCTTTGCTGAGGGCGGTCAGCAGTGCCCCAGCCAACGGCTCTTGATTCAGCCCTTCGCCGGTCTGCATAAATGGAGCAGCCAAGACCAGACTGTGTTCCGCCTGTGCGATTAATGTTGTGAGCACACCAAGTGTGGTTCGCGTCCCCACTTCATGTGCTATTCGCAATCCGTTGGAGCCAGGTACGGTTATTACTATCTGAACATCTGATTGATCAGGCATTAACACCACGAGTCGCATCAAGAAGTGATGGCTCAAGATAACCGACTATGTCACCTAGTTTGGGATCGCGCCCGCCAAAAACGAATGAACGTCCCAAGTTCAAATTGAAAAACTGGCAGCTAATTTCTGACAAATGCGTACAAGCATGACAGTTTCCCCCACTATCAGCACAAACTGGATCATAGACACATCGACGGCTATCCATCACCTGTGTCAACCATTCCACTAAAGACTGTTCAAAAAGCGCGGTTAATGCGCCAATCGTGGCACCAAAGCGATGGCTGCTATAAACCACAAAAGACAACGATTTTGGCAGCACGTATTCGCTCAAACTATCGCGGTCCAGCCCACATAGCATAGCCGCCCGACGGACACAAAGATGGCTCAACGTGTGCAAAAGACCAAATACCAACCTGGCATGGGGAGTGTCGCTACCAATTGTCTCCCGCAATGGCTGATCGCTAAACATCTCCACAAAATACGCCTGGTGGCGCAACGTTTCGGAGCCTGTTCCCTTCGGGAGACGAACATCAAGTCGGTTCACTTGCAGCCATCGGCATACTCTGTCTGCGTCTAAACGAAGCATGATGGCATCGGCTTGAATCATGTCCACGAAAACCGGGAACTTGTTGTCGTGATCCCGATCCGATGGAAATGGGTTGATGTAACACAACCCAGGTCGATAATCGACTCGGCTGAAACCGTAAGTAGCGGTGGTTATCGGGAAGTCGGCAACTAGCGTAACACGATCCAGTCCAACGGTTGTCGCCACTTGGCGTGCTTTGGTCAATTCAGAGGATTCATCGGCTAGGAGTTGCTTTACGTCGCCGGATTGCATGGGCAGTACCGCTTCAAGCATGTCCTGGCCCGCGTTTTTCCATACATCGATACTTATTCCGGTTCGTTCCACCAGTGCGTCGGCAATCTTGCTGGGAGTTGATTTCTCAGCGTCTTTCGCTTTTTTGGGCTTCAATTGCGCCTGCATTCGCAAAAAATCATCTATCTGCTTCTGGGTGTAGCCCTGCTCACGAAAATAATCCATGTCACTTTCGTTGACGTCAACTACTTCGTCAGCTTGTTTTACAGAGACATACCGTGCGAAATCAAGTAACCGTTTGTCGCCTACTTCTGGAAATTCAAAATAGGCGGCACTCGAGATGGCCTGCCACTCATCAAGTTCAAGAAATGTGCTCAATTCACGGCGCGGCTGGTTTAGTAGCGTTACATGGTGTGGGTAGTACGTTTTCCCAGCGCGGTGAACTTCTACGTTCATAAATTTTGGATTTTGCACTCTAGGCACAGGTGTATCCCAACTACACTGTGGGCACCACCCGCCCGACATGCCCTGTGAGGTAGTTCCGCACTTCCGGCAAGTCCACTGGAAGCTCGACATTCTTTCGCTTCCGCGGGTATCAAGCGCCATATTTGCCCCTGATTCACACTTAGTGCAGTATGGACTGACAGGAAGCAGTGCTCCGCATCTATGGACGCGGACAAATCGTAGCTGTACTAAACGCCCTATTTTACAGGTTGGACAAATAGTTGGAATGCTCCCTGACCTGGAGTTATCGTAAACACGCCCACATCTCTTATTTTGGCACCAAAACGTGAGCGGAAACATTTCTGCGGAAACTTCGAGTGGCTCTACCAGAACGAATGAACCAGCTTTAGAAGATAAGGAATCCGGAAACTGGCGACGATGAGTTGGTGCCCAAGCCCTAACATCCCTTTCTATCGCACCCAGCACAAGGGTTTTGTTCAGTTCGGTGTTAGGCTTGGAGCGGATTTCCCGTGTGCGTGCAATGACACCTGTCCGTTCAAAGTCATAGGTTTGGCCGGGTAGGTGATCAAAAAGAATGGAGCGCTTGCTTCTATCCATTTTACGGCCCATTGCTATTCTCCTATGCGTCCAGCCCAGCGCGTACCGGCATCATCAAGTTCGATTGTTAGCTGCTCATCCACCTCACGCAAGCTGCGCATGGGAGGTGGAATCAGTGCTTCGGAGACCCACTCAATATGCGAACCTGCTCCAAGAATTTGGTCAATATATTGATCTACCCGCTGCCCGATTTCTTGCTTGAACGCTTTTGGCCCCGGCGCATCAATATTTGAGACCCGATATGCTTCTTCTAGGAAAGGAATGAACTGTTCTCTTCGTACTTTTCCCTCCCGAATTAGTTTTTTCAGAAGGTCAAGGCGAGTTAGACTTCCTTTCCCCTTATCTTTCTCACTAATTGCGAGTCCCTGAAGCAACATTGCCATAAATAGACCAGGTAATGTGCGGGTCACACTGAACCGAGACCAACGATTGATTGCGACTGGTTCTACAAGTTGCCCTAGAAACTCGTGGAACTTGGTGAAGTATCCGTAATGACTTTGATCTCGCTCTCTTGCCGGGTGGTGGCACACAAAAACCAAGCCAACATGAGATCGTCCCACACGGCTAGAGGACTGGATGTACTCTGCCACTTGGTGTGGCATTCCGTAGAAGATAATAGAATTTAACCGACTCACATCAACGCCATGACTAACCATACTCGTTGCCAAAATCGTGTCTGGCGCTTCTCCCGGTAGTGGAAGTTGACGTTCAATTCGTTCAAGAGTTACCGCGACATCTGATGTCGTTACACTGCCAGTTAGTTCCGCGATTTCTAGGGCACGATACCCGCTTCGCTCAAGATCAGTATTCACCGCATCGCGCAAGTCCGTCTTAATGGACGACAAATCCCGTCCGCTCTGGAAATAAATTAGCGAAGTTACGTAGGGATCAAGCAGTTCTAACCAAGCATCTGTTCCAAGCTCAACCTCCCCGCCATATGGATTTGGCTGTCCAATCTCCATTACCTGAAGTCCTTGGACAACTTCATGGTAGTACTGAATTAGCTCTAGAATTGCGTTGAAGATCGTCTTGTTGTGTGGGATGATCCCCAGAAAAAGACGCTGCGGATAGTCAAGCGTTTCTGCATAAAACGACGTTTCAAGAGTTGGTCCAGGGCCAGGAAAGACCCTTGCTTCACTCGTGGTCCGACCATATAGGTGCTCTACCTGCCGCTCAAAAGCCTCAATGGTTGCCGACGATGCAATAATCTTTATCGGGGCTTCTTGCCCATATTCCCGTAAAAGGCGCTGTACAAAGGTTTCGTAATGCGCGTCAAACGTTCCCAAGCCTTCTTTTAACAGGTGCAATTCATCTTGAATGAAAAGGGTCGGCCCAGATAATCCGTTCGGTACATCGCGTTTCAGCAGTTTCATGTCTTTACATTCCGGTTGGCAGCACTTTTCCGAATAGTACCCATGCACCGTACACCATCCATCAACTTTTCCAAATAACAGTGACATATTCTTCTGATTGCCAATCCCAGCCAGCTTATCTATTGTTCCAACAATTACCGAAGGTAGATAGCGGTAGATTTCATTATCAACGACATAGACGGGGATGTAACCATTATCGAACTTACAGTTGGGATTAGTACAACGATGCCGCAGCCGCACCGCCTTCTCATCAAAAATGACTTCAACCGAGTTGGTGCGGCAAGACGGGCAGCGAATAATACGCTTCCATTGTTGGCGATCTCTTGCATCTAAAGCGCGGTCCCAATCAGGCTCTCCTGGCCTGCCTCCAGTGGGAGGCGATAGCTTATTTGGAGTTCCGCCAGACCCTACAAAATAACCGACCGCAAAACCTGCGACATCGCGCCCTGACAAGCGAGGTTCTGAGCTTTGTTCTCGCCTCACCAGTTCAGCTAGCCCCATGATGTCTGCGACGCGCTGTGTTTGCTGGAGTGTAAGGAGGCGCAGGGGAAACCTCGTCCAAGCCGTTACTCCAGCCCGTTTCCCCCGCAGGCGGTCAAAAAAACAGTGAAACACGATTACGCCGAGATATGCCTCTGTCTTCCCACCACCAGTTGGAAAATAAACAATATCGACCATTTCGCGTTCATTTGGAGCTGAAAAACTTGGATCAAGTAGCGCGGCTATTCCAGGAATCTGGCTCACCAGGAACACGATTTGAAATAACCGCCAAGCTTGTTTTTCTGAACGGCTAAAGGTTTCATTCGTTAACATGAAGGCGGTGCGAGTATCATTATTCGTCCGAACCAAGTTCAAGCCAGCTTCGAAACGTTCAATTTCTGACTGGAACTCTCGAAAGTTTTTCAGATATTCCTGTTCAAATCGTTCATTCCACCAATCTTGACTTGCGTAGTAACTGGCACCTTCATCCCAGGTTGCCAGGTAATCACGCATACTCGACAGGATCGCTTCTAGTACTGAAATAGGGTTCGTAGCCAATTCATCAAATCGCGCAACAGGATGAGACTGTGTACGGTAGCGTTTTTGGCGGTATAAAGGAACGCTTGTTGTGATCAGCGCGACACCATCATCTTCTTCGCCCCGCTCAATACTGCAATTGAAGCCTCGGGCAGGAACGGCACGATACTGGCTATATCGAAATCCGCGTGGCGCGAGATCGAACTCAAAAGGTATACAATCGCATTTTTCGAAGTTGAACCCGGCACCGGTTTCAAAGAAAAACGGCTCAACATTTCGGTTGGTTTCAAGCATGGGCGAATTATTCGCAAACTCTATCGAAATAAGCCGCTGCCCCTCCCCGTCTGTTAGCTCACTAGCACGAGTGGAGGCGACAACGTTCCATTTCCATTTGGGCACGACCTGTGTCCCCAATTTCTTGCAATAATCGCGATAATCGTCACCCGCAATATCTGATAAGACACTTTCAGGAACTCTAACTGGCGTGTCCTGATCACTCTGGGTTCGCAGGTTGTCTGGATCGGTAAGTGCTACAGTTTGGGCACGTCTCGTTTCTTCATCAACAGCTTCCTGTAGGTTGATCGCATCAACTACCCATTCACTTTGGCTATCTTCCCCAACTACCTTGAGTCGAACCGATCCGCTAGCGTAGCATGATATTTTCTTGAATTTTACGTAGAGCGTATCTGTAGGCGGTCGGCTTTTGCGCTTTCCTTTTAAGATAGCCGCTGCGTCTGAGGCATCGTCAGACCGATTCTGGCCGATGTCACTGGCACCTATGGGCTCACTTGTGAAGGTTTCAGTCTCGGTTGATGCGGTAGTTGATCCCGTCTCTGAGCCATTCCCCGCTGTCTTCGCTTGGTGTTCACTTTGTTGTTCGAAACTGGGGAATACGCGATAGTAACATGCCCATCGCAACCGAACATGAACGACAAACTCTGAACTCTGTGGACGAACTCTGAATTCACCGCCAAAAGCGACCGGTGCCAGCTTTGTGAGCAATTCACTCGACAGGAAGGAAGCCGTGGCATCCTCATCTTCTGGTGAAGGGCGTAAGTTTCCGATGAAATACTGATCTCTCGGTAGATTTAGTGTACATTCAGCCAAATTGCTGCCACTCGCGCGATTGCAGACTTCACCTGCAATGTAACTAGCTAAACCTTCTTCTTCAAAACCTCGTTCACTGTCAGTCAGTGATTTCAAGTTATTCAAATAGCGGCCCCCCCTTCTACCCGACCAAGCATTTCTCTTGTCCAAAGGCCAAATTCTTTGCTCACAGATTTGATTTTCAGCACCATCAAAGAGTCGCGGAAATCCTTGAAAGATAGGCCAAGTTCTTCGTCAATCATATCGTCTTGGTCATCCGAAGTCCCCCCAAAACCTGGAACCTCACGGCTTAACCAAACATTCAGCCGTCGCGCAAGACTACTACGCAAGCCGTGTAAGCGACCACCGGCACGATGGATACGCAGATAATGCTCACGCACAAAATCCATATCCAAGATTATTGCCAAGCGCTTCAAATCTTCTGGGTCTTGTGGTCGCAACGTTTCCCCATTAAGCCAGTTACGCAAAGGTTGTGCATCAGAGATCTTCGATCCTTGATCCTTCATAGCCGCAAAGAGACTGTCAAGTGTCCATTGTGATACGTTCCAGGCTCGTGGGACTTTGGCCTTTTTGTAGTGGGCTATTGCGAAATCTTCCTGCCAGCGTTCAACGAGTTTTACGTGCAAGTTTACCGCAGGATTACGATATACCCTGGAAATTATTAAGTCGAGCAAACTCTGCCGCCGTTGCCCATGAATATATACAATCCGATCTCCGGTGCGGAGAGAGGCCACATATCTCTCATCGGTGGTAACACCCTTGTTGGTAACCATGACGACGTTCACTTTATCGTCTATACTGAAGTATAGGTATTCGCCTGTAATAAATTCAACTCGCAACGCTACTTCTACAAATTCGCTTTTTTGATGAGGTTTGACTGCTCCGGATTCCTCGGTATTCACAGCCAAATCGAAGCTAGACTCTTCATAATCCAATTCGGCATTCATCAAGAGCGCAGCTTCTTCTCGAAAATCGTAGTGTTGCCAAGCCGCTTTTCTTTCATCACCATTGCTGGTTTTTGTCGGAGATTGTATGTTGATAACATCTGAACTCCGCACTCTCAGCTTCGGCGGAATGTCAAAGGGATCAACGTTTGGACGTTTTTTCTTCGCTACCAGCGCAAGCGCGTCTGCACATTCAACAATATTCGGATAGATAAGGGAATTCCAGCGCTCAACACGGCGAACAAGAGCCGTCTCCTGATACGGATACAACACAACGCGAATGTCTTGCCTTTTCAGCATCGGCGAGAGATAAGATGTTGCCGTCCATGAGGGCAGACCAACCACCAGATACTGCCAATCAAGATCAGCGGATGGTAAACCAGACAATAGCCGCATAACTTGGACTTGCTCCGAAGTACTTTGGGATGACAGAGTCAGCAAGTCATAAAGGTCATGAAGCGTAATCAGCCCTACTCGGAGCTTTTTCAAGTCATCTTCCGTAACATTATGATACGCCAGCAATGCTAGCGAAAACAACTTGCGATTCGCTTGCGTGGGAAAAACGAGCAGTCGAGCTGTCCCTGACGCGATATTATCCACACATATGTTGGCTAGAGCATTCCAAAGTACAGAATTGCCTTTCTCGAACCACTCGTGTGCATCACGCAAATACCCCTGGATATCGCCCAGTACGCCATAATAGGATGACTTATTCACTGCCAATGACTGAATATATTTATCGAGTGCTTGGCTGATTCTCGCCAAGTTACTAACGCCCCAAAAACTTTCGCTTTCTGCCTCAAAGAATTCGAGGGGAACGCAGAGATTCTCCATTGCTCTCAAGTACCTCCAGCAAAGCTGCGTAGTTCCTATAACGATCCTACCTGCTTTCTCAATGTTGACTCGCGAAAGCGCGATATATGCCTGATGGAGCAATTCAATACCAATATTGTCACTGGAACTTGAAACGGCAACCGGCCAGATCGAACGTTCCTGGCTATTGAACAGGGCGTGTAGACCATCATGTAGGGGAGCTTTAATGGACGGAAGGGATCTGCCTTTTTCAGGACTCGGCCAGATAAATACTTCCCCGCCACTCTCTTTGAACTCATCTACGACCAGCGATAGAGGGTTCTGAATCCAAGCGATGAGAGGAATGTTATGACTGACGGCGTATTCTGTGAGCGGTTTGATCCAACGCAGTTTTCCTTTGTCACCACAGTCTACAGCAATCCAGTTGGATTTATTATCACGACACACTGCCGCCGGATCGCCTGGTGCGTAAATGCATAATACGCTAGGCAAGTTGAAAGACCCAGTATTGCGTTTATCGCTCCTACCTTTGGGAATTTGCGTCGCCTGAAGGCGCTGAGACCTTTCTTTTTGGGAGAAGACGGAGTCAAGCGGCAATTTATTAAGGCTGACTTTGCCAATATGTTCCCGGATGCCAACCGTCGAGCCAAAGTAGAGTACTTGGCCGCCACGTATATTGCCCTGAATACGATCTGCGCTATCTATAATCAGGGCCGTCGAGAGCAGGAATGCTCCTCGATTTGGCGCATAGTCGGGAAGTACAACCAGAAGTTGACGCCTTTCGGCCAATACTGTGCAAACAAGTTGGGCATTTAGTTTGTCGATGAGATCAGGCTGAACGCCTATCTCTGAAAAGCGCAGTCCACCTTTCGCCCAAACGGACTGAAAAACCCGGTCGTTGGCCTTGGGTAACGATGAAAAACTCGACTCCAACCATTGGTACAAGCCAGCTTGGTCCATATTCGCCACTTGTTACTAACTGCATTGCTAACGTTCGATTCTGGAAGCACAAGCTAGTTCAACGTAGTGAAATAGACTTTGTCTTCAAGTGAGTGTACCGTCATTTCTCAAAAGAGGCGGCTGCAAATACGGTAAATATAATCACAGTCACGTAACGATTTTCGTCCAGCTCTGGATAGATATCTTTCAATGTTGTTATTAATGCCTCTCTGTTTGGAAATCCGTCAGCAATTGCATGGTCATGGGTTAACATCTTAAGCTGACGCCATTGTACAGCGGTTACGTTCACAACTTGGCATTCTGCCCCACACTCTAGTAAGAGCAGCCCTGGTTTGATCGATTGCTTCCCTTTTCGAATTGTGCTGATCTTCTTGCCTTGTCTAATCGCCCGAAGATACTCGCCGCGAATTCTGAGTGATTGTGGTTGAGACGCGCCACCTTTCTGCGCTTTCACTTGCTCCATGAAGGACTTACCGCCAATAACCGTGTGATCCCACGCCGTCGTTAGTTGAATAACAATATCCGGTTTCAATGAGTGCAAAAAATACTGGCAATGTGGCGCAGCAGCGATGACGGTAGCACCGCATTTTCTTGCTATCCGCTGCAACTTGTCCGCTACAACATTGGCTGTTGCTAGATCGAGATTCGCGCAAAACTCATCTATTAGCCAGACATTAGTCCTTGTAGCAATTAATTTCGCCAACATTGCTCGAAATTGCTGACCTTTGCTCAGCTCATCGAACCGTTTGAGATAGACATATGCATCTGAAAGCCCGACCAAGCCCATAATGCGAAGGGCCTCCGGAACACTTCGATCCGCCAAGATTTCAATGAGGGCCTTTTTCGACCGTATCGGCTCAAATATGCCCGGATGGTAGTTGGTCGGCACTGAAAACTGCCCAGTCGTTTCCATTTCAATCTGCGTGGGGACTTGGCCTGAACGAGCCAGATAGTCGAGCAGCGTGGTCTTTCCCGACCCCGAAGGACCAATGATCAAGGCAATCTGACCAGGCTTAATGTTCAAGGTCAGTTCGTTAATAACGGTCGTATCAATCTTATCCGGAGAAATACCAAACGCTTGTTGAACCGCATGACTTTGCTGAGTTCGTCTGACCTGAGAATGATAGGTTAGCGTGAAATCCTTGAGACAAATAGCCGAGCCAAGCATATCAAGAGCGGGAAGGTCGGGCAATGAATACTTGCTGGTGGGAGCTATCACCGCCACACGTTGGGCAAGAAATGCAGTTGCTTCATCGGTAAGTCCGCGCATATACGTCGGCTTTGGCAAACTTACGATTTCGTGGAATAGAGCAAAATCCCGCAGAGCGCCCTCTAGGGAGAGGTTTTGGAGACGCCCCAGCAAATCATCAATAGTTAGCCCCTCTTGTTCGGCCAGCTTGAATGCACGTTCCATTCTAGCTACCTGCTGATCCACAATACCACTCGAGTCTTGCCTGACAATTGTTCCCTCCCTTACGAGATCCACGCGGCTAGTAAGGTATTGCATATCCTCATAGACGCGGTTTAGGTTTCCCTCAGTTTCTCCCACAAATGTGTAGCCTGCATGTTCTGCAAAGGGGACGAATTTCAGCATATCGGCAGAGATTTCAATGAATAAAGGTTTTAATCCAGCAATCTGCCAACGCTGTGCAGCAAAATCGGCAGCATGTCGCATCATCACTTGCCCCAACCCTAGCCCGCGGAATTCCGGATAAATCACACAACGCGCCACACGTACAACGAGGTTGATGTACTTTCGCGTCACATCCATATCCCAGTTCTCCCAACTGATCCCATTCTGCTTGAACGGGGCGTTGAGAAGGCTGGCACGGGCCTTATTCATGTAGAGCGGGGTTGCTAATTCGATATACCCCAAGACTCGTGGGAAAAGTGGATGAAATGCGCGGACAATTAACTTTGCTGTCCTGCCAAAGATCGTCTTTCCGCGATAATGGAAACTCGACAATGCTTGATAGGCTTGATATTCATCGGCCTCGGTGATTTCCTTAACTACCACTCCGAGTTCCAGATCACCCATCTTGATTGTTTCGCGCACCGCATAAACCGGGAGAATCGGGGTCGTTCCATGCTTAGCGACTACTACAACTTTGTCATCTGATAGCTCTATGCGGTCTCCATCGCTGACGCAAGCGGATAACGGGACATCAAGGTAACGAGGGCCTGGCTCAAGGCGGAGCCGTTTATAGTGTCCCTTCCAATTCACGGAGGCAACTATGCAGCACTGCATTACACCAGACCTTGCTGACAAAATCTCAGAAGGAATTTGTGAGGTTAAAGGACGAGTTTCAGGGAGCACATTCACCTGGCAATCTAGGGTTCAACTTCACATTAGTTTACTTGATAACACTGCTAATTAGAAGTCGATGGCAGGCTTTCGATCCAGGAGGCAGTTCACTCGGTCTTAATCTCTATCGACCTTCACTTTGGAGTAATGTTGATGCCACGCGTGTTAGTAAGCCGTCACCACGGTGAACGCCTCGGCGCGCTGATTCTACGTAATATTTGTCCATGCGTATTGGAGGATGGGATCTTTCGTTCTGGCAGTAGTGATCTGTTTTTCTCTCCCACCATGGCTCAGTTCTCGCCATGATTTGCACCATTGTTTACCAAGTACAAACAAATACAATACCCGGGGTGTTTACGTAGGGACTGTGGCTTGCCCGGCCCATCTTATCCTGCAAAATTTCTGTGGCTGTACTTAGCAAGTTTTGAGACGATGCATGTGATGCGCAAAGGGCAGATGAAAGGCACGGAAAAGGGTGACATTCGCGCCTAGGTCGAGTTAATCAATCGGCTGTTTGGGATCGAGGACTAACGTTTCCAATTTTCGAACTCAATCCGACTCTATTCCAAACTCATTCCCTTTTTTGCGATAAGGCCGTCGGATGTGGTGACATGCACAGGTCAACCGTCAGCAAAACGTAGTATCTGAACAAGGTACTGACAACTTGTGCCAAGTGGTCAGCACCCTTCAAAAAGGTTTTATGCAGACAGCGGTGCTGGTCAAACAGCAACATAGCGTTCTGTATGCTGGACCACTGTTGAGAATTCTTCCGACGATTGGCACCGCGCGCTATTCGCGCGTAGCGCGGTGGCGGGCAGGTTAGCCCGCCACAATGCAGAGCAAGGCGTTCAGCCGCTCTGCACGGTGCGCGGTGACGCGCGCCGTCTCCCTTTGAGCGTCAGCGAAAAGGGCGAGCTTTAGCTCGCTACCTACGCGCGCGAAGACTTCTCAAGTCAAAGCGGCTTCGGGCGCGCGTAGGTCATGCTGTGGCTGCGCCACAGCAGATGGCCGCCTGCGAGGGCGGCCATACATCGGCTTCACCGTGACGGGTTGTGATGCGCTGGATGCAACTCAACCTGCGACGCTTGTGCTATCATGCCTGCGTCAACGTTGCTTGCAAGATTGCCGTTATGCAAGGAATGTCGAGCATCGTAAACACGAGCGCTGTATCCGTCGCGTATTGGAGAGGCAGAATCTACATGGAGCAAATTGACATCCAACGCTTTGTCTCCGCAGGATACTTCCTCATTCGTGCAGGAAGCCCTGGTTGGGAGCAGTTACAAACGGAGTTGCTGCCAACGACGCTCCTCAGTTTGGCTAAGACTATCTCGCTACGCTTCAACGTCGCCTGGGGATGGAGAACCGGAAGCAAACAGACCGCGCTTGACTTTGGAGTTGCGGAGACCGACTGGGATGAATTTGTTCATTGGTGCGGATACGAGTACGCTTCAGAGATGGACGTGTGGAGTATGTTCTACACACCCGACTCGGCACGACATCTTGCACAGCGGTTTCTTCGTGATATTACCGATTTGCATCTCATCGGCGTTGGTCTGCCGCGTGAACTTGAAGTAGCGTATTGGCGTGAGCCTGTTCAGGACAGCGACAAGGTATATGGCATTGAGAAGCGCATCGAGCAACGCCTTCCCATAGCAGACGGTGGGCAACCGCTGGGATTTGATGTGGTCAGCTTTTCATACAGCGACTTTGCTTATTCCTGGTTGGGCAGCTACTTACACTTTGAAATGTATAAGTTGTACGGCATTCGCCCCGGCACTTTTGGGTTGCTCGAAACCGAAGAGGACGCTAAGCGGATCAACGACTGGATCGCTGAGGATGAAATGCGTGGACAGCGTGCCGAACCTGAGCCGTATGATTATTGGCTATTGCTTGAATATCCGATGGACACGCGGTGAGACGCTTGTCTATCTGTTCGGACCAGGACGATGCTTATCTTTGCGACCAGAGAGCATGTCCAACATGTCCAACGAACGTTTTGGACATCCGATTGGACATCCGCGATGTTGACGCTGACGCTGAACTTAGTCGGCATCAAGTCCAACGAAGTCCAAAGCGACTGAACAGAACTTCTGAGCAGTCATGTCCAACATGTCTAGGCATGTCCAATGTAGTCTAACTGTACATCGCCAGCTTCATGTCTAATGTCTAGTCCAAATCCACACACCTTCAGGTGTGGATTAGACTGGACATTGGACTAGACGAACGTGAAGAGCTGAACATGGATGTACGTGACACAAACAACGCTCCAAAGCGGCTTCAACCCGGATTGTTCCTGGGTAACCGGATTGAAGTCGGCTTCAACCCGGTTTGAAGTTTCTGTACCCAATCTGGACTGTTTCTGGACGATTGCGCTTTGCGTCATCACATGCGCTGAGGCATAGATCATGTCAGTCAGTGATCAGGTACGGCAAACGAAGTGTTGCTCATGTCCACTATATCTAAAGGGTCCTCGGTTCATCCTGCACATGCAGACGTTCATGCGGTCTATTTGTCTCAACGACGTGCGTATTCTCCCACTCCAGCGGTAGCTACACGCTACCGCGCGCCATCCAGAGCCAAAATGCTGCGGTTCTCAAGGGCAGTATTCAAAGATACAGCAACCAGTGATAGCGAACTGGTCAGTGCCTTCACTGCATCCCTGCAAGCCCTGCTCGTGGCGTACACCCGCAGCCTGCACAATGCAGCGCCGACCAACGCCCCGGATATTTCTCAAGCGGACACATCGCCAGAGGTGCACGCATGACCGCACGTCGAATGCCTGCTGAGAGTATAGGTGCTGGGGTGGTGCTGACAGCCCATGCCAACGACCCCCAATCTGTACACCGCGACCTTGTACTGGGTTATGTGCGGCTCTCGCGCAGCCGCAAAGGGGTGGAGAACCTCAGCCCGGAGCGGCAGGAGAGTATGATCCGCGAACGCGCCAAGCATGAAGGCCTGGAGTGCCATGTCTACCGTGACACGACAGGTCACAAGAGTGGACGCTCGATGAAGGGTCGGCAAGGCATGGATGACCTGCTCTACGAGGTCGTCACCAACCCACGAGTCGCAGCCGTGATCGTGGCCGAGTTCTCCCGCGCACACCGCAGCGTGTTCCTCTCCACGCAGATGATTGAACTACTCAGACGCCACGCTGTGCGACTCATCTTCGCCAACGAGATGAGCGAACCGGACCTGAATAATCCGACCGACCGCTTCATGCTTGCCATCAAAGCAGCGGGTAACGAATATTACGCCAACCAGGTTGCTGAACTGCAACTCATCGCCGTCACCAACCGCCGTGACAAAGGCGAATGGGTGGGACGTGCGCCGTTCGGGACGGTCAACAAACGCGGTGTCCTCAAGTTGAGCAAAGAGGGCGCATGGGTGCTGCCGGATGGCCGCTACCAGAAAGGAAAGCTTGGCAATCCTCCCGAAGAAGGTGCTATCTACCGAACTTATGCAGAGAGCCTCGCCCGCATCCTGCATCTCTATCTCAGCCAGCCATATGGCATGGGAACCGGTCGCCTCGCGCGTTCACTCAACGCCGAAGGGTATCCATTCCGCAACGAGCGAGGGCTACCCTGTGCCTTTACCGCCGACGATGTGCGTCGAGCGCTTGCTGACTGGCCTGCTTATGGTGGCTTCTATGGCATGGGACGCGCGAAGGACCGACCCGGCTACAAGGATATAGATACAAATGCCATTCCGCTCAACCGCAAACGAGCGCTATTCCCACTCGACGACCTCAAACGTGTGGGTCAGATGCGCAAGCGGCGCGGCTTCGAGCAGCCCACCGACGACGGTATTATCCACAACGCCAAAGCCTATCCGTTGGCTCAGGTGGTACGCTGCGCGGCCTGCGAAGCCAAAGCAGCACAACTCGGTGATGAGCGTTACCGCACCCGGCTTGGGGGCCACACTCCAAACGCACGTCGCTACCGTCACACACTGGACAATGCCTGCACCTGCCGCACCAAGTCCGTACTTGCCGACGACCTGGAAGCGTTGTTCGTCAGGGACGTGCTGACGCGGCTCATCTGCAAGGACGACCCCTTTGTACGGCTGCTTGCCGAGGCGTCAATCGCAGACGCGCAGCCCGACCCGGAGTATGCAGCACAAGAAGACCCGCAAAATGTCCGTTCACGACACATCAAGCGCAGTCAGGAACGGCTACGTCGGTTGGAACGCTCCTACCAGAACCTTGTCCTCTCCGATGCTGAGTATGATAAGCAGCGCAGCGAGGCACTTGCGCGACTGGCTGAATGGGAGGGGCAGGTTGTTGAGCCGCGCGCCGTTGATGTGCAACTGACGGACTTCATCTTGGCACTGCGTGACCCCGTTTGCCTCTGGCACATGCTGGATGACAATGGTCGCCGCACGCTCACACATAGCCTGTTCAGCTATCTGCTTTACGATTTAGACCAGCACTCGTTTACCGAGTATCAGCTGACCGAATGGGCAGCGCGACTATTCTACTGTGCAGAGTGAACCAATATACGTCTGCAAGCTACCACGGCTCATCACTACTATGGGTACGTTACCGACCAGCCACCGACGTAGTTCTTGTATAGCGAGAGAAACTCTTCGTCATACTCGTGATATTCAGCTAAAGTTTGCTGCGCTTCAACAGTATTGTAGTGCCGAAGCACTTTCAGACCTGCACGCATCAGCGTATCCTTTGTGATGCTCTCGAAGCGATAGGCAACGTGTTTATGTAAATATTCTGACACAATCGATACAGTCTTGGGGTCGGAAATCTGCTGAAGCAAGTACAGTGTGTAGGTCCATATCTGTCCGCTAAACGCGAGTTCAAGTTCTGTTTTATCTAAAATGGCCTTAAGCTTAGGCAGGATCACATCGTGATTGCATTTGCTCCAATCAACAGTCGTCAAGAATTCGTCATAGGTATTTGTATTCCAGACAACAGGCTTATCTCCCGTATTGGAACTTTTGTACTGTACAACACCATCCGGCCAGTACTGTGGTTCCTGCAGGAGCATAACGAAATCCTCTGCGCTGAAGTATGCAGGTGGATGTTCGCGCAAGGCAGCAATCATTGCCCTACTGCGCTCCACCTTATTTTTAAGTCGTACTCGTTCGCCCGCCACCACACTATCGGCATAGGGAAGCAAGCAGCTTGCATTGATGGCGACCAGCACTTGGTCTGAGTCTACGCACTGCCGTACTTGTTCCCAGAATCGGCCTGTAGCGATACGCGACATAGTAAGGCACATACGATGAAACTCAGGACACATGGGGCGAAACAGATATAGCAGTGCTGCGGCTTCCAGTCGGCGAACATGAGTGTCGTTTAGCGGATAACGGGTAACGTATTTCCAGATGTTCTGCTTAATGTATCCTGATCCGAAGGTGCGTGGATCGTTCTCAAGGAAGCGCAGTACATCGTCGAATATCACCGGTTCAGCACGCTTGAGGGCATGGGTTAGCTCGCCACGTTTGTAAGTGTCAAAAATGTATTGCCTCTTCGTCATTGGAGTCTGCGTTCGTTATTTGACGCAACATTATACAGCTTTGACAATCACGTTGAACTTCGCTACCATCTGATTTGTAAAGCGAACGCCGCAGGTGCGACTAACACCGACGGCGCTCTGATCGCTGCACTAAGCTGACTAGCGCAACGACTGCTCAGACTCTAACAGGTCGGGCGGCCTTGTGCTACCCGTACACACGACCTGAACAGGAGTCTGACCCATGGCCCGCCGTACCTCTCCCCAACCAGAGCGCAAGATTGCGCTCGGCTACATCCGCAATTCCTTCACGCGCAATAAGACCGATACCGACAGCCCGGACCGTCAGCGCGCCAACATCGAGTCTGTAGCTGCTCGCAAGGGCTACACTGTCGAATGGTACACCGACATCGAAGGTCACAAGTCGGGACGGTACGAGAAGAACCGCCCCGGTTGGCTGGCACTCAAGGACCGCATCGGCGACCCTGACGTCATCGCCATTATCGCCAATGACCTCTCGCGGCTGCATCGTAAACTCTCGCGCCTGAGTGACCTGCTCGACTTGGTAGATGAGCACAAGATGGAGCTGATGCTGGCTGCACCCGGTCGGGAGCTGGACACCTCCACACCGATTGGCCGCACTATTGCGCAGTTCATCGCGCTACAAGACGAGGCGTACTCCATCGACATTTCTGTACGCTCGACCGACTTGGCAATATACCGCCGCAAGCTGGGCAAGGTCAACGGCCAAGTGCCATTCGGCACGATGCGCGATGCAGATGGGTATCTGACTGCAGACGTGGAAGGGGCATGGACGCTGTCGGATGGCACATGGGTGACAGGTACGCTTGCAGCGCCGCCCGAAGGTGCGACCGACTTCCGCTCGTACTATCGTTGTGCCAAGCGGATGCTCATACTGTACTCGTATGGCAACATTGGGTATGAGAAAGTCGCCTATCGACTGAACGAGTCGGGCTGGCTGTTCAGCGACCGCAAGGGTATCCCGCGCCTGATTACCAGCGACGATGTGCGGCGGGTCGTCGCCAACTGGCCGGAGTTCGGCGGCGCGATGCTGGAGAAGAAGGCCAAAACGCGCAGCAAGGACCGCTCAACCCATCTGGGGACAGAAGGCATCTACTTCAACCCGGCACGGGCGGTCATGTCCATCAAGCTGCTGGTCAGAGTCGGCAATATGCTCAAGGAACGCGCCTTCGATGCTCCTGATAACGGGGTGGTCAGGGCAGCTCGTGATTATGCACTCAACCGCATCACCTACTGCGCTCACTGCGAGAAGCTGGCTGCCGAGCAGAACAACCCGAAGCTGCGTACAACGCTCAGTGGTAATCAGCAAAATGACAAGTTGCGCTACCGTCATAAAGGCGGTGTAAAGTGTGGCTGTACCAACCGCTCTGTGCCACTTGGTGTGTACGAGAAGGACTTCGGACGGCTTCTGACGCTGGTTACGATTGCCGACGACAAGCTGAACCTGCTGACTGAACTGAGTATCCAGATGCAGAAAGGCCGTGCCGGGATCGCACAGGACGCCGACATCGAGAAGGAAAAGCAAGAAGCAATTGAACTATGCCACCGCCGCATAGACGCCGCAGTCCACCTTTACGGTGATGGGCGCATCAGCCGCGAGGAATACCTGCGCCGCGTGGACAAAAACGAGCGCGAGATCGCGCATTGGGAGTCGCGCACAACGGACACCCAGAAAGCAGCAATGGACCTGGCGCTCGTGGTGAATGCCGTCAACCAGATCGTACGAGTGTGGGACGGCAGCAACGAGAAAGCCAAACAGGACTTCGTTCGCGTGCTGTTCTCGTCCATCACCTACAACCTGGACACACGCCGCATAGTCGACTTCAAGCTGAAGCCTTGGGCTGACCAGTTCCTCGTCCTGCGCGCAAATCTGTATGTCGACGAAAGCCGCAAAAGTGAAGAAAACTCGATGGTTGACGCAGAAAATAAAAATGCCCCACACCGTAAAGGCATGGAGCAGGCTTTGCCCCTATCGGGATTCGAACCCGAGTTTCAGCCTTGAAAGGGCCGCGTCCTAGGCCTCTAGACGATAAGGGCTTGCATAGAGGATCATATCACAGGAAACAGGTTCGTCAAGGCATATTCGATGCTGCGATCAGTAGTTCCAGTTGATTTCTCTTTATAAACTGAAAATTCGTTTATTTTTCATGTTTGTCAGATTGACTTTCATTAAATGTAGTTTAAAACTATGTTAATCATTTTTGAGTTAAACGCTGTGTGACGCACTTCACATTCGTTTTGACTGACGCGCTCCACGAGAGAAATGCCACCATGATCCGCTCATTTTCATCCAAAATCGTATTGCTACTCACGCTCGTGTTTCTCGCCGCGTGTAGCACCGTTTCGGTGACACCGACCGCCATTCCGACCGCTGCACCTGCTGCACAGCCGACGGCAACGAAGGTGCTGACCATCGGCCAGATCGGGAGCAGCCCCAGCAGCGCCATTCCCAAATTCCAGCCACTCGCGGATTACCTTGCCGCTCGTCTGACAGACTACGGGTATTCTGCTGGAAGCGTCAGGATTGCACCCGATTTCGATACGATGGTGCAGTGGATCAAAGCGGGTCAAATCGATGTTCTTTTCGATAGTCCCTATCCCGCCATGATTTTGGTGGATCGCAGTGGCGCGAAACCTTTTCTGCGGCGCTGGAAGGGCGGCGTTAGCGAATACAACACGGTTATTTTCGCACGCACGGATACAAACATCCGCAATACCAGTGACCTCAAAGGAAAACTTCTGGCGCTGGAAGAGGCGACTTCCACATCCGGCTACATGCTGCCGAAAGCCTTCCTGATCGACGCGGGGCTGAAGCTGGTCGAGAAAGCAAGCACCACCGAGAGCATCGACAGCGAGCAGGTAGGCTATATTTTCACCAACCCGGATGACGACTCGAACATCGTGCAATGGGTCGTCAGCGGCAAGACGCCCGCTGGTGCGGTCAATAGCCAGACCTACGACAAACTCCCAGATGACACGAAGAAGCTCCTCACCGAGCTGGGACGCACGGAAACTGTTCCGCGTCACCTCGTGCTGGCACGCGGCAATCTGGATGCGGCTGTTGTTGACGCTATCAAGGCCGTACTTCTCAAGCTGGACGCGACAGCGGAAGGTCTGGACATTCTAAAGAAATTCGAGAAGACCGCGAAGTTCGATGAATTTCCGAATGGCACAGACACTGCATTGCAGCGGATGCGGCAACTCTACGAACTCACCCAGAAGCCATGACCAGCCAATTGCCTTCTCAGTCCGCAAGCGCGCCCGTCCGGTTTCCGCTCGCGCTCAAACTGGCCGTCGCGATGATCGTGGTCGTGACCCTTGCAGTCGCGGCAGTAAGCGCCATCGCGATCCGCCGCGAACAGGCCAGCTTCAAGACAGAACTTCAGCAGCAGGCCGATTTGCTACTGGATAGCCTCGCGGCGTCGGGAGCGGATATTTTGTATCGGCTCCAGGTGACGAGCCTGCGTAACCTGATTGGCGCGCTGAATTCCTCGAAGGCGATTGTCGATAGCCGCGTCTACGACGATACCGGGCGTATTCTGGTGCGCGCCGATGCACTGGACGCCGACTCGTCGGCTGTGGTCGATTCCTTCGGGCAACAAATTCTTGCCAGTTCGGAGACTATCTTCAACTGGCAGGCCGGGCAACTGGTCGCTGGCAAGGCTGTCCTGCTGGGTCGGCAGAAAATCGGGGCGTTCAGCGTAGCGCTCTCTACAGCGTCGCTGGATGTCAAAACTGCCGCGCTGCGCAGCGAAGGGCTTCTCGTGGCAGGTGTGGCAATCCTTGCGGGCGCGGTTTTATCGCTGCTTCTCAGCCAATCATTGACCGGACCGTTGCGAACGCTGGCGACCGCGACGAATCGAATCGCGGGTGGCGATCTGTCGCAGACCATTCACATTCGCACACAGGATGAATTTCAGGAACTGGCGGGCGCATTCAACACAATGGTCATACGCCTTCGCGAGACGATTGACAGTTTGAAGCGCCGCGCCGACGAACTTGCACGAAGCGAAACCAAAAATCGTGCGTTGATTGACGCGCTGCCCGATTCGATCTATCTGGTGGATCGCGCAGGCACGTTTCGCGATGCCAAGAGAATAGCGGCGGCAAATAGCAGCGCGTCATTAGAACTTGCCGAGCTGTTCCCCGAACAAATCATCGGGCGCTTGCGAGAGGTGATTGATCAAGCGCCGCACGCGGCGGGCGTCATGCGAATCGATTACGAGACGCAGGACGCACAAGCGCAGACGCACTACTTCGAGGTCCGTATAACGCGCAGCGGCGCAGCGGAAACCCTCCTGCTGGAACGCGACATCACGGATCGGCGGCGTGCCGAAGAAGACCTGCGCCGCGCCAAAGAAGCGGCAGAGGCCGCGAGCCAGGCCAAAAGCGGATTTCTGGCGAGTATGAGCCATGAACTGCGAACGCCGCTCAATGCCATGTTGGGCTTCACGAGCATTCTTGGGTTGGGCATGTTGAAAGGCGCGTCACCGCTCGCACCCTCACAGCAAAACCTGCTGCAAAAGGTCGAGCAGAACGGCCTACACCTGCGCGACCTGATCAATAATGTGCTTGACCTTGCCAAAATCGAGGCGGGGCATGTCGCCGTCGTAATCACCGAAGGGCGTCCACATGTGTTCCTCGAAGAGACAATCAGCGGAATGCGCAGCCTTGCTCTGAATAAAGGCATTTCACTCGATCTGCATTTCGCACCGGAAGTGCCGGAAGTTGTCCTTAGCGATGTGCGGAAGTTGCAACAAATCGTCGTCAATCTCGTGGGTAATGCGCTCAAGTTCACCACGACCGGCGGCGTCACGGTGGAAGTTTGCGCCCCGGACCCGGAGAAGTGGCAAATTATGGTTCGTGATACGGGGGTGGGTATGCCGCCGGATGCGGCGCAGTATATCTTTGAAAAGTTCAGGCAGGTCGATGGAACCGACCAGCGTGAATATGAAGGGACCGGGCTTGGCCTCGCCATCGTGAAAAATCTGGTCGAACTTCTGCAGGGTACTATTTCGGTCGAAAGCGAAGTTGACTGCGGCAGCACATTTACACTATCGCTCGATCAGCGACTGGAGCGCAAAACAACATCATGAGCGTTGATTTGAAGACCTTGAAAATTCTGCTTGCCGATGACGAACCCGACAATCTGCTGCTGCTCGAAACGATCCTGAACTTTCACGACATCGAACCGCTTTGCGCTGCTTCCGGGCAGAAAGCCATCGCGCTGCTGGCCGAACAGAAATTCGATGTCGCATTGGTCGATATTCAAATGCCGAAGGTGACGGGTTGGGACATCGCCAAAGCGATACACGCGAACCCGGCACAACGCGACATGATCCTGATTGCGGTCACGGCGCTCGCTATGGGTGGTGATCAGGAGCGCGTCTTGCGTGCGGGCTTTCATGGCTATATCAGCAAACCTGTCGAGACGGCGCAGTTTTTCCAGACTGTGCAAAACATCGTGAATGGCACTCTGGCACTTCGCGCAGAACGCAAGGCTAACGAGTCGCTCCTGACCGCAGACGACTCCGCGCCAGAACTTGCGACTGCCAAAAACGAGAGTGTCCCCTCGCCTGTTGCTTTCCCGAACATCGCACACACAATTATCACCACCTGACGAGGCCACAATGAGCAAACCACTGAATATTCTGCTGGTCGATGATGATCTTAACACACAGGATATGTTCAAACTGGTGATGGACCATCACGGTATCGACCTGGAGATCGCTTCCGATCAGAACAGCGCGATGGCGCTCCTCGCCGAGAATTCCCCGGACGTGATCGTGCTGGATATTTTCCTGCCGGGGACCGATGGCTACAAACTGCTGCGGAAAATGCGCTCTTTGCAACCGCCTCCGCAATGTTCCTTTGTCGCTACAACTGCCTACTACACGACAGACACCCCGGCTCAGATTCAGGAGGCGGGCTTCGACGGATATTTGCTCAAACCGTTCGATGCCTCGCAACTTGTGAGCTATCTCAGCAACATTGCGCAGATGGATTGAAGCGGTCTGCATTCATTACCACGATTGACATCCCGCCTTTTTCCCCGTAAACTTAACTGCACCGCGCCTGAGCAAAATCCCGCGCGGTATCGTCGGAAGAGCAAGCGAGGGCGTATCGTAGCAGGCAGGCATTAATTCCTATCCGGGCTTGTGACGCTGCTTTTCGCATTCCTCGAACCTGATTTCGATTGAATTCTGCAAACGCTGCTGGCATGGGTCCGGCGGCGTTTTTGATTCCACCGAAAAAAACAGGAAAGCCCTATCTTGCAAAATCAACAACTCCTCGCACTGCGTACTATCTCGAAATCCTACGGAACCCGCCGCCTGCTCGATTCTGTTTCGCTGCTCGTCAATCGCGCCGACCGGATCGGGTTGGTAGGTGAAAACGGCGCGGGCAAAACGACGCTCGGCTCCATTGCGGCGGGGCTGCTCGCGCCCGATGAAGGGACGCGCTCGCTCGCGCCGGGTCTGCGGGTCGGTTTCCTACCACAGGAAGCCAACCTCACCGATGAAACCAGCGTACAGGCTTATTTTGAAGGCGCGCTCGGCGGTCTCGATCAATTGCAACGCGACCTGACGCGCCTCGAAGCGCGCATGGCCGAGCCGGACCTCGCGCCCGCCGCGCTCGCAGAAGTGATGGACCAATACGGCGCGGTGCTGGAACAATACACCGCACGCGGCGGCTACGATCTCGATACGCGGCTCGATCAGGTCCTCGCCGGGCTGGACCTCTCGCACATCGACCGCGCCCGCCCGATGCACAGCCTCAGCGGGGGCGAGAAGACGCGCGCGATGCTGGCTGGGTTGCTCATTGCGGAGCCGGAACTGCTCATCCTCGATGAGCCAACCAATCACCTTGACATCGCGGCGGTCGAATGGCTGGAAAGCTACCTGCGCGGCTATCCGGGCGCGCTGCTGCTCATCTCGCATGATCGCCGCTTCCTGAACGAAGTCGTCACGCAGATCGCAGAATTCAAGATTGGCGTGCCGGGCGTCCTGATTTTTCATGGCAACTACGAAGCCTATGTCGCGGAGCGCGAACGCCTGCGCGACAAGCAGCAGGCCGCGTTCGAGACGCAGCAGGAAGAAAAGCGCGACCTGCAACGCAAGATCAAGATGTCCACGCATAACGTCAAAGCACCAGCCCCGCCGAAAGATGGCGATAAAATGCTTTACGACTTCAAAGGCGGTGGCG
Organism: Aggregatilineales bacterium; assembly: GCA_965246845.1. GTDB lineage: Bacteria > Chloroflexota > Anaerolineae > Aggregatilineales > UBA2796 > JBBRMW01. Next base: position 290,474 of record CBDFFR010000004.1, read on the forward strand.
CGGAACGCACACGCGCCCGCCAAATCCGCGACTTGCGCGAAAGGCTGGATGAAATCGAGAAAGCGCCAATCGAACGTCCGACGCGGCGCTGGCAAATCGACCCGGAATTCAACCCGGCGGCGCTCGGCAGCCACGATGTCATCCGTCTCGAAGGCGTTACGAAGCGCTACGGCGAGCGGACCATCCTCGATGACGTGAGCGCAGTGGTCGCCGGGAAGCAGCGCGTCGTCTTGCAGGGTCCCAACGGCCTCGGCAAAACGACCTTTCTGCGCCTCGTGCTTGGTCTGGAAGCGCCGGATTGCGGAACGGTGCGGCTCGCGACGGGCGCGCAGGTCGGCTATCTCGATCAGGAACAGGAGTCGCTCCCGCCGGAGCGCACCGTGATCGAGGAATTCCGGCAGGGGCTGGATATGACCGAACCGGAACTGCGCGCTGCCCTGCATAAATATGGCCTCTTCAAGGAGGCGCAGGTGTTTCAGCCAATCCGCACGCTCAGTATCGGGATGCGGCGCAGGTTGCAAATCGCGCGTATCATCGCGACGGGCGCGAACCTGCTCATCCTCGACGAGCCGACCAACCATCTCGATCTCGACAGCGTGGAACAGTTCGAGTCCGCGCTCGTTGATTTTCCCGGAACTGTCCTCGCGACCTCGCACGACCGCTACTTCATCGAGCGCGTTGCGACGCAGGTGTGGACCTTCCGCGAGGGGAAACTCGTCGTCTTACGCGGCGCGTGATCCTGTGCGGGCGGGTCAAGCCCCGCCTCTACACAACGCGCGGTCCGGTGTAGGGGTCGGGCTTGACCGACCTGGTTTTATCCACAGGGCGGACACGCAGGTCCGCCCCTACGAAGACACGCACGTGTAGGGGGCGGGCTTGACCGACCCGTCGTATTTTCTACGAAACAGTGATCGCAGCCCGCCGCAGCGGTCCCGGCAGCAGCGGCATCAAACGTGATTGCTCATCGTGGTCGAATGGTTGCAAAATCAGCAGTGCCGCCGGGTAGCCGACCACGCCAAGCGCGAGGCCGAGCAGCGGCGTCAGCGCCCACCCGACCGCCATCAGCGCCGCCATAATCGCGCCCGCCGCCGCCAGCTTCCAGAGCAGCCGCGCGAATGGCACTGGACCGAGCGCCGGACGCAGCAGCAGCGCGAACCCAATGAGTAGGACCCCTTCCGAAAGGATTGTGATGAATGCCGAGGCCTGGTAGCTGAACAGCGGAATGAACAGCAGGTTTGCGACGATGTTGAACAGCACGCCCGCGATGAACGGACCGCGCAGCGGGCGCTGCAAGTTCAGCGCAATCAGCACGTATTGCGTCAGGCTGTTAATCCAGCCAATCGGCGCGAACCAGATCATGATTTGCAACGCGCGCGTACCGTCCTGCACATACGCCGCGCCGCCGAGGATACCGACCAGCGTGGGCGCGAGGAACGTGGTCACTACGGCGACTGGGACCGCAACCATCACCAGCAGTTTGACTGCCAGAAAATACGTGCGGCGCAGCGCGTCACGGTCCGTCGCCGCTTGCCGCGAGAGGATTGGCAGCATCGCCATCGTGAAGAACGACGGAATCACGCCCAGCGCGTCGATCCACTTGTAGCTGGTGCTGTATTGCGCGACGACATCCTTGCTTTTGATGTGTTCGAGCAGTACGACATCGATCTTGAAGAAGACCGTCGCGAGCAGGTGGTTGAGCAGCAGCGGCCAGCTTTCAGCCAGTATCGTGCGGCTGCTCTCTGGCTGCGAAATCGCTGGTCGCGCATCTTCGCTGCGCAGAAACTGCCGCGCACCGCTCCGCATAATGATATAAGTGATCGTGGATAGGAAGAGGCTCACGAACGCGAGGCCGATAATCCCGCCGCCGAACAGCAGCACCGCGAGCCGAATGACGAGGTTCAGGATCGCGATGAATGTAGAGAGGAACGCCGGGAACTCTGCTTTTTCAAAAGCATAAAAGAGCGCGCTCAGGCCGCTGTTCAGGCTGGCCGGAATAAGCGCAAGATAAAACACGAGGACGCTCAACGCGATTTGCCCATTCAACGCTTGATCGGCGGCATCCGCAGGTCGCAGGGCAAGATACGCGAAGAACAGCAGCAACAGCGGAACCCACGCAACGATCAGCCGCAGCCGCAGCACGCTCGTGCGGCGCAGGTAAAAACCCGCCGCCCCCCGGTCGCGTGCGACTTCGCGGGTCAGGTACGTATTCAATCCGAAATTGCCAAGAATCTCGAACCAGCCGATGATCACAACGGCATAATAGAACGCGCCTGCTTCGCCCCGCGTCAGGATGCGCAGCATGGCCGCAGCAAACACAAAATCAATCGCCTTATTGAAAAGACTGAGCAACACCGGGACGCCGCTGTTCCGCGCGATACGCGCCAAATCGCCCTTCGTATCGGCGACGAAGCGCCGCCATAGCCAGTAGAACAGCATGAAGAGCAGCACCAGCACCGCCACGAATGTACCGACTGCGCCGAACTGCACCGATTGCGGCGTATAGCGGAAGCGCACGGTCCACGACCCGGCGGGCAGTTCCACCGCGCGGAAGTTTCCATCCGCGAGCGTGACCGGGATTTCGCGCTCTGTGTTTTCCGGCGTGCCGACCGGACGAATGAACGCGCGCCAGCCGGGGAACATCGAGTCCGCGAGCGTCAGCCGGGTTTTATCCTGCGCGGCGGTCGCGTCGATTGTGACCTGATTCAGTCCCGATTGCGTGATCGTCGCGTTTGAACCTGGCGTATCGACTCGAACACGCGCGAGTGCATTTGCATTCTCATAAACATAAAACCCGCGATCCGCAAAAACCTGCGTCCAGCCCACCGCGCTGATCGGCACTTCGCTCACAGCGTAGCGGGTCGCGAGTGCCGCAAGTTCGGAGGACGCGAGCGGCGCAAGCTGGTTCGCAATGATTGGCGCGATCCGGTTGTAAATGAGCATCCCTTGCGGCTGCACGCGCGCCATGTATTCGACATACTGGCGCGGGATGATGCTATCGTAGCCGCCGACATCGGCAAGGCCGTACTTCATTGCAGAATTGGCATTCAACGTGTGGCTATGTCCGGTGGCTTCAATGCTGATGAAGCGCCACGTAGCCGGGTCCTGCTTCTTAAGGAAAGTAACGCCCGACGGCTCGAAGTTGAGCCACTTCGGATCGGCGGCGGGGTTGAAGCCCGCGCTCGCGATCATCAAATCGGCGGCAATCACACCGATAATCGCGCATTCCCAAAGCGGAATGCTCCCGAAGCGTGCAGGCAAGGCACGACGGCTGCGACTTAGTAAAATCGCGCCACCGGAAGCGAGCAGCAGCACCGCGAACAGCAGAATATTCTTGAAGGCGAGGCTATAGAAGGCTTCGACATTCGGGAAAGCCGCGTCCGCGCCCGCTAATTTTTTGAAAAGCGACTCGATAGCCGGGCGCAGCGTATTGAAAAAGACGCGGCTGGCGAGCAACCCGATCAGCGTCAGCGCTCCAACTGCGACTGCTCCACCCCCGACCCATGCGACTGCACGCCGCGCCCGTTTATAAAATATATCTGCGTTCTCCAGCCGTGCGTGAGCAATCATATCCACGCCAAACCCGGCCAGCACTGCCAGCGCGAAGGTCAACGGCCACACCCATCGAAACGGCGAATGGAGTTGATTTACTCCTGGCAAGCCGTAATAGAGCAGCGCATAGGTGGGCGTCCCGAAGGCGAACGACACGCACAGCGCGGAGAGCGCCGCAAGCAGCAACCGAAACGGTTTGCGCCGTACCTCAAGCAGGCTCAACCCGGCAAGCAGCAATGTCGCGAGGCCGACGTAGCACGCCCCCTCGACGTAGTTCTTATTCACTTCCCAGAACGTATCGGTAACGGTGTTGCCATCCGCGCGCTGCCAGCGGACTGGCGTGCTTTTGAGCGTGAAAATATCGGTGTAGTCGTGTTCTGCCGGGCTGCCGAACAGGTTGGGCGCGAGGAAGGCGAGCGCGTGACGCGGCGGGAAGGCATAGCTGCGCACCGTCGCGAAATCGGCGGACCCTTCGCGGAAGTTGCGCCCCGCGAGTTCCGCGAGCGGCAAGACCTGCACCGCGCCAACCCCGACCCCAAGCGCTACCAGCGCAAGCAGCGCCGCGCCCGTCTGCAACGTCTGTACAAGCGGTCGCTTGCGCACCTCCGCGAGCAGCCGCCACGCGCACCAGCCGCCCATCACCAGCAGCGAATAATAGACGATCTCAACATGCCCCGCGAAGATGCACATCCCCAGTCCGAATGCCCCGCCCGCTATCCAGGGCAGGACCGTCGCGCGCCCGAAAAGCGGCCTGCGCTGGATCACGAATTCGCACATCAGCAGCAAAAATGGCAGCCATGCCGCCGCCGCGATGATCATCTGGAAGACGACGCTCGCAAGGAAGAACGCGCTGAATTGGTACGCCACCGCCGCGAACGCCGCGCCCGCTTGCCTGACACCCAGACCGCGCATGAACAGGTACATCAACACGCCTGCCAGCCACAATTGGCTGACCGTGAACCAGCCGTAGGCTTTATCCAGCGGCAGTACGTAATAGAGGACGCTGAACGGGTACAGCGCGGAGTGTTGCCCCGCCGCGAGGAACGGCACGCCTGCAAAGAGGTACGGGTTCCAGAGCGGCAGTTCGCGCGCGGCCAGCGCTTCGCGGATGAACATCTTCCACTGGTAGTTTTCCAGCACCAGATCGCTCAGGAGCGCGTTGTGCGGCGTCTCCGGTACGCCGAGTCCGGCGCGGTAGCCGGACCAGGGCGCATACTGGTACAGATTATCGGCGGGGAGTAGCGTCGAAGGTCCGAGCGTGACCTGCCAGAAGAAGGCCAGCGGTAGAAAAAATAGTCCAAAAATAATCAGCAGGTCGGGCAGACGGCGGCGCAAGCGGTCCTATGCCTCGGCTGCCCGCATCGCGGGGGTCAAACCACGATGCCGCCAGCGCACCTGCAAAGTACGTACTGCCGCCTCGAAGGTCACATTCACGCCCATTTTGCTCGTCCCAAAGCGGCGGTCCTGAAAATAAATCGGTATCTCTTTGAATTTATAGCCGAGCCTTGCAGCGATGTAGGTAATCTCCACCTGGAAAACGTAGCCGTTGGACCGTACCCGGCTCAAATCCATCCCGCGCAGCGTTGTCGACCGCCATGCGCGGAAACCCGCCGTGCTGTCCTTGATCGGCGTGCGCAGAATGCCGCCGACCCAGACCACGTTCGCCCACCAGCTCAACAGCCGTCGGAAGAAACTCCAGCGCTCATCCAGCTTCCCGCCTTTGGTATAACGCGAGCCGACGACCACATCAATTGATGGGTCCTTCAACACGTCGAGCATGACCGGGATCGCGCTCACCGGGTGGGAAAAATCAGCGTCCATCTGGATTACGACATCCGCGCCCATTGCCATCGCCTTCGAGAAGCCCTGCACATAGGCGGTCCCCAAACCCTGCTTGCCCCCACGGTGCAGGACGTGAACGCGCGGATTTTGCGCGGCCAGTTCATCGACAAGCTGCCCCGTACCATCCGGCGAATTATCATCCACCACGAGGATTTCAAGATTGGGAAGATCGAGGGCGAAAAGTTGCTCCACCAGTTTCGGCAGGTTTTCCCGCTCATTATAGGTCGGAACAACGATAAAGGTTTTAGGCATTCTCGGAAGGCTCCACGCACAAGTATGAGCAACATCTAATCATAGCACCGACACCAGCCACCCACCAACGACGCGGCGAGGAGAAGCAGGGATTGCATCGCTGCGCGGTAACACCCTGTGCTGCAGACGTCATCTCTGGCATTTTCTAACGCGCCACCGGACAATTCGCCGGGTTGCAATAAATGACGATCTCCATCTGATGCCAATAGCTCACATCATCGGGTGGCACATCCTGCGCAGGCCATGCCATCCGGGAGAAGCGCGCGAGTTCGATGTAGTTCTCGCGCAACCGCTTCGCTGAGTCAATCGTCTGTGTCACGTCCTGCGGATTGCGAGAGGTCGCTGTGTCGCGCAAAATTGAAAAAGGGGCGCTATCCGAGTAGACAATCACGGGCGTATTCCAGGCGGGGTCGTCGGCTTTCGCAAAAGCCGCGTAGAGATTGGTGAACTTGTAATCGAGCGGATCGAGCGGCACATTGTACGACCCGAACAGGTTGATCGTGCTGCCCTTCGGTACATGCTGATAGATCCAGGCTTGCGCCTGCATCCGTGTGTCGGGAATTGAGAGGAGCCGGATGAATAGCACGGAAAGAACAAGCGGCCAGGCCAGCATACCCGCTGCGAGCGCGACGCTTATCCATGCCCGGCGGCTCATCTGTACTGCGCCATAAGCCGCGAAGAGCGCGACCGGAACAATGAGAGGCAGCAGCAGGTTGGCGTTCAGGCGCAAGCCGGGTAGCGCAGTGACGGTATAGATCGCCAGATAAATGGCACATGCGCCCGCGAACCATGCGTGTTGCCAGTTGCTGGTCCGAATTCGCTTCAACGCTGCAAATCCGCCGACGAGCGCGAGGATCACCGCAATCGGTCCGCTGACGAATAGAACCGTATACCGCCAGTGATACACGATGCCGCTGCTCGAATCCCATCCCGCGCCGCCACCCTGCACCTTGTACCATTCGAGGATATAGCGCAAATCTTCCCAGAATTTCGGGAAGGCAAAAATCGCGCCGGGCGTGCCGAGAACAAAGCCAAGCGGGATCGCGACCAGCGCCAGCGCGACAGGCCGCCAGCGTCTATTGCGCAGCCAGACGGTCGCCAGCGCGAGGAATGTCACAACGCCGATGACGACCGCGTTATAGCGCCCGGATGTCGTAAGCCCGACGGCAAAACCTGCCGCTCCATAGACTATCCAGTGTGGGTTCCTCCGTGTGAGCAGCACGACCGCCAGCAGGAGCGCGGCTGTCGAGACCGTGATTGTAATCGGGTTCGGCGTGGCATAATGCGCGTGCTGCACCATCAGCGGAGAAAACGCCGTGAGCGCCGCCGCGAGCAAGCCGACTGCCCGGCTTCCGAAAATAATGCGCCCGGTTGCGTAGGTCAGCGCCACCGTCAATAGCGAAAACAGCGCGGATAAATATTGCGCCATCACATAGAGCGAGAACGGCGCGATTTCACGGGTTCCATACGTCGCATTATGCGGCAGAGAGAGCGCCCCGGAAGCGTAGAACATCGCCATATTCGTATAGATGATGAGCGATGGATTGTGATAGTAACGCGGGTTGAATGTGCGTTGCAGCATCATCTGATAGGGCAACCCGACATAAGCGAAAGCATCCGGGTGATAAACCGTCGCGCCGTTGAGCCAGGCATCCTGCACCGTCGAAGGCGAATATTCGGGCAGCGGACGGCCATAATCGAGTGCTGCCGTATATAACCCCGCACTGACCAGAAGCAGGACGACCAGCAAAACGAGAGAGCGTTTCATCGGACCTCTTCTACAAAAAAGATGGGAGCCAAACCAGGTTCGGCTCCCGCTGATCAAACGAGAGGGCTATCGAGGGGCGCTCATCCGAACGGCGATGCACCGCCACTGCCGTTGCTCAGGGTGGTTGGCACGCCGAAATCGGCCAGCCCCGGACGTTCCGGCACATTGTCCGACCACGTATCATAGGTGGTCGCCTTGCGGTCGAGCTTCGTCTGCGTCAGCCAGTCGTTGAACTTGCGGTTTTGCACGTCCTGCTGTTCGGAGTCAGTCAGCGGACGGCTTTCGCGCGATTCGACCTGAATGATATGGTAGCCGAACTGCGACTTGATCGGGTCGGAAACCTTCCCAACCACATCCGAAGCGGGCTTCCACACATAATCCTCGAATTCCTTGACGTACTTGCCATGCGCCGCCCAGCCGAGTTCGCCGCCCTGCGCGCCGCTGCCCGTATCGGTGCTGACTGCCTTCGCGAGCGCGGCAAACGACTCGCCCTTGTTCAGCGCGTCGATTACCTGCTTCGCCTCGTCTTCGGTCGCGACGAGGATGTGCCGCACCTTGTTCTCTTCCTGAATCGGCTCCAGCTTGCCGCCGATCTGCTCGCGCACTTTTTCGCGCAGCTTGTTGCGATAGTTCTCCTCGCGGAATTGTGCCGCGATGTCGCCCTCACTCAGTCCGGTCAGCTTCGCCGCAGATTTATTGTAATCGACGAGGTTCTTGTCGAAGTTCTGCTTCTGCTCGGTCGCGCCCGGCGTGACGGTCGGGATGCCCGTCGGGAACGGCGTCGTGGTGAGCGTCGGTGCGAGCGTAGCGGTCGGCGTCGGTGAACCCGCCGGGAGCGGCGTCACGGTCGGCGTGATCGTCGGTATCGGGCTAGGCGTCGCGCTGACCAGCGGCGTCGGCGTGATCGAAGGCGTCACGGTCGGTGTGGCCGTCTTCGGGTCCGGGACGTAGCCGAAAGATTGCCCCGCGCTTTCCTGAATTTCAGCGTCGGAGACGGTGATGCCCTTCTCCTTCGCGTACTGTGTGATTACGGCTTCATCCGTCATCTGGTCGAGGACGCGCTTGCCGTACAGGATCGGGGACTGCATCGCGCTATAGAGCTGCCCTATCGCGCCTGATGTATCGGCCAGCAACTGCTGCCCATATTGTCCGTAGTTGTTGTAATACTGCGCGAGCAGGTTGCCATCGCGCCAGCGTTGATAGACCACGCGGCGTTGAAAATCGCCCGTGCTGATGTTGGTCCCGCCGACGCTGACCACCGCAGCGGCGGGCCTGATGACGTTATCGACCAGCAGCGCGCCGCCGACAATGACCGCAATCACCAACGCGATCACGGCGGTCGCGAGCAACACAAGGCGGTTCGCCTCTTGCTCACGGCGGTTGCGGTTGACTCGGCGCACAGGTGTGTCACGGCGCTCCGGCTTCGGCGCTCCGGTTGTCTTGCGGTCCTTGAGGCTCATGCGGCTAGTCCCCGCGCGCCCGTTCGCCCGTGAACGGAACCAGCGCCAGATGACGTCCGCGCTTGATCGCCGTTGCGAGGCTGCGCTGATGCTTCGCGCAGGTTCCCGTCTGGCGGCGCGGGCGGATTCTGCCGTTATCCGTCAGAAAGCGCTTGAGCAGATCGGCGTCCTTGTAATCGACATGGCGGACCTTATCCGCGCAAAACTGGCACACTTTCGGGCGGCGGCCTGCGAAACGGCCTCCACCCCGGCGATCACCACCGCCGACTTCATCCTGATCGGAATCGTAGTTGCTCATTGTCCCTGTTCCTCATCACTCATCACGCGGAACCGACCGCTAGAAAGCATAATTGCCGTCGTCTTCGGTATCGTGATCCGCAGAAAATTCCATATTGGCGCGGCGGTCGCCCAGAATGATCATCTCATTCGCGACCAGTTCCGTGCGGAAATGCTTCTGGCCGTTTTCATCGGACCAGCCGCGCGTTTGCAGCCGCCCCTCGATATAGACCTGTTGATCCTTCTTGAGGTGCGCCTTGCAGATTTCCGCGAGGTTGCCCCATGCCACGATGTTGAACCATTCCGTCTCTTCGCGCCGTTCGCCGTCGCTGTTCGTCCAGGTGCGGCTCGTCGCTACGGAAAAGCTCGCCACCGGGCGGCCACCCGGCGTATAGCGCAGTTCGGGGTCCCTGCCGAGCGTGCCGATGATCATGACCTTGTTCAAGCCGCGTACCATTGCCCACCCGCTTCACTTACACTGCTGACCGGAATTGTACCGTAGACCCTAGACTTCGGTGCGAATCATCAGATAACGGATGACCTGCTGCGAGAGCTTCAGGTTCCGCTCGACTTCCGGGACGCCTGCCGGGTCGATGTCGACGCGGAGCAGAACGTAGGTCCCTTCGTTCGATGTGCCGATCAGGTACGCGAGTTTGCGGCGGCCCCAATTGTTGACTTCGGCGACGGTCCCGCCTTGCGACGTGATCCAGCCCGAAACAGTCTCGACGACCGCAGGCACTTCTTCATCGGTGATAGACGACGGCATAACGACCGTCAATTCATAATTGCGCATAGCGTGGTGATTTCCTCCTTTCATGGGAATTCGCCCTCGACTCGCGGCAGGAGCCGGGCGGGGGCGGAAAGGTATCCGCTTTACCGGGGGAACCGGATACGGACACTCAGGCGGGGGTATTATACAGGATGCGCGGAGGGCGAACAAGGGTCGTATCGTCTGGGGTATGAATCCACCCCCCACACCAGAAAAACGCCCGTCTTCGTAGGGGCGGACCAATGTGTCCGCCCTAAAATCTTCGCGCTATTGTTTTTTCAGGACGTTTTTTCTTTATCACGCGGCGGCTGAAAATACGCGCGCATGATGAGCTGCCCCAGCTTGATCTCGTCGCCATCGCGCACCCGGTACGGCTTATAGGCAATCAGGCGCGAGCCGTTCAGGAAGGTTCCATTGCTGCTGCCCAGATCGAGCAAATCGAGCTGCTTGCTCTCGTTGAAGCGAATAACCGCATGGCGTCGGCTGACACCCATCCTGTAGCCGGAAAATGCCGTGAGGTCGACATCCGGGGCGGTTCCGCTACCGGGGTCGCGCCGCCCGAAGACCACTTCGGTCATGGGGGTGACGAGGACCGGGTCTGCGCCGCCATCGACCTCGATGCGCAGTGCCGACCCCGCCGGGAATGCACCACTCCCCGCGCCCGCGAGCGCGCTCTCGACAGCAGTGGCGACAGGTCCCGCGCCGAGGGTCCCGGTGCGCGGCGGCAGGTTGCGCGTACTCGTGCCGTTGTTACCCACCAGATTGACGCCACAGTTCTCACAAATGAGAACGCCGACACGGTTCACAAACCCGCAATTTGGGCAGGGCTGCTGCATTACGCTTATCCCATTGCATTCAATCTGCGTAGTTTATAGCAAACCGCAATTTTCGCAAAGACAAGATTATGAATTTGGCGTGAAGGGTTGCGCGAGTAGCGCCGTCAGGAGCGCGACGCTTGCTTCCAGATCGGAGAGCGCGATCATCTCGCTCGCGGAGTGGACATTGCGCGCCGGGATCGAAATCGCGCCGGAGGGTATCCCGGAGCGCGCGACCTGTATCGCGGCGGCGTCGGTCGTGCCGAGGTCCAGCACTTCGATCTGATAGGGAATGCCTTCGGCTTCCGCGCGCCGGATCATCAGCTCCTTGATCGCGGGCGGCACGATATGACCAGCATCCCGCGCCTTGATCGCCGTCCCCGCGCCGAGCCGCACATCCAGCGCTTCGTTTCCTGCCTGGTCGCCCGCCAGCGTTAAATCGACGGCGATGGCATACTGCGGGTCGATGCCGAACGCGCTGGTGCGTGCGCCCCGGATGCCGACCTCTTCCTGCGTCGTGAACACGAAGTAGACCTGATTGGGGAGCGTCTGCCCCTGCAAGCGGCGCAGCGTTTCGATCAGGACCGCGCAGCCTGCCCGGTCATCGAGCGATTTGCCGATGATGAAGCCATTCTGCTCCACACAATCGCGCTGGATCGCGCCGACCATCCCCGGCCTGGCTGTTACGCCCGGAAAGTCAATGTAGAAATTCGCGATGGCAGGCACTTTATCCGGCGCGTAGGGCTTCTCGACGGCGACCACGCCGAGCGTACCGTCTTCGAGCCGCACCCGCGCGCCCATCAGCGTCAGCGGGAAGAGCGATCCGTTCAGCGAGAAACGCGCGTAGCCCCGGCGGTCGATATGGTGAATGAAAAAGCCGATTTCATCCATGTGCGCCGCGACCATCACCTTCGGTCCCACACTCCCGACCCGGCATACGAGCGCCCCGCTTGCATCGGTGTAGACCTCATCGGCGTGGTTCGCGACGGCGGCCTGAATGGTGGCACGTATCGCGTGTTCGTAGCCGGGTGGACCCCATGCCTCGGCCAGTGTTTTCAGCAGGTGCGTATCGAGCATGGGTTAAGCAAGCCTCCGGGGTAGGTTCGCGCGCAGCCTCAATCGTAGCCGAACATGCAGCAGCGGCCAAATTCAGGCAAACGCATTAAAATGGGAGTTACGGTATCAGCCACGGGTGGACACATCGGTTCCCCCTTCATAGCGCGTGTTTCGTAGGGGCGGACCTGCGTGTCCGCCCATGCTTTTGATCTTGATACGTTTGTCCGGCATATTCAGGTGTGGCATGGCGCGCTCAATCGGAATATAGTTAAGCGTCAGCCTTGCATAGCGTTAAGTATATGCTGAACCCACCGACGATCAACATGCTTGGCATCCCTGTCGCCGCGTTTGCGCGCGTGGACGATTTGCACACCCTGTTCGCGGAGACCATCGACGCCGATCAGCAGAAGACGATCTTCAACGTGAATGCCCACGCCCTGAATATGGCCTGTACCGCTCCCGATTTCCATGACGCGCTGTGTGCCGCCGATCAGGTCATCTGTGATAGTCGTGGTGTTCAGCTCGCGGCGCGGCTGCTCGGCGCGTCGGTTCCAGTCAACTTCGCCTACAATGTCTGGATTTGGGACCTCGCGCGGTTTTGCGCGGCGTGCGGCTATTCGATATTTCTACTCGGCGCGGCGGCGGGCGTCGCGGATGCAGCCGCGCGCAAGCTATGCGAACACATTCCCGATCTGCACATCGCCGGAACTCATCACGGTTATTTCGACCGCAACCGCAGCAGTGCGGAAAACGTCGCGGTCTTGAATGTGATCCGGGACGCGAAACCAGCCATCCTGCTGGTCTGCTTCGGGATGCCCTTGCAGGAATACTGGATCATGGAAAATCGGTCCGATCTCGCCGCGTCGGTCATCCTGACGGGTGGCGCAGCGCTCGATTATACGTCCGGGCGGCTGCGTATCGCCCCGGCATGGATGCGCGCACGCGGGCTGGAATGGCTCGGTCGCCTGCTCGCCGAACCGCGCCGTTTGGGGAAACGCTATCTGCTCGGCAACCCGGCCTTCGTGTTTCGGTTGTTGATGCAACGTTTTTTCAACCGCTATCCGCGCTGCTGAAATATCTTTTGACTCAGACCGGGATTACGTGAACGGTTGTTGAACTTCAAGCGCGGTTTCCAGTGTCCGCACAAAAACACCCGGATCAACCCGGGTTGCGTGCTGCGCTCCTGTGGTTTTCCCGAAACAATGCCAGTGTTGCACCCCAATCATGGAGGTGATTGGCGCAAGTCTTGGATACCAGTAATGCGGATTGATGATTTCCAATACAAATCCGCCGGGTGGCATGAACATCGCGTTGAACAAGCCCGCCCCGTGCGGACCTGCGATGATCCGTGCTTCTGAAAACAGGCGTAGCTGTTCGACGAAACTGAGGTCCTGTGCGCGGATAATTTCAAAGTCGTGCGCTCGCAAAATGGGATGTAATTCAGACTCGTTGACAAGCGCCCGCGTGTTCCCCTCGCGGCTGATATAGATGTTGCGTGTCCCCGGTTGTCTTTGCTGAATACCTGCCGCATTAAATAAGCGCCATCTGAGTTCCACGAGATATTCCGAACGGATGCGGAGGATATTATGTGCAACCTGAACGAGTCGTATTTGTTTGACATGCGTATTGGTCCCGCTGACCGCGGCGAGAATGCGCTCGTCGCTTATTCCGAGGAGGTTGAGCGATTCGCGATTATACGGTGGAGCATCAGGCGCGATCAGAACCCGCAGATCGGGATCATCGAACATCGTTGCGACGACGCGCGGCAGCGCATCGAGGACCCAGTGTGCATAGTTTCGCTGGAAAACATCGAGCAATGAAAGAGTCGTGCCATCGAGAGACGTGCCAGAAAGACGGCCATAAACTGCGATGTGGAGCGTTGCCGAGCGGCTACCGTGTACCCAGAATGGACCGAGAAGTGCCTCCTGTTGAGCCGTGACGGTAAGCCCCATCGCTCCGAGCAACATCACATCAGGAATGTCAAAGGTGGTTACGGGGGGCATTTCGTACCGTACTGTGCTGTGCAATTGGGCGAGATGTTTGTAACCGATGTCTACTGTGCGCTCACGATGGTCCGCCTCGCGATAAGCATTCCAGTCTGCGGCTGATTTCAAAAGATCGATGGTGGTCTCTGGTAACGAGTTCGACCCGAATGCGAATTGTTCAAGTCCGGGGAGCAGAACTCGACTCGGCCAGCCACGCGCCTCCGCAAGTGATCCGACATCCTGTACAAGAGTGAATCCATGCTTCGGATCATTCATCGAAACGTGTCCACCTCGGGTTACTCATCTGTCAACTTCGATTGATCGTGATCGCTCCATTTTTGTAACGCTGGAATAGCGCCGTTCGTGAGGCGTTTTGCACGGCGGCGCTCCAGCGACTTTTTCAACGCAAGGAATGCCTCACGTTCCCGCATGTTTTTACCGAAGGTCAGACTCGCGGAATGCAGGAAATAAAGCAGCGTCGTCGCTTTCAGGATCGTGAATTCTGCGTCAGTTTCGAGCGCGCGAAGGACCCAATCCGCGTCGTCGCTCACCCGCATTGTTTCATCGAAGAGGCCAATCCTGTCGAATGCCTGCCGCCGATACAGCCCACTACCGAGTTGCACATTCGTCATCGTATTATCGGGTCCCTCAAACGGATAATCGGGCATCAGAATGTCGGGTGAACCGATATATTGAATACGACCCAGAACGAAGTCGTGCGTCGGGTGCGCCTCCAGCCACGCACTCTGGATTTGCAGCTTGTCGACAGGCCATTGGTCATCCGCGTCAAGAAAGGCGATCAGGTCCGCGCGAGCGAGCGAGAGACCATGATTGCGCGCGGCGGCAGGTCCCCGGTTTTGCTGCCTGACCACGCGAACGGCGGGTGCGTAGTATCCGGCAAGTTCGAGCGCAATAGATGGCGTATCATCCGTGGACCCATCGTCAACGATCACCACATCGAGCGAGAAAGCGCTTCCACTTGCCTCGAATGCACTTTCGACAGCGCGTTTCAGGAACGCAGCGGCGTTATACACCGGAATAATCACGCTGATTGCCGTCATTGTATATCCAAAAACCGCCCGATAATTGCCGGGATTTGCGTTAGGTCGGTTCCGGCGCGGAGCGTATAGCCGTGTCCGACGTGGCGCATAAACGCAGCCAGTCTCGCGAAAACGAGCGTGCGCTCGGTCTTGAGGTGCGCAAGCGTGCCAACCGTCAGCGCCGCCAAAATCGCACTGGAAGCAGTAGGGACGAGCGCCGAGTCTTGTTCGTGCATGACCTGCGGGACGCACACGCCCCGTACATACAATCCATCGCGCAGCATATGCGGCGCGACCTGATCGAGATATACGACTGCTTTTTGACGGGCGAATGCGTCCCGATTCGCGATGTGAGTCTGTAGCGATGGAAAACGGTCGAGGTTTGTGACCTCCAGCTTCACGGCGGCGTACAGGTTGTAAACGAGCGCGCGCTCCGTATCCACCAGGACGAAATCATCCCCCACGATGCCGAGCGGCGAACCGAGACAGGCGAGCGCGGACGTAGACTTGCCGATACCGTTCTTCCCGGTGATGAGGACTGCGCCGCGCTCATCGCCGACCGCTGCCGCATGAACCAGTTGCAGCGGCGTTCCGAGTGTCCATTGGTGAAGCAATACCCGCAGCGGGAGGAAATCCTCCCACCAGGGGACATCGGCAATGCGCTCCACCCAATAGACGGAAGTGCGAGCCTCACGATCCGTCATATTCAGCACATGACTTTCGTAATTGATGCTAATCCTTCCATCGTTGAAGCCGTCGATTTCGCCACTTTCACGGTACGCGGACGCTGACCAGGGCGGGCGCGGGCTGGCGACTCCGCTCGTTTCGCTATCCCACAGGTACACGGTCCAATCGGGCGTAGCAGGCACGGCAGGTAGCAGACGTGACCCGAATGCGGGCATGAAACGCGCGGCGAGCGCATCCCCGGCAAAGCACAGCCGCAGCGAACGGTCGGCCAGCCGCAGCCCATATTCCAGCCGTCCTGCTGCTGTTGCCGCGCGCTCATAAGCATCGACACAAGCCGCGATGTAGGCCGCGTGACTCACCAGCGCTTCACGGCTCACGGCGTCGGCGGACGCGCAGGCCAGCCCGTCTTCTCATCGACCTCGTGGATCGGGTCGAGGAACAGCAGGTCCTTCATATCGGTGAAAGATTCGAGGTGTGGCACGACGAACGGCGCTTTGGTGGCGCTCAAATCCAGATGCGGCGGCGCTGGTGTGACCGTATCCGATTCCACGATCAGCCCTTCGGCGCTCAGTTCGCCCCAGAAGGCGCGCAGCCCGTCTTCGATGGTGTCTCCATCGAAGTGGAGCGCGACCTCACGCGCCGCATCCGCGAGCGTCGTCCCGCGCGTGAGCAGTTCCCATGTTAACGCGCCCGCGCCTGTCAAGCTGTAATAGGTTCCATTATCCAGATTGATGATGATCACCTCGCCGTCGATCATGTCGCTGACAATCTGCGGGACATTCTGGCGAAAGGGTTGTAGTGCGCCGTACTCTGATTGCATAGATTGACCCAAATCCGATACAATGACGCCTCAAGTGTACTGATAATCAAACGGAAAAGAAAGTCGCGTGGCGCTCGTTTCTACTATCCTCCCCGCCTGGAATGCCGCACGCTATCTGAGTGAGGCCATCGACAGCGCTCTACAGCAGACCTTGCCCGCAGGCTTCGGCATGGAGATCGTCGTCGTCGATGACGGCTCGCAGGATGAGACGTGCGCCATCGCAGCGCAGTGCGGCGTGCGCGTCGTCTCGCAGCCACACAGTGGGGCCGCCGTTGCCCGTAACTTCGGCGTCTCGCTTTGCAATGGAGACCTGCTCGCCTTTCTGGATTCCGATGATCTCTGGACGCCGGAGAAAACCGCGCTCCAGTGCGCAGCGCTTGCCGCTGACTCGACCCGCGAGGCAGTCTTCGGACAGATCGAGCAGTTCATCAGCCCGGAACTCACACCCGAAGCACGCGCCCGGCTCGCCACGCCCGGTCCGGCGCTGCCCGGCTACCACGCGGGCGCGATGCTCATCCGTCGGGAGGCTTTCGAGCGCGTGGGCGGCTTTCCGACGCAGTATGCCGTTGGAGAGTTCATCGATTGGTATGCCCGCGCGAACCTGCGCGCAGTGATGTTGCCGCAGGTCGTCATGCGCCGCCGCCTGCATCAGTCCAACCAGATGCGCCTGACATCGCGCGCCCAGATCACGCACGATTTTGCGCACATCCTGCACGCGCGGCTCGCCCGCCAGCGAGCCGCACTCCCGTGATCCCACGCTGGCAGTTCTATTTTCGGCTGTTCCGGGGTGTGCTGCCGCTGCTCGCGTTCAGCGTGACGGCGAGCATTCTGCAATCGCTGAGTCTGCTCCCGGTCGCGCTGCTGGTCGGGCAATTGATCGACCGCATCATCCCCGCGCGCGATGTTGGTGCGCTGCTGCGCGGGGCGCTCGTCATCTTCGGCCTGTATGGGCTGAATACGCTGCTGGCGCTCTACACGCGCGCCCGTTCGACAGTGGCGACCAAGCGCGTCATCGCGGAATTGCGCGTGCGGCTGTTGAATCGTCTTTACACGCTTTCGCAGGCGTACTATTCGCGTGCAGACTCAGGCCGTTTGCAGACGATGATCGTGCAAGAGACGGAACGGCTCGACACGATGACCAACGAGATCATCTCGAACGTCGTGCCGTCCATCATGCTCGCGTTCGCGTTCGCGCTGCTGCTCATACTGCTCAATCCGCTGCTCTTCGCGGTCTCGTTCGTCGTCGTGCCGCTGCTCTATCTGCTCAACCGGAGCCTGAGCCGCGCGCTGCGCCGCACGCACGAGCGCTTCCGCGATGCCTATGAGACATATAGCAGCGGCCTGCTCTTCATGATCCAGACGATGGCGCAGACCCGCGCGCAGGCCGCTGAAGCCTTCGAGGTAGCGCGCGGCACGCAGCATATCGCGGCGATGCAGCGCGAAGGCGGCGCGATCGCGCGGATTAGCTTCGCGCAGGTGCAGGCGCAGGGCTTGATCGCGGTCGGTTCCGGCGTGTTGATCCTGATCGTCGGCGGGGTCGCGATTACGACCGAAACGCTGACCTTCGGCGGATTGCTCACATTCTATGTCAGTTTTTCGCTGTTCAGCGGCTATGCGCGGAGCGTCCTCAGCGCGCTGCCGACGCTCATTCACGGCGACCGCGCGCTGCTCGCGATTACCGACTTTCTGGATACGCCGGACGCTGTACCCTACGCAGGCGAACGCGAGATCGGCTATCGCGGCGCGGTCGAGTTCCGCGACGTGACCTTTCGCTATAATCCACACGCCCCGACGCCGACCCTTGCCGACCTGACGTTCAGCGTCGCGCCCGGCGAAATCATCGCCTTCGCGGGGCCGAGCGGCGGCGGCAAAAGCACCGTATTGAATCTGATGCTCGGCTTCTACCGTCCTGAACGCGGCGCAATCACCTTCGACGGCATCCCTATCGACGTTCTGGACCTGATTGAACTGCGCAAACAGATCGGCGTCGCGCTGCAAGACCCGCCCATCTTCGCCGGGAGCGTCGCACAAAACATCGCCTATGGACGCCCCACCCTCAGCGCTGAACAAATCGAATGGGCAGCGCGGTCCGCGCTCGCCGATGGCTTCATCCGCGCGCTCCCGGATGGCTACGCGAGCGCGGTAGGCGAAGGCGGCGCGCTGCTCTCCGGCGGGCAGCGGCAGCGAATCGCGATTGCGCGGGCGCTCGTCGGCAAGCCTGCGCTGCTCGTCCTCGATGAGCCGACCAACCACCTCGACGAGGAAACGCTCAACCCGCTCATTCAGAACCTGCGCACACTCGCGCACAGGCCGGGCGTGATCATCATTAGCCACAACCGGACTGTCCTCGATCAGGTGGATCGGGTCTACTACATACAAAATGGAAAGATCGATGATACGCGAATCCCCGACCGGCTGGTGGCCGACCGCTAATCAAACGCTGCTGCTGCACGCCGCGCTGGATACGCCCGTTGCGGCGCTCGCAGCGTGGCAAAAATGGCGGTCGCGCGTCCACATCGAAACGGAGTTCATCGACTCTGAATCGTTCCGGCTGCTTCCGCTCGCCTGGCACAATCTGAAAAGCGTCCTCGGAGACGATCCGATTGTTCAACGGCTCAAGGGGCTGACGCGCTATACATGGGCGCACAACCAGTATAGCTTCGCGCGTGCGGCGGGCGTGATCCGCACGTTGGAAAGCGCGGGCATCGCAACGATGGTCCTCAAAGGCGGCGCGCTTACGCTGGGTTACTATCGTAATTATGGATTGCGCAACGCCGCCGATGTCGATGTGCTGGTCCCGCTCGAAAAGCGCGAGCAGGCGCTCACGCTGTTGGCTGCTGCGGGTTGGGCGCTGCCGGAAGGGATTGCCCGCTCGCGCTTTCCGCTGATTCAGGCAACCGCGCTGCACAAGGATGGGAACGCCATCGATCTGCACTGGCATGTCCTGCCGGAGACGGTCGTGACCGCGCTCGACCGCCGCTTCCGGGAAGCCGCGATCGCGCTCACGATTGCAGGCGTCCAGACGCGCGCGTTGAACCCGACCGATCAGCTTCTGCACATGCTCGCGCATGGTGCGGTCTGGCATGAGGACCCGCCCGCGCGCTGGGTCGCCGATGCACTCTGGATTTTACGCTCCGGCGCTGCATTCGATTGGGAGCGTTTCGCCGAACTCGCGGCGGCGCTCACGCTCACCCTCACGCTCGGCCACATGCTGCGGTATCTCATGGTTGAATTCGATGCTGCGCTCCCGCCGGACGTGGTGGAGCGCTTGCTCGCTATGCCGCACACGCGCTACGAACGGCTTGAATACGCGATCCGCAGCCGCAATGCGGGACGCTCGCTGATCGCGGTGCAGCTCTTGCGCTACTGGCGCTACCGAAAGGCGGGCGGCGCGATCAGTTTCCCGGAATATCTGCGGCGCTGGTGGGGTCTCGGCTCCGTTTGGTCGGTCCCCTTGTTCGGGGTGCGCCGCGCGACGGGTCGGCTTCTGCCAGGCACGAAGTCCTGATATGTTCCTGCTTGCATTTTGCTTCGCGGTGCTGCCCTTCGCCTTCAATCCGTTGCGGCTGGAAGGACACGAACCGCACCGCGCAGCATTGATCGCAGTCGTGGCGACGCTCTATTGCATCGTCAACTTCGCCGAGGTCAGCGCCTTCGTGCGGGGCGCAGCGCGCCGTGCGCCCCTTCCAACTTTCGGGCTGGCTGCCGTCGCACTGCTGGCCTGCCTCTCGACGGCGCTCTCGGTCGGTCCCGCCGTCGCGTTCTTCGGGGATACCACGCGCCGCGATGGGCTGTTGAGTATCCTTTCAACGATGCTGCTTGGGCTGTGCGTCGGTTCGGCAAGTACGCGCTTCGCGTCACGCACGGAAGCGCTGACGTTCATTGGGCGCGCGGTCTGGTTCGGTGCGCTGGGTGCGGCGGCCTACGCACTGCTGCAACAGGCGCGCTTGCTGCCAACCTACTCCGTGAATACGCCGCCGCGCTCCTCCGCGACGTTCGGCTACCCGACCTATGCGGCCAGTTTTTTCGCGCTGGCGCTGTTGCTCGCGCTGCCCGGCCTGCGCGGATTGCGGGGTGCGCGGCGCATCGCTTATCTGGTCGGGATGCTGGTCATCGGCGGTGGGCTGTTCGCTACCGGGTCGCGCGGTGCGATGGTCGGGCTTGCTATCGGCGTGATTGTGGTCGGTTACGCGGCTGTGTATCGCCGCCGCTGGATCGTGGTTCCGCTGCTGGTCGTGACGCTCCTCGGCGCCGTGGGCGGTCTGCTCATTGTGCTGGGACCACGCAGCAACCAGTGGCGTCCCGAATTGATTTTACGCAAGCTGGAGATCGGCTCGCGCGAGGTGATGTGGACGCATCTCGCTAGTTTATTCGATGCGCCGCCGACTTTCAGCAATCTGATCGGCGAGGTGGACCGCTTCCAACCCTTGCGGCGCTGGATCGGGTATGGTCCCGAACAACTGGACCTGCTCGACCGTTTCAATCCCGCCTTCCAGAACCGCTATAGCCTGGACCGTGCGCATAATCTGTTTTTGGATGTGCAGGCATCGTTTGGGCTGGCCGGGCTGGTCGCACGGATTGCCGTCTTCGTGGGAATGTTTTATGTTCTGGTGAAGCGCCTGCGGCTGCCAGCGCTGCTACCTGCGTTTGCAGCATAATTGGCGCGTGCGCGGCATTGCTCGCGGCTGATACGCTGCATCTGAGCGCGTGGCGCGTCCCGGCG
>CBDFFR010000005.1:0-689245 GCA_965246845.1 Aggregatilineales bacterium
TGATCGACTGGTTGAAATGTTCGTCGGTATCCGCGAGACCAACGAGGATTTTGGCGTCCGGTGCGGCGCTGTGAACGACTTCAGCGCAGGCCGTGCCGTGTACTTCCTCATCGGCGGTCAGTTCATCGATAGGCTGCGCGCCCTGCACATCGCGCGGCAAATCGGTTCCATTCATCAAGTCCTGAATCTGGCCGAAGCCGAGATCGAGGACACCGACAACGACGCCCTTGCCGCTGATTCCGGCGCTGTTCCAGGTCGTCGCGCCAATGTATTTGGGACCGACGCCCTTATCGGCATGGCTGAGGCGCATCACGCCGGTGGTCGTCTTCGGGATCGGCGGGCTGACCTGTTTCACGTTCTTCACGGTCGCGACCGTCAACAGATACTTGATCAGCGTGCCGGGCGTCTGATAATTCGAGAGAATATCGAGCGGGATACCCACTTCAAGCTGGCCGAGTGAATTGAGCGGCGGGTAGCAGCTCACGCCGAGTTTCGTCTCGTCGTCGCAGATTTGCGTCAAATCGGTCGGTGTGTTCGGCGTGAGGTAGGCCAATACCTCATCCTTCTTGTTGACATACCCACGTTCGCGCGCGAGTTTCAGGACGCCTTGCAGCCCTTCCTTATCGAAGGTCATCAGCAAATCAAGATAGGATAGCGGTAGATTGAATTTTTCCAGCAGCCCGGACTCCTTGAGGAAGACCGCGAGGCCGGACGCGCCGTTGCTCTGATAGACCGCGACGAGCTGCTTGTACAGCGCGGAGAGGTCCATCTGGTCGAGCTGCATATTCGAATTGATGTACTGGCTCAATTCAGGAAACTGTTTGAGCAGCTCTTCGAGCGTGGGCGGCGGTGTGAACGTCCCTGAGAATTCAGGACCTGCGAACGCAGTAGCGGCGGGCGTCGCGGCGGCGTTCGGCGTGCCGAGCGGCGGCAGGGTTGCGGTCGCGGTCGGGTTCTTCGGGGCGATTTCGATGCTGCCGTCGTCGGTCGCCGCGTAGGTCGCGAGACCTGTGGCGGTCGCTTGCGCGCGGGTGCGGTCGGCGTGCTGCGCGTTTGCCGCGCCAAATACGGTAAACAGTGACAGCGCTGCGAACAATGTAAGCAGAAGACGCGATTTCACTTGGAAACTCCTTCGGAAACGATGCAGGATGGCCTGGATTGTACAACAGGTACGGCGAAATAGTCTGACGTTCCACCACCGTATCAAATCCGTAATGGACTCTCACCTGATCTTCACTGCGCCGCTTGAATACGCGCGTTCTGTCCTTTAGAATCAAGTGGAAGTAGAGGAACCTGAATTGACCATCCTCGAATCGATCCGCATCGCACTCAGCGGCCTTGCCGCCAACCGTCTGCGCGCTCTCCTGACGATGCTCGGTATCATCATTGGCGTGGGCGCGGTAATCTCGCTTGTTACCTTCGGGCAGGGCGTGGAGCGCTATATTAAGCAGCGCTTCGAGTCGATTGGGTCCAACCTGATGTTCGTCTTTACGCAGGCTCCGCCCGGCGGCGACTCCTCGAAAGTGAAGCCCGTCACGCTTGCCGATTATGAAATGCTGGCGAACCCGGCTTATGCGCCCAGCGTGCAGCGCGTCTCCGGCGAATACGCAGTCTTCGCAATCGTGACGGCGGGTCGCAACGAAACCGCGCTCGGTGTTTCCGGTGTGATGCCGCAGCATACGCAGGTCTTCGACTGGTATCCGCAGGAAGGCCGTTTCATCGATGAATCGGATGTGAACACGTCGGCGCGCGTAGCCGTCCTCGGCAAAAGCATTGTTAAGAAGCTGTTCGACCCGGCGATTGAACCTGTTGGGCAGACAATCAAGATCAACAATATTCCGTTTCGCGTCGTCGGCACGATGAACGAGCGCGGCGGGACGGGTTTCGGCGATCAGGATGCGGTCCTGTATATTCCAATCAGCACCGCGCAAACACGTCTCGCGCAAGCCCGCGCCGCCGACGGCAGTTACGAACTTTCTGTAATCTATGCACAGTCGATCAGCGCCGAACGCATGACCGACGCCGCGAACGAGATTACCGAAGTGCTGTTGCAGCGGCACAATATTCAGTTTCGCGACGATCAGGATTTCCAGATCATCACGCAGGAACAGGTGCTGGGCGTGGTCGGACGCATCACCGGACTGCTGACCATTTTTCTCGCGCTCATCGCCGGGATTAGCCTCGTTGTCGGCGGGATCGGGATCATGAATATCATGCTCGTTTCGGTCACGGAGCGCACCCGCGAGATCGGCTTGCGCAAGGCGGTCGGGGCGCGAAATGGTGATATTCTGCTGCAATTCCTGATCGAGAGCATCGTGATTTCGCTGCTCGGCGGCTCTATCGGGATCGCCATCGGCGCGGCGGTCGCCATTATCGGCGGCCAGCTCGTGCCGCAAATCACGCTGACGGTCACGCCACAGGCAATCCTGCTCGCAACGGGCGTCAGCACCGGGATCGGCGTCTTCTTCGGGTTATATCCGGCCAGCCGTGCCGCGCGCCTCAGCCCGATTAAAGCGCTAAAATATGAATGAACCGGGACTAGGACGGTGTATAGTTCACATAGGAGCGGGAGGAGACCATGCGTCAAATCATTTTGATTCCTGATGACGAGGGTGGATATGAAGTCGAAGTGCCGAGCCTGCCCGGATGCTTTACGTATGGGCATACACGAGCGGAGGCAATGGAACGCGCGGCAGATGTCATTCATTTGTTTATTGAAACCATGATCGATTTGGAAATGGAGGTTCCAGAGGATATTCCGGCTCCAATTGAAGTCGCCGTCGTATGAAGCCGCCGCAAATTAGCGCTCGCGAATGTATCAATGCGCTTGCCAAAATTGGTTTTCAGGTTCAACGACAGAGCGGTTCACATATCATTCTCGTTCGCGACGAACCAAAAACCATTATTCCCATACCCAATGATAATCCAATCGCATTCGGAACTCTCCGAAGTATTCTTCGGCAGGCCGGGTTGAGCGTTGAAGAATTCATCATATTGCTCAGAAAATAGTGGCAGTTCATAAATCGGATGAACAATCTCCTCGAAAACCTGCGCGTCGCCTTCGCGGGCTTGTTGCTCAACAAACTGCGCGCCGCCCTGACCACGCTCGGCATCAGCATCGGCGTCGCGGCGGTGATCGTCCTCGTCTCGCTGGGGCAGGCCGTGCAGGATTACGTCGCGCAGCAATTTCTCGGCATCGGGACCAACCTCGCCTTTGTCCTGCCCGCGACCAACGCAGTCGGCGGCGGGGGTGGCGGCGCGCCCGCCGCAGGCCGGAGCAGCCTGCGCTTTTCCTCGCTCACCGAGAAGGACTGGCAGGCGCTCGCGGACCCGCTCAACGTCCCGGACGCTAAATACGTGGTTCCGTTGCTGCGCATCAACCGCGACGCCGCCTACAACACGAGTAAATCCCGCGTCCGGCTGCATGGCACGACCCCGGATTTCTTCGCGGCGCGTAACCGCACGCTCGCGCTTGGCCGCCTTTTCGATGAAGACGATATGAACGCGCAGGCCCGCGTCGCCGTCATCGGGTTGACCAACGTGAAAGCGCTCTTCGCGGATACGCAGTCACCCATCGGCGAGACGATCCGCATCGACAACGTAGCCTTCAAGGTGATCGGTGTGCTGACGCGCTACGGCGGGACCAGCTTCAACGACGAGGACGACATCGTGGCGATCCCGCTGCCGACCGCGCAGAGCCGCCTCGCCAGCCAGCGCGCCCCGGATGGCAGCCGCCTCCTCAGCGTGATCTATCTTTCCGCGAGCAGCGACCAGGGCATCGCCGCGATGTCACAGCAGGCGCAGGATACGCTCCGCAAGGCGCACAACATCAACTTCCGGCAGGAAGATGACTTCCAAATCCTGACGCAGAAGGATTTGCTGGAAAGTTTCGGGCAGATTACGGGACTGCTCACGATCTTTCTGGGGATCATCGCCGCAATTAGCCTGATCGTGGGCGGTATCGGGATTATGAATATCATGCTCGTCACCGTCACGGAACGCACACGCGAAATTGGCCTGCGCAAGGCGGTCGGTGCGCGGCAGGGTGATATTCTGTTCCAGTTCCTGATCGAGGCGACCGTACTGGCGCTGGTCGGCGGCATCGCCGGGCTGACCGTCGCGGCACTCGGCACGTTGATTATCGGGCTGGTCGTCCCAACGCTGAATGCGAGTGTGCGCCCCGAAAGCGTACTGCTCGCAATTGGCATTTCGACCGGGATCGGGGTATTTTTCGGAGCATACCCGGCCAGCCGCGCGGCGGCATTGAACCCTATCGAGGCGCTGCGTTATGAGTGATGACCCGAATCGCGACCCTTACGAAATCGACGATGAAACCTATCAGCAGACTTTTGGGAACTTCAACCCGGATGCGTACCTGTCGCGCCGTCCCGCTCGCGCAAATCCTGATGAAAACCCGACCATTGCGCAGCCGCCACGTCAAGCGCCGCAACCGCCCGGTGATTTCTCCGATTTCAACGCGGATAATTATTTGCAGGGGAGGGGCTTGCAAGCCCCGCAACAGGGGAGCGAACTGCCGCAGATCGATCCCGATCAGCCTGTACCGCTGCAAGGCTTTGATACGCTGCCGCCCGTTGCGCAGCAGAGCCGCTACGTAACGAGTGGGAGCGCCGCCCGCATCGCGCGCGCGCAAACGCTGCGCACCAACGACCGTTTGCTTCAAACCAATCCCTCAACGCGGCTGCTTATCCTCGTCGTATTCGGAATTGGCGGGGTACTGCTAGGATCGTGCTGTATGCTCAATCTCCTGTTGCTGGTTTGGTATACCCGGCGCTAGAGCTTCAGCGCTGATTGGTTTGGGTCCCTGTCGCGTCGTGACGATCACGCCCGCGACGATCAACACGCCCCCGAAAATGGCACGCTCCGTCAATAATTCGCCCGCAAAGACGACACTGAACAGTGCCGCGAAGGGTGACTCCATCGCGTAAATCAACGCGGCCTCGCTCGGCGAGATGCGGCGCTGCGCCCAGACCTGTACGGAGAGTCCCACACCGGAAGCGAGCAACCCTGTAAAAAGCGCGGTCGCGAGGACAAGCAACGGGAGCGCCGTCGGAAGCGGATCAGCGAACGGCTGGAGCAGCGTACACAATCCGCTCTCGCAGCCGCGCGCCGAAGCGAAAAGCGGGAGCAACACCGCGCTCGTGATCCCCACTGTAGCGACCTGCATTACCGTCATCACGCGCCAATCCGCACCTTTCGGAAAGCGTTCGACGACTATAATTTGCAATGCGTAGCTCGCCGCGCAGCCGAACGCCAGCAGATCGCCCAATAGTTCGCCACCCGGCGCGTAACTGAGCAGAACCAGCCCGGCCAGCGCGATCAACGTCCCGCCCAGCACGCGCACACTCAACCGCTGGCGCAGCAGGACGAGCGCGAGAAAGGGAACCAGCACCACATATAACCCGGTGATGAAGCCCGTGCGTCCCGATTCGATCCGACGCAGAGCGAAGGTTTGCAGAATATAGCCGAGCGTGAGCATCGCGCCCGCGAGGATACCCCAGCGCACTTCCGAGCCGCGCGGCCAGCGCCGCAGGCGCAGCACGAGCGGGAGCATCACCAGCGCCGTCAGGCAGAAGCGAAGCGCGAGGAAGGCCAGCACCGGGAACGTTGCGGTCGCATCCTTGACCATGAAGAATGTCGCGCCCCAGATCGCGGCCACGATCAGTGTGGCAACATCCGCGAGCAGGTGATCGCGCGAAACAGGTTGTGTGGTTTTCAGCATATGGAGTTCATTAGTTGGAGCGGTTCCTAATTCTATCTGAATTCACCCGTAAAGCGGCGTACCCGCATTGACGCTCCCCATAAAATGCACTACTATCGGAGTTATGATCATTGTGTCGGGGTGAGCATGTCCTTATCTGCACTGGTTCGGTATAGCCGTCGTCTCATTCCGCTGCTGATTGCGCTCTTGCTCCCGGCAGTCGTGGTGATGACCCGCGCGCAGGAATTGCAATGCGCGGACGCCATCAAACGCATCTTGCAGGATACGGGCGACCGCTGCAAGGATACCCTGCGTAACAAAGGCTGTTATGGCAACGACCTCGTGCTGGCGACCCCGCGTGAAGGCGTCCCGCTGGACGGCGCAAATGCGTTCGTCTTCCAGAAGCCGAGCGATCAGGCGAATATCACCGACATCGACACGCTGCGCCTCGCCCCGCTGAAGCAGGATGCTAACCAGTGGGGCGTATCGTATCTGCGCGTGCAGGCGAACTTCCCGGATGTGCAGGCCGGGCAGTTTGTGACGATGCTCCTCTTCGGGGATGCCAGCATCGAGGACCGCTCCAAGCAGACAAGCACAGCAACGGGCAAGCAGCAAAGCCCGCTGCAAGCCGTCTACTTCCGCACGGGCGCGGGGTCGCCGTCGTGCAAGAGTGCGCCGACCAGCGGCCTCATCTTGCAGACTCCACGCGGCGCACAAAAAGCCGAATTGACGATCAATGAGGTCAAGCTGCGCGTCGGCTCGACCATCTTCTTGCAATCACCAAGTGACGAACTGCCGACTTTCGACCCGAACGCGCCGACCCCGACCGCTACCTCATCCAAACCCACACTGCCGCCCACCAACACGCCGCGCCTCGGCAGCACACTCGACCCGAACAAACACAAGCTGGTCCTGACCGTCATAGAAGGCAGCGTCGAAGTCACGATTGGCAACCGGACGCTGACCGTCCGCACGGGCGAAATGCTGGAAATTCCGCTCACCGAAGACAACAGCCGTCCGTTAGGCTTTTTGTTCCCGGTTAAAACAGCGGATGTGCAGCCCATCGTTGATGTATTCATCAAGGATTCCGTACTGCAGGCACTGCTTGTCCCCACGCCGACCCCGATCCCGACCAATACACCGCGTATTGTCGCACAGGGTCCAGGGCAGGTTGCCAGCGCGACTGCACCACCTACACCAACGCCCTACCCGACTCCGATACCGACCAACGCCCCACCCGCCAATACAGCGCTCCCGACCAATGTCACCGTGACCAGCACCGCCGATAACGGTCCCGGCTCGTTGCGGCAGGCGCTCGCAGATGTCGCACCCGGCGGCGTGGTCAACTTCGCGCTTGCGTCAGAGCCGATGGCGATGCTCGAACAGGATTACACGGTGCTACGACGGGACGAAGGCGCATCTTCAATCAGTCTTTTCAGCGAAATCACCATTGCGAAAGACGTTACTATCAATGGTCCCGGCGTCAATTCTGTTACTCTCTACCCCGATGATGCCCGCGCGTTTAACATCACCGGTGGCAATGTAACAATCAACAACCTGGGCATCGCCTACGGTTTTGCAGGCGACCGTGGCGGCTGCATCAACGTCGCTGGCGGAAGCCTGACCCTTAATCAGGTAGAAGTCAGAGGGTGCAGCGCCGAAGTTGCAGGCGCGGGGATGTATATCGCGGCTGGCGCATCGGCAACGCTTCGCAACACGCACATTAGCGGCAATGTCGGGGCGCTCGGCGCGGTAGGTGTTGCCGGAACGCTTAATGCGGCGAACACGACGATTGATAACAACTACGCAACGGGTATCGAAGGACCCGGCTCGGTCACGCTCGTGAACGTCACCATCGGCGAGAACAATGGGGATGGTATTTATCTTGTATCGGGCGGCGGGAGCATCACCAACTCAACGATTGTGAACAATGGCGCGTCCGGCGTGACAACCACAACCGGGACGCGGATCGTCAACTCGATCTTCGCGGGCAATGGGACCGTAGACCTCTCGGGAGCGTTCACTTCGATTGGTCACAACCTTGTTCAAAACAAGGGGACGAGTGTGGGTCTCGTCGGCAGTGATATTCTTGGCTTCCCGGCGCAGATCGACGTCCTGATCAATCTGGGTGGCGCGGTCCCGACTTACGCCTTGTTCCCATCCAGTCTCGCGCTCAGTGCAGCGGACCCCGCCTATTGCCCCTCCGCCGATGCGCGCGGCATCACCCGCCCGCAGCCGCCACCCGCGACAGCGTGCGACATCGGCTCCTTCGAGTCGCCGTTTTCGACACCAATTGTTGTGACGTCGCTTGCCGATAGTGGTCCGGGCAGCCTGCGTCAGATCATCACGAGCGCACCTGCCAGTTCGACCATCACCTTCGGCGTGACAGGAACGATCACGCTCGGCAGCGAAATCGTCATCGACAAGCCGCTCATCATTCAGGGACCCGGACCGAGTGCGCTCACCATTAGCGGCGGCGGCACGACGCGCATTTTCCGGCATACAACTAACGATACTGTCACGATTAACAATGTCACGCTCGCGAACGGCAATGCGGGCGGTGGGCGCGGCGGCGCAATCGACAACGAGGCGGGCAATCTCTCCCTGACGCGCATCATCGTGAGAAACAACACAACCACTGATAACGGCGGCGGCGTGATCAACTGGCTTGGTGGGGGGACAGTCGATATAAACCTCTCGACGTTCTCCGGAAACAGCGCGGCGTATGGCGGCGCGTTATTCAATTATGGCGGCGCAATGACGGTCACCAATTCGACGTTCACCGGAAACTCGGGCAGCGTCTTCGGTGGTGCATTGCAATCCTGGACGAATACAACGCTAACGCAGGTCACGATTGCGGGAAATTCTGCGAGTGGTTCAGCGGGTGGAATACACAATTCAGGGGGAACAATTACGCTGACGCGGAGCATCATCGGAAACAATACCGCGCCTACCTGCCCGGATTTACAAATTCTGGGTACGCTGAGTGAAGGTGGCAACAACCTAATCCAGAATGCCGGAGGTTGTGGAGTGGCAATCTTCTCCTCGACCGATGTAAACGGCGTCGATCCGCAAGTATCCGCGCTCGCGAACAACGGCGGCTTCACCGATACAATGGCGATTGACTATACCAGCCCGGCCGTCGATGCAGGCGGGATTTGCAGCGGCATCGACCAGCGTGGCATCGACCGTCCGCAGGGTGCAGCGTGCGACATCGGCGCGTTCGAGTACGAGGTGCTATATGCGGCGCGCGCCGCGCTACCACCCGCGACCAGCACCCCAGCGCCGACTCTTACATCCACGATTGCACCCACCGCGACCGCAAGCGCTTCTCCAACTTCGACCAGCACCGCAACGAATATCGCTGCGCCGACCAACACGGCAACGCATACCAGCACCGCGACGAATACCATCGCACCAACCAACACCAGTACCGCGACGAACACGGTTGCCCCGACGCGCACCTACACGCCGACTGCAAGCAGCACGGTCGCGCCGACGCGCACCTATACGCCAACACCGACGAACACGCCCATTTCCACATTGACGTTTACATCGACGCCGACCGCAACTCCCTGATCAACAACGTACATCTCTTTGTAGGGGCGGACCTGTGTGTCCGCCCTCAACCCGCGCCTTTTCGTTTGCCCCACCGGGTGTATAATTCACCCGCTTTTTCGGCGACAAGTTCAGGAGTTCCCAATGCGTTTTTACACTCGGTTGGTCGGCGTGCTGCTGCTCGCGGCGCTGCTGGTCCCCGGTTTTTCTCCCCGTGCGCAATCCGTCACGCAGGTCACAATCGACGGATCGAGCGTGGTTCAATCCATCGTCAAACAGGCTACCGATGAATTCACCGCGAAGAACCCCGGCACGACCTTCAATATTCAAATCTCCGGCACGGATGGCGGCTTCGATAAATTCTGCGCCGGGTCGCTCGACATCAACATGGCGACGAAGGGCATCAGCGATGCGCAGGCCTCGGCGTGCGCGGCCAAAGGCGTCAATTATGTAGAAACACTGCTCGGCTACGATGCGGCGGTCCTCGTCGTCGCGCGTGATGCGAAGCCCGTCTGCCTCGCGACGGATGAAATCGCCAAATTGCTCGGACCGGGCGGCACGGCATTCAACAACTGGCAGCAAATCCAGACCGCGATTGGCGACGCCGCGATTGGCAAAATCTACGCCGGGCAGGGCGCACGCGCGGCGAATTTGATTCTGTCGCTCATTCCCGGTGGCACGCTGCGTACCGACCTGCAAACGGTAAAAGACGGTGCGGAAGCGATCAGCAAAGTTACGTTCGAGGCGACGGCGGTTGCGATTGCCAGCTATACCGAATTCCAGAACGCGCAAGCCGAACAGAAGGCAGTCAAAGCGCTGCAAATCAAGGTCCAGAACACCTGCACCGATGCGACCGAAATTAACCTCGAATTGGCGCGTTACCCCGCCGCGCAGCCGCTCTACGTCTATACCGCCGCCGCTAGTCTGGATAAGCAGGGCGTGACAGATTTCCTCAAGTATGTCATTGGCGACGGCAAGAAGGCGGTTGGCGGGCAGGGCTTTATCACCGCGAACGACACGATCTTCACCCGCAACCTGTCCTATCTCACGGCGAAGCAGACCGGGCGTACTTTCAGCCGTATTCAGGCCGTGAACCTGCCCGCCGATACTGCGGGTTCGATCCTGATCGGCGGCGCGCCGGAAGCACAGCCTTTGCTCAAGGCCGTTGCGGATGGCTTCAACCCGCGCTACAGCAAGATCACCGTAAATACGCAGACCTTCGGGGATGAAGCCGGGTTCAAGAAGCTATGCGCGAACGGGCTGGACTTGCTCGCCAACAGCCGCGCGGCAACCGACGCGGAAGCGACCGCGTGCAAGGCCGCCAACGTGAACCTCACCAGCGTCACGCTTGGCGCGAGCGCGACCGTGATCGTCGCCAGCGCGAAGAATACCTTCGCGCCGTGCCTGACGCTCGATCAGGTCGGCAAGCTGTTCGGCGCGGCCAGCAGCGGGACCGTAAAGAAGTGGTCGGATGTAGATGCGAAGTTTCCTGCAACCGATCTGTTGATCGTCGCGCCGACAGGTGGCAGCGCCGCCCTCGATTTGCTGCTGCTCAAGGCCGTCAAGGGAACCGCGCCGCTCCCCCGCTACGACGTGGTGGAGAGCGACGATCCGTTGTATCGCGCGGCAGGCGTGGCGAATGTCGAGGGCGGCATTACGTACATGACATACGCCGAATTCAAGAAGGCGAACAACGCGAACGCGCGTGCCGTCCAGATCGATGCGGGCAAGGGCTGCGTCGCGCCCGAAGACAAGACGATCCTCGATGGCTCGTACGCGCTCTCGCGTCCGTACACACTGCAACTCAACCAGAGCGCATTTACCCGCGCGGAAGTGAAAGCGTTCGTGTGGTATCTCCTCAGCGACGACGGGCTGACCGTCCTCGGTGGACAATCGGATTGGGTCGGGCTGGATAAGGAAGGCTTCACGAAGGCGCGTGATGTCGTGCTGGACCTCTTCAACAAGGCTCCCGCGCCCGCCGTCGCGACGGGTACGCCTTCCGGCACAGGGACGCCTGTGCCGACGCCGAACTTCGGCCTCAATCCGCTGGTCCCGACGCCGACGGTCGCAAAGTAGTATCAATCTCAAGTGTGCGGGCGGACACATCGGTCCGCCCCTACAAATGCCCTCTGGTGTAGGGGTCACGGCTTGCCCGACCCACCGCAAAATTCCGCGCCTATTCCTCGTTCAACCAGCCCGGCAGCGGCTCGCGCCTTTCTAGCCACGCCGCCGGGATGCCCTCTCGCCCGGTTCGGGTCGCGATGATCCCGCCGACTATCGCGCAGTTCGTATCGACATCCCCGCGCCCGCTCGCGGTGAGGAAAAACGCGCGCGTATAATTATCCAGCACTTCCCCCGCGCACCACAGGCAAAACGCGACCGTATCCTGCGCGGTGACTTCGCCGCCGTTACCGACCATCGAAACAATGCCGTCTATTGGATCGGCGGCGGTGAGTGTCGTGTCTCGCGCAATCTTCGCGCGGCTGCGTACTTCGCTTGCGGGAACATGCGCCAATACCTGATCGATGAACTCCGCACGGGTGATCTTCTCCCCGCGTGTCTGCCACGCCACCGCCGCCGCTACCGCGATTGCCACGGCACCCGCGATGCCTTCCGGGTGCGCGTGCGTGACCTCTGCCGACCGCGCCGCTTCTTGTGCAGCCAACGCGAGATCATCCGCGAAGTAGGCTCCAAGTGGGGCGACGCGCATAGCGCCGCCATTCCCGTAGGAGCCTTCGCCGCGAAACAGCATCTTTGCCGCTTCGCGCCAGTCTTGTCCCGCGAGGCTACCATAAAACAAGCGAATCATGCCCGCCGCATAACCGCGCGTGCCGTCGAAGTTCGCGGCAAAGCTGGACACGAGCGCATCCTGATCGATTCGCCCATAGCGGCGCAGGTTCGCGACCATGGAAAGCGCCATGTTCGTATCATCCGTGAAGCGCCAGGGCGGGTTGGGCAGAGCATCCGCATCCAAATGTCGGTAAAATCCAAACTCACCCAACGCATCCCCTACCGAGAGACCGTCCAGCGAAATCAGCGCGCGTTCGAGTCGTTCTGCGAGCATATTGCGTTTCCTTTTTATCTAGCGCAGTCCCAACGCCTTCGCCGCGCCCTCATCAATCGTCACGCGCCCGTCGTCGTTCAGCTTGCGCTGCAAGCCGAAACATTCATCGTAGCCCCACACCGACCAGCCAAACCCGGCTTTCTCGAAGGCGGTCCGTGCGTCACGCAGCCACGTCTCGCGATCCGATGCGGGCGCATTCGGGCAATAGACGCCGAACTCTCCGACAAAGACCGTCGCGCTGTTTTGCTTCGCCCATGCCGCAACGGGAGCGATAAGCGTATCGAGCGCAGCAGCGTCCCACACCTTGCCGAAGCAATAGCCGCTCAGGAGCCGATGCGCTGCGCCATCCGTTGCGTTCAACGCAGTCTGGCAGCGGTCACGGTCGTTCGGATAGGAAACATTGCGCAATTCGGGCTGGCCGGGTGTGTTGGTCCATGTCGCGCCCTGATGCGTGAATGTGAACGGCTCATAGAAATGAAAGGTGTAAATCACGTTCGGGTCGGCTGCGGGCTTGATCTTCACCAGCGTATCGGCTGCACTCCACCGCGCACCCGTGAGGATGATCGTATGATCGGGCGCGGCGTCGCGCACAGCCGCAAGCAGTCGGGTTTGCAGCGCTTCCCACTGCTCCGGGTGATCATAAAAGATCGGCTCGTTGAGCAGTTCAAACATCACAAGCGACGGATCAAACGCCTTGTAGTGCGCCGCGAACGCCTTCCAAAACGTGATGAACGCTTCCTGAAAGTGCTTGTCGGTCTCCAGATTCGGCTTGTTGTCGTCATCGTGCATATCGAGGATGACCGCGATATTCGCCGCGTTGAACCGTTTCACTGCGCTATCCACGTAGCCGATCATCTCTGCATTGAGCGCGGACGGTTTGGCCGCATCGAAGAACAGCGACGGCGTGAGGACCAGCCGCACGAACGTCACGCCGAGATCGTTCAGCATCTTGAAATCCGCGTCGGTCATATAGTTCTGGTAATGCGCCTTCGTCGTTTCCGGCATGAGCCAGAACCAGCGCGTGATGTTCGCGCCGCGCGTTAAACGGGTTTTCGCGAGGGTCGTGGTCTGCGCGCGGGTCGTCCCGATACTGGAACCGACGATAAAGAAAATGAGCAGCCACAGTAGAATAAACCGTATTCGCATATGCCTGTGCCTTTCAGGGAGTGGCTTCGCGCGAGTCAAGGACAGTGACGCACGCGAATTCAGCCTGAAACGCGAGGGTTTCTGCGCCGCTCACGAATGCCGGGAGCGCCAGATTGCCGCGTATTGCTGGCGTGAGGCTATCGATCTGTACCGTGCCGGGTGCGGCTTTTGCATCCTTCGGTACGTAATCTACAGGTTTCGGCGCACCACCTGCGGGAACGCCCGGCAGCGCCAGACGCGGTACTTTTATCGTAATAAACAGATCGTCGGAGTGGGTCACGCGCAGCGTGTTGCCACCGGAAGTTTTGGCTGGCATCGGCATGGGTGTCCCGGTTGCCGATGGGACCCCGAACTCATATTCGTAGCGCGTGCCGTTCAGCGTATTGTATACGAGCATCGCGCCGAAGGTATTTTGCTTCGTTTTCGTTTTGCGATCCGTATCGGTATCCAGCACGCACTGGCTGAACAGGAATGCCTCGCCCGTATAGCTGCTCGCTGCGTCCTTGCCCGTAATCGTGACCTTCACTTTCGGGATGATCGACACGCGCGCGGAACAGTCTTGCGTACCGTGCAGGTCGGCATAGAGCGCTGCATCCGACTGGCGCAGGATCACGTAATAGCGCACGAAGGTTCCCACCGGAAAAGGCGTTGCGGTGGGTGGCTGCGTCGGTACACGGGTGGGGGTTGCTGTGAAGCGCGGCGTCGCGCTAGGTTTGGCGGTCGCGCGGGGCGTGTTGGTGGGGCGCGGCGTCTCAGTCGGGTCTTCGTCGTTGGGATCGGGTGTCGGGGTCTGATTTAAGAGGAAGCTGCCGACCAGGTACGCTTCCGTGATTTGCCACTGCCCCGCGCCGAGGATGTTCAACAGCGCCTTGCAATCCCGTTTGCTATAGACGAGCAGCCCGCCATCACTCTCCGTAACCTGTTCCTGCTCTGTCCAGTAGAGACCACGAATTGCGGAGCCTTGCGCACGAACGGGCTGCACCAGACTGGTCAGCAGCGCACACGCCACGATTGCGAACGCTGTCCAGCGTTGAAAATTGCTACACATCGCGGCTACTCCTTGCGGCTGACATCGAGGTGAAAGCTGATCTTCTGGCCGTTCGGACAGTTCGGGTCGCTATCCACGCCTTCGATTTTGAAGTGACCATCACACAAGCCCGTCACATCACAGACCACACTGAAATTTTTGCCATCGGTCCCCAATGTCGCCTCGCCAATCACACCCATCAGGTGTTCCTTGTCGTTATCCGGCGAACGGGAGAATTTCAGCTTGAGCGAGAACGCGCTCGTAATATCGAAGGGATATTCGACTCCGACGGTTGGCGGAAATGGCGGTAATACGGAGAGATTGCTATTGTAAAAGCTGACGTCGCCGGGAATGGTCTTCCCGGTCAATGCTTCCGCCGCCGCGCCCCAGCCGGTGGTCGAAATATTGTTGATACCACCCTTCCCGATGAACGGCTTGTTCAACCCTTCGCACGCGAGCAGGTCCACATCGGCGGGCGCTTCGATGTAGAACAGCCAGATTTTCGCGCTGCCCTTGATGCGGTAAATGTTCTGACCGTGATATTTGACCGTGAGGTTCTGTGTGACCGTCGGGTAGTTGTAGCGCGTGATTGCGTTCAGCACGAGGTCGAGAATTTTCTTGGCCGCCCAGACTTCCATGTTGCCGCCGCTGGTCAGGATGTTGAATACATCCGAGGGCGAATAGGGCAAATCGGGGATTTTCTCGATTTTAGCGCCGATGACATAGTGCGCCTCGACCTCGACACCGCGCGTTTCGTCGTCCTTCTCATCGTAGCGCGCGGGCATCAGTTCTAGTTTGATCTTACCTTCTTTATCGGTCTTGAGTTGTGCATCGAACTCTTTGGGGTGCGCCTCGCCGGAAATTTTGTAGCCATCTACAAGAGTCGCAGTGGTCAGCTTGTCGTCCGGTCCGCGCTTCGACCAGCGCACGTAGTAGCCTTCCATATCGCCGTTTTTCGGCACTTCCAGCCCCTTCCCGGCAAGGCAGCCGAGCCGCTGCTGTGCCAGATCGGAATTGAACTTCGCGTGCGCGGTCAGGTTGAAATGCTTGCTGTAATCGGTCTCCCCGTCATCCTTCAGCTTGAACGTGGTGACTTCCTTATCGCTGTCGATGGTCAGTTCCGCGCCGAGCCGTAGCAGGATTGCCGTCAGCACCTTGAAGCCGATGTCTACCGTATCATTCCCCGCGCCGAATGGACTTGCCAGACCCGGCGTAAAGTGTTCAATCGCCTTTTTGCCAACTTCCGTAATCGAATCGCGCCCCATCTCGCCCGCGCTCTTCTTCAACGCATCGGAGCCGGTGAAGGCGTCGTATACCGCGTCGCACAGGCTTTGTGACGCATACGCCGCCATCAGGCGCGGGTCACGCTGCCGCGCGGAAGCCGTGCGACCTTGCAGAGTGCCGAGCGCGTGCGTAATGAACAGCGTCAGCGTGAGCGGGTCGATGGTGGTAGAGTCGGGGTCGGCGTCCATGCCGAAGACCTGGCTGCGATGCCCCGCCAGCGCGCGAACCGCCGCGCCTGCAAGCTGCTCCTCGAACGCATCACCGGGCGTTTTGCCCCAGATCGCGAGCATCTCCCCGACCAGCGCGGGCGGTGTCCCGGCCTTGAAATAGGTGATATCGATCAGGAGCTGGGTGAAGGCACGCAGCGTCCACGACGAATCGACGGTGTGCCGCGTCAGCACCGGGATCAATTCCGCGTAAAGCGTGGCGTTGCTCAAGGCGCGTAAATCGGGGAGTGCAACGGGCGTACCATCTGCTCTGGCGAGCGGGACGCCGCTGCGCCGCAAAAGTTCGGTCGTTGCTTTCTGCGCCGCCGCGCTGTCCGACCCGTAAATCGTATCGACCAGCGACCCGGCAAGCTGCACCGTCGCCGTATCCGGTCCCTGCCCGGCGCGTACCGTTCCGAAGGGCAGGCTAATCATCACGACAACAAGCAAAAGCGATAGCATTCTCTGCGGCGGGCGCATGGCAAACCCCTGTATTACGCGGCAGCGTTGGATAGGGGAGTATACTCTTGAACGGTGATTAGCGCCGCCACCATTTATGGCACGGGCAGGGCAATCGCATCTAAATCAAAAACGTGGGCGGACACGCAGGTCCGCCCCTACACCGCGCGCCTTCCGTAGGCGGACCGATGTGTCCGCCCGTGAGTTGCATCTGAGAATGAATCGGGCGGTTACAGTTGGGATTGGATCATCGTTCAACCCGTTAAGCGGCCTTGATTCGCGCCAAAATAGAAAGCACATACAATACATTTTGTAAACCACCTCTTCGTCGGGAGTAAAATCATGTCTAAGTTTCGCCCATCGTCGGTTATTATGCTGATGATAGCGCTGTTGCTCTTGCCTGCCTTCACCATACCCGCGACTGCACAGGGCAACCCGACGAAAACGCCGAAGCCGACCAACACCGTTCGTCCCAGCGTGACGCCGAAACCGTCAATCACACCCGTCGGTTTTGTGCCAATCGCGGCGCGCGCGGATGACTTTGGCGGCGGCGGGACCATTCTGTATAGCATGGATAGCAATGACGCATGGGTAATGGATGCGAGTGGCAAAAATGACCGGGTCGCTCTCGCTGCGGAAAAGGGCGGGTTACGGTTCGCCAACGCCAGTTTTCTTGGTGATGCCAATACCATTTTGTTCGTGAGCAGCGGGGACGTTTATCTGACCGACCTGAAAGGCCGGAAACCCGAAAAACTGCCCGGCGCTGAGGGCGCTGGGTATTATGCGTTATCCCCCGACCGTACACAGTTCGTATTTCGAGTCGCGGCTGACAGTGGCGAATCCTCACTTGTCGCCTATGACGTCGCGGCGAAACAGCGCAGGGAACTCGCCAAAACTGCGGCTGGCAAATATTTTGCCTTGCTGGGCTGGATCGATGAAGGCAAGCAGTACGTGGCAGGCGAATTTGACAGTCCGCGAAACCCGCTGACCGATGTTAAGGTGTACAACGTCGTGGATGGCAGCAGTTCGCCACTTACGGTCGCGGGGCTGCGTCGCTCCTTCGTGCGGTCTCCGGCTGGCAAATTCGCGTTCTGCGGAACTGGCTCTATCGGTTTGCTGGATATGACGGATGGGAAACAAACGGAGCTGCTCGCGCTTCCAGCGGGTGAGGAATGCCTTGTACAACTCGCGTGGTCGCCCGATGGAAAATACATGATCTTTGGGTCTGGTAAACCTTCCTATGACTCAGGAACTGAACCCTTCAAAATACAGGTCGTGAACGTCGAAACCAAAGAAGTCACCCTCATCAAGAAAAGCAACGAGAAAGGTACGCCTTCAAAGCTGACGGGTCTGGACTGGATTGCTGCCGCGCCGTAGTTCAGAGGAAGCCTCGTATAGGTGCGGTGAAGTTGCTGCTCACTCGGACAATCACCGCATCTCTGTTTCTGCTGTGCGATTCGCGCGGATTCTGAAAGTCACTATACTGCTCATTGTAGAGCTTTTTCTAGTTCGGAGTAAAGTCTATGTCTAAGATTCGTCCGCATTTCATGCTTGCTATCTTGATAGCAATGCTGCTCTTGACCGCTTTCGCCATACCCGTCACCGCGCAGGGCAACCCGACGAAAACGCCGAAGCCGACCAATACGGTCCGGCCCAGCGCGACGCGGAAGCCGACCGTGACACCGAAACCATCGATCACACCCATAGGCTTCGTCCCAATCCCGACGCGCGCGGATGACTTTGGCGGCGGTGGGACCATCCTGTACATGAATATGGCTGCCATACGAGTGATGGATGCGAGTGGCAAAAATGACCGGGTTGCTCTCTCCACGGGTGGTTCTACTTCCGCCCAATCCAAATTTCTTGGTGATGCTAACACCATCATGTTCACGGACTTCTTCAAGGACGTCGATAGCATTTATCTGACCAACCTGAAAGGCCGGAAACCCGAAAAGCTGCCGGACTCTGAGGGAGCTAGATTTTATCTGTTATCTCCGGATCGCACACAGTTCATCTTCGAATTGAGCGCACCGGACAGCGGCAAGATTTCGCTGGTTGCCTATGACATCGCGGCAAAACAGCAGAAAGAACTCACCAAATTTCTACCTGACGTCTAATGTGAAATGGAAAAGGTTTGGAGGTCAAAGGCAAAGTCACGGGCAAGCAAGCGCTTGAGAACCAAACAGGTGACTTTGAGGGTGATGCGAGCGGTCAAGCCAGCTACCGTTTTAGCAAGCAAGCGCTCAAGGTTGCGCCCTGTGTTCTGGAGTTGGTGAAAGACGCCTTCGATGCGTTCACGTAAACTGCCCAGCGCGGCGTCGAGTAGCGGATGATTTTGTTGGGACTGGTTGGCGCGTTTGGGAGTGAGGACACAGTTGCCGGTTTCATCGGCAATGCTGGCTTGCCAATCCGCGCCAAGAAAGCCCTTGTCGGCCAGGATGTCACAGTCGTTGACACGGTACAGAACACTCTCGGCAGCAAGACGTTCGTCGGTGTTGGCAGCCACCAGGTCGTAGACGACGGGCAGACCGTCGCAGGTACTCAGCAGCACGAGTTTGAAGCCGAAGTAGTGCAGCTTACGCGCCGCACACTGACCATACCCGGCATACCCTGCAAAGTCACTATGTGTTTTGGACCGTTTGTAGCCTACCACCGGGACAGGTTTGGTATCCAGCAGCAGGCACTCGCAGGTATACCCACCCAACATCCCCAACCACGCTTGCCGTAGTGCTTCCACCACCGCTTGTAAGGCTCGCCCGCGTCGATTGTACTGGCTCTGGTCCACCAGCTTAGGAAACAGGTCCAGATGGTTGGCACGCATGTATGCCACATACTGCGTTTCGCCCGGATATGGCACAAAATCATGCGCCAGCAGCAATGTCAACAATTCGCTGTCGCTGAACTGCGCTTTTGCGCCTGTCTTACCCTTTAGCAGATGCCGTCCCTCTGTTTGATACCAGTCGTCTACCAGCACGTACAGCGTGGTCAAAAGCGTTTCCAGGTCTATACTTGTCATGGGAATGGGTCCGATTGACTGTAGGGGTACCTTCAATCTTGCGTCCCATTCCCCTTTTCGCCAAATTCATTCCACATCAGACGTACCTGACAAGTATCCTTCCTTCTTCGGATGGATTGATGAAGGTAAGCAGTTCGTCGCGGGTGAATACAAATTTTCGGAAGGCGTGCTGTCAGATACGACAGATATAAAAGTGTACAACGTCACAGATGGCAGCAATTCGCCATATGAGGGTCCGAAGCTGATCCCGTTCTTCGTGCGCTCTATGACTGGAAAGTTCGCGTTCTGCGGAGATGGTTTCGTCGGCTTGCTGGATATAACGGATGGGAAACAGACGGAGCTGCTCGCGCTTCCAGAGGGCGAGGGATGCCTTGTACAACTTGCGTGGTCGCCTGATGGAAACTACGTGATCCTCGGCGTTGGAAAACATGCCGAATTCCCTGCACGTGAACCCTACAAACTACAGGTCGTGAACATCGAAACCAAAGAAGTGACGCTCATCAAGAAGGACGACGATCTGGACCTGCTTTCAAGGATCAGGGGTCTGGATTGGATTGCTGCCGCGCCGTAGTTCACGCAGCGCCTCGTATGAGGTGCGGCAAAGTTGCTACTCATTCAGAGATCACCGCACCTCTGTTTCTGGCTTACGATTCGCGCGAATTCGTAAAGTAACTACACTGCTCAGTGTAGAGCTTTCTCTAGTTCGGAGTAAAAACCATGCCCAAGGTTCGCCCTCATTTCACGCTTGCTCTATTGATAGCAATGCTGCTCTTGACCGCCTTCACCATGCCCGCCACCGCACAGGGCAACCCGACGAAAACGCCGAAGCCGACCAACACCGTTCGTCCCAGCGCAACGCAGAAGCCATCCGTGACACCCCGCCCATCGATCACACCCATTGGCTTTAACCCCATACGCGCGGATGATTTCGGGGGCGGCGGTACAATCCTGTATAGCATGGATTATTCTAGTTTATCTGCAATGGATGCAAGCGGTAAAAATGACCGCGTTGTAATACCAGCGCAGAAAATTGATTCAAAGTTTATTTCCTGGCAGTTTCTTAGTGATGGAAATACCGTCATTTACACTGATTTCGCTGACCTCTTTTTGACCGATCTAAAAGGACGAACCCCTGAAAAACTACCTGGCTTTGATAAAGCCGCCTTTTTTTCACTTTCGCCGGATCGGACACACCTTGCATTTTCAACCCGTTCAGATAGTGGCAAAGCGACTCTGTTTGGTTACGACATAGCTACTAGGCAGTGCAAAGAACTCGCGAAGACTTCACAGCGTGACGGTTTTTCCCTGCTAGGTTGGCTGGATGAAGGCAAGCACTTTCTTGCAAGCGGCGCTGCTGGCACGGAGAATATTTTGACTGAGCGATTGTACGATGTCACGGACGGCAGTAGTGTGCCGTTCGAAGCAGCATGGTTAAAAGCCGGACATCCGCCGTTTGAAGGCTCGTTCTCAAGATCACCGAAAGGCAAATTCGCATACTGCCATACTCGCGTCGTTGGACTGCTAAACATTACTGACGGAACAAAGACGGAACTAGCCTCAATGCCTTCGGGTGAAATTTGCGGCTTGGACCCGGTGTGGTCACCTGATGAGAGATACATACTCTTTGGATCAGGACGACGCAGCGGCGAATTTAATAGAATACCACTCACAATGCAGGCTGTGAACGTCGAAACCAAACAGGTGACGCTCATCAAGAAGTTTGATCCAATCACTTCTTTACCCCGGATCATGAGTTTTGACTGGTTTGCTGCCGCGCCATAGTCTTACGGAGTTTGGGCTGCACACATGCCCTGCTCGACTGTCGCAACCAGTGCTTCTCCCACTTTGCCAAACTTACCCGGCAAAGTGGGAGGTCCAGTCCAAAAACTGACGGAATAGGATCGCCAAAGGAGACGACTCATGACCACCCAACCTCACACCGCCGTAAATAATTACCCGGTCGGCAGAACACTCACAAACAAGGCGCGGCGCACTTTCCGCTGGATGCGTTCAATCACCGTGATTATACTGGTCGCACTGGTAACGAGCCAGTTTTCTTTGGTGAGAGCAATCCCGCTCGCAGATGCCGCAACCGTTTCTTTTAGCATTTCCGTTGCTCCCGGAACCTCGCCCGACCTATGCGTAGGCGCAACACGGAAGTTCTATGCAAACGTTATCAGAAACACAGACCGCTACATCAATGACGGCAAGTTCCTTCTCTCAAAGAGCGACCGTCTGGCAAACGTCGATGTCAAAGCCGAGGTAGCAGACCCAAAGGTCGGCACAATAAGTCCAGCGCACAAAGAAACAAGTTTTAAAGAAGAGGCTGGCCCGCAGGCATTGTTTACTTTCAAGGCGACCAAAGCAGGAAAGACAAAAGTTGTCTTCAATGCAGACGTCAATGCGTTTTATACTGGACCGCACTCTGAGATAGAACAGGTTGAAAAGATTTACCACGTTAACAAGCAATCTGTGGATATCACCGTCAAACAGTGCAAGTTCAAGGTGAGTGTCAATTCCAAATGGAGCATCCCCGGTGAGGCCAACCTCTCCTATGTAGCAGAGGTCAACGAGGCCGAAGTCACCGGGGATGAGCAAGGCCACTTCACTGGATCGGCGAAGGTGAATTGGACTTCTAACGCGGGAGGGGTCGAAAATTGCTCAGGTACGAGTACGGTTGAACCAAGCCCCGTCAATATCACGGGCGATATGAATGAAAGTGACGAGCTTAAGCTGACGTTTACCTTTCAATCGGCACAAAACACCATTGCGGCGAAATGTGATGGGGAGTCAGGAACGACAAAGATAGGCCTGACCGCAGATCCCCTCAAACTTGCGGTGAGTGCCGACGGCGGTGCTTCCTCGCAGTCTCAGGCGCTTCGCGGACCAGGGACCGTATCCGGTTCAGCGTTCATTGATATTGTCCCGGATGATGAGCAAGGAGTGGCTTTCAATCAGGACAGCGCTCTTCATAAACGGATTGTCGCGCAAGCCACACCGGAGGCTACACCTGCCGCCGCGTCGACGCCCATCCAGGCCAACCTCGTGTTCGGTCCCGGCGCTTTCAATCTCACTGATCCGGCAGCGGGGCTTGCGGACCTCTCCGGTTACAAAGCCAATCTGAATATCGCCTTTGACGGCACGCAGTCCGGCAAGGCCGATAAATGGTCGCGGACGCATGTGCTGCTCACCGCCAGAGAATCCGCCGCCCGCCAGTTGACGATCCAGAATGCCGGAGAGCCTGCCGCCGCGTCCTTTAGAGCGGTGTCGGAAGGCGTCGCCTACGAGCGAATTGCGCAGAATGCCTGC
The DNA here is from genome assembly GCA_965246845.1 of Aggregatilineales bacterium. GTDB lineage: Bacteria > Chloroflexota > Anaerolineae > Aggregatilineales > UBA2796 > JBBRMW01. The sequence goes on from CBDFFR010000005.1 coordinate 22,789, forward strand.
ACAGCCACCGCGCTTGATAAAGACAATTCATTCGCCGCGCAGATGGAACCCGCGCGCTTGCTGACGGGCGTTATCGGCGCGGAAGCAGCGGGAGAGGAAACGATCAACGGCGTGCTTGCCACACATTACACCTTTGATGAGCGCGCGCTCGGCCTGCCGTCGATTGCAAAAGCAACGGGTGAGATGTGGGTCGCTGTCGAAGGCGGCTACATCGTCAAATACATACAGACGACCAAAGCAGGCGCGGATTACTTCGGGGATGGTAGCGAGGGTGTATTGACGGTGAGCTATGAGCTAACCGACGCCAACAAGCCAGCGGCGCTCAACCTCCCCGCCGACTGCCCGGCAGGGATGGTCAATGCAACCGTGATGCCGAATGCGACCAGCGTGCGAAACAGGCCAGCCAGCCTTTCATTCAAGACAGTCAGTAGCCTTGCCGACGCAAGCGTGTTCTATCAGAAAAACCTCGCTGATCTCGGCTGGAAGCCGCTCGGCGCGCCGACTAAAGGCGATACTCTGCTCTGGCAGGATTTCACGCAGGGCGATCAACAGATGTCGCTCATTATTTCTGCGAACAACGGGGTAACGACGGTACGCCTCTTGCTCATGCGGGTGGTCAATACCAAACCAGCCGCGCCGACGAAGGCTCCCACACGCACGCCTGTACCGACAAAAATACCAGCGCCCACGCGCACACCCGTACCAACAAAGACTGTGCCGCCCACCCGCACGCCCGTACCGACAAAAACGGCAAAGCCGTAGCGTAGTCCGGTCTACGGATCATCCCGCGTCGCGCGCCAGACCAAAACAATCCGCTGCACCGCCGTGAAATTGCTCCCGACCGCGAGGATCACCGCGCCCGGCGTGACCCACCCCGTCAGGAGCATCAGCACCATGACGATTGCGCGCTCCGTGCGGCTGAACAGCCCCTCCTTGCAGGCGATACCCAGCCCTTCGGCACGCGCCCGCACATAGCTCACGAGGAACCCGCCGATCAGCGCCAGCCCTGCGATGATCAATTCGCCCTGCTGCCCGCGCCCGCTGTACCAGACGATCAGGCCAAGCAGGATGAACCCATCCGCGTAACGGTCGAGCGTCGAATCGAGCAGCGCACCGAAGCGGCTCTGGCGGTTCAGCGCGCGGGCAATCGCGCCGTCCCACGCATCGAGCGGCATTCCCAACACGAGGATCACCCCCGCGACGAGAAATTGCCCGGACGCGACGAAGCCCGCCGCAACCATGACCAGCAGCAGCCCGGCGACCGTCACCACGTCCGGGCTGAGGCCGAGCCGCACGCCGAACGCGCCCGCGCGCGTCGTCACGCCCCGCAAGCGAACGCGCAACCAGTCCGAGAAAGTCCGCTGCGAAGTTGCCACGAAGTTAGCCCTTGTTGATTGGCGGCGCGTCTGTTATCCTACACGGCACATCGGGCTGTAGCGCAGCTTGGCTAGCGCGCTTCGTTCGGGTCGAAGAGGTCCCGAGTTCGAATCTCGGCAGCCCGACCAACTCAGGAAAGCGTGTGGGATACCCCGATCCACACGCTTTTTTGTTGCTTACTCGCGGACCTGCTTCAGCGTTTCCCAAAACACGCTGCCGAGCCGATTACGGTCCACCGAGTAAAGCTGGTTCACCGAGAATTTCTGATATTCGGCCAGCGTCTTCGGCGCATATTGATACGCCTTCTTCGCGTTGTCAATGAAGCTGACGTTGTACTCTTCGATGCGTTTGGCTTCGCGCTGCGCGCCGATAGTTGCAGCCTGTGAACTGATGAAGTCCGGCCACGTCGGAGGAGCGTTCGCGCCACCCGACGCGACGACCGGATCGCTCGCGCCCCAGCGATTCACGGTATATTGACACCATGTATCGAAATAGGGGACCTGCCGATAGCGCGTCTCCATCGAACATTTCTGCTGCTGTTCCGGGCAGTATTTGGTCGTGCGGCTGCCGCTACCGTCCTTGTTGTCCTTGTAGGTAAAGCCACACGCGACCTGCACCGTGACGTTCCGGCAAACCTGTTCCTGCCCGTCGGGGACCTGGTTGTAGCCCTTGATCTTCTGCGCGCAGGTCCGGTTATAGGCGTCGCCCGGCACGCCGGAAATCCAGCTACCGACATCGTAGGGCGCGAATTTCTCTGTGTTGATCGTATATTTCCAGCCTGCATCCGCGACGCGCAGGCGGTCCGCCGTGCGATTGAGCGCGAGGAAGGCGAACAGCCCAATCCCGATGATAGCGACCGCGATCACGATCAGCAGCGTTGGCGAGAGGCCGAGAACGCGCCGTTTCTTCGCATCGGCGGTCTTGATCGCGACCTGCTGCTGTTGCCACTTTTTGAGCGCTACATCGTCTCGGACGCCCTTCGCGCCCTCGAACCCGGTCTCGATGCTGTCTACAGCAGCAGCTTCCTTCGCGGTAGCAAGGTCCGCGCCGCAATTCCGGCAGAAATGCGCGGCGGCATCGTTGGGCGTGTTGCAGGCCGGGCAGAGCTTATCCGCCCCCTCGTATTTCGGGTTCTCGATGAACACCAGATCGGTCTCGGCGGGGAAGTAGCGCCACGCCGGGTCCTGCGGTGCGCCGCAGTTCGGGCAAAATTTGTTCTTCTTGCCGAGCAGCTTTGTCGTGCCGCACATCCGGCAGTCCCAGAGCATCTCGAAAGTTTGTTGATTCGCCATGTTAGAAAGACAACCCGCTTTCATCCGTTGATTGCGCGAATTATACGACAAGCCCGCCAACTCTGCTTTGGTATTGAAATGCCGTGATGTGTTAACTATTACCCAAACCGGATTTAACAAATTCTTAAACTCGGTATTCGATAGTGAAGACCGTAAAACGATTTACCCGAAAGTTGTAGCCGACATGCCCGGACGCCCTGTATTTGACCGCACGCTCGATAACATCCGGGATGATATTTTGCGTCTGACCAGCATGGTCGATACCGCGATTGGCGGCGCGGTGAAGGCACTCAGCGAGCGCGATTGCGAATTGGCGCGGCGCGTCGCGAGCGAGGACGAGCAGGTGAATACGGTCCGCTTCGCGCTGGAAGAACGCGCCTATTCCGCGCTCGCCACGCAGCAGCCCGCCGGACATGATTTGCGCTATATCGTCGCCGCTACCAGCATCGCGACCAATCTGGAGCGGATTGGCGATCACGCAGCGGGCATCGCGCGTCTGACGCTGCGCATGTGCGACAAGCCGCTGCTCAAGCCGCTCGTCGATATTCCGCAAATGGCGGAGATCACGCGCAAGATGGTCAAGGAAGCGGTCAACGCCTATCTTGAGCATAACGTCGCGCTCGCGGAGCGCGTTGTCGCCTCGGATATGCAGGTCAACCATCTGCATACGCGCGTCTATCATGACCTGCTCGATTATATGATGAAGGATCCCGCGACCATCGAACGCGCGACGTACCTGCTCTGGACCTCGCACAATCTGGAGCGCATCGGCGACCGCGCGAAGAACATTTGCGAGCGCGCGATTTATCTGGTCACAGGTGAATTGAAAGAATTCACCGACCGCGTAGAACCGCTGCGCTCGTGAGACTCACTCCGGTTTCGGCGGCGTGCGCGGCAGCCAGAAGCCGACTACGCTCCCGATGCCGACTTCGCTTTGTAGCGTGACCTGCCCGTGATGCGCGCTGGCGACATAGCGGACCAGCGCCAGCCCCAGCCCCAGCCCATCCACACCGCGCTGTAGAAAATCGGATGTTTGTGTGAAGTCGCGCCAGATAGCTTCCTGCTTGTCGCGCGCGATGCCACGCCCGGTATCATGCACCTGCAAAGTCGCGTTGTCGTAATCCGCCGCCACTCGAACGATGATCGACCCACCTGCCGGAGTTGCCTTGATCGCGTTCTGGACAAGCTGCCAGACCGCCTCTTCGATCAGTTTGGCATCGCATTGAGCAATGATCTTGCCCTCCGTGCTTTCAAGGCTAAGGTTCAGACTGCGTGAGCGCGCCATCGCTTCGCTGGCACGCATGACACCCTCCATCACAGTCACCAGATCCGCGTCGGCGAGGGTGAGCGTCCCCTGCTTGCTGACCAGCGCGGCATGTTTCACAAGCTGGTCGATCAGTGTGCGGGTTTGCGCGTGGTTCTGCGTGATCTGCGCGAGCAACGCCTGTTGATCAGCAGTCAGGTTATCGGTTCCCATGCGCTTGAAGAGGTGCAGCGCGGTTTCCAGCGAGGCGACAGGCGTTTTCAACTCGTGGCTGACCAGCCCCAGAAAGTTCGATTTGAGGCGGTTCGCCTCTTCAAGCTGTGTATTAGTCGCCCGCAGTTCGCTATTGACCACTTGCAGCTTCTTGTAAACCTGTTTGAGGTCGTTCGCGTAGATCATCGACTGGCGATGCCTGGCTTCGAGTTCTTCCTGCAACTGCACGTTGAGTGTCGCCGCATTCGCGACCTGGTAAGGTAGCCGGATTTGAAAGGTCGTGCCTGCCGCACCCGATTTTTCAAGGATGAGATCGCCACCTAACCGATCGACCGCGCGCTTCGCAATCGGCAGCCCGATCCGCAGCTTGTCGCCGGGTGCAGATGGGTCGCGGTGGGGTGATAGCGCAAAGATCGTATCGCGGTCTTCAAGCGGAATTTGCGGTCCAGTGTCGCTCACGCGGATGATCACATCGGCATAATCCGGCAATACATCCAGCCGCAACACGCCACCGGAGCTTACCCCGTCGAGCGCGTTCAGGATAAGCTGCGTAAGCGCCGTCGTGAGCAGCGCCGGGTTGGTTTGTGTCGGGCGGATCGGCTCCGGTGCGAAGAGCTGTATAATTACCAGTTTGTCATTGGCTAGTGCGTGAAAGGTCGAAAGCAGGTTGCGTATGTACGCTTCGATATCGATTTCCACGAACGCATCCGGCACGAAATCGCTTTGTGCGAGTTCGGAGAAGCGCAGCAGTTCTATAATCAGGTGTTCGAGTCGCTGCGCACCTTCACGCAACAGGGTCGCGCGCCGCTGGCGCGCATCCAGGTTATCACGATCATTCGCTATGCTCTCCGCGTATTCGACCACTGCGGCCAGCGGCGCACGCAGTTCATTCGCCAGCAGGTTGACAAAATCGGTCTTCTGGCGTTCGAGCCGCCGGGCGTGCGTTTGATCCTGAAACAGGATGACCCACTGCCGCACGGAGGCTCCATGCAGGGGCGCGAAGGTGGCAGTTAGCGCGCGGTATTCCTGACCTTTCAGGTAGAATTCGACCGTCCCGCTCTCCGCTTCCGAGGCGCCGAGGCGCGTCACAAGGCCGTTAAACGCTGCATTTTCGACGAGTTCCGCGAGCGCCTGTCCGCGCACATCCGACGCGCCAGGGAACAGCCGCCGGAAAGCCGGGTTGCCGCGCTCGATCACGAATGCCGCATCCGTGACGACCAGCCCCTGCGGGATGCTTTCCAGCACGGTTTCGAGCATATAGTTGAGCGCTTCGATCTCGCGTCGCTTGCCCTGTTCGATTGCAAACAGGCGCGCCAAATCCTTGCCATATTGAAGCGCCTGTCGCTGTGCCAGATCGAGCGCCGTTGCTTCGACCTCGCTCATGATAGCACCCGTTCGACTTTGTTCAGCAAATCGAGCGGGCTGAATGGCTTGACGAAATATTCATCAACGCCCGCCTCGATTCCCTGCTGCCGGTCCCAATCCTGCCCCTTTGCGGTGAGCATGATGATATAAATGCCGCGCGTGCGCGGATCGGATTTCAAGAGATAGCAAACCCGTATCCCGTCCACGCTACCGCCCGGCATTTGAATATCGAGCAGCATCAAATCGGGCAGTTCGCGGCGCGCGATAGCGAGCGCCTGATCGCCATTTTCGGCAGAAAGCATCCGATAGTCGCCAATTTCGAGCGTGACGGTCACCAGTTCGCGGACTTCCGGCTGGTCATCCACAATCAGAATGGTTTTCAAAGTGAAGTTTCTCCGATAGCCTGCGCACTGCACGGCAGAGTGAAATAGAACGAGGTCCCGACCTGCGAGGTGCTTTCGAGCCAAATCTGACCACCGTGCAAGTCCACGATCAATTTGCTAATTGAAAGCCCCAGACCGGTCCCGCTGATCGCGATGTTGGAGGCATCTGCACGGTAGAATTTCTGGAAGATGTGCTGCTGCTGTTCCGGCGTGAGGCCAATCCCCTGATCGCGAACTTCGATTTGTACAGTATCCGTAAGGCAGGTCAACGCGAGGACGACCGCGCCGCCCTGTGGCGAATATTTGACCGCATTGGAGATCAGGTTTTTTATGACCTGACCAATCCGCAGCGGGTCAGCGCTGACGATAGCGCACGCGCTGTCAGCCTCGACGCGGAGCTGGTGGCGTGGCGCATTTTCCGCGAACACGGCGACCGCATCTTCAACCAGCTTTATAAGATCGACGTCTACCTTCTCCAGCGTCAGGTTGCCCTTCGCCTCCAGACGCGAAATATCGAGCAGGTCATCGATGATTTTGCCAAGCTGTTCAGCCTGCGTGTTGATCATGTGCAGGTAGCGCCCCGCGCGTGCTGAATCCAGTTCGCGTGTGATTAAAATCTCGCTAAAACCGCGAATGCTGGTCAGCGGCGTTCGCAGTTCGTGCGCTGCCGTCGAGAGAAAATCCGTCTTGAGACGGTTCAGGGCGTGCAGCTCGTGTTCGGCGTGCTTGCGCTCCGTGATGTCCCGAATGGCGAAGACCATCCCGCGCAGTGTACCGTCGTCGGCAAGGAGTATATTGCACAATGCTTCCAGCCAGATGCACGATCCATCCTCGCGAATGTAGCGGTATTCGGCCACACCGTCGGATTGGATACGGTCTCGCATACCATCCAAATCTTCGGGATGCACGTTCGCAAAAATGGGCTGTCCAATCAGGCTTTCGGGCGTGTGGCTGAGGACAGTCCAGCACGACGGGCTGGCAAAATCGATGATACCTTCCGGTGTGGTTTTGACCACCACATCGAGCATCGCGTCCGTGATCTCGCGCAGTTGCTGCTCACGGTCGCGCAACGTCTGCCCGGTCCGGCGATGTTCAAGCGTGTTCGCGAAAATCGCGGTTGTCATGCGCAGCAGCGGTATGCTATCCTCCGTCCACACCTTTTCAGCGGGACCGCTTTCGAGGCTCAGAAACCCGGAAAAGACGTTGTTATAGACGAGCGGAATAGCGATGATCGTCTTGCTGCCGCCCGCGCCGAAAAATTCTGCTTCCGCGCGGGCCTGCGCCGGGAGTTGTTCGACGTTGGGGATGATCACGTCCTCGAAACGCGCCAGCTTCCCGACCAGCCACGGAAACGCACCGAAGGGCATCGTGTGCTGCGTAGTGCTATGCGGTGCGCTGCTTTTGGCGCGCCATTCGTAAGTCAGGTGCATCGCCAAACGGTCTTCCGCGACGAGGTAAATAGCACTACGCGCCACCTGCGTGAACAGGCCGATCACACCCAGTGCTTCGTTGATGCTCTCATCCACTTTTTGCGGATGAATGTTGATGAAATGCGTCGAAATCGTGGTGATCAGGTTCTCGAAATCGATACGTTCCTTGAGCGCGTCTTCCATAAGCCTACGGACCTGCACTTCCTGTTGCAAAGCCTGATTAGTTACCGTCAATTCGACGGTGCGTTGCTCGACCAGCCCTTCCAGTTGGACTTTGCGGTCGCGCAAGACTTCTTCGGCACGCTTCCACTGGATTAGGCGCTTGAGCCGCTGAGACAGCTCCATCCATTGAATAGGCTTCCGCACAAAATCAATCGCGCCAGAAGCAAACGCCTGTTCGATACTTTTAAGATCATAGGCTGCCGTGAGGACAACAATTGGCGTAATATCCCCACCGGGTAGCTCGATCAAACGCCTGCAAGTCTCGAAGCCGTCCATCCCGCCGAGCATCAGGTCGAGCAGCACCAGCGCGGGCGCGTGGCGCTCGAACTCCGCGAGTGCTTTCTCGCCGCTAGCTGCCTCGACAACAGCGTAGTTTTCGCGCTCAAGCTGCATTCGCATCAGGCGGCGGATCGGTCCGTCGTCGTCGACGACCAGAATGGTATAGGTTTGCGATGCGATGGCAGAATTGGCGAGCATAGCTATTCCAAGTGCGTCTATGCTGCCAGTATAGTATTAAGACAGACTAAAAAACAATCGTTGGCAAGATTATATTATACTTTTGTGACAACGCTCCGCTAAAGGTTGTATGGTGAACAAGGGTGCAGCGGACGGCAAGATTGCGTTCCCCCCGCCATAAATCCCTCCCCACAAGGCGAGGGACTTCCAGACGAATGGCTCCCCTTCCCGCGTTCTGGGGTAAGGGGCCGGGGGATGGGGGTCACTGCGTAACGTCGAAGAATTTCAATTGAACCGCACGCGCACTACGCACGGCTGTACCGGATAGTTGCCCGTCTGGTCGATCACGAACAGCGCGATGTCGTAGATGCCGGAAGGGAACGCCTTGCTGTTCAATTCGCCAAGAGTTGCATCCTGCACAACAGGCTGCCGCCCGGTGAAGAACGTGACATAGCTGCCGGAGCCGTAGGGCTTCACTTCCAGCTTGTAGAAATTGAAATTGGGGATCGTCGCGACGCCGCGTATAGTGAATCCGCCGCTGAACGTCGAACCGGAGATAGGCGCGGAGATGCGTACCCCCGGAGCGTTGCACGCGGCAGGCGCAAGAATGGAAACGGGGTTGGTCGCCTGCTGCCCCGGTGCGAGCGTGGCAGGGGTAGCGCGCGGTGCGAGCGCCCCCGGCGGCACGTAAATCACCTGCCCGGCGCGGATCGCGTTCGGGTTTTCGATGCAGTTGGCGGCGGCCAAATCTGCGAGCGACACGCCCGCGCGCACCGCAATCGAATAGAGCGTATCGCCCTGCTGCACCGTATACGGCACAAAACCATAGCGGATCGCGCATTGTGTGGGGATGAAGAGCGTCGGCACAGGCGTTTCCGACCCGGTGAGCGTGGGCAACGCGAGGTTCGGAATCGTCGGTAGCGGGGTCCAGGTGGCGGTCGGCGTCTCAGTCGGCGTGTTCGTGATGGTGGCGGTATTCGTTACGCTGGGCGTGTACGTTTGCGTCGGTGTGAATGTATTCGTCGCTGTGAATGTCGGCGTAAATGTTGCTGTGTAGGTAGCCGTACTCGTCGGCGTCGCGCTCGGTGTAATTGTCGCAGTCGGTGTAGGGGTCGGAGCAAGCAACGCAGCAAGCGCACGGATGGTCGAGCCAATTACCGATGAGGATGGCTTGGATGGCAGCAGCGCAAGCGTCGGGTATGGCGTCAGGGTGGGCGTACTGGTGGCGGTTGGCGGGACGGCAGTATAGGTTGCAGTCTGTGTCGCGCTTGGAGGTAAAGGCGTATTCGTTACGGTCGGCGGCACAGGGGTCAGTGTCGGTGGGATGCGCGTATTTGTCGCAGTCGGCGGGATTGGCGTCAACGTGGGAGGGACAGGCGAATTGGTTGCCGTCGGTGGAATGCGCGTATTCGTCGCGGTCGGTGGCACAGGTGTTAGCGTTGGCGGGATGCGCGTTGCAGTATTAGTGCGTGTCGGCAACGGCGTATTCGTCAGGGATGCAGTCGCCGTTGAGGTTGCGATCGGTGAGAGCGAGGTTACCAGCGCACGAATAGTCGTCCCGATGGGAGAGGTCGCGCCGCCTGAAATGAACACGAGCGTCGGGTATGGGGTCGGCGGTAAGAGCGTATTCGTGACAGTCGGCGGCGCGGGTGTGTTCGTTGCCGTCGGAGGGACAGGTGTATTCGTCAAGGTCGGTTGTGGTGTGACGGTTGGTGTCAGCGGCGCGACGGTACTTGTCGGGCGCGGCGTCACGGTCGGCGGCACAGCAGTCGGGGTGGACGACGGCGGGCGCGCGGTATTTGTCGAAGTTGGCGCATCAGTCGGAATGGCGCTCGCGACCTGCGCAACGACGGTTGGAACCAGAGTCGGCGGAATAGCGGTTGGCTGCGGAGTGCGCGAGGCAGGCAGCGCGCTCGTCGTGATGAGGACCACCGCCGCCCCCGACGCGGTATTGACGGTAGGCGTAATCAACGGTGCAAGCGTGCGCTCCGGCGGCACGCTGATCGTAACCGGGAGCAGCGTCGCGATAGATGTAGCACTGCCGGGCAGCGCGCTCGGTACAAAGATCGTGGGTCCACCCAGCGCGACACTTACGCTTGTTACGGTCGGCGTGATCGCGCCGGGGACGCGCCCCGCTGATAGCACCGCAGCGGCGACAATGGCGAGGATGAGCATCCCCGTAGCCAGCACCGCGACCGTCATTTCTTCCGTCCGTATACTACGACGCATAATTCACCTCTGCGCTAACAACCGTCTCTCGCACCGTAAAAGGAAGCGCCAGGCGGAATGTACTTCCGGCTCCCGGCGCGCTTTGCAACCAGATACGCCCGCCGTGCATCTCGACCAGCGCCCGCGCGATGCTGAGGCCGACGCCTGTGTCGCCCAAGCCCTGAATGAGCGGGTTATCAGCACGATACAACCGCGAAAAGACGCGCGGCTGGTCTTCCGGTGCGATGCCCGCGCCCGTATCACGAATGGCAATCAGCAGCCCGTCGAAACTCTCCTGTTTGTCACTGGTTTTGCCGGGACGCGGTGGCAGGGTATAGCCTTCGACCTGCGAGGCCGCGATCCCGACCTCGCCATCGGTCGGCGACGCGAGATAGGCATTCGAGAGCAGTTGCACGATCACCTGTTGTAGCGCGTCGCGGTCGCCGTTCAGCGTGTGCAGGTCCTCCGGCACATCGATCTTGAGTGTGATGCCCTTCTCGCGGAACTGCGTGCGCGTGGCGGTTATCGCGTCATCGATCACTTCCACCATATCGACGGGCGCGGGGTCGAGATGCAGCGACCCGGTATCGAGCGCCGTGACCTTGATGAAATCTTCGAGCAGGTTGCCGAGGCGGTCCACATTTGCGCGCACGCGCTGCATGAACTGGCGCTGCAACACACCGAGAATACCGACCGATTCACCAAGCATCAGGTCCACATAGCCGACAATGCTGGACATAGGCGTGCGCAGTTCCTGCGCGATTGAGAGCATCACCTCTGCTTGCGAGGCATCCATGCCCGCGCTGTCCGGGACGGGGATCGAGCGCTCCAATTGCTGCCGCAGCGTTTGCACGTTCGTGTTGAGCGTATCGACCTGAGCTTGTGCGCGGGCGAGTTTGCCTTCCAGCTCGCTGCGCTCGCCCGTCAGTTCATCGATCATCGTCTTGAGCGTGCCGACACCATCCGCGCCGAGCCGCTGCAACATCTCGCGGCTGCCACTCGCGGCGGCTTCGATCTGGTCGCGTTCGGTCGTCGTCAACGCTTGCGCAGCGGCCAGACGGTCGCGTTCCTTCTCGGCGACGGCGCGCGCTTCCAGCACCCGCGCGAGTTCACCCTGCAAGCGGTTCCGCTCGAAGACGGCTTCCTGCATATCGGCGCGCAGCGATTCGGCTTCCGCGATGAACTGCGCGCGTTCGTTCTGCCAGCGTTCGCTATCCCCCTGCTGGCTGCCAAGCGCCTGCCGGAACTGGTCACGCTGCATCATCAGCGCTTCGCGATCCCCCGCAAGGCGGCGCAACGCAGATTCCATTGCGGACATTTTCGTTTCGCGTTCGGCTTCGGCGGCGATCTGATCGCTTAATTTGCGGCGCTCCTCGATCAATACTTCGCGATCTTGCAGCGCCCGCTCCGCGACTATTTTATAATGCGCGCGCTCTTCGGTCAGCTTGCCGAGCATTTGCGCCAGCCCCGCCGGACCTTCGATACCGAGTGCCTTGAGCTGCGCGCCGACTTCGGAAAGCTGCCCGGCAAGATGATCGCGGTCGTGTTGCAGCCGCGCCTTTTCCTCGCTCAGGTTGGTCAGCACTTTGCGCAGCACGGCGGGCGGCGGGACGTTTGCGCCGCGCTTGCGAATTTCTTCAAGCTGCGTCTCAAGCTGCGTCTTCTGGTTTTGCAAGTCGTCGCGGTCCTGCCGCAGGACATCGACCATCGTTTCGTAAACTTCCACGTCGTCACGCGCAGTCATGCTCACGATGCGCGTCTGTGCTTCCTGCAAGGCCTGCGCCAGCCGTTCGCGCTCGCTCGCAAGCTGCGCCCGTTCGAGTGCCAGTGCCTCGATTTTCTCCGTGATCGAATTGCCCTCGAAATCGTCCCCGGAGAGGTCTGCAAGGCGGCTGCGCTCGTAGTCAAGTTCGATTTGCAATTCGCGGACGTGGTTGTTCAAATCGGCTATCTGACCGCGCGACTCTTCGAGGGTCGTTTGAATTTCAGCGCGCAGGGTCGGCGTGGGTTCATAATTTTCGTGGTTGACTGCCGCTTCGATGGCGCGTGCGTTCGCCGCGTGCTGCTCCTGCTGCGCCGCTCTGCCCAGCGTGAGCAGCCGCGCCGCAATCGGCGCAATCGCGGTGAGCAGGTTGCGCTCGACCTCGCGCAGTTCGCGCTGTGTATAAGGCAGCGCGACGACCATCGCCGCGACGGGTTTGCCATCCTTCACCAGCGCCTGATAATAGGCCGGACCGATTTTTTGTATATCGAGCCGGGTATACAGGTCCACTAAATCGGGCAGACCACGCTCGGCTTTGAGGGCGCGCTGGTCACGCGCTTCGAGTGCCGCAACGAGCGCGGGCTGATCGGCAAATTTCAACGCAAGCGCGGCAATCGGGCGCGCGTTGACGGCATCCCACGCGGCGGCTACATCCGCAAATTCGGCATCGGTGACATCGAGCAGCGCGACCACATCCGCCTTGAGCGCATCTGCCGCCGCCCGCACGATTTGCGCGGGAAGGTCCGCCGGGTTGTCGCTGGTGGTCATATCCCCGAAGGCTTTCAGAACGGCGACCGCTTCCCGGCTGTCACTGCCATTGCCATTCGGTAACTGGGTGGAAGGCAACACGCGCGCCCGTGCTGCGCCTTCTTCCGCAAGCAATGCCAGCCGTGAGACGACGAAGCGGTAAATGATGACCGTCCAGAGTGCCATCGCGACCAAAAACGCGAGCCGCACCGCGCCGGAAATGTCACCGGTGAGCAGGCCGCCGCGCGCGAGCAGCAAAGTCGCGCTATGGCCGACGCCCAGCATCAGGAAAAACACCGCCTTGAGCGGCAGATCGACTACGCGCCGCGCCCGCCCGAAGAGCAGCAGCAGCCCGACCACACACCCGACCACCGAGGCGACACCCCACGCCGTCCCGACCGCCGCGCCCAGAAAGCCGCTCGCCTGCGGCGCGGGTCCCCACGCGAGGAGCGTCATGATCAGGACAGCTCCCGTCAGCGCGGCCAGGACGCTGCACAGCATATTGACCGTCTGAATGCCGACGGGCGAGTCGGCGGTGCTGAATGCCCATCCCGCCGCGATGATCACCCACAACCCAACTGCGTATTCCAGCGGTGGAAGGAGCGCACCCTGTGGCAGCCGCAAGGCCAGCCCTGCCAGTGCGCCGAGGAACAACACGACCCACGCCGCGAGGACCGCGCCCGCGCCGAGGACATAGCGCCCCGCTGTCCATTCGTGCGGACCGCGCCGCCGTTGGCCGAGCGCGATGAATAGCGCCGCCTGACTGAGCAGGAACATTGCGAGGAAGAAAAGGAGCGCGCCAGTGGGTTCGGTCAGCAGGTTGAAGAGTGTCACGGTCTGGAGCCTTTGGTCGGGAAGTGACGCTCAGTTTAACACACGTTCTATGCGCGTTCCCGGACTCAAACCGTTGTCAAACTCCGCGCTGTTTTGTCGCCAACGCGCCGCGTACCCTGCGTTCCCTACGCGCGGGCTACGCCATGCACCTGAGAGGCTGGATTTATCCAGCCTCTATAAAGACGACGCGCTCCGCTGTAGGAGTCGGATTTATCCGACCCGCATCTTACGGTCTTGATTATTTTGTCGCAGTCGCCGCTGGAACAGCCACCATCGTTGCACCACCCGCCGGCGCGGTAATCGTGAACGGCTGCCCGATCTTGCTCAGTTTGACATCAAGGGCGAGCGAAATATCGGAGGTCGCACCACCGAGATCGAGCGTGCCACTGAACTTGATCGCGACACCGTGAAAGAGCTGGTCGCTATCGCCTACGTAGCGTGTCAGGGACAGCTTCGGGTTCTTCAACAGGCTGGTCAGTGTTTGCACCGGGATCGCGCCGCCCGCACCACCCATCATCTGCGAGGCTGCCGCGCTCAGGATCGGGGCGAATTCCGGCGCGTTGAGCAGTGTTGGCACATCGATATTGTAGACGAACGCGGAAGTCTTCACCCCGTCCACATCCGGTCCGGCTTCCTTCGCGAGCGTGGCGATACCCTTGACATTCGGGAGCGCCATCAAGCCCTGCGCGAGTGCCGGGTTGCCGAGCAGCGCAAGCGCGGGCGAGTCACTGGCGGGGGTTGCGGGGCTGCTGTTCATCGCGCGTTGAAGCAATTCGCTCATCGGGCGCGCTTTCCAGCCTGTTCCGTCATTGATATAGAGCGTGCCATCGGTGATGATGATCTGCGTTTTGCCGCTGGCTCCGTTGGATGTCCCGGTCACATCGAGCGAGGCTTTGATCGTGCCAAGTGCTGCCGTCGGGTCGCTCATCATATTGGCGGGCATCCCGCCCGTGAACGCGCCCGTGCCACTGGCGGTGGTGTTGGTCGGGGCTGCACCGCCGACGCCGCCGAGCGTATACGTGAAAGTGAAATCCTGCTGGAACGAGGTCAGCTTGCCGTTGTTGGCTTCCGCCGCAGCGAGCAGTTTGCAATCGGCGTCGGCGAGGGTACATGCCGGACCCTGGGCGCGTGCGCCAACGAGTGGCAGCGCTGCGAAGCAGGCAAGCGCAAGCATCAAAACAAGACGTTTGGTGGACTTCATGAGAAAAGATTTCCTTCTGTGAACGACCAATACACCTACGCAATTATAGGGGTTTTGGTTCCACACACGGTAACGGCTCGTGGCTAATCAGGCGGGACAGGGCAACCCGTACATTTCCGGTAGATTGCTATGCAGCAGCCAGACCAGCTCCGTCGCATAAACTGCATCAAGGACGGTCCGTTGTAGCGGCGTGAGCGCTTCGGGGTCCGTATCACACTCCGCGCGCGGATAGAGCCGGCCTCTGGCACGTTTGCGCGCCTGTTGCTCCGGCGTATCGCGAAACAGTCGGAAGTGCAGCTTTGAATTATCCGGTCGCCACACCGGGTAGTCTTCCGGCAGCGCGTCCCACGTCGCACGCCGCACCGCGCCGTAGAATGCCAGATCGAGCGCGTGAATGGCGAACGAATGCGCGTCTTCGGGGTCCGTCGTCTCCGTCAGGCAGGCCAGCAGCGCGGGGATCGCGTGGTCTGGTGCGAGCGCGGCCAGCGCGGTACAGACCTGTTCGACTATCGGCCCGTACAGCAGCGCGCTCGGAAACTTCGCGTATCGATCAGGATGCAGCGCCGCCTCGCGCAGCGTTTGGGTAACGTCCGCGCTGAAAGGGTTCGGCTCCCAGAGCGGCGCTTTGAGCGCGGCGTGCAACCGCACCAGCGGCGCATATCCCGGCGCGGCATAGCCACCCAGCCATGCCGCCGCATTCGCAAAAATTCCCGGATCAGCCTTTGCCAGCCGTTCGACCTGCGCGATAATCGCATCCAGCATTTTGGCCTGTGTGTGCGGGTCCGCTTCGGCATCGAGCGCGGCGCGCACATCCGGCAGATAATCGGCATCGAACAAACTGAGCAGCAGCGCCGCACCCTCGCGCAGCGCCGGGTCGCTATCCTGCAAGAACGCGCGGTACAGGTCCGCGCCTGCGCGCACGGCGGTCAGCACTTGCGGACGAATATGTGGCTCGCGTGTCTTGCGCTGGAAGGGGCGTGGCGGCTCCGCGAACGAGGCGAGCAGGTGCAGCAGTTCGGGTTTATCGGCGGTGTCGTCGCGCGCCAGCACCTCGCGGATGAACGGTACAAGCGCGGGCGTAACGCTCGTATCCGGTGTACATTCGCGCCATAAATGCGTCATCGCCTCGTAGCGCCATGCCGGGTCGTGCGAGAGCAATTGCAATATCCATTCGGGGAACTGCGCCGCCGTCCCACGCACGGTGCGCAGCGCGTCCCAGTCAATCGTATCCAGCGCGCCGATGAGCGTTTCGAGATAGGGCGTCACGCGGCGGTTTCCTTTACACCCGCCATCAGCAGGCCAAGCTGTTCGCGCGTCGCGGCAGTGAGCGTTTCGATGATTTGACCATGAAACATAACCGCGATCCGGTCCGAAAGCGCGAGAATTTCATCCAGTTCAGCGGAAACGAGCAGCACCGCTGCGCCTTCATCGCGCTGTTTGATGATCTGCTGATGGATGAATTCGATGCTGCCCACGTCGATCCCGCGTGTCGGCTGGCTCGCGATGAGCAAGCGCGGCTTGCGGCTGAATTCACGCGCCACGACCATTTTTTGCTGGTTGCCGCCGGACAGATTGCCCGCATTGACGCGAATTGACGGCGTGCGGATGTCGAATTCGCGGACGCGCTGCGTCGCATTGCTTTCGACAGCTTCCCGGTTAATGCTGATCCCGCCCTCGGCAGCCGTACCGAAGCGAATTCGCCGCGTGACGAAGCCCGCGACCACCGCCGCGACGACTCCGAACAGCACCCCAATCGCGAGGACTACCAGCGCCGCGAAGATGAAGCGCAGCGGTGATTCACGCGCAGTAATGTCGGGGTTGTCGAGCGCGAACGCACTGGCGAAGGCCGGGTATAGCGCGAGCGTCCACAGCGCGCTCAGGCCAATGAAGACCGCGAGGAAGATCACGCCGAAGACCGCAATCGCGATGGGCAGGCGGGCGGGCGTTGGCGGCGCGGCGAAGGGCGCATCCTCGTAGGTATTCAACACTAAATTGTCCGATACGGAATAGGCGCTGACCATGCCATAGCGCTGTCGATCTTCGGGAATATGCGCGGAGCCGGCTTTCGTCACGGTGCGCGGCGTGACATGCTCGATGACCTGTCCCGCGATCTCGAACTTGCCGCCCGTCGTTTTGCGCAATCCGGTCAGCGCTTCCACCAGTTCGGTTTGGCCGTTGCCCTGCACGCCCGCGATGCCCAAGACCTCGCCCGCGCGCACCTCGAACGAGACGCCTTGCAGCGCGTGCGCCTTGCGGTCGTCATCCGCGCTGAGGCTATCGACCCGCAGGATGATCTCTCCCGGCGTCGCGACATCCTTTGCGACGCGCAGCAGCACCGAGCGCCCGACCATCAGCGCGGCCAGCGTGCTTTCCGTCGATTCGGCGGGGATTGCGGTCCCAACGACTTTGCCGCCGCGCATCACGACGACCTGATCAGCGACCTGCAAGACTTCGCGCAGTTTATGCGTGATGAAGATGATCGAGACGCCACGCGCGGCGAGGTCGCGCATGATGCGAAATAGCTCCTGCCCTTCTTGCGGGGTCAGCACGGCGGTCGGCTCATCGAGGATCAGAATATCCGCTTTGCGATAGAGCGCCTTCACGATCTCGACGCGCTGCTGTGCGCCGACCGGGAGCGTTTCGACCAGCGCGGACGGATCGACCTCCAGCCCGAATTGCTGCGAGAGGGTCCGCACCCGCGCCGAGGCCGCACGGCGGTTGAGGGTCGCGCTCACCGTCGCGCCGAAGTCAATCACCGCTTCAATAATCGCGTCGGCGGGTGCGCGGGCGTGCGGGTCGCTCCCGCGCCAGGTGCGCCGCGCGTGGCGGTAGAGCAGCACCATGAATATCGCGCCTGCAATACACGCGAGAACCAGCGGCAGGAAAACCATCACAGTGGCGAGCGTTGGCTGCCTTGTATATACATCACCAAGCGCGGCAAGTCCCTTCTGCGCGAGCGGGAGCCGCTCATACTGAAAAGTCGCGAACTGCGGTCCGACGGCCATATAGGTCGAGGCGATATACATCATCTGCAAGAAAATCTGCCCGATGAGCAGGCCGCCCGCGACTGCGAACAGTGGCGTCAGGATGCGCCAAAGGCTCCCCCAGCCGTGCCGTACTGCGCTGCTTGCGCGGTGCTGCGCCGGGGCAGCCCCCGGCAGGTCATCGGGATATTCTTTCTCTTCACCGAGCGTGATATTCTCCGCGACGGACATCACCGGGATGAGCTGGAAATGCTGGTGGACCATGCCGATCCCGGCGCGGATTGCCTCGCGCGGACTGGCGAATCTGGCGGGTTCGCCATTCAACAGGATTTCGCCTTCGTCGGCGTGATACAACCCGTAGAGGACGTTCATCAGCGTGGATTTGCCCGCGCCGTTTTCGCCCAGCAGTGCCAGAATTTGGCCGCGATTCAGCGTCAAATCGACGTGATCGTTGGCGAGGATTCCGGGGAAGCGCTTGGTGATGCCGCGCAGTTCCAATACGGGCGGGCGCGGGTCGGTCGACGTAACCGAATCTGGCATATTATGAAATGATCTCTTGAAAGTCGTTGAGTTCGGACAGGAGTATAACGCGATTCAAACGGCACGGGATTATCTTCGTGATCGATACGTCGCGAGTGCTTTCCCGAACAGGGCGTGGCGCGTTTCCAACAATAAATCTTGCGGATTCACCTGCCATACATCAGGGTTCACTTCGACTTTCTTACCCATGTTGATCTCGTGTTCTATAAAAATCCTCAGCCCAGCAGTCGAGTCGCGCGGTTCGGGTCGAAGTAGTTCCTTCTCCAGGTCACTGATCATCGCGTCTTCGGACCGAGTCGGCATCGCCAGTCGCCCGCCAGCGACTTCGATCTGCTCCTCAAAGCGGTCCTTCCAATTATGGATGGTCCATCCTGACCAGCTTTGCTCGACCAGATCGAGGAAATGCTCATCGCTTGCGTGCCAAAACGCAATCGTTTTACTCGTAAGGTCGAAATGCACGCCCATCCAGGGAAAATAATCACCCTTAATCCATTCGCGCATGTTTACCATCGCCAGACCTTCTGCATAAGGTATAGAGTCAAGCACGCGCGGTCCAATATTAAGCAGGTCTGCGGCATTTTCATCATAGGACGGGAACAAGCGAAATGAAAGGTCCGCGCCGCGTATGCTGACGATTGCATAACAGCTATCCTCATTCTCTTTCATCCATACGGGAGAACGCCAGTTTATCGTTGTTGGCATCGGTTGTGCAGGTCGAAATACAATTCTTTCGCGGGGGTATTCCACATAATTCACCAACTCCTGCAAGGCGTCATCTGCATAGCGCACCTCCCACCCTTCCCACATAATTCGCATGAGATCGAGGTGCAGACGGCGCATGGGAATATCGAATTTGAGAATATCGCTGCCGGTGTAGAACAGAACAACTTTGCGGAAGGTATCCATCACGACGCCACCTTCCGCCAAATTTCTGTTCATCCAGATGCCATTCGTAACAGATTTTTGATCCAGTATGAAGGCAAGCGCGTGATCCGGTCCCCAAAATAGGTCTGTATCTAGCGACTGCGCGCACCAATGACAATAAAACAGCCGGTACTTTGTAGGGTCGGAACTTTCGACAAGGACGAGGTTTGCACGCGCACCCATGTTGCATCTTTTTATGTTGTTCGATAATGGTACACCGTCCTTTTGATGCAGCCTACCAAATCGTCGCTCTTTTCGGCTCTCCTCTGAAAGGTTACAATCTTTGTACGCCTAATCGGGTTTTCTTCCGCAATGACCGACCGCCCCACCCCCTCCACGCCGCCGCGTACCTTCCCCGTCGATGTCGAACACGCCGGGATACGCCTCGCGCTGCCGTTGATTATGATCCTCGCAGGTGTTGGCGCATGGCTTGGTCTCGCTACGCCGCTCGATGAACTTGTGTACAACCTGAGCGGCGTCGATGGACTTGGCGGTATTGCTTCGGCGGTGGTCGGGGTCGCGGTGGCGATCCTCGGTGGGCTGCTCGCGGATCGCGCGCTCAAGGCGCTCTGGCCGAGCGGTCGCAAAGTGACGCTCGATGCCAACGCGCTGACCTTCCACGACAACCGCAGCGGTAAAACGCAAACCGCGCTCCGACTCGACCGCCGCCTGAATACCATGCTCTGGCGCTTCGCCGTCAAGCGCAGCACGCCGAAAGCGCAGGCCGGGTGGATTATGCTGGCGCTGTTGCTCTCGCAGGACGACACGGCAATCACACTGTATACCTTCATGCCGCCCAAACGCGCCAAAGCGCTCGCGAATTACGAAGCATTCAAGGTTCTGCTTTCTCCGAAAAATATTGAGAAGAATAAACTCGGCCTGCGCGAAACCGCCGACCAGCGCCGATTGATGAAGCTCGAAGCCGACCGTTGGAACGCGGGCGCGGAACTGCGCCCGGCAGATTTCGAGGCACTGCTCGATAGTGTTTATCCGCTGACGGTCGGTGCATCGCTCCCGGAAAGCGCGCCCGCATCCGTCGCCAGTCTTGGCGGCTCATCCTGATAATTTGCAACAAGGGGCTATGGACATGGTAACAGCATTGGTGATGATGAACGTCGAACGCGGCAAGGTCGCGGAGGTCGCGGAACGGCTGCTCAAGCTGGATGGTGTTACGGAAGTTTTCTCCGTCGCGGGGCAATATGATCTGGTCGCGGTCCTGCGCACGCCGGATAATGAAACCATCGCCGATCTGGTTACGTCGAAGCTGCTCAGTGTGCCGCACATACGCCGCACCGAAACGCTGATGGCTTTCAAGGTCTTCTCGAAGGACGACCTCGGCGCGATGTTCAGCATCGGCGCGGAGCAATAGCCGTCCTCACAACCATTGCGGAGTAGTGCTTAACCCGCGCTTAAAGCAAATGCGCGATACTCGCGATTGTCGTATCAATTTGCAACAAAATTCGACGGCCTGAACGAGGCGTAATTTATGGCGACAACCTCTCCCCCGCTCATTCAGGTCCGCGAAAGCGCGCGCGTGTTCCCCGCCGCGCCGATGAGCCGCACCAATCGCAGGCGGGAAGCGCTGCTGGGGCTGCTTTTCGTCGCGCCTGTGATGCTTATCGCATTCGTCTTCGAGCTGTTCCCGGTCGTGTATGGCTTCTATATCAGCCTGCAAGACCAGCGCGGCGTGCTGCCGGAAGGCTTCCTCGGCCTCGCCAATTTCGTGCGCGCGGTTGGCAGCCTCGCCTACATGGTCCCGCTGGCCGTTGCGGTGATCCTCTTCGCCTATAGCTGGAACCTGTACCAGCGCAGCATCACGGCGCTTGGGCGCGAGTTCCGGCGTTATCTGATCCCCGGTGCGGTCGTTGGCGGGTCGGCCATCGCGGTTTCGGTCGTGGCGTTCCGTTATGGGCTGGAAAGTACGCTCATTCCGCTGATTGCGCTGGTGATAGGCGTTGGCGTGACCTTCGCGCTTAATGCCGTGCATAAACTCGCCCCGCAAGCCGAAACGCGCATGATGCTGAATAGCTGGACCATCGGCCTGTACACGGTCGGCGCGGTGTCATTGATTATTTTTACGTTTTCTGAACTGTACAATTCGCTCGACCCGGTGTTGAGCCTCGTACCGCGCTACATTGCGGAGGTGAACGGCGCGGCAGCCGCCACCATTGCGCCGCTACCGCCGCAGTTCGTCGCCTTCTTCGCCACACTCGGCATGGTCGCGCTGGTGCTATTGATCAACCGCCGCCGCGAACGTCTGGACGATGCCGAACATCTCACACAGCGCGCATGGCTCGGAGTCGCTCGCGCGCTGCTGATCGTCCTGATTTTCAGTTCGGTGTTATGGGTTCTACTGCAACAGGCGACGCTCTACGACGCGGTGAATGCCTATCGCAACCTGCCCGCCGATACGGTCCGTGCCAAAACGCGCGATCTCGCCGCCGAACTGACGAGCGATCAACGGCTCGCGTTCAGCGCCAGCCGCATCCCGGAGACGGCGGGGCGCATGGTCGGGTGGGTCGAAGTCTATACCATGCTACTCGGCATCGGCTTCATCGCGCTGGCGTGGTATCTGTGGCAGGGCGCACGCAAGCGCGAGACCACGCCGGGGATGCTCATCACCCTGTTCGTCGCGATTGCGCTGATGATCGGCGGCTACTTCTTCATCAGCGAACTGCCGACCGCGCTGGCACGCGGCGACAAAGCCTATTACGACTCGCTGATCCGCACCGTCACCTATGCGCTCGGCACGGTCCCCTTTCAGCTTGGCATTGGCCTCGCGCTCGCGTACCTGCTGTTCCACGAGGTCAAGCGCGGCAAGGCGATTTACCGCCTGATTTTCTTCCTGCCGTATATCGCGCCGACAGTCGCGACTGCTGCCGTCTTCGCAATGATCTTTTCGAGCAACCCGATCAGCCCGGCCAACCAGTTCATGAAAAACATCGGTGTCGGTCCGCAGGAATGGCTGCAAACCACGAAGGGCTTATTCGAGGTGATCGCGAACCAGATTCGCCCCGGTACGCAGCTCCCATATTTTCTAATCGGTCCGAGCCTGCCGCTGCTCTCCGCAATTCTCTTCGCGATCTGGGTCTTCAGCGGCTACAACGCGGTCGTCTTCATGGCCGGGCTGGGCAACGTCCCGAAGGAAATCTACGAGGCCGCGCAGGTCGATGGCGCGAACCGCTGGACGATCTTCCGACGGATCGTGTTCCCGCTCATCTCCCCGACGACCTACTTCCTGACGCTGCTCGCGATCATTGGCACGTTCCGCACCTTCACGCATATCTGGGTACTGCGCTCGGATTTGCGCGGTGGGATCGATACCGCGATGATCTACATCTATGAGACGATCCAGTTCCCGACGCCGCCCAACCGCACGCAGCCCTACGCGGCGGCACTCTCGTTCCTGCTTTTCGGGATCATCCTGATCCTCACCATCGTCCAGAATCGCTATTCGCGTGACAGGGTGTTCTATGGCTGATCTTGCTCAACGCGCGCCCGCCGCCCCGCCGCTCCCGTTCGAGAGTGTAGTCGGCAGCAACCAGCGCCGCTTCAACTGGTATCGTGGCGGCGTATACGTGATTCTCAGTCTGGTAGCGCTGATCTACATTTTGCCTTTTGTGTGGATGCTCGGTAAATCCCTGCAAAATTCTTTTGAAGCGAACTACACCACGAATATCGTGCCGACGCTGGAATGGGCGACTGGCAACTATGGGGAAGTCCTATTCGGCTCGACCGATGTAGGTATAAATAACCAGTTCATCCGCTTTTTGGGGAACACGGTCGCGCTGGAAGTGCTATCCGTCACGACGCAGACCGTGATCTGCGTGATGGCGGCCTATGCCTTCGCGCGGATGACGTTCCCTGGTCGCGATCTGATGTTCGGAATGCTGCTGCTTACGCTTTTCGTGCCGAGCGTGATCCTGCTCGTCCCGAACTTCATTATCGTCACACGGATCAGCCAGGGATTTGAAGCAATTCATCCCTCACTCAAGTGGCTCGACAGTTGGCCGGCGCTTGTGATTCCGTTCCTCGCGAATACGTTCAGCATTTTTCTCCTGCGCCAGTTTTTCAAGCAGCTTCCCGATGAACTGTGGGACGCCGCACGAATCGATGGCTGCGGTCATCCGCTGTTCCTGACACGCATCGTCGTCCCGATTTCCGGCGCGTCTATTATGACGACAATCCTGTTCGCGTTCGTCGGCGTGTGGAGCGCGCTGGAGTGGCCGATCCTCGTCACTTCAAGCAACAACTGGCGGCCTATCGCGGTAGCGTTGTCGGCGTTCCGCTCCGAAGGCGGGACGAAACTTAACCTCGTGATGGCCGCCTCCGTGATTTCACTAGTGCCGATTATGATCCTCTACCTGTTCACTCAGCGCTTTTTTACGCAGGGAATCTCAACAACTGGCCTCAAGTGAGGTATAATTATCCCGTGCGCGTCGGCTGAATTCCCCACGCGCCGGGATGTGATGTATGACCAATTTTCTGAAAAATATCGCTCGCGTTTTCTCCGGCAATCCGAACAGGCCGGGAGCCGACGGCGGGCTGTACTATTATGTGAAGTCGCACCGCTGCGACGAAGTGATCCGCATCCGCATCAACCCCATGAACGACCTCTCCAAACGCGACAACGAGCGCGGCGAAGAAGGTGATGATCTGTTCGCGCGCAAGGTCGTCGTCGGGCGCAAGTGCTTTGACCGCATGGAAGCAGAGTTCATCTTCGATAAAGACCGCC
Source organism: Aggregatilineales bacterium (assembly GCA_965246845.1). Taxonomy (GTDB): domain Bacteria; phylum Chloroflexota; class Anaerolineae; order Aggregatilineales; family UBA2796; genus JBBRMW01. The sequence goes on from CBDFFR010000005.1 coordinate 46,726, forward strand.
GCCTCAAGCACAAAGAGGTGATGGGCGGCGTGTTCGTGGATACGGAAGCGTATGCACAATATCAGGAATCGCAAGGCGAGGCAGAGGAGTAAATCATGACCGATGTAACATTCGCAAAGGTCCGGGAATTGGTGGAGCAAATGCCCACCGAAGAGCGTACGCAACTCAAGGCATGGCTTCGCGATAAGGATTTAGAAGAGGAGGCGCTCAGGACGCTACCCAACCCGCTGACGATGGAGTCGATGTATGGGTTTTGGAAGCATACCCGTGTGACTGATGAAGACCTGGCGGAGGCGAGCGCGGCGGTCACTGCGGATTTTGAGAAACGAGCTGCTGAATGATCATAGCGGTTGCAGATACCCATGCGATTTTGTGGTATCTGGACGGTGATCCTCGCCTTTCCGCAGATATGCAGCGCTATTTTCAGGAAGCAGCGCGTGCGCAAAACCAAATCGCCGTCTCTTCAATCACGTTTGTAGAGAGCGTTTTTCTAGTCGAGAGGGGCAGAATTTCGCCGCTGGAATTTACGCAGCTACGCCTGTTCGTTCAGCTACAAACTGCCTACGTCGAAATTCCTGTGACCATTGCCATTGCGGATGCTGTTTCGCGTATAAGCCGCGAAAAAATCCCGGAAATGCCCGACCGCGTAATCGCCGCAACATCAATTTTGCTGGGCGTCCCAATCATCACCGCCGATTCAAAAATTCAGGCGTCCGGCCTGCGCTTTATCTGGTAACAACTCCCCATGCAACAAACTATCGTCGCGCTGGACCTCGAAACGACAGGTCTGGATGCCCACAAAGACGCAATCCTCGAAATCGGCGCGATTAAATTTCGCGGCAATGAGGTCCTCGGTACGTTTGAAACGCTCGTCAACCCGGAGCGTAACATCCCGGAAGTGGTGCAACGCCTGACCGGGATCAAGCCCGCCGACGCCGCCAAAGCGCCGCGCCTTGCGGACGTGCTGCCGCAGTTCATTGAATTCGTCGGCGACGCGGATGTCCTCGGCCACTCGGTCCGCTTCGATCTCGGTTTTCTGGAGGCGAACGGCTTCAAGTCGGGCGGTCACGTCATCGATACCTACGAACTCGCGTCCGCGCTGCTGCCCTCTGCCGGGCGCTACAACCTGCTTGCGCTGACGCAAATGCTGAATGTCGTCGCGGAAGGCGATTATCACCGCGCGCTGACCGATTCGATTGCGACGATGCAGCTTTACAACGTGCTGTGGGAACGCCTCACGAACGACGTACCGCACGCTGTCGTGCAGGAAGTCGTGCGCGCCGCGAAGGGACTGGGCTGGCTGGGTGAAGCGCCGTTTGTATGGGCAGCAAGCGATCAGCCGTCAGCGATCAGCCGTCAGCAATCAGCAAAAAGCGATCAGCCGCCAGCCACCAGCTTCCAGCCGCAGAGCCAACTGCCAATTGCGGATGATGCAGCAAGTCAGGCAATATCGGAAGCGTTAGAAATTGGCGGGGCGGTCCTACTGGAAATTCCGGCGGCGGTCGAGCGTATGGCGGGGCTGCTGCGCGCCGCGTCCGAGTATGCGTTGAAGCACGGGGAGCAGGTCGGCATCGCGACCTTCGATTTATATACGAACGAGCATCAGCGGACATTGTACGAAGCCGCCCGCGAGCAGGGAACGAATGCGGTCATCATGAAAGCCCGCGCCGATTACCTGTGTCCGCGACGGCTGGAAACGCTGCGGCGGCGACCGCCCACGAGCATCGAAGAACTGCGTGTCCTCGCCAAAATTCTGGTCTGGGGCGAGCAGGCGCTTACGGGCGACCGCGACGGAATTTCGCTGCGCGGTCCGGCAGAGGCGCAGGCGTGGTATCGCCTCAGCGCGGCGGATGAAGGCTGCGCGCTTGACCGCTGCGAAACGCAAACGGGTGGTGCGTGTCCGTTCTATAAAGCGTGCAAGGCCGCGCAAGCCGCGCCGCTCGTGCTGATCGATCAGGGATTGCTCTTCGCAGATACAGCAGGCATAGCGCCGATCCTGCCGCCGCTCGACCGTCTGATCATCGAAGACGGCCACCATCTCGAAGAATCCGCGACGGCGGCGCTCGGCAAGCGGCTTGAACTCCCCGAATTGGGACGGCTGTTCGCCGATTTTGGTTCGCTGGGTGGCGGTCTCTTCGCAGACCTGTTTGCGGTGATCGACCCCGCCCTGAGCGACAAGCAGCGCGACAACACGCGCGGCTATCTGGATGTGCTGTCGCAATCCGTGCGCGCGATGAACAAGCACACTGCGAGCCTCTTTGAAGCCTTCGCGAATGTGTTGAAAGAGGAAGGTCCGGCGAAGAGCGATTACCTGACACAGTTGCGGCTCACCCCCGCACTGCGCGACCGCGCCTCGTTTGTCGGGGTGCGCGCGGCGTGGTCGGTCCTCGCGGAGTTCATGTCCGATGTCAGTTCCGCGCTTGGCAAGCTGGCCGACCGCATGATCGCGCTGCGCGACCGCCTCAACGATCCGGCCTTCCCGGATGTTGTCGCGGCAGCACACGCCGGAGCCGCACACCTGCACGCCGCGCAAACGCTGCTTGCGGAGTTCATCGAAACACCCGCACCGAATACGCTCTACTGGCTGGAAATGGGCGGCGAACAGTCGATCCCGACCCTGCGCGCCGCGCCCCTGCAAATCGGTCCGCACGCGGCGAAAGCGATCTGGAACCGCCGTAGTGCGGTCCTCGTGAGCAGCACACTCCAAGCCGGGAACGGCTTCGAGTACATCAAGGAACAGCTTGGCGCGCCGCCGCTGCTCACCGAGCGGACCGTCGCGAACCCCGCTGATACGAAAAAGACGCTGCTGTACCTGCCGAACGACCTGCCCGAACCGAACGAGCGCGATGCCTATCAAAAGGCAATCGACCGTGCGCTGATCGAGCTGGCGGCGGCGCTGGATGGCCGGACGCTCGCGCTTTTCACCGGGTCCGGGCAGGTGCGCCAGACAGCGGGCGACATCGAGGCGCGGCTCGAACTGAGCAAAATCGCGGTGCTGGATGGTGCGGATGGCTCTGGCCGCAAGGCGCTCTCCGATAGCTTCAACGCCTCGTCGCGCGCCGTGCTGCTCGGCGGCAAAGCCTATTGGGAAGAGGCCGAACTCGACCCCGATGCGCTGGCTGCGCTCGTCCTGACGCGGCTGCCCTTCGGCGCACCGGGCGAACCGCTCACGGCGGCGCGCGGCGAACTCTACAAGGAATCGTTCAATCAATTCTCCGTGCCGGATGCGATCCTCAAGTTCCGGCAGGGCTTCGACCGCCTCACCCGCGCGCGGGTCGGGCGGCGCGGCGTGGCTGTCGTGATGGACAAGCGGCTGACTAGTAAAGGCTACGGCACGGCCTTTCTCGAAAGTCTGCCACCGTGCGAGGTCGTCCGGGGACCGCTCGCGGACCTCGCCAAAACAGCGAAAGCATGGGTAGGAACCGACTAAATGCGAACTCCCGCAGGCAAGGAATGCCCGCACTATTACGCCGATTTTCACCGGGGGCGGCAGAAACAGGAATGCCGCCTCGCCGAAGCGAACCCCGACTCCGCGACATGGAACCCGAAGGACTGCGCGCGCTGCCCGGTCCCGGATATTCTCGCCGCGAATGCGAGTCTGTACCTGCGGTTGCGCCTGACGATCAAGCCGGGCGTGCTGGGTATCGGGCGGCGCAATCAGGTGGACGCGACCTGTTCCAAGCACAATATCAAAATCGACGACCCAATTGTGGGCTGCCCGCTCTGCAACGCCGAACGCCCTGGCCTGAACGCCTTCATCGACGCGCTGGAAAAGAAAGACGGCGGGTCATGATTCGCGCGGTCCTGTTCGACCTCGATGATACACTGCTGCGCCTCAGCACCGACGCCTTTTCGCGCAAATACATCGCGGCGCTTGGCGGGGCGTTGATGACCGCGCATCCGACGATCAGGCCGGAAGCCTTTCAGGGCGCGGTGCGCAGCAGCATCAAAACGACGGCGGCGAACACGGACCCCACGCGCACCAATGGCGAGAACATGAACGCCGCCTTCGCGAGTGCGCTCGCTCTCTCTGAAGCAGAAATTGCGAGCGCATTTCATGGTTTCTACGAAAGCCAATACGCGGGGCTGCGCGCGGAAGCTGACCCGATGCCCGGCGCGCGCGAGCTGGTCGCCACGCTGGCAGACGAAGGGTATACGGTTGTTGTGGCGACGAACCCGGTTTTTCCGCGTGGTCCAGTCATGGAACGGCTGCGCTGGGCGGGCTTCGATACGGAAGCGCTTCCCTTTGCGTGGGTGACGACGATGGACAACATGCACTTTATCAAGCCAACGCCACATTATTACGAGGAAATCCTCGCGCGCGTCGGAGTCGAAGCGGAAGACGCACTGCTCGTTGGCGACGATCTGAACAACGACATCCTGCCCGGCACGGCGGCGGGTCTCGCGACGTACTGGATAAATGAAGACATGCCGCCGGAAGGCTATCACCCTAACGCGCACGGCAGCATGACCGCGCTTGCGGACCGTGTGCGCAATGGATGGCTACGCGAACTCGCGCCGCGTCCCCGTACTACAGCGCAGGTCGCGCCCCGGATGCTGGGCAACCTAGCCGCGCTGGATGGCCTCGCGCGCGAACTGCAACCCGCGATGTGGATGCTGCGCCCCTTCCCGGAAGAATGGACCGCGCTCGAACTCGTCCAGCATCTACTGGAATGGGAAACGCGCGTGCAGCGAGCGCAGATTTTGCGGGCGCTTCAAGAAGATAACCCGTTTTTGCCACCCGCCCCGACGCCACCGGGTCCGAACACGCGCGACCTCTCAGCGAGGCTGGGTCCGCAAGTCCTCGCGGAGTTCTTCGCGGCACGGCGCGAGACGCTTGCCCTGCTCGCGACCCTGACGCCGGAGCAATGGGCGCGCCCCGCCCGGCACGCGCTGTTTGGTCCCGTGACGGTGATGGAACTGGCGCATTTCACGGCGCGGCATGATCGGCTACATATCAATCAATTTTGCGAATTAGTGGGTGCGTGCCGGGAGCGTGCAGTGCGCTGATCATGAACCGAGAGGCTGATTTCGGCGTATAAGATCGATACATTCACTTGTTCGCACTATCACGCTTTCGCTCTGGAGTGTGTCATCTTTCAATTGAAGCAACTGCCAGAATTCACAGCGGGGGGATGATGTTTCGCTTGTTTGCTGTTTTGTTTCATCTGGGTCGGCGACGTCTGGATACCTACGACGAACCGGATGTGGATGAGCGGCGCAGAGCGCGTTCGCAGCGCATGCACTGGTCAGAACTTAACTCGTCCGGTATCGACCCGGCAAACTACTACGCGGTGGGCAGCCGCAGCGAAGCGCAGCTTACGAAATTCGTTATTCAACAATTCGCTATGCACAAAAATCTCAAGGCCGTGACGCAAGCGCTCTCGCTGCGCGGAAATATGTCGTGGTCGCAGGCGGAACAGTTTGCCAGGCAAGTCTATATCAAGCATAGACGCGCGATCCGGCGTCGGAAAGCGCCGCTCCTGCTGGTGATTTCACTTTGCACAATAATTGCCGGCGTGGGTATGGCAGGCTATGGCGTAGCGATGATGGTGCGGGGACTCATGGTTGTCGTCTTCGCACTGCCCTTCCCCTGGTCGGGAAACCTGCTTTTCTTCGGGTTGGGTATTGTAATGATCCTTGGTGGGCTGGTCGGCGTGCTGCGGCTGGTCTAACGCGAACAAGTCCAATCCGGTGTGTTCACTTGCGGAGTTTCCGCTTTTCAATATGCTTATTAAGGCATAATGGCGAGGAAACGAAGTTCTTGATTATTACCACAGAATCGACACCTGCTCGCTCGACCGGGATACGCCTGTTCGTTGCGCTGCTTGGCCTGCTTTTCACGCTGCCCGCTTTCGCGTGGGGCATCGTCTCGCTCGTCCAGCCGACGATCCAAACCGTCCAGTTGAGCGCACAAAACTACAACCCGTTGCGCACGACCAGCCCTGCGCAGGATGTCGGCCTCGCCAACTTCAACAGTGTGTTTGCCGATCCCACGTTCGGTAGTGCCGTGCGTTTTACGCTGCTGATTATCGCGGGTAAATTGCTCGCGGTCAGCATCATTCCGCCGCTCATCGGCTGGGCGCTGGCGCGCTTCGGACGGGGAATGCACATCGCGATCCGGCTGATTTTCTGCCTGCCGCTCGCGCTCTTCGCACCACTAATCACTTTCATCGCCTGGAGTCTGGTTTTCAACCCATCGCTTCCTGTGCGGAATGGGATCACGGAATCTTCACCGTTCGTTTCGCCTACAAGCGCACCGACTGCACTGCTCCTGATCGATATGCTGATGGCGTTCGGGATCGCGCTCGCAATCGGTGTCATCGCCTATGTAACTGCCTTCCGTCCGGTACGTGAGGGCGAAGCGCGGCATGGTGGCTGGAAAGGCTTCGTCGTCCTGTGGCTGGTCGGCGTGGCACTCGCGATTGGGACAACATTGCAAAGTCTCGATCCGTCATTCGTCCTGACAGCGGGCGGTCCGGCAAATTCAACGATGACGCTTGCGCTGCAATATTACCGAACGCTGTTCCAGACTTTGCGTTTCGGTCCGGCATCTGTCTACAGTGTGCTTTCGCTGATTGTGTTGGGCGTCCTCGGCCTGATAGTCGGCCTCACAGTATTGTTTGCCAATACCGCGCTGCTCGATCTCAAATCACAGAAGCCGCCGCACACTGGGCGCGTGCTGCCGTTCATTGTGCTGCTGCTCGCCTTCCCGCTGATGATTGCTGTCCTTTTCGCGATCTTTGCTCCGCTGCAATTCGCGTCGATCAACGGAAGTAGCAGCCCGCAGGTACTCTTGGGGGAGCGCCCACTCGACGCGCCGCTGATCGGGATCGCGGGTCCAATGCTGACGGGCGTGCTGCTGCAACTGCCCATCATCTACCTTGCCGCGCTCGGCATCGGGGCGCTGCGCCCGCTTGGACGCGCAAGTGAAGTATTGTTGCTGCTATTCAGCCCGTTCCTTTTCGTGACGATTTTTCCGCTCTCTGCGAGCTGGTATATCACTGCGCAGCAACTCGGCCTTCTGAATACGCCGACCGTGCTGGCGCTTGCGAGCGGCATTCTGAACGTTGGGATGCTATTCATCCTGACGCTGTTCTTCAAAGGGCAAACGCTGCGCCAACCTTCCGGCTCCGGCTTTGGCGGATTTATACGGTGGGTAATTCTGCCGTCACTGCCGCTGGTGCTGCTGCTCGCGTGTATCGGGATCGGTGTTGGTTTGCAGGATGCGTACTGGCCGCTGATTGTGAATAGTCAACGTGATGCTTTCACATGGACGAACGTGCTGCGCTCCTCGCTCGGTCAATTCCGCTCGGAGGTTGGTCCGCTCGGTGCGCTTCTGACACAATACGCGATCCGTTTCTTCCTGCTTTATCTGATCCCGCTCGTGCTGTTCATCCTGTTCTATCTGGATCGGCTGGTGTTGGGGTCACGCCGCGATCTGCGCGAAGCGCTGACGACGGTTATTCAGGAGCCGGAAACCTACGTCCCGCCTTCGAATTTACGCTTTACGGAACGCTGATCGACCTGCTTTTCGGGCGGACCGATGTGTCCGCCCCTACAAATACACGCGATCTGGTATACGGGTCGCGGCTTGCCCGACCATCTTCCAACCCTACAAACTGCGCCCTGCGTAAGGTATCATTCACCCCCAGATAAACCACGCAGAAGGGATACCCCACCATGAAGCGGATGACCAGCGCCGAAATACGCTCATCCTTCCTCGATTATTTTCAGGAAATGCACCATCAGGTCGTGCCGTCCTCGTCGCTCGTGCCGAGTAACGATCCGACGCTGCTGTTCACCAACGCAGGCATGGTGCAATTCAAGGATGTGTTTTTGGGGCTGGATAAGCGTCCGTATACGCGCGCGACGACCTCTCAGAAATGCCTTCGGGTGAGTGGCAAGCATAACGACCTTGAAAATGTCGGACCTTCGCCACGCCATCACACATTTTTCGAGATGCTTGGCAATTTCAGCTTCGGCGATTATTTCAAGCACGATGCGTGCCGCTTCGCCTATGAAGTCCTCACGCGCGTGTATGAAATTCCACTGGAGCGGCTGTGGTTCACCGTTCACGAGCAGGACGAGCAGGCGTTTAAAATCTGGAACGAGGAGATCGGCATCCCGGCGGAACGCATTTACCGCCTCGGCGACAAGACGAATTTCTGGCAAATGGCCGATGTCGGACCGTGCGGCTTCACCTCGGAAATTCACTTCGATTGGGAGCCGGGGCGCGGCGCGGAAGGCGTCGCGGAAGAACTGGAAGAGAGTACAGGGCGCATCCTTGAAGTCTGGAACCTCGTCTTTATGCAGTTCAACCAGTCTGCGGATGGTGTGCGTATACCGCTCCCGAAGCCGGGCGTCGATACCGGGATGGGGCTGGAGCGCATCGTTAGCGTGTTGCAGGGCGTCCGCGTGAATTATGAAAACGACCTGTTCACGCCGATCATGGACCGCATTCAGCACCTTGCCGGGACGACGCTCGAACAGCGCAAAAGCGATGAAATCCCTTACAAGGTGATCGCGGATCACATCCGCGCAGCGTCGTTCCTGATCGCGGATGGCGTTACGCCCGGACCGAAGGAGCGCGGTTATATTTGCCGGATGATCATCCGGCGCGCGGCGCGTTTCGGCAAGCGGATTGGGTTTGATAAGCCGTTCCTTGCGGATGTGGCCGACACCGTGATCGAGGTGATGGGCAGCCATTACGCCGACCTCAAGGAGCGGCGCGAGGTCATCCGCAAGCAGATCACGCAGGAAGAAATCCGCTTCGGGCGCACACTTGAGCGCGGTCTCGCAGAACTAAACGGAATGCTCGATACGCTCCCGGCGGGCGGAATGCTCGATGGCGAGCGCGCGTTCTTCCTGAAAGGCACGCTCGGCCTGCCGCTCGAAGTCACGCGCGATATTGCGCTTGAGCGCGGTTACAGCGTCGATGATGCCGGGTTTGACGCCGCGCAGACGCAGCACGAACTGGCGAGCGGCGGCGGCAAGCCAATGGGCTTGATCGATATGGCAGAGGTTTATAATCAGGCGCTCGCGAGCCTCAAGGAGAGTGGGGCGCTCCCGCCATCTGGCGTCAATTACAACCCGTATGGCGAATTGAGCGTCCCGGCCAGACTCCTCGCAATCCTCAAGGATGGTCAGCCTGTGCAGCACGCATCGGTTGGCGACCGCGTAGAGATCGTGCTGGATCGCACGCCGTTCTACGTCGAATCGGGCGGACAGGTCAGCGATACGGGCGTGATCGATGCGCCGGAATGGGCAATCGACATCGAGGATACGCGCCGCCCGGTGGGTGGTCTCGTAATCCATATCGGGGAAGTCGTCGAAGGCACGCCGACCGTTGGCGCAGAGGGACGCGCCGCCGTCGATGCAGGCCGCCGCGCGGACATCATGCGCAACCACACCGCGACCCATTTGCTCCATGCACAGCTACGGGCGCTGCTCGGTACGCATGTCGCGCAGCGCGGATCGCTCGTCGCGCCGGACCGCCTGCGCTTCGATTTCAGCCACGATGAACCCGTCACGGCGGATCAGCTCGCGCAGCTTGCAACCAACATTAATGCCGCGATCCTCGATGATATGCCCGTGCTGACCGTCGAAAAAGACCTCGCGACCGCGCGCGCGGAAGGCGCAATGGCGCTCTTCGGTGAAAAATATGGCGAGCGCGTGCGTACCGTCAATGTTCAGCAGGACGACGGCAAAAGCTATAGCTACGAACTCTGCGGTGGCACGCATGTCCGCAACACCGCGCAGATTGGCAGCTTCGTCTTTACGGGCGAAACCAGCGTCGCGCAGGGCGTGCGGCGCATCGAGGCTTTCACCGGAAGCGGCGCGGCGGCCTATAACGCGGCGCAGGGGCAGACCTTGCAGCTTGCCGCCAACGACCTGACGACAACTCCTGATCAGGTCCCGGCGCGGCTGCACGCGCTGCGCGATGAATTAGCCGTCAGCCGTCGCGAGATCGAACGCCTGCGCCGTCAGCTTGCGCGGGCGCAGTTCGAGTCGCTCTATGCCAAAGCCGAACAGGTGGACGGCGCGGCGGTCCTGATCGCGAATGTGGAGAATACGCCGGGCGAGACGTTGCGCGAGATGGCGGACTGGTTCCGCGACCGGGCGAAGCGCGGCGTCGTGGTCTTCGGTACGGTGAGCGAGGGAAAGCCGCTGCTGATCGCAAACGTGACCGACGACCTGACGAAGCGCGTCCACGCGGGCAACCTGATCAAGAGCATCGCGCCGATTGTCGGCGGTGGTGGCGGTGGACGTCCGAATATGGCGCAAGCGGGCGGCAAGGACCCCGCGAACCTCACTGCCGCGCTGGATGAGGCGCGGTCGCTGGTCCGCAAAGCGCTCGCGAGCTAGGAGCCGCGTGAAGCTGCAAATCGTCCAGCTTGAGCCGTTCGATGATCCCGTCTCTATACGGGAGCGGCTCGCGTTCCTGAGCGCCGAGCGCGTGTTGCTGCTCTGGCCGGAACGCGGCGCGATTCTGCGGCGCAAGCTGGACCTTGTGCTTGTGCTGCGCGCGGCGGCGCGTGCGAATGCGCGTCTGGCGCTCGTGACGCCCGACCCACTGGTGCAGGACAACGCCGCCGCGCTGAATATCTCCGTATTTACAACCGTTGAAGCAGCGCAAACCGGACGTTGGAAGAAGCCGCGCGCGAAGCTGTTCAGCGCGGAAGCACCCGCCGTACGCGACCGCCGCGAACTGGCCGAACGCGGAAGTCGCCTGCGCCGTAACGCACTCAGCGCCGAACACCAGCGACAGCAGCGCGTCATTCGGAGCGCGGTGGTGCTTGCGCTCGTCGTTACCCTCGTCGCGTTCAGCGTGATTGTGCTGCCCGGCGCACGGGTGACGGTTTTCCTCGCGCGCGATCAGCTCACGACGACGGTGCGCCTCGTCGCGGACCCGACCATCGCGATTGAAAATGTCGCAACCGGACATATCCCGGCGCGGCTGGTCGGGAATCTGATTGTGGAGCGGCAAGCCTCGATTCGCACGTCGGGCAGTGCCGATGTCCCGGCTACGCTTGCCAGTGGTACAGTGATCCTCACTAACCAGACCGCCGATGCGGTGAGCATCCCGCGCGGAACCATCGTGACGACCTTTGCAGCGCGTCCGGCACGCTTCCAGACCATGCAGGACGTGCTAATCAACGCGCGCGGCACAGCGGAAGTCACGATCACGGCGGCGGCGGATACGGCGGGTCCGGTCGGTAACATCGAGGCGAACCTGATTTCGCGCATTGAGGGCGACCTGAACGGCAAGTTGGCGGTTCGCAACCCCGCCGCTACACAGGGCGGGACGGTACGGCAGCAGGGGATTGTCACCAAAGCTGATCAGGACAAGCTGCTCGCCCTGCTGCGCGACCAGATACGCACCTCGGCGGTTGCCGATATTGAGCTATCGCCGACGCAGTTCATCGCGCCCGGTTCAATCCAGGTGATTGAAGAGCGCCCGGAGTGGACCACCTTCAGCAACTTCGCGGGCGACCAGGCCGATTCGCTCTCGCTTACGCTCAAGGTGCGCGTACAGGCGCTCGTGATCGATGAAGTCCCCGCGCGCAAGGTCGCCTATGCCAGCCTTGCCAAACTGCTCGCGGACCGCCGCATCGTCGTCGAGAGTGTGCGCTACCAGCGCGGATTAGTCGAGCCGGTGGATACGAAGGGTATGGCGGCACTACTCATCACGGTCTCCGGTGATGCGGTGAACGACGCCGATGCAGAAGCCCTACGTGACCGACTGGCGGGCATGAGTGTCCCGGATGCGAACGTCTATCTCGACCGCGCCGCGTTGCTCGATCCACGCCGCCCGCCACAGTTCGAGGTCTGGCCGGGAGTATTCGGACGGCTGCCGCTGCTCCCGGTACGGATTGAATTGCAGGTCAAGTAATCTGAACGCACTAAGTTTCGTCAATGAAGCGTAGCACACGTTCATTCACATCATTCGGCATTTCGGTCGTCATACCATGTCCGACACCCGGAACGATTTCGGCACGCCGCAGATTCGGCAGAAGGCGCTTCGCGCGTTCGATCACCTTTTGCGCGTTGTAGGTCACTTCATACTGACCCATGAGCAGCTGAGTGGGCGCTGTAAGGTTTTTGACTTCATTATCCGATACAACCGGGATGCTGCGTTCTGATTTAAACTGGAATATGTGCATGAATGTGGCGACATCCGTTTCGCTGAACGTGTAATCGGGTGGCGACATCATTTTCAGGAAGCGGCGCGAGGCAGTCTCCGGCTTGCTGAACAGGATCGTCGGCAACATCCTGATAATAAGTTTCGGCGTGACGGGGAGAAACCCGGCTGAACTGATCAACGTCGCGGTTTGGATGCGCTCTGATGCGACATTCGCCAGCTTGATGACCTGCCAGCCGCCGCCCGAAATACCGACCATGTGCGCCCGCTCGATCTTCAAAACGTCCAGAACATCCTCTGCCCACTCTCCATAGGACAAAGATTTGCGACCGAGGCGGCGCGGATCGCTCTTGCCACTATGCCCCGGCGCATCTGGCGCAATGACCCGGAAACGCGAAGCGAAAGCGTCGATTTGAAGCACCCACGACGTTAGATTTGCGTTCATCCCATGCCAAAGAACAAGTGATGGAAGTGCGGGATCGCCCGCCGTCAGAACATGCGTCATGCCATGCCGCGTCTGAACATATTGCGTCTCGTACAGGGTTGTGAGGCGGGCAAGCTGGCTATCGTAGAAGGCCATTGCACTCTCGTAAGCGGCGCGGGTTTTGTAGAGCGTTGACGTATCAATAACCATGAAAATTCCTTGTCAGCCTCAGTCGTAGAAGTAGTATACTAAAAACTGTATTTTGACCTTGCACTGCTCCGTTGCGTTCAGGTATAACGGAATGACTCCATTCACAGGCAAATTGCTCGGCATCGATCATGGCTCAAAGGTGATCGGCGTCGCGTCCAGCGACACGCGCCGGATGCTCGCATTTCCGTTGACGCGCATCCTCCGCACCACCCGCGAAAAAGACTTCGCCGCGCTCAAGCGCATCATTCAGGAGCAGGGCGCGGTCGGAATCGTCATCGGCGATCCACAAACAGACGCGGCGTTCAGCGGCCAAAGTCAGGCAATCACATCGCGGAATTGGGCAGCGCGGCTGGTCGGGCAAATCGCGATTCCGGTCTATCTATGGGAAGAGACGCTCACCACGAGCGAGGCGCACGATCTGGTCCGCGAGCATGGCTTGACCAATCGTGCGCGCGTGGATGACATCGCCGCGGCGCTGATCCTGCAATCGTTCCTCGACGCGCACCGTAATGGAGAGCCTTACCCGGAACCCGTCCCACGCGCTCGCCACTGATTTCGCATGGTGTAGGGGCTGCGGCTTGCCTAGCCCGCTCCAATATGCGTTAAAATCATCGCACGTTGACGGGATGAATTGCGATGCGTACTTTAAGAATTGGACTCCTGATTATTGTTGCCCTGTTCGCCGCAGGCTACCCGGCGCGCGTCTCCGCGCGGCAGGACGCGCCGACGCTGGATAGCCTAGCCGAAATACTATACCGCGAAGATATTGGCAACGGCAGTCAAACTGTGTGGATAGGTGGTACGTTCGGCAAGCATCCGGAGATCATCCCGAAATATTTGCAAGTCGGCGAGCCGATGCCGGAGTTCACGCTGAAGGAATTTGGCAAGGTGCAGTCAGTACGCTCGGCAGCGCTTGAGGCTCCTTATGTATTGAATGTGTGGGCGAGCTGGTGTCCCCCCTGCCGCGATGAATTTCCGCTACTCGCGCGGGCATCACTCGCGCCCGAAACGCCGTTCAAAATTTACTTTGTGAATAGTGGCGATACGCAGCGCCGCGCGTCCAACTTCCTGCGCACACAGCGCAGCGGGATCACGGTCCTGTTCGACCCGCCGCCCGCCTATGACTTCAACAACATTGTAGGATTGAGTGTCTTCCCGGACTCGATCCTCGTGGGCGCGGATGGGCGCATCCTCGCGATTCACGCCGGCGGCCTCAGCGAGACGACGCTCGCATTCTTCAGAGCCGCGCTCGCCGCACCGGAAGGGGCAAGCTATACCCCGCCCGAAGTGCTGCTGCCGAAACCGCCGTTCGACCCGGCTGTCGCCATGCCGCTCGTTTCGGGCGTGACCTATCAGGGCGTGCTGGATGATAAGTTGCCCTATCTGTTATACCAGTTTACGGGTGAGGCAGGGGCGCAGGTCTCGCTTTCCATGCGCTCACAGGCGTGGGTCGGCGACGACGCGGTAGACCCGTATCTCGTCCTTGTTGGACCAGATGGCGCGACCGTCACCGCGCATGACGACGATAGTGGGGCGCTCTACGCCGACGCTGGAGACCGCTTCGCGGTGCAGGCCGCGCAGACCGCCAGCGATGCAACGATTACGGCGTTCACCCTGCCGGAAAGCGGAACCTACACGGTAATTGTTGGACGCGCGGGGTATGAAGCGGGACAGAACGCAGGACCCTATCAACTGACGTTTATCGATACGGCGGCAATTTTCTAGAAATTCAGCGCCGCCCGGCCATGAATGGACCGGGCTATTACGGACCTGTTTCCTGCGGCTTGTGATAAACCAGACCGTAATAGCACGGCGGCTTTAGCCCCGCGCCCCTAACTCGTCCCTACTTGATCGCCTTAATCACCAGCACAAATTCGCCACCCGGCGCGTTTACCCGTACCTTGTCTTTGACCTTGTGGCCGAGCAGCGCCGCCCCAATCGGGCTTTCGTTGGAAATTTTGCCATGCTTGGGGTCGGCTTCCGCTGCGCCGACAATCGCGAAGGTTTCCGGTCCTGTGCCTTCTTCCTGAACCGTGACCACGCTCCCGACGCGCACGGTCGTACTTTTCTTGTCCTGCTCCGCGACGATGACCGCCTTACGCAGCAGCCCCTCAAGCTGGTGAATACGCCCTTCGAGGAACGCCTGCTGCTCTTTGGCATCCGCATAATCCGCATTTTCCGAGAGATCGCCCATGCTGATCGCCTCTTTCAATTTGAGGGCGAGTTCCGGGCGCTTGACGTTCTTCAGGTCTTCC
Source organism: Aggregatilineales bacterium (assembly GCA_965246845.1). Classification (GTDB taxonomy): domain Bacteria; phylum Chloroflexota; class Anaerolineae; order Aggregatilineales; family UBA2796; genus JBBRMW01. Next base: position 61,760 of record CBDFFR010000005.1, read on the forward strand.
AACTCGGCGCGAAGCTGGGCAGCTCCATCGACGGTTAGATATTGCTCTTCAGCCATTGGATAAATACCTCTCGGAAAAAGGCTGTTTTGTGGCCTAAGCGTACCACTTGCAGGGCGTGGAATCAAGGACGCACGAACGGCTCATACAGGCGCTGGTACTCCTCAATTGCGTAGCGGTCGGTCATACCCGCGATGTAGTCTGTGATCGCGCGGTGCAGCCCTTTTTCTTTGGCTTGCGCCTGATACAGCGGCGGGAGTTGGCGCGGCTCGCTCAGGAACGCCTCGAACATCTCCGTGACGGTGCGCGCCGCCTTTTGCTGCATCCGCACGACGCGGAATTGGGAATACATATTCGCGTAAAGGAACGCTTTCAGCGCGGCGTGCATCGTTTGGAATTCCGGCGAGGGTGCAGCGGTCATCGCCTTTTCGCGCTGGATCGCTTCCGGCGATTGCGGCTGTTGTGCTTGTAAGCGCTTGTCGGTCGCCTCGATCACGTCGCGCACGCTCAACGAGAGGATACGCCGCACGATCTGGTAGCGCACCTCGTCCGTGAAATGCACACCGTCCCATTCGATGCTGTCCTTTGCGCGCTGCCAGAGTTCGAGCGGCGCAAGCTGTTCGGGCGTGAGCAGCCCGGCGCGCAGACCGTCATCGAGATCGTGCGCGTTGTAGGCCAACCCGTCGCTCAGGTCTGCGATTTGCGCTTCAAGCGTGCCGCACAGGTCCGGGTCGAAACCCTCGCGCGCGCTAAAATCGGTCTTGGTCTCGTGCTTGGCAATCCCTTCGCGCAGTTCAAAGGTCAGGTTGAGACCTTTCCAGCCGGGATAGCGCGCTTCCAGCTTCGTTACGATGCGGAAGGTTTGCAGGTTGTGGTTGTAGCCGCCGTGCGCCTGCATCAGCGTATTGAGCGCGTCCTCGCCTGCGTGTCCGAATGGCGGGTGGCCGAGGTCGTGAACCAGACAAATCGCTTCGACCAAATCCTCGTTGACGCCGAGCGCCCGCGCCAGGCTGCGCCCGGTCTGCGCGACTTCGAGCGTATGCGTGAGGCGTGTCCGGTAATAATCGCCTTCGTAATTGACGAATACCTGCGTCTTGTATTGCAGCCGCCGAAACGCCGACGTGTGAATAATCCGGTCGCGGTCGCGCTGGAAGGCGGCGCGGTGTGGGTCTTCCAGTTCCGCATAAACACGCCCCCGGCTCAATGCGCTCTTGCACGCATAGGGTGCGAGCGTCTCCATCTCGCGTGCTTCAATTTGCTCACGGGTGTAAACCATGACGGCGACTTTCAATATTTGATAGCGAATCAAATTCTACGCTGTTTTCGCGGAAATGATGAATGTTTGGAGTTTCATGGTAATTTTGGTACGGTTTGGTACGTTCCAACGAATAAACCGCAGCTTATCTGCGAAAGGAAACTCCCATGCCAGGTGTTGGTGAGATTGCCCCGGATTTTGAACTCGAAAATGACGAAGGCAAACACGTCAAGCTGTCGGATTTTCGCGGTCAGAAAGTGATCCTCTATTTTTATCCGAAGGACTTTACGAGCGGTTGCGAGTTGCAGGCGTGCAGCTTCCGCGACAAGTACCCTGAAATTGTGGCGAAGAACGGCATCGTGATCGGCGTCAGCGCCGATGACCGTGAGAGCCACGAGCGTTTCCGCAAGGAACTCGACCTGCCCTTCCATTTGCTCGTTGATGCGGATTTTGCGTTGAGCAAGGCATGGGATGTTTATGGTATGAAGACCTATCCCGATGGCAAAACCTTCACCGGGATTCAACGCTCACACTTCATCATCGGCGAGGAAGGCAAAGTCCTCGATGTCGAAAACCCGGTAGCCGCCAACCAGAGCGCCGAACTCGCGCTCGAAATGCTCTAGGCACTGATCAGCAGGATCGCGACGAATGCCGCCGCGATCCCGACCGCCTGCATCCGCCCGATCTTCTCCTTCAACACCACGCGCGCCAGCAAAATCGTCGCCGCCGGGAAGAGCGACCCCAGCACCGCCGCTACATCCACCCGCCCGCCGACCTCCGAAGACAGCACGAAGAACAGATTGCCGCCCGCATCCAGCACGCCGCTCAGGATCGCGATAGGAAACGTCGCGCGCCGGACGATCAGCCGTTCGCGACGAACCAGGGCGATCACGACGAAGACCGGGATCGACGCCGAACGCGCAGCAACCAGCGGATAAATATACGATACGTAGCTGACGCGGCTGGTGATCACGAAAAACAATCCGAAGCTGAGACCCGCGAGGACAGGCAGCGCGAGCGCCCGCAAACCGATTTTCGTATTCTCCGAGCGTGAGATGAACCACACGCTCGCGATAGCGATTACGAAGCCGAGTAGCTTCCAGCCGCTCGGTACGCCGCTGATGCCGATACCGATCAGCACCGGAACAATGGTCGAGACGACCGCCGAGACGGGCGCGACGACAGCCATTTGCCCATTCGCTAGCCCGTAATACAGCACCATCAGGCCAACCGCGCCGCTCAACCCCGCGACACCGCCCCACAGTAGATGTTCCAGCGGCGGGACCGTCTGGCCGAGCAGGATTGCGCCCGTGAGGAGCGTGATCCAGCCGATTAGTTGCGAGGTGATGATTACGCTGTAAATCGGCGCGCGGCGCGCGGCCAGACCGCCAAAGAAATCGCCCGAACCCCATGAAGTCGCGGAGAGCAGGCCAAACCCGACCGCCCCGATATTCGATGCTTGCGCCAATTGTGTTCCCTTGTGGACATGCAATTCAGGATATTTTCACAGTATAGCGGAATGCTTCCCGCTTTCGATCTACGTATCATCCGTGAAACATTGGATGTACGATACTCGTATAGCCTTGCGACTATAAAAGAGGAGAGGCCTGTGTCTACGAATATTCAATCGATCCCTATTGCTCAGACGCGCAAAGCGCTCGCAGGCTATCCACAGGGCGGTCTGCGCTTCGATTGGGCGATGATTGCGCTCTCCGCACTTTTCGCGGGCGGGTTGTGGATCGATGGCTGGGCGCACTTTCACGGGCGCACAGATAACACCTTCTTCACGCCCTGGCACTTTCTGTTTTACGGAGCGTTTGGCCTTGTCGGGCTGTTCCTTGCGTTCAATGCCTATCGCAATGTCGGCAAGGGATATGTTTTCCGGCGTGCGTTGCCCGTCGGCTATTGGCTGTCGCTGGTCGGCGCGGTGACATTCGCGGTCGGCGGCGTCGGCGATCTCATCTGGCACACGCTCTTCGGCATCGAAGCCGGGACGGAAGCGCTGACCAGCCCGACCCACCTGATCCTCGCAATGGGGATGTTTCTCGTCTGGTCGGGACCGCTGCGCGCGGCGTGGCTGCGCACGGATGAGCGGCGCGGCTGGGGTGCGCTCGGACCTGCCATACTTTCAATGGCGCTGCTGTTTTCGCTGCTCGGCTTCTTTACCAGCTACGCGCATCCATTGGCCGATCCGTTGGTCCGGTTCGGCAGAAGCGAGCAAGATTTCGGCGTCGCCGCGATCCTGCTGCAAGCCGCCTTGCTGATGGGCGTGACTCTCTTCATCACCCGTCGCTGGCGGCTGCCCTTCGGCGCACTTACGGTAATCTTTGCGCTGAATGCGTTCCTGATGGTCGTCCTCAACGATATTTACGTGCTTATACCGGGCGCGCTCATCGCGGGACTCATCGCGGATGTACTGCGGTTGCGCATTCAGGCGACACCCGCGAACCCGCCCGCGTTCCGTGCCTTCGCTTTCGTGACGCCTGTGATTTACTACGCGCTGTACTTCGTGACCGCGCAGCTCGTGATCGGCGTGCAGTGGCATATTCACGTCTGGGCGGGCGCGATATTCCTTGCGGGGGTCATCGGGTTGATGCTCAGTTATCTGATTGTGCCGCCGCAAACCGTCACGGAAACGCCTACAGGAGGCGCGGCAGCGTAACGATTACCATTACAGGCAAAACGGGTCGGGCAAGCCGCGACCCGTACACCGAACCACGCCCGTATTTGTAGGGGCGGACCGATGTGTCCGCCCGGTAAGTGCTTATTCCGCTATGCTTCCGCTGCAACTGCCTCTTTTCGCCGCAGCGTCAGCGGTGCTTTCCAGAGGTTCGCCGCGATCACGCTACCCACGATGAGCGCTGCGCCCAACAGCAGCTTCTCATCCACTTGCTCGTGTGCAAATACGACGCCGAGCAGCACGCTCATCGGGGGCATCAGGTACGTCACCATCGTCGTTCGGGATGCGCCCCAAACGGCAAAATCGTGAAGTAGAGTAGATACGCGATGAATGTATTAAAGAAGCCAAGTGCCAGTACGGCGCGCAACGCCTCCGGCTGCATGGCCGTATAGACCGGGAGCGGGCGAACCGTGAGTAGCATCAGCGTAAGCAGGATGAGCGCGCCCATCGAAATCGAACTCGCGCCCGTCACATACGGGTCGAGGCCGCGCAGGTTGCGCCGCATCCAGACAGTCGCAAAGGCGTAAGACATCGACGCAACCACGACGGCAAGCTGCCCTGCCAGCGCATTCGCCTGATTTGCATCCGTGCTGCGTGTCGCGAGCAGGACCACGCCCGTGAAGCCACCGATGATCCCGAAGATTTTGCCTAGCGAGATGCGGTCGTCACCCAGCGCGAGGTGCGCCATCACGAGCGAAAAAAGCGGCGTAGTGCCGTTAAGGACCCCGGCAAGGCCACTATCGATGCTCTTCTCGCCCCAGGTGATGAGCATGAACGGCAGCGCATTGTTGGTCAAGCCCGCGATGAACAGATAGAACCACGTCTTCGCGCTGCGCGGGAACTTGCGCCGCGTGGCGAGAACGAACGTGACATAACACACCGCCGCGACCGTGAGCCGCGTCGTTGCCAGCGAAACTGAGTCGAACTTGCCGATGGCGGCGGGGTCCGCGCCCTCCGGCGCAAGACCCACCTTGATCAGCAAGAAAGACGAACCCCAGATCATCGCCAGCGCGATGAACATAATCCATAGCTTCAATGTGATAGCTCCTCTGTATTTGTCGCTACTTGCAGTCCGTCGTGTTCCATCGCGAGCAGTTTTTTCTTGCGCTCGACTCCCCAGTGATACCCCGTCAGGCTGCCATCCGCGCCAACCACGCGATGGCAGGGGATCGCCAGCGCGACCGGATTAGCGCCACAGGCCGCCGCGACTGCGCGGGTCGCCTTCGGGTTGCCCATCTCCGCCGCGACCGCGCTGTAAGAGCGCGTCTCGCCATAGGGGATTGCCTGCAACGCCTGCCAAACCTGCTGCTGGAAAGCGGTCGCCTGTATATCCAGAGGCAGATGAATACTCCATTTCTTGCCTTCGAGGTAGTCCGAAACGGCATTGGCATAGGACTCCATGCCCGACTTGTCATAGCGGACCGCCGCTTTCGGGAACTCCGCGCGCAGGTCGGCTTCCAGCCCGGTCGCGTTCTCGCCCATGCGGATCGCGCTCAGGCCGCGTTCGGTCGCCGCGATCAAGACGCAGCCCAACATGCTCGAAATCACAGTGAAGCGCAGCGTTTGCCCCGCGCCGCCTGCGCGGTAATCACGCGGCGTCATGCCAATATTCATGCCCTCATAGAAGCCGCTGGTCGAGTTGTACCCGGCCTCGAAAATAGATTGTGTCACGCTCGCACCCTCCCGCAATGCCTGCTTCATCACATCCCGTCGTTTCGCTTCCGCGTACTGGCGCGGCGTGATGCCCATCACCCGCTTGAAGGTCTTCTGCAAGTGGCCGGGACTGACGTGCAGTTGCACGCCGAGCGCATCCAGCGTGATCAGGTCGCCTACGTTCGCGTCGATGAGCGCGCACACCTGCTTCACCCATTCCACATCATCCAGCGCGGAGCTTTCCGGGTGGCAGCGCTTGCAGGCACGGTAGCCCGCCGCGCGAGCGGCCTCGCAGCCCGCGAAGAACGTCACGTTTTCGGGTTTGGCGTGCCGCGCCGGGCAGGATGGACGGCAGAAGATGTGCGTCGTCCGCACGCCGAAGACGAAAGTTCCATCTGCACCTGCATCGCGATTTTCAATTGCAAGCCAGCGCGCGTCGGTCGTGTCGATCATGGCTGTCGTTCTCCTTTTCATGTGCTAAGGATACGACGAGTGGAGCGCCTATACACTCGGTTTCTGGCGGTCAATGTAGAATCCGTTCGGCGTGGGGGTCGCGGCTTGCCCGACCCGGTTTGGCCTAATCCATATATGCCGCGTTATTCTTCCTGACGTTGAATTTATAACCCGCACTCTTAAGCGCCTGCACGACCGGATGTGGCTCATTACCCGTGACCCACCAATACCATCGCAACGTCATTGCATCGAGACCAGCCTCTACTCTTGATAATAGATTAGGGTATATCCAGCAGAAGACGATGCCCGTAATCGTATCGTAGTAGACCCACGAATCCGGTAAAGGTGCGTCTTCATCCCGGAAAAACGAAGTTGTTGAAAGCATAGCGCCGTCAAAAGTATTTCCGCTGACGTCATAGGCAAGCAACTGCCCACTTGCAAGGTTGAACCCTACGGGTGCAATATTAATTCGTTCAACCACCAATTTTTGCGCACGCAGATTGAAGAGTGACTCGTATCCGCGCGTATGACGGATACGTTTAACGATGTCGTTTTCATCGAGTTCGCCCCAATGAGGCCGTTCACGAAGTTTGCTATAGTCATAAACAATGTCGTGTGTATCAGGTTCGCCGAGAACCTGTACTTCTAACACATCCTCGATCTTTTGCGGCTCTACGTTTCCAAAGCGATGCGTACACCATGCTACCGTTTCCTCTAGCCGCCGCTGAAACAGCGCCAAATCAAGCGGCGGACGGGTCATTTTTCCAGTGAAGCCAATCAGCGCAGAGGTCGCATCAGTCCATGCGGTCATCTCGCTGTCCCATTCAAATATATAATTCTGTGCGTAGTGGCGCTCTCGCGCGGCGTCATTATTTGGTGACGCTAGAATCACACCGGATAAATGTGAGCTTGCATTTCTCGATATAAAGTCCACATAGATAATGGGTCGGACAAAACGTGCGAGGACGGGATGAGTGAGCAATGCAAGGCCGAACGTTTGACACAACATTTTACTGTCATGAGAGTCAAGATTTAGCAGGACACCTTTCACCCCTGTAATCAGGGTATCCGCAGAATCAGCGGGTGGCACGCGCCACTCACGCGGCGTCACATCCTGAATGAGGAATGGCAACACGGTTCCGGGCGCGGTATCGTGCAGCACGGCCATTCGCCATTCCAGCCGTACACCGTCCGGGCGCGTGCGTCCACCCATTTGCACATCGTCAACGGCGATTCCACGCGACCGATAGAGCGCCACATCTTTTTCAATGTTCGTAGAGCGAATTGCCCACGCGCAAACGCCCGCGTTGCTCACCATATACGGCCACCAGGGATGCTCCGGCACAATCTTACCGGGAACAGGCGCAATCAACTCCAGATAGGAACCATCGGCAAAGCTGATTAGCGCATCGTGTATCAGCCCATCCTCGTGCGTCCCGCCCTCAACGGACTCCAGACCTACCGCACGCAGGTCGGCGCGCATCGCATTGAGGTCCATGCCCGCGACCACTACATGGTCGATAGACAGTGAGAAGGGAGTATCCGGCACATGGTTGGTATATTGCGGGAGTTGTATTTTCGGCTTCGGTTGTTGTGCGACTGGCTGCACAGGCTGCTTTGTCGACTTCGGTGGTTCCGGTGCGAAAAAGTCCCGAATCATTTCCCACCACGAAGCCATGTCGATCCTCCCAACTCGGACGTCCGGCGTTACTTCAGCGGCTGCTCGACCGTAATCCCGATGCTCAACTCCCGCAACTGCTTTGGCTCGGCTTCGCTCGGCGCACCCGCCATCAGGTCTTCGGCGCGCTGGTTCTTCGGGAAGGCAATCACCTCGCGGATGTTCGTCTCGCCCGCCAGCACCATCGCCAGCCGGTCGATACCGGGCGCGATGCCCCCGTGCGGCGGCGTGCCATATTCAAACGCTTCGAGCATGTGGCCGAAGCGATCCCACGCGATTTCCTTACTGAGGCCGATCATGCTGAAAATCTTCTCTTGCAGTGCGCGCTCGTGGATACGGATCGACCCACTGGACATCTCGAAGCCGTTGCACACGAGGTCGTAAAGCTGCCCGCGCACCTTGCCGGGGTCCGTATCGAGGTATTGCATATCCTCGTCCATCGGCATCGTGAACATATGGTGCGCGGGTTCCCAGCGGCGTTCGTCCTCGTTGTACTCGAACATCGGGAAATCGATAATCCAGCAGAACGCGACCTTCTCCGCGTCCGCGAGGTGCAGCCGTTCCGCGAATTCGCGGCGCATCGTATCCATTACCTTGCAAACGAGGCTCGCCTTATCCGCCGCCATGAGGATCAGGTCGCCCGGTACGGCTTCCATCCGCGCGATGACGCGCTCGATCTCTTCCGGCTTGAAGAATTTCGAGATGGTGGATGCAATCGCGCCATCAGCCTTTTTGAGCGCGAACCACGCGATGCCCTTGCCACCCGCCGATTTCGCCATATCGTTCAGGATGTCCAGTTGCGCGCGTCCCATATCGCCCATGCCGGGAATTTTGAGCGCACGGACCGGGTTTCCCGCAGCGGCGGCTTTTGCAAAAGCATCGAATCCGACATCACGCATCAGATCGGTAATATCTTGTATCTCCAGCCCATAGCGCAAATCCGGCTTGTCGGAGCCATATTTGAGCATCGACTCCGCATAGGTGATTCGCGGGAACGGCTGAAACATCATCGTCTTGTCGGAGACCTTCTCGACCAGCCCGGTCATCATGCCTTCAACGAGGTTCAACACATCCTCGCGTTCGACAAAACTCATTTCGAGGTCGAGCTGCGTGAATTCCGGCTGGCGGTCGCCGCGCTGGTCCTCGTCGCGGAAGCAGCGCGCGATCTGGAAATAGCGCTCGAAGCCGGAGACCATCAGCAGTTGCTTCAATTGTTGTGGGCTTTGCGGCAATGCGTAAAACTTGCCGGGGTGGACGCGGCTCGGCACGAGGTAATCGCGCGCCCCTTCCGGCGTGGTCTTGAACAGGATCGGCGTCTCGATCTCGATGAAATCCCGCGCGGTGAGGTATTCGCGGATGTACTGCACGATCTGGCCGCGCAAAATGATATTGCGCTGCATCCGCTGGCGGCGTAGGTCGAGGTAGCGATACTTGAGCCGCACCGCCTCATCGACTTTCGAGTCTTCCTTGATCAGGAACGGCGGCGTCTTCGCGGCATTCAGGATTTTAATTTCGTGCGCTTCGACTTCGACTTCGCCCGTCTCGATCTTCGTGTTGATCATTTCCTTCGGGCGTTCGCGCACGATGCCCGTAATTTGCAGGACGTATTCGGGCTTCGTCTCGTTCGCGACGCGGTGCGCGTCCGGCTGCTGATTCTCGTTGACCGTGACCTGTGTGATGCCCCAACGGTCGCGCAGATCGATGAAGATGAGGCCGCCCTGATCGCGCCGGACGTTGACCCACCCCGCGAGCGTGACGCGCTGGCCGACGTGAGAGAGGCGGAGTTCTCCACAGGTATGAGTTTTCAGCATGAGTTGCACCGATTTGTCGTATAGGATTCGTAACAGCTTATCACGGCGGCGCGGACAATTCAATGCGCGCGTGTTAACTGGCGATCAGCCCTCGCGCAGGCTCAAGCCCAACCGTCGCCCGCGCCCGTCGATATTCAATATGCGGGCGCGCACGCGGTCGCCTTCCTGTACCACGTTGCGCGGATGCAAAAACTGCCCTTCCGCGAGTTCGGAGACGTGGATCAGCCCTTCCAATCCCTCTTCGACGCAGACAAACGCGCCAAAATCCACGATGTTCGTGACTGCGCCCTCGATGATCTGCCCGGCCTGATAGCGCTGCTCGACCGTCAGCCAGGGATCGGGCAGCAAGCGCTTGAGACTGAGCGCGATCCGCCCCTGTTCGCGGTACACATCCATCACGTATACGCGCACTTCCTGATCGCGCCGCAAAATATCGCGAGGGTGGCTGACACGCCCCCAACTCAATTCGCTAATGTGAATCAGCCCTTCCAACCCACCGAGGTCGATGAATGCGCCGAAATCGCACAGGTTCGTCACGCGCCCCGTGACGGTCGCGCCGCGCGTCAGATGGTCCAGCACATCGGCACGCGCGCCGGGCTGCACCTGCGCGGCACGTTCGGAGAGAATCAGGCGGTTTTGCTCGCGGTCGAGTTCGATGATTCGCAGCAGCATCGGCTGGTTCACACGGCTCTGCAAATGGCTGTTGCGTGCGTCCAAAATTGCGGGCGCGTCGATAAGCTGGCTGGCCGGGACGAAGCCGCGCAATCCATTCCAATCCACGAGCAGACCTCCCCGGTTGTAACCAACTGCGGGCAATTCTACGACGTGGTCATCACGCCAGACCTGCTCCGCGAGGTCCCAATCGGCATCATCGTGGGGGGCGGGGCGCAACGGTTCGTGCGCGGTGTGCGCTTGAGCCGACCAGATCGCTTCATCTGCGGCGGTCTCGTCAATCTTGTGCGGCTCGCTCTCGCCGGGCGCGTCGTCGTTGAGGAGCGCTGCCCAATAACTTTCGTCAGGAGGGGGAGGCGGCAACCCTGCATAGGTAGTCGGTTCGACTGGCTGTATTTTTCGGATGCGGTTCGTATTCATCACGGTACAGGACGCTTATCTACCATTAATCTCAATCGCTGCGATTATATTGAGGTGGTGCGGCGTTGTCAAAAGGCTGCCAAAAAAACAAATCGCGGTGTTGCAATCCGTGAAGCCGCAGCACGTCATAATTGATATAACATTTGAACAAGGTGCAAATTGCCTTGTTGAGCTGCGCCTGATATAGTTCACGGATACTGCGTTTTTCGCTAGGGGTGAAGTTGTGACCTGGCTGCTCGTAGAAGATGATCCCGAAATCCGCACGCTTGTGTCGGTGATGATGCAGCTTTGGGGCGAAACGCCGCTCGCGCTCGCGGATGGTAACGCTGCCTGGCGCTGGCTGGATAAAGTCGAGAGCGGAACCGATGGCGACCTGCCTGATCTTGCCTTGATGGATATTCGGATGCCCGGCCACACCGGGGACCAGATCGCCGCGCGCATTCGCCAGACCGAACGCCTCAAACATATTCCGATTATCCTCATGACGGCGTTCTCGCTGACCGACAGCGAAGTCGATGCGATGAAGGAAAAGGCGGGAATCGATCACCTGATTAAAAAACCTTTCCCGGATTTCGACGATCTAAAAAAGACGCTCTACCGGATTCGTTCCGAGAAGCAAACCCGGAGTCGCAGCTAGCCCATGTCGATTGATCGCATCGACGTCACCAGCCACGCGCCCGAAACGTCCGAAACAGGCAATTTCCTGAGTCTGTTGCAAACGGTGGGGAATGTCACACAAATGGTCTTCGGACGGGTCTATCAGGGGTTGGGGTTGAAACGCCGCGCGGAAAACGACTCAGAGCCGCCGCTCCAGCCGGATGATACGCGGACGCTGCTGCGCGCCCAGAACAAGATGCTCTCCGGGCGCGTACAGGCCACCGAGACGCTTGCCGCGCGGCTCAAGGCCGTCTTCGCCAACCTGAACGAAGGCGTAATTATGCAGGATACGGAAGGCCGCATCGTGCTGATCAATAGCGCGGCGGAAGTCCTGCTCGGCAGCATCAAAAATTTCTGGGAAAGCGACCTGGGGCGCATGTTTAATCAGGCGCGTCAGAGCGGTTCCGGCCTCGCCGAAATGGAATTGATTGGCGCACCATTGCGCGTACAGGTCAACAGCCGCATCATCGGTGCGCAACTCGCGGCGGTCTTCGCGGAAGGAGACCGCCTCGGAACGGTCATTGTCCTGCGCGATGTGACGCAGGAAGCGCTTGCGGATCGCCTCAAGGACGAGTTCGTCACCGCCATTTCGCACGAGCTGCGCACGCCGCTCACCGCGATCAAGGGCATGGCCGATATTCTGATCAGCCAGCCGGGAGATCGCCCGCCCAACCGCAAATTCCTTGAGGCGATTGGCCGCAATGCCGCCATCCTCGACCGGATGATTATCGAATTGCTGGATATTTCCGAAATCAGTTCCGGCTCGTTCGCGGTCCATAAGGCGCGCGTCGCGCTCGATGAACTGATTTTCGATGTGATCAAAAGTCAGGAAGCGCGCATCACGAAAGCCGATTTGAATGTCGGCGTGCTGGTCGCGAATCGCGAACGCATCTACGCGATAGGCGATGATCAGCGCTTGCGCTGGGCGCTCGGCCACCTGCTCGATAACGCGCTGAACTACACGCTCAAGGGTGGCTTCATCACGTTTCGCGTTGGCGCGGTACGTGGCGAGCGCGTGTTGATCGAGGTCGTGGATACGGGCGTCGGCATCTCTGAGCGCGATATGCCGCATGTTTTCGAGCGTTTCTATCGTGGTGAAGCGCAGACCCCTGAAGGCAAGCTGATCGACCCGCGTGGGCTTGGGCAGGGGTTATATGTAGCGAAGGCTGTAGCCGACGCGCACAGCGGCTATCTCGCGGTCGAGAGCCAGCCCGGTACGGGCAGCCGCTTCACACTTGCGTTGCCGCTCGCCCCCGCGACGGATTAAGACACTTAATTGATTCTGTAAAGTCTTGTAAATAGTAGACCCCTGCAACCGCAGTCGCAGGGGTCTCTTAAAGCTAGCCGCTAACGGAAGTTAGCTGATTTGCTACTTGACGGCGAGGGTGATCGTCGCGCCCTGGAGGGTCTTCACGCTGGTCAGCTTGACCAGATCAGCGGCCTTGAGGACCTGCGGAACGACGTGGTAGGTGAGGATGTTGGTGAGCGTCGGGACGTCGGCCATCACCTGCGCGGCGGTCATGCTCATGCTGGTCATCGCCTTCGCGAAGGCATCATTGGTCGGCGCGAAGACGGTGAAGTTACCCGGCTTCGAGAACGTATCGACGAGGTTGGCGGCAGTGAGCGCAGCAACGAGCGTGCTGAGTTCGGGGGTCGCGACGGCGAGTTCCGCAATCGTCTTGGTGGTCGTCATTGTCATCGTGCCGGACATGGTGGCGGCCATCGCCATTGTGCCAGACATTGTCGGAGCCATCATCATTGTGCCGGACATTGTCGGAGCCATCATCGCCATCGTGCCGGACATCGTGGGAGCCATCATTGCCATCGTGCCGGACATCGTTGCGGACATCATGGCGGGGGGAAGCAAAACGCTATCGATGATGTGGATCACGCCGTTGCTGGCAATGATGTCGGCCTTGACGACCTTGACCGTGCCGTTGAGCGTGAGCGTTCCCTGAGCCTGGGTAGGCTGGACCGCGACCATCGCGGCACAGACGACGAGGAAAGCGAGGACAGTAGTGACAAGTTTACGCAGCATGTGGATTTACCTTTGACATTGGGACACAATCGAACGGTTACGAGACGGTGAGATTATTGACAACCTATGTTAAATTGCCAAACCGATTTGTCACCGAAATATTAAAAGATGAGGTGATTTTGCTCAGATTTCGGATGATCTGGCAAACTGGTGCCTGATATAGGAAAATAGTCTTGCACGCTTTGGTGAAAGTGACGAATGCAACCCCATTGGACGACCGCTCAGGACGCTCTATCAGCTATCATAAATGCGCCGCGCTTCGGCATCCTCTCCGATTTCGATGGGACGCTCGTTGTGTTCCGTCCATTCCCTGAATACCCGAAACTCACTGACCGTATGAAACAGGTGATTCGCGCGCTCTCCGACCGCGTGGCACTCTTTGCGATGATCAGCGGGCGCGCCGCGCTGGAACTGCGCACCGTCGCGGATGAACAGCCGGGCGTGACCTACATCGGCAATCACGGCCTCGAAGAACTCAAGGGCGATACGCTGATTGTCCTGCCGGAAGCGCAAGAATGGGAAGAGCGCGTGACCGCGTTTTATCACGATCTGGGCGAGCCGGAAATCGAGGGGGTACGCTACCAGCACAAGCGCGTTACGATGTCCGTCACCTATCGCTACGTCGAGAACCCGGAAGACGTCAAGCGCCGCATCAAGGAAAAACTGGATCAGGTCAACGAGCGTTATGGGCTACACATGCACGAAGGCCGCACCATCTGGGAAGTGAAGCCGCCTATTGCGCTCGACAAAGGCACGGCGGTTCGCTCGCTGATCGAGGAACACCACCTCGAAAGCGTCTTGTTCCTGGGTGATGACATCACCGATGTCTACGCGATGGATGCACTCCGCGACCTGCGCGAACAAGGCCGCGTCAAAGGGCTGATCGTCGGCGTCATGGGCGAAACTGACGTGCCGCAGGTTACGAATGCCGCAGACATAATCGCAAATTCCGTTGCAGAGGTCGAAGACCTGTTTGAATGGATTGCCGAACGCCTGCCCGCCCCGGATGCCGCCATCGGCGAGTAGCAGGTCAATCAGCGCGGGCGAAAGCGCATGACCTGCCCCTCGCGCAGCCCGACGTATATCCAGCCGTTGTGATCCACCATCACCGCGACGGGGTGATCCGGGTAGAACGACAGATAGTAAATCGACGCTTCCGAGGAGTTCTTGCCGCCTGTGTTGGCCGGGACCAGCAGCGTCTTCGTCCCAACGCGCGTATCGACGACCAGCAGTTCATATCCGGCCAGTTCCGGCGTATTGCGCGATCCGCCCGTGACGATCAGCAGCCCGCCGCGCATCTCCGGGAACGCATCCCCCGCATAGAACGCAATGCTCACCGGATCGGAGTGCGCCGCCAGCGGGATAGTACGCCCATCCGACGCGACCACCCGATCCCCCGCTTCGATCTTCCATAATACGCCATCCGGTCCACGCGCGAATCCCCGCGAGAGTTGCTTATCGGCTTCAATCAGGCCGAGCGTCCACAATGCCGCCACTGGTGTATCGAACCCGGTTCGATACACCGTCGGCGGTCCGAAGGTCATATCCTCGCGATATGGATAGTGCAAGACCTCGCCACTTGCAGGCCGCGTGACGTACAGCGCGTTCTCCGCATCGAAACCGATCTGCATCAGCGCAGACCGTCCGGGGACAGCGCTCAACTTTTCAACCACCACTTCCGGGCAGATGGTCGGAAGCGTGCGCGTGTTGCGCGGCCAGTACGGATGGTCGCACGGGATGGCCGCCCGCGCGGACCCGTTGTTAGCACCTATCGCTACGCAGATCGCAGCAGCCAGCAACAAACGCGACAGCATTCGCCTATTTCGCGCGCAGCGTGCGGTAGGACGCACCAAAGATGTCATTGATCGTCGTCGGATACAACACATTGCTCGCTGCGACCCAGCTTACAATTGTGCGCGCTCCCGATCCATTCAAGACCAGATTCCCGCGCCGCCCGCCGGAGAGTTCGACATCGTAGACGGTGAAGGTACTCACCGACAGTTTATTGCGCACCGTGAACAGCGAATAGCGCTTTTTCAATTGGTCCAGCACTATCGTTTGCGCATCACGCGAGGCCTTCTTGATCGTCCCATAGGCGAGCGTCTGTTGGGCATCCTTGCTGCTGAAAAAGGTCAGTGCGCCGTCCGGCTCCGGCGTCCAGCCCTTCGGCACGCTTGCGCTGAAAGTCGCCGTCTTGCTGGTATACGCGGCCAGCACGGGTTTCGATGCGCCGACGAAGGCCAGCTTCGTATCTTCGGCGATGCACGTCTTGTCCACCATTGCGGTCGGGTCATCGAAAAAGCGCCGCGTGATTTCCTGCCCGCACGCGCTCGATACAATGACGCCATGCGCCTGATATGGGAACACAGCAAGCGTGCTGTTCGGCAGCCGCGTGTGCGTCTCTTCGCCATAGCGCACAGGCGTCACCGGGTCAAGGCCGCCGCTCAGGATCAACACCGGACGGTCCGAAACCACCGGGGCGACATCTTCCTCGTTTAGCTCCGCGCTCGGCCACGCATCGCACAGCGAACGCAAGGCGCGGGGTTCATCCGCGCTGGTGAAGCGCGTCGCGTCGGCATTCTCGCCAAGCAAGTCTTCGGTGTAGAACTGCACCACTTCCGAACATTCGATGCTGAAATACATCCCGTTCAAGCCGCCGTTTTTCCCGGCGACCGCGCTCGCAAGCAATGAGAGGGCAATCGAGTCGTAATTGCCCTTGACTGCATTCTGGATGAGTTGCGGAATATACGGGATCACGTCACTGCGGTAGAGCATCGCGATCAGGATGCGCGCAAAGCGCCGATCCGTAATCAGGACCTTCTGGCGTGGCGCTCTGCCTGCAATCCCGGCGAAGCGCGAGACGGGTTTGGCCTTCAACCCGGCCATCAGCTTCGTAAACTGATCGTTCAGTTTAGGATATGCCTTGTTGCAGGCCGCATCTGCCGCGCAGATCGCGACCGCTACGCCGAATGAGGCTTCGACATTCTCCCCAAATTCGAGCTGATAGCGGTTCCAGGGTCCGGTTACGCTGTCCAGCACCATCCCCGCGACGTGTTCCCCGTACCGCCGCAAGTAAGTCTGCGCGAGCGACGTACCATACGAATTTCCAAAGACATCAATCTGATCGTAGCCAAGCGTCTCGCGCAGCGCATCGAGGTCGTCCGCTGCCGCGTTGCTGGTATAGGTGCGCGGATCGGTCCTTTTCGCGATGCGCGCGAAGCAGCGTTGCAGCACGGCCTTTTCCGCATCGGTTTCCTGCGCCAGCGTAATCGGCTTTTGAATGTCGGTGAGTGGCGTACCTATCTGCTCAGTGCAGGCGAGCGGACCAGAAGTCCCCGTACCGCGCTGGTCCATCAACACGACCGCGTGTTCTTCGCGGATGCCTTCGTATGGCACGTACCAGACCTGGCTGAAATTATCGATAGCCGCACCGCCCGGTCCACCTTCGAGGTGGAAGATCGGCAAGCCGCTCGCATTCTTATTCGTCGGGGGCAGCACGGTAAATTTGAGTGTGAGCTTTGCGCCCGTCGGGTTCGTCCAGTCTTCCGGGACCGTGAGCGTGCCGCACTGCGCGTCGAGCGCCTGCGCCTTGTCGCTCCCAATTGCATATTTGCAGGCTTTCAACGCAGCGCGTGGCTTTGACGCTGGTTTGTCGGAGGCGCGCACGGTGACGGGAATGCAGCAGATGAGGATTGCGGCGATGAGCAAAATTTTACGCATTAGGTCCACCCAAACATCTTATAGCGGAGTATACAGGCAGATTGGGGAACCGGGCAAGCGCGTTAAATTAACTCGTGTGGGCGGACACATACAGGGGCGGACGTATGTGTCCGCCCCTACAGTAAGCTGCGCGGTGTAAGCCGCTACTTATCGGCTTTTTTGTGAGTTCAGAACACGTTCAATAGCGCGGGTCCATCGCACGGCGCTGGATCTCACCCCAATAGCGGCTGAAGCGTTTCAAATCAAGCGTTTCGTCCTCGCCCTTGTCGAGCGTGACGAGCGGCGGTTGCGGCAGGATTTCGACAGTGAGGTAGTGCTGCGCCTTCAACGCCACCACCTGCCGCCCGAACTGCGGCGCGACGCTGGCAACTGTAACGACGCCGTTGCACCCGAATTCCTGTACGGCGGCGGCGATCTCCGCGACGGGTTCTCCTTTGCGAATGTGAATGCCGGGGATTTCAAGCAGACATTCATACAGAAAGACCAGCCGTTTGAAGGTCAGCTTGTAGAATTCGAGCAGCGCGTCATCAAAGACGAACACAGCAGGCGACTCCGGGTGTGCAACCAGCGCCGGACCGCGCGGGTCAAGATAGTCACCGTGTACCCATACCAGCGGCGTATTCATCAGTAGCGTCCTTTGCGGCGGGTGTCCTTCTGGTAGCTGTCGCGCCGATCATCATCGGCATAATCGCGCGTGGTCTTTTTCGGGAACAGTTTCGCTTCGAGCGCTTCATAGCTCTGGTCGAAGGGACAGCCGCCGTGCGCCAGCGGACAGCGTTCGCAGTATACGCCATCCGTATTGCGCTGCAGGTTCTCGCGGTCGAAGATATACGGTTTGTGTGAGAACGTGCTGGCGACCCACTGCCACGAGAGATTGTTGCTGGCCGGGTCGCCATCCAGCAGATTTGCGAGGAACCAGACCGCACCCGCCTGCCAGCGCACCCGCCGATGATGCACGACATACGCCGCCATCCACATGCGCGCGTGGTTGTGCAGCCAGCCCGTCGCGTGCAGGTCTGCGACAAAACTATCCATGCAGACCAGCCCGGTCGTGCCGCCGACCAGATCGGCAGGCAGCTCGCGCGCGTATTCTTCCGCGCGGAAGCCTGTTTTATACAGCTCGCGATCCTGCCAGATGCCCTCGCCAATCAGGACGTACACGCGCTGCCAGTAATCCCGCCATGCGAGTTCATTGATCAGCTTTTCGGCGCTGTAGCCTTCTGTCAGGACCAGTAGCCGTACCTCGCGCAGGCTCAGCACGCCATGCCGCAACCAGGGCGAGAGGCGCGTGACCTTGCCAGCCAGGTGATTGCGCGTGCGGCCATAGGCGAGCGGGTCAATCTGGTCAAGCTGCGCTTCGGCGGCCTTGCGTCCTCCGCGTATCGGGGAAACATGCGGATCGCGCGCTGCCGTTTCCGGAAAGGTCTCATGCAGGTAAGAGACCAGTGCTTCGCGCGTTGAAAAATCGGTGCGCAGGTCGGTTGTCACGGAGAGGCATCCTAGTTAATTGTCGATGGGTGAATGTAGCCACATGCTAGAAATCGGTCGTTGTATCCGCGTCGATTTGCGTGGCGCGCGGTGGTGCGCTCTCCGTATCCGGTGAGGTCGTCCTGCTCAGGCGTTTGAGAAAATCCAGCGTATCGGATACGCCATGTTCGGTCGTCACGGCGACGAGCGCGCCGCTGTTCCCGGCCTGCTTCCACCCGGACTGCAAGGCGCATTCCCAATCCTTCGCGAACTCATACGGTACATCCAAATGCACTCGGCTCTGTACCACGCGCGGCAGGTCATAAACCGAATCCGGCTCCACATCCGCGTCCTGCGCGGCGTCATTGCGCTGAATGTGCGGTCCGGGTGCATAGTAGAGGACATACGAGTCGGCGTGCGGCAAAGTCGCCTCGAATGCGTGGATCACGCGCTCATCTTCGGCTTCCTTCGGAAGCGCCAGCACGAACACGGCCTTCACAGAACCAAGCTGCTTGAGTTCGGCGCTGTCATCGAGCGCGGCGACCATTACCTGTATGCCGTCGAGGATTGCGCTATCCAATTGTGCCATGATATTTACCCTTTTGTGTTTTATAAGTTTCGCACGGTTGTCCTTAAAAGGATCGAAACTTTACAATACGCTCGGCGTAATTCTTATGAACGGTACACAAGTCTTACGTCCGGTTAGCACTTCCGTTACATTTGGGGCGCATACTTCCCGATGTGGGGTTTAGAGAAGGACAAACGATGAACCGCCGCGATTTTATGAAGACACTCAGCATCGGTGCAGGCGCTACCGTCGTCGGTGCGGAATTCACCAACCAGACGATAGCCGCGCTCGCCGCGCCACAGGCCACCCTCGATGCGCAGGCCGACCCAATTCACCGCGCACTGAACCGCCTCAGCTTCGGACCGCGCCCCGGCCAGGTAGAGTCCGTGCGCAAGCAGGGACTGGACAACTGGATCGCCGGACAGCTTGATTATGAAAAGATCGACAACTCCGCGAGCGAGGCACGGCTCGGCAACTATCCGACGCTTGATATGACTCCGGCGGAGCTGGTCGCGCTGGCGGGCAAGCAGGAAGGCGATGTCGTCCGCGAACTCGACTCCGCGACCGTGATGCGCGCGATCTATAATCCGCGTGACCTGTTTGAGGTGGTCACGCTGTTCTGGTCGGAACATTTCAGCATTTGGCATGAGAAGCAAAGCGACCGCCTGCTCAAGACGCTCGACGACCGCGACGTGATCCGCGCCAATGCGTTCACGAACTATCGACAAATCCTCGGCGCGTCGGCCAAAAGCCCGGCAATGCTCGTCTATCTGGACAACGCGCAGAGCGACCTCAAACACCCGAACGAGAACTATGCCCGCGAAGTGATGGAACTGCACACGATCACGATTGGCAAATATACCGAAGCCGACGTGAAGGAAGTGGCGCGCTGTTTCACGGGCTGGACGGTTTACGGCAGGGCAGGCAAGCAGCCGGGCGAGTTCTACTTCAGCCCGAAGATGCACGACAACGCAGCCAAGACGGTCCTCGGCAAGGTTATCCCGGCGGGCGGTGGGCAGCAGGACGGCGAAACCGTGTTGGATATGCTCGCGCTGCATCCCGGCACGGCAGAACTGATCGCGTACAAACTCGCCATGCGTTTCGTCGCGGATACGCCGCCGGATAGTGTCGTGCAGGCCGCGAAGGATGCCTTCCTGAAATCGGGCGGCAGCCACAAAACGGTCCTCAAGACGATTTTTGCCTCGCCGGAATTCGCGAACGCCGGACCGAAGTACAAGCGTCCGTATGAATTCCTGATCTCGCTGTTCCGCTCGCTGGATGTTGAAATCGAAAAGTTCAACCCCGCTATTCTCACCCTGCTCAGGAATATGGGACACCTGCCCTTCGACTGGATCACGCCGGATGGCTACTCGGATTACGCGGCCAACTGGGAAGCCAATATGCTCACCCGCTGGAACACCGCGATCAACGCCCTCAGTAACAAACTCCCCGGCGTGAAAGTGGACCTCAACAAGATCGCGCAGAGCCAGGGCGTGACCATCGCGCCGGAGCCGGTGATCAACTTCTTCGCGCAGCACATTTTCGGGCGCGCGATGACCAAAGATGAATCCGACGCGATCTCCGGATACCTTAACAAGAACGGCAAGGTCGATCTGACGACCGACGCAGGCCGCCGCCGCATCAATGAAGCTATCGCCCTGATGTACGCTTCCCCGGCGTTCATGTATCGCTAACCTGCAAAGGAGTTTGGTGAAAATGGCAGTAACAATGATTTCCCGTCGGGAACTGTTGAGCCGCACGGCGGCGATCTCGGCGCTGGCTTCCGCACAGCTCGCGTGGCCGAACTGGTTGCCGCGCATGGCCTTCGCGCCACAGGGCGAGGGCGCGCGCGGGGATGTCCTCGTCTGCGTATTTCTGCGTGGTGGCGCGGACGGGCTGAACATCATCGTCCCGCACGGCGAGGAGTTCTATTACAAGAACCGCCCGAATATCGGCGTCGCGCGTCCCGATGACAAAAAGGCGGAGACGACGAACCGCGCGCTCGATCTGGACGGATTCTTCGGGCTGCACCCCGCGCTCGCGCCGCTGCTCCCGATCTTCAAGAGCGGCGGCATGACGGCAGTACACGCTGCCGGGTCGCCGGACCCCACGCGCTCGCACTTCGAGGCGATGGATTATATGGAAAGCGGCACGCCGGGGCAGCATTCGCTCACCTCCGGCTGGCTTGGCCGCCACATGGAAGCGCACAACAACGGCAACACCTCGCCGTTGCGGGCGGTTGGCTGGGGAACAGCGTTGCAACGTTCGTTGCGCGGTCCGATCTCGGCGGTCTCGATCAAGTCGATCATCGACTACCATCTAAGCGGGCGCGCGGAAGCAGCAACGGATATGCTCGCCGCGCTCAACCGCCTCTACGCGAAGGACCCGCAGCTTGCCGATAACAGCACGCAAACGCAGGAAGTCCTTGATGTCGTCTCGAAGCTGAACATCGCGGGCTACAAACCCGGCAACGATGCGGTCTATGGCAAGGGCGATTTCGATCTTGCCCTGATGCAGACCGCCGCGCTGATCAAGGCCGATGTCGGCCTCGAACTGGCGGCGCTCGACCTCGGCGGCTGGGATACGCACCAAAACGAGGCGATTGACCTCGCCAACGAACTGACCAAGCTGGCGAGCGGCCTCTCTGCATTCCATGCCGATTTGGGCGACATCAACAAGAAGGTCACAGTCGTCGTGATGTCCGAATTCGGGCGGCGTGTGCAGGAAAATGCCAGCGGCGGCACGGATCACGGTCACGGCAACATGATGATGGTGATGGGTGGCAATATCATCCAGAAGCCTGTGTATGCGGATTGGCCGACGCTCGCGCCGGAACGCCTCAACAACGGCGACCTGAACATCACGACGGATTACCGCGACGTTCTGGGCGAAATCCTGATCAACCGTGTGGGCAATACCGCGCTCGACAAGGTGTTCCCCGGCTACACGCCGAAGCTGAAGGGCGTCGCGCTGAAGGTCTAGCCAACCGGAGTACGGATGACTTTGTAGGGGCGGACCGATGTGTCCGCCCGATATTCTCTCTACGCCAATCGCGCGGACTTCACACCCGCACGATGCCCGCCAATTCTCCCCGCCGCACGTCGACCCATCCGATTTGACGGCACTTCGATGTAGCGATGCAGCAGGTACGCGACCGGAACGATCAACGCGAAAGTAAGCGCGACATCAATGAGCGGGTTGGGCAGAATACCATAGAGGATCGTCAGCAGCACGTAACCCGGCACCGCATGAACGACATATAATGGGTAGCTGATATTTGCAAGGAAATCCAGCAGGCGCGAATAGCGCAAACGGTCACGTAGCCTGTAGATAATTCCGAAGATGAGCAGCGCCAACGTATAATTGACCAGCAAAAACGTCCCGATGCTCTGGTTTTCACTCGCGCCGACCGCGAGGATGAAACCGCCACAGAGCAGCGCTGTTGTAAGCGCAAAGGTGCGCGCGGACCAATGCCCCCGGTATAAATTATAAAAACACGTCCCGATGAACATGAAAATCAGGTAGCCCGCTGCAATGGAAACGACCGCCAGCAGACTGTATAGCAGCGGATAACTTGCAATCAGCGCCGGACGCGCTGCACCCACCGCGAGGTTGAAGGCACACAAACACATGGCGGTTACGAGCAGCGTTCGCGGCTTGCGCAAATCCGCGATGAGCGTCAGGAACGCGCACAGCAGATAGAATTTAAGTTCCGTTTCGAGGGTCCAATTCACGCCGTTGATTGTCTCTGTCCACACCCAATCGCGAAGCAACGAGGCATTGATCAGCATATCGCGCAGGCTGACGGGCATCACGCGCGCGTGTGTAATTGAATACAACCAGAGCGCGAGTACCGTGACTGCAAGACCTGCCCAATAGGTTGGGTAAATGCGGAATATACGCCGCGTCAGGAACTGCGCCACGCCCGATTTTTTGAGCGAAAACGGGATCACAAAGCCGCTGATCAGGAAGAACAGCGCCACGCCAAAAGGTCCGAGGTTGAAGGACCAGCCGCTCGCCCAGCCGAGAATGCCGAAAATGGGCGAAGTAAGGCTGACCGCCACCGGGTCCGCGTGCGTGAGGGCGACCGCATCCGCATTGTGCCGCCAGAATAAATCGAGGTAATGCGACCCGACGACCAGCAATGCCGCCGCCCCACGCAGCATTTGTGGAAACCATACGCGCTCGTCCTTTGGGGCGGTTGTTACATTGGTCATTGAAGATTTAGCGCGTCTCGCCCCAATCCGTGAGGAAGGTCGGGTTCGGCGTGTTCGTGACCTGATAGACCTGCTTCGAGTCCACATTCACGATGAAGATTTCCGATTTGCCCGTGCGGTCGGAGGTGAACGCGATCCATTTGCCATCGGGCGACCAGTGCGGGCGGGTGTTGTTCGCGCCATCGACATGCGCGAGTGTGGTACGCCCCGCGCCGTCGAGCGCCATGACGTAAAGATCATTCTTGCGCGTTGCGGCATCCGCGCCCGGTCCGGCGCTGAAAACGATGCGCTTGCCATCCGGCGAAAGTGCGGGCGAACCTTCAGTCAAAGCGCTCCCATCGCTGGTAATCGGGGACGGCTTCGCATCGCGCGCGACCGGGGCATAGTAAATATCCGTGCCATCCTTGCCGAGCGCGGAGCCATCCGAGACGAAGACGACGAACCTGCCATCTCTGGAAATATTCGGCCAGTTATTCTCGCCAAAGTCCTTCGGCGTGACGCGCACCAGATAGAAATCGAGCGGGATCGTCGTCGCGGTTGGCGGAACAGCAGTCGGTGCAACGGCGGTCGGCGGGATTTTGGTCGGCGGCGGGGCTTTGGTCGGCTGCCCCTTTTTGGTTGGCAGGATAATCGGCGTGCTGGTGATGACCTTCGGGGGCGGTGGCGAAGCGGGGTCGGTTGGAAGGATGGTCGGCGTGGAACTCGCGACGATGGTATTCAGCCCCAGGAACTTTGCCAGATCGACGACGTAAATTGCCGTGAAGCGCTCGTTGCCGATCACGTTTTGGCCCGCGAAGGCGAGATAGCGCCCTTCGCCGCCGAGCGATGGCATCCGTTGGTTGAAGAGCGGTGGCTGCCCGCCCCAGGCGGCGCTGATCTCACGCGGCTGCGAGCCATTCAGGTTGATCAGGCGCAGCAGACGCGAGTCCGTGCCGCCCGCGAGGTACGTATAGATGATCTTTCCATCGGACGTGATGATCGCGTAGTCGCCGCGCCCCGTGTCATCGGTGACTTTTGTGAATTCTGTGCCGTCCGGCTTGATCGTGAACACAGGCAGCAAAAAATCGAGCGTCAACTGCGCGCCTGTGATGCCGACCAGCACACCCGGCAACCCGGCGGGGACAGGCGGGAGCGTGGTCCCTGTCGCTTTGAATGCGGAAGTCGCGCTGGCTTCCGGCGTCCACGTGGGGGGCAGCGCCCCGGCTCCCTTTGTGACGATGATCGCGTTCAGGAGCGTCGGCGTGGGCGTCCGCGCGACGGTCGGGGAACCCGCCTGCGCAACGGCAAGCGGCTCGACCGGAGCGGCTACGCTGGTACTGATGGGTACATCGCCGGTCGGGAGTTCGGTTGCGGTGTCCACCGCTGCCACTGTCGGCATTGCGGCAATCGCGGGCGCTTGTTTGCTCAACGAGACGACCAGCACGACGATCAGCACGAAGGCCAGCACACCAGACCCGCCGAGCAGCAGCAGCACGCGCATATCGCGGTTCGGGCGCGGCATATTGATATTGCTAAATGCGGCGCGGCGTTCAAGCGCGTTGAGTTCGGCTTTGGCTTTCGCGTGGTTCGGGTTGATGACTACGACATTGCTCAGGCAGACGCGCCGCTCCTCGTCGGAATCGACCGCCGAGGCCAGCCATAGCCAGCCCTGTTCGCTGCGGTCATCGCGCGCTACGACCTCGCGCAGCTTGCTTTGCGCCTCGCTCTTGCGCCCGGCTTTTGCCGCCGCAACGCCTTCACGTAGCAGGGTATCGAGTGACGTTTGTTCAGCAGGCACGTTGGTAACTATCCTTCTCTCGGCACGAAGCACGGGCCGACGCTTACGGTTTTGGTGTTCGTGACTTGCCGGGTGAGCAACCCGTCGAGCGTGGTCACGAAGATTTGGAAGATGCCGCCCTCACGATTGGAACTGAACGCGACCCAGCGCCCATCCGGTGAGAAGGCCGGGTCGCGCTGTTCGGCTCCGCTACCAATGGTGAGCGGCTGTTCGTCCTCGCCCTGCGCGTTCATCAGGTAGACGTTCGCGCGCCCGTCACGGGTGCTGATGAAGGCGATGCGTGAGCCATCCGGGGACCACGCGGGCGAATAATTGCTGCCCTGTCCTTCGGTTAATTGCGCGCTCTTCTTCGTCTCAGGGTCATAGCCATAAATCTGATAGCTGCCGCGCCCGGTCGGGTCGCCCGCATATGCGATGCGTTTGCCATCCGGCGAAAAGGCCGGGTCGCGGCTATTCGTGCGCGCGGTGAAGAGACGTTCGGCACTCCCCCCCGCCGCCGGGACGAGATACAGTTCATCCGTGCCGCTGTCATCGCTCGTGACCGCAATTTGCGTGCCATCCGCGTTCCATGACGGCGTGCGCGTGAATTTACCCTTGAAGCTGGTCAGAACGCGCTCATTGGAGCCGTCCGTGTCGGCAATAGCAAGCTGCTCGTGGCCGTCCGCATCGGTGATGTAGGCGATATGCCGTGCATCCGGCGCGAACGCGACATCGAAGGCACGCGCGCTTCCCTTGCCGAGCAGCGCTTCATTCGCACCGTTCGCGCGGATCGTATACAGCCCAATCGCGGAGCGCCCGCGCCCCTCACCCGCAAAGGCGAGCGTGAGCGTGTCGAGCGGCGACGGCGCGGGACTCGGCGTGAAACTCGGCACGGGCGTAAAGGACGGTTCCGGCGTCCAGCTTGCGACGTTGAAGACGACGGCGGGCGGCAGTGTCGCAATGGTCACGCGCGGCGGCGGTGTACTGCTGAGTGCGTAGGCGGTCAATTGCTGCGCGCTGAACGGCAGCCGTGAGGTCGGAGTCACAATGACTGGCAGCGCTGTCGGTTGTAATGATGTATTGCTCAAAGGCAGGATGATCAGAATGACCACACCCACCGCGACCACGCCGAGGAAGCTCAACAGCGCCGGATTGAGGCGCGGACCACTGGCGCGGCGTGGCTTCGGCGCGATCAGGATTGGCGCAGGTTGAGGCGCGATTACAGCAGGCGTGGGGGTTGGTTGCGGGACCGGAACGGGAGCAGCGAGCGCAGCCGCGCGCAGGCGGTCGAGTTCCTTTCGCGCGCGTTCGTTGGCCGGATTGATGCGTAATGCTCGCTCCAGGTTGTCGATGCGCTCCTCGGCGCTCTCCGCGACGGAAGCCAGCCACAGCCAGGCGGTTTCGCTGTTCACATCCTGCTCAAGCGCCCGCCGCAGCAAGCGCCGCGCCTCGTCGCGGTTGCCCATGCGCGCGGCCTGAATGCCCGCTTGCAACAGGGCTTGCAAATCGTTGGCGGCCAATGCTCAGGTCCCCGACCGCACGAGGATGAAGACCGCGAACAGCACGACGAGGATCAGCCCGATCAGGATCAGGAGGATGCTCACGCCGCGCGCGAGAGTGCGGCTCTCGCCCGTATACTTCGCGTTTTCCATATCCGCGAGCAGCTTGCGGGCGCGGCTGTTCGGGTTAATGCGCAGCGCGGTTTCGAGGTAGCGGCGGCGGTCCACGTCGTTATCGGCGGCCCATGCCATCCATATCCACGCGCGTTCGTCTTCCGGGTTTTGCTCAAGCACGCGCTCGAAGATCATGCGCGCGTTTTGTTTGTTGCCTTCGCGCGCCGTGCGGATGCCCATCTGCATGAGCTGTTCGAGATTCGGCGCGGCGCTGTCGGACGGTCTGTTGGTCATGGCTTGTCCCTATCGCACATGCAAGTGTATCAGAACACCGATTGTACACAACCGCCGCCAGATCACAGAGATGTTAAATTCAGGAGAAATTCGTTTCTTCGATGCCGGGCGTCTGCAACGGTCAGGCGACTTGCTGGGTCAGGGGCTACGCAATCACAACTGCACTGAGTACGATCTTCCTATTACCCTCATAAAGGGGTGAGCAGTCTTATGTAGGGGCGGGGCTTGACCTGCCCGGTATGCGACCGCCGCGAAGTGCAAAGTTAGGCCAACCGACCTATGCCGGGTGCGTCCGATACGCCGATACACGCCGGCGAAACTTGAACTACAGTCTGGTGGTAAATAGCGGAGTACGACACATGACATTCCCGATTAACCCCGGTATTCCCGGCGCGGCTGGCGGTATGGGTAATTCTCCGGTTCCGGTGGTCCCGCTTTCGGGCCTGACTTTCAACGACGATACGCTTGGCATATTAACGGGGCTGATCGCGATTCTAAAGGACAGCGAGCGCGGCTACGTGCAGGCTGCGGACCTCGTGGACAATATCGGCGTGAAGACGCTCTTCTCCGAATACAGCAACCAGCGGGGCGGCTTCGCGACCGAGCTGGCAAACATGGTCGGTTCGCGCAGCACGAATGAGGCCAGCATTCCGGATGGCACGCCGCTCGGTGGGGTGCATCGTGCCTTTACTGACCTGCGCGCGAGACTTTCTGGCAATGACGACGCTGCGGTGCTTTCCGAAGCCGAGCGCGGCGAAGACACTGCCGTAAATGCGTATAAGAGCGCCCTCGACAAAACGCTGCCGGAGAATGTGCGTGAAGTCATCCAGCGCCAGTATGCGGCGGTGCAACAGACGCACGATTATGTCAAGCAGATGCGCGATAAGGCCAAAGCGCAACGCTAGGACTCACTCCGGCCCGTGCGAATAGCAAACCCTCACAGCGCGGCGGCTTTTTTAGCGCCGCGCTTTTGCATTCCCGCCTGGGCGGTATCGCGTAACAGGTTCACCCAATCGCCGGTAAGGCGTTCGCGGTCGTAGCGCGCGAGGACATCGGCTTGGGCACGCTGCCCCATTGCGCGCGCGTGGTCTGTATCTTGCAACAGCGTGAGCATGGCTCGTGCGAGCGCGCCGGGATCGCGCTGCGGCACAATCAAACCTGTCTCCCCTTCGCGGATGATCTCGCGCACGCTGTTGAACGCAGTGCTGACTATTGGCAGACCCGCAGCGGCGGCTTCCAGCAGGACACGCGGCAACCCCTCGTAATTGCTGCTCAGGACAACCAGATTCGCAGTCTGGTACAGCGCCGGGAGTTCCGTATGTCCGAGCGCGCCTGCAAGAATAACCGCACTGCTCAACCCTTTCTCCTGAATGAGCGCCGGGTAGGGCGATCCCTGCATATCACCCGCGAGGACCAGCCGCGCTGCCGGGAGCGCCCGCACGACCTGAGTAAAGGCATCAAGCAACAGGGGCAGATTTTTCACCGGAACCGGACGCCCAACCCACAACACGAGTAGTGCGTGCGCCGGAATATTGAGCCGCGCGCACCAGTCTATCGAGTTGTCAGGTGTCGAAAACGACTCCAGATTGACGGCCACTGGCAGAACGTGTATTCGCGCTGCAGGAATCCCCCACCGCAGCAGCCCATTCTGCTCTGCCGGGTGTACTACGCGCACGGCGTCGGCGGTTGCGATCACGCGCCGCGCCGGGATTATCAGGAGGCGATTGCGCAGGCTTTCGGTCGCGAAGCCGTGTATACCCGTCAGGGTGGTGTGATCCTGCACGAGGAGGGGTACGTGCAATTTGCGCCGCAGGCGTTGCCCGATTAGCCCGGTGATGAACGGGTCCTGTGTCGCGATCACATCCGGCTTCCAATCCTGCACTATCCGATTTGCGACTTTCAAACCATCGAACAGGAAGGACCCGGTGTGCCGCGAGTTGGTAGGTACGATGTGCAGGGGACCGTCTGTATATTCGCTTGCACGCCTGCGATTGCAAACCACAATTCGCAAATCACCAAGCCGCGCTGCATAGTCACGATGGCGACTCCGCGTTTCGCTGACTTGTGAAGAAAGTAAAGCAGCATCCATACTGATCATTAAGACTTTGACAAACACTTGTTTTCCTTGATGGTGTATACTTTGGCACTATGTGTGGAATCTTCGGCTATTATACACAGCACGGTACAGACTCCGCGCTCCTTGAACGCATGGCACGGCGGCTCGCGCATCGCGGTCCTGATGGGCATGGCGTCTGGACTGAGGGCGCGTTCGGCTTTGGCGCGGGGCGGCTGGCGATCATCGATCTGTCCGCGCCGGCGGGACCGATCTTCAATGAAGATGGCGAGGTCGGGGTCGCCTTCAACGGCGAGATTTACAACTATCGCGAACTGCGCGCCCGGCTGGAAGGACTCGGCCATCGCTTCCGCACGCATACCGATACAGAAGTGATCGTACACGGTTACGAGGCATGGGGCGCGGCGGTGCTGGACCACCTGCGCGGGATGTTCGCGATTGCGCTGTGGGACGCGCACGCCGAACGGCTGCTGCTGGCGCGTGACCGCGCAGGTGAGAAGCCGCTCTACTATACGCGCGTCGCAGATACGTTGCTCTTTGCCTCTGAAATCAAGGCGCTGTTCGAGCATCCCGGCGTGCCGCGACGTGAGAACCGCGAGGCGCTGCCCGTGTATCTCGCGCTCGGCTATGTCCCGCCACCACAGACGATGTTCGATGGCATTTACAAGCTATCACCCGGCGAATTGATCATCTTCGAGCGCGGTCAGATCGCGCGACAGGAGCGCTACTGGCGTCCGCATATGGATACCTCGCGGCGGCTCGTGAATTACCCGGATACGGTGAGGCGCGTGCGTGAACTGGTCGAACAGGCTGTCGAAACGCGCATGGTCAGCGATGTTCGGGTCGGCGCATTCCTGAGCGGCGGAGTGGATTCGACGGCGGTGGTCGCGCTGATGAGCCGCCTCGCCGCTGAACCCGTGAAGACCTTCACCGTCGGCTTTCTAATCGAAGACGACCCGGTGCGCAGCGCGAAATTCAACGTCGATGTGGGCTATGCAGAAATGGCATCGCGCCACCTGCGCACAGACCACCACGCGATCACGATCCGCGTCGATGAACGGCTGGCGACGCTGCTCCCGCGCCTCGTCTATGCGATGGATGAACCCGTCGCGCAGCAGAGCATTTTGCAAACGACCTTCGTTGCGGCGCTGGCACGAAGCAAGGGCGTTCCGGTGCTGCTTAGTGGCGACGGCAGCGATGAACTCTTCGCGGGCTACC
Source organism: Aggregatilineales bacterium (assembly GCA_965246845.1). Classification (GTDB taxonomy): domain Bacteria; phylum Chloroflexota; class Anaerolineae; order Aggregatilineales; family UBA2796; genus JBBRMW01. The sequence goes on from CBDFFR010000005.1 coordinate 92,001, forward strand.
CGCACTACCGCGCCGATTATATGGTACAGCGCTACCAGCGTATCCCGCGCCTGCTGCGTGCATCCGCGCTCGACCCGCTGCTGGAACGTTCCGCGCGCGGGCGCAAACTGGTCCAGAAAGCGCGCGTGACGGACCCGACTGCGCGCTACCTGAACTGGATGAAGATGATCGACCCGGCGCGGCTGCCCGGCCTGCTGCGCGATCAGGCGCTTGCCGGGTCCGCTCTGACGCGCATCGCGCAGGCGACCGCGCCGCTGCTGGCCGCGCCGCGCACGGGCATTTTCGCGGATCGTATTGCGTACACGAGTTTGGGATTGTGGCTGCCTGAAGACAGCAACATGCGCGTGGATAAGCTCTCGATGGCAATGTCGATTGAGTCCCGCGCGCCGCTCGAAGATCACTTGCTGGTCAACCTCGCGTTTGGCATCCCGTTCGATTACAAGCAGAGACAGGGTGATGTGAAGCGCGTCTTCAAGGACGCTGTGCGCGAATTGATCCCCGCGCCAATCCTCAAGCGCCCGAAGTGGGGCTTCGCGCCGCCGACTTCCCAATGGCTGCGCTCCGTCTTCCGTCCGCTGGTCGATGAGCATCTCGCACCCGCTGCGCTGGACCGCTCCGGCGTGTTCGATGCTGAATACGTCGCGCGAGCAGTCGATTCGCACATGAACAAGGGTGGCTACGAGGTCTGGACGCTGTGGCCGCTGCTGATCTATCAACTATGGCACGCGGCGTATATTCAACAAAAGCCGGGCTGGGATGCAATGTTGACGCCAAATGATCTGCTACAATCCATCGTGGCGCAGTGAATCCACCACTTTACGAGATAAAACCCATGTCCGTGCGAAGGGTCCTGTACATCGAAGACAACGAGGACGCGCTCAAACTGGTCGAGTTGCTCATCCGGCGCGGCGGTTATGAATTCGCGGGCGCACGAAACGGCATCGAAGGGCTGGCGAAGATTATTGAGTTCGAGCCGGATGTGTTGCTGCTCGATTTGATGATGCCCGACATCGACGGTCTGGAAATCCTGCGGCGGCTGCGCGCGAACCCGGAAACGCATGATACGGCGGTCATTATCATCACCGCCTCCGGTCCGCAAGCACGCTGGGTACAGGAAGCGCAAAACTCGGAAATCGACGCCTATTTCCTGAAGCCGTTCGTCCCGAAGCGGCTTCTGGAAGCGGTAGAGCAGGCGATCACGCGGCGGCAGAGCTGATAGCTCGCCCACGTACAAGGAACAGCCCCGCGCCGAACAGCGAAATAAGCCAGCCAAGTATACGGTCGAGCGTGGTTCCATAGCTGATCACGACCTCGCGCGCGGTCGGTGGGACTTCGCCGGTGAGCAGCCCACCCGCGTCGGTACTGCCTTCGTGCGGCTCGCCGTCGATAGCGATGCTCCAGCCCGGCCACGCATAGCGATCGAAGCGGAAGACCTGCGCGCTGCCGAGATTGACCGTATAGTGCGAGGAAAGCGGCTCGCGTTCAACCAGCGTCACGCCGAACTGTCCGAAGGCACTGGCGCGTACCGGCTGGCTTGGCTCGATATTTAGAAAGCCGGGTTCGGTTGCGAGAGCAGGGAGCAGATAGCCATTGCGCAGCGTAGCATACGTACCGAGGCGGGTTTCATCGAGCGTATCCGGAGCAGTCGCGCCTGGTGGCTGCGGACGCAGCGCAGTCGGCAGCGCGGGCAACAGGACCAGTCCGCACGCAAACGCGAGCGCCGCGCGTTGATAATTTTGCGGGAATTTGCGAGCGCGGCTCAGGACCGCACCGCCTGCGAGTGCCGCGCCGAATAGAACGATCACTGGCAGGACCCGCTCCAGCACAAACGACGGAAACAGCGTCCCTTCCAGAGCGGCGGGGACCCACTGTACAAGTCCCCGCTCCACGAATGCCGGGAGCCAGAAGAACGCGCACAGCAGCACACTTTGGGCGAAGAGCAGCGCAAGCAGGCGCGGGCGCTTTGATATACCGATCACGACGCACAGCACCACAAGCCCGCCTGTCCAATAGCGCATATCTGCGAGAAGCCACGCAGCCACCATTATCACTGCGAGCGCATGATCGCGCCGCCGTACTGTTCCCGCCGCGTGGTCGAGCGCCCATGCTGCGCAGGGCAGCAGCCCGAACGAGAGCAGCGCCGCAAGGTCGCCGAGGCGGTGCGCCAGGTCATCGAGGAGCGGCGCGCTGTAAAGGTAAAGCAGCGCGGACAGTACGCCGCAATCCGCGCCGAGCCGACTGCGCGCCAAGCCGAACATGCCGAGCGCAGCCAGTACGAGCGCTGTACAAAAGATCAGCCGGACGCTATCCGTCGCGGCGACATCCGTGATGAGGATGTGCAGGCCGGAAAGGGCGTGCGGCAGCGGCGCAAGGTAGGTGAACAGCGGCGAACCGAGGCCGCGATAGAACTCCGGCGCGAGGCGGCTGTATAGCGTCCCGCTGCGCAGCAGATCGGCAGTTTGCAGCGCCCGCGCGATGTACAGCGCCGAGTCATTTTCGGCGGGCAGACCCGGCGTTGTCAGGAAGCCCCACAGCGCAGGGATACACAATACAGCGACAAGCAGCAACCGCCAGTCGATCTCGCGGCGGCGCGGCTGCATCCACGCGGGGAGCGCTTCCGGCGGCGTCATGGCAACAGCCCGTACCCGCTCCGGTTGAGCGCCTTGCGCCGCGCCTTCCAATCCGGGATGACACTCGCGACCAGCGCCCAGAAGGGCGGGCTATGGTTGAATTCACGCAGGTGGCATAGCTCATGCACGATCACGTAATCGATCAGCGGAGCGCTCGCCTGCACGAGGTTCAGGTTCAGCGTGATCGCGCCGTGCGATGAACAGCTTCCCCAGCGGCTTTTCATCCTGCGGATTTTGAGCGGCGGCGCATCCAGACCGAGCGGCTTGACCCATTCACCGCACAGCTTCAAGCGCTCGTTGAAGACTTCCAACGCGCGCCGCCGATACCAGCGTGCCAGCAGCGCCCGCACGCGCTCACGGTCCACCGGGTCGCGCACGCCGACCGTCAGCACGCCTGCACGCAGCGCCACCCGTTCGATGTGATCCGCTTCGATATGCAGTGGATACGCTTCACCGAGATAAAACCAGCGCTCGCCCTCGATGTACTGGCGCTCGTTCGACGGGCGTTCGCGGACCGCTTGCAGATGTTTTTCAATCCATGCCGCGCGCAGTTGTACAAAGCTGTCGATGTCACGCAGGCGGGTTCGTAGCGGCGCATCGACGGTTATCGCGCCGCCCGCCTGAATACGCAGCGTGAGCGTTTTTCGCGCGGAAAAGGACAAATCGAACGCGACCGGACCGCGATCCGTGGCGACGGTGCGATTCACAGGCGGCGTTTTTTTCAGGCGTGGCATCACAGCAACTTGCTTTGTACGTTGCTCACCTCATCGGTGACGGGCATCGCGGAATCGGCGGGCTTCGCGCCGATCTTCACGCCGCGCGCGATGTTCAGAATATCGAGCGCGCTCTGCTTGGCGCTCTCCGATTCGGAGCCGAGCATATCCGCGATCTCGATCACGCGCTCCGGATCGGAAAGCGGGCGGATCGAGGTGGTAGTCCGCTCGCCGCGCGTGTTCTTGGCGACTTTGAGGTGGACATCGCCATAACCCGCGAGTTGCGCGAGGTGCGTCACGCACAGGACCTGATGCGAGGTCGATAGCCCCCACAGCTTGCGCCCGACCGTCGCACCGACGCGCCCGCCGATACCCTGATCGATTTCGTCGAAGATGAGCGTGGGGGTCTGGTCCGCGCGCGAAAGCACGCTCTTGAGTGCGAGCATGATACGCGCCGTCTCGCCACCGCTCGCGACCTTTGCCATCGCGCGCATCGGTTCGCCGGGGTTCGCAGTCATCATGAATTCGACATGATCGATCCCGGTCATGTCGAAGGCCAGCCGCCGCCCCTCGACATAACAGCCGTGTTGGAGGTCCTCGTGCTGCGTGAGCGCGACCTCGAACCGCGCGCCGCCCATGCGCAGTTCCTGCAATTCGGCCTCGATCCCGGAGCCGAGCGCCGTAGCCGCTTTCTGGCGGCTGTTGGAGAGCCGGAATGCGATTTCGCCGATCTGCCGCAGCAGCGTTTCTTCTTCGATGGCGAGTTCTTCCAGCCGCTCGGCGCTGTGCGTGATCGAGTCGAGGTCGCGCTGTGCCGTTTCGCGATAGGCAAGCACGGCTTCGATTGTGCCGCCGTATTTTTTACGAAGCCGCGCCAGCGCTTCCAGCCGATCTTCTACCTCATCGAGGCGCTTGGGGTTGAATTCGATCCGCTCGCCATAATTGCGTACCGTGCGCGCCAGATCGTCCAACTGCACGCTCAACGAGTCCGCGATCTCCCGTGCTTCGATCATGCTGGGGTCCACTTTCGCCAGCTTGGCGAGCAAGAGCGAGACCTGCGAGATCAAATCCGAGGCCGCGCCGCCACCATCCGGCGAGCCTTCGGTGAGTAGCGTGCGCGCTTCGGTGCTGAGGGTGGCGAGCTGTTCCGCATTGGAGAGCCGCGCGCGTTCTTCCTTGAGCGCTTCTTCTTCGCCGATTTTTGGCGCGGTCGCGCGGATTTCCTCGATCTGGAAGCCAAGCATATCGACACGACGCGCGAGCGCGGCTTCATCCTGCATCAGCGAGGCGATTTCGGCGCGCATTTCGTTCAGCTTGCGCACGAGCGCGGCATTCGAGGCGCGCAGGTCCATCAGGTTCGAGTATCGATCCAGCAGATTGACGTGTTCACGCGGTTTGAGTAGCGAGAGGTGTTCGCTCTGCCCGTGAATATCGATCAGCTTTTCGCCGACTTCGCGGAAGAAGCCCGTCCCGACGGAACTGCCATTGATGCGGCTGGTCGAGCGGCCATTGCTGCGCATCTCGCGCGAGAGCGTGATCTCGTCCGGCGGGTCGATCTCCACGCCTTCGAGTTCGAGCATATCGTGAATTTCCTGCTGGAGCGGCGGGTGAATTTTGAAGAGGCCTTCGACAGTCGCCTTATCGGTCCCCGCGCGGATGAAATCGGTATCCGCGCGCCCGCCGAGGAGCAGGCTTACCGCGTCGATGATGATCGATTTACCCGCACCCGTCTCACCCGTAATGACGTTGAACTGCGGCGAGAACGTCAAATCCAGGCGGTCGATGATCGCGAAATTGGTGATGCGGAGTTCCGTCAGCATGGGTTAGCCTCGTCCGTAGCGGAAGCGCGCCGCCGCAGTGACCGCGACCAGTGCTGTCGCGATGGCAGGGTAAATCATCGCCTGCGCAAGATAGCCAAGCGCTTTGGTTTCACCGGAGAGCGCATAGCCAAGCAGCGGCGACCATGTGCCGAAAGTCGCGATCAGACCGCCGACGACCACACCCGCCGCGACAAACGCCCACGTATAGCGCCCGCGTTTGCGCTTCATCGCGCGGTGGACCGCTTCGGAGAGCAGACCGCCGCCCGGCAAGCCGAGGATGATAGCGAGGAACAGGATTTTGCTCAGGATGAAGATCATCGGCACGGCGACCGCCGCCGCGACCCCGAACGCGATCAAATACTGCCCGCTTTCAGCGGTATAGTACACATTTTGCCGCTCACGGATGCACTCCGGGCAGCGATAGCCAACGGGCGTGCGGTTGGCGCACTTCGCACAAATGTAGCGCCCGCAATTGTTGCAGCGTAGCGCGGTTTCGGTCGTGGGGTGACGATAGCAATATGTGGTTTCTTCGACGGATGTATTGATAGTCATGTCAGCCGAGTTCCTTCCGGCTCCCGACGCGCGGGAATGCGCGGTTCCATACGATCAAGCAGCGAGCGATAGAAATAGTTGCGGTCGCGCAACCGGATGAAACGAGCCTGACGCTGGCTTGCGCGCACGGTGACGGTATCATTCAGGTCGAGCATGGCGATTTGCTCCCCATCGAGGGTGAGCGTGACATCAGTTTGCGTTTCGGGCGAAATCCTGATCTGGATGGTCGCGCCCTCGCTCAGGACAATCGGTCGGTCCAGGCTGAGGTGTGGCGCGACGGGGACGACGAGGATGTTTTTCAATTCGGGCGGGAGGATGGGACCGCCGACCGCGAGCGCGTAGGCAGTGGACCCGGTGGGGGTGGCGATGATCAGGCCATCGGCGTTGTAGGTCGTCGTCCAGCCGCCATCGATATACGTTTCGAGCAGGATCGAGCGCGCCGCCGCGCCCCGGCTGATCACCACATCGTTGAGCGCATCCCCAACTATTTCAGCGGGCAGCCCCGCGCGTTCGACGGTGCAGGTGATGAGCATCCGCTGTTCGACCCAATAGCGATCCGAGAGCAGCGCATCGAGCGAATCATCCCACGCATCGCCGCTCACCTCTGTGAGGAAACCGAGATGCCCGGTGTTGATCCCGAACACCGGGCGGTCGTGCTGCGCGCAAAGCCGCGCCGTGCGCAGCATCGCACCGTCGCCGCCAATCGCAATCACGAGGTCGGCCTCCGCGACGAGCGGCAGCGCCTCTTCGGGAGTCCAGGCCGTCCGCAGCCAGACGGCGCAGCCCCGGCTTTCAAGCGCGGTGCGTAGCTCTTTGCCGACCTCGCCTGCGCCGGGACGGAGTGGATGCGCGAGGATACCGATGCGCTTGAACATAAAGTGGGCTGCCTTTTCGCTCCGGGGCTGCCTCTATTATACCCGAAGCAGCGCCCCGCCTGAATAAGAAAACAGCATTAATTATACGAACAAGTGTTCGATTTTTCAAGGTCGGGTCGGATTTATCTGCCCCGGTTTACAACGGGCGGACACATCGGTCCGCCCCTACAAGATATAGTCGTTTATGCCGCAGGCCGCCCCACATACCGATGATTATCCTTGACGATCAGCGCCGCCACCCGCTCCGCCGGGTCGTCGCTCTCGTAATAATCCTCGATGATGCCCATATACTTATACCCGACCTTCAATTGCGCGGAGAGCGTCGGGTCGCTCAGTTCGCCGCGTACCACTTTCAGGCAGTAAGCGTGCGCGTTCATGCGGTCCGCGTATTTCTTGTAGCCGGGCAGATAGCCGCCCGCGAGCTGCCCGCGCAGGTTCAGCTTTTCGACGAGCGCTGTTCGCGCGCCGTAGAGCATCTTCGCGATGCCCGCGCCGCGATAGGCCGGGTGGATGTTCATATCCGCGCCGTAAAGCCAGTCACCATCCGGTTCGTGGTTGGAGAGCCAGCCGTGATCCACCGCTTCGATGAAAGTATGGTGCGGAAAAGCGAAGTTGAAGCTGGTACGGAAGGTCGTCGTCGCGCCGACCGGGACGCCCTGCTCATTGAGCGCTACGAACTGCCCTTCCGGGAACAGGCGTAAATGTGCCATGTAATGTTCCTCGCGCAGCAATTCAGTGGGGTCGAGGTTCGGGAACGCGATAGGCTGCAAAGCGGCCAATGCGCGGATATGTTCCGGGCGCGTGTTCGTCACCGTGATATGCGGCTTCATAGGCGGTTGCAGAGGAAATGCTGCGAAGGTGTGCTGCATGTTCACTCTGGCTACCTCCTCTCGTTGACGGTGCGCAGCGCATGTTCGAGGACATCCAGCCCTTCGACAAGCTGCTCATCCGGGATCACGAGCGGGACCAGCACGCGGACGCAGTTGCTATACATCCCCGCACGAATCAGGATTAAGCCGTTGCGCGCGGCAATCTGAATCGCCTCGTAGGTCAATTCTTTGGCGGGCGCTTTCGTCTTGCGATCCAGCACCAGTTCGACGGCCAGCATCGAGCCGAGGCCGCGATAATCGCCCACCAGCTCAATCTCATCCTGCCAGCGCGCCATGCGCTCGCGCACAATGTCCCCGATGTGATTAGCGCGGTCGGGCAGGTGGTTGTCCTGAATGAATTTGATCGTCTCCAGCGCCGCGACGCAGGTGAGCGGGTTGCCGCCATAGGTCCCGCCGATCCCGCCCGGATGCGGCGCGTCCATGATCTCCGCGCGCCCGGTGATCGCGCTCAACGGCATCCCCGCCGCAATCGACTTGGCCGTGATGAAAATATCCGGTTCGACGCCGTATTCCGTGTAATGTTCGGACGCGAACAGCTTCCCGGTCCGCCCGAAGCCCGTCTGCACTTCGTCCGCAATCAGGACGATGCCGTTCTCCTTGCAGCGCTTCGCGATATGCGCGAAATAGCGCGGCGGGACGGGCAAAAAGCCGCCCTCTCCGATCACGGGTTCGAGGATCACCGCCGCGACCGCCGAAGGATCGACCTGCGTGGTCAGCATCCGGTCGAAGGACTCGATGCACCATTCGGTATATTCGTCTTCGGTCATCTGCGCTGGACGGCGGTACATATACGGGAAGGGAAAGCGGTACACATCCGAAGCGAACGGACCGAACCCCTTCTTGAACAAATCGTACTTGCTCGTCAGCGTCATCGTGAGCAGCGTGCGCCCGTGATAGGCAGTCTCGAAGCAAATGATCGCGCCCCGTCCGGTATACGCACGCGCGCAACGGATCGCGTTTTCGACGGCTTCCGCGCCCACGTTGGAGAGGATCGTCTTCTTCTTGAAATTACCGGGGGTGATCTCGTTCAGGACTTCGCAGAGTTCGACATAGGACTCGGTCGTCCCGACAATGGCGCAGAGGTGGAGAAGGCGTTCCGTCTGCGCGATGATGGCGTCCACGACAGGGGCGGGGGTGTGTCCTGCCGCGAGCGCGCCGATCCCGCCTGCAAAATCGATGAGGATGTTGCCATCCACATCCTCGACCAATGCACCGTTTGCGCGGGCAGCGACAACGGGCGTCGAGCGTCCCAGACCGCGCACAACCGCAGCCTCGCGGCGCGCGAGGATGGCTTGTGCCTTCGGACCGGGGATGTCTGTCTTAACCTGGATCACACGAGTTGAAGCGACCGTCATAATGCGGTTCCTTATCTAGATATGCAGATACGCGCGCGACTGCCAGCAAGAGCGGCAGCATAATCAGCGATTTTGGACGATTTGGGGTTGTGCTTGTGGCGGCTGTAGATGCGATGGTGGTCATAACGGCAGATTTTTACTCCGTAAAAACGTGCGAACGATGCTATCGGTGCGGTCTGTAGGGCGGAACGATGTGTCCGCCCGCTGTCTATCGTATCATAGGAGCATTGGTCCTGTCGAACATCAGGCGCTTTGTACCATTTCCGGCGTGGTTTTTTCGTGAAAAGGAGAGCTGGTGTGGAAACCTCGACCCGTCGGGATTGGCTTTTCTTACGATTGCTCCAGCGGAAAACGCGCTCCGGTGCAGGGAGCGGATTTATCCGACCCGCCTTTAATTCACGGGCGGACACATCGGTCCGCCCCTACGGAAGGCACGTTGTGTAGCCCACGCTTTTGCTTTTGATGCGTTTGCCCTGGATAGCCAGCCCGAACATGAGGAAAAGCACGACTCATCGTGTATCATCGTGGTCTAGCATTCGGATGGTTCGATGAAACGTTGGCTGACACTTCTGCTGGGCTTGCTCTTCACCGTCGCGACGCTCGCCTATGCGCTCAACGGCGTGGATGTCGGCAAGCTGCGCGACCAGTTTGCACAGGCCAATTACCTGTGGCTCGTCCCATGCTTCGCGCTTGGATGTATCGGGATGCTGCTTCGCGCCTTTCGCTGGCGCGCAATCCTGAACCGCAAGATGACGCTCGGCCACAGCTTCAACATCATGAACGTCGGCTACTTCTTCAATGCGCTGCTCCCGTTGCGTCTCGGTGAGGTCGCGCGGGCGTACCTATCCACAAGGTTACAGCCGCCGCTATCGATTTTCACGACGCTGAGTACGATTGTCGTGGAACGGCTGACGGATATGCTCGCGGTGGTGATGCTCTTCGTGATTGCTGTCTCGATGGTCAGCGTCCCGCGCGAGGTCGAAACGGCAGCGCGGTTCACAGGGATTATCGGCGTGAGCGGACTGCTGTTCCTCGCGGTGCTGGCCGCGCGGCGCGGCTGGGCGCACGCGCTGACGGCGTTCGCGGTGCGCGTGCTGCCGTTCCTCGCAAAGCTCAACCCGGCGACTCTGCTGGATCGGCTGCTGGATGGCCTCGCACCGCTGGCTTCCTTACGTGGCACGGCTGAAATCCTGTTCTGGACATTCGTTTCGTGGGCTATCAGCATCATCGCGGGCTATGTCCTGATGTTTGCGTTCTACCCGCGCGCGGATTGGACGGCGGCGCTGCTTTTCATCGCGATTGCCTCGCTCGCGATTGCGCTGCCTGCCGTGCCAGGGAGCGTCGGACCCTTCGAGGCGGCGATTGTGGCGGGGCTGGCGGCGGCGGGCTTCGTCCCGGAAGGCGACCCGAACGCGAAAGCAACCGCGCTGGCATTCGCAGTGGTGCTGCACGTTGTCAACCTGCTGCTCTATGCCATTTTGGGGTACATCGGCCTCTTGCGCGAAAAGATCAGCATGGGTCAAATCATCGAGTCGGCGCGCAGCGTGACCGCGCGCAAAGCGACAAGCGCCGAACCTGCCGCAATCCAAACCTGATCACGTATGTCGAACCCGCATAAACTCCGCATCCTGATCTCACTCCTCTATTATCTGCCGCACCGTACCGGGCTGACCGCGCATGTGCAACAGGTCGCCGAAGCATTGGCGGCGCGCGGCCACGAGGTAACGGTCCTCGCCTCGCGGCATAGCATCGACCTGCCGCGCGACGAGACGATCAACGGCGTGCGAATTGTGCGGCTGTGGTCCCCAATTCGGCTCAGTCGCGGGATGATTATGCCGCTGTTCCCCTATGCACTGTGGCGCTTCATGGCGCGCAAGGACGTGATTTTCATCAATACACCGATGCTCGAAACATCGCTGGTCGCGTTCATCGCGCAGATGAAAGGCAAGCGCGTCGTCGCCACGCATCACGGCGATCTGGTGCTGCCACAGGGCAAACTCTCCAACCGCGTGATCGAAACGCTGATGTTGCGCTTCTATAAATATATGGCACGTCGCGCATCGCGGCTGATCGCATATAGTCACGATTACGCGGAGAATAGCTATTATCTGAAGCCCTTCTTGAACAAGGTATCCGTGATTTACCCGCCGATCAAATTGCCGCAACCGGACCGCGACCGCGCGCGAGAATTGCGTGAAGGCTGGCAACGCGGCGGGGGTCCCGTGATCGGCTACAGCGGGCGATTCGTCGCGGAGAAGCGCCCGGATGTGCTGATCCGCGCGCTGGAGACGATTAACAAAACATATCCGAACGCGCGCATCGTCTTCGCGGGCGAATACGACATCAAGTATGAGGATACCTGGGAGAAGAACCAGCCGCTCATCAACAAATATCGCGAGCAACTGGTCTTCCTCGGATTGATCACCAGTTCGCAAGCACTCGCGAATTTTTACGCGGCGCTGGATATACTCGTGCTGCCCAGCGATACGGAGTGCTTCGCGCTGGTGCAGGTCGAGGCGATGCTGTGCGGTACGCCCGTCGTGATGACGGATACCCCCGGCGGGCGCGTCCCGGTGCGCGAGACGGGCATGGGTAAAATCGTGCCGCGCGGCGACTCGAAAGCAATGGGCGAAGCCGTAATCACGATCCTCGCGGACCCGAACGCCTATCGCAAACCGCGTGAGGCCATCGAAGCGACCTTCAATTTCGACGAGACGATCAACCGCTATGAGCGACATTTCCGCGACGCAGCAGGTGAGCAGGATGCTTGACGAACAAACCCTCGCGCGGCTGACCCGCAACGAAGCGGATATGGCCTTCAAGAAGCGCGTGCGGACGATTTTCGAGTGGATCGAGCCGACCGACGACAAGGTGATTTATGATTGTGCGTGCGGGCGTGGCTTCTACCTGACGATGATCCGCGCCGTGAGCAAGTGCAAGCTGGTCGGGCTGGAACTCGACCCCGACGTGATTGTGAAGACACGCCGCAACACAGCGCATCTGCCCGATATTACGCTCACGCAGGCAAATATTTATGACCAGCCGTTCCCGGCGGAGTCCTTCGACGGGGCGCTGCTCTCCGAAATACTGGAACACGTCGATGACGATGTGCGCGGCCTCAAGGAAGTCTACCGCGTGCTGAAACCGGGCGGCGTGGTCGCGATCACTGTTCCGAATGCGAACTATCCGTTCTGGTGGGACCCGATCAACAAGACGCTGGAGAAGGTCGCCGGGCGGCACATCCAGCACGGACCGCTGGCGGGCATCTGGGCGAATCATGTCCGGCTGTATACCGCCGAACGGCTGCGCGCGGCGGTGCTGGAAGCCGGGTTCGAGGTCGAGAAAGAACGCGCCTTCACGCATTACAGCCTGCCCTTCATTCATAATCTGGTCTACGGGTTGGGGAAGCCGCTGCTCGAAAGCGGCGCGCTCCCGGAAGCGATGGCGAGCGCCGCCGACCGCACGAAATTCGACAAGAACGATGGCAGCCTGCTCAACCCGATTAATCTGGGGTTGGCGGTGCTGAACTGGTTCGACCGCCCGAATGTGATGAACGAAGCGCCGGGACGCTCTACCGTGAACCTGTGCATCAAGGGACGCAAGCGCTAATGACCGACTTCAACCCGGAAAACCCCGCCTCACGAGAGCCAGAACCGCGCATCGAGAATATCTCGCTCGCGGCGTTGCTTGGCCGCCTCGTCGCGAACCCCGGCGGTACGCTCCGCGCGCTGGGGCAGGCCGCCGACCGCACCCCTACGCCATCGCGCACCGCGCCCGATTCCGGTCCAATCGAGACGCCCGAATTGCGAAGAGTGCAGCCTATCCCGCGCCGTCCGCGCCGGATACCCACCGCGCTTGCAAATGAACCCGCGCAGTACATTCAGGTCGAAAAGGCGCGTCCGCTCACGCTCGCCTTCGAGGGTCCGGCGGTCGATACCCGCGCGCTGACCACATGGGCGCTGATGTTCGTGCTGTGGGCGGCGGCGCTGCTCGGCGGGAGCATGATGACCGCGAACGGACGCTCGCGCACCGACGCGGATTTGTTCCCCGGTTTGCTGTTCCTGCTCGGCGGCGGGGTCGGGTTCCTCGCCGTCGCGGCGCGGGTGATCGAGATTCCGCGCCTGCCGAAACTGGAACTGCCCGCCATTTTGGGACGCGACACGAACGGGTTGCTCGTCCGCGCGCTGATCGGGAGCGTTTCGCTGCTGCTCTCGGCGGGCGCGTGGACGTTCAACGGGCGTAACCAGTTCACCGACGTTGGCATCCTCTTCTGGATTGTAAGCGTCGTTGGGTGGGTGGTGACATTCATGCCTCGCGAGGGTGCATTGCGCGGGCTGCAACGCGCAGCGGCGGCGGTGATCTCGCTGCCGGGGCGCGTGCTGACCTTTCGACTCTCCGCGACGCTGGTGATCATGGCAATCATCCTCGCCGCCGGGTTTTATTTCCGGTTCGCCGCGCTGGATGCCTACCCGCCGGATATGACCAGCGACCACGTAGAGAAGGCGCGCGATGCACAGGCGATCTGGGAAGGCTACCGCCCGGTGTTCCTGCCGAACAACGGCGGGCGCGAGGTGGCGCATTTCTACTTCCTCGCATTCCTGAAGGAAGTGACCGGGCTGCCTTCCGATTTCACGCTGCTCAAGATTGCAACCGGGATCGAGGGGATGCTCGGCATCCTCGCGGCATGGTGGCTCGGACGCGCATTCTTCAAGGATGAAGACCCGGCCTTCGCCAACGCGGTCGGCCTCGTCGCGGCGGGCTTGATCGCGGTTAGCTATTGGCAGATCATGCTCTCGCGGCTCGGCTTGCGGATTGTCCTGACGCCGCTGCTGATCTCGCTGCAATTCATCTTTTTCAGCCGAGCGTTGCGCTACAACCGCCGTTGGGATTACATCCTGACCGGGCTGCTGCTTGGCGCTGGCATGTACTGTTATCAGGCGCTGCGCATGGCTCCGATCCTGATCGTGGTCGGCGTGTTCCTCGCGCTGATTTTGCGAGCGCGGAGCTGGCGCGCGGCGCGATCCTATTTGCTGAATTTCATCGTGATCGTGGTCGTCGCGCTGGCGGTGTTCGCGCCGCTTGGCCGCTACATGATCGAGCAGCCAGGCGAGTTCTGGTCGCGCACATCGGGGCGGCTCTTCGGCGAAGATTTGATAGATGTCACGGACCCGGTGACGGGCATCGTCTCGAAACGTCCCTCGGAACCCGCAGATAAACTCGCGGCGCTCCAGAACAACGTGAAATTCTTCTTCACGAATTTGCAGCGCTCGCTCCTGATGTTCAATTTTCACGGTGATGCGGCGTGGGTGACGGGCAATTCGAGCGCCGCGCCGGAGCTGGATACGATCACGGGCGCGCTGTTCATCCTCGGACTCGGCGCGTGGCTGGTGCGGATGTTCCGGCGGCGCGACCCGGCAGATTGGGCAGTCCCCTTCGGGATCGTCATTATGCTGTTCCCGACGGCGCTCTCGCTGGCGTATACGATTGAAGTGCCGAGCGCGACCCGTGCGAGCGGCGCGATGCCGTTCGTCTACCTGTTGGCGGGCTTCGCGGCGGTGCTGATTTTGCGGCAGGCATGGCGGGCGCTGCGTGCGCCGCTGCTGCGAGTCGCGATTGTCGCGGGTGTGGCGCTCATCGCGTATAACGTCGCGGCGCAGAACACGTATACCTACTTCACGCTCGCCATGACTGAATACCGCAATTCGACACTGCCACACCAGCAGGCGGGCGACATCCTGCACGGCTTCGAGAACGGACTCGGCGCGCCGGGCAATGCCTTCATGATCGCCTATCCGTACTGGTGGGATCATCGCGCGCTGGCAATCGATGCGGGCGATATTCACTGGAACAACGGCGTGCTTGCGGAAGATTTGCAGCCGCGTTTGATTCAGATGATCAAGCAGAACATCGGGACGCCCTATGCTTTCCGCACAGATCGGCAGGTGTTGTTCTTCCTGAACACCGCTGCGAATGAGTCACTTGTGACGCTGCAAGGCTTCATCCCGAACCTGACCGTGATTCGTGTGCCGTCGTTCTCGGAGAACAAGGATTTTCTGGTCGCGACCGCGCCACCTGTCGGGTGTAATTGGTATGCGCAGTACATCGCGGGGGTGGTCCTGCCGCCAGAATGTGTACAGCCGCCGGTGAGCGTACCTGCACCGTAGATATATGATCGAGGAATCAGCAGTAGTCGCGTTAACCGTAGATTTTCCTGTTTATGGGTTGAAGACAGGTGATACGGGCGTGGTGGTCGATGTAGTGCGAAACGGGGTCGCCTATGTCGTGGAGTTCATCACTATTCTCGGCAAAACAGTAGCCGTAGTCGAAGTTGCGCCGGAGCAAATTCGTCCAATCGTGCGTGATGAAATAGCTAATGCGCGTCAGTTCAGCACGGCATATTAGGCATATAATGATAGGCCTGCTACGCGCTGCCTACGTCAAATCCCCGCGTCCCCGCGCCTTCAACGCATCCACCGCCGCCTTCACATCCTGCGCGCGGTCGCGATGCACGATCAGGATCGCATCCGGGGTCTCGACGACGACCAGATCGCTGACGCCAAGCAGCACCACTGTCTTTTCACTGAAAATGAGCGAATTCGTCGCGTCGATATGCAGCGGTTCGGTCGATTCGTGGCGGCGCGCGTTGCCCTTATCGTCCTTCTCAAGGATGTCGTAGATCGATGCCCAGGTCCCGACGTCGCTCCACCCCAAATCAACCGGGATCACGGCCACGCTCTCGGCTTTTTCCATGATTGCGTAGTCGATGGAGAGGTTCGAGAGCGTCTTCCACTCGGTCTGGATAGTTTCCGGCGCGGCGAGAATACGCGTGAAGCCTTCGGCCATCGTGGGCTGCTGGCGCTCGAATTCGCGTTTGAGCGTGGCGATCTTCCAGACGAACATGCCCGCGTTCCAGCTATACATACCCGTCGAAAGGAACTGGAGCGCCGTCTCTGCGTCCGGTTTCTCGCGGAAGCCCGCCGAGCGATAGACCTGCAACCCGAACGACTGCCCGATCAAGCCCGCACGCCGGATATACCCGAACCCGGTACTCGGATATGTCGCGGAAATCCCAATCGTGACGATGTAGCCCTGCCCGGCGTAGCTATACGCGGCGCGCATCGCCTTCTGAAACATATCCTCGTTGGCGATGTGATGATCGGCAGAGAGGACTGCGACCACTGCTTCCGGGTCCTGCTGCGCGATGACAAACGTGCCATACCCGGCGGCGGGTCCGCTGTTGCGCGCTTCCGGCTCGATGATGAAATTCGCTTCCGGGATTTGCGGGACGCTTTCGTGCAGCAACGTACTTAATTCGCGGCTGGCAATGATGAATATGCGCTCGACGGGCAGCAACCCCTTCAAACGATCCACTGTAATCTGAATCATTGTGCGCTTTTCGGTCAGCGCCAGCGCCTGCTTCGGGCGGCTGCGACGGCTCAACGGCCACAGGCGCGTACCGCCGCCGCCCGCCATAATCAGCGCGTATAGATGGTCCATAGGGTATCCTCTCAAGCGCAATCATAACACCGCACCCGCTAAAAAAGGTATGCTTTGTGAACAAAACCTGTACACTCGCAGAAGCCGCCGCGCTCGTTCACGATGGCGATATGCTGGCGCTCGGCGGGATGACGCTGTACCGCCGCCCGGTCGCGTTCGTCTATGAATTGCTGCGCCGCGCGGAGCCGCCACAAGACCTGACGCTGTTGTGCTTCACCGCTGGGTACGAATCCGATCTGCTGATCGGGACGGGATGCGTGCGCGCGGTGCATACCTGCTACTTCGGGCTGGAAATCTTCGGCTTCGCGCCGATGTTCAGCGAGGCGGCGAACGCGGGTCAACTCCGCGTGATCGAGGAGTCGGAGACGAGTATCGCGGGGGGTTTGCGGGCGCATCTGAGCGGCGTGCCGTTCCTGCCTTCGACGGCGTGGATCGGGACGGATATGCCGCGCCTGCGCCCGGATGTACAGACCATACAAGCGCCGTATACAGGCGAAACGCTGACGGCTTTCCCCGCGCTTGCGCCCGATGTGGCTGTCATTCACGCGCTGGTCGCGGATAAATCGGGTAATATGCGGCTGAACAACAACATCGGTATAGACAGGGAACTGGCAATGGCCGCACGGACAGTGATCGTGACCGCCGAAACACTGGTCGATCACCTGACTGAAGACGTGACTATCGCCGGACCCGTCGTAACCGCGGTGGCTCATGCGCCGCGTGGGGCGTGGCCGACAAGCTGCTACCCGCTCTACGCGGTCGGCGGCGGGGAACTGCTCACGTACATCGATGCGTGCAACGCGCACAGGTTTTTCGCTTTTATTCGTGAACGTATGGGGGAATAACAATCATGGCAGAAACAGCGCTCATCACCGGAGCATCCGGCGGGATTGGGCTGGAACTGGCAAAGGTATTCGCCAGCAAAGGGCATCCGCTCGTCCTCGTCGCGCGCAGCGAAGCGCTACGCAGCACCGCCGCCGAACTCGCCGCGACGCACAAAGTCCGCTGCGAGGTCATCTTGCAGGATTTGACCGAGCCGGGCGCACCGCAGGCGACTTTCGAGGAAGCCGCGCGGCTCGGCGTGCAGGTCGATATTCTTGTGAATAATGCCGGGTTCGCGACCTATGGCTACTTCACCGACCT
Source organism: Aggregatilineales bacterium (assembly GCA_965246845.1). GTDB lineage: Bacteria > Chloroflexota > Anaerolineae > Aggregatilineales > UBA2796 > JBBRMW01. Next base: position 109,476 of record CBDFFR010000005.1, read on the forward strand.
CGATTTGCAAAAAGAATTGAACCTGATTCAACTCAATATCGCGGCGCTCGTGCATCTGACCGGGTTGTTCCTGCCGGGGATGAAGGCGCGGCGGGCGGGGCGCATCCTGAATATCGCGAGTACGGCGGCCTTCGTGCCGGGTCCGCTGATGGCAACCTATTACGCGAGCAAGGCGTTCGTCCCTGAGCTGGACTGAAGCACTGGCGACGGAGATGCGGGGCAGCGGCGTCACGCTGACCTGCCTGTGTCCGGGACCGACCGCGACCGGATTCCAGACGCGCGCCGCGATGACTGAATCGAAGCTGGTGCAGAACCGCGATGGCTTGATGACGGCGGAAGCGGTCGCGCTGGCCGGGTACGATGGGACCATGCGCGGTACGGATATTGTCATCCCCGGCGGGCGCAACCGTGTGACGGCGTTCGCGACGCGGCTATTCCCGCGGGCGCAGCTTGCGCGCACGGTGATGAACGCGCAGGCGAAGACATTTCATTGATGGGATGCACATCGAGGAAAACACCCGTTTTGTTTGAGATAAAGTTGTAATTCCATCGCTGATTGTGCATGAACGAGACGGGTATATACTAAAGTCCTACCTATCACCCTCTTACTCCTGAAGGATCAATCATGCACCCATCGAAGTTCGTCCGCCTAGCCTTGTTGCCTGCGCTGCTCATCGCCATCTTTGCGACCGCTCAACCTGCTTTCGCAAGCCACTTCATGCGTCTCACTGGTATTAGCTGCGATCCCGCGTCAAACTCCGTGACGGTCACTGGGACAAACGATTTCGTAGAAAGCAGTGCTGGTTTTGATCTGTACATCAACGGCACATATGTTGACTCCTACAGTTTGCAGCAAATCGGTACGAGTGACAATGCCGTCGTGACCATCACGCTACCGGAAATCATTTTTAGTGCCGTGATACGAGCTGAAAATACTAATGGCGGAGCTGTCGGAGGTCCAACTTCGGTTTCGACAACATGTAAAGACCCTGTTCCGGGACCCCCGATCCCCGCAGGTTTCGTACTGCGTACGATTGTTTGCACAGTTTCTGTCTATGAGAACGCCGACTTAAACCGTCCTGTCGGGAGTAACCGCCTCAAAGCGGGTCAGACGTGGTACGTCAACCCTGTTACTATGACGGGTACGAATGGCGAATCTTGGTCAGAGGTATTTGTCGCTGGTGTCTTGAACGGCTATATCCCGACGCGCTGCGTAGGTGCTGCGTCCACGAAATAGCGTCTGATTGATCCTCGTTTCTAATGCTTACGGGCTTCGATCACGACCCAATCCGTAATCATACGGCGGCGGTAGGGTTCGAGTCCCGTACTCCGTAACGCGGCCTCGACCTCATCCGCCTGGCTCTCGATGATCCCGCCGAACGCCGCTGCACCTCCCGGCGCGACGATACTCCCCAAACCCTGCCCGCACATCGCGATAATCACCTTCGCGAGGATATTTACGAGCGCAATATCGAACTGTGCGCCGCGTGTGGTCAAGAGGTCGAGGCTGCCTTCTTCAACCGTGATGTGGTCGATGACGCCGTTCGCTTCCGCGTTGGCGCGGGTGGCCGTGACCGCAATCGGGTCGGTATCGATGGCGAGGACCGCACTCGCGCCCAGCTTCGCCGCGCCAATCGCGAGGATGCCCGATCCGCAGCCCAGGTCGAGGACGCTCACGCCCGGTCGCGCGTCCAGCAAATCTTCGGCGGCTTCCAGCACAAGCTGCGTGCTGGGGTGCGTCCCCGTCCCGAAGGCCATACCCGGATCGAGCGAGATGACGACATCGCCGGGCTTGCCGAATTCGGCAATCCAGAGCGGGCGAATGAAGATGCGCCGACCCAGCCGCAGAGGGTGATAATTCACTTTCCACGCCTCTGCCCAATCCTGATCATCGAGCAGGGTATAAGTCGGCTGCGGCATCGGGTACAGGCGGCTAAGCTGGAACAGCGCTTCTTCAAGCTGCGTTTTGGCGGCTTCGGCGCGGTCGTCATCGGGCAGGTATGCGCGCACGATCACCGCACCGCCCGCTGGCGGGAGTTCATCTTCCCACTTTTCCATATCGAAGCCCGCCTGTTCGATAGAGACGCCCTGATGTCCATATCGCTGCAAAACTTCGGAGATAACTTCAGCCGATTCGCCATCGGCATTCATCGCGACTTCTATCCAACGCATAACGACCGAGTCCTTTTTCACATAAAATTCACAATTAAAACGTTTTTGTTACGGATTATGTAACAAAGTGGTGGTATCCTTTTCATCAGTGGACCGAAATTGAACGCGCGGCATCAAAGCCCAACGAAATCACAATCCAGCACTCACACATCGACGCTCTACAACGAACACAGCAACACCGTCGCGCCCGCCTCACTGCTCAATCATTACTGCTCTCCACTGTACACCCTAAACTCTATCATCAACCAACGCACCTGCCCGCAATCATTTCGCTCTACACCATCGTAACAACCGCCGCTTTGTAATCCACGGATTATGCAGCGGCGGTTGCTTTTCCGGTAGAAGACACATTGTGCTGTATGGTGTAGGGGCGGGGCTTGACCCGCCCGGTATGGTCCAGCGGGTCGGAAAAATCCGACCTCTACGATATACATCGCGCGTATTGCGTAGGGGCGGACCTGCGTGTCCGCCCTCACCCACTACACCGTACATCGCGCGCATCGTGTAGGGGCGGACCGATGTGTCCGCCCTCATATCCGACTACACCGGATTGCGCCCGTTTAGTTGCTATTCTCCCCATTCAGGAAATCCGCAATCCGCTCGAAGAAACCCCGTCCCTGCTTCTGCGGCTCGATCTTCGTGCCAAGCGTCGCGCCGAGTTCGGTGAAGAGTCGCCGCTGGTCCGGCGTGAGCTGCACCGGGATTTGCACCTGTACGACGACGAGCTGATCACCCCGCCCCGCCGAGCTACCATCTGGCCGGATGCGCGGCGCACCGTGTCCACGCAGCCGAAAGACTTTGCCGCTCTGCGTGCCGGGCTGGATGTCGAGCGGCTCTTCGCCATCTACTGTCGGGACGCTGATCGTCGCGCCGAGCGCAGCCTGCGCGATATTGATCGGAATATCGAGCAGAATTTCATGCTCGCGCCGCCGGAAGAAATCGTGCGGCTGCACCTTAATGAAGATTTGCAGGTTGCCGTTCGGACCGCCATTCTCGCCGGGTTCGCCCTCACCGCTGCGCCGGATACGCATCCCATCGTCGATACCCGCCGGAACCTTGACGGTAATTGAGCGCGTCTTGCGGACCTGCCCCGCGCCCCGGCAGGTTTTGCACGGCGTATCCACGATTTCGCCGCGTCCACTGCATCGCGGGCAGGTGGTCGAAGTGACCATGCTGCCGAGGAACGTATTGCGCACCTGCCGGATTTCGCCCTGACCGTTGCATTCCGGGCAGCGGCGCGGCTGCGTACCGGGTTCCGCGCCGCTGCCGTTGCAGGTTTCGCAGGTTTCGAGGCGCGTCACATCGACGGGCTTTTCGACGCCGAAGATTGCTTCCTCGAACGTCACTGTCAGGTCGGCGCGCAGGTCGCGTCCCTGCCGTGCCTGGCGGCGCGTTGTCCCTGCACGTGCGCCGCTGTTAAAGCCACCACCGAAGAACTGCTCGAAAATATCGCTGAGGTCGCCAGTGAATGCGCCATCGAACCCACCGCCGCCATTATTGGGGTTCATCCCGGCAGCGCCATACCGATCCCAGCGCGCCCGCTTCTCTTCATCATTCAGGATTTCATAGGCAGCGTTGATTTGCTTGAAGCGATTTTCCGCTTCAGCTTCCTTGTTGACGTCAGGGTGATATTGGCGCACCATCTTGCGGTACGCTTTCTTGATCTCGTCCGGCGAGGCCGATTTGCTCACGCCCAGCACTTCATAGGGGTCTGTACTTGCGAATTGATCCGACACGGCTGCGTCCCTGCTGAAACGGCGATGGGAAGGGTTCAGCCGTCTATTGTACGTGCTTTACGGCGCGCCATATATCTAAAATCCATAAGAAATGTGCGGAAACGAAAAGCGCCGCATTTTGGTTGCGGCGCGTGGGTTCTAGTCGGTTTTTGTGAAAAGCTAAACGGCAGCTTTCAATATCGGGAGCCGTGAGTGCAGGATATAACCCCAGCCCGGAACCGTTTCAAGCAGCGTACTATGCACCGCGCCGAGTTTGCTGCGGATGCGTCCCAGATAGACGTGCAGGTAATGGTTGCTGTCGAAGTATTCCCAACCCCACACATTGGATAACAGTTCATCGTGCGAGCAGACTTCATCGAGCTTTCCAATCAGGCACGCGATGATGCGAAATTCCGTCTTGGTCAGACGAATATCGACACCATCTTTGGTGACACGGCACGCCTGCAAATCGACATTGAGGCCATCCAGATCGACAAGGTGCGCTTTGGCAGGGGTACGCGGACCTTCCGGGTGGCGGCGCAGAACAGCACGAACACGCGCAAGCAGTACCTCCATTGCGTAAGGCTGCGCGATGAAATCTTCGACACCTGCGTCAAGCGCTTGCACTGCGAGCGAGGCGATGTGCGCTGCGCCGATCACGACAACCGGGACCCCTTCCCAGCCGCGTACCAGATCGCGCATCGAGCGCACACCTGAACGATTGGTTCCAATATCGACCAGCACGAGGTGCGGCGGCTCGGCATTGCGAAACGCATTCTTATAGGCTTGCCAGCCACATAGTTCAAGTGCGGCTGAATGCACATCATAGCCTTGTGCCTTGAGTCCTTTTAAGAGAAGTTCGGATGGGGTTTCCTGGCTCAGGTACAGCAGGCTGTGTGTCATAATTCTCTCCGCATAATTACGTCTTGCAGAGAGGATAAGCTATTCAACGCCTTTCAAGATCGGGCGCATGGTGCAATTCTATATAGGACAGGTGACGGGTGAGCAGCTAGACAAAGCTAAAACGGCGCAAGCGCCCACAGCAGGCGCTTGCTACAATTGCTATGATTTTCCGCGGTCAGCCGTGTCAAAGTTCACTGTTGAAAGGCTGAGACTAGCCCAGTTTCAGCTTGTTCGCCCAATCATCAATCTGGGTGTTCACTTCTTCTTTAGTCTGACCGTACTTCTTCTGGATCATGCCGGACATGATGTCACGGTCGCCCTTCATCTGCTCGATTTCGTCATCGGTGAACTCGCCCCACTTCTTGCGAATTTCGCCGCGTGCTTGGGTCCAGCTCCCTTTGACCTGATCCCACACGTTGCTTACAGATTTGTTCGTCATGATGTTTCGCTCCATTGAACCGCTTGACATCCTTACTGTACACGCGCGATGCTCAATAAATCCTCAATGATTCTACTTTACCCTCACGCCATATTTTGGATCTCGTCAAACGGACGCATTTCTACCTGTGCCGAATCGGGCCATCAAGTTGAGCCGATCTCGATGTATATACGCAATTCGGCTCGTATATACTATGCACATCCGAACATGCTCCACTCTGATCTGAAAGTCGCGCAATAGCGCAACTTGATTTTTTCACAAAGTAATGTTTTCTGGCAGGTCTTCAGCAGTTGGGAAAAACAGGTAAAACCATGAAGGTCATCAATTTAGGCATCTCGTTCTTGTTAGAGCTAGGGATGTTGGCAGCCTACGCATACTGGGGCAGCCACGCGACGAGTAACGGACTGGCAAACACGATTTTAGCAATTGGTGTACCGCTCATTGTTATTATCATCTGGGCGCGGTTCATGGCTCCAAAATCAGAAAAACATCTGACGGGCTGGTCCTATCTCATGTTGAAAGGGGTTCTTTACGGCCTGGCAGCATTATTTTTAATCTCGTCCGGACAAGTCATAATAGCTATCTCCTTTATCATCATTGCGATCATAAGCGAAGTGCTAGCCATTTTCTGGAAGCAAGCACAGTTCCCATAAGTTGTTGATAGAAGTGGTATATCTCGCTTTATCGTATTACCCTGTTTTTTTCCTCAACCCGCCTTTGACCAGGATATTGAGCCTATAAATGGGAATGTTTGGCACTGAGCAGATAGCGCGGACACATCGGTCCGCCGTTACGGAAGGCGCGCTGTGTAGGGGCGGACCTGTGTGTCCGCCCTCGCTTTGATTATGATGTGTTTGCCCTAATCCGCCCCTGCAAGGAAAACGATCTCAACCCGCCGCCGATGGCTCCTGCGTAGCTGGCGGGAACAGCGGCGGAATCTGCCCGCCGCTGCCATTACCCGCAACGCCACCATCAGCTTGTACTGTCGCGGGCTGCGTCGCGACAGTGCCGAGCGTTGGCTGCTCCTGTACGGGGAGCGCGGTCAACGGCAGTACGCCCGGCAGCGCCGCGATGTTGAAGCGCAGGATACGGCTGCTGGCCGGGTCCGTCACCCACAACGAGGTTGCATCCGTGACGAGGCCACCGACCGATTGGAAGTGATTCGCGTCAGGGTTGCCCTTCGAGGCAAAGACGAGCAGCGCCTGTTCCCCGCCGGAGCCATTCGCAACCTGCCCGACGTTGCTCACATCCCAGATGAGCAGCCGCCCGGTATCCGGTTCGGTCACGAAGAGGCGCGTCCCGGTCTTATCCAGCGCGAGGAACGGACGGTTGCCCGTATCTTCGCTCGGACCGTACCAGTTCGAGACCTTCCAGTTGGCGAGCGCGACGCCTTCCATCGTGAAGACCTGAATGCGCTTGTTCCACGTATCTGCGACGTAAATTCGCTTGTTTGTGTTGTCAATAGCGATGCCGACGGGTTCATTGAGTTGGCCGGGACCGCTGCCGCTGGTCCCAATCGTGCGCAATAGCGTCCCGCTCGGCGTGTAGACGCGGATACGCTTGTTCCCGGTATCCGCGACGTAGACGTTGCCATCCGCGTCGAGCGTGATGTCGCGCGGTCCGAAGAAGCCATCCGGCGTGCCATCCTGCGCAGTTTCAATCCGCTCGAAGTGACCCCAGCTACGCAGGTAGTCGCCTTTCGTATTGAAGACCTGTACGCGGTGGTTCCACGTATCCGCGATGAAGACTTCCGTGCCGTCCTTACTGAGCGCGACGGACCAGGGTTCGCGCAGCGTACCGACGGGCGCAACGGTGTTGACATCGGTCGTGGATTGCGTGCCGATTTGTCCCGCCGGGGTCATATCCGGGTTGAAGATGCTGATTCGGCCATTCGCGGTATCGGCAACGTAGAGCTTGCCGTCCGGTCCGAAGGTTATGCCGTGCGGCGCGTTCAACTGGCCGGGTTCGCTGCCACGCAGCGTGAACTGGCTATCGGCGCGGCAATCCGTGCAGCGTAGTTTGGCGAAGGGGTCCGCCGCCAGCGCGACGGGCGAGACATTGCCCACGCCGAGGTCCCAGACCTGCGCCGCGACATCCTTGCGGACGTAGAAAAGCATCCGGTCGGCGACAGGCCACTGGCTGGTTTCGAGCGATTTGCCCGTCGCGCTGGCATACGCCTTGTAGTCGCGATTCCACCAGATGTCCCACAAGCCCTGCCGCAGTTTGGCCGGGTCAACGCCGTTTTCAACCGGGATGAATACGTTGTTGACGCGCTGCGCACTCAGGTCGAAGTAATCCTGCATCGGCCACCACAGGCGGATATAGTCGAATTTGTAGAAGCGGTCGCCAAGCTGCGGCTCGACGTTGGCGCGGTGGTTGTAGCTGATCAGGATCGCAGACATCTGATCGAGGTCCGCCGCGCCGGTCGTATTGCCGAGGAAGCGTGCATTCGGATAGATGCGGAAGTACCACGACCCCGGCCACGAAACATCGTCGTCGTAGGCGACCTTGATGTTCAGGCCATCGGTGGTGGCGCGGCTCAATTCCTCGATACGGTTCATGACCGTCTTCATTGCGGGTGCGCCGTGCGCGTACACGCCGAATTCGGTAGCGTAGTCGTAATCGATGAAGGCAAAGCGCCACGCGGTCCGCGCCGTGAAGATGCCAAGCAACAGGAACACGCCGAGGAACAGCACGCGCTGCGTCTCGCGCCAGCCGATGCGCTTCCAGATCAACCAGACTCCGTAGCCAACTGCGCCCGTGACGAGGACCGCGAATAGCCAGCCGCCGAAGGCCAGCAGTTGATCACGCGAGAGGCCGAGCGGTGACTGGCCGAAAGCGAACGGTCCGACCACGTTTGCACCCGCGATGATCAGGATCGGTGTGAGCAGCAGCAGCCCCCATCCGATGCGGAAGAACGCGCGCCACTCGACCTGATCCAGCACCCTGCCAAGATACCAGGCCGTGATGAAGATCATCGGGAGCGTAAGGTGCGTCGTCAGCCAGGGCATCTTCTCGCCGGAAATCGTGAAGGCATAGACGATCAGCCCGGTCCAGAACGCGAGGAAGCCGATAAACGGGAAATGGTGCATCGCTTCGGCTTCCCAGAGACGGCTGCGCGCGGCGGCCTGATGCGTCTCGCGCGCGTCTGCCTCGGTGAGGCCATCGGCAGCCTCGGCGCTCGCCAGTTCAGCATCGACTGGTTCGGCGCTCGGAGGCATTGCAGCCAGCGTATCACGCTCGATACCGACCGCGACGTAGCGCGTCGCACGGAACCGCCAGAACGCGAGCAGCCCCGCCGCACCTGCCACGAACGAGCCAATCACTGGCAGGAACTCATACATGGGAAGCTGCGTGATCATATAGTAATACTGCGGCTGGCTACCGCGCCGCACGCCCTGCTGTTCGAGCCAGTAGCCGAGCGAGCCAATCGCGCCGGAGATGATCCCGCTGGGGTTGGTGAAGACGGTCGTGAAGAAGAACGCGAAAATCGCGTAGAACGTGATCGCGCAGGGTATCCACGCACGTTCGTTCCAGCACAGCCCGCCGACAATGGCAACTGCGATAAACGGGACCGCCGCCATGATCCCGGCCTGCACCAGCTCCGCGGAAGCGTATCCGTCATCCAGCTTGTAGCCCGCGATCCACATCGGGATCGCCGTCGCCCAGGGCAGCACCAGCGTACCGATCACGACCAGCACATCGAAGGTCGGATAGCGTTTCATCTCTTCGAAGAACGTGGTCCGAAAGCGCAGAAAGAGCAGCCCCGCGCACGCCGCCGCACCGAGTATCCAAGTCACATAGATTGCGGAAGGGATGATCGTGCGCTCAGTCGGGTTCGTAAACTTGCTTCGCTCCTCGAAAAAAGTCAGCGCGCCCGCGACCACCAGCGCAATGACCAGCATCGCGACGATTTCCAGCCAGGGCAGCCGCCGCACACCCCGGAAGGCGCGGATCGCGGTCAGTAGCACATAGCCGAGCGCGATCAAGAGCAGACCCGTTATCCAAACGACGAGATTGCCGAGAAGCGCGGTATCGGTCTGCTGGGTCTGGTCGGGGAGCGTCTTCGTGATGCTGCCCAGGGGGATGATGTTCACGATGCAGATCAGGACGAGCGCCACGACCGTACCAAGGACGATCCCCATGCTGACGACCTGAAATGTCGTATACGCACGGTCGCCCAGATTACCGAGCAGGGTCTTGATCGGCGTCAGGAAGGACAGGCCGAGGAAAAGCAGCGCGAGCAGCAGCCCCGCCTGAAAGACGATGCGCGGCAAATTGAGCGCATTGCCGATTGCGCCGCCAATCAGGAACGCCGCGACGCCCGCCACGAGAAAGCCCAGCACCCCACCGATGACCCACCCCGCGAGTGGTTTGGTCACGCCGCGCCGCACATCGGCGAGGACCTGAAACACCCAGTAGAGCGTCAGGAACGCGCCGAAGATCGCGATGTACATGAACGCGACTTCCTTGCTCGCCAGCGAGAGCAGCGTCGCGCCGGAAAGCAGCAGCAGCCAGCGTACCTGCCCGACCTTCGGACCATCGATGTACCGCAGCACCGCCCACAGCATCAACAGCGTGAAGAAAATCGAGGGCGTGTCCTCGCGGATGTAGCGGTTGTGATAGAGGATCATCGGGCTGATCAGGAGCAGCACCGCGCCGACCATCGCGCCGCGCTTGCCGAGCCAGCGCTCGAAGAGGACCTTCGGCATCATCACAATCATGATGCCGAGGATCGCCGGGTAGAGCCGCGCGCTGAAATCCGAATCGCCGAACAGGAAATAGAAGAACGCGACCGCATGGAACAACACCGGACCGTGCATCAGCGGCGTATGCTGGAAGTTGCCCGTCCGCCATAAATCCCAACTGAATTTGGTATGCAGCGACTCGTCGTGGCTCATCACGCGGTCGCCGAGGTTGACGAAGCGCGTCAGGATCGCCACCGCGAACAGCGCGATGTAAAAAATAGCTTCCCAATTCAATGTATATACGCGAGCCAGCAGCGCATTCAGCGGGTTGACGCCGCTCTCGTAACTCGCGCCCGGCGTGGAGGCGGTACTACTCTGTTCTATCGAGGCCATGCGGAGCGTCCTTCACTCATTACCGAGCGCATTTACACCGACGCTGCACGTTTTCCTCACTGCTGGCCTGCTTTTCACTTCTCCGAAACACACGGTGTGGGTATTTGGTCCTGTAAAGCCTGAAAGCTGCCCGTTTTTATTGATTAAAGATTGTTATGAAACTACAATGGTTGTAATTCACTTATCGGCTAATCTAAGGTCAGTTCACTTCATTAGAGCGTCCCGGCTCTTATCGCGAGTGGCTAATGGAGAAACGGCCATGAATGTGAGTCCTGTCCTGACTTCGTGGTTCAAGCCACGCACTACGAACCCCAACCTCATCTTCCGCGAGAGAACACTCCGCGCGCTGATCGCGAGTATCTTCATCATCACGCTTGTGGTGATGCTCATTTCAGTGTTCATCTACAAATCCGAATTCGCGCTTGTTTCATATCCAAGTATCGAAGTCGTAGCGCTGATTATTCTCATTGTTGCGGCGCTTCTGGTTAGTCAGGAACGCATTGCGGCGGCAGGGTATGTGCTTGTTGGCATGTTCGTCTTTTTCTCTGTTACCGTTCTTCTGGTTCCTGGCTCTCAGAACGACGTCCTTTCGACGTCCATAGCCACGATCACCTTGCTGGTTGTCGCCCTTGTCCTGCCTCGTACTGCCATTTTCATATTTGCAATTGCGACGTCAGTTTTGCTTTCTGCCGTATACATAGCTGAGAACTCGATTGTACGGCCTGCTTTCACGTCCTCATTTAGCGTTATTGTGGTTCAGGCTCTCGCGGCTGTCCTGCTCTTTCTGTTGCGCCTGGAGTTCGATACTCGTCTCCTCTCAACGGAAGCCGCGCGCCGCGAAACGGAACAGGCGCTCTCAGTCGCGCAGTCGTCCCGCGACGAAGCCGAACGCGCGAACAAGGCCAAAGATCAGTTTCTCTCGATCATGTCGCACGAACTGCGCACGCCGCTCGGTGCAATCATCGGCTTCGTCGGCATCCTGCAAGCCGGGATGATCAAGGACCGCAAGGAAGCGCTGCCACTCTCCAAAACGCAGCAGGACATGCTCAAATCCGTGCGTTCCAACGCCGAACACCTGCTCACGCTGATCAACAGCATCCTCGATCTCGCGAAAGTATCTTCCGGGCGCGTACAATCCACGCTGACAAACATCGACCCGACCGATGAAAACTTCATCACTGGCACGGTGAACGCGCTGCGCAGCCTCGCGATTGCCAAAAACGTCGACCTCGAACTTGAATACGATGCGAACCTGCCTTCGAGCGTTCAATGTGATACGTTGCAGGTCAAGCAGATCGTGAAGAACCTCGTCGCGAACGCGATCAAGTTTACGGATAAAGGGAATATTCACATCCGGGTCGGGCGCGCGCCGAACGACTCGTGGGAGATGATCGTCCGCGACACGGGGATTGGTATTTCACCAAATCATCTCAAAAACATTTTCGATCCGTTCTATCAAGCCGATACGTCGGATACGCGCGCCCGCGAAGGGACCGGGCTTGGCCTCGCCATTGCGAAGAACTATGTCGAACTGCAAAACGGGAGCATTCAGGTTCAATCCACGCCCGGTCTTGGCACAACCTTCACCGTGCGGCTGCCCATCGGATCGCCCGTCGTAGCCGCGCAACCCGTCGTGGCTGTGGTCGCTGAGGCACATCATGCTTGAAGCAAACAATCCTGCAAGCTGGAACATCCTGCTCGTCGATGACGACACCGACAACCGCACCGTCCTGGCGCACATTATGCGCTTCTACGATGCTACCGTGATGGACCTCGCCTCCGGCGGGGCAGCATTGGACATCCTCGCGAAGTGGGCGGGCTTCAATCTCGTGCTGCTCGATTTGCAAATGCCCGCAATTGACGGCTGGATGGTCCTCAAAGCCATACGCAGCCACGCCGATCCATTGGTCCAGGCGGTTCCAGTCATCGCGATTACGGCGCACGCCATGCACGGCGACCGCGAGAAGGGTCTCGCGGCGGGCTTCAATGGCTACCTCATCAAACCGGTAGACCCTTTCTCGCTTCTCGAAGACATTACCAAAATCCTGTGTACATTAGTCAAGGAGAGTTCAGATGAGCCGCATCCAGAAAGTTCTGCTGGTTGACGACGACGCTTCGACGCGCCACCTGTTCGAGACGGTCCTGAATTATTATGGGATCGCACTTTCGGTCGCGCTTTCAGAGAATGAGGCGCTCGCACAGATGAACGCCGAATCGCCAGACATCGTTGTGCTGGACATCGTGCTGCCCGGCAAGGATGGTTATAAGGTCCTGAAAACCTTGCGTGCCAACGCAAGCCACCAATGCCCGGTCGTCGCGACGACGGCCTACTATACGCTCGATAGCGTGCCGGAATTCCAGCGGCGCGGCTTCGATGGCTATTTGCTCAAACCGATTTCGCCGGAGCAGCTTGTCGGCTATCTGGAACAGGTCGTTGCGTCTGCAAACTGACCGAGTAAAAACTGATTTGCCGCTAACACAATGGGTCGGTCAACTCCGACCCTTACATCGGCGTGCGGGTATTTTCTTCGTAGGGGCTGTGGCTTGCCCAGCCCGGTTTCCGCATCAGACTCGAACAGGCCAAACGCGGACTTTACTCGCTCGAGGAAACATGCCAGCCAAAACTTCTAAAGAACGCATTGGTGAACTTCTTAAAACCACGCTGCTTGAACTACAAAAAATGGGTGGAGAGGCGCGTGTTCGCGAACTTTACGCACAAGCAGAACCAAAACTCGGATTGAGTGCTTATGAAAAGCAGCCTTACGAGAAGACAGGGTACATTCGTTGGGAAAGCATCCTTCATTTTTATTCAATCGATTGCGTGAAGGCCGGGTATCTTCAAAAGTCGAATGGGCGTTGGATGCTCACGCCGCAGGGAGCAGAGGCGCTTAAGCTCGCGCCACTAGATTTCATCACCACTGCGCAAGCAAAATACCGCGCATGGAAATCTGCCCAAGCCAGCAACGGTGTTGAAAATACGCCAAGTGAAACGGTGGAAGAAGAGCAGGTTATCCGACAAACTGCATACGAGCAAGCGCGGGAACAAGCTCAGGTTGAAATCGAAAACTTCATTACAGAAAAATTGAGCTGGTATGATTTCCAGAAACTGGTTGGCGATCTGCTGATCGCGATGGGCTACCATATAGGCCATATCGCGCCACCCGGACCTGATGGGGGAATCGACATCACCGCTTATAAAGACCCTCTCGGCACGATGACACCGCGCATTCGGGTTCAAGTCAAACATCGCGGTGAAAAGGCAAAGGTACAGGAAATCCGCGAATTACAGGGATTACTCAAAGAGGGCGATGTGGGCATGTTCGTCGCGACGGGCGGTTTCACGAAAGATGCTATTGATGCCGTGCGCACCGCAGCGAAGCACATTGAGATCATCGATTTGGGACGCTTTATACAGTTCTGGCAGCAATATTATGGGACGGTGCCGGAAAGTGGTAAAACACAACTGCCGCTCCGTACTCTCTATTTTCTTGCCCCGGAGGATGAGAGTTGATTTTGCTGTTCGGTCCGTTATGAACCCTTCCAGATGATTGACAACGCAATAAATCCTGTGCTATATTGTTTGCGTTAGTCCGTACTATCTACAGGAGGCAGGAGATCATGCGAGTGAATAAAGCCATTGGATCACGCCTGCCGACCGGGTACGCAGACTGAGCGCATTTCGCCTCGTCTAAAATCCTCTCCGCGTTACCCCAACCTCGGCAGGCAAATACCGGAAATCACCGTGCATGGCGCGTGCGTCATGTCTCGCTACTCCCATATTTTGCTTTGGCTGAGGAAAACCTACCTTGCGTAATGACGATTACGACTCCTACGAAGACCAATTCGACCCCCTGAAAACCGACCGCAAGGCACGCCGCGCGCGTAAGCCTTCTGCGAACCCGCACCGCCACAAGGCGCAAGACAACATCACCGAAGAACTGGTGCAAACCGAAGCGGTGGAAGCCGGGACGCTCCTGCGCACCACCTATACACCCGGTCCATTTGAATCTGGCTGGCTGCTCGACGCGATACGGCCATTCTTCGATGACATGCTCGTGACGGATATTCTGGGCGCGGTAAAGGGCGGCAAGGAAGCCAGCGTCTACCGCTGCGCGGCCAACCCCGCGACTGGGCATGATCTGCTCGCCGCGAAGGTCTACCGCCCGCGCCAGTTCCGCAACCTGCGCAACGATGTCGCTTACCGTGAAGGTCGCGAATATCTGGCGGGCGATAAAGGCTCGCTCAACGAGGGCGACAAGCGCGAGATGCGCGCGATCCGCAGCAAGAGCGCTTACGGCGTCTCGCTGCAACACGGCTCCTGGATGAACTACGAGTTCACGACGCTGAAAATGCTGCGTGAGGCGGGCGCGAGTGTCCCGGAACCTATCTCGATTAGCGAGAACGCGATTCTGATGAGTTACATCGGGGATAGCAGCATGGCCGCGCCTGCACTCAGCCAGGTCTCACTCGAAGAGGACGAAGCGCATCTGCTCTTCGATGAAGTGCTGCGCAATATCCGGCTGCTGCTGCAAGCGGGCTGGATACACGGCGACCTCTCCGCGTACAACATCCTCTACTGGGAAGGCGCGGTGACGCTGATCGACTTCCCGCAAGTGACCAGCGCGCACGCTAACCGCGCCGCAAAGACGCTGCTTTATCGCGATGTCGAGCGTGTGTGCAGCTACTTCCAGAAGCAGGGCGTACAGTGCGACTCGCTCACCGTCGCGGATCGGCTATGGCGTGGCTATCTGGATAAATACCAGACGGTGCGCGCGGCGGAACAATCCGTGCTGGACACCCGCTTTCTGGATTGAGGGACCGCGCAAGCCGCACCGGAGTGCGTTTGTATTTGTAGGGGCGGACTATGTGTCCGCCCTTATAATCTAATTTAGAACAACGGCTGCTGCGACGGAACCGACCGACCGCTCAACGTTACATACGGCGCGGCGCGTTCGACACCGTGAACGCCCAGCTTCGCCAGATCGTTCAAATCGTGTAGTTGCCCACGCTTGCGCCCCTTGAGAATCGCATCCGCCGCGACCGGACCAATGCCCGGAATACGCATCAAAGCGGTTCGCTCCGCTGTCATGACCTCGATAGGCGCGCGGCGCAGGTGTTCATCTGCCCACGCCTGTTTGGGGTCCACATCCTGCCGCAGATTGCCGACGCCCATGAACGGCAAATCCTCGACTTCCCAGCCATAATCGCGGAGCAGGAAACTGGCCTGATACAAACGGTGTTCGCGCGTGCCGGAGACCGCCGGGACGTTCTCGAAAGGCGTCTGCGTGACGGGTCCAAACGCGGAATAATACGCGCGCGTCAGCCCGGCGTGCTGGTACAGGTTCGCGCTTGTTGAGAGTAGTTCAAGATCGGTATCACCTACTGCGCCGACGACGAACTGCGTCACCGACCGGGCGAGTCGCTCATCGGGGTGGTCGCGCCTGATTTGTTCTGCCATCGTCAGCATCCGCAAGAGTTCGACCTCGAAATCCTTTTTGGGCGCGAGCGCTTGCAGCCGTTCGGCGGTCGCGCCTTCGAGGTTGATTGATACGCGGTCGGCTAGCTGCATCGCGCGATAAAGCTGGTCACGCTCCGCGCCGGGCATCACTTTCAGGTGAACATAGCCCTTGTAATGATACCTGCGCCGGATAATCTGCACCGTGTCGAGCAGTTTGTCCTGCGTGGTCACGCTGCCCTTGATGATTCCCGACGAGAGGAACAGGCCATCCGCTTGCCCGGAGCGCTGCAAGGTATCGAACCCCTTTGCGAGATCATCCGGCGAGATCGTGACGCGCGTGGTTTTGGTGCGCCCGGCGCGGAACGGGCAATAATAGCAATTGCGCTCGCACGCGGTCGTCAACATTGTTTTGAGGATGGGCTTTTTGCCGTTTGGCGTGCTGACTGCGCTGATGCAATCCGCGAGACTGCCCGATTGAAAGCGCTCCTGCGTTGGCGCGCGTCCAGCATCGAAGCTGACGGGAGATACCGATTTGCGCTCGCCCTGCGGTGCGTCCCCGGCTGGCTCGAAGAGCGTCAGGTCGCCCATCTGCGTCATTTTTGTAAACGTGTCCGGCGTGCTGTGAATCGACATCGGCTGGTCCTTCCGGTATTTTGATAGACCATATGTTCGATGCGGTAATTATATCAGAAGATCAGCGTCCGCACAGGCACAAAGACGGGACAGTCAAGCCCGACCCCCACACCAGTGTGCATTTGTAGGGGCGGACCGATGTGTCCGCCCGGCATGAGCCGGGTCAGGCAAGCCCAACCTCCTACACCGGAGCGCGAGTGTCTTTGTAGGGGCGGACCTGTGTGTCCGCCCTCAAGACGGGTCGGATTTATCCGACCCCTAGAGCGGAAGGTTACGGCGAATCGAACACTGCTGGTTTTTTCCCGGCATTAAGTGCGTTGAGCGCTTCCTGCGCAGGCTTGAAGTTGCCGTTGAGCGTGAGCGCTTGCAACAAATCACCCTGCGCGTCAGAGGTTTGGCCGAGCGCGAAGCGTACCAGCCCACGCCAGTAGAACAACTCTTCGACGTTCTTCTGGTTGGCGAGCGTGCTTTCGACTTGGGCGAGCGCGGTCTGGTAATCGCCAATGCTATAGTACGCCGAGAACAACCCGAATTGATACCACAACATGCGCCAGGGCAGCCCGCCGCCCGCGGTGCGTGCCTGATCGAAGGCTGCGGCGGCTTGTCGGTAATCCTTGAGCAGGACGTAGTTCATGCCGACATTGAACCACGCATAGGGGTCTGCCGGGTTGGTCTTGCGATCCTGATTGGCGCGAGCGAGCGCGGTCTTTACGTTCTGGGTGGCGTCGGCATCCGTGCCGAGGATTGATTTCAATTCGGCCTCGCGCTCCGCAGGGTAGACCACAACATAGATGCGGTTGAACTGTCCCCAGCGCGAGTCGAGGTCGTTGTATTCCTCGCGCACGCCCTGATTATCCTTGCCCGCACCAATTAGCGAATCCAATCCGTAGAGGATGCTCTGATTATCGTCGTAGCCGATAGGCGTCAGATAGTGACCTTCCCAACTGCCATCTTTTGGCGAGAGCAGCCCGGTTTCGATGATCGGTCGGAATTTGGCGACCATCAGCGTTTTTATCAATTTCAGGCTGCCGTTCACGCGCGAAATCGCTTTGTACTTGCCGACCAATTTCGTATTGACGTAGCTCACGAGCTGCCAGGGACTGACGTTCGCATCGTTGGCGTTCGGCTTGAGCCACCCGGCGAGATCTTCCTGCGTGGCCGCCACGCCGTAGCCATTCAGCACCTGCGTCAGGTTCGCGGGACCGCAGTTATTCCACTTTTGCGGGACCCACTGATAGCGCGTCATGTGGAATGAGGCGGGGATCGGTATATCGGTCGCCGGGTTGCGCGTGGGCGCGAGTGCGATGACGGTGGCATCCGGCGGCTGGCTGATGCTCTCTCCGGGAACTAGCGTCAGTGTCGCGGCGGGCGCAGCGCCAGAAGCGGCAGTCGGCTGCGCGCCCTGCGGAGTCGCGCCGAAGAGTGGAGTCGCGGTCGGATCATCGAGCAGATCGAGACCTGCGTTCAAGCGCGATTGATCGACGGTCGGGGAGGGGATGAAGGTCGGGGTTGGGGTCGCGGTATACATCCAATCCGAAAGGAAACCGACGCGCCGCACGACGCGATCCTGATCGCCATAGGGCAGCAGCCGGAACATGACTGGACCCATCACCAGCACGAAAAAGAGCATCCCCATCACGCACAGCGTAAACAGGACCAGACACCCGCGTACTACTGCGGTCGCGGCTCCCGTGCGGCGCTTGACGTATCGCTGCCGCGCGCGTCCGCTGATCCGTACATTCGGCGTCGGACCGTTGTAATAGGCCATATCCTGCTCGTCCTCGCTATCCACTACACACCCGCTTACTATACGCCAACCCTGTCTGACATGCAGGACGAGCGAGTGACGCCCGCCTGACGCACGGAATTATAGCGGTTGGCAGGTCGGAAGCGAAGCGTGTAGTTTGGGATTGCGAAGCCGATCATAGCACTCAGCAGGTCAGCCCGATTGATAGAGTGCCATCACCGCGCCTGCCGGGTCGCGAATCACACAGAAACGATCCGCGCCCACCTGCCGCGGGCCCGAAATCACGTTGCCACCCAGCCGCTGACAAGCCTGCACACTCGCATCCAGATTTTCGACGAGGATGTAAATCAACCATTGCGGGGGCTGGCTGGCGTTGTCGCCGCGCGCGTGACAGATCCCTGCGACTGTCTGATTTGTTCCCGGCGCGTCCATGCTGAAATCTGCGTAGTCTCCCATTTCGACATCCGAGGATTGCCAGCCGACGACTTCCTTATAGAAATCACGGACCTCTTCTGCATTTGGAATCGTCAAATCCGTCCAAACAATAGTTCCGATTTTAGCCATGTCGCTATCTCCTTCTTTGGAATGAGAACATACGTTCAAAATCATATGGAGATTTGCTGCGAATGTCAACAGATCAAAACCCGGTGTTCATAAGGGTTGGTTATCCAGCAGTGTTGTCAAAACAAAATCACCTCATAGAAGTTTGTAGTATTTTGCAGCGGATGCGCAGTTTCCGCGCCGATGCTATACTCCGCATATTCCGAACTCTACCGCGCGAATAAAATAAGGAGCAGTCTCTTGGCTCAATCAATCCTCGATAAAGTAAACACGCTCATCTCTGCAAACCTGCACGGCATCGTTGACCGCGCGCTGGAATCCAACTCCGTGCAAGTCATGGATGAATACGTCCGGCAGGCCGAGCGCAACCTCGACGAACTGGAAGAGAATATCGTCACGCTCGGCGGCAGCGCCAAGACGCTCAAGCGCAAATACGACGAAATCTCCTCCGATGTCGATAAGACCGACCGCGACATCGACACGCTGCTCACACGCGGCAAGACCGACCTCGCCGCCGCCGCGCAGAAGAACCTGAACCAGAAGCAGACGCAGGCGCAGGAATTCTATGAGCAATGGCAGCAGCAGCAGAACGAATATCAAAAGATGATGGACGCCAAGCTGAAGATGGAAGGGCGGCTCTCCACCATCAAGCAGGAGCGCGAACACCTCAAGGAACTGCTCAAGCTGGCCGAAGCCAAGAAGGTCGCCAACAAGACGATCAAGAGCCTGAACGACCTGAAAGGCGTCGGCGACGAGGACATCCGCCGTATCGGAGATACGATCCGCGCCCGGCTGGATCGCGAAGACGCACAGCTCGAATACAGCTCGACGCGCCTCACGGACCAGATGGACGAGGCCGTAGGCGATACGCAGGTCGATAGCCAGCTCGAAGAGCGCCGCAAGCGGCTCGGCCTCGCGGGTTCAGCCGACAGCGGCAATAATGGCGCGGCCAGCACGACTGCCAGCAGCACAGGCGGGCAGCCGTAACCGATGAAAGAAGGGCGGACACATCGGTCTGCCCCTACAAAGACATTCACGTTCAGGCGTAGGGGTCGGGCTTGACCGACCCGTCTTCATTGATTCGTTAGCCGATCTTCTGCAAGCGCAACCACACCCGCCCAATCAAAAACAGCGCGCCGACCTGCACCGGAACCTCGCCCTCGACGCGCACCCGCCCGGAATACGTGCCATCCCCGCGCGCCGTTGCGAGATAGGTATAGTTCGTGCTGCGCAGGTCTTCAAGCAGCCAGCCATCGAGCGCATACAGCCGCGCGTGCCGTCCGCTGACCCAGCGATCATAGGGCAGCGCGAGGTCGCAGCTTTCGCGCCGCCCTATGATATAGCCTGTCCCGAACTCCGGGTTACGGTTGTTCGGGGCGTTCAGGCGGATGATGCGCCCATCGAAGGGACCGCTCATCACCATGAGGTCCAGCGGCGGGAGCATGATTATGGGGCGCAGCCGACCAGCGTAACGTAGCCCGTACCATCGTAGAGCGTGGTCTGCTGGCTCAGGTTGGCGAGCGGCGCGGCCACAAGCTGCGAGGTCGGCGCGTTCGGGTCCGTCTTCGAGACGGAGTAAAAGAGAGTCGTACCGCACGCCTGCATCTGGTTCACGACAGCTTTGGTATCCATCACCAACAGCGGACCGTCGGCGGTCTGTCCGGTTGCGGCGTCAGCAATGAGGACTTTCGCGCCTTGCATGATCGGTCCCCCGGTCGCCGGGTCGAGGATGTACGGTCCGATATTGAAATAGACCTTCGACCCATCCGGGCTGAACGTCAGGCCGTTTCCAACGCCGTTATCTTTCGGCGCGGCGATGATCGCAGTCTTGCCGCTGGCGATGTCCAGCACACCGACCGTATTGGCAAACGGACCATCGAGGTTCGGGATCGGGCGCTTCGGGTCCCCGAAGGCGTAGGCCAGCCGCTTGTGATCCGGGCTGAAAATTTTATACGAGAAGCCCGTGATCGGCTGCGCCGTGAGCGGTTTGGCGGCGGGCAGCGGTCCAGCAGGCGCGGCGCTCAAATCCAGTACGTACAATCCATCGATGCCGCCATCGGAGAACGGCACGAACGGGCTGACCACCTGCCGATTGTCATCCAGCCAGCCAATCGTCAGTGGACCGCCGTAGAAGCCGACCTGGGGAACCGGATTCTTCGCGCCGTTTGCGCCCGTCGGGAAGATGACCGTGCCGGGATAGCTCGTGATTTTGCCTGTGGTCAGGTCCAGTACGCTCAGGATATACGAGGTCTGCTGATCGGGCTGCTCAGGCAGCCTGGCGAGTGTGTATGCGAGGCGCGTGCTGGACGGGTTGAAGCTGCCGCCGATGAAGGTGAAGCCTTTTTCGACGGGGAGCGGCGTCGTTTTCGCGTCTCCCGTGCGCCCATAGCTGGCCGCAAAGGTCCCGGCCTGATCGATGGTCCCGTAAAGGACGACCCACGCCGCCTCATCGGAGAGCAATGCGTTCATCTGTTCGGAGACTTTGAAGATTTCGCGACCCTGCTTGCTGGTCGGTGTGAAAACCTGCGCCGACGCGCCTTTGCCATCGGTGCTGTAGATGAGCGCGGTCAGGTTCGGGCGGGGCGTGCCTTGCGCCTGTGCCGCGCGCTGCGTACCGCTGACGAGCATCAACACCGTCGCGCAGAGCAATAGCGCTGTGGTTCGTTTCAATTGAAGCATGGAATTTCCTCCGCTAGTAGATTTCAGGCATTTCTATCGGCTCCGGCTGCGGCCTGCATACGCCACACCAGATCGCATCCGCGACCACAATGGCCTTCGGGGTTTCGTTCGCGCCAACATACACCGCCAGGAAGGTCGGCATCTTCGAGGCGTGTTCCTTGCAAATGAAACGTCCGCAAAAACGGCATGACGCATGAGCATCCTGCTCACAAACCCAACATCTGGCAGCCATAACGTATCCTTGAGCAACCCGTATTACGGATCAAGTGTGCGCGTTTTGCGGCGTGCTGTCAACCCGCAAGACGAGTCGTATCTCACACCAATTCATGAAAACAGATTATACTTGTGATCACTTTAAAAACTTTTTGAGGGGCGTACTATGCAAACGATGACAACTACCCGGCAGTACGACATCGCTGCGATAATGGGCGGGCTATATGGCGATGGCATTATCGGTCTCAAGGGTGCCTTTGACCGCGAATGGGTACGCGCGATGCGCGAAGACATTGAGATCGCTTTTCAGGAGGCGCTCAAGCGTCCGGGCGGCGCGGTCGGACGTGGACCAAAGCGTTATTATGTGGAAATTCACCCGCAGGATATTCGCGGCTTCGTCGATCTGGTGACGCATCCCTGGGTCGTTGCGGTGAACGAGGCGATTCTCGGTCCCGATTACAAGATCGTCGAGATCGGGTTCGATGTGCCGGGTCCAGGCGCGGAAAACCAACCCTGGCATCGTGATTTCCCCGCTCCGGAGGAGACGCTCACCGGGCGGCGCTTGAACTCGCTGGCGTTCAATATTACTGCGGTCGATGTCTTCGAGGACATGGGACCCTTCGAGATCGCGCCCGGTACGCAGTGGGACGAGCCGACCGAATTTGAACACGGCATGTTCCCTGCTAAAGCGCTCTATCCGCGCTACAGCGAACGCGCACAGCAGAAAATGCCGAAAATGGGCGATATTTCGGTGCGCTCGGCACTCACGATACATCGCGGCACGGCTAATCAATCCAGCAAGTCACGCCCGGTCCTCGTCCTCGGCGTGGATGCGCCCGACGCGCGAAACGCGGAACGTCACGATCTCCAGTTCACAAAAGTCTATTACGACACACTGCCTGACTCCGTGCGCCAGCATGTGATCTGCCGCATGGTTGATACGCTTGAGCCTATCGTGCAGGGTCATACCATCGAAGGCTTGATGATGGGCGACGCCTAGAATGCTGTTATGAATTCACGGAGATGCCGAATGCCTGGGGACGGCAAGAATGTCGTCCCAAAACGAGAGTGCAGAGCGCACTTCAAAGGTCGCGGGGGGCATATTCAGCCGGTGTTATTTATGACGCAGCATCTCGACGATGCGCTTGAGACTGGCCTTCGGAATCAACTTGCGGTGTACGACTCAAGCTACTGCGCGCCGCGACCACAGAGGGCGCTATAATTAACCCGCTCAACGCCTTCTCTGTCTGACTCAGAGGTCATACCTTTTGCCTTTCCAATATCGCGACGGCGCTCTGCACTGCGAAGCCGTCTCGCTCAACACCATCGCAGACGCCGCCGGGACTCCGTGTTACGTCTACAGCCTTGACCGCATCCGCGCGAATTATCGGCGGCTGGCTGCCGCGCTCGCGCCGCTCACACCAACCCTGCATTACAGTCTGAAGGCGAACGCCAGCCTTGCGATCATCCGTGTGCTGCTCGCGGAAGGCGCGGGACTTGACGCGGTGAGCGGTGGCGAAATCTACCGTGCGCTCGCGGCGGGCGCGGACCCGGCGCATATCGTCTTCGCAGGTGTCGGCAAAACCTCAGCCGAACTCGATTATGCGCTGGAGCAGCGGGTCGGCTGCTTCAATGTCGAAAGCATGGGCGAACTGGAACGCCTGAACGCACTTGCAACCGGACGCGGCGTGCGGGCGCGGTGCGCGTTGCGGCTCAACCCGGCGGTGCAGGCCAATACGCATCAGCACATCGCGACTGGACACGCTGCCGCGAAATTCGGCATTGCAGAATCCGATGCGCGGGCCGCGCTCGCGCACCCGGAGCGCTACCCCGCGCTCGACATCAGCGGCATTCACGTACATATCGGCTCACAATTGGGGTCGGTCGAAGAGACAGTGGAAGCGGCACGCCACGCGCTACGGTTGGTCGATGACTTCCCGGCGATAGTGAATGTGAATATGGGCGGCGGGTTCCCGGTTGCCTATACCGATGAGGATTACCCACCGCCGGAAGCCTTCGCGGACGCGCTGATCGGCGTCTTCGCGGGTCGTGATCTGCGACTCAGCTTCGAGCCGGGGCGCTATATCGCCGCGGATGCGGGTGCGCTGCTGATCGAGGCACAGTATATCAAGCAGGTTGATGGCGAGCGGATTATTGTCACGGATGGCGGCATGACCGAACTGCTCCGACCGATGCTCTATGGCGCGATTCACCCGATTTTACCGCTCCGCGACGCAGCCAACGGACCGCTCTCGCCCGCGCAGGTCGTCGGTCCGATATGCGAAAGTACCGACGTGTTGCGACGCGATGCACCGCTGCCCTATCTTGCGCCGGGAGATCGCCTCGCGGTCCTGATGGCGGGTGCTTACGGCGCAGTGATGGGTTCGACCTACAATGCGCGACCACGCCCGCCGGAAGTCGTCGTTGAAGGTGAAAGATGGCATATCGCGCGCCGTCGCGAACGTTACGCGGACCTCATCATACAGGAAGACTAACCTCATATGACTGATATTCACGCGGCACAGAACACGCGCGCCGCGACTTACGCTTGCTATGCGTCGTTCATCGCGCTTGGGCTGGCGGCCACGATGCTCGGTCCGGCATATAAGGCACTCACGGGGAAGTTCGGGATGCGGCTCGAAGACGCGGGCATCTTCACAGGCTTGCAATTCTTCGGCGTGTGCGGAAGCGTGCTGTTTTATGGCTGGCTGCTACAACGCACCAATGCGCGCTACGTCCTGCAACTCGGCGCGGCACTGATGGGCGCGGGGGCGCTGCTACTCGCCGTTGCGGCGACTTTACCCATCGCGCTTTTTGCGATTTTGCTGCTCGGCCTCGGCTTTGGAGCGCTTGATATAGGTCCGAATATAACCATCATCGCGATGAACCCGGAACGCGCTGGCATTGCAAGCAATTTCCTAAACGCGATCTTTGGCTTCGGCGCGATAGCCGGACCGCAACTTGTCAACTTCGGCTTGAGTCGCGGCGATGTGGGATTGAGTTTCCTCATTTTGGGCGTGCTGACGCTTGCGTTGATCGTGCCTTTGCAGCGCGTGAACGTGTTCGTCGGGAGCGCGCCGCACACGCAAACCCGCGCACAGGTGGATTGGCGACGAGTCGCGCCGTACATCCTTGTGGCGTTCCTTTATACGGGCGTGGAAGGCGGCTTTGGCGCGTGGCTCTTTACACAGATGACGCTGGTTGCGGGCAGCACAGAAGCTGCTGCCACGCTGGGAACGTCGCTGATTGCGGTCGGCCTGACGGTTGGACGGTTCGCCGCGAGTTTGTTGCTGCGCGTCCTCTCCGGTGTGCAGATGATCGCGACGGGTAGCCTCGTCATCACAGGCGGGGCGGTGTTGCTGCTGCTATTGCCGAAGTCACAAACGGCAGCACAGGTCGCGGCGCTCATTGTCGGGCTTGGGTTTGGACCCATCTGGCCGACCGCGTTTGCGACCGTGACGAGCCTCTACCCGGCGGCGCGCGGTCGCGTTTCCGGGGTGGTCACGGCATTGGGGACCAGCGGCGCAGCGATTTTCCCCTGGGTGCAGGGGCAGATCGGTGCTGGGCGCGACGGCGGTATGATCCTGACGCCAATCCTCGCGTTGGGGATACTCGCAGTGGCGGGGTATATCGCCTACACCATGCGTCACCGTACCTGACTACATGCACATTCTGTTTGCGTTATATAACTTGACAGTTATAAATAACTGCTGTATACTCCTCTTCATCGCCAACGTGAACGAGGAGATACACCATGTCCGAAGCAACGCCAATCGCTGAAGTGAGTGGACAAACCATCGTCTCGGAGCGCATTTTCGACGCGCCGCGCGACCTCGTGTTCAAAGCCTACACCGACCCGCAGCACATCCCGCAATGGTGGGGTCCCAGACGCCTGCGCACCGTCGTCGATGCGATGGAGCCGAAATCCGGCGGCGCATGGCGTTTTCTCAACCGCGAACCCGACGGTACAGAATATGCTTTTCATGGCATTTACCACGAGATGACCGCGCCGGAGCGCATCGTACAGACCTTCGAGTTCGAGGGGATGCCGGGAAATGTTCTGCTCGAAGTCGCGCGCTTTGAAGCGCTACCCGATGGCCGCACGCGCATGATCGTGATCGGTTCGGGGGTGTTCCGTTCAGCCGATGAGCGCGATGGGCTGATCAATTCTGGTATGGAAGAAGGCTCGAACGAGACTTATGACCGTTTTGAGGAACTGCTCGCGACCCTGCAAACGGCCTGAGCCGACCGTTACTCCACCCGCACGACCTGCCCCGTCTCCATCGACTCACGCGCGGCGAGGCAGGTCCGCACCGCGAGACGCGCCTGTTCTGGCGTACCGCGTTCAGGCGCACGGTCCGCGCGGACGCACTCCACAAAATAGGCGATTTGCTCTACGTAACCATCAGCGGCCTGCACCGGGAGCGCGGAAGCCTTGCCCGGTTCGTAGACCGTCAGCGAGGAACCGCCGGGGTTTGTTACTGTCGCGCCGCCTGCACGGAACGCATATTCAACCGCGCCGCCTTCGCACACCACGCGCAGCGAGGAAGTAAACGGGAACTCCGGCGGCATGAAATGGCTGCCTTCGACAGTCCCGCTCACCGCACCAAAATCGACCGTCGCAGCGACATGGTTCCAGAGGTCGGGCGCGGCTTGCTGTCCGCGTGCATAGACTGTCTGCGGCGTGCCGAATAGCCAGTTCAGCACGTCGAAATCGTGGATGCACATATCCAGCACCGCGCCGCCGCTCAAAGCCGGGTTGCGGAACCACTGCGCCCACCCCGGCGGTGCGGAGAGGCGCGTAGCAGTCGCGGCGAGCGGCTTCCCAATCTGTCCACTTTTCACGAAATCAACCAGCGTGACGTATTCCGGCCAGAAACGCAGGACGTGCGCGAGCATGAGCTGTTTGCCGCTCGTGCGCTGCGCATCGATCACCGCATCACAATCCGCGACGGAGAGCGCGAACGGCTTTTCTAGCAAAACGTGCTTGCCATTTTGCAAGGCGAGGATCGCGGCTTCGCGGTGCAGATGTGTCGGGAGTGTGATGCTCACCGCGTCGATAGCCGGATCACTCAATATTTCCAGATCATTCGTGGTTGCGCGTGCGCCGACCTCGCGCGCCAGCGCTTCGGCGTGTTCCAGATGCTGCGCGGAGACGGCGACGATCTGCACATCCGGGAGCGTCGCGAACGCGCGGGCGTGCGTCCCGCCCATGAAGCCGGAGCCGAGAATACCGACTTTCATAGGTTATAGCACTCCGAGCGACTGAAGATATTGATAGGAAACCGCCATCGCGCGGTTGACCTCATCCAGCGGCGGGAACGGCTCCCCCGTAAATTCAAGTTCGACGCTGAACGGTCCCGAAAACCCATTTCGCACGCAAATATCGAAAACTCGCTTGAAATCGACTTCACCCGCGCCGAGCGCCGGGAAGTTCCAGACGCGCGCCCCGCCGATGTGGTCCTTCAGATGACAGTGAACCATCAGCGGGACGGTCACGGCAAGGTCATCGACGGCTTTGGTCCCGCCATCGTAGAATTCGACATTGCCCGTATCATAGTTGATTCGCACGTTGTCGCGATTGATCCGTTCGATGATTGGGATCGCCTTGCGTCCTGAACTGGTAATCTCGCCATGAACCTCGATCCCGATCATGATCCCGCGCTCGGCGGCATAATCCGCGAGGTCGTGGATATTGCCCATGAAGGCGGCCTCGTCCTCGTTCTCGCTGTAATGACCACCGATCGCGGTGTTCAGCAGGTCGATGCCCATACGGTCGCAGAGGTCGAGCGCCTGCTTGCCGAGCGCCACGCCTTCGCGCGTAGTCAGGTCGCTGTGACCGCTCAGACTGATCGGCGTGAGCGCGAGGCGGTTCAGCTGCCGCTGAATGTGACTGAGCGCCCGCGCGTCGGCATCGAGCGGGATATGTTCGGTCCAGCCGCGAACGGCAGAGAGTTCGATATAGCGGAACCCGGCGGCGGCAATGCCTTCGAGCGCATCCGTCAGCGGGTGGGTGTGGTAACTGTTGGCATGTCCGCCGATGCGGTTGGCAATCATGAATGGCTCCGAAAAAGAGGAATAGGGAAAAGTATACTACGCGCGCTTCTAATGCTGGTAAACTCAATCGAACACATAAGGAGCGAATACGATGCTTCCCGATACCCTGATTGAAACACTGCGTGGCCTCGACCACACAAGCAAGCTGAAAGTAGTTCAGCTATTGGTGAATGATCTTGCAGATGAAGAGACCGAAGCCGAATGGGAAGAGCGCGTACTCACCGAGTCGCTTGGTGATGCACTGAACCCAGATGGCAGCATCAACTACGATAAGCTGCACGCGACCGGAAAAATAGTAGACCCGGAAGAACTCAATCCGGATAACTTGGTCGCCAACAAGTAAGCCTGCTGTCTTCTCACGGTACTACATCAATGCTGAACGAGAAACATCATCGAATTTTGACGCTCATCGCTGCGGGTTATGACTACCCGTTCATACTTGCCAACATAGACGGGACTCACCCACGCGATATTTACGATGCTGCGCAAGCAGCACTTGATCTTCTTCAAAGCCACATAAAGGAAGAACCTGCTCGACAAACTCGCAGGGACCGCCATTTTCCGCGTTCCGGCTTGGCTTGGACTATCGCAGATATTCAAATGCTCACGTCACTGCATGAACTCAAAGCTGAGTCATCCGATATGGCAAAACAATTACAGCGAACCCGCAGCGAAATACGTGCGCAGCTCATTCAAATGGGACTGATCAAGGAAAACTGGCACGAACTCGCACGGAAGAAGTATTTACGTCACGGATTGGCTTGGAACAATGATGAATTGGCGGCGCTGTGGGAAGAGTTCAAGAGCGGGCTTTCAATCGGTGAACTCGCTGCAAAACACCAACGCTCCAATTACGCGATACAGAAAAAGCTGGAAGTTCTAGGGCTTATCGTATTAGAGGAAAAGGAGGTCAAATAAATCTGCTATTCGGTATCAGTATCAACATTTCGCAGCTCATTTTTCAATAGTTCGGGCTTCAAAATCAATTTATCCAATTCAGGTTTTAGCTCCTCGAATGTCAACGCGCTGCACAGCGCTTTTATCCGATTTAACGCAACGCCTTTTTGTTCCCCAAACGACTGGTTGATTGCTGTGGTACTCAGAATAAAAAACTGCCAAGCAGCAATATTTAATACATCTGCTTGTGAGGGATCCGTTTCCGAATACAAACAGAAAATGTACCAGTCAGAGAAACGTCGTCGTTCCCCTACAAGCGTACTGCTTCCAATATCGCCGCCGTTTTTGTGACCAATATCAAACCTGATTATTGAGGAGCGACTCTGCAACCAGCTTTGTAGATATGCGGACGTTTTGACTTCAATCCTTTGGTCACGGTACTCGAGATCCCAGCTCTCCCATTCTTTGCGTGGTTGATCGGTAACAGAGAGCGCGACCCCCACGAGAAATTCCGCGAAAATGCCGCGGTTGATATTGTTTAGTAGATTAGAATAGGCCCACGACCAATAGTCACCAAGCGTAACGTTGTCAAGTTTGGGAATTGGCATCTGAGGATTCAGTTTTTTGACCACGTTGGTTGACACCTATTTCACATCCTGCCATGCCGTATGCACTTCGCGCTCACCCGCCTTCATCGCGCGCAACAGCGCATCCTGATCGACGGGCAGGTTATACACACGCACGCCCGTCGCATTCGCAATCGCGTTGGCAATCGCGGGCGTGGTGTTGATCGAGCTGATCTCGCCGACGCCTTTCGCGCCATACGGACCGTCTGCCGTCTTCGCCTCGATGATGTGCGAGATGATCTCCGGCGTGTGCCGGATGCTCGGCATCTTGTAGCGGGAGAGCAGCCGCGACCAGGGGACGCCTTCCTCCGTGATGAATGCTTCCGTCAGGCAGTTGCCGAGTCCCATCACGATCCCGCCTTCGACCTGCCCTTGCAACGCGAGTGGGTTGATCGCGCGCCCGATGTCGTTGGCCGCGATCACCTTGAGGCACTGCACCTCGCCCGTCTCCAAATCCACCTCGACGAGCGCGGCCTGCGTCGCGTAGCTGAACGCGAAGTGCATATCGCCGCCCGTGCCGAGCGCCTGCGTCGTCGGCGCGAGGTATTCATAGAGCGAGCGCGGCTGCAAGCCCTGCCGCTTCATGATCTGTACGACTTCGCCGACCTGCACTTCCAGCCCGTCGCAGCGGATCAAGCCTTCCTCGAAGCGCATATTCTCCGGCGGGCGGTCCAGATGTTCGGCGGCGGTGCGAGCGAGCGCGTTGCGCAGTTGGCTGGCGGCCAGCCGCGCGGCGTTCCCGGTGACGTAGGTTTGGCGTGAAGCGGTGGTCGGACCGCCGTTCGGGGTTTTATCCGTATCACTGAGCAGCACACGGACGCGGTTGTATGGCACGCCGAGTTCTTCCGCTGCGCACTGCGCGACGACCATCACCAGCCCCTGCCCCATATCCGCCGATGAGGTGCGGACCTCAAACGTGCCATCATCGAAGGCTTCCACCTCGACGCCCGCTTTATCCGCCGCGCCGCCGCCCAGCCCCGTGTTCTTGTATGCGGACGCAATACCCCACCCATAGGCCTTCTTGCCCTCTCGCCACCCATAGCGGAAGGGCTGCGCGCTGTTCGCATGGTGGTCGCGCATGGAGCCTTCCACCTTGTCGATGCTTTCCAGCAGGCCGACGCTTTCGCGCAGAAGCTGCCCGGTCGCCGTGGTCGCGCCGACGCGCTGCGCATTGATGCGGCGCAATTCGAGCGGGTCTATATCCAGCGCTTCCGCGAGCAGGTCCATATTCTGTTCGACGGCGAACGCGGATTGCGTCACGCCGAAGCCGCGAAACGCGCCGCAAACCGGGTTGTTCGTATACATCGCATAGCAGTCGATTTTTGCATTCGCGACGATGTACGGTCCGGTCGCGTGCGTAGTCGCGCGCGTCAGCACCTTGTCGGAGAGGCTGGCATAAGCGCCGCCGTCGCCATACAGTTCGGCCTGAATCGCGGTCAGCCGACCGTCGCGGGTCGCGCCCGTCTTGATGCGGATCACGGTCGCGTGGCGCTTCGGGTGGAAGACGAGCGACTCCTGCCGCGTGTAGAGCATTTTCACAGGCAAGCCCGTTACCTGCGCAAGCAGCGCGACGTGAATTTGCCCCGCGATGTCTTCCTTGCCGCCGAAGCCGCCGCCGATCAGCGTACCGCGAATGCGGATCGCCTCGTTCGGGACGCCGAGCGCCGCCGCCACCTGATCACGGTCCTGATAGGGAATCTGCGAGCCAACGAACACGGTCAGTTTATCCAGCGTTTCGGCGTTGGTCGGGTCGCTATAGCCCGCCGGGACACCAATCGCGCACTCCGGTTCGAGGAAAGCGTGTTCCGTCGTCGCGGTGTGATATTCCTTCTCGATGATCACATCCGCAGCCGCGAAACCCGCGTCGATGTCACCGTGCCGGACCTTGATGTGCTTGAGCAGGTTGCCGCCCTCGCGCCCTTCGTGCAGGATCGGCGCGCCGGGCGTATTCGCGAATTCCGGGTCCGCGACGACAGGCAGCAGTTCATAGTCGACGTGAATAAGTTTGAGCGCTTCGTCCGCGATGTCCTGCGTATCGGCGGCGACGATGGCAACCGGATCGCCCATGTAGCGCACCTTGTCATCACACAGCACAGGCCAATCGAGGTGAACGAGGCCGTGACGGTTGCGCCCCGGTACATCCTTGTACGTGAGAACCGAGCGCACGCCGGGCAGCGCCTTCGCGCGCTCGGTATCAATCGCCAGAATGCGCGCGTGCGGGTGCGCGGCGCGTAACGTGCGGGCGAAGAGCATACCGGGAAACACATAGTCATCGGTGAACATCGCGCGCCCGGTGACTTTCAATTCCGCTTCCTGCCCCGGTAGCGAATGCCCCACCACTTTCAATTCTGCGGGGTCGCTCGGCGCGATTTGCTGCGCATGGGCGCATCCCTCATGTTCGAAAGCAGCAGCGGATTGGATCGCGCGGATCACGCTGGTATACCCCGTGCAGCGGCAGTAAGTATCCTTGAGCGCGTGTTTGATGTCAGGTTCGCTAGGCGCGGGGTTGCTATTCAGAAGCGCGCGCGCGGTCATGATCAGGCCGGGCGTGCAGAAGCCGCACTGCACTGCGCCGTGTTCGATAAACTGCGCTTGCAGCGGGTCGAGCGCGCCCGGCTGCCCCAGCCCTTCAATTGTCGTCACCACCGCCCCGGCTGCACGCAGCGCCGGATAGATGCAGCTATTCACCGGAACCACGCCCACCAGCACCGTACAAATCCCGCACTCGGCCTCGTTGCATCCGATCTTCGTCCCGGTCAGGCCGAGGTCGTAGCGCAGAAATTCCGCGAGCGTGCGCGAGGGGTCGATCTCGCGTTCGAAGGGCTGGCCGTTGATGGTGAGCGACAGGTGCGACATATAGGGACCTTTTACACTAGAAGAAACTACGGTCGCGGAAGGCATCGAGCAGCATTTGCACACGCGATAGGTCCTGCATCAGGACTTCGGCTTTCGGCTGGCTCAGAAAATCGCTGAAGTTGGCCGCATCTTCGGGCGGCAAATCGCCCACATGGTTGAAACCCATCGCCCACTGGCCGAAACTGCGCTTTGTGATGGGCGATTCGGTGAGTTTGAGGACGGCACGGTGACGCGGATCGAGTTCAATTTTATAGTATAGCTCATGCACGGCCTGTTCTTCACCTTCGATGGCCTGGATGAAGTAGCCTTCCTGATAGAGCAGCATTCCGGTGATACCGCGCGCCGGGTTGTTACGGCGGCTCGCGGAGAGAATGCTTTTGAGGTCGTCTTCGGTCATCGGGTACGTTGCCGAACTGACATAGATCATTTGCAAGAGGGGCATATCACATCATCCTGCTCAGGCCAATATGGGTATGACAGATTTTAGCCGCGTTGTTGGTTGCCGGGATATAGATTCAATAACAGATTTGTGATTAGCGCTCGTCATGCCTGGAAGATTTCGCGCACGCTGTCGGTTTGCGCGCGCTCAAGCGCTGCCGTGAGCGCATCACGGACCAGCACTTCGATCATTTCCGTGCGATAGGCCGCTGTTGCGCGATATTTGCTCGTGCGCGGGTGGAGTGCCGCGCGTGCCGCCTGTGCAGCCACTTCGATACTATCCGCGTCGGCGGGTTGCCCAATCAATTCCTGCTCGATTTCGGCGGCGCGCGTCGGCGTGGGTCCAACCGGACCGAGACTGAGCGCCACCGCCGCGAAGCTGTTGCGCCCCCAATCGAGCGCGACTCGTGCCGCACATCCCAGCACGGGCAGCGCCACGCCCTGCGGACGCATGATCCGTTTGAAGGCCGAGGCCTCGCCGGGTCCGGTCAACCGCACCTCGAAGCGCGTCAAGAGTTGCAGGGTGGGGTTGATCGCGGAGCGCCCCGGACCCGCGAAGAGTTCCCGGATCGGCTTCCATTCGCGCCCCGCTACGGAAGCGATTTCGACCATCGCATCCAGCGCGACCAGCGAGAGCGTGCCATCCGCTGCCGGGAGCGCGTGCGCGACGTTACCGCCGAGCGTCGCGACGTTGCGCACCTGTGGACCGCCGACCACGCCGCAGCTTTCGACCAAACACGTCGCTCGCTCGCGGAGCAGCGGGTGCGCGTTGATTTCGGCGTGTGTCACGCCCGCACCGATGAGCGCGGTTCCGTCTTCCTGAATTTCAATTGTGCGCAATTCCGGGATGCGCGAAATATCGACGAGCATTTCCGCAACCGGGTGGTTGCCCTGTTGAATATCGAGCAGTAAATCCGTCCCGCCCGCGACGATTTGCGCGCGCCCATTGTGTTCCGCAAGGATCGCGAGCGCGTCCTCTATGGAAGTCGCGACGTGGTAATGGTTCCAGAGTTTCATAAGCGTAGGATCGTAACAGATTGCGGTGCGCGGCGCAATTGAGACGATTGGTTAACTTGACAAAAATCCAAAGCTCGCGGATAATTCTACCAAATTGTAGGTAAGCCATGAGCGACAACGAATCGAAGGAACGGATTCTGGATGCTGCCGAAGCGCTCTTCTCCGCGCGCGGCTATACCTCCGTGCGGCTGCGCGACATCGCTGCAGTCGTTGGAATGAAGCACGCCTCGCTCTACTACTATGTCGCGGGCGGCAAGGAGCAGCTTTTCATCGAAGTGATGGAACGCAGCTTCGCCCGCCATCGCGACGGCTTGACGCGGGCGGTTCGCGGGTCGGGTGAAGGGCTGCGCGAAAAACTTTATGCGGTCAGTGCATGGTTGCTCAGTCAGGCTCCGGTCGATCTCGGACACATGGTCAGCGCGGATATGGCGGAACTGGACGCCTCCAATGCCGAACGGCTGATGAACTTCGCTTACGATTCGCTTCGATTGCCCATCGTCGAAGCGCTTGAAAGCGCTCAAGCGCGCGGCGAAATTCGTCTGAAAGACCTCGATATGGGCGCAATGTCGTTTTTCACCCTCATCGAAACCATCCATCACATCCCCAAGTATGCCGTCGGCAGCCGTGAACAGCTTGGGCGAGACATGATCGACATGCTTCTCGATGGCTGGTTACGCTAGTTTTTTTGCGTCTATTTTCTACCAACTTGTCGGTAAAACAGGAGGAGTTCCAAATGCGTGCAATCACCTTTTCAGAGTATGGTTCGCCCGAAGTTCTGAAAGAAATAGAGGTTCCGAAGCCCGCACCTGGCGAAGGAGAAGTTCTGGTTCGGATTGTCGCAGCAGGCGTGAACCCGGCAGACTGGGTACTGCGGCGCGGCGATCTCAAGCGAATCGTGAGGCTGAAATTTCCTTTCACTCCCGGCATGGATGTCGCGGGTATTGTCGAATCCACTGGCATCAATGTGACACGTTTCAAACCCGGTGATGCAGTTTACGGAATGCGCCCGACGCGCGACGCCGGCGCGTATGCGGAATATGTCACGATGCGCGGCGAAGACCTCGCATGCATCCCTGACGCGCTCACCTTCACCGACGCAGCGGCCATCCCGCTCGCCGCGCTGACCGCCCTGCAAGCCCTCCGCAAACTTTCGCAAGTGCAGGCCGGGATGCGGGTCCTCGTCAACGGCGCGTCGGGCGGAGTCGGATCGTTCGCGGTGCAGATCGCAAAGGCGCTTGGCGCGCACGTCACAGGCGTGGCAAGTACACGCAACCTCGCCTTCGTGCGCGACCTCGGCGCGGATGCGACCATCGACTACACCGCGCAGTCGCCCGACGCATGGCCGGGAACCTACGATGTCATATTCGATGCGGTTGGCGTTCATCCGTACAAGGCACTCGGCGCTCTGCTCACGCCGCGCGGAACGATGGTCACTATCAATTTCATCTATGGTAATCCACTCGCTGCCGCGCGAGTGCGGCTCACCGGGGGCGGCAAACGGCTCAAATCGTTCCTCGTAAAGCCTAACGGCTCCGATATGGAAGCGCTCAACATCTGGATCGAACAGGGCAAGATACGGCCTGTTGTCGGCGGGTGTTACCCACTCGCCGCTGCCGCTGCCGCACAGCGTGAAAGCGAGACGAAGCGCGTGCGCGGAAAACTGGTCCTCGTCGTTGATGAAGCATTGGCGGGGCAGACCGCAGCCAATGGAGAACTTGCGCTCATTGTGTAGGAGTCGGATTCATCCGATCCGTTCCCATTGGGCGGACACGCAGGTCCGCCCCTACGAAGAAATACGGCGCGCATTGTGAAGGGGTCACATTCATCCGATCCGTCTTAATTCACACCCTCGATACGCGAACTTTCCCCTTGTCGCAGCCTGCCGCGCATGCTATCATCAGCGGCAATCGAGCGCCACCTTAGCTCAACGGTAGAGCATACGCTTCGTAAGCGTGAGGTTTTCGGTTCAAATCCGAAAGGTGGCTCACCCGGCCCGCAGTACGCTCTGCGGGCTTTTTTTGTGGAAGGGGGAGGGTATGACGGACGGTGCGCAGGAACGGCGGCCAGTGACGATAGGGATCGCGGGCGGGACGGGTTCCGGCAAAACGACCGTCTCCCGCGAACTGCGCGCCCGCGTCGGGACCGACATCGCGTACCTGATGCACGATAGCTACTACCGCGATTGGGACGAGCTGCCCATCGTGGATGACCGACCCAACTTCGACCATCCCAATTCGCTCGATACCGCGCTCCTCGTGGAGCATATCCAGCAATTGCAGCGCGGCGAACCCGCGTTCGTCCCGCATTACGATTTCACACAGGACCGCCGCACCGGGGAAACGCTCCGGGTTGACCCCAAGCCGATCATTCTGGTTGAAGGCATTCTGATCTTTGCGGAACCCGCGCTGCGAGACCTCTTCGACATGCGGATTTTCGTCGATGCGGACGCCGATATTCGCTTCATCCGGCGCTTGCAGCGCGATCTCGAAGAGCGTGGTCGCGTCGCCGAAGCGGTGATTAAACAATACCTTTCGACAGTGCGCCCGATGCACCTTGAATTTGTCGAACCAAGCAAACGCTACGCGCATGTAATCATCCCGCGCGGCGGGCGCAACGTGGTCGCGATTGAAATGGTCGTGGATCGGATTCGTTCGATAGTGGCCTCTGCTGCAACGGTCGAGTCACGCGAACCCTAAATACGCGCGGTCTACCAGTACCTTCGGTCACACCAGCTATCAAACTGCGCGTTGAAGCCACGCCAACGGTCAGTCGCGTGGAAATTTGGATCACTGCCGAGATATAATCCGACAATCGCATCGAAACGACGGCAGGCGCGTGTATCCGGATAAAGCGTCCAGTAGTAGTTGAGCGCTTCCATATTCAGCCGCGCATAGCTGAAACGCAGCGGCGCGCCCGATTGTACGCTGTCCATGATGGCATCCGGTGCGCCGAAGATGAGGACCAGATCGGTAAGCCGGATCAAGCCTTCATCGTGATCGTTGAGCGCGTTGAAATAGATATATTGAACGCGGTTGCCGTCGCCGTCGCTCAACATCTCACCGCCGCGCTCGCCGCCCGCCGTGTGAACGGTGAATTCCGTGCGCAGGAAGTTGAAGCCGCGTCCGCCTTGCGGGTCGATAATTAGCGAGAGATCGGGCTGCGCTTGCAGGAGGCGCACGGCGTCGAGGTAGCTGGTCTGGCCGGGAATGATCCCGCGCCAGCAGGGGAGGCCGCACCCATCCAGCCATGCCGGGAGCGCAGGCGGGTTACGCTGGCGCGCGGGGATGATTGCCAACATTAGGCACAGCAAACACGTCACGAAGGTAAGCGCTACCGCGCGCAACACGGCCTATCTGTAATCCGCACGCGACGCGCGACGCACCGCCGCGTTGAGCAAGGCACGCGCGGCGAAGGCTTGCAGCAGCATATAGAGCAGCGCCGCCACGCCTATGAACACGCCATAATCGAGGCCAGTATACAATCTTTGAACATGATCGAGGCTCAGGAAGTTCAAGCCAAGATCGCCTTCCGTTAGTCCGAGAAACGCGCCGACGAGTCCGCGCAGTGCCGCGAATGGAAACGCATCCAGTGCCGCTGGCTGGATTCCGCCGGATGCACCGAAGACGGACATACCCAACGCCAGCGCACCGAACAGGAGTGAAAACCCGGTGACGGCCATGCGCAGCAGGGTGAATAGCAACCGTCCGAGCAAGCCGAGCCAACGATCCCGAACCACCGTCCCGATAAATGCGCCAAGCGAAGCATCGAAGGCCAGCGCTGCAAAGGGTGAAAGCAGGGCGGTTGTCATCTGTATCGCGAAGATGAAAATTCCGATCATGATCGGACCAAAACCGAGGACGGATTCTGTGCCGAGCGGCGTAGTTCCGCTCAACATCAAATCAATCATGCGCCCATTAGCGGTCGTTGCCAACGTCACGGTTTGGAAGATGACGAACACCACCCGCGCCCCGACGACGATCAGCAGCAGCGGCGCGAGTGCGTAAAAGACGGATGCCCAGCGCGTGCGCAATGCCAGCCCCGCGCCCTCGGTCGTGATCTTGAGCGACTCCCATGTTTCGCGGGCGCTCTCGTCACTGACGGTGCTGGTCGTCGCACCGAACGCCGCAAAGCGCATAAAAACCTGCAACAGCACGAGCGGCCAATAGCAAATCAGGAACACGCGGTCCAGTAGAGACGCGGGTTCGGCGGCGGAACGGAAGCCGATGCTGTTGATGACATAGCTGCCCAGCACGAGCAGTAAGAAGACCGCGCCGAAGAGGAACATCCGCAGCGCACGCCCGGAACGCCCCGCGCCGCGCCCCTGTATCGTATACCGCATAATAGGGTGCGTCGAACGCGCGAACGGCGGGAGCTGCCTATCGAGAAAGCGCTGTAGCATGGGCAAGGGTATGTTGGTTCATCTGCGTGATTTTAACATATTCAAGTGAGCGCGGCGCGCAGCGTCAGGAAGCCGCGTCGCAGCAGCCCGCGCCGGGGATCGATTGCGTAATCGGCACGTAGCGCGTTCCCGGCAGCGATCCATGCCTCGCGCGTCGGCAGGTGTCGCGATTGCAGGTAGGCACGCTGCCACGTCGCGAAGAACGCCGCCGGAACGGAATCGAGCGCGTGGTGAATGAGGCGCTTGGGCAGCACCGCGCGGAAGTCTTCCGGCGCAGCGGGTGCGCGAAAATTGGTCCCGAATACGAGCGCTTCATGCGTGAGCGTGATCCCGACCTTGCGGTACACATCGAAGACGACGACGCGGCCTGTCGGGTTACACGTCCCTTCGATCAGAATGCCGCCCGGCTCCAGTGCCGCACTCATCGCGACCAGCGCGGGCGCAACCGCCACCTCCTCATACTGTCGCAGGACGTTGTAGGCGCGGATATAGCGCGCGCGTTCTCCGTTCAGGAGCGTTTGCAGATCGAAACCGCCGAGCCGGAAATTCACTTGCGGCACGTCCGCGTAAGGCTGCGCTGCCGCCACACGCGCCGGGTCGATCTCGACGCCGAGCAGCCGCGCCGCCGGATTGACGCGGCGCAGGCGGCTCAGCATTTCGAGCGCAGTCCACGGAAACGCGCCATAGCCGAGGTCGACCAGCAGCGGCGCACCGCCGATCAACGTATTGCCGAGCGCAAGCGCGACAAAGGTATCGACCTGGCGCAGGCGGTTGAGTGCGGTTTTGCCGCGCGTAATATGTCCATCGGGGCGTTTGGAGCGCATTCAGGCTGCAACATACAAAGGATTATCGCGTACAATTCTACATGGGAGAATACAACAAATGAACCTGGATACGCAGGCGCAAATGCAGCGCGCCTATACACTCATCAAAGATAAACGCTACGCTGAAGCGCGCGACATCCTGATGCCAATCACGCGCAACGAACCGCAGAACGCCGATGCCTGGTGGCTGCTCGCGAACGCACAAACCGACCCGAACGCCGCGCGCGATGCACTCAATATTTTGCTGCGCCTCAACCCGAACGATGAGCGCGGCAGGCAGCGCCTTGACCAGCTCAACCAGCAATTCCCGCCAGTCACGCGCTCCACCTTCGAGGATGTACCGGGCGCATTCGTTGATAACCCGGCGTCTCCGTTACGCGACTTCGCCAGCCCCGGACCTTCGGCATATGGTGCGCCTTTGGGCTTTACGCCACCCGTCGCGGTCCAGGCGCGCCCGCAAAATACAGTCCTCAAGGTGCTGTTAATCGCGTGTGGTGTCCTCGTGGTGGCGTGTCTGGCCTGCGTCGGCTTCGGATATTATTCGATCCAGCGCGTTATTTCCGATCCGACGCTCGCTGCCGGGTTGGGGACGGCCTTCGGAATTCTCAACCTGCCAGCGCAACTCCCCGCGGAAGCAAACAGCGGCGGGACACTCTCGCTTGACGAGCCGAAAGCCGGGAACTCAACGACAGGCGAAAGCACGGTGTATAAACTGACGCTCAATCAGGGTGACAAGGTAGTGATTGCGGTAAATGTCCCGCAGACCCGCAACAATGCTGTGCTATATGGCATCTACGATCCGCAGGGCAAGAAAGTCGCTGGGTTCGATTTCAGCGGCATCTTCTCACTGGCCGCGACGCGCGGCTCGACACCGCAAAGCAGTTCCAATCCGCTGGCCGTTCGCTATACCGCGACGCAAGGCGGTCAATATAGTATCCTCGTCGTTGGTCTGAGCAACACCAGTTACACCGTCACCGTGTCGCGCGGGCAGTAGTTTTCGCCCATCGCGAACACAGCAAAATGGGCGGACACGCAGATCTGCCCACACGAAAACCGCGTATTATAAAACGGATGGGGCAAGCCGCGACCCCTACACCGGAGCGCGTATATATCTGCAGTGGCGGACCGATGTGTCCGCCCACCCCACAATTTTGATACCATTCTCCCGTAGTCCCACCTGCACAGGCTTGTTATAATCATCCGCGCTGTTCAGTCCTCGCAACAGGGAGCGCAGGCGAAATGACCGCACCAAATTCCGACCCGCTACAGGCGCTCAACGCGGCCATCGCTGCCTTCAATGCAGGTCACCGCGCCGAAGCCCGGACGCTGCTCATCCAATTGACTCGCTCCGCGCCAACGATGGAAAATGCCTGGATGTGGCTGGCGGCGGCTTCCGAGACCGAAGACGAAAAGACGAACGCGCTGCGACATGCGCTGCGGCTCAACCCGAACAACATCAAAGCACGCACCGCGCTCCGGCAAATCACGGGCGAAGAACCCGCCGATGTACCGCCACCGACTCCCGGCACAGCGGGCGCAATTGCGCGACCGACACGCTCCGGTATCGACCCGGTAAGCCTGCTAATCATCGCGGGGATCATCATCGCGATTGGCGTGATCGCATTCGCGTTGCTCAACAACCCGCGTGTGCAAGGCTTGCTCAACCCGACGCAAACCCCCACGCCGCGCCCGACACAAACCCTTACGCCAACGCCGCGCGTCACGCTCACCGCGAGCATCACGCCGGGCGGTCCGACCGAGACGCCGTACATCAAGCCGACGCTCCCGCCGACCTGGACCGACGCGCCGACACTTACGGAAGCGGCCAGTTATACCCCCGCGCCGAGCGAGACTCCCGCGCCGACTGTGACCGTCATCTTCAAGCCGACCGTGACGCTCACCATTTCAGAGACGCCGCTGCCAATCCCGACCCTCGCCCCGATCCCGACCTTGCCGCCAACCTTACAGGCGTCCGCGACTCCGCCCGGTACGGCGCAACGCTGACGCTCCCAAAGATTTCGAGAGAACTATGACTGCCCAACCACAACAATCCGTCCCTGCTGCTTTCAACAAAGTTTTCGGTGAACCGCCGGAGATCGTCGCGCGTGCGCCGGGGCGCGTGAACATCATCGGCGAACACACCGATTACAGCGGTGGCTTCGTGCTGCCTGCTGCGCTCGACAAAGCGGTTTATATTGCGGCGGCGCTGCGTGACGATAACGTGGTGAATGTGCATTCGCTGGATTTCAATGTCACGGAGCGCTTTCGCCTTGATGAACTGAATATGCCCGGCCAGCACGAGGCCACGCTCTACCCGCGCGGCGTGTTATACATGCTGGCGCAGGAAGGCCACGCACTGCATGGGCTGGACCTCGCCATCGGCAGCGATGTCCCCATCGGCGCAGGGCTGAGTTCATCGGCGGCGGTCGCGATTGCAATGTTCGAGGCAGCCTGCGCGGTCTTCGAGATCACCTACACGCAGCCGCAAAAGGCATTGCTCGCGCAGCGCGTGGAGAATGAATTCATCGGCGCGCCGACGGGCATCATGGACCAGATGATCTCCGCCTGTGCGAAAGCAGGTCACGCGCTGCTGATCGACTGCCGCTCCTACGACCTGACGCCCGTTCCGGTCCCGCCGGGCGTGAGCCTCGTCGTGCTGGATACCAGCACACGGCACGACCATTCGACGAGCGGCTACGCGGAGCGGCGCGAACAGGTGGAAGAAGCGGCGCGGCTACTCGGCGTTCCCGCGCTGCGCGATGTCACGCCCGAAATGCTCTTCGCGAATCATGATAAATTGCCGGAGGTTATCGCGTTGCGCGCGGCGCACGTCGTCAATGAGAACGTGCGGACTCTCGCGGCGGTGGATCGGCTGCGCGCGGGCGACCTCAAACGGCTCGGCCAGCTCATCAACGAGAGTCACTATAGCCTGAGCCAGTTCTTCGAGGTCAGCAACAAGGAACTCGACATCATGGCCGACATCGCACGCAAGGAACGCGGCTGCTATGGTGCGCGGATGATGGGCGGCGGGTTCGGCGGCGCGGTGATCGCGTTGGTCGATGACGACGCGGTAGAGGATTTCGTAGAGCGCGTCGGTCTGGCCTATACCGCCGCAACGCATCTCAAATCATATATCTATATCGCGCATCCGGGACCGGGCAGCGGGTTGATCGATTAGCGAACACCTTTCCGTCATTCGCAGCGATAAACCCCTTTGAAATTAACCGAAAGTGTTTCATGGCAGAGCCACTTCAACGCGATCTGACCGCTGCCAATACGCTACCGTTACACATCGCTTCCGTTCGGCTTGACCGCGTGTTTTGGGGACGGCTGTGCAGCGCGGCGGCCATTCTCGCGATGTGGATCGCGGGCTATAACTTTCAATGGCTGCTTCAAGCGGGGCAATGGCCTGTCCCACTCGAAGGTATTCCGATCCCGTATACGGCGCTGAACTGGATGCTCGCGGGCGCGGTAGCACTCACTGCGTCGATAATCTTGCTGCGCCCGAAGGTTGAGCTGTTCCGCGCCGCCGCTACGACATTCACCCGCGTCAAAATACGCTGGTGGCTGATTATCCCCGGCATCGCGGCGCTGCTCGTCTTCACCGAGGCCAACGCGCAAATTTTCATCCCGGATTTTTACCTGCCTTTTCATGTACAGGGTGCGCTGTTTTTCGGCGGTGTAGTGGCGCTGGTGATTGGATTGGGCGGCTATCCGCGCCGCCTGCCGAATTTTCGTGCGCTCGCGACCAACCGGACCTTTCTAACCCTGACGTTGATTTTGCTGGTGGGGCTGGCGCTCCGAACGTGGCGTCTGGAAGATTTGATCCATGTCCCCGTAGATGAAACCGAATATCTGCATGGCGTCGCGGATTTCAACGGCGTGTGGTATCAACCCCTGATTCATCCGATGAAATTGGGTGCGGAAGCAACGCATTTTTACCCGTACCTCACCTATTTCGCCGTGAGCATCTTCGGGTATACGCTTGCGGGGCTGCGCATGACTTCGGTGATCTTCGGATTGCTGACAGTCGTGGCGGTGTGGTTCCTCGCCCGGACGCTCTTCGACAACAAAACTGGACTGCTCGCAGCGGCAGTGTTGGCGCTGCTGCCCTTCCACGTCCATTTCAGCCGCAACGCGATGTTCAACCCGGTCGATCCATTTTTCGGGACGTTGGGGCTGGCGCTGCTCGTCTATGGCGTGCGTCACGGGTCGCAGCGTGCCTATGTCGCGGCGGGGGCGTGCCTCGGCTTCACGGCCTACCTCTATGAGGGCGGCAGATTGCTTTTTCCGGCGCTGCTCGCAGTCTGGCTGGTCGGGTTGGTAATCTGGCTGCGCCCCCGTTCCCAACGGCGCGGGTTGCTCCTGCTGATCGGCATCTTTATCCTCATCGCACTCCCCTTTTATTTGACCCTTCCACATTTGAATACCGATGCAACCCATCGCCTCGAGTCGTATGGCTCATATCTGACGAGTTTTCGCGACTCTCTGAAAACGACACCCCTGACGGAAGCAATCGTCCAATACATCGATAAACCCTTGCATTATGTCTTCCTGCGGCTCGTCTATTCGCCGGATCAATCCAACCTGTATTATCCGGTGGGAACGGCTATTCTGCCCTGGTATATTGCCCCATTCTTTCTCCTCGGCGTGACGTTCGGATTTGTGCGGCTGCGGCAAGTAGGCTGGGCGCTCCTGCTATGGATCGCGCTCGCGTGCGCCGGGATCAGCCTGCTCACAACCTTCGAGTATGCGCCGCGCTATTGCGTTCTCATCCCCGCCGTCGTAATCCTGATCGCGATTGGATTGCGCTATCCGCTCGAAATGGCGTTCCCGCGCCACTGGCTCGGCAAGCGAACGTCGCCGCGCCTCATCCGTCATACGATAGTTGGTGTGTTTCTGCTCGTGAGCGCGTTGGGTCTGCTCGATCTATTCAATCAAATGCCGGATTATAATTCGCGCATTCGTCGCTATTACTACAAATATGATTATATCGATGCCTATTACCGTGCTATAGAGAACGCGCCCGGCGCTCGGCTGGTGATCATCACCCCGGATGAAGTCAACCAGTCGATGATGCAGGAATTCCAGTCGTTCTTGAACCCGAAAGTTACCTTTGAAATCTGGAAGCCGGCGGACCTCACGCCGGAGAAGGTCGCGACCCTGCCCGGTGATTTGCCGCGAGTATTCGCGCTACCGCCCGGCAACGATGCGCTATTGAAGTTGCTGCGGAGCGCGTTGTACGTCAACGAACTGCCCGATACGCCGTATGTCACTGTGCCAGAGGAGCAGCGCTTCGCGATGTATGTAGCGCGCCCATGAACGCCTTCAAAATGAAAACAGCGTCGGCGCATTTATACAACGAAACAAAAGACGCGATGTGCAACCGCGTCTCTACCCTGCATCATTTCCGCGTCTCGACCTTCTCCGGCTCTGGTACAATCTTCTTGCGCGCCGCGCGCAGTGTATCGGCGGTCGCGGGACCGCGCCACTGCGCCTCGACACGCCGGAAAGTCCGCATGAAGCGCGCTCGCCAGAACGCCGCGATATATTGTGCCTCGCGGCGTGCCTGCATCATGCGCGCCGCCGCGCCCGCCCGTCGCGGATGCGGAAG
The DNA here is from genome assembly GCA_965246845.1 of Aggregatilineales bacterium. Taxonomy (GTDB): domain Bacteria; phylum Chloroflexota; class Anaerolineae; order Aggregatilineales; family UBA2796; genus JBBRMW01. The sequence continues at coordinate 153,805 of CBDFFR010000005.1, forward strand.
CGCCTGCCACTGCACGACCATCGCGCCCCATGTCAGCCCGCCGCCGAAGCCCATCAGGACGAGGTGATCATCGGGCTTCATGCGGCCTTCTTTTTCGGCCTCGCAGAGCGCGATTGGGATCGAGGCGGCGCTCGTGTTCCCGTATTTATGAATATTACTGAAAAACAGGCTTTCCGGCACGCCGAGGCTGCGCGCCGCTGCACCGATGATGCGCTGGTTGGCCTGGTGCGGGACGATCAGGCTCACATCATCGAGCGTCAGCCCGGCCTTGCCCAACACCTCACGCACGGCTTCATTGATAATATGCGTCGCGAAGCGGAACACCTCGCGCCCGTCCATGTGCAGCTTGTGCAGGTGACGCCCATCGGGGAGCGTCCCTGTACCGACGGTTGGGATGCCGAGCAGATCCGCGCCCGATCCATCTGAACCCAGCACGCACGACAGCACGCCGCCCGGTTCATCGCTACCGCGCAGCACGACCGCGCCCGCGCCATCCCCGAAGAGGATGCACGTCGAGCGGTCGTCCCAATCCATCACCCGCGAATTCGTCTCCGAACCGATCACCAGCGCAGTCGTGATGCTGCCCGACCGGATCGCTTGCGCGGCCATATTCATCGCGTAGATAAAGCCTGAACACGCCGCGCCGAGGTCGAACGCGCCCGCCTTCAACGAGCCGAGAAGCGTCTGGATTTTGCAGGCCGTCGAGGGGTAGAAGTTCTCCGGCGTGCTGGTCGCGACGATGATCAAATCGATCTCGCTGGGCAGGATGTCCGCTTTTTCGAGCGCCTTGCGCGCCGCCTCAAAGCCGAGGCTGGTCACGGTTTCGCGCTCGCTCGCGAAGCGCCGCTCGTGAATCCCGGTGCGGGTACGTATCCACTCGTCGCTGGTGTCAACCACGTTTTCGAGGTCGGCATTCGTGACGACGGTTTTGGGGACTTCCATCCCCCACCCGACGATATGCGCGTAGCGCGCCGGGATGAAACGCCCGCTTAAGCCCGCGACAAGCCGCCGCGCATCCGCACGGACGCCATTCTGTCCGTTGGCACTGTGTCCATTCGGGCTATGACCATTCGTACCGTTGGCGCTGTAGCGCGTGGGACCGTTAGTTGCTGGTGTCGCGGCCATGTCCGTTTTCGTATTGCCCCACGATGATGACGGCATTATGGCCGCCGAACCCGAACGAATTGCTCATAACGCGGCGCATCGGAACGGATTTGCCCTCGTTTGGCACATAATCCAGATCGCAGATCGGGTCGGGCGAGTGTAGATTTATCGTCGGCGGCGCAAACTGATCGCGCAGCGAGAGCAGCGAGAACACCGCTTCCACGCTGCCCGCCGCGCCGAGCATGTGTCCGGTCATCGACTTGGTGGAACTCATCGGGATGTCGTAGGCGCGTTCCCCAAAGACGGTCTTCACCGCTTTGGTCTCGCTGGAGTCGTTGAGCTGCGTTGCGGTCCCGTGTGCATTGATGTAATCGATGTCGGTGATCGAGAGTCCCGCGTTGCGCAGCGCCTTTTGCATCGCCTTCGCCGCGCCCTCACCGTTTTCCATTGGCGCGGTCATGTGGAACGCATCATCCGTGTTCCCATAACCGAGGATTTCACCGTAAATCTTCGCACCGCGCGCGAGGGCGTGTCCCAATTCTTCGAGGACCAGCGTAGCTGCGCCTTCCGCGACGACAAAGCCATCGCGCGTACTATCGAACGGACGCGAGGCGGTTTCCGGCGAATCGTTGCGGCGGGTGAGCGCCGTCATATTGTTGAAACTGGCGATTGCCAGTTCGACGACGCCCGCTTCCGTGCTGCCTGCGAGCATGACCTGCGCCGCATCGCGCCGGATCATCTCCGTCGCCTCGCCAAGCGCGTTGTTGCCGGTCGCGCAGGCTGTCGAAACGGCCATATTCGGACCGCGCAGCCCGAATTCGATAGCGACGCGCCCCGAAGGGCTATCCGGCAGCATCATCGGCACGAGCAGCGGGCTAACCGCGCGCGGACCTTTTTCAAAGGCCTGCCTGCACTGATCAATAATGGATTCGATCCCGCCGATGCCGGACCCAATCAGGCAGCCGACTTCCCAGGGGTCTTCTTTCGACATATCGAGGCCGGAATCCGCGAATGCTTCCTGGCTGGCAGCCATCGAAAGCTGCATCACACGATCCATACGGCGTGTCTCTTTATAACCAAAACGCGCCTTCGGGTCGAAATCGCGAACCTCACCTGCAAACGTCACCTCATGCTGCGACGCATCGAAGCGCTGGATGGGAGCGACTCCGCTTTTCCCCGCCTTAATTTTGAGCCAACTCTCCTGCACTGTGTTACCGACCGGGCATATCAGCCCAATACCGGTGACGACCACGCGCCGCCGTTCCATCTACTGCTCCTTGATTGCATATACAGGTTGAGAACACGCTATGATAGAGAACCCTTACCCGCCGAAACGTTACGAATCCGCGCCGTGAACGGGCGGACAGGGGCGGACCTGCGTGTCCGCCCCTACACCATGCGGCGGCACTATACCCCTGATTGATTTTTCAATGAAAATTCAAAATTTAATATCCAGCTAAACTGTTCTTAGCAAGCCGTGCTTACTCTCTAGCGCGGTGTGGGACACACGCCCGTACAGAAGAGGTGCGGATTGCTCGACATTACCGATCTGCGCGTGGTTTACGCCAACGGCAACGAAGCCCTGAAATCGATCAGTTCTCCGCGAAGCGCGGCGAGATTGTGGCGATCATCGGGGCGTTCCGGGGCGGGCAAATCGACGCTGCTACGCTGCATTAACGGATTACAGCACGCAACCGCTGGCCGCGTTCTGCTCGATGGTGAAAACATTACCGCGATGCGCGGCTCGGAATTGCGCCGCGCCCGTACCAAGATCGGCTTCGTCTGGCAGGAATACAATCTGGTTGAACGTCTGCCCGTGATGACCAATGTATTGACCGGACGGCTTGGCTACAAGACGGGTATCGCCGCGCTCGTCGGCTACTTCGGCAGGGAAGACCGCCAGATCGCCGCGACGAGTCTGGAGCGCGTGAACATGCTGCACCGCGCCACCTTCCGCGCGGATCGGCTCTCTGGCGGCGAGAAGCAGCGCGTTTCGATTGCGCGCGCCATCGCGCAGGAGCCGAAGATTTTGCTGGCCGATGAACCCGTCGCCAGTCTCGACCCGGAACTCTCGGTACAGGTCTTGCAAGACCTCGCGCGGGTGGCGCGGGATGTCGGCGTGCTGACGCTGATCAATATTCATCAGGTTGAATTCGCGAAGGAATTTTGCGACCGGATCATCGGCGTCGCGCAGGGGCTGATCGCTTACGATGGCACGCCGCAAGGCTTAACGAACGACATTCTGGACAAAATTTATCGCTTCGACCAGCCCGAACGCACACAGCCTGCTACGGAGACCGCCGAGCCGACGCTCTCCCCCACCCGCATTCCCGATGTCGCCGCCGTCCGCTAAATTAAAAAGACCATCCTCGCTATGACTGTCAGCACTCGCACGCAACCGACCGCCGCGCCACTTTCGCCCGAAGCATTACGCGAACGCCTGCTGCGCCCGTTCCCCACGATTACACCGCGCGCACTGCTGATTGGCCTGGTCGCGCTGATCATCCTCGGCTTGAGTTGGAACGCCTCGCGACCAACCGAGATTAACCGCGTGAGCGCCTGTTCGATGCGTTGGGCGCGATGGCCGACCTGCTGCGCCGCATGTACCCGCCGGAATTTGAACTTGCGCGCGGCACGATCACAACCTTCTCGATTGGCGAGACCCCGATTACGCTTGGCTGGCCGATCATCATCACCTCCGTGCTGGAAACGATTTTTATGGCGGTCATTGGCACGCTCGGCGCGGTCCTGATGGCGATGCCGCTCAGTTTGCTTGCCGCGCGCAACACCTCGCCGCACAAATTGATCTATCGCGGCACGCGCTTCGTATTGAATTTCCTGCGCTCGATCCCGGAGCTGGTCTACGCGCTGTTGTTCGTCGCAGCGGTCGGGCTGGGTCCGTTTACGGCGTGCTGGCGTTGGCCTTCGGCTCGATTGGCTCACTCACGCGCGTCTACGCGGAAGCCATCGAGCAGATCGACCCGCAGCAGGTCATGGCGCTGCGCGCGACGGGCGCGACCAGTATGCAGACCTTCATCTACGCCGTCGTCCCGCAAGCGCTGCCGCTGCTCATCTCCTATTCCATCGTGTATTTCGAGAGCAATGTCCGGCACGCCACGATCCTCGGCTATGTCGGGGCGGGTGGCGTTGGCTACAAGCTGTTCGAGTACATGGGCTACAGCGCCTATCCAAAGGTTTTCGGCACGGCTATCGTCCTCGTGGTGGCCGTGACGATCCTTGACACCCTTAGTAACTCTCTGCGCCAGCGCTTCATCTAGGTGAACTGCGGGCGCGGTGTTTTACGTGTTTCGCCTTTCGTTTGCAAGTGGAGAATCAGGTCAATGAAGAAATTCAGCTTCGCAGCCGTCCTCGCAGCGATTTTTGCTCTGCTCGCGTTTGCGCCTTCCGCAACGCACAATACGGTCTCCGCGCAGACCGCCGCCGCTACCATGTCCGCAACGAAATCCAGCACCATGACCGCGACGATGGCGGGTACAATGGCTGGCACAAAGGCCGCGCAGGATCGCGCCGGCTGGCCGGAAACGTTCATCATCGGCGTGTACCCCGGTGATAACATCGAAAAAGCGATTGCCGCCGCCGAACCGCTGCGCACCTACCTGGAAAAGAAGCTCGGTGCACACGTACCGTCGTCATCACTGGCACGAGCTATAACGCCGTGATCGAAGCGATGCGCGCTGGCCGCGCCGACGCTTTCGAGGTCGGTCCGTTCTCCTACGTCCTCGCGGCGCAGGTCGCCAATGCAGAAGCCATCGCCGTTGGCAACTACAGCACGAAGATCGATAAGACCGTCCTCCCCGGCTACTACAGCGTAATCCTGACCAAGAAGGGCAGCGGCATCAAGACGATTGCCGACCTCAAGGGCAAGACACTCTCCTACGCCGACCCCGCCTCCACCAGCGGCTACCTGATCCCCGCCACCGAAATCATGAACGCCATGAAGTTCGACTCGAAGGATCAGCTCGATAGCTTCTTCGCCCAGTCGATTTTCGCGGGCAGCCACCCGGCTTCCGTGATCGCCGTCAACACCGACAAGGTGAACGCGGGCGCGACCTTCGATGACAACCTGCACGCGCAGGTCAAGGCCGGGATCAAGATTTGCGGTGTGGGTGAGACCGCCGATACGAACCCGTTCAAGAAGTTCCAGAGCGCTGCCGACATCGCCAAGATTTACGACGCCTGCCCAACTGGACAGCTCGCTGTGTTCTATCAGTCGTCGTTGATTCCCCAGACGCCGTTCGCCGTCAGCCTCAAGCTGCCGCTGTCGTTCCGCACCGCTGTCAAGGCCGCGCTACTCGACCTCGCCAACGATCAGGCGACAGTAGACGCGCTTGGTCGCTTCTATGTGGACCCGACCACCATCAACAAAGACCTGAAGACCATCGACTCGCTGTACGACGGTCTGCGCACGGTCGCCAAGAAGCTCAACCTCGACCTGACAAAGCGTTAGTCTTGCGCTAACCTCTGCCCCTCTCCCTCGCGGAGAGGGGACCCCGCCACCAGAACCGGAGCCGCCTTTGTCTTCCTACACGCAAAGCGAATATCTGAGCATCCTCAGCCGCGCCGCAGTCGAACCGTTGAAACTGTTCGCGGACACGATCATTCCGGCGCTCGAACCGATACAGGTCAAGGAAAACCGGACCGGATTGGTCATGATTCCCTATACCGATACCGCACAGAATACGCAATTTTATATTGGAGAAGCGCTCATCGCGGAAGCGCGCGTGACGATCCTGAACGGCGCAGCGGAAGGTTATGGCGCGTGCATGGGCTACGATCTGGAACAGGCGCTCGCGATTTCGTTGTGCGATGCGGCGCTCACCGCCGGAGTACAAACCGACGCGATCTATACCTTCATTGCGGCGCAAGCAACATTGCAGGAAGAAGCCGACGACGCATTATTGAAAGCAATCGAAAGCACCCGCGCCGAAATGGAAACGTTCTAGCCGATGGCGACGACACCCGCATTCACCCCAACCGAAGCGCGCACCCGCGAGACCTTCCTCGCGCTGATGTGGGCGTTCAGCTATCCGGGGCGCGTCCAATCGCTGCCCGCCGATAATCCGTTCGCGTTGATCGCGGAAGCGCTGCTCGATCTGGAAACCAGCTACTACACGCCGGATGCTGCGCTTGCCGCGAGTCTCATCCCGACGGGTGCGCGGAACGAACCGCTTGAACGCGCGGAGTATATCTTCGTGCCGTCCATCGCGAGTACCGATCTGGAGTCGCTCAGACGTGCGAGCATCGGGACGATGGCCTACCCCGATCAGGCCGCAACGTTGATCATCGGCTGTGAATTGAACAGCAATTCGGGCGCGCGGCTGCACCTCAGCGGACCCGGTATCAAAAACACGCTGATTATCACGGTCGATGCGCTGCCCGTCGCGTTCTGGGACCTGCGCGAACGCACGCGCCGCTATCCGCTGGGGTGGGATATATTTCTGGTGAGCGGGCGCAACGTGATCGGCATTCCGCGCAGCACGCATATCGAACGGACGGGTTGAAGCATGGCTTATGTAGCGGCACGCGGCGGCGAACGCGCAATTTTACAATCCGAACTGCTCTACCATGCGCTGAACGGCGACATCACACTTGAACAGGTGAGCATGATTCGCGACCACCTGCCTTATCTGGTAGATCGCGTGATGGGCGAAAGTTCGCTCTATGCGCCGGACCTCGCAGCGCTCGCCATCACGCAGGCGGGCGGCGATTTGCACGAGGCGGTGTTGCTGCTCCGCGCGTATCGTTCTACACAGCCGCGCCTCGCCTATGCGGAAGCGGTGAGTGCCGACAGCATGATCACGATCCGGCGCATCTCTGCCGCATTCAAGGATATTCCCGGCGGCCAAATCCTCGGACCGTCGCTCGATTACAGCCATCGCTTGCTGCGGATGGATGTCCTCGACGGCAAGCCCTCCAGCGACGCAGACCAGTTCACACCCGCCGAACAGCCCGCCGCGCGCGTCTATCCCGCCGTTGCGGACTGGCATCGCGAGCAAGGGTTTTTGCCGGAAATTCCGCTGGAGCAGCACGACCCCGCACAGTTGCCGGACATCACCAAAGACCCGCTCATGTTGCCCGCGCCGCGCGCACATCGCCTGCAATCGCTCGCGCGTGCGGATACGGGCGGCGTGCTGTCGCTCGGCTATTCGGTGATGCGCGGTTATGGCATGTCGCACCCGACTGTGAATGAACTGCGCCTCGCGCACGCGGAAATTCAAATCAGGCACCCGATTACCGGAACCGTGTTCAGCGTCGGGCGCGCGCGCGTCAGCCAGGCCGAAGTCGTCACGGAGAGCAGCGGGGGCAAGAGCGGCGAACACGAGATGCGGATCGGCTTCGCGGCAACGCTCGGCTGGAACGAGGTCAAGATCATCGCGGGCGCGACGCTCGATATGGCGATGGATGAAGCCGCGCCACACCCCGCGCACCGGGAGGAATTCGTGTTGTATCATACCGAAGCGGTCGAAGCGTCCGGCTTCTGCATTCACTTCAAATTGCCGCACTATGTCACCTTCGCCAGCAATCTGGATGCGCTGCGCGGCGTGATGGCGCAAATGTATGGCGGCAAGGACGCGCCACTGACCGAAGTTCCACCCGTCACGATGGACGCCGAACCAGAGGCGGTGGCTAAATGACGCAATTGCTCCTGATAACCGCCATTATCGGAATGAATATGCAATTGAGGGCGAAATGACGACTCTCAATGCGCTTGCTTCACCGCGTCAGGACTTCGCTTACGGCTTTCTGGATAGCGCGGCCAAGCGTGAACTGCGCCGCCGCACGCTCAAGGCCATCGCGATCCCTGGCTATCAGGTTCCTTACGCGAGCCGCGAACTGCCCATCGCGCGCGGCTGGGGAACGGGCGGCTTGCAGGTCACGCTCTCGCTTGTCGGACCGGAAAGCGTCGTCAAGGTGATCGATCAGGGCGCGGATGATTCCGTGAACGCCGTCAATCTGCGCCGCTTCATCGCGAATATGTCCGGCGCGCAAACGACGACCGATGCAACGCGCGCGACTCTCATCCAGAGCCGCCACCGCATCCCGGAAGAAATCCTGAGCGAGGGGCAGGCGCTCGTTTTGCAAGTCCCCGACCCCGAACCGTTGCGCGGCGTGGCGCGCGATACCTCGCTCGCGCTGCAAATGCACGCCGACGCAGATTACGGTCAATTATGGCTGACGCTTTACGAGCAGTTGGTACGCTACAAGCAATATGTCGAAGGCGCGAGCTACCCCTCGCTCGTGAATGGCCGCTACGTGATCAGCCCCAGCCCGATCCCGCGCTGGGATACGCCAAAGCTGCATCAGGCCGCGCACCTCACGCTGCTATCGGCAGGGCGCGAAAAGCGGCTCTACGCCGTGCCACCCTATACTGACGTGTACCCGCTCGAATTCACCGATCAGCCCTTTCAGATCGAAAACCAGCGCGCCTGGACCGACAGCCTAACGGGTGCGCGCAACAAATACATGACCGAAATCCCCAACCCGGATGGCAGCGCGCGGCACGAAATATCCGACACGGGCTATATCGAGAAATTGAAGCGGCTGGCGAAGGGTGAAGCTATCGGCGTCGGTCCGACCTATTTTGACGATCAAGGAAACTTCTACCATGCTGGCTACCTTAAACGCGCCGCGTCTCGTTAAGGTCCAGCCGCTGTTGCAGGTGCGGAACCTGTATCGGCGCTATGGACGAGTCGAGGCCGTCTCCGGCGTCTCGCTGGAAGCCTATCCCGGCGAAATTTTGGGTATCGTCGGCGAATCGGGGTCGGGCAAATCGACTGTGTTGCGCCTGCTTAACCTCGAAGAGCCGACCGACGGCGGGACCTATACGCTCGATCTGCCAGACTATGCCGGGCAGGACCTTTTCACACTGGATCGCTTCGCACAGCGCGACGTGCGGACCTTTCATATCGGGATCGTCTACCAGAATCCACATCTCGGCTTGCGGATGCGCTACACCAGCAGCGGCAACGTTGCGGAGCGGCTGCTCATCACGGGCGAACGCACCTTCGCGACCCTGCGTGAGGCCGCGCGTGACTCGTTGGCCGCGTCGGAGTTCCCGCTCGACCGCATGGACGATCAGCCGGGCAAACTATCCGGCGGGATGCAGCAGCGCGTGCAACTGGCGAAGGCAATTGCGCTCAAGCCGCGCCTGCTCTTGCTCGATGAGCCGACGACCGGGCTGGATGTCTCTGTGCAGGCGCTCGTACTGGATACGCTCAAGCGGCTGCAACGCGAACGGCAGATCACGATGATCATGGTTTCGCACGATCTTGGCGTGATCCGTATGCTGGCCGACCGCGTGATCGTCATGCGTAACGGCAAAATCGTTGAGAGTGGCCTGACCGATCAGGTGCTTGAAGACCCGCAGGATGCCTATACGCAGCAGTTGGTCCACGCGAAGTTGTAGAGAGAAACCATGCCCCTGTTGGAAGTTTCGCACCTCAGCAAGCAGTTTACTATTCACCATCTCGACCGCGAGATCGGCGTCTTCGAGGACCTCACCTTCACGCTCGATGACGGCCAATTCATGCTGGTCGTCGGACCCAACGGCGCGGGCAAATCGACGCTGCTGCGCTGCCTGTATCGCACGTATCTACCGACAGGGGGGCAGGCGATTTACCACGCGCGGCAGGGTGCCATCGATCTCGTGACGGCGGCGGACATCGACATCAGCTACTTGCGCACGGCAGAAATCGGGTTCGTCACGCAATTTTTGCGTCCGCGTCCGCGCGTGAGCGCGCTTGAACTCGTCGCGGAGCCACTCACGGACGCGGGCGAGGCATGGGACGCGGCCAGCGCACGCGCAGGCGAGATGCTCACGCTGTTCAACCTCAAACCCGATTTGTGGCAAGCCTATCCGACGACATTTTCCGGCGGTGAGCAGCAAAAGGTGAACCTCGCCCGCGCGCTCATCCACCCGCGACGCCTGCTGCTGCTGGATGAGCCGACTGCCTCTCTCGACGTGCCGACGCGGACCGCGCTCGTCGCGCGGCTGGCCGAACTCAAGGCGCAGGGCGTCGCGATGATCGGGATTTTCCACCACGCCGAAGATGTGACCGCGCTCGTGGACGCGCACATCCCGATTGCGGCGGCTTTGCTCGAACCTTTTCTAACTGGAGATATGGCCGATGTGGTTGAGTGATTTTCGTGTGGTGCTGCCGGATCAATCGCTGGCACATGGCTCGGTTCGCATCGAAGACGGCAAAATCGCCGAGATACGCGATGGCGCAGTGCCGGGAGCCGAAGTCGATGGCGCGGGGCTGACGCTCATCCCCGGCCTGGTGGACCTGCACGGCGACATGCTGGAACGCGAGATCGAGCCGCGCCCCGGCGCGCCGTTTCCGGTGGACCTCGCGCTGTTTGAACTCGACAAGCGGCTGGCGGGCGCGGGCTTCACGACGGCATTCACCGCGCTCTCCTTCGCGTGGGACGAAGAAGACAACAAGCGCTCCGACGCCGTGACACGCAAGATTATCGACACCGTGAACGAATTGCACGACTCGTTGCTGGTCGATACCTATGTGCATGGCCGTTTCGAGGTCACGAACCTGCAAGTCGGTCCGCTGCTCTCCGAACTGGTGGATGCGAAAAAGGTTCACCTCGTCTCTGTGATGGATCACACCCCCGGACGCGGCCAATACAAGGACGTGAAGAAGTACGTCGAATTCATCATCAAGTGGCTGGGCGTGACGAAGGACGACATTGAGCCACAATTCCTCGAAGATCGGATCAATGCGCGCATCGCGAAACAGCAGTCGCGAGCGTGGAGCTGGGACATCGTGCGCGACGTGATCCAGATCGCCAAATCGCACGGCTACGCGGTCGCCTCGCACGACGACGACACCGCCGCGAAGGTGGATGAACTCGCGGATATGGGCATGACGATTAGCGAATTTCCGGTCACGCGCGAGGCTGCCGAACGTGCCAAAGCGCGCGGAATGCAGGTTGTCATGGGATCGCCCAATTTGCTGCGCGGCTATTCACATTCCGGTAACCTGAGCGCGCTGGAAGCCGTCGAATCCGGGTTGGTCGATATTCTGGCGGTCGATTACTACCCGGCAACCTCGCTGCACGCGCCGTTCGCGCTGGAAGAGCGCGGTATCCTGCCGCTGCACGAGGCGGTGAAGCTGGTCACGGCGAACCCGGCCAACGCTGTGAACCTGACGGATCGCGGTGAAATTGTCGTCGGCAAGCGCGCGGACCTCGCGCTAGTCGAGACAGGAATACACCGCCGCGTGCGTGGGACGATCCGCGAAGGGCAGGCGATCTTCTGGGATAACGAAATGGCGCGACGGGGTGTTCCGGTCCTCGTCAGGTAAAAATGTTTACGTGATTACAAATAATCGAACACGTTGTGACTGACCCGCGCCCCCGTAAAGGAGCGCAGGTCGGTTCTAGCGGAACTATTCCTTCGGGAGGATAACGCTGTCGATGACGTGGATCACCCCGTTGTCGGCAACGATGTCGGCTTGCGTAACGGTCGCACCGTCAACCTTGACGCCGTTGGTGTGGTCAATCGTGACGCTCTGACCATTGACGGTTTTAGCGCTATTGACGGTCATCGCGTCGGCGGCCATCACCTTGCCGGGCAGAACGTGGTAGGTCAGGATCGATGTCAGGCGCGGGATGTCGGCGAGCAACGACTCGACGGTTCCAGCGGGCAGCTTGGCGAAAGCATCATCGGTCGGGGCGAAGACCGTGAACGGTCCCGCGCCCTTGAGCGTGTCAACCAGTCCAGCGGCGGTTACAGCGGCGACGAGGGTGGTGAAGGAACCAGCGGCAACTGCGGTATCGACAATATCAGACATGTGATTTTTCTCTGTATAGACTGTATAAAACATACAGTAAAACAATCATCGCAAAATTGCTACAATGTTGCAACATTTTTTGAATTAAGACTTGAAGAATATTTAATTTATATATAACACATCAAATACTCAGGTTTATGCAGTTTAATTTATGATACTAACAAAAACAATTCAAATTGTCAGCTATAGGTAAAGTATGTCCATAGTCCAAACCCGAACGGCAGGATTGCGCCGCCGTGTTATACTCCGCGCACTTTTCACCGGAAACGACGATGACCGATTTCAGCCAAACGCTTCTGCTCGTAGTGACGATCCTCAGCGCGGTCCTCGTCGCGCTGTGGCTCGGCATGATCCTCTGGACGTGGCGCGATATGCGGACACGCTCTCGTGACAACGTGGCGACGGTCGCCGCGACGGTTCTTGTCGTGGTCCTGAACGTGCCGGGGCTGCTCATCTACGCGATGCTGCGCCCGCGCGAAACGCTGGCCGAAGCCTACGAGCGCTCACTTGAAGAGGAAGCGCTCCTGCAAGGGATCGAAGAGAAGCCGATTTGCCCCGGCTGCGGTCGCGCGGCCAACGCACGCTGGCAGCTCTGTCCGCACTGCCATACCCGGCTCAAGAAGCCCTGCACGCATTGCGGTGAACTGCTGGACCTGCCCTGGGACCTCTGTCCGGTCTGCGCGACTCCACAACCCGTTTATGAACCTGCGGAAGCGGCGCGCGTGGTCGAAGTTCCGCGCCGTACATCACGCGGCACGGCGCGCCAATCCGTCGATTTTGCGCAGGAATGAGCGCGGCAATCCGCCGCAGGCTGTTCATCAGCTATCGGCGCAAGGCATGGCTATTCGCCCATCCGCTGCATGAAAAGCTGACCGGGCTGCTCGACGCGGATATTTTCATCGACTATCGCGACATCGACGAACCGGAATTCGAGAACGCGATCTTGCGCGCCCTGCGTGGCAGCGATGCGGTGCTGCTTGTCGTCTCCGAGCATACCTTCAGCGAACGTATTTTCGAGGAGAAGGATTGGGTCCGGCGCGAGATCGCGGAAGCGTTGAATCACAAAAAGCCGATTGTGATGGCCTGCATCGATGGCCTCTTCCCGCCGCCGAAGCTGCCGCCGGACATCGCCGCGATCAGCGGGCGCGAGGGCGTGCGCTTCTTCCCGGAATATTTCGATCACGGCATCGAACGGCTGGCGAATTTCATGGAACGCGCGACGCCGATCCGTCGCGTGCCGAAAGCCACACCCGCGCCCGAACCGCCCATCGCGCCGCCCGCGACATCCGGCCTCAACCTCATCGCGGAAGCGGAAAAGGCGGTCGAACTGGGCGACTTCGGGCGGGCGGTCGTCCTGCTCGAAGAAGCGAAGCAGAAGGGCGACCCGCTCAACTCGAATGTCGAAACATTGTTGCGTGAACAGCGCGCGAAACGCGATCAGATTGCCGCCGCGCAGCGCGCCGCCTTTGAGTACGCACGATTGGTCGATGTGAGCGCGCTGGCGAAATCACCGGATGCGCTCGCGGAACTGCGCCGCTCGTGGCAGGTATTCCAGTCCGAGTTTCCCAATTTCAAGCAGGATACCGCCAACCTCGCGGAGCGGGTCAAAGCCGCCGCGCCCCCGCCAACCGCAATTCAGGCGATGATAGCGCCCTGGAAGCACACGATCCCGACGCACGGCGCGCAAATCGCGATCCTGCTCGACCCGGAACATTACACACCCGTCGAACGGCTGCGCGCCGGGGAAGCACTCGCCAAAATCGGGGATGTGCGATCCGGCGTCGATGTGCGTCCCGATGGCGCACCGGATATAACCTTTTGCCATGTTCCGGCGGGAGTCGTCTCGTTCAATGAGCGCCGCGCCCGGCTGCCGGAATTCTGGATCGGCAAATATCTCGTCACGAATGCACAGTTCGAGGCGTTCATGCGCGCCGGGGATGGCTTCGACAATGCGCAGTGGTGGAGCAAACCCTCCCCACTGATTTACCCGATTGGAACGCGCGTCGGCAGCCGCGAGTGGAAGGGCGGCAACTTCCCGGTGCAATATATTTCGTGGGGCGCGGCGGTCGCGTTCTGCCGCTGGCTCGGCACACGCTTGAATGTCAAAATCCACCTGCCGAACGGTCAGCAATGGTTGCGCGCGATGCGCGGCGACTCGATTGCCAACGCGCCCTGGGGTGGCTACAAGACCGGATTTGCCAATGTGGATGAGGTCGCCGACAGCAGCGGATCACAACGCCTCGGTCAGCCTACCCCCGTCGGAATGTACCCGCAGGGCGTCGCATTTTGCGGTGCGCTGGATATGATCGGTAATGTCTGGGAGATGACCGAAGAGACGGTCGGCGGTGCGCGGCTGACCAGTCTCAAGCCGGATAGCGCGATCCGCATCCGGGGCGGGGCGTGGAACAGCCCATCGGCGCAGCGGCTCGGCACGCACACGATTACGCGGCTCGATCACGCGGTCGGCTTTCGCGTCGTCGCCGATCAATTGCCCGCGCCTTATGCGTTCAAAGGAACCGGGGTGCTTTCGTCACGCTGAGGTCGCGTTCACTCGCCGCCAAGCGCATCGATCCCTTCGTAAATCACAGACAGCGGAAGCAGACAGTCGATTGCGAATAGGTTCAGCAGCGCGTCATCGCCTGAGATGTTGAAATAATTCCAGCCGCCCCGCTCATCCTGATTGTATACTTCGACGCGGTGTTCGTCCTGATATACGATCAGATAGTGTCGTAGCGACGGGATAGTTTGATACTGGAAGAACTTCGTTTTTCGGTCATACTTTTCAGTCGATTCGGAGAGAACTTCAACACGAATTATCGGGTTCAGGAGTGTTTGTTTTTGCTTCGGATCAGTCTGCGGCGTGCCGCACACAATTGTCAAATCGGGGTACATATATGCGCCCGTGAGCGGCGTCTTGATGCGCTGATCGCTTAAAAAAGCTATGCAACCGCGTTTGCGCAGGAATGGGAGCAAGAATGCGCTGATATTCAGCGGGATCGCGTTATGCCGGAGCGAACCGCCTGACATCGCGATGATCTCCCCGCCGACAAACTCATATTTAGTCTCGCTTTCGCGGTCTGCGGCCAGATATTCATCTTCCGAATCAGGCTTGAATTGTTGTACAGCCGACATCCTCTTGCCGCCTCGTTCTTTACGTCAGGTCTACTTTCTCGTAGACATCCGCAACCGACAGCACGCAGCCGATAGACGCCAGTTCGACAACCGACTCTGCGCCAATCGCGAAGTTCAGCACCCATGCGTCGGTGTCCTGCCGCGCGCGATGCTCGATCACCGCTTGATCCTGCGACACCAGTACATATTCACGCAGCGAGTCCAGACGCCGATACAGCGCGAATTTCTGAACCCGGTCGAAGTATTCTGTGGAAGGCGACAGGACTTCGATAATCACCGTCCGATTGATAATCGTATTTGCATCTTTTTTTGGAGAACAGCGTTTGGCCGCACACGACCGTCACATGCGGGTAAAGGTATGAATTGGCACGCGCAGCCTATATGCGCTGGTCGCTGTTGTAAACAGCACACGGCCTCTTTTGCGTCTGCATACAGAGATGCGCTTGAATGCTTCCGACGATACGATTGTGCCTCCCACTTGCGCCCGCCATCGCGAGGATTTCACCGTCGATGTACTCATGTTTGGAGTCGCTCGCGCGCTCCATGACCAGATAGTCATCTTCCGTAGAGCGCTTCGATTTGGAAGCAGCGGCCATTATCAAACCTCATGCCTGTAGATTATGAATTTGCGAGACGATCAAGACTCGTTCATGCTCCGGTCCGCATCCTCGAATAGCGGATCGAGGAACTGCGCCGGGTTTTGTAAAAAAGCTCGCGTCACGCCCGACGTGTTCCAGCCGTGAATATTCCGTCTGGCTGATCTCGCCATGTTCAAAGCTGTAAATTGCTGCGTCGGGGTACGCGAGCAGGATCGGCGAATGCGTCGCGATGATGAACTGTGAATCCTGCCGGACCATCGTGCGCAGCATCGAGAGGAAAATAATCTGGCGCATCGGCGAGAGCGGCGCTTCCGGTTCATCGAGCAGGTATAACCCGCCCGGTTTGAAGCGCGAGCGAAACAACTTGAAGAAACTTTCGCCGTGCGATTGCGCGTCCAGCCCATCGCCATAAAACGCGCGGCAGCGCGGCAAGTTCACGCAGATACGCCATTTTCGCTAGACCGCGTGCATGATCCGAACGGTCTGCGTAGTCGCGATCTACGTCCTGCACATCGCTTTCCAATGCTTCCTTAATCGCAGCAATTCGTTTTGCAAAGCCGAAGAAGTCTTCTGAACGCAGGAAGAAACCCTTGTTGGTCTTTTTCGTCCAAACCAGTTTGAAGCTATTCGCGAGCTGCCGCAATTGTGATAGCGTGCGGTCGCGGCTGATTTCTTCCGCGCCGACGGCTGACCATGCCCGCCGCGCACGCTATCGCTTCCAGCAACGTCGATTTGCCGGAGCCATTCTCGCCTACGAAGAACGTCACCTCATGTGGCGAAGGTCATCCCGCGAAAGGATTGGATCACAGGCACATCGAACGGAAAAACCTGCGGGGTATCCACTGGAACGCGCGGCGTGATCGAACGCAGATGCAGCATCGGGATTACTGTGCTTGCTCCGCGCCGAACGTGACTTTTTCATAGACATCCGCGAGCGGGAGCGTACAATCAATGGACGCGAGTTGCAATACCGCGTCCTCGTGGCTGGCGCTCGTCAGCAGCCATTGATCGTTCTCCTGCCGCGTGAAGCAATCAATCAGGCGACGCGACGCGATGCGAAACCAACACGTATTGCCGTAGCGATTCGAGCGCACGGTACTGCTGAAACTTCTCACCCCGGTCGTAGCCTTCCGTTGATGTGGACAATACCTCAATGATCACCGTCGGGTTGAGCAGCGTATTCGCGTTCCCCTGATCGAATTTCGGCTCTCCGCAGACGAGGCTCAAATCAGGGTATGTGTACGCCCCAACCGCGTTGATATTCACCCGCGTATCGTTCGTGTACCCTGTGCAATTTCGGTTGCGAAAGAGCGTATAGAAAATGCCGTGAAGGTTGAAGCTGATCTGATCGTGCCATTTGGTCGCACCCGCCATCGCAGTGATCTGTCCATTGACGTATTCGTGTTTGGTCTCGCTGGCGCGTTCCATCGCCAGATATTCTTCGACTGTATATTCCAGTTTTACTGCTGCTGCCATGCTCACGTCTCCTATCCCGCTTCGCACAAATATTCTAGCATGGTTTTACGCTTGCGACGCGGTATCGTTTAACGACTTTTTTATTACTTTTCGCAACTTTTTTATACTGCGTTATGATCGTGGCCGGTGTTGAGGACCCGACAATGACACGACATTCGGAGGCGCTCGCGCCTGTCCGCAAAGACGAGCATACCCCCGGCGGCGAACTCCAGCGCCGCATCGATCAGCTTTCGGCATTGAACAAGGTCGCGGCGGCGATCAGCCAATCGCTCGACCTCGAAGCGACCTTGCAAACCGCAATGGATGCTGTGCTGTCGGTGATCCCGGTCGAAGCCAGCGGCATCAGTCTGATCGATGAAAGCGCAGGCGAGTTGGTGCTGCGCGCGCAGCGCGGCTGGAAGCAGGATTTCGTCAGTAAACCGATGCGTATCCGGCTGGGGCATGGCATGTCGGGGCAGGTCATCCGCACGGGAGAAGTCGTTATCACCGGAGACGTGCGCAACGACCCGCGCCTGTACGTCCCCGAAGTCGCGAATGAAAACATAAAGGCGATGGCGCTTGCACCGATGCACGCGCGCGGCAAAATTATCGGCGTCCTGAGTGTGATCAGCTATCAACCGTATACCTTTGACGATCAGGAAATCGATGTACTGAAGGCGGTCGCGGATCAGGTCGGCGTCGCGCTCGATAACGCGAGCCTCTACGAGGCCACGCGCGAGGCGCAGGAACGGCTCCTGACCGTTCTGCAATCCACCGCCGACGCAATCATCGCGACCGATAGCCGGATGCATGTCAGCCTCGTCAACCGCACCGCCGAAGACTGGTTCGCGTTCGCGGGTCCGGCCTATCTGGACCGCCCGCTGACCGATGTGCCGTTCCCGGATGCGATTTGCGACGCATTGCAAAACGCGATTGCCGCCTTCGATGGGCATCCGCAGCGTTTCGAGGTCGCACTCGATGAGAAACGCTTTCTGGCGGCGGTCCTTTCGCCTGTTTCGGTATTGCCCGAAGGCATCGACCAGACGCAGACAAATGGTTGGGTCGCTGTCTTTCAGGATATTACGCATATCCGCGAGGCCGAACGTGCGCGGATGCAGTTCGTCCAGACCGCTGCGCACGACCTGCGCAACCCGCTCGGCGCGACGCTCAGCGCCCTGACGATGTTGCACAAGGGCTGGCAAAACCCCACCGCGACCGAAACAGAAATCTTCGAGATTGCAATGCGCGGCATGACGCGGATGCAGGATTTAATCGATGACCTGCTCAACCTCGAAAAGCTGGATAGCGGCCTTGATTTCAGCACGGAACCGCTGGATATTCGCGATCTGATCGAACGCACCGCGCTTGATATGCGCCCCGTCCTGAAACAGCACGAGCAAGCTCTGCATATCGAGATCGCGGCGGACCTGCCGCCCGTTTCCGGCAACGCGCACTGGCTCGTCCGCGCCCTGATGAACCTGATCAGCAACGCGCAAAAATATGGCAGGGAAGGTGGGACCGTCACCGTTCGCGCGACCTGCGCGGATGGGCGCGAAGTGCTGCTCGATGTCAGCGACGACGGACCCGGTATCCCGCTGGATGCGCAGCCGCGCCTCTTCGACCGTTTCTACCGCGTCCCGCAGATGAAGGACAAGGCGCATGGAACCGGGCTGGGGCTGGCGATTGTCAAATCGATCATGGAGCGGCACGGCGGGCGCGTCGCGGTAGAGAGCGCTCCCGGCGAAGGCGCGACGTTCAGCCTGATTTTGCCTGTGCAACCTGTACGTTGATGAATATGGTTTTTGCGTACGGCAAAAATGCCGTCCCTGGCA
This sequence comes from Aggregatilineales bacterium, assembly GCA_965246845.1. Lineage (GTDB taxonomy): Bacteria > Chloroflexota > Anaerolineae > Aggregatilineales > UBA2796 > JBBRMW01. The sequence goes on from CBDFFR010000005.1 coordinate 172,756, forward strand.
GGCGAATATGGCGCTTTTTGGCGTGTCATCCCTTTTCGCGTGAGCGCAACATACGCTATGCAATCTGGATTGACGCGGCTGCTTTTCGCGATATTTGTAGCATAACTTCACTCAATTCTTTCGGCTGAACAATCTTTATCGGAAAATCCAATCCCAGAAGTATTGTCGCGATCCATTCCATGCGCTGTGCTGCACGCCGGAATAGGATACCCCCTTCTACCACTTCAAGCGTGCCAAGTTCCGGTGGGAGTGCGTGCTGCGCTTGTTCCAGACTGGTCATCAATAGAACTTCAACAGAGCCAAACCCCGGCATTTTTGACAGCGATTGGACGACATAGCCCAGCGCATCAAATTCTGTCGGGAGGGAATACAAAGCATCGATTGAGTCGATATTGAGGATTCGGTCGATGCGAAAGGTGCGCAAATCCGCGCGCAAATGGCAGTAACCGACGGTGTACCAGAAGCCCTCATGAAACACGATCCCGTAGGCATCAAACAGCCGTTCGGAGGATTCATTCTGCCATGATTTGTACCTTATTCTTGTACGTTGCCCACCCTGAATCGCAGAACTCAGGATGAGAATAAAGTCGTTTTCAACACGGGTAGGCGGCGGTAGTACATTGAACGCGATGGTTTCTTGCAAACCGCGTGTACGGTCCAACAATTGTTCAGGCACGACACGCTCTATTTTCGCCAATGCGCTCGTGATTGCAACCATCTCTACAGGAAATTGAAGTTCACGGATAGCAATCAATCCCAACGTTAGCGCTGTGACTTCCGCATCCGTGAACATGAGCGGCGGGAGTTTGTATCCACGCTCCAGATGATACGCGCCATAGCGTCCCCGTGTCGCTTGAACGGGTATGCCCATATCTTGTAGCATCGTCACATAGCGCCGGATCGAGCGTGTATCGACTTCCAACCGACGCGCAAGTTCCGCAGCGCTGATTTCAACGTTCGATTGCAGGAGTTCAAGGACAGCCAGCATCCGGGTTGTTGGAAAATACATCAGGTTTCCAATCTCATTTTTAATAGGATGAATTCTGTCCTATTGCAGCAATATGATCAAATTGAAATAGGAATCACACAGGAATACACGATGCAATCGACCAAAACGCCGACGCTCTCTCAGGGTACGCGGTCCTTCATTCTCGCAACGACGTTCCTCAACTTTGCCGGGGCAGGCATCATTTCCCCATTGCTGCCCTCGATTGTCGGGCAGTACACGACACGCGATCAGGTCGCCTTCGTATCCTCCATGCTCTACACCGTTTTTTCGCTGTTCACGTTCATCGCTGTGCCGACATTGGGCGCGTTGAGCGACCGTTATGGGCGGCGTCCGATTTTGCTGATCAGTTTGATCGGATCGGCAGTGGGTTACTTCCTGTTCGGGGTGGGCGGATCGCTCGCGGTCCTGTTCGCTGGCCGAATCATCGATGGGATCACGGGCGGCAACATCGCGACTATCTATGCATATGCTGCCGACATCACCGAACCGAAAGATCGGACCAAACTTTTCGGGATCATCGGCGCGGTTTCCGGGTTAGCGTTCATCGTTGGTCCGGCGGTAGGGGGTCTGTTGTTTCGCCTGACCAATTCCTACGCCGCGCCTATGTACTTTAGCGCGGCGATTTATCTGGTCAATACGCTGTGGGGTTATTTCGCCATGCCCGAAAGCCTGACGCCGGAACGCCACACCACAATCCGCGTTGTGCAGTTGAACCCATTGACGCAGCTCGTTCGCGTGTTTCAGTTGGCGCAACTGCGCATTCTCCTGACGGCGATCTTTGTGTGGACGGTGGCGTTTGCTATTCTGCAGTCGAATTTGAGCATCCTCACCGCCGATAAGCTGGGCTGGCAGCCGGACGCGAATTCCACAGTATTGGTATATATCGGGATCATCGGCGTCGTGCTGCAAGGGGCATTGATCCCCCGGCTGCTCAGGCGCATTCCCGAAGGCCGTTTAGCGGCGGCGGGGATGTTCATCATGGCGGCAGGGTTTCTGATATTCGTTGTCATGGCGCTTACCTTGTCCGTGCCGCTGATCTTCATAGGCGCGACCATTCTGGCGATTGGGTACGGGTTGATCCTGCCAACTACGGGAGCGATGGTCTCAAAATCGGTCTCACCATCCGAACAGGGTCGCGCTTCTGGCGGAAATCAGGCAGTGCAGGCGCTTGGGCGTGTGGTCGGACCACTGTTGGCAGGTGTAACCTATGGCTTGAGCGCAGCGATCCCGTGGGCTGCTGCTGCCGGATTGGTCGCTGTGGGTGGGCTGCTCATCCTCACTGCAATTCCTATCCTGCAGGACTACCGTGAACGGATGCAAGCAAGTTCGGTGCCGAAAAATCCGGCAATCGAAACGACCTGAGCTATAGCTGCGATTGGGGTTGCGCCCGGCGGTTATCATCAGGTAACTCCCTCCTGGGCGCAGCCCTCACATTTGCGGTACTTTTTCGTTCCGGGATGCCAGTTCCGCAGCCATCTCCAGCCGTTTCATGCGTGTGGTCGCTGTTTTTGCCAATTTAATCCACCGCAGCACATTCCGTTTATAAGATGTGGCAGAAGCATTGAAATTCTCCAAAGCGGGGGGATGTGCTTCCAGCGCCTGAACAAAATCATCAGGCATTATCAGCGCATCGACATCATCCATGTAATCCCAAAGGCCGTTTTGCTTCGAGTTCTCGATAGCTTTCAAGCCCGCCGGGTGCATTCGCCCCTCTTCTATCAACCGTGCGCCACGATCCTTGTAGGACTTTGCCCAATGTTGTACCCGACGCGGTGAGATCAGTTGCATGGTACGGTTTTCGTCCAGCTTGCGTCCTATGCCGTCGATCCAGCCGAAGCAAAGTATCTCATCGAGTATCGCACTGTGGGTCACATAGTTGTCGGCTACGTGCTTCTTATATGTGATTAGCCATATGCTTTCGGTCTGTGCGTAATTTGCTTCTAACCAACGCCGCAATTGTGCCGCTGACGTGATCTCGACCTTTTCAAAGGCTTCCGTTTTGATCATGTGGCAGGCTATTCACCCAATTGCCGCGCGGCGACCAGCGTCCGGCAGTTCTTGCAAATGCCGTACACTTCCAGCAAATGTCCGTGATGCTGGAAGCCGTATTCGCGTTCCAGCCGCTCGAACAGCGCGCCCATCCCGCAATGTTCAAACTCGGTCACGGTGCGGCAGTTCGTGCAGACCATGTGATGATGATGCCCGCCGACCATCAGCACATAATTGATTGTCGAGCCGTCCTGCACCATCGATGCGACAATCCCCAACCGCGCGAGTAGATCAATCGTGCGGAACACGCTCGCCCGCCCGATGCTCCCGTCACGCTCTGCAACCAGCGCAAGCAGTTCAGTCGAAGTCAGGTGGCCGCCGTTTTGTTCAAGCACATCCAGCAGCGTCAGGCGCGGCGTGGTGAGCTTGTATCCCGCGTTGCGGAGTGCCTGCGCTGCCGGGCTGATACTTATGTCCATATGAATATTCTCGTTCGCAACCTGTCCCCATTTTACACCATCGGAACAAGGTTTATGCTGCAAAACGCGGTTCTTATCGGGGCGGACCTGTGTGTCCGCTCACCATACCCAATTCGCGTAATGTTAGACCGCGAAACGTTGCGTGATCCGACTGAATTTACGGCAGCACCCGCCGCGCGACTACGCGGTTCGCAGCGCGCCACCAGCGGATCGCCTCGCCATATTGCACACCGCACTGCAGCCCGCGAAACTCGCTGATCACCCGTGCCGCCCGCACAATCTCGACTTTTTCCGATTCAGGCAGCACGAAATCGGGCGTGTAGACCGCATCCGGCATGTGTTGGCTGCGGTGCGCGAGCAGCATTCGCTCCTTAAGATGCCACACCCCGGAAATATCGACATACTCTTCCGGGATGAAATCCAGCCCGAATTCGGCATCATAAAAGCCGACGGGAACGGGCTTGCGCAGCGGCGGCAGCGTCGAACGGTAATTCGATGTGCGCGCGACCTGCGCGGCCTCGATAGTCAGCTTGCTCGTGGCAGTGTGATCGGGGTGATAATCCTGCGGCGGGTGCGTCAGGATCACATCCGCTTCGGTGGAGCGGATCGCCTCGATGAAGAGGTGGCGCGTCGGTTCATCGGCGACCAGATCGCCATCGGGAACGCCCAGCCAGAGCAACTCTGCGCCGATCACGTCGGCGGCGGCTTGCGCTTCACCCTTGCGCAATTCAGCAATGAACGCCGGATCGCCTTTCGGACGTCCACGCCCGTCTGTGACCACCGCCATGTAAACCTTATGGCCTTGCTGCGCGTAGAGCGCGAGCGTCCCGCCGACAAACGCATCGAGGTCGTCCGGGTGCGCGCCGAATGCGAGGATATTCATATTTTAGCCGCGCAGTTTATTGTAGAGCGCGGCGGCTTCCTTGCCGGGCTTCAACTTCATATTCGCGTGCAGGCGGTCGCGCAACAGTTCATATTGCGCAAGCGCGGCGGGCGTGTTGCCGAGATCGACCTGCAATTGCATCACCTGCAAATGCAAATCCTCCCGCATCGGATTCTCAATCAGTGCGCGCAGGAAATGGTTGAGCGCTCGCTCACTGTCACCCTCACGTTGATAATAGCGCGCGAGGCTGACCAGCGCTTGCGCGTAGCCTTCCTGTAACTGGCGGCGGCGCTCGACGATCCACGAAAGGCTTTCTTCCATCAAAAATGGGTGGCGGTATAGCCTGACCGCGTTTTGCCAGTGTTCGACGCTCTCATCCCCATACCCCGTATCCGCCCGGCGCAGTGCGTCCTCGAACCTGCTCACGTCGTAATACAGACGAATGTGATCCGCGACCTGATAATGCCTGTCGGAATAGGTCGTTACGTCGATACCCAGCGTCTCGTTCATCTTGCGCTTGGTCACATGAAATACGTTGGTAGCCTCACGAATAGGCAGCGACGGCCAGAACGTCTCGAAGATTTGCTTGCGGTTGACGGGTCCGCGATCCAGCAGATAGTAAAACAGACGGCGCGTGAGCGGTCCATCCCAATTGCGCACCAGCTTGCCTTCATACCAGACCGCGCCGCGACCCAGTACAAAGACCGCGAGGCTGCCTTCCTGCTCGCTCAGCACAGGCTGTTCAGAAAACGTATCATCGCCAATGACCGTGACCAGACCCTGTTGTAGAAGAGGCCGCAGCAACGCATGATCCATGCGGCGGCTGCTGATCACGACGCGCACCCCGCTATCGAGCGTACTGGCGAGGCCCGCCAGCCAATCCGCTGCGCCTTGCTGCACATTGTCGAATTGATCAAGGATAAGCGTTTGGACCGAATTGCCGAGCGCTTTGCCGATCACTTGCCCGGCTTCTGTATAGTCGGAAGGCTGCTTCACGCGCTTGAAGGTATAGCCCTGTTCGGTCAGTGTCATCAAGAGTTGAGCAGTCAATCGGAACGCATCGGTATCTTCTACTGTTGCAGCGTAAAATGCAGATTGAGCATCGCTAATATAATCCGAGATGAGCAGATTGCGATAGGTATTATGCGGGAAAGTAACGATAAAGGGCGTACTGATATGTTCCAGTGTTTGCGACGGATGCGTGCGCGCAACAGATTCGCTGTTCATAATGGACTCCAGATGTGATGAAAAGTCGCCTCGACTCATATGAGTGGCGACATACAAACGACACGGAAAATGGATAGAACTGTATTATAACTGGTTTTGTGAGAAGCGTTGACCAGCTACAGATACAGAATATGTCCGTTTCTGAACTTATTACTCCTCAGCGAAACGCAGCATGAAGCCCAGCCCGCGCTGATTGTGGATCATACGTGGATGCTTGCCTTCACCTTCCAGCTTGGAGCGCAGATTGGCAATATGTGGTTTGAGCAGATACGCCGCTTCGTCGTCGCTCTCCACATAGTTCCGGCAGCGCTGCATGATGACCGCTGGAGCCGTATACTGCCCGACCGACTGCGCGAGCGTTTGCAGGATACAGAATTCAGTCGGCGTCAGCGAGAGGTCTTCGCTATACCAGCGCACCTTGCGCATCTCGATATTCATATAGAGCGGTCCGACGACGAGTTCATTTTGCGTGACGGACGGCGCTCTGTAAGTGCGGCGGCGCATCAGCGTTTGCCCGACGATTTGCTGCAACTCCTGCTTGTCGAAAGGCTTCAGCAGCACATCATCGACCTTGAGCCGGATCATACGGATCAATTCCGGCGTCCCGGCCTGTCCGCTGATAATGATGATACCCGCATTGCTATGGGTCTTCATTGTCTGTTCAACGAAGGTCAGGCCGTCCGCGAGCGGCATGGCAATGTCCACGAGCAGCAAATCATAGATTTGGTCATCCATTTTTTGCTGCGCTTCAAAGACATCCTGTGCGGTATCGACTTCGTAGCCGTTGCTGGTCAGCGCCCCGCGAATACCGCGCAGAATTTCGGCGTTGTCATCGATGGCGAGTACGGTGGGTTTTGCAGATTGTGTCATTTTGCACCTTGCAGGGAAATTGTGAATTGCGCGCCCCCGCCTGCGCGGTTAGTGGCGGATATTTCGCCATTGTGTAGACGTGCGATAAGCTGGCAAACATAAAGACCGATGCCGTGTCCATCCGTTTTTGTGGTATAGAACATCTCGAATAACCGCGCATCCGGTGGCAAGCCCGGACCCGTATCCGAAATTTGAAGGGTAACGCCGCGCCGCACTTTGGAGAGCACAAGCGTGAGGACGCCGCCATCCGGCATCACATCGAGGCTGTTTTGCACCAGATTCTGGATGAGTTGTTCGAGCAGCGCGCGTTTGCCCTGGATGAAAAACTGCTCATGGGAGTCCTTCCAGACCACCTCAACCCGCTGCTGATGAATGTTGCGGCTGAGAAGCGCCAGCACGTCGGAGATAGTCGCGGCAAGGTCCACCTGCTCGAATTCGGACGGCTGTGCCTTGAAGCTGCCGAGCAGCGTCCGCAGCAGCGAGCGCATATCGCGTGCCTGTCCAATCGCGGCCTTTACAAATTCCTGCGCGGCATGGCTGCCCGGCTGCTCTGCTTCGGCGCATTCGAGGTTCAGGAGCAATCCGGTAATCGGGTTGTTCAATTGATGCGCGATGGTCCCGACAAGGCTGCCCATGCTGGCCCGGCGTTCACTATCTATCAGGGAATATTGCAGGTGCTGGATCAACTCGCCGCTCTTTTTATGTTGTGTGCGCAGTTTACTGGCGAGTTCGAAGCTGTTTTCTTGCATAAATCGCGAGCGCTGCTCATTCGGGAGATGCTCCCGCGCGCCTGCGTGGATTTCTTCGATCCGCGTGACGAGTGTGCGGAGTTCACTTTTCAAAATGAAGCCCGAACATCCGGCGGCAATCAGCCGTTCGTGCAGATGTTCCGGCTCGTCGGCAGCGGAGATCGCGATAATCGTAGTGGCTTCCTGTGATTGTTCCGCGTTACCGCGCAACAGTTCCGCGACGACCAGTCCATCCATATCGGGCAGCTTAAAATCAAGTAAAATGACATCGAAGCGCTGCATTCGCGCCATTTCCAGCCCGCCCGGACCGTCGCCCGCACTGCTTACGATATGGCCGCCAGCGCGCAGCATCGTTTCAATATCATCGCGCTGATTCGGCATATCTTCGATGACCAGAATACGAAGCGTCAAGGTTGCCTCGTCAGGTAATACATCAGCACTTCGCCATCCACGCTGCGAATAGGCGCGAGCGCACCGAAGCCGAACGCGAAATTGAGCAGCATGAAGACAAGAAAAGTCGAGCTGTAGCCGCCGAACAGCAGCAGCAGCGCCATCACAAGACCGACCGCGATATTGGCGAGTGGACCGCCGAGCGCGCGAGTCACATGCACCCGCGCCGGGTAGCGCGACTGGTCGCCATCATAGACGTTTACCTGCCGCGAAGAGGTCACGATGAGACGATCCATCGGTGCGTTCACGGCACGCCCCGCGAGGATATGTCCCGCGCTGTGAATGAAACTGGTCAGCTCGAATAAAGCGGTCCACAAAATTGTAAGCAGGATGCGTTCAATCAGATAAGCGCGCGACGCCAGTAAAAAAGTTATGATGAGCATCACCGGGACGAGCGGAAGCGGAGCGCCCCACGCGCGCGGCGTCGAAAACACGGGGACGCCAAACAGGTCGAATAATTTGCGCAAGGAGAGTTTACGATAGTCTTCAAAGACACCGAGCGGCAAGGAAGCATTATCAAAAGGGGCGTTGGATTCGGGTGACACGAAGCGCTTTTTTCCACATACAGGATAAGACCCCTTAATAATTGCACACGCGAGTGCATGATGCAACATGCAGATCAATAGGATTTGATAAGTTGTTGTTAGAATGAATAGACATCCAGTTAAATTATTGGGGATTTCCTTTGTCACGTCGATATTATTCCCACCGCGCCAGCCGTTTGCACCGATGGACCCTTTGCGCGCTATTTCGGCTGAATCCGCGCACCTACCGCCACCGTCGGGAGATGCTCGCGCCATTTCTGCAGCGGTTGATCGGTATCGAGCCGCGCCGTTCCAACTACCGCCACTATCAGGATTACAAGCCGGATCAGAGCGGCCTGCCCAACCGTCCGCCCCCTGTGCGCTCTACCGGGCGCAAGCCGCTAACGCTCGCCGAGCGGCACGCCGAAGCCTACCGCCGTCGCGAAACGCTGCCTCCACCACCCGCTGATCGCCCGACGACCCAGCGTGAGTTTGCAATCCCGCGCAAATCTGAGACACGCCCGACCGCCGCGATCCGCACAAAGCCGCATGGCAATCAGAAATTCCAGCCGATCCCGCCGCCGACAGGCAAACCGCCCTATCGCCTCGCGCTGGATAGCATCCTGCCGCCGGAGCAAATCGCGGCCATGCAACAGGCAGGCCGAACCCTGATGCACGTCGTCGGGGATACGGGCGGCGTGAAATCGCCGGAGTCGCAGCGCATCGTCTCGATGGCGATGGAGTCGCACTTCAACTTCCCGGATGTCACGCTGCGCCCGGCGTTTTTCTATCATCTCGGTGATGTGGTGTACTACTATGGGGAACCGACCGAGTACTACCCGCAGTTCTACGATCCCTATGAACACTACCCCGCGCCTATTCTCGGCATCCCCGGCAACCACGATGGCGACCTCGGCGAGAACAGCCCACCCTCACTGACTGCCTTCGTCAATAACTTTTGTGCGCCCTATCCGCGTGTCTCTGAAGACGCGGGCGAGGCCAGCCGCGACTCGATGACGCAGCCGAACGTCTACTTCACGCTTGAAGCGCCGTTCGTGACGATGATCGGCCTCTATTCCAACGTGCCGGAAGGTGGCAGCATCGACGATGAACAGGTGCGCTGGTTCGTCGATGAATTGCGCGCCGCGCCGCTCGACAAAGCGCTGATCGTCTCTGTCCATCACCCGCCCTATTCCGGCGATAGTCATCACAGCGGCAGCCGCTATATTGGGGAGTTGCTCGACGCCGCTTTTCAGGAGTCCGGGCGCATTGCCGACCTCGTGCTATCCGCGCATGTGCATAACTATCAGCGCTTCACACGCACCTTCGGCGAGCGCCAGTTGCCTTATATCGTCGCGGGTGGCGGCGGCTACTGGCATTTGCACTATATGGCGAAGATGCCGAACGGCGAATCGATGAAGGCTCCCTTCCAGATACCGGATGGTCCGCTGCTGGAAGAATATTGCGACGACCGGCACGGCTTCGTGCGGCTGATGGTCACGCCGCAAATCATCAGCGGGGAATACTTCGCGTGTTCACGCCCGCAGGAAAGCTGGCGTAAAGCACCAGACCGTGCTGATGGTTTTATCCTGAACTGGCGAACACACCGCATCACGCGTGGGACGGCGCTGCGCTAAGGGTTTCGCGCGTTGCTCCTGTACTGAATGGCAGAAGGAGCCGAATGATGCGCCAAATCTGGACTGATTACTTCCGACACAACGCCGCGACTCTGCTTGCAATCGATTGGGATGATCCGTACTGCATTACCCCCGAAGAGCGCCGCCGCATCACCACATCGGTGCAGCAATTCCAGCTTGGCGAGAGTTCGGAGGGGCGGCATGTGATCGCGCTCGCGGAGCAATACGTCGCGCGATCCGGTGATACTGAATATCTGGCCGCGCTGCGCCTGTTCATCGGGGAAGAGCAACGCCACTCCCGCTATCTCGCGCGCTTCATGGAGCTGCAGCGTATCCCGCTTTCGCACAAGGACGCGGTGGATAGCGTTTTCCGGCTGCTGCGCCGCGTCTTCAATCTGGAACTGGCGTTGCTCGCGATGCTCACGGCAGAGATTATCGCGGTTCCCTATTATCGTTCGCTTTATGCAGCGACGAATTCACCCGTCTTGCGCGCGATATGCCGCCAGATTTTGCGCGACGAGGTGCGGCATTTGCAGTTTCAGGTCGAGACGCTGGCGAAGTTGCGCATGGGGCGCAATCCGCTCTACATCTGGAGCATGAAGGCCGCGCACTGTGTGCTACTTACCGCAACCACGTTCATTGTATGGGCGCAGCATCATCCGGTACTTGCCGCAGGCGGGTATAGCCTCGCGACGTTCTGGCGCGCAAACTGGACGCAGTATGCGCGGCTGTTCCGACAGCGCGCAAGAATTAGTGCGCCTTCTCCACAATAAACGTCGGGACCACCGACCCGCCGCCCGCCGTGACGTTCATCAACGCCATCGTTGACAGGCGCGTCAGGCAGCCGTTCGCGGTGCGGCCATTGAAACAGAACGGGTCCGCGTCGATCAGCCGATTGCTGACATCCAGCGTGCCATCCATATATGACGGGAAGAGTTCGGTCGGGGCGCTGACGCGCTCCTGCACAACGTAAGGCTCCGTCAGCGCGGTTTGCAGGGTGGCATTCCACTGCTCCGAACTTGTTTCCCACCCGATGATGACGCCCTTGCCGCCATATTCATCGTTCGGCTTGAGGACGAGGTTTTCACGGTTATCCGCGATGAACGGCAGCAGGTCGATCTCGCGCCCGTGAATGATGGTCTTGCGCTCCGCGACCTTGCGCGTCCAGGGGATATGCGCTTCGATTGCGGCGCGCTCGTCTTCCGTGTAGAGCTGCGCGTGCCGCTCGTCGCTGAGGATCGTGAAACTCGCTTTCTTCGCCATCAGTTTCGCGCTGAACGCATTCGACATGCACACGGCATGGTCGCGCAGCGCGTTCACGACGGCGTTATCCATCCCCATCCGGTGAATCAATTCGCTGCACAGCACGCGCTTGTAAAGCATATCCACCCGGAAGTCGTCCTTCCAGAGGTGGCCGTCTCGATATTCGAGCGCGCGCGGGTCCGCGAGGACGGTCCGCACGCCTTTCTCCTCGAAGTACATGCGGATCAATTCATGCTCGTTGAGCGTCGGCACATCCGACCAGTCGATAATCGCGATCTGCGGACGGTCCTTGCCACCGAACTGCACGTAGACATCCAGGAGTGTCGCAAGCAGCGCGCGGCGCATGTGAAAATTGCGGACGTGATATTGCTTCTGGAAGCGCTTCATGATGTCGAGATCGAGGAACGCTTCCGCGAGTTGATCCTCGTAGCCCATCCCGGCGGGCGTCTCCGCATTGTATTCCAGATAACGCAGGTCGCCCGTGTCCAGATCGTAGAACGAGTCGAGGCGCGAGGTGGACCAGGGCGCGCTGTAGCCAATATCGAGCGTGAAAAGCTGCTCCTCGTAGGGTTCGAGGTACAGTTCCGCGCGCAGTTCGGCGTCGGCCATGCACGCCTGATGCGCCTTGCCGAACGCACCCAACACCTTTTCCGTCTCGTGCTTGAGCGTGTGCCACTGCGCGGGCAGGTAGAAATGTGGGCGCAGCACCGAGCAAATCGGACGCTCACCGAAGTAGCATTTGCGTTTGCGCAGATCGGCAGAGAGCGCCTCGAACGATGCCGGTGCATTCTCCGGCGTGATCAGGTCGTTGTAGGCGCTGATGGCATCGTGAATGGTGGTCACGCAGAGCCGTCCGTGCTATTCGTGCTATCGGTCGTCTTCTTCGCGCGTGTCTTCTTCGGGGGAATGTCGGCGGTCTGCGCTTTGGCGGTGTCCGTCACGTCGACTGAAGGCGCGCTGCTTGCAACTGCTTCCTTCTTCGGGCGACCGGGACGGCGCTTCGCTTCGCTGACTGCCATTGGCTGTGCGCTTTTCACTTCCTCGAGGACGGCGGACCATGCGTAGCGGCTGCGCGTGCGGTTCCGGGCTTCCTTCGCCAACCGGATCGCGAGGTCGGCCATATTCGTCACCATCCAGTCGAAATGGAGGCGGCCAAGCGAATTCACATCCATATCCGGCGCGGGGTTCATGAAGTCAATCGCATAAGGAACCCCATCGCGGATCGCGAATTCGCACGTATTCATATCATAGCCGAAGAACGTCACCAGCTTCTTGCAATCGCTCACCAGTCGGTCGTAGAGCGCGGGCGAAAAGTCGTGCTGCTCGTAATAGCGGCGCTCGCGCGGGTCATACTTCATCACATGGATGTTGTCGCGCCCCAGGCACATGCAGCGCGCGTAGTTCTCCCACTGGATGAACTCCTGCACAATCATCGTCAACTGGCCGGAATTATCGTAATGGTGCAGCAGTTCGGCGCGGTTGTGGCAAACATAGACATCGCGCCAGCCGCCGCCATACGCATCCTTGAGGATACACGGCATCCCGATCTCGCGTTCGATCCAGTCCCAATCGAGCGGGTACATCAGGTTCCGCAGCGACTCGTGATGATCGATCCCCGGTATGTACTCGTGGTTCGGCAGCACAATTGTCTTCGGGTGCGCGACACCCAGTTGCGTGGCGACCGACGCACCGAAAAATTTGTCGTCGGCGGACCACATGAACGGGTCATTGATGACGGCTGTGCCTTGCAGCGCGGCGTTTTTCAGATAGGTCCGGTAGTAGGGGATTTCGTGCGAGATACGGTCGATGATCACCGAATAGGTGAACGGTTCGTTCATCAGCGTGCCGCCGAGTTTGACGAACTCCGCTGTGACGCCCGCATTACGGCGGTTCACTTCTTCGATAAACGCCGGCGGCCAGGACCACTCCCGCCCGACGAGCAGCCCAATTTTCAAAGGTTCGTTTGCCATGAGGTTCCCCTTAATCGTGACCACCGATATATAAGCCGAGCATTCGCTCCCAAAACGGCCAGTCGTGCGCCCAACCGTCCCATTCCCGCAGCGCGTTCCCGATTCCCTTCGACCAGAGCAGCGCCGAAAAATCGCGTGCCGACCCGGCGAGCCGATCTTCCCTGCCTGTCGCGATAATAATATCAAGCGTCCGCATTCGGGCAAGCGCCTCGCCTTCGGCATTCGCGACAAATTGCATGGGGTTGTTCAGGTACACGTTCTCGTCGCTGTAACCGCCCGTGAAGCGTCGGATGTCGTAGAGGCCGGAAAGCGCCAGCACGCGCGTCGTGATTTCCGGGTGTTTGAGCGCAAACGTCATCGCGTGGTACGCCCCAAAACTCGCGCCAACCGTCATCAGCACCGGGTTGTCGTTTTTGCTACGGCTGAGTGGCACGACCTCGTTGTAGAGGTAGCCGTCGTATTGCGCATGGCGGTATGCCCGCGCGCCGGGGTGCTTGCCGACTGCGTACCAGCTTTCCGCGTCCACGCTATCCACGCAGTAGATTTGCAGCCAGCCGCGCTCAAGGCTCTCTCTCACGGTGTTGAAGATGCCACGATCTTCCCATTCGTAGAAGCGGCCTTGCGAGGTCGGGAAGCACAGCACGCGCGCCCCGGCATGACCGAGGACGATCAGTTCCATGTCGCGGCCTAGTGCCGGGCTGTGCCAGCGATGATATTCACGGTTCATAGGAGTGGTTGCCTTGTGGGAGTGAAAAAGTATTTTAAGCGATTATTGCAAAATGGTGAAAAAGTCGGGGTTATTTTTGCTCCGATGGTCTCTTTGTTGTTGACGCGCCGGGAAGCCGATCCGCCGGAAACAAATCGCTGCACACCTCCTGATAGTGTCCCGCCGGACATTCCAAATGGCAAAACCCGGTTTTGATCATCTCCCGGTCGCAGATGGGACACAGCCACACCGGGCGCGTCTCTTTGGGTTGTGGCTCACGGGACATTGGCGAGTTCTCCCAGATACGCAAGCGCGCGCGTGACATTCACGAGGCCGCCGCCCTGCCGCTCGCGCGGGATACCCGGCAACAGGTCCGCCGTCCCGGTCAGCAGCGCACGGATTTCGCCGGGCGAGAGCGATGGACACGCTTCAAGTAGCAGCGCGACAATCCCGGTGACGATTGCTACCGCGACGGATGTACCATCGACATGCTGGTGTTCACCATCAATAATTTTGTGCTTCTCAATCTGATATTGCAACTCCCGATAGAGGTGTGCATCCGGGGCATGGGCGCGCAGCGGCGCGATCTCCAAATCCATGTACCCTTCGCGAATAATCGCCCGCGCATCGCGATCATCATTGCAATCCAGCAGCCGCGCCAGCCATACCGCCTTGCGCGCTTCGAGCGTGCCGGGCAGGATCGGAGACGCAATCCAGCGCGCGGGCGCGATCACTTCCGGCTTCGGGGTGCGGTCGTAAGCGTAGCCATAGCTGGATTGATAGGGGAGCCACTCGTGCAGATTTGTCGAGTTGTGGTCATCCACCCCGCCAACCGTGATTGACGCTGGAGCGCTGGCTGGCGGCAACACGAACGCGCGCAGCCGATTACCCGCCGCCACACAGACCGTCACACCCTCGGCGGCCAGCCGTTCTACGCAGCGGTGCAACGGATGCGCCGGGTCCATGCTCTCGAAGTCGCCGCCGACCGAGACATTGACGACACGGATGTTATAGCGCGCGTGGTTCTCGCAAACCCAGCGGAACCCGCGCAGAATGTCTTCTTCCTTGATCCGTCCACGTCGATTGCTGACCTTGACCAGCACCAGCCGCGCGCCGCGCGCGACGCCGGGAAACGTTTTCCCCGCACCCGCCGCGACAACGCTGGTCATCTGTCCGTGCCACGAAAACCAGTCCGGCAGCTTGAAATTGCGGTCGGACTCAATCACGCGGTTGCTCGTCGCGTCCACATGCAAAAGCACGCGATCCGTGAGGTCGGGATGTGGGTAGAAACCGGAATCGATAAACGCGATCACCACGCCGCGACCGGTATATACGCCCGGCGCACCAACGCGCCCCGGTGTGGTCAGGACGGTATAGCCGTCGTGTATCGGGTAATTGACATGGAATAGCCCCATTCGCGAGTCAGCCGACTTGCGCGACAAACGCCTCGAAGAGCGCCCGCATTTTCGGATCGGTCGGCGCGAGGCTTTCAGGATGCCATTGTACACCGACAGCGAAGTTACCGTTATTGTGTTCAATCGCTTCGATCACGCCATCCGGCGCATAAGCACCGACACGGAAACCCGGCGCGAGGTCCTTCACGGCCTGATGATGAAAGCTGTTCACGCGCGCTTCATTGCCGAGAATCGCGGAAAGGCGCGTCCCCTGCACCGTCTCGATTTCGTGCGCGACGTACTCGCGCGGCTTCTCCGGGTGATATTGATGCCGGATTGCCTGTGGAACCAGATCGGTCACATCCTGCACCAGCGAACCGCCACCCGCGACGTTCAACGCCTGCGCACCGCGACACACACCAAGGATCGGCATGTGATCCGCCAACGCCCAAAGTGCCATTTTGATTTCGGTGTCATCGCGCAGCAGGTCCAGCCCTTCGGTCTTGCTGTAAAGTTCCTCGCGATAGCACGCCGGGTTGAGGTCGCCGCCACCAGCGAGGAACAGGCCATCCAGCCGTTCGTAGATGCTCCTGAGTGAAGCCTCATCCAGATCGAGCGGGATGATAATCGGCGCTGCGCCAACCGAAATGAGCGCGGAAATATAGGGACGGCTCATCGCAAAGCGCGCGGGCATCTTTTCTGGGAGTGAATTATCAGTGTAGGCGGGAATACCGATCAGCGGGCTGCGCATGATTGCAGAGCGCTCCTTTCAAAAGATTCGTCGATTGTACACCTGTCAGGGCGTGACTTCAATTGTCGCATTGTTATGAGAAAAGCGTGCGCTTGCTGTTCAATGTGAACAAATTCCGCGCTATAGTTCTCTATAAGCCTATCAGTCGAGGTATAAAATGCTTAATTCAGCGCTTGTCAGCAATGGCTATCAGCTTCCCATCGATCAGCTTGGAAGGCTGGTTCCCACCAATCCGAACGCATCAATTGACAGATTGCGCGCCGAATATCAATTGCAGGGCTATTTGTGGCTGAAAGGAATATTGAATCGGGAGAAGGTGCTGGCTTTCCGGGCAGAGGTATTGCGCACCTTCGCGGCGACGGGGCTGGTGCAGCCGGGAACGGATTACGCAGTGGGCGTTTATGGTGG
This sequence comes from Aggregatilineales bacterium, assembly GCA_965246845.1. Lineage (GTDB taxonomy): Bacteria > Chloroflexota > Anaerolineae > Aggregatilineales > UBA2796 > JBBRMW01. The sequence continues at coordinate 189,065 of CBDFFR010000005.1, forward strand.
TCTGGAAGGACCAGAGGCAGCGAACGCAAATAAAATCCTGATGGAAGTCGTCCGGTGGGCTGCATACGAGGCGTTTTGCCTCTCGGAGCCGATCATCGCATTCTATGCTGCGCTCTTCGAGGGAGCGCCCTACCTTCATAAACGCAAGATACTACGCTATACGCGCCCCGGCATCGACAAAGGCACGACCGGGGCGCACTACGATTTGACCTATCTGCGCGGCGGTACGGACCGCGTTTGCACGAGCTGGATACCCATCGGTGATTGCCCGGTCGAGATGGGCGGCCTGGTCTACCTCGAAAATTCCGACGCATGGGGTCGGTCGCTTGAAGCCGGGTTCTGCAGCCGCAATGCAAGCCTGCCCCGCGAAACGCAAATCAGCGCCTACAACAAGAACATGACGGATTCGGGGTGGCTCGGTAAGGACCTGATGACCATCGCGGAAGGGAACGGCTCGCGCTGGCTGGTTGCGGATTACGAGGCTGGGGATATGGTTGTGCATAGCCCCTATATGGTCCATGCAGCGACTGCAAACTACGACCCGCTCAACCGGGTTCGGCTGAGTACCGATATTCGCTATCAGCGCGTCCGTGATGAGATCGACGTGCGTTGGGCGAACCACTGGTCGCTCGACGATATGCTGTAGAGCGCGATACCACGTATAAATCTTCGCGCTCAATGCACCCACTTATTGAGCTGCGGGAGCCTGCACCGACGCTAGAATCGCTTCCAAAGCAGATTCAAGACCCTTCATTTCATCGGCTGACTTGGGGAAGGCACACACAAGTACAGATTTTTGTGCTTCAAGGGTCATCAAATACGCAATCTGATTGCTCTTGGACTCCAAAGGACATTTATCCGCACGAGCGACCTTCTTGCCATTAATTTCGAGCGGCGTCCCTCCTGCAAAACTGGATGCAAAAAGCTGCGACATCGTTGCATCTGAAATGAACGTGACGATGACTGCATAAGGACTTTCAAAGACTGTTGTATCTAATCCAGGTAGTTTCGCAACCGTTGCCTTGTCCTGAAACGTCCAGCCCGTTGGATAATTGAAGGAAAAGGACTTGTCACTTGCGATGTAGGTCTGCATACCGTCGGCTGCGCCCGAAATTGCCGCTGCGGTCGCCGCGCTCGTCGAAACGGGTAGCGCAACTTTCGGTTTTACGGGCGGTTGCCACGCGATAGCGACGATTGGCTTGGTCAAATCCGCAGGACGGGAGATTGCACGCTTGTTGCTGCCATCGGCATTGATCAGGAACAACTGCCCGTTGCCATCCGCATACGCGAAGGTTTTGCCATCGGGCGACCAATCGGCAGCGAGAGCGCCTTGCGCGATTTTCGCAGTTTTATTGGTCGTAAGGTCGACAATGTTGATACTGGCCGTTGGGACATTCCCACCACCAATCAGATAAGCTATTTTCTGCCCGTCTGCCGACCACATCGCGTAACGCGCAATGTTGCTCGCGGGGAGAACAATCTTGTCGTTCGCGCCATCCGCGTCGATGACGTGCATTTCCTCACCACTGGCCGAGGCTGCCGACCCGATGTAGAGTAAGCGTTTGCCATCCGGCGACCAGCGCAGATAATCAACGTATTTGATCGTTTTGCTGACGGCGAACAAGGGCGTCGATTGCCCCGTTGCAATGTCGATGTTCGTAAGCGGTGTGCTTGAGCCTGTGGAAACTGTAAGTTGCGTACTGTCTGCAGTCCACGCAAAAACATTCCCGAACGTAATGTTTTTGATGTTCCCGCCACCTGGGTCGCTGATGGCGATAGACCCGGAGGCGTGGTTGTAGAAAGCCAGATAGTTGCCATCCGGCGACCATGACAATGTATTAAAGAATGAGTCGCTTGTCCTGGATGAAAAGCCCGATTTACCCGTTTTGCTGCTGATGTCAAACAGGTACAGATCGTTTCCCGCACCGCTTGCACCGCCCCCGAGTCCGAGAATCAGCGCAAGAGTTGGAGATACCGCCTCTGCAGCAGTCGTGGCACTTTTTCCGGGAGTTACGGCTCGCGTAGGTGCGGCAGTGTTCGTAGCCGCTTGCGCTGAGGGATGCGCGCCCGATGCAGATAGCAAGAGGGCAAACGCCACACTGATCGCGGCTAACCGAATTCGGAATTGGGTCATGATGCGTCCTTCGCAGGTACAAAAGCAACCTGCACTACTGTAAGTCACATTACAGTTTTGGGCAAGCGTTCATTGATTGTTAAGAAAGCGAAAATATGTTGGCATAAAAGAGCGTCGTTAATGCACCACGCCGAGGCTGCGCAACTGCGTCAAAATCAGCGCTTCCCACGCGCTATCCGTCTGGACCGTCGCGTAGTGGACGCCACGCCGCGCGCAGTGTTCCGCAATTTCATCACGCCACGCAGCCAATCGCCGCACGTAGAGGTCCAGCATCCCGCCGTCGAGCGTTACATCCTGCGTCTGTCCGGTCTCCGAATCGACGAGATGCAGATCGCCGACCATCTCTGGTTCGACTTCATCCTGTGCGAGGGTATGAATCAGCGTGACCTCGTTACCGCGCGCTTGCAATGCTGCGAGTCCTTCCGCATAGCCATCCGGCGCAAGCAGGTCACTGATCAGGATGCACAGGCCGGGCGTCCGCTGTCGCGCCGCGAAATCGCGCAGGCTGCTGTTGAGCGTCGTCGGTCCATCAGCGCGCAGCGCGGTCAGCCAGTTCAGCAGGTCGAGCGTGCGCCCCTTGCCGCGATAGGGTCCCCAGGTCGGGTTGCCGGGTGTGAGCGCCGTCACGGTCAGGCGGTCGCCCGTGCCGAGCGAGATATGCGCCAGCCCCGCCGCGATGCGCCGCGCGAACGTGAATTTATGCGCGTCGGCGCTGCCGTCCTGCGGCCAATCCATGCTGCGCGAAGCGTCGATGAGCAGGTAAACGGAGAGGTCCTGCTCGTCTTCAAGCAGCTTGATGAATGGGCGATCCAGCCGCGCGAACACGTTCCAGTCAATCCGGCGCAGGTCGTCACCGCGCGAATAATCGCGATAATCCGCGAAATCAGTCCCGGTTCCGCGCTTGTTGGAGCGGCGCTCGCCCTTCATCACACCCGCGCGTACACGCGACGCGACGAGTTGAAGCTGTTCCAGCTTGCGCAGACCACGCTCATCAAAAAGTTTATCGGCCACAGGTTAGCGTCCCTGTTCCGGCATCGCGGCGAGCAGCTCCTTGATCACATCGTCGGCGGTGATGCCTTCGGCCTGACCCTCGAAGTTGAGCAGCAGACGGTGGCGCAGCGCAGCAGGCGCGACGGCGCGCACATCATCGAACGAGACGTTGTAGCGCCCACTCAGGAGCGCGTTGATTTTCGCGCCGAGGAGGATCGCCTGCGCCGCGCGTGGACTTGCGCCATAGCGCACGTAGCGCAGCACGCGGTCGAGCGTCGCGTGTTCCGGCTGCGTCGCGACCGTCAACCGCGCGACGTACTCCGCGACGTGCGAGGCGACCGGGACCTTCCGCGCGAGGTCACCCATCGCGACCACGGTAGGACCATCGATCACCGGATTGATCTGCGCGGTTTCGTTGCCCGTCGTGCGTCCGAGGATGTCTACCAGTTCGGCGGCGCTGGGGTAGGTCACGTTCACCTTGAACATGAAGCGGTCGAGCTGTGCTTCCGGGAGCGGATAGGTCCCGTCCATTTCGAGCGGGTTCTGTGTGGCGAGGACGAAAAACGGGCGCTCAAGCTGGTAGGTCTGCTTGCCAACTGTGACCGTCTTTTCCTGCATTGCTTCGAGCAGCGCCGATTGCGTCTTGGGCGTCGCGCGGTTGACTTCATCTGCGAGGATCAGGTTCGCGAAGACGGGACCCTGTTGGAAGCGGAAACTGTTGTGTCCGTCCTCACGCTCCAGTACGGTTGTCCCGGTGATGTCGGCGGGCATAATATCCGGCGTGAACTGGATGCGCGAAAAGCTGAGGTTTAGCGCCTGTCCGAGTGCGCGGATCAGGCTCGTCTTGCCCAAGCCGGGGACGCCTTCCAGCAAGACGTGGCCGCCCGCGATCATGCCAATCAGGACATAGCGTATCACGTCACGCTGCCCGACAATCAGCTTGCCGACCTCAGCGACGACGGCATCCGCGCTCTGGTGAAACTGTTCGATGGGCATCTCGCCCGCAACGACATTGTTGTTCATTACAATACACCTCAGTGAACTTACGTGACGGGGACCACCGCCCCCACCAGATTGCCATATTGATCGACCGGAACCGCGCGCTTCACGGGCTTGATCCCGCTCTCGACCGCGAGATAGCCGCCATCCGTAACCGGGAGCGGTGCGCTCGATCCATCCTGAAACTCGATAGTTACGACGGTCACGCGGCGGTCGAGCGCACGTCCAGCGATAATCGTATAGGGCTTCGCATCTGCGGCGACTTCGATCCCGGCCACCGTGACGATGGATTGTCCGGTTTGCGGGCAGCGCTCCAAAACCTTGCTCCGGTAAATATACCGCGCGCAGCGCCGCCCATTCTTATCCTGAAAAAACATCACTGCGACCTGCTCCGGTCCGACATTGGCGAATTTCCAGACCCACGCCTGCGGCTCCGCTGTCCCGGTGATGGCAAGGTCGGGCGTATTCTCGACAGCGCCGAAGGTCGGCAGCGGCGCATTGGTCGCGACTGATGCGCCGCCCGGTGTTTGTGTCGGGTTGTCTGAACTTCCGAAGTTGGGAGTCGGCGCGGTCCCACCTGCCAGCGTTGGCGGGAAAATCGGCGTACCGCCAATTGCGCCGAGCGTCGGCGTCACATCCGGGTCGGGCGCGTCGGGCTGGATACATCCCGTCAGCAGCAGCAAAAGCAGGGCGAACAGCGCCTTATTTCGCAGGCTGCAAACCGCTGAAATAGTCATGGATTACCCCACGCAGCCCAAGCGGGACATATTCGGAGTCCGCTGCGTTGGCCGCTTGTGCTGAAGCCGCGTTGATGACATCGTTTAGGGGAACCATTGCAGCTCCGGTGGTGGGGTCGGTGTAGACGGGTTGGTTGGTGCGGTCGCCCGGCTGCCCCGCCGGACCCTGCGGATTAATGGTCGTGCCGCCCTGCCCGCCGATGAAACTGGGCGCATACACGCGGTCGGTCTGGGCGGTGGTCCCATCGCCCGTACTACCGTTGACAGCACCTGTCCCGCCGGGTTGACCGGGCTGCCCGCTCGTTGTATCGCTGCCCGTGCCGCTCCCGGTCCCGCCAGAAAGCTGTCCCGGCGGCGCGGACGGATCACCCGCTCCCTGACCGCCCTCCGCTGCGCCCTGACCTGCGCTGCCCTGTGCGCTTGGCTGCCCTGCACCGGGTTGGCCTTGCGCTGCCTGCGGCTGACCAGCTTGCGGTTGGCCTTGTCCTGCTTGTGGCTGCCCAGATTGGGGTTGTTGCCCCTGTCCCGGCTGCGGTTGGCCTGCTTGCGGTTGGCCTTGCTGCGGTTGACCGGATTGCGGTTGTTGTCCCTGTCCCGCTTGCGGTTGACTTTGCTGCGGCTGACCGGATTGCGGTTGCCCACTCTGCGCCTGTCCTGACTGTGGCTGTCCAGTCGGCTGCGAACCGGATTGTGTCGAAATCGGCTGCGGAGTCTGCGCGGATTGCTGCGGTTGGCCTTGCGATTGCTGCCCGGCATCGGGCGCGCCTGCTTGCGCGACTTCTTGCTGCCCCTGCGTAAGCTGGCGGGCGGCGGCTTGCGCGGCCTGTGATCCGGGTGAACTGGCCTGCGCCTGTTGTTGGTTACGCAGCGCTTGCGCGGCCTGCTGGAGCGCCTTCTGCGCCGTTGCAAGATCGCCGGATTGGAGCGCTTGCGCCACCTGCTGGAGCGCTTGCGCGGCTTGCGGATTCGTGCCTTCCAACGCTTTCGCGGCGGTCTGCAGCGACTCCGCGAGCGCCTTTTGCTGCGCCGGGTCGAGGCTGTTCAATTGATTGGAGAGGTTCTGCAAGCCCTGCGCTGCCTGGTTCAGATTGCCATTTTGCAAGCCTTGCGCGGCCTGCTGCGCGGCGACGTTGCCCGGCGGGATGCCCTGACTTAGCGCTTGTCCCGCGCCTTGCGCTGCTTCCTGCTGGTTCGGTGTCAGTTGTCCCTGATTTTGCACCAGCTTTTGCTGTAAATCATTCAGGGTCGCGACTGCTTCTGCGCGCGTAATTCCCGGCTGCGCGAGACGTTGCGCGGCCTCATCCAGAAGCTGCGTCAGCGCGGCTTTGTCCTGCGTGGAGAGGCGCGTATCCGCCTGAATTTGTTGCTTGAGCTGCTCGATCTTCGTGATTTGCTGCTGAACGGCGCTGCTGATCGCCGCCTGCTGCGCGAGCGCGGTTGTTTGCGGATTCGGCGCATAGATCGCGAAGAGGCAAACCGCGCAAAGTGCAAGTGCGCCCGTCGCCTCGCGCCACCGGATGCGGATTGGCAGCGCGGCGCGTGCATCGAATTTTGCGGCGCGGGTCAGCGCGTCGTCGGTTTGCAGTGTCGGGAGCGTGCCTTCCGCATTCGCGGCGTAAAGTTCGAGTGCGGTACTTATGCGCTCCTGCAACCCGAACAGGTGATCGAAATAGCGCGCAATACGCACGTTGCTACGCCGCCAGCCCATCACGAGCAGCGCCGCGCCGCTCAACGCGATCACAGTTGTCAGGGCAAGCGTAATTGCAAGCTGCGCAGGTGTGAACAGCGGTCGCAGCCGCGAAGCGAGCGCCAGCACCAGCACCAGTGCGAATCCGACTATCGCGCCGCGCACCAACCACAGCGGGAGGCTCGCCACACGCCGCCAGCGTTCCCATCCCTTCAACAGCCGGATAAGCTGATCCTGTCCTGTCATGATGCAGACTCCTCATCTATCTTGCGGACGCGCCGGACCGCTGCGAAAAAGAAGATCGCGGAGACGACGAGGTAGAGGATGGTGAACACGATCCAGGGGGAAATAAGCGGTAACACGAGAGTCGAACCGGAACCGGATAGCGTCACGGTGAAGACTCCCGCCGCCTGTCGATCCACGAGCAACCGCTGCGTGACGAACGCCGTCGCGAGTGGATTACTGCTGACGAGTAGCCCTGCGCTATACCACATGACCGCTTGTACAGTGGTCGAGAGCAATCCGCTACGTCCATTCAGCAATCCGAAGAAGAAACTCCCGCCGACAGCGAGCAGCACGGCCATGATCAGCGGCAGCGCGACCATCACCAGCAGCGCGACACCATACGTCGCGACGCTCGCCGGGAGCGTGTGCTGCATCCGCGCGCTAAAATACAACCCGATAGTGCCGAGCGCAACCGCCGTCACGAACAGGATCACGAACGACAATACGATTTCCAGTTCGGAGACGCCGCCGAATAAAAAGGCGATGCTTTGCAGCGGGATCGCCGCGAGCAGCAGCAGGAAGATGAACGCCAGCGCGGAGAGCAACTTGCCGAGGACGAGCGCCGAAGGGGAAAGCAGCGTCGTCCGCAGCAGGTCGAACGTTTGCCGCTCGCGTTCGCCCGTAATCGCGCCCGCCGTGAATGCCGGGACGATGAACGTGATCAGGAACAATTCCAGCCCGACCAGCCCCGTGAAGAGCGTGCGACCAATCGCGCCGCTCTGCAACGCGCCATCGGCCAGGCTCAACGACGACCCATACAGGATGTAAAGCGTGACCGCGAAACCTGCCATCAGGCCGAGGTAAACCGTCAGCGTCGCGAACGCCCGCGACCCACGCATCCGCGCCCGCAGTTCCTTGAGCGTGACCGGATTACGAATCAACACCTCTCGCAGGTTTGCAGCCAACGCCTTAATCCAGTTCGTTCAATTCGCCGACGGTGTGAATTTTTATGAAGTTCGTGCTGCCTTTGGTGCGGAACGGCACGCCCGCGACGACCACTACCGTATCATTCATCTGTACGAGTCCCGCGTCGAAAGCGGCCCGCACAACCACGCGCAGCATCGCATCAATCGAGTCGTAATCTTCAACGAGCATCGGGTGGACGCCCCACACCAGCGCGAGCCGGAATTTTGTGCGCTCATCCGGCGTGAGCGCGAGGATCGGCACGTTTGGCCGCTGGCGCGCGACGCGCAGCGCGGTATAGCCGCTCATCGTCGACGTGATGATCAGCTTCGCGCCGATTTCGACGGCTACCGAGGTCGCGGCACGGCTCACCGAGTCGCTCACGCGCTCGAACTTTTCCGCATATTGAGCCTTCATCGTGCGGAAGTCATAGCGCGCATCCGTGTCGAAATGCGCTTCCGCGTTGCGCGCGATGGTCGCCATCGTGCGGACCGCATCGATTGGATATTGACCCGCCGCACTCTCGTTGGAGAGCATCACCGCGTCGCTGCCGTCCCAAATCGCGTTCGCCACATCACTGGCTTCGGCGCGCGTCGGGCGTGGATTATTGACCATACTCTGCAACATCTGTGTCGCGGTGATCACCGGGCGACCCATCGCATTGCACAGGCGAATAATGTTTTTCTGGTGGATTGGGACTTCTTCGGCGGGCGTTTCTACGCCGAGGTCGCCGCGTGCGACCATCACCGCGTCGGATGCAGCGATAATTTCCTCGATATTGACCAGCGCTTCGTGCTTCTCAATTTTGGAGACGAGCAGCATCTCCGTATTGTGGCTGCGCACCACCTCGCGAAGTTCATTCATATCATCTGCCGAGCGCACGAACGACATGGCGAGGTAATCCGCCCGCGCCTGCACCGCGACGCCGACATCGTGCAAATCTTTATCCGGGAGCGCGGTTGCTTTCAAAAATGAACGCGGCGCGCTCACGCCCTTGCGCGAGCTGAGCGGTCCCCCGACGATCACTTCCGCGACGAGTGTACCGTCGCCTTCTTTTTCCGTGACCTGAAATTCGAGTGCGCCGTCATCCAGCAGAAGCTGATCACCGGGCTTCACATCATGTACGAAGTCCGGGTGCGGCATTGGGAAGATGTTGTCGGTTCCATCCGCGCGCAGGTCGCTTGTGATGCGCAGCGTATCGCCCTTTTTGAGCGTGACGGGTTCGAGTTTCAGCTTGCCGAGGCGGAATTTCGGACCTTGCAGGTCGCACAGGATCGCGATCACCGCGTCCTCTTCGGCAGCCACGCGCCGGATGCGCTCGATACGCTCAAGGTGAACGGCGTCTTCACCATGACTGAAATTGATGCGCGCGACGTTCATCCCGGCGCGGATCATCTGTCGCAATGTGTCCTCGCTATCGGAAGCGGGACCGATGGTACAGACGATTTTCGTGCGTTTGGTGTCGAGTTGGCTGACCAAATGGTGTCCCCTTCCAGATGCAGAATTCCTCGGAGGATTATACCGCATCCGCGCCCCACCGCGCACCTTTACCGGATCGGCGCGGGATGCGAGATCGCCCGACCATAAATGGACCGGGCGATTACGATCTGGCCTGCCAGTTGTTGCGAAAACCAGACCGTAATCGCGCGGTGGCTTTCGCCCCGCGCCCGGCTGCCAATGATCTGTCTTGTCGGGTTCGGCATGGTATGCTTGCAGCGCTTCCGTACCCGGATTGGATGCTTATGCCCCGTACCCTTCCCTTTTCACGTCTGACGTTGATCGCGCTGGTCGCGGCGCTGCTGATCATCTTCGGCTCGCGGGTCGTGCGCTTGCCCACGCTGAACATGAACAACGACGAGGTGTGGTCGGTCTGGCAAACGCTCGGCAGCCCGTCCGAGACGGTGCAGTGGACGCCCTACGATTGGCCGCCCGCCTATTACCTGATGCTATGGGGCTGGCGTGCGCTCACCGGGATCGATCCGCTGGTCCTGCGCGTGAACAGCGTTTTCCAAATGATGCTGACGGCGGCGCTCATCTTCGCGATTGGCCGCAAGTTGTTCAGCGCGCAGGCCGGGCTGCTCGCGCTGCTGGCCGTCAGCGGCTTCGGCTACAGCCTGTATATGAGTACGATGCTACGCGCTTACCAGCTCAATTTGTTGTTATGGCTGTTCGCGCTATGGATTGCGCTCTACTACTTCAAAAAGCCGCGCGCATGGCAAGCGATCCTGATTGCTGCAACACTCGCACTCAGCTTTTACGTCCACCTCGCCGGGGTCTATGGTGCGCTCGCGCTCGGTGTGTTCACGCTCATCCTGTTTGGCCGGATCAGGTTGTGGATCGTTCCGGCATTGATTTACGCCGCGTTGTGTCTGCCCGAAACGCTGGGTAAAGTCAATTTGATCGCTGCGAAGAAGGATGCAGTATATAAATTTATGCCGAGCGTCTCCTTGCAGGAAAATATTGGCGGGATGTATGGGCAGTTCGCCGGGAATCAGATCGTGCTGTGGGGCGCTTTGCTGCTTGTCGCGACCGCGCTCATCGTGGAACGGCGGCGGCTCCTGCGACCTGAAATTGCGCTCTTGCCGCTGATGGCTGCGCCGCTGCTCATCCGGCCAATTACGGAATTCATCGACGCCTATAATCCGCGTCATCTCGCGTGGATCATGGCCGCGTTTGCGCTCTGGATCGGTTGGGGACTGTCGAAGCTGCCACGCACGGCGGCGCTATGTTTCGGCGTGGTGATGGCGCTATGCAGTTTTGATGTGTTGACGCTCGCGGGCGTATACGAAACCACACTTCGCGCGCCGCTCGTGACCACGTTCAATACGTTGCGTGAGGTCGCGCGTGAGGGGGATGCGCTGCTGCTCGATCCGAAATGTGAGGGCTGCGCGCACGTCGATCCTGAAGAGTGGGATTACTACATCCGCGCCAATTTTCCGCGCGGGCTGCCACTCATCACGAAATCGGACATCCCCGCCTTTCGCGGTTATCGGAAAATCTGGTATGTTTCTGCAGAAGGCAAGCGCGACGCACAAACGCTCGCGATGCTTGTTGAAGGTCGTGCGCCAGGCCTGATATTCGGTGAAAACTCGCTACAGTTTCAGCTATTCACCGTCCCACCGGATAGTGCAGGGGTCGCCTTTGAGAACGGAATGCGCTTTCACGGCGCGGAAATCCTCAATCCGGGCGGGACACCGCTCGCCTTTCATCAGGGCGAGATCGTCAGAGTACGCTTGTATTGGGCAGTGGCGCAGCCCGTCCCGCTCGATTACAGCATCGGCGTGTACCAGCTAACGCCAGGCGAGCCAGGTTTCAAGGCGCAGGTCGATGGTCCCCCGGCAACGCTCATCGGACCCAAAGCGACCAGCCAGTGGGAGCGAGGCCATATCTACGTCGAGGAGCGCGAACTGCGGCTATCGACTCCGCTTCGGGTTGGACCGCAAGACCTCTATCTCGCGGTTTACTTCTGGCAGGATGGTATCCGCATTAAAGCACCAGGATTGACCGATGACGGCCTGTTGAAAATCGGGACAGTATATGTGAAGTCGTGGGCGTTCGCGCCGTGACGAAATTTGCTTTCTGCTCTGCCTATCTCGATTCAGGGTGGACACACAGGTCCGCCCCTACACCAGACAATCGCGCTCCGGTGCAGGGGTCGTGGCTTGCCCGACCCGCGCCCGCCTAATCAATCGAATGCAGCGACGGATCGCGCTTCTCCGGGTCGTCGGCGTTCTCCACACCGAGGAAAAGCTGATCGGTATCGTCGTCGAAGCTGAACATCTCCGCGTAGCGTCCCCAACTGATCGCGGTCTCCAACTGATCATGCGCGTCCATTGGCGCGAAGTCCAGTTCGAGCGCAGTCATGAACACATCGCGGTCGATACGGTCGGCCTTCGCCGCGATCAGCATATTCTCGATCCAGCGCATGATCGGGATGCGCCGCGCTTGTTCCGCGAAAAGTTCCTTGCGCTCCTGAATATCCGCTTCCGCGAGGTTGGCCCCGAGCGGCGTCAGCGTCAGATCGCCGCTTTCCAGCGTGCCGAAGCCGAGCAGTTCCACCGATTCTACAATCGGCAGCAGTTCATCGGTGGGGAGCGTGACATCGCGCGCAAGCTGATAGACATCCACGCGCCCGCCTTCGCCCGCGACCTGTTCTACCAGCCCCGTAATTTGGCTGATTGGCACGAGCGGCAGCGCGCGGATGCGCCCGCCTTTTTGCCCGCGCGTTTCGATGCCCGGTTCCGCGCCAAGTTCGGTTGCCTCGTCGAGTGTCTTGCCCGTAATCACGGCGTAGACCTGATCGACCAGCCGCATGAAGGCCGGGTCTTTCTTGCGGCGCGGGTGCGGCAGCTTGACCTCGAAAGTCGAGACGATATGGCCGGGTCCCTTGTCCATCACTATCAGACGGTCGGCCATACTCACCGCTTCCTCAATGTTGTGGCTGACCATCAGGATTGCCTTTGTCGGGATGTTACCACTCTGCCACAGTTCCATCAGTTCGCCGCGCAGCGACTCTGCCGAAAGCACATCCAGCGCGGAGAACGGCTCATCCAGGCACAGCAGTTCCGGCTCTACTGCCATCGCCCGCGCGAAGCCGACTTTCTGGCGCATCCCGCCGGAGAGTTCGCGCGGGTACGCCGTCTCGAATCCGGCCAGCCCGACGCGCGTAAGCAGCCGTTCGGAGCGGTCCTGTCGCTCCTGCGCGGGGACGCCAATCGGCTGCAGCGCGGCTTCGACGTTTTCCTGCACTGTTAGCCAGGGATAGAGTGCAAAGCTCTGGAAGACAATCGTGGTATGTGGGTTCACGCCTTTGAGCGGCTCGCCGCGATAGAGTACGTCCCCTGTGGTCGCGTCGATGAGTCCCGCGATGATACGCAGTACGGTCGATTTCCCGGAACCGGACGCACCGAGCAGCGCAACGAATTCGCCTTCGCGAATATTGATATTGATGCCGCGCAGCGCTTCTGTTTTCTTGTCGCGTCGCCCGAAACTCTTGCCGACCGAGCGCAGGGTAACGAGGTCAGTACCGAGGGTGTGCCCGTTTATGTTCGCCATTTTTGATGCTCCTTACTCCATCCGGTACTTGTCTTCTGCCACCTTGTATAGCCGCCGCCAGAAAAAGCGGTTGATGAGGACGACGGTAATGATCATCGTCAAGGTGCTGGCCGCGAGCAACGGGAAGTTGCCTTTATCGGTCGCTTCCTTGATAAGCGCGCCAAGCCCTGCGACGTTGTATGTCTTGTTATCGAAGGTCGTATACTCCGCGACGATGCTGGCGTTCCACGCGCCGCCGCCGGCCGTGATCAACCCGGTGATCATGTATGGGAACAGCGAGGGCAGGATCAGCTTGCGCCAGCGCTCGATTCTGGTGAAGCGGAGGAGGTTTGTTGTATCTTTCAAATCTTGTGGGATGGCGGTCGCCCCGGCTATCACGTTGAACAGGATATACCACTGCGTCCCCAACAGCATCAGCAGCACCGCCGCCCCGTTCAGTTTTATGCCGATGTCGGGTATCGCCTGAAAGCCGATTAGCGCCGCGATAATGAGCGGGAAGAAGGCAGTCGCCGGGATCGACGCGGCGATCTGCACCAATGGTTGCAGGATGTTGGCCGCGCGCGGATTGGAGCCGATCAGGACACCGACCGGAATGGTCCAGACCAGCGCGATCAGGAGCGAGACCACGACGCGCAGCAGAGTCGCGAGCGTACCACCGAAAATCCGCAGATAGTCGGAAATAGATACGCTGAATAACAACCGGGCGAGACTGAATGCCCCGAACGCGAGGACCAGCAGCAGCACGCCAAGCAAAACCCGGCGCAGCCACGTTTGGGCAACCGAACGCGGACCGTCGATAATTTCACGGTTCGAGGCGGCGCGTCCAAAGCGGCGGTCAACCCGCGCAATCAGCTTGAACCAGACGCGCTCCTGAAAGCGCCCGAATAGCCGCGAATTGTCGAGCAGGTTCCCGAACCACGACGTCGGCGGGTTGTCGTTCTCCACCAACTCGATTTTGTAGCGATCCGCCCACGCGAGCAACGGACGCCAGATGAACTGATCGAGCGCGACGACGATTAGCACCAGTACGCCGATCCCGGCGAGGATCGCGGGACCGCTGTTCTGTTCCGCCGCAAATTGCAGAAACGAACCGAGACCCGGCAACCGAAAGTCGCGCTCACCGACGCGGAACGTCTCCGCGGCCATCAGGAAGAACCAGCCGCCTGCCCAGCTCATGACGCTGTTCCAGAGCAGCCCAATCGAGGCGAAAGGCAGTTCCAGACGCCGGAAGCGCCACCACCAGTTGAAGCGGAAGACGCTCGCCGCCTCGCCGAGTTCGTTGGGGAGCGTCGTCATCGACTGGTAGAAGCTGAACGTCATATTCCATGCCTGGCTGGTGAAGATGAGCAGCACCGCGCCAATTTCGACGGCCAGACCTTGCGGCAGTACGGCGGTCAGGCCGAGGACGACAACCGGCAGGAAAGAGAGGATCGGCGTCGATTGCAGAATATCGAGGATCGGCAGCATGACCTGCCGGGCGCGTGGGTTCTTCGCGGCGTAGTAGCCATACGCAATCGAGAAAAACAGCGCGAGGAAATAGGCCGCCGCCATACGCAGTACAGAGAGCAGTGCATAGGTTGGCAGCGCCCCAAACTCCAGCCGGATCGTCGGACCGCTCAATACTTCCGGCGAGCGGATCGCCAGCGTCACACCCAATAGCACCGCCGTCGCGAGCGCGAGTAGTACCAGAATATCGGCAATGGTGAGCAGCGGCCCACCCCGTTGATTGGTCGCAAATATATTTCGGTCGCGCAGCGCATTCATCGCGCGACCGCCTTGCGGAAGATCATATTGCACGCTCCTATATAAAAATGAGGAGGTGCGGGAACCAGTGCAGCAGAGCGTCTCACAAATATCGCCCGTGCTGCCGGACGAGTTAACGGGGCAGGGTACGGGTGATTTTTATGGCAAGCGCTCTATGCGTTGAGGGTGGTTCCTCGCGCCCGTTACCCAGAGTGTCGTCCATCGCGATCTCAAGTAGCCATCGATACTGCACAGTGTAGTACCCCGATTCGCGTCTGTCAACCACCAGATTTAGAGCAACCTAAAAGTGAAATGAAATTGTGAGAGCGGGTGAAATACCAGCCAATCGTGTTGTTTTCCTCAATCGTGCTATTTAGCGTTAGAATAATGTGCGGGAAAAAACAACGCATGAAATTCCAGATCGATCATATCGTCATCGCCGGGTCGAACCTCGACAAGCTGGTTGCAGATTTCAGTGCTGCCGGGCTGCGCCCCGACCCGGGTGGAACGCACGCCGATGGCCTCACGCATAACGCACTAATTGGCTTCGCGGATGGCTCATACATTGAATTAATCGCGCCTGTGCCGGGACGCAATGCCGCCGCGCACGCATGGGGCACGTTCATGGCCGCCGATGCCGGGGTCTGCGCGTATGCGGTGCGCTCCACAGATATTAGCGCGGATGTGGAACGCCTGCGCACGGAAGGGTACGCGGTCGCGGCTCCGGTTCCCGGCGGGCGCACGCGACCAGATGGCGTGCGGCTGGAATGGATTACTGCGCAAATGGATAGCAATCCGCTCGGTTCGCACTTGCCATTCCTCATTCAGGATATAACCCCGCGCGAGAACCGCGTGCCAATCACGGAGAGCGCCGCGCCCTTTGCGGGTGTGGGAAACGTCTTGTTAAATGTGAATGATGAGTTAATGCCAACTGTCATCGGCGCAGTATTAAACGCCCGCGATTTTGAAATGATTGAACGGCGCTATAAAATCTCTGCGCCGATACGTTATCAAGGCCGCCCGGCGGTACGGCTTCTGCTTGGACGAGCGGTAATTTTTCTCCTGGTCTGAAGTGGAGCTACTTACTTTGGTCAACGAAAAAAGTGTGGTCGCGGTCGATCTCGGCGCGGAGAGCGGGCGCGTGCTGCTTTTCACCTACGACGGTGCGACATTCAAAACGAATGCATTGCACCGTTTCCCGAATACGCCTCGAATGCAAGACGGACACCTGCGCTGGGATTGGCAACACATCCAGCGCGAGATCGCGCACGGCCTCGCGCTCGCGGCGGAATATCATCCGCTCAGTGTCGGCGTGGATGCGTGGGGCGTCGATAGTGGTTTCATTGACCGCGACGGCAATCTGATGTTTGACCCGATCCATTATCGGGACGCGGCGCGCAATTCGCAGGAGAACATCGACCACCTGATAACGAAGGTCCCGCTCGCGGAGATTTACCGCGCGACGGGCATTCAGAATATGTCGATCAATACGCTGTATCAGCTTCACTGGCACGCCGAACATACCCCGCAAATCTACGATGGTTCGACGCTACTCTACATCCCGGACCTGATTCACTACTGGCTTACGGGCGTCAGGGTCAACGAATATACAGACGCTACCACCTCGCAAGCATACGACGCCACGAGCAGGGACTATGCGACCGAACTCCTCGCGCGGCTCGGCATTCCCGGCGCTATATTCCCGCCCGTGAAACCACCCGGCACAAATATTGGTCCGATCACGCTGGATCATCCGCTGCGCGGCGTCCCGGTGATTTTGCCTGCGTCTCACGATACCGGGTCGGCAGTGGCGGGCGTCCCCGTCAGCCGCAGGGAGTATGCATATTTGAGCAGCGGCACATGGTCGCTGCTCGGCCTCGAAATTCCCACGCCGATCATGACCGCGCAGGCGCAGGCTGCGAACATCACCAACGAGGGCGGCGTCGCGGGGACGGTGCGCTTCCTCAAGAACATAACGGGGCTGTGGATCATGCAGGAGTCGCGCCGCGCATGGGCAGCCGCCGGGCAGGAATACGATAACGCACAGCTTGTCGAAATGGCGGCTGGTGCGCCCGCATTTGCTGCGTTCTTCGATCCGAACGCGCCGGAGTTCCTGCCGCCGGGCGATATGCCCGCACGTATCCGTGACTGGTGCGCGCATACCGGGCAGCCATCGCCGGATAATCCCGCCGCCGTCGCGCGTTCGATCTTCGAGTCGCTTGCGCTCAAATATCGCGAAGTGCTGGATGAACTCAAGGCGCTTTCCGGGCAGCGCGTGGACGTGCTGCATATCATCGGCGGTGGTGTGAACAACCGCTTGCTCTGCCAGATGGCCGCCGATTCGCTGGGTATCGAGGTGCTTGCCGGACCGACCGAAGCGACCGCGTTGGGGAACGCGATGGTGCAGTTCGTCGGGCTGGGGATCATCCCGTCTATCGAGGCGGGGCGCGCGGTGATCCGCGCCAGCGTGACCACTGAGCGCTATATGCCGAACCCGGAAGTGCGCCCGGCGTGGGATGCGGCGTATGAACGCTTTAGAAAAATGTCCGTGAAGGGTTAGGTCAAACGGCAACCTGCAATTCGCCGTCAATAACGCGCGTTTCGTAGCGCTTGACGGGAGCAATCGCGGGCATCGAGAGCGCGCGTCCGGTCGCGAGGTCGAAGCGCGCACCATGCGCCGCGCATTCGAGGGTTGTGCCTTCGGTCGTGCCATCGGAGAGCGGGTAATCCTGATGCGAGCAGCGGTCCATGACGGCGTAGTAGCGATTATCGACGTTGAAAATCACAATGTCGGTCTCGTCGATTTCGACGATCATGCGCTCGCCCGGCGCGAGTTCGGCAGCGGCGGCAACGGTGATGAAGGTAGGCAAAAGGAGGTTCTCTCTGCTGTGATAGCGGGATTATATCATCTGGTCTGGCGTCAATCAGGGGCGGAGACATAGGTCCACCCGTACAAAACCCGCGCCGTGTACGGACTTGCGTGTCCGCCCACCCTTTTGAATATGGTGCGTTTTCCTCATCAGACAGAAACATAAATGAGGCATTCGGCATGTGATTGTGGCATACTTGCGCACAAAAATGGTTTTGGTTCACTCGCAAAGGATAGATTCCCATGTTCACGACAAGCACCGCTACCGATGTCCAAATCGCGAAAGCGCGGGAGGCGATTGCCCGATTTGGCCGGATGCTCTTCGCGCGCAACCTGACAGACGCCGCCGGGGGGAACATCAGCATTCGGGTGGGCGACCGCATCTGCATCTCGCCGCGCTACGCGGGGCAACAGCGGCAGTGGCAGCTTGAGCCGGAAGACGTCCTCGTCACGGATTTCGACCGCAACATTCTGGCGGGGCAGGGGTTGGTCTCACGCGAGGCGAACGCGCATTATGCGCTGCATCGCACGTTTGGCGAATACGGTACGGCGGTGATCCACGCGCACGCACGCAACCTGCTTGTTTTTGCCGCCGCCAATCGCCCGCTGCCGCCGATTCTCGAAGCGAACCGCAAGTTCGGCGTGACGCCCGTTGTGCCGTTCGCGCCCGCGCACAGCCCAATCCTCGCTGACCACATCATCGAGGCGATGCGCGGTCGCGAGGCGATGATCAAGAAGCACGCCGCCGCCGTGATCGCACCCTGGCACGGGCTGTTCCTGATGGCGAAGGACATCGACGCGGCATTCGACGCGGTGGAGCGGATGGACGCCAATGCGTACATTTTGTTGATGGGCGGTATGACTTTCGGCGCGGCAGAGATGGAGAAGCAGCAAGCTATCATGGAAGATACCATCGGAAACTTCAAAGAGTAGCAGACTATGATCCTCACCGTCACGGCGAACACCACGCTCGATCATACGCTGCGCGTCCCTGCCTTCAAGAAGGACAGCACGATGCGCGCTACGCAAGCCGCCCTGAGCATGGGCGGCAAGGCCTCGGATGCGTCGTTCATCCTCGGTACGCTCGGCATCCCGAACAGGGCGACGGGCTTCAAAGCAGGGATGTTCGGGGAGCGGATGGATGCGCTGATGCGCGAGCGCGGCGTCACGACCGATTTCATCACGGTCGGGGGCGAGACACGGCTGAATACGATCCTCGTGGATGACAGCGACGGATCAATGTCTACCGTCACAATTCCGTCACTGTGTGTCACACCGGAACATATTGCGGCGCTCTTCGCGAAGGTGGAAAGCCTGCTCAACGACACGACGGTGCTGGTCACGGGCGGGACGCTGCCACCAGGCATGGACCCGGCATTTTATACCGACCTGATCACGCTTGCGCGCAGCCGTGATATTCCGGTTGTGTTCGATGGCAGCGAGCCGTTTTTGAGCGCGGGGCTTACCGCGCGTCCGACCTATATCAAGCCCAACCGCGAGGAGCTTTCTGCGTTGACAGGCCGGACTATTCACACAGTCGCAGAGGCATACCAGGCGGGCTGCGACATTCTGGAAAAGTATGGTACAGCGTCGGTGATCACGCTCGGCGCGGAAGGGGCGCTGGCGGTCGTCCCGGGCGAGGCGTGGCGGGTGCATCCAATCCGGGTGGAAGTCGTCAGTCCGGCGGGTGCGGGCGATTGCGTGCTGGCTGGAATCACCGCCTCAATCCTGCGCGGACAGCATATTACGGAAGGGCTACGGCTGGGCGTAGCGGCAGCGACGGCGACTTTACTGCACCTCGCGACTGCCCAAGTCACACCCGCCGATGTCGAGCGCTTCCTGCCGCAAGTTGTTATTGAGCCTTTTTCGTAGACCGTATTTTAATATGAAATAGTTATGAAATTTATGGTTGTGATGCTTGATTGTGACCAAAAATGCGAGTTTAATTAGCGGTAACGGCATCGCAAGTCACAGGACCACACCACACTATGGCCCATTTTCCGATTGTCGAATACGAACAACTCTCGGACCCAACCGCGAAAGCAGTCTACGACGAAATCAAGGTCGAACTCGGTTTCGGGATCGTCCCGAACCTATTCAAATCGATGGCGCACCGCCCTGATTTTCTGCGCACCAAATGGGATGAATTTCGCGGCGTGATCCTTGAAGGCGAACTCCCGCGCACGCTTAAGGAGATGATCGGGGTCGCGATCTCACAGCACAACGACAGCCAATATGCGCTGCAAGTCCACCTGCACGGCCTTTCCGCGCTTGGCATCAGTGAACAGGTGCTGGGCCTGCTCGTCTCCGATTTCGAGATGTGTCCGCTCCCTCAGCGTGAAAAGTCCAGCATCCGTTTTGGCCTCCTCGCTGCGACTGACCCGAAGGCGCTCACGCCTGCCCGATTCGATGAACTGCGCACGGGCGGGTTGAACGATGCCGAATTGTATGAAATCATCGCGACCGCAAATCTGTTCACTGGTGTCAATCAGTATACCGACGCGATTGCGCTTGAAATTGATGCTTTGTAATGATGGCGGGGATCAACGGTATCCGGCTCGAAGACCAGAACCGGGATGAACTTCTGGAAACCGCGCGTCTGTTGCTCGTTGAAACCGATGCGCTTTCCAGCCGCATTGCCGCCGTGAATGAAATCGGCGTCGTCGTCAACCGCAGCCTCAACATGGAGGCGATCCTCAAAGCCGTGACCAAGCACCTCAAATGGCTGATGGATTTTGAATATTGCAGCCTGTGCCTGAAGACAGACATGGGCTGGCGCATCGTGGAGATGTTCGGCAAGATGGAAAGTACGCCGGAAAACATCCTGGAGACGGAGAATGTCGGTCGCGCGCTGCGCACGCGGCAGTCGCAGCTCGTCAAGGAAGGGTCGCCTTCGCCGTTCATGCACGGCTATAAATCGCAGATGATCGTCCCGCTGATCACCGAAGAAGGCGCACTCGGCGCGATTAATTTCGCGATTTCGAAGCCGGGCTGTTATTCCACCAACGATCTGCGCATCGCCTACATGCTCTCCCTGCAACTCGCAGGCGCGATTCGTAATGCGCGCAATTTCGAGCAGCTTGTGCAGGCGCGCGATTCAGTGCAGCGCTACGCAGACGAACTGGAAGCGCGTAATGAGGAACTCGACGCCTTTAGCCACACCATCGCGCATGACCTGAAAAGTCCATTGAGCGTGGTCATCATGAACGCGGATTTGCTGCTCCGCTCCCCGATGGTGACGGACCTCGCAACGCGGTCGCAGGTCTCGCTCGAAAGCGTGAAAGCCGGCGCAGTCAAGATGAATACAATGATTGATCAATTGCTCTGGATTGCGCGGCTGCGCAACCTCAAGGATGCAATCACGAAAGTCGCCATGACCCGCACCGCACACGCGGCGCTCCTGCGCTTTTCCGGTCAGCTTAAAGCGAAGGGTATCAAAGCGACGGTCGAGCCGATGCCGGATGCGTGCGGCATCAGCGCGTGGGTGGAGGAAGTCTTCGCGAATTTGTTCAGCAATGCGATTAAATATATGGGCGATGGCGCGGAACCGATGATTACGATAGGGGGTTTCCAGCAGGGCGAGTATATTCGTTTCGAGGTTCGCGATACGGGGATCGGCATTTCGGCAGCCGATCAGGAGCGCTTGTTCAAGATGTTCGCGCGGCTGCATACCGTGCGTGCTGAGGGAATCGGTCTGGGATTGTCGATAGTGCAGCGCATCGTGACCAAACTCGGCGGGCAGGTTGGCGTGGAGAGCGAACCGGGCAAGGGCAGCACGTTCTGGTTTGTGCTGCCCGCTGCACCCTAAGGTTCGGCTATAGAAGGACGCCTTCACCTGCCCACTCGTATAAATACAACTTCTGCTCCGGTGGGAAAAGGCCGCGATACCATTTCGCAAACTGCTGGAAGCTAGGAAGGTGACCCGTGACTACCAGCGCGTAACCGTCGCGGTGCAGGCCGCCGATCAGGGTATGGTCATCAATGTTGAGCAGGAAATCGAGCAGGTAGGCTTGCGGTCGCGGTTGGCGAACATCTAACTTGATTGTCGGCCAGTCTTTCATCAGGCAGTTGGCGAACCATTGTGGATCGACACGAAATGTAATCGGTGGGGTCGGGTCGGTCGTATAAATGAACCCTTCGTTCCAGTGTCGATAATCATTTACGAAAGTTTGATATTCTGGCGCGGGGCTGATCAGCGAAGGGTGACGTTCTGACGACGACGGTGTATCATCTGGATCATGAACCAAAAGGTCCTGGTAGATGCCCTCAAATGCGAAAAGTGCCTCTCGATCAACATGCCACCCCCAATGAGCGGGTAGAACATGATCGAATGCAACAACTTTGTCAAGCGCTTCCAAGCCAGATAAGTTATCAAGATGCAGCAGCATGTGAGTTAAACCGAATGCTGACCAGAAACGAAGGTCTGCCGAGTCGTGTGATAGATAGCGGATGTAATCATCAACCAACTGAGTGCCAAATAACGCAGCAGACCATTCAAGTGCGTCCGCACGGCATGATATGTCATCGGTTTCATCATTAAAAATATCCTGCAAAACAAATTCCGCCCGCTCGTCATTAATCCCGCCTAAAGCATTTATCGCCCAAAATCGTACCTTTTGCGTTTGCGCTCTGTCCGTTGCAATTTTTGTCAGATGTGGAATAGCATATTTGATCCCAAGTTGTCCGGCTGCTGCGGATGCAGATGCAACTACTTCTGCATCTGATGCTTGCAAACAGGCAATTAGCGAAGGCGCAGCACGTCGTTTATCAATCGTTTTGTATAAATTGAGGACGACCCAGCAAAGAGTGCCGCGCAAATCATCCAGCGCAGCTTCATCGCGTAACACGGCAAACATGCGCGTGTACGTTGTGATGCCGTTCTCGCGCAAAGACACTACGCCGTTGTCCGGGTAGTCTTTTCGCACTGCCTCGACATCGGCAATTAACTGATCATCCTTCATAAAACCTCACGAATTTGATAAAAACAAGGTGGGTCGGTTAAGCCCGACCCTTACACATACGCGGATTGATTGTAGGGGCGGGGCTTGACCCGCCCGGTGGACAGATTTACTGCGTTACGGTGAACAGGCTCCCGGCTCCGCGCCCGAACACCTCCGGGAAGTAGAACTCGTTGCCGTTCGGCGGGATGACGCGGTACGTCCCGGCTTGCGACGCGCGGATTTGGTAGGTGTAGCGATACGTTCCGGCGGGCAGATAGCGCGCGGTCAGGACGGCCTTTTCCGTGCGCAGTTGCGTCTCGCTGAACCACCACCAGCCCCACCCGTATTTTGCATTCACACGGTCGAGCGCGGGTGCTTGCCCGATTTGCGACGTCGTTGCGAGGCTGGTATCGACCATCTCCGTACCCGCCGGGATCGGGTCGTTGATGACGGCGTAGTAGAGGTCATGCGGCACGGTGATGTCGAGCGCGACGGTGATCACGTCCCCAATTTTCGCGGTCGTCACGGCTTTGTCGCCGATGAAGTATTGGCGCGTGAAGGAGAGGCCACGCGCGGCGGGCTTGATCGCTTCGACGGGCTGCATCAGGCGCAGCGTGGCGGTGTAGTAGAACGCGCCTTCGCCCTCGCCCCGGTTCACATTGAGGCGATTGGCCTGATCGGTGAGCATCGCGGCGATCTGCTGCGTGAGCGTTTGTGTCACCTTGAGCGTTCCCGGTCCGGCGGTCCCGGCGGTAAGTTCCTTGCCGTTGAGCAGCACGGTATACGGGTAGTTCGCCTTGAGTTCGCCGCTGACGGCCATGTAGTTGGTGAGCGACATGACGGACCACGCGGTCTCCTGCGTCGTCTCCCAAGCATCGCCGCGCCGCGCGACGATCAGCCAGCGCACGATATTCGGGATGAGTTCGCTCTTCGGTTGCAGCTTGACGAGCGTCTCAAGGATGATCGCGGTGGTGCGCGTGTTGCTATCCCAGTTCCACCAGTCGCGCGCCTTTTCCTCGAAGTGAATACCAGATGCGGAGACGACCGCCGCGTTCGCAAGGTCACTGAGCAGTGTATCGATCCGCCCGCGATCTGCGTTCGGGACGAGGCTATACGCCTGTGCGAGGAATGCCCGTGCGAAGTAGCTCATTCGCTCGCGCTGGCTGTAGAGGCTTTCCAGCGTTTGCGGCGGCTGGCCGAGCCGGGCGAGGACATAGGCGACGAAGGCCTGCGTATTCATCGTGTACGCGGGCGTTTGCAGCGTCGCGCGCTCCTGCTTGCCGAGCAGGAAGGCCAGACCGCGCTGATACATCGTCGCATCAATGGCGACATCGCTGGCTTTCGCTTCCAGCAGGCCGAGCATCGCGTAAGCGGTGACAAGCGGGCTGCTCTCATCGGCGCGATACCAGCCCCAGCCGCCGTCGTCGTGCTGGCCGTTCTTGAGGCGCGCAAGTGCTTCCGCAATCGCGGTTTGCAGGTTTGTTTGCAGTTCCGGCGAGGATTGCCCAAGTTTCTGCAAGGCGCGGAAGGTGATTACGTTCGGCAGGAACTTCGAGATTGTCTGTTCCGTGCATTGGTACGGGAAGTTTTTCAGATAGGTCAGGCCATCGAGCGTGACCGCCGCGAGCGATGTATTCAGGTTGATCGTCAAGTCACCGTCACGCGCCGCCGTCGCGCCGGTCGGGAGCTGGATCAACTCCGTGCGCGTCGAAGCGGCAGTGAGCGCCCCGGCGGTCGAGACGTAATCCGGCGCTTCATAGCGGTAGACGGGGAGCAGCTTGTCCGGTCCCTGGCCGACATCCGGCTTCGCGCCGTCGCTGTATTCGCCGCTCGTCGCGATGAATGCCGCATCGACGGCAGGCACATCCGGGACTGTGACCCGCCACGCGACGCGCACGCGGCCATCCTTCGGGATATTCACCGTCTGTACGGCGTCTCCAATAAGCTGCGCGCCCTTGAGATCGAGACGTACCTGTACGCTCAGGTCCGAACCGCTATTGTTGTTGACGACGGTTGCGAGTTCGGCTTCGTCACCGACGATGAAGAAGCGCGGCGTCGCGGGGCGTACAAGCAGCGGTTTGGTGCTGATCAGGTCCGTTTCGCCCTGCCCGACATAGGTATCCTTCGAGATACCGCGTCCATCGAGCCGCCAGGTGGTCAGGTTATCCGGCAGCTTGACCTCAACCGAGCCGTGACCGTTGGCATCCGTGACGACTTCGGGCGACCAGAGCGGCGTATCCACGAAGTTCGTGCGGGGCGCAACAGCGGGTTCGTTCGTGGCTCCCGGTGCAGGTGCTGCTGAGCGCGCGGCGGGCGGTGGCGCACCGACTACACCATCGGCGGCTGCGGATTGCAAACTCGGCTGCGCCTCGTTTGATGCGAAGCCTACCTCTTTATCCCTGCGGTCGGAATCCGGTTTGATGATGTCGATTAGCGAGGCGAGCGATACCTGCGTCAGGACGCTCAGGCCACGATCCGACCAGAACGCATCGAAGATACCCGCGCCACTCGACCCCGCAACCGAGAGATTGGCGAGGTCCGTCAGCTTCACGCCGACCGACGCGCTCACAGGTTTGCCATCGCGGTCCGTCGTCAGCACATCGAATTTGACGGTCTGACCGGGCTGTGCGCGCGTGACGGAAGGCTTGAGCGTGACGGTCAACTGCTGTTTGATTTCGACGTTCAGCTTGAGGACGCCCGAACGATAATCCGGGTCGTCGGTCTCGCTTTCCATCCCTTTGATGAGCGTCACCGCGACATAAACATCCGGCGCGAATTGGTCCGTGATCGGGAGCGAATACAACGCGCCGCCCTGCACGGTGATGATCTCCTGCTTGATGATCCCCGCGCGTTCGATGGTGATCAGCGCCTTCACGGAGCCATTGAACGGGGACGGGATCAGGATTTGCGCGGTGTCGCCGGGTTTATAGGCGCGCTTGTCGCTGGTCATGCGCAGCGCCTTGTCGTAGCGATCCCCGGTGCGGAACGGCTGCGGACCCGTCACCCAGAGGAAGGTGCTGGTTTCGGCGGTGCGTTCGGCTTTATCGAGGCTCGTGCCGACGATGCGATATAGCCCCGCTTCCTTCGGCGTGAAGCTGAACGCCGCGCGTCCGCTCGCGTCGGTCAGGACGTCGCTCGTCGCGATTTCCTTATCGGCCTGCTTCCATTCCAGCGTTTTCGGGTCCTGCTCCCACTTTTGCAGGATCGCCGCGACTTTCACCTTCTGGTTGGCGATGGGTTTGGATGCCCAATCGACGGCGATTAAAGCAACCTTCGCGGGTTCATCGGTGCGGGCGATGGTCGTCTCGTTGCGCAGGCCGACGTACAGATCGGCGGGGTGAATGGTGACGCTGGTACGCCCGCTGATCGCCTGGTTGGAAATATCAGTGACGGTCGCTTCGACGGTGAACGTCTCTTGCGTGGTCCCGGCCAGCGACGCGGGCAGTTCAATCGTGAACTTGCCGTCTTTATCGGTGCGCCCTGTGCCGCTCCCGACATTGCGCCCACCGTAGTAGCCGCGTCCGCCATAAAAGCCTTCGTTGAACCACCAGTAGGGGCTACCCGCGCCGAACTGCCATTCACCATCACCCGTATAGTTGAAGTAGCCGGGGCTGGAAAGTGCGTTCCACTGGACGGCGGCATCGGAGACGGGACCGCCGAAGAAGAACTTGCTATCGATAGTGACTTTAACGGTAGCGCTTTTTACAACCTGCGGCTCCGTCGTGGTCGCGCTCACCTGGAATTCCGGGACGCGATACTCCGCGACCTGGAAGCCACCCGCTGAGTAGCTTTCGCCGTCAAGGATGAGGTTGAAGGCGTAGTAACCAAGCGGCGCATCTTTGGCGAGCGCATATTGGCCGCTGAACGTACCAAACTCCGTTAGTGTAATCGGCTGCTCGGATACAGTTTTGCCCTGTGTATCCACGATGCGGACCAGCGCGGTTTTGAACTTCGGGAGCGCGTAGGTGACATCGTTCAGGTCGCGCAGCGCGCCTTTGAAATAGACCGGGCGATCCGGGCGATAGATGGGCTGGTCGGTGTAAACGTAGCTGACCAGCTTGCGCGATTGCCCGGTACTGTTGACCACGCCAAATTCATAGGCGTTGATGTACGACGCACCGCCGCTGACGGCGAACTG
Source organism: Aggregatilineales bacterium (assembly GCA_965246845.1). GTDB lineage: Bacteria > Chloroflexota > Anaerolineae > Aggregatilineales > UBA2796 > JBBRMW01. The sequence continues at coordinate 215,545 of CBDFFR010000005.1, forward strand.
CCCATCGCTGTTGAGGACGGCGCTCACGTTGCCGCGCTGATTCGCGTTTGTGACCGGGAGCGTGAGCAGGCCGCTTGCGTCGGTCTTGCCCGCACCGAGCGGCAGGATATAGTTCTCCCACAATTCGATGCGCGCGTTCGCGATGGGCTGCCCGGTTTTGAGATCGGTCGCCCAGACGAGGATGCTGTTATCCGTCTGCTTGACGGTGAGGCTTGCGGTGCTGACCGCGAGGACAATATTCTGCCGTCCGCGATACTGGAAATCCTGCTTGCCGCGCAGTTCGGGCGCTTCGACGCGGATGTAATACAAGCCCGGCGCGAGCGTCCCGGCCTGATCAGGTCCGAGCAGCAGGCGGGTCAGGTTTTGTGCGTTGGAGTCGCCCGTCAGCTTAAGGGAGAAGCGACGCAGCGAGCCGATTTGCCCAAATGCGTTGATGTCATTGCGAATAGTGTTCAACTGCTGCGTCGTAATGACAGAAACCGCGACATCGAGCGTCGTCAGGTTCGTGGTCTGCGCGAGGAGGCTGGTTTGTGGCAAATTGGCATTTGTGACATTGACGAAACCGACCTGCGGTACGTACAGCGCTGGCTCATAATCCTTCGTGCGGAAGCGGATCGTGATTGGCTCTTTGATCGTGTTGCCATACATATCGGCGATGCCCGCCGCAATTGTCACGGTGTAATCGGTGCGCGGCTTGCTGGCGAAGCTGATATACACGTTCTGGCCGTAGCCGCTCACCGCGAATTCGGCAGGCTTCGGCTCGATGCTGACCTTCTCCGCGAAGGACTTTTGATCCATCGGCGCGCTGAAAACGAGGCTCAGGCCGCTGCCGGGCTGCGCGTCCTGCTGGCCGTTCTTCGGCTGGCTGTCGAGCAGGGCGGGGTAGGGGACCGTCTGGAAGGTATAGCTGATTGGGTTGGCGAGGGTCGCGGACCCGGCAGCGCTGTGTGCGCTCGCGGTGACGACGATGCGATAGGTCACGCCGAGTTCCAGCTTCGCATCCGGCTTGAAATCCACAACGGTATCACCTTCGGACCACGTGAATGTGCCGGAAATCTTCGCGCCGCTGCGTCCGAGGAGCGCGAATGCGTCCTGCGTCGTGGTGCGGTCCATGGGCTGGTTGAAGGTGACGCGGACCGGGGTTTCCAGCGGGATTTGGTTGGTCTGGTTTTGCGGGTTCGCGCTCAGGACCTGCGGCGCAATCGTGGTGAACTTCCACGTATACGGCGCGTCGAGCGGTCCGCCCGTTGTGTCGCGCAGCATCCCGTCGATGCTCGCCGTGAAAGACGCGCCGCCGGGCAGCGCCGTATCCGGCTTGAAGACGTAGATGCTGCTGTTCACCCATTCGCCGCGCCCCTTGATGCCGGGCGAGAGCGAGAGCGGCTGTGGGAGTTTATCCTGAGCGCTGGTATCGACCAACGGCACGACCGGGCGGTTGAATACGACCGTGATGCTCGACCCGGCCTGCACCTCGCGGCTACCCGGCGCGGGGATGACCTGCACGACCTTGAGCGCGCCCGCAATATCAAGCACGAGGCGGTAGGTCTCCGCGAGCGCTGCGCCGTTGGCGGCCTTCGCGCCCGCGTTGATTTTGAGCGTGTACTGTCCACCGCGCGCTGCGCCGAGTGGCACTATCGAGAGTGTGCGGTCATCGAGCCATGAGGCAGCAGGCTTGAGCGCGGGTTCGATATTGAGCGCCGCTTCGACACTGGCTTTATCCATCGGCTGATCGAAGGTGATTTTGATGGCCGTATCGGGCGCGATTTCCTCATGCGAGGCGGGCGTCGATTGCGCCACTTTGGGCGGGGGCGCGTCGGATTGTCCAAGCGCGGGGCTGGCGGTGGTGCGGAGCGCGGTCGCCGCGATCACGAGCAGCGTGAGCATGGTGAACAGCTTTCTCATAGGGTGTGTATCCTCTGTGGCGTCTTCACTATAGCAGGGAAACGACGAGCGCGTGGGAAAAGTTCCCGGATACTCGCAATCGGGTATTATTCATATGAATTTCAGGTACAATTCATATGAATTGGAGAGGTATCCTATGAACACCATTACGTTGACAGCAACCGTACAACCTGATCACGAACTACATCTAACGATACCGGAAGAATTTCCTGTGGGTGCTGTGATCACAATATCTGTTCAAACAGAAATAACATCTCTTGAGGAGGCGCGTGCAATCCTTGCCGCAGCAGGGAAACTTGCCGATGACTCCGATATAGATGAGGATGATATTGCGACAGAAGATGCGACCGATGAGGAGCTGGAAGAGATTGGGCAACTCGCACCGGGAGCGCCTTCCATATTGAGCCTCATTCGCGAGGATCGGGGCGAGTATTGACCATCTATTTTCTGGATACGAGCGCACTTGCCAAACGTTACCTCAATGAGAAAGGTTCACGTTGGCTTCGTGCGCAAGTAAAACCTTCGGCACATAACATCATCGTCGTCTCCAAATTATGTCTGGTAGAAATATTTTCTCTTCTGCATCGTCAATATCTTGCGAAGGGCATCAATGCGCCGATGGAATTACGTGCGCGTCGATTATTCTCGTTGCATCTCAAAGGTCAATACGCATCTCTAAAAATTGATGATACAACACTGAAACTTGCGAGCCGATTAGTACGCAGACATTCGTTGAAATCTCTGGATGCTATACAACTTGCGTCTGCACTTGAGTCGCGTCTTGTTTTTAGACAAGGCGTGATTTTTCTGAGTGCGGACAACCGTTTGTTGAGTGCCGCTGCCGCCGAAACTCTTGTAACCGACAACCCCGAATTGCACCCATAATCTCTTTTATGAGCCTCCTGTTGGAATAAATCTGATTTTGAGTGTCTACTACTCTGGCTCTCCGCCCATTTTTAGGCTGGTATAATCATTGAAAGCAAAAGGCGAAAATAAATGAAAAAAGCAGAAGAACCCGCACAGAGTACCACCGCGAAGAGCAAGAAGGAAAAGGCATTTACAGCCGAAGAACGCGCCGCAATGAAGGAGCGCGCCAAGGAGCTGAAAGCGTCCGCGGAAAAAGCCGATGGGGAAAACGATGTACTCGCGAAGATCGCCGAGATGCCGGAACCGGAACGGAGCATGGCTACCCGGCTCCACGCGATTATCAAAGCCAGTGCGCCAGACCTCGCGTCGAAAACATGGTATGGAATGCCCGCATACGCGAGGGATGGCAAGATCATCTGCTTTTTCCAAAGCGCACAGAAGTTCAACACGCGGTACGCGACGCTCGGCTTCAACGATACCGCAAACCTTGATGAAGGCGCTCTGTGGCCGGTCGCCTACGCGCTGAAGGAATTGAATGCCGCCGAAGAAGCAAGGATCAGCGCGCTCGTGAAGCAGGCAGTGAGTTAAGGATTGAACTCGCCTGAGACTTACCGGCCAGCAAGTCAGGCGAGGTTTGGTCGCTCCGCACCAAGCAGCCGTGCGAACAAATGCCTTTGCCAGATCACGCGCATCAGCAGCATCCAGCCGAAGGCCAGCCCCAGCACGAGCGCGTAATCGAACACCGTCAGCACGCGCAGTTCAAACAGGTCGCGTAAGGCAGGAACGACGTTGATCGCGATCAGGCCGAGGAACATCACGCCTGCAAGCAGCGTCGGACGCCAATCGCCGCTGAATTCATCGCCACCGACGAAGAACTGCGTCGGCGGTTCAACGAAGACAATCAGGATCAGACCCGCCAGCATTGAGAAATTGGTGATAACTGTGCGCGCCAGTTCCGTGATATTCCGGGTCGCGATTGCATATTCGCGCGCATCACGCGGGATGATATTCCCAGCCTCGTTGGTCGCGACGACCAGATTGGGGTACTGGCTTGCAAACGTGAGCGTGTAGTAGCCGACGTACAGGAACAGGCCGATCACCGAAAGCGTGATTGCCGCTGGAACGATGAAATTCAGGATCGAGCGCAACACATTTCGCGGCGGAATTTTCGGCTTCGACCACGCCGCAAGTCCGAGCGTCGGTATCCCGACCGTGAACAGCGTCATGATCGAAACCTGCTTGGGCGCGTAGGGAAACGGCAGCGCGACAATCGATACGCCGATGATGACCAGCGCGACGAACACCGCGCGCGTCAGGAACAGCGCCATGATGTCGCGCATCCCTGTGATGATCCGCTGCCCTTCCTGAAACGCGGAAGGCAGCGCCGCAAACGAGTCATTCAGCAGGACAATATCGGCAACGCCCCGCGTGGCCTGACTGCCGGATTGCATCGCGATCCCGATCTGCGCCTTTTTGAGCGAAAGCACATCGTTCACGCCGTCGCCGACCATTGCGACGTAGTTCCCGGCGTTGCGCAGGGTCTGCACGAGGCGCTCTTTCTGCTGCGGCGTGATCCGCCCGAAGACGGTGCTTTCCTGTGCCACCTTGAGTAATTGCTCATCGCTCATCGCGTCGATGTCGAGGCCAGATGTGGTTTTGAGGTCCTTCGGCAGCCCGGCTTGTTTGGCGAGCGCGGCGACCGTATCCGGGTTGTCGCCGGAGATGATCTTGAGCGCGATCCCGGCAGCGGCAAATTCGCGGATTGTTTTTTCCACTTCGGGGCGCAGTTCATCGCTGAAAGTCACGAAGCCGAGCGGCTGCAAGCCATTCGGCAGCACCGGGTTATCGTTCGCATCGTGCAGCGTTTCGACCTTTGGACCGTGCGCGAAGACCAGCACGCGCAGCCCCTGATCCGACCATGCCTGAATTTGGCTCAGGTAATCGCCCGGCACGAGATACGGTTGGAGCATCTCCGTCGCGCCCATCGCGTACAAACCATCGAGTTGTTGATCATCGAAATCGACCGCGCTCCACTTGCGCGCCGAAGAGAATGGCACTTCATCGACCTTATGCCGCTCCGTCCCGCCGAGCGCGGTCACAATCGCTTCCGAGGTGCGGTTCCCGGCGGCGCTGCTCTTTGCGAAATCGGAGAGCATTTTCTTGAAGGCGTCCTTGTTGCCATCGAGCGGATGGACATCGCTCAAATTGATTTTGTTCGCGGTCAGCGTCCCCGTTTTATCCACGCACAGGACGTTGACATTGCTCATGCTCTCGACCGCGTTGAACTGCTGGATGAGCGCCCCACGCCCGGCCATGCGGACCGCGCCCATGCCATAGGTTACGCTGGTCATGAAGAGCAGCCCGTTTGGAATAAGGCCACCGACGACCGCCGCCATTTTCGCGGTATCGGTGATCGGCGCGCGGGCGATGATCGCGGCGATGCCGAGCAGCACGCCGAGTTGAGCGGCAAGCAGCACGAGCAGCCGCACCGCGAATTCTACATCGATTTGTAACGGAGTCTTGACCGTGCGGAAGGAGCGCGCGCCCGCCGTGAGTTTGTTGGCGAAACTCTCCGCCCCGACCTTTTTGGCCTCGAAGGTCGCGCGCCCATTGACGATGAAACTGCCGGAATACACCTCGTCGCCCGTCTTCTTGCCGACCAAATCCGATTCGCCCGTGAGGAGCGACTCGTCGGCGTCGATTTTGCCATCGACCACCGATCCATCGACGACCACCTGATCGCCCTGTGTGACGACCAGCATATCGCCCGTGACGACTTCCGCCGGGTCGATCACCTGCTCCTTGCCCTCGCGGATAACGGTCGCGGTCGGGCGCGTGAGCAGCGCGATTTGATCAAGTGCGCGTTTGGCGCGGGCTTCCTGAAACACGCCGACGAAGACGTTCAACAGCACCAGTCCGACGGACAAGATCGCATCGCTGTACAGTCGCAGGACGATCAGCACGATCCCGATCACGTAGAGGATGATGTTCGTCGCGGAAAACAGGTTCTGCGTGAGGATTTGCGTGTACGTCCGGCTGGTTTGCAGCTTGACGTTGTTGCCCATGCCCTTCGCGCGGCGGTCGAGGACTTCCGTTTGAGTCAGTCCCTTGAGAGTCGTTACGGTCATGGTGCAGCTTGCTCCTGAGAGGTTGAGGTCGTCAGACTAATACGTAAATGGCGTTGAAACGTTCTGATGTTGGGCCGATTTATAGCGGCCACGCGAGCAGCACTTCGGCGCTGCCCGTCTGCATAAGTGTATATGCACCATACGAGGCCGGGATGAGCGCGGAACGGCCTTTCGGTAAAGCGAGGTCCCCAAGTTGAACCGTGCCGTCGATTACGGTGAGCAGGCGGCTCACACCCGCCGTATCGAAGGTCGTGTTTGGCGCGTGCAATCGGAGTTTATCGAGCGCGAAATATGGACTGCGCGTGAGGGTCGCGACCTCGTTACCCTGCGCATCAGCTTGATTTTGATATTTGATTTTCGCATCCGGGCGCGGACGGAACTCCGCGACCTTGAGCGCTTTTTCGAGGTGCAGTTCGCGTGGCTTGCCGTCCTTGCCGACTCGATCCCAATCATAGACGCGGTAGGTCAGGTCGGAGGACTGCTGCAATTCGTAGATCAGCAGGCCGGGACCAAGCGCGTGGATCGTGCGCGCCCGCACATAGATGAAATCGCCCGTCTGGACGGGGACATACGCGACAACATCTTTCGCCTGCCCCGCTTCCACTGCCAAACGGAACTCATCCGCTGTCATCTCGTGCGCCGTCCCGAAGGCGATTTGTGCGCCCGGCTCGGCATGGACGACGTACCAGCATTCGGTTTTACCGCGTGGCTGGTTCTCCAGTTCCTTCGCGAGCGCATCATCGGGGTGGACCTGCACGGAGAGCCACTCGTTGGCATCCAGAAACTTGACGAGCAGCGGGAAGTCGTCACCATCATGCGGACCCAGCGCGTCGCCATACTCGCGCAGCGCATCTCGTAAGGACATTCCGGCGAGCGGTCCTTGATCGATCACGCTGGTCGAATAGATTTCCCAGGACTCGCCGACGCGCACGCCTTCCGGTACATCCTTGCCGAGCAGCGTCCGCAGCGAATCGCCGCCCCAGGGACGTTCGGAGAGGATCGGCGTGAAAGTGAGCGGATACAGCGGCGGTCGGTTCATCAGCGGCTATCCTTCCAGCGGCAGGACCAGATCATATTTGAAATCGGTCAGGTTGTGCAGCACGCCTTTTTGATCGAAGTAGACGGTATCCTCGACGCGCACGCCGAAATTCTGATCCGGGTAATACAATCCCGGCTCGATGGTGAAGACGCTGCCCGGCTTGAGGTTGTTGTCGTCGGGGAAGTTGCGGAAGTGCGGTCCTTCGTGGATATTGCGACCGAGGCCGTGTCCGAGCGAATGGAAGTAACCATCCGGTGTGCCGGGGTGCGTGCGCGAGGTTTTGTGGCCGAGCGACTCGAAGTAGTCATTCACGCGGTTCTGGTATATCGAACCATTATCGCCCACCTTGAGCGAATCGGAGACGACGTTGAAGGCGTTCATCACCTCGTCGTAGACGCGCTGCACTTCCGGGCGCGCGTAACCGATGGACCATGTTCGCGTCATGTCATGGAAGTAACCCGTTTCCTCGACGCGCGGGAAGTAATCGAAGACGATGCAATCTCCCGCGTGTAGGACGTGCGCAGGGTTGCCCTCTCCGTGTCCGGTCGCACCCTCGCGCCCCGCTGCGAAGATCATGCCGTCGGCGTTTTCCAGACCTTTTTCAAAATTCAGGGTCTGGATGAACAGCTTGACCGCACCGATGGTGAGCGGCGCGCCGCTCATATCAACGACCGTACCATCTTCCGAAAGGCGATGTGAGGCGATGAACTCCCATGTCGCCGCCGCGACCTCGCTGGCGAGCCGTCCCGCTTCCTTGAGCGCGTCGATTTCTTGCGTATCCTTCGTCACATAGACTTCGTTGAACAGGTCCACGACCTCGAAATCGGTGACAAGTTCAAGATTAGGGATGTCAGGGATGATTTTCGTAATCAACCATGCGAAGTGCGAAACATTGCCTGTCCCAAAAAAGGCAATCCGGCCGCGAAGTTCCAGCCCCGCAAACAGGTTTTGCATCCACCCTCTGGATAGCGCTTGTATGTCGTTCTTATGCGTAAGTTGTAGCTCTGCATAGCCGAAATCGTAAGCTGTATAAACCTTCAGACCGCTTTTCTCCGCACTATCGCGCTCCATCGGGTTCGCGATGACGACGGCGGGTGCGCCGCGCTTTTTGATAACGTGCGTGGCGTCGTAGCGCCCGCCGAGCATGTAATCGCGGACCATGTTCGGTTCTTCGCCGCCATAGACGAACAGCACATCCAGGCGATATTTTTCCATGAGTTGATCGAGGTCTGCACGCATCAGGGGGTTTCTCCAATGGGTCGCCAATAGACGACGCCGTGCTGCATATCGCGCGCGATGCGGCCTTCAACTTCCAGCAGGTCGAAGTGACCGACGACTTCCGAAAGAGTGAGGTACGCATCGCTCGCGGGGACTTTTGGGAACATGAGTTGGGTCATCTCGTACAGGGTGCGCGGCTGCCCATCGAATTTCGAGAGGATTTTCTCCGCACGCGCACGGTGCGCGGCGAGCCGATCCCGCACCAGCGTCGGCACGTCTTCGACCGGATCGCCATGTCCAGTATACGCGATTGCCGGGTTTAGCGCCGCAACGCGCGCGAGGTGGTGCATGTATTCGAGCAGGCGACGTGGACGCTTCTGGCCGGGGTCGGGCGCTTCGATGAGCGGGTTGCTGCTGATCTGCTTGAGGATGTGATCGGAAGAGAGCAGCACGCGCGAGCGAGGTTCAAAGAGGCAAATCAGGCCACCCGCGTGTCCGGGTGTATGAAATACGGTCCACTCTCGCCCGCCAAGCGGCAGGGTATCGCCTTCATCAAGCGTGCGGCTGACGTGTGCGGTCCCCATCAATGACAGGTAATAATCTTCGGTCGCTTCGATGGCGTCCAGCACCGCTTGCGGGACGCCGCCCTGCAAGAACGCGACCTCGATAAAATTGCGGTTGCGGATACGTATCGCTTGCGGCATCTCGACATAGGGGACGGTATATGGATGCGCGACGACTTCCGCACCGCTAGTCGCGACCACGCGCCCAACCGCGCCGAGGTGATCGACATGGTGGTGGCTGAGGATTATCTGGCCGACTTCTTCAATGCGGTGGCCGAGTGCAGCTAGCCCCTCGCACAGCGCGTCGAAACTCTCAGCGGTGTTCACGCCACAATCAATAAGTGTGAGCGGATCACCTTCGATAACACAAGCGTTCACATCGCCGACCGCAAACGGCGTGGGTAGCGCGATTTGATGCAGTTCAGGCAGGTGGGTCGGCGTGACGCGCGGCATGGGGCGCGTTTAATCCGCCTGTGTAACTGCTGCCGAAGCAGACGGTGCAGTAGTAGCCGACGCATCGGCGGGACGGCTGCTCACGATAAATGTCATCTCGCCCTTTTGCGTGGTTTCGCCGCGCTGGTTGACGAGCTTCGCGCTGACCGTCACAAACCCACCGCCGACCGCGCGCGAAGGGCGCAGCTTCGTCACCGTGAGGTGCAGCCGTACGGTATCGCCAATGTAAATTGGCGCGCGGAATTTCCATTCCGTTTCGGTGAAGGCGACAACCGTACCTTCCAGAAAGCCAAGCTGCCAAGCAAGCCCGGTCGCGATGGAGAAGCCGAGCGCGCCATGCGCGATGCGCTTGCCGAACTGTGTGGTCTTCGCGAATTCCTCATCTGTGTGCATCGGGTTCGTATCGTAGGAAAGTCCCGCGAAAGCCACAATATCCGCTTCGGTGATCGTGCGTCCGCGCGTCTCGAACGCGATCCCCTCTTTGTAATCGTCGAAATAGATGCCGGGCATCTGTGAACCGCTCCTGAGAAGTGCAAAAGTGTGTGGGATTATAGCGCGTTCGATGCACATAGCGTTTAGGCAAGTAGAAACCGAATTTAATCGGGTGCGTATAGAATTGCAGATGCGATTTAAAATTTCGACGGAGAACGCACGCCATGCTTCAGGAAATACGGCAAAAGGTTTACAAGCGTATTGCGCGACGCATTCTCAAATCGCCCCGATTTCTTTTCGTTCATGCGGTGGCGTTTACTTTCGGGAGTTCGTTACTTGGCATTCTCAATCTTATCCGCTCACAGCCGGGAGCAGTCGATGGGGTCATCTATTGGACGGTATTCTTGTGGAGCATCGTCTTTTTCATACACGCAGCATACACTTACTTCAACTCTGGTGCGCGACTCGGAGCACGTCAGGCAATCACAAAAGAGGAAATCGCCGACGCAGCAGATACCTACGGCCTCACTGAAGAGCAGCGCATTGTCCTTCAACACTACCTGTTGGAAGACGTGACGGCACACTCGCGGATTTATCGTAGGCTTCTCCGACACGCAGAGTTTGCGCTGGCGCTCTGGCCGGGGATGATGGTTGCAACGCTTTTCCTCAGATTCAGTCAAGATTTTGTGACCACTTTTAATCTTTGTTTGATGATTTCGTGGGTAGGAACTTTTCTGCTCGGCGTGACTTTGCCGTACCGCCAATTTTTGTTCCCACAATACGCTGAATTAAACATTGAGGAAAAAGCCAAGCGCGGTGAAAAGCCAAAACGCAGCCTTGAAGAATTGGATATGTTACACGAGATTAACATTCCGCTCGGTGACGATGGCGAACTCCTCAGCGACCAAGAACTGGCACGGCGGCGTGCAAGTCAGCAATCAAAGGTTAGGTCGTAAAGAAACTCTTCATGTAGTGGTCTAAGGCATATAGAAGGCAAGTTAACAAAATGCAGCAAATCAATAAAGTAAATCAGACTGTTCCCCGCCTTCACCCCGCCACCGAAGTCGGGACGGTCACGCTCAAAGTCGCGGACCTTGCGCGCTCACTTGTATTTTATACGCAGGTCATTGGCCTCGAAGCTCTCCGGCAAGACGGGCGCAGCGCCACACTGGGCGTGGGTGATCGGCCCATCGTGCTGCTCGAAGAAATTCCGGGCGCGGCGCGGCTCTCACGCAATGTGACGGGCTTGTACCACGCCGCCATCCTGTTCCCGGATCGGCACTCGCTCGCGGTCAAGATCACGCAGTTGGTGAATTTGGGGATCGAAATTGGGTCAGGGGACCATCTCGTCAGCGAGGCGTTCTATCTGGATGATCCCGATGGCAACGGCCTCGAACTGTACCGCGACCGTCCGCGCGCGGAGTGGGTCTGGTCGGAGGGTCAGGTCGCGATGGCGACGGACCCCATCAACTTCGAGGATTTTTTTGCGGAAGTCAAAGCGGGCGATCCTGCCTTGCGAGAAGTTAAAGCCCCCGCCGGAACCAAACTCGGACACATGCACCTGCGCGTCGGCAACATCGCGGAAGCCGAACGGTTCTATCATGGTGTGCTGGGCTTCGATGTCGTGGTGAAGTTCCCGACGGCGCTTTTCGTTTCGGCGGGTGGCTATCACCACCACATCGGGATGAACATCTGGGAGAGCCGGAACGGAAAGCCCGCACCAGAGCAAATGGTAGGCTTGCGGGAATATAGCATCGTGTTCCCGGATCAAGCTGAACTCGACCGCGTGATTACGCAAATTGAGACCGTCGGGGTCGCGGTCGAACGAAGTGGCGAATCGATGAGCGTGTTGGACCCAGCGCAGAACCGCATTCAGTTGAGTTTAGCGTCGGCACTCACGCGCTTATAGCCATTTATCAGGAGCCGCGCCTATGTCTACTCCAAAGCCGGACCCCTTCCGCGATTACGTCTTCGACCAACTAGCCGGGCTGGAACATTTCGCGCACCGCGCCATGTTCGGCGGCTACGGTCTCTACTACGACGGCAAAATCTTCGGCGTGATCGCGGGCAAGCTGTACTTCAAGACGGATGAGGAGTCGCGCCCGACCTATGTCGCGGCGGGGATGATCGCGTGGGATCAATCGAAAAGTTATTACGAAGTGCCGCCAGCGGTCCTCGCGGAGCCGGAAGCGCTCGCGCTGTGGGCGCGCCGTGCAGCGGCAGTGCAGCCCGCCAAAACCCGCAAGCCAAAGCGGGGTTAGCGCTGGCTTAACCTGAGGTGCGGATCGCGCGCCGTTTTGATATATTCAGCGTAGAAAGTGATAACGGCACGTCAGTAAATTTGTGTGCCGTGAAAGGTTCGCGCTCCCTGCCTATGTCCAAAATCACCACCACCGCGACGGCAGTTCCCTCAAATACGCTATACCCCGAACAAGCCAAACGTTTGATCACGGACGTGTTTCCATTGGAGCCGGGGCGCGCGGCGTCAGTTAGCCGGATCGTGGATAAGAGCGGCATCGCAAGCCGCTACAGTGTGTTCTCTTCGGAGTATATGAAGCAACCGCGCGACCTAACGACGGACACGCGCGATTACAAGGAACATGCGCTCGCGCTTTCTGCGCAGGTGATCACGGAATGCCTCGCGAAAGCGGGGTTGCAGCCGACCGATATTGATATGCTGGTGAGCGTATCCTGCACGGGAATCCTGATGCCGTCGCTGGATGCGTATCTGATCAACCAACTTGGCTTTCGGCGCAATATTATTCGCCTGCCGATCACCGAACTCGGCTGCATGGGCGGCGCGGCGGGCGTGGCGCGGGCGCACGAATTTTCACGCGCATACCCGGAGAAGAATATCCTCGTCCTCTCCGTCGAGCTGCCGAGTCTGACCTATCAACACGACGACCCCTCGCCCGCAAACCTCGTCAGCAGCGCGATTTTTGGGGATGGCGCGGCGTGCGTCCTGTTCGAAGCGAATGCGCGGCACGGTATCGACGTGCTGGATGTGGAGAGTACGCTCTTCCCGGAAACGCTCGACGCGATGGGCTACGATATGAAGAACGAGGGGCTGCATATTGTCCTCTCGAAGGATGTGCCGACTCTCGTGCGCGAGGGCATACGCGAGCCTGTGGAAGCACTGCTCGGTCGGAACGGGCTGCGTATCGAAGACGTGAGCGCATGGGTGCTGCACGGCGGCGGGCGCAAAATCATCGAATATATGGAAGAAGAATTGGAACTCCCGCGCGGACGCACGCAGCCGTCTTGGGACGTGATGCGCGATTACGGAAATATGTCGAGCGCGACCGTGTTGTTCGTCCTGCACGAATGGGAGACGCGCTGCACACCCGCGCCGGGCAGCCTCGGCATGATGATCGCTTTCGGACCGGGACTGAGCGCCGAATTGCTCCTTTTGCGCTGGAATTAGTCCACTGTGCGAACGAGCATCGCGCTTTATTTTCTGTTTTTGCTGGCGGTCGGTGTGGGTCGCCTCGTCGAGATGCAGATTTCAAAGCGCAACCGGGCGCGGCTGCTCGCGAATGGCGCGACAACCGGGCGTGATCCGCGTTTCGGCGCGATGGTTGCGCTGCATACAGGCATTTTGATCGCTGCGTTTCTGGAAGCGTGGCTGCTCGATAGACCGTTCATCCCTGCGTTTGCGCTCCCGATGATCGCGTTGTTCATCGTGTGTAACCTGCTGCGCTGGTGGGTGATCCGCACACTTGCCGGACATTGGAACGTGCGTGTGATGGATTCGCGGGCGCTCGGCGTCGTGACGAGCGGACCCTATCGCTTTGTGCGCCACCCGAACTACGCGGCGGTGTTCCTTGAATTGCTCGCCGTGCCGCTCATCCATACCGCGTACCTGACGGCGCTGATCGGCGCGGTCCTGCACCTGTGGGTACTTTCGGGGCGCATCCGTGCGGAAGAGACCGTGCTGCTCGCGAACCCGGAGTATGTGAGCGGGATGGGGAATAAGCCGCGCTTTATTCCGGGGTTGCTCTGAGTTGCGACGACGTGGCCTTATCATAACTCTTGCTATTTTACTGGTGGTGGGTTTGCCTTGTCTGGCCGCATATAAAATAATTGATGATAGTGGAGATAAGCGTTCAGATTTGCAACGAACACGCGACGATATTAAGCAACTCATGGTTTCATCAATTTTATGGAAAGAAAGTACAATCACCTCGATTGGACATACGCAGATACTTCTTTCAGAGACTATTAGACGCAATGATGGTCAGTATTCAATCGCAGATATGAAAATCTGGGGATTTGAAGGTACTCCAATTCCTGCTGGAACGGGCGCTACCGAGTCAATCGTCTTGATTTCCTTCCCTGACAACACTGTTTTAGAGCTTCAGTTTTATTGCTACACCCTTGTGTCCTGTCGTGAGATTATTTAGAGTAAACTATCACGATGAACCTGCTCGACGCCATTCGCCTTCGCCACACCACGAACAGCAAATTTGCCACCAAGCCGCTCTCCGATGAACACCTGCGCCTTATCCTCGAAGCGGCTGCCGCGTGCTACGTCATCCCCGGCCAGCCGCCACCCTGGAAAATGGTCCTGATCACGGACCCGGAACGGCGCAAAGTCGTCGCGGACCTCGCGGGCAAGAGCATGAAAGAGCAGATGGAAGGGCCGTTTTTTCAGCGCTACAAGAAATACTTCCGCTTCTCCGCATCCGACTCCGAAAATGCGCGCGATGGTATCTTGATCGACCGGATGCCGCACGTTTTGCGTCCATTCATTCGGCTGGTGTTCTCGCCAAGCAGTGGGCGGTTTATGCGCTTCTTCGGTGCGAGCCGCTTACTCGGTCGCAATCAGGAAGACATCGTACTGCATTCGCCGCTGATCCTTGCGCTTACGCTGGATTCCGGGGTGTACAAGCCGCTGGAGTCGAGCGGCCTCTTTGCGGGGGTCGCGCTCGGTGCGCTCGTACAAACACTGTGGCTGGTCACGACGAGTTTGGAGATCGGGATGCAGTTCATCAGTTTGCCGCTCGAAGTGCCGGAGCGTAAAGCCGCGATTGCCAAAATGCTGCGCGTCCCGGCTACACACGATCTCGTCGCGCTGTTCCGGCTTGGCTATAAAGACGCGAACATCGAGCGCAACACGATTGATTGGGTGAGCAACCAGCGCAAACGCTTCGAGGACCTTGCAGGCATGGAAAGCTGGACGGGTCCGCTCCCGGAGGTGCTGCGTGATGCGCCGTCGATCCTGTGGACAGAACCCAACAAGCGCGATAACACCGCAGTTTGATACAACCCCGCAGCGCGAATTTGCGTAACAATAGGGCGAACTCAAACCGGGGATTATTCATGAGCGACAATCTGGATTACGACGACATACGACGGCGGGTAGAAAAGCGCGTCAATAAACGCAAGGAACTCTACATTCATATGGGTGTATTTGTGTTCGGGAATGTGGTTGTATCCAGTCTATGGCTTTTAATGCGCAGTCCATTCGTAATGATTGCACTGGATACGCCACTTTATGATGTTTTTCGACTATTTACCCAACTCCCAGTACCGCTTCTTTTGCTCTGTGCTTGGGGAATCGGGGTAATGGCGCATTCGCTGGCGGTCTATTTTGAAACTGGTGCGCTCGATAAGATGCACGAACGAGAAATGACACGCGAGATCGAACGCGAAAAGCAGCGCCCTTACCTGAATGAAAAGCCAAAACGCGAAGCACTCACACTTTCCGACGATGGCGAACTGGTCCCTATCAGCGAGCAACAGAAAAAAAATCCCATCCGGTCAATCCACCGCGCAGACAGTGATTTATAGTTCGCAATACAGCATACTTGCCTCGTCTCCACCAATGGGTACAACCCCGCTGCGCTGTTTTGCGTAACAATAGGGCGAACTCAAACCGAGGGATTATTCATGAGCGACAATCTGGATTACGACGAAATACGGCGGCGTGTGCAAAAGCGCGTCAACAAGCGCAAGGAATTGTATATTCACGCGGGCGTTTACGTCGTCGTCAATATCGCAGTTTTGATTCTTTGGCTGGTACTGCGTGGTGGGGCATTTGGTCTAACCGCAGGAGACCCGGAATTCGCGCAAATCATCAGCGCGCCGATCCCATTGCTGCTGGCGGGTGCATGGATGATAGGGCTGGCGACTCATGCGATGGTCGTGTTCTTCGAGACCGGAATGCTGGAACGGATGCAAGACCGCGAAATGACGCGCGAGATCGAACGCGAGAAGCAGCGCCTGTATTTGAGCGAAAAGCCGAAACGCGAAGCACTCATGCTCTCCGATGACGGCGAACTCGTACCAGTCGCGGAAGAAAAAGAAAGCCCCGCCCGGCGCGTTGGCCGGGGCGAGCAGTAGAAAGAATCAAAAGCGCGGGGATAAATCCACCGCGCTGTTACGATTTGCATTGTGTAGTGGTCGGGCTTGACCGACCCTCGATAAATTACGCCGCCTGCAGCGTCTCGAAGTTCTTGAGCGCGTCCTCGATGGGACCGCACATATAGAACGCCTGCTCCGGGATGTGGTCTACCTCGCCGCTGAGGATCATCTTGAAGCCGCGCACCGTCTCCTTGACGGGTACATAGCGCCCTTCGCGTCCGGTGAACTGCGCCGCCGTGAAGAACGGCTGGCTCAGGAAGCGCTGAATCTTGCGCGCGCGACCGACGAGAATCTTGTCGTCTTCGGAGAGTTCATCGACGCCGAGGATCGCGATGATGTCTTGCAGGTCCTTGTACTTCTGGAGGACGCGCTGCACTTCGCGCGCGGTGTTGTAGTGGTCATCGCCGACGAGCAGCGGATCGAGCAGGCGGCTGGTGCTGGCGAGCGGGTCCACCGCCGGGAAGATACCCTGTTCCGCGATGGAGCGTTCCAGCGCGATGACGCCGTTCAGGTGCAGGAAGGTCGCAACCGGGGCGGGGTCGGAGTAGTCGTCCGCCGGGACGTACACCGCTTGTACGCTGGTGATCGAGCCGGTCTTTGTCGAAGCGATGCGCTCCTGCAGGTCGCCCATTTCCTTCGCGAGCGTCGGCTGATAACCGACTGCCGACGGCATACGACCGAGCAGCGCCGAGACTTCCGCGCCCGCGAGCGAGTAGCGGAAAATATTATCGATGAACAGCAGCACATCACGGCCTTCATCGCGGAAGTATTCAGCCATCGTCAGCCCCGTCAGCGCGACGCGGAGGCGCACACCCGGCGCTTCGTTCATCTGACCGAAGACCATTGCAACCTTGTTGATAACGCCGGATTCGGACATTTCGCCGTAAAGCTGCGTGCCTTCGCGCGTGCGTTCACCGACACCCGCGAAGACCGAGTAGCCACTGTGTTCTTCCGCGATACTGCGGATCAGTTCGGTCATGGTGACGGTCTTGCCCGTTCCTGCGCCGCCGAAGAGACCCGTCTTGCCGCCGCGCGTCAGGGGCGCAATCAGGTCGATGACCTTGACGCCTGTTTCCAGCATTTCGGAGGTCGGGGTCAGGTCGGCGAAGTTCGGCGCAGGGCGGTGGATTGCGTACATGGTCGGGTTGACAGGCGCAGCCTTGCCATCGATGGGGCGGCCAAGCACGTTGAAGATGCGCCCCAGCGCGACATCACCGACCGGGACGCGGATCGCCGAACCCGTCGAGAAGCACGGCACACCACGCGCGAGTCCATCCGTCGCATCCATGGCGACGCAACGCACGCGGTCCTGGCCGAGGTGCGTCTGTACTTCGAGAATCAAATCCAGCTTGCCTTCGCCCATCGGGACGCGGATCGCGTCATTGATGTGCGGCAGGCTCGCTACGTTACGGAATTCGCAATCGACGACGTTGCCGAGGACTTGCACAACGTACCCTTGCGTTTCGTGGCTATTGTTCTGGTTGTTCATATAGTCTCCCTGACTGGCTACTTGATGGCTTCTGCGCCGCCCACGATGTCGAGAATTTCACTCGTGATGCCCATTTGCCGCGCCTTGTTGTATTGAAGCTGGTAGGCATCCACCAAATCCTTCGCGCTGTCGGTCGCGTTACGCATCGCGACCATGCGCGCGCTGTGTTCGCTGGCTTGCGCTTCGAGGAACGATTGCAGGACGATCATCTGCACGAACTTCGGCACGATCTCATCGAGGATCGCGTTCGGGTTCGGTTCGTACTCATATTGCTGACCCTGCCCGGCGGTCGTGGTCGGCATCTGCTTCATGTAATCCGCTTCTGCCGCTTGCGCTTGCATGGCGGCGTTCGGCGAGAGTGGCAACAGGCGCATTACGCGCGGCCTCTGCGTTAGCGAATTGATGAAATCGGTGTAGGCGATGTACACCTCGCCCGTCGTCCCATTCAGGTAATCTTCCGTCGCGAGCTGTACGATTGGGCGAATATCGCGCGCGGTTGGGCGCGCCGACATGCCCGTGAACTCCGCGATCACTTCCGCGCCGGAGCGTAGCAGAATATCGCGTCCTTTGCGTCCGACCGCGACCCAGCGCGTCGGCAAGCCCATTTTGGTCGCGAAGTGCCGCGCAATGCGGATAATGTTGGAATTATACGCACCCGCGAGGCCGCGATCCCCGGTGATCAGGATGATCGTAATGTTCTTTGGTGCGTCCTTGCGTGCATCAAGCATCGGGTGAAGCGAGGAGCCGGGCGTTGCTGTCCCGGCCAGGTTCACCAGAATTTCATAGGCTTTATCGGTATAGGTACGGCTGGCGACGACGGCCTGAGTCGCGCGACGCACTTTGGAAGCCGAAGTCGCCTCCAGCGCACGAGTGACCTGCATAATGTTCTTGACGCTCTTGATGCGCCGTTTGACTTCGCGTGCAGATGCCAATTTGACCTCAAATCCTGCGATTGCAGAGCGTCACGAATAATCAATTTTCACTTGTGCATTTTAGATCAATCAAGCGTGGTTGTCAAGAAAGCGAGGCGCGCAGTCGTGTGGCGCGGACGCATCAAAATAGGATCATGAATCACAAATGGGCGGACACATCGGTCCGCCCCTACGAAGACGTGCGCTCCAGTGTAGGGGTAGCGGCTTGCCCGACCCGGTTTCCAGCGTGCGGTGCATCGGGCTTGACACGCGCACGTGGCTTCCCTATAATCATTGTCATGCGGGCGTAATTCAGCGGTAGAATGCTTGCTTCCCAAGCAAGACGTCACGGGTTCGATCCCCGTCGCCCGCTCAAGCTATCCGATCAAGCGCGATTTGTCTCTGGCCGGAGCGGCACGCTTTTGCTTTGCCGTTCAGCCGATTTGCGACGTACCCATGCCGCGAAAACGCGCGTCACCATCACCGGATGAAACAGCGATGGCAGCGGCTTGAGCAGGTGCAAAACCGCGCTGAAACGGATTGTCACTTCGGCGTCATAGGACATCGCCGCGAAGACCTGTTCGATATATTTTTGCACCATCCGCGCGGGCAGCCCCGGCTTGCTCCCTTCGACGCCTGCCTGCTGCAAGTCGGAGCCTGTCGCCATCGTCCAGATCGGGATGACCACCTTCGCGATGCGTTTTTGCAGGCTCAGGTTGAAGCCATCCAGCGCGGTTGCGGTCCTCAGCATATCCGAGAGCGCTTGTGCTTGCATCGCGGCGGAAGTCATCCCCTGCCCGTAGACCGGGTTGAATGAGCAGAATGCGTCGCCCATCACGGCGAAGCGCTCCGGCATCCGTGATAGCTTCTCGTAATGCAGCCAGCGGCTCCCGGCATAGCGAAAGCCGTAGATCGGGCTGATCGGCTTCGCCTTGCTGATCAAATCTGCCAATTTCGGGTCGAGCAGCGATTGTGCGAAGGCGAGATACGCATCTTCGTCAAGCGGCGGGTAATCCTTGTTCGATGCGACAAGCGTAGCGCACCACTTCCCGTTTTCGACTTCCAGAATGCCCCCATTGCGGCTTTTCCCGTTTGCGGAGTCGGGACCCACCGCCGTGAATACCGCTTCGCCCGCCACCTTCTCGTACCAGCGCGTCGCATAGCCGACGTAACTATTGATAATCGTCTCCTGCGCCGCTTCATAGCCGAGTGCCTTCAACCATTCACCTGCTTTGGAAGTGCGTCCGCTGCAATCCACGATGAAATCGGCGGTCAGATCGCGCACCGTTTTGCTCTTGCGCTCGACGATATGCACGCCGCGCGCGGTTCCTTTATCCTCGCTCACGAGCAGTGCTTCCGCATCCACGTCTTCGATGAACGTAACGTTCGGCAATTTGCGGACGCGCTCCCGCACCAGATATTCAATCAGCGCCCGTGACGCCGAGAGCGTAACCACCCGCCGACGCTTACCCGTGCGTACTGCCCCCGTTACCAGCGTCCCATAATAATCTTTGGGGTCGCCCCAATCCAGTTCGCGTGCGCCCGCCGCGAGCATCTCCGCTTTGATACCGGGGAAGAGCGCTTCAAGTATATTCGCGCCGCGTGCAAGCAGTGCGTGTGTGTGCTTGCTTTGCGGGACACCTGCGCGTGCGTCGGGCGTTTCCGGCAAATGGTCGCGTTCGATGATCGTGACGCGCTCGAAGTGATCAGAAAGCGCGCGGGCGGCGAGCAAGCCCGCAATGCTTGCGCCGATGATGATTCCGTTTTGATAACGCGGCATGGTTGAATACCTCTACGAACGTGCAGGTGCTTCGGCTTTCTTGCGCGCGATACAAATCTGGTTGACGCCCATCGAAAGCGGCGTGAGCGTCGTCTGCGTGACGACTTGCAACAGCGCGGGCAGTCCGAACGTCGCGAACTGGATGCTGTTCGGTATCACATTCAAGTACGGCACGTCCCACAGCCCGTCGCCGAAGTGCCGCAGCACTCGGAAACCGTTCGCTTCGGTCCATGTGCGCCAGATGTGCGGTTCCTGCACATTGATGTGCGTCGGGTCCTTGCCTATCGCGTCAGTCTGCTCGTCCTTGTAACGACGCAGGGCGTAGACCGGGTTCGGCGTCGCAAAGAGGAACAGGCCGCCCGGTTTCAAAATGCGGTTGACCTGCCGGATCGTGCCTTGCGGATCGGGCAGGTGTTCGACAAGATGCAGCCCGACGACGACGGCGAACTCTTCATCCTTGAAATTGGAGAGATCGTCGGCGCTCTGCACATGCGCTTCGGCGCGTGGCGCATTGATGCGCGTCTGTTCGATGCTGTACTCCGCGAGGTCGATCCCGACGCAGTGGAAATCATCTTGCAGCAGCCCGATCAGGTGTCCCAGCCCACAGCCGAGTTCGAGCAGCCGCCCGCCACCTTTGGGCGCGTAGCGGCGCACCAGCGCGGCATAGTAGCGGCGCGCGAACCAGTACATGCTGAATTTGCTGAGGGGTCGGTCAGCGTAGTTGTAGCGTTTGAAATACTGCTCGCCATATTCTTCGAGCGGGACTTCCGGGAGTTGGGCTGTCATTGGCATTCCTAGGTTTCTGTTTTCGTTTTCAACTGGATCAACCAGGGATGGTGGACGCCGAGCAAGTCTTCCATCAGCGCGCGGTCGAGCAAATCCGGGCGCGCGGTGACGGCATCGTAGAGCGCCTGTGCGCCGCGATCTACATCCTGCAAGCTGGTCAGCGCAATCGCCATACGGTAGCCCGCAATCGCGCGCCGCTCCGGGTCCAGCCGGACAAGCTGCCTGTCAATCTTGTAGGCGGCTTCGTATTCGCCGCGCGTCAGGAGCAAGACCGCTTGCTGGTCCCACGCCGCCGAAAGCTGCGTCGCGGCGGATTGCGCGCCCATCTCTGCCGCCCGGAGTGCGTCATCGAGCGACTCCAGCTCTTCATGTATTTGCGCTAGTAGCCGCCAGACCGGGGCATAATCGGGTAGTACCTCGATCATGCGTTCGCAATTGCCGAGCGCCAGGTCGAGTTCGCCTGCGTCCAGCGACGTCTGAATATCGGTGAGCATTTCTAGCGGGTTCAGATCGAACGATGCGGCCATGCGTAGATGATTCTCGGTAATGAGTCGCGCATAATATTGTATTTGGGTTGCGCATATGTGGCAAGCGCCAGCAAAGTTTTCAGAACTACGCCGAAACCATGATTGCCCACCGACTCGCCAACCCGTCCGAGATCAGCTCTCGATGATCTTGTCGTCGATCAACTGCTGCTGTACGCCCTGCCCGCGCGTGTCGAAGGCGAAGTACGGCGCGTGCATCTGGAATTCCATATCGGCCATCGAGCGGCCTGCGCGGTTCTTTTCGATGGTGAAGACCACCCAATCGCGGTACTGCTTGGCCTGATAGGGGTTGAACGAGACATGATCCTTCGCGAGGATGCTGTACTTGTTGTTCATCATGATCGCGATGTCGCACTCGTAATCGAGCGCGGAACTGCCGCGCAGGTGGAACAGATGCAGCCGCTTGGCGCGCAAGCCTTCACGATCCGCCGCGACGATGGAGAAGACGGGGACATCCAGCGTGAGCGCGAGGTCCTTCAGACCTTCCACGACTATCGTGACCTTGTCGTTTTCATCCGCCGCGCGTTCGGGGTGAATGGCGACCTTTTGCAGATAATCCACAAAGACCGTGACGTTGCCGTTGGTCGCTTCGGCCAGCCGCGCCGTCATTTCGCGGATCGCGCGCAGGGTCGTCACCGCCGGGGACGCCTTTACGAGCAGCAGGCGGTTGGCGTAGCGCCCCATGCGCGCCAGCGCCATCGAAGTACGCGGATTCTCGCGCAATATGGCTTGCAAGGAGCCGCCTGTCGCCCCGGCCTCGCGCCGGACGAGTTCTTCCCGTGCGCGTTGCGAGATGATGATGTCGTACAGGTCCTTGAGTTTGAGGCCGTTGCGGGCATCGACTTCCGGCGGGTTGATCGACTCGAGGCACAGCAAGCGGTTCATCAGGTGCGTTTCGGTATGCTCATAAGAGAGGTAGAACGCATACTGATCGGGGCGCATCGCGATGTTGCGCGCCATTTGCAGCGCTGCAATCGTCTTGCCGATGCCCTGTGCGCCACCGAGCAATACCAGTTCGGTCTTGCGCAGGCCGCCGCCGATATAGCCATCCAGCGGGTCGAAGCCGGTGGGCAGCGGCACATAATCCGAGAGGTCGCCGCGAATGACCTGCTCATTGGCCTCCGACATGACCTGCGCAAGAGTGCGCGGCATACTCCCATTCGGGCGTGTGCGGATCGGGCGGCTCGGTGGCGGTGGTGCGGCGGCGGGTGAGGTCGGGCGCGGCGCGGCCTGGGACGGTGCGGCGGGAGCCGGGCGGCTATCATCTCCAAAACGACGTGTGGACATCGGCGGCTTCCTTGCCAACAGCTAGGGTGATCACGGATTGTAGATCGGGATAGGACGCAACGCAATTATCCTGTAATAGCAGCGCCAAACGCACAACTCAGGCAATTGGGAAAACAGTTATTTCAATCGTCATCAGTTTCCGCCAAAGGCCACGCCCGCGCTCTTCGTGCTGTTACCTGCCGCATCCACCGCAACCGCATAGAGCGTGAGCGCTCCGGCACGGTCAGACGTCCAGTCCAGTTTGTACGGGGCGCTTTTGATCGTCGCGATCAGGCGGTCGCCTGCGTAGAACTCGACGTATAGCCCATCCGCGATGTTATCCGACGCCTGCACTTCCAGCGTAACCTTGCCGCCGACCGCCGGACCGGGTGTGCTGAACTTGACCGAAGGCGGCTTGTTATCGACCGTGTACTGCTTCACATCCTGCACTGCGGAGCGGTCCTTGAGGACGATTTGCAGCCGGACCGAGTACGCGCCATCGAATGCGGCGGCGTTCCAGCGGCCAAGCAGGTTGTCGCGCGGGGGACCATCGCCGCTCGCGATATTTGTCCAGGTGGTCGGGTTGAGTCCCGCGCCCCACGCCAGCGAATACGAAGCGAGATCGGTGAACGCGCTCAGGTCGCCGCGAAATTCCACGACGCCGCGCACCCGCGCGAGGTTCGCCGGATAGCTGATCGCGACGTTGCGTGCCGTCTGTATCGCGCTGTCATACTCGGTCGGCGCGAGGTCATAACCTGCACTCTTTGCCCACGCGCGCAGTTCCGCCGGGAAGTTGAAATAGATTTTATCGGTGCGCAGCTCGGAAGGCGTGTTCACGGTCGCGATCAGTCCGTTACGGCTGTTGATCGTGATGCGCTGATAATACGTGTCCTGCTGGCGCGGGAGCGTGTTCGTCGCACCATCGGCGTAGAAAATCTCGCGCACGCGCGGGCAATCATTGGTCGGGAGCAGCCCCGTATCCTTGCAGACCACCGCCTCGACGACGGTGGGCGGGCGCGCCCATGTTTCCGCCGGGAGCGCATCGCGGTTATGAATATATTCCATGATCGCGTGCCAGATCGGGGCCGCGCCTGTCGCGCCGATCACGTCATCGCCCATCGAGGTATTGTTGTTGTTGCCAACCCACACGCCCGTAACGTATTGCGGTGTATAGCCAACTGTCCACGAGTCGCGGTTGTCGTTCGTCGTCCCGGTCTTGACTGCCGCCGTGCGCGACAGATCGAGCGATCCACCGCGCCCGAAAGCCGGGATGCGCGCCTCGCGGTCGCTCAGGACGTTGTTCATCATATAGGCAAGCGCATCCGGGATGACATTGCGCCTGCCGAAAGTCGGCGCGTTCTGGTCGAATTGCCAGAGGACGCGGCCTTGCGGGTCTTCGATGCGTAGCACGGCAGCCGGGTCGAGCGCGCGGTAGCCGGGTCGCAGGTTCTGCGTGGGCGTCCCGGCCATCACGCCCATATTCGCGAACACACCATAGGCATAAGTCAGGTCGAGCAGGCTGACTTCCGCGCTGCCAAGCGTAAGCGAGAGGCCATACTGATCGAGGCTGCCATTCAGCGAATTGATACCGAGCAGGTGCGCCTTGCGAATGACATCCGCGATCCCGACCTGTCCGAGGACTGTCACGGCTGGGATGTTATACGAATTGGCGAGCGCCGCGCGCAGGCTCAACGGTCCGTGAAACTTGCGATCCTCGTTGGTCGGCTGGTAAGGAATGCCGCTGCCTTGATCGAAGCTGGTGGGGACATCATAGACGAGCTGCGCGGGGGTCATCCCCTGCGCGAACGCGGCAAGGTAGGTAAACAGCTTGAAGGTAGAGCCGGGCTGCCGCTCGCCAAGCGCGACGTTGAAATTGCCGTCGATGCCGGGATTCCAGTAATCGAGGCTGCCGATCATCGAGACAATCTCGCCCGTCGCGGGGCGTAGCGTGACCGACGCCGCATTCGTGACATTGCGCCGCACGCGGAGTTTGAATGGATCGGCGGGGGTTGGCAGCAGCGCGGCGGCGGCGCAGCGCGTCCCGGCGCTCGTGTTCGGCGCGGCCTTTGGGTCGCCACCCGCCAGCCGGGTCATATAGCCGCGCGCCACGCATTCGGCTTGATACTGCAAGTCCAGATCGAGCGTGGTATAGATGCGCAGCCCGCCGCGTGCGACCAGCCGCGCACCATCCAACCCCTGCGCATTCAGCAGTTGTTCGGCCTGCCCGCGCGCGAAGATCGAAAAATGCGGCGCAATCAGGTTATAGCGTTCGGTCAGCGGCGCGACGACGACCGGCTCCGACCCGGCAATTTCGGCTTCGGCCTGCGAGATCGCGCCGCTCTCGACCATTTTTTGCAGGACAATCACTTGCCGCTGCCGGGCGGCTTGCGGCGCGTCGAGGGGATTCAATTGCGGATTTTGCGGGATGGCGGCGAGCATCGCGGCTTCGCCGAGCGTCAGTTCGCGGACGGATTTGCCAAAGTAGACCTTGCTCGCGGCGTCGATCCCATACGCCAGATTGCCGTAAAAATTGGTGTTCAGATACAGTTCGAGGATTTGCGCCTTGCTGTAGCGCCGCGAGATTTCACCCGCGAGGATCACTTCCTTGATCTTGCGATCCAGTTGTACGGAGGTGCGCTCTTCCGGCTCGATCAGCACGTTCTTCACAAGCTGCTGCGTAATCGAACTACCACCCTGCACGGCCTGCCGGGTCAGCGTCAGCCACAAGGCGCGCGTGATCCCGCGCAGGTCGAAGCCCGGATTATCGAAAAAACTTTTGTCTTCGATGGCGACCGTCGCATTGATCAACGCCTTCGGCACATCCGCGATGCTGCTCCACTGACGGTCGCCCGTGTTTGGGTCGATCACCTGATAGAGGACGGTTTTGCCCGTGCGGTCGTAGAGCAGCGTCGTCTCGAACTGGTCACGCGCCCCTATAATCGCTTCTGGCGGCGGCAGGCTGCGCGCGTAGTACCAGTACACCCCGACCCCAACCGCCGCGCCAACGCCAACGATCAGCACAAGGAGACTTGCAAGGCTCGCGAGGCCACCGAAAAGCCACGCTGCGCGACCGCGCGACCGTTTTCGCTGCAAAGTATGCCGTTTGTCGCGGCGCTTCATCACAATACGCGAAATTGCCATCGAACCTGCTCACCAATAGCGGAAAGGGGTACAATGCGCGCAATTAGACCGCGCCGCGCGCGGATAGACAAGGATGATCCGGGGTGGGTGATGCCGTTAAACGCCTGCTAATCGTGGAAGACGATCTCTCGATCCGGGAGATGCTCCGGCGCAGCCTGACGAATGCCAATTTCGAGGTGGCGGCGGTCGGCGATGCGCCCGACGCGCTGCGGTATATTCAGCGCTTCGGTGTCCCGCATCTCGTCATCCTCGATTTGGGGTTGCCGACCATGAACGGCTTTGAACTCAGCAAGCGGATCAAGAGTATGGGGGACATCCCGATTATTTTTCTGACGGCGGAGGACGACGAGGACACGATCACGCGCGCCATTCAGGATTACGCGGAAGATTATCTGGTGAAGCCCATCGGCGGCAAGGAGCTGGCCGCACGCATTCGCCGTATCCTCAGCCGTCTGGGGGAGAATGCCTACACGCCGGGGACGCTGCTCACGGTCGATGCGCGCGTGTCGCTGGATGTCGCCAATATGCGAATATCAGTCGATAACGTAGCGGTTGTGCTGACCCCCATCGAGGCGCGTCTGTTGTGGGTACTGGTCAATAACGCGCCGCATGTCGTCCATAACCATACGCTGCTGGAGCGCGTGTGGGGCTTCGATGGGATCGCCACCGATGCGCTGCGCGTGAATATCTCGCGCCTGCGCCGCAAGTTTGTGTATCCCGAACAGACGCACGAATATATCCAGAACGAACGCGGCATCGGCTATCGGTTCGTTTTCCCGGAACGTTGAAGCGATGCCCGAAAGCTCCTTCACGACGCTCACCGGAGCGCTGCTCGCGGCAGAAATGCCCAGGCAATTTGCGCCGATCATTGCCGAAAACGCGCTGGATGATACGATCTCATCCGTCCTGCTCGTGCGCGCTGCGACTGGCATTGCAGAGTGCGTTTCGATCTGGGATCGTCCGCCCGCGCAGAAATCCGAGGGAGCCGTAAAATTGTCGCTGTTTTCTGCGAACGCGACGCGGCTTCCGATGATCATAAAGGGTGCCGACGATCCCCGGCTGACTGCTAACGATGGCACGATCCTTGCCGCTAACGGATGGAAATGGCTGCTGCTGCTGCCTGTCGCGGAATGTGTGGAGTGCAATACATGGTTGCTGGTTGCGCGACGGAAAGGCCGCGCGTTCTCCGCGAGCGACACCCGCAAATGGGAGACGGTCGCCAATATGACGGCGCTCGCACTCGCCAGACAAGCGCCCCGCGATACGCGCGCCCCACGCAGAGTCATACTCGACGCCATTTTGGAAGCGACCAACGACGCGATCCTGATGCTCGATATGGCCGGGCAGGTGACAGTCGCGAACCTGCAGTTCGAGGTGTTTTTTGGTATATCGCGCTATTTGCTGGTCGGCCATGCGACTGCTCATTTGATCGAAACGTTTCAATCATCGGCGTATTATTCCAGCGATTTAAATGCGCTTGTGCAGCGCTACCAGGACCAGCATACGCGCGCCGAAGCAGGCGAGTTCGGCTTGCGGCTCCCGGATCGGCGCACGCTCCTCTGGTATACAACACCCGTTTTCGGCGCGGATGGCAGCGTTTCCGGGCGGTTGTTCATCTTCCGCGACGCGACCAGCGAGCGCGAGGCCGCGCGCATCAAATCCGATTTCATGTCGCTCGTCTCGCACCAGTTGCGCACGCCGCTCACGGCGATCACGGGCTTCACCGAGTTGATGCTCGAAGGCGCAGCCGGACCCATCGACACGGCCATTCACGAATATCTGACTATCATCCGAAAGGCGGCGCTATCGCTGACGGCGAGCGTGAATGACGTGATCGATGTGACGCACCTCGAAGCGCGGCGGCTGGAAATGCGCCCGCGCCGCGTCGATCTCTATCAGGTCATCCCCTCGGCGGTGAAGCCGCTGCACATTCAGGCGGAACAAAAAAGGCAGCGCCTCGATATGCGGATGGCGAGCGGGCTACCGAATGCCTGGGCGGACCCCAGCCGCCTGGCGCAGGTCGTGAGCAATCTCGTTGAAAACGCGGTGCAGTTTACACCCGAACAGGGGCGTATCACCGTCGAGGCGCGCTACCTTTCCAGCAGCGACCCGCTCCCCGAGCGCGCACCGCCTGCGCTCGTCCGCCCGACGCTGATGATTGCCGTTCACGATAACGGGATGGGCATTTCCGAAGCCGAACAGGAACGCCTGTTCACCCGTTTTCACCGTACACAGCAGACTATCGGCAAGCAGCTTTCCGGGCTGGGGCTGGGGCTGTTTCTGGTGCGCTCACTGGTCGAGATGCAGGGCGGCACGGTCTGGGTACGGTCCGTGCCGGAGCAGGGTACATCGTTTTACTTTACGGTTCCTACCGCATAGGCAGGCAAAATCATGACTTATATCCTCATCGCCGAAGACGATCCCTTTATACAACTGCTGGTCACGCGCAAATTGCAGGCTTCCGGGTATGAAGTGCGCGCAACCGCGTTTGGCGATGACGCGCTCAAAATTGCGGCGCGTGCGCGTCCATTGATCATCCTGCTCGATGTCATGCTGCCGGATCGCAACGGGCTTGGCGTCTGCGCGCAACTCAAAACCAGTTTTGGGGCAGATGCGCCCCCCGTGATCATCGTCTCCGCGCGGGGGCAAAATGAAGATCTGCAAGCGGCGCGCGACGCAGGCGCGGATGATTATCTGATCAAACCCTTTGCACCGAATGAACTGCTGATGCGCGTACAAACCCTGCTGAACGTCTGACTGTCCGTTCCGGGATAAACTACTGTATAATTCTTCCCTTCGGTTAATCGAGGGGCAACATGAGCTTGCGGATCGGAATGGACTTCGGCACGACGAATTCCGGCGTCGCGACTATTGAGCGTGGGCAGGTGAATGTCATCCCGCTGGATGAGGTTGCGCGCTCGAACACCATGCGCAGCGTGATCTATCTCACGCGCGACGGCGAATTACACGTCGGGCAGGCCGCGATCTCGCTCTACAACGAGCAGAACATCAACCGCGAACGGCGCATGGTCCGCAAGAAGGTCGGGCGCGTGGAGATGCTCTTCGCGGAGATCGGCACGGTCGCGACCGATGTGCATGTGATGATCGATGAACTGGAGCCGGGTCGCTTGCTCGGTTCGCTCAAAAGCGCGCTGGCAACGCCCTTCACCGGGACGCGCGTTTTCGAGCGCGCCTATACACTGGAAGAGCTGATCGCGCTCTACCTGCGCGCCTGCCGCGAACGCGCCTCGGAACGGCTCGGCGGCGACGTGACGGAAGTGGTGCTTGGCCGTCCGGTCCACTTCGTCGGCGCGGAAACGGACGCGGAAGACGCCCGCGCGGAGGCACGGCTGCGGCGGTCAGCAGAACTGGCGGGCTTCAAGCATATCGCCTTCGAGTTTGAACCCGTCGCGGCGGCGCTGCATTATGTGCAAACAGTCCGCACGCCGCAAAATATCCTCGTCTACGATTTCGGCGGTGGGACGCTCGACCTGACCGTAATGCACATCGAACCCGGACGCGCCCCGGAACTGCTCTCGATTGGCGGGCTGGGTATCGCCGGGGACCGCTTCGATCAGCGCGTCGTTGAACACGCGCTTACCCCCCATTTTGGGCGCGATGTGACCTGGGGCGACAAGCACCTGCCCGTGCCACGCACCATGATCGACCAGATCACTGCATGGGAAGGGCTATCCACGCTCGCCACGACGGAAATGCGCGCCTTCCTGCACCGGATGCAAGGCGACTGCACAGTCCCCGCGCGCCTCTACGCGCTGGAATCGCTCATCTTCAATTTCTATGGCTTCGCGCTGTTTCAGGCGGTCGAAGCCGCCAAGCGCACGCTCTCCGAGGAGACGTTCACGGCGGTGCAGTTCGAGGGCGTGGACATCAGCGTTTGGGAGATGCTCACGCGCGGGCAGTTCGAGCATGATACGCGCAGCGAATGGAAGGCGATCCGGCTGCTGATCGATGATGTGGTCGCGCGGTCAGGATTGAAGGTAGAGCAGATCGACGCGGTGGTGCGGACGGGCGGTTCATCCAGCATCCCGATTTCGTTGCGCATCCTCGCGGAGGTCTTCGGGCCGCAGAAGCTGGTCACGGAGGACCTGTTTACAGGTGTGACGGCGGGATTGGGGATTCGTGCCGCGCAAGAATAAGATGCGCTCCAGTGTACGGCACATCGGGTCGCCCCCGACATAATGCGCGCTTCCCTGACGCCACCCCCGGCGCATGGTACAATCCCGCGATAGCGTAACTAGTGTAAAGTTGGCCGGATATTGAACCACGAGCCGCCGCTTTCTGCGGATGATACCCGCCCGCGCCCCGCTATCGTCGTACCAGACGCACCGCGTGGCGACCCGCGCCCGGTCCTCAAGAAGCCGCCACTCACGACCGTCTACGATGATACCAGCCTCTTCGATGACAAACCGCGTTCGGGCTGCGCAAGCCCGCTGCTTGTCGTGTTCACACTGGCTGCGCTATTTGCGTTATTCATCGGCGTGGTTGGGTTAGCGGCGGCGGCGGGTTATCGCGACGGGCGCACCGAGTCGGTGACACGCGCTGCCGGGACGCAGATCGCGCTGGTCGCCACGCAACGCGCCGCAATCCGCACGGATACCGACTCCGGCAACTATGAACTGCTACTCGTGCGCTGCCAGTATGTCGCCGCACAGGTTCCCGGTGATGCGACGATGCCTGCGTGCATCGCAACGGCTGCATTCATATTGAGCGCCACGCCGACAGCACTCCCGGCATCCCCCACGCTGCCGCCCGCCACCCGCACGCTAACGCCGACGCGCACGCTATCCGGCGTCGCAACGGGCGCACCCGTAGCCAGCGGCGGCGACCCTTCGCTGCCGGACCTCTTCGCACAAGCACAAACGGCGGTCACAGCGGGCAAGGTCGAAGACCTCGAGCGGGCGCGCGACCTGCTGGAAGCGCTGCGCGGAATCGATGCGACATGGAACCAGCGGCAGGTCGAACCGCTGCTGTGCGGCGTCTACGAGTCGCTCGGCAATTCCTATGATGCGACGCGCCGCCTGAGCGAGATGGTGATCGTCGTCAACAAGGCGCTCAAAATGACCTGCCGGATCGATAGCAAATGGACGTTCACAGTCTACGCGGCACAGCTTTACCTCGATGCGAAGGGCTACCTCGACGCCGGGAACTACCCACAGGCAATTCGCGTCTATAAGCGCCTTATGGATGTCGCCTCGACCTATCAGGATACGCCCGATCTCGCGTGCGATGCGTTCCGCAAGGGTGGCGATAATGCAGCGGTCAGCTTTTACAAATGCGGTTGAACAGCACAGCTTTAACAGTGAAGATGCTATAATTCAAGTCGGCGCGGCACTTCATCCAACAAGTAGCGGATCACATAATAGTCTGGTTGACGGATACGCGCTTCCACCGTGCCGCACATTAGCCGCGCGTGCATCTATGGTAAAACAATACCGGATGGACGCTCTTCACCGATGAACACTCAATCAGGAACTCCGTTATGCGTATCGCATCAACCGCGCGCGGTCCCGTTTTGCTCGATCCTTCACTCTCTCCTCTACAAGCAGTCGGCATCATTGCTGTTACGGTCGCTGCGACGCTGGCAGTCTGCTATGTGTCCGAGAGCGTGGGCGTGCGCAGCTTTTATATGTATTCGCTCGCTGCCACCGTGTTTGCGGCGTGGTTCGCGGGGCTTTTACCAGGCGTTATTTCGGGAACTGTCTGCGCTTTAGCTGTCAACTATTTCTTCATCGAACCGCTTCACACGATTATTCCGACCCCAAACGATGTACTCACGATTACCATCTTCATCATTTTTGCGGTCCTGATCAGCGGGCTTGAACAATCCCGTCTGCGCGCCCAACGTGCCTTGATCGAAACGCGCATCCAGCTCGAAGCGATTCTCTCAAATGTCGCCGATGGCATCACAGCCCAAAAAGTCGATGGCAGTTTCGCATTTATAAACGATGCTGCCGCGCGTCTGACGCAATACGGCGACTCTGAGAAAATTTACAAGATGAGCCTTGAGGAAATACGTGCCAATCTGAAAATCACGGATGACGATAATAACCCCCTGGGTTTCGATGTGCTTCCAAACCAGATTGCGCTCAAAAAGGGTGTCCCAGGCGACCAGGCCTTCCATCAAAAATTTCTCCCGACCGGAGATGAACGCTGGATTCAACTGAAATCCCGGCCACTCTTCGATGCACAAGGCAAGGTTCTCATGGCGATCAATGTCTTTACCGATGTTACAGCCGTCAAGAAGGCGCAGCGCGAACTTGCCGACGCGAACAAGATCATTGCGCAGCAGGCGCAGCGTTTGCAGGCGTTGATTGATAACATCCCCGCGCTGGTCTGGGAAGCGGAAGTCGATACAGCGGGTGTCTCGCGGTTCACATACATGAGCGATTTTGCGTTGCAGATGCTGGGCTATCCGAAAGAAAGCTGGGCAGACCCGGCGTTCGGTGCGCAGCTTATCCTGCCAGAGGATCGGGAGTCACTGCCCGCTCTCCTACAGGATGTTTACCAGAAGCGCGCGGATACCTTCGTCAGCCGTGTCGTGGCGGCAGACCGGCGCGTCCTTTATCTGGAGACGCAGCTCACCTTCACCAAAATGCCCGAAGGCGGCGAGCGTGTCTACGGCGTCTCGATGGATATTACAGATCGGCGCGTGGCCGAACTCAAAATCGCGGAAGCTAATCGCATCGCGGTTCGTGAAGCGGAGCGGCGGCAAAACTTCATTCGCAACCTGCCCGCGATTGCATGGGAAGCCGTCGGCAGCCCCGCCACCGGGCAGGTTCAAACCTTCGTCAGTGATTATGTCGAGACGATGCTCGGCTACACGAAAGAAGAGTGGCTCCACCCGGATTTCTGGCAGCGTGTCATCGTGCCGGATGACGTGGAGCGCGTCATGGCAATAATCATCGAGAACTTCCAGAAGCGTTCTGGCAAGGCGAACTGGCGGGCCTATCGCAAGGATGGGCAGATCGTTCACCTGGAGTCTTACATCACGGTTGTGCCGCAGGCTGAAGGCGAGGATACCGTTTATGGTGTGACGCTGGATGTCACCGAGCGCCGCACACAGGAAGAAACGCTCGCGCATTATATGTCGGACCTGCGCCGCTCCAACGAGGAATTGCAGCAATTCGCCTATGTCGCTTCGCACGATTTGCAGGAGCCATTGCGTATGGTGACGAGCTACCTGCAATTGATTGAGCAGCGCTACAAGGAAAAGCTCGATAGCGACGCGCATGAATTCATCGATTACGCGGTCGATGGTGCGAACCGTATGAAAGCGCTCATTCAGGATTTGCTCGCGTTTTCGCGCGTCGAAACGGACGGGCGCGCCTTCCTGCCAATCAAGAGCGCAGATGCGGTTGGCGAGGCGATGCGCAACCTGCAAATCACACTGGAAGAATCCGGCGCAAAGATCGTCTATGATCCGGCAACACTGCCCGTCGTCAAGGCCGACCAGCACCAATTGGCGCAGGTTTTCCAAAATCTGATCGGTAACGCGATCAAGTTCCGGCGGCAGGGCGAAGCGTCGCAGATAAAACTCTCCGCAACTCAATCGGGTGTATACTGGCAATTTGCAGTACAGGATAATGGTATCGGTATCGAAAGCCAATACCTCGAGCGTATTTTTATCATCTTCCAGCGGCTGTACAATCGCGCGCAGTACCCCGGCACGGGCATCGGCCTCGCCATTTGCAAGCGCGTGATCGAGCGGCATGGTGGCAAGATTTGGGCTGAATCCGAACCGGGCGCAGGGACGACGATCCTGTTTACCCTGCCCATCAATCAAGGTCGAGAAGGACAGAAAAATCGTGGAAGCAATTGAAATACTGCTTGTTGAAGACAACCCCGGCGATGTGCGGCTGACGCAGGAAGCATTTCGCGACAGCAAGATTCATAACAATCTGCATGTCGCGCAAGATGGCGTAGAAGCAATGGAATTTCTCCTGCGCAAGGGACTGTACAGCGATGCAGTGCGCCCGGACATTATCCTGCTCGATCTCAACCTGCCACGCATGAACGGGCGCGAAGTCCTGAACCGAATTAAGGAGGACGAAAACCTCAAGTATATTCCCGTCGTCGTGCTGACGACTTCCGACGATGAACGGGATGTGCTGGAAAGCTACAAGCTGCACGCCAATTGCTACATCACCAAGCCGGTAGACCTGCACCGCTTCATCGAAATCGTCAAGAACATCAAGGAATTCTGGTTTTCGATAGTGCGCTTGCCTTGAACGGAACCAGGCCAAATCCCCGCCTTAACCTGGCAACAGAAGTCAATGTCTTGCTGATCGAGGATAACCCGGCAGACGCACGCCTGATTCGCGAAATGTTGCTGGAAGCGGGCAATTATGTAATCACGCGCGCCGATTCGCTCGCCACCGGGGTTGCGGTTGTCCAGCAATGCGTCTTGGGCGACCTCGTAATCGACATCGTACTGCTTGATCTCTCGTTGCCTGATAGCTTCGGGCTGGAGACGCTCACGCGCTTGCAGGAGACAGCCCCCGATTTGCCCGTCGTCGTCCTGACGGGCTACGAGGATCGGCGCACGGGCGTACAGGCGGTGCAGGCGGGCGCGCAGGATTTCATCGCGAAGGGCGAAGTTCACGCCGGGCTGCTGCAACGCGCGATCCTCTACGCCATCGAACGCCAGCGGATGCGCAGGGAGCTGACCGAACTCACCGCGATACAGGAGCGCCAGCGGCTTGCCCGCGATTTGCACGACTCGGTCAGCCAGACACTCTTCACGACCAGCGTGATTGCACAATCCGCGATGCGAAACTTCGGCATAAACCCGGAAAAGGCGTATGATTTGCTGGGTCAGGTCCATAGCCTGACGCAGAATGCGCTCGCGGAGATGCGCCTGCTTCTGCTCGAACTCCGCCCGAAATCGCTGGACCAATCCTCTTTTGAACAATTGCTGGATCATCTAGTACAATCTGTGCAGGGACGTGAA
This sequence comes from Aggregatilineales bacterium, assembly GCA_965246845.1. GTDB lineage: Bacteria > Chloroflexota > Anaerolineae > Aggregatilineales > UBA2796 > JBBRMW01. Next base: position 250,402 of record CBDFFR010000005.1, read on the forward strand.
GGCTTGGTCATCTCGGCGCATATTGAGCCGGATGCGCCGCGGGTCCCCGCCGCGCTCAAACTGCCGCTTTACCGGATCATGCAGGAAGCGCTTAACAATGTCCTCAAGCACGCAGGCGCAAGCGAAGTCGTGATCGCCCTCATCGCGACGGAACAAGGCGCACAGTTGAGCATCACCGACGACGGACGCGGCTTCGATGTCGAGCAGGCGGCGCACGCCAGCCTGGGCATGAGCATCATGCGCGAACGTGCAGAGGCCAGCGGTGCGACGCTCTCTGTAGAGTCGACGCCGGGGATGGGCAGCCAAATCCGTATTTCATGGTCCTAAGGTTTGTCCCGACGAAGAAGGCGGTCTTGAAGTGAATAAAAGAATTCGCGTGCTTATTGTCGATGATCACAGCATCGTTCGTAACGGGTTGAAGGTCTCGCTTGAGGACTTCCCTGATATTGATATTGTCGGCCAGACCGGGGACGCGCGCGACGTGGTGCGCCTGTGCAGCCAGGTCTCGCCCGATGTTGTGCTGATGGATATGGTCATGCCGGAAGTTGACGGCGTGACGGCGACCGCGAATATCAAGCGGGCGTACCCGGCGGTGCAGATCATCGCGCTGACCAGCTTCAACGACGAGGACAACGTGCAACGGGCGCTCAAGGCGGGCGCGCTCAGTTATTGGCTCAAGAACGTCTCTGTCGATGAACTGGTGCAGGCCATTCGTAAGGCGTCGGTCGGCCAGCGCACGCTCGCGCCGGAAGCTGCGCAGGTGTTGATCAGCGCCGTCAACCGCCCGCCGCGCGTCGGCCACGACCTGACCGAACGCGAGCGCGAAGTCCTGACGCTGATGATCGAAGGGCTGAACAACCGCGAGATTGCCGAACGGCTGGTGATCAGCAATTCGACCGTGAAGAACCACGTCAGCAATATTCTGGATAAACTGGGGACCAGCAGCCGGACGCAGGCAGTCGCACTGGCGGTCGAGAACAAGATCGTCTAGCTTCGCAGGCGCGGTTGCCGTAAATCTGACTGTATCGGTTATTACAAAATCGGGCGGTTTGCTACCCTAAAACCTTGCTAAAAATAAGTCGCTCAACCTTCACCTTTGATACAATAGCGGCTATAATTCGCTGGTTCGGGCCACTGCCCGGAGACTAAGGAACCCCTGATGAACGAGACAGTACAGAACGGTGCGGTGGTCAGCCTCGCCTATACGCTCAAGTTGTCGAACGGCGAAGTCATTGATTATACCGAAGCCGATGATCCGCTGGAATATCTGCACGGCGCGGATAACATTATCCCGGGCCTCGAAAAGGAACTGGTCGGCCTGAGCATCGGTGCGCAGAAGGAAGTGCGCGTCAGCCCTGCCGAAGGTTACGGCGAATATGATCCCGAAGATGTGGAAGAGGTCGATGTGGCCGAGTTCCCGCCGGGCATGGCGCTCAAGCTGGGCATGGTCGTCGCGATACCGGATAGCGATGGCAATGTCGAAGAAGCCGTCGTCAGCGAGATCACCAAAGACTCTGTAACGCTCGATTTCAACCACCCGCTGGCGGGCAAGCCGCTCATGTTCAGCGTGGAAGTCGTCGGCATCCGTGAGGCGACTGCGGAAGAACTCGAACACGGCCACCCGCACAGCCTCGAAATGGAAGAATTCGACGATTTCGACGAGGAAGACGATTTCGACGAGGAAGACGACTTCGACGACGAACTTGAAGAAGGCGACGAAGACGACACCACGAAAACTGTTTAAGGTATAATGCGGGACTGGAAACGGTCCCGCTTTTCTTTCAAGGTCATTTGTGAATGCTCATTCTCGCTTCCGGTTCGCCACGCCGCCGCGAAATGCTACCGCGCCTCGGTTTTGCCTTCACGACCGCGCGCCCGGATATTGACGAGACGCCGCGCGCGGGTGAAGCCGCCGATGCGTACGTCGCGCGCCTCAGCCGCGAGAAAGCGGATGCAATTCGCGAAGACGGATTAATCATTGCCGCCGATACGACCGTCGCGGATGGACCTCAAATCCTCGGCAAGCCTGAAAATGCTACTGAGGCGGACGCCATGCTCAGGCAGTTGCGCGGACGTTTGCATGTCGTGCATACGGGCGTGACCGTGCGCGATACGACAACAGCATATACTGCCGTCACGACGACGACGGTTGAGATGCGAAATTATACAGACGCGGAGATCGACGCCTATATCGCGGCGGGGGAGCCATTCGATAAGGCGGGCGGCTATGCAATTCACGATCCGATATTCCACCCGGTCGCGCGCATTCAGGGATGCTACGCGACCGTGATGGGGCTGCCGATGTGTACGCTGTGTGGGATACTGCGCGACGAACTGCGCGTGGAAGTTCCAAACCCCGTAATGTGTTCGCCGGGTGGAGGCGGGTGTGAATTCGATCCGGCAGCATCCCGTTAGTCGCGCGGTGCGGCTGCTTGTCCTTGTCGCGGTGCTGCTTGCGGGCTGCACCACCGCGCCAACGCCAACCGCGCCTGTCGCCATTTCTGCGACGGGTATCCCGGCGGGTCTCTCGCTGGAAGCCGCGCAACAGGTCGCGGGCGATTTTCTCAATTTATGGGTCGCCAACCGTTACGACGCGATGTATACGATGCTGCACATCAAGAGCCGCGACGCAACGCCCAAAGCCGATTTTGTGAATGCGTATGCGAACGCGGACGGGATGATGACCGTCCTGCCTGGTGGCAAAGCGTATCGCCTGCTCAACGCGATCCAGCAAGGCGAGGGCGCGCAAATCGCCTACGATATGACCTTTAAAACGCAGGCGTTCGGGGAATTCAGCGATAAAGGGCGCGTCCTCACGCTCGAAAGCACGGGGGAAGGCTGGCGCGTGGCGTGGTCAGGCGGAGATATTTTCGCGGAGATGCGCGAAAACGCCGTGTTGTACATCGAGCGCGAAACCCCGAACCGGGGCAATATTTACGACCGCAACGGGCTTGCATTGGCAGATCAAAGCGGCCAGCAGATCATCGTCACACTGCTCACCGAAAAATATCCGACGGATGCCCCGGATGCGTGCTTCGCGCAGATCGCGCGCGTCATCCCGACCCGCGATGTCGAGACGCTCAAACGTATTTATGGACCGTACACCGGACGCTCGCAAGCCTATGAACTCGGCGCGATCAGCAACCCGGTGTTCGTGGCGCAGAAAGCCGCGCTGGAAGCCGTCTGCAAGCTGGAATACAAATCCGTGCCGACGCGCAACTATCCGCAGGGTGGGCTTGCGCCGCATATCGTCGGGCATGTCGGCCACATCCCGCCGGAGCAGGTTGCGGAATATGTCGCGAAAGGCTATTCGCCGGATGCGCTGGTCGGCATTGACGGCATCGAACGCGATTGGGAGCCGACTCTGGCCGGGCGCGGAGCTGCCACGCTCACGCTGCGCAAGGGCGGGCAGGTCCTGCGCCAACTGGCTTTCGCGCCCGCCGTGCCACCACAAAGCGTATACCTGACCATAGACGCGCGCTTGCAGCAGACGATGCAGAACGCCATGAAAGAGGCGTGGTCATCAAGCGTGGCGTGGTTCCAGACCTCACGCGGCGGCGCGGCGGCGATCATGGATGTCCACACGGGCGAACTGTTGGCGATGGCGAGCTACCCGGATTTCGATGTGAACCTCTTCAACCCGGTCACGACCATACCCGACGCGCAGGCGCATCTTGCCGATTTGCTGAAAAATCCCCGCAAGCCAACCTTCAACCGCGCCACGCTTGGCACGTATCCGCTCGGCTCCGTCTTTAAGATCGTGTCGATGACCGCCGCCGCCGATTCCGGCAAATTCAGCCTTGATACGCGCCTGACCTGTACGGGCGTGTGGGACGGTGCGACGATGGGCGACCGCTACCGCACCGACTGGATTCACAGCGCGCCGCCCTATATGCACGGCACGATCACGCTGCGGCAGGCACTCACCGGCTCGTGCGACCCATATTTCTGGCGTGTCGGCTGGACGCTCAACGCTGCTGACCCGGAGATTTTGCCCGGTTACGCGCGGCGCATGGGCTTCGGCGCGCGGACGGGAATACGCGGCGTGAGCGAGGCGACCGGGCAAATCCCGGACCCGGCCACTTACCCGGAAACGTATGGCAAGAAGTGGACCGGATCGGATTCGCTCGACTTCGTGATCGGGCAGGGGACGATGCTCGTGACGCCGCTGCAAACCGTGCGGATGGTGGCGGGCGTGGCGAACGGCGGAACGCTTTACGAACCGCTAATCGTGAAGAAGACCGGGCAAATCGGACAGATCGCGTATGACGCCAAACCCAAAGTGACGGGCGAATTCGGCGTGAAGCCGGAAGTGTTGCAAGCCGTCCGCGACTCGATGTGCGCAGTCACGACGGATCGCACGCTCGGCACAGCGACGTTCGTTTATCGCGATTTCAAGGGCGCGGTCGTCTGTGGCAAGACGGGGACCGCCGAGAGCGGGCAGGACCATCCGCACGGCTGGTTCGCGGCCTTCGCGGGCAAGAGCGCCGACGCGCCCGATATTGCGCTGGTCGCGATTGTGGAGAACAGCTACGAGGGGTCATATATGGCCGCGCCGCTGGTGCGCCACCTCGTTGAAGCGTATTACAATATTCCGTTCGCGCCCTGGCCTGCGTGGTGGGGGCAGCAGGCGGTCAAGATTGACAATGCGAAGGCGCTGACGCCATGAAAAATCGGCTCAAAAAAGTGCTGTTGTGGTCAGGGCTGTTGCGCTTCGCAGAACGTTTGCTGCGCAGGTTCACACGCGGCGGTCGTGCGCTGATTGAAGAAGAGGCAAAGCGACGCGCACTTTATCGACAACTCATACCGGCTGGCGCGCTCTGCTTCGACATCGGGGCGAACCTGGGCAACCGGGTGGATACATTCCTTTCATTGGGAGCGCGCATCGTTGCTGTTGAGCCGCAACCCGCCTGCGTCGTTTATCTGCGATTGCGTTATCGCAATGTGCGTCGGGTGGTTGTTGTACCTAAAGGTGCAGCAGCACAAGAAGGTAATTTTGAATTGTTGCTGCACAAAAAGAATACAACAGTCGCTACCATGTCGCCGGAATTTATCGAACGTATTGCGGAGCGCGCTTCCCGATTTTCGCCAGAAGACTGGAATCACCGCATGACCGTGCCTGTGACCACGCTGGATCACCTGATCACGCAGTATGGCGTGCCTGCATTCTGCAAAATCGACGTGGAAGGTTTCGAGGTTGAGGTCCTCGAAGGGTTGTCGAAAGCACTCCCGGCACTCTCGTTTGAATATACACCGGAGATAATTCACCGGGCGCTTGCATGTATCGATCATCTCGAAACGCTTGGTCGCTATACCTACAATGCGTCGAGTGGAGAAAGCTATGTCTGGGCGCTGGGTCAGTGGGTATCGGCGGCAGAAATCCGAAGCTTCATCACTGGGTTGAGCGGTGTGCATATCTCCGGGGATGTATACGCCCGGCTCACCACAGAAAGTTCGGTATAAAAAAAGCGAGGCAGGGTTTCAGTCCCGCCTCGCTTCAAACACGAACAATGCTTGCTCAATAGATCGGCAGCGACTGATCGACCTCACGCGCCCACGCATTGATCCCGCCCTTGAGGTTGACGAGGTTCGTGAAGCCGAGTTTTTGCAGCATGATGATCGAATCCTGGCTGCGAATACCCGTCTTACACTGCACCACCACCTCGCGGTCGCGCGGGATTTCCGCCGCACGCGCCACGACCTGCCCCTTCGGGATGTTGTGGCTGCCGGGGATCACGCTGATTTCGAGTTCGTGCGGCTCGCGCACATCGAGGATATACGGCTGCTCGCCCGCGTCCTCACGCGCCTTGAGGTCGAGGACGGTGATGCCGCGTACTCCCGCGCCCGCGCCCTTCACCTTATAGTCGGAACGGTCGTGCGCCGGGACGCCGCAGAACATTTCGTAGTCGATCAGTTCCGTGATCGTCGGGTGTTCACCGCAGACCGGGCAAGCCGGGTTCTTGCGCACCTTGATCGTGTCGAAGGTCATTTCCAGCGCATCGTAGAGCAGCATCCGGCCAATCATCGGCTTGCCCGCGCCGAGGATCAGCTTGATCGCTTCCGTCGCTTGCAGTGTGCCAATAGTACCGGGCAGGATACCCAGCACACCGCCTTCTGCGCAGCTTGGGACGAGTCCCGGCGGCGGCGGTTCGGGGAACATGCAGCGGTAGCACGGTCCGTGCTTCGCATCGAAGACCGTGAGCTGCCCCTCGAAGCGGAAGATCGAGCCGTAGACGTTCGGCTTGCCGAGCATCACGCACGCATCATTGACGAGATAGCGCGTCGGGAAGTTGTCCGTCCCGTCGATGATCACGTCGTAATCCTTGAGGATGTCGAGCGCGTTCTCGCTGGTCAGCGGCGTATTATATTTGTCGATGATCAGATACGGGTTGATGTCGGCCATCTTCGCAGCGGCGCTTTCCAGTTTCAGCTTGCCGACATCGCTGGTGTAGTGAATCACCTGCCGTTGCAGGTTCGACTCATCCACCACATCGTAATCGACCAGCCCAATCCGCCCAATTCCCGCCGCCGCGAGGTACAGTGCGAGTGGGCTGCCGAGGCCGCCCGTCCCGATCAGCAGGACACTGGCCGCCTTGAGTTTCTTCTGCCCCGCGACGCCCACTTCCGGCATGATCAGGTGACGGCTATAGCGCATCACCTCGTCGTGCGAGAGCGTGACATCCTGCGGGTCGATCCGCGTCATAGTCGCTTGCATGGTCAGCGACCGCCCGCGATGCTGGGGATGATCCGCATATTGTCGTCCGCATCGAGATCGGTATTGAGGCCGTCGCGGTAGCGGATATCCTCTTCACCGATGAACACGTTCACGAAGTTGCGGAGTTGATCGTTCTCGAAAATGTGCTGGCGCAGTTCGGGGAATTGTGTCGTCAGGTCGTTGAGCGCTGCGCCGACGGTTTCCCCCTGCACCGCGATTTCCGCGTTGCCGCCTGTATAGGCGCGCAGCGGAGTCGGGATTTTGATTTTAGCCATGTTAACCCTTCACACTGATACCGAGTTCTGCGTTGAGGAGGTGTTTGACACCTTCGGGTCCCGTCAGCGAAAGCCAAAGCACGCCATCGCTGGAAAGCTGCAAGCCAAATTGCAGGAAGGAGCAGCATAGCCGCTCCAGAGAAACAAATTCGGCAGCTATCTGCAACAGGTGGACAGGCAAGCGGAAGGCGTACCCTGTGTCGAGTTCTCTGGTCTCCTCAACCTGCGTAAACACGCTATGCGCAGCGGCGTCGTGCCGGATGCGATCCTCAGGCGTAAACACGTTGAGATTGCAGACCAGAAATTGTTCGCTCACTTGCAGTCCTCTTTAGGCTTCGGGTCCCTTGACGATAGGCGCACCGACGAGGTTGCCCCATTCCGTCCAGGAACCGTCATAGTTGCGGACGTTCGGGATGTCGAGCAGATACTTGAGCGCGAACCACGTATGCGAGGAGCGCTCCCCGATGCGGCAATAGGCGACGACGTCCTGTGTTTCAGTGATCCCCTTGCCGCCGTAAATCTTACGCAGTTCGTCGGCGGACTTGAACGTGCCGTTTTCAGCTACCGCTGTCGCCCAGGGGACCGACTTCGCGCCGGGGATGTGACCCGCGCGCTGTGCCGTCTCCGTCATGCCGGGCGGCGCGATGATGTCCCCGACGAATTCTGCGGGCGAGCGCACATCGACGAGGCCGAAATCGCCCTTGCCGAGCCGCTGGCGCACATAGTCGCGGTCAGCGCGCAGGTCGGAATTGATTTGCGCGACCTGATACTGCGTCGCGGCATAGGTCGGCACATCGGCGGTGAAAGTGCGGCCTTCCGCGACCATTTTCTTGCGCCCGCCATCGACCAGCCGTACATCCTCGTGTCCGTAATACTTGAACAGCCAGAACGCATAGGCCGCAAACCAGTTATTGTTGTCACCATAGAGGATAACTGTCGTTTGTGACGTAATCCCGGCGTCGGAGGCGAGTTTCTCGAAGCCTTCCTTGCTGATGATGTCGCGTGCAATAGGGTCCTGGAGCTGGCTCTGCCAGTGGAAAGCGACCGCGCCGGGCAGGTGTCCGGTATCATACTGTGTGTTGTCGACATCGACTTCGATGAAGCGCTTGTCGGCGTCGTTAAGATGTTCGTTTGCCCAATCGGTTGAAACGAGGACGTCTGGCATGTTGAAAAGTCTCCTGATGCGTAAAGAAGGTTAACCCGTGATCGAAAGCGGACGTTCATCGAAAGCGGCGCGGTCGGTGGATAGCTCCCACACGCGCGCGTCGGCAGCAGCCCCTTTGTGGACCGCAGTGATGATATAGCAGAAATTGGGGAGCGCGTGTACCCGGTCGTATTCGGAAGGGATCGCAGGCCAATCCGGGTGTGAGTGATAGTAACCGACGAGCGCCAGTCCCGCGGCATCGGCCTCGTCTTCCATGTGCGCCCAATCGAGCGGCGTCATGGCGTAGCGGTGAAACTGCTCTTCGGTCGGGAAGGTGTTCGTGATCGGACGCACCTCACGGACCGCGACCGTCTCACCGGGGACGCCAAGCAGGAAGCCGCCGCCCTCATTTGGGTAGGTGTCCTGCAACTGCTGGAAGATGCGCTTGAGCAGGTCAGCGCCGATGGATACTCGTTGCAAATGCGCGTCCTTTCGGTGAGTGAAACGAAAAGAGCCAACCTCGCGACCGGGTTGGCTCTCTGGCGGTGTCCGCTGCGGTTCAGGTCAGGCAGCAGGCGGCTCGTATCCCGGTGTTCGGTGTGAAGTCCGACACATCATACACATGGTCCGGGGACAATCGCGCAGATTAAACATATCACCTTGAAGTGTAGCGCAGCGCGAATTCTTACGCAAGCGACGTGTTTTTTTGGCGTAGGACGCATTTGGGAAATCGCTGGCAATCGCGATACAATGTGAAAGAAGTAAAAGTGCGGGATAGCACAAGATGTCGGATTTATTCGATAAATTGAATGTACTGGTCCGCTCACGCCTTAACGCGGCGCTGAACAGCAGCCCGGAAACCCGCAACGCGGCGCGCATCGACGCGGCGAATATCAGCCTGAACGACGCCGAAACAGCGGTCCGCACGCTGCGCAGCGAAGTCGCTGCGGCTTTGAAAGTGGAAGATGCGATCCGCAAGCGCATGGATACCGCAACCACGAAAATGTCTGATGCGGATCAGCAGGCCGATAGCGCACTGCTCGCGGGCGACGATGAGACCGCGCGCCGCTACGCGCGGCAGGTGGAACAGGAACGCCGCACGCTGACCGCTATGCAAGAGGAACTCGACGCGCACCGTGATAGCACAGCGCAGTTGCTCGATCAGGTCAACCAACTGGAATCGATTGTCGCGGATCGGCGCGCCGCCGAAACTGCCACCGCACCACAGGCCGCCGTGCCGCAAACGAGCAACCCACCCGCCGCGCGCTCGATCCCGATCAACACCGAGCCGCCGAAACCCGATGACGATTTGGAACGCCGCCGCGCGCGTTTGAGCAAGCCCGACGGTTCGTAGCCTAGCGAAAGTAGTTGTATGTTCGACAAAAAAAAGCCGTTCATTCTAACGACCGACGATGATCCCGGCATCGTCCTTTCGATTGCAACGGCGCTCACGCGCGAAGGCTTCGAGACCGAAAAAGCACTTTCCGGCGAAGAAGCACTCCGCAAATTGGCCGTGCGTCGCCCGGATGCGCTTATCCTCGACATCAACATGCCGGGTATCGACGGACTGGAAGTCTGCCGCCGCCTGCGTATGGATGACCGCTACTACGACCTGCCGATTTTGTTCCTGACCGCGCGTGGAACCGTTAGCGATGTGGTGGTCGGGCTGGATGCGGGCGCGGATGATTACGTTGCCAAGCCGTTCGACATCGTGGAACTGGTCGCGCGCGTGCGGGCGCTCCTGCGGCGCAGCGGCCAGCAACCGCAAAACGGCTCGGACATTCTCGACCTCGGACCGATCATGCTCGACTCGATGACCTACCGCGTAACGATTGGCGGCGCGGAAATCCAGCTCACGCGCACTGAACATCAGCTTTTGCGTTACCTGATGGAGCATCCCAACCAGGCGCTCTCGCCCTACCGCTTGCTCGAAGCGGTCTGGGAATATCCACCGCGCACGGGCGACCCGGACCTCGTGCGGGCGCATATCCGTAACCTGCGCGCCAAACTCGAAAATCACGAGGCGGCGCATGGCGTGATCCGCACTATTCACGGCGTCGGCTATATGGTGGCGGTTTGAACCCGATTGAGCTGGATCAATATGCCGTGCGCCGCACCACCGCCGCCGACCTCGATTCGTTGAGCCTGATCTGGCTCGAATCCGCCGAAACACTGGCGGGGCTGGACCCGCGCATCACGGTCCCACCGGAGGGCGCGGCGGCATGGCTGCGCTATACGCAAACAGCGCTGGATGAGCCGCGTTTCTGCGCGTTCACGGCATGGCGACGCGAGCGCCCGGCAGGTTATATCTTCGGGCGCGTTGTGCCGGGTCCCCTGCTGACGGTCGGCCTCGTCGAGGATTTGGCTGTTGATTCGCACGGGCGAGGCGGCGGTCCGGGACGGTTGTTGTGGGGAGCGCTGCGCGGCTGGTTCGCGGAGCAGAACATTACGCTTGCGGAGGTGCGCGTCCCGGCTCAAAATGCGATTGCGCAGGCTTTCTGGCGGGCAAGCGGTGCGCGAGAATGGTATGATCTGCTGCGACTCAAGGTAACAGGTCCGTAACGTGACTCGCATTCGACAATTCATCGACTGGATCGGACCGGGACGCGCCCGGCTGCTCTTCATTCTGCTCGGTATCACCGGGCTATTGAGCCTGATTCTGAACGCCATCAACCGCGCCGATGCGCCTTGGGCGACGCTCGTACAGAGCGCGCTCGTGGTGTTGTTCCTGATCGGCGCGGCGCTGATCATCGGTTCGCGGCTGCCGCGCGAACTGCGCCGTCGTGCCGCAATCATCACTGCGCCCGCTATCCTCTCGCTGGGGCTGGCCGCGTTCTTTCCGCGCTTTGGTCTGCTCTTCGTGCCGATGGCGGTGGGCTGGGTGATCATCTCGTTCATCGCGTCGGGGGCGCGCGTGCGGCGCGAATATCAGGCCGCGATCAAACACATGCGCAAGGCTGAATACGACGACGCGATCAAGGTCATGAGCGCGCTCATCGAAGACGAGCCAAACGACGCGGATCATTACCACTTCCGCGCCAGCCTCTACCGCCTGAAAGGTAGTTTGAAGCGCGCCCGCGCCGATTACCAGAAGATCATCCAGCTTTTGCCGGAGTCGGGAATTGGCTACAACGGCCTCGCCGAAGTCTACCTGCAAGATGGCGAGTACGCGGACGCGCTCCCCTACGCACAGAAAGCGTACCAGATGGAGCGCACAGGTTGGGTTGCGCCGTATAACCTCGGCATGGTCGAGGAGCGGCTCGGCCAGCCCGCGCCAAGCACCGAACATCTGCGCGCCGCGCTCAAGGCCGGGATACCGGACAGCCGCCACCGCTTGCTGACGCACCTCTGGCTGCTGCGCAACGCCGTCCGCACCGGGGAAGACGCGGACCGCGAACTCGTGGCGCTACGTGGCGAAAGCGCCGGGATGCGCGAATGGAAGACGATCTTCGAGAGTGATCAGGCTGCGGTGCTGAAAGCCGTCCTCGAAGCGGATGTGCTGCTCTCCGAAAAATTGATCGAGGGTGAAATCGCGCCGCGCGACCTGTTACAGGCCGCATGATCCGCTACCTCGACCGCCGCATCATCTTTTCCGGGGTGCTGCTCGTGATTGCGGGCGCGCTGCTGCTTGCGCTCGTGTTGGGCGGTCCTGCGGATGCGCGCTTCGGGGGCGCGGTCGGGCTCATCGCACTGCTCGTCACGGTGCAGATCGCGATCTTGTTCTATAGGCCTACTGATCGTTCGCCCTTTGGTGCGGCGCGCGCGGCATTCATCGCGGGCGACTTCGCGGCGGCGGCAGCACAACTTGAAGCACTGATTGAAGCCAAACCGTCTGCGCGCGGCTATACGCTCCTCGCGAATACCTACCGCGCACTTGGGCGGCTGGCTGAGGCACGCACGGCTATCGAGCAAGCGCTCGCACTACGCCCGAAAGACGCTTACGCGCGCTACGGGTTGGGTCGGATCGAACAGGCAAAGGGCAATTTCGAGGAAGCTGCGCAGCAGTTCGACGCGGCGCTGCAAGCGGGATCACCTGCAAACGTCGCGTGCGATCTCGGCTACGCGGAGTATTTCGCAGGCAATCGCGAGGCCGCCCTGCGCACGCTCGGCAAGACGACGCGCCTGCTGCGCCTTGAATCGTATCGCCTGTGGCTTACCAATCTGATCCTCTACCTGTCCTTCACGGATAAAACGAACATCAGCGCGCAAACCGCGCTCGCCAACCTGCGTGCCGCTGCCGAAGGGCGCAGCTATTGGGAAGCGGAGGCCGCGCGCCATTCCACAACGGCCTATGGCGAAGCGCTGGCGGGATTGCTGGCACAAGCGCGCGAGTTTCCAAAGGACGCAATCGGGGATTAGCTTCGCGCGCCGCTATCGCGATCCTCTGCGCAACAGCGTGTGCATCCCCACCGAGACGACGATTACAAAACCATAGATCAACTGCGTCCACTGTCCAAGCAAGCCAATCGCAGCCGTGCCGGGTTCAATCGCGCCGATGATGAAACAGCCGACGAATGTTCCCAAAATCGTGCCTGTGCCACCCAGCACCGATGTCCCGCCGAGGAATACCGCCGAAAGTGTGGGCAGCAGATAGCCCGATCCGAGCGATGTAAAGAACGACCCCACCGAATAGCTGGTGACAAGCCCGGCAAAGGCAGCAGCGACCCCGACGATCCCGAAAATGATAATCCGGCGCTGGCCGACGTTGATGCCCATCAATGCCGCGCTGTTCGGGTTGTCACCGATCAGGTATACATGCGCGCCGAGGCGGTGTCGGTTCAACAGTATCCACGTCCCAATAGCGATGAGGATCATCCAGATGAACTGCGCGGGAATCACCCCGAAGATGCGCCCGACCAATAGCTCACGCAGCACCGGGTCCGCCGCCGCCGCCGGAGCGAGCGGAAAGTTCGAGGAGACCTGCGTGAGGACGAGGACCGCGCCGCGCCAGAAAAACTGCATCCCTATCGTCGCAATTAGCGAGGGAATACCGAACCGGACGATAATGATCCCGTTCAACAACCCCGCGCCGAGACCCGCCAGCAGGCACGCGACCAGCCCCAGAACCGGGCTGCCCGTCGCGTTGAATACCGATAGAAAACACATCACGCCGACGGCCATAACCGACCCAAACGAGAGGTCGATCTCCCGCGCGATGATGAGCAGCGTTAGCGGGAGCGCCATCAGCCCGTAATAGGGTACGGAGTCCGCAAAAGATATATAAATTTCTTTGTTCAGGAAAGTCCGGGGTCCGGCGATGATCAGGAAGACCCACATCAGGACCAACACCCCGACGATGCCGAATTGCAATCTGTGACGGCGCACGAAGCGGGTGAATTGCCGCGCAAGCGTCGGCGTAGTAAGCGATACGTTTAGCGGCGGCTCGATCTGGGTCGTCATCGGCGAGCATTCCTTGTGAGCAATAGTTCCAAACAGGTCAGACGGCGTTGCCTTGTTCAATCGCCCGGCCATGAATGGACCGGGCTACTACGGGCAATTTGCTATGATCCCGTGCCATCAGGACCCCGTAATAGCGCGGTGGATTTATCCCCGCGCGTCGGTGCAGCAGAAACGTTCTAGTCGAAATGTCCGCTCTCGGCGACGCGGTACATCTTTTCCGTGAGATCGTTCAGCGTAATGTCCTTCGTCAGGAACTCCCCGGCGACCGTGCCACGATCCAGGACGACGACGCGATCTGCGACGTTGTAGACATGAAAGACGTTATGATCAATAAAAATCGCAGATTTTCCAGCGCGTTTGATGCCTTTGACGAAATCAATCAGCTTGCGCGTCTCTTGCAGCGATAGTCCCATCGTCGGCTCGTCCAGCACGATCAAGTCGGCCTTGAAGTACAGCGCGCGCACAATCGCCACGCCTTGCTTTTCGCCGCCGGAAAAATTGTTGATTACGGAGTCGGCAGTCACCGCGCCGGAGGTGAAGCCCATCGATTCGAGCATCAGGCGGTTGGTTTCCTGTGTCATCTTCGTGACATCCATGAAGCCGAAGCGGTTGGTCAGTTCGCGCCCCATGAAAATGTTGCGCCAGAGCGTTTGTTGGTCGGCCAACGCGCGTTCCTGATAAACGGTTTCAACACCGAGGCTACGCGCTTTCGGGACGGTCAAATGTTTGACTTCCGTGCCGTTGAAATATATTTCGCCACTATCCGGCTGATGATACCCCGTGATAATTTTGATCAGCGTCGATTTTCCCGCGCCGTTGTCGCCAAGCAGCCCGACAACTTCATTCTGATCGACGTGCAAGCTGATATTCTGGAGCGATTTGACCTCTCCAAAAGATTTCGAGACATTTTTCAATTCAAGTCTGTAAGTCATAAAAAGCCTTTCAAAAAATGGAAGAGAGCAAACGGTATAGGCTACCGTCTGCTCCAATTTCGACTATCGACAGCGACTAGCGGATTTCCGGCTTGGCGCGGACCAGCGGCGCGATCATCGCGACGTTATCCGAGTTGATGAACCCTGCGCCCGTATCGACGTGCAGGCCAGCAAAACCGAACTTTTTGGTCAGGCAGATTTGCAGCACGGGCAGATAGCCTTGCAGCCATTCCTGCTGGTCGTTCACGAATCCGATCCAGCCATCCTGAATCCCTTGAATGGTGGCGGGTTCCGCATCGAAACCAGCGCTCTTGACTTCACCGGGCTTCTTGCCCGCCGCCTGGAGTAGTTTGGGCAGCCCCGCCGTGATGTCACCGTGATCGGTGATGACGGCCTTCACGTTCGGGTGGCCGGACATAAATCCGGTGAAAATCGGGATGCCCGCCGAGAGGTCCTTCTGCGTAGCATCGTTGATTTCGAGGTAGTCCACCGTCAGGCCGCCTGCGGTGAGTGCATCATGAACACCTTTCGTGCGCTGGCCGCGTCCCGGCTGCGCCTCAAGACCCCACAAGAACACTTCATCACCCTTCTTCAAACCAAAGCGGCTGATCGCTTCCAGCCCGACGGATTGCCCCTGCGTGTACAGGGTCGCGCCAGAATAGCCGAAGCCGACGCCGCGATGCGCTGCTTCGGTCTTGTCGAGGGTGGTGTTCTGGCTCGTCACGATGATTCCGGCTTTGATCGCGTCATCGATCAGTGGCTTGAAGGCGTCGTCGCCGGGGTGTCCCATGACGGCGATACCGTCCGGGTGCGTCGCCATCGCGGTTTTGAAATCGGTGATCATTTTGTTCACGTCCCACGCCGACCCGACATATTGCGTCGTCGGTCCGAGGTCGGCGGTCGCCTGCACAGCGCCGTTATAGACCACATCGGCAAAACCGCTGCCGAGGTCACCACCTGTCATGAACACGATGTTTACGCCTTTGCACCACTGCGCTGTGGCGTTGCTCTGAGCGTTGGCCGGGGTCATATTGCCGGGGATCACCGCGACGATTAGCGCGGCGACGAGGATCAAAGCGAGAGCAAAAGTGTGTCTTTTGGTCAACATTTTTCGAGACTCCTATGGTTTTTCAGAACTGTTCATCCAGCGCTTGTGCGCCAGTGCAAAATACTTTACAAACGCAACCTGTCACAAAGCTAAATCGATAGCGCCTCCTTTTTGGAAAAATATTTATTCAAAATCGGCTCTATGCCTGCAAACAAGTGTAGTTGCAGTTGGACGGTTTGTCGAGATCGTACTGTGCCGAAAGGTGTGTCGTGAACATTCCAGTCGTTCTGGTTACAAGCACGATAGCATCACTTGGGAACGACCCCACCCCAAAAATCCCAATGCTGTTTTATAACCGATTGCGCCATACGAGGATAATCCTGATTATAAGATTTTAGAGCGCTGATGAATGCTGGTGCATCGAAATCGAGCACCACAGGAGAGTTCAAGCGCTGCAAGACCTCATGTGCCGAGATTATTGCAAAAGCATTTTGTGGATCAGGGCGAATAATGAAAGTTTCCAAAAACGGCTGTGAGCGCTCCGGGTGAAGAAGCCCAAGCGCTACCCCGATTTGTGGTGTAATCTGTGATGAGTTGAAGCGCTCCGACAACTCATCAAAAAATAGTTTTTCACCTGTCAATAACATCGCAGCATAAC
This sequence comes from Aggregatilineales bacterium, assembly GCA_965246845.1. Classification (GTDB taxonomy): domain Bacteria; phylum Chloroflexota; class Anaerolineae; order Aggregatilineales; family UBA2796; genus JBBRMW01. Next base: position 266,574 of record CBDFFR010000005.1, read on the forward strand.
TCACAAGCGTGAATCGCCAATTCACAGCCCGCGTTATTTCACGCCAATACTCAATATTTTCTGCCAACCGCGAGGCGACCCGTCGGTAGACATCCAGATCATAGTCAGCACCGTCTTCACTCCACATTAGATTGAGTAATTGTACATAATCCAGTTTATTTTTCGACTCCTCTTTGATCCATTGAAAAACAGCGCCATCGGGTTCGTGAAACATAGCTATACCGTAATTGCAATCCAACTTCAATATTGTGTGCTACAGGTGCAGCGGTCCCGCAATCTCGCCCGCCAGCGCGCTCGCCGCCACCACCGCCGGGGATGCCAGATAGCAGGGTGCGTCGGGAGTCCCCATGCGTCCGTTGAAGTTGCGGTTGCCGCTGCTGATCGTGACCTCGCCCGGCGCAGGGACGCCCATGTGGTTGCCCATGCAAGGACCGCAGCCCGGCGTATTGATCACCGCGCCCGCCTCGACCAGTTCCTGAATATACCCGCGCCGCATCCCTTCCTTGAGGACCTCGCTCGACGCCGGGATCACGATGAAGCGCACGCCCGGCGCGACCTTCCGACCACGCACGACATCGGCAGCCGCCGCAATGTCTTCCAGCCGCCCATTGGTGCAGGTCCCCAAAAACGCCTGATCGATGTGTGTCCCGGCCACCGCCGAAAGCGGTTTGACGTTATCCGGGCTATTGGGGCAGGCGATCAACGGTTCGAGCGCCGAAACGTCATAGTGATATTCAGCCTCATAGCGCGCATCGGCGTCGGGATAGACGGGCGTATACGGACGGCGGGCGCGGCCTTTCAGATATTCAAAGACTTTCTCGTCGGGCGCGATATAGGCCGTCTTCACACCGAATTCCGCCATGAAATTGGGGATCACCGCGCGCGAATCGAGCGAAAGCGCCGTCACCGCCGAACCGCTGAACTCGATAGACTGGTAGATGCCGCCTTCGACACCGTGATCGCCCATCAGCCGCAGGCAAAAATCCTTCGCGGTCACGCCGCGCGGCCATTCGCCCTCAAGCACCACGCGCACGCTTTCCGGGACACGCAGCCATAGCTCGCCCGTCGCCCACAGCGCCGCAACCTCACTGCGCCCAACGCCCGCACCGAACGCGCCGAGCCAGCCGAAATGCGGCGTATGGCTATCCGAGCCGAGGACCAGATTGCCGGGCAAGACGACGCCCTCTTCGCTGTGGACTTGGTGGCAGATGCCGCGCCCGACCTCGAAGAAATATTGCACGCCCTGCTCACGCACGAACTGGCGCACTTCCTGATGGTTGCGCGCGTGTTCAGTCGTCGGTGCGGGGACGGCGTGATCGAGCGTGATCGCCAGCTTTTCGGGGTTTTTGACCTTGCTCAGGCCGAGTTTCTTGAAGGTCTGATAAATTGCGGCGGTGTTGTCGTGGCTGAGGATAATATCCGGTCGCGCATCGACGATTTGCCCCGCTTCGGCTGTCGGCAGCCCCGCCGTCCGTGCGAGAATTTTCTCGGCGAAGGTAAAGCCCATAATTTATAGCCCCTGCACGCCATCCGGCGGCGCGCCCGATGTTGCACGCGGGACGAGGCGGCGCTCGTTGGTCGGTCCGGGGGTGGGCGACAGCGTTGGGGTCGGCGTCGGCGGGTGTTCGCTGCTGACGGGTCCGTATTCCTGATGCGGGACCATGCCGAAATCCTGCGGCGGCCAGTAGCGTATCCACGCCTTGCCGACGATTAGCTTGCGGTCGAGCGGTCCGAAGCTGTGCGAGTCGTGGCTGTTCGGGCGGTTATCGCCCAGCACGAAATATTGCGTATCATCCAGCGACCACGTACCATCGCAGCCCGTCGTGCAGAAGCGCGGGATATATCCTTCATCGAGCAGCGTGCCATTCGCATAGACGCGCCCTTCCTTGATCTGGATGACCTCCCCCGGCAACCCGACCACGCGCTTGATAAAATCCTGCGCGGGGTCCTGCGGATCATGCAGCACGATCACATCGCCGCGCTGCGGGTTGGCGAAGTAATATGCGAAGCGATTGACGATCACGAGCTGCCCGGTATAGAAATTCGGCTGCATACTCGCGCCTTCGACGACCGCCCGTGCCGTCGCTAGATTCACCAACGTATAAATCGTGGCGATCAGCAGCGCGATTTCCAGAACGTCGCGCAAAATTGTGTTGCGGGAGAGAAGCGTCGGACGCTTCACGACAGGGGCAACCGGGAGCGACCCGGATTGAGAATCGATCATATTACCAGCCGTGTTCAAGGCGCGCGATCAGGCGTTCCGGCATTTCAACGCGCCGCATTTTATCCTGCGTGACTTTGATCGGATAGGCGACGCGGCGGTGTTCCCACGTCATCGCCTCAACTTCGAGGATCGAATAGGCCGCATCCGGGTTGCTATCGCGCGGCTGACCGACGCTGCCGGGATTGATAATCAGGCGATGGCCGTTGAGCGCGCGGGATTGGCGATAGGTCGGTTGCAGCATGTCGGTTTCGCCCATGTCGCTCGTCTGCATGTAAATGATCGGCGTATGCGTATGTCCGACGAGGCAGTAGGGCGTCTCGAAATGCGGAAAGTTCGAGGCCGCGATGAGCGGGTCGAGGATATATTCCCAGACGGGTTCGCGCGGGCTGCCATGCGCGAGCGTGTACTGGCCGATTACGAACGTGGTAGGCAGCGCATTCAGATACTCGACGTTGGCGGGTTTGAGAACCTGCGTTGTCCAGTTGACAGCCTTGCGTGCATCGGCGTTGAAGGTCCGAATATCGAGCCTGCCGAGCGCCGCCCAGTCATGGTTCCCGGCGAGGCACAGATGCGGCAGGGTTTTGAGCAGTTCGCAGCACTCGTTCGGGTCGGGACCGTAGCCAACGACGTCTCCCAGACACCAGACATAATCCCAATCACCTTTGGCATCGTTCATGACCGTCTCGAAGGCGGCAAGGTTAGCGTGTATATCGGAGATAATCAAGACGCGCATCATGGCACTTCATATCAGGTGGTCGCGGGTTCCCCCTATAGTATCACGGAACCAGAGCGGGCTGCTAATTATTTCATAAAGCGTTGAGGTAGCGTCGAAGAGCGGTTGGCGAGTGGTAGTGAAAGTGTTTTGATTGGGTATGAAGTTGTAATTTCCCATGCCGCATTCTCTACTAAAACCTACCCACTACAATGTTGTCCGATTAACCACTTTTCACCTTCCCCGTAAAGCAGGTTTATATGTCTTCTCTGTCATAGGTGTTCTCAGTGCATGTGTAAAGTCCACATAAGTAAGTAATAAAAACAGAATTATCGAAATGTCTGGTTGATTTTTCAGAATATTGAGGTTAAGCTAACTCTCACAACGAGAATGCCGAATGGGACATTGGTTTCTTTACTTTTTTTACAATTTGCCTATACTGGTTAGGAAGAGTCAATATGCGAGAGGCACTCCATGTTTGAAGGTCGAGTCGAAAGCACCGTCTACGACACTGCACACCTTGCCCTCATTGCTGACCAGTACCCAGAATTCAACGGCGCGACAGATTATATTCGCAATTCACAACTGGCGGATGGCTCTTGGGGAAGCCCCTATTTTCATGGCTATGACAGGCTGATCAACACCGTAGCGGCGATGGTTTCCCTGCGCGAAGGTGGAGCGACAATGGATGCACCTTCTATCGCACAGGGCGAGGTTTTCCTTCAATCCCTCGACATCTCTACGGAGAGACATGACACGATTGGCTTCCCGCTCATTTCGACTGCGCTTATGAGTCACGCGCGGGAAATTGGCTTGCGTGTTCCTGTCGTCACGTCGCAGGAAGAGGTTATCCGTAAAAAAGTTGCGTTACTGGGCAGCAATGCTGCTTCGTGGAAAAAAGCGTCGAGCATCTTTTCACTCGATGCCCTCTTGGACCTCACATCGCTACCTGACAATATAGACCCGACCGAACTCTATAATCGGTATGGGAGTGTCGCAGCTTCGCCGGCAGCAACCGCTGCGCTGCTCCGTCGAGTTCCCCATGCACCAGCACAGGATTGGCTCCGCCTGTATCAGAATACAGATGGTGGTATCGGGGATATTGATCCCATCGACTGTTTTGAGCTGGCCTGGATCGCAGAATACAGCACACAGCTTGGACATCGTACTCCATCCTGGCTCAACGAGCTGTATAAGCATTGGTCAGCAGATTACGGCCTGATCTCCAGTTCCCACTTCGAGATTTACGATCTCGATATTACGGCGAGCGGCTTTCTATCGCTCTACTGTGCCGGCTTTCCAGTTACAACCAAGCCGTTCGAGCGGTATTTTGCCGGAGACCATTTTCTTTGCTTCATTGGTGAGGCAAATGCCAGCCTGAGTACACATGCGCGGGTCGTTCTCGCGCTGTCTTGTGCCGAAGAATGGCACGGAGCCGAGATCGCGCGACAGGTCCTGATCAATGCCCATCGAAGCGGCGATTTGTGGTTCGATAAATGGCATGTCAGTCCATATTATCTTCGTTCACTTGCTCTACGCAGCATCGGGGATCCCTTGATCGAAGAAGAATTGACAAATTGGCTGCTCACAACCCAGCGACCTGATGGCGGATGGGGCTGGCAAGGCAGCACCCCGGAAGAGACCGCCTACGCACTTTTCGGATTGCATTCCAGGAACCGGATTTGCGCGGACATCGGGAAGCGTGCAGCGGATTATCTCGACGCCCATCAGGGTGAGCTACCTATCCCGCTCTGGATCGGCAAGGGGCTGTACACAAGCCGCTTCCTCGTAGATTCGATTGTCAGTCTTGCACGGGAACTTTGTGACTTCGCGCGTTAGACCAACCGGGGGAAAATGCAATGTCAAACGATATTCCCGAATTGTCAGAATGGATGGCGTTGCCGCTGGAAGAACTCGCGGCCTTCGTTCTGAAACGTCGCCTTTCTATCAAATTGTCGCTGGATGGAAGCACCCGTCACTATCTCCTCCATCACCCGAACGATGACGGTGCAGTCACCGATTGGCCGCATTATGCAAACGTTACGATGGATGGTCTTCTGCGGTTGGCGGATTTGCTGTTTTCGTGTGGCATGGAAACAGTCATGATTCTCAATTTTTGGCCGGGTGATGCGGACCGCCGAACCAATCATGTAAAACGGACGGTGCAAGGCTCCCGTTATCACCTGCTCGGACCTGCCGCAATGCCAGTCTACCGAAAGTGGGGTGCGCGGGTTCGCATGTATGGCAATTGGGATATACACCCCGTCTTCGCAGATGATATTGATGCGATGCACGAACTCGAAGCTGCATTGGAAGCCGCCACCCCTGCAGGCGAGCGGCTTCTTCTGTGGGGCAACTACGCAGGTGAAGGCATTGATGAGGTCGTCGCACGATCCATCACGCTGTACCAGAAACTCGGAAGGTTGCCGACGCAAGCCGAAGTACGACAAGCCTGCTTTCCATATGGGCCGGAAAACCTGGACATTTACCTGGGCATGGGCTGGTTACGTATTTCCAACGTTGACATTCCTCCTGCGCTCAATACCAACGATACGGATTTTTATTCACTCGCTCACCTCAGCCTCGACCTGAACGAAAACGTCGTGCGTCGCATTCTCTACGATAAATTGTTCCGGCGGTATGTCTCGACCCAGCTTTCGGTATTCAAGTATACGCCGGACGTGCTTGAAGCATTGCGCGCGTATTATGACGAGCATCGCGATTATGTGCTGGGGACGGGGCATCTGGTCAGTTCGATTGGCATCTGGCAGCCGGATGTCGTCCCGCCGCCGCAATTCGACAAAGTAGATGCAGAGCAGCCGGAAGGCGCAATTCGTTTATAATAGGGGGCATGAAAAAAGCAGCACTGCCCACCCAGACACTACCGATAGTCACAACTACCCCATATCCGACCCTGCGCGCGGGGATGCTTCTGTATCTGCTCGTTCTGATCGGGACGACGCTCATCACGCTCGGTTTCTCCGGAAATGTCGAGACGACCTTCCTGCGGCTCGTGAGCGCCGTGTTCCTCTGCGCGGGGTTGACGCTGCTCGCGATGCTGCTCGCCCGCTCCCCCGCCGATACGCTCTATGGTGCGCGGCCTGTCGTGCGCTTTCTGTTGAGTGGACTGATCGCGGGGCTGGCGATTTATCTGTTCGCCTCGTGGCTGTATCTTTTCCTGTCACGGCTGTTCGGCGGGGTTTTCGGCAACCTGCCCGCGCCACTGCGCATTCAGGGCGCGGGGGCTACCGAAATCGCATGGATCGGCCAGATCGCCCTGTTCGCGCTGATTTTGCCGCTCTGCTACGGCATCCTGTTCTATGGTTTTCTCTATCACGGGGCGCGCGGGCTGGGGCGCTGGCGGGCGGTGCTGCTCATCGCGCTGCTGTACGGCATCTTCGGGATTTTCGCTGGCGGGCAGGGTTTAACCGCTGGACCGAGCTACTTTTTCGTGGGGCTGGCGGCGGGCGCGTTCGCGCTGCGCAGCGGGTCCGGCCTCACGGCGGCGTGTGTTCTGGCAGGTTTCAATCTTGGCGATCCGATCCTGAGCGGCATCCTCGGCGGGGCGCTGGGACGTGCCGGCAATGACGTTTTGGGCTTCGAGCTGCTGACGCTGGCCGCGCTCTCCGCTTTCCTGACGGTCGTGCTGGTGCAGGTCGCGCGGCTGACCGCGACGCCGCTACGTGCGTGGCGGCCTGCGGCTCCGGGGCGGTTGTGGTGGCTGCTCTGGATTCCGATAGCGCTGCTGGTGGCATTCTATGGCGCGAGCGAAATCCGTGTGCGCCAAATCGAACGCGCCCGTGCAGCCGCGCCCGTGCTGCCCGTTTCCGGCTCGACGCTGCCGCCTGCTGTTCCTCCGACGAGTACGCCACCGCGCTGACAGCGTACCGCGTTCGGATACCACGCAAATACACTATTACGCAATTGAAGTTTTACATTCACGTTACACTTCAGTGTCATTCATGCAATGGTTAGCCATTATGCTTTTCCTACATTCACTGAACACGAGAGTAACGCCTTGCACATAACAATTCGTTTCGTACTTCCGCTCTCTTTACTCGTCCTTATCAGCGGGTTGATTTTTACCGGGACAGTGTCCACCTCGTTCGCTCAGAAGTCACAGACGCCAACCTATTATCATGATGTTGCGCCTATCATCGCCGCGAATTGTCTGAGTTGTCACGTCGAGGGCGGGATAGCGCCTTTTGCGCTGGATACAGAGGATGCCGTCATAAAATATGTCAACGACATCAAGGATGCAGTCGCAACACGCTATATGCCGCCCTGGATGCCGGACAAGCAGTCTCCAGCGATAGTCGGGGATCGCAGCCTCGCGGATGCAGATATCAAAACGATAGTCGATTGGGCAGGTAGCGGAGCGCCAGTTGGTGACGCAACGCCCTCGACAGAATCCGTTACTTCGCTTCCATCGGGGCTGACTCTTCGGCGCGATCTGGTGCTATCGATGCCGGCGACCTATACACCCAAAGCTGGCAAGAATGAACAGGATGATTACCGCTGTTTCGTGATGGAAACAGGGTTGACGACGGACCGCTTCATCACCGGGTACACCCTGGAAGCCGGACAGCCGAGTGAAGTTCACCACGTTATCGTCTACCAGATGGACAAAGGCGCACTCGACCAGGCGCGTGCCAAAGATGCGCTTGATACCGAGCTGGGCTACACCTGCTTCGGCGGCACAGGGCTGAAAATCTCTGGCGGCGGTGACGGGGGAACGGGTCTTGCTAATTCCCTCGGATCATGGACGCCCGGCGGCTTGCCTGTGCTGTTTCCAGCGAATACCGGGCGATTGCTGACTGCCGATAGCTTTCTCGTGGTGCAGATTCACTACAATTTTGCGAATGGCGCAAAGGCGGATCAATCCCGGCTGGTCCTTCAATTCGCGCCCGAGGGTGCAAAGCTGGCCGCTGTGCGTGGGTTAGTTCTCATTGCTCCCGTCGAAATTCCCTGCCCGCAAGCCGCCGCGTCAGACCCGAACTGTAACCGCCAGACGCAATATGATCTGAACGTGAAAGAAGATGGGCGTGCCTCCGTACTGGGCCGGACTGATTTGCTGCTACGGCACTGTGGCAAGACGACCAGCGACTATCTGATGCAGGAGGCGAGCCACGTCGTGAGTACGTGCATCTCAACAGTACCAATCGCAGTAACCGCGATTGGTGTGAACGCCCATATGCACAATCGCGGAAAAAGCTTTCGTATTGAACTCAACCCCGGCACAGCCAACGCGAAAATCCTGCTCAATGTTCCTCAATGGGATTTTCACTGGCAGGGTAGTTACATTTTCGTCAAGGGCATACCGCTTGCGAAAGGCGACACTCTAAAAGTCACTTGCGAATGGGATAACTCGCACGACAAACAGCCGCGTTATATCCTCTGGGGTGAGACGACCAATGACGAAATGTGTCTCGGCAGCGTGACTTACATACCTCGCTAGGAGCCAGATGCACATTAGTTGACGCAGCAATGAATAGGGCGGACTTATAGGAGTCCGCTCTTCGATTCAAAGCCGCCGCAAGCTGCTGATCATCAGGCCGAGCAGCCCCACCACCGCGAGGCCAAGAATCGGCACAATCGGCGGCAGGCCACCCGCCGCCGCAACCGACGAACGCGGCGAGAGCGTAGCCTCCGCGAAAGGCGGCGGCATGGTGAAGGTCGGGCGCGGACCGCCGAGCGTCGGCTCATTGACGGCTCCGGTTTGCGTGCGGATGAATACACCCGTCGCCGATCCCCGCGCGCTGGTTGCGCTCGCGAAGCCGCCAGGCGTGCCTTCGACGGATTGCGCCGCCGCCGTTTCAGTTTTTTGCGCTTCGACGGTCGGGACGTTGGCCGTCGGCGCGGAGCCATTCTCCTTAATGCTCTTCAAGTCGCCGGTGACGGTCACGATTTCATCGAAAACCCAGCCTGTCGTCTCTGGCGTCGGCCTGCCAAAGAGGATTTGCAGCCACTTCCCGCTTTTGCTGAGGACCGGGTAGAAACTTCCCGGTTTGATCGTGCCGATGATTTCCGCGTCGGTGCTGGGCGCTTGTCGGACATTGCCCGGCACGACTTTATCCCGTACCTCGACGACGACGCCCGCGCCCGTGCTGGTTGCGCCTAGCTGCGGGACGCCGCGCGTTGGGCTGGGGCTGGCCGCGACGCCTGATGTCGCCTGCCCGGTGAGCGTTGGCAGCACAATCGGAACGGCGGTTGGTTCGGTCTGCGCACTGACGAGGCCGGAAGCCACAAAGAGCAGCGCGAGCCAGCCGATAGTGCAGGCGATCAGAAACAGGCGAAAGCGTCTCATGGCTCGCGCGGCACTTCGTTATCGACGCCGCCGCGCCCGGCTTCCGCGTATTTGGTCTCGGACCCGCGCACGAGCGTTCCCTGATAAATATCGCCCGGCCTGCCCTTCACCGTCCAGCCGCCCATCACCCACGAGGGCGCGGGGACATCCGATGGGCAGGACCAGCAATCCGCCGCGATCCATTCGCCATTGTAGCGCCGTGCGATGTGGACGTGCGTAGCTGCCGCGCTCAGGTTGAAGCCCTCACACGACGGTTTACCGAGCGGGTCTCCGGCCTGGACCTGTTTGCCCGCCGGGATTATTCCATCCGAGGACATATGCAGGTAAGTGAGGACCCACCCGGTCCGTTCGTCGCCATCCAGATCGGAATCGAGGACAATCACGCCGTCGCCGCTGCGCACGACCAGCCCGGCCATCATCGCCCGCGCGTAAATCGGCGAGATATAGCAAAACCCCTGCTGCTGAATGAGTGTATCCGGCGGGCGGGGCGGCGCGAAATCGATGCCCGCCCAGCCGCTCGCGGCGTCCCAACCACCGTGTGGTCCCCCTGTGTAATACCACGTCTCGCCCGCTGCCCAGGGTAGCGTCATTTCCGGCTGCGTGAGGTTAGCGGGGATGAGCGGCTCGATGGCGTAGCGGAAGGGGTCTCCGAAGAGCGTCAGGTAAACCCCGAAGACGCCCTGCGCGCTTACGTCGCGGCTCCATGTCGCGCGGTCTGCGCCCTGTCCGAGGAAATACTGGAGCGCGACCGTCCCGGCATTCAAGTCGCCCGCGAAGGCCAGCTTGAAATTATCCGCGAAGGCGACCGAAGCGAGGCCGCGCTGCTTCCAGCCATAATAGCCATCGTTGAGCCAATCGGCGGTCCACGCAAGCTGTGAAAACAACCCCCTTTTCGCGGGGTTGACCCAGCCGAGCGGATAGTCCAGCTTGTTACCGGTCGGCATCGGATTCGTGACCCAGCCGGAGCGGTATTCGAGCAGCGCAAGCAGGATGCGCGGATTGACGCTGTTCTGCTGCGCGACGATCTGGATGATCTGCGTACCAGAATAGAGCCGCCCCTGCACCACTTCCGAATACGCGCGCAGAAAGCCGGGCTGGAACTTCACATACTGCGAGACATCGAAACCGCGCGCGCCGGGTGAATTAACCAGCTCGCTATCGGGAATGATTTTGAAATTCGGCGTGAGCAGCGTCGGTATGTTCGGGATCGTAACGTTCTGCCCGGTAGCGAGGATCGTCGAAGTCGTGAGCGTCGGATTGAGTTGCAAAATCTCTTCGAGCGTGGTCCCGGCGTTGGCCGCAATCGCCGCGAGGCTGTCCCCCGCCTTGACCGTGTAGGCGACGTTGCGGCGGGTGGATTGGCGTGGCGCGTTTGGCGTCGGCTGGATCGGCGTGGGGGTCGGTCCGGTCGCGGTCAGGGTCGGCATGAATGGATTTTGGATCGGTTCATCCGTCGCGCCTGCGCCAGAAAAAGTGGCCGTGACGTAAATTACGTTCGGGCTGCTGCCCTGCGCACACGCCAGCCCCGCGAGCGCGAACACGGCGCACACGATGACAAGTGACCATTTCCGCGCGTGGAACCTGACAGACATTACCCATCCTGCATCGCGGCCAGCATCTTCGGCAGGCTCACCTCATAGCGAAAGTGAGTGCCACGATGCCCGCCGGGGAATTCCTCGTAGCTATGGGCGATGCCAAGTACCGTCAGTTTTCGGTCCAGCAGCCGCGCCCCAATCTGCAAATTATACTCGTCGAACTGGCCGCAGTCGATGAACAGCAGGTTAAGCCTGCGCAGCGCGTCGGCGTGCGCCGCGTCATCCAGCAAGCGCACCGGGTCGCCCTGCAAGCAACGCTCCCAGACCGCCGGGCGCAGCGCACCAATTTCGTCAATTGGCAGGTCGAAGCCGAACGGCGCGGCAGGGTTCAGCGCGAAGGTGGCAGCGAAGGTCAGCGCGCTCGCAACCTCGAAAAATGCCTGATTTTTCGATCCCTTTTTTTGAGTCTCGGCCATGTATCCGGCCAGCCCGCCGAAGCGCGCAAGGTTTGCGTCGAGCGCGGCAAGCTGCACCCGATACGAATACTCGAAGCCCGCATCCCCACTGTGGTCGGCAGCAGCGGCGAACATACCGGGGCGCGTCATCGCGTGGTAGAGCGCGCCATAGCCGCCCGAACTGCGCCCCATCACCGCACGCTGGTTCGGCAAAGTGCGATAGTGCGCCTCCACGAACGGGATCACCTCATCGAGCAGGTAATCGCCATATGCGCCGATGGCAGGCGAATTGATGTGTGGTGAGCCGCCTAGCCGCGTCCAGGTATCGGGCAGGGCCATGATAAACGGCGGACACGCGCCGCTCCCGATCAGCCGATCCATCTGCTCCGGTAACGACTCATCCCAGGGACGCCAGTTCGTGAGCGATGCGCCCGTGTTGCCGTGACTGGAAAGCATCAGCACCAGCGGGTAACGCCGGGACGTATCATCTGCGTAGCCCGGCGGCAGGTAGATCGCAAGCGGGCGCACATGCGGGTCGCCGAGCGGGTTGCCACGCAGCGCGGCGCTCTCAATCGTTGATGTTTCGACCGCCATTACTTCCAGCTCCAGATGCCGATGCTGCCATCCGCGACTTTTTGCGGCGCGGCAGTCTGATTCGTATCCACGATATAGACGGCAGGCGGCTTGTTCTCATCCTGCTCCGCGACGGTGAACCAGCGTCCATCGGGAGACCAGAGGCTGTGCGAACGCGCGAATTGATCCGCGAAGTTGAGCAGGTAGACGTAATCACGCGAGGGGTTGAAAGTCGCGAGCGGCTGCGAATTGCCCGTCTGCACGTCCATCACGAACGCAGTAAGGCCGCCCGTCGCCTGTTCGACCGGGGTTTTTCCATTGGAAATGAGGCGCGCTTGCGGCGCAGGCGTGTCGCGATTGACGACGATGTACGCAATTTTATCGGAAGTGGGCGACCAGAAATGCGCGACGATGTTGGATTGGCTGCTGCGGCTGACCTCTTTGCCCGTCACGGCGTCGCTGATCACGACCTGCGCGAACCCGGCTACGCTCGCAATATACTTGGCATCTGGCGACCACGCGAAGGCGATGGGCGCATCCTGCCCCGTGAGAATCACGCGCCGCGCCGCGCCGTCAGCAATCACCAGATCAGACGTTGCGGCGATAGTGCCTTGCGTCGCGAGGAGGATTTCGGTCGGGGAGACGGGCGACCACATCGGCGAATTGAATGTGCCGGGCGTGTCGCTCAATGCGCTGGTTTTATCGGCGGCGACATCGTAAATATCGAGCTGATCGCCGGAACGGAACCAGATCATCTGCGACCCATCGGGCGAAAAGCTGTAATAGAACGGCGCGTCCTTGCCAATCACGCGGTCGGTGAAGGTCCCGTTGTCGTCACGCAGCATCCGCACCGTGAGGGGCGACCCATCGCCGGGCGTGTAGAGCAGCGCGAGATCGCGACAGCCGGGCGCGCAGTCTCCGGTAGACCAATACGGGTAGGTAAACACATCCGCTGCGGATGTATAGAGCGTCTGAATAACCGTGCTGGCCGCCGGGTTGCTGATCAGGAACGCACGCAGGCTGTAGGGGTCTTTCGGCTCCGCGCTCGCGCCGAAGAAGGCCAGCCGTCCGTCGGTGGACCAGGTAGGCCACTGGTACAGCTTGCGCGCAGCAGCGGCGTCGGTCGTGACGCGCTTCGGATTCTTGCCCTGCGCGTCGTAAAGCGCGAGGTTCCCGGTGACGTCGATGACGGCAAGCATCCCATTTCCTCCCTGAGTAGTTTGTGCATGGACGGGTTGTACGGCGACTAGAAAGAGGCAGAGGGCAAGCAGGCGGCGTAATGGTCTCATTATCCCTCGCAGTGGGCGCTCATGAACCCGAACGGATATACTTCCAGCATTAAACGTCTATTCGTGGAGAGTCTAACATGGTCAAGGCCGAAAGCGCCAAGCAGGTGTTCGAGAATATATGCTCCCGCTTCCGTCCCGAAAAAGCGGGTCCAGCGGATCGTGGCGCGTTTGCCTTCGATCTCGGCGGCGAAAAATATTGGGCGCTGATCGAGGGCGGCGCGTGTGCAGCAGGCGAGGGCGACGGTCCGACCACTCCTGATATTACGGTGCGCTCCACGCCGGAGAGCTTTGTCGCGCTCGTAAACGGCGAACTCAATCCGATGATCGCGATCACCACCGGGAAGATCAAGGTGCAGGGTAATATGGGCATGGCGCTCAAGATGATCGGCTGGTTCGATCTGAGCTAACGCGAGGCGGCCCGGTCATGCCGGGCTGTACTGGTAAATAAATTCTTTGTCATGATCTTCGCGGAGGCTACATGCGCGCTCGACCGAGATTGCGAATGGCATTACGCATCGCAGCCCTGCTCCTGATTATTAACATCGGGAGCGTGCTGATTGGGGGCGTGCGGTTGACTGATCAGCAACATAAACTTGAGGTCGCAGTGCGCCGCACCATGCCGCATTTCTGCCCAGACCAGCTCGAAATTTTTACCACGTTGATAGGCTGCAGGCGTAACGGCGTGTACGCCATATACAATTACAGTGCGGCAAGGTGCGAGATCAGCGCGGAGAATTTGATGTGGTCGAGCGACGATTTGATCTCCGCGACGGGCGAGGTACAGACCTTGCCCATAAAAGTGACGCCGTGCGCGTTTTGAACGACCGCTTTTTCACCATGTCGAGACACCGATAGCGCTGCTCGTGATTGCCTTACCGGTAGCTGGCACTCCAATTGCATAGAGTACGCCGGAGACGGATGTATTGTAGACAACAAAGGTGATCGTGGGATCGCCTGCCGGGTTTGCACTAATGCCGATGACATCGGGATTCCCGGAAAATTGATGTATCGGGTCCGGGACGGCGACAAAATAGAATGTGACGTCTCTCATGTTCGCGGGTGCATCAAACCAGGTGATCGTGACGGTTGTGCCGGGTCGGACATGCAGGCATGAAGGACTGATGTAGTCTGCTGGACTCATTCTCATCCCGCCGACGCCAGTGGGCTGCACCATCGGGCAGACGTCGTTCGCGTTGCCATCACGCCCCGGAATTGCCGGGACGCGCATCCGCACGCCTGCATAGAATGAATCCGCACTCGCCCAGCAGTTACCGATCAGAAGGTTGACGACGGTGGTTTGCCCGAACATCGCGAGGAACTCCAGCGTGTCACCCTTGACAGCCGTGTATTGCGGCCAGTTGCCCAGCGGAATACATGCTTGATTTGAGTTGGGAATCGGGCTATTCACCGGAGCAAGCGTATTCACGGGTAATTGCGGAAGGCGCAGCGGTTGCCCGACCGAAATGCTATTCGCATTGGCGAGGCAGTTAGCCTGCGCCAGGAGGGTAACAGTGGTTGACGTGCGCTGTGCAAGCGTGCCGAGCGTATCCCCGGCACGGACAACGTAGATCGGCCAACTGGCGTTGACAATACATGTCACTTGCTGAACGACGAGCGGGAGCGCCGTCGGTGGTACGGCGGTCGCTTGTGGCGGCGGGGTTAGCTGTGGCGCGGGCGTGCCAGTCGCCGCGAGTACGATAGGCACAGGTGTAGCCTGTGAAGGTGCGGCATTGCCATTGCTACCGAAATTACATGCGCTGAGGATGAGGACCGCCGCGCACGCTACGAATCTGGATTTCATCTGGAACTGACCTGTTGTAAACCGTAGAACAGTATGCCAGCATTTGACATTCGGCGTTTGCGATTTTTATGATTGATGCATCTGCCGATCTGCTAATAGCGCGACGTCAAGCGCATAGTCAAAGTCCGATAGCGCGAAATTTCGTGAAATTTTAACAAGTTTCAAAAAGCTGATCGAAATAGCTAAAAGTGATAAAACTTATTCAGTAGCATTTCCGCAAATTTTGTGAAGGTATCTCGCGCGGCGGCCTCGCGCGCGGTATTATGGTGAGTTATGACTACCTCCCGCAGCACGCGCCGCAAGCCGCAGGTCGAACCCGCGCCGGATTTCGACGGCTATTCGCCGGACGCCGCGCCCCCACCTGTACAGGATCGCACGTCCCCGTACAGCGATCCGTTTGCGCGCCCGCCAGACTCGCAGGAAATTCGCTCGCTCGGGCAGCGCCGCCGCGAACGCCGCGCGCGCAAGACTGCCGACCAACCCGCCGCGATACCCCGCGACAAGGCGCACAGCGTCTATATAAGCTGGCGCTGGTTCAGCCTGCTGCTCGTCCTCGCGATGCTGGGCGCGCTTTACGTGCTGCTGCGCAACGATGCGTTCTACGTCCACAGCATCGCCGTTGGCTATAATGGCGAGTCGCGGTTTCTCTCGCCACCGGAAATTTTCGAGCGGAGCAGCCTCGCCAATATCCACCTGTTCTGGATCGACCCGCCGGATATTGAACGCCTGCTCGAACAGGACCCGCAGATCGCGAACGCGGAAGTCAGCATCGGCTGGCCGCCGGACCTCGTGCAGGTCCTCATCACTGAGCGGCAGCCCGCGCTCATCTGGGAGCAGAGCGGACAGCGCATCTGGGTGGATGTGCGCGGGCGCGTAATGGCACTCCGGCAGGATTTGCCCAAACTGGTGCGCGTCATCGTGGAGAAGCCCTCGAAGGATATTCACCTCACGCGCTGCGACCTGCAAGGTACGGACCGCGTATTAGGTCCCGGCGCGTGCATCGATCAGGACACCGTAAATGGGGTGCTGCAATTCAAGGCGCTCTATCCAGACGTGACCGAGATGGTGTATGATCCGGTCAAAGGTCTGGGCTACCACGACGGGCGTAACTGGACGCTCTGGATGGGCAAAGGGACCGACATCCAGACTAAAATGGTCGTGTATAATGCTATCGTAGCCGACGCGCTGTCTAAAGTACCACCGCGCCAGCCAGTCGAAATTAGCGTGATCGACCCGGATCGCCCATATTACAGTTGGGCTGCGAAATAGGACGAAATCGGTAGAACATGGGTGAAGTCGTCGTCGGAATTGATGTTGGAACCACCAAAATTTGTACGATTGTGGGCGAGGTACGCGCCGACGACATTTACGTGATCGGTGTTGGCGTCGAGCCTTCGCGCGGGATGCGCAAGGGCGTCGTCACCGATGTGAACGCGCTGATCAACGCGGTCTCGGCCTCGGTTCACAAAGCGGAACGCAGCAGCCGCTACCAGATCAAGCGCGCATTCGTCTCCGTCGCGGGGGGCAGCATCGATTCGCGCAACAGCAAGGGCGTGGTCGGTATTTCCAACAAGAACGGCGTGCAGCTTACCGACCTCGAACGCGCTATCGACGCCGCCCGCGCGGTCCCGATCCCGCACAATAACGAAGTCCTGCATGTCATCCCGCGCTCCTATACGCTTGATGGGCAGGATGGCGTGCGCAGTCCGTTGGGGATGCACGGCTTCCGGCTGGAAGTCGAAGCGCACATCATCATGGCGGCGGCGGGGGTCCTGCAAAACATCGAGAAGTGCGTTCACGCGGCGGGCGTGACGGTAGACCGCTTCATTTTGAACCCGCTGGCTTCAGCCGATGTGGTCCTCAGCGCGGGCGAACGCGATATGGGCGTGGTCGTGATCGACATCGGCGGCGGCACGACCGATATAGCAATTTTTGTGAATGGCAGCATCTGGCATACGGCGGTGATCCCGGTCGGCGGCTGGCACGTCACGAACGATATTGCGACCCGCTTTCACTTGCCCTTCGAGACGGCGGAAGCGGTCAAGATCGAATATGGAAGCGCCGATACCAAATCGATTGATCCAGTTGAGCAATTCCTCGTCCCGCAGTTTGGCGAAGACACGATGGTGCAGGTCAGCCGCGCCGAACTCTCGAAAATCATCTTCTATCGTATGGAAGAACTGTTCACCGACCTGATCGGTGCGGAGATCAAGAAGAGCGGCGCGGGCATCCTCGGCGCGGGCGCGGTCCTGACAGGGGGTAGCGCGCAGCTTGCCGGGCTGAAAACGCTCAGTGCGGATATTTTGAAACTTCCGGTCCGCATTGCGCAGCCGGAACACATCACGGGCATGACCGACCAATTGCTCAGTCCATCATTCAGTACAAGTGTAGGGTTACTGCGGCTCGGCCTGATCATGGATCAGGAAGACGCGCGGCGCGGCTCTATGCTGGACCGCGATGATCATTCGCGCAATGGGGGCAGCCGCGCGCCTGCGCTTCGCGACAATCCGCTTTACAAGCATTTCAAAAACTTTTTGGGGCGCTTGCTGCCCGGCGACGAAAACTAGAACGTATCTGCGAAGCCAAAACAGGCGTTTATTGTCTATCCGCCCAGCCATGAATGGACCGGGCTGCTACGGTTGCTGTACTTTGACTTGGCATACGTCGGACCGTAATAGCGCGATGGATTCATCCCCGCGCGGCGGCTTGCAAACACGCCCCGGCCAATAAATCGCGTCGTGACCGCACTTGTTTTTGCTGCACCTTAGTATTCCATGCTAGAATACCGATTATGTCACAACTCACACCCGACGATACCCTGCTCGGATTGCTCGCCTTTCGGCCACAACACGGCTACGAATTGCTGGAATGCTTTCGCGACCCGCACCGTCTCGGTGTGGTGTGGGACCTCAGCACGAGTCAGCTTTACGCCGTTTTGAAGCGATTGGAGGCAGGTGGCCTCGCGACGCGCTGCGAAGTTGCCTCGCTGGATGGTCCCGTGCGGCAGGTCTATGAACTCACGGATGCGGGCGCGCAGCGTTTCCGCGCGTGGCTGCAAGAACCGGACCCGCCAGCCAGCGTACGCCGCGTGCGCGTCGAGTTTCTCAGCCGGCTGTACCTCGCGCGGCTGCTCAATATCCCGACTGTACCCATCGTCGAGGCGCAGCGGCGTACCTGCGCGCTCAAGCGCTATGAACTCGCGGAGGTTGTGGCGAATGCAGAGCCGGGCGTTGGGCGGCTCACCAATGAACTGATGCTCGCGCAGTTCGATACGATTTTGCTCTGGCTCGAACGTTGTGAACTCACCCCGAAAATCGAGGAGTAACCTACCCATGTCCTTCCGCAAACCCTCACTATTGATCATTGCCACTCTGCTATTCGCCAATATGTTTACCGGGTCCGCGCAGGCACAGGGCAACAAAACCCTTGTAGTCTTTGCTGCCTCATCGCTGACGGATGCGTTCAACGAGATCAAGCCCATATTCGAGAAGGCCAACCCCGGAACGGAAGTGCAGTTCAGTTACGGCGCGTCGTCCACGCTCGCGACGCAGTTGGGACAGGGCGCGCCTGCAGATATTTTCGCGAGCGCGAACGCCAAACAAATGCAGGTCGCGCAGGATGCAAAGCGAATCGCCGGGACGCCGCGCACGTTCGCAAAGAACCGCCTCGTGCTGATTGTCCCCGCTGCGAATCAGGCAAAAATCAGTATGCTCAAGGACCTGACGAAAGCGGGTGTAAAGATCGTGATTGCCGCGCCAAAAGTCCCGGTCCGCGATTATACAGATACGATGCTCGATAAACTGACAAAGACGGCAGGCTATGGCGACGAGTACAAAGCCGTCTTCCTGAAAAATGTGGTTTCCGAGGAGGCGAACGTGCGGCAGGTCTCCGCGAAAGTCGCGCTTGGCGAAGCCGATGCCGGATTTGTCTATCGTTCGGATGTGACGCCGGACATCAACGACAAAGTGATGACGCTGCCGATCCCGGATGCGGTCAATACACTCGCGACGTACCCGGCGGCAGTCACGAACGACAGCCAGAACCCGGACCTCGCGCGCAAGTTCATCGATTATCTGCTCACCGGGGACGGGCAAAAGCTGCTGGTCAAGTGGAATTTCATTTCGATCATGATCCCGGCACTGCCCGCGACGTTCACGCTCCCGGCAGATGGCAAATTGCATCTTGGCGGGCAAATCCTGAACCCGTTCGCGCTCTCCGCCGACGATTTGAAGGCGAATTACCCCGCGCAAAAGGTCGATGTGACCTACCTAAGCGGCGACAAGGAGACCAAAGCCGCGTTCACGGGCGTGCTGCTGCGCGATCTGCTGGATGCCGCGCAAATCAACCTGAACGCCGATGCGAAGAACGACAAGCTGAACCTGTACATCGTCGCGACGGGCAGCGACGGTTATCAGGCGATTATCGCCTATGCGGAAATCGACGCAGATTTTGGTGATAAGCCTGTCCTCATCGCCTACGAACAGGATGGCAAGCCGATTGCGGATGCACAAGGCACGCTCAGGCTGATTGTCCCCGGCGACAAGCGCGGCGGGCGTTACGTAAGCGGCCTCGTCAGCCTCGAAGTGCGGCGCGGACCCACCGTCTCCAAATAGCGCGATACAATGCCGTGCAGTGTCCGCGCTTCACGGCATTTTGATATGCAAAAACCGCTCCGGCCTGCTTCGCTGCTGCTCATCGCGACCTGTTTCCTCGCCGTAACCTTCTACGCGCTTCCGCAGCTTGTAGCGGTTGTGCGCGGGGTCGCGACGCGCGGCTGGGAAGGGCTGCCCGTCAATGGATTGGCCGAAGGAATCGCGCTCAGTCTGTATACGACCGCGCTTTCAACCGCGATCATCTTCCTGAGCGGGACGCCGCTCGCCTTCATCCTTGCGCGGTGGCGCTTCCCGCTGCGGCGGGTGTTGCAGGTCATTGTCGAACTGCCCGTCGTGATCCCGCCGACGGTCGCGGGGCTGGCGCTCCTGCTTACCTATGGACGGCAAGGGCTGCTCGGTCCGGCGCTGACGATTTTCGGGGTACAGCTTCCATTCACGACAGCGGCGGTCGTCGTCGCGCAGGTTTTCGTCGCCGGACCGTTCTACATTCGCGCAGCGCAGGTCGGCTTCGCGAGCGTCCCGCTTGAAATCGAAGAGGCGGCGCGTGTCGATGGCGCGGCTGGCCTTGCGCTGATGTGGCGTGTCACGCTGCCCTTATGCGCCCCGGCGCTGCTCGCGGGTCTAACGTTGAGCTGGGCGCGGGCGCTTGGCGAATTCGGCGCGACGATCCTCTTTGCGGGCAACCGCATCGGCTACACGCAAACGCTGACGCTGTTCATATACAACGTGTGGGAGAGCCGCATCGACGGCGCGATCTGGGCGAGCGTGATCCTGCTTGCGCTGGCTTTCGTTGCGCTGCTGGTTTCGGGCGCTTTCGCGCGCCGTGCGGAGGCGATCTACCGTTAGGCGTTCGTGAGCCGCAACAGGACCGGACCGCCCGGTTGCAGTGTGATCAAGGGGCGCGGCTCGACGGGGGTGCGGTCCGCGAGTTCGATTCGCCAGTTCTTGAGAACTGCCGCGAGGACGACGCGCGCTTCCAGCATCGCGAGGAATTGCCCGATACACACATGCGCGCCGCCACCGAATGGGAAATAGGCGTAGGGCGTCATTTGTTTGTCTGCGCCATGAAGCCAGCGCTCCGGGGTGAAGCGTTCCGGCTGCGGGAAGTAGCGCGGATCACGCTGCACACCATAAGCGGACATGAACAGCGTCGCTCCCAGCGTAATCGCATACCCGGCAAGCGTAGCGGGCTTGACGCAGTAGCGCGTAATCGCCCACGCGGGCGGGTAGAGCCGCATCGCTTCCTTAATGATCGCGTTGATATAGTCCTGTGCGCCGTCGGTCTGGTTCGCTTCGGCGTGCGCCCGCTGCTGAACTTCCGGGCGGCTGGCGAGCAGATAGAGCGCCCAACTGAGCGCGTTGGCGGTCGTCTCGTACCCCGCGATGAGCATCCCCATCACCGTGCCATGTACCTGCTTGTCGGAGAGCGCGAAACCCTCTTCCGCTGCGTTGGCGGCAAACAATGCGGTAAGCAGATCATTGTGCGGAGTCGGGTCGCGGCGGCGCTCCGCAACGAGGTCCTTCACAGATTTATCCATGCGCAGCCATGCCCCGATAAGCTGGCGGTTCTGGCGCGTCGGGATGAACCAGGGGACGCGGTTTTCCCCCGCGAGGTATTCCATGCCGAGCGCGACCGCCTGCGCAATCGAGTCGCTGCTGTTCGTCACATCCGAATCGAAGAGCGCCCGTGCGACGATGCGCAGCGCGACATGCTTCATCTGCGGCACAGCGTCGATTACGCTCCCGGCCTGCCAGCCGGAGACCATTTCAGCGGCATATGTCTGCATCGTCCCACCGTAGCGCGCGATTGCTGCCGGGGTGAAGGCGGGCTGTAACAGCTTGCGCTGCTGTTTGTGGAACTGCGTATCTTCCGCGACGACATCCGGGCGCAACGAGACAGCGGTTGCGCGTTTGCCAATCGGCATCGACCGGAAATGTTCAGCGTCCTCGACAAGGACCTGCTTCACCATTTCGGGGTGATTGAGCAAATAGTAATCCTTGCCGAGGATGCGCGTATGCGCAATGTCTCCATAGCGGTTGCGCCAGGCGATAGTCGCTTCCAGACGCCCTGCCGGGTCGCGAAGCTGGCGTGCGGCTTGTAACCCCGGCGGTCCGGGTGGGAACTGGCGTGGAGTCGTCATCGGTTGCGCACCTCATCCTGTATGAAAGGTGTATACGCAACCAGGCGTTTCAGGTTTCCAGCGTGAATGCGGTGTGCGCAGGCTTGACGACCATGATCAGTTGTTCGGCCAGCGCGCGGTTTTGGGGCGTATTGTCCTTCGCGGCGAAGGGCAGCCGTACCTTGAACGTCGAAAGCGGCTCATCCAGTTCGATGATCTCCGGCTGGATGCCGAAGTACAGTTCAAGCAAGCGGCTCATGGCCCGCCGTGTACCGCGCGCACGATAGAGCGAGGAAAGTTCACGCACGACCGCGCGCTGACGTTCGACCGGGATGCCCGGATGAATGAACACATCGAACCAGCTTGAAATCCACTGCAACCAGTCCGGCGTCGTCACGTTCGGGTTGTAATACTGCTCGAAGCTATCGACGCCCCACTCCAGCGGCGCGAGGATCGACTCCATAATCAGTAGAAAACGCTTGAGGAAATCCGACTCGTAGTAGATGCCGGGCAGGTATTGCATATACCGGCTCTCTTCAGTCGGGATGCCTTCTTCGGCCTTATATGGGACAAGCGCGTGCTTGTGACCGTTGGTGCTTGGCAGGCGCGAGGGCGGCAGACTGAGCGCCATATCCGACGACGCGGCAGCCTTCGCCGCCGGAACCTTGATCTCGCGAACTTCCGGTTGTTTGGACGGCGCGGGCGGCTCTGCCGAGGGTGGCGGAGCGGTGCGCTGCGGCTCGACCGTGCGCGCTTCGTGCGCGGCGGGCGGCGGTTCGCTGCGATAGACGACCGGAGCCGCTTCGTCGCCTGTCGGTGCGCCCGAAGGCGGCGGCACAGGGGGTGTTGCGGGTGGCGGCGGCTCCGGGGAGCGAACTTCGACGGGGGTAGGTTCCGGCGCGTTTTCGCCCAGATCGATGCTTTGCAGCGTGAGCGTGAAGGGTCCGATGCGGATCGCGTCTTTGAGGTTCAACGGCGTCGGCGTTTGAGGCGCGATGCGCGTCTCATTGACGAAGGTTCCGTTGGAACTTTCAAGGTCGATGATACAAAAACGAGTGCCATCGAAGGTAATGTCCGCGTGGTGGCGGCTGACCTTCTGGTTGGGCAGCATCAGGTTGTTTTCGGCCACACGCCCGATGGAGAATGCGCCTTTGCCCACCTCCGCGCGGTCGGTGGGCAGGTCGGGTCCGACGATGGAAAATACCGCGCGTGGGTCGGCCATCAGCTATTTTCCTCTTTGATGTCGTGGCGGTAGCTGGCGATGATGCCATGCGCGACGATGCGGATTTCCGAGACGGCTTCCCCGGTGACGGCTTTCCCAGCGGCGTCGAAGGTCACGGGGAACAATTCGACGCTGTGGATCACCTCGATGCCGGGCATCCCTTGTAGCGCGACAATCACATCCGCGACGACCAGCGAGCGGCCAAACGGCCAACCCTTGCCATCCGACCCGCCCGTAATCGGGTTGAGATATTGATACAGGCGTGTTTCCGCGGCCAGCTTGACCTGATCCGGGATGGAGAAGGCATTCAGGCGCAGCCGAACGCGCGTCGTGACGAAGAAGTAGGCAGGTTGCAGGACATCCAGCCGGGTCGAGATCAGGCGGCGATCATCCAGATAGGCTTTGATCGCCGAGCGGACACTATCCGGCAGCGCGAGTTCGGTGGGCGGGATGTACCCGCTCAGGTCCTGCACGCGCGGGATGACCAGCACCTTCACTTCGCCGCTCGTGACCGTCGGCGGTTGCAGGCAGTGGACACGCTGCACGAAGCCGGGCGCGGCTTTCGCGGCGAGGTATTCATAGTCACGCGCAGTCACCGCACGGTCGAGCGTGCGCAGGTGGCCGGGGACGCGCATCTTGGCATCTTCGAGGTCTTCCCCGTTGAGGCCGCCGGATGCCAGACGGCGGTTCGCGACACGCGCAATATAGGGGATGCTGGTACGCAGTACATTGAGCTGATGTCCCTGTACGTTGCCCACCACGCCGCCGCCATAACGGTAGCGCGACATCACGATCATCGCCGAACGTGGCGGTATCGCGCCGTAACGCTTGACCGAACCATCACGCTGCGGGAGCGCAGGTCCGAACATGACCTCGCCCGTGTTGCTATCCAGCTTGTAATGCTTGTCATCGGGCAGGCTATCCCCGAAATCGGGGACTTCGACCCATGTTTCGGCAAATTGATTGTTGTGGCGCACGATCACGCGCTCGTTATCCATGCGCGGCAGGACGGGCGAGTGTGCGAGGTTAAAGCGCTGACCCGGCGAGCCATCCGAGCGGCCAACCAGTTCATCGATCACGAGCGAGCTGTGCGTGATGTCCATCGTGCAGCCCCACGACGCGGCCTCGGCACGACGGATAATCGGCGAGTTGCGATAGCGTGGCACGTTCGGCGGTGGGTCGATCAGGCGCACGCGCAGCCAATAGGCATCGCGGTCGGCGATCCGGCCTTGTACCATGCGTGGCAGGTGGAGCGACAGCACACCCGGCTGGTTGAGCGCTTTTGTCTGGTCTTCGTTGAGTTCGCAGGGCGTCCACTCGATGGGTTCGATGTTGCTGAGGACTTCCCAGACGTAAGGAGGCTGCGTCGGGTCCACACCCGCGCCTGCTGCTATCTCGACCTCGAAGTTGAGGCCGAGGATGTGCCGCCCCAAATCCTGATCGAAGCCAAAGTAGAGCGCCTCGCCGACCTGCGGCGGGTTGGTGAAGGCCGAAAAGCCCTCGAACCCGGCTGTCAGACGGCGCAGGTCCTGCGGCACATACGAGCGCCCTTCGCCCGCACGCGCACCCGGCTTGCTGACGAGAACCGCCTTCATATTAGGGACATGGATCGTGAACGACTCCGCCGTACTGAAGGTGACGGGCGTTTCGTTCTCGGTGCGCGTCGTGGAAACTTCGACACCGAGGGGGATCGTAAGTTCGTAGGCTTGTGGTATGGAGAGCCAGAATGTTTCCTCGGCGCGGGCGGGTTCCGGCTCGCGCAGGTACATCCCAATCAGTTCCATGAACTTGATATAGTGCCGCTCCGGGATACGGTTCATCCGGTACAGCATAATATCGATCAGGTACGAGAACAGCTCGATCAGCGTGATGCCCGGATCGCTCAGGTTGTGGTCGGTCCACTCCGGGGTATATAGCGGAATGCGACGACGCGCCTCTTCTACGAGGTCTTCAAAACTACGGTCGTCTAAACGGGGCGCGATGAGTGGCATTCAAAAGCTCCTGAATATCATTTTGCGCCCCGATGTACTCAGGGCAGAAGATAGAATGGAAACACGAGACTGCGTTCGTCGCTGGTCGATTTTACTTCATAATCGATTTCGATGAGCAGTACGCCCAATTTTCCGTTGCTGGGGATCACGTTTACCGTCTTGAGGGTGATGCGTGGCTCCCAGCGTTCGAGCGCCTGCCGAACGACGGTTTGGACCGCCGCAGCGGTAATGTAATTGCTCGGCGCGAAGATGTAATCGTGAATGTAGCAGCCGAAGTCCGGGCGCATCACGCGCTCCCCCGGCGCAGTGCCGAGGATAACATAAATCGCCTGCTGAATTTCATTGTATTCGGCGGTCAACGCGAGTTCACCGCGAGCGTCGATTTGCGGGGGGAACGCGATACCATTCCCGACCAGTTCCTTGAATGTCGCCATCGTTCCCTCCCCTAGTTGATGTTGACGATTGCGCCGCGTATCGTCAATGGCCCACTTGCGCTCACTTCGGCCATCGATTGACCCTTCGCCGTGAGAGTTAACCCTTCAACGTTGGTGGGTCCGCCCGGTGACTTGAGCGCGGCCTGCGTCTGGCCTTCTGCCGAGAGCTGCATTCCCTTGATCTCGATTTTGCCCGAAGGCGCTTCGATAGTGATGTTCCCTGTATCGGACTTCATCGAGATGTTCTGCGTCGCGCCGATGGTTATCTCGCCCTCGGAGTGCATTTCGACTTTCTTGTTCGTGGCGTCGAACTTGATCCAGGTCTGGTCCTTACTGTCGCGAATTTCGATCCACTCTTCGCTGGCCGTCTCGGTAAAGGTGACCTTGTGACCCTTGCGCGTCTTGATTTGGCGCTTGACCACTGCGCCACTCACGACAACCTGACCAATCGGAAGCGGCGGAGCATCCTTCCCGTTGTAGACGCTGCCAATGATGTAGGGTCGATTGAAGTCTCCGTGTTCGAAGGCAACCAGCACTTCATCGTCGGGTTCCGGCACGAAGTAGATACCGCGATCCTTGCCAGCGCCGGGGAAGGCAACACGCGCCCAGTACGACTCTTCTGCGGAGTCATCGAGCCATGGGAACTTCACCTTGACCATGCCCTGCTTGAATTCCTCATCATTGTTATTGGTCACAATGCCAATCACGATGCCGCCCCAGGGCTGCGTATCGGTCTTGCCCGGGTCGAGCAGTGACGAGAGCATGTGCGGCTTCCCGCCTTCTATGCGAAATTGCGTTTTCAGTACGCCGGGCGAAATCTCGTGCCGGACCGCAGAAAGCGTGTAATCCCCGCCGAACTTTGCCCCGACCCCGGCAATCGTGATTGTCATCCCGGCGTGGAGTGCCGGGTCGCCCGTGCATTCACCTTCGGCCTCGATGAAGCCTTCATTCGTGCGGTCCATTACGCCCTGCGCAACCCGCGTCGCGTCAGCCTGGCTGTTGACTGGCACGCGCGTGACCAGCCGGGTGGCGCTGCCAATGGAGCTGGCAGCGCTGGTCCCGCTGCTCTGAACTCCAAGCGTCGGATGTGCCGCGCTGGATGACGCGCTTCCGCTGATCAAGGTTTTGGTTTTCGGGTCCCACCCGCGCACGGTAACTTCCGACACCTGGCTGGGAACAGACATACGCGGTGTGAACGACACGAGGGTCTGTCCATAGGTGAGGGTTTTGCCGCCACCCACCGGGGCAATGGGTTTCTTGAACTTCAGCTTGCCGTCTGCGGTGTGAACGATGTAGCCAATGCGCTCAGCCCGACTTTGCAAAAAGTCAAAATCGGTCTGTGCGCTTTGAAATACCTGCTTGAAAACTTCGGTTGTTGCGTCTACGTCCGTCTGCAGACCGTTGCTGGAAGCGATTTGTGAAGCGATGTCGCTGTCTTTAGTTTCCACCCACGCTTTTGTTTTCGTACCGCGATGCAGCTTATACGCCTTGTCGTAGCCGCGTAGCACCACGCTCATGCTGTTGTTCTCGAACTGCGGTTCGATGTCCGTGATGTCGCCCTTCATGAGTGTAACCAGCGTACCTGCTTCACTTGTCGCGCCGATTTCAACCTCGGTTCCGAGATCATAAATCCAGGCATCGAACTCGGTATCCAGCAGTTCGGAAATGTGCAGCTCGAACATATCCGGGACGTGAAGACTGCTATCCACAACGATCAACCGAATCTTCTTTAGTTTTTCCTCGTCAAGCGCCTGTCCGTTTATCTTGACAGATGCCTGATCTCTGGCCGCTTCATATCCGGATGCTGGCATTGTTGAACAACCTTTGTGTTATCGCTAGGGAGTACGCGGCTTCTTCAGCGAGATGGAGGCCGAGAAATCGCCAATGGTGACGCTCGCGGAGAATTCCGGCGCAGGGGGTTCGGCTGGCTTCGACGTTGCGACCTTCATGACCGCACCATTTGTCAATTTCTTCGGGTCTTCAATGTTGTTGACTTCCGCAATCGCGCGCCAGTTGTTGGCATCCCCGGTTGCGCTCGCGGCTATAGTCGCGAGTGACTTGCTGGCGTCGATCATCTCCGTGCGACCTTCCCAGGTACGCGAAGCCGTTTGCGCGGCGACCACCACATCCGGGCGCTCGATCATGGAGATTGTCGCCGATGCACGCAGCGGCTTCCCCTCCTTGTCGAACAGGGTAAACTGGAGCTGAACGTTCGTCAGGCGTCCCTTGAACTCGAACGTTCCCCACTTGAAGATGATGTCCGGTGGCTCGCGGTTGGTTCCGCCCGCCTCGACCGTCATCATTGCGAACAGATTGTCCGTATACTTTGTGACGGGTTCCGCTTCCGGTCCATCCTGATACGTGTCGAAGAACAGCTTCACACTGAGTGAACGCGGATCGCCGTTCTTGAACTGGCGGCGCTTCGTCGTCTGCCCGACATCGTTGCCGGGCGAGTAGTTGTTTGCTTTTGTGAGGGAGTATTCGGATGGATTGAACATGCAATCCACGCGCGGCGAACCGCCATCCTTGTAAATTGCTGCCGGGACCAGCCCACTACGGGTAACAGCCATGAGCGACTCTCCTAACGCCCGCCTTTGGAGCGGTCTTGTTCAGTACGTAATTTCTTCTTGAGGATTTTGAAGACGGCCTGCGCCATCGTTTCCACGCTTTCGCTGGATGGTTCCTGTTCGCCTGCCTCGCCGCTGTTGTCGTTTGACTCGACGGGAGCGTCACTAAGCGAACGCTGAATACTTCCAGATGCCGATTGTGCGGCAGGTCCACTGCTGCTCTGCGAAGCCGAACGAGAGGCAGGGTTTGCCGCTTCCGGCGACGTGTAAGTTCCACGGGGACGGGCGATGCGCGTATCCGGCGGCAGGTTCAACAGTTGAAGCAAGCCGGCTTCGGTTTCGCTGGGCGCGCTGCTTTCCCGCTTATCGGAAAGCGTGCGCTGCACACCTGTGGTCATTCCCAATGCGCTTGCCAAATCGACTGCATTCAGAGGAAGGCTATCCCCCGCGCTGTTTAGCGCATCTTCTTCGAGTGAGGGCGCGCTGTCGCTCATCTCACCCGACAGGAATATGCCGCGTGAGCCATCCTGCGCACTCGAAGGCGTTTGCGCGACGCCGCGCGAGGTACGCTGCACCCCCGGCGTGCGCCGCGCCGGGCGATCCGGCGGCGCTTCCGCGCTCTGAATGGCCGCGTTCACTGCATCCTGATAGGAGTCCGGGCTTGCATAGCCGGACGGTACTTCGGCGTTGTACGATTCGCTTGTGCCATTCGCCCCGTCATCGCCCAGTTCCGTTTCGGCGCTGTATTCCGTATCAGCGTAGCGTTGTACCGGGGCGTCGCTACCTGCGTCATCCGCGAAATCTGCGGTGTGTGCATCCGAGTCAGGTGCATCTGCAAAGCGTCGGGACAGGTTCTGCATCGCGCGCTGCACACGGTTAGGACGCGCGGCGGGCGTTTCCGGCGAGGCATCAGCCGCTTGCTGACGGGCCGGATTGCGCGTCGGCTGGACGGTCGAGATCCGTGCTGTGGAGGTCGAGCGCGGCGCGTCCCTGCCTGCCGCCGGATTTTGACCGGAACGCGAGCGCGGGTTGCTGCCTTGCGGTGGCGTATCCATCGTGGAAGGCGCTTCGGCAGCCCGTATCGCGTCGTTGACTGCGGCCTGATAGCTGTCCTCATCGGCATACGCTTCCGGGTAGCGCTGCACAGCGGCTTGCGTGGCGCCTGCAGTTCCGGGCATGACCGGACCCGTGGGGTCGGAAATGCCGGGCAGGATTGGGTCGGAGATGCCGGGCTGCGGCGGGTCAGAGATACCCGGCAGGGATGGGTCCTCAACGCCAGGATAGGGCGGGTCGGAAATATCCGGTTGGGGCGGGTCTATAGGTGGGTAGAGCGGCGGGCGGTCCGGCTCACTATCAGGCGGCATGACCGGGTTTGTATCAGGCTCGCGAATTGTTGGGACTTCCGCACGCAAGAGCTGGACCATGTTACGCGGATTACCTGCACTGCGGCGGCGCGGCTGCTCGACGATCATGTCAGCAACGTCATTCGATACGGGCGCGGCCTCGGCCTGGCTTGCCGCCTGTTCGATGGCGGCCTGATAATCTTCGGCGCTCGTATAGCCCTGCGGCGTGCGTTGAATGGCCTGACGCGGCGCGTTCGTGGTCCCGCGAACGGATGGCTCAGAAGCGTTCGCAGCGGTGGGGTTGGATGCGCGCGTATCCGGTGCGTTTGCGGGCTGCTCTACATCCGGCGTGTTCCGGGATGGTGTGCGCTGCACTCGCTCATTACGTGGCGCAGCGCTTTCAACCGCATCTTGTTCGACACCGGACGCAGCCTGTTCGGGGCTTGCAGCAGGGGTGAACGCTTCGGCGTCGAATGGTTCGCTCACGGTATCCTGAGCGGGCGCGTCACGCCGGGACGTGCGCTGTACCTGACGCGGCGCGCGCGTCTGTGCAGTGGTATTGTCGAGTGCGGACGGCGCTTCAGCGGCACGGATCGCGGCAGTCACCGCGTCATTGTACTGGTCGGAGTCAGCATAGCCGGATGGCGCTTCGACGGCGCTTCGCTCATCTGCAATGTCGTCGGAAGGGGCGCGCTGGACAAATGGCACTTCCTGCGCAGGTGTGTTCGGACTGTATTCCGTCGGAGTGCTGTAACCGGCTTGAGTCTGCGGCTCGAATGTCGCTGTGCTTGCATCGAATGCTGCCGGAGTAGCCGCCTCATTTACGCTGCTATCTTCGTCCTGAATAGCGGCGGGCGTGCGGCGAATTGTAGTAGAACGCGCCAGAGGCCGGGCAGCTTGTGCGGGTGAAGCCAGGCTATCGGAAGGTGCTTCGCTCGCGGTGTCAATGAACGTGTTCGACTCGTCCGTGGAAGACGCAGCAGTGTTTTGATAGTCGGAATGATCAGGCGCAACTCTGCCATTGTCATTTTGCGCGGAGGGCGGCGAACGCCGTACAGCCGGGCGCGGGTCGGTTGCTTGCGTGGATGCGGACGTGCGCTGTACTGCCGGACGTGGCTGTGAATCTGCTGCGCGTCGCGAAACGCTGGGTGGCGTCGACTCCACTGCAGTCGAAGATGCGTCCGGCGCTTCGGCAGCGCGGATTGCCGAGTTCAACGCCGATGTGTAACTTTCCGCGTCAGCATAGCCGCTGGGGACGATGCCCGTTTCCGGTGCGCTGCTCCACTTACCCGCTGATGATTCACGCGCACCGTAATCACGCTGGATGCTCGCCGCGTCTGCGTCCTGAAAATCACCCGCGACGTCCGGTGTGTCATTGCCGCGTGAATAATTCATGCTATCCGGTGTACGCTGAATGGCCGTCGCGCTCGTATCTGGCAAATCATCCGTAAATTCGGCCAAATCGTCGTCGCCCGACAAGTCGGAAGTACCCGGCACGCGCTGGATAGCCGTTGCACCCGGTAAGTTTTCCGCATATTGGGTCAAATCGTCGTCACCGCCCGAATAATCGGCGGTGTTCGGTGTGCGCTGGATGGCCGTCGCGCTCGTGTCTGGTAAATCATCCGCAAATTCGGCCAAATCGTCGTCATCGCCAGCATCCGGTACGCGCTGGATGCGTCCAGGCTGCGCTCCGGCGCTGCGGCTTTGTGCCGGATTAGCGGTGGAACGGTCCGCGCGTGTCGGCTGGACAGCCGCATTGGACGGTTGAGCAGATGTCCCGCTGCGCTGTGACACAGACGCATCAGCGGTATCGCCGTTATCGGGGGGACCTTCCGCGCGGCGAATGGCTTCTTCTACCGCGTCCTCATAGGTCCGCTGCACAGGGTCATCCGACGATTGATAATTTTCAAGTGCCGCGAAAAACGAGTCATTACCGGACGGCTCCGTATCGTCGGCTTGCACGTCGTCGCGGCCTTGCGTCGAAGCGGCGGGGCGCGACTCGCGCGGGGTCGGCGGTGCATAGAGCGCCTGCGCCATGTCGCGCTGCACAGGTTCACCAAGCGGCTGTGAAGAAGCATCCGCTTCGTCACCAAAAGGCAGCCCCTTCTTCGGCGGCGTCAAGTCGGTAATCAGCGCGCGACGGCGAATGCGTGGTGGCTCTGCATCGTCGGCGGGCGGAATCGGCTCGGTTGACGATTTGCCGAGTATTTCCGTCTTCGATTGCGGAATTGCCTCTCCACGAACAGGCGGCGCTTTGGCGGGGGTACGCTGAACAGCCAAGCGGGGGTCGGTTTTCATGGGCTGCATGATCGGGTCGTTGCCTTCGGCTTGCAATCGCTTGTGCAAATTCATAATGGCGACCAAATCACCCGGCATCGTGTCGCCTTGATCGAGGCTCTGCCGCGTCGTAAATGGCGAAGCACTTGCGGGCGCATCGCTGGGTGTTTTCGGTGCGGCAGGAGCGCTCGATTGAGGTTGAGCGGTGCGGCGCACGGGTGCTGCGGGCTGGTTGAGCGGCGCGGCATTCCAATTCGGCGTGCGGCTCACACGGCGCGGCGCAGCTTGTGGCGCATTGGGGTCCGCGGCTTCGGCACGCCGGATCGCATCCTCAACCGCATCCTGATAGCCATCATCCGGTGCGCTATCAGTTTCCTGAAAATCGACAGCTTCATCCGTGACTTCTCCGGGAACGTAGCGCTGTACCTGACGCGCGAGCATCCGCTGCACGGCGTTCCGCTGCAAGTTCATTCCCAGTGTGTTGGGCTTGCGCAGGTTTTCGATTCCAATCGGTTTACGCCGAATAATCATCGCTCAAGTACCCCGTTACTTACTAGGTCGCGCCGCTCGGCATATAGGCAAAGCTGACACCGTGATGTGCGAGTTCCAATGTTTCAATAGCCACTGCGTTTTCGCTCGCGCGCAGCGAAGGACCGCTCCACTTAATCGGAAACGCGCGCTCCAGATCGAAGCGGTAAATCGGCTTGCCGTTGATATTACATACAATGACACCGACCGAGCGGTACATCTGCGCTGCCGGGAGCGCGTTCATCATCGTCCCATAAGCCCACGCAAGCAGTTGGTCATTGAGGACCAGACCATGTTTCAGGGTCAGGTTGCTCGGCTTGCCGCGTCCAGGTATGTTGTGAATATAGTTGTTGTTTCCACCGTCTTTGACCTGCTCGGTTTCAATCTCGAAGCTCGGCAGATCGCATTCGGTGAATGCACCAATCTTTTGTCCATCGAGTTCGACGGTGAACCGAAATGAGGCAATCATATCCATTTGAGGCATCGTTTACCCTCCCCGCCGTTCGCGTTCTTTACGTGCTTCTTCGACCAGCAATTGATAAACGCGCTCCGCTACTTTTTCAACAACGTCACGGTTTTCGTTTGATGATTTCTCTTTTGGTTCCGATGTGTTCTGCGGCTCCGTATTTGCATTCTGGTTTTGCATGAAGTTTTAGAACTCCTGCCGCTTCTCTTGAACCCGGTTGATGGTTTGGACCCACTCAGCGCGCTGGGTGTGGGTGAAGTTCAGGATCGCATCGTGCGACCAGTGCAGATGCGCTGCGATATACGCTACCTCCTCGCGCAGGCGGTCGAGAGGGTAGGCTACGATTCCCCCAGGCGGACAACTTCGACCTCGAATTCAAAGCCGCAGTTCGGACACGTACACGGTTGTGTAAGCAGCCCCTCCTCGTTGATCCGACGGTAGAAATCCTGTAGAAAGGCGAGGTCCACCGAAAACAGGTTTTCCATCGTCGCGCTATTGATGGTACGCAGCGTACCCAGCCGCGTAATCACACGCGCGAGGATCAGGATCGTCAGGTAGGCTTCGTTGCTGCGCACGCGCGGGTCGCGCATGGGTGTGATTTCATCCATCGCGGTCGAGAGGCGCATCGTACCTTCACGATGCAGGACGCCTTTTTCATCGACAAAGCCGCGCGGGAGCGTGAAATCGAATTCGGTCTGGATAGGTTCCATGAGTTTCCTGTTTTAGCTGTGAGAAGCTGCCCCCACCATGAAGGCAAGGGCAGCCTGACCGACGTACCGTTTAGAGGGTACGGCGGGTTCCTTCGTGCGCGATGGTCATTTCTTCGACGCCGATTTCGTTCGAGTCGCTCTTCACGCTCGGACCCGTGACCTTCACCGGCCAGCCGCGGTCGAACGTCCACGTCGCGACAATCGCGCCTTCGTGGTTGAGCATGTGGATGATGCCGCCCTTGCGGTTGGCTTCAATTTGTCCGGCGATGATCGCCTCGCGCCAAAGCCACATATCCATCGAGGACGTGATTCCGCGCTTGAGGACGATGTTTTCCCACTTCAGACGGCCAGGAATCTTCATGATGACTTCCTTGTGGCCGTCCTGCTGCATCACTTTGTTTTCGATGACTTCGTTTTCGGAGCCGATGCCGCTTACTTCCGAGAAGTAACCCGTGACGGTCCCCGAAACTTCGAGGCTGAAATGAAAACCAACTAGAGGGTCTTGCGATGGCATTGCCAATTCTCCTGAAACCTAGAACTTGAACGAGTTGAGACGTTGCGAAACAGAACGGGCATTACGCCTGCGCGTCACCCGCGTACTGGCTGATACGGAAGACGATGAATTCTGCGGGCTTGACGGGCGCAATGCCGATTTCGCAGATGAGCAGGCCGAGATCGCGGCTTTCCGCCGGGTTGAGTTCCGCGTCGCACTTGACGTAGAACGCATCCGCTTCGGTGAGGCCGAAGAGCGCGCCTTCACGCCAGCGCATCCGCAGGAAGGCGGAAACATCGGCCTTGATACGCGACCACAGGAACGGATCGTTCGGCTCGAAGACGGCCCACTGTGTACCGCGCTCGATGCTTGCTTCGACCATCGAGAACAGACGGCGGACGTTGATATAGCGCCAGCTCGGATCGCTGGAGAGGGTACGCGCGCCCCAAACGCGGATGCCGCGACCGGGGAACCCGCGAATGCAGTTTACGCCAATGGGGTTCAGGCCGTCCTGCTCGCCCTTCGTGACGGTGACGGCGAGGCCAAGCGCACCGCGCACGATTTCGTTGGCGGGAGCCTTGTGAACGCCACGCGATTCATCGCTGCGCGCATAGATGCCGGCCATGTGACCCGATGGTGGTACGTAGCGCGTCTTGCCGCCACCCGCCGCCATATCGACGATTTCAATCCAGGGATAGTACAGCGCGGCGCGGGTGCTGTCGTAGTTGACAGTGTTGCGCCATTCCTTGATTTCCTGCGGATTCAGGTTCGGGATCGGGTCGAGGATGGCGAAGCAGTAACGCAGACGCTCGCAATAATCGACGAGAGCCTGCTGCACGCCCTGCACGCCCTTCTGATCCAGTTCCTTCGCGTCGAAGGCGCTCATCAGGTCCGGGGCGATCACCATCGTCACGTCGTCGTAGGCTTCGAGACCTGCGAGGCCAGTGCGATCCGCCGGGCTGCCCTGATATTCCGTCAGGCTGACGGGCTTGGTGCTGGTGCTGCCACCGGCGAGGTTGGTCGTACCGTTCGGGATGGCGAGTGCGCCGCCCTTCGGAGCCGTGCCAAGTTCGACATTGATCAGCTTCGACTTCTGCGAAACCGTCTCGACGCCGTTGTCGCCGCGCTTGTAGGTCAGGTTCGGGAAGGATTCAGTCGGTTTGCCGTTGACGGACACGTTGAGCGTGAACGTCTGGTCCTTGCCTTCTTCGGGGGCTGGACCGGGGACGGACTGGACGGTGATATTGTTGCCGACCGCACCCGCCGCCTTCGCGGTGATGCGCAGGGCATTGCCGTCGCCGAGCTGCGCGACCGCAGGCTTGGAATCCTTATCGCCTTCAACCGCAGCGCCGAGCGTCTTGACGCTGACGATGTAGGCGCGACCGCCGCCGTTGTTGAAGTAGCCGTACACGGAGTCCGGGAGGTACGCACCCTGCGTAAACGCACCGAACTTGGCGATGTACTGCGACCAGTTGGTCACGAGGGTCGGCTTGCCAATCAGGTTGCGCGTGCCATCGGGACGCACATCTTCGGCCTTTTCGGTGTAGCCGATGAACGCTGCGACCGCTGTACCGACTGCTTCAATCGGCTTCGATCCCCGGTCGACTTCTTCCATGTAGACACCGGGCGAGAGATAGGAAGGGGCCATTTCATTCTCCTTAAGTAAACCGAACGACTCCGCTCAGGGGGGCGACCCCACCCGTGCGCTCACCGCGTAAACAGCAGCCCCGGTTGGGCGGGACCGCGACGGTAACATAGAGGGGCTACTTCGCTTTCAGGTCGTACTGCTCCGATGGGACCTTGATGCTGGTTTTCTGCGCTTTCGTGCTGCCTTCCGGCGTTATCGTCAGCGCGTAATCCCCTGCCGCGAGGTTGACAAAGGCGTAGCGGCCTGTGGCGTCGGTCGTCACCGAAAAGGGGTGATCGACCATATTCACCGTTGCATTGGGCAGCGGTTTGTCATCCCGATAGAGGATGCCGCCGACATGATAGACATGATCGATGAGCGTTGGCGATTGATTGCGCAACGTCCGCCGCATATCCGAACCATAGCGCCCGACATCGATCTGCGCGGTCAGCACCATTGGCGCGTCGAGGCTTTCCTTGAGATCGAGGGCGATGGTGATGACGAAGTTCAGCGCCGGACGAAGCTGGTTCTCCATGACGCCCCAGAGGTCCGGCAGGTTGCGGATTGCCTCGGAAGGCAGCGCCACCTTGACGGGCATATCGTAGAGCTGGTCGTGCAGCCCTTCCTCGGCATCCTTCGGGTGGATTACGCGGATCGGAGCCAGCACACTCAGCACGCGCGATAGCAACGCATGTTCGTCGCGGATGTTGCGCGTCCAGACGGTCAGAATATAGCTCAGGTCCACGCGCAGCGGGTCGAACACACGCTGCGTCTTGCCCGTCTGGAAGTCTTTCGCGACCTTGAAATCACGGCTGCGCAGTTCGACATTCTCGCGAATATCGTAAAGGTAGCAGTTGATTGTCGGGCGCGTGAGGCTGCCTGCCCACTCGCCAGTGGGTTGGTCGAAGCTGATGTCGATAGCCGCTTCGTCCATTCGGCCACGCGAAATCAGCAAATTCTTCAGCGTCTCGTCTACGTCCTGAATCATTCGTGTCTCAAAAAATCCTAAACATTTCCCACGACCACGCTCTACAATATATCGGTTGTAAAAATAGCGCAAGTCGGGTCGCGCAAAAAATCGAGTTTTTCTTATAAATTCTTGTTAAATCTTTGATTATTGCCTGAGATGAATATGAATGCGCCTTTAAAAGTCGATCAACTGCTACAGGGCAGCCAAAACTGCCCTGCTCAAAAGCAGCAGACTACTCCTTCTCTTCTTCCATGTCATTTCCAGGCGCACGCTGCACGCCGCTATCGACGTTGCTGGCGACGCTTTCAGCTTCCGATTCGTAGCTATCGTTCGCCGGACCGAGCGTAAGCGACCCACTTGGGCTGGAGCCGCCCTGCTGGACCACATGCGTCAATTCGTGGCTGAGGAGGTGGTCGCCCTCGCTCGAACCGGGGTTATACGCACCCTTCTGGAAGAAGATGTCGTTGCCGGTGGTGAACGCCTTTGCGTTGAGCGTGCGGTTGAGCGTGTCGGAGGTGCTATCCGTGTGGACTTTTACTCCGCTGAAATCCGCGCCCATCGTGCTACCCATTTTTGCGGCGGTTCCCGCATCGAGCGCCTGACCACCGCTCCGCGCGCTGTTGATCTGCGAGGTCGTCTGGTCGTCGATTGGACCGCCTTCCGCGCCGTAGTTGCGCTGCGCGAGCGCCCGCATGACGGCGGCGTTCCCGGAAGTACGCTGCATGGCAATCACAGCCTGCTGCCGCCCGTTCAGATTCGAGGGTGCGGCGCTAATAGTGGTCGATTCCTGAGCGGCTTGTTGCTGCTCTTCGACCTGTACGGATTTGGACTCACTCTCCATCTGGCGGATACGTTCGCGACCCATTGCTGGCTTCCTTCCTATTCGACGAGCTTGCTCAATTTCTGATATTCGCGCTTGATTGCATGTTCGATGTGCCGAAGCGCAATCTGGGATTGGCCTTCGGTCGCCGCGATGAATGCCGACATCGTGACCACGTTACGGATATTACCGCCTGCGAGTTGTTTGTGCCGCCGCGCAAGGTCATCGAAATCGACATCGGCGGCGAGTGGCGCGTTCTTCGGGAACGTGACCTTCCAGATACGGGCGCGGTCGCTCTTCTCGGCGGTCGGGAAGGTAATCACGATGTCCAGGCGGCGGATGAATGCTTTGTCGAGGTCCTGCAGGCGGTTGGTGGCGAGGATCGCGACCCCGTTGTAGGTTTCCATGCGCTGCAACAGGTAGCCTGTCTCGATGTTCGCATAGCGGTCGTGCGAGTCTTTGACTTCCGAGCGCTTGCCGAAGAGCGAGTCGGCCTCATCGAAGAACAGAATCGCATTGCTTTGCGTCGCCTCGTCGAAGATCGCGCCGAGGTTCTTCTCCGTCTCGCCGATATATTTGCTGACGACCGAGGAAAGGTCGATGCGGTACAGATCGAGGCCGAGTTCGTGCGCGATGACATCTGCGCTCATCGTCTTGCCCGTGCCGGAGTCGCCCGCGAAAAGCGCCGTGATCCCGCGTGTATTCTTCGAGCGTCCCCGGAAGCCCCACTCACCGTAGACCTGCTGCGCGTGCTGGACCTGATTGACAACCTCGTGAAGCTGCGTGAAATTGTCATCCGGCAGGATAATATCCGCCCATGTGAAGCGCGGGTCGATCTTCTGCGCGAGGTTCGATAATTTGCGGTTGGATTGCGAGCGCGCGGCGCTGAACAAATCGGCGGCGGTCGGTAGTGCTTCACCACGCCATGCCGCCAGATCGCGTGCCGTTTGCGCCGCATCGCGGATTTGGCTGGTCGTGAGCCGGAATTTATTCGCGACGTTCGTGATGCCCTCGTGCGGGATACCAAGATTGGTTTGCCACGCCTCCACACGCGCTTCATACTCTGGCGCGGCAAGTTCGAGGCGCAAAATCAGGCGGTCTCGCTCAATGGCGTGCGGCTCCCAGACTTCCGAGCCGATCAGGAAGACGGTTTGCGGATGCGCAAGCACCATGCGCATCAACCAGGTCGGCGCGGTATGCGTGTCGTCGAGAATTTTGATCCAGCCTTCAAGCGCGAGAGGTGCATCGATCAGCCGCGCCTCGCGGAAAGCCAGCCGCGCCATCACCTCGAAGCCTGCTTCGCCCGCCATCGTCTTGAGTTTGGGCAAATCGACGCTGACGAGCGGTTGGCCTGCGGCTCCCGCGACCGCCCGCGCCGCGCTGACGATGCTGCCGCTATCCGGCCCCCAGCAATAGAAGACAGGCCGTTCAGCGTAGGCCGTGAACATGCGCTGGCCGAGGTCCGCACTCAGGATATACGACTCCGGCATCTGGTCCAACTGCGGCAGCAGTTCGACCGACGACGAGATACGCGGATCGACGCCTGTTAGCCCGATCAAATACGTGATGATGTGCGGTTCGACCTTCAAAAAATGGCTGGAAAATGCCGGGTCGCGCTGGCTCTGGTCGGTCGTGGTCAGGAGCAGATTGCTATCGATCAGTGTTGAACCCGGCAACAGCCGACCCCAAACTTCGGCACGCGCGGCGGGCGTCTCCGCGAGCAGACTGAGCGCAAACTCAACAGATGCGCGGCGGCGGGTCACGTCGTCCTGCAAATAGCTGTAGAGGCGTTCGTAGCGGCGGTCGATTTCCGGTGCGATGGCGAGCAACAGCAAATCGACATCCAGCGCCGTCAGGTCGAACCGCTCCGCGAGCAGGCCAAGTGGCGTCCCCTGCGCACGTTCGCGGCGGTCGAGGTCCGCGCGGCTGGCCTCGTAGCCACTGCGCCAACCTTCGATGTCGAAGGGCTGCGTGGGCAAATCCCACAGGCCGCTGCCCGGCGGGTTCGAGAGGTGGCGGTTGACCTCGCTGTCATCCACGAACAAGCCCTGATATTCGCCCTGCGTGAAGCCGACCGCCTGTGCGCGTGAAACGGCCATACGCAGCAGCTCATCGAAGAGGCGCATCCGCGTCAGTAGCGGCGTCATCGCGGCTTCGGTCCGGTCGGAAGGTCGAGTGTAATCCTGTATCGCCATGAATTTCGCCTGCTAACACCGCGCTCATTGTAATGCGAAAATCAAAACCGCGCACGGCAATTTTGCATGAGATTGTTGCATGGGTATACGCCGATGAAGCAATTACCTCTCATTGGTTACAGGCTGATCTCGTGTCCCGCATCTGCGCTCTTGTACATCGCTTCCAGCACGCGCACCGCCGCGATCCCTTCCGTGCCGGGGTTCGGGACGGGTTCACCCGCGATGAGCGCCTTAAGCGTCGCCGCGATCAGGCTTTCGTGATTGGCGACGTTCTTCACATTGCGCAAACCGGGGATGATCGTCACGGGTTCGCCTTCGATTTCGGTATACATGCGCAATGTATCGTCGTGCCGATAATTCGGAACGACCATGTGAATGCTTGCTTTGCTGCCCTGAACTTCGATCCGAATCATATCAGCTTGTGGCTCGCGGTGTTCGGCCCAGGTCGCCTGCAAAATCGCACTAGCGCCGTTCCCGAAACGCAAGAAGCCAACAGCGCTGTCTTCCACGTCGAACGGCTCCGCTTTCGTACCAAGCCAACTCGCTTGACCCCAAACTTTCTGGCCGAGCGGTCCGAAGGTTGAGCGCGTGGTGCTGCTCACTGTGCGGACCTGCGGAAAGCCCATGAACCACAGCGACAAATCGAGGACGTGAACGCCCAGATCGATCAGCGGACCGCCGCCGGAAAGCGCCTTGCGCCCGAACCAGCCACTGCCTGGGATGCCCGTCTCGCGCCGCCATGTCGCATTCACGAGATGAATCTCGCCGAGGCCGCCGCCTTCAATGACCTTGTGAATCCACTGTGCATCGGCGCGGTAGCGATAGTTGTAGCTGATCGCAAGCTGCTTGCCTGCTTTTTGCGCCGCTGCGTTCATTGCTTCGGCTTCGGCAACCGTCGTCGCCATCGGCTTCTCACAGATGACGTGTGCGCCTGCTTCGAGCGCCGCGACCGCGAACTCGCGATGCAAGTAATTCGGTAGCGCGATGCTCACGATGTCCGGTTTCACGGTTTCCAGCATCGCGTGATAATCGGTATACTGCTGCGACGCCGGGATGCCGAACTCGCCCGCAATCTCCGCGAGGCGCACCGCGTTCGCATCACACACCGCGACCAGTTCCGAGTCGCTGCTGTTGCGGTAGCCCTTCATGTGCGCGCGTCCGACGCCCGCGCCGATAACCGCAGCGCGTAAAATGGTCATGATCTACTCCCAGGTTGTTTTGCATTAATCCCGGATATAATTCTAGCGTGCAATGGACCGGATGAACCTTTGAAACGCTTCCTACTCCTATTTCTGATACTGCTCGCGGGCTGCAACACTACAAGCTATCTGCCAACCCCGTTCCCGGCAATACCGACCACCCCGCCGCTCGAACCCACCGCCAGCTATTGGGACGTGGGGATGAGCGTGCAGTATCCGCGCGGCTGGCAGCCATTCTACGGAGCCGGGCAGCTTCTGCTCGCACCTTCCGCGCAAGCGACCCGCCAGAACCCACCGACGCAGCCGCTGGTCTCGCTCCAGTTCGCGACGCTCGCCCAATTGGGACTGGATAAAACCGCAACCTTGCAGCAAATCGCCCTGACAATCAGCCGCGCGACCGCCGATAGCAAGCTGGTGAGCCAGGATAAAACTACCGTCGCCGCGCTGGATGCCTATTATGTGCTTATTCAGGAGCCGAAGGCTGATTTGTTTCAACAGGCGATTGCCTTCCGGCTGCCGGATGGCCGTGTCGGGTGGATGATCGCGCTGACGCCGGGGCTGATTTGGGCAAATTTCGCGCCCACTTTCGAGGCGGTCCGCGCGAGCGCGAAGCTGCTACGCCCGGCGCAGTACGCTATCCCGGCAGTTGCGCAGCCACACGAGTACGCGCCCGGCGGTCTGACCCTGATGCTGCCCAGCGGCTGGGTCGAGCAAAACGTGCAGGCCGACGCACGGCTCTATCACGCGCCCGCCGATACGAGCTATCAGGATAACAGCGGCGCGGCCAACGGTCCGCAGCTTGTCGCGAACGTGTTCACCGTTGCCGCGAACCTGAGCGCAGCCGACGCGCTCAAACAGACCCTCGGCCTGACCGCTCCCAATTTCACAGAGTTCAGCGCAGGCGGTAAGACGGGCGCTCGCTATGATACGACGGATGGCAGCACGGGGCAGGTCGTCAGCTTCGCCGCGCTCCCGCTCGCCACGCCCGGCAAGGTCGTGATCCTGCGCTGGACCGTCCCGCTCGCCCTGAGCGAAGTCGCCGCGCCGCTGTGGGAAAGTATCTTGCGACAAATCGCGTTTGCGAATACAGTTAAGTGATCTTCAAACGGAATCTCATGGACGATCCGATAGCGATCAAAGGTATACGCGAGGGTCTGCTGCTCACTATCCGGCCTGATGGCGGCGAGTGGATGGAACTGACCAACAAGCTCGCGGCGCGCATTGACCAGCAGCCGGCGTTCTTCAAGGGGGCGCGGGTCGCGCTCGATGTGGGCAGCCGTCCCGTCCGCCCGCACGAGATGGACAGCCTCAAACTGGCGCTCGGCAAGCGTGAGATGAACCTCTGGGCGGTGATCAGCAACAGCGCGACGACCACCGCGACCGCGCTCAACCTCGGCCTCGAAACCACGCTCGTTCACTCGCAGGAGCAGATGGAAGCCGCCGAAACCGACCCCGAAGAGCAGGGGACGGCGGGCATCCTGATCGACCATACGCTGCGCAACGGGCGCACGATCCGCAACACGGGGAATGTCGTCGTGATTGGCGATGTGAATCCCGGCGCGGAAATTATCGCGGGCGGCAACGTCGTCGTATGGGGCAAGCTGCGCGGGCGCGTTCACGCGGGCGCGGGTGGTGATGAGAATGCAGTGATCTGTGCGCTCGACCTCGCGCCGACGCAACTCCGTATCGCGAATTTTATTTCGATGGCCCCGGAAGACAAACGCCGCAAGCCACGCCCGGAGATCGTCTCTGTGCGGCAGGGGCGTATTATCGCGGAACACTGGAACGAGTGATATGAATGCCCGCTAAAGTCATCACCATTACTTCGGGGAAGGGCGGCGTCGGCAAAACGACGACCACCGCGAACCTGAGCGCCGCACTTGCAACGCTCGGCAAGCGGGTCGTCTGCATCGACGCCGATATTGGCCTGCGCAATCTGGACCTCGTGATGGGCGTCGAGAACCGAATCGTCTACGATCTGGTGGATGTGGTCGAAAAGCGCGCGAAACTCCGGCAGGCGATGATCAAACACAAGCATTACCCGGACCTGTATCTCATTCCGGCGGCGCAAACCCGCGATAAAACAGCGGTCAGCCCGGCACAGATGATCGAGCTGACCAACGAGCTGCGCCCGGATTTCGACTACATCATGGTCGATAGCCCGGCAGGGATCGAGCGCGGCTTCCGTAATGCCGTCGCGGGTGCGGATGAAGTGCTGGTCGTGACCAACCCGGAAGTGAGCGCCGTCCGCGATGCCGACCGGATCGTCGGGCTGATCGAAGCGATGGAACGCAAAATCCCGATGCGCCTGATCATCAACCGGGTCAAGCCGGATATGGTCCGCAAGGGCGAGATGCTTTCCACCGAAGATGTGGTCGATATTCTCTCGATCAAGCCCATCGGCATCGTCCCGGACGATGAAGGCATCCTGATCGGCTCCAACCGGGGCGAACTCCTGCTTGGTCGCGCGGGCGAGGCTTACAAGAACATCGCGCGGCGGCTGAACGGCGAGGACGTCCCGTTCATGACACTGGAAAACAAGGACGGGTTTCTCTCCCGGCTGGCACGCTTGTTCGGGGGCGGTTGAGGATATTACAATGAGCACTTTTTGGGAACGACTTCTGGGCAGACATCAGGCAGGCAGCGGCAAGGACGCCAAACAGCGCTTGCAACTCGTCCTCGTCACCGACCGCAGCGACCTCTCGCCGGAAAAGCTGGCCGCGATGAAAGACGAGATCATGGCGGTGATCTCGAAATATGTGAACATCGCGCGCGATAAGGTAGAGATCAACGTCGAGCAGCGGCAGCGTGATAGCTGGCTGGTCGCGGATATTCCGATCATTGCGGATCGCGAGCGTGCGCTGAGTACCAACCTCGAAGACGCCTAGTACACTGCGCTCGTTGCAAGTTTTGCGCTCAAGTCCTGCGCAGGTCTTATATTGCCGAAAAATCGTCTGTGCCATTCTCCGTTTGGCGCGCGTGAGTCTCATGAAAGCCGCGCGGCTCGATAGTCATGGCGTCTCCTTGCAGCAAGCCCGCGATGCCTTTTTGCGCCTCATTCGCTCTGCGCCGGCAGGCGGGACAGGTCGCCGGGTCGTGCCGCGTGTAGGTTTCCGGCTCCGTGTAGGTGGTGATGAAGCCTTCGTAGTTCCGCAAGACGGACTTCCCCGGCGTCTGTGAGATCAAATATTGCGGTCCGACCGGGATTTTGCCGCCACCGCCCGGTGCATCGACTACATAAGTCGGGATTGCGTAGCCGCTGGTGTGGCCGCGCAGCGCTTCCATGATCGCAACACCCTGGCTAATTGGCGTGCGGAAGTGTCCAGCGCCTTCCACGAGGTCACACTGATAGAGGTAATACGGTCGGACGCGGTTGCGCACCAGCTTGTGCAGCAAGTCCTTCATCACATTCGGGCAATCGTTGATCCCGGCCAGCAGCACCGTTTGCGCGCCGAGCGGGATACCCGCATCCGCGAGCATGGCGAGCGCGCGGGCGACTTCCGGCGTGATTTCCTTCGCGTGGTTGAAGTGAATATTCATCCAGAGCGGGTGAAAGCGCTTGAGCATCGCGACGAGCGACTCGTCGATGCGCTGCGGCATGAAGACCTGGACGCGCGAGCCGATGCGGATGATCTCGACGTGTTCAATCGCGCGCAGCGAAGCCAGCAGGTGTTCGAGCAGCTTTTGTGGCAGGATGAGCGGATCGCCGCCACTGAGCAGCACGTCGCGAATTTCCGGGTGCGCGGCGATGTAAGCAATCTGCCTGTCATAATCGGATCGTGCAAATTGCGCGCCGGGGTCCCCGACGATACGCGCGCGGGTGCAATAGCGGCAATAGCTCGCGCACTGCGTCGTGACGAGCATCAGCACGCGGTCCGGGTAGCGGTGGACGAGGCCGGGGACGGGGCTATGCGCGTCTTCGGAGAGCGAGTCCTGCATCATGCTCTCGAAGCCATCGAGTTCTGCCGCTGTCGGGATGACCTGCCGCCGGATTGGGCAGGCCGCGTCGTTAGGGTCGATCAGGCTCGCGAAATAGGGCGTGATGTCCAGCCGGAAGCGGTCGCGCGCGGAAATGCCCGCAATTTCATCCGGCGTGAGGTGAATCAGTTGGGAGAGTTCTTCGAGGGAGTTGAGGCGGTGTGCGAGCTGCCAGCGCCAGTTATTCCAATCGCTATCCGGCACGCCGGACCAGAGCGCAGGGCGGGGTGAGGTATCGTTTCGCGGGC
This sequence comes from Aggregatilineales bacterium, assembly GCA_965246845.1. Classification (GTDB taxonomy): domain Bacteria; phylum Chloroflexota; class Anaerolineae; order Aggregatilineales; family UBA2796; genus JBBRMW01. The sequence goes on from CBDFFR010000005.1 coordinate 311,271, forward strand.
TACGCGAGGGAGGCTCGTCGGCGGCTTCGGGCGAGGCAGTCTCAGGGAATGTCAATGCGACCATGTTGTGCTTAAATAATCCTGCTGTAGGGAGCGTTTAACAATGGGTTGATAATAGCACAGCTTGAGCAGAGGAACAGCACAAAAATTCATCAATAAATCACTGATAACGACCTATTCATCTGGATGCACCACAGACAAAAATTCGTCGAGTGTGTCAGAGGAAAACATTTTGTTCGAGAATGCTATTAGACGTTACGCAGTTGAGGGAAGAGCAATACAAGGATTGAGCAAATAGAGACGAATGGCTTGGCGAATGATGGACAGTTTAGCCTCTTGAATGGGGATAGACTGATGTATACGGTGGTATTCCAGGCGCAGGAAAGCACGGATAGCCAGACCGATGTGGTTGCGTTGAGAGACTTCAAGGCGGAACTGACCGCGCTCGACAGCGGCAAACTGCTTCAGGTTGCGATGGTAGGTCTCAATTGTCCAGGCATTTTGAGCCGCTGCACGGCGTTGCAAGTCAGTCATGCGCAGGTTGGAAGTGGCCCAGTGTTCCGCGTTGCCGTGTGTGTCAACGGTCCGAAACACCTTAATGAAGCCGTACCCGGTCAGATGCAGCACACAACCATCGGGCGGGATGTCTGCGATGTCGGAGATAGAAAGCTGCTGACCCGGTGTTTGGCTGACTTTGCGGTTGCTCTTAAGCCGCGTGAGCCACTCCCAAGCATACTCCCGAATGCGCTTGAGATTGTCCAGACTGCTGTACCAGCCGTCGAAGGCGACCAGCGACGGAGTAAAGCCGCGCGCGTAGGCTACCTCCAACATCTCGCGCAAGTGGTCGTTCTTGTCCAGTCCATCGTTGGCTTTGTTATAGATGCGGTAGTCGCACGGCAAGCTGCTCTGCCCATTGTCGGTCCAGACCAGCGAAATGAGGTTTATCCCGCGCACGACCCGGTGATGTTTACCGGACCAGTGATTACTCACCAGCGCCATTTTACTGGCATACGGCTTGTCCAACGTACTGTCATCTATGACCAGCATCCCGCGCTCACGGGTAATGCACCCCTCCACCTCTGCCCACAGTCCGTTGCCGTCTGGCGGCAGGCGCTGCAGCAGTCGCGTATAGGCGTCATGTGCCACCACGCCCTCTCCCTCCGGGTGCGTCGCCGCTGCTTCCACGCTGCTAAACACGTTTTGCGCCGCTACCAGAAAATGTATGTAGTCTTGTTCGTCACATTTGGCTCTGTTCATGCTGCCAATTTTACCATTTCACCCCAACTGCGTAACGTCTAAACTAAGAGCCTATCCATAAATGGCGCAGTCGAAAAGGATGTGAGCGCAAGCAAATTGAACAAAGGCAAGCCAATTGGCAGCCTTCTTCATCCAGCGTGAACGGATGGAACGACGCTTGACCAGCCAGCCGAAAGTGCGCTCAATAACCCAGCGACGTGCGGGATAACGAGCTTCGCCGGGAATGGGACAGTCTGGCACAAACGGTTCCCCGCGTCGTCGGCGATGCTTGATGTGGGGGACGTAGTGCTGTTGGAGAACGAACTGCTGCACATCGGCGAAGTCGTAGCCTTTATCAGCACACAAGTGCTGTTCGGTGGGTGGGCGCTCGACAACAATCGCCAGCACCAAGTCGTCGGCAGACCATTTGTCATGCTGGTTAGCGGCTGTCACATGGACCGCCAGCGGCGCGCCGTGTTCATCCACCAACAGATGCACTTTGCTCCCCAACTTGGCACGGTCCGTCGGGTTCTTGCCGGTCGCTTCTCCACCGAGTGGCGCTGCGCATGAGCGACTGTCGATACTCTGCCAGTCCCAGCCGATACCTGCTCGCTCGCCATACAGCTCCACCATCGCCTGCATCATCGTTGCAAACACTCCCGCCTGCTGCCACTCTTGAAAGTAGCGATGCAGACTTGAACTACACACCCCAAACCATTCGCGTTGCACCGCTTTCCACTGGCAACCCGTCCACAACACAAACCATATCCCGTTCAATACCGCTCGTGCATCCGCGCGTGGTCGCCCGCGCCCACTCCCCTCTGGGAGCAGTCCCTTGACCTGTTCCCAGAGTCCTTCTGGCACACTCCAATAGTTCACGTTTTTCGGTTTTGTGGTACGCTTCGCGCTCAAGGTATATCCCGGTTTCGATGCTTTGTGGTGAAGTCATTCTGAACCGGATATACCCCTTTTTCAATCCTCTCCTTTTATGGATAGGCTCTTAATTGACATGGACGACCCGAATAGTTATACGGTATACGTTTCGTATTCAGATTTCAGGAACGTTCATTGTACGATCCGATGGATTGGCCGGTAGGAAAAGTTGCTGCATCTGAATCTATAAAGGTGAAAACGAGGCAAGCGTGCGCCGGATCACCTTGACAGTGCGCTCAAGATCGGCCTGCGTCACCGTTTCATCGACCCACAGATTGAGCAAACGCCCCGCGAGCGCCGCACTGTTTGGCGGGATCGCTCCCAATCCGTAAATTTTACTTACAGAGAGATAATTATCAGAAGCACGCAACCCGCTTTCCGCGAGCGCGCGCAGCAGCCGCCTTGCGTAGAGCGGCGTCGGCGCGGCAATCGTGTAGCGCCAGATTGCGTCACCTGCTTCGACCGCAGGCAGGACGAGCGGCAGCCCGTCGAGGTGAGCGCGCAGCCATGCCGCTTTCGCGTTGCGCGCTTCGACACGCGCTGCAAGAGTCCGCAATCCTTCGTTGATACGGTCGATGTTCTCCGGCGCGGCATCGAAGGGGCGCAGCAAATCTGCTGCGCGGGTATGCAGATGCAGCGCGTGGGCGTGCAAGTGCGGCGGCAATGCGGCAAGTGGCGGCACGGGTGTCAGCGCGACCCGCTGCATTGCATCCCACAGCGCGGGATCATCGGTGAGTAGAGCAGCGCCCCGCCCGCCAACCATTTTGGAAGGATCGAAGCTGGTGAAGGTCATTGTCGCACCGTGTGGCAGCTCCCCACCCAAACCCTGTACGGCATCGTCAATCGTTATGCACTCGTGATAATTTTGCATTGAGGAATTATCAAGGCTTTGTGAAACATGGCCGAATGTATGGGCGGTGAGGACCACAGTTTTGGCTTCCGGTTGTGCCGCGTCAAGAGCCAGTGTGAAGCGTTGTGGATCTACTTCCCCGGCGCGCACCCCGCACCCCGCAAGCAACGCCGACTCGATGACGACCGGACAAATCACATCCGGGACGATCACGCGATCCTGTCCAAATTCGTGCGCGACCCGCAGCGCGACGAATTCCGCAGTCGCGCCGCGTCCGCACAGCATCACATAACGGCGTCCGAAATGCGCGGCGAGTCGCTCCGCGAGAAATATTGCGCCGCGTGTTGATAGCGCGTCTATAACAAGCCTGCGTCAATCATGCTGGTATATGGGTGGAACAGACACGCGCACGCTTCGCCCATATAATGAATGAGGTGATATATTCCAAAGGATTCGGTCGAAATGGTCCGCTTGCAACTCGCGTTGGTGATCGAAGATGAGCCGGAACTACTACGGCTGTTCTCGACTATCGTGCGGCAGACTTTCCCCACTGTGCAGTTGTTGAGCGCAGCGGGCGGCGCAGCGGGAATCCAGGTGCTAATGGAAAATACGCCGGACCTGCTGATGCTTGATCTGGCGATGCCGCATGTCAGCGGCAACGAAGTATTGGAATATGTACGGAGCGAGCCGCGCCTCTCCAAAATGATCATTCTTGTGATTACCGCCATTCCATCGCGGCTGCGCGACGACCTGCGCCCAATGGTCGCGGAGATTATCCCGAAGCCGATTACGCCTGCCGATTTGGGAGCGGTGCTGCTGCGCTATTTCGAGTAGCTGCGCGATCTCAAGTTCCATAACGGACCTCTTCGAGTTTTTACCGATCATTTGCTCGTAAAAAGATGGTCATCGAAGGGTTGGCATAGACTTTTACATAATTGGCGCTGGAAAATGAAGACATCCAAAGATTGGTAAGGTTTTTGTCCGCAGATGCAAGAACCACATAACTGAACTGCTGAATACGCTCATCGGGAATTTCTCCCAAACATGCTACCGAGTCGCTGCAGCCCTCAATTATCGAGTGATAATATTCCAGACTGGAAAAACGATTATCCGGTAGCCATTCGCTGCCTTGCACCGCAAGCACATTCATACGCTTGGCAATGGCAGGGAACCATTCACCCTCCGAGTCCACATTCCATACTTTGGAGACCAAAACAGCAAATTTACTTTCGCGCGGGGTATTCGATGCAACCCAATTCATTGCTTCAATCTGATTATCATCCAAATGTGGGAGAAATACGGTTGCAGGCGCAGCCAGAACCATAAACGCAATTAGCCAAGTCAGAAAGATAGCGGTGATGTAATACTCATATCTTTTCGGAAGAGGACGGATAGGTGCAAATTTGCCCTGCAAAAATGGCAACAATATGGCTTCCACAAAAGTTGCGATAAGCATGGCAAGAGGTATGGGCGCGAAGTTCGCAGCCGCACGCGGATATACAAAAACAATGGCTACAAGCCAAAAAAGGTAAAAAAACTGGTGACGGTAAGCGTAGTATATGATTCCGAGGAGCGCAAGAGCGCCCCACAACGGCTGATCGCCAAGATTTAAGACAATAAATAATTGAGCGAACGAAGGGAGAAGATTTTCTCTTTGGCTGCTGCTCAGGACATTGAGGAAGGGTGCGAGGCTGTGCTGCGAAATCACGGCCAGCCACCACGGGGATGATATTGCCAGAGCGATTCCAGCGCTGACCAGTACGTGCATTACGCTAATTTTAGAGCGCCCGAATGCCACGAACATCAATCCGGCGGTGGTCACGGTGAATAAGGTCATTTCGAGGTGGCTGAGTGCCGTCAATCCGACCAAAGCACCCGCGAGCGGAACGTAAACCCCACGCCGGGTCGAGAGCATTTGATAAATCGCTGTGAGTGCCATAACTGCAAAAAACATGCCCGTTGCGCGGGTAACGCCACCGCCCATGATTTGCCAATTAAACGTGTGCGTAAACAGACCAAACAAAATCAGTGCAATAGCTGCTTGCATCCGTGACTTGAGCATCACGCGAGCAAGCGGATAAAACGCAATAATAGTCACAGTATTAATTATAGCGGGGTAAAACCGTATGATTTGAAGTACGGGCAGCGCGCTAATTCTATTGAGTAACCCGACTATATAAAACCCAAGCGGCGGGTAGGCATATGGAATATTGCTGAAATTGTATGAAGTAAACGCAGGCAGCCGAAATTGATTGTGAATGAGTTCATTGATCATCACATAAAACATTCCCCCATCGTTTAATGGAAGGGCCGACGACTGTACAAAGGACAGGCGAAGCCTTCCACCGACCAACAACGTCGTCACAATCACCAGCAGCGTACCCCAGTCATAACGCTGAAGCACTGGTTTTTTCACTGCTTTTTCTTGCATAGTCTCCTCTAATTTTTTCGAGAATGCACAGTTTCAATGAACTAGGGAACGAGCCGCTTCTGCTTACTTGTTTTGAAGACCACCATGAAATGTTTGTACCCAATCTCTGGCAGCTTGCATAGTACCCATTTTTCAATTAGTCTCATCACTCTCACCTCTTTACTTGTTATTTATGAGTGAACTATTGCCCCACCCGCAAAATCAATCTAAATCGCGCCCGCCGCGCGCAGTGCCGCGATTTCTTCCGGCGTCTTGCCGAGCAGCCCGCCGAATATCTCCGCGTTGTGCTGGCCGACAAGCGGCGGCGGCTCGAAGCGCTCCTCGTGCGTTTCGGAGAGCTTGATCGGGTTGCCGGGAATATGCGTCACGCCGCCAAGCGGTGTCCGCACTTCGGGGTACATATTGCGCGCCTGCACCTGCGAGTCGTGCAGAGCCTGCGCGATATTGTTGACGGGCGCGGAGGGAATGCGCGCTTCGGCCAGCTTCGCCAGCCAATGCGCTTGTGTATTGGTCTGGAAAAGTTCGGTGATGCGCGCGTCGATGCGCTGTTTGTTGCGCAGACGTCCCGGTTGCTGATCATTTTCCGGCGTATCCAAATCGGTTAAAGCGAAGGCGCGGACGAATTCCTTCCAGAAGCCATCCGTGATGATCGCAATGATTACGTAACCATCCCGCGCCGCATATGCGTTGTACGGCACATGGATGAAATGGCCGTTGCCGAGCGGACCAGGAATATCACCGGAGAGCGCGTGAACCGTCGCGACGTAATTCAGAAAGCTGATTTGCGCATCCAGCATCGAAATATCGACGTGTTGCCCGCGCCCGGTCCGTTCCCGTGCGACGACTGCCGCGAGGACGCCGATCACGCCCATCACACCGCCGCCGATGTCTCCAATCGCCGGACCGAAGCGCGTTGGGGGGCCGCCCTCCGGTCCGCTCAGGCTCATCGTGCCGCCAACCGCCTGTGTCACGAGGTCGAAAGCCACGCGGTCGCGATCCGGTCCCGTGCCGCCGAAGCCGGTGATGCTCGCGGTGATGATGCGCGGGTTGATTGCCGCGAGGTGCGCGTAGTCGATACGCAACCGTTCGGTGACACCCACGCTGAAATTATCCAGCACAATATCGGAAGCGCGCACGAGATCATAGAAGAGCGCGACCCCAGTCTCATGCTTGAGGTTAATCGTCACGCTTTGCTTGTTGCGGTTGAGCGTGAGGAAGTACGCGCCCATGCCATCGAGCGTGTTGCGCGGATCATCCGCGAGCAGGCGGCGCGTCCCTTCGCCCGCGCCCGGCGGCTCCACCTTGATGGTCTGCGCGCCGAGGTCCGCGAGCATCATCCCCGCATAGGGACCGCTAACCATGTGCGTCAGGTCCAGCAGGCGTAGACCGTCGAGCGCCCTCATGGGCGTGGTCCGGTGTAGGGGCTGTGAACAGGTCGGTCAAGCCCGACCCTTACGCCGACACGCAATTGTCTATGCAGGGGCGGACCTGTGTGTCCGCCCCTGCATGAGGACAGGCCGGATAAATCCGACCCCTGCACGGGAGCGCAATGGTCTTTGTAGGGGCGGACCGATGTGTCCGCCCGGTACGCTTGCCCAACTCGCTTTGTGCGAAGATTGTGAAACACCACTCAGTTCCATCAAAGGGAAAATACCCATGCAGCCGACCGCAAAACCGCGCGTCACGGCGGGGACACGCTCGTTCATCCTCGTGACCGCGTTCCTCAATTTAGCCGGGATCGGGATCATCATCCCGGTAACGCCCTACATTGTCAGACAGTATACCTCACCCGATTCCACCGCGTTCGCGGCGTCGCTGCTATTCACGGTCTATTCGCTGTGCGTGTTCCTCGCCGTTCCGACCCTCGGTGCATTGAGCGACCGCTTCGGGCGGCGTCCGGTACTGCTGATCAGTCTGTTCGGGTCCGCGATTGGCTACTTGCTATTCGGGATCGGTGGGTCGCTCGCGATGCTCTTTTTGGGACGCATCATCGACGGGCTGACGGGCGGCAATATCGCTACGATTTTCGCCTACGCCGCCGACATCACCGAACCGCAGGAGCGTACCAAATTCTTCGGGCTGATCGGCGCGGTCTCCGGCCTCGCCTTCGTGCTGGGTCCAGCGGTCGGCGGGCTGGTCTATGGCATCACGCGCCAATATTCCGCGCCACTCTATTTTTCGTTCGTGGTCTATCTGCTCAACACGATCTGGGGCTATTTCGCGATGCCGGAAAGCCTGTCGCTGGATCGGCGCAGCGCGATTGAAATCCGCAAACTCAACCCGCTCACGCAGCTTCTGAATGCGTTCAATATTGTGCAGCTTCGCTACCTGTTCGGCGCGATCTTCATGTGGACGCTCGCCTTCGCGCTGCTACAAAGCAACCTGAGCATCCTGACCGAAGACAAATTGAAATGGTCGCCGGATGGCACATCTGCACTGCTCGCCTACATCGGTATAATCGGGGTCGGGATGCAGCTCGCGATCATCCCACGTGCGCTCAAGCGCTACAAGGAAGGTCGGCTCGCGTCGGGCGGCATGTTCATCATGGGTGCGGGCTTCACGGTCTATGCAATCGCGGTCTTCTTCGTCTTCGTGCCGCTGATATTCGTGGCGGCTACGCTCGTCGCGATTGGCAACGGGTTTATCATCCCGACGACGAACGGCCTCATCTCGCAAGCCGTCTCGCCGCGAGAGCAAGGCCGTGTACAGGGCAGCAACCAGGCAGTGCAGGCGCTTGCGCGCGTCCTCGCGCCGCTGTGGGGCGGCATAAGCTACAGCCTGAGCGCAGCAATCCCTTATGCAACGGGCGCGGTGTGCGTGATCATCGGCGGGCTGTTCGTGATTGCTGCGCTTCCCGCCTTGCAACGTGCGGCGGAGCAGATGCAGGCGCAGCGCGCGGCGATGGGTGGAGCGCGTCCCGAAGCCGCGCCAGTTCCCGGCGGCCATTAGCCACGTAATTTGTCAAACCGGGTCTGGCAAGCCACGCCCCCTACACTGGACGCATATGTCTTTGTAGGGGCGGACCTGTGTGTCCGCCCGAAAATTCGTGTCGGGAATGTGGGTCGGGCAAGCCGCGATCCCTACACCGGACTTTCGCACGCTAATCTGCGCTACCCGCCGTCGAAAGCGCCGCAGTATGCAGCGGCTCCGCGATCTCCTGCGCGACGCCCGCTATCACTGACTCCGCCGCGAAGACGACCAACACCACCCACAAAACATCCGCCAGCAGCAGATGCAACAATTGAATGACCACCGGGGCGAGCAGCATGACGTTGAAGACACCGAGCGCGATTTGCCCGACGATCACCATTTGCAGGATGCCGAACCAGAAGGCCGACGACTCCTTGCGCACCAGCCGGACCACGATACGCCCGGTGACGAGCAAATAGAAACTCGTCAGGACCGCCGCCGCTGGATGGATCACGCGCAACCGCAGCAGGAAATTCGCGTTCGGGTCGAGGTCGGCGGCGAAGCCCTCTGCGAGCGAACCCGACGGGAACAGCGTATCGCCGAGCGCTGTCACTGCTCCCGCCGCGCAGACGACCAGCCCGCCGACCAGCCCGACCGCGAGCAGCGCCGCCACACCGCGCCGCATCTGCCAGCGGATCGGCTCCCTGCGCGCACCGCTCCACGCCGTCAGGCCGAGCGCCGCGAGCAGCAACAGCGTATTGCAGAGGTGAACCGCAATCATCGCTGCACGCAGCGGCGAGTCATTCTTCGCAGTCAATTCGAGGCGCACGAGCAGCGCGCCTATCGCGCCCTCTATAATCACGAAGATGAGCGAGGCAACTGCCGCGCCGCGCGTGAAGATCGTCGTCCCCTTGCGCCGGAATGCCCACACGAGCAGCAGTAGCACCAACATTCCTGCCAGTCCGCTCGTCAGGCGATGCCCGAATTCGACCGCTGTTTCGATTTGCCGAAGCGACGGGATGACCTCACCGTTGCAGGTCGGCCAATGGCTGCCGCAGCCCGCCCCGGAACCCGTCGCGCGCACGACAGCGCCCCACACGATTACCGCGACGTTGTAGAGCGTCACGCCCCACGCATATTGTGAAAATCGCGCCCTGCTCATGCCCGATACTCCGTTTCAACAGAGTAGATTATACCGCCGAAACCGCACCTTGTGCAGTTATTCACAAGAGCATTATTGCGCGACGGCTAGAGTTTGCCGTTCACAATGACCATTTCGGAAGGTTTTTTGCTACCGTCAATCGGTTCGACGGTAATGCGCGCCCACGTCCATTTGTCGATTGGCTCCTGAATATTGAACAGGAGCGCACCCTTTCCGTTCGGATCGACCGTCAAATCGCCGCCGCTGAGGAATTCTGTTGCGCGCGTAAGCCACAGGTGATAAGTCATCCCCGCGGCCACTGTTGGGAATCCGGTCGCGTACAGAATCCCGATTTTGCTCTCCGCGTTCCACATCAGGAAGGCCGCCGCGCCCGTATTCTGCTGCGACGGCGGCAGGCGCACCCAGCGCAGTTCGCTGGTATTCGCAAGCACGAAAGCGTTGGGTGGCTGGCTCCCAATAATTTGCGGCGTCGGCGTGTTCGCGCGCGCGGAGAGGTCGTTCACACGCCCGAACCAGTAGATATTCGTCAGCAGCAGCGCAGCCACTGCGCCCGCCGTCGCCAGCCAACCCCTGCGCACGGGCAAGCGGCGTATTGGTTTTAGTGGCGTCTGCTTCGCAGGATTCTGGAGTGCAGCAATCAGGCGGCTTTCGAGTTGCGGGGAAGGTTCAATTTGTGGCACATCCGCGCGCATCGCATTCTGAATATTCTGAAAATCGACAAGCTGCGCGATAGCCTCCTGGCAATCCGACAACCCGGCCTCGACGCGCGCAGTTTCCGCGGGATCGGTCAACCCGAACGCATAATCGGGGATGAGGTCCACGATAGCGTCACAATTGGTTGTCCTGTCGAGGTTACGGTTCATCACAATACTTTCTGCTCTACCTAATTATACGTCAGGTCAATGGTGATTGGATGTTTCCAGCCATAATTCACGCAATTTTCGTAATCCAGTGCGCAGTCGCGTCTTAATCGTTCCTAATGGAAGCGCGGTGCGCTCCGCGATCTCGCTGTGGCTCAAGCCGCCGAAAAATGCGAGTTCGATGAGCGCTGCCTGCTCTGCCGGAATGTGCTGGATCAGCGAACGCAGCACGATGTCATCCTGCCATGTTTCCGTGCCGGGGCGCAGCGCGCCGAAGGCTTCCACGTCTTCGATAGCCTCCGGGTGTGTGGCGGGCTGTCGCGCTTCGCGGCGCAGGCGGTCAATAGCGGTGTGGTGCGCGACGGTCAGCAGCCAGCTTTTGAGCGCGCCTTTGGCCGGGTCCCATGTCGTCTTCTGCTGCCAGATTTTGAGAAAAGTATCCTGCGTCGCTTCTTCGGCCAACGTCGTATTTTGCAGCACCCGGTACGCAAGGCTATAGACCGCCGTGCCATATTGTTGATACAGCGTCCGCAAGGCATGGTCGTCCTGCCGCGCGATCTGCGCCATCAGGTGAATGTCATCCGGGTGCATGGTCATCGCTCCGCACATCAGTCTAGCCTAACCATGCCGCGCCCGCAAAGTAATGGGGTATGCAATCCAATCGCCATGTTGCAGGCGATATAGGTCTCAGAGGTGCGCGCCCTCTTGTTCACGAAGTACCGATACACCTTTTGGAGGCGAAATGTTCCGCTTGAAAACTCTGGTCCTCGTCCTGCTCGCATTGCTGACCTTCAGCCCCGCGTCCGCTCAGGCTCCGGCTCCGCTGGTGAGCCTCGGCAGCACCCCGGAACTCGGCAAATTTCTCATCGGCAAAGACGGCATGACGCTGTACCTGTTCAGCCACGATCCGCTAAACGAGACCGTCTGCTATGAAGGCTGCGCGAAAGCCTGGCCGCCGCTGCTCGTCGAAAGTGCGGATAAACTGACCTTCGCGGAGGGCATTCCCGGCAAGTTCAGCACCATCACCCGCAAGGATGGGACGCTGCAAGTAGCCTACAACGGTATTGCGCTCTACTACTGGGCGAAGGATACGAAGATTGGAGATGTGACCGGGCAGCGCGTTGGGCGTGTGTGGTGGGTCGTCGCGCCCGCGACGGTCTATGCGCAGCCGATCCCGAAACTGGGGAACGTCCTTGTCGGACCGACAGGCATGACTCTGTATATGTTTACGAAGGACGCGCCTGATACGAGCAATTGTGTCGATAAGTGTGCGGAAGCCTGGCCGCCGCTGCTCGTCAAGAGCGCGGATGCGTTCGTCCCCGGCCTCAACCTGCGCGGCAAGTTTGGCACGACGAAGCGCAAGGATGACACCTTGCAGGTGACTTACAACGGTATGCCGCTTTACTACTGGAAAGATGATAAGGCCATTGGTGACGCCAGCGGCGAGAACGTCGGCAAGGTCTGGTTCACGGTCGTGCCGGAAACGGTCGCGACGAGCAAGGACAAGACCCTCGGTGATCTGCTGACCACGAGCGACGGCATGACGCTGTACACTTTCGCGAAGGATACGCCCGGTGTGAGCGCTTGCACAGGCGATTGCGCCAAAGCATGGCCGCCCTTCACCGTCGGCGCGCTGGATCGGCTCACAGCGGGCGCGGGCATCACGGGCAAGCTGGAGACGCTCAAGCGCGAGGATGGCTCGCTGCAAGTGACCTACAACGGCAAGCCGCTGTACCTCTTCGCGAAGGACACCGCGCCGGGCAGCACCAGCGGCCAGAATGTTGGCGATGTGTGGGCGGTTGTCGCGCCGTAATTGTCGAATAGGGCTGGATGGCCTGTACTTAATCTACTGGCCGTTCAGCCGCGCCGTATAATCTGCCGCGAAATCGCCACGCTGCGTCGCGATCAATACCCCGGAGAGCTTCGTCACGACGAAGAAGCCATAGCGGGTGATCTCGCGGCGCACGCGCTGTTCGATGATCTCCAGGTAATCTTCCCAGTGCGCGCGGCGCGGCAGACGCGGCTCCACCAGATCGCGCGTGCTGTTCAGATAATCGAGGATCGGTTGCGTTTCCGGGAAGATGAGCGCCCCCGGCAGGTCGTGCCGCGCGACCGCGAAGAAGTAGTTATGCAACAGCGCCGCCGCATCTTCGAGCGAATAGCCTCCTGCAAACGACTGTACATACTCGTCTCCATAGGCGCTCACCCCAAGCTGGCTCAGTGCCTGCCAGCGCAGGTTCTCGAACTCCGGCATGGTTGCTGCGCTGTTCGTCGCGCTGATCAACACGCCTTCCGGCTTGAGCAGGCGCGCGGCTTCGGCCAGCGCCGCGTGAATATCCGGGACGTGGTAAAGCATGTGATTCGCCATGACCACATCGAACACGCCGGGAGGGAAGGGCAGCGCCTGCGCATCCGCGTTCAGGATGCGGATCGGTTCGGCGGCGCGTTGCGTTGCGGCTTCGCGCGCCATGCCCAGGGAGAGGTCGGCGGCGATGTACTGCCCCTCCGGGATACGCCGCAAGGTCTCCTCAAAATATAACCCCGCGCCCATACCGACATCCAGCACACGCTCGTCACCACGCCACTGCACCTTGTCCAGTACCCACTTCGGCAGGTTTTCGCCCGGAACGCTGTACAGCGCGTGAGTCTGCATCCGCACGCGCAGCTTTTCATCGGACGCATACGCCTTTTGCGTGAGCAGTTCGCGGTCTGTACCGGGGTTATTGGACATGAATACGCCTCATTTTGCGCTTCAATCATACCAGCGAACCGCCGCGCTGCGCTACAATCCTCTCCATGCGCTACCTGACTCTCTCCGAACTCATCTATATCAATGGACGCCTGCTCAACGACGACCGGATCATGACCGGTCGCCAGAAGATTCGCGATATTGTGTTGCTCGAATCGGCGGTGCTGCGCCCGGCGGCCAGCGCATTCGGCGCGGATGCGTACCCGACGCTGCCCGAAAAAGCCGCCGCACTGCTGCATTCCATCGCGCGTAATCACCCGTTCACGGATGGCAATAAGCGCACCGCTGTTGTTGCCGCGCTGTTCATGCTCGCTGTGAATGGCGAGCGCGCCGCGTGGGACCCGCCCGAAGCGCTACGGATGACGCTCGATGTCGCGGAGAACCGCCGCGACTGGTCGGATTTCGCGGCGTGGTTTCCGCTCGCGCCCGCCGAATCGCTCCCCGAAGCGGAAGCCGAACGCGATATGCGCCTCATCGATCAGATCATCGCGGCCAATGCCTGGCTGCTTGAAGAACTACGCAAACAGTAGTCCATGCCCACGCTTTATATCAACGCTTCCGAACTCGTTGAAATCAACGAGGAAGTCACTGATGGACACGCCGCGATTCGTGACCTGCACCTGCTCAATTCGGCGGTGCTGCGACCCTCGATTGTGCTGTTTGGGCAGCCGCAGTTCCCGACTGTGCTGGATAAAGCCGCTGCGCTGATGCACTCGCTGGCCTATCATCACCTCTTTTATGACGGCAACAAACGCACCGCCGTCGTCGCGACCGGGCGTTTTCTGGAGCGCAACGGGTATGTCTTCGATTATGAAGTGCAGCGCGATTACGAATACATCCTCGACATCGCGAAGGGCAACCATACGCCAGAAGCGATTGTCGAATGGCTGCGCGAACATTCGCACCCGCGCCAGAGTGCCTGACACGAAAAACCCCCGGCTCACCCCGCCGGGGGCTTCGTTAAAAAACTTTAAGTGCAAAAGCGGTTACTTAAAAGTCAAGAAACCACACACGTCAATATACTCACCTGATGTTAAATGCGCAACTGTGAAAGTGCCTCAAAAGCGGTTTGGCGGGCGCATTGTTACGATTTTGTGATTAGTTGTTCTGCGGCGCTTCATCTTCGGCTTCGATCAGGTCTACCCCGACAATATTCAACGCGGCAACGCTTTCGCCGCGCATCACCTGCGCGAGGACGTGTAATGCGCGTTCGCCCATCACATCTTCATCCTGCCGGATATGGCTGAAGCGCGCCCGCCCGAAGCGTACCTGCGGCGAGTCGAAGCAGACAACGACCGGGCGCACGGCGCGTTCGTGCATCTCATCCAGCACGCGGTCGGCCAGCAGCGCGAGATTGTATTCGCACGCGAAGATCGCCGTCAACTGTGGGTTGCTATGCAGAAAATCGACCAGCCGCCCCCGGTCGGCTCGGACCTGTTCGACGCCGGAGGACTGCGCCATCGTACTCGTCAGGTCCGTCAACAGATACCCGGCAGGCAATGCCAGACCGCGCGCCGCGAAGCGCTCCACGAAGCCGCGCACGCGCTCCTCTAGCGAGGATGTGTGTTCGGCGGGCGGTGAGATGAAGGCGATATGCTGGTGACCGCGTTCGAGCAGGTAATCGACCATACGCTGCGCTGCGTGATAATTGTCGCTGCATACCGTCGGCGCGGAGATGCCACGCAGGTAACGATCCACCAGCACCACCGGGAAGCCATCCAGCACGATACGCAGCAGTTCGGCATTGTAGAATTCACCCTGTACGGGCAGGATGATCACGCCCTGCGCACCTGCCGCACGCAGCGAATGCAACGCCGCTTCTTCGGCGCGCTGGTTGCCATGCGTCAGCCGGAAGATCATCGAGAAGCCGCTTTCCGCACACGCTGTATCGATGCTGCGTAGCAGGTTCAGCCCGAACGACTCGGAAAGGTCCGGCAGTAGCACCCCGATCAGGCCGGAACCGACCGTGCGCTCCTCACGCCGGACCTTGCGCGCTTCGGCAGGCGGGGCGACCTGTGCGACGAACGACCCCTTGCCTTGAATGCGGTCGATGAGGCCGTCGTCGTATAGCTTTTCAAGCGCCTTTTTGGACGTGATGCGGCTGACCCCGAATTGTTCCGCGAGTTCCTTCTCGGATTGCACGCGCTCGCCGGGTTTGCGCTGGCCGCTTTCAATCGCTTCCTTGACGTGATCGTATAGCTTTTGATACAGCGGGGTCGGCAATGTGGTATCCCTGCAAGTTGGTATATGAAGAGAGTATATGTGCGCTGTCGTCCATTTTCAACCGTGAAAGTTACCAGTGCAGGATAAACTCATCAAAATCACAAGCGTGGGCGGACACCAGGATCACCCCCACGAATACCTGTGCGCGCCACTGTAGGGGTCGGATTTGTCCGACTTGTCTTTTCGCGTAGACCGATAATTCTATCAACGTGCAACCTGTAGGGGCGGACCTATGTGTCCGCCCACAAAAATAGAATTCATTGCTTCGGTAAATCTACGATATTTGCCAGTACCCGCTTCCTACGTTTAATAAGTCCCTGATTAAGAATGCTTGTTCTAGGTAATCTGCGCCTGTATAGTACGCCGCGTAAATCGTCCGTTGAGAAAGAGTTGTTGCACGTATGAAAACGTTTCGTCTCTCCTTGCTTCTAATCGCGGTCGCGCTGCTTTCCGCGTTCGCTTCTGTAGCGCATGTCGCGCCCGTACAGGCTGCCGGTGAACGACAGGTCTACGCTTATTATTTCGGATGGTATTCATCCGATAGCTGGAATGATGGCCGCCTGACTGACCGCCCTGCCTCGCCCTACAATTCGGCAGATGGCGGCGTGATTGGCCGTCAGGTCGATGAAGCACGCGGCGCGGGCATTGACGCTTTCGTGATGAGCTGGTTCGGTCCGAAAAACGGCAACCTGACGGCGGGCGTCTTCAATACGCTGCTCGATGTGGCCGCGAGCAAGGGCTTCCATGCGGCGGCCTCTGTCGATATGCAGGAAGGCGGCTACAACGCGAACACCAATGAGGTCTTGGAATCGCTGCGCTACCTGATCGGGGACCGAGTGAACCACCCCGGCTATCTGCGCTATGGCGGCAAGCCCGTCATCTACTTCTGGAACGAAAAGCGCTTCACCGTCGCGCAGTGGGCGGCGATGCGCAAGGAAGTAGACCCCGGCCACAACACAATCTGGGTTGCGGAAGGCACGAATACCGGGTATATCGCGACCTTCGATGGCCTGTATCTGTTCAACACGGCATGGTCACGCAACCCAGCTTCGACCGCGATTACATGGTACAACCGCACCAAAGCGCGCGGCGGTACGTTCTACACGCCGACTGTTCTGCCCGGCTGGGATGAGAGCCGCATCGCTGGCCGCACGAACCCGACCGCTCCTCAACTACGCGCGGCAGGCGAGTTCCTCACGCGGAGCTGGAACGGCGCGGTCTCAAGCGGCGCGAACACGATCCTGATCGTGAGCTGGAACGAATTTCTGGAGAATTCGTACATCGAACCGAGCCAGAAACTCGGATCGCAGGCGCTTGATACGCTGCGTCCATTGATCGCGAAGTGGAAGGGCGGCTGATCCGTATTTGGTCAGTTGCGGGGGTTGTGGCTTGCCCAACCCATCTTCTCGGGCGGACACATCGGTCCGCCCCTACGAAGAAATGCGGTATACTCAACGGGGACCCTGATCCGGGAACGCAATTGTTCCGACAACGCCATATCCACTATCGAATACCTCCCCGTTACATGAGATGTTGAACACCCAACCCCACATCGAAATCTGAAAAGCTGCTGGGTCTGCATTGCTGTATGTGGTCGTCAGGATGCCATTCGTTTCCTGATTGAAACCTGTCGTGGTCCACAGTTTCGACTGTGGATCATATTGCACCGTGTACAACTCACCGCCTTTCAGGGTTCCCAGCGGGTCCGTGCGATAATCGCCCGTGAATACCGAGTCATCGAACTTATTGTTCACCTGATTTAGAAAAACCAGAAACTTTTCCCCTGCCGCGATTCCAGTTTTCACGCAAGAATTATCGCATCGCTGGGTAGCTTCAGCAACGAAGGTCGGTGTTGCAGTTACAGCGAGCGGTGTGGGTGTGATCAACCAGGGCGTCACAGTAACCTTCAGCCGCGCCTTGATATTGAAGGTCATGGTCTGTGTGCGCGTCCAGTTGCCGCGCTGCCACTCGCTGACCGTGACGGAAAACATGCCTTCGTGAAACAGGTCGTGCTGCGGCGTCGCAACGTGGATGCCATACTCCCCGGTTGAGAGCGTGTGTTCGTCAACCAGACTGTCCCAGATATGGTATCCGTTCTCTGTAAAAATCCAGCGATAGGGGCGGTCGGGGTTGGGCTTCTTAATTGCAAACAGATACGCGCCTTCCAGATCGAGCGTTTGCCCATTGACAGGATAATCAAAAACGAGCGGTACAGCAGTCGCGACTGCGGCGGTTTGCGAAAAAGGAACGGCGCACAGGCTGAATAGAAGCAGGACCGCAATAAAAGTTGACAGGCGTACCATTTTGACTTTCTTTATTGCAAAAACCGGATGGTAAGCACAGTATAAATACTGTCCTATACAGCAAACCTGACAATGAGCTACGCCTGTGCTACGCTCCCCAAACGGGTGGTACGCGCATCCCATGCTCTTCGTGAAAATTGGCACAGATGTTTACGTGCCTCATACATTCCTTATGTAGAATCATTTTCTACAACCGAAGGAGTGTTTTGTTGCGCGAGTCGGATGCTGTTGAGACGCCGCTTGGCGACATGTTGGATATTCGCACGATCTATTACGAGCCGGATGTATCGTTCTACCCGCGTGGGCAGCAGACTTTGCGGCGCTTCGCGGGCGCGGAGTTGATCGAGGTTCCCTCACACTGGCAGATTCCGGGGCTGCACGGTAATGAGGGCAATGTCGAGGACTGGATCAAGATCAAGCGCAGCAGCCTTGTTCTGGGCGCGAAGAAGAGCATCACGACGGAGCCGAACAGCCGCAGTTCCAATTTCACCGCACCATCGATAGCGAATGGCTGCGCGATGGCGTGTTCCTATTGCGTCGCAACAGGGACGTTGATCGCTACGCCAAGCGGCTCAGTCCCCATCGAGCAAATTCGAGATGGCGACGAGGTATTGTCCTACGAAAAAGAACGAGTTTCCCCGGCGCGCGTGGCGGGCATTTCCGCGCGGCAAGTCGAACAGCTATTGGAAATTCGGGTGGGCGACCGCAAGCTGCGAGCGACAGCGGAACACCCGATCCTGACCCGGCGCGGATGGGTCAGGATCGGGCAACTCACCAATGACGATTGGGCAGTAGCCGAGCAATCCGGCATCATCGGCACGCAGAAAATCACGTCGATCACGCCGCTTGTGCTGCAAACGACGGTCCACAACTTCCATGTCCCTGGACCAGAATCCTACATCGCAAGTGGGATTGTAACCCACAATTGCTACGTCCCCCGGCGCAAGGGCTTCGCCAACCCGATCACGACCTTCGTAAACATCGAACAAATCACAGCGCACCTCAAGCGTCACGTCGCGAAGCAGGGACCCAAGCCCACACCTGATCAGGCCGACCCATCGCTGTGGGTTTACGAGATCGGCACGAACAGCGATTGTTCCGTCGATGCGCTGGTCAGCGATAACGTGCGCGATCTGGTAACGCTCTTCCGTAGCCTGCCCACTGCGAAAACCACTTTCGCTACCAAGTTTGTCAACCCCGATTTGCTGAACTACGACCCGCAGGGCAAGACGCGCATCCGGTTTAGCGTGATGCCGCAGCGCATTGCGAAAATCGTGGATGTTCGCACCTCGAAAATCGCGGACCGCGTGGGCGCGATTAACGACTTCGTGCGCGCGGGCTACGAGGTGCATGTGAACTTCGCGCCTGTTATCTATTACGAGGGCTGGCAGGCGGATTACGCGGAATTGATGACGCTCATCGACGACACGCTCACGCCGCAAGCGAAGGCACAGCTCAAGACCGAAGTGATCTTCCTGACACACAACGACCGGATGCACGAGGTCAACCTCGGCTGGCATCCCAAAGGCGAGGATCTGCTCTGGACGCCGGACAATCAGGAGACCAAGTATTCACAGACGGGTGGCAAGAACATCCGCTACAGACACGGCTTCAAAGGCAAGCTGGTCGATGAGTTCTGCGCGATGCTCGGCGCGCACCTGCCCTATTGCGAGATACGCTACGCCTTCTGAGTCACCTAATGAGCGCTGGTTGCCCCGGCGCTCTTTTTTTGTTAAAACCCGCTTTGCTCACGTAATAAAACAAGAAGGTTCACGATGTCCGACAACCCGCAGCCCACCCAGCCGGAATTTTACAAATGCAAGCGCGTCAAGGTAATCGTCAACCCGGCGGCTTCACTTGATAACGACTTTTTGCAAACCATGAATCGCGAATTTCGCGAAGCAGAAATCGAATGGGACCTCGCAGTTACCAAAAAAGAAGGCGATGGTAACCGCTTCGCGAAGCAAGCCGCCGAAGAGGGCTTCGACGTGGTGGCGGCCTATGGCGGCGATGGCACGGTCGGCGAAGTCGCTGCCGGGCTGACCGGAACGGCTGCGCACCTCGCGATCTTCCCCGGTGGGACGGCGAACGTGCTTTCCGTCGAACTCGGCATCCCGAACCCGATAGCCGAATCGATCAAGCTGGTCTGCGGGAGCGGCATCCCGAAGCGGATGGATATGGGCATCGCTAATGATCGCGCCTTCGTGCTGCGTACCAACTTCGGCATCGCCGCAGAGATGATCAAGAATGCCGACCGCGAGACGAAAAACCGTCTGGGCAGCCTCGCCTATGCGCTCTCGCTGCTGCGCGAACTGCCGCAGACGCCGCCCGTTCCCTATCACCTTACGCTCGACGGCAAGGAAACCGAACTGGACGGCGTATTCGTGATGGTCGCCAATTCGGGCAGCCTCGGCGCGGCGGGGATGAACGCCGGGCGCGAGATCAGCGTCTTCGATGGCCTGCTCGACGTAATCCTGATCCCGACCGTCGTAGGCATGGCGAAGCTGGCGACAACCGCGCTCGGCCTGACCGAACTGGAACAGCACTGGCAGGTGAAGGAAGTCGTCGTCGCGCCGCAGCCGCCGCAGAGCATCGAAATGGATGGGGAGATCATCGAGCCGGGTCCGGTGCGCGCGTCCATCGTGCCGGAAGCCGTGAGCGTATTGATCCCGGAAGCGACGTATACGCGGTCGCTCACGTCGGCTGTATAAACGGATCGTATTTGTAGGAGCGGACACATCGGTCCGCCCGGTTTGGATTGAAAACGGGTCGGGCAAGCCACGACGCCTACACCGGAGGGCGTACCTTTAATCACATCCCGGCGGCGCGCAACAATTCCGCGCGGCTGGTGATCCCACGCATCTGTTCCAGCCACGCGCGCAGCGACCCGGCACTCGCGCGTAGCGCCGCAATCGCCGCGCCTGTCGGGTCGGCTCCGCTCGCGTTGGAGCCGCCGACGCCCTGATAGCCGCCGTAAAACGCGAAATACGCCTGGTTCAGCTTACGGATTGGGTAGCCATTTGCCGCGAAATACGCTTGCTGCTGCCGCATATACGCTTCTGCCTCTTCGATCATACCCGCCGCGAGCAAAGTATCGACCTGCACGCGCGTGTCATTCATTGCCTTGCCGAAATCGAAGCGCAGCGGCGCTGTCGTGGCGGTCGCAGTTGCTGGAGTCGTAGTCACGGCGGGTGCGGCAGTCGGCAAGGGGGGAAGCTGCGCGATGATCTGCGGAAACGCGGCGTAATAGCGTTCAATGACCTTGCGCGCGACCTCACGCCCGAAGAGGACCGCCGTAGTCTCGTTGAGGATGCGCGCTTCGGCGCTGTCGTAGGTCAGGCCAAGCGGAAAGAAGTACAAATAATGGTGCGTCCATTCGTGCGCCATCACCTCGAAAAAAGACGGCGTATACCACGTCTGGATGACCATGCTCGGAAACAGGCTCAACCCGCCGAGCGGCACGATAATCGAGGAGCGGTTCAAATCCTTGTCGATAGCGTCCTCAAGCGCGGTCGCCTGATCCGCGCTCAACGTCGTCACATTCACCGAACTTTCAACGCGGATTTGGCTGCGCGGGGAGATAACCAGCAGCGCGGGAAGCTGTGTCACATGCGCCGCGACGGGCGGAATAATCTGCCCCAGCGTATCGAAGCCCTCACGCTTGAGGATAGCGGCGACCTGCCCTTCCGCGATGGCTTCCGCGAGCGGTTCGCGGCGCGTCACTTCCGCGCGGGCGGCATCCCGTTCGGTGCGCAGCGGCGCGATCAGCGCATCCGTGTCGCCCTTCGCGAGCCGCGCCGTGATTTGCGAATCGTAGGATTGCTGCTTGCCCACCCACGTCAGGTAATCTACCACGTAAGCCGCCCGCGCCTGCTCGTCCAGATAATCCTGCGCGCCGCCGAACGCTTCCCCGACCTTATCCAAAATCGCGCCGCTCATCCAGCCCAGATAGCTGAACTGGATCGCGCTCGTGCGTGCCGCCACCCGGTTATAAAGCGAGGTCGGGTCGGGCGCATCCGCGACAAGATACAGCGCGACGAAAGCGCACACGACGGCCAGCGCAGCACGCCGTGCGATGTGATCCCGTAGCGCCTTCACCGCGACGTTTCGCGCTCCATCTCCGCGATGCGCTGCGCGACCTGATCAATCGCCACGCGCTGCTTGCGGAACAGGTTCGCCTCGCTCATCGCCAGCTTGTCCGCCACTTCGAGCGTCTTGCGCCCCTGTACGAAGCGCATATCCAGCACATTGTAAAGCAGCCATTCGTTGCTCAGGTTGGGCGCGCCTTCCGGCTTGAGGCTTTCAATCGCCTTGCCGAGGATCGCGCGCACGCCGCGCGCTGCGTTGCCATCGTTTTCGCGCACCGCGCGCCGCACGGCGTTGAGCTGCAAGAGGCGGCTTTCCGTCAGGCGCGGACCGCCCCAATAATCGCGCAGCGCATCACGAATCAAATCCGCGAATTCCGGCTGCCGGATGATCTCTAGCCCCGCGTTGGCAAGTGCCGGAGCGCTGCCGTGCCGCGCCGGACCGGAAAGCTGCTGCACGGCGTCGATTTCCGGGAGCAAGCCTTGCAAGACGGCGAGGACTTCATCCTGAAAGCGCGTATCTTCGAGGACGCGCGCCGCGCGCCTGCACAGCGCACCGAAGACGACCTCTTCATCCGGTTCGAGATTCACCTGTGCCGAGCGCGCCCACACGCCGAGCAGCCCGATCAAGCGCGGCGGCGTGTGGCCGTTCGACGCGCCATTGACGGGCGTGCGGTCGCTGAATAGCGGCGTGAGCCAATAGGATTGCCACACGATCAGCCCGTTTTGCTGCTGCGCATCGGCGGGCAGCGCGGTCGTATCCGCGAGCAACGCGGCCAGTTCGGGCGAGGCGAGCCACTCTTTGGAGGGCGTGAGTGAGCCAACCGCACGCTCGACTTGCGGTCCCTCGCCTTCTTCGGAAAGCACGAACGCGCTGGGCGTGCGTAGCAGGTCGCAAATCGCGGCGAGCAGCGTTTCCAGTAATTGCCGTGCGTCGGCCTTCGTCAGCATGTGTTCGGTCAGGTCGCGGATTTGCAGCGCGTCTTCCTGATCCTTGCCATAGACCAGCCAGCGGTCGAGCGTCGGCAGCGCGACGGCGATCCCCCATTGGAAGACAAGCACCGTCGCCACCGCGACGAACGGCAAAAACTCCGGTCCGGGCAGGCCGAATACGCGCGCACCCGGCAGGAACAGGATCACGAGCAGAACAGCGATCCCGGTCACGGGTCCGCGCAGGAAGAAACGCAGCAGTTCGGATTTGATCACGCGGTCGGGGCGGTTCTGGCCGAAGAACGCCAGCGGGTAGGCCATGAACGCGAGCATCAGCGCGACCGCGACATTGGCGAGGTTGACCAGCAGCAACGTCCAGACGGCCAGTTCCGGCACGCGCGGCAACACCAGCGTATACGGGAAGATACCGAGCGCGGGCATCAGGAAACTGAGCAGCAGATAGGTCATCCGGCGGTACGTGACCGAAGTGAGGCAGCGGCGACGGGCGCGCAGCACGTTACGGAACGAGAAGCCGACCACCACCAGAAAGTAGAACACGAACAGCGGCAGGTACGGACCCGGCATCTGCGTCGGGGGCAGCACGCCGCCGCTCTCACGTACCAGCCCATAGGCGATCAGATCGGTGAACACGGCGATGAACAGAAACACCGTGCTATAAGCGTACAGGATGCGAACCACGCGCTTGCGCCGCCCGCGCGAAGCCAACCCGGTCGTTTCCAGCAGCGTATCGGAGAGGTGGAACAGCGCCGCAGGCATGAACGCGATGCCGATCCACTGGAAGCGCAGCCACGCCCCGACATGCGCGAACGGGTTATTCGCGCCGAGCGCGAGGAACACCCCGCCGATGTAGACCAGCGTGATACAGCTCAGGACCACACTCGACGCGCGCACCACACGGTCGCGCAGGTTGTGCGAGAGGTTATAGAGGACCAGCGAGGCCGCAATGATCACCGCCGTCGCGGTAATTGCCTCGTTGGACACCAGCAGGAAAGAGAGGATTAGATCGCCCATAGCTGTAATTGTAGCGGAAACCGAGCCGCGCCTGACGATCACCAGCGTTACATCGTCGGATGGCACAGCATCCCGGACGTGATCCGCGATGCTGTTCATAATCGTTTCGAGGATCATTTGCGCGGAGCCGCCTGCCTCGATTGCACCCTGTGCGGCTGCCTGCAAGCGCGCCTCGCCATATTCCTCATCCGTTTCCGACATCGCTTCGGTCACGCCATCCGTATAGAAAATCGCGGTATCGCCCGGTTCGAGGCAAGTCTCCGCATCGACCAGCCGGATTTGCTCGAAGAGGCCAAGCACCACGCCATGCGTGCGTAGCAGGTCGAAGGTCCCGGTGTTCGCGTGGTGGTGAAGCGGCGGGTTGTGTCCAGCGTTGGCGTAGACGAGCCGCCCGCTGAGGGGGTCCACCAGCGCATAGAACGCGCTCAAGAAAATATTCGTGCGGGTGCTGTCCTGACAAATCAGTTCGTTGGCCTCGACGAGCGCTTGCGCGGGCGAGCGATTGGCAAGCGCCGCCGTGCGGATCATGGTGCGCGTCAGGCTCATGTAGAGCGCCGCGCCGACGCCCTTATCCGCGACATCCGCGATCACGACGCCCTGCATCCCCTGATTATTAAAAAAATCGTAGAAGTCGCCGCCGACCACGCGCGCGGGCTGATAGGCCGCCGCGAAACTCCAGCCTGCATAGTTCGGGAGCGCCTTCGGCAGCAGGCTGAATTGAATTTCGCGCGCGACGGATAAATCCTTCTCGAATTGCATCCGGCGCATCTCTTCGCCGTGCAGCCGCGCCTTTTCAATCGCGATAGCGGCCTGCGCGCCGAACGCGGAAAGCATCTGCACCGTTTCCTCGCGGAAGATGCCGCTGCGCAGCCGATTGTCGATGTACAGCACGCCGATCACGCGCGAGTCGATCAGCAGCGGCACGCACAGCACCGAGCGGATCGACATCCCGATCACACTCTGTCGTGATTGAAAGCGCGAGTCCATCTGTGCGTTGTTGGTCAGGATCGGCTTACCGGTCGTGAATGCCGATTCGACCACCGAACGGCTGAACTTCGCGTCGCCCTCATCGACCGCGCCTTCGCCATCCCAATGATGCGTTGCGCGAATATCCAGCGAGCCGCTCTCGTTATCGCGCAGCACGAGGAACGCGCGTTCGGCGCGACTGAGCGCAATCACACTTTCCATCACCGCGCCGAGGACCTGATCGAGTTCGAGAGAGGTCGTGATCATCCCCGACGCCTGAATGATCTGGTGCAAGCGGTCGGTCTGGTTGAGCAGCGCCTCGCTTTGCTGCTGCGCGAGTTCAACCGCCCGGCGCAGCCCCGCCGCGCTGTCGCTCAGTTCCGGGGAAAGTTGGAGTCCGCGCTGACGCAGCCCTTCACCAAGCGTTTCGAGCGAGCGCTCGATATGCGCGGCGCTGTTCGCGACTTGCGTGAGTGTGGAGCGGAGGTCGAGTTGCAGGCCAGTGGTGGTTTCGGACATCGCGGGTTCTTTCGGTGCAGCGAGACTATATTACTCGATCATTACACCATCCGGCGCGTTTCTCCGTTCCGCTGGCAAGGCAAACGCATCAAAAGCAAAAGCGTGGGCGGACAACGCAGGTCCACCCCTACACAGCGCATATTCTGTAGGGGCGGACCGATGTGTCCGCCCTCACACGACGCCGTTTCGGCGCAATCTGTTTGTAGAGGTGGACCTGCGTGTCCGCCCTCACGCAACACCGTTTCAACGCAATCTGTATTTGTAGGGGCGGACCTATGTGTCCGCCCTCGCATGACACCATTTCAATGTAATCTGTATTTGTAGGGGCGGACCTACGTGTCCGCCCTCGCATGACACCGTTTCGATGCAATCTATATTTGTAGGGGCGGACCGACGTGTCCGCCCTCGCATGACACCATTTCGACGCGATAATCCGTACTAAAGCGCCGTCACGACAGGCATCTTGCCCACCCATGTCGGGGCTGCCGCTTCCTTGAGCAGAAAATCGGCAATATCGGGGCGCGTGATCATCGTCTTGTTGCCCTTGCCGACGTAGCCGACCTTGTACTTCCCGGTCAGTTCGCCCGCGACGAGGCGCGGTCCGCGCGCCAGCACATATTCAAGGCCGCTTTCTTTGATCAACCGCACATACTCCGCGCTATCTTTCAGCACCTTGCCAGCCATCACGCGCAGCGCCAGCCCGAAAATGCGGTCCACTGGCTGCGGGTCGTCCTGCGGATCACTCACTCCCGCGCCCGTAAGCGCGATAATGCGTCTGATGCCTTCACCCTTCATAGCGCCGATGATGTTGCGCACGGCGTCGGCTTGCAGGTTGTCCGGTGATCCCTTGACGTGTCCGATCACGCTGATCACGGCGTCCGCGCCCTTGACGGCGTTGCGCACGTCCCCGGCATTCAACACGTCGCCCTTGATCACGATCAGGTTGTCGCCACGTTGCACGAGTTTCTCCGGACTGCGGACCAGCACCGTGACGGCGTGACCCGCTTTGAGCGCCTGCTCCAGCAGTGGCGTCCCGACTTTGCCTGTTGCGCCAAAAATTGCGAGGTTCATTGTGTTACGCCTTCCTTGCGTTCGCGTTCGACGATTTGCTGCAAAACATTGGTGAATGCGGCGGGCGGCTGCGCACCACTCATCGCATAGCGACCGTTGAAAATAAAGAACGGCACGCCCGTAATACCCATCCCGTGCGCGTCGTGCGCTTCCTGCTGGATTTCCTCGTGCATTTCGCCCGCTGCAAGCCGCGTTTCCAGATCAGCGGCATCCAGCCCGATGTCGCGCGCGAGGTCGATCAGCACATCCAGCCGCCCGATGTCCTTGCCATCCTCGAAGTACGCTTTGTAAATCGCGTCGATCACGGCCTCTTTATGCGGCTCCGGCGTGAGCGCGATGAGCTGGTGCGAAAGCGTGGTATTCGGGGCGCGCGTGATCGCCTCGAAATTGAAATTCAACCCGACCCGCTCCCCGGCGCTACGCGGTCCATCGAACATCGTTTCGAGCGCGATTCGTCCACCGCTCTTCTGGTTCATCACTGTGCGGAAGTCCTCGCCATCGGGCGGGATACCTTCGTTCAGGAAGAACGTTTTATAGCTGATCGTGACGGGTTCGCCCTGCCAGCTTTCGAGCGCAACCTGCAAGTTACGCTTGCCGACCCTGCACCAGGGGCAAACTGTATCCTGATAAATATCGATGTGCATGATGGTTGTATTCTCCATAGAGGTTCGGGATTGCTCTACAGACGCGGAACGCGACCTATAGATTACGCTTATCATTCGGTGTTATGTAGGATTTGTCGCTATCGCCCCTATAATTAATCGCAGAGCGCTTGCTCTCTTGCCACAGGAGATCGCATTCTCGATGAAACGCCTTTTCATATTCGCCGGATTGCTCCTCGTCGGGATGACCGCCGCTGCGTGCGACTCGTCCCCGCAGATCGCGACCGTCACCGCCCGTGCGCAGGCCACCAACGCGATTAATTTGACGCTGACGGCGGTGCAGGGCGGGGGCGGCACGCCGACTCAACCCTTCCAGCCCGCGCTTACCGTCGGACCCAGCGGCGGTTCGCCGCTGCCACTCGTGACCAATATCGCGGGCGGGACCGTCATACCGAACCAGCCTTCGACACGCTCCGCAACGACCGTCGTTACCGCAATCGGTACGGATGCCGTCGTGCAGCCGCCCGTCCTCACGCCCGCCGGAGCCGCCTCGCAGACCGCCGCCGCTACCGCTGGCACACCGATCCCGACCTTCACGCAGCAGCCGCAGGCCGCGCCGACTGACCCGGCCACACGCGCCGCGACCCTCAACGCCATCACGCCGACCATTACCCCGACTGCAAACGGGATGATGGGTAAAGCCGACTCCGCGAAGTTCATCAGGAGCGCACCCGAACAGGGTGCGCCCCAACCAACCGTTACGCCGACGCTCAACAGCATCCTTTCGACCGTTGCCGCCGCGCGTACCCTGACCGCGCAAGCGCCGACCGCGACGCCCATTCCGGTCGTGACAGGTCCCAAAAGCTGGTTCGACCATGCGACAATCTATTCACTCTATGTGCGCTCGTTCCGCGACTCGAACGGCGATGGCATTGGCGATTTGCAGGGCGTGATCGACGGATTGGATTATATTCAAAGCCTCGGTGTAGATTCACTCTGGTTGCTACCGATTTTCAAAAGTCCATCCGTACATGGTTACGACACGACCGATTATGACAATGTGAACCCGGATTATGGCACGAATGAAGACTTATTTCGGTTAATAAAAGAAGTTCACAATCGAAAAATGTACTTACTTCTGGATTATGTCGTCAACCATACCAGCGACCAGCATCCATTTTTCAAGGATGCGTTCGGCAACCCGGCGAGCGCCTATGCCGATTATTATCTATGGAGCAACGCCGAACACACGCAATATTCAACGTTCGCGGGCGTGCAATCCATGCCGAAGCTGAATTACGACAACCCGAAGGTAGTGCAGTTCGCGACCGCGATTGCGCTGCATTGGGCGGACCCGAACGGCGACGGCGATCCGTCCGATGGTGTGGATGGCTACCGCTGCGATGTGGCGAACGGTCCCTACAAGGCGTTTTGGGAATCGCTACGCGCCGCGCTCGACAAACTGAACCCAAAAACGGTGCTGCTCGGTGAATTGTTTGTGCAGACGCCGCAGGATATGCAGGGCTATCTCGGCGGCGGGCGGTTTGACGCCGCGTTCGATTATCCGCTGTTCATCCGCATGACGGGCAGTTGGGAAAAGGATGGCGACGGCGTATTCAGTGGCGCGGGCGATCTGCCGCTCGCGCTCGGCCTCGCGCGCAACCCGGAGGCATTCTACCCGCCGGAAGCGCGGCTGGTGCGCTTTATCGGCAACCACGACACGAACCGCATCATGAGCGATGTCGGCGGCGATTTGCGCCGGGTAAAGGCTGCCGCGCTGTGGTTGATGACGAACCCCGGTCCGGTCGTGCTGTATTATGGTGACGAGATCGGCATGAAGGGTGACAAATGCGACGCACCCGATTATGACTCATGCCGTCGCGAACCGCTGGATTGGTACGCCGGGATGAACGGTCCCGGCCAGACGACGTGGTTCCGGCACAATAACGCCCCGAACGATGGAATCAGCATCGAAGAAGAAGACGGGAACGCAAACGAGTTCAATCAGGCTCAAATTTCGCTGCTTACCTTCTATCGTAAACTGGGCAAGTTGCGGGCGAGCCTCAGCACAAAGGGACGCAATTGGGAACTTGCCGAACTCGGCGGTGCAGCAGCGGGGGTGTATGCGCTCAAGCAATGGGACGCGGGCAAACTGACCCTCGTATTCATCAATTTTTCCAATATGAAATTCACCGGAACGCTGGACCCCGCGCTCGCCACGATCAACGGACAACCCGTGTCTGCCTTGCATCGGCTTGATTTGAGCGGAGGGTTCGGCTTGTTGGAAGGCGGGGTATGGACACTCGAACCGGGCGGTTTTCTCGTTTTCGCGCCTCCGGAGTACCAGTAAGAATGCGCGTTCCTTCCCCTTCTAGGTTAGCTGGAGTACCCAAGCATTGAAACTGGACATCTATCACGAAGATAGCGCCTTCGAGCTGCTACGCGACGAATGGAACGCGCTGCTTAATCGGAGCGTCGTCAACGAAATTTTCCTGACCTGGGAATGGCAGGCGACGTGGTGGCGCGCCTACGCGCCGGGCGACCTGTGGCTGATCGTCGGGCGCGATGAAAACGGCGCGCTGGCCGGGATTGCACCCTGGTTCCGCGAGATGCCGTCGCGCGTGATCCGGCCTATCGGCTGCGTGGACGTGACCGATTATCTGGACATCATCGCGCCGCCGGAACAGCACGAGGCGTTTCTTTCTGCGCTGGCGGAGTGGCTCGCGGAACAACGCGGAGAATATGAGCGGGTCAATTTGTGTAATATGCAGGACCGCTCCCCGACCAAAGCTGTCCTGCCCCCGCTCCTCGAAGCGCACGGCTTCAAGGTCGAACTCCAGCAGCAGGAAACCTGCCCCCGGATCGCACTCCCCGCCACATTTGAAGATTACCTGAACAGCCTCGATAAAAAGCAACGCCACGAACTCCGCCGCAAGATGCGCCGCGCCGAAGAAGCCGAAAACGCGGGCGGCGAAAAGGTGGATTGGTACATCGTCGGGCCGGAACACGACCTGAACGAGCAGACCGAACTGTTCATCACGCTGATGAAGGCCAGCCACCCGGATAAGGCGAAGTTCATGGATGAGCCGCAAAATGCGGCATTCTTCCGCGCGATGGTCCCGCAGGTAGCGGCGTGCGGCTGGTTGCAGCTTGCCTTCCTGACGGTCGATGGGAACGCGGCAGCGGCATACCTGAACTTTGATTATGACAATCGCATCGGTGTCTACAATTCCGGGCTGCTACTGGGCAGTTATGGACACCTGAGCAGCGGGATCGTCCTGCTCTGCTACCTGATTAAGCACAATATCGAGCAGCGGCGCACGATGTTCGACTTTCTGCGCGGCAACGAGGACTATAAATACCGCATGGGCGCACAGGATTCGCCCGTGATGGAAATGCGGATTTACCCGTAGTTGCAATGACCGACATCCGGCAGATCGCGTTGTTGAGCGTACATACCAGCCCGCTCGCGGCGCTCGGTGGCAACAAAACGGGCGGCATGAACGTCTATGTGCGCGAACTCACGCGCGAATTCGCACGACGCGGGCTTGCCGTAGATGTCTTCACGCGCGCTTATGCCGCCGATTTGCCACTGATCGACCGAACGCTCGGCGCGAGGGCGCGTGTTATCCACATCGCGGCAGGTCCGCTCGGACCGCTTGAACCTGATGCAGTCGCGCCCCATTTGCGCGAATTCGAGCGCAATCTACGCGCGTTCGCGGTGCAGGACGGCGCGCGGTACGATTTCATTTTCAGTCACTATTGGTTGAGTGGAGTTGTCGCACACGGCCTGCGTGAGGCGTGGGGCGTCCCAGTCGCGCAGATGTTCCACACGCTGGGGCGCATGAAGGACCGCATCGCGCGGCAGCCCGAACGCCGCACCGAACGCGATTTGATGGAAACCGATGTGATGTCGTGGGCAGATTGCATTGTCGCGGCCACGCGCGCGGAAGTTGCACAAATTTTGTGGCTGTATAACGCGCGCCGCTCGCGCATCGAAGTCGTGCCGCCGGGCGTGGACCTCGCGCGCTTTCATCCGCGTCCGGCTGGCGAAGCACGTGCCGCGCTCGACCTCGCGCCGGGGCAAAAGATGCTGCTCTTCGTCGGGCGGATCGAACCGCTCAAGGCCGTCGATACGATTTTCGAGGCGCTGGCGCTGCTCAAGGGCGAAGCGCCGGACCTCGTTCACTGCTTGCGCTTGAACATCATTGGTGGCGACCCCGATGCTCCGTCACGCGAAAACGATGAAATGGAACGCCTGAAAGTGATGCGCGTCAGTCTCGGCCTTACAGAGCAAGTAGCGTTTCTCGGCGCGAAAGATCAGGATGCGCTCGTCGATTACTATACGGCGGCAGAAGCGCTGATTATGCCTTCCGATTACGAGAGCTTCGGCATGGTCGCGCTGGAAGCAATGGCGAGCGGTACGCCCGTAATCGCGTCGGAGGTGGGCGGGTTGGCTTTCCTCGTACAGGACGGCGTGAACGGCTTTCACGTTCCGGTGCGGGATGCCCGCGCGCTCGCAGATGCGATTCGGCGCATCCTCGCGGAGCCGGAAACGCGCGCACGCCTCGCCGCGAATGCTGCCGGGGCTGCGCAAGCATATTCGTGGGTGAATGTCGCGGATCGGCTGCTGGCGGTGTTCGAGCGTGTGCGCGATGCGGGGAGCGCATGACCCGGTAGGGGCGGACACATCGATCCGCCCGGCCTTTCGCGGATAGGTCGGATGAATCCGACCCATCTTCTATTCACGGGCTGGACAAGCCAAAGCCTCTACAACAATCTCACCTATTGGCGCACGTTGGCAATGCTATACTTTCCTGCAATCCAACTTGCTATCTTCGCCTGAAGGTCCTGCCATGCCGACTCTCCCCGCAAAACCGCCCGGATGGGTACTCGAAACCGCACACACCGCGTATGCGCTCGGCTTCACCGCGAACGGGCTGCTGCTCAATCGCTTCTGGGGCGCGCGGCTGCCGCTCCGCACGGATTATCCGCCGCCTGCCGAATACCCCAACTTCGCGTCGTTCACTGCCGCCGCGCACCTCAGCCCGGAAGAATTCCCGGCCTATGCGGGCGCGAGCTATGTCGAGCCGTGCCTCAAACTGCTGCTGCCGGATGGTGTGCGCGATGCGGTCCTGAAATTCGAGAAAGCCGAACTGCGCGACGGCGATACCTACCTGATTATTCACCTGCGTGATGCGTTTTACCCGGTGCAGGTCGCGCTGCACTACCGCGCGCACCACGACGCTGATCTGATCGAGCGCTGGGCAGTTATCACGAACGCGGGTCCACTTCCGATCACGGTGGAACGGCTATTCTCTGCGCAGGTGCATCTGCCGCTCGGTGAGCCGTACCGCCTGACGCATGTTGTGGGCAAATGGAGCGCTGAATTCCAATTGGAGCGCGAAACGCTCACGCACGGCGTCAAGGTGCTGGAAAGCCGCCGCCTGACGACCAGCCACCACCACAATCCCTGGTTTATGCTTGATCGCGGCGGCGCGGATGAGGAACAGGGCGAAGTCTGGTTCGGGGCGCTCGCGTGGTCCGGTAACTGGAAATTGACGGCGGAGACAACGGACTTCTTCGGAACGCGGGTCAGCCTCGGCTTCAACGATTGGGATTTCACGTATGTGCTGAATGCGGGCGAAAACCTCTCTGCGCCGCGCGCCTTTTTCGGGTACACGAAAGGCGGGTTCGGAGCCGCAAGCCGCATCCTGCACGGGTATATTCGCAAGCGCGTCCTGCCGCATCGCGAGCAGCTTCACAAAGTCCTGTACAACTCGTGGGAAGCCACGACTTTCAACGTCAGCGAGCGCGCGCAGATGAAGATCGCGAAGATCGCCGCCAGCCTCGGTTGTGAACTCTTCGTCGTCGATGATGGCTGGTTCCCACAAACGCAAGAATGACACTGCCGGGCTGGGCGACTGGTGGGCGGATGCGAAGAAGTTCCCGAATGGGCTGGGTCCGCTGGTCGCGGGCGTCAACAAACTGGGCATGGACTTCGGCATCTGGGTCGAGCCGGAAATGGTCAATGCGAACAGCGATCTGTACCGCGCGCACCCGGATTGGGTGTTCCATTTCCCGAACCGTAAACGGACCGAAATGCGCAATCAAATGATCCTCAACCTCGCCCGCACGGATGTGCGCGAATATCTTTACAGCAAATTGCACGCGCTGCTCTCCGACCACAATATCGCCTTCGTGAAGTGGGATATGAACCGCAACATCTCCGAACCGGGCTGGCCGGATGCGCCGGGCGACGCGCGCGAGCTATGGGTGCGCTATGTCGGAGGACTATATGAATTGTGGGGCAGATTGCGCGACAGCCACCCGCAGGTCATTTTCCAGAGCTGTTCAGGCGGCGGCGGACGCGTCGATATGGGGATTTTGCAATATGCCGATCAGGTCTGGGTGAGCGATAACACCGACGCGCCCTCGCGCCTGAGCATTCAGGAAGGCTTCAGCTATGCCTACCCTGCGAGCATTATGGAAGCGTGGGTCACAGATGCCGGATACGGCACGGTTCCGCTCGAATTCCGGCTGCATGTCGCGATGGCCGGGACGCTCGGCATCGGTGGCGATTTGCTCAAATGGGATGAGGAAGAGCGCGCACTCGCCGCGAAATGGATCGCTTATTACAAGCAAATCCGGCCCGTCGTGCAGGATGGCGATCTGTATCGCCTGCATCGGCTGGATGGTGGGTACTTCAACGCGCTTCAATACATGCTGCCGGATCGCTCCGAAGGCGTGCTGTTTGGCTTCCGCATATTTTCGCCGCAATATTTGCCCTACACCACGAACACCGTCCTGCTGCCGATGCTACACCTGCGCGGCCTCGACCCAGCGGCAACCTACCAGATCGAAGGGATCGACGCGGTGCGCTCCGGCGCAGCGTGGATGGATGACGGGCTGCGCCTCTCGCTCCCGAATTTCGGGAGTACGGTGCGGCGCATTCGCCGCGTATAAAAGACGGGAGATTTTAAGATGGCTACCAGCGCCGGAGATATAGAGATAATTCGACAAGAAATTGCCGAGTACGCGAAACCATCTTTGGATGGGGACGCGAGCTACATGACACAGAGCGCGGATGGCAACCTCTTTACGGTGGTAGATGTATCGGGTACGGGTAGCAAACACCGCGCCGATATATCGCTGGCGGTCCGGCTTTTGCCAGACCTCGTGATTATTGAACACGACATCAACAACAAGCCGCTGGTCGATGCACTGACCCAGGCGAATATTACGCGCGAAAAGATCATACTCGCATATGCTGGTGAGTCCATCCCGGAAGAAGCGAGCGCCGTACACACATAAACAAAAAAGACCCCACAATTGTGGGGTCCTCTCTGCAAATTGCAGCCGGAAAATGGGCTGCGACCGTCGGGCAAAATTACGGGGTGACGGCTTCGGTGATGTGCGGGGCAATCGCCTTTTCGAGCTGGTCCTTCGTCTTGTAGCCGACGATGGTTTGGACCGGACGGCCACCCTTGAAGAGGATCAGCGTCGGAATGCCCTGAATATCGAACATCATAGGAATCTGCCCGTTGGCGTCCACATCCATCTTGCCGACCTTAAGCCGGTCCGTATACTTCCCGGCCAGTTCTTCGACGGCGGGGGCAATCGCCTTACAAGGACCGCACCATTCGGCCCAGAAATCGACCAGCACCGGCGTCTCGGATTTCAAGACAGCATCGGCGAAGTTGTGGTCAGTCACTTCAAACGTATTTTTGGACATCGTACCGCGTCTCCTTATACTACCTTCATGCGCTTGCGTTAAACGCATGTTATCATTCTACATTATGTCTGACGTTCCCGGATCGATGCACCTTACCGAACGGCAGGAACGAATTCTGTCGCTGATTATTCGCGCCTACGCCGCACGCCCGGAGCCGGTCGGCAGCAAGCTGATTACCGAAATGGGCTTGAACGTGAGCAGCGCGACCATCCGCAACGAAATGTCCGTGTTGGAAGAACTCGGCTTCGTCGCCTCACCGCACACCTCGGCGGGGCGCATCCCGACCGAATCCGGCTATCGCTATTTCGTGCGGCGGCTGCTCGATGAAACCGAACTGCCCGAGCCGGAGCGGCGCGCGATTGCCGAAGAATTCAGCAGTGGGCGCGGCGACCTCGATAACGGGTTGCGGCTGGCCGTGACGACCCTCGCACGCGCATCACAGGGCGCGGCGCTCGTCACGAGGCCGCAGAGCGCGGGCGCGCAATTCAAGCACCTCGAATTGATCTCCACGCAGGGGCGGCTCGCGCTGGCCGTACTGGTCCTCTATGGCGGCGGTGTGCGGCAGCAGATGCTCACGCTGGCGGACCCGCTCACGCAGGATATTCTATCGGCGTGCGCGGCGCGGCTCAATATGATCTGCGACAAGCTGACGGGCGAACAAATCCGGCAAAAATCGCGCACGCTCGATACGCCGCTCGAACGCGAAATGATGGAACTCGTCGCGGATACGCTCTCCGATGCCGACGCGCCGCCGATGATCGCCTACCGCGATGGCCTGACCGATGTACTGCGCGAATTCACGGAGAGCGATGCCGCGCAACAGGCCGTGCGCCTGATGGAAGGGCAAACCCTCCTCCCGACGATCACAGATGGGCATTTCGGGGAAGAGATCGGCGGCGTGCAAGTCGTCATCGGCGGCGATGGACAGCTCCCGGAGACGCGCAGCCTGTCGATTGTGCTGGCGCGCTATGGCGTGAATAATCAGGTTACGGGCGTTCTCGGCGTCCTCGGACCGACACGGATGCGCTATGGACGCGCGATTGCCTCCGTGCGCTACGTGGCCGGGCTGGTCAGTGGGTTGATCGATGCGCTGTATCGCGATGAGCCGTCCTGATCGATTACATCGTCAGACGGTTGATGATTCCAGTTGCGAAAAGGCACACTCCGCACAGACACACAAAGATCAATGGCGTCAGCACCACCGCGACGAACCCCTGCACCAGGTCGATTTGGTGCGCCCGTGATACGAAGTAGATTTGCGCGCCCAGACCGCCGAACGTATTGATGATCAGAACCCAGGCGACCAGTGGACCCACTGTAGGGAGCGTTTGTGGCGCGGATCGCAGCAGCGTCACCCAAAGCAGAAGCGCGACCGAATAGATCAGCGTGGTTGCGATTGTCACTTTGAAAACCGCGCTTTGATGACGGACAAATCCACCGACGCTGCCCATTGCCATATTGCAGAAGGTCTGAACCAGCACATTCCAGATGATCAGCCCAATCAGGCTGCTCGCGGCTGAACCGAGGGCCCATAAAAGAATGTCAGGACCACTCCTGCTGAATAGTGCGGTGAAGCCTCGCTGTGCGTTTGAACTGCGCGTCGAAGTCACTGCGGGGCTGCTCAAGAAAAACTCACTCACCTGCCGCGCCAGGTACAGACCCACCAAAATCGAAAAGACCACGAGCGCGAAGTAGATCACGTATTCGATCAATAAAACGGTAACGCCGTCATCACCCGCCGCCACGCCAAATCGCCCGCCGTCACCCTTTTTTTTCTTGCCGGGTGGCGGCATGGTCAAGCGCACGACTGCCGTGCCGCCGTCGAGTCCGGTCACTTCGGCGGCGAGTTCTCGCACTTCGGGGTCCTCGCGTAGCGCAGGGTTAGAGACAAACGCGCGCGAAAGCGCAATCTGCGCGCCGTAGCGGTCGCCACTCGCCCGCGCACTCCAGGCATTCAATACCTGGCTTTTCGCCGCTGCAATGTCTTCTTCGCTCGCAGGTTTGCTGCCCGCTCCGCTTGATGGTTGCGCGTTGGTGGCAGATTGTCCATTTTGCGGCGCGGGACGGGCGGGCGCACTGGCTGC
Organism: Aggregatilineales bacterium; assembly: GCA_965246845.1. Lineage (GTDB taxonomy): Bacteria > Chloroflexota > Anaerolineae > Aggregatilineales > UBA2796 > JBBRMW01. The sequence goes on from CBDFFR010000005.1 coordinate 347,952, forward strand.
CACATTTGGCGCGGCTTGCGGCGCTTCGATGTTCAACTTCTTCGAGAGATGCGCCTGCGCCTTGCTCGCGAGTTCGCGCACCGCCGGATCGCGATCAGTAAGCGCCGCGCGGGTCACGGCATCCAATGCTGCGCGGTCATCCCGGTTGGCGAGCGCGACAATCGCCTTACGTCGCTCAAGCGGGTCCGAATGGTTCAATTGGGTGGATAAGGTGTCCGTCACGAAAGCCCCCAATAGCATCTAATAGCATCCAGTTTAAGCCTATTTGCAACAAGTTTCAATGGACGGACACTGCTTTCCGTCCCTACGGAACACCTGCGCTGGGTAAGAGGCGGGACTGCGTGTCTGCCCGGTTTGACGCTGATTGTTTCTAGATGTTTGCCCTGCCGCTCACCCAACGTTTCATTGCACACGCGCAGCGCGGCAGCTAAAATGACACTCTGCCTATTCAGGAAAAATTCCGCATGGCTGTAGCCGGACAACTCAGGCGCCCCCGTCCCTCACTCATGGCGCGCCTGCGCGAATACTTCAGAATTACATTTCTGCGGGGCGACCTGACCTCGCTGATTTTTACCTGCGGCCTGATGATCGTCCCCGCGCTCGCGCTGAGTCAGGTCCTCGGCCTGCCGCGCGGCGGCACGACATGGAATGTCGGGCTGGGTTCGCTCGTGCTGATCGCCGTGCTATCGGTCGTAACGGGCTTTCTGCTCGCGCGCAGCCGCTACGGGGAAATCGCTGCGCTGCTGATCAGTTCGCTGCTCGGTATAGTGATTACGCTCGGCTTGCAATTCCTCGCCGCGCCGGGCGATCCGATCTCGCGCGTGGCGGCGATTGCGAGCCGTATCCGGGGTGCAGCGGGTGGCAATCAGGACCCGATTATTCTGGTGCTGTTCATGTCGTCGCTGTTCTGGTATCTCGGCCACAACACGACGTGGCATATTTTCCGAATCGACCGCATCTGGCGGGCGCTCATCCCACCCGCGATTGTGCTGCTCATCAACGGCCTCTACAACTTCGGCGCGACCTCGATCAACCTTGACCTGTACCTGATCACCTACCTCTTTTTCGCGCTAATGCTGTTCATCCGCTCGCACCTCGACGCGCGCGAATACGACTGGTACGTAAACCGCATCCGCTACGACGTGCGGATGCGAACGTGGGTGCTGCGCGTCGGCTCGATGATTGGCGTGTTGCTGCTGCTCACGGCGTGGGTCCTGCCCACCGGTTCGACGGAAGAGAACCAGAAACGCTTCGAGAAATTCGTAAATGGCGACCTGTTCGGCAACATCAACAAAATCGTGCAAAAGCTGTTCGCGCCGCTGGAAGGGCAGGGGACCACCGCCGCCGATTATTATGGTAAGGACGAATTGTTCCTGAGCGGCGCAATCCAGCTTGGCGACCAGAACGTGATGATCGTCAAGGTCCCTGCGCCACGCCCGCGTTACTACTGGAAATCGCGCTCCTTCGACCTGTATATCAATGGCCGCTGGACGAGCCTCGACGGGACGACCTATTCCGCGCCCGCCAGTGGCGTCCTCGATTTACCGCTGATGCCCTATCAATTCGGCACACGGCAAGATGTGACGCAGACCTTCACCATGCTTACCCTTCCCTCGCGTCTGATCTACGCTGCGCCACAGGTGCGGCAGGTGCGGCTCGCCTCACAGGTCGAAGCCAGTGCCGTCGATGCGACTGCACGTACCCTTAACCCATCCGTTGTTCGCCCGCTCAAGCCGATTTTGCCGGGCGACAGCTATACCGTTACGTCGTCCCTCAGCGTCGCAGACGAAGCCACCCTGCGCAGCGCGGCGAACAGCACCAGTGAAGCGTGGCTCACCCCCTACAAAACCATTGACGCGAATATCGCGCCGCGTACCCGCAATGAACTCCTCGCGAAGGTCGTGCAGGGGCAGATCACCAACTACGACAAAGCCAAAGCCATAGAGACGTATCTGCGCCAGAACATCAAATACAACGAGGCGATCTCCGCACCGCCGCCCAACCGCGACCTCGTGGACTGGGTGATCTTCGATAAAAAAGAGGGCTACTGTACCTACTACGCGACGGCAATGGTGGTCATGCTGCGGCAACTCGGCATCCCGTCGCGTATGGCCGCCGGCTTCTCGCAAGGCATCCTCGATACTGCGAATAATCTTTATACAGTGCGTGAGAAAGACGCGCACACCTGGGTCGAGGTCTACTTCCCCGGTGCGGGCTGGGTCGAATTCGAGCCAACACAGGCGCAGCAGAACGTCCCGCGTTCAGGCGAAATCAAACCGAGCGCCCCACCGCCTACGTTCACTCCTTCGCCCACACCGTCGCTGACGCCCACGCCGCCACCAACCGAACCGCCGCCGCCTCAACAGGCGCAGAATCAGCCGACGAACGCTGCGACTGAAACGCCGCTGCCTTCATCCACCCCGCGCCCGCCAACGCCTACACCGACGGCGACGCCTGTTCCCCCGCTGATCGTCCTGCCGGACCTGACTGGACCCGCCAATATCCTGCTGATCCTGAGCCTGATCGTCGGTTCAGTGGCCTTCATCGGCGTCGGCCTGTTCTGGTGGATCGAATATCGCGGGCTGGATCGCCTCTCTCCGGTCGGACGTGCCTACGCGCGGCTTGGCCTGTATAGTCGCTGGTTGCGCATTCCGAGCGCGGCCTCGCTGACGCCGCTCGAACGCGGGCGCGCTATCGCGAAGGAGCTCCCGCAAGATACGCCGCCCGTCGCGACGATCACCGATATGTACATTCACGAGCGCTACGCCGCGCCGCGCCCGCCGACTCCGCTGGACGAGCAGAAGGCCAACCGCGCCTGGTCGAAGGCACGCGCCGCGCTCATTCGTCGCCGATTTCGCCGCATCGCAGCGCCGCCCAAACCGTCGCGCAGACGCGGCAAAGGCAGCGCGATTCCATGAGCGACTTCTGGAAAGGACGCCGCGCGCTCGTCACGGGCGCGGGTGGTTTCATCGGGAGCCACCTCGTAGAGATGTTAGTAGATGCAGGCGCGAGCGTGCGCGCGATGGTGCGCTACAACGCGCGGGGTGATGCCGGATTGCTGCGCTGGCTGCCGCCGGAAAAGTTTGCGGTGGTGGAGCGCGTCAGCGGGGACTTGCAGGACTTCCGGGGTGTGATCGACGCGGCGGCGGACATGGATGTGATTTTCCATCTGGGGGCGCTCGTCGCGATTCCGTATTCGTATAAAAATCCGGTGAACGTCATTCACGCAAATGTGTTGGGTACGACGCACATTCTCGAAGCCGCCCGCCTGCACCATACCATGCGCGTCATCCACACCTCGACCAGCGAAGTGTATGGGACCGCGCAGTACATCCCCATCAATGAAAAGCACCCGCTACAAGGCCAATCGCCCTATTCGGCCAGCAAGATCGCAGCGGATAAAATCGTTGAGAGCTACGTCAAATCGTTCAACGTCCCGGCGGTGACGGTGCGCCCCTTCAATACCTACGGCGCGCGGCAATCAGCGCGAGCGGTCATCCCAACGATCATCATGCAGGCGTTGACGCGCGATACGGTCCTGCTCGGCGATTTGCGCCCAACGCGCGATTTTACCTATGCAACGGATACCGCGCGAGGCTTTCTCTGTGCTGCGGAAGCGCAAAGCGCGGTCGGCCAGACGGTCAATCTTGGTGTTGGCTTCGATATTTCAATCGGCGATCTTGCGCAAAAAATCGTGGAGCGGGTAGGGCGTCCGGTTCAGATCAAGCTGGATGAGACGCGCGTGCGCCCGCCCGCTTCGGAAGTGATGCGGCTGCATTCCGATAACCGCCTCGCGAAGCAAGTTCTCGGCTGGGAGCCACAAATCTCGCTTGATGACGGGCTGGACCGTACCATCGCGTGGGTGCGCAACCATCTGGACCTTTACCGCCCGGATGAATACGCCGTGTGATGTTTGTGGCCGGGCGGACACATCGGTCCGCCCCTACAAAGACAGATACGCGCTACGCCTTATTCAAAAACTCGCCCACTGCCGCGAACAATTCTTCCATATCTTCCGGCATCAGGTCGCCCATATGCGCGATACGGAAGGTGTTGTCCTTTAGCTTGCCATAGCCATCGGAGAGCGTCAGCCCCTGCGTGGCGAGATACTTGTTCAGTGCCTTCACATCGACTCCGCGCGTATTCGCCACCGTCGTCACGGTCGGGGAGCGATAGCCCTCTTCCGCGAAGAGGCCGAAGCCCAGCTCCGTCGCCCAGTCGCGCGTCATATTCGCCATATGCTCGTGCCGCGCGAAGCGGTTTTCCAGCCCTTCGGCGAGGATGTAATCGAGTTCCATATCGGTCGCGTACATCAGCGAGATATTCGGCGTGCTGGGCGTGTTGTTCTTCACGAGGAACTTTTCGAGTTCGATGAAATCGAAGTAGTAGCCGCGATAAGGAACCTGCTTCGCGCGCTCAAGCACGCGGTCGGAGACGGCGGCGAAGGCCAGACCGGGCGGCAGTGCGAGCGCCTTTTGCGTGCTGGTCAGCACGATGTCGAGGTCCAATCCGGCGAAATCGATTTTGTAGCCGCCGAAAATCGAGACGGCATCGACGAGGATCAGCGTATCGGGATAGCGCTTGATGATCGGCACGTAGGCTTCGAGCGGATTCTTGACGCCCGTGCTGGTCTCGTTCAGGACGATTGCGACCGCATCATACGGCTGCTTTTCGAGCGCGGCTTCGAGCTGTTCCGGCTTGATCGCCTTGCCCCACTCGGCGCTGATCGTATCGACCTGCTTGCCGTTGACCTTGCTTACATCCGCCCAGCGCTCGCTAAACGCGCCGTTGACGAGGTGCAGCACCTTCTTATCGTCGCGGATGCAATTGCGGCTGGCGGCTTCCCACAAGCCCGTGCCGCTCGACGTGCTGACGTAGACACGGCTCGTCCCGCTATAGAACACCTCGCGCAATTTGGGCTGCACGCGCGCGAAAAGGCTCTCGAAATCGGCACTGCGGTGGCCGATCATCGGCTTCGCCTGCGCCTGCAATACTTCGGGACGGACCTCGATAGGTCCGGGGATAAACAGTTTGACGTGATCGGGTTTGACTGCTGCGGTCATAGCTTCCTTCTTCCTTCTTATTCGATTGCGAATGTCGGCGTCGGGTCCACCCCGTAGGCCATCGCCAGATAGTAGCTCACGTAATCGCCAAATTGAACGGCGGTCAGGGCGTGCGCAAGCGCGCTATCTCCCTCACCTTGCAGCACATCGGTCGAGATGCCCTGCTGCATCAAATGGCTCAGCACGCGCTCTACGCGCGGGTCGCGCTCCGGCGTGCTGAGGAAAACGCAGTGCAGGCGCGGGAATGGCTGAGGGGACATTACCCCCGACATCAGGCTCACCTCTTCATCGAGGTCTTCGGCCTGCGCCCAGGTTTTCGCGTTCTCGTTGAGCATCTGCTTCCAGCGCACCGCAATCGGGGCGAATAGCTCGCCACCGCAAATCACGGGCAGCCGTCCGACGAACTGCCCCGCCAGTCGCTTGGCCGGGTTTTGCGCGGCAGGCACTTCGGCGCGGATGCGTTCGCGCTGTGCTTCGAGTGCCGCGATTGCACCTTGCCAATCCGGTTCAGTGAGCAATCCCCAGCCCGTGAAAAGCGCGAGCAGCGAGGCAAAGACCGTCCCGAATTGCAGACGCTCCAACAGATCGTTCCGCTCCTGATTGATCAGGTCCCAGCGCTGGCCTTTTTGCGCAAAATAGATCGTATCCGCGCCGACTGTGACGAGCAGCGTATCCGGTTCGGTCATCCAGTCGTCGATGTCAGGCAGGATAATTATGGGTAGCGCAAAGTTTTCAATGAAATATTGTGCCAGTTTCGCCGCGAGCATCGGCGCACCCGGCGCAGGCACGATCACGACCCGCCGTATATTTGTAAGCGAGGCGATGGGCAGAGTTTGCGCGTGGTCTCGCGCGGCACGCAACGTTTCCGGCAGCGCATCGATATGCGCGAGCAGGGCTTGGGTATCCGTCGTGCGGAAGTGGTTCAGGTCATCGAGGTTCATGCTTGTGACAAATTGTACAACCAGCTTGCGTAAAAGTCACGCATGGTTTGTAAATGCAGGGGCAGACCTGCGTGTCCGCCTGCAGGATGGGTCGGTCAAGCCCGACCCCTGTACAACACGCGCTTCAGTGCAGGGGCGGGGCTTGACCGGTAACATCCTTTCGGAACTACTTCAGAGGGGCGGCGTGCAGCCCAACCCGGTTGCCTTCGCTGTCGTGGATGATCGCCATCCAGCCTTGCGGCGCAATTGAGATGACGGGCAGCTCGATCTTGCCGCCATTGGCCGGAACCTTTTCGACGATTTGCTGCATTTCGGCTTCGCTTTTGGCGTTCAGATAGAGCAGCGGACCCGCGCCGCCCGGTTCGCCATTACCCTTGACGAGCGCGCCCGCGACACCCGCTTCATCGGCAGCGAAGAAACCGTGCGGCATCCCGTTGAACTCGCCCGCACGAACCTCGAACCCGATTGCGCTGTAGAACTTCACTGCGCGGTCGAAATCGGCGGCGGGAATCTCGAACCAGGTGATTGCGTTTGTGACCATTTTGAACGTCCTCATGGGTATCTCTGTGCGATGAACCCATGATACGACGCGCGTGTGACAGCATTATGGCAACAACAAAATCACGACTTTTCCGGTGTTTCGAGCGCCTTTAGCGCAGTTTGGTATTCATTCACAACGCGCTCACGCAGGCTTTCCGGCTTGATCCGGCGCAGATACTTTCCCCAGCGCAGCAGCCAATCGACAATTTCCTGCTCGTGGCGCATCCGCAGCGTGACGCGCAGCCCGTCGGCGGTCATGTGGCGCGCTTCGATGAAAAAGTATGTGTCTTCTTCCAGCCAGAGCGCGACCTGCGGATCGAACCAAATTTGCGCTGTGACCGTGCGCGAGGCGTCCATGTGGCGGCGGTTGGCTTCCACAAAATCGGTGGGGCGCGTAAACGTCCGATTGAGAATCGTCACGGTTTCCATGCGCGAGAGGCGAAAATTGCGCAAGCCTTTCCGCAGGTGACACCATGCTGTCAAAATCCAGACGCCCTCGACATGGACAAGCATGTACGGATCGGCGTCGCGCTGGTTGGATTCGGCCACGCCACTCGCGCTGACCTTCGTGTGGTATGTAAATCGAATGGTGCTGCTGCGCAAAATCGCGCGCCGGATGAGCAGCAGACGGTCGTGTTCGGCGGGGTCGTTCGGGCGGGGCGCGATGAACCAGATGCTTTGCTGCATCCCGCGCACGCGCTCGCGCAGTGCTTCGGGCAGCACCGCCATGATTTTGTGCGAAGCGCGTTCGGCGGCGGCGCGATATTCCGCATCGAAGCTACCCGCCATAAAATCCGCGCCGAGAAGCAGCATCGCGGCTTCATCCTGTGTGAAACTGAGAGGCGGTAGAAAGTAGCCCTCGACCAGCGAATAGCCGACGCCCGGCTGCGCGATGAGCGGGACGCCTGCTTCCATAAGCGCTTGCAAGTCGCGGTAAATGGTGCGCTTGCTCGTCTCAAAGGTCGCGGCGAGGTCTTCCGCACGCTGCACCTTGCGGCTTTGCAGTTCGAGGATCAGCGCGAGCAGGCGGTCGGTGCGGTTCATGCGGTGTAGTTTAACGTGATACGGGTACGATGCGCGAGCGATCCAACATTGGGTTGTACTTTTAGGAAAATTCTGCGGCGCTGGTGGTTGTCGTCTTCGATTATGATTGTCAACAAGGATTTTGAATTCGTTCGGATGGTACAATCAGCCGTAATGTGGTTGAGGCAACGCCCAATAGCAAACGCGGTTTTCAAGGTGGAATTTAACCTGTCGATCAAGAAGCAAAAGCGTTCGCGTATTGGCTTCACCTACCTGGCAGCACTGCTGATCTTCGTTGCGTTCGCCTATCGCCTCTGTAATCTGGGGACGCAAAGCCTCTGGCACGATGAAGCATGGTCGATATTCAGCGCCTATCATCCACTGGCATGGGGCGCGCAGGGGACCGACCCGAACGCGCCTGCGGCGTTTTACCTCTCGCTCGGCGCGTGGATGCAGCTTGCGGGTGATGGTGTCTTCGCGCTGCGCTTCTGGTCGCTGCTGTTTGGCGTACTGACGGTTGCGGTCGCGGGGTTCATCGCGCGGCGCTGGTTCGGATATGGCGCGGCGCTGCTCGCGCTGCTCTTTTGCGCGGTAAACCCGATACTCTGGACCTTCTCGCAGGAAATCCGTGCGTATGTCGTAATGCCGCTGGCCGCGCTGCTACTGCTCTACCTGCTCGAGCAAGTCGTCGCGAAGGGGAGTCGCCGCGCGTGGCTGTGGCTCGCGATTGTGGAACTTTACGCACTCTATTCGCAAAATCTGGCTGTGCCGCTGGTCGCGTGGCTGAATGTGGCGGCGGTTGTGGCATTGGCGATGAAGCGGCCTTTAGCCTCCAGCTTCCAGCCTCCAGCGAAATACAGGTTGCGACGGGTGGGGCGGTGGGTTGCTCTACAGGCAATACTGGGAGCTGCCTATCTGCCCTGGCTGCTCACGCAGCGACCGACCGGGACGGCGCTGAACAACCCGCCGCCGCTGGACATCAATACCGGGCTGCAAATTTTGCAAGCGCACTTCATCGGCGTGCGGACCATGATCAACGCAGATGCGCGTATCACAACGCTTATTCTCATATTTTTTGGCGCGGCGGTTATCCTGCTTCCGTTTTTGTTTTGGCGCAGCAAATTCGACCGCCGGCCACTACTTTTACTTTCGCAAGTGCTGCTCGTTCCCATCTTCGAGACCGCGATCATTTACGCCGCACACATCGACTTCCATCCCCGATACTATATTGTGAGCGTGCCTGCGGCGTTGATGCTCATCGCGGCAGCGTGCGTTTCGCTTCCTCGGGTGTGGTTCCGGCTGGAAAGAGTCGTAGCTCTGTCGGCTGCTGTTAGCGCCGTGTTCATCATGACAAACATAAGCGCGACCACCTTCAGCACCCCGATTTACCAGCACGACGACTTCCGCGCCATCGCGCAACGTTACGCCGCGCTTGGTCCCGACGACGCGATCATCATCCCCTATGGATGGGAGCCGACGCTCGCCTATTATTCGCAAAAGATGAACTTCAAGGCGCGCTTCATCGGCGTGCCGTTATATAGTTCGGGGGATGTCATCGCGGCTACGCTCAAGCGCGAATTGCAGGGCGTGAAGCGCGCGGAAGTGCTGACATGGTATCAACTCCCGGCAGATGTACGCGGCGCGTATTCGTGTTTGCTTGGCGCAATGGGAACGCAGGTAGACGATCTGACGGTTCAAGGCTTGCGCACCATCGGCTACACGGATTTAGATAACTATTCGCGCGCCGACCTGACGCTGACGAATGGCGATGTACCGATTGGTCCCTTGAAGGTGCTGCCACCGGGTCGCGACGATGTGACATGGGGTGTGCAGCAGGTGTGCGTGATGACACGGTGGAAGGCAGTAGAGCAGCCGCCTGCCGATTTTGATTTAGCCACGAATGTCATGATAGATACGCTGGCGAACTACTGGCGTTCAACGAACAGCAAAATGCTCGATGATCGACAGTTACCCACGACGCTGTGGAACGTTGGCACACCGCAAACTGCCTTCCTTCCCTTTTACGTGCGCGAAGGCGCGGTACGTATGCGATACCCGCTATGGCTTCTCCCCTACAGTGCGGAAGCAAACATCACCTACAATCAGGACCCCTTGCTGGCGGCACGCGGACCGCAGTTGATGGTCATCGGACCGGACAACCCTGTCGCCACGTCCCCACCACCGCCAACGCAAGAATTTCTCGATCTCCCCATCCGCGATGGCGCACTTTATGTACATCAAGTATATATGGGTCTTAATCAACCAGTACAACAGGGTCGCGTCAACTCTTATGAGATCGAGTGGTGGGCATATCCGCCATATACAGTGTTTACACTGCCGCTCACGCTGATCGTTCAGGGAGAAGGCTGGCAGCAAACGCAGACAATCGCCATCACTGCGCCAAAAGTGAATACCTGGTTCTATGTGCGTATACCTCCCGATGCAACGGGAACAATTCAGTTGAAAGTGCGCGACTTGAGGAACGAGATCGTAATTGGTCAGACACAGATCATTCCCTACGAGAGGAACTTTACTGCCCCCATTAATCCTGCTTTACAACCTGTCATAAACGCTGACTTTCCGAAACTCGCCAACTTCACGGCTGTAGAGATCGAGCAAAATACTCTAATACGCGGTGAACAATTCAAGGTGCAGCTTGTCTGGAACCCAACCGCAGTCGCAGAGCAGGATTTTACAGTATTCGTCCATCTGCTCGACTCGCGTGGTCAGGTGATTGCGCAGAGCGACTCCCGTCCCGTTTCCGGTCAGCGCGCTACGCTGACATGGCTCCCCGGCGAATACATCACGGATGAGCATACTTTGGGGTGGAGCCGTTCGGATTACACAGGTCCGGCACAAATCGAGGTCGGCCTCTATGATTCGGTCACGGGCGAACGTGCCAAACTGAGCAATGGCGAAGACCATGTGTTATTGCCGATGCCGATCACGGTAAAATAACCGGACGGGTCGGGCAAGCCGCGACCCCTACACCGGAAGCGCGCGTCTTTGTAGGGGCTGTGGCTTGCCCAGTCCGCTTTAGCCATATTCGAGGCGTATTGTTATGAATCTTCTCGCTCCACTTGCACTCGCGCTCGGCCTGCTCGCGATCCCGGTGATCCTGATGTATATGCTGCGCTTGCGGCGTACTGAGCAGGTCGTCTCCAGTACGATGCTCTGGGAGCAGGTGCTGCGCGACCGCGAGGCAAACGCGCCCTGGCAGCGCCTGCGCCGGAATTTATTGCTATTGCTGCAACTGCTGATCCTCGCCGCGCTGGTCTTCGCGCTGGCACGCCCTTATAGCGAAGTGGCGACCTTCACAGCAGGGCGCACTGCGCTCCTGATCGACGCCTCAGCCAGCATGTTTGCGACCGATGTACAGCCCAACCGATTCGCCGCTGCGAAGAGTCGCGCGCACGCGCTGGTCGATGCGCTGGGCGCAAACGATTCGCTCTCGGTAATCTGGGTCGGCAACGCACCCGCTGTCGCCGCGCCGTATACCAGTGACCGTGCCGCCCTGCACGCCGCGCTGGACAAGCTGAACCCCGTCCCCGCGCCGCCGGATTGGTCCGCCGCGCTGACTCTGGCCGCTGCGGGCTTTGCGGGCGCGGAGAAATTCAACATCGTGATCGTGAGCGATGGCGGCCTGCCCGCTGGGTTGCCCGCCGTGCCGGGGACCGTGACCTATGTGCCGATTGGACAAGCCGACGCGAACACCGCGATCCTTGCGATGGCGCTGGCCGAAGACCCCATCGTTGGACCGGAACTGTATGCAAAATTGGCGAACATGGGCAGTGCAGAGACGCAGACTATCCTCAGTGTGTCGCTCGATGGCACGCTCTACAACGCGAATACGTACACGCTCCCCGCGAACAGCACGCTCGATGTCACGCTGACGGGGTTGCCGAAGACCTTCCGCAATGCGCAGGCTGCGCTCTCGCGTCCCGCCGCTGCGACAGTCCCGGATTATCTCGCGCTGGATGACACCGCTTACGCTGTTTACGACGCGGGAGCCTCCGGTCGCGCCTTGCTGATCAGCAACCGGACCAACCGCTTCCTTGAGCAGGTTTTTACCAGCTTACCGGGCTGGCAGGTCTTTCGGGGCGACCCGGCGAAGCCACTCCCGGCAGAACTCTATGACCTGTATATCTTCGATGGGGTGCTGCCGCTGACCACCCCCGCTGCGAATATGCTGATCGTCAACCCGCCCGCGAACGTCCCGAACCTGCTGTTTACCGTCACGGGCAAGACCGCGCAGCCAATCAAAGGCGGGCAGACGCGCAAGGACGATGCGCGCGTCTCCAATGTGCGCTTCGAGAATGTGAACATCCGCGAGGTGAAACTGCTCGGCGGTGCGACATGGGCGCAATCCTTGATCTCGGCGGGCGACGTGCCGCTGCTGCTCGCGGGTGAATACAACAATCACCGGGTCGCGCTGCTGCCCTTCGACCTGTACGATTCCAACCTTCCGCTGCAAATCGCGTGGCCGATCCTGACCAGCGACCTCGCGGGCTGGTTCCGCACGCCGCGCATGGTCCAAGCTGCGAACGGCCTCACGGCGGGCGGAACATTGCTGCTGCGCACGATCCCGGATGCGGATACGATCCGCGTGACGCGACCCGATGGTGCGCTCACGACGTTCAGGCCAAACGACGAGCGCATGGTCTATACCGAGACGCTTGGCGCGGGTGTGTACAGCGTGCAGGCGTACAAAGGCGCAGCGCTGCTGGCGCAGGAAGCCTTTGCGGTGAACCTGTTCTCACCGCTGGAAAGCCGGATCGCGCCCGCGTCGCAAATCACGGTTGGGAGCATCGCCGCGCAGCCCGCCGCGCCGAAAGAAACTGGGCAGCGCGAATATTGGCCGTTCGTGGCGCTGGTCGCGCTCGCAATCCTGATGGTGGAGTGGGTCGTCTACCAGCGGCGGCAGGGTGGCATACGGAAAAGTAGAGGCGGACCAAGCAAGCCGCGTCCACTCACGCCGCGCGCTCCGGTATAAGGGTCAGGCAAGCCACAATCCTGACAGCGGAGGATACGGTGAGGTGAGCGGCGATTGCAAACACGGCGCAACCTGCGCTATCGTTGTCGGTGCGATTGTAGAAGAGGCTGCGGTTTATCCCGCGCAAAGCCAAACTGGAAACTGTGTGCATGATTCGTAAATCCCTGCTGTTCATCAGCCTGTTCGTTTTACTGCTCTCTACCCCACCCATCCGCCGCGTGACGTTCGCCGCGACCATCCCGCCAACCAATACCAAACGCCCGACCGCCACGCCGACCAATACCGCGACCACGACCGAAACGCCGTTCGCGCGTCCCACATTCATCGCGACCCCGATCCCGAACGACGGCTTCAACCCGACCGCAACGCTCCCGCCGCCGACTCCCGGTAGCTATACAGAGTTCTTCGTCTTTGGTCGGCCTATCCCGCCTGACGGGGTGAATTATCTCGCGCGCAATTATGCGTTCGGCTCGCGCGATGGCGGCGGTCGGCCTACGCATCACGGCGCGGATTTCCAAAACCCGATGGGGACAAGCATCCTTGCGGCAGCAGCGGGCATTGTCGAATATGCGGGCGACGATGTGCGCGTGCTGTTCGGTCCGCAACCGAATTTTTACGGCAACGTGATTGTCATTCGCCACAACATCGTGGATGCCGATCAGCGCCCGGTCTTCACACTTTACGGGCATCTCTCGCGGATCAACGTCGCGACGGGGCAGGCAGTCCGTGCGAGTGAAGTGATCGGTCTCGTCGGGTCGGCGGGCGTCGCGGTCGGCGCGCATCTGCACTTCGAGGTACGTATCGGGGAGCCGAATGACTACACGGCGGTCCATAACCCGGAATTGTGGATGGTCCCGTTCAGCGGCACGGGCGTTATTGCTGGCCGCGTGATGGATACCTACGGTAATTCACTGCCTGGCGTGGTCGTCACGATGCAGGGTCCCTCGCAACGCGAAGCAGAGACGTATTGGGATCGTGGTGTGCAGAGCGATACTCGGCTGGGTGAGAATTTTGCGGTCGGGGATGTGCCTGCGGGGACGTATCAGGTGTTTGTGCGGTCGGTGGATGGGGCGCTCAAGTATCGCAATACGGTGGTCGTGCGCCCGCAGCGTGTGACGATGGTAGAGATGTATATCGCGCCGTGATTTTTGTACGGGTCGGATGAATCCGACCCGTCTTCACCGGGCGGACACACGGGTCCGCCCCTACAGAAGACATCCGATCAGGTTACTTCGCGTCCCATTCGTTTGCATTCCAGAACGGAGCCACGCCTGACAGCTTGACGCCCGTAACGCGCTTCGCCACCGACCAAATATCGGGGTCCTGCCAGAGCGGGAGCCAATACACGTTGTCGGTCATCAGCTTGCTGATCTGGTTGAAGATTTTGGTGCGCGCCGCCGCATCAACGGTGCTGCGCTGCTGATCGAACAGCTTGTCGAGCGCCGGGTCGCTCAGGTGCGACCAGTTCGCACCGCTGAAGTTATTCGCTGCCGTCGGGATTTGATCGGTACGGAAGCGGCTCGTGTTCGGGTCCGGGAAGTTCGTGCTGGAGGACCACTGCGCGACATCGAACTTGCCGCGTGCGACCGGACCTTCCTTCTCATAGGACGCCAGAAACTGCTGGTTCGGGTAGTTGATCAATTCTACATCTACGCCGACCTTCTTGAGCTGACCCTGAATGATGAGCTGTGCATCCTTGCGCACATCGCGCGTGTTGGTGGCGTAGCGCAGTTTCAGCTTCACGCCGTCCTTTTCGCGAATGCCATCCGCGCCAGCTTTCCAGCCTGCATCGTCGAGCAGCTTCTTCGCGCCGTCAACGTCATATGTCGGTACGGCGAGCGAGGCATCCTGATAGGGCGTCGGGTCCCAATAGCTCACAGCAGGCTTTTGCAGATCGTTGAACAGCGCCTTCGTCAGTTCGGCGCGATCAATGGCTTTGTTCAACGCCTGACGCACCCTGACATCGCGCACCGCAGGGTGGCCGCCATCAGTATTCAGATTGAAAAACCAGCCTTCGTTATACCCGGAAGCGACGGTCAGCACATCGACCGGAGCGCTCTTCTGCACATCGGCGGCATCTGCCCCAGCGAGGAAAATACCGAAATCGGTATCGCCTGATTTGATCGCTGCGACCTGCGCGGCGTCATCCGCGATGATCTTGATCAGGATTTGATCGAGTTTCGCCTTTGCGCCGAAATAGGTCTCATTGCGCTCGAAGATCAGGAATTGCCCTTTTTGATATTCCTTGAGTTTGAACGGACCGCTCGCGACGGTCGGCGTCGTGTTGTAATCCGCTTTATCGAGCGTGCCATCCTTGTCGTAGATCGGCTTGAGGATGTGCGCCGGAAGGATACCGCCCGTGAAGAGCAGCGCAGGCCAGGGCGCATACGGCTCTTTGAAGGTGGCGACGACCGTAGTTTTGTCTTTCGCTTCGACGGTCGCGCTATCGTAGGGTGTGCGACCCAGCGGCGAATTCTTTTTATCGGCATACATCGCGGCGGTGAACACGAAGTCATCTGCCGTGATCGCCTCACCATCGGACCACTTCGCATCGTCGCGCAGCTTGACCGTGATCACCTTGCCGTCGGCGCTCACGCCACCATTCGCTGCGGTCGGGATTTCCTTCGCGAGGCGCGGGACGAGGTTCAGCTTTTCGTCATATGCCCACGCAGGCGCGAGGTACAGGCTGTAGGCAAGCCCCGAAAAATAGTTGGTGGTATACATCGGGTTGAGGCTGTCGGGTTCCTGTGTAAAGGTAAGCGTGACGACGCCCGCCTTCGCCGCCCGCGCCGGGGCAGCCTGGAACGCGCCCGCCACGACAGCCGCGAGAACGACCGCCGTCAGGAGCGCACGAAAATTGAGACGCAACATAGTTTGACTCCTTGAAAAAAGGGAACTCGCCCCGCAATGGAACGCATCGGGGCAACACGGCTCAAGATTATATATAATTTAGGGATGAGTCAAGCGGCGTTGTGAAAGCCGACAATCGTTATCCGAAAAAGCGCTCGGTTGGCAACATATAGAAAATTGCAATCGCGACATATATAACGACGGTGATCACCGGGTTGGGCAACGCGAAGACCAACCCGACCACGCCGAAAAGCGTCCCCGTCGAAAACAGGCGAGTCGCACGCCGCCGCGTTACAGTGTCCACATCGGCACGGACCAGCCCGGAACGTTGCAAATAGAACCACATCGCGGCGAGGAAAATGCCCTGAAAAGTCCATAGCCCACCGCACACGAAAACGGCGATGCGCAATTTATCAGGCTGCGTCAGGTACTGCGCAAGAAACGCATTCGTGAATGGATTGAGCGTAACGCACATCAGGAACAGGATGTTCAATTTCTGGACGTTCGAGTCTACTGCCTCGACATATCGAAACATCTGGTGGTGGCTGACCCAGACCGAGCCGAGGCTGATAAACGTCAACGCAAAAGCGAGGTACGACGGCCACTGCTCCAGCATCGCCGCCACCAGATCGGACGCCGTTTTATCGGCTCCGAAATGCGGGATTTGGATATTCAGCACGAGCAGCGTCACCGCGACCGAAAACACGCCATCGCTCAACGCTTCGACACGCCCCGGATTGAGCCGCTCGCGCTTGAAAGGCGGCTTCTGTTGCGCCGTCATGCAGGCTGTGCCAGCAAGCCATCCAGATAGCCCGCCAGCAATTGGAAATTCAGGACGCCCGCCGCATATTGCCCGTTGATGTAGAACGTCGGCGTGCCACCCACGAATTTGCTCATGCCATACTGTACATCCGCGTCGATACGCGCCTTGTACTTCTGCGTTTTGTAACATTCGGTGAATTTGCCGATGTCCGCAACACCGACCTGCTGCGCATAGCGGATCAAGCCTGCTTCGCTCAGATCGGCCTGGTTCTGGAACAGAACATCGTGATATTCCCAGAATTTGCCCTGCTCATTGGCGCACTGCCCGGCATAGGCGGCGGGACGCGCCTGCGGATGCTGATCGAGCGGAAAATCCTTGAAGACGAAGCGGATTTTATCGCCGTAACGTTGCTTGAGCAGTTGGTAGGTGTCCTTGTAAAACGCCTCGCAATAGGGACACTGAAAATCGGAAAATGTCACGATTGTCACACGCGAATTGGCGGGTCCCCATGCGGGTGAGTCGCCGGGGTTGATGTCCTGCTTCGGAATCGGGGTGGGCGTCGGCGGTGCGACCGCAACCGCGCCATTGCCGAGGCGGGCAATGCCCGTTGCCACAGCTTCATTCGCGCCGCTGGACGCCGCATTTTTTACATCCGTCAGCAGCGATCCGGTCGTCGTCGAGAAGACCGCCCACGCGACGATATAACCCGCCACGAAGAAGAGAATCGCGATTGCAGTGTAATAGACGGTCGAACGGCTGACGACGATCTCTTCACGGTCAGGCGCGGGTTTAATCGGTTCGCTGGTAGACACGGGCTGTTCCTTTTCGGCAACTCTATTCCGAACTTTACCACACGTCTCCGCGCGCATCCCGATTCCAAAACAAACGCTCACAAATTAAGTCATCGTTGACAACATTTCGCCCGGCGGCTGCTTGCTGCATTTTGACCGGGTAACATCTACCTGTTTTTGATTGATGAAATTGTAAGAACAGGACCTATGTTGAGCGATTGCGGTTTTTCGCGACGATCCCCGTAATCGCCTGATCCATATCATCGAGCAGCGCAGGCTTGACGAGGTAGCCATCCGCACCCGCTGCCTTCGCCGCATCCTTATAGCCCTGCTCGCTGTTCGCGGAGACGATGATGATCGGGATCGTCGCCGTCACGGGGTCGCGGCGCAGGTAGCGGCACACTTCCAGACCATCGACCCCCGGCATACTGATGTCGAGGAAAACCACATCCGGCAGGACTTCGTTGAGGGTGCGAATAGCCGTGCGCGGCGTCATGGCGATGCTCACCGTATGGCCGAGCATCCGCAGCGCTTCGGCCATATCGTTCGCGGTTTGTCTGCTGTCGTCAATCACCAGTACGTTGCACTGCATCGTCACACCCCCATATCGGGCGGGGCAAGCCGCCCTTCCATCCTGTTAAAGGACTTTCGTGATTTTCAGGAAGTCTCCGCGCTCGGCGTTCGCCGCTTCGACATCGGCAGGCGAACCCACGACGACCGTGTGCGCGACGGCATTCATGCGGCCAAGCACATCCGCGAAGCGCCGGAAGTCGGTCTCAGTTGTAGAGAGCAGCTCGTCGCGCTCCTGCTGCGCGGCTTCGTTGGTCTGCCCGGTCAGGTATTCGATCATGCTCGTGAAGCCCTTTGCGTCGGGCAGTTGATACGCATCCAGTTCACCGACCGCGCCGATGATTGACCGCTCGATTTCCTGCGGGCTGACCTCGGCCTCACGCAGATAATCGGCCATGCCGTCGTAGGTATCGAGTGTGCCAAGCAGGTTGGGGTCGCGGTACGAGCCGAACGCGAACGTGCCGGAGAGTTCGTTGAAGCGGTTGAAGCCGCCATACGCGCCGCCCTGCACACGCACACGCTCCCATAGATAGGTTAGCCCGGTGTAGTTCAGGATCGCGTTCACCGACCCGTGCGGCTCATAGCCGAGTTCAAACAGGTTCGCGCCGCGAGCCACATAGTTGACCTGCGAAGGAATGGTGAGCGCTTCGCCCTTCTCCGCGCGGTTTGGTGTCCACTTTTGCGGCGTGACTTCACCTGCGGGCAGGCTCTGGATGAATGCGGCAAGCTGCGGCGCGAAGGCGGCATTGTTCGCCGCATCGAGTGTCACGTTCGCGATCAGCGCGTTTCGGTTAACTAGCACGCGATAGACCGCTTCCAGCGCAGCCACCACCGACGGCCAATCGGTTTCGATCTTTTCCACGAGGCCGCGCACAAAGAACAGGTACTCGAACCCGCCAATCTGCTCATTTGCCCACGATGCCTCGTTGAACGACGCGCCGAGGCGGGTCATCGCAAAACCGTGTCCGCGCGGGACGATGCTCGACTCCAGCCGCGCCTTCTCCTGCATGATGATCTGCTTGAAGCGATCCTTATTGTCGAATTTGACCGTGAGCAACACATCGCGCGCGATGGCGAGCAGGTCCGGGATTTGCGGGATCGTCGCCTTGCCGCTCATCACCAGCCGCGCCACGCCTTCCGTGCCGCCTTCCTTCATGCTCGCCAGCGCCGCAACCGAGAGGCCGCCGATTTTGCGCCCGATGCGCTGCGCCAGCTTCGCGTAGTCTTCGCTTTCGAGTCCCATTTCCAGCAGCGCGCGCTGCATCAGCCCGACGTAGGGGAGCTGATCCGGGCGCAGGACGTGCATATCGAACGCGAGATCAAGGTAGACAATCCCGTTCGTCGGCAGGTCGTGGAACAACACCGTCGCGCCGCTCTGCTCCGTCTTCGCAATCGGGAGCGGCTTGTGGCGCTTCTCCATATCCGTGAGCCGCAGCGTCGGGATCGTCGCGAGCGCTTCCGGGGTGTCCGGCGTGACCTGCAAGCGCTGAAGTTCTTCCGTCTCCGCGATGATTTGCTGGAGTTGGTCTGGTGTCATTGCGGCTTTGGCCGCCGCCAGCTTTTCGGCTTCTTCGGCTTCGGTTTGCTCCGCGAGCGCCGGGTTCGGCTTGAGCAAGACCGTCGCACGGTGCGCGTTCTCCACGAAATAGCGCTGGATTAAGCCCTCGAAATATCGTTCACCCGCTGCCAGTCGCGCTTTAAGCGCATTCAGCGGTCCCTCGTAGCGCAACGCAATATACGGGTCAAATCCATACGGCCAGACCGTGATCAGGTTGAACAGATGCGCGAGACCGCGTGGGGTCGAACCCGTGTTGTTCTCGCGCAGCCGGAATTCAATCGTGTTCAGCGCCGCTTCGATCATCTCCGGCTCGATGCCGTCCTTCGCGAGGTTCGCCAGTGTATCCAGGATGAGCGCCTCGACCTTCGGTGCGTCTTCCGGCTGTATGCCCTTCAATCCCGCGCTGTATGACGCGAACTTCTTGTACGGGTCGAACCCGCCGCCCGCCAGGCCTTCGCCCAACCCGGATTCGATCAGCGCCTTGCGCAGCGGTGAGGCCGGGCTTTCGAGCAGGATGTAATCCAGCACTTCGAGGCCGAGCGTCAACTCCGCATTGTCGTTTTCGGGGAGCGCCCAATTGACCGTCGCGAAGGTCTTATTGCTTTCCTCGTCTTCGCCCGCCGCATACTCGAATTCGGCGTGGCGCGGCTCTGTGAATGCGGCCTGGTTCAACGCTGGATGCGCAATCTGGCGCGCCTCGAAATCACGCAGATATTCATCCACGCGGCGCAGTCGTTCGGCGGGTTCGTCGTCACCATAGAAGTAAATCATCGCATTCGAGGGGTGGTAATGCGCTTCGTGATAGGCTTTGAAATCCGCGTAGGTCAGCGTCGGGATGATCTTCGGATCGCCGCCCGCGTCGTAGGCGTAATACGTATCCGGGTAAAGCGTCTGCTTGATGTGGTCTTCGATGAGGCCATCCGGCGACGAGTAATTGCCCTTCATCTCGTTGAAGACGACGCCCTTATACACAATCGGCTCGTCAGGGGCTTCAAGTTCATAATGCCAGCCTTCCTGACGCAAAATATGCGGCGGCAGGCGCGGATAAAATACGCAGTCGAGGTAGACATCCATCAGATTGCGCAGGTCTTGCAGGTTCGTACTCGCGACCGGATACCATGTGCTATCGTTGAAGGTCATCGCGTTCAGGAAGGTATTCAGCGAACTTTTAATCAGTTCGACGAACGGCTCCTTGACCGGGTACTTCCGCGAGGCGCACAGGACGGAGTGTTCCATGATGTGCGTCATTCCGTTCGAGGACGGCGGCGGCGTGAAGAAACCGATCCCGAACACCTTGTTTTCATCCGCGTTTTCGAGCGAAAGCAACTGCGCGCCCGTCTTGATGTGGCGGTAGAGCTTCGCCTGTGTGCTGATTTCCGGGACCTGTTCATCCCGGACGAGTTCAAAACCGTGCAATGGGGTCATGGGTAAATTCCTGCATCGGAGCCGATGATAGAGCGAAAATGCGCTTTTGTACAGAAATGGTAACGCAAGTGCCGGGCGCTGTCTGTTAGCACAAGATCAGAATTTCTCGTGTTGCGTTATTTTGTTGTATCCTGTTCCCGATAACACAGGAGAACAAATCATGGAACGTACCTTGAACGCGGTATATGAAAATGGACACTTGCGGCTACTGGACCCGGTGACGCTTCGCGAGGGCGAGCAGGTCCACATCACTATTCTGACCGAGCGCGAACAAGTTCTCGCAGCAGTTGCGCACCTGCTCGTTCCGAATCTGGAGACAACCGAGAGCGCGATAGACGATGATGCGCTTCAAGCTGAAATTGATACGTTGATCCCGGTCGGGGTGAACGTTTCCGATGCAATCATCGAGGAACGCAGGACGGGGCCGTGAGTGAATACTTTCTGGATAGCAGCGCGCTCCTCAAGCGCTACGTTTCTGAGCAAGGCACACTCTGGATACGGCAGCTTGCGAGAGCAGGTGCCGGCAATGTGCTGTTCATAGCGGAGGTTACGACAGTCGAGATCGTCAGCGCGATTTCACGCAAGAAACGCGAAGGGCAATTTGCAGCCCGTGCGGCAAACCTGATCAGGCAGCGAGCGTCGGCAGCGTCACCACCCAGAGCGCCTTATCGCCCGCATCCCAGTACAAAATCTTCGAGCCATCCGGCGCAATGGACCATTCATCATTCAGAATGCTGAACGGCTGCTTCTCCGCTTCGGTGAGCCGCGTCGTGCCGCCCGTGCGCAAATCATATTCAACGAACTGCATGGGGCGTCCCAATTCATACGGGATATAGATCAGGGTGTGGCTATCGCGCCAGCGGTACGAGCCGAAGAACGACAGCTTTTGCGGCTGCGCGCCCGCTTTGCTCTCCAGCAGATAAATACCATCATTCGAGCTATCCTTCTGGAACGACAACCAGAAGATGATCGACGCACCGCCGGGCGAAACGCTCAACCCGCGAATATTTTCGGCGCGGAAAAGCTGTGTTGCTGAGCGTGTCCGCAGGTCATAGATACTCAGCGTCGAAGACAGCGTTTGTCCATCGCGGCGCGCGAGCAGGATGCGTTCATCATCCAGCCAGTGGACGGAACCGCCCGTCTGCGTCGTGATCAATTCGCGGCTTCCGCCGTCGCTGGCCGCGACCCACACTTCCGTAAGCGGTGGCGCGTTTCCGGGAACCGGATCATCCGGGAAGCGCTGCCACAGCAAGCGCGTTCCATTCGGGGAGAACGCTGCCCATGTACCGCTCGTGAAAAGTGGCACGGTGCGCCCGTCGGAAGCGCGCGTCACCATGATATTTTCACCCTGCCAGCGGTAGCTATATGCACCATTCGGAGAGACAGAAACGGGCGTCAGGCCATCGACGGGCGCGGCACTGCTGCCCATCAACGGTTGTTGATAGGTACGCGAGATCGTCTCCTCTGGTCCATCGAAGTAGCGCACTGCGGCGCTATCGCTCGCCCACCATGCCAGCGAACAGCAGCCGGGTTCAGTTAAGCGCTCGAAAAGCGGCTGCGCAGCCGTGTCGATTGGCGGGTCCTCAATCAGGGGGCGCGTCGGATTCGGAGCCATGTAGCGTTGTTTGGGCGGCCACGCAGCGCGGTAATTGTTAAGGATGCGGTCCGCGAATTTCACGGCGGGCTGGTCTTCGATGGTCTGCCAGCGGTTCGGGTTGTAAAGGTCCTTCGCGAAGCGGCCTTGATAGCCAATGCTGGAAAGCATCTGCCAATCAGCATCGATCAGCGCGGCGGGGTTGTAGGCAATCGTATAGTTCAGGTTGCGCACTTCGAGGTGCAGATGCGGGCGCGAGACGCAGGTGCTATCCGGGTCGCCACTGAGTGCGATCACCTCGCCGCGCTTGACGGGTTGCCCGCGCACGACGGTCGCACGCCGGAAAAGGTGTCCGTAGAACGAGACGAGGCCAAGATCACGATGCACAACCGCGAGGTTATGCGGAGCCGACCCCCGGCTGAAATTATCCACGAAATCAACGATGCCATCCGCGACGGCGACAACGGGCGTCTGGCAGGGCGCGGTGAAATCGATCCCGAAGTGCAGTCCTTGCCCCGCCGCGTACCAGTATTTCCCGTAGTTGTACGCGCTGCTGGTATTGCCGAACTGCTGCCCGACAAACCATGTCGCGGGGCCGGGCGGCGTACCAAATGGCAGGCCGAGCGGTCGGTTCACGCCCTGCGCTCGCGCAGTATCTGACGCTTGCGGGAGCGCCACACACGCGCACGCTACGCATATCGCCAACACGAACCGGATTTGTCGTCTGAACCGCAGCATGGCGCGCCCTCGCAGTGTTTGTTTCAATGTAGCACCTCTGCTCACATCCAACCAGCGATGCTTAAGACGCGCTAAGGTCCGCGTTGAGCGTTTGTTGAGGGGTCATATGCTATGCTCTGGATTGTGCAGATTACATAGAAGGTACACGAACATGGTACAGCAAACCAGCGAACACCAGCAAAACGTCGAGAAGGTGCGCGACCTGATCAAGGGCATTCACATTGCGATGCTCACGACCGAACACCAGAGCGGCTTCATTCACTCGCGCCCGATGGCGACGCGCGAAGTCGAATTTGATGGCGACCTATGGTTCATTACGGGCAAGGATAGCGAAAAAGCCTCTGATCTTCGGGGCAGCTCGCGCGTCAATGTGAGCTTTCAGGATGCAGGCAAGGGCGTATTCGTCTCCGCATCCGGTTCCGCAATGCTGGTCGATGACCGCGCGAAGATTCACGACCTCTGGACAGACCTCGACAAGACCTGGTTCCCCAATGGCAAGGACGACCCGAACATCACTCTGATCAAGGTGTCGGTCGAATCGGCAGAATACTGGGAAAGCCCCGGCAAGATCAAACTGGCAATCGGCTTCGTCAAGGCCGCGCTGACCAAAGAAACCCCGGATGACCTCGGCGAAAACAAGACGGTGAATCTCAAGGGCAATGGAAGTGCCGGACTGCACTAACCGGGCAGGGTACGGTGTCGATTACGGGCGGACCTGCGTGTCCGCCCACGCTTTCGATGTTGGTGTGTTTGCCCTGACCAATCGGGTCCGGTCGCTGCCGGAATTCCACCGTTAGAGTAACAATAGAACCCGCTGGCGCGTCTTCATCTTGCTATGAACGCGCCTTTTTGTTTGCTATAATGCGGGGTTGAGACCCGGAACAAGGGAAGATGCCAGATGTTTTTACGAAAAGCCATGCGCCGGGTGTTCGGCGATCCCAATGCCCGTGAAATCGGCGATCTGTCGCAGATTGTCATTGAAATTAATGCGCTTGAACTTGAGATGAAAGCGCTCTCTGACGAGCAATTACGCGCTAAAACCGCCGAATTCAAGCAACGGTTGGAAGACGGCGAAACGCTGGATGACATCTTGCCGGAAGCTTTCGCTGCCGTGCGCGAAGCCTCGACGCGGACCACCGGACTGCGCCATTTCGATGTGCAGTTAATCGGCGGGATTGTCCTGCATCAGGGCAAGATCGCGGAGATGAAGACGGGCGAGGGCAAAACCCTCGTCGCCACGCTACCGCTGTACCTGAACGCGCTCGCAGGCGAGGGCGCGCACCTCGTCACGCCGAACGATTACCTGAGCAAGGTCGGCTTGCAGACAATGGGACCGATTTACCACCTGCTCGGCCTCAGCGCCGCCGTCATCCAGAACTTCGCCGCCGACCAGAGCAAAGGCTCGTTCCTCTTCGACCCGGAATTCCAGTCGGATGACGAACGCTACCAGAACCTGCGCCCGGTCACACGCCGCGAAGCCTACGAAGCCGATATTACCTACGGCACGAACAACGAATTCGGCTTCGATTATCTGCGCGATAATATGGTGCGCGATAGTTCCGAGATGGCACAACGCGGCCATGCGTTCGGGATTGTCGATGAAGTAGACAACATCCTGATCGATGAAGCACGTACCCCGCTGATCATCAGCGGCACGGCGGACGCGCCGAGCAACCTCTACAACACCTTCGCGCAAATCGTGAAGAAACTCACGCCGAGCAGCCAGGATACGATTGATCGCCAGAAGGAAGACATCGAACCCGATGGCGATTATGTAGAGGACCTCAAGACGCGCACGGTGTACCTGACCGATCAGGGCGTGGAGAAGGTCGAGGCGGCGTTGAGGGCGCGCGGGATGCTCAAGACCGAGGACCTGTATCACCCCGATAACGCGGATATGATCCCGTACCTCGATAACAGCCTGCGCGCGTCGGTAGTGTACCAGCTCGACAAGGATTACATGATCGAAAAAGGTCAGATCATCATTGTCGATGAATTCACAGGCCGCCCGATGTATGGCCGCCGTTTCAGCGAAGGCTTGCATCAGGGTATCGAAGCCAAAGAAGGCGTGAAGGTCCAGAACGAAAACCTCACGCTTGCAACGATCACCTTCCAGAATTATTTCCGCATGTACAAGAAACTCGCGGGCATGACGGGTACAGCGCTCACCGAAGCGGATGAATTCGACCAGATTTACAAGCTGGAAGTGACCGCCATCCCGACGCACCGCGATGTGCGGCGCAGCGACCTCAACGACCTCGTGTACATGAACGAGAAAGCCAAGTGGGGCGCGGTCGTGCAGGAGATTAAGGAACGCGCCGAGAAGGGGCAACCCGTCCTCGTCGGTACAGTCGCGATTGAAACGAGCGAAAAACTCTCCAAATTGCTCGACCGCGCGGGCGTGCGGCACAACGTCCTGAACGCCAAGCAGCACGAACGAGAGGCGATCACAATTGCGCAGGCGGGGCGCTCCAGCACAGTAACGATTGCGACGAACATGGCCGGTCGTGGTGTCGATATTCTGCTCGGCGGCAATGCGGACGGCCTCGCGCGCGAAAAGCTGCGCCGTGATGGAATTGAAATCACGGAAGCCACCCCGGAACAATGGGCGGCGGCGCTCGTTGAGGCGAAAGCCGAAGTCGCGGCAGACCGTGAAAAAGTGGTTTCGGTCGGCGGCCTGCACGTCGTCGGCACGGAGCGGCACGAAGCGCGGCGCATCGACAACCAGCTTCGCGGACGCGCTGGCCGACAGGGAGACCCCGGCTCGTCGCGCTTCTACCTCTCGCTCGAAGACGAGCTAATGAAGCGCTTCGGCGGCGACCGCGTGAAGGGCTTCATGCAACGCTTCAATATGCCGGAAGATCAGCCTATCGAACACGGGCTGATTTCCAACTCGATCCAGCAGGCGCAGGTCCGCGTCGAAGGCTACAACTTCGATATTCGCAAGCGCGTCCTCGAATATGATGATGTGGTGAACAAGCAGCGCCACAAAATTTACGAGCAGCGGCAGGACATCCTGCACTCTGAAAATATGCGCGAGCAGCTTGAGCGCATGGTCACGGAAGAGATCGACGATCTGGTCGATACACACTTCCCGGACGCCAAAGACAAGGACCGCGAAGCATGGGATACGGAAATTCTGTATCGTGAGGCGCTCGCGCTGTTCCCCGTCCCGGAGCATATCGACCACGAAGCCTGGGCAGAACTGCCCATCGCCGATGTCAAGCTGGAACTGACTAAAGGCGCGCTGGAAGCCTATCAGGAAGTCGAGAACCGCCTCGGACCGGAACTGATGCGCGTCGCGGAGCGGCAGATCGCGTTGCAGGCGATTGATCGCCTGTGGGTGCGCCACCTGACCGACCTCGATATTCTGCGTGAAGGAATCGGCCTCGTCGCGATTGCGCAGCGCGATCCGCTGGTCGAATACAAGCGTGAAGCGTTCGCGATGTGGGAAGAACTACAAAGCCAGATTCAGCGCCAGATCGTGCAATTGATCTTCCGCGTCGAACTTGGACCGCAGCAGCCGCCCGCATCGCCTTCGCAACCGTCCGGTGGTCCGAATGGTGGCAACACCATCGGCGCGCGGAACGTCCGTACCGGGCTGGCGAACGTCGCAAAATATCTGCCACAAGCGGAGAACGCCGCGCCGCGTCCAGTGCAGGACAGCGCCCCGGAGCCGATCAAGGCCGACATCTGGGACAAAGTGGGGCGTAATGACCTCTGCCCGTGCGGTAGCGGCAAGAAGTTCAAGAACTGCCATTACCCGATCATCCAGCAGCAGAAGCAAATGCAGCGCAAAGCCTGAGTCAATCACGGGCGGACACATCGGTCTGCCCCTACACAGCGCGCCTCCCGTAGGGGCGGTCCTGCGTGTCCGCCCCCGCTTTTGATTTTGATGCGTTTGCCGCCCCTACATAACACGCACAAGAACATTCCAAACCGGGGTACAATCCACCCCGGTTTTTGTTTTATGCGCGGAGAGGTTGGCTTGCGGAGAAACGTCCTTGCGCTGCTTATCGGCGGCGTGCTTGGCTTGGGGATTGGGCTGTACCTCGGCTGGGTGCAGTTCCCGGTCGTGACGCTCGATAACCCGATGCGGGCGCTTTCCGCTTTCGAGCGGGATCGCTATACCGTCATGGTCGCGCAAGCCTTTGAACGCGATGGCGACGGCAACGAGGCGATTCGGCGCTTGCAGCCGCTCGGCGTCGGCAACATTCCCGCCTTCGTGCGCGATGTGACCGAGCGCTTCATCTCCGCAGGCGGCACGGGCGGGCAGGATGAAATTCGCCACCTCGTTGCGCTTTCGCGTGCGCTCGGCTATTTCACCCCGCCGATGCAAGCCTTCGCGCTCCTGACGCCCACTCCGATGCAATGAAACCAGCACGTAATCTCAGCCTGATCCTTTTCATCGCCGGGGTTGCGCTCGGCATTGGCGGTGGCCTCGTCTATGCCTGGGCGCTCAATCCGGTCACGAGCGCGAATGTGCAGCCCTGGCAGCTCAACAAGCAGGGACAGGAAGCATGGATCATCGCGGCCAGCATCGCCTACGCGCAAGACGGCGATCTGCTCGCGGCGGCCAACCGCCTAAATGATTTGCGCCTTAACGAGGGGACCTTCCAGCGCGTCGCCGACCTCGCCTGTGAACTCGCGCGCAGCAGCTATGCGCAGACTGATGCGGGGCTGATCGCGATCCGCAGTATGGTCCTGCTCGCAGAAGGACAAGGCCATCGCTCGTGCGCGGGCGACCTGATCGCAGCCAATCCCTCCGTCGTGCCGCCAACACCGACCGCAGCACGGCGCACACCAACGCTCGCACCCGTCCCGACCAAGACCGCGACTCCCGAACTCGGTCCGACCTATACCCCCGCGACGCTCGCTCCCGCGCCACCAACCGGGACGCAGCCCAGCGGCAAATTCGTCATCGCGCGCTACGAGCCGTTTTGCAGCGCGCGTGAATCCGGGGTGATCGAAGTGCTGGTGCTGGAAGCCAACGGGCAAACAGGCGTGCGCGGCGCGGCGGTGCAGGTCGATTGGAACGGCGGGCGCGACCGCTTCTTCACCGGGTTGAAGCCGGAACGTGATGATGGCTACGCGGATTTCACGATGAAGCCGGACCTGCAATATACCGTCTCGCTGCCCGGCCAGAGCGACACGTCCAGCCCGCTTGCGACGCAGGCCTGCACCGATAAACAGACGAATAGCACGGCGCTGTCGTCTTTCCGGGTCTATTTCCGACGCTCTGCAAAGTAACGGTGTATACCGCTCTCCACACGCTTTAATGATAATCACAGGTACAACCCCGCTCGCGTGATCTACAATGCGCGGCTATGTACCCCCGCACGACTACCCGTACCCCCTTCTGGCTGCTGATCAGCGGAGCCGCGCTGCTCGTCTTCGGGGGCTATGCGCTGTATATCGGTGTGACATCGTTTCTCGCGCAATCCGGCAATATTGGCGCGCCTTTGACCGCGACTGTGCAGAACAAGGCGCAACAAACCGAACTGGCACTGCAACTCTCGGTGACGGAAGCGATCAGCGTCCCGACGCGGCTCCCGACCAACACGCCGATCCCGCCGTGCATGGATTTCCGCGTGAATGTCGTCAAGGCTAAAGTCCGCGAATGCGCGAAGGATACCTGCCCCACGCTGGAATTGATGTACGCGCAAAATGCGGTGGTCTGCGTGTTCGGCGGCGCGCCCGCTGCGACGGATTGGTACACCGTCAATGTTCGGCCTGACTCGCTCTACCCGGAACTGGCCTATATGCACAGCAGCGTCCTAGATGCCATCCATCCGACGCCCAGGCCAACCCGTACCGCGACCGCGCTCCCGACCGTGACGCTCATCCCGACCGCGAAGCCGACCAAAGCACAGCCATCTGCGACCGTGCTTCCTATTGCACGTTGATTGAATTTCGATGCAAATACGACATTCGTGGACGTTACGTAGTCGCACTTTCCTCGCCCCCTTTCCCGGAGCAAGCTGAGGACCGGATATATCAGGATGAGGGATGCTCCTGGCGACGTTGCACGCACCTTGCGAAATCAGACAGCTTGACACATTTGTTCTCTTTCAATAAAATGAGCTTATGGACAAGCAATCGTGAGTGGAGGGTAGGCTGATGATGTCGGCTGACGAGGTACTGCATACGTTAGAGGCGCTCGGAAGTGAACAAGCCCGCAAAACCTATCGGCGGCATGGAGTCAGGGGACCGCTGTATGGCGTTAGCTACGCTGAACTGAAAAAACTTGCGAAGAAACTTAAGATCAATCACGACCTTGCTCAGGCCCTATGGGTCAGTGAGAATCATGACGCACGCATTTTGGCGCTCATGGTCGCTGATCCGAAGCAGGCAACCGATACGCTCGTTGACAGGTGGGCTGCTGACCTGAGCGATTACGTGCTGACGGATGCGTTGTCGGTCTACGTTGGAAAAACGACCATCGCCCGTGAGAGAATGGAAGTCTGGACTCTCTCACCAGAGGAATGGATCAGTATGCTTGGTTGGAACGT
Source organism: Aggregatilineales bacterium (assembly GCA_965246845.1). Lineage (GTDB taxonomy): Bacteria > Chloroflexota > Anaerolineae > Aggregatilineales > UBA2796 > JBBRMW01. Next base: position 377,313 of record CBDFFR010000005.1, read on the forward strand.
CCTGGCAGCGCTGGCGCTGGCCGATCAGATACTCCCGGACTCATATTTCGAGCCGTATATCAGCAGGATTGAACGCGATATTCACAGTAGCAAGAACCGTACTCGCCACGCCATGAACAACGCGCTAATCGCTATCGGGACGCGCGTCGTACTGGAACAAAAAGCGGTTGACTCTGCCGCCCGAATTGGGAAGGTGAGCGTTGATCATGGCGACACGAACTGCAAGACCCCCGATGCAGTAACCTATATCAAGAAAGCCAATGAACGCATCGTCGAAAAGGTCTAGGGCGGGCGAAGGCAAAGTCGCCAGAGGGGTCCTCATCCCCACCCCTCTCCCTCAGCCCCTTGCGGGGAGGGTAGGGAGGGGGAATGCAACTGAGTGACGCCTATAATTCTAACAAAATTTGGGATTGAGATTCGCGTATATTCCTTTATAGTTATCGCATTGCTACTCGATTGCCGCCTGGGAAAGGCCGCAGAAAGCACGAACCACAATGTCAGTTGAACGTTTACAAAAGTTGATGTCACAAGCCGGAATTGCTTCGCGCCGTGATGCAGAGGGATACATCACCGCCGGGCGTGTGACCATAAATGGCAAGGTTGCCGTATTAGGCGACCGCGCCGAACTCGAAAAGGACGATGTTCGCGTCGATGGCGAACGGCTGCGCGTCCAGAAAGAGCGGGTTTACGTCTCGCTCTACAAGCCGCTGAACGTAATCACCGCTAACAGCCCCAACGCGCATGACCACCGCCTCGCGGTGCGCGATCTGGTCCCGCTCGGCGGCCACCTGTTTCCGGTCGGACGCCTCGACGCCGACTCGGAAGGGCTGGTCCTCATGACCGACGACGGCGACCTCGCAGAAAAGCTCACGCATCCGCGTTTCGAGCATCCGAAGACCTACGAGGTCACAGTCTACGGCGCGATGCCGGACGAGCAGATTGAAAAGTGGCGGCACGGGATCACCCTCGATGACGGTCCGACTGCGCCCGCCGAAGTGAAGATCATCGACCGCAATAAGGACGTAACAATCCTGCGCGTTGTCATGCACGAAGGGCGCAACCGCCAAATCCGGCGCGTCGCCTCGCTGCTCGGCAACAATGTCAGCAAGCTGGTCCGCACCTCGATTGGACCGCTGGTTCTTGGTGCGATGAAAAGCGGCGAATGGCGCTTCCTGAACGCAAAGGAAATCGAAGACCTGCAAGAACTGGCAGGCAGCGCGCGGAAGAAATCCCGCCGCCCGATGATTGTCCGGCGTCCTCCTCCACATCAAGGTGGCAGCGACGAGCCGCGTGACGATCAACGTCCGCCTGAGCGTGATGAACGCGGTGGCGAACGCCGCGAATATGCAGCGCGTGAACCGCGCCGCGATGGATATGGCGACCGCGACAACCGCCCGCCTCCGCGCCGTGACGGTTACAACGGCGGGGATCGCCCGGCCTATCGTCCACGTACCGAAGGCGACAACCGCCCACCGCGTCGCGAAGGGTACAGTAACGACCGTCCGAGCTACCGTCCACGTACCGAAGGTAGTGGCGATAATCGCCCGCCGCGTCGCGAAGGATACAGCAACGACCGTCCGAGCTACCGTCCACGTACCGAAGGTAGCGGTGACAATCGCCCGCCGCGTCGTGAAGGGTACAGCAACGACCGTCCCGCCTACCGTCCGCGCACCGAAGGCAGTGGCGATAATCGCCCGCCCCGTCGCGAAGGGTACAGCAACGACCGTCCCGCCTACCGTCCACGTACCGAAGGTAGCGGTGACAATCGCCCGCCGCGTCGTGAAGGATACAGCAACGACCGTCCCGCCTACCGTCCGCGCACCGAAGGCAGTGGCGATAACCGCCCGCCGCGTCGCGAAGGGTACAGTAACGACCGTCCCGCCTACCGTCCACGTACCGAAGGCAGCGGTGACAACCGCCCGCCGCGTCGCGAAGGGTACAGTAACGACCGTCCCGCCTACCGTCCGCGCACCGAAGGCAGTGGCGATAATCGCCCGCCGCGTCGCGAAGGGTACAGTAACGACCGTCCGAGCTATCGTCCGCGTACCGAAGGCAGTGGTGACAACCGCCCAGCACGTCGCGAAGGGTACAGCAACGACCGTCCCGCCTACCGTCCGCGTACCGAAGGCAGTGGTGACAATCGCCCGCCGCGTCGTGAAGGATACAGTGGTGGCGACAATCGTGGACCCGGTGGCAGCAGGCCGCCACAGCGCAGTGGTGGCTACAACAACCGGGGTCCGAGCCGTCCGTATCAGGATCGGGGCGGTGACCGCTCCAGCTACCGCCCGCGCAACGAAGGTGACAACCGCCCCTCCGAAGGTGGCGAGCGTCCGCCGCGCCGCGAAGATAGCGAAGAATAGAACCTTTCGCTAAAATCACTCGTCATGAGTGATTTGCAACAGAACACAGAACAGGAATTCGAGCCGACCCGCGCACAGCGCGTCCTGCAAATACGCAGCGCGCGGCAGGGTCGGCTCAGTACGTTTTTACCCTCGCTCGCGCTCATCGTCTTCGGGGTGCTGCTGCTCATCCGGCCCGTCGAACTGTCTCCCGCGCTGCTGCTCGGCGGGGCGTTCGCGGCGGCGGGGCTGTCGTTCCTCGTGCGGTTTGTGTTGAGCGAGCGGCGCGAGGCCGGAAATCTGGCTATCGGGCTGTTCATCCTCGGCGGCCTGTTGATCAGCGCGCTTGGTGAAAGCGGAATCTTCACGCCAGTACAGCCATGGCCGTTGTGGATCGGGGTGGCGGGCGTCGCGGCGCTGCTGACCGGGCTGCTTGCCTATCCGCAGCAAGCGCGGCTGATCATGCCAGCGTTGCTCCTGCTGACGATCAGCGCGACGGCGCTTGTTTACACGCTCAATGCACTTCCCGTCGCCGTCCTGAATGCGATCCGAATCTTATGGCCGCTCTTGCTGATTTTGTTCGCGCTCGCCTTACTGCCGCGTGTGATCCGTGCGGATCGCGGTTGATGCCAGCCGGACGACCCGCGCGCAGCGTACCGGGACTGAAAACTATGCGCTGAATCTGTTGCGGGCGCTGCTCGCGTCCGATCCAGTCAACCAGTACACATTTTATTTTCGCGATACACCCGATGCGCAGCTTTTTCCAATTCAACAAAATATGAATGCGCGCGTCATTCCGTTCAAACGCCTGTGGACGCATATTCGTTTCGCGGCGGCGCTTTGGCGCACCCGTCCCGATCTAACATTTGTCCCGGCACATACGCTCCCGTTCGCGTTTCCGGGGCGCGCCGTCGTGACGGTGCATGATCTCGGCTATATCTATTTTCCGCAGGCACATACCGCGACCGGACGCCGCTATCTGGATTGGACGACGCGCTACAGCGCACGCCGCGCGACCACCATCCTTGCCGATTCGGAAGCAACGAAGCGCGATCTGGTGGCGAACTACCACACCAATCCGCAGAAAATTCATGTCGTATACCCCGGCGTCGAAGGGCTGACCCGCGCCCCGGCAGATGACATCGCGCACGTGCGTGCCAGGTATCATCTGCCAGAGCGTTACCTGCTGTTCCTCGGCACGCTGCAACCGCGCAAGAACATCACGCGCCTCGTGCAGGCGTACCGCGCGTCACACCCCGCCGACGTCGCGCTCGTATTGGCGGGGCGGCGCGGCTGGCTCCCGTTGCAAATCGAAGCGGAAGGCGTTATCGAGACTGGATTCATCGCGGATGCGGATGTCGCGGCACTTTACAGCGGGTCGCTCGCACTCGTGTTCCCCTCATTGTATGAAGGCTTCGGCTTCCCGGTGATCGAGGCGATGCGCTGCGGCGTCCCCGTCCTGACGAGCAATACATCGTCGCTGCCGGAACTCGCTGGAGATGCCGCGCTGCTCGTCGATCCGCTCGATGTAGCGCAAATCGCGGAAGGGATCGCGCGTATCGTCGCGGATGCAGGGTTGCGCGAAACGCTCATCGCGAAAGGCTACACGCAGGCCGCCCGGTTCACATGGAACGCTGCCGCCGCGCAAACTCTCGAAATATTCAATCAGCGATGAAAATACTGGTGGTGAACCTCGCCGATATTGGCGACCTCGTGCTGACTACGCCCGCGCTCGGTGCGCTCCGCGAGGCGCTGCCCGATGCGCAAATTCATGTGCTGACCTCGCATCACGCCGCGCCCGTCCTCAACGACGGCACACTTGTCGATATGGTAATCACATTCGACAAGCTGCTCTTCGACCGTGTAACGGCAATGTTCAGGCAATGGCGCGGCGTGCTGGCGCTTGGAAGGCGGCTGCGCGGCGCGCATTACGACGCGGTGCTGTTCTTCCATAAACTGACGACGCGCGCGGGCGCATGGAAATATGCCGCAATCGGCTTCTCGACGGGCGCACGTCGGCGCGTCGGCGCGGATAACGGGCGCGGGTGGTTCCTCACGGAGCGCGTCCCCGATCCCGGCTTTAACGAGGAGCATCAGGCCGATGCGTGGCGGCGCGTCGTCGCACGCTTTATCGGGCAGGAGTTGCCAAAGCACCCGCTATGGATGAGCATCAGTGCCGAAGAACGGGCATGGGCAGCCGAACGCTTGCCTGCTGGACCGCACTACATCGCGATACACCCCGGCAGCGGCGCATATATCCTCGCCCGCCGCTGGCCGCCGGAGCGCTGGGCGGCGCTCGCAGATGAACTGGCAAAGCGCGGCGCGCAGATCGTCCTTGTCGGTGGTCCTGCCGATGATGCGCTCGCAGTGCATGACACGATGCAGGCCGCCGCGCTCGATTTCGCCGGGCAGACGACGCTCGGCCAGCTCGCCGCGCTATTGGAGCGCTGCGACTCCTACTACGGCACGGATTCGGGTGTGATGCACATCGCGACAGCGGTCGGAACGCGCGTCACCGCGATCTTCGGACCGACCAATGCGCGTACCTATGGACCTTATGCAGAGTCCGCGCGCGTGGTGGCGCTCCCGCTGCGCTGCCTGCCCTGCGCTTATGTAGATCGGACGGTCGGCGCGCGGTCGGGCTGTGCGCAGCGAACTTGTTTGCGCACCCTGACAGTAGACGATCTGCTTGAGGGCTATCCAGCCAAAAGCCGCGCACGCGACAACGCAGTAAAAATCCCGTCGCCACAGAAAATATTGGGTATCCCAATCCACCCAATGACCTATACTGTTCTGCGCGCGATCATCGACAATTGGATTGATATGCGTACCCCCCGGCAGCTTTGCACCGTCAACCCCGAATTCCTCATGGCCGCGCAGCATGACAGTATCTTTTACCAGATATTGAAGCGCGCGGACTTGTGTATGCCGGATGGCGTCGGGCTGTTATGGGCGGCACGCAGGCTCGGCCAGCCGCTCCCGGAGCGCGTCACGGGTTCTGATGGCGTGCCGCGCATCGCGGAGTGGGCTGCCGCGCGTGGCTGGAAGCTGTTTCTGCTCGGCGCGGCTCCCGGCATCGCGGATCGTGCCGCGACAATCTTGCAGGCGCGCTATCCCGGCTTGCAGGTCGCCGGAACCCATGCGGGCAGCCCCGGCGCGGATGAGGAAGATGACATCGTGGCCCGCGTCAATCGCAGCGGTGCGGATATTCTCTTCGTCGCTTACGGCGCACCCGCTCAGGATAAATGGATCGCGCGCAACCTGCACCGCCTCGATACGGTGGTCAACATGGGGGTCGGCGGTGCGTTCGATTTCATCACCGGGGCGGCTCCGCGTGCGCCGCTGTGGATGCAACGCGCCGGGCTGGAATGGCTGCACCGCCTGATCACGCAGCCCTGGCGCTGGCGGCGTATGCTGCGCCTGCCGCTTTTCGTGTTTGCGGTATCATTGAGGAAGCGTAATGGTCCGGTCCGTTTTGAGGGACCGACAAAATCTGTCAGAGATGGTTAGCGCGGGAGTAGCAATATGGAACCTCAGAAGGTCAACGAGCGGAACAGCACGGCAAATCTACAGCCGCCAGCGCATAGTGAACCGCAGGGTGCGATCACCGATTTGCTTTATGAGCCACAAACGCCGGAAGAACTCGGTATTCAAAGCTCCATCGTGATTGACCTGATGCTGCGCCTGATGCGTCAGGAAGGTGAAGTCAGCGTGCGCCGCATCATGGAAGTGATCCGCGTCAGCCTGAAAATCGCGGATACGATCCTGACCAAATTGCAATTCGATCACATGATCGAGGTCGCGAAGGCAGGCAACATTGGCCGCGCGAGCTATACCTATCGCCTGACCGAAGAAGGCGGCGCGCGCGCGCGGGATGCCTTCGAGCGTTCGCAGTATATGGGACCCGCGCCCGTCTCGATTGATGCCTATAACGAGGGAATCATGCTGCAAACGAAGGCGCGCGCGCGCATCAAATCGGATGCGGTGCAGAACGCGCTTGCGCATTTGATCCTGCCCGATGGCTTCCACCGCCGCATCGGACCCGCGATCAACGCCGGGACCTCGATCTTCCTCTACGGTCCGCCGGGGAACGGCAAGACGACCATCGCGGAGGCTATCGCGGGGCTAATCAGCGGTTCGGACCCGATCTGGCTGCCGCACGCTGTCACGACGGGCGGGCAAATCGTCACGCTCTACGATCAGCTCGTCCACAAGGAACTGGAGATGACGAAGGAAGAACAGGAAGCGCTCGGCCAATATGACCGCCGCTGGACGCTCTTCCACCGTCCGGCGGTGATGGTCGGTGGCGAACTGACGATGGCTGCGCTCGATCTGCGCTACGACGAGATCAGCAAAATCTACGATGCGCCGCTGCAAATGAAGGCCAACGGCGGGATGTTCCTGATCGATGACTTCGGACGCCAGCAGGTGCGCGCCGCCGACCTGCTCAACCGCTGGATCGTCCCGCTCGAATCCGGGATCGACTTCCTGCGCCTGCGTACCGGGCAGACCATGCAGACTCCGTTCCGGCAGTTGATCGTGTTCAGCACCAACCTCGACCCGAATTCGCTGGTCGATGCCGCGTTCCTGCGCCGCATTCAGATGAAGGTCGAAGTCAAAAGCCCCGATGACGCGATGTTCCTGAAAATCTTTATGACGATGTGCGACAAGCTGCAGGTGCAGAAGCCGGACCGCGATACCTTCATGTACCTCATACAGGAATGGTATCTCAAGCCCGACCGCAAACTGCAGGCCGTCCACCCGCGCGACATCCTCAAGATCGTGAAGGCGCTCGCCGATTACGACAACAAACCTGCGCGCCTGACGACGCAGAACATCGATGATGCGTGCAGCAGCTACTTCGTCGGCGCTAATTAGCGTGCGCTTGCTCGTTGTCGGGCTGTGCCTCGCATTTCTCACGGCCTGTACGAGCGGCTCCGGGGTGGCGGTTGCGCCCGTCAACGCGCTTGATACGGGCTACCACACCTATCGCCACCCATCCGGCGCGTTCAGTCTGCGGCTCCCTGCCGATTGGTCGGTGCGCGACGTCAGCCACGACAACACCATTCAGGTTGAGTTTTCGCCGCCGGGCAATGCCGGGCTGCCGCTCAGTATCTACGTGATCAATACCGGGAGCGTCCTCGATACGGGCGCGCTGCTGAACACGATCAACAAATATCAAAGCGTGTTTAACGGCAACCCGGATGTCTACACCGAACTCTCACGCACGGCGCAGGGTGACGGCTCGTGGCGGCTGGTCGGCATCCGGCAAACGCCCATCGGCTCGCGCGAATTGAATACCTTCGTACAGGCCGATAAATCGTTCCTCTCCGCGATTGAGGCCGATCTGACGGACGTGCAGGACGCGCGGCTGAGCCAGCTCCGCACCGTGATCAACACCTTTCGCGTGGAAACCGCCGCAGCCGTCGGCGCGGCGAGCCTGAACGGGGCAAGCACCGGTGAGAACACAGCTGCTGGCTCGATTACGTTCAGCGGTCTGCTCGACTATACCGATTCGACCGGCGGCTTCAACATCAACGGTGAGCTGACCAATCAGGGAACCTACGCGGTCGAAGCGGTGCGCGTGACGGCGTTGCTCTACGATACCGGGGGACGACTCCTTGCGGAGCAGCCGGACATCGTGCCGAACGAGATCATCCCGACGGGCGACCGGGTTCCCTTCCGGCTGCAATTCCGGGGAGGCAAGCCGCCGCAGGCTGTCCGCTACGAATTGCAAGCCTCGGCACGCAGCGCGGAATACAACGCCGCGACCTATCTCCCACCGGAGAATTTCATCAAAGGCAACGAAAAAGCGACCTATAACGCGCAGGGCTTCCTCAGCATCGGCGGCGATGTCGTGAACGGCGCGCAGCAGCCCGCGAAGTTCATCCGCGTCACGATTACCGTTTACGATGAACAGGATCGCGTCGTCGGCGCGGAAAGCGGCTTCGTCGAACGCCCGGAACTGCTGCCGGGCGAAGTCTCGAAATATGAAGTCACGTTTTATCAGCTTGCCGGGAACGCCAACCGCTTCGTTACAAAGGTCGAAGGGCGAACCCGCTAAGATATATCTGCAAATCACCGCGCTATCGGGATTTACGGCAATAATCGCTTCCCCATAAGAATATCTGGTTTGCCCGGTCCATTCGCATCCGGGACCAGACCGATAACGGTATATCCGCAGCGCTGATAGAACGCGAAGGGATGCCGTCCATCACTCTGAATATCGCGTATCGCGCCGGGAATATCGTCGTACAGGTCCAGCCCTGCGAGGTTAGTCCAGCCCGGTTCATCATCCGAACCCACATACATCGTGCGCGCTCCCGCTTCGCGCGCTGCATCCTCAAGCGCCGCAATGAGCGCCCGCCCGATACCCCGTTTTTGCGCATCTGGCCTTACGGCGAGCGGATGCAGCTCCCACACTTCCGAATAGAATAGGTAGCCGCCGATCCAGCCTGACACATGCTCATCCGGGTCGAGCGCCGCGATGAACACCTTGCCCGCTTCGAGCGCCTCATCGACCTGCATCAACGCCTCGTCCAGCGTCGGGTAGGCGCTTGGTGAGAACTCGCGAAAGGCTTCCACCAGAATATTGGCAGCCTCTGTGCGCTGCCTCTCCGATAGTACATTCATTTTGCGAACCGAGAAATCTGGCATACCAATTCCCTATTTTTGCTGATGGTTCAATACGCATTATTACTACGTCGCAACAATGTCTGCGCCACCGTCCGAATAATAATCTTGATGTCGAACCAGAGCGACCAGTGTTCGACATAGTATAAATCATATTTGGTGCGCTCTTCGATGCTGGTATCGCCGCGATAGCCGTTCACCTGCGCCCAGCCCGTCATGCCCGCTTTCTCGCGGTGGCGCTCCATATAGCGCGGAATTGATTCGCGGAATTTCTCGACGAAAAACGGCTGTTCCGGGCGCGGACCGACAAGGCTCATTTGCCCCAACAGGACGTTAATCAACTGCGGTAGCTCGTCCCAATTCGTTTTGCGCATCCAGCGCCCCATGCGCGTCACGCGCGGGTCATCGCGCACCGTCCAGCCGGGACCACCTTTTTCCGAGTCGCGGCGCATCGTGCGGAATTTGATCATCGGGAACGGACGCCCATCCAGCCCGGCCCGATCCTGACAGAACCAGACGGGACCGCGCGACTCCAGCTTTATCAAAATCGCGGTCAGGACTAGCAGCGGCGAGAGCAGAATCAGCCCAATCAGCGCCCCGAACATATCCAGACCGCGCTTGAGCGCCAGCTTCCAGCCGCGCAGCGGCATATCGCGCACGGTGAGCAGCGGCATCCCGCCCAGTTCATCGACGGACATCCCACCCGCCATGTACGCGAACATATCCGGGTAGATTTTGATGCTGGTATTCCCGCGCTGGCACATCGCGATCAGGCGCACGAGTTCGCTGTTTGGGATTTCCGGGAGTGCGATGATCACTTCCGCGATATGTTGCGAATCGATCAAGTGCGGCAGGTCCGCGAAATGGCCGATCAGCGGCACGCCGGAAACCTCGCGCACGGATGCGCCATTGATCATTCCCAATATCTGATAACCCAGATCGGGGCGCGATTGTATCTGATCGATGATCGTCTTCGCGGCGTCCCCCGACCCGACGATCAGCACGCGGTCGCGACCCACCCCCGCCATACGCAGCCGCGTCGTAACGAAGCGGTACAATTCACGCTCGAAGACGACGAAAACGATGCTGAATACCCAGATGTATAGCACCAGTTGGCGCGAGTAATCGGCGTCGTACAGGCTATTTTTGAACAGGAACGTCGAGAGGCCACCCGTCAGCGTGACACCCACCGAAACCGAGGTGAGGATCGTCACAAATTGATCGAGCCGACTGCTTGCGCGCTTCTGGTGATAAAGCTGCGCGAAGAAGAACGTCGCGAGCAGCGTCAGCATATGCAGCGCGAGCGTGGGCAGCAGACCGGAGAAATCCCCGGAGAGCGTCACCGGGTCGTCACCGGGAAACAGCGGAGCCTTGACGCGCAACCAGTAACCGACACGGAATGCACCGACGAGCGCGCCCATATCCAGCGCGACCAGCAGCACGAACAGGAAGCGCTGATAGAGCGTGCCGGGCGCGCGGTTCAGGGTGATGCGGCGGAAGGCGGCGGTGTTGTCCACGTCTTGTCCTGACGAATTGTAGTGAGCATGGGACGCCCGCCCTGTGCGATCAGGCCGAGCAGGATGAAAATATGCAACCAGATCGGGGTCCGCGCGCGGTAGTGCTTGCGGTAGAAGAGGAGCATTGCCCGATAGAATTCGCGCTGCGCCTTCGGGTTCTGGCGGCTGGCGGCGCGTTTGACGTGCAAAACCGTCACACGCGGGATGTACATCACTTTCCATCCGGCCTGTTTGATGCGGTACGCCCAGTCGAGGTCTTCTCCGTACATCCAGAATGTCTCATCGAGCAGCCCCACCCGCGCGATAGCCGCACCGCGCACGAGCATGAACGCGCCGACCACCGAGTCGACTTCGGTTTCCAGCGTTTCGGGCAGATAGGTCATGTTGTAGCGCCCGAATAGACGCCGCTTCGGGAACAGCTTCGCGAGCCGCGTCATGTGCCAGAACGAAACGCCGGGCGTCGGGAAACTGCGACGGCAGGCGAGGTCCAACCGTCCGTCGAGCATGACGAGGCGCGGACCGCAGCAGCCGACTTCTGGCTGCGCATCCATGTAATCGATCAGCGTGCGGAAGGCATCCGGCGGCACGACTGTATCCGGGTTGAGCAGTAGTGCATAGCGGGGCGTATCCTCGCGCATTTCGCCAAAGCCGAGACGCCGCAAGCCGAGATTGTTTGCATAGGAGAAACCGCCATTCGTCGCGCTGGCGATGACTTCCACCTGTGGAAATTCTGCGCGCACCATCGCCGCACTGTCGTCCGTGCTGGCGTTATCCACCACCACGACGCGCCGGGACACACTCATGTCGCCTGCTTGCAGGGAATTGAGACAATCCCGCAGCAGATCGCGCGTGTTCCAATTGACGATAACGATTCCTAAATCCAACATGACCACCCGACCCCGCATTGTATCAAGCTTAGTACCGTTTTGGGTAGAGCAGGGTGGACGTGAGGAAAACGGCGGGAACTGGTACTACAAATACGTTATCCTTGTATCTTGCTGCGCTTTGAACATTTGTGCTATATTTAGCATCGGGTTCGCCGATATTGAAGGAGATCGGACATGAGAAAAGTTATTGCAATCGACTTTCTGACCCTTGATGGTGTCATACAAGCCGGAGGCGGACCAGAGGAAGATACCAGCGGTGGTTTCGCATATGGCGGGTGGCAATTTCCATATGACGATGATGTCGTTGGAACCGTCATGAATAAACAGATGAACGTGCCGTTTGATCTGTTGTTAGGGCGCAAAACCTTTGAAATCTGGGCATCCTACTGGCCGCACCATGCGGACGTATGGTCGGGCGTCAATCCGGCCACCAAATACGTTGCCTCGAATACCATGACTTCCAGCGACTGGCAACCCTCCGTATTTTTGGGCGGAGATATTGCGGAAAAAATCAGCCAGCTCAAGCAGCAGCCCGGGCCGGATTTGCATGTTTACGGAAGTGCAAATCTCCTTCAGACGCTGATGAAGCATGATTTGGTCGATGCGTTCTGGCTCAAGATATATCCACTGACGTTGGGCATCGGAAAACGGTTGTTTGCAGATGGCACAATCCCGGCGGCGTTCAAGGTGACGGAGAGCCAAATATCTCCAACTGGCATCATTATCGTGAATTACGAGCGCGCTGGTGCAGTTACCACCGGAAGTTATTGAATATTCTCGCTGTGTCGTGTTTCTAAAGAAAACGCTGATCCCAAAGGGATTCCGGTCTATCCTGATCTGACCGAAAGCGGATCGCGATAGCGCGGTGGTTTGCAGACACACTCCAGCCTCAAATCACCAGCCCGTCGTATAGCAATTCCTGCGACAGTTCCGGCACAACACTCTCCGTGCTGTGGATCGTCAGCGTCGCGGCGGAGACGCCCAGCCGCAGCGCTTCATCGACCGGAATATCGTTCAACAGCCCGAAGATGACGCCCGCCGTGAGCGCATCGCCCGCGCCTGTCGTATCCGTGACCCCGCTGCGCACCGCCGGGATATGGCCGCCGCCATTCGCATCGGCATACGCGAGGCCGAGTTCACCGAGCGTTACTATCGCGATTTCTACTCCCTTGCCGATCAGGAACCGCGCGGCTTCGACGGCGCTCTCCATATCGACCGCCGCCATCCCGCATAGCTCCGACGTCTCATCCGCGTTCGGCGCAACCATGAACAGGCGGTCCAGATAGGCTACCAGTTTGCCCGCAAGTGGCACGGACGTCGGGTCCGCGCAGACGCGCACCTGATGCGCTTCGGCCATATCGAAGATCGTGGCGAGCGCGGCTTCCGAAAGGTTGCAATCGAGCGCGATCAGCGTAGCATCGGCGAAGAGTGATTCCCGATCCAGCAGGGCTTCCGGGGTGATCTGCGCGACGAGGCTGTAATCGCTGATTGCGAGCGCCAGATCGCCATTGTGATCCATTGCCGCCAGATAGCTGCTCGACCGTGCGCCGGGGATAATCAGCGCGTGCGACATATCGATCCCGGCGCTCTGGTTGTGGTCGAGGATCAGCCGCCCCGGTGCGTCGTCGCCGAGTGCCGTCAACAGCACGGTCGGCACTTCCAGCCGCGCGAGGTTCTCCGCGATATTGCGCGCCACCCCGCCGAAGCTGAAGCGCACGTGACCGGGGGTGCTGCTCGCGGGCGTGAGCGGCGTATGCGGGCGGCCTTTCGCATCCAGCCCCGCGCCGCCGATAACGAGGACGTGGCCTTCTGCGTTCATGGGTGGCTCTCCATGTATTCGAGCAACAGCGATAACGCGGCGTCGGCGGTGTGTTCCTTGTTCTCCACGCGCTCGCCCGCCCAGTGATATTCGCGCACGTCCTCGAAATCCGGTCCGGCGATGCCGATATAGACCAGCCCGACAGGTTTGGCCGCTGTCCCGCCGCCCGGTCCGACAATCCCGGTCGCGCTGAGGGCATACGTCGCGCTGAACGCCGCACGCACCCCGCGCACCATCTCGCGTGCGGTCGGCTCGCTCACCGCGCCATATTGTTCCAGTGTCGCACGCCCAACCGCTGCAAATTGCATTTTGGCCTCGTTGGAATAGGTCACGAAGCCGCCGAGGACATACGCCGAGCTGCCGGGGATGTTCGTCAGGCGGTGCAATATCAGCCCGCCCGTGCAGGATTCGACCGCCGCAACCGTTGCCTTGCGGAGGGTCAATTGTTCACCGACGCGCGCTTCCAATGAGGCCACCGGATAGGTTCCCGTTTTTCGCGAATATTCTAGCGCGCTTTGTGTTCACCCGAACAAAATTCGTGTTTGATCGAAACAACCTATGACTATCGGTGTTTTGCAGACCGCGCGGCGGGCGATATACTGAATTCACGCATTCGCGCCCGTTTCACAGGTAAATCACGATGAATCTGACCCAACGTGCATTCACGCCCCACAACGCACCGATCATCGACGCGAAGCTGCTCCCGGTGCGCGCGGCGACCCAGCCGCTTGGCCGCAATGCTGAATTGCGCAAGGCCTTCGCCGCGCTCAAGGGCGACCGCGCTGTGCTGCTGCACGGGCGTTCCGGGTTCGGCAAATCGACGCTTGCAGCGGTCCTCGCGGCGGCCTATACCGCGCAGAGCGATGGCGGCGTGCTGTGGTTCACGATGGTCGAAGACGACGAGAAGCACCTCGTCGCGCGCGTGGCACGGGCATATGCGCTCGTTGCGCTGCCCAATGACGATGGCAAACGTGCGGATGCGGTGCGCGCCCTGCTCGAAAAGCGCAGACCGTTGATTATCCTCGATGGCACAGCAGATATGGACGAGGTGCGCAGGTTCGTCACGGACGTTGCCGCCGGGACGCCGACGATCCTGATGCACGACGAACCGACCGATGGCGCGTGGACCTCTATCGAATTGGGTGCGCTCCCACGCCCGGATAGCCTGAATTTGCTGCGGGCGCTCTCCGGTCGGCTGGATACAAACGGGCTGGAACCCCTTGCGGATGCGCTCGCAGGCGATCCATTCGCATTGACAGTAACGGGCAGATACCTCGCCTATGGCGCGCCCGAACTGGCCGATGTCGCGTCTGCGCTGCGCCGTGATACGTCCGAACCCGCACTTGCGCTCGTCTTCGATGCGCTGCCCTCGCCGGAAAAGACCGCGCTGCTCATCCTCGGCGCGGCTCCCAGCGGCGGCGCGGGCGCGGAATTGCTCGCGGAAATGAGCGGACTGCCTTCCGCAAAGCTGCGTCCAGCGCTCAAAACGCTTACGGAGCGGCAGCTTGTCGAAGAGTCAATCAATTACGGGCAGGCGCGCTTCACCTTGCATGAGCGGACCGCCGCCTTCGTGCGGTCATGGATGGAAGCACACGGCGCGTTGGAGACGGCGCAAAACCGCACCCTGCGTGCGATCCTCGAATATGCAGGACGGCACAGCAGCGCGGACAGTGCCGATCAGGACCGCCTGGCAGCGGAGATCGATAACATCCTCGGCGCAGCGGCTTACGCCACCCTGAGTCGACGCGAAGAGTCGGTCCACAAACTAATCGATGCGCTGGATGCCGCGCCCGATTTTGCGAAACTGCGCAGCTTCGCGCCCGAACTCGAACAGATGCGCCAATTGGCCTCGCTGCTCGAAGCGCCGTCCGCGCCCGTCCACGAGCCGGAACCACCACCGCTACCTGTACTCATCCGCGAGCCGGAACCGCCGCTGCCTGTACCTGTCTATGAGCCGGAGCCGCCTGTCATCGTCGCACCACCCGAACCCGAGTTGATCCTGCCGCCTGTCGAGCCGGATACCACCATCGCGACGCCGATCATCCTCTCCGAACCCGCGCCCGAACCGCAAGCGCTCCCGCCGATGAGCGAGCAACGCGACCTCTTCACGATCACCGTCCCGGAGCCGCAAACCGCCGACGCCGTGCCGGACCTCGTAATGCCCTATCCATCCTTCATCGCCTCGCGTGCCGAACCGGACGCGGTGATCACACCCGCGCCGTCGCCGGAACCCGAACCGCCCAAATCAATTCCCGTTGAGGACGCGCCGCCCAGACTGACCTTTGCCCTGCCGCCCGTCGCCACCGAACCCGAAGCCGACCCGCTCACGCTGACAATCCCCGAACTCGAAGCGCGTATTGAGCGCACGCCGGATAAACGCGCGGCGGCGAAGCTGTACAACATCCTCGGCGAGAAACGGAACGCGCAGGAGCAATCGACGGAGGCCGTCGAAGCCTACAGCCGCGCCGTCGAATTGTGGCGCGCCGTCGAAGATTGGGAGCAGGTCGCCCGCGCGATGGAGAAACTCGGTGGGGCATATATCATCGCCGGGCAGATCGAGAGCGGCATCGTGACCTATCGACTCGCGCTCTCGATTGCCTACCGCGCGAACGCGCCGATCATTCAGGGCAATGTCTGCTTCAAACTCGGTCGCCAGTTGATTGACGATCAGCGCACGCTCAAACAGGCAGAAAGCCTGCTCGCGGAAGCCGCAACCGCCATCCCCGGCAGCAGCGAGATCGACCGCCTGCTGCGTCGCGCGCGGCAGCGCATCGAACGTCTGGAAGCGAGCAATACGCCGCTCCCGAAGGCGGTCCCCAATAACAAATACGCGGCCCTCTCGCCGGAAACGCGCTAACCGCGACCTATGGCCGTTTCAACGTCTGCGCTCTCCCCGAAGCTGCGCGCGTGGTATCAGGCCGCGCGTCCGCGCACGCTCACCGCGACCTATGTGCCGCTTGCGCTGGCGGGCGTGATCACGGTCGAAGATGGTGTGTTTGACTTGTGGCGCTTCCTCGTCTCGCTGGTTGCGGCACTCAGCTTGCAAATTGCGTCGAACCTGATCAACGAATATGCAGATTTCGTGCGCGGCTCGGATGCGCAGAAGGTCGCGGGGATGGGCATGGTCATCAAGGGCAACCTGCTCACGCCGCGCGAAGTGTTGTACGGGGCAATCGCGACGGTCGCCATTGGTGTCGCGCTCGGCCTCTACCTGCTCACGCAGAGCGGTCCGCTGCTGCTCGCGATTGGCGTTTTCGGCGTATTGGTTGTGATCCTCTATACGGCGGGTCCCACTCCGCTGGCCTATCTCGGCCTCGGCGAGGTCGCGGTGTTCCTCTCCTTCGGTCCGCTGATGGTCCTCGGCGCGTATTATGTGATTTCCGGTGGACAGGCGAATAGCATTGACCAGTGGCACGCAGTTTTGGCCTCGCTGCCCATCGCGTGTAGCATCACGAACCTGCTGCACGCCAACAACCTGCGCGATCTGGATGCCGACCGCGCCGCGAACAAGCGCACGCTTCCGGCGCGTTTCGGGCTGCGCTTCGCGCGCGGCGAGTATACGTTTTGGGTGGCAGCCGGGTACGTGCTGCTGGTCGTGCTGGTCGCGCTTGGCTGGATTCCCTGGCTGTCGTTCGTCGCGCTTGCGACCATCCCGGAAGCGCGGCGGCTCGTCCACGATGCGAATATGCTCACCGATCCGCTCGCGCTTCACGCGCTGCAAGGCCGCACCGCGCGCTTTCACCGCGATTTCGGCGCGACGATCATCTTTGGCTGGGTCGCGCATCTCGCGCTCGTGGTTCTGCTGCGATTAATCAGTTCAGGCTGACTCTTCTTTTTCAAACAAGAGGCTTTTTAGATGACGCATTACATCCTCGCGCTCGATCAAGGGACGACCAGTTCCCGCGCGATCCTGTTCGATCCCTATGGTCGCCCTGCTGCCGCTGCGCAGGAAGAATTCCCACAGATTTATCCGCGTCCGGGCTGGGTCGAACACAACCCGGCGCATCTCTGGGAGAGCCAGTTCCGCGTCATTCAGGAGGCGATGCAACAGGCGCGCATCACCGCGAGCGACATTGCCGCGATTGGCGTCACTAACCAGCGCGAAACCACACTCGTTTGGGACCGCGCGACGGGCGAGCCGATTTACAACGCGATTGTCTGGCAGTGCCGCCGCACCGTCCCGACCTGCGAAGCGCTCAAGGCCGAAGGTCACGCCCCGCTCATTCGCGCGCGGACCGGGCTGATCGTCGATGCGTATTTCAGCGGGACCAAAATCGCGTGGATTCTGGATAACGTCCCCGGTGCGCGGGAGCGTGCCGAACGCGGTGAACTCGCGTTTGGCACGGTTGATACGTGGCTGCTCTGGAAACTGAGCGGCGGGGCGCTGCACATCACCGACATCAGCAACGCCAGCCGGACGATGCTCTATAACATCCAGATGCAGGCGTGGGATGAAACGCTCCTCGAATTGTTGCGCGTCCCGGCTGCATTATTGCCGACCGTCAAGCCGTCCAGCATGGTCTATGGCGAAACCGACCCGGCACTTTTCGGCGCGGCGATCCCGCTCGGTGGTATGGCGGGCGACCAGCAAGCCGCGACCTTTGGGCAGGCGTGCCTCAGCCCCGGTATGGTCAAGAATACCTATGGCACAGGCTGCTTCATGCTGATGAACGTCGGAACGCACGCCGTCGCCTCGCCGGGTGGCCTGCTCACGACTGCGTTGTGGCGGCTCGGTGAACACAGCGCAGCCGAGTATGCGCTCGAAGGCAGTGTATTCATCGCGGGCGCGGCGGTGCAATGGCTGCGCGATGAATTGGGTCTGATCCAGAACTCCGCGCAATCGGAAGTGCTGGCCGCCAGCATCCCGGATACGGGCGGGGTATACGTCGTCCCGGCTTTCGTCGGCCTCGGCGCGCCATGGTGGGATGGCTACGCGCGCGGCTCGATCAGCGGCCTGACGCGCGGCAGTGGACGGGCGCAAATTGTGCGCGCGACGCTCGAAGCGATTGCCTACCAGACGCGCGACGTGGTGGACGTGATGAAACGTGACGCCGGGCTGTTGCTGCCCGCGCTGCGCGTCGATGGCGGCGTAACGCGCAACAACTGGCTGATGCAATTTCAAGCAGATGTGCTTGGCGTCCCGGTGCAGCGCCCGACCGTCACGGAGACGACCGCGTTGGGTGCGGCCTATCTTGCCGGACTCGCGACGGGCTATTGGAAGGATACTTCCGAGATTACCGCGCAATGGTCCGTCGAGCGCGTCTTTGAGCCGACGATGAGCGAAGACCACCGCGAAACGCTCTACGCGGGCTGGCGGCGCGCGGTCGAACGTGCAACCGCGTGGGAGCAGCACCCGTAGTTTGTTTCAAATGATGGTGTAACAGGGAGGACGTGCGATGTACGGCAATTATGGTCGGGGGAACCAAATCCCGCCCAATTTGATCTCGGAAGAGACGCGCGCGTTGCTGCGCCAGCAATTCGCGGATGAACTGCGCAAATCCAAACGCTGGCAACGCTGGTTTTACTTCGGCATGAATGTCTTCTTCTTTCTCCTTTTCGGCGCGATTTCGATTGCGCTACTCAGCGCAGAACCGGGACTGCAATCGCTCTCCAGACCAGCGGTCGGCACACTGGTCGGTGCGCTGGTGGTGCTTTTTGCGGGATGGGGAAGCGGGCTGCTGATGCACTTCTTCCATGTTCTGACCGAAGCGGGTGTGTTCGACAAGTATTATCAGGATCGGATGATCGTGCGCGAACTCGGCAAGCAGCTCATCAATCAGGCCGCGCAGAGCATGGTCGAGAAGCCGAAGCGCAGCGCGGGCGAGCTGCATCTCTCCGATGATGGTGAACTCATCGCGACGGAAACGCCTGCGGAAGAGGAGCAGAAGCGCACACGCGACGCGCTGTAGCAACCGATTGTAGAAGACACGGTATACTTCACGTATCGCTTTGCAACAAAGTCCTCCTCTGATGCGGCGCTTCACATTCTACCGGACACTTCTCATCGTAATTCTTGCTTGCTGCCTCAGCTTCCAACTGATTTTCAAGATTGAAAGCCACGCGCAAAGCGAAGCCTGTCCCGGCGCTCCCGCAACGCGGCTTGCGGTTGGAATGCGTGCCTCGGTCACACCCGCCAACTCCGGGGCTTCGCCTATTCCGGTGCGCGTTCGCGAGCAGGCCGGGACAAAGGCCGCGATTGTGACTATCCTGCAAAGCGGTGAAGCATTTTTGATCATAGAGGGTCCGTTGTGCGTTGAGCGCTATCTCTGGTGGAAAGTCCGCACCGATGGCGGTTTGATCGGGTGGGCCGCGGAAGGCACAAGCGCCCAGTATTTCATCGACCCGCTTAACGATGGCAAAACCAGCACGTCGACATCCGCATTCGGTGCTACGCTCAACACACCGTCGTTCTGCCCGGATGCGCCAAAAACACAGTTCGTCATTGGCGAACGCGGCACTGTCCGACCTGCTGATAAAAAGGCGGCAGTACCGAACTCTGCACGCCTTCGCGAGAAGCCCGGCACAACCGCGAGAATTACAGGCACTCTGCCGGAAGGCGTGACTTTTGAGATCGTTGGCGGTCCGCAGTGCGTCGAAAGTTTTATATGGTGGCAGATCAAAGCCGAAAATGGTATGGCGGGCTGGACTGCGGAAGGTGATATGCAGCGTTACTACATCATCAATGTGAAACCGACCGTCACGCCAACGAGGTATGTGTTTTCTGTACCCATTGTAGAGCAGGTGGATTGTCCCGGTGCAGCACTCCCAACGCGATTTAAGGCATACATGCAGGGTCGTGTGATCGTGAGTTTGGGAGTACGTCAGACCTTAATGAGAGACGGCAAACGTGAGTTGAATATCGAGCGCGACCCGAAGACGGGAAACGTCATCTTCAACGGTGTGATCCCCGAAAACGGAATCTTTCTCGTGTACATGATTACCTGCGAGAACCAAAACCTTGTTCTGGATGTCTGCTATTACGGTCAAACCGATCCAGCCGTCAAGGTGAACCCCGATACCTCGCTTCGATTTTGTGGGGATATTATCGAGGCAACCTACGGTACTTACAATGTCGAGCCGATTGAGAGCTATATCACCGCAACACCATATTACAAGACGCCAACCCGGACGCCAGCCCCGGATTTCTCACCTACAGCCTCCTAATCTATTTACGAAAAAAATCACTACATGCTCAACGCTTCAACCACGCTCACACGCGGCACAGCCGCCATCGCCGCCACCTTCGCCCGCCGCAAAGCCGAAGGTCGCGCGACCTTCATGCCCTACTGGATGATGGGCTACCCGGACCTGCCAACCTCCGTCGAAATCGTGAAAATGCTGCTCGATTGCGGTGCGGATATGGTCGAAATCGGCATTCCGTTCTCCGACCCGCTGGCCGATGGTGTGGTCAACCAGGCGGCGGCGCAGCGTGCGCTTGAAGGCGGTACAACCCTGCGCGCGTGCGTCGAAGCAGTGCGCGAACTGCGCGCCTACAACGCCGATGCGCCGTTCCTGATGATGGGCTACACCAACCCCTTCATGGCCTATGGCATGACGCGCTTCGCGGATGATGCGACTGCGGCGGGCGCAGATGGGTTCATCATCCCGGACCTGCCACCGGACGAAGCGGGCGAAATGCTCCACGAAGTTGAAACGCGCGACCTCGCGTTGATTGGAATGCTCGCGCCGACCAGCAATGCGGAGCGCATCAAGCTGGTCGCGCAGACGGCGCGCGGCTTTATTTACGTCGTTCCGGTCGCGGGCGTGACGGGCGCGCGGACGTCGCTCCCGCCGGACCTTGCGGCTTATATTGCACGGGTGCGTGCGCAGACCAATCTACCACTCGCCGTCGGCTTTGGGGTCAGCACGCCGGAACAAGCCGCGCAGGTCGGCAAGCTGGCCGATGGCGTGATCGTTGGGAGCGCGTTCATCCGGGAATACGGGCGGAACGGTCTGGATGGGCTGCGGGCGCTCGTGCAAAGCATCCGCGCGGCATGTTGAAAGGCTGAAAATAATGTCACAGGAACAATGGAGCGCCGTTGATACCTATATCACGGACCTGCTCGTGCCATCCGATCCGGCGCTCGATGCAGCGCTGGCCGCCTCTGACGCGGGCGGGCTTCCGGCGATTCAGGTTGCCGCCAATCAGGGCAAACTGTTGATGATCCTCGCGCAGTCTATCGGCGCGCGGTCAATCCTTGAAATCGGGACGCTCGGCGGCTACAGCACGATCTGGCTGGCGCGGGCGCTCCCGCCGGAGGGTCATCTGATCACGCTCGAATATGAACCGAAACATGCCGAGGTCGCGCGCCGCAACATCGCGAATGCCGGGTTCGCTGGACAGGTCGAAGTGTGGGTCGGCGCGGCGCTCGATACCCTGCCGCAGCTTACCGGATCATTCGATCTGGTCTTCATCGACGCCGATAAGGAGAACGCCGAACTGTACTTCGAGTGGGCGCTCAAGCTGACGCACAGGGGCAGCCTGATCATCACCGATAACGTCGTGCGCAACGGTGCGGTCAGCGACCCGCACGCGCCCGATGAGCGTGTGCAGGGTATCCGGCGCTTGATGGAACGTATGGCGCACGAGCCGCGCGTAACCGCGACCGCGCTCCAGACGGTTGGCAGCAAGGGTTACGATGGGCTGGCGGTCGCGCTCGTGACAGGTTGAACATGCGTAAATTCTGGATCGATACAGATACGGCGTCCGATGATGCGGTGGCGCTGATCATGGCGCATCGCTGGCCGGATGTGGAAGTGATCGGTGTCTCGCTGGTGGCGGGCAACGTCCCGGTGGAGCAGGGCAGCAAGAACGCGCGTTACACGCTCCAGCAGTGCGGAGCGCACACGCCCGTTTACATCGGCTGCGCAAATCCGATGATGCGGACGATTGAATATGCGACGTGGTTTCATGGACCGGATGGCATGGGCGGCATGTTCTACCCCGACCCGGAACTCCCGGAAAGCGCGGAACACGCCATAGATGCGCTGATCGCGGCGGTGAAGGCGCACCCCGGCGAGATTACGCTCGTCACGCTCGGACCGCTGACCAACATCGCGACGGCACTCATCCGCGCACCTGAAATCGCGAAGCTAATCCCGCGCTGTGTGATCATGGGCGGCGCGGCCAATACCGTCGGGAACATCACCCCGGCAGCGGAATACAACATCTGGGTCGACCCCGAAGCCGCATATATCGTCTTTCACAGCGGCCTGCCAATGGAGATGGTTGGCTGGGAATGCAGCCGCTTCGAGGCTGCGCTCACGCCTGCAGAACTTGATGCGCTCTATGCCAGCGGCTCAGACCTCGCACGCTTCTCCGTCGACATCAACAAGCACGCGCTGAGGGCAAGCGTCGATATTCAGCAAGCGCCCGGCGTGGGGATGGCCGATCCGACCGCGATGGCTGTGGCGCTGGATGCGGAGTACGTCGTCGCGCGGCGCAGCAGCCACTTTGTCGAAGTCGAGACGAAGAGCGAATTCATGCGCGGCAATACCTGCGTGGATGAATTGGACGTGTTGCACCGTGCGCCAAATATGACGGTCATCTGGTCGCTGCACGCCGAGCGCTTCAAGGAAATGTTGTATAAGACGTTGCGCTGACAGCGACGTACTATAATATACTGGCAACAAGGAAAAAATCGGCAATGGCGAACGACCAGTATAACAAAGGCTTGCAGCGCACCCGGCAGGGTTTCTTCGGGCGCATCGCGAATATGTTTAGCGCCGGACCGAGCCTCACCGAAGACTCGTGGGAAGAAATGGAGTCGCTCCTCGTGCAGGCCGACGTCGGCGTGGAGACGACCGAAACATTGCTCAACCGTCTGCGTGACCGCGTGCGTCGCGAGCGCATCACGCAAACCGATAAATTCCGCGTGGTGCTGAAAGAAGAACTCCGCGCGCTGCTCAAGACGCCCCAACCGCTGAACATCAGCGGGCGCGACCTCTCGATTATCCTGATTGTCGGTGTGAATGGCTCCGGCAAGACAACCACTATCGGCAAACTGGCGCACCGCCTGACGCTCTACCAGCGGAATGTGATGCTCGCAGCGGGCGATACCTTCCGCGCGGCAGCGATTGACCAGCTCAAACTATGGGGCGAGCGCACGAAGGTTCCGGTCATCGCGGGGCAGCCGGGCAGTGACCCCGGCGCGGTCGTCTTCGATGCGGTGAAGGCAGCCAATTCGCGCGGCGCGAACGTTCTGATCGTGGATACTGCCGGGCGGCTGCACAACCGTGTACAACTGATGGATGAACTCAAGAAAATTCGCGGCGTGATGGGCAAGGTCGTCCCGGACGCGCCGCACGAAACGCTGCTCGTCCTCGATGGCACGACCGGGCAGAACGCGCTCGCGCAGGCGAAAGGCTTCATGGACGCGGTGCAGGTCACGGGACTGGTCATCACCAAGCTGGATGGGACCGCAAAGGGCGGGATGCTCTTCGCCATTCAGCAGGCGACTGGACTCCCGATTCATTATGTCGGTCTCGGCGAGAAGATGGACGACCTGATTGCTTTCAACCCGGAATACTTCGTCGATGGGTTGTTCGAGGATTAGCGGCCTCTCACCTCGTACTCATGCTTCATAAGCGAAATGATTGTACAATATTTCACAAGCAAAGCAATTTGCGATTGAAATGAGGGTGAACCGATGCAATCTCTAAATCAAACCGTCGCGAAATTCGACGTTGCCCTGACAAACTGGATGGCGAAGTACGGCGTCGTGCTGCTCCGCATCAGCCTCGGTGTGGTGTTCTTCTGGTTCGGCTTCCTGAAGTTTTTTCCAGGACTCAGCCCCGCACAAGACCTCGCCGCGCGGACTATCCAGACCATGACCTTCGGGATTGTACAACCCGCGCTCTCGATCCCGGTCCTCGCCGCGTGGGAGTGCGCAATTGGCTTGGGGTTGATCACCGGGCGCTATCTGCGTGCAACGATTCTTCTATTGCTCGTGCAGATGTTCGGGACGGTGATGCCGCTGGTCCTCTTCACTTCGGAAGTATTCACAAAGGCTCCCTACGCGCCGACGCTCGAAGGGCAGTACATCATCAAGAACATCGTACTGGTGAGCGCGGCACTGGTCATCGGTGCGACGGTACGCGGCGGGCGCATGATCGCGGACCCGGATGTGGTGCGGCGCGCGACAAATGCGGCGCGGGTCGCGTCGGGAGATTAGCGCGGTTTCTGTGCGGTTAGCCGGGATGCGTTCAGGACGGTCACGCCGACGAGTTCCGCATCCCGGCACATAGTTCTAAATATTCAGGCCTGAAAGCGCTCTGAAAATGCAGTGAAGTTTTTGAGTCCTTCCCATTTATCGAAGACCGAAAACCGGATGTAACGGAATCGTCCCCAGAATTGACCATCAGGCTTGAGTTGTTCCCAAAACAAAGACGCGACCAACTGCGGATCATTACGGAACGCGCCACATCCCCACGCACCGAGGATGAGCGCATCACACTCTTGGGAAGCGAGAAGCGCGAGGAGCTTGCTTATTCGCTCCCGGAATACAGGCTCAATTTGCGCAATACTTTGTGGCTCGTTCTGTTTTATCGCACCTGCGTTAGGTGCTGGGCTGGTGATGAAATCGACTATATAGGGTTGTTCAAGCCAGGTTCCATCATCTGTCCGTAGAACAGGGCAATCAGGACTGTAAATCATCCTGTCTGAGTATAAGGTTGTTTTATGCTGCTTGTGAAAAGTGTAGTGAGCGGGATATTTCAATAGACTACTGTAGAGTCCTGTGCTTCGTGCAAGACTTTCCTCCTGCGCTCGCGCACCACCAAGAAAGCCGCCGCCCGGATGCTTTGCAGATGCGAAATTCAGTACCCCTACTCTCTTAAACTGATTGCCCGCGACCACATGCGAGCATCCCTCTAAAGTCGTTTCGTTCACGACCTCGAACGAAGTGTTCATGTACTTCGCAGGTTGAGACACGATCTGCTCACGAAGAGCGGCAAGCCCCTCAGGTAGATAGCACTGCGTCCGATCAACACAGCTTGCAACAAGCGGCTTGATGTCAATAACGTTACCAGCAGCGGTTGTATACTGCCCCTGTTCGAGTGCGGCAACCATCTCTCGCGCGATTTCACTCAAACTCACGGCACAGGTTCCTCTCAGCTCATTGTTTTCAGAACCGGAATTCTATCATGAACCTTTGAAAACCGTCAAAATCTCTATGTGCTTGAGTACGGTGTATCCTGTTCGACAGGCAGGCCGGCCAATGCCATGATTTTTAAGGCATTCGTCGTCGGGCTGGGACCCTCGCGCAGCAGATAATCGAACTGCATTTCGCCGTTGCGCACATCCTCACGAAAATGTGCATTGTGAATTTGTGGGAATTCATCCGCGAGCTGAACCAAATCGAGGTCATGTGTGCTGACCAGCCCGATCCCGCGCTTCCCGACCAGCGCCCGCAGATAGGCACGGCTCCCGATCAGGCGTTCGCGGTTGTTGGTCCCCCGGAAAATCTCATCAATCACATACAACAGCGGGAACATATCTTCGGATTCAAGGGCATCCAACAGCGCACGCAGCCGCCGCACTTCCGCATAAAAATATGAGACGCCATCATTCACCGAATCCGTGACGCGCATTGAGGCGAACAGCCGGAACGGACGCAATCGCAGCGTATCGGCATCGACCACGCCGCCCGTATACGCCAGCGCGCAGGTAATCCCGACTGTGCGCAAAAACGAACTTTTGCCCGCCATGTTCGACCCGGTGATCAGGATGAGTTCGCCCGCCGTCGCAATCGTCAAATCGTTGCGGACCTTTTGTGCAGCCGGGATGAGCGGATGTCCAAGCGCGCGCCCCGCGAAGGCGGGACCGTCCGGCGCGATGATCGGGAACGCAGCTTGCGGATTGAGATACGCAAAATTAGCGAGCGAACCGAGCGCTTCCGCTTCGTGCCACGCATCCAGCCATGCCGGGAGCGCCGTATCAAGACCGCGCTTCACCCGCCGCATGAAAATCGACACTGCTAAATCCCAGGGGACGAGCAGATTAAGCGTGATCCATAAAATCGGGTTGCCCTGCACACCGGCGGCGGCAAGCACACGGTTCAAGCGCCGTATCTGCGCGGACGGTCGGCGCTGCGGCACGCGAAATGGCGTAAGCAGCCCATCCAGCACGTCACCGGAGCGGTTTGCCTCCTTTTCGAGTTGAAGCAGCACGCCTTGCATCCCTCGGAAAGCCGCGCCAAGCGCCAAGCCTTCGCCGAGCGCAGCGCGGAAGTAGCGCGACTGCGAAGTGTAGATCGCGAAATAGGCGAGGAAAACGACGGCGCGGATCGCTGGCGGGATGCCAAGTGCCGCTTCAAATAGTGTCAAAAAGATGTTTGCGAGCGCAAGGACGGAGAGCAGCGGCAGCGCCCAGCGCGGCGGTTCTGGTTCGGGCTGATGCAGCCAATTCACCAGATCATCGTCGTGCGTGGTGCGTCCGCTCGCGAGTGAGGCCGCCAGTAGCAGCTTTTCGCGGAAGATCACACGCGGAGTCAATGCGCGGACCTGTCGCTGACGGCGCGCAATAGTGTCCAAGTCTGGACGGAGCGCGAGCAACCAGTTTTGCAAGCGTAGGCTGCCTTCGGCGGTCACGGCGGTATCGAGCAAATGGTGAACGGAACGCGCGCCCGTCAGGTCGAAATCCGCTGCGAACGGATGATCCGGGTAATGAAAATCGGGTGGCGCGGGGATGTGCGGCCAATCGAGCGCCAGCCGTGCGAGGTTCCACGTTTTGAAGCGCTGCCAGAACGTCGCGCGCCGGATCGCGCTGCGAAACCGACGATGCACTGCGACACTCGCGATGAAACCGAGCGCCGCCGCAAAGAACGCGATCCAGAAGACTGCGGAGCCGACAAAGAAAGCCGGGATCGCTGCTGCAAATGCCGCGAATGCGGTCAGTACCCGTATCAACGAGAGACGGTCAGCCTGTTTTTCGAGGCGCGCGATATGCCGCGCCAGCCGTGCGCTCACGTGCTGGAGGGATGCTGCGCGCGAGTCGCGTGTATATTCAGGAATTTGTCGGCGGCTCCGCTGGGGTGAACGTCATTTCGACTGGACGCGTGGGATCGTTGCCCCATTCGTTCCATGAACCATCATAGACCGCGACGTTGTTGTACCCGGCTTCGCTCAGGGCAAGCGCAACGAGCGAGGCATTCACGCCGCCATTGCAATAAGTGATCAGCGGTTGGTCGAGATCATCGGTCGGCAGCCCGGCTTCCTCGAGTTTAAGTTGTAGCGCTTCCAGTCCGATAACCGCCTTGTTCTCATCCAGCAGATTTGCAGTTTGCAGGCTCAACGCACCGGGGATGTGGCCGCCGCGTTTGGCGCGCTGCGTTTCTCCCGTGAAATCGGTGGGGGTGCGATTATCGATAAGGAGCGCACCAACGGCGACATCCGGCAAAATTTGATCTGCGACCTTGTGCAGTTCAGGCTGAATATGTGGGATGAATACCGCCCGCGCGATGTCTGGAGGGTTAGCAGTTACGGTCCGGCCTTCGCTAATCCACTTCGGCCAGCCGCCGTTCAGCACTGCCACCTTGTCGTGTCCGTAGTAGCGCAGCGCCCACCACAGCCGCGCGGCCATGATATTGTTGTGATCGTCATAGGTGACAACGAGCGTTTCCGGTCCGACTCCGATGCGGCTCATAGCTTCTGCAAAGCGTTCCGGCGGCGCGATTTGCACCGGAATCGGGTCATCCGGGTCCGTGATGTCTTTGGTCCAATCGATGAACGTCGCACCGGGAATGTGCGATAACGCATAGGCTTCACGTTTCGCGATGTAAACGGGTTTACCGAGTTCGACAGGTGGGAGCGTATCGCCGCGTACATCCACGATGCACAAATCGGCGCGGTCGAGATTTGCGGCCAGCCATTCTGTTTCAACGAGCCATTTCAAGAGCAGATTTCCTTATTGTTACGGACGCTGCCAGATAATGTAATCGCCTGTCGTGGCACTGAAATTGATTGTGTTTTGCGTGTAGCCGCTGACAATCATAAGCAGGCCATAGGGCATCTGATTATAGGGAAATTGAATATAAGCCCAGCTACCCTGCAAGGTCAACTGACCATTGATGAATTGCCAAAGCCCAGCTACGTTTGCCATACCCTGCTGTGACGTCAGCGTTGCCTGAAACTGACCGTTCGGCGCAAGCATGATTTGCCCGCTGCCGCTCAAGCCCGTCATCGGGTTTTGGAATTGCACCTGCCATGTTCCATCGAGACGCGGAAACGCCTGTACATCGCGAAACGGCATTTGTGGAGGAGGTGCAGCAGGCTTCGGAGTTGAAGTGGTCGTCGGTGCGGCAGCTTTTGCCGTTTGCATAGCCGTGACCAGTCGCGGAAAATTTTGACCGTAATTATCCACTCCTTCAAGATTCAGATACTGCTTCCCGGCCAGCGGATAGCGCAGGTCACGGCTGACGACACACGCTGCACAAAACACCGGAAAAATCGGCTTTTTGTTCTCATCCGCAAGGATGACTTCCTTCGCTACATTGCGAGAGTCGCTCGACGTGGGCGAGAGGACAACGATGAAAATGTCGCATTGTTCAATGCCATCCGAGATCGAACCCGTCCAGGTGTCTCCCGCGCGGATGCTCTCGTGGTCGATCCATATCGCAAAGCCTGCTGCCTGCAAATCTGATGCGAACTGATTCACAAAGTCGGTGTCTTTGTGCGAATAGCTGATGAAGACCTTGTTCATATTCAGGGCGTAACCAGGTCCCTGCGCCAATCCAGACCGTCAGGAATATCGAGATAGCCGGGCAAATCGCCCTTGCGTCCGGTCACACCATATTGCCAGACGATTTCTTTGGTATCCTTGTCGATGACGATTACACGATGGTTGAAATCATCAGTCGCGATAACGTACCCGGTCGGCAGTTCCGCCGCGATGGACGGCCAGCGCAACCGTTTGTTGCTTGTTGTGTCATCGAAGGGTCCAAACTGCCAGAGGATCGCGCCGGAATGGTCCATTTCAACGATGGTTCCGTACTTTACATAATCCGCGACGATAAAGGTCCCGCGCGAGGTTGGCTGCGCGTCCGATGGATAACCAAGCCCTGACGCGACCGCCCATTGTTCGTTACCATCGCGGTCGATTTCAGAGATGCGCGCGCCCTTGATTTCCGTGATGAGGAAACCGCCACCAGGAAGTGGAGTCGCGCCATTGGGATAATTCAGGAAGCCGGGCGCGGTTTTACACTGATTCGCTACGCCATAGGATTTGACGAGCTGCTTATCGGGCGAATAAACGGCAATCCGGCAGTTGTTGATTTCCGCGACGGAAATGTTGCCATCCGGGAGCAGGTACGCATCGTCCGGTGTATAGGTCTGGTCGTATTCGGCACTTGGCATTCCGCGACCGTAGGACCATGTAATCTGTTTGGTCTCCGTATCGACGACCGTGATGTGATTATCGAGGCCAAGACTCATCACAATTTGCTTGCCATCGGGGGAGAAGAACGCATCATCTGCACCATGTTTGGGAAGCCGCGACGGGAAGTGATATTCCCAAACTATGCGCTTGTCTGGTGTGACTTCGATCACGCGGTTATTGCCACGATCCGCGATGATGATATTTCGGTCCAGCGGTGGGTTGACCTCCGAGCGCACGGGCTGCGGGCGCGTAGCGCATAGTAGAAGTCCGGCCATGACAATCAGTGGGACAAATCGGGCTGTGCGTGGGAAGTGCATCGCGGTCTTGATCCTCTCCGCTGCTAATGATACACTAGGCAGGGTCAGGATCGCTATATGTCCTCGTAGCTCAGCGGATAGAGTGATGGCCTCCGAAGCCATAGACCTGGGTTCGATTCCCAGCGGGGACACATATTGTCAACAAATTCAAACGGGCAGAAGACCCCTTAAGCGTCGTCTTCTTGTTTTTCCGCGACGGACTTTGTTCCTCTGTCGAGCGTGTCTCGTCGGCCTTGCCCGCGATCAGTTTAGCCAGATAGCCAAACGGCGCGTGCAACTTGACCTGAATGATCTGCCCTTCGGGGGAGACCATGATTTGCTCGACCATCAGACGGAGCAGGTCCCGTTGACCTGTGGGCGTCAAGCCCGCGTACAGTATACCAGCTTTCGCAATGAAGGTGAGCGCATCATCTAGGTTGGCGATTTGGGCATCCGCTTCAAACGAAAGCGTCTCCAACTGCGCCTGTACCCTTAAGCGCTGGTCGCGCAGTTCACTGAACCGCTGCATCATATTCTCTTCCGAGAGCAGCCCGGCTTGGTCGAAGCGCAGCAGCGCCATTTCCTCCTCTTTGTTCTTCTTGAGAATGCCTTCCAGTCTGACGCGCTCCTGCGCCTTCGGGGTGTGCAGCACAGCGGTCACATCCGCACGATACGCCTCACGAATGGCGGGCAGATGTTTCTCTTCCACCTGGATGTTGTGCATCCAGGTGTGTATCTGGTCATCGAGCAGGGTGCAAGGAATGATTTTGTCGATGCTGTGGATACGGTAGTACGATGTCCCGCCTCCTTTGCGACTGGTATTCGAGGTGGAACATGTCAGCTTTTCAAGTTCACCGTCTTTACCCGGCACAAAAAGCAGTTGTTGGAGCAAATAGAAGTTACGTGTCTTGTGCTGGCGATTCTTGTTGCGTTTCTCAAGGATAGCGAGGCCACGCTCGAACTCTTCAGTGCTGACAACTGGCTCCCAGTTCCCACGCCGCGTCTTGGGTGGGACTGTTTCCCAGTTGTTGTCCACCACCAGCCAGCCGGCATAGAACCAGTTGTGAAAGGCATATGATAGGAACTTGGCCGCTGCTTGACGCTTGCCTTCCGCTGTGACTTTCACAAAGGGGTCGCCATGTTGCCGGGTGTGGCCCCGCTCGTGGAGCGCTTCGCAGATCGCGGCGAGCGTGTACTGGTCGGTCAGCAGCAGGTCCCACGCCTCGCGCCATATCTTGAAACGCTCAGGATTGGGTGCAACCCAGTGTTTTTCTTTGGCGTGCTTGCGGCGTTCAACCGCGTCTAGATCACGCTTTTTAGTGGCTTCGTTCTTATATCCATCCGGTGCGAGCCATGCCCAATCACCGCCGTGTAACTTCTCCTTCATCCCTCCGGTGGTGCGTTGCGAAGTGCGTGAGGACTCGTGATGGGCGTAGCCCGTCAGCATGGTCAGCATCATGCGCCCTTCCGGAGTTTCTGGTTCAAGTCCCGGACTGAACGCGAAGCGGATGGTGATGCCAAGCTGGAGAATTTCTTCAACCGCAGTCAGCAACTCGACGTCCTTGCGCCCGAAGCGGTCCACATGGTACATCCCCAAATGTGAGAACTTGCCCAAGCGTGCATCCGCCAGCAAGCGCTGGTAATCAGCGCGACCGGTGATCTTGCCGCTCATCGTATCGGCATACGTCTCGATCAGCGGTAGACACGAAGGAGCGATGAGAACATTCTCGATGCTGCGATGCTGATAGCCTTGCGAGCGTTCTGGCGCTTGCGCATCTTCATCGCTCGTGCGGAGATATTCAGCCCAACCGGGCGTCAGCGGAATTTGAACTTTTTTCTTCTTCATAGTCCGAGTGTAGATATGAGGTGCGAACGGTCAGTGCTGCATCTTACAGCTCTTCAACGTTGCCGTGTTGAAACGAGCCGCTGACGCGCAGGAGCAGCAGCCAGAGTGCCTCAATAGCGCGAAGTGTTTCAGCATCCAGCGCTTCAAGTTCTTTGTTCTCAGGGTAGATCAGCCAGTACAGCTTCTCGACATTGGAGGGGATGTTTTTGTGCGGGAGCAGCGCATTCAGCGCCACGGAGACATTGGTGTGGCTCATCACCAGGCGCAGCGACTTGGCGGAAATATGCTGTGCCGCGTCATTGCGAAACAGGAGTTGCAGTCGTTCCAGCACTGCACCTGCGGTGATGGTTTCTACCGTGTCATTCGTCAGCTTTCCAAACGCACTGCCCAAGAACCGACCCAGGCGGTCGGTCAGCACGAAACGACGTTCCTTGAACATTGGGAACTGCTTTTGCAGCTTGCGCACTGCACTAAGCACGTCCTGAATGTCTTCACTGGGTGAGGCGATGCCGCTCACTTTTTCAAGTGAGTTAAGCATTCCGAGAAGCAATTCTTGCTTGTCGATTGGGAGCTTGTCAAAGCGCAGCGCGAGGTATTCCGCGCGAACGCTGATGTTGAAAGCGACACGCGCTTTGCTGATGAACCCTGCTGCCTGAAAGACGCGCAACTCATCCAGACCGAGGATGTTTGACACACGCTTAAGAACGTGCGCTTGTGGTCCCACAGCATCCGGTCCGGCTTCTTCCCTGAGTAGATTACGGATAGTTCCTTCCGAAACGCCTGCGGCTTTTGCGAGGCGCAGGTTACTCATGTGCTGGTTGTTCATTGCATCGCGAAGTATCTGGTGCAGGGGAATATCCGTCTCCTCTGCCGAATGACTTGTCTTGTTTAGTTCTGCCTCCGGATTCATGATTTGCTCTCCTCTTGCGTCGACCGCAACTGCGTAGTACGATATATCGTAATCATTTGCGATACGTTGACACAAAGATAGTGCGACTCGGCAAAAGAGTCAAGCACCAGTTTTGGAGAGCAGAGGATAAATGCGAAAGAGCAGGAGAAAGATGACGCACGGGTGTTGCTGGGTCGGGTGCTGAATGCGGGTCAACTCCTCGCGCAAGCTGCCTTCCAGAAACGGAAGGATGAACGTGGAGAAACGACGCATAAGTTTCATATGGAAACAGCACCGAATGACGCGCAGCGTTCCCAATCCGCTCACCGTGGTCCCGAAAAGTAAGCGAGCCTCCGCGCAAACATGGCGCGCTTGGCGCGCGCCATACGACGTGCAAAAGCACGTCGCGCACCCCTGCCGCCGGCAAGGTTTCACAAGGGTGGAGTCTACGCGGCAGGGGGAGCCAGCTAAAAAGCTGGCTCCTCAAGCGCCGGAGGGCTTAATGCAGCGTGCTTTGCACGCCGCCGCGATGCTAACGCATCGCACACGCCGCTCGCCTGTGGTCGCGAAGCCCACCTCCCACACAGCACAGTTCCGTTCATTGAGGACAAAAAAGTGCAGCAGGTGTCAAGCACGACACGTAATGCAAAAATGATTGCAAAGGAGTAGCACGATGAACCATCGGCAGTGTATCGCGGCAGTAGCACGCAAGCTGCGCCAGTTCACCCAGCGCGACGTGAGCGACATGCTCGAAGTGCTGGCCGAAGTATGGGGTGAAGAGTTGCAAAAACCGGGTGGCTTCATCCGCATCGAAGGTTTAGGCAAGCTGTACGTTGAGCAGCAGACGCTACACACCCCTACAGCGGTACGCGCTGCAATGCTGCGCAAGCGCCCCGGTCAGGCAGTCCCGCCGCTCATGCGCCGCACCTACTTCCGCTTCGCGCCAGCCAGGTCGCTCCATCGCAGGATTGCAACGCAGCCTGTCGCAGCAGAGGAGCATCACGAATGACAAAGCCAACCTTCAATCACCGCCTGACGGTGAATGTCACACCCGACATGGACCGCTACCTGGAGGACCTCGCGCGCACGCGCACACGGCAGGGTAAGCCTGTCTCGAAAGCAGATGTCATCCGCGAAGCGATACGCCATTACATGGATGTGCAGGAAGACCTCACCGGCTCCCGCAAGCAGATCGCGCGCTCACTGGATGCAAAGCTGCAAACCATGCACCAATCTGTTGAGTCGCTCGATACTCAGATGCAAGCGCTGCGTACCGAGGTGAAGACGCACAACAGCGTCATCGAGAGTTGGAAGGGCGCTATTCAACCGCTGCTGAACTACATCGCAGAAAGGCGTATCACAAAATAGGTAGCAGAGAAACGGGAGAAAGTGGCGAATGGATCGCAAGTTAAGCGTCGTCGCAAACGTGCGCTATCAATCCTCGAAAGGTGGCGGCGGTGGGCGCAGCCTGAAAGGATTACTGCGCTACTTCCAGTATCGTGATGACCGTGACGGTCACATCAAGCAGGAACAAGGGTTGGAGCGTTGGGTAGATAAGGGGTTGGGACGCAACTTCCAAAACGTCGCTGCGAACTGCGACGCGCTCAGGTCGGAGCATGTGCAGGCGTTCCTGTTCGTCATCAATCCTAACCCGGACTTAATCCGGCTTGTACCCGATGAGCGGCGTGAAGTGTTCGTCAAAGACCTTACCGAGCAAACCGTCGAAGCGTTCTTCGAGGCGCGCAATGTGGAGGGTATCGAGTACAGCTATGCTTACCACAATAGAGTCACAGACGATACCGAAGCGCCGGGGCGTGACAATCCACACACGCACGTTGTCCTGCCTGGCACATACGACAGCTTTGCGGACGGCGAGCGGCTGCCGCTTTACATGAACCGCAGCAAACGCGAGAACCACATCGACATGCTGCACAAAGTCGCACAGGAAAAAATAGACCTGCTCTTGCAGCGCGAGGTCGGTCTTGATTGGGAGCAGCGCTACGATGCGTGGGCGATGGCGCAAGAAGTAGAACGCGAACGTGCATTAGCGGAAACACTCACGCGGGAAGGGTTTGACGTGGACGCAGACTTCAAGCTGCCAGAGATCATCCCCGAAGCAGTGGCAAAGCTAGACAGGTGGTTTGGGATGAAAGAGAAGCCAGTTGCGGGACCGTCGCTTGATATAAGCTAATTAGTCTCTATCTGGATGCTTGGACGCAGACATGATCCGAACGACAATGTTTTGCGACGGTATTGAGTCATGGCGCAAAGTTCCATAGGTACTGTCCTACCTGTTCAAGTGCATTGGCCGGAACAATCGAGCTGGTGAATATCTCTTTGCTCGCGCAGAGAGCCAAAATTTCGACACTGCGCTCCGTTCTCATTGCCCAGAGATGATCCAGTGTTGCATGACGAATAGTTCTCAGGTGTGCGACACGATTTTCCACAACATCGAGAAACCATACTAAACTGGCAAGCCGATACCCGGTAGCTTCTATCTGCTGCGCGCTTTCAAGTCCTGCTTCCACTGCATTGACGCGGATCGGACCTTTGGTTGCTATCGCCACACTGCGCAGCGCGCTTGCGCGCCAATATTGCGACTCAAGGGTAAGTGCTAAAGACAAGCCATTCTCACCTTCCAAACGTGCCGCCAAACCACTCAACGCGGCATTCCGCTGATCCGGATCGGTCAGACGTTGGGCGGCTTCGATAGCAATACGAATGAGATCACCTTGAACATATGGCGCACTATGTGTCACTATAGCCGCAGCGATAGACTCATCTGCTAAAGGTTCTAAGTACTGCACTTTAGTCTGAAACAGATGCGATAACATCTGCTGACGGTTGGACTCATCGACGTACTTCAGCAGATTTGCATATACGTTATAGAATTGACCCCAATCCGCGTTTAGCCCCACCCGGAGGACACGCTCGCGTACTTCTCCCTCAAGAAACGGAATCAAGCGTACCGCCGTGTAAATTTTCAAGTAATCTTCGTCTGACTTATCTTGCACTGCATCGGCAACCTTTAAGCACTCAGTTATTGCACGCTTGCGCTGGTCATCACGCAAATAGGGTAGTAAACCAGAGAACGTCCAGACGGTGCTAAGTGCATCAGACAATTCAAATGCGGTATCAAACGCAACATCGATAAGTGGTGCAGGCAAACTTGGGGCGATTACCTCAACTGCATCCGCCACATAGTCGGAAAAGTATTCCTGAAGGGCGTTCTCCAATACGAAGGGAAATATTTTGTCCTGCAAATCTCCCGACAAATATTGAGCAAGGTTGGCAAGCGCGTAGCCAAACCAGCGTGTGTTCAGGGCTGCTTTTGCAGCAGCATCAAACTTGGGAATCAGCGTCGAAAGTTCTACGATTTGTCCCTCGTTCTCGTCCTGTAGTTTTTTGCGCGCATCCTCAATCTTTGTCCAGGCTGATGCACGCCGTTCGCTGTTGCGAATTTGGTTCACAGATTGCTCGATAGACTGCACAATGGAAGCATATTGTGTTTGAAGCGACTCAGTGTCGAAGAGGCGAAGCAATGCCTCTACTCGTTCCACAGGGTCTCTAATTGCCAACGCTGCATCCAGCACTTCAATCTGCTGTTCCTGTGGGAGATAATCTACCAACGCATATAACGCTCTTGCACGCGCGATAGGCGATGCTACCGTGCGTACCACTTCAATAATCTGCTTTTGCATTTCATCGTCGGCTACCTCTGCCATTGCTTGTAGTTGGTACTCATTCCATCTGCTACTGGCGCGCATGGTCTCAAGGCTGACACCAATGACCTGTTGAAGCTGCTCACCCTCAAGGTGCGGTAGTAACCACCGGAGTGCATTAAGTCGATATGCGACGTCCTCAACCGCGAGCGATGCAGAAAGTAGTGATTGTGCAGCCTCCGTTTTCCTCAGTTCGCCTAGCTCATCGATGACGCCAATAATTCCAAACGCTCGCAACCAGGGGTCAACAATCGTCAGTGCGAGTGCATAGGCTGTCTCTCGTTGGGCATCGTTCATCGCTGGATTCAGATTGCGCAATGCTGCGGCCACAACTGCCTCGTTACTTCCTGTTTGCAGGCGTGGCAAAAGATGCTCAATAAGCGCTTCATCAAGGTGCGGTTGGTACGCGCGCCAAATCGTGTCGAAGATCGTCCAGTCCGAGGATGAACTTGCAAGCATAATCTCAACAAAATCGGAAAGCTGCTGCGTCAGAGCATCACCCGTTGACTGAGACAACAGGCTCACAAGGTAATTTGCGTCTTTGTAAGTCTCCGGTATGACGGGCGCATCATGAAGTTGTGCTTCGTCAGGAGACACACCCCAGAGTTGTTCGTCCAAGTCGATGCTGGTGACATTCGACGGCAAAAGGCTATTCAAAGTGGTGTAAATCAAGGCAAGATAGACGCACGTTGCCAGTGCGGTTGGTTCCTGTCCTGAGTTGATCGCCTGCCTCGCTTGCTCATCTGCGACTTGCCAGGCGTGCAATAGATTACTGCGTTGCTCCTCAACCTCTAGCTGCGAATTGTAGGAAGAGCTAAAAGCACCGAGAAATGCGGCTAACTCAGGGGCAGTGGGTAAAGACCGTGTGAAATCATAGTGTACTGTCACAAAATTCTCGCCGTATTCAGCATTGTTCATGCTGTGCTTGCGGGCGGAGGGCAAGACACTAAATCGAAGGTAAGCAAATTATGCGTCGTTTCAAGATATTTAGCAAAAGTCGCACGCCTCACGTGATGCTGTTACGCGAGCTTGAAGACGCGGCGAGTGAAATGTGAAATATCTTCACCTTTCGCTGCTGTAGCGCCTACTTCCCACCTGACCATGTGAGACTATCTACATCGTCGGGGAGTGTAATCGTTTTCACGGTCTTGTCCGGCAAAGTCATGATGTAGACATGCTTCGCGTCATCGAAGTAGGTCAGCAATTTATCGGACGAGTCTAGCATCGGGCGGTACTTCTGCGTAGCATCAACCAAAAACGCGGTTACTATTTTCGTTGCTGTATCCATCACGTACAGATTGCCATCATCGGCACTAAATATAATTTGCGTCCCGGTCGAATTGTACGTCGCCCAGCTTACGTTGTAAGGGATTTCCGCGAGTTCACCCCATGCCGAAGGATCGTTGCAGCCGCAGAGCGGATCAAGCAGGAAAAATGTGCTTACCTTAAGACGGGTATTCGCAATGACCAGCAGTTTTCCCGTAACCGGATCGCTGATCGGTGCTGCACTTATCTTCGCTGAAAATCCAAGATAGCGCGCTGCATCAGTTGCAAATGATCGGGTCATCTGGAGCCAGTATACAAAATCGCCCGTGTTCCCATGACCGTCGGCTCCTTGTGCCATATAAGCAAGCGCCTTCCCACCGGGTCCCCAGACTGGCGCACGATGATTGCCGAAACTGTTTAATATCGTTTGCTTGCCGTTGGTGTAGATGACAATCCGCGTGTCCACATCAATAAACGCAAGTGACTTTCGGTCCGGAGATGCAGCGACATCATAGCCGCGCAGCGATAAGGACCTCAAACCGCCATCTGCCGTGTAGCTGAACATGCTACCGTCGCTCAATCCGATAATCAGCTCCCCTGCCATAAAAGATGGGAGCGTATTTTGTGGCGGCGCTTCGGAAAGTTGAAGTGTCGGCAAAAGCGTTGTGACAACCGGATTTGTTGGCACGGGAGTTGAAGTGAGGACCTGACTGGTGGGAAGCACGGTCGGGGCAATGGTTTCTGTCAACGTTGGCATCGGCGTAGGGGGCTGATTGGTATGCAGGATGACTGGAACAATCGTGTTTGTTGAGATTGGCGTTGGTGTTGGAGCCGGCGAACCCATGATTCCGGAGCGTGATAGAAGAATGCCCGCGAACACGCCGACGCCGAGCAAGACGAGAACGGTAGCAATCCGCACGAAAGTTTTACGGAACGAGGGATACAAACCCTCTTTCGATTTACGCCCGTCGGTCTCCTTTACCTCGTGAATCTCGCCATCACTTCCCAGCGTGAATTTCCCACGACCCATGAAGCCGACCTCCTTAACATCTTGAACGTGACGCTACAGCCCACTGTAAAGTGTACCCGTCATTCCTCAAAGCCATGATCCGAAAACTTCAAATCATAGCTGTTCTGCTCGACATTGCGGACTGTCGCGTCATCGAAGCCCGCTGACCGTTCCGCTTCGATTTCGAGCCGCACCGTCACGCGCGTTCCGGTCTGGCCGGTAAGCTGTTGTACGATGAAATCCACAATATCGCCGACCTGTTTGTTCAGGCGCTGCGCATCCAGTGTGACCGTCCCGTGGTAGCGTGATTTGCGGCGTGGGGCGAGCGGTTGCGGGATGGCCGAAACCCGGCTGGTCGCTGTTGCGCTTGATGTGGGTTGTGCAGCGCGTACAATCGGTTCTTCAAGCGCAGGAGCGGTGAGTATGTCAATCTGTGCTTGTGCCGCTTCCGGGTGGACCAGTACGGCTTCCTTGTCGATGTAGACCTTGCTCGCGGCCTGCTGGTAGACCAGCCCTCTGTAACCCTCGTCTTCGGTGTACATCGTCGCGTAGGCGAATGGCGCATCGGAGCGGCCAAGCCCTTCGCGGATTGACTCAATCAGCACGTTCTCATCAACGAAACGCGGCATATAGATATACTGTGCGAGGCATTCCCAAACATATTTCACGCTGACGTGTGGTTTATCCCGCCACAGATATTTGTCCAACAATTCGCTGGCGAGCAAATCCGGCGAATATTCCGGCACGATCCATTCGTTCTGGCGCAGTTTGCGGTATGCCCGGTCGAAGAACTTATCGCCTGTCGAACTGGCGATACGAACCGCTTCAAGCTGCACCTCAGCTTTGGGCGCGTCCGCTTGCGAAGGAACAATCAGCCAGCTATAGGTCTCTTGCAGGCGGCTGTCCATTGTCTGTTGTGCGCGTTCGAGGCTCGCGCGGACCTGCTTGCGCTGTTGGGAATCGAGGTTGAGCTGTTCCTCTTCGTCCTGAATGGATTTCCACGCGAGGAACTCCCGCACAGACCGTTCGTAGGCAATCGCGTTCGTCTTATCTGCGACGATGAAGACAAGCATGTTGCGATACAAGCGCGGCGCAGTCCCGCGCGTTTCCAGATATTCGCGCACAGTTTCGAGCGCGGCTTTGGCGTCGTTGCGGTCATAGACGGTCTCCGGTCCAAGCACCACCACCCGCACACGCGCCTCATCCGCGACATCAGCAGAGCCGCTCGGCGCGACGTGATAGCCCGCAAAGTAGTCGCGGTTCGTCTTCTCCTTACGCAAGCGGTCCACCATTGCAACCGACACGTAATCAGGCGGCATATTCTGCGCGCGGTCCTGCGCGATGCGGTTCACCGTCGGGCGCGTATCATACCAGTAGCGCGAGCCATCGCTGTATAAATACGTCAACTGGTTCGACATGCGGCGTAGTGCATCCCCGAAAGCCGCCATCTGCTCGCCCGGCTGGATCGTCGCGAGCCGTACCCGCACTTCTTCCACGCCGCGCACGGTCTGCCCCGCCACCGAGGGCGCGCTCCCTACGAACACCGACCGCGCAATGCGCCTGCTCGCGGCATATTGTCCAAGCGTCGGAAGGGCGCTGTCGATCTGGAACGGACGTGACTCCGAGCCGTCGATGTCCGCATCCACAATCGCGGACCAGTTTTCCGGCAGGTAGCGCAGCATTTCATTGCGCACCGATGACGCCCACAGCGGCAGCGACCCCGGCATGATCAGCAGCGATTGATCGTTGCTCTGCCAGAGCTGATGAATCACGGCAGCCATCAGGCGCAGCACGCCGCGCGTGCGCTGGAAGCGTTCGAGCGTGGACCAATCCTGATACAGGCGGTCGAACAATTCCGGGTGGATCGGATATGCAGCGCGCATCCGCTCGAAATAATCCTGCTCGGCGACGCCATTGGGAAAATCGGCGCTGTGCTGCGCGTACATTTTCCGGAACTCGGTCAGCACCGCATCGCGCGAGGCATAGTCGATAGACGAAGAGAACAAGCGCCGCCGCACGATCTCGAAGCTCTCCATCGCGGAGACAGGCTTCCAAACGGATTCGATGCGGCCAATCGTCTTGGCGAGGATGTTGAGCGCTGCCTTGCCGCCTTCACCGCCGATCTCGATGTCGCTCTCCGGGATAGAGACGAGCAGCAGCGCATCGCTCGACCGCCGGACGGCTTCCGTCAACGCCTGCATGAACGTCA
This sequence comes from Aggregatilineales bacterium, assembly GCA_965246845.1. Classification (GTDB taxonomy): domain Bacteria; phylum Chloroflexota; class Anaerolineae; order Aggregatilineales; family UBA2796; genus JBBRMW01. The sequence goes on from CBDFFR010000005.1 coordinate 418,120, forward strand.
TCACCCCGTCGAAGCTGCCCGCAGGCAGCCGTTCGGAGGCGTTGTACAGGTTGCGCGCGAAGGCGACCAGCTCATCGATGATGATCAGCACCGGACCATATTTTTCAAACAGCGCGACCAGCGTATCCGACCCCGGACTGACGCCGTTCAGGTCCGCGTTCTCAAGCATACGATAGGCTTCCACGCCGCCTAGCTGGTAGGCCATCTCGCCCCAGAGCGTGTGCGTCGTGGCGTCTTTGTACCGACGCGGCTCCGTTGCGCTGAATGCCGTCCCGACGATCACAGCGCGGTTGGCGAGCAGGCGATCATCGAGATCGCCCAACAGTGCCGCGATTTTCTCCCCGCCCGGAATTTGCGACAGGCGGATTTTACCGCCCGCGAGATGATACAACGCGAGCATCGAGTGCGTCTTGCCGCCGCCGAAGCTGGTCTGCAACTGCACCACCGGGTCGCCATCGACACCGCTCATGCGCCGCAGGCCATTCGCGAGCAGCGCAACCAACCCTTCCGTCAGATAGGTACGCCGGAAGAACTCGGCGGGGTCGCCATACTCCGGGTCCGCTTTGCCGCTCACGACCTGCGCGAGGTCCGCCGCGAATTCGGCCTGATTGTAACGTCCCGCCGCGACATCCGGGTGCGGCTGCACGACCAAGCGCCAGGGCTTGAGGCCGGGCGTGGTTGTGGTTGGCGTCTCCGTCAGCGGTCCGGTCGCCTTTTTCGCCTTTTCCTGATCGGCCTGAAAGCGCAGGCGCAGCAGATCGTTCGCGATGTCGTGCATGGCGTCCGCTTCGCGCGGTGCGCCGAGCGCGGTGAGCAGGCGATAGGCCGTATCCGCAGCGCGATACGCATCATCGGTCGTGAATGGCTTCTGATGCGCCCAATTGTTGCGCACTTCGGTTAGCTCGTTGACGTAACTGCGGTCGGCCTTGCCCATGCGCTTGCGGAACACCTCGTCCCACGCATCCCGGCTGTTGATAATCTTGAGGCAGTTCGCCACGTCGAGGACCGTGAGCGCCGTCGCCTCGTCCGGGATTTTCGGGGAGAACGCATCGCTGGCGAGCATCCCCTCAATACCCCGTAGAGCGCGATCCTTGAATTCCTGCCGGAACGCAGTCAGGACATACGGCGCAAGCACTGCCTTGAGCGTATCCATCACTTCGCCGATGCGGTCGCGGTTACTTTTTGCCACGATGTTTATCCTCTATGTCGTCTTCAAACGTCCAGACCTAATGTTGCCTGTGTGATGTGACCGCCACGAGCCATCTCATCGCGCAGCAGCGCCGCTCTATCGACAATCTCCGGCCACGTCACAATCAGCGTGTTGTAATCGCGCGCATATTCCGCCCACCCGCGCCGCTCGCAGATGCTATACAGCCGATAGGCCAATTCGCGCGCCTGGCTCGTCGTCTCCGGCTTCATGCGGATGAGCAGCAGCGCTGCGCCCTCTTCGCCGTGCGAGTGCAAGCGCTCGATCAGGTGATGCACGCCTTCCCACGCGGTCGGGCGCTCATCGCTCGCGGGATCATATGCGCCGGGGTCGTATTCGCCCCACGGGATGAGCCGCACCTTGCCCGATTTCGATTGCACCAGCCCCGCCCGCTCGACGCCGCCGACGCTTGTATTCTTCGCACGCGCCAATATATCCGCATCGCCGAATGCGCGCTCGCGATATTCATACTGCTCGAACCACGCAACCGCGAAGCGCGTATCTGCATCCAGATCGCCTTCCTGTTCCGCGAGTGTGCTATCCAGCACAGTATTGATCAGGCCAAGCGCCTGCCGCACCGTCAGCGGAGCGCCGTTCGCTTCCAGCACCTGGCTATAGCGGCTGTAGACCGCCATGCCCGGACCTATGCTCGCTTGCGCGAGGTCCACCGGCGCGATGTTGCCGCTCTGCAATTCGCGCACCGCGAGGGGCAGTTCGCGCGTTAACGCTTCGATGAACCCGCGCCTGGAGATAGTCGGCGCGTCGGCGGCGCGCGGTCGACAGACGAGGACGATTGAGGACGCGAGGGCGTTTGAATCTCTGTTTCGTAATCTATTGCCCAGTTCAGTACGTAACGGCCAAGTTCCACCAATCGAAAAGCCGGATTGAATTAACCCTGATAACATAGTTTCCCAACCAGTGCTTACAACTTGTGTTGAGCGGCTTTCTTCGTCCTCATCGTCATCATCTTCTATCTGCTTAAAAGCGTAATAGACTGTCAAAGGATATAAGATAGATGCAAACTTGCACATTCGCGTAAATGCTTTAATCATTCCACTTTCAAAATGCCGATTCGCAGCTTGCCAGTCTCCGCCAAATCTGAACGGTGTAGCGATAAGTTCAGGCTCTTTCGGTACAAGCAGCGTTTTGAACATGCTTGGATATGTATTTTTGAGGATTGGTCTCATCCACACATAGAAGTAGTCCGACAAGTCGGCGTATCCGATATTATCATAATATGGTGGGTCTGTTGAAATACTCATCTGTCGTTCGTTATCAATTTGAGCTGCATCAGTTTGAATAGAACTATTACTAAATACATTAAAGGTTGAAATATCAAATTTTGTCGATTCCAAAACTTCTGCAATCCACTCAGGAGCATCATTAAAACTACCCGTCGACACTGAAAAAGGGTTTGCCTCAGCAAAGTCCCATACCATAGAGATCGCCTGACGCGCGAAGATAGTGCGGACAAGGTCCGCACTATTGTCCCATCCTGAGCAAGCATTGCAGCGTTGTAATAAGCGGTCCACCGCGAACGCTAGATACACGCTCACTGCCTCAGAATACGCACGCGCACCCGTCCCAACATCCCGCAGCGGCACATCATCGTTAGCCAACCCTGCCGCGAGTGCATCCTTACAAATTTTCTCGCGTGCGACGGCCACAAGGTCGCTGAAAGTGGTAAGAGCAGTGAGTTGGCGGGGGGTAAATAGGTCTCGAAATTTTGTCATTCCATATGCCTGAATACGAAAGCCAAGTGCTTGATCTGGCAAATCGCTGTCAGGCGCATTCTGTGGTGCTGGCACGTCTGCTGCTTCCACCTGATTGAGAGTTGGAGAATAGTAGTTCCGCTGCTTCTCTCCTTCAGTCACAATTCCAATCAGGTGCGCGCCCATACGCCCGGCTTTTGCTTCCGCACGAATGTATTCAAACGGGATAGTGGTATCAGAGACAACGCAACGCCCACCCTTGCGATTAACCGTGCCATCCGGCACTTCGCCGTCCCCGTGCCTGACCTCATATGTGAGCGTCTTCGTCTCCGCGTCGAAGTGCGGCACGACATACGCGCGCTTGCCCTTCTTCTTGCTGAGTTCAAAGCTGCGCACCAGCGGCACATGGCAATCGACCGCCGGGTTCGGGCTTTTCACGGTGCGCGCCCATATCCACGCGATCACGGTTTCGCCGTTGTGCGTCGGATAGAGATGCCCGATCTGCTGCCACGCCTGTTCGCGCATCCACCCACCATAGTAGCGCACATCGGCGGCCAGCCCCTTCGCGCCCTGCCACACATCGCCCGCCCATTTGCCCTTGCGCGACTCCGGGTTGACCGGGGGACGCCCGGCGAAGCGCGGCGGGATTTCGATCTGCGCCTTATTGATCATCACGGCGACGGGGTTCAGGTCGCTCGCGTGCGCTTCCAGCCCCAGCCGCTGCGCTTCGAGCGGGATCGAACCACCCCCGGCGAAGGGGTCGAGCAGCGGTGGCGGGTTGCCATCCGTCGAGAGGCGGATCAGGCGGCGCGCGTCTTCAAGGACGGCCTCGTTGGTCGTGTTCTCCCACGTCACAAGCTGCTCGATGAAGTCGAAGAGGCGCATCCGGGGCGTATCCATCACGGTCGCGTTTTCGCCGCGCGGGAGTGCCTCACACGCCCGGACAAAAGCGGGCGGTGCATCTGGCGAATCGGGGTCATCGACCAGCGACGCGAAGATGACCGCCCGCGCCGCCGCCAGTGGACGCCGCGCCCACCACAGATGCAGCGTGCTGGGGTGGCCGTGCCGGATCGATTTTTCGCGAGCGCTGGCTTTGTTGATGGCTTCGAGCGGGAGCGCGACTTCGATGAGTTTTTTACGTGGGGTCATTGGGGTTTACCAGACAATCCTTACAAGGTTGGCGGCGGCGATTACATGGTCCGATGTAATTAGTGGAGCATTCAGGCGACGAGCAAAGCCCGCGATCATCCGGTCGTGCATTTCTGGCACAGCCGCATCATCACCAAAATCCATGACATCATCGGCGTTGAAAGCAAAAAATCGAAAATAGGGTTTGCTTTTAATGTCTGCATACGTCTTTGCAAAGTCATCGAAAAAGCGCCATTTCTTATCTGCAAAGTACATTTCTGCGACGATGATAGCGGATACGTAAATTTGACACTCACCTCCCTCAGCAGCTTCAAAGATGGTTGCAGCGCGTCGGCTTAATCGATTACTTCCAATCAAGTACCAAATTAGCGCGTTCGTATCGACGACATAGATAGGCTCAATCGGGAGCGATGAGGTCATCGAGTTCTTTTTCCCATTCTGTGCCTACTTCGTGCAAATAGGCGTGCAATTCTTCTTCGCTTGGTCCATCAAAACCCGGACGCGCATATTTAGCGTAAAGGCTTTGCTCTTTATCAAATGCTCCGGCAATGCGCAGCGCTTCCAACTCTGCGATGAGATGCTCGCGCGTAACTGGAATACTTTGTACGTCAGGTTGAAGCATTTTTATCAGCGCGACTTTCTCCGGTGATGTTAGTTTCTGTGCCGCTTGTACGATGTCGCCAAAAGTGATGTCCACTCTCCACTCTCCTGTCACCTTGTTACATTTTAACTCATGTTGCGGGATAAGCATCGCGGTTTGGCATTAACTCTATTCCAGAGATATTACGGTTCTACATGAATTTTTGCGACGTCCAGCTTGTGCAATGGCGCGTTCGCATGTAGGATGAAGTATGATGTGCTTACAGGAGCAGTATTATGAGCCGCGCATCCTCAGCACCGCAGCCTTCATCGACCAGTGAAACTCATCAGTCGCACGAAACCGCATTCGACTCTACTTATTCGGGAGCGCAGCCAGGCAGCTTTACGAGCGCGGCGGCGAACGATGATGGTCTGACGCCCCGCCAGCGCAGCTACCTGAATATTCAAGGACGGTTGGGCAATCAGGCGGCGCAACGAACGCTCGTGACTCCGCGTTCGCCTGTACAACGGTCAGTGGTGCAGCGCTATCACAACGATGCGACCGCACAGGCAGCATTGCAACACATCGCGCAGAGCGATTTGGCGGGCGTGAGAGCGGTCCTGCAAGCGCTGGATACGCCGGGACCGCAACCCACCCAGGTCAGCTTGCCAGGAGGCATCAGCGTCGACATTGAGGATCGTCCGGAGATCGGTCGGCAAGCAGCGAGTCGGCTCGTTGAACTGCTGATGACACAGCTTCATACAGAGCGCACGCCGCTCGTTCAAACCATGAATGCAGCCGCCGATAACCAGGCGCGGCGAACGGCGACGGAGGCAGTGCGTGCTGTCGATGTGCGCTACCTTCCTGAAATAAAATCACGCAGCCTGGGGCGGCAACCCGACCGCTACGGACATCCGAACGCGGATGCGCGCGACTCACTATTGGCCGCGCTGCAACTGGAATCCGTATTCAATGCCGAGGGACGGCTCTCCGAGGACAACACGACGGTTCACAATCAGGTCGCGGATCGAGCGAGCATGTCACGCACCGATAATTGGTGCGGGTTTTTCGCTGCGGACTCCTATGTCACAGCATCAATGGATAGCGATATGCGCGCCGGGTTTTTCCATGTCGATAACGTGGAGAATTTCTTCCAGTACCGCTACGATGACATTGCGCGGGTACGGCGCTGGATTGCGGGTGCAACCGGGTGGGAAGAGGTACGGCAATATCATCAGGGTCGGGGCGCGTTGCGGCAGTGGACCAACGCGCAGGCAATATTCGCGGGTCGCGCGGGGACGCTCGATATTCGACCGGGGGATGTCGTGCTGATCGATATTATGAGTGCTTTGGCGACCGAAGGACCGCATCGCGGCCACTCTGCACCTAACCATATCGCAATGGTGCAGTCGTGGAACCCACAGACGCATGTGATGTATACCATTGGTGGGAACGATGGCGGGTACGTCGTTGATACGCGACCGGGAGCAGCCGTCTCCGACCCGAACAGCCGTGCCGCTGCACTGGGCCGTCCGCTACGGGAACCGACCGCCGCTGGTGGTCATGTCGGCGTGAGCGAGCAGAACATCGGGAACTCGCCTGACCCCGCGCGGGTCGACTCGATGCAAAATAAGGATCAACCGCGAAGCCGGGTGTATGGCATCGGTCGCCCGTCGCTGGTCGATTTCGAGGATCATCGCTACTTCCTCACCAATCCGAGAACTGTACCAACGCCGGATAGTACCCCGCGCGGGCAGAGATAACTTACAACAGTTAATCCGGCGCTGTTGAATTGGCGAGCAGCACATCGAGGTTATAATCCACAGTCGTCACGGCAAAGCCGGGGTCGCGGGTGAGCGGCGGCTGACGCACATAGCGCGGCGCGGTTGCATGTCCACCGTCGATTTCGACAATCACGAGGATCGCGGCGTCCGGCTGGTTCATGAAGGGTAAATGCTCATTGCGCGTGAGGGTGAGTGTATCTGCACCTGCACGACGTCCCTTGACCTCGATGAAGCGCAGACGTCCGGTGCTTCCCTCGCGGCTCTCGATGTCGTAGCCGAGTTTCGCGGCGCTCACGTCGCGCGGGCTGTGGCCGAGCGCGATCTCGGCATTCATGACGGCGCGCATCGCGATTTGTTCCGTAATGCGGCGGTCCAGCCCTTCGCTTCGATTTGCTTCCGGCAATAGCGCCCCAAGCGGGACGACCAGCGCCCGACCGATGACGAGCGGTGGTGCGCCGTGGAGTTCGATGCTGTTTTGCAGCGCTTCGGTGCGGCTGCGCAGCCGGGCGTGCAGGTCATCCGCACGCCGCCGTGCCACGACGGAGTTGAGCTTGTCGCTGGGTTTGCCGAGGCGTTCCTGCGCAAGCAGTTCATTGGCGCGGCGGTCCCAATAGTTGATTTCGACGTTGAGCCGCCGATGCACTTCTTGCAGGGTCTTCTCAATGAGCGCCGTCCGGTACTCCTGCACGCGGTTGAGGTGTTCGGGCAATAAATGCTGCACCGCGTAGCTCATAATCTGTGAAGTCTGAACCCGCAGGAGCGAGCGCGCCAGCAAGGTCTGGATCGCGGCGCGCTCGTCGTCATCCGGCGGTCGGTAGTCAAGATACGGCGCACTGCCCGCCGCGCGGATGGCCCCTGTCGCGAGCGCCTCCACGAAATGGACCTCTTTGGAGACATCGCGCCCGCTTCCATCCTGCAAACGCTGTTCGAGGTAGAACAGGGCGCGTGGCTCCGTACCGGGGTCGGTCGGGTCTATCAGCACCCGCGCCCGCGTTGAGGATGTCCGTAAATTGCTCAAGCGTCATCGCGATCACTGCATCAAGCAGCGGATGACCGGGGCAGATGAACGCCGCGCCTGGCCTGTCCGGTACATGGATCAGGCGCTTGTCGAAGCACATCCGCTCGTAGGCGCGTGAAATGCGATGATTGCGGTCACGGATTGGACGCGGCACATGCGTGATCTGGTAACGTCCGTTCTCGCGCTGGTAGACTGTACCGCCGAGCCGCGCGAACGCTTCCAGAAAGAACGACTGAACGTAGTGCGGTTGAAGACGGCGGGCAGCGGCGCGTTCCATGTCCTCGCGGATGACGGCGACCTGTTCCGCGTTCATCGCTTCCTCGACAAGCGAGTGCTGGTGAATGAGGGCGCGCAGGCGGTCGCGATCTACAGCATTGTCAATAGCCGTATCCAGCTTCGCGCGGATGAGCGGATCATCGCCGTAGCGGATCGCATCGAGCAGCAGGCGACGCAACGGGGCATCGTTGAAGACCTGTCCAAGCACGTCGAAGACCTGCCCGCCGAGTGCGTTGCGTTCCGTTTCCAGCTTTTGTAGCAGGCGGCGGTACACGCTGCCTTCGCGCGTCTCGCCCGCGACGAGGTTCCACAGGTGGCAGACTTCACGTTGTCCGATGCGGTGGATACGACCGAAGCGTTGCTCAAGGCGGTTCGGGTTCCAGGGCAGGTCGTAATTGACCATCAGGTGCGCGGTTTGCAGGTTGATTCCTTCGCCTGCCGCGTCGGTCGCGAGCAGCACGGTTGCAGCCGGGTTATTGGCGAATTCTTCCTGCGCGGCGCGGCGGTCCTCGCGGCCAACGCCGCCGTGAATGACGAGTACGGCATCCTCACGACCGAGCAACGTGCTTATTTTCCGGTACAGATAATCAAGCGTCGCACGGTGTTCGGTGAAGATGACGAGTTTGTGGCGGCGTCCAGCGGCTTCCTTCATCTTCTCGTTTTCATCCATCAGGCCGCGCAGTTCTTCCCATTTGCGGTCGGTGTCGCTGCGCCGCACTTCGAGCGCCAGCACTTCGAGTCGCCTGAGCGTGGCGATCTCCGCTTTGAGTTCTGCAACGGTCTGTGCCGCGGTTGCCGCGTCGAGGATTTGCGTTTCGGTCGTTTCCTGCTCGGCTTCCGGGATGTCGTCGATTTCTTCCAGCCATTCATCGAGCGAGGCATAGCCGCCGTTATCGATGAAGGTGGATGTCTCTTTCAGGCGTGCCTCAAGCCGCTCTCGTCTGCGAACGAGCGATTGATAGATTGCCTCCGGTGATGACGCCAGACGGCGCTGCAAGACGGTGAGCGCGAAGCCGACGGTCCCTTTGCGGCGGTCGTCGTTAGTGAGTGCGTCGGCGCGGTTGAATTCGTTCCTGACGTAATCGCTCACGGCTTCGTACAGGTGGTTTTCAGGCTCGGAAAGCTGATAGCTGATCGTATATGCGCGACGCTCCGGGAACAGCGGCGTCCCATCGAATTTGAGCAGGCTTTCCTTGACCATCCGACGCATGATGTCAGAGACGTCGACGGTGGGCGTTCCCTCACGGAATTTACCCTCGAAGCGGTCCGGGTCGAGCAGCGCCATGAACAATTGAAAATCTTCCTCGTGGCCGTTGTGCGGGGTGGCCGTCATGAGCAGGAAATGGCGCGTGATCTTGCTCAGGACACGGCCAAGCTGGTAGCGGCGCGTGGTGTGAACCTCGTTGCCATCGAAGTACGCCGCCATTTTATGCGCCTCGTCGCAAACGATCAGGTCCCATTCTTCGGCTGCCTTGAGCTTCTCAACCAGCTCGTCCGAACGGCTGACCTGATCGAGCCGAATGATCGCGAGGTTGTGTTCGTTATAAGGATTGCCTGTGCGCGACGCCTCGACGGTCTCCCGTGTGAGGATGTCGAACTCCAGTCCGAACTTGGTCCAGAGTTCATCCTGCCATTGCTCGGCGAGGCTGCCCGGCGCGCAGATCAGGCAACGCCGCACGTCACCGCGCACGAGCAGCTCCTTGATGAGCAATCCAGCCATGATCGTTTTGCCCGCGCCCGGGTCATCCGCGAGCAGGTAACGGAGCGGCTGCCGCGCGAGCATCTCTCCATAGACGGCGGTGATCTGGTGCGGGAGCGGCTCAACTAGCGAAATGTGAACCGCGAGGCGGGGATCGAAGAGGTGCGCGAGCCGGATGCGGTACGCTTCGGAGACGAGCCGCAGTAGCGAACCATCGGCATCCAGGTCCCATGCCTGTTCCGCGCTGACGATCTCAAGCGCAGTTTCACTCTTCCTGAATAAGACGGCGCTCTGAATTTGGCCGTTGGGGAGCGTGTAGTAAACCGTCAGCGCGTCGGGTGTGGTCATCTGCGCACTGACAACGGTAGCAATCTGGTTTGGGACAAGACCGCGCAATTGAGTAGAGGCGTGGATGTGTTCGAGTTTGGTTGGCATTTGTGAACGAGTTTACAGCTTCTGGATTAGCGTTGGACTTTAACGCCCTTTTGATCTCGCGGCGATGATGGAACAATAACAGTTTGAACTGACCACAATGTGAGCAGGTTCGCTTAAAAAGCGTTGACACGCCTGCTCCGCACAAGGTGAATATCCGAAACGAAGCCGCCTGAGTATCTTAACTACTCAGGCGGCTTTGGCTTTTATGGGAGAAAAGCCGTGTCCACAGTTTACCATACTTCTGCTGCCCCGTCGTTCGTCGTCCCGCCATCCACGTTCGAGAAGCGCTGGAAGCACGTCGAACCGTTGCTGCGACTGTATCTGGTCTCGCGAGATGACGACCACGTGAACGCGCTTGTCGAGGATGCGCGGCAGCACCTGTTGGCAGTCTGTACGACCAAACCTGAATTGCTGGATGCCAGTTCCGATGCGCAATGGGTGGAAATCGCGTTGCAAGGTGTCCTGCGCATCAATGAGCAACAGACGCACTTCAATCAGCAGTTCGAGATCATTCAGAAGCGGTTGAACCACTGGGCAAGACAGCACTTCAAGCCGGAAGTTGTCGAGGACGTGGTGCAGAGTGCGTTCATCAAATTGTGGGAGGATTATCAACGCCACCATCAGGAATGGGATACGAAGAGCGAGTCATTCTGGGTGAACTGTGGCAAGCTGGCAATGCGCGCGGCGTTTCGCGACCTCCTCAGCCAGACTCACAGCCACACGGGATCATCGCGCCGCGCAGGTCCGCATGAGTGGGTGCAGCAGTTCATCAACGAGGACCAGTTCGCGTGGTTCAACGATGAGGAGGACGACCAGAACGACTTGCTGGACCTGCTCAGTCAGAACGGGGACATCGACATTCACGGAGCTGAGGTGCGCCGCGCAAATCTGCGTCTCGACCTTGAGAAGCTACTCAGGACAGCACAGAAGCATCACAGTCCCGCTGTGTTCGAGCGCTGTCTGCTCTTGTTGGAGCGGCTGATTGAAGGCTACACACCAGCCGAAATACGGCTTGAACTCGGTTGGACGTGGACTACTTACGACGGCACAATGACGCTCATCCGGCGCATGAGCAGGTTTGCCGAGGGCTATGAGCGTGCGCCGAACCGCTGCGCAAAGGTGAGCGAGGCGGAGATAGCGCGTATTCGCACGTTGCGCGCATCGGGTCTCACACAGCCGGAGATCGCACGGCTGATTGGACGTGACAAAAAGACGGTGTGGAAGCTAACGCAAGGCACAGCGCAAGCGTAACGATTTATCAGGGGTGGTTTAAGGCAATTTGACCACCTTTGATTTTTCCATCTTTTTTGAAATGACCCGGGCAAGTCACTTCTTGCAGCACATTTAACTCTGTAGCTTTTGGCGTTGAATACTTTGCCCGATTGCACTTCATGCAAACCAGACAGAAGATACGATTTGCACATTTCCCATTTGCTCAGTCAATAAATTTTTAGTTGAACATTCTTGAAGCCGAAAGGAACGAGGATGTAATCCTCCGTCCAGCGTGATTTCATGCGGAAATGCTCCGGCGCGGTCCATTCCCGGTCGCCGCCCGCTAGATGATGCGGACCTAACAGATTGCGGAGTGTACTCACCAACTCGATCTCGATGGCGTTCCGACCGGGTTGCCAGCCGCTATCGATAGCGACGCTATACGGCGGCCATGCTGTCGCGCCGACCATTGTTCCATTGAGATAGATATTGGCGAGCGCCGCCGAGAGGTTTCCGAATTCCATAACGATGCGGCTGCATGAGGACAGTATGTCGATGCTCTGGCGTAGCCGGACTCGCCCGGCGAAGAAGGGCCAGCCCGTCATCGTCAAATCGACGGTTCCGCTCGCTAAGGGTTCCGCTCGATAGCCCGGTATTCCCTGCGCGGTGAGGTCGGTTGTGAGCATCGTCGTCGCCTGTTTGGGTGGTACGTGATCCTGCATCTGGACGATCTGGAAGCGCGAGGCATAGCGATCAAATGTCTGACCTGCGTACTGACTCTCGCGCCCTAGATGAACCACTTCCAGACCAAAATCCCCGACGATATAGGCGCTTTCAAGTTCCATCCCCGTTCTGAAAATCGCGCTCAATTCAACCGTATTGCGACCGCCCTGAATGTGGGCGCTGATGTCGATCTTTCGGAACGATGGATCAATCCACCAGCCTATCCCTGCATCTTGGATGATCTGCCCATTTACCTGGATCGTGAAGGCAGCGGGCGTTTCTACAACAAGATAAACAGGCGCGGCGGGCAGATGCAGCACATCGAACGAGTAGCGCAACGCGAAAGGCGTGCCAGCGCCCCCCCAAAAGATGGGCGTGTGTTCCGAAAGTTCGCCGCGCGCGAGGCTTGCCTGCGCGTCGAGGATCGGCATCGGTTGGCTCCATGCGCCATCACCGAGCCGCATCTGTGCATAATCCAGCGTGAGTGCGTTGGGACTGGATAGCGTCAACTGCCAGAAATCATCAAGAGGAATGCACTGAACGAGCGGCAGGGGGGGCGTAGAGAGCATATCCGGGGCGGTGGGTTGCAGGACGAGCAAATGCGAGCCGCCGGGCGCGAAATTCAGCGTGACAGTGAGATTGCCTTCGCGCGTTTCATGAGGGACCGCGCACCGTTCGCCCGTTGCCGGGTCCCACTCCTCCAAGTAGCCGTGTCCACGAATGTACAAGGTCGCCAGTTTCGCGTGGTCGGCATCGGTATTGGCAACAAAATAGATATGCTGTTCCTCTGCGCGTCGGTGATGCACCCAGAGTGCGGGTTGCGCATCGATTCGCACATCGAACGGGATTAGAGAGTCCAGAAGTGCTGGACTGCCGTCGATGGTAGCGATCTGCGTTGCGCCCGGAAGTACCGCGTCTTCGCTTGCACGGCCATTGATGCGGTGCGGCGTCGGTTCTATCGCCACGATCTGGCCGCCCGATTGCGCGAACTGGCGAAGCAGGCGAACGGTCGCTTCAGATAGCGTCACGGATGGTGGCACGATCACGACGCGATAGACCATCCGCCCGATCTTCAACCGGGGACCGTTATCCATAAGGATGACCTGCCCCTCAGCCCCCGAACCTGGCTCAATCAACGACTCGTCTGCGAAATGAAAATCGTAGTGTGCCTGCATCAGCGTTTGCGCAAGCTGCTCAAGCGCGGCGTCAAGGCGCGATACCGCCCACGTCGAAGCAGGACTATAGACCGCCCACGCGCTCCCAATCGGATGAAGGACCACGACATCGACCACGCGCTCACCCTGACTGAGCAGATAGCTCAGACGCGCGAAATAATCCGCCGACAGTCGATTTTCCGGCCACCAAGGTTGTTGAAAGAACAGATTAGGCGGGCAGTCGCGCTTGCGCTCGCCGCGCATACTGTAGAGCGCCAGATGCGGATCGCTTAGAGTAATGCCGAGGACATATGCCCAGTCCCCGATCCACTTGCGTCCCTTGAACGAAAAATCCTGCCCGGAAACGCCGTTGATTTCGCACAAAGCGCGCGGTTTTCCCATCTGGCAAACGACGCTATCCAGTTGCTTGAGCGTCGTCACTGTCCCCGCATCGACATTCATCTGCCGCCCCAGCTTATCCACGCCGGGGATGTGCATATGTGCGTAGTGCGGCATCGCAGCGCCGATCCATTGTACCTGTGCGAGCAGATTGTCTTCGCCCATGTAATGCCCGGCAAAACTGATCCCATGCGCCTTGCACCATTCCGCGAGCGGGCGCGTGAAACTTTCGATGAATTTGCGCGTTACCGTCCGCCAGTAGTCGTAGCGAACCGCGTGAAAATCTCCGACATCGAAGATGAGCGAAGGTAGCAGTGGTAGCAGGTCGTACCCATTCTGTTCGCGAAAATAGGCCGGGAAGTCCGTCGTCCAGGGGAGTTCCAGTTTCGCGCCCTGCGAATAGACAGTGTGCATATGGTAGCAGGGTTCATCCGTGAAAATCGCGGGAATCGTCGTTCCGAAGTGCGAACCGACCTGCTGCGCATAGACTTCATAGGTTGACACGAGAAAGGCTTGAACGGCCTGCGGGTTCAGCAGATCGGCATAGGTATACTCTGTAAATTGGAGCTGGCCGGGAGCCATCCGCACTGGGTAAAACTGGATGACCCGCGTTTCTTCATCCGACAAAACAGGGTTCGACTCGACGCGAATGTCGTGCAGTGTTCCAGCGGAGTATTGAGCGCTGAACGTCGCTATCCGCTCGGCCATCAACACGGCGCGGCTATCGACCTTGCAGGCCAGAAATTGCGCGCGATATTCCGGGTTCGCGGCAGCGCCGAGGCCGCCCGCGTAGCCGCTCGGCCACTTGTCTTCGTCGTAGAGCCACGCTTTCATCCCCCGTTTGGCTGCTTCTTCGACACATAGCTGCACGCAATGCAGCCAGCGCTGCCCCATATACGCCGTCGCGAGGCCGATCCGCGCGTGCATCACGAAGCCACCCCAACCGGCTTTTTCCATCAAATCGATCTGCCGGATGAGTTCCGCATCCTCAAGGACATCGTTCCACGACCACAGCACGATCTCGCGGTATTTGTTACCGGGATTTTTGAATTGTTGAATATCCATGTTGTTCTTCGATAGAGGAATGTTCAGGCGGTCGGGGACTCGGCGACATCGTGCGAGAGGAAACACGCGACCTTGTGCCGGGGTTCGACTTCCACAAGCGCGGGACGTTCGACCTTGCAACGCGGCATGACATGCGGACAGCGCGTCGAAAAGTAGCACCCGGTCGGCGGGTGGAGAGGGCTGGGTATCTCCCCGGATGGCGACGCAGCGCGGCCACTCGTCCGGCGCATCGAGGGTATCGAATTCAACAGGACCTGCGTATACGGGTGCAGCGGCGTCGAATAAAGCGCATCTGTCGGCGCGATTTCGGCCACCTTACCGAGGTACATCACGGCCACGTCATCGCTCAGGTAGCGCACCGCGCGCAAATCGTGCGAGATGAAAAGCAGTGTCAGGTTCAGCCGATCCTTGAGGTCGCTCAACAGGTTGATGATCTGCGCCTGTATGGACACATCCAGCGCGGAGATCGGTTCATCACCGATGACGAAAACCGGATTGGTCGCCAGCGCGCGCGCGATCCCGACGCGCTGCCGCTGGCCGCCGCTGAATTCGTGCGGATAGCGATTGGCGAAACCGGGGTTGAGACCTACCAGCGTCATGATTTCCGCAACGCGATCATGCACCTCGCGCGGCTCAACGAGTTTGTGGATCAGTAACCCCTCGCCGATGGTGAAGCCAATCGTGCAGCGCGGGTCGAGCGACGCATACGGGTCCTGAAAAATAATCTGCATCCGCTGCCGGGTCGTTTTGAGCATTTTTCGCGAGAGGGTTCCCAGGTCTTGCCCCTCGAAGAAGACCTCACCCGCCGTTGGCCGCACCAGATGCAGGATCGAGCGCGCAACCGTCGATTTGCCACACCCCGATTCGCCGACCAGTCCCAGCGTCTTACCCTTTGCGATCTCGAAATCGACACCATCCACAGCTTTTATCGACGTGCGCCCCTGCCAAGGCCATGTGCCTAAGTGTGGACCCGGAAACCACGTCCGAAGCCGCTGCACCCGGAGCAAGGGCTGTACTGCCACAGCGTCGTTTTCCGTTACGAATGGTTCTATCTTCACTTTCTATACCTCGTCCCAATGCCAGCAGGCGGATTGGCGGCTTTCTCCCGCAGCAGTCAGCATAGGGCGCTGCTCGATACACACCTGACTGGCGTGCGGGCAGCGCGGCGCGAACGCGCATCCGGCGGGCAGGCGCGTCAATTCAGGCGGCAGGCCGGGGATCGCGCGCAACCGTTGCTGCCGATCACTGCCGGGTTCGATGGTCGAATTCAACAGCCCCGCCGTATACGGATGTTTCGGTTTCGCGAAGATGTCCTCTACCAACCCCGTCTCGACCACGCGCCCGGCATACATCACGTTCACCCGGTCGCAGACCTCGCCGACGACTCCGACATCGTGCGTGATCAAAATCACCGCCGTGCCGTTACGGTCGCGCATCCGCATAATCAGGTCCAAAATCTGGCGCTGCACGGTGACATCGAGCGCGGTGGTCGGCTCGTCGGCGACCAGCAGGCGGGGTTCGCACGAGAGCGCCAGCGCGATCATCACACGCTGCCGCATCCCGCCCGATAATTCGTGCGGATATTGGTCGATGCGCGTTTCCGGGGAGGAAATACCGACTTCTTCCAGTAACTCGATTGCGCGGCGGCGCGCCACCTGGCGTGCCAAATCGAGATGAATCATCAAGGGTTCCATGATCTGGCGTCCGACAGTCATGCGCGGATCGAGTGCGGTCAGCGCATCCTGAAAGACCATCGCCACCCCCGGACCCCGCAGGGCGCGCATCGCATTCGCATCCAGACCCAGAATATCCTGCCCTTCCAGCAGGATTTGGCCGCCCGTAATTCTGCCTGGTTTCGGGATGAGGCGCATCAGCGCGAGCGCTGCCGTCGATTTGCCGCTTCCCGACTCGCCCACCAACCCGACGATTTCACCTGGCGCGACCTGCAAGGAAAGCCCGTCTATCGCGGAGACCACGCCCTCGCGCGTCGGAAAGGCGACTCGTAGCGCTTTTACATCCAGGGTCAACGGCAATTTGTCGGAAGGAACCATACTGTTTATCCCTTTTCACGAACGGCTTTTGGGGTTCAACGCATCGTTCAGCGCATCACCCAGAAATTGGAGTGACAACACCACAACGGCCAGTGTCAGCCCCGGCATGATCACCAGATACGGTTGCGAGCGCACACGCCCGATGCCGAGTGCGATCATAGCGCCCCAGCTCGCGCCCGGAGCCTGAATGCCGATCCCCAGAAAGCTCAACGACGACTCGAACAACATGGCATTCCCGAAGCTGAGTGTCGTCAGCACGATCATCGACCCCATCACGTTCGGGACCAGATGCCGGATCGTGATCCACCAAGTCGATGCGCCAAGCGCGCGTGCTGCTTCCACGAATTCACGTTCACGCAGCGAAAGCACCTGGCTGCGCACCAGCCGCGCCGGATACGCCCAGTTGATCAGGCCAATCGAAAACACGACCACGATATAGCTCAACGTCACGCTGTCCTGAAAAATCGGCCATTGCGTCCGCGTGTACAGGTCGCCCGCCCAGCGCCGCAACGAGGGTGTGGTCGCTACATTCACGAAAGCGGCAAGCCAGATGCCCGGAAAACTCAGCAACCCATCCGTCACCCATACCAGAAGGGCATCGACCCACCCGCCGATGAACGCGCCGAGCGCGCCGACGAGCAAGCCAATCACTGCCGATACCGCCGTGATCGCGAACGCGACCATAAGCGCGGTACGGCCACCCATCAGCACGCGGCTGAAGAGATCGCGCCCCACTTCGTCGGTTCCCATCAGATGCGCGGCACTGGGTGGTTTGAGGATCGCGGTGTAATCCTGCTTGAGATAATCATAGGGGGCGATCTGCTGCGCGAAGAGCGCGCTCAGGCACAGCAGGATAAAGACCGTCAGGCCGAACATCCCCGCCCGGTTACGACGGAAGCGGTAGGCTGCGTCGCTCCACAGACTGCGCGGCTTCATCGGTTGCCAGAGCGGGCTAGACGCGGCCATGAATTACCCTCACTTCGTCAGCTTCACGCGCGGGTCGAGGACGCCATAGAGCAGATCGACCGACAGGCTGAAGAACATGACCACGACGGTCGCGACCAGTGCGCTGGCGGTCGCGGTCGGAATATCGCCCAGTTTGAGCGCGTTGCTCGTCATCAACCCGAACCCCTGAATATTGAAGATTGATTCGATGAAGATGGTGCTGCTCACCAACCCCGCACCGGTGAGTCCAAGAATGGTGATCACGGGGGTCAGTGAATTGCGAACCACATGGCGCAGGACGATTTGCACTTCCGGGACACCCCGCGCACGCGCCGCCCGAATGTACTCCTGCGAGAGGACTTCAAGCACCGAAGCGCGCGTGAACCGGACGACGTTCAGCAACGCGCCCGCTGCCAGACATGCCGCGGGCAGGATCGTTTCCTGGCTGAACAGACCATGCCATCCGATCCCGATAGAAGGCAGCAGGTGAAGCTGCACGACGATCACGATCATCGCCACCGGTGCGATGACGAAGCTGGGAATGGAAGACACCACAGAGGACGTGCTGACCAGCAAATGATCGAGGACCGTATTGTGAGCCACCGCCGTCAGGATGCCGACCGGAACGCCGATAACCACCACGATGAACAAAGCGGCCAGCGCCAGTTGCAGCGAAATCGGAATTGCCGTTTTGAGCAGTTGCGAGATTTGCGGGTCGCCCTGCATCACATAAGACTTGCCAAAATCGCCGCGTATCGCATTTCCGAGCCACTGGACGTAACGCACAATCACGGGTGCATCGAGGTTGAGTTCCTTGCGGAAGGCTTCATAGAGCTGCGGATCGATCCGCCCGCCGCTGCTGCGCGACCCGGCAAGATAGGCCGCCAGATCACCCGCACCATATTGGCCGATCACGAACGTAAACGACGAGATCACGATCAGGAGGGGGATCATGCTGGCGATGCGCCGGATCAGGTAACGTGTCATGGGCGATTCTCGAAAAAACGACTGGGGATTGCGGGATAGAGGAACCCGAAGGCTCCCCTACCCATTTCTGCCGCCGGGCATCAGCCCGGAAGCCGGATCAATGCTCGATCACGTAGGTTTGTTCCATGCCGGGCGAGTTGTTGAGGTAGTTGCTATTGCCGCCGAATACGGTCAGGTTTTTGACCCAGGGTGCGACCAGCCGGAAGCCATCGTTGGTGAAGAGCGAGACCGTGTACACCTGATCAACCCAGACCTGCTGCGCTTTGGCAAGCACCTCGCACAGTTTCACGGGGTCCGTCTGCTGACCTGCCTGCTTCATCAGCGCGACCAGATCGGGGACGTTCGGGAGCGTCAGCATCGAGATCTTTGATGCGTCGGCGGGTGGTGGGCCAGAAAGCGGGACCAGATTCATCATGAACGAATAGACGTCTACTGTCGATTCGCCCTGTGCATTCGGCCACAGGTGGGTGGCGTAGGTCGGCTTGTTGAAATCAGCCATCGGCTCCTGATGTATTTTGATGTTCTTCAAGCCGAGATTGGCCTCAAGCATATTCTGAATGACCTGCGCCTGAACGAGGTTGCGCGCGACGGGTTCCCCAAACATGCCGAGCGTGATATTGATTTCCATGTTCTGGATCGTGCTGGCGTAGGGCGATTTGGCGAGTTCGGCTTTGGCCTGCGCCGGGTCAAAGGCGAGCGGCTTGATGCTGGCGAACTGCGTGCTGCACGTCGGGACCGCATCCGGGCTGTGGTGGTAGTAGAGCGGCTTGAAGACCTTCTGCCCCGCGCCGCCGCCGAGAACATCGGCCAGTGTCTGGCGGTCGATTGCCATCATGATAGCGCGGCGCACATGGACGTCTTCCATCGGCGGGAAGGCCGTCACGAGCAACTGCTCCACGTTGTAATCCGTAACAGGCAAGAGTGCCTTCGAGAGATAATCCGAGGTTTTGGCCGACTCCGCATCACTTGGACTGAGCGGCAGCAGCATTACATCGGCTTCCTTGTTCTCGAAGGCGGTGATCGCCGTCGAAGTATCTGCGATGAACGTGGATTTGATGCGTGTGAGCGTCGGTTTTTTGCCGTTCCAGTTCGGGTTTGGAACCAGCGTCATGCCGGAATTCGCGGTATAGGACTCCAGCATCCAGGGGCCGGGGTAGGCCGTCCCCTTTTCGGTCGTCCAGTACGCATCCGCGCCGTAATTCTTGCCCTTGCCTGCCATCACGGATTCCGGCTTTACGATGAACCAGAGTTGGAGCGGTTCGAGGCTGAGGACCATCGTCGGCTGCGTGAAGGTAAGCGTCAGCGTATAGTCATCGACGATCTTGATCCCCTCGGCATTAGCTGCGCCGAATTCATCCAACGGGATTTTTCCGTCGAAGACGTCCTGCGCTCCCTTGAGGCTGGACCAATAGCGCTTGGCAGTTTGCCCGGCAAATTTTGTCGCAAGATCCTTATGATTCGTCATCAGTAGATAGTTCAGGCTCCACGCAGCTTCTTTCGCGGTGATCGGCGAACCATCCGAAAATTTGTAACCCTGTTTGAGTTTCAGGGTGACGCTGGTGCGGTCGGCGTTGAACGTCCACGAGTCGGCAAGGCCAATATTGATGGGCTGGAACTTCGGATCGATGCCGACCATGCGCAGCCAGATCAGGTCCGAGCTGCCGCTGTAGCCGAACGCAAATGGGTTGAGGTTGAAGGCCGTGTGCCAGCTCGCGAGGTCGATCACGCGCAGTTCCTGGGTTGCAGCCGCTTTATCCTGCGCGGATGCAGTGGAGGTGAACGAAAAGGTGAGCAGCAGCGCCGCCAACAAAAGTGTTCTAAAAGATTTGCGGTTCATCATCTTCTCCATCGAGTAAACTAATCTTTGGCGGGAATCCTACACGTGTCGTGGGGTCGTCACGCTCCTCTCTGCGCTCTTGCTGTCGATTGCCGGATCACCAGTTCGACCGCGACCGTCTCCTGCATCGGCGCGTGGTCCCGGTCGCTGATGCGTGCGAATAGCAATTGAGCCGCACGTTCACCCATGCGCTGCCCGCCGCCTTGAACAGTGGTCAGGGGCGGGTACAGATGACGTGCCATTTCGATGTCGTCGAACCCGGCCACCGAAATATCATCCGGTACGCGTAATCCGCGCTCCTGAATGGCGTGCAGCGCGCCAATCGCAAGCAGGTCGTTGATACTTAGGATGGCGGTGGGCGGGTCGGGCAGGGCGAGAAAAGTGGCAGCCGCCTGATAACCATCCTCGATCAGATTGCCGCAATGACAAACAAGCCGCTCGTCGTAACTGCCCAGAGCGCTCATCTTCTCCCGATACACATCCGGTCGCGCGTCGTGCCATGTGCGCCGTCCCACGCCATTGATGAAACCAATGCGGCGATGGCCGAGCGCGATCAGATGATCCATGATCGCGATTGCGCCGCCGCGTAAGTCGTTGATGACCCAATCCGCGTTATCGAATTCGCCGATGAACACCGCCGGGCTGGATTGCTGCGAGAGCGCTTTCACTTCGGTTTCCAGCAAATCTACGAAGGTCGGCATCAGAATCAGGCCGTCGAGCCGTTGTTGAAACAGGGACGCAATGCAGCGGCGTTCGCGCTCGTGATCGAGGTCCGTACTGGTCACGGTGACGTAATAGTCGTGCGCGATAGCTTCACGCTCGACTCCGCGTAGCACATCAATCACGAATGGGTTGACCAGATCGGGGATGAGCAGCCCGATAGTCCGGCTCAGGCCAAGCCGCAGGTCGCGAGCAAGCGCATTCGTCTGATACCCAAGTTCCTGAGCGATCTTCAAAATACGTTCGCGCGTATCTTTGGCAATGGGGATGCTTCCATCCATGCGGTCGCTCAATACATAGGAGACAGTCGCGCGCGAAACGCCTGCTTTTTTGGCAATATCAGCCTGTGTGAGCTTTTTGATCATTGATGAAAATCCCGATAAGGCAAAGTGTAGCTGTACATTCAACAGATACGCTTTTCAGGCCGCATCAGCGAATCGTCCCACGCGCGCATTTCGAGCGACCCACGACGCCAGTAATATTTCAAATCGTCGTGCTTCCAATTTGCATAAATTTCTTCCCAGCCAAGATCACAATGGGGCAGGAGCGAACGTTCCTCGACAACCTCATGGAGAGGTTGATAGCGCACATCCAGCGACAGGCGAATGCGATCTTTTTGTCTGGCGGGCAAGGCGCGGTGTACCGTAAAGCTGGGGAAGATGAGAACGTCGCCGGTTTCGTAATCACCTTCTGCCCAATCCGGGGGATCGGATGGACAGAGTTGCGCCGCGATCAGACCCGCCCCTTGCGACTCCTGAATAGGCAGATAGCCAAGCCGATGCGAAGCGCGCAAGACCGTAAGACCACCCATCGCACGCGGACAGCTTCCGAGCGGGAACCACGCCGTCCATGTGTTCGATGTGCCTTGAATTAGCGGGTAATCCTGATGTTGCGGCGTCGGAACCATTGCGGGGTGCGGCGTAATCATACGAACGATATGACGTGGATGCACCAGCACAGGTCCATCGAATAATGTGCCGAATATTTTTAACAGCGCCGGATGATGCGGCAGGCGATGCACGCTTTCAAGTTTTTGCACATCGTCGTACATCGTGTGTGTAACACCGATGTCGGTACGCATCATATTCTCAGGAATGTGATCGAACGCGCTTGTGTCGAGCAGCCCGCCCAATGCGCCCTGTCCGGGTTGTCGCCATCCATGTCGTTCGACAATTTGAAGGACATCGGCACGTACCTCCAACACATCCTTCGTCGGGATGAGCTTTTTGAAAAACAGATAACCATCTTCTTCGGCACGCGCACGCAGGGCGCGACCGTCACCCAGCAACGATGTCGCGTCCGCAAAACTGATTGGCATCGTAAATTCTCCCGCGCTTCAAAAGACATTTAAACAAATGTAGTGCCTTTGTGCTGGCAGGCTATCCGCAACTTACTCGTTTCACGTTACTCGATTAACTATATTGCGAACTTTGATGGGAGTCAAGTAGCTTGTAAATATTCGCCGGACTAATGCATCAAAAACAATAGCGAGAAGTGGGAAAGATAATGTTGAGAGCAACACAAAAAAGGCTTGTACCTGAAAGCAAACGAATCTAAATTTCAATACCCTCACCAAAATTTCACGGCGCAGTGTATAAGTCTGAGCAATGCGCCTTTTGATAAAGCACAAACTAATTCAAGTGCTGTGCGCAGGCTGATGCGTTAATTTTCAGGGTGAGCAAGGCTGCGCTTTGGGTTGAACATATCCTTTTGCGTTTACACTCATCAAAATTGGCGAGGGTATTGAAATTTAAGTACGGTATAAATTATGGGCGGACAACATCAGTCCGCCACTACGAATCGCGCGCTGTGTAGGAGCAGACCTGCGGGTCCGCCCACGCTTTTGACTTTGATGCGTTGCCCTGCATTACAGCGTCCGCTGAGTGCATTTATGCCGTTCTATAGTGTGCGATAATCTTACACTACCACCCGGTAGCCATTTCCGGTAGCCATTTCCGGTAGCCATTTCCGAGCGAAATAAGAATCCGGTTACAGGCTTTTGCGCATGATCGCCTGTGTCATACTAAATCCTTGATCGGTATAAACCGCCTGAGCACCCACATTGGTTGCCGTCACGTAGAGCTGGATGCGAAAGAGTCCTTGAGTTTCGGCCCATCGATAGGCGTGGTCGAGCAAGCGTTGAGCAATGCCCATGCAGCGGTGGCTGGGCGCAACATAGAGTGCCTCGACTTCGACCCATCGACGATGACGAAACATCGGCGAGTCGGTGTGGACAGCGGCAATCAATAAGCCCACCGCACGATTGCCGTCTTTGACGATTAGCCATAAGTGATCAGGCTGTTGTGCGGTTTCATAAAATGCACGCCGCAGCAGCGCCTCCCAACCGTCAGCCAGCGCGAAATGTGCATCCAGAGATGCGTTATAGCTGTGCAGCGCACCAAAAAGGGCAATCACTGCATCGGCATCGGCGAGGTGAGCCGGAATAATGTGAAGCGCACCCACGCTCATATTGGGGATTTCCAGCGCCGTTACCGGGTACTCCATTGTCGATTGTAACATGCGATCATCTCCTCACATTGCCTCGACCATCATCACAGTACAAACATACCATATAAGTTATATAACTGTCAAAGTATATAAATTGTCCGAATTTGAATCACATTCCACCCAACATTGAAATCAAATCTAGGCTCGATGGAGGACTATTTATAGTGAAGGAATGACGGTCTCTCACAAGCGGAAGTGCTACGCCGTCATCTGCGCGGACACAGGCGTTTTCCCGGAAGGAACAACCTCGCCAGCCAGCGCCTCAGCCGCCGCACGCGCTGCACTTGGCCGGAAGCTGAATGCACATAGATAGGTTGTTATTGCGGGAAGCGCGGCCAGTTCATACGGGTCGCGAAGTGCAACGATAATCAGGCGTGCGCCGAACCGCGAGTGCAGGTCGCTGATGATTTGCGATTGGCTGCGCTGATCAAAATCCATGCCGGGCAGCGGGTAATTCTCGGTCACGGCGACGATCTTTTCATTCAAGCTGAACGTCGCTTCACCCGCCAGGAATGCTTCGGCGCTGATAACGCGAAAGCGGGAGAATTTCTCGCGCATCGCCGCTTCAAGGTGGTCGAAAGCGGACTGGTCAGGGTTGGGACCAATGCCGCGTGTCTGGTTCAGAGTGGCATAGCTCGCGCGCAGCGTCGTGTTAATCAGCACGATTTGCGCTTCACGGGCGAGCGGAAGCGTAGAGGCTTCACCGCGCAGCAGCGCGACCGCCTGACGCGAGACCTGCATTTCGACCGCGCAGTGTGCCTCGCTACCAACGGTAGCAATTGAACCTTCCGGCAAGCTGGTCGCGAGCAATCCGCGCGCCTGTTTCAGGTGCAGCACGCACCCGACCGCCTGATCGAGCCGTTGCATTGAGAGCTGCCCGTTTTCGATGGCCTCCTTCACGGCACGCAGCAGCGCGGTTTGCTGCTCGATGTAGGTTGACGCATCGTGATCATAATGCTCTTCCGCGAGCATGATCAGGTCCACGCCCGCATTGATCGTCTGTACCACTGACCACGCACCCTGTCCTTGTAAACTGCTGCTCGGCTCGCCTGCCAGCGGAATGCTCGCAAGCAGAACATGATTTGAGAACGCTTGCAGGTCGTAGAGCGCCAGGACATGATCATTCCAGATCACCGCCTGATTTCTGACAGATGAAAAGAGAAATGCCCGTCCAAGCTGCTGCTCCCCTTTGTTCGCCGTGAGCGCTGAGATATTCGTTCGAATCGACGCGCCGTCCTCCGTGAAGCGACCAACGAACAGGCCGCTTGCTGACACCGCAGTGCAGTTCACGTTTGCGCATCCTCTCTTGTTGGTGACAAGTGCATCCGTTGAACCGCTATACAGGGACGGCGGTTCACCATCGACCGGAAGCAAATAGTTCCCGGTAGTAGTCCTGATCAACAAAGGTGTAGTCAGCACATAGGCTGATTTTCCTTTCGGCGGCTGGACCGAACTGCCTGACAGTGACTCGATCTGCTGTCGAAATTCCACGTCGTTAACCTGCTCACCACGTTCTACCTTTGCATTCGGCAGGACTTTGTAGAGAGTGACATCGAACTGATTCACCTCGATGGGCGTATAGCTGCCGTCCGGGTTGCGGTTGATGAACAGGTAGTAGACCTCACCAACTTCAAGCCGTTTGCCGGGAATACGGCAGCCGCCGGGTGAGGGAAAGTCACGATGTATTGCAAAGAAGAGTGGATCAGACTGCACAAGGAGGAGCGCGTCCTTGTCGGAGTTGCCCTTGAAGTATTCATCAACCTGAACTTTGGCATTGATATGAGCCGTATCCGTTTGTGTGATGCGACCTTTTGCAATGATTGCTGCACTGCTGACGAGTTCTCCCACTGTCGAGATGCCGCCACCACTACACGCGAATGCAATCTTTGCAGGTATGAACGGAAGTCCACAAAGGACCAGTAACATGATGGAAAGCAGACATTTTTTTCATTTGATGGAACCCTGAAAAATGCACGCTATAGTATGACGGAGATATACGTGGAGCATGTCATGTGTCAGGAAATTCGCAGGTTCTTGTTCGGTGCGTTCAAGCTCCTTGTGCTTGTACTGACTTGCTCACTCTTCACTATTAATTCAGCGCAAAATGCGATTGCGCAGACTTCTCTATTGCGCCCGGTCATCACGCGCGACAATGCTGCACAACTTGTTGAAACGCTGCGCATCGGCAAAGGCAGCGTGTACTACGCACAGTGGTCTCCGCGTGGAGACTTGTTCGTTGTGCGTACAACCATAGGGTTATGGATATACCATCCTGACGATTTCAAGGCTGAACCGCGATTTATTGAGGCGTCTCTCTCGAACTTCGCTTATGCGTTCAGCCCAGAAGGTCGCTATCTGATCGTATCAGCATCGCAGGGAGCGTTGATTTACCACACCGAGAACTTGGACCACGCACAATCTCTCAACTCAAATGATGGCGGTTTTGATCAGTTGCGCTTCACGCCGGATGGGAATTATCTTCTTGCACGCAGCGAGTCCGGCAGCTTGCAGCTTTGGTCCGTCGGCAACAAATTCTCAGGAGGCATCGAATCCCATGTTCACAATGTAGACCGCTTCATGATCTCGCCGGATAGTAAAACGGTCGTCACCATTAGCAATGATGGGAGTGCTGCCCTCTTGACGCTAGCTGCATTGGAGCAGGTAGCACATTGGGATGCTACAGGCAAATTCAGCTACGCGGCATTTAGCCCAAATAGTCAAATGTTGCTTCTGTGGGAATCTTCTCTTGCGGCGTCTGTCTGGGACCTGACGGGTGAGTTACAGCAAATCATAACCTTCAATGTTCTGCACGGCCTGTTCTTCAATAACGATGGCAGCAGAGCAGTCATCTATACGCAAGCCGATTCCTCTGAAGGAGGAATGCAATTGGCACTTTGGGACTTAAGAAGCGGGCAACAAGTCGGCTCAAATCATCCTATAAACGATTCAGCACTTATCGGCATTAATCCAGCAACCAGAAAACTTCTCTATGACTTTGGGGTTGATTTATATAGTTGGGATTTTGAGTCCAGTACAGAGCCATATTTTAATGGTGGTGGGGTGAGCAGCCCCGGCTATCGAGTTGTGTTCAGCCCGGATGGAAAGCATATGCTGATGTTCAAGGACTCAAGTTCTGTCGTATATGTACCTGCCGAGGGTGCGCTACACAACGATGATATTTGTTGTTTGGCTCACCATAAGGCTAATCTCATTGACGGCAGCTTCAAGCGTGATAGCTCGCAATTCGCCACATGGTCTCTCGACGGCACTGTGCAACTTTGGGACGCGCGCACGGGTGAAGCGCTTGATACGCTAACCGGATTCCAGCAGGACAATCTCATTGCCGTTGCTGGCGAGAAGCTGGCAAGCGGCGGTCCGCAGGGCAGCCTTCATGTCTGGAATTTGAAAGAAGGAGCCTTACGAGCAGAGGTATTCCCCTATGGGTCGGGTTGGATGCCCTATACGATACCGATAACTCACCTCGTTATTACGCGAGATGGGTCCGCCATTTTTGGATCAACTGAATTCCATGATGCCTATCAATGGGACGGCCAATCAGCAGAGGCAAGCACATTACCTTTCGCTGAAGTTTCGGGGCTTACCCTCAATGATGCAGGAACGGAACTCTGGTATGCCACCGGGGAAGCCACACAGTACCTCGATCTCAAGACTTTTCAAATATCAGCCGCTCACCCGACGAGTGAAAACAGCACGATCACCGCATTGGGCAAGACTGCTGCGGTTCTTGCAAAAGCAATTCGCCGTTACGACCCAACGACACAGCAGTACATCAATGAGATAACAATCACGGATTACTCTGCATCAGTGAGCGAACCTGAGATCGTCATTGGAACGCACCAGAATACCGTTCGTGCGCTCGTCTTTGCGCCCGGCGGCAGTGAGTTCGCGACAGGCAGTCAGGACGGCACAGCCGCAGTGTGGGACATTGCAACACGGCAGAAACGCCTTGATCTCGCGGCACATATGGGCGGTGTATACAGCGTGGCCTATTCACCAGATGGTAGCCTGATCGCTACTGCTGGTGTTAATCGTAGCGTCAAAGTCTGGGATGCGAACACAGGCAGGTTGCTCATGACGCTTTACGGCCACCGTAGCGCAGTTATGGCTGTCCTGTTTAGCGCTACGGGAGACCGTATTATCTCCGCAGGCGCGGATGGCACGATTCGCGTCTGGAGTGTTCGATAGGCAGCCTTCGGCGGCGTTGTTGCCACAGACACGCCGCTGCATTCAATACAGGAGGTCGAAAGCACGAGTCGGGGACAACGACGCTATTCTTCACCTTTGTTGAAGCTGTGAGCGTTCCATCCTTCCTGCACCGTCTCTGGGCATGTGAAATGCTCAAAAACTGTTTCCAGATAATGTGGCGATTGCCGAAAGCAGCATAACCCCCAATCGGCGTTGAACTTCGCATAAAACGCACACCCACCGCATTGTTCGCCATCGTCATATTTCTGCGCGTAGAGTGGTGCATCCTGCCACCCGGAGCGATAAAGCGTTTCGCTTTCAGCGTTTGACCATGTACTTGTAACGAGTTGGTTGGTATTAGGCATTGCGTCTGGGTAAACCTCATTATCAAAAAATGTGCGCGACGATCCTCTTGCAGCGTCTGTATCTTCATTGCATCATAACACGCTGCTACTGATCATGTTTTGTCACAGCAGGCGAGCCATGTGCTGCATAAATTCCGATTGCACATGTTTCCGGCTGTTCCGGTCACATCGCGCAAAAACCTTTTTTTCCATACCTCATGCTGCACCTGTATATTGATTTATCATTTTTTCCGTAGAAGACTTTAGAGAATTGGCTGGAACACTGGAACGAAGGTGTTGCTTATCGCGTTTCTGCCAGATTGTGGAACCGGAATGAAGCGGAACGCGCCGGAAAACATTCAGGCAATCTGTAACATTACGTGAGTTCCCTGAACACAAATATACGTTACAGTTCTAGCGAGCAGAAGACGCTATGCCTCCCACAAGAATAAGGACTTGTCATGACCGAACAATTCACACTTGAGCTACCCGATAGCACAGTGCGTATTCTGCGCGGAGTAGCTGCACGCACCGGGCGCAAGATCGAGGTGGTTTTGGGTGAACTCATCGAGCAAGAGGTGTCAAAACTCCGGGTAGCTGCACTCTCTGAAACTCAGCTCAACGCGCTTATCGGGACAACGATGAGCAAAGTCGATCAAGATAAACTGAATATTCTGCTCGATAATCAATAAGAAGATTAGGGCTGTGCTACAAAGCGCATTTATCTTGGTACGTTACTACATTCGCATTGGCAAGCTGTCGTTGGAGCGCTCAACAACGTCGTTCTGCATCGATTGCGTACAGCACCCAATCAGCAGGAAAGACCTACTGAATATCGTTTACCAAATTGACAGCAAGCAGATATGAAGCAGGAACTTATTGTCACCTGCGACGACTGTGGCTTGGCCGAAGGCATAAACTACGCCACGCTCAACTTGCATCAGAAACAAATAGCCTCCACTGCCAGCATCATGACAAACTTTCCAGCGGCAGACCATGCGTATAAATTGTTCTCAGCGCATCCGTCTTTGAAATGCGGCATACATCTGAATCTGACAGAAGGCTACCCTCTCCGAAGCGTGTTTTCTCCATCGCCTTTAACTCTGGCTGATGGTCACTTCCGCTCCAGAGCAGCACTCTTTACTCAGGCGTTGCGACCTACAGCGGCCTTCATTCGACAAGTAGAAGCCGAGCTTACAATGCAGGTCGAGCATTTTTTGGCGTCAGGATTGACCGGACACCACCTCACAACGCATCTCCACTTTCACAGTGTTCCTGCACTTCGGGACATCGTGCTGCAACTGGCTGAGAAGTATGCGGTCTCGTGGGTGAGGCAGCATCGTCTAAGGTGCACGGTTCTGCCGCTCAATCCACTCTTCCAAACACATACCGGACATCGCAACCGGGTTGCGTCACAAACGACACATCAACCAGACTTTCTGATGCCTGTCGTCCTTTGGTTGAGGACCCGTCCCGATGTGTTTGCTCAACGGCTCAAGGTGCTGGAAGGCAGCATTGAAATTGTGGTTCATCCGTCCCTAGAAATGGATGAGACGTTTCCACTAGGAGTTGCTTATCTGCCAAACGAGCGAGTTCATGAAGTGCGATATATAGAGCAAGTCGTATCGCTCTTGAAACAAGAGGACCTCTTTATGCCGCACAATTTAGACTGAACTCGCCCTAGTCGTCCCTGTCATCGGCAGCCGTGCGCACCCGTATACCCACCAAGCCCCACAGCAGCCGGACTTCACCGGAGTTAGTGTCCGTCACGCGCCGCTTGTCAGGACGCACACCTTGCTTGTAGGTGTAGATCATGTCGCGCAGCTTTGGACGCGAGACCGGATGCAAGCCACTGTCGTCGCACCACCACTTGAAGTTCTGATAGAGGACGTGGGTCGGTGTGAAGGCGTTCTCCTCGAAAATGCAGTTCTCCAGCAGCCACAGCTTCACAGCATCACCGTTCTGCTCGATGTCGGAAAGCAGGGCGCGCATGGCGTCACTTTGTGGATAGGCGCGGCTCAGTTGCGCTTCGAGTGCCAGTTGGATGCAGGCAGCGGCAAACGCGCCAAGTTCCGGCTTGAACTTGTCGAGCAGTGTGCTGTCCAGCTTCTCGTCGGGCAGTCCATTGGGGCAGTTAATGATGAGCAGTCGTCGCGTGAGCGCACCGGAGGGTTCTGTCAGATTTCAGAGCTTGGGATTGGGAAAGGGTTAGCTGACACAGCGAGGGCAAGGTATGCTCAGGCTTCAAATCGAAGGAGATCAAGCCCTTGAAATGTCCCCGCTGTCAGTCGGATCTCACGCAGAAATATCAACAAACGACACGGTTGGGGTATCGAGTCTTCCGATGCAAGAGTTGTCAATCGCGTTTCAATGAGCGGACGGGTACACCGTATAATGATCTACAGTTTCCGACGGATGTCGTGATGCTCGCGGTACTCTGGCGAATTCGGTACAAGTTGAGCTTGCGTGATGTGGCAGAAATGTTTCTGGTGCGCGGCTACGAATTCACGCATGAAACCATCCGGAACTGGGAAGCGCGTTTTGCACCCTTGTTGAGCCAGCACTTACGCGAAAAACGGCGAGGTCAGGCTGGACAGTCGTGGTATGTTGATGAAACCTACGTGAAGGTGAAAGGGGAATGGCACTACCTGTATCGGGCCATCGACCGCGCTGGCAATCTGCTCGACACGATGCTCAGCACGACCCGCGATTTGACGGCCGCCAACGCATTCTTCAGGCAAGTCTTTTTTACGGTTGGACACAAACCAGAGCGGGTGACCACCGACAAACACGCTGCCTATCCACGCGCGATTCGTAAGCAGCTTGGGCGTAAAGTGCACCATCGCACCAACCAGTACTTAAACAACCGCATCGAACAGCATCATCGCGCCATCAAACAGCGCTACTACCCGATGCGCGGCTTTGGGAGCTTTGTCAGTGCTGCCCGTTTTTGTCGTGCTTTTGATGAAATCCAACATTATTTCCGTGCTCGTCCTGCAGTCAACCAAACACCATCCCTCTCCAAGCAAAGACACACATTTTGTCAGCGCTGGAACGACTTATCCCTTGTTTGGCAACCGTTCTGATTTTACTGGGGATAGGGAACTTTCTGCCTCATCTTGACTGCTTGGTTAGCGTTGCCCTGAGTCTTGACACTACCCTTTCTACAGGCTTCGCAGTTTATTGGGCGCCAGCGTGAGTTGGGGCTGCTTCTCTCCGCGCTGGCATCGGCAACCAAAGGAAGTGGTCAATCTATTCTTATCGGCGGAGAAAGCGGTATTGGTAAATCGCGTCTGTTTCATGAGGTGAAAACACGCGCAGAAGTGCAGGGTACTCTAGTCATCACCGGGCAGGCGATTACAGAAAGCACTGCGCCTTACTATCTCTGGCGTGAGTGTTTTCGCTGGCTTGCCATCCTTGTCGATGTAGCGGATGAGGAAGCCAGTCTTCTGAAGTCGGTTGTGCCTGATCTGGCAACCCTGATTGAACGCGATATTCCAGACTTGGCATTGAATGAGCCGCAGGCGTTTCAGCAGCGCCTGCACGAACTGATAATCAGCTTGTTTCAGCGACATGGGCAGCCGTTGGTTATTCTGTTTGAAGATTTGCAGTGGGCTAAGGAGGAAGATATGGCGCTCCTTGCCTATTTAACTAAATCTGCTGAATCACTGCCTTTGCTCATTCTGGGTAATTACCGCGATGATGAGCTGCCACTGTTGCCGTCCCGCTTGCCCTCTATGAAAGCCATGAAAATTCAGCGTCTGAACGAGGCTGAAATTGCGGCTCTCAGCGAGATGATGCTCGGTCAATCCCAGCCTACAGTGGTCGCTCTCCTTATCAACCAGACAGAAGGTAATGTCTATTTTCTGGTGGAGATTGTACGTGCACTTGCAGAAGAAGCTGGTCAGTTGGAGGACGTTGGCAATCGGACGCTACCACCCCGAATTTTCACTGTGGGTATTCAACAGATCGTCGAACGGCGGCTTAGTCAGATTCCGCCTGCGGATCGGGAACTCCTGGAACTAGCTGCCGTACTTGGTCGTCAACTGGATTTGCCTGTACTTCGCATAACTGTCTCAGCATTGGAGCTAGACCGCTGGCTGGGGGCGTGCGCGGCGCTTGCTGTGCTCGAAGTAAACGACAATCGTTGGCGTTTTGTTCACGATAAACTTCGTGAAGGGGTTCTGAACAACTTAGATCAGGCGCGAAGCCGCCGGTTACACCGACGAGCCGCAACCGCTATCGAGACCGCCTATCAGAATGATGATAGCTTGGCTGCGCGACTGGCATTCCACTGGAAAATGGCAGATAACCCCGAAACCGAAGCTCACTATGCGCTGATCGCTGCGCGACTGGCGCAAAGCATTTTTGCAACCCATGAAGCCAATGCTCTTTACACCCAAGCACTTGAAGCCTTGGAGAGACTGCCCGATACTCTTGAAAATCGACGCATCCGCGTTGACGCGATCATTCTGCGTGCTCAAATCACGCTGACGCTAGTGAAACCCAACAAATATTTGGAACAACTCGACTCAGCCGAGCGACTGGTCTATTCCATTTCGCCTTCAAGAGATGCTGACGATATGGATGCAGCCGACCAAGGGCGTGTCAGTAAGATCCATTTACAGATAGGACACGCTCACTTCGGGATCAGCAACCTTCCTGAAGCCATCAAACATTACACCGAAGCACTGCGGATTGGGCAGAACCTCGGTAATGAAGCGTTGATTGCGCCTTCCGCAGCGGTGCTAGGCCGCATATATGCGGTACAAGGGCGTTACATTGAAGCAGAAATATTGCTGAGAAGTGCATCTCAACTTCTCCAAAAGCTGAAACTTATCCCACAATGGTCGCGGACAATGCAAATCTTTGCATTTGCACGTGGTGGACGTGGCTACTATCATGAGGGTATAGAGATACTAACAAATGTGCGGGAGCGAGCGCGGCAGATTAAAGATTTTTCAGCCGTGGTCTTCACCCATACCAGCGCTTCAGGAATTCATACTACCGTTGCGGGCGATCTCGAAGCCGCCATATACGATGCAGAACAAGGTATAGAGGTAGCACGTTCACTGCGCGACCTTACTTCTTTATATATTCCCTATGGATACGCAGCCTGGGCTGAAACACGGCGCGGAAATCATCAAATAGCCATAGAGTATTGTGCAAACGCGACTTCCATTGCCAACCACTTCGGCGGATTGCTCCTGTGGACGGAATCGTTCTATTACGTTGAGGCCGAAGTAACTTTCAACGCTGGCAAGCGCGAGGAAGCAATTGCCCTATGCGCTAAAGCGCTGGATTATGCGGTGAAGGTTTTCAGTGTGATGAACGAAGTCAGAACTTACAATCTTCTGGGCGTAATTTATGCAGACACCAATATAGTACAGAGCGATGCCTATTTTTCGAAAGCCATCCAAATCGCAGAACCATATGATTTACGGATGGAGGAAATGAATGCTCGTGTAAACTGGGGAAAAGCACTCTTGAAGCGGGGCGCTACTCAAACTGGACACCAGCATCTGGAATTGGCCCTCGCGCAGTTTCACGCAAGTAATCTACCGATACGGATCGCTGAAGTACACACACTTCTGAGGCAGCCATAGAGAGAACAGATCCGTGACTTTAGGTCGTCAGAGCTTTTGGGTCATCTCGGAAGAGGGAATCATTGGCATCATTGTAATGTTTCTCATCTCTTATTGCATCTCATTTGTGTTGATGAGGCACATGTACCTGATTCGGTGATCCGGTACATATTTTTCGCCGGATCATCAAATTATGCGATACTGATCGACTTTGATTCGGTGATCCGGTGAATTTTGAACAAGGT
The DNA here is from genome assembly GCA_965246845.1 of Aggregatilineales bacterium. Taxonomy (GTDB): domain Bacteria; phylum Chloroflexota; class Anaerolineae; order Aggregatilineales; family UBA2796; genus JBBRMW01. Next base: position 451,961 of record CBDFFR010000005.1, read on the forward strand.
CTGTATAAACGAAAAAGACGATCGGCAAACAACAAACGCATAATAAAAAGTTTTTCCAAAGTACCGGATCACCGGATCACTGGATCAGGCCATCCAACCTATATCAGCACTATTGAACCATGTGCTTGCCACTTGCGACAAGGTGTTTGGCCTATCCATGTGTGAGGTAAACTTGATGGTGGGTGTCTATAGCACAGTGTACAGTGCTAAGGGTGCGAGTATAATTGTGCTGTACACGTTCAGCAGCGTGTGCTGAGACTCGAAAAGGAGCCAACTACAGCACAATTCAACGTGCGGCGAATGCTGCACCCAGTGCGCGGCGACGCGCGCCATTTCCCTTTGAGCGCAAACGAAAACGGCCAGCTAAGGCTGGCTACGCTGCGCGCGTCACCTCCAGCAACGAAAAGCTGGACGCGCGCAGTCGTTGCGTTGAGCGCATTGGCGCCGTACACGGACCAACTGTAGGAAAAACTATCAACCATGTGCCCTGAGTGGCGGGTGTGGAGCCGTGTAAACAGGCGTAAATCGTATATATAATGCTCCCTCATGGTCTTTCCCAAAAGTCTTTGCCAATGCGGACTCTCGACACTATACATTATGAACGGGTGCTTCCGCTCTTCAGACAATTGATACAGTATAGTGTCTAAAAAGAGTATGTCGGTCCTGTAACCGAGCCAGGCCGCTAATCGACTCGCGTGAATTCACACCTGCGCCGGTTCTGGCGCTCGAAGCTGTCCGTCAGTGACCGGTCTTCATCTGGCACGTAGAGAGGAGCAAGCGAATGCGTCCTGTGGATACAACTGCCGATGCGCTCTGGAAACGACGTTTCCGTGCTGATGCTGTGTCTTGGATGCTAGTCGCAGTAGAAAACCCGACACGCGCGGCAGTCGTGCTTAATCGATCCGGCGTCAACCAGCTCTACGCTTGGGAGATCGAGACAGGCGAGCTACGACAGGTCACAAACCATCCAACCGGAGTCCGCTATGGCTTCATCTCGCCGGATGGAAACAGTATCTTCTATTTCGAAGATAGGAGCGGGAACGAACTCGGTCATTATGTGAGCGTACCATTTGGCGGCGGACCTTCCACGAACCTCACGCCTGATCTACCACCCTTTTCGTTTCGTCCATTGAGCAGCAATCGCGATGGAGCGTGGCTCGGCCTCTTGGTGGTGGATAGCGCAGGCTCGCATGTCTATGGACTGCACGATGGCGAGCACCGTCATCTGTATACTTCACCCAAACGCGCCACTGAGCCTATCTTTTCTGCGGCTGGCGATCTCGCCGCGATAGCCACAACGGAGCGCTCGACTTTCAATCAATTCAGTATTGTTCTCGTGGATGTCGCAAGTGGCATCAATCAGGCGGAACTCTATGACGCGCAGGCCAACCTCCTCCCGCATATGTTCTCTCCGGTTTCGGGAGACAATCGGCTGCTCGGGCATAGCAGCGCTTCTGGCTTCACTCGTCCCTTCATATGGGATATTGAGACGGATGCCGCCGATGAACTGCCGCTCAGCGAATTGGAAGGAGACCTTTACGCTTGGGATTGGTCGCGCGATGCGCGCCGCATCCTGTTGTGCCAGGTGAGCCACGCCCGCTCGAAGCTATACATTTTCGATCTCATCTCAAGCGAACTTCGGGGGCTAAATCATCCGTCTGGAAGGCCATTACAGGGGTACTTTGCGGGTGATAAACAAATTTTGACGACGTTCACCGACACGGCTTCTCCGGGTTGTGTGCTGGCGCTTGGTGATGAGACGGGCGGAAATGTATTGCTCGCTGGCGAATCATTTCCAGCTTGCCCTTGGAAGTCGGTCACTTTTGCATCACAAGATGGGACTAAAATTCAGGCATGGCTCACCACACCCGAAGGTGGAGGTCCATTCCCGACAATAATTGATATACACGGCGGTCCGATGGTTGCCCAAATGGAAGAGTTTCACCCTCACTCTCAGGCGTGGCTTGATCATGGTTTTGCGTGGTTGAGCGTGAATTATCGTGGCTCGACGACCTTCGGGACTGCCTTTGAACGCGCAATCTGGGGGCGCTTCGGGACGGATGAAGTCTGGGATATTGTGGCCGCTCGCAATTGGCTCATCAGCAATGAAATTGCTCGCCGGGATGCAGTTTTCCTCACAGGCTGGTCCTATGGCGGGACATTGACATTACAGGTTTTGGGGCGAGCGCCGGAAGGCTGGGCAGGCGCTATGGCCGGGATCGCGATGCCGATTGGACGCTCGCTTATGAGGATGAAGCGGAGCGCATGAAGGCATTGCAGCGTGCTTCTTTCGGCGGATCGCCTGAAGAAACGCCGGAAGCACACCGCACCGCCTCGCCCATAACCTACGCCGCCCAAGTCAGCGCTCCTATTCTGGTCATGCAGGCCAAAAATGATTCGCGCTGTCCGCCGCGCCAAATGAGTTACTACGAACAAATCATGCGCGAGCTCGGCAAGCAGATCGAAGTCTATTGGTTCGATGCCGGACATGGCTCGCTTGCCAATGAAGAGCGCATACACCATCAGAAATTGATGATGCAATTTGCACAGAAGGTGTTGAATAGCTGAGCGCATTTAACGGTGTAGGGTTGAAAAACGACATCTTTCCAAAAACTACAAGCTATTAGTTAACCTGCGAAATAAGGTATAGGCGAACGGAAGAAGGGGTCGGCGATAGGGTCAATGCGGAAGACGTGCTGCAATCTGTCGGTTGACCAAGCCGGCGATAGCAGCAAGGCGCATGGGGTGACGTCGGCGATGGTGGCGGTCAGGGTTGGCGAGCGACTGAAAACGACGAATACGGCCAATGGTGTGTTCAACCACGATGCGCCTTTTGGAAAAAGCGGTGTTGTAAGCGGTGTCGTCGGGTGGACGGGGTTTGCCGTGTGGCTTGCGCCGGGGAGCGCTACCCCAACCGAGCGCGTCAATACCGACATAGGCCAAATCGCCCCTGCCACGCACGCCCGGCGGAAGGCGACACATCAGGGTCGACAGTTCCAGCAAGCGCAAGTCGGCAGTCGGACCCGCCACACTCAGCGCGATGTCCACAATCTGCCCGTTCTGCTCATTGACTGCGACCTGACTTTTGAGGGTGTGCGTCTTCTTTTTGCCCGAATACAGCCCATTCGCTTCGGCGCGCTCAGCCGGTCGCTGTACGCGCTGCTCGAAACTGTCGATGACCACCGCCAGTTCGGGAATGTCGTGTAATAAGTCGTCGAGTTGCCGCAGGCGTTTGCGCGAAGGGCGCGGCAGGCGCATCGTATCCCGTCCCGCCCGCTCCAACATCGGCAGCCAGCGCTCGACCGTGCGCAGCACGTTGGTTTCGCTCACCCCGAACAGATACCCCAGTCTTCTTGTTCACCGCTGAAATATGCGAAATGTGTAATTCATCAAGCGTTCTACAGAAATTACATATCGGTGTCAAGCAGAAATCCTCTGCAACTTGAACACCCGTCTCGGTAACCTTCATGTTTTTCTTTCTGCATAGCACGCAATCAGAGCAAGACCCCTTGGGGCTCATCCGCAGAAAAGGTGCTGAGGAAGGAGGAGATAATCAGGAGAGGATAGGTGAGAATGAGGCGACAGCGTGAAGTTCGAGGCGATACTGAAATTGAAAGGAATTCGCGTGCTTAGGGTGGAGGACAGCGAAGAGCAGGTGCTTATCACTGCGCGAACGCTGACAAAGCAGGCGAGATGTCCGAGTTGTGGAGCAAATAGCCAGCGGGTGCATAGTTATTATTGGCGAAGCATCCAGGATTTACCGCTGCAAGCCAGTCGCGTGCGTCTGCGCCTGAGAGTGAAACGGTTGCGCTGCATAAATGAGCATTGTTCGCGTTCGACGTTCGTTGAGCGGCTGCCAGAAGTGGTGGGATGGCATCAACAACGAACGGTCCGGCTCAACCAGGTGCTAAGCGAGATTGCCTTCGCGGTCGGCGGAGAAGTCAGTAGACGAGTCGTAGCGCACTTGAGTGTGGAGATTAGTGGAGACAGCTTATTGCGTCTCATCCGGCGGCACTGTCCGGCAAGCACAATTTGTCCCAAGCAGATTGGCGTAGATGACTGGTGCTATCGACGCGGAGTACGCTACGGAACGCTCATCGTTGACTTGGAGACACATCGACCGATTGACCTCTTGCCGGACCGCGAGGTACACACCCTGGCAGCCTGGCTAAAGCAGCATCCACAACTTGAAATCGTCAGCCGCGACCGTGCGCGACCCTATGCCGAGGGTATCCGAGAGGGCGCACCTCAGGCACAGCAAGTGGCAGACCGCTGGCATATCCTGAAAAACCTGGGTGACAGTTTGCGGCAGAGTTTTGAGCATCATGCAACTTTGCTGCGGCAGGTCGTCGTTGAGCTACCCATCGCTCGTCCTTCCACATCCGCTTGCCCGCCAGTCCTACCCGCAACGACACCACGTCCAGCACGTGCGCTGCGTCCAGAAGAGCAAGCGCGTGCCGAACGACGAGCCGGCTGGGAAGCCATTTTCCAGCAGGCGCACGCATTATTGGCGCGTGGTATGAGTGTCAGCGCGGTGGCCCGGAAACTCGGTATTGACCGCTCCACAGTGGGCAAATACAAGCAACTTCCTGTGCTGCCGCCCAGAACCTGTATTCGTTTGGGACCCCGCCTGCTGGACCCCTTTCGCGACTACATTCGTCAGCGAGTGATTGAGGCTAACCCCGTCGGACGTACCTACTGGCCGAAATCCAAGCGCTCGGCTTTACAGGCGGCAAGCCCCTCGTCGCGGCCTATCTGCGTCAGATACGCGCTGAACTGAACCTGCGTAGTCATGCGTGTGGACCGCAACCGCTCTTCAACCTTCCGCCCAGAACCCTCACTCCTCGTGCGCTTACCATCTTCGTCATGATCCCTGCTGCGCAGCGCCGACCCGTACAGGAATACTGTATCCAGCAGGCACGGCTGTTGCACCCGCTCCTAGACCGAGCCATTCAGCTGACCCTCGATTTTGCTCAAGCTCTACGTGAGCGCACCGTCTCTGTTTTGGACGACTGGTTTGCCCAAGTTTCTCAGGCAGCCATTCCTGCCTTTAAAACCTTCGCACGTACCATTCGTCACGATGACGCTGTTCGCGCTGCCTTCTCCCTGCCCTTCAGCAATGGTTTGGTCGAAGGCCATGTCACTCGTCTTAAGCTCATTAAGCGCCAGATGTATGGTCGTGCCAACTTCGACCTTCTGCGGGCTCGTGTCCTGCACCCTTAGCACCTTTTCTGCGGATGAGCCCATCTCAGAAATCACTACAACAAATTGCCAGTCTGAAAACACCAAGCCTTGTCAAGCAACAACGAGCTTGGGCTACGCGATATTCAACTGCCGCGTTTGCCGACGGCGCTTCAATGAACGCACTGGAACCGTATTCAATCATCTCCAATTTCCGACCGATATCGTGTTGTTGGTGGTGCTGTGGCGGTTGCGCTATAAGTTGAGTCTACGTGACCTGACCGAGATGTTTGCGATCCGGGGCTATGCCTTTACTCACGAAACGGTTCGGGAATGGGAATCGCGCTTTGCTCCTTTATTGAGTGGACAATTGAAAGCCAAACGGCGTGGACAGGCGGGAAAATCCTGGTACGTTGATGAGACCTATGTCAAAGTAAATGGGCGGTGGCACTATTTGTATCGGGCGATTGATCGAGATGGCAACCTGGTCGATACCATGTTCAGCACAACTCGTGATCTTGCCGCAGCCAATACATTTTTCAAACAAGCGACGGCTACGGTAGGACACAAACCTGAGTGCGTGACGACGGACAAACATGGTTCATATCGACGCGCCATTCGGCAGAGTTTAGGGCGCAAGGTTCCAACACCGAATCAGTCAATACCTCAACAACATCATTGAGCAGTACCATTGCGGGGTCAAAAGCCGCTATTATGCGATGCGTGGCTTTGGTAGTTTTACCAGCGCCGCCCGCTTCTGCACTGCATTCGATGAACTCCGTCAATATTTCAATTTCCGCGCTGCCCGTCAAAAACCGCGTCCACTCTCTGACCAACGCTATCAATTTCGGCAGCGTTTTGATGAGCTAATGGCTTTGCCATTCAATCTGTAGTTTTGACACGAAGGAAGCAACATCAGCTCCAATTTTCAGCATGTTGAATTTACACTGAGTCCTGACACAACCATCGCGACGGACTCCCGCTCGACCAGAGAGGCCGAAAGCGTGACCTGCTGCAATCCCGCACGCTCTCCTCGCAAGCGACCATACAGGATTTCGGCCGCCGTCGAACCAATTTTTATGAAGGGCTGCGCCACTGTCGTCAACGGCGGGTCGAGGTGCGGTGACAGGTCCAGATTGTCAAAGCCGACGACCGAAAGCTGCGTCGGAATGCTGATACCGGCTATCGACGCCGCCCGATAAACTGCGCTCGCGATCTGGTCATTCGCCGCAAAGATGGCGGTCGGTCGGTCAGGACGGGAGAGGAATTCAATGAGCGGGTGCAGGTCGAAGGCAGGATAGCCGTTCACGATACACACATCGTCCGGCGTGGTGGTTAGCCCGCGTTCTTCCATAGCACGGCGGTAGCCGACAAAACGGTGTTCCATACTCACTGCTGGCGAAGCCCAGGTCACGAATCCGACCCGCGTATGACCCCGACTAATCAGATAGTCGGTCCCGCGCACTGCGCCGCCGAAGTGGTCCGTCATCACGTAATCGGTGGCGCGACCCTTCAGATAGCGGTCAATCAGCACGAGCGGGATATTCCGCTCCGCGAGCGCATCCAGTGGTAGCGCGTGGTCGGAGTCGACCGGATAGAGCGCCACACCGTCGATACCATCCCGCACCAAACGCCTGATCACCTTCGATTGTTCCTCGAAATCATTGTTGACGTGGTGGAAAATCACGGAGAAATCGAGACTTTGCGCGACCTGCTGGAACCCCACCAGAATCGTGGAAACCGAAGAGTCGCGCACATAGGGGACGACAAACGCGAGATGTCCCGTCCCTATTTTCGCATTGGGGGCGATGCTGCGCTGCCAATCCATTTCGACGAACGTACCGCGTCCCTGTTCGCGACGCAGGTAGCCCGCTTCTTCGAGGCTGTGCAACGCCTGCCGGATCGTCCCGCGCGCAACGTTGAACTCCGCACAGAGGTCTTTTTCAGGGGGAATATTCGCGCCCGCAAGCCACTCCCCGCCGAGAATGCGGTTGCGGAAGATAGTCGCGATTTGGATGTGTAGCGGGGGTGATTCGGTATCGCGTGTAAGTGTGATCATGAGGACAGCAGGGTTTTATCTGGTTGTCTAGACATATTACTGAACATTACCGGGAACTGCAAGCGTCAGCCGCAGCGTGACCACCTCCCCGCCACAGACTCGTATGACGCTGTGGTTGGTGTCGATGAGCGGCAGTTCCTCAAGCACTGTTTCATCCAGCCGCACGCGCTCCAGCTTTGCAAGGGGTAACCCAAAATATACATGCGTCTCCTGTGGCTCGCGCGTGATGTTATACATCCGTACGATCAGCGCCTCGCCGCTCCGATAGATCGCGCTCAGGATAAGCGCACCACCCGCACCGGACCAGATGAGGCTAAATCCATTGCGCAGTTTACCGCCACGCGGCCACTCCACCGCGTTGACCAGCGCTGGATCGTCGCGCGTGATGTTCATTTCGCGCAAGTCGAGACCGGGATGGGTATCGGCGCGGCGGGCATAGGTCGGCGTGGTGTATTGATAAGCCTGTGGGTGAACGGCCTCCGCACCTTTGAAATGGGCAAGAATCGCGTATTCGTAGCGGTATTCACCCGGGCATTGCGCGCCCGGCGTCGGCACGAGCGGACCCGCCGCGATCCGGCGTGTGGAGAGATCATCACGGGAGAGCCAGCCGACCGCACGCAATAGCGTCAGGAGAATCGTCCCGTCTGGGTGCGTTTCAACCGAAGGCAGTCCCTTGTTTAGCACCGCGAAGCCTTTTTCGCCGTCGTTCAGATCGATAAACGCGCGCTGGTGCATGAGCGGCGTCGGGTCTTCGATCCAGCCTTCCGAAGTCGGCAACTGCAAATCGCGCGCAGCCACCATGAACGACTCGTCTACAAACGCCTGTTGTACACGCAATCCCGTCGGGAACGCAACAGATAACTTGTGATCCTTCGCGGCATTCTTGATCGTTGTAACGATGCGGACTTCCTGCGCTCCTGCGTAGAGAAACACTTCGCTTGTGATCGGCAGGTTGACAGTTTCGGCGCTGCGCCCGGTACGATCTACGTTCAAACTTGCGGGGATTGGCAAATCCCAATGGATGCGGAACCCGGTACGGAGCGGTCCCGCCTCGATTTGCTCTACGGTCGCCGGGACGCCGACCGTACTCACCGTGTGGCTGTTCGGCGCGGGAGAGTATGAATATTCGTCGCCTGCGTCTTCGACATCCTGAAAATGGTTTAAGCCTGAATAGATTTGACCTGTCAGTTTTTGTGTGACGGTTAGGCCGCCGTCCTGTTCGATCTCAAACCGAACGAAGCCATTTTCCGCGCTTCGCTCGTGTATGACCAAATCTGTTTTGGAGTTGCGCTCACCTTCCCGCAGTTGCAGATAGAGGGTCGCGAGGCCGAAACGTTGAACATGAGACGCGAACAGGACCGTCACGCGCCGTTTGCGATTGGGCTTGAGGACTTCCATCCAGAATAGCTGCTCATCGCCAATAACCTGATGAGGAACGACTGTCCCATGTTCATCCACAATCTGGAAATCATCCGCTGCCGGGTCGTCGTAGTCCAGATCGATGACGGCTTCGGTGACATCCTGCCGCCACCACGCTAATGGATTGAAGCACAGGATCGGCGTCCCAGTCTGCGCCGTGAAATCAACCTCGCGCGCGAGCAGCCGGAAGCTATCACGGATGAGCGCTTCCGCAATTTGCCGCGCCTGGCTGAATCTATACGCCATTTCGTGATGCACTTCGTCGATCCCGCTGCCGTACATATCATCGTGCGGATGATTGAGCAGCAGCCAGCGCCACGCCAGCGCGATCAGGTCCGGCGTGCCGTTTTCGACGGGCGCACCCACCGCCCACGCCAGCGCGCAGAGCGGTTCCATATACTTTTCAAGCAAGGTTTCAAGCGCGTGGTTCTGCTGCTTGAGGTGAATCCGCGTCGAATACACACCCTGCAAAATTTCAGAATAGCGCCCCCAGCGGAATTCGCCCTCGAATTCCGGTAGCTTGATGTCCCGCGCCTGCACCGCTGCGCGCACCTTCGCAAGATGTTCCGCGAGCGTGCCATGCGTGATTGTTACGCCTTCGATTTCCTCATTTGCGTGGCCGATGATCGCCGGAATACGCGGTTCGGCTTCGGCGTGGTCGATCCCGTTCATGAGCAGGATCGTCCCGGTGTTTGTCATCGTTTTGAGTTTATGAACCGCACGCTCGATCTTGCGTAGCGCGAGTTCAGGATCGAAAGTCATTTGCGAGACATCACCCCAATGAATACCGTAGCCGAGGTTCGTGACGTTGTGGTAGCCCCAGGGCATGAGGATCGTCGTCACGCTGGATCCATCCGGCGCGTGCCACATGAATTCCGTGCCAAGCGGGTCGCCTTCGGTCCCCATGCCGCGCCAGAAAAATGCGTTATCGATGCCGAAGCCGCGCAAGATTTGCGGAAGCTGCGCGATATGGCCGAAGCCATCCGGCACGTAGCCGATGTTCGCGACGCCACCATACGCTTCGCCCAGCTTGCGACCCAGTGCGAGGTTTCGGATCAGCGACTCCGGGCTGACGAGGAATTCATCGGCAAGCACGAACCACGGACCGACGAGAATGCGCCCCGCTTTCGCGAGCGCCTGCAAGCGCGCGGCCTGCCCCGGTCGCGCTTCGAGGTAATCATCGAGGACGCTCATCTGCCCATCGAGCATGAACACACGAAATCCGGGATCGCGCTCCAACAGGTCGATCAGCTTGTCGATGAGCCGCACGAGTCGCACGCGATATTCCTGAAAGGTGACATACCACGCACGGTCCCAATGCGTATGACTGATCAGCGTTGCTTGCAACATGGTTCCTCGTCCGGGTTCTTGACAACTGCAAAAAGGACTATATATTTAGAAGCAGATTGTCTATACAATCTACCACGAGTTAAAGAGTCTGCAAATTTTTGTTTGGGAGAGGTAAACATGACCAAAAACACATTTAGCCGTCGCCACTTTTTGAAAGGCGCTGCGCTTGCTGCCGCACTTGCTGCAACGAATGGCGGCGGCAAGCTGCTCGCGCAGGGCATTTACGCGCCGAACGTCTTGCGCCGTCAGACCAAAGAAGTCGTCTTCGCCATTCAGGAATTCGCGCACCCGGCGATCAAGAGTGTCCTGCCGGATTTCGAGAAGCAAAGCGGGCTGACAGTCAAGCTGGAAGGCGGTCCCGTCTCCGGGAACGATATGCTTACCCGCTATAGCGCGGCATTCGCATCGGGCAACAGCCCGGTCGATCTGCTCAGTGACGCCGATGATAGCTCCCCGACTTTCATGCGCGCGGGCTGGATGCTCCCGCTCAACGATGTGATTCCGGCGGAGACGTGGGACGATTTCCCCGCGAGCATGAAGCCGCACATCGATGGCTTCCTGAGCATCGAAGGCACGCGCTATCGCATCCCGCACGAGTTCGCGGTCGGCTACTTCTTCACGCGCAAGGACATTCTCGACTCGAAGAATCTCAAGTCGCCGAAGACGTGGCAGGAGATGATCGACACCGGGAAGCAGGTCACGGATGCGAGCAAAGGCATCTACGCGACCACCGATGCGCTGATCAAACCCGCGCTGATGTACGTTTACGTCGCATACCTGACAGCACAGGCGGGCGGCAAGGTCTTCGATTTCGATGACGGGACGGCGGAAGCGCTCCAATTCCTGTATGACATGATCTATACGCACAAGATTTTCCCGGAGACGGCGTTCAATCAGGATTACACCGCGCAGAATGAACTCTACATGGCTGATAAAATTGCGTTCATGCGCGAATGGCCGTTCTTCGCGGATGTCGGCAAGGCGAAGACGGATTGGTTCAAGCCGGAGAAAATGGTGATCGAGCTGCCGCCCGCCGGAAAAGCCGGGAGCAAAAGCTGGATTGGCGGCTGGGGCTATTCGATCCCGAAAGCCGCGCCGAATCTTGATGGTGCGAAGGCGCTCCTCAAATATCTCACCTCGGTCGATGTCGCGCCGAAACTGGCTGCGCAGCAGGGTTTCCTGCTCACGCCGCGCGCTTCGATCCTCAAGGCACTGGCGGGCGGGTCGAATGCGCTGCTGCCCGCGATTGATATGTACTCGAAGGCGAATGTCTTCTCCGCACGTCCGTTCCACCCGCGCCTTGCGGAAGCGCAAACCGTCGTAGATGATGTCGCGTCGGTTTACCTGACGAAGCAGGCTTCGCTCGTGGATGCGATCAAGCAGGGCAAAGAGCGCATCGCGGCGCTGAATTCGTAGTGAAGCCGGGCGGACATATCGGTCCGCCCTACAGATAGCAGTTGGTAAAAGCATTCTTGGTGACACAAACCCTTCGTAACGTAAACCGAAAATCCCTGTTTACGCTGACGCTCCAGCGGCGCTTCCTGCTGATTGCGGTCGTGCTACTGCTACCCGCGATTGGGCTGCGACTGTTCACGACGGTCTATCCGTTTATCCAGACCGCCGCGCTGAGTGTGCAAAGCTATAACCCGGCCTTCCCGCCCGCGAAGTTCGTCGGCATCGGGAACTTCATTAAGGCGTGGAACGATCCGGTCGTGCGTGCGAGCCTCGGCTTCACGCTGTCGTTCGTCGGCTTCTCGACGCTCTTTCAGGTCGTGTTCGGGCTGATCATCGCGCATCTGCTCAACGCGCAGTTCCGGCTGCGGGGTATCGCGCGGATGATCAGCCTGATCCCTTGGGCGATGCCGATGGTCGTAGTCGCGCTCGGCTTCCGCTGGATGTTCGATGACCAGTTCGGGATGATCCCGGATCTGACGCGGCGGCTCTTCGGCCTGAATACGATGCGCTGGCTGATCGACCCGAACGTGGCGCAGATCGCGGTGATCTTCGTGAATATCTGGAAGAGTACGCCCTTCGTCGCGCTGCTGCTGCTGGCCGGGTTACAGGGCATCCCGTCCGACCTGTACGAGGCGGCGCGCGTAGATGGCGCGAACTGGCGTTCGATGATCGCGCGGATAACGCTGCCGATGTTAATGCCGATCATCGTCACGACGGCGATGTTCATGCTGGTCTGGCAGCTCGCCGTCTTCGATTTGCCATTCGTGATGACGGGCGGCGGTCCGGGCTTTTCGACGACGGTGCTTGCACAGAAGATTTACCTTGAAAGCAACTCGCTCAACTATGGCTACGCGGCGGCATTGGGAATGATCCTCGTCCTGATTGTGCTGGTCATTGGCGCGGTCGGGCTGGCGCTCTTCCGGCGCTTCGAGGTGGAATAAAGTGGCGACCCGGCTTTACCCGGTAGCGCGTCCAGCACGGGCGAAGCGCAGCACCCCGGATTTCGGCGTCTGGATGCGACGTTATGGCAGCCGCATTGCAACTTATGGCGGGTTCGCCTTGTTCGCGTTCGTCGTACTGCTGCCGTTCTATTTCATCTTCGTCTCCTCGATCACGCCGAAAACAGAACTCTTTCAAATCCCGCCGCGCTACTTCCCTTCGGTTCCAACGCTTGGTAATTACCAGCGCCTGATCAATGGCGTGCCGCTCGGCGTATTCTTCCGCAATTCGCTCGTTTTTGCGTTTGGATCGAGCAGCGTTTCGGTGATCGCGGGCGGGCTGGCCGCTTATGCGTTGGCGCGTATTAAATTTCGGGGCGCGAACGCCGTCTACCTTGCGCTCATCCTCTCGGTCGCGCTGCCACAAATCGCGCTGCTCGTGCCGATGTTCCAGACCTTCCAGACCTTCAAACTGGTGAATACCTATCACGGCTTGATCGTGATGATGAGCAGCCTGCTCTTGCCGTTCACAATCATCACGCTCGTGTCGTTCGTGAAGCAGGTTCCCGGCGAAATCGAAGAGGCCGCGTACATCGACGGCGCGAACACGTTCCAGATTATCGTGCGCATCATGATCCCGCTGGTGCGGCCAGCGCTCTTCACGATGTTTTTGATCAACTTCATCATTAGCTGGAACGAGCTGCTTTATCCGCTCGTTTTCGCGCAGCGCAACGATACCAAACCGCTCTCCGTCGCGCTCACGCAGTTGAGTTCGGACGCCAGCACGTATACGCGCCCCTGGGATTTGCTCAGTGCGATGAGCGTCCTCATGATCATTCCGGTCCTGCTGATCATCCTGTTCGGGCAGCGCTGGATCATCGCGGGGCTGGCACGCGGGGCTGTAAAATAGAGTGAACCGGAGTAACACACCATGAACGCTGAAAAAACGCATATCACGATTGAACAAAACACGGAAATCCTCAAGCGCTACGCCTTCCTCGAACGCGCTGCCATGCGTACGCTCGCGGGTTGGCTGCCCGGCGTCCCGGAGTGGGAAGCCAAAAACGAATTCGGGCTGCACATCTGGGAGAGCGCTGATCACGTCGAAATGATTTACCAGCGCTTGCGCGAACTGCGGACCCATTCGCCGGAGCGCGGCCTGAGCGAAGCGCTGCGCAAGTTCGGGGATGAACTCGCGCAGGGGAGCAACACCGCTGAAATCATCGCGGGCGTGTACCTCGTCGCGAAGAAAAGTTTGCTCGAAGCATTGCGCCAGCACCCCGACGCGACGTGGAGCGCCTTCGACAACCCCACCGTCAGGGTCGCGGAAAAGCTGCTCCCGGCGCTTGAACGGCAGGTCGCCTGGGCCGAAACCTTCCTGCCGACGATTGCGGCCCATTATCCCAGCTATGAAGCGTGGCAGCATTACCTCGCCGCGCTGCTCGCTTCCGACGGCGGTGTGGCGGGGAATGATGCACACAGCGACGTGCCGATTCGTCCCGCAGGTCACTCGCTGCTGCTTCCTTTCCAGAAATGCCAGCGCGAGCAGGGTTGGCCGATCTTCGACCCGGAAGTGGATAGCGAGCCGGAGCGCAAGACGCAGCCGGAAGCACATCGCGCGTGGCGCTTCAAGCACTATCTGAATGAGATGACCGCAGCGGAAACGCTTGGCTCGATCCTGTGGCTGACGCCAGAAATGGTCTGGGAATATCAATACAACGTCGCGCGCCACCTCTGGGATGAAATCCGGCACAGCCAGCTTGGGCAAATCCGCGTGCAGCAGTTGGGCATGAAAATTAGCGACGTGCCGCAGGTCGTGCAGATTTACAACGTCATGATGACGCTTCCAGCGGTCGATCAATATGCGCTGCTCACCACCGTAATCGAGCCGAATGGAATGCCCGAAAAGGTCGCCAACCGCGAACACTGGGAAGCCATCGACGACGAAATATCGGCGGCGGCGGTCAGCTACGATTGGAGCGACGAGAACTTCCATGTGCGCTGGGGCAAGAAGTGGACGCCCGTGCTGCTCGAAACCTATGGCTACAAAGAGACGCCGGACGAGATCGCGAAGCGTACCGAAGCGTGGCTGCTTGAAAACACGCCCGTGAAAATGCAGCAAAAAATGGCGGTCGAGAACAAACAGCATTAGGAGCGTTCAGATCATGCCAAAAGTCATCCCGCCGTCGCGACAGACACAGCAGCATACGCGCGTCAGTGACGCCTCGCGCATCCTCAAGCGCTTCTATGTCGCGGAGCGGCAACTCATTCGCGCGTATGCGGCGTGGTTCATCAAGACGGCGCACGTCAAAACCAAATTCCGACTCGCCGAACACCTGTACCTCGCGACGCAGAACGCGGATAGGCTGCGGGCGCGAGTCCTCGAACTGCGCTACCCGCGCCGTGATGTCGAAAAGAAGTTCGACCCGGATGTACTTGCCTTTACCGACGCATTGATCAACGCGGAAACGCCGGAAGCATTCATCGCAGGGGTATACGGCGTGGCGCTCCCCGCGCTGGTCCGTGAGCTGACGGCCTATCTGAGCCGTACCGACGCGCTGGACGACTGGCCGACGGTACAGGTTATCCGGCATGTGCTGACGGATACGCAATATGCGATTGATACCATGCCGCAAGAGGTCGGATACGCGGAGTGGTGCGCCTACCTCAACGGTCTGCTTGCCAGTGCGGGCGGACTCAGTGGCCTTGAACCGCGTGCAGCACTGCTCCCGGACCCGTCTTTTGCGAACCGCCCACCGTTCCAAATCCCGCGCACGAACACGCGCGATCCGCGCTTCCGTCCGGCATTGTTTCACCTGCCCCATGAAAATAAGTACGATACAGCGGGACAGCAGGCATGGAAGCGCATCGAAGCGCTGGATAAGCGCGTCGCGATGCAGGTCTGGTCCGCGATTAGCCATTTTAACGAAATCTGGGCAGCCGAGATTCCGGCCTCGCTGCTCTACGATCTGAGCGATCAACCTTGGGAGTTCTACCTCGATTTCTCGCGCTGGGCGTGGGACGAGGCGCGGCACAGCATGATGGGCTACCGCGCGATGCAGGGCTGGGGCTGGGATATTCCCGCGCTCATCCCTTATGGGACAGCGCTCTACAACGCGCTCGGCGGGCTGCCCCCGGCGCAGCGGCTCGCGCTCCTGCATTATTACGAAGAGGGATTGCTGCGCTCCGGGACGAAGCAGACGGAGATTAAAATCCTCGAAAGCGCGGGCGATGAGGGCAGCATTCAGGATATGGATTTCGATTGGGCGGATGAAGCGATCCATGTCGGTTATGGCTTCAAATGGCTGCGCCACCTACTCGGTGATGACGACGCAGGGCAGGAACGGCTCAAGGCGCTGACCGACGAGGCACGCGAGATCATGGCCGCTTACATCCGCGCGCACAAAGACCAGCCGGAAGCGCAGCTTGCGCCCTATTTCGAGCGGCTCTACCCGGTGGTCGAGCAAATGATGCAGACGATC
Source organism: Aggregatilineales bacterium (assembly GCA_965246845.1). Lineage (GTDB taxonomy): Bacteria > Chloroflexota > Anaerolineae > Aggregatilineales > UBA2796 > JBBRMW01. The sequence goes on from CBDFFR010000005.1 coordinate 467,845, forward strand.
CCCGATGACGGGCTGAATGTACAGTGGTCGCCCGTCGTCGCGGATGAGACCGTTCTGGAAAAGCTGTGACCGTGTACCTGATCCGGTTGAGCAAATCCGGCGTGACGTTCGACGCCGCGCCGGATGAACCAATCCTCGATGCCGCCGACCGTGCTGGGCTGGTCCTCGCGTTTAGCTGCCGCAGCGGAACGTGCCGCGCCTGTATCACGCGCGTCGTCTCCGGCTGCATCGAACATGATCCCGAATATGCCGATGAACTCAGCATCGACCGTCACGAACTCGCGGATGGCTACCGCTTGCTATGCAGCGCGATGGCCTGTGCCGACTCAGAACTGGAGCGTTGAAAACCACTGTGAAACTACGCATCTTCAAAGCGCTGTGGGGTATGTCCGGTTCGCTCGAAGCAATGGTCGAACAGATTGCGAACGCGGGCTACGATGGCGTGGATGGCTATGCCGCCGCAAGTACGCTAAACCCGCTTGATTATGCAAAATTGGTCGAGCGCGCCGGACTCAAGCTGATTATGGCGGCGCAGGTCGATACTATTCCCGCGCTGGAAACGACGGTGCGGACGCTTGCAAAATATACGCCCGTCAAAATTGGATTGCATACCGGGCGCGATTTCATGAGCCGCGACGAAGGCACGCGCTTCTTTGAACGCGCGCTCGAACTCGAAGCCGAACTTGACATCCCGATTTGCCACGAGACGCACCGGGGGCGGTTGTTCTATACGCCCTGGGATACCGCGTACTATCTGAACCGCTTCCCGACGCTGAAAATTGTCGCGGATTACAGCCATTGGGTGAATGTCTGCGAACGGCTGCCTGATGATCAGGCCGAAGCGCTGTACCTTGCCAACCGCGCCGCGTGGCACATTCATGGGCGTGTCGGCTACGAAGAAGGTCCACAGGTCCCCGACCCCGCCGCGCCGGAATATGCGCCGCATCTGGTCTGGCACGAGGCGCAGTGGGCGCAAATCCTCGCATTGCGGTCAGCAGATAATCTCGCGGAGATGACTTTCACGCCGGAGTATGGACCACCCGCTTATCTGCATACGCTCCCATATACGAACGCGCCTGTCGCGGATTTGTGGCAGGTGTGCCTGTGGGCAGCCGAACGCGCACGCCAGACTTTTGCAGTTGAGGAGTCCGCTTGATGCGTCCCACGCCACACAACGCACCGCCCGGTTTCGACTGGATCGAGACGATCAGCGCGGTCAACCCCGCGGAGGCTACGCTCGATCTGACGCTGCGCACCGCACAGGACCACGAAGCGCACATGCACATCGCGCAGATCAGACCCACACTCTGGCGTATGACGTTCATCCCACCGGGAGCAAGCACTCCGCAGCCGACGCCCATGCTAATCGATTCGTTCCGCGAACACATGCCGGACGCCGTGACGATCAAGGATGACGGAGAGATGATCGCGGCGCAAGGTAGCGCGTTCACCGCTCAGTTCGGGCGCACCTCGTTCAAGCTACAATTTGTTGATCAAGACGGGCGCGAACGGCTGCGTGACAATCCTTCCGACATCGACGGGCTGGGACGACCGTTTGTACTGCCGTTCGGTTTTATCACAAATGAAGCGGGCGCGGTCACAGCGATCACGCAATCGTTTCACCTGCGGCAGGACGAGCATTTTTTTGGCCTCGGCGAAAAGTTCACGCCGCTCGATAAACGCGGGCAGCGCATCATCACCTGGACGCAGGATGCGTTCGGCTCCACCAGCGAGCGCTCACACAAGAATATCCCGGTGCTACTCAGTACGCGCGGTTACGGAATATTTCTTGATACGGGTGCGCGGGTGACATGGGACCTCGGCGTGACTTCGTGCCAGAGCTACACCATTACCGCTGAATGCGAGGCGCTCACCGCCTATGTGTTCTTCGGAGATACCCTCGCGGATTTGTTGTACACCTATACGGAGATGACCGGACGCGCGCCGCTCCCGCCGAAGTGGAGTTTCGGGCTGTGGCTCTCCGGCGCAGGGACGTACCGCAATCAGGCCAGCCACGAAGCGCTGATCGATGGTTTGGAGCAGCACGACATCCCGGCGGATGTGCTGCACGTCGATACATGGTGGCTGCGCTGGCGGTTGTATTGCGATTTTCAGTGGGACCGCGCCGCCTTCCCGGAGGTGGAACGCTTCATCGCGAAATTGAAAGCGCGCGGGCTGCACCTGACGCTTTGGGAGCATCCATATATCTCCATCGAAAGCGACCTCTATGCGTTCGGCACGGAACGCGGCTACTTCCTCACGCGACCGGATACAGGCGAGCCGTACATTATTGACTACGGCCTCTCGCTCGCGCCGCGCCCCGATGGAGTCATCCGCACTGCCACGCCGGAAACAAGCTGGAACGCGCGGGTCGCGATCATTGATCTGACCAACGAGGACGCGGTGCGTTGGTTTCAGGAGCTACACCGCCCGGTTTTGCGCATGGGCGCGGACGCTTTCAAGACCGATTTCGGGGAAGACATTCCGCATGATGCGGTCTTCGCGAACGGACAGACAGGCGCGACGATGCACAATCTCTATCCGCTGCTCTATAACAAGGCGGTGTACGAGGTCACGGAGCAGGAAAAGGGTTATGGTCTCGTCTGGAGCCGCAGCGGGACGGCGGGCAACCAGCGCTATCCGGTCTGCTGGTCGGGCGACCCGGCAGCCGATTTCGACAGTTTGGCCTGTACGATACGCGGCGGCCTGTCGATTGGGATGAGCGGCGTGCCGTTCTGGTCCAGCGACATCGGCGGCTATCGCGGCAAACCTTCGCCGCGCCTCTATGTGCGCTGGGCGCAATTCGGCCTCTTCAGTTCACATAGCCGGATGCACGGCGACAGTCCACGCGAGCCCTGGCACTATGGCGCGGAGGCGCTCGACATCGTGCGCAAATATGTCAAGTTGCGCTACACGCTGCTCCCCTATATCTACAGCGCAGCAGTTGAAGCCACGCGCACCGGGATTCCTGTCATCCGCGCGATGCCGCTTGCCTTCCCGGATGACCCGAACACCTATGACAAGGATTTGCAATATATGTTCGGTCCGTCGCTGCTCGTCGCGCCGATCTACGACGAAGGGGACGAACGGAGCGTCTACATTCCGGCGGGCGAGTGGATCGATTATTGGACGGGCCAGCGCTATATTGGACCGCTGAACCTGCGTGTACACGCGCCACTCGACACGCTGCCGCTGTTCGTGCGTGCCGGGGCTGCAATCCCGACTGCACCAAATTTGAATCGGGTCCCCGAAAGTGATTTTGAAGAAATTGTTTGGCAGGTTTATCTGGATGGGGCGACTGGGGGCTTGCCCAACCCGCAATGATTATCGGGTGAGGCAAGCCATCGCCCCTACAAATGCAGTTCGAGCAGGTCCGCGCGGTTCCCCTCGAAAGTATTGTCGGTCGCGCGCACGTCTGGCGCACCAACAAAGCGCAACGCAGCCTCGACATTCGCGCGGAAGGTATTTGCCGCGACTGTGCAATCTTCGACACGGCTGAAATGCACGCCGATCCGGTTATCATGAAACGTGTTGCCGCGCAGAATATACCCGCGACACTGCGCCAGCGTCTCCGATCCGGTGTAGCCGCTGAATCCGGTCGTGTTGTTTTCAATCAGGTTGTCCTCGACCGTCTCCCCGTAGGAAACTTCCCAGCCCGGCCAATACGGGACGACCGCGCCGCCACGAGTCCACAAGCGGACGCCCTCGCCATTCAGCCGAATGCGGTTCTCGCGGATATGGTTGGCGTGGCCGTGTTCGATGGCAATTCCCACGAAGCGGTTATATTCGACCGTGTTCTGTTCAATCACCGTATCCCACGAGTACCCCATCCAGAAGCCATAATTGGAGCGGCTGCAATCGTTTCCCCGGAAAATATTTCCCTGAGAAAATGTGGATTCGATAGCATTGTTCGGGCTGAGGCGGCAGTCGTTCGCCTCGAACAGGTTGTCGTTGCACGGCGTCACGCCACCGGGATGATAGTAGCCCGCGACGAAAATGCCATCGCCCCCGCACAGGCAACTATTCCGCAAAAATTTATTGCGCGATGAACTGCGCACCAGCACAATCGCCGCCGCGTCCGCTTCCACACGAATAGATCCATCTTCCGGGCGGCGGTAAACGCGATTGCAGAAATCAAGTTGGTTGTCCCGTATGGTGCTGTCCGTCGTCTCGGAGAGGTACACGCCCCAACCGCTGTTAAATGAGGCGTTGTTGCGTTCGATGGTCAGGCCGGTGCAACCGTAAAGCTGGATGCCGTGCATCTGGTGTTGCAAATCGCAGTTGCGGACTGCGCTGCCGCGCACCTGATGCAACAGGATCGCGCCGCCGTAGGCATCTTCGATGGGCGGCCACAGGTACAGGAAGGAGTCGATCCCCTGTATTTCGGCGGTATCGCGGACCGTCACGCCTTCAATTATCAGGTCGTCGCAGTCATCCCCGCGCAGCCCGTAATGGTAGCCGCCCACCGACAGATCACAGACCGTTACGCCACGCCGACCTTCGATTTTGACGCCGATCCCCTGCTGCTTTTCGCCGCGAATGACGGTTCCCGGACCGCGTAGCGTGACGCCATCCGCGCCGATGCTCAGACCGCGCGGCAGGATGTACGTCCCCGGTGCGAATTCTGTATCTTCGGTGATGACCATGCCATCGGTCGGGGTAACGTTCGTCTGCATCGTTTATTCCTTTTGCAAATGGGTGATCATGCGGTCGAGCAGGTAGCGCCCTGCGATGTTCGCATCGAGGCCGCGCGTCTGGTCGCCTGTCCCGTTGCAGATATTGAGCGCGCACGCGAGCAGCCGACCCGCGCCAATATCCATTTCAACTACATAATCAAGCACCGTAAACAATCGTGCGTCGAGACGCCGCAGCAGTGGGCGCACATCATCCGCGCCGAACCGCCGCACATCGAAGGCGTGGTCGCTCGCAAGATGATAGAACTGCATATCGGCGTGTCTATCATGCGGTAACTCGTTCATCTGATCGTAAATGAGTTTAATCGATTCGCGCCAGAAGGAGACCGCTTCGGTGAACGGTCCACCACTCGCTAGCAGGAGCGCGCGACCGCCACGCCGCACGAACGCCGCGATCTCTTGCGAATAGATGCTTGTAATCAGGACTCGCGCGGTATCGAAGAGATCATGCGCGGGTAAACCGCGCAACGCTTGCAGCGTCCCGGCGGGATCATAGAACGCAACAAAAGCCGGGAACGGCACAGGCGCAGGATACACCCACAGCGGCCACTCGTTGCGCAGGTCGCCAAACTCTACGTGTAAAGCCAACTTCTGCGCGTGATCAACCTGCGGTGCGGTCCATTCAAGCCGCGCGATTTGCCGCGCCGCGCCCGCTGACTGCGCTCCAATGTCGATTGTTCCCTCTTGAATGCTGCGACCCTCGGCGTCTTTCACTACCCACCGCAGCAACCCGGAACCTTGCGCCGCGCCCGCGTACAAAACGCGGTGGCTGACTGCCGCGCCCGCCGTGTGGTTGTGCAGGTCGATGGGCGCGATGCGGTCTCCGCCGTCTACCCAGGCGCGCGTGCGCCCACCTTCCAGCAGCAGCACGGACGCGGCGTTGAACTGCGTAAAGCGTTCCGCGTCGTACTTCGCTGCGCCAAAGTCATCGAACATGCCGGACGTATTGATTGGCGTGTCGCGCAGCCCGGTCAGGACGTAGCCGCCGACCTCGCCCCGCGCGCGGACCTGCTCCAGAATGAACTTGCGCACCGCAAAAGACTGCCCATAGCTGATTTTGACAAGCTGCTCACCCGTGAACGGCAGCACGAGCGCGGCCATGCGTTCGGCCTGTTCGGGGAATGCCCACCGAGCCGGATTGCCTTCGATGCCGTACAGGTACTTCCAATAGGTATAGGTCGGGTCGTCCTTGAGACGTCCGGGGTCGCGGTAATCGTCGCCATCGCAGAACTCACCGAAGAGCAGCGGGCGCGCCGGACGCCAATCGCGCCGGAAGTGATCGAGTAGCGGGCGGAACTGATGCAGGTCGGCGTAGAAGTGATAATCGTTGAAGTCCGCGAAGTCGAAATCCAGCCCTTTGTAGGCTTCGCCGGACCCGCTGTTATCGCAGAACAGTACCCCGGAAATCCAATCCTGCACGCCGTGAGTCAACAGCGCCAGCATGAGTGCATCGGCCATATCCGCATCGAGTTCGCAGCCGAGACTATAAATCACAATCGAGGGATGGTGATGTACATGCTTGACAATTTCATCATATTCCTGAAAGACTCGCGACCTGAACTTATCACTCAGGCGCGGCAACCACATCGGCAATTCCAGCCAGAGCAGCATTCCCTCTTCATCGGCAATCTCGAAGACGCGCGGCGGTGGCACGAACAAACACAGCTTGATCATATTGAAGCCGAGCGCCCTCACACGCCGGAACTCGTCGCGGATTTGCGCGTCGGTCGGCGTGGGCGCGAGCGTCGCGGGGTCCCACCCCCAGCTCAGGATACCGCGAATGTACGTTTCTTCGCCGTTGAGCAGGACGCGCGTTCCGGCTGCCGTGAGCGCGCGGAAGCCGAAGGTGCGTGAGGTTTCGCTAACGATCCGCTCCGCTTCCTTTAGTTGTACCGTGAGTGTGTAAAGCGTGGGTGACGTCGGACTCCATAATTCAGGTTGCGGAACGACCAAAGCAATGTCTTTTCCAATGATGTATCTGTTGCCCTCAAGCTCGGCAAATTTGCTTTCGGCAGTTGCCACACGCCGCCCAAGTGTATCCGTGATAATTACGACGACACGCGCATCTACATCAACGTGCGAGGAGACATATATCCGAACGGTAACGCCCCCGGATTGTGTGTCGATATTCCTGATTCCAAGTTGCGGGAACACCGGCGCACGATGTACGGTCAGCCACACATCCTGCCAGACTCCCCCGAACGTCTCCGCTGCATACGGGATGAAGCCGACTAGCACATCATGATAGTTATGTTGTTCATCAGCGCGCGTCCCCGGCTTGATCACCTCAAGCGTGATTTCGTTCAGTTCGCCGTAGCGCACCGCCTCGGAGATGTCAAAGTCGAATGGATGCCACATGCCGAGATTACGCCCGACTTCGACGCCGTTCACAGACGCCGTGCAATCGTAGCTCACCGCGCCGAAGCATAGCATTATCCGCGCACCAGACCATTCGGCGGGAATATTGACACTTCGCCGGTAGGTTGCCTTCTGCACATCGGCGGGGTAGCCCTGCACTTCCCACGCCCCGGGGACCGTCACAGGTCCGCGCTGCCCGCCGATCTCGATCTCCCACTCACCCGCGAGCGAACGTCGTTCCGCGAGACTGTTTTCATAAACCGTCATAGCCGGGGCAAGCGCTCCGCGACGAAGAGCAGCGCCGGGAAGGGCTTGTGCGGCTCCGTCTGATACCAGTATGCTGTCGAAGAATAATCATTCGTGAGTTTGTTGGCGTGGCCGTGTTCGATGGTCACGCGGATCGACTTTTCAAAAAAGATCGGGTCTTCGATGTGGTAGCGATAGAGCGTGTTTTTGCCGCGCCAGCGCCAATCTGCAGTGCCTTGATAGAGGATCAGGCCGTGATAGGGGGCGCTGTATTCCTGCGTCGGGCAGAACGCGGTATTGAAATAATCTTCGGTCCCTGTACCGTGCAGCCCCGGCCAGGGCGCACCATCCACGAAGATCATATCGTCGCCCTCGCCATACCAGTCGTTCGCCTGCCGCGAGAAGCAATCGACATCGAGGTGGCAGCCAACGTAATGTCCTGCACCTTCCGCATCGAGGATCACATAATTGCCGTCGCCTGTGAGGTTCGGCGTCTTCCACACCTCGCGCATTTTGTCCGGGTGATCTTCCCAACGGATCGCCGGGTCTGCCCAGCCGGGAGTCGGGTTCACGCGCCGCCATTGCGCATGGAAGCGCGCGTAATCATCCATCGGGGTTTCCGGCGGATAGGCTTCATAGTCGATGTAATAGTAGAAGTTCAGGCGCTTGTCAGCCTCATTGAAAATCTCGATCCGCGCGCCTTGCTGGAATGGCATCGGGAACCAGCAGTTGAACGAGCGCCCGTCTTCGGGACTCATTTGCAGCGGCAGCGAGACGAAGTTGCGCGTCAGGTTGTGACCCATCCCGAAAAAATCCCCGATGGGTACTTCGACGCTCGGCTGATCTTCGCCATCCCAGTACATGCGCAGGACGACCTTACGGTATTGATATTTGTCGTCGCACCACATCGTCATCCAGATATGCTTGACGCAGCCCGGTCCCGCGATCTGCGCAATAGCGCGCGTCGTGCCGGGTTCGATTTCCACCCAGTCGCTGTTGCCGCCGTTGCGGTCATAGCTCGATTCGCGCAACCGCCGCACGCCGGGGCGCAGACGTGGCAGCCCCGCAAGCGTTCCCATCCCGATCATGGATAACTACCCTTTCAAGCCCGTGAGCTGGATACCTTCAATGAAATAACGCTGCGCAAAGAGGAAGATGAGCAGCAGCGGCAACATACTCAGCACCGACGCCGAGATCATCCGATCATAGAAGATCGTACCGTATTGGTCGCGGAAGAAATTCAGGCCGACCGAGACGGGGAAGAGGTCCGGGCTGCTCAGATAGATGAACGGCTCGAAGAAGCTGTTCCACGTCCACCAGAAAGTAAAAATCACGACCGTCGCAATCGCGGGGCGGCTTAGTGGCACGACCACACGCGCGATAATCTGCACGATATTCGCGCCGTCCATACGCGCCGCCTCTTCCAGTTCGCGCGGAATCGAGGCAAAGAACTGGCGCAGCATGAAGATCAGGAACGCATTGCCGAAGAACGAGCGGATGAACAGCGGCCAGAGCGTATTGACGGCGCTCAAATCGCGGAAAATCTCGTAAATCGGCACGAGCGTCACTGGAAATGGCAGCATCATCGTACTGAGCAAAATCAGGAACAGGATACCCTTGCCCGGTGCGCGCAGCCGAGCGAAAGCATAGGCGACGAGGATGCACGAGAACAGGTGGCCGAGCGTATTGAGCAGGACCAGCGCAAACGAATTACGGAAGAAACTGGTGAAATAAGTCTCCCCGACCTTCGTTTGTAGCGCCTCGCGGTAGCCCTGAAAGCGCAGCGCGGTATGCGTCGCGCGCTGCAAGGTGGCGGGATTTACATCGAACGCGTCTGTGACGGCGGCTTGCGGGACGATGAGCGCCATATCGCGCGGTTCGGAGACGACCATCACGGTATGCACGTCGCCGCGCTCCGAATAGCCATCCTGCACGCGCACCGGCGTGTTTTTGAAAGTGTCGCCGCGCACGGTGGAGAGGTCGCCAATCCGCGCGAGCCGCACGCTGCCCGCTTTATCCAGCGGAATGACAAGGCTTTGCCCCGTGCCGCCGAGCAGTACCAGCACATCGGCGGGCGCGCCGCTTTCCGGCGTGAACTTCGCCGTCGGGAGCGCAATTCCCTGTACCACGTGACTTGCTGGCTCCTTCAACTGTGCGGCCTGCGCAACGAACGCCGCCGCACCGACTTCTTCCTGATTGATGATCGGCTGCCATGTCCCGCCGCTGATGCTGATGTACGCGGTCGGGTCATTCGCGACCTTGTACAGCTTGACTTCCGTGCCGCCGACTTTCGCGAAGCCGCCCGCCGTCAGACTTTCGACCGGAACAAAGCCAACGCCCGCCAGCATTCCCGGCGGCGCGACAACGGTAAGTTCCGATTCCGGTCCGATGGACAGAAGCTGGCGCTTCGTACCATTTGTGGTCACGGCGCGGCCTTTGAGTTCAGTCGCCCCGATCTTGAACGTATCGCGCTCGCCTGCGTTCACTACATCCAGCGGGAGCCGCGAAATCGCGCCGCGAACTGCATCCAGCGCCGCAACAACTGTATTGTCTCCGTCTTTGGCAAGGGCGATCACCTGTCGCCCGGCTTTGTCGGTGCGCAGGTTGAGCGTTATCGATTCACCCGCGATCTGTATTGCCTGCGGAACCGCTGCGCTGAGTTGATCGGTCGGGATCGTTTGTAAGGCTGTGAGCAGCACCACATCAAGGACGTTGGTATAGCGCCGCGTCCCAATGGTGATGACCTGTTGCTCCTGTCCATTGCGCTGTACCGTCCACAGGTTGAGCGTTTGACCCGTCGCGCCTGCGGGGACTTCCTCCCACTTCTGCGGTATCCACTCAATCGGCGAACTGAAAATCTGCCAGGGTTCTTTCAGGCTCGCGGAGAGCATCCAGAGCAGCGGGAAGAGCATCAGGCTCGCGCCGAAGAGCAGCGCGGCGTAACTGAGTATCAGCCGGATACGTCGCTGCCAGTGCTTATTGGCGCGGATCGCCGCGACGCCGGAGACGCGCTTTGCGGGTCGGATCGGGAGTATCGTTTCGGCCATCGATCAGCGTTGCTCCGTTTCATAATAGACCCACAGCGCCGAGGAGCGAACCACGAGCATCGTAATCCCCATAATGATGATGAACAGTATCCAGGCAAGCGCTGAGGCATAGCCCATCTGTACGAAGCGGAACGCACGCTCATAAAGATTGATCATGTAGAACAATGTCGCGTTGTTCGGACCGCCGCGCGTCAGGACCCACCCGACATCGAAGACCTGAAACGCCCCGATGATCGCCAGCACGACATTGAAGAAAATCGTCGGACTGAGCATCGGGACCGTCACGAAACGGAACTTCGCCCACGCGCCCGCGCCGTCGATCTCCGCCGCCTCGTAAAGCTGTTCGGGGATGCCTTTCAGCCCGGCGAGATAAATCACCATCTGCCCGCCGACCGTCCACCAACTCATAATGATCAGCGCGGGCAGCGCCCATTGTTCGCTATTGAGCCAGTTCGGTCCTTTGATGCCGAGCAGTGCAAGCCCGGCGTTGAGCAACCCGCCTTCCGGCTTGAAGATATACAGCCACAGGATCGCAACCGCGATGCTGCTCAAGACCGAAGGTAAAAAGAATATCGTCCGCCAGAAATTCACGCCGCGAAGTTTTTGCGAAAGTACGACCGCGATAGCAAGCGCGATGAGCGTCCCGCCCGGCACACTGCCGAGCGCGTAAAGGAGCGTGACACGCAGAGATTGCCAGAATTTATCCTCATTGAAAATGCGCTCGAAATTTTGCAAACCAATCCATTGCGGTGGCGAGAGCAGGTTGTAATTCGTGAAGGATAAATAGAGCGAGCGCAGCATCGGGTACGCGAGAAAGACGACAAACCCGACCAGCCAGGGCGCGATTAGAACATAAAAGGTAAATGCTTCGCGGCGGGCGTTGGTCGAACGAAATCCGAATCGTTTAAGCATAGAGAGCGCCTTAAGCCGTCAGGAACAACCAGCAGTTTTTGAAAAGCAGCCCGGCCATGAATGGACCGGGCTATTACGGAGTGAAAGACCGCGCAGTTTAGCAGATCGGACCGTGATAGCGCGGGGATTTATTCCCGCGCCTTGCAAACCATCTATGCGCGGAATTATTTTACGGGTGTCACGACGCCGCTTTTCGCTGCATCTGCGAGGCACGCATCGGCCTTCTTTGCGAGCGACGAAAGTTCCGTCTTGAGGTCCAGCTTGTCGCCACCATCACTGAGCGTGCGGGTCAGCAAATCGCCTGCGGGCGTGAAGACGCACGGACCGTAGTACGGATTCGCCTGCTCGTCCAGCTTGCCGAGGCGGTTGGATTCACCGAGGAACACGCTCCAATACGGGTCGGTGGTGCGCTGCATCGCGGACGCGACTGCCTTGTCCGCACTCAGCGCCTTGAGCGCGAAGACGCGCTGGCCGGGTTCTGTGGTCAGGTACTTGAGCAGCTTGAACGCTTCCGCGGGATATTTCGTCTTGGCGTTGATGCCCCAGCCCATCCACATTACGGCGCTCTCGCGCTTGCCATCCGGTCCGGCGGGGAGCGGGACGACACCCCACTTGAGATTAGGGACCTTGTTCAGGACATCCTGCCACCAGGGACCGTGAAAGGTGATCCCGATGGCAACCTTGCCATCCTGAAACATCTGCACGCGGCCACCCTGCACGGAGCCGATTACGGTTGCCGAGGGCGCGATGTGATCCTTGAAGACGAGATCACGATAGGCACTCCACGCCGCGACCGCCTTGTCACTATCGAGGAAGCCTGTCGTCTTCGTGCCGTCGTCGCTGATCGTGTGCGCGCCGTAGGAGTACAGGTAGCTCTGGTAGCCGCGCCACCAGCCATCAGGAATGATGTCCATACCATACTGGACGACATTCTTCGCGTCGAAATCCGGGCTGGTTGCGTTGTTGCCGCTCTTATCCACTGTCAACTGTTCGGCCATATCAATCGCGTCTTTCCACGTCCAGCCGTCTTTCGGATAGGCGATGCCCGCCTTGTCGAAGAGACCCTGGTTGATGTAAAACGCGCTCGTGCTGTAATCCTTCGCGATGGCGTAGGGAACACCCTTGTAGTACCCCTGCTTGAAGACGGCCTCATAGAATTGCGAAGCCGGGTCGAAGCCGTCCTTGCCCTTCACATACGGAGTCAGGTCGAGGAAGCCGCCTGCTTCGGCGTACAGCGGAATCCACGATTCGCCCGTCGCGAGCAGGTCCGGTGCGGTGTTGCTGGCGATCATCGTCAGGCGGCGCGTGTTCTGGTCATCGCCGATATTTGGTTCGGCCTTGACGGTGATGCACGGATTCTCTTTTGTGAACGAGGCCAGCACCTGGTTCATATATTCCACGCGGTCGCCACTCGACCAGTCATCGAGGCGCAACGTGACGGGTGTACCTGTACAGGTCGCGGCTTGCGCCTGCACAGGTGTACTTTTCCCCGCCGAAACGAAAGTGAGAGATATGACTATCAGTGTGAGAAGAAATCTACGCAACATTTTTCGACAAACCTCCACATTTTGAAAACGGATCAATCATGCGCGCTGACCCGTTCAACCGACAAAAGTAGCTTTGGAAAAATCCAAAGGTTCAGACATATTCCTAAATTGTATAGATGAGTATATAATCACCCGATGTTTTGTCAACAGAATAACACAGCAAATTCAGGGCAAATACATCTAAAGTTAAACTGTGCGCGAACACACAGGTCAGCCCGTGATCGAAACCGTACTTCCATTTGGATACGTTATTCAACGCTGGGTTAAACCTATGGTAACCTGAGTTTTGGATAGTGGAATACCTTCCGAGAAGCGGTTAAGCTGAACGTTATCCCTAACGTGAAAGATACTGCAGCGATGAGTCTAGTGGAATTGTTCTGTGCTGTCGATGATTTCTGCCAGGAACATGAGGCAAAGCAGCTAAAAGGGTGGCAACCGGGATTATGCGAGAGTGAAATCATGACGCTTGTAATTCTAGTTTCACCTGTCCGGGTATCGCAACTTTAAGGCGTACTACACACGCGAAGTACAGGCGCGGCTTCGTGTAGCGTTTCCAAAACTAGTCAGTTACAGTCGGTTTATCTGGCTTATCCCACGTGTGCAGCACAGTCTGGAGGCTTTCCTGGGCAGCCGACGCGGAGCCTGTAACGGGGTATCTCGCTGCTTGACTCGACACCCTTGCGGGTGTGTGACAACCACCGCATCGCGCGCCACCGAGTGTTTGCGAGAAGTACGCAACGCGGTAAGTCGTCGATGGGCTGGTTTTATGGGTTCAAGTTGCATCTGGTGGTCAACACTCAGGGTGACATTCTGGGTTACTGCTGCACCCCTGGTAATTGCGACGACCGTCAGCCAGTGCCTGACTTGCTGACAGGTGTCTCCAGCAAGGTTCTGGCTGACAAGGGCTATCTCTCGCAGTCTCTCACCAACACCCTCGCAAAGCAAGGCGTGCAGCTTGTCACCGATAAGCGTGCGAACATACTTGGTCCCGACCTCGACCCGCTAGACAAAGCCTTGCTGCGCCGTCGTTTCCTTATCGAAACCATCTTCGACCAGCTCAAAAATGATTTTCATCTTGACCATACGCGCCACCGCAGTCCCGGCCATTTCAGGGTCAATCTCACTGCCGCACTATGCGGCTACACCTTCCAGCACACCAAGCCTGCCTTCCGATTCGCTACCTGATTTATCCAAAACTCAGGTTACTTTATTAAATTTGTGATCAGATTGGGAGAATTCAAAAGTACCGATTATTATTACTCTCGTCTTCGCCTCGCGCAGGCTGAACGCCGGGAAGTTGCACATCCATGTATGCTACATTGTCATTTCTACGTCACCACTCCCGGTTTCTCGTCGCGGTATGGCTTGTCGCTTCACTCGCTTTCGCGAGTAGCGCCGCAATCGCTGCCCGATTGAGCCGCCAATCGGCAAACGATTACAGCATCGGCAACCGCATATGGAAAGATGACGACTCGGATGGTATGCAGGGATCGCTCGAATCCGGCATCAACGGCGTCGAAGTGCAACTCCTCGATAGCGGTGGGAATATCATTGCCACGACAACGACGGCCAATAGTGGCTATTATCGCTTCGATGCTCTTGCGGAAGGCGATTACCGCGTCCGTATCCCTGCGTCGAATTTCATCAATGGCGTGCTGGTTGGCTGGAACAGCAGCGACGGGTCCGCGAGCGATCCAAATTCGGATGTCGATCTGGATGACAACGGCATCGGCACAATTCCTTATCCGCTGACGGGTATCACCACTGGCGTAATCACGCTGGGACCGGGCAACAGTGAACCGACTAATGAAGGCGACCTCGGCCCGGATGATCCCGGTCCAAATAGCGATGATCGTGCTAACCTGACTGTCGATTTTGGTTTCATCCGGCTCGATGCGAACCGCGCGTACAGCGTCGGCAATCGGGTCTGGCTGGATGACGGTGCGTCTGGCAGCAATCGCGACGATGGCATCCGGCAGGGTGCGGAGCCGGGCATCGCGAACGTTCTGATCAATCTACTCGATAGTAACGATAATTTTCTCGCGTCCACCCTGACCAACGAGAATGGCTACTACCGTTTTGATAATCTTCCTGTCGGGAGTTACCGCCTTGAAGCCGCCGCCGCGAACTTTGAATCTGGTGGACCCCTGTACGGGCTTCTCAGCAGCAGCACGGATAGCCGCAATCCGAATGACAATCAGGACAACGACGACAATGGGGTAGGGACTGTTCCCGACCCGGTGACGGGCATCCGCTCCAATCTGGTTACGCTTGGACCAAATAGTGAACCCGGTGGCGAGGGCGACCAGAGCGGCCTTACCCGCGACGAAAACTGGTTTGGACCGCACGGTGATTTGCGGTCGAATACGACCGTCGATTTCGGGTTCGCGACCGATTTATCAACACCCGAACCCACATCCACCCCTTCGTCGACCGCAACACCCTCCCCCATCCCCACGGAAACGCTTACTCCAACGCTCACACTTACCCCCACCTTCACCGGGTCGCCAAGCCCGACCCTGACTTACACGCCGACTCCTACCCAAACTTTCACCCCGACGCCTACCACGATGCCAAGCGCCACATCAACCAGCACCTTGACTTCGACGCTTCCTAATACATCCACGCCGACGGCTTCACTGACTTCCACCGCATCGCCTACAACCACGCTTACCCCATCAGCGACGGCAACTCACACAATTGCGCCGACCCTCACGAACACGCCGACCCCATCCCGGACGCCAACCGCCACAGCGTCGTCGACGCCCACATTCACCCCTACCGCATCCTCTACACCGACGCTCATTCCCTCATCAACGGCAACGCATACGGTTGTTCCAACCCTCACACATACGCCTACTGCATCACCGACGCCAACTTACACCACCACAGCTATTTCAACGCTAACCCGCACGCCAACCGCAACCGCGAGCCTCACACCTGGAGCAACGATTACCGCTTCCGGCTCCCCGACTCCTGCATCCACAGCGAGCGACGCAGCTGTGGCATCTCCGACGAACACACCGACCAGTACCCTGCAATCCGCGAGAGTCGCGCCCGCTACAGCATCAAGCAGTGATGCAGGAAGCGCAGCGGTTGCGGGGATTGCGGACCCGGTGATCCTCAGCCTCGATGATGCAACATTGATGACGCGCGGCGAGATAGTCACATTCACCGTTTCCGCGCTCAATCGCGGAACCGCGCCCGCTCAGAACGTCGTGATAGAGGATCAGCTTCCCGTGGAATACCTCACGGTGCAATCCGCGACCACGACGAAAGGGACGCTGACAATGGCAATAAATACAGTGACTGTCACGATCAACGTGTTCGACCCCGGTGAGGTCGTCACCCTGCGCGTTATCGCCCGCGTCAACAACTTCGCGCCGCTCCCCTCTGATGCGGTAAACACCGTCATGGTGAATTATTCGGGCGGCCAGCGTCGCTACACCAGCGCGCCCATGCGTATCACGGGCGGCAGCCTCCCCGCAACGGGCGAACGCCCGGATGATCGCGCGGCGCAGGTCCTCATTGCGATGGTCGGTGCTGCGATCCTCGGATTTGCACTCATTGTGCGGAGCCGTAAGCTAACCGCGTAGCTACCGCGTACTTTATTGACACAAAATATTAAGGAAAATACCCGGCAACGCGGACGTGCATGTGTTATTCTTTGCCGCGCGGTGAGGAACACATTTGCATGGCGACTTTTGATACAAATTTGACGGGAAAAACTCTGGGTGGCCGCTGGCGACTGGTCCGGCAGGTCGGCGCGATTTATGAGGCACAGGGACCCCTGCGGGGGGCGGTGCAGCTCTTCCCGGATGTCAATAGCGCGCTATTCGAGCGCGAGATACAGACCGTCGCAGCGCTTGACCACCCGAACATCGCGCGCGTGTATGATGCGGCATTCGATTCCGAGGCGGGTGTGAATTACCTCGTCACGGAATGGCTCCCCGGCGGCAGCCTCGATGTAGCGACGCAACGCACGCCTTCGGAAATCGCGTTGATCATCAAACAAATCGCAGCGGCGCTCGATTACGCGCATGATCGGAACCTGCTGCACCTCGACGTGCGCGAAGCAAATATCCTTTTCGATGACGAGAAACGCGCGGTACTGACTGATTTTACGTTACCCTGGGCGGCTGCCGACTCCAACCTGACGGGCGCGATAACGCTACCCTCGAACCCGACGCATACTTCACCAGAGCAGATTACAGGAGCGACCGTCACCCGCGCGTCGGATCAATATTCACTGGCAGTGGTTGCGTGGCATCAAATCACGGTTGAACTTCCTTTCAATCCGCCCGAAGGGACGTTCATGGCCTTCGTGCGGGCGCACACGCAGGGGCAGCCGACGATTCCCTGGAACCTCGCTAAACCCATCGCAGATGTCTTGCTCAAAGCGCTCGCGAAAACGCCCGCCGACCGCTATCCGACCGCCACAGCGTTCGCCTCCGCGCTCGAAAGTGCGCTCATTGGCACACGCCCCGCTCCACCGAAGCCCAAAGGTGTAGATGAGACCTTCGCAGAGATGCCGCTCCCGCCGATCATGACGGCAACCACCGCGCCACCCGCCGAAGCTGCGCCGCAAAGACCGAACGACGCTACCATGCCGGAGATGCAAATCCCGCCCGAAGTGCTGGCGCAGGCCAAAGCCGCCGCGAAGAACGAACCGCCAGCACAGGACCGCACCATCGTTGAGATGCAAATCCCACCGGAAGTGCTGGCACAGGCCAAAGCCGCCGCAAAGAACGAGCCGCCACCGCAAGACCGCACCATCGTCGAGATGCAAATTCCGCCGGAAGTGCTGGCACAAGCCAAAGCCGCCGCGAAGAACGAACCGCCAGCGCAAGACCGCACCGTTGTCGAGATGCAAATCCCACCGGAAGTCTTGGCGCAAGCCAAAGCCGCGCCGCTCGAAGGCACGGTTGTTGATATGCCGATACCGGTGCTGGTGCCGCCGCAGGCGCAGCCGCTCGACCGTACCATCGAGGATATGCCGATTATGCCGCCCGCTGAAGCAGCGCGCACGGTCGCACCGCAGGAAACGACGCCTCCACCTGCCCCGCGCACCGGACGCACCCTTCCGATTGTGCTGCTTGTCGGGGTGGCGGCGTTTGTCCTGATCGTGATCGGTGTTGTCGTGGTGGTCGGCGGGCGCGGCTCGGATTCGGCAAACCAGACCGCGACCGGAATTGCAATCGCGGCACAGAGCAGCGGGACCGCGCCCGTTACGGTGACGCAAGCCGCTACTGCCGCGCCAACTATTGTAACTGCGGTAACGAGTGTCGCGGTTGTGGTGCAAAATACAGGGACTGCGCCTGCTACTACAACGCAAACCGAAACATCCGCGCCGACGATTGCACCCGCTTCACCGACGAACATTCCTGCGTCGCCAACGGCAACCAATGTGCCACCGAGCGCGACCGCTATCCCGCCAACGCTGACCACAATTACCCCGACCGCCGACCTCATCCAGACGCAAATCGCGATTGCGATTGAGCAAACCCTTGCTGCGCGGCTGGCAACCGGATCGCCTGCCGCCGTCGCGGTGGTCAGCTCGGCGACCTTAACGAGCGTCCCGCCGAGCGTGACCGCAAACCTGCCGACCACAACACCTCTCCCGCCAACAGCGACGCGCATCCCACCCACTATCACAAGTGCGTCGCCCACGCTCACATCGACGCGCCCCACGCTGACGCGCGCCGCCGTCCGGCAAATCGAGACACCTGTGGTCCGTGCTTCGACCGTCCCACCCACAGCAACGCGCATCCCATCCACCGTGACCCCGCTCCCGCCGACGCGCACGCCCATACCACCTACCGCAACTTCGACGCCCATACCGCCGACGGTAACTGCTATCCCCCCAACGCCGACTTCGCTCCCGCCGACATCAACGCGCGTTGTGCCGACCCGCACGCCGCTACCGCTCCCGCCCACCTCCACGACAAACCCCATCACACCGACTAATGATCCGGCGGCAATTCCGCTCACAAACATCGGCAAAGGGCGCTTGCTCTTCCGCTCCGACCGCGATGGCGACCCGGCGCTCGTTCTGCTGGATTTGCAAACAGGCAACCTGCAACGCCTGACGCCCTTCAACGCGGACCCCAGCGACCCCAGCGCCTCGCCCGATGGCAGCCAGATCGCCTACGTCAGCAAGCGCGACGGCTCGCCGCAGATTTACCGCATCAAAAGCGACGGCACGGGCGACCGCGCGCTCACCGACTCGTCAGAGGGCGATAACACCAGCCCGGTCTGGTCGCCGGATGGCAAGACGATCCTGTTCATCAGCACGCGCAGCGGAGAGGCTGAAATCTTCCGCATGAATGCGGATGGCAGCAACCCGGATGTGCTGCTCCCGGTGCGCGGGCTGAACGCCACGATGTCGTGGCTGCCCGATAGCAAATCGTTCGTCTTCGCCTCGGAGAGCAAGGGCTTCAGCCTGCTCTTCATCGCGAATAGTGACGGTAACGCGCTGCGCCAACTGCTGACCGGGAGCGTCGCAGACCTCTACCCGGAAGTCTCGCCGGATGGCAAAACGGTCATCTTCCTGAGCGACCGCAGTAGCCCACGCGGGACCTCATCCAACCGACAGTTCTACCTCGTCGCGGTCACGGGCGGCGGCACGCGGCGGCAGAATTCAACGGGCATTAAGAATCCCGACCCACAGATGCGCGCCCGCTGGTCCCCGGATGGCAGGCAGCTCGTTTTCTCGAATGTCGTCAATGGCAACTGGACGCTCTTCGCGATGAACGCCGATGGCACGAACATCCGGCAAATCACGGATGGCGGCGCGAATGATGGCGAGGGCGGGGCGCGGTGGTTGCCCTGAAAATCATGCCGCGCGCCGCGCGGCATTCAGAGAGCAGAGATCAGAGCGACGGAGATCAGAGTTAAGGAGAAGGAACCGAACAAACCAGCCGAAAACCGTAGTCGAGGTCGCGCAAAAAAGGAAGGTTGAGGTTGCGATACGCCGCCCGCGCGTAGCCTGGATAGCTGCTCCACGACCCTCCGCGCAACGCCCGGGAATCACCGCTGCTGGGTCCAACCGGGTCGTTATCCGGGTTCGGGCGTCCCGTATAGAATTTGTCGCTGTACCAATCCGCGACCCACTCCCAGACATTCCCAGTCATATCAAATGTGCCAATCCAGCTTTTTCCGGTCGGGTAACTACCAACAGGCGCAGTCTTCCTCAAATATTGTCCATTGGCAAGATTTGACTGATTCACGTTCGCGCTCCCCACTTTGTATGTATTGACCCACGGATAGATCAGCGATGCGGGACCCCGCGCGGCATATTCCCATTCCGCCTCTGTCGGAAGACGGCATTCTAGCCATTTTACGTAAGCACTGGCGTCATCCCACGAGACGCACACGACAGGTTGGTTTGGCTCACTAGATGATGTTTTGCACTCATCTATGATCGTGCGTGCATTGCCTGTCGCCTTCTCATAACTAGTGAACTGTGCATTCGTCACCTCGAATTCACCTATATAGTAGCCTCTGGTAATGCACACCTGATGTTGTGGCTGCTCGTTGATTTGTGCCTTCGCATCGTTTTTCGGGTCACTCCCCATAAGGAAGCAGCCGGGCGGCACGTACACGAGCGATACATCTTTTTGCATTTTGCGCGCGTAGACGGTCGGGGTAAGGATTGTTCCCGCTGGTATCAGTGTCGGCGTTGATGTTGCTGTGGGGATCGACGTCGGGGTCCAGAGCGTAGCCGTTGCAGTCTGGTTATTATTGAACTGCGCCGTTGAGGTGGATGTGCGCTGTGTGCGGAATGCAATCGCGCTGGCGTTTAGGTCAGGCGTGAAGGTGTGGGTTGGCGTCGGGGTGAACGTGGGAGTCGGCGTGTTCGTCCAGAGTGTCGCGGTGCGGGTTTGGTTGTATGTGTCGGTTGCACGTTCGCTGGCTTCTTGTGTACCCGCAATTTGCTCGATGCTCAGGATTGGCTGTTCAGTAGTGGTCGCGGCGGGTAAAGGAGTCGTTGTTGGAATTGGGGTCGGAGTCCGCGACGGGAGCGGCGTATTTGTGCGCGTGATGGTTGCAGTTGGCAAATTTGTTGCGGTAAGGGTTGGTGCAAGCGTTGCTGTTGGCGAGATCGGTGAAGGAATAATCGCAACCGCGATCTGCGTAGGAGCAGTGGTCGACGGGATCGGCGTCACGCTTGGCTTTTGCGGTGTGATGCTGCCCGGGATGGGCGTCACGGTCAGCGGTAAGGGGGTTTCTGTTGCTGGAATTACCGTCATGGTCGGCGGCATATTCGTTGCGCTTGCCGTCATTGTTGGAAGTGCGGCGATTGCGGTTGACGTCGCATTTCCGTTGCGGCTGATTGCAATCACAACTCCACTGATGAACAGCACGGCAAGGATCACAGATAGCAGAAGGACTCTCTGTAAAACGATGCGCGTTCTATTCGCATTGAGGATTTCCTCGCACTCAGCGCGCATTTGCACATCGCGCGTCTTCTTTTGCAATCTGCCAATCAGTTCAAGCGCCCGATTGCGCGTTTGTGACTCGCGCGCGAAATCTTTTAATTGGAACAGGATCGCGGTTTGATCCTTGAGATCAATTGTCGCCTGCGTATCTAGGATCGCCGCAATCTCGTTAATCGGCGCGATTGGAACATCCGGGCGCACTGCACCGGGATTGTTCGGCTGTCCTGTTGGCAGACGAGCGAGCGCACCAATCAGATCGATGAGTGAGTTTGTATTCCCTTTGCTGAAATCACCAAATTGAATAGTCGCGTATTCTCTTGGGACATCGCTCAATGCTCCCACCTGAAGCAATAACGTGGGTTTATCAAGATCGGCGGCATATTTCCGCTCGCGCTGGCACGGGATCGATTTAAGCGCCTTCTGTGAAATCGCAAAAACAAAAATGTCGCATTTTTCTATCTCATCAAGGATCGTATTCCACCAGTGATCGCCGATTTGCAACGATCCGTCATACCAGACCTCATAGCCTGCTCGTTTCAAACTTTCCGCAAGTTCTTTCACGCGCGGACGGTCTTCGCGTTTGTAGCTGATGAACACACGTTTGGGCGTCATACGATAGCCGTCCTGAGCAGCAGCGGAGGTTACAAGGTCGTGTCGGTTTGGATAATAATACCTGTGCGGCTGCTATCCGCGCAAGCTACCGTATTCCCAACATGCCGGGCGGACACATCGGTCCACCCCTACTCAGAAGCCTGCTATACTCGTAAGTAAAAGAATCGGAGCTTTTACCATGACCGACGCGACCATGACCCGCACCGCTGGTCAACCGACAAAAATTGCGAATATTGAAAAAGAACTCGGCGAGTTGTGGGCGCAGCTCGCAACCGATGACGACACAGTTACCCGCGCGACCACGCTAAACCTCGTGATCTACACGGAATCGGTCGAGCGTGCGATGCAACTGGCCTCGCAAGTCCCCGCGAGCCACCCCTGCCGCCTGATCGTCCTCACGATTGACCCGGCAATGGGCGACGCGCTCACCGCAGAGCCGACCGTCGTGTGCAGGCCATCCTTTGGCCGCGAGGCGCGTTCGCACGTCTGCGGCGAGCAGATCGTGATCACGACCGGGCGCGAAGGGCTGACGCGCGCGGCCTATGCGGTGCAATCGCTGCTCATCGCGGATAACCTGACGTACCTGCTGTGGATGGCTGAATTCGATCTCGAACACCCGCTGTTGAACGTCCTGAATGAACTTTCCGGCGGCCTGATTGTCGACTCCGCGCAGTTCGCGGACCCGGAAGCCGGGCTGCGTGCGCTTGGCCGCTACCTGACAACGCCGCACTTCACCTCGGACCTCTTCGATATGAACTGGGAGCGTTTGAAAGGCTTCGCGCTGGCAATCGCGGGCATCTTCGACCCGCCGACGGAACGCGCCGCGCTTGCGCAGATCACGCAGGTCGAAATCGCGGGGCGTGACTCGCGCGCGGCGGGGCTGCTCCTCATTGGGTGGCTTGCAGATCGGCTCGGCTGGAAGCTGGCGCATGGTGATAGCTGGATGGCACAATCCAAAGCGGGAATGATTGCGCTCGCGCTGGTCGAGTCCACAAGCGCGGCGCAGGGCGTCGAGCGGATCACATTGCACACTCCGGAAAAAGCATTTGCCGCAATCTATTCCGAAGCGGACCGCGCGATCCGCACTGAAGGCGGCGACACCGCACACACGCGAGTCGCCGCGCCGATGCAGGCGAGCGCACTGCTCGACTCGATCCTGAGCGTGAGCGGACCAGACCGTGCCTATTTGAGCGCGCTGCATTCCGCCGGGCTGCTCGCGGAAGAAACGATCAGCGCGGAAGTGGTCGTTGTGGAGAATGCCGATGTGCTGGCCGGGTTCGCCGCGCGCAAGTTCGTCACGCTCGCGAAGGCCGCGATCCGCGCGAACGGGCACTTCACGGTCGCGCTTTCGGGCGGCTCCACGCCAAAGGCATTGTTCGCGCTGCTGGCGGGTCCGCGCTTCCGTAACGAGGTCGATTGGGCGCATGTACATTTCTTCTGGGGCGATGAGCGCGATGTGCCGCTCACCGATGAGCAGAGTAATCAGAAGATGGCGCGCGAAACGCTCCTGACGCCGCTCGCGATCCCGGAAGCGAACATTCACGGCATCGCCGCCGGGGAGCTTCCCGCGCCGGAAGCCGCCGCGAAGTATGCCGACGACCTGCGCGCCTTCTTTGGCCTCGCGGCGGGCGGCCTGCCGACCTTTGATTTCGTGCTGCTCGGCATGGGCGACGACGGACACACCGCCTCGCTCTTCCCACATACGGCTGGTCTGAACGCGCCGGGTGAAGCGCTCGTCATCGCGAACGAGGTCCCGCAGTTGCAGACGACGCGCCTCTCGTTCACCTACGCGGTGATCAACCATGCCGCGCATATCCTCGCCCTGGTCGCGGGCGCGAAAAAGGCCGATACGATCCACGCGGTTTTGCGCGGACCGTACCAGCCGGATGTGCATCCCATTCAACGAATCAAGCCGTCAGCAGGCGGGATGTATACGCTTGCACTGGACCGCGAGGCGGCGGCGAAGCTGCGCTAGAATGGATTACCGAAAGATGCGGAAACGGATTGCTCCCACCTCAGGCGGTTAGCGCTAACCGCAGCAACCGAAACACCCTAGTTTGGTCCGAACAGGCTGGCTGATACCGAACGGAACTATGCCAACGATAGTCTCTGCATTGGGGATGAATACGCCATAGCACGGGTCGAAGTAGAAACAGAATAGCTCGTCTCCATCTGTTTCAGAACCGTCGAAGACGAAACCGTCAGGCGCGTCAGGGCAGGTACAGCCGCTGCCTTGCAGATCGATTTCGGCGCTGCCTCTACCAAAGCGACTGAAAGTAATTTTGCAGGTCGGACCCGCCGGGATGCCTACCGGGTCGCAACCGTACCAGCGACCGAGAAACGTCTTGCCTTCCTTGTCCGGGACGCTGTACAGACTGAAGTAGCCCTTCGCTTCGCTGTAAAGTTTGTAAAGCTTGCTGCTGCCAATCAAGAGCGTCTTGCCCGTCTTGTCGGATTCATCACGCTTGGGGATGATCAGGTCGGCGGTCAGGTCGAGGACGGTCTGCCCGGCCTGATTGAGGACGCGGATACGACCACCGGGGTTGTAGTTGCCGACAGTGAAGCCGCTATTCAGACAGTAGACAGCAACCGAACCAAAGCTGTTGGCCCATGTTCCCTTGTTGATACGGCCATCATCGGCGAGTGCCGAGGTGGTGGGACGAAGCGTAAAAACGAGTGCGGCGGCGAAAATGAGCGCCATTGCAATGCGGAACCGTGAGTACAGCTTCATAAGAGGGTGCGTCCTTGTAGTGAGGTTAACAGGGACCATTGTACTATGCGTTCTCATCGCACGCTCACGAATTTATTGTGAAATTTGTAGATTTTTGCGTGCTTGACCTGTTCCGAAACCCGGTGTACCCTACACTTCCCCTGACATCGGAGATAAAACGTTGATCCCGGAAGCATACGCGCTGCCTCTCATCGTCGTTGCGCTGTTGGGTCTGCTCGTTGCGGTCTTCGGATTTGCTTATGCAAGAGGTGTGCTGGATATGGTGGAGAAGCAAAGCAAACTTGCCCCACCGAAGCCGCCCGTTCCTCGACCACTAAACCCATTCGGGTCGTTCAAACCGTCCACGCGACCTGGCAGGGCTGCACCTCCGCGTCGGCCACCGTCCTTTGGTGCGCCACCCTCGCCATTCGGCGCGCGCTCATTCTTTTTGAGCAACGATGACGATGATGAAAAGGAAAAGCGCTTTACCCCACCGCCCGGCAAACGGAAGCGCTGCAAGCTCGATAACGATGGCGAGATTAAAATCTGGTAGTGTGTTACCGTGCCAACGCCGCGTAGAGGACTTCTATCGGGTGCAGCGGCTTTCGCCCCGCGCCATGTTCGATCTGCTCGCGACAGCTTGTACCACTCGCCGCAATAATCGTCTCCGCGTTCGCCGCACGCACCGCAGGCAGCAGACGGTCCTCTCCGATTCGCAATGATAGTTCGTAATGTTCAGCCTCGTAGCCGAAGCTGCCCGCCACGCCGCAGCAGCCGGATTGAATCTCGTTGACGGTCGCGTTCGGGATGAGCGACAGCATTTTATAGAGGCTCGTGCTGCCGATCAGCGCTTTCTGGTGGCAGTGCGTGTGAAACAGGATGTTGCGCGGTTGGCCGTCGAACTTCAATTGAAGGCTGCCCGCTTCGGCGAGATTACACAGGTATTGATCGATTGTCACCGTCTGCCGCGCGATGGCGTCCGTATCGGGACCGGGGAAGAAATCCTTGTAATCATCGATCAGCGCGGAAACGCAGCTTGGTTCGCAGCCGATGATCGGCACGCCGCGCCGCGCATAGGGCGCAAGGATCGCGATGTTGTGCTTCGCCATCGCTTTCGCGGCATCGAGCATCCCTTTCGAGATCGCGGGACGTCCGCAGCAGCGCTTATCGACCAGCCGCACGCGATAGCCCGCCGCTTCGAGGACGCCGACCGCCGCCCTGCCTATCGACGGCGTATTGTATTCCATGAACGTGTCATCGAAGAGGACGACTTCGCGAGTCTTTGCGGCTTGCGCATCGGGGTTATGCGTTTTGTGATACCAGCGGCGGAATGGCTCCGGCGCGAGTAGTGGCAGCCCGCGTTCCGGCGCGATGCCCATCCGTTTGAAGACAACGCGGCTCGGCGCGCTGGTCAGGACGGCGTTGGAGAAGCGCGGCGCGACTGCCCCAAAACTATTCAATGCGGCGATGCGCCCGAACATACGTGAGCGCAGCGGGATACCGTGTTTATCATGTTGCGCGGCGGTCGTCTCCGCTTTCAGCTTCGCGAGGTCCACCAATGACGGGCATTCGGATTTGCAAGCCTTGCAGGAGAGGCACAGGTCCAATACGTCGTGGACCTGCGCGCTCGCGAGGCCATCCGGTCCGAGTTTTCCCATCATCGCAAGGCGTAACATATTGGCGCGACCGCGCGTGCTGTCCTTCTCGTCACGGGTCGCCATGAATGACGGACACATCGCGCCGGAACCCGTCTTGCGACATTCGCCGGAGCCGTTGCACTGCTCGACGGATTGCGCGAAACTGCCATCCGCGAGGTAGGTATAACGCGGCGCGGCGGGCGCGTTCGGCGTCGCATAGGCCGGGGTATAGCGTAGCAACGTCGCATCATCCATTTGCGCGACATCGATCATCTTGCCGGGATTCATCAGCCCTTGCGGGTCGAAAGCGGCCTTGAGTTCGCGGAACGCGCCAACCAGCTCCGCGCCAAATACCTTTTCACTGAAACAGCCACGCGCCAGCCCTTCGCCGTGTTCGCCACTGGTCGTCCCGCCGAAACTGACCACCAAATCCGCCACCGCTTCCCCAATTTGGCGATACTGCCGCAAGCCTTCCGCGCTTTTCAGATTGATCAACGGCTTGATATGCAAGCAGCCCGCACTGGCATGTGCGTAAATCGCGAAGGTGGTCCCTGCATCCTTGACGATCTGCGCCACGCAATCCACATAATCGGCCACCTTGTCGACCGTCACCGCCGCGTCTTCGATGAAGTGGCTCGGCTTGTGATCGCCCTTGATGCCCATCAGCAAATTCAGCCCGGCCTTGCGGATGGTCCATACATCGGCCTGCATCGACGCGGAAGCCGCGTCCACAATCCAGGTCGGGATGTGCCGCGCGCTCATGTGCGCTTTCAGGCGTTCGACTTTCGCGGCGAGTTCGTCATCCGTCTCGCCATAATATTCGACCACCAGCACCGCCGCCGGATCACCATCGATGAAGGTCAGGCGGCGCGCGAATTCGGGCGTTTCGCGCGTGCGGTCGAGCATCAGTTTATCGATCAATTCAACCGAGGACGGTTCGGTTTCGAGAATCACGGGCGTCGAATCCAGCGATGCGCGGATCGAGTCGAAGTGCAGGATCGCGAGTCGCGTTTTGGTCGGACGTGGGACGAGTGCAAGTTCGGCCTCAAGCGTGGTCGCGAGCGTGCCTTCCGAACCAACCAGCAAATTGGCGAGGTCAATCTCATTCGGGTCGAGGCGGTTGAGCGCGTAGCCCGCGCAGGTACGCCACGTCTTCGGATAGCGCGCGGCGATCTGTTCGGCGTGATCGGCCAGCAGCCGCTTGACCGTGCGGTACGCATTCCCAATCGCGTCGGTCCGGTCGGAAAAATCCTGTCCCTTGTGCAATGAAACGCGCTGCCCGTCGCTGGTGATCACATCCAGCCCGCAAACATGGTCGCTCGTCATCCCGTAGAGGATCGAATGCGCGCCCGTGCTGTTGTTGCCGACCATGCCGCCAATCGTCGCGCGCGATGCGCTGGCCGGGTCGGGTCCGACCATCAGGCCGAGCGGCGCAAGTTGTTTGTTGAGGTCCGCCAGCGCAAGCCCCGCCTGCACGCGGACGCGGCGCGTCTCCGCATTGACGCTCGTGACTTTCCGTAAATATTTGCTGAAATCCATCACGACCGCCGCGCCGACCGTCTGCCCCGCGAGGCTCGATCCACCGCCGCGCGGCAAAATTGGCGCATGATATTTCGCCGCAATCTGGTGTGCCGCGATCACATCCTCGACCGTTTTAGGTATGACGACGCCAAGCGGCATGATCTGATAATTGCTGGCATCGGTGCTATAGAGGTGGCGCGTTGTCTCATCGAAGCGGACATCGCCCGTCAGGTGTTTTTGTAAATCATTCACGAGGTCCGGCAAAGCGCTATGTTGAAGCATGAATATTGGTTAATCCCAGAGGTTCACCCGTATTTTATCGCGCTTTGGGTGCGGCGGGGTTATCCAGTACGCCGACAACCTCAAACCAGAACGGCGTATCTCCGGGGTTTTTCCGAATATCCATGCCGAGGCTTTGCATCACGCGCTGCGAGGCGAGATTGGTACGTTCCGTTGTCGCGACAATGCGCGCCGCGTACAGCTTTTTAAAAGCGTGTTCGATAATCACGTGTGCAGCTTCGGCAGCGTATCCCTTGCCGCGACGCGCCGTCAGGACCGCCCAGAATAGCCCGAATTCCGGCGAAACAAGCGTGTGGGTCGGCTGCTCGAATACGCCCCAGGGAATCGTTGAAGGGACCAACCCGACCTCGCCGATGAGTTCACCCGTTGCCTTCAACACGACTGCGTAATCACCATAGGGCGGCTGATAGAGGTTCGCGAATTCGCGGTAGCTGCGTGTGGTCCAGTCTATCCACTGCCCGGATGCCGCATCCTCGTGCGCCGGGTCGAAGGCTTCACGGGTGAGCTGCGCCCGTGCGGGGACATCTGCCTGGACGAATTCGCGAATGATCAGGCGTTCGGTTTCAGTCTGCGGGATGGACATTGGCGTTGCTACTCACGCTGGGCGCATTATTCTACCCCGGCTATAGCATTCGTCCGATTTGCAGGCGGGTTGATGTTTCCCGATTGTTGGTTGCGGAATCTGTCGCTCACGCGCCACACCCAGTAGCCGATCACGAACAGCCACGCGCCACCCATGAACACCGCAATCGGGACCAGATCACGCCAGGGTTCATCCATCCACCCGGTGTAGCGCATCGATACGTAGTTGTAAATCAAGGGCTGGAAGGTGACGATGTAGGTCCACCACAGCGTCAGCCGCCGCGCCGGGGTATCGGGCAGCATGGCCGCGAAGGGGATGATCCAGACGAGATACCAGTGCTGGAACCAGATCGCGCCGAGCAGCAAATAAAACAGGATGATACGCAGCGCTGCCGCGATCCACATCTGGTTTTCCAGCGTTTTCGCGCGGAATAGCCGCCATAGTTCCCACAGCGCATACAGGCCGAAGAGCGCCGTCGCGCCGCGCGACACGAGCGAGATCGCGGTATCGTCCCCGACGAGCGGACGCAGCGCTTGCCTTACCAGCGTTCCCGCCGAACTGGTGAACATCCGTCCGCGACGGTCGAGCGCGAGCGAATCGAACCCGACCCAGTAGGGCGCATAGAAAATGAAAACCAGCGCCGCGCCCGTGACGGCAATCGCAGCATAGGTGAGAATGCGACCGCGCCAGGGCAGATCGTGCCAGATTTTGATTGCGATAATGGGGATGAGCAGCAACGGAATGAACTTGATCAATGCGCCAATGACTGCCGCCGCCGCCGCGGGGACATACCAGCGTCGCAGCAAACAGCCGACCGAAAGCGCCATCGCCGCGACCATCAGCATGTCGTTATGGCCTGTCCCGCCTGCGAAGTAGACCATTAGCGGATTCCACGCAAAGAGGTACGCGCCGAGCAGCGCCCGTTCCGGTGCGAGCGCCCGCAATGCCCATGCGATGAGCGCCGCCGTCAGCGCATAGCCGAGGCACGACAGCAGCTTGAACACCACCACATTCGTATCGCGGTCCGGTCCCGCGATGCGAACGGTCAGCGCCGCTATCGTCTCCCACGCCGGACCGTAAGCCGAGGTTGCATCCTTCCAGGCGGCGAAGGGCAAAATGTTGTCGCCTGCCGGGACACGCTCCGGCGTATCCTGCATCGGGTTCAAGTTGTAAAATGCGGTCATGCGCCCGCGAATGATGTAATCGTAAATATCGGCGGCGTCCATCGTGTGCATCGGGAGCAGCGCGGCATTCATGATGAGCGCCCCACCAATTAGCACCAGCCAGCCCGCGCGCCCTGCTTTCTTAATCCACCGCGCGCCGATCCAATAGAGTAGGAACAACCCCGCCATCGCAAGGATATACAGGACCGCGCTCTCCAGTGAATTACCGTTGAGCGTCGCCAGCGATTGTTGCGGCAGGCCGCCATATTTGCTCAGGGGGTAGCGCCCGCCGAAGGCGAAATACCAGATCGCGGCCATTACCCCGCCGATGAGCGCCAACCCTATCCATGCGGGGATGACAACCACGCCGCGCCGTGTCGAAGCCGTGCTGTTATCCAAAGTGTTTCTCTTTGCTGGTTTGCGGACGTGTGGAGCATGTTCTGTCCGGTCGGAGTTTAGCAGGCTGTGCTACCGCGCGGCAAGCCACCGCTGCGCAGCGACGTTACCCGCCGAGTTTTTCCAATACCAGCAGGTGCGACAGCCCAAAAAAGCGGAGCGGCGTTTTCTCGAGGGCATAAAGCATTTCACGCAGCGCGGGACCGATCTTCGGCAGCCTGCGCGCGATGTTGTCATAGCCGCCGAAGATGCGTGTATGGTCCACTACGCGCACGGGCAGCCCCTTGAAAATGGCCTCGATGCCATGCGCGGTATATGCGCGGACGTGCGGCGCGAGGCGATTGCGCAGCGGATTGGGTAAATAATTGATGAGCGGCGTATTGCCAAAATGGTACTTGCCGCGCCAGTAGTAGCCATGCGTCTCGAATGGATACCAGCGGTTCGGGCAGAACAGGATCACTTTGCCGCCGGGACGCGCCACGCGCACCATCTCCGCGGCGCACGCGCGATCATCCTGCACATGTTCGATTACCTCGTTCGAAAAGACCAGATCGAAACGATCCGACGCATATGGCAGCCGTTCGCCGACCGCGACCAGCGCGTGCGGGATGTGGACGCGCGCTTCCGCGACCCGCTCCGGTTCGACATCGAAGGCTTCTACATGGCTCGCGAACCGCTCCGCGAAGCGCGCGGCATAGACGCCGTTGCCGCAGCCGAATTCAAGCACCTGCGCGCCCTCGAGCCGCAGGTAATGCGGCAGCATTTGCAACCGCCGCTCCTGCCCGCTGCGCCAGACGTAGCTCGGTTCGCCGCGCAGCGCCGCCAGATCAGAAGGCATTCCGCACCCGCGCGAGGACGTACACATCCAGGTAGCGCCCATCGCGGAACAGCCCATCGCGCATCCGGCCTTCGATCACGAACCCGGATTTGCGGTGCAGGTTCAGCGCGCGGGCATTTTCGACCGGGATGTAATGCACCACGCGCGATAGATTGAGCATATTTTCCGAGAGCGCGACCACCGCCTCCAGCAGCGCGCTCCCGACGCCCTGCCCCTGCGCTGTCGGGTTGACCATCAGGTGTTGAATTTCACCGCTGTGCGCGAGTCGGTTGATGCCGCGCGTCAGTGCCGCCGACCCGATGACTTTACCATCCAGTTCCGCGACCAACCCGAACTCACGCTTGTTGTCCGGCGCTTTCAGGTGTTCGCGGAAATAATCATTGCCTGCGTAGTGCGGGTCGATGCTCACTTCGGCGGCGGGCAGCGCGTGGATAATCTCCACAATCAGCGGCCAATCATGGGCGTTGCGACCGCGAATCAACAGAGTCATTGCGCGACTTCCGCATGACGCGGGTTGATCCGTCCCATTTTGCAGGCATCCGTATACGCGCCATCGCGGTACGCATAACGCCGCATCGTCGCCTCGATCTCGAAGCCCATTTTCTTGTAGAGCGCGATCCCGCGCTCGTTATCGCTGAATACTTCGAGTTCGACGCGGTGCAAATTGAGCCAGTTGTCCGCGAGATCGAGCAACCCACGCATGAGCGCTGTGCCGACGCCCATGCCTTGATAGGCCGTCGCGACGTGTATCCCCAACCCGGCCTTGTGTGCCTGGTCCAGTTCGTTGCGATGCAGCCCGGCCTCGCCTGCAATGAGGTAACGTCCATCCGGGTAGATTGCCTCCGCGACTACCGCGTAATGACCATCGCGCTGGCTTTGAAAGCGCTCACGAAACGTGACCGGGTTGGTATATGGCACAGCAAGGAGGTTATAGCGCACCCCCGGCTCTTCGCGCGCCAGATAGACCGCTTCCCAATCATCCGGTCGTGCCGCACGGATGCTCAGGTTGAATCCGCCGCGATCCGTCACGGCTTCGTGACCACCAGCGGCGGCTCTGTCGCCTCACTACGCAGGCGCTGCGTGGTCAGGTAGTGCCACGTCCCGAAGACGAGCATCCCAAGCGGTCCAAGCAGGAACATCACGAGCAACAGCCCGCGCCGTGTACTGCCCCGCACGCCGAGCCGTTTGCTCTCCGCGAACGCGATGAAGCCGCCCGCGAGGTCAAGCACCGCCGTCGCGAGCAGCGCCCCGACAAGCGCAGGTTGTACATTGGCGCTTAGTCGGAGCGCGTCGAGCATCGGCCTGAGCTGTTCGGCGGTGACGTTCGCGGTTCCGGTCGGGACACTCGCGAGCGCCGTGATCACGCTGCTATTGAACGAGATCGCGTAGACGAGCGCCGCCACGACGAAGAAGATATAGACGATGCCGAGCAGGATGAAAACCAGATAGTTGCCCGTCACGCGCGCGGTGAGGCCACTGTTCGGCGCAATGATCATGAGCAGCCAAATGGGGGTTTGGATCAGGACAATTAGCAGGGCGAGTGTCAGAAGCATGGGGTCCACCTTTGTGCAACAGGGAATGTATCACACGCAAGAGGCGGCGGCAAACAAACAGGCCGGGTGATCATCATGATTCCTCGGCCTGTTATCTGACGAATGCGCGTCGTCTGTAGAATACACGGATCGCGTCCCGGATACGGTGTTACTTTGCGCGCAGCGTAAACCAACGATACGCGGCAGCCAGCAAACGCGGATCGACTCCCGGCGACTCTGCGCCATTGTGATGCAGCCTGAGCAGCGGGTCCGCGCCTACCGGAATGTTGATTGTGTACTCGTGCCAATCATCGTCGGCCAGTGCAATCGTGTCGCCTAAAGGACGGTCAGCGCTCAGGCTGACCGTGCGCCCTTTGCCGAAGGCAACCGCAGAAAACGTGAGTTCATAGCTGCGTGCCGGGTCGAGCGTCAAGCGTAGGGTCGAGTCCTGCGATGACCAGCGCGCGGGCGTCTCACCAATGCGTTCCGGGGTATACCAGCCCGTGCCAATCGCGCGCCAATCGGCGGGGTTCCCGATTTGAAGTACATTTTGCTCGATAAATGGGTCGCAGCCGAGCGCCCGCGCCTTCCACCATAGAAGCGCGGAGTCGGGCGATTGCTGCGCCGGACAGAATTCGGGCTGCTCGTTAAGCCAGCCGATCCACTCATTCTGCTGCGCGTCGCTCATCCAGTCGCGATACGCAAACACATAACCGACAGGCCACGTTTTCACCAGTGAAGCGAGGTTCGTTGCGGCTTCTCGTTTCTCATTCGCGTTCAGCGTTTGCACGCCCGCAAGCCACGCGAAAAGCGGCTGCTTCTGGTAATAATCAAGCGTGCTATAAGGAATGCGCGCCAGCCAGCCGTTGACGATGGGGTGTTCGTGGACCTGGCTGTAATACATCGCGAGGAAGCCTTTGCCGATCCCCGTCCAGCCATATTGCACACCGACCGGGACATCGAAAACGACATATTGGCGCGGGTCCTTCGCGATCCGGTGAAAAATATCATATTCAGGCAAAGCGCGCACTGGGAACGCATCGAACCCGCCGACATCATACAGCAGCGCGAACGAGACCGCGATCAGCGCCGCTATCGTCAAAGCGCGGCGGCGCTGCCACCAACGCACAACCAGCGGCGACCACGCAAGCGCCAGAAACGTGATCAGGATTGTGATCACCGCGCCCGTAAATCGCGACGGGATGCGATGCTGTCCCTTCAGCAGTTCATGCAGCAGCATGTACCCCGTCGGGATGTGAACTCCCGCGATTTCAATGTCGGGTCCGAAGGCCATTAGCAGCGGCGGCACGATCAGCAGCAACCATAACAGCGGAAACCTGCCGCGCTCACGCGACCGCCTGCGCCAAACCAGCAGGATTAGCACTGCCCAGAATAGCACAGGGAGAACGTGTCCAAGCGTGCGGACTTCCTCGTTCGGCGCGAGGCCGAAGAGCGCGGCGGGTGGTAGCGAGTAGTGATAAAGCGTGGTCAAGCCTGCGGGTGGGTACTCCGCCGGGTTGAGGTTCACCTCGCGCAGCGCGGCCAGCGGGTAAAACCAACTCAGGACGCCCGCGCCCGCAAGCGCAACCACGCCACAGATCACTGGCGCAAGCCAGCGGCGTTCACGGCGTAGCGTCCATAGCGTCCAAAGGGCGTAGGGCGCGACCACGAACGGGACCCACACCAGAAATTGCAAATCCGTGACGACGACGCCCCACAGCGCAAGGCCAAGCAGAATTGCCGTAACGCGGCGCGGCAGCCAGCGCGGAGAGGCGATCTCGTCCCAGAGCAGCAGGAGCAGCGGAAACCACCACAGCGGCGTCAGGTTCAACTGTGCGTAGCTCGAATGCACCATCAGGTACGGCGAGAATGCGAACGCGACCCCGCCCACGAAATCCAATGCAAGCATGGCGTTCGTATCGGCAAGTTTCCGGCGCAGCCACGCGAACATGGCCGTTCCGCTCAGGGAGAAGGCCAGCACGATCATCGTGTTCAGTGCCGCGACCCGCCCCAAGAGTGGCTCGACCACCGTATAGACCGGATACCAGACCGCCGCCAGCGTGTGAATGCTCAGGTTCGAGACGTGCGGGTAGAAAACGTAATTCGTCCAGAGCGGCGATTGCCCATGCGCGAACGCGAAGCGCATCCACCAGTAATTCCACATGAATTGATAGTAATCGGTGTCGCGTCCACCCGGAACCGCAGTCGTGAATTGCGCGGTCAGGGTGCGCAGCACGACAAACGCAATCAGTGTGTAGGCCAGAAACGCCGCAACCGGAAGCCCCCAGCGCCGGAAGTTCGCGCGCATCACATTTTGAACAAATCAGCGACCGGGAGCGCGAAACCGGGCAGGACTTCCTCACCCGAAAGCGTGCCATCCATGCCGATATTCTGTGCGTCTTTCTGCCCGACGCGGTAAATATCCACCATTTGCTTATTGGGGTAGATCACCCAGACAATGCGCGTACCGCTTTCCAGATACCGAATAATTTTCTTGCGTAGCGTCGTCAATCGATCCGTCGGCGACTTGACTTCAATTGCAAGGTCGGGCGGGATTGGCATCTCCCGGCTGGGCATCGACATGATCCGTTCTTTGAGGACGAAGCCGAGGTCCGGGTTGAACACATTCTTCGGACCCATCACATAGCCGCCCGCCTCACCTGTGAGATAGCCGATGTCATGAATTTCCAGATAAATGCCGATTTTGATGCCAATCTTCATTGCGATCCGCGACGGTTCAAAACTGCCCATTTTTTCCTCGACCTCGCCATCGATCAGTTCCAGAATGCGGTCCTGATTTTCCGGCAGTTCTTGCAGCGCCGCGAAGTCTTGCAGACTCAATAATCGGGTGGCGGTTGTCACCATATCTCACCTCGTCATTCAAGTAGCCAGAAGTATACCGCGCCTACTGCCCGCCGAAGCGCCATGCCTGTATCGTGCGGAAGCGGTCGGTCGGGTCGGCCATGAAGCCGAGCTGCACGCCCTGAATACGCGCATCGATCCCATACGTGAATACCGGGTCATAGAGCAGCAGCGCCGGGACGCGCTCGCAGAACGCACGCTGGAACTGACGGTACAGTTCGGCGCGGTGGACGCCGTTCGCGGATTCGCGCCGCGCCGATTCCATGATCTCGCTCAAAATGCGGTCGTTCATTCCGCCGAAGTTCAGGCCACCATCTGCCGGGACCTGCCGCCACAGGCTATACGGGTCCGGGTCACTGCCCGGCGCGAGATTGAGTTCGGTCAGCGCCGCCTCGAATTCGCCCGCACGCAAACGATTGTTGTAGGTCTGCGCGTCCGCGACCAGTGTTTGTACATTGATGCCGAGCGCCGACCACGCCGCGACGACTTCCGCCGCGAGCGCATTTTGCAGCGGATCGTCCTTCACCAGCAGCGTGAAGCGCACCGCATTCGGGTTCAGTGGAGGAAGGGTGGGGCGCGGCGTGCGCGGGTCCGGCGTGCGGGTCGGGGGCAGGGTGGGCTGGAGCGTGGCAGGGTCCTGTGTGGCGGCGGCATCAGGAATCGCAACCTGCACAAGACTCAACTGCGCTTTGGCCGAGTCGAGGTTGAACGGATTGAACGCCGAACACTGCACGCCGCGATCATATGCCCACGAATTCGGCAAAATCGGGCTATCCGCGAGGACCGCGCGCCGCGCCATCACTTTATCGACGACCGCCTGCCGATCCACCGCCCGCGCCAGCGCCTGCCGCATGTGAATATCGCGGAAAAACGGCACGTTATCGTTGCGCCAGTTGTAAATGATCGCGCCAAAAGCGGGTTTATACGTGCTGAGGACGGTCAACTGCGTTATCGGGGAGACCTGATCAATCGCATCGACCGGAATTTCGCCAATCGTGAAGACCTCGCCGCGCTGGAAGGCCGCGACCGCTTCGTTGAAACCCGTATAGAACCGGAAAATTAGGTCATCAAAGGCGAAGCCGTCCTTGCCTTCGGGTCGGCTGGCGTAGGTGGCTGCGCGTTTGAGCCGCACGCCTTCGACCTGCGCCCCGCTGCCGATCCAGCCGTCGAATTGATACGGTCCCGTGCCAATCGGCCTGTCGAGGTTGAACGGATGCTTCGCGAGGTCGGCGGCGTTCGTCCCGCGCAGGACGTGTTCCGGCAAAATCCCGATCCGCAGATAATCCGTGAAGGCCGCGAGCGGCTGTGCCAGTTCAAAGCGGATCGTCGTGTCATCCACCTTGAGCATTTCGACTGTTTGCCAGAACGCGCGCAAATCGGGCTGGCCGGGGAAGGCGTTGTCCTGCATCAGGTGGATCGTGAAGATCACGTCGTCGGCGCTGAACGGGATGCCGTCCTGCCAAAGCACATCGGTCCGTGTCGTGACCACATAGGTCAGGCCGTCGCTCGAAACGCGCGGCGGCGTGGCAGCAAGGTCCGGGATCGCCTCGCCGTAGCTACCCGTGGTCATCAACCCCTCGAAGATGAGCGCGGAGAGGTCGCGATCCACGCGGTTGTATCCCGCGAGAAGCGGATTAATCTTCTTCGGCGTGCCGATGAGCGCTTCGGAGAGGCTCGTCCGGTCGATATTTTGAATGGAAATGGTCGGCGCGGGGGTGATCACGGCGACGGTCGGCGTCGGACCGCGACCGGGCGTTGCCGTAATGCGCGTGACTGCGGGTGCCGGAGCGGGCAGCGGAGCCGGACGGGTCAACAGCACCGCCGCAAAGATGAGCAGGGCGGCGACGAAGACCGCCAGCGGACCAAGAATGCGCTTCAAATAGCGTTGACCCGCGCCGTCAGCGCTGGATCATCAGTTGCACGACACTGTTGATCAGGAACAGCGCGGCGAGGATGATCGTGATCTGGAACAATGTCTTTTCCAGCCCGCGCCGGGTTTTGGTGATGCCCATGCCCATATCGCCACCGAAGAGGCTGCCGAGTCCCATGCCCTTCGCCTGCAAAATGATGATGATAACCAGTGCGATGCAGATAATGACCTGGATCAACTGCAACGCGCCCTGTAACGTAGATGTGTTCTGCATCGCTATTCCCGCGCCTTCTTCTTAAATCAACCTGAGCGTCGGAAGTATATCATGCCGGGTTGCGCTCGCAAGGTGCGTCGGCTTTGCGTTGGATTAGACCCGGTATAAGAGAGCCATAAATTCAAGCGGACCGGGCGGGGCTTGACCCACCCCTACACCATGCGCGACTGTGTAGGGGTCGGGCTTGACCGACCCGCTGTATCATCTCAAATTGGTATTACAACAAGACAAATTGACAGCCGCACTATTCATTTCTATAATCAGCGGAGTCCTTGCGCAATCGTTTTCCTGATTTTAGAAAAGTCACCTTTAATGCCAGCACTTTTAGAGTTGAGAGCCATCTCGAAGACGTTCCCCGGCGTGCGAGCGCTGGATAATGTCTCGTTTGATGTCAATCCCGGCGAGGTCCACGCCCTGCTTGGCGAGAACGGCGCGGGCAAATCCACGCTCATCAAAATAATTTCCGGCGTCTATCGCCCGGATGGTGGTGAAATGCTGGTAGACGGCCAGCCCGTGCAGTTCACCAACCCCGGACAGGCGCAGGCCATCGGTATCGCGACGATTTATCAGGAATTGGGTCTGTACCCGGAACTGACCGTCGCGGAAAACATCTTCATGGGTCACATGCCGCGCACCGCCGTCGGCTCGCTCGATTGGAAGACGGCGCAGGCACGCTCGCGCGAATTGCTGGATACGCTTGAAGCGACCGAGCTGGACGTGCGCGCCCGCGTCGGTACGCTCAATGTCGGCAACCGCCAGCGCGTCGAGATTGCAAAGGCGCTCTCACGCAACGCGCGCCTGCTGATCCTCGATGAACCGACGGCGGCGCTCACCTCGCGCGATGTCGAGCAGCTTTTCAACATCGTGCGCAAACTGCGCGAGCGCGGCGTCGGCTTGATCTACATCAGCCACCGCCTCGAAGAAGTGTTTGAACTCGCCGACCGCGTAACTGTGTTGCGCGATGGGCAATATATCAGCACGCGCCCGGTGAGCGAGGTCACGGAGCCGGAATTGATCCGCGCGATGGTCGGGCGCACGCTCGATAACCTCTACCCCAAACTGGATACGACGCCCGGTGAGGTCGTGCTTCGAGTGCGGGACCTGCACCGACGGCCAGCGACACGCGGCGTCAGCTTCGAGATGCGCGCGGGCGAGATCGTGGGGCTGGCCGGGCTGGTCGGCTCCGGGCGCTCCGAAATGGCGCAGGTCTTGTTCGGGTTCCTGCCCGCCGATTCCGGCACGATTGAGGTTTTCGGCAAGCCCGCCAGCATCAAATCGCCGTCAGATGCGATGCGGCTTGGGATCGCCTATATCCCCGAAGATCGGCAGCGGCAGGGCTTGATTACGCCGATGACCGTGCGCGAGAATTCCTCGCTCGCGGTGCTGCGCCAGATGGTGCGCGGTCCGTTCATCGACCGGGGCGGCGAAGTCAGCCTCGCGCATAGTTCCGTCAAGCAACTGGACATCCGCACGCCGGGTATCGAGCAGCTTGTGCGCAACCTTTCCGGCGGCAACCAGCAAAAAATCGTGATTGCCAAGTGGCTCGCCAGCAAGCCGAAGTTCCTCATCGTCGATGAACCAACGCGCGGTATCGATGTCGGCGCAAAGTCGGAAATTCACCGCCTGCTTTCGTCGCTGGCGGCGCAAGGTCTCGCGATCCTGATGATTTCGAGCGACCTGCCGGAAGTGCTGGGAATGAGCGACCGCATCCTCGTCATGCGGCAGGGGCGGCTCGTCGCGGAATATACCCGCGCGGAAGCAACGCAGGAGAAGATTGTCGGCGCGGCCATGACCGAAGGCACGACCGCCGCAGCGGAGTCACTAACCGTATGAGTACGCTCACCGTATCGCGTCCGCCGCAACCGCGCGCGCCCAACCCGCTCCTGATTTTGTTGAACAGTCAGGAAGCGGTGCTGGTGATTGCGCTGGTCGTCATCACGCTCTTCGTGACCGCGCTCAATCCGCGCTTCCTCGATTTCGGCAACATCTCCGATATTCTGTCCAATTGCGCCTATGTCGCGGTTGCCGCGATTGGGACGACGATGGTGATCGTCTCCGGCAACATCGATATTTCGATGGGGTCCGCGCTCGGCGTGTGCGCGACAATCGCCGGGACGCTCTCCGTAAACAACGTGCCGATCCCGCTGGTGTTCCTGCTGACCATCCTCGCGGGTGGCCTGATCGGGCTGGCGAATGGGTTCCTCGTGGCCTATCTGCGCATTCCCGCGATTGTGGTCACGCTTGGCATGTCGAGCATCCTCAAGGGCGGCCTGATCATCGCGACACAGGGCAAGTGGATTTACAACATGCCGCCCGGCTTTGCGTTCAGTCAGGGAAACCTCCTGGGTATCCCCAACCCGGTCTGGATCATGTTCATCCTGATCGCGGGCTTCTGGCTCTACCTGCGCTACACCGCGCAGGGGCGCGAAGTCTATGCCGTCGGCGGGAACACAGAAGCGGCGCGCCTGAGCGGCATCAATACGCGGCGCGTGATCCTGCGCGTGTTCATCCTGAACGGGCTGCTGGTCGGCGTCGCATCGATCCTCTTCGCGACAAAATTCAGTTCGATTCAATCGAACGTGCCATCTGGTTATGAGTTGCTGGTTATTACGAGCGCGGTCATCGGCGGGGTGAGCATCCTCGGCGGCACGGGGTCGGTCATCGGTGCGCTGCTCGGCGCGATTTTCCTTGAGACGACGCGCACCTCGCTACCCTTCATCCAGATTGGCGGGCAGCCCGTGCGCGCCGAATGGTTCCAGGCGATACAGGGGTCACTCATCCTGCTCGCCATCCTGATTGACATCGCGCGTCGGCGGCGAATGAGGTAAACCCATGCAAACAGTCAACGACGCTAACCAGCTACGCCCCGCGCCGCCCGAAGAAAAAACCGGGGCGGGTCCACGACTCCGCAAAATTTTGTTCGCGCAGGAGAGCATCCTCGCGCTGATCTTGCTCCTGATTGTGCTGCTGCTTGCCACACAGTCCGACCGCTTCCTGACCACGCGCAATCTGCTCAACCAAACGCGCTTCTTCACCGAAACCGCGCTGATCGCGCTGCCGATGACGCTGATCATCATCACTGGCGGGATCGATCTGTCTGTCGGCTCTACTCTCGCCTTAAGCGCCGTCATGCTCGGCTTCTCGTGGAAATTCTGGGGCTTGCCGCTCGAACTCGCAGTCGTCGTTTGCCTGTTGACCGCGACGCTCGCGGGTCTCTTCAATGGCCTCGTGATCGTTTACCTGAAAGTACCACCGCTGATCGTCACGCTCGCGACTCTCGCGATCTATCGCGGCTTCTCGTTCGGGATTAGCCAGTCGCAATCCGTGACCAGCTTCCCGGAAGGCTTCGCGATTTGGGGGAGCGGCGACGTGGGCGGTATCCCGACGCAGTTGATTATTCTCATCATTGCGACGCTCATTGTCGGCGTCGTCCTCGCGCGCACACCCTTCGGACGCTATATCTACGCCATCGGGAACAACGAACTTGGCGCGCGTTTTGCGGGGATCAACGTCAATCGCGTCAAGCTGCTGATATACACCTTCGCTGGATTCATGGCGGGCGTCGCGGGGTTCATCTTCACCTCGCGCGTGCTGACGACGCGCGCCGATGCCGCTACGGGCGTCGAACTGGACGTGATCGCGGCGGTCGTCCTCGGCGGGACGAGCATCTTCGGCGGCAGCGGGAGCATTCTGGGGACGATCCTCGGCGTGCTGATTATCCAGCTTTTGCGAAATGGCTTGCAGCTTGCAGGCGTGACGGGCGACTCCACCGTAATTGTCATCGGCTTCGTATTGATCGCGGCGCTGCTCATCAACAACGCGCTGCGCCGCCGTACGGTGGCTCGCTAATTGCCCCCATTAGGGGTACACTCCGCTGGTCGGAAAGGAGACCCTCGACGACACGACCCTAAATTTGCCGAACCCTGTTTCACTCTGTCTCATTCACTTTCTTTTTCACTGGAGAGTTTTCGCAAATGAACACCAAAATCAGTTTGAAGGCGCTCGCCCTCGCCGCAATCGCCGCCATGATCCTCGCAACGGGCAGCTTCGGCGCAGCCCGCACCACTACCGCTGCGACCGTCGCGCCCACAATGAGCGGGACGATGGCGATGAGCGGGACCATGATGGCCGCCGCCACCATGTCCGGCACGATGGCGATGAGCGGCACAATGTCCGCAGTCGCAGCAACAGCGGTTCCCTATAACGGCGGTGTCGCCACCAGCCCGAAGGACCTCAAGGGCAAGAAGATCACCCTCGTTGACGTACCCAAGCTGGTCGGCATCGGCTACTTCGCCGCCACTACGAAGGGGCAGCAGGAAGCCGCCAAAGAACTCGGCAACGTCGACATCAAGACCGACGCGCCGACCGAAGCCAAGATCGAAAAGCAGATTGAAACCATCGATAACTACATCACGCAGGGCGTCGATGGCGTCCTCTTCGCCGCGAACGACCCGGATGCGATCTCGCCCGTGTTGAAGAAGGCGCTCAAGCAGGGCATCCATGTCATCGGCTACGATGCGGGTTCGCAGCCCGATGCGCGTGAGTGGTTCGTCAATCAGGCGACCTTCGATGCGATTGGTACGGCGATGGTCGAGAGCATGGTCAAGGAAGTCGGCGCGACCGCCGAAGTCGCTATCGTGACCAGCAGCCTCACCGCCCCGAACCAGAACGCCTGGATCGCCTCGATGAAGGCCGTCATCGCCGCCAAGTACCCCGGTCTCAAGATCGTCACCACACTGCCTTCGGAAGAAGATCAGCAGAAGGCGTTCACGGCCACGCAGGACATCCTCAAGAGCTACCCGAACGTCAAGGGCGTGTTTGGCCTCTCGTCGGTCGCGTTCCCCGGTGCGGCAGATGCCGTAACGCAGGCGAAGGCGTGCGGCAAGGTCGCCGTCGTCGGCCTCTCCACCCCAAACCAGATGCGTCCGTTCGTCAAGAGCGGTTGCGTCAAGTCGGTCGTCCTCTGGAACCCGATTGACCTCGGCTATGCGGCGGTCTATGCCATGCGCGCCGTTGTCGATGGCACGCTCAAGCCGGGCGCGACAGAGTTCAAGGCGGGTCGCCTCGGTTCGCTCAAGGTCGTCGGCAGCGAAATTCTCCTGGGTAATGCGTTCGTCTTTACCCCGGATAACATCGACAAGTTCGACTTCTAGAGCCTAATCCACCTCAGTAACACGAGCAGCCGATCCATAGGGATCGGCTGCTTTTTTGTTGCAATTCAAATCAGATTAGTGTCCTGTGTAGGGGTCGCGGCTTGCCCGACCCACAGCATTAAACGGATTTGATATTATCCCCGCCGCCGTCCACCCGCAGGCGGCGCGGTCAGCGCCTCCAATTCCTTCTGTGTTTGCTTTAGTTCTTCATTGTTCTCGAAGTGCTTTCGCACAGGTTCGAGCAGGTTGATAAGCGCTTCCGCTACCCCGTTCTTGAGATCGCCGGGGTGTAGCGACTTGTTCAACAGCGCCGCGCTCAATTCTTCATAGCCGTAGAAAGTGACGTCACCTCCATTGGGCAGGGTACGCTTGATTTTGAGCGGCGCACGGTCATTCTGAAAAATCAGATGATTCGCCCAATCCAGCACCGGGTTGAACTCTACGTTGTCATCCGGGCAGAACGCCTTGCGCATCTTCGCGTGGATTTCTTCCGGCGTATCATGGATGAACACCGCCGTATTCGGCTTCGATTTGCTCATCTTCATGCTCGTCCATATGTCGCGGATATGTTCCGGATCAATAGGCCAGGGTTCCGGCTTTTGCAGGCCAAGTAGCAGGTGATGATGCAGCGCAATCGGCTTGATTTTCTCGCCCTTCGCATCCTGCAATGGATTGACCGTCATTTGCAGCGCCACATCGCGCGCGATCACATGCGCCTTGCGCTGGTCCATGCCGCCCTGCGCAAAATTGGCGTGCAGCGTGAAAATATCGGCCACCTGCATTGGCGGATAAATCAGCTTCGCAAAGTCAATCGAGTCACCTTCGTTGCGCCCCATGATGCTCACGCTGCGCATGATGCGCGCGAGCGTCGTATTCTTGCTGACCTCGATCAGGCAGTCCCAGAAGCGGTTTTCCGGGTTGCCATAGAGGTCCGTGCCGAGGACCCAATCGACCTGCGACGGGTCGCCGCCGAGCGCGAGCAGCGACGCGCTCAAGCCCTCTTTGAAATAGCCG
Organism: Aggregatilineales bacterium; assembly: GCA_965246845.1. Taxonomy (GTDB): domain Bacteria; phylum Chloroflexota; class Anaerolineae; order Aggregatilineales; family UBA2796; genus JBBRMW01. The sequence goes on from CBDFFR010000005.1 coordinate 511,555, forward strand.
ACGGCGGTACGCTTGATCACTTCGCGGTCGCCGCCGAGTTTGTCGTTGATCCACGTATGCCAGTCCGCAAGGTAAATCGTCGGACGCACACCCGCTTTTTGCAGGTCGCACACCTTTTGCAGGCACATCATGCCCGTGCCAAGGTGCAGCCGCCCGCTAATCTCGAAGCCGATATAGTGCCGCAACGGGATACCCTGCTCAAGCAGAGTCTTGATTTCTTCCGCGCCGATCACCTCATCCATGTGGCGGGTGATGAGCGCCAGCCGTTCATCGTTGTTCATATTGCTCTCCGGCCTCGATTATAGCCTTGCGCGAAACAAAAAAAGACACGCTGTTGCGTGCCTTTAGTCCCAGGGGAGGGATTCGAACCCCCGAATGGTCGAGTTACAGTCGACGGCCTTAAGCCACTTGGCGACCCCGGGTCTTGACCAGATTTATAACATGCCGCGCTGCTTGCGTCAACGGGGAATTTGACCGCCCCGATGTAACCCGCGTCTGTCTTCGTAGGGGCGGACCGATGTGTCCGCCCACAATTTTATTGTGATGCGTTTGTCCTATAGATACGCGGCAGCCTTTGGATCAAATACAAAACGGGTTCCGGTCCATGCCCTACGTCCAAATTCAAGGTGCGCTCCGGCACAAAACCAAGCCGCTGGTAGAGCGTAATCGCGCGCCGATTTTCCACCGTCGCGCCGATTTCGACTGCGGGCGCGTTCCATCCTTCCGCAATTTCAATGAACATTTCTAGCAGCGCCGACCCAATCCCATGACCACGCCACGCCGGGGCAATGAATAAATCGCTGATCTCCGCGACGCGCGGCCAGCGCGTCAATTGCCCGAAGCCGATAATTTCCCGCGTGCTTTCCTCCACAATCACAACTGCGAAGGCGCGCCCGTTCCGCTGCATTTCGAGGACGCGCCGCAGCCACTCCTCACAGGCTTCGCGGCTCAGGTGCGGCCACAGCGCGCGCCGCAATGCTTCGATATGCGCGAATTCAAGCGCGTGAAAAGAATTTGGTGATTTGTTCAACAAGAATTGTGATACCATCCTTGCGAAATTATTTGTATGAACAAGAATGAGTAGGTGGTCCATGCCTGAACACCGATCCCTGCTGCGGCGGCTGCTCGACGAGGCGAACGCCCGGCAACAAACCGCCACACCACCGCGCCCGGTCCCACCCGTCGCTTCACCGATCCGGCCTGAGCCGCCTGTATCTGCTCCGGTCCCCGCGCCGATTATTCCTATCGCGCCCGTCTCCGGTTCCTATAAAGTGATCGCGAATATGCAGACGATCACGACGACCGAAGACCGTTTGCAAGCGGAAATGGCGCTGCTCGACCTGCGCCAGAAAACCGGGCAGACCGCTGCCGATTTCGCCAGTGGGTCACTCAACCGCGCGCAATTCCTGTCGCTGTATGCCCATTATCACGAAAAAATAGACATCATCGAGCGCTTGCTCGCGCGTAACCCGGATACGCAGGCATGGCAATCGGTCGCCCGACCCGGCGGCACGCGCATTTTGCGGGAACGTTACGAAGCGCACGTCGTCGGTTACGGCATTTACCGCTACGAAGGCGCGGCGGTCATCATTGAAAAGGGAATTACAACGAAGAACGAGGCAGCTCCGCTTATCGGCGCATTGGCCGCCTTTCGTGAGCAGCCGGAAGCGCGCCCGATGATTCGCCAGCTTACCGATAAAGCCTGGGTGATCGGCGTGCCGGGCAAGCAGACTGCCTCGCTCTTCGTATACACCTTTGAACCCGCCGCGTTCCAGATAAAAACAGCGCGTGACCTGCACCTCAATTTTGAACGTGCGAACCGTCACGCGCTGGATCGTGGGGCTGTACAGCCCGATCAATTTGTATTTCCGCACCGCGCGCTGCTGGAAACGCGCCCGATCAATCGCGGCTAGACGCGGGTGAGGTATGAACCGTCGCGCGTATCGACCTTGATGTTGTCCCCGACGTTGACGAACATCGGCACGCGCACCTTGAGACCCGTATCGGTCGTGACCAGCTTGGTCACGCTGCCCGATGAGTCGCCCGCGACCGCGACTTCGCCATCGGAGACCTTGTAGATCATGGTCATCGGCAGGCTGTAATCAATCGCGTTGCCTTCGTAGAACTTCAATTCGATCTGATTATTTTCCTTGAGGTACGCCGCGTTGTCGCCGAAGAGCGTGCGCGTCACTTCATATTGCTCGTAGGTGGCGGTGTTCATGAAGTGCAGCGTATCGCCATCGGCATACAGATATTCGACTTCTTCCGTATCGACGAAAATATCATCGAGCCGTTCACCCGCTGAGAAAATGCGCTTGCTATTCTGCCCGGTACGGATGTCCATCAGGGTCGCGCCCATCGATGCCGTACCACGCCCTGGCTTGTTGTAGGTCGTGTCCATCACGCGGTAAAGGTTGCCGTCGAGTTTGAGGGTAATCCCTCGCTTCAGGTCGCCTGCTTCAATCATGTCAATATCTCCCAGGCGCACGGCCTGAATGGTTTCTTTCTGCTGGAACGCAAACAGCCCGATTATAGCCGATTCGGGTGTACGCTTCAAGATGAAGAATTTTCGGTACAGGGCTTACGCATCCAAATCAATCAGATGAGCAAACACGCAGGTCCGCCTCTACAGAATGCGCGTATGTGTAGGGGCGGACCGATGTGTCCGCCAACGATCAACACATTCGTCTTATTTTGATGCGATTGCTCTCTGACGCACTAATACACGTACTGCGCTTCCAGCTCCGCGCGCAGCCGCAGATAGCTATCGTATCGCTCTGCGCTTATCTCGCCACGCTCGACTGCCGCGCGCACACCGCAGTCGGTTTCATCAATGTGACGGCAATTGCTGAACCGACATTCCGCAACGTGCGGGTGAATCTCGCGGAAGTAAGCATCCAGTTCGCCCGGTTCGACATCCCAGGGCGCGAGCGAACGCAGCCCCGGCGTATCCGCGACGTAGCCGCCACCATCCAGCGGGAACAATTCGCTGTTGACGGTCGTGTGGCGGCCTTTGGTGGTCGCCTCGCTTACGGCGCTCACCGCGCGACCCAGCCCCGGTTGCATCGTGTTGAGCAGGCTGCTCTTGCCGACGCCGGACGGTCCGGTGAACACCGAAATTTTATCCGGTCCGGTGAGCAGTTCGCGCAGGGCTTCGACGCCCGCGCCAAGATGCGCGCTCACGTACAGGACACGATAGCCAATCCGCGCATAATCCCCGAAAATCGCCTGCGCCGCCGCGTCCCCGATCAGGTCTACCTTGTTCGCGCAAATCGCAATCTCCGGGATCGCGGCTTTCTCCGCAGCGACGAGGAAGCGGTCCAGAAAGCGCGGTCGCGGCGCGGGGTTGGCTACTGAAAAAACGAATATTGCCTGCGTCGGGTTGGCGATGATGACCTGTTCGCGCTCGGTGCTGGTCCCCGCGTAAGCGCTCGGTTCGACGCGCGAGAGGACGCGGGCGCGCGGTTCCACCGCTTCGATGCTGCCCTTGCCATCTTCGGCGGTCTCGATCTGCACATGGTCGCCAATCACGCAAATTTCGTGTTTGCGGCTTTGTTCGCGCAGCCGCCCGCGCAGGTGGCAAATGAAGTTGCCTTCAGGAGTCTTGACGGTATAAAAGCCGCTGTGTGTTTTGATGACGAGACCGTTGAGGATACTCACATTATTGGGTTCCCTAATCGCTGCCGATACGCTCAGTGTACACCCGAAACCGTGCAGCGGGCGCGCAACTTTTGCGGTAAAATTATTCGCCCGACTTTGCAGGAGAAGGCGATGATGACCCCAAAACGAACCCGCCCGGATATTCCGAAAGAGTACGGTGTCCCGCAAACCGAAGAAGGAATGATTGAATGGTCGTGGGTAGTCGAACAGCTTGAGAAAGCGCGCAACTACTGGTTGATCAGCCTTTACCCGGATGGCCGCCCGCATTGTGTCCCGTCGTGGGGCGCGTGGGTCAGCGGCAAACTCTATTTCAGTGGCGGCGATATGACCCGCCACGCCAAAAACCTCGCACAGAACCCGACCCTGATTGCGCACCTCGAAAGCGGCGATCAGGTCGTGATCATGCACGGAGTCGCGGAGAAAGCCGACGCCGTGCCGTCGGAGATCATGGCGCAAATCGAGGTGATCTATACCGCCAAGTATGGCGCGGGCGAAGGCGCGACCTATGCGCTCGTGCCGTCGAAGGTGCTGGCATGGACGACCTACCCGACCACGCCGACGCGCTTTCTATTCGACTGACTCGCCCGCTGCTAACCACTGCATCGCCTGCCGCCACAGCCGCGCGTATCCTTCCCATGAGGCGAACGGGGCCGGACACCAGTGTGGTCCGATGTCCGAGGTCCAGACCAGCGTGCGCCCCTTGCCGACGTTCCGCGTCGCGAGCAATGGACAGCCATTCACTTTTGCCAGAACGCTCGCATCCGCTTTCGGCACGGTCTCGTTGAAGCCGAGCAGCGCAGGCCATTCGCGCGGCATCCCGGCCAAAATCGGATGCGCCGCATCGGTAATTTCCGCTATTGCGCCTTCGGGCGCTTCGATACGGTCATCGAAGGTGTGGATGTTCACGGGCAAGATGTCTTCGATGACGGTGCGGTAATACTTCGCGGCGGCGTTGATCCCCGCGAACGAATAGTAGCCGCCGCACATCGCCAGAGCGCCGCCCGCGTTTACCCAGTCGGCAAGTACACGCAATCGGTTCGGAAAGGACTTGCCACGCAGCCACGTATCGGGATGCAGCAATAACGTATTCGCGCCGATGTCGCTCAGGATCACGACGTCGAAGGCGGCGAGCGCCTCAAGCGTTGCCGGGAACTGTTCCGCCGCGAGATGATTGGGCAAATGCGTGAACTGCATCCCCGCCGCTTCGACTGCCGCCTGAAAGTAGCTGGTTCCCGTTTCATAAACGGTGCTGGAAAAGAAATCCCATCCTTTGAAGTGAGTCGCGTTGGAGACCCACGACTCACCAGCAAGCAGAATACGAATTGGCATGAGTGGTTTTCCTTTCGAGCCTACCGTGCAGCAGCGCCCTCTTTCGGCAGCAGTTCGGCGGCTAGCGGGTCATGCAGGATGCTATACAGCTTCGCCGCTTCACCTTTGAGCCGTGCCGCTTCGTCGGACTCTCCGCGCGCATCCGCGATGTTGCCGCGCATCAGCAGCGCGTCGGCGTTGCCCTTGCGATAGCCCCACTTGCGCGCGCCGACTTCGGCCTCCCGCGCGAGCGTCTCCGCTTCGTCGAGCGTCCCCTGCCGCAATTTGACCTCCGCCAGCCGCGTCAACCCGCGCGCGAGGTTTTCCTGATCGTTGACCTCGCGGCTGACCTTGAGCGCATCGGTGAGCAGCGTTTCGGCCTCTTCGACCTTGCCCTGTCCGAGTGCCGTCCGCGCCAGATTGGTCTGGAAAATCGCGCGCCAACGGCGGTCGGTTTGCGGCTCAAGCTGCGCGAGCGCCTGCTCATAGAGGCCGCGCGCCGCCGGGAAATCCTTCTGCGCGTGGTAGGCTTGTCCCAGGTTGCCAAGCTGCACCGCGAGCAGCAATCGATCCCCCATTGGTCGGCTAATGGCGAGCGCGTCTTCCAGCAGCCGGATTGCGTCGGTCGTGCGCCCCGTCGCGAGGTTGAACCAGGCGTAATTGCCGAGCCGGACCGATTCCGAGCGGCGATCCCCCGTCTGCCGCGCAAGCTGGATGGATTCCTGAAAGAACGAGGCCGCCGTTTCCACTTCACCAAGATCGGTATACAGGTTCGCGACGTTGGAGAGGACCAGCCCGCGCGTCACCGGGTCGCGAACGTTGCTGAGGAGCATCATCGCGCGCTCGTAAGCAGGTAATGCGTTGTTGATGCCGCTCAACTGCCGTCGCGCCGCGCCGACCTCGCAAACCGTGCGCGCGGCGGTCGCCGGTTGCCCGGCGGTCACAAACAGTTCGACAGCCTGATCGAGATACTTGATCGCCGTTTCGAGGTCGCCGCGCTCCTGATAGACCAGCCCGACCCGCCGCAAGGCTTTCGCCCGCGCCGCGCCGCCGTCGGTCCGCTCCAGCGCCTCGTTGAAGGTCGCGAGCGCGCGTTCCGGGTCGCCGCCGCTGCCAATCAGCCCGCCCAGCGTGAGCAGCGCATCGACTTCGGCTTCCTTGTCCTCGACCGCGCCCGAACGGTAGAGCGCGACGGCGGCTTCTACGGCGCGCGTCGCTTCGACGGGCTGGTTGAGCGCGCGATAGAGCGAACCGAGCAGCGTTTGCACCTTTGCTTCGAGCGGTCTATCAGCTTCCGCGTGCGCCTGCATCAACGCGCGCTGTGCGACCGCAAGTGCCATCTCGTTCTGCCCGAAGCGCTGGTGAATCATCGCGCGGTTGAGCAAGCCTTCCTTGCGGTAATCCTCATCCGGCGTGCGGACCTTCGCAGCCAGTTCGTCGGAGCGCTCGTAGAGTTCCAGCGCCTCGCGAAACTGGCTCGTGCGGAACATCCCCGATGCGAGCGCGTTGGTCCAGCGTAATTCCTGCGGCGCATCGTTCGCCTGCTGCGCCAACCGACGCGCCTGCGTGAGCAGCCGCAGCCCGCGATCTGCATCCCCAAGTAGCAGGGTCGCTTGCCCCGAAAGCCCCGTCGCGAAGGCCACCGCGCCGCTCTGGTACGCCGCCGGGACGTTTTGCAGGCGGTCGGCGGCTTCCTTGAGCAGCCGCTGGGCATAGCTGGGGTTGCCCTCGCGCAGGTAGACGTTGCCGAGGTTGGCGAGCGTCAGGCCGAGGACGGAAGCATCATCCGTCGTGCGCGCGACCTCAAGCGCCTGTTCCAGAATATTGCGCGCCTTCTGCGTCAACCCGCGCTGTAAATAGTGCGCGCCGAGGTTGCCCATTGCTCGCGCACGGCGCGCCGGGTCGCCCGCTTTCTCCGTGAGCGACATACCCTCTTGCAGCGTGCGCTCGCCTTCTTCATATTGCCCGCGTTCGGTCTGCAACGCGCCGATCAATCCCAAAAACACATCTTCGCCCGTGAGTGATGCCTGCCGCCGTGCGGTTTCAAGTCCCTCGGTGTAGGCGGTCATTGCGTCATCATAGCGGCCTTCGCGCCGCGCTATATCCCCTGCTGCTGCGCGTTCACGCAATTCGGAATCAGCCGCAGAAAGCGGTTTGGGCTTCCCGGCCAACCGCGCCCACAAATTTTGCACGGCCATAATGTCCATCCCTTCGATGGCGAGCGTCTTGAACCTGCTATTTTAACACCAGCCGCCCGGTGATGCGCGCATCGCGATACCGCAATATCGCCATAACCTGAGCAATCTCTCATCTTGACTATACTGCGCCGTTCGCCAGTTGAAGCGCGAAGCGGTTATGTGCCTCGATGGTCGGCGGCAGGTCGAGCGTGAGCAGTTGCCCATCCTTGATCACGACCCGACCATTGATCACGCTTACATCCACACTGGCAGGCGCACAGAACAACACCGCCGCGACCGGATCGTGCAGGCCACCCGCGAACGCGAGCGTATCCGTATTGATCGCGATGAAATCCGCGCACATGCCCGGCGCGAGGTATCCCACATCGTCGCGACCGAGGACCGCCGCCCCGCCGCGCGTCGCGATCTCCAGTGCCTCGCGCCCGGAGAGCGCCGCCGGGTCGCCCGTGACGCGCTGCAAGAGCATCGCCTGTCGCGCTTCCGCGAGTAAATGACCGCTGTCGTTGGAAGCCGAGCCGTCCACGCCGAGGCCGACGCGAACGCCCGCGCGCCGCATCTTCTTCACGGGTGCGATACCCGACGCAAGCCGCATATTCGAGGATGGGCAATGCGCGACACCCGTTCCGGTGCGCGCAAACAGGGCAATCCCGTGATCGCTCAGGTGGACGCAGTGCGCGTGCCAGACATCTTCGCCCACCCAGCCGACATCCTGCGCATAATCGGCGGGTTCCAGCCCGAAGCGCTCCAGACTATAGGCGACATCGGGTCCTGTCTCCGCGAGGTGTGTATGCAGCCGCACACCATACGCGCGTGCGAGCGCCGCCGATTCGCGCATCAAATCTTGCGAAACGCTGAACGGCGAACATGGCGCGACGACGATCCGCCGCATCGCGCCGAATGCCGGGTCGTGCCACGCCTCGATCAGCCGCCGCGAGTCGCGCAAAATCGCGTCTTCCTGTTCGACAATTGCATCCGGCGGCAGCCCACCCTTGCTCTGCCCAACGCTCATGCTGCCTCGACTGGCATGAAAGCGCAGGCCAATCACTTCCGCCGCCTCGATTTCATCTTCGAGGCGACAGCCGTTCGGGAAAAGGTAGAGGTGATCGCTGGCGGTCGTGCAGCCGGAGAGCATCAATTCGGCCATCGCGATCAATGCGGAAGTATGAACCATCGCGGGCGTGAGGCCGCTCCACAGCATATAGAGGCTGGTCAGCCAGTCGAATAGCTCCGCGTCCTGCCCGCCGGGGACCGCGCGTGTCAACGATTGATACATATGGTGATGCGTGTTGATCAGGCCGGGCAGGACGACGTGACCGCGCAAGTCCAACACGTCGTCGGCGGTAGCGGGCAAATCCGCAGTCGCGCCAATCTGCTCGATCAAAGCATCGCGAATGAAGAGGCCACCATCGGAGATTTCGCGCCGCGCATCATCCATTGTGACGAGGACACGCACATTCTTGACGAGCAGAGTTTTAGACATCGTTGTTCCGACAAAAGGTGAGATTATAGCGCACTTGCGCCGCCTGCCACATCTTTTACAAACCAGCGTGCAATGTAGACAGAAAACGTTTGCATTGCCGATTTCATGGATTTTTCACAAAGGAAGTGCCCAAATGTGGATTGTTCTTCATCGTGGACTTTGATACAATCCAGCGAGTCGGTAGAAGTGCCACAGAAATTTATGCACGTTCATTCATCACGTTAGCCTGAATTTTGTTGGAACTTTTTACTCGACTAAATATTTTTTTACAGGAACGGGGGAAACATGGCTGCATACCTCATCGTCGATGTAGACGATCTGCTCAGGCGTCTACAAGGGCGAATGACATCTATTGACTATCATGAACTGGCCGCCAAACTGCGCAGCGGAGCGGCGCTGGCGGCGGGGTTGCTCGGACCGGATGAGCTACGCGCGGTCGCCGTTGCGGACTGGACAGCGTTGCGCCTGCTGCCGAATGGGACGGCGGTACAGGTGACATTCGAGGCGGTCGGCTTCGAGACGTTCAACGTGCCGGACCGCCAGCACATCGCGGATTCGCTGATCATCCAATATTTCAGCACGGAGCCGGAACCGCTTGACGAGTTGATTCTCGTCACGACAAATCAGGAGTTGATCGGGCTGATCAAGCGCGTAAAGATGAGCCGTCAGGGGCGCATCCGTGTCTGGTCGGATAGCAGCCAGCGCGTGGATGGCGCGATTTTCCAGCCGCTTGAGACGATTCTCGGTATTCAATCGAAAACGGTCAGCCTGTATATCGATTTTGAAAATATCGCGATCAGCCTTAATGAAAACGGCTATCTGGTCAATCTGGATCGCCTGATTGACGGCTTGCAACGTCAGGCCGCGAATTATGGACAGGTGACGCGCATGGCGGCCTACGCACCCTGGGGACAGCGCGGCGCGCTCCCGCCGCTGATGGATGACGCCGGGCGCGAAGTCTCCGATGAAGCGCCGAGCCGTCTGGCTCTCGCCAACATCGACCCGGTGTTCAACCTGCCCGGCAAGAACAGCGCCGATATGCGAATCGCGAAGGATGTCCTTGCTGACAGTGTGCAGGCTACCTCCACTGATGTAATGGTGATCGCGAGCGGCGACCGCGACTTCAACGATGTTTTTAATTCGCTGCGCACACGCGGCAAGCAGGTCATCGTGTGGGGCGTGCGCGGGAGCATGAGCCGCCAGTTGGAGAACAATCCCGGCTTGCAGGTCGAATACCTGGATGACTTTCTGCACCTGAATCGGCATGAGACGCTCGGCCACGTCTACAACGCACAGTTGACGGCGCCCGTCACGGCAACCGCAGCGGCTTTCACGCCTTCGCAATGGGCGAGCGTCGTCCTGCAATATGACCGTCTGGCGACGCTCTACCCCGGACAGGGGATCACGATGGAAATGCTCGAAGAGCAGCTTCACCGCATGAACGATGTCGTCTCCGATGCGCGCGCGCATGACCTCGTTTCGCAGGCGGTCGTGATGGGCATTCTGCGCGTCACCCACAACGGCACGGAAGATTTTGTCGTCCCCGCGCCGGAAAACCAGACTGTCGAGCGCGTGCGGCTCATTCGGGAGCGGATCGTGCTGCGCGTTGCGAATACGCTGGATGTGCGCAACTGGGAATATGTGAATTACGGATTCCTTCTCAAGGGGATCGCGATGGACCGCGCGCTGGAACGGCCTGGCCTCAACCCGGATGATGCGTGGCGCTCGGATTGGATCGATTGTCTGGTACGCGAAGGCATCCTCGCGCGTGAGATGGTCCCGCACCGCCACAACCCGGAAGACCTCGTGCCGGTGATCAAGCTGCCGAAGACGGCGAAAGCTGGTCGCCCCATGCCGATGCAAACCGTCATGATTGATCTGTTCGATACCAGCTATGATGACCTTGCGCCACTCGCGCAGGGCGATCTCGCGACCCGCGATGAAGAAGTCGACGCGATGATGAAGCGGATCATCGTCAGCGTCGATCAATTCACCAGCTATCGCGGATTTACATGGTGTCCGCTGGGGTCGCTGCACCGCCGTTTGCGCCCCTATGATAGCGGTGTGGTCTTCCAGCGCGCGGTCGAATGGCTGCTCGAACTCGGCGCGGCTGCCGTCAACGAGTACGACAACCCGCAGAGCAACTATCAGACCAAAGGCATCTCGCTCATCTCCGAGGCATCGCTCACACGCGAAGTCTTGCAGGAGCGCGATCAATTCATCCTCGTGCTGCTCTCGCTCTACGAACAGCACCTGCCGATCAACTTTGCCGCCTTGCAGCGCGAAACGAATTTCATGGACCCGGCGCTTGAGCTGTGGATCAGCATCATGCAGGTCGAAAACGTGCTGAACCCGGTCCCCGGAAAGCCCGGCCTGTATAGTCTGTTCCGCACGCATCACACGGTCAACCAGATCGCGGAGACGCGCTACCTCGAATAGTCATTGCGGCGTATGGTCATTATCAAGCCCTTTCGTGAATCGAGAGGGTTTTTTATTTGCGCGCGATAATCAGTGTGTGGAATGCAAACCGCCAGGGAAGGATGCGCTTTAGGAAGCGTCCCGCGCGCTCCCCCAGCGCGGATGTTTCGTAATAACTGCCGCGCTTGCGGAAGATCGGCAGCAGCCCATAAAGCGTGTACGAATGTCCAATCGGCTCCATGCGTTCGATGCGGAAGCCTACCTTTCTTACATAGTCCGCAAGTTCGCGGTGCGTATACGTGCGCTCGTAATAGGCGGCGCGCTTCACCGATCCGGGACGCAGCCGTTCGCGTAATTTATAAAGCTGATCCACGACTTGCGGATGCGGGATTGTCAGGACCAGCACGCCGCCGGGCGCAAGGGTGCGGAACGCCTCGCGCAGCGCGGGTTCAGGACCTTGCTCGAAGTGTTCAAGGACGCCGAACGACAAATATGCGCCGAACAGGTCCGAACGGTAGGGCAGCATATGAACGTCGCCGAGGTGCAAGCGCAGGTCGGGCAGGCGTTCGTGCGTGAAGCATAGCGCTTCCGGGGCGTAATCCAATCCAATTGCAGGGTAGCCGCGCTGTTCCAGATAATAGACGATGTGTGCCGGACCGCTGCCCGCTTCCAGCGTGAGCCGCGCTTTATCCAGAAACGGCATGTACAGGTCGAGCAATTCACGCGAACGCGGATAGTCCAGCGAGCGCAGTTCCTTGTCGAACTCCGTCCCGATCCAGATGTCGCGCCATGCCTGCCGGGTTTTTTGATAGGTATTCATGCCAACGAGCGTACCTCAATTCAGGTATGAATATCAAGCATAACCCAGGTCCAGTTGCGAACGTCTGTTCTTGATTATCCATGTTAGTTGAGGTATAATGACACCTACTCTAACGCTCGTGAAAATGACGGAAACGCCCTGACTTTGCGCCTGATTTAGAGGCGCAAATCAGATTTTGGAGGCATCGTGGCAGACCGGTTACAAAACGTTCAGACCGAAGATGACATCAGGTCGCTTGAAGGATTGGAAGCAGTTCGCGTCATGCCGGGGATGTATGTCGGCGGCTCCGATGAGCGGGCGCTGCATCACCTCGTCTATGAAGTCGTGGATAACTCCATCGATGAAATCATGGCCGGGCGCGGCGATCACTGTTGGGTGACGATTCACACCAACGGCTACATCTCGGTCGAGGACAACTGCGGCGGTATCCCGGTCGGCCTGAGCAAAAAGCAGGGTATCTCGACCCTGACGATGGTGCTGACGCAGCTTCACGCTGGCGCGAAGTTCAACGACGGCACGAACAAAGCCGCCTACAAGGTATCGGGCGGTCTGCACGGCGTCGGCGTTTCGGCGGTGAACGCGCTATCCTCGCACCTGATCGCGCAAGTGAAGCGCGATGGTAAATTGTGGCAGCAGGAATTCGCGGCGGGCAAGCCGACCACAGCAGTTGATTTTGTCCGCGACCTTGAGCCGGGTGAGACGAACGGCACGACGATTACATTCCACCCGGATATGACGATCATGCAGACGGGTGATTTCAAGTTCGGCATACTTGCGCAGCGCTTCCGCGAAATGGCTTACGTTACACGCGGCGCGATGCTCACGCTGATCGACGAGCGCGAGCAGCCCTTCCCTAGCGAACTGACTTTCTATTTCGAGGGTGGTGTCCTCTCGTTCACGCGCTACCTGAACCGCAACCGCGAGGTGGTTCACCCGGTCATCGGCGGCCTCAAGGACGTGAAGTTCAACGAAGGCCAGAACGATGAAGGCTGGATGGCCGTCGAATTCGGCTTCCAGTACACGGAAGGCACGAGCAGCAGCACCGAACTCTCCTTCGCCAACCATATCAATACGCCAGATGGTGGCAGCCACCAGACCGGGCTGCGCGAGGCGCTCACCCGCGCGATCAACAATTATTCGCGCAAGCAGGGGCTGCTCAAGGAAAAGGATACGAACTTTTCCGGTCGTGACACGCTGGAAGGACTCACCGCGATTGTGAGTATCAAGCATCCTTCGCCGCAGTTCGAGAGCCAGACGAAGGGCAAGCTGATCAACCCGGAAATTCGCGGTCTGGTCGCTTCCGTCGTGACGGATTTCTTCACACAGTTCATGGAAGAAAACCCGAGAGAGGCACGCCGCATAATCGATAAGTGCATGAACTCGATGCGTATCCGGGACGCCCTCGAAAAGCAGCGCGAACTGTTGACCGGACGTAAGAGTCTTCTCGAAAACACGACGCTGCCCGGTAAGCTCGCGGATTGCTCCGAGCGCGACGCCACTAAGACAGAATTATTTCTGGTCGAGGGCGACAGTGCCGGCGGATGTTTTTCTGGCGATACGCGGGTTGCTCTTGCTGATGGACGATCCTTAAGTTTCGAGCAGTTGGTTGTAGAGCAGGCACAAGGCAAACGACACTTCTGCTACACAATTCGCAAAGATGGCACGGTTGGCATCGAGCAAATAATTGATGCGCGTGTCACGAAACATAATGCGGATGTTGTACGAGTTACGCTCGATAACAACGAAGCGATAATTTGCACGCCGGATCATCGCTTCATGCTGCGAGATGGTAGCTACAAAGCTGCAATCGATCTCACATCTTCGGATAGTGTGATGCCGCTCTATCGCAAACTATCGAACAAAGCAGAGAGTGGAATCACAATCGACGGCTATGAAATGACGTGGGACCCGCGTTCCGAAACCTGGGTATTTACGCACATGCTCGCGGATCGATACAACCGCTGGAAGGGCGTGTATGCAGAGGCAGATGGTGATCATTGCCACCATGTTGATTTCGACAAGCTGAATAACGATCCCACAAACATCCGGCGTATGAAGTCAGAAGATCACCTTGCGCTGCATCGCGATCATGTCGGAAAGACGCTGCACCGCCCGGATGTGATTGAAAAAGGTCGGCAAATCCGCAAAACGCCCGCTTTTCGCCAAGCGATGAGCGAGCGTATGAAGCAACCTGATACTCGTGCTGTTCTGTCTACCCAAGCAAAAGCGCAGTGGGAAGATGAGGAGTACAAGGCCTTTATGGGTGCAAAATGGCGTGAATTCTACGACAACAACGCAGAATACCGTCAAGCAAATAACGCACGCCTCGTCGAAGCGCAACGTGAGTATTGGAGTGATGCGGAAAATCGTGCAGAGCAAGCAGAGCGCACACATACATTTTTTGCCGAACACCCGGAAGCCCGCGCAAATGTGTCCATCAAGGCAAAAGAGGAGTGGAATGATCCTGCTTTACTCGAGTGGCGACGTGCAAAGACGAGTGAGCAGTGGACACCGGAGTTTCGTGAAAAGCGCAAGCGAGCGTTGCGTGAAACCTACTACAAAAAAACCATCGCAGTCTTGAAACAGATTCAATTCGAACACGGGGTGGTCGATATTGATGCGTACAACGGATTACGGCTTACAAAGCGCGATAAATCCCTGTTGCGTTTCGAGACGTTTTGCGAACGCTACTTCAACAACGATGAGGCGAAAGCACGCGAAGCTGTAACAAACTACAATCATCGCGTCGTTCGTGTTGAGCGGCTTGAGTCGAGCGTCGATGTCTACGATGCAGAAGTTCCCGGTACGCACAACTTCGCACTGGCATCGGGCGTTTTCGTCCATAACAGCGCAAAGCAAGGTCGCGACCGCCACTTTCAGGCAATTCTCCCCTTGCGCGGCAAAATCCTCAATACCGAGCGCGCACGCCTCAACAAAATCCTCGACAGCAATGAAATCAAGTCGCTCATCTCCGCATTGGGCGTCGGCATTTCGGATGACTTTTCTGTTAGTAAGTTGCGGTATCATAAGCTCGTGATCATGACTGATGCTGACGTTGATGGCGCGCATATCAGAACGTTATTATTAACGTTCTTCTTTCGGTATATGCAGCCGATCATCCAGAACGGCCATCTCTACATCGCGCAGCCGCCTATCTTCCGGCTCGAATACAAGAAAAACGCGCGCTACTACTATCCCGAACCCGGTATGAAGGAAGATGCGCTGCTCACTCGTGCGCTCTCGTCGTACCCGGAACCGACAAAGGTGCAGGTTTCGCGCTATAAGGGTCTCGGTGAAATGAACCCGGAACAGCTCTGGGAAACCACGCTCGATCCATCGCGCCGTACCCTGTTACAAGTCACTATCGATGATGCCGCCGAAGCAGACCACATCTTCGATATGCTGATGGGCAATGAAGTTCCGCCCCGCCGCAAGTTCATCACCACGCACGCGCGGGATGCCAGACTGGACATCTAGCCGTCTGTAGCGTCTCACAGTTCCTGAAAATATCTCATAAAATGTGGGGTCGGTCTGGCCGACCCCACTTTCTTTTTACTCTGGCATCATCAGTGCCGTTACAGCGGTCTTCGCTAAAAATCACATGAGGCGGGTTCACAAACGCGCCCGCTTGTGCTAAATTTAACAAAGCAATCCGCTGACAGGTCTTTTTGCATGACAACCCTCGAACCCACGTCCACCACTGCTACCCGCCCCATCTCGCTCGCACGCAACATCAAGATCGGGTCATTCCACATCGGGTCTTCGATGGCCGATATTCTGGTCTCTGCGGTTTGGAACCGCATCGCGATTGCCGAACTTGGCTTCGCCGCGTTCCCGATCTCGCTACTGCTCGCGCTGCGCTATATCCTTGCGCCGCTTTCGGTCTGGATCGGACAGCGCTCCGATGTGAAAGCCTATTTTGGCTATCGGCGGCTCCCCTATATCTGGGGCGGGCGCTTCATGATCATGATTAGCCTCTTCATGCTCGCGCTGTGTACCGTCGCGGCATATGAAACGAACGCGCCGCTCGCATGGATCGGAATGGTCGCCTCGGTAATTCTGTTCAGCGTCGGCTCGGTCTTCTCCGGCACGACCTACCTGGCGCTGATTTACGACATCACGCCGAAGCCGCAACAAACGCGCGTCGTGAGCGTGGTCTGGTTCTTCCTGATTAGCGGGTTCGCAGGGTCCGGCATTCTGTATAGCGTGCTGCTCAAGGAATACACGCGCGAGGGCTTCCTGCGCCTGTTCCTGATTGCGCCGCTGATTATGGGCGCGTTCTGGTTCCTCTCCACTCTCGGCGAGGAGCGCCGCCAGCGCATGGGTGACGCCGCGCCGGAACCTGAACAGACCGGACCCAAAGTCTCGTTCGGCCAGACGATCCGGGATGCGTGGGCGAACCGCCAGACGCGCCTGTTTTTCCTGTTCCTCGGCCTGACGACGATGTTCTTCTATACGCAGGACATCATCCTGGAGCCATTTGGTGCGCAGGTCTTCGGGATGCCACCCGCAACCACGAACCGCTTTTCGTCCTATTGGGGGTCGATGACGCTGATCGCGATTGTCGTGACGCTGCTGCTCGCGCGGCGCTTCCCGGCGCGCATCAACAACATTTCGGCCTCCCGCTGGAGCGTGTTCATCCTGATTGCTGCGTTTGCGCTGTTCGCGATCTCTGCATTCGCGGGCGTGCGTCCGCTGCTCACGGTGGCGCTGATCGTCCTCGGTATCGGACTCGGCGTGTGGACGGTCGGCACGCTCGGCCTGATGATGGATATGACCTCGATTGCAGGCGCGGGGCTGTACCTCTCGCTGTGGACCGTCTCGGAAACGCTGGCGCGCGGCGCAGGGACGGCACTCGGCGGGGCGCTGCGTGACATCGGCTTCGCCCTGTTCGGAAACGTCAATATCGCGTATGGCGGGGTGTTTCTGGTGCAGGCGGTCGGCTTCGCGCTGACGCTCTTCGTGCTGTCGCGCGTGAGCATCGTCGATTTTCACCGCAATATGCCGTCGCCGCGCATCGTCATGGAAGGCGCGATGGATTAGCGCTATTCTGCGCCGCCGCTCGCCTCGTCGTGATGTCCAAAATCGACCATCCGATAGATGATCGGTTCAATCGGTAGATTATCGGCCATCGCGAAAAGGTACGGCGAAAAGTCGATGGCGTTGGCGCGTACCCATAGCGCGAAATCCTTCCGCGACTCATTCGGCGCTTGCGCGTAGAGCGCTTCGACCTGCGCCTTGACCTGCGCAATCCGGGTTTCGATCTCGCTGACCCATTCGCGCACTTCCGTGAGGAATTCATCAGGAACCGTATCGAAGATGTGCTGAACGGAGCCGCCGCTCATCGCGCGCAAGGTATTCCGAAAAGTCAACCCGTTCAACAGGCGTTGCAGTTCGAGGTAGCGATCCCCCTTGAACTTCCAGCGCGAGCCATCGGAATATTCCACGACGTACCCTTCCGCGCTGACATCGAGCTTCCCGGTCTGTTCGAGAACGTGGCTGATTTCGACGAATGGATAAACCTTCGGTAGCGCGAAGCCGTGCTGCGTCCCAAGCGTATACACATCCGGGAAGAAGGGCAGATAGTCGCCCGTATGCCGATTGCGCGCAGTCAGCAATACCAAATCCTCGCGACCCTCATAATCGACTACGATCCGGTTTTCCGGGTAGATGATCTCGAAAATGAGCGTGAGGTTATCATCGAGTCCGGTCAGGTCGTAATGCGCGTTCATGAACGCGGTCGCCCACAGCGCCTGTTCACTATCGAATGCGCCGCGTGTCGCGAGCCGATAGCCATTACCCGCACGGTACAAAATGGCGAGGCTGCCGTCCAGTTTTTCCATTACGGTGACGATATGCCCGTGCGCTTTGCGGCCACCTTCCAGCCAGTTGAAGAATTTGTCGAAGCCGCGCGCCACAACCTCGCCCGTCTTCACATTCATGATCAATCCGCGACTGACCCGCTCGAAGAAATTCCACTTCGCTTCGATCATCGCCATCGTGTTGTAATTGAAGAGGATCAAATCGTCTTGCGTCTTGATCGAGACATGTCCGTAGCGCTTCCAGTCGCGAAAGCCGCTGAGGACCAGGTGTTGAATATCGCCAATACTTTCGATGCTCTCAAGTGTGTTCATAAATTGCCTCGACGTATTTGGTGCGTCAAGTGAATTATAAACTACGAATGGTCACTTGAGAATATATAAAGGTCAATAAAGGTCAAGCTGCCGTCAATGCACCGCGTTCGGGATCACGTAGAACGCGAGGCCGATCATCAGGTACACCGCGAGCAGTTCCACGCCTTCCAGCCAGTTCGATTCGCCATCCTGCGAGACGAGCATCCCGACCGCCGACGCTGCCGCGAGCGCGATCAGTTCATAGCGGTTGAAGATGAGCAGCAGCGGTTGCGGGAAGAGCAGGCTGAGGAAGACCAGCACGGGCGCGACGAAAAGCGCGACTTGCAGCGAGGAGCCAATCGAAATCGTTAGGGCGAGATCCATTCGGTCTTTCACGGCGACCTGAATAGCGACGACATGCTCCGCGACGTTGCCGATAATGGGGATGAGGATGATCCCGACGAAGAACTCCGAAAGGCCGAGCGTCGAAACGACATGCTCCACGGTCCCCACCAGCGTTTCGGACATGAAGACAATTGCGATGGTCGCGCCGATGAGCATCAAAATCGCGTTGCGTAATGCCGGTGCAGATACGGCGTGCTTCACCGCGCCGCCCATCTCACCTTCGACAAGCGGGACCGCTACCGGATTGCGCAGCGAGAAGATGATGCTCAAAACATAGAGGACGAGCATTACGACCGCAATCCCAACTGAAAACAGGGTTTCGCGCTGTGTGCTGGCTGCCGTCTTGATCTCGCCAATCACCGCCGGGTCGAAGAAGGACGGAATCGCGAGCGTGATGAACGCGAGGATCATCAATGTCGCGTTGAGTGATGCGCTACGGCGGTCGAACTTCTGCGTGCCGTGTCGCAGCCCGCCGAAGAGCATACTCGCGCCCGTGACAAGCAGCAGATTCCCTAAAATCGAGCCGATGATCGAGGCGCGGACCAGCTCGATCAGCCCTTCACGAAGCGCGAAAATCGTGATGATCAGTTCAGCAGCATTGCCGAGCGTGGCATTCAATAGCCCGCCGATTTGTGGTCCGGTGCGCTCCGCAATCACTTCCGTCGAACTACCGATTAGCCCCGCGAGTGGGACAATCGCCAGCGCGGATAGCGCAAACACAAGTAGATCATCCCACCCGGCCACGCGCGCGATCAGAGCAGCCGGAAATGCAACGAGCAGCAGATTGATATTCAGGTAACGGCGCATCAGGGGGATTCCTCCGGGGGTGGCGGGACAGAATGGACTTCCGCCCATTGTCGCAGCAAACGTCGTGTACTCTCAAATGCAATCTGCGGATACGCATCGCCGGGGCGCAGCCAGCGCACATCGGCTGCATCATCGCCCGCGCGGAGCGTGCCACCGACCAGGCGCACCGCAAAAATAATCGAAATTGTGGGCGGACCGCCATAGTATACATCCAGCAGCCGGACGATCTCGACCTGCAAGCCCGTTTCTTCTTCGGTCTCGCGAATGGCAGCGGCGCGCGGGTCCTCACCCCGATCAATATATCCAGCGGGCAGCGCCCATTTACCACGATCCGGCTCCACCGAGCGCTGTACCATCAGGATCGCGCCCTCGTGTTCGAGCCAGACCACCGCCGCTACTTTCGGGTCTTCAAAGTAGATGAAGTGGCAGCGCGGACAGTTCGGGCGCTCGCGGCCATATTTCAATGTGACTTGCAGTTTGGTCCGGCAACGCGGGCAGTAGCGGTACTGTTGAGCGTTCATCTTCGCGACAACAACGCGCGAAGGATGGCATTCAGCAGAATCAGCAGTAAGGCAAACAGCGTTTGCGCGGCTTTATCTGCATCCAAAGTCGGCGCGACGCTCTCATTGGCGGCGGCAGGAGACGGTGCGGAGCGCGGCGCTTGTGGTGCAAGTTGTGTCGGTGCTGCTTTTTGTGCTGTTGTCGCCGATAACCCCGGCGCGGCGAAATCGGATGCCGCGCCCGATGTCGGCTGCGGTGTTGCGGTCGGAGGCGCGGCGGCTCCCGATTGAAGCTGTGCGGCGGCAAGCTCTGGCGTCGGGCTGGCGGGAATATTGCGGGCGGCTTGCAGTGCTGTCGGTGACGGCTGGATCGGCGCAGCCTGTGCGACGAAGGTTTGTGGAATATTCGTCGCGGTCGGCGGCAGGATGGCGGGGCGCGCGGATGGCAGTACGGCGCTCGTCGGCTGGAAGGCAAGCGCAGGCGGCTGTGTTGCCTGCGCGACAATCCCGTTCGTAGATGCGGGCTGGCTCGTCTGTACAATTGAATAGAACCCGACCGCGAGAATCAACAGCGCCGCAAGCGTACCGACCGCCCACAGGACGCGCGCCGGACGTACCGACCGTGTGCGCCGGACTTGCGCCACCGTCAGCCGGAAATCACGCGGCGGCACGATCTGCGGAGTCGCACGCAGGATGTTTCGCACCGCGCGCAGTTCCGCGAGCGTTTGCCGCATAGAGTCGTCCGTGCGCAAGCGTGCTTTCAGCGCGGCGCGTTCATCAATCGAAAGCGCATCGTCGAGGTATGCGGAAAGCTGCTCCAGCAGGGCGTCATCGGTGCGGGGCGTCATTGTTCTCTGAATTCATTCGTTCATTGCATCATTACTAGAACGAAACTGCTCCGGGAAAAGTTCCTGATAGGCGAGCAGGCAATCGCGCAGCTTGCTCCGCGCGCGGGCGATGCGCGATTTGACCGTGCCGAGCGCCGCCGCCGTCACCTGCGCGATCTCCTGATAGTCGTATCCCTGAATATCGCACAACACCGCCGCCAGCCGCTGATCTTCCGGCAGTGCATCAAGGCAGCCCTGTATTGCGCGGTTGAGTTCACCACGCAGCGCGGCCTGTTCGGGACCTTCGACCGCGCTCACGAACCGGATTTCGCTCTGTGGCGTATCGAGCGAGGTGACGGGGCGGCGCTTGTGGCGGCGCAGTTCGTCGTAGCACAGGTTCGCCGTGATGCGCAGTAACCACGCCCCGAAGTTGCCTTCGCGGTAGCTCCCGATGCGCGTAAACGCGGCAATGAAAGCATCCTGCGTCGCGTCGGCTGCTTCTCCCGCTTCACCAAGGAGGCGATAGGCGAGATTATAGACCCGGCTCTGATAAGCAGCGACGAGTTCATTGAACGCGGAGAGGTTCCCGCCTTGCGCGGCGCGGATGAGCGCGGTTTCGTCCATAGGCACACTATGTTAGCACGTCGCCGGGTTTGCGCGCGTTGAAAGTCAGATGGCTTTGCCCGTACAATCCATCTACCGCAATACTCAGGACCCCATCATGCGCAAAATCATCTTCCTCAGTATCGTTTTCATACTGCTCTCGTTCAACATCCCGGCGCGCGCGCAAGAGGCCGACGGACCGGATATGCTCAAGCTGCTGGATGACATCGCGGGCTATCTCACGTCGGTGAAGTTCGTGCCGGGGACGACGCGGCAGGCATCCGTGTACGTACGAGACATCAAACATAGTCTGGAAATCACTTACAACCCGGATGTGAAGTACAGTGGCGTCAGCCTGACCAAAATCGGAGTGTTTGCAGCCTTCCAGAACTACGTGCTAGCGTATCGACCAGATGGCATTATGACGCGCTTGCAAGCAGTACAAACTGCCGGGATGATGCTGTGTAGCAGCAACGAGGCCGCCAATGCCCTCATCAAAGTTATGGGCGATGGTGACTCCCAAAGAGGATTGAGCTTTCTCGAATATTTTCGCGGGATGTACCTTTCGCGGACCTATAGTGGCGATGGTTCGCCTTTCGTGACAGATGGACCCGTTCTCCCGAAAGACGCCGATGCCGACCCCGATAATTTACTTGACATAGAAGCGTTCGGGCAGGAGCTTGGCAAAGCCGCTCTTTGGGCAACCGATCCCCAGCTTGCAATCAATTCTCCTGACCGAATGATTCTCCAGCGCAAAATGCTGCACCTGATGGCCGCAAACAAAACGGGCGCGCTCCTCGAAGGCGGCGTGCCGGAAGGAACCTTCGTCGCTCATAAGCAGGGCTGGATCGAGGATACGCACGGCGACGCAGGCTATTTCATCACGCCCGGTGGCGACTACGTGATCGTGATCATGCTGCACCAGCGCAAGTTTCTGCAATCTACGAATTCGTTCCCGGCTATCGCGGAAGTCTCGCGCCTCGTCTACAATGCTTTCAACCCGACCGCGCCACTCAGGGCGATCCGTTCCAAGCCAATTCCGAAGGAATGTACGATTCCGCAAGCAGTGATCGATGCTCTGATGAAAGCAGATTCGCCGCCACTGCCTCAAGCGCGACCCTGATCAATGACAAGAGCATGTCAACCCTACGTAGTCTCATTTTGTTGATTGCACCCGTTCCGCGCGGATGACACCCCCGCCGAACGCGAATGCGATACAATCATCGGGATAAGGCTACCTAAACTGGTTGCGAGGTGGCAAGGTGAGCGCAGGGAAGATTCCAGTCATTTTGATAGCCGACGACGAAGCCGCGCACCGCTTGCTGCTCAGGCTTGAACTGGAAGCGAGCGGCTACCAGATTTTCGAGGCGGCGGATGGTCGCGAGGCGGTGGAGCAATATCAGGCGCACATGCCCGATATTGTGTTGCTTGATATACAAATGCCGGAAATGGACGGGCTGACGGCGTGCCGTACAATCCGTACCCTGCCCAAAGGGGCGACGCTCCCGATCCTGATGATCACGGTCCTTGATGACCATGAGATGATCGACCGCACGTTTGAGGCGGGCGCGACGGATTATGTCACGAAACCCGTCAACTTCGCGCTCCTTCGCCAGCGCGTGCGTCGGCTGCTCACTGCGCAACGTGCCGACAGGCTGCGCGAAGAATTGGCGCGCATCCTCGTCCACGATATGAAAACACCGCTGACCGCGATCCAGCTTGGCTCCGAACTCATGCTCGACGAGCAGAGCAGCGACCCGGAAATCCTCGAATTGATCCGCAACAATACGCTGCAATTGCTGAATATGGTGATGGGCATTCTGGATTCGAGCCGCCTGCGCGACGGTCAGCTCACCTTACAGCGCAGCCGTCGCGATGTATGCGCGTGCCTGCGCGCGATGGAAACCAGCTTCGCCTGGATGAAGGTCACGCGCCGCGTCACTTGCGCTGTTGAAGGTTGCGCGCCTGGTGTCGATGCGTGGCTCGACTGGACGCTGATCGAGCGCGTTCTGATCAACCTGATCACGAATGCCTTCAAAAATAGCGCAGAAGGGGGAACGATCCGGCTCTCATCGGAGGTCAAGGGACCCTTTCTCTATATTTCGGTTGCGGATCAAGGACGTGGCATTGCGCCCGACGATCAAAAACGCCTGTTCGAGACAGCTACACCGCCTAACGAACGCAAGACGAACGGGAGTGTATTCGATACCGGGCTAGGGCTGGGTTTTTGCAAGCTGGCGGTCGAAACGCACGGCGGCACAATCGAAGTCGAAAGCGAAGTCGGGCGCGGCGCGCGATTCACGCTGGCGCTGCCGCTCATCGAAGCCTTGAGCGAAGTCGGGTTGCTTGGTTGAGAAACGAATCGGCAGCTACGAACAGAGATTCTATGGACACTAGTAACAGGGTAGATTGTTAAATTTCGTTAAAAGATTGTAATGTCCGGTGTATACTCCATTGGCATTGATTGCGGATACACTCCTACCGAATACGAGGGACTCATGATTACCTCCGCGACACTCGATCACGCTCAGGAAATTCGGTTGGAACGGCTTTCCCTGCTCTGGAAAGCGACGTTGATTCTTGCCTTCTTGTTTTTATGGATTGCGCTCATTCTGAGTGGTTTGGCTGTTTCCGACACAGCGCAATGGATCCTCCCCGTCACGGCTGCCGGGGTTGGCTGCCTCGTTTGTCGCGCGTTCGTCAGACGCAAGCGGCTCGAACCTGCGGTGTGGTCCTACACGGCGGGGCTGTTCGTGGCTTTTGCAATAGGCATGTACTCCCCGGTGGGAACACCCGCCACCAGCATCGATAAAAATTTAATCCCCTTCCTGTTTCCGCTGGTCATTTTCATCGTCGGGCTGATGCTCTCGTTCCGTGAGACATTGGCCGCCACCGGGATCGCAATCGCGCTGACGTTGATCGTCCCCTGGATTGGACATTCTCCCGTTCTTGTTCGCGAACAGGTCTTCGCTATTGCCGTGACCGTGTGTGCGCTCGGCATCGCGTGGCAGACATCGGGCGAATTGTACGGCATCGCGGATTGGGCGCTCGTCAACTATCGTCGTGAGCGCGAAGTGTCCTCGCGCCTTTTCGACAGCCAACAGGAAATTCAGCGCAGCCTGCTCCGCCAGAAAGCACTCACAGATAAACTCGAAGAGGCGAACGCGGAGTTGGAATCCGCCCGCGCCGCCGCGACCGAAGCCAAGAACTTTCGCGGCCAGTTCCTCGCCAATATGTCGCACGAACTGCGCACGCCGCTTAACGCGATTATCGGGTTCAGCGATGCGATGCTGAACTTCCCTATGCTATACCAGAATCAGCAGCTCCCGGCAGCCTACCGTGCCGATCTCGATCAGGTGAACAGTTCCGGGAAGCAGCTTCTGGCGCTCATCAACGATATTCTGGACCTTTCCAAAGTGGACGCCGGGAAGCTCGATCTGGAAGTCGAAGCGGTCAATGTCGATGAATTGTTGAAAGGCGTGCTTGCGACTGCGAACGGCCTCAAGGGAAGCAAGCCGATCCGCATCCGTCGCCAGACTCCCGATGTATTGCCGCTCGTGCGGGGCGACTCACTGCGCTTGCGGCAGGTGCTGCTCAACCTGCTCAGTAATGCCGCGAAATTCACCGATGAAGGCTTCATCACGGTCAGCGCGGAGCCACAGGAAGATGACCAATTGCTCTTCCGCGTGCAGGATACAGGCATCGGCATCGCGCCCCAGGATATGGATAAAATCTTCGAGGAGTTCCGGCAGGGGACGGGCGGCAGGCGTAAGGGGCGCGCGGGTTCCGGCCTCGGCCTCGCGATTTCCCGGCAGTTGTTGAACCTGATGGGGGGTCGTATCTGGGCCGAAAGCACGCTCGGCAGGGGCAGTACGTTCTATTTCACGCTTCCGATTCACCACATGGAGTCGGAAACAGCGGTGCAGGAAGGAGCGTGACCCCGTGCGTATCGCCTATGTCGAAGACAACGCGACTAATCTGATGCTCGTTCGGCGCGTTGCGAGCATGAACGCGCACGAGGTCGTCAACTATACCGAGGGCGAAATCGCCGTACAGGAACTGGCGCGCGAAAAATTCGACCTGATATTAATGGATGTCGAACTGGCGGGCGAGATGGACGGCCTCGATGTCGTGCGGGCGCTGCGTAAGAGCGGCCTGACGACGCCAATCTACGCAGTCACGGCCTATGCGATGATGGGCGACCGCGAACGCTGTCTGGAAGCGGGCTGTAATGGCTACCTTCCCAAGCCGCTCCCGATTGTGGAGCTGATGACGCTCCTGACCCGTTATGAAGCCCAGTTCGCATTGGCGGGCGATCCCGCACCAGAGCCAGCGCCGGTTAGCCAGCCGATTACCGCGCACGACGATCCGGTTGCGGCGAATGCAGCGGCGCTCGCAGTCAGCGTTCCTGCACCTGTAGCAACCATCACCACGCCCGAACCGCTGGCAAAGCCGCCGGAGTCGTGACGTTTCGCCCAACGCGGCGTGATATTGCACTCGCGCTGCTCATCATCCTGCTTGCGTTTGGCTACCGTGTCGTGATTATCCTCGACCGTGCCGCCGCGCCCACCGCGAGTCAGTGGGACCCGACCGCCGGGGGCGGCGATCAGGGTGTCTATTACAGCGCGATTGCGGAGTACCGCGCCGGGACCTTCCCGCCGCCGACGTATTTCTTCCAGCCGGGCATGTCGTGGTATATGGTCCTCGCCAGCGGGCTGATGCGCACCGACTCGGCGGGCGCTTTGCGCATCTTCGGCGCGGCACTGGCGGCGTTCAACTGTGGCGCGTTGATCCTTGCCGGATGGCTGGCCTTCGACCGCCGCTGGCCGGGATACCTCGCCGGGCTGATCCTCGCGTTGTATCCCGTTGCGGCTTTCTACGATACCGATTTTACAATCACGTCGCAGGGGACGATCCTTGTGACGCTTATGCTGCTTGGCGTGCTGTGGTTGTGGCGCAATCCGCGCTCATGGCCTGCGGCAGCGGTGGCGGGTGCGGCGCTCGGCCTTGCGGCGATCATGCGCTTTGAACTGGTGCTGGTCGGGTTGGCCGCATTCGGGTGGCTGCTGATTGTTCGGCGCAGGTCGGCATTGCTGCCGCTTGGGATTGCCGTCCTCGCGGCGGGGGTGTTCATTGTCCCGGTCGCGTTATACAACCGGGCGGGAGGCGCGGGCTATCTGATTACGCCTGTCGGCAGCGCGGAGCTTTACCGGGGTAACAACCGCGACACCGCAGGCGATTATGGTGGTGGCAATGCCAGCGATGCTACATATGGAAACTACTATTATTATGTCTTGCAGGATGCGCTCCTCTCGCCGCGCCACTTCATTGAATTTGAACTGCATAAACTCGGTATGGCGCTCTCGTATAAAGAGCCGGGCAACAATCTCAACTATGCGCTGAACGGTGCGGCGGTTTCGACTTCATTGCGCCTCAATCCACTGAATTTTCAATTGTTGTTGCTTCTGTTCCTGATGACTGTCCCGTTTGCGCTGCGACAGCGAGCGCTCTGGCTGTGTATCGGCATGGCGCTCGCGCTCCTCATTGGGATGATGTTCATCTGGATTGAGGCGCGTATCCGCACGCCTGTCGTCGTCGTGATGATTCCGGTTGTCGCGTATGGTCTGGTGCGCGGTGTTGAGACGATGCGAAGCCGCGCATGGCGGCTCGATAGACGCGCGCTCGCGGTTCCTGCGGCGCTTTTATTCATCGTTGTGATGAATGGGGTAGAAGCATCGTTGCCGACGCGCGAAACGGCCTCTGCGCTCCCCGCGAATGCGACCGTCGCCAATGCGCTTTACGATAATGGGACGCTCAAACTGCTCGGCTGGCGCATCGAGGGCGCCTACAGTCCATCGGGCGCGGTCTCGCCGACCCGTCCCTATGTCGTCTCGTTCTACTGGCAGCTTCAAAAACCCGCGACGGTCGATTACAGCTTCGGTCTTGCCTTCGTGCTGGATGAGCAGCGGCTATTCGGTTTCGATCATCCAATCGGGACCGTCAGCTATCCGCCGCTCCCGACGACGGCATGGCAGCCAGGCATCATCTACATTGAGCGTGCTGCAATCGGGATGCGCCGCTACGACCTGCCGCGCGAACGATCAGGCGTGGTCACTCTGACGGTCTATCCGGAACGCGAGCAGGCGCGACCCTTCGTGCCGGAAGGTGTGGTGGGTGCGACGACCACCCTTCAAATAGCCCAAGCCGCGATCATGGTTGATCAGGGTGTACCGTTCACGATCAAGACGCAGGAGCCGGGTGTTGCATTCGGAGGCTTGTTGACTTTGAAGGGCTGGGTCGCGCCATCGGAAGCGAAAGCGGGCGAGCAAATTGCCGTACAACTGGCGTGGGAAGCGAGCCAGCAGGTTCGTAATTCGTACACGATTGGGTTGTACCTTTTCGACTCAGCGGGAAACTCAATCGTGCATATGGATACACCATTGCGCAATGGAGAGTTGCTCACGACTGCAATGCTGCCCGGCTATCGAATTGAAGAAACGCGCGTTTTGAAGCTGCCTGGTACCACAGGAGACTACACGCTCGAATTGATCCTTTACGACCCGGTGACGGGCGACCGCATGGTTGTCGCGCAGGGAAAGGACAACGTGTTCCGGCTTGGCACTTTGCGTATTGTTCAGTAAGCACAAAGGCGTAAAACTACACGCTTTCATGTGTGAGGCACTTACGAATTGCATAGCAATTTTTATCATTAAGAGCGCTTAATAAAGGATCGAGAATCCTTAAGCCATTTTCCCGAACGTTCGATTACGCTTGAAAAATGAAACGGGAGCGTTGAATTACAGGCGGTTTTGGAGAGGGTGGACGCCTTGTTAATTTTTGAATCCAGTGCTAAAGTTCTATGTGTAGCCGCCACATATACCCAGGCGTTCCCGAGAACCCCCATATATGGCGGTTTTTTGTCCCGTAAAACCGGAAAAGCGCGTTGAAATTCGGCTTTTCGACCTGTACAGATGGAGAGAATGCTCAACGATGAAATGCCCGTACTGTGACGAATCCGATACCAAAGTCGTAGATACGACCGAGGTGCGGAGCGGCATACGCAGGCGGCGGGAATGCAAGCACTGCGGCGCGCGGTTCAGCACGCTGGAACGCGCGGTAGCAGCGACCCCGATGATCATCAAGAGCGACGGTTCGCGTCAGGAGTTCGACCGCACAAAGCTAATCGATGGTATCCGGCTCGCCTGTACGAAACGTCCGGTTTCGGCGGCGGATATGGAACGGTTGGCAGCCAGCGTCGAGACCTATCTACAATCATTGGGTCGCACCGAAGTATCGAGCCGGGTAGTAGGAGATCGTGTCGTTGCAGGACTTAAATCGCTGGACCCTATTGCCTACATCCGTTATGCCATTGTCTACCTCGGTCTTGAAGACCTGACGAGCGTGCGCGCAGAGATCGATAAACTTCTGGTAGAAGGGGACGCGCAGCACGCACTCGTCTCCTACGATGAAGATCAACTCCTTGATCGTCTGGAAGCCGACCCCACTCCATCAGCCACATCACGTTCGTAGCCGCCATCTCCGGCGCTACGGTCCGGGAATAGTCAGAAGCGCCCGCTACATCCGGGCGTAGGAAACCGTCTTCTATTGCAATTGATATTGAGGGGAGGAACTGTGAACAGTACACGGGACGCTATCACCATGCCTGTTTCCGACGCATCGGAACTGGTGCAAATTCCACAGGAATTACGCGAACGGCCTATCGAACTCACCGATAATGCACGCACTGTTTTACGCAAGCGCTATCTGCGACGTGGCGAGGATGGCAACCCCGCCGAAACAGAACAGGAAATGTTCTGGCGGGTCGCGTATAACGTCGCGCTTGCAGAGACGCAACACGGCGGGGACCTGCGGCGCAATGCGTTCCGCTTCTATGATCTGCTCACTAATCTCCAGTTCTTTCCTAATAGTCCGACGTTTACCGGAGCCGGAACACCGCTAGGTCAGTTGGCGGCATGTTTCGTCCTGAAAATCGACGATGATATGGGTCGCGGCGAGTCAGGGATATTTCAGGCGCTGCGCGATGCCGCGCTCATTCAACAAACAGGCGGCGGTAACGGCTTCTCATTCTCGCGACTGCGTCCGAAGGGCGCGATTGTGAAGAGCAGCAATGGGCAGGCGACGGGTCCAGTCGGGTTCCTGCGCGTGTACGATCAGGCTTTCGGAGAGATTGCTCAGGGCGGATCACGACGCGGAGCTAATATGGCTGTACTGCGTGTTGACCATCCCGATGTAAGAGAATTCATAACATCAAAAACTGACGAGAGCAAGATCACAAACTTCAACATCTCGGTCGGGATCACGGACAAATTCATGCAGGCGGTCGAGCAGGATACCACCTATGACCTGATCAACCCGCAGAATGGCAGCGTGTGGGAGACGGTCCGCGCGCGTGAAATCTTCGACCTGATCGTGAAGCAGGCACATCATAACGGTGAGCCGGGCGTGCTGTTCCTCGATGCCGCAAACCGCCAGAATCCGGTCCCACATTTGTATGAACTGGAGTCGACGAATCCCTGCTTTACCGGTGATACGCGCATCGCAACGGATCGCGGCTTGATCCGC
This sequence comes from Aggregatilineales bacterium, assembly GCA_965246845.1. Taxonomy (GTDB): domain Bacteria; phylum Chloroflexota; class Anaerolineae; order Aggregatilineales; family UBA2796; genus JBBRMW01. The sequence continues at coordinate 541,277 of CBDFFR010000005.1, forward strand.
ATTGATGACCTTGCTAACGACAACGCAGAGTTCATGGTTGCAACTGATAGCCGCGCTCCGCTTTCCGGTTTGGGGAATGCAGGCTCAAAGGCATCCGGTGTCGCTTTTCGTACATCGACCCCTGCTTGGAAGACGCGCGAGAATACCGCAGTATCGCGTCTGACAACCAAGCATGGATATGTGCTTACGGCCACTCCTGATCACAGGTTCCTGACTCCTGATCGCGGGTACGTCGCACTGCGCGACCTGAGTATTGGCGATAAACTTCTTTTGCAATCAGGTGAGGGCGCGTGGAGCCGGGAATATACTCTCCCCAACGTAGTGCAGGTGCAATACGCACTCACCACAATGGGACACGGTGGAGATCATCTCGGAGAAGCTACACGCTCACGAGCCGATTTTGCGGCGCAATACGCGCAGGTTCCATCGCACTGGTCGCACGAATTGGGCGTGGTGCTAGGTTGGCTGACTGGTGATGGCTGGATCAGTCCAAAAAGCGGCTCTCCTGTGGGGATGGTATTTGGCACAGCGAAAGATGAAGCACGCGAGACGATTCATGGCTATATGCAAGACTGGTTTGGTCCCGGTCATATGCACGAACGTGGGTCAGTCTACCAGTTGACCTATGGGCAACTTCCGTTGCGATTTTTTGAAACGCTTGGTGTACTCCATGCTCCTGCGCACGAGAAGCGCGTCCCTCAATCACTATGGAGTGCGCCGCGTGAAGCTGTCGTTGGTTTTCTGCAAGGTCTTTTCACTGCCGATGGAACAGTAAATCTCACTGTTGCAAAAGGGTCCTGCTCGGTACGGCTAGCAAGTTCATCAAAGGGTTTGCTCGAAGACGTGCAGTTGCTTCTTTTGAATTTCGGGATTGTAACCAAACTACACTTGCGTCGCGTGGCGGGCGGGCGAATGATGCCGGATGGCCGTGGCGGTCACAAAGAATATATAGCACACGCCGACTACGAGCTGATCATTGATAAGGCAAATCGCGATCTGTTTGTCGAACAGATTGGCTTTGTTGACACTGCCAAGCAAAACAAGGTTGCAGGTTTCATCACTGCAAAAGTACGTCGCTCGAATGCCGAGATGTTTATCACATCCGTTGCTGCCATTGATGATGCGGGAACGGCTGATGTTTACGATCTCACAGAGCGACAGACACACAGCCTAATTGCCAATGGTATTGTTTCGCATAACTGCGGAGAGCAATTCCTCGGACCCTTCGAGAACTGCTGCCTCGGCAGCATCAACCTCGTCAACGTGAATACGCCGGAAGGTCACGTCGATTGGGCGAAGCTGCAAGACCTCACGGAAACCGCGACGCGCTTCCTTGATGACGTGGTGACGGCGAACAAGTACGTCCCGGCTGTGCCGCAGCTTGAAAAGGCCGCGCACGCCGTCCGGCGCATCGGACTCGGCATCATGGGGCTGGGCGACCTGATGTACAAGTGCGGCATCCGCTATGGTTCCGAAGAGGGGCAGGAATTCGCTGGACAGATCATGGAGTTCGTGCGCTTCCACGCCATGCAGACGAGCATCGCGCTGGCCGAAGAGCGTGGACCCTTCCCGGCAATCAAAGGCAGCATCTACGACCCGGAAGCCCTCACGTGGCAGCCGCCGCGCCCGCTGTTCCCGTATACGCGCAACTGGAAGCGCCCGGCGCTGAACTGGAATGAAGTCGTCGCGGGTCTGAGGCAGCATGGTATCCGCAATGGCGCAACCCTTACCGTCGCACCGACGGGGACTATCGCGACTGTCTCCGGTTGCGAAGCCTATGGCTGCGAACCCGTCTTCGCGCTGGCCTATATCCGTCATGTGAACGACCGGGGACAAGACCTGCAACTGCAATACACCAGCCCGCTCTTCGAGAAGGCGATGCAGGACTCTGGCCTCAGCGCGGATCAGATAGCGGCGATTGTCGAACAGGTCAACGTCGCGGGGTCCTGCCAGAGCGTGCAGGGCGTGCCGGATAACGTGCGCCACACATTCGTCGTCAGTTCGGATGTGAGCGCCGAAGAGCATATTCGGATGCAGGCGGCGATGCAGGCGTTCGTTGATAATGCGATTTCAAAAACGGTAAATGGGCCGTCTACAATGACTTTAGAGCAGGTAGGACAAGCCTATATGCTCGGCTGGAAGCTGGGTTGCAAGGGCATGACCGTCTACGTCACGGGCAGCCGCGAAAAGGTGGTCCTCGAAACGCATGCGACCGCCGCGACGAAGGAAAGCAAAGACATCGCGACCCAACCCGCCGCAATCGAAGCACCGCCGCAGACGAGTACCGTCCTGCCGCCGATGCCCGCGCCAGCCGCACCCATGAAAATGTACGGCGAACTCAAGAAGTCGCGCTCGCGGATGCTCAGTGGCCGCACCTATCAGGTTGGGACTCCACTCGGCAAAACCTACGTAACCGTGAACGAGAACGGCGAAGGCCGGGGTCAGCCGTTCGAGGTCTTCACACACACCAGCAAGGCCGGGTCGGAAACGGCTGCGGTTTCCGAAGCGATTGGCCGCCTAGTCTCACTTGTGTTGCGCATCGCTTCGCCAATCAGCCCGCGCGAACGGTTGGAAGAAATCGTCGCGCAGTTGGCCGGGATCGGCGGCGGGCGCTCATCGGGCTATGGCGCGGCACGCGTGCGCAGCCTGCCAGATGGCATCGCGCAGGTTTTGCAGGAATACCTCGATGAGACGATCAGCCAACTCAGTGTGAGTGATGATCACGCACCCGCCGCACCGCAGATTACGGCCTCGGTGAAATCTGAGCCACTGGTTGCTCAGAACGGTACAGTTAATCACGGCACGCCTACCGCAATCGGCGTCGCCAACGGCAAGATCGTCGGGGACCTCTGCCCGGAATGCGGCGAAGCGACCCTGATCAATGAGGAAGGTTGCCGCAAGTGCTATACGTGCGGCTACTCCGAATGCTGATCTGACGCGAAAAGTGGGTCGGTCAAGCCCGACCCCTACACAATGCGGGTTGACTGTAGGGGCGGGGCTTGACCCGCCCAACCAACATAGTCGGCATGGACTACGAACGGGAATGTTTGAGGACCGGGTGCAGCATTGACGCATCCCGCGCGGTGACGTAATCAGTATATCCACCCTCGTAACTACGCAAAACGCCACCATCCAGACCAAGCACACGATCCACTACCTGATCGAGGAAATAGCGGTCGTGCGAGATGGTGAGAACCGTCCCCTCGAAGCTGTCCAGCGCGTTTTCCAGCGCCTCGCATGAGGCAATATCGAGGTTGTTGGTCGGCTCATCGAGCAGCAGCAAATTCGGTTTTTGTAGCATCAGGCAGGCCAGTTGCAAGCGGCTTCGTTCGCCGCCGCTGAGTGTGGCGATTGGCTGCCGCGCCTGAACATAGCTGAACAGGAACTTGCCGAGGAACGCGACCGCTTCCCCTTCTCCGATAGGCGTCAGGTCGCGGACGCGCTCGATAGGCGTGCGGTGCATCCAGTCGCGCAGGGTTTGGTGTTCCTGTGAATAGTAGCCCACACGCACGCTCGGACCGACGCGCACAGTCCCCTCGAACGGCTCATATTCGCCCAAAATCAACTTGAACAGAACGGATTTGCCCGCGCCATTGGGTCCGCATAGGCCGACCCGCTCCCCGTGTTGTATCAGAAAATTCAGACCGTCGAACAGCAGATCGTCGCCAAAGGCCATCGCCAGCGCTTTGGCCTCGATTACCTTTGTGCTGCCACGCCACCCGGCAAGTTGCAGGCTCATCTGGCGGCGCTCCGTCACCTTATCGATGATCTCCCCGTTGGCTTCCATTTTGTCCAGCATTTTGCGGCGGCTGCGCGCCTGCCTGATGTGCCGCTCATCTTCCGTGACGCGCGCCCAATATTCAAAACGAGTAATCGCTGCTTCGATCTTCTGGATTTCCTTCTGCTGCGCAATGTACATTTGCTGCTGGCGCAGGCGTTGCACCTCGCGCTCATTGACATAGGCGGTGTAGTTGCCTTTATACGTTGTCAGCTTGCCGTCTGCCAGTTCAACGATGCTCTGCGCTATACCATCGAGCAGGTAGCGGTCGTGCGAGACGACGATCACGGTTCCCGAATAGCCCCGCATGACGGCTTCGAGCATCTGCTTCGCTTCCAAATCGAGATGGTTATCCGGTTCGTCGAGCAATAGCACGTCCGGAGCTTGCAGCATCAGGCAGGTGATCGCGACGAGTTTCTTCTGTCCGCCGCTCAGGGCTTCCGTCGGCAGGTCATAATCGGCCTCGGTGAAGCCGAGCGCGGCCAGCGTGGAGCGGACCCGGCTGGCGTGCGCCGGACCGCCAAGTTCCTCATAGGTCGCGAGCGCGCGTTCCTGCCTGTCGAGTGCGCGGGAAAGCGCCGCCGGGTTGCCGTACACTGCCGGGTCCGCAAGCTGAGTTTCGATGCGCCGCAATTGCGCCTCCACTTCCACGAGCGCGGGCGGCAAGGCGCTCGCGGCATCGATCAACGTCACGTTTGGCGGCAGTGTCACTTCCTGCGGCAAATAGCCGACCGTCACGCCGCGCATCCGCGTCACCATCCCGGCGAAGGGCGAGACCTCACCCGTGATCGCCTTGAGCAGCGATGACTTTCCTGCGCCGTTGGGTCCGATCAGGCCAATACGCTCGTGGTCGCCAATCGACCAGTCGAGCGCGGCAAAGATGACGCGCCCGCCGTGATTCAAAGCCAGCTTGTCGATCTGAATGATGTGCATGTGTTTACATCCTTTTTCGGGAATCAAAAACGACGATGGGCGTGTTGCGCCATCGTCGTTCTGCGGTCGAGTTTAATTAGTGAATAACTTACTCGGTTAGCAGGCGCAATCTCTCCTATTGCGCCGCACGGTCGATGCTTTTGCCGTCCGGGAGAGGATATATGCGCCGAAGTAAATCATGTCAGAAAGGATACATGAATTGCGGTGACGAGTCAAGATTTGGCAGTTTCTTCGCTTGTCTTGCGGTTTGTTGCCGCGCCGCGCCCTTGTGTTACAATCACGCATGGCGAGCGGCCAAATTTCCGGGATGCGGGGAAAGCGAAGGCAGGCGTGGGGCGCTGGGCAAACAAATATGTAATTGGCCTGACCGGGAATATTGCGATGGGCAAGAGCCTTGTCCGCAAAATGCTCGAAAATTTGGGCGCGTATACCATCGATGCGGATGGCCTCGCACATCAGGCGATGGCTCCCGGCGCACCGACCTACGGACCTATCGTTGAATACTTCGGCAAGTGGATATTGGATGGCGAAAAGAAGATCGACCGGGCGCGGCTCGGCGCGGTTGTTTTCTCGCACAATGCGGCGTTGAATCTACTCGAAAAACTCACGCATCCGGTGGTCGGGCAGGCAATCGATATTCTGGTCAGCCGCGCCAAACAGCCGATTGTCGTGGTTGAAGCGATCAAGCTGGTCGATGGCGTGCTGGGTGGGCAGGTCGATGCGATATGGGTCGTCGATGCCACGCCGGAAGTGCAGCTTCAACGGTTGATCGAGAAGCGCAGCAACAGCGAATATGAAGCGCGCAAGCGCATCGAGACGCAGAACCCGCAAGCCGATAAAATCTCGCGCGCCGATGTGATTATTTACAACAACGGCTCGCCCGAAGATGTGTATATGCAGGTCCAGCGCGAATGGCAGAAGACCATGACCGCGTTGCGCCCGACGACGAACGCGATCCCGGTTGTTGCACAGCCACGCCCTGCACAACCTGCCCCAATGCCTGCTGGCAAGCCGCCGACGGGTCCGCTCGCACCGCCAGCCACACCACCGCCGACATCTGCATCAATCAAACCGCCGACAGGTCCGCTTGTGCCGCCACCCGCGCCGCTTGCAAAGCCACCCACCGGACCCCTCGGCCAACCCGCTGTGAAAAAGCCGCAAACGGGTTCGCTGCTGGCGACCTACGCGCCCCATTCTTCCGCTTCGACCGTCGAAGTACGGCGCGGGACGCCAAAGAACGCAGACGCCATAGCGCGGCTGCTCGTACAGGCAAGCGGCAAGCAAATCGGGCGCATGGATGTGATCCTCGCCTTCGGTGAGAAATCATATCTGCTCGCGGAAATCGGCGGGCGTATGATCGGGATCGCGGGCTTTCAAGTGGAAAACCTGATTACGCGCATGGATGAGTTCTTCATTGTCCCGGATGTACCGCTGGCTGCCGTCGCGCCGCAGCTCATTACGGCGGTCGAGGAAGCGAGCAAGGAACTCCAGAGCGAGGTCGGCTTTATGTTCATCCCGCGCACCGCGCCGCCCAACCTGCTCGGCGCGTTCTTTGGCCTCGGTTACGAGCGGATCGAAATCGATTCGCTCAAAGTCCCGGCGTGGCGCGAGGCTGCACAGGAATTGCAATCATCCGAGAAACAAATCCTGATGAAGAAGCTGCGCGCCGAACGTGTCTTGAAACCCGTCTAAGAGAGAATAGAAGCTGTGAATAACGCCTACCAATCGTTGAAAAAACTGCCCGCGCTCGGCCAATTTCTGGTCTTCGCGGAAGACCGTCCGCGCATCGCGGCATGGATTGTGCTGTCGCTCGGCATCGTAATTTTGCTGCTGATCGAAGCGCGTGATGTCGGGCTGCTGATCGGCCAGTGGGCGGCGCTGATCGGCGCGTCCATTCTGGTCGCGGGGCTGTGTATCTGGATTGTGTCGTGGGAAGACAAGGACGACCCCGCTCCCGAAAGCACGAGCATCCCGACGCCCGGCGAACCCGCCAGCACGGTCACGACAGTCACGACTGAGAACGGCAGCAAGGTCACAACCACCAGTGAATCGTAATCTGAAATCGGCGCTAGCCGCTGCGCTCGCGCTGGTTCTTCTCATCGCGGGGCTGCGTTCGGCGCTCGCACAGGATGAAGTTTCGGTCCGGTTCGATTTTCAGAATATCCGGCAGGGGCAGGCTGGCGTCGTCTACGTGAGCGGCGCGAACCTCGTGCGCGGCACGGCCACCACCTTCGACCGTGAATTCCAGTGCTACCCAATTTCCGGCGGCCTTGCCTGTCTGCTTGCCGCCCCGATGGATCAGGTCATCCGCGCCTATCCGGTCGCATTCACGTTTTACCGTGCGGATGGTACTGTGGTGCAGCGCGGCAGCAATGTCAGCGTAGCGAACGGCGGCTTCATCGCGGAGCCATTCACATTACCCAACTATCTAAACTATTTGCTGCGTGACGATATTCAGCAAAACGAGGATTTGCGGCTCGGTGATGTCTATGGCATCGTTACGCCCAAAAAGTATTGGGAAGGGACCTTTAACCCGCCCGTGAACAGCCCGCTTGTCAGTTCCTTTGGCGCGGTCCGCACCTATACGAATACAGGCGCGGTGCGGCGGCATACAGGTGTGGACCTGCGCGCCGCGATGGGAACCCCTGTGCTGGCTTCCGCGAGCGGGCGCGTGGCGCTCTCGCGACCGATGGATATTCACGGCAACAATATCGTCATCGATCACGGCTATGGCATTTATACGGAATACGCGCACCTCTCGGAGCGCTATGTCGTGCCGGGGCAGTTCGTCTTGCAGGGCGATGTGATCGGCTTGAGCGGCAACACCGGGCGCAGCACCGGACCGCACATCCACTGGGAAGTCTCGGTCGGCGGGGTGGTCGTCAGTCCGCTGGTATTCGCCGGGCTGCGGTTGCCGCAATAGACCTCCGTTCTGCACATCTGTATAACAATTAGCCCGCACATCCCGTTTCGGAACGCTTCTGAGACTCGCGATCTGGAAGACCATGCTATAGTGATCCTATGCAGGTTTTGCATTTCTGGAGGCTCATATGCGCCCGCTCCGCGCTTTTTCGCTGCTGGTCTTCATTATTCTGTTCACGGGATCGCCGCTCAGTGCATTGGCGCGGAGCAGCGCAGGCGTCACCTCGACGCCACGCCCGCCAACCGCAACCCCGGTAGGCTTCATCGCGGATGATATTGGCGGGGGCGGCAAGCTGACCTATGTGCGGGACGGGGCATTATACGAGAGCGCGGCCAACGGCACGAAGGAAAAGCTGATCGCCGCGAAAATATCCGGCAAGATCGCGTTCGGTGCATATTCCCCGACGATGGATCGCCTGCTCGTTTTTACGAAAATTCAGCCCAATTCCGCTGAAAATGCGTGGTTGGTGGATACCGCGACGGGCGAAGCAGAGCAAATCGCGGGCGTCAAACGTGGTTTGTTCGGCGTATGGTCGCTGGATGGCAAGGCGCTTACGGTGAGTGTCGTCCCGGAAGATCAGGCATCGAAGCTGGTGTCTGGCGAGAACGGTATCAACACCGATTTGATCAATTATTACGTTGCAGATCGGCGGCTTGAAACAATCACGACGAACGAACGCGCGACGGAACTCCCGCAAAGCTGGTCGCCGGATGGCACGCTGTTCGCCTATACGAGCGGGAGCCTTTCCGAAGTCGCGGCGGGCATGGTTATCGCCAGCGTCGGTGGCGCGTCCAAACCGCTCTACGTGCCGGAAGTGATCGCGATGGCGTGGGGTCCCGATGGCCGCATGGGGGCGTGCGTGAATCAGCTAGGCAGCCTTTCCTACCAAATCGCGATCTATCAGGATTTTAAGACACGACCGACCGTCGTTCGCAATCTCGGCCTCGAGTCGTGTTCGGGATATATTCGCTGGTCGCCCGATGGCAAGTACATCGCGTTTCTGGGTTTCGATGCGAATTTCAAGAAAGAAGGGATTCGCGCGGTGAATATTGCAAGCGGAGAGATCATCTCGCTCAGGAAGGGCAACGTCGTCAGCTTCGATTGGACCGCCGCGAAGTAACCACCCATCGCGAGCGGGTATAATGTCCGCTCGATGAACCATTACCCCCTACGGCGCACGTTGCCGATCCTGCTGCTCATTCTGCTGCTCGCCTTCTGGCTGCGCGCGTGGAACCTCGACGCGCGCAACATCTGGTTCGATGAAGGGATTAGCCTCTGGCTCGCGCGGCTCCCGACCGCCGACCTGGTTGATTGGACCGCGCACGATGTCCACCCGCCGCTTTACTATTTAATGCTGCGCGGCTGGTGGCTGCTCGTCGGCGAAGGCGAGTTCGCGCTGCGCTTTCTCTCGGCGCTGGTTGGCGTGATCGGCGTGGCGCTGCTCTATCGCCTGACGCGGGCGCTTGGCGGTGTACGTGCCGGGTTACTCGCGGCGCTATTGCTTGCCGTATCGCGTTTCGCGATTACCTGGTCGCAACAATTGCGGATGCACATCCTCGCGGCGGCGCTCGCAACAGCAGCCTTGCTCGCGGCAGCGGTCTGGTGGCGTGATTACGGAAAGCGTCGTAACTGGCGCGCGTGGGTCGGATATATCCTCGCGGCGGCGGGGACGCTTTACACGTTCTATCTCGCGGGCAGCGTCCTCGTGGTGACGAACCTCGCGTTCATTTTTGTATGGTGGCAGCGCGGAGGGTCGGCGCGGCTGCTCTTCAAGTGGAGCGCCGCGCAGGTCATGATCGTGCTGCTCTTCGCGCCCTGGCTCGTGTATATCCTGCCCCGCGCGCATGGCTGGTCCACCGATCAGCCGTTTTCCGCGCCATTCGCGCTGCAATATTACGCTGTCACGCTAACCACCGGGATCGAGAACGATCCGCCGCTCTACTTCCCGGCGGCGCTCGTCTACTTCGGTGTGCTGACCCTCGGTATCGTCGCGATTATGCGGTCGCGCCGCCGCGAAGGGCTTGGATTGCTGCTGCTTGGTCTGGCATTGCCCCCGCTGGCGGTGTTCGCGCTCTCGCTGCCCATCCATCCGAGCCTCGCGCGTCCGCTCGCGCCGCGCTACTTTTTGCCATTGGCCGCGTGCCTCTACGCCCTGACCGGGTGGGGCTTGAGCCGCATCCGACGCGGACGCGCGCTGCTGCTCCTGAGCGTCGTGATCATCATCGCGTGGACAAGCCTCGTCCCGGTTTATGAAAACCCGGCACGTCGCGATGATTACCGCTCGCTTGCGGAGATGTTACGCGCTTATCGGCAGCCAGATGATGTGGTGCTGCTTTATACCGATCAACAGTGGCCGATCTTCACCGCGCAATATACGGGTGAATGGGTCGGCCTGCCTTACGCCACGCCTATCGACGCTGCCTACGCGGATCGCTTCCTCAGCCCGCTTTGGGAGCGTTCGGGCGCGGTGTGGCTGGTCACGACGCTCGATGCGCAGCGCGCGGACCCGGCGGGCGCGGTTCCGGCGTGGTTCGCGGCGCATGGACGTGCGGCATTCAGCGCGGATTACGGCGATACACGCCTCACCTTTTACGCGAGGACCGAAACGCGCACCGCGCAGATGAACGACCTCGCGCCCGGTTTCGCACCGATGTTCACAAACACGTTTGATAGCCCGTCCGGTCCGGTCGGCGTGTGGTTGCCGATGCAGCGCTACGGCGCGGGCGATACGGTTCACCTCGCGCTCTTTTGGCCGGAGTTACCTGCGCAGCCGCTTACCATCGATTTGGTGAATCAAAGCGGCGTCGCGGCGTCACAGGTGTTCGATCCACCGAAGCGCGCGAGCAGCGGACCCACCCGCCAGCAGATCGATATAGCGCTCCCGGCCTCGCTTGCGAGCGGCGGCTATGAGTTATGGCTAAATAATGTGGGTGTCACGCAGGTTCGCGTCGCGGCGTTTACCGTATTTCGTGCAGGGTCGGGCGTCGCCAACGCTATCGTGACCGATCCATCGCGCATTCAGAACCCGGTCAGCGTCCGCTACGGCGACTCGATTCGGCTGCTTGGCTATGACCTCAGTGCAGATCGTGCGAAGGCGGGGGAAACGCTCACGGTGACGCTCTACTGGCGCGCGAGCGCGGCCATCCCGAAGCGCTATAAGGTGAGTGTGTTCATCCTCGGAGAGCGCTTCAACCCCGCGACGAACAATCCGCTCTGGGGACAGCAGGACAACGAACCCGTTAACTGGACGACACCAACCACCCTCTGGCCGCCGGGTTCGATCCTCGCAGATAGCTATACGGTCAAGGTATTGCCGGGGACGCCCGGCGGGACGTACCAGCTCGGCGTGGTGCTGTATGGTCTTGTGGATGGCGTGCGGCTGCCTGTTTTCGATGCGACCGACGCACCGCGCGGCGATCTGTTCATCCTGCGCCAGATCGCGATCAGCGAGTAATCATAAAATCGTAGGTCGGGCAAGCCGCCACCTCCACACCGGACGCGCGCGTATGCGTAGGGCGACGGCTTGCCTCGCCCGTTTTATATAACGTCTGGGTTGAGCAGATTGGCGGGCGTCCCGTTCGCGAACGCGAGCAGGTTATCGAAGGCTTCGCGGAAATATAGTTCGTAGCTGTCCTTCTCGACGTAACCGAGATGCGGCGTGCAGATCACGTTTTCCATATGCAGGAGCGGGTGTCCGGCGCGCATCGGTTCGTTCTCATAGACATCGACCGCCGCGAACCCCGGCCGCCCCTGCCGCAGCGCGCTGATCAGCGCCCCGGATGCGATCAGTTCCGCGCGACTGGTGTTCACGATGAGCGCGCCCGGTTTCATCTCCGCGAGGTCATCCGCCGTGACTATCCCGCGCGTCTCGTCGTTCAGCTTGAGGTGCAGGCTGAGGACATCCGATTGCTGGAACAACTCGCGCTTCGACCCGGCCATCGGGAAGCCATCCGTCCCAGCGCGCGATTGCGACTCCTCACGCCCCCAAACGAGGATATTCATCCCAAAGGCGCGTCCGATCTTTGCGACCTCGCCGCCGATTTTCCCGTAGCCATAAATACCGAGCGTCCGACCGCGCAGCCCAAGCCCGATAGCGCCGCTTGATTGCCAGCCGTGCGCTTTCATGTAGGCCACTTCGCGCGGGATGCGACGCATCGCGGCAAGGATCAAGCCCCATGTCAGTTCGACCGTTGCATAAGGAGCGCCGCCGCCGACCGCGACTGCGATCCCGTGCCGCGTACACGCCGCGACATCGACGTGCGGGACGCCGCGCCCGGTCTGGCTGATCAGGCGCAGCGTTGGCAGCCGGACGAGCAGCGGGTCCGTGATCGCCGTCCGTTCACGGATGAGGACCAACGCCTCCGCGCCGCGAAAGCGCTCCGCGAGCGCATCCACATCCTTCACGGTGTCGTTATAGATGACGACTTCGTGACCCGCCAATTTGGAATAGCATTCGAGATCGCGCACGGCGTTCTGATAATCGTCAGGAATCACGATTTTCAAGAGATTGTTTCACCCTGTCCCGGTTGGTTAGCGCTGTGCTGTCGGTACGGCGGTCCCGATGGGAGCCGCAACCGCGTTCGCCACATTCACGCGCAGCGTATCGGTGAGGTGCTTGAGGACTGGCTGCGTCTGGGTCCAGAGCGTCGCGGGCGCAATCGCCTGAACGAGCAGCAGGTGCGTCGTATCCAGCGCGAGCAGCCACGTTTCGAGCGATTGACCGCTCGGCGCGTTGCTCTGGTCGAGCGCGTTGGGCTGGAAAGCACGCGCACCCACCAGACCGGAAGCTGTCACGTCATCGATGGGTTGCTGCGCGCCGGGGGTCCCCTGCGCAAACGCTGCTGTGAGAATCTGGCGCGGCGTGCTGGTATCGGTGAGGCCGGGCAGCGACCCGACAAAGTTGCTTGAAGGCAGTACGCGCAACTGAATAACAAGCGCGCTTTGCAATCCTGCATCAGGCGCGAAAAAGTAGCTCTTAGCGTTCTGCGGGTCCGGTACGAACGCCCATGTATCCGGGAACTCCAGCGTCAACACACCATCCGGGCTGGCGAATGGACGGTAGCCATTGAATGCGAACGGATTGCGCGTCGGCTGCGGCGTGGGCGTGATCGTCGGGGTGGCACTCAGCGAAGCGCGAACGACTGATCCTTGCCCAATACCGTTGGTCGCGAGCAGGACCGCGCCAATCAGCAGCACCAGAATAATAAAAACCAGCGTGGAGCGCGGCGGTACGGGAATACGAATGTCCTCGGAGCGTGGGGTGTTCGACACAAACAAAATCCTTTCGTCGCGCCGCTGTGCGGCGAAGATGACAGCATTGTACCCTACCATTCTAATCGCCACGCGCGGTTTGTGGTATATTCGCGGCATCGGGAGAGGATGGTAGCGATGCCAGCGAATGTGGATGGGCTTGTCCGGGAAGGGGTTTCGGCGCTCAAGGCGGGGCAGCGCGTCGAAGCCCGTGAAGCGTTGATGAAAGCGGTCGAACTCGATGAACGCAACGAACAGGCGTGGATGTGGTTGAGCGGCGTCGTTGAGTCACTCGAAGAGCGTCAGGTCTGCCTCGAAAATGTCCTGCAGCTCAACCCCGGCAACGAGAACGCGCGGCGCGGTCTGGAAGATACGATTGTCCGCATCTTCGCGAAGCGGAAGCAGCCACAAGCGTTCGATGAGACATCGCCCGTCGGGGATAACCCGTTCGCGGAGACGGGCTTCGATGAGAACCCCTATGCGGCGGGCGTTGCCGATGACCCCGCGCTCTCCGGTTGGACCGGGTACGAAACGCCCGCGACCAGCGTGGAGTGGGGACCGCCGCCGAGCAGCACACAGAAACCCATAGCGGATACACGCCAGCCGACACAGGCTGAATACGACGACTGGATGAAGGGGCTGGCACTCGATAATCCGGTCAGCGCTCCCGCCGCATCGCCATTCATGCCTGATGAAGACGAGGCCACCGCAGCCGCTGCGTTTTTTGGCGCAAACACGGCCACGCCTGCTGCGAGCAGCCCCGCCGCGTTCAGCGGCTTCGAGGAATATTTCAACGCGCCACCTTCCAACCCGATCCTTAATCCCATTTCTGCACCTGTCACGTTCGACGATGCGTCGTTTGGCGACCCGTTCAGTGACGACGCCTTCAACCAGGCAGCCGAGAGCAGCAAACCTATATCCGCGCCGTTCGACTTCGGGAACAATGTAGCGCCGGAACCCATTCGCGCGCCTGCATTTGACGCGCGCGACGACGAGGACGTGCGCGCTTTTGACGATTTGGACTCGCTACGCAGCACGGTCGATTTCGATGAGATGCCGGATGACTTGCCGTTGGGCGAGGCGCAGTTTACCGACGACCTGCCCACCACTCGCGTTATCCCGCCGCCGATGACCACGAACTTCGTCACGGTCGATACCGATGCGCCATTCGTCAACCCGTCGATTTACTTCCAGCAAATCCCGGATGACATTCAATTGCCCGCCGCGCCCGTTGCACCCGCCGAGCCGCAGGTTAAACCGCCGCGCTCGCTCACGGTGAGCCTCGTCGCGCTGGCCGTCCTCAATATCGTTTCGTTACTTCTTCTGATCTTCAATCTGAGCAGGTAGAGATAGATGCGCAAATTCTGGATAGGGATTCTCGTTCTCACCTTTATGCTGACCGGAATAACTACACCTTCACGCGCACAAACCGCCGCGCCGACTTCTGGCGGGAACCTCGTTATGCGCGGTGATTGCGATTTTGCGACGGGCATTGGCGAACCGAAGCAGTCTATCAAGGCGAAATGCGGCAGCCTGTCCGTCCCGGAAAACCGCGCTGTGCAAAACGGTCGCCGTATCACCCTTGAGGTACGGATCATCCCGCCGCTCGATCCGGCGGCGACCGGGCTGCCAATTTTCCACCTCGAAGGCGGACCGGGCGGATCGGCGCTTCTCAATTTCGGGCAAACGTGGATCGCATCCTACCGCGAACTGCGTAAAACGCACCCTGTCGTCCTGATGGATCAGCGTGGCGTCGGACAGTCAGCCTCGTTGCAATGTACGGAGATTAGCGGGCAGGCACTCAACGATCTTCAGTCCACGCCGTCGCCCGAAGCCGAAGCCGCGACCTATCAACAACGCCTCGCGGCGTGCCTGTCACGTCTCAGCCCGAACGCCGACCCACAATATTATACGAGCGATGCGGCAGCGGATGACCTGGACGACCTGCGCGCCGCGCTTGGGAATGACCAGATTTTGGTATTCGGAAACTCGTATGGGACGTGGCTCGGGCAGTATTATTTGAAGCGGCATGGTCAGCACGTCGCGGGGATGGTGCTGGATAGCGTCGTTGGTCCCTGGAACCAGCCGGACCTCGAAGCCTATACGAATGGTCAGGCTGCGCTCGACAAAGTGTTCGCATGGTGCAAGGCCGATGCTGCCTGCGATAAGGTCTACCCGGATTTGAGCGGCAAATTGCAGCAGGCTCTTGATAAACTCAAGGCGGCTCCTGTCCGTACCAGCGGAGTCAGCGGGATCACGACCAAATCCTACCCGCTGGAGATGACTGCAGATCGGCTGCGCAGCACTCTGTTCGGGATGCTTTACAACGTCGGGAACGCAGGACTCATCCCGCAGGCCATCACGGACGCGGCGCGCGGGAATTATTTGTATATTGCTGCCGTCCTGATCTCGAACGCGGAACTCGCGAACGAGGCGCTTTCACTTGGGTTAAACCTGAGCGTCACCTGTGCCGAGTCGCTCCCGTTCCTGACGGAAACCATGTTCCGCGAGCGCTTGAAGGACAACCTGCTCTTTGGGACGGCGGAAGAACAGGGGAAGGCACTACGCGCCCAAATTGCTGCGTGCAAGGCATGGCGCAGCGCCGAATACAACGCCGCCGATGTCGCGCCGATCACCTCCGACCGTCCGGTACTGATCCTCTCCGGTGCGGGGGACCCGGTGACGCCACCCGCGTTCGGCGCGGAGACGCACGCGCGCCTGCCGAACAGCACATTTATCACGTTTCCGTATCAGGCGCACGGCGTCCTGATCAACAGCAAGTGCGCGCAGGTCATCACCGCGGCGTTTCTCGATAACCCGACGGCAAAGCCCGACCCGACGTGCGTAGCGAATGACTTGCCGCCGCGTTTTTCCGGCGCGGTGAGCATCCCGTTGAGCCGCTATGATGACCCGCAGGCGACTTTCCGGGGCGTCGCACCGACAGGCTGGAAAGCAGAAACGCAGGCGCAGTATACGTTCTTCACCAGCCCGGACGGGTTGCAGTTCCTCGCACAGGGCGTCATCAAAAGCACGGATGTCAACCAGGTGCGTGATGACTTCCTGCGCGCGGTTGCGGCGCGGTACGGCGCAGTTCAAATCCAGCAGCAGGTGACGCAGAGTCTGGTCATCATCACGATTGTTGCTGTGGCGCACGCGCTCGATACCCCAGCGCAGGCGTATACCGGTGTCCTTTATCTGCGTCCCACCGGGAACACCGTTTCGGTAATCTGGCAGGCCGCACCCTCGGTCTGGTTTCAGGCGATTTCGATTTCGACCGCGCCGGCGCTCATTGCGTCGATCCTGCCGCGTTGAAGATGCGGAGCATTTCCGCGCCCTGCTGTTCCAGCGTAAAATGTGCTGCGATGCGCGCCCGTCCGGCCTCGCCCATTTGCCGCGCGAGGTCGGGATCGCGCAGCAGCCGCACCAGCCGATCCGCGAAAGCATCTATATCGAACGGGTTGATGATATAGCCCGTGATGCCGTCCTGAACCATTTCCTGAATGCCGCCGAAGCATGAACCAATGACGGGCTTTCCCGCCGCCATGCCTTCCAGAGCGACCATAGGGAAGTTATCCATGATGATCGAAGGCACTGTGATCACATCCACCGCCGCGAACACAGCGCGCAACCCCTCACCGTGCCGCCAACCGCCATTGTATAGTGAAGCCGTTAGCTCCGGGTGTTGGAAACCCACAGCGGCGACATCTGCTGAACGCGCAAGGAGGCAAAGCTGCGCGCCGGGAACCTGCCGGAGCGCTTTTTCGAGCGCAGTCAGCAATTGGAAAATGCCTTTACCTTCGCTCAACCGTCCGGCCAGCAGCACGGTCGGGCGGTCTCCGAGTTCGGCGCGCGCTGCATCGACAGGCTGTTTCGGTAGTCTGTACTCCGCTGGATCGATACCATTGTGGATTACCTCAAAACCAGACAAGCCATTGGCGGCGAGCGCGTCCTGCTGGGCGCCGCTGACGCACGTTCGGCCTTCCGCACGGCGAATAAAGCGATGCACAACCGGGCGGTAGAGCGGGTTGTAGCGCAGGTGTGCCAGTCGCATGTTATAGCCACGCGGCAAATGATAGGCGAAGCGTGGTGGGATTGCGCGCTGCGCCGGGTCGATAAAATGTGTCAGCTTGCCGTAGACGATACTCATCATATCGTGCGCGGTGTAGACCGCCGGGATGCCGAGACCGCGCGCGGCAGCAAAGCACCCCCACGAGAGCGCACCGTGTACATTGTGAATGTTCACGACATCCGGCTTGCTTGCTTGTAAAATCGCGCGCACCTGTGCGACCACACGCGGGCGATAAATACCAATCCAAAAGCGCCAGCGCCCCAGCATCGGCGCATGAATTTTGTGGACCTGGACACCTTCATGGACCTCGACACCCGAAGCGTCGTTGGTCCCACAAATGACGAGGACATCGTGACCCATGCGTGAAAGCTGTCGCGCGAGGTTCCAAACGACAACCTCCGCCCCCCCCGCGTTCTCCGGCGGGATACGGTCGCTCACCAGCGCGATTTTCATATCAGACTCCGATACAGCGCAATCACGCGCTCCGCGACCAGCGACCAGCGGTGCGCTTCCGAATACTCCCAGCCCGCGCTGCCCATCCGCTGCCGCAAAGCCGGGTTGGTGAGCAGTTCGATGACGCGCGCGGCCAGTGCCGCCGGGTCGTTCTGCGCGATCAGGAACCCGGTTTCGCCATCACGAATAGCTTGTTCCGCGCCGTTGCCACGTGTGCCGATGACGGGTAGCCCGGTTGCGCTCGCTTCGAGATAGACGAGGCCGAAGCCCTCGAACTTGCCAGCCGCATTGAGCGCGGGCAGCGCGAAAACATCCGCTGCCTGTAACCAGCCAATCTTCACATCGTCGGAGACGCGCCCGGCGAAGCGCACCGCCCCGGCGATGCCGTACTCCGTGACCTTCGCGCGCAGTGCATCCACGAAGGCGCTGTCGCTATCGTCGCCGATCAGCACCAGCCGCGCGGCGGGAACCTTCACGCAGACTTCACGCATCGCCTCGATCAGAATATGCGATCCCTTGCGCTCCTTGATTTGACCAATCGTGATCACCGTCGGACCGCTCTTCGCAACAGGCGGGACGGTGCGCCGCACTTCATCGACATCGACGCCGTTGGGGATCACGGTCGTTTGCACCAGTGGGAGCGCGGCGCGCACCTGCCCCGCTGTAAAATCGCTCACACAGATTAGTGTCACCCTCCGGAACATCCGCGCGTATAACGCGCCCCACAGCGCTTTGCCGACCAGCCGCGGGACATAGGTTCCATGTGCAGTGACGATGACCGGGCGCAATGCCGAGAACGCCGCCAGTGCGTAAGGTTCGGCGGTGACGTGGATCACGTCTGCGCTCGCGGTTAACCGCTGGACCTGCGGCGCGGCGAGCCAAATCCGCGCACTGTTGAGACGCAGCGGCTGCATCACGGAGGGCAGAATGCGAATGTATTCCGCACTTGCGAGGTCTGGCGGCGGGCTGTCTGGCGCGTCGGTGCTGGTGATGATTTGAAGCGCATGGCCGCGCGCAACAAGCTGGCGGGCGAGTTCGAGCGTATAACGCCCCCAGCCGTGATAACCTTCCGGCGGCGCACAAATCAGGCTAATCTTCATCTTTTATTGCGTTCAGGATATGCCCGGCGCGGGCGTGCCAGGTGTAGGCTTGAACCATTTGCCGCGCGGCACTCCCCAGACGTTCGCAGAGTGCCGCGTCCGCTGCAAGCCGTCGGAGTGCATTCGTGAGTACTGCCACATCACCCGCCGGGATGAGCAGCGCGGACACCTCATTTTCCACGACCTCCGCAACGGCGGGGAAATCGCTGGCGAGGATCGCGCGTCCGGCGGCCATATACTCAAACAGCTTGAGCGCAGAAGTATACAGCGCGAAATGTTCTGTGTAAGGCGTGGGCATAGCGCAACAGTCGCACGCCGCGAGGTAACGTGGGACGACATCAGTGGGGACCGATCCCGGTGTGTGCAAGCGTTCTGATGGCAGCCCCGCCGCCTGCCATGCCGCCTGATATTGCGCGATGTATTCATCCGGTCCACCGATGAGCAGTAGCGTTACGTCGGGTATCTGCGCAATCGCCTCAATTAGCGTATCAATCCCTTTCGATTGCCCCATCGTGTGCAGCCGCCCGGCATAGCCGACGATGAATGCGTCTGCCGGAAGCTGGAATTGTTCACGCGCTGCGGCTTTATCTGGCAGGTTCGCGAAGCGCTCCGCGCGGAAGCCATCATGCGCGGTGAGCGTCCGTGCCGCCCCGCGCTCCTGCATACGCCCCGCCAGCGGACCCGTAATTGCGACGGTGAGCGCTACACGCTTGCAAACCTGCCGCTGCAACCACGCGCCGCGCCGCGATTTATAGACCTGATGCGCCTCATAGACCAGCTTGCGGCGTGGCTTGAACCAACCGAGTACAAGCAGCGTGAGCGCATCCCGGCTGTAATAGACATCCGCGCGCGTGAAGAACAGCCGCGCCGCGAGCGCAAGCGTGTAGGTCAAGGTCTGGAGCGCGAAGGCAAGCGTTTCGATGCGCCCGCGCGACAACGCGAGCAAATCCAGACACGGCACGCGCCGGATTGCGAAACTGTGGCTCACGCCGTAGTAAGCATACGGATCGCGGTCGCGCAGTTCTGCGCTATTGACGCGCCGCGCAGCGTAGAGCGTCACCTGTGCGCCGTGTTGTGCAAAGGCTTCGCACATCTGCGTGATTTGCAGGCCGTGCGCCTTTTCGGTAGGCAACCGGATATTGGCGAGGTAAAGCAGTTTCACGGGTGTGCGGCGCTTTCGAGCGTCGCGATACTCTGCTCTACCAGCGTCGGCCACGCGAATTTATCCAGACTTGCAAGCGTGTTCGCAGCGAGCGCGGATTGCAGTCCCGGTTCAAACGCGCGTGTGATTGTCTGTCGGAGCGCTTCAGCGTCCGGGTGCGCGATAAGCAAGCCATTCACGCCGTCGCGCACGACTTCCGGGTTGCCCCCGCGCGCGCTCGCGAGGACGGGCGTTCCGGCGTTCAGCGCTTCGAGCAGCACATGCGACAGCCCCTCGTAGCCGGAATAGAGGATGAAATAATCAGCGGCGTGCATATAGAGCGGCATCCGCTCGCGCGGCACACGCCCCGCGAAAGTCACGCGCGCGGTCAAATTCAGCCGTGCGGTTTGCTCCTGCAAGGCGGCACGCTGCGGACCGTCGCCCGCGATGATCAGGTGAATATCGGGCAGCGCCGCGAGCGCATCTAAAACCATGTGAATGCCCTTCCAGAGGGTGAGCCGTGCCGCTGTCAGCAACAGCGGGATATCGGCGGGGATGCCGAGCGCGGCTCGCGCGGACGCGCGTGTCGGGAGTGTACCCGACGGTTGGTGTTCAAGCGCGTTGTAAATCATGCGCACGCGGTCCGGCGGCGCGCCCCACCCGATGACCAGTTTTTGCAGGTATTCGCTCGGCACGATCACCTGATCGACGGTCTGCACTTCACGCGCGCGGCTCACTTTCAGCGCTTCCACGCGCAGACTGTAACGCGCGCTCTGGAAGGTGTCGATGTCTGTTTCCGGCGCAACCCAGCCTTTGTTGACCGCGCGCTCCCAGGCATAATCCCCGACGACTTTCAGCACACGCGGCTTGTGGCGGTCGCCGATGCGCGGCAATCCGAGATTGTTGATATAGACCAGATCAGCCCGGCGCAATTCAGCGCGATAGCGAGAAAGGTATGCCGCGTAACGCTTGAGCAAATTCTGAGCGAGCGAGACGCGCTGCACCGGGTACGGATAGCCGCTTGCCTCCGCATCGCCGAAGGTCAGCACCCGCACCTCATGCCCGCGCGCGAGCAATTCCGGCAGCAGGCGATACAAATACGTCGCCGGACCTCCCGAATCGGGGTGAAAAATCGCGGTGGGGACGAAGATACGCACGCTATCCTACAGCCGCACAATCCGCGCGATGTCCGGTCCGGGCGTGATGTCGCGAAGCATATTCCGCGAATCGACGATCAGGCGGCCGTGCTGCGCGATAAATGCGCGGTTGAACACCGTATGATCGGTCGTGATCACGACGCAATCCGCAGCCTGCAGCCATGCCGCCGAGAGGTCCGCGCTGTGAAGCTCCGCGCCCGCTTCGGTGCGGAACGAGGCCACATATGGGTCATGGTATTCGACCAGCGCCTTCCGCTTCTGCAGCAACTCGATGACATGCAGTGCCGGGCTTTCGCGCATATCATCCACGTCACGCTTGTAGGCCGCACCGAGGACCGCGATGCGCGAGCCGCATAGCGCCTTGCCGTCGTCATTGAGCGCTTCCATGACCAGCGAGACGACATGCGCCGGCATCCCGGTATTGATCGAATCGGCGAGGTCGATGAAGCGCGGGTTATAGCTCAGGCCGCGCATTTTCCAGCTCAGGTAGAGCGGATCGAGCGGGATGCAATGACCGCCGAGGCCGGGACCGGGGTAGAACGGCATGAACCCGAACGGCTTGGTGCTGGCCGCGCGGATGACTTCCCAGACATTGATGCCGAGCATCCGGCAGATCATCGCCATCTCGTTCGCGAAGCCGATGTTGACGGCGCGGAATGTATTTTCCAGCAGTTTGACCATTTCCGCAGTAATCGGATTGGAAACGGGGACGATTTGATTCACGATGGTTGCATAATAGGCACTGGTCAACTGCTGACACACATCTGTCACGCCGCCCACCACCTTCGGCGTATTGCGCACGGTGTAGGTTTTGTTGGCGGGGTCGATTCGCTCCGGCGAGAACGCGATGAAAATTTCCTCGCCAATGGTGAGTCCGGTCGCCTGCAAGCGCGGGACCAACACCTCGTCGGTTGTGCCGGGATAGGTCGTGCTTTCGAGGACAACCAGCATCCCGGTGTGTGCCGCCCGCGCGACCGCTTCGGAGGCCGCAACGACATAGGTTAAATCGGGGTCCTTGTGTTCGGTGAGCGGCGTCGGAACACAAATGCTCACAATATCCGCATTGCGCAAGGCGGAGGGGTCGGTCGTCGCGCGCAGATGGCCGCTTGTAATCAACGGAGTGAGGCTTTCCGAAGGAACATCCGGGATGTAGCTTTGTGCAGCGTTTATACTGCGTACTTTCGCCTCGCTCACATCGTAGCCGACGACGTGGAATCCCTCTTCCGCAAGCGCGACGGCGAGCGGCAGCCCGACGTAGCCCTGCCCGACAACGACGACAGTCGCGGTCCGGTCCTGAATTTTTTGCAGCAATTGAGCGCGATACATAGCATATCCTGAATTCATGTGAAGTGCGTATTCTACCTCACCGGACAGCCATAATCGGCTAGAGGGACCGTAAAGGCCGGATAATTCACGAATTGACCGGGTGTCGGCTGCTCATACAATCCAAAATCAAGTGTTGTGGCATCGCGTCTGAGTGGGACGCGATATTGATCCGTAATGCGCTCACGCACGCTCCAGCGCGTCACCGGATACCAGCCATAGAGTGGCGCGCTCACGTCGCCATTGGGGAGCAAGGCCTCTGCTGCTTCGGTGCTGAGGTGAACGAAAACGCTGTACGCCTTTTCAGTCGGCTGTGTAGTGGACCAGACGACTTCAAGATAGGCCGCCTCCGCATCGCAGGTGACGCGGTAACTGTGCAGGTTCACGCCGTCTACCACTGATTTTAACACCTCATCATTGACCGCTTGCGGCTCACGACGGATCGCGACAACGCTATAAACCGGACTGGCAAGGTAAGCGCGACCTAACTGCGCGTCCCACCATTCAAGCGGAAAGCGGTAGAACGTATCGCGAAGCGTGTAGATCGGGCTGCTGATCGCTCGAAGATCAGCGCGATGATCGACCAGCGCGAGGCCGGCATTCTCGCCCGTCACATATTTCGAGAAGGCAAGCGCGTTGTAACTGGTGGACCAGGGCAGCATCAGCACACCGTCACGCGGGATTTTCTGTGCAAGCGCGATGAGGCGGACGCTGCTCTCGTCGTGCGTGATCGCGTAGACTGCACTGAAATTCCACGCGATCAATCCTGCGATGCTGATGATCGTCAGCGTTGGCAGCGTCACCGACCAGACCTTCGCCTCGGCGTAGGCTGTCAGCAGGTCGTTGAACATCAACGCGATCAGAAACAGCGTCAGCATCACGACCGGGACCATGACCGCGCTCGGCATCACGACGCGGTGGTAGATCAGCAAAAACACGATGAACCCGAAGCCGCAAAGCGCCGCTGTGCGTCCGAGGCGGCGGCGCGTGAAGATCAGCGCGAGCGCGGTCACACCGACCAGCACCCCGGCGGGTGTCAACTGGCTGAATAGTAAGTCAAGCGTATCGCGCGCGTCGCGAGTCCAGTCCTCGATGGTCGCGGGCAGCCGCCACAGATAATTGGCTTCCTTCGCGGTGAATTCATCCAGAAAGCCCTGCACGGTGTTCGGGCTGCCATACACATACAGGCCGCCCGCATTCGCGCGAATGGGCAAATAGAGATAGGGCAGGAAGCCGACCAGCGCAAGCGGTACGGCCAGCGCGAAGGCCGGGATGATGCGCCGCCTGTCGCGGAAAAGTGGCGGCAGCGCGGCCAGCAACAGCCCCGGAGCCATGAATGCAGCCATGCGGTGATGCGCGACCGCAAAGCCGCCAGCCAGCGCCAGCAACCATACGCGGCGGCGCGGCTCGACCCCCGGCCATAACGCCAGCAGGAGGAGCAGCGCGCAAAATGCAAGCGTCATCGTGTATGGCTTGGCGACGACGCTATAGGCCCACACACCGCGCGTCAGACCGAGCAGCCCGACGCAAACCGCCGCGACTCCAGTGCGCCCTGTCAGCTTGACAATCAGAATGTATAAAATCGTGAGCGCGATGAAGCACCACAGCACCGAAAATAGCGACGGCGCTAAAGCAGGACCGATTCCCAGTGCCTTGACGAATGCGACGAACGCCGCGCCGAGCATCGAATAGAGTGGATAGCCGGTCGCATGCAGCGTCCCTCCGAGATTGAGCGCGGTCTGTATTTCGGCGACATCTTCCGCATAGGGGTCCGGGCTGCCGTTGATTTGAGATTGAAGTGTGGGCAGGTAAACACAGAACAGGAGGAGTAGCGCCAGAAAAAGCGGGGCTGCCGTCTGGAAAAATGTTAGGGTACGTCTCCCCCGTCCACGCCGCAGGCGCACGGGGGGTGCGGTGTTCGGCATTTAACCGTTCAACAGGTGATCCATATCTACCGTTTCGCTGCGCGCTGCCTTGAGCAGCGTCCAGTAGAATGGAAACAACGCAGTGAAATCCCCCGTGAACGTCTCGAAGTCTTCCTGGGTCTCGACCGGATAGTCCATATCCGGGAAATAGATCATACAGCCCTGCTTTTTGAACTCGGCGCTTTCGACATCGACCGCGAAGAACTGATCGAGTTCTTCAATCGCTTCTTCTTCGCCTTCGCTGTTGAGCAGGTATAAATCCTCGAAATCGGTGAGGTATTCGCCCAGCATCTCGCGATATTGGTAGAGCGCCTTTACGAACAAGCGCCATTCCGCCGCGCCGACGATGCGCAGGGCAACGCGCACGGCTTCCTCATTCGCGATCAGGCCGATCATCACATTTGGGTGCTTCACATTGCGTAGCGCCGAAAAGTCGCCTTCCGTGGGACGCAGCCCCGCGAACGCTTCGCTTTCCGTCACCTCGGTAACTTCATCGCTGCCCTTCACGACATCGAAGCCATACGTATCCGCAGCTTGTTCCGTCGCGTTTTGCAGGACCGCGCTCAGGCGTCCCATGACCTGCGAACGCAGCGCCTCAATCCGCTCTGCCCCTTGCAGGCTGAACGCCTTCGATGCGTCGATGGATTGTACTCGCGTTTTGGCGGGCATTTTGACCTCCTCGCAACATAAAAACAGCGACTATCATAGTCGCTTGATTGGTTGTCATCATACAGGAAGTTCTCTCGAATGTCGATGATAGCAGTCTAAGAGGCCATTTGAAAATTAGGGCGGAAGGGTTTTGAGAAGGCGGATGGCATCAGCGAACCAAAGCCAGCCTTCGCTGGAACGAGGGCAGCGCTCGAAATCCTTGCTGAGACGGCGGAAGTGACCAAACCACGCAAAGGTACGCTCAACGACCCAGCGACGCGGGAGCAAGATGAAGGTAGAAGCGTCGGGCGGAGGCAAGACGATGCAAAGCACGGCACGGCAAACCTGACCACAATACAGGCTGAGTCTGCCACGATAGCCACCGTCAGCCCAAATGCAGCGCAAGCGCGTGCGCAGGGTATCGGAGGTGCGTGCCAGAAGTAGCACCGCCCCATCGCGGTCTTGCAAGTCAGCCGGATGGACGACGACACTCAACAAGTTGCCGAGCGTATCCACTAGAATATGCCGTTTGCGGCCAACCACTTTCTTGCCCGCATCGTACCCGCGCGCTCCACCTACACTGGTCGTTTTCACGCTTTGGCTGTCGAGGATAGCCGCACTCGGGTGGACGGGACGACCAACCGCATGGCGAGCCTCATAGCGTAAAGCCCGTTGCAAGCGCTCAAGCGTCCCATCTCGACACCACTTACGGAAATGATAGTACACACTTTGCCAGGCCGGATAGCACGCTGGCAACGTCGCCCACTGACAGCCTGTTTTCAGCACGTACAACATCCCATTCACCACTGCGCGCAGTTCCAGTTTCATCGGTCGTCCGCGTTCGCCTTGTCTATCTGGCAGGTACCTTTTCAGTCGCACCCACTGCTCATCGCTCAACTCACTGGTATATTTCTGCCCTTTGCGCCACACTTGCTGTACCTGTTTGGTTTATTGGTCGGTGGTACTTCCAATTCTACCGAACAGGTTTTTTCAAACAGCCTCTTAATCTTGAGGGGAAACGAATCACATCCGATAACGTGGGCGACCATCACAGGGTCGCCCCTACAAAACCCGCACGGTGTAGGGGCGGACCGATGAGTCCACCCACGTTTTCACCCTGCCGGGCTGAACGTCGCCATGCGCTGGCCGCTCCCGATAGAAGTGAGCGCCTTGTTTGCCGGGTCGAGCTGGTAGGTCAACACCGGAAATTCCTTGATCGAGTCGTCGTAGCCCGTGCTGCTCGTCAGGTCGATCTTTTTGTCGAGGACGGCACGCGCCCACCCGCTCAGGCCGGGGATCGCCGTAAAGTACAGGTTGCCGCCGACAAATTGCAGCCGTGCGAGCAGATAGCTGTTATCCCCTGCTTCTGGCTTCGGGTCGCTTGTATACAGCAGATCGTCCTTTCCAGTCGCGACGTTGATACGGTGAATGGATACTTGCGAGTTAGGAACCTGCCCCGGTGCATTTGTATCCATGCCCATCGCGCCGTTCAGTTGACCAAGTTCGGCCTTCGTGAAGATCGTCGGCAGCAGCTTCTGCGAGGTGTAATACAGGTCGTCGCCCGCACCCCACGCCAGTTGATCGGGCGGCGCGGCGGTTTTGATCGTCTGGGTTTTCTTTGTTGCCGGGTCCAGCAACGTCAGCGCGCGGAGTGGTTCCGGTTCCTTGTATGTGAATTCGACACCCGCCAGCCGCTTGCCATCCGGCGAAGGCGTTACGCGCGTCTGCTTCTCCGTCAGGATGACAGGTTTCGCGCTCACATTGGCAGCCAGCAATTGAACACCGCCGCCACCGCAATCACGGCTCACGACGGTTCCTGCCGGAAGGGAGGCGAGCAATAGCTTCGAGCCGCCGAAACTGCTTGTTTCCTCGGAATATTGTCCATCCTGCGGGACGCTGCTTCCACCGCCGCAACCCACCCCGAACGGAAAGTCGCGGATGAGTTTGGGCTGTGCTTTGGTGAGCAGGTTATATGAATTGAGGTTGTAGCGGAAGTCGTCCGGTGTAGTCGCGTTACGGTTTTCCGGTCGGTCGGTCGCGAATAGCAGCGTCGAGGCATCGGTGAAAGCGACTGGTAGCCCACTCGCGACGTTCTCCACGATTTTCACGGGCGCAGCGCCGCTCGCATCTGTGTAGAACAAATCGAGGCGGTAATCGCTCCCGCCACCCGTCGCAGGGACTTCTACGCTCTGCGTGAAGACGAGGAATTTGCCGTCAGGACTCCAGACCAAATCCTGAAACGGTGTGAACTGAACGGTCGCCGCGTTCTTCGTAACTTGCGTGGACTGCCCGTTCTTGTAAATGAACAGGTTGACGCCATCCGTCGCAGCGTAGGTCGGCAAGGCGTCAGCGGCGCGCGTGGTGAATGAGGACGCGAGCAGCATCAATAGAGCAAGTGCAATGACAATCGAGGAGCGTTTGAGCATTTCGGTATTCTCTCTAATGAGTTAGACGCACTTTCGCTAGTATAGCATGGGTGCGCTTTAACGAAGCGATACTTTGCAAGCGTGTCTTGTACGGCGGCCTGACGGCGCTCTGTGCTAAAACTGCAACAGTCAAAGCACGGGGGCAAGCAATCATGATCGTCAACCCGACTAAAGAAGGCTGGGAAGTGATTTACCACCGCGCGCACGCGCTCCTAGCCGCACAAATCGGCGGGCAGTGGATGAGCGCCACTCGCCCGGAGCGCTGGGTCGAAATTCTGGCGGCGATTTCCGGCCACGACGACCTTGCGAAGGAGTGGGAAGGCGGACAATTGAACGATGCGGGCGCGCCGATGGATTTTCGGCACAGCACAGGCGACTCGCTTGAACCGCTGTATGGTCTGATTGAAAGCGCCGTATATCGCGGGCGGTGGGTCGCGATGCTGACTTCGATGCACGTCTGCTTTCTGAACGAACCGAGCCGCGCACAGGACGCGAAAATTGCGCGCTTTCTTGATGAGCAAGCCGAGCAGCAGAAGGCTTGGCGCAAGGCACTCAAGGTATCGAAGAAGGATGCGGATGCGGCCTACGCCTTTATGCAGTGGTGCGACCGCTTCTCGCTCATCCTTGCGATGCGGCAAATCCCGATGCGTGAGCGCGCAGTGGAGATCAGCACGGGACCCGATGGGCTGCGTTACGATCTGCATCAACACCCGGATGGGACCCTGACGGTGACGCCCTGGCCGTTTGAAGATTCCGCGTTCGCAGTGCGCTGCGAAGCGACTTACCTCACGCAGTTGAGTTTCAAAAACGACGCGGAACTGGTGAAGGCGCTCAAGGGCGGGGAGGTGCGCGAGTTGACTTGGCATATCGGCAAGGGCGCGCAATCCGGGACGGTAGCAATCACGGGCGAAAAATATGAACCGGACAAGATTTAAATCGAACGCATAGCGAAACAAGGGCGGACACACAGGTCCGCCCCTACAGAAACGCGCCGTTTGGCGTAGAGACGGACTGAAGTGTCCGCCCACATTTATGGTTTCGCGTAACCGCGATAATCGCTATTTCTGCGGCGGCTTCGGAGAATTCGGCTCGGTCGTTGTTGCGTCGGGCGTACCATTGTTGTCCTTGTCGATTTCAAGCGTGAGTTCGCCCTTGCCGTCCCACGTCCCGTAATCGATGTAGACCGCCGCACCCGGTTCGAGTTCAATTCCCTCGTGGTAATACTGCTCGTTGACCTGCTTGTCCAGCTTTTCGAGAGACAATGCGTAGGTCGAGGGGTTGATGTTCCCAATTGTACTGACGATCAGCTTCTGCGCCATCTCATCGAGGCGAACATTGACCGATGCGCCCTTGTCGAGGTCGAACCCGTACAGGTCGAATCCATAATCCGCGCCCGTCGTCGCCGTGCCGATGCTGATGTCCGGTGATTCACCGCTGCTCGGCGTGTAGGTGAGGGTCTTGCCATCGGCAGCAAACACCGCTTTATCGACTTCGCCCGGCTGCACCTTGATGTTGTCGATTGAGATTTCGTGGCCGGGACCGATCAGGGACAGGCTTGCGGTTTCCTCGCGCTTCGACTTGCTGGCATCCAGCGTCACGCTGATTTTAACGCCGACCGGGACGTAATACACCGGCTCCTGCTCGTCCTCAAGCGTTGCCGGACCGCTGCGGAAGGACGCATAGGACGCGCCGGGGATTTCATTGACCAGCTTCCCGCCGATCTGACCGAGGCGGTGTCCCGCATCGTCGGTGATCACCAGATCAAGGGCGCTGCCCGGCTGATTGTCGCCGACGAGCCAGATTTCGTTGTACTGTGTCGCCGCCTGCGCGAGGCCATTGATTTTCGCGGTGGTCGCGGCGCAAACCGGGCAATTCTGCTTGCCGAGACGTGCTGAATCGGGTGTGAGCGTGAGCGTGAGCGTGTCGGCGTTGCCTTGATAAGCCGAACCCGGCTCACTCGGATCGGCTGCGGTGAAATAGTTCCAAGTATTGGCCTTCATATCGACTTCGATGTGGCGTGCTTCCTTCGGGAAGTTGTTGTCATAGACCATGATCCACATCTTGCCGTCGCCTTTGTCCTGCACGGCATAGGGCGTGATCGAGTGGCCGCCGGACATATCCGGCTGATAAATGCCGACGGTGTACGTCTCGGTTTTGTTCGTGATCGCTGCGATGAGCGTCTCGACAATCTGGGCAGGCGGCACTTTGATGTCTTTAGTGTTCGCAGGTTGCGTCGCTTGGGTCGAGAACCAATAAGCAATCTCACGCTGGATCTTTGCGTTGGCGTCGAAATCAATCTGTACGGCAGCAGGCTTGCCGAATTGATCGGGCGCTTCGTTGCCGAGCTTGTAGTAGAGGACGGAAGCGAGCGTCGCCATGCCGTCGCAGTGACCGCCACCCATAGCTTTGTTGCCCTTCTCCATCCATTCGGCAGCAGGGGGGGTCAGGTCGCACGCACCCTCGGCGTCGGGAGTACCCGCGCATACCTCGTCACCAAAGAGGCGGCGCATCTCGACCGCTGTAAGGTTGATGGGATTAACTTCGTTGGTGTAGTTCTGGAAGCCGAAGCCATTTTCGGCGGGCGAGAAGCCGCTATCCGCGACAACGTTGGCTTCCTGCCGCGCGGTCGCGGGGCGAATTGCCGCGCTTGTCCCGGCGAGACACACGAGCGCGATGAGGACGATGCGAAGCATACGACGAGTCATGACGTCATCCTTTGGGTGATGAAATAGTGGTGTTTCGCAACAGTGCAAAACCACCCTGAATATACTCACCGTCTGTCGGGATGACGCTCCAGAACGGGTCGCAACTGTATAACAAAAGTGGCTCACCCGGTGGGCAAGCCATTCCAAGAAGATGCGTTATATCAAAACGCGGGCGGACACATCGGTCCGCCCCTATGCAGAAAACACGCAGGTTAGGAACCAATATATCTGCCCGACCTGAAAAACCGGGCGGGTCAAGCCCCGCCCCTACAATGTACCCGCACCTATGTAACGGTCGGATTTGACGGCCTCAATACATTTACGAATTTAGTCGTCCGCAGCGCCTTCGCTTGCGCCAGCCAGCACAGCCGCCGCGTTCGTGCCGTTCTCACGGATCGCGAGTTCGACTTCGTAGGCAATCGCCGGGTTGTCGCGCAGATACTGCTTTGCGTTTTCGCGACCCTGGCCGAGCATTCCATCGTTGTAGCGGAAGAACGCGCCACGCTTTTCTATGATGCTCATGCTCACGCCGAGATCGAGAATATCCCCGGATTTGCTGATGCCTTCGTTGTACATGATGTCGAATTCGCACTGGCGAAACGGCGCGGCGACCTTGTTCTTGGTAATCTTGACGCGCGTGCGGTTGCCGATTTGCTCTTCACCCTGCTTAATCGCCTGAATCTTGCGGATGTCGATCCGCACGCTTGCGTAGAACTTGAGCGCGCGCCCGCCCGATGTCGTTTCCGGGCTGCCATACATCACGCCGATTTTGTCACGAAGCTGGTTGGTGAACATCATCGCGGTCTGCGTGTTGCTGATCGCGCCGTTCAGCTTGCGCAACGCCTGCGACATCAATCGCGCCTGCACGCCGACATGTGCATCACCCATCTCGCCTTCGATTTCCACGCGCGGTACGAGCGCCGCCACCGAGTCCAGCACGACAATATCCAGCGCACCGGAGCGGACTAGCGCCTCCGTGATTTCAAGCGCCTGTTCTGCCGTATCCGGCTGCGCGATGTAGAGCGCGTTCACATCGACGCCGATGCGCTCCGCGTAGTTGGGGTCGAGCGCGTGTTCCATGTCGATGAAGGCGCAAACGCCGCCAAGCCGTTGCGCTTCTGCGATGGTATGCAGGCACAGCGTCGTTTTGCCAGAGCTTTCCGGTCCATAGATTTCGGTGATGCGCCCGCGCGGGATGCCGCCCACGCCGAGCGCCAGATCGACTGCCAGCGACCCCGTAGGAATGATGCTGACCTGAAGATGGGTGGCGTCTCCGAGCCGCACGATGGTTCCCTCTCCGAAACGTTTGGTGAGTTCGCTGACCGCGCGCTCCAATGCCTGATTACGCGCGTCCGGCGTGGCGGCCTGGACCACCTTCTCTTTAACGGCCTTGTCTTCTTTCGCCATCTTCTTGATTTTCCTGAATAGAACTTGTGTTCTGAGTATACGTGATTGGTCGCATGTTGTCAAGGATGGCATGAGGCGGCGCATGATTTTAGCTTGTCAGAGGTGCAGCCATACCGATGACTGCGCTACAATTCGCATATTATGCCTGCTTCCCTCACCACCCACAGCCCCACCCGGACAGAACTACTCGGCGCGTATCTCGGCGCAGCACTGCGCGCAGGCGATGTCATCTGCCTGTCGGGGAACCTCGGCGCGGGGAAGACGGCGTTCGCGCGCGGGGTGGGCGCAGGCTGGGGCGCAATCGAGGCCGTGAACAGCCCGACCTTCGTAATCGCGCACGAACACCGCCGCACAGCGGATACGATGCGTCTGGTTCACATCGATTGCTACCGTCTGAACAGCGCCGACGATGCGGAAAGCATCGGTATTGAGGACATCCTCGCGGGTGAAGACGCCGTGATCATCGAGTGGCCGGAACACATCGCGGAACTGCTTCCCGCGGAGCGCCTGTGGATTCACCTCGAAGCAGGAGAGCAGGCAGACGAGCGTATATTAACTTTTGCCGCGAGCGGAGAACGCGCAACGGCTCTGATTGCTATTCTGGACGCGGCGCTATGATGCTCCTCGCCATCGACAGCGCGACAAAGATGCTCGGTATCGCACTCCACGACGGGCGGCGCATCCTCGCGGAACGCATCTGGGAGACTGCCAATCGGCATACGGTCGAGCTGACTCCCGCGCTGGAAGCGCTCTGCTCAGGGGCAGGGATTGCTTTCTCGGATTTGAACTATCTCGCGGTCTGTCAGGGACCGGGATCGTTCAGCGGACTGCGCATCGGGATCAGCGTCGCAAAAGGTCTCGCGATGGCGCTTGCGATCCCGCTCGTCGCGATCCCGACGCTGGACATCACCGCCGCCGGGACGCCACCCGTTCGTGAACCACTGATTGCGGTGGCACAGGCCGGGCGTGGGCGCGTTTGCGCAGCGGAATATCGGCTGGTCGCGGATGCGTGGGAGCGCGTGACGGAGGTAGAGATTGTGGCATGGGATGCACTCCTGCGCAGGTACACCACGCCCGTGTTGCTTTCCGGCGAAGTCGATGATGAAGCATTCACATTACTGAATGGCTTCGCAAATTGGCATCTCGCGCCTGCGGCATTCCGTGTGCGTCGCGCGTCGGTGCTTGCTGATCTTGCATGGCAGCGCATTCACGACAATACGCCGTTGCCTTCCCCGGCACAGCTTACGCCGATTTACGTCAACCAGCCGGGGTTGCCGCATCCATGAGCTACATCCTGCGCTATATGGTCCCCGCCGATGTCGCGCGCCTCGCCGATATTGACCGCCAGAGTTTCCCGCTGCCCTGGTCCGCGAAGACCTACTTGTATGAGATCGTCGAGAACCAGACTTCGCACATGGTCTTGATCGAGGATCAAACCCCGGCTGCGAGCGGTCTGGCGGGGTGGTTCAGGCGGCTGCTTGGCCGCGACGCGGAACAGGGCGACGTGATTGGCTTCGGTGGGATGTGGGTCATTGCGGGCGAGGCGCATATCAGCATCGTCGCGGTCCATCCGAATTATCGCCGCCAGCATTTCGGTGAAGTTTTGGTCAATCGGCTGCTGTATCGTGCGCTTGTGCTGAGCGCGGATGCCTGCGTATTGGAAGTGCGTGCGGGCAACGAAGCGGCACAGCGCCTCTATATAAAATATGGCTTCGAGGTGACGGGACGCCGCAAAAAGTATTATCGGGACAACGCCGAGGACGCGCTGATCATGATCGCGGGTCCACTGGATGATGCCTATCGCGCGAAACTGGCGGCGCTCACCGAGGCGCTGAACGCACAGGTGCAGGTCTCTGATTTGCTGGAGCTGACCGCGCCAATCCGCATTCCATCCACCAACCCGACACTCTAATCTTCAATTGCAGCCGAAATATTGAACGTGGAGAGCGTGCGATACCTGTCTGGTTTCAGCGTCCTGCACATCCCGCATTGAGACAATTTTGTAGCACGCCGCGCCTTCAAAACGCGCGAAAATCGGCTGCGCCGCGTTAGAATGTGACTTCGCGCCGTAAAACGGAAGGGAGATACAATGCGAAACAGGACGGAAATCGCGCCTGCCGAATGGCGTTGGGTGGTTGCGCTGGGTGCGCTGCTCCTCGTGATCCTCGCGCTGCCCTATCTCTACGTTCTGGTACAGGATCAGACCGCCACCGACTGGCACTTCATGGGCATCCTCGCCAACCCGCAGGACGGCGCAACCTACCTCGCGAAAATCGGCCAGGGGCAGCGCGGAGCGTGGGGCTATAGCCTCGCACACACGCCCGAAGCGGCGTCCGGGACGTTCATCCAGGTATTTTATGTGGCGCTCGGTCAACTCGCCCGGCTGATCGGGTTCTCGGCGCTCGCGATGTTCCACCTCGCCCGGCTGCTGACCAGCTTCGTGATGTTCCTTTCGCTCTATTACCTCGGCGCGACGATCTGGGGCAAGCTGCGCTCACGGCGGCTGTTCTTCGGGATTGTCGCGGTCGGGTCCGGGTTGGGCTGGCTGGCGTTGCTGCTGTTGCCCGGCTTGCAACCCGTCGATCTTTATGTGCCGGAAGCGATTCCGCTCTATGCGGCATATACGAATCCGCATTTCCCGCTCTCGATTGCGTTTCTGGCGCTGCTTGCGGCGCAATTCGTGATGGTCTTTCGCCCCGGTGGGGATGCTTTGCCGACGCTTCGCAATGGCGGCGCGGTAGTCGCTGTTCTGGGTGTACTGCTTGCGCTGGTCCAGCCGCAGGCGTGGTTGCCCTTCGCGGTTGCGCTGGCGGGTTATATCGGATTGCAAATGCTGCGCACGCACACCTTGCCGCGCTATGATGTCACATGGGCGGCGCTGATGATTGTCCCGGCATTGCCGATCCTCTTATATGATCTGCTGCTTATCAGAAGTGACTCGTTGTACACCTCGTGGAATGCGCAGAACCAGACACCGAGCGGCAACCCGCTCAATTATGCGTTTGGCTTCGGCCTGTTTTGGGTTATCGCAGCGCCGGGTATCTTCCGTGCCGCGCGCCGTTTCGAGCGCGATGGCGACCGCTTCATGCTGGTCTGGCTGATCACGAATATTTTGCTGTTATATGCACCGTTCAATTTGCAGCGCCGCCTCGTGATTGGTCTGATCATACCGCTCGCCTATTTCGCAGCGCGCTCGCTCGAAGAAACGTGGCTTCCCCGTGTGCGTCCCGCACGTCGTTCATTCATCACCGCGCTGGTCATCGTCGCGCTCCTGCCCAGCAGCATCCTCGCGCTGTTCATTCCGTTCGCCGTGAGCGTGAACCCGGTCAGCGCACAGCAGAATTTTACGGCGCTCCCGCGCGATTATGTCAGCGCGATTCAATGGTTGAAAATCAATGCCGCACCGGGGTCGGTCGTGCTGGCACTGCCTGCGCCGAGCCTGTGGATACCCGCCTACTCAAGCGCGCGGGTCGTCTATGGACACCCCTTCGAGACGGTGGACGCCGCCGCCAAACGCGAGATCGTGGACCGCTTCTATAGCGGGCAGGATTGTACTGTGCGTTTCCCGGCGTTCTCCGTGCGCTACGTTTTGACGGGTCCGCGCGTGGTTGATGATGACGGACTCACGCGCGCAATCGATGCGGCGTTTCCGTGTGCCGGGCAGGTCGGAGATGCGGTCGCGCGCTTCGATACGGTGATGGTGTACCGCGTGCGTCCGTGATTTTCTATCACCATTGCGAGTGAGTAATATTCTGCGTCGGTAAAAGCCGCGCAGCCCGGACAACAGTTCAGAAATGATACTCAAAGGGTGTAGATTCATAGTCATCATCTGCCCAAAATTTAAACATGCGTCACGCTTCACTGGAAAAACTCGGCCACAATATTCGCCAGCTTCGCCAATCTAAAGGGCTGTCGCAGGAACAGCTCGCGGAATTGACAAACCTGCATCGAACATACATTGGCGGCGTGGAACGCGGTGAACGAAACATCGGCTTTTTGAATCTCGTGCGGATTGCGAAGGCGCTCGAAATTTCGCCCTCAAAGCTGCTTGAAGGTAGCGAAGATTGATTGATCCCTATTCAGAACTGCCGGTCGCCGAATGGTCTACAAAAACCCGCGCGCTGATTGCGCTGCATCCGTTAAAGATGGATGAATTGCGCGCCGTTGTGTTACAGGTTTGGGACAGTATTTTCAAATCCGGGATTGGTAGTAAACCCTTTCGCATTGGTGTCGATCTGTTTCCTCGGCCACAGGTCATGGCTTTCTTTTTGCATGAGTTGATTCCTCTGGAACTCGCCCAGCGATATCCGGGTGCATGGCGCAGGGAAGAGAACGCAGGAGAGAAAGACGCTGTGTATTTACCGAATAGCTTGTATTCATTTGAGATCAAAACGTCGTCGCACCCTAAACAGATTTTTGGCAATCGCAGCTATGCACAACCGACACAAAATACGAAAAAGAGCAAGTCAGGGTACTATCTGACCATAAATTTTGAGCCGTTTTCCAGTAAGACGACTTATGACGCTTTAGACGTTACACCGCTTCCGCGAATTAGTCGCCTTCGTTTTGGTTGGCTCGACTTATCGGATCGGGTCGGGCAGACGGCGGCAAGCGGGCAACAGGCGCGTCTGCAACCGGAAGCAGACCGTTACAAGTTGATCGAAATTCCGCTTTAAAGGCATCATATGCGAAGTTGTAGCTGCTGCACGCGCGTCTGGTGCGTGGCTGCCTTTTCAAGACGTTCGGCAGCAATCTGGCAATAGTCAGGATTGATTTCAAACCCCAAGACACGCCGATTCAATAATAATCCTGCGACGCTGGTGGTTCCCGAACCAAGAAACGGATCGAAAACCTGGTCTTCGGGATTGGATGAGCTTAACAGGATGCGTTCTATCACCCGTTCTGGAAATTGCGCCGGGTGCGCAGTGCGCTCTTTTGAACTTCTGTCCCTCCCGGATGTCACCTTTGGAATTTGCCAAACATCTGACGGGTTTTTCCCGATAGGATTCACCTTAATCTTGCAGTTCTTCCGCTGGTTTGGATACTTGACATCGGGATCACGAACCGCGTCCAGATTGAAAGTATATTCCAGTTGATGCTTGACATACCATAGAAATTTTTCATTGCGCGGCGAAAAGAAATGTCTGCCAGCTACCCCTGCACCATAGTTCCATACAATTTCCTGAATTAGATAAAACGGAATTTTATTCCATAAAAGATAGGGTAACGGAATGGCTTTGGCGCGTTCCTCAATATGAATATATCCGAGATTTAACCAGAACGCGCCCGTTTCTACCGTGAGGCGGTAAACCTCCTGTATCCATGTGGCGCACCAGTTCACGTACTCTTCCAACGGTCTCTTTTCTTCGTAGGCTTTGCCAGTATTGTAAGGCGGACTCGTAACGGTCAGATGCGCAAACGGTTCAGTTAGTTGTCGCATTGCATCCAGACAATCCAGATTGTATATGACGCAACCCTGCGCCTCGAAGAACGGTTTGCGAAGATAGCGCCGAATGCTGTCCACTACGCTTTCCATGCTGATTTGCTACTTATAGTAATCAAAATAATCTATTTGTCAATCCGTGTTGAAAGTTACATGCTCCCTAAACTCCTCAAAAATGTTTCAAGCGTGAAAAATTCCACACCATCGAACTTCCACACCGTAGCCCCACCGCGCGTTTCAACGTCAACATATAGCGCGGCATCTTCGCGCACCGCAAAGCCGATCCGTTCCAGCGCGCGGACTGTCCAAACTGCCGCGAGTCCCACACCGCGCACTGCTACGCTACCACGCGCCGCATCCTCGATGCGGAACGTGCCGCGCAGCGCGTCGAATTCCAGATCGGGAAACGTGCGCGCGAAAGCACCTTCCAGCACCAGCGCTTCTGGCAGCCCGGCGATGAGTGTTCCGCCGGTCGTGAGCAGCCACAGTGAATCCGCTGTGCGCAGTGCGAGATCGAGATCATGGGTGGATAGCAATATCGCCGTGCCACTCGTGTGCGCGAGATCGCGCAGCAGTCGCATTATTTCCACACGGCGCGGCAAATCCAGAAAGGCAGTAGGCTCATCGAGCAAAATCAGGCGCGGTTCCTGAGCGAGCGCGCGAGCAATCAATACGCGCTGTCGTTCGCCGTCGCTCAGTTCAGAGACCGGGCGCGGCGCGAGGTCCGCAGCACCGACAGCACGCAACGCAACGCGCACTTTTTCCTCGTCATCAGGCGCGAGCCGCCCGCTCCAATCCGTGTACGGGTGGCGACCGAGCGCGGCCAGTTCGTAAGTAGTCAGGTTCGCAGCCTCAACTCGCTCCGTCAACACAACCGCAACACGGCGGGCGAGCGCAGCAGGTTCGAGGCGGTGCAGGTCTTCGCCTTCAAGCTGGACGACGCCGGAAAGCGGCGGCTGCATCCCCGCAAGCGTCCGCATCAAGGTCGATTTTCCCGCACCATTCGGACCGAGCAGGCAAATCAGTTCGCCCGCGCCCAATTGAATATTTAGCCCCGCCGCAACGGTGCGCCGCCTGCCCCGCGCCGCATAGCCGATTTCCAGATTATGCGCGGCGAGGATCATACCCCGAACGGACCGCGCGCGACCTGCCGCCGCAGGATGATGACAAGCACCAGCGGCGCACCGAACAGCGCGGCCACCGCATTCAACGGCAAGACGACATTCCCGCCCGGAAGCTGCGCGATCAGGTCAAAGACGAGCGCCAGACTCGCGCCAAGCAGCGCGCAGAGCGGCATCAGCGCGCGGTGATCGGCTCCGCGCTGCCCCGCCCGCGCAAGGTGTGGGACCGCGACCCCGAGAAAGCCAATCGGTCCGCAGAAGGCAGTCACCGCGCCCGTCAGGAGTGATGCGCTCACAAGGATGAGCAGCCGCGCCCGCCGCAAATTGACACCCATACTGCGCGCGTAGTGTTCGCCCAGCAGGAGCGCATTGAGCGGCTTGACCGTGAGCGCCGCAAGTACCAGCCCCACGCCAACGACGGGTGCGAGCGCGGCCAGTTGGTCCCATGTCACGCCGCCAAAGCTGCCGAAGGTCCACGAGAGGTACGCCTGAATTTGCTGTGGAGCGCTGAAATAGAGCAGGATGCTCACCGCCGCACCCGTGATATAGCCGAACATCAGGCCGAGGATGAGCAGCGTCACGGAGTTCGAGACGTGCCGCGCGATGAACAGGACCAACGTGAAGACGATCCCCGCGCCGAGGCTTGCGGCGATGACGATCCCGAAGTTGCCGAGCAAGCCCCGCCCGCCGAGGAACGCCGCGCCACTGACCGTCACACCGCCGAGGACCAGTAGCGCCACACCGAGGCTCGCGCCGCTGCTGATGCCGAGAATGTAAGGGTCCGCGAGCGGGTTGCGGAAAAAGGTTTGCATCTGCAAGCCGCTCACAGAGAGCGCCGCGCCTGCCAGTATCGCGGTCAGCGCTTTCGGCAGGCGAAACTTGAAGAGGATCGTCGTCCAGGTAGCCCGCTCGCCCTGCCCACCCGCAAGGATTTTGAGGATGTCGCCCAGCGGGATCGACACGGAACCCGCCGCGAGGCTCGCCACGAACAAGCATACTAACAGCACGCCCAACCCGACGAGCAGCGGGGTACGGATGCCGACGCGCGGCCACACGCTGACGTGCCGGGCCTTTTGCGAGTCAATCAGAACGGAGGGCGAACTCACAGCGGTTCCCATCCACTGCCGCGATGCCCGAATGCGAAGCGCTCCGGGTGGAAGATTTCCGCGAAGATTTGGAGCGACTCGACCAGCCGGGGACCGGGGCGGTTAAAGTATTGATTGCCGTCCGTCAGATACACGCGCCCGCTTTGCACCGCCTTCAACTGCGACCATCCCGGCTTGCTGATGAGCGCGGGCATCTCTTCGCGCACTTTGGGCATGTCGAAGCCGCACGGAAGGATCACAATTACGTCCGGGTCGGCGGCAGCGAGCGCATCCCACACCATCCAGGGCGAATGCTTCCCGGCTTCCCCGAAGAGGTTCACGCCGCCTGCCAGCTCGACCAGCTCCGGGACCCAGTTACCCGCCGCCATGATCGGGTCGATCCATTCGATGCAGGCGACAGTCGGCCTGTTTGGGATTATCTGTGTAGTCGCACTTATCGAAGCGATACACTCCACCATGCTTTCGACCAGCGCACGCCCACGTTCCGGTACACCCAGCGCCGCCGCTACCATCCCGATGTCCCGATAAATATCCTCAAGCGCGTTCGGCTCTAATCCGACGACATGCGCTGAGGTATCGAACAGTTCGCAGGCTACGCGCTCCACCTCTTTGAGGCTGACGGCGCAGACTTCGCACTGCGATTGCGTGACAATCACATCCGGCTGCAACGCGCGCAGAACATCCCGATGCACGTTGTACACCGAGATCGCTTCTTGCAAGACCGCTATTACGCGCATGTCGATTTCGGCACTCGTTCCGATGGGATTAAACTTCGGCTCGGTGCAGACAGGAAGGGAGCAGACCACTGCCGGATAGTCGCATTCGTGCGAGCGCCCAACCAGCCGATCTCCGAAGCCGAGCGCGAAGACAATCTCCGTCGCGCTCGGAATAAGCGAAACGATTCGTTGAGCTTCCATGCTGCTTACTTCAACTGGCGATAATAGGCGAACTGGTGATCCGGCAGCGCGTTCGGGTGGAAAATCGCGATCAGGTCCGCGAGGATGAGATCGGGACGCGATGCCCCTGACTCGAAGTAGTCGTTGGAGCCGTCCTTGTTCGTGCGCAAGTCATAGTTCCAGACCTTGCCGCTCTTGTAAGCCGCAAAGTCAGCAAAGCGCGGATCAGCATCCGCGAGCGTCTTGAGGTTCGTCTCAAAGCCGAGATTAACCCAGAACTCCGCATTGGCCGCCTTGTCGAAGACCTTCTCGAAAGCGAGCGGAAGCGTCCCGTTGCCCGTATCATCAGCGAATACATAGGCCGCGCCCGCATCTGCGAGCAGCGCCGCGACATAGCTCTTCCCACCCGAAACGTACCACGTCCCCTCATAGGGCTTGCTGACAAACACCGTCGGGAGCGCGTTCAGCGTGCGCGCTTTCATCACCAGCGCATCATAATCCGTCGCGATTTTGGCGAAGTTCTGCTCCGCTACGCCTTCCTTGTTGAAGAACACGGCGATGTACTTCATCCATTCGGTCTGGCCGAGCGGAACCGTTTCGAGGAAATCCGCGTTGAGCGCGACCTTCAACCCGACTTCGCTCAATTTAGGCTGGCTGTCATATTCCGCGCTGCCGGAGCCGTAAGTCATGATCAGGTCCGGCTTGAGGTCGATAGCGCGTTCGACGTTGATTGTCTTGCCGCTACCAATCGGTGTAATTTTCATCGCGCGGATTTTTTCGTCGAAGATAAACGAGGCGTCATCCACACCGACCAGCCGATCCAGCACGCCGAGCGGTTCCAGATAGGGTAGATAGGTCGTGGACATCGACACGAAGCGCTTGATAGGAATGTCCACTGTCACCGCTTTGTCGTAGCCTTTCGGCGCGGGCGTGCCGCACTGCACGAGGACGTATTGCGCGCCGTCTTTCGCGCCTTTCCAGGGAGCCGCTACCGTCACGACTTTGTAATTCTTGAAATATTCGACGGTGAAGCCTTTCGCGTAAGTGACCTTCGCCTTCTCCGGGAAGTAATCGGTCGCCGCGTCGTAGGTCGGCGCGCAGGTATCGACGAGATTGGCGGTCGTGGTTTGTGCGCGGGCAGGTCCCGCGATGAAGAGCGAAAGCAGCAACGCGAACATCGCGGCGCGTAGGGTGAACTTCTGCATGGTGATTCCCCTGTTTCTACTGGTTGTCTGGTGTAGAGGTCGCGGCTTGCCCGACCTACTGGAAAACGAAAAACCCCGGCTCTCGTGAGTGAACCGGGGTAAGCGAGAAACGCACAGCGGACCCGTTAAACAGGGATCAGGGTGGGCGAATCATGCTCTGGCCTCCTTGTTCCGAGAAGGTGCGTGTGAGCGCAGTATCAAGGCTGGCATCCTGGCTTCCGGGATCGCTTTTACACGTCGCGGTTACAGTTGCGGCACAGCGCTGGACTTTCACCAGCTTCCACCATCATCCCCTGGCATCCGGGCATCGGGCGGCCTCGATAGCTATGAAGTTGTGCCGGATATTATGAACCTGCGGGTGCGGGCTGTCAACTGCGGATTATGGCAGTGCTATATCGATCCAATTGCCGGTCAGGTTGCCCGCTGCGTCGGTGGTACTGGCCGGGAAGATGCGCCCGTCTTCGCGTCCCAACCCAATTCGGTAGAGGCCGATGCGCAGCGTTCGCACCCCGGCTGGAATATCCAGATCGATCCACGTCACGAGGTCATCCCCCGGACACCAGCTATGCCCCGGCAGAAATTTAGCGTCGCGCTGCGCTACGCGGTCGCCCTTCTCGTTCAACACATGGGCAAAGTATTGGAATTCTTCGACGTCATGCCTCTCGATGTGCCAGCGCAGCGTGACGCGCGCCGCCGTGATTTGATAGCCCGTCAGCGTCACGCCGCTATCGAAACGAACGGGCGTTGTATCCAGTAGCGTGGGACCTGTCCACGCGAGCGGTGCGTCGAATGTCCCAAGCGTATATTGACCTTCGCCCGCGCGCAGTGGTATCGTCTGGGCATCCTGCGCACCGGAATAATTGCCGTCTGCCGGGTTCGGACCCGCGCGCGGGCTGATCAAGACCGTGAAAGGTCTGGGTGGAAATATTGCAAAGTCATCGCTGCCAACCGCGCGCAGGCACACCGCACTGTCGTAGAGTAGCGCCTTCCAAATCGTCGGTTCCTGCGCATATTCGCTCCACCAGTTATTGGTTGCGAGGACCACTGTTTGCGCCGCCGCCAGCCGCTCGCGAATATCGAGCAGGTAGCGGATTGGAAGGTTGAGATCGCTGCGCGTTTCATTCACATCAACATTGCGCGTAAGCTGCACCCACCATAGGACCTGTGATCCCAAGACGATGCACAATATCCCTGTCAGCGCGACTCCCGCAGCCCGCCGCGCCTGTTCCGCGCGCAGCAAATCGGTAGCGAACTGTACGCCGAACCCGGCCAGCAGAGCGAGCATTGGCAACACAGCAACGAAATAGTGGGGATAGGGGAGGGTCCAGTTTGGCGTGAAGGCAAGCGTGATGCAGACGACCCATCCCGTCGCGAGTGCAGCCAACAGGCGATGCTCCCGCCTGAAAATGCACAGCACTCCCGTCAGGGTACACACACCGATCAGCAGCCAGAGCGCGCCGGGTGGCTCCACCGCGAGGCGTTCACTGGTGAAGCCCGCCTGATTGTTCATGTTCAGTCCGGTCGCAAACTGCGCGACAATCTGCGCTGCGAGGGGGCTGAACGAGAGGGTCTTTGGGGCTGTCGGCTGCGCGTTCACCGCGTTGACAAGCGCAGGATTGTCGTAGAGGCTGCGCGCCAGCCCGACGGCATACGGAACCTGCGTGAGGACCGCGAGCGCGAATCCAAGCGCGATTATTCGCAATCGCGTATTTCGGCGTCCAAGCCACAAGATCGCGACGAAGACAGGCAACAGTACCCAGCCTGCGAAATGAATTTGAATCGCGAAGACGAGCAGCGGCCACGTCAATATCTGTACCCGCCAGCGTCGCCCCGATCCCTGCTCAAGGTAGCCGTAGAGCGCGAGCGCGAACGCCGTCAGCAGCAGCGGCGCGTTGAGGTCCGGCTGCCAGATTTTTCGGCTATAGAATATCGCCCACGGGCTGCACGCATAGACCAGCCCCGCCACGAGCGCGACCGTGCGCCCGGCATAGCGTTGCGCGACCGCCCACAGCAGCCCAACCCCCCCGATGTTGACAAGCGCGATGAAAACCATTGCCACCAGCGGATTGCTCGAAAGCGCAAATGGGATCGCAAGCAGATAGTTCGACATCGGCGCAGTCGGGACACCTATTGAAGTGGGCTGCCCGATCAGCGGAATGATCCCGTGCCGTGTCATATCCAGCGCGCTCAACGTCAGGAGTGATTCGTCGTATTGAAACGGTGCGGTCGAGAGCATGAAGAGGCGCACCGCCGCCGCGAGGCTGAGAATGATCGCGAATGGGAGAAGATCGGCACGGTCGAACGGATGCGGGGTGAGTAGTAGCGAGCGGCGGGTTGGATTCATATTCCTCTCTGGATTGCGGTATACCTTGTGAGTGAAATGTACCACAGAGCCACTCTGATACGACGAACAAGGAAATTTTAAGTATATGCTTTTGCAACGTCTCCCCGACCTCACGGTTCATATCAACCCGGAAGGCCGCGTCCAGCTTTCATCCGGCGGGCGCGTGATGGATGGTGGTCTCTATACGCTGGCGTTGCTGGAAGCGTTCGAGCATCCGGCGACACTCGACGAGGCCGCCGCACGGCTTGCATCCCTGGCGACGACCGACGCACAGCGCGCGGAACTGCTCGCGCAGGGCGCGGAACTCGTCCGCTTCGGCTTTCTGCACCCGGTCGATAACGCGCTCCCGGCAGGTGACGCAACCGCCTTCAATGCGCCGCCCATTCATATCGCCATGCTGGAAGACCGGACGCGCACAGGCGCATATCTGAAAGCCATTGCCGAAGGCGTGCAACCGGGCGATATTGTGCTTGAAATCGGGACCGGGAGCGGCGTCCTCGCATGTGCGGCGGCGCGCGCGGGAGCGGCGCATGTCTACGCCGTCGAGGGGACTTCAATAGCGGCAACGGCGTGTGAAGTGATCGCCGCGAATGGCTACGCGGACCGCGTGACCATCATCGAAGGCTGGTCTACGCGAATTGAACTACCTGCGCGCGCGGATATTCTGATCGCGGAGATCATCGGCAATGAGCCGCTTGGCGAGGGGTTGCTCGAAGCCACG
Source organism: Aggregatilineales bacterium (assembly GCA_965246845.1). Classification (GTDB taxonomy): domain Bacteria; phylum Chloroflexota; class Anaerolineae; order Aggregatilineales; family UBA2796; genus JBBRMW01. The sequence continues at coordinate 585,351 of CBDFFR010000005.1, forward strand.
TATGACGCCGCGCAACGCCTGCTCAAGCCGGATGCGCGCTACCTGCCCGCGCGGATCGCGCTCTATGCGCAGCTTTACGCGCTGCCGGATGATTTGGTCGAACAGCAGGTCTTCACGCGCTCGCAAATCGCGCGCTGGGGGCGCTGGTACGGCTTTGATTTCGCGCCCCTGCTCGCGCTGAATGCGCTGCACAGCGATCTGATCTTCCCGCAAGAACTGGAAGACTGCGAACCTCGCTCCGAACCGATCCTGATCGAGTCGATTGACCTGAGCCGCATCACCTACACCAGCTTTGAGCGGACTGTGCTTGGATCGGCAAATGCGGATGGCTTCATCAACGCAATCATCGTTGGCTTCCGCGTACAACTCGACGCGCAGCGCTGGCTCTCGACCCTGCCCGGCGAAGCACCGGACGATAATCACTGGCTGGTCTCGCTGCGTACTTTGCCGGAGCCGCGCCCGGTCCGTGCAGGCGAGCCATTCACGCTCCACTATAGCTATGACAGCGCGTCAAGATCGCACGCCTTTCATATCGATTCGTAATGTTGCGAACGGCGCGAAGGCTTGCGCCACACGCTCGCACATTGATATACTCTGCATGTTTGCACGATTTTTGTACTAAGCACCACCCGCGCTCGCGGATGCACTTTATTGTCGAAGGAGACCACCCCATCATGACCGATGCAACCAAAACCGCGCCAGCCGCGAAGGGTCTGCAAAATATTGTCGTCGGACAGACCAAACTCAGCGAAGTAAATGGAACCGAAGGCAAGCTGATTTACGCGGGTTATGCAATCCAGGACCTCGCCGCGAATGCCAGTTTCGAGGAAGTGATTTATTTGCTGTGGCACGGCAATCTTCCGAATAGCGCGCAACTCGAAGAAATTAAAAAGTCGCTCACCGAACATATGACGCTCGCGCCGGAAATCGTGACGATGCTCAAAGGCTTCCCGCACGACGCGACCCCAATGGCCGTGCTGCGTACCGCCGTCTCCGCGCTCGGCCTGTGGGACAAGGATGCCGATAACAACGCGCAGGAACACAACCGCCGCAAGGCACTGTTCATCACTGCGCAGGCTCCGGCGATTGTCGCAGCGTGGGAGCGCCTCCGGCATGATCAGGAGATCATCGCGCCGCGTACCGATCTCGGCTTCAGCGCGAATTTCCTGTATATGCTGCGCGGCACAGAGCCGAACGCGAAGGAAGTAGCCGTGATCGACGCTTACATGGTGCTGTTGAGCGAACACGGTATGAATGCCAGCACCTTCTCCGCGCGCGTGACGACCAGCACCCTCAGCGATATGTACAGCGCGATCACGACCGCGCTCGGCACGCTCAAGGGTGCGGCACACGGCGGCGCGAACGAGGAAGCGATGCGGATGTTCTTCGAGATCGGCTCGCCCGACAACGTGCAAACATGGTTCGACGAGAACGTGAAGACGGGCAAGAAGCGCATTATGGGCTTCGGCCACCGCGTCTACAAGGCGCTCGACCCGCGTGCTGCCGTCCTCAACGCAAAGGCGCATGATGCGGCGGCTGAAACCGGAAATACACAGTGGTACGATCTCGCGAACAAGCTGGATGTTCTCGCCCGCGCCGATGACGACTTCATCAAGAAAAATCTATACGCGAATGTCGATTACTATAGCGCCGTCGCGCTCTATAGCATCGGCTTCCCGATGGACCTCTTCACGCCGCTCTTCGGCATCGCGCGGATGCCCGGCTGGACGGCGCATATCATCGAGCAGTGGGCTGATAACCGCCTTATTCGCCCGGATGTGGATTACATCGGTCCGCGCGATCAGAAGTACGTTCCCATCGCGCAGCGCACCTAGTCGGTACAACAACTACCGCGTGGTGCGTAGGGACGGACCTGCGTGTCCGCCCTGCTCCGCAAGTGGAGCGGGCAAGCCGTGAACTCTACACCGGAGTATGTGCGTCTTTGTAGGGGCGGACCTGTTTGTCCGCCCTTGCTTTTTCTTCGACTTGTTTCCGCACAGTTATCTCACACCTAAAAATTGCTGGTTGCATTCGGAAAATAGTGTTATATTAACAAGTGGTACGCACCAGTTAATTATCGGCGCAGTATCGAACAGGTTTCAAACAGTTGTTTCAGCGGTCCTCTTGTTTTGAAAGGGAAATTTTGTGAAAAAGAAACTCGTCCTTCTCGCATTGGCGTTCGTCCTCGCGACGCTCGCCTTCGTTCCGCATGTGAGCCACGCACAGGCAAAGAAAGTCTACTATTGGATTTCGCACGGCGGACCAGCCGATCCGGTCTGGACGTACTTCCTCAAGGGCGCGCAGCAGTGGGCGACCGATACCGGGAATGAAGTCCGTACCTCCTTCCATAGCGGTGACGTGCCTTCGCATCAGGAAGCAATCCGCGCGGCAATCGCGGCGGGCGCAGCCGGAATCGTGACCAGCACCCCTACCGCTGGAACGCTGACGGGTGTGATCGCAGAAGCGCACGCGAAGAACATCCCGGTGATCATTATGAACACGGAAGACAAGACGAGCGGGCGTGATGCGTATGTCGGTGGCGACAACGAGGCGATTGGCCGCCGCTGGGCGCAATACCTCGTCGATAAGGGCCTTGTCAAGAGTGGCGACTTCGTGTTCATGCCCGTGGAAGTGCCGGGCGCGACCTATCAGGTTCTTGAGACCAAAGGCATCGACAGCGTATTCAAGCCGCTCGGCGTGACTTATGAAATCATCGGCACGGGTCTCGATCAGGCCGAAGTCATCACCAAGATGTCCGACTACCTGACCGCCAACCAGAGCAAGGTCAAGGCGATCATCGGCCTCGGCGACCTCGTGACGGGCAGCATCAAGCGCGTCTTCACGCAGGTCGGTATCGCAGCGGGCAAGATTCCGGTGGTCGGCTGGGGCAATTCACCCGATACGGCAGCGGAAGTCAAGGAAGGCTATGTCGCGGCTGCGATGTGGCAAGACCCGCAGGCGACCAGCTACATGGCACTCTCGCTGGCATCGATGGCTGCGAGCGGCACACCGCCCGGCTTCGACATCCTGACGGGAACGCTCTACGAGAAGGACCGCGCCGACTTCTACGGCAAGATCATGGCCGTCAAGTAGATCGACAGTTCGCTTAAACTTCACGAGGCTGGCGGGTTATGCCAGCCTCTTCTTTGAAAGGAAAAAATGCAAAAGTCCACATTACCACAACGGCTGATTGCCCGACCAGAGTTCGGACCGTTCGTTCTGTTGATCATACTAATTATCTTCTTTGCATGGCGCTCCCCGCCTTTTTTATCTCAAGCAAACATCAGCAACTTTTTTAACTTTCTGCCGGAAATCGGCATAATCACGCTTGGTATGACGCTGCTCATGACTGCAGGCGAATTCGACCTTTCAGTTGGCGCGGTCTTCGGGTTTACGCCGATTGTGATGTGGACGCTGTTCAACAAAGGGAATGTCCCGTTCGAGGGTGCATTCATCATCGCCATGCTGCTCGCGGTCGTGATCGGCGCGGTCAATGGCTGGTTCGTAACGAAACTGCGCGTGCCATCCTTTCTTGTGACGCTGGGAATGCAACTTCTCATTCGCGGTATCGCGCTCTATATCACAAGTGGCTTCCCACAGGGGACATGGAACGCGACCTCGCCGATCATGGGTATTATCGTCGGGCAATTCAACATCGGCGGCTTTCGCATCTATATGACGCTCATCTGGTTCATCCTGTTTGCGGTCATCCTCGGTTATGTCCTGACACAAACGAGGACGGGGAACTGGATACAGGCGGCGGGTGGTAACTCTGGCGCAGCGATGGCGCGCGGGGTCCGGGTAGGACGCATCAAGGTACAACTTTTCATCCTGACCTCTGTTCTTGCAGCGTTCGCAGGCGTAGCGAGTTCCATTCGAGTGTCCTCCGCCAACCCGAACAGCGGCACGGGGTATGAACTGGAAGTGATCGCAATGGTCGTAATTGGCGGGACAGCGCTCGCGGGTGGACGTGGAACGATCATCGGCACGGTGATCGGCGTGCTGATCCTGCGCGTCATGCAAAACGCAGTCGTGGGGATAGGCGTCGGTCTCGCTTACAATATTTTCATTGGCGGGATTATCCTCGGCATGATGGCGCTGCATTCCGCGCTCGAACGCCGCCACCATTCGGGGGTGTGAGATGTTGAACAACGATAATGACCTCGTTCGGATGGACCATATCAGCAAGTTTTTCGGGCGCGTGCAGGCGTTGAACGACGTCAGCCTCAGCGTTCGCAAGAATGAAATCGTGGGCTTGCTTGGCGACAACGGCGCGGGCAAATCGACGCTGATTAAAATCCTTTCCGGGGCGCTGCGCGCGGATAGCGGCGACATCTACATGAACGGTCAGCGGATCGAGATGCGCAGCACGACCGACGCGATTGCGCAGGGTATCGAGACGATCTATCAGGACTCGGCGCTTGTACCGCAGCTATCCATTGCGCGCAACCTGTTCATGGGGCGCGAACCCGTCAAGCCGCCGCGTTTCCTGAACCGACTCGACCAGCGCCTGATGAACGATGTCGCGGGGAAGCTGCTCGGTGAAGTCGGTATCTCGAAGAACATCCCGCCGAACACGCCGATCAGTTCTCTATCGGGCGGCGAGCGGCAGGCAGTCGCAATCGCACGCGCCATGTATTTCGAGAGCAAACTCGTCATTCTCGATGAGCCAACCAACAATCTCGGTGTCGAAGAGACGCAGGGCGTCTTGCGCTTCGTCCGCAATGCGCGCGATACCGGGCATTCAGTGATCCTGATTGCGCACAACATCTATCACGTATTTCAGGTGGTGGATCGAATCGTCGTGCTACGTCGCGGCAAGACCGTCGCGGATAACATCGACCCAAAGCAGACGACTATCGAGGAGGTAGAAAAGATCATTACCGGGATGATCACGCTTTGACGCCAATTCTTGAGATGAAGGCTATCGTCAAGCGCTTTCCGGGCGTGTTGGCGCTCCAGAACGCACAAATCGAAGTCGTACCGGGCGAGGTTCACGTCCTCGTCGGGGAGAACGGCGCGGGCAAATCGACGCTGATGAAGATCGTCTCCGGCGTGTACACGCTCGACGGCGGCGAGATGTTCTTCAAGGGCAAACCTGCGCGTTTCACCACACCGAAGAAGGCGCGTGAAGCGGGGATCGTCACGATCTATCAGGAATTGAACCTGATTCCGCAGCTTACCGTCACGGAGAATATCTTCCTCGGTGATGAACTCACGCGCGGTCCGCTGGTCGATTGGGGCGCGATGAACCGCCGCGCGCGTGAACTCCTGATGCGCCTGCACCTCGCCATCGACCCACGCACGAAGGTCGCGAATCTCGGCGTCGCGCAACAGCAAATGGTCGAAGTTGCAAAGGCGCTGCACGAGCGCTCCGACCTGATCATCATGGATGAACCGACCTCCGCGCTCAGTATCCCCGAAGTACAAGACCTTTTCGCGATCATTCGGCAATTGAAAGCGGAAGGCGTCGCGATTATCTACATCAGCCATCACCTCGATGAAGCGTTCGAGATCGGCGACCGCGTGACCGTGATGCGTGACGGCAAACATATCATCACGACGGAGACGCGCGAACTAAACGTCAACCGCCTGATTAGCCTGATGGTCGGGCGCGACCTCTCCGAACAGTTCCCGAAGGAGCGCGCACCACGCGGGCGCGAACTATTGCGCGTGGAGAACCTCACGCGCGGGAAGGCATTGCAAAGCATCAGCTTCACGGCTTACGCGGGCGAAGTGCTGGGTATCGCGGGTCTGGTCGGCGCGGGTCGCACCGAACTGGTGCGCGCCATTTTCGGCGCAGATTTAATCGACAGCGGTGCAATCTTTATCGAAGGGCAGCGCGTCCATATCGGAGAACCTATCGACGCGATCCGCTGCGGAGTCGGGCTGCTCACCGAAGATCGCAAGCAGCAGGGACTCGTCCTCAAATTCAACGTGCGCGAGAACACCTCGCTTGGCGTACTGCGCAATCTGACAGGCGGCCTCTTCACGAACCGTCAGCGCGAGGCAGGACTCGCCGCCGAATACATCAAACGGATCGGGATTAAGACGAGCAGCCAGGATCAGCTTGTCGTGAACCTGTCGGGCGGCAACCAGCAAAAGGTCGTGTTGAGCAAATGGCTCGCGACGAAGCCGAAGGTGCTTATCTTCGATGAGCCGACGCGCGGGATCGATGTCGGCGCGAAGGTGGAGATTTACCGCCTGATGAACGAACTCGCTGCGCAAGGCGTGGCAATCCTGATGATCAGCTCCGAAATGCCGGAAGTGATTGGCATGAGCGACCGGATCATGGTGATCGCGCAAGGACGAGTCGCTGGTATCCTCGACCACACGGAAGCGACGCAGGAAAACATTCTCGAACTGGCGACGGGGACTGCACCTGTAGCTGTATAGTCGGGTGGACACATCGGTCCGCACCTACAAACGCGCGCGTATTCCGGCGTAGGGGTCGTGGCTTGCCCGACCCGCTTGCAAAGGCGGGCGGACACAGGTCCGCACCTACGAATACAGGTTAACAAGATCAGTGGTGCAATCGATTTTACTGGTATACTCTTGACGAAATACTTGATCGTCAACTAAACAGTCGTTTTATCAGGATTTTATGGCAACCACCTTTAGCGTAGAGAGTTCCTCCGACGCGCGGCGCTTCAACGTCGGACGCCTGCTTGCCAACAGCGGACCGCTCCTGATCCTGTTGCTGCTTGTCGCGCTGTTGTATATCGCCGCGCCCGCCTTTCGTCGCCCGACCAGTATTCTACTCGTTGGCTTGCAGGCGTCGTTCGTCGGCATTGTCGCAATTGGTCAAACAGCGGTTATCCTGACGGGTGGTATCGACCTCTCGGTCGAGGCAATGGTTGGGTTTAGCAGCGTCGTCGCGGCGATATTGATCAGCGGGACCAACCAATCGGGTGGGCAAATCGCGGGCGGCATTCCGTCATGGGCGGCGATTCCGGTTGCAATTGTCGTTGGGGCGTTGATTGGTGCATTGCAAGGTGTGGTAATTACCTCGCTCAACATCAGCCCGTTTATCGTGACGCTTGGCTTCCTGAGCATCCTCACCGGGAGCGCATTGACGCTCACGAACGGCTCTCCAATCAACATTAAAAATGATCCTTTCATTGACTTTTTATCGAGTTCGATCCGCAGCATCGGGGGCGAGGCCGGGCTGCAATTACCCATTGCGATTCCGGTCCCGCTGGTGATTGCGATTGTCCTTTACGCCGTCATGTGGGTGGTGCTGCGCCATACCAAATTAGGCCGCTATGTGTATGCGATTGGTGGCAATGAGACCGCCGCGCGGCTTTCCGGCGTTAATGTGCGCCGCACAAAAATCCTCGTATACGCGATGTCCGGGCTGCTCGCTGCGATTTCCGGCGTACTGGTGATGGGACGCCTGCAAACGGGCGCGTACCAGAACGGCACGGATTACACGCTCACATCGGTTGCGGCGGTAGTCATCGGCGGGACCGCGCTGGCGGGTGGCGTCGGCGGGGTGTGGGGGACGCTCATCGGGGCATTTATCATGGAAGTGGTACGCGCCGCGCTGGTCTATCTGGACGTACCGCCGAATGCGCACAAAATCGTGATTGGCGTGATCATCGTGCTGGCCGTCGCGCTGGATGTGATCCGGCGCGGCGAGGTGAGTTGGCTGCGGCGGATATTCCGCAGCCGTGCAGTTTCGTAGATTGCGATCCACCAGAGCCAAACGCTCTGTTTGATAGTTTTTGCGGGAACGCCGGATCGGGCGTCCCGGTTACGGGAGATCAAAATGCGTAAATTCAGTCTTCTTTCTTTCGTGCTGCTCATCGCAGCGATGGCGCTCTCCAGCACAGGCGTACAGGCCAGCCAGAACGCACAGGCGACAAAGGCTGCGACGATGGCGATGGGTAAATCCCACTATGTCGCGTTCCTGCCGCCCGCCTTCACCAGCCCCTTCCACGTCGCGATGGCTGATGGTGCGAAGGCACGCGCCGCCGAACTCGGCTGGAAGATCGATGTGCAGGCTCCCGCCAGCGAAGGTGACTTCGCCGGGCAGGTGACGCTCGTGCAGCAGCTTCTTGAAAAGGGCGTCGAAGCTGTCAGCGCAAACCCGATTCAGGTTGAAGCGATGATCACGGGTGTGAAAGCCGCGAACGCGAAGAACGTCCCGTTCTTCATGCACAACTTCATCACCCCGATTACCGAAGGCAAGGTCGCGTCCTATATCGGCTACGATCAGTGGGGCGGCGCGGAGAAACTCGGCGCGTATACCTGCCAACTGCTCGCGAAGAAGTACAACACGACCGCCGCCGCCGCGAAGGGCAAGGTCTACATCCTGCTCGGTATCGATAGCATCTTCTCGCACCGCCGCACACAGGGCTACAAGGCTGGCCTCGCGGCTTGCCCCGCCGTGACTGTCGTGGGCGAGCAGACGGCGGAATGGCTGCGCGAAAAGGGCGCGAACGTCGCGACCGCCGCGCTCCAGAAGACGCCCGACATCGACGTGTTCTATGGCAACAGCGACGAAATGGCGATTGGCGCGGCGCTCGCGGCTGAAAAGCTCGGCCTGACGATCAACAAGGATTTCTTCGCCATCGCCATCGACGGCAACAAGCCCACGCTCGACCTGATCCAGCAGGGCAAGTTCACCGCAACGCTCGGCGTGGACCCGACGCGCATGGGTGTCACCGTGATCGATGCTATGAACGATCTGTTCAACGGCAAAACGGTCCCGCAATATCTGCTCACACCCTCAACGGTCGTTGATTCGACCAACATCAATGATTACATCGCGGGCAAGACATGGAGCGGCGCGGTCTCCGGCTCCTCGGAAGTTGATAATGGCAAGTCGACGGTTGGCGGCGCGGGTGCGGCAACGATGGCCGCCACCATGTCCGGCACGAAGGCAATGGCCGCGACGATGGCCGCAACCGCCACTAAGTAACATCTGTAGGGGTCGGATTTATCCGACCCGGTTTCCTACCCTTGCATAATGCGCGTCTGTATAGGATCGGACGCGCGGGCGGACACATCGGTCCGCCCCTACAATGTTGTGCATTACGCATCTTTTCATCTGAGCCGGATTTTTGTCCGGCTCATCGCGTTTTTATGTAACACTCATTGTAAGATAGATCGTTGGGATACACTCTGGAAGTATGAACCTACTGGAGTATTTTGTAATGAAACGTATCGTAACTGCCTTGATTGCGCTCGTCTGCGCAGCCCTCGTCGTCAGCTCTGTTCGTGCGGAGACCAACCTCCCGGATCGTGGCGTCGCCCCGGAACTGACCAACACGACATGGATCAACTCGGAAACACCGTTGCGCCTCGCCGACCTGAACGGCAAGGTCGTCCTGCTCCACTTCTGGACATTCGGCTGCTACAACTGCAAAAACACGCTGCCGTTCATCAAGGATATGTACGCGAAATATCACGAAAAGGGGCTGGTCATCATCGGCGTCCACTTCCCGGAGTTCTCGTATGAGCGCGACGTAAACAATGTGCAGGCGTTCGTGACGAAGAACGATCTTCTGTATCCCATCGCTATCGACAACGACGGCGCAAGCTGGAACGCTTACGAGATGCACGCCTGGCCTGCATGGGAACTGGTGGATGGGACCGGACACCGCCGCTTCCGCACGATTGGCGAAGGTAACTATGAAGGTACAGAGGCCGCGATTCAGTCGCTCCTCGCGGATGCCGCTACCGAAGCGGATGCCGCCGCACGCTCGCTCATCCCCTGGACTGACTAGTCAATGATTGTGCGGCGGGCTGAACCTCGCGGTTTGCGGCTCGCTGTGCCAACCGGAATGCGGCGGTACTGATCACCACCCACAGCGCCCCCGCCGCAAACCCGGCCAGTACATCGCTCAGGTAATGCGCGCCGAGGTAAATCCGGCTCAAGCCGACCATCAGGACGATGACGACGCAGACCGTCACGATCAGAATGCGCTGCGCACGGTTCGCCATGTGAATAATCAGGATATAGGCAAGCAGCGAATATGTAATCGCGGACCACATCGCATGGCCGCTTGGGAAGCTGAAGCCAACCGCATTGACATAGATGCTGGAAAAGACGGGTCGCGCGCGGTTGAACGTCAACTTCAACACGATATTGAGGAGTTGCCCGATGCCCACAGTAAAAATCCAGAGCAATAGGGTTGCCCATTCGCGTCGCAGCCCGAAGTAGAACAGCACGATGGCGCTAATCACCCAGACGGCCTCGTTACCGAGCAATGACACATTGGTGAAGAAAGTGATGCCCGTCGGCGTAGCAGCGGCATGGATTGTATCTGCGATTTGTTTGTCGGACTCCGCAAGCCCTTCGTTCGTGACGACGCCACCCGCCAGCGAAATGAACGCATACAGGCTGATCGCCCCGATGATCAGCGCGACCACTGCGTAGAGGCTGAAACGGCGCGCGATACGTGTCTGCCCGGATTCTTGAATTGTCATGAGCCGATTTCACATTTTCTTAACATTGTCGCCGATTATAGCAGTGTTTGATCTGATGCTGTTTGCAAGCGCGCACGCCAGCAGCGCGAACCATAGCACCGCATAGGGAAATTGCCGCCACATATAAAAATCGAACAGGCTTGCGCCCGCCATGCCGAGAAACGCAGCGAGCAGGCCGATTTGTTGAACATCGAGCGGGCGACGCTGCCATAGCAAAAGCGCTGCGCCGCTGAGTGCCGCGATAATTAGCACTGCGCCAATCAGCCCGGTTTCACTGAGAATCAGCAGCGGCACATCATGCACCGGGAGCGCGGCCAAATCAGGCTTGAGCGGGTCCACGACAATATATTGTGCCGACTCCCAATCGTTCATCCCGATACCAACGCCGAGGATTGGCTCATCCGCGATCATGCGCAGGGTGTAGCGAGTGAACAATGCCCGATCCGCGACGGAGCGCTGTTCCATACTCGTATCGCCGATACCACCGCGCGCGAAGACGAATGGGCGAAACGCAACGATGAACAGTATCAGGATGATTATCGCGCCACCCATCAAAGGCACTACGCGCCTGCCCAGCACCGCCGTTCGGTAGCGCAGCAGCCACACCAGCAGCGGTATCCCACCGATCACCAAGCCAATCCACGCCGAACGGCTGAACGTGAGCAGCAACGCCGCCCACCCCGTCAAAATTGCGGCTCCCGTCGCAATCGTGAGAGAACGTGATAGTCTGCGGTCTAGGAAGAGCGCTACGGCAAGCAGGAGCGCGAGCGTCAGGAACCCGCCGAGCATGTTGGGGTGCGCGGTCGGACCGTAGGGGCGCAGATAGGTTTGCCCTTCAGCGGTGAGGATGCTCAACTTCGCGCCGGAACGCATGACATACTCCCCGAAGATGCGCAGCCCGACCGGACCTTGCAAGATCACCTGCCCAAACGTGATCAGGCTCGTCAGAACGAGGCTCGCGAGGGTTCCACCGATGAGCCAGATCGGTCGTATCGGAACGGTGGTGAGCGCAGCAACCATCAGCGCGAAAACGAGCAGTTGCAGCGCGGCTTCCTGCGACGGTCCCGTGAAGCGCGCCCAACTCGTCGAGATTAGACTCCATGCGATGAACGCGACCCAGGGCAGCAAAAATGCGCTTTGCCGCCACCAGTTCTCTACGCCAAACCCATATAGCGCCCAGCACACGAGCAACACCGCCGCCGGGATTGTCGCCGCGAAGCCCACGAAATAAGGACCTGATACGCCCGTGCGCCACCACCACGGCGCGAGCAGACAGACCGCCGCTGCGCTGACGCTGATCAATATTCGTCGCATCACAGCCCCCGAACATTCATTTTCATAAAACAAAACCCCGGCGCGGATGGCCGGGGTTACTTGAGCGGGCGACGAGATTCGAACTCGTGACATTCTCCTTGGCAAGGAGGCATTCTACCGCTGAATTACGCCCGCAACTGATTGGAAGTATAGCCGAACCGCGTTTGCTGTGCAAGGGCGAATTTTCATCGAAAACAGATATTGTCTTTGTCCCATACGACTATATTGTCACAATCCCCTCGCCAAATTGGTGACATACTGCACGTACCCGGTTTTGGCCTCTGTGTACGCCTCGCGATCATCGATGTACAAATCTGCCCATTCGCGCTTCAATCTCGCATAGCGCTGTGCTTCATCGGGATTCGCTCGCAGATAGTCGCGAAACCAGAGGCGCTCCCAGTCGGCATTGTCCGGCTCTACGATATGCAGATGGTGCGAACGTGGACCATTTGGTGGCAGACCCTTTACGAGGAAAAGTCGATCCCGGCGCGGGTCGGTGCTCCAATAGCTATAGCCGAGCGACTCTAAAATCGGCACGGCGCTTTCCCGTGCCTCGTCAACAGAAGTCACCCCAAGCAGGATGTCAATGATAGGTTTTGCTTGCAGACCGGGAACGGCAGTACTCCCAAAATGCTCGATGCGCGTCAGGAGCGCAGCGGGCAGCGCACTCCGCAGCAGCGCCGCTTCTTGCGTGAAGCGCTCCGGCCACGATGCGTCATAAGGCACAAGGATAACTTCATCCATGCAGCACTTCACTCCCGGAAAGCCCCAGAACGTCATACACGCCACGCATACATAGCTCATCCACGCGCCGCGCCAGTTCAGCGCCCGGCATCTGCATCCCTGTATTCAGCCACCAGCGCATCAGCCCGATCTCCGCACCCGCGAGGTAATGGGCGAGAAACTCAAGCGGCATATCCGGCGGCTTTCCCGGCGGGAGCAGATCATGAAGAATGTATTTCATGACCACCTCCGCGAGATAGCGATGCACCGCCTCGACGAATCCGGCAGACCCTTGCCGCCCAAGCATCACTCGATAAAAATCCGCAAACTGCGCCACATGGTCGAAATCGATGGAAGAGTGCCGCCGTGCAACGTCGTCCACTTCTTCGGAGAACTGCGCGAGCAGCGCGTCATACATCTCTTCCATGCCAGAGACGAGCAGTTCATCTTTATCTTTGAAATGAAGATAGAAGGTCGTGCGGCTGACATTCGCATGATCGGTGATGTCCTGAATGGTGATCGGGGCCCATGCGCCGCGCTCCACAATGAGCGCCATCAGTGCATCGCGCAAGAGCTGCCGTGTGCGCTGGATGCGGCGGTCCTCTTTGCGCGCTGTCAATTCGACCATTTAAACACCTGTCCAATATCTTGCAATCTGCCGTAATTCATTGTTGACACCGCTCCAAAACGCTCATATGATTGGATTATACGACAGATTGTTCAATATCGTACAGTTTGTACGAAAACGCAAGAGGTATGCACATGGTCGCTGTTCTGGAACCCCCTGTAAACACTCAAGCCGCCAAATCGTTCAGTGCCTTGCCCGGCTCGAAAACACCCAAGACGTTCTTTGAAAAGCTGAATCGCATCCGCGCATTGAGCAACGACGCGATTGGCGTCCTCGGCGATGAGTTCAAACAGTATGGAGACATGACCGGGGGTTCCTTCGCCGGGCATAATCAGGTCAATATCACCAATCCGAACATCATCCACGAAATTCTGGTTACGCAGCAGTCCAAATTCATCAAGGATGACGGCTACACGGACCCCAAAACCGGACTCGCGCGCTTCCTCGGCAATGGCCTGATTACCAGCAACGGCGACTACTGGAAGCGCCAGCGCAAACTGGCCGCGCCCGCGCTGCACCACAAGCGCATCGCGAACTATGCGGAAACAATGGTTAAATTCACCGAAGACCTGCTCGCGGATTGGAAAGATGGCGACCACCTCGATATGGCCGCGCAGTTAAAGAAGCTCACTATGTCGATTGTCGCGCGGACGCTGTTCAATACGAGCGTTGGTGACGAGACCAAACGCATCGAAGCCGCGCTGCTGGCCGTGCAGGAAGTCGCGGGCGGTGTGCCGATTTTGCCGACCTGGGTTCCGACCCCGGCAGAACTGCGCGCACGCAAGGCGAAGGTCTACCTGCGCGAGGTGATCATGAAAATGATCAAAGACCGTCGCGAGTCCGGCGAAGATGGCGGCGATCTGCTCTCGATGCTGCTACTCTCGGTTGGCGAGGATGGCGAACACATGAATGATCAGCAAGCGCTCGATGAAGCGTTGACGCTGTTCCTCGCCGGTTACGAGACCACCTCGAATATGCTGACGTGGTGTTTCTACGAACTGGCGCGCAACCCTGAAATCGAAGCCAAATTGCACGCTGAACTCGATAGCATCCTCGCGGGTCGCGTCCCGACGATGGAAGATTTCAGGAAACTGCCCTACACCGAGCGCGTGATCAAGGAAGCGTTGCGCAAATACCCTTCGGCGTGGCTCATCGCGCGTGAAAATACCGAGACGGTACGGCTTGGCGAGTACGAATTCCCGGCGGGGACGCACTTCGCAATCATGATCTACCACCTGCATCACGATCCGCGTTTCTTCCCGGACCCGGAGCGCTTCGACCCGGAACGCTTCAACCCGGAAAACGAGGCCGCGATCCCGAAATATGCGTATATCCCGTTCAGCGACGGACCGCGCATCTGCATCGGCAATATGTTTGCGCTCATGGAAGGCACGCTCTGCCTCGCGACGATTGCAAGCCGCTACAGCCTCACGCTCGCGCGTCCCGACCATGTGGCGAAGATGGTCCCGCGTCTGACGATCAACGTCGCGGGCGGCCTGCCGATGGTCGCGCACGCACGGAAGTAGACAGACAGAATAAGACGGGCTGGGCAAGCCGCAGCCCCTACATTAGAGCAGGAACGGGCGGACACATCGGTCCGCCCCTACAAAACAACCGATATTAGACGGGTGGTGTCGCCGTCGTGATGAAGAACAGCATGAACGCCGCAAGCGCAATCAGCAGCGCGGCGGGCGCATAGCGATAAGCCGGATTTACTCGCTTTTCGACAGCGGGCGCAGCTTCAGGTACAGGAACCAGCACCGAAGCGACCTGTTGCAGGAGCGCAGCGGCATACCATGCGGCGGCAAGCCCGGTCAGCAGCCCGAAGACGACCATGCCGGGAACCGTCGCGCCCGTGACCGCCGGATAGCCCATTGTCGCGCCGATGATCGGCAGCCCGATGATGCTCATCAGCAGCGCGCCGCCGAACCCCGCTGCGAGTGCCGCGCGCGTTCTCTGCCAGCCCTGACGCTGCGCAATCAGATATGCAACGTCGATGCCGACCATTTCGAGCAGGACCAGAAGCGTTGTATTGGCGGGCATGAATTCACCGACGATAGCGACCGCCGCAAGGTGCGTCACTGCCGCACCGACGCCGATCAATGTCGCGAAGCCGACCTTACGCCGCAGGTTGACGCCAAACACCCCAAAAAAGGTGGCGACCCCGATCAGCAGGATGGGGTAAAGCCATTCCGGGCGCTGATTGAACCAATCAGCGCGGCTTGCTGCCGGAGCGACATTCAGCCATTCTACCGCGCCGATGAAGAGTGTTATGAATAGCGAAAACACGAGCGGGATCGCCGCGATCAAGTCGGCGTAGGCAACGTGCCGAATATCTGACCATACTGCTTTTGGCGGGAAGTTGACCGTCTGAACAATGGCCGCCACGATCATCACTGCCATGAAGCCAACCGCAAGCACGAGATGCGGCAGGCTCCACGCGCTGAGGTCTGTTCCATAAATTACGTGCCAGACCGGATCGAGCGGCGTTGCGACCAGCACAAAGCCGCTCACGAAGACGAGCAACCCAATCGACGGGTACTGACGAAAGCGCTGGCGCAGCGTGCCACTCCCGGCGCGGAAGATGTATATCAAGCCTGCGAACGCGAACAGGCCGATCAGCAGGAATCCGGCGTAGAGCATCAGGTGCGGACGCCAGAAGAAATCCTCACCGAAGGGAATGCCGTACTTCATGTGCCATGTGCCATCCCACACGCCGCCGACGACGAACATGATCCCGCAAATCGCGGCCAGCGGCGCAAGCAAATAGCGTGCGGAGAGCGGCATCGGGCGTGGCGCGATAGGCTTGCCTGACATCGGCGCAAGTAGGAAATGCCATATCAACGCGCCGAATACGGCAATGATCACGAGCTGCAGGGCGACCCCGGCTCCGAACAGCGCGCCAGACTTTGCAGTCCCTGCCCAATGCGTGAACAGCGCCAATATCAGGAATATCACGGTCAGCGGCAGCGCGGCTTGCAGGCGTTTCGTAGTCATCGTTTTTTATCTCCATAATTTCTCAAAAGGTACACGCCTGTCGCTGTGCTGTCAACTGCAAACCCGCCGAACTTAGGGCAAACGTATAAATGGACGCGCGGGGCTAAAGCCACCGCGCTGCTACGGCCCGTTGCGCCAAAAGTCGAATACGCGAACCGTAATAGCCCGGTCCATTCATGGCCGGGTGTCCTGATATTTTTTTGATGCGCTTGCCCTGCCGCCGAACTTGACCCCGTTTTGAAAACCCACGCCCTCTGCGGCATAATTCCGGGATTACACCGACAAACATCCCTTATTGAAAAGGGAAGGACGCGCCCCATGCAGGATTACCTTTTTCGCGGTTCGCTCGCGGAACTCGACCCCGCCGTAGCCGACCTCGTGAACCTTGAAGCCGAGCGGCAAATCCGCCGCCTGATCATGATTCCATCCGAGTCGACCATTCCTTTCGCGGTCCGCGAAGCGCTCACCTCCGCTTTCCACAATATCTACGCGGAAGGCTACCCGCCCGATGAGATGCGGACCATGACCGAAGCGGAGTTGCTCGATTTCGATACGCGCCTCGCCGATTATCGCCGTCACGGGGACCCGCGCTACTACAAGGGGACAGAGTTCGCGAACCTGATCGAGTCACTGGCGCGGCGGCGTGGCGCGGAAGTCTTCGCGACCCCGAAGTACCCCGCCGATAAGCTATATGTCAACGTACAGCCGCTTTCCGGCGCGCCCGTGAACAGCGCCGTCTATACCGCGCTGATCCAGCCGGGCGATACGATCATGGGGCTGGACCTGCTGCATGGCGGCCACCTTTCGCACGGCTCGCCTGTCGCGCGTTCCGGCAAGCAATATCACGCGGTCTATTACAGCGTAGACCCGAATACGGACCTGATCGATTACGAACAGGCGCGCGAGGTTGCACTCGAACATCGCCCAAAGATCGTCATCGGTGGCTATACGTCCTATCCCTGGTCGCCGCATTGGGCAAACCTGCGCGCCATCGCGGATGAAGTCGGCGCGTACCTGCTCGCGGATGTCTCCCACGTCTCTGGCCTGATTGTCGCGGGCGTCTATCCCAACCCGGTCGGAATCGCGGATATTGTCACCTTCACCACGCACAAAACGCTCGGCGGTCCGCGCGGCGCGGTCATGATCACGCACAAGGCCGACCTCGCGCGCAAGCTGGATCGCGGCGTGTTCCCCGGCGAACAGGGCGGTCCGCATGTCAACACGATTGCGGCGCTCGCGACCGCCTTCAAGCTCTCCGCAACGGCGCAGTTCAAGGAATTGCAGGAGCAGACTGTGCGTAATGCCGTCCGGCTTGGCGAAAAGCTGGCTGAACACGGCGTCAAGGTGCGGCACGGCGGCACGAATACGCACATGATCATCGTGGACTTGAAGAGCGTCACGGGCGCAGATGGTACGCCGCTCTCCGGCGATATGGCGGCGCGGATGCTCGATCTGGTCGGCATCACGGCCAACCGCAACACCATTCCCGGTGATAAAAACGCCTTGCGCCCGACCGGGCTGCGGCTCGGTACGCCCTGGATCACGCAGCGCGGCTTCCACGAACCAGAGATCGACCGTTTGGCCGCCGTGATCGCGAACGTGATCAAAGCGAGTAAGCCGTTCAGCTACGACGGCAAGGGCAACAAAGCCGAATGGCGCGCGAAACTGGATTTCGAGACCTACCTCGAAGCCTCGAAAGAGGTCTCCGCGCTCTGCGACGAAGCCGGCATTGATTACCAACTGCCGACCATCGGGCGCGAAATGCCGCAGACCGGGCGCTGGCATTTGCAAAGCTGGATCGGCAAGGACGACCCCGTGCAGAGCCGCGCGATTGCGATTGAAGGCAAGAAGGCCGCGCAATTCCTCGATACCGCGCTGACCTGTGCGGTCTATTCGATGCAGGATGGCGAGCAGCGCAAGGCGCTCCTGCTGGAAGCGAGCGGCGAAGTGCTTACGCCCGTCGTCGTGGAGCGGCACAGCGCGGATCACTACACTATTCACACCGGGTATATGGGTGGAATGGCCGCTGAATGGCTGCGTGCGCTCTCGGATGGGTTCGTCATTCATGATCCGACCGACTTGTACGGCAAGGTTCCCGGTCCGGTGACGGTGCGGTTGCTGCCGCGCGATACGCCCGTCAAGGTTGCCGAAGACCCGCTCGATTTCACTACAGATCAGGCGGCTGACCCGACTTACTACGATCTCGGCAAAGCGTACTTCGTCGGCTACCGGGGCGGTAAGTATGCGGGTCCGACCTGCGCCGCGCTGCCACCGTTTGCGTGGACCACGCCACACGACGCGCCGCTCAAGCGCACGACGAGCTATGACCTGCACAAGACACTCGGCGCGAAGATGGTCCCCTTCGCGGGCTACGAGATGCCTGTCTGGTACAGCTCTGTCGGTGAGGAACATGCAGCCGTGCGGACGGGCGCGGGCATTTTCGACGTGACGCATATGGGCGTCTGGGAAGTGAGCGGTCCGGCAGCGGAAGGCTACCTCGATATACTGACTGCAAATGCCGTGACGAGCCTCAAGCCGGGCGGCTCGCAGTATAGCTACCTGCTTGGTATCGATGGCGTGCCGCTCGATGACATTTACGTGTATCGCCTTGCCGAAGAACGTTTCATGGTCGTCGTGAACGCGAGCAACAACGATCAGGATTGGGCATGGGCGAATGCCGCCCTGAACGGGCAGGTGCAAATCGACCCGGCGCAACCGGGCGCGAACGTCCTCACCGACCGCGCGCTGGTGACACTACGAGACCTCCGCGCGCCGGAGACGGGCGATCAGCGCCGCGTCGATGTCGCGCTACAAGGTCCGAAAAGCCGTGATGTGCTGATCGCGCTTGGAGCCTCCGACGACGTGAAAGCGACCGTCAAAAACCTCGCGTGGGGCGCGGTCGCACATATCCTGCTCGGCGGCTTCGACCTGATCATCTCGCGTACCGGGTACACCGGGGAGCGGGTTGCGTTCGAGTTGTTCATTCACCCGGACCGCGCGCCGGAACTAATCCGGGCGCTGGTCACACATGGCGCGACTCCATGTGGCCTCGCCAGCCGTGATAGCCTGCGCACGGAAGCCGGGCTGCCGCTTTACGGCCACGAACTCGGCGTAAATGGCTGGACGCCGGGTGATGCGGGCTTCGCGAGCTATGTCAAGCTGTGGAAGCCGTTTTTCATCGGCAAAGCTGCCTACCTGGAGCGCGAGGCAAAACGCGACTCGGCAGTGGCGCGCTTCCGCATGGAGAACCGGGGTGTGCGTCCCCCGCAACCGGGCGATCCGGTGCTGGATCGACGTGGGCGCGTCGTCGGGCGTGTGACCTCGTGCAGCATTGATAGCGAAGGCTATCAACTCGGACAGGCGCACCTCAAGGAAGAGCTGACCGAAGAAGGGACGCAGGTGCTGATCTTCAGCGGCGCAGCCCGTGCGAAAGCAGGAAAGTCGCTCGCAGAACTGCAACCCGGCGATCAGGCCAATATCCCGAACGGCGCAACGATCCTGAGCCGCTTTCCATCGAAGAAGAAATAGCGCGATGAACAGGGCGGACACATCGGTCCGCCCCTACAAGAACACGCGCCTTTTCCGGTGTAGGGGTCGGGCTTGACCGACCCATCTCCCATTTAGGGCGGACACATCGGTCCGCCCCTACAGAAGGCACGCGATTCGGTGTAGGGGTCGCGCCTTGCCCGACCCGCTTCTGTCCGACGGATTATCCGCGTTCCGGCGCGGCCATCGGGTGCGCGCGATACCACGCGATACTTGCGCGCACGCCCTCGATCAACGGCGTCGGCTGTACGCCGAAAGTCGTCTCGAACTTCGAGGTATCCACAACGAACGGCTTCTCATATTCATAGGCCATCTCGACCATCTCCGTCATCGTTGGGTCCTTCTGCCCAAGATAGGTGAGGGTCGCGGTATCGAGGATGTTGATTTGTGGCGAGGTGATGCCGAGTTCATCCGCGACCATCTGGATGAACGCGCGCTGTGTGACGGCGGGCGCGGTTGGCGCGATCCAGTCCTCGCCAAGCGCACGATCGTCGGTCCCGGCGATGGCGAGCGCACGGCCAAAATCAGCGATGTAGGTAAAGCTGTGCGGTTGGTTGGTATCCGCGAGCGCGGTCATCGGCGCGCCAGCCAATGCGGGAGCGAAGATCAGCATTCCCGGCAGGTCGGCTTCCGGTCCATAGAAATCCGACGCGCGGACAATCGCGGTGCGCAGCATTCCGTTTTCATGTGCCTCGCGGACTTTGTTCGCGGCGGCAGCGCGGAATTTGCCCTTCTTCGTATCGGCGGCATAAGGCAGCGCTTCGGTAATCGTGCGCCCGTCGGTATCGCCGTACATGTACAGGTTGTCGCCGGAAATCAGCTTTGCCCCGGTTCCTGTTACACCCGTGATGATTGCATCTATAAGGGGCGGGAACTTGTCCCACTCGTAATAATGGGCGGGCTGCGCGCACTGGTAGACGCTCACCGCACCCGCCGCGACTTTCGCAACCTGTGCCGGGTCGTACAAATCGGCGGCAACAACTTCGACGCCGGGCAGGTCGGATTGCGTCGTGCCGCTGCGATTGACCATACGAACGCTGTGACCCATCCTGACAAGTTCGCGGGCGGTGGCGCGGCCAAGCGGTCCGGTCCCAAAGACGATGTGATTTTGTGACATGGTGATTTCCTTATGAAGCTAGATGTCGAAACCGAACGTGCGCAGCAAGTTCAAAATCTGGGCGTGGTAATGCTGCGCGGCATCACCGATGACGGGTTGCAGGTGGTGGAACATTTCGAGCGAAACCAACCCGTGCATGTGTTCCCATATGATGACGGTCAGGTACATCGCCTGTTTGGAAACAGGGTAGCTATCGCGCAGGAGCATCCCGTCGAGATGGACATCGACAGCGGGCGGGATCATGTCGTACGGCGCGCGTGGTGTGTAGGCTGTGGAGTTCAGCGCCGCGTCCATCGCCTCGATAACGGCGACGTATACGCGCTTTGTGGCGGGGACCGTTACTTCGCGCGGTGCGTCATAGCCGGGGATGGGATTGCCATAAATGAGTTGGAAATCGGTCGCGTGCGCGATTGCCCATTCGCGATAGGCAAGCAGGACCGCGAGCAGCCGTGCGACGGGTTCGGCGTCCTCTGCATCCCGCCCTACGGTCATAAGCGTATCGGCAAGGGCGTTGAAGCCATCCGTGGTCAATGCGGTAATCAGGTCTTCGAGCGAGGCAAAGTAGGTATAGATCGCGGGTGGCGTGAGTTCGAGCGCGGCGGCGATGCCACGTATCGTCAGTCCCGCCGTGCCACGTTCTGTCATCAGACTGCGCGCGGCGTCTTTGACCGCCTGACTCGTCTTCTCGAACACTTCCGGGTGACGTACTTTTGGAATGAGATATACTTTCTATTGGTTTACGCCGTTAAATATACATCGTAAAATTTACACTGTAAAGCATTTGGTTGTTAGGGTTTTGTCTGGATTGCCGGATCGTGCATGTTTACACTTTCAACTACCCTACAAAACGCAGTATGGTTGGGGTAATGTGCGGCACAAACGCAAATCGTGATAGAATGAACGCCAAAATCGGGACGGACAGGCGTATTAACCACTTATGGCGACTACAGTATTAATCATTGAAGACGACCGCGAAATGGTCCGGCTGCTCCAGCTCGATTTGGAGCGGAATGGTTACGCAGTCGAACAGGCGAGCAACGGTCTCGATGGATTGCGTATGTTCCACGAACTGCGCCCGACGCTTGTTGTTCTCGATATTGCGCTCCCGATTATGGATGGCTTGACGGTCTGCCAACGCATTCGCGAACTCTCGAACGTGCCGATCCTGATCATGACTGCCCATGCTGTCAGCGAGGAAGAGATCGCGAAGGGTCTCAACATGGGCGCGGACGAATACATGATCAAGCCGATCCGCAATATCGAATTCAATGCGCGCGTGCGGGCGCTGCTGCGGCGGGCGCAAATGAGCGATACCGAGGGCGAATTACCGTTGACCTATTCCGACGACACGTTGACCGTCGATATTGAAGCGCGGCGCGTCTGGGTCGCTGGTGCGGAAATCCGCCTCACGCCGACAGAATTTAAATTGCTCGCGACCTTCGTGCGGCATCGCGGCCAGGTGCTGACCTTCCAGCAACTTCTGGAACAGGTCTGGGGCTTCGAGTACCAGACCGAACACCACTATCCGCGTATTTATGTCTCCCATCTCCGCCGCAAAATCGAACCCGACCCCAACACGCCTATCTATATCCAGAACGAGTATGGTGTCGGCTATCGGTTCACCGGGAAAGCATGATCGAACTTATCTCCGAGGACTTCATCCCCATGACCGACACTCCTCCAAACGCGCATGATGCGCCCACCCGCAGTCACGCCATTCGTGTTCTGATCGTCGAAGATACGCTCGAATTGGCTGAAATCATCAAAGCCGCCATCAAGCATCTGGATGTCCTCGTTTTCCACGAGGCGCGAGGCGCTTCGGCGCTGAAAAGCTATCATACGATCCGCCCGGACCTTGTGTTGCTCGATATTGGTTTGCCTGATATGAGCGGGTGGAAGCTGCTTGACGCGATCAAGGAGACGCAGAGCGCCGGACGCAAACCCGTCGTGTGCGTCATCACGGCTTATGGCGACCCGGCCAACCGTCTGATGGGCAAGCTGCAAGGCGTCGATAGCTACCTGATCAAACCGTTCACGCTGGAAGCCGTGCGCAGCGTCGTACAGGGCGTGATCACCACCCTCACCGAAAGCCGCAAAGAGGCATAAATCAACGGATGCTCCGGCTGCTGCTTTGCGTCCTGCTCCTGCTGACGCTGGACTCCCCTGTTCGTTCGCTGCGCCGGGATGATTACGGGGGACGCGTGGCGGCACGTCCGCAAGATGCGGGCATTCTCGATGAATGGGCAGCAGCGCGGGCGCAAGCTGGCGACGTTGAAAGCGCGGTGACACTGCTGCGTGCGGTGGCAGCTCTGGCAGGTTGGACCCCGGCGCGACGTGCGGCATATGCGTCGATAACACTATCGGATCATGATCGCGCGCTGCTTGCAAATCGGGATTACGGCGCGGCAAGCGATGCACTGCGCGCGAACGGGCAGGATGCACAGGCGCTTTACACGCTCGCGATTTTGCGCGCTCCCGATGCACCGGACGAGGCGATTGCGCTATTTGGCCGCGCTGCGCTCGACCCTGCCTTCACCGCGAAAGCACAGGCCGCCAGCCGCGCCCTCGACCGTGCGCCCAATGCAATTGCGAGATTGCGAGCGTTGGGCGCGGCGCTCATTACGGCGCAGGAGTGGGGCGGCGCAGAGGTAATTTTCAACCGTCTGGCAGCACTCGATGGGACGTCACCGGGGACGCTCGCGTTGCTGGCGCTTTCGCAGGAAGCACTGGGGCGCGATGCGTCCGCGCTGCTCGATCTGGCACTCGCGCGCGCGCCGACCGACCCAACCGTGAACTATGCTGCCGCTTTGCACTGGCGGCGACGCGGCGACCCGGACCGCGCGCTTGCCGCACTGGGGCAAGCCTCGCTCGCGGATACACGCAGCCCGGCAATTGCGGCGGAGGTCGCGGCCATTCTGCGCGATGGAAAACGCCCGTCCGACGCGGGGGCATGGTATGAATGGGCGGCGCAACTCGCGCCAAATGAAATTGGCTACGCACAGGCGCTTACCGCATTTTATGCCGATGAGCGCTACGCGCTCGACTCAGCCGGGCTGGATGCAATCCGGCGGGCGCTCTCCGCATTTCCAAACGATCCCGAATTGAACGCAATTTACGGGCAGATACTGCTCGCGCTCGGCAATCGGGGTGATGCACGCAGCGCGCTCGACCGGGCGCGACTGCTCGACGCAGCGAATGTGCGGGCTGCGTTCTACACGGGTCAACTCGCGGAACAACTGGGCGATCCACAAAGTGCGGTTCTCGCGTACCAGCAAATTGTGAATGCTGCGCAGTACAACGCCTTCACGGACGCTGCGCGGCGGGCGCTTGACGGGCTGCTTACGCCCCGCGCGGAAAAATAACCAGCAGCCAGCGCAGGAAGAGATAGACGAAGCCAAAGCCAGCAGCCAGCAGCGCGGGCAGACGCGAACGCGGCGTCTTCGTCATGCCTGCGAACGCGAGCGGAAAGACGAGCATGATGATCGTGATGATCCAGTTGCCAAAGCGGATCGTATTCGATTGCAACATATCGTTGAAAACCGAAGGTCCCCCGCCCGGCGCAAGGTTGTTCGCGCCCAGTACATTGATCAGCGCGCTCACGATGCTTGCGAACATCAGGACGGTCAGCAGCAGCGTCCCCTGTTTCTGCAAAAGCATCGCCGCGACATCGAAGACAATGACGAAGTAGCACATCCACGCCCAGATATTGGCACCGGGGTTGAGCGCCGAAAGGACGCGGCTCAGGGTGATGGTCTGCTGTGCCAGCAGGTTGAGCGTGATCATGATGAGCATTCCTTGGCTAAAGCGGTCGCAACATTCTATCTGATTTTCTTGATTACGTGAACGCGCTGCCTTAGTTTCTGGAAGCCAAGCGACTCATAAAGCCGAATGGCGGGTGCATTTTCTTCGAGGACGTGCAGACCGACACGCTGAAAGCGCTGCTCCTGCAAGCGCAGTAGCGCATAACGCAACAGTAGCCGCGCCAGTCCGCGACGGTGATATGCGTGGCGCGTCCCGACATGCCACACCCAGCCGTCATCCGGCCTGCCATTGAGCGGGCTTGTCTTACTCAGCACGAATGCGGCAATCGTGCCGCCATCCAGCACGAGCCAGTAGCGGCGCGGGTCGAAATCGAAATCTTCCGCGAGCGCGGCGGCCATGCTCTCCGGCGTGTACGGCGTCGCCCAGTCGTCGCGGAACGCATCGTTTTCGGCGGCGGCGAGTTCGGCTACGTCTTCGGGCTGGTAATTGCGAATGGTGATCCCGGTAGGTGGCGCTGGCAACGCGCCGAAATCGCGCCCAGTCAGCGTTGCCCACATCTGGTCATAGACGCGCGTGATTTCGTAACCATGCGCCTCGAAAAGCGTCGCCACGTTTGGCGTATCGCTCGTGATCACGCTCCGAAGGACTTGCGCACCCTCGCGGTCTGCTGCTGCTTCCACTGCCGAGAGCAACTGCGTCCCATAGCCGCGCCCGCGCAAATCCGGGTGTACCCAGCCCTGAAAAGCGAACGCGCCCGGTTCCGCTCGCCACCATATAAAGGCGACGGGTTTTCCAGCTTCGATCAATAGCGCGGTACGGCTCGGTTCCACGCCGCGCAAAGCCGCATGGGAGACGCGCGGCGTCCAATCCGCGATACTCGCATCGCGGATGAGCAGATATACGGCTTCGAGGTTATCAGGTTCAAGGGATTGGATCACTGGTTTATCCCCGCTGCAGCCGTGCTTTGATGGCATTGTTGAGCGCGGGTACGACCTTGAACAGGTCGCCCACAATGCCATACTGAGCAATTTTGAAGACAGGTGCGTTTGGGTCCTTGTTGACCGCGATGATCACCTTTGCGTTGCGCATCCCGACCTGGTGCTGCACCGCGCCGGAGACGCCAATCGCGAAGTAGACATCGGGGCTGACGACCTTCCCGGTTTGCCCGATTTGATAGGGATAGGCGATCCAGCCTGCATCGACCGTCGCGCGCGTGGCTCCGAGCGCCGCGCCGAGCGTCTCCGCGAGTTCACGCAATGGAGCAAAGCCTTCCGGTCCACCGACACCACGCCCGCCCGTCACGACGATCTTTGCGTCCGCGAGGCTGATTTCCGTCGGTGCGGGGTCGAGCGCGATCATTTTAGTCGTGATTTGCTCTTCCGCGAGGACGGGCGAGAGGAGGACCATCTCACCCGCGCGAGTCGGATCGGGCGTGGGGAGCGCGAACGCACGCCCGCGCACCGTCGCGAATTGCAACGTGCCGTGACCGCGCAGTTCCGCGATGACTTTGCCCGCGTAAGCCGGGTGCAGCGCGCGAATGTAACCATGTTCAAAAGTGAGCGAAGTCACATCCGGGAGCATCGCGGCATCCAGATCGGCGGCACACATTGCCAGCAGTTCGCGCCCACGCGCTGTTGCGGGACCGACCACGATGCGCGGATCGCCTTCCTTAACGAGTTTGGTCAGCAACGCAACGAAGGGTTCCGGTCGATAATCGCAAAAAGTGGCGTCGTCGCATTGCAGCACGCGATCCGCGCCGTTGTAGATTGCGAGTTGGCCGACTGTACCAATATCGCGCCCGAAAATGATTGCAGTGAGCGGCTCGCCGCGTGCATCGGCCAACGTACGCGCCATACCGAGCGCTTCCCACGAGGCCGGGAGCGCGACCCCCACCGCCTGATCGATCCAGACGAAGATGCCGTTGCTCATAATATTTTGTCCTCGATCAGCCGTGCGATCAGATTATCCGCTTTTTGTGCGTCGTTTTCGCCCTCGATCAGGACGAGCGACGATTCGCGCGGGGGCAGATTGGCGTAGCCGTGCAGTTTCACTTTCGCCGATTGCTTTTTGAGTTCCGCCGCGTCAATGTCGAGTTCCGCGCCCGTCCACACTTTAATCTCCGCTTTCGAGGCCTTGCGAATGTTGATGAAGGTCGGATAGCGCGGCTCGTTGATACCTTTGAGGACGCTCAACACGCAGGGTAGCACCGCTTCGATGGTCTGGATGCCTTCTTCCAGCGCGCGCCATAAACGGATCGTCTTCTTCTCGAAATCGACCGCGACGATGCGCGTCACGCCGCCGAAAACAGGCCAGCCGAGTTTCCGCGCGGTCTGGTAGATGTGTGCGTCGCTGCCCGTATCCGCGAACTCCTTACCGAAGATGAGCAGGTCGGGTGCGTCCAGATTGCGCACAGCGGCGGCCAGCAGCGTCGAATAGCTCAGGCTGTCGTAGCTATCGAGCATCTTCTCCTGAATGCGGTATGCCTCGTCGATCCCGATGGCAATTGCCAGCCGCAATGCTTCTTCGTCCTCTTCGGGACCGACTGCCAGGGCGGTCGTGGAGACGCCTTTCGTCTCCTTGAGCAGGACTGCCTCCGTGACGGCATACTCATCCCAGGGATTCATCACCAGCTTTTCCGCGCCCCACCCGACGCCGCCCTTCGCGTTCGCTTCGACCTTCGCGGCAGTATCCGGGACGCACTTCGTCGCAACGACTACGCGCATGGCTTCTTCCCTTTCATGCACATTCGGAACCCGTCTCCATTATCGCGCCGGATGCCGCACACGGCAACGCATGCGAGTCCGGTATAATATATTGCAAGTTGAAATAGGTACGAATCATGGTCACGCTGACGCTTGAATTGCCGGAAGCCGTCGTCGAAGCCCTGAAACAGATTGCCGAGCGCGAAGGCAGTACGCCGGAAGCAGTGGCGGCAAAGCAAATCATGGAGCAACAACCCACCGCCCGTAAGGATGAGGTCGACGCAAATGGCATCTGGCGCGGGAAGGAACTGGAAGCGCTCATTGGCGCTTTCGATGATGAATTGACGGAAACAGCGGAAATTTCTTCCAAACCAAAAACGAATTGGGCGCTCGCGATGGCACAAGCAGCACAGGAATCGGGCATTGAGTGGAAGGATATTCCTGATCTATCGGAGCGCGGAAGCGATATTAATGCAGAGGGGCTTTATAACGATTGGAAGAATCGGTGACTTTCCCACAAACCCGCCTGCGCCGCCTGCGCACCACCCCCGGTATCCGATCTCTCGTGCGCGAGACGACGCTCTCCGCATCCGATTTCATTTACCCGCTGTTCGTGCGGCATGGGCGCGGCGTCTACGCTGAAATTCCAGCGATGCCGGGCGTCCATCACCTCTCGGTGGATCGGCTGCGCGACGAGGCCGCCGAAATCGCGGCGCTGGGTATCCCGGCGGTGCTGCTCTTTGGATTGCCTGTAACGAAGGACGGAATCGGCAGCGAAAACTTTGCGCAGGATGGGATTGTGCAGCAGGCGATCCGCGCGCTCAAGGAGGCGCAGCCGAAACTGGTCGTGATTACGGACGTGTGCATGTGCGAGTACACCGATCACGGACACTGTGGCCTCGTGCGCGATGGGCGTGTATTGAATGATGAAACGCTCGATATATTAAGCGCGGTTGCCCTCTCGCACGCCGAAGCGGGCGCGGATATTGTCGCGCCAAGCGGGATGATGGATGGGATGGTCCGCGCGCTGCGGACCGCGCTCGATTGCGATGGCTATGCGGATGTGAGCATCATGTCCTACGCTGTGAAATATGCGAGCAGCTTCTATGGTCCGTTCCGCGAGGCGGCTGGAAG
Source organism: Aggregatilineales bacterium (assembly GCA_965246845.1). Lineage (GTDB taxonomy): Bacteria > Chloroflexota > Anaerolineae > Aggregatilineales > UBA2796 > JBBRMW01. The sequence goes on from CBDFFR010000005.1 coordinate 613,711, forward strand.
TCAGATGCAGTTCGGCGACCGCCACACCTACCAGATGGACCCGGCGAACGCCCGCGAAGCGCTCCGCGAGGCGCGGCTGGATGTCGAAGAGGGCGCGGATATGCTGATCGTCAAGCCCGCGACGGCCTACCTCGATATGGTGCGGCGCGTGCGGGATACGTTCGATTTGCCGCTCGCTGCGTACAACGTTAGCGGCGAATACAGCATGGTCAAAGCGGCGGCGGCGAACGGTTGGCTGGACGAACGCAAGGTCGCGCTTGAACAACTGACCGGGATTAAACGCGCGGGCGCGGATATGATTATCAGTTATTGGGCGAAGGACGCCGCGCGGTGGCTTAAGGATTGAGCTGACCTTTAACTTCAGGAGCGTGGATGTGGAGGACCTGACTTACTACTCGGAAAGAGTAATTTCGCTTGCCGATCTTCGTGACCTTTCACATCAGCTTGGTTATTTGACACAGAGTTTCACTCTCGTAGGAGAGTGCCTCAATGTACTCTACTCATATCAAAACGAAGCAGGGCTAACCCAACAGGGGTATCTACGATGGAATGAAACTGATGTTTCAGACATAAATACTCGGAAAATGAGGCGAATCGTGAGATCAGGAATTCAACCGCGTTCTTCATTGTGGATACAATATTATTGGCACGAGCGGTCATTTGTGGTTGCATATCTGAGAGACGTAATGAAGATATTTGGCGGGCGCTTTGAAATAGCTAGACGTTACGCAGTTGGGGTGAAATGGTAAAATTGGCAGCATGAACAGAGCCAAATGTGACGAACAAGACTACATACATTTTCTGGTAGCGGCGCAAAACGTGTTTAGCAGCGTGGAAGCAGCGGCGACGCACCCGGAGGGAGAGGGCGTGGTGGCACATGACGCCTATACGCGACTGCTGCAGCGCCTGCCGCCAGACGGCAACGGACTGTGGGCAGAGGTGGAGGGGTGCATTACCCGTGAGCGCGGGATGCTGGTCATAGATGACAGTACGTTGGACAAGCCGTATGCCAGTAAAATGGCGCTGGTGAGTAATCACTGGTCCGGTAAACATCACCGGGTCGTGCGCGGGATAAACCTCATTTCGCTGGTCTGGACCGACAATGGGCAGAGCAGCTTGCCGTGCGACTACCGCATCTATAACAAAGCCAACGATGGACTGGACAAGAACGACCACTTGCGCGAGATGTTGGAGGTAGCCTACGCGCGCGGCTTTACTCCGTCGCTGGTCGCCTTCGACGGCTGGTACAGCAGTCTGGACAATCTCAAGCGCATTCGGGAGTATGCTTGGGAGTGGCTCACGCGGCTTAAGAGCAACCGCAAAGTCAGCCAAACACCGGGTCAGCAGCTTTCTATCTCCGACATCGCAGACATCCCGCCCGATGGTTGTGTGCTGCATCTGACCGGGTACGGCTTCATTAAGGTGTTTCGGACCGTTGACACACACGGCAACGCGGAACACTGGGCCACTTCCAACCTGCGCATGACTGACTTGCAACGCCGTGCAGCGGCTCAAAATGCCTGGACAATTGAGACCTACCATCGCAACCTGAAGCAGTTTGCCGCTGTCGAGCGCGGTCAGTTCCGCCTTGAAGTCTCTCAACGCAACCACATCGGTCTGGCTATCCGTGCTTTCCTGCGCCTGGAATACCACCGTATACATCAGTCTATCCCCATTCAAGAGGCTAAACTGTCCATCATTCGCCAAGCCATTCGTCTCTATTTGCTCAATCCTTGTATCGCTCTTCCCTCAACTGCGTAACGTCTAAAGTTGTTGGTCCAGCCGCACGGATCATCTCCTTGAAACGTTACAAAGCGCGAAAGTTGTTGTTCATTCTCAGGATGATCATCAAATGGGCTGAAGAACTGAGTTGCGTTACTAAGAGGCTGTTTGAAAAAACCTGTTCGGTAGAATTGGAAGTACCACCGACCAATAAACCAAACAGGTACAGCAAGTGTGGCGCAAAGGGCAGAAATATACCAGTGAGTTGAGCGATGAGCAGTGGGTGCGACTGAAAAGGTACCTGCCAGATAGACAAGGCGAACGCGGACGACCGATGAAACTGGAACTGCGCGCAGTGGTGAATGGGATGTTGTACGTGCTGAAAACAGGCTGTCAGTGGGCGACGTTGCCAGCGTGCTATCCGGCCTGGCAAAGTGTGTACTATCATTTCCGTAAGTGGTGTCGAGATGGGACGCTTGAGCGCTTGCAACGGGCTTTACGCTATGAGGCTCGCCATGCGGTTGGTCGTCCCGTCCACCCGAGTGCGGCTATCCTCGACAGCCAAAGCGTGAAAACGACCAGTGTAGGTGGAGCGCGCGGGTACGATGCGGGCAAGAAAGTGGTTGGCCGCAAACGGCATATTCTAGTGGATACGCTCGGCAACTTGTTGAGTGTCGTCGTCCATCCGGCTGACTTGCAAGACCGCGATGGGGCGGTGCTACTTCTGGCACGCACCTCCGATACCCTGCGCACGCGCTTGCGCTGCATTTGGGCTGACGGTGGCTATCGTGGCAGACTCAGCCTGTATTGTGGTCAGGTTTGCCGTGCCGTGCTTTGCATCGTCTTGCCTCCGCCCGACGCTTCTACCTTCATCTTGCTCCCGCGTCGCTGGGTCGTTGAGCGTACCTTTGCGTGGTTTGGTCACTTCCGCCGTCTCAGCAAGGATTTCGAGCGCTGCCCTCGTTCCAGCGAAGGCTGGCTTTGGTTCGCTGATGCCATCCGCCTTCTCAAAACCCTTCCGCCCTAATTTTCAAATGGCCTCTTAGAGGATACAAACGCCATTCGTTATAACCGATTGTGCTTTCAACAAAGCGAGGACTATCATTTTTATCGATTGTGAACCGAAGCCAAACCTGTGTGTCATTCAATGATGAAAAACATTTCCACTTAAAATCACGGGTACTTGCAGGAAGTACGGTTATTGCTCTCTCTGCTATTTGAGTTTGATCTGGAAAAAAGATATTGAAGCAACTCAATTCATCAAAGAGAAGAAAGCGCGTGAGTGGACAAAGCAGAAGAAACGCCAAACACCCTGTAATCGGCAAAACCAGGAGTAGCAGTGACTTCTTTTGTCTACGCACGATTACTGGCATGATGTTACCTCACACTCAATTTCGGCTAGGACAGAACCTCATGAAAATAATTCACGAAAGGCTTGATCGTTGCGCACACATCCAAAATGTGATCAGCGAGATCAGGCAGCGCAATTTGTGAATCCGTCATGGCGTGCGTCGCGAGAAATTGCTTCATGCGCAGCAGGTCCATATCGGGATGATCTTTCGGGTAGCCTTTCGGCGTGGTCTTGAGCGCTTCGCCCTGCACTTCTCCGAAATATTCCTTGAACTTCGGTACATTGATAATCTTGCGGAAGCCGCGCCTCCCATCCACGAAATCATCCCGAATCTTGCCAAGCTGCGCGCTATCCGGCATGTATAACCCGCCACCGATGAACGACTCGTTATCCGGTTGAATCTGGAGGTAATAGGAGCGCCCTTCGCCCTTGCGCCCGCCGCTCGCGATGGCCGCGCTCATGTGCGCGTTGTACGGCGATTTGTCCTTGGAGAAGCGCACATCGCGATTGATGCGGAACATGCAATCTTTGGCCGTCGCGCCGCCCAAATCCTCGATAGAACCGAAGCGAAAGATCAGGTCACTGATGAGTGACTCGAAGGCGGCGCGGGCGTCAGTATAGCGCTTGCGGTTCGCCTCGAACCATTCGCGGTTATTGTTGCCGCGCAGGTCGCGTAGAAAATCGAGGGTGGTTTGCATTTCCGGCATGAGGAGAGTTCCGTTGTTTGGATTGAATTTGACGTGAAGAAACGGGCTGGGCAAGCCGCAGCCCCTACACCGGAGCGCGAATTTTGTAGGGGTCGCGGCTTGGCCGACCCGTCTTCAATTCATGCAGGGCGGACCGATGTGTCCGCCCCTACACATATGCGCCCTTCCGGTGTAAGGGTCGTGGCTTGACCGACCCGTCCGAAAAAGCATCTCGTTAGCCGAGCCGCTTGCCGCGCCCGAACCCGCGCGGGATGTTCTCCGCCTCGCGTGCGCCCCGGTCGAAATCGGGGTTGACGGCGCGGTACAGATCTTCGTCGTAGTTGCGCGTCTTGATCACAACGGGCATCGGGACCGCGTGACCCATGATGATCGCCTGCTGCTTGGTATCCAGCCGCGCGAGGACTTCACGCAAGCCCGCCGCGCCGCTGATTCCGGTCAACACAGCGTTGATGTCACGCTCGTTATCCAGCAGCGCGGTGATGCGCGTCCCGATCTGGCTCATCACTTCCTCGTCGATGCCACTTGGTCGCTGGTCCACGATGAGCAGCGTCACGTTGTATTTGCGCAATTCGCGCGCGATGGTCCCGAAAATCGTCTGCCGTGCGATTTGCGGGTCGAGGAACTTGTGCGCCTCTTCGATCACGATCAGCAGTTGGCGCGGCTTCTCCCCACCGAGTCCGAGCGCAGCTTCCATGCGCTCGACGTAGCTGGCGTGGATGCGCCGCGTCAGGAAGTTCGCGACGAGGATATACGCTTCCAGCGCGGAGCCGTAGCGCCCGAATTCCAGCACGATATGCTTGCCCGCCTTGATGTATTCGAGCAGCTTTTCAACGATGCTGACGCTCACGCCATCCTTTTTCAGGAAGCCAAAGCGCTCGAAGCGCTGCATCCGGCGACTGAGGGCAGAGAGCGAAGCCGAACTGATATTGCTATTCTCCACCACTGCGTCGATGTCGTCCGCTGTCGCGCCGAGCAGCCGGATAATCCAGTCTTCGCCCCACTTTTTGCGCAGCGTATAGGCCGCATCTACCATGCCGTCGGAGAGGTCCATCGTGGTTTTGAGCGTGGCGAGGTCTTCCGGCTCGATCTCGAAATAGCCGATATTCACCACTGCGTCGTATTTCGACTGGCGGCGTATCGAAGATTCTTCATCCAGCGTGAAAATGCTCACGTCATTTTGAAAAATCTGGCGCAGCCCCTTCACCTTCGTTTCGGAGCCTTCCTGCGTCGCCTCCCAGCCATAGTCGTTGTGCATATCGAAGATGAGCGCGATACCCTGCCGCTTCTGGATTACGCCCGCGAGGATCATGCGTGTCAGGAAGCTCTTGCCCGTGCCGCTCTTGCCAAAAACGCCCGTCGAACGTTCGACCAGCCGTTTCAAATCAAGGTTGACCTGCGTGGTTTCGAGTTCAAGCGGCTGGCCGACATTGAAATGGTCGGCGTCTTCCTGGCCGAAGACGTCATTTACGTCGTCTGGGGTCGCCATCAGGACGGGCATGAAGTGGCCGGGAATCGTCTTGACGGGCTTGGGGTTCTGCGCCTCGTCGATGGAGAGCATCGGCGCGACGTGAAGCGTCCCGAAGGCCGCCGTCCCGATATACACCTCGCGCATGAACGCATCGGAAAGGTCGGGCGGATCGCTGCGCAATGCAGAATTCGTGCTATCCAGCACAATATCCGTAACCATGCAGAAGAAGCGCTTGCTGACGCCATGTACGACAACATAGCGCCCCACTGCGAGGTCTTCTACGTTCGTCCCCAGATCGAGTTTGACATCCAGCCCCTTGTTGAGCGATCCGCCGATAATCACGCCGAGCCGCGCCCCGGCGTCGGTCGTCATTACGGGGGCGTACCCGTTGCCATTCGTCGCAATTGCCATATCGTCGCGCGGGAAAAAATCATCCAGACTGCTGATCGTTTGCTTCGCCATCATCGCTCCGGGAACGAACGGACGTTCTATCTGTAGCGATATTATATCACGAATCGTGGCGAAAAGGGGTAGGCGAATTTGATAAATCCACACATGGGCGGGATGAACCCCGCTGCGTATTTCTTGCGCATTTCTTATTTGCCCGTGCGCGAAATCAGGTAATCTCTTTGTATACTGAAACGATCAAGTTCACACGGATAAACGGAGCTTTCCATGATAATTCCAAGCGTGATCGAGACCACCGGGCGCGGCGAACGCATCTATGACATCTATTCGCTGCTGCTCAAGGAGCGGATCATATTCCTCGGTTCGGGCATCAACGATCAGGTCGCGAACCTGATTGTCGCGCAGCTTCTGTTCCTCAATCGCGAGGACCCGGAGCGCGAAATCCAGATGTACATCAACAGCCCCGGCGGAGTGATCTACGCAGGACTCGCGATTTACGATACGATGAAGCTGATCAGCGCCCCGATCATGACGGTCGCGGTCGGTCTGACGGCCAGTTTCGGGACGGTGCTGCTCACCGCCGGGACGAAGGGACGCCGCTTCGCGCTCCCGAACGCCACGATCCACATGCACCAGCCGCTCGGCGGCGCGCAGGGTCAGGCGTCCGACCTGATCATTCAGGCGAAGGAAATCACTCGCCTGCGTGAGAAGCTCAACAACGTCTTCATCCAGGCGACAGGCCAGACGCAGGAAATCATCGAGCGCGATACCGACCGCGACTTCTATCTGGATTCAGAAGCAGCGGTCAAGTACGGCATTGTCGATAGCGTTCTGGAACCCTCGTTGGCAGCGGCAGCGCTGGTGGGGTCGCGCTAGTCTCACAATCTCCTAACAGCTTGCGTCGTCACACAGTATGAATCGCGAAGGCGGCGCAAAAATGCCTATCAAAGTAGATACGCCTGCTTCCGTTGCGGGCGCAATTCACGGTATACTAGCAGGGCGGATCGGGTTACGATCCGCCCTTGTAATTGCAGGTGAAACTCATGACCAACTCAATTTTCCCGCCCGTCACAGGTGCGCAGCGCTGTTCATTTTGCGGCAGGCTGCACGAGGAAGTAAACCGCCTCATCGCCGGACCGGAAGGCGTCTATATTTGCGATGAATGCGTGATGCTGTGCTACGACATCTTGCAGGAAGAAGCGAAAGCCGGCAAGGAAGGTCCCGCGCCCGCGTTCCGCGTCGAGCACGTGCCGTCCCCGCGCGAGATGATGCAGCACCTCAACCAGTATGTGATCGGGCAGGAGCGCGCGAAGCGTGCCTTGAGCGTCGCGGTATACAACCATTACAAGCGCATCAATGCGGGTGGTACGCTCGACGGTGTGGAAATCGACAAGAGCAATATTCTGCTCGTCGGTCCGACCGGGTGCGGCAAGACGCTGCTCGCGCAAACGCTGGCGCGCGTGCTGGATGTGCCGTTCTGCATCGCAGATGCCACCGCGCTGACTGAAGCGGGGTACGTCGGTGAAGACGTCGAAAATATCCTGCTACGGCTGATTCAAGCTGCCGATTATGACATCGCCCGCGCCGAAAAGGGCATCGTCTATATTGACGAAATCGACAAGACGACGCGCAAAAGCGGCGATAACCCGTCGATTACGCGCGATGTCTCCGGTGAAGGTGTGCAGCAGGCGTTGCTCAAGATCATCGAAGGTACGGTCGCCAATGTCCCGCCGCAGGGTGGACGCAAGCACCCGCATCAGGAATTCATCCAGATCAACACGAAGGATATTCTGTTCATCTGTGGCGGCACATTCGACAAGATTGAAGATATTATCGCCAAACGCATCGGCAACCATACCTCGCTCGGCTTCGGGGTCGCCTCACCGCTCACGATGCGGCGCAGCGGCAACCGCGCCGAACTGTTGCGGCAGGTCAGCCCGGATGATTTGATGAGCTATGGCATGATCCCGGAGTTTGTCGGGCGCGTCCCGGTCGTGGTGAACGTTGACCCGCTAGATAAAGCAGCGCTGATGCGTATTCTCGTCGAGCCTAAGAACGCGCTCGTCAAGCAGTTCCAGCGGATGCTTGAACTCGATAAGGTAGATTTGGAATTCACTGAGGATGCACTCAGCACCGCCGCCGACCTCGCACTCAAACGCGAGACGGGTGCACGCGGCCTGCGGACCATTCTCGAAACCTCGCTGCTGGATGTGATGTACGAAGTGCCGAACCATCCGAATGTCGGGCGCGTCGTGGTGGACCGCGCGGCGGTCGAACGCAAACAGCGTCCGGCGCTGCTTGATAAGAACGGGACCGCTATCGCGTGGTCCTATGATGATCCGCTGCTCTCGGCTGCCTAAACAAGAGGACTGAACGACATGCCGCACCGCCGCAATATTCTCCGACGACCGCGCCTCGTTCTCTTCGCTTCGACACTTCTCTTCGCTGCGCTGGCCTGCAACTTCCCCGGCAGCCAGGGCGCAACGGTTGAAATCACCAAGACGTTTGAGGCTATTTCGTCGGAGACGGCGGTGAGCCTCTCTACCTCGTCGGCGGGCAACGCGATTCTCTTCCAGACGCAGACCGCCGCCGTCCCGACGGCAACCGCGACCGACATCCCGCCAAGCGAGACGCCGACCCTCGCGCCGAGCAGCACGACCGAACCCGGCAAGCCGACCAACACGCCCGCCGGACCGCCGACGCAGACTTCCATCGCGAAGGAAACGCTGAAGGTCGGTATCGAAGCGATTGTGCGCAGCGGGACGACCGCGCTCAACCTGCGCGATAACCCCGGTGTTGCCGGCAAATCGCTTGCGATGCTGAACGGCGACACGCGCGTGAAAATCGTCGATGGTCCGAAGGCAGCCGATGGCTTCCTGTGGTGGAAGGTTACTGTCCTGACAGGTGCGAGCGGCACGGCAGGCAAAACGGGCTGGTGTTCGGAGCAATCCGGCAACAACGTTCAGACGCTGGAAGCGGCGAAGTAACAATCACACTCTGGTGTATCCTTTCCGGACGGACCGACGTGTCCGCCCCTACAAAAATAAACACGCTCTGGTGTAGGGGTCGGGCTTGACCGACCTATCTTCGTTCATACCGGGCGAGGCAAGCCGTCGCCCCTACAAATATAATCGCGCTCTGCCCCAGGGGTCGGATTTATCCGATCCGCCTTTCAATTCGCGAGCTGGCTGAATGCAGCCCCTATAAATACAGTTTGGATTTATCCGACCCATTTTGCTTCCCTATCCCCGAACGCCGTTCCCCATGCGAATGCGCTACCGGGTCTGGTGTAACCGTCCCGGTCGGCGTACAATCTGTGTGTAGCAGGAGCATACGGATATGGAACGCGGGCTGCGCTGGTTGATCATTTTAGGCGTCTTCGTCTTCGCGGTGGTCGGGGTCGCGGGGGCGCAATCGCCCGCTGTCGTGCTGGATGGCGGCGCGGTGCTGGTGGGCGACTCGTTCGCGGATGGACCACGCAGCGGGGTCGCGTTCACCGACCGCAAGACAATCAACGGGATCAAGGTCCCGTTTGCGAGTCAGCCCGTCGGCAGCATTTCCTCGGTGATGCGCGGCTGGTTCAGCGGCACATGGGCGATCCTCACCGATAAAGGCTTCGGGGACCAGCCGAGCAGCGATTTCATGCTGCGCATTTATCTGGTCGAAGTCGATTTGCGGCGCGCGAGCGGCGGGACGGGCGCGGTCAACATCCTCGATTGGGTGACGCTCTCCGACCCGCGCAAGCAAATCAAGGGCAATATCACGCTTGCCACCGATAAGACGCGGCCTCTCACGGGCGCGGAATTCAACCCCGTTTCGCTGGCGCGCGGCACGAATAGCACACTCTGGGTCGCGGATGCGGCTGGCAATTCGCTGCTGCACTTCGCGCGCGATGGGGCATTGCTCGAAGCGCCACGCACACTCAGTACGGGCGCGCTGCTCGCGATGAGCGCTATTCCCGGCGGCGGTACGCTGGTCCTTGCAGTGCGCAACGGCGATCAGGTTTCGATCCGCACCTACGACCCGGCGGCCAACCAGCTTACAGGCCGCGCGTTGACCTATTCCCTCGAGTCAGCCGCAAACACGGTCAGCGAATTGACGATGCTCAATAATACTCAGGCGATCATCCTTGAACAGGATCGCGCGCGGGGCGCGAGCGCAAAGACGAAGCTGGCGTATCTGTATGACATTACCAGCGGTCAAAAGCAGCTTCTCGCAGATTTGATGAATATAAACGATGCGGGCAATCTGGTAAATACGGGTGTCTTCGGCGCGTCTAAATCATTGTTCGGGCTGACGGGTCCGTTCCGTTACCCGCTCGATCTTTCCGGTGTCTATCCCGTAGATGGCACGACGCTCCTGATCGTGAACAATAACCACTTCCCGTTCGATACTGCCCGCGCGAATGGCCTCCCGGACCGCACCGAGTTCATCAGCGTCAAACTCGCCAATCTGCTCACGCTCCAGTTGAAGGACGACCAACAGTAATGACGATCCACCCGGCGGCACTGCCCCAGGACGACATCTATTCCGAACTGCTGGAAGCGCTCGCCGAACGCCGCGAGCGCGTTTATCAGTATTTGTTCGCGAGCGAATACGCCGCGCTGTTCCGCCCGGCGCACCTGCGCGATGCCGCGTTGAGCTATTTCAAACTCGGCGGGAAGAGCCTGCGTCCGGCGGTGCTGCTGCTCAGTTGCGCGGCGGTCGGCGGCGACGAGGCAAAAGCAATTCCCGCTGCCGCCGGGATCGAGGTTTACCATACCTGGACGCTGGTTCACGATGACATCATCGACCGCGACACGCGGCGGCGCGGACACGCGACGGTCCATGTCGAATTCGCGGAGCGCGGACAAGCTGAATTCGGTTTCGATGAGCGCGATGCGGCGCACTACGGGACCGCGATTGGCATCCTCGCGGGCGATGTACAGCAGTCGTGGGCGTATATGCTTTTCCATGATTTGTATCGTAAATTCGGCGTCGATGCGCGGCTGGTGCTGGACCTCGTGAGCGAACTCGCGACGCGGGTGCAGCTCATCCTCGTCGAAGGCGAAACGCTGGATGTGCAATACGCCAAGCGCGGCATGTTGGACCTCGATGAACCCGCCGTCCTCGATATGCTCTGGAAAAAGACGGGCGTGCTGTATGAATTCGCAGGGAAGACGGGCGCGACCATCGGGCTTGGGACTGCGGACTCGCCGCTGGTGGAGGCTATCGCGGGCTTTTGCAGCAAGGCCGGGACCGCCTTCCAATTGCAGGATGATCTGCTCGGCGTGATCGGCAACGAAAAGCAGACCGGGAAAGCTGTCGGCGCGGATATTCGCGAGGGCAAAAAGACGGTAATCGTCCTCAAGGCGCTGCAAAACGCGAGCGAGGCGCAGGCAGCGCAGCTCTTCTCTACGTTGGGCAAAGTGGACGCTGCGCCCGCGCAGGTGGATAGCGCAATTGACCTGCTGCGCGACCTGGATGGCGTGGGCTATACCGCGCGGCTCGCCGACCGATATATGCAGGAAGCGCTCGCGCATCTCGATATTGTGCCGGAGTCGGCGTATAAAGTGCTGTTGCAACAGTGGGCGGAGTATGTCGTTGGACGCCAGCGTTAATCCCTTTGATCTCATCCGGCGCGCGGCGCTCGATGAGCAAACGCTCGTCAGCGTGACGCTCAAGGCGCGGCTTGACCCGGCGCTTCCCTACCGCCAGATCGTGATCCGTCCGGTGCAGGTGCGCGGTGAGCAGCGCTTGCAGTTCTCCTATTTCACCGAAAAGCAGGACATCACCAAGAACTACAAAGGTGATGAAGCCGCTCAAAAGCTGGATGAAGCGCTCGCGCTGCCCTATGGCTCGATAGCATTTCAGGGGACGCGCGGCGGCTGGCAGGCGCAGGTCACGAAACGCGGCAAGGTGATCATGCACCGCGCGCCGGAAGCACAGTCCGACACGCCGCCGGACCTCACGCATAATCACGAAAAGGCGCTGCCACTGCCCGTCAACCAGCCCGACGCGCTCCTGATGCAGATCGGGATCATGGATGGCGACGGTCACATCCGACCCGCGATGCACGCCAAATTCGCGCAGATCAACGAATTTTTGAAGCTGTTGGAACATACTGGAGTTCTCGGTGAATTGCCGAAAGACCGTGCCGTCGAACTGCTGGATTGCGGCTGTGGGTCGGCGTGGCTATCGTTCGCGGCGTATCATTACCTGAACGATATTCTGAACATTCCCGCCCGGTTAACCGGGATCGACACCAACGGCACGCTGATCGAGAAGGATATGCAGAGCGCGGCGGCGCTCGATTACGCGGGCGCGTGCTTCACGCGGTCGGCAATCATCGACTACACGCCGGAGACGCCGCCAGATATTCTGCTCGCGCTGCACGCCTGCGATACGGCCACCGATGAAGCGTTGGTGCAGGGTATGCGCGCGGGTTCCAAACTGATCCTTTGCGCGCCGTGCTGTCACCACAACCTGCGCGACCAACTGGACGCCGCCGAAACGCCGGAGCCGTTCGCGCCCGTCGCGCGGCACGGCATCATCAAGCAGCGCATGTCGGAACTGCTGACGGATTCATTCCGCGCGCTGATTTTGCGAATCATGGGCTACAAGACGGATATTGTCGAATTCGTCTCGCCCGAACACACCGATAAAAACCTGATGATCCGCGCGGTGCGCCGCGACACACCGAACCCGCGCGATGTCGAAGCCGCGCTCGCCGAATACGAAGCGCTTAAGACGTTCTGGCACGTCACGCCCTATCTGGAGACGCTGCTCGGAGCGGCTTTCGCGCCCACACCTGTTCATAATCCACCTGCCACACTTCCCGCTTGAGGTCCGTCAGGCCGAGCGCGGTCAGCTCTGCGAACATGCGCTGTGCAGAAGGCACGCGCCCCGGCATCAGCGCCAGTCCCTTGCGCCGCGTGACGAGCAGCACGCCACCCGGCTTGAGGACGCGCACGCATTCGCGCAGGGCGGTGTGCGGATCGCTCACGAATTCCAGCGCTTCGAGGAACGTGATGCAGTCGAACGTTTCCGGCGCGAAGGGCAATTGCTCCGCGTTCTGCTGGATGAACACGTAGCAATCCGGTCGGGTGACGGCGCGCACCTTCTCCGCGCCGACCTTCAACATACGCAGGCTCGCATCTAGCGCGATGATTTTGCCGTCGAACTGCGGCTGCGCGAACAGCGTCAGGGGAAGGCGCGCGGTCCCCGTCGCGACATCGAGGACCAGCGGTTCGCGAATACCTTCCAGCTTTTCGAGCAGCGGCACGGCCAGCGCGCTGGTCTCCCACTGCGGCTGGTAATTCTTGATCGCGTCGTACCGCGACGCATAAAGGTCGTACAGGCCGATCACCACGCGCCGCCCCAGGTAGACGCCTTCGGTCGCGATCAGCAGCCACCACACCACGACCCCGATAATTGCAATGAGGCCGACCACAAGCCCAATGGTCAGCGCAAATGTATCGAGCGTCACCCGCTGCACACCACGTCGAGCGTATCGCTGGCTGTCGATTGTCCGCTCGCGGAGATGGCCTGCGCGAGCAGACGTCCGTTCGCGACGGCGCAGGTCACGTTCCAGTTGTAAATCACGGGTGAGCCGTCGGCGGGGTTCTGCACTTCGCCGATGAGCGCGGGCGAGCCGCTGGGCGGGTAGAGGAAGAAGCGCACACGGTTCGCGCCGCGCACGCTGCTCAGGCTGATCAGCGCCGAGCCGGGACGCACGCGATATTGCAGGCTGCCACTCGTCGTCGTGACTTCCGCCGGGCTGATGCCTAGCGCCCCGATTTCCGGCGCGACGGGTCCGACGGTTGGCGGGAGCGGGGTCGGCGGGGTGGTGCTGGGCGCGGCGGTCGGGAAGACGGTGGGTAGCGGTCCGTTGGAGCGAGTCAGCGTGATTTGTGTGCCATATTGGACAATCTGCCCGGATGCGTTGAAACTGGCGGCGGTCACGTACCAGCCGCCATTGACAGGAACACGGGTGCTATCGAGCGCGATTTGCGCGCCGCCGTTCGTGATCACGCTCTCACCGAGATAATTCTGCGAGCCTGTCCCCGGAACAGAATAATAGAACACGACGCGCACACCGACGCGCACACCCGTCGCGTAGAGCGTAACGACACCCGTAACCACCACACCGCCACTGTAGGCCGTGCCGGGATAGACCGAAACGACGAACGGCGTCACGCCGGGGATGCGGGTCGAGGTCGGCACATAGGCCGGAGCGCGCGGCACGAATAGCACCTGTCCGACCTCGATTACATCCGGGGTGGCTAGGCAATTCGCGGAAACCAGCACGTCGGTCGTCGTTCCGGTCAGGTTGGCGATGATCGATACGCTATCGCCATATTGCACCGCGTAGCGGACCCACCCCGACGGCAGCGCACACGTCCCGCCAGTGTTGCCCGTATCACCACCCGATAGCGTGGGTAGGCTGGGAAACCCGGCCAGCGTCCCGGCGGGCGCGAACGTCGGGAACACATACGGCGTCTGGCTGGCCGGGATGCCGAAAGTCGGCAGCACCGTCGGCACGACAGGCGGCGTACCGAGGTTGCAGCCGAGCGCCGCGCCGAGGAGCATCAAACCCGCGAGCAGGAGTCTTGTTTTCGCCATCATGCGCCTGTAGGTGTACCGTGTCGCATCTCTAATGCGTAATTGTACAGCAAAATCGGCGTGCGGTTAGCGCGCGTGCGCGACCATCTTCATACCATATTTCGGGCGCGTGGTGATCACCTGTTCGGCCTGCACTTTCTGGCCGGGTGCGAGCGAAAAGCGATAGCGCTTCAGAATGACCGCCGCCGCAAGGATCGCTTCCATTTGCGCGAACATATTGCCGATGCACACTCGTGGACCGCCACCGAACGGCAGATACGCATGTTTGTGAATTTTCGCCTCGTTCTCCGGTGAGAAGCGCTCCGGGTCGAATTTTTCCGGGTTAGCGAAGAAAACTGGATCACGGTGCATCGTCCATGATGAGACAAGCAGCAGCGACCCCGCTGGAATAGTGTATCCGCCGATTTCGACATCTTCCAGCGGCTGGCGCGTGATGCCCGTAGCGGGCGGGTAGAGCCGCATCGCTTCCTTGATTACCTGATCCAGATAGGGCAGATTGCGTACATCCGTGAAGGTCGGCGCGCGACCCGCCAGTACGCGATCCACCTCTTCCAGCACCTTTGCTTCGGCTGCCGGGTTTTGCGAGAGCAGATAGAAGGTCCACGTCAGCGCGTTCGCGGTCGTCTCGTGACCGGCAATAAAAATGGTCATCACCTCGTCCCGGAGCTGCCTGTCATTCATCGCGCCGCCATCGTCTTCATCGACCGCGAGCATCAGCATACTGAGCAGGTCGCCCGTATCCTCCTTGCTCTTGCGCCGTTCCTCGATAATGCTGGTCAGCACCTTATCCAAAATATCGACGGCGCGGCGCTGCTTGACGTTGTTCGGGGTCGGCATCCATTGTGGCGCGGCCATCGGCGCGTTGATGCGCGCGGTCATCGTGTGTAGCGCGATAGGCATGGCCTTCGCTACCGCGTCCGCTTGCTCGCCAATATCTGCGCCGAAAAGCGTCTTCGTCACAATATCCAGAGTAAGGCGCATCATCGCCACATTGAACGGAATCGTTGCGCCGTCATGCCAGTTTGCGACGTGTTTCTGTGTGAGGCTGATCATCGTTTCGGCGTAGTTCTGCACGCGCTTCATGTGGAAGGCGGGCTGCGCGAGCTTGCGCTGACGCTTCCAGAAATCCCCGTCGCTGGTGAGCAGACCGTTCCCTGCGAGCGGCTTCATCGTGCTTTTAAGCAAATCGGCCTTGTGGAACTTTGCCGCTTTTTCGACAAGCACCTCACGTACAACATCCGGGTGGTTAATTTGATAATACTTGACCGGACCGACCACAACCTTCGTTACCGGACCATATTTCGCGTTTTCTTCGGAGAAGATCAGCGGGTCGAATTTCGGCGCGAGGCCAAGCGACGACTTCAATTGCAACGTCAGCATCTCGCGCATTGAAAAGTTCGGACCGGGTGGGGTTTTCGTTCCGGTGAGTGATGTCATGATCTATGCTCCTTGCGGGTACAGCGTCAACAAAACATACTGTATATGTGAATAATATCACAAGTCGCTCGGAGATGTTGTAGAAATACGATAAAAACAATGTCATCGTCAGTTATTGCATGGAACGAGTTAGGGAAGGGACCAAAATGCCCGGAAACCCGCGCCCGCAACCCGCGCAGGGCGCGCTATATCGGCGGTCCCTGCCAGCACGACCGCGACCGCAAGCACTTTGCCATCCGCAGACTCCGCAAAGCCGACGAACCACGCCACCGCGCCCGTGTTCAACGTCCCCGGCGATTGCTGACCGCTCAGGGCATAGCTCGCGTGTCCGTAAACCATCAGGCCATCGACCGCCGCCGCATTCGCTGCGCCATTCGTGACCGCCGCGCGCATCGCGACCCGCACCTGATCGGCAACCTCGCGCGGGAGCGTTGCTGTCGTCAGGTCCGGTATGCGGATAGGGACCCAATCGCCACCCGGCGCGCGCACCGCATCCGCAAGGAAGGGTGCGGCGATACCCGTCCCGTGATTGGCAATGCTGGCGGCGGCGAGCGCTATTTGCAGCGGCGTCACCGTGAGCGTACCCTGCCCGGTTCCCTGCGCGCGGAGCAGGTCGGGATCATTCGCGAGCGCGTAAAGCGGCGGCGAAGGTGGTCCGCTCACGGTGCGGAAGTTGAGCAGGGTCGGCGCGTGCGTGAGGCCAAAACCATCGAAAGCGGTCTGCACATCCGCGCGGTACTGCGTCACAGCCTCTGCGAAGGGCGCAGGACAGGCCGCCGCGAACACATCCACAAGCGTTTGGACGGGTTGCGCCGGGCTGCACGTCAAGGTGAGATTGCCAATCGTCAGCGGCGCATCGGCTCCAAACGCGGGATCGGCCAGCTTCGCGCCTTTGGTGAGCAGCACGCTCAGGAGGATCGGTTGCAACGCGCCGCCCGGTTGATACAACCCCTGTGTGATACGGTTGAGCAGTGGCGCGTCCTGCGCCTTCAGCATCTCATCGAAGTGCCTATCCAATGCGTTTGGGTCGAAGGTCGGGGCGCTGACCATTGCGCGCACCGCGCCGGATGGCACTTCTATCGCGACCGCCGCGCCACGTTGCCCGCGCAGGGCATCCGCGAATGCCGCTTCCAGCTTCAAATCAAGCGTGAGCCGCACATCCGACCCTTGCTGCGCGCGATGCAGCATATCGTTCAGCAGGCGGTCCCCGGCGTTCAGGCGGTCGTCACCGCGCAGCGTCGCGTCGTAGGCTTCTTCCGCGCCGCCGACCCCATGCACGAGGCTGTAATATCCAACCGCGCTGATCGCGGCGGGCTGCGGATACACGCGCCGCAAGATCGATTTGCCGGAAAAGGAAGTCCCGCCCGGCACGCTCTCCGCGAGCAGCGTCCCGTCGCGCGCGAAAAGCGCCCCACGCCGCAGCCCCTGTTCGGCTTCAACACGGCGTGGGTTATCCAGACGGCGCAGCATGTCATCGGACGCGGGAACGCTCCAATAGAACAAACTCAGCGCCGCAACGAAAAAGAGCAGGAGCAGCAGCGTCGTGAGGCGGTTCAGATTTTGCGTCATCGCGCGGCGGTGATCAGGTAATCGCCTTCGGGCAGGACGTGCTTTTCGACCAGCACGCGCATCAGCACTTCGAGCGCGAAATAGCAACGTTCGCCACTGCGGATTTGCTCGATGATGCTGCGGTCGCCGTCGTCGTAGCCATCCATGTTGATGTTAAGCGCGTTGCCGCCTTCCGGGGACCAGCGCTCGCCCGTGAGGATCGCGTAGTCAATTTCCAGATGGTCGCTAATCAGCCGTTCCAATTGCCCGACCTGCATTTCATAACGTGCTACGCGCGGCGGCGTGAACGCGGTTGGGCGCACCTGCCCGGCTGACGCTTCGACCCCGGCAGCCTGCGCACGGAGTTTATCGAGCGAGCGCTTCCAGCCATTCCAGGACGGCTCGCTATAGGGCATCCAGACGCGCTGGCGCTCCGGCGTGCGTTCGATGAAGGGGAGCGGTTCGCCGAAACCGGGCGGCACACTCGCCAGATAGGAGCGCGCGAAGCGGGCGCGGGCGTCGTCGTCTTCATCCTCACGCCAGTTCGCGCGGATCAGGTCGCTGGCGGGGAGATGGAGCAGCCAGTAGCGGTCGAAGCTGAGGTAGGCAATCGCGCCGTCGGCGGCGTAGCGCGTGTAGGCTTCAATGACCGCGATCCAGTCCTGCGCAGCGATCAGGTCGAGCTGCGCGCGGACCTGCGCTTCTACTTTTTCGCGCTTGGTCGCCTTGTAATCGAACCCGAACGCCGAGGCGAGGTAGGACGGGCGCTTCCCGGCTTGTTCCACAACCTCGACCGTGATGCCCGTCGCGGCGTGTTCGATTTGCCCGACGACCTGCAATTCTTTCTGCATGACTACGCTTTCCGGTGGCTCAACACGAGCAGCAGGCCGACCATCATGAAATTGGCGAGGAGCGAACTACCGCCGTAGCTCAGGAAAGGGAGCGTGACGCCCGTGAGTGGGATGAGTTTGAGCGTGCCGCCCATGATCAGCAACGATTGTACGCTATAGGTAATGCCGATCCCGGCGGCCAGCAGCGCGCGGAACGGGTTTGATTCAAGCTGCACAGCCAGCCGCAACGCCCGCATTGCGAAGATCGCGGCGAGCAACACGACGCACAGCGTCCCCAGCAGACCCCATTCTTCCGCGACCGCCGCGAACGCGAAATCGGAGTGAACGACCGGGATATAGGTCGGGGACCCCTGCCCGACGCCCTGCCCGAAGACGCCGCCCGCCGCGAACGCGAGCAGGCTTTGCACGATCTGGTATGCCTGATCGTCCGCATTCGGCCAGGGGTTCCACCACACGCCGACGCGCAACCGGACGACGTTCACGAGCGCGAGCGCGGAGCGTCCGAGTTCGGCAAGCGCGCGGTTATCGCTGGTTGCGAGGTCTGCGAGGCTGACCAGCGCCCGATAACCGAGCAGCACGCCGCCCACACCGATTACCAGCCCCGCGAGGACGATCCGCCAGTCACCTGTCGCGACGTACAGCACCGCGAGGAAGACAAGGTAGAAGAGTGTCGCCGTGCCGAGGTCACGCTGCAAAACGAGCAACACCGCGCTGATGCCCCACATCACGATCAGCGGCACAAGCACGCGCACCTTGCGCCACGCACTGCGCGCCGGGTCGATCAGCAGGTCGCGCTGTTCGGCAAGGTAGCTCGCGAGGAAGACGAGGAGCAACACCTTGAGCAGTTCTGAAGGTTGAAAATAGGCGTCGAACAGGCCGAGCCACAACCTGGGACCGAAGCCCGCCGGGTTGCGCCCGACCACGATAGTCGCGCCGAGCAGAGCCAACCCGCCGAACAGCCATACATAGCGGTAGCGCTGCAACCAGCGCAGATGGAGTGGACGCGAGACGACGCCCCACAGCACTAGCGCCGAGACGATGAGCCAAAGCGTTTGTTTTGCGGCGAAGGGCGGCGCAAGGCGCTCGATCAGGACCAGCCCCCAGCCGCAGAAGAGCATCACAATCGGGAAGATCAGCGGGTCGCGGTGCGGCAGTACACGGCATAGCATCAGGTGTGCGCCGAACGCACAGAGTAGCCAGACCACCAACGGATACCCGTCGAGGAGCCTCTGGCCGCTCGCGAGCAGGAAGCCGAACTGCGTCACGCCGACGAACAGCGCCGCGAGCAACAGCAACCCGCGCTCGATCTGGTTGGTGCTGAACCGTGCGAAGCCTTCCGCGTGGTGGATTTGTGTGGTGAAGATCGTATCGCTGGTCATGCGCCTAGTTTAGCACGGATGGTCGGTTGCGCGATACGGGCAACTTTTCAGATCAATATGGGAAATATTTGCCGATAATCGGCGCGAGTTTGCGCTTGAGTTCGGGCGCAACGCGGTCCTTCGCGGTCGAAAAGGCGTGTTCGAGCGCATTACCGCAAGCACATTCGCGGTTGGCGGCGGCGAGTTTCGTAATCGTGAGTGCGAGCGCTTGCTGTGCCAGCCGCAGGTTGCCGTGAAAGGTCTCGAAGACCGCCGCTGCGCTGACCTCACCGCTGCTGTGCCACACGTCATAATCGGTGACGTGCGCCATTGCCGCGTAGCAAATCTCCGCTTCGCGCGCGAGGAACGCTTCCGGTGAGGCGGTCATGCCAATGATCGAAAAGCCAAGCTGACGGTAGGCATTCGACTCGGCTTTGGTGCTGAAGCGTGGTCCCTCGATGGTGATAAAAGTCCCGCCGCGATGGACCGTCCCGCCTGATTCCGCAACGGCTTCCGCGAGCAGTGCGCTCGTCTCCGCGCAGAAGGGGTCCGCGACGCCGACATGCGCGACGAGGCCGCCCTCGAAGAAGGAGCGCCCCCGGTCGGCCTTCGTGTGGTCGTAAATCTGGTTGGGGATAACGACGTGGCCGGGCGCGTAATCCTCGCGCAGCGAGCCGCACGCCGTCACGCTGATGATGTGCGTCACGCCGAGCGATTTGAGCGCATAGATATTCGCGCGGTAGGGGACTTCCGACGGCGTGAGCAAATGGCCGCGCGCATGGCGGGGCAAAAACGCGACGGGCTGGCCGGAGAGAGTCCCGGTGATGATCGCGTCGCTTGGCGGTCCGAAGGGCGTCTCGATGCGGTGTTCGCTGACGTCAGTGAGTTCCGGCATCCCATACAGGCCGGAGCCGCCGATCACGGCAAATTTGATGTTTTCCATTGCGTCCCCTAATCCAGTTGCAGTTTGAGTTCAGCGACCCCGATCCCGATCACATCGCCCGATGAAACGACGGTCGGACCTTCCAGCGCCTCGCCGTTGAGCAGCGTGCCATTCGCGCTGTTGCGGTCTTCGAGCCACCACTGCCCGCCGCGCAGCGTGATCAGCGCATGGTCAGCGCTCGTGTAGCCATCATCCAGCACAATTGTGTTGGTCGGGGCGCGTCCGAGGGTTGTCAGCGGCAGCAGAGGGTATACAGTTGGCTGGTCGCCGTTCATCATCAGTAGCCGCCCGCGCTTGCGCCGCCGCATCTGGACTTCGACCGACATCACGCGATATTCGCGCCAAATGAGCAGCAGCGCCGCACCCGCAAATAGAAGGAGCGCGCCCCCGGACGCGAGGCGCAGGATGAAAAGCACAGTTTCCGGCGGCATCCGCTCACTCCGTCATCGCGGGCGGCCCGGCGGTGCGAAGCTGCGTATCGCCCGTGTGGTCGCGCTCCGGCTCATCCTCGGTATAGACGAGCAGCACGCCCGCCAGCGAAATCACGTCGCCGGGCTGCAAAATCGCTTCCATAACGCGCGCGTTGTTGACGAACGTGCCGCCCTTGCTGCCGAGGTCGTAGAGGACGCAGCGCCCGAACCGCAGCCGGATTTGCGCGTGGGTGCGCGAGATGCGCGGATCATCAAGCATGATATGATTTTCGCGCTTGCGCCCGATGTTCGTCACGCTGCGATTTAGGTAGAAATGCTCGCGTCCCTGATAAATGAGCTGCGGGACGGTGGCACTCACGGGGGCGGCACTGGCGGGCGGCACTGGCTGCAAAATCTGGGTGGAGCGCTGGTCGTCGGAATGCAGCACGCGGATGAGGACGCCATGCGGCGGCACGTCTTCATCGCCCACAAGGTCGATGACAGGGCGCTGGTTTAGCTTGAGTTTGGCGCGGCTGGCGATCCCGATGACTGTTTCGGCGAGCAGATTTGCGGCATCGGGTTCTGTTGCGAGTAGCGCTGATTTATCATCAGGACGCAGCAAAATCGTGTAGTGGTCCGGCGCGAGCGCGCTGCCATCCGGTCCGGGCTGCGCGTTGTCTTCGACGGCGCGCGAGAGGTGCAGCGCGACCTCACGCTGTTGCACGCGGTCCTTGAACAGGCGCGCGAAAGTCCCCTCGACAAATTGTTCAAGGCGGTTTTCGAGGCGGGAGATGCGACGGTGACTCATACAGGCCATTATAACGCCGCATTGCGTGTTGTGCCTTGCGCTTTCCGCGCGTGTGGGTGACGGCTGAAAGCAGTTATGCACCCGGCGCATAACATCGCATTAATTTTTCAAACAATCATCCGGCGCAAGCTGCTTCGCAATCATCACGTAGCCTGTCGCGGCGGTGCGCGTCATCTCCACGCAAGCGCCCGCTTTCAGGTCCGGGACCAGCGCATCCGGCACTTGTAAATCGACACCGCTGCTCAATAGTACGCGCGTAATCGGGGATTCGCCCGCACTCAGGCGCTTCTGGTAAATGCGATTGATGCGCCCGCGATCTACCTGCGGCTGCGCGAGCATATCCGGCAGCGCCGAGGCCGTGAACAGCACGAGGGTTAACCCGGTCAGTGCGCCGACCGAGAGCAAAACCCATTTAAGTTCATCGCTGAGCCTGCCCTGCCTCCGCCGCAAACGATAGAACGCCACGCAGCCGACCGTGATCAGGAGCAAGCCCACAATGATGAACGTCGATTGTGCGAAGACGGCGTTCGCGCCCTGATTGTAGAGGATTTTCGGTTCCACTGGTCGGTTTCCTGAATTTTGCGATTACCTGCGGGTCGGTCAAGCCCGACCCCTACACAATGCGCGCTTCCACATAGGGGCGGAGCTTGACCCGCCCGGTACAAGCGGACTAGAACCCGCCGAGAATACTGCGCGGGTCTACAGGCTCGCCATTCACGCGCGTCTCGAAGTGCAGGTGCGGTCCGGTGCTGTTGCCCGTGCTGCCGACTGCCCCGATCCCCGCGCCGCGTTCCACGAACTGGCCGCAACTGACGTTGATACGGCTCAGGTGGCCGTAGAGCGTCCACAGACCGGGCGTGTGCGCGATGACGATTGCGTTGCCGTAGCCCCATTCGCTCCAGCCCGCGAAGATGACCGTCCCCGCGCCCGCCGCGAAAACAGGCGTCCCCGTACCAATGGCGAGATCGATTCCGCTGTGGTAGGAGCTAAACCCGCGTTGGACGGTGTAGGCGTTCAGCGGGCGACCAAGCGAGCCATCACCGCCACCATTCGAGACGTATCCGCACGACCCCGGACCGCCCCCGAAGCGGACTGTCCCGGTCCCACGCACGCCGCCACCCGCGCGGGTGCTGACGGTCGGCTTCCAATAAATCGCGACCTTTTTGGTCACGCCGCCAGGGATCATGATTTCAAGTTCGTTGGCCGGGATCATCGTCTCCGGGCGGGCGGCGGTCAGGCGGTTGTATTCCGAGTCGATAATGGCGTAGGGCGAGACTTTGAATTTATTCGCGATCTGCTCGATGGTTTCATCCGCAGTCGGCTTGTAGAGAATGCCATCGATGGGCGGGATACGCAGCGTAGTCCCGACCGCAAGGCGATTCACATAGCCGACATCGTTGTTCCAGATGATCGAATCCTGCGTAATATTGTAGCGCTTCGCAATGCCTTCGATGGTGTCCCCGACGCGAATCGGGTAATCGATGGGAGCCGGACGCGGGCGCGCGGGCGCGATGGTAAACGCGGTCTGCTGCCGATAGAGCAGGTTATCAAGCGGGGCGGAGTCTGGCGGCTGCTGCATCAACGAGCCGATCACATCCGTATCCGGTACGCCGGGAGCCTGCACGACGATGGCAGTAGGCGGGTTCGTGGCAGGAACTACCGTCGCCGGGGCGAGCGTCGGTGCGCCATTCGCGACGATGACCACCTGCGGCGCGGGCGTTCCCGGCGCGCTCTGCCCGACCTTCAGGACGTGCAGCAGCAAATACGACGCACCCGCCGCGATGTAGAACAAAATCGCGCCCATCAGCAAGACGCGGTTAAGCCGCCCGGTTCCGCGCGCGGGTGCATTCACCGGGCGAATCGCGATGCTGGGGCTGGTGTCATCCGCGCTGGGGGGCGGCTCCGGGATACGAAAATTGGACATAGGACCTCACGTTCCAAGGCGCGAGAGGATACCACACGCGCGCCGGGTGGTCGGTGAGCATCAGTTGAGAGGTGGGCGGGATAACGCCATAAAAGTCACGCGCGGTTTGGTTGATGCGATTTATCCCCGCCGTTCGAGTTCAGCCTGCACCGTGCGGATTTCGCGGCGTATCCGTTCCGCGATGTCGCGCAGCAGGTTCGCGCCGCGCGCGCGCGATACACTATATTCGATTTTGAGTTCCATCAGCGGGCTTTGCAGCAAATTCCGATGCGCGATCTGCGCGTCCATGATGTCCATGTCCAGCTTGCGCGACAGATCGAGCAAATCCGAAAGCCCCGGCAGGCGGTTCATATTGCGCAGGTCGGGCATCGGCTGGCTGCCGGACAGACCGGGTACGCGCTGCCCATCCAGCGCGTAGAGCGCTTTGGCATCCCCGGCACGATAGGCGGCGTTGATCTGCGCCATCAATAGGGTGAACTCCGCCTTGCGCGCGGCGTCCTGCGTGGTGTCCGGGTGGTAGCGCCGCACGAGGCCACGATAAACTGTACGCAGCGTCGCCGGGTCGGTTGGTCGCGGAACTCCAACGCTAGATGAACCATAGCGGGTATCTTGCAGCGGACGGCGATACTTCGCGTCGAAACTTTCCTCGAAGCTGGCATAGGGTCCCCACAAGCCCGCATCGCTCAGGGTTGCGGGGCGCGTTTGCTCCACCCGCTCCTGCAAGCGGTCAAGCTGCGCGGCAAGCGGTCCGACGATCTGCTCGTATTGCCGCGCAAACCCTTCGACTTCTTTTTGCAGTCCACGCAGTTCGTCTTGCGCCCGCGCGAGCGTCGCCCGTTTATCCGCTATCTCGCGCTTGAGTGCATCCAGACGGGCAGCATCCACCGCGCGTTATTCTGCCTGCGCCTCTTCGGTCGCCACTTCTGCCAGCTCGTCCGCATCAGGGTTCGGTAGCACGAGCGTACCGGACGCCGCCGGGAGCGGCGGGTTTTCGCCGCGCGCGATCTGTACTATCCGGGCAAGCGCGCGATCCTTGATGATGTCGAGCGCAATGTTCGTCCGGCTGTTGTCGTTATCGAACAGCTTGCGGAAGGTCTCGGCCTGCTCACCGAGGTTCGCCACCATGCCATCGATGGCCGCGTCCACATCGTCGTCGTTGACGGTCAGCTTTTCCATATCGACCAGCTTGCCGAGCGCCAGCGAACGCTCCAGACGGCGGATCGCGAGATCGCGATAGTTGTTGCGCAGCGTCTCAAGCGTCAGCTTTTCGATGCCGAGGAATTGTTCGAGCGACATACCGCGTTCGCGCAGGTTGTTGGAAAGTTCCTTGATGATGTCATCGAGGTATTCACTGACCATCACTTCCGGGTACGCCATATCCGCGTCATCGGTCAGCGCACTGAGTGCCTCATCCGCGAATTCCGTATCGTAGGCGCGCGTGGCTTCCGCTTGCAGGTCGCTGCGGACCGTCGCGCGGTATTCATCGACCGTCGCGGTTTTACCATCTGTGACGAGCGCGACGAACGCATCATCGAGCGCGGGCAGGTTCACGCTGCGCACGTCGCTCACGGTTGCTGTCAGCTTCGCGGTATGATTCGCCCATTCGTCGAATTCGGAGTCGTCCGGGTATTCGAGCGTGAATTCTTTCGTCTCTCCGCCCGCTCAACCCAATCAACTGCTCGGAGAAACCGGGCATGATGTCGTCATCCGCGCCCGCGTGCAGGATGATCTCCTGCTCCTCATCGACGGGTTCTTCTTCGACGTGCGCGTCAGCGGCCTGATCGCTCTCAATCTGTTCGTCGGTCAGGTCGTAATCGGAGTGCTTGTGCTGGATCGTCCCCTTGACGACGACCTTCACCTTGTCGCCCCATCTGCACCGGGTAGACCGACGGTTCAATCGTCGCGCGGTTTTCGCGAACGTTCAGAATTGCGCGCTCAACTTCCGCATCGGTAACTTGCGGCGCTTCGTAATCGAGGCGCAAATCGCGGTAATCGTTGAGGATTACATCCGGCTGCTTCGGCACTGTGAAAACCAGCTTCAGCTTGGGCGTCTGCTCGCCTTCGGCTTCATCCAGCTTGATGTCATCGAGGCTGCCCGCTTCATAGGCGCTGATTTTCGTCTCGTCAAGTGCCTGCTTGTAAGCGGTATCGGCAATCGATTCAATGCTCTCTTCGAGCAGCCCCTGCGTCCCGAAATAGCGCACGACGACGCTGTAAGGAGCCTTGCCCTTGCGGAAGCCGGGGATATTCGCCTTCGCGCTGAGGCGTCTGGCCGCGCTTTCAAATGCTTTCTGCACTTGCGCCGGCTCGACTTCAACCGTCAGCCGCGCGAGATGATCTTCTTCGAGGTGTTCTGTCTGAATATTCACGGGAAACGCATCCTCTACCATAGACAAAAACCGGGGCGACGCTCAAATTGGGGACGGGGGGACTCGAACCCCCACGAAATAAATCACATGATCCTAAGTCATGCGCGTCTGCCAATTCCGCCACGTCCCCGGCGCGGCGTTATTATAGTATGCGCGCGGCGCGCTTGGCAATCCGCAATGCTCTGTATGCAGTGCAAACGCATCAGGATCAAAAGCGTGGGCTGACACGCAGGTCCGCCCGCGTACAGCACGCCTTCCGTAGGGGCGGACCGATGTGTCCGCCCGTGAGTGAGACTTCGGCCAGGCTGTTCCACACTAGAAGCGTTAAGAAATGATGCGTTTATGACCAGTTTTTTGACCCGCGTTCGCGCTTGCATTACACTAGTGTGAAAATTTCTCGCATCGGAGTAGGCTGGAAATGACGACCCGCGAACGTCCCCTTATCTTGACCGTCGAAGATGAGTCGCGCATTTCACGCTACCTGCGCAGCAGCCTGCAAATGGCGGGCTATGATGTCATCGTCGCCAGTGATGGCGTGCAGGCGCTCGAACAGGCGCAGACTTACCAGCCGGATTTAATCCTGCTCGATCTCAACCTGCCGCACATGCACGGCTACGACGTGCTGGAACGCCTGCGCGAGACCTCCGACGTGCCAGTGATCGTGCTTACGGCGGTCGATACCGAAGACGACAAGGTGAAAGCCTTTTCGCTCGGCGCGGATGATTACCTCGCCAAGCCCTTCGGCAACCGCGAATTGCAGGCGCGCATAGCCTCTGTACTGCGTCGCTCGAAGCCGCCCACGCGCAGCAACACGCGCGATACGGTGTACCTGAACGGCGAACTGCGCATCGAATATCCGACTCGCGCAGTGACGATGTACAGCAACGGCATTCACCTCACGCCGACCGAATATCGGCTGCTCGTGATGATGGCCGAAAATACGAACCGCGTCCTGACCCACGATTACCTGCTCGCCAATGTGTGGGGCGCGGAATATGCTGAAGATGTCCACATCCTGCGCGCGACGATCTGGCGGCTGCGCCAGAAGATCGAGCAGGACCCCGGCAGCCCGATGTACATCATGAATGAACCCGGTGTGGGCTATCGGCTCGCACCACACCCGCCCCTAGCGAGTTAGCGTCACGCGCATCCGTCCCGCGCGCCTGAGCGCCGCCGCCGCCGCACTCACCGGGAGCCACGCGGCGAGCATGACTGGGTTGCCGACGCCGAACAGCCCGGCCAGCTTCGGGACGCGCGGCTTCAACGCGAACTCGATGCTGCCTGCCCAATCGTTCGGGACGCCACTGTAGCTGATTTGCGAGACACGCAGCCCAACTGCCTGCGCGTAGGCGGTGATTGTTTTTGGTGTAAATATATACAGGTGGCGTGGTGCATCCAGTCCGCGCCACGCCGCGCCGAATAGCCGCGCATCGAGGCTCGCGAAATTGGGTATCCAGAAGACCGCCGCACCGCCTGCCCGCAGCAGCCGCGCAGCTTGCGTGAGCGTTTCGCGCGGACTGTGGACGTGTTCGAGCGCATATTTCATGAGGATCAAATCGAAGCCAGCGGGCGGCAGGTCCGCGACATGGTTATCGAGCATTCCCGTCCGCACGTCCAGCCCGGCATCACGCGCGGTTTGCGCGGCAGCCTCGTTCGGTTCAACTCCGGTAACGTTCGCCCCCCGCGCGCGCAACGCGCCCAGCAGGTCGCCCGTGCCGCACCCGATCTCAAGCGCGGTGACGCCCGTACCCCGACCCGTGAGCAGCCGCTCCGATTCGCGGGCGTTACGGCGGACGAGCAGCGCTTCCTTCCACGCGGCGGGCTTCTGGAAGGCGTGGTAATCCAGATCAGGGTAATACAGGCCGATGCTCGCGCGGTCCGGGCGCGGGTCGAGGAAGACGAGGCCACACTCATCGCAATTTACGAGCGTGAATTTACCCGGCAGGCCGTAAATCCGGTCTTCGACGGTCAGCAGCGGGTGAGTCTGCGCGCAGCCGCACAGGTCACAGACGACGGTTTCCAATGGCATAGATCAGGGCGCTTCCGGGTAATCGAACAGATCACGAATTGAAAGCGAAAACCCCGGCAGCACATCCGCGCCATCCAGCGTATCCGCATCGGTCAGCGTGTGAACTATGTCCAGACCCGTATACACCTCAACCAAACCATCATCGGAGCGTACTACCCACACCAATCGAGTTCCACCCTCGAAATAATCCTTTAATTTGAGACGGATCGTGCGGTAAGTCTCGCTTGGTGAAACAACTTCGACGGCCAAATCAGGTGGACCGTCGAATATCCTTGCAGGCTCCTTCATGCGCCGTTCATTACGAACAAAGGAAACATCCGGGATACGCACAGTTTCCTCACCACTTTCCATGTCGCGAAAGAGGATGTACGCGGCGTCAGGTCCCCCTAATTCGCCAATAGGGTTTTTCTGGAGATAGACGAAAAGCATCCCGATGAGATAAATAGTCAAATGGTTGTGATACCGATTCGGTGACGGCATGATGATCAGCCTTCCGTGTGATAGTTCATAACGGTTCAGGTCATCCTCCGGCAGCGTCAGCAGGTCCGCTGCTGTATAGACACGTTCAAGGTTTTGAACCATCTGCTTACCCTCGCTTTTTGTCAAGAATATCACTGTACGTTGCCATCAACCGCTTGCCAACCGACCCCCACGAGTATTTTTCCTCGACCAGCGCGCGGCCACGCCTGCCGAAGTCTGCCGCCTGCGCCGTGTCGGTCAGCGCCGTATGCAGTGCTTCCGCGAGTGAGCGCGCATCGCCCAATTTCGCGAAGAACGCCAGATCGCCGAGGATTTCCTTGCTCGCCGGACGGTCGAAGGCGACGATGGGCAACCCCATCGCCAGATAGTCGTAAATCTTGCCATCACCTTCGGTCGGGGAGAGCTTCGGCGCGACCGCGACATCGCCAAGCGCATAGTAAAACTTACGCTTTTTGTAATCGATCTTGCCGGGGAATGAACAGTAGTCCGCGATGCCTTTTTCGGCGGCTTTCGCGGCGTAGCTGTCCTCATCCGGGAAGCCCATAATCAGAAAGTGCGCGTTTGTATAGTGCATCTCCCTGATCAGAATTTCAATCGCATCGAGCAACACATCCACGCCCTGATAATTTTTGAGCAAGCCGAGAAAAACGACGACCTGTTTATCGGCGGGGATTTTCAAGCGTTGGCGCAAGGCCGGGTCGCGTTCGATGCCGGGGTGCAGGTCGTTCGTATCCACGCCGTCGTAGGTGTGGTAAATCCGCGCCGGGTTCACACCAAAATCGCGGATCGCGTCGATTACCATCTGTTCGGATTGCGTCACGACCGGACCGAGGTGCAGCGTGCGCCGTTCGAGCCAGCGCAGCAGCCGGAAGAACGCGCCGTTCTGCTTTGCATAGCTGTGCGCGACGATCTCCCCGGTGAAGCTGCCCTGCATATCGAACACGAACGGCACGCCCGTCAGCCGTCGCAACGCCCACGCGATCCAGCAGCCATCCCAGCCATGACCGTGAATAATATCCGGCTTGAAGCTGCGCACCTCGCGCCAGCTCAGGAAGAAAAGCAGCACCAGCAGGTACAGCTTGCCCCACGCCGGACCCGCATCCGTCTTTTTATACCAGGACACCTTGCGGATGCGGTGCGTCGGGATTTCCGCCATATCGCGCCCGATGTGGTACGTACATAGTTCAATCGTGCAGCCGAGACGTTGCAGCGCCCGCGCTTGCTCGTAAATCTGCACATGCCCGCCGCGATCCACGAAGAACGGCGTCGGCGCGACGGCCAGCACGCGAAAAGTGCGGGTCGGTTCCGGCGGGGTCGCCCATGTGACCATCTATTCCAGTACCTCGCGCACGGTATAAATACGCTTGACCGCGCCGCCCTCGTAATAGGTCCGCGTGAGCATCTCCGCGAGCAGCCCATTCGTGACGAACTGCACGCCCATCAGCACGAACACCGCCGCGAGGATCAGCAGCGGGTTCCCGGTGATGTTGTAGCCGCCGAGGAAGGGCAGTTTCATCAGGAGCGTAAGCAGTGCGAACAGCACGCCGACCCCGATAGAGACGAGGCCGAGGCTTCCGAAGATACGCAGCGGCTTGGCCGAATAGGACAGCAGGAACTTGACCGCAATCATATCCAGCAGCACGCGCCACGTCCGCCACAACCCGTAATGACTCTTGCCGAAGCGACGCGGCGACCACTGCACCGGGATTTCGACAATCGACGCGCCGTAGCGATGCGCGAGCGCGGGGATGAAGCGGTGCAGTTCGCCGTAGAGTTTCAGATTTTGCAACATGTCGCGGCGATAGGCCTTATATGTCGAGCCGAAATCGCGCATTTTCATCCCGCTCACGGAGGCGATCATCATATTCGCGACCTTGCTGGGCAGCGAGCGCGTGCCGGGGTCGTGGCTGCGGTCGCGCCACCCGCTGACAATATCCCAACCTTCATCCAGCTTATCGACCAGCCCCGGCAAATCTTCCGGGTGGAACTGTAAATCGCCATCCATCGCGACGACGACCGCGCCGCTTGCATGGTCGAAACCAGCGGCCAGCGCGGGCGTTTGTCCATAATTGCGTGTGAAGCGCACGACATGGATGCGCGAATCGGCGGCGTGCAGGGTGCGCAGGTTGGGGAAAGTCGCGTCGCTGCTGCCATCATCCACGAAAATGATCTCGTAGCTGCGCCCATAGCCTTCGAGAACGGCGGTCAGGCTCTCTGCCAGCGGTTTGACATTTTCGGCTTCATTGTGAACGGGGATTACGACCGAGAGTTGCAGGGAGTCACCCGGCGCGGTGCTGCGCGTGCGCGTCGCATCCTGTGTGAGTACGTTGGTCACGAAAGGTCCTTGTCCGGGTCGCCCGACGATGACCTGCGATTATACCTTGTCGATTGTTAAGCGCCGAAACTAACCGTGCGTTACATCCCGAACCCGTCGCGCGCGAACTGTATCATCTTCAGTGTATGGAAGCTGCCGCCGCCCTCGTGGTGGTTGTATTCGTAGATTTCCACCTGCTTGTTGCCCGCGTAATGATTGTAGGCCGCGTACACTGTCGAAGGCGGGCAGACTTCATCCATCAGACCGACGGAGAACAGGGCTTTGGCCTTCGCACGCGCGCCGAAGTTGACACCATCGAAGTAGGCCAGCGTGTCGAAAACCTGCGCCACTTTGTCGCGCTGCACGAGCAGATATTGCGAGATTTCCTGATAGGGATGCTTGTCCTGAATTTGGGTCGCGCGCCGGTAGTGGCACAGGAACGGCACGTTAGGCATTGCCAGCTTTGGTATATTCGATAGCCCCGCCGCGCTGATCGTCAGCCCCCCGCCCTGGCTGGTTCCCGCGACCGCGATCCGTTCCGGGTCCACACCGGGCGCGTGCTGCGCGGCTTCGATGGCGCGCACCGCGTCGGTCATCATGCGTCGATAATAGTAAGTCTTTGGGTCCAGAATGCCGCGCGTCATGAACCCCGGATACTGCGGCCCGCTGCCATCTGCATCAGGCGTATCACCGCGCGACCACGCGCTCCCCTGCCCGCGCGAATCCATCACGAAATGCGCGAAGCCCGCGCTCGCCCAGACCAGCCAATCGACCGGGTAGCCGCGTCCGCCGCCATAGCCGATATATTCCACGATGCATGGCAGCGCGCCGGATCGCTGCTTCGGCAGGAGCAACCAGCCCTTGATCGGCTGCCCACCGTAGCCGTTGAAGGTCACATCGTAGGTTTCAATTGCGCCCAACCCGAAATCTACCCGCTCGAACCGCGGATCGAGTGGATGTTCGCGCGCGTCCATGAGCGTTTCCGCCCAGAATGCATCGAAATCGGCGGGTTCGGTACGGTCTGGTTTGTAGGATTGCAGATCATTCAGAGGCAGATCGAAGAATGGCATTGGGAGTCGCCCTTTCGAGAGGAGGTCCTTGAAAGGCGCTCATTCTAACGCAATCGACCGCAAAATAGCGCGGTTCGGTGTGGCCTGTTCAATGTTTAGTGGACTACTCTTTTTCGGCAAATTTCTCGAAACGTTTTTCTCAGTTCGTTAAAGCCTGCGGACGCTCATCGAGAGCGTCCACAGGCTCAGGCTATGCCGCTCTAGCGAACAGCCGTCGGCACAACAATCGTGGGTACTACAATCGTCGGCACGGTGATGGTCGGAACAGCGATGGTAGCAGCAGTGATCGGTGCAGCAGTAGCTAACGCCGCAGGAGCGGCACTGGTTGCAGCGGCAGTCGGTGCGGCTGTTGCGGCGGCATCCGGCGTCGGGGACCCGGAGAGACTACCTGTCATACTGGCGAAAATCTGATTGATCAGCACCGCGAGGTCAGTCACCGGAACGTCCGGCGCGGTGATGGTCACGGGCTGGTTGATTTTATCGAGCGTGACGGTGAAATTCGCATTCAAGCCGGTGAGCGAGTTACCTTGCTGGTTGAGATCACCCGTTACCTGAAAGACGAGCGCGTGGAACTGATTGTCCTGCGTGCCGACCCAGCGCGTGACAGTGACTTTCAGGTTCTTCAGCGTATCTTTGTAGGTCGCAAGCTGCGCCGTGATTTCTTCGTCAGTCATGCTGGCGAACTGTTCCAGACCGCTGCCCGGAATGGGCGACAGGCTGGCCGAAGTCCGCAGGAAAGCGACAAGTTCTTTGGAGTCGAGGAGCGCATTTGCGTTGAGCGTATACACGTACTCGATCTGCTTCTGGCCGCCGACATCCGGCGAATTGGCGGTACGCACGATGGTGATCGCGCCCGGCGCACTGAGTACATTCAGGAAATCAGTATTGGCAGAAGCAACCGGAGCGGCATAGGCTTCCAGCAGGCCGGGACCGGTTTGCGCCAGGCCAATACCGAGGGGTTGCTCGCCACTGCGCTCGATGAACAGGTTGCCATTGACAAGCGTGAGCAGGATCGTCGATGCCTTGCCATTCGTCATATCTGCCGAGGGTTCGACGCTCACTTGCGCGCTGATGGCGGAGATCGGGTCAGCGCCAGTCGCGGAAGTGATCGACCCCATACCCTTCACCGACGAATTGATCTTGACGGTCGTGGGCGTCGCGACAGCCTCAGCGGTTGCCAGCGCATCGGGCGTCGCGGCAGCGCTCATATTCATCATGCTGGCGCTACCGGTGGCCGTGCCAGAAATCGTCAGGTTGTAAGCGAACGTGAACGATTTGATGCTCGCGATATTCGCGCTCGCATCGGCCAGCGGCTTGCAATCCGCCGCACTCAGGCCAAAGCAACCATCCGTGACGGCAGCCGCCGGGCGCGCCGCAGCGAACGCTGCGAATGCGAGGACCGCAATCAGAAACAAACGTGAAATACGCATAGCTTCCCTCTTCTGGAATTGGATACCGCTTCAATATTAGGGAAGGTCTTTACGCGCTGCCAACTATCTCTCCGCGAGCGCAAGCCTGCCGAGTTCGAGCGCACCAACCGCGCCGGAGCGCTCCGCGAGACCCGGCGGCACGATCAGCGCGGCGATGTTTTGCAAAATTTCGGGCGTATGCAGGTAGCCATTCAGCATTTGCGGAACGAGTGTGTGTATGCGCGTGAAAAGGTGGCGCTGCTGCATCACGCCGCCGCCGAAAATAATCCGCTGAGGTGAGAGGATGTAGAGAATCGCGCAGACCGCCTGCGCCAGATAATATGCCTCAAACTCCCATGCGCGATGATCTGCTGGCAGAGCGCTCACCTCCGCGCCCCAGCGGTCGAGCAGCGCCGGACCGCAAACCATCCCTTCCAGACAGTCACCGTGAAATGGGCAGTGTCCAGGATAGCTATCATCCGGGTGGCGGCGCACCATGAGATGCCCCATCTCCGGGTGGATCAGGCCGTGAATCATCTGCCCATCGACCACCGCGCCGCCGCCAAACCCGGTCCCGACTGTGATGTAGACGACCGTATCCAGACCGCGCCCCGCGCCGTAGCGCCACTCTGCGAGCGCCGCCGCATTCACATCTGTATCAAAGCCGACCGGGACACCAAGCGCGCGGCGCATCCGTCCGGCGAGGTCGGTATACTTCCAGCCGGGTTTCGGCGTCTCCGTGATATACCCGTAGGTGCTGCTCGCGGCGCGCAGGTCCACCGGACCGAACGAGGCGATGCCCAATGCACGCAATTGATAGGGTTTGAAAAACGCTTGTGCCGCTTCGAGCGTGGCTTCCGGCGTCGTGGTCGGGATCGTCACGCTCGCGACGGGCGGTGCATCGGGCGCATCGGCCACCGCACAAACGAATTTTGTCCCGCCTGCCTCGATTCCGCCGTAAAGCGCCATGCTGGTCCCCTCGTGATGAGTAATTGAGGTATTCAGTGTAGCTTGTGCGGTGGGCGCGCGCAAAAGCGGCTTTTCTGTCGACCCCGACAGAGCTTTACTACGTTCCTTGCACTCAATCGGGATGTTGATCCCGCACACAGCCAAGACCGAATACTCAACTGCGAGGTCCGCGACGCTCTTGCCCGCAGTGTAGCTATTCACACCTGCGGCGTAGTCCTCAAGCACCTTGCGCGACTCCGGCGGGAGGTAATCGAGCTGCATCTGTGTGGCGCGGTTCCAGCCTTCGGTACGGATGAATTTTTCACTGCGCAGTGCGTTCTCGTTCTTGCCTATCAGAGCGCTGATGCGCCCCAACCCGGTATGGCGGTTGAACTCCATCTGCCACCAGCCTGAGCGTCCCGTCAAGCTGTGGCAGCGGACGGCGCAGCACGGAATACACATATCCGCCCGCGCCAGCGACGACCAAAACGATCACCACGACGAGGACCAGCAGCAGTTTCAACAAAGTTTTCATCAGACAGCTTCAATAGTTTTTTCGATGCAAATAGAGCGTGGCAATGCCTTCGGCACAAGTTAGCGAAGGTGAATACCTTCCACAGCGCGTTTTGCAGGGGCGGACTTGTGTGTCCGCCCACGCTTTTGAACTTGATGCGTTCTACCCATGCCCGAAATTAAACCGAGAACGACCTGTCTTGCCCGCCTTCTGGCGAAGACACAGCTTACACAGATGCGCTTCGCACTAAACGCCGGATGACTGCACCAAAATCGCAAGATCGTTCGTCGGCATCGATATGGAAAGATGCAGGATTCCGTCTTGCGTGGTTTGCACCTCCAAAGTGTCGATAACCCCTCCGCGCAGCGTGTCCCACAGCATCAGCCGATAAGTCGTCGTCGGTCGCAACGAATGCAGTTCCAGCGAGACGCCATGTAGCGGCACTGGAAGCAGCAAGGGCTTTCGTCGTGTCTTTGCAAGGTGTGCGTGCAGGAGCCAGAGCACCGCTTGATCGCGGTCCGCAATCGCGAATCCGTGCAGGCTCGGCATATTCATGTGCAAATCATCCACCAGCGCGGGGTGAAATTCCGGCCAGCGGAGATGCGCCGCAAATTGGCTCAGGCTATACAGGCTGCGCCGCATCTCCGGCGTGAGAAGGTGCGGATGACGCGACGGCCAGCGCATCCCGCTCCCCGCACCGCCCGATGCAAAATGCGCCCAGATCAAATGCCGCTCATATTCGTCATCGAAGGCTTCCGGCAAAACCAGGTGCCGATTGTTGAAGTAGTGAATTGGCGCGTGTTCGGTATCCATGAAGGGACGCCCCGCCGGGACCTGACGCCACGCAAAGCGGACCCATTCGGCCATCGTGAGCGCAGGAGCCACCGTATCGAATGGGTTGTCAATCGCGCCGCGATAAATATGAGTCGTTGCGAAGTCGAGGTCTGGATGTGAAAAGATGACAGAATTATAAAGTTCGCCGGGATCGGGACCGAAAATCGAGACCGTTTGTAGCGTCGTATTGCCCCATGTTCGATGTTCGATGTCGCGGATGGCGTGCGAAATGCGCGTCAGGGTCGCCGCCTGTTCTCCGGGAGTACCGCCCCAGCGCGGGTGTACTTCGTTGAACAAATCCCAGGCAGCAAGCACGCCCGTGCCGCCCCAGCGCCGGATGATAAACTCGAACCGCGCGATAGTCGCCCTGATTGTGGCTTCATCGGTCAGCAATGAACGTCGGGTTTTCGCCGGACCGCCATTCGCTGCGTTGTAGGGGTGATCCTTCCAGCGCCGCGCCATCCAGTGCGTATCCCAGGGGGTGAGCATGATCCGCAATCCGTACTTCTCGCAAAGTGCGAAGAGATCATCCCAAAGCTGCACCATCGCGGGGACAAACTGGCCTGCCGGGTTCTCGAAGTAGCGCGGCTCGTCATGCACATATTCGAGCATAATGCGCAGTACGGTGACGCCGTGCGCCGCGAGGTCGGCAATGTGACGTTCAGCCACCTCGACATCGCGACGGTCGAACAAACCCTCCAGCCCCTGCCAGGTAATCGCATCGTTACAGCCGACGAATAGAAACGACTCGCGGTTGCGTGTGCTGAAATAGCGCCCGTTCGCGGCAACCTGAATTATCGCAAGCGACAAGGTGACTTCACCAAACGACGCACCTGCTCAACGATAAAATGCCTTCCGTTGTTTGCATCGTACACCGCTCTTTGCCGCACCTGTTTGTAAATGTATTATCGATATTCCACCAAAATAACGCCAATGATAGAACAGACTATTCAATCAGAACCAGATGATTTTGTATCGCGAAGGTGGCGGCTTCGGTGCGGCTGGCAACGCCGGTCTTTCGAAAAATATTGCTGACGTGGTTCTTCACGGTGAACAGACTCAGGCTGAAATGCAGCGCGATTTCCGCATTGCTCTGCCCCTTCACGATGCACGCCAAAACTTCAATTTCGCGTTCTGTGAGCGCGAGCGGGATGGACGTTTGGCGGCGCGTGGTCTGGATGAGCGCCTGTGTTGCTTCGAGCGCAAGTGTCGGGTGGCCGCGCCGTGCCGCACGGATTGCGTCGGCCAATTGGTGCGCGGTCACGTTTTTGAGCAGATAGCCAATCGCGCCTGCCTGCAAGACAGTGTTCACCGTTCCCGGCTGATCGTAGCTGGTGAGCGCGATGACGTGAATATTCGGGAAGCGGCGCGTGATCTGCGCTGTTGCTTCGATACCGTCCATCTGCGGCATCAGAATATCCATCAGGACGACGTGCGGATGCTGTCGCTCGCACAGCTTGATCGCTTCGCGCCCGTTCATCGCTTCCCCAACCAGCAGCAGATCATCGAAGGCTTCAAGCATCGCGACGAGGCCAAGCCGCACCATCTGGTGATCTTCTGCAATCAGCACGCGCGTGATCGTTTTTGTCGAAGTCGTGGGTGTGTTGTTCATTCGTGCCAGACCATCGTGATTTGCGTGCCGTGTCCAATCGCGCTTTGTATGTGCAGTTGCGCGCCGACCTGCTCCGCGCGTTCCCGCATGATGTGCAGCCCCATGTGGCCGATACCTGTTCCCGTTGTATCGAACCCGCATCCGTCATCCCCGATTAGCAGCTTCCAACCGGGGGTCGTATTGCACACCAAAATGTGAACATGCTTCGCTTCGGAATGCCGGATAATGTTGTTGAATGCTTCCTGCGTAATCCGATACAGCGCTGTTTTCAATTCAGGAGGCATCGCGATTGCACCTTCTACGTCCAGCGTGACCTGAATGCTCATCGGCGTCAGGAGCGCGTCGACCAGCCGTTGCAGGAGATCGCTGATCTGCGCCTCAATCACCGCTGCCGGGCGTAGTTCGAGCAGCAGAGCGCGCATTTCGGCCAGTGCGGCGCGGTTCAAATGCCGGAGCTGTTCGAGTTTGCGCCGTCCATTTTGCTCATCCAGCGCCCAGATTTCGGGCAAAACATCCGCGATCAGGGCTGCCGACCAGAGCGTTTGGTTTACCGAATCGTGCAGTTCGCGCGCGAGGCGGTTGCGTTCTTCAAGCGCGGCTTGCTGACGTTCTTCTTCAAGGCGCTGGCGCTCGGAAACATCAGTAATGATCGACATCATGTAATCGCGCCCGCCCGTCTCGAAAACGGAACAATTGCACTCGATGTCGAAAATAACTCCGTCCTTGCGCTTATGTTTCCATTCCCCGACATAAGGATGCTGACATTCCGTGATCATCTGCAAGGTCTGGCGAAACGCGATTTCGTCGTGCGCGGGGCGCAGTTGCAGCGCAGTCAGGGTCAAAAATTCAGCACGGGTATAGCCATACATCCGCAAGGCAGCTTCGTTGACATTCGTGTAGAGCAAGGTGTTCACATCGAACACGAGGATCGGCTGCGGGCTGTTCTCGAACAAATGGCGGTAGCGGTCTTCGCTCGTCCGGCGCTTTTGATCGGCGCGTGTACGTTCAAGTTCGGCGCTCGCGCGCGCCACGAAAATTTGCAGGATCGGGATGAGGTCGGCCTCGACCGGATGCTTATCGATAACGGCCAGATGTCCGATAATCATCTTTTGATTATCGATCATGGGTATGCCCAGATAGAACGCATCCAGCGGCGGCAGCCGTTCATCCACGATAAGCGCCGCACCGGACATCTCGCGCATCCGGTCGGCGGTGAATTGCATCACCTGACCCTGATCGAAGATTGTGCGGCAGGCCGCCGCATCCGTCAGCGAGTACGAGAAATTCGGCTGGAGGGCGCGGTTTTGCCAGTAGGCAAGCGTATGAATCACAGGCGCTTCCGGGTCGGGGCGTACTGTCAAAAAAACATCGTCTGCACCGATGTACATTGCCAATTCGCGGACCAGACAGTTGAAGAAATCCTGACCCGTCAAGGCCGCTGTTACGGTCGCGAGATGCCGCAGAATGTTTTCCGGTTGCAGGCGTTGAGTCACACACGACCTCGATCCGTATAAGAGCTAAACGAATTGTAGCGGTTAAACCCCGCACGGTGGCAAGCGTAGTCTGAAAGCATTATCGGAATTTCTAGTACCCATGAACCCAACGCACTACGCGAAGTTGAAGCGGACGCACTACACAAACTTCACAAAAAATCACGATAGTCATGAATGTTCGTAAATGTTCAGGAGAGTTTCCATGTTGCCTCGTCGTAAGCCCGTTTTTACAATCCTTGCAGCGTTGCTCATCGCGCTTCTGGCGCTGGGTACTGCCTCCAATGGTGGACGTTCTGCCTATGCGCAGACGCCCGCCCCGACCCCGCAGCCCGTCGGCGGCTCCTCCAACGAAATCAACCCCGCCCCGCCGTCGATTGGCGCGGATGTGCCTGTGACTTATTTTGGACCGCCGCCGTCGAGCGTCCAGAAGGAACTGATTGGTCCTTACCAATTGGTTAAGGCCGGGACCATCGACATGGAAAAGCTGACGATCACGCTGCCGCTCTATCAGGGCAAGCTGACCAGCGGCGAACTGGTCTGGTACGTGCTGGTCGATACCAATGACCGCG
Source organism: Aggregatilineales bacterium (assembly GCA_965246845.1). GTDB lineage: Bacteria > Chloroflexota > Anaerolineae > Aggregatilineales > UBA2796 > JBBRMW01. The sequence continues at coordinate 652,891 of CBDFFR010000005.1, forward strand.
CCAACGCGGATGCGCTCGGCCTCAACTTCTCCGGCAAGCTGACCTACGCCGATACCGGCAAGGCCGTCCGTCCGGGAACGCTCGAAAAAGACGGGACCGTGACTTTTGCGCGCGGCAAGGTCGATTTCGCGCCGGAACTGCAATTGACGCCCGGCGACGCGCCGAACTACTTCCCGCCGAAGGTCGCCAAGCCCGGCTCCGTCGGTGATGCCGATTACAGCCCGCTGATGAAAGTCGGCAGCTACATCTACAACGCGCCGATTGTCGCCTTCAATGTCGATGCAAAGACGCTCGATGCGTTCTGCGATGGCAAGGCCGATCACAAGATCACGCATGATAAGGTCGTCGAGATTTGCCCGCGCGAAGGCACGGTCACGGTCTCCCTGACGCTTGGTCACAGCTTCGCGCGTCCGGTCCTCTACATGAGCATGGACGCCAGCAACGATCTCGCGGCGGCGATGGAAGACGTCACAATCGCGCCCGCAATGAACGACATCCACCTCGGCGGCGACGATAGCGCGTTCAGCGCCGTCGAGCGTATCTTCCCGGTCGTCAATGGACCGATGGGCAAAGACAATCCGCAGCGGCAGGGCTTCAACAGCGCGCTTGCTGGCGAAGGCGGACCGCTCAACACGCTCGGCGGCATCCCGACCATCGCGACCGACTACAGCCCGATCTGGGACCTGAATCCGGTCGTCTGGACAAAGGAAGCCATCGACAAGGGCTATCGCTCGCGTGTGACCGAAGAGTTCTTCATCCTCGGCCTGGTCCAGCGCGGCTTCCTGACGGGTCTGGATGGCGGCAAGTTCGGGTCGGTTGGCATTACGGTCAACTGCCCGGTGGTGGCGCGCCTGCTCTAACTCGTTACTGACGCAGTTCGCATAAAGTAGCCTGACGAATCGATTCGTCAGGCTACTTTTTTGTCGTGCTTCGCGTCACCACCCATACGTATTTAGTGTTGTATCGCCCTTGAAGGGTCCTACAATCTCGTTCGTAATCCACCCACCATAAAAATCACCTTCCTGCGACCGGACCAATTCGCCATCCACGTAGCACGCATCCATGCGGCTTGCATATATCGCGACGTGATCCTTCAAGGCCTCGTAACCGGGTGACGGGGCTTTATAGTACCACGCGGCGGCCTGCGCGGACTTTTCGCCCACTGTAATTGTATAGTAGGATGCCGCACCCTTGAATTCGCAGAAGGTCGAGCGCGAAATAGGCGTGAAATATTCGCGCTTGAGGTCCTCTGGCGGCAGATAATACGTTGGCGGGTGGCTCGTTTCGAGGATACGGATCGGGTGGTGCGTCTCCGCGATGGTCACGCCATTGAATACAACCACGACATGGCGTGTGGTCTGTTCGAGGCGCGGCGGACGCGGGTAATCCCAGACGGATTCCTGACCGGGAGCGGGCTTGATGGGTGCAGGGCGCATCGGTTGACCTCTATCTATTCAGTTCTACTAAATAATTTTCGCAACAGTCTTCAAAAAAGTAAAACGGGTCGGGCAACAAGCCACGACCCCTACAAAAATACATGCTCTGGTGTAGGGGTGGACACATCGGTCCGCCCGTCCGCCCTGAAAACCTAGTCGCCAGCCAGCGCCAACTGCTTCTTTTGCTCACGACGGGCAGCGACGCGCGCCGCGATCCGCGCCAGACGCTTTTGGTGCGCGACGATGCGGATTTGTGCATCACGCGCTTCCTGATAGGTCGGGTGCAGGTTTTCCACATCCCAATACTTGAGCAGGACGTCAATCACCTGCTCGAAGAACTGCTCCGGTCCATAAATGCCGCTCGAAGCCGCCCAGTCGGCGCGCTCCTGATAGCCCGGCGAACCACGCCCCGGCATCTCGAAACGCAGCATCACATCGGCAACCGTCCAAACCCAGTTCGGATCGACATCGATGTGCGCCTTGACCGCATCGCGATAGAACGCATAGTGCAGCGATTCGTCTTTCGCGAGGCGGCGCAGCACGCGCGCCAAACCTGGGTCTTCCTTATCTGCGTGCTGTGCGAGCAGCAAATAATAGACCTGCGTGGCGCGCTCCTGAATGGATGTGTAGACGAGCGCCTGCACTTCGTTCTCAAGTGTAGCAGTCAGCCCGACGCGGATAATCTGCTTGCGCAGCTTGGCGCGTGCGCGCGGGTCGCCGTTGCCACCGAGCAGCAGGTACGATTCGAGCAGAACGGAGTGCTGGTCTTCTTCGGCTGTCCAGGTGTGGACGAAATCCTCCAGTACACTCCACGTCCCCTTGAAAATGCTGGAAAGGAACGTCGTGAACCAGGGCAGGTTGACTTCGGTAAAGACAGCCAGTTCAACGGCGGAAAGCGTCGCCGGGGAGAGTTTCGGGATCAGGTCCTGATTGCTGCGCCATTCAGCCAGCGGCAGGAAATCCGAATACGCCCAGTCGACTTTATCGGCGCGTTCGCGGTGTTGGAGGTACATATCGCGGAGTTTCGGCTCCAGCGAGGGAATCAATTGCGGTCTCTGCATCGGATCATCCTTTTAAGTGTCGCGTTGCGACTGTGTATCGTGTCGCAGTGCGACTAATTATAACAACCCCGGCAGGCGCGGAATTGTGCGATCAGTTTGATGAGAATGCGGTTAGAGCGTTAGCAAACGGTCGAACATCTGGCGCATCGTCGCTTCCGGGTAGGCTCCCGCCGACTGGCCGACGATCTTGTGATCCTTGACGAGCATCAGGGTCGGGATGCTTTCGATACGGAAATATTGCGAAAGCGCACGATTTTCATCCGTATTGACTTTCGCAATCACCAGCCGACCCGCATATTCGCCCGCCAGCTTGTCCAGCACGGGCGCGACCTTCTTGCACGGTCCACACCACGCCGCCCAGAAATCCACCACGACGGGCAAATCCGAGTTCACGACCAGTTCATCGAAGGTCGCTTCGGTGACGGTGATCGGCGTTTTGATTACCTTTATGATTTCCTGCTTCGGTTCGCTCGCAGGCGCGACCTTGAGCAGTTCTTCGACCATACCCTTGATGTCGGTCCCCCAGGGCTTGCCCCGCCGCGCCAGCACGTCGCCATTCACCCAGGTGATGAGGACCGGGTTCTTCTCGACCTCAAAGCGTGCTGCCGTCGCAGGCGCGTAGCGGGTATCGACGCGCGCGAAGCGCAACCGCTCGTTATGCTCGGCGGCTGCTTTGTCGAATTCGGTACGGGCATCGCTGCGCAGCCCTTCGCCATTGGAGAGGAGCAGTACGACACCAGCGCCGCTGTTCAACAGGCCGTCAATGTCTGCATCGGTCACTTCCAATGGAGTCGCGGTTAGTGTGTTCATACACGCTGTCCTCATAGAATCAGAGGCCAATTGTAGCGGTTTTTGGCGCGGTTGACAGCCCTTGTATGGAATGCTAAGATTGCGCCGCGACACTTCCTATCACGAGTGGCGTAGGGAACGGTCCGACGACGCCACAGTAACCTCCATCGGGAAGGTACTAAGTCCGGCAGGCTCTGGCCGATAAGAGCAGTGAGAACGAATACTCCTGTAATGCGCCTGCCCCAAATGCCCCGGCTGAACTCTGGTACGGGGTTTTTTGCTACCCATTCCAATCCACTTGAGGAGAGTTCGTTCCGTGTCCAATAACAACATTACGTTCATGACCTCGCCGCAGTTCTTCTATTCCTCCGAATCGGTGACAGAAGGCCACCCGGATAAACTCTGCGACCAGATCAGCGACGCTATTCTCGATGCTATCCTGAAAGATGACCCGATGGCGCGCGTCGCCTGCGAGGTTGCAGCGACAACCGGATTGATCATCGTCATCGGCGAGATCACGACTAGCACCTATGTCGAAATTGCGAAAATCGCGCGCGAAACCGCCAGAGAAGTCGGGTATACCAACGCCGAATACGGACTGGATTACGCGAGTTGCGGTGTCATGGTTGCCGTCGGGCAGCAATCGGGCGACATCGCGCAGGGCGTCAATAAGGCGCTCGAAGTGCGGCAGCTCTCGCATGACGAGATCGACCAGATCGGCGCGGGCGATCAGGGGATGGTTTTCGGCTTCGCGTGCAACGAAACGCCCGAACTGATGCCGCTCACGATCTCACTGGCGCATGGCCTCACGCGCCGCCTCGCGTATGAACGCAAACACACCGATGTGCTGAAATGGCTGCGTCCCGATGGCAAGAGCCAGGTCACGGTCGAATATGCCTATGGCAAGCCGAAGCGCGTGGATACGGTCCTCGTCAGCACGCAGCACGATCCGTCGATTTCGCAGGAAGATATTCGCACGGCGGTGATCGAGCAAATTATCAAGCCCGTCATCCCGGCGCATTTGCTGGATGAGCGCACCAAATATTTCGTGAACCCGACCGGGCGCTTCGTGATTGGTGGACCACACGGCGACTCCGGCCTGACCGGGCGCAAGATTATCGTCGATACATCGGGCGGCGTGTTCCGGCACGGCGGTGGCGCGTTCAGCGGCAAGGACCCGACGAAGGTGGACCGCTCCGGCGCGTACATGGCGCGTTACGCGGCCAAGAACATCGTCGCGGCGGGGCTGGCCGAGCGCGTGGAGTTGCAGGTGAGCTATGCAATTGGTGTGGCGCATCCGCTCTCGCTCGCGGTAGAAACCTTCGGCACAAACCGGATTGACAACGCGAAAATCGAGGAACTGGTCCGCAAACACTTCGATTTCCGTCCGGCGGCGATTATTCAAAATCTCGATCTGCGCAAGCCGCAATATCGCGAAACCGCGCGCTACGGTCACTTCGGGCGTGAGGATTTGAACGTCGCGTGGGAGAAGACCGACAAAGCAGAAGCGTTGCGCGCGGAAGCGGGAGTGTAGGTATAAGGCGTAAGGTATAAGGTATAAGCAGGAAATAAGCCGAAGGTGAAAGGAATAAGGTTCAGGCGAGACAGGGATTCCAATCCCCGTTCCGGTATCGCCTTATACCTTACACCTTATACCTTATACCTCACCAAACGCCTCATCCTGAGCGCCCTTCTGATCGCCGCGACGGGCGCTTTTTTCTATGACTGGCGCAAAGCGCACCCGCGCGATATTGCGCTCGTGCGGCTGGAAAATGAAAAGCTGTTTCTAGTCGGCATTGATCCGAGCTACCCACCATTCGCGATCATTCAAAATGATCTGATCGTCGGGCTGGATGCCGACCTCGCGCGCGAAATCGGGCGGCGGCTCGGCGCGACGAACACCGCGTTTCGCGTGCTGGGCTACGATGGACTATACGACGCGCTCCGTGTCGGTGAAGCTGATGCGCTCATCTCTGCGGTTCGATTCGACCCGGCGCGGCTCGGCGATACGCGCTATAGCACAGCCTATTTCGATAGCGGTCCCGTGATCGTTTCGCGCGCGGGGTACGCCGATATGCGCGCACTGGAAGGCAAACGGGTCGCCATCGAACCCGGTACGCACGGCGATGAAACCGTGCGGCTGTGGCAACGGCGGCTACATCAATTGGAGCGCGCGGCCTATGAGAGTTCCATGCTCGCGCTTGATGCGCTGCGCACTGGCGAAACCGATACCGCACTCGTGGATCGGCTCACCGCGCAAGCGTACCTCAAGCAGAACCCCGATTTTGTCATCACCGCGCAATCGCCTAACCCGGACCCGGTGGTGATCGCGACGCGCAGCAGCAGCGGCGAATTGCTCAAACGCATCAATACCGTTCTCGATGCGATGCGCGCCGATGGAACGATTGCTACGCTGCTCGCCCGCTGGACTTGATGAGCCGATCCGTGCTGTATGTCATTGCTGGCTCATGATTCGCACATCCGACATTCGATAGCCCTGCGAAGCGTCTTCGCAAGTTCTTCAAAAGTGTGTCGTAAAACTAGCGATGTAAAGCGAAGTCAATCAAGCGAAGGAAGTAAACACTGTGAAGAAGAAGTTCAGCATCGCGTTTTGCACGCTGCTCCTCGCGAGCGCACTCACCGTCGGCGCGGCCTCCGCGCAGAGCGAAGACCCGACTACCGACCAGCGTGGCGGCGTTGGTCCCGGTATGGGATTTGTGACGGCATGCAGCACCACCAACAGCACCGACATCGTGGCGAAGGCGCTTGGCATCAACAGCACCGAGCTGCGCGTAGCGCTCGTCAGCGGTCAGACCGTCGAAACACTGGCGACCACCAAGAATGTTACCCTGCAAACCATCTCCGACGCGCTCACGGCTGCCAATAAAGCCGACCTCGATCAGGCGCTCAAGGACGGCTTGCTGACGCAGGCGCAGTACGACGCGATCATCACGCGCAGCGCCAACCGCACCGCTCCGGCGGCTGTCGGGACGCCTTCCGCAAGCGCGACCGCACAGGCAGACGGTAAGAAGGACGGCGGGCGTGGTTTCCACATCCGCGTCGCGGAATTCAACGTCGTCTTCCCGGAGACGGTCGCGGCGAAGGCGCTGAATATCTCGTGCGCCGATCTCGTGAAGGCATTGCAGAGCGGCCAGAGCATTGCGCAGGTCGCGACCTCGAAGAACGCCACCGCGCAGACGGTGATCGATGCGCTGACGGCGGCCTATAAGGACGCTTCCGCGCAGGATGTCAAGGAAGGCTTGATCACGCAGGCGCAGGCGACGGCGCGTGACGTGCGCCGCGTCGAACAGATCACGAATCTCGTCAACAACGTGCGTCCGCAGGGTCCGGTGGGCGGTCCGAAGGATGGCGGTCCGCGTGGCAATGGTCAGCCCAACCCCGGTCAGCCGGGTAACGGTCGCGGTCCCGGCCAGAAGGGTCAGCCCGGCGCACAGCCGACTATGCAGGCAACACCCGCCAAATAATCGTCGTTCGTAATCCCCTTTTCACGGAGCCGGACAACTTGTCCGGCTCTTTTCATTTACAAACTGAATTCAATAGGTGCGCTATCGGCGCGCAATCATCGCGTCGAATTTGGCGCTCATCACCGCCGCGTAACGCTCCACGCTCAGAGCTTCGACCGCGTGCCGCCGCCCTGCCGCGCCCATCGCTGTACGCAAGGCAGGGTCGCGCAGCAGCCGGATAATCGGAACTGCGAGCGCTGCGCCATCGTGCGGCGGGACGAGATAGCCCGTCATACCATCGCGGATCGTCTCCGAAGGACCGCCGACCCGCGTGCTGACCATCGGGCGCGCCATCGCCATCGCTTCCATCGCGGTCATCGAAAGCGACTCGTAATAGGAACTGCATACCATCACATCCGCCGCCGCAATCACATCCCGCACATCAGGATAGAAGCCGAGGTAGGTCAGGCGGTCGCGCAGGCGAGGGTCATCCTGTGCGGCCTTGAGAATGCTTGCTTTATACGCCTCATCCTTCGGGACCTTGAACGACCCGACGTTATCCCCCGCCGCGACGAAGCGCGCATCCGGTATCGCATCCAGCACATGCCGCGCGGCGTCCTGAAAAACTTCATGCCCCTTGTTGAATTGAAAGCGCCCGACGAGCGCGACCAGCGGCGTTTGCGCATCGATACCGAGCTGCGCCCGCACGCGCATTCCATCGACACCGGGCGCGTCCGGTGCGAAATGCTGCACGTCGATACCGGGAATTTGCACGTCGATAGAGGCCGGGTCGAGCTTCGGCGGGGAGCCGAGCAGCTTTTCGCGCACCGCCGCCGTGATCGCGACGCGTTCCGCGATCCGCTGTTCAAAGAAGCCGCGCTGCCAGCGCCGGATCGGGAACCACCAGCCCATGATGTTCCATAGGACCGGGATGCGCAGCCGTTCGGCGGCGGGGACGATGAACGGGAGCGTGTGGTAATCGCTCATGATCGCGTGGATGTCGTGAGCGCGCAGATAGCTTTCGAGGCTACGGGTAATCGGCAGGTGTTCCCACAGGCGCGGCACAAAAAGCGTACTCGCCCCGCGATAGGGGATTGCCGCCACCTCGACGCCGAGCGCCACCGCTGCTTCCGGGAATTTGCCGGGGCGCGGCGTGACGAGGTGCAGGCGGTAGCGTTCGCGGTCCAGCGCGCCCATGAGCGCAAGCTGGAGCGTTTCGCCGCCGCCGATCCCGGTGTAGGTGGTGATGAAGAGGATATTATGCATGAAGGGTGCTTGTTGAATATGCGGGGATTATACGCCCTCGCATTCGCTGCGCGCGTTTGCTAAACTCGGTTCGTCAACACTTGCTGAACACCGCACATGATCGTCTTCCCTCCCCCACCTGCGCATATTCACATCCCCGGCATCGGCGGCGCGGGCATGTCCGCGATTGCACGTGTGCTGCTCGGACGCGGCTACGCCGTATCGGGGTCGGACAGGCAGAAGAACGCGCTCACGGCGGCGCTGGAACGCGATGGCGCGACCATTTATGAAGACCATGCGGCGGCGAATATCGAAGGTGCGGCGTTGCTCCTGATCTCATCCGCAATTCAGCCGGAGAACCCGGAAATAGCGGCGGCACAGGCGGCGAACATCCCGATTATGAAGCGGCGCGATGCGCTGGGTCCGCTCACCGAAGGCTACGACGTGATTGCGGTCGCGGGGACGCACGGCAAGACGACCACGACCGCGCTGATTACGCACCTGCTCACCGTAACCGGACACGATCCCTCGTATATTGTTGGCGGGACGCTGCTCAACACGGGCGCAAATGCGGGCGTCGGTAAAAGCAACTGGTTTGTGATCGAAGCCGACGAGTATGACCTGATGTTCATGGGTTTGAAGCCGAAAATCGCGGTGCTGACGAACATCGAACACGACCACCCGGATATGTTCCCGACCTTTGCGGATGTGGTCGGCGCGTTTCGTGGTTTCGTCGGCAACTTGCGCGCGGATGGCATCCTCGTCGGCTGTCAGGAGAGCGAACCCGTCCTGAAACTGCTAGGCGAAGCGCGAGCAAAACAGCGGCTGATCGTGCCATATGGCGGGGACGCGGCGGGGCGCTACCTCGCCGATTTAATGGTCGGCTATGGTGCGCTGCCGCCGACGCTGGTGGGCTATCACAATCTGCTGAATGGTTTCGCCGCCGCGCTCGTGACGGCGCTCGTGCATCAATCGAAGGACCGCATCGGCGCGGGGCTGGCGAGCTTTCGCGGCGTAGCGCGGCGTATGGAACTGCTCGGTATGGCGGCCAGTGGCGCACAGATTTTCAGCGATTACGGCCACCATCCGACGGCGCTGCGCGCAACGTTGCAGGGCGCACGGTCCCGCTTCGGGGATGCAAAAGTATGGGCAGTCTGGCAGCCGCACACCTACAGCCGGACGCACCTGCTCGCGGAGGACTTCGCGCGCTCGTTCAAGGACGCCGACCACGCGCTCATCACCGATATTTACGCCTCGCGCGAGGAGCCTGTACCGGGTCCCGGTCCCGCCGAGATCGCGGCGATGGCGAGCCGTCATGGACACCCTGACGCGCGGCCGTCCGGCGACCTGACGGCGACTGCGCGACTATTGAAAAATGAAGCACAGCCCGGCGATGTGATCATCATTTTCAGCGCGGGCGACGCGCCGAAGATTGGCGAGATGTTGTTGCGGGGTGGGGTGTAGTGGCGATGCGGGATTACGAACCATTTCTGACGGAATTGCAAAGGACATTCAACGCGGATTTGGACGACCACGTATTGCGTTTTCGAGAAATATTAGAAAAAACTCCCACAGTTGGACTTGAAATACCCGCGCGTCCTTTGCCCAACATATCACGCTATGAATCGCTCAAACGCTACTCGGTAGCGCGTCTTGGTGGTCCCGCGGATATTGTGATAGAGATTCCCGAAAAGAACGTTAAACTCGACCTGATTTATACGATAAGTCTGTGCTGGAAGCACGCAATACCGTACTTTATTGTCGGTAATGGATCAAACATACTTTTTAGCGATCAAGGGTTTCGTGGTGTTGTGATAGCCGCGCGTCGGGGAAAATGGACATTCATTCGGAATCCAGAAATTGATGAATACGAACTGTATGGAGTTACCCACTATCGGCTTGAACCACCAGGACAAGGATATATTGAAGCCAATGCGGGGTGTAATTTAATTCAATTGGCGCGCGAGACGATGGAGGCGGGCTGCTCCGGCCTCGAATGGGCGATCAGTGTGCCGGGAACAGTCGGCGGGGCAGTGGTCAATAACGCGGGTGCGTATGGGAGTGACATTGCGGCAAATTTGATTGCGGCAGACATATTGTCCGAGTCGGGAACCAGCATAAGGAGAACCTGGCGACCCAACGATCTGAAATATAGCTATCGTACTTCCGCGCTCAAGCACGCGCCTTTCCGCTATGTCGTCCTAAGCGCAACCTTCAAACTCGAACCCGACCACGACCCCGCCGCACTCCGCGCCAAAGCCGATGAATACCTTGCGCATCGCAAGCGCACGCAGCCGCCCGGCGCGAGCCTCGGCAGCATGTTCAAGAACCCGCCCGGCGATTATGCGGGACGCCTGATCGAAGCAGCAGGCTTGAAAGGCACGCAGCGCGGCGGCGTGATGATCTCGCCAGTCCACGCGAATTTCTTCATCAACACCGGCGGCGGCACTGCTTCAGATTACCTTGCGTTAATTCGGCTCGCACAGGAGACCGTCGCGGATAAATTCGGCGTGAAGCTGGAACTGGAAATTGAATTGGTGGGGCAAGGTTTCGAGGACGTCAATCGGTGATTAGGACGGGCGGACACATCGGTCCGCCCCTACAAAGACAAATCAGGTTGCGGTTGTAGTGCCAGATTTATCCGACCCGCTTTAGCAGATTGGCTAGAACTCCCCTGTCAGGAAGCTGGATACAATCACGATCCCGAAGATGAGCAGCGGCAGGATTGCGCCGAGGGGGACGACCCCAGTTTGATAGGAAAGGATCGCGAATGTGAACATCGCGATACCACCGATCCACGTCATTGGGTTGACGCGCCAGCGCCGCGATGATTGGTAGAAGGCACTGCCGAGCAGCACAACCCCGCCGAGCAGCAAAATCAATTGTGTGGTGAATGCTGCTGCGAAGACGAGCTGTGCGAGGAACAGCACGATAATCAAGCCGAAGCTGATTACCTCGACTTCACGCTCCGCAGAGCGGCGGGTACGGCGCGAACGGTAGGAATAGCTGCTGCGGCTACGTGAGCCGGAAGCGTAGCGGTTATTGGAATAGCGGCGTCGGGTCATGATCTCTCCCAAAGTACACGAAGCGAAACGGGACAATCCGGGTTAAAATTGGCAGCGGGATGTCCTGTTCGCGACATGAGGCACGTAGAACATATGTGAGATATATTGTACCACTAAGCACACTTTAATCGGGTACGCATTGTCTCGCGAGCGTTTTGTCATATAATAGAGATTAGCAAGGGGTGGAGACTAATTGAGGTCTCCGGGGAGCAAAAAGTGAACTACTTCAACACAGATGCCTATTCTCGCCCAATCGAGGGGGCGCGTATTGATCTTCCGGCAGTAATGCGGCAGGTCTATACATGGATGTTTCTTGGTTTGCTGGTGACGGCGGGTGTCGCGGGCGTGATTGGATCGCAGCGTGAGCTTGTGACCAGTCTGCTGACGGGCAGCGGGATCGTTCTGGTATTCGGGCTGTTCTTCGTCGAGTTGGGCGTCGTCTGGTATCTCAGCGCGCGCATCATGAAGATGGAACCGACGACGGCCAAAGCGTTGTTCATCGCCTATTCAGCGTTGAATGGCATCACGCTCTCGTTCATTTTCCTCGCCTATGCAAACGCGACCATCGCAGCCGCCTTCGTCGCGACAGCGGGTATGTTCGGCGTGACGAGCGTGCTGGCCTATACAACTAAGACCGACCTCTCGAAGATGGGCGGTATCCTGATGATGGCGCTGATCGGCTTGATCATCGCAAGCATCGTCAATATCTTCTTCTCCAGCAGCCTGCTCTTCACCGTGATCAACTATGCAGGTGTGCTGATCTTCGTCGGTCTGACTGCCTATGACACGCAGAAGATCAAGAACATGGCGATGAACGTCGACATGCTGGCCGCGAACCCGACCGTGACGAACGGTCAGTTGACCGCCGCCACTGCCTCGACGGACGTAATGGTGCAGCGCGTGGCAATCATCGGCGCGCTGCGTCTGTACCTCGATTTCGTGAACCTGTTCCTGTTCATCCTGCGCATTCTCGGCGCGGGCAGCCGCCGCTAGTCGTCGGACAGCGTAGAGTTGAGGGTGACCCAGACGGGTCGCCCTTTTTTGTTTTATGGGGGTAGTGATGAGCGAGCTACGTGACCGCGTGCAGCAGCAGTTTGGGGCGCACGCCCAGAATTATGTAAATAGCCCGGTCCATGCCAGCGGATACAGCCTGACGCGCCTGCTCAAACTGGTGAACGCTGCGCCCAGCCAACGCGCGCTCGACATCGCGACAGGTGGCGGGCATGTCGCGCTCGGCCTCGCCAAAGCGGGCGCGCTGACGGTCGTGAGCGACCTTACGCCGAAGATGCTTGCGGCGGCGCGCCTCTATATCGAGGAGAATGCGGGCGCAGATCACCAGACGCGCTATGCCCAAGTCGACGGCGGCGCGATTCCCTTCGCGGATGCGTCGTTCGACCTCGTGACCTGCCGCATCGCGCCGCACCACTTCCCGGATGTGGCGGGATTCATGCGCGAATGTGCGCGCGTCGTCAAACCGGGCGGGACGGTCGGCATCGTGGACCAGATCGCGCCGTTCGAGCGTGACGCCGCGACCTACCTGAACGCCTTCGAGCGGCTGCGCGACCCCAGCCACGTCTGGGAGCATTCGCAGGCTGATTGGGAATGGTTCTACGAAGACGCGGGGCTGCGCATCGAACACCGCGAGGTGTGCCAGAATCGCCTTGAATTCGGCTGGTGGGTGCGGATGCAGAACGTCCCCGCGCCGGATGTGACGCGGCTCGAAGCGATGCTCCGGCAGGCTCCGAAGGCGGCGGGCGAATGGTTACAGCCGGAATTGCCATCAGTCGGAAGTCCCGGCGCGCTGTACTTTTCGCTGTGGCAATTGATTTTGATCGGACGGAAGGATTAGGTGAACGGGTCGGACAAGCCGCGATCCGTTCACGGGACAAGACTATTGGTCTGATGCACCGCTAATGGAAAGTTTAGGTTGGGTTCGCTCGTCTGTTGTAATTCAAAACAGCTTTGCAAAGTCACTGCGATGTGCGACTATTCCTCTATAAATGAATAAGAAATTAAAACAAGGAGAACTATCATGACAAATGACAACAAAGACCTTCAAGCCGAGCAGCAATCCTCTAAACCAAATCCTTCTCTCAGGTCTCTTGACAGATTGGTCGGCACATGGAACATGCAGGGGCATGAATTCGATACTGGTAAAGCGATGGATGGACAGGTCAGATTCGAATGGATGAATGGCGGTTTTTTCTGATGCAGCATGTCGGTCTTGGCGACAGCCAGGGACTTGAAATCATCGGATACGACGAAGAAAGCAAATCCTTCAAATCACATTACTTCGGTAGTACGAATACGATTCTCGAATATGTGTATTCATTGAAGGATGACAGGCTCACAGTTTCGATAGATATGCCCGGTCGCAAGGGTCAGTTCATCGCTACCTTTAGCGATGACGGCAATTCCTTTACGGGACGTTGGGACTGGATGCAAGACGGCGTACCGATGGGATACGACGCAACCATGACCAGGATCATCTGACGTCGTCAGCAAAACGATTATTCCTATCAGACAAGTTAATCAGAAAGGAGTTGACATGGGTCTTGTCTGGGGGTTTGTCTCAGCGCTATGTTTCGGTTCGGCAGACTTCATAGCGGGTGGTGTCAGCGTAAAATTGACTCCTTTTCATGCCTTGTTCTACATCCATTTAGTCAGCGGTACGTTGCTCTTCATCGTGACTGTTTTGAGTGGTGTCCCTTCCTCGGCGACAGCAAGCGCCATAGGATTAGCAATGTTACTTGGCGCGGCAAATACAGTCGGCACATTGATGCTGTACCGGGCGCTCTCGATTGGCAAAATCTCTATCGTGTCGCCGATTACCTCTGCATTCGGTGGCATTGCGCTTGTTCTTTCATTACTGGCAGGAGATGCCATCGCAGTCGGCGGTGTACTCAGTTTAGGGTTGATGCTTGTCGGCATTGTGATCGTAGCAAGTGTGCAAAGTGACCCGCAGCAAGACTCCACACGCACCGCGTTGAAGGGTGTGCCTGAAGCGGTTATCGCAGCACTGACATTAGGAGTGAACTTCTGGGGTTTACAATTTGTCGTTGTCACGCTGGGACCCTATATCCCGACCCTGATTGGACGCACGATGACTGTCATTCTGCTGGCCTTGCTGGTCAGGCCATTTCATCAATCTATCAGCGTGCCGCCTCGTGAGTTCTGGCTGAAAATTGGTGTAGTTGGCCTTATTACGACTATCGGTGAAATTGCCTATAATGTAGGTGTGCAAGGGACAACACCGGGTATCGTCGCTATGTTGAGTTCGCTTTTCAGCCCCGTCACAGTGCTGTTGGCACTCATTTTTTTGCACGAACAACTTGCTCGGCGGCAATGGCTGGGTGTTGGAATGATTTTCATTGCTACACTGTTAATAGGGTTTTTCCAAAACTTCAGCTAGCGGTCGCCACACGCGATCTAACGCACCCAGGACCAAAATAGTGCGGTGGATTCATTCAGGCGCGTCCACTCGCAGACATACCCTAGCGTTTCGCGCGTAGATATTGCACAACCACCGTCGGGATGAGCAGCAGCGCGAGCAGCATTTGCGCAGGCCGCCCGAAGACCCGCCGCGTATAACCCAGCAGGTCGCGGAAGTAGAACCACATTGCGCGGCGGCTGACCTGCTTCGTACTGGCATTTTCATAATGCAAGATGCCGTCGGTCGGCACATAAACCGTCTGCTTGCCCGTTTTGCGTACCTGCAACGAGAAATAATCGTCGCTGAAATACATTGGCATTGCTTCATCGAAGCCACCCGCGCGCAGCCATGTATCACGCTCCGCAATGATGCACGAACCGGGCAGAACGCCGACTTCACGCTCGCTCATGCGGTCCCAATCGGAGTACCACAGCGCGGTGTTCAGCGCTCGTTTGCGAGTGGCGAACAGCTTACCTACAAATGTATATTCGTAGGTCAGATAGCGCAGCGTGACGTTACGCGAACCATTACGTTGCAGCGTCCCATCCGGGAAGCACATCGTCGTGGTAGCGGCTCCCGCTGCGGGATGCGCTTGCATATACTGCACAAGCTGCCGCAACGAGTCGCCGCGCACGAGCGTATCCGGGTTGAGCGCCAGCACATAGCGCCCCGCTGCCGCGCGGATACCCTGATTGTTCGCAGCGGAGAAATAGCGATTGTCGCTATTCGCGATGATATTCACGGTCGGGAACGCTTCGCGTAGCGCGTCAGCGGTCCCATCGCGGGAGGCGTTATCGACGATGAACACTTCCAGCAGCAGGTCGTGCGCGGTCTCGAAGATCGAGCGCACGCAGTCGAGCGCAAGCTGCCGCGTGTTATAGGTCACGATGACAATGGAGAGCGTAGGGACAGGCTTGTTCATCGAGTCAGGGACCCATATTTGCTTCCCGGTGAATTTTCAGGTTGCGGTACAATCGTTTCCGTCTGTTTAGTGTCCAGTATCTGCGCTCTGCGCGCAACATCACAGGAGTTTTCAATTATGAGTGACCCCGTTGTTTCCCGCCACGACGCCGTAGAAACCCACGAAGCCGGGACGCTGCGCTACCAGGTACTCGGCCACAGCGAAAATATGTCGGTGCTGCACTGGATGCTGCCCGCCGGGGCGAAGCTGCCCGAACACCAGCACGAACAGGAACAGCTCGCTTACGTCGTGCGCGGCTCGATGGATATGATCATCGCCGGACAGTCCTACTCGCTTAATGCGGGCGACTCGATCCTCGTCCCGGCCAACGCGCCGCACGCTGTCAATGTGCATACGGATACGGAAACCGTCGATGTGTTCAGCCCTCCCCGTACCGAAATGCCCACAGCGGAAATGTATGGCCAGTAGTCCGGCGCGCTCAGACGTCCGGCGCGGCCAGCCGATAACCGACTCCCGGCTCCGTCAGTAGCAACTTGGGACGAGCCGGGTCCGCTTCGATTTTGGCGCGCAGGTTGCCCATATATACGCGCACATAATGCACTTCATCGACGTATTCCTTGCCCCATACCTCGCGCAGGATGGCTCTGTTGGTGAGCGCCCTGCCCGCATTTTGCACGAGCAGGCGCAGAAGCGCATATTCGGTCAGCGTAAGTTTGATCGGCTCATCGTTCACCGTCACGATACGCCGCGACAGATCAACCTGCAGCGGTCCCGCCGTGAAGACTTCTTCAGTTTGCGTCGGTAGCGCGTGGCGCAGCGCGACCCGCATCCGCGCGAGCAATTCCCCGGTGCTGAACGGTTTCGTCAAATAGTCATCCGCGCCACTATCGAGCGCCGCGATCTTGTCCTGATCGCCGGAGCGGACAGTGAGCATAATCACGGGTGTGTGCGTCCATTCGCGCAGTCGCTTCAAAATCGTGATGCCGTCCTGATCGGGCAACCCCCAGTCGAGCAGAATAATATCGGGGCGCAGCGTGGCCGCATCAACCAGGCCGTCACCGCCCGTCTTCGCCTCGTGGACCTGATAGCCGTTCGCTTCCAGCGTGATACGCAAAAAGCGCCGGATTTGCGGTTCGTCGTCGATGATCAACGCGGAAGGTCCCAGAGTCATGGTATATTCGTTCGCACATATCCAAATAGACTACAATTCTAGTCCACTCTGCGTTTTTTGCGCGATTTGCCACAAAGGGACTTGACATTATGGGGCGTCCGGCTCTCATCGTACACGGCGGCGCGGGCGAAATCCCGCCCGGTGAACACGCCGATTATATGCGCGGCTGCAAGCGAGCGGCAGAAGTCGCGTGGAAATTACTGGAAGGTGGCGCTTCAGCGCTGCACGTCGTCGAAACCGCGATTCGCATTCTGGAAGACGACCCGACCTACGACGCGGGGTATGGCTCCGTGCTGAACCGTGACGGCAATATCGAGATGGACGCGATCCTGATGGATGGCCGCGATTTACGGCTCGGCGCGGTGATCGGCATCCAGAACATCGCGAACCCGATCACGCTGGCGCGGCTGGTCATGGAACAAACGCCGCATCACATCCTAGCGGGCGCGGGCGCGCAACAATTCGCGGCGGCGCAGGGCATTCCATTCGTTCCGCTCGAAGCCCTGATCAGTCCGAAGGCGCGCAGGCGTCACGAGCAAGCGCTCGCCAATGCACAAAGTCAGTCACCGCGCGGGACAGTCGGCGCGGCGGTAGTCGATGTGCATGGCAACCTCGCCGCCGGGACCAGCACGGGCGGGACGCCCTACAAGCTGCCGGGGCGCGTCGGCGATTCGCCGCTGGTCGGTTCTGGCGCGTATGCCGATAACGAGACGGGCGCGGCTTCTGCGACGGGCGAAGGCGAGCAGATCATGCGCGTGGTCTTATGCAAACTCGCGACGGATGCCATTGCGCAGGGGTTGACCGCACAGCAGGCCGCCGATTTCGCGATAGGCAAGTTCGCCGCGCGCGTGCAGGGGCAGGGCGGCTTGATCATCGTGGACCGCGAAGGGAACATCGGGTTCGCGCACAGCACACCGACTATCGCAGTCGCCTACAGCACGACCGGACCAGATGGCTTCCCGATGATCGAGGCCGCGCTCACGCGCTGAACGGCGGGATTTCGACTTTGCCGTTCAGGTCTTCGAGCAGCAGCGCGCCGGGCGTCAGATTGGCGATTAGGCGCGCTGCAGGTGGCAGTGTGAGCGTGAAATACGCCGCCGATAGTGTACCGACGACGCGCTTGCGCTTCGCCACGATGTAGACGCCCGCGTCGTCCTGCTCCGCCGTGAACTGCAAGCCGAACGACGCGCGCAGGTTCGCATCAAGCGTGACCGCCGAACCTTCCGCGCGCCGAACCGTGACCCGCGCACTGCTGGCATGGATGAAAACCGTCACCGGGAGTGTGACCTCGAACACGCGCGTGAAGCGCTCGTTGGTCGCGCTCGCCACGCGCGGCGCTAGGGTGCGCCCGGTCTCCCAGGCGGCCTGCGCACCGCGCACGATCAGCCAGCGAGCGAGCGGTCTACGCAATTAGGGAATGACCGGGCAGGGCTGGATCACGTTGACGATGCTACGCAGGACCGGGAGTTTGCAATACAGGTTCTGCGAGTCGATCACGAAAACCGCCACAATCGCCAGCACGATACACAGCAGAATCGCGCAGCCGCACCCCAGAAAAATCAGGCGCGCGGCAGGGTTGGCGGCGGGTTGCGCCTCTTCCGGGATGCCATATTGCGGCGGCGGGGCAGGTGGCGCATTATACGGGTAATCATTTGGACCGCCCGCCGCGCCATATGCACCTGCGGGAGGCTGCTGCGGGTTCACCCCAGCAGGTTGCTGCCCATAGACGGGCGGCGCAGCGCGCATCCCGGACATCGTTCCTGCGCCTTGCCCGGAGAAGTCGGTCGCAGAGGGGACGGGCGGCGTCAGCGTCGATTCGTAACCGAGCGTCACCGTCTCGCCCAGCCCGATCATGTCACTCGGCGCGAGCGGACGCGCACCCGTCAGCCGCTGGCCGTTGACGAATGTACCATTCGTGGAGCCGAGGTCTTCCAGCGTGAAGCCGCCTGGTCCGCGCGTGAAACGGCAGTGATTGCGGCTGACTTCCGGGTCGTTGATCACGATCTCGTTGCTGATGTCGCGACCAATCGTCAGACTGTCCTTGTTCAGCTCATAAATTTGGTTGGGCTGCGGTCCACGACGGACGATGAGCCGGAAGCTCCCACTACCTTGCATCTTGATTCAGACTCCAATGGGCGCGGATATTAAAGATCGGTGAGCCATGCAGTGGGGAGTATATTGGCAAGCGCCGCGCATGTCAAACCATCGCCTGAGTTGCGAAAAGATGCAGGACGACTACACTCAAACGCGCGTTCTGCTCCTCCACGAGGCTCATCATGCGTCAACGAATACGCCTGCCCTCCGAAGACGAGGCGCGCAAAGCGCCACAATCTTCTCATCGCACCACAGCAGCGGAAACGATACATCAGGACACGCCCGTTTCGCGCGTATTGCAACTTCAACAAAACTTTGGCAATGCAGCGGCACAGCGAATGCTCGATCATCGGCAGGATGGACATGGGCGCGCTTGCGGCTGTATCGCGTGCAAGCCGCAGTTGATGCGCAAGGCTGCCAGCAGCCCGACGAGTGGCATGGGGGCAGCGCTGGCAAGCGGCGGGCAGGCTGTGCAGCGCTGGCCGTGGGACGATGACGATAAAGAAGCGAATGAGCAGCCGGGTGGCGGCAACGCTGTCTCTGGAACTATTGCCTCCATCAGTGAAGACCAGCCTCAAAATGGACCAACACAGATGGCACAGCAGGGCGGTTCAGAGGGCAGCTTCTTCGGTGACTGGTGGCCGTTTGGCGGTGGTGATAAGAAGGACGACGAGAAAGGCGATGATAGCGGCTGGCTGCCATCCATGCCCGACCGCCCGGATTGGTTCCCTTCGGATTGGTGGCCGTTCGGTGGAGACAACAAGCAACCTGGCGGCGAAGGTCCACAGCCCGGCGGCGAGGGACCGGGCGTAGAGATGCCGCCCGGCGTGGACCCCTCTGAATTGATTAATCCGCCCATCAGCGGCCACATCGCGAACGGACCGCGTGAGATTGGTGTGGGAGCGATTGGATGTCTGAGCAGCGACGACGCAAACGCATCGAATACGGTCCTGTCACCAAACGGTGAGCGCCGCATACCGGTGGTGTTCAAGCCGAAGTTCGAGATGAACGTTCATGAGAGTGGGAACGCACCCGCAAGCCCGGAGACGTGGGCGAACATCGGCACAGGCGCAACCGTGTTTACCGAAGACGCCGTCGTGCAGGACAACGCGATAGCGACGCCGCTCGGCGCTACCTTCCCCAGTTTTCAGGTGAAAAATATCGACTGGCAGTACGACTCCGGCAGCGACACGATTGAGATCAACTGCGTTTTCCGTATTGAGGTCATCTGGGGGGTCACAGGCGGCGGCGCGAAAGAGGTCAAGAGCGCAGATCAGGCGGGGCTAACCTTCGATGAGATGCTCCGCGCTGCGGATGATTTCGAGTTCATTGCGGGTTTGAAGGACTCCGGCTCCCGGAAATTCGGCTTCTGGAACCCGGACCTCACCGCACAGCATGAGATGGTTCACGTCGACCAGCTTCAGAACCTGATTCCCGACGCGCAGTCAGACTTTATGGACGCGGTGATGTCCCTGGATGTCACTTCCCCACCATTCTATCGAAGCATGGGCTTCACGGATGGCGACAAAAAAGCGACCGAAAGCGAGATCGCGGGATTGCTTGAAAAGGCGAAGAAGGGCGCGATGAGCATCATGAAAGCAAAGTGGACCAATCGTGGGATCGAAGGTCCAGCCTATGCTGCGTTGAGCGCGAGCAATCAGCAACTTGCGGATGCGCTGCGTGACCGCGCTCGTAAAATTCCAATGCCGTGATGCACAATCTGACCAAAATCAGCGGAGGATCCCTTCGGCGCGATTGGTAGCCGGATTTGCCAGTACATGCGGCTAACGCTATGGTTGCGAGTATGCCATTTTCCAATCTGGAGCATCCGCAGTCATGATCCAATCCCTTGAAATCGCGCCCGGCGTCCACCGTATCATGTCCGTGTTTTTCGATACGCGCGCCGTCGCCTGCCATCTGCTGATCGGTGCGGAGCGTTCGCTGCTGGTCGATACCGGAATGAGCGACACGCCAGAAAAAGACCTGTTCCCCTATTTCGAGAAAATCGGCTTCGACGTCGCGAAGCTGGATTACGTGCTGATCACGCACTCCGACATCGATCATCAGTGCGGCAACGATGTCATCAAGGCACGCGCCCCGAATGCGCGCTTCATCGCGCACAATCTCGACAAGCCACTGATCGAGTCGCCGCGCGAATTGTTTTTTAAGCGCGCTTACCAGTTCACGGAAGCGCACGGCTTCGGACCCAAAGCGGAAGCGGTGAAAGACACGGTTGATGGCTGCGGCTGCAACGTCCTGATGGATTATGGGATCGAAGGCGGCGAGACGCTGCGCCTCGGACCGGATTGGGCGGTCGAACTGGTGCATACGCCGGGGCATTCGTGGGGACACACGGGTGTCTACGACCCGAAAAACAAGCTGTTCATCGCGGCGGAGTCGGCGCTCTGGAATGCCATCCTCGGCACGGAAGGGCAGCCTGTCATGCCGCCGACGTACTACTACGTGAATGCCTACCTTGCGACGCTCGCGCGGTTACGCAGCATGGATATTGCAACCTATTCGCCCGCGCACTGGCCTATTCAGCGTGGGCATGGTGAAGTCGGCATGTTTCTGGATGAGTCGCGCAACTATGTCATGCGCGTCGAAGCGCTGCTGTTGGAGGCCGTGCGCGCCGCGAAGGAACCGATTACACTCAGGCAGTTGATCGCGGACCTCAAGCCGAAGGTGGGTGAGTGGCCTGCCGATCAGGATGAGAATCTCGCGCCGCCGTTCGTGGGCAGCCTGCGCCGTTTGGAAGATCGCCGCTCTGTGGAGCGGGTGCGCGGAGAAGATGGGATTGTCGCGTGGCGGACGGTCCGTTAACCGGGGTTCAATTCTTTATAAAACAGGACGGTATCGATCAAATCACCCCCGGCACTGCGTGCAAAACGCGGTATGACACCTGCCCGCGAATATCCAACTTTCTCATATAAATATTCAGCGTTGCTGCCGCGTTCGGTATCGAGAACGAGCAGGGTACGCCCTGACGTTCGGGCTGCATCTTCAATTGCAGACATGAGCGAAGTCGCAATTCCCTGTTTCTGATAGGCGCTGTGAACGAGCAGCTTTTGCACCTCGGCACGGTGCGCGCCGTTCGGCTGCATTGCAAATGCGAGATGCACACAGCCAACGATGTGATTCATATTCGTCGCGACCAATACGATACGCTCATCGCTTGCCGTTTCACGCCGAACCTTTGCCCAAAACCCCTGCGCCGTTGCTGCGTCGAGGGGAGCAATAAAGTTCACGGATGCGCCATTGTTCAAGACATCTTGTAAAAGGGCGATTAGCTCCGCTTCCATGCTGCCGATCTGTTCGTGAGTTAATTGTAAAATTTCAAATGGTATCGGCACTGTATTTGCATTCTCCGTTGTATCGTCTCGTGCTATCCTATCAAAGCAGACCGTAAACAATAGTTGTCTACATTCACAAAACCGAGCGGGTTAGCGGGGTGAATGGGTTTGTCGCATGGCAAGCAGTGAAACAGGAGAAGAAAAATGGCAGTTCCATTCAACCTCAAAGATTTGTCGCCGATTGAACTTTTGAACATAGATGCCGCTATTCTGGCTGAACTCAGAGCGCGTGGCATTATTCGTACAGACAATGCCCCACTTGGCGATTACACTGAATATCTGGTTGCCCGCACGCTTGGGCTGACGCTACAACGAAATTCAAGCGCCGGGTACGATGCGATTGATGAACAAGACAACATAAAGTATCAGATCAAGGGGCGCAGACCTTCTGATACAAACCCGTCGACACAAGTTAGCGCCATTCGCAGATTGGAAGCACAAAACTTTGACTTCCTGATCGCGGTGCTTTTTCATCATGATTTCAGAGTAAAGAAGGCGTACAAAATTCCTCATGCCGTGGTTGTAGAACATGCGAGACCAGTTCCTTACTCAAATTCGCACAGGCTACACATACAGGGATTGCTGTTGACACACACTGATACTGAGGACATCACGCGCAAGTTCGATCCGGTAAACGAATGAGTTTATGCACAAATTTTTAGGTGACTTTGTGGGAAATGGTTTTGCCTCATATCCAGAAACGGGTAGAATCGGGAGCATGAATAACGTCCCCCAACCCCCTACGCTGGAGCAACTCCGCGCAAAGTGGTCTGCGGTCTCCGTGCGGCTGCGCGCGACTTACGGCGTCCCGACCTGGCGGCAGGCGCTTTCGCCCGTCGATGAACTGGTCAGCACGATCCTCAGCCAAAGCACCAACGACGCCAACCGCGACCGGGGCTTCTACGCGCTCAAGCGCCGCTATGCGCGCTGGGAAGAGCTGCTCGACGCACCGACGGCGGAGGTCGTCGAGACGATCAAGCCCGCCGGACTCGCCAACCAGAAGGGACCGCGCATCCAGGAGGCGTTGCGCACCGTCCACGCGCGGCAGGGGTCGATCACGCTCGATTTTCTGGAGACAATGCCGATGGACGAGGCAAAGGCATGGCTGACCAGCATCGACGGCGTGGGACCGAAGACCGCCGCGATCATCCTCTGCTTCGCCTTCAACCGCGAGGCGTTCCCGGTCGACACGCATGTTCACCGCGTCTCGATGCGATTGGGCTTTTTCGGCGCGAAGGTGAACGCAGACAAGGCGCACATCATCATGGAGCAGATCGTCCCGCCGGATGAATATTACACCGGGCATCTGAATGTCATCCAACACGGGCGCGAAATCTGCCACGCCCGCAACCCGGAGTGTGAGCGCTGTCCGCTCACGGATTTGTGCGAATATTACAAGATAGTCAACGCGCAACAGATACCGCCCGCGCCGCGCAGCCGTGCGCCAAAGGGACAATAATCCAATGGATACAATCTTACGCCGCACCGGGCGCGATCTCGATAATGCACTCACTTCCGCGCAGCAAACGCTCGACCTGCTGCGCAGCCAGCTACAAGGCGGGCGGATCGATGCGCCGTTTTTCGAGAAGCGCATCACGGACGTCACCGGGCTGCTGGCCGATGTGATCGAAGACCGCAAGCATTCCGGCCAGCAGGAACGGCTCGCCAAACTATACGAGGTCAGCCGCGTGATCGGCTCCTCGCTGGACCTGCAAACCGTCCTTGATCAGGTGATGGATGCGATCATCCAGCTCACGCGCGCCGAACGCGGTTTCCTGATGTTGCTCGATGAAGACAATCACCTGGCGGTGCAGGTCGCGCGTAATTTCGATCAGGAAAACGTCGGATCGGAGTCGTTCACCTTGAGCCGCACGATCACCTCGCGCGTGCTGGAAGGCGGTTCCCCCGTCGTCACCACCAACGCGCAGGAGGACCCGCGCTTTTCATCGTCGCAGAGCATCGTCGCGCAGGCGCTGCGCAGCATCATGGCAACCCCATTGCGCGCACGCGGCCAGATCATCGGCGTGATTTACGTCGATAATCGGCTGCGGTCGGGCTTATTCAGTGATGCCGATCTCGATATGTTGGACGCCTTCGCGGGGCAAGCCGCCGTCGCCATCGACAACGCGCGCCTCTTCCGCGAGACGGATAAAGCGCTCGCGGCGCGGGTCGAGGAATTGACGATGCTCGGCTGGATCGACCGCCAGTTGAACGAAACGCTGGATTTGCAGAACACGATGCGCCAGACGCTCGAATGGTCGATCCGTGTGTGTAGCGCGGAGAACGGCACGCTCGCGATCTATGACCCGGAAGGCGACTCTTGGCGCGTGGCTGCCGCGATGGGAAAGACCGCACCGCTGCACGAGGGCGACCCGGTAGATGGAATGCTGCCCTTCTTCGATTTCATCCAGAGCGCGATCACAAGCCAGGATGCGCAGTTCAAACCGCTGGGTGTGAACGGCGTCGCCTCCGCGCTGTTCTGCGTCCCGATCCGGCGCGAGAACAACGTCGTCGCGCTTGCGCTATTCGGCAGCCTCAGCGCGGATGCGTTCACCGAAGAGAGCCGCCGCCTCGTCAAGCGCGTTGCGGAGCGGGCAGCCATCGCGCTTGAAAATGGACGGCTGTACGAGGCCGTGCGCGCCGCCAACCTCGCCAAATCGGAGTTCGTGAGCATCGTCGCGCACGAATTGAAAAACCCGATGACGAGCATCGGCGGCTACACCGATTTGCTCAAGGTGGCGGGTCCGGTCACGGAGCGGCAGGAGCAATTCATCGCGACGATCAAGAACGTGGTGAACCGGATGCGCCTGCTCGTGCAGGACCTGAGCGACATCAGCCGCATCGAATCCGGCCACCTGCGCATCGAGATCAAGCCCGTGAGCGTGCAGGAAGTCGTCGATGCTGCGCTCGAAGCGACCGTCCCGGAGATTGAGCAGCGCGGCCATCATCTCATGTTGCATATCGACCCCGTGCTTGGCCTCGTCAGCGCGGACCGTGACCGCCTGATACAGGTCTTGGTCAACCTGCTCAGTAATGCGTACAAATATACGCCCGAAGGTGGCACGATCCGCGTTGAAGCAGCAAAACGAGATGAACACGCCGCATTCAGCGTGCAGGATAACGGCGTCGGTATGTCGCCGGAGCAAATCGCCAAACTCGGAACGAAGTTCTGGCGCGCGGATAACGGTCTTGGTCAGCCGGGAACGGGTCTCGGCTTCGCGATCACGCGCAACCTGATCGATGTGATGGGCGGGACGCTCGACATCCAGAGCGAGCCGGGGCGCGGCAGCACCTTTACGTTCGAGCTGCCGCTGGTATGACGCACTGGTTTTTCTCCCCCCATTCTGACGATGCGGCGCTCTCCTGCGGCGGCCAGATCGCCACGCTGACGCGCGAAGGCGTGCGCTGTGTGATCATTACCGTAATGGCGGGCGACCCGCCGCCCGATATAGTTGTGACGCCGTTCATCGTGGATCACTGGGCGCGCTGGCGGCTCGGCACGGGTGCGGCAGTCACCGAAGCACGCCGCGCCGAAGACCGCGATGCCGCGCAAAGCCTCGGCGCGGAGATCATCTTCCTCGATTACCCCGAAGCGCTGTATCGCGGCTACGAGGGACTAGCAAATCTGTTTGGCACGCCGAAAATGGAAGATATGCTCACGCTCTTCGCCGATCTGACGGATAAAATCACACACAAGTCCTTCGCGCGGGTGCGCCTCACGGATACGGTTCACCTGCCGCTCGGAGTCGGGGAACATGCTGACCACCTGATCGTCGGCGCGGCGGGCGTGGCCTTCCGGCGCGTGCGCGACGTGCGCTATTATGTGGATTATCCATATAGCCGCCAGCCTGAGCGCGTGGCCGATTCCGTCACGAAGCGGATGCACGCACCGGGACGCACTGCGCAGGAAATCGTGATCGCGGTCGATGAAGAGGCACTACGAACGAAGATCGAGGCAGTGGCGTGTTTCCGTTCGCAAATTAATAGTTTCTGGCCGGATAACGCGGCAATGGCCGAAGGCTTACGGCAGGATATGCAAATGAATGGTGGCGAGCGCGAATGGACGCTCACGCCGGCATCTATAAAGGAGAGCGAGCATGACCGCATCAGCACAGATTAGCCCATTCGATGCAGCGCTCGCGCTCCTCGACCAGATCAAAAGTAGCATCGAGAGCGACCCCGCGCGCAGTCAACTGGACGAATTGCGCACGCTGCTTACGGTCGCGAAAGCTGACGGAGCGAACGAGGGTAAAGATGGTCAGGAAGACGCCGCCGCGCTGCGCAAGAAACTGGACGCGACCGTACAGGAAACCGCGTCGTTTGCCTCGCTGATGGTTCACGAGATACGCAAGCCGATGACGAGCATTCGCGGCTATATCGATATGCTTGCCAAGCCGGGCATGGTCGGACCGCTGAACGAGATGCAAACGCAGTTCGTTTCGACGATCCGCACCAATGCAATTCGAATGGAAGGGCTGGTCGCGGACATCAGCGACATCAGCAAGCTGAACAGCGGGCGGCTGCGGCTCGAAGCGAAGATGACGACTTTCGGGCAAATCGTGATGGATGTGCAGAAGCAGGCCGACGCGCTGATCACCGAATATGGGCAGACCGTGAACTGGGACATCCCGCAGGGCTTGCCGTTCTTGAACACGGATGCGAAGCAGCTTGCGAAGGTCCTGTTCTACCTGCTCCGCAACGCGATCCAGTATGCGCCGAAGGGGATCGGGCAGATTACGGTCAAGGCGGAAAAGGTCGAATCGAACACGTTACACGTCACCATCGCCGACAACGGGATCGGCATGAGCGCGGAGGAAATCGCGCGGCTCGGCGAATTGTTCTACCGCGCCGATAACGAACTTGTCACTTCGGAACGCGGCTACGGCCTCGGCATCCCCATCGCGCAAGGGCTGCTCAAGCTGATGGGTGGCAGCTTCGACTTGGTGACGAGCGAAGTGGGGAAGGGCAGCACATTCGGGTTCACGCTACCGGGGATGGAAATGTCCTGACCTTAAAAAGGAATGCCTTGTGTCAAATTTAGAATGGATGTACTACAATCAGCTTGTGTTATTCGTTGCACGAGTGAGGTGATCCAATGTTTAGAGGCACTAAAGCATTTTCCAGCTTTTCGGTCAGCGACATTCCAAAGGCGAAAACATTCTACGAAGCGGTGCTGGGGCTGGAAGTTTCAGTAGAAGATGATCTGTTGAACTTACATATTGCGGGCGGCATTCCGATCCTTGTCTATCCGAAGCCGAACCACACGCCCGCTACTTACACTATCCTCAATCTTCCGGTCCCGGACATCCAGCAGGCGATAAGCGAACTTCGCAAATCAGGTGTGCAGTTTGAACATTACGATGAGCCTGTGAAAACTGATGAAAACGACGTGTTCACCGCAGCGGGTGTTAAACAGGCATGGTTCAAAGACCCGGCAGGCAACATTATCTCTGTGATAGAGACGACCTGAAGGCGCGTTGACGCCCAACGTGGTGGCTATTCGACCCACGCTTTGAGCGACTCGCGCATCAGCGCGCGGGCGCGATGCAGGCGGCTTTTTACGGTCGCTATCGTGAGTTGCAGTGCCTCCGCGACCTGTGGCGCGGTGAGGTCTTCGACATCGCGCATGATCAATACTTCGCGCAGGTTCGGCGGCAAATCGGCGAGCGCAGTCATCACATCGCGACGCAGCAAGAGGTCATGTTCCGGGATCCGGATGTACATGAGCGCGGCCCGTTGCGCCTCGCCCGCGTGCAGCAGCGCATAGCATTGGTGACGCACGATGCGGAATACGAAGCTCAGGAACGCCGCCGAAACGCGCAGCGTGCCAATCTTCTGCGCGGCCACCCATAGCGTTTCCTGTACGGCATCCTCGACATCTTCCGGTGTCGCGCAATATTTTTTAGCGAAGCGCGTGACGGTTGGCTGATAGGTCGCGAGCAACGTTTCGAGCGCAGCAGGATCACCCTGCCGCGCTGCTTCAACCAGAACGGGATCAAGCGTTGTTCGCATCGCTACTTCTTGAGTTTACGCCCGACCAGCGCGCACATCGGACACCAACCTACAAAACCCGTCACGACGAGGAATAGCGCGGAGCCGACCAGCAGGACGGTACGCAGCGGCGTTGGTTCACCAAATACGGGTCCGCTCACAAATGCCGCACCGACGAGGAGTATAGCGAATGCAATGCGGATGATCCGCTCGAAATTTGGCACGTTCTTTGGGTATATCATGGCGAAAATCCTTTACATAGTGTGGGGTTCACTACGTAAGAGTGGATTGCCGGGCAAAAGGATTCATGACTTTTACGAAAAGCGGGCAGGTTTGGGCTAAAATGTCCGCAGATTTACGTGCTGCAAAGGATCAAGCCTGCCGTGAAACAATACCCGCCCGTCTCGCCCAAAGCGCCCTACCTCTGGCATGGCGGCGATTACAACCCTGAACAATGGCCGGAGACGATCTGGCCTGTCGATTTCGACCTGATGAAGCAGGCGGGATTCACATGCGCAACGGTCGGGGTATTCAGTTGGGTATCCTTGCAGCCGAATGAAGAGACCTACACGTTTGAATGGCTCGATAAAATCATGGATGGGCTGCACGCCAACGGCCTGCACGCCGTCCTCGCCACACCGAGCGCTGCACAGCCCGCGTGGATGTCCGCGAAGTACCCGGATGTGCTATACGCGGGCGACGACGGCCAGCGTTACGCACACGGCAAGCGCGTCAATTATTGCCCGAATTCGCCGAATTATCGCCGCCTCGCGGTCGCGATGGCGCAAAAACTGGCCGAGCGCTACAAGGATCACCCGGCGCTGCTGTGCTGGCATATCAGTAACGAATACGGCGGCGAACACGGCGCGCATTGTCTGTGCGAAACGTGCGCGGGGCAGTTCCGCGAATGGCTCAGGGTCAAATATGAGACGCTCGATTGCCTCAACGAGCGCTGGTGGACCAAATTCTGGGGACATACGTATACGGATTGGGAGCAGGTCACGCCGCCTTACGCGAACGGCGAGAACAAAATTCACGGATTGAATATCGATTATCGCCGCTTTATGACCGATAGCTATCTCGACTGCTTCAAACTCGAACGGGACGCGATCCGTCCGCTCACACCCGATGTTCCGATCACCACGAACATGATGGGGACCTATATGCCGCTCAATTATCGCGTCTGGGCGAAGGAACTGGATGTGATCGCGTGGGATTGCTACCCCTGGCCGAACGCCGACAGCGCCGAGATCGCCTTTCACCATGACCTCAATCGCGGCCTCAAGGACGGCCAGCCGTTCCTGCTGATGGAGCAGACGCCGAGCAGCCAGAACTGGCAGCCTGTGAACGCGCTCAAGCGCCCAGGCGTGCTACGCCTGTGGAGCTACCTCGCGGTCGCGCACGGCGCGGATAGCGTGCAATATTTCCAGTGGCGGCGCGGTCGCGGTGGCTTCGAGAAATTCCATAGCGCGGTTGTCGAACACAGCGGGCGCTCCGATACACGCATTTTCCGCGAGGTGGCCGAACTCGGCGCGGAATTGCACGCGCTCGGCGACTCGATCATCGGCGCAGGGACGGATGCAAAAGTCGCGATCCTCTACGATTGGGAGAACCGTTGGGCAATCGAAAACGCGAGCGGTCCCGTAACGGATAAAAAATACCTCGCGACGGTAATCAGGCACTACCGCGCCTTCCACCGCAAGAACATCGCGGTGGATGTTGTCTTCCCCGATTCGGACCTGAGCGGCTATGCGCTCATCGTCGCGCCGATGCTGCACATGATTCACCCGGCGCTTGGCGGCAAGATCGAAGCGGCGGTGCGCAAGGGCGCGAGCTTCGTCACGACGTACTTTTCCGGCGTGGTCGATGATACCGATCTGGCTTACGAAGGCTATCCGGGACCGTTGCGCGGCGTGACCGGAATCTGGGCGGAAGAGATCGACGCGCTGTACCCCGGCCAGACAAACACGATCATCATGAGCGACGGCAGTGGCGGCTTCACCTGCGACCACCTTGCTGATCTGATCCATGTGGAAGGCGCAAAAGTCCTCGCGACGTTTGGCGAAGATTTCTATAAAGGGCGTCCGGCACTGACCGAAAATGTGTTTGGGACGGGCAAGGGTTATTACATCGCCAGTGACCCGGATGACGCATTCCTCGCGATGTTCTATGGCCGCCTGCTCGACGCGCACCGCCTAGCGCCGCCTTTCGAGCGTATCCCCGCCGGGCTGGAAGTCACGATCCGCCTCAAGGACGGCCACCGTATCTACTTCCTGCTCAACCACAACGCGGCGGGTACGGACCTCCAGCTTGGCGAGCAGGTCTTGACCGATCTGGTGAGCGGCGAAACGCTGCGCGGTTCGGTCGCGCTGCACCCGCACGGCGTCCGAATCTTACGCAGCTAAAACTCGAATTGGAGAGGGGTTTGTGATATGATGAGCATAGAACAGACGTACACAAACCGTATTAGATTAGCATCGCTTTTCATATTGCATGTGAGCAGGTAGCTATGTCCTCGAAACCCCCCTTCAACGACGATGATGACGATGATGAAGACGACAGGCCAATAGGCAACAAGCCGGGTGGCAACCCTGCGTTCACGAGCAGTCGACCCCCTTCATCCACCAACCCTTTCAATAAACCCGCTGGGTCCGCGCCCGCGCCACGACCGGGCGCATTTGGTGGCTCGTCAGCATTCAAAAAAGATGATGAGAATGAGGACGACGAGGACGACAAGCGCCCCGCGCCGCGTCCGGCCTCAAGCAGCACGTTCGGGAACCCGTCGGGCAACCGTCCGGCAGGCAGCAACCCACCCGGCAGCGGATTCGGATCGTCCTCTTCTGGCAGCGGTTTTGGTTCCAACCAGCCGCGCCCGGCGTCCACATTCAGTCCTCAGCCAAAGGCCACATCGCGCGACGATGAGGACCAGAAAAAAGACGCGCCCCCTCCGGCAGGTGGCAGCATGTTCGGCAACCGACCCAGCGGCACAGGTGGCAACACGCCAGCGGCATCCGCCGCGCCGCCGAGAGTCAGCACCAGCGCGCCCGGTGGCCTCTCGACGCCCGGCGGCTCATCCGCGCCGAAACCGACGTTCGGTTCACCCGCAGCCAAAGCACCGGATAAACCCGCCGACAAGCCGCAGGAAGCCCCGCGCACGGGCGGTTTGTTTGGCGCTAAAAAGCCGGATGACAAGCCCGCTACGACTAAAGATGCACCGAAAAAAGAAGACGATAAAGGCGCTGCTGGCCGGGGGTTTAATCTCTTCAACAGGGGCGGCGCGAAGCCGGACGATGCGAAGAAGGACGCGCCAAAAACATCCGACAAGCCCGCGACCCCGAAGAATGCGCCTGCAAAGGATGATAACAAAGGTGGCAGTAGCGGTTTCCTCGGTCGGTTGACCAATCGTGGCGGCACACCGGATGAGAAACCCGCCACAGCAAAAGACGCGCCCAGGACACCCGATAAGCCTGCTTCCTCACCTGCACCATCGTCGTCTGCTTTCGGCGCGAAACCCGCCACGACGAGCGCGCCCGCGTCACCTTTCGGAAGCGCAAAACCCGCCACCTCCGCGCCGCCCGCGCTGAACGCCGGAGCCGCGAAGCCAGCCTCCCCGAAAACCGCGCAGCCTCCCCCTGAATCGACCGGGCGCAGCTTCCTCGGCAACCTGACCGGGCGCTTCCGGCGTGGTGAGGTTCCCGCTGACGGTCCCAAAGCCTCCGCTGCGGCGGGCGGGCGCAAGGTTCCGGCAGCCGCGCCGCCCACGCGCATCGATGGCAAACAGGCCAAACCGCTCGAAAAGAAGAATGCTGCGGAAGTGCAGGTCCGGCACGCCTGGGACCGCAACCGCCAGTTGGACGTGATCGGCGTGGGATTCGTCATTTTCGGGCTGATTGTCTTTTTCGGTGTGATTGCGCCCGGCGACCCGAAAGGGCAGGATGCTTTTATCACCAGCGTGATCGTGCGTATCCTCGGCCAGTTCTTCGGCTATGGACGCTATGTGATGTTCCTGCCCGCGCTGGTCATGGGCGGCTGGTTGATTTACCGCCACTTCGGGGAAGAGCAGCGCGTTTTTCAGGTGACGCGCGTGATCGGCTGGATCGCGGTATTTTTCGCGCTCGTGACCACATTCCAGCTTGTCGAATTGCTCAACCCCGCTGTGCCGTCGCTGGATATTCTCGCGAAACGATCCAGCCTGCTCGCGACCGAATTACGCGGCGGCGGTATCGTCGGCGACAGGCTGTATATGCTGCTGATGCGCGCGATGGGCGATTATCCGACCTTCGTGGTAGTGATTGGCTGGTGGTTGATTGCGTTGATGCTGGCCTTTGAGGTCACGTTTGCGGAGATCACGACTTATGTGCAATCCGTTGGGAGTATCCTCGCGGGGATCGGCGCCGGCTATGGCAATAGCCGCCAGCGCGCTATCGCCAACCGTGAATTGAAGCGCTCAGAAGTCGCGAAAACAGCGGAAGTCGTTGTGAGCGGTAATGCAGCAAGAGCCGGACTTGCGACGGCGGTGGCGTTGCCCGCCCCATCCAAAGACGCGAAACTGGCGCTGCCCGCCAATACGACGGCTGCCGAGGCGGCTGGAGACGCAAAGAAGGGGCTGGCCGTCAGCGGCATGTTTCAGCGTGGGACGGCTGCGGCTGCAGCTACTTCTATAGCGGAACCTGTAAAAACGCCTGAGCCTGTCAAGGTCGAAGACAAGCCCGCCGCGCCGCGCAATCCATTCGCTGCGCCTAAACCTGCTGATGCAGAGATGACACCGAAAGTCGAAGAACCCGCGAAGGCTGGCGGCTCGCGCTTCAACCCGTTCGCAAAGCGCGACGAGTCGCCCAAAACTGCTGCTCAAAGTGAAGCGAAGCCTGTCGAATCCATTAAGCCGGGTGATGCTGCAAAGCCTGCGGTCGCGTCCGGCGGCGGTATATTCGGGCGCGCGAAAGCGGCTGAGAGTCCAGCGCCCGTCGCGAGCATACCCGCTGAGACCAGCAAGCCTGCTGATTCAACTGCAAAACCAGAAGCTGCACGCAGTGGATTCAATCCGTTCAATCGCGGCGCTCCCAAGAGCGAGCCAGATAAAGTAGAGACGGCTAAACCTGCATTGCCCGCGCCCAAACCGGAAGCCGCAACCCCGCCACCCGTCACGGCGAAAGCACCGGAACCAACCGCGAATCCGGTCAACACTCCTGCCAGCGCCATCATCGAACCTGCCGCGAAGCCGGGTGATACCGCGCGCATGGGAGCCACCGGACCAATGACGCCCATGCGCTCGCCCTTCGCACCAAAACCAACGGCTACCGTGCCGCTCGACGAGGAAGACGACGAAGATACCGTTAGTACGGTTGCAGAACGCACACCCGCTCGCCCCATCCCGGCGGCAGCCGCGCCGCGCCTTACGTCGTTCGGGATGCGTCCGCCACCTGCTAAACCAGACGATGACGATGATGACGAAGAAGAGAATATTGGTCCCGCGCCGCGTCCTGCAACCCCGCTTGCGCGTCCGGATTTGAGCGGTCCCGCCGCGCCGCGTCCGTCCGCCTTCGGGAGCGCTGCACGCGCGCCGATCAGTGATGACGATGAAGATGAAGAAGAGGACGCGCTACCCGTCAGGCGAGAAGAACCCACGCGTACACCACTCGGCGCGAGCCGTCCGGCGTTCGGGGCAGCGGCATCCAGCGCGCCTCCTTCGGTGAGTACCAACGGACCAAAGCCGCCATCGCTCTTCGGTGCAAAGCCGAACGCGCCCGAATCTGTCAAAACGCCCGATGTAGAAGCGAAAGCGGACGACGCGCCGAAACCGTCACTGGGCGCAAATGCGGCGGAGAGCATCGAAGCGGCCAGGCCGGAACCGCCGAAAGCGCCGACTTCCGATACAAAACCGAATACAACCGAACCGCTCAAAACGACATCCGAAGCGCCGAAAGCTGCTGACACTCCGAAACCACCCGATGCAAGCCCGGTGCGCCCGCCCGGTGCGGGGCTGTTCGGGGGACCGCGTCCCGCCGCCAATGCGCCGTTCAGCATCGCGAAACCGCCTGCAACGAGCGACGATGAAGAGCTGGACGACGAGGAAGACGAGCTATTGAGTCTGAAGCCCGCGACGCCGAAATTCGCGACGCCGCCCGCTTCGCCGTTCAACCGTCCGGCGTCCACCTTCGCGCCAAAGCCCGTCCCGAAACCTGGATTGCCATTAGTCGATGAGGGCGACGAGGACGATGAAAATGAGGACGACCCGCCGGAAAAAAGCGCAGCGCGTGATACACAGTACATCCCGCTGGATGACCTGCCGGACGACGATCCCAAGCCGTTGAGCGTCCCGCACCGAGTCGTCCCGCAGCTACCGCCTCAGCGTCGGCATTCACCGCGCGGACCGCCGCGCCTGTCGCGCCACGCCCCTTCAGCGGTGTCACGCCGAACAAACCGCTTGACGGTGCTGCGAAACCGGAAGCGCAAGCCGAGGTCGTCAAACCGCCGGAAACGGTGGTGCTGGTCGATACCAGCAAACCCGATGATGCACCAAAACCCGCGCCTGCCACGATCCCGAAGCTGGAACCTATCGCGGCGAAAGTACCAGAACCTATCAAGCCGCCCCTTGCTACTCCTGCCGCACCGTCTCCAGCAGCCGGAAGATCTCTCGTGACGACTCCGGCTGCAACTGCTCCCGCTCCTGCTGCGACGGCCTCCGCGCCGCTGGATGGCGTGATCGTGCGCAGTAAGCCGCCGGGCGTGTGGCCGATGCCGGATTATTCGACACTGCTGGAGCGTGGCTCTGAACAGCAGGCCGATCAGGAATACCTCAACGAACGCGCGCGGATTATCGAGGAGACATTGCAGAGCTTCGGCGCGCCGGGCAAGGTGATCGAAATCAACACTGGTCCCGTGATCACGCAATTCGGTGTCGAGCCGGATTATCTCGTCAGCAGGCAGGGCAAAAAGACGCGCGTGAAGGTTGGCTCTATCGCCAAACTGGATGCCGACCTCGCGCTGGCGCTGGCCGCGCGCACCATCCGTATCGAAGCGCCCGTCCCCGGCAAGGGCTATGTCGGAATCGAAGTCCCGAATTCCAAAACCGCGCTCGTCTCGCTGCGCGACATCATGGATGAGGATGCCTACAAATCGATCAAATCGCAACTGCGCATCGCCCTCGGTCGCAGCGTGGACGGCCACCCCATCGTCGCAGACCTGACCGCCATGCCGCACATGCTCATCGCCGGAACCACCGGGTCGGGTAAATCGGTGTGCGTGAATTCGATTATCTGCTCGCTGCTGCTCGAAAACTCGCCGGAAGACCTGCGCTTCGTGATGGTGGACCCGAAGCGGGTGGAACTGACCGGATACAACGGCATCCCGCATCTTGTCGAAGGCACAAGCGTCGTCGTTGATATGGAGCGCATCGTCGGCGTGCTGAAATGGGTCACACGCGAAATGGAAGAGCGCTACAAGAAATTTGCGCAGGTCGGCGCGCGGAACATCCTCGACCACAATACGCGGCTGGCGACGGGCGCGACGAAACTCCCGTATCTGGTCGTGATCATCGATGAACTTGCGGACCTGATGATGCTCGCGCCAGATGAGACGGAAAAGACGCTCGCCCGGCTCGCGCAGATGGCTCGTGCAACGGGAATTCACCTGATCGTCAGCACGCAGCGGCCAAGCGTCGATGTCGTGACCGGGCTGATCAAGGCCAACTTCCCGGCGCGCATCTCGTTTGCGGTCGCGTCCAGTGTCGATTCGCGCGTCATCCTCGACCAGCCCGGTGCGGAAAAGCTGCTCGGGCGCGGCGATATGCTCTATCAAGCGCCGGATGCTGCCGCGCCCGTGCGCTGCCAGGGCGTGTACCTCTCCGATGCGGAAATCAACAAAATCGTTGCCTACTGGAAGTCGCAGAGAGCAATCAGACCTACGCAAGCGGGTCCCGGCCTTGCGCCGCCCAACCGCGCGGTGTTCGATGTTCCCCCGGCGGCTCCAATCCAGTCGCGCGCGGAGAAGTTCGGCCTCGCGAACAACACCGGGAGCGGTGCGCCCGCGCCGCGCCTCTTCGAGAAAGAGCCGACGATAGAGCGCCCTGCGCCCACGCTCTCGAAAGACAACGAGGAACAACTCTACGCGGAGGCGGTCAAGGTCTATCGCGAGAACGGCAGCCGCGTCAATGTGAATCTGCTCAATCGGCGGCTGCGCGTCGGCTACCAAACCGCCGAACGACTGATTGAAATGATGCGTTCGCGCGGGCTGGATGTCGGGCTGCGCGCCTCGGTCCCGGACGATGAAGAGGACAAAGCGCAGTGATGCTGCGCGACTCCGATGCGGATGTGACGGCGCTCGTCGGGCGGC
>CBDFFR010000006.1:0-64315 GCA_965246845.1 Aggregatilineales bacterium
GCATCGCACCGATCACGCAGGGATTCAATTTGCGCAGCAGTGCCCTCGCGTTTGGAAAGACGTGAAACTTGTTTTTGCTCGTAAATATCTGTGCAAACATCGAATTCCTCAAAACTAAAATCGAATTTGGCGCGCAATACGGCGAGCCAAGTCGGATAGGTCTTTGCCGAGGTCTTTGCCGCGAATTTGAGCTGAGATACCGTGTTGAATCAAGTAGATGCACCACGACACGAGTGGTAATGTTTTCCGCGACAAAATAAGGTCGCCTGAACGGACTATTTTTGGAAAGTCAAATTCTTTTACATACTCTACCAAACCTGATGGCGCATTTGGGCGCGGCTCGATTCTTGGAACCAATTCTCTTGCGAGTGCAAGATGCGAAGTCGGACACCTGTAGCAGATGGACAAGGGCAGTTCAACCGCCTTTGTTTTGTTCTTGATTTCTTGGAAGGAGCGTGCGTCCGCACCCGCAAAGCCGTAAATAGCCTGATTTTGGATCGCCGACGAATAACATTCGGCCTCCCGGTTTACGCAATTTCAGAATTAGGTGTAACGCGGCTGCACTTAAATCCTGTGCTTCATCGACAAAAACCCATTGAGCAGTTCTTGGTCGGAGATCCCATTGAAAAGGCAACCAAAGCTGATCGGCGAAGTCAATAACTTTGCCCAACAGAGCGATTTCTTTCACCTTGTTTATTATTATAGGTACGGCTCCAAAAAGATTCGGCGTAAGATCGAGATGGTATTTCACAACCATTTGAGCCAAATCAACGCTATTGTCTGCGTTTGTTAATGTTAGTCTACATAAGCGTACCATCTCTGATAAACTGCGAGAAAGGTCTTGAATTTCCGAGGACTTTATATTAGGGATGTTCTGACCAATCCAGTTTCGTGCTAGTCTATCGTATTTATAGTCGTCCACTCGTATCTCTTCAAGCATCTTATGAAGGCATCCCATACCAATTCCATGAATGGTTTTTGCCTCCATTTGAGTTCCAGCAAGTCGCACGCGCAATGTATCAACAACATGTTTATTGAATGCAATAAAGACAGATCCGAGTTGAGTAGTTTTGCAGCTTGAACCAACGTTGTAGTCTTACCAGAACCTGCTACAGCATCAACGACGCCATCACCCTGAGCATTGGAGACAAATCGGAAGATATTCTGTTGATACTCGGATGGTTTGAAGGTCATGTCACATTCGCTACTTGTTTCGGAACAACATTATAAATCATGCAAATAATTATGGTGAACACTGAGATTATTTTGAGTGATCATGAAAAATGTTATTCCTCCACAATCACATCGAAGAGGAACAGCGCCAGCACCAGAAAGATCACATCGACACCGACAAGTGGCGGCAGTCAGGCCAGCCAATCCGAAGGCGGCAGCCCCGCCACAATGTCGGCAGTTGCGCGCGTGGCGGCAATGATGATCGCAGCGCGACCGGAAGCAGCAGGATTGGGAGCGCCGTTTCGCGTCCGTCGGCGTTGACTGCAATCGCGCCGATGAGCGTCCCGGTTGCCGAAAAGCCCGCCGTGCCCGAGCAGCAGTACGAGCAGCAAGCCGGGTCGAACAGCCCGATATTGAATAGCAAACTCAAGAGTGCGCAGACGATCAGCGCGACAATAAGTGAATAGAGCCATGTCGCGAGGAACTTGCCATAGAACAACGTCGCACGCGGGACAGGCGCGAGCAGCAGCGCGTCGAGACTCCCGGCTTCCTTTTCTGCCGAAAGCGTGCGGCTCAAGCCCAACGTACTCGCGAAGACGATGATCGCCCACAGCACGGCGGGCAGCACCGCGACGAGGACGCTCCGACCCGCTTGCAGGCCGAAATAGAAAACCAGCACGGCCATCAACGCGAATAGCCCATCGAGCCGATCAGCCGCCGCGTGCGTAGTTCAGTACGCAGGGTCTTTGAGCGTGAGCGTGAGTGTGGCGCGGACGAAAGCATTGAGACGGGTGATCATGCGCAGATCGTAGGCAGTTGCAGCGATTTATGCAAAGAAATTTGTCGGCGGAACCTGTCATGCAGGTATCCTCGACATAGCGTAAGCGGATTGTCGCAAGGCGCGTGACGTTCGCCAATCGCATAACGGTTTAATCACAATGCGGCTTTGCTTAACAGCTATTTGAACGCGCTTAATGTTCGGCCTTTACCCTCGCGATGTTGTCCTTTCCAACGGAGAGACCCTCTTGAAAAAGTCCATTCTGCGTATTTTTCGTCCTGACGCTGATCGCGCTCGCGATTGCAGCCGGGACGCTCGGCACGGCAAAGCCCAAACCGTCACCACATTGACCATTGAAGGCGTCGGTGGTCTGAACTGGTCTGGCTGCGCGAGACCGTCAAGCCCGCGTTCGAGGCCACGATGAAGGCGGCAGCAAGAACTTCACGTTCAGGTCAATGAATTTACAGGCACGGGTGACGCACTTCGCCAGCGCTATTCGCTCGACACCGGCGCGGGCGCGGGTGGCGATGTGCTGTCCCTTCGATGGTTTCTGGATTCCCGATTTCGCTAGCGCCAAGCTGCTCAAGCCGCTCAAGGAACTCGTCGGACCGGAAGCGCTCACATGGGACGGCTGGAGCAAGACCCCGGCGGGCTTGCAGACGATTCTTTCCTACAATGGCGACATCTACGGCTACCCGCGCGGGACCGATGTTCGCGTAATCTGGTATCGCAAGGATTTGATCAAGCAGGCGGGTCTGCCGGATAACTGGCAGCCGAAGAGCTGGACGGAACTGCTCGACGCCGCGCGCAAGATCAAGACCCGCGCTCCCCGGCGTCACGCCGCTGCAACTCAACGCGGGCAAGGCGATGGGCGAAGCGACCACGCTGCAAGGCTACCTGATGGCGCTGCTCGGCACGGGTCAGCACGGTCTACGACTTCAAGGCGAACAAGTGGGTCACGCGCAGCAAGGCGATCCTCGATACGCTCAAGCTGTACAAGACAATCTACACCGATGAAAAGCTGGGCGAATCGCGTTACCAGCTCGTCAAGGATGGCCGCGATCAATCGTTCCTCGCGCTCAGGATGGCAAAGTCGCCATGCTCGTCGAAGGCGATTATCTGTGGCGCAGCGTCCTCGCTGTCGGCAACAGCAGCGCAGCGGGAAAATGACCGACCGTGACGCGAAGATCGGCTTCGCCAAGATGCCCGCGCAGACGCCAGGCAGTGGTTACAACGGGCAGGATTTCGTCACGATTTCCGGCGGTACGGGCTTCGTAATCAACCCGAACACGAAGAACCCGAAGAAGCATGGGCGCTGCTCACGGCAATGTTCAGCAAGGAGAGCTTCGACGCGCTCCAGAAACTGCAACCGCGCATCCGTCCGCGCACCGATGTCCCCGTCACGGGCGATCCGGTCATGAGCGCGCTCGTTTCCGACGTGCTGCCGCTGACGACCGTGCGCCCCGCGCTCCCGACCTATACGAAGGTCTCCGAGCAAATCCAGATCATGACCGAAGCCATCGTCACGGGCGACCGCACGCCGGAGCAGGCGGATGGACGACTACGCGAAGGCTGTTGAAGCCATCGTCGGCAAGGAAAACACGCTCGAACTGGCGACCCAGTAAGTTCGGTGTGTCAATGGGGCGCGGGGGCTAAAGCCACCGCGCTGAAACTAGGCATTGCACTGGTCCTCTCTTCTGAAGGCTTTCAGGGACCGTGCAACGCCGTGCTGCCT
Organism: Aggregatilineales bacterium; assembly: GCA_965246845.1. Taxonomy (GTDB): domain Bacteria; phylum Chloroflexota; class Anaerolineae; order Aggregatilineales; family UBA2796; genus JBBRMW01. Next base: position 3,687 of record CBDFFR010000006.1, read on the forward strand.
AGATTGAGCGCGGTGGCTTTAGCCCCGCGCATTTGCGGGATAATTTCGCGTCTGTTCTATCCATAATTCGGAATACCTATGCGTGAAAGCAGCATCCTGAGCCGTCCCGCCGGCTTTTTGTTCCTCAGCCCCGCATTCCTCTTCATCGCCGCCTTCCTGATCTATCCGTTCATTTCGATTGTCCTGCTCAGTTTCACCAATCAGGCGATTGGGACGATCAACAACCCGAATACGCGCTATATCGGGCTGGAAAATTATCAGAGTCTGCTCAACTTCGCGACGTGGCTCAAGCGCGGCGAACTTGGCTGGAGCCTGCTGATCAGCGCACAGTTCGTCGTCGGGTCGGCGTTGATCGGGCAAGCCGGCTGGGGTTGCTGCTCGCGTTGCTCTTCCAGCGCCGTAAGGGGTTGCTGCGCGAGGTCGTGTTTACGCTCGCAATCGCGGCGTGATCATCCCGGATGTCATCGTCGCGTTCGCGTGGTTCGCGTTCCTTGACCCGTTTCGCGGGACGCTGAACAACATCCTCTCGACGGTTGGACTCGGCAGGCCGGATTGGGGTCCTCGATTTCCGCTGTTCAGCATCATCGTCTTCAATACGTGGCGCGGTACGGCGTTCTCGGCGCTGCTGTTCTCCTCCGCGCTGGCCTCGATCCCGCCCTCGTATCTCGAAGCGGCGGAAGTCAGCGGCGCGGGCTGGTGGCGCAAATTCCGCGATATTACGATCCCGCTACTGCGCGGCCACATCGCGGACCGATCTGGTGCTGATCACGCTCTGGACCTTCAACAGCTTCACGCCCTACCTGATTACGGGCGGCGGTCCGGCCTCAAAGACGTTGCTTGTCTCCATTTTCACCTATGAGACGGCGCTCAAATTTCAGGAGTTCGGACGCGGGAGCGCGGTCCCAGTGATTGTAATGCTCATCAACCTTGTGCTGACCGTTGTGTATCTGCTCAGTATCCGGCTGCGGCGGCATCCACATGACACGACGCAAGTTGCTTTCGCGCTTGTTGCTGATCGTTGTTTCGACGGCGCTCGGTATGTTCTTCGTACTGCCGCTGCTGTGGTTCTTCGTCGCGCCCTTCAACCCGGAAGCCAGCCTCGCGGTGAGCTGGCCGACGCGCTTCTCGTTCAGCAACTTTACACAGGTCTTCGCGAACAACGTAGCGATCCGCGCGCTGATCGTGAACAGCCCGATTATCGCGGGTGGGGCAATGGTCGGGACGGCGCTCGTCGCGGCGCTGACTGCCTACGGCCTCTCACGCAGCCGCATCCCCGGCAAGAGCGTTCTGACGACAGTGTTGATCCTGTTTTCGTCGGTCGTGACCGGGACTGCGAGCATGATCCCGATTTTCCTGCTGATGTTCACGTTACGCCTGATTGATACGCATATCGGCGTCATTCTGGTGATGATCGGCGGGCTGATCCCTTCGGCGGTATTCATCATGGAAGATTTCGTCGAGAGCATCCCGCGCTCCTATGAAGAAGCCGCGATGGTCCAGCGGCGCACGACCGCTGCGCGTATTCCGCGAGGTCGCGTTTCCACTGATTCGCCCCGGCGTGATGGTCGTCGCGATCTGGGCGTTCGTGAATGCGTGGGGTGCGTTCCTGACGCCGTTCATCCTGCTGCGCTCCTCCGATAAAATTCCGGCGTCGGTCGCGTTCTACCAGTTCTACAATGTCGAATCAGGATCGCCCTTGATTACCCTCATCGCGGCCTATGCGATTCTCTACACCGCCCCCGTAATTATCCTGTATCTGATCATCAACTGGCGCTATGGCTTCCGCTTCTACGGCGGCATCAAGAGGTAGGACAAACCCCCAATGGCCGCTATTCGATACGTGCATATCACCAAACAGTTCGGGAGCGTGAGCGCCGTCGCGGACCTCAACCTCGATGTGATCGATGGCGAGTTTGTCGCGCTGCTGGGTCCTTCCGGCTGCGGCAAGACGACCACGCTGCGCCTGCTGGCCGGGCTGGAAAGCCCCAGCGCCGGGCAGATTTTTATCGGTGAGCGCGAGGTGACGCTGCTCCCCGCCTACGGGCGCGACCTCGCGATGGTCTTTCAGGATTACGCGCTCTATCCACATATGACCGTCGCGCAGAACATCGGCTATCCGCTCAAGGTGCGCCACACCGAGGCGGCGACCATGCGCAAGCGCGTCGGCGAGGTCGCGGACCTCTTGCAAATCGGCCACCTGCTCGAACGCCGACCGGGGCAGCTCTCCGGCGGGCAACAGCAGCGCGTTTCGGTGGCGCGGGCGCTCGTTTACCAGCCACAGGCGTTCCTTTTCGATGAACCGTTGAGCAACCTCGACGCAAAATTGCGGCTGGATGCGCGCGGCTTCCTGAAAAATTTGCAACGCACGCTGGGTATCACCTCGATCTACGTCACGCACGACCAATCGGAAGCAATGGCACTCGCGGATAAAATCGCGGTAATGGATCGCGGCAAGATCGTTCAATATGACGCGCCGCTTGAAGTGTATCATCGTCCGAAGACGGCGTTCGTCGCGAGTTTTATCGGCAGCCCGCCGATGAATTTGCTGAACTGCACCATCGAGGGCGACGGCGCACGGCTCGCGACCGGGCCGCTTCCGCTGGGTGGCCGCAAGGCGATGGGTGCGGCGCAGGTCGGCTTCCGCGCGGAGCGGGTCGGAATTTCAACCGATAATGTGGGCGGCGTCCCGGCGAAGGTTTACGCCGTGCAGCCGCTCGGCGGCGAGACGTTGATTACCTTGCAAATCGGCGATGAACTGGTCTCCGCGCGGCAGTTCGGGGACGAGATTCCGACGTTCCCGGAGCAGGTGACGCTACACATCGCGCCGGAACATCTCTCGTTCTACGATGCGCAGGGAGATTTGATCGGATGACAACGCTCACCTTCACGGGACATGCGACCCCGGCGCAGACGCGCACCTACGGATATGTCCCGTTCGAGGTCCCGCCGGGGACGGTTCGCATCGATGTGGACTATCGCTATAGTGATCAGGTTGGCTCCGACCCGCACCTGACGGACGGTAACACGCTCGATCTCGGCCTGATTGATGCGCGCGGGACGGCTTTCGGCACGATGGGCTTGCGCGGCTGGAGCGGGAGCAACCGCGCATCGATTTTCGTAGCGGAAAACGATGCGACGCCGGGCTATTTGCCGGGTCAGATCACGCCGGGAACCTGGACCGCGCATCTCGGCTTCTATAAAATCGCGCCGCAAGGCTGCGATTACGAAGTGACCGTCACGCTCACCAGCGGGGAACTCGCCGCGCATCCCGCCGAACTCGAATTCCTGCCACTGGAAGGGCAAATCGCGCGCGCCGCACCGCGCGCTGATGGCTGGTATCGCGGTGAATTGCACTGCCACACCGTTCACAGCGACGGCGACAGCACCGTAGAAACGGTGATCGATGCGGCGCGCTCGCTCAGTCTGGATTTCCTCGCGATCACCGACCACAACGATCTAAGCCATCTCGCGAAAATGCTTGAGGTGCAACGCGCGACGCAACCGCCTCTGACGCTCATTCCCGGCTGCGAGATGACCACCTATTTCGGCCACTGGAACGTGTGGGGGCTGACGGATTGGGTCGAATTCCGCATCGAAAAGCCGGACGATTTGCGGCGCGCGATTGCCGAAGCCAAACGGCGCGGGGCGCTCGTAAGTTGCAACCACCCGCGCCATCACGGACCGGATTGGGAGTTCAAGGACGTTACCGATTTCGACCTGCTGGAAGTCTGGAACGGTCCCTGGATATTCAACAATCGCGAGTCGCTGGCGTGGTGGGAGGTATTACTCAATCAAGGGAGGCGCATTCCGATTGTCGGCGGGAGCGATATGCACAATCTGCATGGGATGGTGAGCGGTTTTGTCCGTATTGGGACGCCCACAACCTGGATTTTCTGTGAGGATGAACCCACCGCGCCCAATTTGCTCGCGGCGCTGCGTGCGGGACACAGCTTCGTCAGCGAGTCACCAATGGGTCCGCGCGTTGTGCTGCGCGTCGATGGCGTGCTGATGGGCGATAGCGCGCAGCCGCAGGCGACCAGCCGTACAGAAGTCGAAACACACGGCGCGGCGGGTTCGACGCTGGTGCTTGTCGGGAGTTCGGGAGTGTTGTACAACGAGACGATACAGGACGACGAGAAGCGTATCGCGCTCACGCTCGATCTATCGGCTGAAAAGTATGTTCGTGCCGAAATTCGCGCCGACCCGGACATAGATGGGCTGCCCGTGATGCGCGCGTTGAGCAACCCCGTTTTCCTGACGCGATAGCGAAGTGTTATTGGTCGGGCGGACACATCGGTCCGCCCCTACGCAGCAAATCCGCGCGCCGTCCGGTGTAGGGGTCGCGGCTTGCCCAACCTGCTCTACACAACCGGGCGCTCTTCCACGCCCGCGCGCAGCCGTACCGGGGATCGCAGCGCGCCCGGTTCGAGCAGCCGACCGAGGATCGTAACGGCTTCGCGGATGAGTTCGGGAGATAGGCCGCCGAAACATAGCCGCAGATGCGTCTGGCCGTCCGGTTCGACCATGAACGCCTCGCCGGGCGTAAAGGCGATGCCGTGCATCAGCGCGCGATGATGCAGGTCCGGCGGCGCGCACCCCGCCGGGATCGTTACCCAACACGAAAATCCACCGTGTGGCTTCGTCCAGCGTGCAAAGGCGGGCATCCGCTGTGCCATCACGCGCAAGAGTTCGTCACGGCGCTCGCGATACTTCGGGGTGACGCGCTCCATGTGTGGCCTGAAGCGCCCCCGGTGCAGGAAGTGCGCGGCGGCGCGCTGCAATAGCGGCGGACCTGACAAATCCATTGCCTGCCGACGGTAAAGGATCGCCTCGCGCAGGTGCGGCGGCACGACCATATACCCGATACGCAGGCCGGGTGTCAGCACCTTCGAGAGGCTGCTCAGGTAGATAATCCGCGCGCCATCCGGGTCGAGCGAGCGCAGCGCGGGTTCGGGACGGCTGTCATAGGCCAGCGTGCCGTAGATGTCATCTTCGATCAGGTACAAATCGTACTGTTCAGCGAGCGCGAGCAACCCCGCGCGGCGCTCCGGGGCGAGGCATACGCCTGTCGGGTTCTGGAAGGCAGGCATCGTATAGAAGAAGCGCGGGCGGTGCTGCCGGATCGCGGCTTCCAGAGCATCGAACTGTACGCCACCATCATCGACCGGGACGCCGACCGCGTGCGCGCCGTAGCTGCTCAGGACGTGCAACATCCCCAGATAGGTCGGCTGCTCGACCAGCACCGTTTCGCCGGGATGCGTCAGGGTCGCGGTGACGAGCGACAGCCCCTGCATCACGCCAGAAGTCACGATCACATCATCGGCGTCGCCGCCACACCCCGTGCCGCGAGCAGGTTCACCAATTCGACGCGCAGCATTTCATCACCCTGCGCGGAGCCGTATTGCATCAGCGCCGTATCGTTGGCAGCGGGGTGTTGAAAGAAGCGCATGAAATCCGTACCCGGCCACAGCGCGGCATCGGGTTCGGCATAAGCCATCGAGCGCAGCCCGGTCAGCCGCGCCAGCCGGGATATATCGCGCATCACCTGATCGGGCGAATGGTCATGCCCGACCATTGCGCGCACCGCGTCGGTATCCGTCGTCGCGGTGACGAACGTACCGCGCCCGACGGTCGATTCGATCCAGCCCCCGGATTGCAATTCGCGATAGCCGCTCTGCGCGGTGAGGCGCGTCACGCTGAGGAGCGCGGCCAGTTCGCGGACGGTTGGTAGCTGCGTCCCGACGGGCAGCCGTCCGTCGCTGATCTGCATTCGGATTTGCTCCGCGATTTGCAGATACAGCGGCGTCTTGAGGGTACGGTCGATGGTTTCAAGGTGAATGGCAGGCATGGTCTCGCGGCCTCGTTGATCGAACCTACCTTATCATATGCGGAATTGGCTTTGTGTGCTGTGGGACAAGCACGCAGATTGTAGTAGTACAATCAGCGGAAGTAGAAGATCATGAACGCGACCAGCGCGAACACACCGATGATGACCGCAAATACGAACGCAGTTTGGCGCTTGTCGTCGGGGAGCGGCGGCGCAGGCTTGTCGGAGGGCGGTGGCAGATCGGGCGAACCGCTGCGGGGTTCCGGTGACTCGCGCAGGCGTGGCACATTGCCTGCCGTCACGCTGATGTCGCGGATGTACAGTTCATCGACGGCCATTTTGCGGACATTGGCGCTGTCATTGTCGTTGGCGATTTCGCGCAGCTTGTCGATAGCAAGTACAGAGAGGATCGGGTCGGCTTTATCGATCAGATAGGCGAGCAGTTCCACCGCGCGGTAGCGCTGGAAGGGCGACCCGCTGCGCAGACCGTCCGCGATACCATAGGGTAGTTCAGGCGGGGCTTCCGCGCGCAGGACAATATCGGCAGCGAAGCCGGGCAGCCCTCCACTCCAGCTTGCAGCTTTGCCTTTCGAGTTGCGCGGCAGTTCGGCGGCGACATATTCCGCGAGCCGCGCCGCCGTGATCACGCCTGCGGGGTCCGCTGCCGCGCCGCGCAGACCGAGCAAGACCTGCGCGGTGAATGGCGTCGCGTCGTCGTCGCCCCAGCGCTCGCGGCTGGTGAACGCGGTCGGACCGCTGGCAAGGATGATCCGCGCCTTTTCGTTGAACAGGTCGGCATTGAGTCCCAAGTAGGCGGGCAGTGCGTCCAGTGCTTCCGGGCGCTCGATTGGCGCGTCGATGATCAGCAGGACATGCCGCGCCGGGAACGCTTCCACCTGCCGCAGCAAGCGGCTTAGGCTGAGGCCGCTATTCGGCACGGCGGCATCGGTGCTGAACAGGCACAGCGTATCGGCGTCGGGGAGCGCTCGGCCTGCAAAGTAGATAATCGCGAAATCGGCGTTTTGCAGGCGCGTCAATTCGCGCGTGACCGCGCCGCGTGTAGCCTGCTGGTCCAGCAGAGTCGCGACTTCGAGCTTATATTGCCAGCGCAGGCAGCTCGAAACTGCATCGGCATTGCGAACAGCGCCGGGCTGGCGAGGCTGATTTTGATATTTATCCAGACCGATGACGAGTGCGAGCGAACGGGGGTAGGTAAACATACCGAAAGGGACCCGATCAAGTGTGCGAATTTTACGGCGGGTGAGGGATTGTCGCCAAATCTTGCACAAATTGGCGTGCGGGTGATTGTCATTGAGAAACGTTTCCGCTACAATGCGAATCGACCTACCTTCGTGAAGGAGCCAGAACCGATGCAAGCCTTGATGGACGATACTTTGCTCGTGACCGACCTTTTGGATGCCGATCCGCTGCTCGCCCGTCGGGGCGCTCCGGTGAACGCGGCGACCGACGACGATCTGGAAGAGATCGACGACGACGATCTGGACGATCTGGATGATGATGACCTTGAGGACGACGACCTGCTCGACGACGAAGACGATGAACTCTTCGACGACGAAGAGGAAGCCGACGACGAGGACGACGAATACTAGACTGCTGCAATCCCGGAAAATCGAAAGTCGGATGCTATTTCGCTGTGGGCGGACACATCGGTCCGCCCCTACGAGCTGCGCCCCGAAAAATCGAAAATAGGACGCAGAGAATACTAGGCACGCCGTCTGGTTCCTCTCCTTTTAGAAAATGTTCAAGCGGAGCCGCAAGGTTCCGCTTTTGCTTATGGTCTGAACCGCGTAAAAGAAAGAGTGCATCGGGTCGGATGTATGACAAATTTTCCATGCAGCGGACCGTTTTCGAGCGGTCTGCGTATAGAGTCATTGTCGGATTCGATTACGCTGCGGGGATTTCAAGCGATGCGTACAATTCTGGTTCGGATGCTGCTGTTACCGCTTCTATTCGTCGTCGGCTGCGCGGGTATGAACCCGACCGTCGATATTCTGAACAAGGGCGCGATTTCCTACATGACGGTGAAACTGTCCGAAGGCGATGTGAACGGGCTTGTGCGCTCCATCGCTGGCACAGGTTCGACGGCGTGGCTGCTCAACCCGCTGGTCGATCTGCGCGAGGGCGAACTCGTGATCAACGGGCAGGTACGGCAGGGTAACGCGCTCGTCTTCGCCAGCCTGACAGGGAGCCTCGGCGTGGCGAATGGCTGGTTCACGGTGAATATTTCCGGGTTGCGTGTCGGGGCATGGACCGCGGATGCGTCGGCGCTCGCGCGTATCAATAAGGACATCGCGGCGGGGCTGGCGCGTAGCGCGGCGCAGAATGCCAACGGGACGAAGTTCGTCAACCTGACGGTCGGCGGCGGCCAGCTCACCATCGGGATGCAGACCCCGATCCAGCCGGGGAACGCGGCGATCCGGGTCGATACCGACGCGAACAATTACTATGTCACGCTTCGGTTTACGGCGGCGGACTTGCGCACTTACCTCGCCCCGATCTTCGGCGGGACGGATAAGCCCTGGCTGCTCAACCCACAGATCACGTTCGGCAACGGACAGATGACGGTCACGGGTGATCTCTTCGACAAAGAGAAGAATAGCACCTCGCCAATGAGCCTGACGCTCGCACTCAGCGGCCAAAACGGACAAATCTCGCTCTCTGTGGTAAATCTGACGTTCGGGACGTGGGCGGTCCCGCCGGAATGGTTCAAGGGCGTCAACGAGGGCTTGTCGGCGCTCGCGACGGGTGGCGCAGCGGCGGGGCGCATCGATAGCCTTGTATTGAATGCGTCCGGCCTGACGGTGCGGGTGCGCTGGCCGCGTACCCCGTAAGAGGAGGACATCAGACTTTAGCACCCGGCAATGAAGTGACCGGGCTGAAACTAGGCGACACAAGTTTGCACGTTTCAAAAACATACAGCCATGTCGCTGGGGTGATACGGTGCGGTCCCTAAGTTGAGCGCGGCGGCTTTAGCCCGGCGCCTCGGTTTGGATTGACGCTGATGGCTGATCGCCGACGGCTCGACTACAATACCCGCTGCACCACAAGAGCATACACCTTTGGCAAATGTAACCCTCCAGCGTGTCGAACGGCTGGCTCCGACGCTCGCAACCTTGACTTTCGCGCGGCTCATCCTGAATGGGATGCGCCGCTTTCCGTATCTCGTGTTGACGCCGCTCGCGGCTACGCTCGGCGTGCCACGCGCCACGCTCGAAACAGTCCTCTCGCTGACGTGGGTGCTATCGCTGATCAGCCCGTTAGCCAGCCCGTTCATTGAGCGCGGACGCAAGCGCGTGATGCTGGTCGGCCTGGGGCTATTCGTGATCGGCGCGGGGCTGGCGGCGGTCGGGCAGACCTTCGGCTTCGTCGCGCTGGCGCTGGCGTTCGGCAGCCTTTCCAAAACGCTCTACGATCCCTCGATGCTGGCTTACGTGGGCGATCATGTGCCATTCGCGCGGCGCGGCATGGCGATTGGGGTCACGGAACTGGCGTGGTCCGGCTCGCTGGTCACGTTTGGACCGCTCTCCGCGTTCCTGATTACGCGCGTCGGACCCGGCGCAATCTTCGGACTGCTCGCGATCTGCGCGGCGGTGGCGTGGCTGGTGCTGCTGCGCGTGTTGCCCAATGACACCGCACAACGCACGCTGGAAGGTAGCGACCGCCCTGCCGCCGGGGTCGCGATTCGGTCGATTTTGCAATCGCACCCGGCGCTGGTCCTGCTGCTGGCGATTTTCCTGATTGCTCTCGCCTTCGACCTGTTCCTGATCATCTACGAAAGCTGGCTGATCGAGAACTTCAAACTCGATACCCTTACGATTGGCAATCTGTCGTTCGTGTTCGGCGCGGCGGAACTCGGCGGCGAAGCGGTGATCATTTTCCTCTCGGATCGCGTCGGGAAGAAGCGTCTGGCGGTCGCGGCAGCGCTCGCAACGGCGGTAACTTACGTCGTGCTTGGCCTGACGTCCGCGACATTCGCGCTCGCGATGCTGACGCTCTTCCTGATGTTCTTCTGTTTCGAGATCAGCACGATCAGCGTGTCGCCGCTCGCTACCGAAATCGCGCCCGCCGCGCGTGGTTACATGCTGACCTTCATCTGGTCCTCGGTGGCGCTGGGTCGCGCGTTGGGGACCTTCGGCGGTGGGGTATTGTTCCGCGCTGCCGGGTTCGGCGCGAATATGGGCGTCGCGGCGGTGCTTTCGGCGGTGGCAGGCGTGCTGTTGTGGGCATTCTTCCGGCTGCGTGACTAGCTCGTACCGAAGCTGGCCTGCCCGTAGAGGGCTTGCAGATTGCGTGGTTCGGCATTCCCGCCGCGCCGCATATGCGCAATGGAGCGGCTCTGTGTGAAGCCATAGCGCTCGATGATCGACCTGACCTGGGCGTTGCTATCATTGAAAATCACGCGCGGCGGCTCGTCGTATTCGAGCGTCAGCGCTGCCTGTAGCAATGCTTCCGCGTCGGTGGCGCTCTCTGCGAGCCAGGGACCGACCATCCAGCCCTGCGCGATTGCGTATCCAGTCAAACGCCCTTCTGCTTCACTGACGAACGCGCGTCCGGGGTTCAATTCCAGCAAGCGCGCGATGATACGCGGACGAGGCGCGCCGAATAGCCGTTCATCCAATGCTTCAAGCGCATCTTCCGGTTTGGCGCGGCGAATAACGGGCGGCAGCGTTCCAGTGAGCGGGATGTGTTCGAGACGATCCCAGCGTTGCGCGCGGCTGTCTTCGACAAAGCCCAGCTTCCGGTACAGATATTCGCCCTTCGCGGTCGCATCCAGCAATTGCACCATGCAACCATCGGCTTCCAGCAAGCCGATTACATGCGTCATGAGCGCGGTCCCGATGCCGCCCTTCTGCACAGCGGGATGCACCCCCATCTGACCGATGTAGCCGAAGCTGCCATAATTCGACGCGCCGACCGCGCCGACAATCCGGTCATCGTGCCACGCACAGGTGAAATATTTCGACTGGGTTGGGTAGTAGCGCCGTAAGGTCTCTGCTTGCCCCGTACCGCCGAACGCGAGATCGAGCAGGCTCCCTGCTTCGTCGAAATCGGCGGGTGTGAGCGGCGTAATTGTTAGCGTCAAGAGTTTTCCTCTGGGTCGTGACCCGGCTTGTTCGCAGCATCGTTTTTTGGTTCGTGGCTTGCCCGACCCCGTAAGCGTTTCAACAAGTTCAGTGCCGCCGGGACCGCGCGCGTATACAGCGCGTATAGCGCCGCCGACGGCACATAATCATATGCTCCTGCAGTGCGCGTGACGACCCCGCCGAAGCCTTCTTTCCAGCGGAAAACGCCCCACATCGGGTCGCTTTCATCGAAGACATCAGGCGCACCCCAAAAATCGTAGCGCGTGCAGCCCTGCGCCTTTGCCCAGCAAATCGCTTCCCATTGCAACAGGTAGGTCGGCATCAGGTTACGATGTTCGCTGCTCGACGCACCATAGAAGTACCAGCAGGTCCGCCCAAATTTGAATAGGACGACATGCGCCAGCGCTTGCCCTTCGTATTCCGCGATGAGCGCGTGCGCGATGCCCGCCCGCATGAGCGCGCCCCATTCATCCTCATAATAGCTGAATGGCCGCGTCAGGAACCCGTCGCGCGCGCCCGTCTCCGCATACAGTTTATAGAGCAGCGGCAAATCGTCGGGTGTCCCGGCACGGACTGTCACGCCATGTTTGGGAGCATAGCGCACCTTGTAGCGCGTCGATTGGCTCATATTTTTGAGGAGCGCGTCTTCGCCCGGCGCGAGGTCCAGCACGAGCGTATTGCGATATTGCACTTGGCTTTCGGAGAGCCGCCAGCCGCGTTGCTCAAGTTCCGCGACGAACGCTACGCCAGTCGCGTCAGGGCGCGCGTCCGGCGGAATGCCATAACCGACAGGCAAATCCGGGTCGATTTTCAGCCAGATCAAACGGTAACGCCGTGCGAGGTGTTCCAATCCGTCGAGCATCGCGGTTCGCGTCGCTATATCTGCATAATCGAGCAAAGGTCCGCGCGGGATATAACCGACACGCAGCGGTCCGATTTGCCGGGTGAGGAGCAGCGCCGCACCCCGGTACGCGCCATTTACGCTGTCCAGGGTGACAGCTTGTGGTATCCAACCCGTGCTGCGCCGTTTGAATTCGCCCCATTCAGCGCTTTGCAGGATATGCGCGCCGGGCAGGTCGCGGATGTGCGCGTTCCAGTCATCGGGCAGGTGAGCAGTGTAGTTCATAGCGGGATATTATAACGGACGCAGTGCGTTCCGAGGGTTTTTACAGGTTTTGAACAAGGTTTAGTCAAAGATAAGGTGTGCTTTAACCTATACGAAGAATAGCGCAATGGGGTTCCGATACATTGCTATATATGGTGTGTCAATCAAATCCTATATGGAGTTCGTAAACCATGCGTAAGATGTTTCTTGCTTTCGTCACCGTTCTGATGCTCGCCGCAACTGCCGCGACCGCCCCCGTACAAGCGCAAACCGCCACCACCAAGACGATCACGCAGATCGCTGTCGGCAACCGCAATCTGACCACGCTGGTCGCCACGCTCAAAGCGACCGGGCTGGATGCCGTGCTTAACGGCGCGGGTCCGTTCACCGTCTTCGCGCCGACCAACGCGGCCTTTGCCAAGCTGGGAACCGCGACGATCAACGCGCTCCTCGCGGATACCGCCGCCCTTAGCGGCATCCTGAAGTATCACGTCGTCTCCGGTACGGTTCCGGCGTCGGTCGTGGTCGGCCTGCAATCCGCGACGACGGTTCAGGGCAGCAAGGTCACGATCAAGGTCGCCAATGGCGGCGTGTTCCTGAATGGAACCGTCCGCGTCACGACAACGGACATCTTTGCCTCCAACGGTGTGATCCACCTGATCGATACCGTCTTGCTGCCGCCGACGAGCATTACCGAAGAGCTTGCCCTTTTCAATGTCGATACCCCGGTCGTGATCGACCCGAACGGCATTTCGACAGGTAACACAATCACCGCGTGCCAGACCTTCTTCATCGTCGGCACATGGCAGAACTTCGGCCTGCTGCGTGATGTCGGCTCCTACGTTGACCTGCGCAAGGCAACGATTGTTCCGGCCAGCTATGGACAAGTTGGCGGCTTCCCGAAGCCCGCGAACTGCGTAAACAAGTAGGCTGGTTCTAAACCGTAGCAGGTAAAACGAAGGGCGCGCTGGATTGACCAGCGCGCCCTTTTTTTGTTTGTCTCCGTACAAGCAAGGCGCGGGGCTAAAGCCGCCGCGCTCAACGTAGGCAGCTCAACTTGGCGCGTGCGGACGGGTGCGCTGTGTCATTGGAGTGCCTAGCTTCAGCCCGGTTGCTTCAGCACCGGGCGGCACAGAACACACTCCAGGGGCGGAACTGTGTGTCCGCCCACGTCGCGGGTCAGCAATCCCTACGGTATCATTTTCCGGTATAAACCACCCGGTAGATATTCCCGTTCTGGTCGTCGCTGACGTACAGTTCGCCGTTCTTGCCAACCGCGACTCCGGCAGGGCGTCCCCACGCGGAACCGCAATTCTGTGCGGCGCTGGTGCGGAAGCCAGTCAGGAAATCTTCGGAGGAGACAGGCTTGCCATCCTGAACGATGATCGCCTGCACCTTGCAATCACGCGCGACGCTGCTGTTCCACGAGCCATGATAGGCGACGAGCAGACTGCCGCTATATTTCGCCGGGAACGTGGTTCCCTCGTATTGCACCATGCCGATAGGCGCGGAGTGCGCGAGATCGGTGAAGGTCGCTGGTGTTGCGTCGTTGCAACTCTTGAGGACGGCCAGCGGTACGCGCGAGTCGCGGCTTTCAATGACGTTCGCTGCGACGAGGCCGAGCGCGGGCGTGTAGCAATACGGCCAGCCGTAATGCTTGCCGCTCTGGACATCGATCACGATGGGTTCCGGCGGGGTATTGTCGCCCAGCCCATCGCTGCTATTCATATTCGCCCAAAGCAGGCCATCCGGCGTGAAGACGAAATCAATAGAATTGCGCAGCCCTTCCGCGTAAATCGGACGGCGGTTCGGGTTGGCGTCGTTCGCATAGGGGTTATCCGCCGGGATGCTGCCATCCGCGTTGAAGCGCAGGATCGTGGCGCGGCGCGGGTCGGTCTCCGGGTCGTTGTTGCTGCTCGAACCCGTCGAAACGTACATCTTGCCATCCGGTCCGAAGTGAACCGTGCGCGAGACGTGGTGAACCGCCGCCGGGATGTTGTTCGTGACGAGTTCGGCGTTCTCGAACTTGCCGTCGTTGTTCGCATCCTGATAGCGCATCACGGAGTTACCCGTCGCCGCATACAGCCAGCCGTCGTGCCATTCGACGTTATGCACGAGCGCCAGATCGTTGCTCTGCGCGATCACGGTTTTGCCGTCGGCTTTGCCGTCGTTGTTCGCGTCCGGCAGCATCACAACCGATTTCGCGTCGCGCTCCGCGACGTACAGGTTGCCGTCCGGTCCGACAGTCATCAGCCGGGGCGCATTTAACCCGCTCGCGAAGATATTCACCGCGAACCCGGCAGGCACTTTGAGCCGTGTGGCAGCGTCATCCTGCGCGGAAACCGTGCTGCCCGCGAAGCCAAGCACCAGCGCGCACAGCGCCAGCAATCCGAACGAGCGCAAAATTCTGTTTCGTCTTTGCATTTTCCCTCTTCCAATACTGATCACGATCAACTATGGCAGATTTCGGCGGCTTTGCGATAAACATTCGCTAAACATTATTCAGATGTGCGATCATCATGAGTCAATTTAGCAGGCTGCTATCATGCACATTCGCGCGGAAACCCTCGCAGACTATCCGCAGATTACAGACGTGGAGATGCGCGCATTCGAGGACCGAACCGACGTCGCGATGATCGTGGCGCTGCATCGCCAGCGTGTTCAATTCGACCCGGAGCTATCGTTGGTCGCTGAACACGAGGGTCGGATCATCGGGCATGTGTTGTTTTCTGCGCATTGGGCCCAGATACTTGGGCAATCGGTCCGCACTGTAAACCTCTCGCCGCTGGCGGTTGATCCAGCATTCCAGAGACAAGGCATCGGTGGGCTGTTGCTCGACGCAGGACACCGCATCGCGCGCGCGAAAGGTTTTGCCTTTAGCTTTCTGCTCGGACACCCGGACTACTATCCACGCTTCGGCTATCTTACACAAGCTTATGGGATTTCGACCCTCACACTAGCGGCTAATGGGGTCGCGGATGACCCGCTCATCGCGCAGAGTGTGCGCTCAGAGCATATCGACGAACTCTACGCACTCTGGCAAGAAACGGAGTCGAATGTCGATTTCGCGCTCGATCCCGGTCATATGGCCGCGGATTGGATCAGCCCAAGTCCGGGTACGAAGAGCGTGATCTACCGTGATACAAATGGTGCGTTGGTAGGATACGCACGCATTGATCAGGCAAAACCCACAGCCCCGCGCGCCTTTCTTGCCAGAAACCCGGAGTGGACGCAGCGCATCGCGAACCACATTGCGACCGAAGCAAACAGCGAAAGTGTGATACTTCCGCTTCATCCCAATTCGCGCGCTACTCCGGGTGGAGCCGCACCAGATACGCAAGCATGGATGGCAGCGATGGTCTATCCGCTCCAACCCAGTATTTTCGATGACTACTATCGACAGGTGCAGAATGGGACACGACCGCCGGGTAGCCCGGTCTGGTCGCCCATCTTTGATTTTGATTGAATAGACTGCGATTTCGCCGATTATAACGTTTTCGTAAAAACGCCCCGGCAGCGGTTGACACCTGTGCAGATTGTACTAGAATCATTGTATCTGTTGACCCAATGACAGGCTTTGTATGCTGGCTGACAGCCTCTTGGCCCATGAACTCGAATATTGCAGCGCGGCAATCCCCAATGGGACGCCACTGCTGCATTCTGCACCTCATTAGCGGGTCCCCGATCAGCAGCAGATCGACGGTCGCCACTCCGCTATTGGGGTGGCGATTTTGTTTCGTCCTTCTCGTGTACGGGTAAAGGTGAAATAACAAGGTTGATCGAGACCGCCATCGCGTTCCGTTCCCCATCGATTCCACAGCTTCACGCGCCGCTCCCCCCGGCATTTCAGGTCAAACACGACCGTCTCTTCTACAAAGGTATCGACGTCCTTGCGCTCGCCGGGCAATTCTCCGACGCACCCGCGCCTGTCTACGTGCGTCACCTGCCCTCGCTGCGTGCCAACGTCGCACAAATCCACAACTGGTTCGACCTCGCGAAATACATCACGGGCTACCCCGGCGTGTTCACGCTTGCCTTCGCCAGCAAAGCCAATCCTTCGGAACCCGTTGCGCGGACGCTCCTGCAAAGCGGGACCGCCTACGAATGCTCGTCCGCTTACGACATCGAGGTCGTGCGGCATGGTGCAGCCAATGGCTGGCTCGATGCGACCCGCACGATTTTCATCAATGGCTTCAAAATTCCGACCTATACGCGCGCAGTGCTGAATCTGCGCCGCGACGGGTTCCGCAATATCCTCCCGATTTTCGATGATCTGGATGAGATCGCGCCCTATGCGGAAAGCGACCTGACCTTCGACGTCGGACTGCGCTCGCGCACCGACTCGAACGGCGCAGAGGTCAACCGCTTCGGCATGAACGATGACGAGCTGGCCGAAGCCGCCGACCGGATCATGCACACCGATACGCTGCGCCTGACGACCTTCCACGCGATGCAGACCGTCTCCGCGAGCAAGGGCGCGCAATATCTGATGATGATCGCGAACAGCCTGCGCGCATACGCCCGGCTGCGGCGCATCTGCCCGACCTTGCACCGCTTCGACATCGGCGGCGGGACGCCCGCGCGCAACGGCACGATGGACCATCAGGCATGGATGATCGATCTGCTCAATGTGATCATGGAAGTCTGCGCGGAAGAGGGCATCCCCGTCCCGGATTTGATCATCGAGAGTGGGCGCTACCTCGTACAGGATCACGCCTTCCGGCTGTTCCATGTCTTCAAGCGCAAGGGGACCGATGACGGCATCCCGTATTACATGATCGATGGCAGCATCATGAGTACGTTCCCGGATGCGTGGGCGCTCGGCGACCAGTTCACCGTGCTACCCGTCAACCATTGGGAAAGCGAATTCAACGTAGCGCGGCTGGCGGGCATCACCTGTGATCACGATGACGTGTACCCGACACACGCCATGCCGGATGCTGCGCCGCTCGCGCTGCCAGCGGATGAAGAAGGACTGGTTGTAGGCTTCTTCGACTGTGGCGCGTATCAGGAGACGCTCGGCGGTCGCGGCGGCGCGAAGCATTGTATGCTGCCCGAAGGCGCGGAGTTGATCCTCGATGAGGACGCGGACGGGTGCATCTATCTGGAACAAGCGCGGAGTGGACAGGATGCGCAGGGCGTCCTGAGCAATCTCGGCTACATGCTATCGTAGGTTTGCTAAAATAATTTGCCCGGTTGAAAAATCAGGCCGGGCTAATTACGAACTTCGTAGCCGTATAAAGAACACTCCTAAAATATATGAGAGAAGACTGATCCATATCACAATAATCGAAAGTTGCCGGCGCGAAGTGAGCCAGTCTATAACGGGCAAGCACACCATTGTGATACCCGAAAAGATGAACGCATATCCAGCCGCCTTATTCACCTCATCACGGGAGTCGAGAAGACCAAACAGCCGGACACCCAAGTTTATGGTTATGAAGGTTCCTAGAAATATGAACCCTACTGAGCTGAATGTTATTTGGGTTGCACACTAAGTCCGATTTAGCTGCGCTTTTCCAGCATTTCACAACAGCTTTACTTCCACTCCCACACGCTCTCGCCGTTCAAAATGCGCTTGATTTGCTCCGGGAAGCGGTCGGGGTCGAGCGGCTTGCCGAGAAAACCATCAAACCCGGCGGCCTTTGCACGGCGTATTTGCTCTTCACCCGCTTCGGCGGTCACGGCGATCACGAGCGTATCCTTGAGCTTCTGGCTGGCGCGGATTTTCTGTAAGGCCTGATAGCCGTCTTCATAGGGCAGCCGTATATCGAGCAAAATCAGATCGATGTGTGGCAGCGTATCCGCGAACTGGACGACCTGCCAGCCGGAAGTCTTCCACTCACGCCGCTGCACCCCCATGAAGGCCAGCATCCGCGCGATGAGGACGAAATTCGGAACGTTGTCTTCGACCACCAGAACCATCGCTTCGGCGGGTTCGATTGGGGCGAAATGCTCTCGCGGCATGAATGCTCTCCTCTACGACGTCCACTATTCTACACACACCGCGCATGGATGATCCCGACAACGTATCTCAATCTATGTACAATTTCAGGGATAAAGGTACGGTTGCTTCGGTTGCGCGACCTGCTCCACCTTCTCCGCGACGAGGATCGGGGTCGCCTCGCCCTGAAATTGCTGAACCGCGAACTTGCCGGACACGCGCACCCACGTATCATCCACCCACGCCGCCGCATCGCTCGATTGCACAATCACGCCCAGCGCGCTCGCATCCGCGACGCAGCACGAGACCGCGAAACGCATCACGCGGAACTGCGCATCGCCTTTGAGCGTGATGTCCCGATAGACGAAGCCGATAATATCCGCTGGTTGCCCGCTGAATTTGGTCGCATCTTTGGAGATGCTGAACGCGCGCACCCAGTCCAGCACACTACGGTCGGTTGAAGCGATAGAGAGAATATCGACCTTGTTGCTGCCATAGCTTCCGGAGATACCGCCCGTCTGCACTGCCGCCGAGAGCAGCGGCTTGGCCGGGATGACCAGCGCGATCAGCAGCGGCACGCCGATCACGGCAAGCGCAGACCAGCCGGGAGCGCCCGACCCCGCCGCGTGCGCGTGTCCGGCGTGTGCGTGGCCGCCGCCCTGCGCCGGGTCGTGCGCGAAGGTATCGATTAAGGTCTTTTGTGTATTCGAAGCCGGCTGCGGTTGGGTACGCATCAATTCGAAGACCTGCGCGCCGCCCATCGCGAGCAACAGGAACGCGGCCAGCCACGTCAGCCATACAAAACGGTCACTATTGATGTACAGGTTGATGCGACCCGTCAGCAGCGTATCGAAGATGTAGAGGCTGAAAAAGATGCAAATCGCGGCCTGAATCCACTTGCGAGAACGCATTACCCAACCTTTTTCAAACGATTGCACGTATTCTATCGCAAAAAATCGGAAGGCGGGGTGCGATTGCCGACCCCGTGCGGAATCCTAATCAGAACTTCATGCCGGATTGGTAGATCGGGACGCGCAGGCTGACCGTCGTGCCTTTGCCGGGCGCGCTCGCGACATGCAGCAACAAATCGAGCTGTACCACCGCGCGCTGTACAAAGGTCAGGCCGAGGCCAAGCCCCTTATAGCGGCGCGTTGTCCCCATATCGGCTTGCCAGAACGGTTTGCCGAGCAGCGCAATTTGTTGATCCGTAAGGCCAATACCGTGATCGCGGACCGACACCCATACAAATTCACCCTCGGCCTGCGCATGAAGCCATACATCGTCACTCTTGCTGAATTTGAGCGCATTATCGACCAGCGCACGCAGGATTTGTTCGATTTTGCGGCGGTCGCCAAAGAGCAACGGGCAGTTTTCGACGCGGATTTTAAGGCGTTGCTGATCGGCCTTGCGCGTCCAGCGGCGCGACACCCAGCGCACAATCGCGTCTCCCGCGTCGGTCAGGACGAACGGCGCGAGGTCCGGCTTCTTCGGAAGCGAGAGCAGGCCATCCATTTCGTCCACGATGTCATCCAGCCTGCCGAGCGCTTGCAAGCTGATCTCGATATTGGAGGGGATCGGCAAACCCTGCTCGCGGTAGCTTTTCAACAACAGTGCGACCGGCGTTTTCGCCATGAGCAGCGGCGTCCGTACTTCATCCGCGAAGTTGTGCAGCACATTTTCGAGGTATTGCAGCCAGCTATCTTCGGCTTCGGCGCTGTGCTGCGCCTGTATATCCTGCTGCATCACGATGTGGCGCAGCATCAGCCGCACGCGCGCGACGACTTCCGCCACGAGTGGCCGTGCCGGGAGCAAATCGTCGGCTCCGGCCTCGATCCCCGCTTCGCCATCGGTATCGAATTGCGTATTCGTCAGCACGACGGGCATGAACCGCCCGGCGTGTTCGGCCTTTAGCTTGCGGCACAACGCGAAGCTATCTACATCGGGCAGATGCGCGCCAAGCAAAACCAGCGCTGGCGACATACGCCGCGCTGTCGCGAGCGTCTTTGACGCATTGCGCAGGGTTTCGACCTGCCAGGGCTGCGAATGCAACGCTTGCACGAGCGTATCCGGCTCGTTATCGACGACCAGTAATATTGGACGCGCAGCCGCGCTCACGGTGTTGCCCCTTGTGTACTTCTTACCGGGACAAGCGATATTCGCTCGCCAACGCTCCTACTATAACTCCGCTGGAGGGACCTGTCAGCCCGCGTAACGTCGATAAAACCGAATTATTTGTGAATTGCAGACGAATTTCAAGTTGATCGAGCGCGCTCAGGGCAGGCCATAACAACGCCATTTTGCGGGTTGCGCGCCGCTCGGCTGCCGAACAGGTGAGCGTAAAAGTCTCGATAAGCGCCACGTCGCCGGGGATGATCGTCAGCAACCCGACGGCGTTGCCGTTGCTGTCAGCGGTCAGCGTCCCACGTATCGCCAGATCGAGGCTCGCCGGGTCTGCGCCAGGGATGCAAGGCGGCTGCTGCAAAACAATGTACAACCGTCCGCGCCCGCTGACCGACGCATCTTCGGCGACGGTCAATTCGATGGACCCGTTGTACCGAATATCGCTGAACTGCGGCTGATTGTAGAAATGATATTCCACCGCGAAGACCCAGCGCCCTGTCACGTTCGCCAGATTGAAGGCAAAGGTCGGCGCGGGTGTGGGTGTCACGGTCGGGCGCGGCGTGAGCGTGACAATCGAAATGATCGGAGTCATGACAACCGCCTGTCGCGCCTGCGTGACGGCAAAGGTTGGCGCGACCTGCGCGGGTGGATTGCAGGCCGTGAGCAGCAGAAGCAGCAGGAGCGCGCTGAGGCGACGTGTGTTCATGCGTGATAGTGTAGCGGGTCGGGTGCGGCGCGGCAACCGATACACGCCTCATCAGGCAAATGTATCAAAAGCATGGCGGACACGCAGGTTCGCCCCTACGGAACGCGCGCTGTGTAGGGGCGGACCGATGTGTCCGCCCGTGACTGACTGTGTTTTCATTTTGATGTGGTTGCTCTGAGACGCCGTATCTAGCGGGTTGCGACGATACTTTGATACCCTGCAGCCAGCGTATATGTTTTCCCTTGTACAAATGAGCCATCTGCGCGCAACGTTCCAATCACCGTTAAACCGTTCGCTGCGTTATAGAACACGAGCGAACCGTTGACGCCAACAACCTGCGTCCACGAACTGAAGCTGAATTGTTGCAGGTCACTGAATGATCCATCCGCGCCGACCCGCTCCGAGATCGCGACTCCGTTGGCGATGTTATAAAAGAGAAGCAGGTCGCCGCCGCCCGCCGCCATTTGGGTCCAGCCAGCGCTCAACTCGACATTCTTCACAGTCGTGAATGTGCCATCGTCGGCGACCGTGCCAAGCGCGGCGGCTCCATCACCCGCACGATAGAACGCGATGCGCCCGTCGCCGAGCGTTGTGATCTGCGTCCAGCCTTTGCTGAACCGCGCCGGGAAGAATTTCAGGTCGGTATACGTCTCGTCGTCGCGGACGCGGCTGATGGCTGCGTCGCCATTTCCATCTCGATAGAACAGCACGAGGCCAAACCTTGTCGCGACGATATGCGTCCAGCCCTTGAGCCACGTATACTGCTGGAGCGTATTCAACGTCCCATCGGCACTGGCGCGAACGATTTGCGCTGCGCCGCTGTTCCTGTTGTAAAGGAGAAGCAGCGCATTCGGCAGACCCGCGAGACTCGTCCAGCCTGCATCGATGGAGCCGGTCGCTTTCTTGTTCAGCGTTTCATTCTGGACGTTTGCAATCAGTTCGGCTCCGTTGCGTTGATAGAAAAATACTAATGGGTCACTGCCACTCGTGGATGAGACGGGCGCAGCGCCCCAGTAGACCGCGCGCAGCCGCACAGTAGTAGTTGTCAAATCGTTTTCTGGCAGCAATGCACGCAGGGCAAGGCTCCCACCCTCTCCAATGAAAAACATCATTGAGGACAGCCCGTTGAAAATTTTGAGGCTGCCGAGAAAATATCCCTGTGCGTTGGCTTGCAAATCGAGCGTCTCATATTCGCCCGGATCGACTAACCCATTTGGGGTTATATCGCTTTGCACAACCATGACAATCCGCTCATTCGGCTTGAAGCCCGCCAGCCAGAGCGTGTACTCATTCGTATTCGGGTCGCCGCTCAGGAAGTTGTAAAGGGTTTTGGCTGGAGCCAGAATGGTGATGGTGATTTTGTACCCATCTGCGGCAAGAGTCCACAGTCCCGGCTGCGTAAACGCGATGTCGGGCAGCGTCAGGCTGGTGATTCCATCCAGCATACTGGCCTTGAGCGGGAAGGTCCGCCCATTGTAGGTCGCGGTTGCGTTCGCGATGGCTTGCGGGCTGCAAATTTCGATGACGTGATAGAGGCTGCTCTGGCCGGAAAGGTCATCCTGCGTGAGTGTAATATTCTGTCCGTTCGGCAGCCAGTTATTTGTTGCCAGCGGCGCGAACCAGTAGTACCCCGCGATTTCCTGCCGGAACTGTGGATTATCCAGCGTGCATTGGCTGCGGATCACGCCTTCACCACCATTGCCGTTCGTACCGCCATTCATCTCCGCGCGCGGTTCGCGCCGTTTGGGTTTGATGGGCTGCTGAACATCGGCAAAACGTTCAGTCGTGCTACCTTCGGCCAACCATCCGAAACGCCGACCGAAGACGACTTCCAGCCAGGTCAGATTGTCCGCGCAGCGCGGTTGCCCAACCACCAGAAACAGCTCCCCCGGCGCGAGCGAGCCAATTTGCGCACCCGCCAGCGCCGGGTCCTGTTGCAGGGCGCTGGCCGTGCGGCCCGTCACCTGCCCCGTCGTGCCGACAGGCAGACGCGAGCTAAAGCCCGCGCACGCCTCATAAGCTGGAACAGCGCGGATGCTGCGTTGCCCGCTCGCGATCAGACTGCTCAGTATCAAAACCAAAATGAGAATTTTGCGCATTTTACCTCTACCGCTAGCCGTTGGGTGTTGCCACCTCTATCTTGCTCTTATATAACGCGATATAGCGCTCCATATCACCCGCATTATCGATTTGCTGCGCCAGCGCAAGCGCCTTTCTATAAGCAGCGGCGGCAGCGCTGGTCTGTTTCAATTCCTCGCGACACTCCGCGACCGAATCCCAGAAGAACATCTGTCGCAGCGGAGATGCGCCTGTTTTCGAGTCTGTCGCCGCCTCGAATTCAGGGAGCGCCGTCTCGCAGCCTGTATTGAATTCAAGCAGTCCCAGATACCAATGTGACTCGGCGGCGAGATAACCAAGCGAGTGATCGCCATCGTCGTAGGCACTGATAATCCGGCGCGCATCGCGTCGCGTTGCGGCGAGCAATTCATCCTGTTCAGGCGTCATGAACTGGTCCGGGTAGTGCTGCCACAGCGCGTATTCAATCTGCATCCGCGCAAAGACGCCTTGATAAGCAACCTCGCGCCCATAGCTCTGGTCGGTCGCCTGATCGATCTGCGCCGCGTAGGTTCGGCCTTCGAGCAGGTGTGTCAGGGGCGCATCCAGCTTCGGGTCGGCGGCTCGTGTTTTCTGCTGTTCGAGGCTCCACGCCACGAATGAGGCAGATGTGAGAGCGATGGCTACGCGCCCATAGCTCGAATCGGCACGGTTCGCGTTGTCTGCTTTTGCGGCATTGTATGCGGCGAAGCATTGATCGAGATTGCTTTGCGCCGCGTTCAGGTCGCCCTTCTGTGCCGCGACCGAAGCCAACCGCAACCAGGCGTTTCCGACCAGGATATTGAGCGTATCCGCGCCACCTGCCGCGCCCCATGACTCCTTCGCCGCGCTGGAGAACGCAGCGAGCGCACTCGTATAATCTTCGGCGGCGTAATAGGTCAGCCCTTTGAAAACCTGCGCGATGCTCGTGACGCGGGCGCTCAACTGCTGGTTGGTCTCGAACGTCGGGCTGCTCAGGTTGACGACCGGGACCGGATTACCGAGCCGGAAATTGCCGCCCATCTCGACTGCCTGCGCGAAGGTGCGCGGGTCGGCGTAGTAGCGCGGGCGCAGCATCAGGCCATCGGGCGTTTGCTCGAACTGTCCATAGAGGATCACGCGCGCCTTGTAGGTTTCGGCGGTCGCGCGCGCCTCGTCCTCGCTGCTCACAGGTCCAATCAGGTCCGGTCCGCGCCAGCACACATGGTAAGGCAGCGCCGCCGTGATTTGCCCAAGTTCGACGTTCAGGCGGCCATAAATGCGGTCGAGCAGCGCGCGGGCATCGGCAGCGTTCACACTCCCGTCGGCGGGCGTGCCGAAGTAGGCAACGCCAATCCCGACCTCGCAATTCGCCATCGTGTCGCGCGTCGGCGTCGCCTGCGGAGTCAGGGTCGGAATGATGCGATTGATCTGCGCATTGAAAATACTCCCAACCGCGAAAAGGAGTAACCCGAAGACGGCTACTCCGGCCACCCCGGTGATGAGCTGGCGCGTGACCCGCTCGCGGCGGACCTGCCCCGCAATCGCACGGGTATAAAACGGCACGAGCGGTCGTAACGCATCAATCTGTGCCTGCTGATCGGTCCCAACGCGCTCACGCACCGTTTTCAGCAAAATCCACAGCGCTGGCTCGCCTGTAATGATCCCGCGTTCTGCAAGCAGCCGCACCAGCCGCACCGCAAAAACCTCGGCGCTGCCCTCATAATCGACCTGCCGGAGCAAACTCTCATCCAGCCCGGAGAAGGCAAGCGTGAGCAACGACTCGCGCTCCGGGCGACGTGTGATAAACGGAACCAGAAGCGCGACGACTACTTCTATGAACTTCGCAGCATTGTCGGGCGCGAGCGCTGACATCCTTATTTCACCAATTCGGTGGCGAGCGTCTGCAATGCCCCGGAAAGGTCGGTACGCGCGTCGATGTAGCTATACGCGAGCAGACGGCTGTGCAGCGTACACGTCTGGATATAGAGCGGCAGGATCGGTTTCCCCTTTTGGTCGAAAAAGAACCACTCGCGATAGACTTCCTTACGATAGGGCATCGACGACGCAGAAAGCAACAGCACCATATGCGTCACTTCGTTCAGCGCGGCCTCGATACTCATATCCCAATTCGCGCCGCCGCGAATGGCTTCTGTATCCCGGAATAGCCGAAAGCCTGCACCACGCAACGCCGCTTCGACTTGTCCCGCGATGATCGCATCCGCATGAGCGTATGAGATGAATATATATTCTTTTTCGGCATCCACGACAGGCTGCATTACGGGGTCAGGGTTCGCTGACGCGCTCGGCTGGCGCAGCGCATAGCGCGTAATCACATCCGAGAGGAAATCGGCGTCTTCGCCATCGCCCATGTTCGCCAGAAGCTGATCGAGAAAGATACCGAGCGCTTCCTGCCCCGGCATAGTCTGCCCGTACCCGGCCAGAAAGCGGCTAACTTCCGTTGCGACGGTTGCCGGAGTGCCGTCGAAATCCATACGCGCAAGCATCGACGCGGCGCGCGGCGTCCCTTCCAGAGCGCCCGCGACCAGCGCGCGGCGTTCGCGCGCACTTCCGAATTCGGGGAGCGCCTGCACGATGCGGACCAGAGTTTGAAAATCATGCGGTGCGAGCGCAACCGTCATCGAAGGTAATCCGCTGGATGGGAGCATTGTAGCGCAAAAAACCGAAACCCGTTGTCGTGCATCCAGAAATAGCATGTTGTGCAAAATGATTAAAAACTTCCCAAAATTGTAAATTGGTGTATCATTGCGCGCTTGCGCGTTCCCGACCGGAATGGGAGTGCAGTACCACGTCAGGAGCAAATTTTTACAATGGCAAATCTCGCACATCGCACGGTAGCGCTCACGCGCTGGCAGGGCAGCCAGCACCCGAACCTCCAGAATATCACCCGCGCACTCGCCGCCGAAGGGCTTTCCGCGTATCGCTGGCAAAACGGACCGAACTTCCGCCACCCGCTGCGCTCGCATACCTTCGATAAGGTGCTATATTGCATTCAGGGGTCGGTCGAGATCGATATTCCCGATTACGCGCAACGTATTCTGCTGCGCGCCGGGGACCGTATCGAGCTGCCCGCCGGGGTTCGCTATGCACAGGCGGTCGGACCGGATGGCGTGCAGTGTATCGAGAGCCGCCGCGCCGTGCAGCCTGCACGTAGCGGAAGCTAACCGCGATGGATGATCCGCAGCAGCCCGTCGATTTCGAGTACACGCCGCCAACCGAGCCGGAAGACGAGCCAATTGCAGAGGCCGCCCCGGTTGAAGAAGCGCTGGATGTTAGCGAGGAAGCGCCGCTCGTCACTGTGCGCAGGCGGCGGCCCACGCTGCGCCTGAACGTGATTCCGCTGGTCTTCGCTGCGCTGCTCGTGTTGTTTGCGGCAGTGCTGCTGGCGGGTGGGCAACTCGTGATTCCCGTCGAGGTGGCGCTGTGGTGGCCGCTGGCGGGCGTGCTGTTCGCGGTGCTGTGGCTGCTGGCGGCGCTGGCACGCGGGCGTCCGCGTGGCGTGATTGGTGGCGCTGGGTTGCTCGGTTTTTCCGCTTCCATACTCCTCGGTACAGCCTATCAGGTCCCGCCCGGAACGACGCTGACTGGGATCACATTCATTGCGCTTGGGGCGGGCGTGCTGCTCCGCGCGCTATTCCTGCGCCCGACGCCGATCCGCACTTAATGCCCGGTGTTTTCGCGGGCTGGGCGCTCGCATTTGCTGTGGTTTTCGGCTTGGGGGCGTGGTTACGCGCGGCTTTTGGCCTGCGCGGAGCGGGTGGTTTCGCGCAATTCTGGCTCGGCTATGTCGCGCTGATTGCGTTGCTCTATGGCTGGTATCTGGTCGCGCCAATCAATGCGCTGGCGAGCGTTGGTATCGGCGCAGTCGGGCTGGCCGGGTGCGGATTTTACATGGCGCGACTCGGACGCCTGAATATTCACCCGCTGCGGCTAGTCTGCTTCATCATCATTATCGGCATCGCCGCTGTATGGGTCGCAAACCGCGCGCTCGATTCGCAGCTTGATTTCGATAGTGTGTTCTATCATCTCAGCTCGATTCGCTGGCGCAATGAATTTGCAGTGATCCCCGGTCTCGGCAACCTGCATTATCGCCTCGCGTTCAACCAGTCGTTTTTCCTGTACTGCGCATGGCTGAACATCTACCCATTTTTCGGACACGGCTATTCGCTCGCGAATAGTTTGCTGCTGGTGGTGCTGGTCATGCACTGCGCCTATGCCGCGCTGCGTCTTGTTTTCGGACCCGGCGCGAAACGGCTGAATATCCCGGACCTGCTCGCGGCGGCGTTCATCCCGCTTGCGCTCTATCGCGCCGAAAAGCAACCGTACAGCGCGAACATTTCCGGTCCGTCACCCGATCTCGGCATTTTCATCCTGCAAGCGGCGGCGGCGTTTGCGTTTGCGCGTGTGCTATGGGGTCGCGAGCCGGATGCGCGCGAGCGGCGGCTGTGGCTATTCCTTGCGGTGACGCTCGGCGCGGTCAGCGTCACGCAGAAATTGAGCGGCGCGGCCTTTGCGGGCGCGCTGGTTGTAGTCGTGTTTGCAGTCGAAGCGCTCCGCGAGCGGCAAGCTCCGCGCGCAACGCTCGTGCGAAATTTACTCCCGGCCTTCGCGGGCGCGGCACTGATCGGCGGGCTGTGGGTGGTGGTCGGCGTGATCGAGAGCGGTTATCCGGCCTTCCCCTCGCGGATCGGAGCCGTCGCGGTCGATTACCGCATCCCCGCTGCGACTGCGAAAGAGGCCGAAGACTGGATTTATAGCTGGGCGCGCTACCCGGTCTCCAGTTCCAGCGCGGAGCAGGTCCTCAGCAATTGGGACTGGCTGCCGACCTGGACGAGTTTGCTTGCAATCGATCCGATGAATCAATTTCAATTCGTCGTGCCATTTTACGCGGCGCTATTCGGCCTCGCGGCCTTTATGATTTTGACGATCATCCGGCGCAGGCTCGATTTTCGATTTGTCCTGCTGATCATGCCCGCCGCTCTCTCGTGCCTGTACTGGTGGTTGAGCGCGCCCGATCCGCGCTTCGCGGGCGCGTCGTTCTGGCTGCTCGCTATTGCACTGACACTCGCCGCGCTCGATTTGCTGTTCGGCAACATCGAGAACCGCTGGAAGCAAACCCTCGCGCGGGCGCTGCCCGTCGCTATCCTGATCGTCTCCGCGTTGCTGCTTGCGAACGGCTATGCAAATTCGTTCGACCCGGCGCGCGTCGATTTCCCGACGGTCGGGAACGAACCCGTCAAACTTTACGCGACAGACTCCGGTTTTCAATACAACGTCGCCGCCGACCCCGACCGCAACCTGCAAATGGGCGACCCGCCGCTGCCCGTCTCGCCATACCTCATCCCGAAAGTGGAGCTACGCGGCGCGGGCATTTCTGCCGGATTTCTCACACGCGAATAACAATGTGATGAACGCACGGCGTAAGGACGGCGCGGATCGGCTATACTTAATAGCAATTCGACGGGAGCGTTTATCCTATGCCATCCAATGTTACGCGCCGCGCCTTTTTACTGGGCGTCACGGGGTCCGCGCTGGCAGCAGCGGCGGGATGCCGCCCGGCGGGGTTGATCCCGCCCACACAATATCAACCCGGCAGCGCCCCGCTCCCGACACTGACGCCCGCGCCAACCGTGATCCTCTCCGCGAACGCGAAAGCGGACCCGCATTACGGCGAAGTCGTCTTCGATAAAATATTCACCACGCCCGTTGATAGTTTCTACGTCACGCAATACGATTATTCGCGGACTCCGACGCTCGACAAAGCCACCTGGTCGATGAAGATCGACGGACTGGTCGATAATCCAATGACGTTCGTGTATGACGACATCGCGAAATACGAGCCATACGAAGAGATGCGCAGCATTGAGTGTATTGGCAACCCGGTTGGCGGTTCGCTGATCGGCAACGCGATCTGGAAGGGCTTCCACGCCGAAGCATTGTTCGATAAATTGGGCATTCAAGCGAAGGCCACGCACGTCAAAATCACGGGTGCGGATGGTTACACGACGGGCGTGCAGATGAAATACGTCCGGCAAGCGAACGTGATGTTCGCGACCGAAATGAACGGCGCGCCGCTGAACACGACGCACGGCTTCCCGATACGGATCATGATGCCAGGGCTTTACGGCCAGAAGATGCCGCGCTGGATTACCCACATTGAATTTATCGACCAGGATTACATCGGCTTCTGGGAAGGCAATGGCTACTCCAACCTCGCGACGGTGAACACCAATTCGATCATCAAAAGCCCGCCGAACGACTCCCGCGCGGATGCGGCTGAGGTCGGCGCGAAGGTGCAAATTCAGGGCGTCGCCTATGCCGCGCCGCGCCTGATCACGAAGGTCGAAGTGCGGATTAATGATGGCGAATGGATGCCTGCAAAAATCACGCTCGGACCCAACAACCTGACCTGGGCGCAATGGCGCTTCGAGTGGGTCCCGACCGCGCCGGGAGCGTACACGGTAGCGGTCCGCGTGACCGATGAGAGCGGCTTCGTACAGGATAAAGAGAACACCGGGATTTTCGGTGACAACTCGCGCGATGGCACGAGCGCTATTCATCAAATCAACGTCCGCGCCGAAACCCCGAAAGCCTGAATATGAGCAACACACCGCAGCCCATCGTGGATACTACTCCGAAGAAGCGTCGCGCGCGGCGTTGGCCGCTACTCATCGGCGGCGCGTTCGTCGCGCTTTTGCTATTCAGCGGGATCGGCTTCGTCGCCGCGTCTGCGCTGGAAGAACACGATACGTTCTGCATCTCCTGCCACACCGTACCGGAGACGACTTACTTCAACCGCGCGTATTATTCGGTCGATAACCCGACGCTGCCCGTCAACGATCTGTCGAGCGCGCACTACCACATCGCAGCGGCGAAAGACAGCAAGGAGCCGTTCGCGTGCATCGATTGCCACCGCGGAGACGGCAGCCTCGGCCATCGCGTGAGTACGCTCCTGCTGGCGGGTCGTGACACCGTGACCTGGCTGACCGGGAACGAAAACCCGTCCATCGCCAAGACCGATATTCGCGAGGCGTGGCTCCCCAACGCAGCCTGCGTCGGCTGCCATGCCGATTACCTGCGCGACATCAAGGGGCTGGATAATCACTTCCATACATTGCTCCCGCAGGCCAAACAAGCCGCCGCCAACGGCGCGAAGCTGACCATCGCCGAAGCGCTCAAGAACAACCCGGACGCGATCAAGGAATGGTCCACCCCGGTCGAGAACGCGCCGCTCACCTGCACGGGTTGCCACCTGCCGCACTCGGAAATCCCGAATGGCGAAAAGGTGTTCTTCATGGAGACGCAGCGCCGCAATACGGCGTGCATCGCCTGCCATGTCGCTGCGGGCAAGGGTCCGCAGGACGCGAACAGTCTGGGGAACTAGTGGCGATCTCGCGGCGCGGCTTCTTCGGGCGGGCGGGCGCGCTCGGCGTGTGGGCGGGCGTGGGGTCGGATAAATCCGATTCCTACACGGCGTACTGCCTGACTGCCGCGCCGCTTTATGATGCACCAGACGGGGTATGCCTCGGCCACCTCGCGCAGGATAGTATCCATGCTGTGCGCGGGATGGGTGAGTGGCTTGCCCTCGCCGGGGGCTATGTCCCGCGTACTGCGATGTCTCCCCTGCTCGACTTTGCACCAAATGCAGCCGTTCCCGACGGTGAATTTCTTGCGGAATGCCGCGCGCCGTCGGCTGCACTGCGGGAGTATGCCGACCCTGCCGCGCCGATTGCCGCACGGCTCGGTCATGGCGCAGTGATCCACGTCAGTGCGCGTCTCACGGATCGCTACGGCGGGACGTGGTACGAAGCGGAGCCGTTTGGCTGGGCGGAAGAATCCGCGTTTGCGGTGCATCAAGGGGATAGTGGTACACGCGCTTCATCTACCGTTCACCTTTCGGCGTCACGCTTAAGCGCGCGCATCGGAAGCACGGATTGGCCGTTATACGGCACAATTCGCGACTTCATCGGCGCGCGTGGCCGGATAATCACGCGCGAGGCTGCCGGACTTTCAGCAACGTGGACGCTGCGCACCGATTTCGGGCTGGACCTGTGCGGCGCGTGGTCGCACAACCGCTTTGGGCTTGCTGATGGACCTATTGATCAAATCGAATTGAGCATGGACGCCGCGCGCAGTTTGTATTCGATGGCGCGCGCGTCCGATGTACAGATAGTGGTCGAGGAGTAAGTGTAATGTTTGTTGTCGATGCGCCGCCGATCTGGATCGCGCTGCTGGCCGGGTTCCTTTCCTTCATTTCGCCATGCGTGCTGCCGCTCGTCCCGGCCTATGTGAGCTATCTCGGCGCGCGCGCAGGCCAGCAAGCGGCAGGCGAACTCGCGTTTGCGGGTGGTCCACGTCCAGCACTGGTCGGCAACCGCGCCGCGATCTTCCTGCATGGCGTGATGTTCGTCCTCGGCTTCACGCTGGTTTTCGTCGTCTTCGGCCTCGCGGTGAATACCGGATTCAAACTGCTCAGTGTGAGCTTTTATGACCTGCAGATCACGATTGCGCGCGTTGGCGGGATCATTGTTATCTTTTTCGGCCTGCACATTCTTGGGGTGACAGGTCTTGTCCTTCGCTGGTTAACTGCTCATGTCCCGGCAGCAACGCCGCTTGGTGTATTCTTCGCACGCTTGACAGCATGGCTTTATGGTGACACCCGGATGCAAATGAACCCACGTAGCCGAAAGGGTTATAGTGGGTCACTCGTAATGGGTGTCATCTTCGCGGCGGGCTGGACGCCCTGCGTCGGTCCGATTTATGGCAGTATCCTTACTATCGCGTCGAACGGCTCTACCGCGAGCGCCGCGTGGCTGCTCACTGCCTATTCGCTCGGCATGGGCATCCCGTTCCTGCTCGCCGCTGCGATGATCGACCGCATCAAACCACTGCTGCGGCGCATTCAGAAGCGGATGCGGATGATCGAACTCGTGAGCGGCGTCCTGCTCATTTTCATGGGCTATCTGCTGTTCACCAACCAGCTTGGCGAGATCGCCGGGCGGCTGACGGGTCTCGCGGATTTTTCCTATAATGTGGAAGAATGCGTGACGGGCGCGGCGCAAGGTAAAGTTGCGGGTATGGACTTCTCGACATGTATGCAGGTGGGTCCGAATTACAAATATCGGATCACGCCGACGCCGTGAGACGGACACTCTTAATTGCTGCAATCGGTCTGATGGTTGTCGTAGTGGCAGCAATTGTATATCTCATATCGCATCTGTGTTTCGGCTGCGGTCCCAACCTGGTGACGGACCCGACACAGCAAGCCATTATCAGTACGCGCTTCGCCCCTCTTGTGCAGACCATAACGGCAGATGCTGCATCCGTGCGCAGTAGTCCTCAAGCAGGACTCCTGCCGGGCAGCAGCGCGCCGGAGTTCTCGACGACGCTGCTCACCGGGACTGTGAGCGGCTCCAAAGCGGTGCGCGGCAAGGTCGTCCTGCTCAACTTCTGGGCGACATGGTGCGGTCCGTGCCGGACGGAGATGCCGTTTTTCCAAAAACTTGCGGATGCGAACAAAGAACGCGGTCTGATCGTCCTCGCGGTCAACAATCGCGAGACGCCCGAAACCATTCAGCCATTTTTGGATGAATACGGTCTGCACTTCAATATTGGGCTGGATCGCAGCGGCAAGATCAACACGCAGTACGAAGTACGCCAGTATCCGACGACGTATGTATTGGACCGCAACGGCGTGATCCTCGCGCGGCAGTTCGGGCCGTTCGATGAAGCCGCACTGGAAGCGGCGCTGTCCGGCTGGTTGAAATAATCCAAGAAAAAGGATCGGGTAAGCCACGACCCCTACACCGGAAAATCGCGCGTCTGTGTAGGGGCGGACCTATGTGTCCGCCCACTATCGAAAAACCTTAAAAACTACTGAACCTTGACACCCTTCCAGAACGCGAGGTAGCCCGTGATTTCTTTCGCGGCGTCCTTCGGCTGCGGGTAGTACCACGCGGCGTTAGCGTTCGTCTCACCGTCGATGGCAACGTTGTAATAGCTAGCGTTGCCCTTCCAGGGGCAGACCGTGTGATGTGTGCTTTCGGTCAGGAATTCCTTGTGGACCGCTTCGGGCGGGAAGTAGTGATTGCCTTCGATGACGATGGTTTTATCGCTCTCCGCGATGACTTTGCCATTCCAGATTGCCTGCATGAGGTTGACTCCTGATAGATTCACAATGGTCAATCATCAGGACGCCTTGCCCGCGCGCCTTTTTACATACTTCACATTGGAAGATCATAAGCGCGGCACACGCGCGAGGATCGTACTCACCACCTCGTAATTGCTCGTACCAAGTTGCGCGGCGGCATTGTCGGCGGTGATGCGGTCGTCGCCCTGCACGCCGATCAGGATCACCTCGTCGCCAATCGCCACATCCCGAATTAGCGTCACATCGATCATCGCCTGATCCATGCTCACACGTCCGACCAGCGGCGCACGTTTGCCGTGTACCAGCACTTCGCCCCAATTTGAGGGACCGCGTCGGAAGCCATCCGCGTAACCGACCGGGATCACGGCAATCGTCGCGGTGTTGTTCGCGCGCCACGTATTGCCATAGCCGACAAAGGTTCCCGTCGCGAGCGTCTTGACCTGCGCGATGCTCGTCTTCCAGGTCAGCGCGGGGCGCATCCCCGGCAAGAGCGGCACACCGGGATCGAGACCATACATCGCGAGGCCGACGCGCACCATATTCAAATGCGTTTCCGGGTATCGCAATGTCGCGGCGGAATTGGCTGCGTGCAGATACCGGAACGTGATGCCGCTCGCGCGCAAGACCGCGACCTGCCGCTGGAACGCTTCCAACTGCCTTAGCGTGAACGCCGGGTCGTCATCCGCGACCGAAAAATGAGTGAAGAGTCCTTCGACTTCGATATGCTTCATCGCGGGCAGCGCGCGGAAGAATGGAATCACCTGATCGGGGAGCAGGCCGAGCCGCGACATGCCCGTATCCACTTTGATATGCACGTTCAGGCGCGCGTCCATATCCCCGGCGGCGCGGTTGAAGAGACGCGCGAGTTCGAGATCGTAAAGCGTCAGCCGCAGGTCGTAGCGGATTGCCTGCTCCCCGGCATAGGGTGGCGTGTAGCCGAGGACAAGGATCGGGGCAGTGATCCCGGCTTCGCGCAGTTCCACACCCTCGTTGACCGTCGCCACGCCCAGATGCGTCGCGCCGTTGAGCAGCGCCGTCGTGCTGACTGCGACCGCGCCATGTCCGAAGGCGTTGGCCTTCACGACGGCCATCAGCGCGGTTTCCGGTCCGATGTGGTCACGCAGGCGGCGCACGTTCCCGGCAACCGCGCCCTGATCGATTTCGATCCATGTCGGGCGCGGCGGTGATTGGGCGCGCACCACCGCGTAGACGCTCTCCTGCCGGGGCAGCAGCGCGCGGTCTTCTGTCCGGGCTAGGACAGGCGCGACGACGCGCTCCATGCGCGCCGCGATCCCGCCCTTCACCAGCGCAATCGTCTCCGGCGTGAGCAGGCTCGCGAGCAGCGCCGCCGCATCTGCCGGGCTATAAACGACCCGCACCTGTTCGCGTGCCAGACCGCTTTCCAGCGCCGCGCGCGCTGCGACCGCCGCCGTATCGCCGCACGCGATGATCATATCCGCTGCGCGTGCCGCCCGCCGCCCGACATCGGTGTGCGCGTGGACTGCATAGCCGCCGAGGTCGTCCATCTCGCCGAGGACGAAAATCGCGCGTTCGCCACGTTCCGGGCGACGCAGTGCTTCCAGAAAATCAAGCGCGGCCAGCGTGCTTTCCGGCGAGGCGTTGTAGGTGTCATCGAGCAGCAGCGAACCGTTCAAACCATCCAGCGGGCGCAACCGACCGGGGAGCGGCTCGAAGTGCGTGAGCGCTTGCAGGCCGTCTTCCAGCGGCACGCCGAATTGCAGCCCGACGGCGAGCGCGGCCAGAACGCTGTAAAGCTGATGCGCGCCGGGCAGCGGAACCCAGCAGCCGACATAGCGCTCACGTCCGTAGCGCAGGTCGAAGGCCGTCTTCTCGCGCATGATCTCGATATTGTAGGCGATCAGGTCCGCGCCGAACGCATTGCCGTCGCGATCCAGCCCGAAGGTGAAGGTGCGTGCCTGCGTCTGCGCCGCCATGCCGCGTGTCAGGTCGTCATCGTAGTTGAGCAGTGCCACGCCGTCGGTGGGTAGCGCGTGGATTAGCACCGCGTTTTCTGCGGCAATCGCTTCGAGCGTGCCGAGCCGCGCAGTATGTTTGTGTCCCATATTCGTCACGACCGCGACGCGCGGGGCGGTTGCTTCGACGAGTTGCGCCATCTCCCCGAAGCGGTCCGTGCCGAATTCGAGGACCGCGAGGCGGTGTTCTGCCGTCAGCTTGCCGAGCGCGAGCGGCAGCCCGAAGCGTCCGTTATAGCTATCCGGGCTTTTATAGACCTGATGGCGCTCGCCCGCGCTCAGGACTGCCGCGATTGCTTCCTTTGCGGTCGTCTTGCCCGCGCTGCCCGTCACCGCGATCACGGTCGTATTGAACTTTTGCAGCACAATCCGCGCCCAGCCGAGCAGCGCCGCATCGACATCGCGCGTGACGACCACCGACAGGCCGCTCGTGTCAAATTCCGGCGGGCGCATACACAGGATGCCGCGCGCACCGCCCCGTACTGCTTCGGCCATGAACGGATGGCCGTCGCCGCGCTCCGTGCGCAGCGCGACGAACAGTTCACCGGGGTTGACGCGCCGCGAATCGAAGCAGAAGTCCGTGAAGATTTCGGCGGCGGCGTCTCCGAAAAGCTGGCCGTTACCCGCTTGCAGGATGTCGTGCAGGTTGATCATTGGGGAACCGTCATGTATGTCAGGATGTGATTGCCTATAGTGTAGCCAACATCGCTGTGAACACCGTAAAAATCATCCCCAACTTGTTAAAAAGCAGTAAGAAAAGCTCAGGACGGCTCAATCTCCATTGACTCACTCGCCCAAATTTTCTATAATGCGCGTTATCGTCCCCTGTTCACCGCGCGGTTTTCCGGCACGGTCCGGCGCGCACAGCGGCCTGAAAGCCCAAAGGCTATCGTGAACGACAACCGGTATATTCCCAAGAAAGTCCTGCGGCTCAACGTCGGCTACCTTCTCGCAGAAGGACCCGGACGCAGCCGCGTAAATGAACTGGACATCCCTTCCACGATTCGCGTCGCGGAAGACCTCACGCTCGATTTTCTGCGCGGCGCGGTCACGATGAGCCGCACCTCGCGCGGCATCCTCGTACAGGGGACGCTCGAAACGCGCCTGCTCGCGGAGTGCGACCGCTGCCTCGATGATGCACTCGTCCCGCTCGCAGTTCCCATCGAAGAGCTGTACGTCTATCCACCCGAACCCGGCGCGGAGTTCACCATCGATGACAGCGGCATCATGGACCTTGCGCCGCTCGTCCGCGAAGAGGTGCTGCTCGCGCTGCCGAAGCACATCCTCTGTCAACCGGAGTGCAAGGGTCTGTGCAAGGAATGCGGCGCGAACCTGAACGACGGTCCGTGCGAATGCGACGCGGAACCTATCGATCCGCGCTTCGCGGCACTAAAGGCATTCCGCGACCAACTCAATAGTCAGGAGACGCACGCGCAGCGCAAGAATTGATTTGCGCGAGGGAGCATTTTGTGAAGACGGCTTATCAGTTCGATTTCAATCACTGCCTCGCAGCCCTGCTCGACCATGCGGAAACGCAAGGCTACCTGACCGCGCTCGAAATTCAGGATGCGCTCCCGGACGAAGGCGCAGAAGTACGTGACGAGCTGTTAGCCGCGCTATACGCCAGCGGCGTCGAAATTTACGCGCCCGATGGCGATTACACGCCGGAAGTCGACGAGCCGGACGAATCCGCTTTCGACCTCGATGCGCTGGATGAACTGCCCGAAGACAGCGTTGGCTTGTACCTGCGCGAAATGGCGCGCGTCCCGCTGCTCTCGATGGATGAAGAAGTGACGCTCGCGGGGCAGTATGCGGCGGGCATCGCGGCAGAAGTCAAAATCGCGCTCGGAACGGGCGTCGATTGCGAAGCGCTGGAGCGCCTCGTCGCGCGCGGACGCGATGCGCGCGATCACCTGATCCGCGCCAATACGCGCCTCGTCGTGAGCATCGCCAAACGCTATCTCAATCGCGGTGTGCCGTTCCTCGATTTGATACAGGAAGGCAACCTCGGCCTGATGAAAGCCGTCGAGAAATTCGACCCGGCGCTCGGCTATCGATTCAGCACCTACGCGACATGGTGGATACGCCAGACGATTTCGCGCGCGATTGCCGATCAGGGGCGCACGATTCGCGTCCCGGTGCATATGACTGATCGCATCCGGCAGCTTTACAAGGTCATGCGGCGGCTGGAACAGGAACACGGCGCGCGTCCGACGCCGGAAGAGATCGCGCGAGAGATGGGCATGTCCGCGCGCAAAGTACAATGGATGCTCAAGGTCAGCTATAAGCCGCTCAGTCTCGAACAGCCCGTCGGCGACGAAGAAGACAGCGAATTGAGCATGTTCATCGAAGACGAAAGCACGCCGACGCCCGCGCAGGCCGCGCAAGACAACCTGCTGCGTGAAAAGCTGGAAGAGGTTTTGAGTACGCTTTCGCCGCGTGAGGCGCGCATTCTACGGATGCGCTTCGGCCTCGCCAATGGCGAATCGTATACGCTGGAAGAGGTCGGGGAGAAATTCGGCCTGACGCGCGAACGCATCCGCCAGATTGAAGGCAAGGCGCTCCGGCGGCTACGCCATCCGTTGCGTTCGCGCCTGCTACGGGATTTCGCGCTATGAAGCGCCTGATGCTGGCGCTGCTCGTATTGGTCGCGCTGGGTGGTGGCGCGCGGCTCACGTTCGCGCGTCGGCTGGATGCGCAGGCGGCGGGGTTGTGCATCCTGACCTACATCGACACGAACGAAAACGGCGCGCGTGATACGGGTGAGCCGACCCTGCCGAACGTCTCTGCAAGCCTGAAAAGTGGGGAGGTCGTCGTCGCGAACCTGTTCATCGCGGAGAACGCGACCGGGCAGGCCTGTTTCAAAAACGTACAGCCGGGGACCTATACCCTCGAATATTCGTCGCCCTTCGCGCGGGCGGTCACGCCGTTGAGCGTCCCGCTCACTGTCAAGGCGGGCGAGACAGCGATCCTCGAGTTTGGCGGGGCGGCGGTCGGGAGCGGCGCAAGCGCGGCGAATACGATCATTATTCCGTTGACACGCCCGGTCCGGCTGGTGATGGCGCTCGGCGGCGCGTTGATCGTGATGGGCATGATGCTCGGCCTCGGCTTGATCATCCGCAATATTCAGGCGTTGTGGCGGCGGCAAACCCCGACGAGGTGAACGGGCGGTGTCACAAGCGAGAGCAGGACACTGGCGCGGTACAGCAGCGGATTGAAAGCCAGATAGGTCGGGTCCAGCACGGCGCGGAAGGTCTCCAGCCGCATACCGGCTTGCGCGGCGTGGCGGGCAATCTGCGCGCGGCGGTTCGCGCGATAAACGACGGGGAAGGTATCGCTTTCTGCGCGCCCATAAAGGCGCGGCACGAGCGTACTTTGCAGCGGCTTAAGCGCACGATTGAGCAGAGTCACGAAGGCCACGCTGTTCGGCGTCAGGAAGATGAACGCGCCACCTGGTCGCAGGCAGCGCCCGATCTCGCGAAAGGTGCGCGCCGGGTCCGCGAGGTGTTCAAGGACCCAACTACATACGATCAAATCCAGACTCGCCGCACGGAACGGCAAACCATCCGCGAGGGAAGCGGCGCGCGGCAGCGGTTGCACACGATGTTCAACCAGCGAACGTGCGTCCGGGTCGATGCCGAACGGATGATCGACCGCATCCCCCAGTTGTTCCAGTACGCCACCGCGCCCGCAACCGACATCCAGCACGCGCGCCTCGTCGCGCAGCGCGGCGCGGATCGTCTCCTCGTAGAGTTCTGTGGCGGGCTGCCAGCCGGGGTGCGCGCGGCGGTAGCGTTCGCGGTAGGCGTTCTGGCGGTCCAGCGAGAGCGTCACGGCAACCGCTCGTAGAGTTCGACCAGCACGCCAAAGGCGCTCTTCGGGTGGATGAAGATATAGCGACGGCCTTCGCTGTTGACCTTCGGCGCGTCGTTGATCAGTTCGATGTTGGCAGCACGCAGCTTATCGAGCATCGGATCGAGCGCGGGGACTTCGATACACAGGTGATGCAACCCCGCGCCGCGCTTCGCAAGGTACTTTGCCACACCACTCGTCTCGTTGAGCGGTGCGAGCAATTCTATTTCGCTTTCGCCGAGCGGCAGAAATGCGATTTGTACCTCTTCGCCAGCGTTACGTTCCTGCTTCGCGAGCGGCAGGCCGAGCGCATCCCGCCAGAAGCCGAGCGCGGCCTCCATATCTTCGACTACGATTGCCAGATGATGCAGCGTTACCAACCGATTGCCCTTTGTTTTATACGGGAATTGTAGTCGGGGATCGGCAAAAGCGGGAAGAACCGCTACAATAAGGCAAATTCGGAGCTGCGTTCCTATTTTATCGGCTCTGCAAAGGATCAATACGCATGTCGAATGTTCAGCGGTCGAAGTTGGCCCCTGATGTAGAAAAGCGGCTGCGCGCCCTCGCCGCTGATGAGAATGAAAAAGTCGTCGCCCGCGCTCGCGCCGTGCTTCGGTCCTATGAGGGCGCGGACCCGGCATCGATTGGCGCGGAATTGAACATGAGCGAGGCGGGAGTCCGCCATTGGGTGAAGCAGTTCCGCTCGAAGGGTGTCAACGCGCTCAGTGGTGAGTCGCCCGACCCGGCACTGGATGCGGATTTGTCCGCGCCCGTAGCGACGCCAGAACCCGCCCCGCAAATCGAAGAACCCGCGCTGGAACTTCCGACTCCTGTAGCAGATGCTGAGCCAGAAGCGTTGGTAACCGAAGCTGCACCAGCCGCCGACGAGAAGCCGCGCCGGGGTCGAAAGCCGCGCGTTGCGAAAGCCGAACCTGTTCAGGAGTCGCTGCCCGGTCCCGCCGCCGCCGCCGCGCCTGACGTGCCGCCCGAAGTTGAGACCTCGACGCCTGCACCGGAAGTGGTCGCGGAAAATCCGCGCCGGGGTCGCAAGCCAAAAGCTGCCGTCGAACCCGAACCGACACCCGTTGTAGAACCGGAAAAGCCACGTCGCGGTCGCAAGCCGAAAGCTGCGCCGGAAGCCATCGCGGAGGCTTCACCTGAACTTGTTCAGGAGACCCTCGCGGATACGCTTGCGCCCGAAGTCGAAGCGCCCGAACCCGTAGCGGAGAAGCCGCGTCGCGGTCGTAAGCCGAAGGCCGCGCCGGGAGTCGAAACGCCGACGCCTGCTGCCGAAATCATAGCGGAGAAGCCGCGTCGCGGTCGTAAGCCGAAAGCTGCGACCGTTGCGGAATTCGAGCCGACCGCGCTCCCACCGATCATCGAACTGCTCACAGAACCGGAACCCCTCCCGCCACCGGAACCGCCAATCACGACCGTGCGCGGTCTTGTCGATAAATATGGCGTGAATCTGGACCACGCGCGCTACGTGACCGATCTCGCTTATCGGCTCTTCGACGCGACCGCCGAAATCCACCGCCTGCCCGACAACGAGCGGCGGCTGCTGGAGGCCGGGGCGCTGCTGCACGGTATCGCGGATCATCTCGACCCGGATAATCACCAGATGCGCGCTCGCGACATCATCCTTGAGACGCCACTCGAACAATTCACTGCCAATGAAAAGGTGATGGTCGCGCTGCTGGCCGCCTTCCACCGCCGCCGCGTGCGCCCGGAACGCGACCCGGCCTTTACCGAACTGCCTGAACCGCTGCAAAATGATACGCTCGCGCTCGCAGCGCTGCTGCGCATCGCGGGACGGGCTGGATGGTTCCGGCGCGCATTCCCACGCAGATCGACTCCGCGACCTTCGATGATCACGATCTGACGATCCTGCTCACGGGCGATCAGGCTGAAACCGACGCCGTGCGTGCTTATGCCAAAGCTGACCTGTGGGAGCGCGTCTTCGGGCAGCGCGTCACGCTGGAAAAAGTCGCGGAGCCGGGCGCTGACGCGCCGCAAATCCCGATCCTGACCGCGCCGCGCCGCACTGATGCGCGACAACATGCCGCGATCTGGTGCTGACGCTCGACCCCTCGATGAGCGCCGAACGCGCGATCCGCAAACTTGGTCTGCACTTCATCGACCGCACGGATCGGCTCGCGACGCAGGTCAAAGCGGGCGACGACCGCCGCTTGAACGCCTTCGCGCGCGAACTGGACCGCGTGCGTGGCCTCATCACGCTTGCGCTGCCGGAGCGCAACCCGGCAGATGTGGATCGGCTGACGCGGCAAATACAGGACGCGGTGATTGGCTACGCGATTCATGACCGCGCCGCTGCTCATCGCGGATGATGTCGACGACCCGAACGCGGGTATCGTCGCGGAGCGCATGGAAAGCTGGCGCGACCTCGCGCGGGTCAAGCTAGGCGCTATCGACTTCGATCTGTATACCCAGACGATGGAAGAACTACGCAAGGCGTTCGTGTGGGACCCGGACGGCGATACGGGTGCGCTGATCACGACGTTGATCGCGCCAACCGTGTGGGCGCAGCTTGCCGAACTGCGCGACGTGGTAGAGCGCGGCGATTCGGTGCGTGATGCGCTGATCGCGGCGCGGCGCTTGCAGGACGACCTGATCTACTTCCGCTCGTTGCTCGGGACGGAGACGGTACAAGCGCTGGACATCCTCTCGCCGTTCGAGAACTACCTGAGCGCCATCGAAATCGTGCAGGTAATCATGGAAACGCTGCGCACCGACCCGGCTTCGGCGGCACTTCGTGCCACACAGGAGTTACTCCTGAACGAGTTCGCGGATGGCTCTGCCGTCGATCTGGGCATCGGTGAATAGCGTGACCTTCCGGCGTTCGGTGGCGCTCGCCCTCGCGACGCCGTAGGCTTCAAGCGCGAAAGCGCGAGTTAGTCCACTGTAACGATCAGGATGTCTTCGTAAACGCCCGGCGCGTAAT
Source organism: Aggregatilineales bacterium (assembly GCA_965246845.1). GTDB lineage: Bacteria > Chloroflexota > Anaerolineae > Aggregatilineales > UBA2796 > JBBRMW01. The sequence continues at coordinate 45,547 of CBDFFR010000006.1, forward strand.
CCCCTGTGCCGTCGTTAATGTCGGCGTCCTGCTCGATGTACGACTCAATCGTGTACGTCTCGCCCCGATTGCCAGCCGGTGATGATCGTCACATCGAAGGCGCAATAGTGTGTCGTATCGAGTTTCTTTTCGTAGTGAAATATCTGTTCCTGCGGCACAGGCGAACCATTCACCAGAATGGATACCGTTCGGTGCGCGAGGTTCTGGCGAAGCAGCGATTGTGTCTTGGCACACCAGCCGGAAACAAAGCCATACGTTTGCTTCGCTGGGATGCGAACGTTGTAGGTATTGGCTTCCGGCTCGTGCGGGTCCACCAACTCAAGATCGCCCCACAGGTTTTTTTACTGCGTCCGCTTCGGTCTGATTCTTCGGACGTCGGAAGGTGAGCGGCGGCGCAGCGGGCGTCGGTGTGGCGGTCGGGCGTGTTGGCCGCGCGGTCGGCGTGGGTTTGATTAGTGTCGGCGTCGGCGCAGCGGGTGGATTCAAGAGCAGCGTATCGAGGATGGCCTGTGTCGTCGCTTGCAGGCGCGCGTCGGCGGCATCAATTTGCAAGACCTGCACATGGATCACGCGCTTTCCGTCTTCGATTTCCGCGACATACCACGTCGATTGCGAAAGCTGCTCCACGTCCTCAGCGACGCCGCGTAGAAAATCGACGCGGATTGCTGCACCAAGCTGGCCGAGTTTGCCCGAATGCACCTCGCCCACACTTTGCACGAGCGCAACCCCGAATCCCTTGCGCACCCTTTGCAGTACATCGGCAGGGGTCTTCGCATTGCCGCCTGGATCGGATTGCTCGTAGTAGGTCGCGGCGTCCGAGAAGCCAATCGTAATCGTCGCTTGCGCACTCTTACCCGTACCAAGCGATAAAATAAACGTGGATGCGTCTGCGGGAGGCAAGGTCCAACCCTGCGGCACTTTGATCTGAAAGGCGTTTCGACGCCGCTGTGTAGACGACTGCCTTGCTCATATCATAAGGGTCAGGCGTCCCTTGCGCGGCAAGGCTCGTCTGTGCTGCGCCGAATGTGGCAGCTATCAACGAAAATGTGAAAAGAAAGCCTGTAAGCGAACGCATTGGGTATCGCACTCCATCCTCCCGCGCGGTCTGGCTGCGCCTGTGCAATACTGTACCCGAAATTTGTAAAGAGATGTAGCAAAGAACCTTACGATTTTTCTGCGCTTGGCATCCAGCAATAAATTTAATGGTGGGTCGGTCAAGCCCGACCCCTACATGTTCGCACGCATGATGTAGGGGCGGGGCTCGACCCGCCCGGTTTGATAATCCGAAGACGGGTCGGATTTAGCCGACCCCTACACAGAGGAAACGATTTACTTCACGTTCACCAATTCGACCTCGAACAAGAGCGTGCTGTTCGCGGGGATTTTTATCGCCCTGCGCCTGCGCACCGTAGGCGAGTTCCGGCGGGATTGTCAGACGGCGCTTGCCCCCGACCTTCATCCCCACGAGGCCTTCATCCCAACCCTTGATAACCCGTCCCGCACCAAGCTGGACGTCGAAGGTATCCGGCGTCTTGCCATAGGACGAGTCGAATTCCGTACCGTTGAGCAGCGTACCGCGATACTTGACGGTAACGGTTTTGCCCGTCTCCGCAAGCGCGCCCGTGCCGACCGTCAAATCTTCGATCTTGAGGCCGGAAGCGGTGATCGTGCCGGGTGCGCCTGTCGGTGTGCCGGGTCCGGGGGTGTTGGTGATCGTCGCAGTCGGGGTCGCCGTGTTGGTCGGCGTGAGTGCGATGATCTCGTTGCCAAGCGCGGTGGCCGTGACGAGCAGCGGGTGTAGCGTCGCGGTCGGGGTCGCGGTCGGGATGTTGGTCGCATTCACGACGAGGGTATCCAGCATCTTCTGGATCGTGTCCTTGATGCGCGGATCGGACCCGACGTTGTACTGCGACTGGATATAGACCACCTGCGAGCCACCCTCGACATCCACTGCGAGGAGCGTAATCTGCGAGGGCTGTGTCCCCTGCTGAATATTCCCGGCGGTCTGCACGCTGAGGGTCTGCCCATCCAGCTTGCCGATTTTGCCCGGTGTTACATCGCCGAATTTCGGGCTGGTGGGGCTATCGGCCTGCGTGTTGTTGGTCTTGATCAGGTTCAGCGCTTCGGTAATTGTCTTCGCCTTGCCCGTCGGATCGACTTCGCTGTAGAACGCTTTGGTATCGATCAGGCTGACATTAATGACGGCCTGCGGATTGGCCTGCGCGCCATACAGGAAGGTATAGCTATACGGGCTTGTCGGGTTGGGTGTGGGCGGCGTCCACGAGGGCGGCACGCTCATCTGAATCACGTTTTGCGGCGCCGAGTAAACCGTCGCCTTGCTCATATCGAACGCATTCAGGTCGATTGTCGCTGTCGGCGCGGGGGTGAGCGTCGGCGCGAGGGTCGCGGTCGGCGGCGTCGGCGGCTGGAACATGCCCGCGAACGGCTGCACGCCGAAATTGCGCAGGAGCAGGAAGACGGCGATGAGCAGCACCACCACTTCAATGGCGGTGAAAATGCGGCCAATCGTGTTACCGGTCGGCTTCGCTGCTACGGTCGGCACAGCGCCGCCCAGGACATCGGCGTACCACCACCATTCGCTGCGCGGGTGCGCGCTCGCGCCTTCGGGCATAGTCACATATTCGGCGTTCTGAACGAGCATTCGGTCGGCGGCTTCGAGCCGTTTGGCCTGATCAGTCGTCAGGTCGGCGCGGATCGGTTCAAGGTGGCTGCGCGCTTCGAGCCAGGGGGTCGCATCGCCAGCCGCAGGAGATTTGACGCCCGCTTCGTAAGTCGCGAGCAGGCTATCGGGGGTCGTCGGCATATCGGTCATTCGAGAAACTCCACAGACGCAAATAGGGGATTGATCGCAGGCGCGACCAGAGAAAATGCAACCGCGCAAGTATATCATTTATCTAACGATGCGGGGCAAACGCACTCAGGATTCGCTCACATGCTGGTTTTCCGGAAAATGGCGCGCATTGTATAGAGGCGGACCTGTGTGTCCGCCCACAAAGCCGGATCGGGCAAGCCGCGACCCCTAAAATCGCGCGCTTCGGTGTAGGCGCTATAATCGGGCGCATGTTTTACCCGAATAAGGAAATCACGCGATGAACGCTGTAGCTGAAACGACCACGCTGACCATCGACCGTATTGCAGAATATCTCGGCAAGGATGCCGATACGCTGCTCAACCATGTGAGCCATACCGTCCCGAAGGAACACCTGCACCTGCCCGGACCGGATTTCATCGACCGCGTGTGGAGCATCTCGAACCGCTCCCCGCAGGTCCTGCGCAGCCTCGCCGCGCTCTACAATCACGGGCGGCTGGCGGGTACGGGCTACGTCTCGATTTTGCCCGTCGATCAGGGCATTGAACACAGCGCGGGTGCATCCTTTGCGAAGAACCCGGCCTATTTCGACCCGGAAAATATCGTGAAGCTGGCAATCGAGGGCGGCTGTAACGCGGTTACGTCCACGTTCGGCGTGCTGGGCGCGGTCGCGCGCAAATACGCGCACAAAATCCCGTTCATGGTCAAGCTCAATCACAACGAATTGCTGACCTATCCGAACAAGGCCGAAGAAATCATGTTCGGGCAGGTCGAGGATGCGTGGAATATGGGATGTGTAGCGGTCGGCGCGACCGTGTACTTCGGCTCGGAAGACGCGACGCGCGAAATCGTGGAAGTCTCGGAAGCGTTCGAGCGGGCGCATGAACTCGGCATGGCGACCGTGCTGTGGTGCTATACGCGCAACAAGGCGTTCAGCATCAACGGTGTGAACCACGAGACGAGCGCGGACCTGACCGGGCAGGCCAACCACCTCGGCGTGACCATCCAGGCCGACATCATCAAGCAGAAGCTGCCGACGCAGAACGGCGGGTTCAAGGCGCTCAACACGGGCGGCTCCTCCTACGGCAAGCTGGACGAGCGGATTTACTCCGAATTGACCACCGACAACCCGATTGACCTGACGCGCTATCAGGTCCTGAACTGCTACATGGGGCGCGCCGGACTGATCAATTCCGGCGGCGCGAGCGGCAAGAACGACCTCGCGGAAGCGATCACGACGGCGGTGATCAACAAGCGCGCGGGTGGAACCGGGCTGATCAGCGGGCGCAAGGCGTTTCAACGTCCAATGGCCGAAGGCGCGGCGCTGTTGAACGCAATTCAGGATGTGTATTTGTGCAAGGATGTGACAATCGCGTAGGCTTTACCGTGCGAACTTATGAAGCATCCCTGCGCACCCTTGATTACCGAGAGTGTCTTTATGTTTCTAAATAGGAGGCGCGCCTTACCTCTTGTGGGGTTTGGCGCTGCGTCGGTCATCCTTTTTGCCGCGCAAGCCGCGATGTTCCGCAATCCGCAAAACCAGCCAGTATGGGGCTGGATTGCGGTGATGTTTGCAGGATTGGCGACAATAATGGCTTTTTCCGGGCGCAGGCTCATCGTTCCACGTCCGGAAAATAAATTTATCGCTGATGCGGGGCTGACGTTCCGCTGGAAGTGGTGCGTGATAGCGCTTGCGCTTGTCGTCGTTGTGACCTGGCGCTCGATGCTGTCAGGTTCATTTGTCGAGTGTATGGTCGTTTGGGTTGCCTGCATGTTCGCGCTCGCCCGCTCCTTCGGCGTAAGGCTGTCCATGCCATCTCGCCTCGAATCTGCAACTCTCGCTGGATTGTTCAGCATTGCACTCCTGTTGCACATTACCGATCTAAATAACACACCATATCTTCTGGATCAGGACGAGGGAATCTTTGCGCTCAATGGGGTTGCGATTCAGCAAGCCGCCTTTCAAATCAACCCATTCGCGCCCGGCGCACAGTCGCATCCCAATTTGTATCAAGCATGGATTGGTTTATCGATCAGCGTGCTTGGGCAGACGGTCGCGGCTGCCCGCTTCCCCTCCGCGCTGATTGGGGCGCTCGGTGTGCCTGCGCTGTACCTGCTCGGCAGAGAACTGTTCGGACGCAGTGTCGGCCTCGCGTCTGCGCTGTTCATGCTCGCGTGGCCTTTCCATGTACAATTCAGCCGTTTGGCACTCAACCAGCCCGCCGACCCGCTATTTGGAACGCTTGCATTTTTCTTCTTGCTGCGCGGATTGCGTGGGCGGACACACAATTTCGCACTGTGCGGTATCTGCCTCGGACTTGCACAGCTATTTTATCTTGGCGGTCGGCTGCTCCCATTCGTGATGCTGGTGTATCTTCTATGGATTGCATGGCGTGAACGCACGACAATTAACAAGCAGTGGCGTTACCTCTTTGTCGTTCCGGTTGCGGCGCTGATCGTCACGCTCCCGCAGAATGCGTATCTCGTGCAATCCGGCCAACCGCTCACGACGCGAAGCTGGAATAACTTCCTGCTGAATAGCCGTGTCGAAACACAGAGTGGCGAGTCACTTTGGGAGGGCTGGGATAAACAAGTCTACAACTCGTTTTTTGCGTTGTTTACTGTACCCGATCAGAACTGGTATGGAGACAGCTCCAATCTTTTAGGGCTGGCAGGCGGTCCGCTGCTGCTAATCGGTGTGGCGGTCACTATCCTTTCGATGTGGCGAGCGCCGAAGAGCGTACTGCCATTGGGATGGGCACTGGCGGTGATCCTCGGCGGTTCGACATTCGCGCTCTTTCCGCCTCAATACCAACGCTACTTTCCCGGCGTCTCTGCGTTCGCGCTTCTTGTCGGTCTAGGCGCGGCAGGAATTGCCAACGCCCTTTCTGCGCTGCTTCCAAAGCCACCCGATCATGCGAGCATTGTGGTTTCGGCGGGGCTGCTGCTTTTCGCTTTCAACTTTGCATTTCTGGTGCTAATTTACATTCCAGAACGACGCTATTTTGCCAACCGCCCTAATCAGGTTACCAATCTACTCGCGCAGATCATGCAAACCGCCGCCAATCGCGGTCAGCAAGTCGTTGTTTTTGCTAATCCATACCCGAAAGCAGATAGCGCAATCAGTAAAGTCTATCTTGCCCCGGAAATCTATTTCTCAAACGGGGTGGATAATACTACCGTTGTTCAATATTTGATGGGCGCGCGCTCATATGAGGTTGTAAATATTCCATTTACCAGCGAAGCAGCCGAGTCCCGCCTCGATTTTCACAGACCTTTTGTTATCATCGTACCATTGATCTATGCGAATGCCTTCAATCAACTCACCCAAATTGAACATCCAGGCGGGGAGCCATTTGTCATCCGAATCACCGAGGACGCTCAACCTGCATTTTTCATGTATCAAAGCACCGATGGCTTGCCATGATTTTCTCGGTGGCTGAATATTATGGGCAGTGAAGCGCAAGGCGCAGCCGCCACCGCAGACCGCTGGCTGACGATCAACCGCACGCTGGTCCTCATCACGCAGGGGGACAGCGTGCTGCTCATGAAGCGGGCGCTCACGCGGCGCGTCTTCCCCGGCTACTACAATGGCATCGGCGGCCACCTCGAACGCGACGAGGACCCGCTCGCCTGCGCGCTGCGCGAGACGCGCGAAGAGACCGGGCTGAACGTTCGTAACGTGCAGTTGCGCGGCGTCACGAACATCGACGCGGGCGGCGAAACGGGCATCCTGCACTTCATCTTCACAGCGGAAGCGGACACCCGCGAAACTATCCCGTGCGACGAGGGCGAACTCGTCTGGGTCCCGCTGGATCAGGTCGGCGGGTTGAAGCTGGTCGAAGACCTGCCGCTGATCCTGCCGCGCCTGTTCGGACCTGCCGCATCGGATGCACCCTTTTTCGCGCATGTGAGTTATGATTCAAGCGATCACATGATCATTCGTTTTGCTGAGGGTTCGTGACTTGCCCGACACACGTTCTTTGCTGGTCAGCCAATTCGCTCGTGATACGCAAGCGCTGCGTGATGCGCTCATCGGCGTGACGCATTCGCATCTCTCCGACCCGACCTTCGGCGAACGGCTGACGCTGCGCGAGCGGCTTTCGCTCATTGCCGCGCATTATTATCGACTGGGCGAAGCGATTGCCTACCGCACCGGGCAGCAGCCGGATTCGCCGCTCCCGGAAGATATGCTGTGGCGGCAGGAAGCCATCGCGGACCGGGACGGTTGGCAGCTTGTCGCGCTGCTTGAGGATTTGGAAGAGGCGTGGCAGTTCTATCATGCGATGCTGCTCGACATCCCACCCAATGATCTCGAATGGCATGTGCAGCACGTCAGTGGCGCGTTGAGCCGTCCCGCATTCGAGGCCAGCCGCGAAATCAATGCGTGGCGGTTGAGGTATCAATAGCGTTCGACGTGCCGGGCTGCGCATATTTCCCCACGAGCCGTAACAGATGGTCGACCTCGAACGGTTTGTGCAGCACCCCGATCACGAATGTCGGTAAGTCACCGGTGATCACATCCGCTTCGGCAGTGATGATAATGACCGGGGTATGTGGCCGCAACTGGTGGTCGTAGGCGCGCAAAAAAGCGTAGCCATCCATCACAGGCATCGCGAGGTCCAGCAATATCAGTGCATGATTTGCAGAATAGATCCGATTCAGCGCGACCAGCCCGTTTTCAGCAGCGACGACGCGATACCCTTCCAATTCCAGAATTTCTACGACCGCATCCCGCAGGTCTTCGGCGTCTTCAACCACCAGAATAGGCAGTGTGCGGCCATCCGAAAGTAGGACCTCCGACTGACTGGCGAGCGCAAGGGTTGTGCGAACCCGCATCAGAAACATATCGAGGTCGAGTGGCTGCGAAATGGTCCCGATATTGCGCGTGAACAGATAGTTCCGCAGTTCTGTCGAGATCTGAAACGCGGTGGTGATGATCAAAATCGGCATATTCGCGACTTCATCGACCATTTTGAGAAGCTGGAGCAGCCCCCACCCGACCCCAACATTCGGCAGGTTGAAATCGAGGATAATCAGATCGGCACGATCCTGCTCAAGCGTCGCGAGGTGGAACCCGGCGTAGTCGAAAGCGGAAACCTGCCAGCCCTCTTTTTGAAGCACCTGCGTGAGGAACTCTCGTGACGTAGTGTGGTTATCGATGACAAGAATTCGAGGTGGCATCACCCATCCCTTCGACTTAGCTTCTGCGTACGGATGGCTTCGGATGTGTCTATTTTTTATGGACGCCATCCATATTGGGCAACGTCGGTGCTTTCGTGGGGACACTCAGTCCCTGTAAGGCATTTTGCACTGCGGAGATCAAATCACGGCTGCTGAATGGCTTGCGGAGCATCGTCACCTGCTTGGTCGCCAGATACCCGCCGATTTCCTGTGCAAGTTTGACGGCGGTGGTGCAGATCAGGACCGGGATTTCCGCGGTTGTATCTTCCATCCTGACCAGTTGCAAAAATTCCCAGCCAACCCCTTCGCGCCCCACGTAATAATCGAGGATGATCAAATCAGGTTTGATGCGGCGCACTTCGCGCAGGTCGGAGTTCAGGAAGAGCTGGGTGAACACCTGCTGATCATCTATCGTGAGGATTTTGTGGAACATGGCGAGGATGTCATCCGAATTGTTGATGACCATGATGCGACTTCCCATGACGGGCTGCTTTCTGAAAGTGTGCTTTCGTTTTGCTTTTGTTGCGTCTGCGATAGTTCCGCCTTTGGTCGTCCAATAGTGAAACGCAGCATTCTTGCGAGGTGTGATTTGAAGCGTTCAGACGCCATTTTTGGCGTCCCTGAGTGTTTTGGTTTTGGGACGGCAAGAATGCCGTGCGATAGAAAAGTCGCGGATGTCGGAGCGCGTTTGCAGGCGCGTCTAGACTTGTTGTGCTGCGGGTCGTGGGCGCGCGGCAGGCGGCGCGTCCGTTCGGCTCGTGCGCCAGGGTGTGCCGAGGCGCGGCAGGACGAAGCGATCCAGCCCATAGTAACCCGCCGTCTTCCACGCGAGAACCAGCAGGATCGACACCGCGAAGAGCAGGCCGTTGGTGCTGGCCGTACCCGCCATGACGAAGCTCCAGTTCATGAAGCCGCCCGCAAATGCCGCGATGCCGACAAACAGGCCGACGATCAGCGCGGCGCCGATCAGGGTTTCACTCACCGCGACCAGCTTGGCGAACCACACATAGGAGCCGCTATCGAGCAGCCCCTGAATGAAGCCGCGATACCAGTCAAACGCGATGGGCGTCTTCCCGGTCGGGCTGACGGCAACGGCATTGGCGAGGAACCCTTTCAAAGCAACACCCGTTTCCATCCAGGCGGGGTTGCTCAGTTTGCCGATCCCGGAATTGAGCCAGACCCAGCCAAGCAGAACGCGCGCGATGAGCCAGACCACCGCAAAACGGGTATCCTCGAAGAGCAGCCGCGCGATGGGAGGGTTGCTGATGATGTGGCCTTGCATATCCGTGACGTTGTGTGCGCCCTGTCCATCGCGATGCGGTTGTTCGATACCGCTCACGTCTTGTAACTTCGATTCCTGGCTGGACATGAATGTTTACCCCGCTATCCTTATCGAAGGTTACGGGCGGTATTTCAAGTACATTTTTCATGTTTGAAGATTTTTCAAAGCAAGTTTGATGTATTCTAATACACCACCGCGAGTGAGCATACACCCAATTCAGATAGACTCAATCAGTCACAAGATGGATTTATTGAAAACCCTTGAGAAAGAATAATCGTGATTACGTGACGTAGAATGCACCTGCATCGAGGCTGTGTTGAAGCACCTTGACAATCGCTTCTGTGCGGCTCGCCAAGCCCAGCTTGCCGAGAATATTGCTCACATGCGATTTTGTGGTGGACAGGCTGATCATCAGCTGGGACGCGATTTCGCTGTTTCCCAGCCCCTTGACGATCAGTGCGAGGACCTCCCTTTCGCGCGCCGTCAGGGCTTGAAAGGCCAACGCGGGTTCCTGAACCGACCGTACCAATATATCGGTCACTTCCGGCGCGAATGTCGGAAGCCCGGCGGCGGCGGCGCGGATTGCCGCCGCCAGATCATCGGCGGATACCTTCTTGAACAAATAGCTGATTGCCCCAGCTTCCAGAACGCCCTTGATCAAACTCTCTTCGCCGAAGCTGGTGAGCGCGACCACCTGCGTATCCGGGTAATCCTGCCGGATGCGTCGCGTCGCCGCGATACCATCCATGACGGGCATCATCAGGTCCATCAATATGACATCGGGGTGTTTTTCGGCACACAGCAGCAGCGCTTCCGCGCCATTTGCAGCTTCCCCGACAAGGCTTAGATCGGCGTAACTCAGCAGGAAAACAGCCAGACCCTTTCGCAGCATGGCGTGGTCATCAACGATTACGACCTGAATGGGATCGGGCATGGCGATCAGCTCCTGTTAATGCGAAACGCACGCTCCGGTCGTCACGGGTGCGCAGATGCGCAAGTGTATGATTTCATCCTAAAGATTGAGAAAATAATCGACCTACTGGATGATCAGCCATTTCTAACCCGGAATTATACTACGTAGTGTTACATAGTCCCATTGGAGAACTTACAATGTCAACCTCATCGAATATTTCACGCCGCACGATGCTCAAGGGTGGCGCACTCGCCGCCGCTGCTGTCACCGCGTTCAGCATGGAATCCTTCCTGCACCTGGGGCAGGCGCTGGCCGCCGACCCGACCGACATCGACATCCTGAACTTCGCCCTGACGCTTGAACATCTGGAATATGCTTTTTATCGCGACGGCCTCAAGGCGTTCACGGGCAAGCGCGACTTCGACTTCTTGCTGCAATTTGGTGACAAGCCGGAAAACTCGGCGGTCAAATACTTTGGCTTGATCCGTGACCACGAGCAACAGCACGTCGCCACCCTGACCAAGACGATCCAGAGTCTGAATGGTACACCCGTCGCGGAAGCCAAGTATGACTTCGGCTACAAGGATGTGTACGGGTTCGTCGCAACGGCGCAGGCGCTGGAAAACACGGGCGTAATGGCCTATGACGGCGCAATCGCCCTCATCCAGAAGCCGGAACTGCGCACGGCGGGCGCGACCATCGCGACCATCGAAGCACGCCATGCCTCGTACCTCAACCTGTTGAATGGCGCGGTCCCGTTCCCGACCGCCTTCGACACGCCGAAGACGATGGCCGAAATCCTCGCTATTGCGGGACCGTTCATCGTTAAATAGCGTCTGTTCGCGTTACCTCCTGAATAGGACGCTACCAGCAACGGTAGCGAACTGCACAGGAGGTATTTTTTTGTCAGGATGTCGCCGTCCCATTCGCGCGATCTGTCCATGTGACCCGGATGCGCGTCCCCTGCCCCTTTCGGCTGGTTGTCTCCATTGTGCCATCGATGCTCTGGATGCGGTCCTGCATGATGCTCATCCCCAGATGTCCCAACGCGGTCTGTGCCGGATCGAAGCCGCGCCCATTATCCTGAATGACCAACTCGACCTGTCCCGCGTGGCTGCTGAAATAAATCTCTACCCGCGTCGCCGACGCATGAATCACGATGTTGTTGAGCGCTTCTTGCGTGACGCGGTACAAAATAACCTGTACATTCGGCGGCAGCATTTCCTGTGCTTCCACCGTGACCTCAACGGTTAATCCGCTGCGGTTGGCAGTGACGGTCGCAAGCTGGCGGATCAAATCGCCCGGTTTCCCGGCGGTGAGTTCCGAGGGACGCAATTCCAGCAGCAGCGAGCGCATTTCACCGAGCGCGCTCTGTGCCAGTTGATACAACGTGGTCAGGCTGCGCTTTCCCGCTTCCCGGTTGAACTCCCAGAGCGTGGGCAAGCGCTCGGTAATCAGGCTGACCGACCAGAGGGTTTGCGAAAGTGTGTCGTGCAGTTCGGCGGCCAGCCGATTACGCTCCGCAAGGATTGCTGCGCGTTTGGCGCGATCATAGAGCCGCGCATTGTGGATAGCGATGGCGGCTTGATCGGCGAAGGTTTGCAAGCGTTCTGCGTCGAGTTGCGTGAAGAAGCCCGGCGTCGCGCTATCGAGCGAGAGAAAACCGAGGATTTGATCCTTTAGCCGGATTGGAACAATCAGGTTGGAATGTATCCAATCCAGCCCCGGAAAGCCGATCCACATAGAGGACGTTGCTGTGTCGGGGATCGCTACCGGCTTCCCCAGATCGATCATTTGTTGCAGAACGGCCAGCTTTGTAAGCGGGATGCGTTGACTGAGCCATTCTTTTTCCTGCTCTTTTTCGACATATCCACGCTGGCGCACGACATGCACCAGATCGGATTCGATGAACAGGACATTGGCTCCATCATAGGGCGTAACGCGCCCCACTGTATCCAGAATTTGATCGAGGACCTTGTTCAGATCGAGCGTGGTGGTCATCGTTGCGATGGTGTCTTGCAGCGCTTCGGTCAGCGCCCGCTGCTCCTGTTCGAGGTTGCGGGTGCGTTTGTTCTCTTCGATTTGCTCCCGGAGCTGCGTTTCCAGTTCCGTGTTGGCACGCTGTAATTCTGCGTTTGCCTGCGCAAGCGCTGCCGTGCGTTCTTCGACTTGCCGCTCCAGTTCGGACCCGAAAGGTGTACCACCCACGTTTTCACCTCCCCCGCGCTTACTTCAATGCAAACGAGGGTGTGCTTTCCTACAGTTATACACATTTCGGGGTGGGATGGCTTGTATGTGGGTCGGGCTAGCGTTCGCTCGCGGATTGCCCGTTCGGGAAGGCAGGTGGCGCGGAACCGATCAATTTGCCGAAGCGCGTCAGGCTGGAGCGAATCGCGGGCAGCTCGAAGCCGGTATGCAGCAGCCCGCGCGTGTACCATTCGGTCACTTCCGGCAAACTGAGCCACGCCGTCCCCAGAATTTCCGTCCTGTCGACCACGAAATCGACGCTGTGTGGGCGCGTCAGGAAGACATGATGCGCGCGGTCGCGGTAGGTGTACATCGCGATGAAGCCCAGAATATCGACCGTGATGCTGAATTCCTCGAAGATTTCACGGTGCAGCGCGGCGTGCAGGTCGGCGTCCTTGAGTTCGATCCGGCCACCGGGCAAGCCCCATTTGCCAATCGTCTCCGGCAGGTAATTGTGATGCTGTGCCAGCAGATAGCGACCTTCATAATAGAGGACCGCGCGCACCGCCGAAACGCGCCCCGGAGTGTGTCCGCTCATGTATCGCCCGCCGCTCCGTTACCGAACCCTTACGATCTGTCTATACGATACCCCAAACGTCGCAAAACTGCCTCATCGGTTCGCCAGTCCTTCAGCACCTTGACCCACAATTCCAGATAGATTTTGGTATCGACCAGCGCTTCGGCTTCGACGCGCGCTTCGGTGCTGATCTTTTTGAGCATCGCGCCGTCCTTGCCGACGAGGATGCCTTTTTGCGAGTCGCGCTCGACATAGATATTCGCACGAACGTAGGACAGTTTGGGAGTGCGTTCGGTGAATTCCTCGATCTCGACGGCGACCGCGTGCGGCACTTCCTCTTTGGTGTTGAGCAGCACCTTCTCGCGGATGATCTCGGCCACGATGTCGCGCACGGCGGTATCGCTGATCTGGTCGTCCGGGTAGAACTGCGGACCTGCGGGCAGCTTCCCGACGATGCGCGTGATCAGGTCCGGCACGCCGTCGCCAAGCTGCGCGCTGAGGGTCGCCCAATCCGCATCCGTCGCGATCAGCTTGCGGTAGGCGTCGACGTTCCGCACGATATGATCGGGCTTGCTGCGGTCGATCTTGTTGAGCGCAAGGATCACGGGCGCGCCCGATTTCGACTCATTGAGCAGCTCCGCCACGCGCTTGTCTTCATCGGTCGGGAGCGTACTCATATCCACGACGAAGAGGATCACATCGGCTTCGCGCAACGCATCGAGCGCGACCTGTACCATGAACTGACCGAGTTTGTGACGCGGCTCGTGGATGCCCGGCGTATCGATGAAAATGGCCTGAATATCCGGCTGCGAATAAATCCCAAGCTGGCGCAGGCGCGTCGTCTGTGGCTTGGGGCTGACGATGGCGATCTTGTCCCCGATGATGCGGTTCATCAGCGTCGATTTGCCGACGTTCGGGCGGCCAATCACGGCCACGTAGCCGCTGTGGGCGAGGGTGGGTTCAGAGTTATCGTGTGGGTCTTGCATTGAGCCTTTTTTCTGCGCTTGATAGTCTAATGTTCGCAGAGGCGTACCATTTTATAATAAATTAGTGGTGAAAAGGAGTCACAGTATTTATTGTGAGGCGAGTAGTCGCTTGTTCCCGGTGATCAAATCAAGGCCGGAGTTCACAAAATCGCCGTCGTCGGTTACGAAGGTCAGGTTTCTGGATTTGCACAACCGCGTCAAAACCTGATCGTTGAAGTCGAGGCTTCCGGTCTCGAACTCCCTCATCAGTGCGTCGTGATCAATAGCTTCAAAACCAGTGTCGATCAAAACTGAACGCTTGAGTATTAGACGGACACTGCGCGATATTTCGTCAGCAGTTTTCGACCAAAGTTCACTTCGGCGAAATGATTTGAAGTCGTTAATCATCGCGTTCGACATTTCGATACGCGCAAAGCGGTTGATGAATTCGGAGATGACGATGAAATTTGTATACAGAACGCTGTTTGCGCGTCGGGCGCGGCTGAGACCCTGCGTGTATACATCCTTTCGTTTAGTGTATGAGGTTGTAGGTCCAACAATGAGGAGCCATACCGACGTATCGATAAAGAGGTGATTCCGCTCGGAGAACGAATAGAGTGAAATGTCGTGAACGCTACTCATCGTCCATTTCAAGCTCTCTTGCGATCACCTTGTCCATATACTCCGACATTACCGGGTCCGAAAAATACTGTTTGACGCGTTCAACCACACGCCCCACGAGAAATTCATCATCCGGCTCCAGATCAACAAGGACAACATACTCATTTATCTGCTGCTCGGAGAACAAACCGTATAACTCCCCAATTGCTGCGTTGAGAAATGCCGTCGTGAGGTCCTCGATTCCCTGAAACGAGATCACGACCTGCTGCTTGTTTTCGATTGCGGCTTTGGCGATAGCGAATACTTTTTCGCCATCATCCGAAGCAAAGCCGAAGGGGTTTCCAATAACGTCCGTGACTTTCACCGTTTGAACATCGATCATCGCCGTTTCTCCGCTTGAACTGCTCGCATCCGGGTCCGCATGAATGAGTCTATCCGATTATCGAGCAATCAACATCAATTGCCCGGTTCCGCCTTCGTGCGCGCTTTCCGCTCCAGCGAACTCATTTTCACCTCCGGTTCGGTCGGCTCCGGGACGCTCAACGAGAGTTTTTCCAGCACGCGCAGCAGCGTCGCGCGCCACGTTTCCTCGTCTTCGGCACGCGGGACCCAGACAGAGGTGCGGCTGACGCGCGTGCCTTCGCGCAAGTAGTTTTGCAGCGCGATCCGGTCCACCTCCGCGAGGTAGGGCAGCCGTACATCGATCTGGTTCTCGTGTGCAGCAATCGCGGTCGCGCGGCATTGATAGGCAAGCAGTTTGACGCGCAATTGGAAGAGCAGGCCGTCCACCTCCGGTGGGAGCGCGCCGAAGCGATCCACCAGTTCGTTTTCAATCGAATCGATCTGCTCCATGCTTTGCACATCCGCGATGCGGCGGTAAAGCTGCATCCGGAGCGACATATCCAGGATGAACGTCGTCGGCACGAACGCGGAGACGGGCAGGTCAATCGGCAGCGTCGGACCGTTCGGCAGCAGCGATGGCGTGGGCAGCGGTTGCCCGGCTTTCAGGCGCTGGACCGCTGCCGCGAGCAGTTGGGTGTACAGGTGGAAGCCAATCGATGCGATGTAGCCGCTCTGCTTCGCGCCGAGCAAGTCGCCCGCGCCCCGGATTTCGAGGTCGCGCATCGCGATGGACATGCCCGCGCCGAGTTCGGTATATTCCGCGATGGTCTGCAGCCGCGCGCGCGCTTCTTCGGTGAGGCGTTCGAGGCGTGGATGAAAGAAATAGGCATATGCGCGGTTGATGCTGCGCCCCACGCGCCCGCGCAATTGATGAAGCTGCGCCAGCCCGAAGCGGTCCGCGCGGTCGATGATGATCGTGTTCGCGTTCGGGATGTCCAGCCCGGATTCGATGATTGTGGTCGAGAGCAGCACGTCGAAATCGCCGCGCGCGAACGTGGTCATGATCTCTTCCAGTTCGTCTTCGCCCATCTGCCCGTGACCGATCCCGATGGTCGCTTCCGGGACCAGATTTTGCAGCCGCTGCGCGACCCCGTTGATGGTCGAGACGCGGTTATGAACGAAAAACACCTGCCCGTCGCGTTCGATCTCGCGCAAAATCGCCTGCCGCACGAGCCGATCATCGAGCGGACCGACATGTGTGAGGACGGGCAAACGCTCCTCCGGCGGCGTCTGTAAGAGGCTGATGTCGCGCACCCCGGCGAGGCTCATGTACAGCGTGCGCGGGATCGGCGTTGCGGTCAGCGTCAGCACATCCACTTCGGCGCGCATCCGCTTCAACTTTTCCTTGTGCGTGACGCCGAAGCGCTGCTCTTCATCGACCACCAGCAAGCCGAGATCGTGGAAGACGACATCGCTCTGCAAAATACGGTGCGTGCCGATCAGAATATCGATCTGGCCGTCGCGCGCCTTGCGGATGATCTCTTCCTGCTCCTGCCGGGAGCGGAAACGCGAAATCACATCGACGCGGACCGGGAACGCGGTCAGCCGTTCGGAGAAAGTCGTGAAATGTTGCTGTGCCAGCACCGTCGTCGGGACGAGGATCGCGACCTGCTTGCCATCTATCACCGCTTTGAACGCGGCACGCAGCGCGATCTCCGTCTTGCCATAGCCGACATCGCCGCAGATCAGGCGGTCCATCGGCTGGTCGTGTTCCATATCGGCCTTGACCTCGACCAGCGCCTTGAGCTGGTCCTCCGTCTCCACATACGGGAACGACGCCTCGACCTCGTGCTGCCAGGGCGTATCCGGGCTGAAGGCATGGCCTTTGATGTGTGCGCGCGTGGCATACAGTTCGAGCAGTTCACGCGCCACCTGTTCGGCGGCGATGCGCGCGGCTTCCTTCGCCTTCGCCCATTCACCAGCTCCGAGTTTGTGCAGGGTTGGCGCGGCGTCGGTCGGACCGATATAGCGCGTCAGGCGGTCCACCTGATGAATCGGGACGTACAGCACATCCGTCCCGGCGAATTCAATCATGAAATATTCGCGTTCGCCGCCCGCCTGCTCACGCTTGGTCAAGCCCGCGAAGCGTCCGATTCCATACTCCGAATGGACTACGTAGTCGCCAACGGCAATATCCGCAAAGGGCGCTTCCGGCGAGCCGAGTTTGGGACCCTGACGGCGGCGCGGTTCGGGGCGCTTCCAGCCGAAAATCTCCGCATCGGTGACGAGGTGCAGCGAGCGCGGGGCATCGGGTCCGCGCAGCGTCCAGCCTTCGGCGAGCGCACCTTCAATGAAGATCGGCTGGCCGGGTTCGGGCAGCGCATCCAGCGACTCGG
The DNA here is from genome assembly GCA_965246845.1 of Aggregatilineales bacterium. Classification (GTDB taxonomy): domain Bacteria; phylum Chloroflexota; class Anaerolineae; order Aggregatilineales; family UBA2796; genus JBBRMW01. Next base: position 62,844 of record CBDFFR010000006.1, read on the forward strand.
CCATGACTGCCTTGCGGATCGTCCGGCTGTTCTCATCCCACAGTTCCGCGAGGCGCATAGCCTGCCGCGTGACGATCACCGCGCGTTCGCGCTTTTCGGGTTCGCGGGCCGTCTTCAAGGCTTCGAGGAAGGCGCGAAGCTGCCCCCCATAGCGGCGACCAGGCGCGAAGAGCGCCCCGATCTGTATCGCGTCGCCGGGCTTCTCGAAAAACGCATTCTGCTCGGAGAGTCCCGCCTCGTGTTCATCCAGCCCTTCCGCGAGGAACGACCCACCGAGGTGCAACGCGCGGCGCTCCGTGAGGTGTTCGCGCAGGTCATCCCAGGTCTGGTAAGGCAGCGGATAGCTTGCCGGGATGTTGTTCGCTTCCAGCCGTTCACGCCGCCCGTTGAGCGCCTGCCCTTCAAGATCGGCAACGGTACTCGCCAGATCGTCCCAATCCTCGACGACGACGAGCGCTTTTTCCGGCAGATAATCCAGCAGGCTCGACGCGCCGCCGTACAGGTATGGCAAATAGAATTCGAGGTTCGGGAACGCGGTTTCGGAGCGCAAATCGGCCTCATCCGCAAGCGCGCTCGTCACGTCGGCTTCGGGGTCGCTTTGCGAGGCGAACCACGCACCGAGTTGATCCGCGACCGCGCCGCCATATTTCGGAAGCGCTTCGCGTGCGGGTGTGATGATTACGGAGGTGAGCCGTTCCGCGCTGCGCTGTGTAGCCGCGTCGAACTGCCGAATCGATTCGATCTCGTCCCCGAAGAATTCCAGCCGGATCGGGAACGACCCCGCCGCCGGGAAAATATCGATGATGCCCCCGCGACGGCTGAACGTCCCCGGCTGCGCGACGAGCGTTTCCGGCGTGTAGCCGATGCTCAACCAACTGCGCATCAGCTTGTCCGGGTCGCTCTGCTGCCCGGTTTTCAGGATGCGCGAACCGAGTTTGAATTCGCGAGGTGGGAGCGTGTTTTGCATCAGCGCAAGCGCGGACGTGACGATGATCGGCGGGCGTTCGCCTTCCGGTCGTGGGGCGGTTCCGACGGGCGGGCAGAGCGCGGCCAGCGTCGCCATGCGGCTGCGGATCGCCGTCTCCGACCAGGGCGTGCGGTCGTAGAACAGGCTGTTCGGCTCCGCGAAGCGCAGGATCGCTTGCCCCGGCAGCCAGACCGGGAGCTGTTCCGCGACGTTGTACGCGCGCTCGACCGTCGCGGTGACGACCAGCACGGGCTGGTTTATATCTTGTGCGAGCGCCGCCGTGACGAAAGGCCGCGCCGCGCGCAGCACCCGTTGATCGACGGTCGCGCCTGCGTTGCGCAGGGCATCCAGCAGCGCTTGATAGCGAGGCTGCTCCCGGAGCAGCGGCAACAGCGTTTGCAGTGAGGTAGAAATAGCGTTTTCCTCGTGATACCTGGTGAACGGGACCCTACTTGGCCGGGTCGGTTTCGACGGGCTTGCGGGGCTTGGGCGGTTTGGGTGGAAC
>CBDFFR010000007.1:0-98478 GCA_965246845.1 Aggregatilineales bacterium
CAACCAGTCGATCAACTTTTTCGTAAAGAACAAGGTCAGCATCATCTCCTATTCGGTCGGCTCGGCGATTGGTCCGCACGATGGGACCTTCGGGGAGTCGCTCGTGGTGGATGAGATCGTCCGCAAAACAGGCATTTTGTGGGTCAACGCGGCGGGCAACGAAGCCGAAAACCACACGATTGTCACCTTTACTGACAAGGACAACAACGGTCAGCACGACTTCCCGAACAAGCAGCAGGCGCTGCCCTTCGCCGCGTTTGGTTCGCAGACCAGCATCACTATGAACTGGAACGGCAATTGGAAGGGCGGCGAGAAGAACGAATACACCTTCACGATCTTCGACGACGCGGGCAAGGAAGTCGCCACCGCCGCCGAAGCGCGCCGCGGGCGTCGCGACGATCTACCCTATCAGAACGCGCGCGTACAGCTCAATAGCGGCAAGCGTTACTGGCTGGTCATCAATCGAAGCGCGGCTACAAAGGGCAACGCGGAACTTGAAGTGTATGTCAACAACGGCCTCTTCCCGGATTGGGCGCAGATTACAGAGCGCAGCCTGACGACGCCTGCCGACTCCGCTTCGGCCTTCACCGTCGGCGCGACCGGACTCCAGAGCGACGACATCGAAACCTACAGTTCGCAGGGACCGACCGCCGACGGGCGTATCAAGCCGGACATCACCGCGCCGACTGGTGAAGTTTTGCAGGTGTACCCGGATGGCTTCAGCGGCACGTCCGGCGCGACGCCGCTTGTCTCCGGCACGGCGGCGCTGTTCTTCCAGGCATTCCCCGGTATCACCTCAGCTGAAGTCCGTGCGGCGATGATCCGCGATGTGGTGGACCTCGGTGATCCGGGTGAGGATTCGGTGTTCGGCGCGGGGCGTATCAAGCTGCCCGATCCGAAGACGATCAACGCAGATGCGGGTCCCAACACCGACGCGACCCCCGAAACTGCACCGAGCAGCACGCCCGGCGGCAAAGCACCCACCCCCACCCGCTCCGCTTCACGCCCCACCCCGACCCGTCCTGCCTCGCGCGTGACGCCGACGTTGCCGCCTTCGACCAGCGACGCGACCGCCGAAATCACCGATACGAACGTGAAGTTCAATGTCAAATCGAATGGCACAACAGGTATGGCGGTCAATGTCTCGTTCACCATCGATAACTTCAAGGGCAAGAACGGGATACTCGCTGTGTTGTTCTACGGAGCCGATGGGACTACGGCAGTCAAGGCGAAGACCGCCGCTTTCACAATTGGGCGCACGCTCGGCACCTCGACCGATTTCAAGCCGCGCTATGCCTCTTCGGAATATACGGACGTGCCGCTGTTCATCCCGAATAGCGAGTTCGGCAACCTGCCGAAGGGCGCGAACGACCTGACGTATATTGTCGTCGTCGCGGACTTCACCGACGAAGACAATCCGGCGCTGCTCGCCAAGAGCGACCCGGTGTCGATCACGGTGACAAAGAAGTAGCCCGCCGATGCCGATCACCGTTCACAAGCGCGACTCCGCCGGGCGCGAAACCTGGCACTATACAGGCGAGGTCCTCTCACGGGGACCGGACTACGTGAACCTGCAAGCGCGCTTCAACGCGCCAGAGAAGGTGACGGCGTATACCACGTTTCGCCCGGATGATCGGTTTGTGGAATGGTTCTACAGTGATCGCTGGTTCAATATCTTCGCGGTGTATGATGTTGCGGATGACCATCTTAAAGGCTGGTACTGCAACATCACGCGCCCGGCGATCCTCGAAGAGACGGCGATCTACGCGGACGATCTCGCGCTCGATCTGTGGGTTTACCCGGATGGTAGCGCGCTCGTCCTCGATGAGGATGAGTTCGAGGCGCTGGCGCTCGATGCGGAGACGCGCGCTGCCGCGATGAACGGCCTCGCGACCCTGCGCGCGATGGTCGAAACACGGGCAGCGCCATTCGCGGACATCCCGTTCGCGGGTGGTCTCCCGATAATGCAGTAATCAGGGTAGCAGGTCAAAATATTCTGTATGTTTTGGGCGAATCATCGAAAAATCGCGCCGATCAAATGTGCAAATTCCAGTGATGTTTAGACGCTCGGCCAGCGCCGTTAAACAGCAATCTACAAAATCCAGTTCCGCATCACGTATTGCTCGCGACTGTTCGCCGAAGCATCGGGATCGTCAATCCAGTCTATATTGGCTGCTTCCACTCCTTCAGCAACGTTCAATGCCCAATTGCCACCGGACGCTGGCACATACGTACTGAGCAGCTCGGCGACAATCTCATCCAATGAGCGCCCCTGCTGCTCCGCGAGCGTTTCAAAATATGACATCAAATCGGCGGGTAAGGTTATCGTTCCTGAATTCATCTTTAATTCCTCGGCTCGTTCATCTTATTATACGCTGCCTTTATCCGCCGAGTAGCGCGATCCCGAACACGCCGCCCGCGTAGATCAGTTCCAATATCAATACTGCGAGAATGAGCCGCTGCGAACGCGGCTCGTTTTCTTTGCGCGTGAAGCGGTGAACCACGACGGGCAACCCGATTACGCCGAACGGCACGAACCACAGCGGCAGCAGCCCGAAGAGGAACGCGCCGCTCACCGTCACGATAAACAGCAGCGTCAAAATGCGCAGCAGCAGCACCGCCGGAGCGCGCCCCACCCAGCGCGCGAAGGTCCGCTTGTCGGCGTCGAAGTCGCGCGTTTGCTGCTCGATCTGGGCGGCGAGCGAGCCGAGAAAGAAGATCGCGAGCATCGCGCGGTCGAGTGGCGTCCATGCTACATCCAGCAAGTACAGGGTCGCGTAGTACGGCGCGGTCTCCACGAAAAAACCGTGCATGGCGAGGTCGAGCAGCGGGCGATTCTTGAGGCGCAGCGGCGGCGCGGAATAGGCGAATATTGCCCCGACTGCCACCGTCCATTCAAGCAGGCCGCGCTCTGCATAGGGCGCGAACCCAATCATCATCAGTGCGCAGCATACCGCCACGCCCGCCAGCGCTACCTCGCGCGGGATGCTGACTTTTACAAAAAAATTGCGTTCGCGCTTGAACGGATCATGCGCGTCCTCACCCGCGTCGAAATAGTCATTGACGGCAAAGGCGAACCAGCAGGTGAACGCCATCAGCGCGACCAGCGGCAGTGTATCGAGGCGCAACGCGCGATGCAATACAATGCACAGCCCGACGATGATCGCCGTCACGCCGCAAGCGTCAATGTGGTTGAGGAACAGCAGGCGCAGCGACGCGCGATTATTGCCGGATGAGCGCATCCACTTCCACTTCGACCAGATATTCATCGCCGATCAGCGCCTTGACGACGACCAGCGTATTGACAGGCCGGATCGCGTTGAAAATTTCGCCGTGCGCGCGGGCGACGGCTTCCCAATCCGGCTGGTTGACGATGAACACGCGCGTGCGGATCACGTCGTTGAGCGCCGCGCCCGCCTGGTTGAGCGCGCGTTCGATCTTGCGAATGGCGTAAATTGTTTGCTGATAGGGATCGCCGGGACCGACGACCTTGCCATGTTCATCGGTCGCGGTGGTCCCCGCGACGGCGACCCAATTACCGAGCCGGACCGCGCGCGAATAGCCCATCAGGTCTTCCCAGATTGTGCCGCTCGTGATGTTTTGCCGCGCGGTGATTGGTAGTTCATTCATGTCTAATCGGTAGCTCCACCTTGAACGTGCTGCCCTTGCCTTCTTCGCTTTCGACCGAGATAATGCCGCCGTGTGCCTCGATGACGGCCTTCACCAGCGAGAGGCCGAGTCCCGTGCCGGGGATGTTTGCCGTCTGGCGCGTCTTGACCCGATAGAACGGACGGAACAACCCAGCCTGTGCTTCCTTCGAGATGCCGTATCCACTATCCCGTATCTGGAAGCGGACCTGTCGCGCGTTGGCTTCCATGCACACGGAGACTGTACCACCCTCTGGGGTATATTTAATCGCATTGCCAATCAGGTTTGCCAGTGCTTCCTTGAGCTGGCGCTGATCGAATTGGGAACTGGTCGGCTCGTGCGGACGTTCGAGCGTGTATGTTTGCTGCTTTTCGGCGGCCTGCGGTTCATATTCGCGGTAGGTCTCGCGCAGCAGGTCGCCAATATCGCCGGGCGCGAGGTCCAGCCGCCCGGCGCGCAGGCGCTCGATATTGAGCAGGTCGGTAATGATCGCATTCATACGCTTCGCGTTGTCATCGATCATGCGCAGGAAGCGCTCCGGCGGTTCCTTGATGCGCCCGGAAAGCAGCAAATCCGTATAACCCATGATGATCCCCAACGGGTTTTTCAGGTCATGCGAGGCCATGCGGATCATTTGTGTCTTGAGCGCGTCCAGTTCCTTGAGCGCGGAAATATCATTGAGGACGACGATCCACGCGCCCTCGTTCAGGCGTAGTGGCGCGAAAAGCAGTTTGAAATAGTGATCACCCAGCGCGATCTCCTGCTCGAAAGGCTGTGAGAACTGGAATTCTGTTTCAATTTTGGCGAGTGTTTCCGCTTTGAGGCCGGAGGCCGAGAGCAGCGACACGAGCGTATGCCCTGTGCGTACTGCGTCGGGAAGCGCCTCGCGCGCGGCGTCGTTGGTGCGTGTGACCTGCGCGTGGCGGTCCAGCACGAGGATCGGGTCAGGCGATTCGCTCAGGATCGATTCGACCAGTTCACGGCTCTGCACCTGCGCGGTATAGGAGCACGCATTGGCGAGAATCGGCGCGGCATTCTCCGCGAAAATCTTGAAGAAGTCGAGCTGTTCCGCGCTGAATTTGCCCGCACTGCCGCGCGCTGCGCCGATCACGCCGACGGGTTGTGCCTGATGATAGAGCGGGATCAGCGCGGCGTCTTTTTCGAGGGTGAGGCCGTGATCCATCACCGCGTTATACGCCGCGAACTCGTAGGTACTCCACCCGGAAGAGGCTTCCGTGTCGCCGCGCGGGAGCGGACCGCGCCCTTTCAGGTGCAGCGACCCGTAAACACGCTGTGGTGCGGCGGTTGCCTCATCCCAAAGCCAGATCGCCGCACCGCCGCACAGCATCAGGCGCAGCACTTCCGCGGAGAGGCGCGGCAGCACTTCATCGAGAAGCATTCGTTTTTCGCTCAAGCGCGCGAGGCTTTCCAGAATGGATTGGATGCGCGTGCGGCGTTTGATCTCAAGCTGCGTATCGCTAAACAGCTTGCCGACAAAAACGAAGGTCAGCGCTATCGCCGGATAGCCCCATGCCATCACCATGCGCCCGAAGGTGAACACCACCGAAGCGACAAAAAACAGGACAATGAACGAGATTAAATAAATCGGGATCGCGGTGCGCAGCCGCAGCGGTATCAGGCACAACGCGCCGATAAATGCGACGAGGGCGATTGATAGCCATACCTGTAACAACGGTTGCGGTGTCAGCGCACGGTTCTGGAGCAGGGTTTCAAGCGCGTTCGCGTGGATTTCGACGCCGGAAAGCAGCGTCCCGCGCAGGATCGGCACGAGGTAGCGGTCGGTGATGCCCGTCGCGTTGACCGCGCCGACAAGCACAATCCGGTCCTTGAATTGGGACGCGGCAATCTCGCCCTCGTTCACCGCGCGATAGGAATACGTTGGGAAGGTCCCCGGTCCGCCAAAAAAATTGGTGAGCATCCGTCCGGCGGCGTCAACCGGGACGACACGCTGCGCGGTCAGCGAGACTGTTTCCGGCGCGGCCTTGATTACCTGCCCGAACGATGCCGGCGGGATGCGCAGAAAGCTCAGGTAGGCGACCGCGCTCAAGGCAAGAACGGGCGACGCGGCGTCGGTGTAGAGGAACAACGGCAGCCGCCGCACGTAGCCATCCGCTTCGGCGAGGACGTTGACATGCCCGACCGCCACGCCCGCGTCCCGCAAGGCCGGGACGGGCGCAAGGACATTTTCGTAGCGCAACGGGGCGTCGGCACTGCTGCTGATCTGCTTCCCCTGCGCACCGGAAAGGGCGAGGACAACGCGCGTCCCGGTGGCGCTCTCCCGCGCGGCGCGGATCGCATCCGCGAAATCGCGATCCTGATCGGTTGGCTGGTCGAAGAGCGCATCGAAGACGATCACCCGCGCGCCCGCGTCGCTCAAGCGCTTGACCAACCCGGCGTGCAGCGTGCGCGGCCACGCGGAGATCGAGCGCCCATACGCACCGAGACTTTGATCGTCGATAGCGACAATTGCGATGCGATCCTGCGTCGGCGCGGGTGCATAGAGCAACCCGGATAGCCACGCTTGCGCACCTGCGAACAACCCGGCGGCTGCAATCAGCCCCGTCAAAAGCAAGACCACCGCTCCAATCAGCAGGGTCGTCCGCATCCGTCCGTGCAGCACCGGACGTATCGCGCGCCGCGCAATCTTCACGGTTGCGCGGTCGGGTCCGGGATATTCGGGTTGTAGCCGGGTTCAAGCCCCTGATAGAGCGCGGTATCTTCGGGACCGAACGTATCCGGGAATTTGCGCAGGCCGGGGCAGGTTGCATCCAGCTTGAGCGCGGGCGCGAAGACCCATCCGAAACCACCTTTGAAGACGACGCGATACCACTTCGTCGTTTCGGTCACACCGAGGACGCCCTGCCGGAAGTTGTTTTCCAATTGGCCGATTCGTGCAAAGCTGAGGCCGGGTCCGGTGCGGACATTCAGGCGCACATCGCCCGCCGTACTGATCAGCGAGCCGCAGCCATCGAGAGCGCTATCGAGCTGCGCGAAACTGGACGCGCGCACGACATCGCTGAGACCCTTGCCTGCTTCCGCGCGCACCCCGAAGCCGGGTCCGACCTCAGCGTTAGCGGCGGGCGCACGGTTGATGGCGGTGGGCGGCGTACCGCTGTTTTTGGTCGCGACGGCTCCGGTTTTCACGATCAGCGCCGAGCGCCCGGACGGTTCGACGCGCACATCGAACGACGTGCCGCGCACTGCCAGTTCCAGCCCGGTACTATTGATCGTATAGCTCGAATTGCTATCGAGCAGTTTGGCGATGCGCTGCGTCGTCTGGCCGAGGACAACGGTGAGCGAGATGGTGAATTTGTCTTCCGTACCAGAAAAATCGTCGATGTGAATTTCCGAGGAAGGTTGTACTTCCGTATCGGTCCCGTTTGCGAAAAACGTGATGCGGGCGCGGGCGGTGGGCGAGGTCCGCACGGTGTCTCCGACGCCGACAAGCGTTTCCTTCGAGATATTCACGAAGGCTTCCGTCCCGGCGCGGCGCATCGTGACGCTGGGACCCAGCACATCCAGGCTGGCGACAAGCTGCGCATCCGCACGGGCAGGTCGCCACCCGCTCAGGCACAGGATGCAGATGGTAAATGAGAGCAGGCGAAAAAGTTTCATGATTTTCAGTTGAGCGTCCTGTGGCGCTTTCCTATGATACACGCCTGCGGGGTTGTAGCTTTGAAAATTGATAGATAATTCAGATTTAGGACAAATCCGAACAATGCTTGATCAGGGTACAGGAGGTGTCGGGCTTGGTAGCGTACCAGTCAGGTCGAAAGGCGTGCCATTTTCCGGACCGTATTTTTGTGGATAGCGGCGCAGCCCGGCGCAAGATTTATCCAGTTGCAGGGGCTTTGCCAGATTGATCCAGCCGAAGCCGCCGCCGAACGCGATCCGATACCACGCGCCAACGCTGGTCATGCCGAGCGCTTGCAGGTTCGACTTCGCCTCGATGCCGCCCACGCGCGGGAAGCTGAAATCCGCACCGAGCCGGACGTTCAACGTCACGTCACCCTCCACCGCAATGTTGGTCGAGCAGCCATCCAGCGCGGAGTCGAGTGTAGCAAAGCTGGTCGCGGTCACGACTTCGCCTGCGGATTCACCAGGTGAGAGCCGCACCCCGCTGTTTTGCGGGAGCGCCACGCGCTCGCCATTCGGCCAAAGTATGATCGTAGTTGCATTCGAGATATTGAGCGCGGCGGTACGCGAGGTAGCCTCGACACGCATATTGATCCGTCCGCGAGTGAGCGCGACCGTAAATGCCGTACCGCTGACGGTATAAACTTCTGCTTCCTTGAGCGCACGCGCCGCAGAATAATCTGTGAAGCCGCGAACGGGCGCAATATCCAGCGTGAAGGCGTCCGGCGCTCCGTTGAAGGCGCGCACCTCAACCTCGCTGTTGCCCAGAACAACCGCCGTCAGCGCTCCCTCGAAAAAGACAAGCGTGGCCTGTCCCTTTTCTCCCGTGCGGACATGATCGCCCGCTGCGATGATCGACTCCGCTTTTATGGGAACCCATGCGGCTGTCCCTGTGCGCTGGACCTCAACGCTTGCGGCATCCACGCGGACGCGCGCCGGAAGATTGGTCGCGGAGCGCGCACGTAGTGCCGGGATGACCAGCACGGCGGCGATTGACAACAATGATAGAGTGCGTTTCAGGAACATCGAGACCCCCTGAGCGCACGATTATATCAATTTTTAGAACAGGCGCAGTGGTTGGGGATTAGTAGTTACCGTATACGCCCTGCCGACGGTCGCCCAGTACGGGCAAGCGCGCGCGTACCTCATCCACCTTATCGGTATCAATTTTAAGCGTGAGCATCGTTTCGCCTTCGCCCGCCTCGATCAGGATGTCGCCCCAGGGATCAACGATCATCGAATGTCCGCAAAATGCGGTATCAAGCGATTCGCCGACGCGATTGCAGGCGATGATATACATCTGGTTTTCGATAGCGCGGGCTTGCAGCAACGCGCGCCAGTGGTTGAGGCGCGGGTGCGGCCATTCGGCGGGCAGGATTAAGACCTTCGTGCCTTCGGAGGAGTAGCGCCGGAACAATTCCGGGAAGCGCAAATCGTAGCAAATCGCGAAAGAAGTCCGTCCCCAGGGCAGGTCTACCGTGAGCGGCGCTTCACCAGGGCTGATATAGGCGGGTTCGTTCATCGGACCAAAGAGATGGATCTTGCGATATGCGCCAAGGACGCCCTGACGCGGCGAAAAGACGGCGGTGCTGTTGTAGACGCCGACGCCGCGCTTTTCCAGCATCGAGCCGAAAATGAAAATATTGCTGTTGCGCGCGAGCGCCGCGACCTGCGCGAAAAGCCCGGTACTGAGCGTGCTGGCGACTTCTTTGGCACGGTCCAGCGCGTAGCCGTTCTCCCACAGTTCCGGCAAAACAATAATTTCCGATTCGCGCCGCGCAGCTTCCGCCGTCAGTTCCTGTACGGTGGTCCAGTTGGTGCGCGGGTCCCCGGCTTTGACGGCGAACTGCGCGAGGCTGATATTGACAATGGCCATGGAATATCCTCTTTTGAATAGCTACAAGACAGGTTCGCGCGCTTCCCAAAACCGCACAGCGCGGGCGGCAGCTTCATCAATGGAGAGGTACGTCGTATTCAGTGTTGAAATGGAGCCAATCGCGAGCAGCGCGCGGTCGCGCGTAAGGGCGTGAACGACGGAGACGCGCGCCTTCGGGTCGTGGAAGCGCGCGCCGAGCTGGATGTAGACACGGCGCAGCGCTTCATCGACGCCGCAGGTCAGGTTGAGCGCCGCGCCGGAGTCGAGCAGCCGGGCGCGGTTCTCCTCATCGAGCAGGACCGACGGGCTGACGCATAGTACCACGCTCCGGCGCAGCGCAAATTCACGGCAAATCTCGGTCTCGACGCGCCGCACGTAGGCTTCGCCGTAGAGCTTGCGCAGGTCATCCGCGCCGCTGCCCGCGCGCTCGTGAATGGTCAGATCGAGGCTGAAACAGGCCGCATCCAGCGCTTTGGCGACGGCCTGCCCGGTTGCGAGCAGGCGCGAACCTGCCGACCCGGTCAGCACGAGGTTGAAATAGGGCAGTGCCTGCGCCGCCGGGCGGTCGCTCATGCAGTTTGCTCGCTGCGTGGCGCGGTCTCACGCCAGCCGGGATACCACGAGTCGAGGATTGGCAGCAGGTCGTGCAGCGTTTCGATCTCGCCGTCGGGGATCGTCTCATGGACGCGGTTGTACCCGTTCGTAAGATAGCGCAGCACAGCTTTCATGCCGACCGATTGCGCGCCGTTGATGTCGGCCAGCGGGTTATCACCCACAAACACGACTTCGGAAGCGTCAAGTTGCAGCGTCTCAAGCGCTGTGCGGAAAATGTTGCTGTGCGGCTTCAACCAGCCCACATCGGCAGCGGAGAAGCGCGGACCATTGATGAAATCAATCAGGCCGAATTCGCGCAGTTCGATGTCGCGCATCCACATCGGCTGTGAGGAATTGGTGATCACGCCGAGCGTGAGACCTGCCGCGCGCAGGGTCGGCAGCACTTCGAGTGCATCCTGAAAGACGACCACACCCTCAACCGGACCCCAATCATAGGCGTGCAGCACATCCATTAGAACATACGAATCCGCAGGCACGCCGACGCCTTCCAGCGCGCGGACGATATTCTGCCCGAAGTGAGGCGCGCGGCCAGTTTCGCCCGCTTCGACCCACGCCTCTTCGATGCTACGCACCGCGCCCGCGATGAAATCTTCCATTGCGGCAGGTGCTTCCAATGGCTTCACATTAGTATGGACGTACTGGAAGACCTGTTCGAGGTGGCTGCGGCGGTAATCTTCCCATTCGCCTTGCCGACCGCTCCAGTCGATGAGCGTATCGTCCATATCGAAAAGGATTGCTTTGAGGGTAGGTTGGTCGGTCAAGGTAAAGCCCTGTTCACTAGACAACGCCCCTAATTGTAAAGAAATCCTGATGGTTTGGCTAGGGAGCTATGTCAGGGACAAAGTTGCGCCGCCGCGCATTGAATGTTAATCTTTGCGCGTTGGTAATCCACACGAGCAGCCGAATGATTTGCATGACCTGTCGTTGTTCCTCCATGTGCCGCTTTTTGCTGCGGGGTACAGGCGTGGCTCGCTGAGGATTTGCTCAACGACACAGCAGGAAGCCCCGACCGCTCGCGTTGGGGCTTTTTTGTTGCAATCCGTTCAGATAGAAAGAGGAAAAACCATGCGCAAGATCAACCGTCTCCTGAGCATCTTTGTCGTTCTATTCGCGTTCGCGGCGAGTATATCCAGCGCACACGCGCAGGGCGGCACGAACCAGATTCCGCCGACCCTGCCGGACCTCAAAGGCCGTAAGGTCGTGGCCGTGACCTCCAACGATTACACGCCGTTCGCTTTCAAGGATGCGAAGAGCGGCAAGACGCTCGGCTATGAATATGAACTGCTGCACGAGATCGCGACACGTCTGAACATCGTGATTGAGCATCAGGAGTCGTCGTTCGAGGGGATGATCGCGGCGGTCGGCAAGAAGCAATACGATCTCGGCCATATCGGGATTTCGATCACCGACGAGCGCAAGGGACAGGTTGATTTCTCCGATGCGTATGTGACCATCGAGCAGAAACTGCTCGTGCGTGCGGGCGAGAAGCGCTTCACCGATACGAAGACCTTTACCGCTAACGCCGCGCTCAAGTTCGGCGCACAGCCCGGTACGACGAGCTATTTCAGCGCGTCGGACATCGTTGGCAAGGACGCGGAGAAGACGCGCATCGTTGGCTATGACAGCTTCGCGCTCGCGGTGACGGCGCTCGTCGCGGGCGATGTGGACGCGGTGGTGACGGATGCCGTTTCCGGCGCGGGCTTCATCGGCGCGAACGCGGGCAAGCTGCAACTTTATAACGAGGTGATTTCGACCGACCCGCTTGGCTTCATCTTCCCGAAAGGCAGCGACCTTGTAGCGCCGTTCAATCAGGCGCTCGCCTCGCTCAAGTACGACGGCTACTTGAAGTACCTCGAAAACAAGTGGTTCTTCCTGTACCAGCCGCCGACGAACTAACGGGTTTGGTCGCTGGGCGGACACATAGATCCGCCCCTACAAAAGAACCGCGCTGTGCAGGGTTCGGACGAACGGGCGGGTCAAGCCCCGCCCCTACACGGTGGTCTCTATTGTGTAGGGGTCGGGCTTGACCGACCCGCCACCTCGCATAATTCAATAATTACAGTATGGATTGATTGATCCCCGTGTTGTCGCCCACATCATCGCCAAATTCGCGCGCATTGCCCGTCACGGGACGCCTCAGCCGCCTACCCTGGTGGGCGCTTGTCACGGCATTTCTCGGCCTGCTTTTCACCTGGCAAATCGCGACGAGCGCGAGCTATCAGGAAATCTTCAATTCGATCATCAGCGGTATTTTTCTCACAATTTTTGTAACCATCGTGGCGTTCGGGTTGAGCCTGCTGGTCGGCCTGCTGCTGGCCTTCGCGCGGCTCTCGAAGAAGCCGCTGATTTACCAGACTGCGACGTTCTTCGTCGAGAACATCCGGGGTATCCCGATGCTCGTGCTGCTGCTCTACGTCGCGTTCGTATTTGTCCCCGGCGTGGTGGATGCGGTCAACGCGCTCGGCGCATCGCTCGCGGCCAATAGTTCACCTCTTGTAGCAAGCATTGGCGCAACGTTCCCGACATTGCGAGCGCGCGATGTGAACAACACGGCGCGCGTGATCATTGCGCTGGTGATTGCCTATTCGGTGTTCCTCTCGGAAGTCTACCGGGCGGGTATCGAATCGGTGGACAAGGGGCAAATGGAAGCTGCGCGCTCGCTGGGCATGACGCAGCGGCAAGCGATGCTGCATGTCGTGCTGCGGCAGGGTATTCGTAATGTGCTGCCCGCGCTCGGTAACGACTTCATCTCCATGTTGAAAGATTCCTCGCTCGTCTCGGTGCTGGGCGTGCAGGACATCACCGGGCTGGGGCGCGTCTATGCGGCGGGCAATTTCAAATTTTTCGAGACGTACAATGTGATGGCGTTTCTGTACCTTGCGATGACCTTGATCCTGTCGATGATCGTGCGCTGGATCGAACGTCGCACCGCACGGCAGTCGTAAGCGAAACACGCCAATTCCGGCTCATCATTTGCAGTCGTATTGTTAGTAACCCGCCGCGCAGCCATCCGTCCGGTTAACGCTCCCGGCCATGTACGCGCCAGACGGCAACCGCCATATAATTTGTCCGCGTCCGAAGGCGCTTAGTTCCACATCGACCGCGTTACCACCGCGCCGGAGTATTTCCAGCCCGGCTTGCGCCGCCAACGGCTGCGAGGTGGCGACTACATTGCGTGCAAAGACGGGCTTCCGGGTATTGCTGGTGCTGTTCAGTACGTCCAGATTGAAGTTCACTTGATTAGACGTTGTTTATCGAGGCGCGGAGTATAACACCCGCCCACGCAAAGCCGCTCTTGACAGCCCGCCCCGGCTATGACATGATCACAAAGCTAAAATGATTGAGATGCAGCCGCTATCACGGTTGCTGGTGGTGAGGGCATCATGGCGAAAAAAGAAGTGCGGATCGTCATCAAGATGAAAAGCACCGAGAGCGATTACATCTACTACACACAGAAAAGCAAGCGCAACGACCCGGCACGTATCGAATTCAAGAAATTCGACCCTTGGCTGCGCAAGCATGTCCTCTTCCGGGAGACCAAGTAAACACCATGCGCAAGTACAACAAAGAACGCAAACGCCTGGAAAAGATCGCCCGCACACCGATGACCGGCAACAAGGTGAGCCATTCCAAAATACACACCAAGCGCAAGTTCCACCCGAATTTGCAAACGGCAGTCGTCATCCTGAATGGTGTGAAGGTCCGCCTGCGTATGCGCGCCAAAGACATCAAGACGCTGAACAAGCTGGACTAACAGGCTCGCGGATCGGCCAGGCCGTGACCCCTACACCAGAAAATATCGTGCAGAACCCCGCATCCGGCGGGGTTTCGCGTTTCTATTGCAGGTATAATCGAGAAAGTCCGGCGCGTCGAAGAGCGCCGCCGTTTCGCAAGAGGATATGCTATGCCGCTGCGCGTTTATAACGTTCTGACCCGCCAGAAAGAAGATTTCGTGCCGCTCGTCGAGGGAAAAATCTCGATGTATGTCTGCGGTCCGACAGTCTATGATTATTCGCATCTGGGACACGCGAAAAATTATGTCTCGTTCGACCTGATCAATCGCTGGCTGCGCTTTTCCGGCAACGATGTCCTCTATGTGCAGAATATTACCGATGTCGGGCATATGCTCGATACGGGTGAGGACCGTATTTTGCGCAAGGCACGCCAACTCGCAGCTTCGCCGATGGCGATTGTCGAACGCTACTCGCGGCTCTATTTCAATGATATGGATAGCCTCGGCGTTATTCGCCCGGACATCAGCCCGCGCGCCAGCGCGCACATCCCCGAACAGATCGAGATGATTCAGGTCCTGATCGAGAAGGGACACGCCTACGATGCCGATGGCAGCGTATACTTCGATGTGAAAAGCTGGCCGGAATACGGCAAACTCTCCAACCGCAAAATTGAGGAGAGCGAAAGCGGGACGCGCCGCATCGAAGGCGACGGCAAGCGTAGCCCGGAAGATTTCGCGCTGTGGAAGCGCGCCGAGCCGGAGCATATCATGCGCTGGAACAGTCCCTGGGGAGCGGGTTTCCCCGGCTGGCATATCGAATGCTCGGCCATGTCCGCGCGCTATCTCGGAGACACGTTCGATATTCACGGTGGCGGGATCGACAACCTCTTCCCGCACAACGAATGCGAGGTCGCGCAGAGCGAGGCCGCGCACGGGACGGCCTTCGCTCGCTACTGGCTACTGGTCGGGAGCCTGACCGTCGGCGGCCAAAAGATGAGCAAGAGCCTCGGCAATTTCGTCACCATCGAGAACGCGCTGAAAACCTACCGCCCGGAAGTGATCCGCGCCTTCGTGTTCAGCGCGCATTATAGCAACCCGGTCGATTACAGCGATGACTCGCTTTCGGCAGCGGAGAAGGGTCTCGAACGGCTGCTTTCGGCGGTGCGCCTCACACGCGAAAAGCTGAAAACTGCGCCGGAGGGCGACGCCGCGAATCGCTTCATCGAGACGCTGGAAGATGCGCGCAGGCGCTTCACGGAAGCGATGGAAGACGATTTCAATGCGCCGATTGCGATGGCGACGCTGCAAACCCTCACGCGCGACGTGAACACGCTCCTGAACAGCGACGAGCAGGTAGGCAAGGCGACGCTCGAGCAAATTCATAAGCTGTATACCGACCTCGGCGGGACCGTCCTCGGCATCGTCCCGGAAGCGGAAACCGCCGGAGCCGCGAATGCGCAGCGCGAAGAGGGCTTGATCAATTTGCTGATCGACCTGCGCAAGAAAGCCCGCACTGATAAGCAGTGGGCAATCTCCGATCAAATTCGCGACCAGCTTGCGGCGCTTGGTGTCGCGCTTGAAGACCGCGCCGACGGCACGATTTACCGGATTACGACGCCATGACGACGGCCACCGATGTCGTTTATGGCCGCTGGGCAGCGCTCGAAACGCTGCGCGCGGGGCGGCGCGCTGTGCAGGGCGTACTGCTCGCGGAAGGCGTCGAAGAAAAGGGAATCATCACCGATATTATAGCCGCCGCGCAGCACAGCGGCCTTGTCCCGAAGAAAATCCAGCGGCGGATGATGGATGACCTCGCGAAGGGCGCGAACCATCAGGGCGTCGTATTGCGTGTGGCGGGTTATCCCTATGTCGAACTGGCCGATATTCTGGCCTTCGCGCGGGAGCGCAACGAGCGCCCGTTCATCGTCTTGCTGGACCTCTTGCAAGACCCGCAAAACGTCGGGACCGTGCTGCGCGTGGCCGATAGCGTGGGCGTGCATGGCGTGGTAATGCAGGATCGGCGCGGCGTGAGCGTGACCCCCGCCGTCGTGAATGCCTCGTCTGGCGCGGTCGAACACCTGCGAATCGCGCAGGTCACGAACCTCGTGCAGGCGATGAAGACGCTCAAGGAGAATGGCGTGTGGCTGGTCGGCCTCGATGTCGGTCCGAATATTGTGCCAATCGACCGTGCGGATTTGAACATGCCTGTCGGGATCGTCCTCGGCAGCGAAGGCGAAGGGATGCGCCGCCTCGTTCGTGACACTTGCGACCTGATGGTCACGCTGCCGATGCGCGGCCATGTCGAGAGTCTGAACGTTTCGACGGTTGGCGCGGTGGCGCTCTACGAAGCGTGGAAGGCGCGCGGCTGGGAAGGCTGGGCGCACGCGGGCGCCGGACAGGAAACGCCGAAAACGTGAATGCGCGACCGTGTAGGGGTCGGATTTGGGCGGACACATCGGTCCGCCCCTACACAAGACTGCTCTGAGCCGCTATACTCTTCCGGTTTTCCGCTGCTCTTCAATTCAGGATTTTGTGACGTTTATGAATACTGTCATCACGGGTTCGGTCGCGTTCGATTACCTTATGCGTTTTCCCGGTCGCTTCCGCGAGAACTTTCTCGCGGAAAATCTCGATCACATCAGCGTCAGCTTTCTCGTCGATGAGATGACGAAGCGCTGGGGCGGGATTGCCGCCAATATTTCCTATACTTACGCGCTGCTCGGCGGGCGTCCGCGTTTGATGGCGGCGGTCGGGCAGGATTTTGGGGAATACCGCGCGCGGCTGGAGAAGATTGGCGTCGATACAAGCGCGGCGATTGCGATTGATACGGTGTTCACGGCATCGTTCTTCGCGAATACGGATATTGAGAATAATCAGATCGCGTCGTTTTACGCGGGCGCGATGAACCACGCGCGGCATTATTCACTGAAGGACACGCTGCGCCCGCTCCCGGAGTACGTCGTCATCTCACCCAACGACCCGCTGGCGATGATGAACTACTGCGCGGAGTGCAAGGCGCTAGGAATCCCGTATATGTACGATCCGAGCCAGCAGGTCCCGCGCACGGATGGCGACGACCTGCGCAGCGGCATCGAAAACGCGCACACGCTGATCGTGAACGAATACGAATGGCACATGATCGTCAGGAAGACGGGCATGACGCGCGAGAACGTCCTCGAACACGTCAAAGTGCTGATCATCACGCTCGGCAAGCGCGGCGCGGAAATTTATGCGGAAGGGCGCTATCATCCGGTCCCGCTGTTCCCCGTCCCGGATAACGACATCGTGGACCCGACAGGCGTGGGCGACGCCTTCCGCGCGGGCGTGCTGCGTGGCATGGCCGAAGGCTGGGATTGGGAGACGACCGGACGAGTCGCGGCGCTGTGTTCCGCGTACACGCTTGAAAATCTGGGTCCGCAGGAGCATTTCTTCACCCCGGAGCAGTTCGTGCGGCGCTTCCGTACCGCCTTCGATGACGGCGGCGCGCTCGACGCGATGCTGACGCCTGCCGCGCAGCGCGGGTAGTTCTGCGCAATGACTGCTTACCGGGTCGCTCGCGTCACGGACCGCGAAGCGTTGCGCAGGTTTCTGGACCCGCATCGCTACACCTACATGCACGGCGATCTGTACGAGCCGTACTGGTCCAACACGGAATATTGGGGCGCGTGGTCCGGCGAACGGCTGGTGGCAGTAGTCCTCGTCTACCTGCCCATCGAGCCGCATCCGGTCCTCAGCGCGGGCGAAGCAGCGGCGGTGAGCGTGATTTATGAGCAGAGCATCGTGCCGCGCTTCCCGGAAATCTACTATCACTTGCAGCCGGAACACATCGACGCCGTTTCGCCGCTTTACGAATTTGGTGAAGATCATCTCCCGTTCTGGCATATGACCGTCACCCCGGAGACCTTCCGCGCTATCGCAGTGACCCCGGCGCGGCGGCTTGCTTTCCCTGACACAGCGGCGTCTGGTGATCTGGTCTATCTGCCAGAGCGCGACCTGATGCACATCCCCGCTGCGCTGATCGTGACCGGGACGTTTTTCGGTATCGAAGCGGATGGGCGTGTCGTCGCGGCGGCGGGAACGCACATCGTTTCGACGGAGACGGGTTGCGGGGTCGTCGGGTGGGTCTTCACGGAGCCGGATTATCGCGGGCGTGGCTATGCGGCGGCCTGCACTTCTGCCGCGACTGCTGAATTGTTCCGGCGCAGCTTGAATGTGGTTGGCCTGAATGTGTTGCAGAGCAACGCGCCCGCGCTGGCGGTGTATGAGAAACTTGGCTACGTGATTACGAATCCGCTGGTCGAGGGGACCGGGAAACGAAAGGAGTCCGAATTACGATGACTCCGGCGGTTCATCCACGATTTCGGCATCAATGGTGTCATTATCGGGCGGTGGAGGGGGTGGCGTATTCTCGGTGACGGTGAGCGCCGTCGATTCTTCCTGCGCGGCAGGATGCGCGGTCATCGTGATGCGCCCGTCGAGGAACGCGCCTTCTTCGGTTGTGAGCGCTGCCGCTGAAATGTCGCCCCAGATGCGCGCTGTCCGGGCGAGCATCACCTTTGCGCCGCTCACGTCGCCGTGTACGCTGCCCGCAATAGTGATATTGTTGGCGTGAATATTGGCGGTGATCTGCGCTGCCTCGCCGACGATCATGTTCCCTTCAATCTGGATGGAGCCGTCGAACTGACCATCGATCCGCACGTTTGCTGTACTCGTGATGTCGCCTGTAATGCGTGTGTGCGCGCCGATCACGGTCTCGTAGCCGACGGGCAGACGTGAGGCGTTGGTCAGGAGCGGTGGTGCGCTCTGCGAGCCGCTTTGAAGGGGTGTGGGCGGGGTTCCGGGTTGGGGTTTGCGGCTGCCGAACATGAGACGCTCTCCTGCTTCGTGGCTGATTAAAGAATACCACATTCCACTTGAAGCATAGCGTCCTACCTGAGTGTGAGGCGCATCACCTGTTCGCCCGCATCGATCTCGCCAGTGTGCACAAAACCGAGGCCCGTGTAAAGCGCCGCCGCGCTCTTGTTTTCGGGAACGTGACTGAGCGTGATCGCTTCGGCCTGTGGATACGTGTTGTGCAGGTAGTCGATGATCAGCCTGAGCGCGGCTTTGCCATAGCCTTTTGCCTGATGTCGCACATCGATCATGTAGCGCCAGATGTAATATTCACCCTCTTCAACGTGGATATACATCAGAATAAAGCCGATGGGTGTCTCATCTGCGTAAATCGCGCGGAACCATGCGTGCGGCTCGACATGCGCTTCTGCAATGGAATTGCCATTCGTCGCGACGTAGCGCTCCTGATCGCGGTGAACCGCAAGCCGCAGAATCGCCCGGATATTTTCTTTTGTGATTTCGCGTAGCGTGATATTTTCTTGTGCCATACCTGCCAACCCTGTCGATTCTTGAAAATTTCTAAACGTAAACGGATACATTCTATCGTGCCGGGCGGCACGACCAAAGATCGACCGCTAACCCGTTGGCAATTTCTACGCACGGGGCGATACTTGTCCGGTAGATTAGCATCCCGCGAAGGGCTTCCCGTTGAACATCGTTGATACCCTGACCGACCTGCGCAACCAATCTGTGCCGGAGAGCGGCGCGTTCGCTGCCTATGATCATGCGCTCTCGCTGATCGAGCATATTGAAAACCTGAACGTGCTGAACTGGAAGCTGATGGCCGCGCATGACCGCGCCGAAGACGATGAAACGCTCACGCCGGAGTATCGCGAGAGCTACCTGCAAGGCATCGATACTGCACACCGTATCGTGCTTGAAATGCGAATCGACGACGAATAATTTTCACTGAATGGAGAAAGTATGTCCGCTATCCGCGTTACGGTTTGGGGCGAATTCCGCCACGAAAAGAAGAACCCCGAAGTTGCGAAGCACTATCCGATTGGGATGCACGAAGTCATTGCTGATGGAATCCGTAAGGACGCGGCATTCACCGCCCGGACCGCGACCCTCGATGCGCCCGAACACGGCCTGACGAAAGACGTGCTGGACCAAACCGATGTGCTGGTCTGGTGGGGACATCAGGCGCACGACGAAGTTTCGGATGAAATTGTCGCGCGCGTGAAGGAACGGATCGTTATCGGCGGAATGGGACTGATCGTGCTGCATTCCGGTCACTTCTCGAAGATATTCAAGACGCTGATGGGGACCACCTGCGATCTGAAATGGCGCGAGGCGGGCGACAAGGAACGGATTTGGGTAATCAATCCCGGCCATCCCATCGCAGCGGGACTCGGAGAGCGGATCGAGATTGGTGAAGAAGAGATGTATGGGGAGCGCTTCGACATCCCGGAGCCGGATGAACTCGTGTTCATTAGCTGGTTCACGGGCGGCGAAGTATTCCGGAGCGGGTGCTGTTTTTATCGCGGCGCGGGCAAAATCTTCTATTTCCGTCCCGGTCACGAGACCTTCCCGACCTATCACAACCCCGACGTGCAGCGGGTGATCGCGAACGCGGCGCGCTGGGCTGCGCCTGTGGATGGTCCGAAGGTGGTTTACGGGAATGCGCAGCCGCTTGAAAAACTGGATCACTCATAGCCAGGGCGGGGATGACTGACGGGTGGGTCCAAGTTCAGACTTGACACCCGCCCGCCGTTTGCTAAGATATGCGCAGGTTGCCTTCCTAGCTCAATTGGCAGAGCAGTTGACTCTTAATCAATTGGTTGCGCGTTCGAGTCGCGCGGGAGGCACTATACTCAAGAACCCGATGAAATGCGGGTTCTTTTGCTTCATGGATTGAGCAACTCATGAGCAGTTGAGTTGATAACGGACAACCAATTGACAAAGGGTTTTGCGTTTTGAGTGCCCAACTTCAGCGAACGAAATTGGTAGAAAGGTGGTGTAGAGTAGTTCACCCTACGTCGATAGATAACCGCCTCCAAATATTTCCTACTTTCGTTTTCTTGATTTAGATGTTACTCAGTTGAGCATACCGGACGCCATTTTTGCCGTCCGAAAGCATGTACCGCGTTCAACTGCGCAACATCTATACTTATCTGCCTTTTTTCACTCAGGACGTTGGACGATCCAATATAAGGACAGTTTTCCATCATATCTATAATGTAGTCGCATGAGCGTATCACCATAAATAATTCAAGGCTAATACATTGCGCCTGAAATTACCAGTCTATGGGTACAATCATCGCTCGAAAAAAGTGCAAGAATTGCCCTGCCTTGCTATGAAGGAAATGTGATTTCATGCGCGATACGCTCGACCTCAAGGCACTCGTTCAGCAAGGGGATCAATTTCGCAGCACAGCGCGTCGACGCAATCTGCGCGCATTGGTGGGTATTGGCCTGTTGGTTGTCATTTTATTTGCATTACGAGTCGACACGTCACCTTATGGTGGAGTGTACCGTCTTGAGAATGGCGCTTGGCGTATTATCCCCTTTCCAATGCAGGGTGTCCCGGATACCATTCGTATTTCGGACACGAATGACATCTGGATGAGTACGAACGTCTTTCCAAATTTGTATCACTACCAGAACAGTACATGGAAGTCATATTCTAATTCCGAGGTCGGTTCCTCGTCATACCCGCTCAATATATTCGATGTCTTTGGTATAGAGGCATGGGCAGCAGCGGGCGACTCAGTGGTTCACTGGGACGGCTCAAAGTGGTCCGGCTATATTGTCTTTGAAAAGGCTCCACCCGGAAGTGTCGTTGTTGGACCCTATGGTGTAATGATGATGGATCGCGTGGGGACCTTAACTACGCACGATCAAAACGGGTGGCGTGCAGGTACAGCCAAAATGCTCCTGCCCGGCTTTATTGGCGGCAGTGATGCACCCCCTCAATTTGAGAAGACGGCATTCGGGAACGTCCTTTTGAATTATTTTGGGTTATGGCGCTTCGATGGTAGCCGTTGGAGCGCGATACGGGATTTTGGTCCGTCGCGAACCCATAATTATTCAATTCTTGGTGTTCTAGGTGACACGCTCCTCGTCCAGACGTCAAACAGCATCTCCGCGATAGATACAAACACAGATACAGCGAAAGCATTCACACTCGCAGAGGTGGGTATCTCCCCAACAGGACTGTACCTCAACCGTGCTTCAAGTGATGGCACACACCTCTACCTGCCTTCAAACAGCGGCTTGCGTGTCTTTGATGGACAAACCTGGAAGTCGTCTACTCTTCCTCCGCCCGTACCGAACACGATTATTGGATCAGTTGCGTTCGACGCACAGGGAGGCGTTTGGACGACACAGTTTTCGCCAACTATCTTTACGCCGGATTTTGGGGCCGGTTTTTCCCTCCGTTACCAAATTGCAAACCAGTTCGGAGCGCTCATTCTCGCCCTTGCTGTGGTTTTTGTTTGGGTGTTCCCTCGCTCGCGAGCAGCAACATTGCGGGCGCAGCAGGCGCGTCCGATACTCTATGAGACAATGACAGACCTTCAACGGTATACGCCGATTGTCAGCAACGTAGACAAGTTCTTCCGGCGCTGGCGTTTTGCTTACGTTGTGGTTTTGGGTCTTATTTTTGCTGCTGGCATATTAATCAACTCCACAGTGTTGGGAGGCGTTGCCGCCGTTTTCCTACTCACGTTATGGAATATCGGACCGAGCCTGCTCAAGCTGCGCGATCCATCACTGGATGACGCGACTCGCGAGCAGATTGCCCGGTATATTCCCATCAATGCGGCGTTATATATGTATCTCGCACTGCTCATCCTGATCATGTTTTTCATAACAAGCGATCTGTTTCCACAGCTTATCTCAGACCGTTTCATTGCATCATTAACGGCATTTATTATCAGCTACTTTGTTGCGTTCCTCGTGTTCTATTTCTCTCTAACCGGTCCAATCTACGCGATCTATCGTGGACCTCTTGCGCGTGGTGATTACGACCGAGCGCTCCGCCACATTGATGGATGGCAACATCGTATCCCGAACTATTTGTCTTTCACGGTTGCACGCGCCAACATTCTGCTCTTCACGACATTAGATTTAGAATGCGAAGCGGTATGGCGCAAGGTGCTGACCGAAACGCAAAACTCTGGACCGGGGTTCGCAAGCATTAGTCTGACGAACATAGGTACGATGCTGCTGCGCCAAAACAAGTCTGACGCCGCGCTTCCGTTGCTGGAAGGCGCAGTTCGTTTGTTGCCTGATTACGCATTTCCCTATCGTACTCTGGCTCATTATTACCAGGAAATTGGCGAGGCGCCGGAACGCGCTCTGGAACTCTCCGACGCTATGGTGCGGTTTGCTCGCAAGCCACGTCTTGCATTGCCACTGCTGGCGACGGAGTGGGCATCGAACCTGGCAACTTATGCGCTGACGCTTGCCACTGCTGGTCAGACGGCAAAAGCGAACGAGTATATGGGGCGTGCTTTCAGCGAAACAGATCGCTGGTTCAGACCCGGTGTGGCGAACCTGCATGTGTCTGCGGGGCAAATCGCGATGCTCGCGAATGATCTTGGTACTGCCAGAACACACTATGAGACGGCGCTCACGCTTGATCCTGAAGGTCACGCAGGACGTGAAGCGCGTGACTTGTTGAACAAACTGAACACAGCGACCAAATAGACGCAGTGACTTGAGTTGTTTGCTTTGCACCTTGTGAATTTTTACCAGTCAGAAATATCCACAGGCGCTCATGTTTGCAATGAACAAATAAAACATTTGTGCTGCTATGCGGGTTGGCGTATACTCATCTGCTGATATTGTCTACAGGATACACAACTGTGTTCGACGCAGTAGATCGCATCTATCAGCAACGTCTCACAGACGAGGAAACCAAAGTCGCATTTGAGACGCTTGCGGCACAGCACGGTATCACGCCTGATAATCTGCTCGCATCAGAGCTGATAGATTTTTTTGTCAGTGGCGAGACAAAATCAGATTTTCAGATACGGCTGGAAACACGTCAGCGCTACCTAAAAGAACTTTCCGATGAGATGCTTGCGCGCTGGTTCCAGCACAACCCGCAACATTTTATTTCACGAATGCAACCGGCGCTATTTTATGGTTCACCACGGTATGGATTCACGCTTCCGCAAAACTCTGCTTTTGAATACCTGCGCGCCGCAGTACACGCGCGAATGCCTGGAACACCATTTGATCTACAACTCTTCAAGAATTTCGCTACCCGTGAAGAATGGCACGCGCGGGTCCGGCATCTGCTCACCAATATCCAAGAAGGCATTTCGCAGCGGCTTGAAGAGATCCACCCCACACGCAACGATGTAGAACTAGACGACGAACTGCAAGAGGCACTCATTCGCGTTCATGGAGATGCGGTCATGCACTACCTCAATTTCTTCTCCTCACGGCGCTTTACTAAGCTGATTCAAAATGCGCTGGACCAGAATACCGATTCCGAAGCTGCATTGAAAGCAGTGAGTGAAATTCGTCAGCAAAATTGGGCGCAGTTTTGGCGCATGTCCTGCGTGTGGGCGAGGGAGATGTATAAGCGAAACGCCGTCGCCTTTGGCAAGTTCATAACGCAGAATATTGACCCAAAGGCGCAGTGTCTGGGCGAGCTGACCGCATGGGCGAGGCGCGATGGATACACCGCGTTATTTTCTCAATTCGCGGCACGATGGGATAATCGCGCGTATTGGAACCATGATTTGCGCGAGGTCCTAGGCCGTACTGAGATTTCATTTGGCAGCCTCATGAAAGAGATGGAACGGCTGGACATACGGCGCAATGGCGGCTGGTATGTTACACACACGTTTATTGATGATGACAACGCCGCCGCGCTCTACCGCCGCGGCGCGGAGCAATTTCGTGAGTACATATGGCGCTACATCCCGCGTTACGATGCGGGCGGTTACACGCTGTTGATACAAGCGGCACAGCACGCTGGCGACAGCGAGTTTTTTATTCGTGTCTTCCGCCGCACAGCAACAGGCAGGGAATGGACCGCCGAAATGGAGCGGCTACTCGCCCGTGATCTATCTGCCGATCAAATCCTGCCGGAACTGGAAAAGCGGAAACCCGCGCGCACTCAGGACGTCGACCCGAAAATTCTTCACAGATTTCTGCAACGCTATGGCGATGCGGTCCTGCCCTTCTTCGAGAACTACATCGATTGGACCACACCGGAACGTCTGGAAGCACTTTTCGCGCTAAACCTGCCAGGCGGCGAGCTGCAACGCGAGCTTCAGACGATTGCACGGCGTCAACCCGTCGAGTTCGCAGCACGGGCGGAGCATTGGGCGCTCCGGCTATACGACATCAATGCAGACTACTTTACGCCCTTCATTGTACGCAACATATCGTGGCAATCGCGCGATGCAGGCAAACAACTTCTTGAGCGCCTGGAAGCAGATGGCCGCTATGACTCCTTTGAAACTTTGTTCCCGCGCCTGTATCGTAGCAATGATTGGGAAGAAGAAATCGCCAATCTCATTCAGACCGAGAACGATGAAGAAGAACTATTTTCCCGTCTTCAACGCCGTACTTCGCGGTGGACCACTCTCAGCGACAAGGTGGCTGCGGCGCTCTACCAACGTGACAGACAACGTTTCCGGGCATACATCCTCGAACACCTGTCTGACCCACGCTATTCCCGTCATCCTTATAAAAAGCTGGAACAGGTGGCGCGTCAAGCGGAGGATGCCGAACTGCTCCGGCGCATTACCAAAGGAAGTAGTGAGCGCGACCCAAGGCGCGTCCTGCCCGCCCTGCTGAATCAAAACATGCCCTATGTGCAGTTCGAGCAGAAAGCGCTGGAGGAACTCGCGCCGGAAGGTCTATACACGCGCATCTCAGGTCCGCTCATCCGGCAGATTGTCGAGCGCTACGGTGATGCGGCAATGCCAACCTTGATTGCTGATATACAAAGGCGCTACTACGGCGCTCAAGACCCCGCGCCCGATGAACTTAAACCATTCATCAGCACGCCGAACTACTACCGCCTCATCCTCACTCAACATAATACTGTAAAATGGCTCAACGAGCTTTGGTCACTCGTTGATGAAAACGTCTCTGAGGAGACCTTCGCAGTTGGTTTGACGTCGCTCACCCCTAAAGTTCAATTCGGGTCGTTACCGGATGCTTTGGCTGCTGCACTTTATCTACGCGCGCCATCTCTCGCGAATACTTTCGTGCAGAAATTCATAGGCGTAGATGTTTACACAAAGCTTTTCGGTGCCGCGCAGGAGCGAGGGGACGGGGCGACGCTCGATAACCTCACTTATCTGGCTATGACAAGCATGACTCACCGGAATATCAAAGAGGCTGACGCGCAAGAAGTGCAGCCCTTTATTGCACGTCTGGAACACTTGTATATCCAGTCGCCCACGCTTTTCATCGGCCATGCTGCCGCGATTTTGCGCCATGTCCCGCCGCGTTGGTCACTGAGCAAATCGGCAGGATCAAACCCGCTTTGGGAAGCGCTCATCCGGGCGCACCCTGAGGAATGGCAGCGCAGCCCGGCGGGGATACGTGACCTCTTCGAGTCGCCGAATATGACTGTGCAGGTGACCGCACTGGATTTACTCAGCCAGTCAAACCGCGACTCGGCGGCACGGACCGTCGAGAACTTACGGGGTTTCCGTGTAATGCTTCTCGGCGATACGTTCAAGGATACGAAGCGAAAGGCACTGGCCTGTCTGGAAGCGGCAGCCCAGGCCGGACCGGAATATCTGGACGCTGTTCTTCCATTGATGCGAGAGACGGTGGACTTCACTGCCGCACGCCGTGCCATCCCGGATGAAATTGCCGTTGCGATTGCCCGCCTGCTCGCCAGGCAACCCGCATTTCAGGAGAGTCAATAAATATGGAACTCACGCTTGCCTATGACATCCATAGCCAGCTCGTGGAAGGGTTCAACGGCTCCGCTCTTGATCTGGCAGCGAATACGCGCCGTGTTCCGGTGTCTT
This sequence comes from Aggregatilineales bacterium, assembly GCA_965246845.1. Lineage (GTDB taxonomy): Bacteria > Chloroflexota > Anaerolineae > Aggregatilineales > UBA2796 > JBBRMW01. The sequence goes on from CBDFFR010000007.1 coordinate 26,384, forward strand.
TTCATGGGCGTATCCTTGACCCTGTGCCACTACGCCAGCTCATGATCGCAATGCACGAGGTCATCGTTAGCGATTACACCGCAGCCGCGACCAGTTGGCTCCTCGATCCGGTGATTACCGTCCACCCGGATGAACTGTGCTTTGAGGCGTTCAGCAACGATGGTTCCTCTTACGTCCGGCTTTCTGCAAAATCGGATGCTTTCGCTGCCAGCGGTACGCCCGTCTATGGTACGACGAACATCGATTTCACCTTCGGCCTGCGCGATGCCCTCCAAAACCTGCGTAGTTCGCGTGAAACGCTGTTCAGTGTCGTCGCGGGCGGTTTCGGCGTGCAGACCAACGAAGCAGCACGGCGCGCCGCACATTTCGAGCAGAAGGTCAATTTACCGGACTCGTGGGTGAAAGGCTTTTTGCAGGTCCAGAGTGCCCTCTTGATGCGGCCATTCACGTTCGATGTGAATCCGGTGCATCTGCTTAACCTGATCTATTCGTTCGTTGAGGTGCGCCGCGCCCATCCGCCGTTCGGCTTGCGGTATGTATTCAAAGCAGGCGAACCGATCCGCGTACAGGCTGAGGGTATCCCGAAGGGTGTGACTTTTCGGGAAGCGGCATATAGTGGCTACGACCGCGTCATCCGCGTCTGGGGGCGCAAGCGTCTCGAATTGCTTCTTCGCGTGCTGCCATATGCAGATCGCGTGACGATTGGCCTCCTGGGTCGTGGGTTGCCGCACTTCTACGCCTGCCATTGTGGACCGTACACGTTCACTCTGGTGCTTTCCGGATGGGCGCAAAACGACTGGTCCGCCACGAGCGCGCTGGATTTGCTTGCGCCCGCTACACGGATCGACGCCGGAACCATCGCGACTGTATATAATGCGCTCACGCAGCACCTCTCGCTCAGCCGTGCCGCTCTGGAGACGTACACGCTTCTTCCTGGCGATCAGTTGGAGGCGGCGCTGTTCCGCCTGTGCCGCGAAGGGCGCGTAATGTATGATCCCTTACAGCGGCGCTACCGTTCACGCGAGCTTTTTGCAGAGGCACTCGACTTCGATGCGCTGCTTGCCCCCGATCCGCGACAGCAGAAAGCACAGGCGCTCGCCGACGCTGGTGCCGTGCTGCTGCATAGTGTCGCACCCTCCGACACCCGCCCGAAGGAGATAAAAATCCTTGCAACGGTAACAGATGGTGGCAAGGAGTTCGATCCTCTGGTCGCCGTCGATCATGACAGCCGTATTCGCTTTGCGCAGTGTACATGCGAATTCTTCAAGACGAACCTGATGAGTCGGGGACCCTGCGAACATATTCTTGCTGCGCGGTTCGCCGCGGAGCCGCAGTTGTCACAAGCGGAGAAACAAGGTATCCTCACCGTGTAGGGGCCAGTCTCTTTTTCACTGTGCGCCGCGCCGGTTAGCCGCTATGCTGCGATGTTCCGTCGTGGTGGGTCCGTGTTAGCTTCACGCCTTCGTCGGTACCACAGCTCGAACAAGCGTGGTACCGCTCCAGGGATGCAGTTTGTTACGACGAGGCGCATGGTGAAAAGGCGATTGGCTTTTTGTATTGCTCGCTGGCAAATCTGTTTGAGGGAGACATGGCAGACGTACAGGAAAAGCTGAAAGCCTGGCGACTCGCCTGGAAACCGGATGAGATTCGGTGGCGGGAAGGCTGGCGCGCAGATGTTGATGATGCGCGGCTGGAACGTGAACGTCTGAAAACTGAAAATCGCCGTCGCGACCGCAAGCAGTTCGGCACGCTGCTCACGGGCATCCCCGCAAATAACCGCCGCGAAGAGACCTCGATAACGACACTGGGCGCTTTCGGTGAGCTTCCGGCGTTCAGTACCGAACGTGACATTGCCGTGTGGCTGGGCATCAGCCTTGAACGGCTGCGCTGGTTTACACATGATAAGCAGGTGGATTTTGCGTGGCACTATGTCCGCTACACCGTTCCGAAACGCAACGGCAGTCAGCGCGTGATCCTCGCGCCCAAAGTGCAGTTGAAAGCTATTCAGCGAAAGATCGTGGCCGAAATCCTTGTTAGGTTGCCCGCACATTCCGCCGCGCATGGATTCGTCGCCGGGCGCAGTATCCTCACGAATGCCGCACCGCATGTCGGCAAGCAATTCGTACTGAACATGGACCTGAAAGATTTTTTCCCGACGATTACTTTCGCGCGGCTTCGAGGTTTGCTGATGCGTCTCGGCTACAGCTATTCGGTGGCATCGGTTTTGGCGTTGCTGTGTACGGAACGCGACCGCTATTCGCTGGAGCGCAATGGCGAGACAGTTTACGCAGCGCTTGGTGAACGAATGCTGGTGCAGGGCGCTCCGACCAGCCCGGCGCTCTCCAACATCCTTGCACGGCGGCTGGATGCCCGGCTTGATGGACTCGCACGCAAACTCAACCTGAGCTATACCCGCTATGCCGACGATCTCACCTTTTCCGGTGACGATTTGGATGCAATCCTGAGTGCAATGCACCTATCGCGGCGCATCATTGAGGATGAGGGATTCATCCTCAACACGGAAAAAACGCATCTCTACCGCCGCTCAGGGCGGCAGACCGTGACGGGTTTAGTGGTGAATGAAAAAGTCTCCGTTCCGCGGGTGCTTCGCCGCCGCGTCCGCGCGATCCTGCATAATGCTGAACAGACGGGGTTAGCAGCGCAAAATCGCAACAACATTCCAAACTTCCGTGCTTATCTTTCGGGATTGATCGGCTACATCGCAGAAGCTGACCGTGCCCATGGACAGAAGTTTGCAGCGCAGTTGAAGCGGGTAACGGATTGATTGTGTTTGTGAAGCAAAAGTTCTCAGAATCTCCCAGTTCCTCTGCAGGTTAGTGCTTGATAGTTAATCGCAGCTACAATTGTGACACTCTAACTCTCCACAACCACACGGAACTTCATAGTGTCGTACTCATCTGATACGGCAAACAATAAAGATGGCAAGCAGATCGCCCGGTACTGGTGGCGTTGCCCTTTCAGACGGTAGAAATCGTCAACGAAAGCATTCAGCAGCGTCAGCTTGCGTTCTACCGGTTCAGCATCGGACGCGACCCAATGGAGATTGTAAAATGGCTGGTCAGCAACACAAGGCATATCAAGATTTCGTTGACTTTTTGATGTCCGTACCAACCCCCATGGAGGTGGTGAAATATCACATTTCAGAAGAGGACGATAAGCGGATAAGTGACTTGCTACGCGCCAATCAGAATCGCCGTCTAACTGATGCGGAAAATGCTGAGTTAGACGATTATCAGGCTATTGGGCGGATGATCGAACAAGCAAAAATACAGGCATTAGAGAAATTGCAGGCCACAAAACGCGAACAGGTTGCGGCGACGAAATAACCTATGTATCGACTGCATTGCGTGAAGAAATTCGCTCTCTGGCAAAAAGACAATGTGAATATTGTCTGAGGCATGAAGCTTACACATTGCGCGATCACGAGGTTGATCATATTCGTCCAGAGAAGCATCGAGGTGAGACGATCAGAGAAAACCTTTGTCTGAGTTGCTTTGAATGTAATCGATTTAAAGGTCCTATTTTGTGTTCCATCGACCCTGTAACAAATGACCTTGCTGCTCTATACAACCCGCGTATGCAGAAGTGGGACGACCATTTTCGGCTCCAGGCAAACGATATGACCTTTACTGCATCCACCGCTATAGGTCGGGTTACTATCCTGATTTTGGAACTAAATGATCCCTACCGCGTTAGTAATCGCCTGTTACTGGCGCGCCTCGGTGTTTACCCATCTCCGTCAGCAGAAGATTTGTAACGATCAACATGCCAAAATAAAAATGCAGCCCCATACAATTCAGCTTCCTCGAAAGCTACGGGTATACTGCGCCTGCTGTCCCTGCCATATGTGAGACCGTCTGGGAGTGGAAAGGGTCGGGTTACAAAGCTGCGACTGGCATATACAAACGGCTTATCAACTTCTGATTCAAAACCGATAACAAGCTCTCGAATAGTCGGTATTAGCCTATCAGGTTGCCCAGCAGGAAGCCGTCGAGACGCTGATCCATATCTTCGAAATCGCGAAGACGCGCTCGCTGCAAGCCTTGTATGAGCGTTTCATTCCGACAGAGCTTGCGAAAAACATCTGTCTATCCTGCTTAAAGTGATAACCGTCAATCTGCCTCGAAGAGCAATCTGCGTTTCAATGCAAATTGCTGCTTTACTTTGCGCGTAATCTTTTTTAGCTACGCTGTCACACTGTCACAGGTGTCACAGGCAAGAATCTGTAGTTTTAAAACAAGAAATGATGTGTCACTGTTTTCAAGTGTCACAGGTGTCACACCTGTCACAGATCACATTTTGCAGATTTGCGACAATAAAAATGCACGCGCTTTTTTTGTTTTTCTGTCGATTTTTCGTTGTCACAGCCTGTGACACCTGTGACAGTATGACAAAAACGTGATGACTGTCGCGTTTCTTACTGTCACAGGCTGTGCATAGACTCTTATGCGAGCTGACACATAACCTGACAATCTAATGCGATTCGAGGACGACCAGCCCACCAGCAGAGCAATCACTCACTCATGCGTTAGACTTTCTTGAACGCTCGCTCAGATTGTGAAAGGTGCGACATGTTCTCACGCTGGCTGAGATTACTTATTCTCGCGATACTGTTCACTCCTACATTTGTTGCTCGATCCGCGTCTCAACCTGCGAATGCTCCGTATATCTACTACTACTCAGATCGCGCGAATGCCTTCATTGTCGAGCGTGCAGATGGGACGGACGCGCACATCTTTGGTGATGGTCTGATGAAACGTGAGGCAGGTACGTTACCGGAAGTGAGCGGTCCGGGGTGGTCTCCGTCAGGTCGATGGTTCGCGTGGTCGCTTAAGAATATTGGCGCGTATGGTTGGGGAAGTGACCGCTCCCAATCGTTTGTGGTCAAAGTCGATGGATCGCGGCGCATTACGCTTCTGGACGGGCTAAACAACGTGCAGATGGCGTGGTCGCCCACCCATGATTTGCTGTTCGCTGTTTCAGCCTATGCTGAACCGCTGTCGCAAGCGGATGGCTACGCACACGTGGAGTTCTACCTTTTTGACGTAGACTCGGGAAGACCCCTGCTGACCGAGAAAAAATCATGGTACTACAAAGACGTTTACCCTGAGTTAGCTCGTCCACAAATTCAGTGGATGAGTGACTCCCAAGTTGTCGTCCTCTACGAAGGTCTACCCTTCAATGAGAAGACTGACGACCTGCAGCCCTATCGAGCAGTATTCAATGTTGATGGAAATTCATCTCACGCTCAAACAGAGCTGTTCCGAACCGCTGTGCCTTCAAACTACTTTACTCCGAACGACGAGCCGCAACCAAGCCCAGACGGACGTTATACGGCATTTGTCAACGACGGGCTGATTATTCAAGATACCCAAACTAAATCGTGGGTCGTGCTTCGGCCAGCTGTTCGCAGTTACGACGCTTCACCTGATGGAGACGTGATTTGGCATTCAGGAAGCCAGTGGGTCATCGATATACGTGACGGACTTGTAGCCGGAGGTGGACCGTGCTGCCCATATATCGGGATTGCAAAGGTCGATGGAACAGTTCGACGTGATCTCACATGGGTGAGTGGTGAGCTTTCACCAATCACGATCAACTGGCTACCTTTCACTCTGCAAACAAACATATTGTCTTCTATACCGCTTGCACCATCGCCACGAATTAATCCTGTACAAGTGCTGAGTGGGGATGAATGGGCATTTTCACTGAGCTGGAGTCCAGACGGGAGGCAGCTATTTGCAAATACAGGTTATGTAACTGTCTGGGACCTCTCTACCCGAGCGAGAAGAAAAGCGATTGACTTTGTTCCGCAAGGAAAACAACCTGCATGGCACAGATCGCCCGCAGGTGTCTATGTGCTTGGTCTAATCAATGAGGACCCTCTGAAATGGAACGGCAAGTACCTCATCGGCCGAAGTCAAGACGGACAATACATTATCGCGCTCGACTCCAACGGGTATGGCGTGTTCGATGCAAAAACAGACACATTGATACACGCTATCGCAGAAGCCGGACTTTACCTCACGGCTGCTGTATTCAGCCCAGATGGGCAATTGCTCGCATTTGGTGGATCATATGAGGACGATGTGCAAATCCTGAATACACGAGATTGGTCCCGCGTAGCGACTATCGCGCATCCTGGACCCGGCCTCGCCTTCTCGCCCGATGGCAAACAACTTACCGTAACCGCTTCATGGGACGTGGAGATTTACAACGTTTCAGACTTGCTTAGAGCCTATCCATAAAAGGAGAGGATTGAAAAAGGGGTATATCCGGTTCAGAATGACTTCACCACAAAGCATCGAAACCGGGATATACCTTGAGCGCGAAGCGTACCACAAAACCGAAAAACGTGAACTATTGGAGTGTGCCAGAAGGACTCTGGGAACAGGTCAAGGGACTGCTCCCAGAGGGGAGTGGGCGCGGGCGACCACGCGCGGATGCACGAGCGGTATTGAACGGGATATGGTTTGTGTTGTGGACGGGTTGCCAGTGGAAAGCGGTGCAACGCGAATGGTTTGGGGTGTGTAGTTCAAGTCTGCATCGCTACTTTCAAGAGTGGCAGCAGGCGGGAGTGTTTGCAACGATGATGCAGGCGATGGTGGAGCTGTATGGCGAGCGAGCAGGTATCGGCTGGGACTGGCAGAGTATCGACAGTCGCTCATGCGCAGCGCCACTCGGTGGAGAAGCGACCGGCAAGAACCCGACGGACCGTGCCAAGTTGGGGAGCAAAGTGCATCTGTTGGTGGATGAACACGGCGCGCCGCTGGCGGTCCATGTGACAGCCGCTAACCAGCATGACAAATGGTCTGCCGACGACTTGGTGCTGGCGATTGTTGTCGAGCGCCCACCCACCGAACAGCACTTGTGTGCTGATAAAGGCTACGACTTCGCCGATGTGCAGCAGTTCGTTCTCCAACAGCACTACGTCCCCCACATCAAGCATCGCCGACGACGCGGGGAACCGTTTGTGCCAGACTGTCCCATTCCCGGCGAAGCTCGTTATCCCGCACGTCGCTGGGTTATTGAGCGCACTTTCGGCTGGCTGGTCAAGCGTCGTTCCATCCGTTCACGCTGGATGAAGAAGGCTGCCAATTGGCTTGCCTTTGTTCAATTTGCTTGCGCTCACATCCTTTTCGACTGCGCCATTTATGGATAGGCTCTTAGTCAATCAGCCTCGCTTGATTCTGCATCCTCATGGGCATAAGCTCTTGGCTTTCGAAACGGGTGTAATACTCCACCAAGAAGATAAATTTCGGTGAGCCATCCTTCCAGAAGTCTACATTTCATCCAAATAGAACTGATAGATGATTAAAGTGCCTGTCCTGGGAAGTTCCACACACTTTTCGTAAGGTGTTTGCATAAAATTGGACGATTCGGATCTCGAAATGATTGGTACGCGGCAGAGGTCTGGCTGATCGGCTTTGACTAGGGAAATACTGATACATTTGAATTCATCACTGCTGTGAGAGGCGAACTCGTTACAGACTGATCCATGAGTTCTAGGGATCTGTACGCTTGCAGTCGCCTTTGTCGACTTTACATCGTTTAATTGTAGACGTTACGCAGTTGGGGTGAAATGGTAAAATTGGCAGCATGAACAGAGCCAAATGCGACGAACAAGACTACATACATTTTCTGGTAGCCGCGCAAAACGCGTTTAGCAGCGTGGAAGCAGCGGCGACGCACCCGGAGGGAGAGGGCGTGGTGGCACATGACGCCTATACGCGACTGCTGCAGCGCCTGCCGCCAGACAGCAACGGACTGTGGGCAGAGGTGGAGGGGTGCATTACCCGTGAGCGCGGGATGCTGGTCATAGATGACAGTACGTTGGACAAGCCGTATGCCAGTAAAATGGCGCTGGTGAGTAATCACTGGTCCGGTAAACATCACCGGGTCGTGCGCGGGATAAACCTCATTTCGCTGGTCTGGACCGACAATGGGCAGAGCAGCTTGCCGTGCGACTACCGCATCTATAACAAAGCCAACGATGGACTGGACAAGAACGACCACTTGCGCGAGATGTTGGAGGTAGCCTACGCGCGCGGCTTTACTCCGTCGCTGGTCGCCTTCGACGGCTGGTACAGCAGTCTGGACAATCTCAAGCGCATTCGGGAGTATGCTTGGGAGTGGCTCACGCGGCTTAAGAGCAACCGCAAAGTCAGCCAAACACCGGGTCAGCAGCTTTCTATCTCCGACATCGCAGACATCCCGCCCGATGGTTGTGTGCTGCATCTGACCGGGTACGGCTTCATTAAGGTGTTTCGGACCGTTGACACACACGGCAACGCGGAACACTGGGCCACTTCCAACCTGCGCATGACTGACTTGCAACGCCGTGCAGCGGCTCAAAATGCCTGGACAATTGAGACCTACCATCGCAACCTGAAGCAGTTTGCCGCTGTCGAGCGCGGTCAGTTCCGCCTTGAAGTCTCTCAACGCAACCACATCGGTCTGGCTATCCGTGCTTTCCTGCGCCTGGAATACCACCGTATACATCAGTCTATCCCCATTCAAGAGGCTAAACTGTCCATCATTCGCCAAGCCATTCGTCTCTATTTGCTCAATCCTTGTATCGCTCTTCCCTCAACTGCGTAACGTCTAAATTGGTAAGAGGTGATGAGCCAATAGGCATTATTATCACCAATAGAATCAGGAAAAATCCTTCCAGATTCGATAAAAGTGGTCTCAAGTGTCTTTGTGAAATAGGTTTCCACTGTGTCCCTGGAGTCTGATGTCCAATAAAACACGGTGGACTTACTGGAGTTTGTGGTCATGTTCTGAGAATCTTCAAACAGAAATTTAGCATTCGGGTATGTTTTTATCGCTTGATGCATTTGTATATCGGGTAACAAGAACGCAGCGAAAATGCACCAAGCAGGAACTGCACAAAACATCCCAAAAAACAATACGAACACCAGTAAACCCAACCGGTGTCTAAATTTTCTAGGAGTCAGGTTCATCGCGATTTGCTATCATTCAAGCGAGTGAAAGCATCCTCGTTATCTATTTTCCTGCGTGGTTGCTCTGAATAATGAAGAACTTCTTCGCTCATAAGCCTTTTCGTAGCCGATCCAGCGGGGATATGCTTCATACACACTAAATCATACAGCCAAATTCGAGAAGGAGCGTATATCATGCCGAAGAAGTATGTCATTAAGCGGAATAATGAAGAACGAGAAAAGCTAGAAAGCATCGTGAACAAAGGCAATGCCAACGTCCGGCAAATTCGGCACGCTCCTACGCTTCTGCTGAGTAATGCAGGCAAAACGGACAAATCCTGAACGTGCGAGATTGGTCCCGGGCCGCAACTATCGACCCTCCTGCTTGCGGCCTCGCCTACTCCTCAGACGGCAAACAACTTGCCATAACCGCTTCATGGGACGTGGAGATTTACAACGTTTCAGACTTGCTTGGTCAATGAAGCTCGCTTAGTTCTGCATCCTCGACCAGCAGGAAATCCAGTTTGAGTTGCCAGACGCGAGTGACGATGCCTCGTACCCGGCGCTGCACGGTGAGCGCGGATGCGCCGGGCAGCAGCTTTCCATCCTCTTTTAACTGTGCGCCGATGGCGGCCATCGTGAATTTAAGTTGCGGTCGCATCTGGCACACGGCGCGGTAGGCAATTTCCGGCAGGAGCAGGATATGCTCATCGCCGAAGTAGCCGATGATGGGTGCATTCGTGCGCGGCGCGTCTGGCTCGTGTATGTTGCTTGCAATCTGTGCGTCGCCACTGGCGAGGAGCTGCGCAAGCAAGTTCAGAAACACTTCACCGGCGCGTTCCTGCTGCACGGTTTGAACTGTATGCGTCAGCACATCCTGCCATAGTGGAAGCGCATATTCAGCGTCGCGTCCGGTCAGGAAGTCACGCAGGAGTTCGTAAACGGTGAGCAGCACCGCCCAATTCTGGATCATGCGTCCAGTGCTGGCCTGCCCACCACCTGTGCTTTTCAGCTTCTCGCGGTAACTGTGTACATTGGCGTCGAACCGCTCAGCGATCTGCTTCGAGAGCGTTCCGTCATCGGCGCGATGGGCAATCCACGCGGCGAAGTGTGCGGTGAACCCGGTAAGTTCGCCTCGCTTGCTATCGGCGTGAGTATTCAGGATTCCACCGGGATCACGTCGTTCCCAAGGTGGGATTTCCAAGACAAGCATTCGCGCGAGGACCGACGCTTCACCCTCGATGGTTGTCTCACCTGTACTCAGGAGCAGTCCACGGCAGGGACGTTCCTGCCGCAGCTTCGCCTCACGGGTCAGCCGTCCGCGACCCATCCCACGCGAGTAACTCTGCAAAAAACGGGTGAAGGTACGCTCATCGGCATAGCAGGTTTTGTAGTCGTCGACCCAGTAGAGCGCATCGGCCAGTGGAAAGCCAAGCGTCTCGACAGTGTTCACGGTGTCGCCCCACTGGCTCGGCGGGCTATCGCGGGTGAACTGCCCATAGAAGCTGGTTAATAACGCAGCAATCTCCGACTTCCCGCTGCCTGTCGTGCCGACCAGATGCAGGGCAGGACGCGGCGCGGCGGCAGGGAAGAAGCGCTGCACCAGCGGGAGCATGGCGAAGGTGAGCAGTGCGGGAGCTAGATTCGGTGGCAAGGCGTCACGCACTGCCGCAAATGCGCTCAGGCTGCGTGTCCAGTCCGTATCCGTGAGACTGTAGTCCCGCAGGCGGCCTTCGAGTTCGACGGTCGGCGGCTGTTCGAGCGTACCGCTCGCTGCAATGCTCGTGTTTGGTGAGACATACGCCCACTTACCATCCACTTTTGTCCAGCCGATGAACCGATAGGTCGTCTTTTGCACAGGTTCGCCAGAAAGGGCGAGCAGCGCCGGGACCAGATGTTTGTTCATCCCGGCACGCACGGTATAGAGGCCGCCTGCACGTCCGGCAATGAAACGTGTCACCGCATTGGCGTCTCCAAATAACTCACTTGGGACGTCCAGCGTAATGGTCTTCCCGGTATGCGTCAATTCAAGGCGCATGACGTGTTCGGTCTGACCATCATCCTCAACAGCCGTGATCCATTCGAGGATGCGACCTGTCCACGAAGCGACAATCTGCCGTGACTTGCCGTGTGCGGTGAAGCGCTCGTAGATGATCCAGCCATCTTCAATGTAGTAGCGCTCAGTTGGAAGTGCGCTAGAGCTGACGACAGCTTTATGAGCGTCCCGCTGCGCGCGTTTGTGCATCCGGTCGAGGTCGGTCAGGCGGTAGTCTTCGCCACAGATCGCTTTGATGCGTTTGCGCTCGGCTGCCCAAGCAATGGGGTCGAGGTCGGCGCAGCCAATCACTGCCTGGGCAATCTGCTCGGCAGTGGGACTGGTGTTCTGAGCCTGTGGCTGCGCTTGCTCAAACTGTTCAATCAGCGTCGTCACCTGCTGATGAGCGTCTGATGATGCGACTATGTTAGTGGGTGGTTTCTTCGCGGGTGGGCTAGACTGATGATGCACTGGCGCTTGGAGGAGTGGGTCGCGGGCAACACGGCTGTAGGCGCTGGCAATCGTCGCTTGCGCTTCGCGTTCCCGCCCCGGTTCACCTGAGCCATCCGCCAGATAGCGTGAAACAAGCTGCGCTTCGGCCTCAGATTGAGAGTATCCAGCATCGCGGAACTGACAGGCAGCGGCAAACAACGCGTGGTTGCGATGCTCAACGGCTGCTCCGTTATTCAGGTAATCCAGTGTGCTTTGCGGCAGCGGCGCATAACCATTGTTCGTGTGTGCGTCCAACCTGAACTGCGCCGTGTTCGGTTTGACGGCCAGCCAATCGAAGGCTGACAGTAGATAGCGGCGCTCCGGCTCGAAGTGTGTGACCGCGACGAGCGCCCCATTCCGCTCCGGTTTGGTGTTGACCAGCCCCGGCAAGCGCATGATGGATGCGACCGACTTGACGTACTCCGGGTCGCCGTCGAGGGCTGCGAACAAGCCATGCGCGATGGCAGCAACTCGTTCACGAGCAACGTTGTCGGTCAGAGCGAAGGGTGCATCCAGAAACCAGTACGGATGCCACCCGCCACCGCTGTCGATGATGGCTGAGGGAAGCGGGTCGAACGCAGTCAGGAGAGCCAACCCGCGCTCTCGTTTGATGGGGTCACTGTTGCAGTCGATGTCTGCCCACAAGGCAGGTATCACCGCGGCGTACTCCGCGCTGCCTTTCCGCTCACGCCGTGGACAAGGTACGAAGAACACGCCGTAGCCTTCGGCGTTGAGTGACTTGACCTGGTTGAGCGCGTTCGCCGCTTTCCCAACTGGCAGCCAGCGTGTCTGTGGCTTACCAGCGCTGGTCGGGTGAATGCACCTCAGTTCAAGCCACAATGACGGGTCTATCCCCTGGTACAAGGCTGCCAGAAACTCAGTGCAAGAGATGCTTGAAGACGTGCCGTTCGACACATCGTGTGCTATACTGACGGACATAGTGTTATGCCTCTTCAAGCAGAGGGTACGAACGGGGACTGTCGCCAAACAATCCGTTCGCGCCCTCTGCGGCTTTGTTGGGTCAAAAGAAGTCGATGTTGTGGCTGCGTGCTGGCGGCTCGATATGCCGTTCCCGTTCACGGTCAGCCAGCGCTTGACGATATGCGTGTATGGCGGCGAGTTCCTGTGCCATGTCTTGCACATATCTCTCGCGCCTGTTGTCCTCCGCTAGGCCCACCTCACCGATGAAACTCAGCATTTCAGCGAAGTCTTGCGTCGGGTGGTCTTTCAAGCACTGCGCTGTCCACGCGGCGAGCGTCGCTGCCTGAGCGTGTGACAGGTCCTTCGCCAATGGACGGAACTCCAGGTTAAGTTCATCTGGCTTGAAGGTGGTTTGCTCGGTCTTTGGGTCGTGTGGGAACTGGCGGTAGTAGCCGACGGCGGTTCGCCCGTCGTCGGTACGGCGCTCGCCAAGCCATGCGTCCCACTGCCGCCCGTGTTCATCGATCACCTTGCCATGCGGTACAGTTTGGGTAATCGCCCGCTGCTGCTCGCGGGTGAGTTCGAGCGCGTCGTAGCGCTGCTCCCAATCCGGGCCGATTTCCCGGTCCATGAGATCATGTAAAGTCTGCTCCGTGGCTCGGTGCAGTAGCTCAATGTGATTGCCTTGTTTGTTGCGGCTGAAGTACAGCGCATCGCGTTCTCCGCTGCCTTCGTTGAAGTAGGTTCCCGGCAGGATGACATGCGTGTGGGGGTCGTGCAGACCGGGTGCTTGCTTGTCCGTACTCTCGCGGTGGTGCAGCACGTAGCTGTACTCGACACCGCCTTCGACCCCGCGTGCCTCGAAGAAGCGGTCGAGCGAGGTCTCGGTCAACTCACGCACGAATTGCTCACGCTGCTGGAGCGGGACCATTGCCATCAGGTCCGGATTGGCATTGAATACAAGCGTGAACGCCAGGACATGCTGGCTCTTGAGTGCATCACACCGGGCAGCAATCTCTTTCACCGACGCCCCGAGACCCCGATTCACCCAACGCTCCATCCCGGCTTCCTGCTGGATATGCCCATAGCGCCCGTCACGGTACGTCAGGTAGCGCAGCAGCCCGCCGCTGCTTTTCGCACCTTCAGCGGTCGGCTTCTTATACTGCACATTGGCAACGCACATCTGCTTGGCATTCATTTCGGCGCACATGTCTCGCGGGTCAAAGTGCTAGTCAGCCGGACCTCGGCATCCAGAAACAGGTTGGGCATCAAGTCGCGCAGGATCATCTCGACGGATTGCTGTGCCTCCTGCTCGGTGTCGGCAGGAATACGCATCGTCCCCTTGCGGTAGTGCTGCTCACCTTTCCAGACCTCGTAGGACAGAACCCATATAGGCACTGCTTGCGGCAATTCGCGGATGATGTGGTGTGGCTTACGCCTCATTTGCGTACCCGTCCTTCCAACCACTGGATGAGTGTGGTCACTTTGCTATCCAGTTGGACGACTTTCGCGTCTACTTCGGCGATCTTGCCTTCAACCGCTTTAGCGACAGCCTTGCGCGCACCGGGCAAGTCTTCCTGATGCAGTAGGTAGAACTCGACTGCGTTCCGCACCACATCCGCTTTGGTGAGTGGTTCGCCCTTACGTGAACGCACGCGGCTGACTTCTTCCAAACGACGCACCTGGTCGGGTGTGAAGCCAACCGACAGGCGCTCGGTGAATTTGGCACTGCTCATCTGCGCTTACTCCCGCTTATTCAACGCGACGCGCAATGCGTCCGAAGGTCGGAAACGAACGCTGTGGCGGAGTATCAGGTCGGGCGTTTTGCCGCCGCTTTTGGCACGCATCACACGGCGCATGACGCCTGCGCATTTCACCCAATGCGCCTCGGTGTACAGTTTGCCCAGTCCCGTCAGGTGAACTTCGCCCTCCATCTTGCCGAGTTCGGCGTGACACAATTCAGTCATGACCTCCAGTACCTCACGGATGTCGCGGCGGCTGAACCGGGGCAGACGGCGCGCAATTTCGGCGGTCAACTCGGTCGTGTTCAAGGCATTCTCCTCTCTGTCAAAAACACTCCAGCCAATGGCTGGCAAGGTGTGGAATACGGCGTGTCAGAAATGCGGAGCGACGGCGCTTCGGGTTCCACGAAATGCGCGCTCGCAGCGCAGTGGCTTTGCGTTGTGCAGCTCGTCACCCATACAGCGGTGGGAACCATGAGGGCGCTGACAGCGCCCCTTTGCGCAAAGCGCAAAGCCAGCGATTTAGCTGGCTCGCAAACCCCGCGCGTACAGGTGGAATACCTGAACGTCCCCGCGCGGGGTGCGAGAGCGGTTCGCGTTGCGAACCGATGGGCGGCAGCCGCCGCCCATGTCAGACAGACAACGCTCAATACAAAGGGTAGAAACTGTAGGCGTCGGCAGGTTACAAAAAGCATGGTTATCACCAGCGGTTCCTCCCTATCTTGTCACGGCGGCGGACTACGGCTTCATCCTCTAAACGGGGTTGTTCCGGCTCTGCCGTGCCGGTTGATGCTTCTGTTAGCGTTGTCGCTGGTCGCACCGAGCTGACCCGCTCGGCCAATCGTTCCAGATAGCTCGGCAAGTCCATCAGCGACGCGCGTATCCATGCTGTGTCGTCGGCGATCTGCTGCGTGGTTACAGGGTCGATCTCGCGTTTTGGCTGGCTTGGTTTGACTTGGATGTGTCCACCCAGAAAAGCACGAATAACAAGCCGCAATGCCTCGCTCCGTTGACCTTCTGGCAAGGCTTCCCACCACGTCAGGATGTCACGATCAGCTTCCGGTGATGCTTTGAAGGCAATCACTTTTGCACCTCGGCTCGGCTTGGCTTTGCGGCGGCTCATACGCACGTCCTTTCCGGTACAACCCGGTGCAACCCACAGGTAAAACAGGGTACAACCGTGCTGCTCACTGACCTGCGAACAGCGCATAGTGCAGATAGCCGCGTGCGTTTGCGATTTGTGCATCCCTGACCAGTTGGGTCTGCTGATAAGCTGCGCTCACCACGTCTTGCACAAGCGACGCGCCGCCACCTGACAGGTAGATCACATCTACCGTCGTCCCGGTTTTCCACTTGTCCGACATCAGATTGAGGGTGGCACTGCGCAGCGGTTCAAGCGCTTCGCGGACATCGGCGCTGTAATCCACCGTCTCCCCGGATGCGCGAAAACAACCTGTCCGCAGCGTCTCTTCCACGCTCTTGAACGGCAGCTTCTGTCGATAGGTCCGTTCCAGCAGCGCTGCGATGCGCTCATGCGCGGTGTAGACGCCACTTTCCACGCTTCCACTCTGGGCGTCCACATACTCACCGTCATCGTCCAGTGCTAAATCGACGGTGTACGTCCCTACATCACAGACACCAGTACGAACGACGTTGTGGCATGGATTGACCTCTCCGCTGGCAGTCAGGGTATTCGCGTAAATCGTTCCATAGGGCTGTGGCATGACCATCACCTCGGACACATTGACCACCACTTCGGCGGCGCTCGTCTTGATGAAGTGCTGACCCACCAGCGCATTCTTCAACTCTGCTGAGTCGCGCATGTGGTCCACGGGCAGTCCAGTCGCAATGCGAACATGGACGGCTTCGCCGTCTCTAGTTCCGGCCAGTAGCTTGCCAAGTGCCACCTTCGCCATGCGTACGCGGAACACATTCCCGATGGCCGCCTCGTTCGGGGTGCGTCCCCGTAGCCGGAACAGTTCGCCTGGTGGGAGTTGACTTTGCGCCAAATCCCCCACGAACCAGTTCCCCTCGTCGTCGGTGATTTGGTCGCCCACGTACTTCGCGCTGATCTCTTCGGCCTGAAACTTGATGTCGCGGGCATGACCGCACACGGACGGAAACGTGACCGTTGCCTGCCGTGTGACTGCCTTCACCACGCCATAGCCGATGTCGAGGCCAACCGTCAGCACTGTTTCTGGCTGAGCTTTGTGAACTTTGCATGCCATCTCGATTTCTCCTCGTGAAAACGGAAAACAAAAACAGCCAAGTCCTACTCACCTGTAGGCTTGGCTGAAACCGGAGGTTCAGTTGTACAACAAGCGTTATCAGCCTAACCTTTAATTGATACAGGCAGGTCGTGACGACTTGTGATATACGAGAAAAATTAGCGTCAGGCGTGGCTGACGCTCGATTGTCAAACAGTGTGGACATGCTGCTTCCCAAATGGGAAGTCAGGCGCAGGGAAGGCTGTGAGTGTACAAGCCTCTATAATGCAAAGCTCTTAATCAATTGGTTGCGCGTTCGAGTCGCGCGGGAGGCACTACTCAGGAGAACCCGATTAGTCGGGTTCTTTTGCTTTATGGGTTGAGTGATACATGAGCGATTAGGCGGTCATATAGCTCGCTGTTACCACCTCCCGCCATAGGTCAAAGTGTTATTTGAGGATAAACCAAGGAGTTGTATTTTGCCATCTTGACATAGTTATAAAATGTCTAGTATTATAATATCTATGGCAAGAAAATTTCAGCGCTCTCCATTAGCTTTGGCCGTCTTGACGCTCCTTCATGAAGAGCCGATGCACCCCTATCGAATGCAGCGGCTCATCAAGGATCGCAGCAAAGATCAGGTTATCAATGTCCGGCAGCGCGCCAGTCTCTATCAAACCATTGCGCAATTGCTACGTGCGGGATTGATTACTTTCTGGGAAACAACTCGGCACGAAGGATTCCCGGAGCGAACACTCTATAAATTGACGGATGAAGGCCACCTCACCGCGTTGACATGGTTGCGCGATATGTTATCCACGCCAGCGCAGGAATTTCCCGAATTCCCTGCCGCTGTCTCCTTACTTCCGCTGCTCACACCTGACGACGCCTTTCACCAATTACAAGTGCGAGAAGCCAGAGTCGCTGACCAGATTGCCCATCTCGACGCAGAGGCGCACGACAGTGCGGCTGGATTATCCCGGCTGTACTTACTCGAAGCGGAGTATATGCGAACGGTTCTTGAAGCGGAATTGAAGTGGGTTCGCGCAGTCATTGCTGATCTGCGAAGCGGCCAACTGACGTGGGGTCAGGAATGGATGCGACCATCGATGCTGCCAGATACTGAGTCATCCAATGATCATACACCGGACAAGGTTTAACAAAGGAGAAATTGAGATGAGAGCTACAACTATTGGTGCATCGATCGCGAGTGATCAGGCGCGCTTCACCACAAACACCGTAATCTCAAAGGATGGTACGACCATTGGCTACCGCCAACTTGGTCATGGCCCCGCTTTGGTGATATTGCATGGCTCGATGTCCACCGGATACTATCATCTTGAACTCGCGGAGGCGCTGGCCGATACCTTCACCATCATCCTGCCTGACCGCCGGGGCTTTGGCCTAAGCGCTTCATTCAACACCGATGGCGGCATTGAGAAGGACGTCGAAGACTTGGATGCGCTTCTCACCCAAACAGATGCTCACGATGTTTTTGGCGTGAGCGCCGGGGCAATTATCTGTCTTCGTGCAGCGCTTGACCTGCCTGCGATCCGTAGACTGGCTATCTACGAACCGCCCTTGTTCGCAAACAGTGCCAAATCGACTGCCATGATACATCGCTTCGATGCGGAGATGGCCCGGGGTAAGGTAGGTGCGGCGCTTACCACTGTCATGAAGGGTGCGCCATTGATCTCCGATATATTTAGCGCGTTGCCGCGCCCGCTCCTAGAATTCATGACCAACAAAATGCTCTCTTTCAACGCTAAAAACGGGTATCAGTCGTTTCGGGAACTGGCACCAACGCTTCATCACGATGGTCAGATCATCAGCGAAATGAGTGGACAGCAGGATAGCTTGGAAGCTATCCGCGCTGAGATGCTGATACTTGGCGGGAGCAAAAGCACTTCATTTTTGAAGGCTGGTCTCGACAGTGTGGCGCAGGTTTTGCCTCGTGCCAAACGAGTGACGCTCTCTGGCCTCAACCACTCGTCTCCCTGGAATACAGATTTGCGCGGCAAACCTGCGCCTCTCGCGCAGGAATTGCGCCGCTTCTTTGCTTTGACAACAGATAATGATATTCGCTCGCGTAGTGGTTGAACTCATACGCAAGCGTAAATCGTAGTTCATCGGGCGACAGATCAGCATCCGCGAACGTGAACGCATGGCCGTTGTTGACTACAATCCCTACTGGAAACATGGGTTGTAGATGCCCAAAGCGAATTATTATCAGAATGGGCCAGCTAGGATTCGAACCTAGAACCAAACCGTTATGAGCGGTGCGCTCTGCCGTTGAGCTACAAGCCCGGAGAGGAGCGGCTGATGGGATTCGAACCCATGACATATAGCTTGGAAGGCTATCGTTCTACCAGACTGAACTACAGCCGCGCCTGACCTCAATCGTACTTTCTACGTGCCGCGCTGTCAAGCGTCAGGGTAGACGCGCGGCGATGGGTTTGGGTGGGCGGACACACGGTCCGCCGCTACAGGAAACCCGCGCATGTCACATATCCTTGCGTTCCCATTCCACGCCACGAATCGGGTTAAGCGCGAGCCATTCCTGCGAGATGGTGATGATCCCCAGTTTGCGGATGAGTTCGCGGGCGGCCAGCCCGACAATCGCGGCGTAGGTCGGGTACGCGAGTTCGACATCGGCAAGCTGTTCGACCTTCATCCCGGCGGCCATGCCCGTCGCGATAAGCTGCACGACTTCGACGGCCTGCTCCCCGACAACGTGTGCGCCCAAAATAAGGTGTGAGTCGCGCTCGACGATCAGCTTGCAGAAGCCTTCGGTGTAGCCGTCGATCACCGCGCGGTCGAGGTCAGCGTAGGGGACGTGCGCCACCACCGGGTCACGCCCGCCGTCGCGCGCCTGCGCTTCGGTCATGCCGACGCCGCCATATTCGGGGTCGGTGAAGCCACCATGCGGCACGAGGCGCGACTGCGCGGGACGGTCGGATTTGCCATCGGCGATGAGCGCATTTTCGGCGGCGACGCGCGCCTGATAGCTGGCCGTCTGCACCAGCATGATCCGCCCGGTGATGTCCCCGGCGGCATAGATATTCGGCGCGGTCGTGCGCAGGTAGTCATCGGTTTTGATATAGCTGCGCTCGACTTCGACGCCCGCTTTATCCAAGCCCAGATCGGGGGTATTGCCCGGCCAGCCGACCGCGACGACCACCGCTTCGACGTCCAGCGTTTCGGGTTTGCCATCGAGCGTGTAGGTGAGCGTCAGACCGCCTTCGCGCTTCTCGACCTTCTCCACGCCCTTGATCCCGGTGATCATCTCGATGCCGTGCCGCCCAAACGAGCGCTTGACCTGTTCCGCGACCGACTCATCTTCGGTGATGAGGATACGCTGCGCGGCGTCCATGATCGTCACCTTCGCGCCGAACGCGGAGAAGACCGATCCGAGCTGGCAGCCCGTCGCGCCTGCGCCGATGATCGCTATCGAGGCGGGCAGCTTCTTGAGCGTCCAAACGTCGCTATGCGTGAGCGTGAATTCCGAACCGGGGAAGGGCAAGCGCTTCGCAGAGCCACCCGCCGAGATGACGAACTTATCCGCGCGCAGGCTGCGCCCATTGGGGAGCGCGACGGTGTGCGGGTCCGTGAAGCGGGCGGAGCCGACGCCGTAGAGCGCCTCTACGCCGACATCGGAAAGGTGCGCGATGAGCTGCTTCTTCTCCTGCAACTGGTAGACCACCTGCTGCGTGCGGTCGATGACCTGCGCGAAGTCGATGGTTGGTGGCTCCGAGAGGAGGCCGTAGGCCGCGAACTGGCGCGCGTCGCGCATCAGACGGGCAGCTTTGGCGAGGACCCGCGTGGGGGCGCAGCCGTCGTTGGTGCAGGTCCCGCCCATGATCGCACGTTCAATGATGGCGGTTTTCGCGCCGAGTTCGCGCGCCCTGAGCGCCGCCGTCACGCCTGCGGGTCCGCCGCCGATGATGATGAGGTCGAATTGTTGCTCTTGCGCCGCTGCCGCCATTGCATGACTTCCTTTGTATTTGGCAGTAGAATCATAGTTGACTACGAAGGCTGTTTGCAATTTTGAGGGAGTGGAAATGAGCCTCTATTTCGATGGCTTCTTTGCTTGTGATTTGAAACCGGGCGTACCACAGAATGTAATCGATGTCTTGAAATACATGACACGAAAGGAAGATTATGAGTTTTCTTCCGTACCGAACCATAAGTTTTTTGAGACGGATGGATGGCGCGATTTTTTACGGATTACGGCTGAATCTCAACAGTATGCGGTTGCTCCTGGTTTGGTTTTTAGCGATTTACAATTGCATGAGCATTATAGCCAAGAAAATCGTCAAAATGTTTTGGGATATACCTTGAGCTTCCGGCGTACCATGCACGATGATGTTGAATGTTATGTTCACTGGCATGATTTTCTTGCGTGGATTGTCCAATATAGCGACACTGACGGTTTTATCGGCTATTTACGAGAGCAATATAGCTTCATCCCGCAGCTCTTCTACTTCAAAAAAGGTCAGGTCTTCATTGCGAAGGATACTTTAGCATCAGGGTATTGGGAACTGGAAAGTGGACGAAAATACACCGATGTCCCTTGATGAGTTTGATGTTCCTGAGAAGTGCCGTGATCATTTGAAAGCAGTGAATTTTAAGACTATCCGCGAAGTCGCAGAGTGGCTCTGGCTATACGAAAAATTTTCCAAATGGTGGTACGGTTAATATTCGTCTAAGTGCTGCTTGCCTCAGTGAAATAGAAGCTGAACTTATCAAGCTCGGGTTTCTCATAGGATGAAACGATGGAGTTGAATGACCTATCCATATCCGATGATTGTCTTGATGACCTGAAATCAAGCGGAATTATGACTGTTGAAGAGATCATCGATTTTTTTGATGTTCTTCAAAAAGTCAGTCGCTTTGGTGGAATAATGATTAACTCTCGCATCCCAATAGAATGTATTACCGAAGCTGAAAAAGCACTTACACGCTTGGGATTAATAGAAGGGAATTCAAGTGACTTTGGATGAATTGAACATCAGCAGTGAGTGTCGCGAAATGTTGAAGAACACCGGATTTTCTATGGTGGACGAGATTGTAGAGTTTATGGAACGTCTCGTGGTTGACCCAAGTACGTTCCCTGCTCGCACCGTGAAACTTGGCTGCTTTCGGGAAGTAAAGAAAGAATTACAAAGTGTCGGGCTTTGGACTGCTCCAAAATTCTTGGATGTGGACGAATAGGAGTGGTTGGATCAAATGCGGCTACGCTGCGGGCAAGGCTTCCGGCTCCGTCCATTCCTCGACCATTACCTAATTGATATAATATTATGGGTTCAACCTAATCCGGCTCCATTACGCCGGGTGTTGCAGTAATAGGCTTAGGCGGCGGAGCGATTTCTTGAGCGATCTGGACTTCGATTTGTTGGTTGCCGCTATAGGAGTGACCACGCGGTGGTGAAAACATCCACCCTGTGAATTTCATCCATTTGCTATCCATTCCTTGAAAGTCCAGCGTTCTATCGGAGGTGAGTATTCTCGTAGCATTGTTGGGCTGAGAATGATAGATAATTAGGTCGACCACCCATCCATTAATATCTTTTAGCTCATATACGTAACAACAAACAAAACTAGGCGTCGTTAGACTACCGCGTGGATTTTGGTTCGTGACAACGAAGTGACCTGTAACGGTCACTTGCCGCGAGCCAAGTTTTGCTGCTCCCGTGTTCACCACCGACATTAAAAGAGAGGTATCCGATGGAGCGGGAACGACATGAAATGAGTTTACGTAAAAGACGCCCTCTCGGTCGCGCCGACCCGAAAGCACAACCCACCGCCCCGCCAAGTCCTGCCAGACGGCATTGTATATCGCGAACTTTGGATAGTTTCTAAAGTAATCTACGTCTGATGTGGAATGAATTTGGCGAAAAGGGGAATGGGACGCAAGATTGAAGGTACCCCTACAGTCAATCGGACCCATTCCCATGACAAGTATAGACCTGGAAACGCTTTTGACCACGCTGTACGTGCTGGTAGACGACTGGTATCAAACAGAGGGACGGCATCTGCTAAAGGGTAAGACAGGCGCAAAAGCGCAGTTCAGCGACAGCGAATTGTTGACATTGCTGCTGGCGCATGATTTTGTGCCATATCCGGGCGAAACGCAGTATGTGGCATACATGCGTGCCAACCATCTGGACCTGTTTCCTAAGCTGGTGGACCAGAGCCAGTACAATCGACGCGGGCGAGCCTTACAAGCGGTGGTGGAAGCACTACGGCAAGCGTGGTTGGGGATGTTGGGTGGGTATACCTGCGAGTGCCTGCTGCTGGATACCAAACCTGTCCCGGTGGTAGGCTACAAACGGTCCAAAACACATAGTGACTTTGCAGGGTATGCCGGGTATGGTCAGTGTGCGGCGCGTAAGCTGCACTACTTCGGCTTCAAACTCGTGCTGCTGAGTACCTGCGACGGTCTGCCCGTCGTCTACGACCTGGTGGCTGCCAACACCGACGAACGTCTTGCTGCCGAGAGTGTTCTGTACCGTGTCAACGACTGTGACATCCTGGCCGACAAGGGCTTTCTTGGCGCGGATTGGCAAGCCAGCATTGCCGATGAAACCGGCAACTGTGTCCTCACTCCCAAACGCGCCAACCAGTCCCAACAAAATCATCCGCTACTCGACGCCGCGCTGGGCAGTTTACGTGAACGCATCGAAGGCGTCTTTCACCAACTCCAGAACACAGGGCGCAACCTTGAGCGCTTGCTTGCTAAAACGGTAGCTGGCTTGACCGCTCGCATCACCCTCAAAGTCACCTGTTTGGTTCTCAAGCGCTTGCTTGCCCGTGACTTTGCCTTTGACCTCCAAACCTTTTCCATTTCACATTAGACGTAATCTGGTATTCTGGTCATGGTTTCTTGAATGGAGGCATTTTGAGGGCGGTTCTCTGCAAGCCACTTTTGTTTATATATGGTGTAGAGGTTTTCAGTGTCAAAAGACAAACGCACATTGTTGCCTTGAGAATCAATGAGGTGATATTCCATCGGTTGTCGAGCAGTTTGATAATCCCGGTTGGGCGAACCTCCTCCACGGTCAGGACCACAATTTACTGTTGGAAAGACCTCGCCAACGAGCGTAACGTCTGCTTCACTGATGAACGCAGGAGAAGGCGTAATAGTGCTGGTCGATGTTGGGGGAAGTGTTCCCCGGAAAACAGTCGCAACAATGCCTGTTGCACCGAAGGTCGTAAATGAATAAGGTGTTGCTCTTCCAACCGTAAATTGACATGCCACCTGCGCAAAAACACTGCTCACTTGTTTTACATTGAGCAGCAGAAGGCTGAACACTACGCCAACACTGAACGACATAACACAAATATTCTTGATTTGAGGTTTCCGTAGCATAATGCCGCCTCATCATTCAATTTACACAAATACATCGTAGTTGCAAAATGGGTCGCGCAAGCCATGACCTCTACGCCACGCCTTCCGCTTCCGTCTCCGTCCATTCCTCGACCAGCACCATATCCGTCCAGTTCAGGCCGACGCGCGCTTCGGTCGCGAGCGGGACATCCAGCGTCGCCGCGCTCGACATGACCTGCTGCACCAGCGCCGCGACTGCTTTCACTTCGCCGCTCGGCACTTCCAGCACCAATTCGTCGTGGACCTGCAAGATCAACTGCGCGTGATAACCCGCCGCGCTCAAGCGTCCCGGTAGTTCGTTCATCGCCTTTTTGATGATGTCCGCGTTGGTCCCTTGTACGGGCATGTTGATCGCCTCGCGTTCGGCACGCGCCCGCGCCACGCTCGAAACGCGGTCGCCACCCGTGTCCTTGAAAGCCGCGAACTCGCGCCGCCGCCCGAACATCGTTTCGAGATAGCCCTGCTTCATCGCAAGCTGTTTCGACCCCTCAAGGTACTCTTCGATCTTCGGCAGGCGCTCGAAATAGCGCTTGATGAACTCCGTCGCCTGCGAGACGGGAAGCCCGGTTTCCTTCGCCAGCCGGAATGCGCCCATGCCATACAACAAGCCGAAGTTGACACGCTTGGCGAGGTATCGCTGATCCTTCGTGACCTCGTTGTAGGGGATGCTGAACACAGCGGAAGCGGTCGCGGTGTGGATGTCCTGTCCGCTCTCGAAGGCGTTGAGCATGAACGGGTCCTGGCTGTAATGGGCAAGGATGCGTAGCTCGATCTGGCTGTAATCGACGCTCAGGAGTTGGCAGCCGGGTTTGGTGATAAACGCGCGCCGCACGCGCCGCCCTTCGTCAGTGCGGTTGGGGATGTTTTGCAGGTTCGGGTTTTCGCTGCTCAGACGTCCGGTGACTGCTCCAGTCTGGTTGTAGGTAGTGTGGACGCGCTCGTTCTCATCGACGAGTAGTTGCAGCGAATCGACGTAGGTGCTTTTCAGCTTTTCGAGGCTGCGCCATTCGAGCATTCTGGCCGCGACGGGGTATTTCTCGCTCAAGCCTTCCAACGCGAA
This sequence comes from Aggregatilineales bacterium, assembly GCA_965246845.1. GTDB lineage: Bacteria > Chloroflexota > Anaerolineae > Aggregatilineales > UBA2796 > JBBRMW01. The sequence continues at coordinate 51,197 of CBDFFR010000007.1, forward strand.
GGCATCTACAGAGAAGCCGTGCGTCGTCTTGGTGAGGCCAGCCGTCGGCAATTTGAGTTTCGTGAAGAGGATTTCGTTGAGTTGCTTGGGGCTGCCGAGGTTGAATTCCTGCCCGACCAGTTCGTAAATCTGCTGCCGCATCGTATCCAGCCGCCCCTCAAATTCGACGGCGAGCGTGCGCAGGTACGGCAAATCCAGCCGGACGCCGATCACTTTCATGCACGCGAGGACGGGAATCAATGGCACTTCCACATCTTTATAGAGCAGCCACAAGCCCTCTTTTTCGAGGTCGGCGTGCAGGCCGGGCATGAGGCGCAACGTCAGCACGGCGTCGGCGGCGGCATAGGGCGCAACCTGCACAATGGGGACCTGCGCCATCGTGATTTGCGTCTTGCCCTTGCCGATCAAGACATCAATCGGGGTCATTTCGACGTTCAGACGCACCCACGCGAGCGCCTTCAAGCCTTTGTTGCGGCTATCCGGGTTCAGCACCCACTCCGCGATCATCGTATCGAACGTTACTGGTGCGACTTCAATGCCGTAGCGCCCCAATACAATCCAGTCGTAGGCGGCGTTATGCGCGATCTTGCCCTTGCGCGGGTCGGTGAGGGCGGGGCGCAGCGCGTCCAATACCTGCTGTAGCGGTAGCTGGCCTTCGGCGGGACTTTCAATCGCGCCCGGCTGGACATGCCCGACCGGAATGTAATAGCCTGTATCATCCGATACCGCGAGCGAAATCCCGACGAGGCCGCCCGTCAGGGATTCGGTGGAGGTCGTCTCGGTATCGAACGAGATGATTTGCGCTGCATCGAGGGCATGGACCAGTTCGGTCAACTTTTCTTCGGTATCGACGATCACCGTCGTCATGACCTCTTCCGAGCGCAGGGAGCGCACAGGAGCGGGCGCGGGCGTCTCTCCGGCGGCGGGTGCTTTTTCCGCGAGAGGGGCATAAAGCGCGTACAGCTCTTCCTCCTCGTTGGAAAGCGTCGGACCGCGCGGCGCGGCTTTCTCGCCATTACCTGGCGGCAGGCGGTCAATCAGGCGGCGGAACTCCAGCACGCGGAACAGTTCGGCCACCTCGTCGCGCTGAAAATCGTGCGCAACGCACTGCTCCAAATCGAGCGTGACGGGTAAATCGATCTTGATCGTCGCGAGCATTTTGGAGAGAAACGCGCTTTCGCGGCCTTCGACCAGCTTGGTTTTGACTCCCGCCTTAAGTTCATCCAGATGGTCGTAGATGGCTTGCAGCGTGCCGTACTGCTGCAAGAGCGCCGCCGCTGTCTTTTCGCCGACGCCCTTCACACCGGGGATGTTATCGGAGGTGTCGCCGACCATCCCTTTGTAATCGGCGAACTGGGCGGGAGTCACGCCAAATTCTTCCATGATGCGCGCTTTGTCGTAGAGCTGCAAGCCGACATCGCCCTTTTTGCGCGCGGGGAGCTGCGCGAGTGTGTGGTCGGTGACGAGTTGCAAGAGGTCGCGGTCGCCCGTCAGGATGCGTACTTCGACGCCTTGCGCTTCGGCCAGCCGCGCGGCAGTCCCGATCACGTCGTCGGCTTCGGTATCGGGAACTTCAAGCACGGGGATATTGAACGCGCGGACCAGTTCGCGGATACGCCCAATCTGCACTTCGAGATCGCTGCTCATCTTTTCGCGCGTGCCTTTATAGGCCGCGTAAACCAGTTCTCGCCCGGTGAGTCCCTGATCGAACGAGATCGCGATGTATTCCGGGCGTTGCTCCAGAATATCGAGCAGTGTCCGCGCGAAGCCATAGGTCGCGTTGGTCGGCTCGCCCGCCGATGTCGTGAATTTTTCGATTGGGAGAGCGTGGAACTGTTGGTACGCGAGGGCGTATCCATCGATCAGAATGAGCGTAGACATTGCAAACGGCTCCGCAAAGAACATATGTACAAGATGATTATACCGTAAAAGAGCGTTGATCAGCCGTACACAGATCGTATGATTTCAGGGTAGTTTTTGGTTGTGCGAAGTCGTGTGATACCCGTACACTGAAACATGATTGTGATCGCGACTCGGTACCCAAACGATAGAATACGGCGTTGGCAACTTTGCCAGAAACAGCCTAGAATTAGCGCCCTTGTGAGGCAGGCATGTTCATCACGACATCCGACCCAAATATTATACAGGGAACCCGTTCGATGCCAGACCCGTTTATTGGGCGCAAGGTAGGCGATTACGAATTGAAAATGCTGATCGGGCAGGGGGGCATGGCGATTGTCTACCTTGCGTATCAGCCCAATTTGAAACGGGATGTCGCGGTCAAGATCGTGTCGCAGCTCATCGCGCAGGACCCGCTTTTCAAGGAGCGCTTCGACCGAGAGGTGAGCCTTGCCTCCAAACTCGAACACGCGCATATCGTGCCGGTGATCGAGTTCGGGACGACGCCAGACGGGTTGCTGTTCCTCGCCATGCGATACATTCAGGGCGGTTCGCTCGCCGAACGGATGAAGGATGGACCGCTCACGATGCAGCAGGTCCGCAAGTGGTTCGGGCAAATCGCCGACGCGCTCGAATATGCACACCGCGAGGAAGTCATCCACCGCGACATCAAGCCGACGAACATCCTGATCGATGGTAACGGGGATGCTTTTCTGGTCGATTTTGGACTCGCGCGGAGTGTCGATTCGCCCGGCAGCGCCCAGCTTACGAAGTCCAGTACGTTTATGGGGACGCCGCTGTATATGTCCCCGGAGCAGGTCGAACAAGGCAAACTCGACCAGCGTTCGGACCTGTACAGCCTGGGCGTGGTCCTTTATGAGATGGTGACGGGCAAGCTGCCGTTCAGCCATGAGACGACCTTTCGCATCATGCAGATGCACCTTACGGAGAAGCCGCCCGCGCCGCGCCGCGTCCGCCCTGATGTTTCGCCCGCGCTGGAGTCGGTGATCATGCGTGCGCTCGAAAAACAGCCGGATCGTCGCTATCAATCGGCGGCGGAAATGCACGCCGCGTTCGAGGCGGCCTTGAACGACAACCGCCATACGGCGATCATCCCGCGCACACCGACCGCCAATTTCTTCGCCAACCGTACACCGCGCACCGCGCCCGATTCGCGGCAGTGGGTGGCGCTCATCGGCGTGGTGGCGACTGTACTGCTCGTGGCGGCTATCGCGCTCGTGTTGCGCAGCAGCGGGGCAGGCAGCGCGCTTGCAGTAGAGCGCCCGAAGACGGGGACGCTGGATAATATCGTGCTTTCCGAGCAGGACCTCGCCAAACTGCGCGGCCAGCCGAATCCGCTTTCGATTGGGATCATCGCGTGCAATCTTAGCTCGGATTATGGGGCCAGCTTTGCAGCGGCAGCACGCACCCGCGCCGAAGAACTCGGCCTGACTGTGAAGGTCGAGGATTCGGAAAACCAGCCAGACAAACAGCCGACGCTGATCAATAAATTCGTCGCGAGCGGATTTAAGGGAATTGTCCTGTGCCTTCTGAACGAGGAGGGCATCAAGGATGCAGTCGCAAATGCCGCTAAAGCAGGCGTGACGGTCGCAGTCGGTGGGGATACCGTGCCAATGGGCGGCGTCGCGTTCACGATTACGGCAGAAGAAATGGGCAAGACGGCGGGCGATGAAGCTGTGAAGTATATCAAGGAAAAACTCAACGGTCCCGCCCGTGTGATGTTTTTGGGCTACCCCTCAGTCGCGCATGTCAAGGCACGCGAGGACGCTATGGAATTGGCGCTCAAGGCGGCGCTGCCGAATGTGACGATCATCGGCCACTATCTGGGCGGCACGGAAGAAAATGGCGACAAGACGATGCGCGAGGTTTTGAAAGCGAACCCGCAGGTGAATATCATCCTGAGCATCAACGACGCGGGTTCGCTCGGCGCGGTGCGGGCGCTGCGTGAACTCGGCGTGGCCGCGGACGCAATCTCGATCTTCAGCGTGGATGCCAGCGCCGAGGGACGCCGCCTGATCCGGTCGGGCGAATACTTCCGCAGTTCGGTCGATACCGCGCCGACGACGTTTGCACGGTACGCGGTAGATGCCATCTCGAAGATGCAAACGGGTGGCACAGTCCCCGAACTGGTACGCATGAGCGTGCGTAATATCACGCCGGAAAATGTGCAATAGTTCAAACGCGATACGTCAGCGGCGTTCCAGCAGCACGCGGATACCGTGCTTCGCGCGCAGCGTAACCATAGGTTCAATCTCGATTTGCTGATCAGGCACGAGCGACAAACGCCAATCCTTCGCGACCGCTGCGAGAATTAGCCGCGCTTCCATGAGCGCGAACTGCTGCCCGATGCACACACGCGGACCGCCACCGAATGGAAAATACGCATATTTCGGCAGCGCCTTCTCGAATTCCGGCGTCCAGCGCTCCGGCTGGAAGGACTCCGGTTCGGGGAAGAAGCGTGCGTCGCGGTGCATCAGATATGGGCTTACAAAGATGAGCGCGCCCTTCGGGACGAGATAGCCTCCGATCTGCACCTCTTCCATAGCCTGACGGTTGATAATCCAGGCGGGCGGGTAGAGCCGCATTGCTTCCTTGATGACCTGATCGGTGATGGGCAGGTTCGCGAGGTCTTTGGGAGTTGGCGCACGGCCAGCGAGGACCGAGTCAAGTTCAGCGGTCAGGCGCGCGAAGGTGTCCGGGTGCTGCGCGAGCAGGTAAAACGCCCAGGTGAGCGCGTTCGCAGTGGTTTCGTGTCCGGCGGTGAAGAGCGTCATCGCTTCGTCGCGAACCTGCTTGTTGGTCATCTGTCCGCCGTCGTCCTCATCGACCGCGAGCAGCAGCATAGAGAGCAGGTCGCCCTTGTCCTCGCCCGATGCGCGACGCTCTTTGATGAACGACATCACCGCCTTTTCGAGGGTGGCAGCGGCAGCTTCGGCGCGGCCCTGTTTCTTCGTCGGAATCCACGTTGGAAGGTTGACAGGCGAAACCATGCGCTCGTTAAGGCGATGGATCGCTTCTGTAATCGCCTCGCCGATGCTTTCTGCATCGTCCGATACATCCGCATCGAAGAGCGTTTTGGCGACAATCTCCATCGTGAGGCGCATCATCTCGTGGTGAATATCGACCTGCTGCCCCGGCTGCCAGCGCTCCGTAAGGCGTTCGGTGTAGCGCACCATCACGTCACCGTAGGCAACCACGCGCAGGTGGTGGAAGGCAGGCTGTGCGAGTTTGCGCTGCCGCTTGTGGAACTCGTCTTCGGAGAGGAGCAGCCCCTTACCGAGGACGGGTTCTGCCTGCGTTTTGAACATCGGTCCCTTGTGGAATTTATCCGATGCATCGACCAGCACATATTTGACCATATCCGGGTGCATTAACAGATAGGCATACATGCCGGGCTTGAGCGCGAAAAAGGCGATGTCGCCGTATTGACGGACTTCGCTCAGGAGCGCGAGGCGGTCCACATTTCTGCCCATCAGACGACGTAGAACCATTGCAAGCGCAAATGAACGCGGCGGTCCCGGCGGCACATGCGCGGGTCTGGAGGGGGCGGGCAGAATATCGGGGCGGGTGGCGGGTGTCATGTGAGGGGACTCCCTGATCAATACTACTTGAAAGAGTATACGATTGAATATGCAAACGGGTTACATCCCCGAAGGCTGTATGACGGCGGTACAAACTTCCGATACAATAGAGTCGTCAATTACATTCTGGAAGATCATGACTGCTTCTATATCTTCGGCGATTGATGCAACCCATTCGGCGGAAATCACGGCCATTTTTCATGAAGCGGAGTTAGCCGGAATCTCCATGCCGAACCCGGAAGAAATCAGGCAATATATCCTTGCGGCTCCTGACCTGATCGATGTGCTACCGCAGTTACTTTCCATCGCGCGCAACCATTTCGATGCACGCTATGAATTGGAACTACAGGTTTATCGGGACATTGAAGCAGGAGATCGCCAGCTAACCTTATATGTTCGGCAGTCACCTTACGAGGCTGATTTGCTGCAACGAATAGAGGCGATGTCAGAAGCATTTTACCCGATTTTTGATCAGCATAATGTGTATCTGCTCACGACAACGGATTTTCGTGAGCCAACGCGATGACCTTCGATTGGCGTGAATATCTCTCGATTGCCAGAATGCTTGCTGGAGCCAATACGACTGATTTTACAAAGGAAGCCGCAAACAGGAGCGCGGTCAGTCGGGCATATTATGCTGCATTTTGCTTTGCGCGGAACCACGCGCGAGATCATCTAGGGTACATCCCAAAAAACGATGAGTCGGAGCATGGCGCAGTGCGCGTATATTTTCAGCAGCGCCGAATGTACAATATCGCGGATCGATTAGGCAGACTCCGGCGGTGGCGTAATGAATGCGACTATGCTGATGTGGTCCGCGAACCGGAGGTTATGGCAGACAGTGCGCTGCGGGCGGCTGAATATATTATCGACAATCTTGAACAACTATTGAAAAGATGAGCAATTCGCGATGACCATCCACGACCTCCGCTCCTTCCTGCAAGTCCTTGAACAACACGGCGAACTCGCGCGCATCACGAAAGCCGTCAGCCCAATCCATGAACTCGCGGATGTGGCTGCGGCGCTGGAACGCAAGCAGGCCGCCGCGCCGCTCTTCGAGTGCGTGGAAGGCTTCGATTTTCCGGTGTTTTCAAGCGCAGTCGCGACGCAAAAACGTGCCGCGCTCGCGCTCGACTGCGCGACGAACGAAGTCTTCAAAATCATGGGTGATGCGCTCGAACCCGCGAACGGGATTAAGCCGCGCGTGGTCGATGATGCAGCGTGGAAGCGCAACGTAATCATGGGTGACGCTATCGATATTGGCACGCTGCCAATCCCCAAACACGCGCTGGGCGATGGCGGTCCGTTCATCACGGGCGGCGTGACCGTCTCGCGCGACCCCTCCAACCCCGCGCGCGGAAACCTCGGTTACAACCGTTTTCAGGTCCTCGGCAAGCACACCTTCGGGATGAACATCAACGAATGGCGCGATGTCGGCCAGTTCATGAAGCAGGCCGAAGCGAAGGGCGAGCCGCTCCCGGTCGCGATTGCGATTGGCCTCGACCCGGCGATCATGATCGCGGCAGGCTGCAAATATCCCGATGACGAACTGTTGATCGCGGGCGCGATTCGCAAAGCGCCGATCCCGGTCAGCAAGGGAATCACTGTCGACATTCTGATCCCCGCAGATGCGGAGTTCGTGATCGAGGGCTTCATCCCGCCGGGCGTGCGCAAGGGGGAAGGTCCGCTCGCGGAGTTTCACGGCTATTACGGTGAACTCTGGCAAAGCCCGACCTTCGAGGTCACAGCAATTTGCTACCGCGATAACCCGATCTGGCAGACGATCATCCCCGGTTGGTCGGAACATATCTATATCGGGAACGTGCTGCCGCGCGAGCCGCTGATTATGCGCTTCGTCAAGCATATCGCGCCGAGCGTGACCGCCGTTCACATCCCGCCGCACGCGAACGGCTTCATGGTCGTGATCCAGCTCGCGAAGACGAACCCCGGCCAGCCGCGCAACGCAGCGATGGCGGCCTTCGCCGCGCACCTCAACCCGCGCGTGTGCGTCGTGGTGGACCCGGATGTGAATATTTATGACCCTGCCGATGTGACGTGGGCGCTCGTCAACCGCGTCGATTGGGGACAGGATGTGTTCACGGTCCCCGGCGCACAAGGCCACCAGATGGACCCGGCGACGACCAATCGCGGTATCGGGACGAAGATCGGGATCGACGCGACCTACAAGCATGAGCGCCGCGAATATGGCGAGCGCGTGACCTACCAGCCCGTCGATCTTGCAAAGTATCTGGGGTCGGCGTAATGACTGAATTGCTGATGCCCAAACTCGGCCTGACGATGACCGAAGGCACGATTGTCGAATGGCTCAAACAGGCGGGGGACGCCGTGCGGAAGGGCGAACCGCTGTTCGTCTTCGAGACGGAAAAATCCACACTGGAATTTGAAGCGCCGGATACAGGCGTGTTAGGTGAAATCCGCGTGCAGCCGGGTCAAACGGTCGCGTGTTACGCAGTGGTCGGGCTGATTGCTGAGACGGTCGCAGCTATACAGCCGCTCAAGGTTGACGTACCAGGTGCAAATCAGGCATCACACCCGAATATCAGTGCAGATAACGCACTGCCGTTCGGTCGCACCTTTCGCGCGTCGCCGCGCGCAAAAAAGGCCGCGCGTGAACGAGGGATCGACCTCAACCGCGTATCGGGAACAGGACCCCGCAACCGTATTACGGAAGCGGACGTATTCGCCTTCACATCTGCGCCTGCAACGCCACTGGCTCGCCGGATCGCGGCTGCTGCCAATGTGGAACTCGCGGGCGTCAATGGCAGCGGACGCGGCGGCAAAGTGGTACGCGCCGATGTCGAACGGATAACTGTGCCAACATCCAGCGCAGAAGCACCGCCGGACCTCTCCGATATACGGCCATTTACGGCGGTTCGCGCCATCACCGGGCGGCATATGATGGAGAGCGTACAAAGCGCGCCACAGGTTACGCTTACGACCGAAGCCGACGCGGTGGAACTGATCCATGCCCGCGCGAAGGTGAACGCACTCACGACAGGCGGTCGTATCTCGTACAACGCAATTTTCATGCTCATTTGCGCGCATGCGCTCTCCGAGAACCCGGACGTGAACGCGACCTACACCACAGCCGGGCTGCGCGTGAATGCGTCGGTCAATATTGGGCTGGCGGTGGATACCGCGCGCGGGCTGCTCGTCCCGGTCGTGCGCGATGTTAAATCGCTGCGCCTGAACGCAATTCAAACTACATTGACTGAAAAGATTGAGCGGGCGCGCGATGGCAAAAGCCCGCCGTCGGATTTCGAGGGCGGGACCTTCACGATCAGCAATCTCGGTATGTACGACATCGACGCTTTTACGCCAATCGTCAATCTGCCGGAAGCGGCAATTCTCGGTATTGGCCGGATCGTACAGAAGGTCGTCCCATATGAGGGGCAAGTTGCCATTCGCGAGCAGGTCGCGCTCAGTCTGTCGTTCGACCACCGCGCTATCGATGGCGGTCCGGCGGCGCGTTTCCTCAAGCGGGTCAAGGACCTGATCAAAAATCCTTACGGGTTGCTGCTCGGTTGATCGCCGGACTTGCGCAGCCACGCGATCCACCTGCCGACCATGCCCGGACCGCGTGCGGCTTTGGCGGGGCGCAAATCTTCCCAGAGGCGCACGATCTCGAAACGGCGCAGCAGATCGCGCAGGTCGGCTTCATCGCTGAAATGGTGCGGCAGGTAGCCGTCGATGTCGCGAATATCCGCGCTCGTGCGCAGATCGATGAAGGTATTTGGCTCCGGCTCGCGATAGCCGCCCGCCGCGACTTCGGCGCGCAGCAGGGTATAATCGAGTGTGTTCACATCCGGGAAGTCGAGCAGCGCGAGGCCGCCGGGTTTCAGGACGCGCCAGATTTCATCCAATGAGCGCTGTAAATCGGCGCGCAGGTTGTGGTGAATGGTCGCGGTACTGAGCGCGGCGTCGAAGGTCGCATCCGGCCAGGGGAGGTCGGTCATATTGCAGACGCGACCATCGAACGCGATCCCGCGCGTAGCGCAGGCCGCGATTGCTTTCTGCACGCCTGTCGGCGAAATATCCTGCCCCGCGACGCGAAAGCCACGCCCGCCAAGATAGACGCAGTGTCGCCCGACCCCGCAGCCGACATCCAGCACGAACGCACCCGGCGGGAGCGTAGCCGCCCACGTCACGACGGTTGAATTTGGCGCGGAGAAGCTATCGAAGCGTTTGGGTACGTGGTCCTGCTGCCAAATCGGCTCCCAACCCTGATCCTCAGCCACGAATCATTTCCTCTTATTGTTTCGGGATATACTACACGTTCAACATAAAAGCGTATCCACGAACTGACAGTTTCATTCAACTGATTACGCTCAACTGCACGATAACCAGTTGTGCAAGTCGCACACAGACGGCTGTTTTTGGGCAAATTTTACAAAAAACATGGACCGAACATCTGTTAATTCATCTCTACTTTGGATGTTTTGCACATCCTATACTTCCTGCATTCGTTGGTTTTGGTTGAAACGATTGGGGGAACGCTATGGTCCAAAGATTGCGTGGAGCGCGCGGGCGCTTCATGACCAACCTGCGCAGTCCGATTGCGCGTCGCAATGTGGCGATATTGATGGCAGGCAAAATGCTTGGCCTCGCGTTCGTCCTGATCCTGATGAATATGTTTATGGGCGGCAGCCGCGCCCACGCGCAAACCGCACCCGGCGCGGATGCGACCTCGCAGATCAACGCGATCAATACCATGTGGACGCTCGTGGCAGCGTTCCTCGTCTTCTGTATGCAGGCCGGGTTCGTCATGCTCGAAGCCGGATTCGCGCGCTCTCGTGAAGCGGTGAACATCCTCGTTGAAGGTATCGCGGATACGTGCATCTGCGGTATCACGTTCTGGGCATGGGGCTTCGCCTTCATGTTCATGCCGGGCAATCCGCTGATCGGCACATCGGGCTTCCTGTTGCAAGGGCTGCCGGAGACCTACGGCTCGACGGGCGTTTCGCTGCTCGCATTCTGGGTCTTCCAGTTCGCTTTCGCGGACACCTGCTCGACAATCACTTCCGGCGCGATGGTCGGGCGTACCGGGTTCGTCGGCGACCTGCTCTACAGCGTCGGCGTAACCGGGTTCATCTACCCGATCATCGGTCACTGGGCATGGGGTCCCGATGGATGGCTGGCGACGCTGCAACCGCTCGGCTTCCGTGACTTCGCCGGTTCGACGGTCGTGCATACCATTGGTGGTGCGATCTCACTCGCAGGTGCAATTGCCCTCGGACCACGCCTCGGACGTATTTTCAAGCGCGATGGTGGTGGACCCATGCCCGCGCATGACTTGATTATCGGCGCGGTCGGCGGGTTAATCCTGTGGTTCGGCTGGTACGGATTCAACCCCGGCAGCACGCTCTCCGCGCTGGATACAGGCGGGATCGGGCGTGTCTCGTTCAATACGACGCTCGCCGCATGTTCGGCGGGGCTGACCGCCATGTTCATCAGCTACTTCCGCACGAAGAAATGGGACCTCGGCCTGACGGTGAACGGCTTCCTGGCCGGATTGGTTGCGATCACCTGTCCGTGTTACTGGGTTGACCCGGTGGGCGCGTTCTTCATCGGTATCGGTGGCGGTATCGTGGTGTTCATCGGCATTGAAGTCCTCGAATACCTGCGCATCGACGACCCGATTGGCGCGGTCCCGGTCCACATGGTCGCGGGCATCTGGGGAACGCTCTCGCTTGGCCTCTTCGCGGCGGGCAAGTATGGCATCCCGACGCCAACAGGCGTCGATGTGACCACTGTGGTGACGGGTTTGTTCTACGGTGGCGGCGCGGGGCAACTCGTCGCACAGCTTATTGGCAGCGCAGCGGTTACGGTCGCAACCTTCGCGGTCGCGATGCTTCTGATGATGCTCGTAAAAGCAACCGGAACGCTGCGCGTCTCTGTCAAGGGCGAAATCGAAGGGCTGGACCTGCACGAACATGGCGCACGGGCTTACCCTGAATATATTATGAGCGACAAGGATGGCACACCCAAATCGGTAGAAGAGGCATCTGCGCTCAAGCGTGGTCGCGCGCCTCTGACCTCTGCGGGCGACTAGTCAAACGGCGTTGTAGGGACGGCATTCTTGCCGTCCGCATCAAAGCAGGGGAGCAACACCCCTGCTTTTTTGATTCACAAGACCCGGAAATGCCGCTCATCCAGATAAATGACCGCGAGATGCGTCCCAAATTTCGGCAAATGGCGAAGCTGCGGATAGCGCGGGAAGTTTTCCTCGCCGCTGCATTCCTTCCCGGCGGGCGTGCGAAAGCGATAGCGAAGCGTGACGCGCGGCATTTGTTGCGGGTGGCTGAGCTGCGCGTTGAGCGCGGATGCGGAGACACATTCACCACGCCCGAAAAGGCACAATTCGTTCCACAGACGCACCCCCATCGGCAGCGCATACACCCCCGCGAGCAGGAGCAACAACCCACCAACGACGCCTGCCAGCAACGCGGAGCGATCCTGCGATGTACCAAGCGCCGCGATTTGTAGGGTCGAGACCTGTTCCGTCCCTGGATGATAATAAATCGCGACGTTTTGTCCGATAGTCATGCCTTCGTAGAGATACAGCGGCAAGCGCTGCTCCGCATTGATGATCCGACCGCTCTCCGGCTCCATAAATTCATAGGCGAGTGCATAAGCGTATTGCTGCGCCATCGGGTTGAGCATCAGCGCACGCTTGCCCGTCACGCGCGCAGTGAGCGACGTGCCGCCGTTCTCCAGCGTCGAGAGCATTTGTGTCCGCTGAATACCCCAGGTCAGCATCCATCCACCGCACAGAAGCCCCAGCGTGAGCATCACGCCCAGTACCACATTAATGATATTTGCGCCGAAGAACAGCGCCGCGCGCGTGTGGCGATCAATATATTCCGGATGGACGATCAGCGTATCGTCGGGGAGTTCGTGGTGAAGGACAATCGGGGGACCACCGACGGGAGTCATCGAATTTACGGACATTGTGCAAAATACCTGATATTTATTGGATACTATGACCATTGTACGATAGATCGCGTGATAAACGCAACCGGGTACGCAAATCAACCTTATAACGATCTTACGTGAAAGCGGCTCAAAAATTACCAGATAAGGCAATGAGATCCGACCTATCCCATGATTTTGGTTAACGTGTTCAGTGCGTTATGGGTCAATCGCGCGATTCTTCCTTACATGCGTGAACAGCGCAGCGGCATGGTCGTGCAAATCGGCTCTATTGTGGTGTGCTTCTCCGTGCCATTTACTGCCCTTTACAGGGCATCGAAGTTCGCGCTGGAAGGGCTGCATTAAGCCTATCGCTACGAACTGGCTCCGTTCGGCGTTGATGTCACCATCGTTGAACCGGGAGCTTGTCCCACCAGCATCTGCGGGAACGGGGTCGCCGCCGCAGACCAGATGCGCTATGCACCCTACCAAAACGGTTGTCGAGCGTCCTGATCAAGGTTCGCCGACTGTGCAGTTCAATCAGGCGTTCACCGATATAATTCCCGCAATGGCAGAAGCGCTGAAACTCACCGAACTGTACAACGTTTAACCTGTATAGCCGCTCTCCAGCCGTGCAGGGCAGACCCAGCGAGCTACCCTGCACGCTATCCGCTCAACTCCCCATTGAGCGACACCGCGCACTCTGCTATACTACACAGTTGCGGCGCGAAAAGCCGCTTTTTCACGCCTCGGCGTGGGTGAAGTCCAGAGGAACAGACAATGACCAACTTGCTAAAAGCGGTCGAAGGCGCGGATCGCGGCTTCCCGCAGATTGAATCGGGCGATACAGTGAAGGTCCATGTACGGATCATCGAAGGCAAAAACGAGCGTATTCAGGTTTTCCAAGGCGTCGTAATTCGCTATCGTGGCGGCGGCCAGAGCGAAAACTTCACCGTGCGGCGCGTCGCCAACGGCGTCGGTGTCGAGCGTACTTTCCTGATCAAAAGTCCGCGTATCGCCAAAATCGAAGTGCTGCGCAAGGCTAAAGTGCGCCGCGCACAGCTCTATTATCTGCGCAATCTGGCGGGCAAGGCCGCGCGCCTCAAGGAACGCCGCATGAAGCCGGGCGCAGGAACTGCTCCTGCGGTGGCCCCGGTCGAGACGCCCAGCGAAGAATAGCATGGCGCGTAAACCGCTGATCGGCCTGACCTGCTCCTTCCGGCAGGAAGGAAGCGCCGTTTTGTATGGCCTCTATGGGTCCTATATCAAAGCGCTTGAAAATGCGGGCGGGCTGCCCGTTCTCATCGCGCCGAATCTCACGCCGGAAACACTGCGCGAGGTGTATGACCGTCTGGACGGGGTGCTGCTCACGGGCGGCGGCGATGTGGACCCGGCGCTCTACGGCGTGCCGAACGATACGCCGCTGCGCAGCCTGAACCCGGATCGCGACACGGCAGAGATCACGCTCACGCAATGGGCGGTCGAGAACGATAAGCCGCTGCTCGGCATCTGCCGGGGTATCCAGGTGATGAATGTCGCGCGCGGCGGCACGCTCTATCGCGACATCGCGACCGAATACGGCACGACGGTCGATCATGATCTCGGTGGCAAAAAGGAACGCAGCGCGGAAGGCCATCGCGTCTCAATCATGGAAGGTTCGTTGCTCGCGGATACGCTCGGCACGCATGACCCCGCTGTGAATTCGCTGCATCATCAGGCCGTGCGCGACCTCGGCAGCGGCTTCAAGGCCGTTGCCCAATCACCCGACGGACTGATCGAGGGGATCGAATTCCCGGACGCGCGGTTCATACTCGGCGTGCAATGGCATCCTGAAGAGCTGGCCGAATACAGCGAGCCGATGCAGCGCCTTTTCAAGGGACTCGTGCAGCACGCCGCGCGCGGGTAAGTGGTGGTGGACTCGCGACCCATTGGCCTGTTCGACTCTGGAGTCGGCGGCCTGAGCGTGCTGCGCGAACTGCGTGCGATGCTCCCCGCCGAAAATTACATCTATTATGCAGATCAGGCGCATCTTCCTTACGGCGAAAAATCGAGCGAGATGATCCGCCGCTATGCTCTGGAGATTACGCAGTTCCTGCTTACGCAGGACTGCAAAGCGCTTGTCGTCCCATGCAATTCGGCGTGTGCCGCCGCGCTTCATTATTTACGCGATCTGTTTCCTCAATTACCGATCATCGGCATGGAACCCGCGATCAAGCCCGCTGCCGCCGCGACCCGCACGGGCGCAATCGGCGTGATCATGACCCGCGCGACATTTCAGGGTGAGCTATACGCGAGCGTGGTGGATCGCTTCGCACAGGGTATCCGGGTCGAGGCGCGCATCTGCCCGGACCTCGTAACGCTGGTCGAAGCGGGCGCGCCACAAGACGCCGCCGCGCAGGAGATCGTCGAAGCCAACATTGGGGACCTGCGCGCCGCAGATATCGATCAGTTGGTGCTGGGCTGCACGCATTTTCCATTTTTGCGTCCGCACATCGAACGCGCTTTAGGTCCGCACATCGCGATTATCGATCCCGGTCCTGCTGTCGCGCGGCAAACGGTGCGCTTACTGAACGCGCAAAATTTGATTGCTACACGGAACACGGGCAGTACGCGCTATATCACGAGCGGCAATGCGGATCGCTTCCAAAACCTGCTCGCGTTGCTACTCGGAGAGTCGAACGCGGCAGTCGAAACGATCACGCTGGGTTAGGGTTGATTGCGGACGCCAAAAATGGCGTCCCTACGAGAAGTCGTGTGCTGTAGGGACAGCATTCTTGCCGTCCGGCCAATTACTTGGGCGGTCAGGAACAAACCGCTCCCTTATCCGCAGAGGTGACGAGCCGCGCATACTTCGCGAGTGCACCCGTCGTGTAGTGCGGCGCGATAGGCTTCCACGCACTCAAACGGCGCTGGAT
This sequence comes from Aggregatilineales bacterium, assembly GCA_965246845.1. Classification (GTDB taxonomy): domain Bacteria; phylum Chloroflexota; class Anaerolineae; order Aggregatilineales; family UBA2796; genus JBBRMW01. The sequence goes on from CBDFFR010000007.1 coordinate 66,546, forward strand.
TTCGTCATCTGCGACTTCGAGCATGAGTGACCCGGTGTGCGTATCGATGCTGACGATGTCGCCGTCCTGCACAATCGCGATGGGACCGCCGACCATCGCCTCCGGCGCGATGTGGCCGACCATCAGGCCATGCGTGCCACCGGAGAAGCGCCCGTCGGTGATTAGCAATATATCCTGCCCCAACCCCTGCCCGACAAGCGCCGCCGTAACCGCCAGCATTTCGCGCATCCCAGGCCCGCCCTTCGGACCTTCATAGCGAATTACCACGACGTCGTTCTTCTGGATCGTGCGCTTTTGAATCGCATCGAAGCACTCCTCCTCGCTGTCGAAGACGCGCGCCGGGCCGCGATGTGTCTCATGCCCATCCAGCCCGACGACCTTCACGACTGCGCCATCCGGGGCGAGGTTCCCCTTGAGAATGACCAGCCCGCCCGATGGTGAAAGCGGGTTCGTGTAGTGGCGCAGCACGGGTTGATCCGGGTTGAAGACGACATCCGCGAGATTTTCCGCGATGGTCTTTCCGGTGACGGTGAGCGCGTCGCCATGCAGGAAACCGCCATCCAGAAGCTGCTTCATCACCTGCGGGATGCCGCCGATATTGTCCAAATCCTGCATGACGTATTTGCCGCCCGGCTTCATCGAGGCGAGCAGCGGTGTCCGGTGGCTGATCTCGTTGATGTCTTCGAGCGTGAGCGGGACATTGGCTTCCTGCGCGATAGCGAGGATGTGCAGCGCAAGGTTGGTCGAACCGCCAAGCGAGACCGCCACTGCGATAGCATTCTCGAAGGCTTTGCGGGTCATGATGTCGCGTGGGGTGATGTTCCGCTCGATCAGGTGCAGCACAGCGACCCCGCTGGCCTGTGCAATCTCCTCACGAGTCGTGCCGACGCACATGGGCGACGCCGAACCGGGGAGCGCCATTCCAATCGCTTCCGCGACGCTCGACATGGTGTTAGCGGTGAACATCCCGCCGCAGCTCCCCGCAGCCGGACACGCCGCGCACTCCAATTCATAGAGTTCGGCTTCGGTCATTGTCCCGGCTTCGACGCGGCCAACCGCCTCGAATACGTCCACAATCGTGACATCCTTGCCGCGATAATGCCCCGGCTGGATGCTCCCGCCATAGACGAACACGCCCGGCAGGTTCATCCGCGCGAGACCCATCAGCGACCCCGGCAAGCTCTTATCGCAGCCCGCCAGCGCGACCAGCGCATCGTAGCGGTGCGCCCGCATCATCAATTCAATCGAATCGGCAATCACTTCGCGACTGACGAGCGAGGCTTTCATGCCTTCGTGTCCCATCGCAATCGCATCCGAGACGGCAATCGCCACGAATTCACGCGGGGTTCCGCCCGCTTCCGTGATGCCCTGCTTGGCGAAATCCGCGAGGACATCCAGCCGGATGTTGCAGGGCGTGGCCTCGTTCCATGTGCTGGAGACGCCGATGAACGGCTTGCGCAAATCCTCGTCGCCCAAGCCCATCGCGCGCAGCATGGCGCGGTGTGGCGCTTTATCCATCGGTTTGGTGATACCGTGACTGGGTAATTCGTGGTCGATGTGCAGTTCGGTTTTGGCCGGGGAGGACATGAAACGGCGCTCCTGAATTTTTTGGAAAGTTCAGGGAGTGTAGCGCGGTTTGGAAGCGCGGCAAAGTGACCGCGCAATCGATTTCGCGGGTGTGGCGCATTGGCTCCGCAGCGCAGTTGATATTGTCACCGTCCTTGCAGCATCATCCGCACCGGCTCGCGCCAGATGAGCATGATCAGCGTCCCGATCACGATGTATTGACCATACGGAAGCGCGGTAAACATCACGTACTTGCCGCGCCCGACCCACTGAATGATCAAATAGATAATCGCGCCAAACGCGCCGAGGAACACCGTCAGCAGGATCGCAAAGATGAGCGCCTGCCAGCCGAGCATGAAGCCGGAAAGCGTCGCGAGCAGCACATCCCCGAAGCCGAACGCGACTTCATCCACCGCCTCGCCGCGTGCGCTCGCCATCACGCTGATGAACAGCACGCCGCCTAGGAAGAAAATGAAGAACAGTCCAAACCCGACCGCGCCGCCGATCAGATAATCCTGAAAGGGAACGACTCCCGCTACTGCGGAACCGACCAGCGCGATGACGCACGCCGGGACGATCACCACGTAGAGGATCAAGCGATGTTCGAGGTCGATCACGGTAATCAGCATCAAAAAGAAAATATAGAGCATCCAGATTACGGAGCGAACGCTCACCGGGAATGCGAGCGCGATATAGACATACAGCGCGATCATCCCAACTTCAACCAGCGGATAGCGCCAACTGAGTTTCGCGCCACCTGCCGATGTCCGCGCGCTCGTCAGGAACGCGAGCAGCCCCGACCACGCCTTGCGAGGCCGCGCCGTACCATCGGGATACTTCGGCATTTGCGGGAGGAACCGATGCGGGAAGGTATCAGACAACCAGTTCACGACCGCGCCGAGCAGCAAGCCCGCGACGGCTGCGAATATTGCGAAAACCAGATTTCCCGCTGTCATGCGCTGTTGTCTTCAAAGGCAGCAAGCTGCGCGTTGACCTCACGCAGCGCCGGGTAGACCGCGCGGAAGGCTGGATAGAGCGCCTCATATGCGCGTCGGCCTTCGGTCGTCGGCGCGGTCTCATCGACTTTGCGGATAATCTGCGCGCACGCGGTCGGCACATCCGGGTAAGCGCCCGCGCCCACAGTCGCGAGGATTGCCGCGCCGAAAGCTGCGCCTTCGGTCGTGTTCACCGTATAGAGCGGCAGGCCGATGATGTCCGTCGTCAATTGCCGCCAGACCGCGCTATTCGCCGCGCCGCCGCTGATCGCCGCGCTCTCTGGCTGAATGCCCGTTGCGCGCAGCAATTCGACCAGATCGCGCATCCCGAACGAGACGCCTTCCATCACCGCGCGGGTCATATGCGCGAGGCCGTGCCGCAGCGTCAATCCAGCGAAGCTGCCACGCGCGAGCGGGTCCGGGTGCGGGTGGCGTTCGCCGCTCAGGTACGGCGCGAAGAGCAGCCCGCCCGACCCCGCCGTAACGCTCGCGGCCAGTTCGCTCAATTGCTCGTAACTACGATCCGGCGCAAGTTCATCGTGCAGCCAGCGCAGGCTGCCCGCCGCGCTCAACATCACGCCCATCGAGAACCATGCGCCCGGTATCGCGTGGCAGAAGGTATGCAGGCGGCCTTCCGGCTCCGGCAGGTAGCGATCCGCCGCCGTGAACGCAACGCCCGATGTGCCAATCGTGAGGCTCGTCTGCCCGTTCAGGACGATACCGCTGCCGACCGCGCCCGCAGGCTGGTCGCCAGCCCCGCCGATGATCGGCGTCCCGACACACAGACCCGTCGCGGCGGCTCCGGCTTCGCTCACCGTCGCGGAGCGGTCCGTCGATTCGCACAGGTCGGGCAGCCACGCGCGCGGAATATCGAGCGCTGCGATTAGTTCATCCGACCATTTGCGGTTGCGGATGTCCATCAGCGCGATGCCTGAACCATCCGCAACATCGGCCACATATGCGCCGCTCAGTTTCAACCGGACGTAATCCTTCGGGAGCAGGATATGCGCGATTTGCGCGTAGATTTCCGGCTCGTTGTCGCGTATCCAGAGCAGCTTCGGCGCGGTGAAGCCGGGCAGCATCATGCTTCCTATGTGTTCATATAGCTGCGTCGCGCCGAACGTCTCCGTAATCGCTGCGCACTGCGGACCGCTGCGCTGGTCGTTCCAGAGCATCGCAGGCCGCAACGGGTGGTTATCTTTATCGAGAGCAGTCAGGCCGTGCATCTGCCCGGTGAGGCTGATCGCCGCGACCTCTTCCGCCGGGATAACCGTCAGCACGTCACGGATCGCGGCGCTACTGGCCTGCCACCATTCCGCCGGGTCCTGTTCCGACCAGAGCGGGCGCGGCGTGGAGAGCGTGTGTCCGAAACTTTTGGTGACGATTACCTCGCCCGTCGCGTTCATCACGAGCGCTTTGGAAGCTGTCGTGCTGACATCCAGCCCGATGTAATATGCAGGCATTGAAAAGCCTCTTGTGGATTGCAAAGCATAGTGCGTGGATGATACAGCGCGAAAGCGGGTTTAGACAAACTGCGCGGGACCGCCCGCCTTCGCGCGCAGGACATCACCTACGCCATCCAGATCACGCAGCCGCGTCTCCACCTCGTCCACATCGCTCGACAGGCAAATGCAATGCACATTCGCACCTGCATCGATGGTGTAGCAGACGGGCAGGCCGCCCGCGCGCCAGCGCCGCACCTGCTCCATGACGGTCAGGGTCGCGGGCTGCCAGTAGAAAAGCGGCGGCGTCCCGGTCATCATAACGCTGTGCATCACCGTCGAGTCCAGTTCGACCACATCCGCAAATTTTGCAAAGTCGCGGGTGAGGATCGCTTCCTTACAGGTCGCGACACGCGACGCCGCGCCCTGTACACGCGCGGCTTGCAGGGGGCTGGTCTTCGCGATGGCGTGGCCTTCCGTACTACCCGTCTCCTTATGCTTCGTGGAGACAATAGCGACACAATCCACGAGGTCCCAATGATCAGCGGGCGCGAAACTTTCCGCGTAACTCGTCTCGTGCGAGTCCCCGACGTACCACTCCACAAAGCCACCTGGCACGGAACGCGAGGCCGACCCCGACCCCAGCCGTGCGAGGGCGCTCAACTCCGGCTCGCTCAGGTCCAGCCCAATCGCGCGTGAGGCGGCCAGCGCCAGCGCCGCGAACGCCGACGCTGAAGACGCGATCCCGGCTCCGGTCGGGAAGTTGTTCTCCGATTGCACGCGCGCCTTGAGTTCACTCCCGGCTCTGTGCCGCACCTGATCCAGAAAGTCGGAGACGCGCGCAGCGGCATTCCCGGTCGCAAGTACGCCGCCAATCGTGATTTCATCATCTGCGAGCGAGTCATCGAAGGTAACAGTCGTGGTCGTCGTCAGCCCGTCCAGATTCATCGAGAGCGACCCGCTGACGGGCAGGCGCAGGTGGTCGTCGCGGTTTCCCCAGTATTTCACGAAAGCAATATTGGAGAGGGCGCGGGCGGTTGCTTTGTTGTCAGCCATGAAGAGTTATGCCTTTTTGGTTCTATAATTTAGCATGGTTGCATATTCAAGCGCATAACCGCGGAGAGTGGGCAGCGTGTCTAATTCGTGCTTCATTACACCATATGATCCGAAGGCTTGGGAAGACCCAGACGATAAAAGAGAGAAGCCGAAAAGCGATCTTAAAATTTGGCGTGAGATATTTCGTACTGCCTTAATTGACCGTTGGACATCAGCGGAAGTACAGGAGGACTATTTCGGAGGATGGATACTGACAAAAGGAAAAGCTACTCCGCAAGGCATTTCAGACGAAGTGCGTATTCTCCTTCACGATGATCATCAGGTTGTAAGTTTTAATAACCATTTGTCCCCGCTCACTTTGGAATTCATCTTGTGGTATCGTGAGTTTGTCCCGGAGCGTTACCCCCTCTACTTTTTCGATTCAACATCCTGGGATCGCCTGCTATTAACAACAAAAACAAGTGCGGCGGATATTGCAGCATTTTTCAATAGATGGGATGATTTAGCTAATAAAAATCGTAATTGCTGGTAAAAGCAGCCTGTAACCAAGCTCTGTTATCGCCTGTTGGACACGTTGCCGAAGTTCAAGTGAGAGCTGATCTTCTTCGCGGAGGACTTTGGAGACCGTCTGATAGCTTACACCTGCGTGTTTGGCGACCGCTTTTAATGTAATTCGCGTTGTCACGAAAGGATGACCTGGAAAAAAAGTATTGTTCAAGCGAACGTTCGCCTGATGGAGGGCTTCACGCATATTTAAATAGTCGCAAATACAAAAGCCCGTGTCGGGCCATTGGATGCGTCTCATTTTTGTGTGCGCGTGAGTTGAGCTATACTGTGTGACGTGCTTCGATAAAATGCGCAATCTGTCTCTCTATCGAACACACGAGATGTTATATTATGAAGCCGTTTCGTGGTTCAACTTTACCAACTTGTATGGAGCCTGTTCAATGACTGTCGGGCAGCGCCTCAAGCAAAAACGTAAAGCATTGGGACTGACGCAGACTGTCCTCGCCAAAACGCTTGGCGTCGGTCAGGACCAGATCGCGCGTTGGGAGGGTGGCGTGTATACGCCGTCACGGGAGCAAATTGTGGCGCTCTCGCGTGCGCTGAACGTTACGACCGATTGGCTGCTCGGAATGACCCGGGAGAACGAGACACGGCTAACTGGAGAGTCTCTGTCACCCGACGAGCAGCGGCTCATCGAACTCTACCGGGACGGACAACTGCCGATCAGCATCCAGCAACTTCTCCTTAGCCTCAGCGGGCGGGATGCCGAGGAAAATCTGGTCGAAGATACACCCGACGAGTCGAATGTTTCCTGAATGTAAGTAGCAGCGGATCGCCATCTGCGTCACCATATTGATCCGACGGTAGCCTTCGACAAGCTGTTGCTCATGCCGTGTCAGCGGGTCACCCCAATCTTCCGGGCAGGACAAATTCGGCACTCGAATGATGATATAGGACGTTGTGGTTGACAGGTCGCTCTGCGGCATGGTTCATCTGTATTCTACGGATTACCATCATAGAACAAAAAATCTATACAATCAATCAACCTGAAACAAATTTTTCAGGAGAGGTGGGGCGGCGGCAGTGCGTAGTGATGCAGTTGAACTAGCATTGAGACAAGCACGGGTCCTGGTTTAATTCACCTGCTCAAATCCGGGCGAGCAGGGTTTCCTGCACATATCGGCTCATCTAAAACTCCTGAAAAACTGATCTTTCAAATGGGAGACATTCGGGAATATAGCGATTAGGGTGTAACGGCGGCAACCTTTATGGGGATCCGCAAACACGGCGGGGAGATGCGATGAGCGCGTGCAGTTGTATCACACTATTCAAAGTGGCCGTGAAGCCCGGTCCTACGCCGCTGCGCGCACCTGTCCCGCCCGCATCAAGATCACGCCATTCAGCACCAGCGCACACACACCGCACAGGATCACCGCGTTCGCTACGCCCGCCGCTTCCGCAAACGCGCCAAGCGCGACCGCCGCGAAGGGGGCGAGGCCGGAGAAAGTCAGCGCGTACATACTCATCACGCGCCCCCGGAATTCGTCCGGTACAGCGCTTTGAATAAGCGTGTTCGTCACGACGAATTGCAGGATTAATGTGAATCCAGCCAGCAAGGTTAGCACGAACGCAGTGGGAATCGTGTTCGTCAGGCCAAAAATGACAGTGAATATGGGCGCAAGCGTCGCCATCACGATCAGGACGTGGCCGCGTCCGTAGCGCCGTGCGAAATACGCGACCAGCACTGTCGCCAGCACCGCGCCAAGTCCATTGGCCGCGCTCAAAATTGCATAGGCCTGGTCCGGCGAATTCAACACGCGGTCCGCAAAGGCGGGCATCAGCGTAATCACATTGAAGCTGAACACCGCGCCGACCGCCGCGAGCAGCAGCAGCGGACCGATCACAGTATGGTTGCGCGAAAATGATACGCTTTCGCGGAGTTGCAGCAGCGGTTGCAGGCTGACCACGCGGCTCGGCCTGCGTTCGACGCGCATCAGTAGCAGGCAAACCAGCACCGCGAGGAACGATACGCCGTTGATGAAGAAGCACCACGCCGGACCGAGCGCCACCAGCGCCAGCCCCGCCGCGCTCGGTCCCAATACGCGGCTGCCATTGTAGACCGTAGAGGCGAGCGAAATGCCGCTCTGCATATCTTCCTTGCCGACCAGATCGACCGTCAACGATTGCCGCGCCGGAATATCCAGCGTGTTCGTCATGCCGAGAAAGAACGCAAGCGCGACGACATGCCAGACCTGCACCACGCCCGCGAAGGTCAACCCGGCCAGAACAAAGGCGAGAATCATCTGCGCGGTTTGCGTGATGATCACGAGTTTGTGACGCTGGTAACGCTCCACCGCCGCACCCGCGACCGACCACAGCAACAGCGAGGGCAACCCGCTCGCGCACGAGACGATGCCAAGCCACAACTCCGATTTGGTCAAACTGAAGACGAGCCAGCCCTGCGCGACGATCTGCATCCACGTCCCGGACATGGAAATGATCTGTCCGACGATGAGCAGCCGAAAATTAGGATATTTTAGAGCGCTGAATGCGGCGGGGAGTTCGCGTCGCCGCTCGATGTGTGTACCTGCTACCATTCGTTACGATGCCTTTTTTGTGATCCGATCAATTTTGCCGCCGTCGAAATCAACGACGAGCAGCCCGCCCTCTTTATCCAGCAGGAGCGCGATTGCGCGCGCGGAGAGCGTTGAAAAATCCGCGACCTTGCCCGTTGTATCGACGCTGACGAGGCGCGGCGGCTTGCCCCAGAACAGCGAGACAATCCATTGCCCATCGAAGTAGGCTACTCCGGTCGGTGTGTTCTGCGGGTCGAAGAGCGCGAGCGGGACATCCGTATCCGCGCAGATGTTGCGGTTGCCGCCCCACGCGGAATTCTCTAACTGATTGGCATAACACTGCGGCCAGCCGAAGTTGCTCCCACGATAGACGATATTCAGCTCTTCCGGCGGCTGCCCCACGCCCGGTACGTCGCCATCGCCAATTTCGGTTGTGACCATCTGCTTTGTGGTCGGGTTCCACGCCATCGAATAGGCATTCTTGAGGCCGCGTGCATAGACTTGCCGCGTGTTGGTCCCCGGCTTCATGAAATAGATCACGCCGGAAGTGCGGACATCGCCCTCGTTGCCCGTGCTTTGGAAGTACAGGTTGCCATCCGGTCCGAGGAAAATTTGCCCGTTGGAGCGGCCATTGAAAATCAGCGAGTCCGCGAAGACAGGTTGCGGCGGGCTGAGTTTGCCGTCCTTGAAATTGCTGACGAGGATCGTATTCCGCGCGACGATGTAAAGCAGGTCGCCTGCGAATGCCAAGCCGGTCGGTTTATACAACCCGTCGAGAAGCGGTTCGGGCGCTGCACCTTCTTTTGCGATGCGGACCACACGACCCACGCGATCCTCTTCGCCGCCATTGAGTTCGGTCGCGTATAGCGCACCATCCGGTCCGTAGGTGAGGTGTGTCGGCAGGTTGAGACCCGTCGCGAACAGATGTGACTCGTACCCCGCGCGGAGGGTGTTGCCTTGCGCGGCAGCACGGCTGGAGGTGAACGATAGGGTGAGCAGCAGACAAGCGAGCAATACAGCTTTACGATACAGCATGTGTTAATTCGATCCATGACTCAGCAATCTACATTATCGCACGCTTAAGGTGCGTTGGGATGCGCCGCCCGGCCTACTTTTCCAAACGCAGGCGCTGTGTAACGGCGAGCGCGGCGTTCAATTGAACCAGCACGATAAAGCCGATGCTCACATACGTATTGACGATGCACAACAGCGCCCCGACGCCGTAGAGCAACTGGTAATTGATGATACGCCGCTCCGCTGCGACGCGCATAGGGGCAGTTGTTTCGGGCTTCAAGAGTCCTGCGCTCTGCGCATAGCTCCAGCTTATGAACAGGATCGCGCCGAGAATGAATATATTGAACCAGTAGACGATCAGCGCGGTTCGATAGACGATGTACTCCGCGAGGAGGCGTGTCGAGAACGGCATCAGCGAGATCGCGAGCATGAACGCGAGGTGAATCCATGAAAAGGCGCGGTCGCTGCGCGCGATCATGTTGAATTGCGTTTGCTGGCCGAGCCAGAAAATTCCAAGTGTGAGAAAGCTCATCAGATACGCAACGAAGCTAGGCGCGATTTTTACAAGATTTTGCAAAAGCAATGCTTCGGCGTCGGGCGAACCCGCCGGGATATTTCCCAATTCCAGCAGCGGCACACGCAAATCGAGGACGAGCAGCGTCATCCCGATGGAGAAGAAGCCGTCACTGAGCGCGGCCAGCCGTTCGAGGCTCTGCCCGGCGATGCGATTGTACGAGGTCATCCGGCTAAATCTCCGCGCAGGCCGTAAACGCGCGTATTTGCTCGAATGCTGCAATATCGAGCCGCCCACTGCCCAGCGTAATCGCGTTGGCCGCACCCGCCGCAGCCGCGTTCCTGAGCGCTTCCTTCACATCCGGGTTGGTTTGCAACGCCGCGACCAGCCCCGCGAGGAAACTATCGCCGCTGCCTACCGCCGACACCGCCTTGACCAACGGTGGGCGCACCCACCAGCGTCCAGCCTTGCTCGCGTAGGCTGCGCCCTGCTTGCCGAGCGTGAGGACGACGCTCGCCGCACCGTGATCGCAGAGCTGTTCCGCCGCGACGATGGCGGCTTCCGGCGTGTCGATTATCCGGTTGAAGACGCTGCCCACTTCTTCGGCGTTGACCTTGATGTTCAAGCCCTCGACGGCCAGCGCCGCTGCCAGCGCCCTTCCGCTCACATCCACCCAGATTGGGCGACCGAACAGATACAGGCTTTCTAACAAGTCGATATACCACACCAGGTCGGAGCCGGGTGGAAGGCTGCCACTCATGCAGATCGCATCCACATGCGCGGCTTCGCGCACGACATCGGCGTGCAGGCGCTTCCAATCCGCTTCGGTGACGGTCGGACCCTGCTCATTGATCACGGTCGCCTCGCCCGTGCTGCTCTCCACAATGACGATATTCGTGCGCGTCTCGCCCGCGATCCTTGTCCACGCAGCGCCAAGTGCTTCTGCTTCGACCATTGCCGCGACTCGTTTGCCCGTTGCGCCGCCGAGGAAGCCTGCGCACAAGACCTCCGCGCCGAGCGTTCGAGCGGCACGCGCCACGCTGACACCCTTGCCATCCGCGAGTTCGAGGCTCTGGCTGGCGCGGAACACCCCGCCCGGCTTCCAGTGATCAACGACGAGGATGCGGTCGAGCGCCGGGTTCGGTGAAACGCACAGGATCATTAGGACAAGGCGCTCGCTTTCTCCCCGACCGGGTGCGTCTGCGCATAGGCGCGGATGCTTTCGATGATCTGGTTGACCTGGCTATCGGAGAGGTCCGGGTAGACGGGCAGCGTGATCATGCGCAGCCATTCGCGCTCCGTGACCGGGAGCGGTTCGGTCACATACGGCTTGTACATCGCGTACAGGTGGTTCGGGATGTAGTGCATCCCGGTCGCGATACCGCGTTCGCGCAGCCAAGCCATCATCGCGTCGCGGCCTTCCATCCGCACCACATAATTGTGACGCGAGGTGTAGACATCCGGGCGTGTGACGGTCCGTTCCAGCCAGCCCAGATCGCGCAGCCCGTCGTCGTACATCGCGCAGATTTCGCGGCGGCGCGCGTTCGTCTCCGGCAATTTGCGAAGCTGCACCAGCGCAATCGCGGCCATGATGTCGTTCATGTGATACTTGTAGCCAAGTTCCTCGACGTTGTAGTACCAGCTATACTGGCTCACGTCGCTCGTATCCGACCGGCTCCACGTATCCTTGCTGATGCCGCACCAACGCAGTTTACGCAGGCGCTTGTCCCAATCGGCGTTGTCTGTGGTGAGCATCCCGCCGTCGCCTGTCGCGAGGTTCTTGACGGGGTGGAAGCTGAAGGTCGTCATCGGTGAAATGGAGCCGATCTTGCGGCCCTGATATTCCGCACCTGCGGCGTGCGCGGCGTCTTCAATGACGATCACGTTGTGATCCTGCGCGATCTGGTGAATGCGATCCAGCGCCGCCGGGTGGCCGCCGAAGTGAACAACCATGATCGCGCGGGTGCGCGGCGTTACCTTGCGCTCGATGTCCGCCGGGTCGATGCACAGCGTTTCGGGGTCCATATCCGCGAAAACGGGGGTCGCACCGTTGAGCAGAATCGCGTGATTGGTGCTAACGAAGGTCATGGACGGGCTGATCACTTCCGCGCCCTCAAGGTCGGGGAGCATCATCAGCGAGAGATGCAGTGCCGCCGTTGCCGAGTTCACCGAAACTGCGTGCTTCGCGCCGACGAATTCCGCGAAGCGCGTTTCCAGCTCGGCGGTTTTGGGACCCTGCCCCCACCAGCCGGAACGAATGACCTCCGCAACGGCTTCGACTTCTTCTTCGCTGTGCGCAGGCTTGAAGACCTGAATTTTGTCCGACATCGTGAGCCTTCTGTGTGTATCGTGGCGCAAAGCATAACTTTATCGCGCGGGGTTGGCAACATCGCGCGTGTTTTCTTTGTGAGACGTGTCGGGCAAGCCTGACTCCTACACTATACGCGCTATAACAGGGGAAAGATTTTCCGATCCGCAATATCATTTTTAGCGGCGACCTACGAATATTGTTTCCCTGACGCTGGAAATATGCAGTGCATAACCTCTCTTGACCCCTTCGCAATTCATGAAATCTATTGTAAACTATCAGAGATGATTGATAGATTTGTGAGGTTCAGAAACAATGAGTACATTTGCGGTCAGTCTTGAACGGATAGCAACAGTATGGCCGCACACAAACGCGGATCGGCTGGCAATGGCGCAACTTGCATCAATGTCTTACCAGTTTGTAATCCCAAAGGACATTTATCAGACGGGCGATCTGGTGGTGTACTTCCCGATTGACAGCATTTTGCCGGACTCGCTCATTGCGGCACTCGGCCTTACGGGAAAATTAAGTGGCGCGGAGAAAAACCGCGTCAAAACGCTTCGGCTGCGTGGCGCTATAAGCCAGGGGATTGTCGCCAAACCGGAAACGGTTATCCCTGACTGGACAACGCAGGAGACATGGCAGGAAGGTCAGGATATAACTGAACTGCTTGGTGTGACGCGCTACGATCCGCCGCCAATGGTCAGCGAAGCCGGAGTATTGGTCCGTATGCCGCCGATGGTGAGCGTGTACGACATCGAAGGCGCAGAACGATTCGCAGCACAGGTTGAGACGTATCTGATGGATCAGCCGGTGATCATTACCGAAAAGCTGGAAGGCAGCCATTGGTCGATCTCGTTGCTCGCTGATGGCGATGTTGCCGTTTGCCGTCGCCACTACCGCATACAACCGGACCCGGAGATCGAGCATGACTGGTTCAAGGTCGCGCGTGTTTCCGGCATTTGGGACAAGTTGCCCGCAATTAAAGCATTTCTTGAAGAACGCAGAGGACACAATCTGCAAGTCCTGACACTACGCGGTGAGGTCATTGGTCCAAGTGTACAGGGGAACATCTACGCGCTGCGTGAACGTCAGGCATGGGTGTTCGAGGTCGAGGTCGATGGACAGCCGATCGACGCACCCCATTATGTTGAACTTGTCGAGAGGTTTCAGATGGTTCACGCGCCGATCCTCGCTAACGGAGTCACACTTCGTGCGTGGCTGACCGGGCGTACGGTCGCGGAAGCCTCAAATGGTGCGTCGCTGCTCAATACAAAAGCGCTCCGCGAAGGGATCGTCATTCGTCCCTTGAGCGAAGCGCATAGTGATACATTAGGCCGGGTGATTATCAAGCAGCGTTCGCCGGAGTATCTGGCTGGCAGCGAAAACTAGCAATCTGGCAGACTAGATGTTGGCGGAAATACAATCTCTATAGCAAAGAAGGGTGACCCCAGACCATCTGGAATCACCCTTCCCTGCTAAGCAAAATTTTAGGACGAGGAGACCCCGTTTAATACACGGCGGTTACGATTAGTGACTGCAAGTGCTGCAACCGCCGGCGCTCTCGCTTGCGCTGGCGCTGCCCTGATCCTTCGTGCGGAAGGAGCTACCGCAACCGCAGCTCGAAACCGCATTCGGGTTATCGATGCGGAACCCACCGCCCATCAGACTGTCCACGAAGTCGATGTTCGCCCCACCGACATACATCAACGAGGTCGGGTCCACGACGAGTTTCACGCCGTCGACTTCAATCAGCGTGTCGTATTCCTGCGGTGCGGCCTCGAAGGACATCCCATATTGCAAACCGGAGCAGCCGCCGCCGGAGACGAAAACGCGCAGCGCGTGGTTCGGAATGTTGCGCGTCTGCATCAATTCCCTGATCTTGAGCGCCGCTGTCGGCGTGACACTCAGAACGGCTTCTTCAAAGGCTACCTGCGGGTCCATCTGGATGAGGTCTGTCATAGCTGGTATTGCGCCCGTTTCTGCGAGCGCCCTCCTTTTTGCTCCTCAGACGGGAATTACCGCCTGAAACTTACATTGCATTGTAACACCGCCGATGCACCGGGGCAACGCGCCGATGTAAAATATGTGGAAACTCTTTGCAAATTCAGAGCGATTTAGCGGCTTTTGCAAAGTATTCCTGCAAATTGAGCGTGAAGCCGGGGATGATGTCACCCCCGGTCAGGGTATCCAATTCGCGTAGCTTGCGAATATCTCGTCCCTGCTCATAAATATAGACGACACGCCGCAGAGGATCAATAATCCAGATCAAGCGAACACCGTCAGCCAGATAGAGTTCCACCTTATCTTCAGCATCCTGGAGGCGGTCGTTTGGTGACATAACTTCGACAGCCATATCAGGAGTCATAACGACAGGTCGTTTCTCGAAATCGGGATACTTCTCGATATAGTCTAACCATCGGTCACGGGTGTAATATAATAAATCCGGCTCGCGTGAGCCTGTGACCCAAAAAGTTTTGTCGTATGCTAGAACGAAGGTCTCTTTCATTGAAATGCGCCCAAGTTCCACTTTATCTACATAGGCGAAGATCAAGAGGAAGAGATAGCGAATGTATGCGTCTGAACCGATGGCATTAGACATGATACGGACCTTCTCCCCGTTGATGAGTTCAAACGGAAATTCGCGCTGTGCTTCGAGAAAATCCGCCATACTCATCTTTTCGATTTTCTGTGATGCTTGTGCTTCCATAACTCACCTCACCTATCGCTACAAATCTGCCGGGTTGGAATTGAAAAATTCGGTCGGGTTGAGCATAAAACCGGGGATCACGTCGCCACCTGTGAGCGGTTCACTCTTGCGCAATTGGCGCGGTTCCTCACCCTGAGTATAGATATAGATCGCGCGGCGTAGCGGGTCGATGAGCCAGACCAGCCGCACGCCATCCGCAAGGTAGAGTTCCGCTTTGTCCTGTGCCGATTGAAGGCTGTCATTCGCTGACATGACCTCAACCGTCAAATCAGGAACCATCACAATCGGACGCGACATCAGATCGGGATTTGCCGCGACGTAGGCGAGCCACCGCTCACGGGTGAAATACATCAGGTCTGGCTCGCGCGAACCCGTCACCCAATAGGTTTTATCGAATGTGAGAACAAAAGTCAGTTTCGACGTGATTTTGCCTGATTGGTTATGTTGAACGAAGTGCTTGAGCAGTTCAAACAACACCCCTATATAGAAGTCGGGTCCAAAAAAGTTGGGCATGATGCGGACCTTCTCCCCGTTGATCAGTTCAAACGGATATTCCTGCTGCGCTTCGAGAAACTCCGTCATGCTCATCTTTTCGATTTTCTGTGATGCTTGTGCTTCCATTGCTCACCTCAACTCGACAAACTCAAATTCGCGATGAACAACCCGACCGCCGCAAGCAACGTCAGCATCAACGCCAGAACGAGCAGCCCCTGTGGATAAACAATCGACACGCGCGCCGTGCCTGCGCGCTGCTCGGCGGCCTTGAGCCGACTGTTGCGCACGCGGTCCACAATTTCCGGCAGCGTGTCGCGCAGGCTCCCGCCCGTCTCCTGCGAAAGTGTGACAGCCTGCGTCAGTTCGTCCCAGAGCGAGACGGCGGCATCCGAGAATTCGTTCTCGCTGCGTTCCTTGCGCATTGTCGCGCGCAGCCCCAGGCTATCCATAAAGTCCGCGCGCGAGACGCCCATATTGCGCTCGAAAAGCGCCTGCGCGAGTTCGATACCGAGCGGATATTGATCCGGCTTCTTGATGTAGCGGTCATAGATTGTCGCGGCGGCGGTTTCGAGCGCCTGATCAAATTCCGCGCCCGCGCGCATCGTGATCGCCATCAATTCGAGCAGATCAGCAAGTTGCAAGATGAGTCGCTGCTTGCGCCGCTCGACCCGCTTTTCGAGCGCAGAGCGCGGATAGTTCCAGCCAAGCGTGCCGAGCAGAAATGCCAGAATGACACCAACCGTGATGCACTGCTCCTTCGGTGGATACGTCACCGCGACGGTCCTATTGGCGACGGTCATCCCGGCCAGTTCGGTCGCGATGGCGTTTTGCCCTTCGGAGAGCCATACCGCCGCCGAAAATGCCAGCGCGACCCCGATCACCAACCCCGCGCCTTGTAGCCAGCGAAAGCGCTCCGGGGTGGCGCGGTAGGGGTCCGCGAGATAATTCAACTGCTCTTCAAGGCGGTCCATCGTGCGCTGCTGCATCCGTGCGGGCATCAGTGCAGAAACGATGTTCGCCGGGACGCGCCCCATAATCGTAAATACGCGCCGCCGGATACGGTTGTTCCATAGCCCCTGCGCGAAAGTCACGATCAGGACCATGCTCAGGACGAGCGCGACGATGCCCCATACGGGCGCGGCGGGGGCTTCTACTGTGACATCCTGTGCAAGCATGGAGAAAAGAATGCTCATCGGGGCCTCTCAAATATCGTAGGAATTGATTTGCATGATCCAGTAAATCGCAATCCCAATCGCGATGTAGGCGAAGATCAGCACAAGCCGCCCGGCGAAAGTCCCATAAAGCAGGCCGCTGAACAGGGGGAACAGCGTCAGCGCGGCGAACAACCCGCCGATGATGAATATCAACGAGAAAGACGCCTGACGCCCCGGCGCGAGCTGTGCTTTAATTTCGCGCTCTGTCGCTTCACGCAGCCGCAGTAACCGCGAGAGGTCTTCCAGCAATTCGCCGAGGTCGCCGCCGAGCGGACGCACGACCGAGATCGTCAGCGCGGCTTGATCCAGTTCATCGGATTCGTAAATCGGGTTCTGCGCGATCTCGGAAAGCGCCTGATCGATGGAGATCAAGCCGCCGCTCGCCGTCATCTTAACGAGCGCATCCGAGAATTCCTGATTGAGCGGCTTGCCGAATTGCAGAGCGACACGCTGCACCGCTGCTTCGACGCTGTGACCCGCGCCGATCTCGTTGCCCATGATGCCGAGCGCCTCTGGCAGCATCCGTGCCATATTTTTCTGCGCGGCGCGCACGTACAATCGCCCACCCATCAAAATAATCGCAGCAAGACCGACCACCCCGAAGAGGACTAGAAAGCGCAGAAGCTGCGATAGGGCAAGCGGTCCATTGCCCGCCAGATAGGTCGAGGCGACCACCGACCCGAAAGCGAACCAGACGACCAGACCGCCCGGCGTGAAGCGCGAACTGCGTGTCAATTCGAGGTATTCCGCGCCGCGCAGCAGCGAGGCCGCGAAGCGCTGCGTGAAGCTCTTTTTGCCGTTGGCAACGAGCAACACCTGCGCATTCAGGGTTTCGATGAATTTGCGAAGTGAACCCGTTCGCCACAGGATATAAAGCAATATAAGTTCCGCAGGCAGTGCGTATTCCATTGGCGGTTCCCCACAAGTATTGATGCTTATTGTAGCGCGCGTTTGGCTGGACGGGCGGGTCAAGCCCCGCTCCCACATAATCACTGCGCTTCGGGTCAGATTCATCCGATCCGCATTGGATACACGGACAGATAGATCGCCCCTGCGCAAACGCGCCCCGTTCCCCCTGTTGCCCACCCCGCCAAACCTGCTATACTTTCGCCTCGAAATGGATGGACGACGTGGCCGAAAAAGAACGCCCCCCGCTCCCGCAATCGCTCTACACGGAAGAATACTTCCTGACGGCGTGCGAGGGCTACGATGAATTTGTGGATACCGAAGGCGAACACCTCTCGCGGCGGCTGAATGCAGCCTTTGCACTGGCGGCGGTTGCGCCGGGAATGCGCGTGCTGGATGTCGGTTGTGGACGCGGTGAGATATTGCGCCGTTGCGCGCGGCTTGGCGCGGATGCGTATGGCATCGATTACGCAATTGTCGCGGTGAACCTCTCCAGAGAGGTGATCGAGAACACGCACGGCGCGCCCGGACGCACGGGCGTCTCGCAGGCTGACGCCAAAACGCTCCCCTTCCCGACGGGCAGCTTCGACCGCGTACTGATGTTCGATGTCGTGGAACACCTGCACCCGTGGGAATTGCACGCCGCGCTTCTCGAAGTGCAACGCGTGCTTAAGCCGGATGGACGTTTCATCGTCCACACCGCGCCGAACGTCTGGTATGACCGCTATGCGTATCCGCTGGTGCGGCGTTTCCGCTCCGCGATGGGCAAGGGCGACCGCTATCCGGCCAATCCGCGCGCATTCCTCGTTGAACACAATCAGGAAGTGCATGTCAACGAGCAATCGTTGTTAAGTATGCGCCGCACGCTCGCCTATGCGGGCTTCCGCAGCAAGGTCTGGCTCGATTCGCCGCCGCAGGATAAATACCCACGTCAGGGCGTGGTCCTCGATACACTGCGTGCCGCGATGTTCCGGCTACCGCCCTTCCGCTGGTTCTTCGAGCGGGAAGTCTTCGCGGTGGCATCGAAGCGCTGATGCGCGATAAGCGGCCTGTCGATGAGTTGAGCATCGAAGAACTGGAGCGCATCCTTGCGATCCGCAAGCGTGAGGAGCGACAGGTACGCGCCAGCCGCCTCGCGGAACGCCGTGTCGCGCATGTCCAGCCGATGCAGCCGCGCACGCCGACCGATGAGGCCGGGCTGCGCTGGGAGGGCGAAGACGATAGCACCGAAGCCGCGCCGAAGCCGCGCCCGGTCTTCATCCCGCCGACCCTCGCCAGCACCGCAGAAATCGAAGACGAGCCGACCGCCGCACCTGTCGCAATCGAAGCGCCGACCGCCTTACCTGCCGAACCGCGCTTCGAGGACGACGACCCGCCGCGCCGCGCCCCCGCTGCAAATAGCGCGCGACCCGCCCGCAAACTCTGGAACCGCGCGCTGCTCGGTGTCGAAATCGTGGCAATCGTCGGACTGGTCGGGGTCTTCATCGCGCTGTTCAGTTCGCTGCAATCCGTGACCGCGACGACCAACAAAATCCAGCAGGACGCGCAAGCCTCGCTCGTCGCCATGCAGGTCGCGCCGACCGCCACCCCGACGATCAACATCGCCGCAATCGTGCTGCCCGGCGGCCACCTCTACGATGCGGATACCGCCTCCGCGAAGCTGAACCTTGCGGAAGTTCCGGCGCAGTATCGCGATGCCTATGCCTCCGCTGCGCTCGTCAGCTTCCCCGCTGTCGAACCGACTAAAAGCGCGCAAGCCCCGCTCAATATCCGTATCCCGGCGCTCGCCGTGCAAAGCGCAGTCGTGACGGGTGATGACTGGAACGCCTTGCAGCGCGGCGTCGGCCACCACATCGGCAGCGCGAACCCCGGCGAATTGGGAAATCTGGTCCTGAGCGGTCACAACGATGTTTACGGTCAAATTTTCAGGGACCTGGAAAAGCTCAAACCGGGTGATAAAATCTATATTTCCACGCAGAGTCGGGAGTATACCTACGTGGTGCGCAGTACCGAAATCGTCCTGCCGACCGAAGTGCGTGTTCTGGCGAATACACAACGCACCGTCGCGCAGGTCACGCTTATCACCTGCCATCCTTATCAGGTCGATACCCACCGCTATATTGTTTACGCTGAACTGGAGTAATCATGGCTCGCAATAAAAAACCGACGGGCAGCAACCGTCGCTACAACGTCCCACAGGAAACCCTCGAACGCGCCCGCGCCGAAATGCGCGGCGAAGTCGCTACGACGGATGAAGTCGAAGTCAGCCCGCGCAAACCGACAAGCCGCGTACAGAGCTATCCCTCGACACCGGGTGCGGCTCCCGCATCGGCAGCCGTGAGATCATCCGCGAAGCGCGCGCCGCTGATCGGCGGCCTGCGCAAGATTCCGACGATCCCGGAGCTGCAGGAAGAATATCGTTACGTAAGCCATGAACTGCGCAACCTCGCGATTATCGCGGTCGTGCTGCTCGCGGCGGTTTTCGCGGCTGCGGTGCTGCTTCCGAAGCCAGTTTAACCGCAACTGACCGGGCTACGCCTTGTAGTGTAGTCCGGTTTGTGTAGGGCTGGTGGGACTCGAACCCACACGCTTTTTAGGCTACGGATTTTAAGTCCGCTGCGTCTGCCATTCCGCCACAGCCCCGGATACTCGCAATTATATTGTTAAACAGGCTTGTGAGCAATGCTCCAAAACGAAAAAGCCGCTCTTTGAAAAAAAGCGGCTTCTCCATTGCGCGAATTCGGACCTAACGCTTGGTGTACGTAGGAGCCTTACGCGCACGCTTGAGACCCGGCTTTTTACGTTCTTTCACGCGCGAGTCGCGCGTCATGAACCCGGCGTGCCGCATCGTCGGCTTCATCGTCTCATCCAGCTTGACGAGCGCACGTGCCACGCCTAGTTGAATGGCCGAGGTCTGTCCCGACACACCGCCGCCCTTGACCAGCACGGTCACGTTCATGGCTGCATCGAGCGCAACCGCACGCAACGGGGCAAGCGCCAGATCGAGATCGCCAGGGCGGTTCAGGAAATCCGCGCCGTCCTTGTCGTTGATGATCACCTGGCCTGTACCGCCGGGGTACACGCGCACGCGGGCAGTGGCTTCCTTGCGGCGGCCAACGCCTTCATAATAGGTAGGGGATTGCTGGTCGGTCATTCTGTTTTCCTGGCTTCCGGGACATCCAGCGCGACGGGCTTCTGCGCGCCGTGCGGGTGGTTGGTCCCGCTATAAACGTGTAATTTGCGGTACATCTGGCGACCGAGGGTATTGTGCGGAAGCATCCCCTTGACCGCGATTTCGATTACGCGCTCCGGGTGCTTGGCGAGCATATCCTTGAACATCACCGAGGTGAGGCCGCCCGGATACCCGGAGTGGCGGTGATAGAACTTCGTCGTCTCGCGACCACCCGTAACGGTGATCTTGCTGGCGTTCAGGACGATGATGTAATCGCCTGTATCCATATGCGGCGCGAAGGTCGCTTTGTGTTTGCCACGTAGAAGGTGCGCGATGCGGGTTGCCAGACGCCCCAGGTTCAGGCCGGTCGCATCGATCACAAACCACTGGCGCGGGACCGTTTCGGTCGAGGGTGTGTAGGTTTGGAATCTCATCTTTGTCTCCGATAAGCGGGGCGTTCCCGCCTGCGAGAGCCTTCAGCCTTCAGCTTGTAGCTTTCAGCATCGACTCGTTGATACATCGTTGGTGGCATTCTACCATAACCATCCGCGCTGTTAAGAAACTGATTCTTCAAAAGCAGATGATTGATCACGGGTGGCAGGTGCTTCGTACTTCACCGCAATGAGCGTCAAGCCCTGCGGCGGAGCCATCGTCCGCGCGCCTCCCCGCTCGCGAGCGGCGAACGCTTCCGCGAACTGATCGACCGTCCAGCGCCCAGCGCCGACATCGACCAGCGCGCCCGTGAGGACGCGCACCATATGGTGCAGGAAGCCGTTCGCTTCGACCTCGAAGGTGAGCAACCTTGACGCGCTGCCCGCATCCTCCGCTGTGCCTGCGCTCCACTGTGCCGCGAAGACGCGCCGGATCGTGCTTTCGCCCTGCGTCGGGTTGCCGAAGGTGGCGAAATCATGTTCGCCATGTATCAGCGCCGCCGTTGTGTTCATCGCATCCAGATCGAGCGCCCCGCGATAGTGCCAGACCCGTTGCTCAAGCAGCGGGTTCCGTTCCTTCACGTTATAGACCCGGTAGCGATAGACCCGGCTGGTCGCATCGAAACGCGGGTGAAAGCCGGGGTCCGCGCGGGTGAGCGACTGGAGCGCGATGTCGGTTGGTAAAGTTGCGTTGAGCGCCCGCAAGAGCGCTTCATCGGCGTGTCGCCAATCGTGATCGAAGGCAATCACGTTGCCTGCGGCGTGAACTCCAGCATCCGTGCGCCCAGCCCCTGTGATGCGGATGAAGCGCCCCGCGACCTGTTCCAGCGCGCTTTCGATAGCCGCTTGCAGGGTGGCCGTGCCTTCGGCCTGCCGCTGGAATCCGGCATATGCGGAACCGTCATAGGCGACGACGGCGCGATAACGGACCAGCAGCTATTCCGACGCCACCGGGGTTTCGTCGCTGCCTGTCGTGACGGCGGGCGTATTACCCGCGCCACCACGAATACGGCGCAGCAGGTTCCGCGCCCCGGAGGTCGGCTGTGCCGAGGCCGCAGCCTGAGTCGTTTCTTTGGGCTTGTTGAGGTCGTTATCCACGAGTTCGAGGATGACCATCTCCGAGTTGTCGCCCTTGCGCGGTCCGATTTTGAGGATGCGCGTATAGCCGCCCGGACGCTCCGCGTAGCGCGGCGCGTAGACATCGAAGACCTTGCGCATGACATCCGGGTTGTTGACACGCCCGTTGATCAGGCGGCGCAGGTAGACGACGCGCGCTGCATCACCGCTCGCGAGACCACGCTTGGCCTGCGTGATGATGTGTTCGGCGTCGGGGCGAATGGCTTGCGCCTTCGCTTTCGTGGTAATGATCCGCTCGTGTTCAAACAGTTGCGTGATCATCGTGCGGAACAGCGCGTTACGCTGTCCCATCGTGCGACCGAGTTTTTTACCGTAGACCTGGTGACGCATGTTCCCTTATCCTTTATGACGGGTCGCCATCCGCACCAGCGGCGCGCGGTCGATAGCCCTTTTCTTGCAGGCGCTCTTCCAGTTCGGTGAGCGACTTTTCGCCGAAGTTGCGGATCGCGAGCATGGCGTCCTGCCCCCGGTCCAGCATATCCAGCACTTCCCCGACAGTCGTGATCCCGGTGCGCTTGAGCGAGTTGAAGACGCGCACACTCAGGTCGAGCGTTTCAATCGGAGTATTATAGCGCTCGTCGTCGTAGGACTTGCTTTCGTCCTTGATTTCGCGGCCAATCGAGATCGGCTCCATGTCATCCACGCCCGCCACGATTTTCAGATGGTCGGTCAGGATTTTGGCGGCGCGGCTCATCGCCTCGTCAGCGCGGACTGCGCCATCCGTCCAGATTTCAAGGACCAGCTTGTCGTAGTTGGTGCGCTGGCCGACACGCGCCCGCTCCACATCGAAGTTGACGCGGCGAATCGGGCTGAAAATCGCATCGACAGGCAACTCGCCAATCGGCAACCGTCCGCGCTCATCCGACGGGCTGAACCCGCGTCCAAGCCCGACGTTCAGTTCGATTTCGAGGTGCGCGTCGTCGTTATCGGCAGTGAAGAGGTACAGGTCCGGGTTGATGATCTGCACATCCGGCGGTGTAACGATGTCGCCCGCCGTGACGGTCCCTTCACCGCGTACTTCGAGCCGCAGCCGCGCGGTTTCCTGCCCAACCATCGACAGCCGGAGCTGCTTGATTTGCAGGATCAACTGCGTCATGTCTTCCTTCACGTTCGGGATTGCCGAGAATTCATGCGGCACATCCGAAACGCGAATGGAAGTCACCGCCGCACCTTCCAGCGAGGACAGCAGCACGCGGCGCAGCGCGTTCCCAAGCGTGATCCCATACCCGCTCTCAAGGGGACTGATGATGAAGCGCCCGTAGTTGCGGGAGCTGGCATCCCCCTCAATCTTGGGCATTACCATTTGGTTCATAGCCTCTCCTTTTCGTTCGCGGATTAGCGGGAATAATATTCGACGATCAACTGCTCCTTGAGGGGCAGGTTGATGTCCGGGCGTTCCGGCCTGCGCACCATGCGCGCGGTCAAGCCCTGCGCCATCGTGATGTTCAGCCAATCCGGGGGCAGCGGACGATTCTTCATGAAATCGGAGACCTCGCGGAAATACGCCAGGTTCTTGCTCGACCCATGTACGGTAATCACATCGCCCGGCTTGACGGCATACGACGCAATATTCAGCTTCTGCCCGTTGATGTCGAAGTGACCATGCGAGACAAGCTGACGCGCCTGCGGACGCGAATCCGCGAGGCCGAGGCGATAGATTACGTTGTCGAGGCGGCTTTCGAGGATTTGCAACAGGTTAACGCCCGTCATTCCCGGCGTCTTGAGCGCTTCCGCGAAGTAGCGGCGGAACTGACGCTCAAGCACACCGTAGATACGGCGCGCTTTCTGCTTTTCACGGAGTTGTGTGCTGTAATCGGAGGTACGACCGCGACGGAAGGAGGTATCCTTGCCATGCGCTCCGGGTGGATAATTACGGCGCTCGACGGCGCATTTTGGGGATGTGCAGCGCGTGCCTTTCAGGAACAGCTTTTCGCCTTCCCGACGACAAATCCTGCACACGGCTTCGGTATAACGTGCCACTTTCGGCTTCCTCCAGACACTCTACTGTGTCGTGTTTACACCTGAACAGGTATAAGGTTTAAGGTATGTGGCTTCTAGCCACCAGCCACCAGCCGCCAGCTTTGGACGGTGAAGGCAATTTGGGAGTAACCGCTGCGCTATCGGCCTGATCCTGCTGGAGGCTGATGGCTGGCGGCTCTGAAAAACTAGACGCGGCGCTTCTTCGGCGGACGAACGCCATTGTGCGGAACCGGCGTCACGTCCTTGATCGAACGCACACGCAGGCCGCTGGCCTGAATCGCGCGGATCGCGGATTCGCGACCGGGACCGGGGCCCTTCACAAAGACATCGACTTCCTGCATTCCCTGCTCTTTGGCGTTGTCGCTGGCTTGCCCGGCGGCCACGCGCGCCGCGTAGGGCGTGCTTTTACGCGAGCCTTTGAACCCTGCGGTTCCGGCGCTCGCCCACGAGACGACGTTACCCTGCTGGTCGGACATGCTCACAATCGTGTTGTTGAATGTCGCATGGATATGCGCCTGTCCGTAGGGTATGTTCTTGCGGACTTTTTTCGCGCCCGAACGACGCGCCCCAGTCCGGCGGTTGGTTGTCGCGGTACGACCCATTGTTGACTCCCGCTATAAAAATCAGCGCCCGCGCTGAATTTGACTGGTTAAAAATCCAGAGATCAAATGTCCGTGCGATCAGGCCGCCGAAGTATAGCAGAACGCAGCGCGCTTGTGAAGGGTATGCGCGAATTGTTAAAACACAACGAATCTGTTCAAAGATTGTAACGTGCGCGCTCCTTGTACGGCGGCGCTCTGACATACAATTATTGGAACCGGAGGCCGAAATCGTGCTTATGTCTGAACGTGAAACCATAGCCATCATCAGCGACTTGATACGCGGTCTACGCCACGAACTCGGCAACCTGACCACTGTGTTGAACTTCGACCTTGCCGCGCTCGAAACGGCCATCCGTGACAAGCAAACCGATGTCGCGGTGGTCTCCGGCCTCAAGGCAAACCTAATCGCGCTTAATGAAATTTTGCTGCGTCTCAAGCAGTATCCACAGCCGCAAATTCATCTCGGCACGGTCGATCTGCACGAAATCCTGATGAGCGCGGCAGAACATGCGTGCCGCCAGACCGGGAGCAACATGGGGCAGTTCGCGTTCCGTCCGGCAGATGGCGAACTGCTGATCCATGCCGATGACGCGGCGCTATTGACGGCCTTCGGCGCGCTCATCAAAAACGCGGTCGAAGCCAACCGCAAGACGGGCGGACAGATCATCGAGGTCGCGATGCGTCCCGAGCGCGACGACGTGATCGTGCAGATTGGGGATGCAGGTCCCGGCTTCGATGAGCGCACACTGGCGGCGGCCTTCTCACCGTCCTTCACCACGCGCATGACGGAAGGTTTCGCGCGCGGATTAGGCTTTGGACTGTTCACCGCGCAGGCGGTCGTCTTGCTGCACGAAGGAACTATCCAGCTTGCGAACAAGCCAGGGCGCGGGGCGCTAGTGACGGTCCGGTTGCCGCTGCTCGACCGGACCTGAACGCGCGTCAGCTATTCCACTTCGCCAGCACGTCTGTATTCACCACGTTCTTGAATTCCTTCTTGTTGAGCGCATCGAGCGCGGTGTTGGCGATCTGTACCGCGACTTCATCCTGCGCTTCGGCGGTGCTTGCGCCGAGGTGCGGCGTCAGCACGACGTTCTTCTGGCCGATCAGCGCGATCAGCGGGTTTCCGGCTTCCGGTGGCTCGTCGTTGTAGACATCGATCCCGACGCCGCCGACCTGCCCGGCCTTGACCGCTTCCGCAAGGTCGGCCTCGTTGACGAGCGCACCGCGCGCCGCATTGACGATCCGCACACCCTTCTTCATCTTCGCGATGCTCTGCGCATTGACCATGTGCTTGTTCTCGTCAGTGACGACGGCGTGTAGCGTGATGTAATCCGCACGCGCGTAGAGGTCATCCAGCGTGACCAGTTCGACGCCCATGCCGATGTCTGTTTTCACGAACGGGTCATAGGCGATCACGCTCATCTCGAAAGCCTGCGCCCGCTTCGCGATTGCGCGTCCGACGCGCCCAAAGCCGACAATGCCGAGCGTCTTACGGCGCAGTTCGGTCCCGATGTAGCTCTTGCGGTCCCACTCTCCGGCGGCCAATGATTGCGCCGCGCGCGGGATGTAACGGGCGACGGAGAGCATCAGCCCGAAAGCGAGTTCCGCCGTCGCGACCGTGTTGCCATCCGGCGCGTTGGAGACGGGGATACCGCGATGGGTGGCCGCCACGAGGTCCACGTTATCCACGCCGACGCCCGCGCGCCCGATGAATTTCAGCTTGAGCGCGGCGTCCATCATTGCGGCATCTACCTTTGTCGCGCTGCGGATAATCAGCGCATCGGCTTCCGGGATAGCAGCGAGGACTTCTTCGCGAGACATCTTCACCGCCGCGTTGATCGTCACGCCCGGCGCATTGCTCAGGATGTTCAACCCGGCCTTGTCAAGGTTATCGGGGATCAGGATATGAAAGTTTGACACAGCGTTCTACCTCGTGCAGGTGTGCGGAAAACCGGGCGTGATTGTGCCGTATTTCACGGGCGAAGACAACTCACCTCAAGTATTCAGGCGTGACAGGGGTGCAGTTCTGCCGGACTTCGGGAAGAGGCGCGAGCGTCGAATCGTGCGCGCCTGCCGGAAGTGATCGAGGTCGTGCAGGAGTTGAAGCAGCAGGAAGGCTTTCTGGTTCATTTCCCCGAAACCGGCAATCTTTACACGGCGCTCGTCGCGCACCGGGTCGTAGGTCTCATCGATGAGTTGTTGCAGGTCGCGCGTGGCTTTATCGAGTTCGGTAATCAGTCGCGCGCCAGTCTCGCCCTTCTCCGCACCGCCACCCGGATCGCGTGGTACGGGGTCGATGTGCGGGCGCGTACTTTCGGAGATGTCGATGAAGGCGTTATAGGTATTGCCCTGCGCCGCGACGATATGGGTATAGATTTCACTGAGCGAATACGCTTCGGCTTCCGGGCTATAATTCATCTGCTCATCGCTGAGGCCAGCGAGCAGTTTGAGCATATTCTGGCGCTGGTTCATGAACGCGCGCATCATATCCGGCATTGCGAACCCAGCGGCCACTTCTACGACGTTTTTACCTTCGCCGTAGATTGCATTCGCGGCAAGTTCGAGCGCGGCGGCATCGATTTCAGCCAAGTTCTCGCTCCTGATGATGATTGTTGGGTGCGATGGGCGAACCCCGTCACGAATGCGTATTCTACCGCGTTACTCTGCAATTCACCGTGTCGGCAGGTCGTCGGTACGGCGTGCGTACCCTGTCAGTTCGACATAGCCGTACCCCGTCAGTGCCTTCGCACCCTGCGTCCCGGTGATGCGGCTCGCACCTTCCCAATATACCCCGGTCGCGTTCACTTCCTGATCGCTCATCAGCGGTTCGATGTTCAGGATAATTGGGTCGCCCTGCTGCGGCGTGACCGTCACGTGCCATTTGGCAGGATATACCGCGTTGCTATGCGGGCTGCTCCAGCGCGCGAGTTCCTCGATCTTGTATTGCGATAGCACCAGATGTTCATAGCTGCCATCGGCATTGATCAGTGTGCCGTCACTAGTCGTCTCGTAGGTCCCATCCGTGCGCCGAATGCGGTAAAGCATCAACTCGCGGTTGTCGTCGAGTTGCAGACTGAACCAATCCCACCCGGTCGCGTCCTTGCTCAAGCCACTGGTGCTGTATTCGTGGTCCTTCCAGCTCGCGCCACGCACCGCGACGGGCTGCCCATTGAGCGTGATCGTCCCCTGTGTCTCGAGCCGCGAGAGCGAATAGTAGTAGCTCGCGTTGCCGGGTTCAGGGCTTTTCGCGCTCAATCCCCGGTCGCCTTGCAGCGTCGGAGGCTTGACCTGCTTCACCATCAGGTCAATGGCGAAGCCCTTCTTGTCGGCAGCGGTCAGGCGCATGGTTTGCGCGTTTGCGTCCTGCGCGAGCATTTCCCAATCTTCGATCCAGACGCGCACCTGCGGGTCAGTGGTCGCCCCGGCGAGGCCAGCCGCGCCGCGCGCGTAGCGGTCTGCTTCGTAGAAACGGTTGCTTTGAATATCGCTGACGGTGAAGTGCGCGAAGTAAAGCTGGTTGGTCCCCCATGCGGAGGCGCGTTCCGGCGCGGTCGGCGCGAGCGAGCGGCGAAAGATCGTCAACTGATAGCCGAAGCGCCGCCCCGCATCCGTCGCGAGGTTGCCGGTGTAGTACCACCATTCGGTTTGATAGTCCGGGTGCGCGCCGAAGTCTCGCGGGAAGGTGAACTCGCGCACGTCGAACGCCCGCGCATAGCCCGCCGTGTTCGTATCCGCGAGCGCGCCGATTACATCCGCGCCGTAGGTTTGCGCGGTTTGTCCGCGTAACTGCGTGGCCGCGACCGCAATGAGCGCCGCAACCACGACGACGATAATCCCGAATGTGAGAATGCGTGTACGCATGGGTGAGTCCTACTGTGTTTTCTCTTGTGACCAATCGATTGGTTCACCTGCCGACCATTTCCAATCTCCGGCAACGATGTCTAGCGTGAACTCTTCACCAACGGCCAAATAATGTTGCACTTGATGCTGTTCTATCTCATTTGGTTCAAGCAATTGCGATTGTATGACTTGATACATACGCGGGTCGGGACACACGCCAGAGTTTAACCACATAGCGTTATATTGTTTCTCCCGAACACTCAAATTCATTTCCTCCGTAAATCTGAGCGGAACGTCGGTCCAGTCATAAAGATTTTCATCCATCCCCCCACCTTCCAGCGTTATGTAGTTCACACGCACACGCTTGAGTTTCTTGAACGTGACCGTAACAAGCCTCTCTTCTTTGGCAGTTGCATCCAAGAGAAACGAGGCAATGAATGAAAGGGTTCGACTTCCATAGTCATTGATTTCGAGTCGAAGATAGGGTGTTGCGAGGGCGATTTGCCAGGGAACAGCTATCGGGACTAATCGCTCAAGAAGAGAGTCTTGATTTTGAGCCATGCAACCCTATATTTCTACTCCGACCTCAACGCCTGACTCGGCTGCACGCGCCCCATCTGTATCGCGGGGTAAATCCCGGCCAGTAGCGCCGCGATCAGCGCCACTGCGAACGCCTGCGTATAGAACTCCGGCTTTAATTGCAGGTCAATCGACCAGCCGAAGCTGCGCACATTGATGATATACAGCAGCACCCACGCCAGCACCGTCCCAACCGGGAGCGCGAGCAGCCCCGCCGCCATGCCCATCAGCCCGGTTTCGAGCAAAGTCAGCCGGAATAACTGCCAGCGCGTCAACCCATTCGCGCGCATCGTGCCGAGTTCGCGCCGCCGTTCGAGTTGCAGCGCCATCAGCGCGGAGAAGATGCCGATGAATGAAACGACCGTCGCGAGCAGGTTGAGCGCCGTCGTGATCAGGAAGGTCTGGTCGAAGATGACGAGGACGCCATCAAGCAGTTCTTTGTTGGAGCGAACGACCAACTCCTGCCTGCCCGCGAATAGTGCGCGGAGCGTCGCGACAGTCTGCCGCACATCCACGCCCGGTTTGAGGAACGCCGCCACCGTCGAAATCGCGGTATCGTCCCAATACTTGCGGTACTGGCTCATCTCCATCAGGACGAGGCCGCTGGTCCCGCCATAGTCATAGAACACGCCGACAATCGGGAAGGTCTGCGGTCCCTTGTCGGTGCGGAAGGTGAGCGCCTGCCCCGGTCCAATCGGAATATTGCGGCTGCGTGCGAAGGTCTCCGTGACCGTCACACCGCCATTTTTTTGCGCTTCCCAAATCTGGTCGAAGGTCCCGATGCTCCACAGGAATTTACGCCCGCCCTGCGAAATATCGTAGGTAATCGCGTTGAGCGAAGCCGGGAGCGGGTCATCGACAAGCGGCGCGGAGACATTGCGCGCGACGCTGATCCGCTCCACGCCCGGTACAGCGGCGACCTGATCCGCGACGGCGGGATCAACGGGTAATTCCTGCTTGGTCGCGCTGATCGAGGGCGGCGAAATCACAATATCGGCGCGGATTGTTGTCTGCAACCAATCCTGCACCGTCCCGCGGAAGCTGCCGACCATCGCGCTCACGCCGACGATCACGCTCACCGCGACCATCAGCGCCGCGACCGCGACCGACGTGCGGCTCAACGAGCGCAATATTGAGCGCGGAGCCATGCGCCCCAGCACGCCCGCGACCGCGCCGAGCGGCTCCCGTATCAGGGTGAGGAAGACGAGCATCACGACGGGCGTGAACAGCGCGAAGCCGATGATCACCGCGAACAGCCCGGCGAAGTTGAGCGTCATCTCACGCGATTGCATCAGAAAGTACGCCACTACCAGCAGCGCCGCGCCGATGGCCGTCACGAGCGGGATCGCGCGCCGGATTTTCGCCTCAATGTCGCTG
This sequence comes from Aggregatilineales bacterium, assembly GCA_965246845.1. Taxonomy (GTDB): domain Bacteria; phylum Chloroflexota; class Anaerolineae; order Aggregatilineales; family UBA2796; genus JBBRMW01. The sequence goes on from CBDFFR010000007.1 coordinate 96,967, forward strand.
CGCTTGAGCGCGCCTGTCGGTGGTGTCGTCGTCGCTTCCAGCGCGGGGACCACCGCCGCGAGCAGCGCCGCGCCTACGCCAATCCCGACGCCCTTCACGAACGTGAACGGGTCGACGTTCACGCCGCGCACCTGCACCGTGAAGTACAGGCTGCTCACCGTCTGCGTGACGAGGCCGACTGCCAGCCGCCCCATGATCACGCCGAGCGCGAGGCCAATCACCGCGCCGACCGCGCTTAATACCAGCGCTTCGCTCAGAATCATCGCGAATATCTGCCGCCGTGTCACGCCGAGCGCGCGCAGCGTACCGAGGATCGGGCGGCGCTGCACGACCGAAAACGTGACGGTGTTGTAAATCAGGAACATGCCGACGACCAGCGCCAGCAGCGAAAGCGCAGTCAGGCTCAGATTGAACGAAGCGGTCATACCCGCGACGGCGTTGCTTGTCGCGGTGGCGGTCGTGACCGCCGCGCCTGCGGGCAAAATGGCGCGGATCGACGCGAGCATTGCTTCACCCGCCGCGCCTTCCGGCACGATCAAATCAATCTTCGTGATGCGCCCAACCTTGCCGAGGATTTCCTGCGCGGTACTGATGTCTGTGATCAGCAAATCCTGCAAGCCCTGCCGCGTCACCGAATCCGAGGTACGCAGCAATCCCACAATAGTTACGGTATAGCGCTGCGCACCGTAGCGAAGCGTCAGCTTGTCCCCGGATTTGAAACCGTGATCGCTCGCCAGCACTTCGGAGATGAGTGCGGTATTCGGCTGCGTGATGAACGCTTGCAAGTCATTCAGCGGAAGCGCGGTCCCGCCCTGCGTCGCGCCGCCGCTCGCGAGGTAATTGCGGAAAGGCGCTTCCGCAAAGGCATCCACTCCGAAGAGGTGCAGCGGCTGTGAGTCGAGTTCCAGCACCTGCACGTATTCATCGACGACGGGCGCGGCCTCGCGAATCTTCAAATCGACCTTGAGCCGCGTATAAAGCGAGTCGGGGAGTCCGGTCGGTCCACCGTCGATAGTATGAGTCGCGCGCCCCGCGATGCTCTCCGTGAAGAGGCCGAACGCACGCGACGCGGAGCCATTCGCAATATCAATCGCGACGATCAGCGCGACGCCGAGCGCCACACCCAGCACGAACAGCGCCGATTGGAGCGGCCTGCGCAGCGCAGAACGGAAGACGACGCGCCACAACGTTGCGGTCATGGCAGCGCCCCGGTAGGAATAGCGGGCGCGCGCTCGCGGTCGGTTTGCAGCTTGCCCTCGTGGATGCGATAGACCACATCCGCGAAGGGAACCACATCCGCGCTGTGCGTCGCCATGATCAGCGTCTTTCCGGCCTCGCGCGTGAGTTCGAGCAGCAAATCGAGGACTAGCTTGCCGTTCTCCTCATCGAGGTTCCCGGTCGGCTCATCCGCGAGGATCAACTGCGGCTCGTGGACCAGCGCACGCGCAATCGCGACGCGCTGCTGTTCGCCGCCGGAGAGCCGATCCGGGTAGGTCGCTTCGCGGTCCGCGA
>CBDFFR010000008.1:0-652636 GCA_965246845.1 Aggregatilineales bacterium
CAGACAGTGGAATTTTCTGGATGACGTCGGGTGCGGCGGTCAACGGCGGCTCCGGTGCAGCGGATCAGAGTGTAGCGAATTCATGTTAAGAACCCTCCGGGCTGTACGAATCAAAAGTACACGTTCGTCATTATCAAAAATAGAACCGCAAGAAAGATGAGCGGCGAGAGGACGCAAATTCCGAATATCCCGCCGACGCAATAGATCGATATTATCGGGATCACGTCGACGATACCAGAACGCGCCAATTGATACACAAAAGCAGAAAACAACGGAGTGACGATGAATAGATACCCGCCGCCATAGACGACCTACGCCGAAAACCCATAAAATCGCGTTTCGCCACATAAGTAGAGAATGGTCCAAAACACCGCACCGCCAATAAACGCGAGGAGGTTACGTCTTGTTCGCATGGTGTTGTGTCCTATATCAACTTAGACATCGACAGTTTACAAGATTTTTCATGCATGTCAGATCCATCACCCACGCTTAACATGCGTATCGTTCAGGTTGACCAGCCCGCACGCCGCGCCGCTCTGATACAATCGGGCGAAACAAACTACAGGAAAGGCTACGCATGGCGCGCTGGACCAGCTTCGATCTCGTCTTCTTCGATTGTGATAGCACCCTCAGCGCGATAGAGGGGGTGGATGAACTCGCGCGGCTGAAAGGCAAGGAAGGCCGCGTTGGGCTGCTCACACAGAAGGCGATGGATGGCGTGCTGGATTTGGGCGATGTGTATGGCAAGCGGCTCAAGGCGATCCGCCCGACGCGCGGACAGCTCGCGACCATCGAGCAGATGTATTGGGAGCAGCTTGTGCCGGACGCACAGGAGACCGTCGCGGCGTTGCACCACCTCGGCAAGCAGGTCTTCATTATCTCCGGCGGGCTGGCTGCTCCGGTGCGCGGCTTCGGGGAGAAACTCGGCGTCGCTGCCGATCATATCCGCGCGGTCGAACTCGAATTCAACGAACTTTCCGGCGAATGGTGGAAATATTACGAACCCGGCGCGCAATCCGACCAAACCTATATGGATTTTGATCAGGGACCGCTCACCGTCTCGGCAGGCAAGCCGGAGATCATCGAACAGCTTGCGGGCGGCAAGTGGGGGCGGCGCATGATGATCGGTGATGGCGCGAGCGACCTCAAGACCAAAGACAGCGTGGACCTTTTCATCGGCTTTGGCGGCGTGGTCCAGCGTGAAAAGGTAGAAGCCGGGTCCGAGATATTCATCTACGCGAACAGCCTTGCGCCCGTGCTGATCCTCGCGGCGGGACCGGATGGCCGCGAGCGGTTGCGCGGGACGCAGTGGGAGGCAGTCTATGAGCGCGGCCTCGCGATGTGCGGGCAGCCCGCTTATGTGGGCTTCAAAAATGCTGCGTTGCGCACCGCGTTCGATGAAGGTTTCGGCGTGCAGGCCGCCACCGGGCGCTTGTAGCCCGCGATGCAAAAGGTACTCAATCGGTCGGTCTCGGTTCGCTGGTGGGTGCTGCTGTGCGTCGTCGCGGCGGGACTCGGTTTGATAATTGCTGTCACGTACATCGACCGTTTCCCGCTCCTGGATACGCTCGACGAACTGCATAACTGGGTCGTGCAATGGACCTATGCGCGGACCGGGCTGCTCGGTGATTGGTTTTACCGCCAGATGATCCCGCTCCCCCAGCCGATTTACGACAGCTTCCATATCCCGGCGGCGCTCATGCTGCGCGTGATCGGGGATACATTCTGGCACGCGCGGCTGACACGGCTACTGCTCTCGCTGATCGCGCTGCCGTTCATCTACCGCAGCGGCGTCATGCTCTATGGCAAACGGACCGCGCTCATGGCCTGCGCTATCTCCGTCTTCTTTCTGATCCCGACCAATTTTGTTCGTCCCGATTACGGCGTCGGGATCATGCTCTCTATCGGCTTCTATGTGTACCTGCTCGCGGAGAAGCACGACCGCCCGGTATTGCACTACCTGACCGGGTTGCTGATTGGCCTCGGTGGGGAAGGCCACCCGCTCGCCTACCGTTTCGGTGTGGCGTTCGGCCTGATTTATCTCGCGCGCTGGGTGAACGAAATGCGCCGCAGCAAGCGTGTTTTCATCGACGGGCGCACGCTCGCGCTCGGCTTCGGCGGCGCGACGGCGATCCTCATTTACCTGCTCGTTCACATCATCCCCGGCTGGGAACAGGGGACGCACTTCGCGACCAGCTACGCGCCTGCCGCACGCACACTTGGCGAACAGCTACAGGCCGCCATCGATATTATCATTCGGCAGGTCGAAGTCTGGGTCGAATCGAACCCGATAGAGTTTTTGCTGTTCGTCCCCGGCCTGATTTTCGCAATCTTGCGCTGGCAGAAGGGCGACCGCCTGATTGTGTTCATCCTCGCAGTGAGCGAAATCCTGATGCTCGTCACGTATGGTTACTATCGCGCATTCTATCAGGTCCACTTTCTACCGCTTTTCGCGCTGCTGATGGGCAAGGTCCTCGCGGATGGATTCGATAACGAGGCGCAACCACGCGCAGCGAATGGCGGTCCGCTGCACCAATTCGTGCTTGCGAGCGTGGTCCTCGCGATTTGCGCGGGGGCGCTCTTCTTGCGTGCGAGTAGCGCGGCGGACCCTGAGCGCGACGAATACGAGGCAATTGGGCGGCAGCTCGCCGTGACGCTGCCGCCAGACCTGAAAGTCGTTGGAAACGAAGATTACTTCGTGGCGTGGCGCAACCCGAATTACTACGGAATCAGCACAACCGCCACGCCCTCGTGGTTCCTCGTGACCTTGCAGGATTACCCACTCTGGGTCGCGACCGCGCCGGATGCGTTCATCATTACGCCTGAACTCGACATCCCGAAATATGTTCCGCTGGGTAGCATCTACAGCTATATGCAGGAGCAAGGCTTCACTCACGCGCGCTGCTACACCGCGACGGGATTAATCCACGCGCACCTCTATTTGCGCACGCTGCCCGCAGGTTGGGAGCCGCAGTACGGTTGTAACGAGAGCATCGAGGCGACAGCGCCGCACCGTTAAAGGCTCTTGAAATATTCCGGCAGGTGCGTCATATCCGGCAGGACCGTTTCCGCGCCCGCGCCTATCAACTTCTTGTGGCGTTCGGCCTTCGCCGCCTCGCCCTGTACTCCCGTCAGGACGCCGACCGCACGGCAGCCCGCCGCCTTTGCCATCTGCATATCGCCCGGCGCATCTCCGACGACCGCGACGTTTGGGCGCGCGACTTTCAACAAATCGGGAGCAAGCAGATCACGCGCCGACGCGCCGGGATACAGCGCGTAGAGTAGCGAAAACGGATGCGGCTTCGCAAGTCCGGTTGCGCTGGTTTCATGCTGCGCGGCGATCACTGTATCATATGTACCAAGCCGCCCGACGTCGAAATAGCGCAGCAAATCGAGGCCGTCCAGCGCGTCATGCAGTTCGTCAAGCGGGCGACCTGTCGCCGCGCCAAGCATGATGTTCATATCGCGCAAGGCTTGTAACGTCCGGTGAATAGCTTCGACCGGGAGCGCAATCCCGTCGCGGAGTGGTTCGCCACCATGTTCACGCAATGCTTCACCATGATAGAACCTTTGGAAGCAACTCTGTAGATAGCGCCAGAACGCGCCTTCCGGCTCCATCAGGCCAGATGTACTGATACCGAGTGCCAGTGCTGCCCAACTTCCCGCGAACTCGACCAGAGGCAAGCCTTCGAGCGGCGTCTGCGCGAGCAGGTCATACCCGGCGCGCGGCCACTCCGGGAGGAAAGCGGCAGCCTGTGCCTGCGCCCGCAGGGTCTCGACCATCTCCTGCGGCGTGTTTGCGCTGTATACCCGCGCGCCGGGCAGCGCCGCCAGCCACGCGCAGACGAGGACGAACGTAATATCCCAATTGGAGTTGACCGCGCGGCCTTTGAGCGCATAAATCAGATCATCCGGGATAACAACCAAGCGCGCATCGGCGTCAAGCGCAGCGTTCGGGAAAGCGTCCGGCAGCGCGAGCGTTTGCGTCACGAATTCCCACAAGGTCAGCCGCGCGCACGCCCAATATTTCTCTTCGGTGGTGATCACGCCGTCCATATCGAAGATGACGGTATCGATCCGCGTCAAAGGTTCGCCTCGATCTCGTCCAGCGTTTCATCCAGCAGCGATTTTTCGCTGCCTTCGCTCTCCGACCCCATGATCACCGACCACGCGAGGCCAAGCCACTTAATCGGTTCCGGGAAGCGCGTTTCGTCGGTCAGGTTCATTGTCAGGAAGGGGCAGCAGAAAAGCGCGGTTTTGAGGTAGGCGCGCCAGTTATCTTGTAGCCAACCGCGCCGCTTGAGTTCGACCATTATAGGAACGAGGACATTATTTACTTTTGAGTCGTAAAATATTTCGAGACGATGTACGGGCGGCATCTCGTTCATGGTGATCGTAACTTCGCCAGGCTCTTCTCGAACTGATACAAGATCATCAGTGTAGTTAGTCGGATGATAGAGCCACGCCGCGAAGACGTTATGAAATAGAGGCTTTGCCAGATCGAGGAAGGGACTGTGACGTCCTGCGAATGCCGGATCAAAATAGGTTAAAGGTGCATTTCCATACGCATCCGGGAAATAGAAAATGTTTCCATTGTGCGCGTCTCCATGTCCGATGATGCCCGGTCCGGGCTGCTCTGGACGAATAAGATTTTGTTGAGCAATTAACTCCTGTAAGCTGGAGTTGTAGCGTCGGCCATTGATTATCCATCGTGTATTGAGTGGTATTCTTGGCAAAGCATCTGCTGGAATGTAAAACTCGTGGACTCGTGCGCCCATAAGACGATGATAGAAAAGCTGGTGAACCGGGGCGCGGGCAGCGTCTTCGGCGGTCTGCCAATCGAGTGTCCTCTGATAAGTCCGAAACAACTTTTTATCTGAATCTTCTTGTTCCCAACCGAAGCCCAAATTATTTTCATCCTGACCTAAATCTAGTTGTCGTGCAAAATCAAAGAGCGATACGGCCTCAATTAATTCGTAAACCAAAAACTGCTTTCCATACTCGATGCTTGTGAATGCCGGATGGATGATCGGATACCCGGCATCCGCGAGCAGCCTCGAATTGTAATATTCGTTGACGATGCTCCCCGGCTCGACATGCGTTTTAAAGAAGAACTTTTTTCCGTCGTCATCTGTCAGGTAGCCATTGAATGAATTGAGCGAAACGGCAGATGGTCGCAATTCCATCGCCGCAGCGTGCAACTGTGGGAAGTTCTCGCGGACAAAGGCCAGTAGCAGTGCTTCCGCCCCGGCCTTGTCCGTCGTTTGCAGTTTCTGGATTTGTGCGAGCCGCGAGTCGTCGCTCATTTGAAGCCGAGCAGTTCATCGCGCTTGCGGATCGACATCGCGTGCGCGGGGAAACCCTCGTAATCGGCAAGGGTTGCTGTCTCCTTGCGCAGCGAGTCGTACCCTTCGCGGCTCATGTACCCCACGCCCGACCGTTTGAGGAAATCCCACACGCTCACCGAAGAGAACGAGCGCCCGAAGCCGCCCGTCGGCAGGATCGCGTTGAGGCCGAGCGTGTAGTTACTGGTCGGGATCGGCGTATACGAGCCAAGCAGGATTTCGCCCGCGTTCTTGATTTTGCCAAGCGTGCTGAACGGGTCGGCGGTCAGGATTTCGAGGTGTTCCGGCGCGTAGTCATTGATGAACTGGAGCGCGTCTTCGTGCGTATCCGTGAGCAGAATACCGCCATAATTCGCGAGGACATTCTCGACGAACCTGCGCCGCCATTCCGGGAGTTCCGCGATGTAGCCGGGCAGCATGTCGAGCGCCTTCTGCGCGAGCGCGCGATCATGTGTGACGAGCAGCGCGGCAGATTCTGGCCCGTGTTCGGCCTCGACCAGCAGATCGAGCGCGGCGAGACGCGGGTCGGCGTTCTCATCGCAGAGGATGATCGACTCGCTCGGTCCGGCGGGCAGGCCGACATCAAGCGTCCCATAGAGCAGCCGCTTCGCTGCCGAAACGTAGCTGCTGCCCGGTCCTACGACTTTTGCGACTTTCGGCAGCGTTTCCGTCCCGAAGGCAAGCCCGGCGATGGCCTGCATCCCGCCAACTGCATAGACATCCTTCACCCCCGCGATTTCCGCCGCGACGAGCGAGGCAGCGTCCGCTTTGCCCTGCGCATTGGGCGGCGTCACGACGACGAGCGGCGTCACGCCCGCGACGGTGGCCGGGATGCTCAACATCAGCATCACCGACGGGAAAGACCCCTTGCCGCGAGGCACATACAGACCCGCGCTCGCGACGGGCGTAATCTTCTCGCCCGCCATGATGCCGGGGCGCACTTCCATGAACCACATCGGCTCCGGCATCTGCTCCGTGTGGAAGCGGCGAATATTCGCGTGCGCGTGTTCGATGGCGGCGATGACTTCCGCGCCAACCTCGCCGCGCGCGCGGGCGAAGTCTTCCGGCGTAGCTTTGAGTTGCGCGGCGGTGTATTCCGGTGCGTCGAACTGGCGCGTGTAATCGACCAGCGCGGCGTCGCCTTCGTTGCGGACGCGCTCGATCACACCCTGCGCGAGGGGCAGCAGGGTTGAAATATCCTGTTCGGAGCGGCGCATCAGCGTGGCGAGGTCCGAAGCGGAGAGGCTGGAAAGTTCGCGGAATTGAATCAAGGTGAGGTTCCGATGATTGAACAAAAGCGGGCTGATGATTGTACAGCGCAAACACATCAAAACGGCATCACGGGCGGACCTGCGTGTCCGCCCACGCTTTTGATTTTGATGCGTTTACCTTGTCAATTGTAGCAGCCGCGCGCGGGGTCGCGAAAGATCAGGTACACTGGTTCGCACATCGGTTTTTCGGAAGGTGAACCATGCCTGGCCTCGTCATTCCCCCGCTTGCTATGTCACATCAATCGGCAGTCGCCACCCTGATCGCGTCCTACGGCATCAATCTTGTCGAATCGGACCCAAAGGGCAACGCGCGCCCGCTCAAGGACCCAGAACTGAGCATCCTGCTCGATACGCTTCAAAAACTCGGACCGGAATGGTATGGCAAGTTCAAAACCAAACCGATCAACTTCTGGATCGATAAAAATCCGGGTGGCGGCGGCTATAATAACGGCTGGATTCGGATCGGCGAGCCGGGTGACGACCCTTCGATTTTGTACCGTATCCTGCTGCACGAAGGTACGCACGCCTCGAACGAGTATCGCGGCTGGATTTATGAGAACGAGTGGTGTCAGCGTCCCGGTCTGGATTGGCGCAAAACCGGCAACGACTGGAACCACCCGCGCATTCAAAACAATCCGGGAATGGCCGTCAAGGGCGAATGGGACAGCCTGCCGACGGATACGCGCGACGTGAGCATCCATCCCGCGGAAGACCTCGCGGAGACGGTGCGCTATTACGTCCACAGCGTCAAAGCCGAACGCTCCTACCTATGGCCGCTCGATCAGAACAAGCCGGGCGTGTTCCTGTGGGATACCTCACCCGCGCGCCATGTTTTTATCCGCGATGTGTTCCTCAAACTGGCGCCGGATCATGCGTGGTACAAACTGCTGCATCGGTCGCTTGAGCGCGACGCGAAGGCGCGATTGGGGATTTGACCGGATCGGGTATGCACTAAATATCGCGCCCGGCAGCAGAGGGCAGCGCGTCGGTCATGCGCAGCGCCGGGAGCTGTTCCCACCCGACCGGAAGCTGCTGGATCAATTCGTCTATTTTCCAGCGGCGTGTCGCCGGGTCGCAGCGCATTTTATAGACCATCGCACCGCTGCCGAGGTCCTGCGTGTGCAGGCGCTGGCGCGTCCAGTAATCATAGGTCGCCATGCGCCGTTCGCTCTGGCGGTCGATGATCAGGCAGGTGAGACCGTCATCGGAGAAGCGCCGGACCGTGATGTGGTGGTGTGCGCGCAGCACGCCGACGAAACGCGCGCGCCCGCGCCGGGTGCTGTTGAGCAGGACGCGCTCCATCTCCGTGAGCATCGAGCCGGAGAGGTAATCGCGTACCTGCCGGCTGGACGAGTTGTAATTCAGGAACCCGGATTCGCCGAGCCAGCTATGCGCGGCCAGATAATCAGCCATGACGCGCTGCACGGTGCTTTCAGAAGCCATCCATTCCGCCTTGTCCGCTACGCCGGGGTGTAGCCGTTGGAGCGGTTCGTTCCAGGGCTGCGTGGGGACACGTCGCCATGTACGCACGGCATAAGCGACCACCGCGACAACCACAATCAACGCAATGAACCATTCGCCCACTGGAATTTAAACCCCGGTTACTATGAGGATGCGCCTATTGTAGCTCATCTGTCCGTGTTGTGAATGGGGCCAATTGGTGTTTCTGCTTCGCGGCGCAGCAAATCGATGAACATGGGCGAATTGTAGACGGTCAGCAGCAGCGAGGTCAGGTTTGGGTAACGACGATCCAGATAGGCCGCCGCGCGGATCAAGGGTCCGGTGATGAACACCTCGTTTTGTCCATCGAGCAGCGCCTTGATTGTCTGTTCAGCGACTTCGCCCGGCTCGAACAGTGGGAAACCGTTACGTTCCAGGTCGGCGCGGATGGCGGGCGGGACCATCGGCGTTTTGGTATAGCCGGGCAGCACGGAAAGGACCTCGACACCCGTGCCGTGCAGTTCGCGGCGTAGCGCATCGCTGAAAGCGAGCAGGCCGCTTTTCGTCGCGCCATAGACGGTATAGCCGGGGGTGAGGAAGCGCCCGGCAATCGATGACACGTTAATGACCGTGCCGCGCCCGCGATCCAGCATCGAAGGCAGCGCGAGGCGAGCAAGCGCAATCGCCGCTGTCAGGTTGAGCAGGATCGTCGCCTCGATCTGCGCCGGGTCGTGCAATTCGAGCGGACCGCCCATTGCCAGCCCCGCGTTGTTGATGAGGATGTTGATCCGGCCAAAGCGTTCGAGCGCCGCGCGGATCACAGTCTCGCGTGCGGCCTCGCTGGTGATGTCGGCGGGGACGACCAGCACTTCCGCCGCGTAGGGTTCGACCTCGCGCCGCACCGCGTCCAGTACATCCGCACGGCGCGCGACGAGGACCAGCCGCGCCCCGCGTTTGGCGAAGGCCTCCGCATAGGCTTTGCCGATGCCCGACGACGCGCCCGTGATGACCACCACCGCGCCGTTCAGGACCAGCGGCGAATAGCGGGGACGCAGGTAGCGCGTCAGCCAGTAGCCGCCGAAGAACGCGCCCGCCACAGCCAGCGTCCCGACCGTTGCGGCGCGGCTGAACCCCTGCGCGGCCTGCCTGATTGGAGAAAATGCCATGCGTCCCGCCTCTCGCTACACGAACTGGTGGCTATCCGGCTGCATCACGATCTCATTGACGATGGCCGCGCCCGGTGCGCTGAACGCATATAACGCGGCGTCGGCGGCGGCATCGGCGGTCAACATCCGGTCGCGCTGCACCTTCATCTCTATCGTATCCCAAAAGCTGGTATTCACACCGCCAAGATACAACGCCGTGAAGCGAATTCCTCTTTTGTTGAATTCCTCGCCGAGCGCCTTGAGCAGCCCGACAACCGCGAATTTCGAGGCGCTATAGCCTGCGGAGTTGCGCATCACGTAGCGCCCCAGGATGCCGACCGGGACGACGACCTGCCCGCCACCCGTCGCGAGCATGACCGGGATCGCCGCGCGCGTCAGATAGAACAAGCCTTTGAAATTCGTATCGATCATGCGGTCGAGATCGGCGTCCTTGAGTTCCAGCGCACTCGACAACACGCCCACGCCTGCACCGTGATAGACGCCATCCACGCGGCCAAAGCTGGCCTGTGCCTCGGCAATCAAATCATTGACCTGCTGCGCGTCGGTCACATCGACCGCAATGGCTTCGGCCTGCCCGCCTGCGGCCTGTACTTCCATCACGACGGATTGCAATTCCGGGTATGTGCGCGAGGCGAGGGCCAGCCGTGCGCCCTGCGCGCCGAGTTTGAGTGCCAGCGCCCGCCCGATGCCGCGCCCCGCGCCCGTGATCACGAATACCTTGTCTTTGAATATCATTGAACTGAACGCCGTCCGCTGACGACCGGGCGCTGCATCCGCGACGCCCCAAGCTGTACGACGACCGTGACAACTGCGAGCAACCCCGCCGTCGCGAGCGCGGCCATACCGACGGTCGAATTCACGCCGTTATCCTTCGAGTTCGCAATCGCGGTGAATGCCCAGATGAAGACCGCGATCAGCGCGATCTCTTTGTGCCGTATCGCGAAGATGGTCCCCAGCCCGGTCGCGACGACGATCATCAGCACCGTAATGATTTCCTGCATGCCGCGCTCTGGACGGAAGCCGGAGTCGTAGAGCGAATACGCGATATTGACAATCGTTGCGACGCACAGCCAGCCGAGATACAGGCTGAACGGCACATGCGTACACAGCCGTTCCGCAGTCGAGACGACACGCCGCCCGACGCCAAGCTGCACATAAATCACCGCGAGCGAGAACGTCAGCAAACCAATCGCGACACAGCTCAACCAGAACTGATTGAAGTGGAACAGGACCAGCCAGATCACATTCGAGGCGCAGCTCAGGAGGAACCAGGGCGCGATGCGGCGCAGGGTCGGGTTGGTGCGCTGCGCGGGGAGCGCCTGAAAGACGGCATAGGCGGCAAGGCCAATCCAGATCACGCCCCATATTGCGAACGCATAATTGGCGGGGGTGATCAGGACCGGGTAGCGGTTGGAAATCGCGCCCGTCGTCTGCGCATTGATCGGCACGGCTTCGGAGAGCGTGTTGCCGACGATCACGCTCAGGAATCCGGCCACGACTGCGATTTGCCGGATAATATCGCCTGTCGTGCCGCTGGCGGTGCGTGGCTGGTTTAAGGTAGTGGTTGCCATGAGGTTACATCCGTAGAAAATTGTCCAGACTATGTACAAGGTTAACAATCATTCGCGCCGATGCGCAACCTGATTTGTTTAACGTTAAGGAAGCACGTAGATGCTGATCAATCCGCTATCGGGCGACGTGGCAATCAGCCGTTGCGCGCTCAGATATAAAGCATCCGGGGCTTCGGAGAGCGGTACAGACCAGCGCTCTGCGCCCGAATCGATGTCGTAGACTGTAATCCCGGCGCGCATCCCCGGGCCGAGGCCGGGCGTGCGCCACCCTATCGCGAGCAGATTGGCAGCCACATCGAGCGCGGTAATATCCACCCCGGCGCGGGAAATAACCTGCACCAGTTCACGCAACGCTATATCGTAAATCTCGACGGTCGCTTCTTCGCGCACCGCGACAAGTAGCTTCCCATTATCGCTGAACGCAAGCAGCGTGTAATAGGCCGTTGTCCGCGCCAGCCGTTCGCGGTTCGCGGCGTCGGCGGCATCCCACTGCAGAATATCCGATGTGTTGCGCGGGTTGCTCTCAATCGCCGCCAATTGGGACGCGCTCAGGGCAGGCAGCGCGACCTGTGGTAATAGACGGTCCAATGTCTCGACCTTGCGTGGGGCTTGCGGGTCGCTGACGTCCCACAGTTCGAGGAAATCCTTGTGCAGGAGCGCAAGTCGATCTCCTGTCGGGCTGCTGGTCAGGCTTTCCAGCGCAGGAAAGACCGCGCCCGCCTGATAGACAACGCCGAACGACACCCCGCTCAGGCGTTCGCCCGATGTTGTATCGTAGAATGCAAGTACGGAATTCGGGTTGTCGCCCTCTGCGTAGAAGACAAGCGCCGCAAGCCATGCGCCCGCGTCGTCCAGTGCCACATCGAGCATCGTCCCGCCCACCTCCGTGATGCTGAGAAATGGCACTTCTTGCAGAGCATCCATGCGGTGCAGCGCGATTGCACCCGGTCTAACGAGCGCAAGCGTGCGTCCATCAGCGCTGAAGACGGATTTGCGGAAAGGTGCGAGGGTAATCGTTTGCGCAGCGCCGACGCCGAGCCACATATAGAAAATTAAGATCGGCAGCAAATTACACCGAAGCGCTGCACCTCTAGGCATTCGGGTCATCGGGCGAGCGCAGCGGACCCGTGCTGATTTTGCGGATGCGCGGCGGCATCTGTACAGAGCGGCTCGGCAGCGCGGCGTGCTTCTGTTCTTTCGGCAGCGACTCCAATGCTTCGGTCGCTTCCATCTGCGGCTTCTTCGGGACAAGGAGCGAAATGCGCGTCCCATTGCCTTCGGCGCTATCGATGTCGACGGTCGCTTCGATCAGTTCCGCGCGTTCGCGCATATTGACCATGCCGAGGCTGCCGCGCTTCTCATAACCCCGTTCGACCGAGCCGAGGTCGAAGCCCTTACCCTTGTCCTGAATTTCGACCAGCACAAATTCCTGACGGGGCTGGATGCGGACCCAGATATGTTCGCTTTCGGCGTGCTTGCGCGCGTTATTGACGGCCTCTTCGACGATGTAGAAGATAACACTTTGCTGGTTGGTGTTGAGCAGCGTTTCGACGTTTGCCGCCGTCTCGATAATCACGCTCTGACCGTAGGTTTCCTTCATCTTCTCCGCCATTTGCTTGAGCGCGGCGGGCAAGCCCTGCGTTTCGAGCGCCAGCGGACGCAGCAGGAAGAGCGTATGCCGAATTTCTTTTGTCGCCTGCCGCGCCAGGTCCTCGATCTTCGCCAGCTCAACAGGCAGAATTTCCGGCTTGCGGTCCACCATCACGCGGATCATGTTGGCGCGCATCGCTACCGCCGAAACGAGCTGTACCGGACCGTCGTGCAGGTCGCGCGCCAGCTTTTTGCGGGCGTCCTCTTCGACTTCGATCAGCTTGTCGCGCTCTTCGAGCAATTTTAGATAGAGGATCGCGTTTTGCAGCGCAATGGTCGCCTGCGTGCCGAGCGCGTTGAGCAGTTCGATATGATCATCGGAAAAGGCATTCGCGCGTTCGCTCCCGAAGATCAACACCCCATATTTATTGAACCCCGCGCGCAGTGGCAGCGCGAGCAGCGATTTGGTTTTAATCAGACCACTGTAATATTGCAATTCCGGGTCGCTGCGCGCTTCGCCACCGAAGACAGGTTCGGACTGGTTGACGGCGATGCCGAGGATGCCGCGCTGCGCGGGGACCGTCGTGCGCTCGTCCTGCCCGGTGAAGCCGCGCGCCGCCGCGACGCGCAGATCACGCCCCTGAAAGAGCAGCACAGCGCTTGCCAGACGGTTGTTCTCGCCAAGTTCACGCAATCCGAGGACGCCAATATCGAGCAGTGCGTTCAGTACCTTCTCATAATTGAGCGTGGTGTTGAGCGTCGCTGCCATTGCGTAAATTAACTGCGTGCGCTCGCGTGCGCTGCGCAGCAATTCGGCCTCGACTTCGCGCTCATCGAGCGTCGCGGGGCGCTTGCGGGCGCGGCGTTCGCTCTGGAAGCTGCGCAGGTCCACGATCAGCGCGAGCAAAATCAAGGCGAGCGCGACGACCATTTCCGAGGGCGTGAAAGCGACTGTGCCGTTCGATTCCGGCAGGCCGATGAACGCGGCAATCGCGCAGAGCGGGACCAGCCAGCGCAGCGCGAGCAAGGCGCTGGTGCGAATTCGCGGGGTGCTGCTTGTCATTGTGGTTTTTGCTCACCCCGCAAACTGGCTTATCGAAACTTGATAGAGGCTTTCTTCCAAACATGAACTGCGTAGAATGAGATTGTAGCGGTTCGCCGCATTATATTCCATCAGACCTGAGAATGTCCGGCGCATGTCACCCTGTTGTCGAGTTACGACTCAACTGGATCGGTGTCGAAAAACTCACGCAGGTTGAGTTCAAAACCGGGCAGAACCGCGCCGCCTGTCAGCGTCTTCGTATCATTCAACCGGGTCAGGGTTTCGCCCTCGTACACGCGCACGGTGCGCCGCTTCGGGTCGACTACCCAGACCAGTTTGACACCATCGGCAAGATAAAGGTCAGCTTTGTCTTCCGCATCTTCGCGGCTATCCGTCGGGGAGAGGATTTCTACAGCCAAGTCTGGCACGAGGACCACCGGCTTATTGCGATAATCGGGGTTTTCTGCAAAATAGGCTTTCCAGCGGTCGCGCGTGAAAAAGCTGACATCTGGTTGGCGCGAACCCGTCACCCAATTCGAGCGCTCATAGGTCAATACAAAGGTCTGTTCCATTTGCACGTTCCCCAATTTTCGGGGCAGTGCAAAATTCTCCAGAATTCGCAGGAGCAATTTTGCGAAAAAGTTGGGATCGAACACAGTTACCAATATCGGCCTCCGTTCGCCGTCGATGAGTTCAAACGGACCATCCTGATCGTAGGCGCGGATGAACTCATCCATCGCCATTTTCTCGATTTTCGTGGCTTCCATGTTTTTATCTCCACACAATGGCTTATAGCAGGGTTTTGAGTTCGGATGGTTTGGTATTGAACAAAACCCTGAGCGGAAGGACGAAGCCCGGAATAACCAGACCACCGTTCAGATCGCGCGTGTCATCCAAATCGCGCGCATCCCCATTTTCATAAACGCGCGCCCGGCGTCCGGGTGTGTCGATCAGCCAGACAAGTTGCACGCCATCCGCTAGATACAGCTTTGCTTTCGCTAATGCGTCGGACCAGTGATCTGTCGGAGAAACGATTTCAACTGCCAGATCGGGAACCAGCACGACGGGGCGGGTTTCCCAGTCAGGATTATCCTCAACGTATTTCTCCCAACGGCTCGCCGCGAAAAAACAGACATCCGGCTGGCGCGATCCCGTAACCCAGCGGGAGCGGTCAAAAGTGAGAACGAATGTTGTTTCCATAAGCGCCGTACCAAGTTCATGCTCCGTCACATACTTGCTGAGGAGCAGCAAAAGTAAGTTCATGCGCCAGTTCGGTCCCGCTACTGTTGGCAAAACGAGTCTCCGCTCGCCGTCGATGAGTTCAAAGGGACCGTCCTGAGCATAGGCGCGGATGAATTCATCCATCGCCATTTTCTCGATTTTGGTAGCTTCCATGCTGCGCTATCCCCGCAATTTGCTACGATTGTATCATCGTTCGCCAATCGAAAGACGACATACATGAACCTCAAAGACCTCGCGGAACTCCCATTGCAAGACGAGACGGGTAAACCCGTTTCACTCGCGGATTTCATCGGCAAGCGGACGCTGATTTTCACCTTCCCGCGCGCCGATACGCCGGGTTGCACGACGCAGGCGTGCGGTTTCCGCGATGCGTTCCCGAAAATCGAAGATGCAGGCGCGGTCGTGCTTGGCCTCAGCAATGATGCACCCGCCGCACTCGCCAAATGGAAGCAGAAGAAGAATCTGCCTTATACGTTGCTCAGTGACCCCGACCACCGCGTTTTGGAACGGCTCGGCGTGTGGGGTGAACGCTCGATGATGGGGCGTAAATTCATGGGGACCATCCGTAGCCATTTCGTTTTCGATGAGGCTGGCGAATTAACAACGAGCGAGGTGAAAGTCAGCCCGGTGGATAGCGTCGCGAAGGGGACGGAAGCGCTGTTGCGGCTATAAAAAGCGGACGCCAGAAATGGCGTCCATTTTTTGTTGTTCGGGCGGGTCAAGCTGCGCCCCTACACCAGACCGTGCATTGTGTAGGGGTCGGGCTTGACCGACCCACTGTCTCTTCGGATTTGGTTTAATCTTTACTGATCAGTGTGCGTACCGCTGCGCTCCGACTCGCCGGAGAGTGGTCCGTTCAAATCCTCTCGCGTTTTCTGTGGCCGCACGTCTTCCTTGCTGCCGGGGACGGGCGCGGGGGTGGTATCACGTCCGGTCGGGCGATTGTTCCCGACCTTTTCGGTATTGCTCCCGCGCTGACCTTCCTGATCAGATGGGCGATCCGTGTCTCGGTTCGACATCGTGCGCATTCCTTTGAATATATGTGGCTGACACCACGCATTATCCAGACAAAATATCCAAAAACTCTAAAAATCTGCGCAGTGTTAACGGCTGTTCGCAAATCTAGCGAGAACGCATAACGCAATCGCAATCCGCCGTTAAAGTGAGGCGGGTCTACTGTGCGACGTCCACGATCATTCTCAGGACGCACATTCCACACCCCGATGAAATTTATCCTCACCCGGCTCGCGCGTACCGCATTGACCCTCTTCGGCGTGGTCACGCTGACATTCATCCTCGGCAGGGTCAGCGGCGATCCGGTCGCGATGATGCTCCCGCAGACCGCCACAACGGAGGATTTCACACGCGAACGGGCGCGGCTCGGTCTGGATCAGCCGTTGTATGCGCAATTCGTCCTCTACCTGCGCGGCGTGCTGACGGGTGATCTGGGGATGTCCATCGTCTTCAACCGCGCGGCCTCGCAGGTCGCTGCCGAACGCATCCCCGCGACAGTCGCGCTTGGCCTGCCCTCGCTGTTCCTCTCGATTGTTGGCGGCATTCTGTTCGGCGTGCTGTGCGCGGCGCGGCGCGGCAGCGTCTTCGACCGTGTGGTGATGCTGTTGACGCTGCTTGGGCAATCGCTGCCCTCGTTTTTCGTCGGGATCGTGCTAATTCTAATCTTTAGCGTGGCGCTGCGCGTACTGCCGTCGTTCGGAAGCGACAGCGCGCGGCATTTCATCCTGCCCACGCTCACGCTGACGATCTACCCGCTAGCTTTCATCATTCGCCTGACACGCTCCGAGATGCTCGAAGTCCTCAACGAGGACTATATTCGTACCGCCTACGCGAAGGGCGCACGTCCGCGCCGGGTGCTGTATCGGCACGCCTTGCGGAACGCGCTGCTTTCCGTCGTGACGGTGATCGGCTTGCAGGTCGCGGGCATTTTGAGCGGAGCGGCGATCATCGAGACGGTCTTCGCGTAGCCGGGGATCGGTTCGCTCGCGGTGAGCGCTATCGGCGGGCGCGATTTCCCGGTCATTCAAACGGTCGTGCTGATCGCGGCGGCGGGCTTCGCGATTACCAATCTGCTGGTCGATCTGCTCTATACGACGCTCGACCCGCGCATTCAGGTCAGCGTGACGAATGCGTTATCGGAAAACGACTCCCGCTTTCGGTCCTCGTCTGCGTGCTGCTGCTTGATCGTGCTATTCGGCGCGACGCTCGGCGCGAATGTAATCACGCAGCGCGACCCAAACAAAACGAGCCTTATTTCGCGGCTCAAACCGCCACTCGGCTTCGGCGGGACGGCACAATCTCCGCTCGGCACGGATGCGCTTGGCCGCGATATTCTGAGCCGTCTGCTGCACGGTGGGCAGGTCTCGATTGCAATTGCCGGGATTTCGACGGTGATCGGGCTGCTGTTCGGCGTCGGGCTGGGGGTGCTGGCGGGCTACCTGCGCGGTCCCGTCGATCAGGTGGTGATGTACCTCGTCGATGTGCAGCTTTCGCTGCCGTTCATCCTGCTCGCCATCGTTGCGGCTATCGCGCTCGGCAACACGATTACCGTCCTGATCGGGCTGGCCGCGCTCGGCACATGGCCGTATTATGCGCGGCTTGTGCGTGCCGATGTGCTATCGCTGCGCGAGCGCGATTTCGTACTGGCTGCGCGGGCGATTGGCGCGGGCGACCTGCATATCATGCGCCAGCATTTGCTCCCGAAATCTGGTTGCGCCCGTGTTGGTCGTCGCGACGTTAAGCGTCGGGCGTGTGATTTTGCTGGAAAGCGGCCTGTCGTTCCTCGGCATCGGGATCAAAGCGCCCGATGCGTCCTGGGGCAACATGATCGGCGAAGGCCGCGAATACCTTGCGAGCGCGTGGTGGCTGGCCGTCGTGCCGAGCGCCGCGCTTGCGCTGCTGACCGTCGCCATTGGCACGATTGGCGATTGGCTGCGTGACCTGACCGATGTGCGGTTGGCGTTCTGAATCGACCTGAATAGAGGAAACGCAATGACCCAGAAACTCTCACGCCGTTCGTTCATTCAAATCGCCGGCGCTGCTGCCGGGACCGTCTTCGTACCGAAATCGCTGCTGAACGTCCCGACGCTCATCCAGACCGCGAAGCCGTTCACCATTGGGATTAATGCCGATGTCGCCACGCTCGACGCGCATAGCGTCGCGGGGTCCATCGTCGGCGCGCGCTTCTACGGCATGATCTTTGACCAGTTGACGACCACTGATGCAAAAGGCGCGCTGCAACCGCAACTCGCGACGAAGTGGACCAACGACGCCCTGACGTGGAAGTTCACGCTGCGCCCCGGCGTCAAGTTCCACGACGGCACGGTGATGACAGCGAAGGACGCAGCATTCAGCCTCAACCGTCTGCTCGGCTATTATGAAAACCCTGCGAAAAGCCCGGTCCGTGCCAGCTTCACGCCCTACATCGCGAAAGTCGAAGCGACAGGCGACCTCGAATTGACGATCACGACCAAACTCGTCGATCCGCTGCTACCGCTGCGCCTCGCGACGCCTAACGCCGCGATTATCCCGCAAGCCTACGCGGAGAAGCAGGGGTTCGACGCGCTGCAAACCATGATCATCGGCGCGGGTCCGTACAAGGTGATCGAGTATAAATCCGGCGACCGCATGGTGCTGGCCGCGCACACGGACTATTGGGCGGGCGCTCCCGCCGCCACGCAGGTTACGTTGCGCGTTATCCCCGAAAACGCAACGCGCGTAGCCGCCTTCCGCAGCGGCGAAGTGGATATGATCACGACCGTGCCGCCGGACCTTGTGCCGCAACTCGATAGCGACAAAACGGTGGGTATCACCAGTGAAGTCTTCAACTGGATGCTGATCTATTTCAACACGCGCAAAGCGCCGACGGATAAAGTCGGACTGCGCCGCGCGCTCTCGCTCAGTATCGACCGCAAGGCGCTGACCGAATCACTGTGGGGCGGCAAGGTGCGCGTCGTGAACGACTACTACCTGCCCGGTGAATTCGGCTACGATGCCAGCCGCGTGCCGTTCGCCTTCGACCTCGATGCAGCGAAGAAGTCCCTCGCCGAGTCAGGTTATGCTGGAGAAGAACTCGAATTCACGCCGCCGAGCGCCTATTACACGAATGGCCGCCTCGTCAGCGACGCGATCAATGAAATGTGGGGCATCCTCGGCGTCAAGGTCAAATATACGCCGCTCGATACCTCACAGTGGGCGCAGCGCTCCATCGGCGGCCAGAACATCGCGACCCTGCAAAGTTTCGGCACGCAGGGCGACCCCGGTACGGGACTCGCGGCGGTCTGGAACCCCGGTGCGTGGATCGCGCAATATTACAGCCCCGACGCGGATACTCAGAAATTGATTGACGAGGCTGCGTCATCCAGCGATCAGGAATTGCGCCGCAAGAACTACCGCTCGGTCGCCAATGTCCTCGACCGCGATGTGCCGATTGCGCCGCTCTATCAGAGCGTCGAATTCTACGGGCTGCGCAAGGGGATCACATGGACGCCGAACGTCGGCTTCTATATCAACCTGCGCCCGGATAACTTTAAACTCTAGGCTTGCGGGTCGGGCAAGCCACAATCCCTACAGCGGTGACGCGCGTTTTTGTAGGGGCGGACCGATGTGTCCGCCCGGTCTGGTGTAGGGGCGATGGCTTGCCTCGTCCGTTTTCCTGATTGCCTCGCTCAAACTGCCTGACACAAATGGAAACCCTATGACAAACAAACTGATCGTCCTGATGCTCGACGGCGTGAGCGCCGATTACTTCCGTACCGAACGCGGGCGGCTCCCACACCTCTCCGCGCTGGCAGATCGCGGCCTCGTGATCGACGCGCTGCACGCCGAAGTGTGCGGGACCTCGCTGCCCGGTCGCACCTCGATGATGACGGGCGCAACCGCCGATGTGAGCGGCATCTATGGCAACAATATCTGGGATGGCACGGAATGGCGCTATTCGCATCCCTATGACGTGCGCGTCCCGACCGTGCCGGGACTGGCGCGTACCGCCGGAAAAGATGTTGCAGTGATCGGCTTCGGCATGGTGCGCCCCGAAGACACCACGATCTATCACGCGCCTTGGTGGGTTGGCGCGTTCATCAAGCGCGCCCGTGATAGCGAGCCACTCCCGGCAGGTCTTGGCTGGGTACGCGCTGTCGAACACCGCAACCCGGATACGCGCTTCGAACAAATGGTCAGCGCGGCGGGCTTCCCGACGGATTGGGCGACCCTGCCGAACAATTCCGCAAGCGAGCGCCTGTTTTATGGCATCGCGGGCGATCAGCACGCTTTCAACTGGGCGGGCATCCTCGGCGCGGCAGATGACGGACCGGACCTGATTATCTCGGAAGTCCTCCTCACCGATACGCTGCAACACTATACGGGCTATAAAAGCGAGATGTCGCATTGGGCGTGCGCCTATGTCGATATGATGGTTGGCATCGTCACCGAACGGCTGCGTTCGGCGGGCAAGCTGGAAACAACCAATATCGCGGTGATGAGCGATCACGGCCATAGCGCTATCGACCTCGCGCTGCACCCCGAAGTGATTATCCCCGGCGTGAATTTCCAGTGCGAAGGCAGCGTCCTGCATGTCATTCCGAAGGACGACGCCGAACTCGCAGCGGTCACAGCGGCTTTCGCGCCCCATGGCGTGGAGCCGTACAATTCAAATCATATCCCACTCGATTATCGCGATCAGATCAAGGCGTTTATTGCGCCGGATAAGGTTGCTTTCGAGTTCGATGCTGCGAACCCCATGACTGAGCCAACAGGCAAGCCGAGCGCGATTTCCAGTCACGGCATTCGCCCCGGAATGCCCGGCGATGACCGCTTCTGCGTGTTCGCAGGTCCCGATGTGCCGCACCAGACCGTCACAGAAGCGAAAGCCGCGCAGATTGCACCGACCTTCGCGGCGCTGCTTGGTCTTGACTTGAGCGGCTTTGTCGAGGCTCCGGTGTTCATGCCGTCGGCTATCACCGTAGAGACGGTATAACATTTACAATCTCTACCCCGAACGAGTCAAGGCTTGTCCGGGAATGAAGAGAAGGTATACTGGGCGCGACCTGCTCTAGTGATCGCGCTCGACACAGCTATCCGCAAAGGCGCTTAGTTCATTGATGGCGGGCGAGGCAGGAAAACGCTCAAGCGTCTGCTTCGCCATATCCGCGAGATCGCGCGCCTGTTTGCGCCCTTCTTCGATGTAACCACCGCTCAACATGCGCTGCTTGAAAGCCTCCATCGGGTCGGCTGGCGCTTCCGGTTCAATGACCGCGACAGGCGCGCCGCCCGTCGTGTGACCGTTCGTGGTATGTGCAAGCGCCGTCACGAGGCCGCGCCCCTGCGCGATGTCCAGACCCGCCGTTTTGCCGAGTTTTTCACTATCGGCGATGATGTCCAGAATATCATCGACAATCTGGAACGCGAGGCCAGCGTTAAAGCCGTAGTTATAAAGCGCATTCGCGTCGCCTTCGCCCGCGCCCGCAATCATCCCGCCGACCTTCGCGGCCATCGCGAAGAGAACCGCCGTCTTCTTGGCGATTATGCGCCCATATGTTTCGCGGTCGAGCGTGTTGTTCTTCGCGGCGGCGGCCTGCAATGTTTCGCCTTCGACCAAGGCGACGGTCGCGGCGGCGAATTCCGGGTTGAGTTCCTTGAATGGAGCCATCAACTCATAGACCTTCGTGAAGAGAAAATCGCCCGTCAATAGTGCGAGTGTGCGTCCATAAACCGCGTTCACGGTCGGGCGACCGCGCCGCAAGCTGCCGTGATCGTTGATGTCGTCGTGAACCAGCGTCGCGGTATGCACCAGTTCGACCGCCGCCGCGACCGGAACTGCCTGCATCAGGTCCGTGCCGCCCGCCGCCAGATAAGCGAGCAGCGTCAGGCGTGGGCGGTAGCGCTTGCCGCCCCCGGTGAGGATGTGCTGGCTCGCCTCGCGCAGGACATCCACATCGCTTGTGACGACCTGTTTGAGCAGCTTATCGACTTCCTGTAGCGCCTGATCGATGTTCATCACGGGTTTCTCCCCGATTGTGACTTTTAGAACTTATTGAACGAATTATATAACGGTAGACGTTGCAAAGTCAATCATTCTGACCTCATCTCACGGTATTTTGTATCAACTTTGTGAACATCTCACTCGCCTTTCATATCGATTCGGCGCACTTCACCCACCTTGAAATTACGATCACGTTCCAAAATCGAGGTGAGAATCAGCTTTGCGAAACGGAAAAATTCCTTCATATGGTCGAGCCGCGCGATATAGTGCCGGGCGAGTATCTGATCCTGCTCGCTCATCGCGTCAATGTCCGCGCGCAGGTGGTCGATGCTGCCATCCAGCGTATCGAGCGCGGTATTCACATCGCGCAACTCACGGCTGCCAAGAACGTTGGTCAGCACGCGCCACAGGTCGCTCTCCGCTTCGTAATATTTGCGACGGTCGCCGCGCACCCACACTTCGCGCACAATCCCCATATTTTCGAGCGTCCGCATGTTCATACTGACGCTCGCCTTCGAGATGTCGAGGTGCGCCATCAGGTCGTCGAGGCTCATCGGTCCGGGGTTGAGCAGCAGCGCGCCGTACATTTTGCCCATCACCTTGTTGTAGCCGAAATAGGACGCAAGCTGGCCGAGGCCATCCAACATACTGTCGTTCACGGCGCGCAAACTGGGGTTGAGCGGCGCGTCGTCGGAGCGATCCTGAAAATCGGCCATGAAAATAATGCCTTTTGCAATCTGCCCTTGATCGTAGCAATCGGATACGGCGCGTGCAAGCATGAACAAGCGCGGCAGGGCAAACGCATCAGAGCGCCAGTCACAGGCAGACCTGCGTAGTTCACCCACGCTTTTGATTTTGATGCGTTCGCCATACCTGGTTTGTCGTCATTGAACTCGTTTTACCGAACACCGCCGCAAAGCTCCCGCCTTCATGTATGGGGATACAAGGCGGCGGCGCGCAGCGTAAGCGGTCTGTTGGTTCGTATTTGAGCGGGTGTGAGGTACACTTTGGGGTATGCACATTCTCGTCTACAAATATCGTCTGTACCCCACGCCCGCGCAGGAAAAAGCGCTGTATCGCACGCTGCGCATCTGCCGCTATTGGTACAATATGTGCCTGAGTGAACGGAAACTGGCGTGGGAACTGGAACAGCGGCAAGTTAGCAAACGCGAGCAGGAGAAGACGAGTTTCCTGTACCGCAAAGCGTTCCGCTGTGAAGACCGCGTATACAGCCAGACCTTGCAGAGCGTGTGCGATGATCTGGACAAAGCGTTCAAGGCGTTCTTTCGGCGTGTGAAGGCAGGCGAGACGGCGGGGTATCCGCGCTTCAAGAGTGCCAACCGCTTCCACAGCTTCGAGTTCAAGCAGTTTGGCGCAGGCGCACGGCTGGATGGCAAGCGGCTCAAGCTGTACGGTATCGGGCGGGTGCGGGTGCGCTGGCATCGGGAGCTGGTTGGTAGGGTGAAAAAAGCTCGCATTGTCGAGCGCGCAGGTGAATGGTACGCGTGCCTCACAGTGGAACAAGGCGATTTGCTGCCGCTCCCAACCACCGGGCAGAGTGTCGGTGTGGATGTGGGCATCTCCGCGCTACTCACCACCAGTGACGGGGAGCAAGTCGCGAACCCGCAGTGGTATCGTGTTTCACAAAAAGCGCTTCGGGTGGCGCAGCGCGCTCTCGCACGCAAGGTCAAAGGTGGCAAGAACAGGCGCAAGGCGCTCCGCCGCGTGCAGCGCTTGCATGAACACATCGCCAACACCCGCCACGACTTCCTCAATAAGCAGGTTCACGCACTGATCACCCGCTACGACCGGATCGCGGTCGAAGACCTGCGCATCGGGAACATGGTGCGCAACCCGCACCTCGCCAAAAGCATTCTGGATAGTAGCTGGGGCTACTTCAAGGACCGCCTCGCGAGCAAAGCTGCAAACGCTGGCCGCGAAGTCGCCTTTGTCAACCCTGCTTATACTTCCAGCACATGCTCCACCTGCAAACGCAACTTTCCTGATTTCTCGCTCGCTACCCGCTGGGTAGACTGCGTGTGTGGTCTCTCGCTCGACAGAGACCATAACGCTGCTCTCAATATCCTCAATCGAGCCGGATGGGTCACATCCGTGAGCGCTAACGTAGAAGCTCCTGTTCATGCGTTGCTCAGAAGCCCCCGCTTTTAGGCGTGGGGAATGGTCACGGTAAAGTAGGCGTAAGGTTCGACCGGGAGTGAATTCGTGAACGAGCAGTTAATCGGCGCTGGCATCGGCATCGTCACCACCATCATCGGCGGCATTTTCGGTTATATCCTGAGCGAGGTCAGCGCGCGGCGGCGCGAACATCGCGACGATCAGAAGCGGTCAGCGGCGGTGCGGCTGATCGTCGGGCTGGAGATCGAGCGTAATCTGCAATCGCTGCGCGCCGCATGGGACGCGATCAAGCAGCAGGTCGGGGACAATACCGATCCGCGTCATCAAGCACGCGCGCTGGTCGATACGCCGCTGCTGCCGATGAGCCGCGACTCGCTCAGGAGCCAGTTGGAGAACATCCCCTCAGCACTCAGCATCGCCACCGCAACGAAGGTTTTCCGGCTCTACGACTCGCTGGCACAGGTCGAAACGCTGCGCAGTGAGTGGACGAGTGCGCTCGCCGATCAGCAAAGCGAACTCGCGAAGTTTCGGCAATCAGCAACCCCGCCCGGTCAACCACCGGGAATCCTCTACCCGCCACGCACGCCGTTCGATTCCAAAGCCGAACAAAACTGGGCTGCGCTCGAAAGCACGGTGATGAAGCTGCTCAGTGAAGGCAATCCGCTTCCAGTAGCCTAAACGTCTTCACAATCTTTAACATTCGACGCGACACCACTTTTCTAAAAACTCTGCTAACATCCTGTTAAACAATCCATCACGGCGACGTCACAAAAACCATATGGACCCCAAAACTGCAATTGTCATCGGCTCCGGGATCGGCGGTCTCGCGCTCGGTATCCGGCTTCAAAGTCTCGGTTTCGATACTACCATTGTTGAAAAACTCGATGCCCCCGGCGGGCGGGCCTATGTCCGGCGCGAACAGGGCTTCACCTTCGATATGGGTCCGACGGTCCTCACCGTGCCGCACTTTATCGAGGAATTGTTCTCACTGGAGCGCGGTCAACCAAATCTGGATGTGCCGGACTTCCCGCCGGAAATTCTCGATGAGTCGAAGCGCATCAAAAGCGGCATTAGCGGCGGACCCAACACCTCGAAATATGTGAAGATGATCCCGATCCTGCCGTTCTACCGCATCTATTTCGATGACGGAACGTGCTTCGATTACGATGGCGACCCGGAACACACCCGCGCGCAAATCGCACAGCTCGCGCCGGAAGACCTCGAAGGCTATGAACGCTTCCACCGCGACGCCAAGGCGATTTTCGAGCGCGGCTTCCTGGCGCTTGGGTATACGCATTTCGGGAGCATCCCGGATATGCTGCGCGTGGTCCCCGATTTGCTCAAGCTGGATGCCGTGCGCCCGCTGTTCGGGTTCATCAAAAAATATTTCAAGAGTGACAAGCTGCGACAGGTATTCAGCTTCGAGTCGCTGCTCGTCGGCGGCAATCCGTTGAGCGTCCCGGCCATCTATTCGATGATCCACTTCGTTGAAAAGACGTGGGGCATCCATTTCGCGATGGGCGGGACGGGCGCGCTGATACAGGGCTTCGTGAAGAAGTTCGAGGAACTTGGCGGCGCGATGCGCTACGACAGTGAAGTTTGCCGCATCTTTGTCACGACGCCGGAGGGTGGCGCGCCGGGACCCTTCGACAGGCGGGTGGCGCGCGGCGTCGAACTCAAGGACGGGACGGCGCTCTTCGCTGACCTCATCGCCTCGAATGCCGACTATGCGAACACGTACATGAAGCTGATCGACCCGCAGTATCGCACCTACAACACCGATTTGCGTGTGAAGGCGGCGCGGCAGGGCATGTCGATTGTGGTGATCTACTTCGGCTTCAAGCGTGAGGGCGGCGACATCGACCTGCGCCATCACAATATCATCCTCGGACCGCGCTACGAGGAATTGCTCAAGGAAATTTTCGGGAAGAAGATCGTCGGCAAGGACTTCTCGCAATATCTGCATATCCCAACGCTCACCGATCCATCACTCGCCCCGCCGGATTGCCACGCCGCGTATACGCTCATCCCGGTTCCGCACAATGGCAGCGGCCTGAACTGGCGCGAACTTGGGGAGCCGTTTGTCGAAAAGGTATTGACCTTCCTTGAGGAGCGCAAGTACATTCCGAATTTGCGTGAACGCCTCGTCTACCGCAGCTTCGTCACGCCGGATTATTTCGAGAAGACGCTGAATAGCTACCTCGGCAACGGCTTCGGCGTGGAGCCGATGCTCTACCAAACGGCGTTCTTCCGTCCGCACAACCGCAGCCTCGACCTCGCGAACTTCTATCTGGTCGGCGCGAGCGCACAGCCCGGCGGCGGGACGCCTTCGGTGATGATGTCGGCGAAGATGACCGCACGGCTGATTGCGAAGGATTTTCGGCTGGGCGGGTGAACACGCCGCGACCTCAAAAACGGTATAATCTCCCACAGGTAATCGAGACTATGCGATGAGCGATCAACCTGTGACGCTGCACATTCCACGAGCCATATTTGAGCGTGTTCGCCGCATCGCGGAGGATGATAACCGCCCGGTGGAAAGCGTTTTGCTTGATATGGTAGCGTCGTCGGTTGTCACCGACGAAGAAGAAGAAAAATATGAAACGCTCACTGAAGAAAAGATTCTGGCAATGTCCAACGATGAGTTATGGCAATTTGCAGAGCGTCCGTTGCCGACGCGGGTAACAAATCGATTTAGCCAATTGAACGAAACCGCAGGGCAACGTGATTTGACTCCACAGGAGAAGGCTGAACAGGAGCAGTTGGGAGTTCGGTGGGATAGATGTGTATACATACGATCTCTACTGCTTGTCACGCTCAAGCAGCGTGGCGAGGATGTTGACACGTTTCTCAGCTTCAATAAATAATCATCTGTGGCGTACATTTCCTCTGCATTACGTCAGCAGGTGACGATACGCGCTCATGGCTTGTGTGAATACTGCCAAACTGCGCAGATCATCGTTATCGCTTTAGAAATAGATCATATCAAACCGGAGTCGGCGGGTGGACCAACAATTTTCGACAACCTTGCACTGATTTGTAGTCGCTGTAATCAAGCAAAGTATAAGCACCAAACGGGGTTGGACCCCTTGACCGCAGAGATCACGGCTTTGTTCAACCCGCGCGTACAGCTCTGGAAGGATCATTTTCGTTGGAATAGCGAAGGCACACACATTATCGGCCTGACTGCCAGTGGACGTGCCACAATAGAGCGCTTGCGTATGAACCGTGATGAAATGATCGTGTCGCGTCGTATTTGGGTTAGCGCCGGGTGGCATCCGCCTCGTACCGATTGAAGTCTTTGACGGTAGCACCGAAACTGTACTATACTTGCTCGCATGAAATTTCAAGCAACACTCCTCCTCAGCGGCAAGACCGCGACAGGCATTCAGGTCCCGCCGGAAATCGTCACCGCGCTGGGTTCTGGCAAGCGTCCTGCCGTGCGCGTCACGCTGAAGGGTCACACCTACCGCACAACCATTGCGCCGATGAATGATGTGTTCATGCTCCCGGTCAGCGGCGAACACCGCGAAGCCGCCGGGCTGACGGCGGGCGATCAATTCGAGGTCGAGATCGAACTCGATACCGAGCCGCGCGAACTGGCTATCCCGCCTGACTTTACGGCGGCGCTCGACGCCGCACCGGACGCGAAGCGCTTTTTCGATAGCCTCTCCTATAGCAACAAATCGCGGTTTACGCTCTCGGTTGAGGGAGCGAAAACTGCAGAGACGCGCCAGCGCCGGATTGAAAAGGCAATTGCCACGTTGCGCGAAGGCAAAACCTAAAACTTTTTTACGAACGACGGACGGCAAGAATGCCGTCCCTACGCATTCCGTTGTGCTGCCCTGTCAATAATCTGACGTGAAGTATGTACGTCGGACAAGCGCATCGACGCTACAATTGAAAATATCCCTTTAGATTTTTAACAGAGGCTATCGTGAAAAGTTCACTGCGAACCCAGATCAGGCGTGCCATGCGCCTCGTTGCCGCGCTCTGCACGCTCGCGCTCACCGCCAACGCGGTCGGCTATCGAGGGCGTTCCGCATTCGCCGCGCCGGACCGCCAGACGGATACGCTCGTCGTGGTCCCCGGCACGATTCAGAGCAAACTCGGCTGCGATGCGGATTGGAAGCCGGATTGTACGAAGACGGCACTCACGCTCGACCCCGCGAGCGGCATTTACCGCGCGACCTTCGACCTGCCCGCCGGAACCTATGAATACAAAGTTGCGCTAAACGGCTCGTGGACGGTGAACTATGGCGCGAAGGCGAAGAAGGACGGCGCGAATATCACGCTGAATTTGGCCGAACCGCGTGCCGTGACTTTCCTTTATGACCCGGCTACGAATTACATTACGGATACGGTCAATACGCCGCTCACGGTGGTCACGGGCGATGTGCAAATAGCGCTTGGCTGTGCAGCGGACAACGATGCGAAATGCCTCAAAACGTGGATGCAGGACATCGACGGCGACGGCGTATACACCTTCACGACGACCGCACTACCGAAGGGCGATTACAAGGTCGCCGTCAGCTTCGATGAAAATGCCGCGAAGACCAGCGGCGAGCCGATAGCGTTCGCCGTTGCTGCGGACAAGGACGAAATCTATTTCGAGTACAACAGCGCGAAGCAGACTTTCAAGGTATTTCCCGGCGGCGCACCGCGTGGCGACCTCAGCACCGCGCTGGCGGTCTTCGCGACGAATGATACGATTCTCTGGAAATTGAAGGACAACGCCGCCGGGAACACGTATACGCTCTATTACGCGCCGGAAGGCGGTATCGCGCTCACGGCGCAGGGCGTCACGGGCGGGCAGCAGGTCCCGCTGACGCTGCTCACGCTTGGTATCAATCTGAACCAAATCCGCGCGCCGCACCTGAAAGGCTACGACTCGTTGCGCATCGCGGCGGCTGATCGCGCTAAAGTGCCGGATATGTTGCGCGGCCAACTTGTCGTCGCGGCGACCTCGCCCAATGGCAAGCTGATCGACGCGAGCAGCGTACAGCTTTGGGGGGCGCTCGATTCGATTTACGATTACACAGGTCCGCTTGGCGTGACCTTCGCGAGTGGCGTACCGACGCTGCGCGTATGGTCCCCGACGGCGAAGAGCGTCACGCTGCATCTCTACGATGATAGCAAGACCGCAGCCGACAGCGCGATCCCGATGACCTACGACGCGATGACGGGCGTTTGGTCCGCGTTGGGCGAGGCAGGCTGGAAGGGTAAATTCTACCTGTACGAGGTACAGGTCTATGTGCGCGCGACGGGCAAGATCGAGCGCAATTTCGTCACTGACCCGTATTCACTCAGCCTCGCGATGAACAGCACGCGCTCGCAAATCGTCGATCTGGATGACCCGGCGCTCATGCCGGACGGCTGGACCGCGACGAAGAAACCGCCGCTCGCCGCGCCGGAAGACATCGTGATTTATGAACTGCACGTCCGCGATTTTTCGGTGTTCGACCAGACTGTACCGGACGCCTATCGCGGAACGTATATGGCCTTCACCGTGCCACAATCGAACGGCATGAAGCACCTGACAGCGCTCGCGCAGGCCGGGTTGACACACCTGCACCTGCTCCCGACCGCCGATATTGCAACTGTCGAGGAAGACAAAACGAAGTGGGAGATGCCCGATTACGCGGCGCTCGCGAAGCTGCCACCTGATAGCGACCAGCAGCAGGCCGAAGTCACGAAATTCAGCGCCAAAGACGGCTTCAACTGGGGTTACGATCCGTACCACTACACCACGCCCGAAGGTAGCTACGCAACCCAGCCGGACGGTTCGGCGCGCATCAAGGAATACCGCGCGATGGTGCAGGCGCTCAACGCCGCCGGGCTGCGCGTGGTGATGGATGTCGTCTACAACCATACGCACGCCAGCGGGCAGGCTCCCGACTCCGTGCTGGACCGGATTGTGCCGGGCTACTATCAGCGCCTGAACGCGGAAGGCTTTGTCGAGAACAGCACCTGCTGCGCGAACACGGCCAGCGAACACAAGATGATGGAAAAGTTGATGGTTGATTCGATGCGGACGTGGGCGACCGCATACAAGATCGATGCGTTCCGCTTCGATTTGATGGGGCATCATATGACCTACAACATCGATGCGGTGCGGACGATGCTGGACGGGCTGACGGTTGAAAAGGACGGCGTAGACGGCAAGGCGATTTACCTCTATGGCGAGGGCTGGGACTTCGGCGAAGTCGCGATGAACGCGCGCGGCCTGAACGCGACGCAGCTCAACATGGCGGGAACGGGAGTCGGGACGTTCAACGACCGCCTGCGCGATGGCGTGCGCGGTGGGACGCCTTTCAGCGATCAGCGCGATCAGGGTTTTGTGAGCGGCCTGTTCGGTTCGCCGAGCGCGTATCAGGCAAAGGCGCTAAACCCGGCTGGACAAAAGGCGGCGCTGCTCGCCAACGCGGATTTGATTCGTATCGGGCTGGCGGGCAACCTCGCGGATTACCGGCTCGTCAACGCGGCGGGCAAGCAGGTTCGCGGGCTGGAAATCAACTACGGCGGCGCGCAGGCAGGCTATACCGCCGACCCTCAGGAGAACATCGTGTATGCTTCCGCGCACGATAACCAGACGATATTCGACGCGATCCAGCTCAAAGCGCCGGAAAGCGCGGATATAGCGGCGCGGGTTCGCATGAACAACCTCGCCAACGACATTGTGATGTTCTCGCAGGGCGTGCCTTTCTTCCACGCGGGCGACGATATGCTGCGCTCGAAGTCGCTGGATCGCGACAGCTACAACAGCGGCGATTGGTTCAACATCCTCGATTTCAGCTATACAACGAACGGTTGGGGGCGCGGCCTTCCGGTCGCAGACAAAAACAAGGACAACTGGGCGTTCATGAAGCCGCTGCTCGCGAACCCGGCCCTCAAGCCGACAAAAGCGGACATCGAATTCGCAGCGCAGCACTTCCGCGAGATTCTGCAAATCCGTAAATCCATGCCGCTTTTCGGGCTGCAAACCGCGAAGACAGTACAGGAGCGGCTCACGTTCTTCAACGTCGGACCGGATCAACTGCCGGGCGTGATCGGGATGCGGATCACCGGGAACGAGGGACCCTATAAACAGGTCGTGGTCATCTTCAACGCGACGGATGCCGCGCAGCAGGTCACGGCAAAGGACGTGAGCGGCGCGGCATTGATTTTGCATCCGGTCCTCGCGAACGGGGGCGACCCGGTAGTGAAGACCGCGACGTTCGACGTTGCGAGCGGCACGTTCACGGTCCCGGCGCGCACGACGGTCGTGTTTGTGGATGCGATGAAATAATCCCGTGTACTGAACGGCGCATTTTCTGCGTAGGGGCGGACCTATGTGTCCGCCCTCCCGCATTGTGTACGGGTGAACCTGTGTGTCCGCCCTCCCCTGACAAAACCTCGCGCTCCGGTGTACGGGCGGACCTATGTGTCCGCCCTTCCTTTCTTAATCTAAAACAAGGATTGTAATCAACGTGACCCGCTTTATCCCGCGCAAATCCCCGCGTCTCACAGGATACGACTATTCTCAGGATGGCGCATATTTCCTGACGATTTGCACTCAGCATTGCGTATCCCTTTTCGGCAAAATTGAAGGCGATATATTGCAACTAAACCCGGCGGGCGAGATGATTATCGAGTGGTGGATACAGCTACCGATTAAATATCCCAGTATCCAAACCGATGTTTTTGTAGTCATGCCAAATCATTTTCATGGAATTTTGGTTGTTGAAAATCATAGTTCAATCCAGCAACATGCACATTCAATCTCGACCGCGATGCGATGGTTCAAGACCATGACTACCAATACGTACATTCGAGGCGTTCGGGATATGGAATGGCCGTCGTTTGAAAAATCGTTGTGGCAGCGCAGTTTCTATGACCATATTATTCGCGACGAAAAAGCGTTGAACGCCATTCGTGAATACGTTGAAAATAATCCGGTGCGTTGGATGGAAGATAGATTTTATGAGGCTGGCAAGTGAGAGGATTTGCATGTGGGCGGATAGAGAAGGGCGGACACATAGGTCCGCCCGTACAGCAGAGCGCGTATGATTGTGGACAGGGAAGGGCGGACACGCAGGTCCGCCCGTACAGTGGAGCGCGTATGATTGTGGACAGGGAAGGGCGGACACGCAGGTCCGCCCGTACAGTGGAGCGCGTATGACTCTGTGGGGAGAGAAGGGCGGACACACAGGTCCGCCCGTACAAAGAGAATGCGCGATATAATCTGCGGTCCCAACCATCGAAAGCCGCCGCGATGCCCGCAACGTTGAAGCCGACCGCCAAAACGATCCTCGCCTACCATGCTGCATTGCAGGAGTACGCGACCGCCAACGTCACACACGAGACGGCGGTGCGGTCGGCCTTCCAGACATTGCTCACGGATGCGGCGAAGGCCAATCACTGGCTGCTTGTGCCGGAGCAAACCCTCAAAATTGGTGGCAAATCGATCCGGCCTGATGGCACGCTGCGTGATGCGTTCAACCTGCCGCGCGGCTACTGGGAAGCCAAAGACACGGCGGATGCGCTGGAAGACGAGATCAAGAAGAAAGCCGCGAAGGGCTATCCGCTCACCAACATCATCTTCGAGGACACACGGACGGGCATCCTTTATCAGGATGGCGCGGTCAAATTCCGCGCGGACCTGACACAGCCCGTACAAGTCGCGGATTTGCTCAACCTGTTCTTCGCCTATACGGAACCGGACATCGAGGGCTTCGAGCAGGCCGTCACCGAATTCAAGGAGCGCGTCCCGGAACTTGCGCAGGGCTTGGCCGAGATCATCAAGGGGGCGCACCGCGACAACAAGCGCTTCATCGACGCCTTTGCGGGCTTTTATGAACTATGCAAGACCTCGCTGAACCCGAACATCAGCATCGCGGCAGTGGATGAAATGCTCGTGCAGCATTTGCTCACCGAACGGCTGATCCGCAAGGTCTTCGACAACCCGGAATTCACGCGCCGCAACGTGATCGCCGCCGAGGTCGAAAAGGTAATCGATGCGCTGGTCAGCCGCAGTTTCAACCGCGATGAGTTCCTCAAATCGCTGGACCGCTTCTACCGCGCCATCGAAGCCGCCGCGCACAGTCTCGAAGATTTCAGCGAAAAGCAGCACTTCCTGAACACGGTCTACGAGCGCTTCTTTCAGGGTTATTCGGTCAAGGTCGCGGATACGCATGGCATCGTCTATACGCCGCAGCCAATTGTCGACTTCATGTGCAGCAGCGTCGTCGAGGTGTTGAAGACCGAATTCGGCAAGGAACTGGGCGACCCGGATGTGGTGCTGCTGGACCCCGCGACGGGAACCGGGAACTTCATCGTGAACCTGCTGCGCCGCGTCCCGAAGCGCGACCTCGATGCGGTCTATAAGGATCGGCTGTTCGCGAACGAGATCATGCTGCTGCCCTATTACATCGCCGCGCTAAACATCGAACACGCCTTCTACGATCTGGCCGGGCGCTATGAGCCGTTTGAGGGCTTGTGCTTTGTGGATACGCTGGAACTCGCGGAAGGTCCGCAGCCGCGTTTTGCTTTCATGAATGAAAAGAATAGCGAGCGCGTAGAGCGCCAGAAGAACGCGCCGATTACGGTTATCATTGGCAACCCACCATATAATATGGGTCAGGCGAATGCGAACGACAACAACAAAAATCAGGAGTATGAGGTAATCGATAAGGGAATCAAAGATACTTATGCAAAGGACTCCAAAGCAACAAATGTTAACAAACTGTCAGATGCTTACGTAAAGTTTTTCCGATGGGCATCAGATCGATTGCAAGGTCGAGATGGTATCGTATGCTATGTATCAAATAACAGCTTTATCGATCAGATTGCGTTCGATGGTATGCGGAAGCATTTATCGAGTGACTTTACTAAACTTTACCACGTTGATTTACACGGAAACGTGCGAAGCAATCCCAAACTGAGTGGTACAACGCACAATGTATTTGGCATACAAGTCGGCGTGGGAATTACTGTTGCGATACGCTCAGAAGAACACACTCAAAAAACTATTCACTATGTCAGGGTTCCTGAATTTTGGCGTAAAGAGGTAAAACTTCACTGGTTAGATACGAAAGGCGCAATTCAAAACATTGAATGGCAAGACCTCGTGCCGGACTCCAAAAACACTTGGCTAACTTCTCACAATAGTGCAGAGTTTACGACATTCATCTCCATTGGTAATAAAGAACAAAAATCGCACCAAGTTCGAGAAATCAACGCCATTTTCAAAGACTTTACAATTGGCGTGATTTCGAGCCGAGATCGTGTTGTTTATGATCATAATTTCTCAGTTCTATTGGAGCGAGTCCGTCAATTTATCGAAGACTATAACGGTGAAGTGTTTCGCTATCAGCATTCAGAAAAATTAGGCTCGGTGGAAAACTTTATTCGCTATAACAAAATTAAGTGGAGTCGAGATTTGATTGCCGATCTTCAACGTGGCCGAATGGCGACGTTTACAACTCAAAAATTTAGATATGCAAATTACAGACCGTTCTGCAAACAAGCGTTCTTTTTTGACTCAATATTAAATCAGGACCTTATCCGTTGGCCCGCATACTTGCCGAGTTTTGATACTGAGGCGGAAAACCAGATAATCTGCGTTTCAAGCATAGGGAGCAACAAGCCGTTTCAATCATTAATTACGAGCCTAATTGCGGACTTCCATTTTATAGGGGATACCCAATGCTTCCCCTTCTACACCTACGATACGGACGGCACGAACCGCCGCGAAAACATCACGGATTGGGCGCTGGCGCAGTTCCGCGCGCAGTACGCGGACCCGGCGATCAGCAAGTGGGATATTTTCTATTACGTGTACGGCGTGCTGCACCATCCCGGCTACCGGGAAAAGTTCGCGGATGCGCTCAAGCGCGAACTGCCGCGCATCCCCTACGCGCCAGAGTTCAAGGCGTTTGCGGAAGCGGGACGCGCGCTGGCCGACCTGCATCTGAATTATGAGACGGTCGCGCCGTATAAGCTGCGCTGGGTCGAGGCGAAGGACAAGCCGCAGTCGTTCCACGTCGAGAAGATGAAGTTGAGCAAGGACAAAACGCAGATCATCGTGAACGAGACGCTCACG
This sequence comes from Aggregatilineales bacterium, assembly GCA_965246845.1. GTDB lineage: Bacteria > Chloroflexota > Anaerolineae > Aggregatilineales > UBA2796 > JBBRMW01. Next base: position 34,881 of record CBDFFR010000008.1, read on the forward strand.
CTCGCGGATATTCCGGCGCGGGCGTTCGAGTATCGGTTGGGCAATCGGTCGGCGGTGGAATGGGTGATCGACCAGTATCAGGTCTCGACGGACAAGCGGAGCGGGATCACGAGCGACCCGAACCGCGCCGATGAGCCGCGCTACATCGTGGATTTGGTGGGGCGCGTGGTTGCGGTGAGCGTGGAGACGGCGCGGATTGTGGAGGGGTTGAAGGGGATGGCGTTTAGTGCGGTTGCGGTGTAGGGGATTTCATACCGGGCGAGTCAAGCCCCGCCCCTACAAATACATTCGCGCTCTGGTGTAGGGGCGGACCTATGTGTCCGCCCTTCTGTATCATTTCGTATTCAATGCCCCAGCCATTTGGATTTCGGTGTAGGGGCGGACCTATGTGTCCGCCCTTCCGTATCCCCTTGTGATCGACGGCAAACCCGCGCCGTGTAGGGGTCGGATCTATCTGATGGTTTTCAATGCGAGGGCGGACACATAGGTCCGCCCGTACATAAGGCGGTCTGGTATCAAGGTGGGCGGACACGCAGGTCCGCCCGTACATAAGGCGGTCTGGTGTCAAGGTGGGCGGACCTGCGTGTCCGCCCGTACAGCAGAGGGCGTATGATTGTGGGCGAACAGAGAAGGGCGGACACATAGGTCCGCCCCTACGGATTGCACCATCCATTATGGCGTGACGAGCGTACCGACCGGCTCCCCGCGCACGGCGGCTTCCAGCGCGCCTTCCTTCCAGAAGTTGATGACGAGGATTGTTTTCTTGTTGTCGCGGCACATCGTAAAGGCGGTCGAGTCCATGACTTCGAGGCGGTTGGCGAGCGCTTCATCGAAGGTCAGCGTGCTGTAGAGCTTCGCGTTCGGGTTCTTCTTCGGGTCGGAGTCGTACACGCCGTCAACTTTCGTCGCCTTGATGATCACATCCGCGTCGATTTCCATGCCGCGCAGCGCCGCGCCCGTATCGGTCGTGAAATAGGGGTTGCCCGTGCCGCCGCAGAAGATCACGACGCGCCCCTTATCGAGGTGGCGGATCGCGCGCAGGCGGATGTATGGCTCTGCGATGCGGTTCATCTCGATGGCGGTCTGTACGCGCGTCGGGATGTCGATCCGTTCCAGCGCATCGCGCATCGCCATACCGTTCATCACGGTCGCGATCATGCCCATGTAATCAGCGGTGGTTTGATCCATGCCGTGCGATGTGCCGACGGAGCCGCGCCACAGATTGCCGCCGCCGATGACGACGCCGACCTGTACGCCCAAATCGTAAATCGCGCGGATGCGGTGCGCGAGCGTGGCGGCCTCATCCGGGTCGATGCCGAAGCCGCCCGGTCCGCTGAGGGCTTCGCCGCTGATTTTGAGCAAGATGCGGTGATAAATAGGTGGCTTGCCGCGCGGTGTGTCGCTCAAGTCGCTGATATTGTCTCTGGTGGTCATCATGGTTCTGTCTCCGGGGTAAAAAAAAGACCAGACGCCAGCGCCTGATCTTTCTTCGCATTCAAAATAGGTAGTACCGTGCCGCTATTCCGTTGGCTCGCCGCTGGCTTCGCCAATCGCATAGCGGGCAAAGCGACGGATGACGAGGTTTTCCTTGATTTCCGAGATGAGTTCGGTCAACACATCGCGGACTTTCTTCTTTTCCTCGTGCAACCAGGGCTGTTCCATCAGCACGATCTCTTCATACCATTTGTCCATGCGGCCATCGACGATCTTATCCACGACGGCTTCCTTCTTGCCCTCGTTGAGCGTCTTTTCACGCTGAATCGAGCGTTCTTTTTCAACGGCGTCGGCTGGCACTTCCTCGCGTCGGACGTATTGCGGGGCGCTGTTGGCGATGTGCAGCGCAAGGTCCTTCGCGAACTTCTTGAACTGCTCGTTGCGCGCCACAAAGTCGGTTTCACTGTTGACTTCGACAACCACGGCGAGGCGGCCATTGTGATGCGAGTAGGTCTGCACGATGCCATCCGAAGCGTGACGCCCGGATTTCTTCTCGGCGGTCGCCATGCCCTTCTTGCGCAGATAATCGACGGCTTTCTGGATGTCGCCGCCGGTCTCTTCGAGCGCCTTTTTACAGTCGTTGAACGCGGCTCCGGTCAGGTCGCGCAGTTCTTTTACGAGTTTTGCGGATACAGCGGTTACGTCGGCCATGTTTTCTCCTTGCATGGTACGGGGTACGTCATTGCGTACCCCGGTAGATCATTCATTCGTGAGGTTCGCGGAGCAGGACTAGCGGCGCTTGGCACCTGCGGGCGTCGCTGCGGCGGGTTCTTCGGCGTCGAAGTCGAGTTCACCACTGCGCAGCTTGGCGAGCGTGTTCGCGCCCATGAAGGCTTCATCTTCGGAGTCGAGCTGCTTCTCGAAGCGCTCCAGGTCGATGTCCTTCATGCTGCCCGTGTTCTGATCATCGAAGTCGCCCATCGACGCCTTGCGCATCTCCATACCCTCGATGCACGCATCGGCGAGATAGCTGGCGATCAGCTTGATCGCGCGGATCGCGTCGTCGTTGGCGGGGACCACGTAATCGATCTGGTCGGGGTCGGTGTTGGTATCGACCAGCGCCATGATCGGGATTTCAAGCGTGTTGGATTCCTTGACGGCGGTATATTCGCGGCGCACGTCCACGATGAAAATCAGGTCGGGCAGCTTGACCATATTGCGCAGACCGCCGAGCCGGACGTTCAGCTTTTCGATGATGCGGCTGCGGATCAGGCGTTCCTTCTTGGTGAGCATCTTGTCCGTGCCGTCTTCGGCCTCACGCTCGAAGCGCTTGAGCGTCTCGATACGGTCTTTGATGGTGCGCCAGTTGGTGAGTGTGCCGCCGAGCCAGCGCTCGTTGACGTAGGGCATCCCGGCGCGGTCGGCTTCCTGCTGGATCGTTTCCTGCGCCTGGCGCTTCGTGCCGACGAACAGCACGACGCCGTTCTTCTGTACGAGGTCGCGGATCATTTCATAGCCTTCTTCGAGGCTGGTCAGGGTTTGCTGCAAATCGAGGATGTGGATGCCGTTACGCTCTGTGAAGATGTAAGGCTTCATCTTCGGGTTCCACTTCTTGGAACGGTGTCCGAAGTGGACGCCCGTTTCGAGCAGCGCCTTCATGGAAATCTGGGCCATTGGGTCTCCTTGCCGTGTTGGGCTGGCGCGGTCGTCATCCCCGGCGTACTCACCTCTGCGAGAGAGGCACACGGGCCGGGTCGGAACGCGCGAAATTGGTTAAATCGCGTTGCATGGTATCACAATTTCGGGTGAAAACAAGGCGCGATACACTGCACCGCTTTCTCACCCGAACTGGTTGCGAACCTTGCAATAGCGTAAATACACGTCGTCATAGATGTGCGTCGGGTCCGGCGTGTAGGTATGATGCGGCGTGACGGCTTCTAGTGACGCGGTGTTCGATAGCCAGCCCGCGCCAACCCCGGCCAGCAGCGCCGCGCCGCGCGCTCCAAATTCAGAGCCAGCGGGGACCGTCACGCGGACGCCGCAGCAATCCGCGATCATTTGACCCCATAACGGACTCTTCGCCCCGCCGCCAATCAGTTGCAGATCGACCACTGGCGCGTTCATCGCGGTGAAGCAATCGCGGATCGCGAGCGCGACGCCTTCATACACCGCGCGCAGCATATCGCGCCGCGTGTGGCCGGGATGCAATCCGCTGAACTGCGCCCGCGCTCCCGGCGAGACGAACGGCGCGATAACGCCCGCTTCGCTCAGGTAGGGAAGGTAGAGCAGCCCATTCGCTCCGGGTTGGCTCTGTGCTGCCTCACTTTCGAGCAGCGCGAAGAAGGCGTCTTCGTTTTCTGCGGCGGCGCGCTCGTGCGAATAGAACTGCGCCGCGAACCAATCCAGATTCGTCGTCCCGGCAATATTCGCCATCACGCGCGCCCAACCCGCGCCGGGGAGCGCAAAGTTCAATCCTATATCGCGCGGCGTAAAATTCGGCGCGTCGAGGCTCAGGCAGCTCAGACAGGTCGTGCCGAGGATCACGCACGCTGTACCAAGCGCAGACGCCCCCGCGCCGAGGATGCTGGCCGGGACGTCACCCATCCCGCCGACGACAGGCGTACCCGGCGCGAGTCCGGTTTCGCCGCTCGCGGCGCGCGTCACTTCACCGCAAACCTGTTCCGAGGGCGCAATCTGCGGCCATAGAGAGCGCCATTGTTGCACGCCAAGCAGCGTGAAAAGTGCTTCGTTATAGCGCCGCGCGCGGATGTCCCCCGGCATGACAGAGGCTTCCGTCGGGTCGGTGAAAACCGCGCCCGTCAGTTTGTAACGCAGCCAGTCCTTGCAGGTCAGGACATGCGCGGCGCGCGCGAGTGTTTCCGGCTCGTGGTCGGCCAGCCAGCGAACGATTGGCAGCGTACACCCCTGCTGCATGACGGACCCCGACGACTCGAAGATGCGCGACAGGAACTGCGGGTCTTGCGCGGTCAAGTGGTCGGTGATGCTTTGCGCACGGCCATCGTTCCACAGGATCGCGTCACGTACGGGCGCGCCGTTACGGTCGATCAACCACGCGCCGACCATATTTCCGGTAATCCCGACTGCCGCGATTTGCGCGCCCGTGACTCCCGCCTGTGCAAGCACGCGGCGGATGACCACGCAGGTCTTCTCCCAGAATTCCAGCGGGTCGGCTTCGGACCAGCCCGGTTGCGGGCTGCGGATTGTGGTTCGCTGCGAAGTGACCGCGTGCAATGTCAAATTGCGGTCGAACAGCGCGGCCTTGATGACCGAGGTTCCGGCGTCGATCCCAAGCAGAAATTGCTCTGGCATTTTACCCTCGAACAGCAGTCAGCGCCGTATCGACCAGCGCGCGGGCATTGCCGTAAAATAACCCCTTCACCGCATCCGCATCCCATCGAAGCGAATCGCAGGCGGCTTTCATCGCGCGGAGTTGCTCGTATCCCATGAAAGTCGCACGCAATAGGCCCGGCGTCGCGCTGCTGATGCTCCACGCAAACGGCTTGCGCGTGAGGGTGACGCGCTGCCCATTGAGCATGAACATCAGGCCACGCACAATCGCGACCGGAATATCGGAGCCGTACATCACGCGATCACGCGGCATCCGTTCCAAAATCGCTCCCACGACTTCCGCCGATTGCACGTTGGAAAACTCGAAATAGATATTGGGAAGCGCCGCGACCACATTCAGCGCCGGGTCGATGATCACGCGGGCGTAAGCGCGTCCACCATGCGCAAGGATGATTTTCGCGTTTGGATACTTCGCCGCGATGCTCTCCAGATCGCGCAGGTTGTCAGCGTCGGCGAGCCGCCCCTCGCGCGGGACGTGCAACATGATCGGCAGGCCGTGCGCGTGCGCAACCTCAAGCTGCGCTTGCGTGACGAAATCAAGGATGCGAATGTCGTTAAGCGGTTTCCAAGTCACGTAAGCCAGATATGGTTTGAAACCAATGAAACCGCCCGCCTTTAACGCGCGCTCTAATTGCTCCGCGCTGTCATCCAGAGCGGGAATATACAATCCGAACGTCACCCGGTTATCGATGTGCGCCGCGACATAGGCATTGTTTGCGGCGCGGTCTACAGTCGTGAGCGGCATCCCGAACGCGAGGAATTCAACGCTTTTATTCGAGAACATCAATTCATAGATCGCGGCCAGTTCCTCGAACGTTACGCTGGTCGCCTCGAAGACCAGCCCGACGCGCTCTTCCGAGATGGGGCGCAGGTTGTGTTCCGGCAGCCAGGTATGCGTATGAATATCAAAGAGGCGGTCGGGCAGCCACGCCGCGAACTCGCGTTCGTAGATGGGCAGATCGACCGTCTCATAATAATCCAGCTCGTCGATACTCATCCGCGCATCTCGAAGGCCACCACCTGCCCGCTGCTGCTGGAGCGGTGCATCGCATCGAGGATCGCGACGACGCCTTCCGCTTCCTGTAAGGACGCCGCGTTATCGGTATCCCATTCGCGCACGCGCCGGAGCATGTGCATGATCTCGCCCGTATAGTTCTCATCCACGACGAGCGAATTACCGACCGTACTGGAGTCGAAACTTTCCCAACTATGCCAGCCAACAACGTAACCATGATTGGCGTTGCGCACGTAAAGGCGGTATCGCGCAGGCTGCAACCCAACGTAAAGCGACCCATCCGTGCCGTACAGTTCGATGGTCCACGCCTCGACCCAGGGATGCGCTTCCCAACCGGTCAGGTCGAGGCTCACCAGCTTGTCGCCATAATCCATCGCCATCGCGCCCGCATCTTCGTAAACCAGCCCGCCAAGCGGCATTTGCACCGTCGCGCCGAGGCCGGAAAGCGTGTTTTCCTTAAAGCCGTGCGCGGTCACATCCGGCCCGGCGGGGAGTTTCAGAAACATCGATTGCACGCGCTTCGGGTAGCCGAGCAGGTGCGTAATCAGGTGAACGGCGTGACACGCATCGGTATACATCAGCCCGCCGAGGTCGCCCGGCACGCTCTGCCAGACCTCGCGCGAGCCGCCCACCGGGGTCGCGGCATGGAACCGCGCAAGCGTGATCGGACCCAAAACGCCTTCCTCCATAATGCGCAACGCGTGCCGGATGCCTGACCCGTAGCGCAGCATGTAGCCGACCTGAAACGGGATGTCCTTGCCACGCACCGCATCGACCACGCGCTGCATCTCCGGCAAGTTTGGCGCACCCGGTTTTTCGAGCAGGATGGCCTTTCCACGCGCCGCCGCGAGTTCGACATAGCCGGGGTTGGCCGGGTCCCAGCCTTCGATAATCGCGAAGGTCACGCCGGGTTGATCGAGCAGCGCTTCCGGCGTCGGATAGGATTTCAGGCCGTAGTCGCGTTCTAATACGTCCATCAGATGTGCATCAGGATCGTAGCAGCCGACAAGCTGCACATCGGGCTGGCTCGCGAGGATTTGGACGCGCGGGAAGATGTGCGGGTGCGTACACCCGACGAATGCGACTCCGATTTTTTCCGGCATGGTTCCCCCTTTAGCTCAAATCATTCATGACAGCATGGCGCAGCGCCCACGACGCGCGGTCGTTCTGGTACAGATGGCGGTAGAGATCGTACAGCCGCGCATAGGCCGTCGCGTTTAACGGATCGGGCGTATAGGTCTGGTCGGGGCGGACGAACGCGGCCATCGCCTGGTCGAACCCGCCGAACGCGCCCGTTCCGACTCCGGCAAGGATCGCCGCCCCGCGCGCGCCAAACTCCGTCCCGCCGGGGACAAGGATACGCTTGCCGCTCGCATCCGCGAACATCTGCGCCCAGAACGCCGACCGCGCGCCGCCGCCGACCAGCCGCACTTCCTCGACAGGCTGCGGGATCGCTGCGTAACAATCGCGCATCGCGAGCGCAATGCCTTCATAAACCGCGCGCATCATATCGAAGCGCGTATGCTCCACCGAGAGGCCAAAGAACTGCCCGCGCGCGTGCGGCTCCACGAATGGCGAAATGATGCCCGCCGAATTCAGATAGGGCAGGAACATGATTCCGCGTGCGCCAATCGGCACCTGCATCACCTGTGCCTCGATTAGATCGAAAACGCGCGTTCCGCTCGCTTCGGCTTCGCGGCGTTCCGGCTCCGCGAGGTTGCGGACCATCCACTCGATGCCGAGCGTCCCGGTCGTGTTGACCAGCGAGCGCGCCCAGCGGCCTTCCGGCATACAGGTCTGCACGCCCGCTTCGGCTGGCTCGAAGGTTGGTTCGGCGCTCACGAGCGTATTCAGAAAACTCGTGCCGAGGATCGAACACGCCTGACCGGGTTTGTACGCCCCGCCGCCGAGCGTGGACGCGACCACATCCACCGCACCCGCGACGACGGGCGTTCCCGCGCGCAGTCCGGTCAGCGCCGAAGCCTTCTCGCTGATCGCTCCGACCACCTGATGCGAAGGCACGACGGGCGGGAGTTTCTCGCGCAGATGACCTAGCCCCGCTTCTTCCAACAGCGCATCGCTATAGCCGCGCGCGCGCAGATCGCCGGGGAAGTACCCCGCGTCCGATTCGTCGGAGGAAATCTCGCTCGTGAGCTGATACAGCAGCCATTCTTTGTGATGCAAAATCCAGCGCGTCCGCGCCAGCGTTTCCGGTTCGTGGTCGGCCAGCCAGCGCAGCGCGACCAGTCGATAGCCGGGGAACATCACGTTCGCGGAAACATCCCAGACGCGCCGCGCGAAGCCATTGCCGCCCCACGCCGCGATCACATCCGCCGCGCGGCCATCGTTCCAGAGCAGCGCATCGCGCACCGGATGGCCGCCATCATCGACCGCCCACACGCCGCAGCACGTCCCACAGACGCCGACGCCGCCGATTTGTGCCGCGCCACCGACCGCCGCGATCACGTCCGTAACGGTTTGCGCCGTCAGACGCCAGACGGCGAGCATATCCACTTCGGAACTCACCGCTGTTCGGCAGATCACGGGCGTCTCACGGCGCGCGATGGCGACTTCACGGCCTTCGAGGTCGAAGATGACGCTCTTCACAACAGACGTCCCGGAATCGATACCAAGCAGATATTGTGCTGTCATCGCGCTACTTCTTCCGGTACAGCATCACGGCAATCACGAGCAGCAGCCCCTTCAAAATGTACTGATAGTTGCTCGGCACGCCGCGCAGGTTCATGATGTTGTTCAATATCCCGATGATCAGCGCGCCCGCGAGCGTCCCCCAAACGGACCCCGCGCCGCCACTGAGCCGCGTCCCGCCGAGGACGACCGCTGTAATCGAATCGAACGCGAAATTTTCCGAAGTGAGCGGGTCGCCAGCGCGCGAACGCGCCGCCCAGTATATCCCGGCCAACCCGGTCATGAAGCCCGCCGCCGTATACGCCAATACCTTGATCCGGTCGGTTCGCATCCCGGAAAGGCGGGTCGCGCTCTCGTTGCTGCCGACCGCGAAAATATGCCGACCCAGCACGGTATAGCGCAGAAACAGCGAGGACAATACCGTCGCGATGACAATGATAATCAGCGGGATCGGCACGCCCGCCACATCGCCCGTGAAATATTGCGAATACTCGGCGGGGATGGTCCCCGGCGGGTTCTGCTTGAGCTGCAAGGCGAGGCCGAAGATGAACGAGAGCATGGCGAGCGTGACCATGAACGGCGAGAGTTTGAGGCGCGTCACGGCCAGCCCGTTCGCCGCGCCGACCAGCATCCCGATACCCAGCCCGGCCAGCGTGCCGAGAATCATCAGTTCCGGCGTCGGCTTCATGATCGCGGCCATGATCACCACGATCAGGCCGATGGTGGAGCCAATCGAGAGGTCGATCCCCGCCGCGATCAAAACGAAGGTTTGCCCAATCCCGGCAAGCACGAGCGCAGCCGATTGGCGCGTCAGGTTAATCAGGTTGCGCGAGGTGATAAAGCGATCCGAAAGCAGCGTCGAGATGATCACAATCACCAGCAGCACCGACCAGATGATCGCCACGTTTTGATTTTGGCGCAGGAACCGCCACAAGCGCGAATTGCGGCTGCGCGCGGGCAGGGTTTCGCGCGCGGTGATGCTGGTCACGGATGCGTTTCCATTTCATTGCCCGTCGCGGCGAACATGATCCGCTCCTCTGTCGCGCTCGCGCCATCTACTTCGGCGCAGGTGCGGCCAGCATACATCACGAGAATGCGGCTGCACAGGCCAAGCAGTTCCATCAGTTCGCTTGAGATCATGACGATGCCCGCGCCGCCTGCCGCGAGTTCGCTCATCAGGCGGTAAATTTCCATCTTCGCGCCGATGTCGATACCGCGCGTCGGCTCCGCGAAAATGAGCAGGCGCGGCTTCTCGATGAGCCACTTCGCGACGACGGTTTTTTGCTGGTTGCCGCCACTGAGCAGGCGCACAGGCTGCTCCAGCGAGGGCGTCTTCACGCCGATACTGCGTATTTGCTGCGCGACGGTTTGCGCTTCCGCGCGTCTCTGCACCCAACCCATGCGGCTGAACCGACTCAGGTTCGGGAGCGCGATATTCTCCCGCACACCGAGCCGCAAGGCCAACCCCTCGCTCTTGCGGTCCTCGCTGATGAACACGATCCCTTCGCGAATCGCGGCCTGCGGGCGGTTCAGGCGAACGGGTTTGCCGCCCACCAGAATGTCACCGGAACGGATTGTCTCCAGTCCGAAGAGCGCTCGCGCCACCTCACGCTGACCTTGCCCCTCCAGCCCCGCAAAGCCCAAAATCTCGCCGGGGTAGAGCGTGAATGAGACATCGTGCAGCGTGTCCGTCGTCAGGCGATACACTTCAAGCAATGGGACATCGGCTATCGCATGGCTGCGTACCGGGAAAATATCCGCGAGATCGCGCCCAACCATCTGCCGGACGATCTCCTGTTTGCTCAAGCCGTCGCAGGGCTGGCTGGCGACAAGCTGCCCATCCTTGAGGACGGTCACGCGCTGGCCGATGTGCAGCACTTCATCGAGGCGATGCGAGATGAAGATAATCGCGGTTCCGCGCGCGGCCAGGCCGCGAATGACCTTAAAGAGGTGCGCTACTTCGGTCGGGTTAAGCGCCGCTGTCGGTTCATCCATGATCAGCAGTTCGGCCTCACCCGCGAGTGCCTTCACGATTTCGACGATCTGCTGTTGCGCGACGGAGAGCGCCGAAACGGGTGCAGCTGGGTCGATTTGCACTTCGAGCCGCGTCAGGAGTTCGCGGGACTGGTCCATCATGCGCCCCCAGGCGATGGTCCCAAAGCGCGTGCGCGGCTCCTGATTGAGCAGAATATTTTCCGCAACCGTCAAGTCGGGAAGCAGGTTGAATTCCTGATAGATGATGCGGATACCGTGTTTCTGCGCGTCGGCAGTGCCATCCAGTGTGAGCGGTATTCCCTTCCACAGCAAGCGACCGCTTTCCGGCGCGTGGACCCCGGCCAATATCTTCATGAGGGTGGATTTACCCGCACCGTTCTCCCCGACGAGCGCGTGGATTTCGCCGCGCTGCACGTTGAACGAAACGCCCCGCAGCGCTTGCACGCCGGGGAACGATTTCGTGATGTTGTCGATTTCGAGGAGCGGGTGTTCAGGAATCATTGTGCCGTAATCGTTATTATGAACGGGTCGGTCAAGCCCGACGGCTACGTAATGCGGTGTCGTCTGCTGTAGGGGCGGACCGATGTGTCCGCCCGGAAATGGAAGATGGGTCGGTCAAGCCCGACCCCTACACAATGCGGTGTCGTCTGCTGTAGAGGCGGGGCTTGACCCGCCCGCGCGACGGTCAGAACTACTTCTTCAGATACAGCTTGTCCGCGACGTCCTTCGGCAGGAGCGAATTGGTCCAGTACGCATCCGAATATTCGGGACGCACATACTTCGCGACATCCGCTTCGTAGATGGTCGGGACTTGCAGGGCGTAGAAGGACGAAACCGGGATGCCCTGCAAGATGCGCAGTCCGGCTTGTAGCGCGACGCGGCTCTGCCAGGTCGGTTCAGAGGCGGCCATCCCCTTGAAGCCCGTTGCGAGGCGCTTCTGCCAGTAGAGCATGTAGCCGTTATTGTCTTCGCCTGTCATCGGCACGAGCGGACGCTTGGCGGCTTCAAAGGCTTCGATTGCGCCCTGCGTCATCGCGCCACCCTGCGACCAGACGCCATCGATTTGCGGATAGGCGGCGAGCATCCGTTCGACGGCCTGCTTACCCTGATCATATGCCCACGACCCATCGGCTTCCGCGAGGATTTTGATGCCCGCGCCACCATCCGGGCAAGCCTTGATCGCGTCGAGCAGCCCCTGACGGCGGTTGTCGCTCGTGGAAATTCCGGCCACGCCGTTCAGCGCGACGATGTTTCCCTTGCACTTCAACTGCTGCATCAGCCAGTCGCCCTGCTTGCGGCCAAATTGCAGTTCGTCCGCTTGCAGGTAGGTCACGTACTTATCGGTCTTCACGAGCGAGGCGAAGACGACAATCGGGATACCCGCCTTCGTCGCTTCCTCGACTGCCGGGACGATGGCTTCCGGCGCAACCGGGATGAGCAGGATCAAATCCACACCGCGCGCGACGAGGTCTTCGATCTGCGAAATCTGCTTGTTCGCGTCGCCTTCGGAGCTGACGGTGATGAACTCCTTGATCTCCGGGTAGAGCGAGGCTTCATGCTGCACTTCATTGACGATTTGCACCGTCCACGAATTGGCGGTGGACCAGTTCACGAAGCCGATGGTGTAGGGCGGCGCTTTCTTGAACTTGGTCGTATCGACCAGCTTCCCTTGCGGCGCGGCAAGGCTCAAATCCGTCAGATAATCCTTCGAGCGCTGCGTCACGATGTCGTTCAGCTTCGCCATCGTGCCGGCCATCGCCGGCGCGGCGGTAGCGCTCCCCTGCGCGGTCGCGGGGGACGCGGCAGGCATCAGGACGAGCGCCAGTAAAGCAACCAACGTGGACATCAGGGCAAATAGTTTGCGGTTCACACTTCTCTCCTTGTCAAAAACCGGACTGCGAACGCAGCCGGAACCAACCTGAATTATTCACGGGTACGCGCATAGAGGGCGACCGCGATCAGGATGATCGCGCCTTCGACCATACGCCGCCCGCTCGTCGGGAGCGCAAGGACGGTCAGGATACTGTAGAGGACCATCAGGAACAGCACGCCGCCGAAGGTCCCCCACACCGTCCCGCGCCCACCCTCGAAGGGCGTCCCGCCGATGACCACCGCCGCGATGGAGCCGAGCAGAAAATCTGTCCCGACTTCGAGCGTCCCGGTCCCGACATAGGCGACGAGCAGCAACCCTCCCATCGCGGCAAGGACGCTGCTGAACACATACGCTTGCAGGATGATCCGGCCTTCGTTTACCCCTGCCAGCCGCGCCGCCCGGCGGTTCGCCCCCGTCGCGACCAGCCGCCGCCCAAACGTCGAGCGGCGCAGAATGAACGCCATCACGAGCGCGATCAGCGTCCAGACCAGCGCCGCCGAGGGAATCGCGCCACCAATGAAGCCATTGCCCCAGAAGCGCATCGACTCCGGGATGTCGCCGCGCGGCGCGCCACCGGAATAGACCAGCGCCGCGCCATAGACAATGAATTGTGTGCCAAGCGTGGCGATGAACGGCGTGACGTTGAAGCGCGTGACGAGGACGCCATTCACCAGCCCAATCACCGCGCCGATGACCAGCACCAGCCCGATCACCGGGATCACCAGTTCGTCGCGCCCTGTGATCAACATCGCGGCCAGTACATCGCTCAGGATCACGACAGCGCCTACCGAAAGGTCCAGCCCGCCACTGATCAGGACGACCGTTTGCCCAATCGCGACCGCGCCGAGCGCCGCCCCCTGCCGCACCAGATTGATCAGGTTCTCCGGCACGATTGAGCGTGGAGATGCGATCCCCAGCACGACGATCAGCAGCGCAAGCGCAAGATAGACCTTCGGCAGCCCGCGCAGCCAATCGGCAGGTCGCGCCATCAGGGGAGCAGCGCTGCTGGCGGTCATTCCACCTCCAAAATCATCTCGATCTCGACGGGAATATCGCCGGGCAAGACGCTCACGCCGACTGACGTGCGCGCGTGCCGTCCGGCTTCACCGAAAATCGAGAGCAGCAAATCCGAAGCGGCGTTGATGACCTGCGGCTGCTGCGTGAAATTCGGCGCGCTCGCGACATAGCCGACCAGCTTCACCACGCCCGCCACGCGGTCCAGCGTGCCGAGATGCGCGGCTGCCGACGCGAGGCAGTTGACGACGCAGTTCCGCGCGCATTCCTGCCCCTGTTCGAGTGTGACTTCCGCACCGAGCTTGCCGAGATAGGGATAGCTGCCGTTGCGCTTCGGGCTGTGTCCCGCGATGTACAACAGCGTGCCGACCTGCCGGGCATGGACGTAGGAATGCGACGGCGCGGAAGGTTCGGGCAGCGTAATTCCCAGTTGGTGCAGGCGTGCGGCAATCGGTTCCATGCTCAGGTTTCCAGCGCAAGCAGGCGGCGCGGCGTGTGGATCATGATCGTCTGGATGTCGCTCTCCGTAAGCCCTTCCTTGCGCAGCCAGGGCAGTACGCGCCACAGGATGAAGGTATAGCCCGGACCGCCACCATAACTGACCAGATCGGAGCGCCGCGCGAGGTCGCCCGATACCGCAATCTGCGCGCCAAAGCCTTCCTTCACCATGCGCGCGATGAACTCCACGCGCTGGAAATCCGGGTAGTATTTCTCCTTGCTGAATTGGTCATAGCCAAGCGTGACACCCGTGTTCGCAATCGCGATGTGGTACTCCCAATCGAGGCGGCGGTCGGTGTGGCCGATCAGGATTTTTTCTGCCGGGACGCCTTCGGCTTTGAGCAGCGCGATTTGTTCAAGCGCCATCGTCCCGGCTTCCGTATGGGTCGATACCGCCGCGCCCGTTTCCCGGTGTGCGCGCCCCGCTGCCCGAAAGATTTTCTCCTCGTTTGCAGTAATTTTGTTCAGGCTCGATCCTGCTTTGAGCAACCCGGCGCGAATGCCTGTGTCGTCGATGCCTTCCACGACTTCGCGGATCATCTCATCCGTGATGGCGTTCACGTCCTTATCCTGCACGAAGGGGTCTGCCGACGCGCCTTTGATGTACCCGGAGACGGCGACGATATGCACGCCCGACGCTGCCGAGAGCCGCCGCAGCATGAGCGGGTCGCGCGCGTAATCTTTGGGGGACATTTCGACTAGCGCCTGACCACCCGCCAGCTTGAAATGGGCCAGTTCGGTCGCGGCGGCGGCTTCGCTATCGAGGCGTAGATCGAGATCGCCTTCGGTATTCATGGAATAGCCGTGCAGGTGTTCGTGCAGGTACGCCACACCAAATGCTTCGGCTGGAATATCGCCCCGTACTGTACGAATTGCTGACATCGGTTTCTTTCTCAAAAGCCAAACGCGAATGCCCAAAAAAGTGGTAAGTACCAGTTCTCAATAACGATAAACGAATATCCCGCCGCTGTCAAAATCTGCCATCCGCAGACCGCGCGCCCGCTATCCAGGCTTGCGATGCTGTAGAAACCATGCGAACAGTTCCGGGTTCGCATAGGTCGGCGTCCAGGCGTTGTGGTCGGCTTCCGGGTATATGGTAAAGCGTGCATCAGCCCCGGCTGCCTGCAAACGCGCGACGATGGTTTGCGAATCGCTGACGGGAATAACTGCATCCTTCGCGCCATGAAAAACCCATATCGGAATATCCTTGAGCGGCGTAATCAAACTTGCGCCGGGGTTGTGACCACAAATCGGGGCAATCGCGGCGAAGCGCTGCGGGTACTTCATCGCCATATGCCACGTTCCCGTACCGCCCAGGCTCAACCCGGTCATATAAACGCGCGTTGCATCGACCCGATAACGCGCAAGCACCGCGTCGAGCAAGCTGTCAAGCGCATCCAGTTCAAAGACCCAGATCGAGTCAAGCGGACATTGCGGCGCGAGGACGATGAAAGGACACTCCGGCCAGCTTTGCAATTGCCGCGTCAGACCATGTTTGTGAATGAGCGTCAGGTCGGTTCCACGTTCGCCGCTGCCATGTAGAAACATTATGAGTGGATACGCGGCTGCCGGGTTCGTCTCATAATCAGCAGGCAGCCACAACCAATACGCCAGATGGACCTGCTTTTGTATTATGGCTTGATGCTGCTGTGCTTCAAAAGGCATTCTTGACAAACCTCGAAAACGGGATTATTCTTGAAATGAGAACGGTCTCAATATAGCGCATTATTGGTTTTTAGGAAAGAATTTTGCGGCGTCCAACGATTATCGATGTTGCCCGGCTTGCGGGGGTTTCCAAAGCGACAGCGGCGCGCGTAATGAGCGGGCAAGCCGAACTCGTCCGTGACCTGACGCGCGAACGTGTGTTGAAAGCGGTCGCGGACCTCGGCTACGAGCGCAACGCCATCGCGGGCAGCCTGCGCACCGACCGCACGTATATGATTGCGCTGTGCATCCCGGACATCACCAATCCTTTCTGGCCGGAAGTCGCACGGGGTATACAGGACACACTCGAAGCGGGCGGCTACGCAACAGTGACAGTCAACAGTGATTGGGATGCAGAGCGCGAAACGAATTATCTGCAACTGGTGCGCCGCAATCGCTTCGACGGGTTGATCATCAACCCGATGAATACTGATGCGGCGCTCTTCGCGCGCCTGTCGATTCCGGTTGTCGTTCTCGGCAACGGCGCAGCTTTCCCGGAATTCGACAGCGTGGGAAGCGACACCGAGAACGCGGTACAGGAAGCGCTCGAATACCTGTATACGCTCGGCCATCGTCGGATAGCGCTCATCGCGGGACGTTCCCAGCGGCGGCGTGACTTCGCGCGTCTGGGCAGCTTTCGTGCTTTTCACCAGCGGCACGCGCTCCCGGTAGACGAATCACTGATCATCGAGTCGGATTTCAGCGACCGCGCGGGTTACGATGCAATGGAAAAGATACTCGCGTTCCCACGTTTGCCAACCGCTGTTTTCGCTGCAAACGATGTACTGGCAATCGGCGCGCTCAAGGCAGCGCAGGCCGCTGGGAAGCATATCCCACACGATTTATCTATTGTCGGCATGGATGATATTTATGCGGCGGCAATGACCTCACCCGCGCTGACCACCATTGCGAAACCCAAATATGAAATTGGAACGCAGGCGGCCACGCTCTTGCTGGGGCGGTTGAATGCGGATGAGGATCGCCCGCCGCAGCACATCAAATTACACGCGCAGTTCGTTCAACGCGCCTCAGCCGGACCGTTGATCACTTGACCGCACTTTCAGATGTTGATTTACCAACCATGAGACCGTTCTCAGAAGGATCACCGCGATGGAAAAGACAGTTCAGGTTGACCACCATACCAATCGCACCGAGGTGGAGGAGCGCGCGGTCGGCTGTCTGCTCGGCCTCGCAGTCGGTGATGCGATTGGCGACCTCGGACGCAGTGACGCGCATCGGCAGCGGTGGGGCATTATCACGGAAATGTTCGATGGCGCACAGAGTACCGATGATACGGAGTTCGCCATCCTCACCGGGCAAACGCTGCTTGATTGCGGCGGGCGGCTCACTTCCGGGGCGGTGGTTGCGGCGTGGCAGCGCTACATCATCGATCAGGGCGGCCTCGGCACGCGCGGCGGGAAGCCGCTGTATGGCGCGGTCGCGAACCTGCAACGCGGGATGCGTCCGCCGCAATCGGGTCTCTTCAACGTGCAGAACGACGACGATGGCGCGGCAATGCGGATCGCGCCAATCGGTATTATTTGCGCGGGAAACCCGGCGCGGGCTGCCGAACTCGCGGCTATCGAGGCGTCAGTGAGCCACGCCCGCGACGGCATTTACGCCGCGCAAGCAGTGGCGGCGTGCGTCGCGCTCGCAATGACCAGCGCGGACCCCAATGCAATCTTTCATGCCGCGTTCGATTATGCGCCCGTCGATAGCTGGTTCCGGCACGCGATGGAGCAGGTACGGGTGATTTGTGAGGCGGCGCATTCCGTCGAAGATGCCTGGGAAGCGCTGCATCGCGACCTGTGGACGCCCGTACATTCGATGGCCGCCGAAGCGATCCCGCAGGCGCTCGCATTGTTCAAGCTGACCGGCGGCGACT
Organism: Aggregatilineales bacterium; assembly: GCA_965246845.1. Lineage (GTDB taxonomy): Bacteria > Chloroflexota > Anaerolineae > Aggregatilineales > UBA2796 > JBBRMW01. The sequence goes on from CBDFFR010000008.1 coordinate 52,317, forward strand.
TCCGGCGCGGGATGTTCTGGGCGGCCAACTTCGGGCGTGACGCGGATACGATCAGCGCGATCCTCGGTGCGCTTTCGGGCGCGTTGCACGGTGAGGCGGTCATCCCGGACGCATGGAAGGAAAAGGTCCGGCGTCCGGCGGGTGTGTGTATCCGCTTCGCCGCCGGGGTCGATATTCCGACGCTAGCGCGGGCGCTTGTCGCGCTTTGAATTGTCAGGTAGCACACGTTTGGCGTGTGTTGGTGAAAATAGAGGAGATTAGCATGTTTCAACCGAAAAAGTGGCTTCTTTTAGTGGCTGTCGCCCTGCTCCTGAGCAGCGGCGCGCATGTCCAGACAACCCGCGCAGCAGACCCCGTGACGCTCGAATGGTGGACCGTCGACTCCGAAGAGGAGACGGAACAGGTCCAGCGCGATATGGCAAAGCAGTTCGAGAAGGAAAACCCGGACATCAAGGTGAACGTCACCATTCTGCCGGAGAGTGGCTTCACCGATAAAGTCACAACGACACTTGGCGCGGGGCAGGGTGCGCCGGATGTCGCTTACTTCTGGGATAACAACTGGTTCCCGCAAGCGCTCGACCTGACGCCGTTCCTCGCAGCCGATAAAGACGTCAAGCCGGAGACGTATATCAAGGGCTTCTTCGATACGCGCGCCCGCTTTCAGGGCAAAGTCGTCGGGCTGCCGCTCGGCGTCGGCGCGAACTTCGTCATGTACAACAAGGATTTGTTTGACGCCGCCGGGGTTGCTTACCCGACCGCCGACTGGACGACCGACGATTACCTCAAACTCGCGACGAAGATGAGTAACCCGGCCAAAAAGCAGTGGGGCGGCGACCGTCCGCGCGGCCCATTCCGCGCCATCTTCAACAATTACGGCGCGTTCCCCTATAGCGAAGACAGCATGAAGGTCGAGGGCTACCTGAACAGCCCGGCGGCGCTCGCGGCGTATACCTGGCTATGGGACCTCGTAAATAGCAATTCCACCCCGACCCCCGCCGACCTCGAAGTGTTGAGCAAGGAAGGCACGGGACCCGTCGATCTGTTCCTCGCCGGGCGGGTTGCGATGGCGACGCTCAATCAGGGTCATTTGCTCAATGTAGTGAAATCCGGGATGCGCTTCGGCGTCTTGCCGGAACCGAAAGGACCCGCGACCGGGCGCTATGTCAATAGCTGGTCGCTGACGGCTTCGATCTGGAAAGGGACCAAACATCCGAATGAAGCGTGGCGCTTCCTGAGCTATTGGGTGGGTCCGAAGGGGCAGAAGTTCATGATGGACAATGGCAACCTGATCCCGTCGATCCCGACCGTCCTCACTTCTTATAAAGACGCGGACAAAGACTACGCGAAGTCGTTCTTCGAGGTCCTCAACCTGACGCCCGTTGCACAGTGGGACGCTACCCGCCCGTGCAAGGCGACCGTTTTGCGCGCCGCGCAGGACGTCTGGGACCTGATCAACCTCGGCAAGATCAAACGCGAGGAAATCAAGGCCAAGCTGGATAGCCTCGTCGCTCCGGCGCAAAAGGCGCTCGATGACTGCCGCGCGCGTCTCGGCGGCTGATTTGGAGTAGAACGGGTCGGGCAAGCCGCAATCCCCAGCTTTGTAGGTGCAGTGGCTTGCCCCGACCTCTTTATTGACCATCAGACGAAGGAATAGACGATGATTGGAACTTGGCGACGAATGAATTCCTTACAGCGGCGCGAGGCACTCGATGGCTACATCGCGCTCACGCCCTGGATGATCGGCTTTGCCATTTTCACGGCGTTTCCGATCCTCGTCTCCATCGGGCTCAGTCTGACGGAATGGACGGTTGTGAAGGAGCCGCGCTTCATCGGGCTGGAAAACTACCGCCGGATGTTCACCGATGACCCGCTGTTCTGGCAGTCGATGCGCGCGACGCTCGGCTACGTCGCGCTCTCGCTCCCGCTCAAGCTGGTTTTCGGGCTGGGATTGGCGTTGCTGCTCAACCTGAAAATACCGGGGATGAACTTCTTCCGCACCGTGTTTTACATCCCGGCGGTCATCTCCGGCGTCGCGGTCTCGCTCATGTGGATATACCTGATGCAGCCCGATACCGGGATCGTGAATACGCTGCTCGGCAACATCGGAATACAGGGACCGAAGTGGTTCTGGGACCCGGATTGGGCGCTGCCGACCGTCGCCCTGATGAGCGTGTGGCGCGTCGGCGGGAGCGCGATCATCTATCTTGCGGGCTTGCAGAATATCCCGCGACAGCTTTACGAGGCCGCTGAGACGGATGGCGCGAACGGCTGGACGCGCTTCTGGAAAATCACATTGCCGCTGCTCACGCCAACGATCTTTTTCCAATTGATTATCGAGATGATCGACTCATTCAAGGTCTTCACGGAAGCCTTCGTGATCACGCAGGGCGGACCGCTCAAGGCGACTTATTTTTTTCTGCTCTATTTCTACGAAGAAGCCTTTAGAAACTTTAACATGGGCTATGCGTCCGCGCTGGCGCTCGTCCTGACGGTGATTATTCTAGCCGTGACGGTGTTCGTCAATCGCACGCGCAGGCGTTGGGTTTATTACGAGGCAGAATGAGTACCAATCTCGCGCTTTCCATTCCGCAGGTTGTACCGCCCGCACGTGTCACCCGTCCGCGAAAGTATACGGTGCGCAAGGTGCTGGGCTACGCGCTGGTTTACGCACTCATGATCGGGATCGCGATCATCTTCATGATCCCGCTCTTCTGGATGTTCTCGACTTCGCTCAAGACGCGGCAGCAAGTCCTCGCCTATCCCCCGGAATTTTTTCCGGCTAACCCGCAGTGGGGGAATTACGGCGAGGCATTCGCAAAATATCCGCTTCTGCAATTCATGGCGAACACGCTGTTTCTGATCGTCGTGAATTCGATTGGCTACCTGCTTTCCGTGCCGATCATCGCCTATGGATTCGCGCGGCTGCGCTTTCCCGGCAAGTCGGTGTTTTTCGTCCTGATGCTCAGTACGCTGATGATCCCCGGCCAAATCAAGCTAATCCCGCTGTATCAGCTCTATTCGGGGCTGGGGATGATCAATACCTATTGGCCGCTCACCTTGCCTTCCTTCTTCGGAGAAGCATTTTTCATTTTCCTGATGGTGCAATACATGCGCTCCATCCCGCGCGACCTGGATGAAGCGGCGCGCATCGATGGCGCGGGAACGTGGACGATCCTCTACCGCGTGATTTTGCCGCTGTGCCGCCCGATCATCGCGGTGATGCTCGTGTTCACCTTCCTCTGGACGTGGAACGAATTCTTACAGCCGATTATCTACATCAACGATTTCTATAAATATCCGATCTCGGTTGGGTTGTCGTTCTTCCGGGGACGCTATGGCGTAGAATGGAACCTGCTGATGTCCGCGACGCTGGTTTCGATTACACCCGTCCTCGCGCTCTATTTCGTTGCACAGCGCCACCTCATCGGCGGGCTGGCCGCTGTCGGCTTGAAGGGTTAGGCGCATGGATTTCGAGACGTTGCAGGACCGCGCACAGGGCAGTTTGCTCGGAGTCGCGATTGGTGATGCGATGGGCGCACCCTGCGAAGGGCAATCCGCGCAGGCGATCCGCGAGACCTACGGCGTAATCAGCGGGTTTGTGAATGATCAGGCGGTCGGCACGGATGACACCGATTTCACACTCTTCAATGCGTGGCTGCTGCTCACCTACGGGCGCGAGATCACCCCGGCGCAGGTTGAAAACGAGTGGCGCGACAAGCTGCTCAGTGTCAACTATGAATATCGCCCCGGCGGGTTCAGCGATGTCGTCTCCACACGCAACCTCGCGGCGGGGCTGCACACACCGCAATCCGGGCAGTTCAACCATCAGATGTGGAGCGACGGCGTAGCGATGGCAATCAGCGCAGCGGGCATCTTCTGCCCCGGAGAGCCGGACCGCGCGGCGGCGCTCGCGGGAACACTCGGCAGCATCTCGAACGCGCGGGATGGTATCGAGGCGGCAAAGGCGGTCGCGGCGGCGGTGAGCGTGGGCATGGTCGGCGCATCGGTCGAAACCATGTGTACCGCCGCGCTCGATGCTATCCGCGCCGATAGCTGGACCGCGACAGCACTGCGCCGCGTACTGGCGCTCGATTTACCCGCTATGGATTTGGAGACCGCATTGCAGGCAATTGAGAAGGCGTGCGTCGTCGGCTGGTGGCCGTGGGCAGACCTCGTGACGGAAGCGGTCCCGGCGGCGTTCGGCGTCTTCCGCGCGACGGGTGGAAACGTCGCGCAGGCGATCCCGGCGGGCGTGCGGCTTGGCCGGGATGCGGATACGATTGGCGCGATTGTCGGGAGCCTCGCCGGCGTCTATTCCGGCGCAGACGAAATTCCGGCGGATTGGAAGCAGCGTGTCCACACTTCGACCGGGAAGTGTATCGGCTTTGTGGGCGGGCAGGTCATCACCGAAGTTGCGGATCACCTCATCGCGCGGGCGCTCGAACATGCGTGAGCATTTTCTCGGCGCGTTGTTCGGCCTCGCCTATGGAGATGCGATTGGGTTCCCGGCGCTGTTCCACCGCTTCAAGGAGACGCCGCGCAAGCGTCACGAATTTCTATGGCGCACCAACGCGGAACTGGATCGGCAGAATATCATCCGCCTGATGCTGCCCTATACGCATCGTCTCCCGGCTGAAATGCTCGAACCCGGTCCGACCGATGATACCGAGTTCGCGCTGTTCACGCTTCGCGCACTTGTGGAGGCTGAGGGTGAGCCGACACAGGAAACTTTTCTCGAAAGCTGGAAACGCGCCGTGCTGCCCATTGCGGATCAGGTGCGCAGCGGCTTTTCCGAACGGGCAGCCATTGAAAATATCCAGCGCGGCGTGCTGCCGCCCTTAACCGGTGATCATAACCCGCTGCATTATGAGGATAGCGCCGCCATTCGCGCCGTACCGATTGGCCTCTATTGCGCGGGTGATCCGCGAAAAACCGAACGGATCGCACGATTGGAAGCTGAAATCACGAACGCGGAAGATGGCGTTTACGCGGCGCAGGCGGTCGCGGTTGCGGTGTCGCTACTGGTGAGCGGTATTCCTGTCGCGGAAGCGCTCACGCAGGCGCGGCGTATGTTCCCCGCTGGTTCATGGATCGCGCATATGGATACGCAAGCCCAGGCGTGTATGCGCGAAGCCGACTCGCCCGCGACGCTTGCATTGCTGCTCACACGGCGCGTAATCAACACCGTGTATTCCTTCGGATGTGTCGCGCCGGAGACAATCCCGGCGGCGTTCGCGCTCATTGAATATTGCAAGGGTGATTTGCACGCGGCGGTCCTGCACGCGAACCTGATCCCGAAAGCGGCCGATTCGTTGCCCGCGCTGGTGGGGTCCCTGGGTGGCGCACATCAGGGCGTCGGCGCAATCAGCCCGATCTGGCAGGCAGCACTGCGCCCGATACGCGGGCTGTGCCTGCCGTTCCTGAAAGGCGCGGACCTCCAAACAGAAACGCTCCGCTTGTGGGAGCGTGTTCAGAAGGAAGCACATGGCGAAGCTGCACGAATATCAGAGTAAGGCGCTGCTGCGCGGCGCAGGGATCGCGACCCCCAAAGGCGGGATGGTCGAAACCATTGGTGAAGCGCGCGCGCTGGCAACCGGGATCGACGGTCCTGTCGTGATCAAGGCGCAGGTCTGGACGACCGGACGCGCGGGGAAGAACCTCGTGCGGTTCGCGGAGACGCCCGACGCCGCAGCACAGGCGGCGGGTGAATTGCTCGGCCAGAAAGTGGGCGATTTCACGATTGATAAACTGGTTGTCGAGGAGCGCGTGCAAATTGAACGCGAGCTGTATCTCGGCTTGATCATTGACGATCAGGCGCGCGCCCCGGTGATCATTCTGAGCAGTGTCGGGGGCAGCGGTATCGAGCAGATTGCGCAGACAGCGCCGGACCGCGTGGCGCGCTTCACCGTCGACGTCCTGAACGGGCTGCGTGAATTCGAGGCGCGCGACCTGTGCCGCAAGGTCGGTATTGCTGGAAAGCTGATGACCCAGCTCACGCCGTTGCTTGTGAAATTCTACGAGATTGCGCGCAAGGTCGAAGCGCGTTCAGCGGAAATCAACCCGCTTGCGCTGACGCCTGACGGTCTGCTCGCGCTGGATGGACGCTTCACCATCGACGATTATGCCGCTTTCCGACACCCGGAACTGGGTATCGAGATCGCGCGCGAGTTCGACCGCCCGCCGACGGCGCTGGAGCGCATCGCTTGGCAGGTGGAAAAGAACGACTATCGCGGGACGTTCTACTTCATCCAGATGCGGACCGATTTTCAAAAAGGCGAGGGCGTAGTCGGCTTTCATGGCAACGGCGGTGGCGGCGCGATGATCACGATGGATGCACTGCTCGCGGCGGGCTTCCAGATCGCGAACTTCGTGGATACGAGCGGCAACCCGCCCGCGAGCAAGGTTTACCGTGCGGCACGACTGATCCTGCGCCAGCCGGGGATCGATGGCTACTTCCTCGGCGGGAGCGGCGTCGCCAGCCAGGAGCAATATCACACCGCGCGCGGGTTGGTGAAGGCGTTCATGGATGCGCCGCTGAATGTCCCTGCCGTGATTCGCATCGGCGGCAATGGCGAGGAGCAGGCCATCCATATTCTGGAGCGCGCGAACGGCGCGTTCCCCGCTCCGGTCGAAGCGTATGGGCGCGATACCTCGCCCGACGAATGTACGGAGCGCCTGCACATCCTGATCGATAGCTATACACCGGAAGCGTCCCCGGCAGGGCGTCCGGCGCAGAATGCGGCAGAACCGTACACCTTCGAGACAATCACGGGTGGGAGCATCACCTATGATCATGCGCTCTGCCGAAGCTGCGAAAGCAAGGCGTGCATTCACTCCTGCGACCCGAAAATTCTCTCGCTGGAGGGTGAGGTCCCGGTCCTGAACATCACGCGCGACGAGGCGAAACGCGGCGGCTGCACGGAATGCCTCGCCTGCGAGGTCGAATGCCATTTCCTCGGCAATCGCGGCGGTCGTATCCACCTGCCCATCGTGGAGGCGTCATAGACCCCACGCCTAAAGGCGGGGGCTTGCAGTCGAGCGGAAAGATGGTCTAGCCACCGTTCCGCCCACCACTATCGGCGGTATGACAGCCGCCAAAAAAGAAATGTTGACCGCCGCATTCACGTCCGCATGGGCACAATGCCCGCACTTCACGCAAAGGAATTCAGCTTGACTCTTGCGGTTTCGCTTCTCGATATGTCCGCATGCGGCGCAGCGCTGCGAGGTGTAGGCCGGGTCGACGTGCCGGGTCGGAACACCGTACAGATGCGCTTTGTAGACGACAAAGAAACCAAGTTGAGCAAACGCCCAGTTCCCGCGTGCTGCCCTGTCCTCGCGCCGAACCCTGGTCCGCAGATTGATCCCCTTGAGGTCTTCAAGGGCAATCCCCCGCTTCGTGCGTTTCGCGCTTTCGACAAGCTGCTTACTGATGCAGTGGTTGACATCCGTTTGATACCGCGCCTGTTTGTTGTTCATCTGGCGCAGTCTACGTTTGGCGCTTTTCGTGCCAGTGCGTTGCAGTTTCTTGCGGCGTTTGGCGTACCACAACCGTTTGTTCTCAACTGCCGCACGCTGATATTGCGTACCGTCGCTGTCGGTGGCGAGGCTGATGACGCCGCGGTCAATGCCGAGGAACTTGTCCACTTCGTCTTCGGTCGGGTCGGGGATGTCGCAGGTCGCAAGCAAGTACCACTTGCCGCGCTGGTAAAGCAGGTCCGACTCGCCTTTCTGATAGGCAAGCAGTGCCAATTGGTGGTCGCCACAGGCGAACGACACAGGGATACGCCCGTTGAGCGTCCAGATGGAGACAACGCGCTTTTCTGTACGATACCGCAGAATGCGCTCATCGTAGGCAATCGCGCCGTGTTCCTTGAATACACGCTTGCGCTGCGTATCCAGTTTGTAGCCATCCGCAACTTTGCCGAGGCAGCGTACAGTCATCTGCGCAGACATCTTGAACCGCACACGAATGTCGTTGTACACCGCTTTTTGCAAGTCGAACTTATTGAACGACTTGCTCTCCCAAGCGTATTCGCTGATCGCATTGCACGCAGTATTGGCGCGTTCCATCGTCGCCTTGAGGCTTGCGTGTTGCGCTTTATCTGGAAGGAGTTGGAGTTGAGCCGTCAATTTCATGCACTCAGCATAACACATCTGAGCGTAACATTCAACTGGTTGATAATCGTGGCGCGCCTCCCCATGCCTGAAGGCAGGGGCTTCCGCGCCGGAGGTGTTCGGTGAACCATGTCGATTCTGATTGACGAAACGACGCGCGTGATCGTGCAGGGCATCACAGGGCGCGAAGGGCTGGCGCGTACCCGACTGATGAAGGGCTACGGAACGCAGGTCGTCGCGGGCGTGACGCCGGGGCGCAGCGGGGCAGATGCGGAAGGCGTCCCCGTATTCGATACTGTGGGCGCGGTCTGCGATACGCTCGGCGTGCCGGATGTGAGCGTGCTGTTTGTCCCTGCGCCGCTCGTCAAGGGAGCCGCGCTCGAAGCGCTGGGCAGTGGTATCAAACTGCTCGTCATCGTCCCGGACCGCGTGCCGATTTATGATGCGCTGGAAATCGCGGCGCACGCCCGGCGGGTCGGCGCGTCGTTCATCGGTCCGAATACCCTGGGGCTGGTCACGCCGGGGCGCGGCGTGCTGGGCATGATGGGCGGCAGCGCTGCCAATTTGCAAAAATCGCTCATACCCGGTCCGGTCGGGGTGACGAGCCGCAGTGGAGGCATCACGACCAGCATTGCGTATTATCTGGGAAAAGCCGGGATCGGCTGCTCGACGGTGGTGCATGTCGGCGGGGATGCGGTTGTCGGGATGCCACACGCGGATGTACTGCGGCGCTTCGAGGACGATGAGCAAACCCACACCGTCGTAATGTATGGCGAGATCGGAACTGCGCAGGAAGAGGACGCCGCCGCGCTCATCGAGGCGGGCGGGTTCACAAAGCCGTTGATTGCGTATATCGGCGGCAAGGCGGCCAAAAGCGGGACTCGTTTCAGCCACGCCGGGGCGATCATCGAAGGCGACCGGGGGACACACGAGGGCAAAGTCGCGCGCTTGAAATCGGTCGGCGCGGTCGTCGTGGAACATTTCGCGGATATTCCAGCAGCAACCGCAGAGGTATTGCGGAAACATCAACAATATCCAAAGCATGTAAAACCAACCGTCACAACAAAGCCGGAACAAGCAACTGATTTGCATTGGAAGACGGCGATCACGAAGGTGCAGCCCAATGAAATCCGGCTGCGCGGCCACCGCATCGATGCGCTGATGGATGATGTGACATTCAGCCAGGCGATCTACCTTGCGCTGACGGGTCGCCTCCCATCGCCGGAAGTCGGGCGGCTCATCGACGCGATCCTCGTCTCCTCGGTCGATCATGCTGCCTCGCCGTCCACGCTCGCCGCGCGAACCGCTGCGAGTACCGGCGCACCGATGAATGCCGCGCTCGCTGCCGGGCTGCTCAGTATCAACCAGCATCACGGCGGCGCGATCCAGAACTGCATGGAGATGATCATGCAGGTGCGGGACAGCGCGCAGCCGCTGGACGAAGCCGCTGCTACGCTCGTAAACGGCTACAAGGCCAGCAAACGCCGTCTGCCCGGCTTCGGCCACCGCATCCATACCGCCGACCCGCGTACCGCACGGCTGCTCGCGCTCGCGGACTCGCTCGGACTCGCGAAAAACGGATGCGCGGCATTGCGGGCGCTGGAGGCCGCGCTCAATGCAGGTGCAAAGATGCCGCTTCCGGTGAACGTGGACGGTGCGATTGCCGCGCTGCTGCTCGATCTCGACATTCCGCCAGAACTCGGCAATACTTTTTTCATGATCGCCCGGCTGCCGGGTCTCGTCGCGCATGTCTATGAAGAGAAAACGCGCGAACGCCCGATGCGCTGGATTCACCCGACGGATATTGAATATGACGGACCACCCGACGCCTGAATTGCACATTGATTACGCCGAACGTGTCTACGCCGGAGTCCTCGGCAAGCTGATCGGCGTGTACCTCGGTCGGCCTTTCGAGCAGTGGTCCCACGAGCGGATCATGGCCGAACTCGGCGAAATCACGGAGTATGTGAACGAAAAGCGCGGCGTCCCGCTGATCGTCACCGATGACGACATTACGGGGACCTTCACCTTTCTCCGCGCGCTCCCCGATCATGGCAATCCGCGTGATCTCACCCCGGCGCAGATTGGCCGGACGTGGCTCAACTACATTATCGAGAACAAATCGATCCTGTGGTGGGGCGGCTTCGGCTATTCGACCGAACACACGGCCTATCTGCGCCTCAAGAGCGGTATCGAAGCGCCGGATAGTGGTTCTATTACGTTGAATGGAACGACGGTCGCGGAGCAAATCGGCGCGCAGATTTTTATCGACGGCTGGGCGATGGTCGCGCCGGGCGATCCGGCATTCGCGGCGGACCTCGCGCGGCGGGCGGGGAGCATCAGCCATGATGGAGAGGCGGTCTATGCCGCGCAGCTCTGGGCAGCGATGGAAGCCGCCGCGTTCGTCGAGACGAGCATCGAAAAGTTGATCGACATTGGCTTGTCTTATATACCGCAAGATTGCCTCGTGCGTCGCCTGATCGCTGATCTCCGCGAATGGCGCGCTGTCGAATCCGATTGGCGGGAAGCACGGCGTCGGCTGGCCGCGAGCTACGGCTACGACAAATTCCCCGGCGCGTGCCATGTCATCCCCAATCATGGCGTGATGATCCTCGGCTTGCTCTACTGCGAGGACGATTTTTCCAAAGCGCTCTCGATTGTGAATACGTGTGGTTGGGATACCGACTGCAATTCTGGTAACGTCGGTTGCCTGCTGGGGATTAAGAACGGCTTGGCAGGAATTGAGGCGCGCTGGCGCGACCCCGTTGCGGACCGCCTGTATATGCCGACTGCGGACGGTGGGCGAGCGATCACCGATGCCGTGCAGGAAACGTATCATATCGTTGCGAGTGGTCGCGCTCTCGCGGGGCTGTCGCCGGAACGCCCGAAAGACGGCGCACGCTTCCATTTTTCGCTACCGGGGTCGGTGCAGGGCTTTGAGGTCGATAAACTGACTCCTAAGCAGGTGGGGCATCTTACGCTTGAAAATGTATGGCATGATGAAGAACAAACGCGCTGCCTCGCTCTACACTACCGTTTTGAACAAAGTGGATACGTTTGCGCTTCTACACCCACATTTACTCCATCTGACGCGCTAGACCTACCGGGTAGCTACACGATGATGGCGTCACCTACGCTCTACTCTGGTCAGACAGTGCGGGCGCGTGTCACTGCCGCAAAATCGAACGTTAAGCATGTTTTTTGCCTGTTGTATGTTGAGTGCCATTCCGAGGAGGGAAAGACACCAGCGTGTGCGAGCAAATCCGCGCGCCTTCAACCCGGTGAAGATCATGTTTTTTCGTGGGTGGTCCCCGATGTCGGTGGCGTCCCAATTGCAAAAGTAGGCATTTTCATTGACGTTCTACCGGGTGAGCCGACAGAGGGAACGCTCTATCTCGACTATCTGGATTGGACAGGTTCGCCGCGTGTGACCTTCGACCGTGCGCCGGGGAACCTCTGGAAACGCGCATGGGTCGAGGGTGTCTCGCGCACGCGCGACACGGAGCAGTCGCCCTTCCATATCGTGCAGAACGAGGGGACGGGGCTGCTCATCACCGGGACGCGCGACTGGCAGGATTACACCGTCTCGGCGTCGCTCACCCCGCACCTGTGCAGCGCGGCGGGGATTGCGGCGCGCGTGCAGGGTATGACGCGCTACTATGCACTGCTGCTCGTGCCAGGCGGGAAAGTGCGCCTCGTCAAAGCCTTTGAAGATATTCGCCAAATATTGACAGAAGCGCTATTTGACTGGCAGTTCGAGCAGCCCGTCAGCCTTTCATTGCAAGTGGAAGGCAATACGCTCCGGGCGCGGATAGATGAGCAGCCGCTGTTCACAATTACAGATACGAACCCCGTCCTTGAGAACGGTGGGATTGCGCTTGTGGTGGAACAGGGCTGTCTTGAGGCGAATGCTATCAGCGTGAGTTGAAGCCGCTCTAACCCGCAGTCGTCATAAATCCACAATTTGTCGGGCATAGGGCGGACACATCGGTCCGCCCTACACAGAAAATCACAGGTTGACCGTCCCGCAGAGGTGAACCGCGATGCCCATTCCAGCGAACATTGCGGCTTTGGCGGCCAACGCGCGGTCTGCCGTCTCTGCATCGGGCGCATAGGCGACGTTCAGGTGGTTGGCTTTATGACGTGCCATCATCTGATCGCGGGAAACACCATGCAGGACGCCGTGCATGATCGGCCACTGCGGGCTGGTCGCCTGCCAGCGGCGCTCGGTCTCTTCAAGCGGGAGTTCAAGCGCGGAGAGGCGTCCGAGATCGGCGTGCAGCTTGCCGCCCTGCACGAAGACGCGGCTCCATACCACCTCACCCGGCTTGCTAATCCCCTTGAGCGTTCCACCGCCCAGCCGGAAGTACATCGGCGGCTGGCGCTCGCTGACCGCGCCTGCGTAGCCCCCTGCGAAGTGGCTGGCCGGAGCCGCGCCGGAAATTTCCAGTACCCACACGAAATCATTCCCGTACTGCTCACCATAGCGCAGGTCGTGCAGCGTCGTCGAGGGGTCCAGCCCCATCGCGCGCCAGACCCGGTTGGTGACGAGGGCATCCACCGCCGCACCCTCATCGACTTCGTTGAAGTGCGGGAGCGCTTCGCCCTTGAACAGTTCGTTACCGTGTGCGTCGTGGACGGGTGGGCGGTCCGGGTTGTTGAGCAGCCCTTCCACGAGGTCGGAGGCAGGTGCGAGGTCCTTCAAGCCCTGCTGATATTGAATCCCGACGGCAGCGCAGCCGAAATCGTGCGCGATGCGAACCGCCGCGATATACATCCGGCACTGTTCGAGGACCTGCGGTTCGGTGAGGTCGGTCGCGTCGGTCTGCCCGAAGTCGAACTTCACCCCGCGCGCGACGAGCCATTCATAGACATCGCGCGCTTCGCGGTCGGGGACCATCTGCATGGCGGCAAAGAGCGCGGATTGGCTCAGGCGTTCCTTGTAAATCCCGGTCGGGTTGAGCATTTCGTCGTCGATAATCGCGTTGTACATGCCCATGCAGCCTTCATCGAAAATGCCGATGATCGCCTTTTCATGCCGGAGCTGCTCTGCGAGCGCGCCGCCGAGTTCGGCTTCGGGACCGGAGAGCGTCGGCAGGTCGCGGACGTGGCTCGTTTCGTGCGTGATTTGCCCCTCGCGTATCCACTGTCGTATGCCGTTCAGGAAAAAGTCGTCGGTGAAATCCACGCTCCAAATCGAACTGAATGGCACGCCCATTTTCGTCAGCGAGCCGTTCAGGTTGAGCAGGCCGACCAGCCCCGGCCACTGCCCGCTCCAGTTCGCGAGCGTCAGGATCGGACCGCGATGGGCGCGCAGGCCCGCCATGAGATGATGGCTATATTGCCAGACCGACTCCGCGACGATCAGCTTCGCGTCGGGGTGAATGCTCTTGAAGACATCCATGCCCATGCGCTGGTTCCAGATGAAGCCGTGCTTGAGCGTTTCATCGTATTCATGCCCGCGCCGGATGGTGATCCCTTCATTCGCGAACGCCGCCGTAATACTTGCCTCCATTTCGCGTTGCGCAGGCCAGCAGACCTGATTCGCGGAGAGGCGGAGGTCGCCATTGGCGATCAGGATCGCTTCATTCGCTGCGACGGGCGCGGGTGGGGTCAAACGCGGAATTTGATAAGCACACATGCGTTTTGCTCACTTGAATAATTAAAATAACGAACTGCGCCCGATTGTACCCCGCGCAAACGATTTCCAGCAGTGATCGGGAAATGTCTATCCGCTGCATAACATCTGTAAGAAGTACCTGACAGCCGCGACTTTTCGCCACTGCCTCACGTATTGGTTTCTATATCGCACAAAGCGAGAGGAAAACTACACAATGCACGGCAAACCTATGAGTTGGGATGGTGGAGAAAAGTGGAAGCGCGGTGAACGGCACGCGCGCGACTTCGCGGTTCGCGGCTGGCCTGCGATCCTGTTGGTCGGATTGGCCGTATTCGTGTTCGCGGGTCCGATGCTTGGCATCGTGTTCTTCTTCCTGAAAGTCGCGCTGCATCTGCTACCATTTGTGATCGTGGGCGGGCTGTTGATGCTCGGCATCCGCTCGCTCATGGGCGGTAATTTCGGCGGCGACAGGCGCAAATACTACCGTCAGTTTCGCGGTCGCTGGAACGAAGGCGGCAAGCAGAAATGGCGCGAATGGATGCGCGATTGGGACACTGACGAGAAGGACAAGCGCGAGCCGATGGAAATCAACGGCAAGGAAACGCGGTACTTCTAGCGCATATTTGTTTGCGGACGGCAAGAATGCCGTCCCTACGGCAACCCGCACTCTGTAGGGGCGGACCTGTGTGTCCGCCCAATCCTCTAACCCACTGTGATGTGCTTACCCCAATAACCCCCGCCAGCGTTTTTCGACTGCGCAACCGCTTTTCGCTATACTCACCATCAAAAACCCGGAAGAACACCCATGCTGGCAGAACATACTTCCCCGGAAACGGGCGAACAGCACGAAGACCCCACGCAAGGCCCGAATACCCTCAGCGTTCACGGCGGCGATACGCGCAGCCGCGCGCATCAGGCCGTCCCGATGCCGATCATTCAGGCCGCGACCTATGCCTTCGCGAATACCAAAGACCTCGTTGATTTCATGACGGCGCGCGCCGAAGGCCACCCGAAGGAAAATCGCGAAGACTACGGGCGCTATGGCAACCCGACCGTGCAGGCCGTCGAACGCAAGGTCGCCGCGCTCGAAGACGCGGAAGACGCCGTGCTGTTCTCCTCCGGGATGGCGGCCAGCACGTCACTGCTGCTCGCCAGCCTGCCGACGGGCGCACACATCATCATGACCGATGATTGTTACCGCCGCACGCGCCAGTTCTGTCTGACCTATCTCAAGCGGCTGGGTATTGATACAACCGTCGTGCCGATGGGCGATTATCAGGCATTGGAAGACGCCATCGAGCCGAAGCGGACGCGCTTCCTCATCTCCGAAAGCCCGACCAATCCTTATCTACGTTGCGCCGACCTTGAACGCCTCGGCGAGATCGGGCGCAAATATAAAATTCGCACGATGATCGATGGCACGTTTGCCTCACCGATCAATCAACGCCCGATGGATTACGGCATCGATTATATTGTCCACAGCGCGACCAAATACCTCGGTGGACATCACGACCTGCTGGCCGGGATCGTCGTCGGCAAGAAGGATCGCATCGCGGCGCTGCGGGATGCGCGCGGCGTCCTCGGCGGCGTGGTTGATGCACAGTGCGCGTATCTGCTCGAACGCGGCCTTAAAACGCTCGGCCTGCGTGTCGAACAGCAAAACCGCAGCGCGATGGCGATAGCACACTTTCTGGAAGGCCACCCGGCGATTGAGCGCGTGTGGTATCCCGGCCTCGAAAGCCACCCCGACCATGCCATCGCGAAGAAGCAGATGAAAGGCTTCGGCGGCGTGGTCAGCTTCGAGGTGCGCGGCAACCTGACAATGACGTCTAATTTTATCGACGCGCTGCATATTCCCTACATCGCGCCGAGTCTGGGCGGCGTAGACAGCCTGATCGAACAGCCCGCGCTGATGTCCTATTTCGAGAAATCGACCGAAGAGCGGCTTGCGCTCGGCATCAAGGAAAATCTGGTGCGGTTCGCGATTGGCGTGGAAGACACCGCCGACCTGATCGCGGACCTCAATCAGGCGCTGCGCGTGCTTGCATGAAAGTCCGCGCCAGCGCGCCCGCAACAATGGCGAATATCGGTCCGGGCTTCGATATTCTGGGCTGCGCCTTCGCCGAACCCGCCGATGAAATCATCGCGGAGCGCGTCCCGCAGGCGGGCGTCAGCATCGCGGAAATTACGGGCGACGGCGGCAGGCTGACGCGCAACCCGCTCAGGAATACCGCAAGCGTCGCAGCGGCCTTCATCCTCAAGCAAATCGGCGCGCGGGATGGTCTGCGCATGGATATTCACAAGGGGCTGCCGCTGGCGAGCGGATTGGGCAGCAGCGCAGCCAGCGCGGTCGCGGGTGCGGTCGCGGCAAACGCGGCGTTCGGTTCGCCGCTGGCATTGTCGGAGTTACTCGAAGCCTGTGTCGAGGGTGAAGCGGCGGTCAGCGGGCGGCACGCGGATAACGTCGCTCCAGCGCTCTTCGGCGGGATCGTTCTCGTCACGGGCGTGACGGCGGATAGCGTGATCGCGCTGCCCACGCCGCCGGGCATGTACTTCGCGCTCGTCACGCCGGATGTTGCCGTGCCGACCGTCGAGGCGCGGGCAGTGCTGCCGCGTTCGGTCGCGCTGCACGACATGGTTCACCAAACGGGAGCGGTCGCGCGCTTGATCGCATCACTCTACCGGGGCGATTTGGCGCTCATGGCCGCCGCGATGGAAGAAGATTGCATCATCGAACCCGCGCGGGCGCACCTGATGCCGGGCCTCGCGGAAGTGCGCGCGGCGGCGGCACAGGTCGGCGGGCTGGCAACGGCAATCAGCGGCGCGGGTCCGACGCTGTGTACACTCTGTGACAGCCGCGAAGCCGGGGAGCGCGTGGTCGAAGCTGCGCGCAAAATATATAATATGTTGGGAATTGGCTGTGCCGCGCGCGTAACGACGGTCGGCGGCGGCGCAAGTGCAGATAGTTTTTAGGAGAATGCGAGCAATGGATGACGTTAATCAAATCAATACTGGTCGCCGTTGGTTCTATCCAATCCATCGTGTCATCTGCATCATCGACGAATTGGCAGACGCGCAGAGCGCCGTTGATGCGCTGCATGAATCCGGTTTCGCGGATGATAAGATTGTCGTCCTGGTTGGACCGGAAGGCGCAAAAGTGCTTGATCTCGAAGGCTCAAAGCATGGCAGGTTTGGGCAACTGATCCGTGCTGTGCAGCACTTCGCGGATGAAGAATTCCGCGAAATCGAGCGCCATGTCCGGGAAATGGAAGCCGGTAAAATTGCGCTTGCTGTTCTGACCGACGACAGCGACGCACAGGTTGAGCAAATTCACCAAATCATGAAGAACAACAAAGGCCGCAACATCATGTTTTTTGGGACATTCTCGACACGCGAATTGTACTGAGACCGCAGGGGCGAACTTTCGAGCCTGTATTGTGGGTTGGACGGGGCTTGACCCGCTGTATGCGTATAACTCTAGATATTACGCAGTTGAACGCAATTGAGCCTTGCGGACGGCAAGAATGGCGTCCGGTTTGCCCAACTGTGTAACGTCTAAACTGGTATAAAGCCATGTAGTGTTGATTAGCTCAACTGCTCCTTGACCGTCTCATACAACGTCTGCGCACGTAAATCGCTCAACGCATAGCATGGACCGCCGAGCCGCTCCGCGAGTTGCCGCGCGAGTCCCTGATCGAAGGCCGCGTGTTCCATATTGATCGTCAGGTTGCGCACGCCGTCCTGATGAATCGTCTCCGCGATGGCGTAGGATTCCTGCATCGGTGGCAGGTCGCCAACCGAGACGTTGCCCGCGCCATCGGTGAGCAGGATGAGTAGCGGCATCACATCCGGGTGCAGCCTCTTTTCCTGTTGCAGGACGTTCTGCGCGAGCATCAATCCGGCAGATAGGGGTGTCTTGCCGCCAACCGGAATTTCCGAAAGCGCTTTCTTGGCGAGGACGACGGAGTTGGTCGGCGGCAGGATGAGCGTCGCGCGGTCCTTCTGGAAGACGATCAGGCCGACCCGATCACGGCGTTGGTAGGCATCCGTCAGGAGCGACATGATCGCGCCTTTGGTGGCCTGCATCCGCTCTACGACGGCCATGCTCCACGACGCATCAACTACAAAGAGAATCAGGTTCGCCGCGCGTTTGACGCGCACCTTGCGCTGCAAATCGCTGGTGTGGATTGTATATGCAACCTCGTTTTGCGCCTGCTCGTCCTTTCGACCCTGCTGGAATGGCGCAGCCGCGCGGAAGGTCGCATCGAACGCAATATCGTCGCGCCGCTCGCCTGCCGGACGCGCCTGAATGTAGCGTCCGCGCTTGCGGTCGGTTTTGGTTCGGCTGCGGCGGCCAGACATTTTGCGGGTGAGTTTGTCGAGCGGGGTATCCAGCTTGCGGGTGGCGAATTCCTGTCCGGTTTCGACCTTCTTGCCGCCTTCCCACCAATACGCGCTACGGTTGTCGAAGACATTCTGCGGTGCGGGTTCGGCCTGCCCCATCTCCGGTTGTTCCTGCGCTTCGCTCTCCGGGCTGGTTACAGACTCAGTTTTTTTTTCTGTGAGGCGGCTTCTGCGGAAGGCTGCGGCTTGCTATCCGCGTTATCGGCATCGGTCGCGACCTGTTCCATCCGCTGTTCGAGCGCGGAGTCGCTCAGTCCCGCGTCATCGAATGGGTTGCGCTTCATGCGGTGCGGGAGCGCAAGCTGCGCAGCCATGAGGATGTCGCGTTCCGTGATCTGGCTGCGCCCCTCGAAGGCGGCCTGCGCGCGTGCTGCCTTGAGGATCACGAGGTCCGCGCGGTGGCCGTCGATTTTGTAGGAAGCAGTCAAATTCGCAATCGTGAGCAGGTCGCGCTCCGTGTAGCCGACCGTATCCACGATCTCGCGGGCGCGCACGATCTCCGCGCTGATACGATCTTCTTCCGGTTGCCATTTCGCGCGGAACTGATCGGGGTCAGTCTCGAATTCGATGTGGCGTTGCAAAATCGCCATGCGCTCGCGCGCCCCGACCAAACCGTGAACATCGACAGAGAGCGCGAAGCGGTCCAGCAATTGCGGGCGCAGGTCGCCCTCTTCCGGGTTCATCGTGCCGACGAGGATGAACCGTGCCGCGTGCGAAAAGCTGATGCCTTCACGCTCGACGGTGTTGACGCCCATCGCGGCAGAGTCCAGCAGCAGGTCCACGATATGGTCATCGAGCAGGTTCACTTCGTCCACGTAGAGGATGCCGCGATTGGCCGCCGCGAGAATGCCGGGGTCGAAATGGCGCTCGCCCTGCTTGATCGCCTTTTCAATATCGAGCGTGCCGACAACGCGATCTTCGGTCGCGCTGACGGGAAGTTCGACCAGACGGATGCGCCGCCGCGCCGTCGGTATATCCGTCTCCCCGGCGTGCCGCTCGCGCACGAAATCGGACCAGCTATCGGGTTTGGCCGGGTCGTCGTTATAGGGCGAATCGGCCACAACTTCGATTTCCGGCAGGAGCGCGGCCAGCGCTCGCGCCGCTGTCGATTTTGCCGTGCCGCGTTCGCCACGAATCAGGACGCCGCCGATGCCGGGGTTGACCGCATTCAGGATGAGCGCGCGTTTCATACGCTCCTGGCCGACAATCGCGGTGAAAGGATAGACAGATCGTTTCGCCATGAATCACAAATTCCGCTGCTGGACGTGCTTGAATTGAGCCATTATAGCGCAAACGGTCCCGTTTTTGCAGCGCGGGAATGTTACGCGGTCAGGTAAGGGTGTCAAAATTGATTTATCGGGCGGACCGATGTGTCCGCCCCGACGAAAACCGCGCCATATACGGACGTGCGTGTCCGCCCTAACATTATCTGGCTGTGTCTCTTGCGCGCGTGCCGGATACAAACGATACTTGTAGCGCTGGCGAAAGGACACCCGATGAGCGGACGTCGATCATTCAACATCCGGTTTGGACGTAGCAATATACGAACCGTCACCGTCGAACCGGACGCCGATGCGGATGAGGTGCGGGCGCGGCTGCGGTTGCCTATTTACGACTGCGCGATCCTGATGCACGTCGGCGCAGGGTCCTCGACCGCCGAGATCATCAAGAAGCTGGAGCCGACCTTCCGCGAACAGCTTGCACCATTGGCAGAAAAATACAACATCGCAGTCATCGATGGCGCGACAAATAGCGGCTTCGTGGGCATGATGGGCGCGGCGCGCGCGGCTATCGGCGGGAAGTTTCCCCTGATCGGGATAATGCCGCTGCATTACGCGAAACTGCCAAACCTGAGTGGCGAAGCGCTGGATAGCCATGAGCGACACGAGATCGAGCAGAACCATACCGATTTGATCCTCGTCAAGGGCGATCACTACGGCGTCGAGTCGGACTTGATGGTGCGCTTCGGCAAGCTGATCGGCAAGCGCGTCGTCGCGGTACTGATCAATGGCGGCGAAATCGTGCGCAAGGAAGCGCGACTAAATGCCATCGCGAAGAACCCATTGCTCGTTTTGCAAGGCAGCGGACGGGTCGCGGATGAACTGGCCGAAGCCTTCAAGCGCGGCACAGATGACGACGCGCTCAAGGAAACCATCGAGATCGGGATCATCCGCATCACGACCATCGAAACCTTCATTTCCGATCTGAAAGACTTGCTGGGATTGGAGCGACCCTCGTGAAGCGCTGGCTGCCCCTGAGTGTATTCATAGTAGCCCTGCTGCTGACGCTTGCGCCGCGTGCGTTGGCGCAATCGGCCACCCCGCCGCCCGTTACGCCGCCGACTCCGGCCTCGTCGTCACCCTCAGCGGATGAACTCAACGAGCGCCTCAGCCGCCTGATGGACATGGCGAGCAAGACGACTGATCAAGCCTCGATGGTGCTGGGCTTCATTCAGGCGCTATCGATCTTCGGCGGTCTGCTTGCGGCGATTGTGGGGACGGTCCTCGGCGCGGGCGCGTTCAACCGCCTGCGGCAATACGACACGGAATTAAAAAACGTGCAGGAGCAGCTTGCCAACGAACAAACGGAAGCCGCAAATCTGCGCAAAAATCTGGAAGCCGACACGCGCGAGCAGGTCCGCAAGCTGCTCGACCAGACCAATCAGGGTATCGCCGATACGCAGCGCAAGGCGGCAGATACCACGCGCGCCCTGACGCTCTTGCAGCTTGGCGAGGGGCAATTCGAGACGGGTAACATCTCGGCAGCGGTACGCGCCTACGATGAAGCCGTTCGTCTGGACCCGGAGAATCCGGCGGCCAATTATCAGCTTGGGGAGCTGTACCTGATCCTCAAGGATCGCCCCAAAGCGGTGATGCACCTCGAAAACGTCCTCAAGACCGACCCCGACTTCCCGCCTGCGGTGGCCGCGCTCGGCTATGCGCTGCGGCTGGAAGGTGACAGCGAGCCGGATCGCGGGCGCAAGAACGATATATATGCGGATGCTGAAAAGCTGTTGATCCGCGCGTTGACTCTCGATCCGAACGTGCGTGATGCAAACCGTCAATCGGTCAATGGCACGCTGGCCGGGCTGTACCGCCGCGAGGGGCGCACTTCCGACGCGATTCACTATTATCAGCTTGCCGAGACGATCACGCCAGAAGATTCGTACCCGATAGGCAACCTCGCGCTGCTGTTCCTGATGCAGGGCAATGTCGATGAGAGTCGCCGCTATTATCAGCGCGGGCTGACGCTCGCACAGCAGGCCGCTGCGCAGCGCCCCGGCGATTTCTGGAAGCGCTTCGACATCGCGACGGCGCAAATCGCCCTCGATTCGCCGGAGTGGGAGCGCGACCTGCGAACCGCGCTGCGCATCGCGCCTACACAACTCGACAAATTGCTCGGCGGGTTGAAACAATTGCGCGACACGCCGAATCCACCAAAGAGCGCCGACGCCGCGATCCAGATGGTCGAAGCGGAGATTGCGCGCTTGCAGGCGACTCCAGCGGGTCCGTAAGGTAAGGAAATTGCCTGTGTAGGGGCGGACCGATGTGTCCGCCCGCGAATTGAAGATGGGTCGGGCTTGACCCGCCCAAATTGTGCAATATACCAAAACGCGCACCTTGCCACCCAATCTTTAGGTGCTACACTTTCGGCATTCTATCCGAATTGTACAAAAAGGCACACGGCTAAGATGGCGCTGCGCGACTTTCTGGAAATACCCTACGAAGAACTCGAAGAACTCAACCTCGCGGCCAAAAAAGAGCGGCTCGAGCGGGTTGCGATGGACAAGCTGCAAGAGAAGCGGCTCAAGTATCTGACTGATACAAAGGGGATCAAGGCGGTTACGCTGCTCTTCACGGACCTTGAAGGCCGCCTGCACATGCTCGATTACGACAAGAAATTTCTGCTCAAGTCGTCCGATAACCTGACTTTCGATGGTTCCTCGATTCGCGGCTTCACCGCACAACGCGAGTCGGATTTGCGGCTGGCGGTCGATTGGTCGGCGTTCTACTGGCTCCCTTCGGATTTCTTCGGCGCGGGCAAGGTGATTGCATTCTCCGAAGTGCTGGAAAAAGATGGGACGCCCTACGCCGCCGATATGCGTTCACGCCTCAAGAATTATCTGCAAAGCCTCTACGAGCGCGATGGTACAGTGTGTAATGCCGCCAATGAGATTGAAGGCTTCCTTTTCAACGGGCGCAATGCCGAACAAACTTACGCGCTGACCGGAAAATTCGATTTTATGGCGCTGGGTGGCTATTACCACTCACTCCCCGGTGACCCGCTGCGGCAGTTCATCGACACCGCTGCCGAAGTGCAGCGCGCGATGGGCTTTGCCAACGAGAAGGACCACCCGGAAGTCGCGCCTTCTCAATTCGAGATGAACTACGGCTACAGCGAAGCCGGGATCGCCGCCGACCAGATTCAGCTTTATAAGCTGCTTTGCCGGCAGGTGGCGCACAGCCTCGACCTCACGGCCAGTTTCCTGCCCAAGCCCGTCGTCGGCATCAACGGGAGCGGGATGCACACGAATATGTCCGTCTCGCGCGATGGCAAAAACCTGATCTGGGATGCGACGGGACCGAACAATCTCTCGCCGCTGGCGCACAGCTTCATCAACCGCATTTTGAACGTTGGCAACGACATCTGCCTGATCCTGAACAGCAGCGTCAATAGCTATCGCCGTCTCGACCCGCACTTTGAAGCGCCGAACCAGATCAAATCCAGTCCGACAGATCGCGGCTCGATGATCCGCATCCCGATTGGAAACGAGAAGAGCGCTCGTGTTGAAGTGCGTTCCATCGCGCCGGATGCCAACCCATACATGGCGATGTACACCTTCTTCAAGACCGGGCTGGAAGGCGCGGAAGGGACCGTCGCGCATGATGCAATCCTGCCGGATAACATCTACGACGCTATTCACAACTTCATGAACAGCACCTACGCGCGTGAAATGCTCGGTGAGGAAGTTCACGAGAAATACTACGCGCTCAAGCTGATGGCCGCCGACCGCAGCCCGCGCCGCCTCGGTGCGCTCGTCAAAACGAGCGAGGTGCAGTTCCACCACGAAGTACAGAACCAGTTCCTCTGGAATCAGTTCTAGGTCCCTCTTCGTAGGGGCGGATCTGTGTATCCGCCCTCATTTTTCGCTTCGGCCCGTTTGGATTCGCGGTTAGCGGTCCAGATCCTTGAGGGCGCGTTGAATATCGCGACGCGCATCCTTTTCGGCCATCGCCTGCCGCTTGTCGCCCTTGTTGCGACCCCGCGCCAGCGCGACTTCGACCTTCGCGCGGCCATCCTTGAAGTACATTTTGGTCGGTACGAGGGTGAAGCCCTTCTCGCGTTTGCGGGCGATCAGGCGCGCGATTTCCTGCTTGTGCAGGAGCAGCTTGCGCGGGCGCAGCGGCTCGTGGCCCCAGATATTCGCCTGCGCATATTCTGAGATATGGACTTGCAGCATCCACAATTCGCCATCGCGGTCCTCGACAAACCCATCTTGCATATTGCACTGCCCGGAACGCAGGCTCTTGACTTCCGACCCCATCAGGACCAGCCCCGCCTCGAACGTGTCCCCGATCTCATAATCGTGATAGGCTTTGCGGTTGGTCGCGATGGGTTTGTATTCGGCCATGAGTGACCCCTTTCGTATCTGCCGATTTTACCATAGGCGGCGCTCGCCGTCGTGCGCGATTACATCCGATTTGACTGCACAAATGGATTGAAATTTCGTGCTGTACCTTTTGAAAATAGTGTGCTAAACTTTTGCGCACGGGCGGAGAGAATCGCCCGCGAACCAGATGAGGGATCGAAGATCGGTATGAATAAGAAGCTCTATGTCGGGAACCTGCCCTACAGCATCACGGAAGCGCAACTGCGCGAATTGTTTGAGAAGTCGGGTGCGGTAACTGACGTCGCGGTCATCATGGATCGCGAGACAGGACGTTCCAAAGGTTTCGGCTTCGTCACGATGGCTAACGGTGAAGACGCGAACAAGGCGATCAGCACCTACAACGGCTATATGATGGGCAACCGCAACCTGACCGTTAACGAAGCGCGTCCCCGCGAAGACAATCGCAGTGGTGGCGGCGGCGGTGGAATGGGTGGCTACGGTGGCGGTGGTGGTTCGCGGGGTGGCGGTCGCCGGGATGATCGGTTCTAATCGAACCGGTAATTCTCCGCTGATTTAGCCGACAATATAAAGGCGTTGCAGGAATGCAGCGCCTTTTTTGTTTCAAGGGAAAGGCGCATGGGCGCATACATCATTCGCCGTTTGTTGAGCATGGCCGCCGTGTTGATTGGCGTCTCGCTGGTGACGTTCCTGCTGATGCACGCCGTCCCCGGCGGTCCGTTCGACAGCGAAAAGAAACTCCCACCGGAAATCCTCGCCAACATCAACGCGAAATATCACCTCAATGAGCCGCTCCCGGCGCAGTACGCGCGCTACCTGAGCAACGTTCTCGTGCCGCGCCTCGTCGCGGGTCCGCTGAACGACGATCAGGCCAGCGGCGCGTTGATCAATATTCCGTTGGGCGGCTCCGTCCTGCAATGGATGAACTTCGGACCGAGCTATAAATCGCCGTCGCGCACCGTCAACGATATTTTTCGCGACAATCTGCCTGTGTCGTTCACGCTGGGCGCGCTCGCGCTGCTGGTCGCGGTCGTGATCGGGCTGCCGATGGGACTCATCGCGGCGACGAACCACAACCGCCTGCCGGATACGCTCGCGATCAGCGTCGCGGTAATGGGCGTTTCGCTTCCATCGATTGTGCTGGGACCGCTGCTCGTCGTCATCTTCGGGCTGACGTTCCGCGCGTTGCCCGTCTCCGGCTGGGGGACGCCCGCGCAGGCGGCGCTGCCCGTGTTCACGCTCGGCTTCGGCAGCTCGGCGCTTATCGCGCGGTTGACGCGCGCGACCATGCTTGAAGTGCTGGGCGAGGATTTTATCCGTACCGCGCGCTCGAAAGGGCTGCGCAGCCGCGCGGTTATCCTCGTCCATGCGTTGCGTAACGCGCTGATCCCCGTGATGACGGTCGTGGGTCCGCTCTTCGCGGCGCTGGTGACGGGTTCCTTCGTGGTGGAAAGCCAGTTCGGGATACCCGGCATGGGGCGCTATTTCGTGGATAGCATCTCCAACCGCGATTACCCGGTGATCATGGGGACCGTGCTGCTCTTCGCGGCGCTGCTCATCTTCGCCAATTTTGCTATCGACCTGCTCTATACGTGGCTGGACCCGCAAATCCGCTTCACAGGAAAGTAGCTTATGACCGCTGTTGCCACTTTGCACACCTCCCCGAAAGCTGAACAGGAAACGCCGCGCGGTCCCTGGCGTATGGCGCTGCGGCGGCTGCGTGCCAATCGCGCAGCGCTGCTCGGCCTCGTGATCCTTGTCCTGATCGTCGCGAGCGCATTGGCTGCCGATTCGCTCGCGATCCGGCCTTATGATAAGCAAAGCCTCAAGGACAACAACGCGATTCCTGGCTGGCTGCCCGCGCTGTTTCCTTCTGTCGTGCCGAAAAGCGAGGGCGGCTATGCGCGTGTGAACGATGCGTTTCCGTTCGGCGCAGATTATGTCGGGCGCGATCTATTCAGTCGCCTCGTCTACGGCGCGCGGATTTCGCTGGCGGTCGCGTTCGTCGGTCCCGCGATCAGTCTGCTCATCGGTGTGACGCTTGGCAGCATCGCGGGCTTCTATGGTGGCTGGCTCGACAACCTGATCATGCGCGTGGTGGACCTGATGTATGCGTTCCCCTCGCTGCTGTTCATCATTTTGCTGATGGCGTTTTTCCGCTCGTCGTTCGCGGCGGGCAACGCGAGCGGGCTGGTCGGTGCGCTCGGCAAGCTGGATGCGGCATTCGGCGGGATGCTCTTCATCTTCATCGGGATCGGTGTGACGAGCTGGGAGAGCATGGCGCGTCTGACGCGGGCGCAGGTGCTTTCCGCGCGCGAACGCGAATATGTCCTCGCCGCGCGGTCAATGGGCGTGCGCGGCGGACGGATCATGTTCAGCCATATTTTGCCGAATATTCTGGGTCCGCTGCTCGTCGTGGAAACGCTCGCGATCCCGTCCTATATATTGACGGAAGCGTTCCTGAGCTATATCGGCCTGGGCGTGAACAAGCCGATGCCAAGCTGGGGTGCGATGATTGCGGATGGGGTGGGGAGCATCAGCACGTATCCCAATCAGGTCTTCTTCCCGGCGTTGATCCTCGCGATCACGATGTTCGCGTTCAATTTTCTGGGGGATGGGTTGCGGGATGCGCTGGACCCGAAGAGCGTGCGCTGATGAATATGGAGGGTAGAGAATGCCGACACGATCCGAATGTGATGAGATGCCGATTGAGATACTGGGTGTAAGCGAAAAATGCTCGTCTCTAATGAAACTCAAGAGTATAAATACGGTTGGAGATGCACTTGACTTTATAAAACTTCTTTACGCTGTATTTGAGAGTGCTATATGGGATACACCTTTGCTTGGGTATGTACCGGAAATCGAAGAACGACTTAAAATCATTGAGTGTTGGTCTGACGAAACAAGGCAAGTCGACGAGTAATGAATGGAAATACAGTACCGAAAAGCATGTCCTTGAAGAAGCTGTGGCGGCTTTCCAAACCGGAGGAAGTCGAATATATTGACGGCGAAATCTGGATCATTCCCAATTATCAGGCCGTTCCTTATTGACCTGACGATCAATGACTTTGCGGATGCCATTCGTGACAAACGGCTGGAACGTGTCCATATCCGCTCGACGTATGTTCAGTTAGCAGATAAGACCCGCACGCGCGCCCGGTTTATGCGCCAGCCGCATGTGCTTTGTCTGAGCCGCAAACGCGAAAAAGCGTATTTTGCCGCTACGCCGGAGTGGAAGAATTAACCGTTGCTCATCCCGCCTGATCTGACCGCCGAAATATTTGGCGAACAGGAACGCGCGAAAGTCGAACGTAAACTCCAACTGGATATTGAGAACGGGGTACGCCTCGCTTTGATGGTGGACCCACAGGAGGAGAGTATCACGGTCTATTCACGTTCACACGCACCTTTCACGCTGCGGAAGGGCAATACGCTCGCCGGCGGCGATGCCATCCCCGGCTTGATGCTCCCGCTCACGGACTTTTTTGATCGAACACTTTGATACGGTGTGCTTCGCTTGTAGAAACCATATCATGCGATAGTTAGGCGCTATAATCGAACCGTCGAATGAGGTGGTGAACATGGCTGATATTGCTGCACCCGTCCGCGAGGGAATGTCTCTGGATGAGTTCTGGAAGAAACAGGATGAACAGCCGTTTGAACTCATCGAAGGGGAGATTGTGCCATTGAGTGCGAAAAAATATATATCCGACAGGTTCAACTACATAACGCGGCGCGTATTCGCCGAAAAATCGAATCTTATGCGGATGCCCAGCGAAATTCTGGAATTGTCGTTCACGTTGAGGTAACATTTGCGTTGCCCGAAACTCTGGCGAACGGTGGATCAAAGGTTCACGCCAACCGGATGTGATCTTTTTATGAAAAAGATCGAATTGACGCCTATGATGTAGAGCATCCAATAAGCGACGAAGATGACGACTCTTCCGCTTGATGCTTGTTCCCGATCTGGCTAGTCGAAGTAATCTCTGAAATCTGATAATCTGGTCTGAAGTTGTTGCAGAAAAGCCGGTTATGTATTTGCAGAGATGGATGTGCGACTGGTGTGGATCATCGATTATCGCCGACGCAAGTTATTAACGGTCTATACACGCTGACGATCCTGCCACGAACACTCTTTATCCGTTGGCGACACTTTCACAGGCGGTGACGTACTCCCCGGCTTCACCCTTGAACTCGCGACCTTTTTCACCTCGAAATAGCGGGAATCATCATATCAGAATCAGGCGGTTTGTTTATTGCGATTTTAGGGGTTCACCGTCTATAGTGTCGAACATAGCTTGTTCAAAACTGAACAATCCAGCAATTGAGGAGCTACTCGAATGACCCACATTATTACCAGCCTGTGCCTGCGTGATGGCGCTTGCGTTGAAGTCTGTCCGGTGGAGTGCATCGTACCGGGTATCCCGGAAGCGGAGTGGCCCTGGTACTTCATTGACCCGGATACCTGCATCGATTGCGGCGCGTGCGTCCCGGAATGCCCATTCGAGGCGATTTTCCCGGAAGATGACGTCCCCGGCAGCCTATGAACTCGCGGATGGTCAGGAAGTCAAGCCGTTCACGGGCGACAAGTATATGTCCCCCAACACGATCATCGACCTGACGCCCGATACTCAGCCGAATTACGACTTCTTCATAGATCGGGACCCGGCTACAACGCGCGTGCCTAGTCTTCGTGTCAGATACGCGCACAGTGCAGCAAAAGCGGGTCAATTGTGCGACCCGCTTTTTGTTATCTACCCGGATAACGATTTCGGTCTGATAAAAGACAGAAGGAGTACCCGTTGTGACTTTCACGTCATTACCAGTCTGTGCCTGCGCGACGGCGCGTGCGTTGAAGTTTGTCCGGTCGATTGCATCGTACGGCAGGCACTGCCCGGAAGCCGAGTGGCCGTGGTACTTCATCGATCCCGACGCCTGTATCGATTGTGGTGCGTGCCTCCCGGAATGCCCATTTGATGCGATTTTCGAGGAACCCGATGTTCCGTCTGCGCTATACGCTCAAAGATGGGCAGGAAGTCCAGCCTCTGCATGGTACGAAATATGCTGCACCCGGAACCGTGATCGACCTCACGCCTGATATTCAGCCCAACTATGATTTCTACAAGACGGGTCCCGGCTACAACGCGCGTCGCCTAGTTCGTAAGGTTGTGTGTAGCGCATCCTGGAGCGGATCAAGCGCGATCCGCTCTTTTTTGTCTCCGCGACGGATTGATCTGACCCTACGAAGGCGAGGCCGGGCGCTTGCCTCGCCCGCAATCGGCGTTATCATTTTTCAGCATTTCAGGAGTCGTTGAACATGGTTGACTATCGTACCGAAAAAGACTCGCTCGGCGAGTTACAAGTCCCCGCGAACGCCTATTATGGTGTGCAGACTCAGCGCGCGGTGAACAATTTCCCCATCTCCGGTCTCAAGCCGTACCGCGCCTTCGTCTGGTCGATGGCCGCGATCAAGCGCGCGGCGGCGGTCGTTAACCGCGATCTCGGCTTGCTCGAACCGCACCTCGCGGATGCGATTGTGCAGGCCGCAAGCGAAGTGATGGACGGCAAGCTGAACGATCAGTTCGTGGTCGATCCGTTCCAGGCGGGCGCGGGGACCAGCCACAATATGAACACGAATGAAGTTCTCGCCGCCCGTGCGAGTGAAATTCTTGGCGTCGCGCTTGCCGCGCCTGCGAAGGACAAACCCGTGCGCTCCAACGACCATGTGAACATGGCGCAAAGCACGAATGATACGATCCCGACCGCGATTCGCGTCGGCGTACTGTGGCGGCTCGGCGATCTCGTTTCGACGCTGCAAGCGCTGCACGACGCGCTGGATGCGAAGGCGCAGGAGTTCTGGCCTGTCGTGAAGAGCGGACGGACGCACCTGCAAGACGCGGTCCCGGTGCGGCTTGGGCAGGAATTCAGTGGTTACGCGAAGGCCGTTGAACGCAACATCGAAAAAATCAATATGGCCGCCGAAGGCTTGAAGCGGCTCGGCATCGGCGGGACGGCAGCCGGAACGGGGTTGAATGCACACCCGGATTATCACAAGGGGATGGTGCGCGTCCTCGGTGAACTGCTGGGGATGCAGCTTCAGGAGAGCGATAATCTCTTCGAGGGGATGCAGTCCATGAGCGACGCGGTGTTCTTCTCCGGCGCGATCCGTGCGACCGCGCAGGATTTGATCCGCATCGCGAATGACTTCCGGCTGCTCTCCAGCGGACCCAGCACGGGGTTGGACGAAATTCGGCTGCCGCCTGTGCAGCCGGGGTCGAGCATCATGCCCGGCAAGGTAAACCCGGTGCTTGCGGAAATGCTCGATATGGCGATGTTTTACGTCCTCGGCAACGATACGACGATCACCTACGCGGCACAGGCCGGGCAGCTCGAACTCAACGTCATGATGCCGATTATCGCGCACTGCCTGTTTCAGGAGATGGACGTGATGATCGGTGCGGTGCGCGCATTCACCGATAAGTGCGTGCTTGGCCTCGTCGCGAACAAAGAAAAGGCCGAAGCGTGGCTCGCGAAGAACGCGATCATCGCGACTGCGCTCAACCCGATCATCGGCTATGAAAAGGGCGCGGCGGTAGTCAAGCAGGCCATCGCGCAGAACCGTACCATCCGCGAACTGGTGGTTGAACTTGGCTACCTGACCGACGAGCAGGCCGCCCATGCGCTCGACGCGGCAAAGCTGACCGAAGGCGGGATCACGGATACACCTGCGGCGGGATAGTCGGTTTTATGACGAGGGCGCAACGCTGCGCCCTCATTAGCAAGTGAGTTATAATCGACACTAAAATGTGAGAGGTAGCGGGCAATGGTTGCGCTGAATATTTACGAAGATGAACGTCTGGATCACGCACGCGAAGAGCGCAACCCGGGTACGCCGCTGGACCTCGACCGCGTGCTGGACCAGCGCGTGAACCGCAGCGCCGTCGAACGCCGCGCCGCAACGCTCGGCACGCGGCGCACCGTCAAGAAGGAGTGGCAGGCGGCGTGGCTGCTGCGCGCGATCCAGTGCATCGACCTGACCGCGCTCAGTGGTGACGATACCCCCGGCAATGTGCGCCGCCTGTGCGCGAAGGCACGTCAACCCGTCCGCACGGATTTGCTGGCGGCGCTCGGCGTGGACGGGATCAAGGTCGGCGCGGTGTGCGTCTATCACAATCTCGTCGCGACGGCGGTAGATGCACTGCATGGCACGCAAATCCCGGTCGCGGCTGTTTCGACTGGTTTCCCGGCGGGTCAAACCTCGCTCGAAACGCGGCTTGCGGAGATTCGCGCGTCGGTTGCGGATGGCGCTCGCGAGATCGACATCGTGATTGGGCGGGCGCACGCGCTCACGGGCAATTGGCGCGGCCTCTACGACGAGGTGCGCGCAATGCGCGATGCTTGCGGCGAGTCGCATATGAAGGCGATCCTCGCGACGGGCGAACTTGGTACGCTGCGCATGGTCGCAATGGCGAGTCAGGTCTGCATGATGGCGGGCGCGGATTTCATCAAGACCAGCACCGGGAAGGAACCTGTCAACGCGACGCTGCCCGTGAGCCTTGTCATGGTGCGCGCCATTCGCGATTATGAAGAGCAGACGGGTTACAAGGTCGGGTTCAAACCTGCGGGCGGCATTCGCGCGGCAAAGCAGGCGCTCGACTGGCTGATTTTGATGAAGGAAGAACTCGGCGAGGAATGGATGCAACCGCATTTATTCCGCATCGGCGCGAGCGGGCTGCTCTCCGATATTGAGCGGCAATTGGAGCATTACGTGACGGGGCATTATTCGGCGTCGTTCCGTCATCCAATGGTTTGATCCGACCTCTCGCAGGTATTCTGTATCGGACGGGTCGGGCAAGCCGCGACCCCTACACCGGAAAACGCGCGTTGTATTCTGTAGGGGCGGACCTATGTGTCCGCCCAATATTGCATTGAAGATGGGTCTTTATAGGGGCTGAATTTATACAACCCGGCACAAATCTTATACAAACAATACGATAGCTAAACCTATACAGATTAAAACATCTGTGCTATAATCATGCCAATATGAAAGCGCGAAACAGCTCCTTTTCTCCCAATTATTTGAACCCGCGCGTATTGGGATTTGGGGTGAGAAACAACAGCACATGAGACCTAAAGAACTCCTCCGCCTGAAGGAAAAAGGCAAGCGGATGTCGGTGCGGATCATCGCGCCGGATATGAATAACACACCATACACTGCAATCGTCGGTAGCACCTCGAACGCTGCGTACAATCATTTCGTGACCGTGAAGTTCGAGCCGAACGGAACGATAGTTGCGCGCTGCACTTGCCCCTGGGCCGCGCATGGCGGTATCGCGTGCAGCCATGTCATGGCCGCCTTGACCCGGCTTGCCGAGAAGAAACACCGCACACTCAGCTTCTGGCCGACGCATGAAGACGCAGCGCGGCAGAAGCACGCGATGTTTAGCCTGACGGATAATACCTCCGGCGAGAAAATCTGGGTGACGAGCCGCCGCGCGTCATAATCAAAAAAGGTGGACCCGTGTGTCCACCCTCGCGCGAGCTGCGCCGTGTAGGGGCGGACCTGTGTGTCCGCCTTTGTTTTTGACCCTGCGATTGTTATGCGTTCGCCCTTAAAAACCCGAACAAATGCGCTATAATGAACGGCGCAAATTGGACAATTGATGAGGCGGGCAATGTCAGTACGTTTCAAAGAAGCCCCGACGACCTTTTATCTCGGTCGCCGTTTCGATGCCCAGACACACCAGCCGACCGACGAGCCGGTGTATTACGACTCGCGCGACCTGACGACGCACGCCGTCGTCGTTGGCATGACGGGCAGCGGCAAGACGGGTTTGTGTATTTCACTGCTCGAAGAAGCCGTCCTCGATAACATCCCGGCGATTATCATCGACCCGAAGGGCGACATTACGAACCTGCTACTGCAATTTCCGCAGCTTCGCCCGGAAGATTTTCGCCCCTGGGTGAATGTCGATGATGCGCGCCGCGAACACATGGAACCGGATGAATTCGCCGAGAAAGTCTCGCAGCAGTGGCGCGAGGGGCTGGCCGACGCGGGCATCGTGCCGGGACGCATCAAGGCGCTGAACGCAGCAGCACAGTACAGTATCTATACACCGGGTTCGGATGCCGGGCTGCCCGTCAGCATCCTCGATTCGCTGCAAGCGCCGCGCGAGGGCTGGGGCGGCTACGAGGAAGCGCACCGCGAGCGCATCAGCGGCACGGTGACGGCGCTGCTCGCGCTTGTGGGCAAAAACTCGAACCCGGTCAAGGACCGCGAACACGTCCTCATTTCCAACATTTTCGAGGAGGCGTGGAAGAACGGGCGCGACCTCACGCTCGAACAAATCATCCTCGAAGTGCAGGACCCGCCTTTCGCCAAACTTGGCGTATTCGACATCGACACCTTTTTTCCGAAGAAGGAGCGCTTCAAGCTGGCGGCGGCGCTCAACCAGATCGTGGCCGCGCCGAGCTTCCAGAGCTGGATGCAGGGCGAACCGCTGGACGTGCGCCATCTGCTCTATACGGAAGAAGGCAAGCCGCGCGTCTCGATTTTCTATATCGCGCACCTGAACGACGCCGAGCGCACGTTCATGATTACGCTGCTGCTCGAAAATATGCTGTCGTGGATGCGGACGCAAAGCGGCACGACGAGCCTGCGCGCGCTGTTCTATATGGATGAAGTATACGGTCACTTCCCGCCCTATCCCTACAACCCGCCGACAAAGGGACCGCTGATCCGGCTGCTCAAGCAGGCGCGCGCGTTTGGCCTCGGTATCGTCCTCGCCACGCAAAACCCGGTCGATCTCGATTACAAGGGTCTCTCCAATGCCGGGACGTGGTTTATCGGCAAGCTGCAAACCGATAACGACAAACGGCGCATCCTCGGCGGGCTGGAAGCGGCGATGACCTCCCCCACACAATTCGACCTGCACAAGCTGGACAACATGCTCTCGGGGCTGGATCAGCGTGTGTTCGTCGTCAACAACATTCATAACCCGGAAGGTCCGCAATATCTGATGACCCGCTGGGCGATGAGCTACCTGCGCGGACCGCTCACGCGGCAGCAGGTGCGCGTCCTGATGGAACCGCAGCGCGAATCGATGAATATGCAGAACGCGAACCAGTATACGCACGGCGCAGAGCCGGTGATCGCCCCGCCGCCGACGGTGCAGGCCAGCCGTCCGGTAGCGCCTGTACAGCGGGCGACATTCACCCCGCCCGCGACCAATCCCGCGATCAACACACCACCCGCTGCGAATAATCCGGCGGCAGGGCTGTTCAGCGGTAGAAGTTCGGGCAATACGGGAGTCTTCCCGCGCGTCGTCCCGCCCGCTGCACAAGCCGCACAGCCAAACGATGTACCCGAATCCGATGAAGTCGGCGCGCCACCTTCGAGCAAAGCCGCGCAGCCACCCGCGCCCTTCACCGGGGCGACACCGCCACCGCCGGGAGACCCGGAAAGCAGCGGATTCATCGCGCGCTCGTTCGGCGCAGGACTCGGAGTCGCGGTCAAGGACGCGCCGCCAACGCCTGATTTGCCGCTCGGCCTCTCCGACGACGGAACGGAAGTCTTGCCAAAGACGAAAGCCCCGCCACCCCTTGCGATCTCGGCCTCTGCCCCGGCGCAACCCGCGCGCGGCAAGCCCGCCAACGTCCCGGATGATTACGACGACCATCCGACATCGCTCGCGGGCAGCACTGCGCAATACTTCCTGCCGATGATCACGAGCGTGACGGAAGCGATCCGCGTGTGGGAACAGAAATTCGGCACGCAGGCGCTTTCGGTGGGTGACTCGGCGCTGCTCTACCGTCCGATGCTGCTGGGGCAGGTCGTCGCGCGCTACATCGACCGCAAATCGAACACGCAGGAAGATCAGTTGATCGCCTACCAAATCCCGGATTTGGCTTCCTCCGGTTTCATCAACTGGGACCAATACAGCCGCCTGCCACTCGACCCGACGCTGCTCACCAGTGATCTACCCGGCAATGGCTGGTTCGGAGATATTCCCGAAGGGTTGCGCGATGCCAAGCGCCTGACGGCAGTGCGCAACGAGATGATCGACCATGTGTATCGCAGTGCCAAAATGACGCTGCTCTACAATTCGACGCTCGATCTATATGGTGAGCCGCGCCAGACCAAGCGCGACTATTCGATCCGCTTGCAGGCCAAAGCGCGCGAAGAGCGTGACGCAGAAATCGAGAAGGTGACGGGTAAATACGACGCCGATCTCGAAAAGCTGGATGAACGGCTGCGTCGCGAAATGCGCGACCACACGGCGGACCTGCGCTCGCTCGAAGACCTGCGCCGCGAGGAGACCTATACGGCAGGCGAGGCCGTCTTCGGATTGATGCGCGGGCGGCCAAGCTATACGCTCTCGCGGATGAGCCGCACGCGCCGCTACAAGGGGCAGGCGCAGGAACGCGCCTTCGCCAACGAGCAGCAGATCAACGACCTTGAAAAGCAAATTGAAGGCAAGCAGGAAGAACTGCGTGGCGTGCTGACCGAAATCAACGCGAAGTGGGCGAAGATCGCCAGCACGATTGAAGAGACGAAGTTGACGCCCTATAAGAAAGACATTTCCGTGCAGCTTTACGGTATCGGCTGGACCCCCGCCTGGAGCGTGACCGTCAACGGCCAAATCGTGCTGCTCCCGGCGGGTTGATGCGGCGCTCCCGACGCTCGAAACTGAATGCGGCGGTCGCCGTCCTGCTGGTGCTTGCGGTGGGGCTGACCGCCGACCTCGCCTTTCACGGGCTGGCGTGGCGCATCTTCGCGCAACTGACGGGGGAAGAAGCGCCGCTCTCGCAATTGAATGGGATGCTCGGCCTCGCCGGGAACGCGACGCGCAGGCTGCCCGCCGTCGCATCCGATTTCGTGACGGACCCGGCGCTCAACCCGCGCGGCGTGAACACCTTCCTTGAGGATGAAGTCGAACCTGCCAAGCGCGAACGCCAATTGACGATGATCCGCGACGCGGGTTTCGGCTGGATACGCCAGCAGTTCCGCTGGGACGATCTCGAAATTTCGGCGCGCGGGGATTTCACCGACCGTCGCAACGCGGAGACCGTCAGTGCGTGGGCGAAGTATGACAATATCGTCGACCTCGCGGGCGCGGCGGGCGTACAGATTATCGCGCGGCTGGGTTCCCCGCCGGAGTGGTCGCAAGCTGCCTCGAACAAAGCCCCCGGCTTCGC
Source organism: Aggregatilineales bacterium (assembly GCA_965246845.1). Classification (GTDB taxonomy): domain Bacteria; phylum Chloroflexota; class Anaerolineae; order Aggregatilineales; family UBA2796; genus JBBRMW01. The sequence goes on from CBDFFR010000008.1 coordinate 88,283, forward strand.
GCCACCCGCTGATTTCAATGATTTCACAAATTATGCACGGCAGGTCGCGGAGCGTTATAAAGGCCGCATCCACACCTATCAGGTCTGGAACGAGCCGAACATCCAACCGGAATGGGGCAACGCGCCACCGGACCCGGAAGCCTACACCGATTTGCTGTGCCGCACTTACAAGACATTGAAAGCAGTCGATCCGCAGCTTAGGGTAGTCGCGGGGGCGCTTGGCCCGACGGCGGTGCTTGGCGACTACGATTTATCGGATACGCTGTACTTGCAACGGATGTACGATGCGGGGGCGCGCGGCTGCTTCGACGTGTTGAGCATACAGGGCTATGGTCTGCGCAGCGGACCCGCCGACCAGCGGATGCGCGCGATGAACATCAATATCAATCACCCGCTGTACATGCGCGAGGTGATGGTCAACAATGGCGACGCCGCGAAGCCCGTCTGGATTGCAGAACTGGCCTGGAATCCGGTCCCGAACGACCCGGCCATCGTGGACCGCGAGCGCTATGGCTCCGTCACGGATGAACAGGCCGCCCGTTATACCATCGACGCCTACGAGCGCATCCAGCGCGAATGGAGCTGGGTACAGGTGACGTGTTACTGGTTCTTCAAACGCGCCAGCGACGCCGACAGGAACAAGCCGGAATATTACTTCCGCATGGTGGACCCGGATTTCACGCCGCGTCCGGTCTACGACGCGATGAAGCAGTATGCGGGGCGCTGAACGATGTTTACCTTCATGGACATGGCGCGGCGCATCAAGCCGGGCGACTTCGCGCGCTTCTTCCCACTCGCGATGCTGCTGCTCGCGGTCGGACTGCGACTGCACTTTATCGGCGTGCAATCGCTCTGGAGTGATGAGGGGAACAGCCTGCGCCTCGCGCAGCGCGCGGTCCCGGACCTGATCGCCGCCGCCGCGCAGGATATTCACCCACCGGGCTACTACCTCGCGCTCAAAATGTGGATCGGCGTCGTCGGTGAGTCGGAATTTGCGCTGCGGGCGCTCTCCGCGCTGCAAAGCCTGCTCGCGGTCGCGTTCATCTATGGCATTGGCAAGCGGCTCTATGCGCCGGGAGCCGGACTCGTTGCGGCGCTGCTGGTTGCGGTGAACGCCTCACAAATCTATTACGCGCAGGAAACGCGCATGTACGCGCAGCTTGCGCTCTTCGCGGCTGCGTCGTTCTGGGCGTTCGCGGGCTGGAGCGCGCGGCCTCGTCTGCGCGATAGTGTATTGCTCGCGCTCTTCAACGCGGCGGGCTTGTATACGCAATATGCGTTCCCGGTCGTGCTGCTCGTGCAGGGGATCGCGGTGCTGTGGCTGCTTGCGATACGAAAACTATCACCCCGCGCGCTGCTCGGCTATGTTTTGTTGAATTTGGGGACACTTGCGCTATTCGCGCCGCTGCTCGCGACCGCGCTGCGGCAGGTCACGAACTGGCCGCGCACCGGGCAGGCTGTCGATTTGGGGACGGGTGTTGCGGTGGTCGCGCGCTGGCTGGTCTATGGCCGGACTTCAACCGCGACGGGCTGGTCGGACTATATTTGGCCGCTGCTGTTTCTCGTCGCGGCGCTGCTCCCGGATTGGATGCGCAGGCGGCTCCCGCAGGCATGGCGGATCGCGATCCCGTTCTTTTGGCTGTTACTAACGCTCATCCCGTTTTTCGCGCTCGGCCTGTTCCGCGAGTCTAACCTCAAGTTCATCCTGCCCGTACAACTTGCGCTGGCGCTGCTCATGGGGCGCGCGATCTGGCTGCTCTGGGAATATGGTACGCCGAATTTCGTGGTCCTGATCGAAGCGTTGCCGCGCCTATTCGCCGGACTCGGCCTGCTCTCGATCCTCACGGTGTCGGTGGATGGTCTCGGTAATCTCTATAATGTGCCGTTCTATGCGCGCGATGATTACCGGGCGATGGCGCGGGCGGTCAGCGCGGAGTCGCGTCCCGGTGATACAATCATCCTTGACGCGCCGAACCAGCGCGAGGTATTTACCTATTATTACAAGGGCAATACGCCGATCTATTCCCTGCCGGAAGGACTCGGCGGCGACGACGCGGAGGCAAGCGAAACAGTACGCGGGGTGATTGCAAAATCCAAACGGATTTATGTGCTGTATTGGGGCGAGAGCGAGCGCGACCCGAACCACGTCATCGAGCGCGAGCTGACCGCCGCGACCTATCCGGCCTCGTCGCGCTTCTATGGTGATGTGCGCTTCGTCGTGTACGCCGTGCCTGCCGCGCCCGCCGACGCGCCGACACTGCGCACGGAAGCAAGTTTCGGCGGGGTGATCACGCTGCAAGGCGCGGCGCTCGACCGCACCGAACTCCCGGCGGGGGATGTCCTCGGCGTGACGCTGTTCTGGTCCGCGCCGCAACCCGTCGCGAAGCGCTATAAAGTCTTTTTGCACCTGTTAAATGGCGATGGCAAGCTGGTTGCGCAGCGTGACGCGGAACCCGTCAATTTCACGCGCCCGACGACGAGCTGGTCCGCCGGGGAGACGGTCCGCGACGCGCACGGGTTGCTCATCCCCGGCACACTCCCGCGCGGAGATTATACGCTGGTCGTCGGCCTGTACGAAATCGATGATCCAGCGGCGCGATTGGGGATGGACAGCAGCGGCGGCATGTTTGAACTGGCAAAGATCACTGTTAAATAGCCGGTGTCTGCAAACCATCGCCGAGGCTAAAGCCACCGCGCTATCACGGTCCGGTATCCACAAACGCAGGAAGGCTGACCGTAGTAGCCCGGTCCATTCATGGTCGGGCGGTTGAACAATTCGTGATTGCTTTGACTTTGCAGACATACCCTAAACTTGTCCGTGCGACAATCCATTGATTGTCCCTGTGCCACCGCGCCAAAAGCGCATATACATTGTGAACCATGCTCGAACCTGCACACTCCACGATGACCCCACGCGCCGAATTCCTTGCGGGCGTCCGCGCCGAGATGCCAATCCTGCTCGGCGTCTTCCCATTCGGGCTGATCTACGGTTTCACCGCGACACAGGCCGGGCTACCGCCAGTGGCTGCGATCCTGATGTCGTCGATCATCTTTGCCGGGTCGGCGCAGCTCATCACCGCGCGGCTGATCGGGAGTGGGACACCCGGCATCGTAATTGCCCTCACCGCCGGGGTTGTCAACCTGCGGCACGCGCTTTACGGAGCGTCTATTGCACCCTATGTGAAACATCTACGCCCGTTATGGCGCGCCCTGATTGGCTACCTGCTCACCGATGAAGCCTACGCTGTCGCGATTGCCTACTACCTCAAAACCGACGCAGAAACGCACCCCAATCGACATTGGTACACACTCGGTGCGGGCGTGACGCTGTGGACGGGCTGGCAATTCAGCAGCACGTTCGGCGTACTGGTCGGCGGGTCGGTCCCGCCCGCACTCGGTCTCGATTTTACGCTCGCGCTGACGTTCATCGCGCTCACGATCCCGGTATTGAAAGATCGCCCGATGCTTGCGGCGGCGGTCTGCGCGGGGGCGGTCGCGGTGCTGGCGAATGGCTTGCCCTACAAATTGGGCTTGATGGCGGCGGCCTTCACCGGGATTGCGGTCGGGATGGGTCTCGAAACTTACGCAGCACGCAGACAGCCCGCGTCCAAAAGTACCGCCGAATGAACGACGCGCCCTGGCCGCTGTTCATCATTATCGGCCTGCTCACCTTCGCGATCCGCTTCACGCCGATAGCGGTAGCCGGGCGTGGACTACCGCCGCTCCTGCTGCGGGCGCTGCGCTATGTGCCGCCGGCAGTGCTGGCCGCGATCTTCGTACCGGAGCTATTAATGCCGGAAGGCGCGGTCGATATTTCATTCGCGAATGGCCGCCTGATCGCCGGAATTATTGCAATATTGGTCGCATGGCGAACCAAAAATGTGCTGTTGACCGTCATCGCGGGTATGGTCGCGCTGTGGGTGCTGACGCTGTCACGCAGTTGAACGCAATATATGCTTGCGGACGGCAAGAATGCCGTCTCTACAAAACGTACCGTCTACGTAGGGGACAGTATTTTTGGCATCCGACTCCATTAATCGTGTAAGATATGATATGTATAATCGCTCGTTCCGACAGTGTGAGCATATACTTGGGACAAAACGCTGGTTTATTCTGCTGATAAACCCAATTTGCAAGAGGTGATGCTCGTTAACACGATTGTATATGCCTGCATCTGCGTAGCAAGTACGCCGAAAGCGCGGTTTAGATAAGTCATTAAGGACAGCAACTTGGCGGGGTATTTGTTTCAGAACCATCAGAAATGCAAACTATAAGCGCCATGCAATTATCTGACCCGCGCGCGGTATACATCCACCGTATCAACAATGTTTTTGACTATATTCGGACACATTTGACCGACGCCCTGACGCTCGATGTACTAGCGCAGGTTGCCCATTTTTCACCTTTTCACTTTCACCGCATCTTCTTATCCATGACAGGTGAAACCCTGAGTGACTGCGTGAGCCGTTTGCGTTTGGAACGTGCCGTTGCCCTGTTGCGGGCGCAGCCCGACATGCCCATCACCCGTATCGCTCTCGACTCCGGGTTTGTCCGTATGGAGACGTTTTCACGGACATTTCGCAAACACTACGGCATCGCAGCGCGCACATGGGATCGGCAAAGTCCGATCATAGATCGCAAGATTGATCAAGTCTTCTCAAACTTTCCACTCTATACTATGTCTGCACTTGAAGAAGTCGACAAGCACGGTGAATTCGTCGTCGAACTCCGGGAAATGCCCGCGCAGACCATCGCTTTCGTTCGTGTTATCAACAGCTACCAGCCTGACGCTGTGGTCAATGCTTATGAGCGGTTGATAGCTTGGTATTTGGAGTATGTAGGCGACCCGCTGAAAGCAACTTGTTATGGCATGTCTCAGGATGATCCTCATGTAACACCGATAGCGCTATGTCGCTATGACATCTGCTTGACGTTGCCAACAGGGAGTCGCACACGGCAAGAAGACAGCGAAATAACCTTTCGCGATTTTCCAGCCTGCATGGTCGGTTGTATTCGTTGTGTAGGGGACATCGTTGTCGCGGATCGGGCTTGGCAGTATCTTTATCGACATTGGTTGCCCCGCAGCCGCTATGTGCCGGATAATCTGCCAGCAATAGAAGTTTACCGCCGCCAGCCTGCTGAACTTGGCTGGCTGACCTTTGACCTCGACTGTGCGATTCCTGTTGTCCGCTTCTAATGTGCAAAGTGAAGCCGCAATTGAAATAAAGGAGAACGAGGATGAACCTGGGAGTATTTTCGGTCAGTTTGGCAGTCAAGGACATCAAGGCGTCACGAGCGTTTTATGAGAAATTCGGATTTGAAGTGATCGGCGGCAAAGAGGACCAAAATTGGCTCATCCTCCACAATGGAGAGGCGAAGATTGGGCTGTTTCAGGGAATGTTCGAGAAAAACATTCTGACTTTCAATCCATCCGATGTTCGGTTAATCCAGAAGACCCTCAAAGATTTGGGCATTTCGTTCATGCTGGAAGCGGATGAAGCCACGACGGGACCCGCGCACGTTATGCTGGTAGACCCTGACGGCAATCAAATCCTGATCGATCAGCATTAGGCGTTCTCAACAACGTACGTCCCTAGTTCAGTTGGACGAGGATCATCCGTCCGACCGTCTGGCTAATCGTATGCTTCTTCCCCGCGACGCGCACTGTCAGCGTATCGCCGAGCGGACTATGCGCCGTGACTGCGACTGTCGCGCCGGGCGTCAGACCAATCTCGCTCAGGTAGCGTAGCGCCTGCCCGGATTGATCGGTGATGCGGCTGATTGTCGCGGCCTGCCCGTCGGTGAGGTCGGAGAGCAATGTCACATTTTCAGCGGGGATCGTGCCATCGCGCGCGGGGATTGGATCGCCGTGCGGGTCCAGTGTCGGGTTGCCGAGCGCGGCGGCCATGCGCTCTTCCAGCTTTTCGGAAATGACGTGTTCGAGCCGCTCCGCTTCGGCGTGGACTTCATCCCAGCCATAGCCGAGCGCCTTGACGAGATACAGCTCGATCAGGCGGTGGTGTCGGATCACTTCCAGCGCGATTCGTTCGCCGCGCGGCGTCAGCCGGACGCCGTGATAGGGTTTGTGCGTGAGCGTCGGCTCGCCATCGGCGGGGTCCGCCAGCCGCTTGATCATATCCGTGACGGACGCGGCACTGATATTGAGCGTGCGCGCAAGCAGCGTCGTCGGGACGGAATCAACCTGCTGCTGAAGTTCGTACACGGATTTCAGCAGATCATCGACCGCTTTGGTGCGAATGTCGTCTATGGGCATGGTCCCGTCTCCCGCGTGTTGATCTTACCCCATGCGGCTCATTGTGAACAGAGACGGTTAAGGAGTTGAGAGCCAGTCAGGGCGGACACATAGGTCCGCCCCTACATGACGCGGGTTGTGCGTGGGCGTACCTGCGTGTCCGCCCACGCACATGATATTGACAGGCGATTGTAAAGAGGATGCTAACGGGTGATGATCGGTGGACTTTCCGCTACACTGAGCGCCTGCAAAATGCGCGGGGTCAGGTCCAGCAGCGAGGTATAGCCTTCCGCGAAGCGCTCCCGCCCGCCACCGATCAGCACGGTTGGGACCTGCGCTTCGGTATGGTGGCGCGTGGAGAGGTCTTCCATATTGCCGTGATCGCTGGTGATGATGATCAGGCCGTCCTCATCGCGCCACTGCTCAAGCGTTCCGGCAAGCACCTGATCGAACAATTCCAGCAGCGCGACCGCGCGCTCCATCGGTCCACGATGCCCGACTTCATCCGTGATCCAGTGTGAGAAGAACGAGAAGTCATATTGTTTCGCAAGCACGGCCATACGCGCCCCGGCTTCCGCGCGCGTGTAAATGGGCATGGTGGCATCCTTGAGGAATTCGCGCCAGCCCTCGCCCGTCCAATCGACGCTGAGTGCATCCCCGCGCCGCATCGCGTCCTCGCCACGCATTGGTATGCCTGCCTCGTGCGCAGCCTGCTGGATCGAACTGCGCAACGTCTTGCCGCGCTCAATGTTGGCGAAGAGGCCATCCGGGTACGCATCGAGCAGCGCCGCTGTCTTGCCCGCGCGCACCAGCCGCATGAACAGATTGTCTTCCGCGATGATCGCGCGCGTCACAGCGTTCGGTTTCGGTCCGTAATGCTCCCCGACCTCGCGCGGGACGTTGCGCCCGGTCAGGATCGCGGCCTGATTGGTTCCGCTCTGTGGCTTGCCGGGGACGCCAAACTGCGCATCGGTCGGGATGAAGATCGCGCGCTCGGAGACAGTGCGCGGGGTCGAAGCCAGCCATTTTTGGCCGCCCGCCAGCGCCCACAAGGTGGGAGTCTGCGCGAGCGCGAATGGATTGCTTTGGGGGTCGTCCGCGCCGAGGCCGACGCCATCCAGAAATATGAAAAGGATGCTCATATGCGTGTACTTCCTGTTAATATCAGACGCATGGACACCCGCTCTGCTTTCCTCAACATCGAAGAATTCTATCGCCGCGTGTATTGGTCCGTGCCGACCGCGACGTCGGTTTGTACCGACTCCTACACCCTGAGCTACAGCGGGGTCCGCTGGCTGGCGAGCGCCAACCAATTCTGGTTTCATCTGCCGCTCGATGCGCAGGGCGTCTACCTGCGGCTGGCGGAGCGCTTTTTCAAGAAATACAGCGCCGATTATACGGTGAATATCGCGGAGCCGTTGATGCCGGGCGCGGGAGCGTGGCTGCGCGACCTCGGCTATCGTGAAAGCCTCGTCAGCCCGATGTTGATGCGGGACGGTGTGCCGCATCTGCCGCCACCAAACCCGCGCATCACGATCCGGCGCGCATTCGCGAAGGACCAGAGCGCGCTGTTGCAACTGATGTACGAAATCTTCTTCGTCGGACCGGAGATCGGGCGCTGCGTGGTACAGACCGCGCACTTCGCGCCGAATGCGCCGATGCAGCATTATATCGCGTGGTACGATGGACACCCCGCCGCCTGTGGGACGCTCTCGCTCAGTCATGGCTTCGCCGGGTTGTGGAGCGTGGGGACGCTGCGCCCCTTCCGCAAGCATGGCGTCGCAACGGCATTGGTCGCCTATATGCTGGGCGCGGCGGGGTCGCTGGGTTGCGCGCAAAGCGTGTTACTCGCTTCGCCGATGGGTCGCCCGCTCTACGAGCGATTGGGGTTCGGCTATGGTGGGGACGCGGTGCAATATAGCCCAACAGTTTATTGAGGGTAATTACACAGCCTTTGTTGCATTGATGGTAATTTTTTGGCAGCGTCGGGTTTTGTTGTCAAGTTCATGTTACACTGAGTGGGACCCGCTTTCGGGTCGCTTAGGGACCGGGGGGTGCGCGTGGGCATTTCTTCACACAGTGTAGAGAACACCGAGAAGCAAGCCAGACAAGCGAATACACTTTCGCCGAATTTACAGGCCGATAGCCAGGCCGCTCATTTGAATAGCAGCCAGCGTAATGTTTTACACATGCAGCAGCGCGTCGGCAACAGTGCCGTACAACGAATGCTGAACCATACAGGCGCAGCGAACCCGATGCCGCGCAAACGTACCAACATCGTGCGCCGCGCACCTGACGACGCGCCACCCGCCGCTGAACAGACCGCGCAGGAGACACCCGGCAGCCAGCCGCCAAGCCTCGGAGCCGTGACCGAGACGAACCCGGATGGCGGCGTGCGCGTCACATCCATTAATCCGGGTAGCCGGGCAGCCGCGAGCCTGCATGTAAACGACATCATCAAAAGTGTGAACAACGTCGATGTCGCGAGCAACGAAGAATTCCTCGCGGAAGTGCAGAAGCATCAGGCGGGGGATACGGTTACGTTGGGTGTTCAGGGCGCGTCTGGCGCGGATGCAGCCCCGCCGCAGGCCGACGCAGCACCCGAAAGCGGCGGTGATGTCCAGCCAATGCGCAATGCAATCGTCCAGCGCGACGCTGCCGACGCGGGGACGGTACGCCCCGTCTCCGTCCAGTTGCAGGGCAATCAGGACGCCGCCGCTCCCGGAGCCGCCGTCAGTACGCAGACGGTGCGCGTCGTGATCAAGAGCCACATCAAGCCGATTATTCCCAATATCGGGACGCTGCCGATGGCTCCTACGGATTATTTACCGTTCCCGAATCCGATGGGTTCAACGATGCGGCTGGCCGGGTTTGCCGCCGCGACGGACCTTATCATGCGCGAGGACCCGCCGAGCGATGCGATGGACGTCAGTGGCGGGCAGCAATATCGGCTCTTCTCCGCGACCAACCTGACGATCACGAAACAGGGAACGAACGTCACCGGGATCACCGCGACTCCACTTGAAACTGATGGCGGTTGGGAAGGTCCCCTCAAGGCATATCCACTCAACCAGTTCGTGCCGCTCCGCGCGACCGCGCCGAATTCCTTCACATGGGGCGTTTCAGGTGCGCCGCACCCGGCAGCCGCAGCTCCGATGCAGCTTGTTTATCCGCGCTCGAATGAATACATCTGGCACATCATCACGGGCAACGTCGATGCGGCCGGCCATGTTACCTTCTCGATCACGCATAGCGGTTTCCCAAGCGTGAGCATCTACATCGACGGCGTGAAATCGACCGCCTACAATCAAGGCAACGCAAGCCTGCTGTGGGTCGGTGGCGGCTTGCGGTCAAGTTAGGTACGGAAGCACCGCATGTTTGTGTAGGGCGGACCGGTGTGTCCGCCCTGTATGAATTGAAAACGGGTCGAGCAAGCCGCGACCTCTACACCGGAGCGCGGTCTCCTGCAGGGGCTTGACCCGCCCGATATTCATAAGACAGGTCGGTTCATCCTACACCTGCACAATGCGCGCCGTCTGGTAGCGCGGCTTTAGATTTTTGATCACCGCGTTCAAACAGCCAAACACCTCAATCGGATACAGGCCGTCCCGATGATAAACAATCACGGGGTTCTGGGCAGATGGCTTGCCAATGGTCGATTCAGCGCCCAATAAAATCACGGGTATCCGGCATAGCACCGGGTCGGATTGAATTTGCGAGAGCAGGCTGAGGCCATCGACGCCCGGCATGACCATATCGAGCATCACCAGATCAGGCACGCTTTCGCGGATCGCCTCCAGCCCTTGCGCCGCATCATAGGCGCGCCGCACCTTGATCGGGCGCTTGCCGGATTGCAAAATACGCTCGATAAGCAATACAAAGCCCCGGTCGTCATCGATCACGAGGATGTTTTGAACCTGCCCCGACCGTTCAATTTCATCGAGCAGGCGCTGCGCGGAGATTGGTTTGGTCAGGTAGCCCGCAATCGCCAAATCTTCCGCGACCCACGCCGGGCTGGGCAGTGAACACTCGATCACGGGGATCGCACACGCAAAATTTTCCGGAAGGGGGGCGCCATGATCGCGCCGGATGTTGCGGATAATCGCCCTCGGATGCACCTTCGCGGCAAGTTCCGCGATAGTTTCCGTATCCTTTACCTGAATCAAATCGCAATCGCGGATGTAACGTCGCATCATAGAAATAATCGTCGGGTCCGGTTCGATGACGAGGACGCACGGCTGGTAATCCTCTGCCGGGGATGGATACGGCCTGCCGCCCGTTGGATACTCTGGATGAACATGCTGCGTGAGCGGCAGCGCGAACGTAAAACGAGTGCCTTTCCCTTCGCTGCTCTCGACCCATATCCGCCCGCCGTGCGCCTCGACAAAGTGTCTGGTGATCGCCAGCCCCAGCCCCGCCCCGGCATGGCTGCGCCGCAGCGACGGATCGACCTGATAAAACTCGTCGAATAAATACGGTAGTTTGTCTTTGGGGATGCCCGCGCCCGTATCCGTGATGCTTACCATGACCTCGCGGTTGACGACGCGCGCCGAGAGCGTAACGGACCCCGCCTCCGTGAAGGCGCACGCGTTGCTCAGGATATTCAGTACGACCTGCCGGATGCGCGTCCGATCCACTTCAACCAGCGGCAGCTCACCCGCGACCTCGAATTGCAATGCGACCGGACGACCGCGCGTCAAATCTCTGGCGATCTCGATGGTTTCCTGCAAGAGCGCGCGCAGGTCGATCACTTCCAATACGAGGCTGAAAGTCGCCATCTCGAAGCGTGAGAGGTCGAGAATATCATCGATCAGGTCGAGCAAATGTTGGCTGCTGCGGTAAATCTGGTGAATGTCCCGGCGCAGGCGCGGCGACCACTCGACATCGCCGTAGACTTCGGGCGAGCGGTACATGATGTCGCTGAAACCGAGGATCAGATTGAGCGGCGTCCGTAATTCGTGGCTGATGTTGGCGGCAAACTGCTCCTTGAGACGTCGCCCGTCCTCGGCCTGATTGCGCGCCCAGATCAATTCAAGCTGGGTGTGCTTCTGTGTTTCATAGGCCATTTCGAGCGATTTCAATGCCTGGCTGAGTTCGGCACGGTGGTTGCGCGTCGCGTCCAGAAGCTGCTCGCTGCGTGCCTGCATCGCCCCATACCAATGCACGGCGGTGAACAGGGTATAGGCACTCAACCAGCTAGAGATCGCGGCCAGCGTCAACGCCGAGCCGAGTTCGATCAAGGGATACTGTCGCCCGATACCCAGATTCAGCGCGAACGCCGCGCCCGTAATGCCGACCGCCGTAAACAGGCCGCCATGATTGATCAGCGTCGCGCCGATGAAGACGCAGGGTATCCCCAGCCAGGGCAGCCAGGGGTTGGGAAAGAGCAGCATCCCGGCGAAGAGCAGACCGAGCAGCCCCGCCATGAGCAGATAGCGCGAGAATTCCGGCTTCTTGAGCAACACCGCCTGTACGCTGCGCGCGAGAATAATCATCAGGCACAGCAAGCCAGAGGCCGATAGCGCAATATCCCGCCTGAGCAGCAGATACCACGCGCCGAAAACCCCGAACCCGATTAGCACGAAGGTCAGCCGCCGCGTCAGGATACGGCGCAGGTCTTCGAGGCTGTCATGATCGTTGTAGGCTGCAATCGCCACAGTCGGCTCCTCTCCGCTAACCGCGCCTTGTCAATGAACAGGGCGCGGATGCAAGAGGATAGCACTTTCGACGGTATACCGACGCTACCCGACTACTTCCAAAATCAGCCCCGCGCCGTGCGGCAGGTTGGCGAGCGCGATGTAGCCAAACTCAACGGTATATTCTGTGCCGCCGATCAGGTCCTTGAGCCGCGCGCCGTCGGGGATGCCCGCCTGCCAGACCGGGAGCGAGAGCGCTTCGAGCGTCCCCGGTCCGCGATGGCCGACTACGACGAGCCGCTGTTCCGCCGATTCGCGCAGGAACGACGCGACGCTATCCCGCGCGTAAAGCTGCTGGAAGCCGCCGTGCAGCAAGGCCGGCTGCGTCCGGCGCAGGTGAATGATGCGCTTGTAGTGAGCGCGCATATCCGTATCCCATTTCGATTCGTCCCAGGGCATCGTGCGGCGGTTATCGGGGTCCACGCTGCCGCTGACGCCCACCTCATCGCCATAGTACACGCACGGCACGCCCGGAAAGCACATCTGGAACAGCGCGGCCAGCTTGACCAACGCCTTGTCTTCGTGAACCTTGTGCGCCATGCGGACCGTATCGTGGCTATCCAGCAGCGTGAATTGCATCGTCTGCACCACCCAGGGAATCGCCGCGCGGTAGATCGTCCAGGCGGCGGCCATGTCTTCGGCGGGAAGATGGGAGGTATCGACCGTCAGCGGACGCCACTCGAAGCCCTGCTCCTGACCGGAGAGCCAATGCCACAGCGGGAAGGTAAAGCCCGCATAATTCATCGAGGCGTCGATCTCGTCGCCTTGCAGATGCGGCGTGCCATCGAAAAAGTGTTCCCCATAGATATAGGCGTTCGGGTTCTCGCCCTTCACTGCGCGCCGCAGTTCGCGTCCGATCTTGTGGCCGAGCTGGATCGCGCCCTGCTTGCCCTGCATATTCGCGACATCGAGCCGCCAGCCATCGATACGGTACGGCTCGCGCAGCCAGCGCCGCATGATCGAGTCCTTCCCGGACCACATCGTTTCGCGTAGTTTGTGGCTGCGATAGTTCAGCTTGGGTAGCGTCCGCACGTCGAGCCACGCCTCATATTTGTTCGGATCGTTGTCGTAGAAGGTGAAGAACTCGGCGGTCGGGCTGCTCAGGTCGGCTTGCGCATCAGTAAACCAGTGATTTTTGAAGCCACAATGATTGAGCGTAATATCCAGCACCAGCCGGAATTGTTTTGCATCAAGCGCGGCACGCAGCGCGGCCAGACCGTCATCACCACCGAGGTGCGGGTCGATGTGGTAAAAATCGGTGACATCGTAACGGTGGTTCGACGTGCTGACGAAGATCGGCGTCAGGTACAGCGCGTTCACGCCGAGGTCTTGCAGATAATCCAGCTTTTGCGCGATGCCGGGCAAGTCGCCACCATAAAAATCGAGATTGCCCGTATCTTTCCACGCCTGCGGCAACGTATCCCAGGCCGGGTTGCTGACGCGGTGCTGCCCGATGCTCCACTCGCCCGGTTTGGGCGTGAGCGACGGGTCGCCATTGAAAAAGCGATCCGGGAAAATCTGGTAAAAAACCGCGCCTTCCAGCCAATTCGGGATGTGCAAATCCGCGACGATCTTGAAATCGAACCAGTCCGGGCGGTCGGAACGGCTGAGTCCGCTCGCGGTCAGGAAATAGGCCTCGCCATTCTCAAGGATGATCTTGAAGCGGTAGTGCGTTTTTGGGTTCGCGACCTTGAATGGACCTTCCCAATATTGCAAATGGGTGGCAGTCGCGGCAACTTTGACCATTGGCGTAAAGGATTGCTCACCATCCGGCGCGATGCGGATGTATACGCGGGCGATTTCGGCATCGGCGGGGGCGCGCAGCCGTAAGGTAATTTGCTCATTCAGCGCCGGGAGCGGGTTCGAGACGTAGAGTGCGGAGCTATCGTGATGGACGGCGGCGAGCCGTTCGGGTATCGACATCGTGGACCTCAAATCAGGAGTGGTCGTAGCTTCAACGTGCGATCTTAAGGGGATCGCCTGCGGTGGTCAAGCAACACCTTTTCAGATCAATGCACAATTTGACACAGAATCCGTCCAACCGCATAATGATCGCGAAGATATGCCTTTCGCCAATTTAATTGTGAGGTTTGGTTATGGATGCTCTGAAACTGGGTGCGCTGCTGCATGTCATGCCGGATCGGGATGCGTCGCCGCTGCCCTTGCAGCACACCGCAATCGATGCCCAGATTGTCGGTCCGGTGGCGACCGTAATTATCCGGCAGCGCTTCGGGAATCCGTTTCGCGAAGCGATCAATCTCACCTATTTGTTCCCGGTTCCCGAAAAAGGCGCGGTCGTCGATTACACGATCACGATTGGGACGCGCACGATCCACGCCGCGCTCAAGGAGAAGCAGGCCGCGCGCGACGCCTATCAACAGGCCGCCGACGCCGGACAGCGTGCAAGCCTGCTCGAACAGCGTCAGCCGAACCTGTTCAGCATTGATCTCGCGAACGTGCAGCCGGGCGAATCGATCCAGACCGAAATTACAATCGAGGATCGCCCCGTTTACAGCGATGGTCAGTATACATTCGTCGTGCCGATGGGCATCACGCCGAAATACCACTCACCACAGCAGCTAGGCGACGGTCGCGAGGTCAACCCACCCGCAGCGTTCAGCCACGAACCGATTGGTCCGGTCGCGCTGCGCCTTGTCGCCAATATCGGCGTGACTGCAGGCGACCCGACCAGCTCTTCGCACAAAATCGCAGTCGAACGCAAAGGTGACGCCGAGTTCAGTCTGACTCTCGCGGAGCCGACTATTCCCGATAAGGATTTTGTGCTGCGCTATCCGGTCGGTGAAGCGAACATCGCGGCGGCAGCATGGGTCAGCGCGCGTCCCAATTCGCCGGATACGCCCGATTACGCGCTGGTGACGGTCGTGCCGCCGCGCCGCGCCGACCTGAACGCCGAACTGGAAGCGCGCGAATTCCTGTACGTGATTGACCGCTCCGGCTCGATGTCGGGCGGTCCGCTGGAGCAGGCGAAAAATGGCGTGAAGGTCGCGCTACGGGCGATGTCGGAGCGTGACACGTTCAGCATTCAAGCCTTCGATGATAAGGTGGAATGGTTCGAGGCGACCCCGCAACAGGTCACGCAAGAGGCGGTGAACGCCGCCGAACGCTGGTTGAACAAGATCGAGGCGCGTGGCGGTACGGAAATCGTCGGCGCGCTTGATGCTGCACTTAATGTTCGCGCCGATGCAGAGCGCACGCGCTATATCGTCTTCCTGACCGATGGCGCGGTGACGGATGACGAAGGCGCGTTGCGCGCACTTCGCAAAGGACGTAATCAGGCGCGCGTCTTCACCTTCGGGATTGGTCCATCGGTCAACCGCTCGCTGCTCGTCAAACTGGCCGAAGGCGGGCGCGGCGCGGTGGAGTTCCTCACGCTCAAGGACGACATCGAAGCGGCAATTACGCGCTTTCAGAACCGCGTGAGCTACCCGGCGCTGCTCGATTTGAGGCTCGCGTGGGACGGCGCGGAAGCGTGGGACGTGTACCCCGCGCTGCTGCCGGATGTCTATATCGGGCAGGCGCTCGAAGTCGCCGGACGGCTCAAGCGCACGGGTGGCGCGACAGCGCTCCGGGTGATAGGCAAACGCGCGGGGCAGCCCGTCGAAATTTCGGTCGCGATACCGCCCGCGAGCGCGCATATCCCGGCCATCGAACGCCTGTGGGCGCGGGCGCGTATCGAAGCGCTGTTCGATCAACTGCGCGCGAAGCCAAACGAAATTGAATCTGTGCGCAGCCAGATTATCAGCATCGCGCTCGAACACCTGATCGCGACCGCGTTCACGTCGTTCGTCGCCATCGACAGTGAGATCACGAAGCAAACCGCCGAGCGGGATGTAGAAATTTCTACTCCGCTGCCGGAGGGCTTGACGTTCGATCCCTACCGTGCAGAGGAGCGCGCACGCGGAATAACCCTGACAGGTGGAGGCGTGGCGTTTCTCATGGCCGCGCCGAGTCCTATGGCTGCCTCGGCTGCGCCACCTAGCGTAGAACCTATTGACGCCCTATCAGTTCCCATCGAGTCAATGGCTATGTCAAAGCGGGTGCTTGCCAGTCTCGAAGCCACGCGAGAAAATGTATCGGCTCCCGCAGGATCAATCAAAGCGCTTTCGCGTTCGCAAGCTATGGATGGCTCATGGGGATTGCAAAACGAAGTAAAGCTGCATGAGACAGTCGACGCGCTGCGTACATTCATCGCCGCCGGACACACTACGCAGAGCGGAAACTATCGCCGTCAGTTGTTGAAGGCGGCGCAGTGGCTCGTCGCGTGGCTGCAAGGTCAAACGGTAGCCAGTGCGGACGCAGGGATAGCGCTGCTCGTACTGCGTGAACTTGATCAAGCCGACGGTGGGCAGTTTGAAAGCGCTCTGCAACTCAGATTCGACAAGGAAGCGGCGATCCGCTTAACCTCATAACAGGAACAATCCAGCCGCCCGGCCATGAATGGGCCGGGCTATTACGGTTGATACGATTTGATCTGGCGCGTACAGGACCGTAATAGCGCGGTGGATTTATTCACGCGCGGCGATTGCGGATATGCCATCATGACGCGATCCACTTCTGCCACGCCAGATCGAATTGTTCAAAGGTCAACCCGGTCACAGCCTTGATCGCGTCTCCGAACTCCATTGTGCGCGCGAGGGCGAGATAGAGCCGCCCCAGCGCGTCGTTGCCATACTGCGTTTTGAGGAATTTGATCACCGTCTGGCCGACGTGATACGGCCAGGCGTTCGTCTTTTTATCCGGCGAAATCAGCGACAAGCCCATTTGCAGCGAGGGCGCGCCGTACTGTTTGACCATCGCGCGCGTGAACTTTTCGCCGTCGATCTCCGGGTAGGTTTCCATATAGCGCGCCGTGCCTTCGATGAACCATTGCGGCAACGCGCGCTGGATCGATTGAAATTGGAAAACGTGCGTGAGTTCGTGCCGGACAATCGAATACGCCGTGAATTTGACGCTGTTGTACGTCACCGCGACCAGCCCACCCCACTTGCCGCTCGCCACGCCAATCGCGGAGATGACGCCTTCATCCTGCGGCGGGTCCCATTCGAGATAATCCTTGTAGGTGCTGTAAATGACGATATGCGGCTTATATATCAGCTTGTAATCGAATTCGCGCTGCAAATCCTCGACGCTCGTATCGGCGGCGGCCTTGTAAATCGCGAGGTTCGCGGCGGTCTGGTTGTAGGTGTAGAGGACAGTGTACTTCGTCTCCGTGCGCAGCCACGCATGGCGCTTGTCGGCGTAATCGTTGGAAACGTGTTCGGTGCGGAAGACGTGGCCGAAATCATCCGTGAAAACCCACCACGTCTCGAACGCTTGCCAGGGGATTTGCAGCGAAAACGTCCTGTCCCACTGGAAACTGAACGTAACGGGTTTGCCCTTCTCGCCCGCCTGTTGTATGCGCGCCTCGTAATCTTCGATGACCAGCCCGCGATTTTGCGTGATGAAGAAGCGCGCGTTGGTGATGCTGTTCTCCGGCTGCACCGTCACTGTGAAAAGCGCCGAATCGGGAAAATTACTCTTGAATGTCGTGGTCGATTTGATGATCGGCAGGTCGTCGCGGGCATCGTTGCGCGGCGCTTCCGTGATCTTGAACGTGCCGTCCTTGCTTTGCAGTCGGTTCCCGAATTCATCGACGACTATCCAGTGATAGGTGAGCGTGCTTTCATCGACCGGGACCTGATCCAGAAAGATCGAGGTTTCCAGTTTGACGGCCTGCTGTGGTGTTTGTGGCGGTAATACGGCATCCTTCCCGGAGGCGGTCTTGCTTTTGGCGAAGGTCCATTCCACGCGCGCGGACTGGACGGGCGCGGCCTGCGGCGTGACGTACAGCGTAAAGGTGATCTCGCTGCTGCGCAGGGTCGCGAATGTGTTCTCGACGCGCAGCGCGGTCGCATCCGGCGTGTAAGTGATCGTCGGCGTGAGCGTCGCTTCGGCGGTCGCGCGCCGGAACGCAAGCGGCGTATAGGTCGCTGTTGGACCGAGCGGTAAGGGACGGGGCGTCGGCACATCGGTTGCCTGTGCGACAACCACTGTCGGCGGCGCAGGCGGCGGGCTACCCGCACCGCAGGCCGCACATAGCACCAGCAAGGCCGCGCCGACAAGTGTATAATGCGCGAAACGTCGAAGGGCTGCTTTGAACGCCATACGCGAAATCCTTCCGCTTTGGAGCAAGTATACGCGCTGTCGCGCCGCCGCACGATGGACTCTCATGCTACTTTGCAGTTTTGTTACGGGTCTGATATTTACCCAATCGACCGCAAGCGCGCAAACGCCGCCGATTACGACTACCAGCGCAAGCAGCACTCCCGCCGCTGCGCCAATCTACCTCGGCTTCTTGACGCGCGGGACCGCGCAGGGGGTCGAAGTGGTGACGGTGTTGAGCGGCTCCCCGGTCGATGTGGCAGGTATCCGCGCGGGCGATGTGTTGATCGCGATCAATGGCCTCGCCGTCGACGCGAGCCAGCCGCTCGCCTCGCAGCTTGCCGCTCTACGCGCCGGGCAGCCCGCGCGCTTCACCCTGCAACGTGGCGCGCAACGCTTCGATGCGATGGTTACACCCGGCCTGCCGCCGACCGCCACGCTTTTCGCGGGGACCGGGTTGCCGCCAACTTCTGCTGCCGCGCCGACCATCTACACCACGCCCATTTCCAACCCCGGACGCGCGGCGGTCGGCTTCGGGCTGGTCGATTCGGGCAGCGGCATTCGCATTGAAAAGGTGGTCGAGGGGTCGCCCGCCGCGCGTGCCGGGCTGCTTCGTGACGACATCGTGGTGAGCATCGACGGCGCGCCGATTACGAGCGTCGGCGCGGCGCAGGCGCTGCTTTCCGGCAAAGCGCCGGGACAATCCGTGCGGATCGTCGTGCAGCGCGCCGGGCAGCCGTTGACCTTTACGCTACTGCTGGCCGATAGCGGTTCGCTTGCCGCGACTTCGGTTCCTGTCATCGGTGCGACCACGCCAGCCGCAGCGCGCAGCCCCTACCCCGGTGAGCAAATCCGGCTTGGCGTGAGCTATGAAGTGCTGTCGCCCGCGCTGGCCGTCGCGCGCAACCTGCCCGTCGTCAGCGGCGCGTATATCACGGCGGTCGAGCCGGATAGCCCTGCCGCCGCTGCCGGGATTCAGGTCGCCGACATCATCACCGAAGTCGAGGGCGACAAGGTGGACGCCAAGCGCACGCTTGCCCTGCGCATGTTGCCCTACGGTCCGGGCGATCAGGTGCTGCTGACTGTTGTACGAGGTGAGCAAACGCTGAATATCAGCGTGCTGCTTGCCATACGCGGGGTAGCGTAAACTGGTAAATTGGGAGTAGACTAATTGACGGGCAGACCCCATTGCATATTCGGCTCAGGAGCCTGACTTTGCCTTCCTTCGACATTACCGAAGCGGAAATCCGGCAGCGTTGCCGGGCGCTGCTGGATGCGGCGCTCGATGAAGCGGCGCGGATGCACCATAATTACATCGGGACCGAACACCTCTTCAACGCAATTACGAAGAGCGAGGATAGCTTCGTCTCGCGCCTGTTGATGCAGGCCGGCCTGGACCCGCGCATGGTCCGCAACGAGGTCCGGCGCGAGGTCGGGCAGGGCGATGAAGAAGTGCAACCCGACCCTCCACTGACGCCGCGCGCTTACCGGGTCCTCGTCGCGGCAGCCTACTACGCGGAAGATTACAATGGCGCGCAGGTCAGCGACGCGCATTTGCTGCTCGCCATGATTCAAGATGGCGACGGCGTAGCAATCCGCAAATTGCGCGCGCTCGGCGTAGACCTCGAAGTGTGGGTCGAACATTTGCTCGTTGAACTGGAACGCTCGTCCGGCCTGAATGCCGATGCGCTCCCGCCGCTTCCGGAGAGCGCGCCGCTGCACTTCGATACCTCGCATCCACCGGGCGACCGCACACAAACGCCGCTGCTCGACCGCTACGGGCGCGACCTCGTGCAGCTCGCGCGCGACGGCAAGCTGACGCCCGCGATTGGCCGCGAAGCCGAAATCCGCAGCGTCGCGCGCACGCTCACGCGCAGCAAGAAAAACAATCCGCTGCTGCTCGGCGATGCAGGCGTCGGCAAAACCGCCGTTGTCGAAGGGCTGGCCTATAATATCGCGCATGGCCTCGCGCCCGCGCCGCTGCTCGGCAAGCGGATCGTGCAAATCGACATCGGTACGATTGTCGCGGGGACCAGCCTGCGCGGACAGTTCGAGGAGCGGCTGGTCGGGTTGGTCGAAGAGACGCGCCTGTCACCGGATGTAATTTTATTCATCGATGAAATTCACACGATTGTCGGCGCGGGCGATACGATTGACTCCAACCTCGACGCGGCGAACATCCTCAAGCCGCCGCTTTCGCGCGGGGAGATCGCGTGCATCGGCGCGACCACGCACGAGGAATACCGTAAGGTCATCTTGCAGGATTCGGCGCTGGAGCGGCGCTTCCGTACCATCGACATCAACGAGCCATCGCCCGCCGATACGCTTCTGATCCTGCAGGGCGCGCAGGCGCGTTATGCCGCGCATCATGCCGTCGAGATTTTGCCGGAAGCGCTTAAGGCAGCGGTAGACCTCAGCGGCAGGTACATGATCAACCGTCGCCAGCCCGATAAATCGCTCGATCTGCTGGATGAGGCGTGCGCGCGGCTGGTCATCCAGAGTGCCGCCGATAGTGCCACCAACTCTGCACCGCGCATCGTCACGCCGGAAGTGATCGCGGATGTGCTTGCGGAGTGGACGGGCATCCCGGTCCGCGAATTGAACGCCGATGAGCGCCGCCGCTTTGCCAATATCGAGGCCGACCTGCGCGCGGTCGTGGTCGGGCAGGAACACGCGATACAGGCCGTCGCCGAAGCGATCAAGACGCACCGTGCGGGGCTTTCCGACCCCGGACGGCCTGTCGGCGTGTTCCTGTTCCTCGGACCCAGCGGCGTCGGCAAGACCGAACTGGCGAAGGCACTGGCCGCCAATCTGTTCGGCTCCGAAGATGCGCTGATCCGCTTCGATATGTCCGAATTTCACGATGAACATACCGTCGCGCGGCTGATTGGCTCACCGCCCGGTTATAAGGATTCGGCGCGCGGCGGCCAGCTCACCGAAGCGCTGCGCCGCAAGCCCTACGCTGTGATCCTGCTCGACGAAGTGGAAAAAGCCGCGCCGGAAGTCTTCGATATTTTCCTGCAAGTCTTCGATGACGGGCGGTTGACCGACGCGCGCGGCACGACCGCCGATGCGCGCCACGCGGTCTGGATCATGACCAGCAATGTCGGCACAGCGGAGAGCGGTAAGGCGCTCGGCTTCGCGGGGGGAGGCTACCGCCCGCCCGCCTACGAGCAGCACCTCAAGCGCTTCTTCCGTATCGAGTTCCTCAACCGTTTGGATGAAGTCGTCATCTTCAACCCGCTCCACGCGGAAGCGCTCGAAAGCATCCTCGATTTGCAGCTTCGCGAACTGCGCGAACGGCTGGCCGTACAAGGTCACACATTGCTGCTCGGCGACGACGCGCGTGCGTTGATCTTCCGGCAGGGGACCGACGCGGTGAATGGCGCGCGTCCGCTGCGGCGTGCCGTCGAACGGCTGCTCACGCGCCCACTCAGCAATTATCTTTTGGAAGCGACACCCGCGCCTGGTGCAGTGATCATCGCGCGCGTTGGTGAGGATAGCGCGCGGCTGCATCTGGAAGCGCAGGCTCCCGCAAACGCAGGTTAGTCCTCACTCTAATAGTTTATTACAACTGGAATACCTTCTAAATATATGTTTTTAGTATCCCGAATAATCAATGAACCATAAATATTTAAAGTTGTAACAACTTTAGAATATATTTTTCCTTGTGAATTATTCATCAGCGGCTTATATTCGCACCACCTTCTCATCAACGCAGGTGCAATCTTGAGCGGCATCCCACCCTCACAATACTCAGTCGACTCCCTCTTCACACTCTCCGAGCGCATTTATAAAGCCGAGCAGCCGGAAGCGCTCGTTGATGTCTTACATGACGTACCGCAGATGGAAAACGCTTTCAGCCTTACGCTTCTGTACGTCGATAACGATGCTGCGGGCAACCCGCTCACGCTTACGCTGGTCAGCAGCAGCAATCGCGCTCAGTCACAATCAGGCGTGACCGTTTCTGTCGGCACTCGCTTTTCGTTTGCCGAGTATCCTTTCTCGAAGCTGTGGTTTGGCAGCCCGAATAACATCACCGTCATTCCCGATCTCGAAGCCAGCGTAACTGTAGACGAGAACTCGAAACGGCTTCTCTCCCGATCTGGTACAAAGGCACTGGTCTTACTCCCCCTGCTCGAAGACGGGCTGTGGGTCGGATTGATGATCATCACCTGGCATCAAACACACACATTCACGGCGCAGGCTGAACGATTTTATGAAGCGGTCGCACATCTGCTCAGTGGTCGCGTCGCGACGCTGCGTGCGCAAGACAAGCTACGCACCCAGATCACCGAGAATGAACTGATTGCAACCATTATCGCGGCGCTCTCACGAGCCACCGACGAAGCAGCGATTTTGCAGGCGTTGACCCCATTCGCGCAACGTTACCACGCTGACCGGATGAGCCTCTCGTACTTCTACATGGATGCACCCGGCCAACCGGACGAATTTGAGGTGGTGGCCTCAAAGAATCTTTCGTCTGCCGAGGGGATGGTCTCCGTCGATGGCTTGCAAGGGCTGCGCTTCAAGACGGAACTATTCGGGATGCTCAAGCCGATGATGGCAAACAGCGATATGCCGCACATTATCGAGGATGTGGCGGCAGATACCGATCTCGATGAGTCGGCGCGCCAAATCGCGATCCAGCAGGGCGTCAAAGCAGCCGTCACGATTGCCTTGAAGATCGCGGATCGCTGGCTCGGCGTCATTACATTGCAGTGGGCTGCTCCTGCGCACTTCGATGAGTCCTTGAAAGGCATCATCGCGGTGTTGCGTCCCAGCGTCGAAGCAGCAGTCCTCGCACGGCGTAATCTACTTGAAGCGAACGCGCGTCGCGAACAAGCCGAAGCGCAGGCGCACATCAGCGAATCGCGTCTACAACAATTCGTGAGCGATGCGGCGGTCATCATCTTCGGTATCGGTAAGGATGGAAAGTTCACCCTCTCCGAAGGCGCGGGTCTCAAGGCGCTTGGCCTTACTCCGGGGCAAGCGGTTGGTGGTGATGCCTTCGAGATGTACAGTGCGTTCCCTAATGTGCTTGAGGCGTTGAAGCGCGCGCTGAACGGTGAAGAAATGCAGGTAGAGTTGCAGCTTGGCGAAGAGCTGGTATTCCAGAGCGTGTTCTCGCCTTCTTACGACGCAAGTGGAACGTTCCTCGGAGTTACAGGCGTTTCGATGAATATTTCCGACCGCCGCAAGGCCGAACGCGAACGCGACCAGTTCATCGCCAACCTGCTGGAAGAGTCAAAACGTCGTGAGCAAGCCGAAGCGCAAGCGCGGATAAGCCAAACACGCTTGCAACAAATCGTCGCCAACGCACCCTTCGCCATCTATTCGACCGATAAAGCGGGTGTCCTGAATTTCTTCGACGGTGCGGGGCTGAAACCGCTCGGCCTCAAGCCGGGGCAGCTTGTCGGCGTCAACGTCATGGAGCTGTATCCGAACGAACCGCGCGTGCGCGCAGGCGTCCAGCGTGCGCTCAATGGCGAAGAAGTGCGCGAAGCACTGGATCTCGACGGCGTGATATATGAAAATATATATACGCCAATCTTCGATGACAACGGGCAGCCCAACGGCCTGATTGGGCTTGGTATTGATGTCACGGAGCGCGACAAACTGATCAATGAATTGCGCGAAAGCGGCCAGCGTCTCGACATCGCATTGGAAGGCGCGAAGCTCGGCGTGTGGGACCAGAATCTGATCACAAATGAAATCGGCTACAGCGATCAATGGGCAAGGCTACTCGGTTATCAGCCGGAAGAATTGCTGGCGTTTTCCAAAGCCGGGGAACTGCTGGTTCATCCGGACGATCTGCAACGCATAACCGAAAACCTCGTTGCCTATTTATCAGGACATATCCCCGAGTATGTCAATGAAGTACGCATCAAGGCTAAATCCGGTGAGTACAGGTGGGTTCTTTCATCCGGTCGTATCGTCGAACGTCTGCCCGATGGACAACCCGCCCGAATCGTCGGCGTCCAGTTTGACATCAATGATCGCAAACTGGCGGAACAGGACCGCGAGCGCCTGATCCGCGAACTGCGCGAAACGGCGCGCTTCAAGGACGAATTCCTGGCAACGATGAGCCATGAACTGCGTACCCCGCTCAACGCCATGATCGGTTTGCTTGGTATCGTCCTGATGGGCAACCGCGTCTCTGATATGGACAAGAACATGATCGTCCGCGCCCGCGCTAATAGCGAGCGACTACTCAGTCTGATCAACAACATCCTCGACATCAGCCGAATGGAAGCCGGACGGCTTGAAATCGTGCCGTCCGATGTAGATATGCGCGGCATGTTGGCGAAGGTCGAACGCGATTTGAGCGTCCTCGCGGAGCAGAAGAAGCTCGATCTGCGCGTCGAAATCGACCCCGAAATGCCAGCTACCTTGCGCGTCGATGAAGACGCAGTAAACAAAATTCTGATCAATCTGGTCGGCAACGCGGTCAAATTCACCGAAAAGGGTCACGTTATCGTTCGGCTCGCCCAGCGCGCGGACGCACTGCGCATTGAAGTACAGGACTCCGGGATCGGTATTCCGGTTCACCAGCGCGAGATCATCTTCGATAGCTTCCGGCAGGCCGATGGTTCGACCACGCGGCAGTATGGCGGCAGCGGCCTCGGCCTGAGCATCGTGCGCAACCTGTGCCGCGCGATGGATGGCTCAATCCGTGTCGAAAGCGAAGTCGGCATCGGCAGTACCTTTCTCGTCTCGTTGCCACTCGAAAAGCACGCTGCGCCAGAACTCGCGGTCGCGGTCTAAAGGGATCAACACTCATGGATTACATCATAACTCCCGATCTGTTGGCGGGCTGGACCGTCTTGGTGGTGGACGATGAGCCGGATAGCCTCTTCGTCGCGCAAACCCTGCTGGAGATGTGCGGCGCGAAAGTTCACGCGGCGTTCAATGGCAAACAGGGGTATGACCTGATCGGGCGCGTCCGACCGGATTTCGTCCTCAGCGATCTCTCCATGCCGGAGATGAGCGGCTGGCAAATGCTGCACGCCATCAAGAATAATTATGCGACGCGCGATCTGCCCGTGATCGCGCTCACCGCGCACGCGATGCCCGGCGACCGCACACGCGCAATTGAAGTCGGCTTTCACAATTATCTGACCAAACCGCTGCGCCCGGAAACATTCATCAACGATCTGCTGCGGCTGCTGATCGATGTCCCCGCGATTGCAATGCGTCTGCCAGAAATGAAGGGACAATAAGCATGGCGAAGTCGGATTGGAATATCCTCGTCGTCGAGGACGAACCGGATGGTCAGCTCGTGGTGAGCGGCATCCTCGGCTACTTCAATATCAATGTGGCGACCGTCGGTACCGCGGAAGAAGCCTTCGCGATGTTACAGGAATACCCCGTCACTGCAGCGGTGATCGACCTGAACCTGCCGGGCATGGATGGGATCATGCTCACCCGGCAGATTCGCGGCACACCAGAATTGCAAAATCTGCCGTGCGTCGCGATCACGGCTTACCACACCAGCAGCGTCAAGGCTCAGGCCATCGCTGCCGGGTTTGATGCGTACTTCCCCAAGCCACTCGATGATACAGCCTTCGTCCGTGAACTGGAACGGCTGCTGGAAGCCTGACCTGCTCTCAACTTCATCATAAATAAAACAGGCAGATTTTGTAAATCTGCCTGTTTCGCGAAATTACAGTGGGTCGGGCTTGACCGACCCCTGCACGTTCGTGTGTATAGGTAGGGGCTTGACCCGTCCGGCCAGCCCGCTGCTAGACTTCGCTTACGCGACCGCGCACATCCGCCGGGACGGATGGGTAATCTTCCAGTGACGACGGCTGCAGGATCATACGGATCATCCACGCCATTTTCTGATGCTGGTCGCTGAATTCCTGCAGTTTGTTGCTGGTCACCTTGTCGTTGAAGTCGTCTTCCGTTTTGGTGATGTCGCCATGTAGCAAGGTGATCACAGCTTCGTGATCGGCCAGCAAATTGCGCAGCATCGCGCGTGTATCCGGGATGGTGTCGCCGGGGTCTTCGCCAAGTCGTGCGTTGTCCTTGAACCAGCCGAGCGTCCCCGGAGCCTGCCCGCCCAGCTTGAGCGCCTGCTCCGCAATTTCATCCACCTGTTCGGCAAGGATTTCATAGTGCTGATCGAGCAGTTCATGCAGATCGTGGAATTCCGGTCCTTCGATGTTCCAGTGATAGAACTTCGTCTTGGTGAGCAGGACGTAATGATCCGCGAGCTGGTGCTGTAAGATGTCGATCACGCCCTTGCGGTCGTCATCACTCAAGCCATTGCGGACGGGCAGCAGCGATTGAATCGTCTTCTTCCGCTCGGATACTGCCGTCTTGCTGCTTCCGTTCGTGGCTGCCGTCGTCGGGCTGTTGCCATTCGTGACTTCGGCAGCTTTCGTCTTCTTTCGTTCAGCCATGTTGATTTCCTCGATTTGAACCGAAAAACTCGCTTCAAAGGAGAGTTTAGCAAAACCACGTCAATTTGTTGTCAACACATTAAAAATAGCTGATATTGATCCTGCAAGCAGTGTGGATACCAGCCTGCGCAAGGTTGGCGAAAGCCGCTGCAATCACGTACTCTCTACATGGTTCGCAACAAGGAGTGACGATGGCAACGCAACACGGCAAAAACCTCATCAAAATTACCCGTTTCGGGTTCGTGAATTGCTACCTCGTGCGCGAAGACGACGGCTTCACGCTGGTCGATACGATGATCGGCGGCAGCAAAGCGATCATCCTGAAAGCTGCAAAGGAATTCGGCGGGAGCATCGTGCGGATTGCGCTCACGCACGCGCACGGCGATCATGTCGGCTCGGTGGACGCACTGCACGAGGCGTTGCCGGATGCCGAAGTGAGCATCGGCGCGCGCGATGTGCGCTTCCTGACCGGGGACAAGTCGCTCGATCCGGGTGAGCCACAAGTTCCCGTCAAGGGCGGTTATCAGCTTGTCAAAATGCGCCCCAACCGCCTGTTGCAACCCGGAGATCGGGTCGGTTCGCTCGAAGTGTTTGCTTCGCCGGGACACACGCCGGGACATATCTCCTTTCGCGACACGCGCGATGGCACGCTCGTTGCGGGTGATGCGTACAGCACTATCGGCGGCATCTCGACAGCAGGAACCCCCGTGCTGCTATTCCCGATTGCGCCACTCGTCTTCTGGTTTCAACCAACCGCGCTGGCGAGCGCCAAAGCGCTGCTCGCGACGCATCCGACCCAGCTTGCGACGGGTCATGGTCCGGTTCTCGCGAACCCCGAAAGCGCGATGCAGCACGCCATCGACGTGGCGCAACGGCGCATCGACAAGGCTTCCGCGAAGCGCTCAACCTGAAAATCGTGCATTGACTTTCGGGTGCTGCATTTGTCGGGGCGGACACGCAGGTCCGCCCGCGATGGGAAACCGGGTCGGAATAATCCGACCCTTACATCAGGTGGTCTTACCTGTAGATATACAAGCAATATTATTCAAATATACTATACGTCTAATGTGAAATGGAAAAGGTTTGGAGGTCAAAGGCAAAGTCACGGGCAAGCAAGCGCTTGAGAACCAAACAGGTGACTTTGAGGGTGATGCGAGCGGTCAAGCCAGCTACCGTTTTAGCAAGCAAGCGCTCAAGGTTGCGCCCTGTGTTCTGGAGTTGGTGAAAGACGCCTTCGATGCGTTCACGTAAACTGCCCAGCGCGGCGTCGAGTAGCGGATGATTTTGTTGGGACTGGTTGGCGCGTTTGGGAGTGAGGACACAGTTGCCGGTTTCATCGGCAATGCTGGCTTGCCAATCCGCGCCAAGAAAGCCCTTGTCGGCCAGGATGTCACAGTCGTTGACACGGTACAGAACACTCTCGGCAGCAAGACGTTCGTCGGTGTTGGCAGCCACCAGGTCGTAGACGACGGGCAGACCGTCGCAGGTACTCAGCAGCACGAGTTTGAAGCCGAAGTAGTGCAGCTTACGCGCCGCACACTGACCATACCCGGCATACCCTGCAAAGTCACTATGTGTTTTGGACCGTTTGTAGCCTACCACCGGGACAGGTTTGGTATCCAGCAGCAGGCACTCGCAGGTATACCCACCCAACATCCCCAACCACGCTTGCCGTAGTGCTTCCACCACCGCTTGTAAGGCTCGCCCGCGTCGATTGTACTGGCTCTGGTCCACCAGCTTAGGAAACAGGTCCAGATGGTTGGCACGCATGTATGCCACATACTGCGTTTCGCCCGGATATGGCACAAAATCATGCGCCAGCAGCAATGTCAACAATTCGCTGTCGCTGAACTGCGCTTTTGCGCCTGTCTTACCCTTTAGCAGATGCCGTCCCTCTGTTTGATACCAGTCGTCTACCAGCACGTACAGCGTGGTCAAAAGCGTTTCCAGGTCTATACTTGTCATGGGAATGGGTCCGATTGACTGTAGGGGTACCTTCAATCTTGCGTCCCATTCCCCTTTTCGCCAAATTCATTCCACATCAGACGTACTATAATTGTCGGCAGAGGATACGAATGTAATGCTCGATTTGTCATTGCAGCTATTTCAGAACATCGTCGTACTCTGCACGATAGCTTACCTTTACGCTGTAGTGCGCAACCGCCTGATTCGTATGTCCCCGGTTCAACAATCCCTGCTTGAAGGGCTTGTTTTTGGTGCGATTGCCAGCGTTGGGATGCTGCTCCCGCCCACAGTGATTGCGCCCGGTGTGACGCTTGATGGGCGTGCGGTGATCATCGGTGTGGCGGGCGCATTTTTGCGCGGCTGGGCGGTCTGGCTGGCTGCATTGATAGCTGTCTGCTGCCGGATACTTCTTGGAGGAGTTGGAACGTTCCCCGGCAGTGGTGTGATCGTGACATCGGCGGTTGTGGGCTTTACTCTGCGCCTGCTTTCACTCTCCCGCAAGTTCAAATATTCGAGTCTGACGTTTATTGTGTTCGGACTGCTGCTGGCCGCGATTCAGCTTTCCTGGTATGCCGTCCTGCCCGCTGATGCCAGACCGGGGTTTGCGGAGTTTTCGCTGCCGATCATTGTCTTGTTTCCGTTCGGAACCCTGCTCATTGGGAGCCTGTTGCAGCGTGAAAACGACCAGTTTACACTTCACAAATCACTTCAACTGAGCGCCATCGTGATCAAGCAATGCGCCGAAGGGATGCTGGTGATCGATCAGGACGGCGTTGTTTCCATGTCGAACGTGACCGCCGCATGTATGTTCGTGGACGCCGAAGGATGCACAGATGTGACAGAGCGAACGCTCGTCGGCAAACCGTTCAGCGCGCTCGTGACGCCAGAAAGTCTGGCAACGTTCACAGCCGCGATTGCACCGGATCACATCACCGACAAGCACATCGATTTGCAAGGGCTGCGCGCGGATGGCTCCACGTTCCTGATGCGCGTCACACTCTCGCGGCTGCGGGCAGCGGACTTGCAGGGAATCATTGTCGTTGCGCGAGACCTGACGCATGAGCAGCAGGCAGAGCAGCATGTGCGTGAACTTAGCACGGAGCAGGCAAAGGTTGGCGCGTTGCAGAGTTTCATCGGAGAAGCCTCGCACGACCTGAAAACTCCGATTTCATCACTGCGGGCGCGGCTGTACCTGATCGATAACGCCGTACAGCAGCAGGAAATACTCATCGAGCGCCTCACACAAGGCGCGCTCCCGGTGACAGCGTTGCAAACCTCGACGGACGCGCTTAAAAAACAAACGCGCTATATCCATGATGCGACCGAGCAACTGGCAACGCTCGTGTCGAACATGCTGGATCTGGCGCGCATCGAAGGACGTGGCGCGCCAACCTTGCGGCAGGGTGACATCGTACCATTCGTGCGGCGTTGCACCGATGCAGTCACGGCGCAGGTCACGGCGGCGGGGCTGACGTTGAGCATCGAGGCTTCTGAAAAGGTCAGAGCGATTTTCAACGCTATCGACTTTGCCCGCGCGCTCGATAACCTGCTGATGAACGCGGTTGCCTATACGCCGAAGGGCGGCGCGATCACTGTACGTATCGCGAACGCGCCCGGCGAGGCGGTGATCGCAGTCGAGGATACGGGGATCGGTATCGATGAACCCGACCAGTCGCGCGTCTTCGAGAGCTTCTATCGCACCAACACCGCGCGAAGTCTGCGGCAGACTGGCAGCGGACTCGGACTCGCGATCACGCGCCGCCTGATCGAGGAAATGGGCGGCACGGTCGAGGTGACGAGTACGCCCGGCGTGGGTAGCACGTTTACAATTCGGCTGATCGGCAGCCGCCTACTGTAGTCTGTACGGTGTTGGCGTCGGGCGGACCTATGTGTCCGCCCATCATCACGTTCGATGTGTTCTCGCGGCCAATGCGCAGCACCTTATCCACTTACAATTTGAAACCTGCCACAGCAGATTGCAACCCGCGCGCCATTTTTGCAGTACAATGGAGCGCACACAGGACAGGCGAGGTGCGTTATGAAAGACCCGTTTAGCAAACTCAGCGACCTTGAGCGGAACGTGCGCAGTGTCGGCAACCAGGCCAGCAACCCGCAGGCCAAAGCCAAACAGCGCGCGAATGAGATCAAGCGTCAGATCAACCAGGGGACTGCCAATCTTGTCGGGGCATTGTGTTACGTGACCGGCTTTATGTTGTTCATTATTCCTTTCCGCGCAGATTGGAAGAAGAATGAAGTTATCCGCTATCATGCCGCCCACGCGCGCGTGATCTGGTTCGCGACGATCATCAGCGCTTGCACGATTGTCGGCCTGATCATCGCGGTTCCGCTCTACCTGAGCGGTTTCTACCTTGCCTCGCAAGCCATCTCCGGGCGGCGCGTGCATGTCCCTTTCCTCACGCAATTTGTCATGAGTCGCGGCTGGGTTTAAACCTGCCCGCGCGGTTCAAAACATCATGAATTTAACGCCAAAGCGCTGGCGCGTTGCTCCGGCGCTTTCTGACTCTCAATTGCGCGCCTTTCGCGGGTTGAACCCGATTCTCGCGACGCTGCTTTACCAGCGCGGGCTGACTGACCACGCTGCGGCGTTGCGCTTTCTGCGCGGCGAAACCACGCTCGCCAACCCCTTCACCATGCTCGGCGTGACGAAGGCCGTGACGCGCCTGCGTACCGCGATCAATAAGGGTGAACTTGTCGTCGTCTATGGTGACTTTGATGCCGACGGCGTGACGAGTACCGCGCTGCTCGTAACCGCGTTGCGAGCGCTCGGCGCGAACGTGCGCCATTACATCCCGCACCGTGTCGATGAAGGCTATGGCCTTAATTCGGAAGCGCTCGCGAAAATTGCAAATTTTGGGGCGCGCGTCGTCGTCACGGTCGATTGCGGCATTCGTTCACTGCGCGAGGTCGCAGACGGAGAGCGCTTCGGGCTGGATATGATCGTCACCGATCACCATTCCGTCGGTCCCGATGTGCCGGAAGGTTTCGCGGTCATCAATCCGAAGCAGCCTGGCTGCAAATATGGCGAAAACATGCTCGCGGGCGTCGGCATTGCCTATCGGCTCGCGGATGCGCTCTTCATGGCGCAGACGAACACGCGCGGCAGCAAGCCGCCTTTCCCAATCGAGGACCTGCTCGATCTGGTCGCGATTGGCACGGTCGCGGACCTCGCGCCGCTGGATCGCGCTGAAAACCGCGCGATGGTCATTCGCGGGCTGGATCGCATCCGCAGCCAGCCGCGCCCCGGCATCCGCGCGCTGTTGCAAGTCTCCGGGACCGAGCCGGAACTGGCGGGCAGCGATACGATTGGCTTCCGGCTGGGTCCGCGCATCAACGCCGCCGGACGGCTGGAAAGCGCGAAGCTGGCCTATGACCTGCTCATGGCCGGGAGCATCGAAGATGCGCTCCCACTCGCGGAAAACCTGAACGATTTGAATAAAACGCGCCAGGAGCTTACGCGCGAAATGCAGGCGCGCGCCGCCGAACTGGTTGGGGAGCCGAGCGCGGTCCCGCTCATCTTCGCGGATAGTCCCGATTTTCAACAGGGGATTGTCGGTCTGGTGGCGGGGCGGTTGGTCGAACAGTATTACCGCCCGGCGGTGATTCTGCATCGCGGCGCAACCGAGTCGCATGGCTCCTGCCGCAGCATCGACGGTTTCAACATCACCGAAGCGCTGGATGAATGCGCCGACTTGCTGATCCGACATGGCGGCCACGCGCAAGCCGCCGGATTTGCGCTGCTCAACGAGAATATTCCGCTGCTCAAGGCGCGCTTGATTGAGATTGCGAGCGCGCGGCTGGATGAGGAAACGCTCGTCCCGGCGCTGCGCATCGATGCTGAAACGCGCCTGCACGAACTTAGCGAGGATTTATTCTACGACCTCAAACAGCTCGAACCGACCGGCAACAGCAACCCGGCTCCGCTGCTCTGCGCACGTCGGCTGCATGTCGCGCGGCGTTACGCGATGGGCGCGGATAAACAGCACCTCAAGCTGATCGTCTCCGAATACAACTGCGAAATGGAAGCCGTCGCGTTCCGCATGGGCGGCTTGCTTGACGCGATTCCCGAAACGATAGACCTCGCCTTCCGGCTGGACATCAATGAATATCAGGGGCAAAAGCGGCTGCAACTGGTGGTCGAAGACATCCAGCCCGCGAGCGTGCTATAATCCCGCGCACTTTTGCGGAGACGGGTTTTGACGGTTTTGATCACGGGCGGCGCGGGTTTCATCGGCAGCAACCTCGCGCGAGCGTTGCGGGCGCGTGGCGAGCGGCTGGTGCTGCTGGACAATTTCGATCCCTACTACGATCCATCGCTCAAACGCGCGAACGTTGCCGGTTTCCATGACGACCCGGCAGTGACGCTGATCGAAGGTGATGTGCGTGATGCCGCGCTCATGGAGCAGATCGTGATTGATCACGGCATCCAGCGGATCGCGCACCTCGCGGCGCTGGCGGGCGTGCGCAACAGCGTCGAAGAGGGACCGCGCTATCTCCATGTGAATGTGAACGGGAGCGTCAACCTGTTCGAGGCTGCGCGCAGGCACGGCGTCGCGATGTTCGTACAGGCTTCTACCTCGTCGGTCTATGGCGAGACGCCACGCATCCCGTTCAGCGAGGACGACCCGGCGGATCATCCGCTCGCGCCCTATCCGGCCAGCAAGCGCGCGGCGGAAATATTCGCGCATTCGTATCACCATCTGTTCGGGCTGAATGTGACCTGCCTGCGCTTCTTCAATGTCTACGGTCCGAATGGCCGCCCGGATATGATGCCGCTGCGTGTGATGCGCGCGGTAATGGCCGGGCAGCCGATCACGCTCTACAATGGCGGGGCGCTCAAACGTGACTGGACCTATATCGAGGATATTGTCGCGGGCGTGGTCGCGGCGCTCTACCAGCCGATGGGCTACCGCGTGATCAATCTGGGTTATGGCGCGCCGCTCGCGATGACCGATTTCGTAGACATCATCGAAGAACTGAGCGGGCAGACCGCGATTCGTGTGGATGCGCCCGCGCCGCCGAGCGAGCCGACGATCACCTATTGCGACAATACGCGCGCCCGGACGCTGCTCGGCTTCGACCCGAAAACGCCCGTACAGGATGGCCTCGCTGCGACGTGGCGCTGGCTGCAAACTATTGAAAGCATGAAGGTGTAATTGTTATGTCTCAACAGGAATTGACGATGTACGGCGGGCAAGCCGTGATCGAGGGCGTGATGATGCGCGGGCGCGACCGGATGGCCGTCGCGGTGCGCGCTCCCAATGGCGAGGTGATTATCCACGAGGAAACGCTACAAAGCGCATCCCCTGTCGGGCTGGCCGCGCGCGTGCCGTTCCTGCGCGGGATCGCGACCCTCGCGGAAGCGCTCACGGTTGGACGGCGGGCGCTGGTCTGGTCCGCGAAGGTGGCGATGGGCGAGCAGGCTCCGGCTTTCGACGACGAAGCGGGTCCGGCGATGACCGCCGCCTCGCTTGGCCTGAGCGCGGCGCTGATGTTCGCGGCTCCCGCCGCCGGATCCAGCTTCATTGAGCGGCGGCTCGGCATCCGTAATCGGCTGATCGCGAATCTGCTGGAAGGCGGCCTGCGGCTGGGCATTATCGCAGGCTATGTGACCGCGATAGCGCAAGTGCGCGAGGGGCGGCGGCTGTTCCAGTATCACGGCGCGGAACACAAGACAATTAACGCTTACGAAGCGGGCGCACCGCTCACGCCCGAATCGGTGCAGCAGTTCCCGCTTGAGCATCCGCGCTGCGGTACGGCCTTTCTGATGACTGTCGCGCTGATCAACGTCGCGTTGGGGACCATCATCGGCAAGCCGCCACTGCTCACGCGGGTCGCGCTGCGGCTGCTCCTGTTGCCCGTGACGGCGGCGCTCGCCTATGAATTCATCCGCTACAGTGCGCGGCATATGGATAACCCGGCGGTGCGGGCGCTCGTCATCCCGAATTTGTGGATGCAGCGGCTGACCACGCGCGAACCGGATTTGACGATGCTTGAGGTATCGATCAACGCGCTGGAGCGGGTGTTGAGTCGATAGGGACAGGCGGGCTGGCAAAATGGGGGTGCGATGTCGGTAACGCTCTTGACCGGACCCGCCGCAGCGGGTAAGACGCGCGCGGTCCTTTCGCAAATCCGGGCAGCGCTCGCCGATGATCCGCTGCAAACGATCTGGGTGCTGCTGCCTTCCGAATTGCAAATCGCGGATTTCCGCGCGCGGCTCGCCGTCGATAATGGCGGTCCGTGCTTCGGCGTTGAACTGCTGGATTTTTACGCGCTCTATCATCGGCTGTTGAGTGTGCAGGGCTTGCCACAACGACGATTGCGTGACGCGGGGCGCTTCCGCGTGCTGCGCCATGTGATGGATGCGGCGCGCGACGAGGTGCAGCACTTCGCGGCGATCCTCGATACACCGGGGCTGATTGCGGCGGTCGCGGAATTCATTCAGGAATTGAAACGCGCGCGGATCACGCCGGAAGCCTTCGCCGCCGCTGCACGCACCGCAAAAGATCACGAACTCGCGCGCTTCTACGCGGGCTACCAGGCGTTTTTGCGGGATCGGGAGCTGGTCGATGACGAGGGTGAGGGCTGGCTCGCGGCGGCGCGACTCGGTGCGGAGGATGCTGCACGGTTGAACGTCGGGATGCTCTTCGTAGATGGCTTCGACCAATTCAGTATCGTGCAGGTCGAATTACTGCGCGCTCTTAGCCGTCATATCCCGCAAATCTTCATCACGCTCAATTACGAGCCGGAGCGCGCCGCGACCGCGCACCGCCGCTATGCACAAACGCGCGATTTGCTCTATACGCATCTCAACCTGCGCGAAACGACTCTGGCAGCAGAGCCGACCTCGCGCGCGGCTGCGCTCGAAGCGCTCACGGCGGGGGTCTTCGAGCCGAACGCTATGGCGGTCCCGCCCGCTAACGCGGTGTTCTACATCGAAGCGCCGGACCCGCGCCGCGAGGTCGAAGCCGCGCTGTGGGCAGCGAAGCGGGCGATTATCGAAGGGGACTACTCGCCGCACGAGATAGCGATCCTGACGCGCGATCCGGCGCTGTATCGCGCCTATCTCTACGAATTCGCATCGGCTTACGGCGTGCCGATGCGCCTGCGACAGGGCTTGCCACTCGCGGAAAATCCAGCGGTGCGGGCGCTGCTCTCGTTGCTGGACCTCGCGGCGGGGCGCTTCCCACGCCGGGCGCTGCTCGATGCGCTGCGCAACCCATATATCGAGTGGCCGGAACTCGATGCGGAGGCGGTCAACCTGCTCGATCAGGTTGCCAGGTTGCATGTCGTGGAGCGCGGGCGCGAAGAATGGTCGGCTGCGTTGCGCCGTCCGACGCTACAGCGTGCCAGTGAGGACGACGATGCCCCCGTGCTGCTCGACCCGGCACGCCAGCAGACGCTTGCCACCGCGACGGTTATCCTATTCGACCGCCTCACGCCGCCAGAACGCGCGACCGCGCAAGAATTCGCCGCATGGATCGACGCGCTGATCGGTCCCGACCCGGCCTTGCTCCCGGATGATTTCACGCTTGAACCGGACGCAGACGACTTACCATCCACGTCTTCGCACTTCAACCTGATCGGGCGCATCCGCGCAGCGGTTGCCTACCCGGATTTCATCGCGCGCGATCTGGCTGCGTTGAACTGTCTGCGCTCCGTCCTGAGCGACCTCGTGGCGGCGGCAGGTCTGCTGGGGAGCGACGCGCCGCTGACATGGGCGCAGTTCCGTGCAGATTTGGCAATTGCGGTGGAGAATACGACCGTCCCGCCAACCCGTCCGGCGTCGGTTACGGGCGGTGTCCTCTTCGCGAGCGTTTATGAAGCGCGCGGCATCGAACACCGGCTCGTAATCCTGCTCGGCCTCGCGGAAGGACAGTTCCCCGCCCCGGCGCGTGAGGACGCGCTCTACCACGACAGCGAACGCGCGGCGTTCAACCGCGCGGGGCTGGATGGCTTGCTTACGCGCGCTTCGGAAGCCGATGAACGCAGTTTGTTTTACGAGATGACGGCGCTCGCCCGCGACGGGTTGATCTTCATCCGACCGTACAGCGACGGTGCGAACCCGCTCCCACCATCGACGTTTTGGGAGGCGGCGCGCAGGGTTGTCGTTGGCGAGGTCGAGCGTATCCGCATGGTATCGATCAGCGACATACCGGGGACGCTCTCCACACTGGAACTCGCGCGTTCGCTCGCCGCCGAACTGGATTCAGCTAACCCGGCGGCAGAAACATGGGGCGCGGCGGCGTGGCTCGGCGCGGCTCCACAGTGGGCGAACGTACAACGCGGTCGCGTGGCGGAACTGGACCGGATTTACAATCGCGAAACCCCGTACAATGGTGTGCTGAAAAACTCCGAAGCGCGCGCCGCCGTTGCTGCTGCGCTCGGACCGGAACGCATCTGGAGTGCCAGTCAGTTCGAGGAGCTGGGCGCGTGCGGCTTCCACTTTTTTGGGCACCAGTTGCTTGCGCTCGAACCAGAGGAGACGCCCGAACCGGGACTCACCGCGCAGCAGCGTGGCCAGCTTTGCCATCGCATTCTGGAGAACGTCTATGCGCGTCTCGAGCAGCAAGGGCTGCCGATTATCGCGGAACATGCAGATCGCATCTCAGGAATGCTTGAAAACGCAGCCCGTCCGATATTCGCCGCTGCACCATTCACGCCAGGATTCCGTCCCGGTCCGCTGTGGGACCAGGAGCAGGCCGCCATCCTGAAAGGTCTGCGTGCGCTGATCGCGTCCGATTTCAGCAAAGACAGTGCCATCGGCAAGCAGCTTGAGGGTCCGCGTCGCGCGCGTTACGTCGAAGCCAAATTTGGCGGGGAGGGCGGTCTGCTCCTCGAAGGAGACGCGGGACCGCTGCGCGTGCGCGGGCGCATCGACCGGATCGACATCGTAGACGATCAGGCGGTCATCGTTGATTACAAATCGGGCGGTAAACTCGAAAAATCGGAAATAGCGCGCGGGCGCAGCGTGCAGCTTTTGCTCTACCGTGAGGGCGCGCGGGCGCTCTTCCGCAGCGAGGGAATCGAAACAGAGGTGCGTGGCGGCCTGTTCGTCAACCTCAAAAACGGCGGGGTGTTTTCAGCCGTTGATAGCGCGAGGGATGCCACGCTGCTTGAAGGCGCAAAGGCGCTGCTCGTCGCGAACGTGATCGAAGCGCGCAAAGGGCGTTTCACGGAACGCAGGGAGTATTTGCAAGACGGCAAGTGCGAGCAATTCTGTCCGTTCGCGGAATTGTGCCGGATCGCCGTTCGCGAGTGAGCTACGCGGTGAATGGACCATCCGTCAGCGAGACGCCTTGCGCGGCCTTTGCCTGCACGATCTGCATACGGTTACGGATGCGCTGCTGATCGGCGGCGCTGTAGGTCGCGAAATCTACCGGGTCGCGGGAGTAATCCACAAAAGAATGGAGTTCATCGGCCTCGAAAAAGGAGTTATTGTACGTTGCATCAAAATTTACTGCTCCCGTGACATCTCCCGTAGCCAACGGGATTATGATAGACGGAATGGGTTCATCCACGCCGAACAGGAAAAGATTCGTAACGCCATCGAAGATAGAGGGTCTTGGATCATGCACAACGATACTATAGGCATTCGCGTTCGGACCATCGGGATAACGCGGTATTTCTCTGATAGTGGAGCGTTGGTGGTGTAAATAGTCGATTTCAACGAGCGGTAAACCACTCTTCAGTGCTTGCATACGACTCTGGATGTAAGTCGATGCACCTGCCGATGGGAGTTTATTTGTTGGTGAGAGAAGTTCGACACGAGCAACGGGACGACCATATAGCGAATGATCCTCAGTTTTGTAAATTACCACCGCTTTAAGCGTGAACTCGTTCCACCGTATAGCAGAAAGCATCGGTACAGCCACCCCTGCAGGTGAAAGACTGGCAGTCTGCGAGCGCAAATTCCGGGACATCTTATCGAAAATAGTCGTATGGGGACGCGGATATTTATGTTGCTCATCGTCATCGCTCAAAACCTCGATTTGCAATGAGGACTCAGGTATCGCGATATAGCGTTTGGGCAGTACACGTCGGATTTCTCGCCGCAGATCGATGATGTGCTGCGCATGAAACGGGACCCATTCATGTTCGCTCTGCAACAAGCCATTTGCATGTGCATTAACGCCCAAATATTGGTTGACTTCTGAAAAAATCATGATGAAATTCCTTCCCCCGCCAGCCGCGCCGCGCTCAACGCCAGCCCGACGAACAACCAGAACAACAGCACCGACCCACCGAACTGGATATTCGCGTAGAAGTGATCGAAGACGCCGCCGACCAACGCGCCGATCAACGCCGCTGCACTCCCCAGCCAGACCGGGAGCAAATCCGCACGCGCGCGGATCACACGCCAGCGCCGCAGCCCATAGCGGAACGTCTCCGCGAGGGTTGCGAGGAACAGCAGCAGCCCGCTTATACCGCTCGTCCCGGCGATGGTCAGATACATACTTGAGACGCCGAGATAAATATCGCGGTCGGGCGTCCCGGTGAAGCCGACGCCAAGCAGCGGATAGCGCCCGATCAGGATCAGCGAGTCTTTATATTCACCAAAGCGCATCTGTGTCGCGAGGTCCTGATTGTTCACGCCTTGCAGGAAACGATCCACATACCCCTGCGTGAACGGCAGCACCAAAAACAGTATGCCGCCTGCGATCATCAGCGGAATCAGCCAGCGATAGCGCAATAGCGCAATAA
The DNA here is from genome assembly GCA_965246845.1 of Aggregatilineales bacterium. Lineage (GTDB taxonomy): Bacteria > Chloroflexota > Anaerolineae > Aggregatilineales > UBA2796 > JBBRMW01. Next base: position 127,489 of record CBDFFR010000008.1, read on the forward strand.
ACAGCGCCGCCACAACTATCGCGACGAACGCCCCGCGCGATTGCGTGAGCAGGATCGCCACCACAATCGGCGCGAAGAGCGCGAGCGCAATCCAGCGCTTGCCAGTGACGGGGCGCTCCGCGAGGATTTGCGCGCCACACAGCACGCCGACCAGCAGCAGAAAGCCGCCATAAGCGTTCGGGTCCACCCACGTACCAATCGCGCGCTCCGCGAGGTTGGGATTCTCTTCGACGTAGCGGATCACGCCGCCCTGCGGATAACCGAAGCGTCCCAGCGAGTTGAGAATGCGCTCTGCGGTCTGGTCGTTGATCGCCCACAGACCGAGGCCGATCACCGCCTGCGCCGCGCCGAGGACAATGATCACCAGCACCAGACGGCGCAGCGTCGGCACATCGCGCAGCACATCCACGAGGATGATCGCGAACGCGATACTGAGCTGCATCTCTGCGAAACGGCGCAGCACAGTCGTCGTGGGCGGCGCGTTGCCGAGTCCCGCGACGAAACTGAGCGTCGTGAACAGCATATAGGCGACAATCAGCAGGTCGGCGGGAACGAGGCGCGGACGGATGCGCCGCCCGGTCATGTACTGAAACAGGTAGACGAGGATGAACGCGCCAATCGCGCAGTCGATCAGCGTCGGTGTAACGGCAATTTTTATCGGAAGGGTAGCAAAAGGGACGAGCGCCATGATCGCGACCGTCGCGCACAGCCCGGCGTTCAGGTTCAGCAGGATATACGCGCCGACGCACGCACCAAGCAAAGCACCGAAGCCGAGGACGGGTCCACCGAGCGCCGTCAACGCGCCAAGCAGCACCGCGCCGAAGCCGAGCGCCAACCCGGTCACGAGCGACGGAGAAAGCGGCAGGATGGGGATACGCGGCGGTCGTATCGAGATAGCGCTCAAGGGGTCGCCCTCTTCATTTTGCGGATCATACCATCAATTCGGGCTGGGCAAGCCGCAGCCCCGACATGCGCCCCGGTGTAGCGGTCGCGGCTTGCCCGACCCGTCTCCTTATGGTGGGCGGACACATCGGTCCGCCCCTACAAAGAAAATGCGCTCTTGTGGTGGGGTCGCGGCTTGCCCAACCTCCTGCTTTATATCATTTATTTCGGCAGGAACGCGCGCGTGTACGCCTTTTCCAATTCAATCGGTTTGTCGATCAGCTTCATTGCGAGCAGCGTATCCTGCGTCAGCGTCCAGCGCGCATCGTCGATCTGCCCCAATGAGCCGCCTTCCGGCACGGACCACAGCCCAATTGATGCCTGCAAAACCTGCTTCTGAACCGGATCGTCTCCGAGGTTCTCCACATACTTTTTGCAAATCTGATAGGCGGCATCCGGGTCCTTGATCACATCCCCAAGCGCCCGCAGGAACGCCGCCGTGATTCCACGCACCCAATCTGGGTGAGCGGTGATGGTCGCTTCGTTCGTGATGATCCCATTGGCGACGAGGTTGGCGCTATCCGCAATCGGGATGACCTGTACCGGGAAGCATTTTTGCTCGATCTGGTACGGCTCATTCACGATATAGACGACCGCTGCATCGACCTTGTTGTTGCACAGGATCGGCGCGGTATCGAAGCCGATTTCCTGCACGCTTTTCAGGTCCGTTTCGGAGAGGTTTGCCGCCGCGAGCATCGCACGGAAACCGATGTAGCTTGCGCCATATTTACCCGGCACGCCGACATTCTTGCCGACCAAATCCTTCGCGTTCGTGATCCCGGATGCCTTCGACGCGACGACTCCGACCGGGAACTTCTGATACCACGATGCGACATAGACGACAGGCGCGCCCTGCGCCCGCGCGAGGATCACCTGCTCGCCGCTGATCAGGCCGAATTGCAGGTTGTTGACCCCGATCCGGGTGAGTCCATCCGTCTCGTTGTAGCTATGTTCGACTTTTACATCGAAGCCTGCGTCGGCAAAGTAACCATGCTCAATCGCCCAGTAGAGCGGCGCAAACTGCACATTCGGGATGTAGCCGACGAAGAACGTCAGCGGGATTTTCGCTGCGGGTTGTGTGGCTTGTGCATTCGCGCGGAAAGTACCTGCGCCGAGCAGGGCGGTCAGTAGTAGAAGAGCGAGTTTATGCTTCATTGGGATTCCTGTGTACTTGCAGTCAGAAGACTATAGACTCACTTGCGGCAGGACTTCTTTCGCGAGCGTTTCCAACCCGGCGATGTCCTCTTGATCCAGCCATTGCAACATGATCCGCTGCACGCCTGCTTCCGCGAATTCGCCAAGCCGTTGTACCATCTGAGCAGGCGTGCCATAGACGATGCCGCGCGCCTCAAGCGCCGCCGGGTCGGTTCCATAATCCTTGCTTCCGTTGCGGCGCTGCATTTCGGCATCGTCGCGTCCGAGGAGGCAGCCCGTCATCAATGAGCGGCGCACATCGCCCGCGCTGCGCCCGTTCTGTTCGATATATTCCGTCAAGCGCGCGTTCAGTTCCGCATAACGCGCAGGCGCGATGAACACGCCGTTCCATTCCTTCGCGAAGCGCGCGGCCAGCGGGAGCGTCTTTTCCGGTCCGTTGCCACCGATGACGATAGGCGGACCGCCCTTGCGCGCCGGGCGCGGGAGCAACACCGCATCCTTGAGGTGGTAGAACTGACCGTCGTAGGAGACCGGGCTATCGCTGTTGAGCAGCATCGAAATGACAGTTACGCCTTCCTCGAAGCGGATCATGCGTTCGCGCTTTTCCAGCAGGTCGAGGCCGTAGTGTTCATGCTCGCGGACCTGCCAGCCCGCGCCGAGTCCGAGGTTCAAGCGCCCGCCGGAAAGGTCATCGATTCCCATTGCGATGCGCGCGGTCATTGTTGGGTGGCGAAACGAGACAGGCGAAACGATGGGACCGAATTCGATGCGCTTTGTATGGCTGGCGAGCCAGGTGAACGATGTCCACATTTCCAGCGACTCGAGGTCCGGCGGGTTCGCGTTGGTGTAATGGTCGGAACGGTATAGCCCAACGAAACCCAACTCCTCGACAGCCTGCGCGAGTCGCTGCCAGCGCGCCCAGGTGAGGCCGTCCTGCCCTTCGATCATGATTGCGAGTTCGATCATGGAGTGATTTGCCTTTTATAGATTGAAATTATGCAGTCCATCAAATTCATTCGGCTATTCATCATATAAACCCTGTTCTATCTCATCATCAAGTGAAACGAACAGCCCTGCTTCATATTCGCGAATTGCGATTTGTTCCAGCTTCGCGATGAATTCCGGGGAAGCGGCGAATTGCGCATCCCACAGCGCTTCATCCTCTTCTTCGGTCTCCGGCCAGAAATTCACCTCTGGCTCCTCTGCTGCAATTTTGTTGTCGGGAGTTGTATCGCTCATCCACCAGACTCCGTAAGTTCGTTCAATTATACGCCAGATTGTACGCGCGTTTGGTTCTTGACTCGCCCGCGCCTCTGGTTATCTTTACTAGGTTGATGTAACATTAATGACACTCAGCAGTACACGAGGGGGACATAATGAACGAGCAGGTTAAAGATGTTGATTTGAGAGGACAAGTCGCCATCGTAACAGGTGGTGGACGCGGCATTGGTCGGGAAATTGCACAGGCGTTGGCAACCGCACACGCGCAGGTTGTCGTTGTCGCCCGCACGACTGAGCAACTTGCAGAGACAGTCAAACTTATTAACGAAACAGGCGGACAATGCACCTCAATCGTTACCGATGTGGCCGACCCACAAGCGGTACAGAACATGGTTCAACGTATTGAGATAGAGATCGGTCCAGTCAGTGTACTGATCAATAATGCAGGATTTTTAGGCACAGTCGGACCAATTTGGGAATTAGACCCGGCGGAATGGTTGCGTGTTATTGACATCAACCTGAACGGTGCGCTTCTGTGTGCCAGAGCAGTCCTTCCCGGAATGGTACAGCGCCGTCAGGGACGCATCATCAATGTGTCCAGTGGCGCGGCTCTTGCTCCTATACCCTTTGGAACGGCGTACTGCGTCTCCAAAGCGGCGCTTGTACGCTTTACGGAGTGTATGGCGGTAGAAACCTACGAACATGGTGTTTTTGCTTTTGCTATCGATCCCGGTTTTGTACGCACCGAAATGAGTCGATACCTCGGCGAATCCGAGGAGGCGAAGCTGTACCTGCCTTGGATCAATCATCTCTGGGTAGAAGGCCGCTTCGATCCAGCCGAACGCGCTACGGAGTTGGTCGTTCGGCTGGCTTCGGGTGAAGCCGATGCTCTGACCGGACGCTTCGTTCGGATTTACGACGACCTCGACGCCATGCTGCTTCACGCTGCACAGATCGATAAAGACGACCTGTATACGCTTCGCGTTGGCACGCTGTCAACTGAACCTTGAGCGCTGCGTATTCATCTCAAAGCACCCATTTGGTTCTTGACTCGCCCGCACGTCTGGCTATAATGGAACCTGTTGGAGAGATGCCAGAGTGGTTGAACGGGGCGCTCTCGAAAAGCGTTAGGGGTCTATGGCTCCTCGTGAGTTCGAATCTCACTCTCTCCGCTCGAACTGAATATCTGTAAAGCGTTGACCGGGACGAGTAGCCCGCACGAGCCGCCACAGGGAGCGCACCTCATTGACTGGAAGGGTGCGCGGCAGGCCGCAGGCGAAGACCCCCCGCGAGCGAATCCGAAACAAGGATTTCCGCTTTGCCCCCGTTAGCGGGCAGCCAAAGGGTACGCTTCGTCGTACTGAACTGGGTGGAACCGCGAACCTCTCGCCCCATGTATGTAATTTGCATACGGGCGAGAGGTTTTTTGTTTTCTGTTGAGAAGTATTTGCCGCGCGCGGGTGTACGCTGGCGACAAAGTAGAAAAGGAAAAGCACATGATACGCCAAATCTGGATTGAAAAGCAGGACGCCCTCCACGAAAGCACCGAGGTCACGGTCGAGTTCGACGACAGCACGCAATGGTCGGCATCCTTCGCGACGGTGAATTATTTGCACCGCCAGATGGAGACGAGCCGCTCCGTGACGCGCGACATCGACGGGTTGGCGCAGGTTCGCTTCGTCGCCATCGAGACACCGCACGTCATCGTGGACGCGCTCGATGAAGACACTATCGAGGACACGATTGATAACATGGTCGCGCTCGGCGTGTTCGAGTCCGTTTTCGTGCATGTTCACGACGACCTGATGCGAATCACCGATGAGGCGCGCCGCACAAAAGGTCAGTAACTCGCGCCACGTTTCTACTCTATACAGCAAGGAAAAACGCTCTCATGCGCTATGAAGACAGCCAACTCTACAAGATACGCCACAGCAGCACGCACATCCTCGCGGAAGCCGTGCTTGGCATGTTCCCGGAAGCCAAGTTCGCTATAGGTCCACCCATCGAGGACGGCTTCTACTATGACTTCGCGCTACCGCGTCCGCTCACCGAAGAAGACCTCGCGACGCTCGAAGCGCGGATGCGGGAGATCATCGCGAAAGGCGTGTCCTTCACGCGGCAGGAAGTCAGCGCCGATGAAGCGCGTAAGCTGTTCGCCGACCAGCCTTACAAACTGGAATTGATCGACGGGCTGGAACGCGGCGGCGTCGATGAGAACGGGGAGAAGACGGCGGAAGCGCCTATCATCAGCACCTACACGCAGGATGACTTTCTGGATTTGTGTCGCGGTCCACACGTCGCAAACAGCAAGGAGATCAACCCGAAAGCGGTCAAGCTGATGAGCATCGCGGGCGCATACTGGCGCGGCGACAGCAACCGCGAGATGTTGCAGCGCGTGTATGGCACGGCCTTCGAGACGCCCGCCGAACTCGACGCGCACCTCAAGCAGATTGAAGAAGCGAAAGCGCGCGACCACCGCAAACTCGGACCGGAACTCGGCCTGTTCACGTTTAGCCCGCTCGTTGGCAAGGGGCTGCCGCTCTGGAAGCCGAAGGGCGCGGCGCTGCGTGATGCGCTGGAGCGCTTCCTGCGCAGCGAGCAAATCAAAGCTGGCTATCAGCCCGTTGTCACGCCGCACATCGCCAAACTGGAACTCTACGAAACGTCGGGACACTATCCCTACTACAAGGGCAGCCAGTACACGCCTATTGATGTGGACGACGAAAAGTTCATGCTCAAACCGATGAACTGCCCGCACCACATCGAGATTTACCGCAGCGAGCCGCACAGCTACCGCGAATTGCCGATTCGTTTTGCAGAATTCGGGACGGTCTACCGCTACGAGATGAGCGGCGAGCTGAACGGCCTGACGCGCGTGCGCGGCTTCACGCAGGATGACGCGCACCTGTTCGTCACGCAGGAGCAGCTTGAGGATGAATTCATCGGCGTGATCCGGTTGATCCAATTCGTTTTCCAGACGATGGGACTCTCCGATTTCCGCGCTCGCGTCGGCACGCGCGACCCCAACAGCGACAAGTATGTAGACAACGCCGAAGTGTGGAACCGCGCGACGGCAGCGATCATCAGCGCGGCGGATAAGGCTGGGCTGGATTACTATGTCGCGGAAGACGAAGCCGCGTTCTACGGTCCGAAGCTGGATTTCCTTGTGCGTGATGTGATCGGGCGCGAATGGCAGCTTGGTACGGTGCAGGTCGATTACACCCTGCCGGAGCGCTTCGGCCTCGAATACATGGGCGAGGACAACCTGCCGCACCGTCCGGTGATGATCCACCGCGCGCCGTTCGGCAGCATGGAGCGCTTCATCGGGATCATGATCGAACACTTTGCGGGCGCGTTCCCGGCGTGGCTCGCGCCCGTGCAGGCAGTCCTGATCCCGGTTGCGGATCGGCATATCGAATATTGCAACGGCGTAGCGAAGCGCCTGCGCGAGGCCGGGATGCGCGTCGAAGTGGATGCCAGCAACAACCGCATGAATGCTAAAATCCGTGAGGCGCAGGTGCAGAAGATTCCGTATATGCTCGTCGCGGGCGACCGTGACCAAACGGCGGGCGCGGTTTCCGTGCGGCTGCGCACCGGGGACGACCTCGGCGGAATGGCCGTCGATGCGTTCCTTGAATTCGCGCAGGGCATCATCACCAGCCGCTCACTCGACCTCAAACCCGTCGCGACGGTCTGAAAGGACGCTTTATGGCACTCCTCACGCTCAAATTCGGCGGGACTTCGATGGGCAGCGGCGACACGATCAAGCAGGTCGCAGCCATCATCGATACGCAGCACGGCAAGGGCAACCGCCTGATCGTCTGCGTCAGTGCGATGTCCGGGATGACTGACGCTCTCCTGCGTGTAGCACGGGCAGCAGGCAGCGGCAGCACGACCGCGCACCTGCCCGCCATCGCGGAGATGCGCGCCCGCCACCACACCGCCGCGCGCGAACTCGTCACGGAGACGCAGTTTCTCGTCCCGCTGCTCACGGACATTGACAGCCTGCTCAACGATCTATCGATGCTCTGCCACAGCCTCGCCGTCTTGGGAGAAGCGACCCCGCGTGCGATGGATCGCGTCGCGTCCTTCGGGGAGCGCCTGAGCGCGCGACTGCTCGCGGCGCGGCTGCGCCAGCTTGGTATGGCGGCCAACGCCATCGACGCGACGGAGTTGATCCTGACCGACGACAACTTTCAGGATGCCTCGCCGCACATGGCCGAAACGCGCGATCGTGTGCAAGGGCGCTTGATCCCGATGGTCGAGCGCGATGAAATTCCGGTTGTGACGGGCTTCATCGGCGCGACGCGCGGCGGCCAGACGACCACACTGGGGCGCGGCGGGAGCGATTTCAGCGCGGCAATCATCGGCGCGAGCGCGGATACCGATGAATTGTGGATTTATACCGATGTGGACGGCGTGATGACGACTGATCCGCGCATCGCGCCCAACGCAAAGGTGCTACCGATCCTGAGCTACGCCGAAGTTGGGGAACTGGCCTATTTCGGCGCGAAAGTGTTGCATCCGAAGACGGTGCAGCCTATCGTGGATCGCGGCGTGCCGCTGCGCGTGCGCAACACATTCAACCCAGGTCACGAAGGCACACTTGTACAGAATTCCAGCGATGTCGCGCCGGGGGTCCTCAAGGCGGTGACGATCATCACCGATGTTGCGCTGCTCAATATCGAAGGGCGCGGCATGGTCGGCGTACCGGGTATCGCCGGGCGTACCTTCACTGCGGTCGCGCGGGCGCAGGCCAGCATTCTGATGATTTCGCAAGCATCGAGTGAGCAAAGCATCTGCTGCGTGATCCCGGCGGCGCGTGCGGCGGCGGCGGTCGCTTCGATCAAGGACGAATTGCGCGTGGAATTCGAGCGGCAGGATGTGGAGCGCGTCGTCATTCAGGAGAATATCGTGATCGTCACGGCAGTCGGCGCGGGGCTGCGTGATCAGGTGGGCGTGGTCGCGGGCGTCCTGACGGCTATCGCGCAGGCCAATGTCAATATCCTCGCACTGGCGCAGGGGTCGAGCGAGGTCAGCTTGTCGATGGTCGTGCGCGAGGAAGCCGGCGCGGATGCAGTCGCGGCGCTGCATGAGTTGGTGATGGAGTCGGTTGTCGCAAAGGTATAAGCTGAAAATAGCGCTTGTATCTACACGGAGTATTCAATTGGACTCACTCATCGATATAAAACGCCTCCCGCGCTGGCTGGCCGTCGCAGTCCTCGCGGCGTTCTCAATCGTCGTGCTGCTCTGGCTGGCGAACACACCGGATACGCCGGGCGGCAAGCTGCTCGCAATCGGCTATGCAATTTGTCACCAGATCGTCGCGCGCTCGTTCCTGATCGATGGGAACCCGATGCCGCTCTGCGCCCGCTGCACAGGCATCTATCTTGGCGTCGCGACGGGCTGGCTATTGATGCAGATCGCGGGACGCAGCCGCGCTGCAAAAGTCCCGACGCTGCGCGTTTCGGCGTTCCTGTTCCTCGCGCTGGTCGCGATGGCTTTCGACGGCGTGAATAGCTATATTCACCTGTTCCCCGGCGGGACCGGGCTTTACGAGCCACATAACTGGCTGCGCGTGACGACCGGGATTTTCGCCGGGTTCGCGCTGTTCTGCTATGTCTACCCGGTCTTTAATGCCGTCGTCTGGGCAGAGCCGGATGAAAATCAGCGCACGCTCGGCAGCCTGCGCGAACTGGCCGGAGCCGTCGCGATCCTTGTCTTCGTGCTGCTGCTCGTGTTGAGCGAGCGCCCGCTGTTCCTGAGCATCCTCGCGGTTGCCAGCGTGTTCGGCGTGGTGTTCATGCTCACGATGGTTGGGACGGTGTTGTTCCTCTCGCTCTTCCGGCTGGAAAACACCGTGCAGCGCTACCGCGCGCTGGTCATTCCGTTGTTGGCCGGGCTGACCTTCACGTTTATCCTGATTGGCGGGATCGACGCTGTGCGCTATTTCCTGACCGGGACATGGGCCGGGTTGAGCATCGGCGGCTAGGTCGTCCCGCCCGATTTGACGACCACCACCGTAACATCATCCTCGAATTCGCGCCCGTCGGCGTGTTTCGTAATCGCGTCCAAAATCTGATCGATCACGGCCTCCGGCTCGGCGATGCCCGTGATCCCATTCAGCAGCGCCGCAAAGCGGTCGAAGCCGTAGAATTCGCCCGCCGGGTTCTGGCATTCAATCACGCCGTCGCTGATCATGACAATCATGCCGCCCGTCGTCAGGACGAAATTGCGCGATGTATAGCGGCTGCGCTGTGCCGCGCCGAGCGGATAGCCGCCGACCTCGATAGCTTCCCACGCGCGCCCGTTGAGCAGATACGGCGTGACCATGCCCGCGTTCGCGACCTCCGTATAACCCGTGTGCGGGTCGAAGAGGGCAAGGCAAAGCGCGCTGTTCATTTGTGCGCTTTGCATCCGGTCGAGCAGTCGCGCGTTGAGTTCGTTCAGGATGCCCGCCGCCGTCCCGGTTTGTAATACCTCATCGCGCAGCGCGGTCGTGGTAACGGCCATCAGCAGCGCGGCAGGGATACCCTTGCCGCTCACATCGCCGACGCCGATGCCCAGCCGACCACCGGGTAGCAATACATATTGATAAAAATCGCCGCTGACGACGCGCGCCGGGATGTTCCGCGCGGCGACTCGCAATTTGGAGACGGTCGGCATTTCCGATGGCAGCAAACTCGTCTGGATTTGACGCGCGGTTTCAAGTTCGGCATCGATGGCGCGCATTTCGGCCTGATGCGCGCGTGCGATTTCTTCCTGTGATGCGCGCAAGTCAAAGAGCGCTTTTTCAAGTTGCTGATTGGTTCCCCGCACGCGACTGTAAAGCTGCGCGTTGCGGAGCGCGATCCCGGCCTGCGCCGCGAGCGATTGAAGCAGGTTCGACTCCTCATCGGAAAAGTTGCGATAGGTATCCGTCTCAACGGCGAGGATACCGTACAGCTTATCGGCGTACATCACGGGCGCGGCCAGTTCGGAGACCATCCCCGCGACGACGGCTTGCGTCGCGCGTGCCGTCCGCTGGTCGGTGCGCAGGTCCGGCGTGCGAGCCGGGAGCCGCGCCCACGCGACCAGCCCTTTCAGGTCTTCCTTGAGTTTGGAGTCGAGCATCAGCGCGGTTTCATCAGTGATGCCGGACCACGCCGCCGGGTACAGCTTTTCATCTTCGGGGCGCACTTCGAGCAGGATGCTCATCTGCGTATCGAGCATGTCGCGCGCCGCGTTGACGATGGGCTGCATCAAATCCTGCGCGTCGAGCTGCGTGACAAGCTGCTGCGCGAGGTCCTGAAAGCGGTCGAAGCGCGCGATGGCGCGCTGGCTGTCTTCGTAGCGGCGCGTGATCAGCAATTGCACGCCGATCAGCGCGGCATACTGATCGACTTCGCGCCGCCGCTCCTCGCTGAAATAGCCCGTCGCTCCGAAGACGCACAGCACGCCCAGAAATTGGCTTTCGGCAACCAGCGGGAGCAAATACGCATCCTGCGCCCCGGCGGGCGTCGGACCGAAGCGTATATCGCCTTCGACGCGCTCCACAAGGCGCGCTTCGCGGGTATTCGCGACTTCCCCGAACAGACCGGACCCAAACCGGATGCTCGGCGTGGGCAACCATGATGCACCGCTGGTCGTCGCGTTGGTCAGGATTTGCGCCGCCGAGTCGTAGACATAGAGCAGCACGGCCATCACGCTCAGGTTGGCGCGTAGCCAATCGGCGGCTCGCGCGGTGAGGGTTGCCGTATCGGATGGATCGCCCAGGAACGCGATCAGGTTGGCGAAGGATTGCGGGTTATTGTCGGTTACAGGACGCGGCAGGAGCATTTCCGGCTTGCGGTGGTTACTTACCCAGAAGCCGAACGCGCCCCCGACGAGCAAAGCAGAGATGAGAGCGAGCAGCAGCGAGGCATCCATAGCGCGATCTCCTGAAAGAGGTAACGATGAGTCTTCACCGCGCCGGGGTGTTTTCGGTTAAGTCGTGGTTAACGCCTATTTAAGCGACGTCACAAGCGCATCACAGACCCTGTTTTAGTTTGTCTTCGCGGTGAGGCTGAATGTCGCGCTGCCATACGTGAACGGCGCAGTCCCCGTCACGGCCACCACCGCGCCGGATTTGCCGACGGTCAGCTTGAGCGTACCATCGCCATTGTCGTTGACCTGCATCGCCTGCATTTTGGTTGCATCAGCGCGGTCGATGGCCGTCACTGCCCAATGCACCGGGACCGCCTGCGGCACGCGGATGAAGCCATCTGCCTGCCAGCCGTCGATGCGCGTTTCCGCATCATCCGCGAAATTGGCATCCGCGACGGCAATATCGTCGATGAACCACCCGGCACGCTGCTCACCCGGCTCTGTGACATACTGGAAGCGCAGGAGGACCTTTTTACCTGCGTACGCGGCGAGGCTCACCGACTCCTCTTCCCAGCCATTCGAGCGCCCCTGATAGCAATAGAGGCGCGTATCGCACCGCTCCGTGAGCGCTCCACGCAGGGGCGTCCAGTTCGCGCCGCCATCTTTGCTGGCGAGGATCATCCCGATGTTCTGATCGGTCGGCATGTCGTACCACGTCTTGAAGGTGAGCGTCGCGCGCCGTGCGTTGGTCAGGTCGATCTCGCGTTCGAGGCGCGCCATGCCATGCGTATCGTTGAAGCTCCACCACATCGATTGGCCGGAAGGCGGCGCGGGCGGTCCTACCTTTTCGGAATTCTCGCCCCGGAAAGAGAGAGTATACTCGCCCGGCTTATCGATGACATAGTATCCGGCGGCATAGTTTTTCAGGTTGACGCGCTTCGCGACCCCGTTTGCCAGCGTTTGCGTGAGCGGGCGACTGCTCAGTTTCAGCGACTGGTAGTAATACTGACCGCTGCCGGGGTACGGGCTGTTGACATAGTTGGTAATCGCCCACTCGTGGAACACCTGATCGAGCGTCTCCGCGATGTTGAATTCTTTCAGGCTCTGCGCGACCGCTGACAATCCCTTGTACGGCGAACGCGCGAGGTATTGCACGAACGGCGTCCCGAAGCGCTGGTAGAGATATACGCTGAACATATAGCCCATCGCGTAGTTCACCGCCGGGTCCGTCTCCGCAGAATCAGGCCACGAATTCAACTGCACATTCGTATTGTTCAGGTACAGCCGCGTCGAATTGCCGGAAATGTAGCGCGGCTCGAAGCCGTTCAGGTGTTCGGCAAGCTGCGCCAGCCCTTCATCCAGCCAGCGCTGTTCGTCGCCATCATTGGTGAATTGAATCAGGTGCTGGAATTCGTGCGCGATAGTCGTCAGCGATTGCACTGACCCGATAGGCGCGTAATCCAGCCCGACATAGATCATATCGCGTTGGTTAGACGTGCGGCAGACCTCGATTGGGCATTGATCCCAGGGGCTGAACACGCCGACCGCGTAGCCGCCGATCTTCTTCTGATTCATGATGTAGATGCGCGGGTCGCCATCCACGCCCGGCGAGGCTTCCGAGCCGAACAGCTTGTGATCGAGCGGATAGATGTCCTTCTCGAAGCGCTCCCCGGCTTTTACGAGCGCATCCGCGCTGGTCGGCTTTGCGCCGTCCTCGAACCACCAGTAGGCGTGGTCGGTGACGAGTTCGAGCGTGGCTTTCATCTTGCGCTCGCGGGTAGCGAGAAAATCGAGCGCGTAGAACGTCTCGACATCGCCCTTTTTATACTGTTTGGTCGCGAATGGACCATAAGCCGCCTGCTTGCTCAACCAGCCGAGTTCGACGGCGAGATCGGCGTAGCTGCGATAGCGGAGCGGCGGGGTGACATCCAGCCACGAGAGCGAGTCGTCCGCTTCGGTGGCGGATTGCGCGCGGGCGGGCGCGGAGAAATGGAATACGGCGAGTACAGCGACGAGCAGGCAAATTACAATACGACGCATCAGTTGGGCTTCCTATAAACTTCGTGCGGCGGGCGGTCAGTTGGGCTTGATCGTGAGCGTGTAGGGCGCAGCCTGTGTGGTGAATTCCGTCGCGCCGGAAAGGGTGAGGACCACGCGCTTGACCGCGCCGCCGACCTCGAACGACCATTGGCCGCTTGTGCCGCCATCCGGTGCGAGCAGCCGCGAGATTTCGACCGCGCCGTTGCCGCTGTCGCGCAGTTCCTGAACGAGGAATTCCTGCGGGAGCGTGTTATCCATGCGGACAAAACCGTTTGCTTCCCAGCCGCCGCCATCCGCCTCGAAATCGGATTGGTAGCCGATCTCCGGGAGCGCTACATCGTCGATCAGCAGGCCGGGATTATTCACCGCGTCATCGGTGATCATCTCGAACCGGACCTGAATTTGCTTCCCGGCATATGCGGAGAGATCGACCTTCTCCTGAAACCAGCGCTGCTGCCCGGTGTAGCCCGGTCCATAGGCGTTGGCGTGCGGGTCGTCGGTCGTGGTATGCGGGGTCGTGAGCGGGGTCCACGTCTGGCCGCCGTCCTCGCTCACCGTGAGGTAAGCGTAATCCCAATTGCCTTCGAGGTCGAACCACGTCCAGTATTGCAGCGTCGCGGCTTTGACGCCCGTCAGGTCGAAGGCGCGCGTTAACGTAGTATCGCTCTTGTCGGCGCGGTTGCTCCACCATACATACTGCCCGCTGTGCGCCTTCGCGGGGACAACGGAAACTGTCCGGTTCGCCTGAAAATCAAGCGTATATTTGCCCGCTTTGGTGAAAGCGAGATAGCGCGTACCGTATTGGTTCACATCGTACTGCCGTTCGCCGTTGGCGGGCTGCGCGGCCAACGTGATCGCGGGCAACTTCTCCTGATAAAGCGTATACGTATAGCGCCCATCGCCCGCGGCTTTGTTGTTGAGCAGGTTGGCGAGCTGCCAATCCGCAAACAGGTCGATGAACGTAATCGGTTTGCCTGTCGCGGAGTCGGTTGCGTTGATTTTGCGCAGTGCGGCCTCGATCCCGGTCAACCCGTTTTCCGGCTCCGCGACCAATGCCCGCACCGCGTCCTTGCCGAAACGCTCAAGGAAATAGGTTGCGAAGAGATAGGACGAGCCATAATGCGCGCCCTTTTCATCTTCGGCTTCCGGCCACATATTCAATTGGAAATTCGGGTTAGCGAGGAAATACGGCGCGAAACCCGTATCTGCATACCCATTCACCAGCCGCGAGAGTTCGGAAAGCCCCTCGTTGAGCCACGTTTCCTCATTGGTGTCTTCGTTGTCGTGGATCATGTGCTGGAATTCGTGCGCGAGTGTGCCTTCATAATCATCCGTGCCGACCTGCGCATTATCGAGGTTGACATAGAACATCTGCGCCTGATTGGAATGCGGCGAGACGACCTTCGGCACTTCGCTCGAACTGCTGAAATAGCCCGCGATGCTGCTGCCCAGCTTGCGTGCATGGACGACGTAAAGGTGCGGATCGCCATCCACGCCGGGCGTATCTTCGGAGCCGAAGTAGGAACGCGCGGTCGGGTATATCGAGTTCTCGAACTTATCCGCAGAGCGCTTGATCAGGCTGATTGCGGGCGCGTTGGCCGCCGCCTCGAACCACATGTATACATGCGCCGTTGCGTAGATCAGCTTGCACCGCACCTGAAAATCGGTTTCGCTATCGCTATCCGTCGCCCAGAAGGTCTCGATGTCACCCACCTTATAGACCTTGAGCGGTTGCGTCGGCCTGGGTGGAACATCCGTCACGCCACGCAGCCGCCGCGCGATGTCTACCGGGTCTGCAGAAGGCACGACGGTCTGGCGCAGCGCAGCGAGCGTTTCCACGCCGGGTAGGGAATCTCCCTGCGCGGCATGGGCGGCGTTGGGTCCGGCGACAGCCGCCGCAACGAGGCACAGCAGCACGAGCAGCTTGCGAAATTGGGGCATGAAAGGAGGTCTCGCTACATCTTCGACACATTATACTCAGGATACTCCGCGAACGTTTGTTATAATGGCGTGAATGTTCACCACACAAATCGATCCCCCCGCCACCAAATGGGACGCCTTCGTCCGCGCGCATCCCGATTGTCACACGCTTCAAACGAGCGCGTGGGGCGCGTTCAAATCGGAGTTCGGCTGGTCCTCGCAAATCGTCGCGATTGCCGAGGGTGGCGCGATCCGTGCCGGGGCGCTGGTCCTCTATAAGCGCGTACATCGGCTGGTTCCGCTCGCGGTGGCGTATATCCCGTGCGGTCCGCTGCTCGCGGAGGACGATGCCGCCAATGCTGCGCTGTGGACCACACTGGACCGCGCCGCGCGCCGTCGAGGAGCGGCTTTCCTCAAGGTGGAGCCGTGTGACTGGTATCGCGAGCGCGCGGGGCTGCGTGACCTGCTGACGCAGCGCGGCTTCCGCGAGAGCAAGCAGACGATCCAGCCACCGCGTACCGTCGTCCTCGACCTCTCCGGCACGGATGCGGACATCCTCGCGCGGATGAACCAGAGTACGCGCTACAAGGCCAAACTCGGACCGAAGAAGGAAGTCGAAACGCGCTTCGGCACGCTCGCGGATGTCGCCAGCTTCACGGCATTGATGGGCGTCACAGGCGCGCGGGACAACTTCGGGACGCACGCGCCGGAATATTATCGACGCGCCTTTGAATTGTTCGCGCAGGGCGAGCGCTGCGCATTGATCCTCGCCAGCCACGCCGGGCAGGACCTCGCGGGCGTGATGGTTTTCCACGAAGGCGACAAAGCGTATTACCTGTACGGCGCGTCGAGCAACGCGGAGCGAAACCGGATGCCGACCTACATCGCGCAGTGGGCGGCGATCCGCTGGGCGAAGGAACGCGGCGCGCGCTGGTACGACCTGTGGGGCATCCCGGATGCAGACGAGGCGCAGCTCGACGCCGAATTCGAGGCGCGCGAGGATGGACTATGGGGCGTCTATGGCTTCAAGCGTGGTTGGGGTGGGCGCGTGGTACGCAGCGTTGGGGCATGGGACCGGGTATACCTGCCGCCTGTGTATGCGCTGTATGAACGCCTTCTGAACCGCCGCGAAGCGTGACCACGACAGCAAGACCCCGGCAGCGCTATAATCTCCAAATCGCACGCGAGTCGCACAACATCCATGTCCAGATTTGCCAATTTTCTCGGAGCGACACCGCTGGCGCGCCGCCGTGCGCTGTGGGGGCTACTGCTCATCGCGCCGAATACGCTGGGGCTGTTCTTCTTTTTCGGCGTCCCGGTGCTGAGTTCGTTTTTTACCTCGCTCCAAAAGTGGAACGGACTTAAAGCGCCCACGTTTGTCGGCCTGACCAATTTCAGCGATCT
Organism: Aggregatilineales bacterium; assembly: GCA_965246845.1. Lineage (GTDB taxonomy): Bacteria > Chloroflexota > Anaerolineae > Aggregatilineales > UBA2796 > JBBRMW01. Next base: position 144,016 of record CBDFFR010000008.1, read on the forward strand.
GGTCGCAGATGCGGCCTTCTGGCAGGCGGTGCGCAATAGTCTGGTGCTGCTCGGCCTGAGCGTGCCGCTTGGCCTCACGCTCGCGTTCAGTGTGGCGCTGCTGCTCAACCAGCGCTTGCCCGGTCGGAACATTTTGCGCACGATTTATTTTCTGCCCGTCGTGACGAGTACCGTTGCTGCGTCGGTTGTCTGGACGTGGATTTTCCAGCCGCGCTACGGCTTGCTCGGCAACCTGCTCGCGCCGTTCGGCCTGCGCGATGTGAGCTGGCTCACGCGCCCCGATTTGATATTGATTCCGGTCGCGGCGGTGACGATCTGGCAGCGCCTCGGCTTCGATATGATTCTGTTTCTGGCAGGCTTGCAGAATATCCCGCGCGTGCTGTATGAGGCGGCGCTGATCGATGGCGCGAACCGCTGGCAAACCCTGCGCCGGATCACGATCCCGCTGCTCTCCCCGACAACATTTCTGGTGATCCTGCTGGCAGTCATCAACGCCTTTCAAATCTTCGATCAGGTCTACGTGATGACACAGCGCTATACGCCCGGTGGCGTCGGCGGGAGCGCGGTCACGCTCCCGTTTTACCTGTATCGGACGGCGTTCATCGACTCGAACTTCGGCTATTCATCGGCAATCGCGCTCGCGCTGTTCGCCGTGATCCTCGCCTTCACGCTCGTGCAGCTTCGCTTACAGCGGCGCTGGGTCTATTATGAATCGGGAGACGCCTAGCCGATGGACCAACCACCGCGCGCGTTCGATAGCAGCCCCCGCGCGAAGCTGATCAGCCTGCTCATCCTCGGCCTCGGCGCGGTCGTGATGCTCCTGCCCTTCGCGTGGATGGCCTCGACCGCGTGCAAGACGGGCGATGAACTCCTGCAAACCGGCGTGCGCTTCATCCCGGAAAACCCGACGTGTCTGGAGAACTTCGCGGCACTTTACAAAGCCTCACCGGAATTCAACCGCTATATTTTGAATACAGGTGTGATGACGCTTGCGCGCACGCTCGGCCAGCTCGTGACGTGTTCGCTGGCCGCCTATGGCTTTGCGCGCTTTCGCTTCCCCGGTCGGAACCTGCTGTTTGCGCTGTGCCTTGGCCTGCTGATGGTCCCCTTTCAGGCGATCATCGTCCCGGAATATTTGCTCATCCGGCAGCTCGGCTGGTTCAACACCTTCTCCGCGCTGATCATCCCCGGCACGTTCAGCGCATTTGCGCTCTTCCTGTTGCGACAGGCGTTTTTGCAAATCCCGCTGGAAATCGAGGAAGCTGCGATGCTCGATGGCGCAAACCCGTTGCAAACGCTGTGGCGCGTCACGCTCCCCTTGAGCGTCCCGGCGCTGGCTGCATTCGCGGTGATCACGGTGCAGGCCGCCTGGAACGATTTTTTGTGGCCGCTGGTCGTCACGAATTCCAATCAGACGCGCGTGGTCACGGTCGGGATCAGTCTCTTGCAGGGTGAACGCAGCACGCCCTGGAATCTGGTCATGATGGGATCAATCCTTGCCACGCTGCCGATGTTGATCCTGTTCGTCGTGATGCAGCGCTATTTCATCGAAGGCGTGGCGAGTACCGGCGTGCGGCGCTGAGCAGTCACGGCACGGCTACGGTAATCGGGATCATGAACGCCGTCGTACCATCCATGGGGGCTGCCGCGCGCCAGTCGCGAAGTTGTACAGACCGATAGCGAGCGTATAGCCGTAGCACTGTAATCCACGCCAGCCGAGTGTGCTTTCCTCGCAGCATTACCCACAGCACAGCGCCGATAGGCAACAGTATCACCGCAAAGCCGAAGGGTTGAAGAGCGCGACCCTGGTTGTTGTAAAGCCGCTTCGGGTCGAGCAGCAGCGATAGCGCCTGCTCAGAAGGTATCGGCTTCCCGATTTTGCAGCTTGAACGCGCCATAGCCGATCACGAGATATGCCGCGCTGCCCGCGACCAGCGCCTGTGTGAGCCATGCACCGCAGGACTTCATGAGGCCGCGCTTGCGCAACACGAACAGCGCCGCGACTCCATAAGGAATCAGGATGAACAACGTGGAATATTTCAGGTAGATCGCGGCGATGGCAGCAAGCAGCGAGTAAGATGGAGGCCGGAATCGCGCCCCTACTACGCCTAGCGCTTTCAGACTGAGTTCAACTTCCACAATGTCAACAGTATTTCGGACGCGGAGACTTTATGAACGTCTCCCGACAAGCCGTCTTCAACGCCGTTGATCTGGACTTCCTGACGGACAACTGATCTGCCGTCCTGCTTGCCACTCATCATGCCGACCCACCCGATTTTAGCATTCTCGACCTGAAAGCCTCGTTTTGCGCTCACCGCTACTTGCACAAAACTATTTTGCTCTGCCCGAACCCCTTCCATCCCATGTTGTTTCTGCCATTTGGCGGCGTTTCTCTTCACGCGGCGCTAGTGGCCCACTTAATGACTTCCGAAACGCGGTTTAATCGGGGAGGGTATTAATTGTATTTTGACCTTATCAATTGTCAGCGGCAAATTCCATAGAGCGAAGCTGGTGCCGCATCAAATCGGCGGCAGAGGGATCTGTTTGTCGGTTAAGCCGTGACCATCCTGGATAACGTGTTGACTCGGATGTAGTTCCATCAAACAAAGAAAACACTGCAGTTGTACGCACTCCACTCATGGTGGCGCCGCCAGGAATCTTCCCGCGTTGTCACATTATCCTGGGAAAATTATCACGGTTAAACCTGAATTTTGTCATCAAAGACAGTTGGTTGACAGGAATTGTTTATATAGTCTCTATTATCCCGTCTAAATCTATATGAAGAGTGGACAAATGGCATATCGACATCTCATTCCGCTCGATGGCTCTAAACTTTCCGAGGAGGCGCTCGGACAATTAGCCCACATCGCAGCACCCGGCGCAGCAATCCAGTTGCTCTCTGCGGAGGCTGAAGACGCTGCCAGTGAGGTGAATGCCCTGTCGCGCAGCGTGGCTGCTGGTCATGATGGTTCAATCGGCTGGCCTCCCATCGCCGGCATGAAAGACCCACACGCAGCAGATACTCGCGTAGAGTATCTCAGTCAGGTCAAGGAATGGCTCGAGGCGGCTGAATACGAGGTGCGGGTCAGCCTCCGCGAAGGGAATATTATCGATGCTATTCTGGAAGCAGCCAAAATGAATGAAGTGACGTCATCGCTTCCTACCAAAAGTTCGCTGCTATTTCGCACGTCGTGGGCAGCGTTGCGGAGGCAGATCGGACATTCAGGGAAACGTCGATTGGATCGCTTGCAAATAGGCTAACCCTTCGGATACATCCGGTTCGAGGTAGCTGCTCTCCGTCCACTCATTCCACGCATTGATGTTCAGGATGTTCGCTCCGCGCGTGTCAAGGAACGACTTCGCGGCATGCAACGCATCACGAAATTCACCGGGCGTACTTTGAAATGTCGAGGTGAAGGGATAGCCTGCACGGTCGTAGACATCGCTCGCGATAGTGCGCGGGCTGGCATCCCACCCCATGCTGACGTTGGGATGATAGGCCAGACCATATTTTACGCTTGCCTCGTTCCAGAACGAAACCATCTGCGCCAGCGCGTCGCGGTAGGGGTAGCGCGGAAAGAGCGGCATATCAACGTGATGAATCCACGCATAGGTCGTCACGCTGTCGAAGCCGAGCCGCGCCAGCATCTCCGCCGGGTTGCTGAAAGTCTGCTCGCCGGGCAGCACCTGCACGCCCCACACGACCGCGTTCAGGTGCAGATCGCGGAAGCCGAGCGCGCGCGTCTTCTCCCGGAAGCGGCGCAGCATGGTCGCGAGGTTTTCCACATTCGGGAAAGCCTGAATCAGACGGTAGAGTTCATAAATTGAAAAATATGGGCAGCCGTCGATGGTCCAGTAGGCCGGGGATGAAAAGTACCGCTCAACAATGTAATCGGTAATTTGGTCGAACATTTCCGGCGAGCGCACGCTATGATAGAGGAGCGGCGGCGCGTCGCGCTGGCTGCGCTTGACGGGCATGATGTCCACCCAATCGTGGTTCGCCCACATCAACGCAAATTTCAGGCGGTCGCGGTTCGCCGCCTGCATGTATCCCGCTTCGAGGCAGCGTTGCAGGAACATCCCTTCTTCATACCAGTACCAATCGAAGATGAAATGCGATAATCCGTGATTGGCAGCAGCGTCGATCTTCCGCGCGAAAACTGCCGGGTCTGCCTCATCTTCATAGCCCCATTGCGGGATGCGCGGCTGCGCGTGTCCCGGCCAGCGCGGGCGCGCGTTCCGCACGAGTTCCCACTCCGTCCAGCCGGGTCCGTAGTTCGCCTCATTGCGCGGATCGAGGTGATAATTCGGGAAATAATACGCGCCGATTTGATAGCTCATGCTTTGACCGCCCCTGCGATAGAATTGTAAAAATAGCGCTGTGTGACGAGGAAGAACGCGATGAGTGGGATTACCGCGAGGACGAGCATCGCGAAGATCGATCCATAATCCGTTACGTTGTTGCCCTGAAAGGTATAGACCGCAAGCGGGAGCGGCTTCTTATCGTCCGAAGTGATGAATAGAAACGGCATGAAGAAATCGTTCCAGACTCCGCTCGCAGAAAACGCGACGTGGGTGATGATGGCCGGGCGCATGAGCGGCAGTACGACGAACCAGAAGCGCCGGAAAAAACCGCAGCCATCGATCATCGCGGCCTCATCGAGTTCGGCGGGGATGGAACGGATGAAGCCGGAATAGAGCAGCACGCCGAAGGGGACCGCGCTCGCGGTATAGATCAGGATCAATCCCGTTCGTGTATTGAGCAGCCCCAGTCCCTTCATCATCGTATATAGCGAAGCCATGTTCGCGACGTTCGGAATCATCAGCGAACTGAGGAAGAACAAATACGCGGCGAGGAACAGGCGCGTCCGGCTGCGCCCGATGGCGTAGCCCGCCAGCGCGGAGACCGTCACCGCAATCGTCATCGAAGTGATGGTGATGAACAGCGAATTGAACAGGCCGCTGCTCACCAGCGGGTTCTGCGCCACCTTTTCGTAGTTGGAGAGGTTGAGCGCCGCCGGGAGCGAAAGGACGCGGTTGATCTCCTCGTTCGTCTTGAAACTGGACATGACCACGTAAGCAATGGGGATGAGGACCAGCGCACATGCAAGATAGACGATAGCATAGCGGAGCAGCGCTGCGACGGAAAACGGTCGGTTGATCAATATTGCACCTCACGCGAGCGGGTGATCGCCAGTTGAGCGAGCGTGAACGTCGCGATGATCGCGAAGAAGACGATGCCCATCGTCCCGGAAACACCGAACCGCTCATATCCGAAGGCGTTGTTGTAGATGTTCATCACGACCGTTGTGGAGGCGTTGCGCGGTCCACCTTTGGTCATGATCATCGGTAACTCGAACAGCTTGAGCGCGCCCGTGATCGCGATCAGCAGGTTCACCGTGATTGAGGGCATCAGCAGCGGAAAGGTAATATTGCGGAACAGGCGGAAGCCCGCTGCGCCGTCAAGCTGTGCGCTTTCCGTGATCTCCGTCGGGATGCTGGATAGCCCCGCCAGAAAGATCACCATTCCCAGTCCTGTAAATTGCCACGTATTGACGAGAATGAGCGCAAGCAGGACTACTTTCACATCGCCGAGCCAGTTCACGACCAGCCCCGGCAGCCCGACCGCCCGGAAGAATTCGTTAAGCAGCCCGGTATATTGCAGCAGCGCGGTCCACGCCAGCCCGACGATAACCGGGCTGAACAGCGCGGGCAGATAGAGAATCGCGCGCGCGACGGAGCGCCCGCGCAGCCTGCCATTGAGTAGCACCGCGAGGACGATTTGCAGCGGGAAGCCGATCCCAATGGCGAACAGTGCGAAAGTGAACGTGTTTCCGAAGGCTTGCAGGTTCTGTTTATCGCCGAAGACGATGCTGAGATTGCTCAGGCCGACCCAGTTGAAGGTTTTGCTATAGCCATTCCAATCTGTGAAGGCATAGATGAACGACTGAAACAGCGGGTAATAGGTGAACGCGAGATAGAGGATCAACGCGGGGATGAGCGCAAGGATCGCGTGCGTCGTCTCGATTTGCTGGAAGCTGAACGACCGCGCGATTTTGAATTTTTGCGAGATGTCGACTGAAGAGGCGGCAGGCGTAGCGCGCATGGGGCGTAATCGCTCGTTACTCAATTTTGAAGGTGAAAATTGGGTCAGGTTGCCCCGACCCAACTTGAGGAGAAAACGGGAAAGTGTAGCGGTCGGCTACTTCTTCGCGATGGTCGCTTGTGCCTTCACTTGCGTGAGGACATCTTCCAGCCGCTTGATTTCCTCATCGGCGGTCGAACCCGCGAGGATATTGTTATAGACCTGATCGAGCGCACCCTTCCACGCAGGCGGGATCGTCACGGTCGAGTCATCGGCGTAACCAATATAGATTTCGTACAGTTTCGGGTCCGCTTGCGCCTTCGCGAAATCGACAAGTGCGGGTGCGGCCTTCGGATCGACGCCGGGGACGAGCGTGCCGAGGCTTTGCGTTTCGAGGTACTTGCGCAGGTTGTCCCTATCGAGGAAGAAGTTGTAGAGCAGTTTTGCCTCCTCGGGGTGCTTTGTGCTGGCCGAGACGCCTATATTGCGGTCCGACGTGCCGGAGACGCGGATTTTGCCATCGACACGATCATGCGGGAAGGCGAACGCGCCGAGTTCGAACTGCGCGGGGTCGGCCTTATTGATCACATCCAGGCCGGCGATCCAGGGACCCTGCGGGAGCATACCCGCTTTGCCATCCACGAAATATTGGACGGACTGATCGTAGGTCAGGGATTGCGAGGCGATCCCGATGTAGCCGCGCTTCACAAGGTCCTCGAAATAGGCGAACGTCGTTCCATAGACATCCTTGACAGTTGCTTCGCCGCGAATCAGCTTGAGGTCGGGGTCGGCGTTGCCATATTTATTCAGGTGCTGCGAGACGTAATAGCCGCGTGTGAAGATGAATTCGAGCGGCCAGACGTCCTTGCCGCCGAATACGAGCGGGTCCTTCCCATCGGCTTTGATTTTGTCAGCGGCAGCGAGGAACTCCTGTACCGTCGTGGGCGGCTTGATTCCGAGCTTCGCGAAATATTTCTTGTTGTAATAAAACGGCTGGTCGGAGAGCAGACCGTTCACCATCGTCCCGTAAATCTTGCCGTTGATCGTATACGAACCGGCGAGCGACTTGAGCGTGTTCATCTGCGTCGTTCCGGCCTCGTTCGTCACGTCCAGCAGCCAGCCTTCCTTCACAAATGGCTGATATTGAAACGGCATGAACAGGAACACGTCTGGGGCGTCATTGGCGATGAAGCGCGGCTTGAGCAACTGGTCGTAGGTCGTGCCATCCAGCACCTGATCCTCGACTTTAATGTTCGGATACTTCTTCATGAAATCGGCGAGAATCGGCTTATCCTCACCTTTGCTCATCCACGAGACGTATTTGAGCGTGATGGTAGCCTGTGCTGCGCCCGCGTGGGATGTGCCAAGTGTGACGCTCGCCAGCGCGACGATGAATAACAAACGAAATCTTGAAAACACGGTTTATTCTCCAAAACGTTTTTTGATACGATAACCTTAACGTGGGAGATGTGCCATTTTGTGCCAGAATTGCGCCAATGAACGGAACCGCCCCATGCCCGATCAATTGAGCCGCGAGCAGTTCACCGATGCTTTGCACGACGGTCTGCAACATTATTATGAATATGCCGCGCTGCGTGCGAACCCGGCAGTACGCTACCTCGCGACCGGTGCGGAAGTGGATGAAGTCGAGCAGTTCCGCGAAATCGTGAGCGCTGCTATCGAGCGGCTGCGCCCGATAGGACCCTTCAACGCGGCGGCACGCTCCGCACGCACTTATCAGATTTTGCGCCTGCGGTATATCGAACAGCGCGACGTTGCAGATATACTGTATCGGATTGCATTGAGCAAGCGGCAATTCTACCGCGACAACGCCAAAGCAATTGGAGCGCTCGCCGATCTGCTCTATCGCAGCACGCATGAGGGGACGCCGAAATCCCCCGAAATCTCTGCGAGCGTGGAGATCACGCGGCTTTCTGAAAACGCACAGCCCGCAACACTCGAGCTGAACGACCTGTTGGTGAAGGTGAAGCACGCAGTGGAACCGCTTGCCGCGCAGCGCGGGCTGACACTGCTTCTTGAGGGTGCTGACAGTCTCGCGATCCTGGTCAGGGCGGATCGCGTCCTTTTGCGGCAGGCGCTATTGAGCGTGTTGTCCTCGCTCGTGATGCGCGGAATGGAAGGCGACGCGGTTCACTTCACAGCGGCTGTCGGAAATTCAATTTCGGTCTCGTTCCGCGTGGTGAGTGCAAATGGTCCAGCCATAAGGTGGTCAGCGGAAGCCCCCGAACTCGTCTCGTTGTTGTATGCACTCGATGCGGACCTGACTCGCACTGAAGATGCAATCACCCTGTCACTCCCCATCGATCAGGAGACGGTTCTTATCGTGGATGATAACCCGGATGTACATGAACTCTTCCGGCAATACCTGCACGAGCAGCCCTATCGGATGCTTTCCGCGCATGACGGGGCGCAGGCAATCCGCATCGCCCGCGACATGATCCCGGATGTGATCGTGCTGGATGTCATGCTCCCCGGCGAGGATGGCCTCGACCTCCTGCAAAACCTCAAGCACCATCCGCGTACCGCCTCGATCCCTGTGCTGGTCTGTTCCGTGCTGACAATGCCCGATCTCGCACTCTCGCTTGGCGCGGATGGCTACCTGCATAAGCCACCGGGTCGCGAAGACTTCATCCGGGCGCTGGAACGCCGGCGGGAGTGAGCGCCTCAACCAGCGTTTCGATGCAGCGCACGAGTTCGACGGGCTGGAAGCCTTCCGCTTTCGTCACAGTCAGCAGGCCGGGTTGGATGCTCTCTACCGCTTCCGAAGCGCCCGCTGCGGAGGCAATGACAACCGGGACGCGCGCAAGCGCAGGGTCGGCCTTCATCGCCGCGACGACATCCAGACCACTCATCTCCGGCATGAGCAGGTCAAGGATGACCACATCCGGCGCGCGGCGGCGCATGAATTCGAGCGCTTCAGCGCCGCTGTAGGCACGGCGAACGCGATAGCCCATCCCTTCCAGTTGTTCGGTATATAGCCGCACGATGTCCCAATCGTCATCGACGACAAGAATATGCTCCGGTGTGCGTGGGAGCCTGACGAGCGCGGCCTGCAACTCCTCGCGTGTGACGGGCTTCACCAGATAATCCGCGATGCCGTTGCGCTGCATGATGCGCCTGCCACTCGGCAGGGTACAGGTGATAATCGGGATCGCACCGTTCAATTGCGTATTTGCCGCGAGCAGCAGCGCGAGGTTTGCGCCCGCATCGGCGACGACCGCGCCAGGGTGGATCGTGGTCATCAGGCGCGCCGCTTCTGCCGGGTCGGGAGTCGTCGCGACTCGCGCGCTCTGTGTGTGCCGCTCGAAGAGCCGCCTTACCGCCGGATCGCTTTCCAGCAGGACGAAATAGCGCCCCGGTGCAGCCTGTGGCCTCTGCACCGCCGGGATCAGCGCGTCACTCACAGGCGTGGGTGCGAGAGGCAGTTCCGCCGTAAAGGCGCTTCCCTTTCCGGGGATGCCCTCGCTTTCCGCGAACAGCCGCCCGCCGTGCAGTTCAATGAAGCGCTTGCTGAGGGTCAACCCCAATCCGGTCCCGCTATAGCGCCGCGCGAGCGAGCCTTCCAACTGATGGAACTCCTCGAAGACGCGATCCAGTTTATCGGGCGGGATGCCGATCCCAGTATCGGAGACGCGGATCGTGATCAGAGGACCTGCGCGCGCGACTGCCACAGTGATACAGCCGCTATCGGTGAAACGGATCGCATTGCCGAGCAGATTCAGGATCACCTGCCGGATGCGCAAGCGGTCGAGGTACAGTGCAGGCAGGTTGCGCTCCGCGTCGAATTCCAGCCGGAGACCTTTCGCGGCGACGGCTTCCACGATCAGATCAACGGCCTCCTTCGCGACCTGCGCCGGGTCGGTCGGCGCGCGCGTCAGCCCCATTTGCCGCGCATCCAGTTGCGACATATCCAGAACGTCGTTGATCAGCCCTTGGAGATGCTTGGAGTTGCGCGCGATGGTCTGGATCGCGGTGCGTGTGGCCTGTGATGCCGGATCAGAACTCCCCAGAAGAACCTCGCTGAAACCGACGATGAGATTGATCGGCGTGCGAATCTCGTGGCTCACCATCGCAGCGAATTGCGCTTTCGCGCGGCGAGCGTCTTCCGTCGCGGCTTGCAAGACCGCAAGCTGGATATTTGCCTTCTCCAAATCCTGTTTGGCTTCGCGTAGCGCTTTCGTAAGCTGCGCCAGTTGCCCGCGATGTTCCTGCGCGGCTTGCATTTGATGCCCGGCATAGCGCTGGTATTCGCCGCTGATGGCGAGTGTGCGGCGCAGCGCGAAATTCAGCATTCCGCCCGCGCCGAATCCCATCCATAGCAGGACGACGCTCTGCGCGCCGACCGGATGCGGTAGCACAACGAGCGTAACTGTCCCGCTTATCGCGAACGGCAGCACAACGAGTGGATGAATGAGGAGCATCGTCACAAACAGCGTCGCCATGAAGCCGAACTGCGCCCACGATGCTGCCTTCGGAATCCCGTACAGACACCCGCATAGCACGACCGCCCAAAGCGCGACCGCAAACGTAAAGTGGCTGCCGCGTAACGCGAAGCAGCCGATAGTCAGCAGCAGGATCGCCAGCCAAACGGCGAGCGTACCAGACGAGCCGCCCGACCCGCCCACATCAACGAGGAACGCATATCCCCACACTGTGAGGCAACCCCCGACCAGCGCGCAATCGAAAAGTAATCGTCGGAAATTTTCGAGCAGGACAGTTTCTATTTTCGTGTTCATCGGGATTCCCACTGCGCCGATCATCGAACCTCTGCTCAGGTCGGGCGAGGTTTAGCAATCGAAAGTATGCGGCGCTGGTAGACTTTCATAGCGGGTTTATTTGAATCTGTGAATGGCGAACGCCCGGATGAGATGCACTTCGAACCTCAGGAGTTCTCTCATCTGGATTAGGGATAGACAATTAGTGTGATCGGCAACCGGACGAGGTTGGTAGCCAGTACGGGTCCTGCATACTACAATTTCGTGCATTATCTACCCGGTCTTGCGATACTGCGCCGGGGGGATGCCTATCTCACGCTTGAAAGCTTTACGGAAAGCCGCTTCCGACTCATACCCCAACTGCTCGGCTATCATTTCCATTCGGACTTCGTTCTTAAGCAACCGAGTCGCTCTAAGCATACGCCAGCGGGTGAGATAGGTCAGGGGTGGCTCGCCTACCAATGCGGTGAAACGAGCCGAGAAAGCGGAGCGGGAAAGCGCCGCTGCCTCTGCCAGTTCCTGAACCGTCCATCGGCGTCCCGGTGACTGGTGAATCAGACCAAGCGCAGCACTAATGGGCGGATCGCGTAGCGCTGCGACCCAACCGACAGACGCTTCCGTATTCTGGTCGATCCAGAGCCGGATAACTTGAATGAAGAGCAATTCGGTCAAACGGTTCAGCATAACTGTTGCGCCGGGGCGCTGCGAAGCCGATTCACGGGCAATCATACGCACAATATCCGCAAAGCCTTCTTCCAACCATCCCTGCGCTCCGCGAATGTGGATTAGTCTTGGGAGACGGTGCAGCAACGGGAAATTATTGGGATAGTCGAAATGGAAAACGCCACATAACAACAACGGCTTCGGTTCCGCACCTTCACCAGAGACGACCTCGTAACCACGCTGCGGATTATAGTCGAGATGTACCAGGCGGGTCAGGGGCGAAGTGGGAGCATCGTAGAGCGAGTGCGGATGACCAGTTGGGAATAGTATCACATCACCATTTTCAACTTGAATTGGTTCGACTGCGCCTGCGACCTCCAGGTAGGCTCCGCCAAAACCAAGAATATGGAACATGCTGTCTTTGCTGGCTGCGAAATCATAGCGCCACGGTGCTGCAAGTTCCCGGCGTGATGACAGCCACCCTTTTAGTTCAAACGTACCAAGCACATCGGCAAGGATATCCATACGCAACTCCGATTCTGGATGATCAGACATATTTTCGCAGCATTATGCCATAGTTTGTCTTCGTGAACCAACCTACAATACCGTAACGCAGAACAGACGTTCAGAATTGCGTATGTAAGCTGCAGGCGCAAGGCAAGAATTCCCTTGCCGGACAAATGCGTGCAACACTTGAAGGAGGCCGTATGAAAATCACAGGTAAAGTAGTTCTGGTGACCGGGGCGAATCGCGGTATCGGACAAGCGCTGGTCGAAGAAGCCTTGAAGCGAGGCGCGGCGCGGGTGTATGCTGCGGCGCGCCATCCTCTGGTACATTCGGATGAGCGTGTTACGCCCTTGACCCTGGATGTGACCAACGTCACACAGAGCAAAGAAGCTATGCAGCAAGTTGACTCGCTCGATATCCTCATCAATAATGCCGGCCTGGGGCTTTACGACGACTTGAGCGACCCTTCCATTCTCGAACGGCACCTCGCCGTCAATCTTTTTGGCACCTATCGCGTGACCTATGCTTTCCTGCCGCTTCTGACTTGTTTGCACGGGGCCATCGTCAACATTTCGTCGCTGGCGGCCTTTGCTGCCGTGCCCATTATGCCAGCCTACTCGATCTCGAAAGCCGCTATGTTTTCTCTGACGCAATCGCTCCGCGCTCTTTTGGCCGCACAGGGCGTTCGCGTTCATGCCGTCATGGCTGGCCCGGTGGACACGGATATGTCCCGAGACCTCGCCATACCGAAGTTCTCACCGGAGTCCGTGGCGCGGGCTATCTTCGACGGCGTGGAAAACGAGGAGGAGGAAATCTTCCCCGATCCCATGTCAGAGTCTATTGCGGAGGATTGGCGCAATGGCGCGGCTAAGGCGCTTGAGCGTCAGAATGCAATGCTCGTCGCAGCGAATGGCACAGTTTAAGCGAAAGAATCTCCCGAGAGATAGCATTAGGAGGATACGACCATGTTGGATCAGAATTTCACAACTACGTTCGTGGTAGATCAAACGCCGGACGAAGTGTTTGCGGCCATCAATAATGTTCGTGGCTGGTGGTCAGAAGAAATTGACGGGGACACCGACAAACCTGGCGCTGAGTTTAAGTATCACTACCAGGATGTTCACCGCGCTACCTTCAAAATCACCGAATTCGTAATCAGTCAGAAGGTCGTGTGGCATGTCCTGGATAATTACTTCAACTTTGTTCAAGACAAAACCGAGTGGAGAGGCACTGATATTGTCTTTGAAATCGCCGAAAAGGGCGACAAAACCGAGCTTCACTTTACCCATGTTGGACTGGTGCCTGCGTATGAGTGTTACGATGTTTGCACGAACGCATGGGGTTCGTACATCACCAGTAGCTTGCGCAACCTCATAACGACGGGTAAAGGTCAGCCTAACCCGATCGAAGAAGTAGTTAGCCAGGCTCGCCAAATGAGCGATCCAGACTACACCACGTCATTTACGGCGGACCAATCGCCCGAAGACGTTTTCGTTGCCATCAACAATGTTCGTGGCTGGTGGTCAGAAGACGTGGAGGGTGATACTGACAAACTCGGCGCTGAGTTCAAGGTCCGCTTTCAGAATGTTCACCGTAGCAACCACAAAATCACAGAATTTGTGCCAGGTGAGAAGGTCGTTTGGCACACCACCTACAGTCACCTGAGCTTTATCAAAGATGTGGACGAGTGGACAGGCACTGACATTATCTTTGAGATTACGAGGAAGAATGACAGGACTGTACTTAGCTTCAGGCATGTCGGCTTGATCCGCGCCATCGAATGCTACGACAGTTGTTCAAGCGTATGGAGCCATTATATCAACCATAGCTTGTTTACCTTGATCACACAAGGAAAAGGGGAACCTAACCCAAAAGACCAGGCGGCGCAATCGGCAGAGAATCAGCACGCGGAGGGCTAAGGCCCACCTGATGAACCGATGAGGCGATTCGCAATATCGCCTCATCGTGTTTTGGAAGTCTTTGTCCTCTACCTGCTCAACGTCCCCCAACTTGTCCTTTGAGCAGTTGCATTCACTCTCCCCCCTTGGCAGATTGAACTTCTCCTTAAATTTTGGAAATCGCACGGTCACGTTCTGCGCTCGCGCTCGCCAAATCCCATCCAAATTACTTGACAGTGATACAAAAGTGGCATATCATCAAAGTGTTGGTGGAACCGCTTCCACGACAGATTATGAGGAAAAAAATTTGAGGTTTTTCAATGCCAAATCCAACAATCTATGATGTCGCCAAAACTGCGGGAGTCGGTATTGGAACGGTATCCCGTGTTCTAAATAACAGCACGCGGGTCAGTCCCGAAACACAAGAAAAGGTACTGAGTACGATTCATGTACTTGGCTTCCGTCGCAGTAAGGTTGCGCATCAACTTTCAACCGGGATTCGGCATCGCAACATTGGCATGCTTCTACCCTATATCACGCATCCTTCTTTTGTAGAGCGATTGCGCGGAGTCCAGCTTGCACTTAATGACCAGGATAACGGATTCAATCTGGTCCTCTATAACGTGACCAAGCCAGATCGGAGCCATGAACAGTTATTGTCAATTGTAGAACAAGCCGCAGTTGACGGATTGCTCATTGCTACATTAAATATTTCGGAGGAAGAGCAACTTTTACTTACAGAAGCTGGTATACCATTTGTCGTTCTGAGTGATGTCGGTTCGGGAAAAGTGAACTGCATTAGCCCGGACAACATACATGGTGGATACATTGCTACGCAACACCTGTTGGAATTTGGGCATCGCCGCATTGCCTATATAGGCGACGATTTTCCCAACGACTACGATATTCCAACGAGCGAATTGCGCTACAAGGGTTACGTCACTGCGCTAAAGGAGTATGGCTCACCTTATCGTTCTGAATTTGTCGGTCTGGGACCACATGGTGAAAGGACGGCGCACATGCTTACGGCGCAACTGTTAACATTGCCAGATCCGCCTACCGCCATTTTTGCCATGTCCGATATACAAGCAGTTGGGTGCATTCTCGCTATACGTGAGGCGGGACTGCGAGTGCCAGAAGACATTTCTGTTATTGGCTTTGACGACGTTCAGTTGAGTCGCTACATCGGCCTCACAACGGTTCGACAACATCTCGAACAAAGCGGTTACCTCGGAATGCAGCTCTTATTGGATATGCTAACTACTCCTGAAAATGTTGTACCTCGTCAATTGCCACCTCTGGAACTGGTCGTGCGCGGAACCACTCAACGTTATTCAGGTCTCGTTTAGGAAATTGTTTTGGGAGAACGACTAAGTATCAACCAGAAATGCGTCAGATTAGTTCGGCGTGAATTCTGTTGAGAGCGTTTATTTCAGATAGTCCAACTGGTCGGAAAGGAGTTCATCTGAAACCAATTTGAAAGAGTAAGAGTTGGCCTGCTGGCCGAACCTATCGGCACATTCCTGTACGTAAATTGAACCCCAGGAGATTTTTGCATGAAACGCCAGATTAGTCTCATCCTTTCCACAGTCGCCATGCTAGTGGTTATCTTAAATACCGCGCAGACGCCGAAGGCCGTCGCGGCCATGTCTGGTCTCACTTGTGGGACCGATCCGGTAACGCTCAAGGCCACCTTCGAGACAGGCTTCGATTTGCCACTCAAGCTCTCTGAAGAGTTTACGAAGCAGTACCCAAACGTCACATGGGACATCAGCCAGGACCAGTTTGCGAACCTCATCAACGAGACTCCGCGCCTGCTCGCAGGCGACAACCCGCCAGACCTAATTCGGCTGCCGACAATCGTCTCGTTTGCCAATGACGGGTTGCTCAAGTCCCTTGATGACTACGCCATAGCTTTCGGCTGGGACAAGTGGCCCGTGCCTCAGCTCAACCAGAACCGCGTCGCCGCGGACGGTACTCGTGGCTCCGGCTCGCTTTATGCCATGGGACTCAACTACAGCCTGACCGGCATCTTCTACAACAAGAAGCTGGCTGCGCAGATCGGCATGAACGCGCCGCCCAAGACGCTAGCCGAATTTGAAGACGTCCTCGCGAAGGTAAAGGCCGCCGGCCTGCTCCCAATCATGGAATGGGGTAGCGCCAAGAGCGGTATGGGTCTCGCTTTCCCGCTGCAGGCGCTCATGGCGTCCGTCGGCCCGACCCAGCCCATCAACGACTGGATCTTCCAGAAGAAGGACGCTACAGTCGACACTCCAGACAACCTGAAGGCCGCACAGCATCTCGAGCAGTGGATCAAGAACGGCTACTTCCCGCCCGACATCAACGCTATCGAATATACTGATGCTGCCTCCCGGTTCACGAAGGGCGAGGGCGTCTTCACATTCAATGGCGACTGGCAGAATGCCGGATATGACAAGGACATGGCTGGCAATGTTGGGTTCTTCCTGATGCCACCGGCTGATGCCAGTGGTAGCCCGGCAGCTATGTCCGCCCCATTGACCTATGGCATAGCGGCCAAGGCGAAACACGCGGACTGCGCCGCATTCTTCTTGAACTGGGTGGCCTCAAATCCAGTCGCCCGCCAAATCGATGTCACCGTCGGTGGGTCAAACCCGGGCGGTCCGGCGGATGCCACAATGCCTTCTGTCACTGCGGGCTCAGTCACGAACGACACACTCGCTGCGGGGCCCGTGGTTGGCAAGGCTGGCACGTCGATGGACTTCATCGCCAACTCGACCAGTTCAATCTTTGCTCAGGGTTGGACGCCCGAACTTCAGAAGATGGTCGGCGGCAAGCAGGACGCTGCCGGGCTACTGAAGGCTGTCCAGTCCGAATACCTGCGGGAGCTATCCAGGTAGCAGAAAAGGACCGAGGAGCGATGCCTGTGCCTGCAAGATCAACGGTGGAGTCTCCATTGACAACGGATAATCGCGCCGTGGCTCTAGCGCCTTCCCGCCGGACTTCCCTCAACAGGGGGGTCCGCCGGGAGTCCATTGTTGGGTGGCTGTTCGTATTGCCCGCCCTACTGATATACGCAATATTCGTGCTGCTTCCCCTTCTGCAAACCATCCAGTACTCGTTCTTTCGATGGAACGGTATCGGTCCTGCAACCTGGGTCGGGTTGAAGAACTACGTGACCGTCTTCCAGGTTCCTAACCTGCT
Source organism: Aggregatilineales bacterium (assembly GCA_965246845.1). GTDB lineage: Bacteria > Chloroflexota > Anaerolineae > Aggregatilineales > UBA2796 > JBBRMW01. The sequence goes on from CBDFFR010000008.1 coordinate 161,088, forward strand.
CGGGACAATTGTCAATGCATTCTGGCTGGTCGTTTGGTTCAGCTTCATTCCGGTAGGTCTCGGTCTCGTCGTCGCGAGCGTAATTCATCGCGTGGCGACCGGGCGGCTCGGAGCGATAGCCCGGACCGTTCTATTCCTGCCTCAGGTTATCCCCCTCGTCGCTGCCGGCATCATCTGGGGCTGGTTGCTGTCTCTCTCTGGCTTGGTTAACCAGATTCTCCGTGCCATCGGCCTCGGGGCAATCACCCGTGCATGGCTCGGCGACTTCGACTGGGCGCTACCCGCCGTCGGCCTAATCGGAATCTGGGTACTGCTCGGATTCTGCACCGTCCTGCTATTGACGGGTATGACGAAGATCAGCCCGGCGCTCTACGAGTCCGCAAGGATCGATGGCGCTGGATGGTTCAGAGAGTTCGTTTCAATTACCGTCCCACTGCTCAGATACGAGATCGGCGTGTGCCTTACCGTCACAGTGATCGCCGCGCTTGCCGCTTTTGACATCGTCTACGTCGCGACGGCTGGCGGCCCCGGCAACTCGACGGCAGTTCCCGGAATCCAAATCTACATTCTTGCGTTCACTCAGCGAGAGGTTGGCTTGGCCTCTGCTCTGGCCGTCATGCTCATGATCCTGGTCGTCCTAATCATCCTTCCGATCCAGCGGCTGAGCCGAGTGGATAACACGCAATGAAGGTTGCTCATGGCGAACTCTGGACAGGCCGGGTACTCCTCATAGCACTGATGGCGTTTACACTGCTGCCCTTCATCAGCATATTCACGACCGCGCTACATCCGTCAGGGAGTGTGCCCAGTGGGATCGAATGGCCCGCGGACCCGCAATGGGGCAACTTCGTAGAAGCGTTCAACGTGGCGAACATGACTGCCCTTCTCATATCGAGTACATTCATCGTCCTCGCCGTCGTGCCGGTTGCCCTTGTCATCTCGACGATGGCGGGGTTCGCCATCGGTCTGCTGCGCATCCGTGGCGCGAACGTACTCCTCTTCCTGTTCGTGTTCGGGTTGACCCTCCCGTTCACAGGGATCATCATCCCCATTTATTACCTGGAACGATCGATGGGGATTTACAATACGCGGCTCGCGATTGTGCTGCCACTCATCGGTTTATACATGCCCTTTGCCGTCTTCTGGATGCGGACCCACTTCGTCAACATACCGACCGAGATCTCGGAGTCGGCCCGCGTCGATGGCGTGACCACCTGGGGCTTGTTCTGGCGCATCCATGTCCCGCTCGCGCGGGCACCAATAGCGTCACTCGGTATACTCATGTCCGTCTGGACCTGGAACCAGTTTCTCCTAGCGCTTGTACTCGTCGAGGACCCAACTCAGCGAACGATGGCTGGTGCGCTAGGAGCATTCCAGGGCCACTATGCGACTGATGTCCCTCTATTGTCCGCTGGAACGATCCTGATTCTGCTACCCACCCTCATCATCTTTGTACTGTTCCAGCGTCAGATTATTACCGCGTTGCTCGAAGGTTCGGTCAAAGGATGAGCCATGGTTGCCGTAGCAAGCGATGTTAAATCACTTATAGAACTACGAGGGCAAGATTGAGAGTTGCGTACGGATCGAGAGATCAAAAAAAGTGTTCAGAGACATGACAATCTCTGGCTTCGTTGCTGTTCAAGCCGCTACCGGTTGTGACAGGACTCAACATAAACAGACGTTACGCAGTTGGGTGAAATGGTGAGATTAGTGGCATGAACAGAGCCAAATGCGACAAACAAGACTACATTTACTTTCTAATAGCCGCACAAAACGTGTTTGGCAGCATCGAAGCAGCAGCGACACATCCAGAGAGGGAGGGAGTAGTAGCGCACGACGCCTACATGCGACTGCTGCAACGCCTGTCGCCAGACAGCAACGGGTTATAGGCAAAGGTCGCAGGGTGCATAGGGCGTGAGCGCGGGATGCTCATCCTCGACGACAGCACGTTGGACAATCAGCAAGGATTTCGAGTGCTGTCCCCGCTCCAGCGTGGGCTGGCTCTGGTTCGCCGATGCCACCTGCCTCCTGAAAACGCTTCTTACGAATTTTAAATAACCTGAGTTTTGGATAAATCAGGCAGCAAGCCGAAGGGCAGGCTTATTTGGCTGAAGTGTGTAAGCCCACAAAGCGGCGGTTAGATTGAGCCTGAAATGGTCAGGACTGCGGTGACGTGTGTGGTCAAGATGAAAATTATTTTTGAGCTGGTCGAAGATAGTCTCGATGAGGAAGCGGCTGCGGAGGATGGCTCTGTCTGCGGAATCAAGGTCGGGGATGTGCATGTTGGCGCGCTTGTCGGTCACGAGGTAGATGCCCTGCTCGACAAGGGTATCGGACAGAGGGCGTGAGATGTAGCCACGGTCGGCAAACACTTTTCCGGTTAGACCGTGTACCAAGTCTGGGACAGGCTGACGGTCATCGCAATTGCCGGGCGTACAGCAGGAAGCAAGAATATCGCCCTGCATATTTGACCGCCAGATGCAACTTGAAGCCGTAAAACCAGCCCATCGAGGTCTTGCCGCGCTGAGCGCTGCCTGCAAAGACACGATGGCGTCCGATGCGGTGGTTGTCACACACCGGCAAGGCTGTTGAGTCGAGCAGCGTCACCCCGTCACACGCCCCCAGTCTGCTGCGCTGGAATGCTTCCAGGGTGGCACGCACACGCGGAGCTAGCCAGATGAACCGACTATACTGGATCTGAATAAAGGGCTGGACTTTTCCTTCCTGGTACGCCGGGCGTAATCGTCGGCCACAACGCGCGCATTGCCTGGGGAGTTACCAACGTCGGACCCGATACACAGGACCTGTACGCGCTCAAGGCGGACCCTGCCGACGATACGACCTATGAAGTCGATGGCAAGCCGGAACAGATGCAGGTGATCAACGAAGTGATTAAATTCGGGGACAACACGCTGCCGGAAACGCTGCGCGTGCGCGTCGCGCGATTTGGTCCGGTGATGAATGGCGCGAGCGGCGGGGTGGATGCCAGCGGCGCAATGCTTGCGCTCCGCTGGACGACGCTCTCCATACATTATGATTTGCTGGGCGCGTTCCTCGCATTGGATCACGCCGGGCTGGTAAATTATGGTTCACCCGCACAAAATTTCGTTATGCGGATGTGGACGGCAACATCGCCTACCAGACGCCGGTATTGATCCCGATCCGCGCGCCCGGCCACGATGAGCGCATGCCAATCGACGGTTCGACCGCTAAATACGATTGTAGGGACGGGGCTTGACCCGCCCGTCCGTTTTATCCCGCAAACGGCGTTCGTTAAGACACTGTGAGATCGAATGAATTCCGATTGTGCTATACTTCACAACGGTTTCCTCCCAGCGTGCTGAAAGTATGGTAGTACCCATGAAACGAGTCTTTTCCGCAATCACGCGCGCATCTATCAATTTTAGATGGGTCACGATTCTATTGGCAGTCGCCGCGCTCGTCGGCGGAGCCTACGCCGCGACTCGCCTCAATCAGGAATTGCTCCCGAATATTTCCTTCCCGCAAACCTACGTCTTCGCGCTGCAACCGGGCGCGAGCAGCGAGGATTTACTCGCGCTGGTCACGCTCCCGCTTGAAAAGGAAGTCGTGAAGATCAAGGGCGTCGTACCGGAAGGGTTGCAATCGACCACGACTTCGCCTGCCGCGTTCCTCACCATTGTGAATGAATCCGGGATCGAACCCGCTTCACTGCGCGACCAGATCACCGCCGCGATCAACAAGGTCGTCGCGGAAGGCGTCCCGCAGGGACTGAACACGACCGCCGACCTGACGCCCGAAATCGTGACGCGCGTATTGACCAAAGCGCCTTCGATGTGGGCCCATTTCACCAGCGCGCAATTATTGGCAATGCCGTCGGATGTCCTCGATGCAGCGCTCAAGGTGGACCCAGCATTTGCGGCCTCGCTGGACCCGCTCACGCGCGATCAACTCGCGGCGGAACGGGTCGATGCAGCGGTCAACGGGACAAAGATCGACAAGCGCCCCGTCGATCTGCCGGGCGCATGGAAGATCACACCGGAAAAGCTGCCACGTCCGCTCACTTTCAATTTGAGCAGTCTGCCGATCATCACGGCCAGCATTTCGTCGCCGGACCTCACGCCGGAAGCGTTGCGTGATCTTGTTGAAAAAGAGATGCGCCCGGAACTTGAAAAGATTACCGGGGTCGCGAAGGGTGGCATCACGATCAGCGGTGGGCAGCAAATCCCGCAGGAAGTGCTGGATGCCGCCGCTGCTGCAATCGCCCGCGCCGCACAGCCGACCGTGCAGGCCAGCGCTGCACCGACTGCTGCGCCCAGTGCCGCCCCTGCACAGGCTGCGCAATCCACGCCCGCCGCCGCAACTCCTGTTGGACCCGCCGCACAAACCCCGGTTGATGCGAATGGCGTCCCGCTCGTGCCGAATTCATGGAAAAATCCGCTCACGACGGGCGTTATCCGTAATCTGTTGAAGGTCCCCGTCGCAACCGCCGATGACCTCTTCAAGGCGAAGGACGCGAACGGCACTACGCTCACGGCAGCGCAGGCGATCAACGTCCTCGCGGAGAAGAACGGCTATCTGCTGCGTGACCTGACGCCGGGCTTCATTCAATACGTCGTCGGCAAAGAGCCAGATTTCGTCAAAAACCTTTCAACAACGGCTTCCGCCGCGCTCTCCGCGGAAACAGTCGCGGCGGCAACAGGTGGCAAAACCGCGCCCGCGCTCGCGAGCGTATGGACGACGCTCGCCAACCGCTCCGGCTACAAAGCGCGTCCGCTCGTCACGGCGCGCGATCTGGCGAACCTGCCCGGCGGCGCGGCGGCAGCGATTAACGCCATCGTCAAAAACACACCGCCGACGCTCGCGAACTTCGCGATCAGCGTTGCCTCCAGCCTGACACCGGAGACGGTTGCCTACCTCGTAAGCGTCGAGCCGGATTTCCTGAGCAAGCTGGACCCGCAGGTGCTGCGTTATTTCTCCGCAGAGGCGCTCAAGAGCCTGCCCGCCGAGTTCATCCCGGCGCTCAAGGACGATGCGCTCAAAGCGGAGTTACAGGCGATCATCGCGGACCCCTCGAAAGCGGCCTCCGCGCAGCTCAAGGGCAGCACGGGCGGCGCAGAGATTCCCGACGACCCGACCGCGCCTAAACTACCGGACATATGGGTGACACAGCTCAAGGGCTTCGGCGTCAGCGTCACGAAGGCCGATGACCTGCTGCGCAAACCTGCCGGGCAGCCGAGCGCGGCTGCGTTCATCAACCTGCTCGCGCGCAATGGTGGTGCGGCGTTCATGGGTCCGTTGAGTGCCGACGTACTGATTTACCTGCAGGCGAAGGACCCGTCCTTCTATGCCGCGCTCGATGTCTCCGCGTTGAGCGCCCTCAGCAAGGAAACACTCGCCAAACTCCCGCGCGAAGTACAGGACCGCGCTTCGGCGGGCGTCCCCTTCACGCCGACCAACACGATCACGCGCGTCAACGGCGAACAAAGCCTGACCGTTTCCGTCAGCAAGGAAGACACCGCGAACACCGTCAACGCCGCGGAAGGTGTCGAAAGCTATTTCAAGAGCTTTCAGGCGAAACATCCGAACGTCCGCATCAACCCGACCTTCGAGCAGGCGGGCTTCATCCGCGAATCGATCAGCGGCGTCGCGCGTGAAGGCGGCCTCGGAGCGGTGATGGCCGTGATCGTGATCCTGCTGTTCCTGAATTTCAGCTTCCGCAGCACGCTCGTCACCGCCGTGAGCATCCCTACTTCGGTCGGGATCGCGTTCGTCTTCATGGCCGTGCTGCCGCCGCTGGTTCACCCGGCGGTCGTAGCGAGCGCGCTGCCCGATACGCTGAAAGTGTTCCTGCTGCGGCTGTTCCCGGCACAGATCACGCTCAATATCATGACGCTCTCCGGCCTCACAGTCGCGATTGGGCGCGTCGTCGATGACTCGATTGTCGTCCTCGAAAACATCTATCGTCAGATTCAGGCGGGCGGCGACCCGCGCAAGGCGGTCCTGACCGGGACGCGCGACGTCAGCCTCGCGATCTTCGCGGCAACGGTGACGACCGTTGTGGTCTTCCTGCCGATTGGGCTTTCGGGCGGGATCATCGGTGAGTTCTTCCTCCCATTCGGCCTCGCTGTGACATATTCGCTGCTCGCGTCATTCGTCGTCGCGATCACGATTGTGCCGCTGCTCGCGCTGCTCTTCATCCGGCCACAGGATGTGCCGCAGGAGAAGGAAGGGCGGCTCGAACACCTCTACCAGAACGGTATTCAATGGGCGCTTGGCCATCGTGTGATCGTGCTGGCGGTTGCACTTGTGACGCTCGTGTTCGGCGTGGCGCTGTTCGGTTCGCGCCCGACGACGTTCCTGCCCAGCTTTGGCGAGCCACAGGTCAGCGTGTCGGTCAGTCTGCCGGGTGGCACGACCATCGCACAGACGGATACGCTCGTGCGCCGCTTCGAGGACTACCTCAAGGCGAACCAGCTTGATAAGGACATCTCCAAGTATCAGGTGAATATCGGCGGCGGGTCCGGCCTCGCGTCGTTCATTACGGCGGGGAGCGTCACGCAGAACGCCGCGACGATCACGCTTGCGCCGAAGGTCAAGGGCGACGCGCTGACCGCGCTCACGGGTGTGATCCGCACGCAGGCCGAACAGGTCTTCGGCCAGAAGAACGTGAAGGTCTCCAAAGCCTCGCTCACGGAGCAGGGTTTCGGCGGCTTTGCGCTGGTCGCAAGCGGTTCGGCGGACCTGCTCACCAAGACCGAGCCGCAAATCATCAAGACGCTCTCGACCGTCCCCGGCCTGACGAACGTAACCAGCAGCGCGAGCCAGGCGGCAGGATCGGGCAGCACGACCTACTTGCGGATCAATCAGGCTCCCGCGCTCCAGTTCACGGGCGAACTGGAGACGAACGACACCCTTGGCCTGACGCGCAAGGCGATTGCTGCTGTCAAAGCCGACACCTCAATCCCCGCAGAAATCACGGTCGGCGAAGGTTATCAGAGCCAGCAACAGACGCAGGGCTTCGCGCAGACCTTCGGTTCGCTCGGCCTCGCGATCCTGATCGTATACATCGTCATGGTGATCACGTTCAGTTCGGTCGTCCACCCATTCACGATCCTGTTCAGCCTGCCGCTGGCGGTCGTCGGCGCGGCGCTCGGCCTGACGCTCACCAACCGCGTCCTCGGCATCTCCGCGCTGATCGGCCTACTGATGCTCGTCGGCATCGTCGTCACGAACGCGATTGTGTTGATCGACCGCGTGCAACAGAACCGCAAGGAAAAGCACTTGGCGACCCGCGAGGCGCTCATCGAAGCCGGACGGACGCGCCTGCGTCCGATCCTGATGACCGCTATCGCAACCATGATCGCGCTGCTCCCGCTGGCGATTGGCCTCTCCGAAGGCGCGATTATCGCGGCAGAACTCGGTACGGTCGTGATCGGCGGGCTGTTCAGCTCGACGCTGCTCACGCTGCTCGTCGTCCCGGTCGTGTATAGCCTGCTCGACGGGTTGATCCGCCGCCTGTTCGGGCGCGGTCCGTCACCGGAAGGGCGCAGCAAGCCGGAGGTCGCGACGGGGGACTAACCCGATTACGGTTCGTACAACCAATAAACAGGCCGTGGGGGTCGGATAAATCCGACCCCCTTCATATAATCTCAAATCCACCAGCACAGCGACTCAGCGTGCTGCTATCGTGATAGATTGCAGCGTGATAAGAGCATCTCCACCCTGATCAAGCGCGAGGCGCACTCCGCTTATCGGGTCGTAGAGCGCGGCTCGCAAGGTATAGTCGCCCGTCGCATCGGGCAGATGCAGCGTTCGGTAATCACAAAAGCGCTCCCCCGGCTTCCACTGTGAGGTCCGCAACCCCGCAGGTGGCCCGTCCTGCTGCGCGGCGACGCGCCCATCTGCATCAAGCAAATACACGCCAAGTGAATAGTCGAGCGGCAATGTTTGCGTCGTATACAAACCAAGTGCGATGTCGATTGTGCTATCGGGAATGATCGGCGTTGTCACGCTGTTGAGTGGTACAGCACTGATCGTTGCGCCGTTCTCGAATGTGACATTGCGCGTGTCCGCGATGCGCGCCCAATAGCTGAGAAACGTCCGTTCCGTCGCATACGGCCAGACCCGGCATTCGGCAAAGCCCCCGTCCCGGAGCGAACTGCGCGCAACCTCACCGCGCGCGTTCGTCGTTCCATCAGTGGCGACGATCCACGCCTCCGATGCTGTCTGCGCTTTTGCCCGGAGTGCATCGCTACCGGGATATGGCAGTAAATCAAGCAATGTCGGGTTCGCCGTATGTACTGAACGATTGAAGTAATATCCCATCGGTTCACGATAACCCGTCAATCCGACTGCATCGACCATGTTCACGAGGATTAGCGTGTTCGGCGCTGCGTGCGTGTCGATAAACGCCGCCATCTCACGCCAGGGCGGGTTGTTGAGCGTACCAGGAACGGTTCGCGGCAGGTCGGCGATGACTTGAGCGACTCCGGTTAAGACAAGAATGCCCAGAGCAACGTTTCTCCACCGTCCGAGCTGTGCCGCGCCAAGCGCCAGCAAAATCGCGAACGCCGGCCAGATGAAGAGCAAATAGCGCGGACCCGCAAATACCTTGAAAACAAACGCATTCACCAGCAAGACCAGCACGACCGGGAAGAATGCCCATAGCGCCGCGAACCCGACGAAGCGTCGCCGCGTTGCAACTGCGAGCAGGCACAACAGCACCGCCAACGCCGCGCTGTCGTTGGTGAGCATGGCAGTCATGCTCGATACTGCTTGCGCCGGGGAGAGCGCATAGGAGCTATATTGGCCGGATGTAACGCGCCCTAATCCTGTCGTATAGGATGCCACGTAAGGCGACAATGAGAACGCGATCAGCACGAACACACCGAAAGTTATCCCATGAGTCTGCGTGAATGTGACCCGGCGACTTATGACATCAATTTGCGCCGTTGCAAGAAAGTAGAGTCCTTGTACGGCGATGACCAGCCCCGCAAAGTAGTGAATATAGACGAGTATCAAACTCGCGAGCAACCAGACTATAGCGCATACAATACGCTGCGTTCGGGTCCAGCGGGTAAAGAAGAAAATCGAAACGACCGCCGCCAGTGCAAGCAGGGTATAGGGTCGCATCTCGCGGAAATAGCGCAGGAAGAACGCGCTTGAGCCAAGAATACAGAGCGCGTATAGCCCAATGTCTCGCGAGAAAAGCGAAGCCGCAAGCCGATAGGCGACTGAAAGCGCAATCAAGCCGAGCAGCAGGGATCCCCAACGCCCGGCAAGTTCACTTTCCCCGGTGAGCGCCATCCATCCACGAAGCGCGACGAAATAGGCAGGCATTTGCTCCGGGAAGCGCTGCGCCGTCGCTGTATAGTCATTGATACTATCCAGTGAGATGATTTCATCGAACCAGAAACCCTGCTGGTTCAGCCGAACCGCACCCAGTGACGCACTCGCAAGCAAAACAAGCGCAACGAGCAGGATGTAAGCGTTTTTCTTGATGAGCATAGGTAGAATCATACCAGCCGATGCGATAATCGGCCTCTCATCCGTGTACATTGGCGCGCCCTGTGCATACGGTATACTTGCGACCATGATCAATTCATGCGCGCTGCGCATTCAGAGGTGTCGTCAGAATGTCCAATAAACCCGGTGTTCCCGTCAGAAAAGCTGCTCCTTCCTCGATACAAGGCCGCGCGGATATAAAGGCGCGTCAGGCCGCGCTCGAAGCGCAGCGCAAACGTAACCAGCAGGTCGTGCTGTTCGTCGGCGCGGTCGCCGCGCTCGCGATTGTGGTCCTCGTGATTGTGCTATCCTCGCGCCCACCGGAAGCGCCTGTCGATACGGCGGCACTATCCAAAAAGCTGGATGGCCTGACCTTCGGCAGCACCAAAGAGGGCGAGTATCCGCTCATTTTCCCGACGCTCGGCGACCCGAACGCGCCCGTCCGCATGGAAGAGATTTCGAGCTTCGCCTGCCCCGCCTGCAAGAGCTATCATGACGGCGTGATCGTCAACCTGCTCGATAAAATCCGCGCCGGGCAGCTCTATTATGTCTATTTGCCGACCACGCGCACGGGCGATTACGACGCGGCGGGCAAGAACCTCGTCACGCAGACCGGGTACTGCGCGTGGCAACAGGGCAAATTCTGGCAAATGCACGAAGTCCTGTTCGATTGGCAGGGGACTTTCGGCGCGGCCACGCCCGATAAATCACGACTGCGCTCCGGCGCGGAGAAGCTCGGTATGGATTTGGGCAAATACGATGCCTGCATGACCGACCGGGTGACGCAGAAATACATCGACGACAGCGATAATTACGTTACCACGAACCGCAAAATGGGATCGACGCCTTCCATTTTCCTGTTCGTGCGCGGAACGCAGATCAAGCCGCCGACGCAATCTTCCAGCACACCGGACAGCCTGAACGGGCTGGGGCTTGGTGAACTGCGCGGTATCATCGAGGCGAACGCCGCCGCGCCTGCGGCTACCGCTGCCGTGACTGCCGCCGCTACCAGCGCCGCGACTACTGCACCGACGGAAGCAGCAACCACAGCCGCGACCAGCGCGCCAACCGCTGCGGCCACCAACGCCCCAACCGCCGCTGCGACTGCCGCGCAATAGCACCATGCAAGACAAGCCACCCGCGCCCGATTTGATTCTCGACGCACACCTCGACATCGCGTTTGCGGCGCTCGTTAGCGGGCGCGAGTGGACCCGCCCGGTATACGAATCGCGCCGCACGGAAGCCGGAAGCGCGACCGAAACACGCGAAGGCGTGCGCGTCGCGGGGCTGCGCGAAGCGCTGTTAGGTCGGGTCGGGATCGCCTTCGGGACGATCTTCACCAGCCCGGCCAAAAAGGGTGCGCAGTTTCGCGACGACCAGATCAGCTATCGCACCCCGCGCGAAGCGTATGAGCGTGGCCTCGCGCAGCTTGACTACTACAACCGCCTCGCGGATGACCACGCCAATATCGCGCTGATCCGCACGCAGCCCGAACTCGACCGCGTACTGGCATCGTGGGCGGATGGCGTGCCATTTGAGCAGCATATTTTCGGGATCGTGATCCTGATGGAGGGCGCGGACCCGATTCTCGAACCCAAACAGTTCGAGGAATGGTACGAGCGCGGCGTGCGGGTTGTCGGTCCGGCATGGGAGCAGACCCGCTACTCTGCGGGGACGGGCGAACCCGGTCCGCTGACGGCGATGGGGCGCGAACTGCTGGATGTGATGGCTTCGTTCAATGCCGTACTGGACCTCTCGCATCTCGCCGAGCGCGCCTGCGATGAAGTGCTTGACCGCTACGATAAGACTCTGATCGCCAGCCACAGCAACAGCCGCAAACTCGCGGGACCGAGTGAGCGCCACCTCACCGACTCCGCGATCCGGCGCATCGGGGAGCGTGGCGGCGTGGTGGGTATCCCGATGTACAACCGCTTCCTGCAAGCGGGCTGGTCGCTCGCGAGCGGTGGCAAGAAGGAAGAAGTGACGCTTGCGGATGTCGTCGCAAGCATCGACCACATTTGCCAGTTGACGGGTTCCGCCGCGCATGTCGGGATCGGGAGCGATTTCGATGGTGGTTTCGGGCTGCAATCGGTCCCGGCGGAAATCGACACGATCACCGATCTAACGCTTGTTGGTCCAGCGCTCGCGGCGCATGGCTACCAACCGGACGATATTCGCGCTATCCTCTCCGGGAACTTCCTGCGCATCCTGCGGCAAACTCTGCCGATGTGAAGCGCACCCGCACGGAGAGATTGGCATGAATTACGGGCGCTGGAACCAGGTCGGGATCGTCATCGGTCTGCTTGGGATCGTGGTCGCCCTGATCGGCTTCTTCCCGACGCTGGCCGGGCTGGAAGCCAACCCTGGTTTCGGACTGGTACAGGTATTGACCGTGCTGGCCGGATTCTCACTACTCATTCTTGGTGCGTACATCTTCGTCGCGGCGGTGCTATACCCGAAGCGCGAACAAACCCTCGCGCAGCAAATCGGGGTACGCCTGAGCCTGACCGGGTTGCTCGCGGCGGCGGCGGCAGGACTCGCGGATTGGCTCGGTTATGGATCGAACAGCTCCAATTTCGGGGAATTGCGCGCAACGGTCGGCAGTTATCAGGCGCTGGGGATGATCGGTAGCTTTTTTATTGCAGCGCTCGGCGTAATGATCTTCGCGGTCGGCGGTCAGCGTGACGATTTGTTGCCCGTTGAATTTGACGACTCCGAAATCGAGTTCCCACCACCCGATGAGCCTCTTGATTAGAATTGAATAGTACACTCATCGAGGTTTCAATTATGACGACCACCCCTGTAATGCGCCCGACCAACAAAGTCCCGCCTTTCGTCAAGGCGATTTTCAAAGTCCAGATGTTCTTCATCCGGCGCGGGATGATGGGCGACCGGATTATGATCATCACGACCACTGGCCGCAAATCCGGCAAGCATTTTTCTACGCCCATCGGCTTCGTGCGCGACGGCGATAAAATTTATGCGCTGAACCGTGACGGCTCCTCGAACTGGTACAAGAATGCGCTCGCGAGTGGCGAGGCAACGCTCGAAATCCGGGGCAAGGTCTTCGCCGTCCATGCGGAACCTGTGACTGATGAGGCCGAGCGCAGTCATATTTTTCATGACCTGTATCAGAAGTCGCAGGCAATGATTTACAAGCGGCTCGGTCCCAACTATAACGAGATCGTTTTCATCCGCTTCACGCCAAAAGTGGAGCCAAACGCAGGAATAACACCATGACGCTGCATGAGGGGCTGCCCGTTCTGAGCGCGGGCGAACCACTGGACCACGCCACCCGCGCGATGATCATGGTTCACGGGCGCGGCGCTTCCGCTGAGGACATCCTGCGCCTTTCGGATGAACTGGCCGCACCGGAGATGGCTTACCTCGCGCCGCAGGCCGCCAACAATGAATGGTATCCGCGCCGCTTCATGGTCGAGACCGCGCTGAATGAACCCTGGCTGGGTTCGGGGCTGGATGTGATCGGCGGGCTGGTCACGCGCTGCACAGCGGCGGGAATTCCGCACGAGCGAATTTACCTGCTCGGCTTTTCGCAAGGGGCGTGCCTCGCCGTCGAGTATGCCGCGCGCAACCCGGCACGCTATGGCGGCATCTACGTCCTGAGCGGCGCGCTGATCGGTGGCGAAACGGAACCGCGTCCGAAGGTCGAAGGCTCGCTGGCGGGGACGCCCGTTTTCCTCGGTTGCAGCAACAGCGACCCGCATATCCCGGCGGAGCGCGTGCGCCTCTCCGCGACGCAGTTGAAGGACCTCGGTGCGGCGGTCGAGATGAAGCTATATCCACTGATGGGGCATACCGTCAACGCCGAAGAAGTGCAGATCGTGCGCGGGATGCTCAGCCTCAAGGACTAACTCCGATGATTTTTTCCGACCGGGATATCAAGCGGCTGATTACGGAAGGCGCGATCAAAATCGACCCCGCGCCGCAGCTCGATATACAGCTTGGCTCGTGTTCGCTCGACCTGCGCCTGAGCAACGAATTCAGCCTGTTTGAATACAACCGCTACCCGTATATCGATACGCGCCGCCCGGAGCAATCGGCGGGGCATACACGGCAGGTCATCGTCGCGGATGACGAGCCGTTCATTATGCACCCCGGCAGCTTCGTCCTCGCTGTGACCATCGAACGGCTGGAACTCGCGGATGATATTGTCGGGCGGCTGGAGGGGCGGTCCAGCCTCGGCAGGCTGGGGATCATCGTCCACGCGACGGCCAGCATCATCGATCCCGGCTGGCGTGGGCGCGTCGTCCTCGAACTCGCCAATCACGGGCTGATGCCTGTCGCGCTGTATCCGGGTGTGCGCGTGTGTTCGGTCACGTTCGAGCAGGTCAGCACTCCGGTCGATAACCCCTACTGGCGCAAGGCCGCCGCGAAATATGCGAACCAGACCGGGCTGGTCGCGAGCAAGATCGCGGATGATACGGAAGTGAAGGGGGAGTAGTGTTTGGCTCAATGCAAAATTCAACCTCTTACAAATTGTAAGAGGTTGAAAGGAATACGCGCTTTACGTCGTCAATGGCACACATGAGCATTAGGAAGTAACCGATGCACCTCTCATCCATCAACATCGGCAAGCCACAGCCCATTGCAGAGGGCGGCAAATCCGGCGTGACCGGGATATTCAAGCAGCCCGCGCGTGGCGATGTGCGCGTCGGTAAGCTGAGTCTCGAAGGGGATGCCATCGTCAACAAAAAGCATCACGGTGGACCCGATCAGGCGGTATATGTTTATGGCGCGGGTGATTATGCCTGGTGGAGCGCCGAACTTGGCTACGACCTCGAACCGGGGACCTTCGGCGACAACCTGACCATCAGCGACCTCGAAGCGTCTGATTTGAATATCGGGGATCGGCTTCACATCGGTGATCAGGTCATCCTCGAAATCAGCGCGGCGCGTATTCCGTGTGCAACGCTCGCCGCACGGATGGATGACCCGGCCTTCGTGAAGCGCTTCCGGCACGCGGAGCGACCGGGCATTTATTGCCGCGTCATTCAGGAAGGCGAAATCAACACAGGCGACGCGGTGACGCTCGAAACGTACAACGGCGCGACGGTCACGGTCCGCGAAATGCTCCGCATCTACTACGATAACAAGGCAGATGAAGCCGCGATCCGACGTGTGCTGGCTGCTCCGATTGCGATCCGTGCGCGGCAGGACAACGAAGAGCGGCTCGCGAAGATCACTGTGTAGGTAGTCGGCGGGTGGACACACAGGACCATCCTATAGTCGCGGGCGCGTTATTTGTAGTGATTACAGTTTGCAGTTCGGCACGACGAAAACGAACCAGACCAAATTCGACTACACCAAAAACTGACTGACGGCAACGGATTGGCGCATCTGCGAGCGATATAATATAACCCCGCGCCGGGCATGTTCTCGTCCCTTGACATGTTCAAAGGTGATACAAGCAATTCGTTATTAAGGATGATAAGATGAATGCAGATGCATATTTCATACGTGGCAATAAAAATAGTGCCGATAATAACTATGAGAAGGCTATTGCTGACCTCACAGAGGCGATTCGCATCAATCCAACCTGTGCGAAATATTACTACCAGCGTGCAAATAACTACATAATAAAAAATCAACAAGAGGCCGCAATCAATGACTATACTAAAGCCATACAGCTTGGACCTATACAAGGCGATAATGACATATGGAATTTTACGCTGTACGAGGCATACCGCCTCCGCGCTCATGCCTATAGGAGTTTGCTTAGGTATGATTTCTCCATTACAGATTTTTCTGAAGCAATTCGACTTGGCTCTGGCAAAATCTATGATTATCGAGATCGTAGCGTCACCTATAAACTAATGGGTAATTTCGAAAAAGCACTGCAAGATGTCGCGATAATGCAGAAAATTGACCCTAATAATTCAGTGTCTTTGGAGATATTAGCGGTTATATATGAAGCACAAGAAGACAAGAGCAGTATGGCGGCAATATATGACGAACAAATATTTAGGTTTGGTACGCCTATAGCATATTACAATCGAGGTCGGATGAGGAAATCCGATGGCGATTTAAGCGGCGCAATTGCCGATTTCGAAGCTGCAATAAGTCAATTCGAAGACTTCACTGAAGCATACGTTTTGCTTGCTAAGACGCTCTTGGATGTCAAAGAATTTATACGGGCAATCAACATTATCAGTGATGTTATTGATAACAAGCCGGATTTTCGTGCTATTGGATTTCTGATACGAGGCTACGCTCAACGTGGCCTCGGCAAGATGGATGCGGCGCAAGAGGATTTCATGGCTTGTATCTCAAATAACACAGACATGATTATGCACCATCCCAATCGTTATTCCTCTCTATACATCGTGCGAGGAGAAGCCTATTCTGCGTTGCAACAAGTGGCCGATGCAGTTTCAGATTACAGAATAGCGTTAGATATTGAGCCAAACATTCCAGAAGCAGCTAGTCTGCGAGAATATGTTGAAAAACATGAATAATTTTTCTAATCACATATTAGCTACCATTTCAAATTAAAACTTGTGGTTCCGATGATGGCGCAGCCGCCGCGCTTCATTCGTGTTCGGTGAGACTGCCGGGGCGATTCACGGCCATCCAGCTTACGCCAAAATCAACCAGCGGACGGCTCCGCATGAAGCGGCTTTCCGCTGCGCCGATGATCCCGATAGTCACCGCGTCGGGGTGCGCTGCTTCGTATGCCGAGCCGAGCGCCGGGAAATCTGTATTGTCGATAGACCGATGATGGATGGTCACGCGCTCGCGTTTGCCATCGATGATCATTGGCGCGATCTCGTCTTCACCTTGTTTATCCGGCCACTCTGCGACGTGTTCCGCATAATGCAGCGTGGTATTGTTGAAATGCCCCACGCCGAGCAGCAGCACATACCCATCCAGTTCGTAGACGCGCCCAATCGTCGAGTCCGGTCCGGCGTCGCTCGCCAGCGGGTCGCCACTCGTGATATAGGCTGCGTTCGCACCCCACGCCGCGAAGGACGCGGTTGGGTGGCCGCTGCGCAGTACATCGGGGTAACTGCGGAAAAGTTCCGGGATTGCGCCCATGCCGCTCGTCTGCGTCTTGCGCGGGTCATAGGCAGGCCACTGCGCGCGGATCGTCTCCCACCAGCTTTCCGGGACAGGTGGACGCGACCACCCGGCGGGGTCCGTGTTGCTCGTGTTGTGGGTCGGCAGGGCGAGCGTACCGCGCGGCGTGAGGACGCTTTGCAGCGCTTCGATGACGGCCTGCGCGCCACCGACGACGAACCCCGTCCCCGCGATCTTCTTCAATGACGAATGAACGATGACCGTCTGCCCCGCACGTAACCCAATCCGCTCAAGGTCGGCGGCAAGCGTGCGCGGGGTGATCAGCGGGTCGTTTTCGGTATAGTGCTGCGTCATATTCACCCTTTATGAAGGACTGGATGCACATTATAATGGGTTCCGGTTTGGAACAAGCGAGGAAACATCATGAAAGTACGCGCCTCTGTGCGTAAAATGTGCGATAGCTGCCGTTTCGTGCGCCGTCGCGGACACCTTTATGTGATCTGCGCCAAGACGCCCAAGCACAAGCAGCGTCAGGGCTAGGACGTGCGGCACGCACGAGAACGGGACCGTTGAACCAACACGGTCCCGTTTTTATTTCAGGCACTTTCCGGTTGGACCAATGCGCGCGTTGCCCGCCAATCGGCGCGGGTGAACAGCCGCGACCCGAATAGCAGCGCCAGATAAACTACCCCGCCGACTGCGATTCGTCCCCCGAACCACCATTCGCGCGCGGAAAGCACAGCGAGGCTCATCCCACCCAACGCAATGAGCAGCCGAACACTATCTGCGAACCGCAGTGTCGGCAATATCCAGCGCCGCAACCGCCACGCACACAATGCTACGATGGCCGCCACCGATCCGACCGTCGCGGCGACCGCGCCTTGCACACCGAAGGCGGGGATTAGCACAATGCACAGCGCGATATTCACGATGACGCCTGCTCCTGCTGCCTGCAAATAGGTTCGCTGCCAGCCCAACACGAGCAGTATCCGGTAGAGAAATCCCTGTAAAATGTCGAGCGGCAGCACCCACAACAGGATTTGCATCGTCGGCGCGATGATCACGCCCGAACCGGGTTTCAACACGTCCAATAGTTCCCGTGCGAGCAGCACGCCGCCAACTGTGAGCGGCAACACCGCCGCGAGCAGCCACGTCAGCGAGCGCCCGCTCAACCATTTCAACCGCGCTTCCGATTGCGAGTGCAGCCGCGACAACACGGGCAGAATGCTGATCGCGAATGGCGACCAGATCAGGACGATCATCGCCTGATAAAGCTGGCTGCTCACGCCGATGTACCCCGCGCCTGCCTGACTGACGAAGGTATATACGAGGTACGTGCTGAAGCGCAGGCAGAAGGTCAGGCACGCGCCGCCCAAGCCACCGGGTAGCGATTGGCGCAGCGCCGCCGACCACTTGCGCGGTTGCCAGCGCAGCCCGAACCCTTCTGGCAGGACGCGCCGCGCTTCCACAAGATAGAGCAGAATGACGACAGTGGAGAGGATTGCAAACGCGAGGTACAGCGCCGTCAAATCCGCGCCCGCCGCAAGCAACGCCACCCCGACGATCACCGTACCGACGCTGTAAATCCCCTGCAACAACGCGATCCGCTGTGTGCGCCCGGTCGCACCGAGCAGCGCTTCGATCATCGCGGTGGGTGCGAAGGAAAGCACCAGCGTAAAGAGCGCGAGTAGCAGGATCACGACCTGCGGACCGCGAAAGCTGTTTGCGAGCAAGGCGACCGCGAACGCAACGAGGCAGACGACGCACGCGAGCAGCAAACGCAGCGTGAGCAGGCTGCTAAATGTGTCGCGGAGCGCCTCGCGCGGCTGGCGGGCGAGTTCGCGCAAGGAAAAATCGAACAGGCCGAGGTCTGAAAAGCTGATCGCGATGGCGCTGAACGCAACCAGCGTACTTTGCAGGCCATAATCGGCAGCGCTCAGACGTTGCAGCAAAATGATCGCGAAGATGAAATTGAGAATCAGCGCGAGGAAATTGCCCGCCACCAGCGAGAGCAAGCCGGAAAGGAAAACACGCATAATTCAGGGCAGCGCCGCGACGAGTTCCGCCAGCGCCCGCAATCGGTGATCGTAGGTGTGGTGTGCGTAGACGTGTTCGCGCGCCGCCGCCGCGATTTGCGCCCGTTCGTCATCCGCGCGCAGATAGTGCGTTACGAGGTCGCGCAGGTGCGCCGGGTCGCGGAACGTGACGATTTGCTCCCCGACCGTGAACCAGGTCGGGATGCCGGGGCGGTCATCGGTAATCTGGAAGACGCCACACGCCGCCGCCTCGAACAAGCGCATATTGCCGCCCCAGCGCATAAAATTTCCGTGCGGGTTCACCTGGATTTTAGAGGCGCAGACCGCGCGCAACATCGCCTCACCGAGCGCCGGACCGCGATAGCACGCCTGCAACGAGGCGGGCAGCGCGTGGATGCTCCACACCCCCAAACCGAGGTCCTTGACCGCCTCAAGCGCCGTGACGCGCGTGCTGTACAGCTTATCCGGGACCAGCGTGCCGACAAAGCCGACTTCGGCCTGCACATCGACCGCGTTGGGATGGTGAAACTCCGGGTCGCAGGCGACGATAGGCAGCGCTTCCATACGCGCCGCGCCGAGTTCGAGCCACTGGATGCCGTGATAATAGTCGTTGACCAGCACCAGATCGTAGAGTGGAGCCGCCGCGCGCTCGTTTGGCGTCGAAAACACGATGGGCGAGACGCCGCTCAGGTAGACGATTTTGCAGCCATAACGCTGCTTGATTTCCGCAAGCGTCTCCGTGAAAATCACGCGGTTGTCACCTGTGAGCAGGATCGCGTCAGGCCGCCACGCGCGCACTTTTTCGAGCAGGCGGCGATTACGTGCGTGGTAATCCGGCTGCAAGCGCGGAAAGCGTTGCGAAATCGCGGTGAAGACCGTCGCGAGCCTGTTTCCGGTGAAGCGCTCCGAACGGCGCAACCGCGTCCCAATCAGTGCAGGCGTATTGCGGATGAAAGCATCGACTTCATGCCCTGCCCGTCGCAGTGAGCGCTCCCAGAAAAATTGCGCCTGCGAGGGCGGGAAGTGCGATCCGGGTGTCAGTTGTTCGGGGTGGACCAGCGGCGCGACGATCAGAAACTTCATACCGCGAGCGCCGGGGAGATCGGTTCGGCGGCGCGGAAGGTCGGTACGTCGATGAACGCGCGGTTCCACAATTCGAGGTTCACCAGCCGCCAGATCAATTCAGTCTGCGAGGTGCGCCCGGCAAAATGCGCGTCGATGATACGGCGATAGGCGCGCGGCTCGAAATAGGGACGCGACAACGCTTCCGGGTCGTAGAGGATTTCCTGCAATTTCGGGCGCAGCGGTCCCTCGAACCACGCGCGGATCGGTGTCCCGAACGGCTTTTTGGGGCGGGTGCGGATCGCTTCGGGCAGGATGGTTCGCATCGCGGCGCGTAGTAAATACTTATTCTCGCGGTTGCGGATTTCGGGCGGGATGGATGTTGCGAGTTCCATCAGCGCGCGGTCGAAATAGGGGACGCGCCCTTCCAGCGAATGCGCCAGCGAGACTTTATCGGCGGAAAGCAGGCCGTTTCCCGGTAGCCATAAGTACATCACAAGAAAGTGAACAAGGTTCTCCGGCTGCATGTCCGGGGCGAGCGCCAGCAGCGAGGCGAACGCATCATCAATAGTTTTCGCGTCGCGGACTTCCGGTGTGAGCAGTGCGCGGCGTAGCGCATCGGAGAACACGCGCGCATCGAAGGTCATCGCGCGGCGCAGGTGGACGGGCAGCGCATCCAACCCGTAGTAGCGCTCCGGGAGCAGGTTAGGGATCACGCCGACGATGCGGTAGTGGCTGAGGGTCGGGTAGAGCGCTTCGACCCGGCTCAGGAGCGCGCGGGTTCCCTTGCGCAATGGGGCGGGCAACCATTGGCGACGACGAAGCGCAGTCGGGAGCGCCCGATGATAGGGATAGCCGCCGAAAAGTTCATCGCTGCCGATACCGTTCAGGATGACTTTCACACTGCGCGCGGCCACTTCGGAGAGCGCAAGCAGCGAAACCGCCGACGGGTTGGCGTTCGGCTCGTCGTGGTGATAGACATAGCGCGCCACGTTATCCCACCAATCGGCGGCGCTCAGGACCAACTCGTGATGCTCGCTCTCGAAGACCTGCGCGGAAGCACGCGCGGCGTCCAGTTCGTTATCGGCGTGCTGCCCATCCGCATAGCCGACCGAAAACGTTTTGATGCGACCCGGCTCCAGCTTCGCCATGAGCGCGAGCAGCCCCGCCGAATCCAGCCCGCCACTCAGGAACAGCCCCAGCGGGACATCGCTGCGCAGGTGCAGCCGCACCGCGTCCTCAAGCGTGGCGCGCACCCGTTCGACCGGATCGGCGGCGCTGACAGTCGGCGTGTAATCGGGCAGCCAGTGCCGGATTTCGCGGACTTCGCCGTTCTCGATGACCAGCGCAGTTCCCGGTGCGAGGCGGCGTATCCCCTTGAAAAGCGTCTCCTGCCCGACCGCGAATCCGGCGGAGAGGAAGGTATCGAGCGTGTCCAGGTTGAGTTCGCGCGGGATTTCATCGCTATAGGCAAGCAGCGCCTTTGCTTCGCTGGCGAAGAACAGCCGCGACCCGACCCGGCACGTATACAGCGGCTTGATACCGATGTGGTCCACCGCGAGGACGAGGCGGCGGCGGCGTTCATCCCATAGGGCGAAGGCGTACATGCCACGCAGTCTGGCGAAGAGGTCCAGCCCGTGTTCTTCGTAGAGGTGGACAATCGTTTCGGTATCGCAAGCCGTGCGGAAGTGGTGGCCGCGCCCGCGCAAGTCGTCCATAAGTTCGACGTAGTTGTACGTTTCGCCGTTGTAGACGATCTGGATCGAGCCGTCCTCGTTGCCAATCGGCTGGTCGCCACCCGCTACGTCGATGATGCTCAGGCGGCGCATTCCCATCGCGAAATACGAAGGCGTGGTCGCGCCTGCTGCATAGAAGCCATCGCCATTCGGTCCGCGATGCCGGATCGCCGCCGCCATCGCGCCGATGCGTTCCAGCACGATTGTGTTCTCTCCGCTCAGGTCGATCCCGCCGACAATGCCGCACATGCTTATGTACCCTATCACAAGCCGCGCAGTGTACTATCTCCTGACAGTCGCGGCAAGCGTGATACAATCCGGCGTCGGGAAATCGGACGGAGAAAATACGGGTGCGGCTATCACGGATATTGCTCGCGGTCGGCTGTCTGGGCGTAGTCGGGTGTATCGGAGTCTCGGCGGTGGCGATGCTGGTCATCGGCGGGAACGTCCCGAACAAGCGCCTGAACCCGATTGAAGGCGTCGCGCTGCAAGTGCAGATGTGGAGCAAGGACGCGGCATTCAAAGCTACGCTCGCGCCCGATACGACCCCGGTACGTTTCACGGTCACATCCGGGGACACCGCGAATGGAATTGCGACGCGGCTCGCCTCGCAAGGCCTGATTGCGGATGCCGACGCCTTCCGTACCTATGTCCGTTATTACGGCCTTGATGCCAACCTGCAAGCGGGCGTGTATCTGCTCTACAAAACGCAAACATTGCCGCAGATCGCCCGCGCATTGACCAATGCGGGCGCGAACTCCGTGCGGTTGCTGGTACGCGAAGGGTGGCGCATCGAGGAGATCGTACAGGCGATCAGCCAGACGCCGAACATGCCGTTCAGCGGTACAGATTTCCTCGCATTGGTGCGCGGCGCGAACGTACCGGCGGATTTTCTCGCGTCGGTCGGTGCGCCGCCGGGAGCCAGCCTTGAGGGGTTTCTCTTCCCGGCAACCTATGAACTCCCGCTCGATGCGAAGGCGGGTTCGCTGCTTGATATGATGCTCAAATCGTTCAATGCGGCGGTCGATGCGCAAGCCCGCGCGGACCTCGCGAAAACCGGATTGACACTGTATCAGGCGGTCACGCTGGCGAGCATCGTGGAGCGGGAAGCCGTCGTCGCGGATGAACGCCCGCTGATCGCGGGGGTTTACCTGAATCGTCTGCGTAAACCGATGACGCTGGACGCCGACCCGACGATCCAATATGCGCTCGGCAACACGCGGCAGCCCGCGACATGGTGGCCGAACCTGACGCAGGCCGATTACCGGAGCGTGGTTTCGCCTTACAATACGTATCTCAATCAAGGCTTGCCGCCATCGCCGATTGCCAGTCCGCGTCGCGACTCGATCCTCGCTGCGATTTACGCGCGGCAGTCGCCCTATTTCTACTTCCGCGCCTCGTGCAACAGCGACGGGCGGCACAACTTCGCGGAGACGTTCGATCAGCAGGTCGCGAACGGGTGTCCATAGTATACTTGCGGCAGAACTTGCGCCGCTTCAATTCAGGACTCAATCATGCTCAATCTGGCATTCATCGGCTTCGGGACCGTCGGACAGGGGACCGCCGAACTTCTGCAAAACCGCGCGGCGATGCTGCACGAGCTTTACGGTTTCGAGGCGCGTATCGTCGCTATTTCCGACGTGCAGAAGGGCGCGCTCTACAACCCGGACGGGCTGGACCTGACGTCGCTGCTCGTCGCGGCGAAGGGCGGGTCGCTGGCTGCCTACCCGGACGTGCCGGGACTCGTGCGCGGGCTGGATTCACTCGCAACAATTCGCGAGACGAACGCGAATGTGATCGTCGAGGTCAGCTATACGGACCTGACGACGGGTGAACCCGCGCTATCGCACTGCCGCGCCGCGTTCGAGAACGGCAAAAGCATCATCCTGACGAATAAGGGTCCGGTCGCGCTCGCCTTCCGTGAACTGAACGACCTCGCCAAAGCGCGTGGTCTGTTCTTCGGCTACGAAGGTACGGTAATGAGCGGCACGCCCTCGCTGCGGTTGGCGCGTGAAGCACTCGCGGGGTGCAACGTAACCGCCGCGCGTGGCATCCTGAACGGCACGACGAACTACATTTTGACTTCAATGGAAGCGGGCAAGCCCTACACGGACGCGCTCGCAGAAGCTCAGGCGCTCGGTTATGCGGAAGCCGACCCGACCGGGGATGTCGAAGGCCACGACGCAGCGGGCAAACTCGCGATCCTTGCGAATGTAGTCCTCGGCGCGGCGCTCATCCCGGCGGACGTGCAGACGAGCGGCATCAGCAAAATGACCGTCGAGGACGTGGAAGCGGCAAAGGCGGCGGGTGAACGCTGGAAGCTGATCGCGAGCGCGACACTTGGTATGGATGGCAAGGTCACGGCGCGCGTGCAACCCTTGCGGCTGCCGCTCACCGACCCATTGGCGGGCGTCGGCGGCGTGACGAACGCAGTCACGTTCGAGACGGATTTGCTCGGCGCGGTGACGCTCATCGGACCGGGCGCGGGGCGCGTTCAGACCGGGTTCGCGATTTTGTCCGATTTGCTGGAACTGCACCGCGCAACGCGATAGAACGAACATCGCATAATACGAAAACGGGTCGGTCAAGCCCGACCTCTACACAATTCGCGCTCTGGTGTAGGGGCGGACCGATGTGTCCGCCCGTGATTTGTCTTAGCGTAGCGCCTTCCAACGCGAAACACGCCGATCCAGCGCGTTCACCGTGCTATACAGCGCGAGCGCGAATGCTGTCAACGTGAACACGCACGCGAACGCCAGCGCCGAGTCGTAACGGCTGCGTGCCGCGTAAAGCAGGCTACCCAGCCCGCCAAGCGGCGTCACGCCCTCCGCGACGACCGCGCCCGCGACGGCGAGGATCGCGCTGATTTTCAGGCCGCTGATCAAGGCGGGCAGCGCGGCGGGCAGCTCCAGTTTTGTGAAAACCTGCCAGCGCGTGGCGGCGAAAGCGTGCATCAACGCGCGTTGTTCGGGGTCGATCTGCTTGATGCCGAGGACCGTACTCATCAGCATCGGGAAGAAGACGATGAAGGCGCAGATCAGGGCATTGCTCGCGAGGCCGGGACCCAGCCACAGGATCAACGCGGGCGCAATCGCGACGATAGGCAGCGCCTGAAAGCCGACAAGGTAGGGTCCGATCACCTGTTCAAGCATACGGCTGTGCGCGATGCTGTATCCAATCCCGAACGCGGAGCCGACACCAAGCAGCAGCCCGGCGGCGATCTCGAAGGTGGTCACGGCCAGTTCGCGGGGCAACGTCCCATTGGCGATGATCTGGCTGAATCTAGCGAGGATCGCGCTTGGACGTGGCAGGATGAGCGACGTCGGACCGCTTTCCGGGATGAAGAGTTGCCACGCCGCGAGAATGAACAGTAGAGCAACAGGCGCAATCAGGCGCAGCCACGCGCGGGAGCGTTCGGTTTTAGAGGCCGCGCGAATATGGATAGAGAGAGTCGGGAGGGTGTGAGCGGACATGGCTACCCCGATGTGGATAATCAGGGCAGAGGTAACCACAGCCGAATCGCAGGGTTTACCTGCAATCGCGCGTGCGGATAGCACAACCGGCAGCTTGTGAAAATCACGAAGCCGCTGCCGGGTCGCTGTTCCCCTCTTTCATCCGGACTATCACCGTCGGCTCTGGCCTCGAACCAGATCAACCGCTTGCGCGGGTCGCGGGCTTGATGAGCGCTATGCGCTGCATTCTACCGCCGGTAGAGAGTTGCACTCTGCCCTGAGGGTTTTTGCGTATAAGATTGGATCGGATTATAGCAGCGTCATCTTACGGGCGCTACTCTTTTTGCTCCGGCGCGCTGTCTCAAGCAGCGTTAATATCGGCTTAAACGTTTTTCCCTACACTCTTGACACGAATTGGTGCAACAGCGCTGATGCCGAAACGTAGATATGATTGTACGGCGTCACAGGAGATCACTACTTATGTCCCGTTCTCGCCTTCTCTTCTTCGGGATCATCGGTATCGTACTGGTGGCCGTTGTGGTCATCAACCTGCTGTTACCCACGCTCCAGCAGGGGCAGACCGAACAGGCCACCGCCGCAGCCGTGCGGAGTACCACCGTTAGCGCCACCTCTGTAGCGGCATCTGCAATCACGCTCACGATCAATTATGGTACGGAAAAGGAACGCTGGTTCCAGGATGCGGTCACGCGCTTCACCGCTGCCAATCCGAATATCAGAATTGATTTGCGCGGACAAGGCTCGATGGATGCGTATGCTGCATTCAGTCAGATCACGGAAAACGACACGAAGCTGGGCAGTGGACCGATTCCCGCGCTGTGGAGTCCAGCGGCTTCAATTCAGGTCAATCTGCTCAACAGCAAGAACCAGCTCAACCGGGAAATGGCGATTGAATGCAAACGGCTGGTGCTGTCGCCGCTCGTGATCATGATGTGGGACGACCGCGCAGCGGCCTTCAATGCCTTCTACAAGGCGAAGGGCGGCATCAATTTCGCGAACCTGTACGATGCCGTGCGGCGCGACGGGACGGCGAAAGGCAAATGGGAAGCCATCGGCGGCAACCCGAACTGGGCGTATATCAAGTTCGGCTACACCGACCCCTCCAGTTCCAACAGCGGCATGATGTACCTCGTCGCGCTCGCCAACAACTATCTCAACCGCCGCACCGCAATCACGGGCGCGGATGTGACCAACGCCGAATTCACCAGCCAGATGGTCGAACTGCACAGCGCCGTACAAACGCCGCTCCTGAAAAGCACCGGGACCTTCACCAACGATGTGATCGCGAAGGGACCTTCCAGCTACGACGTGATCGTGGTCTATGAGGCGCTCGCCATCGAAAACTACGGTTTCGCCAAAGGCCGCGCAAATCAGGCCTACCAGATCGTGTATCCGGCCTTCAACCTGTACAGCGACCATCCGATGTGCCTGATCGATCACCCGTCGATTTCGCCCGCACAGCGCGACGCCGCCCGTAAATTGCAAGCCTTCCTGCTCACGCCCGATATTCAGGCGCTGGCCGCGACCTATGGCTTCCGCCCGGCGGACCCTGCCGTACCGATTTTCGGACCGAACTCGAAATTCAACGATCCCGACCTCAAGGCCGCAGGTCTGAACGCGGAGATCGGGCAGGAAATTCAACTCCCGGATGGCGATACGCTTTTGCAACTGCTCAACGCATGGAAGCGCGTCACGCGCTGATACAAGGAAGGATACGAAGCCATGACCACACTCGGCAAACCGATGAAACTGCATCTGTTCCTGCTCGTCTGCGCGCTGGTCCTTTCCGCGTGCGGCGGTGCATCCCCGACGGCTGCCCCGTCGCAGCCGACCGCGATCCCGGCGGATGCGCTCAAGCTGACCTTCGTGTATGGCAGCGAGAAAAAGGCGTGGGTCGAAGCCGTTACGAAATCGTTCAATGACAGCCGCGTGAAGACGCCCGCCGGCAAGACTATCGCGGTCGAGATGATCGCGATTGGGTCAGGCGAATCGGTTGAGGACATCAAGACGGGCAAGCTGACGCCCGCGCTGTGGTCGCCCGCCAGCTCGATCTGGATACCGATCATGAACGAGGACTGGCAGCAGCTCAAGAACAAGGATTTGATCGACCAGACCGCCGAACCCTGCAAGCAGGCCGTCCTCAGCCCGGTCGTGGTCGCGATGTGGAAGCCGATGGCGCAGGCGCTCGGCTGGCCGGACAAGCCGATTGGCTGGGCAGACATCGCGAAGATCAGCACCAGCCCGAACGGGTGGGCGGATTACGGACAGCCGCAGCTTGGCAAGTTCCGCTTCGGGCATACGCACCCAGCCAATTCCAACAGCGGCTTGCAGACGATCATCGCGATGGCTTACGCCGCGAGTAACCCCGGTCGCGTGCTGACCGAAGCCGATGTGAACAAGCCGGAAACGGCCAAATTCATCAACGATCTGGAAAGCGCTGTCTCACATTATGGCAGCAGCACGGGCTTCTTCGCCGATGCGATGGTCGCGCGTGGTCCGTCGTACCTCTCGGCGGCGGTCGTCTATGAGAGCAGCGTCGTCGCGAGCTACGACGTGAACGGGATGCAGCGCAACGCGGATTATCCGCTCGTCGCGATTTACCCGAAGGAAGGCACGTTCCTCAGCGATCATCCGATGTGCATCCCGGATGCGGCATGGATGAACGACGACCTGCGCGCCGCCGCGCGGCTCTATCGCGATTACTTGCTCACCAAGCCCGTGCAGGAACAGGCGCTGCAATTCGGCTTCCGTCCGGCAGACCCGTCAATTCCGCTCGCGAAGCCGCTCACCGTTGAATTCGGTGTGGACCCCAAGCAGCCCGCAACCGTCCTCTCCGTCCCGGATGCGAAGACGATCAGCGCCGTACAGAATGTCTGGCAGGCGCAGAAGCGGCAGGTCAACCTGAG
This sequence comes from Aggregatilineales bacterium, assembly GCA_965246845.1. Taxonomy (GTDB): domain Bacteria; phylum Chloroflexota; class Anaerolineae; order Aggregatilineales; family UBA2796; genus JBBRMW01. Next base: position 188,822 of record CBDFFR010000008.1, read on the forward strand.
CCTCGTGATTGATATTTCGGGCAGCATGAAGGGCGATAACAAGATTGCGGGCGCTCGCGAAGGCGCAAAGGCATTCGTCGATCTGCTCGATCCATCCGACAACCTGACCCTGATCGTCTTCGATGATCGGCAGGATGTCCTCTTCGATAACGTCAACGTTGGGACCAGCCGCGCCGCGATCAAGCAGAAGCTGGAACTGCTGCAACCACGCGGCGGGACGGCGCTCTTCGACTCGATTGCGGTGGCGGCGGGGCGCATGACGGTGGACCCGAAGCGGATCAACGCGCTGGTCGTGATGACCGATGGGCAGGATACGGACAGCACGAAGTTCAAGGACGCAACCGCGCTCATGGACTCGCTCACGAAGACGCGCGAAGGCACGACTTCGACCGACATCACACTGTTCACTATCGGCTACGGCAACGATGCCGACTCGAAGGTGCTGAACACCATCGCGCAGCGCGGCGGCGGAAAGTATTCGAGTGGCACTACAAGCGACATCACGGCGGTGTTCCGCGACATCGCGCTGTTCTTCTGAGGGACGGCGGTACGTAACCGGGGACGTTTAGCCCGTAGAGGGCGCATTGTGTAAGGGCGGGCCTGCGTGTCCGTCCTTGCTTTTGATTGTGATGCGTTTGCCCTGTGCAAGTGGCATAGTCCACTTGACAGCCCGCCCGTGATGTCCTACATTCACCTCACTTTCAGCAATAGGAGCAGGCAACCATGCGCGTGGTCATCATTGGCGGCAGTGGACACACCGGAACCTATCTCGTCCCGCGACTGGTGGAAGCCGGACACGAAGTCATCAACGTGACACGCGGCAAGGGTAAGCCCTACCTGCCACACGCGGCATGGAACGCGGTTCAACAGGTCATTCTGGATCGTGAAGCCGAAGACGCAGCCGGGCGCTTCGGAGCGGATATTCGCGAGTTGCAGCCGGACATCGTGATCGATATGGTCTGTTTCACGCTCGATAGCGCCAAACAGATCGTGGAAGCGTTGCGCGGACAGGTCCAGCACTTTCTGCACTGCGGGACGATGTGGGTACATGGCTACAACACGACCGTACCCGTTACCGAAGATCAACCGCGCCATCCGTTTGGCCGCTATCCGATTGAAAATGCTGAGGGTATTGACCCGTATCTGCTGACGGACTACGGCGCGAAGAAGGCCGCGATTGAAGCGTGGTTGCTGGCCGAAGCGCGCCGCAACGGATTCCCGGTGACGGTGCTGCACCCCGGCCATATCGTCGGTCCCGGCCACTATCCGGTGACGCCACAGGGCAATTTCAACAATCACGTCTTTGAGCTGCTTGCGCGGGGCGAGCCGCTGACGCTGCCTAATCTCGGCCTGGAGACCGTCCATCATGTGCATGGCGACGATGTTGCGCAGGCGTTCATGAAGGCAATCACCTATCGCAGCCTGAGCGTGGGCGAGAGCTTCCACGTCGTCTCACCAGCGGCGTTGACCTTGCGCGGTTATGCAGAGTCGGTCGCCGCATGGTTCGGCAAGCCCGCTGATTTGCACTTTCTGGGGTGGGACGACTGGCGCAAGACCGTCACCGATGCCGAAGCATGGGCAACCTGGGATCACATCGCGCACAGCCCGAATGGGAGCATCGCCAAAACACAACGCCTGCTCGATTATCAGCCGCGCTACACCTCACTACAGGCGATCTTCGAGGCGCTTGACTGGATGATTGCAAACCAGATTATTCACGTTTGATCTGCACGAATTGCCAGCGTATAATTGTCAATACTGACAAACTGGCCTAGACCACTTGACAACTATAGGTCTGCGGGATATTGTTTTCGCATGATCAACCGACAGAGTTTCACGCCCATCTATATCCAGATAGCCCAGAAGATTACGCAGGGTATTCAGGATGGCGAATTCGCCTACGGGGGGCAATTGCCCTCCGAGCGTGAACTGGCAGAGCGCTACAACACCACCCGCGTTACGGCACGGCAGGCCGTCGATGAGTTGGTAAAGCGCAGTATGGCCTACCGCGTGCAGGGCAAAGGGACGTTTCTGGCGCGCCCGAAAATCCGCGAGGCGTCCGGGTTTCTCAGTTTTTCGGAAGAGTTGCGGCAGCGCGGATTCACGCCATCGTCACGGACGTTGCTGCAACAGGTGATCCCGGCATCCAAATCGCTTGCGGAGAAGTTTCAGGTCAACGAAGGCTCGGAGGTGCTGCAATTGAACCGCGTGCGGTTGGCCGATGAGCAGCCCGTCGCCGTCGAATACAGCTACATCAATTTGCGGCTGTTTCCCGGTATCCAGCAAGAGGTGTTTGAAAGCAAATCTCTGTTCGATGTGATGCGCCAGCGCTTCGGCGTGTACCCGACATGGGCAGAAGCTGAAATCGAGGCGCGTCTGGTCAACAGTCAGGAAGCGGAATGGCTGGCGATGACCGTGACACAGGCGGTATTGGTGGCGCACCGCCTGACCTTCACAGAGGCTTTCGAGGTGATTGAGGTTGTGGACTCCATTTACCCCGGAGATCGCTTTCCTATTTACATCGGGCGACAGCGCATCCCGGCGAGTCTGGAGGACAAAATGTGAGGCGTCACACTGCCACAGTGATCACACCCAACGTTCTGAGATTGTTCGCTCGATCCTTATTTTGAACTGTTCAAGGAGACCCACAAAATGTCCGATTCGGGAAACATGCGCGGCCTGAGCCGACGCGACTTTTTGAAGGCAAGTGGTTTACTGGTGGGTGGCTCGGCGCTGGGAGCCGGATACCTGGCAAACCCGGCACTGCTCGCGGCACAGGATAAAGTCGAACTCCAATTCTGGCATCAGTGGGGTGGACCGCCGAACTCGACGGCGCTTGAAGACCTCGCCAGGCGTTTCAGCGCGCTCTACCCGAACATCACGATCAAGTTCACGGACATCAGCGGCGCGACGGACAAGCTGACGGCTTCCATCGCAGCGGGCAACCCGCCGGATATGGTTCACTTCGCACTCTCGACCGCTGTACCGGAATTTGCGCATCGTGGCGCACTGCAAGACCTGACCGCGCTGGTCACGAAAGACGTCCCGAACTGGGAATCGCTACTCTATCCCTATGGCAAAGCGGTCAGTTCGTACAACGGCAAGGTCTATTCCGTGCCGAGCGCCAACTACAACGTCGGCTTGCTGTGGAACACGGAAATCTTCAAGGAAGTCGGCCTCGATGGGACAAAGGGACCCAAAACCATTGAAGAGCTGACCACGATGGCCGAAAAGCTGACCATTATCGACAAGGATGGCACGATCAAGCGAATGGGCTTCATCCCGGATTACCCCGGTGCGGGCAATGGGCAGTTCGTAAACCTGATCCTCTACGGGTGGGCATTCGGTGGCGACTGGTACGACGCGGCCACCAAAAAGATCACCGCCAACCATCCCAAAAATATCGAGGCACTCAAGTGGGAACTCGGTTTCTACACGAAGTATGGCGCGCAAAAGGTGCAGAACTTCGTCAAGAGCGCCGGAAACTACCTCACTGCGCAGGACCTGTTCCAATCCGGCAAGGTGGCAATGGTTTACGATGGCGAATGGAACCTCGTCTTCGGCGATGCAACGTTCGTTCCCAAGCTGAATACGGGCGGCTTCCCTGCGCCCGCCGCGAATCCGGGTATGTTCGGCGTCTCCTATGCCGATAGCAATCCGATTTGCCTGCCCGCACGCGCGGCGCACGCCAAAGAAGCGTGGGAATTCATGAAGTTCATGAGTTTCGACAAGGACGCTTGCTCTGCATTCGCGCAGACGCTCGCGAACCCCTGCCAACTGGTCGAGCATCCGCAATATGCGCTCGAAAAAGACCCGCGCTATGCGTGGTTCGTTAATCAGCAAGCCTTGCCGAGCCAGAAAGTCTATCCGCGCATTCCCGTGTCACAGTCCTATTTCAATAAGCTGGCCGAAGCAGAACAGTCCGTATTATACGGACAGTCTACGCCGGAAGATGCGTTGAACCAGGTGACGAAGGAAGTTCAGCAGCTCCTTGATGAAGCGGGCGAACCTGCCTGACGGCTGGACCTCCCTGCAAAGCCGGAACCATTGGCGTCAGGGTCGCAATTTAACCTGCTACCCTGACCCACACCCTCATCGCTACCTGAATAAAAGGTGCTAACCTGTGCGTGTGATTGGTCGCAACATCAAAGGGCTGTTGTTTATCGCGCCCTGGTTGATCGGGTTCCTCGTATTTGGTCTGTACCCGATGATTATGGCCGTCGTGCTGGCCTTTACCAACTACAACATCCTCCAGCCGGATAAGGCGCAGTTCAATGGCCTGACGAACTGGAATACGCTGATCAATGACTCGCTATTCTGGAAAGCGTTGGGCAACACCGGGTTCATGACCGTTCTCGGTGTCCCGGCAGCGGTCGGGCTTGCGCTGGTGGTCGCGCTCCTGTTGAACCAGAACGTGCGCGGCATTTCAATTTATCGAACGGCAATTTTTCTACCAACGCTTGTTCCGCCAATGGTCGTGACCCTGCTCTTTTTATGGATTTTGAACCCGAATTACGGTCTGCTGAAAGTCCCATTCGATGCGGTGGGTGTGCAATCACCGGGTTGGCTGGCAGACCCGGCCTATTCCAAACTTGCGATTCTTTTGATGGTCCTCTGGGGGACAACCGGACAGACGGCGGTGATCACACTTGCCGGGTTGAAGGACATCCCGCGCCAGCTTTACGAGGCGGCGTCCATTGATGGCGCTGGCCGCTGGTCGCAGTTTCTAAACATCACGTTACCCGGTCTAAGCCCGGTCATTTTCTATAATGTCCTCACAGGCGTCCTGTTTTTCATCCAGATATTCACGCAGGCATTCACGGCAACGGTCGGGGGGAGCGGCGGCGGTGGCACGGGATCAACGCTCGGCGGTCCGGTGAACAGCACGCTCATGATGTCTCTGCACATCTATAAGGTCGCTTTCTACAACTCGCGGGCAGGCTACGCCTCGATGCTCTCGCTGGTGATTCTGGTGATTTCGCTGTTTCTGGCCTTGCTGTTCTTCCGCTTCGCGCGGCGCTTTGTCTACTATGAATTTTCGGAAAAATAACGATGACCACGCTTCGCAGACGCACCAACGCCGACAAACATCTCTTGCTTCTGGCCACCGCTCTGATGTTCCTGCTGCCGATGATCTGGATGCTCTCCACCTCGCTCAAGCCGAAGAATGAGGTGTTTGTCTTCCCGCCGCAGTTCTTCTCGATGCCGCTGGTCTGGAACAACTACCCGGACGCGCTGAAATTCATCGACTTCTGGCGCTACTTTTTCAATACGGTCGTGATTGCGGTCCTTTCGGTGGTCGGGACGCTCGTTTCCTGTCCCATCGCGGCCTATGGCTTCTCGCGTATCAAGTGGGGCTTGCGCGAACCGCTCTTCTACGTGTGCCTATCCACGATAATGCTGCCCTTCGTGGCGGTGATGGTCCCGACGTATATCCTTTTCAACCAGTTCGGTTGGATCGGCAATCCGAATATATTATGGGGCTGGGGACCGCTGATCATCCCGACGTTTGGCGGCAATCCGCTGTACATCTTTCTACTTCGGCAGTTCTTTCTGGGCATTCCAGCGGACCTGACCGAAGCGGCGGTGATCGATGGCGCGAATGAATTACAGGTGTTCGTGCGAGTCATTTTGCCGCTCGCCAAGCCTGCACTAACCACCATCTCGATCTTCGCGTTCGTGAGCGCCTGGACGGATTTTCTCGCGCCGCGTCTGTTCATCACGCAAAAGACGCAATATACCCTGTCGCTTGGCTTGCTCGATTACTTTTCGCTGCATCAAACCGAATGGACCTATCTCATGGCGGCCTGCGTGATCTTTGTGCTGCCCGTCATGACGCTGTTTTTCTTCGCGCAGCGCCAATTTGTCGAAGGCATTAGCCTGACGGGAATCAAAGCATGATGCGTACCGGGTTTTATACAGAACTGGCCGAACAGCCGGATGTCTGGCTGCGCTGTGTCGAACATGCACAAGTGGCAATCGCGAGCCTTGAACCGCTGCTTGAGCAGCTTCGACGCGGCAGCCTCAAGCGCGTGGTTTTCTCCGGTATGGGCGGATCATTCGCGGCGGCGCATGGCTGCGCGCTGCGGCTGACCGAACATGGTATCCCGGCGTTCGTGGTCGAAGCCTCCGAACTGCTGTACTATCAGCAAGCCGCAATCGACTCCGAAACGCTGCTGGTCCTGATTTCGCAATCCGGCTATTCGGTCGAAGTCGTCCGATTATTAGAACAAATCGCGCCGGATGTGCCGATCATCGGCATCACGAACGACCCTGAAAGCGACCTGGGGCGGCGCAGCACGGTCCTCCTCACCTTGCAAGCGGGACCGGAACGCACGGTTTCTACAAAAACGTATACGGCGACTGTGGTTTTGCTGCATCTTCTGGGAACGGTGCTGACAGGCGGCAATGTCGCCGAAAGCGTGACCGCCATTCAGAACGCCGCTGGAGCTGTCCGCAGCGGATTATCCGGTTGGGAAGCGCTCGCGAATGACGCTGTACAATCGAATAAAATCCCCAACTTCGCCGTGTTTTTAGGGCGTGGCTTCTCGCGTGCGTCAGCCCTGACGGGCGCGCTGATCGTCAAGGAGACTGCGAAATTCCCGACCGAAGGCATGACGGGCGGCCAGTTCCGGCATGGTCCCATCGAGGTCGTGGAGGCGGGTATCACCGTCGTGATGTTTGCCGCGCCGGGACGGACCGACGCGCTGCATAGTCCCCTCAGCGAACGGATCACGAGTCTGGGCGGGCAGGTGATCAGCATTGGCGCGCCGCTGCCCGGCGCGTTCGCCATCGAAACGCCCGACTTCGGGGAATTGCTCGCGCCGCTGATCGAAATTATCCCGGTGCAATATCTGGCGGCGGCGTGGGCGGTCGAGCGCGGCTTCGAGGTCGGTAGCTTCCGCTACAGCCAGAAAGTGACTGTGGTTGAATGAGTTCCGGCGAGTTCGCGATAGGGCTGGACATCGGCGGGGCGAGCATGGTTGTGGGCGTCATCCTCAAACGGACCGGGCAAATCCTGAGCCGTGCCAGCGTCCCAACCGCGTCGCGCAAGGGTCACGCGGATGGCCTGCAACGCATCGCAGCGTTGATTGAACAGGTCGCCACCGAAGCTAGAATCAATTTGAGCGATGCCACCGGGATCGGCGTCGGGTGTACGGGTCCGGTCGATTCCGTAAAGGGGTTGATCCAGAACCCGTACACGCTTCCGGGGTGGGAGGACCTGCCGATTATCGAGCATTTGCAGACGCGCTTCGGGCTGCGCGCGTGCCTATTGAACGATTGCCATGTGGCCGCACTGGGTGAATATTGGGTCGGTGCGGGCAAGGGCAGCCGACACATGATCTATATCACGGTTGGCACGGGGATCGGCTCCGGGTTGATCCTGAACGGGCAACTCTATCGCGGGAACGGCCTGCTCTCTGGCGAGGTCGGTCATCTGGCAATCGACCCGAACGGACCGCTTTGTTATTGTGGCGCGCATGGGTGTCTTGAAATGCTGGCTGCCGGACCCGTGATTGCCGCTGCCGGGCGAGATGCGCCGGACGGTGGACGCATTCTGGAACTCGCCAACCGACAGCGTGGGGAGATCACGGCGAAAATCGTTTGTGAGGCGGCGGCAGAGGGCGACCCGTTTGCGGTCCAGATTATCACTCAGGCCGCGACCTCACTGGGGATTGGCGTTGCCAGTTTGCTCAATATCCTGACCCCGGAAATCGTCGTATTCGGTGGCGGCGTGATGCAAAGTTGGCCGCTCTTTCGCCCGATTGTCGAGGCGACGGTCAGCGCCAGATCGGGCATGTTGAAAGCAGTCGAAATCCAGCTATTGCCCGCGTCGCTTGGCCTGAACGCGGGGATCACGGGCGCAGCATTTGCGGCTTTCGGCGGCGCAATTTAGCGCTTCGGGATGTATTCGCGTGCAGCGATGCCGTTATGATGAGCGGCGTCAGTGCGTGGCCGCCACATAGGAACAAATAGCGAATGCGCGAGACGATTGTTTTGCACGAGGAAATACAACTAACGCAATCGTTTTATCGTCACCCACGCCGGAGAGCGCGTCTGATAGCGATGGCCTACCCCGGAGCAAACGCATCAAAGCATAGCAGGGTTGCCCGGTCATGAATAGACCGGGCGATTACGGTTCGCTTTTGCGACTGCCAGAGCCTGTTATGAACTTTCAAAATCTGTATTCTGCACGGGTCAGGATAGCTCATATTTCGCAGAAAACGCAATGGAACGTGTGGATTTCTACACAGCAATCCAAAGCTTTGGACTATACTGAGCGATTGTTGGTTCAAAAATCCAGAGTGCATAACAGGCTCCAAGGAAGTAAGTGATGAACAATACGCCAAATGCTGTTTCGCTGCGGGCTGTGATCGACTCCGATCTTCCGATATTTTTTGAACACCAACTTGATCCCGAAGCAACCCAAATGGCAGATTTTCCCTCCAGGGAACGAGAAACGTTTATGGCGCACTGGACGAAAATTCTGGGCAATCCAGCCAATACGACCCGAACGATTCTTTGGGACGATCAGGTTGCCGGGAATATGTGTAGCTGGGATCAAGATGGCAAGCGCGAAGTTGGATACTGGATCGGCAAGGAATACTGGAGCAAAGGAATCGCGACAGCGGCGCTGGCCCTGCTTATAGCCGAAGTACCGATTCGCCCTCTGTATGGCTATGTCGTGACCCACAATATCGGATCGCGGCGCGTGCTGGAAAAGTGCAGATTCGTCGTGGATAGTACGGATAACGAGGGGCTTCTTCTGAAACTTGAATAACCAATGGTGTTGACCGTTAGTGCCTTTGAAGGCCAGGATGAACCGCCTTGTCAGTTAGAGCCGATTATGAACTTTCAAAACCGGTATTTTGTACAAGTCAGGATAGCTCATAGATCACAAAAGTAGTAGCCCGGTCCATTCATGGCCGGGCGGTTGAACTATATCACCTAATCGCGGCCTGCATTCAGCGCCGGGAGCGGCGCGGGACGCTCGCAGGTGCTGTTCATCGGCAGGGTATGTCCCTGTGCTGCGGCTTCATGGATGGTCTGCATCACATCAAGGACATGGAAGACCAGTTCGCCGCTGGCGCGCTGCGGACGCCCCTCATGCACGGCTTCCGCCAGGTCTGCCGCGCCAACGCTGCGCGAGTTTTCGGTGAGGCCATGCGTGAGCGGGATCGTTTCCCAGCCCGCTTTCTCGTGGTGAAAGCCGCGCACCACGCCATCGAACAGGTTGGGGTCCGGGACGCTGAGTGTGCCTTCGCTACCGTAAATTTCCATGCGAGGCAGTTCGGCTGCCCATACATCGAAGCTGGTGATCAGCGTGCCGAGCGCCCCACTCGCGAAATGCAGCAAACCAACGGTATGCGTTGGAACCTCGACCTTGATCAGCGTGCCGTGCTTCGGCTGGCTGGTGATTTCACGCTCCGGGAAGCTGATCTGCGCCGCCGCCGTGATGCTCCGCACCGGACCGAGCAGGTTGATCAGGGCGGTCAGATAATAGGGACCCATATCGTAGAGCGGTCCCGCGCCGGGCTTATAGAAAAACTCCGGGTCAGGATGCCACGCTTCCGGGCCATGTCCCATCATGAAGGCAGTTGCCGCGACGGGGCGTCCGATGTAGCCATCATCTATCAGCTTGCGCGCGGTCTGCTGCGGTCCGCTCAGAAACGTATCGGGCGCGCCGCCCAAACGCACGTTTTTACGTTGCGCTGCTTCGAGCAAGGCTGCGCCTTCCGCACGGGTGAGCGCGAGCGGCTTCTCGTTGTAAGCGTGCTTGCCTGCTTCGATAACGGATAGCGCAACGGCGTAGTGCGCGCCCGGTACGGTCAGGTTGATGACGAGTTCAATATCGGGATCGGCGAGAAGCTGATCTACTGTGCAGGCGCGCAGGCCATATTTCGCAGCCTGCGCTTCGGCACGCCGCAGATCGAGGTCCGCGCACGCGACAAATTCCAGCACCGGGAACTTACGCCCGGCGCTGAAATAGGTGTCGCTGATGTTCCCGCAGCCAATCACGCCGACTTTCATCCTAGCGGGCATGTCCCCACCCCTTCGCGACGAGGTAGGCGGCACTCTTGCGTACAGCGTCAATCGGATCAGTGGCAACCTCGTCCATTTCGACAATCAGGCAAGGCACGGAAGGCGGGACCGCTGCCACAATCGGCGTGTAGTCGATGGTTCCCTCGCCTACCGCTGTCATGGGGTGGGTCGGGTTGACGTGACCATCCTTGACATGCAGCAGCCCGACCCGGCTGCCGAGGTCACGCAACAGCGTCACCGGGTCCACGCCCGCAACCACAGTCCAATACACATCGAGTTCAAGTTGAACCGCCGGGTCGAGATGTTCCAGCAGTGTATAAAGCGCCGGGCGGCCTTCCAGCGGGCGCAGTTCGGCGTCGTGGTTGTGGTAAAGCACGGTCAGGCCGGGCAACTCCGCCGCCGCCTCGTTCAGGCGCTCGGCCAACACCTGTACCCCTTCGCGCGTCTCGAACGTGGCGGGCGGCTGCCATGCGCAGACCACGCGCGTACAGCCGAGCGCAGCAGCATCCTCCTCTGACTTTCGGCGGCCTTCAGGCGTCATGATATCGGTGTGCATCCCGATTACGCTCAGGCCTAAACCACGCAGCCGTTCGCCGACTTCGGCTGCGCTCCGACCGTAGTAGCCTGCGGTTTCGACGCTGACGTAGCCCATTCCGGCTACGGCTTCAAGCGTCGCTTCAAAGTCACTGGTGAGCTGATCGCGAAGTGAGTAAAGTTGAATTGCAATCGGGAGAGTCACGGCAAAATCCTTTTAGAGGTTAAACAACGGCGCACGAGCTTGTAATATCCAGCGCGGAGTAGCGACGGCAAGTATAACAGGGTGCGGCGAAGTGTGTGAAGAGGCGACCGCTTGTTAGAATACGGGCATGGCGAAGCGCAATCGACACCTGCCCATCATCCTGCGCCTGCTCCACACGTTCGGAGTTGGGCTGCTCGCGTGCTGGCTCGCCATTTTCGCGCCGATGATCTGCGAACATCACGGGCTGATGCTGCCATCCAATCCGCTGATGCACGCGCACCATCACGCTATCGCAAACAATTTTACGCCTCATCCTATCCAAGACGAGGCGCAGCACATGAGCGCACACGAACCCGCCAGCGAGGTCACGCTGGCGATGTCGATCCTGACCCTCGCGCTGCCTGCTCGCACAGCGCCGGCGCTTGACCTATCCACAACGCGCATTCGGATCGCTGATGCGCTGTTCCCCGCCGAACCTGATTTACCGCCGCCGGATGAACCGCCGCGCGGCGTCTGATTTTTCCGTCTCGCATCGTTACAACCGCATATTCAACCGAAGCACTCAAGGGAAAATCAGACCATGAAAACCTTCCGTCTTTCACGCGCGCTCCTGCTCGTCGCGATTCTCGCTTGCGTGGTGGCATTCACCGCGCGCCTGAACGTCTCCGCGCACGAAGAGCGCAAACTCGGCAAATATAACGTCGAACTGGGGTGGCGCGTCGAACCCGCCGCTGTCGGCGTCATGAACGGACCAGATGTCTACGTCTCGTTCGCGGACAAGAAGGACGCGGGCAGCGATCCACAGAAGGCGCTCGAAGCGCTCAAAATCGATTTGCAGGTCGAGGTCACGCTTGGTCCGGCAAAGAAGACGATCAAACTGGAACAGAACTACCCCTACTACTCGGAGTACGAAGGCACAGGCGAGGTCAACCTCGTGGGTTCGCTGCTCCCGACGCGCCCCGGTGACTACACCTTCCACCTGACCGGGACTATCGAGGATGTGAAGGTCGATGAGAAGTTCACCAGCGCCGATGGGAAGTTCGGTACGGTAGAACCTGCCGCCGACATCCTCTTTCCGGATACGAACGTCGATGCCGTTTCGCTCCAGCAGCAGATCGACGCGCTCAAAGCGGAGATCGACGCGCTCAAGAAGAAGTAGCTCTCGTCATTGAACATGGGTACGGTGCAGATAGAGCGCACCGTACCCACAGGAGCCATGACAATGAACATGATGAATTACAGGCTGCCGCTCGCGGTCTGTTTGTGTTTGTGCCTGTTTGGTGCGCTGAACCGCGTGCAGGCACATTCGATTCTCGTCAAATCCACACCTGCCGAAAATACGCGCCTCGATAGCACGCCTGCCGAAATTCGGCTGTGGTTCAGCGAGCCGCTTGAGCCGCGCTACAGCCGCTTCGACCTGCACGACTCGAGCGGCAACATCCTCGCGACTGCGACCAGTACGGTCGATAGCGCCGACGCGCACCAGATGTTCATGCCGTTGAACCCGCTCGCGGATGGACTCTACAGCATTTCGTATATGGCCTCCTCCGCTGCAGACGGACACCACACGACAGGGAGTTTTCCGTTTTCGGTGGGCGTGCCGATTGCTGCGGCAAGCGTGAACGTCTCCGCGCCGGAAGCGTTGCCCGTCGATGGGGCGCTGGTGCGCGCGTTCAACCTGATTGCGCTGTCACTGCTGGTTGGCGGTGCGGCGTTCGTCGTCTTCATCTGGCGACCACTTGCGCTGCCTGTGAGTGAAACGCGATTGCTGCACCTAATCGGGATCGGCTGGCTCGCGACGGGCGCAGCGGGGGTCGCGATGCTCGTTTTGCAAACTGGATTGAATACGAACACCGCGCTTGGTGACGGTTTGACGCCAGCGTTCGTGCTGCAAACCCTGAACACGGTTTATGGCTTGCTCTGGATTATGCGTATGGGCTGCTGGTTGATTATCGGCGTGCTGCTGGTACGCAGTGCGCGCCATCGCCGGAACATGGCGCTTGTCTTGATATTGAGCGCGGTTATGCTGCTCGCGCAGACCCTGTTCAGCCACGCCGGGAACGCGCCGGAACGCGCCGCCGCGCTTGTCGGGGGTTGGCTGCACCTGCTCGCGACGGCATGTTGGGTCGGCGGGCTGGTCGCGCTCGCGGTGATGATCCCCGTTTTGCGGAAGCAGCCGGATGGTATGGGGACGCTTGCGCGGGCAGTCGCGCTGTTCTCGAACTATGTGCGGGTGGCGGTCGCGGCATTGATCGTTACGGGCGTGTATGCGGCGTGGCTGCATGTCGGTTCGCTTGATGCGCTGACCGGGACGCTTTACGGGCAGGCATTGCTAATCAAGATTGTCCTCATAATGCCGTTGTTGCTGATTGCAGCGGTCAATCTAATCTTCACGCAGCGCGGTTTGGAGCGCGGCACAACAATTTGGGGCGGGCGGCTGCGCGCACTCGTCGGGGCGGAGATTGCGTTGACCTGCGGCGTGTTGCTCGCGGTTGGTGCGCTGACGTCGCTCGATACCGCGCGCGTCGCGTTGATTTTGCAGCAGCGCGCAGCCGCCGCACTTCCCAACGAAGTCGGCGGCATGGTCATTAAAGAGGGTACGCATGTGATGCTCACGGCGAAGCCCGGGTATGTCGGCCAGAACACCTTCGTGGTGATGCTGCTCACGCTCGACAATAAGCCAATTAACGACGTGGACCGCGTACGGCTGCGCTTCGATAAAGCCGATGGCAGCGGTACGAGCGAACTGGATATACGCGGCGTGCAGCCCAAAGACGGGATTTATCGCGTTGAAGGCGCGAACCTGTCTTCGCCGGGTGTGTGGCGGGTACGGCTGACCGTGCAGCGTCCGGGGCAGTATGATGTCGTGACCGACTTTCAGCCGACCGTCAGCGCCGCGCCTGTCGCACAGGCACTCGACCCCACGCCGCCGATACAGGAACGTTCGATTGCCAACGCGCTCGCGGGCATGGCCGCGCTTGCGGTAGGTGGGGCGCTGCTCGCACAACGCAGGTCGGGGATTGGGGCGCGGGTGCTGGCACTGCTGTTGACGGCGGGCGGGATCGTGTTCCTGTTGAGTGGGTTGGGGGCGGGGTATCGGTGAGTGAAGCCGCCGCGCTGTTACGGTCCGGTTAGTCCAGCCTTTCGGAGACGTGAACCGTAATAGCCCGGTTCATTCATGGCCGGGCGGTACGGCTCTGTCTTGTCCGGTTAGAATTCTTACGCTATCCTGTACAACATATCTCCAACATAGCGACCACAATGAACATCTTTATCAGCTATAGCAGCAAAGATCGCGATACTATCATTTTGCTCGCCGACGATCTGGAACTCATGGATCATGTCGTCTGGTTCGACCGTGAACTCGCTAACCGGGGTGGTCATGAATGGTGGAAGGAAATCCTGCCGGAAATCGAGGCGTGCGATTGCTTTCTCTACGCTCTGAGTGTTCATTCGCGGCCTGATCGTTCCGAACCCTGCAAGCGCGAACATGGCTATGCGCGGGCGCTCGGCAAGCCGATTCTTGCAATTCGGTTGGATAACGATCCGGTGCAATATCTCCCGAAAGACCTTCAACTAGCGCAACTACTCGCGTTTCAGGAGCGCAGCCGCCCGCAGCTCAAAGCAATCAAGGAGTCGTTGAAAGGGCTACCTTCTGCGCCTGACCTACCGCAAAACTATCTCGAACTGCGCCCCGAAGTGCCGTTGAACCCGGTCGGGATACTGCACGACCGTATTACCAACATGTCACATGAGCCACGCCAGCAGCGCGATCTCATCCTCGACATTGAAGAAATTGCGGATGACGACCGTTATGCCGCGCAGGTCCCGGAACTCTGGCAGCGGCTACTCAAACGGGACGATGTACTTAGCGGCAAAAACCTGGAGCGTATCCGCGAAATCCTCCAAAAGACGGATGGAGATGTACCATTGCTCTCTACACCTGTTTCACGCTCGGAACCATCCGCGCCCGCCGTCCTGCGTATTACGCCAGAACAGAATCGCCTCCTCAAAATCATGCTGGACCCGAACCGCCCACCGGAAGAACGCGCCGAGGCCGGACGCGAGATCAACATAGTGGGCGATACGCGTGAGGGGGTTGGGCTACGTGCGGACGGGCTGCCGGATATTGCGTGGTGCGAGGTCCCGGCGGGGGTGTTCACGATGGGTGGCGAGCAGAACAGCGATAATCCTGTACGCAAGGTGAACCTCGCGAATTACAGCATCGCGAAGTGTCCAATCACGTACAAGCAGTTCGGCGTGTTCCTGAGCGCACCAGATGGTTTTGAGAATATAGGCTGGTGGAAGGAGTTGCACTCCAATGGGCTAGCGCAGCAGAAGGAAGGACCGGATAATCAGACGTGGAAACTTAATAATCACCCACGCGAGAATGTATCATGGTACCAGGCGTTTGGCTTTTGCAAATGGCTGACGTCGAAGCTCGGCTACGAGGTGCGGCTGCCGCTGGAAGAAGAATGGGAGAAAGCAGCGCGCGGGACAGATGCGCGGGAATATCCTTGGGGTAACGGGTACAAGGTCGGCTATGCAAATATCGACGAGAGCAGCATCAGCGGAACCTACTTAGAACGGACAACGGCGGTTGGAATATACCCACAAGGCGGGTCGCCGTACAAAGTGCTGGACCTGAGCGGCAACGTATGGGAATGGCAGTTGAATGGGTATTACAAGCCAGACCAGCGGGATTGGAGCAGTAATGCTCCCCGATCACTACGTGGCGGGTCGTGGCTTGGCAATTTAGATAACGCACGGGGCGCGTATCGCTCCAACCACAATCCGCATTACCGCGGCGGTTTCCGCGGTTTTCGGGTTGTTTGTTCGGTCCCTTCTCCTTCCCTCTGATCGACGGATCGGGCGGGGCGCGACCCCTACAAACTCCTATGTGCGCGCGGCGCGATGGGATATAATCCCCGCGACCGCGCGGACACCCATACAGGCTCATGCCCGATACACTCATTGGCGAAAAGTTAGGCGATTATGTGATACGTGAGCTGCTCGGACGGGGCGGCATGGCGCGCGTCTATCTGGGCTATGATGAGCAGCTTGCGCGTCCGGCGGCGCTGAAGGTGATCGACAGCGACATCGGACCGGAATTCCGCGCGGAATATTACCGCCGCTTCCAGAACGAGGCGCGGGCAATCGCGCGGCTGGAACACCCGAATATCGTCAAGGTGTATCAGTTCGGGCAGTACAAAGACGTGCTGTATATGGCGATGGCGTTTGTCGAGGGGCGCGACCTCAAGCAGATTTTGCGGGAACTGCACGGTCGCAAGGAACACATGCCGTATCAGCAGGTGGTGCGGATCACGGAGCAGATCGGGACGGCGCTCGATTACGCGCACGGGCGCGGCGTGATCCACCGCGACGTGAAGCCCTCCAATATCATGCTCAACGCAGAAGGGCGCGCGATCCTGACCG
The DNA here is from genome assembly GCA_965246845.1 of Aggregatilineales bacterium. Classification (GTDB taxonomy): domain Bacteria; phylum Chloroflexota; class Anaerolineae; order Aggregatilineales; family UBA2796; genus JBBRMW01. Next base: position 205,041 of record CBDFFR010000008.1, read on the forward strand.
ATTTCGGCCTAGCACTTTCGGCGGGAGACAACACGCAGGGCGAGACCTTTGGCAGCGCGCATTACATCGCGCCGGAACAGGCACTGTCATCGGCCAACGCGGTCGGGCAGAGCGATTTGTATTCGCTCGGCGTGTGCATTTATGAAATGCTGACGGGGCATGTGCCGTTCGAGGAAGGCTCCGCGATGACGGTGGCGCTCGCGCATGTGCATCAAATCCCGCCCGCGCTGGTCCTGCACAATACGACGCTGCCGCCCGGCGCGCAGCCCGTGATCGACAAAGTGCTGCATAAAATCCCGACGCGCCGCTACGAGACAGGCGCGGAACTCGCGCTCGCGCTGGGGCAGGCGCTCAACGTACAGCCCGGCTCGGATTCGTACCTGTTCAGGCCAAGCGACGCCTCATCCGCGCTGCGTGCGCCATCCTATACGCCGCCGCTGATGATCCCACCGCCGCCCATGCGCGACCGCGAGCGCTATTTTCGTGGGACGGGGCGCAGCCGCGCGGCAGGCATTGGGCAGCAGCGACGGAGAGTATTGGTAGGGGCGGCGCTGGTCGCGGTTGTGGTCCTTGCCGGACTGCTGCTTGCGATACGCGCCGCTGCGCTGAACCCGGCGGGCGCAATTACGGCGACCCTGCCGCCGACGGCGGTTGCGATTGCGCCGACCAACATACCAACGAATGCGGCAACCAGCGCGGTCGTGGTCGCTGCAGTGACAGACGAGTCTACGCCAGACCAACGCACCGCCGCCGCCACCCATACCGCGACGGAACTATCCGCCCCACCCCCGACGACTATAACTAGTGAGAGCAGCACGCGCGAGGCGACCAGCGAAAGCACGCTGACCCCTGATATGACGGTCATTCCGTCGCTGGCAGCCACACAGCCCGCGACCGCCAGCGGTCCGGTTCCGAACGTGCAGCTCTCGTGGGACATCGTGCAGTTCAATATGTTGAATGTCGGGGCGCGTCCGGTCAGCGTGCGGCTGCTCACTTTCGTGCAGGCGAGCAAACCGGAAACGCGCCAGTTCGCAGCGGTGCAGTGGGTGCGGACGCTGGCGACCGGGACGAACGATGTCCCGCTGCGACCGGGTGGTTGCTTGCAGGTCGCGCGCTACGGCCTGCTGCTGCCGACACCGTTTGCGCGCTGCGCGGCGCTGGCTGCGTTCTGGCAGCCGGGCGTCTCCGGCCAGTTCTGGCTCCCCACCGATGCGCGCACGGATGCAACGTTCGATGTCGTTCTGGACCGCCAAACCATCGCTTCTTGCCCAATCGCTACCGGAACCTGTACGTTTGCACTCCCGGAGACGAGCTAATGTCTTACAGTCTGTCGAGGGAAATCGCCGCTATGAACAATATGCCGCTCAACGCCGAAACGCGCCAGCTTGAAGTCCTCGTGCGCGTCTCGTCGCTGCTATCGACATTGAATATCGATCACGTACTCAATGAAGTGGTGCGGCTCACGGTCGAAGTCGTGGGTGCGACAACGGGCAGCTTCTTCCTGCTCAATGATCAGGGTAACGAAGTGACTTTGCAGCGATTCCTCTCCGAACGCGATTACAACCCGGATCAGAAGCAGTACGTTTCGCAGCGCGTCTTGCAGGAAGGGCTGGCCGCGTGGGTGATTGCGAATCAGGACGCGGCGCTCATCGAGGATACGCTCACCGATCCGCGCTGGCTGACCATAGAAGGCAAGTCGCTTGGCGCGCGCTCGGCGCTGTGCGTGCCGTTCATGGTCGATGCTCGGGTGTATGGAATCCTCACGCTCGAACACCCGGAACCCGGCCATTTCCTCGACTCGGACCGCCGTATCGCGCGTGCTGTCGCGGACCAGGCCGGTGCCGCGATGCGCAACGCGCAGCTATTCGACATCACACAGGCACAGCAGAAACAACTTGCGAATGTCCTGAACAGCACCACCGAGGCGCTCTTCACTGTGGACTTGCAAGGGCGCATCGAGTTGATCAATACCGCTGCCGAAGAGGTCTTGCACCTGAGCAACGCGGCTGCGCGGGGGCATTCGCTCGATGAACTTTCAAAATATAGCGATGTTCTCGCGGAGATCGTCAAGGTGCTGCGGGATCGTGGACTGACGGGGGGCCGCCAGCGCTTCGAGATCACCAACCCTGCCACCAAGCGCGATTACGATGTGAGCATTTCCGCGATGGGCGAGGAGCAGAGCGGGGAAATTGGCTACGTCGTCTCGCTCAACGACGTGAGCAGCTTCAAGGACCTTAACCGCCTCAAGACGCACCTGCTCCAGATGGCCTCGCACGATCTGAAAAACCCGCTTGGGGTGCTGCTCGGCTATCTCGATATGCTGCGTGAGGACGTGGCGAACGGGATCATGCCGGACCCGGTTTTTGTGGAAGGGATGCTGCGCGGTGTGGAACGCATGGAAACCCTGATCCAGACGCTGCTCAGTCAGGAACGAATCGAGATGGAGAATACGCAAATCAGACAGCGCATTGATCCGGCTCCGCTGCTCTATGAAGTGATTGTGGATATGCGCCCTTCGGCGGATGCCAAGCAACACCGCCTCTCGCTTGACATCGCGGATCAGCTCGCGATCATCTCCGGCGATCCGGTCGAGCTGAAGGAGGCGATGGTAAACCTCGTCGGCAACGCGATCAAATACACGCCCGCGGGCGGCCTGATCACGATCCGCATGGTGACGGAAGATCAACGGCTCTATTTTTCGGTGATCGATACCGGACTGGGCGTCCCGGAAAGCCAGCAGGGATTGATCTTCGAGAAATATTTCCGGGCGAAGACCGCTGCGACGGATGGGATCGAAGGGACCGGAATCGGCCTGAGCCTCGTCAAGGAAATCGTCGAACGACACGGCGGCAAGGTCTGGTTCCAGAGCGAAGAGGGCGTCGGGAGTACATTCGGGTTCTGGATTCCGGTCTTGAACTGAGCGCTTTCCCAGTACACGCTTGTAAATAGTCTGGAAGGCAAGCGCGCAATCTCGATGTTCAGCACTAACCTGAAAAAACCGCAGATATGCTCAAGCGTGGCATCATTCTTAGGGGCTGTTTGGTAAACGATACCAGGATGCTCTTTGCGTCGCTTCCATATTCGCCCACCGCGCCGCTTGCGGGTACAATTCCTTGGTATGGCGACCAAATTCCTCATCGTTGACCCGGATATGGCGTTTGCCATTGGCATCAAGCGCGCGCTCGAAGGCAGCAGCGGCTACGCCGTCACGCCTTTCACCAGCGGCGCGGCGGCGCTTGAATTCCTCAGCGAGAACCCGCAAGACGTCGCACTGGTCGATTTGAACCTGATCGATATGCCCATTGGGGTACTTGGGCGCGCGATGCACGAGCAGCAGACGAGCCTCATCCTGCTCGCCAGCGCCCGCAGCAAGGACCAACTCGACGGCGCGAGCCTGCCGAATATCTTCGGCACAATTATCAAGCCATATTACGCGCGTCAATTGCTCCCGCTCCTGCAAGACGCGCTCAAGTCGCGCTCCGATACCGGGACGCGCCCTGCCACCAAACAGCCCGAATCGAAGCCGATCATCCTTTCCAGTCCACCGCCTTCGGCTCCGATCCCTGTGCCGAAACCTGATCTCGCAGAAACGCAGGGGATGCCCGTTTCCGCTGACTTCGATGCTGCGCTCGCCAGCCTCAAGCCCGTCATTACGGAGCCGCCGCCATCCGCCGATGATACCTTCCGGCGTCACCTCGCGGCGATGCTACCTGAAAAGCCCGCGACCCCCGCCGGGCTGCGGCAGGTCCTCGACTCGGTAGACCTCTCCGACGAGGCGACCATCGCGGATGTCGTCAGTGGAAAGCCGCTCACCGACCCCGCGCCCCTCAGCACGCCGCCCAACGCGCCCGAAGAGCCGCCGGAGCGACCGACTATCGCGGAAGCCGCGCTCGATGCGCTGGATACGATCCCGATGGGCGAGTTCACGCTCGATAAATTCACACAGGCGGTTGAGAAAACTTCCGGTGTGGCGATGCCGGAATGGGTGCGCGAGCCGGGTTTCGTGCAGGATGCGCTCGCCGCAGCGGGTAAGGACTCCACTTCAACCGACCCGCCACCGACCGATGCCGTACAGCCCGACCCGGCGCAATCCACACCCAATGAAGCGCCGGATGATGTCGTGCAGATGGCCGCTTCGCTGACGCAACTCACGCTCGGCACTGCCGCACGCGCGACGCTACTCACGCGCGAGGGCGCGTTGGTCGCGGCGGCGGGCGACCTCGGCACGGCAACGGATGCGGTCGTCGCACAGATCAACACCGCATGGTCGGCGGGGCAGACTGGCGAAAGCGTCCTTGCCAAATTTATTCAGGTCCCCGGCCTCGGCGATTTCCTGCTCTACTCATCGCACAGCGTCGAAGATATGCGGCTCTCGCTGCTCTTCCCTGCCGAAACGCCGATGAAGACGATGCGCCGCCTCGCGCGTCAGTTGCTTGACCGTCTGGAACGTCCCGACGCTGCGAGCGCAATTGCGGAGCCGACCCTGCCGGATATGGAACGCACGCTGCTTTCGCGCCCGACCGATATGCGCCCGCCGCGTTCGGGCAATACGGGTCCGCTCGTCGTGCCGAACGTAGCGCCTCCTGTGTCCAAGCCCATCGAAGCGCCGAAGACTATGTTCGGGGTGCTGCTCTTGCCGCGCGTGAATGCGTTCGCGCCGGAAGCGCTGCCGCTGGTCCCGATCTGGTTGACGGAAGCCTGCCTCGAAGCCGGTTTGTACATTGAGGGCGTGATCGCGCAGGCGACCTATCTCACCTTCCAGCTTGGGATCGTGCAGGATACCACCCCCGGCAGCGCGATCCGCGCGCTGATGGATGCGACGGCGGCGCGTGGTGGCGCGTCCCCGCTTTTCGCGGATGGCTACTTCATCGCGACCCCCAACCGCCCGGTCACGCAGCAGGAAATCGCAAGTTTCATCGCGTTTCAGAAAACCCTTGACCCTTACGCTACGTCATAGCGTAGCATAGGTGGCAGACCGACCGACGCGCGAGAGGCCGCCCGTGTATACCGTCAAACAGCTTTCCGATCTGGCAGGCGTCAGTGTGCGGACGCTGCACTACTACGATGAAATTGACCTGCTGCATCCGTCGCAAGTCGGGGCGAACGGCTATCGTTACTACGATGAGGCTGCACTGCTGCGCCTGCAACAGGTTTTGTTCTATCGCGAGATCGGTATCGAATTGCTGCAAATCCGGGACATCCTAGACGCGCCCGGTTTCGATCTGCTGGACGCGCTGCGCTCGCATCGGCAGGTCTTGCAGGAGAAGTTGAGCCACTTGCAAGCGCTCGTCGGCACGGTAGACGCGACGATTGACGACTTGACGAAAGGGGAAGCGAACATGAGCAAAAAGCGCTATTTCGAGGGCTTCACGCCCGAAAAGCAGGAAGAGTACACGCGGTCCGCGCGCCTGCAATATGGCCCCGAACTCGTAGACGAATCGGTCCGGCGCTGGAATAGCTATACGGAAGCGCAGCGCGAGAGCATCAAAAATGAGCAGGTCGATGGATTGCTCGATTTTGCCGCCGCCATTGATGCCGGGCTTGACCCGCAAAGCGCGGAAATTCATTTGCTGGTGGAAAAATGGCATGAACGCTTGCGCTATTTCTACGAGCCGACGCTCGAAGTCCTGCGCGGGCTGGGCGACCTCTACAACACCGACCCCGGTTTCTTGTCCAACTTTCAGAAGATTCACTCGAAGTTGCCCGAATACATGCAAGCGGCCATCGCGGGCTATGTCGATGAACTGGAGACGGCGGAGATTACGCGGCTGCTCGCGGAGGATGAGGCCTCCGCTCATTGAACAATGATGCGTCCACTCCCGGCAACCGCGCTCCCGATTTTCCACGCGGAAGCGCCGTTGCGTTTAATTGATTCAATCAGCCCATCCGCGTAGGCCTCCGCGACTGCGATCAGCAACCCGCCGGAGGTTTGCGGGTCAAAGCACAGCATCTGCGCCTCTTCGGAGATTGTCGGCGCGAAGTGGGTCCACTGCCGGAAGTATTCCGCGTTGCGCGTCGTGCCGCCGGGGAACGTGCCTAGCTGCGCGTAGCCTTGCGCCCCCGGCAGCCAGGGCAGCGCATCGAACGCGAAGGTGAAATCGGCGGCGGAGAGGTGCGCCATTTCATGCGCGTGACCGATCAGGCTGTAGCCCGTTATATCTGTGACGGCGTGGATATGCGGCTTGCCGAGCGCAGCAGCGGCGCGGGCGGCGCTCTGGTTGAGGCGCATCATGCTTTCGATTGCCGCCTGCACATGCGCGGGATCGGCCTGTTCACGCTTGAGCGCGGTCGTTATCACGCCCGTACCGAGCGGCTTGGTCATGATCAGCACGTCGCCGGGTTGTGCGCCGCCTTTTGTAAAAATGCGCTGCGGGTGAACCACGCCCGTAACCGCAAGGCCATACTTCGGCTCGTTGTCGATCACCGTATGACCGCCGACGATGACCGCGCCCGCTGCCTTCACGCGGTCGCCGCCACCGCGCAGGATTTCCGTCAATATCGCGAGATCGAGTGTATCCGGGTACGTCACGAGGTTGATCGCGAAGAGGGGTTCGCCGCCCATCGCATAGACATCGCTAAGGGCGTTGGCCGCCGCGATTGCGCCGAAGGAATAGGGATCATCGACGACGGGCGGGAAGAAGTCGGTCGTGCTGATCACGGCCTGCTCTTCGTTCAGCTTGTAAACGGCGGCATCGTCCGGCTCCGCGAGGCCGACGAGCAATGCCGGATAATCGACAGGATCGAATTGCTGACGGATCGGGCGCAGCACCTCCGCGAGGGTTCCGGGACCGATCTTCGCGGCGCATCCTGCACAAGAGGCCAGCGCGGTCAGTTTTACATCTGCAATCGTCATCGTGATCTATCCGTTTAATCGGTGCGTCGAGTCTATCATTCGGGCGATCATTTTGCGAAGGAAAGGCGCAGGAAAATGGTATGAAATTTTAATAGGAATCGATCTTTACATGGGGGTGATTTGCCCTATACTTTGCGCATCGAACATTTCAAATTTCCAGGAGAGGATACAGCGCCGATGACGCTCATCGCCACCCGTCAATCAGTCCTTGATCGTGTCCGTACCCATAGAGCTATGACGCCGTTTCTGGCGCTCGATACTGGACGGGTGATTGAAAGCTACCATCGTTTGTTGGACGCCGTACCGGGTGGAGAAATCTACTACGCGGTCAAGGCGAATTCGCACAAGGCCGTGCTTTCCGTATTGGCCGATCAGGGGTCGGGCTTCGATGTCGCCTCGCTGAACGAACTCGAAAAGGCGCTTTCTCTCGGCGTCTCGCCAGAGCGCATCATCGGCAGCAACCCGATCAAGAACGATAAATTTCTGCGCCGCGCGCATGAGGCCGGGATTTACGCAGTAGTCGCCGATTCGACCGACGAAGTAGAGAAGATTGCGCGGTTCGCGCCGGGGATGCGCGTCTATATCCGCCTCGCGGTCGATAACTCCGGCGCGGTGTTCCCGCTTGATAAGAAGTTCGGCGTCTCACACGAGCAGGCGATTGAAGAATTGTTGCTCGCGCGCGATCTCGGCTTGCAGCCGATTGGGCTGGCGTTCCATGTCGGCTCGCAGTGCGTGACGGCGCGCAACTGGATCATGGCGATCCGTTCCTGCGGCGCGATCTGGCACGAGGCCGCGCAGTATGGCATTCACCTGACCTTCCTCGATATGGGCGGCGGCTATCCGATCCCAACCGATGAGTCGGTCGCAACCTTTGGCGAAATCGGCGAGGCGATCTCCGATGCGATTACGGAGTTCATCCCGGAAACGCCGGGGCTGCGCGTGATCATGGAGCCGGGGCGCGCGATGGTCGGGGATAACGGCGTGCTGGTCCTGACCGTCGAAGGCCGGGCGCAGCGTGGCGAAAAGACGTGGCTGTATCTCGATAGCGGCGTGTTCAATGGAATGGGTGAAATCCTCGAAGGCTCGACCTATCCGATTTACGCGGATACCGACGCGCCCGCGACGCATACCTACACGCTGGCCGGACCAAGCTGTGACAGCTTCGATACAATAGCGCGCGATGTCGATCTGCCGGAGATGCAAATCGGGGATCGGCTGTATTTCACCAATACAGGCGCGTACACCATTGAATACGGATCGAACTTCAACGGCTTCGCTATCCCGGAAGTCGAAATTCTGGAGTAGTCCGCCAGCGTTCAGAATAACGCGCACGCCCGGTCGAACATGGCCGGGCGTGCGTTGTTTCAGATGCGATAAGCGTTGGGCTACAGATTCAGCCCGATGTCGAAACGCGCGGCGTAGCCTTCCGTCTCTTTCGTGACGGCAAGGGTGAGTTGGCCGCCGCTGTCCCGAAAAATGCCGTCCTGCGCGTTGGTCTGGCGGCGTCCGGTATGCGCGGTGTAGGGCGCTTGTGTATAGACCTCATCGGTGAATGCCTCGTCGAAGAAAAGCTGCGAGGTGAATTCATGTGTGCTGCCCGTTGTGGCCGCTGTGCGGATTTTGAAGTGAATATGTACAGCGCGGCCTTGATACCAGCCAGGATAGATCGTCGTGAACTGCGCCACGCCATAGCTATCCGTCGTCTGGTAGCCGCGCAGGAACTTCTGCCCGACGGTGTTGTTGGCCGCTTCATCCGAATAGCGCCCCGCTGCGTCGCAGTGCCATATATCGACCTGCGCATTCGCGAGCGGCACACAGGCGTTCGTGCCGACGCGGTACACGCGGAACATCAACGCGAGCGGTATGCCCGCCACCTGCTTGTTGGTGGATGGATCGAGCCGAATATCGGAGCGGTCGAGCTTCTCATCCACGAAATATGGACCTTCGGTGAGTTCGGGCTTGACTACGCAGGTCGGGATCGCGGTGGCGGTCGGCGTTCCGGCTGCGGTGGCGGCTCCCGTCGCTGCGGCTGTAGCGGTTGCGGTCTGGGCGGCTGCCAAGCCGGGCAGGTTGCCCGCGAATAACATTGCCGCGCCTGCGGTCCCCAGCAGACCGAGGATTTCACGGCGGCTCAGGACGCGGCCTACCGGCTTGTCGTCGTTTTCTTCTTCCTGCGGGGGAAGGTTGATGATTTTCATGAGGATGTTTCCTTTGGTTAGTTTCGGATCGGTTCGGTAGTGGGTCCACGCCTGCCGAGCGCGGGATGATAGTAGGTCGCGGCGAGGGCAAGCACCCCAGCGAGGCCGAGGATGCCCGGCGCGAGCAGCGGCGCGGCTCCCATGAGCGAGGTCATCAGCACGTCGAAACCGCTCATATTCGGGTGCAGTTCCGTCACCAGTTCATGGTTGGCTTGCAGGTGCAACCACCCACCGAGCAGGCTGCCCGCGATGACGAGCAGCATTACGCCGCGCAGCAGCAGCAAAGTCGGGCGCGTCGGTCGGATCAATACGGCCAGTGTGGAGAGGAAGGCCAGCCCGCAGAGCGCGAATGGGATGAGTTGTTCCGTCTCCTGAATGTGCTTCGCGAGCCACAACTCGATCACGGTCCCGCTACACAGGACCTCGACAAGGATGAGCAGGAAGCGCCGGAAGCGGCGCTCGACCGTCGCAGCGCTCACTGTGTTCATTTGGAGGCCGTCGCCGCCGCTGTGGGTGTGACGGTGGCCGACATCGTTGCAATCATTGTCGCGGCGGAAGTCGGGATCGGCTGCGTCACTGTGCCGTTGAGGAAGTTGACCGCGTAGGCAAGCTGGTCGTTGGTCAGATATTGCGCGAGGCTGGCGAGGAACGCATCGTTCGTTTTGTACGGGCGCGCGGTGATCAGCGCTTTTGCGATGTCATCCGTGACGCCGGGGATTTGCTTCAACGTTTCGGCATCGGCGACATCGACCTGTACGGGGACGTAGAGATACTTCTCCCACGCTGCCGTTTGTTCCGCGCCGACGTATTTGCCGATTTCCCGGCGGTACTGCGTGATGCTCACGTAGGGGCGATATTCCTGAAACTCGCGAACCATACGGTTAATGATGGTCGGAATGGACAGGATTTGCTGTTCTGTCATGGTGTTCAGGTTGAGAAGGGTGAACGGCTGCACCGTTGCCGTCGCGGGTCCAGTGGCGGCGAGTGTGGCCGCGCTGGTCGCGCTCATCGTGGCGGTGGGGGTTTGCGCCTGCGACTGGATCGCGACGCCGGAAATGCTGATCAGGAGCGCGGCTGCGGTTACGGATAGAAAACGCTTGTTCATGGGTGGAACCCTCATTTGTATCGAAGGACATCCACATCATATGGTGTTCGGCTGCGGGTTGCTTTATCAGCCGCGCGATTTACCTTAAATGCGCCTTAAATCCGTAAAATAATGCAGGAAACCCGCAGCGCATTTTGTAGGGGCTGTGGCTTGCCCAGCCCGTCATTTCGGGCGGACACATCGGTCCGCCCCTACAAATACAGTCAATCTGGCGTAGGGGTCGGATTCAGGCGACCCGCTGCCTATCCCTTGAGGATTCGCAGTGCCTTTGGGAACGTCGTCAGTACATCGACGCTAGTTTCCGTGACCAGCACATTATCTTCGACGCGCACGCCGCCCAGCCCCGGCACGTACACGCCCGGTTCGACGGTATAAAGCATCCCCGGTTCGAGGATCATCTCGTTACCTTCGCGCATATTCGGGTGTTCATGGACATCGAGGCCGAGACCGTGTCCGGTGCGGTGCGTGAAATATTGCCCGTAACCCGCCTCGGTGATGACCTTGCGCGCGGCGCGGTCCACCTCCTGCGCCGCGATGCCGGGTTTGCCTGCCGCGATGCCCGCCGCGTTTGCGGCGCGGACTGTCTCATACATGCGGCGCAGTTCGTCGGAGACTTCGCCGATCCCGAACGTGCGCGTAATGTCGGCGGGGTAGCCTTCAACCTTCGTGCCATAGTCGAAGAGCAGCAGGTCGCCACGCTTGATCGCTGTGGTTCCCGGTTGGCCGTGCGGCAATGCACTATTCGCGCCCGTCAGCACAATCGGATCGAACGAATTGACACCGCCATTCGCACTCAGTTTCGCGAGCAGCAGGCTTGTAATCTGCATTTCGGTCATGCCGACCGCGCTGCCATCGATGTCATCCAGCAGATCGGCGAGCGCACGTTCGCTGGTTGCGATAGCGGCGCGCATATAGGCGATCTCTTCGGGCGTCTTGTACAGGCGCAGTTTCATCAATTCGGCGTCGGCAGACGTCACGCGCGCACCGGGGGCGATCTCTTCCAGCAACTGCGCTTCGGTGAGCCGCATCCGCATCCCTTCCGCGCCGATGCGCTTGCCCGCCAGCCGCAGCGCCAGCGCGGCGCGTTGAAAGGCCGGGATGAATCCTTCCGCATCATTGTACGCAAATGTTTTGATGGGAACTTTCGCGTGATCGAGCAGGCGTTGTTCTTCCAGTTTCGCGATCACGGCGGTCGCCTCGCCCCCATCCGTCGGGAAGAAGACGACGAGCGGGCGGTCGTTGCTGAGGTGATAATGCACGCCTGTCACATAATACAGGTCGGAGCCGGGGACGAGCGCGATCAGGTCATAGCCTGCGGCGAGTTCGCGCAGGCGTGCGAGACGGCGTTGATACAGGTCGGTCATTTTGCCTTGAGTCCGGGGGTAAGCGCGGTCGGATTGGTGATACGGTAGCCGCGCGCTTCGGCTTTCGCATCGGCGATGATTGTATCCGGTGTCGTGCCTTCAATGCGCGTCCGCGCGGCAGCCGCGGTTTGTTCGGCTTCGGTGCGAATATTCAGGCCGCGCTCACGAATCGCGCGGCGCGTTTCGGCTCCGCTGCGGGGCGCGTTGAGCAGCATCACGACCGCCGCGACTGCGCCGCCGATCACGCCGCCGAGGATGAACGCGCCGACTTCGGCAACGGGGTCCGCATGTTCTACAAAAACAATATCATCGTGGTGGGCCATCGCGAGGTTTCCTTTCTGCGGTTAATCGTCACGGTTGGGGCGGATATTGCGGCGTAGGCGCGTCACCTCACGCAGGAACGCCGTCGCGCCGGAGAGCGCCGCGCTGGTGCGGATTACCGGAGCCGTGACGTTCTTGCTCAGGAACTGCGCCGTGCCGCGCAGTGTGGAGACGGCTTCGCGCGTTTCATCCACAATCGGCTTGACTTCGGTACGCACGAGCTGCACCAGCGCGCTTACCTGCAGCACGAGGATAATCAGCGCGACCGAGATCAGGATACCTTGCAGCGCGAGGACGACGATGAAGAAATCGCGCAGGATGCGGAAGAAATTCGCCACACCTTCGGAATTGGTCAGGCCACCGATCACCGCGACCAGCAACCCGAAAACGATCAGGACAATCAGCGCTACAAGCGCGATGACTGTATATTTCACGACGCCGGGCAGCGGCGCGCGGTCCGCATCCGGCGCTTCATCCGCTGGCGAGAGCGGCGGCGGGACAGGCGGCACGGCAGGGGTTTGGGAATTGGCCGCAATCAGTGCCGGAGCTGCGCTGCGGGCTTTCTGTGTATCCGTCATCAAAATTCTCGCTTTTGGCGTAAACCTAATCCAGTTGCCGTGTACCCGTGAGCAGCCGCGCCATGATCAGCGCAAGCAACGCCCCTATTGACGCGGAGAACGTATGCAGCGGACCGATGCTGAGGAGCGTCACCCCGAAGGCCGTCCCGACCCACTGCCCAAGCATAAAGCCGACCCACCCCGCGAGCAGGAAGAACATCAAGCGCCGCGCGTCCCCGCCCACAAGGACGTGAAACGCCGCGCCGTAAAGGGTTGCCAGGATGAATCCTAGCGCAACAGCGGGACTTAAGACCATGCCGACAAGTGTAGCACGCTGCGCTGCGATGTGATAAATTCAGAATCGTTTGTAGCTATGGTCGAGGACGACGACGTGCCAGTGATCGATCAGCGAATCCTTATTCCGGCGGCAGCGGATGCCGTTTGGCTCTACCTCAACGATCCCGCTTTGGTCAGCCGCTGGAATCGCAGCGCGAAACAGGTCTCCCTGCTCTCGACGCGCATGACGGGCGTGGGCGTGCGCCGCCGCGTCACGGATGCGAGCGGTAAATCGGTGGTGGAGGAGATCACCGCCTGGCAGGAGAACCTCGGCTATGAATACACTGTGATCGATGGTTCCTACAAGGCATTCAAGGGACGTCTGCGGCTGCAATCCGTAGCCGAAGGCACGTTGGTCTATTGGACCGTCGAATATCGATTGCGTGGGCTGTTCGCCGGGCTGCGCATCGGGCGTCGCCGCCGCATGGTGCGCCAGATTTCCGATAGCCTGCTCGCATTACGGCGGGTGATCGAAGCGAGTGGCGTGCGGCTAGACCCGGAACGGCAGCGCCGCTATGCGATGCAAGCCGACCCCGGCCTCGCGGCACGGCAGGCACGCATGAACCAGCCAACGCCGCTGCCCATGCCGTCATCGAAGACAGGGACGGGTGAAATCAGCAAAACGCCCGCTTTCGCAAAAGCATTCATAGGCGAGGACGACATCCCGGAATTGCCGCCCGCATCCGCGACGGTCCCGCCGCCAACCAGCTTCCCAACGTCCGTGCCAACTTCGGTTCCAACGAATGCGCCGCAGCCGATCCCGACGATCCTCGGCGTGCGGACCGCGCCGCCGCCGATTGTGGCCGCGATCCCGGCTCCCACGGTCATGCAGCCACCCGCGCCGTTGATCGTAGAGCCGCCCATTGACCCGCACGATACGCGCCCCTCGGCGGTCCCGACGCCTGCCGAGCCACCGCGCGCTGACGCTCCCGATTCGTCCTTCTCGAATTTCCCGACAGTCCCGCTCGAACTCGTCGCGCCGAAGCGGGGCAACGACGCGCCGCCGACCGAAACGCAGAATATCGTGTTGCCACCCGTCGAAGATACCAGCCTCGCGGAGAGAAATGCGACGCGCGCCGAACCCGCGCCAACCCGTTCGATGCCGCCCCCGCCGCCCGATGAGCCAGCCATCGAAGCGCCGCCCTCGCTCCCCGAACAGCCGAACGACGTGCCGAAGGAAAAGAGCATTTGGGAGCGCTTCGGGGTCGATAAGCCCGTTGAAAACCTGGATTTCGATGCGCTGGTGGCGAGTCTGCGTCCCAAGCTGCTGGAGGAGCCGCCGCGCCCGGCTTTCGAGCTTCCAGACCCCGATCCCTCCGAGTCGTCGCTGGTGAGCGCGCCGCCTGTATTGCCGTTGTTCTCCGAACCCGTGCCGCCGCGACTATTTGATGCCGCGTCGCCACCTGAATCCGCTCCGAATGTTTTCCCGGAATTGCCGCCTGCGCTACATGATGAGCCGTACCGTTCCGAGCCACCGCGCCCGGCTTCGCGCCAGCACGGGATTTTCCTGCACCGCGCAACCGCCGAAAAGCCGCCGCGTCCTGTTTTTCACAAAAGCGGGGTGAAGGTCCGCGCGGCGCACGCGCCACAACACACCAAAGTTATGCTTAAAATCCGTAGACCACAGTAATTGTATGGGAGCTATTCCGGTGAATAATCTAATCCGTCTGGTCGTCCTCGCTACGCTCGCTCTCGGTTTTACAGCAGTGCGGACCCCTGCAATGGCTGCCGCGGCATGTGGACCCGCGACCGCTGGCAGCATCGTCCGCACGGTGCAATCTGGTGGGATCGAACGCAACGCCCGCGTGCATATCCCGGCCAGCTACACGGGTACGACCGCCGTACCGCTCGTACTCAGCTTGCACGGATTCAGCAGCAACGCCGCGCAACAGGAAATATTTAGCGGATGGAATGCTATCGCGGACCGCGAGGGCTTCATCGCAGTCTATCCGAATGGGACCGGGACGCCTGCGCGCTGGTATGCCGGGACGACCAGCTTCACCGGGACTTCGACCATCGACGATGTGCAATTCTTCGATGACCTGCTCGACTCATTGAGCAAGGAATTGTGCATCGACGCCTCGCGCATCTACATCAACGGGCTTTCCAACGGCGGTGGCATGACCGCGCGGCTGGCCTGCGAACGGTCGGAGCGAATTGCGGCGGTCGGGACCGTCGCAGGTGCATACGCGACCTATCCGCTGCTCGGCGCGGAGTGTGCGCCGACGCGCCCGATCCCGGTCATCGCCTTTCACGGCACGGCGGACCCGGTGGTATCGTTCAACGGCAATCCGGGGCTGCACTTCCCGCCGATCCGCACCTGGATTGCGGATTGGGTGAAGCGCAATAGCTGCGCGAAGGGACCCGATGAGATTTTCATGCAAGCGGATGTGACCGGGGTTGTTTACACCGATTGCGCCGGGAACGGCGATGTAGAGTTTTATACCATTGAAGGCGGCGGGCATACCTGGCCGGGCAGCGCTCCCATCGCGGAGTTTTTGATCGGCAAGACGACACAGACGATTAAAGCCAGCGAGGTGATGTGGACTTTCTTCGTCGCGCATCCGCTCCCGCAGCGCCCATGAAGCAGTAAAGACATGCGATGACCGTGCAATCCAGTGATTTAGGGCGCTCGCTACTGGAGTTCCATTCGCAGGAACCCGTTAGACTCAAGCGGCTCGGCTACAGTCTGATCGCCCTCAGCGCATTCGCGTTCATCTTCGCATTAATCAGTACGCGCGGCGGGCAGTTCGTGAGTTCACTGATTGGGTTGGTCGCGCTTGGTGGCGGGGTCGCGCTCATGCTGATCAAACCGCGTTTTGAAGCGTTCACGGTGCGCGTCTTCGAGGAGGGCTTCACGATTTTACGGAATGGTGAAGAACATGACGTGAATTGGTCCGAGGTCGAAGAAATCTACCAGAACGTCAAGCGCATTCTTCGAGGTGGACGTTTCGCGGGCAAGGAATCGATCTATACGCTGAACACCTACGACGGACGGCAGATCGTCTTTGACAATTCGGTTCGGGGCATCACCGATCTGGGAAGTGCGTTGCAAGAGGGCGTCCGTAAAACGATGCTGCCGCAGGCTCTCGCGAAGATGCGCGAAGGTACGGGTGCATCGTTTGGACCGATCACGTTCAAACTGCACGGGCTGGTCGAGGGGGGCGCATATGTGAGCTGGATCGATTTCAAGCGCTATGTCATCGACAGGGGAATTCTTAACGTTTACGGCCAGCAAGCAAATACGCCTGTGATTCACATACGGACGTCTATGATTCCCAATCTCGTCGTGCTTCTGGAATTGATCAAGCGCCGCACGGAAATTATAAACGAGTACAATTATCGCCAAAGGACTTCTTCATAGCTGGGTTATGTACACAGCGTAACGGCGAGGGGATTATGGTAGCAAACGCGACATTTACAGGCACGGCGTCCGCACCGTCGGCAATATTCGGAACCGCTCCAATTGCGGAGTACAACTCACGCAAAAAGACCGGGCTGCTCCGCGCGTTCGGTATTCTTGCTTTCATCGCGGGTGAGGTAGCGCTTATCGTGGGGATCGGTTCTCCATATTTTCGCGATACCGAGACGCGGACTGGCGCTATTGTCGTCGGGATAACGGTCGCGCTGGTGGGTCTCGCCTGTTTTGAGGCCGGGCAGCGCTATCGCCAAATCTTCGTGCGGCTTTTCGCGGAGGGCTTTACCGTCATTCGTGACAAGCAGGAAACGGCGGTGCGGTGGCAGGATGTGACCACAATTTATCAGGCAGTCACCAAACACTACTACAATGGCGTGTATACCGGGACCACGCACAATTACACCTTGCACACCCGCGACGGCAAGAAGCATGTGTTCAGCAACACGATCAAGAACATCGCGGACTTGGGGAACGCATTGCAAAACGGCGTAAGCAATGCACTCCTGCCGGGCGTCGTGCAGGCGTTCAACAGCGGGCAGGGCATCCAGTTCGGTCCGGTCGCGGTCAGCCCGTTGGGAGTGAGTAAGGGTGCGCAGCAGGCTGATTGGATCAACATCGATAAGGTTTCGGTTGATAAGGGCTACCTGAAAGTATGGGAGCGTGGCAAGCGCCGCGTCACATTCAGCGCTCCGGTGAAGAGCATCCCAAATATGATTGTCTGCCTTGAACTCATCGACCGCCGTATAGGTCTCTCCGACCCGAAAGCGAAGCGTGCCAAATGAGCGGGCTGCTACAGCGGATCGTCGTCTTCATCGTGTGTACCGCAATTGCGGCGGGGCTGGCCTATGCCTTCGTGTACCAGCAAGGCATTCCCATCCGCCGCGCGCAGGAAGCCGCCGGGCGCGTCTTGGGTGACAAGGCGAAGTTGTGTTCGGCGGTCGTGCGGAAGGACATCACGACGCGCACGCGCTCCAATTTCGACGGCAAAATCGGGATCGTGGATGCGTTCGATGGTTCGCTCTACGAAAAGTATCAGGATGCGCTCCCGGCAGAACTTCAACCCGCGAAGCCGGACGAGGTACGCGGCATTCTGTGCCTTTTCGACAAGCAAAATGTGTTCGGCACGTCGAAGTACGGCAATCCGGCTAAATACTTTTGTACTCAGTTTTCCAAGGATTTGGAAGGCTATCTGCTCGACGCCGAGACGGGGAAGCTCATCACCTCACACCTCTTCTACGGCACAGACCCGTCGGACTGTCCAGAGACTACCGATAGCAGCATCACCCGTTACGGTGAATTGCCGCCAGCAGATGAGGTTGCGGCGTGGTTTGGGTGAGCATGTATTTGAGGTTTCACCTCGATTGACCCTTTACATACCCTGCCCACCGTACTATAATTCCACTTGTTTGGTAAAACGAACGTTGGGATGCGGGGTAGAGCAGAGGCAGCTCGTCGGGCTCATAACCCGGAGGTCATAGGTTCGAATCCTGTCCCCGCTATGACTAACGAAGAACGGACACTCATCATATGAGTGTCCGTTCTCTTTTACCGGTTGTTTTGTGGGCGGATACATAGGTCCGCCCCTACACAATACAGTTATTCGGCCCGCGCTCTATTACAACAACCGCTTCTCGATATAATATCGCACAAAGCGGTTCGGCTCCGCGCCGTGACTAATCGAGATGATATTCGCCTCGCGCGCGAGGTCGTGTTGCGCGTGGCGCAGGTGGGCAGGCTGCGGCGAGAGGTCAATCGACCGCGCTCCGGTCCGAATTTGCTGCAACGCATCTTCGGCCTCGCGCCGCGCTATTCCAAAGGGTCGTTGTCTTCCAACCGCTCCAACCCGAACATATCCGCAATCAGCGCTTCCATTTGCTGTGCGGTGTTCGCGCGCAGGACGTGGATCGGCGTGCCGCGTCGCTCCGCATCGACCAGCAACTTGGGATGCTGCCGATAGTAGGTCTTGAGCGTCATCACGGCTTGCGCCTGCCCGAAATCGTCCTCGATTACGAGCGGAACCTTGAGCCGCTTGGCCGCGCTTTGCAGGCGGTTCCGCGCGACGCCATACGCATAGACGCGGATCGGGTCCAGTTTGCGCGTATTCGGCTGGATCGGCAGCGGACCAGAAATCTCTTCCGGGATTGGCGTCGGTACAGCATTCGCGCGTGTACCATTACTGCGCACCAGCGGAACTACGGGTCCAACCGGGGGCGTGCCGTTGTTCTGTACACCACTGCGTCCGCGTGAGAAGGGCATCCCGCTCATCTGCATATTCGGACGGCCTTCGGTGACGGCTTGCGGCTTGACCTGCTCGACCACGATGTCACCGCTTTCAGTGCGGTAGCGCATCTCGACCGGGAGCGGACGCCCGCGCAAAATCGCATCAACCGCCGCCGCCACATCCTCATGCACAATCAGGCGGTGGCGCGATTGCAGTTCGATCAGCACGTCGAACGTGGGCGGGCTGCGTCGCTCCAGCACCGACTTCTGCGTACCACGCCGCCGTGCTTCCTCATCGGAGAGCGTGACGGATTCAATGCCGCCCACGAGGTCGGAGAGGGTCGGGTTGAGCATCAGGTTATCGAGCGTCTGGCCGTGCGCGGTTCCGACAAGCTGCACGCCGCGCTCCGCGATAGTGCGCGCCGCCTGTGCTTCCAGTTCGCGACCAATTTCGTCAATGACGATAACTTCCGGGTTGTGGTTCTCGACCGCTTCAATCATGACTTCGTGCTGCAAGGCGGGTTCCGCGACCTGCATCCGGCGCGCGCGCCCGACGGCGGGGTGCGCGACATCGCCATCACCGCCGATTTCATTACTCGTATCGACGATGATCACACGCTTGTTCTCGGCGAGGACACGCGCCGCTTCACGCAGCAGCGTCGTCTTGCCGACGCCCGGCGCACCGAGGATCATCACGCTCTGACCGGATTCGATGATGTCCTGCACGATGTCGATAGTGCCATACACTGCGCGTCCGATGCGGCAAGTCAGCCCGACAATCTCCCGGCGGCGGTTGCGGATCGCACTGATACGGTGCAATGTGCGTTCCAGCCCGGCGCGGTTATCCGCATCGAAGACGCCGATGCGTGTCACGACATATTGCAGGTCTTCGTGTGTGATTTCGCGCTCATCGAGCGTCACTTCGCGGTCGATGAAGCGCGCGGTCGGCACGCGCCCAAGATCGAGAATGACCTCGGAAAGCTCATCCTTGCGCCCGGCGTTTTCCAGCGCGTCAACCAGATAATCGGGCAAAACGGATTTCAGCTTTTCGAGGTCGTCTGTGATGTGATATTCCATATGAGGGATGATTACTTCCTTTGCCGCTTGCTACGGCGGACCATCTTGATTGGAGAGACAAGGCGTACAGCGCCCGCCATCGCGGGGACCAGCGCGGGGCGCTCGATGCGCGCGACGGTGTGTTTGACCATCACGGCTTGCGAGACCAGCGGCTCGAAATCGAATTTCGGGAGCGAGGCGCGCAGCCAATCCTGGTAGCGACGGATGGAAATATAGGTTGGCAGCCGTTCGGCGCGGGTACAGCGTGCGAGCGCCGCCGTGAGGACCGCACCGACGCCGCGCTCCATCTCCGGGTGGAAGAACGGCTGTAGGTAAATGCCGCTCTTGCCTTCCGTGACCGCAATGAATGCTGTAATGCGCCCGTTCTCTTTATAGACCCAGCCGCGCGACGGATCGGGCGGGTCGTCAGCCTGCAGGACGAGGCGCGGGACGATATTCCCATAGAGCATATTGATCGCAAAGGCGTCCGCTTCGGTCGCGGGACGCAGCAGGTCCATATCGGCAACCGGGAGCGGGGCAGGTTCGCGCCGCCAGAGTTCCTGCCGGGCATAAACCGCGAAGCCGCAGCGCCGCAGGATCACGAACGCCTGGCTGTTTTCATCGACTTCGGCGTTGAGCGAGTGCGCGCTACGCTTGCCGGATGTGTAGACCATCGCATCAATCAGCGTGGTCCAGCGGTCTTCGTGGCGCGGTGTGGATAATTCTGGCGCGATGAAGGTGATATGGGCGTGGTGGTCGCCGGTGCGATGGCGGAACTGCGCCACACCTTCGCCCTCACGCAACACAAAGGTGTGCGTGCTGAAATCCGTAAAGGGTAGCGCGCTGAGGACCGCGCTGCCGACCCCGAAGCGCGCGCCATCGGTAAGCGCAATCTCTGAGTCGAACATCACGCCATGCGGAAACAGGCGCAGTACGAGCGGTAGATCGTATGGAAAGAATGGACGGGCTTCGAGAGCGACCAACGATGACCTATCGATTATGCCTGCCGCATTGTATCATTCAGGAGCGGTGGCGACAAGCTACGGTACTGGATACATATGCGTCCCGGATGAAGCCGACACCTGCACAACGCGCGCTCCGATGTAGGGGCTGTGGCTTGCCCAGCCCGGTTTTTGATATGGTGAAACGAAAACGGATTGGAATTATTCCAATCCGTCCTGATTATTCATGGTGATTGTACACGGCGGGCGGACACGCAGGTCCGCCCCTACAAAAACGCACTGTCTGGTGTAGGGGCGGACCGATGTGTCCGCCCACAGACTCTAGTCCCCCGCGAGGTCGAGCAACGCCATACCGAGTTTCGGCGGCTTGCTGCGGTCTTCGTCCTTACCGAAGCGGATTACGTCGCCCGATTCAGTGATTGCTTCGACCGCGAGGCCGAGGCTTTGCAGTTCCTTGACGAGGACGCGGAACGAGGCCGGGACGCCCGGCTCTTCGATGGGGTCGCCCTTGACGATGGCTTCATAGGTCTTGACACGGCCTTGCACATCGTCGGATTTGACGGTGAGCATTTCCTGCAAGGTATGCGCCGCGCCATAGGCTTCGAGCGCCCACACTTCCATTTCGCCGAAGCGCTGGCCGCCGAACTGCGCCTTGCCGCCGAGTGGCTGCTGCGTGACGAGGCTGTAAGGTCCGGTCGAGCGGGCGTGAACCTTGTCTTCGACGAGGTGCGCCAGCTTGAGCATGTGGATGATGCCAACTGTCACCGGGCGGTCGAACACCTCTCCGGTCTTGCCATCGTACAACTTCTGCTTGCCATAAATCGGCACGGGTTCAGTAGTACGCAGGAAGACGCGGTTGGAGACGTCGATCAGCTCCTGCCCAATGATGGCGCGGTCTACGGGTTCGCCCGTGATGAACTCGCACCACTGCTGCAGTGACGCATGGATGGCGTTGGTATCGCGTGCATCACGCACAGCGGGCGGCATCCCGTGAACTTCGTCACCATAGAGCAACATGCCATCGGCATCGTAGCCGAGTTCACGCAACGTCTCACGCATCACGGCACGGCGCGCATAGACGACATTGAGGGCGAGCTTTTCCTGATCGTAATCGGGGTTGTTGCCAATCCACGAGTCGATGTACAGGCGGCGCACGTCGTCGTCATCCTCGATGTAATCCGGTCCGTAACCCGGCTGCTCCTTGACCCAGAGCCACGCCTTTTCGGTAGCGCGCTTCCAGAAGGTATCGATCATCCACGCGCGGCCCAGTTCAGCCTGGATTTCGCGCTCATCCGCGCCATCGAACACAGGGGTCACGGCGCGGAAGCCGAGGCGATCCGCTGCCCAGCCGAGGTGCGTTTCCAGCACCTGTCCGATGTTCATACGACCCGGCACGCCGAGCGGGTTGAGGATGATGTCGATAGGCGTGCCGTCTTCGAGGTACGGCATATCTTCGATGGAGACGACTTTGGAGATGACACCCTTGTTGCCATGCCGTCCGGCCATCTTGTCACCCTGCGTCAGCTTGCGCTTCTGCGCCACGCTCACGCGCACCATCTGGTCAACGCCTGCGGGGAGGTCGCGGTGTTCCTCGCGGTTGAAGACCTTCACATCGATGATCTTGCCGCGTTCACCGTGCGGGAGCCGCAGCGAGGAGTCGCGCACTTCGCGCGCCTTCTCACCGAAGATCGCGCGCAAGAGTTTCTCTTCCGGGCTGAGTTCCTTTTCGCCCTTCGGGGTGATCTTGCCGACCAGAATATCATTCGGGGAGACTTCCGCGCCGATGCGGATAATGCCCGTTTCATCCAGGTCCTTGAGCGCTTCGTCACCGACGTTCGGAATATCGTAGGTGATTTCTTCCGGTCCGAGCTTGGTATCGCGCGCTTCCATCTCGTGTTTTTCGATGTGGATGCTCGTGAATTTGTCCTTGCGCAGCAAGTCCTCGTTGATCAGCAGCGCGTCTTCGTAGTTGCCGCCTTCCCACGAGAGGAACGCACACAGGACGTCATGGCCGAGCGCGAGGTTGCCGTGATCCGTCGAGGAGCTATCCGCGATGATCTGGCCTTTTTTAACGTGCTGGCCTTTATCCACGACGGGGCGCTGATCGATGCAGGTGGACTGGTTGGAGCGCGTGTACTTGCGCAGGCGATACTCATGATCGACGCTCGTTTCCGTCGCGCGGATTAGCACGCGGTCGCCCTGCACGCTGATCACTTCGCCATCCTCGACGGCGAGCATGACCTGCCCGGAGTCGTAGGCGGTCTGGTCTTCCATGCCCGTGCTGACAATTGGCACATCCGGCTTGAGCAGCGGGACGGCCTGGTTCTGCATGTTCGATCCCATCAGGGAGCGGTTGGCGTCGTCGTGTTCGAGGAACGGGATCAATGCGGCGCTGATTCCGACGATCTGGCGCGGGGCGACATCAATGTAATCGATGCGGTCCGGGTGCGCGTCGAGGAACTTCTGGTGGAAGCGCGACGAGACGCGATCATCGAGGAACTGCCCGCGCTCATCGAGCGTGGCTGTTGCCTGCGCGATCATGAAGCGGTCTTCTTCATCAGCGGAGAGGTACTGCGCGTCCTTGCTGACGAACGGACGCACGGGGACCTTTTCGATGCCCGCTTTCTTCATCTTCGTGATGTGCTGCGCGGTGAGGACCGTCGATTCATCGATGATCGTCTTGCCCGCGACTTCCACATCCTCGCGCACGGTGCGCCCGATCAGCCCTTCGTCTTCGATGGGCAGTTCGCGGATGACGTGGCGGTACGGCGTCTCGATGAAGCCGAATTCGTTGACACGCGCATAGGTCGCCAGACGCCCGATCAGGCCGATGTTCGGGCCTTCCGGCGTCTCGATGGGGCAAATACGCCCGTAATGGCTGTGGTGGACGTCGCGCACGTCGAAGCCCGCGCGCTCACGCCGCAGACCGCCCGGTCCGAGTGCGGAAAGGGTACGCTTGTGGCGCAGTTCCGCGAGCGGGTTGGTCTGCTCCATGAACTGCGAAAGCTGGCTGCTGCCGAAGAATTCACGAATGGCCGCGACAATCGGGCGAATGTTGACGAGCATCACGGGCGTGATGTTGTCCGCTTCGCGCAGGGTCATGCGTTCCTTGACGACGCGCTCCGTGCGGCGCAGGCCGATACGCAGCTTGTTCTGGATCAACTCGCCGACAGTCTTCACACGGCGGTTGCCGAGGTGGTCGATGTCGTCCGGGTCGATCTCGTTGTTGTTGATGCGGATCATGCGCTCGACCAGCTTCACGAGGTCCAGCTTGGTGATCGTGCGGACCGAACGCGAGATGTCGCCATCGAGTTGCAGGCGCTGGTTCAGCTTGTAGCGCCCGACGCGCTCCAGGTCATAGCGGCGCAGGTCGAAAATCTGCTGTTCGAGGTACGAGCGCGCGTTGTCCATCGTGGGCGGGTCGCCGGGGCGCATCCGCTTGTAAAATTCCATCAGCGCTTCGTTGGCGATACTGGAGTTTTCGCGCACATTCCAGGTCGGCTCGGCCTTAATCGTCGCTTCGAGATAGCGGTGATCGGGGTTGTTATCGACTTCGCGGTACAGTTCGAGCAGCTCTTCATCTGTCCCGGTCTTGATCGGCGAGAGGCTGGGATCCATACCATCCTTAACGGCGGCCAGCGCGCGGAGCAGGATCGTCACGGGGATCGTGCGCTTGCGGTTGAACTTGATGCTCAGGGTATCGCTCTTGCGCGTCTCGAATTCCATCCACGCGCCGCGATCCGGGATCAGCTTCGCGTTGGAGAGGCGGCGTCCGGTCGTGCGGTCTTCTTCCGCCGAAAAATAGACGCCCGGCGAGCGGATCAACTGACTGACGACGACGCGCTCCGTGCCGTTGATGATGAACGTCCCGTTTTCGGTCATGATCGGGAAGTCGCCCATGAAAATATCGGAGGTGAAGACCTGCCCGCCCGCCTCGTTGTTGACCAGCGCGACGCGCACATGCAGCGGCGCGGAATAGGTCATATCGCGTTCGAGGCACTGCTCTTCACTGGTCTTCGGCTCCTCGAACCAATAGCGCAGGTCGTAGTCTTTGGTCTCTTTGGCTCCGGTGGCCGGGAAGTACAGCTTCAGGTTTCCGTTGTAGCTCTCGACCGGGCTGATTTCCGCGAAGAGGTCGCCGAGACCTTCCTCGCGGAACCAGTTGAATGAATTCAACTGCAACTCGATGAGCGACGGAAGGTTGGGAACATCATAGTTACGTGCGTAGTTTTTGGTATCAAGACGCCGCTGCATAGCTACTCCTGCAATTCAATGTCGAGGGAACGCAAAGCCCGCGCGCGGGGAACCGCAAATGTGCGGTCATTCGCAAAGGGTGCGAAGCGCACGGGCAAGAGAGAAGTTGAATCATCGCGACTTGGTATAATAGCACAAGCACAATGGATGTCAAGTACGCAAATTTGAAACGCGATGCGAAAAAATAGCGTGTCGCGTTTATTCAATACTTTTGCGAATAGTATAGCACAATTTATCTATATTCAAAACACGGAGAGCAAAGCATGTCGTTAGAGGGGAAAGTCGCGCTGGTCACGGGTGCGCGGGGGATTGGCGGAGCCTGCGCAGGGTTGCTGGCGCAGCACAGCGCGCATGTCGTGGTCGTCTACCGGGAAAATGCGCAAGCAGCGGAACGCCTGATCGCTTCGATTTGCGAGGCGGGCGGCACAGCGCGGGCGGCACAATGCGACGTACTGGACCCGGTGCAGGTGGCGCACCTTGTCATGCAGATACAGGATGCCGACGGGCGGCTGGATGTTCTGATCAGCAATGCGGCTGTAGGTTGGGTCGAAAAGCCGTTCCAGACCATCGAATGGCCGGAATATATCGGCGTCGTGGAGAATGAGCTGAAGGCCGCTTTCACCCTGACGAAAGAAGTGCTGCCGATGATGATCGAGCAGCAAAGCGGACGACTAATCTATATGGCGAGCAGCCTCGCGATGCACGCTCTTGACGACGCGATTGCATCCAGCAGCGCGAAAGGCGCGCTTGTCTCCTTCATGCGGAACATCGCAGCGGAATACGGACCGTCCGGGATCACCGCGAATGCGATTGCGCCGGGCTTTGTACTGACCGAAACCAATCAGTTCGTGCCACCCGAACAGGTGAGGTATATTCGCCAGCGGACGCCGCTGCGCCGGGTCGCAACCCCGGTAGACATCGCGCAGACGGTCGCGTTTCTGGCGAGCGAAGAGGGCGGGTTCATCACGGGCAGCTATCAGGTTATCGACGGTGGTATATCGATCCTTGCATAATGGAGTTTAGACGATGAGCTATCGGGAATATGCACCGCATCCGGCGCTGGCTCCCTATGTCAAGTGCTTCTGGACGCTCGAACGCGATTTGCGCGGGCTGGAAAACGGGTTCGACATCCTTCCCGATAGCTTTATCGAGGTGCTATTCAACAGCACGGATGTTTACCAGCGCGAAAACGGCGCGGAGCTGGTCAGGTTGCCGCCCTGTTACTGGGTCGGTCTGCAAGACAAGCCGTTTCGGTTGCACGCGCGTGGCCGCTTGATGACCGTCGGTATTCGGTTCTATGCGTGGGGCTTTCATCCGCTGCTGGGTTCCAGCCCGATGGACATGCCAAACCAAATCAACCCACTCGATGCGTCATGGGAGCCAGTTTGCGAGCAGGTTTTCGCGGCGGTCCGCAGCGCGCCGCACGAACAGGCGGTAGGCATCCTGCAAAATCATCTGCTCACGTACACCGATCAGATGACGATCTCGGACGCCGCAAGAGTGCTTTCGGAACATCCCACGTTTGAAACGGTGGAAGAACTCGCCCGGCGCTGCTTTCTCTCACGTCGGCAGCTCGAACGTCAGTTTCTTAAATTGGCGGGAACGTCGCCAAAAGCCGTCGCGCGGCGGAGGCGCTTTGAGCAGGCGCGTGATATGCTCTGCAACGAACCCTCCGCGAACCTTTCCGCGCTGGCGAGTACCTGCGGCTATGCAGATCAGGCGCATTTATGTCGCGAGTTCCGGGTGTTCAGCAACCGCACGCCGGGGCAGTTCGCGGCTTCGTTGCGCGGTGTACAACGGTCGATGAGGTATGGGGTCGCGCGTGTTGAGAAATAAAGAGAGCAGGTACGCCAGTTAAATCGACGACCTGCTTTAGTTCTTGGTGCTAATGCTCTCGCTCACCTGCAACCATTTATACAACTGCTCGCGCGCATCCAGCGAAAGTTCCAGATTGAGGCTGAGGTGTCCCGTCGCGTCGGCCACGATGGTCGGGCGCAGCATGAGCGAGCCATCCGGCGAGAGGCCAATCGCGAGGTACGCATCGGACGTGCCGACCTGCCGCGTCGTACTCAGTCCTTCGACGGCCTGCAAACGCGCCAGAGTCCGCACGAGATCTTCATAGCGCGGACGCAGCGCGATTTCGAGCGGTCCGTAGCTCGCGGAAATAGTGACGTAGAGACCTTCGCGGCGCATGGCGAGGACCGGCTCCGAGTCGGAGTCGCGATGTTCAAGCTGGATGCTGTTCACCTCTTCATCGAGGGTAACGTGATCGAGAGGCTGAAAATTCCGCATGGCTGGCTCCAAATCCCGC
The DNA here is from genome assembly GCA_965246845.1 of Aggregatilineales bacterium. GTDB lineage: Bacteria > Chloroflexota > Anaerolineae > Aggregatilineales > UBA2796 > JBBRMW01. Next base: position 231,996 of record CBDFFR010000008.1, read on the forward strand.
GAACAGTTTGAGAAAATTGGTACAACTGCCGCGTAGTGTAACACCGTTTGGGCGATGCTAAAATGGTGGACAAAGATCACCTGAATTTAGATGCAATCGCCCTGAGTCGAGCGTGCTTGACATCCACATTCAGCTCTGGTACTGTCCTTTCAAGCGCTACGCCGCAAAAGTGGGCTGTTCTTGCTCAAGGAATGCTTATGACCGATTTGTTGGACGGCTTCATTTTTGATCTGGATGGCACGGTTTATCTTGGCGACGAGGCATTGCCGCGTGCCGTCGAAGCGATTGCCGAACTGCGCCGGATTGGGAAGCGAGTCCTCTTCGTCAGCAACAAACCGCTCGAACCGCGTGAGGCTTACGCGCAAAAGCTGACGTGGCTCGGCATCCCGACCACGCCTGACGAGGTGATTACGTCGGGGTACGTGCTGGGCTATCACCTCGCGCGGACGATGCCGCACCTGCGCCTGTACGTCATCGGTGAGGCGAGTCTGAAAGCGGAACTGCGCGGGCATGGCCTGCACATCGTCGAAGAATTTATGGACCAAAATCCACAGGACGTGATCCACCCGAACGCGGTGGACGCGGTGGTTGTCGCCTTCGACCGCACGCTTGATTATCGCAAACTGAACACAGCGTATCAGGCGTTGAAGAACGGCGCGCGTTTCTTCGCGACGAATGCCGATAAAGCCTGTCCGATGCCAGGCGGGGCGATCCCGGACGCGGGCGGGACGATTGCCGCGCTCGAACATATGACGGGGCGCAAGCTGGAACTGCTGGCCGGGAAGCCTTCGACCCTGATTGTCGAGGTTGCGCTGCAAAAACTGGGTCTGCCCGCGCAGCGCATCATGATGGTCGGCGACCGTCTGGAAACCGATATTCTGATGGGTCAGCAAGCAGGCATGGTTACTGCTGTCACGCTCACGGGCGTCTCCAAGCGGGAGGACGTCAGCCAAATCGCTACGCCGCCCGATTATATTATCGAAAATCTAGGCGAACTGCCGGAAATCCTCGCGCAGCATCAAGGACAAGTATTGCGATGACGCTCATCGATCCGATTTATGTTGGCAGCGACGCCGTGACGCATCTGCTCAGTTATTGCGAACAACACGGCCTGAACCGCTTCACGATCATCTCCGACACAAATACGTATCGCGCGCTCGGTGAGCAGGTCGAACAGGCGCTCAAAGCACGCAACTACGATGTGAAAAGCGTGATCCTCAACGGCGCGGAAGTGATCGCCGATGAACGCTACGTCGTGCAGGCGCTGCTCAATGCGCAGCTCGGTCCAACGACGTTCATCGCGGTCGGCTCCGGCACGCTCACGGACATCACGCGCTTCAGCAGCCACCGCAGCGGACGCGGGTTTATCTCGGTCCCGACTGCGCCCTCGGTCGATGGGTTCACCTCGGTCGGCGCGCCGATTGTGCTTTCCGGCGTGAAGATCACGATCAATTGTCAGGCTCCGCTGGCCGTCTTCGCGAATATCGAAACGCTGCGCACCGCCCCGCATAGCTTGATCGCCGCCGGATTTGGGGACATGATCGGCAAGATTTCTTCCAGCGCAGATTGGCAGGTCGGCGCGCTCTTGTGGGAGGAGCCGTTCGACCAGCGCATTTACGACCGCACGAAGGCGGCGATTGATACGTGCGTGCAGTCCGCTCGCGACATCGGGCAGGACATCGAAGGCGGCGTCCGCAACCTGATGGATACGCTGATCGAATCGGGGTTGTGTATGCTCGATTTCGGGAATTCGCGGCCCGCTTCGGGCGCGGAACACCACGCCTCGCACTATTGGGAGATGATCCTGTTGCAGGAAGGCCGCCCGGCGGCGCTGCACGGCGCGAAGGTCGGTTTCGCGCTGATCCATGTGGCGGCACAGTATGCGCGGTTGCGCGCCCTCAGCCGCGCCGAGATGATGAACCGTCTGGAAGGCGCAACGCTGCCCAACCGCGACGCGGAGATCGCGACCATCCACGCGGGGTACGGTCCGCTCGCGGAGGATGTGATCAAGGAACACGCGCCGTTTCTGGAGATGAGCGAAGCGCAGTTCGAGCAGATCAAACAACGGATCGCGGCGAATTGGGACGCCTTGCAGGAAATCGCCGCGAGCGTCCCGCCGCCGGAACAGATCATCGACTATTTGCGGCAGGTGGGAGCCGTCACTGACGCGGAAGCACTTGGGTTGAGCAATGAGGAAGTCGCGCGCGGGTTCCAATACGGCCATTATCTGCGCAATCGGTTTACAATTATGAAATTGAGCCGCATTCTCGATCTTCCGTTGTCGTAACAGGGAACGTACTTCTATGGCTACCAACGCGGGTTTTTCCAGCGTAGAGCGCGCACAGGCATTGCAGAACATGGTCCGCGACGGCGTGGATGTCCTCGTCGTGGGTGGCGGGATTACGGGCGCGGGCGTCGCGCTGGATGCTGCTGCGCGTGGCTTCCGCGTCGCGCTGGTCGAAAAGGCCGATTTCGCAAGCGGGACGAGCAGCAAATCGACCAAGCTGGTACACGGCGGGATTCGTTACCTGCCGCAGTTCGATTTCGCGCTGGTGCGCGAAGCATTGGTCGAGCGTGGGCTGCTGGTGCGTAACGCGCCGTTCCTCGTCCAGCCGATTGGCTTTGTACTGCCACTCTACAAGACGGCGAAACGTCCGCTCGGCACCCCTATTGTGCCGCCGTTCGGGATCGGTATGGCGCTCCTGCTGCAAGCGGGTTTGCTGCTCTACGATTTGATGTCCGGGCGGCTGGGCGTGCGGATGCACCGCCGCTTGAGCCTGAAAAAGGCGCTCGCGCTCGCGCCGGGACTGCGTACCGAAGGGCTGAACGCCGCGTTCATCTATTACGACGCGCAGACCGACGACACGCTGCTGACCTCGACCGTCCTGCGCACGGCGGCACAACGCGGCGCGCAAATCGCGAACTATACCGAAGTGACCGGCTTCCAGCAGGACGCGGGCAAAATCACGCACGCGCTGCTGCGCGATACGCTTGACGGCGCTACGTACACGGTCAAAGTAGGGACGGTGATCAACGCGGGTGGTGTCTTCGCGGGCAAAATCGAAGCGCTGGCGGGCGCGTCGAAAATCGTGATCAAGCCCGCGAAGGGCGTGCATATCACCGTCGCGCGGGAGCGCATTCAACTCTCCTCGGATGCGGTCGTGTTGCCCGAAACCGAAGATGGCCGCCTGATCTTCCTTGTTCCCTGGGGGCCGCGCATCACGGTTGGCACGACGGATACGGTTGGTGGTGAGATCGAGCGCCCCATCGCGACCGAAGCCGATATTGATTACTTGATTCGGCATGTGAACCAGTATATGACCGTCGATTTGAAGACGAAAGACGTGATCAGCTCATGGGCGGGCTACCGTCCGCTGATCAGCAAGAGCGGCGACAGCAAATCCTCAAGCAAACTCTCACGTACGCACGTCGTCGCGGAGAGCGCGGGCGGGATGCTCACGATTGTCGGCGGCAAGCTGACGACCTACCGCCGCATGGCGCAGGATGTCGTTGATGCGCTCTGTAAAACGCTGGATCGACCAATCAAACACATCACGCGCGACCTGCCGCTGGATGGTGCGCAGGGCTGGCGCGAGGCGCAAAGCGCGGTCGAGAAAGCAGCGGCGCAGTATGGTTTCACGACGGACACGGTAGCGCGCCTCTCCAAATATGGTGCGACGGCGCAGACGCTCCTCGACCTGATCCGCGCCGATGCCGCGTTCGCGGAGCGGATTGTCCCGGATTTGCCATATCTCTACGCAGAAGTCGTCTTCGCGTGCCGCTATGCGATGGCGCTCACGCTCGCGGATGTGCTGGAGCGGCGGCTGCATATCAACTTCGAGGATTGGGCGCGCGGCGTGGATGCTGCCCCGGCGGTCGCGCAGGTCATGGCGCGCGAACTCGGCTGGGATGCCGCGCATACCGACGCGCAGATCGCGGACTATCAAACGCGCTTCGGGGGTGAAACCGCGCATCTGCCGGAAGCAGCCATCTCAATCGCCAGCTAGTCATTTGAGCTGCGAGGTCGAATAATTGAACGCCGTCGGTGAATGTTATTGCCAGCCGGGACTGCTCACGAGCCACTAAACAAACGTGGGGCGAGTCTGGTGATAATAGGGATCATTCATTGCGCTAGCAGCCGGAGCCTTCATGCGCTTCAGTGTCCTCGATCCCCGTTACAGTTTGCGGGCGCGTATCGCGCTCATCGTCGCGAGCCTGACGCTCGTGCTGGCGCTCGTCCTAACCGCAATTACCGGGCGCATCAGCGGCGCGCAGCTTGAGCGCAGCATCGGCAGCAACCTCGCGCAGCTTTCCGGGGCGGTCGCCGGACAAATCGACCGCACATTGTTCGAGCGCTGGCGCGAAATCCGCAACATTGCCGCGCAGAGCGTGCTATTCGCCGCGCAGGATACGACTTCGGCGCGGGCGCTGCTCGACCGCCTGAAAGAGACCTATCGCTACTATGCGTGGATCGGCTGGACGGACCCTTCTGGCGCCATTCTGGTCGGCGCGGGTGGGCTTCTGGAAGGGCAGAATGTCGCAGACCGCGCGTGGTTCAAGCAGGCACGGTCCGCGACTACCCCCTATGTCGGTGAGATGCACGATACGCCGTTGCTGGCCTCGCTTGTGCCAAATAGTGATGGCGAGCCGAGCCGCGCTATCGACATCGCTATGCCGATCCGTAACACGAATGGAACGCTGCTCGGCGTGTTGATTGCGGAACTCGACTGGCGCTTCCTGCGCGAACAATCCGGTGCGATTGAGCAGCAGGTAGATAAACCGCAGCCCGGCACGCCGCGCTTCTCGCCGGACCGTCTGGAGGTCTTCGTCCTCGCGCCGGATGGAACCGTGCTGCTGGGTCCGCCGCCGTTCATCGCGCCGACGATGAGCAACCTGCCAAAGCTGAACCTGCAAAGCGTGCAGGCTGCCCGGAACGGCGCGACCGGGTACATGACCGAGACCTGGACCGATACGCAAAGCGCGTACCTGACTGGATACGCGACCAGCAGCGGCTATCGCGGTTTTACGGGGCTGGGCTGGATCGTCCTGATCCGGCAGCGCGCGGATGTCGCGCTCGCCAGCATCGGTCAATTGCAGGTGCTGATTTTCGGCATCGGCGTCCTGTTCGCGATTGCGTTCTCGATCATGGGCTGGCTGCTCGCCGTGCGGATGACGCGCCCGCTCGCGCGGGTGGTGCAGCGTGCGCGCGAAATCAGGACAGGCGACGATAGCGGGTCCGTCGTTGCCTTGCGCGGCGATGAGGTGAGCGTCCTTTCCAACGCGCTGGATCGGCTGCTCGTTTCGCTCGATCAGCGCAATATGCAGTTGACCAGCCTGAACGCGAACCTCGAAAAGATGGTTGAACAGCGCACCGCGCAGCTTGAGGCAAGCCAGCGCTTCAACGAGAAGATGATGAGTACCGCGCCCGATGTCGTTTACATTTACGATGTCGCGGCGGGGCGCAATATTTATCTGAATCAGGCGGCCAATACGCTGTTCGGCTATAGCGCCGAAGAATTGTTGACCTTCGACGCGGCGCGGTTGGCGGCGCTCATTCACCCCGATGATTACAGCCGCGTTCAGGCGCTGCGCGACCAGATCAAGAACGCGCCCGACGCGGCGCTCACCGAACATACCTACCGCTTCCGGCACTGCGCAGGCTACTGGATTTGGGTGGAATGCCGCGAGACGGCCTTCGCGCGCGACGAACACGGCGCAGTCTCGCAGATTTTTGGCGTAGCGCAGGATATTACGCTGCGCAAGCAGGCCGAAGCGAAGCTACAGGAAGCAGCAGCCGCGCAGGAACGGCAGCGTCTCGCGCGCGAACTGCACGACTCCGTAAGCCAGACGCTGTTCTCCGCGACGATGGTGGCGCAGACCCTGCCGCTGCTCTGGGATAAAGGCGAAACGCTCGTCAAGGAGAATCTGGGCGAACTGGCACGGCTGACGCGCGGCGCGCTGGCCGAAATGCGGACTCTGTTGAACGAACTGCGTCCGCAGGCGATTGAAACCGCCGACCTCGCGGAATTGCTCACGCAGCTTCTGGATGCGGCACGCGGGCGCACCAAAGCTCAATGCACGCTTTCTCTGAATGGACACGGTGCGCTCCCGACAGAAGTGCAGGTCGTGGTCTACCGCGTCGCACAGGAAGCGCTCAACAACACGACCAAGCACGCCCGCGCGCGGCACGTCGAAATCACGGTGCTGTACACTGCGGATAGCCTGACGATGAGCATTCGCGACGACGGGCGCGGCTTCCAGCAGGAACAATCGTCCTCCGCGCATTTCGGGCTGGGGATTATGCGCGAGCGCGCGGAAGAAGTCGGCGCGCAGTTGCGGATTGAGAGCCAGCCGGGGCGCGGGACGCAGGTTATCTTCGATTGGCGCGTGCCGCTGCTGGAAGGTGTCCCGGCGTGAACCACCCGATACCGAACGGCGCGCCATTGCGCATCATGCTGGTCGATGATCACGACATGGTGCGGCGTGGGATGAGCGTGTTTTTACAGGCACTGCCCGATATGGAACTGGTCGGGGAAGCCGCCGATGGCGAGGAAGCGCTCGCGCTGGTCGCGGAGACGCGCCCGGATGTCGTGTTGATGGATGTCCTGATGCCGGGGATGGGCGGTATCGAAGCCACGCGCCGGATCAGGTCCGCGTACCCGGCGATCCAAATCCTGATGTTGAGCAGTTCGAAAGAAGAGGAAGCGATCAAGGCCGCGTTGCAGGCCGGGGCGATTGGCTATGTCCTCAAGAACATCAGTATCGAAGAGATGGCGCAAGCCTTGCGCAACGCCGCGCACGGACAGGCTACCCTCTCACCCGCCGTCACGCAGGCGCTTGTCGCGGCCACCGCGCGCCCACCGGAGCCGGATTATCACCTGACCGAACGCGAGCGCGAATTGCTTGGGCTGCTTGTACACGGCCTGAGCAACCCGGATATTGCGCAGCACCTGACGATCAGCCTTTCGACGGTCAAATTTCACATCAGCAGTATTCTTGCCAAACTGGGCGCGAGCAGCCGCACGGAAGCCGTCGCGATGGCTCTGGAGAAGCATTTGATCGATTGAGGACGTGTCTGCAAAGCCAAACTGCGTGGTGATTGCCATAATGTAATAACGCGACCGTAATAGCGCGGTGGATTCATCCCCGCGCGGCGGTTTGCAGATATGCCCCGGTTACTCGCTAACGACCTACTTACTGGTCAATCGGCTAGGTAAAAATCTCTTCCATGCGCCCGTTCAACATCTCGCGCCACCCTGTTATCCTGTCTACTCGTGCAGCAGGGAGAATGCAAGGTGGACGCCAACATTTCCGACCATTCCGGCGTAGCGATCCGGGTGCTGGTCATCGACGATCTGGAGTCGGTGCGCGTCAGCCTGCATCAATGCGTCGATGCGTTCACCGATCTGGAATGGGTCGGCGAGGCGAGCGAAGCATTGGAAGGGCTGGAACTCTGCGAACGGCTGCACCCGCATGTCGTCCTGCTCGATGCCTCGCTGCCACACGTCGATATTGCGCGCCTGACCCACCTGATCCGGCGTTGCTTCCCGGAAACGCAGGTCATCGGCACGACCGGGTTTGAAGAACCCGCCTATCGCCAACGCATGTTGAACGCGGGCGCGGCACTTTTCATCTCAAAGCAGGACGCGATCCTGCATCTCGCGGAAATCGTGCGGCGGGCGGTCTTCCCGTCTGCATCAATCTCGCAGTAATTGAGGAGTTGCGTATGAACTCAGGACGGTTCGCCACCTTCATCACCATTTTGGCCGTACTCGTCGCGAGCGCTCTGGCTTTTACCGCGCTGCGCCCGACCACAGCGGCAGGCGGTTTCGGCGCGGGGCGCGGCGCAACACCCGCCGCAGCGCCGGAAAAGGCGACTGTCGAAATAGGCAGCCTCTCGATTACCGTCAGCGCGACCGGGACCGTCGCCCCCGCGCAGGAATCAAGCCTCGCCTTTGGCGGGTCGGGGCTGGTGAAAAGCGTGCGCGCAGTCGAAGGCCAGCATGTCGTCAAGGGTCAGGTCCTGGCGACTATCGATGACAGCAGCCAGCAGACCGCCATTCAACAGGCGACTTCGACGTGGCAGGCATCGCAGGCTGCGCTCGATAAATTGCTCACGCCGCTCGACGCGAACCAGATTGCGATTTATCAGGCCAGCATCAAGGCCGCGCAATCGGGCGTCTATTCGCGCAACGCGAACATCACGCCGGCCAGCATCGCCGCCGCGCAAACCAAACTCGCGCAGGCACAAACCTCGAAGAATGACATTGTTGCGCTGATGAATGATGCAGGCGGGCGCTACGCAAAGGACGATCCGAATTATCAACTGGCGGTCGCGCAGGCCGGGCAAGCCGACCTCAACCTGCAAATCGCGCGCCTGAACCTGCAAGAGGCGCAGAAATACGCGCCGACGGGCGCGGCGCAGGCCAACGTCGCGAGCAATCAGGCAAAGCTGGCGCAATATCTCGCGGGACCGAAGCAGAGCGATCTCGATCAGGCGCAGGCGGCTGTTGTCTCTGCGCAGACTTCGCTAGATCAGGTGCAGCACGCGCTTACGAAAATGATCCTCGTCGCGCCCTACGACGGCGTTCTGACGCATGTAAACATCAAGGTCGGCGAACCCGCCGCGAATCCGGCGGTCGTCATCGATGATACGAGCAGCCTGTATGTCACGGTCAAGGTCGATGAGGCCGACATCAACAGCATCACGCCCGGCCAGAAGGTCGATCTGACGTTCGATGCACTGCGCGGCACGCCCTTCACGGGCATGGTGGATCGCGTCAGCCCGATTGCGGATGCGACTGCTTCTGTGATTACCTACCCGGTGCGCGTCCTCCTGGATAAATCGGCGCAGGGCGTGCGCGTCGGCATGACCGCCAACGCGACCCTGACGATCCGCGAGGTGAACGAAGTGCTGCGTGTGCCGAATCGCTTCCTGCGCGCCAACCGCGCAACCGGGCAAACGACCGTGAGCCTGCTCAATGCCGATGGTTCGACCAGCACGGTCCCGGTGATTACGGGCATCGCGGGCGCGGAATATACCGAAATCATCAGCGGCCTGAGCGCGGGCGATACGCTCGAACTCGCCAGCACCGCGACCACGACGACCGCACGCGGTCAATAAGGGAGCATACAGCGATGTTCAAACGTCTCAAAGCCGTTGCGTTCGTGGGTGCGCTCCTGATCGGTGCAGCGGCGACAAACCGGATTGTGTCGAGTCAATCTACAGCGCGGGCAGGCTTCGCGGCAGCCGGAGCCACCACGCTCGAAACGACGCGCGTGGATCGCGGCGATGTCGCGATTACGATCAACGCGACGGGCAATATTCAGGCGGTGCAGAGCGTCTCACTCGCGTTCGCAGGCAGCGGCGTCGTGACCGCGATCAACGTCCGCGAGGGCGATACGGTCCGCAAGGGGCAAACCCTCGCGCTGCTCGATGACCAGACCGCGCGTGATGCGATTATCTCCGCGCAGCTTCGCGTCGATAGCCAGCAGCTCGCCTTAAAGAAACTCAACGAAAAGCCGCGCCAGGTCGATATTGATGTGGCGCAGGCCAGCGTGAAAGCGGCGCAGGCGCAGGTCGCGGAAGCCGGGATTGGTTCGACGGACGCGGCGCAGCTTCAAATCGCGCAGTTGCAGGTGCAAATCGCGCAGAATTCCGTGTGGCAGGCGCAATTATCGCGCGACGCGAACAACCTTCGTGCTGCCAACGCGCGCGGCGCGGCAGCGTCCTCGTTGCCCTCGGCCAATCAGACCGCCAAATCGCTGGACGACGCCAACGCGCAGCTTGCCAATGCGCAGGCACAATTGCGCGTGGTCCAATCGCAGGGCGCGAGCGTGAGCAGCATCGACTCGGCAAAGTCGTCATTGCTATCCGCGCAGGTCAACTTGCAAACGCTGCTCGACGGTCCGAACGCGAACGACGTCAAGGCCGCGGAAGCCAACCTTGCCTCCGCGCAGGCCGCCCTGACGCAGGCGCAAGCCGACCTCGACAAGACGCGCCTCGTTGCGCCTTTCGATGGGCTGGTCGCCAAACTCGCCCTGAACATCGGGCAGCAAGCGCCCTCCAGCGCCGCCGCCGTGATGCTGGATGTGAGCAGTTTCTATGTCAATCTGCCCGTTGCGGAAATCGACATCGCGCGGATACAGGTCGAGATGCCCGTCAATCTGCGCTTCGACGCGCTGCCGAACACGATCATTCAGGGCAAGGTCACGCAGATCGCGGAAGCGCCGAATACGGGCAGCCCCGTTACCTATAATGTGCGGGTGAGCATCGACCCGGCGGGGAAGCCGCTGCTTTCCACGATGAGTACGACGGCGAGCATTGTCACCAGCAACGCCGCGAACGTGATCCGCTTGCCGAACCGTTTCATCCGGCTCGATACGAATACCAAAAAAGCCTATGCCACCGTGCGCCAGCCCGATAATACCTTCAAGGAAGTCGAAATCCAGCTTGGCGCAGCGAGCGACAGCTACACCGAAATCAAAACGGGTGTGAATGCCGGGGATGTGGTCGCTGTACCGCAAGCCAACGGCGGTAGTGGCTTTGGTAATCGTGCGCCCGGTGCTGGCGGTGGTCTCCCGATCCGGGCGATCACGGGCGGTTAAAAGGAAGGATTATCCAATGGCGACACTCTTTGCCCCACGCAAGATCGTGGCTCCTCCCGCGCAAGCTGCGACTTCGGTTGCGGCAGCGGAAACGACGCAGCCCGTCATCGACATTCGCAACATCACGAAAACCTACAAAATGGGCGATCTCGAAGTCCACGCGCTGCGCGGCGTCTCGCTCAAAATTATGCCGGGCGAGTTCGTCAGCATCATGGGTCCTTCCGGGAGCGGCAAGAGTACCATGCTGCAAATTCTCGGTGCGCTCGACCAGCCGACCAGCGGCGAATATTTCCTCGATGGCGTGGATGTGGCGCGGATGCGCGATAGCCGCCTTGCCGAAATCCGCAACAAGAAAATCGGCTTCGTCTTCCAGAGTTTCAACCTGCTGGCGCGCACGACGGCACTGCGGCAGGTCGAAGTCCCGCTGCTCTATGCCGGGACGCGCAACCGCTCCGCGCTCGCCAAAGCCGCGCTTGAAGCGGTCGGGCTGGGCAGCCGCATCGACCACCTGCCGAAGGAACTCTCCGGCGGGCAGCAGCAGCGCGTCGCGATTGCGCGTGCCATCGTCACCAACCCGGCAATGGTGCTGGGCGACGAACCGACCGGGGCGCTCGATTCGCGCAGTGGGCAGGAAGTCCTCAAGATTTTCCAGCAGTTGAACCGCGAAAAGGGGATGACCGTCGTATTCGTCACGCATGACTCGTGGGTTGCGCGGCACACGCGGCGAATCATCATGCTGCGCGATGGTGAAGTCGTCGCCGATCACAAGGTCCCCAACCCGCTTGACGCAGCGACCTCGGAGCGGCCCAGCACCGATCCCGAACTCGAAAAGATGTTCGAGGAGACGTATATCGCGCCGAAGGAACTCTTCGCATGAGTATGTACGAACTGGTCAAGCTGGCGCTCACCGCGCTTGTCCGTAACCGCCTGCGCTCGATCCTGACTGTTTTGGGAATCGTGATCGGCGTGGCGGCGGTGGTCGCGCTGGTCAGCTTCGGGACGAGCTACCAGACCTATGTGAACAGCCAGTTCGCGGGCATTGGCGCGAGTTCGCTCTTCGTCTCTTCGACCACCCCGAAGGGCGTTAAGGCCAAACCGCTCACGATGGGCGATGCGCAGGCCATCGCGAACCCGCAGAACGTCGGCGGCGTGGAAGCGGTCGCGCCCGTCTTCAATACCAGCGGCACGCTTGTCGCGAACAGCACCAGTATGTCGCAATCGATCACGGGGACGACCGACGCTTATGCGACCGTGCGCAGCCAGAGCGTGAGCATTGGCCGCTTCATCACGACCACTGATGTCAACAATCAGTCGATGGTCGCGGTCATTGGAAACGCTATCGTGACGAAACTATTCCCGGATGGGAACTCGGTCGGCCAGCCGATGAAGATCAACGGGCAGCTTTTTACGGTAATCGGCGTGCTGCAATCAACGGGTGGCGGGCAGGGCAACCAGGATCGCGTGGTGATCATTCCAATCACGACCGCGCAAATCCGGCTCGGTGGCGAGAGCGCGCGAACGCCGACGGGGGAATATCGCGTGGCGCAGGTCATCCTCAAGACAAGCAGCACGGCGCTCGTGAACGCGGCGAAGGCCGACATCACAGCCCTGATGACAGCGCGCCACCAGATTCAATATGTCGGGCAGGAAGATTTCAGCGTCTTCTCGCAGGGCGCGATCCAGAACACGCTCGATAACGTCCTCGGCCTGCTGACGCTGTTCCTCGGCATGATCGCCGGGATTAGCCTGCTCGTCGGCGGCATCGGCGTGATGAACATCATGCTCGTCTCCGTCACGGAGCGCACGCGCGAAATCGGCCTGCGCAAGGCGCTCGGCGCGAATTATAGTAACCTGCTCCTGCAATTCCTGATCGAAAGCGTCTCGCTGTGCGTCCTTGGCGGGTTGCTCGGCGTCGCGCTCGGCGTCGCGGTGGCGCTCATCGGCGGGCTGCTTCTGCCGACCTTCCCGATTGCGGTCTCCGTTCCTGCAATTTTGCTCGCCGTTGCCGTCAGCACCGCGATTGGCGTATTCTTCGGGTTGTACCCGGCCAGCCGCGCGGCGCTCATGAAACCTATCGAGGCGTTGCGCTATGAATAGCCTGCAAGAGAACATCCGCATCGCGCTCACCGCGCTTTTCTCCAACAAACTGCGCGCGGTCCTGACCACCATCGGGATCGGAATCGGGATCGCCGCCGTGATCATCCTCGTCTCACTCGGCAACGCCGCGCAGGATTACATCAACCGCCAGTTCGTCGGCGCGGGCGTGGATGTGATCACGGTCAGCAATGGCGCGGGTTTCGGCGGGCGCAGCGACAGCGCAGGCGTCAAGCTGAGTATGCGCGACCTGACCATCCTGCAAAATAACGTTTCCGGCGTGCTGATCACAGTCCCAATCCTGAATTCGCGCGCGGCGGCGGAATTTTCCGGCAACACGACCAGCACCGCGATCACCGGGACGCAGACCGCCTTCTTCGACCTGCAAAACCGCACGGTCGACTCCGGGCGCTTGTTCGATAGCAGCGACGAAGACAGCAACGGGCGCGTCGTGGTCCTCGGCCAGACGACCGCGCAGGCGCTTTTCACCAATGGTGAAGACCCCATCGGCCAGACGATCCGGCTGGGTAGCGTGCAGTTCCGCGTGATCGGGCTGCTCGCTCGCGCCGGCGCGAGCGTCACCGGGCAGGACCAGGACGATACGATCCTCGTCCCGATTTCGACCGCGCAAAGCAAGCTGACCAGCGCCCGCAATATTTCCGGCGATCTGCCCGTCAGTTCGATTGTCCTCAAAGCGGCGAGCGTAGATGCGGTCCCCGACCTGACCGCGCGCATCACCAGCGTCCTGCGGACCGCGCACAAGCTCAAGCCGACCGACGACAATGATTTCAACGTCTCGAATTCGCAGGACACGTTGACCAGCCTGTCTTCGATTATCGGCGCGCTGACGGCGTTCCTTGCGGTCATCGGCGGGATTAGCCTGCTCGTCGGCGGTATCGGCGTGATGAATATCATGCTCGTGACCGTCACCGAACGCACGCGAGAGATCGGCCTGCGTAAGGCGCTCGGTGCGAAGTTCCGCGACATCCTGAGCCAGTTCCTGACCGAATCGATTGTGCTGTGCTTCGTGGGCGGCTTCGTCGGATTGCTGCTCGCGTCGGGCGTGATTGCGCTGCTGAACGCGCTCGTCCGCGATTTGCGCCCGACAATCAGCATGAGCAGCGTCTTCCTTGCCGTTAGCGTGGTCACGCTGGTTGGCGTCTTTTTCGGCCTGTATCCGGCCAGCCGCGCGGCGGCGCTCAGTCCCATCCAGGCATTGCGCACGGAGTAATGTTTTGAATATCCCATTCCTTCCCGGCAACGTGAACCCGACTGTGCTGCTGCTCGTCGCGGGCGTCGCGTTGATCCTGATCAACATCCTGTATGGCGTCTTCCGCGCGGCGCGTGGCAGCGTGAAAGCGGGCTGGTTTACCGTGCTGCTCGCGCTGGTTGCCTGCATCCTGATTGGCGTCGGTTCCGTGCAGGTTGCGCTGGCCTCATCCGGTGCGCGCCGTACTATCCCCGGTGGCGCGCGCTTCTCCGGTACGCCTGCCGCGATTGGCACAGAGTCGTCAACCACTGCCGCTCCCAATTCTGCTTCAAACGCAAACGCAGCCGACCCCGCCGCTACGCCGACCTTTGCGCGGCGTAGTGGTGGGAACGGCACACCCGGCGCGGGTGGCTTCCGGCGTCCAACAGCGACAGGGGATGCGGCTGCAACCAGTGACCCGGCAGTAGTCGCGACACAGGCTGCGACCGATGCCGCAACAGCGCCCGCGACGCAATCCGACCCCGCCGCGACTCCAACTTTCGCGCGGCGTACTGGCGGCAATGGTACACCGGGCGCGGGCGGCTTCCGGCGTCCAACAGCGACAGGGGATGCGGCTGCAACCAGTGACCCGGCAGTAGTCGCGACGATGGCCGCCACCGCTGCCGCAAAAGCGCCCGCGACGCAATCCGCTAATGATCCAGGCGCAACGCCGACCTTTGCGCGGCGCACTAGCGGCAACGGCACGCCGGGCGGGGCGGCGGGTGGAAGCCCGACAGCCCCCATTTCCGGGACGGGTGGCGCAGCACCGGACGCCAACATCCTGTCACCCGTTGCGGCGGCGGGCGGCCTGTCGATCATCCTCGCCATCGTCCTGTTTCTAATCGAACGCCGCCGCCCAAATTTCAGCGCAGCGGGGTCGCGCGGGCTGCTCAATCTCGGCGCGGGGCTGTTCATCGTGGTCGCGGCGCTGGTAATCCCGATGATCCCCGGCCAAATCGCGGGGACGTCGCAAGTCGCGGCAGCCGCGGCGCTCCGTTCGACATTCGCCGCCGCGCCTACGAAAGTCGTTGCGAGCGCCACACCAAGCCCGACTGTGGCTCCCTCAGCCACGCCTTCCGCGCTCCCGACGCTCACGCTCACCGCGACGGACGCCCCGCGCATCCAGCCGACGAGCATTTCCTACGCGATGGCGCAGTCCACTACGGACTCGACGGCGGCTCCCGATTTGAGCAAAGTGGCGACCAGCGGCGCGACGCAATGCGTCGTGAATACCATTCACAACGTCAATCTGCGACCCGATCCCTCCACCGACAAGCCGCTATTATTGACCGTTCCCGCCGGGGTTGATTTGCCTGTAAGCGCCCAATCGAAAGATAAAGCGTGGTGGAAAGTATCTTATAGCGATGGCGCAACAACGACGGTCGGCTGGGTGAGCGCGCAGTACGCGACCGCCAATAGCAAATGCAGCGCTGTTCCCACCGCGCAGGAGTAGGCAATCCAGACGCTTTCGGTGATACGCTGCATTGCTGCTCACCAATATGACAAGACAAACGTATCAAAATCAAAAGCGTGGGCGGAACTGCGTGTCCGCCTCTACACAGCGCGCATTCCGTAGGGGCGGACCGATGTGTCCGCCCGTGATTGATGCGTTTGTCCTGACCCATATGAAACGTCGGTGACACTTTCGTCCGTAGGCAACCTATTCCAAAAGCACCTGACCCGCCGCCTCGATATACTGAATCGACTGGTGGCGGAAGTATGTATTGTACAATTCCGCGTAATGGCCGCCGCCCGCGAGCAGCGACTCGTGCGAGCCTTCCTCGATGATTTTGCCCTGCTTGAGGACGATGATCCGGTCGGCATTGCGGATCGTGCTGAGGCGGTGCGCGATCACGATGCTGGTGCGCCCTTCAAGGACGGTATCCAACCCTTCCTGAATGAGCGTTTCGGTGAACGGATCGACGCTCGCCGTCGCTTCATCCAAAATGAAAATCGACGGGTTCTGCAACTGCACGCGCGCCAGTGCGACGAGCTGCCGCTGCCCCATCGAGAGGCTGCCGCCGCGCTCCCCGACCTGCGTTTCCAACCCGTTTTGCAGGCCGCCGATCCAGTCGCCACCGCCGACCAGCCGCGCGACGGCTTCTACTTCGGCATCGGTCGCGCCCGTCTTGCCATAGCGGATGTTGTTCAGCACGGTTCCATCGAAGAGGAACGGCGATTGCGTGACGACGCCCAGCCGCGAACGGTAATCGGAGAGGTCCAGCGTGCGGATGTCGCGCCCGTCGATGAACAATCCCCCGCCCTGAAATTCATAGAAGCGCGCGATCAGCTTGCCGATGCTCGATTTACCCGACCCGGTATGCCCCACCAGCGCCAGCGTTTCGCCCGCCTTAATCGTCAGCGAGAAGTTCTCAAGCACGGGTTCATCGTCCTTGTAGCGGAAGTCCACATGCTCGAAGCGGATTTCGCCTTTGATCGCGGGCAGCTTGATATTATCGCTCTGGACGACTTTCGGCTCCGCATCCAGCAGTGAGAAAACGCGCTCGCTGGCCGCGAGGCCAAGTTGAAACTGGCTCCAGAACGAGGCGATGCTCGTCAGCGGGAACCAGAAAAGCTGCAACCCCTGGATGAATAGATACCATTCGCCCGCCGTGAGCAGCCCTTCACGTGCGGTCTGGCCGCCGAAATAGGCAACCGCCGCCGTGCCGACGCCCGCGATCAGGTCCAGTATCGGGAAGATCGCGCTGAACGTCCAGCCCGTCCGCAAGTTGATACGGAACGATTGGCGGTTGACCTGCACGAATTCGTCATAGATGACCTGTTCCTGCCGGAAAGTCTTCGCGACGCCAATCCCGCTCACTGTCTCCTGCACATGCGCGCTGACTTCGGCGGTGGCGCGGCGCGACTGCGTGATCGTATAGCGCGCGATGCGCCGGAAGGCGAGCGCCGCCCCGATGATGAACGGCGCGAGCGCCAGCACGATCAGCGCGAGCCGGGCATTCAGCGCGAACAGGTAGACCATCAGCAGGACGATCAGCAGAAGCTGGCTCAATAGGTCCACCACCAGCGTCACAGTCTGCGAGAACTGCTGCGTATCGGAAGTGACCCGGCTCACGATTTTGCCGCTGGAATAGGTATCGTAGAAGGACAAATCGCGGCGGCTCACGGCGTCGAACGCATCCTCACGGATTTTTAGCACCACATCGCCGATCACTTCCGCGCCCACCCGCCGCCGTACATAATTCAGCGCCCACGATAGCGACGCGGCGACCGTGATCAGAAGCGCAATCACGATCACGTTGCGCACATTGGGGTCTAGCTGAATGGTATCGATCCCCTTCGAGATGAGGACGGGCAGCCCGCTATCGACCAGCGAGACGCCGACAATCACCACTGCGACGATCAGCAGGCGCGATATTTGCGGACGAAAGTATTGGAAAATGCGGCGGACCAACGCGCGGTCGGCATAGCTGCGGTCGTATTGTTCGGCGTCGAGGCCGTCCATGAAAAAGCCCATCGATGTTCCCCTTTTAGCCTTTCGGCGGTCCCTGCAAAACGCGCTCGTGCATCTTCTTCGAGAGTTCTGGCCGCCACTGCGCTTCCCAATCCTGCCCATAGCGCCAGGGATCGACCGCTTCCGCCCACCATGTCACGCCGACTTCCGCGAGGTCATGAATATGCCGCGCGTCGGCCTGTGGGTCGTCGCCGCTATTGCCACTATGTACTGCATCGAATGGCGCGTCGCTGGTCCGGTGCTGCTTGATATAGGTCAGCGTATCGCGCCAGTCTTCAACGGATAATCCATCACCCGCACCCCACTTCAACGGCACAACGCCGTCGTACTTCGCCGCGCGGCGCATCGGTGGGTGGTTCGGATAGTTGCCACCTACCCAAATCGGGATGCGCGGCTGCTGCACAGGCGTCGGTCGGAAGCGAACCTGCTTCATCTGATAGGCTGTGCCGCTGTACGCGAAATCCTCACCGCGCCACAAGCCCGTCAGGATGTCCAGCCCTTCATCGAGGCGCACCGCGCGCTGTTTCGCATCCGTCTCCTCGTTGAAGAAGCCGAAATCCCACTGCACCGGGTCGCCTAACCCTACACTGAGCGTCAGCCGCCCATTGGAAAGTTGATCGACCGAGACCGTTTGCCGCGCAAGGTTCCAGGGACGGCGGCGCGCGACAGGCGTAACCATCGTGCCGATGCGAATGCGCGTCGTCGTCAGCGCGACCGCTGCAAGCCCGACCCAGGGATCGAGGTTTGCATGAAAGCTCGGATCAAAAAAGACATGATCCCAGATGAAGAAGCCATCCCACCCGGCGCTCTCCGCATCGCGCGCAAGGTCTGCCAGCGCGCGGGGGTCCGCAAAGTCTCCGAATGGCGGCATATTGAGCGCATATTTCATCGTGCGGCGGTTCCTTCCGGTTCCTCCAGCGGCGGCAGTTCCATGTCGTACCGCGCGAAGATGCGGCGGTAATCACGCGAGCGGCGCAACAGCTCCTCGTGCGCGCCCTGCGCGACCAGCCGCCCGCCGTCGATCACCAGAATTTTATCCGCCCAGCGGATTTGCGAGACGCGGTGCGTAATCAAGAGCGTGGTTCGGCCTATCTGCGCACGCTGGATCGCCTTCTGGATTTCGTCTTCGGTGGCGCTGTCGATGGCGCTGGTCGAGTCGTCGAGAATCAGAATGCGCGGGTGGCTCATGAACGCGCGGGCGAGCGCCAGGCGTTGCCGCTGCCCGCCAGAGAGCGTTACGCCGCGCTCCCCGATCTCCGTATCGTAGCCTTCCTTGAAGCTCATGATGAAGTCGTGCGCCTGCGCTTCCTTCGCCGCGCCTTCAATCTCCTCGCGGCTCGCCCCCGGCTGGCTGAACGCGATGTTCTCTGCAATCGTCCGTGAGAAGAGGAATACATCCTGTTCGATCTTGGAAATTTGCGAACGCAGCGAGGTCAGGTTCCAGTCGCGCACGTCCACGCCATCGACCAGTACCTTGCCGCGTGTCGTATCGTAGGTCCGGTTGACAAGTTGCGTCAGCGTCGATTTGCCCGATCCGGTCTGGCCGACGATAGCGACCGTCTGGCCGGGTTCAACGGAAAAGGTAACTCCATCGAGGACATTATGTGTGCTGTCATACCCGAAGGACACATTCTCGAACTTGATGTCTCCGCGAATCTGACCCGTGTACCCGCTTGGGTTCTGGTCGAGGTCGGTCTCCGCACTGATGATGTTCAGGATGCGCGTCGCGCCCGCCATGCCGAATTGCAGCAGCGAGAATGAGAACACGGAGATGAACGTCGGGAAGCGCAGCAACCCGACTAACCCCATCAGCCCGATCAGGTTCGGGATCGTGATTTCGCTGCGCGAATACAGATACATGCCGTGCAGGAAGGTAAAACCAATCGCGAAGCCGAGCAGCAGCAGCGGCAGATAGCGCGCCTCGATTTTGCCCTGTCGCACGAAATAATCCCGGAAGAGCCGCGCATTCTGGCTGAACTTGCGGCGCTCGTAGACTTCCTGCGCGCTGGCCTTCACGACTTCGATGCCGACGATCACTTCTTCCAGTTCGGCGTTGATCTTGCCATATTGTTCGCGCTGACGGTTCGCAACGGGGTTCAGCGCGGCCATATACCGGCGCAGCGACAGCACATAGAACACGACGAAAATGCACGGCACGAGCGTCAATTGCAGCCGGATTTGCGCGATGAAATACAGCGGTACAGCGATCCCGATAACGGTGTTAAAAATAAACAGCAGGCCGGGGTTGACCATTCCGTTGATCTGCCGCACGTCTTCGGTCGCACGCGCCATCAGGTCGCCGACGCGCTGGCGGTCATGGAAGGTCTGGTCCTTCGCAAGCAGGCTGGCGTACATCTCGTGGCGCGTATCGGCTTCCATATGCTGAGCCAGTGTTTCAATCGTGAGCGATTGAACGAGGTTGGTGATCCCGCTCACAGTTAGCGCAACGAGGATTGCAAGACATATCAGCAGCAGACCATTCGGCGCGGTCGGCGCGATGATCTCCTGCGCAGCCGTACCTATCAAGACCGGACCCTGCGCATAGGCGATGTTGCTGATAATGGAGAGGGCAGCCGCGCCGAGCGCGAGCAGCGGATGATCCGCCGCGTGTGAAATCAGCCAGCGGACCGCGTTGCGGTGGTCATATCGTTTGGCTCCGGCAATGCTGAACTCGCTGGGTGGGGCGCTCGGCATGGTTCCTCGCTTCGGGTGACTCCATTCTCACGCGGAGAACGGATGTTCAGATAACATGAGGAGTATAACAGACTTATGCAAATTCGCGCAAGAGGTTTTAACACCAATCTACGGGTGAAGAGAGGTCAGTTTCTAGTCTAACGTGCGTACACTAAATGTAAACGTCTGTAGGGACGCCAAGAATGGCGTCCGCTCTACTAACCATTGAAATTTCATTTGTGACGACGATGTGATTTGAACACATGACCCAGGGCTTATGAGTCCCTTGCTCTACCGCTGAGCTACGTCGCCCTATACCCCGTATTCTAGCAAAAGCCGCCCGTGCGTCAAGGGCGCGCTACAGATTGAGCAGCATCAAAAGCAAATGCGTGGGCGGACACATCGGTCCGCCCCTACGAAGACACGCGCGCTCCGGTGTAGGGGTCGCGGCTTGCCCGACCCGTCTTCAATTCATAACAGGTGAGGCAAGCCATCGCCCCTACGAAGACGCGCGCCCCTTCCACTTCCAGTCGCGCACTTCCGGCAGGTCTTCCCCGGTTTCGTGCGTATACTTCTTGTGTTCGATCAGCTTGAACTGCAACTCCTGTTTGTGATAAATCTTCTCGCTGCCGCCGATTTTCGGCACACGGTTCAGCACATCCATCACCAGATGGAAGCGATCCAGTTCGTTGAGGACCACCATATCGAAGGGCGTGGTCGTCGTCCCGACTTCCTTGAAGCCGTGAACATGAATATTCACGTCGTTGGTACGCTTGTAGGTCATCCGGTGAACGAGGCCCGGATAGCCATGAAAGGCGAAGATCACGGGCTTGTCGGTCGTGAACAGCGCGTCGAAATCCTCATCGCTTAGGCCGTGCGGATGCGCGTCCGGGGATTGCAACCGGAACAGGTCCACGACATTGATCACGCGGATTTTCAATTCCGGGAAGTGCTGCCGCAGGTAATCGACCGCCGCGAGCGTCTCCATCGTCGGGACATCGCCCGCGCACGCCATTACCACGTCCGGGTCGCTATCCTCGTCATTGCTTGCCCATTCCCAGATGCTCAAACCAAGCGTACAGTGTTTGATCGCCGCGTCCATATCGAGCCACTGCCACGAGGGTTGTTTGCCCGCGACGATCACATTTACATAATGCTTGCTGCGCAGACAATGGTCCGCGACGGAGAGCAGCGTGTTCGCGTCTGGCGGCAGATAAATACGGGTGACTTCGGCCTTCTTGTTCGCCACAATGTCGAGGAAGCCGGGGTCCTGATGCGTGAAACCGTTGTGGTCCTGCCGCCAGACGTGCGAGGTCAGCAAAATATTCAGCGAGGCGATGGGCAGCCGCCAGGGAATATGCCGCGTCACGCTCAACCATTTGGCGTGCTGGTTGAACATCGAATCGATGATATGGATGAACGCTTCATAGGACGAGAGGAACCCGTGCCGCCCGGTCAGCAGGTAGCCTTCCAGCCAGCCTTCGCAGTTCGTCTCGCTCAGGACTTCCATCACGCGGCCATCCGGCGAAATGTGATCATCGAAGTCGTAGACCTCTGCCGTCGACACGCGGTCGGTGACTTCCCAGAGCGCGTTGAGGCGGTTCGAGGAGGTCTCATCGGGTCCGAAGACGCGAAAATTCAGCGTATCCATGTTCAGAGTCATGATGTCGCGCAGGAAGCGCCCCAGCACGCGCGTCGCCTCGCCCTGTACCCCACCCGGCTTCGGCACATCGACGGCATAGCTCGCGCTTGCGAAGTCCGGCATTTGCAGCGGACGCAGCAGCAGGCCGCCATTGGTGTGCGGGTTGGCGCTCATGCGGCGCGTCCCGACCGGCGCGAGCGCGGCGTATTCGGCGTGGAAGGTCCCGTTCTCATCGAAGAGTTCTTCCGGCTTGTAGCTCTTCATCCATGTTTCGAGCAGCTTCAGGTGATCCGGCTTGCTCATGTCTTCCATCGGGACCTGATGCGCGCGGAACGTGCCTTCGATTTGCACGCCGTCCACTACCTTCGGACCCGTCCAGCCCTTCGGCGTCTTCATGATGATCATCGGCCACGCCGGGCGCTGTGTGAAGCCGTTCGCGCGCGCTTCGGCTTGGATCGCGCGGATTTCGGCAAGTACGGTGTCCAATGTTTCGGCCATCGCTTGATGAGCGGCCTCGTGGTCGTCGCCTTCGCTCTCAACCCAGTGCGGCTTGTAGCCATAGCCGCGCATCAACATATCGAGTTCTTCATGCGGGATGCGCGCCAGCACCGTCGGACCCGCGATCTTGTAGCCGTTCAGATGCAATATCGGCAACACTGCGCCATCATGCACCGGGTTCAAAAATTTGTTGCTGTGCCAGCTTGCGGCGAGCGCGCCTGTCTCCGCTTCGCCGTCACCAACCACGCACGCGACAATCAATTCCGGGTTGTCATAAGCCGCGCCATAGGCGTGCGCAAGCGAATAGCCGAGTTCGCCACCCTCGTGGATCGAGCCGGGCGTTTCCGGCGCGGCGTGCGAGGGGATGCCGCCGGGGAACGAGAACTGCTTGAACATGCGGCGAATGCCCGCTTCGTCCATCGAAATATCGGGATACGTTTCGCTGTACGTCCCTTCGAGGTACGCATTCGCGACCATCCCCGGACCGCCATGCCCCGGACCACACACATAGATCATATCCAGATCGTTTTCGACGATCAGGCGGTTCAGGTGAACATAGATGAAGTTCAGCCCCGGCGTGGTCCCCCAGTGACCGAGCAGGCGCGGCTTGATCTGCTCGCGCGTCACGGGCTTTTTCAACAGCGGATTCTCGAACAGGTAGATTTGGCCGACCGAAAGGTAGTTGGCCGCGCGCCACCACGCATCCATCTTGCGAAGCAGGTCCGGTGCGAGCGTCCGGGTCATGGTTTCAAGCATTGAGTACCCCCTGAACCAAATGAGCGATTTGCGACTCTTCATCCGTCTTGATGATGCGAACCGCGACGCGGCTGGCATCCGTTGAAATAATCGGTGCGTGGTCGGTGTTGCGTGTCGCGTCGATCTCGATGCCGAGGAAGCCAAGCCCCTCGCAAATCGCCGCGCGTACCGCAGCCGAATTTTCTCCGATGCCGCCCGCGAAGACGATACAATCCAGCCCGCCGAGCGCCGCCGCATATGCGCCGAGCGTCTTCTTCGCGCTGTAGCAGAACAGCGCCACCGCATCGGCAGCACGGGGGTCGGTCGGCGCGCGTTCCAGCAGATCGCGCATATCTGAGCTGGTTTCCGAAACGCCAATCAAGCCCGACTCGGCATTGACCATCTTGCTGATCTGGTCCGGCGAGAGTCCATCTGTCTGCGCGAGGTAGAGCAACACACCGGGGTCGAGGTCGCCCGTGCGCGTCCCCATCACCAGCCCGGCGGTCGGCGTGAAGGCCATTGTCGTATCGATTGGCTTGCCGTCACGCACGGCGGCCATACTCGCGCCGCTGCCGAGGTGCGCGAGGATCAACCTTCCCTGCGCTATCTGCTTATCAAGACGGCGCAGTTCCTCCATGATGTAGGCATATGACAGCCCGTGAAAACCATAGCGCCGCACACCGCGATCCGCATAGCGGCGCGGGATTGGGAGCAACTTGGCGATAGGTGGCAGGTCACTATGAAAGGCCGTATCGAAGCACGCGATTTGCGGTAGCTGCGGGTATGCGCCCATGACCGCGCGGATCATCGCGAGTTCGGCGGGTAAATGTTGCGGGTCGAATGGCGAAAGTGCGTCGAGCGCATCCAGAATTTCCGGTGTGATGTGCTGCGGGTCGGCATAGCTTGGGCCGCCGTGTACGATGCGGTGTCCGATTGCGCCAATCTGATCGAAGGGAATCGCCTGCTCGACGGCGTGGATCAACAATTGCAGGTGATCGCCCGCTGGAGCCGGCTCTTTGTGCGTCTGCCCGCTGGCGTGGTCGGTGACTTCGATGCGCGTATCCGGCAGGCCGATCCGCTCGACCTTGCCGGAAAGCCGCCGCGTGAGCGCCGTGCTATCGAAGACCGCAAACTTGATCGAGGAAGACCCGCCGTTGATCGTCAGGATGTATCGCATCTGCATCGCGCCGACCCCTTGCTACCGACTTTACTATCTTAGCAATTGTCGACGCGCCGCCAAAACTTGAAACGCCTGAGTTCAAGTCGTTAATTTCGTTAAACTTTGATTTTACGCGAACACCTGTACAATAATTCCGCTGCTCACATACAGAGGAGTTACAAATGAACGCAGATGCCTTTCGCCACTTCTACGAGTATCACTTCGCCGAAAATCGCAAGATATGGAATTGGTTTATCACTTCACTGTCCCATGAACAGTTCACCCAAAATGCAGATTACTCGGTTGGGTCTGTCCGAAATCAGATTGTTCATATGATGAGCGTTGATGATTCATGGTTTAGCGGATTGCGCGGCGTCGAAACTCCACAGTCGCTTGATCCCGCCACCTTTGACGATCAGAAAATAATTCGTTCATATTGGGATAGTGTTGAACAAAGAATGCGCGATTATCTTGCCGGGTTGCGCGATGAAATGTTGTTTGAAAGACCATTCACAGATGAGGAAGACAAAAACCTTATCGTGTGGCAGGTGCTTCTGCAGGTGGTCAATCATGGTACAGATCATCGCGCACAACTCCTCAGGTTGTTGAACGATGTGGGCGTCAAAACAGCGCCACAGGATTATATCTTCTACGTCTACAATAACATGTGATTCAACTCTCCCCTTGACAAGCCCGTCCTTCGGCTGGCGGCGATTCTATGTCAACCCAAGCGTCGCGAACTGCGCCGCCGTATCTTCAAGCGAAACATGCCGAATGCTGTAAATCCCCATCCCACGCGCGACTTCGATGAACAATAGTCGATCATCGACGTACACCGCGTTTTCCATCTTCGTCTGCGCGATGTCCAGCGCCAGCGAATAAATATCGCGGTCCGGCTTGCGAAAGTGAACATAGGAGGAAACAACGAACGCATCCACGAATTCGCGCAGTTTGAAGGTATCGATCCGGTAATCGGTCAGTTCGCGGCCTTCGTTGCTGACCACAACGATCTTGAGATGGTAACGCGCCTTGAGCGTGCGGATCAGGTTCAGCATCTCGGGGAAGGGCTGCGACTGCTCGTACATGAATGCCCGGAACGCCTCTTTGGTGAAGCTGCGCGGCACGTAAAACACGACCTGATCGAGGTACTGATCGAGCGTCAGTTTGCCGTCCTCATAGGTGTTGAAACTGAGATGGTGGCGCTCGTCCATTTCCGTGTAATCGATCTGGAACTTTTCGGCGGCGTTCTTGCGCACGGTGCGCCCCCAGCCGTTGGTGAGCAGTACGCCGCCCAGATCGAGGAACAGGGTCGTCACGGTTTGCGGTGGAGTCGGATTGTTCACGATGATGTTCCTCTTGTGTAGGGGTCGGGCTTGACCGACCCACTGCATTGTCCCTACTTCCAGACCTGCTCGAACACGCGCAGGAAATTCCCGCCGAGGATTTTCTCAATCACCTCGTCGGAATGCCCACGTTCAATCAGACGCTGCGTGATCGTAGGCATCTTCCCGATATGCTCAAGACCTTTCGGCGCGAGTTCGAGTCCGTACAAATCGGAACCGATCCCGACATGATCCGGTCCCATCACCTCAAGCGCGGTTTCAATATCCGCGATCACATCATCCAGATCGAGTTTGTAGAACCAGATCACGCCCAATACGCCGCCATTGTCGCGCAGCCCTTCGAGTATTGCGCGGTCGCGCGGCAGCGTCAGGCGTGGACGTGGGACCATCGCACCCATTACGCCGAACGCATCCGCGCCTTCTCGCGGAAACATCGTACTCGTCGAATGCGAGAGGATTACCGGTGCGGTTGTCATCTCCAGCACTTCCCATACGCCACGCTCGTGCAGGTGGACCAGATCGACCACGATGCCGAGTTCGTTCATACGCTGAACCGCCGCCCTGCCAGATGCGCTCAGGCCGCCTGCCTGCGCCGCCGCGTAGCTGCCATCCGCATAAAAGGTGCGCCGCACGTGCGTCAGGCTCGCGATCCGCAATCCGAGTTTGTAGTAATGGTCGAGCATCCACAGGTTCGGACCCACTGCCTCGAAGCCTTCCAGCGAAAGGATACCGCCGACTTTGCCTTCCGCTTTGATGCGGTGAATATCGCCAGCGCTCAGGATCGCTTCAAAGCCGGGGATCGTCTCCGTCGCGTGGTGAAAACTCCACGCCATATGTAACCCGCGCTCGACCGCCCAGCCGAGTTCTTTATCTTCAATGTAAATCGCGCATACCTGCGCTGTCAGCCCGCCTTCACGAAAGCGAGGAACATCATATTGCCCCATTGGTCCGAAGAAGAGCGGATGCGCGGGAATGCCGAGACCGCCCGTCGGTGGCAGAAACGGCGATTTCCATGTCGCCGGGTCGGGGACTTCGTTGCGGTCCGCGAGCGTCATCTTGCCATCGGCAACGGGCATCAAAATATCGCTGTGACCATCGATGATGATTGCGCGGCGGTGCAGCGCCTCGGCGCGGGTGGTGATGTCACTCATGGTTGTATTCCTGTGGCGTTGTCTGGATTGTACTTCGCGCTGCCACGCAGGAACAGCGCCGGGACAAGCGCGATTACGCACGCCGCCGCACCGATCAACAGCAGTTCATTGATCGCGCGGATACCGGACGCGAAGTATGCGGCTACGTTCGCCTTTTCCAGTGCTTGCGCGGTCAGGTCAGCCGCGAAGGTCCTCTGTGCCTCTGCAACCATTTGATTGACGCGGGCAAGCGCGTAGCTCGTCAGTGATGCAATCGCGACCGTCATCCCAACCAGTCGCAGGATGATCACCAGCGCCGAAGCAACACCGCGCGCGTCGTCCTGCGCATCATTGATTACTGCCGTCGCGACGGGCGAAATCGTCAGGCCGAGTCCCAAACCGGCAATCGCCATTTGCAGCGCCATTAGCGGCGGTGCGGAAGTCGCGCTCCAGGTCAGCCCCGCCGCGAACAGCCCGCCCGCCGCGAGCAGCAAGCCGCCCACGACCGTCGCGCGATAGCCGATCCGGTTGGAGAGCGCTCCACCCGGCACGGCGATCAGCGCCATCGGGATCGTCAGCGCAGAAAGCAGAATGCCCGAATCCTGCGCCGCGTTCGCGATAGAGGCCGCGCTCGCGTTCTCCGCGCGCAGGTTGACCAGCAGCGGGACGCTCACGAGGCCGAGCATCAGGCAGAAGCCGACGACGAGATTGGTCATTGAGGCCGCGGAAACGTTGCGCTTGCGGAACAGGCGCAGTTCCAGCAGCGGATGTTTGATCCGCAGTTCCCAGATGATGAATATAACGAATACGCCGACCGAGCCGAGCAGCAGCGCAAGGTTGAACGGCACGGGCTGGCCGACATTGCGCAGCGAGGTACTTGTCGAGACATCGGTTTGACCGCCGAGGCTCACGCTCAGGCCAATCAATGCCGCGCTGACCAGCACCGCGCCCACGACATCGAAGCGCCCGCGTCCGCGCACGATGGGCAGCCCGCGCAATGCCACCAGTGTCAGCGCGAACGCAATAATCCCAATTGGTACGTTGATGATGAACAGTGTATGCCAGCTTGGGGCAGGCAAGCCGAGCGGCTTGAGCGCGTTCGCGAGCGCGGGACCATTATCGTTGAAGAATTTGACCGCGACCCCGCCATAGAGGTGGCCGAGGACCCACCCGGCGGTATCGATTGCGCCGATTACGCCAATCGGTCCGGTGCGCTTTTCCGGCGGGTACAAATCGCCGACAAGCGCCATGCTGACCGGGACCATCGCGCCCGCGCCGAATGCCTGGATGACGCGCCCGATTATCACCGCGAGCAGCGTTAGCTTGTTCAAATCCTGCGGCGGCTGGTTGAGGATTTGGCGCGCGATGCTGTTCAGCAAATCCGTAGGAAACTCGCTGCTGCTGGCGACCCACCACGACCCGGCAATGAAAATCACGAGGCACGCGAGGTAGACGCTGCGCCGCCCGATCAAATCCGAGACGCGCCCCATGATCATCATCGAGACGGTATACGCGAGCAGATAGCCCGTGACCGCCCACGCCGCCGCGCCGAGGTTCGTATCGACCGGAATATTCAGCCGCGTCAGCACTTCCGGCAGAATCGCGGAAACGATGGTCAGGTCCAGCGCGCCGATAAAGACCGGAATCAGGATCAACGCGATCACCAGCCGCCGCCGCATCGGGGAGAGCGTGCGGATCGGCTGCGTGGCGGGTGCGGTTGTGCGGCGCGGCGTGCGGATCGCCTGCGTGATCGGAGCCGTCATTGCTGCGGCGCTCCGAAGGGCGGGATGGTCGCGAGTGGTGCGGCGTTTGCAGTTGCTGCCGCCGTCGCTCCTGAAACGTCGGGCGGCTCGATCTGGATGCTCACATCATAATCGTACAATTCGAGCAGCCACGTCGTCGGCTTCGGCTCCTTCTCCGTGACCGTATCCGGCTGGAGCAACACGACGCGCACAACGCGGCTATCCTTCTGGTCGATGTAGATGTCGCAATTGACAAGCGTGCCGCGTATCAGTCCAACTGTCAGCGATTCGATGTCCTTGCCGGAGGCCACGCCGTAAATGTGATACACATCCGTATTGAACAGCTTTTCCGCACCAACCATCTTCAAATCGCGGATCGATTTCAACCCGGCTTCAATCCCGGTATCGCTCGTGACCAGCGTTTGCGCGTTGAAGCCCGGCGCGAAGACCGCTTTCGAGAACTTGCCGCCTGTCAGGATGCTGTTCTTGAACCACTGGTCATTGCCGACCGTGACGATCTCGACCTCGCCCGCGACACCCAATATCTTCGCGACAACGGTTGCTTTCACACGGTCCGGCGCGAGGTACGCCCCATCCGCCGAGATGAACGAGACCGCGCGCAGTGTATCGACATACACCGGAGCGCCGCTCAATTGCAGCTTGATCCGCAGCGATTTGGATGTGCGGACCTGTGCCGCCGCCTTGCTGAGGACATCGCGCGCATCGGGCAGCGGCGCGAGTGTGGCGGGTGGCGGGTTGCACGCCGCGAGCAGCAGCGTAATCAACGTGAAGAAGATTGGGAAAACTCGCGATGAACGCGAAAACAGCATGGTCGCTCCTCTGTCGCACAGGTGCTAGTTTAGCACAAGCACTATACGACGATGCAGCGGCCAGAGTTCCGCGCGGGGTGGCTGCTTGAGGAGCGTTAACGTCAGCTCGCTTGCGTTGCCGGGGCGGTTGGCGCTTCGGTTGCGGCGGCGCTTGTAGTCGTCGCGGAACGCCACGCGAGCGGAGTCAGAAAGGCATTCATGCCGAAGACATTTCCGGGCGAGAGACGACGGTGGTGTGACCCATCTGCGTTGATCACGAACAAGTCGGTTTTGATGGTTTCAAAATCGGTGAAGGTATATATGAGTTGTGTCCCGTCTGCCGACCACAGGATGCGGCTTCGCAGGAAACCAAGCGGGAAGAGACTTGTATCGGTAACAAGTGGCGTGAATTTCTTCGTGGCAAGATCGTAGATGCCGAGCGATGGCGTGACCTTCGATGAGGAGGGGACCACCGCTAACCGCGTGCTATCCGGGGACCATGCGCCTGTTGTAATACTCACCAGGTCATCGAACAATGGCGTTTCCGCACCACTCGCCAGATCGATCAGTAAAAGGCTAAAGCTAACGAGCTGCGGCGCAGTATAGATATCCGGCGTGTAAGCACGGAGCATCTGTTTTCCATCCGGCGAGACCAGTCCAACGTCGCCGCTCTTTTTGGTCTCATCTTTCTTGAACTCGTAAATCGTGCGCTTCTCTCTGGTCACGACGTCGATAGCCAGCATTGCTGGAGCGGATGAGCCAGAATCGCTGGTACGTGCAAACAACGTCTTCCCATCCGAAGACCAGACAAGTGGACCTCCGGTGTCCTCCACAATTGTGCGTGGACTCGACCCATCCGCACTCATTATCGTCAGCGCTCCGCGATTGGATACATAAGCCAGTTGCGTACCATCGGGAGACCAAACCAACCCGCCACCATCTAAACCAATTCCGGGCTGCGCAAGTTTTTTAAGGTTCGTTCCATCTGTATCGACAATGTTGAGCGAACCCTCATCCGAGATGAACGCCAGCGTGCCAAGCGAACCCTCCACGAGCGGCACTACGGTCGGCTTGCCGGGGATTGTAGGTAGCGGTCTGGATGTCTTCGTCGGCACAGGCGTTTTAGTCGGTACTTTGGTTTTTGTGGGCGCGGGCGTCTTCGTGGGTGCGAGTGCCTGTGCCGTGTAAAGTGTCGAATTTACGAGCAAGACAAGAATCAGAATAAGCAGCAAACGCCAAAGACGAACCATGATCTTTCCCCCGGATGTATGTAACGACCACTCGGAAAGTATATATCTATTTTAGTTTTTCATGAGATCAGGTAAGGGCAAGTTTTTGAGGCTGGATTATGCTTGGCGCAGCACCACCTGATCGCGCGCCGGACCCACCCCAATCGCGCTCACCGGGACGCCGACAAACGCTTCCACGCGCTGGATATACTTGCGCGCTGCTTCGGGCAGCCCGTCGAACGTGCGCGCACCCGTGAGGTCGTCACGCCAGCCGGGCAGCGTTTCGTATATCGGTACTGCACGGCTGATCGCATCCAGATCGTAGGGCAGATTCGCGGTACGCTGCCCGTCGATTTCATAGGCGATCGCGATTTGCAGTTCATCGAAGCCGCTCAACACATCCAGCTTGTTCAATACGTCTGATGTGGAATGAATTTGGCGAAAAGGGGAATGGGACGCAAGATTGAAGGTACCCCTACAGTCAATCGGACCCATTCCCATGACAAGTATAGACCTGGAAACGCTTTTGACCACGCTGTACGTGCTGGTAGACGACTGGTATCAAACAGAGGGACGGCATCTGCTAAAGGGTAAGACAGGCGCAAAAGCGCAGTTCAGCGACAGCGAATTGTTGACATTGCTGCTGGCGCATGATTTTGTGCCATATCCGGGCGAAACGCAGTATGTGGCATACATGCGTGCCAACCATCTGGACCTGTTTCCTAAGCTGGTGGACCAGAGCCAGTACAATCGACGCGG
This sequence comes from Aggregatilineales bacterium, assembly GCA_965246845.1. Lineage (GTDB taxonomy): Bacteria > Chloroflexota > Anaerolineae > Aggregatilineales > UBA2796 > JBBRMW01. The sequence continues at coordinate 263,141 of CBDFFR010000008.1, forward strand.
GCGAGCCTTACAAGCGGTGGTGGAAGCACTACGGCAAGCGTGGTTGGGGATGTTGGGTGGGTATACCTGCGAGTGCCTGCTGCTGGATACCAAACCTGTCCCGGTGGTAGGCTACAAACGGTCCAAAACACATAGTGACTTTGCAGGGTATGCCGGGTATGGTCAGTGTGCGGCGCGTAAGCTGCACTACTTCGGCTTCAAACTCGTGCTGCTGAGTACCTGCGACGGTCTGCCCGTCGTCTACGACTTGGTGGCTGCCAACACCGACGAACGTCTTGCTGCCGAGAGTGTTCTGTACCGTGTCAACGACTGTGACATCCTGGCCGACAAGGGCTTTCTTGGCGCGGATTGGCAAGCCAGCATTGCCGATGAAACCGGCAACTGTGTCCTCACTCCCAAACGCGCCAACCCGTCCCAACAAAATCATCCGCTACTCGACGCCGCGCTGGGCAGTTTACGTGAACGCATCGAAGGCGTCTTTCACCAACTCCAGAACACAGGGCGCAACCTTGAGCGCTTGCTTGCTAAAACGGTAGCTGGCTTGACCGCTCGCATCACCCTCAAAGTCACCTGTTTGGTTCTCAAGCGCTTGCTTGCCCGTGACTTTGCCTTTGACCTCCAAACCTTTTCCATTTCACATTAGACGTTCAATATCAGTTCGGTGAAGCCGTTGATGCGCGTTGCATATTTCAGGATTACCAGATCGAGCCAGCCACAGCGCCGTGCCCGCCCCGTCGTCGTCCCGAATTCATCCCAGGGATTCGCGCCCGTGCCGCGCAAGCGGTCGCCAATCGCGCCGTCCTGCTCGGTCGGGAAGGGACCGCTGCCGACGCGCGTGCTGAACGCCTTCGCCGCGCCGATCACGCGATCCACGTAACGCGGACCGAAGCCGAGTCCGGTCAGCGCGCCGCCTGCAATCGGTGAAGAACTGGTCACGAACGGATACCAGCCGTGATCGAGATCGAGCAGTGTCCCTTGCGCGCCCTCACACAACACACGCTTCCCGGCTTCGAGCGCTTCCCCGATGAGCAACACCCCATCCGCGATGTAGGAACCCAGCCGCCGCGCCGCGTCAACGTAGCTCGCGGTTTTCGCGTCCGCGTCCGTGATGGGCGCGAGGCCGTGAATGGATTGTAAAATTTGGTCGCCTTCCGCAATCGCCTTTTGAACGCGATCCCCGAAGCGTTCCGAATCGAGCATCTCCCCGGCGCGAATGCCCGTGCGCGCGGTCTTGCTCGAATAGGCCGGACCGATCCCCCGGTTGGTCGTCCCGATTTTTTCATCGCCGAGCGCGCGTTCGTTGGCTCCATCGAGCGCGATATGCGCGGGCGTGATAATGTGCGCGCGCGGATCGATCACAAGGCGTTCCGGCGTGACGATGATGCCGCCGCGTGCGAGGTCTTCGATTTCGCGCAGCACCGTCAGCGGGTTGATGACCGTGCCGGGTCCGAGGATGCAGCGCGCGCGCTCGTGCAGGATGCCGGACGGGATCAGGTGCAACTTGAAGGTATCATCCCCCACGCGCACCGTATGCCCAGCGTTATCGCCGCCCGCGAAGCGCGCTACGACGTCCGCTTCTGCCGCGAGCCAATCCGCGATGCGGCCTTTGCCCTCGTCGCCCCACTGCGCCCCTACCAAAATCGTCGCGGGCATCGTTCAGCCTTCCTGTTCGTTCGGCATATACGCCTTGCCGAGCGTCACGCCCAGCCGCCGCTCGCCCCAGCTTTCGACCTGTCCATCCGGTCCGAAAGCGAGCGCCGACTCGTCACCGAGCGCGATCACGAAGCATTCCGGGTGTTCGGTCAACAACTTCTGGATTTTCGCGCCTTCCAGCGGGAAAGTCTCGCCCATCGGCAATATGATCGCATTGGCGAGCCAGCCGAAGCCGGGACGCACATCACCCTGTACGGTGACGAAATATGCGCCGAGGACCGCCGCGCCCGCGCCGATCCCGAAGACGACTGCACCCTCATCGAATGCGCTTTGCATCGCTTCGGCTGCCGCGCCGACCAGCCCGCCGCGCAAGGCTGCCACGTTCGGGCCGTCACCGAGCAGGATCATCCCGGCTTCCGTGAGCTGCGCGCGGATCGTCGCATCATCTTCGGTGGTCACATCCAGCAGGTAGCCCACCGGCGCGCCCGCGTCTTCCAGCGCGGCGAGGTGCTGGTCGCCCGCTTCGATGTCGCTGGCGGCGAATATATATGCGACCGGATCACCCGCCGGGATTTTGGCGAGCGCTTGCGCCTCCGGGTCGCTGCCCTCTACGCCGCCGCCTGATAGGATCAGCCAGCCGCGCCCATCTTTCCACGTAAAAATATTCGCGGTGGGCATCTACTCCCCCGTGAGCCGATCCGCAAGCGCCGCGCAGAGCAGCGCTACGCCCGTCGGCAGGGCGTCTTCGTCGATGTCGAATTGTGGATGATGGTGCGGGTAGGTAATGCCTTTTTCGATATTGCCCGCGCCGACGAAGAGATACGTACCGGGGACGTGATTCAGGATCACGGCCATATCTTCGGCGGCCATTGTCCGGTAGTTGTCGATCAGCTTGAGCGGCTTGGCGAAACGCAGTTCGGAGAAGACCTCGCGCAGTCGTTCGTTTGTCGCGGCGTTGTTGAGCAGTGGCGGCGCGACCTGATAGGACTCGACCCCGGCGGTACAACCGAGCGCGGCGGCTATCCCGGTCGCGATCTCACCGAGGCGGCGCAGAACGAGTGCGTGCGTCTCCGGCTGGAAGGTGCGGAATGTGCCTTGCAGCACGACTTCGGAGGGGATCACGTTTTGCGCTTCGCCCGCGTGGAACATCGTCACGGAGACGACAGCGGTATCCAGCCCGCTCACGTTGCGGCTGACAATACTTTGTAGCGCGCTCACGATTTGCGCCGCCGCGAGCAACGGATCGCGGGTCTGGTCCGGGAGCGCCGCGTGTCCACCACTGCCCTGCACAACGATCTTGAATGAATCCGCGCCCGCCATCATCGCGCCTTCGGTCACGCTGACTGTCCCGACCGGGATTTCCGACCAGAGGTGAAGGCCGAACGCAGCTTCCGGCGTGGGATTCTCCAGCGCACCTTCGTCGATCATCGCCTGCGCGCCGCGTGCGATCTCTTCGGCAGGCTGGAACAGGAATTTGATGCGCCCATGCAACGTGTCACGATGTTCGGTGAGCAGCCGCGCTGCACCAAGGCTAATCGCCATATGCCCATCGTGGCCGCAGGCGTGCATCCTGCCCGGCGTCTCGGAAGCAAACGGCAGGTGCGTCGCTTCGCTGACGGGCAGGCCGTCCATATCGCAACGCAGCAGCACGGTCGGACCGTCATGCGCGCCTTCCAGCACGGCGACGACGCCCGTTTTGCCGACCCCGGTGGTGACTTCCATGCCGAGATCGGTCAGCGTTTTCGCGACCACACCAGCAGTCCGCACCTCCTGGAAGGCGAGTTCCGGGAAGCGGTGCAGTTCGCGCCGCCGTTCGACCAAATCCGCGCGGATGCGCTCCGCTTCTCCGACCCAATCAATCGCCATGAGGTTCGCCTTGCTGCTCGCTTTTCGGAAATTATAGCGGGTCGCGGCGCGGTGGCCTATGGGCGGGACACACCAAAGATTATTGAAATCGGAATTATTCAAGATGAAAACAAGGGCGGACACATCGGTCCGCCCCTACGAATACAGCGCACCCGGTGTAGGGGTCGTGGCTTGCCCGACCCGTCCTGATTGTATCGCTATGGAGTCAACAGCACCTTGAGCGTTCCCGGCTGCGCGGCATGATCGAACGCCGCCACCGCATCACCCAATGGATACCGTGCATCGATCATCGACTCCGTATCGATCAGCCCGGCTTGCATCAGCCGCAGCGCCGCCTCGAACGGACCGCAGCGCGTCCCGACCACGCGAATCTCATTCACCACGACCCGGCTCAAATCTGCGTGCGGCAGGTCGGCATAGGTGCTTTTGAGCGAGATCGTCCCGCCGGGGCGCACGAGGTCGAGCGCGGCGGCGAAGCCTTCCGCGTTGCCTGTCACATCGACGACCATATGTGCGCTCAGTTTCGGCAAGTTATCCGCAGACATGACGTGCGGAATGCCCCACGCCTCCAGCAGCGCCACCGGGCGCGGACGTCGTGCGACCACCACCAGATCGCACCCGGTCAGCTTCAGCACCTGCGCGATCAACAGGCCAAGTTTGCCCGCGCCGATGATCACCACGCGGTCGGTTGGCAGCACGGGCGTAACCTTCGTGAGTTGTAGCGCAGCGGCCAGCGGTTCGGTGAACACGGCGACGTCATCCGGCACGGAGTCGGGGACGGCGTACAGGTTCGCAGCGGGCAATTTCAGCATATCTGCAAACACGCCATCATAATTGGCGATGCCGAGCGTCGAGCGATTGCGACATTGGCTCGGATACGCCGCGCGGCAGTAATCGCACGCGCCGCAAGCGATGTTGATCTCCCCGACGACACGCTGCCCGGCCTTCCAGCCTTCCGAATCCGCCGCGACCTCGCCCACGAACTCGTGTCCGAGCGTGCCGCGAAAGCCCAGATAGCCACGCGTCAGTTCCAAATCCGTGTGGCAAACGCCCGCCAGCCGCAGCCGGATCGGGACTTCGCCGGGCGCGAGGAGCGGTTCGGGCGCGGCGTCGGTGAGGTGGAGGCGTTCATCGAATTGCAGGGCGCGCATGGAAAATTCCGGTTCAAAGGATGCAGACGGTGAATTGTATCGTAGAGGTTGAGCGGATACATAGGTCCGCCCGTACAAAAACACGCGCTCCGGTGTAGGGGCGGACCTGCGTGTCCGCCCACGTATTTGGGTTTGATGCGTTTACCTTGAGGGGACCGCGTGACAACGCGCCCTTAACCTGCTATTCTGGTACTCGTCAGCGCCGAAAACGGCAGGCGCGAAGAGGCACAATGCAAGCAATCCAGACGCTGTTGCAATGGCGCAGCGAGTTCCCGATCCTTCAAACGTCCAATTATCTGGTCAGCAATTCGCTCGGCGCGATGCCGAAAGGCGTGTACGATAGCCTGCACTCCTACGCGGAAATGTGGGCAACGCGCGGCGTGCGCGCATGGGGCGAGGGCTGGTGGGACCTCAACGCCGCGATTGGCGACCAGATCGCGCCAATTATCGGCGCTCCGCCCGCGACCGTCTCCGTTCACCAGAATGTGAGCCTGGCAGTGGGCGTGCTGCTCTCGTGCTTCGATTTCGAGTCGTGCGCGCGGCGCAAGGTCGTCATCACCGATATGATTTTCCCGTCGGTCTATTACACGCTGCGCAGTCTGATCGAGCCGCACCTCAGCCTGACGATGGTGAAGAGCGACGACGGCGTGGGGATGGACCTGCAAAAACTGCTCGCTTCGATTGACGAGCATACGCTCTTCGTGTGTATCGATCACGTTTTCTTCCGCACCGCGTACATTCTGGACGTGCAGAAGGTGATCGAGAAGGCGCATAAAGTCGGTGCATGGGTGATCCTCGATGCGTACCACTCTGCCGGGATCGTTCCGCTGGATGTGACTACGCTGAATGTCGATTTCGCGGTTGCGGGCGTCCTCAAATGGATGTGCGGCGGACCGGGCGGCGTGTTCCTCTATGCGCGACCGGATTACCTGCGCACGCTGCGCCCCAAACTTACGGGCTGGATGGCGCACAAGCGGCCTTTCGCCTTCGAGGTGGACCAGATCGATTACCGCGACGATGCTTTCCGCTTTCTGAACGGGACGCCCGCCGTCGCGAGCCTGTACGCGATCCAGCCGGGGATTGAAATTATCGGCAAGGTCGGCGTCGATGCGATCCGCGCGAACTCGATCCGGCAAACATCGCTCGTAATCGACCTCGCACAGAAGGCGAACATCCCGATCAACAGCCCGCTGGATTCCGCGCGGCGCGGTGGTACGGTCGTCCTGCAACCGGAGCATGACTACGAAGTCTCCCGCGCGCTGCTCGCCCGCGACATCGTGATCGATTACCGCGCCGGAACCGGAATCCGCGTCTCGCCGCACTTCTACAACACCGATGACGAAATCCGCGCGTGCATCGATGCCATCGCGGAAATTCTGGCAAGCGGATCGTGGCGCGCGCACGAGGCGCAACGGAGTTTCGTCACTTGATGATTTACGACATCACGCGCCGCGTTACGCCGAAAACGGCGGTCTGGCCGGGCGATACGCCGTTCGGCTTCGACCTGCTGACGAGCATTGCAGACGGAGGTTCGGTCAACCTGACGACGCTGCACATGAGCGCGCACACAGGCACGCACGCCGATGCTTACTGGCACTTTGAAAACGACGGCGCGCACCCGGCGGAAATGCCGCTTGAAGCGTACATCGGTCCGGCGCAGGTCGTCACTCTGACGCGCGAGGACGGCGGCATCACACCCGATGACCTGCGCGGCCTCGAAATCGCGCAGGCGACGCGCGTGCTGTTCCATACCCCCGTGAGCGACCTGCCCGATCATGTTTGGCCGACGCGCTTCCCGTACCTGACTATCGAGCTGATCGATATGCTGGCCGCGCAGGGCGTGCGCCTGATCGGGCTGGATTCGCCGTCCGTCGATGCGTTCCACTCGAAGGATTTGGCGTGTCACCACCGTTTGCGGGCGCGTGGGATCGTCAACCTCGAATCGTTGCAGCTCTCCGGCGTGCCGGATGAAGTCTATGAACTGGTCGCGCTGCCGCTCAAGCTGGAAGGCGTGTGCGGGTCCCCGGTGCGCGCTATTCTGAGGGAGATTTTGTAGCCATGACGATCCTTTCCTTCATTCTGCTCGCGGTCTTCGGGGCATCGATTGCAGCGGTCTATCTGTGGGTGCGGCGTGGCAAACTGACGCCGACGCAGGGCGCGCTGATCGGCTGCGCGGTGGACATCGTGGTGCTGTTCCTGTTCTCGCTTTCGGCGGGCAATGAGCTATTGCGCGCAGTCGTCACGGGCGCGGTCGGCGGTCTCGTCTTCAACCTGCTGACCGTCGCGGCGGCGTCCTATTTCCGGCAAAATGAGATCGCACGGCAAACGCAGTAAAGCTGTCAGGTAGTGGTGCGCGCGGTGTGCTAAACTGCACGCATCCGCAACAGGCCGCAACCGCGCATGGCGTTCCAATACGACGACGAAAACACAGTCCCAAACCAGCCCGTCAACCCGAACGCGACACAGCCCGCCGTGCATGGGTCCAGCCCGAACAACCCGCCGCCGCTCCCGCCGCAGTACGCGCCCGTCTATGGTGTGCCGCCGCCCGCTCCTATTTATGCTGGACCAGCGAAGCGCAAACGGCGCTGGTTCCCCGGCGGCTGCGCGGGCTGTTTGATGATCGTGGTCGGGCTGTTCGTCGTGCTGGGCTGCGGATGCGGGGCGACCTCGCTGATCATCTACAACTATTGGCAGGGGCAGATCACCGCGAAATGGGACCTCGCACAAAAATCGATCAGCGCGACGACGTTCCAGACCGCGAAAGTCTATGACCGCAACGGGGGTTTGCTGCATGAACTCTTCCCGGAAGGCCGCCGCACCAATATCAAACTCGCGAATGTCCCGAAGGTCCTGATCGACGCGACGCTCGCCACCGAAGACAAGACCTTTTACGACAACCCCGGCATCGACATCACAGGCATCAGCCGTGCGGGTATCGGGCTACTCTTCACCGATGACGGCGCGGGCGGCGGCAGCACGATTACGCAGCAGGTCGTGCGCGCGGTCGTCTTCGATTATAAGTACCGCAACGAGCGCTCGATACGCCGCAAACTTGAGGAAATCGGCCTTGCGCTGATCATGGCGCGCCAGTGGAGCAAGGATCAAATCCTTGAGACGTATCTCAACCAGATTTACTATGGCAACCTCGCCTATGGGATCGAAGCTGCCGCGCAGACCTATTTCGGCAAACCCGCCGCGCAGCTCACCCTCGCGGAAGCGTCATTGCTCGCGGGGTTGCCGCAAGCGCCCGGTGAACTCGATCCTCTGAGCGAAGACCCGGCGATACAGGCGAAGGTCGCGGAACGGCACAGAATCGTCCTTGAGGCGATGGTCGCCAACAGCAAAATCTCGCGCGCAGAGGCCGACGCCGCCTTCAAAACGCAATTGACCTTCGTGGATAGCCGCACCGCGAAGCTGAATTATCCGCACTTCACGCTCTACGCCGAAAACGAGATGAAGGACCTGCTGGCGGGGCTGAACCTGCCGCCGGAGACGCTGCTCACGGGCGGCCTCTCGATTTACACCACGCTTGACCCACGCTTCCAGAACCTTGCGGAGACCGCCGCCCGCGCCCAAATCGCGCAAATCGAGAAGAAGAACAACGCGCATAATGCCTCGGTCGTGATCCTCAAGCCGGGGACGGGCGAACTGATGGCTCTGATGGGCAGCCTCGATTACAACAACGAGGCGATCAAGGGCAAGGTCAACGTCGCGATCACCGCGCAGCAGCCGGGCAGTGCAATCAAGCCGCTGACCTACGCCGCGTCGATGGAGCAGGGCGACACCGCCGCAACGGTCTATTGGGACACCGAGCAGCAAATTGGCTTGCCCGGACAGGCTGCCTACGCGCCACGCAATTACGATGGGCGCTTTCATGGCGTAGTGCGGATGCGGGATGCGCTCGCGAATTCATACAATATCCCGGCGGTGCAGGCGCTGCGGCGTGTCGGCGTCGATGCACTGCTCAACATCGCGGCGCGGTTTGGCGTGCGCAGCTTCGGGAGTGATGGTTCCAAATATGGGCTGTCGCTCACGCTCGGTGGCGGCGACCTGACCCCGCTCGAATTGACGCAAGCGTATTCCGTCTTCGCGAATGGCGGGCAGTTCGTCCCCGTGACCTCGCTACTGTGTGTCCTCGACAACGAGGGGCGCATCCTGTACCAGTACGAGGGCGGCTGCCCGAAGGGGAACCTGACCCCGACTTCGATCAACACAGGCGCGAACGGGCGGCAGGTGCTGGACCCGCGCATTTCATTCATTATCTCCGATATTCTGGCCGATAACGCCGCGCGTACCCCCGCGATGGGCGCGCGTTCGCCGCTCTACACCGCGAATATTCCGACATCGGTAAAGACCGGGACGACGAACGACTACCGCGACAATTGGACAATGGGCTACACGCGCAATGTGACGGTCGGCGTGTGGGTCGGCAACACCGATAATTCGCCGATGGTTAATTCATCCGGCTTGACGGGCGCGGCTCCGATCTGGAATCAGGTCGTCACCGCGATTTACAACGATCCGGCGCTCAAGGATGCACTCAAGCGCAAGGGGCAACTGCTCACCGATGGGCAGCCGCAGCCGCAGGGCATGACGCGACGCCAAATCTGCAATCTGGCAGGGTTGAAGGACCCCGCCAGCGCCTGCCCGCCCGGTCGCGCGGAATGGTTCCTCGCGGGCGCGCCGCTGGTCGTGGATGCGACCGGAAAGCTGGTCGCGGGGCAGGAAGTCGCGCCGACGCCGCCACCGCGCAATGGTCCGCGCTTCGCCGAAATTGAAAGGGATGTGCTACAAGCGCTCGTGCAGCCGCTCGACCCCGGCATGATGGCCGCGATGATGCCGCAACCGAACAATGGTCGCGCCGCCGCGCCACCGCCCGCCTATTGCCTCGTCCCCAATGAGGTCGCGGATCAAATCCCGACCGCGCACCCGCAGGTGTTCATCCGACCGCCGCGCTACGCCGACGAAGACACCTTCGCGCGGATTTATGCAGCACAAGCGGGCGTCCCGATTTTGCCGAATGTGGCCTGTACCGCTGAGTTACTCTCGGCTGCGCAGAACGCACAACCCGGCGCACCCGCCAACGTGGTCGCGCAGATTGTCTCGCCGACGCCGGGGCAGCCCATCGCCGGGCAGGTCGTGATCATTGGGACGGTGGCATTTGGGCAGGAACAGGCGACCTATTACAAGGTCGAGATACAGGGTCCGCAGTTCCCGGACTGGACGACCATCGGGGAGACCCACAGCAATCAGGTGATCAACGGGCAGTTGGAGAGTTTCGGCGCGGGTGGATTGATGGCGGGAACCTACCAACTGCGCGTTACGCTGGTCGGGGTCGATGGTAATTATCTGGTCAGTTCCAATCCGGTTCCCGTACAGGTCGGATAACAGTGCATCCGGTGTAGGGGTCGTGGCTTGCCCGACCCGTTCAGGATTGCGAGACGACTAACAATTTCATCACAACCGATTGCCCGCGAATTGTAGCGGGTGTACGCTTGTAAGGTCTCGCTTACCTTGCTCACATGGAGAAGTTTCTACATGCGTTCCAAAATCGTTCTCGCCCTGATCGCCCTCCTCCTCACTGCTATGATTGCCTTCGGCACGCACGCCAACTCCGTAAGTGCCGCACCCGTGCTTCAAAGTGGAACCTGCAAGGACGCAGACTTCCTCAAGCAGGTCAACACAGATTTCACCGACGCCGGCAAGGTTCTCACGGAGATCAAGGACGATGATGGTCCTGCGCTCGTGAATGGCATTCTCACGCTCGCGGGGCTGCGCCAGAAGTACGAAGAAGGCCTATCCGTTAGCAATGATTGCTTTGTAACGCAGCTTTCGCTGATCTTCGTCGTGAGCAATGTGAGCGACCTGCTTTCAATTCAGCTCGGCAAGCTGGCGGACCCGAAGAACGCAGCCGATTATGATAAAGTGGCGACCAATCAATCGGCGCGCGTGACCAAGCTGTACGAACAGTTCCAGTCCACGCTCGCGACCCCGGCGAAGTAATACCAAACCCTTCAATACAGTGGGTCGGATTTATCCGATCTCAGTCGTTCAAGGGCGGACACATAGGTCCGCCCCTACAGCAGACATTCGCTTCAGTGTAGGGGTCGGATTTATCCGACCCGTTTGTGATCTTTCTTAGCCTAAAATCCGTAGATTTCCCCGAACTTCGCACGCAGATACGCGATGTACGCGCGCGAATTGATCTTCTCGCCCGTGACGCGCTGCACCAGTTCCTGCGGGAAGTAGCGCCGCCCATGCTGGTGGATGTTCTCGCGCAGCCAGCCGAGCAGCGTATCGAACCTGCCCTGCGCGATCTCATCCGGGATCGACGGGTGCTGCTTGAGCGCGGTCTCGTAAAACTGCGCGGAGAGCAGATTGCCAATGGAATAGGTCGGGAAGTAGCCGATCAGCGCTATCGACCAGTGGACATCCTGCAAGATGCCACGCTTGTGGTCCGGCGGCGTCAGGCCGAGATAACCCTGCGAGCGCTCTTCCCACGCATCCGGCGCATCCTTTACGCTCAATTTGCCGGAAACGAGATCGGTCTCCATCTCGAAGCGGAGCATAATGTGCAGGTTGTACGTCACCTCGTCGGCTTCCACGCGGATGTGCGACGGTTCGCTTTTGTTGATTGCGCGGTAGAACGTCTCTACATCGACATCGGAGAGGGACTCCGGGAAAAGCGCCTGTAACTGCGGATAGTAGTGGCTCCAGTAGCCCCGGCTGCGCCCGACGATATTCTCCCACATGCGCGACTGGCTTTCATGCACGCCGAGCGATGTTCCACTCGCGAGGATCGGGTGCAGCCCGCCCAGCCCCGCCCCTTGCTCATAGAGCGCGTGTCCGGTCTCGTGCATGGTCCCGAAAACCGCGCTGCTGAGAAAATTCGGGATGAAGCGCGTGGTGATCCGCACGTCATCCGGCGAGAGCGATTGGCAGAACGGGTGCGGCGATTGATCCTGCCGCCCACGCTTGAAGTCGAAGCCGAACCACGCAGCGGCCTGCTCAGTGAAGGTCTTCTGCTTCGCGACATCGAAATTGCGGTGAATCGGTGCGTCGCTCACGCTGTCCTTACGCTCCGCAATCGCGTTCGCGATAGGCAGCAGGTCCCGGCGCAGCCCCGCGAACATCTCCACGACATCGGCGGTCGTCGTCCCCGGCTCATATTGATCGAGCAGCGCATCATAGGGATGGCTCGCATAGCCGAGATAATCCGCAAGCTGGCGCGTGAGGTCCACCATCTTTTCCAGCGAAGGCGCAAAGGCGTTGAAATCGCTCTCCGCGCGGGCTTTCGCCCAGATTTGGGTCGCCATCGCCGTCTCCGCACTGATCTCCGCGACGAGCGCCGCCGGAACTTTCGTGCGGATCGCGTAATCATGCTTCGTCACGCGGACGAGGCTCACATCGGCGTCATCGTAGGATGCGCCATCGAGTTCGCGCTCCGCGTCGTCGAGCAACCGCCCGGTTTCCTCGGCGGTGAACATCTCGTGTTCAATCCGCGCGAGGATCGCGAGGTGTCCGGCGCGTGTCTCTGCGCCACCTTCCGGCATATACGTTTGCTGTTCCCAACTGACCAGCCCGCTCGCGCTGCGCAGCGATTGCACATCCGTCAGGCGCGCCTTGAGTCCTTCGAGCGCTGTTCCCATAATTTCAATCGACCTTTCAATGTGAGGAAGGGTAATGTTATCGGGAATGGTCAACGCCGCGCAAGCCTTGCTAGGATCGCACATAGCCATGAGGAACCAACCAATGTTCAGCGAATTGATTCAAGAACAACCCGTCAACCTCGAAACCAACCGCGACAACCCGGATTTTTACAACTCCGACTGGAGCGACAGCAAGGACGACCTCGACGCCGAAGATTACGAGGAGATGCTCGAACCGGAAGGCATGGACGACGATTCCGATGAGCCGTTCGATACGGAAGGTGAATTGAGCGATGACGACGACGAAGCGAACAGCTTGTAGCTTTCGATAGCATCCCGCAGCGGCGCAGCCACCCCCGCTAAATCGACCTGCTCCGCCACGTGGAACCTCGCGAAGCGCGCAAGTCCCCGCGCCAGTGCCGCCGCGAACGCTGCATCACGCGCGAACGCCTCATCTTCCAGATAGAACGCGAGGATTTGCAGTGTCTTCGTCGGCTTGTCGAGCCGGAAATCAGCGCGTGCGGCCAGCGTATCGCCGTAGAGGATCGGCAGCACGTAATAGCCCCAGCGCCGCTTCTCGGCGGGTACATACACTTCCCACGTATAAGCGAACCCGAACAGCTTCATCGCGCGTCCGCGTGCGCTCACCGGGTCCAGCGGCGCGAGGAAATTGACTTCCGCCTGTACTTCGCTGTCGTGCGGCGTCCATGCTTCCGGTGTGCGGCCTGCCTGCACGGTTTCGAGGGTAGTCAAATCCGACGCGGGTAGATAATACGTATCCTTGCGGCCTTCGACCTGAACTTGTACAGCCTCTCCCACTTCAATCAGCGCCTCAAGCAGTCTCTTTCCTTCGGCAGGCACGATAGAGCGCCGGGTAAAGTATGCGAAGCTGCCGCGCCATTCGGTTGCCGTCGGCAGCCCGTGCATATGCAGCGCTTTCCGCGCGAAGAACGCTTCTGCTTCGGCATCACTCACGGAGCCGCGATGCTGCGCAGGCAGGATATTTTCCGTAAAATCATAGACGCGCTCGAAGCGCTGGCGGCGCGCCGTCATCAATTCCCCGATGCGCCACAGATAGACGAGTGCGAGGCCGCTATCCTTGCGTGCATAATAATTTTTGAGCGAATTGCCTGCAAGGTCACGCTGCATGAGCGGACCACGTTCGCGTAGTGCAGCGCGCACCTCATCGATCAGCCGCGCGTTCTCTGTCGCGAACGCCGTCCAATATTCTGACTCCTGCTGGCGGCGCATGTGCAGCTTCCAGTAGGGGAACTCGTGCATCGGGTAGATGTGCAGCAGCCCGCCATAATCGAAAAACTGACGGTCGGTATAAAGTAGCGCGTCCAAATCAGCCGGGGTGTACTCCGTGACACGGCTGTATAGCTTGAGGTCATGATTGCGCGCGATGATTTGCAGCGGATCGACCTGTACGGAACCGATTTGCCGGATCGCTGCCGCCGCGCCTGCTTTGCCCTGCCAGCGGCGTCCCGGCCACAGCCCGGATTTGCCGAGAATGAAACGGCGCAAGGTACGCGGGTCGATGCGGATGCTCATGTGCGGGTTCAACCCTGTTGCGCAAAAAGGTAGAATGGCATACAATAGCACGCGCGTTCTGATTTGTCAATCAGCACAAACCTTGTTCGGCATCGAATGATTATTGACCTGCGATCAATAGGGTTGTATTCATTGGATGCGACTTCGCGAAACCTTAAACAAGGCTTCACGTAATCACTACAATCTGGCATAGGTCTGGTCTTGACAAAATTTTGGACGCGACTAGACTATCAAAATAGTTCGGCATAGAACTATTTCCACACAGGAGAGGTGAGATTTGGGACCGCAAGGACGCACAGGCGGGAGACCCGGAGGACCGGGCGGCTTTCCACGAGAGAATGTACCAAAGAACAAAGGGCTGCAACGCTCAATTGGCTACCTGGGACGTTACCGGAACACGGCCATTGCCGCTTACGGTGCGCTCATCATCGCGACGCTGGCGCAGCTTGCCGTCCCGCAGCTCATCCAGAACATCATCGATAACATCATCAAGGGTTTCGCAGCACAGGCACAGCTCGCGACCCCGCTGGCAGCCATTCCCGGCAACAAGGACCGCCTGCTAGGGGTAGTCGATACGGCACAGTCTGCGCTTGTCGCGGCGGGTCTGTTCATCGTCCTGTTCGCGGTCGTGCGTGGCATCTTCGGATTCATCCAGACCTATATGTCCGAGCGCACCTCGCAGGGCGTCGCGTTCGACTTCCGCAATGAGATTTTCGCGAAGGTGCAGCGTCTATCGTTCACCTATCACGATCAGAATCAGACCGGGCAGTTGATGATCCGCGCCACCGACGACGTGGAAAAGGTCCGCCTGTTTATCGGGCAGGGCTTGTTGCAGGCGGTAGGCGCACTGGTGCTGGTCGTTTCGGCGCTGGCGCTGCTGTTCCTGACGAACGCGAAACTCACGCTCGTCGTGCTGCCGATTTTGCCCGTCGCGATGGTGTTGTTCTTCATCTTCGGCGGGATCAGCGCCTCGCTTTTCGGTACGGTGCAATTCGCGCTCTCGAAGCTGAACACGCTCTTGCAGGAAAACCTCGCGGGTATCAAGGTCGTCAAGGCCTTCGCGAAGGAGCCTTACGAGAGCAAGCGCTTCGATGCCTCCGCAGCGGATTTGATGGCGAAGCAAATCAACATCAGCCGCGTGTTTTCGATTTTGTTCCCGCTCATTTTCACGATTGCGCAGCTTGGGCAAGCCGCAATCCTGTACTTCGGCGGTCGGCAGATCGTTTCCAACGAACTGACTGTTTCGCAATACAACACGTTCAGCTTGTACCTGATCTATCTGTTCATCCCGATTGGTCAGCTTGGCTTCATCATTTCGCTGATGGCGCAGGCCAGCGCGTCGGCGGCGCGCGTCTTTGAAATCCTCGACGCGAAGAACGATGTGACCGATAAACCGGATGCGGTGGACCTGCCTCAGGTGCAAGGCCATGTCGAATTCAAGAACGTGACCTTCCGCTACTTCGGAAGTTCGGACCCCGTACTCAAAGACATCAGCTTCGAGGCGACTCCCGGCCAGACGATTGCGCTCCTCGGCGCGACGGGCAGCGGCAAGACGACGATTATCAACCTGCTGCCGCGCTTTTACGACGCTTCCGAAGGCGCGGTCCTGATCGATGGCAAGGATGTCCGCGATGTGAAGATCGATAGCCTGCGCTCGCAGATCGGCATCGTCCTGCAAGAGACGACGCTGTTCAGCGGCACGATCCGCGACAACATTGCCTTCGGTCGCCCGGAAGCGACGATGCAGGAAGTCGAAGAAGCGGCAGAGGCAGCCGCCGCGCACGAATTCATTACGGGCTTCCCGCAGGGCTACGATACACCCGTTGGCGAGCGCGGGACGACCCTCAGCGGCGGTCAGAAGCAGCGTATCGCGATTGCCCGCGCGCTGCTGCTCAACCCGCGCCTGCTAATCCTCGACGACTCGACTTCCAGCGTTGACCTCGGCACGGAATTCAAAATTCAGAAGGCGCTCGATACGCTGATGAAAGGCCGTACCAGCTTCGTCATCGCGCAGCGCATCAGCACCGTCCTCAACGCGGATCAAATCCTCGTGCTGGAAAAGGGCGAAGTCGTGGCGCGCGGCAAGCATGAAGCGCTGATGGAAGATAGCCCGATTTACGCGGAAATCTACCATTCGCAGCTTGTCGGCGATGCCGAAGTCAACCCCGATGCGAGCGGCAACCTCGCGAACCCGGAAATCAAACAGGCTGCGACCTCCGCGCCTTCTGCACAAGGAGCCTAAGACATTATGTTTGGAATGGATGGCGGTCGCCGTCTGCTCGAAAGAGAAAATCTCAAACCGAAGAACCTGAGCGTGACGCTCGCTCGTTTCGCCGGATATTTCCGTCCCTATTGGTGGGCGATGCTGATCGTTGCCGTCCTGATCGGGTTCTCGGCCTGGGCGCAGGTCGTCCAGCCGGACCTGACACGCGCCGCAATCGATTGTTACCTCGTCCCCGCTAAAGCCTGCTCGACCTACTATGTCCAGGAGGCGCAGCGTACCGCAGGCGTCCCGAACCTGAATGCCGATGAAAAAATCGCGGGTATCGCCGGGGTCGTCGGCTCGCTGATCGTGCTGGTCATCGCTGGTGCGGTCGTGAACGGCGTGTCCTTCTTCCTGATGGGCTGGGCCGGGCAGCACGTCCTCAAGCAAATGCGCGTGGACGTATTGAACCAGATTCACCGCCTCTCGCTCGGCTACTACACCGAAAACGAGGCGGGCGACATCATGTCCCGCATCACGAGCGATACGGATACGATCAATCAGGTCCTGGGCTTCGGCCTTCTGAGCGTGGCAAGTGGTATCGTCGTGCTGATCTGGATCATCGTCAAGATGTTGCAGGACAGCGTGCCGTATGCGCTCCTCAGCTTCATCGTCCTGCCATTCATGGTCTTCGCGACGGTGTGGCTCAGTACGCAGGCACGCCGCGCCTTCCGCAAGAGCCGCCAGAACATGGGCAACGTCAATGCGGACCTGCAAGAGAGCATCGCGGGCGTGCGTGAAGTGCAAGCCTTCAACCGCGAAGAGGAAAACATCAAGCAGTTCCAGAAGACGAACGCCTCCAACCGCGACATCACCGTGCGCGCGGTCAGCTATTCCGCCGCGCTCTCGCCCGTGCTTGAAGGGCTTGGCTATGTCGCGCTCGCGATTGTCGTGTGCGTCGGCGGTATTGCGCTGATGCGCCCTGACTCCAGCTTCGCGCAAATCTTCGGCGGCGCGCTCTCGATTGGTCTGGTCTTCGCGTTCCTGCAATATGTGCAGCGCTTCAACCAGCCGATCCAGCAAATCGCGCTGCTGTGGACGAATATCCAGAGCGCCATTGCGGGCGGCGAACGTATCTTCGGCCTGCTCGATGTCGTCCCCGATATTCAGGACAAGCCGAACGCGCAGACAATGCCCGTCATCAAGGGTAAGGTCGAGTTCATCGACGTGAAGGCCGAATACAAGAAGGGTGTCCCCGTTCTGCGCGGCATTAACATGACCGCTGAACCCGGCCAGACGGTCGCAATTGTCGGACCGACGGGCGCGGGCAAGACCTCGATCATCAACCTGATCCCGCGCTTCTGGGACGTGAGCAGCGGCGCAGTCAAGATCGATGGGCTGGACGTGCGCGACGTGACCGCCGCAAGTCTGCGCTCGCAGATCGGGATCGTCTTGCAGGATTCATTCCTGTTCAGCGATACCGTGATGGCGAATATCCGCTATGGGCGTCAGGACGCAACCGATGAAGAAGTGATCGCGGCGGCGAAACTCGCCAGCGCTGATAGCTTCATCGAACGCCTGCCGCTGAAATATAACACCATCCTCGGTGAGCGCGGTGGTGGCCTCAGCCAGGGGCAGCGCCAGTTGATTTCCATCGCACGCGCGGCGCTCGCCAACCCGCGCATCCTGATCCTCGACGAAGCGACCAGTTCCGTCGATACGCGCACGGAGCGCCTGATCCAGGCCGCGTTCGAGAAGCTGCTCTCTGGCCGGACCAGCTTCGTCATCGCGCACCGCCTCAGCACCATCCGCAACGCGGATCAGGTGTTGATGCTCAAGGCGGGTGAGATCATCGAGCGCGGTACGCACCATGAACTGCTCGAGCTGAAGGGCGAATACTACGCGCTCTATATGTCGCAGTTCCGCCGCGAAGAGCAGCCGGAAGCGCCCGCTAACGGTACTACAGCAGCCGCGCCACAGAGCGCGTAACATCGCAACAACGTCTCATTATCGAGCGGGCAGTGAAGTGACTTCACTGCCCGCCTTTTTTGATAAAAACCCTTGTGCGAAAGATATAATTTGATATACTTCTAATTAGATAAACATCTATGCAGGAAAATTAACGTGCAACCGGAACAGGATACCCGAACGCTCGTCAACTTCTTCAAGGCGCTCGCGCATGAGACGCGCCTCAAACTCATCGGCTATATGGCCGAAGGCGAATATAGCGTCGGTGCGCTGGCCGCGATGGTCGGCCTCAAAGAGCCGACCGTCTCACACCACCTCGCAATCCTGAATGATCTCGGCTTGCTCACAATGCGCGCTGACAAGACGACGCATTATTACAAGCTGGATACGAAGGCGCTGGAAGCGCTCAACAAGACCATGCTCACACCGGAGCGCGCCGCGAAAATCGTGGACGAAAGCGGTCCGGCATTCGAGGCAAAGGTGATGGCCGCTTTCACGCGCGAGGGGCGCATCACGGCGTTTCCGGCCAGCTTTAAGAAATATCTGGTATTGCTGCGCTGGCTGGTGGAAGATTTCGAGTTCGAGCGTCGCTATGCGGAAAAGGAAGTAAACGAGATCATCAGCCGCCACCATGAAGACTACGCGACGACGCGACGAGATTTCGTGGAACTGCGGTTCATGGCGCGCGATCACGGCATCTACTGGCGGCTCCCGCGCGAGGCGACGGACGCACAAATCGAATTGGTGATGCAGGCAAAGGCAGGCCGCCAAAGTTAGCCTAAATATTGTAGAATAGGCGTGCGGTCCTTATCCGCCGCACTGCCATCTGCACCGTTCCAGTACAAGTCGCCTGTGAGACATGACATTCTTTGAGAAATTATGCGCCGCGCAGGATCGGCAGCGTTCATGGCTGTGTGTCGGACTCGATCCTTCGCATTCGGATAGTTTCGCGGAACTCAGCGAATTTCTGACGACGATCATCACCGTGACCGCGCCCTTCGCCTGCGCCTTCAAACCAAATTTAGGGTTTTTCCTGTCGCGCGGCGTGATGGGTCTGGACCTGCTTGGACTGGTAGTTCAGGCGATACCGCCGTACCTGCCGATCATCCTCGATGCGAAGTTCGGCGACATCGGCAGCACCGCTGAACACTACGCGCGCTTTGCCTTCGATGAAGTTGGCGCAGATGCAGTGACGCTCTCGCCCTACATCGGCACGGACGCCATTCGTCCATTTTTGAGCTTTGCGAGCCGCGCCGCGTTCGTCCTCTGCCGGACGAGCAACACCGCCGGGAACGAACTGCAAACTGCAGGCGACCCGCCGCTCTATGAACGGGTCGCGAAGATGGCGACCACGCTGCACGCCGAATACCCAAATCAGGTCGGGCTGGTCGTCGGCGCGACCCAATTGAACGAACTTGGGCGCATCCGGCAAATCGCGCCAGCGCTGCCGTTCCTCGTACCGGGTGTCGGCGCGCAGGGTGGGGATTTGGACATGAGCATATCACATGGAGCGGTCACAAATGGCCCCGGACCGTTGATCAACGTCGGGCGAGCGATCAGCTATGCCAGCATGAGCGCCAGCTTCGGGCAAGCCGCCGCAACGAGCGCGCGCAGCTTCCGCGACCAGATCAATCACCTACGTGGGCTGTCCCATGACTGAGCCGCTGCACGCCGCGCTGCACCGCATTGGAGCGCTGAAATTTGGAGAGTTCACGCTCAAATCCGGGATGGTCTCGCCATTTTACATCGATTTGCGGCTGCTCATTTCTGATCCGCGCGTGCTGTCGCTCGCCGCAGACGCACTCGCAGAATCTACCGCAAGTGTTCAGTACGACCGAATCGCGGCGATCCCCTATGCCGGGCTGCCGCTCGGCGTGGCGCTCTCCCTGCAAGTCGGCAAGCCGCTCATTTATGCGCGCAAGGAGCGCAAAACCTACGGAACTGCCAGCCAAATCGAAGGCGCGTTCCAACCCGGTGAGGGCGTGTTGCTGGTCGATGATGTGATCACGCGCGGTGATAGCAAGCTGGAAGCGATCCAGCCGCTGGCCGACGCAGGCTTGATCATCGAAGATATTGCCGTGCTGCTCGACCGTCAGAGCGGCGGGACCGAGATGCTCACCGCACGCGGCTATGGGATTCGTGCCGCGCTTACGCTGCGCGGGTTGATAGACGCGCTTTTCACGGATGGATATATAGTGGCGGCACAGTACCGTCTCGTTCTGGATTGGCTGGAAATACAGAAATGACGCTAACGCTGAAAAATTTCAAGAAGGTCATCGCACCCGAAATTCTGGCTCGCGGGCGCAGTTACTTCGATAATGAACGGGTGATTGCGCTTGACATGCAAGAAGAGCGCATGTGGCTCGCCGAGGTTGAAGGTTCTGACCTCTACGAAGTCGACATTGATGGTTCGGATGGTACGTTGATTTGTTCCTGTCCCTGTCCCTATGAACATGGTGAATATTGCAAGCATGTCGCGGCGGTATTGTTTGCTATCGAAGAACAATTCCCTGAATACATCGACAGCACAGTGAAAAAGACCCCGGCAAAGTCCGGCAAAACCGATCTCGCGACACTGGTAGGCAGTCTCTCGAAGGAAGAACTGATCGCGTTCATTTTGGAACAAGCCAGTCAGGATCGGGGTTTTGCGAACACGCTGCGGGCGCGATTCTCACCGGATAAAACAAAAAGCGCGACATTCTACCTGCAAAACGTGAACAGCATCCTGCGTGCGGAGCGTGATCGCGATGGATACATGGATGCTGTTGGAACCGCGAAGGCGGCCAGGCAACTGCGAATTATCCTCAACGAGGCGAATACGGCTGCGGCGCGTGGAGAAGTTGATCGCGCTGTGTCCATTCTAAAAGCACTGATCAGCGGTATTTCAGGTAGCATTAACCGCACCGAAGATGAGAACGGCGATTTGTATGCTTGCGCCCATGAAGCGCTTTCAGAGATGGAGCGACTTTCAACAAGTGTTCCTCCGCAAACACGCGCTGTGATCTTTGATTTTTGCATTCAGGAGGCAGTTACACCGCGCGCAAAGGAGGCAGAGACCCGGTGGCCGCTCCTGAAAATTGCGGCGCGCATATTTTTGGGTTCAGCCGAACGTGAACGGCTTTTCGGCACGCTGGATACGGTCTCAGCATCCATGCACAATGCGGTCAGAGTAGAAAGCATTCTCCAATTTGGTGCGGACCAAACACACGCAGTTGAAATTAAACTGGAAGTCATTCGGCGTGAGGACAGTCCGCAAGCCGCGCTCGATTTTATGGCAAAGAATGTTCACCTGATAGGCATTCGCAGTATGTTGATCACCGAACACTTGAACGCGGGACGCCTCAATGTGGCGCACAAGCTCATTACAGAGGGTATCAAACTTGCCAGACAACAAAATCTGCCGGGTTTAGTCGCCAGTTATCAAAAACAACAACTTGAACTTGCGCAACGCGAAGAAGATACGATTCTTGTCAAGCATCTTGCGCGTGAACTCTTGACGTCGCAGTACGACATCACCTACTATCACTTGTTGAAAACGCTTGTCCCGCCTGCGGAATGGAAGGTATATAGCGATAAATTGCTCGCAGAACTGCAAACGGAGCATCGCGGCACTGCGCTTGCCATTCAGATTTACTATCAAGAGGACCGTTGGAAAGACTTGCTGGATTTAGCGCCCAAAGCATGGCACAGTGTCATTCCGCAATATCACGAGGCGCTTGAGAAACGCTTCCCGAAAGCGATGGTGAAGCTATACGAGAAACAAATTCCAGTCATCATGAAATACAACGCGGATCGCGGCGGCTATCGCTACATCGGCGAACTCCTGCGCCACATTCGCGGACTTGGCGAAGACGCGCTGGCACAGGAGCTTGCCGATGAACTGCGCAGCCTGAACAAAACCAGACGCGCGCTGCTCGACGAACTTTCAAAAGCAGGCTTCTAGCGCCGTTCACTCCGCGCGCAGGTGATACTCCGTCAATTTTCCGTACAGGTCGCGCAATCCCTCCGTGAGGTCGCCATCCGTATAGCGCCAGCGCCAGTTTTGCGAGAGGTCCGGGTCGCCGGGACGGTTCATGCGGCCAGAGGCATCCACCGCGAGCAAATCCTGTAGAGGCGTGACAACCGTATTCCCGCCGGACATCATGCCCAGCCGGATCATTTTCCACGTCGGCGTTTCGAGGTCCGCGCCTGCGAATTCAAACGCGGGCGTATCGTGCTGCTGCACCCATTGCTCGCACAACCGCTCGAAAGTCGCATTCATATTGGCGCGGCTGTGGTCGTCGGCATCGCCCTGATACCAGCCGAGCGTCGTGTTGTTGTCGTGCGTCCCGGTATAAACCACCGCATTCGGCTCGATCCGGTCCGGTCCGAAGAGGCGCTGCTCGTCCGCACTCCCGCCGAACGCGAATTGCAGGATTTTCATGCCCGGCAGCCCAAGCCGCTCGCGCCACGCGATGACCGCGCCCATATTGTCGCCCAAATCTTCGGCGATGATGCGCGGCATCACATCCCCGCTGACGGCATTGAACAGTGCGTCGCGCGGACCATCCAGCCAGCGCCCGTTTTTGGTCGTGACCAAATCCGTCGCGGGAACCTCGAAATAATCCCAGAAGCCCCGGAAGTGATCGATCCGCACCACATCCACCAGTTCCAGCGAGGCGCGGATGCGGCTCAACCACCATGCGAAGCCCGTCTTCTGGTGATATGCCCATGTATAGACAGGATGCCCCCAGCGTTGCCCGTCCTGCGAGAAATAATCCGGCGGCACACCCGTCACGACAGGCGGCATCCCCGCTCCATCAAGGAAGAACAACTCGCGTTTGGACCACACATCCGAGCTATCGTGCGCGACGAAGATCGGCAGGTCGCCAATGATCTCGATATTGCGTTCGTTCGCGTATTGCTTGAGCGCGCCCCATTGTGTATAAAACATCCATTGCCGGAAGAGATGCTCCTCGTAACGGTCGCGTACGGCGTCGCGTTTGGCAACCGCGCGGGTGTAATCGCGCTCTTCTTCCGGCCAGCGCGTCCACTCGCTAAGGGAGTGCGCCTCCTTGAAAGTCATGAACAGCGCGAAATCCTGCGCCCACGATGCAGCCTTGCGCAGCCACGCCGCGAACGCTTCCTGATCTTCCGGTGTGCGTTTCGCGAGGTAGCCCTGATAGGCCAACGCGAGCATTTCATTATGGTAGGCGATCACCGCCCCATAATCCACCCGTTGCGGGAACTCCGGCGCGGCGTCGAGCGTGGCGCGATCCAGCCAGCCGCGCTCTGCAAGGTCATCGAGGCTGATCAGCAGCGTATTCCCCGCGAACGCCGAGAGGCATTGATAGGGCGACTCGCCGTACCCTGTCGGACCGAGCGGCAAAATCTGCCAGTAGCGTTGATTGGCCCCAGCCAGAAAATCGATGAAATCATACGCACACTTCCCCAGGTCGCCAATGCCATAGCGCCCCGGAAAAGAGGTCGGATGCAGAAGAATACCGCTCGCGCGGCGGTCGAGGAGACTCATTTTTACCCCGTGTTTGTGTTCAGGACCTGCTACGAGACTAGTCCGCGCCCACCGTCAACGGCACACCTGCGCCCTGCACATAACCCTGCGCGACGAGCAATTCCGCATTGAGGATGGCGCCACCCGCCGCACCGCGTATCGTATTGTGCGCCAGCGCGACGAACTTGATGTCGAGGATCGGGTCAGGGCGCAGCCGCCCGATGACGGTAGCCATGCCCTTCACGAGATCGCGGTCGCGGCGGGGTTGCGGGCGGTCCGGCTGCTCGTTGTAGATGAGGATCGGGTTGGCGCAGCTTGGCAGGTTGTGCGTCACGTCATGTCCGCGATAGCTGTCCCATGCCTCGCGCACTTCCTGCTCCGAGGGCTTCTCCTGAAACGACGCGGAGATACACACGATATGCCCGTCGATGACCGGGACACGGTTGCACGCCGCGCTGATGATGGTCGGCAGGAAGTCGATGTGATCGCCCGTGAATGCGCCGAGCATCTTGCGCGGCTCGTTCTCTACCTTGTCCTCTTCGCCACCGATATACGGGATCACGTTGTCGAAAATATCCAGCGAGGCGACGCCCGGATAGCCTGCGCCGCTCACCGCCTGCAAGCTGACAATATTCATCGCTTTGATGCCATAGGGGACCAGCGGCGCGAGCGCCATCACGACGGGCGTGCTGGTGCAGTTCGGCGTCGTGACGAGCGCGCCACTGGTCCAGCCGCGTTTACGGCGCTGCACATCGATCAATTCCAGATGATCGGCGTTGATCTCCGGGATGAGCAGTGGCACATCCTCGGCCATGCGGTGCGAACTGGTATTCGAGGCAACGACATGCCCGCGCGCAGCGAGTTCCAGTTCAAGCGTCTTCGCCACATCGGTCGGCAGCGCAGAGAGGATCAATGGCGAATGCAATTCGGCGTCCAGCGGCTTGACGGTCAGCCCGGCTACGTCTGCGGGCGCGGAACCCGTCAGGAGCCATTTCGCCGCCTCTGCGTAAGGTTTGCCCGCGCTGCGGTCGCTCGCGACAACTTCCGCGACGCGAAACCAGGGGTGATTTTCGAGCAATTGTATGAAGCGCTGGCCGACCGCGCCCGTCGCGCCAAGGATCGCCACATCGATCTTGTGATTCATGACAGACAATCTCTTTCAATGGAGTGCATGGGACCCTGAACGATCAGGCGTGCAGAGTCTTTCGTCACGCAATCATAACACCGCCACATAGCCATAGACACATACCGCGACGACTAGCGATTGAAGACGCCAATCATCAGCGGGAGCGATGCAATCCCCGCGAAGGTCTGCGCGCCGACGAACATCTGTGTGGAACCGCCGCCATCCAGATTGAGCGCGGTATCAATGTCCAAGCCGGAGTTCGGCAGCCAGTTCGCCATCTCCGCGAGTTTGCAGCCGCCCAGGGGCGTGATGATGAACAGGATGCGCCCCGCACGATCTATCGCGACGACAGTACGCCGTGACGCGCCTTGATCCAAATCCGCATTGATTGGCGCGGCCTGCCCCCGCGCAGTCAGGATTGGGAAGCCTTGCGCGGCCTGCTCGAAACGTTCATTCGCGTTGTAGGGTTCCAGCCACAGCGAGCGCACGCGCGGCACGCCGTTCACGACCTGAAACAGACCGGCATCGCTGCGCGTGCTGAAGCCGCCATAGGAATTAGCATTACTGACGACCAGCCCAAGCGCTTTTCTTTGCGTGTCATAATAATTTCCGTTGACGAGCAGCGCCGCGCTCGGTAGCGCCGCGCGCCACTCGGAGAGGGTGTGCAACTGGCCGGGCGTGTAATAGATGCTGAACACCGCGCGGGTGGGGTCCACACGCGCCGCGACGACGGTGATCACACCGCCGCTCGTATTCATCGAAAGCGTGCGAAGTGCAATCCCTGCGGAAAGCTGCGTCCAGCCTGCATTCGAGGCGGGGTTGGTCGGACCGCCTGCAATGGGCGCGGTGGTCGAGGTCGGGAGTGGCGCGGGGACGTAGGGTGCGACATTCGTAATTTGCGGGTTGACGACCCCGTTCCACGTCGGGAACGGCGTCCCGCCGACGACGGTGGGTCCGCTCGCACCAAGCAGATTGAGGCTGCCATTCGCGCCGCAGCCGGAAATAAGAAGAAGTGCAATAATGAGCAGGCCGCGCGGAAATCTCACTCGGAACCTCAGTCCTGTACAGGCAAAGTCAAAGCAGCGCGCAACCGCTGCTCAAATTCGCTCAAAATAATCGCGGTCGCGCCCCACACCACCGACTCACCCAAATCATAATAACGGATCGGCGTCTCGATACCACTACCCAGTTCCCAATTGCCTGTCAGCTTGCGCGCGTCGTCCAGCAGATGCACCAGCGGAATTTCGAGCAGCGCGGCGACCTCGCGCGGGTCAGGTTGAAACACCGGACGCGCTACGCTCCAGCCGACAACCGGGTGAATCTCAAAGTCGCTCGGCGGCACATAGAGCGGCGTGAGCAGCCCCAATAGCTCCACACCATCGCACACGCCAAATTCCTCGCAGGTCTCGCGAAGCGCGGTCTGTTCCGGCGTTTCGCCCGCCTCCGCGCTGCCCCCCGGCAGGCTGATCTGCCCACTGTGGACGCCGGGGTATTCGTTGCGCTTCATCAATGGGAACGCGAGTGTCCCATCTTCCAGCGGATAGAGCAGGACCAGCACGGCAGCAACGCGCGGCAACCCGGACCGTGCCGGGTCGCGCTCAAACGGGCGTGGCGCGGGAGCCATTTGCAATTGTGCTGCCTGCCCATCAAAGCCCGGCAGCGCCAGCGCCCGCCGCACAGTCGCTAACGGGAGCGGTTCCACGAGTACCACGCGCGCCGCTTGCGCAGCGAAACGCCGGGGTCGCTCTCCTCGCGGCGGTTGGCACGCACGCGGCCAAACGGGTCGAGGTGAACCGACCCGGAGGCTTGCAGGCGCGCGAACTCTTCCGCCGAAATATCGGGCGCGGGTTCGCCACCCAGCCGATTGATCGAGGCCGAGAGATCGTCGTGTTCTTCCGGCGGGTTTTCGATAGGCGTATTCTCGTTCAGATGATCCGTCATCAGCGTTCGTTTCCTCGTTCGTTTCCGAGCAGGTTTTCCAGCGATAGTATATCAGGTTCGGGGTTCGTGCCGCAGACCAGACAGGTCGGGTCGCGCGCGATAGTGATCCACTCCGCGCTGTAGGGTCGCGTCTTGCGATCCGCGAAGATTTCCATCTCCACATTGGCAAGGATGACCGTGTTGCCGGGCATTTCGCGATGCGCGGGTGTGCCGACGAGCAATTCATTCAGCGCGAGGTCGGCTTGCGCGGCGGCCACGCGCACGACATGCAGCCACAGGCTCGGCTCGGCGGCAAGCGTTCCATCCGCGCCGATCTGCCCGTAATCGAGCGCCGTCTCGCCCGTCCCCTGATCGATCACGCCCTCGCGCAGTTGCAGCGCCCAGCACGCATAGCAGGCTCCCGGTCCGGTCGGGTGGATTACCACCACGTCGCCGCCCTCGCCGCGCTCGTAAACGCCCGCATAAACTACCGTGAGATCGAGTGCGCGGGCGCGTTCGTTGATGACATACTTCGGGCGCTCCGCATCCACGCCGGAGACGACCAGATCGACGCCCTGCAAGGCATCTGCGTGATCCTCGAATTTGCCTGCAATCGTCTGGATGCGCGCGTTCGGGTTGCGGGCGCGGATCAGGTCCGCGACGGCTTCCACCTTCGTGCGTCCGACATCGCGCAAATCGGCGACATGTCGCACGGCGTTTTTTGCTTCGACAATATCGGGGTCAATCAGGATGAAGCCGCCGACGCCGCTCATCGCGAGCGTAAGCGCCGCGAAGCCGCCGCCCGAACCGAGGCCGACAACGGCGACCGTCTTCTCTGCAAGTTGTGCCATCGCTTCCATGCCGAGATAGCGCGAAACGCGGTCGAAATCGCTCATCGTTGGGTTTCCTTCACGAGGACAGCTTGCGCAAGTTCGAGAATCGTCCGCTCTGGTGTCCATGCAAACGCAGGATAGGCTGTATCCGACAAAAGCGCGGAATGGCTCCATAGCGCGGGGAACAGATCCGCGCCCTGCGGAATATCCTTCATCACGGAACGCGGCACGAGTCGCAATGCCGGACGCGCCGCCGGATATTCCGCCGTCGTGACGACGATCAGAATTTGGTCGCTGTTACGGCGTGCGAGCGTCAGGCACAGTTCACGCGGCGGCAGATGGTCGGCGTCCCATTCATCGACGGAGACGGCGAACCCGGCCTTCTTGAGCGCCGTCACCTCCGCAGAGAGCCGCGCCGGGTCGCCCAGATGCCAGCCGACCGCAGGCAGCGCAGGCAGCGCCGAATCCGGCTGAATTACGGGGCAGAGGTGGACGAAGCGACGGGCGCGGCGGCTCATATACCATGTATCCAGCCGGACCGTCAGCCGCTCATCGACATCGACCAGCAGAGGCAATTCGGTCGAAGCGCTGCCCGCAAGCGAGTCCGTTTCCGCGTGCGCGGCGGCGCGTTCCCAGACCGTCGCGAGGATCACGAGCAGGTACGGCTTCCCGGACTGCAGGTCGAGGACATGCGCGAGCGCAGTATCCGTATCGCCCCAGCTAGGCTCGGTGAGCGTGCCGGGGTGCTTGTGCCAGTCGCCGAGATGGTCGAGCGCGACGTTGTACTTCGGGTCCAGCGTGGAAACGGTCTGCTTGCGCATGTCGTCCCAGTTATCGGCGAGCCAGTTCAGGGTATCGCCTTGCAGGTCGTCGCCCTGCTCGAAATACGCCGCGCCGCGCACCGCCGAATCGTCCGGCGCGATGGTTGTCAATACCACAAGGTCCGGCTCCGCGCGACCAGTGACGGGGACGGGCAGCCCGATCAGCGATTCGCCCGTTTCGGTGTCATAAATCAGCGCATTTGCGACCATCTTATCGACGACGCGCTGCGCCAATGTCACGCGCGGCAGTTCATTCGGGTCGCGGTTGAACAGGCGGTTCATTGTCTACTCTCGAAACTGCTGCGCGTGATGCGCTCTTCATCGCCCGGCCATTTTTCGGTAATGCGCCATGTGTAATACGCATAAATCCAGTTGATCGCCCAGCCCGCGACCGTGACCGCCGTTGAACTGGCCGGATTCCAGCCGTAATTCGTGCCGTCCTTCGGGTTAAACAGGCAGAGCTGGCCGTCCTCGAACTGGTGTTTCTTACTATAGAGGTTCGGGTCATCGACATACGCTTCCGCCGGGCGGTTTGGATATTCATTTGGATACACGATGCGCAGTAAATGCTCACGCTGCGGGATGCCGCGCATATTAATGTAGATTGCACCCCGCCAATGGAGCAGTGCGTCCTTCGGCACGAATAGCTTGAACGTCTCCCCGAACGACTGCCGCATCACCATCACTTCGTTGCGCAAGCGTTCCGATACGTTTTTCTGGGTTCCCCACCATGCAGGCATTGCACTTCCCTCGTTGATCAGCGGCGCGTCGTGGTCTGCTTTTGCGGCGTTTGGTCGGCGAGCAGCTCTTCCAGCGACATCGGCTCGTGATCGTTCAGGCGCGAACGGATCGCAGCCAGATCGAGTTCGCCGTCGCTCTGCACCGCGATGAAGTCATCCGCGACGCTCGGTTCAGCGTTCGCCCAGCGGAAGCGGTGCAGGCCGATCAAGGTCTGGCCGAGCCGCACCTGGAGCGTCCAGCGCCCGAATATCGTTTCGTCGCTAATTGGCAGCCAGATTTTCGCGGGCAGGAAGTTCTCGCCCGGCTCGACGCGATGCACGTTCACGTCGCGCAGCACAGCACGACCGCTCGCATCGATCATCTGATACGTAATTTCCTGCGAGACAGATGCTTTCAGCGGGCTATCCAGCCGGATAAACGGACGGATATGCGTCGCACTGGTCATCACGGGTTCGCCGCGCGCAATCGCTGCCACCTGCTTCGACCCGCGATAGACCAGCATCCCCACATCTGTGAGCCGGACGCGCGCCGTTTCCGGTTTGAGTCCCGCCTGCCGCATTGCTCGTGAGGCGACTTCCGCATCGTTTGCCGCTTGCTTCGGCTTTTCAATCGCCTGTTCCAGTTCGGATTGCGCGCGCCACGAGCGCCCCACGCCGCGCATGTAGTTCCAATAGCCCGCGCCAAGCGCGATGGCAGGCACGAGCAGCCCGAACTCGAACACCGGAATTTCCGTGAAGAGTTCGAGCATGAGCATGAGCAGCGAGGCCACCGTCACCCCGGTCAGGAAGCGGCGCAACCCCGGTGGCAAATTCCCGAAGCCGAAGAAGAAAATCATCGCGCGGCTAGTTACCCTGCCGCCCGGAAGCCGCCTCGTCGCGGCTCTCACGGAGCAGGTCTTCGAGCGTCATGGGCATATCCTGCTCGTCTTCCGGCACGCGCAGGCGGTCGATCTCGCCATCCTGTGCGGAAAGCGGCGGCAAATCCTGTTGCGCGGGCGTGACGGTGAAGCTGTGGATCGCGGCAAGCTGGCCGTTGATTGTCACTTGCAGGTCCCAAATCCCGGCGCGTCCCAACCCGGCGTTGCCCTTGAGCGGCAATTGCTGGTCGCAGGCGACGAGGTTCTCACCATCGCGCACGTAATGCTCAACCTGACGGCTGAACCGGACCTTGCCCGCCTTGTCCAGAATGTCGAATTTGACGAGCGCGACCCGCTGCTGGCGTTCCGGCGGCGCGACGAACTTGACGAGCGGCTGCATCGCGGCTTCATCCATCGAGACGGTTTG
This sequence comes from Aggregatilineales bacterium, assembly GCA_965246845.1. Classification (GTDB taxonomy): domain Bacteria; phylum Chloroflexota; class Anaerolineae; order Aggregatilineales; family UBA2796; genus JBBRMW01. Next base: position 293,400 of record CBDFFR010000008.1, read on the forward strand.
CGCGAGCCGCCGCGTCAATTTGCCAGCCCGGTCGCGGTTGTTCACGATCAGGCCAATATCCGTGACGACTTCTTCCGGCATATAGCTGCCGCCGATGCGCCTTGCGCGGGCAGTCGCGGCGCGGGCGTTCTGGGTCGCGCGGGCGGTTGTCGCGATCTGTGGAATGGCTTCGCGCAAACGGGCAAGGCGGTTTGTGGCGAGCGTTGCCGCCATAAGAGCAACAAAGCCCCCGACGGCCAGCGCCCCCACGAGCGGACCGCCCCATCCACCCAGCGCAACCAACCCGGCAACCAGCCCCACAATGCCGAGCATAACGTATGTGCCGCGTGTCGTATTCATAACGCCTTTCTGCGCGATTGATTCAGAATTGATTATACACTTCCGCGCCGCAAAACTGCGCAGTTCTCAGGGAATACTGGATGGGAGCGTGCCGAGCGCATCCGCGAAGATGAGCGGCAGGTCGCTGATTTTGCGGCCATCGGCGGCCACCCCGCGCCGCACGTCATCCAGCCGGACCCACTGATTGAGCGCATCCACCGGGAGCGCGATCTTCAATCCATGTACGTAAAAGAAGCGGATCGTGTAGCTCGTGACGACGCCGAACGTCGGCGACATCGTGATTTTCTCGAAGCGGTCATCGAGCGGCTCCAGCAGCAGATGATCCGGTATACGCAGTTCGGGGCGTTCGAGTTCCTCTTGTAATTCGCGCAACAGAGTCCCGGCAGGTCCCTCGTCTTCGAGTTCGACCTTGCCGCCGAGCAATTGATATTGCTGCGCCTTGTCGTCGTATTGCATGAAGAGCAGCGTTTCGCCGCCCTCACGCTTGAGGATAATCCCGTTCACTGCCGAGACTTCGCGCACGGGCGTCGGGCGTGCTACCGCTTCCTTGCGCAGCGCTTCGACTTCCGCGAGCAGTTGCGAACCTTGCGCGGCACTGCTGCCTTCCAGCCCGGTCTGCCAATCGAGCGCGAGCGGCAGCCCGTCGCTCAGGTGCGCGGCCATGCTGCGGATGAACAGCCCTGCGCGTTCGCCCGCCGGGGTTGCCGCGCCATCACTGAGTTCGACCAGCCCGAACATAAGCAGCGCGTCAAGCAAGCCCGCCGCGTACCCATCCGGTTCATCCGGGTTCAGCGTATCGTTCGTGCCAAGCTGTTCGAGCAGTGCGCGGAAAGCGTCCCGATTGATCCATTCAGCCATCGTGAATTCTCGTTAAAAGCAAACCGGGCGATCCGCGATGGACCGCCCGTATAGCATACCCGATTGTTGAACTAACCGGATCGCGTCTAGTTCCGCTTCCCGGTCTGGATCGCGATCTTCACCTCGCCAATCGCGCGCGTGACCTCGATCCCGCGCGGGCAGGCCGGGGTGCAGTTGTAGATCGTGCGGCAGCGCCACACGCCATCGCTATCGGCCATGATGCTGAGGCGCTCATCGAGCGCCTGATCGCGGTCATCGAAGATGAAGCGGTGTGCCTGCACAATCGACGCCGGACCGACGTACTCCCCATTTGCCCAGAAGCTGGGGCAGCTCGTCGTGCAGCACGCGCAGAGGATGCACTTGGTCGTATCGTCGAAGCGTTCACGCGCCTCGATGGTTTGCAGCCGTTCGCGCTCGCGTCCAGTCCCATCCTTCGGCGGTGGGTTGTCGTTGACGAGGAACGGCAGGACCTGCTTGTAGTGCGCGAAGAACGGCTCCATATCCACAACGAGGTCTTTGATCACGGCGAGGCCGAGAATCGGCTCGACCTGAATGGTCTGGCCTTCCTTGAACTCGCTGATCAGCACCTTGCAGGCGAGCCGATTGCGCCCGTTAATCCGCATCGCATCCGAGCCGCAGATGCCCTGTGCGCAGGAGCGGCGCAGCGTGAGCGTGCCGTCCTGTTCATATTTGACACGGTGCAGCATATCCAGCACGCGGTCGGTGTTCTTACAATTGGTGAGGGTAAACGTCCCCCACGACGGCTTCTTGTCCTTTTCAGGGTTGTACCGTCTGATTTTCAGTGTGACATCCATTGGAACTCCGGGTGTAAGGTATAAGGTGTAAGGTATAAGCTAACGCGAAGACGATTGTGCTTTGAGGCGCTCGATAAAGACCGAAAGCATCCGCTTAACCTCATTGACCTTATTGTTCAAAAGTTGATTGTCTTCATCGCGCAGGTATCCCAAGTCGTGACAAAGCAGAATGTGATATTCGACTTCGCACGCCGAGCCAAGCGCAATATGGAGGAAGCGAATAAAATCCGGGTCGCTTCCTCGTCCACATCCCTCGGCGATATTTGTTGGAACCGAAGCGGCGGCACGGCGCAGTTGATCAGTCAGGTGAAAGCGTTCCTCAGCCGGAAATTGCCGCGAGAACTTGTACACATCGAGTACGAGGGTGTGGCTTTTCTGCCACACCGCCAACTGTCTGAAGTCTCGCATTTTTCCGGGCTTATACCTTACACCTTACACCTTATACCTGCTAGTACACTCGTTCTTTGGGCTGATACTGCGTGATCACCACGTCCTTGTACTGAATATTGACCTTGCCGGTGTCATCCTGGCAGAGCAATGTATGCTTGAGCCAGTTTGCATCGTCGCGCTTCTCGAAGTCCTCACGGGCGTGCGCGCCGCGACTCTCCGTGCGGTTTTCGGCGGACAGCGCAGTCACTTCCGCGATGTCGAGCAGGCAACCGAGTTCAAACGCTTCCAACACGTCGCTATTGAACTTGTAGCCGTGATCGTCGATGGAGAGATCGCGCTGGAACGTCTCCTTGAGTTCGCCAAGCATCTCAGCCGCAGCGCGCATCCCCTTCGCATCGCGGAAAATGCCGACGTTATCCGTCATCATGTTCTGCATCTTGCGGCGCAGCACGTCCGGGCGCGTCTTGCCGCTGCCCGTGCGGATACGGTTCAGTTCGGCTTCGACCTTGCGGCCTGCATCGGCGGGCAGGTCCACGAAGGACGCGCTTTTCGCATATTCCGCGACCGCCTTGCCCGCACGCCGACCATAAACCACCAGATCGACCAGCGAGTTCGTACCGAGGCGGTTTGCACCGTGAACGCTCACGCACGCGCATTCACCCGCCGCGTAAATCCCCTCGTAGACCGTATTCTGGCCGTCGAGGATCGCCGCGCCGTCGTTGTTCGTGGGGATACCGCCCATTGCGTAGTGCGCGGTCGGACGGATCGGCATCGGCTCCGTGACGGGATCAATCCCGGCGTAGGTGCGCCCCTGATCGACTGTCTCCGCGAGTTTGGTCTCGATGTAGTGCGCGTCGATGCGGCGTGATTCGCCCGCTTCGGCGAGATAGCGGTTGACCGTCTCCGGACGCAAATCGAGATGCAGGTACGGACCGCCCTTGATCCCGTTCCCGGCGCGCAGTTCCATCGCAATCGCGCGCGAAACGACATCGCGTGAGGCAAGGTCCTTGATTTTCGGCGCATATTTCTCCATGAAGCGCTCGCCACGCCCGTTGATCAGGACGCCGCCCTCGCCGCGCACGCCTTCCGTGATCAGGAACCCGGTCGGATATAGCCCTGTCGGGTGGAATTGATAAAACTCCATATCTTCCAGCGGGAAGCCGTTGCGATACATGATCGCCGCGCCGTCCCCGGTCAGGCTGAACGCATTGCTCGTCACATCCCAGACCTTGCCCCAGCCGCCCGTCGCGAAGATGACCGCCTTCGCCTGAAAGAGGTGCAATTCGCCCGTCCCGATCTGGACCGCGACCACGCCCGCCAGACGGTTGGCATTGAGGATCAGATCGACGACGTGGTATTCATCGAAGAACTGCACGTCGTTCTTGATGCACTGCTGGTATAGCGTCTGGAGGATCATATGCCCGGTGCGGTCGGCGGCGTGACAAGCGCGCCGGACGGGTTTGCCAGTCTCGTTGTTGGTGTGTCCACCGAAACGGCGCTGCGAAATTTTGCCTTCTTCCGTGCGGTCGAAAGGCAAACCGAAGTGTTCCAGCTCGATCACCGCGTCGATGGCTTCACGCGCGAGGATCGCGGCGGAGTCCTGATCGCTCAGATAGTCGCCACCCTTCACCGTATCGAAGGCGTGCCACTCCCACTTGTCCTCTTCGAGGTTGCCGAGCGCCGCGCCGATGCCACCTAGTGCTGCGCCCGTGTGTGAGCGCGTCGGGTACAGCTTGCTCAATACAGCGGTCTTGACCCCGCGAGAGGCGTGCAGCGCGGACATCAGCCCCGCGCCGCCTGCCCCGATGATGATTGCATCGAACTGATGCGTTTGCATGTGGAGACCTCTTTACTTTACTACCTGCGATGTTTGCTGGATGAGTTTGACCGCGCCTGCCGGGACGCCCGCCAATATCGCGCCGCCACCGAGGACGAGCAGGATCACCGCCGTCATGATGATCGCAAGCTGGACGCCGCGATTGAGGATGCGGTTATGCAGGTAATCGTTGACGACGTAGTGCAGCCCATAGAAGCCATGCAGCACGACAAAGCCAAGCAGCGCAATATCATAAATGCGCCAGATCAGGACGCCGCCGAGCATGAAATTCCAGCGCTGCTGCACAAATTCGACCGCCGACCCGGACGCATTGATCCCCGTCGTCCCTACTGCGGTCCAGTTCGCTTCGGTGATCTTGAAAACACCCTGAATGACGTGCATCATCGCGAGGTGGCCGAAGACGAGCGGAATGATCAGCACGCCCGATACGCGCATGTAGGACCACATCACCTGGTCGAAGCGGCTCCGTTTGAGTTTGCCTGTCGCATCGCGCTTGGGCTGGATCACGGAATAGCCGACGGAGAGGATCACACCGACGATGATCAGCGCGACCGCACCTACGACGAACTGTGCGTTATCCGCGATTAGTTCGCCGAGTTTAAGGTCGAACGGCGTGCGGCTGTAATGATCCAGCACTTCGCGGAACATAATCAGGAACGTGGGAATCAGGATGAGCAGCGTCCCGCCGAAGACCAATTGCGCGGCGCGTCCCTGATAACGCCACCACTTCGGGCGCGAATCGAACAGCACGATGCGGAACCCGTTCAGCCCGTGATAGACCACACACGCCACCAGCCCGAATTCGCCCGCCGTGAACAGCGGACTCTGGTAGAGCGCAATCGCTCTGGCGTATAGTTCCGGGTAGAAGACCGCCCACGAAGTATCAATAACATGCAGGTAAAAGAAGAGCAGCGTGCCAAGACCCGTGATACGGTGCAGCACCCAGCTCCACTGACCGAGCTTGCCGCGATAACGCAGCGTTTCGGCGATGGTGAGGGCTAACGTAGCCATGCAGACTCCTGAGACAACTATTGAAATTTTCGGGACGCACTCATCAAGTATACTCATGCGCGGCACGCATGTCACGTAGTTTCACGCGATTTCATAAATCCTGTTCACGAAGTTTAAGTGCGCTGCTAAAAATTGCGTGTCGTAATCCAATCAAGCATTTTCTAACGCAAGGGTCGTGGCTTGCCCGACCCGTCTTCATCATACCGGGCGGACACATCGGTCCGCCCCTACAAATACGCGCGCGCTCGTGTGGGAGTCGCGGCTTGCCCGACCCGTCCCAATTTTATTTCCGGCGGCTCAGGGGCAGTGTCCCGATGATCTGCTCGACGCTGCGCTCCAGAACGTGGCGCTTCTTATACGTACCGAGTTCACGATAATAGAGCGTCACCGAGGCGCGGTTGATTTGCAGTGGTAGCGACGGCCAATCGCGCATCGGGCGGATCGCTTCCACAATCTCCGGGACCGGGCGCTCGCCCCAATAGCCGAGCGTGATATGCGGGAGCAGCGAGAAGCGCGGAGTCATACGCCGCGTCTCCGGGATGACGCTCGCGGCAGCGCGTTCGAGCAGGCGCAGATGCCCATCATCGCGCACTTCCGCAATCGCGACGTTCGGAAACGTGTTGATCGGTCCGACGCGCACCGTAAAATTGGGCAGCTTGCGGAACATCTGCACCGCGTTGGAGGTCATCCGGTTGAGTTCGTCGCGCGTCCACGTATTCGGGAAGGGGAAGCCCCCGCGCAGGTAGCCGACCATGAATAACGTGATGTGCAGCCGTTCCGTCGGCTGCGGCGCATAGCGCATATAGGGCGCGAGCGCGTGCTGCGCCTTCTCTAGGTACGCGCACACCTGATCATCGTCAATCGGGACGATGCACGCCACGCTGATCGGCGTCAGCCAGCGCCGCAGCCGCACATCCAGCGTGTTCAGGCTATCGACCGTTTTGGGCAGTTTGGAAAACCGTTCCCACAACGAGGCGAACTGCGCATCGAGCGATTTACCGGGAAGCTGGATGTCCAATTATATGTCTCGCTCGACAAGCAGCCCTTGCGCGCGCAGCGCATCCATCAGTTGATCGGCCTGGTCCGCGCGGACCGCTACCGCCGTCGGTCCGAGTTCCGCGCCCAGATAGCGGCGCAGTTCCGGTGTGCGCTGGATCGTATCCAGTAGCTCCGCTGTCGGGACGCGCAGCACGGTCATTTGCTCTATCGTGATCGGCGAATCGCTGCCGCCCGCGCCCCACGCTTCAAGCAGGCGCATCACCGCCTCCGGGACGTTCTCATCTGTCGCGCGGTTCAGGAAAGCCAACACCTGTCCCGGCTGGATCGATTGCCGCGCGGCCTGCCCCATCCCGACCATCGACAGCTTGTAAAGGAACGGATCGCCCGCCTTGATCCACTCCGCGAAGCGCGCGACCTGAAAGCGTTCGTAGCGGCTGGCCGCGCGTGGTATCTCGATGCTGCCATCCTGCAAGATATTGATCTTCGGCTGCTGCTCTTCGCGCGGCTGCGGCCAATCCCCCGCCCCGACGAGCGCCCGCCCATAAACTGTCAGGCGGCAGAGCGTGCCGTTCTGGGCAGTATCGACAAGGCCGAGGCCGTTCATCACGCCGGAGATAATGAAGCGCAGCAGTGCGCCATCGACACGATCCCAGCTCTCGAAGCCTTTCAGGTAGTTTCCGGTCGTCGCATCGCGCACATACCAGCTTTCGTAATCGCCATTGATGCGCTGGTAATCCGGCTCCTCTTCCTTCACTTCCGCGATCAGCGCATCGAGCGGCCACCAGCGGTCGGGCGGGACCGTTTGCAGATAGGTGATCACCGTCTGGCGCGCGGCAAGCGGGTCGTTTTCCGCGCCACCCGGTTCGACCTTGAGACCCGGCACGTACCACAAATCGTTATAGGTCGGGCTGCGCAGCCACGACTCGGCGAGGACATGCACCTGATGTGCGCGCCGTGCTTCCATGAAGCGGCGCGTCGTCGGCTGCGGATGCCACACGCCATCGGTTTCCGCGATCAGGCCGAGGTCGTAGCCAAGCGCGACCATCAGCGCCAGCCGCGCTCCCGAGGCCGTGCCGATCAGGTGCGGCTTGAGCGCCTTCTGCACCTCCGGCGAGACGCTTCGCTCCGCCAATGCGACCGTATTCACCTGACACCATGCCAGAAATGTGGTCAGGTCATCGACCAGCGCGGTATCAGCCTGCCGGATGTTCTCCGGCTGTATCTCAACGACAGGGACACTCGGCGCGGGCGCGGACATATCGTAGCCTGTTTTGTTGGTGGGTAGCAGCGCCAGCAGATCGGGCGGGACGAACGTATACGCGGTCGCGCCCTTCGCCGTTTTATCCAGCGCGGAAGCAATCAGCCCGCGATAGTAGAGCGCTTCGGCGGCGTTGGCCGGGTTCAGATGCGGCTTCTCGCGCTCACGGCGGTCGGGTCCCATCACGCGCACCTCTCCGAAAAGGCGCTTGAAGATCGCGCTCTGCATTCGCCCGCCGCCGCTGCCCGCGACAGTTTGCAGCGCCTGCCGCTGTCCCTCATCCAGCCGCGACCAGACATCAGCCACACGCGCCGGGTCCTTCATCGCGTCTGCGAGGCGGGCGGCAGCTTCTTTCGGTTCTTTCGTGTTCAGTTCGACATCCCAACGCGCGGCGATGATGTGCAGCAGTTCGATGTCGTAATCCGCAAAAACGCGCGCCAGGTCGATCATGATGGTTGAGGTTGTAATTTTATGCGTCTCATCTATCCGCGCGTGGGTTGTTCAGGCCGGACGCGCCGAGCAGTGGCGAGGCATCCGCGCCGCCCGTCGTGATCTGCGTGACTTCGTTTGACGCTGCGAGGTTGGCCTGATAAATATTGCGCTTGCCCGCGCTGTCCGTCCCGGTGAAGAGCAGCAGCATATTATTGCAGTTGAAGGCAGGTTGCCCGAATGATACAGCGGCGTTGTTCGCGATGGCCTGCGGGCGCGGGTTCTGGCTATTCACCGTGAAAATCTGCGCACGGCCATCGACCAGTTTACTATAGGCAAGGCTCGCGCCCGTCGTCGCCCAGGTATAAGCCGCGTTGTTCGGGTCCAGATCGTCCAGTTTGCTGGCGGCCTGCGCTGCCGCATTCGTGACAAGGAAGAGCGCCACGCCCGCCGTACTGCGCCGGATGAACGCGATCCGGCTGCCCGATGAATAGCTCGGTGCGGAGTCGCTCCCGCCGTTCGTGATCTGCGCTACGCGATTTGCGGCCACATTCACCGTATAAATATTCTGCGCGCTATTGGCGACTCCCTCAAAGGTAATATCCGCGCCGTTCGGGGACCACGCCGGAGCCGAGGCCACGAGTGTATCCGGTCCAAGCGCGCGGTCGGTGTTCGTCTGGATATTCAAAACATGCAGCCGTGCAGCCGCTCCGCTCCCGGCAATATACGCGAGGTTCGGACCGCTCCCGAAAATCGGCTGTGTACGCGGTGTGCCGTCATCCGCTGTCAGGCGGCGCGACTGCTGCCCGTCGACACTCGCGATATAAAGCTGCGGCGTGCGGCTGTTCAACATCGAGGAATAGACCACGAAGCGGCTATCCTGCGAGCGAGTGAAACCGCCGACTGCTGCCTCCGTTACCGCGTTCGGGGTCGCCTGTCCGGTTGCCGCGACCCGTAGCCGCGCGATACTCGCCCCGCTGTAATAGAGGATCGCCTGTTCGCAGAACGCGCCCTGAATCGCGACTGGAAACGGCGTCGCGGTCGGTCCGGTGGGTGTGAAGGTCGCGCTCGGCGTAAAGGTGAGCGTCGGGGTTGGCGTTTCAGTCGGCGTTAGCGTTGCGGCAGGCGTCTCGGTCGGTGTTTTCGTCGGGACAGCGGTATACGTTGGATAGGCCGTGTAGGTCGGATACGGCGTGTACGTTGGATAGGCCGTGTAGGACGGGACTGCCGTCAGAGTCGGGGTGCGCGTCGCAGTGAGGGTCGGGAACGGCGTGTTGGTGATGGTGCGCGTCACGGTCGGTACGAATGTATTGGACGCCGTAAGGGTCGCGCTCGCGGTGTTGGTCGCGGTCGGCGCAAGCGTCGGCTCGACGGTATAGGTCGGATAGGGCGTATAGGTCGGATATGGCGTGTAAGTCGCAGGTTCGGTGTTGGTTGCCGTTGCAGTCGGCGTGTTCGTCACCGTCGGGATGGTTGTCGGGACGAAGGTATTGGATGGCGTAAGGGTCGCGCTCGCGGTGTTAGTAGCGGTCGGCGCGAGCGTCGGTTCGACGGTATAGGTCGGATACGGTGTGTAAGTCGGATAGGGCGTGGATGACGGGACCGCTGTAAGCGTGGGAGTGCGCGTCGCGGTGAGGGTCGGGAATGGTGTATTGGTGATCGTGTGCGTCGCGGTTGGCGCGAACGTATTGGATGGCCGAAGGGTCGCGCTCGCGGTGCTGGTCGCGGTCGGCGCAAGCGTTGGTTCAACCGTATACGTCGGATATGGCGTATAGGTCGGGTACGGTGTGTAGGTCGCAGGTTCCGTATTGGTCGCCGTCGCGGTCGGCGTGTTCGTCAGTGTTGGAATAACAGTCGGGACGAAGGTGTTGGACGCCGTAAGGGTCGCACTCGCGGTGCTGGTGGCGGTCGGCGCAAGCGTTGGTTCAACCGTATACGTTGGATACGGTGTATAGGTCGGGTACGGCGTGACAGTCGCAGGTTCCGTGTTGGTCGCTGTCGCTGTCGGCGTATTCGTCACGGTCGGGATGTCGGTCGGCGCGAACGTATTGGACGGCGTAAGGGTCGCGCTCGCGGTGCTGGTGGCGGTCGGTGCTGTCGTCGGTTCGACCGTGTAGGTCGGATAGGATGTATAGGTCGGGTATGGCGTGACGGTCGCAGGTTCCGTGTTGGTCGCGGTTGCCGTCGGCGGCTCGGACGGTTCAACCGTGCTGCTTGCAAAATAAGTCGGTGTCAATGTCGCGGTTGCCGTCGGTTCAATCGTATAGGTCGCATAGGGCGTATAGGTCGGGTACGGCGTCACGGATGCAACTTCGGTTGCCGTGTTGGTCGAGGTCGGCGTCTCGGAGGGTTCAACCGTGCTGCTCGCAAAATAAGTCGGTGTCAATGTCGCGGTTGCCGTCGGTTCGACCGTGTACGTCGGATAGGGCGTATAGGTCGGGTACGGCGTGTAGGTCGCGACTTCTGTGTAGGTTGCCGTCGCAGTCGACGTATTCGTCACGGTCGGGATGTCGGTTGGAACCGTAGTATTTGTCGGCGTAAGTGATGCGGCGGTGGTGCTGGTTTCCGTCGGCGTGCGCGTCGGCTCAATTGTATAGGTCGGGTACGGTGTGTAGGTGGGATATGCCGTAGCGGAGGGAATTTCGGTCGCGGTGCTGGTTGCGGTCGATGTTTCGGAGGGTCTAAGCGTAAACGAGGCGTAAGGAGTCGCTGTCAAGGTCGGCGTGCGCGTCGGCTCAATTGTGTAAGTTGGATAGGGTGTATAGGTCGGGTACGCCGTCGCTGAGGGAATCTCCGTCGCGGTGCTGGTCGCGGTCGGCGTTTCGGAAGGTCTAAGCGTGAACGAGGCGTAAGGGGTTGCCGTCAGGGTCGGCGTGCGCGTCGGTTCAATCGTATAGGTTGGATAGGGTGTATAGGTCGGGTACGCCGTCGGAGAGGGAATTTCGGTCGCGGTGCTGGTCGCAGTCGGCGTTTCGGAGGGTCGAAGCGTGAATGAGGCATAAGGGGTTGCCGTCAAGGTCGGCGTGCGCGTCGGTTCAATGGTGTATGTCGGATAGGGTGTATAGGTCGGGTACGCCGTCGCGGAGGGAATCTCAGTCGCGGTGCTGGTCGCAGTCGGCGTTTCGGACGGTCTCAGCGTGAATGAGGCGTAAGGGGTTGCCGTCAGTGTCGGCGTGCGCGTCGGTTCAATGGTGTATGTCGGATAGGGTGTGTAGGTCGGGTACGCCGTCGCGGAGTGAATCTCCGTTGCGGTACTGCTTGCGGTCGACGGAACCGTAATCGAAGCCGTCGCTGAAGCAGGAATCGGCGTAGTCACGATGCTGATCGCTGTGACGGGCTGCGTAGCCGCCAATGTCGGCACAACGATTGCTTGCGTCGCGGCCTGCGTGGGCGCACCCGTTGCGATAATTACCGCTGTGGCGCTGCTCACCGTCACGGCGACGGCCTGCGTAGGCACGGCGGTTGCGTTTCGCGTTGCAGGGAGCGTACCGGCCTGCGATGCAACAGCCGTTGCTGACTGGGTTAAAGTGGCAGGTGTGGCGGTTAGTGGTTGGGTCGGCTGCACCGTGATCGCTAGTGTCGGGAGCGTCGTCGGAGTCGCCACAGACGGCGTGGTCGCTGCCGGGATAAACACCAGAGCGAGACAGATCGGGACGCCGAGTCCAATCAGAATTATGAGAATGATCTCGATGCGTCTCAAGCCTGTGCTTCTGTTCAATGCGTCGTCCCCACTTATTCGCCGCTCATCCCTATTTTACCAACGAATTGTGAAATCTGTATTTTATGGCGGTTTTTCGGTACTCTTGTGCTGTGCGACTTTCTTTTCAGAGGCTTGATAATGCGTTTAAAAGGAAAAATAGCGCTGGTCACGGGGGCGGCGGAAGCCCGCTCTATCGGATGGGGCATCGCACGGGCGCTCGCAGATGAAGGCGCAGATGTGGCCGTAAACGATGTCTCGCGCCTGGATGAACTGGAACTGCGCGCGGAGGAGCTGCGCGCGAAAGGCGTCCGCGCAATCGCGATTCCGGCGGATGTGACGCAGCCCGCACAGGTCCAAGCGATGTTCGCGCGCGTCGTCTCCGAACTCGGCGGGCTGGATATTCTCGCCAGCAATGCCGGGATCATCCGCTGGCAGCCCGTCCTCGACATCACGCCGGAGTCACTTCGCCCGGTCGTCAATATCAACCTGAAAGGCAACGTCTACGTCTGCCGCGCGGCTGCCCGCCAGATGATCGAACAGGGGCGCGGCGGTCGGATTATCATCACCTCGTCGGTGCAATCCGATATTCAGTTTTCGATCAACCCGATCTATGGCGCGACCAAATATGCCGCACACGTTTTCACGCAAACGCTCGCGCTCGAACTCGCGCCGTACAACATCACCGTCAACCATATGGGACCGGGCTGGGTCCGTTCCGCGCTGAACGACCCGACACCTGATACGCAAACGCCGGAAGGCCTCGAACGGCAGCGGCGCGCGGTCCCGATCCAGCGTGAAGGCGATCCCTATGAGATGGGGCGCGCGGTTGTCTACCTCGCGACCGACGACGGCGCATACGTGACAGGAATCGGTCTTCGAGTTGATGGCGGTCTCATGCTGGGGAAGTTTTAGCGATGTCCGATTTTACAGGAAAAACCGTGCTGATTTTGGGCGGCAACGTCCCGCTTGCGGTCGCCCTTGCGGGTCCGTTGAATGCGGCGGGCGCGTCGGTCATCATCGGCAGCGCGCAGGACGACCCGCAGGTCAAAACCGACTTGCACTACATCTGGTTCACTGAAGTCTCGCTCGCGACCCCTGATGCGGCAAACCCTGCGGTCGCCGCGCTCGCGCCGGATGTCGTGATCCTCGTGCCGGGCTGGTTCAAGCGGAGCCTTTTCGTTGGCAGCGACGACGCCGATTGGGACGACGCATTGCGCCTCAATTTCGAGGAAAGCACCTACGCGCTGCAAGCCGCCGGGCGCTCGCTTGTCGCAGGTGGCAAAGGGGGACGGATCATCGTCCTGTCACATGTCGCGGCCTTGAAAGCGCACCTCGAAATGAGCGCATTCGCGACGGCGCTGGCCGCGCTGCACGTCACCGCACGGCTGGCTGCGGTGGACCTCGCATCCGCAGGCGTGACGGTCAACGTAATCGCGCTCGGCTGGTCCGCCGATGCTGCCTTCGCGGAGTATGTCTCCGAGGCGAACGCCGCAGCGATCACGCGCACGATCCCGGTGGGGCGGCTGCTCGATACGCGCGACACGGTGGAGTTGATCCGCTTCCTCGCATCCGACGCCGCTCAGTACATCACGGGCGCGGTCATCCCGCTCGATGGCGGGTATTCTATTCATAAAGGCGATGGCGGCGACCGACCGCCCACGAAAGGAATTTGGCCGTGAACACTGATCAGGAACGGGTGAAGCGCATCCGTGAGGCGCTCGACGCCGCAAAATTGGACGGCGTGCTATGTATGCTCCCGGATAACCTCGTGCTGCTCTCCGGCTATTGGCCACGCTGTGGGCTGTCGTTGTGCTGGTTCCCGCGCGAAGGCGACCCGGCGCTGCTCGTCCCGGCGACGGAACTGGAGGTCGCGCAAGGCGGCGGCATCGAACAGATTCATACCTTCAACGAACTGGACGCTAACGGCACGCGCGAACGCACGCTCGCCTTTCTGAACGAGACGATTGGGCGCGCGGGCACGGTCGGCTACGAAGGGCGCTTCGGGCTTGTCGCGCCGCTGCCGCTGGCCGGGGAGCCGCGCAACGTCGATGAAGCGTTCATTTCTATGCTCAAAAGCATCGCGCCGGGCGCGCGGGACGCGACCGATACGCTCATGACGTTGCGCAGCCGCAAGACACCGGGCGAATTGGAAAAGCTGCGTAAGGCGCACGCAATCGCAGCGGTCGGGCTGGCGCGCTTCCGCGAATTGGTGCAGCCGGGCAGCACGGAAATCGAAATCGCCGCCGAAGTGGAACGGACCATCGCGGTTACGGGCATGATCGAACACGGCGCGGGGTCGGTCCGTGCGTGGGCGCAGGTCGGGAGCGGAGCCGCGACCGATACCGCGTGGCGCTTCTACGTGCAATCGACCGCGCGACGGGTGCGTGAGGGCGAACTCTGTCTGCTCGAACTGGGAGTCGTGGTGGATGGCTTCTGGGCAGATTTGACGCGTGTTGCCGTCGCGGGGCAGCCAACCGAACAGCAGCTTGTAATCTGGGACATCGTGGCACTCGCGCAGGACGCCGCCGTGCGCTCGATCAAGGCGGGCGTGACAGCAGGTGAGGTGGATGCCGCCGCGCGTAACTTCATCGCGGCGCGCGGTCACGCCGAACACTTCCCGCATGTCACCGGACACGGACTCGGCTTCCGCTACCACGAACTGCCGCCGCTGCTCGCGAGTGGCAGCACGACGGTCCTTGAGACGGGCATGGTCACGAGCGTCGAGCCGGGGATTTATATACCCGGTTGGGGCGGCATCCGGCTGGAAGATAACATCGCGGTTGGGGAGAGCGGCGGGGAGCGCTTATCGCCGCTGCCGTTCCCGCTCAAATCGTGAGCAATGGGCGGTTCAAGCCCTTCCTTCTGCATTTTGTAGGGGCGGACCGATGTGTCCGCCCTTAACGACAACCTGTATGCTGTAGGGGCGGACCTGCGTGTCCGCCCTCAATGAGAACCTGTACTCTGTAGGGGCGTACACATCGGTCCGCCCGGTATTTTCCTGAACGTCCTATCAAATAGTCAGGGAGATCTTCCCGCGCGTATGCCCGGCTTCAACCAGCAAATGCGCTTTCGCCGCTTCTGCAAGCGGTAAAATCGTCTCGACCGTCGGCTTGATGACTCCCTGCTCGATTAGCCCGGCGATTTGTGCAAGCTGCCCGCCGTTGCCTTTAACCAAGATATTCTGCGCGTTCATGTTGCGGGCGGCGGCAAGACCTGGATCTGCGCCTCCGGTAATCGAGATCAGCGTGCCGCCGGGTTTCAGCACCTCCAGCGAGCGCACAGCGGTCTTTACACTCACCGTGTTCAGCGCGAAATCGACCGCGCCTGCTTCAGTCTCGAAGCGTTGCGTCGTATAGTCGATGAACTGATCGACGCCAAGCGCTCGCAGATACTCCTCGTTCGCCTTCGACGCCGTGCCTATCACATATGCGCCGCGCCACTTCGCCAACTGCACCGCCAGATGCCCAACCCCGCCCGCCGCCGCATGGATCAGAATGCGCTGTCCCGCTTGCAAGTCGCCCGCATCGAAGAGCGCTTGCCACGCCGTTAGCACCGCGAGCGGCAATCCCGCCGCATTCGCGAAGTCGAGGTTGTGCGGCGTTCGGGCGAGTTCGTGCGGGTCCGCGACTGCATACTCTGCGTAAGCAGCGCCGACGCCGGGGAAGCCGATCATCCCATAAACAGGTGTGCCATTCGGGAACTCGCTCGTCCCATGGGCTTCAACGACGCCTGCGACATCCCATCCCAGAATGAGCGGAAATGGCTGCGCGCCAAAGTTCCCTGCCACGCCACTTCCAGCGCGGGTTTTGTAATCGACCGGGTTGATCCCGGCGGCGTGAACGCGAACGAGGACTTGCCCCGGTCCCGGTGTGGGCGTGGGAGTGTCTTCGTAAACGAGAACATCCGGCGTGCCAAAACTGTGAATACGAACGGCTTTCATGATTTCCTCCAGGTTGTACACATTGTATGTGCTGGCTGGGAGACGGCAAAGTACGCACCTTTTTGGTTCATAGGGACATAAATGTCCGTATATGCAGCGCGGATAGAAGCGATAGACTGTAGTGTGAAAATGGAAAAGGCGTATTGAAAAAAATGAAACAGCGAATGGATGACTATCTGTGCGGCCACTCCTGCCCGGTGGAGGCAACTCTGGATGTGATTGGCGGGAAGTGGAAAGGCGTCATTATTTTTCACCTGCTGGATGAAGAAGTGCTGCGCTTCAACGCCATGCAGCGTATCATCCATGGAGCTACACGGAAGACTCTAACGCGCCAGCTTCGGGAACTGGAGAAAGACGGCGTTATCCATCGGCGCGTATATCCCGAAGTGCCACCAAAAGTAGAATACTCGCTCACGCCGTTTGGCAAGTCACTGCAACCGATCATTCTTCAAATGCGCGAATGGGGCGCGCAATATATTGAAACGCATCGACACGAAGAACTCATGTTAGCTGCACACCCGCCCATAGTCTGAACAAGATGCGGTACTGTCGCTATCTTCGCTCGCTCTTGCATATCCCTTCACCTCAGAAATCCACGCCTTCGTACACGTCAGACATGCGAATTTCACACCCAATCGACGTAAGCGTAAGGATGTCGTCATTACTGGAAAATATGCGCGTTGTCCAGCTATCCACCTGACGTGTGGTATGCACGATTAAGCGACGATTTTGCGCGACGAGCAGATATTCCTGAAGCGAGGTCAACGCCGAATACTGCATGAACTTACTTTCCTTGTCGTAGCGCTCGGTTGAAGGTGACGAAACTTCAAAGACGATGTTTGGGTTTAAAAGCGTATCCTTCTGCACATCGTCGAACCGCCGCTCTCCGCATACTGCAACAACATCGGGGTAGACATACGCGCCCATCTCGCTGACCTTAACTCGGAGGTCACTCATATACGCACGACAGGGGCGACGGCGTAACTGCGCGTGAAGGCTGGCATAAATGTTGCCGGAAATCAGGTTGTGTGCCTCGCTTGCGCCTGCCATCGCGTAAACCCTTCCATCAATGTATTCATGCTTCGTTGCGCTCGCGCGTTCGGCAGCGAGATACTCTTCCGGTGAGATGGTCATCTGTGGTGCTGCGGACATAATGCTCTCCTTATTCACCTGTATTATAAATCTACTTTTTGGTAAATATCGGCTACAGACAGCGTACAACCAATGGAAGTGAGTTCAATGGTTTGTTCGCCCTGCATTGTCAGCTTGAAGTCCCAAAGGCCATTCTCTCGACGCATACAATGGACAATCAACATTCGATCCTGTGCGATGAGCAAATACTCTTGCAACGAAGGCAATGTTTGGTAGAACAAAAACTTTTCGCCTTTGTCATACGATGTGGTCGAGGGCGAAAGGACTTCTATGATCATTGCTGGGTTGAGTAGTGTGTCCCGCTGTACATCATCGAATTGTGGTTCGCTGCACAGGGCAATCACATCCGGGTAAACATATGCACCCATAGCATTGATTTTCACGCGCATATCATTCGTATATGCTTTGCAAGGACGGTTCCATAGTTGAGCGTAGAGAATTCCAGACAGGTTAAACACAATTTGGACGTGTTTTTCGCTTGCACCTGCCATCGCGTAAACTCTTCCGTCAAAGTATTCATGCTTCGTCTCGCTCGCGCGTTCGGCGGCGAGATATTCTTCTGGTGAGATGTGCATACGTGGTGCGGTAGACATAGCGCGGTACTCCTATCCCTTTTGTTCATTTTAACGGATATTTTGACAAGCACGCTGCATATGCGGTACTTTGTTACGCATACTTAAAGTTTGTGCTTCCTTCACGCATTTGAACAAACAAGGACAAATACCTATGCGTTCACGTCTTTTCGCATTGCTTCTCGCGGCGGCACTCGTTCTCATGGCGGCTCCGCATACCGCGTCCGCGCAGGATAACGGCCTGCTCGCGAAGGTGAAAACACGCGGCAAACTGATTTGCGGCGTCAACAGCGGCTTGCAAGGGTTCGGCTACGTCGACTCCAAGACGAACAGCTACAGCGGCTTCGATGTCGATTTCTGCCGCGTCGTCGCGGCGGCGATCTTTGGGGATGCCACGAAGGTCGAATTCAAGCCCGTCGCCGCAGCGGACCGCTTCACGGCCATCGCTGCCGGGGAGATCGACGTCCTAATCCGCAACACGACCTACACCTTCGACCGCGATACCAAGCAGGGCGCGGATTTCGGCCCGACCGTCTTCTTCGACGGCCAGACCGTCATGCTGCGCGGCGCGGACAAACTCGCCAAGCTCGCTGACCTCAAGGATTTGACGGTCTGCGCGATCAAGGGGACGACCACCGAACAGAACATCACCGACGCGATGAACGCGATCAGCACCAAGTTCAAGCTGGTCACCTTCGAGAACATCGACCAGGTGATCGAGGCGTTCACGGCCAGCCGCTGCGATGCCGTCACGAGCGACCGCAGCCAGCTCACCAGCAAGCGCGCCGTCAGCAAGGAACCGGCGGCGTGGGTCATTTTCGATGAAAACCTGAGCAAGGAACCGCTCACCCCCGCCTACAAGCAGGGTGACGCGCAGTGGGGCGATGTCATCCGCTGGGCGATCTACGCGACCATCGACGCGGAAGAACTCGGCCTGACGAGCAAGAACGTCGACCAGATGATGACCAGCACGACCAGCCCGGAAGCCAAGCGCTTGCTCGGCCTCGATGGTGAACTCTACAAGTCGCTCGGCCTCGATAAGACCTGGGCAGCGAGCATCATCAAGCAGGTCGGCAACTACGGGGAAATCTTCGAGAAGAACCTCGGCGCGAACACGCCGTTCGGCCTCAAGCGCGGCCTCAACGACCTCTGGACGCGCGGCGGGCTACTCTACGCGCCACCGTATCGCTGATCGATACCCGACACGGTGGGCGGCGTCACTGTCGCTCACCGTACTTCAATAAAATGCACATCATAAATCTGGATCACCTTGTCCTTACTGTTCGGAACATCGACGCGACATGTTCCTTCTACAAGCGCGTCCTCGGTATGGAAGTCGAGACATTTGGCGCGGGTCGCAAAGCGCTCCGCTTCGGTAATCAAAAGATCAATTTACATGAAGCTGGAAAAGAATTCGAGCCGAAAGCAGAATATCCGTTGCCCGGCTCTGCGGATTTATGTTTCAGTACAAGTACGCCTATCAATGAAGTCGTGAAACATCTGGAATCGACTGGAACGGTAATTATCGAGGGACCTGTCGAGCGGACAGGCGCGAAGGGATCTATGCAATCCGTCTACGTGCGTGACCCGGACCTGAACCTGATTGAACTCTCAAATTATTACACCCCCTAGCCCCGCCAGTCCCTTCGCTGTCCTGCGCGATGTGCGCGTTCTGCAAGTCATCGCGCAGATCGTATTCGTCGTCGTAATTCTGCTGATCATCACCATCCTCGTGAACAACGTCCTGATTGGGTTGCGCCGTGCGGGGTTGACGCCCGGCTTCGACTTTTTGAACCTGGGCAGTAGCTTCCAGATCGATGAAGGTCTGAGTTCCTCGCCGCACGTCAGTTCGGATACATTTCTGCACGCCTTCGGCGTCGGTCTGATCAATACATTGCGCGTGCTGGTCATTTGCCTTGTGGGGGCGTCGCTGCTCGGCCTGTTCGCCGGGGTCGCGCGGCTCTCCACGAACTGGCTGCTGCGCACACTCGCCCGCGCCTACATCGAACTTTTCCAGAATACGCCGCTGCTGGTGCAGCTCATCTTCATCTATTACGGCGTCTTCGTGCGGCTGCCCATCGTGCGCGAGGCAACGGTTTTGCCCGGTCCGGTATTCATCAGCAACAAAGGGCTGGCGCTCCCTGCGCTGTGGGTGACGGCCAATACTGGCCCTTGGACGCTGATCATCGTCTTCGCGAGTATTGCGGCGCTGGCCGTCTACCGCTCCCGTCGCCGCACGATGATTGAAAATGGGCAGGCCACACGTCCTCTCGAATGGGCGTTGCTTCTCTTTTTCGGCGTCGCGCTCCTCGCCACATTCATCCTCGGACCGTATATCGTGAGCCTGCCGGAGCGCGTCCCGCCGGAGCGCTTTCTGCGCTACAACGCCGACGCGGGCGTGATCCTTTCGCCGGAATTCTTCGCAATCAGTCTCGGCTTGATCCTCTACACGGGCGCGTTCATCGCGGAGATCGTGCGCTCTGGCATTCAGTCCGTCCCAAACGGGCAGTGGGAAGCCGCGCGCGCGATGGGGTTGAGCAATGGGCAAGCGTTGCGCCTCGTCATCCTGCCGCAGGCATTGCGCGTGATGTTCCCGCCGCTCACTAACCAGTATTCCGCGATGCTCAAGAACAGCGCGCTCGGCGCATACATCGGCTTCACGGATTTATTCGGTGTCGGTCGCACGATCCAGCTTCAATCCGGGCAGTCGATCCCGGTCACGCTGATCGTCATGGCGATTTACCTGATCCTGACGCTGATCATCGCCTATGTGATGAACACCCTCAACGCGCGCTTTCAATTGCGGACGAGGTGACGGATGGCCGCGACACCTGTAACCAAACTACCAATGCAGCGCCCCAAACTCGCGACGGGTCCACGCGCGTGGG
This sequence comes from Aggregatilineales bacterium, assembly GCA_965246845.1. Taxonomy (GTDB): domain Bacteria; phylum Chloroflexota; class Anaerolineae; order Aggregatilineales; family UBA2796; genus JBBRMW01. The sequence continues at coordinate 313,588 of CBDFFR010000008.1, forward strand.
CGCGCAACAACCTGTTCCGCACATGGTATGATACGCTTCTCACGCTCATTGTGGCGGCGCTTGCGCTCTCTGCGCTGCTCAGTTTCATTCAATGGTCCGTCACGGATGCGCGCTGGTCGGTCGTCACGGAGAACGTGAGTACGCTCATGCGCGGCATCTACCCGACCGATGCGCTCTGGCGTGTTACGGCGTCGGTACTGCTCGTCGTCGGACTGGCGGGCGTCTCGTGGGGCGTGTGGGGCAAGCGCTTTCGCAGCATTGGGATTGCGCTTTTTGCGTTCGCGGTGCTGCTGCTCGTCGTGCCATCGATCCAGCGCGGAACCGACGCAGCGGGCAGCCTGAGCGGATATTTGAATACGCAATTCTTGCCGCTGCTGGATGTCATCCGCGACCCGCTGCTGATCCTGATCGCGCTGCTCGCGGTCGGCGCGCTGCTTGGGCGCGGCGTCGCGCGCGTCAATTACGTAATCAGTTCGCGGGCGCTGGTCGTCCTCTGGCTCGTCACGATCCCGCTGGTGCTGCTCCTTATACGCGGCCTGACGCCGAATACGCCCGTCCTGCCGCTGGTCCCGACCAGCTTATGGGGTGGTTTGCTGCTCACCTTTATGATGGCGTTCGTCGCGTCGGTGTTCTGCTTCCCATTGGGGATTCTGCTCGCGCTGGGGCGCATGTCCGGCGCGCACGCACGGCGCGGCGAAAAAGGTTTGCGCGGCTGGATTCGGTCGCAGGGCAAGTACCCGGTCGTCAAAATTTTCTGCACGATCTACATCGAATTCCTGCGCGGCGTACCGCTCTTGACGGTCCTCTTCACCGCAAATCTGCTGGTCGGCTTCGCGCTCGGCAGCACGGACATTGACTCTGTTGTGCGTGCGATGGTCGCGCTCACGCTCTTCGAGGCCGCCTACGTCGCGGAAATCGTGCGCGGTGGTCTGCAAGCGGTCCCGCCGGGGCAGGCCGAAGCCGCACGCGCGATGGGTCTCAATCCGTTTCAGGCGACATTGCTAATCACGCTCCCGCAAGCGCTGCGTGTGGTCATCCCATCGCTGGTCGGGCAGTTCATCACGCTCTTCAAAGATACCTCGCTGGTCGCGATTGTCGGCCTGCTAGACCTGATCGGCATCGCGGAGAGCGTGCGCCAGAAGGCCGAATTTAGCGGCACGCAGCGCGAAATGTACGTCTTCGTCGCGGCGATTTACTTTGTCATCTGTTTCACCATGTCGGTCGCGGCGCGCCAATTGGAGCGCAGCGGGTCCGGGAGAATAACCGCACGATGAGCGACCAACACTACGACAAACCGATGATCATGGTCCGCGACCTGAACAAGTGGTTCGGCGAATTTCATGTCCTCAAGGGCGTGAACCTGACCGTCCGCACGGGCGAGGTGATCGTGATCATCGGACCATCGGGTTCCGGCAAATCGACGTTCATCCGCACGATCAACCGTCTGGAAGAACACGATGGCGGCCAAATCGTCGTGGATGGGACCGAACTTACGCACGACGTCCGCAATATCGCGCGCATCCGGCAGGAAATCGGGATGGTTTTTCAGAGTTTCAACCTGTTTCCACACCTGACCGTCTTGCAGAACATCACGCTCGCGCCGAGCTGGGTCCGCCGCTGGCCGCGCCTCAAAGCCGAGAAGAAGGCAATGGAGCTATTGGAGCGCGTTCACATCCCGGAACAGGCGTATAAGTATCCGGGACAGCTTTCCGGCGGGCAGCAGCAGCGCGTGGCGATTGCGCGGGCGCTCGCGATGGAGCCGAAGGTGATGCTCTTCGATGAGCCGACCAGCGCGCTCGACCCGGAGATGATCAAGGAAGTCTTGGACGTGATGAAGGAACTCGCCGCCTCCGGCCTGACGATGCTCTGCGTCACGCACGAAATGGGCTTCGCGCGCGAGGTTGCGGACCGCGTGCTGTTCTTCGATAAAGGCGAGATCGTGGAAGAAGGTATGCCAGAAGTTTTCTTTGAAGCGCCCCGGAGCGAACGCGCGCGGCAGTTCCTCACACAGATTTTGAAGCATTGAGTGGGCATTTGCAGGGGTCGCGGCTTGCCCGATCCATTTTCAATTCTACGGCGTGATCGTCTTCAACAACTCCACCGTCGCCGCCGTAATTTGCGTGGCGGCCTGCTCGTGCGGAATAGTCGCCGGGTTATCGCCATCCTGCGGACCGTACCAGCCAAAATACGCATGGTCGCCGCCCTCGATAGTGACGATGCGCGCGTCGGCGGGCAGCAGCTTTTGCGCATTCGCCGCGATGTCTTTCTTCACGAGGCCATCCAGCGACCCGAAAATCGACAACACCTTGATCGACTTTTTGGAGAGGTCCGACGCAGAATAGCTCGCCCAGAAGACCAGTCCCTGCACCTTGTCCGATCCTGCGACATATTGCGCGGCCATACTCCCGCCGAGCGAATGCCCGCTAATCGCCCACGCCTTGATCGCGGGATTGGCTGTGATCACGCCATCCGCACGGTTGATTCCGAAAATCGCAAAGTTAATCGGCATCTTCACGACGAACGCCGCGTAGCCCGCTTTTGCGATGTCACGCATGTACGGCGCATAAGCGGCGGGCAGCACGCGCGCCCCCGGATAGAAGATGAAGCCGACCGTCGGCGCGGCGGCCTTCGGCGTGAAGGTGATCAAGTCGGCGGCGTCCGTAATGCTCACGTCACCATCGCTCTGCATGGCGGCGACTGCTTCCGCGCTCGGTGGGTAGCCATTCGCACCCCACGCGGCGAATCCGATACTCGCAATAATCACGATCAGGACGATGCTCGCCCCGATCCGCAATAGCCAACGTCTGCGGCGCATGTATGGTATCTCCTCGATGAAACTGCGTTGCTTCCCTAAATTAACACAAACGCTTGCTCATCCGCACCACTAGAATCGCGGGCGCATCCCCCATTTTCGCGCCGCGCTCCTCTATCGCATCTAGCGTCAAGCCCGCCGCGCGCCCAATCCGCGCATACTCCGCAATGAGGTGAATATGATGTTCGACGGCGTAAGCGCGCCCGTCACTCCCGGTGAAGGTCCGTTGCGCACCGGACAGCGCGGCATAAGGATGAAAATCGCTGATCAGCGCCGTGCCGTCCACCTTGAGGACGCGCCCGATCTCGTGCAACGAACGCTCGAACGCAGGACCCGGCAAATGCCCGACCGCCAGCCCGCACAAAATCACATCGAAGCGATTGGCCGGGAATGGCAGCGCGTCCATGCTCGCGAGCGCAGCCGGGATAACGGCCCGGCGCAGCATATCCGCGCTGTTATCGATACCCACAACCGCTCCCGCGCCGAGTTCGCGCGCCAACCGTCCATAGCGTCCGCTCCCGCAGCCGAGGTCGAGGACCGTGCGCCCGTGCAGCGGCGGCAACAGGTCGCGCATCGTCGCCTCTTCCAGCCGCATGAAGGCGTTGTGCGCTTCCGGTGGATAGTTCGCCGCCCACAGGCGATAGGCGTCCAGCGGCGGCAGGATACGCGCGCGTTCTCTAATCAGGCGACGCAGGCGGTTCAATCCTCCAGCGTCCCGATCAGCGCGGGCGTGATGCGCCGCAAAGCCGCGCGCCAATCTGCTTCCGGCAAGGTATAGGTATAGCCGAGCCGCAGATAGTGGAGCAATGTTTGCGGCGGCTGCCCGATAGCCGCTTCGACCGCCGCTGCATAGATTCCCAACTGCATCGCGTAACGCTGCGCATGGTCCGCGACCCGCAGCCCGCGTACATGGTCGCTTTTGTAATCCAGCACGACCCAGTTTCCGTACTCATCCAGAAACAACACATCGATCTTGCCGTTGATCAGCCGCCCCTCGAAGCGGAAGCTGAATGGATATTCGCGATAAATATCCTGTGCCCGCGCGACGCGCCCCCAAATCTCGCTCTGCTGCGTCTTTTCGATGAGCGCGAGCGTCTCCGTCACTGCATAATCGAGCGCAACCCCACCCGTGATGCCGCGCTCCCACGCGAATGCGCGGATCACCGACTCCGGTGGCGCACCCGCGTTCATCCAACGCAGCGCATCATGCACGATTTCGCCGATGAGCCGCCCACTGACGGGTCGTTTTTGCTTCGGAGTTAGCGGCATTTCGACCGAAGCGGGGAGTGGTGCATCATGCTGAATATAGTCGTTGAAGGCGCGCTGTCCTTCAGGTCCGAGTGCATCCGCTTCACCCAGCGCGCCGAGTTCGCTGGCCGCAAGCGTTGCCGTCAGGTCCGGCGGCGGGATGCGTGCGATCAACGGCGGTGCGTGGGGCGCGGCGCGATTCTCCGCGAGGTGGTCCCACGCAGTTTCTTGTAAGTCGCCCGGCGTTGCGGGAAACAGACTGCGTGGCGGATCGCTCGATAGCACCTGCTCAACTACCTCGCTCGTGGAATGACCCAGCGCAGCCGCGAGCCACGTTCCCGCCTGCTCGTTCGACCATGCTCCGCTCAACCACAGGTAATCACCCGCGCGCGTCGCCGCGACATAGAACAATCGCAGCGTTTCCTGTGCCTTCTCCGGTTCCGCATCGCGCAGCGCCACGTCCCACATATACGGCTTGACAGACTTCCCCGCCTCGTCGCGCACGTCGCAGAGCAGCCCGTGCTTGCGGTCGAAGAGCAGCGTTTGCGGCGGTCGATAAGGTTCTTCGCTGCACGCGAAGAGCGCGACGACGGGGAACTCCAGCCCCTTCGCGGCGTGAACCGTCATGACCTGCACTGCGCCTTCGGTTTCGATGGGCGCTTCGGCCTCGCGCGCTTCGACTTCGCTCAGGCTGTCCATAGTTTCCAGAAATTCACCGAGTGACAGGGTATCGCTCTCGCGTGCGATTTCGCGCAGCTTCTCAACGTTGTTGACCGTTCGCCCGCCGTTCGGGAGCGCCGTCAAAGTCGCGCAGAATGCGGTCCGGTCCAGCGCCGCGCCAATCAGCGCCGCGACCGTGACGCGCCCCGCCAGCCCCGCCAGTGCGGTCAGCGTCGTTTGGGCGAATCGCACCGCATCCGGGTCCGCGAAGCTATCCGGCGTGGCGGCCATGAGCGCGGACCAGAGCGTTTCAGGTGAATCGAGCCGCAGCATGAGCAGCGTGTCATCGCGCAGGCTGAACAATGGCGAGCGCAGCGCCGAAGCCAGCGCGAGGTTAGCCGCCGGGTTGTAGAGCGCGGCAAGCAGGTTTAATAAATCGCGCACTTCCTGCTGTCCATAGTAGCCGCGTCCCGCGTTCGTCACGACGGTGATTTTCGCCTTGCGCAGCGCGTCCTCGATGAACGGCATGTTTTTGTAAGTGCGGACGAGGATCGCGAAATCGCCGTACTGTGCTTCGCGATATTCGCCACGCGCCTTATCCCACACCCTGCGCCCGCTGAGGACGAACGCCGCGATACGTTTTGCCAGCGCGTCCGCTTCCCATGCGCGCAACTGGTCGGCTCTGCCTTGCCCCTTATCGATCTGCGTTTCATCGATCAGGGTGAGCGCCACGCACGGACCGAACTCGTCCGGTGTCGGGCGGTGCGCAGTCATCGGCTCATAGCTATCGAGCAGCGGCGCGAACAAGCCATTGACCCATTCGACGAGCGCGTGATGCGTGCGGAACGAGCGCGCGAGCGAGACCGCTTCGCCGCCGCGTGCGGTAATATCGCGCTGCACCTCGCGGAAGACATCGACCTGTGCGCCGCGAAAGGCATAGATCGACTGCTTCACATCCCCGACGATGAACAGCCGCCCCGCGTCCCCGGTAAGCGCGTACACAATATCGCGCTGCGCGTCGTTCGTATCCTGAAATTCATCGACCAGCAGATAGTTGAATTCTGCTGCGCGGTAGCGCTCCCGGACGGTTTCGCTTTGCAGGACAGCGCGCGTGAGCCGTTCCAAATCTGCGAAATCGAGCGCGGATTGGCTGCGCTTGGTGTCGCGATAGACCTCCTGCGCAGTCTGGATTGCGCTGTGCCAGAGCGGGAGTAGCCGCGCGACCTCGCCATCGAGGGCGGGGGTGAGGTCGCCAATCTGTTTAAGCGCGTCTTCCGCCCGCGCACGCAGCCATTTGAGCCGCCCTTTCGCATCTTCAAACTGCGCGCTGCCTCCCCATGCTGCCGCCTTTCCGCCTTTTAACTGAATGTCACCCAAAAGCAAACGGAGTCTGGACTGGACGAGCATCGGAACGTCGGATAGAATATCCGTTCTACGTGATTGTGCCTTGAAGAGCGCTTTTGCGATCAGGTCATCGGCGGGCGGGCGTGGATTCGGCGTCCATTCCAGCGCTTCGATGACGGTAGCGTCAGCTTGCAGCGCAGCAATCACAGCGCGCATCCGTTCCGTAAATTCGCGTTCCCACGCGATCCAGAGCGCTTCGGGGTCCGGCGTCGGCGGCAGGTCCCAATCGAGCGCGGCAAGGAGCGCGGCGCGTATGTCTCGCGTTTCGTACTGTTCAAAGAGCGGCGCGGCGGGCGAATTCGCGATCCTGACGAGCGCGTCCTGCACGGCTTCGGTGCGCAGCAGCGCAGCGTCGGCTTCATCCAGCGTGCGGAAAGCGGGGTCCATGCCGAGTTCGGCGGCATTGGCGCGCAGCAGCAGCCCGCAAAGGCTGTGAATCGTGCTGACCCGCGCGCTATCGAGTGTGCTTTGGCGTTCGGTCCAGAAGGCGCGGTCGGGTCCTTCGGCGGCCATGCGCGCGACTTCCTGCCGGATGCGGGCGCGCATCTCCCGCGCAGCTTTATCGGTGAAGGTGATCGCGACCACGCTGGCGACAGGCCACTCCGGGTTCGCTTGCAACAGCGCCAGATAGCGCCCGACCAGCACGCTCGTCTTGCCGCTGCCCGCGCCCGCGAGAACCGCGACATCGCGACCCCGTATCTCAATCGCGCGCTGTTGTTCCGGGGTATAACCAGGCATCCCGCCGCCTCATTATTGAACTTCGACGCGCATTATAGCGCATCGCTTGCGCAAAACAGGTGTGCGGAATATGCTGTATCGACCTTCCTGCACTTCCAATACAGGAGTGAACCTTGTGACGAATACGACAACGGCAACCAACACACCAGACGACCCAAAAGCCGAATCGAGTACGCAAGCGATTCTGATTCAATGGCGTCAACGCCTGCCTGAATGGGTCAAACAATTGCCGCGCTTGCGCGACACGCCGAAGGCGAATCAGAGCTTTCAACTGCTGAACACGGTTGAAAAAGACGCAATACTCGCGCAGATGGACGCCGCAGCAAAAAAGCGCATCGCGGAAGATATAGAGCATCTCGAAAGCGAACTGCTCGTCTATTTCCGGCAGCACGACGCCGATGCCGCCTACCAGCAAAACCGCTATCGCATGTATCAGATTGGCTATATCGGGTTGGCGACGCTGGCAACCATTGTCGGCAGCATTCAGGCGCTTTTCCTGACGAGTGACGTCAATATTGTTCGTATCGCGGCTTTCATTGAGGTGATGATCAGCCTGTTCGCGGTCTATCTGGCTAACCTGGGGGCGCAGGAGCCACCGCTCCCTGCCTGGATGGACAATCGGCGGCGTGCAGAGGCTTTACGCCGTGAGTATTTTCGGTATCTGGTGAACCTCCCTCCTTACGACGCCTTAACAGGCTTTGAACGTCGCGGGCAGTTGAGTCGCCGTGCTGCGTTGTTGAATCGAGGATCGAACCCGGATGACATCAATCCCAATCCGTCGTCCAGCGATGAAGCGAAGGTGCAACCATGAATCCCCTGCCGAGTGATGCAACGACCGACCGCGCGGCGCTCGAAGCGGCATACGCCCTCTTCGACAAATTTGCCCTGAAGGATCAACGGAACTTCTACGAATCAGCCAAGAAACGCCACCGCGCCGCCGCCGTTGGAGTCAATCGGGTACGCGCCACCCTTGCGCTGCTCACCGGGGCTGCGTCGGCCATCGCCGGGTTGCTCGTGACCAGCGCCTTCGATGCGCGTGGCGGATGTTCTGCGGATGTTAGCCCTGTTTCTTGCGGTTTTCTCCGCGTGTTCGTGGGGCTATGCACTTTTGCCACAGTCGTTCTCCCGGCGCTCGCTGCGGCACTCAACATTCTGGCCGATCTATATCAGTGGAATCGCCTGATACAGGTTTACACTGTCGCTCAGGAAAACATGATTGTCGCCGATTCGCTCTCACCAGACCGGGAGATGGACAATCAGCAGTATCGCGAGGCATTGACGGGCTATTCATTGGCGACGCTGCACGTTATGGAAGACGAAGCAGCGCAATGGGGGCAGCTTATCCGAGCGCCGGAAGCAATTCAGGAGTTTATCGACAACTCACGAAAAAAAGGCATAGAGGCTACGAACCTGAAGCCGTAAAGCTGCTCGAATAATCTGAGTCACATTCGCGATCCGTCGCCGTATCGCGCCCCTGCCGGACGCGGTACACTTCATGCTGTACCCGATCCGGCATTTATGTACTCGAACACAGGCGACCATGTTACGAGCGATCAGCGCCCTTTTCGACATCCGACCAAATGAATGGCCGCGCGTGCTGCTGCTCTATTTTCTGGGCGGTCTGTTCCTCGTCGGGATGACCTGGGGCGAGACGATCAGCGAGGCGCTGTTCCTCAAACAGGTCGGCGTGCAATTCCTCTCGCTGACCTTCATCGCGGATGCGGTGATCGGGATCGTCGTCATCGCGGTCTACGCTTCTTTCGTGGACCGCGTGAGCAACGATAAACTGGCGCTCGGCATCTTCGCCATGTTCATCGCGCTGATCTGGTTCGGGCGGCTGCTGATTGGCGTCGGGCAGGGCGGCATCGCCTACCCCTTCCTGTACCTGCTCTCGCATATCGTGCGTGACCTGTTCGTGCTGCACTGGTGGACGTTCGTGATTGGCCTCTATGATACGCGCGCAGCCAAGCGCATCGCGCCGTTCCTGAGTACGGCGGCACGTCCGGCGGGCGCAATCGCGGGCTTGAGTATGCCGCTGCTCAACACGATCTTCCCGCCGCAAAATATTATCCTGCTCTGGTCGGTGATCATTGGTCTGGTCGGGATTGGGCTGTTCCTGATGCCGCGCCGGATGCGCGAGACGCCTTCCAGCGGTCCCGCCGTCCGCACCTCCTATATGCAAAACATGCGCGAAGGCGCGAAGTTCGTTTCTGGTTCGACCTTCCTGCGCTGGATGGCGCTCTCGACACTGATCATGACGGTCCTCTTCGCGCTCGTGAATTTCCAGACGAGCCAAATCCTCGTCCGCGAACTCGGCTCCGTGAAAGCCGTCTCGGAATTCACCGGCGCGCTCACCGGCTGGACCAACCTGCTCCTGCTCCCGATCCAGCTTTTCCTCCTGAGCCGCATCGTGAACCGCTTCGGACTCGGCAACGCCAATCTGATTTTTCCAATCGGGACGCTCGGTATCTCCGCCGGGCTTGCCGTCGCGCCGAGCATCCTCACGGCGGGCGCGGCCTATTTCAACCGGACGACGTTCCGCACCGGCTTTCGGATCACGCTCGATAATCTGTTTTATAACGCCGTGCCGCTGCGCGTGAAGGGACGTGCGCGGGCATTCATCAGCGGCCTGATCGTGCCGATTGGCTCCCTGATTGGCGGTAGCCTGTTGCTCGCGTTGCCAGTCGCGGCGGGCGGTGGGCGGCTGTTCCCGGTGTTGATTGTGCTGCTCGCGCTGTCCTATACGGTGAGCGTGTTCATCATCCGGCGGCAATATAAACTCGCGCTGGTGACGATGCTCAAGCAGGAAGATTATTCGTTCCTGCTTGATGCGGCGGGCGAAGTCCAGGTTTCCGATAGCGCAACCCTCGAAGCGCTCTCCGCGAAATTGCGCGATAGCACCAGCCCGGAATTAACGGCATTCATGGCGCAGCTTCTGGCCGATGTCGGCGGCAAAGGCTCGCTCCCGCTGCTCGTGCAGACCGCGCGCAACGGTTCCCCGGAAGTACGCGCGGCGGTGCTGGATACGCTCACTGCGGCGGACCTGCGCGGCGCGGCGGTGCAGCAACTTTTCCGCGACTCGGTGCGCGATGCGGATGCGCGCGTGCGCCAATCCGCGATTTCTGGCCTGCGTCAGAGCGCCGGGCAAACCCGCGATGGCTTCCTGCCGCTCGCGCTCGAACTCTCCAAAGACCCCTCGCGTGACGTGCAGATCGAAGTCCTGCCGCCGCTGATTCAGTCGAACAGTCCACAATATGCAGCGGATGGTCTGCGCATCCTCGATAACTACCTGAATGACCCCGATCCGCGCTGGCGGGCGCGCGGCGTGGAAGTCCTCGGCCAGGCTGATGACGCGCGCTTCATTGAAAAGCTGCTGCCATTCATCGCGGACCCCGACGACGGCGTGCGGATGGAAGCGACTATCGCCATCGAACGCCTTTCGGAGCGCGGCATCCCGAAAGCACAGACCGCCGCGCTTGCCGACCGCGCCCGCGCGCTGCTCGCCGACCCGGTGGAGCGCATCCGGCAGGCGGCGCTCACGATATTGGGGCGGCTCGGCACGCCCGATACACCGCAGCTTTTACTCGCAGCGCTCACCGACCCCAGCCCGGATTTGCGCAATACGGCGGTGGTTGCTCTGGCGCGCATGGGTGCGCAGGCGCGTCCGCTGCTCAACAAGGGGTTGGAGAGCAAGGACCACGCGCTCAAACGCATGTCGGCGATTGCACTCAGCCGAATCGACCGCGAACGCGCCGTAGAGCCAATTCGCGCCTTTATCCACGAAAATCTGATCGCGATTTATCTGGACATCGCGCGACGCGATGCGTTCCGTGACTGCGGCAGCTTGCGCAGCGTGCAGATTTTGACCGCCGTTCTGGAAGAGCGCAATCGCGACCGCCTGGACGAAATCTTCACGCTGCTTGCGGCGCAGAACGACCCGAAAGCCGTGCGTATCATCGCGGAGTCGCTCGCGGGTGAAGACTCGCGCCGCCGTGCAAACGCGCTGGAGGCCGTCGAATCGCTCGGTACGCCGCAGATCGCGCGGCTGCTCGGTCCGATCTTCGACCGCGAACTAACGCCCGAAAAGCTGCTCGCGTACAGCCGCGATGCGTCCGGTTTCCATGCCGATGCACATGGGACGATCCTTGCGCTCGCCGGTGAAAAGACCGATGGGTGGCTGCGCGCGGTGATGCTCTATGCGCTTGGCGAAATCGGGACAGCGAAGGGACCCTGCGGCGAACTGCTCACGCGCCCGCAAATTGAAACGCTGCTGCGCGCGGGCGAGAACGCCTCGGAAGATGTGCGGATGGCGGTGCGCGCCGCGCGGGGTATCCTCAATGCGAGCGGCGAGTCGGCAGTACAGGAGACTGGAATGCTTTCTGCAATTGAAAAAATCATCTTTTTGAAGGAAGTCGCGTTCTTCGGCGGCATGACCATCGATCAATTGAAAATCGTCGCGTCGGTCGCGGAAGAAGAAGTGTTCAATGAAGACGCCGTGATTTTCAATATGACCGAACCGGGTGGCGCGGTCTATGTCGTGGTGCGCGGACGGGTCGTGCTGGAGCGCGAAGGCGGCACGCGCAAGGGGTCGATGTTGCGCATCGGGACGATGCAAGCCTACCAGTATTTCGGCGAAATGACGCTCTTCGATGGCGGTCCGCGCACCGAACGCGCGCTCGCCACGCAGGATACACTCGTGCTGCGGCTGCGCCGGGAGCCGCTCATTGCGCTCACGCGGCAATATCCCGACCTCTCGCTCAAGCTGATCAATGTGTTGAGTCAGCGCCTGCGCGAGGCGAACGACCGGATCGCGCAACTGACGACCGCCAAGCCGCGCGAACTTCACAAAGTCTTTGACAAACTCGGCTAACGGATGCGCCGGGTTACTAACATCATCAACGTGCCTGTTTTCGGAGTTCTCTCGTCGTGTACTCGCGTAAATCTGCTGGTTCCCCGCTGCGTATCCTGGCAGGCGTCCTGAGCATCGGGGTCGTCGTCGCTGCATTTGCAATTTATCAGGTCGCGCGCCCGCTGCTGAACGCGCCGTCCCCGGCTACATTGCCGCCGACCCTAATCGTGCTGCGCCCTTCTGCGGCTCCGAGCGCGACGCAGCCCGGACCGATCTTCCGCATCATCTCCGATAAAGCGGGGCTATCGACACAGCTCACCGAACTCTACTACGCGGTCAACGCCGATACGTGGGACCTCTCGCATCTGGGCAGCCTGGCCGGGCATTTGCAGGGGACCGCAAACTTTGGCGACGGGCGAAACGTCGTGCTGGCGGGGCATGTCGAACTCAAGGATGGCGTGCGGGGTCCCTTCGCCGATTTGCACCGCCTCGCGCCGGGAGACCCGATTACCATCCTCAACGATGCGCGCCCGCAGCCGAAGGTGATTCAATATACCGTGACGCAGGTGCGTAAGGTCAAGCCGGATGATTTCGACGTGATACGCAATCACGGCTACGAGGAACTCACGCTGATTACCTGCGACGACTGGAACGCGCAGCAAAGCACGTATTTGAGCCGGATTATCGTCCATGCGCGACCAGTGGCGGCGCTTGTCACCGCAGCCGCAACGGGCAAGGCTACGGCGTCTGTAGCCGCAACCAAGACGCCCCAAAAGAAATAACGCCTCGGTCTGCATCATACCAAACGTACCGGGTAAGGGCAGACCATGTGTCCGCCCGGAATTGTCATCGCGTCGCTCAAGCTCGACCCCTACGCAATGCACACGATCTGGTGTAGGGGCGGACCTATGTGTCCGCCCGGTCAACAATACATTATCCGCATTTAGTGTTAGCGCGTCTTCACATCAAGCGCGTCACGCAGCCCATCACCCAGCAAATTGAAACCGAGCGCTGTCACGAAAATTGCGATACCGGGGAAGGTCGGCAGCCAGGGCGCAGCGAGCAGGAACGAGCGCGTATCGGAGAGCATCCCGCCCCAGCTTGGCGTTGGCGGCTGCGCGCCCAGACCAAGAAAAGCAAGTGCCGACTCCGCAAGAATCACGTTCGCAATCCCGACCGTCGCGTAAACCATCAGCGGCGTCAGGATATTCGGCAGGATGTGCGAAAGGATAATCGCCCGATTGGGCGCGCCGAGCGCCCGCGCCGCTGTGACAAATTCATAATTCTTCAGTGAAAGCACCTGCCCGCGCACCAGCCGCGCGATATACGGCCAAGTCACGATGCCGAGTGCGAAGAACGCGCTGATCTCGCTGGGACCGAAGGCCGCGACCAGCGCAATCGCGAGCAGCAGCAGCGGAAACGCTAGGAACACATCCGTCAACCGCATAATCAGCGTATCCACTGCGCCGCCGTAATACCCTGCCAGCAGCCCCGCCGTAATCCCCAGCGCAAGGCCAATTGCCATCGCGAAGAGCGAGACGCCGAGCGATACCCGCGCGCCGTAAATCAGGCGGCTGAGGTTATCCCGACCGACATCATCCGTGCCGAGCGGATGCGCGACGGAAGGGGACGTGACGTATAGGTTCAAATCCGTGTCGATGGGTGAATAGGGCGCGACCTGCGGCGCGAAAACTGCGGCGAGGATCGTCCCCAGTACAATCGCCATCCCAATCAACGCCAGACGGTCCCGCAGCAGGCGGCGGAGAGCATCCCGCAACAGGGACCGCCCGCTCTCCGACTCGCCCTCCAAGGATGAAACGGCGGCTACCGTGTTCTCAGTCATAGCGTATGCGCGGGTCAATGAATGTATACAGCAGATCGACAACCAGATTGGTCCCGGCGTAGGCGACGGAAAGTACAATCAGATTGCCCTGCAAAAGCGGATAGTCGCGTGTGGTGATGGCCTGCACCAATAGGCGACCCAGCCCCGGCCAACTGAAAATCACCTCGACGAGCAGCGCCCCGGTGAGCAAATCAGCGAGGCTCAACCCCCAGACCGTCGCCACCGGGAGCAACGCATTACGGAACGCATGTCGCCAGACCACGCGCCGCTCTCGCAAGCCCTTACTGCGCGCGGTGCGGACATAATCCTGCGAGAGTTCTTCGAGCAGACTTGAGCGCGTCATGCGGGTCAGCAGCGCGATATTCGTCACCGCCAGCGCGAAACCCGGCAGGATGATGTGATTATCGAACCCGGTCCCGCTCACCGGGAACCATTTCAGCGTCAGCCCGAAAATAATCTGCAATTGAATACCAAGCCAGAAGGTCGGGATCGAAGCGCTCAGAACCGCGATCAGGCGAGCGCCGTTATCGACCAGTTTGTCCTTGCGCAAGGCCGCAACCACGCCGAGCGGAATACCAATCAGTGCAGAGAAAACCGTCGCGACGAGCGCAAGTTGCAGCGTCAGCGGGATCGCGCGCCCAAGCGCATCCAGCACGGGTTGCCCCGTGATGTAGCTGGAACCCAGATCACCGCGCACGATTTTTCCCAGAAACGACAGGTATTGCGTCAGCAGCGGATCGCCCAGGTTCATCGACCCGCGCAGCCGCTCCAGCGCGTCCTTCGAGCCGCGAAAGCCGAGCAGGAACGTCGCGGGGTCGCCGGGAAGCACGCGCGTCAGAAAGAAAGTGACCGTGTAAATCCCGAAGAAGGTGGGAATCAGTTGGAGCAATCGGCGGGCGATGTAGCGGGACATGGTGTGTCACATCGGATGGAAACCCTCTCCGTAGTGCGGGAGAGGGTTCGGCTGGGGAGGACTATTTCAGCGAAATCGGGTAGAGCTTGACGATCTTGGTCGCGTCGAGGTACGCGCCATTCACGTTCGGACCGACAGCCAGCGTCGCGCCCTGATGGTACAGGAAGATGCCAATCGCCTGTTCGACGGCGATAGACTGCGCCTTGCGGTAGAGGTCATCGCGCTCCTTGCCGAGCGGTAGCGTGAGCGCCTTGAGCGCGTTGTTTTTCACTTCCGGGACCTTCGAGAGGCCGCACGCCTTGCCCTGCGGGCTGATGTCCGAGAGTGGCAGCGGATTGATGAAGTTGTCCGGGTCGGCGTAATCGGCAGTCCATGAACTCGTGCCGAGCATGAAGTTGCAAGCGGAGAGGTCCGTGATATAGGCGGTGTATTCCGTGCGGTTGAATTTGGCGCGAATATTCGCCTTCGCCCAACCCGCCTGAATCGCGGTCAATACACGGCCTTCGGTCTCGTCGGTCCACGTCCGAAACTCGACATCCACGCCATTCGGGAAGCCCGCTTCGGTGAGGAGCGCTTTCGCTTTGTCGAGGTCGTAGGTATAGAATTTGTAGGACGGATCATAGGCAGAAAGCCCCGGCGGGATCGGACCAGCGGCGGCGACGCCCTGCCCCTGCAAGGCCGCTTTCACAATCGCCTCGCGGTCAATCGCGTAGTTCAGCGCCTGCCGGACTTTGACGTTATCGACGGGCGCTTTGTTCAGGTTGATCGGCAGCCAGAAAATCGAAAGGATCGCCTGATCCTGAACCCGTCCCTGATTTGCCGGGTCGGATTTGATACGCGCGTAATCCGGCGGCGGGACGCTCACGAAATCGAGATTCCCGGCGGCGAATTCGACCATCTGCACCGACTTTTCGGTGATGACGCGCATCGTCACGCGGTCGAGTTTCGCCTTGCCTCCCCAGTAATCGGGGTTTGCAACGAGCGTGACCGATTCTTGCCGCTTCCAT
Organism: Aggregatilineales bacterium; assembly: GCA_965246845.1. GTDB lineage: Bacteria > Chloroflexota > Anaerolineae > Aggregatilineales > UBA2796 > JBBRMW01. The sequence continues at coordinate 329,062 of CBDFFR010000008.1, forward strand.
TCGCCCAGTTTGAAGGGTCCGGTCCCGATGGGCGCTTCACCGAACTTTTTGGCGTCATCGGCAGCTTCCTTCGGTACGATCACCGCTGGGATCATCGTGAACGTGGCGAGTAGCGCAGAATTGGGCGAGGAGAGCGTGATCTCCACTGTCTGCGGATCGATGACCTTGATGCCGCTCATTTCCTTCGTCGTCCCGGCGACCACCGCGTCGAAGCCGGTAATGCTGCCCACAATCAGGCTTGTCGCATAGGTCGTGCTGATCTTCGGGTCCGCGAGGCGGTTGAACGAATACTTGACGTCATCCGCGACGAACTCACGCCCGTTGTGGAACTTCACACCCTTGCGCAGGTGGAAGGTGTACTTCAAGCCATCTGCCGATACATCCCATTTTTCCGCGAGCGCCGGGACGGGTTGTAGTGTTTTCTGATCATACGCGACCAGTCCCTCGAAAATGCTGCCGAGGATTTGCCCTTCGGCCAGCGTTTGCGCCTGATGCGGATCGAGGCTGTTGGCGTCGCCTTCCGGGAGCGCCATCCGCAGGACTTTTTCGCCCTGCGCAGCGGCAGGTACAGAATGGACGAGGCCGATTGCGATGGTCAACAAAACGATAATGGAGAGAACTCTTCGTAACATCATGTTCAACCTTTCTTGAGATACTTGTCACACCAATCCAGAACGCGCGTCAGCAAGTCTACCTGATGCTCGCGTTCATGGATCGGGTGGTTTTCGCGTGGATAAGTGACGAGTTCGACCGGGACACCCAACGTGTGCAGTGCGATATACATCTCGCGTGATTGGGTGGGGCTGACATCGTGGTCTTCTTCGCCATGCAGGATGAGCGTCGGCGTGGTCACGTTGTGGATGTGTGTCAGCGGCGAACGCACGCGATGCAACTCCGGGTCATCGTATGGCGTCGAGCCGAAGTATACCCGCTGCCAGTCGCGAATGCTGTTCTGTCCGTAATAGCTCTCCCAACTGGCGAGACCCGCACCCATGATCGCCACCTTGAAGCGCGTCGTCTGCGTGATCGCCCACGAGGTCATGAAGCCGCCATAGCTCCAGCCCCCGATGCCGACGCGATCCGGGTCCGCGAGGCCGAGCGCGACCACATGATCGACGCCGGAAAGCACATCGCGGAAATCGCCGCCGCCCAAATCCGGGATGTTCGCTTCGGTGAATGCCGTGCCGCGTCCGGTACTGCCGCGTATATTCGGCAGCAGGACGAGGTAGCCTTGCCCGGCGAGGTATTGATACCACCACTCCCACCAGACCGCGTAGTGCGGCAGCCAGCCCCATGCCGGACCACCATGTATTTGCACGAAGGTCGGATAGCGTTTGCCCGCTTCATAATCGACCGGATAGACGATATGCCCGACGATCTCCAGACCGTCATCCGCACGCCACGCAGTACGCTCCATGCGTCCGAGTCGGAGCGGTGCATATTCCAGATGGCTCACCTGTCGCCAGGGTTGACCTGCAGCGTCGAGGTCCGCTGTGTACACCTGCGGCGGTGTATCCGGGCTTTCCAGTATCGCGGCGAAGGTGCGCCCTTCTGCGTTGATGCTGATGCGTGGTACGGTCCAATCACCGATCATCGCATAGCCGGACCACAGCGTTCTGGTCTCGCCGCTTTGTGGATCGACGCGCCCGAACGAGGTTCCATCGAGTTGCCGCGCGCTATACAGAATACTGTTCGGTTCCAGCCAGTCCAGTTTGGTGAATGAAAACGGCATGTCGCGCGGCGTGACCTGCCGCACGTCTCCGCTTTCAACGTCTGCGATGCACAGATCACCCTGCCAGAGCGGTTGATCGCTCACGAAGCTGGTCAGATACGCGATCTGCTTTCCATCAGGGGACCATGTGACATTCATGATCTGCCGCTCTGCATGGACGACCTGCCGCAGCGATCCCGGTTCGCTACCAGTCACATCGATCACGTACAGTTGCGCGGTGTACCAGCCGGACGGCGTATCGTCACCCTGTTTGGCGATCACCGCAAGCTGGCTCCCATCGGAGGACCACGCGAACTCGTGAATCTGGTAGCCATCCGGTGTGAGCGCACGCAACGAGTGCGTTTCTACATCGATGGCGTAGACACGCTGGTAGCGCTGTCTGCTCATGACGTGCATATCCGCACCGGGCGAAAGCGGTTCCGCATCGGACGCCGTGCAGAGGAACGCCACCGCGCGACCGTCAGGCGACCAGGCAGGCGCATCCAGCCATCCTTGCACAGAAGTCAAGCGCTGCGGGTCGCCACCATCGAGCCGCAGAGCGTACACCTGCCGCTGTCCCGGCTTCTCACGGTCCGAGAGACACACGATACGGGTGCTATCCGGCGACCAGCGCGGAGACTGGTCAACGCCCGCCCCATAGGTGAGCTGCCGCGACGTACCCTCTGCGACGTTCGCGAGCCACAACTCGCCGGGCTGCTCAGGCGCGCCCATCGCTTTCGCCGCGTCGCGCATGGTGTAGACGATCCACCGTCCATCCGGTGAGAGGTGAGCATCGCGCGGGCAGCGGTACTCGATGACATCCTGCGGTGTGATTGTATGCGGTTCAACCATATGACTTCTCTTTCAGTGGCAGAAAATCATATCCTGTTCGATTGCAGCGCTACAAATTGTCACCGGATTAGCATCTCATATCCAACTCCGTCAATACAGTGTGCAGGCAAGCCCCGACATTGGAAATACAGGTTGGGCAAGTTTGCGCGTTGAACTAGGGGCGGACTCATGTGTCCGCTCTGACAGACGGTTCGGGCAAGCCGCGACCCCTACACCGGAGCGCGAAGGTTATCCGCATCTATTCAGGCGTGTTCCGCGATCACCTCATCGAACAGGTCCATCCAACGCGGGATCAGCGCCGTCACGCTGTATTCGGCCTCGACCTTGCGCCGCAGCGCACGCCCCAATTTGCCGCGCAATTCAGGATCATCGATCAGCCGTTCGAGCGCAGCGGCGACAGCTTCCGGCGCGTGGTGCGGCACGAATAGCCCGCTCTCGCCATCCGTGATTTGCTCTTCCGAGCCGTTATCGCGCGTCGCAACGACAGCCAGCCCCGCCGCCCCCGCTTCCGCGATGACGTGCGGCATCCCCTCGCCTTCGGAAAGCCACGCGAATATATCCAGCCCGGCGAGCAGGCGCGCGACATCCGCGCGATCTCCGAGGAAGCGCAGCGCAGAGTCGAGGCCAAGCGAATTGCTCAATTCGTGCAGGTGCGCCGCGTATTCCGGCATGAACGCATCCGGTCCCCCGATGATCACGTACCGCGCCTGCGGGCAGCGCACAGAAAGCAGCGCGGCGGCGTGGATGAAATCCTCGACACGCTTTTTGCGATCCATCCGCCCAACCCACCCGATCACGGGCGAGTCATCCACGATGCCCCATTCAGCGCGTACTGCTCCGCGCTGCGCCGGGTCGAATTCCGCCAGATCGACCATCGACGGCAATTCGAGTGCGTGCTGTGGACGGTCGACCATGCGTCCGCGCGCAGCATCACGGATCGAAGCGCACACGCCTACATAGCGCGCGGTCAGGTGTTTGGGTCCGGCCAGCGCTTCCACGACAAGGCCGCCGTGTTCGATCAGCGGCGGGACGCGCAGCCCGCGCGAGAGCGCGAGTTCATAGGCCGGGTAGACATCCGGCACGGCCTGACACGCGACTACGACATCATAGCGCGGCAAGCGCTCCGCGAGGTACGCGACCGTCTCCTCGAACGAGAGCGCATACGCGGTCCGGTCCACCCGCACACCGAGCGCTTCAAGCTGCCCGTGCGTGAGGTCCGGCATGTTCTGCTTGCGGAAGCACGGGATCACATCCAGCGTATAGCGCTGCGGGTCGAGATTGCGCGCGAGCAGCCGAAGTTCGGTCTCCTCGCCGCCGACAACCAGCCACGCAAAGACGAAGAGGACGTGCCGCATAGCTTACAGCTCGAAGACGGCTTGAATGATGCTGCGCTGGCGGCTGGCGAGGTCCGCGAAGACGGCGGGCGCGTCATCGTATTGCACGACATCGGTGATCACATGCTGGCGCACCAGCGGACCGTATTCGACCAGCATCTTCAACGTCTCGTCCATCAGCCGCCGCCGCGTCCACGCGAAATTCAGGCCGCGCGGTACACGGTTGATTTGTGCGCAGCGCAGCGACAGGCCGTTGTGATGGAACTCCTGTCCGAGGTCCACTTCCGGCATCCCGCCCTGATAAAAGGCGAGGTCGATCACGGTCCCCTGCGGGCGCAGGCTGCGCAGCGCGGAAGCGAGGCTCTCCCCGGTCGCGCGACACTGGAAGACGAAATCCGCGCCACGATCCGCACTGCCGTGATGCCAGTGTTCCTTCGCATAACGCCACGCCTCGATCTGATTTTCATCGATGGCGGTCAGGCCGAGGCCGCGCGCCGCGTCCAGCCGCGCCGGGGTGCGGTCCGCGATGGCGACATTCGCCGCGCCGTTGAACTTTGCGAAGAGTCCGGTCAGCAGGCCGATCACGCCCGCGCCTGTGACGAGGATATTGCGCCCGCGTACGCCGTCACCCAGATCGCGCACGTTCTGCCCGACCATCTCCGCCGCCGCGTGCAGCAAGCCGTTTGCGCAAATCGGTCCCATCTGGTGCAGATAGATACCGAGTACGGGGTCCAGCGTTTCGGGGATCGGGAGATACGTGTCGAAGGCCGGGTGCGCGGTGTGGCCGCTCTTGTGGCCGTAATTCATCCCCAGAAGCTGCCCCTCGTGAACCTCCGGCGTGCGGCTCTGCACCACGCGCCCGACTTCCATATAGCCGAGGAATGCCAGCGGATAGGTAAAAGTCGGCTGGCCGGGATGAAATATGCCGAAGCCTTCATCGAAGCGGTTGTGCAGGTACGGGTTGGTCCCCTTGTAAAAGGTGAGTTCGGTCCCCGCCGAAAGCCCGGTATATACTGTATCGACGCGAAACTGACCTTCGCCCGGCGGTCCTTCGTCATACTCGAAGAAGTAAACCTGCCCCTCGCGTTCGATCCCGATAGACCGAATTTTGCGCCAATCGTTAGACATGCGCGGCCTCCATCAGGTCAATCACGCGGCCTTCGCGCGCCGATTGATTGGCGGCGACGGTCAGGCGGTGCGTTTTGATCGCCTCGCGATAGGGCGACCGGATGCGGTTCTCGCGGCCAAGCACCGCATCGATGAAATCCCGATCCTCGCGCACCACCGGGTCGCCCTGCGCACCGCGCACCGGACGTCCGCGCCCGACATCGATCATAATCTCGTTCGCGCCGAGTTCGATTGCCATGCCGTCTCCAAAAAGGTGCAGCCCGACGCGGTGTGACCAGTTGAGCAAACAGGTCGAGGCCATATTGCCCACCGCGCCGCTCGCGAATTGCAGATTGGCGGTCGTCACGTCGTATATATCGAGGTCCGGGTAGCGCTCGCGGCGGGCAGTCCCACCGAATGCCGAGACCCGCTCCACCTCGCCAACAAGCAGCCGCGCGAGGTCGAAAACGTGTGTGGTCTGCTCGATCATCTGCCCGCCGGATTGCGCTTCGCGCGCCCACCACGCGGGTGGCGGCGTCGAATCGAGCCAGTAGCCGAGCGCCAGCCGCGCCGGGTTGGTTGCGAGCAGCGCCTGCGCTTCTTCGGTCGTATCCAGATAGCGCCAGTGATAGCCGACCGCCGTGACTAGCCCCTTGCTTTCGACATCGTGCAGGATGCGCTCCGCCGTTGCGCCATCGACCGCAAGCGGCTTCTCCACAAAAAAGGGCAGACCACGCTCCACGAGCGCGCTTTCGATCTCGCCATGCGCCGAGGGCGGGATGCAGATATACACCGCGTCTACTTGCTCGCGATCCAGCATCGCGCGGTAATCGCCATAATCGGACGCGCCGACGCGCCCCGCGAGGTCACGCGCGCGGTCCTGCGCCGGGTCGCTCATCGCGACAATCTGCACATCCTCGAAACCGCGCAGTACATCGAGGTGGCGGTTTGCGATCCCGCCCGCCCCGATGAAGCCAATCCGTACCCTATCCATGCACCACCCCGTTTGTGTAAAGCGTCGGAGCCAACTCCGTGTGTGTCGCTGAAATCGAATCCAGCAGATGACGGTACACCGTTTCCGTCTCGCGCGCCATACGCTCCACGCCGAATGCCGCCGCGAAGCGCGCACGCCCCGCCGCGACCTGCCGCGCGGTTTGTTCGGGTTGCGTCAGCGCTTCGATGATCGCGGCTGCGAGCGCGGCAGGGTCCGCAGGCGCGACGAGCCGCCCCTGCACGCCATCAGTGATCGCTTCCGGGATGCCGCCTACGCGCGTCGCGATGATGGGCGTCCCGGCGGCCAGCGCTTCCAGCACGACCAGCGGTAGACCCTCAAAGAGGGAAGGCAGTACAAAGAGGTCTGACGCTGCCAGCAGGTCGCGCACATCGGAGCGCCAGCCAAGCGACTGTACGACGCCCGAAAGCCCGCGCCGTTCAATCTCGCCGGAGAGATCGGCGGCCAGCGGACCATCGCCCGCCCACACGAAACGCGCATCCGGGCAGGCTGCGATCACCGCTGGGATTGCATCGAGCAGGTGGTGATAGCCTTTCTGCTCCGTCATACGCCCGGCGCTCAGAATGATGCGCGCCTTTGCTGGGAGCCGCAATTCGGCACGGACCGCCGCGCGCGTGCGAGTTGGCTGCGCGGGCTGGATGCCATTGCGCACGACGGCCAGCTTTGCATCGGGGACGCCTGCCGCGCGGAAGCTCTCGCGGGCTTCTTCCGAGACGCAGATGATGCCGTTCAGGTCGTGCAGCAGGCGCGTATACACCGCCTTTTCACCGATGTTCGTGATCTTGTAGGGCAGGTGTTCGGTCCGCAGCAGCACGGGGACGTCCGCGAACAGCGCGGAGAAGAAGCCGTCGAAGCCTTCCCATGTGATTCCGGCGTGCTGGTGAAAAATATCCACGTCGTTGTCACGTAGCAGGTTCCGCAGCGCTTCCCACGATTGGCGGCTTTGGCCGCGCACTTCGAGCGCCGTGACATGGATCGGGAGCAGCCGCGCACGCTCAAGGATGCTCTGATTATGCGCCGTCGCGGGCATGATCAACGTCACGCGGTGCGCCGCGCAGAGCGCCCCGGCCAGTTGCAGCATGTGTTCGCCCATACCTGATGCTTCCAGACTGTCGGTGAAGAGGCAGATATGCGCCTGCTCGCGACCCGCGACCACCCGCGCGAGGCGTGCGGCATGAGTGGCGTTTTGTGCGTCCTGCACGCTTTGCGCGGCGCGTATGGCGCTATCCTGCGCGTGGATTTCGGTGGCGAGCGGCTCGTAAATCGGGCGCACACCGTCCGCATCGAGGTAATCCCACAACCCGTTGTGGCAGTGGCGCTCGTTGTCCCAGCCGGGGTGATTAAAAATCGGGTACAGGCACACGCCCTCGATTGGGACGCCCATCTCGACCGCCGCCGCGATCTCGCTCCCGATGTAGCGAATCCAATCCACGCGATACTCGTCTTCCGCGCCCGTCTCACCAATAAAGATGGGGCGGTGATAGCGCTCGTAGACCTCGTTCAGGAGGTGATGAAAGGGGCGGTACAGCGGATGGTCGGGGCGCATCGTCGGACCGCCATGTATCCACTGATTGTTCGAGTAATAATTGCACCCGATCAGGTCGAGATATTTTTCCGCGCCGCCGACCTGCGGCCAACTGCGCCCACTCAGCATATCCCACGCCTGATACTGCGCCATGCGGTGGCCTTCTGCCCAAGGAAAATCACCGGGGCGCGCGGGGTCCGTCGCGATGTGGATCACCGGGTCTACATGCACGATGCGCGTCCCCGGCAATACATCCCAGATTGCTTCGATACCTTCAATCGCCGCGTGTGCAAGCTGCACCTTGAGTTCAAAGCCGCGCCCGTTCTGGAACGGGTTCAGGTAGCCGGCATCACCCGCGCCCCACGAGAAGAATGAAATCTCGTTAATTGGCGAGACGAACTGAACGGCGTCGGTCTCATCGGCGAGCAGCCGCGCAAACGCCCCGGAGAGCCGCGCGAAGCGCCGCACGAAAGTCGGCGTGAAGAGGTCGATGTCATCCGGCCAACCGTAATGGCACAAATCCCAGATGATTTGAATCCCGTGCGTGCGCGCAGCGCGCAGCATCGGCAGCACGCTCGAAAAATCGTAGCGTCCCGGCGTCGGTTCGATGCGATGCCAGCGCAGGCCGCTGCGCACGGTCGTGATGCCCTGCGCTTTGAGCCGCAAATAGTCAGCTTCGTAGAATTGATCGTGGCCGGTAGCGGCCAGCATGTCGAGCCGTTTGCCGGAACCGAGACGGTGCGAGGAACACTCCAGCCCGCCGATCCAGAAACTGCTGAAGATATTTTCTTTCGGCACAAAGCCCCCACTGGTGCGCGAGTCACAGGCCGCGTTGATGTTGTATCTTTGCGAATCGGATGCCTGTACCGCGCGTTTGACTCTCACAAAGATAGACGTTTGCGCCCGGCTTGCCAACTACACAAATCTGGCGGGTCGGGCAAGCCGCGACCCCTACGCCGGATCACGTATATGTAGGGTCGGACCTGTGTGTCCGCCCTTCATCGCTGGCGAGTCGGATTCATCCGACCCTTACTGTAGATCGCGTGTATGTGTAGGGGGCGGAGCTTGACCCGCACTGCATAAATTCTTGATCCGCCTGATATGAAGGCTGCACTTGTGCAGAATGCTCACCCGTTTCAGCTCGCCTTGTGCAAATCCTATACTGAAATAGGCTACCTGTCCCCCCCAATGCCGATAAGGAATGTTTATAACTGTTAGCGTCACGGCATCAGGTTTTACGCCGCTGGAAAGGTCTCGATGGAAACCATCGTTTGTATCACTCATCTACGCTGGGGGTTTGTCTGGCAGCGTCCACAGCATTTGCTGGGCAGGCTGGCGGGGCATTATCGCGTCATCTTCATCGAAGAACCCGTGACGACGCGCGAGGCGCAGCCCCGGCTGGAAGTGTTCCCCGCCGCGAATGCCGCCAACGTAACCGTCGTGCGGATGCTGTTCCCCGCCACTCATGATTTCTGGATCGGGCATGGCGACCCGCGTACACAGGCGAGCTATGAAAAGCTGGTGACGGCATGGCTGGCTACACAGGGTGTCGTGAAGCCGCTGCTGTGGCTGTATACGCCGATGGCGCATCATTTCCTGGATGCGATCCCGCATTCGCTGTTCATCTTCGATGCGATGGACCAGCTCTCGGCGTTCGCGGGCGCGCCGCCGGAATTGATCGACAATGAGCGCCGTGTTCTGCGCCGTGCCGATCTGGTCTTTGCGGGCGGGTTGAGCCTCTATCGCGAGAAGCGCCCATACAATGACAACTCGCACTGCCTGCCCAGCGGTGTCGACATCGAACACTTTGCGAAGGCCGCCGACCGCCGCAATTTCGCGAAACCGCCAGAACTGGCAAGCCTCAAGGCTCCGATCCTCGGTTACTTCGGCGTGATCGACGAGCGGATCGATCTGGACCTGATCGCGGCGCTGGCGAAGGCGCATCCCGATTGGCAGATCGTGATGATCGGTCCGGTCGTGAAAATTGATATGGTAAAATTGCCAAAGGCACAGAACATCCATTATCCCGGCGGGCGCGATTACGTGCAGTTGCCCGCATACCTTGCGTGGTTCGATGTCGCGCTGCTGCCCTTCGCGCTGAATGAGGCGACGCGCTACATCAGCCCGACCAAGACGCTCGAATACATGGCCGCGCGCAAGCCTATCGTATCGACGGCAATTCGCGACGTGATCGACAGCTATGGCGAAGTTGTGCATGTCGCGAACAGCACCGCCGAATTCATACAGATGATCGAGGAAGCGCTGCGCGGCACGGGCAACCCGAACCGCCGCCGCAAGGAGAATGAATACCTCGCCGCCAATACCTGGGAAAGCATCACGGAGCGGATGCAGGTCCTGATCGAAGAACGCCGCCAACAGGTCAACCCGGATGCGCAACCTTCGCGCGATCCGTTACGCAATTAGCAGCTACAAGGAGCTATCCCATGGACGGACTGGAAACAGAGAAGAAAATTGTTATTTTGGGTGCGGGACCGACCGGATTGGGTGCGGGCTATCGATTGAACGAACTCGGCTACCGCAATTGGCAGATTTATGAGCGGAATGCGTATATCGGCGGGCTTGCGACCAGCTTTCAGGATACAGCAGGCTTTACCTACGACATCGGCGGCCACGTCATGTTCTCGCACTACAAATATTTCGATGATCTGGTCGATAAATTGCTCGGCGACAACTACACCGAAATCATGCGCGAGGCGTGGGTCTGGATGATGGATCGCTTCATCCCATATCCGTTCCAGAACAACATTCGCCACCTTCCCAAAGAAGTCGTGCTGGAGTGCATCACCGGATTGATCGAGGCAGGCAAGCAGCCCGAAAAAGTGCGGCAGGCACATACCTTCAATGACCTGATCGATGCGCAGTTCGGCGCGGGCATCGCGAAGTATTTCATGAAGCCGTACAACTTCAAGGTGTGGGCGCACCCGATCACACACATGAGCCGGGATTGGCTCGGTGAGCGCGTCGCCATGCCGGACCTCAACCGCCTCTTGAAGAATGTCCTGCTCGATCAGGACGATGTGAGCTGGGGACCGAACAACAAGTTCAAGTATCCGCTCTATGGCGGCACGGGCGGCCTCTACGCGCCGATGATCAACTATATGGGCGATCATTTGCACCTGAACAAGACGGCTATCGCCATCGATGAAGACGCGAAACAGATTCACTTCAGCGACGGTGAAATCGTGGATTATGATGTGCTGCTCTCCACGATGCCATTGGACCTGCTTGTGAAGCGGCTCGGCCACGCGCCGACGGAAGTACAGCGCGCGACTAGCGGTCTGCATCACTCCAGCGGCCTGATCGTCGGCGTCGGCGTGAAGCGCCCCTGCCCAAGCGAAAAGTGCTGGCTATACTTCCCGGAGCCGACCAGCCCGTTCTACCGCGTGACGTACCTCTCGAACTATTCCCCGTACATCACGCCGAACGCGGATGAAAACTTCCTGCTACTCACCGAAACAAGTTACAGCGAACACAAGCCGGAGAACAAAGCCGACATCGTGGACCGCGTGGTACAGGGCCTGATCGCGACCAAAATCCTCGAACCCGCCGACCTCGACCGGATCGCGACGACGTACCTGATTGATGTCGATTACAGCTACCCGGTCCCGACCATCGACCGCAACTATGCGCTCGGTACGATCCAGCCGTACCTGATGAAGCGCGGCATCTATAGCCGGGGTCGCTTCGGTGCGTGGGAGTACGAGATCGGGAACATGGATCACTCTGTGATGCAGGGTGTCGAATGGGTCAACCATGTGCTGCACGGCGAGAAGGAAATCACCTGGAAGGATTTCTCGCGCGAGGCGACGCCGATCCTCACGATCCAGCCGCACGCCGAAAAGGTGGGTGCGGAAGCAGTGGTCGCGAATGGCAATGGCGCGTCAATGTCGGCGGTCAGTGGTCACGGGTTGATTCGCGCAGGCGCGCAGCCGTTGACCATCCCGCGTAATGGGCTGAGGCCGCGCTAGTTCTGCGCAGGGATCGGAAAAATCCGACCCGGTTTTGTTGGTGGGCGGACACATAGGTCCGCCCCTACATCGACATTTTCCACCTCACAGAAGCCTCTGTGGGGTGTTTTGTTTGTGGTATGATTTCGCCCAATGTAGAGGAGCGTGAGCCATGAGCGATTATGTGATCACCGTAACGATTCCCGAAGATGTGGCGAAGAGCGCAGAGGAATTTGGACTACTTACCAGTGATGAATATGTTGAGTGGCTTCGCAAGCGAATTGCGGAGCGCGAAGCCAGAAAATGGGAACAAATACAAGCCGAGACTGAACGCATCTTCGCAGCACTCGACGCAATCGAACCCAGGTTGACGGAAGAAGAGATTGAAACCTGGAGTCGCGAAGCAAGAACCGAACGTGAATAATCGCCCGTTGCGCGCACTTCTCGATGTAAATGTTTACATCTCAGCGTACCTTTATGGCGGTGCGCTACGTCTCATCCTCCGCGCAGCAACTCAACATCAGTATGAACTGGTGAGTTCAGGGTATATACGGGATGAATTGCTTGCAACACTTCAATATACGAAGTTCAGGGAGCAATTGCTTAAAGTAAATCTAACGCCTGATCAGATTGTCGCAAACGTTACGACGATCTCCAAAGATGTGCGTGCTACTGCGCTTCCCGCTGATGTAGTTCGCGATAAAAAGGATGTTGAAATTTTAGGGGTAGCGGTTGGCGGGAACGCGGATTACCTCGTAGCGGCGATAAAGACCTGACGAGTTTGAATACTTATCAAGACGTTAAAATAGTGACACCTGCGCAGTTTTTGAGCATTCTGCTCCTTGATCAACGCGGAGAATGACCGCTTAACTACTCTCCACGCCTAAAGGCGGGGGCTTCTACGTTCTGGAAGCCGCAGTCGGCGAGGTAATCTACAACGAGACCGGACGCTCGCTCACGTCTGATGAAGTGCGTGCGCTGCTGCCTAGCTGAATCCAACCTGTTTTTGTTTGCGGGGCAGACGCATCGGTTCGCCCCTGCTCTGACTGACACTTTGCCACCTCACAGAAGCCACAGAAGCCTCTGTGGGGCGTTTCGTTTGTGGTATGATTCGCTCAATGTAGCGGAGTGTGAGCCATGAGCGATTATGTGCTGACTGTGACTATTCCCGAAGACGAAGCAAAAAAAGCCGAGGAATTAGGACTGCTCTCCTCGGATAATGTTGTTACATTGTTGCGCAAACAAATCGCTGAAAGCGAAGAAGCGCGCGTCGTGCGCCTGCGTGCAGAACTTACGGCACTATTTGGGGAGAGTGCGGAAATTTCGGAAGAGGAAATCGAGGTTATTATTCACGAAAGTAGAGAAGAAAACTTTAAGCGTACACGCGCGATATGGGATGCGCTGGACGCAATAGAGCCGAAATGGAGCGAAGCCGAGTTCGAGCAGATATTGCACGAAGCACGGCGCGCGTGAATAACGTCCCAATACGCATCCTCTTTGATGTCAATGTCTTTATTTCGGCGTTTTTGTTCGGCGGACTGCCTCGAAAGGCGTATGATGCAGTTGAAATTGGTCCGCATCTGTTGCTTACGTCGCGTGAAATCCTAACCGAACTACGAAGTGCGCTTGGATATGAAAAATTGAGAGCGAAGCTGGAAACCACGCAAGTGACAGCGGAAGAAATTGTCATCCGTGTGTTGCGCGTCGCGCAAATCGTATCGTCCGTCGAGTTACCTGCCGATTCTGTACGCGATCAGAAGGACATTATGGTGCTTGCGGCCGCTGTTGGTGGGCAAGCAGATTTTCTTGTCACTGGTGATAAGGATTTAACCAGTTTAGGAACTTACCAATTGGTCAAGATCGTGACACCCGCACAGTTGTTGCAAATTTTGCCGCCAGGTTCCTGAGAAAAACGCTATGCCAGACCTGAAACACACCCGCATCCTCGTCACGCCGACCTCCTATGCACGGCACGACCCGACTCTGCGTACCGAACTGGAAGCTGCAGTTGGCGAGGTGATCTACAACGAGACCGGACGCCCGCTTACTTCCGACGAGGTACGCGACCTGCTGCCCGGCATTCATGGCTACATCGCGGGGCTGGATGTAATCGACGCGGCGGCGCTGGAAGCAGCAGACAACCTGCAAGTCATTTCGCGCTATGGCGTCGGCGTGGAGCGGATTAATCTCGCGGCGGCACAGGCGCGCGGCATCGTCGTCACGAACACGCCTGCCGCTAATGCCAGCGCGGTCGCGGAACTCGCGATTGGGCTGATGCTCGCGCTGGCGCGTTCGATCCCGGAGGCTGATGCACAGATGAAACGCGGAGTCTGGCCGCGCCTGAGCGGGACCTCACTGGAAGGGAAGACGGTCGGGCTGCTCGGCTTCGGCGCGATTGGGCGCATGATGGCGACTCGGCTGCGCGCTTTCGGCTGTGAATTGCTCGCGTATGATCCGTTCGTGCCGGATGAGGTGATGCTCGCGCAGGGCGTCACGCCCGCGACGATCCCGGACCTGCTCGCGGCCTCGCAATTCGTGTCGCTGCACCTGCCCGTCACGGAGACGACGCGGCGCATGGTCGATGCGGCGTTCCTCGCAAGGATGCAGCGCGGCGCGTTCCTCGTTAACACCGCACGCGGCGAACTGGTGAATGAGGCCGCACTGCTCGCGGCGCTGGAAAGCGGACACCTCAGCGGCGCGGCGCTGGATGCCTTCGAGGTCGAGCCGCCGCCCGCCGAAACCCTGCTGATCAAGCACCCGCGCTTGATCGCGACCCCGCACATCGGCGCGACCACCGACGGCGCGACGACGCGCATGGGCTGGATGGCGTTGCGGGAGTGTCTGGCGGTGCTGGCGGGTGAGGGGGCGCGGTATCGGGTGGGTTAATTGAGTGATTCCGGCGCGCAAGGGCGGACTTCAAATGATAATGCTTTCACAAAGTCGGGCTTGATAATGTCTCGCGTCAATATCAAGCGACCATTCAGCGCATATTGATGTAATCCCGCTTCGTTCAAAACCACGAAACTTTGACCATCCAGCGCCCAATGAGCAAATTGTGGGTGTTTCAACTCAAACAGCAGTTTACCTTCTGCATTATGTGCAGCTATGTAAACACTCGACACTTGATTACTATTCGGATTAGTGATCATGAGCATAGACTGTTTATCAGGCGCTGCAACCGTGATAGCAATCTGTGATACAGATACCGGGAAATGAAACTGGCTTTCGATTTGATATTCTGGCGAAAACTTGGTTACTGTAGTGTTTGGATCATCGAGCAGTCCTTTTGGATTATACAAAGTAATATTCTCTTCACCCGGCCACGATTTGGCCCCATAATTCAGCTCGTTGAACGGCCTCTCCGTCAGTGTTGCTGTCATCAAGTTGAGAATATATGTCCGCGTGTTATTATCGTCACCAATCGATTGAAGCAATAATTGAACAGCGTTACCGTTGTCGTTCAACTCCAAGTTCGTCGGGTGATCCATTATCACTGATTGCCGCGCCGAACCATCGAACTTTGCCCAAGATATGTTACTATGCGTCTTCTCTCCATAGACCGTGAGTAGCCATTGCGATTTGTTCATCGTAAAAAAGAGGGGACTGAACTCACCCTCAAATGTATAGAGTAGCGAATGCTCATTGGTCGTTTCGAGTGCGAAATAGACGGGTGATGAGTCGGATGTTCCGATATATATACTATATCTTGGTGTTGTGACGATTGGTTTTGGAAGTTTTTCGAGCGGTTTCTCGAAAACTTCACCAGTACGCACATCAAGGTAAATTACAGGTCGTCCATTTGTTGTGTCGTAATTGAAGAAAATTCCTTTACCATCATCTGCCCAAAAATCCAGAGAAGTTCCAATAGCAAACTGACTCTGGAATACGCCAACTTTACTGCTGCCGTCCATGCCGAATATATCAACAGTCTGAAGCAGCGAACTGCCAATTTCCGAACGAACACTGATCAATGACTGTTCATCCGGCGACCAAAACATGACGTAAGCGCTACTATTCGCTGCCATCTCAAACTTGCGAACGACGCGGCCTGTTACGTCGAATATCAAGATGAATGTGCGGCTACCATTGGATTCAGCGTAAGCCAGATACGTTCCTTTGGATGAAATTACGTGTACACCGACGTTCATGAGCATAAAATCGTTGTGCTGGCTTACTCCATCAGAAGCCGAATAGAAGTGAAGACGCACGGAACTCGAAGCAGAATACTCTTCTGTGACGAGCGTTTGGCTATTTCCCATCCACCCGACTACTGCACTTGACCAGAATGGAAGGGGAGTCATGCGATGTTCAGCGAAGTTGATAATGAACGTTTTCTGAATCGTAGCTGTTTGGTCAATGCCGTGAAGTACAAGTCGGGAACTATCTTTTGACCATACCCCGATCATGTTCAAAATGAAGGGTGAGCTAAAGGAATATTCGCCCACAAAAGTTTTGGCTACATCGTTCGTGTAAGTTCGATATGTATATTCGTATTCTCCTATATGTCTTAGCCGAAGATAGACTGCATATTTATCATTTGGGTCATAAAAGAAACTCTTCACCAGCGTTTGGCTTAACGCGGTTTCGCCTGTTATGAGATCAAGATACGGCGGGTCCCCAAAAAACGAGTTTGAATTGAACACAACACAGCCCGGATGATCCGCGCGATCCCGATTTGCGGCGATACTGCCACCGATAATTCCCGTCAGCGCGAACACCAGCACCAGCACAAGCGCAATCAATTGTTTCATCGTATCCCCCACGCATGAGTATACGCGGCTTCGCGCCTGATAGTACACACCGCCGCGCATGTACAAGCCTGACACTCGTGCGCTTTTTCACGTTCTTGACAGTTTTCACAAAGCCCCGCTATACTGGTCAATCGATTGCGAAAACGATTGCGCGGCTTTTTATTTGGTAGAACTTTTGAAGAAAGCGTTTAATGCCACCATGCGGGATGTCGCGAGCCGGGCGGGGGTCTCCCCCAGCACCGTCTCTCACGTCCTCAATAACACGCGCTTCGTGGACCCGCAGACCCGGCAGCGAGTCGAGGGCGCGATAGATGCACTTGGCTACCGTCCCAATTCGCTCGCGCGCAGCCTGCGCCAGCGCCAGACGCACACGATTGGCCTTGTTGTGCCGGATAACAGCAGCCCGTTTTTCGCGGGCGTGGCGCGCGCCGTCGAGGACGCGGGCTATCAGGCGGGGTACAGCGTCGTCCTCTGCAACAGCGACGGCTCGCAGGACAAGGAAAGCACGTATATCAATGTGCTGCTTTCCAAACAGGTCGATGGATTGATCCTGATGTCGCTCGGCACGAATTCGACCGCCGCGCAGATTGCCGTCGATGCAGGCGTCCCGACCGTGCTGGTAGATCGCGAGGTCGGCGGCGCGAGCGTGGACCAAATCCTGATTGATAACGAACAGGGCGGCTATCAGGCCGGGCAATATCTCGCGCGGCTCGGCCACCGCCGTATCGCGTGCATCGCCGGACCAGATGTACTCTCGCTGGTCACGGGTCGCTTGAACGGTTTCCGGCGGGCGTTGCTTGAGGCCAATGTCGCGCTGCCCGATTCGCAAATTTATTATGGGGATTTTTCCTACGAGAGCGGTGAACGCGGCATGGTCGCGCTGCTCGACCGCGCGCCAGACCTGACCGCCTTGTTTGCGGCGAACGACCTGATGGCGATTGGCGCAATCAAGGCGCTGTACCGTGCCGGGCGGCGCATCCCCGCCGATTTTTCGGTGGTCGGCTTCGACGATGTGGAACAGGCGCGCGTGATGGTCCCCGCGCTGACGACCATCGCGCAACCGATGGAGCAAATCGGCGCGGAATCGGTGCGGGCGCTGCTCGACCGGATTCACCTCGCGGCGGAACCACCCGCGCGCGTGCTGCTCCCGACGCATCTGATCGAGCGCGAAAGCGCCGCCCCGCCGCCCCAGACTTTGCCCGGCACACAGTAGGAGACCGCGATGCAGCCTGTCTTGCAGATGGAACAAATCAGCAAACGCTTCCCCGGCGTGCAGGCCTTGAGTGATGTCAGCCTGGAAGTGCTACCCGGCGAAATCCACGCACTGCTTGGTGAGAATGGCGCGGGCAAATCGACGCTGATGAAAATTCTCTCCGGAGTGTATTCGCGCGAGGGCGGGCGTATCCGGCTGGATGGGCGCGACATCGAGATCAGCAGCCCGCATCAGGCGCAAATGCTTGGTATCACGATCATTCATCAGGAATTGAACCTGATGCCGAACCTGACCGTCGCGGAGAATGTATTTATCGGGCGTGAGCCGAACGTTGGCACGTTTGTCAAATGGGGCGCCCTGCACCGCCAGACGCGCGAATTGATGAGCCGCCTCGGTATAGCAATCTCGCCTTCGACGGTGGTGCGCAACCTGAGCGTAGCGAACCAGCAGATGGTCGAAATCGCGCGGGCGCTCTCCGTTAAATCGCGCGTGATCATCATGGACGAGCCGACGAGCGCCCTCACCGAAAACGAGGTGCAGCACCTATTCGAGATCATGCGCGGGCTGAAAGCGGACGGCATCGGCGTGATTTTCATCTCGCACCGGATGGATGAAATCTTCACGATCTGCGACCGGATTACTGTACTGCGCGATGGCGCGTGGGTCGGCACGGTCGCGACGCGCGACACCACATCGGGGCAAATCATCAGTATGATGGTCGGGCGTCCGGTCTCTGAACTCTTCAACAAGGTGAATACGGAAGTCGGGGACCCCGTGCTTGAGGTGCGCGGCCTGACGCGGACCGGACGCGCCGATGACCCCGATGCGAAGGTCTTGCGTAACATCAGCTTCACGGCGCGGCGTGGCGAAATCCTCGGCCTTGCCGGGCTGGTCGGCAGCGGTCGGACCGACCTCGTGCGGTGCATCTTCGGGATCGATCACCCCGACGCGGGCGAAATCGTTATTGATGGTACTCCAATCAAAATTCGCAGTCCACGTGATGCAATCCGCGCTGGAATGGGATTCGTCCCGGAGGATCGCAAGCTGCAAGCGCTGTTCCTCGCGATGAGCGTCGAAGAGAACGCGAGCATGGCCGCGATGGGCAGCGTCGCGCGCTTCGGCTTCATTCGCGGACGCGAGCGGCGCAAGCTGGTCAATGGCTACGTAAAGCAGCTCAGTGTGCGGCTCGCCAATGTCGAGCAGCGTGTAATCGACCTGAGCGGCGGCAATCAGCAGAAAGTGATCATCGCGCGCTGGCTGGCCTTGAAGCCGCGTATCCTGATCATGGATGAGCCGACGCGCGGGATCGATGTCGGCGCAAAGGCCGAAGTTCACCTGTTGATGAGCCAGCTCGCGGCGCAGGGCGTGACGATCATCATGATCTCATCCGAACTGCCGGAAGTTCTCGGCATGAGCGACCGCGTGCTGATCATCCACGAAGGTCAGCTCGTCGGCGAACTCAGTCGCAGTGAGGCCACACCAGAACGCGCGATGACGATGATGACGGGGAATGCCACCAGCCACCAGCCACCAGCCACCAGCTATCAGCCGTCCAGTCAGCTCTAGTTTTTCTACGCTTCTCACGCTGGAGGCTGGAGGCTGAAGGCTGGAGACAAGAAGGGAATACAATTAAAACTCTATGGCTCAAGTTGCTGCTTCACCGCCCGTTGTTGGGACCACACGCCGCGTCAATCTGCGCACGCTGATCGGGCAGTTCGGCGCGTTCATCTTCCTGATCGCGCTGGTCGTCATCTTTTCAGTTGCGAAGCCGGAGTCGTTCCCGACCTCGCTCAATCTCTTCAATATCGCGCGGCAGGCCAGCATCACCGGGATCATCGCGGTCGGGATGACCTTCGTGGTGCTGACGGGCGGCATCGATCTGTCGGTCGGGTCGATGCTCGCGCTCTCCGGGATTGTAGCGGCGGCGGCTTACAAGGGCGGCGCGGGGCTGCTCGATACCAGCGCCGGGCAGACTTCCGGCGTCGGAGTTGGCGCTGCGATCCTCATTGCGTGCGGGGTCGGCGTGTTATGCGGGCTGGTGCAAGGGCTGGTGATTGTGCGCCTGAAAATTCAGCCGTTCGTCGTCACGCTGGGCGGCCTCTCGGTATTCCGGGGGCTGACGCTGATCGTCGGTAATGGCGGACCGATCAGCGCGTTCGATGCGTCGTTCCGCTATTGGGGACAGGGGCGCATCGCGGAATCATTCCCCATCCCCGTGCTGATCTTCCTCGGCCTTGCGATCATCGCGTTCGTGATCCTGCGCTATACGCAATATGGGCGCTATATCTACGCCGTCGGCGGCAACCGCGAGGCCGCGCGGCTCTCCGGGTTGAATACGAACCTGCTGCTGGTGAGTGTGTTCGTGATCGTCGGCTTCACGGCGGGGCTGGCCGGGTTCGTCCTCTCGGCGCGCCTGAACTCCGCGGAAGCAGTGGCCGGGACGGGCTACGAATTGACGGTGATCGCGGCGGTCGTGATCGGGGGAACCAGCCTGACGGGAGGCGAGGGCGGCGTCGTCGGGACGGTGATAGGGGCGCTGCTGATCACCGTTTTGCAGCAGGGGCTTACGCAGTTGAACGTGAACACCTACGTGCAATCGGTGATTATCGGCGTGATTATTCCGCTCGCGGTGTTGTTCGACCGCGTGACGAAGGGCGGTAGGCGAACGTGATATATGGTGTAGGGGTCGGATGAGTCCAATCCGATACGAGGGCGGACACATCGGTCCGCCCCTACGCAATGCGGACGATCTGATGCCCGATAATTATTAAAGGGGGTGATGCCGACAGTCCAGCCGTTCGTTTCCACCACAAAGTTTTATCTCGCTAAATGCCTTTTCAGGAGACTTGACCCATGTTGAAAAAAATCGTTAGCGTTGTCGCGCTCATCGCGATTGCCGCCTCGTTCAGCGGGACCAGCCACGCGCAGGCCAAAAAACTCAAGATCGCGGCGTCGCTGCCGGACCTCGCCTTCCCGTTCTTCGTGAATATGGCGAAGCAAATCCAGGATGAAGCGACCAAGCTGGGCAACATCGAGATCACGATCCTCGATGGAACCAACGCGGTTCCCAAGCAAACTGCCGATATGGAAGCGGTCATCGCGCAAAAGTTCGATGGCGTGCTGATCAGCCCAATCACCAGTGACGCAATGGCTCCGGCAGTACAGCAGGTCATCGAAGCGGGCATCCCGGTCGTGACCATCGACCGCAACGTTTCCGCAGATGTGGCGAAGCTGACGCTCGCGCATGTCGGCGCGGATAACGTCAAGGGCGGCGAGGCGCAGGCCGAACTGATCATGAAGATGTTCCCGAAGGGCGCGAAAATCTTCAACCTGCAAGGCACGCCCGGCGCAACCCCCGCAATCGACCGCAACAAGGGTCTGCACAACCTGCTCGATGGCAAGAAGGAATACCAGATCGTCTTCGAGCAGACGGCGAACTTCCGCCGCGCCGATGGTCTCTCCGTCGCGGAAGCTGGCCTCAACGGGCAGGGGACGCCGGACGTGATCAACTGCGCGAACGATGATATGGCGCTCGGCGTCGTCGAAGCGCTCAAGGCCAAGAACCTGATCGGCAAAGTGCTGGTTCTCGGCTTCGATGCGCTGCCGGAAGCGTTGCTCAGTGTCAAGAGCGGCGAAATGACCGGAACCGTCGAGCAAATGCCCGGCGGCCAGAGCCGTACCGCGCTCGATCTCCTCGTCGACTCGCTCCGTAACAGCAAGAAGCCCGCGCAGCACGATACGTATCTGACGCCGTTCATGCTGACGAAGGACAACCTCGACAAGGCCGAGCGCATCTCCGAAATCCAGCCCGCCGCAACGATGGCCGCGACGATGGCCGGAACCAAAGCTGCCGCAACAATGGCTGCTACCTCCGCGATGATGATGGCTGCGACACCTGCCGCAACAGCGAAGAAATAATCAATCGGATCGGGCAAGCCGCGACCCCTATACCGGAGACGCGCGGTTTTTTGTAGGGGCGGACCGATGTGTCCGCCCTCACTGGCGGGTCGGACTCATCCGACCCCTGCGCGCCGTCCGGCGCACAATACAATTAACCAACTCACCCAATACACGTCACAAAAGGGAATTATCAAGTATGGCAACCGTTGAATCAATCGTTTCATCCGCGCTCGAAGCCGGGGGCGGCGTCGTCCGGCTCGCGCCGACGTGGGTTCCGCGCCTGTTCTGCGTACCGGGGCGGCGTCTACGGCTCGATACGCGCGATTTGTATGCACTCGGTGCGGCGCGCGGCGGGATCGATGAACGCTGGTTTTCCAGCACCACACACGCCGATAACGGCCCGCTGACCGCGCCCGATGAAGGGCTGAGTTACATCGTCGGGGAGAGCGGGCGCGCGACCCTCAAGGATGCAATTGAGGCGATGGGCGCGGTGCTGCTCGGCCAGGACGTGATGCAGCGCTACGGCGGCTGGATGATGTACAGCAAGTTCTTCGATAATTTCTTCCCGCTCCCGCACCACCTGCATCAGACGGAAGAACGCGCCGCCGACGTCGGCAAACTCGGCAAGCCGGAGTCGTATTACTATCCACCGCAATACAACTTCGCGAACGACACCTTCCCGTACACCTTCTTCGGATTGGAGCCGGGAACGACGAAAGATCAGGTGGTCGACTGCCTCAAGCGCTGGAACGAGGGCGACAACGGCATTCTGGCATTATCCAAAGCGTACCGCCTTGTGCCGGGAACGGGCTGGGATGTGCCGCCGGGTATCCTGCACGCACCGGGGACGATCTGCACCTATGAGCCGCAACGCGCGAGCGACGTGTCTTCGATGTGGCAATCGCTCATCGCGGATCATCAGCTCATCGATTGGAGCTATGTCGTAAAGGACGTGCCGCCCGACAAGGCACACGATTACGATTACCTGCTCTCGCTGCTGGATTGGGAGAAGAACGTCGATCCGAACTTCGTGGAACACCGCTTCACAGCGCCGATCCCGGAAGGTGAGGCCGACCAGCACAAGGAACAGGGCTACGCCGAACGCTGGGTGACGTATGGCAGCGAGTTCTACAGCGCGAAGGAGATCACCGTTTACCCCGGTCGCTCGGTGACGGTCAAGGACGCGGCGGCCTATGGCGCGATCACGATGCAGGGATATGGCACAATCGGGAAGCTGAACGTCTCGTCACCATCGCTGATCCGCTTTGGAGAGATGACCGAAGATGAATTCTTCGTGACGGCAGATGCGGCGCGCGTAGGCGTGCCGATCAGCAATCACAGCAGCGCGGAGCCACTCGTGCTGCTCAAGCATTTCAACCCCGGCAACCCGGAGATGCCGCGCAAGGTGTACGCGGCGGTGAAGGAAGTCGGGGCGTAGGGGTCGTAATTTATTCGACCCTTTACGAGGGCGGACACATAGGTCCGCCCCTACAAATGCGCTTTAATACTTCCCGCTTGCCCAGACGTAGACCCACGTATCGGCGTAAAAGCCCTGCGTGAATTGAAACGTCCACTCCGCGTCGGTAACGCTCATATTCACGCAGCCATGTGAATGGCGATAGCCGAAGCCATCATGCCAGTACGTGCCGTGAAAGCTGATGTCGTGGTCGAAGTACATCACCCAGGGGACCGCTTGCAGCGAATAGAAATCGCTACGCCCCATCGCGCCGGACATTTCCGTGCTTTTCGGACGCGCCCAGATGCGGAACAGGCCCTCGTTGGTATTCCACTTCGCCAAGCCGGATGAGATCAGCGTCGTGAATACCATCCGGTCGTCTTCATAAGCGACCGCGATTTGTTCGTAGAGATCGACCGCCATCCAGCGCCCCTTGACGCCTTCGGGACGCGGCGTCGCGACCGCGCGCGCGATGCGGCGCTGTTCGAGCCACTGCCCCGGACCGACGAGATACCATTCCCACTCGCCCACCTTCTTCGTGGCGAAAATATTCACGCGCGTATAACGCGGGATGATCGCAGTCGTCTTATCGGGGTCCACGCCGGGGACCGCGCTCGGCTTCGTCGGGAGCAGGACCCACGCCATCGGATAGGCGAGCGGTTCATCGATCAGCACGCCCGCGAAGTCAGAGGCGCGCGTCCCCGCAAGGCGGCTGAGTTGCGTCCATTTGCCGGGGAATATCTCTGCCCATTCACCCTGCTTCTTGAGGATCGTCACATAGTTGAAGCCCGCGTCCATCGTGTGGATTTGCGCGCCGCCGGGTCCGTTGTAAATCGGTGTCGCGCCGCCGACCAGCTTATAGAACGCGAACTTGTTGAGTTCATCCTGATCGATTTCTAGCGGGCGCACGTTGGGCGCGGGGTGCGCCAGAATATCGTTCATAAGCAGTTGGTATTGAAAGGTCGGCAGGCCGAAATTGCAGCCCGGCGAATCAAGCGCCGTGCAGGTGTCGCCCGCCGCGCGCACGCGGTCGGCAGCAGCGAGGATCATTACGAGCGCGAAAAGGGCGAGGACGAGTTTTTTCATGAGCGCGGCTCCACGAGAACGCAGGATGTTACAAATCAGTGTAGTTCGGTATGCTGCAATTGTAGCTCACAGGCTGCCGATCATTCGCCCGCGCTCACCTGACGGACGCGGCAAACAAGATAGGTCGGGCAAGCCGCGACCCCTACACCGGAGACCGCGCGCATTTTGTAGGGGCGGACCGATGTGTCCGCCCACCAGCAAGAAATTTGATTTATCGCGCTCACCTGACAGCCAGCATCTCCAGCGCGTGCGGGATGCACTCGAAACGAACCGTACCCCCGGATAGCACTTCGCCATCCTTTTCGCAGGGCAGTGTCACAGCGGATTGAATCTCAACGGAACGGGCGCGCGCGGTGTGAACGTCCCCACGCTTGATATGTTCGCCCGTGTAGGCGGTCTGCAATGCGCCCATCACGCGCAGGCGCGGCATCCCTTCGACCAGCACGACATCAAACAGCCCATCATGAATATCCGCATCCGGGGCGATCCGCATGTTGTGGCCGAAGTAGCGCCCGTTCGCGACGGCGACGAGATAGCTCTTGCCCTCATACCACAGCTTGCCATCGAGCAGCACGCGCACCTGTGGCGGGGTATAGCGCGCGAGCGTGAGCAACGTCCCAACGAGATAGGTCCAGGGGCGGCGGTTCTGTTGATCGGCGCGCCGCGTGACTTCGCCGCTCGCACCCGCGCTCGCGATGTTGAGAAAATAGGCGGCCTGATTGCCCGTATCGACATGCCCGACATCGACCGGGACCGGGTGCGCGCTCGCGATCCAGCGCACGGCAGCTTCCGGGGTGTGCGGCGTGCCGAGCGTGCGCGACCAATCGCGCCCGGTCCCGATGGGCAGGCAGCCGAAGGTCATGTGCGGCGCAGCCGGGTCGGATTGGTTGAGGTGGATCAATTCGTTGATCAGGCTATGGCTTGTACCATCCCCGCCGATGCAAATCACGCGAGTCAGCCCGGCTTCACGCGCGCGGGCAAGATGCGGCGCGACTTCTTCCGGGGTTTGCGTGACCGCGATGACAAGTTTGCCAAGCGCTTTCCACAACAGTGGCTCGATGCGCGTCCACAGCCGCCCCGCGCTGCCGTTCCCGGCGTGCGGGTTCAAAATAATCAGAGTTTTAGCTTGCAATGGAGATGTTTAACCTTGTAGCGAGGGTGGGACTCGAACCCACACGGTTTCCCAAACGAGTTTGAGTCGTTCGCGTCTGCCATTCCGCCACCCCGCCGTGACGTTTCTATTTTACGATGCAGGCGGGCAGGCGTCAAGGTGGTGTCAATTGCGGGCGGACACGCATCAAGGGCGGACACACAGGTCCGCCCATAGGCATCAAGATAAGGAAAAAAGGGCAGTCCGAGCGAAAATGAGTTTAACCACAAACCAGATTCACAAGGACAGCCCCGATGACGAGTATAGCGCAGGTGAGCGCGCAGATGCAGTGGGTCTTGACGGAAGTAGCCGATGCAGCAGGACGGGTCAGCGGGTGTGTACGACGGGTGCGCAAGTTACGCGGGTCAAGCCTGGTGCAAACGCTGGTCTTCGGATGGTTGGCGAACCCGGCGGCGAGTTTGGAGGAACTGAGTCAGGCGGCGGGGACATGCGGGGTGACGATAAGCGCACAAGGCTTGGCAGAACGGTTCACGGCGCAAGCGGCAACGTGTTTGCGGATGGTGCTGGAAGCTGGGCTGGAGCAGGTGGTGGAAGCGGAGGGGGGCAGTGTCGGCGCGTTAGGCGCATTTAATGGGGTCTACGTGCAGGATAGTACGACGCTCAGTCTGCCTGCTGCTTTAGGGACACTGTGGGCGGGTTGTGGCAACCAGAACGGCACAAGCGCGGGGCTGAAAGTACAAACCGTGCTGGACTACAGTAGTGGGGGTTTGCACTTGAATTTAGAGGCGGGACGCGCCAGCGACAAAACGGCGGGTCTGCCTGAGCTACCAGTGGGTGCGTTGTATCTGGCCGACAGCGGTTACTTCAGCATCCGACGCTTGCAGGCGTTGACGCAACGCGGGGTGCATTGGCTCACGCGCTTGCCCGCCAACGTGCAGTGCGTCGATGCGCAGCAGCGCGTCTGGTCAGCCCCGGAGTGGCTCGCCACGCAAGTCGTGGGCGACCACGCCGAAACGCAGGTCTATCTGTCTCACCACCGTTTTCCCGCGCGCTTGTTAGTGCAGCGGGTCCCGCCCGCTGTCGCTCAACAGCGCCGCGCACGCTTGCAACGCGAAGCACTCCGTCGCAATCGTCCGTCTAGCCCACACCTGCTCGCCTTGTGTGAGTGGACCTTGCTCGTCACCGACCTGCCCGCGCAGCGTCTCGACGCACCTGCTGCCTTCACTTTCATGCGTGTGCGCTGGCAAATTGAACTCCTCTTCAAACTCTGGAAGTCCGGCTTGCGCCTGTCCCCTGCCCGTTCAGCTAATCCCTGGCGTGTCTTGTGCGAGGTCTATGCCAAACTGATTGCCTTGCTTATTCAACACTGGCTCCTGCTTATGGGCTGTGCCGACTCGCTCGACCGTTCCTGGTTCAAGGCCGCCCCCACTATTCACAAACACGCCTTCCATCTCGCCGCCGTCCTCTATGATACCGTCCGTTTAGTTCAGGCGATTGCCCTCATTGCCCGGACTATTGCTCGTTGTCGCTCCACCAAGCGCCGCGCCCATCCCTCTACTTTTCAGCGTTTGTCCGCCCTTGCCCCTTAACTTGATGCCTATGGGCGGACACACAGGTCCGCCCCTACAGAACGCGCCCGCCATTTTCGTTTTGGTGATTTCTTCATAAAATCAATCGAATACTTGATTTTGATGATTGACAACTTCAATATCATGATTTACGATTGAGATATTGCACATTGAGACAGGTTTGTCTGAAGAAAATGAAGGAGGCGCTTTGAACCCGGTTTTACAATTGTGTCCAGTCTGCGGCGGGATGCTGACGGTTACGGAACTGCACTGCCGCTCGTGCGACACGACGATACACGGTCATTTTCAATTCGGGCGGCTGGCACAGCTCAACGCCGACCATCTCCAGTTCGTCGAGACCTTCCTGCAATCGGAAGGCAAAATCAAAGCCGTCGAAGCGCGGCTCGGCATTTCCTACCCGACCGTCCGCGCACGGCTGCGTGATGTGATTACCGCAATGGGCTTCACGCCCGAACCGGAACCGCCCGAAGGGCCGGAAAATGCGAGCGAAGCCGACCGCCGCCGCATCCTCGAAGACCTCGCCGCCGGGAAAATCTCGTCCGATGACGCTATCGCGCTGCTGCGCGGCAGTTGAGCCACAGGAGTAAATAATCATGGACAATCGTTTCAACGTCGCGCCCAATATACGGGTCAATATCGGGCAAGTGGGCGCGGATCTGCGCGTGCGGGGCTGGGATAAGGACGAGGTACGCACATCGGGCGATATGGTGCGCGTCTCCGACTACGAAGACGGAAAATCGGTCACGATCAGCGCGGCGGGCGATTGCGAGATCGCGCTCCCGCACGGCGCGAGCCTGTTCATCGGAAACGTCGGCGCGGATGCGAAGATCACCGAAGTACAGGGTGAGGTGCGGATTGATAATGTCGGCGCGGACCTCGTGCTGCGCGATGTGGGTCCGGTCACGATTGAGAGTATCGGCGCGGATGTGCGTATCCGGCAGGTTCATGGCAGCGTCACGATTGAAAATATCGGCGCAGATGTGACCCTGCATGACATTGAAGGCGATGTGCATGTACAGCATATCGGCGCGGATGCACTCGTGCGGCAGGTGGCGGGCGGCTGCGTTTGTGAATTCGTCGGCGGCGATCTGATCTGGCAAATCGCATTTGCGCCCGGCCACGAGTACCGCGCCAGCACGGACGGCGATACAGTAATCCGGCTGCCACACGACGCAAACGTGACATTTACCGTCGATGTCGAGGGCGACCTTGAAAATGACGCCGACGGGAGCGAATTCAAGGCCGGGACGCGCCCCAACCAGATCATTTTCGGGACGGGCGAGGCTGCCGCGCAAATTGAAACGCAGGGCGATCTGCAATTCGTCGATGATGATGGAAAAGACATCCGGTTCGATGCGGCATTCAACTTCGACGTTGATAAAATCATGGAACAGGCGACACGCGCGACCGAACAGGCACGGCGGCATATGAAGCGCGAAGCGGAGCGCCTCCAGGAAGAGTTCCGCATGCAAGCGGAACTAGCCCGCCGCGAGGCTGAACGCGCCAGCCGGGGACGCGGTGCATGGTCATGGAGCTGGGGTGAGGGTAAAATGAGGCGGCCACCGCCACCCATGCCGCCGACACCGCCGCGCCCGCCAACGCCACCACGCGGAGCAACGCCACCCGGCACAGAGAACGAGCCGGTCACGAACGACGAACGGCTGACGATCCTGAAGATGGTCGAAGCAAAACAAATCACGGTTGAAGAAGCGGAGATGCTGCTCGCAGCGCTCGAAGGAAAATAAACGTTTGGTCGCCACCACCCTGTCAGGAACGTCCACCGGACCGCGCCCCATCGATTTGCAGCACGATCTCAGTCAGCTCGCGGATTTGCTCGAAATCTGCTTTAGCGGCGAACTCGACCAGAGCGGACGCGCGCTCGTGCGTGAACTGCGGATGATCGGTAAGGGCGGCGGGGTGATGGGCTTCCTGAGCGGGGTGGACCGTCTGCTTGGCAACTTGCAACAGGGCTTCGTCTGGACCGATGACGGCACGGTGATCGGCAACGCCACCGTGTCGCCTGCAATGATCCCGCCGGAATTCGGGTGTGGCTCGATCCTTTCCAATGTGGCGGTGCTGCCGAATTATCGGACAAACGGTATCGCGGGGCAGCTCGTGGACCGCTGTATCGAGCTGTGCCGCGCGAAAGCCGACCGCTTCATCCTCTTACAGGTCAACACCGCCAACGCGACCGCGCACCACCTCTATGAGCGGCGAGGCTTCCGCTCGGAGCGCGCTTTCACGCGCTGGGTGCGCAGCGCCAACCACGCCGCGCCCTTCCCGGATCGCGCGACACCCCCGCTATGGCTTCTCCCGCCGGATGAATGGCGCGCGGAACTGGCCCTCGCGGAAGCAGTGCGGCCTAACCGCGACGGCGGCATGGGCTGGTTGCGCCCGACAGCGGCGGGGCTGTTCAGACCAGGGATGTTTGCACGGATGTTCCGCATGTTCTCCGGCACGACGCTCGAAACCTACGTCGCTTATCACGACGAGAAGGCACGGGGACGGGCTGGTCTGCGCGCGGCGTTGCGCATCCAATCCAGCTTTGGGACGGCGGACCGTGCCGACTTGCTGGTGAGTCCGCCGGAGCGCGGCAGGCTGGAAGCCCCGCTGATCAATTATCTGCTGCGCCGTCTGGAAAGCCGCCATCGTTCGGTGGTTATCGAACACCCTGCGGAAGACGAAACCGCCGCTGCCGCGCTCCGCTCCAATCACTTTGAACCGAAACATACGCTGCTCAATATGCGCCTCGATCTCGATTAAGGATGGACTGAATGGCAACCGCCGACGAACGTAAACAAATTCTGGGAATGGTGCAGGAAAATCGCATCACAGCGGCGGAAGGCGCGCGGCTATTGCAGGCATTGCAGGGCGGCGCGAAGAAAGACGACGCCGGACCGGATGCGCGCTGGATGCGAATCAAGGTGACGGACCTGCGTACCGGGAATATCAAATTCAATATCAATCTGCCGATTGGGCTGGTGCGGGTCGGGCTGCGCATGGGCGCGCGGTTCGGGACGGGCGAGGCGACCTTCGACAACGAGCAGGTGATGAATGCAATCCGCAACGGCGCGTCAGGCAAGATCGCGGAGATCGAAAGTTCGGATGAGGGGGAGCGCGTCGAAATCTGGCTGGAGTAGGCTGTACGATTTTCGTGATCCGCATCCCCGTGAATATGCGCTACAATAGGGGCGAAAATCGCAAAGCGGTCTCTGATTGGGCTTATCCCGGACGCCGCGCTCTGCTGGGGAGTGATCATGTCGAAAATAATCTCGGTACACTCGTTCCGGGGTGGTACTGGTAAATCGAACACCACCGCAAACCTCGCGACTCTCATGGCCTCGGATGGGCTGCGCGTCGGCGTGATCGATACGGATATTCAATCGCCGGGTATTCACGTCCTCTTCGGCCTCAAAGAAGAGGAAATGAAGTATTCGCTCAACGATTACATCTGGGGACGCTGCGATATTCAGAAGACGGCCTACGATGTGACCGACCACCTCAAAAATTCGGGCATCACGGGGCAGGTCCTCGTCATCCCGAAGGGGCAAGTCTATCTTGTGCCGTCGAGCATCAAGGCCGGTGATATTGCGCGCGTACTGCGTGAAGGCTACGATGTCGGGCTGCTCAACGATGGCTTCCACCGCCTCGTTGAGGACCTCGACCTCGACGTACTGCTGATTGATACACACCCCGGACTCAATGAAGAAACGCTGCTCTCGCTGGCGATCTCCGATGGTCTGGTGATCATCATGCGCCCCGACCAGCAGGATATTCAGGGAACAGCGGTCACGGTCGAAGTCGCGCGCAAGCTGGACGTGCCGCGTATGCTGCTCGTCGTCAACAAGACGCCTACCTTCTTCGATTTCGACGACATCAAAGCACAGATGGAAAAGACCTACAATTGCGAGGTCGCTGCGGTTCTACCGCACTCCGACGAGATGATGGCGCTCGCCAGCAACGGCGTTTTCGTCCACCGCTTCCCGGATCACCCGATCACGAAGTCGCTGCGGAACGTGATGCGGCTGCTGCTCGAATAGGCTACCGTAGGGGTCTGCGGGTCGGGCAAGCCGCGACCCCTACACCGGACAGTATAGATTTCCGTAGATTGAGGTCTAAAATATTCCGGATTACGGTTCGTCAAGCTGGATAGTATCCTCACGGCGCATCCGATGAACGTAATCGCTCGCATCCTCATCGTCGCGTATGTCACCCCATGGTTCTGTCGGCGGGTTTGCTTCCCGCCATGCGAGCATTTCCTGAATGGTTGTCCGTGGCGTACTGGGAGAAAGAAGGTTTTGGATCTCCTCATCAGTCCACGGCTCAACTGCGGCTCTCGAGTTGAGTTGAATATCGACCTCACCCCTCGGAAATTCACCCGGTATGTCAACCTCGATCTTTCCGTCTTCGGTAATCCGGCCTCTCAGATTCAATATATTCATAGGTTGTTTCTTCCGTTACCCTATATCGATTATACATAACGTCTGATGTGGAATGAATTTGGCGAAAAGGGGAATGGGACGCAAGATTGAAGGTACCCCTACAGTCAATCGGACCCATTCCCATGACAAGTATAGACCTGGAAACGCTTTTGACCACGCTGTACGTGCTGGTAGACGACTGGTATCAAACAGAGGGACGGCATCTGCTAAAGGGTAAGACAGGCGCAAAAGCGCAGTTCAGCGACAGCGAATTGTTGACATTGCTGCTGGCGCATGATTTTGTGCCATATCCGGGCGAAACGCAGTATGTGGCATACATGCGTGCCAACCATCTGGACCTGTTTCCTAAGCTGGTGGACCAGAGCCAGTACAATCGACGCGGGCGAGCCTTACAAGCGGTGGTGGAAGCACTACGGCAAGCGTGGTTGGGGATGTTGGGTGGGTATACCTGCGAGTGCCTGCTGCTGGATACCAAACCTGTCCCGGTGGTAGGCTACAAACGGTCCAAAACACATAGTGACTTTGCAGGGTATGCCGGGTATGGTCAGTGTGCGGCGCGTAAGCTGCACTACTTCGGCTTCAAACTCGTGCTGCTGAGTACCTGCGACGGTCTGCCCGTCGTCTACGACCTGGTGGCTGCCAACACCGACGAACGTCTTGCTGCCGAGAGTGTTCTGTACCGTGTCAACGACTGTGACATCCTGGCCGACAAGGGCTTTCTTGGCGCGGATTGGCAAGCCAGCATTGCCGATGAAACCGGCAACTGTGTCCTCACTCCCAAACGCGCCAACCAGTCCCAACAAAATCATCCGCTACTCGACGCCGCGCTGGGCAGTTTACGTGAACGCATCGAAGGCGTCTTTCACCAACTCCAGAACACAGGGCGCAACCTTGAGCGCTTGCTTGCTAAAACGGTAGCTGGCTTGACCGCTCGCATCACCCTCAAAGTCACCTGTTTGGTTCTCAAGCGCTTGCTTGCCCGTGACTTTGCCTTTGACCTCCAAACCTTTTCCATTTCACATTAGACGTACATAGAAATTCCCTACACCAGACCGCGATCAATGCGACTGGCGTAGGGATATATTTCCGGCGTCGGAACTTATTTCGATGACCGAAGAATGCGCGCCATCATGCCCGGACGGAAGAACACGGCGGGGGTCGCGACCATATTCATCACGCGGTACAGCGCTTCAGTTACAACCGGGTCCTTACAGGAGGCGAGCATCACCTTTTTCAGGAAGGCCAGCCGGAACGCTTCGCTCATCCCCGGCTTCGGCGGGCAACCTTCCGTATCGGGCGACCAGCGCATATCCTCGCCCGTCGCGAGCTGCCACGAAAACGCTTGTACTTTCGTGAGTTCTTTCAGGAACACTCTGGCAAACCCGATCAGGTCGGCGTGCCGCGCGAAGCGGGCTTGCAGACATTCATCGAGTTTCTGCGCGCTCATGACGGCGACAGTCATGCCCTGTCCGTAGACAGGATTAAAGGCCAGCATCGCATCGCCCAGTACCACGAAATTTTCCGGCCAGCGGGTCAGCCGTTCATAGTGGTAGCGGATGTTCTCGGCATGGCGATAGCCAACGACGGGCGACAGCGGTTTGGCTTCCTTGATTACGTCGTAAAGGCGCTTTTCGGGCAATCCTTCGATGAACTTCAGAAATTCGGCCTCGTCGGTCGGCGGATAGTCTTTGGACATCCCGATCAGACAGACATGCAAACGGTTCCCTTCCATCGGCGTCATGATCGCACCATGCGTTTGAAGCGGCGGGACGGGCTGGATATAGATCATCTGCCCGGTGAAGCTGGCCGGACGTTCGTAGACGCGCGAGGCATACCCCAGATGGGCATCGACTACCGTGCGCTCCGGGCAATCATAGCCCATGTGACTGAGCCACTCCTGCGTATGCGAGCCGCGCCCGCTCGTATCGATGACCAGAGCGGCCTCGTAGACAGTTTCCGTCTGGCTGCCATCGCGGGAGCGCACACGAACGCCTGTGACCGTGCCGAACGTCGCATCGCTGACCAAATCAACGACTTCGCTGGATTGCTGAATGCAAATTTTGGGATTGGCCTGAACGCGGCGACGGACAACATTCTCCAGCGCCGGACGGCTGGAACTCAACCCGACAAGGCCGGGTTCATATTGCGGACGCCATTGGCCGAATGCGTTCCACTCGACATCATGCCCGAAATCTACAGGCACCGCGCCGACATCGAGCCAGTCTCGTGTGAAGCCGGGGAACAGGGTTTCCAATCCATCCAGACCGCGCTTCATCAGCGCATGGGGCTGGCGGTTTTGCGGGACGCCCTTGCGAAATTCGGTCGCGTCTGAAAAATGATCACGTTCGATGATCATGACCTGATCGAAGTGTCTGGATAGCACTTCGGCGCTTGCCAGACCAGCCATACCGCTACCGATAACAATGGCCTGCTGCGAATTTGATGTGTTCATTGGGGGTGTGCGCTCTTTCTCGTCTTCGGATATACCCTCAGTATCCGGGACGACCGCGTATTTATCGTTTATTGAGCGTTAATTGATTAAAAATAGTTGTAAAAAACGGGTAACGATCCGGTGAAGGCACGCCTCAAAGAAAGCGCGCCTTCAATGCAGGCGTTGGGATCATACACACGTCTTTTTTGCCGAACCAGCGATAGCGATTGCGCGCAATGAATCGATAGACCACATCGCGGATTGGGCGCGGGACGAGGATCAGCACGTAGAGCAGGGGCCACAGTCCCACCAATCCACGCGCGATACGCAGCGCAGCGGTGCTATGTGTATACACATGCTCGCCTTCGATCAGGATGATGCTATCGACATCCTCCGGTATGTTGAAGCCGCGTTGCATCTCCGCGCCGGGTTCGGATTGCAAGGCGGTGAAGAGAAAGCGCGCGTGGGGATCGTAGTGGATAATGAACCGCACCGCGCCGTTACACAGGTTACAAACGCCGTCGAACATGACGATTGAAGCTGACAATTTACCGATACCTCGTACATGGTCTGTGAGGTGATATGGCGGGTCGGTCAAGCCCGACCCCTACACCGGATTGCGCGCGTTTGTAGGGGTGTGGCTTGACCCGCCCATTTCTATATTGACGTTTGGCGACCCCGTTGGCTTACCTCACCAGCGCCGGAATGATAATCCTGAACAGGGTATAGGCCGCGAACGCCGCGAGCAGCGCCCCACCCCCGATGATGAGCAGCCAGCGCGCGGCCTTGCCCCGCACCAGCGACCCCCACCCCGCCAGTGCTGCCGTAAAATACAGCCCGAACGGGGTCAACGCAGTGAACAGATAGCGTCCCTGAAACTGCACAAATGACAGGTTGTAATAGATGAAGAGCAGCAGCGCGAGCAGCGCAGTCAGCGCAAGCAAAAGCAGCCCGTCGCGCTGTACGGGCGAGACAAGCGCGCGGAATTGCACGAAGGCTACGCTCGCGCCCATCAGCGCGAACACGTTAAAGAATACGAGCAACGTGACGATATTGCGCGGCCAGGGGACGCCCATCCAGCCGAAGCGCCCCCAAAAACTCTCAAAGGTGGTCTGCACCGCATCGACGAGATATTGCCCGCTTCCCTTCTCCGCGATGTATTCCGCTGTGCGCTTCTGCCCAATCACGACCGCATCATGCCGTCGCAAACCCAGGACATCCGGCACGCCGTACACGCCGACGTTGCGCAGCCACCACGCCCCACCAAGCAACGCCGCCGGGATCGCGATTACCGCGAGGGTCTGCAGCACCCGCGCAGGTATCCATCTTTCGCCGCGCGCCAGCAGCAGCACCGCCGCCACGACGACGAACACAAGCATATACGCAGTCGTCTTCGTGAGGAAGCCGAGTCCGAGCAGCAGCCCCAGCAAAAGCGCGTTGTTCCGCTCCGCGCGTCCGACATTCGCCGCACCACGCAGCCAGCGCACACACGCGAAGAGCGTCAACCCGACGATCAATTCAGTCAGACAATCGTTGTTGATACCCGCCATCATCG
Source organism: Aggregatilineales bacterium (assembly GCA_965246845.1). Classification (GTDB taxonomy): domain Bacteria; phylum Chloroflexota; class Anaerolineae; order Aggregatilineales; family UBA2796; genus JBBRMW01. The sequence continues at coordinate 364,105 of CBDFFR010000008.1, forward strand.
CGAGATGCTGCGGCAGAAATGCGACGAATGCCGCGGTCCCCAGCGCGAGGTACGGTTGGTCGGGAAAGAGCGCCGCGACCGTCGCATAGGCACTCAGGACGACCAACGCCCCGATCAGCACGGAGAACAGCCGCAGCGGGAACAACGCCCCACCCGTGAGCGAGAACACGGGCGCAGCGAGGATATAGTACAGCGGCGGTTGGTGGTCCTCATATTGGATCGTGCCGAGGCGGTCGCCGATGGATTGCGCCGAGAAGCCCGCCGCCTTGATTGAATCAAGGTAAGCGTTATCCCAATCGCCGGGTTCAAGCACCGGGAGCGCCCCGCGCGCTACCTGCGCGATGTAGTTGTAGTGCGCGGGTTCATCCGGGACCTGCCACGCGGGGGTACGCGCCGCGTAAAGGCCGCCGAGGATGAGATAGCCGAGGATGATCAGCGCGAGCAGCGGCGTTTGTATGGCGAAACGCGATTGCACGGCTAGACCGGAGCCTTCTGGCCGAGCCGCGCGCGTTCGCTCTCGATGATCTCCGCTTCTTCGGCGGGCGTGTTGCCGAGTTTGCGGAAGAGCGGACCGGGGTTCGTGATCGGCGTCCCCGCCTGCAACGCGCTCTTCTCCCATGTGCCGGAGGCGCGTCCACCGTCATAGATCAGCGCGTCGTGACCGCGTTCGCTCTCCTCGTAGCGCGTGATCTGCTGCTCCCCGAAAAGCGGCGCGGTGTAGCCAAGCGCCGTGTGCAGCTTTTCGGAGGTGAATGGCAGGAACGGCGACCACAACGTTTTCAGGTTGTCGATCACACGCAGCGTCGTATATACGATAGTCCCGGCGTCGGCGCGGTCTTCTTTGATGCGCTTCCAGGGCGCGCGGCGGTCGAGATAGGCGTTCGCTTCGTCGGTGAGCGCCATCACCGCTTGCAGCGCGGCGCGAATCTTCACGCCTTCGAGCAGGTTGCCGACCAGTTCAAACCCGGCTTCGATCTTCGCGAGGATCGCCTCATCTTCGGCGTGCAACGGTCCCGGCTGCGGCACTTGCGAATCAAAGTTCTTCGCGGTGTAGCTGATCATGCGGTTGATCAGGTTGCCCCACTTTGCGACCAGTTCATTGTTGTTGCGTGCGACGAACTCCGCCCAGCTAAAATCGGCGTCTTTCGTCTCCGGGAAGGCCGCCGCCACGCAGTAGCGGATCGTATCCGGGTCGTAGCGCGTCAGGATGTCCGGTATCCAGATCGCCCAGTTGCGGCTTTTGCTGAACTTCTGACCTTCGATGTTCATGAATTCATTGGCGGGGACATCGTAGGGCAGGTTGATCGGGATGTCCGACCCCTCATTGTAGAGGTCCTTCATACCAAGCAGTTCCGCAGGCCAGATGATCGTGTGGAACTCGATATTGTCCTTGCCGATGAAGTTGTAAATGCGCGCCTGCGGGTTGTACCACCAGCGCTTCCATGCGTCCGGCTGGCCGCTGTTGCGCGCCCATTCGATGCTTGCGCTGAGGTAGCCGATCACGGCGTCGAACCAGACATAGATGCGCTTGGTTTTCCATTCGTCATCGGGCAGCGGGATCGCTACGCCCCAATCCATATCGCGTGTGATCGGACGCCCGGCCAGATGTTCGACCTTGTTCTGGCTGACGGGCAGCACGTTCGGACGCCAGAACTCCGCTTTGGAATTCAGGTAAGCGCGCAGGCGATCGATGAACGCGGGCAGATCGAGGAAGTAATGTTCCGTCTCGCGGATGACGGGCGTGCTGCCATCCAGTTTGGAGCGCGGGCTGATCAGGTCCACCGCGTCGAGGATGCTCCCGCAGTTGTCGCACTGATCGCCGCGCGCGTCCTTGAAGCCGCAAACCGGACAGGTCCCCTCGACGTAGCGATCCGGCAGGAAGCGCCGTTGTGTCTCGCTATAGAGCATCCGCTGGCGATCCTTGTACAGGTATCCGTTTTGCAGCATCCGCACAAAGACGTCCTGCGTAATCTCGTGGTGATTTTCGGTATCGGTGTGTGTGAAGAGGTCGTAGCTGATGCCCAGGTCGCGCTGTGTCGCGAGGAAGCGCGCGTGCGATGCCTCGAACAGTTCACGCGGCGGGATGCCGCGCTTCTCCGCCTCAACAAGGATCGGCGTGCCGTGTGCATCCGACCCGCTGACCATGAGAACGTGATTCCCGCGCAGGCGGTGGTAACGCGCAAAAATATCGGCGGGCAGGTATGCGCCTGCGATATGCCCGATGTGCAGGTCGCCATTGGCATACGGCCAGGCGACGGAAACTTGAATATGGTCTGCCATGCTGGTTATGTGTCCTCTCCCGCCTATTGTACAAAAAACAAAAACCGCCGGGAAGTTTTCCCTGGCGGCTGAACGGCTGTGTTACAGGTGATGGAGCGCGGTAACTGTGTTTACGCGCGCTCGACCATCGCGGGGTTGTAAAGTCCCCACCACAGCGAGCATCGCATCATTGTATCGACCGGATCGATTTGATTCACCATAGCGGGGATTATAGGCGGAAAGGCGCGGCGCGTCAAGATTCCACGCTAATAAATCAAAATCGTGGGCGGACACATAGGTCCGCCCCTACACGTCGCGGGTTTTTAACAGACTATGTAGATTCGACCCTATGCAATATGGTCATTTTCAAAAGGCGGTATTTGTAGGGGCGGACCTATGTGTCCGCCCTGTTGGGCTATCATGACCTCTCTGCATCAACAAAAGGCTTGATTGAACCGTATTGATAGCGTATACTGCTCGCCCATTGCAGAGTATGAAACGATGAACGGGAACGATCTAATTCGCGCGGGTTACACATCCGGCAGGGCGCTCGGCCTCGCGCTTGAGGCCGCCAAAGCTGCGCGCAAGACTGGCCGCGAAAACAAGACCATTCGCGAGGAGTTGGTCGCGCTGCTCGCTGCGCCGGAACAGCACGAAATTGATCCGCTGTATGGCGAAGTTGCGCAGGAGCTATTGCGCGAACGGCGCGTGAGCGAAGCGTACACTCTGGATACGGTCGCACCGTACCGTATCTGGGGTAAGGACCAGATCGAACCCGGCGCAATCGAGCAGATGGACCGCGCGGCGCGGCTGCCCGTTGCGGTACGCGGCGCGCTCATGCCGGATGCACACGTCGGCTATGGACTGCCGATTGGCGGTGTCCTCGCGACCGAAAACAGTGTAATTCCCTACGCGGTCGGCGTCGATATTGCGTGCCGGATGCGGATGACGATCTTCGATGTCTCGCCGATTGTGCTGGATCAGAAGCGCGACAAGTTTCGCAAGATGATCGAGGGCAATACGCTCTTCGGAACGGGCAAAACATGGGAGCAGCCTGCCGATCATGCAGTCATGGCCGATTCGACGTGGAACCAGATTCCATTTTTGAAGGCGCTCAAGCCGACCGCGTGGAAACAGCTCGGCACGAGTGGATCGGGTAATCACTTTGTCGAGTTTGGCGCGCTGGAAGTGGCGCAGCCGATAGAGCAGGCGGGCGGGGCGATCCCACCGGGGAGCTATCTCGCGCTCCTCAGCCACAGCGGGAGCCGCCGCCTCGGTGCGGAAATCGCGAACCGCTACACCGAAATTGCGATGGAGAAGCGTGCCAAACTCCCAAAGGATTTTCTACATCTGGCGTGGCTCGAACTCAACGAGGAAGCCGGTGCGGAATACTGGGCAGCCATGACTCTGGCCGGGCGTTATGCGTCCGCGAATCATCAGGTGATCCATGAGAAGATCATCGATGCGGCGCGTTTCGAGGTGCTAGGCACGATTGAAAATCACCATAACTTTGCCTGGGCTTCGCGAATAGATGATAAAGACGTCATTGTTCATCGCAAAGGCGCGACCCCGGCGGATGCGGGCGTCCTCGGCATTATCCCCGGCAGCATGAGCGCGCCGGGCTACGTGGTGCGCGGTCTCGGCAATGCGGAATCACTCAACAGCGCAGCGCATGGCGCAGGTCGCCGCATGAGCCGCTCGCAGGCGAACAAAACGTTCGAGTGGAGCGACGTGAAGCGCAAGCTGAAAAGCGAAGGCGTGGACCTCATCTCAGCGGGGCTGGATGAGTCGCCGGGCGCGTACAAGGACATCCGCGAAGTCATGGCGCGGCAGAACGACCTCGTGGAGCCGCTTGCCGAATTCCACCCGAAACTGGTTAAAATGGATGGCAGCGGCGGCAAGGCTGAAGATTAGCAATGACCTTGATTCTCGGTATCGAAACCAGTTGCGATGAAACCAGCGCGGCGCTCGTGCAGGACGGGCGGCACGCACTTTCCAACGTGATCGCCTCACAGGAAGCGACACACGCACACTATGGCGGCGTCTTCCCGGAAGTCGCCGCGCGGATGCACGTCGAAGCGATTGGCAGCGTGGTCGAAGCGGCATTTGCGGAAGCGAACATGACCCCGGCGCAGATCGACGCGGTGGCCGTCACGCGCGGACCGGGGCTGGCCGGGTCACTGCTCGTCGGCGTGAATTTCGCAAAGGGATTGGCGCTCGGTTGGGGGAAGCCGCTCCTCGGCGTGGATCACATCGAAGGCCATATTTATAGCCTGTGGCTCGATGAGTCGCGCCCGGAGCCGGAGTTCCCGGCGCTGTGCCTGATCGTCTCCGGCGGCCACACAGAATTGATCCTGATGCGCGGTCACGGCGATTATGCGCTGCTCGGCAAGACGCGCGATGACGCGGCGGGAGAAGCCTTCGATAAAGTGGCGCGTGTTCTCGGCCTGCCGTACCCCGGCGGTCCCTCCATTGACAAGGCCGCGCGCGACGGCAACCCGACTGCCTATGATTTCATCCGTTCGACGCTGGAGGACTCGCCCGGTTTCAGCTTTTCCGGCCTGAAAACGGCAGTCATGCGCGCAGTACAGGCTCCCCCCGCGAATGGCAAGCGCACGCGCGGCGTGGAAGCGATGGAAGCGGGGCGGCTGCGCGCGGATGTGAACGTGAACGATGCGGCGGCCAGCTTCCAACGCGCGGCGGTCGATCAACTGGTCGCGAAGACGCTCCGCGCGGCGAACGAGTCCGGCGCGCGTGAAATCCTGATCGCGGGCGGTGTCTCTGCGAATAGCCTGCTCCGCGCTGAAATGCAGCGCCGCGCGTCGATCCCGGTGCGTTATCCGGCGCTGCGGCTGTGTACCGATAACGCTGCGATGATCGCCGCCGCCGGGTACTATCGCTATCTCTCCGGCCAGCGCGACGGGCTGGAACTGGATGTCCTCCCTATGCTTTCACTGGCCTGAACTGGCCTGAACTGGAAAACTGCCAAAATGGTCCACCACCTGCAACGCCCACCCATCGAACCGAACCGCGTTTATAGCCGTGAAGAAGTCGCGGAAGTCCTCAATGTCAGCCTGAGTACGGTTAAGCGTCTGATTAATTCTGGACACCTGCGCGTCAGCCAGCCGCCTGGAATGCGTCGGGTATTGATTCTGGGACAGCATATACTCGATTTGATCGTGGCGACCGAAGTGCGCGCGGGCGTGTGACTCCCGGTAGCATCTTTGTAGGGGCGGACCGATGTGTCCGCCCTAACGCGGATCAGGCAAGCCGCCACCACTACGCCTTGAGTATCGACGCTGAGTTGTACTGGAATATTCATTGATTCGTCTCAAACTGGCAAGCAGCATCCTCACGTTGATAATCCTCATCTCCGCGTGTACAGAAGCGCCCGCCGCCACCATTCCCGGCGCGCAGCCCGGTCCGACCGCACCGCCGACCCTCGCGGATGCGTGCGTGGTCGCGGATGACTTCCTCAAGGGGTGGGAGACCAAAGACTTCGCCGCGATGTACAAGTTGATTTCGCCCAAGAGCCAGCAGTTGTCACAGACGCAGTTCAGCGCGATTTACACCGACGCGGAGCAAAAGCTCGCGAATTCTGCGAAGACGCACACGCTCAACTGTGACAACGCGATAACGCAGGGGACGACCGCCGCGATTACTTACGATATGAAATTCACAGGCGCGACTCTCGGCGATTTCACGGATCCGGCGCGCACGATGCGCCTGACACTCACGCCGAACGGGTGGCGCGTGGCATGGTCCACGATGGATATTTTCGAGGGGATGGCGGGCGGTACGCGGCTTGATTTGAAGCAGACGCCTGCCTCGCGCGGCACGATCTACGACCGGACAGGAAAGCCGCTCGCGCAGGACAATCAGGTGCTTTATACAGCGAAACTGTTCACGCGCGTGTATCCCGGCAACCCCGATCAATGCTTTGCCTATATCGCGAATGTGTTCAAGCAGCGCTACACGGATGTGAAAGCCGACTATGGACCGTTCACTGGATTGGATTACGGCTACACCATCGGCAATCTGGACGAGGGGACGTACACCGCGCGGCGCGGTGACATCGATAAGTTCTGTAAGGTGACATGGGACAAGCACACCACGCGCGTCTATCGCGCGAATGGCCTTGCCTCACAAATGCTCGGTTACATCGGGCAGATCACACCGGATCAGCAGGATCGCTTCGCGGGCTATCCGCAGGGTGCGCTCATCGGGCAGGCAGGGATTGAAGCCAAGTACGAGCGACAGTTGGCGGGGTTGCCGGGTGCGGAGTTGACGCTGCGCACCTCGACCGGGACGCTGATCCGCTCGATCCGCAAGACGGAGAGTTCATCGGCGCAGGATGTCCGCACGACGCTCGACGGCGATTTGCAGGTCGCGGTCGAGCAGGCGATCTCGGATGCGTACAACTACGCGCAGAATAGTTGGGGGCAGTTCAGCACGGGCGCGGCGGCGATTGTGATGGATGTGAACACCGGGCAAATCCTCGCGCTGGCGAGCTACCCGACCTTCGATGTCGATGTGTTCAATTCCGACACGCGGCTGGAAACGACGAAACTCCTGACAAGGATCGTAAGTGCTGGCAACCCGAATAAAAGCCCACAAAAGAACCGCGTTTCGCAGGAGTATTCCGCGCTCGCTTCCGTAATGAAAATTGTTTCGATGGCCGCCGCTGCCGATAGTGGGACGGTCAAGCCGACCGATACGTATACCTGCAAGGGGACCTACAACGGCGCGGCGCTCGGTGATACGCAGGGGACGCGCGTAGACTGGATTTATACCGACCCCTGGTACAAGCAGCAAGGCAAGAACTTTCACGGCGATATTACGCTGACGCAGGCGCTGACCGCCTCGTGCGACGTGTATTTCTGGCAGGTTGGCGGGCTGCTCAACAAAAAAGACCCGAACCTGCTGCCGTCATACATGGCGAAGATGGGACTCGGCAAGGTGACGGGTTCCAATGATCTGGACGAACTCAAGGGACAAATCCCGTCGCCGGATAACATCGCGGAGTTGACCAAAACCGAAGGCCGCCGCTGGACCGCCGCCGACGCGCTCAACATCGTGATCGGGCAGGGCGATGTATTGGTGACGCCGCTGCAAGTCGCGCACATGATGGTTGCCATCGCGAACGGCGGGACGTTCTACAAGCCCTACTTCGTGGATAGCGTCGGCTCAGTGCAGCAGATGAGCTATACAGCCAAACCGGAAGCGCAGGGCAAAATGGAAGTCGATCCGAAGGTGCTGGAAGCGGTACGCAAGGGCTTGTGCGGCGTGACGATGGACCCCGACCTTGGCACGGCGCACTGGTTCCTCTCCGATTGGAAGTTCGATAAAATCTCGTTCTGCGGCAAGACCGGGACCGCGCAGACGGGTTCAGCCTACCCGAACGGCTGGTTCGCCGCGTTCGCGGGTCCCGCCGGGAAGCCGCCGGAAATCGCAATTGTGGCGCTGGTCGAGCGCGGGCGCGAAGGCTCCGAAACAGCGGGACCCATCGTGCGGCGCATCGTCGAGTCGTATTACAAAATCCCGTATGCGAACTATCCGCAATTCTGGTCGGAGGCGTATGTACCGCTCGCGGACCCGAACGCGGTCAGCGACGGGGGAAGGCATTAGCGCCCGTGTGCAAAAGCATGACTCGATAAACGAAACGGCGCGGGATCGAAATCACCGCGCCGTCGCTTACGTTATAAATGGAGAAGTAGCAGGCGGGTTGCGCCTCTGCTCCTACTTGGCGGGCGTTGCAGCCGACTTCTCGGCGAACGGGGCGATCACCGTGCCGAACGGCGCGGGCAGCTTGGTGAGTTGGGTGGTCTTGCCGATAGCACTCTTGATCGCAGCGTCATCGGGGGCGGCAAGGGCGGTTGTTTCCATATCGCCGAGCGCACCTTTTTTGCCGTCGAGCAGCGGCATCACGACCGGAACCGCATCCTTGACGAGGTAGAACGGCGCGGCGGCAAGCGAAAGATTGTTCGGCGGGGTCAGGCCAGCGACCTGATTCATGAACAGCAAGTGCTGCGCTTCGACAGCGCAGACCTGCGTGGCGATAGCGGCAAACGCGGGCTGGCCGAGCTTCGCGAAGCTGTGCGCGGCGGCGATATACGCGCCGACGAACACGGTTTCCGCGATGCCAGTGACGGTCGCAAAAGTAATCTTGTCATCGAACGTCTTGAGCGGGAAGAAGAACTTGGTCGCCAGTGGCTTCGCGCCGAGGCTGACGAGATAGTTGTAGTGGAAGTATTCCTGCTCCAGGCCGGCGACAATGTAGGCGCGCTCGCCAGCGGCGAAATTGGCTTTTGTGGTCGCTTGCAGTGCGCGGAAGTAGTGTGTCGTTGCGAACAGTTCGGCGGTCGCCGCGATGTTGATGATGTCCTGAATGGTTTCGTCATCCGCCGCGAGTGCGCGGGTTCCGAACATACCACCAAAACCAATTGCCATTGCCGCTGTTGCGACCGAACCACTCTTCAAAAGATCACGACGGGAAATACCAGACATTGTTGAAGCCTCCACGTAAAATCGTTGCTGTTTTGTGTTGCGCGACACGTTGCAGACTATACGAGGATTTTTCGCATTTGTGCGCCTTCGTCAGGCAACCTTTATAACTTTGAGTCAAGTTTTTATACGAGTTCTTTACACTGTGTAAAGGCATTAGTTGCCCTTGAGTGCGGTCTGAATACCTTATGAGCGAAAGCTATGTATGTTGATAACTAATGAAATGTGTAAATTTATACGGTCCCGTACTACCTTTTACTTCGCACCGTAAATTGCCGCGTATACCTGATACTGCTCATATATACGCCGTACATAGGTTTGCGTTTCGTCATATTCAATCGCTTGCAAGAAAAAATCGGGATCGCCGCCAGAAATGCGCAACCATTCGGCGCTGCTGCCCGGACCGCCGTTGTACGCCGCGAGTGCGGCATAGGTATTTCCGTTGAAGGTCGTCAACTGCTCACTCAGGTAGTAAATGCCGAATTCGACATTCACAAACGGTCGGAACAAATCGCTGTTCTGATAATCCGGCCAGGTAAGCTTCTGCGCGATGTATGCGCCCGTATCCGGGATGATCTGCATCAGCCCCTGCGCGGCGGCGTAAGATTTCGCAAAACTCTCATAGAGGCTCTCCTGCCGCATCAGCGCGAAGACGAGCAGCGGGTCCACTTTATATTTTTGCGCGGCGGGCAGTACCAGATCATAATACGCAATTGGGTACGCAAGCGCCGCAATGGCGCGCGGAGCCTGCGCCGGACCGATTTTCGCGCTTGCGATGAGCAGTTCGGCGGTGCTGATCGCCTCGCGATACAACCCAATCTGGTAAAAATACGACGCGAGCTGATAGAGCGCCAGCGGATTGGCCGCGTATTCATCCCGCAGCCCGGCATATTCCGCGCGCGCCTGTTCATAGGCCGCGACCGTCCACAGCTCATCACCGCGCAGCTTGCGCGCGTCGCTCGCCAGTTCGGGCGCGAGCCGCCACAGGTCGCCCACCGCCGTAATTTTGAACGTGCTGCGCATCCAGGCGTCGGCCTCTGCGATATGCGCCGGATCGTTGAATGCCCAGTCGTAGCGTGCGGGCGGCAGCAGCGGACCGTGACCATTCAGAATATCGTTCGCGCGGGCGCTGTAGTAGCTATACGGATCGGCCTTCGCCGCCTGCTGATAGGCGATGCGCGCCTGCGATGGGTCGTTGTCCAGTTGGTAGATACGCCCCAGCCAGAACGCGCCCGCCGCCTTGAGCGGACCCTTTCCGGTCGTCGCGAGCAGCGCGAACATCTGCGATGCGCGGTCACGCGCGCCCTGCGTGAAGGCGAGCATACCCGCCTTGAAAATCGCGTCCATGCCCTGTTCGCTGCCGGGGTATTGCTTGCCAAGCTGATCATAGGTCGCCAACGCGCCGTCGCGGTCGCCCTGCTGCGCCTGCAAATAGGCCGCGCGGCTGAGTGCTTCCGCGCCTTCCGGCACAGTCGCGAACTTCGCCGCGAGTTCCTTATACTTCGCGATGGCCTCCACCACATTGCCGGAGAGAAACAACGTGCGCCCCTGTTCGAGCCATGCCTGCCCGAAGCCGGATGCTTTCGGATATTTTTCGATGAGCGTCTGGAAGCTGGTCAGCGCGGCGGCGGGGTTGCCGCTCTCGCGGTAGCTCACGCCCAGTTTGAGAAAAATATCGGGGTCTACGGCGTCAAGCGCGGTATAACTCGTGTAATTGTTGAAGGCCAGAATCGTCGTACCATAATCCTGCGCGGCAAAGGCGACCGTCCCGCGCGTGTAATCATCGATGGGCGTACCGCCGCGCGTGAGCGCGACCAGAGCGCGATAGGCGGGCAACTGCGTCGGATAGTCCTTGATAATCGCCTGATAGCGCGCTGTCGCCTGCACCGAGTCGCCGCTCGCGGCCAGCGTTTGCGCCGCCGTGAGCGCAATATCGGCGCGGTAGCTCTCGTTCTTCGCCACCTTCAGGATTTCATCGTACTGCGCAATAGCAGCATTCAGGTTCCCGGCATTGAGGTATGCGGCAGCAACCTTTTCGCGAAGCTGAACCAGCGGCGCGAGGCTGCGCGGGCTGCCCTTGCTCGCATTCGCGTAGGCGATCAGCGCTTGCTCCGGTTGCTGCAATGCAAGCTGCGCATCCCCGATGCGCTCCCAGACGTAGCTATCCAGCAGGCCAGGACGCAGCCTGAGGTAAAGTGTCAAATCGTCGATGGCGGCTTGCCACTCTGCAGTACCGAGATACGCATCGGCGCGCAGGAAGTGTGCTTGCGCGGCGCGCGGGTCATCCGGGTAATCGGTCAGGAAGGCGGTCAGCGCGATTACTGCATCCTTGAACAAGCCTTCGCGCAGCGCCGCCACCCCCGCGCTGAACGATGCCGCCGCGCGCAAGACCGGGTTCACGCTCATCGTCGGCTGGTCCAGCACCGAGCGGTAGCCGCGCACCGCCTGCACATAATCGCCATTTAGCAATGCTGCGTTCGCCTCGTCCACCGCGCTTTGCGGGACGACGGTTGCGGTTGGAGGTACGGTCGCGGTCGGGGTAAGCGTTGGCGGAGTCGTCGCGCTTGGGGCTGGCGGCGTGAGGGTCGGCGTGTGAGTCGCTGTCGCCACCTGCATCGATTCCGGCATGGGCGCGTTACAGGCGAGCGCCGCGATGGAAAGCGCAATCGCGGCGAGAAGAGGGCGCTGTTTGATCATATCGCGGATTATCGCGGCTCGTTTCCGGCGTGTCAACCGCCTTTGGGCGGACACGCAGGTCCGCCCTCTAACACCGATGTGTCTACCCTTTAGCACTGATGCGTTCGGCCTATGCTATAGTGTGCGGTCCTGTTAAAGTTGCCGGAAGAGCATCTCTCAATGGAGTCGAAACTATGGAACACATCGACGCAATCATTATCGGCGCGGGGCAGGCGGGCGTCCCGCTGCTGGGCGCGCTGGCCGAAGCGGGCAAAAAGACGGTCCTGATCGAGCGCGAACACGCGGGCGGCACTTGCGTCAACGAGGGCTGTACCCCAACCAAAACGATGGTCGCCAGCGCACGCGCGGCCTACCTCGCGCGGCGCGGACCGGATTACGGCGTCCACACGGGCGATATTTCGATAGACATGGCGAAGGTGCGCGACCGCAAACGGCACGTCGCGGGCGCTTCACACGATAGCAACGAAAAAGGCGTGCGCTCTCACAAAGGCGGCGAATACATCGAAGGTGAAGCGCACTTCACCGACGCGCATACCGTCGAAATTGCGCTCAAGGCGGGCGGCACGCGCACCCTTTCCGCAGACCTGATCTTCATCAACACGGGCGGGCGTCCCGCCATGCCGAAAGTCCCCGGTCTCGCGGAAACGCCCTTTCTCAACTCGACCTCGATCATGGAACTGGACAGCGTACCGGAACATTTGATCGTGATGGGCGGCGGCTATATCGCGCTCGAATTCGGGCAAATGTTCCTGCGCTTCGGCTCGCGCATGACGATTATCGAACAGCAGGCGCGGCTCGTCGGGCGCGAGGATCAGGAGTTCTCGGAAGCGATCACGGCGATGTTCCGCGAAGACGGCGCGGATATTCGCGTTGACACGAAGGTCACAAGTGTGGCGCGCGATGGCGATGGCGTATCCGTCACCGTCGAACATGCGGGTAAACCGGAAACGCTGCGCGGCTCGCACCTGCTCGTCGCGGTCGGTCGCACGCCGAACACCGATAAACTGAACCTCGGCGCGGCGGGCGTTGCGATGACGCCGAGCGGACACATCACCGTCAACGACAAACTTGAAACGAATGTCCCCGGCATCTATGCGCTTGGTGATGTGAACGGCGGTCCGGCCTTCACGCACATCTCCTACGACGATTACCGCATCATTCGCGACAACCTGCTGCACGGCGCGAGCCGCACGCGGAGCGACCGCCCGACGCCCTACACGATGTTCACCGACCCGGAACTCTCGCACATCGGCCTGAGCGAAGCCGATGCGCGCAAGCAGGGGCTGAATATTCAGGTGACGCAAATGCCGATGACCTATGTGGCGCGCGCAATCGAAGCCGATGAGACGCGCGGCCTGATGAAAGCCGTCGTGGACGCAGATAGCAAGCAAATCCTCGGCTATACCGTCCTCGGCATTCATGGCGGCGAACTAATGACCGTCGTGCAAATGGCGATGCAGGGCAAAGTCCCGTACACCGTGCTACAGGATATGGTCTTCTCGCACCCGACGCTTTCCGAATCGCTCAACAACCTGTGGGCGTATTTGAAATAACACGAAACCGGAACTATGTAGGGGCGGACCGATGTGTCCGCCCGGTATGAAGACGGGTCGGGCAAGCCGCGAGACCCCTACACTGGACGCGCTGTTCGGTTAATACGCGCCCTTTGCGAACAACACCTGCGGAATCGTGCGCAGCATAATTTGCAAATCGAGCATGATCGACCAGTTCTCGATGTAATAAATATCGAGCAGGCACATCTCCTCGAACGAGACATTGCTGCGCCCGCTGACCTGCCACAATCCGCTCACGCCGGGCAGCGTGTTCAAGCGCTGGCGCTGCCAGGGTTCGTACTCGTTGACTTCTTTGGGCGTCGGCGCGCGCGGACCGATCAGGCTCATCTCGCCGCGCAGCACATTCAGAAAGTTCGGCCATTCGTCGATACTCAGCCGCCGTATCCACTTCCCGATGCGCGTCACGCGGGGATCGTCCTTCATCTTGAAGTGGCGGCTATCGATCCCGCTCTGCTGGATCAAGACCTCGCGCCGCGCTTCCGCATCTTCATACATCGAGCGGAATTTAAGCATATCGAATTCGACGCCATTCACCCCGACACGGCGGTGTTTGAAGAAGATGGGTCCGGGCGAATCGAGCCGGATGAACAACGCGATCAGCCCCATTGGGAGCGCCAGCAGTGGCAGGATGCACAGCACGAGGATCACATCCATCATGCGCTTGAGAAAGCGTTTGGTATTGCTCAGGCTCGGCTCCGCACGCACACCCATGATCGGCACGCCCGCGATCTGTTCGACCTGCACCTTGCTCAGATTGAGCCGGAACAAATCCGGCACGACGCGGACCTGCACCTTGCGCTTCTCGCACGCCGCAACAATCTCTAATATTTTATCCTGTGCGCGCCAGGGCAGCGTGACGAGGACCAGATCGACGCGGCGGCGCGGTCCATCGGCGGCGCGTGACTGGCGCAGCAGGCGCGGCAGCGTTTCGAGCGCGCCGAGGTTCGGGATGCTGCCGAGCGCGCTCAGACGTTCCGGGTCGTCATCCAGAAAGCCGATGATGCGATAGCCAAGCGTCTTGTTCGCGAGAAGCGTCCCCATTGCCGCGCGTCCGGTCGCGCCCGCGCCGATGATGATCACGTTCTCGACGCCGATATGCCGCCGCCGCATCTCGCCCGCGACATAACGCTCGACGAGGCGCAGGATCGAAAGAAACGCAATCGCGAGGACCGTGATTTCGAGGATCATCAGGCGCGAGAAAACCAGCGGTTGAATCAGGAAATTGATCGCCATGATGATCACGGTCGCGGTCGTCACCCCCTGCGCGAAGGCATACACCTCTTCGAGCCACGCGCGCCCGCGCACCCGCCGATAGAGCGTGATCACGGGCGGCGTAATGATAATCCACAGCGCATAGATGCCCGCGAGCAGCGTGTAGGATTCAAAGGGCGCGAAGTTTGGCTCACCGACCGGGCGAATGAACTGCACCTCATAGCGCAACAGGTAGCCGAGTCGGAACGCGATCAGGATGGCGCAAAAATCGAGGAGCGGCATCAATCGCCGCAATATGGCCGCCCAGTCGCGCGTCATCGCAAAATTTGCATCGCCTTCTCGTAACTTTTTATGGCTGCCTGCGCTGTATCTTTCCATCGGAACGGCCTGCCTGTTCCAAAGCGATTGCTTGCTGCGCCGCGCACCACGCATCATCATGAATGCAGCGCCGCAGCGCTTCCGACCACGCCGGAATATCCAGCGGGTCGAGCGTCATGCCTGCCGCGCCTGCCGCTTCCGGCAGCGAGGAGACATTCGAGGTCAGCACGGGGCGACCGCACGCCAGCGCTTCCGTCACGGGCAAGCCCCACCCCTCAAAAATGCTGGGGTAGACGAACGCGCGCGCGGCATTGTACCACAGTACCAGCTCGGAATCAGGCAAATAGCCGGGTAGCCGCACGTCATTATCCAACCCCAGCGTGCCGATCAGCGCCGGGAGTTCTTCGCTCATCCAGCCCATCCCACCCGCGAGGATGAGCGGATACGCGGCGCGGTCGGCGGCGGGCAGGAGCGCGTAAGCGTGCAAAAGGGTCGCGAGATTCTTGCGCGGCTCGATGGTCCCGACAAAGAGTAGAAAAGCGCTCCGGCAGCCCGCGCGCCGCTCGGAAGGCGGCTATCGCGTCCTGCGGCAGAGGGTGAAAGCGCGGCTCCACGCCGGGGATCGCGAGGTCAATCTTCTCGCGCGGGATGTTCAGCAGCGAGACAAGATCGTTCGCCGTGCTGCGCGAATTAACCTGCACGCGGCGAGCGCGCCGACACGAAATGCCCGTAAACAGCCGCAGGTAAAGCCGTCGCGCGGCGCTCAGGCGCTCCGGGTAGCGGATGAAGGTCAGGTCGTGGACGGTCACGACGAATGGGCGGCGCGTGAGCAGCGGCGCGACGAATGCGAGTTCATGCACGAGGTCGAAGCCGCCAAGCTGAAACGGCTGCACGGCCTGCTCCCACAGGATGCGCGCCACAGGGCGTTCCGTATTCAGGCGCGAACGGCGCACTGTGAGGTTTGGGGCGGGGGTCGGCTCGCCGCGACCGACGAACGCCGTGAAGTGCCAATCGGGGGCGGCCTGCGGCAGATGCGCGAGGAGTTGGTCGATATAGCCATGTATCCCCGCGCGTCGATAGCCTTCCGCATGGGCGAGCAGGTGCGCGTTAAGCGCGATTCGCGCAGCCGTCAGAATTGGAAGCGCGGCAGCAGCCGAACGATTTTCTGATTGTAATTCGAGACAAATTCGAGTAGGCGGTCGTGCATCCCCAGCCAGTCGTCGCTGCCCATGATCTGCTGAACCGTGTCGTAATTCTCGGCGATGCCTTCCATCATGATTTGCGGCGCATTGCCGAAGGAGGTGAACCACGCCTGCGTCGGCTGGATGCCAAGCCGCTTGATACCCGGCGCGAACTCGCGTACCACGAACTCGAAATATTCCTGATCACGACCCGGAACGATGTCCCAGGTCATGATGATTTTGACTTCCTGCATGATGGCCTCGTCGGATTGGAATGGCGCGGAATTTTAACCTATCGTGCGAGATTTAGCACGACGACAGACGTGTTTTCAGGGAGCGCGCCGCTTGTCATTTTCAACAAATCCTCATAGCGCGGCGCGGTGACGCCCATCTCCTTGAGGAATTTATCCACCGGGTCCAGTTCCATTGAGCCGGTATGATCCGTTGCGTAGTGCATCGGGATCACGATGCTCGGTTCGATCAGGCCAATTACTTCCGCTGCCTGCGCGCTGTTCAGAGCGCCGCCGCCACCGACCGGGACCAGCGCGACGTGAACCGTCCCCAATGCTTCTACTTCCGATTGCGCCGGGACGTGATCGAGATCGCCCAGATGCGCGACCGTCAGGCCGTCGAAATCGAACAGAAAGGCGACGTTGCGCTTGGGCGGGGTGGACGTGCGGTTGTGCATCGCCGCGCCAATTACGAACACGCCGCCGACCTCATATTCGCCCGGCGCATCGAAAACACGCTGCGCACCCTTCACCGCGTCATAATTATTGTGACCGGGCGCGTCGTGGCTGATCGTGACGACATCGCCCTTGAGCAGTTTGGGGGTCGGGTAGCCGAGTGATTCAGAAAAAGGATCGGTTACGACAGTCGATTTTCCCTTTTCCGCGAGCCGGAAGCAGCTATGGCCGTACCAGACGATTTCCATGTCGATTTACCTCAGAATGTTTGTTCGGAAACGATGGAATTATACCTGATATGAGCGTAAAACACGAGGCTAAACCTGCCGCCGTAGGGGTCGGATTCATCCGACCCAATTCAATCATCGTGGGCGAGTCAAGCTCCGCCCCTACAAAGACCGCAACCTGTAAAGGTGCGCCGCCATGTCTTTACCAAGAGCGCGACCTGTAGGGGCGGACCGATGTGTCCGCCCGCGATAAGACGGGTCGGGCAAGCCACGACCCCTACAGCGCGCTCACGGTAACAGGCTCCGTCACTTTCAGACGAATTCCATTCAGCGGCGACCCAGTTGGACCGTAGTAGACCTGCGCAATGTGCTGACCGGGCAGCAGTTCAAGGTCGGCATGGCGCAGAATATGTGACGCCACCGCTTTCAACTCGACCTGCGCGAAGTTGATACCGATGCAAATGCGCGGACCGCCGCCGAAGCCGACCAGCGAATAGGGGACCTTCTTGTCTTCTTCGCGCGGCGCGGCGAAGCGATCCGGGTCGAATTTGAGCGGGTCGCGGAAGATGCTGGATATCAGATGCGTCCCTGCAATCGAGTACAGCACAAGCGTTCCCGCCGGGACGTGATAACCCCCGAACTCGAAATCTTCCAGAACCCCGCGCGGTCCATTCGAGACAGGCGGGTAGAGTCGTTCGGATTCGCTCAACGCATTGTCCAGCACCTTCATTTTCTTGATCTGGTCGAGCGTCGGGTCTTCATCGGGGCGCAGCAGCGCAGCCTGTTCCGCCATCACGCGTTGCCGATAATCGGGATGCTCGATCAACAGATACATCAGCCACGCGAGCAGGCTGGTCGAGGTTTCATGTCCGGCCACCAGCAGAATATTGATATGCGCAATGAGTTGTTCGTCGGTGAGTGCGCGACCCTGATCATCGCGCGCCTGAATCATCATGCCGAGGATGTCATTCGACGGGTGCTGGCGGTATTCCTCGATTCTGGCGCGCAGCAGACCATACAGCCGATCCTTGATCGGCGTCATGGCCGCTTCCCACTCGTCAGGCGTGTTGCCCGACACATTCAACAACCCGAAATACAAATTGCGGAATTCGTCGATCTCTGCGCCGGGCTTCAACCCGGTCAGCGCTTCAGCAGCGATGGCAAAGGTAATCTTGCGCGCTTCTTCGGTGATCTCGATGACGCTCTGTGCCTTCCACGCCGCCACACGTTCGCGAATGACGCGGTGCATGATCGGCAAATAGCGGTCCATATATTGGATCGTGAACGCCGGGTTCATCATGCGCCCGCTGCTGGTCGTGCTTTTCGCCATCCTGCGTGAGCAGGCCGTCGCCCAGCATTTGCGTTAGCCCGAAAAACTCGCCCCATCCCATTCTGTGGGAAAATTTCAGCCGATTGGTCGACATCACAAAGCGGTTCGCTTCCGGTCCGACGAGAATCACGCGCTCCACTCCAAACTGCTCGAAACGGAAAATGGGGCCATGCTTTTCGTAGGCGCTGGCGCTGAATTCCGCGAGGATTTCAGGATAGTTTTCTGGAACATTGACAAACGGAATGTCTGCGTATGGGCGCACAGTGGTCATGGTTTCGCGGCTCCTGCTGGTTTGGCGTGAATACCAGTACGCAGAAGCGCTGGTTGATGTTTCAGTTGTGCGCCGAACTATTCCCCGGCAACATTGTTGAAGCCTAACGTTTTGGAGTTGGTATGCCTGACAACGGCGTGGCGGTGCAAGGCTTTGGCGTGTACTCGAATGTACCTGCAACAGCCAGAAGCTGCGGCTCGAACTGCACCATCTCATCGCGCTTGGAAGTAGCACTCATTGAAGGGACATCTCCATGACCCAAATCAACAAAGATGCTCAGAACCTGATATTCACCCTGATATTGGCGAACAAGGACAATCGGCTTGCCGTTGGTGCTTGTAATTTCTGGTTGAGTAATTGTAATTCCTGCCGCTTTTAAGTTGATCAAGCCGACTTTGCGAGAGATTGCCAAGAGTCTTTTCGACAAGTTGCTGCGCAGTCAGGCTAGCTGCCGAAGTGCCACACTGTATCACCGAACGCACTCAAATCTGCACCTGCTCTGGTTTCGGCAACTCCCTGTACAAGCGCAATAAACTGGCCGGACTCCGGCTGTACGTTTACTGCATTCTTTGCTTTATTAGTGACGACGACCGACCCAAAGGCATTGGAAACGAACCAGTCTTGCGGATAGAAAAACTTTATGCTTCCACGTTGCCAGATACCGACCAACCCATCATAAACATGCGGCAATGCAGGATTGCCGCTATACACATTGGCTGGTGGTGTGTATTTCATGCTTTTCAGCAGTTGAAAGGAAAACAGGTTCGTTTTTTTGCAGCGTGGGTAATCCACCCTTGAACGATGACCCTTGAACGATGACCCAGTAATCACTTCCAAGATCGACCACAGCGACGAACTGGCTGTAATCGTCAGAGCCGACGCGCGTGATGTTGTAGCCATATGCTGAGGCGCGCCCGGTTACGAAAAACTCCTTGACTTCGGAAGCTGCTGGTTCAATTTGCAGCGGTCTTGGCGTTTTGTCTACCGCAGGTGTACCGAAAGTGACAAAACCTGCATTGAGGATCGGTCGCGCCAGTTGCGCAACCGCATCTTTTGGACTTGTGGCGTTAAAAAATGTGTATTGAAACTTCAACTTAGGGAGTGCGAACTGCAAATTCACTCCCTCTTTTGAGTCGATTCGCTGATTTAGGGGAAGGTTATTTACTGCAATAGAAGCATTTGGTCCCTGATCGGCGTTCACCACCTCAACGAACCAGTCAGCGGGATAATCAAAGCTAAAGAATTGATCGTTTGTCGTGAAAGTCTTCGGAGTGGGCTGCTGCGCGGCGACAGGAATTGTCATTGCGCAAATAAGCAGACCAGCAATAATCAAACTTACTTTGGTTAACATAGCGACTTTTCTCATTACATTGATTGCGCGTGATTGTAACACCCCCGTATCGTGTTCGAGCAGCGCATCCCCATGCAAATCTCTCGACGGGTAAAGGAGGACAGCATTGCTGCTGCCCACTTTGCTGGAACGTTTGGAAGTTATCCTATGTTCAGCGACTCGACCAGCCCGCGAATGAACCCCGCGCTGTGTGCCAGTGCCGCCTGTTCGCTCTCGTCGATTGGCAGCGGGAAGGTGTCGATGATACCCGCGCTTCCGACCAGATGCGGCAAGGCCAGCGTCACATTGCGCACGCCCGCGATCTCCGCGACAGGCGCGCAAACGGTCAGCAGCGAACGCTCATCGCCAAGAACCGCTTCCACGATGCGCGCGAGGGCGCTCCCGATCCCATAATAGGTTGCGCCTTTGCCGTTGATGATACGCCCGGCGGCGTGGCGCACTCCCTCGTCGATTTGCGCGCGTACTGCTTCATCAAGTGGTTTATTGCGAAACTCGCAAAACTCCGCAAGCGGCATCGTCGCGACGGTGGTGAGCGACCAGGTGATGACTTCCGAGTCGCCGTGTTCCCCGACGACGTAGCCATGAATATTCTGCGTGCTGACGCCGAGGTATTCCGCAAGCAGCGCCCGGTAACGTGCGGTATCCAGCGTCGTCCCGGAGCCGAAGACGCGCCCCGCCTGCACACCGCGTTCAGCCGCGATGTTGGCCGTCAGGTGCGTCATGATGTCGACCGGGTTGGTCGCCACAATCAGGATCGCATGGGGCGCGTGGTCGAGGACCGAAGGGACGATGGCACGGAAAATCGCCGCGTTGCGTTCAAGCAACTGGAGGCGGCTCTCGCCCGGTTGCTGGTTCACGCCCGCGGTCAGGATCACGATACTACACCCGTCGAGGTCCGCATACTCCCCCGCCCGAATGCGTAGTGCGTGGGCGAACGGTACGGCGTGATAAATGTCCTCCGCTTCCGCTTGCGCACGCGCCATGTTTTTATCGACCATGATCAGTTCGTTGCCGACACCGCGCATGACCAGTGCATAGGCCGCTGTAGAGCCAACGAACCCGCAACCGACTATCCCGATTTTCAAAATATCCACCCTCCTCGATTATCTCAGGAAATCGTCTTCTGCAAGGTCACGGAATAGCGCCCGGTCCCCGTCCCGAACGCGCCGAGCCAGCGCCCGACCACCAGTTGATACGCGCCCGTCGCGGGTATCTCTATCGGACCAAAGGTTAGCGACTCGCCCGCGTTGGCGGCGACCAGCGCGCCGAGATAGTCCCCGGCTGCGTTATAGAGCGAGACATCCAGCCGCAGCGTAGCCGAAATCGGTTTGACCGTGAACAGGACGCGCTCACCCGCGTTTGCGTTCAATGTCCAGAAGTTGAACGGCGCGGTTACGGTAATCCCGTTTTCCTGCGATGTATCGTTGACGAGCGTGCGACCGCGCGCCGCGCCTGCCAGCATATCCTGACGGCGCTGCACCGTGAGCGTGAATCCGGCAGTCTGGCCTGCTTCGAGCGTGACGATATAGCGCCCGTCGGCGGGCAGGCTGAACGCATTCACCGCCGCCTCTCCATTGACGACCGCCGCCTTGAGTGCGATGCTTCCATCCGGCGCTTCGATTGTGAGCGCGGGCGCATCCCCGACGCGGGCGCGCTGTGCGGAGAGCGCAAGCACATCGCCCTTGCGTCCAACCAGCGCATAGGCGCGCGGCTGCGCCGGGATGATCACGCCCGCCATGAGCTGCCCGAAGCTAATCGAGGTTGCCGCGCCGCGCGCCGCCGTGACCGGATTCGTGCTGGCAAGGATCGTGAACGTGCCGCTCGTCTGGCCGACCCGTTCGACGGTCAGCGTATAGAAGCCGGAAGCGGGAATGCTCACGCCCTCGAAGGCCGCGCTCGCCCCGAAAGGCGTCTGCATCGCTTCGGCGGTCGCGAGCGGCTGCCCTTCGGCGCGGAGCGTCAGGCGCGGCAGCAGCGTCCCACCCGTGACGAGGACCCGCGCGCTGATCTGCGTCCCGGCATCGAGCCGTAGCTGCCACGTCGCGACGGGATTGAGGTCGGTCAGCGTCCCGCTTTCCGGTCGGTCGGGCGTAAGGGTCGCGCTCCCCGCGCCGGGGACAGGCACAGAGGAGCGTGCGCTCAAGCGATATTGCCCCGTGCGCCCATCCGCAGCCGTGATCAGGATGGCATAGAGGCCAGTCGCGGGCAGCCGCACATCCGCGACCGTGAGCGCGGTCTCGCCATTTTGCAGACTCCGCGAAAAAAGGACTTCACCCGCCGGATTGAGGAAGGTCAGCACCGGGCGCAGGCCGCTCGTGAGCGGGATGCAGGCCAGCGAAAGGAACTGCCCGGCTTCGCCCTTGAACAACCATTGATTCGCGCCGCCGTTGAGCGCCCCGGTGACGTTCGCCGTGTCGTTCAGGATGCCGCCCGTTTGCGCTGGCGTCACTGCTGCGCCGCGCAGCGTGAGCGTGAGCGTGAACGGGGTATAAATTTGGCGCGCATTCGCGGGCTGGGTGATTACTACCGTATATGCGCCGCGCACCGCCAGTCGCAAACCGCTGATCGCCGTCTGCCCGACCGCCAGTTGCAACGTTCCGCGCGCCAGTTCCGCGCCGCCGGGGTCCTGCACGGAGAGCGTCGGCGGTGCGTCGTCGGCTCCGTGCAAGAGCGTGATGTCCGCGCTGTCGCCCGCTTCGCCGATAAAGGTATAGGTCGCGCGCGGGCTGCTCGCGCTGATGGTCCCGATACGGCGCTCGCCATAGCCGAAATTTACAGCGGGGGGCGCTGCATCCGCCGGGAAAGCGTAAACGCGATCCGCACGGATTTCATAGTTACCGCCGCTGCCCGCGTTGCGTGGTCCGATGCGCGAGACGATCACCGCGTAGGTCCCTGTCATCGGTAGCCGGACCGCCGCAAGCGTCGCGTTCGTATCCAGGCTGCCGCGCGGGTCGTCGTTCTGCGCAAGCAGCGCGCCATCCGGTCCAAGCACGGTCAGCACGGTATCCAGATCGCCGCTGGTCGCGGTCGCCGTCACTGCGAGGACTTCTCCGGCGGTCCCTTCGTAATTCCAGCGCTCTTCCGGGATCGCGTCGGTCAGGCGTCCGAGGCCGCGCTTGCCGCTGCTCAGGCTGCCGCCGAGCGCGAATTGCGCCTTCGCGCCTTGCACGCTCAGATTGAGCCGCCCTTCGGTCTTCCCGGCGCTGCCGCCCGCGCGCGTCACGGTCACTTCGTAGCGACCATTCTCCGGCAGTGCAAAGTCCGCGAGCAGCGCCGCATCAGTGCCGAGGCTGTCCCCGCGCGCAATGAGCATCCCGGACGGGCTGCGCAGTTCAATCTCGAGATCGAGCGGCGAACCCGGCTCGCGGCTGGCACGGAGCGTCACGCGGTCGCCCGCCTGCCCCTCGAAGCTGTGGCGGTCAACTACGCGGTCGCTGGCGAGCAGGCCGGGGACGGTATCGCCATAGCGGATTTGCGGAACCTGCGCGGCGGGCGGCGTCTGTTTGCCCAATTCGAGCCGATAAGGTCCCGCAGTGCCGCCGACTTGCAGCGCGTAGACGCCATCGCCCGGCGGCGCGAACGTCGTGATTGTTTGCTCCGTCTGTGCGTCGGCCAGTTCGCGCACGACACGCCCGGTACGGTCCTTGATCCTGAGCGTCAGTTTCGCGGCAGGATCGACCGCCGCAAGCCGCACGCTGAAGGCCTCGCTTGCGCGCCCGTAGAACAGCCATTGATCGACCGGATCGGCGACGGCCAGTTCACCCGCGACCGCGTTGCCGGGCGCAATCGCGCCGCTCACGAACTTTGCGCGGCTTTCTTGCAGCGCGAGGCTCAACGAATAGACACCGCTTCCTTTGAAATCGGCCTGTGGGTTGGCGATCAGGATCGAATACGTCCCGGTGAAGGGAAGCGTGACGCCCTCGACCCGCGCGCCGTCCCCGGTATCGATAGAAGCGGCCAGCACCAGCCCGCTATCGGCTAAAATCTGGAAGCCGCCCCGGAACGGCGTCCCGCTCTCGTAGCGCAGCGAAACCGCGACGACATCCCCGGTGCGGCCTGCGAAGCTCCACGCGGCGGCGTTCTGCGCAGCGTTGAAGACCCCGCCGACGGTTTGCGCATAGGCGATGATGTATGGACTCGGCTCGTTGCGCAGGCGCGTCAGGCGATAAGTCCCCTGCGTCGATGAGCCGCCCGCGACGGCGACCCGGTACAGCCCGTCACCGGGCAGGATGATCCGATCCAGCCGCGCGGCATCCTGCCCCGGCAGCGCGTTGCGCACGGCAAAGGTCGCGCCCGCCGAGTCTTGCAGGCGCAGCGTGAGCGGGAGCGGTTGATCCGCCGCGCCGCGCCCCGCCGCAAGCAGCGTGATCGATTCGCCCGCGCGCCCGCTGAATAGCCAAACGTCTTCAATCGACTGGCTTTCAAGTGCGCCGATTACAGGCTGGCCGACATCCAGTACGCCGCCAACACGGTTCTTCAACTGCGCCGTGCCGCCGACGCCGAGCGTCAGCGCATAGCGTCCGCTGCTCGCCGATTGCTGCACGACGCGGACGGTATAGACGCCCGCGCCTTCCAGCCGGAAGGTATTCGCCTGCGTCGCGGTGAGCCGCCGCCCGGCGAGCGTCGCGAGTTCGATGCTGAAACTCGCGGAGCCGGTGAGCGCGGTCGCTTGCGCGGTCACGACATCGCCCGGCGCGCCATAGAACGCATAGGCATCGCTCTCGCTCGCAGCGAAGAGTTCACCCGTCACGGTCTGTCCGTAGAGCAGCGGCGCGGCCTGTGTGAAGGTGAGCGGACCGAAGCGCAGCACATCGCTTGAATAATAGAGGATATAGCGCGCGGCTTCCGTGCCGAGCCGCACCACCAGCGCGAATTCGCCGCCCGTCTCCGTCGCGTAGGAGAGCAGGTTGGAAGCCGACCCGCTGCGCAGCGCATCCGCGACGACCTTGCCTTCGCGATTGAGGAGCGTCAATTGCGGGCTGGCCGTCCCGGAAAGCGCGGTCGCCTCGATGCTGATCGTCGTGCGACCAATCGCCACAATGCGCCAGATCTGCGCCAGCGCGCCGGGGCGCAATTCGCCGCGCGCGAGCGTATTGGACGGGAGCGATTGCACTTCCGGCGCGAAGAGACCCGTCGCGGGCAGCGGCGGCGCGATCAGGTCCGCGACCGAAGCGGGGCGCGCGGGCGTGGCTGGCACGGATGCGAAGCGCGGGAGCGTCTCCGGCGGCGGCTGCGGGAGCGCCGACCGTCCATCGCCCGCGAAGAGCGTTTGCGCGTTCGCGGTGAGTTCATAGGAGGCGAACGAACCCGTCAGGCGTCCGGCCACGACGATCCGGTAGCGCCCGGTCGTCTTTGCTTCGACGCCGAGCAGGTTGAGCGTCGCCGCGCCGTCTTCACCCGCCGTTTGCGCCAGAATATCGCCACCCGGTCCGATAGCGTAGAGCAGCGGCGACCACGCGCCCGGCGTGCGGGTGAAGAGGCGCGCGTTGAGGACCGTCCCGGCGGCGGCATCGAGCGTCCATTCGCCGGACGAATCAGTCGGCGTGGCCGCGCCTTTTGCCGTCTGGTCAGGCGCGAGCGATCCACCACTGGTATCGAGCAGGCGCGCGGTATAGCGTGCGATCCCCTGTGCAGGGAAGGCGGGATCGTAGACGATGAATTGATAGCGCCCGGCACTCGTCAACCGCTGGTTGCGCAGCGTGATTTCGCCCCGCCCCGATGTGGCGCTCTGGATCGAACCATCCGGCGCACGCAGGAGCGCGGCAATCGGCTGGTTGTTTGTATCGGCAGTGGCGCGCAGGTTGATAGTTTGCCCGGCGCTGGCGTCGAAGGTCCAGCCATCGCGCGCGGCCAGCACCCCGCTTGCTTCGCGGTCGAAAGACAACGCGCCCTGCACCTTGCCCGCTTCGGCGTGCGCAAAAGGAACGCCGAGCGCGCCGTACTGATCGACCTGTACGGTAAATTCCGGTCCGTCGCCTGTCGCATTACGCAGCGGTGCGACGGTGATCTGGTACAACCCATCGGCGGGCAGCGTGAGCGGCTGGTCATAGAGCGGCGTCAGATTGCCTTGAAAAATCAGGACATCGCCCGGCGCACGCAGCAGCCCGGCACGGTCCAGCGCACCGCTCACAGGCGCGATCCGCACGCGCACGAGGTCGCCCGCGCGTCCAATGAAGAACCAGCGTTGTTCCCCGCTCGAACGGCTGGCTTGCGGTTCGCCGATGCGCAACGCTCGCGCCGCCGCGCCGAGTTTGTAGCTATTCAACGTAAAATCGGTTGTGCCGCTGCCGTCGTAAATCTCCGCGGAAACCTGCACACTATATGCACCGCCATCCGCGAGCGATGCACTGAACAGCAACGGCGTCACGCCTGCATAGGTCGCGAGGACCGCGCCGCCCGCATCCAGAATGCGCAACCGTGCCAGCGCGTGCAGCGAACTCAATTCCAGCTTGAAGGCCAGCGAGCCGCCCGCTTCCAGGCGATATTCTGCGACGGGCGCGGCGCGGTCCAGCCGCCCGGAGACCGTGCCGTTGGTCGCGAGCAAGGCAGCCTTGCCACCGCGCGGCGGCAGCTTGAGCGTCACCGAAATATCATAATCGCCTGTGGTCGGCTTCGAGGGGCTGCGCCGCGCGACGAGCGTATACACCCCGGCCTGCGGGAGCGTGAGCGAGTAAAACGCCGCGTCCTTGCCGTTATCGCCCGCTTCGTTGGAGCCAAGCGAGTTCGATTGGGGGCTGATCAGCGTCAGGAACGGGTCAAGGTCGCCACTGATCGCGTTCATTTGAATATCGATCACGTCTCCGATGCTGCCCTTGAAGCGCCAGACCTGTTCCGCGACGGAATTGGACAGCGTGCCGCGCCCCGGCGTCCCGTAATCGAGCGTCCCGGCGTAGGGAGCCGGGTTTGGGGTCTGGGCAAAGGTGAGCGGAACGGGCAGCACGCTCAAAATGAGGATAACGAGGATGAGCGGCTTTGGAATGAATGATAAGCGCATAAGCGTCCCCCAAGCGTGGTTGTGATGATAGCACGCGCCCCGGCATAATTGGCAACATGCTACTCCTCTCATTTTTGCAACAAAACGCGGGCTTGCTCGTTATCGCGGCGTGTCTGGTGCTGCTCGTCGGCGTCGTCGCGGGCGCGTTCGCTGGGCGCAGGGTCATTCGTTATCTGGCGGTGGCGTCGCTGCTGATGGGCGCGATAGGCATGATCGGCGGCTCGCTTGGAGCGGCATTGAACAACGATCTTTCTCTGCTCCCGCTGGTGTTCGCCTTTGGGGTCGGGCTGCTCCTGATCGGGGCGATTCAACTGCTTCTCGAAATTCGGCGCAAGGCAGCTACCAAACCGGGCGGGCTGGTGCTGGCGGTCGCGTTGCTCGTGTTGACGAGCGGGCTACTGTTACCTGTGCTGCCGGGGCAATTCGCGGCCACGCCGCCGCCTTCGGCAACGCCTACATTCGCCACCCTGACGCGCACGCTTGCGCCAACCCGCACCCTCGCGCAGACCTACACGCCGACCCTCGCGCCGAGCGAGACGCCGACCTTTACCCCGCTGCCCACGCTCACACTGACGTTTACGCGCCTGCCGTATGCGCCGCCGACGCTGCCCTCGTTCGTGCCACCCACTGCGTCGACCTTCGATAGCGCGCTATCGACCGCCACTGCTGCAAACGGGTCACGTACCGCGACTTCGCCTGCAAATGGTGCGGGGTGTACCGTCTCGCCTTTCCGCAATGTCAATCTGCGCGCCCAGCCGGATTCGACTTCGGCGCTGCTCGCGACGGTTCCCGCCGGAACCGCACTTGAGGGTACGGCGCAGGTGACGGGCTGGTATCGCGTGCGCTACGGGGAACTTGCGGGGTGGGTCACGAAGGAATTCAGCAGCGGGTCGAGCGCGTGCGTGTCGCTCAAAGCACCGTGAAGCGTCTGACAGGGATAGCCGTTGTGGGTAATGGCAGGGCAACCGCATCAAAATCAAAAGCGTGGGCGGACACGCAGGTCCGCCCCTACGGGAGACGCGCTATGTAGGGGCGGACCGATGTGTCCGCCCGCGACGGGACGCTGCGTCTCCGTTGGATGCATTTGCCCTGGATTCAATAGCTTAATGGTTGATCGGGCGCGAAAATATTGTTAAATTTAGCGGGGCGAGTGATATTCATATTCGTACCGAAGAGGTCTGCATTATGGTTCGGCTGAGAAGTACCCTGATTGCGTTGATCATGGCTGGCCTCATAGTCGCAAGTGTCACGAACCGCGCGGCAAATGCGCAAGCGTTGCAATGCCCGGAGATCGTCAAGCAGGCGTTGCAACAGGTCGAACAGCTTTGCGCCGCCGTCGGGCGCGGCAAGATGTGTTACGGCAACAGCGCCGTCACGACTGAATCCACAGGCGCAGCGCTGGCCTTCGCCAGACCGGGCGACATCGCGGACCTGAGCGCGGTCAAGCGGCTGACGCTCTCCGGCTACGACCAGAAGACCGGGACGTGGGGCGTCGTCATGATGCGCGTGCAGGCCGGGTTGCCGGATAGCGCGCCGGGACAGGCCGTGACGATGATCCTGCTGGGCGATACGCAGTTCGCGCCCGTCGCGGGAAGCAAAGGCGCGCAGGCCTACTTTTTCAAAACCGGTTCCGGCACGCCGGGCTGCAAGCAGATGCCTGCGAACGGTATGCTGCTCGAAAGCCCGACCGGGAAGCAAAAGGCGCAGCTTACGCTCAACGGCGTGGACCTGAGCATCGGCTCGCGTGTGTACCTGACGATCAGCACGAAAAGCGCGCAGCCCAGACTCGAAGTCTATACGCTGGAAGGCGAAGTCGAGGTGACTGTCGACGGCGAGACGCAGATTGCCAGTGAGGGGCAGAACGTTGGCGTGCCACTCGACGAGAATTTTGAAGCCGACGATGTGCCGTCGGAACCTGTCGAGGAAGATCCACCTACGATTGACGCGCTTCCGGTCGATTTAATTGACCAGCTCGAAACAGAATTCGAGGACTCGAACGGTGGGGTCGCGACCCCGGAAGCGGGCGACGCAACACCGACTCCGCCCGAATCAGGCAACACGGACGCGACGCCCGACGCACCAGCGAGCGAACCCACGCCTGCCGGTGCGGATTCGCCGAGCGAATAACAGCGCGATTAAGCGTCTGCGTGTACACTGTGCCGCAACACGGGACGGAAACATCACCATGCGCGAGACAGTCCTCTTCTACAATCCGCTCAGTACGTCGCCGGGCAAGCACCCGCTCCCGCTCTCGTTGATGGCCGTCGCCGCCGTCGTCGCGCGCGATTACGATATAGAATTCATCGACGGCAACCTCATCGCGGACCCGGCGGCGCAGATCATCGACCGGGCGCGTGATACGCACGCCAAACTGCTCGCGGTGACGGTCATGCCCGGTCCGCAGTTGCGGCAGGCGGTCGCGGTTTGTCGCAAGGTGAAGGCGGCGCTGCCCGGCCTGCTGATCGTGTGGGGCGGCTATTTCCCGACGCAGCACTCGGATGTAATTATTCAGGATGGCTGCGTCGATTTTTGTATCGAAGGGCAAGGCGAAGCGCCATTCCGCAAGCTGGTCGATACGGTCTATCATGGCGGCGCGTTGAGCGATGTGCCGAGCCTGTGGTATCGCGAAGCGGATGGCACGCCGCGCCAGACGTTGCGCGCGCCGAATGTCCAGCTCGACGGGTTGCCCTGGTTTCCGTATGAACGGCTGGATATGCCCGCCTACCGTCGTGGTAACTATCTCGGCAAGGTGGTCTACAACCACAACACCAGCTTCGGCTGCCCGTATGCGTGCAATTTCTGCGCGGTGGTCGCACTCAGCAAACGGCGCTGGATCGCGGAATCGGGCAAGCGCGTCGGCGACGTCGTGACGCACCTGCACGACCGCTACGGCGCGACCGGGATCGAATTTCACGATATGGATTTCTTCGTCTCGGAAGAGCGCACCGCCGACATTGCGGAGCGGATCACCGGGCTTGGCGTGAACTGGTGGGCGCTTGGCCGCGTCGATACGCTGATGACCTATAGCGACGATACATGGCGCAAGGTGAAGGCCAGCGGCGCGAAGATGATTTTCATGGGTGCGGAAAGCGGCAGCGATGAGGTCCTCGCGCGTATGAACAAGGGCGGCAAGAGCAGCACGGAAAGCACACTCGCAATCGCCGCGAAGCTGCGCGAGCTGGGCATCGTCCCGGAATTCTCGTTCGTCCTCGGCAACCCGCCCGACCCGATGGCCGACATCGAGCAGAGCATCGGATTCATTAAGAAACTCAAGAAAATCAACCCGGCGTCGGAATTGATCCTCTATCTGTATACGCCCGTCCCGCAGGAGAACAGCGAACTTTACGAAGCGGCCAAGCACGCCGGGTTCAAGTTCCCGGAAACGCTGGATGAGTGGGTCAACGACGAGTGGGAGAATTTCGCGCTCCGGCGCAGCGCCGATTTGCCCTGGATCAAGCCGACGCCGCATCGCCGTGTGCGCAATTTCGAGGCGGTGGTGAACGCGGTCTACCCGACGACGACCGATATGCGGTTGCAATCGAACGGGATGATGCGCGCGCTCCTCAAGGGCTTGAGCGGGTGGCGCTACAAGGTCGATTTTTATGACTGGCCGTATGAACTCAAGGCGCTGCAACGGCTGATCCACTACCGCCGCCCGGAGACGACCGGGTTATAACGCGGGCAACTGCGCGAATTCATGATATTTTCAAATGCGCGGTGCGGCTTGCGTGGCTGTTTCTGATAGAATAGCCAGACCAGCATCGAACAAGGACCGACTCATGACAGACCGCGTTACCCCGACCGCACCTCCGCAAATCACATGCCGGGGGCTGCTCTTCGTGCTGGTCGGACCTTCCGGCGCGGGCAAGAATACGATCATGGGCGAAGTTCTACGCGCTGTCCCCGAAATTCGCCAGATGCCGACCGCGACCACGCGCGCGATGCGGACGGGCGAACAGCACGGCGTTCAGCATTTTTTCGTATCGGGCGAGGAATTTCAGCGAATGCTCGCGGCGGGTGAACTGGTGGAACATCAGGAGGTGCTGCCGGGGCGCTTCTATGGCACGATGCGCCGGGAGATCGAGGTCGCGCTCTTTGCGCAGCACGAGATGCGGATCGCGGACATTGAGATTTACGGCGCGCAGGCATTGAAGAGCGCATTTCCGCAAAACGTCGTCACCATTTTTATCGAACCGCCGACCTTCGAGGCATTGGAAGCGCGCATCCGGGCGCGCGGCGGCGCGAGCGAGCAGGAAATTCAGGAGCGGCTCGAACGGGCGCGTGTCGAACTGCGTTACGCGGAGCAGACGGATTATCGCGTGCGCAACGACGATCTGGACGTGGCGGCGCACGCGGTTATTGAACTGGTACGGCATGTCGCGATAGACGCGGGCTGTCTGTAGCGCGCGGCAGACGAGCGGCTACCGCGTCCAGGTGAACGAGACGGGCGGCGTCTTCTCACCCAGCACAATCGCCACACCATCCGGTCCGAGCCGCGCGACGCCGACCTGCCAATAGATCGTGTGCGGACCCGGCTCGCGCGGCAGGTCTTCGGGCGTGAGCAGGTAGGAGACATCCTGCGTCGTCTTCTGGAAATTGCGTGCAGGCGCACCCGGCACGGCCTCACTCATCAGGATCAGATACACCTCGTCCGGCGCGAGGATGCCGCCCGGTGGGAGCCATTGCAGCCGCACCTGCCCCGTGATGCTGTCGCCATTACGGGGCGCGAGGACGCGCGGCGCGACATAAGCGGGGGTCGCCGTCGCGGTCTCGCTCCCGGTGAGGGTCGGCGTGACGGTGGCGGTCGGCGGCGGTCCCGGCAGCCTGATCTTCATCCCGACCGAGAGCAGCACGCGGCAGCCCGCCTGTCCAAGCGGCGCATCCAGCTTGCACCCGCCGCAATTCAGGCCATCCGGGAGCGGGTTCAATTGGCACATCACGCCGAGCGGCACGCCGTAGATCAGCTCAAGCAGCAGCGTCGTATCGCCTTTCGTCACGATATGGTAAATGTACGTCATCGCGCCGCGCGTCGGCAGGACAGCCTCAATTGCGGCGCGTGTCTTCTCGTAGCCTTCGGGCGTCGGCGTCATCGTGCGGATCGGCAGGCAATACGTCCCGCCTTCGCTGATGATATTGCTGCCCGGCGGCATGTTGTTCAGTTCGCGGAATGCCGGAATCACGGACGTGTCGTAGCCGTTGTTCGCGAGGATGATATACAGCGTATCGCCCTTGCGCGCGGTGACGCAATTCGGCTTCGCGGTTGCGGTCGGGACGATGGCATTCACCACCGCAACGGGCGACGACTCGCCGGGCGTGGGCGTGATCATCGGTCGGAAGGAGGGCGTCGGTCCAAGCGTGACGACGCTGGTAGGCGCGGGCGAGGCAGAGGCGGGCAGCGTCAACGTGGGCGGCGCTTGCGTTGGGATTACTGTCGGAGTCGAGGGCGGCTGCGGGTTGCTGCTGCATCCGGCAAGCACGAGCAGCGCGAGAGCGCCGATAAATAGCTTCTTCATAAAAATCGCTCCTAGCGTCCCTGCCAGACGAACGTGCGCGTCTCGGTAATGAACTGCGTCAGGTCCGGGATGATCCCGCCGTTTTCGACCGCGACGCCGACCATCCACTCGAATTCGTGCCGCTTGCCGTCGTTCGGCTGCACGTCGGGCGTGAGCGGATAGAACAAATCCTTCGTCGGGATGCGGTAGGTCTTGTTGATTGTCCGGTCCTTGAGGACGATCAAATAGACCTGTCCCTTCGAGAGGCGGTCGGAGGCGCTCCAGCGCAGCACCGGGAAATCGCCCGCATCGAATAGCATATTGTTACCGGGACCGATAATGTACGGCGCGTTGTAAGTCGGCGTATAGGTCGGCGTCGGCGTTTCGCTGCCATTCGGGGTGAAGGTGAGCGTCGGCGTGGGCGTCGGGACGGGGACGCGCAGCCGCTGCCCGACCGAAAGCGAGACGGTGCAATCTTGGCCGCCTGCGGGCTGCCCATAATCGCACTGGCTGAAGGCGGCGTTGATCTCCGGGTTGAGGTCGTGCAGGATTTTGATCGTCGCGCCGTATTTATAGGCAATCGTGATCGCGTTTTCGCCCGCCTTGACGGTATGCCACGCCTGACCGGGGATGAGCGTCGGCTCGACATCGCGCGCGTTGACCGCGAGGGGCGTCCCGGAGCCGACAGCCGCCGCGACGGGCGCACCTGTCGCGGTCGGCCAGGGGATTTGTATCGATTGCCCCACCTGCAAAACACTCGGACTACTCATGTTATTGAGTTCAAGCACCACCGGGAGCGCCGCACTGGAATAAATCCCGCAGCGCGCCATCAGCGCAGAGAGCGTATCGCCCTGTTTGGCCTTCTGGATGCACGGTCCGCGCGTCGGCGTGAGCGTCGCGCTTGGCGGGATGGTCGTCACAGTCGGCATATCGAGCGTAGGCAGCGCGACGAAGGGCGTATCGGTCGGGGTCAGCGACGGCGGGCGTGTGTTGGTCGGGGGCGCGGTCGGTTTGGCGGGCTGCGTGGCTGTGCCGGAGGGCGCGGCAGCAATCGCAGTCATCGCGCTGGCATCCGGGCTGCCGGGAATTGGCGTGACGGTTGTAAAAAACACCACTGCTTCGCTGGTGGGTTCAATCGGTGGAGCCGCCGCGCTGCGTTGAATGAAGAACGCCGCGCCCCCGCCAATCGCAAGCAATACGACCGCGAGCATCAGCACGCCGCGTACAGGGAAGGCAGGCAGCGCACCCTCGTACAGATCATTTTCGCCGACGTCGGAGTTACCCGCACGCGGCGCGGCGATTTGCGCTATATCATCCGGCGCGGGGCGCACAGGCCGCCGGATAGCGCCCGTCAACGCCGCGCCGCAGACAGGGCATTCCGCCGCCGTAAGCGGTGCGACGGCGTGGCATATCGGGCATTGTTGCGTGCTGGTCGTGCGCCTGATCGTCATGGCGGCGCATTGTACCAGATCGGGCGCGGCGTTCTATGAGCGGTTGATCAAAAGACGGATGTGTTGCAGTGAAATTGGAAATTGAGGACGGACACATGGGTCTGCCCCTACACCGCGCGGTTAATTGGAACAGGTGTGAACCTGCGTGTTTCAACGCGAGACATTGCGGTTTTCGTAGGGGCGGACCTGTGTGTCCGCCCTCAAAACGGGTCGGATTCATCCGACCCCCACACCGGATCGCTCGTTAACTATTCGCTTCGGACGCGCCGTTATCCTGCTCGAAAGTGCGTTCGTCCTTGTCGCCACCCGTGATCGGCAAGCCTGTGAAGACCTGCGCCGCACTTACATCGGATTCGCGCTGTTCGGAGTCGCCCTCGCCCTGCGTGGGGTGCTGGTCGGATGATGCGGTGTCGATGTCGGCGTTGCCGCCCATCTTCTCGGTATCGGAGTCTGCGCTCATATTTGGCCTCCCGGAAATGGCTGCAAAAAACTCATCGGCAATCGCTGGATTGCGTGCCGCGTCGTCGTCCGCGTGCGCGGAACCCGTCGCGTATTCGGTTGCAGAAATCTCGCTGTGCGTGTCGGGCGCGATGGCTTTGGCGTCTACAACGGCATCCGCGATATGCGGCGCTTGCTCTTCATGGTGCGCGTGTCCAGTGTAGAGCGGCGTCGAGAGGTCGTCGTAGCGCGTCCAGGGACGCGAGAGCGCACTCCACATGACGACTCCTGTAATGAGTCCAGCGATGCCGACGATCATCAAAAAGCCAATAATGCCGTCGCTCGTCCCACGAATGACGCTCAGGAATATTGCCATGATGATGAAAGTCAGGCCACCACCCGCAAGAAACGCAAAGCTCTTGTTCCATTCGGTCATCGCGTTTACCTGAGTTGTTTGTGTCGCCAAGAGGGTCGCTCCTTGTTAAATGCTCGAAAAGCGGTGCTAGCCGCATTTGAAATCTTGTAGAAAGTATAGCGCAAACGTATAGGAGAATCCCGGTTTCAGCCATTCGCCTTGATACAGGCCGCGCTTCTTGTGGGCAACGCGCTCACCATTCGATATTATACGGGTTCCGCCCGGTGCTTTATCGACCGAATTCAGGGTGATCAGGCAATGGGAACGTAAATTTTCTGAGGATAGCAAACTATGAATTATGTTCACGGCTACTCCCCGCGAGAAAGTACAAGGCTTGTGGATCAAGCGACGACGCTGGCCGAGCTGCTGCACGCTGATACCGTGTATCCGGCAGGTAGTTCGGTGCTTGAAGCGGGCTGTGGTGTCGGCGCTCAAACTGTGGTTATGGCAAGAAATAATCCGAAAACACACTTTACATCGATTGATATATCCCGGACTTCTCTTCAGACCGCAGCCAGCGTGATTGCCAGAGAAAATCTGTCGAACGTGACCTTCCAGAATGCTGATATTTTTGCGCTGCCCTATCCACCAGAAGCCTTCGACCACGTTTTCATTTGCTTTGTTCTGGAACATTTGCCGGACCCGCTCGCCGCACTCCGGTCTATCAAGCCGATACTGAAAAGGGGCGGCACAATCACCGTAATCGAAGGCGATCACGGTTCAGCCTACTTTCACCCGCGTAGCTACCTTGCCTCACAGACAATCCAGTGCATGATCGATACTCAAGCGCGACTCGGCGGTAATTCGCTGATCGGTCGTCAGCTCTACCCGGTGCTTAAAAACGCAGGATTCGAGGAAATTTCCGTCTCGCCACGCATGGTTTATGTCGATTCGAGCAACCCTGCTCTGGTTGAAGGATTCACCCGCAACACCTTCATCGCGATGGTCGAAGGGGTGCGCGAGCAAGCAGTGACATCCGGGCTGATGAACGCGACGCAATGGGACGCCGGGATCACGGACCTCTATGCTTCGACGGGCGACGATGGTGTATTCTGTTACACCTTTTTCAAAGCGACCGCGATTTGCGAATAAGCACAACAAGGAGTTCGATACGATGAGTATGGATATTCAGGAACAGGTCGCGGCAACCACCGCCCGCCTGCGCGAACTGGAGATACAGGAAAACCTGACCGCGTGGGATGCGGCGGTCAAAGGCACGCCGGAAAATCTCGGCAAGGCCGCCGATGCGCGCACCGCACGGATGAACTACCTCGCGGACCCGGCGCTCTATGCGCAATTCCGCGATTGGGACCGCGCGCAGGCAGCGCAGGATGATGCGTTGCTGGCGCGGCAGCTTCGCATTTTGCATAATGGCTTCGCGCTCGGCCAGAACGACCCGGAACTGATCGCGCAGATCAGCGGCATTATTCAGAAGGTCGAAGAAGTCTATTACGGCTTCCGCGCGGAAATCAGCGGCGGCAAGAAACTCTCCAACAACGAGATCGACAAAATTCTCGAAGACTCGCGCGATTCGGAAGTCCGGCGCGAGGTCTGGGAAGCGCACAAGCAGTTGGGTCCGCTGGTCGCTACCTCGGTGCGCGAACTGGCACGGCTGCGCAACGTCGCCGCGCAGAAGATGGGCTACGCGAATTTTCACCAGATGAGTTTGATGCTCAATGAGATCGATCCGCAATGGCTGTACGCGATGCTGGATGACCTCGCCAGCGCGACCGATGCGCCGTTCCGCCGCGTGAAAGGCAATCTCGACGCGGAACTGAGCCGCCGCTTCAATGTCCCGGTTGCGGCACTGCGCCCCTGGCACTACAGCGATTTGTTCTTCCAGCGCGCGCCGAAGGTCGGGCAGACTGACTTCGACGAATTTTTCAAAGATCAGGATGTGGTCGCGCTCGCGACGAAGACCTACGATAGCCTCGGTATGGAAGTGCGCGATGTCCTCGCCCGGTCAGACCTTTACGAACGCGAATTGAAGGACCAGCACGCTTTCGCAATGCACGTTGACCGCGAAGGCGACGTGCGGACGCTCAATAACATCGTGCCGTCGGAGCGCTGGCAGGATACGATCCTGCACGAACTCGGCCACTGCGTCTACGATAAATACATCCCAAAAAGTCTGCCCTGGCTGCTGCGTACCATCCCGCACATTCTCACCACAGAAGCAATGGCATTGCTGATGGGCGGCCAGACACTGGACCGCGAATGGCTTGTGCGTATTCGCGGCCTTGACCCCGCGACCGCTGACGCTGCCGCCGGAGCCGCGCGCGACCGGGAAATCCTGGGGCAATTGATCTTTGCGCGCTGGGTGATGGTCGTCGTCGGCTTCGAGCGCGCGATATACGAGGACCCGGAGCAAGACCTCGATAGCGTCTGGTGGAATTTGGTCGAACGCTATCAATTCCTGACGCGCCCCGAAGGTCGGCAGATGCCGGATTGGGCGACGAAGAACCATATCGCGCTTGTACCTGCGTACTATCAAAACTACCTGATCGGCCACATGGTCGCGGCGCAGTGGCAGCATGTGCTGGATGCGCGCGGCGGCCTGATCGGGAATACGGGCGCGGGCGACTGGTTCCGCGAGAAAGTCTTCGCGACGGGCGCGACGCTGCCCTGGCCGGATGCGCTCGCCTATGCGACGGGCGAACCGCTCAATATGGAGTATTACGTCGCATCGTATGTGACCGCCTGAGCCGTGCGGCGCGGGTTCCTCGTACATGCGGTGCTGTCGGCGCTCGTCGCGTGTGGTATCTCGGTGGGCGTGCGGATGCTGATCACGCCCACCGTGCAGGCGCTATACGCGAACAAGCCAGATGTTACGTATGCTCCTGCGCATTTTCAGGACGCGCGGCAGTACGTCCTGATTTGCATTCAGGGCTACAACGTGCCGGATACGCTGCTCGATGTCGGCACATCCGCCAACGGGGAATACAGATTCGCCGCGCTGCCGACGCTCGCACCCAGCCGGATAAGCTGGATGCCGTTCTACCCGTTCCTGCATTGCGCGCTCAACCGACTCGCCGGGCTGTCGCTGGTCTACACCGGGATATTCGTCACGACGCTCGCGGCAGGCGTGGCTGTGTTTTTCGCGGCGCTGACGCTCCGCGCACTCGGAGTAGCGCGCCCGGCGCTGGTCTCGCTGACCGTGATCGCGCCGCTATTCGGGGCGACGTGGCTGTTCCTGCCGGGCGCGGATGCACTCTTCCTCGCGATGTCCATGCTAGGGTTGTGGCTGGTCCTGAGGCCGCCCGCTGCCGGATCGCGTATCACGCGCGGCGAAGCGCTACGGACACTGACAGCACTCCCGCTCGGCGGGTTGATCCTGCTCACCAAGCCAAATGCGCTCCCGCTCGTCCCGGCGCTTGCATTCGCGTTCCTGTACCAGAGTTGGCGGCGCTCTGCGCTGGCTGGATATACAGCGCCGTTCAACGCCTTCATTGCGGATGTCGTGATCGACCAGACGCGCCCACTGCTACGACTGCTTCGCGTCACGGATGAGCGCCGCCCGTTGCGTTACGATTGGCCGCCGCTGTTGCTTGCCGCCGGGATCGGCTTCGGCATGGCATTCTGGCTGGCGTACACCAGCACATTCAGCGGCGTTCCGTTCTACTTCCTCGACCAGCAGTTGAACTACTGGGGGCGTGCGTGGGCGGCGGGCAACCTCTCCGAAATGCTGCGCTACTACGCGCAGATGTTCGATTTCGCGAATGTCGGGCAGCCCTGGCAGTGGCAGCCCGCGTGGAATCTCGCGGCGTCGGTCTCCGCGCTGGTCCCGGCGGCGTCGCGGCGCGTGCCGCTGGTCCTGCGCGGGATGTTGCTGTGCCTCGTTGTCTTCATCCAGTTCGCGGGGCTGGCACACAACGCGAACGAGCGCTATCTCGGTTCTACAGCGCTGGTCGGCCTTGCATGGGCGGCGTGGATCGCGCCCGTAGCAGGTTGTCCGCGCCCCTATGTGCTTCGTTACGCGGTGGTAGTCGGCTTTGCAGCGTGCATGGTCGCGCTCGTCGTCGGCTATATGTTCCCGAATGGCCTTCCCAAATTTATCGGGATCGTGGATGGAGCGGGCGTTTCGCCCTGGTGATACACGATGCCCTATGAACAGTTCAACCGCCTCGTGCAATTGCTGCTCTACGCCGCCGCGCTACTCACAATCGCGCTACTGATTATCGCGGCCAGACCCGTGCATCGCTATCGCGGCTCGTTCCCGCTAAACCCCGGCGAACGCACCCCGATTCTGGATGATTGGGAAAACCCGGCGGCGTTTGTGCGCGTGACACATCTGGCCGCAATTGAATTCCCGGCAGAGTGGAACGCGCCGGAATATGTCTGTATGACAGTGCGCTACGAACGGGGGACCGCGCCGACCGCGTTGCGTTTCGATGATCAGCTTCCGCAGGCGTTGTGGGACCAGCGCGGAACCGATGATCTGATCGTGCTGCCGCGCGACGTCGCCGCGTTCATCTTCAACGGTTCACAAATGACCTTCATCCAAGACACGCTGATCGCGCGCATCGAAGCGGAGTATAAAATTCAGGCGCGGTGGTTCGGGACGGCTTCGCTTATTCTCGGAAAGGATCAGGCCGCGGAAACGCTGCTCTGTTACACGTTTATCGGCAGTGGCACGCCCGCCATTCCGCGCGTCCACCTGCTGCGCTTTGCGGTGGAGAATGTCGCTGTCGCGCGTGCGCCCGCGTTCTACGTAAGTTACGACAGCACTGATCCGCAAGCAGAAAATTCTGTTTTGAAGAAGGTCGGGATCGCAGATTATCTCGCAAGTCTGCTCGCGGATAGTTCGGCGGCGGTGCAGCACGCGCCTTGAAACGTAGAGATTCGCGCACTGACGCGCTATGATAGTCGGCTTCTTGTGAAATGGTGGAGACGTATTTATGGATCGCGCGACGGCGTGGGATATTGTTTGCGAGTTTGTGCAATCGGACGGCCTGCGGAAGCACATGCTGGCCGTCGGATACGCGATGCGGGCGTATGCCACGCACTTCAACGAGGACCCCGAAGGCTGGGGATTGGTCGGGCTGCTGCACGATTTTGATTGGGAAATTCACCCGACCATCGAACAACACCCGATGGACGGCGCGCCGATCCTGCGCGAACGCGGCCTGAGCGAAGAAGATATTCGCACGATCCTCAGTCACGGACCGTATGGTGCGGCAGACCGGACCACAATGCGCAACAAGGCGCTCTTCGCCGTTGATGAACTTACCGGGCTGATCACCGCCGCCGCGCTGGTTCGGCCTTCGCGCAACGTGCGTGATGTGGAAGTGCAGAGCATCCGCAAGAAGTGGAAGGACAAAGCCTTCGCGCGCGGCGTCAACCGCGAGGACGTGGAACAGGGCGCTGCGCTGTTGCAGGTCGATTTGTGGGAAGTGCATGTGCCAATTGTGTTGAAGGCGTTGCAGGAACACGCGAAGGAATTGGGGTTGGAAGGGGTCGCGTAGATTCGATGGGTGGGCGGACACACCGGTCCGCCCCTACACAGAGACGCGCTTCTATATAGGGGTCGCGGCTTGCCCGACCCGTAGATGTAGCTAACAAAATCGCGGAATTTTGGGCCAGGAGAGGCTCGAACTCTCAACCTTGCACTTAAAAGGCGCCTGCTCTGCCAGTTGAGCTACTAGCCCGGACGCGAACGAGTATATCATAGCCAAAAGCGCGTGCCAAGACTCGTCCTCTGCTTGCCAAACCTTGTACAACGCTTGTACAATAGAGTTAAATTCATCATGCAAGCGCGCTCAAGAGGTTCGTAATGATACTCGTCACAGGTGCATCAGGCTACGTAGGGAACAACATGGTACG
The DNA here is from genome assembly GCA_965246845.1 of Aggregatilineales bacterium. GTDB lineage: Bacteria > Chloroflexota > Anaerolineae > Aggregatilineales > UBA2796 > JBBRMW01. The sequence continues at coordinate 404,328 of CBDFFR010000008.1, forward strand.
GCGGCTGGTGCAGCTTGGCAAGCCCGTCCGCGCGATGGTCGGCAACCCGGATAAGGCGCTCAAGCGGCTCGGCGACATCGAGAGCAAAATCGAAATCGTGAAGGGTGATGTCACACGCCCGGAAACGATGGTCGAATGGATGAAAGATGTCGATTGCGTGATCCACCTCGTCGCGATTGCGATTGAAAAGGGTGGGCGCACCTATGAAAAGCTGAACACCGAAGGTACGAAGAATGTGGTCGATGTGGCGAAGGAAGCGGGCGTCAAGCGCTTCCTGAATATGTGCCAGAATGGAGCCACACCCGATCACTTCTCGCGCTTCCTGCGCAGCAAGGGACTCGCGCAGCAATACGTCGCGGCGTCCGGGCTGGATTGGACGGCGTTCCGGCCTTCCGTAATCTGGGGACCGCAGGATGAATTCGCCAATGTACAGGCACGGCTGGTCCGGCTTTCGCCCGTCATCTTCCCGGTTGTCGGGGATGGCAAGGCGCAGTTCCAGCCCGTGTGGGTCGGCGACGTGGTGGAAGCCTTTGTCCGCTCCATCGATGACCCGACGACGATTGGACAGGAATATGAACTCGGCGGTCCCGAAGTGCTGACCTATCGCGAGATCGTGGTGCGCGTGCTGGCCGCCCTCAAGACGCGCCGCACGCTGGTCAAAATTCCCGTGCCGCTGCTGCGTCCCGTAGTGTGGGGAATGCAGACCTTTTTGCCCGCGCCTCCTGTGAGTAGCACGCTCCTTGAACTGCTGGCTGTCCCGAACGTGGTCAGCGATAATGGGCTGGTCAGCAAATTCGGAATCACGCCGCGCGCCTTCTCCCCGGAAAATCTGGCGTATATGCGCGATTTCACCGTCGGCACGACGATTGGCAAGTTCTTCGGACGCGCGACGGAAGAGAAGAAGGTCGTTGAGACGGTGTATGCGGAATAGTTTTCAGCCACCCGCCACCCGCCGCCAGCCACCAGCGAAATACGAGCGTGTAAAGCGCGCGCCGATTGATTTTTTCCGGGGGGTAATCCGCTGATGCGGCCCGTCAGCGCTGACCCGGCGACGCAGATCGCGCTCGAACAAATTACGCCGCAACCCGGCGAGCGCGTGCTGGTCCTGCACTGCCCGGACCCGGCGCTTGCGCTTGCGCTCGGCAAGAATGCGGCGGCAGTCGCGGTCTATGACAACAGCCTGACGGCGCTGGCGCGGGTCCGCTCACAAGCCACCGCGCGCAAGGTCGATACTGTGGTCGCTTACGAAGACGTCTTCCCCGAAGGCGAAGCGCGCTACGATCTCGCGGTGCTGACCGTGCCGAAAGGTCGCGGCCTCGCGCAGGGCTGGATTTACGCGGCGCGCAAGGCGCTCAAACCGGGCGGCAAACTCTACATTGCGGGTCCGACCGAAGGCGGCGCGAAGACGCTGATCGCGGATGCCGCGCTCGTCTTCGGGAACGGCGCGACCCTCGCCTTTCGCAAACGCAACCGTGTTGGCGTCTCGACCAACCCGGAGACCGCGCCGGAGTTCCCGCCAGATTGGGGACCCGACCCGACGCAGGTACAGCGGCGCGATTTTGGCGGGCTGGCACTGTGGACCATGCCGGGCGTATTCAGTTGGGATCATCTGGATGATGGGACTGCGATGCTGCTGAATGCGCTTGAGGTCGAAGGCGGCGAGAGCGTCCTCGATGTCGGCTGCGGCAACGGCGTGATCGGGCTGACGCTCAAGGCGCGAGGAGCGGGCGCGGTCACGCTCACCGATGAAAACCTGCTCGCGGTACGCTGCGCACGGAAAAACGCGGAAGGGCTGCCGGAGGTAGAGGTCCTCGCGGGTGATGTGTACGGCTCGGTGGCGGGACGCACGTTCAACCTGATGGTATCGAACCCGCCCTTTCACCAGAAATTCGATGTGGATACGAATGTCGCGCATCGCATCATGCGCGAGGCGCTGGACATGCTCACGCCGGGTGGTCGACTGGTCATCGTCGCGAATGCTTTCCTGAAATATGGCGACGTCATGGAAGAACACCTCGCGCGGGTGCGCGAACTCGCGAATAACGGGCGCTATGTCGTCCTTGAGGGTCGCAAGCCGGAACGCGGCACGCCCAAACCCGCAGGCAAACGCGGTAGCAAACGCGCCGATGAACAGGACGAGGCACAGCGCTTCCGTGCGCAGGGCATCATCCCAACCGTGTCGGAAGAGGAACTTGCCGATGAAGCGACCGACGACGATCTGGACATCCTCTTCGCGCAGCTCTCGGATGCCGAATCCGAACGCGCTGCCGGGACTGCGGATGACGAATTCGACGACGAAGATGAATTCGATGAGGATGACGACGATTTTGATGAGGATGACGAGGACGATTTCGACGACGAGGAACAATAGCGCATAACATGCATGTGGGCAGGGGCGCTGCATAAATCACGTTTTGCAATCGGTAAGGAACTCGCCTGCACATGCGGTCAAGGTTCCTAGCTGAACAGGAATTCCTCATGTCTGTAGTTGCCGATACCTTCCGCACCCTGCGCGCCAGTTTTGAACCGCTCAAGCACCCGAACTTCCGGCTCTACCTCGGTGGGCAGGGCGTCTCGCTGATCGGGACCTTTTTGCAATCGACCGCGCAGGCGTGGGTAGTCTGGCAGTTAACCAATTCGGAGTCGGCGCTCGGCGTCGTGAATATCCTGACCTCGCTCCCGGTGCTGTTTCTGAGCATGTATGCGGGCGTATGGGCAGATCGGCTCGACCGCCGCAAGCTGCTGATCGGCACACAATTCGCAGCAATGATGCTTGCCTTCATTCTCGCTTTCCTGACGCAAACGCACCTCGTGCAGCTCTGGCACGTCTATGTCCTTGCCTTCATCCTCGGCATCGTGACCGCGCTCGATATGCCCACGCAGACGGCGTTTCTGGGCGACCTGAGCGGCGCGGGCGAGATGCGCAAGGCGATCAACATGAACATTATGATTTTGCAGATCAGCCGCGTCCTCGGTCCATCACTGGCCGGGATTATCGTCGCGCGGCTCGGCGTGGGACCTGCATTCTGGTTGAACGGGTTCAGCTTCCTTGCGGTGATCGGCAGCCTCGTCCTCGTGCGCGCGGCGCAGGCACAGCCGAAAATCAGCGAGAAGGTCAGCCCCGCCCGTCAAATTCGCGATGGATTGGCCTATGTCCGAAGCAATCCCCGGATGCAGGACCTGTTTCTCTTCGGGATCATCCTGACCTTCTTCGTGTTCTCGATCATCATGAACCTGCTGCCTTCGGTCGCGGACAAGCTGCTGCGCGGTGATGCGGAAACCTATGGAACGCTGCTCGCCTCATCCGGGGCGGGTGCGCTGATTGCGGTATTGTTCGTCGTGCCGCTGACGCAGGCCTTGAAGCGCAGCGGGCGCGTGATGCTGCTCGCGTGTTTCTGGCTGGCCTTCTGGCTGACGGTGTTCGCACACTCGCGCGTGCTGCCGCTCTCGATGCTCGCGCTGTTCTTCGGGAGCATGGGCGCGCCGACCGCGATGACGATGGCAATGGGTCTCATTCAGACGCTTTCGCCGCAAGAGATGCGCGGGCGGCTGGCGAGCCTCTTCACGACGATCAGCTTCGGGATGCAACCGCTCGCCGCGCTGTGGGTCGGCGTTATCGCGGAGCGCTTCGGTGTGGATACCGCGATTCAGATCAACGCCGGGCTGCTGGCGGCGTCGGCGGCTGGTTTGTATTTCTTTCGGCACGAGATCATGGTATGGGTTTACGCCGTGCCTGCGGAACTGCCTATCGCGCAAGCTGAATTCGCGAGCGCGACCGACCTCACACTGGGGGCTACGCCTGTCGGAGACTAAATGATACCGAACATGGTCCGCGCGCAGTCGCGGACCAACTTCACTGATATAGCGCTTTCATCAACTTGCTGGCCTTCGCCGCGACAGACTTGCGCGGGTCTCCCGTTAGCCGCGTCAAATGCGACTTGAGCCAGCTTTTGAGTTCATCGTTATCTTTTGCCCACTCTGCCAAAGTCTCAATTGAATTGATGAGTACAATCCAGTCATCTGACTCGAGCAAATTTTTCTGGAGAATAAGCGTTGCTTTCTGCTGTTGATCAGGCGTGAGGTGATCTTCGAGTTCAAGGAAGAGCTGTGCCAGCGTCCAGCGTGTAGAGGCCTGATCAATTTGCGATATTTCGGATGTAAACCGATCAATGTAAGGAACAATCCATTCAGGCTTCTCACGCCAGATGCGCTTCATGGCGCTGGAAGTACGGAGCCGCACCACTTCATCCGTATCGAAGTAACATTGATACAGGTTTTCAAGTTGTAACGGATCAGCGAAAATCAATTCAACGACCTCAACTGTCCTGCCCAATGAGTTCGGATGACCACCGGAAAGCATGGATGGGAAGTGATTATTGCTCATCGTTTCAAATCCGTGACGTTGCCATATAACCGCAACCATTCCAGCAGCGGTTCATAATGGTCTATATGATGATGCTCAACTGAACTTGTGAGGACATCTGCCAGCGAGTAACCATCCAGCCACGCATACCGCGCCTTATCGAACAGCATTGCTTCGGGAAACGCTTCACCGAGTTCAATCAGGTGTAGAAATCCGGTGCGCCAGTCTTCATGCACGCTCGACCACGTTTGATCAAGATGCTTCTCGTGAATCCATGCGTTGATTGAATCCACATCGTCAGCATTGGGGTCAAGACCTTCCGGCCATGTTGGAAAATGCGGTTTTGTGCCGTTCAACCCCGCTTCGAGCCGCGCGATTGAGCGCTGCTGCCACTCCCATAGATGCGCGACGACATCTTTGATTGAGAGATCAGACGGCATACGGCGTGCGACGATTTGCGCTTCGTCCAACCCAATGAGGAGTGTCTCCCAGCGGTTGAACTCGTTGCGCATCAAATCGAGGATTTGCTGTTTCTCGCTCATTTCATCAAACCGATTGGCTTCTGTGAACAACATCATGAGGTTGGGCAATCTGCTCAAGGTGCGCTTTACGGACCTCGCGCCAATGGCTGCGCCTGTCGGGGACCGGCTGCTTTCGTAGCGTAGACGAGTTAGAAGTATATGCTATTCGCAATCCGTTTGTAACTATCTTGTGATACAAAAGTAACTAGGACCAGTTTCCTACACTCCCTACCAATAGTATACTTTACTCATCGTTACCTCATGTTCAGGATCAACATCGTGAAACACCTTCGCACCCTCATTGTACTCGTCGCCTTTTCAGCTAGTTTTGCTTTGATGCGCCCGGCACTGGCAAATCATCAGTGGGAGTTCGTTAGTTCAAGCTGCAATGCCTCGTCCCACACATTTACGTTTACATCCCACAACGAAGGCGGAACATCTGCTTACGTCGGATGGAGTATATACGTGAACAACGTGTTCTTGCAGAGTTTTGCACCTTACAGCGATGGTCCAAATGTCCCCGCAGGTGATTATTCGTTCACGTTCAATAACCCTGCATTCGTAGAAGGTGCAAGCATCCGTGTACAGGAGTCGACCAGCATTACGACGACCTGCACACTTGCTCCTTACGAAGGTCCGGCACTTCCTCCTCCCGGACAACGCAACCTGATCCTTATGCTCACCGATCATGCGCTGCTGGACAGTGCTGGTGGCAACTCAATCAACAAAGTGGTCAAGGCGTGCCAAACCGTGTTCGTGCTGCAAACGTCTGACGATGGGAAGTTTGGACGCATCTTCTCGTTTGGCAATAGCAACACATGGATTTCACTGAATAACTATCGTGATGTTGCGGAAAACTACGGTCAACCCGGTGGCGAAGCTGTTTACGGCCCGTGTGTAGGTCGTTAGGGATAATGCCAATCAGCAATATCTGAATGATAAGGGGGCTGGAGTAAATCCAGCCTCCTTTCGCTTTTATTTCTGTGAGGCTGCCCAAAGCGCCCATATCGGGTATGCTCATTTTGCTGCGTTGCGACATTGGGCAATCTGCTCAATGTGCGCCTTGCAGCACCCCCGATTTAGTCTATAATTTGTCTGAATTCACTTGCCTGACGGTGGAACCCCCTAAAATATGGCGGCAGTACAACCCGTTTCGTACAACGAGCGCCGACAGCGCTTGCAGGTTCGGCTGCTGGTTTGGCCGGCGGCATTCTGGCTGATATTGTTCTTCGTAGTTCCCTTTCTGGTCATCATCGCGTACAGCATCCTGACGCCTAGCCAGCGCTATCAGGCCGCTGCTCCGTTCACGCTGTTCAATTATCAGTATGTCGCGAAAGATATTTTCATCTCCGTGCTGGTGCGCAGCGTCGGCATGGCGATACTGGCGACCCTGTTCTGCGTGGCGCTCGGCTATCCGTTGGCGTTTTTCATCGCGACTGCGCCGAAGCGCGTGCGGAATATTTTCCTGCTATTGGTGATCATCCCGTTCTGGACCAACTTTTTGATCCGCATCTATGCGTGGATTTTCATCATCCGCGATAACGGCTTGCTCGACTCGCTGGTGCGCGAAGTGTTGAAGTTGACTACGCAGCCGCTCGGCCTGATGTATACGCCCTTCGCGGTGTTCATCGTGCTGGTGTATGGCTATTTGCCGTTCATGACGCTGCCGATTTACACGAGCATCGAAAAGTACAATTTTCGGCTCACGGAGGCTGCAAACGACCTCGGTGCGAACGATTTGCGCGCTTTCCTGCGGATCATGCTCCCGGTGACGCTGCCCGGCGTGCTTGCCGGGAGCATCCTCGTCTTTATCCCGGCGCTCGGCTCGTTCGTCGTGCCGGATTTGGTTGGCGGGTCGGGGTTCGTCATGGTCGGCAACCAGATCACGACGTTCAGCCAGAGCGCGACGGGTAAGACCTACGGCGCGGCGCTCTCGCTGGTGATGATGGTCGTCGTCGTCGTAGCGCTCGTGATTTACTTCCGTTACGGCGACCGCAACGCGGCGGCGATCTAGCATGGCGATCCTCTCAAACGCGGAAGGTCTGAGCGTCAACGCGGCGCAATTGCGCGGCGATCTGGCAATTCGCCGGACCGGGCGCACCATTCGCCGGATTACGCCGTTCGTCTGCTATGGCTTTTTATGGCTGCCAATCCTGATCCTGATCGTGTTTTCGTTCAATTCGTCGCGGACCAACGCGGTATGGCAGGGCTTCACGCTGGATTGGTATCGCGCGCTATTCGGACTCGGCATCGACAACGTAGATGGTGTGCGGACCGAAGCGCGGTTCAGCACGCGCGGCCTGCTCGACGCGGTGAACGCGAGCATTACAGTGGCGGTCGCGACCACGATCATTGCGACCTTTTTGGGGACGTGCATCGCAATCGGTCTTGAGCGCTATCGCTTTCGCGGGAGGCGCTTGATTGACCTGATCGTGTATCTGCCGGTGGTCATCCCCGAAATCACGATGGGGCTGTCGCTCCAGCTTTTCTTCTCCGCGACCTTTCGCGCCGCATCCAGCGCTTCCAGCGGCGCGATCAACCCCACCTTTGGCTTGCTCACGGTGATTATCGGGCATGTCGTGTTTTGCCTGCCGTTCGTCTCGATCACGGTGCGCGCCCGCCTCGCGGGGATGAGCAAATCCATCGAGGAAGCGGCGCGTGACCTCGGCGCGAATGAGTGGCAGGTCATGCGCCGCGTCACGCTCCCGCTCATAGCGCCGGGCATCGTTGCGGGCGCGCTGCTCGCCATGACGCTCTCGCTGGATGATTACGTTGTGACGTTCTTCGTCAATGGCACAGGCGGGACCACACTCCCGATCTATGTATTCAGCCTGATCAAATTTGCCGTCAACCCCAGCATCAACGCACTCTCCACCATCATCGTCATCGTTTCGATGAGTCTGGTGCTGCTTTCCCTCGTCTTGCAGCGTTCGCGTGCGGATTGATCGCGCACGAGCGTACAGGAAAGTTTACCCGTACTATGGAGAATCAGATGTCCCAAAAGCGTTTTGCATTGCTCAGTCTGGCGGTGGCGATGCTCGCCGCCCTGATGTTCAGCAGCGTCGCGCGCCCTGCCACTGCACAGAGCGGAACCCCCGCCGCAACCAGCGCAGGCACGGCAGCAGCCGCGCAGTCCACCCCCGTTGCGACCCTGCCCTTCGTGAATGGCAAGCCGCAGGAACTCAAGATTTACAACTTCACGACCTATATTGCCGATGACACCATCGCCAACTTCGAGAAGCTATACAACGTCAAAATCACGTATGACACGTTCGGCAAGGCCGACGAGATGTACGCGAAGTTGCAGGCGGGCAACCCCGGTTACGATGTCGTGATCGCCCCCGATTACATGGTGACGCAGCTTTCCGGGCTGGATTTGCTGCTCCCGCTCGATTTCAACCATATCCCGAACTTCGGCAAGAACGCAAGCGTGGCATTCAAGAACCCGGCCTATGATCCGGGCAACAAGTTCAGCGTCGCCTACCAATGGGGGACGATGGGCATTGGCTACAACACGGCGAAGGTCGCCAAGCCGATCACCGGGATCGCAGACCTCTTCGACCCGGCGACCTATGGCGGCCAGAAGAAGCGTACTGCGCTGCTCAACTCCAGCCGTGAAACGATTGCCCTGATCCTGATTTACCTCGGCCTCGATGCGAACACGACCAATAAGGCCGACCTCGATAAGGTACGTGACTACCTGCTCAAGAACAAGGACTCTATCGCCGCCTTCCATAACGACGACGGACAGACGATCCTCGCGCAGGGGTCCATCGATGCCGTGATGGAGTGGTCGGGCGATATGTTCCAGGTGATGGCCGAAAAGGGCAATGAGAATCTTGCCTATGTCGTGCCGAAGGAAGGCACGTTCCGCTGGACCGACAACATGGTGATCCCGAAGGGCGCAGGCAATAAGGCGCTTGCCGAACTGTTCATCAACTATGTGTACGACGCCGCGGTCGGCGCGAGCATCGCCAATTACACACAGTATGGAAGTCCGAACCAGGCCGCCATCGATATGAAGCTGATCGATGATGCGCTGCTCTCCAACCCGGCGGTTTACCCGGCCAACTTCGACAAGCTAGTCGTCCTCAAGGACCTCGGCGACGCGGCCACGATTTACGACCAGACGTGGGCGGAGATCGTCGCGGGCGTCGGAAACTAGGTATGTCCGTTTGCCCTGCGTGGTTCGCCGCGCGGGGCTGACGCCACCGCGCTATTACGGTCCGGCTTTGCGAACGTTACGCGCACCAGATCGTAGTAGCCCGGTCCATTCATGGCCGGGCGGTGAAATCCGTGCCAATTTTTCAACTTCACGTTTTCGACACAGGACCCGCGATGCCCACCACTCCTGATATTCAACTGATCGATGTCAATAAGCAGTTTCCGGCCCGACGCAACGAAGTACCGACAATGGCCGTCGAGAATGTAAATATGGTCATCGAGGACGGCGAGTTTTTTTCCATGCTGGGACCTTCCGGGTGTGGCAAGACGACGACGTTGCGCATGATTGCGGGCTTCGAGGAGCCGACCAGCGGCAAAATTATGATCGAGGGTCGGGATATGGTCGGCATCCCGCCGTTTCATCGCCCGGTAAATACTGTTTTTCAGGATTACGCGCTTTTTCCGCATATGACGGTCGGTAAAAATGTCGCCTTTGGGCTGGAAATGGATCGCCGCCCGCGCGCGGAGATAGAGCAGCGCGTACATGAAGCGCTCGCGATGGTGCGGCTGCCGAACCTCGATGCACGCCTGCCCAAGCAGCTTTCGGGCGGGCAGCAGCAGCGCGTCGCACTGGCGCGGGCGCTCGTCAAGCGGCCTCGCGTGTTGCTGCTGGATGAGCCGCTCGGTGCGCTCGATCTCAAACTGCGCAAGCAGCTCCAGCTTGAACTCAAGCAGTTGCAGCGCAGCCTCGGTATTACCTTTATTTATGTGACGCACGATCAGGAAGAAGCGCTCACGATGAGCGACCGGATCGCAGTCATGGACAAGGGGCATGTCCTGCAGATCGGTGGTCCGCAGGAAATTTACGACCGTCCGACCACGCGCTTCGTCGCGGATTTCATCGGCGAGACCAATTTCATGCCCGCGACCGTGCAGGAAATTCACGGCGAGGAAGTGACCGTTCTCATCGATGGGCGCTACCCGCTGCGCGTCAGCGTCCATGACCATACGGTAACGCAAGGTATGAAGGCCACAATCGCGCTGCGCCCGGAAAAAATCGATGTGTATCTGGCCGATCAGGAGTATCCGAATAGCCTACCGGGGGTCATCAAGCAGGCGATTTTTGTGGGAACGGATATGCGTTATCTGATTACGGTGACGGAAAACGTCGAAGTCGTGGTCCGCGAACAGAATGGTCTCACGGAGCGCCCGGAGCAATTCCCGCCGGGGGTCGCGGTGCGCTTGCAATGTTCATCGCAGCAGGCGTTGATTTTGACGGAGTAGCCGCTCACTTTGATTTCGAGCGCATTGCTATAGCGGCTTGCGCTCTGCTGCTAACGGCGGGTATCCGCTTCATGCCCGGTTCTTCGCTGATGTAGCGTTCGCGCCAACCGTACTGTGCAATCACGTGGGTGCCCCCGGCCCCAGCTCAGGGCTGCGGTGTGGCGGTCGGGGTGAGCGCGTCGATTTGCTGAACGAGCGCTGTTAGCGTGATGACCAGCGGGTGCAGCGTCGGGGTAATCGTCGCGGTGGGGATGTTCTTTGTTTTCACGACAAGCGTATCCAGCATCGCGCGCATCGTCCTCGCAATAGCCGGGTCCGATCCGATGTGCGACTGTGTTTGTACATAGACGATGCGCTTGCCGCCGTCTGTTTCCGCAGCATAGAGAGTGATTTCAGAGGGCTTGTTATATTCACTACCAGCAGTTTGCACAGTCAATATCAGGGCATCAAGCCGCCCCAGTTTTCCCGGAGTGACGTTTCCAAATTTTGGCGAAGAGGGATTATTGGCCTGGGTATTGCTGGTTTTGATGATATTGAGTGCTTCAACGAGCGTTTTGGCTTTTCCAGATGGATCGATCTCGCTATAGAATTCGTCCGTGTTTATAAACGAGATTTGTATCACCGCTTCCGGGTCCGCCTCTTCTCCTATGCGAAAGGTGAAGCTATACGGGGTATATTCGTTCGGAACGGGCAGCACCCAACCGGGCGGGACCTTCATTTCGAGAATATCCGATGGTGCTTTGTAGAGCGTTGCCTTGCCCATATCGAATGCGGAAGCGCTGATTGGGCGCGCGGTCGGCGTGCGGGGCTGCGATGTGGCGGCGCGGGGTTGTGGGGCAGGTGGAGTTATCAGAAAATTCAGCGAAAGATGATTTTGCGCTGGCGGCGCGGCAGCGGAGATCGTCGCGCTCGCGGCGAGTGCAATGAAGAGAAGCGGGAGCATCAATAGAGAAAAACGGCGAATGATTTTGCGCATGACGCTGGCCTCCATCTTATTCTTTTTGACTACAACGAATTATACGCACAGATGTTAAGCAATGAATCCAACGCACAAGGAATGCCGAAAATGGCATCCCAACAGTTGCGCAACACTATTGCACGATTTTTTGTGCGACCAGCCAATCATAAATCAAGCCTGCGGTGATCTCGTGACCGCGCGCGTTGAAATGTCCGTCTTCGGGGATGAAAATCAGGTTATAGACTTGTGTGCCTTCCTGCGAGGCGACCTGCTCAAAGGTCGGGCGGGTACGGATCAGCACCGCGCCGCTCCCGGTGAGGATGCCCGCGAGTTTCTGATCCGGCAGGTCAGGGCCCCATTGCCAGCCGCGCACCTGCTCCGGGAACCATCCCGCGACGTTTTGAATCATCTCTGCACCGATGAAAATAGAGGCGACCGCGAACGCGCTCCCGTTCGCTTTGGTTGCGCTCGCGAAATGCGTGAGCGCCCATGCCGTGCGCCGCCAACCTTCCGCGTAGCCTTCGACTTCGGGCTGTTTGACGTATATATAGAACTGCGGATGCACGCGCGTCAGCACGCCGCCGGGCGTGACGATACGGGCGGGCGGATCGAAGGCGCGCACGAGCAGCCGCGCGGTGTTCAGGCCTTGCAGCAGCGGCGGGAGCGCGTTGTAGAGACGGCGCGCAGTGTTTGGCGGCAATGCTTGCTGGTTGGTATCGACAAGGCGCACCGTGTCGCCCTCGAAAACATAATCGAAGTTGGTGTTGTTGATACCGGGGTAGAAAAACGCCGGATCGTTATCCGCGACGTCGTTGATATAGAACATCAGCAGCACCAGATCGGCGTGATATTTTATGCCTTCGGCCTGATAGTAGATGTATTCCTGAAGCGTCCCCCACCCGACACGACCCATCGCCACGACCTCGAAACGGCGCTTATCCGTATTTTTCTGCGCAAGCTGTTTGATCAATCGCGCGTAAAAGGTCTGCTCATAATCGACCTGCACGGCTTCCACGAACGAGTCGCCGATGATCAGGATACGGTACACATCGTCGGGCTTTTCGTAGGTAGCCTCCGGTCCACGATAGCCTTTGCCGTTGAATTCCGGGTGGGTATCGTAGACGAGCGAGCCATCTTGCGCATACATATAGGCGTGCGCTTTAGAGTTCACGCGCGGACCGTAGCCCGTCAGGTTGCTCCATGCCGCCTGTCCACCATCCGTCAGGAAATCGACCTGCCCGTACCCCGCTGCCGGACGGTTTGGCGTGGGCGTGACGGACGGTTCTGCGCCTTCGCGGGTTGAGGTCGGCGCGAGGGTTGGCGGAACAGTCGGAAGTTGTTCGGTTGGTGCGGCGCGAGTCGGTGTGAATGTGGCTGGCGGCGCAGGGGTCGGGCTGGACAGCGAGGCCGCTTTTGCTTCACTGCGACTGATTAACAGACCCGCGCCAATCTCCGCGAGGATAAACGCGACCATGACCCCAAACCCGACCGCCGCGAGTTTCGCCGCCGCGTTTGGCTGTCGATAGATCGCACCCACGCCGAAAAGCAGCACGATGGTCACGAGATATAAAGCGCTCCAGCCGCCTGCATTTGCGATGAGCAGCGCCGCGCCACTAATGACGATGAACGCGAACAGGCGTGGCAGGGCGGGAATCCGTTTCGCAAACGCAGTGATGATCACCGCCGCGAACAGGCCGATTGTCCAAACAGTCGCGCCGATCAAAACCGAATTTATCCAAAAAGCGGGGATGCAAATAAATAGTGCGAACAGCACACGGAATAGATCAGAAGGGTGTCGCTTCACAGGCCAATTTCATCGTAAAATGGACGGATTAGAAGTGTATCACACGGACAAGAGCGCATGACCATACGCAAGGCAATTCCCGACGAAGCCGATCTATTGAATGAACTGTTTTATCGCTCCAATTTCAAATGTTGAATACCATTGAAAAGACCAGCGCGGAGTGTTTTGCTCCGCGCTGAATTATTTTCTGTCGAAATGCGGTTTGCGATTAATCGCCGAAGTTGCCGCCGCGACTACCACCGCGATCACCACCGCCGCCCCGGTTGCCACCATAGCCACCGCCACGACTGCCGCCGCGATCACCGCCCCGGTCTCCGCCGCCGCTCGGACGGCGCGAACCGCTATCACGCTCGCGCGCTTCTTCCGGCGTCCAGTCTTCGAGGACTGCCTGACGGCTCAGACGCACTTTTCCGGTCGAGTCGACATCCGTGACCATGACCATCAGCTCGTCGCCGATGCTCACTTCTTCGTTGATGTTCTCGATGCGGTGGTCGGAAAGCTGGCTGATGTGAACCAGGCCATCCTTGCCGGGCAGGAACTCCACGAACGCGCCATACGGTTCAACGCGCGTCACGCGGCCCGTATAGATGCGCCCAATTTCGGCCTCTTCGGTCAAGCCGGAGACAGCCTCTACCGCGCGGTCGGCCTTCGCGCCATCCGCACCGGAGATATAGACCTTGCCGTCCTGCTCGATCTCGATGGTGACGCCATACTTCTCCTGCAACGCGCGGACATTCTTGCCGCCGGGTCCGATCAGTGCGCCGATCTTCTCCGGGTTGATTTGCAGCGTGTGCATACGCGGCGCGTTCGGGCTGAGTGCCTTGCGCGGCGCGGGGAGCGTGGCGATGATCAATTCGAGGATGCTCAGGCGCGCGACGCGGGCTTGTTCCAGCGCTTCGGCCATGATCTGCGGGCTGATGCCCTTGATCTTGATGTCCATCTGGAGCGCGGTGATCCCGGTTTCGGTCCCGGCAACTTTGAAATCCATGTCGCCGAGGTGGTCTTCAAGCCCCTGAATATCGGTCAGCACGGCATACTTGTCACCGTCCTTGATCAGACCCATCGCAATCCCGGCAACCGGACTCTTGAGCGGCACGCCCGCATCCATCAGCGAGAGTGTGCTGCCGCAAACGCTCGCCATCGACGTACTACCGTTGCTGGAAAGGACTTCGCTCACGACGCGAATTGTGTACGGAAAATCAGCCATGTCAGGAATTACATAGCGCAGCGCCGTCTCTGCCAGCGCGCCGTGACCGATTTCGCGGCGTTTCGGTCCGCGCATGGGGGTCGCTTCGCCCGTCGAATAGGGCGGGAAGTTGTAATGGTGCATATAGCGCTTCGACGTTTCTGGGTCGAGGCCGTCCAGCGTTTGCGCGTCCTTCGGGGAGCCGAGCGTGACGATGCTCAATACCTGTGTCTGGCCGCGCTTGAACAGGCCGGAACCATGCACGCGCGGGATCAGGCCGACTTCTGCGGAAAGCGGACGAATTTCCGCATGGCCGCGTCCATCCGGGCGCACGCCGTCTTCGAGGATGCGGCGGCGAATTTCACCCGCGTACACATTCTCGAACTCTTCCTTGACCTTCTTTACAATCGAGCCGCCGTCGGGTGCTTCGGTGTAATCCGCAACCAGCGAAGTACGCAGATCGTCGAGTTCGACGCGGCGCTCATCGCGGCTCAGGTTCGCGGCAACGATGCTCGCCATTTTCGCGCCGATGCGATCCTTAACGACGGCGTTCAATTCCGCGTTGCTGGCCGCCGGGACATAGCTGCGCTTCGCCTTGCCGAGTTCGGCGCGCATCTGATTCTGGATTGCGATGCTTTCCTGCATGGCCTCGTGGCCGAGTTGCAGGGCGCGCACCATCGTCGCTTCATCCACCTGCGCCGCGCCGCATTCGACCATGATGATCGCGTCGGCGGTCCCAGCGATGCGCAAATCGAGCTGGCTGGTTTCAAGTTCCTGAATGGTCGGGTTGACGATGAGCTGCCCGTCGATCATCCCGATGCGGGTTGCGCCGATAGGACCTTCCCAGGGAACATCGCTCACGGTGAGCGCTGCGCTTGCCGCGATGATGCACAGGACGTCGAAGTGATGCACATTGTCGATTGAGAAGGGCATAACGATGATCTGGACTTCATTACGCAAATCATCCGGGAAGAGCGGACGCAACGGGCGATCCGTCAGGCGCGCGGTCAGGATACCTTTTTCCGCCGGGCGGCCTTCGCGCCGGAACCACGAGCCGGGGATGCGCCCCGCCGCGTAAACGCGCTCTTCGTAATCGACCGAGAGCGGGAAGTAATCGAGACCTTCACGCGCGCTGGCCGACATCGTAGCCGTCGCCAGCAACATCGTATCGCCGAGCCGCACCGTTACCGCGCCGCCCGCCTGTTCCGCGAGTTTGCCTGTTTCAATCGTGATCGTATCGTTGCCAAGTTTGGCCGTGTAGGTATGGGGCGTCCCCATAGTGCCTGGCGTATAGGAAGGGGCCATGTGTCTCTCCGTGTGTTTTCGTGCTACTGGATTGGAAGTGGCCTTTGGTTCGGAGCCGCTCGCTCCGCGACAAACGCCAGTTCCCATCCATCTTCGTTTGTTGATACCGGGCTGAGCAAGCCGCAGCCCTTACAGAATACACTCCGGTGTAGGGGTCGCGGCTTGCCCGACCCGCAACATCCCCGCATGTATAGGGGCGGACCTATGTGTCCGCCCACCAAAACGGGTGTGATATAGACAAAAGCCCGGAAGGTCCGGGCTTTCTCTCTCGTTTAGGCTAGCGCTTCACGTAGTCGCGCAAACCGAGCCGTTCAATCAGACGCCTGTACGCCTGCGGGTCTTTGTCGTTCAGATAACGCAGGTGGCGCAACCGCGAACCGACCAGTTTGAGCAATCCGCGCCGCGAATGGTTATCGTGGCTGTGGATTTTGAGGTGTTCGGTCAGTTCGTTGATGCGCTTCGTCAGCATCGCAACCTGCACTTCGGGGGAGCCGGTGTCCCCTTCGTGGCGGCTGAATTCTTTGAAGATTTCTTCTTTTTGTGTCTTTAGAAGCGGCATAGGGCGTTCGGCCTCCTTGTCACCGAGCGGACCGAACGCGCGGGTCCGCTGGTCTGTGCGAGCAAACGACGGTCATTATAGCAGGGCGGGATCGGGGCTGCAAGCCTGTCGGTTTGATGCGGTTTGACAGGAGATGCAGCATCAAATCATTACTACAATGATCGCGTAGCTCTGTACATTGGAGTTTAGTTGCGATGTTGATCCGCCTCGCCACACTCGAAGATGCCGCCGCCGTCCACGCGATCTATGCGCCTGTCGTGCGTGAGACCGTTATCTCGTTTGAATACGAGCCGCCATCGGTTGAAACGATTGCAGAGCGCATCCGGCGCACGCTGGTTGAGTATCCCTGGCTGGTCTTTGAAAATGAAGACCGCGTGCTTGGATATGCCTGTGGTGGCGCGCATAGCGAACGCGCGGCCTATCAGTGGTCAGTCGATAGCAGTATATATATCGACTCGTCGGCGCGGCGCATGGGCATCGGCAGGGCGCTTTATACGTCGCTGTTTGCGGTATTTGCGTTGCAGGGCTTCTACAATGTGTTTGCGGGCGTCACGCTGCCGAACGAGGGGAGCGTCGGGCTGCATGAGGCATTCGGGTTCGAGCCGGTGGGCGTCTATCGGGATGTCGGGTACAAGATGGGCGCGTGGCACGCGGTCGGGTGGTGGTCACGGCGGCTGCGCGAACCGGATAGTGAGCCTGCACGTCTGTTGAGCCTTGCGGAGGCACAGACGTTGCCGAGCTGGGATAGCGCACTCAAACAAGGTTTGAAATCGTAGAAAGCGGCTGGACTTGCGGAAATTGGCTGAAAAAAGGCTTGACTCTGTGTCAAAGTAGTATAAAATGCAGCCCATACGAGCAAACAAGAGCGACAATGCAAGTGGTCGCAGCAAGCTCAGCTAACAACGGAGGGTGGCAAAGGGCAGGAAGCGGCAACGCAAACAGAAGGGCAAGCGCGGGAGCGCAAACCTCGATGACCTGTCAACGCCGACAAGCAGTAATGCAGTCGGTTTTTTGTCGCCGTAGCGCCTCGGTTGTGGTGAGCAGTTTGCGACGTGAAGAAGCACCTTAACAGTTGAACAGTGACAGGAACAGCAAAGAGCACACAGCGAAGTGTGAGCAGCCGTCGAAAGATGCGCCGCTTGCGCGAAGCGAAAAGTGTACAAAGAAAAACATGAGCTTCCTCACGAAGTTCATGCGTGAAAGGAACCCCGTAGACAGGTCTTGGTAAGGGACTTGTCTCGCAGGCGAGAGCGGTCGGGTGGAGCGGGTAACACCTCGAAGCTGACAGCTCGAACCGAAACAGATACGGAGAGTTTGATCCTGGCTCAGGATGAACGCTGGCGGCGTGCCTAATACATGCAAGTCGAACGGAGTACAGCAATGTGCTTAGTGGCGACCGGGTGAGTAACACGTAGCAGACCTGCCCTCTTGCGGGGGACAACAACTCGAAAGGGTTGCTAATACCGCATAGTGTCATGGGGTTTAGAAGCCCATGAACAAACCGAAAGGGCGAGAGGAGGGAGCTGCGGCCCATCAGGTAGTTGGGGAGGTAATAGCTCACCAAGCCGATGACGGGTAGGGGACCTGAGAGGGTGGACCCCCACACTGGAACAGACATACGGTCCAGACTCCTACGGGAGGCAGCAGTAAGGGATATTGCGCAATGGGCGAAAGCCTGACGCAGCAACGCCGCGTGGAGGATGAAGGCCTTCGGGTTGTAAACTTCTTTTGATGGGGACGAGGAAGGACTGTACCCATCGAATCAGTCACGGCTAACTACGTGCCAGCAGCCGCGGTAAAACGTAGGTGGCGAGCGTTATCCGGATTTACTGGGCGTAAAGGGTGTGCAGGCGGGTTCGTAAGTGGTGCATGAAAGCCACAGGCTCAACTTGTGGAGGCTGTGCCAGACTGCGGACCTAGAGTATGCTAGAGGATTGTGGAATTCCGGGTGTAGTGGTGAAATGCGTAGAGATCCGGAGGAACACCAGAGGCGAAGGCGGCAATCTGGGGCATAACTGACGCTGAGACACGACAGCATGGGGAGCGAACGGGATTAGAAACCCCGGTAGTCCATGCCGTAAACGATGATAGCTGGGCGTCGTGGGGTGAAAGCCCTGCGGTGTCGAAGCCAACGCGCGAAGCTATCCGCCTGGGGAGTACGGTCGCAAGGCTAAAACTCAAAGGAATTGACGGGGGCCCGCACAAGCAGCGGAGCGTGTGGTTTAATTCGAGGCTACACGAAGAACCTTACCTGGGTTTGACATAGGGGTAGTAGACGGCGGAAACGTCGTCGACCGCAAGGAGCCTCTACAGGTGCTGCATGGCTGTCGTCAGCTCGTGCCGTGAGGTGTTAGGTTAAGTCCTGTAACGAGCGCAACCCCCGGGGCCAGTTAGAGTGTCTGGTCCGACTGCCCGTGACAAACGGGAGGAAGGCGGGGATGACGTCAAGTCAGCATGGCCTTTATATCCAGGGCTACACACACGCTACAATGGTCGGTACAATGGGTCGCCAACCCGCAAGGGGGAGCCAATCCGTCAAAGCCGGCCTCAGTTCAGATTGTGGGCTGCAACCCGCCCGCATGAAGATGGAGTTGCTAGTAACCGCGCGTCAGCCATAGTGCGGTGAATACGTTCCCGGGCCTTGTACACACCGCCCGTCACGTCATGGGAGCTGCTCACGCCTGAAGCCGGGATGCGAACGTGCAAACGAGGCTACCGTTCAAGGCAGGGGTGGTGACTGGGACGAAGTCGTAACAAGGTAGCAGTAGCGGAAGCTGCGGCTGGATCACCTCCTTTCTAGGGACGACGAACTGTGGATGTGCTGCGAAGGGCAACCCGGACGCGCAAGCCGACGAGTTGTGAGTAACAGCGGAAGCATTCACCAGGTCTCGCTAGACAAAAATAGCGCCGTGTGCACCCATCCTTTTCCTGTCACTGTTCAGCCGTTAAGCTGCGACCCGGTGTCGGGTTTTTCTGTTTCGGCAGAGCAACACGACCACAAACGGGTCAAAGCCTTGACAAGCTGATGGGAATAGTTTTATACTATCCCAAGTCTTCCGAACCGGAAGCCAATAAAGCGAACGAGACAAGCGAGAAGGTAGCAGTATCTTTGACAGCAACGACAGGCGCGCAGAACCGAAGAGGCGGGATGAAGTAGAGCGGTAAAACGCACTACATTCGTATCGCATCCGGTGACGCGGCCTGACCAAGCGAAAAGCAAGTCAGGTCGTTTTGTTTGTGGGGTCGGAGCCAAACGAAGTGTTGTAACGCTGAACAGCCATGTTCGCCATTACAACGCAAGGTATGGTGAGCCGAACAGCCCACAGGTGGAAAGTCAGAAGGCGAGAACCTTACAAAGAGAATACGTGAAGAAGCACGAGTAACACTACACGAAGATGTGTGCGGACGTGAGAGGCAGCGCCGTCAGAAGCGCGCCGGATGCAGCGACAGCGCAGGGACGTTCCAGCAAGCAAGTGGCAACACTGGCTTGTAGAGCGCAGTTCCAGCGATAGAGCAGGCTGATGTCGGGCAAAACCAGGAACCATGCGGCGAAGTTCGCCAGAACAACGCAGTTTGGGAATGGACGCGCGGCAGCAGTTGAAACGCATCAACGGACCGGCCACAGCGAAGCGTGTAGGTACACCCTCGGTCAGCAGCCAACGAAGCACGCGGTTTGCGGGAGCAAAGAGCGGACGGGGTGGGTTGCGCCAGACGAACGGATGGGTTCACAAGTGGAGCGGGTTCAGCAGTGAAGCGAGAAGCAGCGGTTCAGCGACGGGAGTTGCGGGACGGCAGGCAGCGCGGAGCGGTTGGAGCGTGACGCGGGTGAATGGACGTTTGTGTGGTCAAATCGAGAGGTGAGCGCAAGGTAGAAGCACGAGAGAATCAATTTCTCTGGGTGACACATGTGTTTGCATGCGAAAGCAAAAAGAAGCTACCAGGGCACAACGGGGATGACTTGGCGAAGGTCGCCGAAGAAGGACGCGGTACACTGCGAAAAGCGTAGACGAGGCGTGTGCAGCCGTATAAATCTACGATGTCCGAATGGGGAAACCCACGTCACGGCATGGTGACGTACTCACGGCTGAACACATAGGCCGTGTAGAGGGAACCGCGTGAATTGAAACATCTTAGTAGCGCGAGGAAAAGAAACGATTTCGCGAGTAGTGGCGAGCGAAAGCGAAACAGCCCACGCAATCAACGACTGAGCCGAACCGGGTGGAAAACCGGACAAGAGAGGGTGAGAGTCCCGTAGGCAAACGGTCAAAGCGTAGACGAGTACCGCAGGGCACGCTAATCCGGCGGGAAGATGGGGGGTCCACCCTCCAAGGCTAAATACGACCTTCGACCGATAGTGAACCAGTACGGTGACGGAAAGTTGAAAAGAACCCCGGTGAGGGGAGTGAAATAGACTCTGAAACGTTGTGCCTACAAGCAGTCAAAGCCCGGTTACGGGTGATGGCGTGCCTTTTGGAGCATGAGCCGGCGAGTTAATGGGTGTGGCAAGGTTAAGGCAGGTACAGCCGAAGCCGCAGCGAAAGCGAGCCTGAACAGGGCGTCCAGTCGCATCCATCAGACACGAAACCAGACGAGCTACCCATGTCCAGGATGAAGCTGGGGTAAAACCTAGTGGAGGTCCGAACTGTTGACTGTTGCAAAAGTCCTAGATGAGGTGTGGGTAGGGGTGATATGCCAAACGAGTTTGGAGATAGCTGGTTCTCCCCGAAATCGCTTTAGGGCGAGCGTGATGTGTTTAGGGACGGAGGTAAAGCACTGACTGGGCTAGGGGGCGCAAGCTTACCAACCCCAATCAAACTCAGAATACCGTTCCTCCAAGCATTGCAGTCGACGGTGTGAGATGAGTTTCATCGTCGAGAGGGAAACAACCCAGACCCCCGGCTAAGGTCCCGGAGCGGTGGTTAAGTGGCAAACGAGGTGGTCGTGTTCAGACAGCCAGGAGGTTGGCTTAGAAGCAGCCACCCTTTAAAGAGTGCGTAATAGCTCACTGGTCAAACGCGGCTGCGCGGATAACGTAACGGGGCTAAACCACCCACCGAAGCCTGGGATGAGAATGGTAGGGGAGCGTTGTATGCGGGGAGAAGCACGACCGGAAGGGCGTGTGGACTGCCTACAAGTGAGGATGCCGGCATGAGTAGCGCAAAACATGTGAGAACCATGTTCACCGGAAGTCTAAGGTTTCCGACGCAAGGTCAGTCCGCGTCGGGTGAGTCGAGCCTTAGCCGAGGCGTAAAGCGTAGGTGATGGACAACAGGTCAAAATTCCTGTACTACCTGAATGGAGTGATGCGGGGACGCAATGCGGGAGCTGAGCCTCTGAATGGAATGAGGTGCCAAGCGTGGTAGCGATGAGGGGGAGAGTCAAGTACGCCCCCGAGCGAAGGCGCGATGGCGAGGATGAAAGTCCGGGAAGTCAGTGGGCCGTGCTGCCAAGAAAAGCCGCTAAACGGTGAAGTTCAGGTACTCGTACCGCAAACCGACACAGGTAGACGAGTAGAAGATACCCAGGTGAACGGGAGAACCTTCGTTAAGGAACTCTGCAAGCTAACCCCGTAAGTTCGCGAGAAGGGGTGCCACCAGAAATGGTGGTCGCAGTGAAACGGCTCTGCTAACTGTTTAACAAAACCACAGGTCTCTGCGAAAGCGAAAGCTGACGTATAGGGGCTGAAGCCTGCCCAGTGCCGGAAGGTTAAGAGGAGGGGTCAAGCGCAAGCGGCAGCTCTGAATTGAAGCCCCGGTGAACGGCGGCAGTAACTATAACTGTCCTAAGGTAGCGAAATTCCTTGTCGGGTAAGTTCCGACCCGCACGAATGGCCTAATGAGTGGAGCACTGTCTCAACGAGGGACCCGGCGAAATTGAAGTACGTGTGAAGATGCGCGTTACCCGCAGTAGGACAAAAAGACCCCATGAAGCTTTACTGTATTTTGCCATTGCGTTAGGACGCAGTCTGTGTAGGATAGCTGGGAGGCGAAGAAGCGAGAGCGCTAGCTTTCGTGGAGCCGACGGTGAAATACCAGCCTGAGTGTGTTTTGACCCTAACCTGCACCGTGAAGCCGGTGTGGGAACCGTGGCAGAGGGGCAGTTTGACTGGGGCGGTCGCCTCCTAAAGGATAACGGAGGCGCCCAAAGGTTCCCTCAGGTGGAATGGAAACCCACCGTCGAGTGTAAAGGCACAAGGGAGCTTGACTGCAAGGCCGACACGCCGAGCAGAGACGAAAGTCGGGCTTAGTGATCCCACGGCACTGAGTGGAAGGGCCGTGGCTTACCGGATAAAAGCTACTCTGGGGATAACAGGCTAGTCTGGTCCAAGAGTTCACATCGACGACCAGGTTCGGCACCTCGATGTCGGCTCGTCGCATCCTGGGGCTGGATAAGGTCCCAAGGGTTGGGCTGTTCGCCCATTAAAGCGGTACGTGAGCTGGGTTCAGACCGTCGTGAGACAGGTCGGTCTCTATCCACTGTGGGCGCAAGGGAATTGAGAGAGGCTGCCCCTAGTACGAGAGGACCGGGGTGGACGGAGCGCCTGTGTGTGAGTTGTCGCGCCAGCGGCATGGCTCAGTAGCAGACTCCGGTCGTGATAACTGCTGAAAGCATCTAAGTAGGAAGCACGTCTCAAGATGAGTTCCCTCTCCGGGCAACCGGGTAAGACCGCGGGCAGACCACCCGCTGGATAGGTCGGAGGTGTAAACGCAGTAATGCGTGTAGCTGACCGATACTAAGGGTCGAGGGCTTCTTTGTAATTGCATCTGCGCATGTCTCACCCGGAGAAATTGGAACTCTGGTGCGAGCGCGAGCAGGCAGGCAGGACAAATGATTGCCTTACCGAGCGCGAAACGAATTACTCTCCCTTCTTCACGTAACCCCTCTCTTTGTGACCAGAGCGACCCCGGCAGCATCTGCTGCTACGCGGCGTTGAGGTGAGAAGTGTGGGTTGGTGTCTTGTGCAGCGAGGGTACACCCGGTCCCATCTCGAACCCGGTCGTTAAGCTCGCTAGCGCCGATGGTACTTGGCGGGTGACTGCCTGGGAGCGTAGGTCGTCGCCAACTCTTCTTCTCCTCTCAACTCCCCGTAGCAGTGCCGCTACCGCCGGGGTCGCTGTTTCTTTATTTATTGCCCTTTTGTTAACCCCATTTTTTGTTTCACCTATATACTTATTCGCATGAATATTTCCTGCCATCTTCACGGGTTCCCCGAACTTTCGCTTGAACAAGCGATAATGACCGCAGCCCGTCTTGGGTTTCTCTACATCGACATCGATAGCCCTCATCTCGACCTTGATGCCATCGCTCAATCGCCTGAGAAGGAAGCTGCCGTTCTCATCGCACTCCTCAAAGAGTTTCACCTGACCGTTGCCGATTTCAGCGTGACTTTGCTGGCCGTCAATTCGCCAGAACCGGAAGAACGCGACGCGGCGCTCTCTCAATTCATAAAACTGCTCCCGTTCATAGCATTGTTGCAGCCACGCGGAATTACTATCGCGGCGGGCAGTGTCTACGAAGACGGGCAAGCGCCAAGCCTCGCGCGTAGTGTCCCGGCCATGATGCAAATGGTAGAAGCGGTGAGTAAATTCGCGCCCGGAGTTGGCCTCTCACTCGAATACCGACCGGGTTTGGCGGCATCCATCGCGGAAACGCTCCTGCTGCTTGAGTGCGTCCCCGGACTCACATTGACGCTCGATACGGGGAACCTTGCTTATGCCGGGTTAACACAACCGGATTTGGTTGAAATGCTGCCGCGCACCCGGCATATTCATTTGCGGCAAGGCGCGAAAGAGCGTCGGCAGGTTCCGTTGAACAGCGGAGTATTTGACTTTTCAGAATGGATGACGGCGCTACTTGCGTCCGGCTATCGCGGCGACGTAGCGATTGAATACCTCACGGGCAACAGCGAATTTGGAGCGGTTGCGGTGAACGTCATCGAAGAGACCTTGAAACTGCGCGATATAGTACGAGACACACGGGCGCGCGTCAGCCCTTCGTAAGCCCCGATTCAATTGCGTGCCGAATGTTTCCATCGGCTTCCGCAAGCAGAATGGCCGCCTGCTCAATGGATAGCCCTGTCGCATCCTGAACAATCACTTTGGCGCGATGATTTAGTTTGAGATTGCTCGCGGCCATATCAATCATCAGGTTATCGAGCGTGCGGCCCGCACGAACCATAATCCCGGTCGTGAGCATGTTCAGCAGCAACTTTTGCGCCGTTCCCGCGCGCAGGCGCGTCGAACCTGTTAACACTTCCGGTCCGGTCGCCGCGACCAGTGGATATTGCGCCAGTCGGCTGATCGGCGCGTCTACAACGTTCGTAATGCTCCCGGTCAACGCGCCGCGCTCTGCTGCCTCTTTCAATATGCCAATCACGAATGGGGTGGAACCACTCGCCGCCACTCCGATCACCGTATCCAGGTCGCCAACGTCACGACCTGCGATCTGCGCCCGACCTTCAGCCTCGTCGTCTTCTGCGCCTTCGATGGAATTCATCATCGCATCATTGCCGCCCGCGAGGATGCCCATCACCTGCTCCGGCGTCACGCCGAATGTCGGTCGGCATTCGACCGCATCCAGCACGGCCAGCCGCCCCGATGTCCCCGCGCCCGCCATAATGACCCGCCCGCCCTGTTTGAAGCGTGGCGCGGCCTCATCGATCAGCGCCGCAAGCTGCGGAAGTTGTGGCGCGAGGATCGCCCCGATGCGGCTGTCTTCCCAATTCATTGTGGAGAGCAATTCAAGCGTGGGACGGCTCCCGGCGTGCATAGTGAGGATGCTACGCTGCTCTGTCGCACGACGGTCCGCCACGACAACGGGGATACCGCCCATCTCAAACTTTGCTGATAAGCCTTCTTTGGCTAAAACAAGCATCGCCGCGCCGACCGCTGCCGACCGTGCCGCGTGAATAATTTCTGCGCGCGGGTAGAGTGTTCTGACCGTATATGCAAAGCGCAGGCGTAGTAATTCGCAGTTGTCGAAGAGGCCGCCGGACATCACGACCGGAAACGCCGAAACCTCGAAATCGAGCCGTCGCGCGACCGTCATAGCCGCTTTCGCGAGCCGATCCGCCGCCTGCACGATGATCCGCCGCGCTGTTAAATCGTCATCGATGAGCATCACCGCTTCGGCGGCAGCCCCGGCAACTTCGGTAACAGTTCGTTCCGGCGCGTACAGCCAGGGGATAAGCGCTTGCGGATTGGGCAGGTTCAGGCGAGCAAGCAGGCGTTCTGTAAGCAAGGTGGTTGGCGCGGCTTCATCGGTCGCATCGGCAACCGCGCGGATTGCTTCGCGCGCGATGTCGTAGCCGCTGCCTTCATCCAGAAAATAGCCCCACCCGCCACAGCGCAACAGGTCCCCGGCGCGGTTCACGCCGTAAGTAATTGACCCCGTGCCGCTGATGGTGATTACGCCATAGCGCTCGCCCGCACCTGCCATCAATGCCGGGATCGCGTCGTTTTCCACGACGAGAGGCATATTCGGGACAATCGAGCGGAAGACCTCGCGGATAAGTGCCTGATCTTCCGGGCGATCCACACCCGCCAATCCCGCTCCGATCCCCGCAAACGACCCCATTGGCATATTTAGCGTCTGTGCCAGTTGCGACAACCCCTCGCTCAGATTGGCGCGGGTCGCCGCCAGCCCGATGTTGTGATAATTCGTCGGACCGCTTTCGACCTTTGCGAGTTGCGTCAGGTCCGGCGTGACGGCAACAAGCGTCGTTCGCGTCGCGCCGCCATTGATACCGATGTAGATGTCATTCGCCATAAAGCCAGAACCCCGTCGCGTTCATAGAAAATTCCTGCCGCTGCGCCTCGCATCGGGCGATGATTTCCGCGACCGCTTGCTCCGCTTCCAGCGCATCGCGCAGCCAGGTACAGGCGGTGAGCGTATCGAAATTGTTGCGCTGTCCATCCCACGAGGTCCACGTAAAATCTTGCGGGTAGAGTTCGCGAAGTGTTTGGATGAGGTGCAATCCCATTTCAAAACCACGCACCGTGCGCGGCTCCGTGATACCAATTCGCACACCTTCGCAGCGCTGCCCGGCGTGCTTGCCTTGCGCGGGCGCGAACCATACCGGGACGAATCGCAAGCCCGGCAGCCGCAGCGCATTCATCCGCGCCGCGAGATCACGCCCGCGCACGAACGGCGCGCCGAGCTGCTCGAACGGGAGCGCCGTCCCGCGTCCTTCGCTGATATTCGTGCCTTCCAGCAGGCACGTCCCGGTGTATAGCAGCGCTGTGTCGGCGTGCGGCATGTTCGGGGAAGGAGACACCCATTGCCGTCCCGTTTCATTCCACAGCACCCCGCGCGTCCAGCCATCCATGATGTTTACGAACAGGTCCGCGCCAATTGAGTCGTTGAAATATTTCGCGAGTTCACCGAAGGTCAGGCCATAACGGACCGGGATCGCCGCCGGACTCACCAGCGAAAAATGCTCTGGCTCCGCGATATTGCCTTCCATGACGAGGCCACCTTGCGGGTTGGGACGATCCAGCACGATCACGGGGACGCCAACCCCCGCGCATGACTTCAATACCGCGCGCATCGTCGCCGCGTAGGTGTACCAGCGATTCCCGGTATCTTGCAGGTCGATGATGAACGCGGAGAGGATGCGCAAAATTTCGGGTGCGGGGGTGCGTGTCTTCCCGTAGAGGCTATAGATCGGCGTCGTCTCATCCTGCGTATCAGAAATCGACTCGCCCGCCGCGCCGACGCCGAAGTAGCCATGCTCCGGCGAGAACAACGCCGCGACCTGCACGCCTGCCTTGCGCAGCGCATCGAAGGCGGTCACGCCGTCGCTCGTCTGGCTGGAAACAGTCGTTAACAGCCCGACCGGACCGCTGACCGTCGGGTTATCGCAAAAAATTTCAAGCCCGGTACGCACCACGTCAACGGTCCTCAAGGGCTTCAATGATCGTGTCGTGAAAGCGCTTGCGAAATGCCACGATATTGTCCTTTTCGCGTCCATAGAAAACATTGTTGGTGAGCAGCGCGCAAATCAATTCGCGTTCGGGATCGACCCACAGCGAATTACCGACAAACCCGGTATGCCCATAACTTTCGGCGCTGAAATACTGCCCGCTCGACCCACCCGGCGAGCGCATCATCCAGCCCAGCCCGCGATCCTCGATCTGGCGCGTCGTCGCGGCATCGGCAATTTCCGGGCTGAGGAGCATATCGCCATGCTTGAGGTAAATCTCGCCAAGCGAAGCGGCATCCGTGACCGTGCCGAACAGCCCCGCGTGACCCGCGACCCCGCCGAGGCTGGCCGCGTTTTCATCGTGAACTTCGCCGACGATCCGCCGCCCGCGCCATTGCTGATCATATTCGGTCGGCGCGACATTCTCCGCGATAGGACCGTACCGCGCATTGAGGCCGAACGGACGCAGCACCAGCGATTGCATGGCCGCTTGCAGGTCGGTTCCGTTCTTCCTCGCGATGGCGATACCGAGCAGGATGAAACCGATGTCGCTATACACGACGCGCGTTCCCGGCGGATAGGAGAAATCCGATTGCAGGCACATCGCAAAGCGCGCGTCGATGTCGCCCCCGTCGCGTAAATTGAGCCACGCCGGAAGTCCACTAGAATGCGTGAGCAGATCAAAGAAGGTAATCGCGCTTGCGTCTACCGTTTCATCGGTCGGCGGCACGACCTCGACCAGCTCACCCGTGTTCAATGGATTTGGATAGGGGCGAATCTGCCGAATGCCGGAAAATTCCGGCAGGATTTTCGAGACGCGATCCTCGATTTTGACGATACCCGCATCTGCCAGCCGCAAAAACGCGCTGGTCGTTGCCAGCTTCGTGAGCGAAGCGAAATCGAATAGCGTATCGGGGTTAACGCGCTGTTCTGAATCGAGCTGACCTTCCGGGTCCAGCGTGCCGAGAAAACCGCTATAGACCACCTCACCGCGCCAGCGCACCTGCGCGCCCGCCGCAGAGTAGACTGTACCGAGTGCGCCCGCCAGGAGTTCCGGCAAATCGACCAACAGCCGCGTAATACTCACGCTTGATACTCCTGAATGAGACGGTCGAGCCGCACCAGACTGTCGCTTAGGCCGCCGCGACGGTTGCGCGCCAGCCACACTGCTTCGTATTCGGCGCGCAGCGGTTCGAGTTCCGTGAGCATCTCCGCTTTGCTGTACGCCGCGCTATCGACGGCCATCAATAGCCGCTTTGCGCCGTGCAACCATAGCGCAACCGCCAGCTTGTATTCACGGATGATCAGCGGGTCGGCGGGGTGTGCTTCATCCAGCCGCGCGGCGAGGGTTTGCATCCGCTCCATTGCGGCGCGTACCTTCTCCGTATTGATCGGCGCGGACAGCCATTTCTGCTCCGGGATTTGCGCGAGCGGAAACAGCAGCGCGCGGACCATCACCGCGCCGTTGTGGTGTTCCTGATCATCGAGTGTGCGGTAGACGAGGCCGAGATTGTAGGCGAGTTCACCCATCACGCCCGTATCATCCTTGAATGCGAACAGGTTCAGCGCGCGGATCAATCCCGCCTCATCGAAATCGCGCGGCGTCTCCGCGTTCCAGCCGAGCGCCGCGCCGAGCGCGAAGCCCAGATAGCTCACCGGGAGTGCCTGCAAATGCCCGAAGTCACCCCAATCGGTGTTGAGGTAGCCGACCGCGCCATGCTTCATACCGTTTTCGGCTGCGTTACGCAGGTTGCCAATCGCGTTGTCGGTACGCCCGACGAGGCTGATCCAGCTCGACGTGCCGGGGCAGACATAGAACGCAATCCCGGCTTGCGCGAACATCGCGCCATCGCGATCAAAGGCGTGATCGGCCTCGTAGCCCCATTCGAGCGCGACGGCGTCCTTCGGCAGTTCGGGGACCAGCTCCGGGTGCTGCGTGATGATGTCGCCCCAGAACTGCATCACGCGCCCATTCTTGTGAACCAGTTCCGATAGCTTTTTCAGGTAATCGACATAAACGCGCCCCTGCCCTTCGCGCTCGACCAGTTCCTTGCTGCGTCCCTTGCCGAGGTCGAACGTCTCATCGGCTCCGACATTGAAATATTTACTCGTAAAATTGGGAAGCAGCTCAGTGTAAAGTTCATCGAGCAGCGTGAATACGCGCGGGTCAGCGGCGTTCAGGCTGAAGGGACGGCGGTTCAGGAAGATGTGCCAATCGAAGCCTTCCGGCACTTCCGCGAGATCGAGATATTCCGGGTGCATCAGCCAGCGGTGAAAGTGTCCGAAGCTGTTCTGGTTCGGCACGAGGTCGATGAACCGCGCGCGACAATACGCATCCAGTTCGCGGATTTCAGCGGCGGTGAGCGGGCTGGCGTCCTTCCAGACCGTCTCGTGATTTTGATAGGCGAAGGTGTGTTCGGTGTAAAGCTGGAGTTCGTTCAGCTTCCAGCTTGCGAAGAGGTCCACCAACCCTTTGAGCGTGTCCAGCGTCGGGACTTTATCGCGCGAAATATCGAGCATCACCCCGCGCCGCGCGAAACTCGGCCTGTCGTCGATGTTGAGCGTCGGGAGTTCGTTTCCGGCCTGCTGCACAATCTGGATGAACGTGCAGACACCATAGAACAGGCTCGCCAAATCCGTTCCGATAATCCAGCTATAGGTCGTCCCGATCTCAACCTGATAGGAATCCGCCGGGAGACCCATATCAATCGAAAGGTCAATCCCGCGCGCCGGGTCGTCTTCAAGCGGTTGTGGCTCAAGCAGTATGCTCCACAGGATGCCCGCTGCGCTCAACGCACGTTGCAGGTATTCCGCGACGGGCTGCGTCGCTGGGTCCGTGATCAGGATGTGCTGGCCGTCCCGCAGCGTATACGAACCGCTGTCGTGGTAGCGCACTTCGCGCGGCGGCGGGAGCAGGACGAGTTCGGAGGTGTTCGGGACGATGGGCATTTACGGGTTTTCCTTTTCGAGATCGGCGAGTATCCGGGTAATAGCTTGGGCAAGTGGCTCCAGGTCTTCATTACACGTTCGCCAGATTGTCGCCATATGCAGTCCCCAATAATTATGGCCGATAATATCTCGTAATCCTGCAATCTCCGTCCAGGGTATTTCTTGATAATTGATCAATAGAACTCGCGGAATGTGCTTTACAGCCTCACCGATGACGAAGAGTTGCATAACAATCGCGTCTGAATACAGTCCGTTTGCGACAAAACGCTCGTAATCCAGATCGCGCATGTAGTCTTCGATTTTGCCAATAGAAGTCTGAATCTCAAGGAGATAGAACTGCGTAACCTTCGGCATAGATGACCTCGTTCAGGATGTATGGGCGCAAAAACGGCTTGATTTGGCTTGCGGGAACCAGATCAATCTTTCGCATGAATATCTTTTCCAGAAAAAACTTGATTGCGAAATACCCACGCAGTGTATGAATGACATCCGTTGCTTCCACCAAAATATCGATGTCGCTGCCGCGTTTCTGTTCCCCGCGCACATACGACCCGAACAGCCCGATCCGTATCACGCCCATACTCTGCAAGGTCTCGCGCTGCTCGGTGAGCGCTTGCAAGATCGTCTCCTTTGTCCATACCATGCGCCACATCCTTTCATCAATCGGGGTACGACCCCACACATGGAATCGTACCCCGAAGCTGCATCGAACGCGAGCCTCTTGTAGGGGCGGACCTGTGTGTCCGCCCACCGCAAGCAGTCTACTTCTTCGGTCCGATAGTGCCTTCCATCAGCAGCACGACAATCGCGTTATCCGAACCACTGACATTGCCCCACAGCGGGTCGCTATCGGGCGGCAGGCCGGAGATATTCGCGGTATTGAGCGGGCAGTTGAAGTAGCGCTCGATGAGCGGGATCATCGGCAGTTGTGTGTTGAACTCGGTCGCGAGCGTCTTGATCGCTTCATTCTGCGGAGCCGGATCGGTCCCCGCGCCGACAGCGCTTACCAGCGCGGCGAAGTCGTAATCCTTGCCGCCGATGGTCTGCTTCTGGGCGTAGCCCGTCCCGGCCTTGACACTGCCGCCGACGCTCGCTTGCAGGTAAACATAACGGTAGGCATAGAACGGCAGCGCGTTCGGGAAGCCCCACAGCCGGATCGCAAGCTGGAACTTGCCATCGCGGATTTCCGGGCGGTGCTGGCTATCGGGGATCGCGCGCAGAGTGATCTTGATGCCGAACGCGGTGAGCTGATCGGTCACGTCCTGCGCAGCGGGCATCCAGTCGGTGTAATCAGACGGTGCGGAAAGCTCGAATTCGAGCGGCTTGCCGCTGGCATCGACCCACGCATCACCGCTCTTCTTGAACCCGGCCTGACCCATCAGGTCGGCGGCCTTTTTCAGGTCGTTCTCATAGGTATTGAAGCTGCTGACCGTCGCCGCGTCAAGATAGTTCGGGACCTGTGCATCGCTGATGTTCGCCATGTACTTGACTGGCTTGCCGATGTCTTCATAAGCGACCTTTGTGGTCTGCACGCGGTTGATCGCATAGGCCATCGCCTGACGAAGTTGCAGGTTGTCGAGTGGCTTGACCGCGTGGTTGATCAACAGTCCGGGACCGGAGAAAGTCGGCGCGCGGAGAATTTTGATCCCCTTATCGATGAATGTCTTTTCGGTCGCGGGCGGGAAGTAATCCGTCGCGTAGTACAGTTCACCATTGAGGATGAGCGGGGTCGTCACATCGGTATCGCCGTTGTAGACCACGATCTTGTCGAACTTCGCCAGCTTGCCGAAGGTCGTCTTGTCGGTGCGGCGCATGACGAGCTGCGAGGTCTGCACGTCCTTCATATCGAGCGTGTACGGTCCGCTGCTGATGATCTGCGTCGGGCGGAAGTCCTCGACTTCCTTCTGGACGGCCTTCCACGCATCGGTCGCGCTGATCTCCTCGAAAGTCTTGCCCGCGCCATCCGCGAGCAGCTTGCCGATTTTGTCGCCGAGCGCGCCATAGGTCGCGTTCGAGACGACGAGTTCCTTGAGAATCAGGCGTTGCAGAACTTGCGAAGGTGGCTTGTTCAGATTGAAATCAATGGTGTAATCATCGACCGCCTTCACGCTTTCGATGCCCTGCCCGAATTCACCATTGCCGCCCGCGAGCCGGACCATATTGTAAGTCGTCACGACGTCCTTGCTCGTGACCTTCGCGCCGTCGCTCCAGGTCAGGTCGTTGCGCAAGGTGATCGTATACTTCTTGCCATCCGTGCTATAGCCGAAAGACTTGGCGAGCCAGCCGCGCCATTCCTGCTTTTCCCAGACGTAATAGCCAAAGGTCGGCTCCAGCAGATACGCCCAGGGGCCAAAGCCGCCATTGTTAAGTGCGTCCGGCGAGAAGGCGTTCAAATTGCTCTTCGGCGGGACTTCATACGGCCACGACAGATAGAACGAATCCGCGTCTACGGCTTTCGCTTGCTGCGCGGGCGCGGCCAGCGCAACCACCGCGAGGATGAAGGCCAGAGCGATGACGCTCAGGCGGGAGAGGGGACGTTTGCTTGACATAAATCGTTTCCTCATTTTGAAACCAACCTCATTTGGAACGTGGCCTGCGGCTTGCCATAGCTATTGGGTCCACCGCAGCACCAGCGCGACCAACACAACCAGGACGACGCCGATGATCAAACTCAGCACCGTCACGACGAACCCCGCGCTGCCCGGCGTCTGCAGGAACAGCACGAAGACGCTCGCCACGATCAGGAACATCCCGATCCGTAGAAAGGCCTTGAGCGCGTCGCTGCTCATGTCGCAACGGACGCCTCACGCGCGGCAACGGCTTCTTCGTGGTGCGACGTCTGCGCCGTGACATGGCAGGCCGCCAGCGTCCCGACCTGCGTAGCGGCCAGCTCCGGGCGGTGATGCTCGCACACCTCCGGCACATAGACCGGGCAGCGGGGGTGGAACGGGCAGCCGCTGGGCAGCCGCGTTAGCGAGGGAATATCTTCGCTGCGAAGCTGTACGCGCGGCTTGCGGCGCGTGATTTCCGGGTCCGGTTCAGGCAGCGCGGAGACGAGCGCCTGCGTATAGGGATGCTGCGGCGAGTCGGTGATCGTCTTCGCCGGACCTTCCTCGATCACGCGCCCCAGATACATCACCGCGATCCGGCCTTCCCACGCGAAATAGCGCGCGACCGCCAGATCGTGCGTGATGAAAATGAAGGTCAGGCCGAGCCGCTTCTGCAATTCGGTGAGCGTATTCAATAGGCTGATGCGGATCGAGACATCGACCATCGACACGGCTTCATCCGCGATAATCACCTTCGGGTTGACGGTGAGCGCCCGCGCGATGCTCACACGCTGCCGTTGCCCGCCCGAAAGCTGGTGCGGGAATTTATCGATCAGGTCAGCAGCCGGGGTCAGGTCTACGAGCGTCAGCAGTTCGAGGACGCGCGCCCGCGCTTCCATCGCATTTTTTACAAGCCCATGCCGCAGTAGCGGGAAACTCAGCGTCCGGTAGACGGTGTGGACCGGGTTCAGGCTGGCGTAGGGGTCCTGATGGATAATTTGCACCGCGCGCCGGAACTCCGCGTAGCTCGACCCGGTGAACCCGGAAACGTCCTTGCCATCGAAAAGGACCTTGCCGCTCGTCGGCTTGCTCAACCCCGCAAGGATTTTGCCCGTCGTCGTCTTGCCACAGCCGCTCTCCCCGACGATACACAACGTCTCGCGCGGCGCAACCTGCATCGAGACATCGAAAAGCACTTGCACCGTGCTATTGCGCCCCTTGAACACGCGGTTGACGCTCTGTAACTCCATCATGGGGGTGGTCATAATTGACTCTGCCGCAGCAAAGTCGCGAGTTCCTCACGGTAGGCGGTCCGCGCCTCGCCCGGCTGCTCCCAATAGTGGCACGCGCTCCAGTGGTCCGGCAAATGCTGCTCGAACGGCGGGTCGTCGGTGCGGCAAATTTCCGTCGCGTAGGGGCAGCGCGGGTGAAACTTGCACCCTGTCGGCAGGTGGATCAAATTTGGCGGTGAACCGGGGATCGACGAGAGATTTTCCGGCGAACCATGCAGCGCCGGAGCCGCGCGCAGTAACCCAAGCGTGTACGGATGCGTCGGACGGTAGAACGTATCCGCGACCGTGCCGAGTTCCACCGCCTCGCCCGCGTACATCGTCATGATCCGCGTCGCGAGTTCTGCCGCCATCGAGAGATCGTGCGAGATGAACAACATCGAGAAGCCCATCGAGTCGCGCAGCCGCTTCAATACCTCGATCACCGTGCGCTGCGTGAGGACATCCAGCGCGGTCGTCGGCTCGTCCATGATTACGATCTGCGGATGCAACAGGACGCCCATCGCGATCAGTACGCGCTGGCGCATCCCGCCGCTGAGTTCGTGCGGATAGCTGTTGTAGACGCGCTCCGGGTCCAGCCGTACCGCCTCGAACAACTCCTTCGCGTGCCGTTCAATCTTTTTCGAGTCGCGCTCACCGTGCGCCCGCGCGGTATCCTGGACCATGCTGCTGATCTTGATGACCGGGTTGAGCGCATTCAATGCCGATTGAAAAACCATCGCGCAATCGCCCCAGCGATAGGCGCGCAGTTGCTTCGCGGTCAGGTCCAGCACTTCGGTCGATTGGCCTTTGTGGTGGAACATGACGCTGCCGCGCACGATATTCGCGGCCTTCGGGAGCAACCGCACAAGTCCGAGCGCGAGCGTCGTCTTGCCGCAGCCGCTTTCGCCGATCACGGCCAGCGTTTCGCCGGGGTATAAATCGAAGGTGACATCGCGCACGGCCTGCACCTTGCCGCGCGGCGAGGCGTATTCGATGGTCAGGTTGCTGACGGAGAGGACCGGGTTTGTCATGAGTTGTAAATATCTGCCTAGCCGCCGGAGCGCAGGCGCGGATTGAACGCATCTTCGATGCTGCGCGCGAGCGTGATCAGGAACCATTGCAGGAACGCAATCGCCAGAACGGGCGCAAGCACCCACCAGCGCGTATTGTCGCTGTAAATCGCCTGATTGGTGTTCGCGGTACTGATGATCCAGCCCCAGTTCGGGTTCTTCACATCGACCGGGACGAGGCCGAGGAAGATCAGGAAATTGAGCGAATAGATCGCGGTTGTGATGCTGAAAATCAGATTGATGATGATGTAGCTCGCCATGTTCGGCAGGATTTCATTGAGGATGATATGCCGCGTGCCGAGGTCGAGCGCGACTGCCGCTTCGATGTAATCCCGTTCGCGCAGGCTCAGGACTTGCGAGCGGACCGTCCGCATCAGCGACGGCCAGTTCAGCGAAGCGAGCAGGAACGACAGCGGCAGCGGGTTATCCAGCCGAATCACGGTCGCGAGGACAGTCAATAGCACGAGCGTCGGGATGCCGAGCAAAAAGTTCGCGGCGGTGTTCACCACCCGGTCGAACCACCCGCCGAGGTACGCCGCGAGCGAGCCGAGCGCCACGCCGACAAAGGTAGTCAGCCCACCCGTCAGCAGCGCAATCGAGAGGATGTCGCGCCCGCCGCGCAGCAGCAAAATCAGGATGCTCTTGCCGTCGTTGGTCGTGCCGAGCGGCGCTTCGATGCTCGGACCCTTGCGCATCATATTCGTGTTCGTCACGGGCGCGGGGATGACCACCGGACCGAGGAACGCCACGAGGATGAACGCGATGGTCCCGACGAGGCCGACAAAGCCCATCGGCTTGCGCACAATCGGGCGCACCGCCGCCCACACCGTCGCGAAGGGTCCCGGCTGCTTGAAGGCAGCGGGTGGCAGGGCGGTTTGTGCAGCCACTATTTGCCGCTCCGCACGCGCGGGTCGAGCTGGCTATACAGCAAATCCGCGAGCAGGTTGGCGACCACGACGGCGGTGGTCGTCACCAGAAATATCCCCTGCATGATCGTGTAATCGCGCTGTTGAATCGCCAGCACCAGCCGCCGCCCGATCCCCGGATAGACGAAATATTGCTCGATGATGATCGCGCCGCCGACCACCGTGCCGATACTGAGCGCAAGCTGCGTGACGAGCGGCAGCGCCGCATTGCGCCCCACATAGCTCGTGATGATGCGCCACCGCCCCAGACCGCGCGCGTGCGCCGCCGTCACGTATTCCTCACCCAGGACGCCGAGCGTGCTGTTCTTCATCGTCAGCGCCCAGCCGCCGAACGTACTCAGAAAATAGACGAAGACGGGCAGCGCGGCGTGCGAGAACACATCGAGGATGAACGCCAGCGTGAAGCCTGGCTGCACCCCCGGCGAATACGCATCGCGCGCCTTCGCCACCGAGAACCATTGAAGCTGTACGCCGAAGACGAACACGATCAGGATCGCGGTCAAATAATTCGGGACGCTGCTCAGGAACGAGGCAACTGTCGATAGAACGGTATCCAGAAAACTGTTACGCACGTAAGCCATCAGCATCCCGGTGAACAGCCCGATCACGAAGCTGACCAGCAGCCCCAGCCCGACACTGAACAGAGTCCAAGGCAGGAAGGCGGCGATCTGGCTGATCACGCTCGTACCGGGTGAGGTGATCGACTCGCCCAGATTAAGTTGCAATACGTTTCTAAAGTAGCTTATATATTGCTGTAATACGGGCGCTTGCAGGTCCGCGCCGAACATCAGGGATGCCTTCGCGAGCGCCGCCTCGTAGGTCATATCCTTGCTCTGCATCTGCTTGTCGATGTAAATCTGCACCGGGTCGGAAGGCAGCAGGCGTATCAGAAAGAAGGTGAACGTCGTCACTGCGAAAATCGTCAGCACCGCCTGTATGACCGACCGGAAGGCATAACTGCGCAGCACCCCCCCTGGAGTTGGCGAACGGCGTATCGGTTTGGAGATCGCGGGGGCGGCAGGTGGACTGGTGAGGACTGTATCAGCCATAAGGCTCCCAAAGAAGCGTTATAATCTATATTTTGCGCAACAGAACTTTCTCAAGGCTAACTCTGAATTGCAAAACACACAACTGGCAAATTTGCCGATAATCGAGCCATTTGACCCGGTGCGCGGCGTTGGGTACATCGAAGTCGCAGCGCTCTGGAACACCGTGCTGGGAAACACCTATCCGATGGATGCGGTCACGCTTGCCAATGCGCTCGCGAATCCGGTAGCCGGGCAGCGCGGACGGCAATTCATCGCGCTTGTGGAAGGCCGGGTCGTTGGCTTTATCGGCACGCAAATCAATCAGGTCGCGCCGCATCCGCCCGCCGGGTTCATCCTGTGCATCGTCGTTCATCCAGAGGTTCAACGACGCGGGATCGGTTCCGCGCTCATTCACGCAGCGATGGCGTATTTCAGGGAAGTGGGCGTCGCGCGTGTGATGTCCGGCGGCAAGTATCCGCGTATCTTCCCCGGCGTGCCGTCCGATTTGCCGATAGCCGCTGCCTTCTTTGAGAAACACGGCTGGCTGCTCAACCGGGGCGATGCTGATCTGGGGCGCGACCTGCGCGATTTCACGATGCCGCCCGCAATTCAGGCGCGGATCGAGGCCGAAGGCGTGACGATTGCGCCGGGGACCGCCGCCGATAGCGCCGAAGTGCTGGAGCTGAACAATACGCACTTTGCGGGCTGGGCGGATACATACAAATTTGTCGCGAGCCTCGGCGACTATCAGGATTTTCTCGTCGTGCGCGACCCGGCAAAGGGCATCATCGGCAGCCTGATCATGGTCGGACCCGGCTCGCACCCGCGTCGCCCGGATGCGCCCTGGAAGGCGATTTTCGGCGCGAACATCGGCGGTATGGGCGAGGTTGGTATCGCGCCGGATGAACGCAAGCGCGGTCTCGGTCTCGCGATGTGCGCGGTCGGCGCGGAAGTCCTGCGAGCGCGCGGCGTCGGCTATTGCCATATCGGATTTACCTCACTGGTCGATTTTTACGGCAAACTCGGCTGGACGGTGTGGCGTGAATATCGAATCGGCTGGAAGGAGATTTAGGGATGCTGATCGTCGGCTTGATGTCCGGTACATCTGCGGATGGAATCGATGCCGCGCTGGTGGAAGTGACGGGCGCACCGCCTGCCTTGAAAGTCGCTCTGATCCGGCACGAACTGACGCCCTATGCGCCCGAATTGCGTGAGGAGATTTTCGCGTGCTTCCGTCCCGAAACCGGGGCAATCGAGCGCATCACCCGCGTGAATGTGCTGCTCGGCGAGGTTTTCGCGGCGGCAGCGCTGGCCGTCATCGCGGGCGCGGGGTACACACCGGAGCAAATCGACTTGATCGCCTCGCACGGCCAGACGGTCTGGTACGAGCCGCCGGGCGTGCTGGCACTCGGTGAACCCGCCGTGATTGCAGAGCGGACCGGGATCACGACAATTAGCGGCTTCCGCGCGCGCGACCTCGCGGCGGGTGGACGCGGCGCACCGCTGGTCAGCTACCTCGATTATCTGCTGTTTCGGCACGCGACGAAAGGCCGCGCGCTGCAAAACATCGGTGGGATCGGCAACGTGACCGCACTTCCTTCACTGAACGATCCAGATACGCCGCCGCTCAGTTTCGATACGGGTCCTGGCAACATGATTATCGACTATTGCGCCAACCGTGCTACGGACGGCGTGCGTTCCTATGACGCAGGCGGGCGCATCGCAGCGGCAGCGCCGATCCACCCCACGCTCTTTGAAGAAGTGATGGAGACGCCTTACCTCACTCAGCCGCCACCAAAGACGACAGGCCGGGAACAGTTTGGCGCGCAGTTCGCAGCGGAGTTTTACGAACAGGGTATCGCCCTGGGCGCATCACCGGAGAGCATCGTCGCGACGGCGACCGCGATCACCGCCGAGTCGATTGCGTGGGCGATCACGCGGCTTGTCCCATTCAAAATCGAGGAGTTGTTTCTGGCGGGAGGCGGCGCATTCAATGACACGCTGCGCGTGATGATTGCCGCGCGGCTGCCCGGCGTGCGGGTCGTGCTGCATGATGAACTCGGCATCCCGCCTGCTGCGAAAGAGTGCGTTTTGTTCGCGGTGCTGGGATACGAAACGTGGCATGGCCGACCGGGTGCGCTCCCGGTCTTCACGGAGGCAGCGCGCCCGACGGTGTTGGGGAACATCACGCCGGGGCGCTTGTGGCCGCGCTAGGGACGCTATTTTTGGCGTGCGGTTTGGGTTACTTCGCGGTGACGGTGAAGCTGTTCAGGATCGGCTGGAGCAGCGCGTCGGCGGCGTTTGCGTCGGTGCTGGCGTACTGTGCCGCGACATAGTAGTACCGCTTGTCCTGCTTGAGAATGTAGTTCGCGCTAATCTGGCCGCTCGGTCCGGCATATTCAAGGTACGTCCATTCCTTGCCGTTGATCGCGACGGTTGCGGTACGGCTCGGCTTGTCCTTGAAGTTCGGGTCGAACTGGCGCGTGAAGGCCTCGAAATCCGCGAGTGCGTCATCCGTTTTCAGCTCATAGCTGGCAAGGACCAGCACCACCGCCGGAGATGCCTGCTGAATCACGTTCAACCCCTGCACTGATTGCACAGCAAGCGCTGCCGGGATGGTCACGCTATAGCGGCCATCGGGGTCCTTCACTTCTTTGGTCGTGATGCCCGCTGCTGCCTTGAACGCAACGACGATCCCGGCCTTCGGGTCGCCCTGCTTGATTGAAATTCCCGACGCGCTCTTCTCGAAGGTGAATCGCACAGCATTCACCGGGAATGTATTCCCCAGAAAAGCGTTTTCGGCGTAGGGGATCAGTTCGATGGCGTTTCCTGTCGCGACGATGTTCACCGACAGCTTGCCGTCTTTTACGGCGACGGTCACTTTGCCGCTCGCGCCGTTGTACTCGCCCGTGAACGCATCGAGCGCGGCCGGGTCAGCTTTATAGCTGCGTGCGGTTTCGAGCAACTTCCGTTGCGCCTCCGGGTCGAAGCCGGAGAGCCGGTTCACGGTCGCGGCGAGGTCGCCATCCGGTTTTAATCCCGTCAGTATGTCGGCGAGCCGCAGCCGCGCCACATCGAGAAATGAGTTCGCGTAATTCGCGTTCACCAGCAGCACATAGCCGAGTTTCTTTTCCGGGATGATCGTCTGGGCCGAGCTATAGCCCGCCACATTGCCACCATGATAGACCAAATTTAGCCCCCGGTAGCCCTGTGTAAACCAGCCAAGCGCGTAGCTCGTATCCGTGACGATGGGAGGTTCTGCCGCTGTGGTAGCGACTGCTGTGGCAGCGGAAGTCGTCTGCGCGGTGGCTTGTGCGGTCGCTTGAGCGGCGGTTTGGGGTACTGTTTCGCTCGTCGCCGCACCACCAATGCGGATCACGGGCGTGTGCATCTCATCGACCAGCTTCATCGGCAGGCTCAGGCTGCCACTCTTGCCATTCAATTGGAAAAGTAGAAAGTTTGCCCAATCCAGCGCACTGGCATTCGCCGACCCCGCCGGACCGATGGCGCTCAGGTTCTGTGTATAGGGGACCGGGATCATGCCTTGTAGCACATCCAGATCGTGCGGTTCGGCGGCGTCGGCGCTCGCTTTCAACCCGGCTTCATCGAAGCTGGCGTTGGTCATGCCGAGCGGCTTGTAAATGCGCTGCGCGACGAAATCTTCCCAAGTCTGCCCCGTCACCTTTTCAATCGCGAGACCCGCCAGCACGAAGTTCTGGTTGGCATAATAGAAAGCCTGCCCCGGCTTTGCGACGAGCGGGATTTTCGCGAGCGATTCGATGAACTGCGCGCGGTTGACACTGCTTGAGACAAGCACCTGCGTCCCCGTATCGGCGGGTGAAAGGCCGCTGGTGTGGCTCATTAACTGGCGCAACGTCAGTGTCTTTTGCGCTTCTGCGTCGGAGAGTTTGAGATCAGGGATGTAGGTAATCACGGGTTTGTCGAGGTCGAGCTTGCCCTCGTTGACGAGCAGTTGCACGCCGAGCGCCGTCAGCGATTTCGTGACCGACCCCAGCCCAAACGCGGTTTTATCCGTGACAGGGGCTTTGCCGACCGTGCTACGCACGCCGTAGCCCTTGCTATACACCACCTTGTCACCTTCGACGACGGCAAGGCCGACGCCGGGGACATCGTAGAGCGCCATCAGGCGCGCGATTTCGCTGTCAACTTCGCTGAAACGGTCCTGCTGCGCATTCGCGGCGGGATGTACGGTGAACGTGACGGCGGCGATACAAATCGTGAGAAGAAGTTTTGCCAGCTTGTTCAAGGACTTTGCTCCTGAAGGGTTGGACGCACAGAGTTTAGCATTCGCTCTGCTCTACGATTTTGATATACGTAACGTTTCACGATCTATTCACAAAAAGAGCGCGGTGGCTTGTTGCCCCGCGCTCTTTAATCATTTGGCCGTCACCGTTTGGTCCGCACAACCCGACCGTAATAGCTCGGCGGCTTTAGCCCCGCGCCTGTTTTTTTCGTCGCCTGATTACTGCGGCGTCGCTGTATACTTCGGTGTGACAACCGCAGTCGCGCTCGCATAGGTCTTGTACGGCTGATAGCCCGTCCAGCCCTTGAGCGTGGCCGTTTCGAGCAATTTGGGGAAGTCTCCCGGCGCGAGGTACAGCGCGACGACGACCGGGTTGCTCGCCTGCAAGGTCGCATCCGCATTGCCCGGCGTCACCCACGCGACCAGCCCGATATTCGGGAAAATCAGCGCCAGCGCGACTTCTTCCTGCGAATAATCGACGCCCGTGACATATCCCGGCTCGCCGTACTTCTCGATAATCTGCCCGGCAGTGACATCCGGCGCGAGTTTAACGAGGATCGCATTCACGACGCCTTTTTCATCGGCTGTGACCTGCCCGACAGCTTCACCCTTGACGGTGTTGAACTGCGCCTGCGGGGGCTTGCCCTGCGGGTCCGGCGTCTGCACGTTGCTGAACGCGGCATTCGCTTTCAGCTTCGTCACCGCGTCGGAAAACGTCGTGCTGCCGACGGTGATCCCCTGAAAGCAGGGCGGTCCGCAGGGGTCCTGGCTGACGAGCGTTTTATCTGAGAGATAGTTGGCTGATTTAAGGGGCGGGGGCGGGGTACAGGCGGAAAGCGTTAACCCCGCCAGAGTGAGCAATACGAGTAGGAACGCCTTCTTCATGCTGATCGCTTTCTGATAACCGTGAAGAAGGGCAGGCGTGGGATCGCCTGCCCTGTGTGAGCATTCCCGTATTATACGGTCTAACGGGCAAGCTGCAAGGTGTACCTTCCAGTCGTGCCGCCGAGTTCGACGCCGTAGCGCGTCGCGATGATCAGGTAGTTGCCATCGGCGGTAAGCTGGAAGCGGATTTGCGAATCGGGGGCGCTGACGGTTTGCGTCCCGGTCGCGTCGTCGTTGAACTGTAACTGCGCCTTGCCATCCGGCGCGAGCAGGATCAGGTATGAGTCGAGCGCAGTATTGGCCGCGCGGCGCATCGTGATCGTGACCTGATCGCCCGCGAAGCCCTTGAACGAGTAGACGCGCAGATAATCGGCTGCGGTCAATTCGCCCTGCAAGGACTGGTTGTAGACGATTTCCGTCGCGCTCAGTGCCTGCGTAGTGATGTCCTGCGTGAATTCGTTCGTGACGAACCCGCCCGCGCCCTTCGTCGCGTTCCCGGCAGCATCGACGGTGAACGAGGTCAGGAACACCACGCGATCCGGTCCCGGCGGCTGGTCATTGATCTCGATCACGCTCTGCCCGGCAACTGTGACCTTGAGCGAGAACGTCGTCGGCGCGGTGTCGTTGCAGTTCGATTGCTGGAAGACCTTCACCTCGTAGGTCCCGGCGGGCGGGCGCTGCGTCGTCCAGTAGGCATAATCCTGTGGCGTGACGCTCGTGTTCTGGCAATTCAGATTCGCCGTGCGGAACAGAACCCCGCCGCTGTCGATGCGCGGCACGTCCGTATATAGCGAGCGCCCTTGCGGGTCACGAATCAGGATGCGCAGGTCCGCGCGCGAATTCCACGAAAGCAGCGCCTGTATGCTGCCTTGCGGGAGCGCTCCGCCCGCGCCGACGGTCGGGATCGGCGTCCCGACGCCTGCAACGCTTGTCGGCTGAACACTGCCCGGCACATTGGTCGGGATCGGCGCGACGATCTGGCCGCCCGTGCCGCGCGTGAAGACGAGGTTGTAATCGCCTTCCGTGCCGCCATTGGCGAGGCCGAAGCGCGTCACGACGATTTTGTACTGCCCGGCGGTCGCGTTGCGGACCGAAACCAGCGAATTGCGCGTGGCCGAGCTTTCGTCGTCGTTGTCGATCACGATCTGGTTGGTCGGACCGAGCAGCACCAGATATGGGTCGAGGCTACCCCCGTTCACCGCCAGCATTTCGACCGAGAACGACTCTCCCGCCGTCACATCAAAAGCGTAAACATCGGCGGCGTTGTTGCGGTCAATGCGACCAGCGGTGGTCCCGGCAGCGGCCAGCGTCCCCGGCGCAGCAATCTTGTTCGCGA
The DNA here is from genome assembly GCA_965246845.1 of Aggregatilineales bacterium. GTDB lineage: Bacteria > Chloroflexota > Anaerolineae > Aggregatilineales > UBA2796 > JBBRMW01. The sequence continues at coordinate 447,674 of CBDFFR010000008.1, forward strand.
ACGGGTTGACATCGATGCTGGTGTTCGGTCCGCCCTGCCGGACGTTGATTTGATCCGTGCCGTCGATGATTACCCCGGTGACGTAGTTCTGGCCGGGGCGGTCGATTGTGCCTGCGATTTGCCCGGCCTGACGGCCATCGACGGTGACGGTCACGGTGAAGTTATCCGCGCCCGCTTGCAACGCGCACGACTTCACGTAATAAACGATAATCTCATAGCTGCCTAACGGGATCGCGCCCGCCGCCCAGTTGACGCGCTCCGTCGGCGCGTTGGCACTGGCGGTCGCGCAATCGCCATTGGCGTTGCCGCTCAGTCGCCCGCCACTCGCCACCGAGGGATTGTTCAGGTTGACCGCGCCGCCGATGGGGTCACGCACTTCGAGGTTGAGGTCGTCGGTTGTGTTCCAGGCCAGCGCGATTTCCATGCCCTGCGCGAGCGAGATCGTCCGAATTTGCTGCGTCGCGGCAGCCGTTGCGCCCGCGCCACCTGTGCCGCCCGTCCCGCCAGCGGCGGCTGCCGTGCCGGAGAGCGCAATCGTGAAGGTGGATTGCGTATTTCCCTGTACGCCCGTCGCGCGCAACACGGTCACGTAATAGGTTCCGGTCTGCGGCTTAAGATTGGTGATGCTCACATCGGTCTTGGTCAGTTCCGCGACCTCATTGAGGGTTTGCCCCTGCGCATCGGTGAGCAGCAGCGCGAGCAGCAGCCCGCGCGTCTTGCTGACTGCCGTAATCGTATAGGTATCGCCCGTGACGGCATCGAAGGTATACGTCTGCGCGAAGGTGCGCGCGTCGAGCGACCCGGTGAGCGTATCGCCGATGCGCAGCTTGCGTGTAGTCGATTGCGCGAGCGCGGCGCTGCTCCAGACGAGTGTGAGCATGACCGCGATGAGCGCGGAAAGCGTCACGGTTCGCCGTTTCAGGCTCTGCAACATTCGTGTATTCAAAATCGCCTCCTGAGTACGTGACCCGGCACGCAGGCCGTGTTCACTTTCGCAGAAGTCTAACGAAAAGCGCGCCCTTTCACCAACCGCCGTTGCCTTACGCCTGCCTTACGCAACCGGAATTGCGGGCTTCCACTCCTTACCCGCATTACCCGCGCTGCAAAACGCGCCCTGCATATGGCTCGTGTGCGCGACTTTCAATTCCTGCGCGTCATCTGCGAGCGGTTGCGGGCGCAGCGCATTGGAGACTCGCCACTGGAATTGCGGCTGGCCGGGATACTGCCGCTGATAGGCATTCAGGCCGAGCGGTATCAGGCGCATCCGGCGTTCGATCCATTCCGCATCCCACGGACCATCTTCGAGAATCTCTTCGGCGGCGCGGAATTCGTAGTAAATCGTGCGGCGCAGCGCGTTCCCGGCGGTGCGTTCCGAGCCGTGAACGACCATCACATCATGCAGCAGCACGTCGCCCGGATTCATCTCGACCGAAACGGCGTCGGGGTGATCCCAGCCATAGGTATCCGTCAGTTTACAAATGTCATTGCGCCCCGTTTGCGACTTCGGGATGACGCGCAGCGCGCCCGACCCGGTGCGCGATTGATCCAGATACAAATCATAATTGAAGATGCGATGCCCGCGCGGATGCACGGCGTCCTGATGCCAGGGGATCGCTTCGCCGTCTCCTTCCTGTTTGAAAACCATCGACTCGTAGGTCGGGACGAAATTCGCCCCACACAGGCTTTCTGCGATCCCCAGCACCTGCGGCGATCCCAACAATTCGAGTGACGCGATCTCGTTTTTATTATGTACATAATCCACGCGGTACAGGACGCGCCCGATCTCGCGTTTGGCGAAGGTAAAATCCTTGTTGTCGGGGTCCTTCAACCCGGCCTCGATCCAGTGATGCCCGGCACTTTGCAGCCGTTCCAGCAACGCGCCAGTCACATGCTTGCGCAGAATTAAATAGCCGTTTTCATCGAAAAACTGGATTTGCTCGGCGGTCAAATGGGCTTCTGTGAGTCCCGGTTGAGTGGTGAGGGATTGTGCGTACATGGTAGATCAGCAGACTTTCTATGATGATGCAATAGGATAATGATACTCCGAAAACGTGAGCGCTCAAGGAGTCGATGGGACTGTAAGTGCGTCAGGGCAACAGCAGCGTCAGGACCAGCGCCCCGGACGCCGCAAACATGATTGCTGTTGCCGCCCAGCCCATGATATTCAGCAGCCGCCCGTTTTTGCGGCGTCCCATGATCTCGCGATTGTTGCTGATCAGCATGATTACGACAAGCAGCAGCGGCGCAAGCACGCCGTAGAGCGTAGACGCCCAGACCAGCGCATCGACCGGATTGAAACCCGCGAAGTTGATCAGCATCCCGATCAGCGCGGCGACGACGATCACGGCGTAGAACTGGCGCGCCTGATGCGGCTTGCGGTTCAATCCATACTTCCAGCCGAACGCCTGCGAAACAGCATACGCCGCCGACCCGGTGAGCGTCGGCACAGCGAGCAGCCCCGACCCGACAATCCCGACCGCGAAGAGCAACCGCGCGCCATCACCCGCGACCGGGCGCAGCGCATCCGCGACTTCGGCAGCGGAGTTGATCTGCGTCTTGCCGGAAGCGTGCAGCGTGGCCGCCGCCGCGAGGATGATGCAATACATCGCCAGGTTCGCGAAGAACATCCCGACGTTGACATCCATCGCTGCATACTTGAGTTCGTCATTCGTCGGGCGTGGACGCCAGCGCCGCGCATGTCCTTTGGGGCGCTCCTCTTCGTGATGTTGCCGCTTTTCTTCGGCTTCGGTTTCGGTTTGCCAGAAGAACGCATAGGGAGAAATGTTCGCGCCGAGGATCGCGACTACCGCCCCGATCAGCGCTTTGTCGAAGTGGATCGAAGGCGCTACCGTCGCGCGCAACACCTCGCCCCAATCCGGGCGCGAGAGCAGCGCCGCCGCGACATAGGCGAAGAGCGTCAGTGTCAGCCATTTCAGGATGCTTGTAATTTGCTTATACGAGCCGAACAGAAGCGCTACGAGGATCAGCGCGGTCAGAATCAGGACGAGGACGGGCGCGGGGAGTGGGATGATCAGGGCAAGCGCAGCGGCCATGATGCCGAGGTCCACGCCCGCGCCTATCGTGTTGGCGATGAACAGCGCCGCGACAACCGGATAGAGCAGCTTGCGCGAATAATATTTGTGGACCACGCCCGCGATCCCGCGCCCCGTCACGAGGCCGATTTTCGCGCAGATGAATTGTACCGTCGCCATCAATGGCAGCGTGAGCAGCGGCAGCCACAATGTTGCGAAGCCAAGCGACGCGCCAATCGCCGCGAACGTGCCAATCGCCGCGGGGTCGTCATCGGATGCGCCCGTGATGATGCCCGGTCCCAGGATTTTGAAAATACCGGGGACCGCGCGTTTTTTTCCGGTGGATGCGCCCGCCTGAATTTCCGGCAGGGCCGGGGGACTTACGGTCGCGTTGGGTTCGGCCATTGGTTCGCCTGCTGCTGCTCACCTGTATCCTAGCAGCCCGGCGCAGCACGGGCAACACGCCTGAGATTTAGGTAATGCACGTTGATTAGTATTCGCCTGACCCACCCATTTGTGTTTTATTGAGTTCGCTGCTTTGTGATTTCCCCTGTCCGAAGATTTGCTCGAATGCGGATTGCGCATTGCCAAAGCGTCTGAGTTCACTGGATATTGCAGCAAAGAATGTGGTTTCATCGGGCGTGAAGCCGATGCTGAAGGAGCTGCTTCTATCACGCGGCGCGCGATTGTACAGGATTTCGCGACTCAGATTTAACAGTTCTGCTGGCATCATTTTCCTTGCGCTGTTGCCAAAGGTGGAGGCTTCGGCAATCTGTGCAGCGACCGCCATTATGAGGGTATAGCGCTCTTCTTTCTTGCCTGCGGCCAGACCTGCGTTGCCTGCCTCTGCACTGCCAGTCGAGAAAATGTCGAGACCGCGACCAAACTGAAGGTAATCTTCCCGTTGCTTGTTAACCGTCTCTTTAACGGCGGTCATTGCAGTCGCGAATTCCCGAAGCGCGTCGTTCAGTTCCTTGTGCGGAATTTCCTTCTTCATCGCGTCGGCTGTTGATCGGACGCGGTTAGCGCGTAGCGTCACCGCCTCGATTTCATCTTCCAGCGCTTTCGACTCCCCACGATACAAGGCTTGAACCGCGAGTTGCGATACTGCTTTCGCGGAAGATACATCGAGGTTGGCGGTTTGTGTGTTGGCGAGTGCTGCTCCCTGCTTTGCAAGTGCAAAATTGTCTCCATCGCTTTCCGCGAGGTTTTGCCAGGGCTGGATCATCCCCATCGCGCTTGTGGGTGCGGCCATAACCGAATCAATCATACTGCCAATCGCTCCAACTCTTGCTTCGACAGAATGAATTTCCTGTAAACGCGCCCGTTCATCATCTGCTGTAGCATCGATTGCACTGGCATAACCCGGCAGCGCAGCTTCGGTTCGCCACTTCGACCAACTGGTCTGCACCTTGTTCGACGCATTGGTAAGTTTTTCGACCGAAAGTGCGAGCGACTCTCCGCGAAGTTTTGTATTAGGTGCTGCTTCCATTGCCTGCACAGCCGTGTCCTGCATTCCGGCAACGGAAGTCGCATCGACCAATCCCTGCTGTACGGTTGCCGCCATCGCTGCCGGACTCTCGACCTGGAGCAGCGCCTGCATCTGATTTAGACGCGCTTTCGAGGCATAGAACAGGTTGGCGTGCGTCGTCCAGCTATTGTATTTTTGTACGCCATCCTGAAGTTTGATTTTGTCTCCGTCTAATGCGTTCGACATATTCTGAATTGAATTCACCTGTGGACGCATGACCATTGCAGCCTCGACTGGACTCATTCCTTCCCATTGCGGTTTGAGTCCTTCCATTTGCGCATCCAACTGTGTTTTGAGGTCTTTGTGCTGCGCGTAATTGATTGAAGCGGGTGCAATCGGTGCAGTCTCTTCCGTTCCTGCGTTCGCAGTCAGCCAATCGGCTTCTGCGAGCATTGCAGGGGTGTATCCTGCCTGTCCGATGCTTAATTCCTTCCCACCGGAACCTTCAAGCGTAGCCCCAGCCGCTTGTGACGGCGCAGGGGCGCGTTGAATAGTTTGCGCTCCTGTTCCCTTAAGATGGCGAACCGTGTGCGCGTTGCCGTGCATCCGCTGCATATCGTGAATGGCCTGCTGCTTGGGGTTGAGATTGCGGATCGGAGCTTCCCCTAGCGCGTTCGGCTGTGTGCGTATTGATGTCGCCTGGGATTTATGGCGCTCGTCCTGCTCGGAAACATGCTGGCGTGCGTGCATGATTATTGCTGTCCTTCTTTGCTCGTTACCAGACAGCATACGCAGCGGTCGTGAAACCACCGCAAAAATATCGTTAACCGCATCGTAAATTCGGTTCATTTATAGGTTTTTAACGACTCAACAATGAGTTATAGTTGAGCATAAGTGATGCGGACCCGACCTCTCATGGATACGCGCCTTCATATCCGAACCTTTGGCGGCCTGCACATTGACGGCGCACCGCTCCCACAAAAGGCGGCGGCGTTGTTGGTCTATCTGGCACGAACGCGACAGCGCGAGAGCCGCGAGGTTCTTGCCGAACTGCTGTGGACCGACCAGCCGCCCGAACGTGCCGCGAGCAGCCTGCGCGTGGTCCTCAGCCAGCTTCGCGTCGCGCTGCCCGATCTGTTGCTCACGGATCGGCAGACGGTAGAAATTAATCCCGAATACCCGCTGACGCTCGATGCTTCCATTCTGGACGACATCGCACGCGACGCAGAACGCGAATGGAACGCGGCGCGCACGCTATCCGATGTGCTTCTACAGCAGGTCGAAGACGCGGTGGGGCTCTATACTGGAGATTTTCTATTCGGGTTTACCGCGCCTAATGCTGACGCATTCGAGGATTGGCTCGGCATCGAGCGACAGGCATTACATACGCGAGCGATACAAGCCGTGACGTATCTCGTTACTGAATACGAGCGGCGAGCCGAACCGACAAAGGCGACACATTGGGCGAAGCGTTGGGTGCAGCTTGACGACCTCAACGAAGAAGCACACCGCGCCCTGATGCGGCTGCTCGCAAGCGCGGGTGAGCGCAGCGCAGCGCTGGAACAGTTCGAGGTCTGCCGCCGCACACTGCGCGATCAGCTTGAAATCGAACCCGCGTCGGAAACGCTCCGCCTGCGCGACCGCATCCGCACGGGAGAATTCGCGCCTTCTGCGAAAACTGCGCCACCACACAATTTGACGCGCCAGCCCACGCCATTCATCGGTCGCGACGCCGAACTGCTGAAAATTCGAGAACTGCTCGCGGACCCGGCCTGTCAGTTGCTGACCATTCTCGGCGCGGGCGGGATGGGTAAGACGCGGCTTGCGTTGCGTGCAGCGGAAGAACAGATCGGGCAGTTCACACATGGCGTTTATGTCGTCTCGCTGACCGCGCTTGATGATGCGCGGTTGCTCCCGCAGCTTATTTCCGAGGCGCTCAAGCTGCCGTTTCCGGGAAGCGCAGACCTGTTCGATCAGCTCACGTTTTACCTGAGCGACAAACATATGCTGCTCGTCCTAGATAACTTCGAGCATCTTCTCGATGGCGCGTTGCTGCTCGCCCGTATTCTGGAAGCCGCCCCCGGCGTGAAACTGCTGGTCACGTCGCAGGAACGGCTCAACCTGCGCGAGGAATGGCTGTTCCCGCTCGAAGGGATGCCCTATCCCGCAGCGTCGCTCGACTTGAGCGTCGCAGATTTGGAAACCTACCCGGCGACACGGTTGCTCGTACAACACATTCGACGCATCAATCCAGCCTTCGCTGCGTCGGAAAATATTCAGGCGATTGTCAGATTGTGCCGACTGGTCGAAGGAATGCCGCTCGCGCTCGAACTGGCCGCGACATGGACGCGCGTGAGTTCGCTCGATGAAATTGCTGCGCAGGTCGCGACGAATTTTGAACTGCTCTCCTCGCCTGCGCGCAACATCCCGGAACGCCAGCGCAGCATTCTGGCGACCTTCGAGCGCGCTTGGCAAACCCTCACCCCGGATGAACAAAACGTTTTCATGCGGCTTTCCGTATTCCGCGATGCGTTCGATCTGGAGGCGGCACAGGCGGTCGCGGGTGCGTCGGTCCCGACCCTGTTACAGCTTGTCGAGAAGAGCCTCATCCGGCGTAGTGATACCCGGCAGTTCGATTATCATGAACTGGTGCGGCGTTACGCCGAAACAAAGCTGAACGACTCCGCAGAGAGCGAGCAGACACGGCATCTGCATTTGTTTCACATCCTCGACCTCGTGCTTGCCTGCGTGAAAAAGCTCAGTAGCAGCGAGCGTGTGGAGGGAATGCGCCGCTTGATTGACATTCTGGATGATGTCCGCGCCGCCCTCGAATGGAGCCTGACCTGCGCCGACAACCCGGATTATGCGCTGCGCCTCGCGACGGCCATGTTCGGCTTCTGGCAGGCGCGCGGTGACTTTACAGAGGCCGGGCAGTGGCTGGAGCGCGCGATCCGGCAGCGCGGCGTCGAGAATCATCCCGAATCGCTGGTGAAAGCGCTTCATGCCCAGACGGGGAATCTGTGGTGGGTCGGGCGCTATGACGAAGCATTGGCATCGCTCACGCGAAGTCAGGACATTCTGCGCCAGCTCGACCGTCACCCCGGCGCAAATTCGCTGCGCGGTATGGGTATCCTTCAACTGGCGCGGGGCGATTGGCAGGCCGCCCAAACCGCACTTGAACAAAGTATCCCGCTGCTTCGCGAAACGAATGACGCATGGAATTTGCTGATCGCGGTGATCGGGCTGGCGCAGATCGCGCCGAATGATAGTCTGGCTGCCCTGGAACTGGCTGCACTCGCAAGCTGGACGCCCGACGCGCCGCCTATCGGCAACCTGTACACCGCGCTGAACGAGCGAGCGCTACCCGAACAGGTTTACCTCTTCGGCGTTGGCAATGCCGTCTCTGCCGTGAAGTGGGACGCAGGCAAGCGCGTCATGGCGCAGGCGTTTCTCAAATTGGGTCGTGTCGCGCTCGAACGCGGGCTGCTCGAACGCGCCGAAGCATTCCATAAGGATGCGCTTACGTTGTACTGCCTGTCCGACGAGCACTACTCCATTGGGGCATGTCTGGCAGGCATGGCTGACTTCGCTGAAAATGAGTCCTTCGCCGCCGCGCTCCGGACAGCCGCAAGGGAATTGCAGGACGGCTTGCAAAACTTCCGCAAACGCGGCATTGTTGAAGTCATCAATCGCGCGCTCGTGACCAAAATCGCCCCGCGCCAGTAATGCGACTCGCAAGGATTCTCTTTTGTTGAATATTCAAGAAGAAGCGCATCGCTCGCTCACCCGTCTGCGCCCCTGGCTGCTGCGCCTGTTCAAGGATGATACCGCCGCATGGCCGATTTTCGAGGCGCGGCTGGATGCAGGCTTCCCGCGCCTGTTTGAACTGCTGATTAGCCTCTACGGGACGCATTACGACTACTTCTATCACCTCGAAGCGATGCTCAAGACGGCGGCACATGCTTACCTTGAGCGCTCCCCGGCGCTGCGTGCGCTCGACGCGGAACGCGAGAGTCCCGGCGCGCGCTGGTATCAGAGTGAGCAGCAGGTCGCGGGTGTGTGCTATGTCGATTTATACGCGACCGATCTGGCGGGCATTCGGGCGCGCATCCCCTATTTCAAGGAACTCGGCCTGACCTACCTGCACCTTATGCCGCTCTTCAAAGCGCCCGCTGGAGATAGCGATGGCGGCTACGCGGTGAGCAGCTTTCGTGAGGTCAACCCGGCGCTCGGCACGATGGACGAACTCACCGCACTCGCGGCTGAACTGCGCGCCGAAGGGATCAGCCTCGCGCTCGATCTGGTTTTCAATCACACCTCTGATGAACACGACTGGGCGCTGCGTGCGAAGGCCGGGGAGCGGGATTATCAAGCCTTCTACCGCATGTTCCCGGACCGTACACTGCCCGATCAATATGAGCGCACGCTGCGCGAAATCTTCCCGGCGCAAGCGCCCGGCAATTTCACCTATGTGCCGGAAGTCGGCCAATGGGTCTGGACGACATTCAACACGTTTCAATGGGATTTGAATTACGCGAATCCGGCGGTCTTCGATGCGATGCTTGGCGAAATGCTGTTCCTCGCCAATCGCGGCGTGGAAATCCTGCGGCTGGATGCGGTTGCCTTCGTCTGGAAGGAACTCGGCACGACAAGCGAAAACCTGCCGCCAGCGCACTGGATTATCGAAGCGCTGAACATCCTCGTCAAGCTGGCCGCGCCCGCGACGATCTTCAAATCGGAAGCGATTGTCCACCCTGACGAAGTGGCAAAATATATCGGGCGCGAATGCGAAATCAGCTATCACCCGACGTTGATGGTGCTGCTCTGGGAAGCGCTCTCCACGCGCGAGGTGCGGCTGTTGCGGCACACGATGGCGAAGCGCTTCATCATTCCCGAAAATGCCGCGTGGGTGAATTACATCCGGCTGCACGACGATATTGGCTGGAGTTTCGCCAACGAAGACGCCGCCGAACTCGGCATGGATGGCGAAGCGCACCGCAGGTTTCTGAATGCGTTCTACACCGGGCAGTTCCCCGGCAGCTATGCGCGCGGCCTGCCTTTCAATTACAACCCGCGCACGGGCGATATGCGGATTAGCGGCATGGCGGCCAGCCTGAACGGACTTGAAACAGCGCTCGACGAGACACAAATTGAACTGAGCATCGCTCGCTATCTGCTCATTCAAGGGTTGACGCTCGCGGCGGGCGGTATCCCACTGCTGTACCTGAACGACGAACTCGGCGCGCTGAATGATTACAGCTACCGAACCGACCCCGCGCACGCGAGCGACTCACGCTGGGTCCACCGTCCGCGCTTCGACCCGGCACGCTGGGCGGCGCGCACGGACCCGGCCAGCATCGCGGGTCGGCACTTCCTGCCGCTGCTCAGGATGATCCATGTCCGCAAGGCGCACCCGGCCTTTGCTGCGAGCGGAACCGCGAACTGGATCGAAAGCGGCAATCCGCACGTCCTCGCCTTCGAGCGCTCGAATAGTGGCGAGAACGTGCTTGTTCTGGCAAACTTCAGCGAACACAATCAGGTCGTCAACGGGCGCTTTTCCGCAGGTGAAGAGCCGCTGACGGACCTGATCAGCGGCGCAGAGTACCCCGTAGAGCAAGCCCTGACGCTGCCGCCGTATGGGATGGTGTGGCTTCTCCACCGCTGAGTCCTCATGCTGGAACGCTTCAAAGATAAAGTTGCGGTAGTCACGGGCGCGGCGCGCGGCCTCGGTGAGGAAATCGCCAAACGCTTCCTCGCGGAAGGCGCAAGCGTGGTCGCGCTCGATCTCAACCTCGCGGCGCGGCTGCACGATAAGCGGCACAGCGCGCATATTCTGGATTTGCGCGATGCAGGCTCGATCCGCAGAGTCGTGGATGAAATCGCGTATACCTTCGGGCGCATCGACATCTGGGTGAATAACGCGGGTATCTATCATAGCGGCGCGATCCACGAGATGCCGCTCGATGACTGGTATCTCGCGCTGGATGTCAACCTGACGGGCGCGATGCTGTGCATTCAGGCGATAGCGCCGATCATGATGGGGCAGCATCGCGGGCGCATCATCAATATGTCGTCGATAGCCGGGATCGTCGGCTTCCCCGCGACAATTGCCTATGGCACGACCAAAACTGGATTGATCGGCCTGACGCGCGCCGCTGCCGTCGATCTCGGACCGTATGGGATCACCGTGAATGCGCTCTCGCCGGGGTCGATCCTGACCGATATGCAGATGACCGTCGATGCGAAAATCTGCGAACGCGAGGGCTGGCCGCCGGGGACCTTCAACGCCAAACGTGCGGCAGAGGTCCCGCTGCGGCGGCTCGGCACGCCGGAAGATGTGGCGGGCGTCGTCGCCTTCCTCGCGAGCGACGACGCGAGCTACATGACCGGGCAGACATTGATTTTGGATGGCGGGTTGATGCCGATTTAGCTGTATCAGCACCAACACGAATATGACAGGATTAGATCAGGCTCGCCGCCAGCTTATCGAACGACGTACCCCACCCGGCGCGCGTCATTTCTTCCATTTCGCCCGCCGGGATGCCCGCGTGCGAGAGCGTCATCTTCGTTTTGCCGTCTTCCCCGTCCAGCGTGACGGTAACAAGCTGCTCAAGCGGAAAATCCGCCGACATGCCGTATTGCGTTGCTGGTACAACGTTACCTTCTGCGTCCGCAAAGCTATCGGTGTAGACGAGGCGCTCTACGGGCGTGATCTCTTTATACGTCCCCGTACTCCAAAAATCCTGACCTTCCGGCGACCTCATGCAGAACAGATACTTCCCGCCGACGCGCAGGTCGATTTTGCAAACAGGAGCGGTGAAGGGAATAGGTCCCCACCAGCGCTTCATCTGCTCCGCGTCGGTCCACGCCTTCCAGACCAGTTCGCGCGGCGCGTCGAAAATACGGGTGATGACGAGCGTATTCTGGTTATTTGTCGGTGTCATGCTTGTTCTCCTCTTTTGCTTGCAGTTCTTTGAGGTAATCGGCCAGGCGATCCATGCGCGCAGCCCATAGATGACGGTAGGACTCCAGCCACAGATCGATTTCGATCAACGGTTCGCTGCGCAGTTCATACCAGCGCCGCTGCGCATCCTGCCGCACGCTGACCAACCCGACCTCACGCAGCACGCGCAGGTGCTTCGAGATACCGGGTTGGCTCATTCCCAGCAGGTCAACCAGCTCTCCGACCAGCCGCGGCTTTTCGTGGAGCAGGTCGAGAATACGTCTGCGCGTCGGGTCTGCCAACGCCTCGAATGTGGTCATCATACAATAAATATATCATACAGGTTATATAACTGTCAAGGTATAAAATGAAATGCGATCAGGTCCGGTTTTTCTGGTATGATCCAGCACGTTTTCATCGCCGAAAGGACCGCCATTGCCTGCGCCGCTACGCCCGCCTGGTGTCTATGACCGCGCACCCGCCGAAGCCGCCGAAGCCGCCGCCGTGTCCAGCGTCCTGATGGCGGCTATGTCGCGCTACGGCTACCAGACGGTAGAGACGCCCGTAATCGAATACGCCGATCTGTTCCTGACCAAATCCGGGGACGAGGCGATCAACCGCCTGTTCACGTTCGAGCTATACGGGCGGCAGCTTTGCCTGCGCTCGGAGTTCACGGCATCGGCGGCGCGGCTGTATGTTGAGCGCTTTCAGCACGAGCCGAAGCCGCTGCGCTGGCAGTTCGCGGGTCCGGTCTTCCGCTACGAGTCGCCGGGCAAAGGCCATTCGCGGCAGTTCACCATGCTCGGTACGGAACTGATCGGCGCGACGGGCGCGGCAGCGGACGCAGAGACAGTCGGCCTTGCCGCAGATGGACTCGCCGCGCTTGGCATCCGCGAGACGACAATCTACATGGGGCATCTCGGCCTGCTCAACCGCGCACTCGATCACTTCGATCTCGACCGCCGCACCAAGCGCTTTCTTCTCAGCCAGGTCGAAAACCTGCGCAGGCCGGATCGTGGTCGCGCCTACGTCGAAAAGCGTTTCGAGCAGATGGTCGCGCTCAGTGCCAACGCGGAAAACCTCGTCGCTGAACGTGTGTCTCTCGGCGAAAACGAGGCCAGCGCGGAGGACATCGCGCACGCGCTCGAATTGCTGCTGCGCTCCGCGAATCTCGGCACGACCGGGAGCGGACGCACCAACGAGGACGTGGCGCAGCGCCTGCTCACTAAGAGCCGTCGCGCCAATCAGCAGGTCACGATCCACCGCGCGCTCGACTTTCTACACAGTATCGTCGGGGTCGAAGGCGCACCGGATGCCGTCTTCCACGAACTCGATTCGCTCTTCCCGGCGGATGCAGCGATGCGCAGCCTGCTCGATGAATGGCGCGAGACGGTGACGCTGCTCACCGAAGGCTATGGCCTCGATGCGGCGCGTTTCGTCTTGCAACCCGGCCTCGCACGCGGTGTGAACTATTACACCGGCTTCGTCTTTGAAATTCACTCCGGCGGCGAGCAGCTTTGCGGCGGCGGGCGCTACGATGATTTTATCCGCGTGGTCGGCGCGTCGCAGGATACGCCCGCCGTCGGATTCATGTACGGGCTGGAGCGCGTGATGGAAGAAGCGCGCCGCGTCGGGTTCCGCGCCACGCCGAACGCGCCGCAGGTGCTGATTGTGCCAATCGACGCTGCCGACAGCATCTACGCGGCACAGGTCGCGGCGCGGCTGCGGGCGGCTTGCCCGGTCGAGCTGTATCCCCCGCCGACGCGCAACCCCTCGCAGGCGTATACCTACGCGGCACGGCGCGGCATCGCGCAGATCGTCGTGATCGGCGAGCGCGAACGTGCCGCGAAGACGCTGACCGTCCGCGATGCACGCAGCGGGGCGCAAACGATGCTTACGCTGGATGCACTGCTCGCAAGCTGGAAGGAGCCGCGCCCGTGAATACCGACCGCCGCGTGACGCTCGCGCTGCCCAGCAAGGGCGCGCTGCAAGAGCCGACAATGGACTTTCTGCGCTCGTGCGATCTGAAAGTGCTGCAAACCAACCCGCGCCAGTACACCGCGACAATCCCGGCGCTGCCACAGGTCGATGTGCTGTTTCAGCGCGTGACAGACATCGTGTACAAGCTGGTGGATGGCGTAATCGACCTGGGGATCACCGGGCTGGATGTCGTTTATGAACAGGCGGGCGACCTCGAAGACCTGATCATTGTGCATGAAAACCTGCGCTATGGCGGCTGTCAATTGGTCGTCGCCGTGCCGGAAGCGTGGATCGATGCCGACGCGATGGCCGATGTCGTTGATATTTCACTGGACTTTCGCGAGAACAAGCGGCGCAATCTGCGCGTCGCAACCAAGTTCATGAATCAGGCGCGGCAATTTCTGCATCAGCACGGCGTCCATCATTTCACATTGATTGAGAGCGACGGCGCAATCGAAGCCGCGCCCACGCTCGGCTATGCAGATATGATAGTGGACCTGAGCGCGACCGGGACCACGCTGCGCGAGAACGGCCTCAAAGTGCTGAACGATGGGATCATTCTGGAGTCGAATGCGTGCCTCGTCGCAAACGCGCGTGCCTTGCGCGAGCGCCCGGAAGTGCTGGAAACCGCGCGCACCTTGCTTGAAATCATCGACGCGACGCTGAACGGACGCAACTACTACCAGCTTACCGCGAATATTCGCGGCCATTCCCCGGAAGCCATCGCGCACGCCGTCGCATCAAACCCGATCACGAGCGGCTTGCAGGGTCCGACTGTCGCGCCTATCTATGCGTCCACGACGGGCGAATCGGATGATGGACAGTGGTACAGCGCGACGATCATTTGCCATAGCAAGAACCTGCTCGCGGCGGTCGCACACCTGCGCAGCATCGGCGGCACGCAGACGACCGTGATCCCGGTGCGCTATGTGTTCCTGCCGGAAAGTCCGGGGTCGCAGCGCCTTACGGAACTTCTCGGCACTCCGGCGAAAGCGGTAGAGCGACCGTAAACGTCGTGCCGCGCCCCGAAGCAGATTGCACGGTGATTTCCCCGCCGTGCAGCTTGACCCACTGCTGCGCGATGCTCAACCCCAAGCCGCTCCCGGATTGGCGTTTGTTGCGGCTGCGGGAGCGGTCAGCGCGATAGAAACGGTCGAAGAGGTGCGGCAGGTCCGAGGGCGCGATTCCCGGTCCGGTATCGCGGACAAAGATCGCGGCGCGGCTCCCGGCGATTTGCTGCGCGCCAAGCGTGATCGTCGCGGTCGGTCCGGTGTGTTGCAGCGCGTTGTCGAGCAGGTTGCCGAGGACCTGCCGCATCCGATAGGGGTCGATGCACAGCGTCGGCAACCCCGGCGGCACTTCGCAGCACAGTACGCGCCGCGCGGAGTCGGCCAGCGGCTTCCACTGCTCGCACACGTTGGTCAGAAATGGCGAAAGCGGCGTCGGTTCGCGCTGCAAGGTGGCCTGATTCGCATCCAGCACGGAGAGCGTGTGCAGGTCTTCGACCAGCCGTTGCAGCCACGTAATTTCCTCTTGCAGGCTGGTCGTCGCCTCTTCGGGCGTCTGCATCCCGGCGCGGATGCCTTCCACTTCGAGCGACATGATGCTGAGGGGTGTCCGCAAATCGTGCGCGACATCCGCGACCATTTGCCGCCGCATCTGCTCTTGATGCGTGACTTCCGCCGCCATGCGGTTGAAGGCTTCGGTCAGTTCGCCCAGTTCGTCGCGGCTATAGACGGGCAGCGGCGACCCCCACTTGCCGCCGGAGAGCGCGCGTACTCCGGTCATCAGACGCGCCACCGGAGCGCTGATCGTGCGGGAAAGCCACAGCCCGATCAGCACCGCGACCAGCGCCGATGCTGCGCCCGCGACCAGCAATGCGAGGGTGAGCGTGTTCAATAACTGCCGCTGCTGTTGATCCAGCACGCCGAGCGCCGCGCCGATGACGAGCGTACCGACGCGCTGGCCGTTCGCCCAGATCGCTGCGCCGTGCGAAATCGCATCGGTGGAAAGGACCTGCCCGACCGAATTGCCCGTTTCGCTCTTCACCACGCGCCCTTCTGCATCGGTGATCAGGATTTCCTGATCGGCAGGGCGCTGTCCGGCGGGTAGCCTCGGCTGTCCCTTGCCCGGTGGGTTGGCGGGCTGCTGGAACAGGGTTTCGACACCGAACCACGAGCCGTTAGTCTCGTAATATTCGGCATAGGCATTCACGAGCGCGGAAGCGCGCCGCCCCGCCTCGGTCGTGACCCAGATGTTCACGCCATAGCCTGCGACGCCGCGTGCGACAAACCCGACCAGCAGGATCGGGATCAGCACGACAGGCAGGTAACTGAGCATCAATCGCCAGCGTAGTTTGCGCATGGTTACTCCGTCCTGCTTGCGAAGCGATAGCCAACGCCGAACACGGTATGAATGAATGTCGTCCCGCCGTCCGGCTCGATCTTGCGGCGCAGGTTGCGGATATGTGCGTCGATGGTGCGCTCGTAAGCGGCATAATCGTAGCCGAGTGCTTCCGTAATTAGCGCCTCGCGCGTGAAGACCATGCCCGGACGCCGCATCAGCAATTCGAGGATTTGAAATTCGGTCGGCGTCAGCGCGATGTCCTTGCCGTTGAGCGTGACGGAGCGCGCCGCCGGATTCAACACAAGGCCATTGAACGCGAGTTCCGGTCCCTCGATGGAGAGCAGCCCGTTCGCGCGGCGCAGAAACGCCCGGATGCGCGCGATCACCTCACGCGGGTTGAACGGCTTGGTGATGTAATCATCCGCGCCGACTTCCAGCCCGATCAGGCGGTCGGTGTCTTCGACGCGCGCCGTGAGCATCAGGATCAACACGTCGGAGCGCTGCCGGATCATGCGGCACACATCCAACCCGTCCATATCCGGCAGCATCAAATCGAGCAGGACCACATCGGGGCGTTCGGTTGCCGCGAGTTTAAGTCCGGCGCTGCCCGTCGCGGCGGTCATTACCTCGAATTTCGCCTCACGCAGGAACGCGCGCAGCCAGTTCGCGATTTTTTCTTCATCCTCGATGACGAGGACGCGCGTTGCCGTATTTTGTGCCACTACCCCTCGCAGGCATGAAAATCATACCTGGTATAGTATACGGCATGGTGGTCTGAAATCTGCTGAGTATGCTCATAGAAAGCGTGGGCAGACACGCAGATCCGCCCCTACATAGTGCGCGTTCCGTAGGGGCGGACCGATGTGTCCGCCCGTGACTGACACCGTACTTCCATTTTGATGCGTTTGCCCCGTACCCAACGCCTTGTGCGTTCCGCGCTTGCGGTATAATTGCACATACTACCCTCTACAGGAACATCCCTCGTGACCGATATGCTCATCCCGCTGGACCAGATCACGGACGACCGCGCACGGGTCGATGCGGTTCCCGGTGATCGTCCGCTGCGTCGCCCACCCTGGCTCAAGGTCCGCGCGCCAAGCGGCGAAACCTATGAAAACGTGCGGACGCTGATGCGCGGCAAGGAACTCCACACCGTCTGCGAAGAGGCGATGTGTCCGAATATCGGGGAATGCTGGGGGCGCGGCACGGCCACGTTCCTGATGATGGGCGATACCTGTACCCGCTCGTGCGGGTTCTGCGACATCAAAACCGGACGCCCCAGCCCGCTCGACTGGCAGGAGCCGATCCGCATTGCGGAAGCGGTCCGGGCGATGAACCTGCGGCATGTCGTGATCACGAGCGTCAACCGCGACGAGCGGCCAGATGGCGGCGCGCCGATTTTCGCGATGGTCATCCGGCGCATTCGCAAGGTGCAGCCCGGTTGCAGCATCGAAGTCCTCATCCCGGATTTCAAGGCGAACCCGGATGCGCTGCGCATCGTTATGGACGCCCAGCCGGAAATTCTCAATCACAACGTCGAAACCGTGCCGCGTATCTTCCGCAAGGTGCAGCCACAGGATCACTACGAGTGGGCGCTCGCGACCCTGCGCAACGCGAAGGCGATGGACCCGCTTGTACTCACAAAGACCGGGATTATGCTCGGCCTCGGCGAGACGTTCGATGAGGTGGTCGAGGTCATGCGCGATCTGGCCGCACTCAATGTCGATATTCTGACGCTCGGCCAATACCTCCAGCCGAGCAAGAAGCACCTGCCCATCGACCGCTACTACGAACCTGCGGAATTCGATGAACTTAAGCGGATCGGGCTGGAACTCGGCTTCAAGTGGGTCGAAAGCGGTCCGCTCGTGCGCAGTTCATACCGTGCCGACCAGCAGGTGCGCGCACTCTCGCAACTGAATTATATCCGCGTGCGCAGCTAATGTTCGATCCGTCCGCGCTGCTCGGTGAAAGCGCAGGTCTGCCAACCACGACGGCGCTTTTATCCCGGTTATCGAGCGCGGAAGCCGAAGCCGAAACGCTGCGGTCATCGGGGAGTGGCGCGGAACTTGGCGCGGCGGTGGTCCTGATCGGGCGGCTGCGCAGCGTGTTGGGCGAAGTGGATGGGACCGTAGACGCGCTGCAAGAAGCCGAAATGCTGCTCGGTCCCTCGAATCTGCTGGATGTCGAGATTGGCTTCGCGCTGTGTTATGCAGGCTACTATACGCGCGGCAAATTCCGCTTCGATCAATTGCGCCAGCGCGAGGACATTGACCCGCTGGCACAGGCGCTTTGCGCGCTCTCGCTCGGAATGCGCTATTACAAGGACCTGCGCCACTACGATGAGGCGCGGCGCGAACTCGAACAGGCACGTCGTCTGCTGGGTCCCGATCAGCCCTATGCAGAGGCCGCCGCGCGGCTCGCGCTTGCGGAAATTCATGTCCTGTGCGAAGACCGCAGCGCGGCAGCCGATGCCTTACAGGGCGCGGGTGAATTTCTAGATGAAATGTATTTGTTCTGGTATCGACCGGAATGGTTCACGCTGCAAGCGCGGCTCGCGCTGCTCGAGGGGGACATCCCGAAAGTTTTGAAATTGACCCGGCAGGGGTTGGGCGCAGTCGGCGATCTGGGGGATTTACGCGCGCTCCCGGCGCTTTACCGGACGCTCGCGCTTGCGCTTGAGACGAACAGCGAGCATCTGGACGACGCGCGCGACGCGCATCTACGCGCGCTCTCGGCGGCACGGCAACGCGCGCCCCGGCTCGAACTCGCACAATCTCTGGAAGCGCTGGGACAGCACTATAAACATTTCTATCGCCGCACGACACAGCGCGCGCGCGGAGCCGGGATGCTTTTCGAGGCCGATCACATTTATCGTGATCTCGGCCTCGCGACGGCTCCGCGCGCGGGCGGCTGATTATAGAGCGGTCAGACTAGCCGACGAGCAGGCGCACGACGTTCGTGTACTTGCCATAGGTTCCGACGGTCAGCGCGACCTTCGACTGTACGCCATTAACGAACACGACGAACACGGTACGACCCTTCGCATCCTTTTCGGCGATGCGCTGGATCGCGACACCATTGCTCAGGGTGATGTTCGCGCCGACGGCCAGCGCGAGCAACTGCGTGGAGGTCACAGAATCGACCTTTTTGGCATTGATGATCGAGACGGCCTGAAAATTGCTGCGGGCGAAATAGACGCCGCCGGAGCGAGCGCGCGAAGCATCGCGACCTTTCGGGACGGTGTAAGCCGCTGCCGAGGCGGTGGAGGTTGTGCCGAGCATGACGAAGACAAGCGCGACGATCATGGAGAGGAATGCAAAACGCTTCATGGTTGTAGGACCCTGTTGAATTGCTGCGCAGATCGAAAATGTCTGCTGCAAACGGCCCTAGAATGCCACGTCCACGTTATCCGGGTATGATCCGGGTGTGAACATTTATTACACTTGCTTTACACTTATTTTACAAATCTGTCGATATGGATTTGGCGGCGCGCAAATCACGCGGAACGGGCTGGACAATCAGGCGTGATCCTGATACGATTGCCGCCGCGTTTTTGCCCGAAATCCCGTGAAACACAGTGTAATAGAGAGTAAGCAGCCACATGGCGAATCATAAATCCGCGATCAAACGCATCCGCACCTCGGAGCGCCGTCGGCTCCGTAACCGTCTCGTCGTAACTGGCACGCGCACCGCCATCAAGAAGGCGCGCACCGCTTCCGTCCCCAACGCAGACGCGGCCACCGCGAAAGACAGCATCGTCAGCGCCATCTCCGCGCTCGACCGTGCCGCCTCGAAGGGTATCCTGCACAAGAACAACGTTGCGCGCCGCAAATCGCGCCTGATGAAGCGCCTGAACGCGCTCGGCGAAGCGACGAAGTAGTCATTGAACCCGATCCCTGCATTCGCGGCCAGCGCACGCGGGGTCGAGTTGCAGCGCGCCCTGAACGCCTCGGTCGGCGCGATCATCGATGAGGCGATTGCCATCCAGCAAATCCCCGCGCCCACCTTCGCGGAACGTCCTCGCGCGGATTATGCGCAATCCCAATTCGAGGCGTGCGGCCTGAGCGATATTACGCAGGACGCACTCTACAATGTGTATGGCCGTTTACCGGGGCGCGATTCCACGCTCCCGGCGCTTTGCGTTGCGGCGCATACGGATACCGTATTCGCGGCGCACACCGATTTGCAAATCCAGCGCGGCGAGGGGCGCATCGTCGGACCCGGCATCGGCGATAACAGCCTCGGCGTGGCCGCGCTGCTCGGCGCGATGCGCCTGCTCGCGAAAGTGCCGCGTGCTGCCGATGTCTGGTTCGTCGCGAACACGCGCGAGGAAGGGCTGGGCGACCTCGGCGGGATACGTGCGGCGGTGACGGCGCTACGTCCCCGGCTTGGTGCGTGCGTCATTCTGGAAGGGATGGCCTATGGGCAGGTCTATACCGCCGGGATTTGCGTGCGACGGCTCCGTATCAGCGCGCACACGGCGGGTGGGCATTCGTGGTTGCATTACGGCCAGCCGAGCGCGGTCCATGCGCTGGTCCGTTTCGCTGCACGCATGACCGATCTCACACCGCCTGCCAGCCCCCGCACGACTTACAATATCGGCTTGATTGAGGGCGGTCAATCGGTCAATTCCATCGCGACCGATGCAAGCCTCACGCTCGATATGCGTTCGGAAGCTGCCGCGCCGCTCGCTGCGCTTGAAGCCGACGTGCGCAAGTTGCTCGATGCTGCCGCCGCGCCGGGTGTCGAGTTCCGCGTCGAAGTCGTAGGCGACCGCCCCGCCGGATCGATCCCGACCACGCATCCGCTCGCACGCGCCGCCGCCGAAGCGCTGGAGGCGACGAAGACCGCGCCTGCTTTTCATTCCGGCAGCACGGATGCAAATTATCCGCTGTCGGTCGGCCTGCCTGCCGTGACGATAGGTATCACGACGGGCGGCAACGCGCACCGTCTCGATGAATTCATCGATTTGCAGCCCATCCCGCGCGGAATGTGGCAGCTTCTCCTTTTGGCGCTTTCGGTCTCCGGCAGCCTATAATTGAATGTTGTTGCGGAACGCGGTTCGTGTTCCCGGTGTGGATTGCGCGGGACGAAATGGCAGTGTTGCTTGAAGTCGGGACGGCGCACGCGCGACCCGGCAAGATAAGCTATGGCACATACGAGGGCGTGGCGCTACCCAGCGGCGGCTATGACGCGCTGCCTGTGATCATAGCGCGCGGCGTCGAGGACGGTCCGACGCTGTGGGTCACGGCAGGCATTCATGGTCCTGAATATACCGGAATCAGCGTCATCCACCGCCTGATCACGCCCGATCTCGTGCGTGGCTTGCACGGCACGCTGGTCGCGCTCCCGACGCTCAACCCGGCGGGGCTGCGCACTGGCTCGCGGACCGCCTACTATGCCAGCAACGTCGACCCCAACCGCCTCTTCCCGGTGCGTGGCGCGCCGAACGCGACCGAAACCAGCCCGCTCAATCCGCTGGAAGGGGTCTACAAGCGCCTCTTCGAGACGCTCTCGGAAAGCGCCTCGTTTCTGATTGATTTACATAATTTCTCACCGGGGTCGCTACCCTTCGCGTTGCGTGACCCGATTTTTTACCGTGACGGACGCGACCGCGTGGCGGCGCAACGCTTGCAAACGCGCATCGGGGAGATGCTCGCCGTCTTCGGGCATACCATCGTCAACGAGTTCGTCAGCACCGACTATTTGCGAAAGGCGCTGCATCGCTCCGTCAGCGGCGCGGCGCTCAATTCGGCGCGCATCCCGGCTTTTACCGTCGAACTCGGCGGCTACCTGAGCGTCGACCCGGCGATTGTGAACTCGGCGGCGGCGGGCATTCGCAATGTCATGCGCTGGGGCGGAATGTTGACCGACGAGCCGGAGGCGATCACGGACATTCGTGTTCTCGCACCCGCATACCCGGTCCGGCGGATGCAGCATCCTTTTGCGCCTGCAGCAGGCATTGTTCAATATCTGGTCAAGACCGGGGAAACGCTGATCAATGGCGATCCGGTGGCGCGCCTGACCGATATTTATGGCCGCCCGCTAGGCAAAAATGACGGCTGCGTTGTGACGGATTATGATGGCTATGTCCTTGGCCTCTCTCTCGGCGCATCCTGTTACCAGAACGACTCGCTGCTTAGTCTTGCTGTCCACGATGAAAGTGACCTCGTTCTCCCCTATCCGACCTGAACTACGCATAGAAAGTACACAATGTCAGATGTAAGTGCGCGCCACGATCCCTACGCCGCGCTGCGTTTCCGCGATTTCCGACTGCTGATTATCGCGCGCTTCTGCGGCGTGCTTGGCGAACAGATGGCGGGGGTCGCCGTCGGCTGGGAACTCTATAACCGCACCAAAGATACGCTCTACCTCGGCCTTGTCGGGCTGGTGCAGGTGCTGCCCGTGATTTTCCTCTCGCTGCCCGCCGGGACGGTCGCGGACCGCTATAACCGCAAGCGCGTCGTCGCGGTCGCGCAGGTCCTCGCGGCGCTGAGTTCGTTCGGCCTCGTGATCGTCTCCGCAACGAATGTGGCCGCGGTGTCGGCGGGTCCGGTGGCGCGGCTGGGCTGTCTGGTCGGAACGTGCCTTACGCCCGTCGGTCAATCGCAACTCGTCCTGTTCTACCTGTTCCTACTGGGAATCGGCATCGCGCGCGCATTCAACAACCCGGCATCGGGCGCGCTCCTCACGCAGACTGTCCCGCCCGAACATTTCACCAACGCTGTCACGTATTCGAGCAGCGCATGGCAGCTCGCCAGCGTGATCGGACCCGGACTCGGCGGGCTGCTGATCGCGCTGTTCGGGAGCGCGTGGCAGATTTATTGCTTCGATGTCGCGGCGGCAATCCTGTTTGCGGTCCTCGCGTTA
The DNA here is from genome assembly GCA_965246845.1 of Aggregatilineales bacterium. GTDB lineage: Bacteria > Chloroflexota > Anaerolineae > Aggregatilineales > UBA2796 > JBBRMW01. The sequence goes on from CBDFFR010000008.1 coordinate 470,316, forward strand.
ATGATCCGGGGCGAGCAGAAAGCCCGCGCGCGGGAACCCGTCACGGTCAAATCGCTGGTGGCGGGCGCGAGTTTCGTATTCCGCACGCCGATCATCCTCGCGGCGATCACGCTGGATATGTTCGCGGTGCTGCTGGGTGGCGCGGTCGCGCTGCTGCCTGTCTATGCCGATGATATTTTGCGCGTCGGTCCGACCGGGTTGGGCGTCATGCGCGCTGCGCCAAGCGTCGGCGCGCTGCTGACCGCACTTTTGGTTGCGCGGCGTGGCTCGATCCCGAATGTCGGTCGGACGCTGCTCTTCGCGGTGGCCGGGTTCGGCTTCGCGACGATCATCTTTGGAATTTCGCAAAACATTTTGCTCAGTGTGGCGATGCTCTTCATCCTCGGTGGCATGGATCAAATCAGCGTTGTGATTCGGAGTACGCTGCTACTCGTGAACACGCCGGATGAGATGCGCGGGCGCGTTTCCGCCGTGAACAGCGTGTTCATCGGCACGAGCAACGAACTCGGCGCGTTTGAATCCGGCGTGGTGGCGCGGCTGCTGGGGACGGTGGGATCAGTCGTCTTTGGGGGGATCGGGACAATCGTGGTGGTCTCATTGGTAGGGCTGGCCGCGCCGCAGTTGCGCAAATTGAAGCGTATGGAAGCGGAGAAGTAGCGCAGCGGATTATGTGCAGGTGAGCCGTCAGGGTAAACGCATCAAAATCAAAATCATGGGCGGACACGCAGGTCCACCCCTACACAGCGCGCGTTTCGTAGGGGCGGACCCATGTGTCCGCCCGTGACTGATACCGTACTTCCATTTTAATGCGGGTGCATGAATGAACCATATTGAACCGTTGACGCCACTTCAAGTTATGATATAATTGGCTTCAACAGGCGACCGAAAGTGCCGTAACCGAGAAATCGGGGACGGCGCTTTTCATGTGTGGTGATTGATGAACGAAAAATCTGCTCAGACGCTTGAGCTAAACAAAATTCTGGACCAGCTTTCGCGCTTCACGAGTTTCAGCCTCGGTGCGGAGATGGTTACGCAGCTTGCACCGACATCCGATCTCGAAACGGCGCGCGAACTCCAGGCCGAAACCGCCGAAGCCCGCAAGCTGCTCGATGTCAAAACTGAAATCAATATGGGCGGCGCGCGGGATGTGCGCGCGGCGGTAATGCAAGCCACGCGCGGGATCGTCCTTGAGCCGCAAATGCTGCTCGATATTCGCAGCACGTTGCGCCGCGCCAGCAACCTGCGCCGCACGATTACACGCCTGACGGGGCAATATCCACGCCTGAGCGCAATTGCCGACCGCCTCGATGAACTGCCGAACATTCAGGGCGAGATTAGCGCGATTGTCGATGACAACGGCGGCATTCTGGATAGCGCCAGCCCGCGCCTCGCGGTTATCCGGCGCGATTTGCGGATGGCCTTCGATAAGCTGATGTCGCGCCTGAACAACATCATCAACAACCCGAACAATGCGCGCTTCCTGCAAGAAGTCCTGATCACGCAGCGCAATGGGCGCTATGTGATCCCGCTGCGTGCTGAATCGAAAGGGCGCATCCCCGGTGTGGTACATGATCAGTCCTCATCGGGCGCGACCGTCTTCATCGAACCGCTGGCGACCGTCGAACTCAACAACGCCTGGCGCGAATTGCAACTTGCGGAAGAAGACGAAATCCGCAAAATTCTGGAAGCGATCACCGCGACCGTTGGTGGCGAAGCGGAAGTGATCGTCGCGACGGTGGAGACACTCGGCTACCTCGATTTGATCTTCGCGAAGGCGCGCTATGCGGAGTCGATCCGCGCGACGGAGCCAACCCTCGTCGGCTTTCGCGAGACGAACAGCCTGCATCCGGGCAGTCGCATTCGACTGGAACAGGCGCGTCATCCGCTCCTCCCGTCTCTGAAAGTCGTCCCGACCGATATTATCCTCGACGACGAAACCTATATGCTCGTCGTCACGGGTCCGAACACGGGCGGCAAGACGGTCGCGCTCAAGACGATTGGGCTGCTGGTATTGATGGCACAGTGTGGATTGCAGGTCCCGGCGGAGTCGGGCGCGACGCTCTCCGTCTTCCGCGAGGTCTTTGCCGATATTGGCGACGAGCAAAGCATCGAGCAATCGCTCTCGACCTTCTCCGCGCACATGACGAATACGATCCGCATCCTCGAAGCTGCCGACGATGAATGTCTGGTCATTCTGGATGAACTTGGCGCGGGAACCGACCCGACCGAGGGCGCGGCGCTGGCGCGCGGCATCCTCAACTTCCTCGCGGGGAAGGGCGTCACAACCTTTGTCACCTCGCACCACCCCGAACTGCGCGCCTATGGGCAGGAGCGCAGGGGCGCACGCAGCGCGAGCGTGGAATTCGACCTGCAAACGCTCGCGCCGACCTACCGCCTGATCATCGGCATTCCGGGGCGCTCCAATGCACTCGCGATTGCCTCACGGCTGGGCTTGCAGGGCGACATCGTGGCCGACGCGCGGCAGATGATCGGCGCGGAAGACCTGATCGCGGATGATCTGCTCGATGAATTGCAGCGCACGCGCGAAGAGACGCGTAAGGCGCGCGAAATCGCGTTGCAGGCACAGCAGCGCGCGGAAGAATTCGAGCGCGAGTCGCGCCGCAAGCGCGATGAGATGGAGAAGGAACGGCATGACATCCTGACCGAAGCGCGGCGGCTGGCCGACCGTGAAATCGCGGATGTGCAGACCGAAATTCGTCACCTGAAAACCTCCTTGCGCGCGGCGGGGCAGCCGCTTGAAGCGATCAAGCAGGTTGAACTCGGCATGTCCAACCTCAAGGAAAACAACGCGCAGCCCGTCACGCTGGCCGCGAACACGGTTCAGGAAGATGATCGTCCGCACTTCCGGCTTGGTGAGATCGTCTGGATCGCGCCGCTCAAGGCCGAAGGCGAGATCACCGAACTCACCGACCGCGATGCGGAGATCGCGATTGGGCGGCTGCGCGTGCGCGCCAAGCTGGATGAAATCGCCAAGCGTGCAAAATCGGAATCGACCAGCCGCAAGCGCGGCACACGCGACGCAAACTACCGCCCCGACTCGGCGGCGACCCTCTCCAATGCGGAGATTACCCGTCCGCGTGGCGTCTCGCCCGGCCTTGAACTCGACCTGCGCGGCCTGCGCGTGGATGATGGCCTCGCGCAACTGGATAACTATCTCGATGCGGCGTACCTCTCCGGGCTGCCCTTCGTGCGGATTATTCACGGCAAGGGGACGGGCGCGATGCGCAAGGCAATCCGCGAAGTGCTGCGGGAGCATTCGCTCGTCAGCCATTACGAGGGCGGCAACGAGAAAGAGGGCGGCGACGGCGTGACGGTCGTGAACCTCGCGCCGCAGGTGTAAGGGTGATCCGCGCAGAGGCATGAAGTAAGGGGTTCGTAACTTTGGATTACAATTTTACTTCGGTCAGGCTCCCATCTTCCCCAATTCGCCAGAAGCGGGTCGGGCGAGGTGCTGGGCCGGGGTCGCGCGGGTTGGCAGCGATAATGATGCCATGCCCGTGGATTGCAATCCAGATCGTGTGCCGATCGCTGGTATCTTGCACCGATGCCGTCACCCAATCCAGCCACGGGCCGCTACGTATATAGCTGCCAAATGGCGTGATGACATGATTGAGTTCAGGTAGGATAGGAACGTTGCTGCGGAACCCGCCCATGTAAAGCAGGTGGTCGGGTGGCGGCCAGGGGTCAGCCATCAAAATACCCAAATTATTATCCACAGACGCTCCAGGACCCAGAGTCATCGTTTGTGACCACGAGACGCCATAATTGGTCGTTTGCCAGTTGATATGTTTGAGTTCGTAATGTTTGCCGTAAGTGATGCTGATGGATGCACTTCCGGCGTTTTTATCATCGATATCAAGCTGTGTAATATATGGATAGTCCCACGTCTCCCATGTAAATAGCGACGCCAAAAACTCCTGTTGGGTCTGCGCTCCCCGTCTCCATCTGGCAAACGCCGGCAAGCCGATCAAAACTATCGAAATAAGCAGAATGGAACCAATTAAAATCCGGCGTATCGTGCGTTTACTCATTGTGTTGCCTTTGTAATGAAATTCTGTAAGCTGATGTCATCAGACAAGGCCTCTCAGCAAGTCTGTATGCAAGGTACACTCAGTATATGCTGTTTTTGAAATTGAGGCGACGGTGGGAATCGAACCCACGGTGGAGCTTTTGCAGAGCTCTGCCTTACCACTTGGCTACATCGCCGATATGTTAAAACTATACCTGACGGAGAAGCCGAAATCAAGACTGAGGTTACGCTGGCTGCCGCGTTGAGCCGGGCTTTGCTGACCGCGCTGTTGACGGTTGCCGCCGCGTACACACTCGCGTTTTTCGCGCTGCGCCTGTTGCCCGGTGATGCGATTCGCGCGCAAGTCCTCGCGGGTGGCGGATCGGCGGTGGCTGCGCAAGCCCGTATCGCGGAACTCGGCCTCGATAAACCCCTTTTCGAGCAATTCAGCGCTTCCGTATTGAACATCCTGCGCGGCGATCTCGGCGTCTCGATCAGCAGCGGGCGGCCTGTCCTCACGATCATTCAGGAACAATTCCCGGCCACATTGGAACTCGCGTTGGCCGCATTACTGGTCGGGATAAGCGTCGGGCTGCCGATGGGCGTCGCGGCATGGTCGGAGCGGCGCGCGGTCCGCGCCCTCGCGGCAGGGTTCGCGGGGCTGACGACTGCGCTCCCGACCTACTGGACCGGGATCATCGCGATTTATGTATTCAGCGTGTGGCTTCGTGCGCTGCCTTCGGCGGGCGCGGGCGGGTTGAACCGTCTGGTCTTACCTGCCGGGGCGCTCGGACTCGCGCTTGCGGGTAACATTGCGCGGGGAGCCGCGCCCGCGCTCGCCGCCGTTGCGAATACGGATTACGAGCGCACCGCCCGCGCAAAAGGTCTCACCGCGCGCGTCCGCATATTCGACCACCTGTTACGGCCTGCGCTCCCGGCGCTCTTCACGATCTGCGCGCTGCAACTCGGCTTCGCGTTGAGCGGCGCGGCGCTGACCGAATCGGTGTTCGTGCGCCCCGGCATTGGTCGCCTGCTCGTGAACGCCGTCCTTGAACGCGACACGCCGCTTGTACAGGGTATCGTGCTGCTGATTGCGCTGCTCTATGTGATAGTCAACGGAGCAGCCGATTGGCTCTCGCTGCTTGCCGACCCACGCCTGCGATGAGCCGTGCTTTCGCCGTCTTGTATCTGCTGTTCATCATCGGGTTCGCGCCCTTGCTCGCCCCTTATGATGCGCTGGACGCGCGTTCCGGTGATGAAGCCCAGCCGCCGACGGCTGCGCACGCGCTCGGTACGGATGCGCTGGGGCGCGATGTGCTATCGCGGCTGCTGGTCGGTGGGCGCGTAACGGTGTTGGTCGCGGGGAGCGCGGCACTACTTGCGGCATTTTTCGGGGTGCTGCTTGGTGTTCTGGCGGCTTCGTATAATCGGGCAACTGCGCGGATGGCAAGTGCGTTCACGGCCACGTTGCTCGCGTTTCCGGGGATTCTGCTCGCATTCGTGGTCGCGGCGCTGATCGGGAGTGGACCGCTTCAAATCGCAGTCGGCTTGGGCGTGAGCGGCGCGGCTCCCTTTGCGCGCGTGATGCGGATTGTTATTCTGCAAATTCAGGACATGGGCTATATCGAAGCGGCGCGCAGCCTCGGCGGGTCGCGCGCCGGGATACTATGGCGTCACATCCGGCCCAACCTCGCGAGCGTATTTTGGGCGCAGACGACGCTCGCGTTCGCGTGGTCGCTGCTCAATGGCGCGGGGCTGTCGTTTCTTGGTCTGGCGGGGGAACTGGCGCAGCCGGATTGGGGCGTGATGCTCGCGGAGTCGCGCGGGATATTGCGCGTGCAGCCCGTCGCGGCATTGGCGGCGGGCTGCGCGATTGTGCTGACGGTTCTGGTGGTGAACCGTCTGTCTACTTCTGCGCCGGACGCGCGACGAAGTTGAGGACGAGCCGCGCTTCGTTGTTGGCCTTGAGGAGGCCGCCGATTTCCGGCGGATCGAAGCCGAAGTCCGTCATCTTGATGTCGGTCGTCGCGGACCCGGCGAGGACGTTATCTTTAAGGGTCGCCTTCACCGTGAACGTGACCGTCTTCGTCGTGTCGCGGATGAGCATATCACCCGTCATTGTGAAGTTGAGCGTTTGCCCTTCGGTGTACGCGCCTTCCGGTAGCCCGGTGATCGTCGTCGGCGTGAACTTCGCCAGCGGGAACTTGTTGGATTCGAGCCAGCGGCTACGAATCTGGCCGTCGCGCTGGCTCGTATCGCTCTTCAACTGGCTGATGTCCACGACGATTTGACCCACCTGACTGTTCGCGACATTCGCCTTGTCGATAGCAATCTGGCCGCTGACCGCATTGCTCACGCCGACCGCGAGGCCGAATTGATTGTTGCGGTTGATGAACACCTCACCGACCTGATAGCACGCTTCCGACTCCTGCCCGGAGATGTTGAATACGATCAGGTCCGACGCGGCGACAGCGGGTGCGGTCGTGGCGGCCATTGTCGCGCTCAACGTCGCGGCAGCAGTGGCGGCGCTCGTGGCCGCAGCGGGAGCTACGCTCGTCGGTGTGGGCGTCACGCGGCGCTCTTCGGTGCAGCTCGTATAGAACGTGACCTGCGCAGCGGGGCGCGGCAGGGCGCGGTCGATATTGCTGACGAGGCGCGGGTCATCATAGACCGCAGCGGCGGGCGTCGTGCTGCTGCGCGAACGGAGCGCGAGCGTCGGGGCTTGCGGCTGTCCGGTCCCGACGGCAACCGAATTGCCGGGGACGACGAAGCCCGTGTAGAAGAGGTAGACAGCCGCGAGAGCCACAACAGCAATAACCGCGATCAGACCGTAGCGCGCACGTTTGGTTTTCAGCATTGGTACAGGTTCCCTTGTGTTAAGTGATACACAAGTCCGAATGTACCCGAAGTCAGCGTGGTTCCATTTTCAGAATCGCTAAGAATTCGATTAGGAACGGATCACCGCGCTTACGCGATGCCACCCGCCAGCTTGCCGGGAATTTGTGCGAGTGTCATCGCATCGACTTTGTTCATCACGTCTGCCGCGCCCTGTTCTGCTATCGGCGCAAAGCCGCCAGAGGGATCAAACGCCAGCGCTTCAAGTTCCTGGCGGCCATCTTTCGTGCTTCCTATGTCGTTGGCGAATGGAAGCGAACTCGAATCAGCTTCGGTACGCCCAACCTGGACATCTCCGTTTGTGGTCATGACACGACGCGGGAATTGCAGTTCCTTGACGAGGATAGCACCCTTCCCGTTCAGCGTTGCACGCACCTTGTCGCTCAAACCCACGATGCGCGCTTCCACAACCTCAATCGGCGTTTTTACATCCTTGTTTTTGCTCAGGTTTTTAATTTTAATTTCGAGGATGCCCGGCACGCTGCCCGAATTTTTGCCTCTTAGCTTGCTGATGTCGGTATCCTTCTTCGTCACGCCGTCATCCGGGAAGAGGGCGTCTTTCTGCCCAAGGCTGCCCGTCGCCTGCGCCTGATAGACGACCCAATCTTTCGTGGTGCGATCAATCTGCTGCTGCTTCGCATCCGCGAATTTCGACTCAAGTGTGCTGTTCAATCCTGCCTGCCGTTCGACACGCGGGTCACCGGGTTCGCCAAATCGGGTTTTGTCGTCGTCGTCCATACCCTTGCGCAGGTTGGTTTTTGCGAAGCTAACCGATTGCTGCGCATCCAGTGTTGCGTCGAAAAGCGCGTTGCGCTGGGTATCCATGAAGACCTGCAGCGCGGTTTGGCCCGCACCCTGCGCCGAACTAGGGTCTCCCAGCGCATTGATTTTTTCCTTTGCTTTGCCCTCAATCGCAGAGAATACGGGCGTCACGACCTCTTTAACGATGAAATCCTCAGCGATCTTGCCCAGCCCCGCTTTGGATAACTGCCCGACTACCGTTTTGAAGATCAAACCACTGCCCGGCGGCAACAAAAACTGGACTCCCGCTAACAGGGCGCTCTTTGCAAGATCGGAGAGCAGGTTGGTGTCTTTTGTTTCGGGGCCGCTCAGATCGCGTTCGAGCGAAACAAGGCCGTTGACCTGTTCCCGCAAAAGGCGGGTGTAATTGGTCATGGTCAGGTCCATGAACAGTTCGAGGATAGGGTCTATTTTGTCTTCGGGCTTGACATTTGGCGGCTCAACATTCGGGGGACCCGCCCTGGAGCCGAGTTCATCCAGCTTGCCCATCGTCCCCGTACCGACATCGCCGAACTGCTCCGAGCCAAGCTGGTGCTTCGCCTTGAATTGCTTCACGGCGGTGACGGTTTCGCCGCCATAACTGCCGTCCGCGCCGAATTTCGGCATTTCCTCACCGTCCTTGATCAGGGCGGTTTGCACCTTTTCGACGGCGGGTCCTTTATCCCCGCTTTGCAATTTTCGCTTGCCGTTGAGGACGGCTTCCAGCGTGCCTTCGCCCTGAAATTCCGGCGACTCGAATGTTTTAGACCCGTCCGGGTTCGTCAGAAAACGGCGCACGGCGTCATTGCCGACAATCTGCTGCATCGCGAGGACGCGCCCGGCGGGTGAGGCATCTGCGCCAAAGGGTTGCGCTTCCTCTTCATCGTCGCTGTGGCGGTGGCGGCGCGCAGGCGCGGAGCCTTGCATTTGCGGTGATAGTGTGGCGCTCTGCGCGAAAATACGTTCACGGCGCATGGGTGCTTTTCCTGACATCCTGGATAATTGTCACTTTAGCACTATTCAAAATTATGGGCAAGGTTGCACGTTATTGATCTCAACTTTTCCGCTTTTCCGGTCGGCAGGATAGTCAATGTCAGAATTGTACATACCGCCCGAAAAACCTTGTGCAGTTTGCCTCTTGACGGCGTTTCAAAAAGCGCGCTATAGTGTTTGCATTACGTGCTACCAGCTCACGGGAATAATTCCAGTGTTCGCTTCTGTCCTCGTCATCGTCGTAGTAGTCCTCCTTCTTACCGGCCTCGTCCTTATTATTGGGGACGAGAAGCAGGGTCGGGACGGTGCTGCGAGCGGGATGGCGAACGGATAAAGTAGCCACAACGCAAGCTAGATGAAACAGCAAGCCGCCTCAACCACAGGCGGCTTTTTTGTTGTTCGCAACCAAAGGAGAATCGTACATGGCGTTCAGTAACAATGGTCCGTATATCTGGTTCGATGGCAAATTCGTGCCCTGGGAAGAGGCAACGGTTCACGTCACGGCACACACGCTGCACTATGGCTCCAGCGTCTTCGAGGGCATCCGCACCTACGAAACGGCACAGGGTTCGGCCATTTTCCGTCTCGACCCGCACATGCGTCGTCTGTTGAACAGTGCAAAGATAGCGCGCATCGAGGTCCCCTACAGCTTCGAGGAACTGCGACAGGCAACGCTTGAAACCGTCGCGCGCAACGGACAGGCATCGTGCTACATTCGCCCGATCATCTTTCGCGGCTCGGAGCAATTCGGCGTTGATGGTCGCAAGTGTCCGACACAGGTGGCAATCATGTCGCTGGCGTGGGGGCGCTACCTCGGCGCGGAAGCCATCGAGCAGGGCGTCGATGTGCAGGTCAGTTCGTGGCGGCGCATGGCTCCCGGCACGGGCGCGGCGCTCGGCAAAATCGGCGGTCAATATGTGAACAGCCAGTTCATTGCGATGGAAGCGCACGACAACGGTTTTACCGAGGCGATCACGCTCGACATCAATGGCAACGTGAGCGAGGGCAGCGGCGAAAATATCTTCGTCATCCTCGATGGGGTGGTTTATACGCCGCCTGCCGCGTCTTCGATCCTGAACGGGATCACCCGCGACTGCGCGATGACGATCCTCAAACATCTCGGTTACGAGGTGCGCGAACAATCCTTCACACGCGACCTGCTCACCATTGCGGATGAGATTTTCTTCACCGGGACCGCCGCCGAGATCACGCCGATCCGCAGCGTAGATCGCATGAGCATCGGGCGCGGCTCACGCGGACCGATTACCGAACAGGTGCAGGAAATGTTCTTCGGCATCACCACTGGCAAGGTTGAGGATCAATGGGGCTGGCTCACCCCCGTGAACGTGCAGCAACCCGTCGCAGGAGACTAGCAAGATGACCGACAAAATCAACCTCGCGCAGAAATTCACCCTGTTCAACGAAACCTGGAGTCCGAAAGTCGTTGCCGATTTGAACGACTCCTATATCAAACTTGCGAAGCTGCAAGGTGAGTTCGTCTGGCATCAGCACGAAAATGAAGACGAACTGTTCATCATCGTGAAAGGTCGCCTGCTGATGAAGTTCCGCGACCGCGAGGTATGGGTCGAAGAGGGCGAAATCCTCGTCGTGCCGAAGGGCGTGGAACATCTGCCCGTCGCGCCGGAAGAAGTGCAAATCATCCTGATCGAACCGAAAGGCACGCTCCATACCGGAGACGTGGAAACCGAACGTACCGTTTCAATCGCAGATCAAACCCGTATCTGAGGAGACACTATGCTGTTAACTGGCGCAGAAATCATTTGGGAATGCCTGATCCGCGAAGGGGTGAACGTTGTCTTTGGGTATCCGGGCGGCGCGATCCTGCCGACCTACGACGCGCATAGCAAGTATGCCGACCGCGTTCACCACGTCCTCACGCGCCACGAACAGGGCGCCACGCACATGGCCGATGGGTATGCCCGCGCGACGGGTCGCGTCGGCGTCGCGATGGCGACCAGCGGACCGGGCGCGACGAACATGGTCACGGGCATCGCCACCGCGATGATGGACTCCTCGCCCGTCGTGTGCATCACCGGGCAGGTCCCGCTCCCGGTCATCGGCTCCGATGCGTTTCAGGAATGCGACATCACCGGGATCACGATCCCGATTACCAAGCACAACTTCCTCGTGACGGACATCAAGAAGCTGGCCTATACGATCCGCAAGGCGTTCCACATCGCGCGCACCGGGCGTCCGGGTCCGGTCCTCGTCGATATACCGAAGAGCATCCAGAACGAGAAAACTGAATTCATTTACCCGGAAGGTCCAATCCGGCTGCCCGGCTATCAGCCGCCGTCCTATGCCGCCGAAGAGCAGATCGAACGCGCGCTCGAATTGCTGCGCAGCGCGAAGAAGCCGCTCATCCTCGCCGGGCATGGCGTGAACATGAGCAACGCGGAGCGTGAATTGCTCGAATTCGCGGAGCGGGCGCAAATCCCGGTGGCGCTGACGCTGCTCGGCAAGGGAGCGATGCCGGAGAGCCATCCGCTCGTCCTCGGCATGATGGGGATGCACGGCGCGGCGGCGGTCAACCACGCGATCCAGCGCGCGGACCTGCTGCTCGCCTTCGGGATGCGCTTCGATGACCGCGTGACGGGCAACCTCAAGACCTATTCGCCCAATTCGCGCAAAATCCATGTCGATATTGATGCCAGCGAAATCAATAAGAATGTGCGCGTCGATGTTGGAATCGCGGGCGACCTGAAAACCGTCCTCGGCCAGTTCCTGCCGGAAATGACGGAGCCACTCTATCATCGCGAGTGGATGGCCGAAATCCGCGACATTCAGGAAGATACCGACCAGCGTGACATCGTGAATCAGGTGCAGGACCCGAACAAACTGTATGCCGCCGTCGCGATCCGAGATCTGTGGGCGGCGACGAAGGGCGACGCGGTGATCGTTACCGATGTCGGCCAGCATCAGATGTGGGAAGCGCAATATTATACGCACGACCGCCCGCGCACGCTGATCACCTCCGGCGGCCTCGGCACGATGGGCTTTGGCCTGCCCGCCGCGATTGGCGCGAAGATGGCGCTGCCCGACCAATCCGTGTGGGCAATTGTGGGCGACGGCGGCTTCCAGATGACGCTGCCCGAACTCGCGACGGCGGTACAGGAGAAGGTCGCGGTCAAGGTCGCGATTATCAACAATTCGTATCTGGGCATGGTGCGCCAGTGGCAGGAGTTCTTCCACGAGGAGCGCTATAACCAGACGCCAATGCTCAGTCCCGATTTCATCAAACTCGCTGATGCGTATGGCATTGTCGGCATCCGCGTCACGCGGCGCGAGGACATCCCGGCGGCGGTGGAAAAGGCCAACAGCATCGACGGGCCGGTGATTGTCGAGTTCCGGGTGGAGAAAGCGGACATTGTGTATCCGATGGTCCCGGTTGGCGCGGACCTGGCGGAGATGATCCGCCGCCCGATGGAAAGCCAGGATTGGTCGGACGCACACTAAAGTTCAATACAACGGGGCGGGTCACAAACCCGCCTGGCAATAAGGAGCGGTCACAATGTCGGATGCTGTACTTGAGCGGCCACCGGAACAGGCCATTGAAGAAGCGGAACCCTTTCTCGAACTCGATAATTGGGAGACGGGCGAGTCCTATGAACTGATCGAGGGGGAACTTGTGCCGCGCGCCAGAACAGACAACGAACATGGAGTTATCACGGCTCGCATTGCTTACGTACTCAAGCAATACAGCTTTCAAGTGAGTCGCGTTTCTCGCGTCAGCGAATCGAGTAGTGCTTTCTATACGCGCTATGATGATCGCACCGTCCGCAAGCCGGATGTCTCGCTCACTTTCTACACGGATGCTGTACCACGCAATCGGGACTCGGAATTCTACATGCGCGTCGCGCCCGATCTGATTGTCGAGGTGATCTCTCCCGGCAACTCCGCCGAGGAGATGGACGAGAAGGTGCAGGAGTGGTTCGCGTTCGGCGTGAAGACGGTCTGGCTGGTCTTCCCGGTGACTCGCAACGTGTGGGTTTTCCCGGATAAGCGCCACGCCGAAATTTTCTTCGGCAATGAGAACATCACAGGTGGGAATGTGCTTCCCGGTTTCGAGAGCGCGATCCGCGCGTTCTTCGAGGATTGAAGAGTCGGAGATTGCTATGAACGTTGCTGAGAAGTTGATGACAGCGGAAGAGTTCGCGCAGATGCCGAACGACGGCAAGAAATACGAACTCATGGATGGAGTACCTGTCGAAGAGTGCAGACCCAAACCGATACATGGCATCATACAAGCCCGTCTGACTCGACGCATTGGAAATTTTGTTGAGGAACAAGAACTGGGCGAGGTGCTTGTCGAGGCGGGTGTGATCACGAAGCGCGATCCCGATAGCGTGCGCGGTCCCGACGTATTCTTCGTGCCGAAGGATCAGTACGTCGGTCATGATTTGACGACGTATCTTCCCGGCGCACCTGCGCTCGCGGTCGAAGTCGTTTCGGAGTATGACAAGCCTTCCGATGTCGATGACAAACTGAACGAATATCTGGCAGCAGGTGCGCGGCAGGTCTGGGTCGTTTACCCGGATACCCGGCGTGTCGTGATCTACGATGCTAACGGACGTTACAAGCGGCTGGGCATAAATGACACGCTCGAAGGTGGAGACGTCCTGCCTGGTTTCAGTCTGCCGCTGCGTGATCTTTTCAAGGAAATACAAGGAAAGACCCCATGAAACGTACCCTCGTCGCGCTTGTCGAAAACGAGCCGGGCGTGCTGAACCGGGTGGTCAGCCTGTTTCGCCGCCGTAATTACAATATCGATAGCCTCACGGTCGGGCGCACCGACAACCCGGCCATCTCGCGTATGACCATTGTGATGGATAGCGCCGTGACCAACACTGCGCAGGTTGAAGGCAACCTTTACAAACTGATCAACGTGATCAAGGTGATGGATGTGAGCGATCAACCGCTCCTCAGCCGTGACCTCGCGCTGGTCAAAATCCGGGTCGCGGATGGCGTCTCCGCGATTTGCTACAAGCACGGCGCGCGCATCATCGACGTGACGGGCGACACGATCATTGTAGAAATGAGCGACACGGAGGAGGATGTCGAAGCGTTCATTACGGCGCTGGACCCCTATGAAGTGATTGAAGTGGTCCGCACCGGGGTCGTTTCGATGGGTCGCGGCGAATACATCCTCGCAACCGATTTCGCAGGCGTGTAGCGCTGCGTTATCATAAGGCCCAAGCGGGTCGGCCAAATTGAATATCGCCACCCCTGCATCTGTTTTCAAGGAGCAAACGTTTCTCATGGCAACCATCTATTATGACAAGGACGCGGATCTCTCTCTCCTGAATGGGAAGACGGTCGCAATTATCGGCTACGGCGCGCAGGGTCACGCACACGCGCTCAATCTGCGCGATAGCGGCGTGGAAGTGGTCATCGGCCTGTACGAAGGCAGCAAGAGCGCCGTAGCCGCCAAAGCGGACGGCTTCAAGGTCCTGAGCGTGGCCGAAGCCGCCAAAGCGGGCGACATCGTGATGATTCTGATTCCCGATACGAAGCAGGCCGAAGTCTACGCGAACGAGATCGCGCCCTATTTGGAAGCGGGCGATACGCTGATGTTCGCTCACGGCTTCAATATCCGGTTCGGGCAAATCAAGCCGCCGCCCTTCGTCGACGTATCAATGATCGCGCCCAAAGCGCCGGGTATCCGCGTCCGTGAAGTCTTCGTTGAAGGCGGCGGAACGCCCTGCATTATCGCGGTCGAGCAGGACACCAGCGGCCACGCCAAAGCGCTGGCGCTGGCCTATGCGCGCGGCATCGGCGGGACGCGCGCAGGGGTAATCGAGACGACCTTCACCGAAGAGACAGAAACGGATCTATTCGGCGAGCAGGCGGTCCTCTGCGGCGGCGTCTCCGCACTGGTCAATGCCGGGTTCGAGACACTGGTGAACGCGGGCTATCAGCCGGAGATCGCGTACTTCGAGTGTATGCACGAACTCAAGCTGATCGTGGACCTGATGTATCAGGGCGGCCTGACGTATATGTGGCATGTCGTCTCCGATACTGCGGAAGCGGGCGGCTATCTCGGCGGGGCGCGCGTCATCAACGACGCGACGAAAGCCGAAATGAAGGCGATGCTGACCGATATTCAGGATGGCACGTTCGCGGAGAACTGGATCGCGGAGAACAAAAATGGGCGTCCCTGGTTCACGGGCGCACGCAAGGAAGAACGCGCGCTGCCTATCGAGGAAGTAGGCGCGAAGCTGCGCCACATGATGCCGTTCGTCAAGCCCAAGCTGGTAGACGACAAGGGCAACGTTTCGCAAGGCTAACCAACGCTGGTTGTAGGGGTCGGATTTATCCGACCCGCTTTTGTAGCAGGAGGCGCGGAATGGATATACAGGCGGCTGTACCCGTCAAACTGGAACATGGCGCGCGGATGGACCTCGCCACGTTTGAAATGCTGGTGGAGCAAATCCCTGATAAGTGGCCGCGCTATGAACTATTCAACGGAGAGGTGATCGAAGTGCCACCACCAGCTTTCGGACATAGCCAAATCACAAGCGTGTTGGTCTTCTTTCTCAATTTGTATCTTGTGCCGCGAAAAGAGCGTGCAGCCTCAGCCGAAGCCGGATTGAAGCCAATCGGCTACTCCGAAAATACGTACCTCATCCCTGACGGTTCCTACTTCTCCAAAGCACGTTACCCGGTTATCAAGCATAAAGGAAATCCGATAGGCGCACCGGACATCGCCATTGAGGTTTTTTCGCCGAGTAACAGCGAAGAAGGAATCGTCGCGAAAGCACAAACCTATATTCGTGGCGGCACACAGCTTGTCTGGGTCGTTTATTCGACTATCAGGAAGGTTGCGGTCTATCGTGCGGACGGTACATACACCATTTTAGAACCCGATGGGATACTCGATGGTGGCAACGTACTCCCGGATTTCCGGCTCGATTTGAAGGAATTTTGGGAGACTGTCGACGAAGGAAGCGAGGAGTAGACGAGCATGGATATACAGGCGGCTGTACCCGTCAAACTGGAACACGGCGCGCGGATGGACCTCGCCACGTTTGAAATGCTGATCGAGCAAATCCCCGGCAAGTGGCCGCGCTATGAACTGATTGAAGGAAGAGTGGTCGAAGTGCCATCACCGAAGCCCATACACAACAAAGCCGCATCGCTACTCGGTCACTACCTCGACGCTTTTCTTATTCCTTTGGGTTTACCGCTCGTTTACACCGAAGCGGACCTCAAGCCGCTCGGCGAGACAGGTAGTAGCTATATCACACCCGATCTCGCCTATTTCTCCGATGAGCGCTTTCCCGATTTCGACGACAATGCGTATCCCTTGAGCGCCCCTGACATCGCGGTTGAAATCGTCTCCCCAAGCAATTCCGAAGAAGATTTGGCAGCCAAAATCAAACTCTATCTACAGGGCGGCTCGCGACTGATATGGATCATGTATCCCCAACGGGAAGAGATATGGGTATATCGCCCCGATAAGACGTATACCATTTTTGAGGGCGACGGTGTTCTTGATGGTGGTGACGTACTACCCGGCTTTACACTGAATTTAAGTGAATTCTGGACCGTGCTGAAACGGAAGAACAGGAAGACGGAATAAGATGCAAACGAACATCTCCCCCGAAAATCATGTCCGCGTCTTCGATACGACTCTGCGCGACGGCGAACAGTCCCCCGGCGCATCATTGACCAGCGCGGAAAAGCTGGAAATCGCGCGCCACCTCGCGGCGATGGGCGTAGACATCATCGAAGCCGGGTTCCCCGCTGCCTCGCCGGATGACCTCGAAGCCGTCAAACGCATTGCGCAGGAAGTTGGCAAGGCCGATGGTCCGGTAATCTGCGGTCTCGCCCGCGCCGTCAAAACCGACATCGAAAAGGCATGGCAGGCCGTGCAATATGCCGCCAGACCGCGCATTCACACCTTCCTATCCACCTCCGATATTCACCTCAAGTATCAGTTCAACATCGACCGCGAGACGGCGCTCGACCGCATTCAGGAGATGGTCCGGCACGCGCGCTCATTCTGCGCGGATGTCGAATATAGCCCGATGGATGCCGGGCGTTCCGAACCCGCGTTCGTGGCGCTGGCCTGCCGCGTCGCCATCGAGCAGGGCGCGACGACGCTCAACATCCCGGATACAGTCGGCTATATGTCGCCCGAAGAATACGGTAACCTGTTCGCCTACCTGATTGCGCATACGCCCGGCGCGCGGGATGTGATCTGGTCCACGCACTGCCACAACGATCTCGGCCTCGCGACGGCGAACACGCTGGCAGGCGTCGGCGCGGGCGCGCGGCAGGTCGAAGTCACGATCAACGGGATCGGCGAGCGCGCGGGCAACACCTCGCTTGAAGAAGTCGTGATGAGCCTGCGCACACGCCGCGATTACTTCAAGAACGCAGATACGCAAATCGACGCGCGCCACCTCTCGCGGGTGAGCCGCCTCGTCGCGAATTACACCGGGATCGTCGTGCAGCCGAACAAGGCGATTGTCGGCGCGAATGCCTTCGCGCACGAGGCGGGCATTCACCAGGACGGCCAGCTCAAGAACCGCGAGACGTATGAGATCATGACGCCGGAGAGCGTCGGTGTGAATGAAAGTCGGCTGGTCCTCGGCAAACACAGCGGACGCCACGCCTTCCGCGCACGGCTGCGCGACCTCGGCTTTCAACTGAGCGACGACGAATTGAATGCGGCGTTCACGCGCTTCAAGGACGTCGCCGATAAGAAGAAGAACATCACCGATGCCGATCTGGAGGCGCTTCTTGCCGACCAATTACAAGGTCCGGTCGAATACTTCAAGCTGACCGGGTTTCAGGTTGCGTGTGGGACGCTCGGAATGCCGACCGCGACGGTCCGCATGACGGATACGGCGGGCAAGGAACATATACAGGCAGCAGTCGGTACGGGTCCGGTCGATGCGACCTACCGCGCGGTGGATATGATCGTGAACGCGCCGAATACGCTCCTCGAATATGCAGTACACGCTGTCACCGAAGGAATCGACGCGCTGGGTGAGGTGACGGTCCGAATCTGCACGAAGGACGGCGAATATCACACCTTCGGCGGTCATGGCGCGGACCCGGATGTAATCGTCGCCAGCGCGAAGGCGTATATCGCGGCGCTGAACCGGATGCTGGCCGCGACGGGTGGCTCCGGCGTGACGGCAGAAGGCGAACGCTCGGCGGTCTCGATGAGCAGCGAAGGCCATGCCTAGCCGGTACAGGGGTGACGGGCGAACTATTGCACAAATCATTCAACAGGAAAAACGAGCCAGCATTCGGTCTGCCTTTCCGAGCGAATGGTTAGCTTCGCTACCAGATGTATTATATGATGCTGCAAAGCGTGGAAGCCGCGAAGCACGGTCCGCTAAAAAGCTGTTGGATAGCCACGAGTACGACAAAGATAGCAGACGCTAGATGGAGACAAGTCAATGAATGATCTGAACTGGTTTGTCGCGGTGCTTCTCGTGCGTTGTCGCGTAGGAGAACACCAGTATGAAAACTTCCTCTGCGATCAGCAAATCCGGTTGATTCAAGGTTTGGATCACGAGGGTGCTTTGGAGAAAGCGCTGGCGCTTGGAGCAGCAGAAGAACACCAGTATCCGAACGAGGACGGCGAAACAGTCTATTGGGAGTTCGTTGGTATCGTACAGCTTGAGGAGTTGGAAACGCTGCAAGACGGGCTTGAAATTTACTCCAGCTTCGTCAGAAGCGATGAACCGGCAGCACTGGTTGATAT
Source organism: Aggregatilineales bacterium (assembly GCA_965246845.1). Classification (GTDB taxonomy): domain Bacteria; phylum Chloroflexota; class Anaerolineae; order Aggregatilineales; family UBA2796; genus JBBRMW01. Next base: position 488,759 of record CBDFFR010000008.1, read on the forward strand.
ACGTAGCAACGCCTTTCGACCTGCACATCAATCGTGAGTAGCAAATGACTCAACACACCACCGCCGAAAAAGTCTTCATCTACGATACGACGCTGCGCGACGGCACACAACGCGAGGGTATCTCGCTCTCCGTCGATGACAAACTCAAGATTACGCGCCTGCTGGATGATCTCGGCGTGGATTACATCGAGGGCGGCTTCCCCGGTTCCAATCCGAAAGATGTAGGCTATTTCGAGCGCGTGCGCGACCTGCCGCTCAAACACGCGCGCATTACTGCGTTCGGCATGACCTGCCGCAGCGGAGCCGCGCCGGAAGACGACGAGAACGTGCTGGCCGTCGCGAATGCCGGAACGCCCGCCGTGTGCATCGTCGGGAAAAGCTGGCTGCTGCATGTCTATGAAGTGCTGCGTACCACCCCCGAAGAAAACTGGCGCATGATCCGCGAGACATTGCGCTACCTGCGTAGCCTCGGTCGCGAGGTCATTTACGACGCCGAACACTTTTTCGATGGTTTCAAAGCTGATTCGGAATATGCAGTGACGACATTGCGAGCGGCGCTCGAAGGCGGCGCGCAGTGGATTACGCTCTGCGATACGAACGGCGGCACGATGTATTGGGAACTGGAAGACATTGTGCGGCAGGTGCGCGCGGCGCTGCCCGGCGTCGGTATCGGCATTCACACGCACAATGATAGCGAACTCGGCGTCGCCAACACGCTCGCGGGCGTGCGCTCCGGTGCGCGGATGGTGCAGGGGACCATGAACGGCTACGGCGAACGCTGCGGCAACGCCAACCTGTGCAGCATTATCCCCGATCTCGCGCTCAAGATGGGCTACGCGGTATTGCCTTCGCCGGAAGCACTCCGCGACCTGACGTATACCTCGCGCGCCGTCGCGGAAATCGCGAACCTGACGCCCGATATGCACCTCGCCTACGTCGGGCGCGCCGCCTTCGCGCACAAGGGCGGGATGCACGCCGCCGCGATTCGGCGCAACGTGGATAGCTACCAGCATATCGACCCGGCGCTCGTCGGGAATGAGATGCGCGTCCTCGTCTCGGACCTCTCCGGGCGCGGCAACGTGCTATCGAAAGCGGAAGAATACGACCTGAGCGTGAGCGGCGAGATCGCGACGGGCGTATTGGAAGAGATCAAGCGGCTGGAAGCGGAAGGCTACGTCTTCGAGGGCGCGGAAGCCTCGGTCGCGCTGATGCTGCAACGCGCCCAGCCGGGTTATACCCCGCCCTTCGAGGTAATCGACTTCATGACGGTGGTGGAACACAGCGCGCGGCGCGGCATTCTCGCGGAAGCGACCGTCAAGCTGCGCGTCAACGGCGAAGTGCTGCACACCGCCGCCGAAGGCAACGGTCCGGTCGATGCGCTGGATGCCGCGCTCCGTAAGGCGCTGTTGCCGCTCTACCCGGCGCTGGGCGACTTCCGGCTGGGCGATTACAAGGTGCGTATCCTCGATGGCGTGAATGGTACGGGCGCACGGACGCGCGTGCTGATCGATACGCAAAACCACCACACGCGCTGGTCCACCGTCGGCGCGAGTACCAATATCATCGAAGCGTCATGGCGGGCGCTCACGGATAGCGTAGAATATGGCATCACGCTCGCCTCGCAAGAGAAGGCAGCGCATCAGAAAGCGGTAACACCTGTATGAAAGCTACAATCGCCCTCTTGTCGGGGGATGGAATCGGGCCGGAAGTCGTCGGCCATGCGCGCATGATGCTGTCTGCGGTCGCAGAAAAATTCGGACACGAGTTCACCTTTCGCGAGGCGCTCTTCGGGGACATCGCGACCGATAAAGGCGGGGAACCACTGCCGCCTGAAACGATCAAAATCTGCGAGGAATCGGACGCGGTGCTGATGGGCGCGGTCGGTGGTCCTTCCGGCGGGACGCAGTGGAGCGGTGACAAGCCGCGTCCGCGCCCGGAGCAAGGCTTGCTCGATCTGCGGTCCCATTTCAAATGCTTCGCGAATTTGCGCCCGGTGCGCGTCTTCCCGGTCCTCGCGGCGGGGTCGCCCCTCAAAGCGGAACTGCTGCACGATGTCGATATTCTCTTTATTCGCGAACTGACAGGCGGCGCGTACTTCGGTCCGCGCAAGGAAGCAGGTGCGGATGGCGATGAAGCATTCGATACGATGCTTTATACCACGCCGGAAATACGCCGCGTGGCGAAGGTCGCGTTCGAGGCCGCGCAGCGCCGCAAGCAGAAGCTGACCAGCGTGGATAAGGCCAACGTCCTGGCGTCCTCGCGGCTATGGCGGCGCGTGGTCGAGTCGATGAAACCGGAATACCCGGATGTGACCGTCGAACACGCGCTGGTCGATTCGTTCGCGATGCAGATGCTCCGCACGCCGGATCGCTATGATGTCGTCGTCGCGGAGAATATGTTCGGCGATATTCTGACGGATGAGTCGGCGGTGCTGGCGGGGTCGCTCGGTATGCTACCTTCCGCATCCATCGGCGAAGGGAAATTCGGCCTCTACGAACCGATTCATGGCAGCGCGCCGGATATTGCGGGCAAGGGCATCGCGAATCCTTCCGGCACGATCCTCAGCGGCGCGATGCTGCTGCGCTACAGCCTCGGCCTTGAACGCGAGGCGCGTGCGATTGAAAGCGCAGTTGAGACAGCGCTGCGCAATGGTGGCCGCACCGCCGACATCGCCGCGCCGGGTGAAACGCCTGTCGGGTCCGGGTTGTTCGCGAATATGGTCCGGGAAGCGCTCGCCAAACCGTCGATCAGCATCGACGAGTAGCATTGAATATTGTTTCAGTCTCTTACAAATTGTAAGAGACTGAAATATGATGTTTGGCATCGCATGAGCGATCTACAACCCAACATCTTGAGTTTCAAACAAATCCGAGGATAAGAAGCATGATTTTTGAGTGGACTTATCCAAATCACCCCATGAATACGTCTGCTCTGGAGCGAATGCGTAAGCATTTCCTCAAGCCTACCGAAGCGATGCCAGCCCCTTGGTTTATATCAAAAAATGGCCCGTCTTTCCATACAACCCTCCTGCAAATCCATCCTGAGCAGATAAAGATCACCAATTTCATAGAGGCATTAAACGATATTGCTGGAGGTCTGTCCAGCTTCCCTGAAGTTAGTTACGTTCACGTTTGGAGGGCATGGTTCAAATATCTTCTACCCTATGGTATCCTTCGCGCGAATGAAAATGGATTTACTCACAGCCTATTGCCGTATATGAATGCCGCATTCATGAATTTGTATCCAGATGAAATTACTGAAGAATACCCTGGGTTTCGAGACGATGTTGTGTTTGCACTAGGGACGCGAGTTTTCCCTGTAGTAGCATCTGATGAAAGTGCTAGACTTGGGGAAAAGACAAACTGTACAGTGATATTTGGAGTTATTCAAAGTATCGCGTTATCAAAAGTACCGCCGAAGTAGAATCATCAATGCTCTTTAACTTAAAATACCTTACGATGACGGAAATTTCCACTTGGATAAACTCAATGGTAAAGATCGAAAGTCCACATTGGCGACTACAATTTATACTATCACTCTTGGGTTTCAACAGATTTTTAGCACTGGCGAACAATTCGTCTGAAGATAACGATTTATACGATCTGCTGGAAGAAAGCGACTTGGACATTGGTGTTTTCCAAATACCCAAGAGTATTTTTATGAACCTCTTTTTTTCAAATAAGAGCCTGCAGATATTTCAGCAGGAGGTGCAAAAACTACTAACAACAGACGTTATTAAATCTTGGGAGGATGAGCTTTCTTTGGTTTTTCGCTCTAATCCGCAGTTTGGCTTCATCGAACAAAAGATTAAAGACTTTAAAGCGATATTAGGCCGTTCTTCCAATAATACCGCAAGCATCCGTACCTAAGCGGCGCTCGTATCGTGGAGATTTTTACCTCCTTATATGAGATGGACACGCCTGCTGTAATCGGCTTCAAGCTGAGTAAGCAGGCTATCAAGCGAGCTATTGCATCGTCCAGCCGCCATCGACCGTGAGGACCGCGCCCGTGACAAACCGCGCATCCTCTGAACACAGATAGGCGACAGCCGCCGCGATGTCTTCCGGCTCGCCGAGCGCTCCGGTAAGCGGTTGCCGGGTTTTCATGCTCTCCAGTACGTGCGCGTCGGTTTGTGCGCGCTTGCTCATCGCCGTCGCAATCAACCCCGGCGCGACGACGTTCACGCGCAACCCCTGCGGTGCATAGTACGCCGCCATCGAACGCGACATCGCGATGATCGCGCCCTTGCTGGCCGCATACGCGACGGTCGAAAAGTCCGCGCCCCCGCCAACGATCCCCAACACGCTGGACAGGTTGACTATCGCGCCGCGTGTTTCGAGCAGGTGCGGGATTGTGTACTTGCACATCAGGAACATGCTAGTCGCGTTGATCGACATAACCGTGTTCCAGCCGTCGAGCGTCGCCTCGTGTGCCGGACCATCGCCAAAGCGCCGCCCGCTGATTCCAACTGCGTTGAATACGCAGTCCAGCTGCCCGTATTTCTCGATAAAATGCCCGACCGCCGCCTGCACCGCCGCTTCGCCGCTAACGTCGCCTGCGAATGTCTCTACCTGCACGCCCTGAGTCTCTGCTTCGCTCTGGATTTCGCTCAAGCCTTCTGCATTGAGGTCCACCAGCGCGAGCCGTGCGCCTTCCGCGGCGAAGCGGAGCGCCGTCGCACGCGCGATCCCGCTGGCCGCTCCGGTGATCAGGCAAACCTTATCGCGCAGCCGATCCGGTCCCATCATTGCGTAACCCCGCTGTAGAGCCGTGCGACGCGCGCGCGGTAGTCGTCATACGTGCGGTCGAAAAGCTCCGCCGATTCCGCGCTGCCAATCAGCGCCGAACTTGTCAGGACCAGCGGCGGCTGTCCGCGCCGGGTCAGTTCCGCCGCGACGAGCGCCTTGAGTGCATTCACGATCAGCGCATAGGCGAAGGTCGAACCGGGCGCGACCGGATATTGCAGACCCGGCACGGTCACGAGCGCATCCCCAACGGGCGTGCAGTTATCGATTACTACGTCCGCGATGTCCATCAGGCGCTTGCCGGAACTGTGCTTGATGCCGGATGCGTTGCTATGTGCAACGGACACGACCGCGATTACGGGCAGGCCGCGCGCCTTTGCGCCGAGCGCGACATCGACCGGGACGCCGTTCACGCCGCCATTCGAGAAGATGATAAAGCTATCCTGCGGCGCGAAGATGAAATTGCGCAGGATGATTTCGCCCAATCCTTCCACCTTCTCAAGGAACATCGCCTGCCGCTGGCCGTTCGCGCCAACGATCTGGTTATGGAAGGTGAGCGAGAGTTCGACAATCGGGTGGAAGCCGGGGAAGCTGCCGTGCCGCGGGAAGATTTCTTCGACCGGGATGCGCGAATGTCCCGTGCCGAAGAGGTGAACCAACCCCTTGTTGGCGATGCTTTCCACGCAAATTTCGGCGGCACGCGCGATGTTTTCCATCTGCGTCTCGCGGATTTTCGTGAGGATGTCTTGCGAGGCGTTGAAGAAGTCGTTGGCGGGTGTGAGGTCGAGGGTCATACAAAAGCCTTTAGGTATAAGGTGTAAGGTATAAAGTGTAAGCAGGGATTTGGATTGCCTAGCGGACCTGTACAATCCGCATCGAATTAGCTTATACCTTATACCTTACTACTTATACCTGCCGCCTGCCCCGCCCACGCCGCCGCACCGAGCGCCCCCGCATACCGTCCCAACCCCGCGCGCACAATCCGGATTTGAGCAACCGGGGTCGTGTGGCAGCGCCTGCGCACTTCCGCGCGTGCCGGACCGAGCAGCCAGTCGCCAAGTTCCGCGAGGCCGCCGCCAATGATAACCACTTCCGGGCTGAAAAACGTGATCACGTTAGCAAGTCCGATCCCGATGGCGGTCCCGGCACGTTCCAGTATATCGCGCGCCTGCGTATCGCCCGCATCGGCGGCTTTTGCAACAATACCCGGCGTGATCTTGCGGATGTCGTTCTCCGCGAGCGGACCGATTTGCGAAGTAATCCCTTGCAGCACAACCCGCGCGCCTGCCGTCGTGATCGCGGGACCGCTGGCAATTGCTTCCAGACACCCGATATTGCCGCAGCCACAGCGCGGTCCGTGTGGGTCGATGGTCTGGTGGCCGAACTCCGCCGCGACGCCGTTCAAGCCCATGTGCAGCCGCCCGTCGATGACCAGCCCGCCGCCGATCCCGGTCCCCAGCGTGAAGCAGGCCACGAATCGCGCGCCCTTGCCCGCGCCGAAGGTCGCCTCCGCGAGTGCGAACGCCCGCGCATCGTTGATCAGGTGAACCGGAAGGCCAAGCGCCACGCGAAGGTCAGCGACAATCGGCTTCTCGTGCCAGTTGCCGGGCAGGTTCGGCATGAGCATCGTCATCCCGCGCGCATAATCGATCACCGCCGGGACGCCGACTCCGACAGCGCCGATTTGCTCCAAACCCAACCCGGCTTCGCGGCAAATTGCGCGAACCGTCTCCGCGATCCGCGCGATGACAGCATCCGGTCCCTCGTGCGCCTGCGTCGGCACGGTCAATTCACGGAGCGTCCGCTGCTGTTCATCGAGCAGCACCGCCGCGATTTTCGTCCCGCCGAGGTCGATACCAATAACGTGCAAAATTACTCCTCAAATCAGCGAATTTTGTCATATAACGGTGCTAGAATGGGAAACAAATTTACTTCGATAGAGGCAGGAGTGCAACGTGCCGATTGAGAACCTTGAATATAGAAAGCGAAAAATGCTTTGGAGCGGAAACTACGAGCCAACTTTTACACCTGAGGATCGGTCACTTTTTATTGCTTGTGCAAAAAGTGATATGCACGATGGACGCGAAGTGAGCATTAGGATCACAAACAACAATCCTGATGTCACGAAAATTGCGGTTGAGCCGTTAGGCGCAAGAGATGACTTTCCACTGGAAAAAACTTTTGAGATTGTCATGTGGGTTGAAACGAGTACAGATGTCGCAAGTCAACCGCTCACAATTGTCATCGAACCCCAATTTGTCTTAGAGTCGAACTTCCCACTGTTCGTAATGGTGGTTAAGAACGGGTATATCGTGTTGTACACAGAAGGCAGCAAAGCTGTCGGAATATTTGAACTCGATGGTACGGGTACAAGTGCTTATCAACAATAAATCTCGTGATTTTCGTGCCGCCGAGGTCAATACCAATGACGTGCAGAATGGGTCCTTTTTAAACAGTCTGCATATAATACGTCTAATGTGAAATGGAAAAGGTTTGGAGGTCAAAGGCAAAGTCACGGGCAAGCAAGCGCTTGAGAACCAAACAGGTGACTTTGAGGGTGATGCGAGCGGTCAAGCCAGCTACCGTTTTAGCAAGCAAGCGCTCAAGGTTGCGCCCTGTGTTCTGGAGTTGGTGAAAGACGCCTTCGATGCGTTCACGTAAACTGCCCAGCGCGGCGTCGAGTAGCGGATGATTTTGTTGGGACTGGTTGGCGCGTTTGGGAGTGAGGACACAGTTGCCGGTTTCATCGGCAATGCTGGCTTGCCAATCCGCGCCAAGAAAGCCCTTGTCGGCCAGGATGTCACAGTCGTTGACACGGTACAGAACACTCTCGGCAGCAAGACGTTCGTCGGTGTTGGCAGCCACCAAGTCGTAGACGACGGGCAGACCGTCGCAGGTACTCAGCAGCACGAGTTTGAAGCCGAAGTAGTGCAGCTTACGCGCCGCACACTGACCATACCCGGCATACCCTGCAAAGTCACTATGTGTTTTGGACCGTTTGTAGCCTACCACCGGGACAGGTTTGGTATCCAGCAGCAGGCACTCGCAGGTATACCCACCCAACATCCCCAACCACGCTTGCCGTAGTGCTTCCACCACCGCTTGTAAGGCTCGCCCGCGTCGATTGTACTGGCTCTGGTCCACCAGCTTAGGAAACAGGTCCAGATGGTTGGCACGCATGTATGCCACATACTGCGTTTCGCCCGGATATGGCACAAAATCATGCGCCAGCAGCAATGTCAACAATTCGCTGTCGCTGAACTGCGCTTTTGCGCCTGTCTTACCCTTTAGCAGATGCCGTCCCTCTGTTTGATACCAGTCGTCTACCAGCACGTACAGCGTGGTCAAAAGCGTTTCCAGGTCTATACTTGTCATGGGAATGGGTCCGATTGACTGTAGGGGTACCTTCAATCTTGCGTCCCATTCCCCTTTTCGCCAAATTCATTCCACATCAGACGTATAATACAAGTACCGTGACCGGATGAACGTGCGAGCGCACTTTGGATCAACCATGACTACACATTTACCGACCACTACGAATCCACTCTTGCTGCAAGCAGTTAATGATAACCCGCTCGATCTCACGCGGCTACTCTACATGCTTTATATTGACATGGATAGCCTGATCCGACAGGCCGACACGAAGGCTCAAATTGCGCTCGGCGTTGATACCGTTTTGCTCGCGACGACAACACCGCTGATTGCAGGATTAGGCGGGCGTCTACTGGATGTAAATGCCGCTTTTTCACAGAGGGTAGGCGCGTTATTGTCGCTATTGGTGATCGTCACGTTGTTGATCTCTGTTTACTTTGCGCTCGCAACCGCGTCACCGCGCATCAAAATCACTCAAAATTTATTCAGTCCCTTTTTCTTCGGCAGCATCGCGGCTTTGGATCAGTCAACTTTTGTTCAGCAATTTTTGGGGTTATCCATTCAGGATGTGAAAATCTCTGTACTCAAGGAAATTCATGCGAAGTCGCAGATCGTGCAGGCAAAGTTCACGGCGGCTCAGTGGAGTGTGCGCTTTCTGCTCGTTAGCGTTTTTCTAATTGGTATTTCACGCTTGTTACTCGCATTTGGATAATTCATTGGTTTCGATAGCTATCTGCACCACCACCCAACCTGATTGTGCAACTTGCCTACCCTCCCGTACCTATAACGCATACCCGTTCGTGCGGCTTCTCAGTATAATACGGCAAAGTATCCAAAGGGGTCCCTATTGGCCGCAGCACCGCTCCCGGATAGCCGCCGCACGCTCGAAAGCATCTACGAATCGGGCGTGAGCTACCTCGATCTACAATTTACCGATGTAACAGGCATGGTGAAGACCGTCACCATCGCGGCGCGGCAATTGGAAGCGGCGGTGAACAGCGGCATCTGGTTCGATGGTTCGGCGATTGAAGGCTTCGCGCGCGTGGCCGAATCCGATATGTTCCTGCGCCCGGACCTTGCCACCTTCGCGGTCATTCCCTGGGAGTCGGAGCATCGGCGCGTCGGGCGCGTATTGTGCAACGTGTACACCCCCAATGGCGACCCGTTCCCCGGCGACCCGCGCGCCGTACTGCAACGTGCAATCACGCGCGCGAACGAAATGGGCTATCGTTATCGCCTCTGGCCGGAACTGGAATTCTATCTATTCCGTGAGCCGCTCGATATTCACAAACCCGAACCCGACGATCAGGCCAGCTACTTCGACCTCTCCGCGAGCGAGTCGCGCGAGGTGCGGCGCGCGATCTGCGACGCGCTGGAACAGATGGGGATACTCGTGGAGACTGCGCATCACGAGGTCGGACCGGGGCAGCACGAGATCGACCTCGCGCCGCTCGACGCGCTGGATATGGCCGATGCGGTGGTGACAGCGCGGCTCGCGGTGAAGGCGGTCGCGACGCAGTTCGGCCTCTTCGCGACCTTCATGCCCAAGCCGCTCGCGCGCATGGCCGGGTCCGGGATGCACGTTCACCAGCAATTGCTGGACCTACGCGGCGGCGCGAATGCGTTCAGTGATCCCAGTTCGGATTACACGCTCTCCAATATTGGGCGGATGTTCCTCGCCGGGCAGCTTGCGCACGCGCGCGGCATGTGCGCGATATTGGCTCCGCTGGTGAATAGCTACAAGCGGCTGGTCGCGGGGCAGGAAGCGCCCGTTTATGTCACATGGGCGCAATTGAACCGCTCCGCGCTGGTCCGTGTGCCGCGCAGCACCGAAGGGCAAACCGACGCCGCGCGGCTCGAACTGCGTGCGCTCGACCCAAGCTGCAACCCATACCTCGCGTTCGCGCTGATGCTGCGCGCGGGGCTGGATGGCATTTCGCGCGGGATGGAGTTGCCGACGCCCGCCGAAGAAGAGCTATATACCTTCAACAGCCGTCGGCGGCAGTTGACCACGCTCCCGACTTCGCTCTATGAGGCATTGGAAGCGCTGGAAGCCAGCGACCTCGCCAACGATGCGCTTGGTTTGCACGTCTATGAGCGTTTCCTCGAAGCCAAGCGCATCGAATGGAACGAATACAGCCACGAGGTCTCGCCCTGGGAGCGTGACCGCTATCTGAGGACGTATTAGTCTGTGAATGCGCAGCGCACCCAGACCATGCGCGACCTGCTGCGGCTCGCGCTCCCGATGGGAACGCGCGTCGTGGCCGGGCTGAACGGCCTGACCCGCGCCGTGACGTGGACCAGCGTGCTGCATACGCGCCCGCCTGCCTTCCCGTCGCTCGAGGGGCATGAGCTGGCGTTGCTCTCACTGGATGCGCTGCACCTGCTCAACGACAAGCTGACGCTGGCCGACATCATCAACCAGCTTGCGGGCATGGATGTCGCGGCGGTCGGCGTCGTTGGTGCGATTGATGGACGCGCACGCGCTGCCGCGGAAACGCACCAAATCCCGTTACTGGCGCTGCCCGCATGGGTCTCGCTGCGCCACATCGAGCGCGATGTCGTCAAGGTGCTGATGGGTCCGCTGCCCACCGCCGAACAGCGCGGGCTGGAAATTCACGAGCAGCTTTTGCAGCTTTCCACTGAAAATCGCGGGATGGAAGCGCTCGTCGGCGCGATTGCGGATGCGACCGGGAAAACAGTCGTCGTGCAGGACAAGCGGCTGGATGTGGTCGCGGTCGATGGTCCGATCCGCGCGCTGGATATATGGTCGCTGGTCGAGCGGACGATGATGCAAGAGGACGCGCTCCCGGCAAACTTTCTGGATCGCGTCGGCGTCGCGCAGCAGTCGCCCGATCCCGCGTTCGTCGAAATGCCGGATCATGCGTTGCGGCGGGTCGTCGTGCCGATTGTCGCGAATCGGATGGGACGCGGTTTCTTCTCGCTGCTCTCCAATGGCAACGGCTTCGACGCGCTGGATATGCAATACGCGCGGCACGGCGCGGCGGTCTGCGCGTTGGAAATGGCGAAGGAAAAAGCAGTCCGCGAGGCGAAAAAGCAGGTACAGGGCGGCGTATTGGAACGGCTGCTTGGTGGCACGATCCCGGCGGATCAGGCGTTGCGCCAACTGGTGCGGCTCGGCCACCAGCCGGAAGAGCGCGCCTATGGGGCGATGGTCGCGCGCTGGGTGCGTGATGGCGGTCCCTCGGATCGGCGGCTGGAAACGCTTTTCAACGAGCAGGTCAGCACCCGCAGCCTCGACGCGCTCGTCCAGCTTCTTGAAGACGGCAGCGTCGCGATTTTCTGCAATACGGATGCAGTCGAAGAGAAGAGCGCAGCACGCAAAACCGCGCCGCGCGCGATCCGGCAGCTTGCCGAAGCGATACAGGAGCGCGCGAAGTCGCAATTCCCGGAGACGGGGTTGGCCGTCGGTATCGGGCGGCCAGTGCGGACGATCAGCGAGTGGCGCGCGAGCTATCAGGAAGCGCAGGCCGCGCAGCGAATGGCTTTGCAATGGCATATCGAGACGCCGCTCTTTTTCGGCGATCTGGGCGTCTATCGGCTGCTCAGTCTGCTGATGGAAACGCAGGAACTACGCAGCTTCTATCGGGAGACGCTCGGCGAACTGGCGAGCGAACGTTACGCCAACGACGAATTCATCAAGACGCTGGAAGCCTATTTCGATGAAGACGGCAACCTGAGCAAGACCGCGACGCGCCTCAGCGTCCATCGGAACACGCTGCTCTATCGCATGGAGCGCATCGGGCAAATCGGCGCGTTCGACCTCGGCAACCCGGAAACGCGGCTGGCGGTGCATCTGGCGTTGAAGATACGGCGGCTGTTAAGCGCGCAGAAGAACGGGACGTAGAAGTGCAACACGATGTATTCACAACAACTGTGTCACAAACCGTTAGCCATCCATACTACGTAAATGAAAACCAGCCGATTTTTTGTGAAGTAGAAGAACATATCCCAAACAGCATTGTTTTGAAACAAGATCAATGACCAAGGAAATGGGGCAGTTGGAGCTTCGGTAGTTCCGACAAAATAGGTATCAAACGAGAATTTGATTAGCCCGGTAGGTCCATTTGGTAGATGGACACGCGGAAATGAGTCAGAACAGATGATTGACTGAAAGTTCAAAAATTGTTGAACTTCTTCAAGGTGAGTTTCGGGCATTAAATATTGGCTCAACACACCTTGTAAGCACGAAGCATTCCAATGACGAGACATAAAGTTGATTTTACCTGACGGGAGATATGGGGGCGCTTTGCGAAATAGTCTCATTTTGTACACTCGTATAGCCCGTTAATCAATCTCACTGCGCTTTAGCACTGTCTATACATTCACATTCTCAAGCAACGCGCGAAACTTTGTAATCGTGACAGCCGCTTTAGGATTGGTTGCTTCGTACTCCGCACGCCAGCGCTCGGCGGCAATCGTCTCTTCCGCCATGTAGCGGTCTACTTCTTCCTGATGAGCGAGATACCAGGCAATCACCGCATAAATATCACCGAGCGCAACCGTTGGGAAGCCGTCGTGAATTGTCTCCGGGCTATCGCCTTGCCGATAGCGGGCGACAATCGTTTCAAGCGTAACGCGCGTCCCGCTGACGCGAATTATCCCATGCTCATCAGTTCGTACTGGCACATCAAGTACGGTTGTAGTCGTAAGCATCATGCAGCCACCTATGCTATACCTTGAGTATACTATGAAGTACGTCAGTATCGTTATTCACATGGTACAGCCAAAAGCATGTACAATAAGGCAGCAGCATCGGAATTCGGTACGTGAGCAAGAAGCGGAAGCTGTATGAAAAGGTACTCGCGGGGTCGAACAATATTCGATTTGATGATCTTGTTACTTTGCTGATCGCTTTTGGATTTCAGTTGGACCGCACCGCAGGAAGCCACTACATTTTCAAGCATCCCAAAGTAGCTGTACTTTTGTCGCTCCAGACTACATCGAATGGGCAAGCCAAACCCTACCAAATACGACAGTTTCTCGGTTTGGTAGAGCAATATGCGCTCACGATTGACGCAAAAGCAGATGAGCAGGATTGACCATCATGAAAGATTATCACATCAACGTCTTCTACAGTCAGGAAGACGGAGCCTACATCGCTGACATTCCAGATTTGCGATTTTGTACGGCTCACGGCGATACACCCGAAGAAGCTGTACGCGAGGTGCTTATCGCAAAGCAGCTTTGGCTTGACGCCGCACGCGCGAATGATAAACCCATTCCGGAGCCGAAGTATCGCCCCGCCATCTACACGATATTCGCGTGAGCTTCATGTGATTGCCCGGTGACGTGAACACCGGGCATTGTGTGTGTCGCGAACTAAACGACGATGCTGATCATCCCCCGCCCAGCGACGTAGATTACCTTCTTCGGTTCGCCGCCGTTCAGGAACTTGCGTACTTCCTCGCTGTTCAGGGCGGCAGCCTGCGCATCCGCTTCGGTGATCCCGGCGGCGACCAGCAGACGGTCGCGCACCTTGCCATTGACCTGCACGATCAGCGTGATTTCATCCTCGCGCGCGGCATCCTCGTCCACCGTCGGCCATGCCTGCGTATGCACGCTGTACGGACCGCCGACCTTCGCCCACAGCTCTTCCGCGATGTGCGGCGTGATCGGAGCCATCATCAGCAGCATCAGGCGCACGGCTTCATCCCATGCCGGGCTGCCCGCAACCGCCGTTTTACGTGCGTCTTGCAGCGTGTTTTTCAGTTCCATCAGTGCCGCGACGGTCGTATTGAACCCGAAGCCTTGTATCCCATCCGTGACCTTCGCCAGTGTCTGGTGCGCCTTGCGACGCAGCGCGCGCGTTTCGGCCTCACTCGGTTGGCCGGAAGTTGGCGCGGGTTCCTGCGCCAGCGTCCACACGTCGTTCAGCCAGCGCACGACGCCCTGAATACCCTTGCTATCCCAGGGACCGCCCTGATCCCAGCGGAACGCGAACATCAGATAGCCGCGCACCACATCCGCACCATAGCGCGCAACCAGTTCATCCGGCGCGATGACGTTGCCCTTGCTCTTCGACATCTTCTCGACATCCAGATGGTAGCGCAGGTCGTTCAGCCCGCCCGTCGGACCCACACCGGGTATATCGTAGGTTGTCGCGTCCGTGACTTCGACGGTGTGATCCGCATCCGTGACGGCGTTGCGCACGTTCAGCAGGTTTTCCGTGCGCTTCATGATCTCCCCGACGATCTGGTGGCTCGCAGGCGTGAACTTCAGCGCTTCGCTCTCGTCGATCACGCGCACCGACTCCGCGATCAGCGCGTGCGCGAAATCGTGGTTGCCTTCCGCGACGATGTAATGCCCGGAACGCGGCTCGCCCAGGATCATGCCCTGATTGAACAGCGCCAGCATCGGCTCGTTTTCCATCGACGGTTCAGCCTGATCGCGAAACTTTTCCGCATCCGCGAAGATGCCGCAATCGCGCATGGCTTTGGTGAAGAAGCGCGTATACATCAGGTGCATCGTTGCGTGTTCGATGCCACCTGTGTATTGATCGACGGGCAGCCAGTACGCGGCTTCGTTCGGCGCGAAAGCCTCCTGCGTGTCCTTCGGACTCAGGTAGCGGTATTGATACCACGACGAACACATAAAGGTATCCATCGTGTCGGTTTCGCGCGTGGCCGGACCGCCACACGTCGGGCAGGTGGTGTGCAGGAAGCCCTCGTGGAATTTCAGCGGACTTTCACCCGTCGGCATGAACTCCACATCGTCGGGCAGCAGCACGGGCAGGTCTGCATCGGGGACCGGGACGATCCCGCAGTTCGGGCAGTAGATGATTGGGATCGGCGCGCCCCAATAGCGCTGGCGGCTGATCAGCCAGTCGCGCAGGCGATAATTGACCGCGCCCTTGCCGATACCTTCCGCTTCCAGCCACGCGATCACCTTTGTGATTGCCTCTTCCTGATGCAGCCCGTTGATCATCTCGCCACTATTGACGACCACGCCCGCGCCTGCGTAGGCTTCAGTCATCGTGTCGGGGTCCAGCATCACGCCTTCCGGCTGCATGACCACGCGGATCGGCAGGTTGAACTTGCGCGCGAACTCGAAATCACGCTGGTCGCCGCACGGGACCGCCATGATCGCGCCTGTGCCGTAGCCCATCATCACGTAATCCGCGATCCAGATCGGAATGCGCTCGTTGTTGACCGGGTTCACTGCGTATGCCCCCGTGAATTCGCCCGTCTTGTCTTTATCCGACGACGCGCGCTCGATTTCGGTCTTGCGTTCGGCCTGCGCGCGGTACTCCTCAACGGCGGCGCGACGCTCCGGTGTTGTGATTTTTTCGACCAGTGGATGCTCAGGAGCCAGCACCATAAAGGTCGCGCCCCACAGCGTATCCGGGCGCGTGGTGAAGATCACCAGCGGGTCTTCATCTTCCGTGTGGAACGTGACCTGCGCGCCCTCGCTACGCCCGACCCAGTTTTTCTGCATCGCGACCACGCGCTCCGGCCAGTTGATGCCGCTGTGATCGTTCAGTTCGTCTGCGTATTGCGTGATTTTGAAAAACCATTGCTCCAGGTCCTTCTTGATTACGGGTGTGCCGCAGCGCTCACAGTGGCGGTCATCGCCCCAGACCTGCTCCCGTGCCAGCGTCGTATTGCAATGTGGGCAGAAATCGACGGTCGCTTCGGTACGATAGGCCAGACCGTTCTTGAAGAATTGCAGGAAGAACCACTGCGTCCAGCGGTAGTAATCCGGGTCGGCGCTGATCGCTTCGCGTTCCCAATCGAACATCGCGCCCATCGTCTTCATTTGGGCGCGCATCCGGTCGATATTCGCAAAGGTCCACTTCGCCGGGTGAATACGACGCGAGATCGCAGCATTTTCAGCGGGCAGCCCGAAGGCGTCGAAGCCCATCGGGAACATCACGTTATAGCCGCGCATCCGCATGAAACGGGCGCGCGCATCGCTCGGCGTCATCGCGAACCAGTGGCCGATATGCAGGTCGCCGCTCGGATAGGGCAGCATCGTCATCGCGTAATGTTTGGGGCGGTCGGGGTCGATTGTGGCGCGATACAGTTTGTCGGCTTCCCACTGTGCCTGCCAACGGGGTTCCAGTGCTTGCGGGTTATATTTCTCAGCCATCGTGTTCATCCTCTCTTGTGTTCAGGTCGGATTCAAAAGAAAAGGCCAGGTTTCGCCTTAACCTGACCTTACAGTGAACCGCGCTTTGCAGCGTTTAGCGGTGTCTCACCCGGACCGGGACGCGCACCGGAATGGGCTGCGGCGGGTTCAGCAGTCGGTCAAGTTCGGCGAGTAAGTCACGAAGTCGCTGGCCGACGCCGATGCCACGCTTCTTTTGCTGCTGCCTTGCCATAGTGCCTCGCAAAAACTAACTGAACACGATGTCCATAGAGTATACCGCAATTCTGGACAGGTGTTCATCACGAACCTGTATCGGAAATGCAAAAAGCCCACACGTTCCGAGCTGCTTGCGCGCTCAGGAACGAGAGGCTTCTCCCGCGTTACCATCCTGATTGAAGTGGACCTGAAGGGATTCGAACCCTTGACCTTCTCAATGCCATTGAGACGCGCTCCCAGCTGCGCCACAAGCCCATCCACTTGATTTTCGCTGTAACGTGCGTTCACGGCGACTTCTAGCGCATTGCTGCGTTCAAAACCGCGACCTTCCGGGCGAGTTCGGCGTAATGGCTCCGCATCTGGCCGTTGCAGGGCTTGCACTGTCCCCTGCTCGCTTTGCGGTCGCGTACTACTCCCGTGCATTGTCGTTATCGTGTGCAGTTGTTAACGAACACGAGGGATTGTACAGCGTGCGCGGGGTGGTGTCAAGCATAAGGTAAAATGATGCTGGATAGCCGACGAGGAACCCAAATGTCGAATACAGATCATCTTGCCGCTTTGGTCAGAAAAACGCTTAAGCAGTATGTTGTCTCCAGTTTCAATGCACGGCTATTCTATTTGGAAGATGCTGATGCACAAATCTTCACGGTTCTCGTTGTACCCTTCAACTATAAAGAACGTCCGCATATTATGCTGATGGCAGAAATTGTTGATGAGAAAGTATTCATCATTATAGATCGCACAGACCGACCCCTTGAAGAATATTTGGAGGACGCGGGGATTCCACGCGAGCAGGTGCTGATCACCTATCTTGGTCAAACACAAGCGCATCTATAAAAACTCGACTGCCTGATAGCTGCGTGAGAAGCATGTTTTTTCGTGTAATAACCTGCCCTGTGAGCGCAACTATACAGCGTGTTTAATCGCAGGAAAGGTTCATTAATCATCATGGCGCAACAGGAAATCGCAACGCTCGCGGGTGGCTGCTTCTGGTGTCTGGAAGCCGTCTTCGATATGCTGCGCGGCGTGCAGTCGGTCGAATCCGGGTACATCGCGGGCAAAGTCCCGAACCCGACCTATGAACAGGTCTGCACGGGTCGGACAGGCCACGCCGAGGCGATCCAGATTACATTCGACCCGGCGGTGATCAGCTTCAAGCAACTGCTTGATGTATTCTTCACCGTCCACGACCCGACGACGCTCAACCGTCAGGGCGCGGATGTCGGGTCGCAGTATCGTTCCGGGGTGTATTATCACTCGCCAGAGCAGAAGGCGACTGCCGAAGCCGCAATCACAGCGCTGAACGCCGCGCAGCTCTACCCAAACCCGGTGGTGACGGAAGTGCTGCCCGCCGATAAGTTCTACGTCGCGGAAGGCTACCATCAGGAATACTACGCGAACAACCCGTACCAGCCCTACTGCCGCGCGGTCGTCGCACCGAAGGTCGCGAAGGCGCGCAAGGTTTTCCTTGAACAACTGCGTGATACGGCAAAGCAACCGCAGGCTTAGGACTCTGCAAGGGTCGGGCAAGTCGCAATAGTGGGCGGACACCGATGTGTCCGCCCCTACGCAGAGAGGACGCGGCTTGCCCGACCCGTTTTCCTTGTTAAAAGTATACGGACTAATGCAATTGGGTACTTGAAATTGTTACAATGAAAAGGCTTTATGGAACAATTTCATGACATCTCTGAACGAAACTTCACTCGCAAAACACATCTCATTTGAAGAATATTTGAGATGGCCGGATACCGAGTTTTGCGAATGGGAAGACGGAATAATCATCCCGTTTCCGCAAATCGATTTGACACATGACGCGCTTTCCCGCTTTTTCCGAAGCGCAGCAGATGTCTACCTCGATTTAACCACTGGCGGGCGCGTTTTGAGTGCGCCATTCGTCATGCGCGTATCCGATGCGCCGAATGCGCGTCAGCCGGATGTGATGATCGTCAAACAGGAAAACCTCAGCCGCGTCAAACGCACGTACCTCGACGGTCCCGCAGATGTTGTCATCGAAGTCATTTCAGAGGAAAGCGTGGACCGGGATCGCGGTCGCAAGTTTATCGAGTATGAAGCCGGGAAAGTGAAAGAGTATTGGATCATCGATCCGTTGCGCCAGGAGATGTTGTTTTACACCTTGAACGATGAAGGGTTATTCCAGCCTATACCGCTGGATGCGTCAGGTGTCTTTCGCTCGATTGCACTGCCGAACTTTGCGCTTGATGTACGCAATTTCTGGAAGCAACCCATCCCGGATACGTTCGATACCGTTTCACTCGTACAGCGGATGCTCGCGACATAACAAGCTCGCTTGCGCAGAAATGCGAACGCGCCTATAGTGATCGGCATCACCGCCGCACATATAAGGATTACGCGCGATGGGCTTTCGGATGCGCTGGCCGACCAAGACCAAAACCACAATCACACAACACTTTGGCGAACACCCCGAAATTTATAAAGTATTCGGGCTGCCCGGCCACGAAGGGCTGGATTTCGGCGCGAAGGCCGGGACAGAATGCGTCGCGGTCGCGGATGGGACCGTGATCCGCATCGACCTCGACGGCAATACCAACAAGCAGACCAAACCCTATGGCAATCAGGTCCGCATTCAGGTCAAAGCCAGCGACGGTGATTTCACGGTTGTCTACGCGCACCTCACGGATGTCACCGTCGCGCTCGGTGTGCAGGTCAAAACCGGAGAGGTGATCGCGCACACGGGCAGCACCGGCAATTCGACCGGTCCGCATTTGCACGTCACGCTCAAAAAAGCGGGTGCGACGGCGCGTAAGGAAACGACGTACATCAACGACATCGTGAACCCGGAACCATTCCTCGATCCTTTTACCACCGCCGAACCCGTTCCGTCGCCTGTGCCAGAACCGCAGCCACAGCCCGTTACGCCATCGCCTGTACCCGTGCCTGTTCATAAGCCGAATAGCGACAGCCTGCGCTTCGATCTGGATGTGACGATCCCCGATAACACCGTACTGCGTCCCGGCGTGAAATTCGTCAAGACGTGGCGCGTGACGAACACAGGCTTGAATGCGTGGGGAGAGGGCTATACGCTCACCTATTTTAAAGATGAACCGATGCGGACAGCGCGCTCAATTCCGCTACCGCCACTGCGCCCCGGCGAAACAGGCGAGATCACGCTCGAACTCACCGCGCCGACCCAGCCCGGCGCGTGCCGTACCGTCTGGAAGGCGCGCGGCAACGGCCAGTTTTTCGGCATGGCGCTCTTCGCGATCATTAAAATCCAGCCCTGACGCGCAACTCGTCCCGCGCGGTATAATGCGGGCGTAGCGAACCAGGAAAGCAACTCATGCAACGAATCGCAGTCATGACCAGCGGCGGAGACGCGCCCGGCATGAACCCGGCAATCCGCGCGGTGGTCCGCAGCGCGAACGCCTATGGTCTGGAAGTCTATGGCATCCGTCAGGCCTATAGCGGCCTGCTCGCGGGTGATTTCGAGCGCCTCACCAATCGCGAGGTGAGCGGTATTTTGCAGCGCGGCGGGACAATCCTGCAAACCGCGCGTAACGAGGAATTCAAAACCCCCGCCGGGCAGCGTCGGGGGATGCGCCGCCTGAACGAACACGGCATCGAAGGCTTGATCGTGATTGGTGGCGATGGCAGCCTGCGTGGAGCGCTCGCGCTGCACAAGCTCGGCTTCCCGGTGGTCGGCATCCCCGGCAGCATCGATAACGACATCCTCGGCACGGATATGTCTATTGGCGTCGATAGCGCGCTGAATACCATTCTGGAAGCGCTGGACCGTCTGCGCGATACCGCGTCAAGCCACGAACGCGCGTTCCTGATCGAGGTAATGGGGCGCAACTGTGGCTACCTCGCGCTGATTGGGAGCATCCTCGGCGGCGCGGAAATCACGCTCATCCCCGAAAAGGATATGGAACTCAGCGAGATCGCGTCTCGCCTCGAAGATGCGTATCTGCGCGGCAAGAACCACGCCATCGCGGTCATCGCGGAGGGCGCGAAGCATAAAATCACCGACATCGCCAACTTCCTCGAAAATCACAGCGTCGGCTTCGAGGTCCGCATGACGATCCTCGGCCACATTCAGCGCGGCGGCGGTCCATCGGCCTATGATCGGTTGCTCGCCACGCGCATGGGTGTGAAGGCAGTCGAATTCATGAAAAACGGACAGAGCGGAATTATGGTCGGGTTGCAGGGACAGGAGATCGTTGCGGTCCCAATCGAGGAAGTAACCGCGAGCAATCGCCACGTCGATCTCGATTTCTATAACCTCGCGGATATTCTCTCGCGTTAGACAGCTTACGCGCGCAGAGCTTCGCTTCCGCTGTCATCATTCGACGGCATGGTGATCTCCAGTGGCGGCAGTGGTTCCGTGCGGCGCGCTTCATCGCTATAGGTTTCGACCGCAACGATGCGCCGTAGCGCCGGGATAATGTACAGGGTATATCCGGTATCCGGTCGGAAAGCGCGCGCTTCAGTCAACGACAGCCTGAAAATCTGCCCGCTGATCGTCATGATGCTGCCATTCGGGTTGACGATTAGCGTGGGCTGTCCGGTCAATGCCTGCACCGCGCGCGGACGTATCGCCGCGTCGATGCGGATGATGTAATGGTAGAAGATATACAGCACGATCATGAACATCAGCCCGCCGACGCACTGGATTTCGCCCCCCTGGACCGACTGCGTGGAGACGACCGCCAGCAGCACGATCCCGATGATAATCCCGATGATGATCAGCGCGGTACGGAAGCCTTCGCTGCGGATGATCCCGGCCTGCCGCTCGGAGAGTTTGCCCCGGCGATTCTCTTCAATATCCTGTTCGTTGAATCCGAACACATGGTCCGGCGAAAGTCGTTCGATCATCATGTACCTCAAGCGCGGCATAGGTGCGCCTGCAAAGTAATCAGCGCTCTATATTGTAGATTATAGTGCTTCGCGACTATTGGAACCGCACATATTCCGCCGATACATCGCTGTGTCCGAAATCACGAGCGCTACACTGCTGCGAGAAACGTATCTTCCTCGCAGCAGTCTTCCTGTTTTTGCATAGTGACGGGGCGCCCATCCAGCGGCACGGGCGTGTAGGACGCCGCGCGCCCGAAGACGACCCAAGGCATCAGCGTTCCCGGACGCAAGACCTTGAAGATATGCAAGCCGTAATGATCCGAACACAGCTTGTTAGTGATTGCGAGACTGTCATCAGGACTGCTCAGGAGCAACTTGCACGCGACGGAATTGGACGAGACCAGCTCGGTCGGCTGGAAATTGAGTCCGGTTTCGGATAATAGTGGAGTGGTCGCCGGGTGATGATACAGCACCCGCAAATCATCCGGGATTGTGTCATGCGTGCCGACGAGGACCAGCGGCGGGATGCGCCGTAAAAACGTCTCGCGGATGACCAGCCCTTCATCGAAGATTAGCCCGTTCAAGCGTGGGTATGCCCCGGCAACGAGGCACGTTTCGATCTGCCCATCCTTGACGGCCTGCGCCGCGAGTTCAAACGTGGGGAAGGGCAGAATCGTCTCGGCTTGTCCCCATTCGCGCGCGATGAAAAAACTACAGGTCAGGCAGTTCGGCTCGTCGCAGAGAGTTCCAATATCCTTATACGTGAATTGTGTGGTGGTCAACGATTGCATCAATCGGGCGCTTTCATGTACTCGTGTCACTATTGTGTCGTTGCAATGGGAATGTTCAGTGGAACGACTATCTGACGCTTCAACTACGCTGAATCTACATCATTTTTCATGAAACATCGTACATCTTCACAAAATTGTAATGTGAATGTGACACCCACGCGCAGCAGTAACATTTTTATGATGCAAGCGGCGCGCGTTGACCGGATTTCCGGGAGGATACCTCGGTTCTACTCTACAGACCGCGCGTTGTAACCGCGGAGCCGTCAGGCTTGCAGCGACTGCTCTTTTTTGCCGTTGAGGTACAATCTGGCTTCGCCTAATGGATATACCGATGATCGCGATCTCCCCACCCAGGACGCAGCGCATTCGTCGTATGCTGCTACTTGTACCGCTGTTCCTGCTGCTTGCGTTGACCCGTATCCCGCGAACACTTGACGCGAGTATGGATTGGGATGAAATTTATACTGTCTGGCAATCATTCGGATCGCTCGATCAGGTTGTCGGCTGGGTTCCTTACGACTGGCCGCCGCTCCATTATGCAATTGTCTGGTTCTGGCAAAATCTGGTGGGTCCGCACCCATTCGTGCAACGCTACTTTTCGACACTGGTGCTTTTTCTTGGCACAGCGTTCATGTTCGCGCTGGTGCGCAAAATCACAAAGCACGTCCCGGCCTCAGCGCTGGCGGCGCTTGCCTATATCGCGCCCGCGCATATCCTCTACCTCAGCCTGCTGATTCGTGGCTATGTATTCATCTACGCGCTGGCTCCGCTCCTGACCTACCTGCTGATTCTATATTTCGAGAAGCCGACTTTTCGCCGCGCGCTGTTGATTGCAGTTGTCGGCGCAGCCATGTTCTATATTCATCTGACGGCGGTGATTGCATATCTGGTCGCGGGCATCATTACGTTTAGCCTTTTAGGGCGGCGCGTGTGGCGCGTCTGGTTGCCGGGCATTTTAATGGCGCTCTTCGCGCTGCCGGAAATTCTGGCAAAGTTCACCTTGACGGTGAACCGCTCCGCTAACCTCGTCCAGCAAAGCTTGGCGTCGCCAGTGATCCTGTATCCGGCCTGGTATTTCAATTTTCTGGGCGCAGGCGCGCCCGTATTCGTTGTCCTGACCCTTGTTGCGCTGCTCGCCGCTCTTACGCTGTCGAAGTACCGACGGCTGATAATTGCACTCGTGATTATTGTGGCGATCCCATACCTGAGCTATTCCCTCGCGCGGTTTCTACGTTTCGATGCTTACCGCCATCTGCACGTCTTTACGTTCGGGATATGTTTTCTGCTCGCGCTTGCTGCCATACGGATGGGGCGCAACTTCACGCTGGTTGCAGGTGCTGCGCTGATTGCGGTCATGCTGCTTCCTGTCTCGCTCGACGAATTCATCATCTATCAAACCCCGCCCGTCCTCCAGAATTTTGAATGGCTGGCGAAGCACTGGCAAAACGGGGATGTCATGTACCGCGACCCGACAACGAAGATCATCCAGCCCCATGCGTGGGAATATTTCGCGCGTGTGTACTTTCCGCAGGGACTGCCAATGGTTACATCGCCAGTTGGCTATCGCCGTGTGTGGTACGCGACCGCCGATGGCTGGAACCTGCCCGAAACAAAGGCACTGGTAGAGAACGGGCGCATCCCGCGCGAGTACGTAGGTCCCTGGAACCTGTTGTTCCGGCTGTATGAGGGACCACCCGACCTGGTTGGCAAACCTTTCGCGAATGGTCTGCGTTTTCACGGGATGGACATCGAAGGCAGCGTGACCGGACAATTTCAGGTCGCGCACGAGAATCAAACGCTGAAACTCAAATTGTGGTGGTCGGTAGACCACGCTATCGAGGCTGATTACAGCATCACCGTTCAGTTTCTCAATCGCGATGGAGCGCTGATCTCGCAGACCACCGACCGGACTGGCAGCGCCGATGTGCCAAAAGAAACCAGCCATTGGGAGGCGGGGCGTTTCTATGTCGATACCCTGATACTCACGACGCCGGATAACAGTATTCTGGGTCAGGGTGCGCTGAATGGTCTGCCCCTGCAACTGATCGTCTATCAGTGGTGGGATGGCAAGCGGATCGGGCTGCAATATGATGAAGCGGGCGCGCCACCAGAACTGCCGCTTGGCGATTTGAGTATAATGGCATGGTGAAACAGCGGTTGGAGACCTTCGCGCTGCTGGCCTTCGCGCTACTGATTGTCGGTGGCGCGTTGCTGCTGCTGACCCGGCAGCCCGTCCCGGTCACGATTTCGATCCAGCCCCCGCCACCTACTGCGCTGCCGCCCCCGACCAATACGCCCGGTCCGGTGCAGGTCTATATTACGGGTGCGGTCGCGAAGCCGAACGCGGTTTATGTTCTCGCGCCGGGAAGCCGTGTCGCGGATGCGGTAACTGCAGCGGGTGGTTTGCTCCCCGAAGCAGATACCTCGCGCGTCAACCTCGCGGCGCTGCTGCACGACGGTGATCAGGTGCATGTGCAGAGCGTGGCGGGTGGCAAGGCTGCCGCCGGACCGACGCTCGCGACGCCAGGCGGACCCGTTCACATCAACAGCGCCACGCTGGACGACTTGCAACGGCTGCCGGGCGTCGGTCCTGTGCTGGCGCAGCGCATCATCGACTACCGCACGCAAAACGGTCCGTTCGTGACACTCGATGATCTGGATAAGGTGAGCGGCGTCGGGAATGCGCGCATCGAGCAATGGAAAGAGCTGATCGCGTTTGATTGATCCTTCGCTTTTTCATTTCCGCAATCGCGAAAGTTATCCACAGACGAGCATATGTTCTGTGGATAACTCTGTGGATAACTCCAAAGGGATGTGCATAACTTTTTTGTACGGCGTGTTCAAGAACGTTTATTCGACACGTTCTATGGGGTTGCTTACGTGACTCGCCCCCGGATGCACGGCTTCTGCGATGTATTTAATTTGGTTATAACTTGCTAGGATGTGGAAACAGTGGATAACTATGTGGATAACTTTTCGGACGAGAAACCCGATGAACAGCGCGTTTTCTCGATGCAACGGCGAAGTTATCCACAACATCCACAGCCCTACTACTACTATTTCTATAAACCATAGATCGAATCATAAATATATAAGGAACAGAAACACGCTTGATTGCTTCGCTGTGTTGGCCGAATTGGCATCAGATATAAAACTGCGGCAGCGATGTATCGACCTCGTGTGCCCAGGCGAGGATGCCACCTTCCAGATTGAGCAAATTCGTGAAGTCGTGAAGTGCGAGCATTTCCACCGTGCGTGCGCTGCGGCTCCCGGTCCGGCAGAGCAGCACGACCGGGCGATCTCGCGGGATTTCATCATAGCGCCGTAGAATTTCGACCATGCGGATATTTTGCGTGAAGGGTAGGGCGACGATCTTGCGCTCCCACGCCTCGCGCACGTCGATGATGAGCAGGTCTTCGCCTGCCTGCAAACGCGCGTGGA
Organism: Aggregatilineales bacterium; assembly: GCA_965246845.1. Lineage (GTDB taxonomy): Bacteria > Chloroflexota > Anaerolineae > Aggregatilineales > UBA2796 > JBBRMW01. The sequence goes on from CBDFFR010000008.1 coordinate 514,272, forward strand.
GTTCGATTGGTGTGATTGACGGTACTGCATCATCCGGCATGGCGCACCTCGTTCGAGACCTGTATAAGAGTATAATAATCGCAAATCGCGGAGATTGGAACCGATGACAACAGCCATATCTATACAAGCGGCGCTTGCGCAGGTCGAACGGCGGAAGATCACCGTGCAGGAGTATGACGCGATGATCGCCGCGCACATCTTTCACGAAGACGAACGCATCGAACTCATTGAAGGAGAACTACTGCAAATGGCTCCAATTGGCGATACGCATATGACAGTCAGCTTTAACCTTTCGACGTTGTTTGCGCCGCTGGTCATTGAGCGCAAGGCGATTTTTGGGATGCAAGGCTCGATACGGCTGGCGCGTTCCGAGCCTGAGCCGGATTTTACGCTGCTCAGATATGTCGCGCGGTACAGAGGCGGCGTCCCAAAAGCCTCGGAGGTAGCGCTGCTCGTTGAAATATCGGACTCCACGTTCGATTACGATACGACGACCAAACGCAGCCTCTACGCGGAGGCCACAATACCCGAATATTGGGTGATCGACGTCAACCGCGAGACCGTTTTGCAATACTGGCAGCCTGCGCAAAAAGAATACCAACAAAGCCGACGGTATACGCTCTCTGAGATCATCACCAGCGTGTCATTCCCGACCTTTGCGGTGACTGTCGCGGAAGTTTTCGGCAAAGATATTCCCGCACCGCCGCAAGCCTAGCTCTCGCTGCCAAGCAGCTTATGAATCTTCAAAGCGAGATGCACCGCCAGCCGCACATCCGGCTGGTTCAAATCCAGCCCGGTGATTTCCGCGATGCGCGCCATCCGATAGCTCAGTGTGTTGCGGTGGACGCTCAGGGCGTCGGCGGTCGCGGTGTGGTTGCCATGCGCCTCGAAGAACGCATTGAGCGTCGCAAGCAGGTCCGCGCGCTGCCGCTCCTCGATGCCGATCAGGTTGCCAATCGTGCTATCGCGCAGCGCAATCAGGTCGTCGCGGTAATCCGGTTTGGAAAGGAACATATAAATCCCCAGATCGCCGATGAAGAGGGACGTTTCGGCGCGTAATTTCTGCGCGAGATCGGCGGCCTGCGTCGCGTCCTTGTAGCTGCCGCGCCAGCCATTCACCCGCGCCGCGACCTGCCCGATCCCAACCGCGAGACGCGCATCCGGGTATTCGGCGCGGCTGTCGCGCAGCAGTTCACCCGCCAGTTCACGCATTGCCTGAATCGGGTTCGGACCTTCGGCCTTCACAAAGAGGCGCACCTCGCTCTCCCGCAGCCGTGAGAGGAACACCCCCGGACGGCGCAGCGCCAGCCCATTGACCAGCGTTTCCAACCGCCGGATGCTGGGGTGCTGATTGGCCGCGCCCTGCCAGCGCACGACGAGCGCAACATGCGGCACGCTCATTTCGTGACCGTAGCGTTCACCTTCCGCGACAGCTTCACCTTCATTCATGCTACCCAGCAGCAGGCCATCCAGAAAATCGCCACGCAGCCGCTTTTCGACCTCGCTAATCGCCTTCGCCCGCGCCATTTCGAGCGCGCAGATGACCGCCGCGTGCTGCACCACCAGCGAATCTAAATCGGTAAATTCGTGTGCGATGAAGGATAGATAGCCACGCCCGATCCCCTGCGTGACAATAGGTGTGATCAGCCGCGAAAGGTCATCACTGCCGAGTGCGTGCAACTGCGTCGGCGTGGTCGCCATTGGCAGCTTGTGCCGATCCTGAAAGGATGCAGGGAGCAGGTCGCGGTCTTCCAGCCCGGCGCGGATGTGGTCGAAAACGCCACTCAACACGGGCGGCACGCTGTATTCGCGTATGTGCAACCGTTTATCCTGCACGACGACCGCTTTTTGCGTCAGTCGGGCGACTTCCTGAATGATCGCGGTCAGGTCGGTTGTATCGGAGGCGAGCCGCATTAATTGATCGTAAATGTCGAGGCTGCGCACTTTCGCATTGGCTGAATCGGAAAGTAGGACAGCCATAACCGCGCGCTCAATCTCGCGCAGGCGGCTCCCGGCGGGCAGTTGCAGCACAGGTAGCCCAAGCATTTGCGCGGCAGAAAGCGGCAGCGGCGCGAGTGGTTCCGTCATCAGCAAGCCCGCGATGCCCGCGTTCGCGGCGGCGCGTACCCACGTTTCCGCGACGGGCGACGGCGCGACGAGCAGCAATTCGCCGCCTTCCAGAAAAGGCAATGCCCCCGCCCCGGAAGCGACCGCCAGCCAGCGCACAGGCCGCCCCATGTTCGGCTCGCCGGAGACGACAGCAGTTCCCAACGGAAGTGCAAGCTGTTGGAGGGAATTCAGCGTAAGCGCGCGTTCAATTGTGGACATGCGCGCAATTTTCGCTCGATTGGTCCACACTTGCAACGGGATTAGGTTAAAATCCGCGCAGTGGAAGGAACAGGATCATGCCCGATGATCGTCGCCTGCTACCCGCCGAACTACGCATCAGCCGCGCCTGGCTGACCGCGCTCACAGATACCCTGCGCGCGGAAGACGTGACCGCGCTCACGGAAGCACTCGACCGGACGGAGCGCGAGACGGTCATCGCCCCGGAGTCGTTCGCCGCGTTTGATGCGCGATTGGCCGCGCTTACGGGGGTAGCCTTCGCGCGATTCAACGCCGGGCGCGGTTTTGGTGAACGGCTCTTGACGGCGCTGCGTCTGTGGCTGATTGAACACGCGCAAACGGCGAGCGAGCAGCTTGGCGAATTGCAACGTGCGCTCCTGCGACAAGCGGAAGGCAGCGTCGGCGCTGCAATGCCCGGCTACGCGGATGAGCGCCCGGCGGCGGCGATCTCGTGCGCGCATTGGCTGCTCGGCCACTTCTGGGCGCTCACGCGCGATCAGGAGCGGCTATCGGCGAGCGCAGCGCGGTTGAGCGTCTTGCCGCTCGGTTCCGGCCTGCTGGCGGGCGCGACGGGTGCGGTGGACCGCGAGGCATTGGCGCGGGCGCTCGGCTTCGCGCGCATCTCGGAAAACAGCCTTGACGCAGTGAGCGATTGGGATTTCGCGATTGAATACCTGTCCGTCGCCAACCTGCTCGGCACGCATCTGGAGCGGCTCGACTCGGATTTGCTGCTGTATGGGACGCTCGGTTTCGTGAGCCTGCCTGCCGAACACGAGGCGGCGCTGATCATGGTGCGCGGCAACTCGGCGGCATTGTTCGGGGCGCTGGCCGGGTTCACAAGTGCGTATCGCGCGGTCGGCTCCGGCTATCACTCGGAAATCGGGCAGAACCGCGAATGGGTTTATGCCGCAGCGGACGCGCTCATTGCATCAGTAAATGGGCTACACGATGCGGTTGGAGCCGTGACCATTGAATCCGACCGTATGTGGGAAGCGCTCGATGATCGCGCTTTTGCCGCTGACCTTGTGGGCTATCTTGGCGAGCGTGGCGAAGCGGACGGCGTGGCGATTCTCCGCAAGCTGCTCGTGCGCGCAGAGAGTTCGGGCGTCGCGCTCTCCGAACTGCCGCTGGAGGCGTATCAGGCCGAGTCGCCGCGCTTCGCGGAAGATGTATTCGCGCTGTTCGATGCCGCCGCATCGATTGGCCGCCGGACCGCCGCCGGGGGAACCGCGCCCGTCGCGATCCGCGCGCAGATACGGCAGGCCGCGACATGGCTTGCGGATTTCGAGTTTTGAACCTGTTTAACTGAGCAGGGGAAGGCTGGAATGAACGTTACACTTGAGCAAGTTGAAGCTGACGTTCAGCAGTTGACATTGGAAGAACAGACGTTGGTACTGGAACGTCTGGCACGTTCGATCCGGGAACGGAGTACGTGGCAGCAGCAGGCTATGGAGCAGCAGCTTGATGTAATGGCTGCTGATACGGATATTCAACGGGATTTAAAAGCTATCACTGTGGAATTTGAAGTATTGGAGATTGATGGCTTATGAAGTCTATACGGTTACTTGCGCCCATTATTGTTTTACTGGCGTTAGTTGTAGCGTCACTGGCTTGTGATATAGATCAAAATTTCGGTGCAATCGAGGTTGGCGACACACCGCGCCAGTTCTCTCCTGCAATAGCAGAAAACCACAGTTGGCTTGGTTCTGTTTCACCAAATACAAATTATGAGGTGATTATCCGCGTAACTCAAGGCAGCTTAAATGAACGTAACAGCCTATATATAAAGGACCGGAAAGGGCTGATTACATATGCCTACCGTGATAGTGTAATCACTGTGCAGACAAGTGTATCTATTGCTTTTGTGGGACCGAGTGATGGAAATATACTCATTTTGTTTATTCCAGGCAAAGGCCAAGCAACTTGTACAATTGAACTTCGTAAACGAACTTAAAACGCGGCGCGTAACGTCAGGGCGTCAGCCACCCGCCGTTTACGCCGCACCATCGTTCCGCTATAATGCCGCCCCATGAGCGGCACACGCACGGCAGGTCAACCGATGAACATACTCGTTACCGGCGCGAAGGGCATCCTCGGCGCGCGGTTGGTCGCGTACCTCGCCGCGCAGGGCTTCGCCGTCACGGGGTTGGATAACCACGCGCTCGACGTGACCGATTACAGCGCGGCGGTGCGCGTGATCGACGCGGCGCGTCCCGATCTGGTGATCCACTGCGCGGCGCTCACGCGCGTTGATTACGCCGCCGAACACCCCGCCGAAGCGCTGCGTGTGAATGGCTATGGCGCGCACAACGTCGCTCTGGCCTGTGAGCAGTGCGGCGCGGCGCTCGCGTTCATCAGCAGCAATGAGGTATTCGACGGTACAGCCAACCGCGCCTATCTCGAATACGACCGCACTGCGCCCGCGAACCCCTATGGCTACAGCAAGTGGTACGCGGAAGAGGCAATCCAGCGCGTGCTGCCGCACCACTACATCATCCGAACGTCGTGGCTGTTTGCACACGGCGGCTCCAATTTTCTGCAAAAAATCCTGATGCGCGCGGGCGCGGGCGAAGCGCTGCGCGTGGTCACGGATGAGGTCGCCGCGCCGACCTATGGCGAGGATTTGGTCGTGGCAATTTGCGCGCTCATCCAGACGCAGCGCTATGGCATTTATCATCTGGTGAATGAGGGCAGCGCGAGCCGTTACGCCTTCGCCCGCGCCGCGCTCGATGCCGCCGGGTACGCGCACCTCGCAATTGAGCCGATCACGCACGAGCAGTTTCCGCGCCCAAGCCGCCCGCCGCGCGATAGCACACTCACGAATTTCGCCGCCGCCGCGCTCGGTATTCGGCTGCGTCCCTGGCAGCGGGCCGTCGAAGCCTTCATCGAAGCGGAACGCGCTGCTTCAACCGCGCGCTCATGACCGCGCTGTATAGCATCGTCATCCCCAACTGGAATGGCAAGCAGCACCTTGAAGTGTGCCTCGATGCGTTGCGGTGGCAGACCTACCCGGCGCTCGAAATCCTGCTCGTGGATAACGCCTCGTCGGATGGCTCGCGGGAGTTCGTCGCGGAGCGCTACCCGGAAGTGCGTGTGATCGCGCTGCCCGAAAATCGCGGCTTCACGGGCGCGTGCAATGCCGGGCTGGAAGCCGCGACGGGCGAATACCTGTGCCTGCTCAATAACGATACGGAAGTGGTCGCGGAGTGGGTTGCGGAAGTCGTCGCCTGCTTCGAGCGCCACCCGGAAGCGGGCGCGGTCGCCTCGCGCATGATGCTTTTCGACCGCCGCGACCACTTCCACACGGCGGGGGACCTCTACAGCGTGGATGGACTCCCCGCCAATCGCGGCGTGTGGCAGCGTGATACAGGTCAATTCAACGACGAAATGGAAGTGTGGAGCGCGTGCGGCGGTTCATCGGCGTATCGGTGTGCGGCGCTTGATCAGGTCGGCCTGCTGGATGATAGCTTCTTCTTTTCGTGTGAGGATGTCGATCTTGGATGGCGTTTGCAACTTGCCGGATGGCGCTGTTTCTACGCGCCGCGCGCCGTCGTCTATCATAAGTTGAAGGCGAGCGGTGGCGAGACGGCCAGCTTCTACGACGGGCGCAACTTCATCTATATCATCGTGAAGGATTACCCGCGCGACCTGTGGCGCAAACACAGCGGCGCGGTCCTGCGGGCGCAGTTGCGGCTCGCGCGTGAGGCATTGCGGGCATGGCGCGGCGCGGCTGCGCGGGCGCGGCTGCGCGGGATGTTGGCGGGCGTGTTTGCGGTCCCGCGACTGCTGCGCAAGCGACGCGTGGTGCAGGCGACTCGCCGTGCCTCGCTTGAGGCGCTAGAATCGCGCCTCTCCCCGGCGACCGGAAAAGGATAAGCATATTGGCGACGAACGGGCCATTCCTCTCGATTATCATCCCTGCGCTCAACGAGGAGCGGCGGCTCGGCCTGACCCTGCCCAAAATCGACGAGTTTTTGCAGGTGCAGGCCTTCGACGCGGAAGTGATCGTCGTGGAGAACGGGAGCAGCGACGATACGGTGGGCGTCGTGCAGCGCTTCGCGGTGCAACATCCTTATGTGCAGATCATCGCGGGCGAGCCGCGCGGCAAGGGGCGCGCAGTGCGGCGCGGGATGCTGGCCGCGACGGGCGAATATCGCTTCATTTGCGATGCGGACCTCTCCATGCCGATCAGCGAATTGGGTAAATTCCTGCCGCCGAAGCTGGACGGATTCGATGTCGTGATCGGCTCGCGTGAGGGACCGGGCGCGAAGCGTTACGGGGAACCGCCGCACCGCCACCTGATCGGGCGCGTCGCGAATACACTGATCAAATTGCTCGCGGTACGCGATTTCGAGGATACGCAGTGCGGCTTCAAGCTGTTCACGGCGACGGCGGCGCAGGACCTCTTCGGCGTGCAGCGCATCAATGGCGTGGGCTTCGATGTCGAATTGCTGTTCGTCGCACAGCGGCGCGGTTATAAAATAAAATCTGTCGGCATCGACTGGTACTACGACCCGGAAAGCAAAATGCGGCTGTTTCAGGATTCGCTCGGCGTGATTGGCGAAATTATGGAAGTGCGCCGCAACTGGCGCGCCGGACTGTACGCCAAACACGAATGAGAAACGTGTGAAGCGCGACTCGCGCGGCGGCGGTTGTGCTAAAATGACGCGCGACGGTCAGGTATGGGAGTAGCGGCGATGGCACGACGGTCAATGGTAATTTTCGCGTTGGTATGGCTTGCCCTGAGCGGTATTTCCGCGCGTCCCGTATTCGCACAGGCGGACACGCCAGAAACTACGCCTGTTTCGCTCTTCCACACAGATTTCTCCACCCGCGCCGACCGCTGGCGGCTGCTCGATCTGAAAACATCGGCGGTGCGCTATCAGGATGATGGGTTGCAATTGGCCGTCACGCCCGCAAACAAGGCGGTCTGGACCTTCCCGGATAGCGACCTCAAGCCGGATGAATTCGATATGAAGCTGACGGGGACGTGGAACGGCGGCGGCAAGGCGGCCATGTTTGGCCTCGTTACGCGCTACCGCACCGAAACCGATATGCAGGTTGTCGCCGTCTCGCGTGAGGGCAAGCTGTACATCGGAAATTACACGGGCGCGTCGCTCAAGCTGATCGGCAAGATGGTTCAATTGAAGGACAAAATCGGGGAGACTGTCGCGCTGGACGTGCTGGTCCGCAAGGCGAAAACCGGGCTGACGCTGACCGTCAGCATCGATGACAACGCGCCCGTGACCGTCGCGCTCCCGGCGGAGCGGAAGCCGTACAGCTTCGGCCTCTTCGCGCAGAGTGGGACCGAACCCGGCCTCGATGTGACGCTGAATACGCTTACGATAACGCTGCCGCGATGACTGCACGCCGCGCTAGGCGCTTCCGGTTGATCCCAATCCTGCTTGCGCTGGTGGTGATCCTTGCTGCGTTAAATGGTATCCTGCTCGTGGTGAAGCCGCTGCTCAAACCCGGCCTCCCTGCCAGCGGGCAACTCCTCTATGCAAGCGGGTTCGAGGATAGCGCCTCGCCAGAGTGGGAACAGTACCGGAGCGCGGTCACGGCGCAGCTTGCAGATGGCCGCTTATCACTCATCGCGGATAGCGCAAAGGACAATATTTTCTCGCCACTGGCGTATACCTTCCGCGATTTCGATTTGCGCGTGGCAGTGCGGCAGACCTTCGGCGAGGACCCGTTCAGCGAATACGGCGTCCTGTTCCGCTATCAGGACAAGCGCAATTTCTATATTTTTCGCGTGCGCTCCGATGGATCGTACCGTGTATCGCGCGCCATCGATGGCAAACAGGAAGACCTCAGCACGAACACCGACCCGGAGCGCTTCCGGTCGCCGCTTGCGGTCGGGTTAAATTGGGTGAATGATTTGCGCATCGTCGCGAAGGGCGACCGCTTCCAGTTCTATATCAACGGCCAGCAATTGACGCTCTGCCCGAAAGGGAGCGACAAGCGCAGCACATGGGACGGTGAGCGCTGCGTGAGCAATGGCGGCCAGACCGCGCCCGAACTGGTCGATAGCACCTTCACCGATGGCCGAATCGCGCTGAGTATCTACGAGAATACGGAGAAGGTCGCGGTCGATTTCGATAATCTGGTGGTGATCGCGCCATGAAAGTCTATCTGGAGACGCTCGGCTGCCGCTTGAACGAAGCTGAAATCGAGGCGATGGCGCGCGGCTTCGCGGATCACGAGATCGTGCAGCAGCCGGAAGGCGCGGACCTCGTTGTGATCAATACCTGCGCCGTCACAGCCGATGCCGCGCGTACCAGCCGCAACCGTATCCGCGCTTTCAACCGTGCCAGCCCGAACGCGCAAATCGTCGTGACCGGGTGCTATTCGCAGCTTGCGCCGGATGCCGTGCGCGCGATGCCGGGCGTCACGGTGGTCGTGGACAATCTGCAAAAGGATCGGTTGGTCCCGATTGTACTGCACGAACCCGCCGAGCCGATGGACGCCGAACCGCTGAATTTGCAGTACCGCCCCGGCACGCACGGCCACACGCGCGCGTTCGTGAAGGTGCAGGACGGCTGCGACAACCTGTGTACGTTCTGCATTACGCGAGTCGCGCGGGGTCCGGGACGCAGCCGCGCAGTTGGGGAGATCGTCGCGGAGATCAATGCGATGAGCGTGGCGGGCTACCGCGAGGCTGTGCTGACGGGCGTGCAAATCGGCTCTTATAGCGAGCGCGCGGGCGGCCTGACGGACCTGCTGCGGACGCTGCTCGCGGAGACCGACATCCCGCGTTTGCGCATTTCCTCGCTGGAACCCTGGGACCTCGACGCGGCGTTTTTCCGGCTGTGGGAGAACCCGCGCTTGCTCCCGCATTTGCATTTGCCACTGCAAAGCGGCTGCGACGCGACCCTGCGCCGGATGCTGCGCCGCACCGATCAGACGGGCTATCGCGCGCTGGTGGAAATGGCACGCGGGATAATCCCGGACCTCGCGCTCAGTACGGATGTGATCGTTGGCTTCCCCGGCGAAACCGATGCGGAATTCGCGATCAGCCGCGCCTTTATTGAGGAAATGGGTTTCATGCGGCTGCACGTCTTCCCCTATTCACCACGACCGGGGACGGCAGCGGCACGGATGCGCGGACAGGTCGAACCGCAAGTTGCGAAGGCGCGCGGCGAAATTCTGCGCGGCATTTCGGCGCAGGGCGAACGCGCGCACCTCGCACGCTTGGCGGGCTGTACCGAGTCGGTGCTGTGGGAGAGCGTCATCGGCGCGACCGAACAGGGCTGGATCAACACTGGGCTGACGCGCACCTATGCTCGCGCGTATTGGACGGGTCCGCGTGTCCTCACCAATGAGGTGACGCGCGTGCGGCTTGGCGGCGTGGAGCGGGACGGGCTGGCCGTCGCGGAGTTTGTATAAAGGGAAAGGGTCAATTATGGCTGATAGCATTTTCACGAAGATCATCAACGGCGAGATACCGGGCAAATTCGCCTATCAGGATGACAGGGTGGTCGCGATCCACGACATCGCGCCGGGTGCGCCCGTGCATATACTGATCATCCCGCGCGACCCCGCGCTTGTGAACGCGAACGACCTCACGCCGGAGAACGCGGGCATCATCGCGCATATGTTCCTCGTCGCGAAACAGCTTGCCGCCGAAAACGGCCTCGCGGAGCGCGGCTATCGGCTGGTGATGAACAACAACGCCGAAAGCGGGCAATCGGTGTATCACATGCACCTGCATTTGCTGGGTGGGCGGGCGCTGGGTTGGCCTCCGGGGTGATATACTTGGAGACAAGAAAAGGAGTGTAAATCATGGCGAGTGTACTTGACTCAGACGAGCCGGAGGCATCGAAGCAAACCGCTGGTGAGCTGGTGAGCGATGTAGAAATGTACTGGGTCAGTGATCACTTCGACGAGCTAATAGAGCAATATGGCGGTGACTGGATTGCAGTTGTCGGTGAGCGCGTCGTTGCTCATGCCCCAACCACACCAGAACTACGTGAAATGCTTGACTCGATGGGTATTATGTCCATCTTCCTTGAAAAAATTCCACGCAAGGATAATATGAGCAGTTTCATTATGTCAAAGTAGATTATGTAGCTCAAGTCGGCAGGGCAAACTCGTTGTCTATTGTCGACCGGCATGATGTTATACTCAGCAGTAGATAACGAGTTCCACCTCATGATATTCACAGATGAGCCAGTCGAGCCGGAAGAGCCGACGCAGGTTTTTGACGGTCCTGTCAGCGAGGACGAAGCGCGTTGGGTAGATGCACACTATGAAGAGCTGGTCAAGCAATATGGCGGCGAGTGGATCGCTGTTGCCAACGATGCGGTCATTGCCCATGCTAAAAAACTCAGCGACGTTCGGATTGTGCTGGATGAACTTAACCTCGGCATGGTTTTCATCGAGCAAATTCCCACCTGGGACCGCTACAATAATGTCGAAAGCGGACAATCGGTGTATCAATTGCACCTGCATTTGCCTGGTGGTCGGGTGCTGGGTTGGCCGCCGGGATGATATACTTGGAGACAAGAAAAGGAGTTCCACCTCATGGTCTTCACAAACGAACCTGTAGAGTCAGAAGAATCCGTATACGAATTTGATCAGGAGGTCAGCACCATCGAGATGTATTGGGTTAGCGACCATTACAACGAGATTGTCGAGAAATATGGCGGTGAGTGGATTGCGGTTGTGAACGATGAAGTTATCGCCCACGCGCTGAAATTGAGTGATGTTCGGGCAGTGCTGGATGAACGCAATCTTCAGTTGGTCTTCGTTGAAAAAATTCCAACTAAAGATCAAGCCAGCGGTTTTGTTGTGGCATAATGCCAATCACGATCAATTACACGCATGTTTATCCCTACTCCAAAACTGGCGAATTGAGCAGCGGTCCTGTCATCCCACTTGATCTTTTCAGTGGTCAATATGCGAGTAGAACCAATGCCTTAATAGATTCAGGTGCATCGTACCCGCTCTTCGACATGGAAGTAGCCGAAGCACTACACCTTCGCTTCTCTCCAACTGATCGCTTGCTGATGGTCGGTGTCGGCAGAAATGTCTATGCTTACGGATCATTTGCACATCTGCGATTTGGTCCGCTACTGAAAGCCGTCAGGTGCAAACTATACTTTGCGGAAAACCTGAACACGCCAAACCTTTTGGGGCGCATTGGCGTCTTCGAGCATGTACAGATCGGTTTGGATGAGGCGAAGAAGCAATTTTACATGCGAGTGAACGAGTAATCACCCCGTCGTCTTCATCCCCGCCGCGATGCCATTGATCGTATTCAGTGCAGCACGATTTGGCGCTTCTATATGCAGGTAAAGTCAGATGGCGGCAGAGAGTTAACCTCGGCTTTGGAGAGAACACGAAAATTTGTAATCGAGAACCCGCCAAATTCCATGAAACCGCTGCTAATTTGCGACGGAATGCCATATGTCGTGTCGTACTGCGATTTTTGCAATGGATCGATAACAAAACGTGAGGCCGCATCAAACAGCCCCTCTACAGTATATCGCTGATAATCTTCAATTTTACTGCTCATCGGTTGTCCATTTTTGACGCAAACTCGTACAACACGAGCGTTCGTTACAGTGATGACTGTATCAGTATAATTCAGGTAAGGAGCTGATGGTCCAATGCCCAAGGGGGTCAATGAAATCTGATAAGCAGGCGCAGTTGTTGAATGCCACAAGACCAACGCCTTAATATGTGAAACGAGTCTGTAACTTCCACAACATAAACAGGGTGAAATCAGGAGCAAGCTCGTAACGATAACTATGCCCCTGTATTTTGATAATATTGTCATTTCTACCTGTTTTGATTAACCCGTCGTCTTCATCCCCGCCGCGATCCCGTTGACCGTACTCAGCGCGGCACTCAGCGCCGCCGGATACGCCTCGTCTTCGGGCATCATCGCGCGGATTTGCCGCAAGAGCGAGACTTGAATGAAGTTGAGCGGATCGACATACGGATTGCGGCGCGTGATCGATTTCTGCATGACCGGGTAATTATCCAGTAACTCGGCCTGCCCGGTGATCTTGCAAACCATGCTGCGCGAGCGCTCGTGTTCGGCGGCCATCTGGTGATAAATGCGGTCGCGCGTCTCCACGCTGCCGACCAGTGAGGCATACTGCTCCGCGATACCCATATCGGCCTTCGCGATGTCCATTTGCAGATTTTCAATCAGTGATTTGAAGAAAATCCACTTCGCATACATCTCCTTGAGCGTGTCCAGCCCACCCGGACGCGCCGCATATCCCTCGAAGGCCGTCCCGACGCCATACCAGCTAGGAATAATCGCGCGGCTCTGCGTCCAGCTAAACACCCAGGGAATCGCGCGCAAGCCCGCGAAGCCACCTTGTCGCCGCCGTGCCGGGCGCGAACTGATCGCGAGGCTGCCGAGTTCGTCAATCGGAGTCGCCGATTGCCAGTAATCGAGGAAGCCGGGCGTCTCGTAGACGAACGCGCGATAGGCTTGTTGACCCGCCGTTGCCATTGCTTCCATCGCGTCGAGATAGGGCAGTGGCAGCGCATCTTCCGGCGGCGCGCCCGTCTCGCGCAGCGTCGCGTTGATGACCTGATGCAGGTGGCGGCGCGCTATCGAAGCATTACTATAGCGGTATGCGATCACCTCGCCCTGTTCGGTCATCTTGATCCGACCGGAGAACGATGCCGCCGGTTGGCTCAGAATCGCGCGGTTGGCCGGACCGCCGCCGCGCCCGATGCTCCCACCGCGTCCGTGAAACAGTTCGAGCAAGATGCCCTGCTCCGCGCAGACTTTCGCGACGACCTGCTGCGCGTTGTACAAGCCCCAATTCGAGGCCAGATAGCCGCCGTCCTTGTTGCTATCGGAATAACCGATCATGACCTGCTGGCGATTGCCGCGCGCTTCCAGGTGCGTCCGGTAGGCGGCATTGGCAAAGAGCGCCGTCAGGATTTGTGGCGCGTGGTGCAGGTCGTCTATCGTCTCGAAAAGCGGGACCAGATCGACATCCTTATCGACGCCGACCTCGTGCGCGAGCAGGAGCATCGTGAGCGTATCGCTTGGGTTCTGGCTCATACTCGCAATCACGGTATCGATCACGCGCTTGCCATAATTGCGATGCGCGCTCGCGATCATGCGCCACGTTGCGATCACCTCGTTCGTGATCTCCCCGAAGTTTGGTTCCATCGGGAAGAGCGGGCGCGAATTTTCAATTTCGTGGGTGAGGACGCGCTGCTTGTCCTCCTCGTTGAGTTTTGTGTAGTCACCGAGATCGGGATAGTAGCGCTCGAAAACTTCTTTCATCGCGGTCGCGTGGCGCTGCGCGTCTTCGCGAATATCGAGCGGATTGATGTGCAGGCCAAAGATACGCACCTTTTCGAGCAGGCGGTTCAGCACGGATTGCGCGAAGTGCCGACTCTTGTTCTCGCGCAGGCTGCGGTCGAGAAGTTGCAAGTCCGCGAGCAGCGCTTCGCCATCGAGGTAGCCGTTCTTTTCCAGTTTCGCGTGAATTTCGACCAGTTTCTGGCGGTAAACCTCGCCGGGGTGGAGCGTCGTCGGCGTAACCGCGTTGAACAGTTCAGCGGAAACGGGAACCTCGTCAGTCGATTGCGTCATTTCGTCGCGCAGCCGTGCGAGTTCGCGCAGATAAACGGTGCGTGCCGTGTCGCGGTGCGTTTCCAGCGTTTGCAGCGTGACATCGGCGGTGACGTTCGGGTTGCCGTCGCGGTCGCCGCCGATCCACGAGGCATAGCCGAGCAGGTCCGGCAAGTCGTCCCATGTGCTTTCCGGGTAGTGCTTCCTTAACGCGGTGCGCAGTTCGTCGCGAATATCGATCACGAGGTCCATGATCACGTTCGACATGAAATACAGGCCAAAATCGACCTCTGCCGCGACGGTCGTTTTGGTGCGGCGGACGGTGCGCGTCTGCCACATTGCCTCGATCTCGGCGCGCAGGCTTTCTTCGAGCGCGGTCCATTCGCGCGGGAGCAGCGTTTCGCGGTCGCGCCGCGCCATGATGCCCGCGATGTTGCGCAGCTTGACGAGGATTTCCTTACGCTTGGCTTCGGAAGGGTGCGCCGTCAGCACCAGCCGGATACACACCCGCTGCAAGAGGTCCGCGACCGCTTCCGCTGCGTAGCCGTGTTCCTTGAGGATTTGGACCGCAGCCTCAATCGAGTCGTCGAGCATCCCCGTCCGTTCGCGGTTTTCCAGTATTCGGATGCGTTCCTGATCTTCGGCGATGTTGATGAGTTGGAAGTAATTGCTAAACGCTTTGATTAAAATACGTTTTTGATCGAGATCGAGCGCTTCAATTGCGGCTTTCAGTTCAGCGTCGGCAATCGGGTCGTTGCGGCGGCGCGATTTGGCAAGATTGCGGATTTTTTCAACCAGCGCCAGCGCTTCCGGTCCGTGCTGTTCGGAGACGACCTCGCCCAGCAGCCCGGCCAGCCAGCGGACATCGTTGCTCAGGTTTTGACCGCGATTATCGAGCGTGGCGGGAGTATCGGTGATGTCTCTGACGATTTGCATAGTGATTTCCTAAAACAAAAGTTCACGATATTTGAATAGACAGAAGTGTACATCGGCTCGCAAATAATTTTAATTGCAATCGGCACAATCTGCCTCAAAGTGCGTGCTGCACACGGCGGCTTAGTTTTGCACGTCTGGCAGCCAGCCAAAGCAGGATTTACTATCGGAAATATCGCATCGTGTTAGCAGCCGCTGAACTGTTCCATCTTGATTAAGAACTGCAACATGGTTCTCATTTTCGTAGTTTTCGGATTGTACGAACAGCCAGTTTTCGGTTGGATGGGGTCTCACGTAAACCGCAGCAAAAGGGCATTCATGTATATACAAGGCATCGGAAAGCGCAATTGATGTAAGCTGTGTCGTGCGGCTATCGACTATAGCAATAGCAGTTCCGTTGTAATCTCCAGTACCGTCAGCAAACTTTCGGTAAGCACCCGGAGCGATATACATAAGGGAACCATCAGCGAGAAAGTTGTAGTACAAACCAGAAACATCTTTAAAGTAGCCGTTAGTTGGCGCAATAGCTACAACTGACCCTAGCTCATGTGAATAGGACAGCAACCGGACGCCACCTTTTGGGTACTTGTCGCCTTGTTCATCCCAAACAAAATATAGCTCACGATCCTTGTGCCATTGAATGGGGTAGGATATTTCCACTTCGCCAGTCTTAAGTCCCGGTATCTCGACTTGACTTATCGGGTTGACACTGAGAACTTGAAGATGTTTATTCTCGGTGAGAATGTATGCTTGATTTCGTGAATTCCAAGCTGAATGTGGAAAAAGCGTTTCAAAAGGTTCAATCGAACCGACATAGTATCCGGTGCGCCCCAATCGGATGAGTGCTTCCTGCGATCTATCCAACAACCACACGTCATCAGTGGCAATGCCAACTAGTGACACATAGACCAGTGCGTAGTTTCCATCAGGCGACCAGTCAATTCTGGAAATTGTCCCATTCGGTAACTTAAATCGCTCTCTTTTTGTACTCAGCAAATCTTCAATGATCAACTCCGATGTGCTTCCCGACAGATATGCTAACAGATTGGTGTTCAACCAAAACGGTGTAGTCTGTGCTGTTATTTGAACAATCTGGTTTCCTACATTGTTTATGGTGGTGTGCGTCGGTGGGCTGGACCTTAAGTTCAAAACGGCGATATATCCAAAGTTTGCAATCGCAACAAATTTGCCATCTTGCGACCACCGTACATTCGTTGCCCAGTCTGGAGCGGCTACATCATATTGCAAAATAATTTTTTGTTGCTCTGGCGAGTAGATGACAAATGTGTCCGGTGATTCTTCACTTGCGGTCTCATTATAGGACACCAAGAGGAGGTCGGATGCTGGCGACCATAATAGCCATCTCACTTGAACATTTTTCTGTAGAACGGGTGGAAGCATCATTCCGTCGCGCCTTACAAGATAAACATCGCGTTCTCCGCCTGAGCCGAATGGCATATTTGACGTCCATGTGAACCATTTCCCGCTATGTGACCAGCCCGGTCCAGACACATAGGCATTAAGGTAGAAACCAGTTCGGGGCAGTGAGAAATTCGCCAACGTGCGATGTTCGCTGCCGTCCGCGCGCTCCACAATGAACGCACCCGCATCATGCGAATAATAGTAAATGAAAGGTGCATTGCTCGCCGCACGCACCGGACTATTGGCTACAAGCAATATCGCAGTCATCAACATCAAAGCAAGTTTGCTGATTTTGAGAAATCTTTTCATGATTTTCCAGACCCTTTCATAAAGGAATACCTATCAATACAGGCCTGCAGTTGCTTGATTAGCTAGACCATATGTGCTATACTTTGCCGCGTGTCGCCACTCTCAGGGAAATTATCAATGACCAACCAGATCGACGCAATCAGCTCCGTACATATTTTCGTCAACGATCAGGATCGCGCCAAGAAGTTCTATACGGAAGTTATGGGCTTCGAGCTGCATTCCGACCAGCCATTTTACCCCGGGGCTGAAAACCGCTGGATTGCCGTCGCTCCGAAAGGCGCGAAAACGGAACTCGTCCTGCTCAAGATCGACCCCGAGTCCGCGCGCTTCGCACCGCTGATCGGCACATCACAGGCGCTTACGCTCAACGCGGTTGACGCAGAAGCCGCCTAAAACGACCTCAAATCGAAGGGAGCCACCTTCACGCAGGACCTCAAAACCGAATTCTGGGGAACCTCGTTCATGGTCAACGACTCGGAAGGAAACAGTCTGCTCGTCAGCCAGCAGCCGAAACCCCCTACGACCTGATCCCCTATGTAGTTCGGGTAGGAGTTAATCCTACCCGTCTTCCCACGTTTTCCGTAACTCCGTGAGCGTATCATACACCCCATCCGGCACAATCGTCACAATCTGCGTCCGGGTACTCACGCCCGTCAGGACCAGCGCGGCAGGCAACCCCGCAAGCTGCGCACCTTCAATATCCGTGTCCAGACGGTCGCCAATCATGAGCGCTTCATGCGGCGCACAGCCCAACCGCTCCGCTGCCCCCTGAAAGACGGCAGGCGCAGGTTTTCCGATCACGGTGGCGCTGCGCCCGGATGCCTTTTCCAGTGCCGCGACGAGGCTCCCCGCACCGGGCGCGAGTCCTTCCGGCGTGGGGAAGGTCGCATCGGCGTTCGTCGCGTAAAATTCCGCATCCGCGAAGAGCCGCCGCAACGCAATCGCCAGCTTTTCATAATTGATGTGAATATCCAGCCCGACGAGGACGATCCGCGCCGTCTCCGGGTTGATGACGTACCCCGCATCCGTGAACAGCCCGGCCATGCTCGCGCTACCGATAATGTAGATGGGCGTTCCCGCTGGGTGCTTCTTCTGCAACACGTCGAGAAGGATCATCGACGCGGAGACGACCTGCGCCTCACCCGCCGGAAGGCCGAGCCGCGCGCACTTCGCCGCGAATTCCGCGACGGTGCTGGTGCTGTTATTGGTCGCGAGGACATACGGCACGCCGCGGGCAGTTAGAAAGTCCATGAAGGGGCGCGCTTCCGGGATCACCGCCTCGCCTCGCCATAGCACCCCATCCATATCGAAGACCACGCCGCGTATCGCCTTGAAATCTATCGCCAAAACGCCATCTCCATAACCTGCCGTTCACATTCCCGCGCTAGAGTGTAGCGAAGATTTTACGGTCCGGCTGCACTGCGCTACCATTTGCACTGTTTCCGCTGCATTGTACCCGCGTACCCAAAACGAGGTCTCGCCATGAGAAAAATCGCTGTCCTGACTTCCGGTGGAGACGCACCGGGCATGAACGCCGCCATTCGCGCCGTGACGCGCTCCGCGCTCGGCAATGGCTGGGAAGTTTTCGGGGTGAAGCGCGGCTACGCGGGGCTGATGGATGATGACCTCGAATACTTCACCGCGCGCTCGGTCGGCGGGATTATTCAGCAGGGCGGGACGATTCTCGGCAGCGCACGTTCGGCAGATTTTCACGGGATGCCCGGACGCGAGAAAGCCATTGCGAATTTGGTTCGGCGCGGCATCGACGGGCTGGTTGTAATCGGCGGCAACGGCTCGCAAGCGGGCGCGAATGCTTTTTCGGAAATGGGCTTTCAGGTGATCGGCGTCGCATCCACGATTGATAATGACCTCGTGGGCAGCGACATCACGATTGGCGTGGATACCGCGCTCAACATCGCACTTGAGAATATCGACCGCCTCAAGACGACCGCGAGCAGCCACCGCCGCGCGTTCTTCATCGAGGTCATGGGGCGCAACTGCGGCTATCTGGCGCTGATGGCAGCCATCGGTGGCGGCGCGGAGATCGTCTCGATCCCGGAAATCGAGACCACCCCGGAGCAAATCGCGTTCGCCGTACAGCAAGCCTATGATTCGGGCAAATCGCACGCGATCATCGTCGTCGCGGAAGGCGCGAAGTTCAACGCCGAAGCGCTGGTTAAATTTTTTAAGGAGAACGGCGCGAACCTCGGCTTCGATCTGCGCGGCTCCACGCTCGGCCACATTCAGCGCGGCGGCGCACCAACGGCCTATGACCGCGTGCTGGGGACGCGCCTCGGCTATGGCGCGGTCGTCGGGCTGGCCGAAGGACGCAGCGGAGTCGTAACCGGGATGATACAGGGGACGTTGACCTATACGCCGCTCAAGGATGTGGTCGGCATCACCAAGAGCGTGGACCCGGTGCTGTTCGAGATGGCGCGCGTATTGAACCGCTGAGAACGAGGGTAACCGCTTATGGATTGGCTTTCACTGCCGAAAGTCGAATTGCATCTCCATCTGGATATATCGCTTGGATTCGAGGCAGCGGTACAACTGGAGCCGTCGCTCACACGCGAGATATTTGAGCGCGAATTCGTCGCGCCCATTAAATGTACAAATCTGGTCGATTTTCTGAACCGCGTCCCGCGCATTCTGGAACTGCTGCAGACCGAACACGCGCTGCGCCTCCTGACGCATGACGTCTTCCGACAACTTGCCGCAGACAACGTGATCTATGCCGAACTGCGCTTCGCGCCACTGTTGCACACGCAGCAGGGGCTAACCGCGCGTGAAGTGGTCCGCATGGTGGAGGCGGCTACCGATGAGGCGAGCAAAGCGACGGGCATTGAAGCGCGCCTGATTTTGTGTTCGCTACGGCATTTCAGCGCGGAGCAGAGTATGCAAACCGCGCAATTGGTCGCGGACTTCCGGGGCAGCCGGGTCGTTGCGTTCGACCTCGCGGGCGACGAAGCGAATTTTCCGCTCACGGCGCACCTCGACGCCTTCCGGTTCGTGCGGGATCGCGGCATCGCGCTCACCTCGCACGCAGGCGAAGCGAGCGGCGCGCAGAGCGTTTGGGATACGCTGCGCATGATCCAGCCCTCGCGGATCGGGCATGGAGTACGCAGCATCGAAGACCCGGCGCTGGTCGAATATCTGCGGCAGGAACAAATTCACCTTGAAGTCTGCCCAACCTGCAACATCCAGCTTGATGTATTCCCGACCTACGCCGATCACAGTATCGATGCGCTCTACCGCGAGAACGTCTCGCTCGGCATCAGCACCGATAACCGGACCCTGACGCCGATCACGCTGACGGGCGAATATGAGCGTTTGGAAGCAACTTTCGGGTGGATGGCGGCTGATTTCCTGAAATGTAATCTGAATGCGATCAAAGCTGCCTTTATACCGGATACGATCAAAACGGAACTGACACGGCGTATAAGACTCGCCTATGGAGGTTAAACCCGTCTGCGGCGCGACCCCCGACTGAATGATTACGGCTTGACACGGTGCGGTAAAATGGCACGAGTTTGTCCGCAAGTCGTAGTGAGGACCTTTTGGCCGAACCGTGTATTGATTCGCATACCGCATTTGTCGTGGAAGAAGGCGACCCGATGCCCGCATTCAGCACGCCGCAGCAGGAGCAGGAAGACGCGCTATTGCAAAGCCTCATCGAGCGCTGCAAAGGCGGCGATGAAGGCGCGTTCTCCGGTTTCTACGACTCCGCAGCGCCGGGCGTCTATCGCCTCGCTTTTAGTATTCTATTGCACAAGCAGGACGCCGAAGACGTGGTGCAGGAGTCGCTCGTCTACGCTTTCCGCAACCTGCACCGCTATGATGCGACGCGCGGAGCCGTGCGGACTTGGCTGTATACGATCACTGTCAGCCGCTGCCGCAACGCGCGCCGCCGCAAGTGGCTCCCGCAGACGGCGCTCAGTCACCTGCTCTCAATTGGGCTGGAACCACCCGCGCCCGCTGGTGAAGCGCCCGAAGCGGCAATCGCGCGGATGGGCGTGCGCGATGCGCTCGAAAAGGCACTGGCGGGACTCTCGCCGCGCCTGCGCGAAGCGATTGCGTTGCGTTATGGGCAGGGTTTGACCTACCGCGAAATGGCCGAAATTCTGGATTGTCCGCAAAAGACCGCCGAAAGCCGCGTCCGGCTGGCACACGAAGCGCTCCGCGAAGCGCTGCACAGCCCGGAAGGTGCGCTCATCGAAGAGTTGTGGAGTTTTGCATGATGCGTCACGTCGCCCGTCTGCTCCCCGCCTACGTACACGGCCAGCTCACGAAACGCCAGCGCGACCGCGTGCTGCGTCATATCGAGGACTGTCCGGCGTGCAGCGCGGCGCTGACGCGGGAGCAGTGGATCGCGCGCGAACTCAAGGCGACGATGCCCGCGATTGGCAGGCCGGAGCCGGGTCAACTACGCCGCCTGTGGCCGCGCGTGCGCAGCCAGCTTGTGAGCGTGCCGCCCGCCGCGCGGATGCTCTCCTCGATGGGTGTATTGGCGATGCTCGCGCTGGTCTTCGCCTTGAGTGTATCGTCGCTGTTCGGCGCGCCGACCCATGCTATCGCTGCGCCCAATCCGCTCGTCCCTGCCGACATCAAGGCGACGACGACGCCCGTGCGGACCGAAGACCCGACCACAGAAACAGAACTCGCGGCCAGCCAGACCGCAAGCGCGCCGATCATCTACCGACCCTCGCCCGCGCCGCCGCCGGGAGACGCGAATCGGTTCATCCAGCGCTAGATGCTTGAGCCGCGCACCTTCGCGCGCGACCTGCTGCGCTGGTACGATGCAGCGGGTGTCGCGATGCCCTGGCGTGGGGAGCGCGACCCGTACCGCGTCTGGTTGAGCGAAGTCATGCTCCAGCAGACACAAATCGCGACCGTGATTCCTTATTACCAGAAATTTCTGGAACGCTACCCGACCGTCGCGGACCTTGCCGCCGCGCCGCTCGATGATGTATTGAAAATGTGGGAAGGTCTCGGCTATTACAGTCGCGCGCGCAACCTGCACCGCGCCGCGAGGCAGATCATCGAACAGCACGGGTTTCCGAAAACAGCCTCGGAACTGGAAACATTACCCGGGATCGGGCGCTATACGGCGGCGGCGATTGCGAGCATCGCGCATGGTGAACGCACTGCCGTGCTGGATGGAAACGTCGTGCGGGTCCTCGCGCGCCTGTACGATTTGCCGGACGATGTGACGCTCACCGCAACACAGACGTATTTATGGAAGCTCGCGGACGCGCTGATTCACAATGACCGCCCCGGCGCGTACAATCAGGCCATGATGGATTTGGGGCGCGAGATTTGCAAACCCCGCAAACCGCGTTGCGCCGCCTGCCCGGTACGTGATCACTGTACCGCCTTCGCGAATGATACGCAGCTCGCGCGCCCGGTGAAGGCCAAACGTGCGCCGACTCCGCATTACGATGTCGCGGCGGGCGTGGTTTATGCCTTGGATGGGCGCATCCTGATTGCACAACGCCCGCTTGAAGGGCTGCTTGGCGGCCTGTGGGAGTTTCCCGGTGGCAAGGTCGAAGTGGGCGAAACGCTGCCGGAATGCCTGCGCCGCGAACTGCGCGAGGAACTGGCAATCGAGGTCACGGTCGGGGAACAGGTCGCGGCGGTGCGGCACGCTTTCACGCATTTTCGGATCACGCTCTACGCATTCGAGGCACGGATCGTAAGCGGCGAGCCGCAGGCGATTGGCTGCGCAGCGTGGCGCTGGGTGACGCTCGCGGAAATAGATGCGTTCGCCTTTGGCAAGGCCGATTTGATGGTATTAAGGACGCTGCGCGAGCGTACAAATCAGTTTCTATAGATTGGCTTCATGGCGAGCCACCGCTGTTGAGTGACGGTTGAAACAGCTTTGACATATCCTTGACGCTCTACTCCTGCAATTTGAGCGTAAAATAGAGGGCGCATCAAGGAAGCATTGACCATGACCAGCCCCACCAAACACAACGATGTCGAATATCTGACGTGGAATTGCCCGAACTGCGGCGCAAAGCACCTGCAAGGCGATATTTGCCCCTATTGCGGGACGCTCAAGGATGCGCCGGGGCAGGGTGCGCGCTGGAAATCGACCACGCCGAAACCGGAACCCACCCCGGAGCCGCCGCTGCAATCGCTCGCGCCGCCGCCGGGCGCATATGGACTCGGTGACAAGCAGCCGTTTTTGCTGCGCGAGTCGCATCGTGACCTAGCGGAAGGGCGCGCGCATGGGCTGCAAATCATGTGGGCAAATTATTTCGGGCTGGTCTTCCTGATTTTCATGGCGGGGCTG
This sequence comes from Aggregatilineales bacterium, assembly GCA_965246845.1. Lineage (GTDB taxonomy): Bacteria > Chloroflexota > Anaerolineae > Aggregatilineales > UBA2796 > JBBRMW01. Next base: position 537,134 of record CBDFFR010000008.1, read on the forward strand.
ATGACGTTCATAATCCTGCCGGAGTATCTGCTCATGCGCTCGCTCGATTCGCGCGGTCTGCCCGCACAGGCGCAGATCATCAACCGTTACACCACAAGCGGCAAATCGACTACCTATTATCTGGTCTTTACCCATCAAGTCGCGGGTAAGTCTTATTCCAGTACAGAGACGGTGAGCCGTGCATCGTATTCGAGCCACCCATTAACGACAACAGTTCAAATTCGCTATTTGAAAGAGGACCCGTCGCAAGCGCGACTCGCCGGACCGGATCGCGATGATGGGGATACGCCATTTTCGCTGGTGCTTATTATCGGCTTCTGGACAACGGGCGTGATTTACCTGATGTTTCTGGTGAATAACATGCTGCGCAACCGTCAGTTGACAACTTCAGGGCGGCTCATTCGTGGCGTGATCACCGGCTCCTCGCTCAACCGAACCAAAAACGGGCGGGCGCTCACCATAAAATATGAATTCCAGTCGCCAGAGACCGGAAAGGTGCTGCGCCGCAAGGAGAACGCGATGCGGACTGACCTGCGCCACAAGGGACCGCCCGCGCCGGGTATGCCTGTCGTCGTGATCTATGCCGATGACCGGACATATCGGATGCTCTGAGGTATGTCCGTAATCGAAAATGCGGACTCGGAACGGGAGCCGCTCCTTTTGAATGCTCTCAACCGAGAATACCTGACCGGAAAGCGCAAACGACCGGAGACTAAACTCATCTGGTGGCAGGCAGAATCACTCATCCTGGCTGTGTCGACGCTGATTGTTGCGCTCCCGTTGCTCTCTTATATCCTGAACAATGTACGGGTGTCGCTGGTGGGGGTTCCGGCGACGGCGACAGTTTCCAATCACCTGCACACGGAGACAGGTTCGGGACGTGGCCGTTCGATAGTTTATACACTCGTGTTCGTCTTCCCGCAGGGTAGCCGCACCATTCGCGTCAAGCAAGATGTGCCGCAAGATATTCTTGATGCACACACAATCGGTTCTATGGTGACGATCCGTTATCTGCCGAATGAGCCAGAAACGGCGCGATTGAGCGGACCTGACTCTTTCAACGACCCGTTCTTGGAGGGGTATATTCTGATCCCATTAATGCTATTTCTGTGGAGTGTTGCCGCCACGAGACGATGGATGCGGCTGGACCGCGAAGAACGCCACCTGATGCCGCAAAGCACCCTTATTTCGGGACAAGTCGAAAGTGTTACGACGTACACATTTAAGGGACTCGCGACAATCAACGTCCAGTGCAGTTTCAAATCACCGGGAACTGGTCGTCTGCTGCGATACAATGCGGCTGCGGATCGGCGCAGCCAGGCATTGAACACACTTCCAGACGTTGGAACACCGATGCTTGTGCTGTACTACAGCGATCAGCATTTTTGGGTGCTTTGATCAGCAAAACTGAAACTATCGCGATGTCATTTCCTGCATTCACAGCATTGCGTTCAACAGGTTTAGTGTTTGTCCTGGTCAACAGAATAGCTTGTGCTTCCGACTTTTAGGCAGGAAATATCCCGTGTAACGGTCGATATTGAAGACCCGTCTTACGCATGATCCCCGTTGAATACATACGGCATAGAATGACAACATCTCGTCCGAATGAACGAAAAGGGATGTACCATAATGTTCAAGTTCCAACGTCTCGTTATGACCGCTTCCGCTGCCTTGCTGTTCGCGACCATCTCCGGGATTGCTGCGCCTGCGCAGGCCGCTACCCTCAAACCAGCGCCAACTCCGGTCGCCGCCGATCCCTCGACTTATGTGCCGATGCTCGTCACCGAAATCAGCGACTCACAAATCTACTATGCACCCGGTCAGGTGTCGGGTGATAGTGAAATGCTGTACGCCGGGGAAACATGGTATATCCTGGGGCAAGACAGCACTGGAAAATGGGTGCAGGTCTATGTCACACCCGATGTCAGCGTGTGGGCCGCGAAAGCCAGCTTCGCGTTGAGCGCGACAACCCCGCTTCCGATTGTCGGCTAGGTTTATAGCGTCTGCTATCGAAGGACCGGAACTGCCCACACCGACCTCTATAATCCGTGCGGTTCAGTTCCGGGTGCATCAAGTAGTGCGTTGATATCAATGCCTGCCGCATTCGCACGCGCGATCAACGTTTCTGGAACCCGGATGGTCACAACTAAATCGCTCATTGACCTCATTCCCGATTAGTTGCCTGATTTTATCAGGCGTGGCAGATTTGACAGGCTGGATGCTCCAGCCTGCTTTCTCACGCCTTCGGAGCGCGGTTCGCCTGATACCACTCGCAAATATCCGTCAGCGGACACTGCTCGCAACGCGGGTCTGCCCATGTGCAAATGCGTTGGCCGTGCCGCAGGTTGCTGATGTGATAGTTGTACAGCACGTAAGGATCGTGCGGCAGCAGCGCGAGCAGTAGCGGATGTGCGGCGGTCGGATCCACCTTCGGACCAATCAGCCCGACGCGCTGCGCGACCCGATGCACATGCGTATCGACGGGCATGACGGGTTTCGCGAAGCAGAACAGCAACACCAGAGTCGCGGTTTTAATCCCAACCCCTGGCATGGACATCAACCATTCGAGACCCGCTTCGGCGGATAAATCCTGCAGAAAGTCGATGGAATAGTCGCCACGCCGCTCGCGGATCGTGCGCAGCACACCTTGAATGTAGGGCGCTTTGACATCCGGGAAATTGGATGGCTTGAGCGTTTCTATCAGCGCGTCGAGCGGCGCGTTCTCGATGGCAGCCCACGAGCCGAAACGGTCCAGCATGTTGTGATAGGCTTTAGACTCGTTCGCGCCCGTCGTGCGATGCGAAAGGATGGTCGAGATGAGTTCGTGTAGCGGCTCACGGCGTGGAACATGTGGAATCAGGCCGTGCAGCGCGGTCAGCCGCTCATAGACGATGTTCGCTTTCACGCGGAGCGCTTCGAGTTGTTCCGGTGTGGGTTGTGTTTTGGCTTTCATGCGCAGATCGTATACAAACCAGCGCATGGAATGCCAATCGCAGGGCAAACACATAAACATCAAAAGAGTAGGCGGACCTGTGTGTCCGCCCGTGATCGACACCGTACTTCTATTTTGATGCGTTTGCCCTGATGCAAATCGCCATTAGGCGCGCCATCCCCGCTTCCTGACGCTACGCGGCGGCGCTCAGGATTTGGCGCGCCTTGAGCGCGAGTTGCAGGTTCAACCGCACGTCGGCGTCGTCGAGGTCCAGCCGCGTGATTTCCGCGATGCGGTTCAGGCGATAGGCAAGCGTGTTGCGGTGAATATTGAGCCGTGCCGCCGTGCGCGCGGTGTTGCCATTGTTGTCGAAATACACACGCAACGTCTCCAGCAGATCGCAGTGCTGCTGTGCGTCATATTCAATCAGGTCAGCCAGCCAATTCAGGCAGAAGCGGCGCAATTCATCCGGGTTGTGGACCGCATTGAGCAGCGAGAACAGACTGAAATCTCCGAAGAACGTCGCATGCGATTCTGACTTCATCTGAAGACACAGGCTCGCCGCCTCGACCGCTTCACGGAACGAGTTGCGGAGCATTCCCGCTTCGCGCGCCGGGCGACCAACGCCGCAGCAAACTTCCATACCGGGGAAGCGCGCGGTCAGCCGTTCGCGCATTTCTTCGGTCAGCCGTTTCAGGCGTTGCGTCTGCTGCGGGTCCTCGACCGGATAAAACAGGATTGCGCTATCGCGGAAGGTGAGGACCGGACCGTTCAGGCGGCGGCGGCTCGCCTCGTTGTGCAGCAGGGTCGCGAACTGTGCGGATTGTCCCTGTGCATCGGAAAGGCGGTATACGACAGCGGAATAGAACTGCCCGGCGACAAAGCCATTTTGTTCGAGGATACTGGAATCCGGCAGGTCGCCATTGAACCATGCCTCCAGCCAGTCATTGCGACCAACGCGCAGCATCGGCGGGCGCGGGTAGGTTCCGTAAGTGAGGACATTCTGAAAATCTGTCATCGCATCCCCCGTAAACTGGTGATTGGCCTGCATTGTACGGATAAATTGCACAATGCGCGTTGGTTAGATTGACAGAAACATTGCCCGTTCTCCTTGTGCAGGATTCACAATGATTGTGCGGATTACTGAAAAATCGCAGGATCACGCAGAAATCATAGTAGATATTATCTGCGCGGCTTACACGGAAAGATATTCACGGACAATCGCCTGGTCGACTCCGGCAACGGGTGAACTCGAAACGATGCTGCCCTTTTCTATTACGAAGCAGTGATCGGCGACACCAAGCGCGAAATCCAGAAATTGCTCGACCAGCAAAATGCTCATCGAACGGCTTTCGCGGATGCTCATAATGACTTCCTCAATTTGTGTGACAATCGAAGGCTGAATTCCTTCCGTCGGCTCGTCGAGCAGCAACAAAATCGGTTTGCGAATCAGCGCCCGCGCAATCGCCAGTTGCTGCTGTTGTCCGCCGCTGAGTGTCCCGGCCACTCGCCCGCGCATCGTGTGCAGGATCGGAAACAGGGCGTACATCTCACCGATGGCGTCCGGATCGATCTGCTTGTGCGGTACAGCCTCAAAACCCATCAGCAGGTTTTCATAAACGCTCAGGTGCGGGAAGATACCGCGCCCTTGCGGAACATAGCCAATCCCGGCCTGTGCGCGAAGGTGCGGGGCGTCTCTGGTGACATCCTTGCCATTGAAATGTATTGCGCCAGCGCGTGGTTTCAACGTCCCCATGATCGTTTTGAGCAGTGTCGTCTTGCCGACGCCGTTGCGCCCCATCAGACATACGATTTGCGCGGAGTCGACGGTGAGGCTGACATCGAACACTATCTGGCTTGCGCCATAGTACACATCGAGGTTTTTCAAATCGAGCATTTCAGGTCGCCTCTTGTTAGCTAACGCGCTGATGCTTGCGCCCAAGATAGACTTCGATCACCTGTGGATCGGCCTGCACCTGTTCCACTGGACCTTCGCAAAGCAGCTTCCCCGAATGCAAAACGCTCACCGTGCTGGCGAACTGGCGCACGAATTGCATATCGTGTTCCACCACCAAAATCGAGCGATCCTGCCCGATTTTGTGCAGGAGTTCGCCCGTTTTGTCGCGTTCGCGGCGGGTCATCCCGGCAACAGGCTCATCCAGCAGCATCAGCTTCGGCTCCTGCACGAGCAGCATCCCGATCTCCAGCCATTGTTTTTGACCGTGCGAAAGCAACCCGGCTTGCGTATGGGCTTTGTCCTTCAATCCAATCGTTTCGAGGATCGCTTCGACGCGCGACTTTCGGGCGCTGTTCATGCGCCGGAGCAGGCGCGGCAACCGTTCCTTGAAGCCAATCGCGGCTTCGAGGTTTTCATAGACGCTCAGGCTGGAAAATACGGCAGGCGTCTGGAACTTGCGCCCGATCCCCTGCCGCACGCGCTTGTATTCTGCGTAGCGGTGGATGTCTTGCCGCCCGTCGAAGAAGACACGTCCGCTGGTCGGTTTGGTCTTCCCCGTGATAATGTCCAGCAGCGTCGATTTACCCGCGCCATTGGGTCCAATCAGAAAACGAAGTTCGCCACGTTCGATTGAAAAGTTCAAGCCATCGAGGACCTTGAACCCGTCGAAACTCACGCGGACATCCTGTACATCCAGAATTTTATCGGCCATGATTGACATTCTATTCAGGTCAGCTTCGGCGTGGGCGAGCCAGCCACAGGTTCAGGTTCGATGCTTTTGAGGGGAGGTTCGGCTGGGCGCGCCGAACGATTGAAATACGCGCCGAGCCGGGTACGCACAAAGCCCGTGATCCCCGTCGGGAAGAGCAGCACGACGCCGACGAAGAGCGCGCCCATGATGAACTGCCAGACATCGGGATACGCGGAACTGATGCTGCTCTTGCCGAGATTGACCAGCAGCGCGCCAATCACCGCGCCGATCAGGGTCCCGCGCCCGCCGACCGCCACCCAGATTACGATCTCGATTGATGGGACGATGCCAAGCGCGGCGGGCGAGATGATCCCGACTTGCGGCACGAACAGCGCGCCCGCCAGCCCCGCCAACCCTGCCGAGAGCGCGAAGACCAGCACCTTCAGAGTGACCGGGTTGTAACCCGCAAAACGGACGCGGTTTTCATCGTCGCGCAGCGCGATCAGGAGCTTTCCAAAACGGGACTCGATCAGCAAGCGTGACCCGATAAAGACCACGCCGAGGATAACCGCCGTGAGCGTATACAAGCCGCTCTGGGTACTCGCTTCCCGTAATTTGAAGCCGAAAATCGTGTCGAGATCGGTCAGGCCGTTGGTCCCGTTGATCAATTGCTGCTGGCCGACCAGCAACAAACCGACAATCGAGGTGAGCGCCTGCGTGATGATCGAAAAATAGACATCCTGAATGCGGCTGCGGAAGACCATGTAGCCGATGAGCGCGGCCAGCAGCATCGGGACGAGGATGGCGGCGCACAGCGCGAATATTGGCGAATGGAAGGGTTGCCAGAATACGGGCAATTCCGTCACGCCGTACAGTTGCATGAATTCGGGTAGCGCCGCGCCGGATTGTTCCAGCTTGAGGTACATCGCGAAGCAATATGCGCCGAGGCCGAAGAACAACCCCTGTCCGAGGCTCAACATCCCTGCGTAACCCCAGATCAAATCCAGACCGATGGCGACGATGGCATAGGTCAGGAAGCGCCCAAGCAGGTTCAATTGAAAGCCGGAGAGCGCTTGCGGGAGGATGATCAGGAAGACCACGCCGAACAGGAGGATCAGTCCCCAGCGTGAGACGAGGCGGCGCAGATCGATGTGCATTGCTTTTTCTCCCTAGCTGCGGCTGCGAATCGCCACGATCCCGGAGGGTTTCCACTGCAAGAACAGGATGATCAGCGCGAACACAATCACTTTTGCGAGTGTTGCCGTCGTTTGAAATTCAATCGTGGTATTCAGGATTCCAATTGCAAGCGCGGCGATAATCACTCCCGGCAGGCTGCCCACGCCGCCCAGCACGACCACCATGAACGAATCCACGATGTAATTTGTGCCGAGCGTCGGTCCGATCTGGCCGATGAGGGTCAGGGCAGCTCCCGCAACGCCTGCCAGACCTGTTCCCAGCGCGAAGGTATACGCATCCACGCGCCGCGTCGCTACGCCGAGGCTGGAAGCCATCTCGCGGTTTTGCATCACCGCGCGAATACGGCGGCCATTCGACGTGCGATACAGGTAAATGTAGATGCCGACCACGCAGACGATCACCAGCCCGATGATGAACAGGCGCTTGTAGGGCAGTGAAATATCTTCGCCGAGATCGAACGCGCCACTGAGCCACGACGGTGACGTAACCGGGACGTTCGGCGCACCGAACAGGCTGCGCGCCAGTTGTTGAAGCATCAGCCCGACGCCCCATGTCGCCAGCAGTGTATCCAGCGGACGCCCGTAGAGATGGCGGATCACAAAGCGTTCGAGCAGAATGCCGAACAGCGCGCAAACAACGAACGCTGCCGCGATAGAGAGGATGAAGACAATGCCTTCCTTCGGACCGTTCGCGCCGCGCAGGGCGACCGCCACGTATTTTTGGAACAGATAGGTGACATATGCGCCGATCATGATGAATTCACCATGCGCCATATTGATCACTTTCATCAGCCCAAACGAAAATGCCAGCCCCAGCGCGGCCAGCAATAGAATCGATCCCAGGCTGAGGCCATTGAAGGCTTGTGTCAGCAGGCTTGCGAATGTCAAGTCGTGCGCTCCAAAACCCACCGAAGCGGGATGCACTCCACAGAATGGAGTGCATCCCTTCGATGTCGAACCAGATTATGGTGTTATTTCGTGGCGGTCGCGGCCATTGTTGCCGCCATTGTCGCGGTCATCATCGCCGGACAGCCCCCGGTCGGCTTGGGCAGCGCCCCCGCCCATGAGTACGTGCAGAGATAGGGATCCGGCTTGACGGGCGCATCAGTAGCGAAGACCTCATCGATCAGGCCATCGGCGCGAATCTTGCCGATGCGGACGGTCTTGTAGACGTGCTGCCAGTCGCCATCAATCGTGACCTTGCCGCCGGGCGAGTCGAACGAGATACCCGGCGCGGCCTTCTTCACCGCTGCAATATCCGTCGAACCGGCCTTCTTGACCGCCGCCGCCCATAGATAGACGCCGAAGTAGCCCGCTTCCATCGGGTCGCTAGTGACGCGGTTCGCGCCGTATTTGGCCTTGAACGCGGCGACGAACTTCTCATTGGCGGGCGTTTTGGTGGTCTGGTAGTAGTTCCAGGCGACGAGATGCCCTTCGATATTCTCGACGCCGATGCCGCCGACTTCTTCTTCGGCGATGCTGACCGACATGGTTTGAACCTTCAGCCCGGCGTCTTTCGCCTGCTTGAAGAACGCGACGTTGCTATCACCATTGAGCGTATTGAAGATCACATCCGGTTTGGCGGCCTTGATCTTCTCGATGATCGTGCTGAATTCCGTGCCACCGAGCGGGACGTATTCTTCGCCTGCGGTTGTGCCGCCCTGTGCCTTGAGTTGTTCCTTGATGATGGTGTTCGAGGTGCGCGGGAAGACGTAATCCGAGCCGAGCAGGAACATCTTCTTCATATTATTCTTGAGCAGATATTCGACCGCCGGGACGATTTGCTGGTTGGTCGTCGCGCCCGTATAGAAGATGTTCGGGGAGTTTTCCAGACCTTCGTACTGGACGGGGTAGAACAGCAAGCCGTTCAATTGTTCAAAAACGGGCTTGACGGCCTTGCGGCTGGCGCTCGTCCAGCAGCCGAATACGACAACAACCTTGTCCTGCTGGATCAACTTCTTGGCTTTTTCGGCGAAGGTCGGCCAATCGCTCGCGCCGTCTTCGAGTACCGGCTCGATCTTCATGCCGAGAATGCCGCCCGCCGCGTTGATTTCATCAATTGCCATCAACGTCGAATCCTTGACGGTCACTTCGCTGATCGACATCGTTCCACTGAGCGAGTGCAGAATGCCGACCTTGATCGTATCGGCGGCGTGTGCGCTGCGTGGCGTCATGGTTGCCATGAACATGAGCGCGACGGCGAGCAGGAGTCCAATGCGATGCGCTTGTTTGCCCTGTGAACGAGTGTTCAAGTGTCTATCCCCCGGAACGAAAGAGAAGTTAACGTTGCTGACTATAATTTTCTTTCAGGGAGCGCGGCATATGTAAATCAACAGAATTTCGGGCGCTCATTTTCGTCATATTACCCGCTGCATATGTGACTATGAACAAAAAGGATTCGGCAGTATACAGGCTGTCTAACATTAATCGTTTAACGCCCTTGCAGGCTGCACAAAGAAGGTTTGTTGTAGCAGGATTCGCGGCGCGTGGTGCGCTTTGTGGCGTTTGTACAGTTGGCACGCGCGGCATTGTCGGATAGGCTCGGTTTTCACGCCGACCGGGAACCGCCAATGCCTGAACCTGAATCGCTGGCGCTGTTACGCCTGCTGCATCTTGCCGATAGCGCGCTGCCGATAGGCGCGACGCCGCATTCCTTCGGGCTGGAGACGCTGGCCTTCGATGGTGATCTTTCGCCGCCGCGCCTCGCCGCGTTCTTCGAGGATTATCTGAGTGAAGCCGGGTTGCTGGATGCGGTTTTCTGTCGCGCGGCCTATCGCAGCGCGGGGCATGATGCTTTTGATCGGGAGTGGGCGATGCTCAATGAACAATACGCGGCGTTCAAACCCGCCCGCGAAAGCCGCGCCGCGAGCCAGACGCTGGGGCGGCGCTTGCTCGAACTCGTCCTCGTCATGCAAGATGATGTAGCTATCGTACAGCGCGCCCTGACGCTCGGCGGTGCGGCGCAATGCCTCGCCTTCGGGCTGGTCGGTTGTGCGCTGGAGATCGATGAAGATGCAACCGTCCTCGCCTGCCTGCATCAAAATCTGGCGGGGCTGCATTCGGCTTGCCAGCGTCTGATGCCCTTCGGCCAGAAACAGGCCAGCCGGATGCTCTGGGAACTGAAACCAGTGCTGCTCGCAGTCGTCGCGACCAGCCGCCATACGCCCCTCGATGCGTTGTCCAGCTTCACCGCCATGCTCGATCTCGCCTCGATGCGCCATCCAATGCTATCGACGCGCCTGTTCATCAGTTGAATACAGACTACCGCGTTCACGGCGCGCTCGACCTCACCTTCGTTCGCGCCGCGCAACGGACGCTCATGCGCGTCAATCAGCAGCGCCCGCCGTTGCAGGTCGTGCGCGCGTTCGACATCGCGGATTCTGCGGCGCTGGTTCACCTGCATCTGGTATCCGGCGGCGTCCTCGGCGGGGATCGGCTGGACCTTGCTGTACAGGTCTGCCCGGAAGCGCGCGTGCAGTTGACGACGAGCAGCGCCACGCGCCTGTATCGCAGCCGGGACGCCGCGCCGGATGCTCGCCAGAGTAATCGGATTACGCTCCACGAGAACAGCTTGCTCGAATACCTGCCCGACTCGCTGATTCCGTTCTCCGGGTCGCGCTATCGGCAGGAAACGCAGATTACGATGCGCGAGGGGTCGGGGCTGTTCTGGTGGGAAGTGATCGCGCCGGGGCGCGAAGCACGCGGCGAGCTGTTCCAATATGCGCTGTTGCAACTGCACACCGATATTGTTGCGGAGGGTCGCCTGATTTTGCGCGAGCGCGCGCGCCTCGAACCCGCGCTGCGTCCGCTGGCTTCCAACGCGCGGCTTGGCGCATACCGCTATATGGCGACGTTTTACATTTGCAAGGTCGGGCAGAACCCGGCGGTCTGGACAGCGCTGGAAGCGCAGTTGCAGGAACAAATGCAGGCGATGACGCAGGTGGGGCAGATCGTCTGGGGCGCGAGCAGTCTCCCCGCGCACGGGCTGATTGTTCGGGCGCTTGCGGTGCGCGGACGCGATATTTTTCCGGGGTTGGTCGCGCTGTGGCGGGCGGCCAAGCAAACCCTTTACGGGCGCGAGGCGATCCTGCCGCGCAAAATCTGGTGATGCGTTTGGCTGGTTTGCACATTGTGCCGCACGACCGCGCGGGTTATAGATTCAGTAAATCATGCCCGACTCAGGAGCGCTCTCTTGCACCTCACACCGCGCGAACAGGAAAAATTATTGATCGTCGTTGCTGCTGACCTTGCGCGCAGGCGTCAGGCTCGCGGCCTGAAACTCAACTACCCGGAAGCGATTGCCATCCTGACCGCGGAGATTATGGAAGCCGCGCGCGATGGTAAGCCCGTCGCGGAGATCATGACGTGGGGGACGACCATCCTCTCCAGCGCCGATGTGATGGATGGCATCGGTGCGATGATCCACGAAGTACAGGTCGAAGCGACCTTCCCCGACGGAACCAAACTGGTCACGGTGCATGACCCGATTCAGGAGCAGGCAACATGAAACCGGGTGAATACCTCGTGCAGGACGGCACGATTACCTTGAATGCCGCGCGCCCGGTCGTCGCTCTCACCGTTCAGAACACGGGAGATCGCCCGATCCAGGTCGGCAGCCATTACCACTTTTTCGAGGTCAACCGGGGCTTGCGCTTCGACCGCGCGGCGGCCTATGGGATGCACCTCGACATCGCTGCCGGAACCGCAGTGCGCTTCGAGCCGGGCGAGGAGAAATCCGTAGCGCTCGTCGCGTTTGGCGGCGCACGGCGCATTTATGGGCATAACGGGCTGGTCGATGGCGCGCTGGATGACCCGGCGGTGCAGGCACGCGCGCTGGCGCGGCTGGTCGAATTTGGCTTCATCAGCGAACAGGACGCACCATGAGTATTGACATTCCGCGCGCAACGTATGCCAGCCTGTATGGACCGACCACCGGGGACCGCGTTCGCCTCGCCGATACGGAATTGCTGCTGGAGATCGAGCATGATTTCACCGTCCCCGGCGATGAAATTACGTTCGGCGGTGGCAAGGTCATTCGTGACGGGATGGGGCAGAGTAGTACAGCACGGCGCAGCGACGGCGCGCTCGATCTGGTGATCACCAACGCCGTGATCATCGATCACTGGGGCATCGTCAAAGGCGATATTGGCATCCGCGACGGAAAAATCGTCAAGGTCGGCAAAGCGGGCAACCCGGATACGATGGCAGGCGTCGATCCTGAATTGGTCGTTGGCGCAAGCACCGAAGTAATTGCCGGGGAGCATCTGATCGTCACGGCGGGCGGGGTGGATAGCCACATTCACTTCATCGCGCCGCAGCAAATTTACGAGGCGCTCTGTAATGGCATCACAACCATGATCGGTGGCGGGACCGGACCCGCGACCGGGACAAACGCCACGACGTGTACCCCCGGTGCGTGGAACCTCGCGCGGATGCTGCAATCGACCGAAGCATGGCCTGTGAATTTCGGCTTTCTGGGCAAGGGCAACGCCGCGACGGGCGAGCCGCTTTCCGAGCAAATCCGCGCGGGCGCGTGCGGCCTGAAACTGCATGAAGACTGGGGGACGACGCCCGGCGCAATTGACACCTGCCTGAAAGCGGCTGATGCGTTCGATGTGCAGGTGGCGATCCACACCGATACGATCAACGAGGCCGGGTTTGTCGAAGATACGATCCGCGCGATTGCCGGGCGCACCATTCACACCTATCACACCGAAGGCGCGGGCGGCGGCCATGCCCCGGATATTATCAGCATCGCGAGCCTGCCGAATATTCTGCCCTCCTCCACCAACCCGACCCGACCCTACACGGTGAACACCATCGCCGAACACCTCGATATGCTGATGGTCTGCCACCACCTGAACCCGCAAGTGCCGGAAGATGTCGCCTTCGCCGAAAGCCGGATACGCCCGGAGACCATCGCCGCCGAGGACATCCTGCACGATATGGGCGTATTCAGCATGATTTCCAGCGATTCGCAGGCGATGGGGCGCGTCGGCGAGGTCGTCACCCGCACCTGGCAAACCGCGCATAAGATGAAAGTGCAGCGCGGCGCATTGCCAGAAGACACCGCTCGCAACGACAACTTCCGCATCAAGCGCTACGTCGCCAAATATACGATCAACCCGGCGCTGACGCACGGCATGGCGCACGCTATCGGCTCCATCGAACCCGGCAAAATCGCGGACCTCGTGCTGTGGAAGCCCGCAATGTTCGGCGCGAAGCCGGAGATAATCGTCAAGGGCGGGTTCATCGCATGGAGCGTGATGGGTGATGCCAACGCCTCGATCCCGACGCCCCAACCCGTACTGTACCGCCCGATGTTCGGGTCGTTCGGCGGCGCGGTCGCGACAACCAGCGCGGTCTTCGTCTCCAAAGCGGCATTCGAGGCAGGCATCCCGGAACAGTTGGGATTGAACAAGCAGCCCGTCGCGGTCGAAAACACCCGCAACATCGGCAAGGCAGCAATGATTCACAACAGCGCGACGCCAAAAATTGAAGTGGACCCGGAAACCTACGAAGTGCGCGTCGATGGCGACCTGATCACCTGTGATCCTGCCGAAGTGCTGCCGATGGCGCAGCGCTATTTCCTTTTTTGAAGCGAGGCGACGATGAGCAGCAGCCATTCTCACGATTATGACCGTCAATCCTATACTTTCGATGGCAAACGCGCGCTTCGCATCGGGATCGCGGGTCCCGTCGGGAGTGGCAAAACGGCGCTGGTCGACCGTCTGAGCAAGCGGCTACTACAACGCTACAATCTCGCGGTCGTCACGAACGATATTTACACCAGAGAGGACGCCGAGTTTCTGCTCCGGCAGGGGACGCTGCCAATGGAGCGGGTGCGCGGGGTGGAGACGGGCGGCTGCCCGCATACCGCGATCCGCGAAGACGCCTCGATGAATCTGGAAGCCGTCGCCGATCTGGAAAACGCAATCGACGGGCTGGAATTGATTTTCATCGAAAGCGGGGGCGACAATCTGGCGGCGGCATTCAGCCCCGAACTGGTGGATATTTTCGTGTTCGTGATCGATGTCGCGGGCGGCGATAAAGTCCCGCGCAAGGGTGGACCGGGGATTATGCGCTCTGATTTGCTGGTCATCAACAAGATCGACCTTGCGCCTTATGTCGGGGCGTCGCTGGAAGTGATGGACCGCGATGCGCGCCGGATGCGCGGCGAAAAGCCCTTCGTCTTTACGAACCTCAAAGACGAAACCGGACTGGATCAGGTGATCGCGCACCTCGAACGAATCATGAGCGCAATTCGCGGCCTGCCGCAGGCGCAGGACTCCGCCGCTGCTATTCTGCCGCCGCGTTATCTGAACGGCGATGCGGTCAGCGCCGAGCCGATGCGCGCTGCCGATCTGATCTACGACGACGCAGGCCGGGTCGCGTGGGATGAAATCTGGGGCAGCTTCTGCGATCTGGCGTTGGCGGGCGGTCCCCCGCATCGCGGGACGCTGCTCGAACCCATCACACCGGACACGATACTCGCTGCGCTGGACGCCTATCAGCGGGTCCTCGCTGAACTCGAACGCGGCATCGGCATGGTGACGCAGCTCCCGACCGCGACCAGCAAAACGCCGGGCTGGGTCGGCGTGCAATGCGAAAGCGAGGCGATGGCGCTCTGGTTACTACGCGCTATCGTCACGGAAAACATCTGCGTGCGGCGTGAGGGGAGCATCCTGTACCTTCCCGCCGGACCTGCCTTCCGGGTTGAAGAAGAAATCAAAAACGTGATTACCGTCGTCGCGAAGACGTACCACTACTGGAAGGAACATGCAAACCCGTCCGGTAGCATAAGCGTACTCATGTCGTCGCAGGGATAACACGACGGGTTATTCGTTCCGTTGCAATCGCGGTTTGGAGGCTGGCAAGCCCCATCTCACCCGTGACCGCAAGTATACCGTTCGGGTCGCGTATCGCATTCACCAGATCGCGCATTCCATCCTGAATCGCCTGCGTATAGAGCGCCGACTTGTTCAATTCAGGAAAGGTCGCGCCAACAAAGGACAGATTACCTGACGTTGATGTAACAACTGATGTAAATGCTTGAGGCCATATAGGTTTCCAAATCTCGTCGGGGACTTCCAATACCATATTAATGTTCGTGGGAACCCACTGATGAAGTTCAACACGGCCACGCTCAAAGGCGAGTTGGACCATTGTATGTTCCGTATGCGCATTCTGGTCGAACGCATGATAGCAGTGCGCGGCCACGTCGCCATAGCGCAACAGGGCTTCCACGCGGTCGATAGCGCCATCCGACCGCGCGTATTCCGTCGCGGCGATCACTTCTCCGCTTTGGCCGCTCACCCACGCAAACGCATCGAAGAAATGGACGCCATGCTCGACCCAGATGCCGCCGCTCTTCGCCTTGTCCCAGAACCAGTGCGTCGGTGCGAGCGCGAGTCCGTTGGCATGGTTGATCAGCTCCATGTGACGTAACGCGCCCAGCGCGCCCGAATGCGCGATAGACGCGGCGGCTTTCCAGAATGGGTTATGGCGCATCACATAATCGACCGTCAGGCGCAGATTGTTCTCGCGTGCCGCTGCGAGGAGCGCTTCGCCTTCTTCGACTGTGAGCGCGAGCGGCTTCTCGCAAAACAGGTGTTTGCCCGCGCGCAGGCAGGCCAACCCTTGCGGTGCGTGCAGATGGGGCGGCGTATTCAACGCGACAATCTGCACCGTATCGTCACCAAGTAGCGCATCAAGGTCGGTGTAAGCTGCTGCGCCATACCGCGCGCCTGCTTTATCCGCGCGAACGCGATCCACATCCGCGACGGCGGCGATCCGTACTTCCGGCATGGCCGCAAATGCCTCAAGGCAGAACTCCCCGAAGCCGCCCACGCCGACCAGCCCGATACCTACAGGCTCGTTGTGAAGCCGATCCGCAGCGGCCATCACGAGTCTCCGTGTAGAGCGTACTCGATTGCATCCGCGAGTTTGCACGTCGCGAGGCCGATCAGCCGATCCGCGCCCGCGTAATAGACCCACACCTCATCGCCCACGATGATATTGGCGCAACTAAACAGCGCGAGCGGCACATCGCCCCGGAATTCCCACGTCTCGTAGGGTTCCATGATGAACCCGCGCGGACGCGAGATTACCTTCGTTGGGTCGTGCAGGTCGAGCATCGCAATGGAGTGGCGATAGGCAATCGGGGACCCGTAGCCATGATAGAACAGCAGCCAGCCGTGTTCGGTCTTGATTGGCAGGCCGTTACTACCGATGCTCACCGCGTCCCACAAGTTATTGGGACGCGGAGCCATCAATATTTGATGGTCGGTCCAGTGGATCAAATCCTCGCTGAACCCGATCCAGATGTGTTTCGAGCGCCGGTGCAGGATGCAATAGCGCCCGTTGATTTTTTCCGGGAAGAGGATGTGATCCTTGTTCTCCGCGCGTTCGAGCGGCGCGACATCTTCCCACGTGATCAGGTTTTGCGAGCGCGCGATCATCGGGAAGTAGCTCCACTCGCCGAACGCGGTGTACGTCATATAGAAGGTATCATCCAGCGGTGTGACGCGCGGGTCTTCGTTGCCCTTGTAATCGTCGCGCCCCATGTGCGGCGTGACGACGGGCTGCTCAAGCCGATTCCAGTTCAGCCCGTCGGTGCTGACCGCGTACCCGATGCGCGAGATGTAATCATGCCCCTGCGCGCGGTAGTGCATATGAAACAACCCGTTATGAAACGTGACCGCCGGGTTGAAGACGTTCACGCTCTCCCATTCGTGCAGCGGGTTCGGATAGAGAAATGGGCTTTGCGGGTGGCGGTCGAGTTTGAAAGTCATAGGGTCTCCGTATGGCCGTCAGCCCTCAGCCTCCAGCCTTCAGCAAAAATACAAATTCTGCGGCAAGCGTGATACAACCGAACCGTAGCAGCGCGGCGGCTTTAGCCCCGCACTTGTCAAATCCGACGAACGAAGGATAGCTATTTCTCTGTGAGCGTTGCCTCGCCCGTCAATGTGTTGTAGGTCAGCGTCACGGTTGGACCTTCTGGCAGTTTGTAGCTGCGCCGCCCGACCGCTGCTTGCAACAGGAACGCATCGACCTTGCTCAGGTCATCCGTACCTGTACCGCCAAAAGCGAACCGGATTTTGTGTTCGCCCTTGCTCAGGAACTTCGGCTCGCGCCAGACCGGATCGAGCCAGAAATAATCACGGTCGGTCGCCGTGCGTTCCGCGATGGGGACGGCTTTTTCAGCATCGAGTGAGACATTCAGGAAAATTGGCTCCTTCGGCTTCGCAGCCTGCGTGCTATCCGCGCTACCCAGCGTGATCGGGAGCAGGTTGAGCGCGATGTCGGGGTCGCGCCCGCTCAGGTCCATGAACGAGTTGCCGCCAATACTACGCCCGACTTCCAGCCCGAACGCATTGCCCGCCTGCGGCGCATCCACCCCTATCGACTTCCAGGGGATCGCCGCCTCGAAGATGTAGCCGCCGCTGCCCTGTATGAAGGTAAGCTGCGCTCCTTGTAAGAAGCGGCTGTTGACCCAATCCCAGATTTGCGGACCGTCTTTTGTCTGCGCGAAGGTGAACTTCGCGGAGAGGCGATTGGCGTTCGTGGAGGGCGTGACGTAGAACCACAGCGCGTCATCGTGCCAGACGTTGCTCAAGGTATAATTCTGCACATATTCCGGGTCGCGGATGGTGACGGCCATATACAGCGTATCCGCGTTCCACGTCAGTTGAACCCGGTGGCTATCCATATCCGGTCCGTTCCAGAAGCCCGCGCCGCGCAGGATTTGCTCGCGCGTGTTGGATGCAATCGCGGGGATGTCCGCCCATTCGTCCAGCTTGCCGTCAATGGTGGGCGGCTGCGTCGTCTGGATCGCACTCGTCACTTTGTCTTTCTGCGCCTCTTTGACCTGCCGCAGGTGCGCCACATAGAGCAGGTAATCATCGGGAGTCTGCACATCGACGCTCAGTTCCATCGATTGCCCCGCGCCGAGACCGACATAGCGCCCGCCGCTGATCTGGTTCTCGCCCGTCCAATCGGCGCGATAGTAAAGCGGCTGCCCGCTGATGCGCGCTGCATCTTCCGCTTCGAGGACTTGCCAGCGTGGACCATCGAGCGGCGTTACGCGGATGTACTTCATCGCTTGCGGCGTATCCGCAATGGCGATCAGGCTCATCAGGCCTTCGATGGTCGATTCCGCGCCCGAATTGCGGTTCACGCGGAAATCGACTGGACCGTTGATCCCATCGAAGACGCGCCCGTTGGCCGGGTCGTACATCGGCACATTCGCCATGTTGTTGCCGAAGTACCAGCTTGCGGCCAGCCCCGCATATTGCGCGTACTTTTCCTTGCCCGTCGCCCGGTAGAGCGCGATATAGCCCTGTACCAGCATGTTCGTCCCATAGGCGATCTGGCCGAGGCGATCCGGCACGACGCCGAGATTGCGGTAGCGCTCGAAGGCAAGATGCCGCAGGAACTGCGAATCAGCTTCCGCAGCCGCGGACGTGATCCAGTCCTGCCGCTTCATGAGCGCGCCCGCGACGGCCAGCGCGTGGACCTGCTGCGCGCCCCAATCGTGCCACCAGCCCGGCGCTTTATCGGATACTGGATGCACGCCGAACGGGTAGCGGTCATCGCGCCCAAGCTGATACTTCGCGATTCCATCCGCAATCTTCGTAAGCGTGTCGGCGGTGGTCTCGTTAGGACGCGCCTGTTGGAACGCCGCAAGGCCGAGCAGCGCAATCGCGGATTGATCCGCCGCGCCGCTGGGCAGCCACGCGGGGATCGAGAAGCCGTGCAGGTCCGTCATACGGCCATATTCCTTGAGCGTGGCCGCGAGCGCCGTTTCCGTCTTCTTGAAATCTGCGGCGAGTGCATCCGCGTAGGGTTTATCCACCTTGTCGAAGACGCGCACGCCCTCGCCGAGCGCCCACAGCGCGCGGAATGCCCACCACGTCAGGCTTTTGTAACTGGTCCCGCCTGTCTCGTTGATTTTGCCTTCGCGCGTGAAGACGAAATTGTAGAATTCGCCGTCCTGCGCCTGCATATAGCGCGTGAATTCGATGCAGCGCTTCGCGAGGTCGAGCAGCGCTGCGTCGCCGTTGCGCTCATATTGCCACAGATAGACGACCGCCGCGCGTGCCACGTCATCGACCGCGCTGATCCCTTCGTCTGCGGCATCCACCCATTTGTAATTCGGCACTTCGGAGTAGATATGCACGATTGCCATATCGCGCCCGTTGACAGTGACGGGTTCGGTCAGGTAGCGCAGGTGGTCGAGGTTAACGAGATCGGTTTGCGCGCAGGCAGGCATCGGCATCGTTGAAGACAGGATCGTTGCAAATAGTACAGCGAGCAGCGTTAAGCGGCGCATCATCCTTTCACCGCCCCCACGTTGATCCCTTCCAGAAATTGCTTCTGCGCGAGGAAGTAGATAATCAGCACCGGGATCGCCATCATCGTCGTGAGCGCCATCATATACTGCCATTGCGGAGCCTCTTTCGAGAGGGATTGATCGAAGAAGCGCAGCACGAGCGCCAACGGATAGGTCTGCGTCGTGTTCAGGTACAGCAGCGGACCCTGAAAGTTGTTCCAGTTGCCCTGAAACGAAAGGACCGCAATCGCAAGCAAAATCGGGCGGATCAATGGCAGCATGACGTAAAAGTAAATTTGCAAGGGATTCGCGCCGTCGATGATCGCGGCTTCCTCGATGTCGCGCGGGATGCTCATGAAGAACTGCCGCATCAGGAAGACGTAGAGCGGTCCCCACGCGAAGAGCGACGGCCAGGTGAGCGGGTCATAGGTATCGAGCAAGCCGATCTGCTTCCAAATCAGGAACGACGGAATGCGCGTCACGACGCCGGGGACCATGATCGTCGCGAGCATGATCGCGAACAGGACGTTGCGCCCGCGCCAGCGGAACCGGGCGAAGCCATAGGCGACCAGCGACGCGCTGAAAATCTCCCCGAACATGGCGAGCAGCGTAATGAACAGCGTGTTGCCGAGGATGCGCAGGAAGTTCATGCCCGGCGCGATGCTTGACATCTTGTCCCAGACCGTGATGTAATTTTCCGGCGCGGCGGGGTTCGGGATCAGGTTGAAGCCGGGGATGAAAAGCTGCTCCGGCGTCTTGAGCGAGGTCGAGATCATCCACGCGAACGGGATCAGAATGACCACACCACCAAGCGCGAGCAACCCATAAATGATCGCGCGCCGGATCGCGAAAGCGCGTCCAGCCTGACGCGGCCTTTCATCCAGCAGACGCGAAGTTGGGCGATCCAGTGTCGTCGTTGCCATTACGCATTCTCCTCACGCGCACCCTGATAGAAGACCCACGCCGAAGACGAGCGGAAGATGAGCAGCGTCAGGACGAGGATGATCACGAGCATGATCCAGCCCATCGCGGAAGCCATCCCCATCCGGCGAAAGTCGAACGCTTCCCGGTAAATCACCCAGTTCAGGAACGTCCCGGTTTGCTCCGGGAGCGGGATGAACGCCGCGATCTCGAAGACCTGAATAGCGCCGATGGTCGACGTCACGAGGTTGTAAAAGAGCGACGGACTGAGCATCGGGATTGTGACGTAGCGGAACTTCACCCAGTCGCCCGCGCCGTCGATCTCCGCCGCTTCGTAGAGTTCTTTCGGGATACCCTTCAACCCGGCCAGCAGGATCACCGAGTTCGCGCCGAAGACTCCCCACAGGCTCATGATCAGCAGCGCCGGGAGCGCAAGGTTCGCGTCGTTGAACCACCGCAGCGGCTGCAAGTTAAAAATCGTAAAGAATGGTGTCAGGCTGGTATTGATCAGGCCACTTTGCGAGAACATCCAGCGCCAGAGCAGCGCCGACGCAACGGCGGGCAGAATCGCAGGCATATAATACAACACGCGCCAGAAACCGAGACCGCGCACATTCTGATTGAGCAGCATCGCGACCATGAGCGCCCCCAGCAGGCCAATCGGCACGCTCAGGAAGGCATACAGCAGCGTCAGCCGGACCGAGCGCCAGAAGCGCGCATTGACTGCGCCAATGACGAACCCGCCATCACCAAGCTCGATACGCTGCACTTCCTCGTAGCCTTTCGGGAGCGCGTCGCTGCTGCGCTGCGCGCGGCTCTTGAGCGGTGCGCTGGTGATGCCGAAGAGTTCTTCGTAATTTTTCGTGCCGATCCATTGCGGCGCTTTGAAGAGATTGTATTGCGTAAAGCTGAGATAGAACGACGATGCCAGCGGGAATAGCTGAAAAACGATAAAGAAGGCCAGCCAGGGTGCGACGAGCGCACGTCCAGCGGCGGCCTCGCGTTTGATGCCCATTCGTATCTGCAAGCGGTAGACGAAGAACATGCCGACCGCGATCCCAAGCGCGACAAGGACATAGCGGATCGCAGTCGGACCGTAAGAATTAATTACGCCGGGGTCCATAGGGTGTACCTCGCATTTGTGAGGGTCCGGTTGTCAGGATACGGTCCGGCCTCCGAAACTTCGGTGAACCCGGACCGTGATGGCGCGGGGATTGATCCCCGCGCATCAACAAAAACTGCTTATTTCGGCAGCGTCGCCTCAAGCTGCGCCCGGACTTCCTTCGCGAGGTCATCGACCGTGCGGTCGGTTTCCTTGTTCAGAAGTGGGTTGATCAGCTTCGTATAGAACGCATCGTTCCATTGACCCATATTAGGGATCAAACGGAACGCACGCATCGACGAGACAGCAGCGATCAGCGCTTCCGCGTTGCCCTTCTTGCGCGGCTCACTGGCGACGAGGTGTTCGACGTTCGCCTGCGAGATACGCGGCGAGACGATCTTCCAGTTCTGGATACCTTCCGTCACGGCGAGGAGCGCCTTGCACGCCTGCACCGGGTTCTTCGTGGTGGCGGCGATGACCGTTGCACCCGTCCATGCAAAAGTCGCGTTGCTCTTCGTGCGAGGGTTGGCCGGGACGCTCACCACGCCGATGTCGAGGTTCGGCACGCGGTCGAGGTCATCCGCCGCGCCGCCCATGAACATGGCGACTTTGCCCGCCTTGAACATTTCACCGAAACCCTGATCTTTCACGATGTCCGTAGACGGCGAGAATTCCGGGTTATAGGAAAGGCTCAAACGAAACTTGATCCCTTCGATGGCTTCCGGGCTATCGATAGGCGACGATTTACGATCAGCGGTAATCACATCCCCGCCTGCCTGCCAGATGAACATCTGGACGGGCGGCCAGTCGGTCGCGATGAAGCCCCACTGCGAGGTCTTGCCGCTCGCGTCCTTCTTGGTGAGCGCCTTCGCGGTCGTCGTGAAGTCGTCCCACGTCCAGCCCGCCTTCGGCTCCGCCACACCAGCGGCCTTGAACAAGCCCCGGTTGTAGTAGACGACGACCGGCTGCGCGATCCAGGGCAGGCCATAGACCACGTTATCGAAGGTCGTCAGGCCGATCACATCCGGGTAGTAGTCCTTGACATCCCCGGCGCTTTTCGCGGGTGCGTCCTTGAGGCAATCGGTCAACGGCGCGAATACGCCTTCGGTGGCGAGCGCCATATCCTCATTGCCGACCCAGTACAGATCGGCTGCCGTGCCGCCTGCAAGCTGCGTCTTCACCTTCGTGATGTAGTCGCTCGGACTCGGCTCGTGAACGATCTGGTAATCGGTCGCGGACGCATTGATCTTGTCGAGAATCGCCTGCAACTCTTTGGCTTCGTCCACGCCCGTCCAGGTGGACATACGGATCGTGACTTTGCCCTGTGCGTGCGCCGGAGTGCCGAGGCTGGCGAAGAAGAGCGCGACGACCAACAAACTGAGAATAGCCAAACGCTTTTTCATGTTTCCCTCTCTAACCAAAACATTCAACGGTGCGAATGATGAAACCGACTTTGCAAGTACCCTGTCTGCGCATCACCCCCTTGCGATACAGGTTGATCGTTCGACCAGCGTGACGGATAGCATCAGGTGCGTGGCTGCTTGTGGTGTGGAGTTGAGGAGCGTAAGCAACCGTCCCGCCGCTTCCGCGCCGAGCTGGTGTTTCGGGATGTGCATCGTGGTGAGCGGCGGATCGTTGAGCGCCGCCCATGAAAGATCGTCGAACCCGATGATCGAGAGATCATGCGGGACGCGCAGACCTGTCGCGCGCGCGGCGATGAGCGCCCCAAGCGCCATCGAGTCGTTCACGGCGGCAATCGCCGTAATACCGGGCGCGTCCGCGAGCAGCCGCGTCAAGGCCGCACGCCCTGTCTCGATGTTGGTCCAATCCATGTGAACCACCGCGAGCGGATGCCCGGCTTCCGCGAGCGCACGACGGTAACCACGTTCGCGGTTGCGGTTGCTGGACCACGATTCCGGTCCGGCGATCATCCCGATTTGGGTGTGACCGAGCGCGAGCAAATAGCGTGCGGCCTGGTATGCGCCGCCCTCGTCGTCGCTGGTGACGGCGTGCGCCTGCGTGAACTCCAGCATGTTATCGACCAACACGACAGGCAACCCTGAGCGCAGCATCGGCAGGATGAAATCAGCGGGGATGTCCGGTCCGGCGAGGATCATGCCGTCGATTCGACGCTCGCGAACGTAACGAAACAGTTCCGGTTCGCGCAGCATGTCGTCATCGAGCGAGGCAACCGCAAGATGGTATTCAGAGCCGTTCACGACCTGCTCCACGCCGTGCATGATCTCGCCGTAGAACGGGTCGCTATAGGGCGACAGGTCCGGCTTCTTGCGGATGAAGAAACCCAGCGTGAACGTCTGCGCCGAAGCGAGGCCGCGCGCCCCGATGTGCTGCCGAACATCGAGCGCTGCCGCTTTCTCAAGAATACGCGCGCGTAAATCCTCTCCGACGCCGGGCTGGTCGTTGAGCGCCCGCGAGACGGAAGCTGTGGAAATACCAAGTTCTTGTGCGATAGTCTTGACAAAAGAAGGCATGTAACGCAATTTTCACGTAAACGCTTGCGTCAAGCATAAACAACCGCTGTGCAATTTGCCAAATGTTTTTTGGAGAAAGCGTCGAGATGGCTCTTAACCGCTTTGCTGAAAACCCGCTGATTACCCCCGCGCAGGTAGTCGCCAGCCACCCCGATTTTGAAGTGATCGGGACGTTCAACGCGGGCGCGGCGCTCTATCATGACGAGGTGATCCTTCTCGTCCGGGTCGCGGAACGCCCGCTTGCACTGAGCGCGAACGAGGTGTTGTATCCGGTATTGGACGAACGCGGCGTGCTGACGATCCGCGCGATCAGGCAGGATGATCCGCGCTACGACGTTCGCGATCCGCGCATCATCCGCGACCTGCGCACGGGCGCGGTGTTCCTGACGAGCATGAGCCATTTGCGGCTTGCGCGCAGCAGGGACGGTATTCATTTCGCCGTTGAAAACCACCCGTTTCTGACGCCGCAGATGCCTTATGAAGCGTTCGGCGTGGAGGATGCGCGGATCACACGGATCGATGGCGCATATTACATTAATTATTCGGCGGTCTCGCCGCTCGGCATCGCGACCGGGTTGGTCAGCACGCGAGACTTCGTACAGGTTGAACGACACGGAATCATCCTGCCGCCCGCGAACCGCGATGTCGTCCTGTTCCCGGAAAAAATCGGCGGGCGCTACTGGTGCTATCACCGCCCGATGCCCGCCTACATCGGGGACTACAACATCTGGGTCGCAGAATCGCCAGACTTGTTGCACTGGGGCAATCATCGTGCGCTGCTGCGCGTCGAACCGGGTGGGTGGGAAGCGGGTCGCGTCGGTGGTGGTGCGCCGCCTATCCACACGCCGGAGGGCTGGCTATCGATCTACCACGCGGCAGACCCGCACGACCGCTATTGTCTGGGCGCGTTTCTGACCGCGCTAGACGACCCGACGCGCATCATCGCGCGCAGCAAGACGCCCATTCTTGAACCCGATGCACCTTACGAAGCCGCAGGATTTTTCCCGAACGTCGTCTTTACGTGCGGCGCGGTCGTTCGTGACGGCACACTCATCATCTACTACGGGGGTGCGGATTATTGCATTGCGGCTGCATCTGTACCCATTGCAGAGATGGTTGAGGGGCTACTTAGAGGGTAGGACATCGAATTTTGCTCAATCAAAGGTACTGCACCGACAAATACCAATCGTACCCGTCGCGATTTGCCCTTCGTGTACTTTTCGTGGAAACTAGCAGCACACTGTACAGCAGGCAAGAGACCACATGGCGGGATTGATTGGGCAGCGCTTCGGACCATACGAAATTATCAGTCTGCTCGGTGAAGGCGGTATGGCGGCGGTTTATCGTGCGCGCCAGACACTGGCCGGGAGTGTCCACCGCGAGGTCGCGATCAAGGTCATCCAGGCACGGCTCGCGAACCGCGAAGAGTTTGTTGTTCGCTTTCAGCGCGAAGCGCAAACAATTATGTCGCTCAGCCATGCTCATATTCTGAAAGTTTTCGATTTCGGGCAGCAGGCGGACCTCATCTATCTGGTGATGGAACTGCTCAGGGGCGGCAGCCTGGCTGAACGTATTGAAAAAGGTGCGCTGCCGCTGGCTGAAACCAGCCGATTGCTGGACCAGATCGCGAGCGCGCTGGATTTTGCACATTCAAGAGGCATCATCCACCGTGATTTAAAGCCACAAAATGTCTTGCTCGATGAGTCCGGGAATACCTTTTTAGGGGATTTCGGGATTGTCAAACTGCTCAACGAAAGCAATGCACTGACGCAGAGCGGCGCACTTGTCGGCACACCGGCGTACATGGCTCCCGAACAGTGGCAGACCGGGGCGGTCGATGCGCGTGTCGATATTTATTCGCTTGGCGTGATGCTTTACCAGATGGTGAGCGGGCGCATTCCCTTTGCGGCGGATACTCCCTTTCAGATGATGCACATGCACATCTACGAGCGTCCGCCTTCGGTACGCAGCCAGCAGACAGACCTGCCCGCTGCTCTCGACCAGATACTCGACCGTGCGCTCGCCAAGAACCCCGAAGAGCGCTACCAATCCGCGGGAGCGCTGGCTTCGGATTTTAAGGCTGTGGTCGCCAACACACCGCGGATTATTCAACCTCCACCCGCCATCAACGATCTTTCCACAGGAACCTACGTAGGAAGTGCAGAGAACATCCCAACTGCACCGCCCCAGTTACCCCCATCTGTCCCGACATTTCCCCGGCGCAGGAGTCGCATCATCGCGGGATTGATTGGTATGCTCATCGTTGCAGCAGCCGCGGTGTTTTTGATCGTTCCGCGTTTGCAAATGAGTGGTCCAGGTACGACTCCTACATCCAACACCTTGATAGCAGCAGTCCCCACGACTGCACTTTCAGCGACAGCTACGAATATGATGGTTGCAACCTCTTCGATTGGGACTTCTCCGGCTTCTCCATCGCCTCTCATCCTGGCACAAGCAAACACGGCCACGTTAGTTCCACCGACGAATACGCCAATGGCGCAGGCAACGACCCCGCCAGCAAACTCGCCACTGCCACCAACAATCGCCTTGATCGTATCGTCAACAGCATTACCACCAACGGCTACCCTCGTCCCCCCGACTGTAACTGCGACGCTGACCGACACAGTGACAATAGCGCCAACTTTTACGCCGCTCCCACCCAGTGCAACGCCTACCAATACACCAGACAACACCCCTTCACCGAGTTTCACGCCGACAGTCACCGGGACACCGACTACCGCACCGACTTTTACGCCGCTCCCACCCAGCGCAACCCTTACCAATACACCGGACAGCACCCCTTCACCGACTACCGCACCGACTCTTACGCCTACTATCGGGATGACGGCAACCCGCGGACCCGGTGATATGCGAACGGACACTGCGGGTATCGCGCAGATTTATGTTCCTGCCGGATGTTTCGCAATGGGTAGCCAGGGGAATGATAAAGACGAATTGCCCATCCATCGCGTGTGTATCACCCATTCTTTCTGGCTGGATCGCTACGAAATATCCGTCGATGCGTTTGCACAATACCTCACCCGGACAGGTGCAAAGGAAGGCAAGGCGTCACCCGCGAATTTCGATAGCGTTCTGCAGCCGCGCGTGAATGTCTCATGGCTTGAAGCGACCGCCTATGCAAAATGGCGGGCTTGCCGCCTGCCGACTGAGGCGGAGTGGGAATGGGCATCGCGCGGACCGCAAACGACAACGTGGCCCTGGGGTGATGACAGGACACCGGACAAGGCAAACACGGCGGAAACCAAACCAGACCGCACGGCGGATGTCAATGGCTTCGATAATGGACGCAGTTGGGTCGGAGCGAACCAGATGGCGGGTAACGTGTGGGAGTGGGTCAATGATTGGTATGACGAGAAATACTACACGAGTAGCCCGGCCAACGATCCACAAGGACCGACCAGTGCGAAGCAGTTCCGTATCTTGCGCGGCGGGTCGTTTCGTCAGGATTTGCTTGCCGCACGCGGTTCGGATCGCTACTGGGCCCCGCCTGACGGTCGAGCGGATTTTGTAGGTTTTCGCGTGGCTTGTAGTGCAGAGTGAAATACCTGTGTTGAGGCTGGTACGGAGTGCAGCCAATGATAAAGCAGGTGAGACAAGGTCGTACCTGCCAACTACGACCTTGTTGTTGCCAACTCATTCAGCTTGTGGGTGATGATCTCAAAAAGCGTCTTGCCGGCTCCGGAATTATAGGCATTCAATCCAGACGCACCATGTTCTCACAGTCCAGCAGGCAAAAAGCAATATGATCCACCTGTGGAGCCGAAGGACAGGCCAACACCTTGTAGTCAGCGTCAGATGGCGGGAATGCCCTCGCCGCGCCAGATGAGCGTGATCTGGCTGCGTGGAATGCCTGATGCCAGCAGCGCTTCCGCGACCGGGCGATCTGTCGTGTCGATCTCAACCAACACGCGCTCACCATCCAAACGGGTCATGACGACGACGTGCGGATCGATACTGCGGTCATGCGGAATAACCAACACCAGGTCAATGCGCTTGTCACTGTCGTGAACGTAGTGCATGGTTGCCATCGGTGAATAGACTTTATACTCGGCGACGACCTTCGCTACTGTCTGAGAAAGGTTGTCTACGTGATCCATTGCAGCACGTCCTCTCTCAGGTAAGGATGTTATTTACCGATTGGCCGATCATGGCATATCGCTCATCAGTTACTGTCCTTCCCCAGAGAACCGCTTGTGGACGCAGGTTTTGGACTTGTACATCTGTGAGCGTGACTGGAAGAAGATGCAGCAGGTCCTGCGCCTTGAGACCGGCTTCCGTGTACCAGAAGCCTTCTACCGAAACTAGACGACCATGCGGTTTGAGAAGCCTCACCCAGCGCTCCAAGACAGCTTGCGGATCGGGAAGCGCCCAATACGCATGGCGACATACCAAACCATCGAAGCTGTGTTGTGAGAAGCGCGGAAAAGCTGCATCCCCGGCATGAAAGGAGATGGAGGGGATCATGGCGCTTTCTCTGAAATAATCTCACTGCACTACCGTTCATTTCCCTAACTCTTTTTGGCAAGGGTATTGATAAGGTCCCGCTTATTAAACCGCGAGTTGATCAGTTTTGGAAATATTTCAACAGAATAAACCAGGATGAGGCCAGTGACGACAACAACCAAAATCCCAAACGTCATTTTCGGAATTTGAAAAAGCGACCCCGCATTTTTTATAAATTTGCCCATATTATTCACGGAGAGCAACATTTCCGCCGCGATTGCACCCCGTAAGGCGCGACCCATTCCGATGCGCAACCCAGTCATAATATTGGGCAATGCGGCAGGAAGAATAATTGTGCGGAGCATATTGAGTCGGGTGGCTTGGTACGCGACGCCCATTTCCTGCAATTCCGGTGAGGCGTTTCGGATTCCTGCACTTGTGCTGAATACCACGACAAAAAGCGTCCAAAGCACAACCAGCATGATCTGACTCGTCAAACCGAAGCCGAAATAAAGTGCAAACATCGGGATAAAGAGCGTCAGGGGCGCGACGTTGAGGACATCAAGGATAGGGTCAAGCGTATGCTTCGCCCACTGCGACATCGCAATCAGAATACCCAGTGGAACACCAACGGCAACGGCGACGGCATAGCCCAAACCGGCGGTAATGAGAAACCCCAGCAAGGCATTCCAGAATTCACCGGAATGTATTGAAGTATTGAGTACAGGTAACAATTCGAGAGGTGCTGCAACGGCTAATGTATTTGGTTGTGAGCCGTACCACTGCCACACTAGAAAAAACAACATAAATGAAGCAAATCTGACGACGTGGCCTTGTTGATGCGAAAAGTGTCTGCTCCCCGTAACCGCATCGTGTGCGCTATCCCACTTCGACGTTCGCTGTTCAATCCACCTGAGAACGCGCGTGCAGCACATGCCGAATGCAACAACAACGACTATCAATGCGAACAGCTCTGCCAGCCGATGATCTGCGCCAAGATCAACGATTAACTTTCCCGTACCAGCGACTATCCATAGTTCAGCGAGGATCATTCCCTTGAAGGCACTGCCCAGCCCCAACCGCAACCCTGTAAAAACGTAGGGCAGAGTCGAAGGCAAATAAATCTGTGTGTAGAGGTGAAAGCGAGATGCACCAAAAGAATTCGCCATTTCCAAGAGCGCCGGGCTGACTGCGCGAATGCCTGCTGCGACATTGATCACAATGTAGTGAATGGAGAATAGAAATACAACGGCGACCCGAAACGTGAATTGAGTTCCAGCCACGATGATTATCAAGGGCAGCAATGCTTCCAGAGGGAGAATCAACAGTGCGTTGAAATAAGGGCTAATCGCGGCATTGATAACTCTCGATGCGCCTATACTCAACCCGATTGGAATCCCAATAACCGCCGTCAAACCGAAGCCGATGCCCATCTGACGCAGCGAACCAAGCAGGATCAGGAGATCATCATTCCGGAAAAACGTGATAATTTCGTAGCAAACCGCACTGAATCGCGGGAGAAAAAATGGCCCTGTGGCGATTCCGATAGCTTCCCAGACCACAATCAATGCACCCCATACGACAAGACGCTGTGACCAGCGGCTGGATCGCGGAAGCAGGTGCATGATCAAAATTGTACTGGAGGATTGACTACTTCAATGCGGGATTCGCTTGTCTCGGACAGGTGAGCTTTCAGCGTGTTTGCGACCATGCTGCGCAGTCGCGCAAACTCTGCCGAGTAGCGTAAATCATCCATACGCGGGTGAGCAAATGGAATGTCGATGATGGATAGTAGCCGACCGGGGCGCTGGCTCATCACGACCACCCGATCCGATAGAAAAACTGCTTCTTCAATATCGTGTGTGACCAGAAATAGGGTGCGGTCGTCGATTGACCGGGTCGCTACAAGGTCGTTTTGTAAACGTTCGCGTGTCAGGGCATCCAGAGAACCAAACGGTTCATCCAGCAGTAGCACGTCAGGATCGATAGAAAGCGCACGCGCCAATCCAACCCGTTGCTGCATTCCACCCGAAAGCTGCGCGGGAAGATATGCCTCAAACCCGGCCAGCCCGACTTGTGCCAGACACGCAAGCGCTCGTTCATGGCGTTCCCGCTTCGCTATTCCGCGCATTTCCAGGGCGAACTCGACATTGCCCAGTGCCGAACGCCACGGTAACAAATTGAACTGTTGAAACACGACGGCGGTATCCCGGCGGGACCCCTTCACTTCCTGACCATCGATGAATACATCGCCGGCATCAGCAGGAATCAGCCCGGCAGCGATGCGCAGCAAGGTCGATTTGCCGCATCCACTGGGACCAACGAGTGCTACAAATTCGCCACGTTCGATAGTCAGAGACACATCTTTCAGAACGCGCAACGCTTCATGCCCGCCGGGCATCGCGAATGATTTGCTTAGGTTACGGAATTGAATGTATGTCATTTGCCAGAAGTTCAAGCGCCAGTTTATACGGGCGTTCATCGACAACATCTTCATATTTCGGCAGCGATTCAAGCTGTCCACTTTGATACGCGACATTTGCCATAAAATTGACGCTTTGCGGCTGAATGCCCTTTTCGAGCTGCCAAAAATCGTATCTGGTGAGCATCGAGAAGAGTTCGCGCAGACTTTCTTTTTTGGGTGGCTTGCTCAATAATTCCTGAACGGCATCATTGAATAGATCAAAGTTTGCAGAGAGTTCCCTCCCTGCTTTCAGGGTGGAAGCGCATAATGCAGCGGCGGTTTCAATATTGTGATCCAGCCACTGCGCGGGTGCAGAAAACACAGTGTGTATATAGTAAGGAACCGCTTCATAGAGCGCGGCGATAATCACCGCATCTGGAACCTCTTTTTCTGCTTGCCGATATTGATTGAGCTGCAAAACGGTGACATCCACCTTGCCGGCTGCCCACGCCGATAATCTCAAAGCGGAAGAACCAAGTTCGATAGTGTTGGGGAGTTTATCGCCCGGTGTCGTGATGTTGTTGACTTGCAGGATCGCGTTTAAGACGGCATCCCCGCCGCTACCGGGCGTGTTCACGCCGACCCGCGTTTTCGGGTCGAGCAACTGCGCGACGCTCTTAATCCCATTTCGGCCAACCAGCACATAATCGACATTCCCGACATTCGGGCAAAAAGTCTTGAAATCCTGCCCTGCCTGCCGAACCAGCAGAGTCGAGACAAACGAGCCGCCGATGACATCATCCTGCCCGGAGAGAACGGCTTGTGTCGCCGTCGCATGGTCATCGAAAATCGTAAAGTCACTGGCGCTCATTTCCAGTCCGAATGTTTTACCGTAATGTACGGGACCGTAAATCCGGTGTACGGAAGTTGCCGTCGTGGGTGACGTCAGCGCGACACGCGGCGTCTTGAGTGCGGCAGAAACAGCGCGCAGCGGCATTGCTGCTCCAAACGCACAAACGATGATGATCAGACCGAGACTTGAAAACGCGCGTTTCATCGATTGTCATCCACTTCATGTGCTTGCTGGAGCCACAGCGCGACCTGCCGACCCACGCCCTCGATGTGTGTACTCATGATCGAGGAATGGTGGCCGGGAATATCGATTATGGTCAATTTCCCTCGCACGATCCGGTTCAACTCCCGGAAGAGTGAAACCTGAACCTCGTCACCTGCTGCGCGCAGATATGTTACTGGTCCGTCAAAAGGACGCGGTATATAATTCCGCGCGGCGGCCTTGTGAGCTTCCTTGACGCGCCGCACGTCGGGCGGGAGATGCGCGTCGTGATCGACCGGGAACAACCCGCGTTGTGGCGACAGCGCACGCCTAAATCGCTGCAAAAGCTGCAACGTGTACAATCGCTTATAGCGGAGCGGCAGCCTGAAGGCGACGAACAGCAAGGTCGAGAAGCGTTGTGCAGCCGTTCGCTTGCGGGGAGACGCCGCGTTTGCAGGCAAGTGATCATCGATCATAAGGACATGCACGCGCTGCTGGTGGTCGTCTTTCAACTGCCGCGCTATTTCGAGGGCGAGGCGGCCACCAAAAGAAAACCCGATGAGGTAATAAGGTCCGTCGGGTTGTCTGGCGCATATCTGCTGCAAATGATGCGTAACAAGAGCGTCCACCGTCGAGAATGGCTCAACGTTTCCATCAACGCCCACAGCCTGTAACCCCAGCACGGGATGCTCCGGGCTTATGTAGGGCAGCAAGGTTTCGTAGAAATATACGCCGCCCTGCAAGGCATGAACACAAAAAGCGGGGGGCCGCGTCCCTTTGGCGCGCAGCGGAACCAGCCAGCGGTCCACACGTGTCTGGTTGCCCCCGTCGATTATCCGGGCCAGAACCTGAGCCTGCTCCGCGACGGTAGCCTTATCGAACAAGTCAATCAGAGTCGCTTCGATGCCGAGCCGGGTACGTATTGCTGCAAGTACGCGAACAGCGCTCAGTGAGTCACCACCGACCCATTTGAAGCGGGTGTGCAAGTCGATTTCCGCCGGTGCGCGCCCCAGAACTTCCGACCAGATTTCCATTATGGCTTTCTGCATCGGCGCTAATGGAGACTCGGAAGGTGGGAATACAGGCAGTATTTCCTCTATGAATCCCAGCGCCTGAGCCAATTCGCCTCGTTTCACTTTTCCTGTCGCGGTACGGGGAAACGCCGTAACGAAGGCAATCCGGCGCGGGACTTTGAACGAGGTCAGTCTCTCCGAAACAAAAATACGCAGCGTCTTTTCATCGAGGGTACTTCCCGGTTGAAGGATAGCCGCTGCGCCTACAGTTTCACCTAGCTGTGTATCGGGTATCCCGAAGACGGTCGCATCCCGCACGTATGGATGAGCGCGCAACACCGCCTCGATTTCTCCCGGAAATATTTTTTCGCCGCCCCGATTGATAATCTCCTTGATCCGCCCTGTCAAAAAAAGAAAACCATCGGCATCGAGATAGCCCGTATCTCCGGTTCGGAACCAGCCATCCGGAAACGCCTGTTGCGTTGCTTCGTCATCGTTCTCGTATCCCGCGATAACCGAAGGTCCACAGACGACAATTGCCCCATGCGTGTTTACTGGCAGGGGTTGACCGTTCGCATCCACAATCTGCAAATCGATCATAGGTAGCCCTACCGAACCTGGTTTCGCTTTACGCGGCGGGAGCGGATTTGCGGCGATAGCCCCGGCTTCGGTGCTGCTGTAGGCTTGCAGGATCGGAACGGCGAAGGTCGCTTCCAGCCGTTCCTGAACCGCCATCGGGAGCGCCATCGATCCGGCGCGCAGGAAGCGCAAGCGGTGTGGTCGGGGTTCAGGCGGCGCGTAGGTCAGCACTGTTTCGTACATTGCCGCCGCCGCCGAACACCACGTTGGTTGAAGTTCGGTGATCCAGTTGAAAAAATCTTTTGCATAGAAGCCGCGCACACAGATTACGGAAGCGCCAGCGACGAGGGAAAGCAGAAAATGTGTCAGACTCGAAGAATGAAACATCGGCATCACGTTCAGCAGACGATCCGCCGCGCTGATCTGGTAAACGGGAAGCCGAATGATCACCCGCGTACACAAAAGCTGATGCGTGAGTGCAACCACTTTCGGACGCGAAGTTGTCCCGGAAGTGGTCAGGATGAGCGCGCTATCTGCGCCTTCGACCGGATCATGTCCTGCCGGGTGGGTCTCGATGCGTCCCGAAAGCGTAAAAAGTCCGGCTGTGCTGCCGGGAAGAAGTTCGATGACCGGCATGTCGCGCAGGCGCGTCGCTTGCCGTGCCAGGTCCGCTTCTCCGGCCTGCACAATCAGGTGCGTAGCGCTGACGTCCTCGAAATAATTAATGAATTCACTCTCGCTAAATGCGGGGTTGACCGGAACGCAAATTGCACATTGCGTAACCGTCAGAAAGGCAGTCGCGAGTTCCGGGCCTTCCGGTAGCACGACCGCAACCCGGCTGTGGCGCTGAATGCCCATCGCGCGTAGGGCTTCTGCCTGTGAGAGCGTATGTTCATAAAGTTGCCGATAGGTCAGTCTCGTGTGATCCGGTGCAATCAGGGCAATGGCGTCTGAATTACGGTGCATTGCGAGGATGTCAGGAATACAGGATAACATAACAATTTCTGGATAGTATCGGGGAGTTGCGCTATACTAGCTTGGCAGGGGGCGAATGTCAACGCGATCAGCCGCAACGACACCAGACCATTTTCAGCGGATGGCGTGAAGCTAAATAGAAAATATCGATAGATGGCTCCTCGATTTAGCGAACGAAGTGGCGCAAGGCCAATTCTTTGTACAATTTCTGAATGTGGATGAAATGACCGATGCCAAACAAAACTATTCACCCCCGAACAGGCGCGATTTCAGCTTTATAGTGGCTGAGGCCAGCGCACGGGTGCGTCTCTTTCTCGCGACGCTGATCTGACGGCTATGCGCTCTATGCCAAATCCAGCTCATCCTAAAAATGGCGGGTCCACGCCAGACCGGTTGATAATCCGCAAAACGAGTGGCTGGTCGGCGCTCAAGCTGCCCGAATTGTGGGAATATCGGGAACTGCTCTATTTTTTTGTGTGGCGAGATATTAAGGTACGGTACAAACAGACGGTTCTGGGAGCAATCTGGGCGATTATTCAACCTTTCATGACGATGATCGTGTTCAGTCTTTTTTTTGGTGGCCTCATCAAGGTTCCTTCGGATGGAGTTCCCTACCCAATTTTTGCATACACGGCGCTCATTCCCTGGACGTTTTTCTCCAATGGGTTGTCGAACGCCGCAAATAGTATGGTCAGCAACGCGAACATGGTCAAGAAAATCTATTTTCCCCGATTGCTCGTCCCGGTCGCCAGCGTGATTACGGGATTGGTCGATTTTGCATTGGCGTTCGTTGTTCTGCTTGGGATGATGTTCTATTTTGGTATTGTGCCTACGCTTGCCCTTACTTTGCTGCCGCTTCTCGTCCTGATGCTGCTGTCCGTGACGCTCGGCATGGGTCTGTGGTTAGCCGCGATGAATGTGCAGTTTCGCGATATACGCTATACCCTTCCATTTCTCACCCAGTTCGTGATGTTTGCCACGCCAGTTGTTTATTCGAGTACCATTATCTCCAACCCTGTGTTGCGTCTGCTCTACGCCTTGAATCCGATGGCTGGCATTATCGAAGGCTTTCGTTGGGTGCTGCTGGGTATCGCGCCCGGTCCCTCTATCCTGGTTTCGGCGATCATGGCTGGTTTGATACTCGTCAGCGGTGCATTTTACTTCCGGCGACTGGAAAGAACTTTTGCGGATATGCTATGACAACTTTCAAAAGTGTCCAGTCGCCTGTGGTTCATGTTGAGGGACTCGGCAAAGAGTATCGTATTGGTTCCAGGCGTCTTCCCTACAAAACTCTGCGTGAAAGTCTAACTGTGATGGCACAAGCGCCTGTACGCCGCGCACGTAACCTGCTGCGCGGCCATGCTGCAGGCGACCTGGACAAGGCGTTTTGGGCGTTGAAAGATGTTGCTTTCGATGTTCAACCGGGGGAAGTCGTCGGGATCATCGGACGAAATGGAGCTGGAAAGAGTACATTACTCAAACTTTTGTCGCGCATCACGGAGCCGACTGAAGGGTTTATCGAGCTGATCGGGCGTGTCGGCGCGCTGCTGGAAGTCGGGACCGGATTCCACCCGGAATTGACCGGGCGTGAAAACGTGTACTTAAACGGGGCGATCCTCGGCATGTCGCGGATTGAAATCGCGCGCAAATTCGACGAGATCATTGAATTTGCGGAAATTGACCAGTTTATCGACACCCCTGTTAAACATTATTCGACAGGGATGGGCTTGCGGCTCGGCTTCGCTGTGGCGGCTTACCTGGAGCCGGAAATCCTCATCGTCGATGAAGTGTTGGCCGTTGGCGATGCCAAATTTCAAAGGAAGTGCATCGGCAAGATGTCTACTGTCGCGGGCGAAGGACGAACCGTCCTTTTCGTGAGCCACAATATGGGAGCAATACAAAGTTTGTGCCAGCGCGTCCTTTGGCTGGATGCAGGCAGAATCGTCAACGATGGACCATCCAGCACGGTAGTTGGTGACTACCTGCGTTCGACCGTATCCGCAAAATCCAGCAGTGTGTGGGCAGACCAGCACAGCGCCCCAGGAAATGACAAGATCAGACTTCACAGCGTTTCGGTGAGCGCGGAAAGCGGCCAGGTGGGGGAGCAGATTACCTGCCATACACCCATCGTCGTGCAGTTCAAATACTGGAACCTGCAGCCCAAAACACAAATACGCCTGAGTTCGGCAGTATCTTACCAGAATGGTGTTCTGGTATTTTCCACGCGGTCGATTTCCGACGTGAACTGGCATGGTCATAATTTCCCGATAGGTTTGTTCGTCAGCGAGTATCGTATTCCTGGGGATTTGTTGAATGACGGTACATATCACGTTTCTCTCCGCTTTATGCAGGATGAAAGTATGTCCATCTATTACGACGAGAGTATCATTACATTCGAGGTCATCGATACAGGTGATCCGAATGGGCAGTGGGTCGGCAAGCGAAACGGGGTTATCCGGCTGAATCTGCAATGGACGACCAATTTAGCAACGAATGGTGCAAGTCATAATGAACAATGAGCAAGGCTGACCTTGCATGGGTCAGCCGCAGGGTCAAGCTGACGAGAGAGCTTGACCAAAATGTTAAACATGGCTGCGGTGAAGGCAAAACGGGCGAGGACTCAGCATCCTATCTATGTGACGCCCGTCGGGGTCAGTGGAACGCTATAAATACTGCCAACACCCTTTCACCTTAACGCAGGTCTCGCCGACCTGGATTATTGAAAGGAGTCAATGCACAACAGCCTATGTGCGTATCGCACGACCTCGCCGCAGGATCACAACTCCGAACAGAACAATAAGCGCCAGTTTGATACCGTCCCCCGTCCCATGTTTATCCGAGGGTAAGGTCCTTCCATGTGTTGCACGCATCTGAATACTTGCCTGTAAGTAGGCCTTTTCCTGCGTGGTGAGCGCAACATTCCCTTCAGAGGCCATCGCCTCGAATTGTGCCAGACGCAGCCCCGTCGGCAGAAAGCTATCGTTGTAATTCCCATTTACCCATTCAGCGGCTGCGATGGTCAGACGTTGTTGAACGTGCAGTTCATCGCGGCTGTCTTCCAGCCAACCACGTAACCGCGTCCAGGTGTGAAACAGCATATCGTGAGCGATCTCGACAGTCGGAATGCGCGTCTCAGGATCGACCTGTGCGGTAAGCAGGTGAGATTGGCTGAACAGTTTTATCACATGGTCCATGATGCTACTGTCTTCGTTCGCAAGCGCAAGTTCGGGACGCAGGACACGCCGCCGGGTAAAATTGAGTGATCCATCAGGCGTAATCAACCGTAAGAATAACTGCTGCGCTGCGCGTTGCCCGGCGCTATCAAGCGAGCTGTAGATTTCTTCGGCCCGGCCCGCCAATGCACCAGAAATCCCGCCCAGTTCACGGTAGGCCTTTGCTGTGAGGATATTTCCATCACGCCGCTCGAATAACTCCGAGAGCGTATATTGCAGCAGTGGCAGCAATCCGGATTGCTGATAAGCGTCCTGCAGAATCGCTTGTACCAGGTCGTGTTCTACCGTCACGCCGACCTGCTCCGCAGGCTTAATAATTGCCTGCTCCAAATCGTCCGGGGAAAGCGGCAGCACTACTTCAGTCCAGCGGTGCAGCATCTCGCCGAAATTTTTATACAATAGGGGCTTATCGTAGTAATCAGCGCGCATCGAGACGACCAACCGGAAGTGGCTGAATGACTCAACCAGCGCCCGGTACAGGCTGTTGATGATGTGGGTACGCATCGGTTCATCATCAAACAGACCAAACAGTTCCTCGAAATGGTCAATAACAAGGACGAGATGATCATCACCTTTCACAATGCGCTTGACTGCGCGTGTTAATCCTTCTTCATCAGCCCGCAAATCATCCAGCAGATTGGGATAAGGTTCGGTTGCCACGCTTGCAAGTGCGTAACTCAAGGCCACCAGCGGATCACGTCCCGGCTCCATGACTGTGACAAACCAGCGGCCTGGTGAATGTACACGGCGCAGCGCGGGAATTAGTCCGGCGTGCAGCACACTTGATTTTCCTGAACCGACGGGACCCACAATCGCGATGAATGGAGAATGGTTGGTAATCTGCTCGACCAACTGCCCCACAAGTTTATCGCGCCCGTAAAACATATCGAAGTCAGATTCCTCAAAGGCGCGCAGACCAACATACGGGTTAAGGTCGTTTCGCAGATCGAACGGGTAAAGCCGCTTATCATTGAAGATAAACGTCTCTACGCCGTCGGTAGAGAGCAACGCGCGCGTCGGCGGTGTTCCGTTTTTAGGCTTTGATGGTGAGCTGGTTTTTAGTGTGCGAGGCATTGCATCCGAGTTGCCGATAGAGATCATGGAAAGGGTAGCGTTTATTGAATCGTGAAATTCGGAAATCATGCTTGGTATGTCAGGGTAACGATCTTCTGGTGCTTTCGCCGTCGCACGTTGAATGACGGTGTCCAAAGCATTTGGCAGGTCAGGGCGTTTGGATGAAAGCAGTGGAAGGCGTGTTTGAAGTTGATTTATGATAGTCTGTGCGTTCGTATCGCGCTCGAAGGGACGCTCACCTATAAGTAGTTCATACAGCACAA
Organism: Aggregatilineales bacterium; assembly: GCA_965246845.1. GTDB lineage: Bacteria > Chloroflexota > Anaerolineae > Aggregatilineales > UBA2796 > JBBRMW01. The sequence goes on from CBDFFR010000008.1 coordinate 575,818, forward strand.
CACCCAAACTATAAATATCGCTTTGTTGGGTGACAACGCCATTCGTAAGTTGTTCTGGCGAGGCATAGGCTGGTGAACCGACCATCTCATCGCGAGCATGTTCGTCCCCAACAGGACTGTCTGATTGCGCTATCCCGAAATCTGCCAGATAAACGTTGCCGTCATCGTCCAATAGAATATTATCCGGCTTAATATCGCGGTGGATGATCCCTTTGCGATGTGCCGCATTTAACGCAGAGCCGACTTGATCCATGATTCGAGAGATTGCTGGAAGAGCGAGCGGTTCGCCATTCAGGATCGCGCGCAGATTGTGCGGCAGCCAGCGCATAACCAGGTATGCCGCACCTGCCTCACGCCAGTAATCGTATAGCGGCACGATATGAGCATGTTCAAGACGAGCGATAATCCGCGCTTCGGCATCAAAGCGACTGATGAACTCAGGATTGTTGGCGAATTGCGGCAAAATAATCTTCAGAGCGACGTCACGTTGCACACTGAGTTGGCACGCTTTGTAGACCGCGCCAAATCCACCTTCACCGATTTGCTCTTCTATTTCGTAGTCGCGAATTGTTCCATGAAGGCTCATTCTGCATCACCCCCGACGCTGTTTACATGCCGCATCTCGTAATAATTATAGTGACATTGCAATAGGCGGAAGAGAAATCGATGGCTTGTGGACGAATTTGCGTCGGACAGGCGGTGGAAACGCGGAGGGACCAGGCGCAACAATATTCACATTCTCGATTGATATTTATTTAGACGTTACGCAGTTGAGTTCAGCGGCTAAAATAGAGGCATGAACAAAACCAAATGCGACGAGCCAGACTACATTCAGTTTTTAGTAGCGCCGCAAAATGTGTTTAGCAGCGTGGAAGCCGCGGTGACACACCCGGAGGGAGAGGGCGTGGTGGCACATGACGCCTATACGCGACTGTTGCAGCGCCTGCCGCCAGACAGCAACGGACTGTGGGCAGAGGTGGAGGGGTGCATTACCCGTGAGCGCGGGATGCTGGTCATAGATGACAGTACGTTGGAAAAGCCGTATGCCGGCAATATAGCGCGTCTGTTTGTATGCGACACTGTATTCCTGTATCGGCGACTTGGCTCATCCAGGCACAAAATGCTGTTGCATAGCAGATATAGTCGACACACCAAGCCGATCAACTCATGGATCAGGTAGAGGAGCGTGCTTGAAGACTCAATCTCGATTTATCCGGTTCTTTTGCCATATCTCGCTGAGCTTTGGCTTGGTGCTGGTCAGTATTTTCTGGCTCTCATTCTCAGCGTCGGCTCAGACGGACTGGGTCATTAACACGAATTATCCACAACCGGGCAGTACCTCGCCCGCGCCAATCCGGGGTGAACCTGCGAAATATGGCGATTACAGCAATATGGAAACGGACCCGGTTGGCGTCAGCCAAGATGAGCGGGCAGGCGTACTCGCCAAGTTGCAAAAGGAGCTGGCACCCGGGCTGAATGTCGTCACGTTCAATGTGTGGTCGGACGTAGTCGAAGGGCTGAATGCTATTCAGATTGTGAACAATGTGCCGCTGCAGGGCGCGCTTTTTACGATCATTCTCCCGCCTCGCTGGTCTCGAACCGAACACGTCCCGGTCGTCTTGAGCGGCACGGGGCTTGGCGACAGCAATAACAAACGGCTCTGGAAGAACGGTGATACAGGGTTAATCGGTCTGGTGGGTCTTTCGGCGTTGCCCGGTTTTAACCGAATCATCGCTGCTTACTGCAACGCTGGAGGCATGGAAAGCCAAGGTGTCGACGACCATACCTATCGGGCCGTCGGTGCCTTTTTTGACTTTATTTCGCAGAATGGTGGCGATAAGATGCAGGGTGTGACAGTAGGAAGCAGTCGAGGTGGGCTGGACGCATTTATGTGGGCGGCTAATCCACTCAAACTTGATTATCAGGTGATTGCGACATTTGCCGATGTTCTGCCGACGGCACTTGGTAAGCTCAGTCGCTATAGTGTCCAGACCTATCCTAATCTGAGTTTTTTGTTCACGATCACAGCACACAACCCGGATCTGTACCGCTATGGCCTTCCAAACGGCCCCGGCGACTACGACCTGACGCCGCTCATTGGCGTAGCAGACCCGGCACAGGCCGATGAACGCAGTCCGATTGGGATAGCCGAACGGCTGAGAGGGAAGGTTCTCGTGATTGGGCGAGGGACACATGATCCATATTTCCCGCTGACAGACTTTTTAGCGCTGGACCATCGTCTGGATGCGCTTGGGATTCCCCACATGACCGTAATCACGCTGGGTAACGGGCATACCAGCAGTTCATTCGTTTCCGACCGCTTTGCCAACTACATACGGGGACTGATGACAGGGAAGCTGACTCTGCCAGCGGCGGGTCGTTTCTTCCTGATCAACCTCGCACCGCCGGACGGCAAATCCATCGCATTGTCTGCCTTTCTGAAAGAGGGATTAGCGGCAGACCCAAAGGATGTGCCGCAAGGGTCGCTGCCGCTACCATTCAGTGCCGAAATTCCAGCGGGTGCGGGTGCGGGTCTGCCGGTTGACGTAGCGCTTTGCGGTGCAAACGGAAAAAGGTACAGCTACAGCGCTCAGGACGCATCAGGTAAAGTCTGGTCAGAGGGTACTGGTGTGTTCGGACCAGAAGAATGTGTTCAGATGCGCGTTGCTGCCCCGGATGTCCTCGGCGATTACACTTGGGCGTTCAGTTACGACGGTCAGCCACTCCTGGCATATTCAGGTGCGCGCCGCGACAAGAACGGATGCAGTCTGCCCATCGTGACCCATGTCACTGCGGAGCAGCCATCGCCCGCAATGCTGAATGCGCCCGACTATGTTTCCGGCTTCGGCGTTGATCAATATTCCGTGCAGCCTATGACCTGTCCATAATCATCCTGTCCCAATGGTTGCGTCCGATGACGCTGCACTGGGATGATGACAAGGCACCGGACAAGGCGAACACGCCGGATGTCAACGGCTTCGATGATGGACGGAGCTGGGTCGGAGCGAACCAGATGGTAGGTAACGTGTGAGAATGGGTGACTGATTGGTATGACGAGAAATACTATACGAATAGCCCGGCCAACGATCCACAAGGACCGACCATTGCCAAGCCGTTCCGTATCTTGCGCAGCGGGTCGTTTCGTCGGGAGTTGCGTGCAGCACGCGGCTCGGATCACTACTGGTCCCCGCCTGACGGTCGAGCGGATTTTGTAGGTTTTCGTATGGCTTGTAGTGGAGAGTAAAATACCTGTATTGAGACTGGTACAGAGGGTGCAGCCAATGACAAAGCAGGTGAGACAAGACCAAGGGGCATCGGTCGACTACGACCTTGTTGTTGTCAACTCATTCAGCTTGTGGGTGATGATCTCGAAAAGCATACCGTCGCAAATACATGCAGCTTTATGTTGTATTCACTTCTGAAACATCCCGACATTCTGAAGCGCGTCGTTGCCGAGGCAAACGCTCTATTTACGAATGGAATACCGATGCCAGAAGCACTCGAAAAAATGGGTACACTTCATGGTACGGCGATGGAAACGCTACGGATGTACCCGCTTGCGGGAGTTCTTCCACGCACTGCGATGAAGGATTTTGAATTTGCCGACCATCAAATCTCGCAGGGTAGCGAACTTCTGATAGCGGCGATGGTCTCACATTTCCTTCCAAAGTTTTATCCAGAGCCTGATGTCTTCAACATCGACCGCTATCATGAACCACATAATCAGCATCGTCAACCAGGTGCTTTCTCACCCTTTGGCTTGGGTTCGCATACTTGTCTCGGGGCAGGCTTAGCCGAAATCCAAATCATGTTGACGATGGCGACACTCCTCAATCGGCTTGAACTCGAGATTACCCCACCTGACTTTGGGCCAAAAATTGCCAACAATCCAACATTAAGTCCAGGATACGACTTTCGGGTTCGGATCAGAGGAGAACATACCAGTAATCGCTAAATTTTTCATGTGAGGTGCGAAAAGGGAAAATTTGATGCTTTCCGTACCTTCTTTACCGTGTCGGAACAGTGGCCTCGGCGGGCGACCGACCCAGCTTACGTCTCTGTGCTTTTGGACTGGTTGTACGCAGGCACGCTACCCTCTGCCACGCCCGTAAATTGTGTCACCCCGCCTAAAGCAGAGCGCAATCAACTAATTTACAAGCGCTATAAATCTGGAGAGAGCGCCTCGACGCTTGCGCGCGAATATGGCGTGAGTGAACAGCGCATCTATGTGATTGTTCGGCGGCAACGTATCTGAGGGAAAAGCACCTCGTCTGCTTAATAGAAGTCCATATAACTTGGTTAGGTAAAGGATTCGCCTCTTGGGTCTGAGAAGCGCAATCGGGTTTTACCCTTGCACACCTCAAACAGGCAGAACGAGTCGTACTCTGGTATCTCTACTTCGAGCCGCGTAGCATGACAAAAACCGAACGCAACGAGCAAATCCGTCAACGGCACGTCGCGGGTGAGTCTTACTCGGAGCTGGCAAAGGTATTTGGCCTCACTTCACAGCGCATCGGCCAACTCATCCATCGACGGCATCATTGATGTTATGGTCTCCATGCACAATCTGATCCCGTCCTTGCACCCCTTAGACAAACCCTGTGAGCTACGGCTCACAGCATAGTGAGCGCTTAACGGCAAGACTTGTAACCTGCGACATGCTCATTTAATTGCCATTAGCCTGATAAGGCAATTGAACAAATTTGGATGTAATGCTACGATCCGATGCGAGGATGGACGACACTCGAAATATGATCTTGATTGCCATCATCGAAGATGATCGCAGTATCGCATTATCGCTCGCTGATACCCTTCAAAGTATGGGATTCAATACGCTCACCGCCATAAATGGACGGGCAGGGTTAGCCCTCGTGCGGGACCATGCGCCCGATCTGGTCATTCTGGATATTCTTTTGCCGGAAATGAACGGGTGGGACGTGTGTAAAGCCATTCGTCAAGTGAGTACCGTGCCAATTTTGATAGTAAGCGCTCTTAACGAAACAATGGATCGCATTCAGGGGTTGGAAATCGGCGCAGATGACTATCTGACCAAACCGTTCAGCACCGGGGAACTGATCGCACATATCAAAGCAATGCTACGCCGCATTGAATTTGGCGGAGGCAAGGCAGCACGGTCTGGTTTGCAGCAATATGGTTCGCTCACTATCGATCTCGAACGGCGTAAGCTCTACAAGAACGAACAGCCCGTCGAACTGCGCTACAAAGCCTTTGAATTGTTGAGCTTACTCGTCAGCAACATCGGAAAGCCTGTCTCCCGCTCCGAAATTTTCACGAAAGTCTGGGGGACGGACTGGATTGGCGATACGCGCACGCTGGATGTTCATGTTCGATGGTTGCGCGAAAAAATTGAAGATGATCCGGCGCATCCGATCCATATTCAAACAGTACGGACCATTGGTTATTGCTTCATGCCTGAGTGATGAATGCGTAAACGATCCGTGTCCTTGCGCCGACGCCTTCTCCTGGCAAATGTCACCATTATTTTGTCCGGCATTGGGTTGATGACACTTTTTGCAGGATACCAGCAAGCAATCGCGATTCGCAATGACTTCAATACGCGCTTTGTTTCCGATGTCCGGCTGATTGCAGATGCAGTTTCCCCGGTAATACAGGATTGGGCAAGCGGAAAGCTTGATGATGCGGCGCTCACCAGCATTCTGGACGATTATGAAATCCAAAACGACGCTCTATTGACGCTCTACTTCACGGGTTTGGAACATCTGCCTGAGCGTTTGACCGCACGGTATCGCCTCCCAAACGACGATATGTCAGAGATTCAGCGCGCGATGCAGCGGGACGTGATCGTCGTCGAGCGACCAGACGACAAAGGCGCAAACAAGATATTCACCGCCGCATCCATCATGAACAAACGTGACCCGATTGGGCTGCTGCAAATGAGCGTCCCGGTGCAGGTCCGCGAGAGGCTCATCATTGAGCGCTGGCTTATTCTGCTGATCGGCTTTGGCGTTCTGACGACAATTGCGGTTGCAGCCACACTGTGGCTTTCGCGCACAATTACCAGTCCGCTTTATCTCCTGCGCGAGTCCACGATTCGGTTTTCCGGTGGCGATTTAAGCTATCGCGTACCCGCCATGCGTGCTGATGAGATTGGCGAGGTCGCTCAAGCGTTCAACAGTATGGCGGATCGGCTCCAGGGGTTGATCGATGAGCAGCGCGCATTCATCAATAACGCATCGCATGAACTGCGAACACCGCTGACGACAATCCGGTTACGTGCCGAGGCATTACAGGCCAGGAGCCTTTCCGTAGCGACAACCGGGCAGCACTACGTCAAGGACATTATCACCGAAGCAGGACATTTATCGACGCTCATTCAAGCGTTGACGCTGCTATCCACGTTCGATATGCACCGTGCAGAAATGGGACACGATCAGATCGACGTGCTGCACTTTGCGCAAAGCATGATCGAACGCTGCGCCGCCGAAGCCGAACGCAAGCAAATTGTGCTGAGTCTTTCCGTGTCAGATGCCTGGCCTGCTGCATCGCCTGTCTTAATAGCAAGCGCGAGCCACCTGATCGTCGTATTTCAAAACATTCTGGGCAATGCGTTGAAGTATACGCCAGCAGGCGGGCGCATTCTTTGGCAAATGGAGATTGTTGGCGGCAGCGTCTTGCACACGATCAACGATACCGGGAGTGGCATCGAGGCGCAGCACCTGCCGCGCGTATTCGAGCGCTTCTATCGGGCGGATGCCGCACGTTCACGCGATGATATTCCGGGGACAGGGCTTGGACTTTCGCTGGTCAAGTCGATTGTCGATGCGTATAGCGGCACAATCCGAATTACAAGCGCGGGTCGCGATCAGGGAACGGAAGTTTCTGTTTTCTGGCCGTGCGACGTGCGTGCAATCGATATACTCACGTCGTAATATGTTCAATCCAGTAATGGTGCGTCTTCGCAACCACCGTCACGACGTTTTTGATCTCCTTTTCAAGCTGGAAACCGGGACCAACAGGTAGATAAATCGTGCTGCCTTCGCGCCGCACCGAGACATTCTCGACGATGATCGCACGCACCAGCCATGCGGCCATACGCTCGTCATGGCAGACCAGACCGATCCAGCCACATGCTCCATCCATCTTGATGGGCAGCCCTGTAATCATTTTCAAGCCGCGCGCAATCTCTGCTTGCACACGCGCATAGCTAACCGGGTCAGCCTCGACTTCGTGCTTTGATACGGGTTCCAGAAGCGTACCGCGATGCGGCGGACCACCTGCCAGCGCCAGATCACAAAAACTCGTCCAGATTTCATCCCACGCAACCTGCCCGTTCGCGTCGAATTTCAGATCAGCGGCAGCCATCGGAGTTGTACACACTGGATCGCCGTTTCGATAACGGGGCGGCAGTTCGGATGGATCAATCGTTAGTCCTGCTGATAGCGGCTTGTTCGTGCTGCTCGCTCGTCTCGCGAACCATTGCCAAAGAATGGCGCAGATAATCAGGACAAAGGCGATTGCCGCCACGACCGCGATCCGGTCTGGAGCGAGCGACGCTATCCCTCTGGTTACTATCCCGACTCCCAATGTGGTGACAAGCAGTGCGCTCAACAGCGGCAGCCAGCGCCCAGCTCGGCCATTCGTCCAGTTCAGGCGGCGCGTGAGCGACCGTGACCGCACCAAAATCAGCCCAATGCCGACCAATACCGCTGCAAGCCCGGCGCTAAACGCGATGATCAATGTCAGCCCAATGCCAATCCGGTTCAGGCCAACCGCGACAATCAAGATACCCAGAGCTTCCGGGCAGGGAATGATCCCGCCGGAAATGCCCATCCCGAACAGGTCCAGCCAGCGCAACCGATTCGCGCTTGTCAGGTCAGGTGTACCATGCGTGTGGGAGTGTGGCGCGTAAGTGCGTACAGACTGCCAGCGCTGCCAGACCAGCCGAAGTCCGAGCGCAACGACCAGAAGCCCGGAGACGGCCTCCAGCGTCGGCAGCAGTTCACCGGGAACGACAGATTGACTCGCAATTAATGCGAGCATGCCAATTGCCAGCACCGATGCCGTATGGCTGACCGTGATCACCAGACCGAGCGCGACCGCGTGGCGTTCCGTCCCCCGGCTGCCGACCAGGTACGCCGCCATAAGCGTCTTGCCGTGACCCGGCGTGAGCGCGTGCAGCGCACCAAGAAGGATCGCAAGACCAAGCGCTGCGAGCAGTGCGAGTGGGGGCAGCGTCGGCGCGCTTAGATAAGCGATGATTTGCGGCTGTTCGGCGGCCTGCGAGGTGATAGGCGCAACAACCGTTGGGGATGCAAAGTTTAATCCGATCCTATAGTCGATTTCGATCCCGCGCTGCAAGGCATCGCGTATTGGCGCACCCAAACTGATCGAAGCCGCGCGAGCGGTGAAGATATTCACCTGATAGGCGCTTATTTCCGGGTGATGCGTGTTAAGAAAGGCAAGATAATTGCTTGCATCCGATCCAGAGTGAAAAGCAGCCACCGCGAACAGCTTGAACGTACCTAGCCCGGCTGTGAATGCCTGTGCAGTCGGATATTCCAGAGAGGTTTGGACGAGTGGTAACGGTCGGTCGTTGACCGATAGCGAAAGGTGATTCAGAACGACAGCCGCGTATTGGCTGGCTTCCTCTTGCCCGATTTCACCATCCTTGCTAGTGTCGATTTGTGCCAGCAGGCCGCCCGCGATGAGCGGTCCCGCTGTCAGATCGAGTTCAACGGTGATCTTCTCCGCATCCAGTGTGAGATACGCGGATTGCAGGTATTGATCGGCAGGATGCGCGTAGGCCACAGCAGGGAACAGAAATACTATTCCGAGCAGGCCGACCACGCCAGCCAGCCTCGCGCTTTTGATCATGGTCAGCCTGTACATGATGGTTCCAGTCCCCCTTGTTATTTTAGGTAAGCCGCGCCGTACTCGTTAGTCGGGTCGCGGTAAATCGTGTGGACGTGATCCAGAGTAAGAGAACCACCGGTACCGCCCTGCCCTGAACCCTGTGGCGCAAATTCGATGATCACGGTGGGTCCCTGAATGCGATAGTAAGCGGCAGTGTTCGCAGCAGTCGGACCACTCCATGCGAACGTCGTATCGGCAAAGTTGGCCTTGATGGTTGCCATTTGTACCGCCGCATCTTCGTCATTGAGGATGTTCGTCCACTCGCTGACCACATCCAGCAGCATTGCTTGTTGGTCGGCATTCAAGGCCGAGGCTTTGATACCCTCCTGCTGCGTGACCTTGCCATCCTGTCCCGGTCCCAAAATCAGGTCAGTTTGCTGATAGCCCAGGATTGCCTGCTTTTGCTGCGCGGCGTCCAGGCTCGTCACGAGTTTGGAGGCTTTGGTGAACTCATCATTGAGCGGAATCACCGTCACACCGTTCAGAGTATAGCTGCCCGGTTGATTACCCGTCAGGGTGGGTGAAATCGTGATGTTGCTACCAGCTATGGTCGCGTTGATTGCCAAATGATGGCCGCCGAATTGCAGTATCCATGGAGTTGTTGTAGAGGGGACGCCGATGAAGTCGATGTAGTATTGGTCTTTCCCGAACATGGCTGCACCGCCGCCACCACCGCTTAACGCTTTGAAGGCTTCATCGGCGTTCATGATGTCGATGACCTTCTGATAGCCTTGTTTGCTCAACACAGTAGCCACAATCGCCATTGCGGAATCCTGCTGCGCCTGCGTCATGTCGGCCAACCGAAGACCGTTACGCTTATAAAACGGGCTTGGAAAGTTCGACCAGTTGGATTTCTGGTTGCTGTTGAAGTCAAAAAGCGCTGTTGCTTTTTGGGCGTCCGTCAACGTGGCGACGAACGCATTGACTGCTGTAACGATTTTCGGCGTGGAATCTTCTGCGCTGGCGGTGGCTTCTGCCGTAGCCGCGCCCTGTGCATTGGCGGGTGCGAGCGTGGCGCTCGACACGATGAATGCCGCGATGAGCATTCCTGCAACAATACCGAAGAGTAGTCTGGTTTTCACTGTTTGTCTCACTCCATTGGGCGATACCGTTCAAAGTGGCGCAGTCCCGGAAGGACCATGCCAGTTACGGAGATTACTTGACGTAAGCCGCGCCGTACTCGTTGGTCGGGTCGCGGTAGATGGTATGGATGTGATCCAAACTCGTGCTGCCGCCGCCCGGACCACCGCCTTGTGGCGCAAATTCGGTGATCAGCGTAGGTCCCTGAATACGATAGTAGGCAGCAGTGTTGGCGGCGGTCGAACCGCTCCACGCGAACGTCGTGTCCGCGAGATTGGCCTTGATGCTCGCCATTTGTACCGCCGTGTCCGCGTCATTGAGGATGTTTGTCCACTCGCTGATCACATCCAGCAGCATCGCTTGTTGGTTGGCACTCAACGCCGAGGCATTGATCCCTTCCTGCTGCGTGACTTTGCCATCCTGCCCCGGTCCGAGGATCAGGTCCTTTTGCGCATAGCTCAAGATCGCCTGCTTTTGCTGATCCGCGTTCATGCTGGTGATCAGGGCGTAGCCTTTGGTATATTCATCGCCAAGCGGCGTGACTGTGACGCCATTCAAGGGATAGCTGCCCGGCTGAACCGCAATCAGGCTGGGCGACATGGTGATATTGCTGCCGACAATCGTTGCATTGATCGCCAGATGGTGGCCGCCGTATTGCAGCATCCATGGCGCGGTTGTGGAAGGCGTGCCGAGGAATGCGATGTAGTATTCGTCCTTGCCGAAGGTGAGCGAACCACCGCCAATTCCGGTTCCCGTTTGCTTCAAATACTCGTCACCGTTCATGATGTCGATGACCTTCTGATAGCCCTGCTTGCTCAACGCAACGGCTAAAATCGCCATTACCGCGTCTTTCTGCCCCTGAGTCAAGTCGCCCAGCCGAAGGCTGTTGCGGATGTAGAGCGGCGCGGGCAGGTTCGACCAATTGGTTTTCTGCGTGTTGTTGTCAAAGGCGAAGACAGCCTTCGCTTTTTGTGCATCGTTCAGCGTAGCGATGAACGCATTGGCAGCGGTGACGATCTTCGAAGTGGTGTCTTCTGCGCTGGCAGTCGCCACAGATGTTGCACCAGCGGTAGCGGCGGTTTGCGCGTTAGCCGGGGTATGGATAGCGCTGGAAGCGATGAATGCTACGAGGAGCATTCCTATCCCGAAAACAGAAAGCAACCGGGTTTTCATTGTTCGTTTTTTCTCCCGTGAGTAGATGACAATCAAAAGCGTAGCAGAACGATCCGCCGAAATGCGGTCGCGAACCTTAAATAACCTAAAATTATGGCTCTCCGGGTGCGGAGATCGACAACTTACCCGCTGAACTGGGGCAACCGGAGACGGTTTCGCTTACGCAGCGCTGCGACCCAAATAGCCACGATAAAGCCCGCTGTCTGCGTCAGAACGATGGTCGCGCCAGATGAGGTATCCAGGTAATAGCTGAAATAGATGCCGAGGAATGAAGTCACTGCTCCGATGAGACCCGATAAAACAAGCATTCGATCAAAGCGATCTGTGAGCAGTCGCGCCGTGATCGGCGGGATTACGATAGTCGATGCGATTAGCGTGACACCGATCACATTCATCGCTACCATGATTGAAATTGCCAGCATCAGCGACAAGAGCGTATCGATCCATGCGGTACGCACTCCAAACGCCTGCGCCGTTTCTTCGTCGAACGTGGTAAACAAAAGCGGCCTGTACAACACGGCAATGGCGACGATAACGATTACGGCCACAATCCCTATCGCGAGCAAATCATCGCGCTGAACGCCCAGAATGCTGCCAAACAGGAGCGCTTCGATATTGCGCGTGAAGCGGTGCATACTGCTGATCACAGCGACCCCGACGGCAAAGCTTGCTGTCGTGATGATGCCGATTGCCGCATCCGCATTGATGCGTAGCCTCCGCACCGTCTGGTTGACCAAAAGTGCAGAGACAAAACCCCATAGCCCCGCCGCAAGGTAATAATTCCAGCCGCGCGCGAGCGCGACCGCTGCACCACCGAAAATCGCGTGCGATAGACCGTGACCAATGTAGCTCATTCCGCGCAGCACAATCAGCACGCCAAGCAATCCGCACACACTACCCAGAAGCACCGCCGCCAGTACCCCGTTTTGAAAAAACTGATAGGAGAAGGGCTTGGTCAATATGTCCATTGAATGATCGTGTCCGGGTTACATATCGGATGGGGGATGCGGAGCGGCATTCATATCATGCTGCCAGCTATGCGCGTGCGGGCGTGACTGTACAAAGATCACGTCGTCCTGTCGCACGACAAGCATATTGCTGTGATATGTCGCGCCAAGCGTTTCCGGTGTGAACACCTGCTCCGGGGTTCCCTGCGCGATGAGCGTTCGGTTCAGGCATATCAGATAGGGAATATGCGCCGCTGCCGCGTTGAGATCGTGTGTAGTCATCAGGATCGTCAGCCCGGAATGGCTCAGTTCTGCCAACAGATGCAGTACATCGTGCTGGGTACGCACATCCACACCCGCTGTTGGCTCATCCAAAATCAGGAGTTCCGGCTGTGCTGCGAGCGCACGCGCCAGAAAAACGCGCTGCTGCTGCCCACCAGACAACGCCCGAATCGGCCTGGACGCAAATTCCGCGATGCCGAGCCGCTCCATGAGGGTGAACGCGTGGTCGCGTTCGTGGCGCGTATTCCAGGGCATCCGGCTTGCGCGGCTACCCATGAGGACAGTCTGGATGACCGTTACCGGGAAACCCCAATCGACCGATTCGACCTGCGGGACGTACCCGATACCTTTGAAGGGCTGGTGGCCCGTCGGGACACCAGCGATTAGAACCGTTCCGCTGACGGGCTTCACCAACCCCAGAACCGCTTTGAGCAGGGTAGACTTTCCCGCGCCGCTGGGACCCAATATCCCAACGAACTGCCCACGCTCAACCCGCAAATTGATCGTATCGAGAACGATATTGCGGTCGTAACGACAGGTGATTTCCCGCAGCTCAATCATCGGGACTGGCATTATGCCTCACGACTTCCGATGGTTAAAAGACGGACGCTCACGGTGCTGATGGTGCGGCTACCGCTGTATCCGCGCCGTGTAGATTCGCGGTCGGTACATCCTTTAAGATAGCGGGGTCGCCTCCTAACGCGCTGGTGATCGTCGTTACATCGTCTACCATCAACTGGAGATACGAGTGATAGGTGCGGTCGCCCGTCTGGTTGGGCAGGTCGTCATCAGCAAGCGTATCGACGTATCGAACCCCCGTCTCTTTCCCAATTTGCTCGATGACCTTCGACGGGAACACTTCCGAGCTAAAAATCGCCGGGACCTTCTCCGCGCGGATTTGGTCGATGAGGCTGGCGACATCCTGCGCAGAGGGTTCGGCGAAATCTGCGGGCTGAATTGCCCCGATCACAGTCATGTTGTAGCGCGGTGCAAAATAGGCGAAGGAGTCATGATAGGTCAGAAGTTTGCGCTGCCCAGCCGGAATGCTCGCAACAGCATTACAAATCGCCTGATCCAGCCGTCTCAACCGTGCTGAAAATGCTGTGTAATTCGCGTTGTAAAATGCCGCACCAGCCGGGTCACGCCTGCTCAGGGTATCACGGATTAATGCGGCATAGTTCTCCGCAAGTAGGGGATTCATCCACAGGTGCGGGTTGGGGTCTCCCTTTTCGACTGGAAAGCTGAAATCGAATATCCAGTCGGTTTCCAGTAGTGTGATTGTACCGAGTTCAACAATCTCCGCGCCTGCCTTCAAATTTGGCACGGCGAGTTTGCGGGTTGGTTCTTCCAGACTGAGGCCATTGAGGAACACAATATCGGCTTTGCCGATGAACTCGACGGCAGACGGCTTCGGCTCGAAGGTATGCGAGTCCGCACCTTCAGGAATCAGCCCATGAATTTGTAGACGCGCGCCACCGATGTTGAACACAATGTTTGTCAGTGGCGCTACGGTTGTCACGACGTACAAAGTTGCAGTAGCCGGAGCGGGAGTTTGCGCAGCTTCGGGTGTTGTAACGGGTGGCAGGCTCGCTGATGGTGTACAGGCGGTGAGCGCCGGATTTGACGCTGCTTTGGTCGTGTTTTGGTAGCTGAAACATAGTATCAGAGACAGCAGACAAACTATCCGTACTCGATTTGAAAAGATTGTTGCCAAGTGATGCACCTTGTGGGAACCTGCACTGTCGATATTTCAATCGTAGCGCAGTTGTGATGCGTGCAGATACTCTAAAACCTTAAATATTGTTAACTGCTTAAAATTAGCAGACACGTTTCGACCAGCAGCGACGGTGCTTTGCTCACACCGTCGCTACCAAATGGTGACTGCACATGAAGCCAATTACGATCAGCCTAACGAACCGTGAGTAGTCAGGCTAGGCTGGTACGACCACAAATTGTCCCATCATGCCCTCGTCTTCATGTTCCAAAATGTGGCAGTGGAACATATAGGGCGTGTTGGGATCGGCAAAATCCGTGAAACGCATGATGATTTTCACGGTTTCACCGGGGTTGACGCGCACCGTGTCTTTCGAGCCTATTTCATTGGCGGCCACGCCACCGCTGCTGCGGCTAAGGATTTGGAACTGGACATCGTGGACATGAAACATATGTGTTTCATCCGAGTTGTTGATCACAGTCCACACTTCGGTATCCCCCAGGCGCACCGTCATGATGTCGTTCATATTCATCATGCTCGCCATCGTGGTCATCGTCTGACCATTGATAGTGAACCTGCCGCGATCTGCCCCCGCCAATACCATGTCGCGCGTTACATTTGCCGAAGCAGCGGCCAAACGATCTACCGCAACCAACCCGGCGGGCAATGCCGCGCGTTGAACACTTTGCACATTAGATATGGTCGCTGCGCTCCCCAATTTGATGGTCAAAAGGGTGGTGCCGCTACCAGTACGACCGTTTCCGAAGTTCTGGAGGAGCAGCGGCGCGGCGTTGGTCAAATCGATAATGATTTCAGCCCGTTCCGCAGCGCCCAGACTCAGGCGCGTCATCGTGACCGGATTGGGCAGCAAGCCACCGTCACTGGCAATCTGCTGGAAGGGGTGATTATCAGCAAAGCCGAAGTTGTAGAAACTCTGATTGGAGGCATTCAGTAGCCGCAGACGTATCCGGGTTTGGTCGGTAGTTAACACAGGTGCGACTGAGCCATTGACCAGCGTTACCCCCTGGTTGCCACCTCCCCTGCCACCCCCGCCATTATTCCTGAATTGGCCGTTGTTGTCGAAACTTTGATCCTGGAAGATCAGGGGCAGATCATCGACGCCGTAGTTGTGTGGCAGCAATGCTTGCACGGGTAACTCATCTTCAAGAATGAACATGCCGACCAGTCCACGCAGGACCTGACTCTCCGTTTGACCCATCAAATGCGGGTGGTACCACAGCGTACTGGCGGGTTGGGCAATCGTGAAACGGGGACTCCAGGTGCTACCCGTCGCAATAGTTTGATGCGGTCCCCCATCCATAGCTGCGGGCAGGTGCATCCCATGCCAATGCAGGGTTGTCTCTTCGCCAATCTGGTTGGTCACGCTGATTACGACGTCATCACCGCGTTTGGCACGTAAGGTTGGACCCAGATAGTTGCCGTTGATACCGAGCGTCGTCGTAGTGAAGCCGCTTACAAGCTGTGATTGGCCTCGTTGCAGCGTCAAATTGAACTGCTTTGCGCCGTTTTGCGTGTTTGGAGCCAGCAATGGCGGTACGAACAGAGTACCGTTGATCAGGGGCGCTCCAGGCAGTATGGCCGCGCTGACCGATTTAAGCGGCTCAAGGAGAGCTATCGCCCCTGTACCACCGGCGAGCATGAGCAGATAGCTCAGAAATTTGCGCCGATTGACGTGTCCCGGTTGATTTTCCGTCGCATCGTTGCGGGTGATCAGGCGTTTAGGGCTGGTTTGCGTCATGGTCACTTGAAACTCCGTTAACATCCAGAGGGTTTACATCACAACCGCCGGTTGGCGAATGGTGTTCTGGTGTCGATATAGGCCATCATAGCCCTTACCACAGCGCAACAGGTTAATCTCGACCTGAATACCCTTAAATGATCTTTAAAATAGATGCTTTCTGGCGGCGGATGTCCTTCGTCGTCTCCGCTTGAAGCAGGAAGTCCGGGTGGCCGATGCCGCCTCGATCCGCCACATCGTGCAGCGCCACTATGCACGGGGGGAGCGCCGGCCTCATCAGCAGCGTGAGCAAATCCCACGCTCAACCTCCGCATTCATTGCGGCTGCTCACGAATTGGAATGCCTGTACCGGAAAACCTGAACCTGCAAATAACAATCCGCGTAAACTGATGGAGTATGTAAGAAGTGGCTCGGATAAGGAGAAAGTCTATGAGAACAACCATAAAACGCGCACTGGCTCTATGCCTGACGTTCATATACCTGACAATCCCAGTCGTTGGAACAATGCGCGCAAGCGCGCAGAGCGGTGCGTCGAATTGGCCTGCAGGAACTATGCTCCTTGTGAATCCCAACGTATCCTTTGTATGGGTGCGCGGCGCGCCTGCCTCCAACGGAAGCGTAATCCAGACTATTTATCCGAATTACAACGTCACTGTTGTCAATGGACAGGCGATTTGGGACGGTGTGCAGTGGTGGTGGCTGGTGACAGCGTTTAATAACACGCGGGGCTGGGTAGAGCAAAACTCGTTGCTTCTTGCGCCACCGCCGGGAACAACACGAGCGACTGCAGTCCCGCGTCCGACGCTAGCCGCAATCCCGCCGCCGGATTGGTCGATTGGCACACTCGTGATACTAAACCGTCAGGGTCTCTATGCGTGGCTGCGCAGTGAGCCAAACTCTTACGCGGAGGTTGTCACAACCGTAGGTTACACCTTGCGCTTGGTCGTCAATGGCGGCGCAAATAATGAACACTTTCAGTGGGATGGGGTACAGTGGTGGGTCTATGTGCGAACTCTGGGGATTGCGCCCAACTACGGTTGGGTTGAGGCCAAATCTCTGATGCTCGCTACGGATACTTCGCAAAATCCGACCGTTTCCCCACAAACATGGACGGTTGGTACGGTAGTTCGCGTGAAAGCCAACATTCCGTTTAGCTGGGTACGAAGTGATCACACCTCATATTCACCAACCGTTTACGTAGTCAACAGCGGAGGAATGCTTGAACTAAGCGCACCAGCCGTATTCGACGGCGTTCAATGGTGGTGGCAGGTCAAAGTAAGTGGCACACAGACGACAGGCTGGGTAGAGCAGAATTCGATGGAGTTGGTGTACACAAGAACACCGTTCTCTACTGAAGCGCTTCCGACGTCGGGGGCGACAGCAACTCTGCAAGTTTTTGAAGCGATCTTTCAACAATTTGAACATGGTTTTCTGTTGTGGCGCGCGGATCGAGACTGCGTTTATGCATTCAGCACCAAGCCACCCGATCCCAATATCGTAATTCCTAAGCTGATAGGTTTTCAGGAGTTTGGCGTCTATCACTACTGTCTGGAAGTCGCTTCATTACCAACTTCGATGCCTGGTACGCCCTCACCGAGCGGTGCGCTTGGGAAAATTTATAGTTTTTATGCCGAAATTCGGGAGGCACTCGGCAATCCTACAGCTAACGAGGTTCACTACAGAGCCAAGATTCCAACATTTTCGTGCTCAGGTGAGTTTATGTGTTCGTTCATGCCGCCGCTACTCACACTGCCGGATGGTCGCACGCTGTCATGCGGGATGCGCGCAGCATCGGCTGGGAAATGTGAAGTTTCGTCTTGATCTGTTGGTTCCTTGTAGCGGTTCAGGCTTAGCTGGACTCTACGCATCAGGCGGATAATACAATGGGAGCAGTCAGGCGGGTTCGCGTAAGCTGCACAGTTGCTCAGTCGATTTGGAAAAAAAAGCAGGCTACTCTCAACTTTGGCGGTAAAAACGACATCAGCGAATTTGGTTCGCATCGTTGGCTCGCGCTATACCGAGCGCATTCAAATCGTACTTCTCGTGCTTGTTTTGCTATTGGCAGCGTATCTGCGTCTGGTCAACTTGACGGACAATCCAGGTTGGTACACCGACGAGGGGTCTAACCTGGATGTCGCCCAGCATCTGGCAGCAGGCGAGAGTCGGTATATGGCGCTCGGCCAATCGACGTTGCTCGTGTCGCGGCTGGTGCTCTTTGAAAGCATCTTGACTGGATTGCTGCGTCTGTTTGGTGGCGGAATAAGTACGCTGCGCGCACTCAGTGGAAGCATCGGTGTGTTGTCTGTCGGTGTGCTGTACTTCGTCGTGCGGCGAATCGCCACACGCGCGCCCGGCTTCGCATTGCTCGCCGCATTCGTGCTGGCGATATTTCCGCAAGCAGTCCTCTATAGCCGTTTCGGATTCAGCTACAATTTGCTGACGCCACTCGTTCTATTGGCGTACTGGGGGTTTTGGGAGTATCTGACGACAGGCCATCGTATTGGGCTGGTCTTTGCGGCACTCAGCATCGGCGTAGGCACGCTGTCCGATTTGTGGATGTTGTCGTTTGTACTTCCATTACTTTGGATAGTCATTGTGCGACAGTGGCAGGATTTGGTATGGAGTTTACCACTGGTCGCCGCACCTTTTGCGGGTTATTGCCTTGTGATGTGGATCACAGCGCCAGCCGCGTTTTTGTTTGACCTCAATTTCGTGCTGTTCCGGGTTAGTGGAATGTCCATACCAACCCAACTTCAAAATATTGCCTTGAACTACACAACGTTAATCGCCCAGGATGGCTGGATGTGTTTGGGGGTTCTTGGAATTCTGTTCATTCGTCCATTCCGACTTTGGTATCTCACGCTGGTGTGCTTTGGGTTGCCGCTGCTGTTTCTGGGTCGGACGTTGGCTCTCTATGATTTGAGCTTTTATTACATGATCCCAGTCTTGCCCTTCGTGGCGCTTGGGTTCACAGCCATGCTTTACTATGGCGTTCCAGCGTTATGGCAGCGAATCATCCTTTCCTATCGCAATTCACCTGGCGATGCACGCTGGCAGCGAGCGATACAGTATGCAAGCAGAGTCGGTCTGCTGTACTTCGTAGTTGGGTTGCCGTTGGCCGTCTCGCTTTCCGGAACATTGCATAATGTTCAACATGGTTTCCAGACAGCGATTGATCGGGTCGTGATTAAAGGTAGCGATGCACGCGAAGTGGCGCAGTATATCAATACCCATGCGGAACCAAACGATGTGGTGCTTGCCTCGCCGACTGTTGCCTGGCTATTCCATGCGCGTACTGCCGACTTTCAAATGGCAATCTCTGCCACCGGACAGCCAACCCCGCATTTCCCGGCAGGATTAGCCAGTAGTCGTTTCCTGTTTGATCCGCGCCTGGAACGTGCTCGCTATGTGGTAGTCGATGATGTATGGCGGCATTGGGCAGTTTTCGATGTACCGGGCGTCGCGGCCATGCTACAGCAGGTTGAAGCATGGCCGCGCGTTTTTCAGGCAGGGAGCTTGTGCGTGTACACCCGTGTGGAATAGAATCTAACTAGTTTGCTCGTTGGTCTGGTGACAGTGGTTGCTGGTTTGGTCATGCTTATATTGGCTTGGCGCTTGAGAGCTATAGTCATCGTTTCGTGTTTGACTTACACTATTTGGCGCTCAGAACCGTAAGTTTATTCCGCTCACATCCTGCCAGTGGTACAAGTACAGCACGCGATCTGCTACCCGGTCGCCGAAGGTAGCGCGGAACTGCTCGGCAGTGAGGTTGGTCGTGATGAGCGTCGGACGCAGTTCGTTGTAGCGTTCGGAGATGACGTCATAGACGTTTCTACGTAGATCATCTGAGATGCTCCTCACGGCGTCCATATCGCCCATGTCGTCGATGAGCAGGAATGGCACGCTGGCTGCCGCGCCGACGACTTCCTCATAGCTCAATACGCTGTCCTCGTGATAGGTACTGCGTATGCGGCGGATGAATTTCGAGAAATCGACCCAAAGCACGTTCTCGCCGCGTCTTGCACGTTCCATCAGGACACAGGATGCCAGTCCGGTCTTGCCCCGCCCCACGCCCCCGGATAGCACCAGCCCGTAACGCTCCACACCGTCGATGACGAGCTGCCCGTTCGCGAACTGCTCACAGACGCGCCGCGCGTCCTCCTTACCTGCGCGGTCCGCTTTCGGTTGCGCTTCCCATGTCGCGAAGGTAAAGCTGCGATACAGCTTCGGCACGCCTCCACCGTCCATCAGGTGCGCGAGCTTCTCCTGCGTGCGCTTGTCCTTGAGGCAGTCACACGCGCACGCTTCCAACTGCACGTCAGGGAAGTCATTCACCACCATGTTCGGCGGCACATCCGGTGGCAGTGCATACGAGGAGTCATCTTTCAGCCTCGCAAAGTGCAACGTACCTGTATCGTTGCAGTGCCGACAAGCGATGATCTGTTCCTCGCGCAACCCATCCTCAGCGCTTGACGCACGCGGGGAGGGGTCGCGGCTTTGGCGCAGCGCTGTTATCCGTCGCCTGATGTCCTGCGCCGTCGTGGTTGCCGTCACTGCTGCGGAGGCTGATTTGCTGCTCATCTTTTCCTGCTCCTCTCGTCTTCAACCAGACCCGGATGTTGCGGGCGACATATTCCAGCGGGATGCCCTTGCCGACCCACAGCGGCTCGCGACTGTTCGCGTGAACGTACCCGGCCACCTGCTGTGGAGTGATACCCTCCTTCACGAGCGCTGACGCAATGGCTCCATACCGCGCATAAGGATTACCCTTCTGAATAGGACTGGCGGGAAGTGCTTCAAGGTAAGCGTCGATGAGCGCAACGTGCGGCTGCGGGGCGGGAGGGGGTGGCGCGGAACCGGGAGAGGGTGGCGCGGATGCTGCCTTGACGGAATGTTGTTCATTGCACTTGACCTGCGCTGCATTGGTCTGGGTGTCTTTCATAAACAACTGCGACTGAACACCCCCATCGTCCACCGCGTCCTCTGACGCGGAAGGATTCTGTGTTTGATCTTGTGTTTTATTGGGTATGTCGGACATACCCCTGTTCGGTATGTGCGACATATGCCCAACTGGTGTGTCGGACATACCAGTCTGTCGGACATACCGGGCAGCTTGCGTGCGCTCTTTGGCCGTCTCATGCTTCTGCCGTTGACGCACTTTCAAGCCATCGAGGTCCACGCGCTGGTCATAGCTGAGTTCCCATAGCTGTCCATTGTGGGTCGGCTCGCCTATCCTGCACAGCAGCCCGTAACGCTCTAACGTGACCAACGCCGGGAGTATTGCTTGACGATTGAGACCGCACTTCTCAAAGCGACTGAGGCTGATGGGCGCGCGGCGCTCGTGAATACGGTCATGCCAGCCGAGGATGTGCCGGGTCGCAAACGAGAGGACCAGCCATTCTTGTGGCGTGAGTAGCGGCATGATCTCATCGACCAGCACGTTCGGCGTCTGAAAGCTGTTCGGGATGTAGTTCGAGGTCATGTTCACTTCCGCTGCTTCTGACCGGGCTGAACCCGGTTAGTGGCGGGCTTTTCGGGTTCAACCCGGATTGTGGCCGTGTTACGGTCGATGTAGGCATTGAGCTTTGCGCCGGGCAACAGATGTTTCCGACATGTAGCCTTGAACTCGTTATTGAGGTGCAGTCGTGCCTGAATACGAAAGCCTGCATCATGGATCGGGAGAGCGTTGTCAGATATGCGGTTCTTGAGCTTGCCGCCGTTCTTGTGGCAGCCGATGCGCAGCCGTCCGAGGTTGGGTAGTGCGACCCAGCCACCCTGTGCTGCTTCTTCTGCAACGCTGGCGAGATATAACTCGACCGCTTGTCGTGCGTGTTCACGGGTGAGACCGCGGACCTGTCGCGAGACATGCGCGATGCGTTCCGTGTGATTCATGGCTTCTCCTTTTTGGTGCTGTTGTTGCTATGGCTGGTATTGCTGCCGACGAGTCCCTGATCGAGTGCGGCTTCAAGCGCTTTCAGATAGGGTTCTCCGGCGCGACTAGCGAAGGCGAGCGCTTTGTCGTAAATCTCCTTGAAGGTTGGTTGCTGTTGTGCAGTTGCGGTCAGGACCGGGCTTTGCAACTGCCAGAAGAAACCAAGCATCACCAATTGGTTCCAGAAGAGTTCAGTCTTGGCGTCGGCGATGGTCTCTCGCAATCCACGCTGGAAGTGGCGGCGCGAGCCGATGATCTCCTCCTCGTTGTCGATGTACAGGCGTATCGCCTCGCGCACCAGATCGGGTACGGTTACTTTGGGTCCGCGCTGGTCGCGAATTTGCTCCAGCTTGCGCTGCAACTCACTACTAACGTAGACATTCAGCCGCGCCTCAAAACGCTTGTGGTCTGCCATCATGATCTCTCCTTTCCTGCACCTATCCTGATTATCTTTTGCGACTCGTGCCATGCCTCTCGTGCGACTCTGCGCGAACCAGAAATCTGCGTTCGTGTCAGGATGAACACGCAGCACCTGACCTGCCCGAAAACCCCGGATACGTGAGCGCCATAGCGCGGGTGGCTGGACGTGGTTATGTGATCTGGCAGGTGACGACACGCCGCGCGGGTAGCGCGGGAGTGAGCCGCCCCGGCGCGTGAGGGGCGAGGTGTTAACCTCGCAACGGCTGCTGACGCAGACCGTTGACCGCACGCTCTGCGTGCGGGGCGGACGCCTGCCAGGGCGTCCGCAGTCACGCTGAGCTTGTGAAAAGTGGAAAAATACAGAAACTTCATCACTCATTTCTCCTACGAAATATCGAAGCTGATAGAACGGTCACGGCGTTTTTGTTCAATCTCGCGCTCGCGTGGTGGCGGAACCATAAGCGCCATGTCGATTTTGGGCAGTTCAAGTGTAGGTTCCGGCAGTGTTTCTGGTGCTTGTTCCTGACCGATTGAGATTGCGAGTCCGTTGTCAATATGGCGTTCCAATTCGCGTCCGATGCGCCAGTCCAAGCCAATCTCCCGATCCAGAATAGAAGCGAGACTTTGCTCGGCAATGCGGTTCAGATTGGTCTCGCGTTCCAGGCCACCTTTGTTACGCACCACATCGCGTTCTTTGACCATCGGACATTCACGACCTTCAAGCGTCGGGATAGTTCCTGCACAAAACACATGGGTGTGCAACATCTGCCGACCCGGTGCGTTTGCGTCTGTCGTCTCGCGGTTGTGAATAACGAAACTCAGCTCCGGTACAGCGTAATCGCGTGCCTGATGCCAATCTGAAATGGTCTGAACGGTAAGTTCCGCAATCGCTTCGCGGCGTCTTTCTTCTGGTAGCAATCTGAGCAAATCTGGATCGGGTGAGACAACGAAGTGATGCGCAAGAATGTATTGCCCCGCGAGTTCACGACTGTGCTGGTACACCTCACGCCATGACTTCCCCAACCCGCAGTCGTGCCAGCGTTCGTAGCCATTCTCCGGCACGATGTGCTGCGCGTCCTCGCGAAACGTGACGTATTTCAGCAGCGCCTTTAGTCCGCCGCTGCCGCTGCTATCTGGCTTTTTGTAGCGCCAGGTTGCCATACAAATTGGCTTGCTCATCTCTATACCAATCCTACGCGCTGATGATGAATCTAAAAACCGCAGAATACCAGCCCTCAGCGCGTTTCTACACCGTTTCTGGACCCATTCTGACCAATTGATTTTGACAATGGCTGTAGCTTTGCGCTGCTGACCTTTGAAAGTGCGTATGTGCAACCTTCAATCTTGCGCGATCCAGCACAAAATTAGGTGCTTTGGTCCGTCTCGAAAATTGACGTTTATGTCTCTGAAAATCTACACCGAATCTGGACGCTCCTTGGTCAATCGCCGTTTGATACCCTTGTACCTTTAG
Source organism: Aggregatilineales bacterium (assembly GCA_965246845.1). GTDB lineage: Bacteria > Chloroflexota > Anaerolineae > Aggregatilineales > UBA2796 > JBBRMW01. Next base: position 599,491 of record CBDFFR010000008.1, read on the forward strand.
AGGAACAATAGCTCAACAGCGAAATGCACCGGACCAGGGGTTGAATGTCCCACCAGCAAGCCAGACGGCAGCCTTCCAAAAATGTAATTTACCAAGCACCCACGCACGAGACCATTTCAAGGTTCGTAATCGAGGTTTGTTCGGCATTAGGCGTGGAAGAAGACGTCATCTTCAATATAGAAGAAATGCGCAGTGGCTTGACTGAGTTGCTGGAAATTGCCGCTGAAATGGGTGTCAAGCAGGCGAACGAAAGTTCGTCGAAGTTACTTGACAGTCCATCAGGTGGGGAGTAAAGTCTGAGGTGCGGGTACAGAAGTGTTGGAACCACCTCTGCACCCTAAGCCGATGCACTACGCTAGATAGCGCAGCGACCTCCGACAGACTCTAACGTGTCGGGTGGCGTGTCGCTACCGACTCGTTCTCGCAAGAGTTTCTTTACAAGGAGTCTGTCACATGTCCGCTCATGCTTCTGCCCCTCGTGAACGCAATGTTGCTCTCTGCTACGTTCGCCTCTCCGTCGCGCCGCGTGCCTCGAAACTCGCCGACAGGAACAAAGCGAAGCGTAACAAAGTTCGACCAACCAAGTCGAAACGCAACACGCTCGACCTCAGTGAAATGCTGGATAGCCCTGAACGTCAACGCGCAAATATACAAGCTGCCTGCGACAAGCGTGGGCTCATCCCGGAATTCCATGAAGATGTCGATGGACACCGCTCTGGCACCAGCGAGAAGAACCGCCCTGGTTGGTTGGCGCTCAAGCAACGCCTGAACGATCCAGATGTTGCAGCAGTAGTCGCCAATGACCTCTCGCGCCTGCACCGCAAGAGCGCCCGCATGAGTGACCTCCTCGACGTGCTTGCGGAGAACGACATTGCGCTAATTCTTGCTGCGCCCGGTCGCGAAGTAGATACTGCTACGCCGATGGGTCAGATGTTCGTGATGCTGGCGGCGATGTTCGATGAGTTCTATGCCAAAGACATCTCCATCCGTTCCAAAGACAGCGCTGCACACCGCAGGGAAATGGGTAAAGCGCTTAACCTGCCTTTCGGTACGCAACGCACTGAAGAAGGCTACCTTGAGCCGTCGGAAGCGGGCGCATGGCTGATGCCGGACGGTCAGCATGAGCCGGGATACGTCGATGATGTTCCACCTGATGACGCTGCCTTATGGCGCGGATATTATGATTGTGCGCAGCACATGCTGGAAAGCTACGCAGAGAACAAGTTTGGTATCGAGCGCCTTGCTTACATGCTTAACCTTGAAGGATGGGCGTTCCGCGACCGCGATGAAATGCCGCGACCTATCGACAAGGATGATGTGCGCCGTGTGGTGCATAACTGGGCAGAATACGGTGGTGTGGTGTTAGGCGGAGTCGCTCGCAAGCGTTCCATCTATGAGGTCAATGCCGACACAGTACAACTCAATCCGGAGCGTGCTGTCTTATCAGTCGAGTTGCTCACAAAAGTGGCGCGTGTTCTGCGCGAACGCGCCTATGAGCCACGCAATCGTGGTGTCAAGCGCGTCACCCACGCATATGCTCTGCATGGGATGCTCTACTGTGCTCACTGCGAACATTATGCGCTTGAACACGACAATGCGAACCTTCGCTCCAAGTTGTGGGGCAAGACATCCAAAGACAGCCGCTATCGACATCAGGAAGGCGTGAAGAGCTGTGGTTGTACCAACCGCTCCGTAACATGCGACGATGTGGAAGATGACGTTGGGCGGTTGCTGCGCCTGATGTGTGTGCGCGAGGATGTGGTACATATAATGCTCGACCACGCTGCAAACTTCAACGCCCCGGACGAAGCAGAGACGAGTCGCAACATCGAAGTCCAGAAGAAGAATGCGCTCGTCCGCTGCCAGCGCCGCATCCAGGCCGCCAAGCGTCTGTTTCGTGATGGTGAGATGGAAGAGGCAGAGTACGACGCCATTCTGCGCGACACTGATGAGGAAATACAAGGCTGGGAGCGGATGACCAGCGAGCAAGAGAAGATGGAGTATGAACTTCGTTCCGCCGTAGACATGCTCACACGCCTCTCTGCCGTGTGGGATGCCGGGAACGCTGAGCAGCGCCAGTCACTTATCAGGAGCCTGTTCATACACGTCATCTTTGACCTTGATGCGCGGCGCATCGTCGACTTCAAACTGAAGCCGTGGGTCGAACGCTTCATCGAACTGCGTATTCAGGCTGAAAATGTTCCTCTAAACACCAGGGACGTAACATGGCCTCGGCGGGACTCGAACCCACGACACGCAGTTTAGGAAACTGCTGTTCTATCCTCTGAACTACGAGGCCAATCTACCCGAATTATAGCGGGGCGGGCGCTTACTGTACAGACTTCGTTCAGCTTGCCGTCGTGCGTCCGCGTTGATATTGCGGTGGATTATCAGGGTGTAGTGCTGGTCGGCTGGAAGAAAGAAAGTTGTTGAATGCTCATGCCCCCTGCGCCCTGTACCACAACGCGCCGCGCGCCCGCCGCCCGATCAAGGACGGGGCTGCCATCAGCAGGCAATTGGAGTGTAAACGCCCCCGGCGCAGTCACATCCAGCGCGACGGGGGCGAGATTTGGGAGCGGACGCCCTTCACTATCGAGTAGAGTAAGCGTGTAGCGCCCCGCCTGCGCCGCCGTGAATTCGACCGTCGCGCCGCCGATGCTATGCTGCAAGGCAACCTGTACGGGCAAATCATCGCAGCCGGGAGCCACGCCGGGCAGCCCGGTCATAATTGAATTCGTGACAACGACCACGCTCAGTTTGAGGACCGCTTTGGCGCAGCCCGGATTCGCACTCACATCGGGCAGGATCGTCAGGTCCCATAACCTGAATTCATCGCCCCGGAAATCGCGCGCCTCTTGCAACGATTCGCCATTCGGCAGCACATTGAAATCGATCACGAACGGCGCGTCGCTGGTTTGGATGAAGCCCGGCGCGGGTTTGCTCAAATTATTGAAATAAATCGTCTCTTTCACAAGACCGTCAAAATTGACCCAGGCGGTGCTGTTGTATTCATCCCACCAGCCGAACGAAAACGAGCCGCGCACAGTGATCGTCTTGCCCGGTTCGAGATTTTCGATGCGGCTGCTCAGGTCCGCGCGCGGCGCAGTCGTGAAATCGTCCTTGAACCACGCCCAGTTGAACGCGCCGGAGTCCGTCGTGCCGTTGTTTTTGATGCCTATCGAGACGGTGAAGATTTGCCCTGGTGACGGTTTCGAGGGCAGGAAGCGCAGACTCGTCACGGAAAGATCGACATCCGATTCCGGTCTGCGCACGACGAGCAGGACCAGCACGACGAGGACGATCAGCAGCGCCGCCGCGCCCGCCACCGCCGCCAGCCTGCCCCCTTGCAGGAACTCCCGCGCGCCGCCGACCGGACGCGACGCCGGGGGTGCATCCAGCCGCGTGAGTTTGGTTGCGCCTTCCGCACCCTCGCGCAGCAGCGGCCAGGGCAACCCGGACAGATCGCCCGCGCGGTCGAGCCGCAGCCGCAATGTAAGGCCACCCGCCCCGGCGCGTGTCAGGCTCGTCGTATACGCATATTTGATGCTGTCGCTCAGGATCGCACCAAACAGCTTTTCGCGCGCGGCTTTGAGGGCGGCCTCGCGGCCTTTCGCATCGACACCGCGCCCGGCCAATGCGTCGTTCAAGTCCGCCAGTTCCGCGAAACCGAGCGGCGCGTCGATCTCTTCGGAAGCCGTGCCAGCGGGCGAATCCAGCACGGTCACGCGATATTTACCGCTTTCCAGCGCTTCCAGCGAGAGATCGAACATCGCGCCCATGGTTGTGTTCTAGACCGCCGTTCCGACGCGGGATTTCAGATAGGCTTCCATGAATCCATCCAGATCGCCATCGAGGACTGCCCCGGTCTGGCTCGTCTCGTAATCGGTACGGTGGTCCTTGACCATCTGGTACGGCTGTAGCACGTAGGAGCGAATCTGGTTGCCCCAACCCATCTCGACGTGTTCACCGCGCAGCTTGAGCATTTCCTCTTCCTGCTTTTGCAGTTCGAGCGCGAGCAGCCGGGCGCGCAAGACAGCCATTGCGGTTTCGAGGTTTTGCAGGCGGCTGCGCTCGTTCTGGCAGGAGACGACCAGCCCGCTTGGGTGATGCGTGATGCGGATTGCGGTTTCGTTCTTCTGCACGTTCTGGCCGCCCGCGCCGCTTGACCGGAAGGTGTCAATCGTGATGTCCTGCGCCGGGATGTCGATCTCGATGGCGTTCTTCACATCCGGGATCACTTCGCACAGCACGAACGAGGTATGGCGGCGCTTGTTCGCGTCGAAGGGGCTGATCCGCACGAGGCGATGCACGCCGCGCTCGGATTGCAGGAAGCCATACGCATAGGTCCCCTTGATGCTGACCGTCACGCTCTTGATCCCGGCCTCTTCGCCATCCATCTGGTCCACGATTTCGGCTTTGAATTTGTGCCGTTCCGACCAGCGCAGGAAGGTTCGCAGGAGCATCATCGCCCAATCCTGCGCTTCGGTGCCGCCTGCGCCCGCGTGCAGCGAGAGGATCGCGTTTTCGCTATCGTATTTACCGCTCATCAGCGCTGTAAAAGACATCGCATCGACGGCGGTTTGTAAGCCGGTGACTTCCCCGTTAAGTTCCTCGAAGAGCGATTCGTCGCCTAATTCCGCGAGTTCGAGCGCATCGTCGAGCGATTTTCGCATCGCCTGCCAGCGCTCGATCTCGGCGCGCAATTCGGAGAGGCGCTGCATGATCGTTTGCGCGGCGCGCGGGTCATCCCAGAAATTTGATCCGGCGGCCTGCGCTTCCAGATCGGCAGCTTCGGTTATTTTGCTCGCGAGGTCAAAGCCGCACCGTGAGGTTGGCAATCGTCTCGCGCATCGCGTTCAGGCGGGCAATCAATTCTTCCATTGTCAATCCGTTCTCAATTACAAACCAATGGGCGTTATTGTACTGGAAACGGCGAATGATTGAAAGTTCACATGCTATTTTGGGGGATGCCAACCGACCTTGACCCACTCAGCCCGGATACTGACTGCATGATTGTTGTTCATTTGCAGGAGCGACACAGTTGCGCGACCACAGGGAGTCAGGCCAATAATGTACAAGCCATCCTTGCTCCAAATAAAATGTTGTTTCCATTGTTCTCGACGCGGATTAAACAATCCAATAGTTAAACCAGTTTTAGGATCTTCTGCGTGCGTATTCACTCCCTTGTAGCTATTGCACGTCCGGCACGCCAACCAGAGATTTTCCTCCTCATCCGATCCACCTTTGGCTAATGAGATGATATGATCAATCTCAAGTGGGTATGTACACATACTTTTGCAAGCTCAGGCAATATCCGCATTGCTCATTGGCCTGCTTGCGAACACGGCGTTTGACCGCATCGGAAATACTCAAGACTCAAGCGGTCCACGTAAACCCCGTCGCACTGCCTCGGCTAAAGCGAACGCTTTATTTAGCAATCCTTCTTTGTACACTTCCATAAGCCCCCACATCTCTCTGGACTCACTATCTGATAACTCCAGCCCGGATTGTTGCTTCTCAAATAGCTCGATATAGCGGCTGTTCTGGTCTTCATCCATCATCGATTCAGCAACAAGCATCACCTGCTCGTCGGACCAACCTGGGATAATTCGTTGCAACTCGTCCGCTTGATCGAGAGGAGCTGCGCTTTCAAGCGTATCGAGCATCACCTCTGCTACAGAGCGCCTTGTGTTACTCGCGCGGCGTTCAATCTGGCGATAGGTTTCATCAGGAAGCGTAAGGGTGATTTGCGTACTCATGTCGGCCTCCAATTGTGTCCCTGAATTATACAGCGTGTTCTGGAACAGGACGTCATTAAGCCTGAAATTTGCTGCGCGCGGCCTTGTCGCTGCGCATCCACGCGATGAAATCATCCGTCGATAGGGTGTTGATCACATCCGACGCGCGCACCCATCCGCGCCGCGCCGTGAGCAGCCCATAGCGCAGCGTCTCGAAGCCGTCGGCTGCGTGTGAATCGGTATCGATAGACAGTTTCACGCCGAGTTCGACGGCGCGTTTGGCGTGTGCGTCGTCGAGATCGAGACGGTGCGGGTCGGCGTTGATTTCTAGGACGGTTCCGCTCTCGCGTGCAGCGGCGAAGACGGCATCCATATCGAGGTCTGCACCCTCGCGATTTGGGATGAGCTGCCCGCGCGGGTGGCCGATAATATCTACATGCGGGTTGCGGATCGCGTGGATCAGGCGCGCCGTGACCTGTTCGCGCTCCTGTCGTAGGCCGGAATGCAGCGAGGCGATCACGACGTCCAGCTCCGCGAGCGCTTCATCGGGAAAATCAAGCATGCCATCGGTCTTGATCTCCATCTCCGTCCCCTGAAAGACACGCAACCCGCGCCCGGCCATCTCTGAATCGACGGCGCGGATTTCCTCGCGCTGGGCGCGCAGCCGTTCGACGCTGAGGCCGTTCGCCACGCCGAGGCTGTGCGAATGGTCGGTGATGACGATGTGCGAGAGGCCGCGCGCGAGCGCCGTCTCTGCCATCTCGCGGATCGAGAGCGTACCATCGCTCCAGGTGCTGTGCATATGCAAATCGCTGTGAATATCGGCGCGCGTGATGAGCGTGGGCAGCTTCCCGGCGCGTGCGGCCTCGATCTCGCCCCTGTCCTCGCGCAGTTCGGGCGGTAGATACGGCAAGCCGAGCATCGCGTAGACTTCTTCTTCGGTGGCGCAGGTCGTCGGCGCGCTATCGCCTTTGAGAGCGGTGAACGCCCATTCGTTGAGGCTCAGACCGCGCTCCGTCGCGAGCGAGCGCAGTCGGATATTATGCGCCTGGCTGCCCGTAAAATAGACCAGCGCCGTACCGTAGACGTTCGGCTGCAGCACGCGCAGGTCACATTGCAAACCGTTCAGCAATTCGATGGAACTCTTCGTCTCGCCGTTGCCGAGGACGCGCGCGACATCCGGCCTCGCGACGAAACGCGCCATGATCGGGGCGGGGTCTTCGCTCGCAATCAGCAGATCGACATCGCCAATGGTGGAGCGCCCGCGCCGCAGACTGCCCGCAATATCCGCGCGGACGATGCCCATGATGTTTTCCAGCAAATCGGCGAGGATCGCTTCGGCGGCGGTCATTGCAATATCGATGCGAACACGGTCCGTGCGGCGGGCGAGCGCTTCAATCGAATCGAGGATGTTTTTCTCGCTCTTCGCGCCGAGACCGGACAGCGTGCGCAATTTGCCTTCACGCGCGGCGGCTTCGACTTCTGCGACGGTTTTCAGGCCGAGTTCCTTGTAGAAAAGCATCGCCTTCTTCGGTCCGACGCCGTTCACGCGCAGTACCTGTACGAGGCTGGCCGGGATTTCAGCTTCCAGCTTTTCGAGGAAGGTCAGGCGGTCGGTCGCAATCATCTCCTCGATTTTTTCAGCAAGGGTGTCGCCGATGAATGGAATTTCCGTTAGCTTGCCGTCTTTGGCGACGGCGTGGACATCGCGCGGGAGTTCACGCATCGATTGTGCCGCGTTGCGATAGGCGAGGACGCGGTGAATGTTCTCGCCCTTGAGTTGCAGCAGGTCCGCAACCGTCTCGAAGGTTTCCGCGATGTCCCGATTGGTGATTGGCATAGCTTCTCCGTGCGCGTTGGCACAGAGTTTAACCGCTGTACGGTGGATGGCAACCAGAGCCGCCCGGTATTTGGATAACAAACGGATCGGGCAAGCTGCGACCCCTACACCGGAGAACACGCGCATGTGTAGGGGCGGACCGATGTGTCCGCTCGTTGCTGCGGCAGCCTACAGTGGAGCGACCACGAAGCGCCCGTATGCGACTGCCGCCGCCAGTACCAGCAGGACGACATTCGGAATTATTGTCTCCTTGCGGCGAAAGTGGACCACCATCGCGCCGATCATCGTCAGGACGAGGCCGACGGCAGCCAGCGGCGTCAGCCAGGGCAGGCTATTCGTCACGCCCGGCAGGACGAGGCCAAGCGCGGCGAGGACTTCCAGCAGCCCGATCAGCTTGACGATGTCTGGTGGAAAATCGAGGACCCAACCCTGCCGCTTCGCCGCCACTTCGACTGGCACGAAGAGCTTTGCAGCTCCTGTCAGCAAAAAGGTCAGCGCCAGCAAAATCTGGAGAATCCACAATGCGGTGTTCATTTTTGATAATCTCCATGTGAGTGCAATGAAGTGTCAATTGTGGAACCACTCATTGCTGGAGTTCGGTCACGGGAGCCGGAAAGCGCTGCCGGAAGGTGAACGCAAAGGGCGTCGCGCCGTGTTCGCGCAGGTGTTCGAGGCGTGTTTTCATATCCTCGACCGTCGGCATGGTGTCGCGCGGCGTCCACCACAGCGCAACCATCGGGACCACCGCGCGCTCGAACCAGTCATCCCGCTTGCGCACAATATCGGTGTGACCCGTGCGATAGGCAAACGCGAAGAGCGCGTCGATGCTCTCCCACACACTCATATTGACGATGATCATCTCGTCGTCGAAAATGTGCAGGCTGGTTGCGTCCCCGGCGGGCGTCGTGAGCCGCCACAGAAAGCCCGGCGCAGCCTCCGCGAGCGCGTTGATCCGCGCCAGTTCCGCGACGAAGGGCGCAAGCTGCGGCGAATCGAGCGGCGCGAGCAGCCGCGAGATATTGCATTGAGCGAGGGCGTGCGAGGTCATGCTGCGCTATCCAATATATTTCGTGGTGTCCGTAGAGAATACCGCATGGCTTCGGTACACGCGATTGAGTAGTGTTACAATCGTTACAATTAAGCACTCACCCTCAACGCTCCAAAGAGGACCCTTTCGATGATTGATATGGTGCAAATGGGCAAGGCTGCCAAAGCCGCCACGCGGCTGCTCGCCACCGCGACCACTGAACATAAAAACATGGCGCTGCTCGCCATCGCGGAGCAACTTGAAGCGCGCGAGGCCGATATTCTGGCTGCCAACCACGAGGATGTCCACGCCGCGCGCGAGCGCAACACCGAACCGCATCTACTCGACCGCCTGAGCCTCGGCAACGGACGCTTGAGCGCGATCATCGCGGATGTGCGTAGCGTGGCCGCGCTGCCCGACCCGGTCGGCGAAACGTTTGATCATGCCGTGCTGGAGAACGGATTGCGCGTACAGCGCCGCCGTACCCCGATTGGCGTCCTCGGCGTGATCTACGAAGCGCGCCCGAACGTCACGGTCGACGTTGCGGCGCTGTGCGTGAAAAGCGCCAACGGCGTGATCCTGCGCGGCGGCTCGGAGATGCTCGCTTCCGCAAGCGTGCTGGTTGAAGTGATCCGCGAGGCACTCACGAGCGTCGATTTGCCCGCCGATGCGGTCCAGCTCATTGAAAGCAAGGACCGTGAATTGATCGGGCAACTGCTCAAGTTGAATGGCTACGTCGATATGATCATCCCGCGCGGCGGGGCGGCGCTGCATAAATTCTGCGTGGAAAACAGCACGATCCCGGTGATTACGGGCGGCGTCGGCGTGGTCCACCTGTTCGTCGATGAGACCGCCGACATCGATAGCGCGCTGCCCGTGATCCACAACGCCAAAACGTCGCGCCCTTCGGTCTGCAATTCGCTCGATACGGTGTTGATCCATGAAAAGATCGCCGCGAATTTCATCCCGCGTCTGGTCGAATACCTGACCCCGGCAGGCGTCACTTTCAAAGCCGACCCCGCGGTAATGGCCTTCACGCGCGATGAACATGTCACGCCCGCCGATCCGCAGGATTTCGATACGGAATGGATGAACCTGACCTGCGGCCTGCGCGTGGTGAGCGGCATCGAGACGGCGATTGCATTCATCAACGAACACAGCCTCGGACACAGCGACGGCATCCTGACGCAGGACGCGGCCAACGCACGCCGCTTCGTGAACGAGGTCGATTCCTCGGCGGTGTTTGTGAATACCTCGACGCGCTTCAACGATGGCGGGCAGCTTGGCCTCGGCGCGGAGATCGCCGTCAGCACGCAAAAGCTGCATGCGCGCGGTCCGATGGGGCTGCGCGAACTGACGACGTACAAATGGGTGGTTGAAAGCGACGGCCTGATCAGGAGATAATAGGCTCGCATTAGTAGAGGAAGAGCGTCATGAATTCAATCCGTCGTCCGATCCTGTTCGGCGCAGTCTCGCTCGTCGTGGCGCTGTTCCTGTTCGGCGGGACGAACAGCGTCGCATCCGGGTTGCTGCAATCCACCGCACGCAGCACGAGCCGCGCAACGGTAATCCCGCCAACCGCGACTCAGGTAGTCGTGCTGGATACGAATTACGAACTGCTGTACCCGATGCTCGTGCGGTTCAACCTCGCTCTGCGTCTCGCCATCAGCGATGTCAAATCGGTACGCCTCAAAATCTGGCAGAGCGGCGCGTTCGACCAGATATTCGACATCCCTTATAACCAGTGGCGTGCGAACAGCGCAGATTCGACTTTCGTTACTTTTGCGTGGCCGCTCACGGCGACGAATGCGCCGGACCCCTTTAGGACGATGCGCTTCCAATGGGAAATCGTGACGGTGCGCGAAACGGTCCAGAGCATACAAATCGAATTTGAGTTTTCCGATAAAGCGCACCAATGGAGTAGCGTGGAAAATACACCGCTGATGTTTTTCTGGTATTCATCGGGGCTGAATGTCAAGTATGCCAGTGAAGCGATCCTGCGCGCATATACGCTCCTGAAAGCCAATACCGGGTTCGAGCGTACCTATAAATTCGTGATCTACGAGCCGAGCGCGACTTCCTGCGAGACCGACACGAAGCGCCCCGGACAGGGGGTTCTGACATCGAAGCGTGACGGGACCATCTTCCCTTGTGACCCGCAGAATATCTACCGCATCTATGGCGCGCGCGGCTACACTGTAATTCAGCGTACCACGCCACTGCTCGAACAATTGCAGGATGATATTATCGCCGTGATGGTCCGCGATGCGCTGGCCGGGCAATTCGCCAAAAACAAACCGCCGGAGTGGTTTCTCAGGGGGCTGACACAGACCTACAGCCTTCTCGGTCGCCCGAACGCGCTGCTGCTTGCGCGCGACATCGCCCGCCGGGACCGCCTGCTCGCGCCGGATGCGCTGGTCGCTACGCCGGACGGGAAGGTTGCCGCGTTCAGCATCAGATATCGCGACTGGCACGCGCAGGCGTTCATGTTCACGCTCTATCTTTCCGCTAAATATGGCGCGCAGACGCCATTTACGCTCGCGCGTGATTTCGCGACCTCCGGTGATTTCGAGAAGGCGCTCGCCGGGGTGACGAATGGCGCGACACTCACGGACCTGTTCAGTAGCTATCAAACATGGATTCTCACGAGCGATGCCGACCTCGCGATCCGCTGGAACCCTTACCTTCTGACGCCGACCGCGACGATCACGCCGACGGAAACGCTTTATCCATCGTTCACGCCCTTCACGCCGACCGTCACCGAAACGCCGACGGAGTTCCCTTCCGTGACACCGCGCCCCACGATCACACCGACGCGCGTACCGCCAACGAATACCGCGCGCCCGCCGGGAAGTCTGGAGACACCGACCGCGCAAAAATAAACGTGACGCAATCGAACGCTATTCCATTCCTGATGTCCGCAAACCTGAATTTCATAACGCGCGCTCATTAAACCGAGCGCGTGTTGCATTGTCACATGAAGTTAAAACGACTACAATTTGACCAAAATTTGATTATGAAAGGTTTAAATCATGGCTAATCTCGCCCAAGTTACGAGGACCACCGCCTACGCTGCGAAACCCTGGCACGCGCATTACGACGCCGGCGTGCCGGAAACGCTCGCGCCCTACCCGACGCACCCCGTTCACGAATTCCTGACGAAGACAGCGGCGCGCATCCCGCAAAACCCGGCGGTCGTCACCTCCGCGCACCTGCCCGTCGTCGGGCGGCAAAAGGCGATCCTGACCTACGCGCAGCTCGAAACACAGGCCAACGCGCTCGCGGCGGCGCTGGTCGCGCTTGGACTCAAGAAAGGCGACCGCGCGGCGATCATCATGCCGAACTGTACGCAGTTCGTGATCGCGTACTACGCGATTTTGAAGGCGGGTGGCGTCGTCTGTGCGACCAACCCGACCTATCCCACCGAAAAGATGGCCGCGCAGATTGCGGATAGCGGCGCAACCTTCGCGCTCGTCCTGAGCAAGTTCTACGATATTTTCAAGCAGGCGCAGCCGAAGACGAGCGTAAAGCAAGTTATCGTCACGAACATCAAGGAATATTTTCCGCCGCTCGCTCGCACGCTTTTTAGTATCAAAAAGGAAAAACAGGACGGCCACCGCGTCACACTGGCGGCGGGCGACCTCGAATTTCAAGCACTGCTCACGCAATATGCCGGGCAAAAGGCGCGGGTCACGGTCGCGCCATCCGATTACGCGATGTTCCAATATACGGGCGGCACGACAGGCATCCCGAAGGCAGCAATGGCAACGCACGCCGCGCTGATCGCGAACACCCTGCAATGCAAGGCGTGGCTGACGACCGGGCTGCCCGGCGAAAAAGAAGTATTCATGGCAGCGATCCCGCTGTTCCATGTATACGGGATCGTCTCCGTGCTGAATCTCGCGGTCGGCATTGGCGCGAGTATGCTGATGGTCGCCAACCCGCGCGAGACGAAAGAAGTATTGGAAGTGATCGCGGCCTACAAGCCGACGATGTTCAACGGCGTCCCCGCGATGTACAACGCGATCAACATCCACCCGGATGTGCTGGCGGGCAAATATGATTTGCGGTCGGTGCGCGTGTGCGTGAGCGGTTCCGCGCCGCTGCCCCCCACCACCAAGCAGAAATTCGAGGCGCTTACGGGCGGCAAGCTGGTCGAAGGCTATGGATTAAGCGAGACGCCGACCGCGTGCATCGTCAACCCCTGCAACGGCGAGAACCGCTTTGGCGCGATTGGATTGCCAATGACTGATGTGGAGGCGAAGATCGTCAGCCTCGATGATGGCGTGACGGAAGTGCCGCCGGGCGAAATCGGTGAACTGTGCGTTCATGGTCCGCAGCTATTCGATGGATACTGGAACATGCCGACCGAAACGCAGAATTCCTTGCGCGTGGATTCGGACGGCAAAAAGTGGCTACATACGGGCGACGTCGCGCGGATGGACCCCGATGGCTTCTTCTACATCGTGGACCGCAAGAAGGACATGGCGATCATCGGCGGCTTCAATGTCTACCCGAACAACGTAGAAAAAATCCTGATGGAGCATCCGGCTATCGCGGAAGCGGCGGTCGCGGCGATCCAGCACCCCGACAAGCCGGGACAGGAAGCGCTCAAGGCATGGGTGCTGCTCAAGCCGGGCGCAAGCTGCACACAGGAAGAATTGATCGCGTTCGCGCAGACGAAACTCGCGCGCTATGAAGTCCCCACGCGCATTGAAGTCGCGCAAGACCTGCCGCGCACAACCGTTGGAAAGGTGTTGCGTCGTGAATTACAGGAGAATGAAAAGGCGCAGGTCGCGCGCAGGTTGAATGTGCAGAAGCCGGACCGGATGCAGAACTAGCTATACTGTAGGGGTTGGAGTCACCCGACCTATCCAGACGGGCGGACACATAGGTCCGCCCCTACAAAGACATACGTTCCGGTGTAGGGGTCGTGGCTTGGCCGACCCATCCAGACGCGCGGATACATCGGTCCGCCTGTACACAATGCGCAATCCCGCCGTTCTGGTATAAACTTGCGCACATGACACTCTCCAAAAATACATCGCTGTGGCTTATGGTCGCGGTCCTGCTGCTCGTCGCGGGCGCGCTGATCCTGCACATTGACGATCTTGCGCTCTGGCCGGATGAGACATTCAGCGTCACGCACAGCAGCCACAGCCTCGAAAAGCTGCTGCGTGACCCGGATACGACGTGGCCGCCTGCGTACTATGTGATCCTTCACGGCTGGATCAAGGTCGCGAGTGATGCCGAATTCGCGTTGCGGACGCTCGGCGCGTTCTTGGGCTTGATTGGCACTGCTCTTCTCTACAAAATCGGCGTGCGGCTGCATTCCGTGACGGCGGGGTTGGTTGCCGCGTTCGCGTTCGGCACGTCGAGTTATGCCCTCTCGTTCGTACTGGAACTGCGTGGCTATAGCCTGCTTTTTCCTGTCGCGTATTTCTATATCCTGTGCCACCTGCGCTGGCTCGCCCGTCCGAATGCGCGCCGCGCAGCGTTGCTTGTCATCGCGCAGGTGTTCGTGATGTACACGCAGTTTTTGATGGTTTTCGTCGTGCTTGCAACCGGGTTGCACGTCCTGCTATCGAAACCGCGACAGACCGCGCGCTGGTTGCTTCTTTTGCTGCTGACGGGTATCTGCTGCGTGCCGCTCGTGCCGCAGTTCATCGACGGATTGCGGCTCCGGCAGCAAATCACCGGCGAACTTCCCGGCTATTTGACGGGTCCGCTCACCAAAATTTATGCAGCCTATAGCGCGCATAACGACATTGCACTGCTGATTGTGATCCTCATCGCGCTTGTCGGACTGTTCTGGCAGCGCAGGCATACCAGTTGGGTGACACTCGCGTGGCTGACTGGGTGGGGCATCGCGATCCCCGTCCTCAGCTATTTTTTGCAAACGCGCATCCCGGTTTATTCGACGCGCTATCTTGCGTTCACGCTGCCGCCCGTCTTCATCCTGATCGGGTGGGGGATCGCGCGCGTCCCCCCGCGTGTGCTGCGCGGAGCGGGTGCGGTCGCGCTCGTCGTGCTGGCGCTCACACCCTGGCAGCTTTACGACCATCGCCCCGCGCCAAGCGATGCGTCGCCGCCCGTCCCGGCATTCATGCACTTCATGCGCGATCACTGGCGGCAGGGCGATACGCTGCTGGTTGACCCGAACAACCATTCGCTCGCGGATACGGTCGCGGTTGCTTATTATGAAAAACAGTATTTGCAGTTCGGACCGCTCCCGCGCGTGAGCGACCCCGCGCAAGCCGGGCGGCGGCTGTGGTATATGGTGCGGCAGGGCAGCGAAACAACGGACCTGCAAACGCGGGTGCAGCAGGGGCGTATCGTGCGCGACTTCTGGGGACCCTGGTATATGGCGACGACACTTTACGTCGCGCCGCCGCTTTCGCAGGGTGTTCGCTACGGGGATTTGCGCTTCCTTGGCGCGGATGTCACGCGCGAACCGGAAATGCAAGCCTCCGATGCGCTAACGTTGACGCTGTGGTGGCGCGCGGAGCGTCCGCTCGCGGATGATCTCTCGCTCGCGCTGCATCTCTACGGACCCGATGGGGCGCTCATCGCGCAGGTCGACGGCACGCCGAAAACGGACGGCACGCCCGCGCAGCTTTCCGCGTGGAAACCGGAGCAACCCTATCTCGATACTCGAACGTTCACGATCCCCTACGGCTCGCGGAGCGGAACCTATACGCTTGCGCTGATCGTCTACCATTGGGCGGATGGTTCACGCCTGACCCCGGAACTCCTCGCGGATGCGGCCCGCTATACCGTGAGGCCGGATGCGGCGCTTATCCTCGATACATTCCCGGTGTATACGGGGTTCAACCCCGCAAGGTAAGACATGCAGGGCGGACACATCGGTCCGCCCCTACGAAGACCTGCGCGCTCTGCGGCACCCTCTACTCATACCGCAGCACGTTCATCGGCTTCTCGGATGCGGCGGTCCACGCACTGAGCAGCGTCGCGACCAGCGAAATACCGAGCGCGAGCGCCATCAACAGCGCGACGAAACCCCATTCCACGCTCTCGCTGATCGATATGCCGAACCCCGCCGAGAACAGCGCCACGCCGAGTATTCCCAACCCGACGCCGATCAGCCCGCCGAGCAACCCAACCACACCGTTTTCGAGGATCATCACCCATAGCGTGCGCCGCCCGGTCATGCCGATGGCTTTCATGATGCCGATCCGCTGCCGCCGTTCGAGCGTCGCGAGCGAAACCGTATTGGCAATGATCACCGCGCCCGCGAAGAGCGAGAGGACCGCTACCACCGTCGGGATCACCGTGAACTGGTTGAGCAGCTTGCGGATTAACGAGTCGATGAAGCCGACATCGAGCGCAAAGGCTGTCGGGATGGTTGAGATAGAGACAAGCGCGCTGTTGAGCTGCGCGGGCGCGATTTGCGCAACCGTAAACGTGATCGCGGTTGTGGCTCCGGCGGGCAGGCTGTCGAGCGGGACCGTCGCGCTGCCCGAAAGCAGGTCCGTATTCAACCCGGTCGCGATCCCTTCCTTGATCAGCCCGATCAATTCATACGTGATCTGCCGCCCCGCAATCCGATAAAGCAGCTTGTCGCCCGGCTTCATGCCAAGCTGCCGGGTGGCCGCGCTCTCACGCACGACGATTACCGCCTTGCCCGCATCCGCTGCCGTCAGCGTGCGACCCGTGCCGACCGCCGCGCCCGCGTAGCCTTTCGCCTTTACGTCCTGCGCGCTCACGCTGTTGAAAGTCGCTGCCACGATGTCCGTTTGGTTGAAACTACCGCGCCGCCCGCCGACATTGATCGAATTTCCATTACCCAGAAATGGAATGTCCAACTGGACCTTGCTCGCCCAATTGGTATCGCCATTGATCGAAAGCAGGTCCGCATTGAAAATCGCGTTCTGCGTATATTTTTCGACACCGGGCAGCGTATTCAAGCGCTGATTGATTAGCGTGCGGATCGGCGCGAGCGGCGTAAAGATGACGACGTTGCCGCCCAGCGAACTCTGGAAGCCGATGTTGAGCAGCTTAGGAACAGCAGACGAGATGAGCGTTATCGAACTGAGCGCGAACATGCCGATACTCAGCGCGTAAAGCGTAGAGGCCGTGCGGAAGCGGTGTTCGCCGATGCCGCGTAACGCGAGCCGCAAATCCACGCTGCGGAACGAAGGCAGGACGCTGATCAGCAGCACCAGCAGCCACAGAAGGAAAATCCCGAAGCCCATGAAGATCAGCGTCGCGATCACGCCAATCAGCCCAAAGGCGACACTGCCGAGGATATTACCAACGATCAGACCGACGCCGATCACGACAATCATCAGCGCGAGCAGTGTTTGAATCAGACCTGCCGAGGGAGGACGTGCTTCGTTCGGACGCAGCACCGTCGCGGGACGCACCGCCGCCGCTGTGAAGGTCGGCAGGAAGCCGAACACGATAGTCACGATCACGCCGAGGCCGAAACCCGTCAGCAGAGCATCCGGGTAGATTGTCCAACGTAGCGTCGCAGGCCAGATTTGCTGCGTGAAGGCATTCACGCCGAAGCTGATCAGGATGCCAAGCAGCAGCCCGACCGCGCTCCCGACCACGCCCATGATCATCGCTTCGACGAGGAACAGGATCGCGATTTGACGACCGCGCACGCCGAGCGTTTTCAACACCGCGATTTCGAGCGTGCGGCGGCGCACGACCACGAGCATTGTATGAATGATTCCGGTCGAGCCGATGATTAGCGCGATCAAGCCCATCGCGACGATCAGCCGGTCGATGATTGAGGCAAGCTGCTCGTTGGTACGCCGCACACCTTCGGTTGTGGTGATCCGCGCAGCAAAGTCAACGGTATTGGATAGTTCCTGCGCGACGGCGCTCACGTTCGCGCCCTGCGGGATTTTCAGATATATCTCATCCGGGCGCGTATCCAGTTGCAGCACGCTCGCGGAGCGCTGGTCGAAATAGGCGAAGCCGAAGAACAACACGAGGATGCTGCGGAAGCCTTCCGCGTCACCCGGCGCGATCCCGCGCACGGTGAATAGCTGGTCGGTGCGCCCGACGCGCACTTGATCGCCGACCTTGATGCCCTGCTGTTGCGCGAGGTTTTGCGAAACCACCACATCGTTACCGCCCGTAAAGAGGTTTGCCAGCGGCACATTCGGCGGATCCAGCGCGAGGATCGGACCGTAGGGCGGGTACTCAGCCGGGTTGATGATGATTGAGGAAATGAACTGCGGACGCCCTATCGAAGTTCCGGTGGTGGCCGCGACCGAGATATTCACGTTGGTGATCGCGGTCACAACCTGAATATTGCGGGGTGCTGCCCACGCCTTGATCTGATCGACCCGCTCTTGCAAAAACGCGGCGCGCGACTCGCCCGCCTGTCCGGTACTCACCGCTGCGGATGGGGATGATAGTTTGATGTCGCCCTTATTAATTGCGGCGAGATTGTTGGTCAGGGTATCGCCAATCGAGAGGCCGAGCGTGCGCAGCGCGACAATCGCGGCAACGCCCGCCGCCACACAGAACAGCGCGAAGAGCGTCCGGCGACCGTTGCGGCGCAGGTCGTTGAGCGAATGCGTGAAGTAGAAGCGCAGATGCGTCATGAGGCCGCCTGTCCCAAATCTGCGAAGCGTGGCTCCGGCGATGCGAGCAACTGCCCATCGACCAGCGTGAGGATGCGGTCCATCTGCCCCGCAATGCCCGGATCGTGCGTGACAATCACGACCGTCGTTCCGATCTGACGTTGCAAATCCTTGATCAGTTGAAGTACCGTGCGCCCGCTCTCCGTATCGAGGTTGCCCGTCGGCTCATCCGCGAGCAGCAGCGGCGGATCGTTGGCGAGCGCCCGCGCGATGGCGACGCGTTGCTGCTGGCCGCCGGATAACTGAGTCGGGCGGAAGCGCAGACGGTCGCCCAGACCGAGCATTTCCAGCAGTTCGGCGGCCCGTTTGCGCGAATTGAATTTGCGGCGGTTCGCGAATTCAATGGGCAGTGCGACATTTTCAAGCGCGGTCAGGGTCGGGATCAAGTTGAAGAACTGGAAGACGAAGCCAATCTTCTCGTTGCGCACGGCGGTCAGCCGCCCTTCATTCATGCGCGTAATATCGATCCCGTCGATCTCGATGGTCCCTGTCGAAGGGGTATCCAGCCCGCCGAGCAACCCCAGCAGCGTTGATTTACCGCTCCCACTGGGTCCGATGATCCCGACGCGCTCCCCTCGCCCGATGTCCAGATCGATCCCGCGCAGGATTTGCACCATTGTACTCCCGATGGGGAGCGCCTTCGTCAGCCCGCGAGCGCGCAGCACGGGGACAGTCGCGTTGTTCGTTGCCAAGTCGATCACCCTTTCATACTTGCAAGTAGTACGCTTGCCAGATCATCCCGGTTGCGGACTTTCGGGCGGGTCAAGCGCCGCCCCTACAAGTCGCGACGCGTATTCGGTATGCTTGTTACGAATTGGAGAGATGCGTATGTCAGATTTTAACCAGAATCCCCCCACCGTGACCGCTGGCCGGGAATTTGATCGGCTCGGCCTTGTTCACCGCGTCCGCACACCGGAAGGCGTGGGACCGCACCCGACGCTGATCATGCTGCATGGCCTCTACGGGAACGAGGATGTGACGTGGGTTTTCGCCCGTGCCGTGACGCGCGAATGGCTGGTCCTCACGCCTCGCGCGCCGCTGGAAATTGCGAGCGGCTATGCGTGGTTCGCGCCGACCGTGCCGCCCGACCCCTTCTCGCTGACGACCGCGCTGGGCGTGCTGCATCGCTTCATCGCGGGTGTGGATGTCTACGGCGGCGACCCGGCGCGGGTGGTGCTGCTCGGTTTTTCGCAGGGCGCGGCGATGGCATACCTCTACACGCTCGCGGACCCGGCGCAAGTACGCGGGGTGGCTGCCCTAGGGGGCTTCATCCCGAACCTGAACCGCCAATCGCTGCCGCCGCTGAACGGGCTGCCGATCCTGTTGCTGCACGGCACGCGCGACGAGACGATCCCGGTGGCATATGCGCGGCATACCCGCGATGCGCTGCAAGAGGCGGGCGCGGCGCTGACCTATGAGGAAGCCGAGATCGGCCACAAGACGAGCGCTGCACAAATGCGGACGTTGGCCGCGTGGCTGTCGGCTCGGCTCGCGGAATTACAATCGGAATAACGGGTCGGTCAAGCCCGACCCCTACACTAGAACGTAATTGTATTCTGTAGGGGCGGACCTGTGTGTCCGCCCAAATTGAAACGGGTCGGGCAAGCCGCGACCCCTATACCGGAGCGCTACCGATTGACCGACATCGGCATGATCACATGCGTAAAATCGTCACGGTTGACCGGGCGCAGCACCACCGGGCTATTCGCCTCGTTGGTTTCCAACACGACCTGCTCTTCCTTGATCACGCTCAGAACATCAATCAGGTAACGCACGTTGAACGCGACTTCGATGCCCGGTCCGCTCACCGTCGCGTCGATACGCCCCTCGTTGTCGCCGCGCTCCTGCGACTGTGCGGAAATGCTGACCGTACCGGGGACAAGCGAACTTTCACCTGGCGTGATCTTTACGCGCGTCGTGCCGTTCACATCGCGGGCGAAGATTTCCGCGCGCTTGCACGCCCGTAAAAATTCCTGCGTATGCAGGATCGTCGTCGTCTTGTGGCTTTTCGGGATGATCTGCTCGATGGGCGGGAAGGTTCCATCAATCAACTGCGAATTGATGTCCACCTGATTCAGGTGAAACATGATTTGCGAGCGACCGGGCGCGATGCTGATGTATACCATCGCGTCGTCGTTGCCGATCACGCGCATCACTTCGGAGAGTGTGCGCGCGGGGATGACCAGCGCGAGCGGCTCCTCGACGGGCGAGTCGAGCCGCGTATCACGAATCGCGAGGCGATAGCCATCCGCAGCCGCGAGGCGCAGCGTATCCTCGCTGAATTTCGCGCTCAACCCGGTCAGGATTGGGCGGTTGTCTTCCTTCGCCGCCGCGAACACGGTATGGCCGATCATCTCGTCGAACGCTTCCGCCGGGATCGCGAGTCCAGTCTCCGTATCGGCTTCCGGCACGGGTGGGTAATCGGCGGCGCTCATGCCCTTGAGGTTCGCGGAAGTCGCGCCACAGGTAATTTTGAGCGTATTGGTCTTCGCATCCAGCACCAGATCGACGCGCTCCGGCGGCAGCGTATTCACCAAATCCTGCAAGGTGCGCGCGGGGACGGTAATCGCGCCATCCTGATCGACTTTCGCGCCGACGCGCATCACGATACCCAATTCAAGGTTGGTCGCCGCGACTTTCAGGCGGCCATCTTCTGCACTCAATAGGACGTTGTTCAAAATCGGTAATGTCGGGCGTGCCGCTATCGCCTTAGTGACGACGGCCAGCCCCTTTGCGAGGTTTTCCTGCAAAACTGAAACGCGCATGGTACAGCTCCGGGGTGATGTGCTGTATGATAGCACACAAGTTCTATCAAATTCAAGGATGGCTCATTATAGCTTATCGCGGTCCCGGAAATGCGGCGGGCTGGAAATAAATGGTCAATCGTACCCCGGCGGTAGGCTTGCCGCGCCCCGCCGCGCGATGTATATTCAAGCGCGGTTAGATGCTTTGTTTAGTCTGGAGAGATTTCACATGAAACGCTTGATCATGCTCGTGGCCGCCCTGTTCGTGGCGGCGTCCTTCGCCCCGCGCACGGCAGAGGCACAAGCCAAACCCGTCACAACGGCCTTCTTCGAGGGCGGTCCCAAGACGCTCGACCCGCACGCCGCAACGACACTGGATGAATTCCAGGTGCTTTACAACGTTTACGAAGGGCTGCTCACCTACGACCCCAATACGCTCGAACCGCGCGCGCTGCTCGCGGAAACGTATGACATTTCCGCTGATAGCAAGGTCTATACCTTCAAACTGCACAAGGGTGTAAAGTTCCAGAACGGGCGCGAAATGACCGCCGACGATGTGAAATATTCCTTCGAGCGGCTCGGCAACCCGAAAACCGGGACGAGCTATACCTCGCTGGTGCTGAACAACGTCGTCGGCTTCGCCGCGATGCGTGCGAAGGAAAACCCGGTCACGACGCTCGCGGGCGTCGTCGCGAAGGACAAATACACGGTCGAAATCACACTCACCGCGCCGACCGCTTCCTTCCTGAACCAGTTGACCCTGCCCGGCGCGTTCATCGTCCCGAAGGAAGCCGCAGACGCGGCAGGCTTTGCGGATAAACCCGTCGGCACGGGTCCATATACCGTCAGCAAGTACACGCGCGGGCAGCAGGTCGTGCTGGCCGCGAACGCGAGCTACTGGAACGGCGCACCCACGATCAAGCAGGCGACGATCCGCGTGATCCCGGAAGCCAGCCAGCAGATTATCGAATATCGCGGCGGCAATATAGACATTGCGGTCGTCCCGGAGTCGCAGATCGCGACGCTCAAGGCCGATGCGACCCTCGGCAAACAGCTTTTCGTGGTCCCGATCCTGAGCGTCTTCCACCTGCGCGTCAACCTCAAGGATAAAGACCTGAGCAAGCCGGAAGTGCGGCAGGCACTCGCCATCGCGATTGACCGTCAGGCGCTGGTCGATACGATCCTCGGCGGCAACGGTTCGCCCGCGCATGGCATTATCCCGCCCGGCCTGAGTGCTTACGACAAGAGCTACAACCCGTTCCCGCGCGACATCGCGAAAGCCAAGACACTGCTCGCGGCGGCGGGCTACCCGGACGGCATCACGCTCGAAGTCCGCACCGGGCAAATCGAGACCGAAAACCGCATCCTGCAAGCGATCCAGCAGCAGGTCGCGGAAGCGGGCATCACGCTCAAGATCAACAGCACCGAAAAGAGCCTCTACGATACGGATCGCGGTGCGTGCAAGATGCAGCTTGGCACGATTGCATGGAGCCAGGACTATGCCGACCCGGACGACTTCGCCATGCTGCTGACGGGCGCATCCGGCTCGCGCGGCAATTGCGGCTACAACGACTATCCACAAGCGGCGGCGGTCAATGCGCTGCTCGCGAAGGGTTCCACGATGCAGCTTGGTTCCGCGCGTGATGATGTCTATCGCCAGGCGGAGCGCCTCGCTATCGATGTCGCCGCGATCATCCCGATTTATCACGGCACGCGCTCGGTGTTGATCAACCCGCGCCTGCAAGGTCCCGCCGTCGTGGATGCCAATTCGTTCGTCCTCTTCGCAAACGTGTTCGCGACGAAGTAAACGCTATCGATAGTGATTTTAGTGGGCGGACCTGTGCGTCCGCCCTGATTGTTTGGGGGTCGGATTCATCCGACCCCTCCAGATACCGCAGCTCAGCGCGAATCGTCCTCGTTCCAGACCTTGCAAAACGCCAGCAAATCGCGCAGCCGCCCGTTCACACGATCCGAATTGCGGATATGCGCCCATTGCTCGAAGCCACAGCGCCGCGCCACCGCCGCACTGCGCAAGTTCTCCGGCTCACAATAGATTTCCAGCCGCAGTACGCCGAAATGCTTGCGCGCGAGCGCGACCTCACCGTTGACCGCTTCGGTCGTATAGCCCTTGCCCGTGTGTTCGGTCGCGATCCAGTAACCCATCTCCATCAGCGGGACGTGCCACTCGATGCTGTGGAAGCCCGCGCCACCGATGAACGCGCCGTCTGCTTTGCGCCAGATCGTGAGTGGGAGCGTCGTCTCACGAGTTATCCAGCGCGCCACCGCTACGCGCACGTAGCGCTCCGTACCGTCGCGGTCCTGCCCCGCCCAGGGCATCCAGCGCGT
Source organism: Aggregatilineales bacterium (assembly GCA_965246845.1). GTDB lineage: Bacteria > Chloroflexota > Anaerolineae > Aggregatilineales > UBA2796 > JBBRMW01. The sequence goes on from CBDFFR010000008.1 coordinate 622,809, forward strand.
GAGTTCGGGACGGCTGGCCTCGATAGCCGCGTGGATCACGTCGCCATCTCCGAGTCGCGGCGGGCGCAGGATCAGCCGCTCCGTCTCGAACTCGTCCGGCAGATCGAGCATCATTGGATCATTGATCATAGCGGCTCTTCCACGCATACATTGCGCAGCGCGCCAATTTTCTCGATTTCAACGATGACTTCATCGCCCGCCTTGAGGAAAATCTGCGGCGTGCGCGCGTTGCCCACGCCGTCCGGCGTCCCGGTTAGGATCACGTCGCCGGGGTAGAGCGTGACGGCTTGCGAGATGTGCGCAATCAGTGTGGCGACATCAAAGATCATGTCGCGCGTGTTGCCGTTCTGCATGATCTGCCCATTGAGCGTGGTCCGCACCCAGAGCGCTTGTGGGTCGGGAACCTCATCGGCGGTGACGATGCACGGTCCGAGCGGGCAGAAGGTTTCCAGCCCTTTCGCGCGGGTCCACTGCCCATCGCTGTTTTGGAGGTCACGCGCGGTCACATCGTTAGCGCAGGTATAGCCGAAGACGTAATCGAGCGCCTCCGCGCGCGTCACGCGACGCGCGACCTTGCCAATCACGACTGCGAGTTCGCCCTCATAATCGACCTGCGCGGTCATCGCCGGACTCCAGCGTATTTCGTCATCCGGGTTGATCACGCTGCTCGAAAATTTGCTGAACATCAGCGGCGAGGTCGGCGGCGTCTTTTTCTGCTCGCGGATGTGATCCATATAATTCAGGCCGATGGCGATCACCTTGCCGGGGTTCGGGATCGGCGCGAGGATGCGTTGCGCGTTAAGCGCAGTTTTGCTTTTCACAAACGTTGCGGCGGAAAGTTCGCTCAGGACGCCGGATAAGCCGCTCTGCGCGAGTGTCAGCATATCGTGACCCATAATCGAGAGTGCGCCATCGTTGTTATAGGCGATCACGGTCGGTCGCCCATCATACAGGCAGCGGATGAGTTTCATCGGATTCGCTCCAAAAGTTCGGAAAAGATTGCCTAGTATAATCGATGCGCGCCGCTCTGCGATGATTGTACGCAAATTCACAAAAGTTAATCGGGGTTAATCCAATCCACGCGCTGTGTGAAATTTATCATTAAGGGGTGGGTATTTACGCCTCATGCAAAGCGGTCTAGAATGAACTTATTGCAAACGATTCGCAACAAAAGCTGAGGAAGCACGATGACCCGATTGATCCGCTTGTTTGTCCTGTCCGTGATGATTGCAAGCCTGTTTGGTGCGGCACAGGCCGCGCGAGCCGACGGCGCGAAAGCCGATTTGAGCCTCATCAAGACCTACCTGCAAGGCAAAACGGACGCGCTGCGGTCGGGTTCGGAAGCGCTTAAGGTGGCGGGCGATAGCTACTACGCGCTGGCAAAGGATGTGCAATTCGACTACGCGGCATTGTGGGCAAGCAAGCAGGCGGCGGCGGCGAAAGCGCTTGCGGATGCGAAGGCGGCGTGGGTCGTGATCAGCCCGCTTTACGAGCAGATTGAGGGCATTGTCGCGGGCGTGCCGACGCTCCAGCCCTATGATCCGATTCTGGATAGCGGCGTGAAGGGCGAGGTCGAATTCGATCTGACGCTGCCTGATGGGAGCGTAATCGCGAAGCCGGGCAACCTTTACGGCCTGCTCGAAACCTCGCTTTGGGGGACCGACAAGGCGCATGTCAAGCAGGAAGCCGACCTCAATGACAACGGCAAAATCGATTTCGGTGATGTGCTGCCCGATGCGAACTTCGTCAAGGGCGCAGCGGACGGCATGGCGAAATACATGACGGCTCTGAACGCGGATGCCGCTAAATGGACGCCAACCGAAAGCGATGCCTTTACCGCGCTCGTGGTCATGGTCCCGACGATGAAAGAATACTTCGCGGCGTGGAAGAATTCGCGCTTCATCATGGGCGACAAGGCCGACAGCGGTGAATTTTCGGTGATCAGCCGCCTCGCCGATGTGCAGGATATTGTCGGTAGCCTGCAAGTAATCTATACGGGCGTCGCGCCGCTCGTCACGGCGAAGAGCGCCGCGCTCGACCGCGAGATCAGCAGCGGCCTCACCGATTTGCATGATTTCGCTGCCGACCTGTACAAGCAAGAGCAGGCCGGGAAGAAATTCACGCCGGAACAAGCAGACATCTTCGCAGGTGAGGCGCAGTCCAACGCTGATGTGATCACCGGGCGCGTCGCGCAGATTGCCGCCCAGCTCGACATCAAACTCGCCAACAATTAATAGCCCTATCGCAAACCTGATTCAAGAGCCGGGAAACCCAGTGATGACCTCATTCAACCGCCGCTTTGTCCTTATTCTCGTGACCGCGCTGCTGTGCAGCCTGTTCGGGTGGAGCGCTACCATCCATGCGCAAGACCTGACGCCCGGCGAACAGGCCGGGAGCCTCCGCAAGGCGCTGTTCAACGCGCAAACCGCGCTTGCGGTCGATGACGCCGCAGCCGCCACACAACAGACGAGCGCAGCACAGGCGATCTATCAGGACGCGCTCGCGGGCGCAATTCGCGAAACCACGGCTGCGGTCGATGCGGAGATCGTGGCGGCGTTTGCGACCGCGACGGACGCGGCCAGCACAAAGGACAGCGCGGCATTTGCGGCGGCACGGGCGCGTGTCTGGACGGCGATCCTGAATGGCAGCGCGCAGGTCACGATCCGCGCGGTTGAAAAGGGCGATGTCGCGACGGCGCAAACATGGTTCGACCTGCGCGAGTTCCGCGCGTCGAGCAAGTTCAGCCGTCCCGGTGCGGATGGGGCGCTCGCGCTGGATGCGCTGGCGGCGGGCAAGTTGAGCGCAATGGACGCGGCGGCGGCGGTGCGGACCGATTTGCTGGATGCGTATCAGGCGCGGCTCAATCAGGTCCTTGCCGATGCGGATAGCGCCGCCCGCAAAGCCTACACGATCAAGGAAGCGGAAGCGGCGGGCGCGGCAGCGGGCTATTTTGACATTCTCAGCACGGCATACAGCACGCAACGCGGTGTGGATGCAGCTAAAGCAGGCGCGGGGACCTTCGATGCGCTGGTGCAGACCGCGCTCACGGGCAGCGTGGCCGAATTTACCGCGCGCCGCGCCGAAGTGGATGCGCTGCTGAAAGGCTTCCGCGCCGCGCCGCTCTCGCAGGCCGAACTCGAACGCCGCGCCGGGCAGCTTTTGCGCTACGTCTCGCTGGTCGATATTGAATATGCGCGCGGCGTCCGTGATGGCAAGGTCGTCAAGGACCTGGAGATTCAGGAAGCGAATACCTTCCGTGAAGGCGCAGTCGCGGCGTTCATCGACCTGCAACCGTCACTGGAAGCGCGCAACCCGGCATTGACGGCGCAAGTCGCGGCGCAGATTACCAGCCTCAAAAGCCTGATGGATACGGTCGCGGACCCGAACACAGTAACGGATACCGTCTCGAAAATCGGGGATAATCTCGGCACGCTGCTCCCGGCGGAGTGGCTCAAGAGCGCCAGCGCATCCGATTTCGACGTGATTTACTCGGTGCTGGACCAGGTGTTGCCCGCCGTCAAGCAAGACCAATATGCCTCTGCGGAGAACGCGCGCATCGAAGCCTATGCGATCCTCGATAGCGGCATCGAAAAGAAGCTGCGCGGCTTCGCACCGGATATTGCCGGACGGATCGAAAGCACGTTCTGGACGGGCGAGGAAGGTAAACCCGGCCTCGCGATTTTGCTTGCGAACCACGCGCCCGCCAGCGAAATACAGGTAGCTCTGACGCGGCTGCGCGGCTATATGACCGAAGGCCAGAACGTGATGGCCTCGTTCAAATCTGCACCGGGCGCGGTCGTCGGTAACGCAGCGGTGATCGTCTTCCGCGAAGGGTTGGAAGCGGTCCTCATCCTCGCGTCGCTGATCGCGAGCCTGCGCACCGTCGAGACGAAGAAATTCCGCAAGCCGATTTTCATTGGCGCGGGGCTGGCTTTCGCCGCGTCGATCATCACATGGATCATTGCGAACGGGATCATTACGGCGCTTTCCAAATATGGCGAAAAGCTGGAAGCGATTGTCGGGATTATCGCGGTCGGCGTGCTGCTGGTCATCACCAACTGGTTCTTCCACAAGACCTATTGGACCGGGTGGATGGCGAACTTCCACCAGCAGAAGAACAAGATTATCGGCGGCGCGGTATCTGTTGGTCCGTTCATCGCGCTTATTCTGCTCGGCTTCACGAGCATCTACCGGGAAGGCTTCGAGACGGTGCTGTTCCTGCAATCGCTGGTGCTGGAAGCGGGCTTGAGTATCGTCGTGCAGGGCGTCGGCATCGGCCTGTTCTTCACCGGGATCGTGGGCGTGATCGCATTCTCGCTGCAAACCAAACTCCCGTACAAGAAGATGCTGATCGTGACGGGCGTGTTCATCGGCGTGGTGCTGGTCTCGATGGTCGGCAAGACGGTCTTCGCGTTGCAGGCGTCCGGCTGGCTATCGATCCACCCGCTGCCCGGTATCTACTTCCCGTACTGGATGGGGCAGTGGTTCGGGCTGTACGCGACGTGGGAAGGGATTTTCCTGCAAATCGCTTCGGCGGCGTTCGTCATCGGTTCGTACTTCCTCGCGGAACACCAGAACGCCCGCAAGCGTGCAGGTGTCCGTTCCGGGTCGCGCAATTCGGTTGCGAAGACGGCGTAGCTGGAAGGCGTGCTGCGCAAGCTGCAAACCCATTTTGCATGTGTTTTAAACTATCGCTTGCCGGGCAGTTGCAGTAGTCCGAGCCAATTGGTCAGCAATCGAATACGTACCAGCAATACTCATTGCGTAACCTCTGGTCGTCAAGCACGAGTTCCCGGATTTCGGCGGGAAGCTGTACGCGCTGCCACTGGCACTCCAGGCGACCAGCCTTCATACGTTCATCTTCAGGAGCCGCCGCGCGTGCAGCCCGGATCGCGTAGGCCGCTGCGCCCAATTCATGAGCTGCGACATGAGCCACCGCCGCAGCTTGTCCGGCGGCGTAAGCTGCTTCTCTTGCCGCGCCGCTCAACGCTCTTGCCGCGCCCATAGCATGTCCGGCGGCGGTACGAGCTTGAGTCATCGTAACTTCACCTCGTACCCAGGCGTGCGCCTGCTCAATCGCGCGGTGCGGGTGTTCGTCACCGGGTTGCACTTGCTCGAAGAAATGCAGTACGTGCTGGGCACAATCAGCCGCCCAAACTGCAAGAAGGCGATGATCGACATCCGCCAGAGTGCCGCCGCGACGCACCGTGATCAATCTGGGGTCTCGTATCTTGCTGAAAATCACTTGTCTACCCCTTTGTGCGCCGTCTGCCCTACTATATTACGTCTAATGTGAAATGGAAAAGGTTTGGAGGTCAAAGGCAAAGTCACGGGCAAGCAAGCGCTTGAGAACCAAACAGGTGACTTTGAGGGTGATGCGAGCGGTCAAGCCAGCTACCGTTTTAGCAAGCAAGCGCTCAAGGTTGCGCCCTGTGTTCTGGAGTTGGTGAAAGACGCCTTCGATGCGTTCACGTAAACTGCCCAGCGCGGCGTCGAGTAGCGGATGATTTTGTTGGGACGGGTTGGCGCGTTTGGGAGTGAGGACACAGTTGCCGGTTTCATCGGCAATGCTGGCTTGCCAATCCGCGCCAAGAAAGCCCTTGTCGGCCAGGATGTCACAGTCGTTGACACGGTACAGAACACTCTCGGCAGCAAGACGTTCGTCGGTGTTGGCAGCCACCAAGTCGTAGACGACGGGCAGACCGTCGCAGGTACTCAGCAGCACGAGTTTGAAGCCGAAGTAGTGCAGCTTACGCGCCGCACACTGACCATACCCGGCATACCCTGCAAAGTCACTATGTGTTTTGGACCGTTTGTAGCCTACCACCGGGACAGGTTTGGTATCCAGCAGCAGGCACTCGCAGGTATACCCACCCAACATCCCCAACCACGCTTGCCGTAGTGCTTCCACCACCGCTTGTAAGGCTCGCCCGCGTCGATTGTACTGGCTCTGGTCCACCAGCTTAGGAAACAGGTCCAGATGGTTGGCACGCATGTATGCCACATACTGCGTTTCGCCCGGATATGGCACAAAATCATGCGCCAGCAGCAATGTCAACAATTCGCTGTCGCTGAACTGCGCTTTTGCGCCTGTCTTACCCTTTAGCAGATGCCGTCCCTCTGTTTGATACCAGTCGTCTACCAGCACGTACAGCGTGGTCAAAAGCGTTTCCAGGTCTATACTTGTCATGGGAATGGGTCCGATTGACTGTAGGGGTACCTTCAATCTTGCGTCCCATTCCCCTTTTCGCCAAATTCATTCCACATCAGACGTATATTATTTGTCTCGTTTTATAAAAACCAGCTTTTAATATGAAATAGTTAGCGATGCGACTCGCCGCGCCGCTACATCCCGGCTACAATCCCCCATATGATTCCACAAGTGCAATCCAAAGCGCCGCCGCTCAACAGTGACCTTGAGGCGACCGTGAGCTACCTGTTCATGGTCGGTGGGCGTGCGCTGCGCACCAAGCCGCCCGGAGCGCGCATCGAGCCGCCGCCGAAAAAGCCTGTGCGTGGACGCGAAGCCGATACCTTCTTCGTCCTCGCCACCCCCGCGCAGGGACCGCAGGCAACCTCTGCGTTTTATGAGCAGATTGCGAGCCTCGCCTGCGAACTCTATTTCCGCACGAGCGCGAGCGTCACCAGCGGTCTGCGTGAGGTGATGAACGGCGTCAATTCGCACTTGATGACGCACAACGCGACCGCTGGCGAGAAGTATCAGGTCAATCTGGCGGCGATGGTGCTGCGCGGTCATGAACTATTCCTCGCGCGTGCGGGCGCGTGCATCACGCTCCTGCGGCAGGGCGCGGACCTGATCACCGCGCCGGATGACCTGCGCGATGAATTCGCGCTGATGGGGCTGCCGCTCGGTTACAGTCCGTCTCCGGACGTCAAACTCGCGCATTATGAAATCGAACCCGGCCACGTCTTCGTCATGAGCGATCTGGGGCTGGCGAACGCGCCGCGCGATACCCTGCGCGATGCCCTTGCGAGCAGCGCTGTTCAGGATGCTTTGAAGGCCGCCGCCGCGCCGCAAACGCAGGCCGTGATGATCGAATTCAAGATGATCGACCCGGCGGTGCGGCAAGCCGAAGCCGCGAAGAGCGCGCCGATTAAAGCGCCGCCCGCGCCGATTAAAGCAGCGGTTGCAACGCCGGAAGCAGCGATCACGGAGAGTACGAGTGATGGCACGCCGCCAATAGTCACAGGGACCGAACCCGCTGCACCGCCCGCTCCCGTTGCGCCAGCGAACGAGGCACTCACCGCGCCGCCGAAGCCGCTCCCGGCGCGCATCCTCTACGCCGTGACACACGGCATCGCTTGGTTGCTGCGCGGCATTGCGCGGATCATCAATGGGTTGCTGGATCGCGTCTTCCCGGAGCCGAAAGAAGGCACGCCGAATTTTCCGCTCTCGGTCGCGATAGGTGTGGCTATCCTGATTCCGGTGGTGGTCGTCTTCGTAATGGTTGGTTTCCGGCTTTCGCAGGTCGACTCCACAAATTTCGAGCAGTTGGTCAACCAGGTACAGGAGCAGGCGAATCAGGCCGCCGCCGTCCCGAAAAGCGATCTGGACCGCTCCAAAGCGATGTGGACAGGCGTGATGCAGCGCATCGAAATCGCGGATGTGCAGCGCCCCGGCGATCCGACGCTCACTAAATTGCGCGCACAGGCGCAGGCCGCGCTCGATGATTTTGCGAAGGTCACGCGGCGCACGCTCATTCCGCTACGCACCTTCCCCAATAACGCCAACCTGACCAGCGTATTTATCCAGGGCGGTACGGACCTCTATACGCTCGATCAGACATCGAGCGCGATCTATCGCGATTCGCTTCGCACACCTGACCAAATCAACGGCCAACGCGGGCAGACGCCGCTTATACAGGCGGGCGCTCCGGCTAGTAACTACAACGTGCGCAATATCATCGACACGCTGTGGGTCGATGAGGCGGGCATTCGCACTTCGCACGCGCTGATCGGGCTGGATATGCAGGGTATCCTCGTGACCTATTCGCCCGCATTCCCGCCTGCCAATGCGCAGGCGCTGCCCGGTCATGAACTCTGGAAGCGCCCTGTCGCGCTTGCGGTCTGGCAGGAGCGTTTATACATTCTGGACCCCGGCGCGAACCAGATTTGGCGCTACGTCCCCTCTGGCACGACCTATCCCAACCCACCGGACCCCTATTTCAACCAGGAACTGAATCGCAACCTGACCAAAGCCGTCGATTTCGGGATCGACCGTCGCGGGAGCGTATATGTACTGCTCGCCGATGGGACGATGAAGAAATTTACGACGGGCGAGGAACAGCAGTTCACGCTCAACAACATTCCCGATGGCGCATTGAAGGGCGCGAACGCGATGTATCTGCTCGACTCTCCAACCGGGTTGTCCTCGATTTTCATTATCGATCCGGTTGATCAGTCGATTTATGAATTCACGCTGGCCGGGACCTTCCAGAAGCGCTACAAGGGACCCACCGATGGCGCACTCAGGAAATTGAGCGCGATCTATGTCGAAGGCCAGAGCGCCTACGTCGCGGATGGGAATATTTTGTATTTTTTCCCTATCGATCAAAGTCAAAAATAGAAATACCGGGCGGACACAGCGGTCCGCCCCTACGCAAACGGGCGACTTTGTATCAGACCTCGAACGTCTCATGCAGATTCGGGATATGCACGTTTTCGTATCCGTCCTGATCCTTCAAGCCCTGCGCCAGCGCGTTGAGCGGTCCGTCTTCGCCATGCACGAGGAACGTCTGGCGCGGGCGCTTGTCGATTTCGCCCGCCCAGCCCAGCAAGCCGTTCCGGTCGGCGTGGCCGGAGAAGCCCGTGATCGTCTCGACCTGCGCGCGCAGATGGTACGGTTCCCCGAAGATGTTCACGACGGGCTGCTTGTCCTGTATCTTGCGGCCAAGCGTGTTTTCGGCCTGATACCCCGCGATGAGGACGGTGTTCTTCGGGTCTTCGATATGGTTCTTGAGGTGGTGCTGAATACGGCCCGCTTCCGCCATGCCGCTCGCCGAGATGATCACGGCGGGCGTGTTCAGGAAGTTGAGTTGTTTGCTCTCATCGACGCTGTGCGTATACGTCAAACCCTCGAAGCCGAACGGGTCCGCGCCCTTGATGCCGTTCAGGTACGCGCGCGTCTCGTCATCGTAGGCTTCCGGGTGCGCGCGGAATACGGCAGTCACGTTTACGGCAAGCGGACTATCCACGTAAATCGGCAGCTTCGGAATTTTATTCGCTGTCGAAAGCTGATGCAGCGCGAAGACCAGCTCCTGCGTGCGACCGACCGCGAAGGCCGGGACGATCACGATCCCGCCCCGGCGATAGGTCTCCACAACGACACGCTCCAGGTCTTTGAGCGAGTCACCGAATTTATCATGCAGGCGGTCGCCATAGGTGCTTTCCATAATCAAAATATCTGCTGCCGGGATCACTGTCGGGTCGCGCAGAATGGGCAGCCCCGGCTGGCCGAGGTCGCCGCTGAAGACGAGCGTGACATCACGGCCTTTCTCGCGGTCCTCGATATGCAGCGTGACGATAGCGCTACCGAGCATGTGTCCGGCATCGACATAGGAAAGCGTCACGCCGGGCATGATCTGCGTCGAGCGGTCGTAATTGACCGAATGGAAATAGCCGAGTGCCTTGAGCGCGTCTTCCTGCGTATAGAGCGGCTCGACGGGCGGCTGGTTGGCGCGCATCCGCTTCTTGTTCACATATTCGGCGTCCTGCTCCTGAATATGCGCGCTATCCATGAGCATCGTCGCGCACAGGTCGCGTGTGGCGTAGGTCGCATAAATATCGCCCTTGAAGCCGGATTTGACCAGATTGGGAATGTTCCCGCTATGGTCGATGTGCGCGTGCGAGAGGACCATGATGTCGATTTCGCCCGCATTGAAGGGCAGCGTCTTGTTACGCGCGTTCGCTTCGTCGCGCTTGCCCTGATACAGCCCGCAATCCAGCAAAATGCGGCGGTTGTTCACTTCGATCAGGTGCTGCGACCCCGTGACGACGCGCGCCGCACCGTGAAATGTCAGCTTCATGTCTGCTGTTCCTTATTGAATTGCGATTCAGGCCGCGTAACTACGTCGTCCATTGCGGTTGATCAACTGCCGGACATTGGTATCCAGCGTACCGTTCTCGATTTCGGTCAAAATCTGATTCATCACGGTCGGGCTGGCTGGCTTGACGATGAAAATATTGCCACCTGCGCGAATCGCCTCGCGAATCACATCCGCGTCATCGTCCATCGAGACAACCAGAATGATGCTCTCCGGCAGGTTTTCCTTGATGTAAGCGATCAGATGCGAACCGGGACCATCCGGCAAATGATAATCGACCAGAAACAGCGAGATCGCGCCATCGACGGCTTCATAGCCGCTCGCGAGATCGCCTGCGGTCTGCACGGCGTAGCCGCGATCATTCAGCACCAATTCCCAGATCGCACAATTCGACGGGTCGTCATCGACAATCAAGGCACGTTTATCGACCATTAAAACTACCTCTTCCATGATGCAGCAAACAAAAGAGGGACCGCGTGGGTCCCTCTCGCATGGCCTCGATTGTAGCAATGGGTGTGCGGGGCGTCAATGTGGCTCGATTTGCGGTGCAGGCAGCGTCGGCTGCGCGATGTTGGCGCGGCGCACGTCCTTCGCGCATTCGCCCTTGTCGTTCATGCCGAGGACGTACTGTACGAGTTCGCCCACTTGCAACGTATTGAAATCGCCCGCCGCAACATCACCCCAGTAAAAGAAGATACTGCGTGTGCTGCCATCGGTATTGATGAAGCCATAGCCTTCCTTGATCGTCGCGACCCGTCCGAAATAGGTCTCGCCCAGCGTGCCGGAAACAGGCAACTGCTGGGGTAACACCGGACGCTGGACAGGGCTTTCGTAGCCAGTGGTGTAATCGCGTGGCGGCACGAACAGGTTGGCTATAGATGCATCGTTGCGGCGCGTTTTGTCGTCGATCATATTATGCATGAGGATCGGGTAGGTCGCTTCTTCGAGCAGCTTAACGGAAGTGGTCGTCGCGCGGATGTTGCCCGTCTCGTCGGTATACTGGAAGTCCCACGCGAGGACCATCACGCGCGTGCCGAGCGCGTGGATTTTGCGGACCAGCGGCACATAATCGCCATCGCACGCGATCAGGATCACGACGTTGAAGTGCTTGAGGACAGACAGTTCATAGGCTTCCAGCGCGAGCCAGACATCGATCCCTTTTTCACCCTGTCTGCTGAGTGGCAGATAGTGTGTAACGACGCCCTCGCGCATCAGCACATCGTCGAAGGCGCGCTCCTGATAGAGTTTGTCGCGGTTGTTGGCTTCGGATGCAGAAAGGCGACCCCGAAAATAGTGCGAGTCCACAACCTGACAATTGCGCAGATCGACATCTTCCAGTTGCGCCGTCTGGCTGCGCACGAATTCATGAATGCCTTCGATGCTGAGGCGCGACCGACGCGGATGCGAATATAGATAGAAGTTGCTTACGTGGAAGAAGTAGTTTCCATCGTAAAATACACCAATCTTGACTAACTTGGAATCGACGCTCATAGTTCCTCTGGGACGATTTTTGCGGACGAAAATGCAGTACCGTATTTGTTTCAAGCGAATACTAAACGATGCTTTTCCTCAAATGCGCTACCGGGCATGATAACCCGGTAGCAGTTTAACACAAGTTGCCGCGCAAGGGGTAACACTCCTCGACAGGCATGATGTGAACATCGCTTTGTTCTTGCAATCAATATTCATAATGCAATCTCAAAAAAAGTGTATGATTGGCTTGTACGCTGGCACTTTTTCAGCGACAGTATGCCACCGCAATATCTGCAGAAATTTTGGGTGTGGAGCGAAAACCAGATGTCACACGAACATGGTCAGCGACCGCCGAAAGTTGTCGCTCAGGGAGGCGAGCCGTCTCAAACTGCCGAGGGCGGGTTCAACGCGCAGACCAACCTGGCGTCAAGCCACCTGACGGCAAATCAGCGGCGACTTCTTTCGTTACAGCAAACACACGGCAACCAGGCCGTCCGTCGTATGGTTGAGCAGCAGCACGGTACGGCAGCGACTATTCAACGCGATCTTTCTGCTTACACACGCGAACACATCGATGTTGAACCTATAATGGGCGAAGGTACGCCGCCAATAGATCGATATACTGCCGATGCTCCCGGTATTCAACGCGCATTGCAGGCATTGATTGACGCGGGGAAAATCCGGGTCCGTTCTTCCGGGGACCAGCAGTTTTTTTCCAATATCAGTGCCACCCGTGAAGAGATCGAAGCCGCCTTCACTGGCGCGAGATACGCCAGAGCGGCTCAGATGGCGACTGCACTGCTGGAAGATCATCGCACGTCAGTCTATTCTGCAGAAGAAGTCACGTATATTCCGGGTCTGATCTGGGACACCAATCTGGGTCGCCGCCAACAAAATCTCGACGTGCAGACACGCCGTTCGCTCACGGGCGCAGAACGCGCGGCGGCACAGAGCGTTTTCGGTGGCGGCATCGACTATGATCGAATTGTCCTTGAAGATGCACCAATCATGTCTCTGGGGGGCTTTGCACGGACAACGCCCTGGACGATTAACTTTCCAGCCGGGACGGTAGCGGGCAACGCACTCGACACCGCCTGGCTCATCCACGAAATGGGCCACTCATGGCAGTACCAGCACGGCGTGTCGATGATACGTACCCTGTACCACGCGGTGCGCGGCGTCTATGACTACGGTGGTGAGGAGCGACTGGCCGCGGAGACAGCAGCAGGTCACGGCTTACAGGCGTTCCAGACCGAGCAGCAAGCCGACATTGCCAGCGACTATTACAAAATCATCAGCGGCGCACGGCGGGGAAATGTGGCTGTGTACCAACCATACATTGACGAGTTTCGCTCCGGGCATTATCGCTAAGGCGGCGGACTCGTCCTGACGATAGCAGGCGCGGCCATTTTTGAGCCGGGTGACTCGCTATGACCGCGCCGTGTACGCTGGAGATAGCCTCCGAACTAGGGGCGCGCCGTCGGCGTTCCCGTTGCGGCGGGCGTTGCCGGGGAAGGTGTCCCCGTCGCGGCGGGCGCACCCGACGCACCGTTCGCGCCGAGACCGAGCAGCGATTGCGCGTCGAAGAGGAACGGCGAATTGCTGGGCAGCAGGATCACGCTCACCTTTTCGGAAAGTTTCTGCACATACTGATACTGGATGAGCAGCGGATTCTTCTGCAACTGCTCGTTGATCAGGCCAAGCGCGGTGGCTTCGGCCTGCGCGCGGATGGTGATTGCGGAGGCCTCACCCTTCGCGCGTGCAGCCAGCGCATCCGATTCGCCTTGCGCGGTGAGGACGGCGGCATCGGCCTGTCCCTTCGCCTGCGTGCGGACCCGCTCGGCTTCCTGTTTGGCGCGTTCGGCATCCTGCGCGGCGACCTGCTTCTGTTCGATGGCCTTGATATATTCCGCGCTGAAGGTGATGTTACGCACCAGCACATCAGCAAGCAGGAGGCCGTTGCTCTCGAACTTGGGTTTGAGAGTCTCGAAAATGCGGGTTTTGAGTTCTGCGCGCTTCTCGCCGTAGATTTCCTCGATGCTGTAGGCCGAGGGAATCTCACGGGCGGCTTCGCGTGAGGTCGGACGCACGAAGTCGGTCTCGTAACGGTTCTGCCATTTGAGGTGCAGTTGGTTCACGCTGGCCGGGTTGATGCCGAAGACGATGGAGACATCCAGATCGACCTGCTGACCGTCTTTGGTACGCGCCTTAATCGAGTCATCGCCTGCCTGCTGGCCCTCGTTCGACACGCCGGACATGGTATAGGTTTGCAGGCGAGTTGAATAGACGGTCGGCACATTGATCCCCGGGATAATTACATGAATACCCGGACCGAGGGGTTCTTTCGAGAGGCGTCCTTCTGCCGGGTCGCCGCTGAACGGTTGGAAGAGGACCGCGACTTCATTGGACGCGATTTGTACGACGCCCGCGCTCAACACAAAGAACAGCGCGGCGACGACGATCCCAACGATGACCAGCAGGGTTCCCGGACGCGCCGAGCGGCGATTGAGTGTGTTGTTGATGCCGAGCGCCACACCACCGACGGCGAGCGCCAGACCGACAAAAGCCAACAAGCCAAAAATACTACTGATGTTCATGGAGTGGATGCTTCCTTGTTGTAGACCCGTGATGCACGTTCACGCGCATGGTCTTCTCTTGTATAATACTACGAAAATCATGGTTGGTGAGTTGTTCTTCCGTATGAGAACTGGCTAAACGGGCTGTGTTCCAACGCAAAAGTACGGATAATTCGGTGGCGACGTTCTAAAGTCGTTGCTGCTAATGGATTGTGAACCGACTATGCGCGATCTGACCGTGTTTTACCGTTGGGAGTTCCTCCTGAAAAGCAGCCCGGAAGCGCTCTGGCCGCACGTCACCAACACAGATCGCTTCAACGCGGCAGCGGGGTTGCCACCCATTCGTTATACAGAGTCGCCGCTGCCCGAAGGCGGGTCGCAGCGCACGATACGCCAGCGCGTCTATGGCGTGTTGCTGGTCTACGATGAAGACCCGTTCGAGTGGATATACCAGAAGCACATGCGGCGCGTTTCGGTCTATCGTAACGGACCGCTCGCGCGCCTGCGCACCGAAACCACGCTGAACGCGCTCCCGGATGGCAGTACACAGCTTATTTACGAAACGTGGACGACGCCGCGTCACCTGCTCACCGCGCCAAGTATTCCGGTACAGGTCGGCTTAATCTCGCGGCGACAGTTCGGCAAGGTCTTTCATCACATCGATGATTTCCTGCTGAACAAGCGTGCCGACCCGCCGCTCACGCCGCGCCGCACGCCGCTTTCCAGCACCGGAAATATTCGGATGGAAGAGATTTGCGCGCAGCTTTACGAAGCGCAGTACGACCCCACGCTGATCCAGTTGCTCGCCATGCTGGTCGAGCGTGCGCACGATGAAGAACTCGTGCGGATGCGCCCCTTCGCGCTGGCCGAGCGCTGGGAAGTCGAAAAATATGCGGTGCTGGAACTTTTCCTGCGCGCTACGCGGCTCGGTCTGCTCGATCTTTCGTGGGATATGATTTGCCCGAACTGCCGGGGCGCGAAGCACCAATCGACCACGCTGGCGGGCGTCTCGCAGAGTGGCTATTGCCCATCCTGCAATATCGATTTTGAGGTCGATTTCGCGCGGACCGTCGAGGCGACGTTTCAGGTCAACCCGTCGATCCGGACCGTCACGCGCGACGAGTATTGCATCGGCAACCCGCAGAATACGCCGCATATCATTTTGCAACAGCGCTTGCAACCGCGCGAAACCCGACACATGGCGCTCACGCTCGAAGCCGGGCGTTATCGCTGGCTCGCGCCGCGTATTGCTTCCAAAGACGCTGCGCCGCGCACGCCTGCCTCCGTGCAGCAGGTGTTGAAAGGGCAAACGATTATGACTGTCCGTGCGGCAACGAGGGACCGCGCAACGACACTCACGGCGGGCGATGAACTCACGCTCTCGAATCCGGAAGTTGCGCCGGGCGAGATTGCGATGACGCTCACCAATCAGACCGATCAGATTCAACAGGTGATGCTTGGTCGGCTTGAATATGCGGATAGCGCAGTCACGGCGGCAGAAGTAACAGCGCTACAAACTTTCCGCGATCTATTCTCCGGCGAAGCGCTGCGACCCGGTGAATCGATCAGCGTGGAAAGCCTGACGATCCTTTTTACGGACCTGAAAGGCTCGACGGCGATGTACCGCGCGCTCGGTGATGCGCCTGTGTTCAAGCGCGTGATGGATCATTTCGACCTGCTGCGCGAGAGCGTGCGAACGCATCACGGGGCGCTCGTCAAAACGATTGGCGACTCGATTATGGCCGTCTTTACCGACCCGGTAAACGCAGTGCGTTCCGGGTTGGATATGCTTGAAGCGATTGAGCAATACAACGCGCAGCACATGACGAAGCTGATCCTCAAGATGGGGATCAACAAGGGCGCGTGCATCGCAGTCACACTCAACGACAGGCTGGATTATTTCGGCTCAACGGTCAACTTCGCGGCGCGGCTGGAAGGCCAAAGTCACGGTGACGACATCGTGGCCGGGGAAAGCGTCGTGGAGGACCCCGGCGTTCGCGACGAAATGCGCCTGCGCTCGGTCATTGCCGAACCCTTCAGCGCTTCAGTGCGTGGCTATGATGCACCTGTCACGCTCTGGCGGATGCACTTGCAACAGCCGTTGCAATGAAATTCAGCGGGGCATCATAGACCCGACTCAAGGACCTTGACATTTTAGAGTAATTGCTCTATTCTACGGATATATAGAGTAAATACTCTAAAAAGGAGGGTAAAATCACAAAAGCAGCCGAAAAGACGCGCGAACGGATTTTGAACGCCGCGCTTGACCTGTTCAATGCACAGGGTACGGATGCTGTTTCGACCAACCACATCGCGGAAGCACTCGGTCTCAGCCCCGGCAACCTGTACTATCACTTCCGCAACAAGGCCGACATCATCCGCGCGCTTTTCGAGCAACTCTTCGCCGATACGGATCACACATTCTCCGTCGCGCCTGATCATTCCTTAAAGCTCGACGACGCAAGCGGCTGGCTGCGCGTGAACTTCGAGATTATCTGGCGCTATCGTTTTGCCTATCGTGAAACGCTGGCATTGCTGGCCGCCGATGCACAGCTCCGCGAACGCTATCTCGTGGTACGCAAGCGTGGCTACGAAGGCTTCCGCGAGATATTCGCGGGTCTGGCACAGGCCGGGCTGCTTATCAATGTGGCTAGCGATGAAACCATTGATGAACTTGCCGATCTGTGCTGGCTTATCAGCGATTTCTGGCTGCCAAACATCGAACTCAGCGGCAACGAGGTCAGCGCGGCGCAGATGCAGCGCGGCATCGACCTGATGACACGCATCCTGAAACCCTACATTCGGGATTTGAGCTAATCCCTATTCGCTCGTAAACGCAGGTCTGCTTCATATCTACTTCCTTCGCCGCCTTCCGTTCAGGCTGCGCTGGAAAGGTGTTTGCCCGGAACGGATTACAACCGGCATTCTCGCGGGGTTGCTCGAACCCGCCGGGTGGAAGCCCGCAGGTGCGGTCAACGCGATTGCATATATCGTCTGGTCGCTCTGGCTGATCAGCGCTGACCTTATCTTCATTTTCGCCTAACCACAAGGAACAATCATCATGCAAACACAATCTTCATGGGGCTTCGCCTGGCTCGCTGCATTCCTCGCGTTCCCAATCGGTGGCGGCGTGGCAACCCTGCTTATCGGAAAACTCGAAACACCGCTGCAAGGGGCACTCGGCGGCGCAATCGCGGGGCTGGTCCTCGGATTATTCCAAATGCTCGCGCTGCGATTGCGCATCGACGTTAATGGCGAATGGATCATCGCGACCATAATCGCGCTTGCTTCGGGTGTCGCCATCGGCGTCGCGCTGTTCGGTACGGCGACCACGCTGGAAGCGATTTTACTGCGCGCCGTCCCAACCGCATTGCTGCTCGGAATTGCGCAGGCATTGATGTTGAATCGCTATACGACACTGGCATGGTTGTGGATACCCCCTATCTTGGTGCTGTATCCGCTGGCATGGTTCATCACGACTCAGGTGATCGGGCGCAACGTCGAGCAGGGCTTTATCGTGTTCGGGGCGTCGGGCGCAATTCTGTTTCAGGTGTTGAACGGGTTGGTATTGTGGTGGTTGTTGAGAAGAGGATCGCAATAGTCGTCTTCAAAGTTCTAATTTACCCTGCATCAGCGGAGCCGTCCCAGCGGGTGGTTCCGCATCATGCATGTTTGTCAAACGACGGTTTGCAATTTCTATTTGCGCGGAACTAATTTCAAAACCGATGCAGCGCCGGTTGAGGCGTTCGCACGCGACGGCAGTTGTCCCGCTCCCTAGAAACGGGTCCAGGACTACATTGTCTTCTTGTGTTACCAATTGAATCAAGAATTCCATCAGCGCAACAGGTTTCTGCGCTTCATGATAGCGCGCTTCATTTTCAGCAAAGCCGAAACGAAGAAGATTGGTTGGATTTTTTCCATTGGTCTCGCTACCCTCTACATGGATCGCGCCGAGACCGTATTCCAGCACATTATCGGTAAGCGTATGTTGATAAGGCTTCGCCAGCCAGATGATTGGCTCCCAGATAGGCGCAAGATTTCCGAGACGCCATCCTTCCCATTTTCCGGCCTCGTCCTCTAGCCCGCGATTGCGTAAAACGCCGCTCAAACGCTGCGCACGATGGTGCGCAGAAGTCTTCTCCCAAACCAGAATATCCTTGACGAGAAATCCCGCATCTTCAAGTGCGACAATGGCGCGGTGCATCGTGCGTCGCGCGCAAAAAATGAACGCACTTGCGCCGGGTTTCAGTTTGGGATAAACAGCGGTTGCCCACTGGCTGCACCAGGCCTGATATTCTTTCGGTATGTTTCGGTCTGCCGAACTCCAGCCGCGAATGGGTTTTCCGCGCCGCTTGAAGCCGGATTTGCCAACTTGCGCGGGGGACTGTCCAAGCAAAGCCGAATTGGTATTCGCGTGCAGAACATCCCAATCATCGAGACTTATCCCGTAGGGTATATCAGAGATGAGTGCATCAATGGATTGGTCTTCAATTTGCGGTATGAGGTCAAGGCAGTCTCCCTGGATAATGTTATGCTGATTCATGGCACGCTCCGCAAAAACGCCTGAAGGGTACGAATCTTTTGCTCGATGCGTTGTGCCTTAATCAGGCGTTGAATAGCTTCTTCACGCGATAAATTCTGATAGTTTGCAATTTGGGATTGCCAAAAACTGACGCCCTCACTCGCGACATTTTGAATTGCAAGTGTCTCATCATGCAGAAAGCGCTCCCATTCCTCTGCGGGTTGCTCGCAAACTTCGAGTACGGCTTGCAAAACAGTCGAATGATAGATTTGCGCATTCATTGAGGGAGCAATGCTTTTGGGTGCATTCCAAATTGGAATGAGGGACCTGTTACCTGCAAATGCAAGCAACAAGCGTAGATGAGTATACGAAAGCAGTGCAATTCCATGAGTAATTGCCTGCTGGTAAATCTGGCTTTTGCTTTTCGGAAATTGAAAATATGGAGCTACCAGACAGGCAAACGTATTTTCTCTACGCCAATCGTTCAATGCGCCAACTTTGAAATCCTTCTGGTTTTTCGCTGTCCGGCTGAGACGAAACGCCTTTGCATCTGCAACCACAGTGTAATCAGGCGCAGTAATCAGCACATCAGCGGAGTTGCCACGTACACGGATAACCTGTGCTTCAATACCCAGCCGTTGAAACGCAATTTTCAAAAGAATATCGCACGCTTTCGCCCACAGCTTTTCCTCAGAGGAGTCGTGATCGAACCTTTCCGGGATCACACCACAACTCATGAGCAAGCCGCTGAGTTCTTCGCGGCTAATGTCATTCAGGGAAGCCTCAAGCGTCTCAAATCCGTTTTGTTCCCTGCCCATGCCTTGAACTACATCGATTAGCATTTCGCGCGTAAACACTACGACACCAGTTCCCCGGCCAGAAACGCATCCAAATCGACCACCGCGCGCGCCGCATACGCACCCATGCGCTCACGTTTGGCCTGCGGGCGCTGGTCTTCGGGGAGCGGCGGCATGATCCCAAAATTGGCCTTCATCGGCTGGAAGTGACCTGCTTCCGCGTGCGTGACGTAATGGCAAAGCGCGCCCAGCATCGTCGTCACGGGAAGCGTCCAGAGCGGCAGCTCATGCGCCATGCGCGCCGCGTTCACGCCCGCGAGCAGCCCCGTCGCGATATTGCCCGCATAGCCTTCGACGCCCGTGATCTGCCCCGCGAAGAATAGCTCCTCGCGCGCCCGATACTGCAGCGTCGGGTGCAGCAGTGTCGGCGAATTGATGAACGTGTTGCGGTGCATCTCCCCGAATCGCACGAACTCCGCTTCCGCAAGGCCGGGGATCATGCGCAAAATGCGTTCCTGATCGCCGTAGCGCATATTCGTCTGGAAGCCGACCATGTTGTAGAGCGTCCCCGCGATGTTATCCTGCCGTAGCTGGACGACCGCCTGCGGACGTTTCCCGGTGCGTGGGTCCTTCAACCCGACCGGGCGCATCGGTCCGAACGCGAGCGACTTTTCGCCGCGCCGCGCGAGCTGTTCAATCGGCAGACAGCCCTCGAAGAAGTGCGGGTCTTCGCGCTCGAACTGGTGAACGGGCATCGATTCCGCCGCGACGAGTTCCCGCACGAACGCGGCGTATTCGTCATTGTTGAGCGGGCAGTTGATGTAATCGCCGTCCGAGTCGGCGTCCTTCTCGTAGCGGTTCGCGCGGTAGGCGATGTTCATATCGATGCTATCCCCCGCCACGACGGGCGCAATTGCATCGTAGAAGTAGAGATATTCCTGCCCGGCGAGGTGCGCGATCTCACGCGCCAGCGTATCGGCGGTGAGCGGTCCGGTGGCGATGATGCACGGTCCCGCTGGGAGCGCGGTCACTTCCTCGCGAATGAGCGTGATATTCGGATGAGATTCAATCGCACCCGTGACCTCTGCCGCAAACTTCTCGCGATCCACCGCCAGCGCACCGCCCGCCGGGACGCTCGCCCGCTCCGCCGCGCGGATGAGCAGCGACCCCATCCGGCGCAGTTCATTCTTGAGCAAGCCCGGCGCGCGGTCGGGCAGGTCCGAGCCGAGCGAATTGGAGCAGACCAGTTCCGCGAGATCGCCCGTGACGTGCGCGGGCGTCTTGCGCTGCGGGCGCATCTCGTAAAGCATGACGTGCAGACCGCGCTCTGCCGCCTGATATGCGGCTTCGGTCCCGGCCAGCCCGCCACCGATCACAGTCAATTCGAGGTCGCTCATAGTTTATTTGTCTCCGCGCAGATATTCCTTGAGGAAATGCCCGGTATAACTCGCCGGGACTTCCGCGACCTGTTCCGGCGTCCCGACCGCGACGATCTCCCCGCCCCGGTCGCCGCCTTCCGGTCCGACGTCGATCAGCCAGTCCGCGACTTTGATTATATCCGGGTTGTGTTCGATGATGACGACTGTGTTGCCCTGATCGACCAACCGTTGCAGGACTTCGATCAGGCGTTCGACATCTGCCGCGTGCAGCCCCGTCGAAGGTTCATCGAGGACATAGAGCGTGCGCCCCGTACCGCGCTTGCTCAATTCGCGGCTCAGTTTGACGCGCTGCGCCTCGCCGCCGCTCATCGTCGTCGCAGGCTGGCCGATGCGGATGTAGCCGAGGCCGACCTCATCCAGCGTCTTGAGCGTGCGGAACAGCGCGGAAAAGTTGGCGAAGAACGCCATCCCTTCGCTGACGGTCATATTCAACACGTCGGAGATGCTCTTGTCACGATATTTTACGGAGAGCGTTTCCTTGTTGTAGCGCGCACCCTTGCATACATCGCACGGCACAAAAATATCTGGCAGGAACTGCATTTCGATTTGCAGCACGCCTTGCCCCTCGCAGTTCTCGCAGCGCCCACCCTTCACGTTGAAGCTGAAGCGCCCCGGACCGTATCCGCGCACCTTGCTTTCCGGCAGTTCGCTGTAAAAGGTGCGGATGTTATCGAACATCTTGGTATAGGTCGCCGGGTTGCTGCGCGGTGTGCGGCCAATCGGCGACTGATCGATATTGATGATCTTGTCGATATTGTCCAGCCCTTCGATGCTGTCGTGCGCGCCGGGAATATCCCGCGCACCGTTGAGCGACATCGCGACCTTCTTGTACAAAATATCGACCATCAACGTCGATTTGCCGGAACCGGAGACGCCCGTGATCACGACCAGCTTGCCAAGCGGGACCTCGACGCTTACGTCCTTGAGATTGTTCTCCCGCGCGCCCGTGATGCGGATGAACTTGCCGTTGCCGGGTCGCCGTTCCTTCGGGACCGCGACACGCTTGCGCCCGCTCAGGTACGCGCCCGTGATGCTGTTCTTGTCTTTCATGATCTGCGCGGGCGTGCCTTGCGCGATCACCTTGCCGCCGTGTTCGCCCGCACCGGGTCCCATATCAATGATCCAGTCGGCGGCGCGCATCGTCTCGTCATCGTGTTCGACCACGAGCAGCGTATTTCCCAGATCGCGCATCTTCTCCAGCGTGCGGATCAGGCGCGCGTTGTCGCGCTGGTGCAGCCCGATACTCGGCTCATCCAGAACGTATAGCACGCCTGTCAATTGCGAGCCGATCTGCGTGGCGAGCCGGATGCGCTGCGCCTCGCCGCCGCTGAGTGACCCCGCCGCACGCGACATCGTGAGATAATCCAACCCGACATCGACGAGGAAGCCGACGCGCGAGTCGATTTCCTTCAAAACCTGATTACCGATCATCTGCTCGCGCTCGTTCAGCACGGAGGGCGTGTCCGCGCTCCCGCGCAGGCGCGTCACCCACTCGCGAAGCTGCAAGACGGGCATCCGCTGAATCTGGTGAATGCCATAATCAGCGATGGTCACGGCCAGCGCTTCGGGGCGTAGCCGGAAGCCCTTGCAGACCGGGCAGGGGCGCTCAGTCATCAGCGATTGATACTTGTCGCGCATGTAATCGCTGGTCGTCTGCTCGAAGCGACGTTGCAGCGTGTTCATGATCCCTTCCCACTGGAAGTTATAGGTTCGCTTGTCGCCGCTACTGTGATCATATTCGACCGGGTAGCGGCGCTCGCCCGTGCCATAGAGCAGCACCTCGCGCGCCTTGTCGTTCAGCTTCTGCCACGCGACATTGACGGGGATGTTATTCGCCTTCGCGACGGCGATCATCAGGCGGTGGCTCATGCTGCTTTCGCCGGGCGGCCAGGCGTCGTCGTTGACCGCGCCCGCTTCGATAGTGCGCGACGGGTCCGGGATAATCACCGCCGGGTCGAGTTCCATTTTGACGCCGAGTCCCTGACATTCCGGGCAAGCGCCGTTCGGGTTGTTGAAGCTGAATGTGCGCGGCTCGATGTCCGGGATGCTGCCGTGACCATTTACGCACGCGAGTTTCTCGCTATACATATGGTCAACCGGGTTGGAACTATCGGTGATGTCGTTGACGATCACCACGCCTTCGCCCATTTCCAGCGCGGTTTCAATCGAATCGGTGAGGCGCGTCCGTGCGGCGGCGGCGTCTTCGCTGTTCGGGTCTTCATAATGGCGGATTACGAGGCGATCAACCACCACTTCAATCGTGTGGCTCTCGTAGCGTGCGAGTTCGATCTCCTCATCCACCTCGCGCACGTCGCCATTGACGCGCACGCGCACGAAGCCCGCCTTGCGCACATCCTCAAAGACCTTCTCGTGGCGTCCCTTGCGGTCGCGGATCAGCGGCGCGAGGATTTGGATGCGCGTGCCTTCCGGGAGCGCTTCTACGGCGTCCTCGATTTGCTCCGCGCTCTGCGCGACGACCAATGCACCGCAGATGGGGCAATGCGGGATGCCGACGCGCGCATAGAGCAGGCGCAGATAATCGTAAATTTCCGTGACCGTGCCGACCGTCGAGCGCGGGTTGGAGCTAACACCCTTCTGGTCGATGGAGACAGCGGGCGAAAGCCCTTCGATCTGGTCTACATCCGGCTTTTCAAGCTGGCCGACGAACTGCCGCGCATACGCGGAGAGCGACTCGACGTAGCGGCGTTGCCCTTCCGCGAAAATCGTATCGAACGCGAGCGAGCTTTTGCCGCTCCCGGAGAGGCCGGTGATGACCACCATTTTATCGCGCGGAATATCGACATCGACGTTTTTCAGGTTGTGTTCGCGTGCGCCGCGTACAATGATCTTGGACTGACTCATGGGTGGGCTGCTTCTCCCCCGCTCGGAACCGAACCCGTCAATTATAACATTTGTTCGGTAGTGGCGGCAAGCGCCGAACGCATTTTTTCCATATGAAAAGCGGATTACAATATGAGCGTTCGTATTTGGTAAACCTGTTTCATCCAGAGGTTCCCTACTATGACAAACCCAACCAAAAATCTATCTGTAGACATGCCAGAAACCCCGTTTGAGCGTATCAAACAGGTTGACGATGAAGGAAATGAGTTCTGGTCCGCGCGCGATTTAATGGAACTTCTTAACTATATGATGTGGCAAAATTTCAAAAATGTTTTGAATAAGGCGCAAAACGCTTGCGAAAATAGCGGGTACAACCCCGATGATCATTTTGTTTTCGCGAGCAGGTTAAAGATAGGTAGTTCGGGTGTAAAGCGTAAAATTGAAGATATGCACTTGTCCCGCTATGCGTGTTACCTGATCATCCAAAATGCTGATTCGTCCAAAGAAGCCGTTGCATTAGGGCAAACGTATTTCGCAGTCCAGACGCGCAAATTGGAACTTTCCGCAGCCCGCACCGCGGGCGTCCTGACTCCGCAGGACTTCGCCATTTTCCAAAATCACGGATATAAAGGGTTATACAGCGGCCTCACCGCTGAAGCGATCCACAAACGCAAGAAACTCAAAAAGAGCCAGCATATCCTCGATCACATGGGCAATACCGAACTTGCCGCGAACCTGTTCCGCAGCACGCAGGCCGAAGACAAACTACGCCGCGAAAATATTCAAGGCAAGACCGCCGCGAACGAGGTTCACTTTCAGGCCGGAGTGATCGTGCGGCGCGCGATTTCGGAAATGGGCGGCACGATGCCGGAAAATTTGCCCACTGCCGAGAGCATCAAAAAGCTGGAAAGCGGCGAAAAGAAGAAGCTGCCCAAAGCAAAATTGCCGGAGTAGCGGAGCAAAAAACGAACCCGCCCCACGTTGCAGCGCGCGTGGCTATAATCTTTGCCAGCAATTAGACATGCTTTCAGGGGAAAAATCAACGTGGAATATAGAGTTCTTGGCGGTTCCGGTTTCAGCGTACCCGTACTTAGTTTTGGGACGGGGACCTTCGGCGGGGATCATCCATTTTTCGGCAAATGGGGCAATAGTGACGTCGCGCAAGCCAGCCGCCTCGTGGATATGTGCATCGACGCAGGCGTAAATATGTTCGATACGGCAGATGTCTACTCGTTTGGACAATCTGAAGATATTCTTGGCAAAGTGGTCAGCGGGCGGCGCGATAGAGTGCTGCTCGCGACGAAGGCGACCTTCCGCATGAGCGACGAACCGAACGATGTGGGGACCTCGCGCTTCCACCTGCTACGCTCGTGCGAGGCCAGCCTGCGCCGCCTCGGTACGGATTACCTCGATGTATATACGATACACGGGTTCGATGCGCGCACGGCGGTCGAGGAAACACTGCGGGCGCTGGAAACGCTGGTCCAGAGTGGCAAGGTGCGCTATATCGCCTGCTCGAATTTCTCCGGCTGGCATTTGATGAAATCGCTGGCAATCTCTGAAAAATATGGCTGGACGCGCTACATGGCGCATCAGGCGCACTACTCGCTGCTGCGGCGCGAATACGAATGGGAACTGATGCCGCTGGCGCTCGACCAAAAGGTCAGCACAATTGTCTGGGGACCGCTCTCGCAAGGCCGATTGAGCGGCAAATTCCGGCGCAACCAGCCGATCCCGGCGGGCAGCCGCGTCGCGCAGGGCGCTGGTGAGGGTCCCGCAATCTCCGATGAGTGGCTGTACAGCGTGATCGATGTGCTGGATGCGGTCAGCGCGGAAACAGGCAAGACGGTCGCGCAGGTCGCGCTCAACTGGCTATTACAGAGGCCGACGGTCGCGAGCGTGCTGATCGGCGCGCGTGATGAGCAGCAATTGCAGGAAAACCTGGGCGCGGTCGGCTGGAACCTGAGCGCGGAGCAGGTCGCACGGCTGGATGCGGTGAGTGAACTCGATACAATCTATCCATACTGGCATGAGCGCGGATTTGCGGAGCGGAACCCGGTCGCGACGCCGCTCTATAAATAGGCTTTTGAACGGTTGTCCCGGCGAGGTATTCAACAACGTCGTTGGGACTATCACACTAAATTTTGGTGGTTAATTATTCCGGGCGGACACATCGGTCCGCCCCTACACCAGACCGCGCATTGTGTATTCAGGGCAATCAGATCAAATTCTCACTTCGAGGCGCACCGTTACTTCGTCGCCTTCGTCAAGTTTTTCTGTTTTCCGAACATTCGCTTTGATCGGCACAAGGTAGAGAGCATCTTTGGGAAATAGCGATGTCGTCCATACGGTGTTGCCGATCTGGACTTGTACCGGAATCACGCCCCAGCCATACGTCACGAAGCCTGATACAGCTTTCAGATCGCGGCTCTGCGACTCTGGAACGGTCACGAAGAAATATGGGGCAGGTCCCCGCCAGACCCAGATTTTGTCAGTGAACTCGATATTCATGACTATAGCCTTGTCGTCTTGAAAAGTACTTATACGCGCTAATTCTGCTCTCTCGGTAGCGTGAACGTGAAGTTCGAGCCTTTGCCCGGCTCGCTTTGCGCGCTAATCGTCCCACCGTGCGCTTCGACGACCGCACGCGCAAGATACAAACCGAGTCCGGTCCCCTGCGTCCGGCGGCTGAGTGCATCATCGACGCGGTAGAAGCGCTCGAAGATACGGGTCTGGTCTGCCTTGCTGAGGCCAACGCCGCTATCTCGCACGGAAATTGTCACGTTCTGATCGTCGAACCTGCCACGAATGAGAATTTCCCCGCCCTCTGGCGAATACTTGATCGCGTTCGCGATCAGGTTATCCAATACCTGCCGCAGGCGCGTCTCATCGCCCTGCACAATCGGAAACGGCTTCGGAAAATCGGCGCGCAGCACATGCTTCGAGGTCTGCGTTTGCAACCGTTCAATCGAGCGCGCGACAAGTTGATCGAGCAGCACATCGCCGATTTGTGTCAGGCGCATTCCCTCCGCCTGCAACTTCGAGGCCGCGAGCAGGTTTTCGATCAACCCGGTCAGCCGATCCGCCTCATCTTCGATCACTGCAAGGCCATCCTGAATGGTCGCCGGGTCCCAATCCGCATCGTCACGGCGCAGCGTCCCGGCATAGCCTTTGATCAGCGCCACAGGCGTCTTGAGTTCGTGTGAGACGACGGAAATAAACGTCGATTTGAGCTGTTCGGCCTGCCGGAAATTGGAAATATCGCGCGCGTTGGCAATGATGTTCTTGAGATGTCCAGCGTGATCGAGCAGCGGCGCATAAGTAATGCCGATGCTAATCAGCGATTTATCGGGGCGCAGCAGGTCGCCCTCGACGTAGAGCGTTTCCAACCCGGCTTGCGTCTTGTCGGCGCAGTCCGCGAGTTCGGGGTGCTGGCACGGCCAACCCTCAACGAGTACACGGGCGAGCGGCTTGCCCTGATCGATGCGCTTCCAGTGGATCACGGCATCGTGCGCCTGTCCCAGGGCGAGTTCCGGCTGCCAGCCCGCAATGCGTCCCATCGCGGCGTTGAAGCGCAGTACGACGCCCGCGCCGTCAAGGATCATCACGCCGTCGCCGCTGTGATCGAGGATTGCCGCGAGCCGCAATTGTTCCTCGCGCACCGTCTGGTACAACCGCGCATTATGGACGGCAATTGCCGCCTGATCCGCGAAACTCTGCAAAATTGACTGGTCGTTGAGGCTGGCCTGTCCCTGATATTCACGGAAGATGAACAGCACGCCCACCACATCGCCGAGCATCAGCATCGGCAGCGCAATCACTTGCCGCAAGCCCAGATCGAGCGCCCGCGCCCAGCTTGATCAATTTATGATCGAGGTCATCCGCGCGCAACCCGTGACCGTCCTCAGCGAGCAAATTTTCCAGCAGTGGCGAGAAGAGCGATAGACCTTCGACCGTAACGCCGAGGCTCGCCCGCACGCGGAACGCCGTCGCGCCCTGTTCGCGCAGCGCAATTAAGCCAACCTGCCCGGCCAGCATGGACGCCGCCGCTTCAAGGATGAGTGATAGCACCTCATCCAGTTCGAGCTGGCTGGTCATCGCACGCGAAATTTCAAGCAGGTAATCGCGCTGTCGGACACGGAAATCAGGTAGGAGTTGCATGGCCGGATTGTAGCACGCGCCGGATATGATTCGTGTTTGAAAGCCGCCCGATTGCAGAATACCTTTACGCGCCGCATCAATGAAGACGCGGCGCGACGGCACTCAGGATTAGATCGTGAACGTCTCGCCGACCGCGACCCGCAGCGCTTGCGCGCTCGTCTCACTGCGGACTCGCGCCGCCCACGCTTCCAAATCCTGCGTGAGGAATGGGTAGGAGTTCACATGACAGGGCAGTACGGTTTTCGGCTTTAGATACTGGATCGCTTTGATCGAATCGGCGGGGTCCATCGTCGCCCGTCCACCGATGGGTAGCACCGCCAGATCGAGGCCAAGATCGCCCGTCAACTGCATATCGGAGAACAACCCGGTATCGCCCGCAAAGTACACAGTTTTGTCTTCGGCCTCGATCACGATCCCGGCAGCCAGCCCACCATATGATCCATCGGGCATTGACGAGGTGTGCTGCGCGAGGACGAACTTCACCCAGCCGAAGGGATGCGTATCGCTGCCGCCGATACCGTGCGAAAAGGTTTTTTCCACTCCCTGCTTGCGTATCCAGCCTGCTACTTCGCTAATTCCGATTACGGTTGCGCCCGTGCGTTGCGCAATCGCCACTGTATCGCCGACGTGATCGCCGTGTCCATGCGTGAGCAGGATATAATCTGCGTCGAGTGACTCGGGGGAGACCTTCGCCGCCGGGTTGCCCGTGATGAACGGGTCGATTAGCAGCCGCGCGCCGCCGACTTCGACTTGATACGCCGAATGGCCGAGGAATGTGATTTGAAAGGTCATCGGGTTTTCCTTGTGACATGCAACGGTCCCCTGATAGCAGAGGACCGCAACTAGAAATTATAGCGTTGGCGAAACCGATTATTGCGGCGTCAGCGCGTTGGTCGTCTTGCCATTCTCAGTGACCTGATCGACCACCCAGCCCGTATTGCCACTGTCGGTCCGCACCTGCCACCAGCGGAAGCCTTCCGCGCTTGTCGGGCCGGAGACGATGGTGATGACGGTCCCCTTTGGTATCAGGCTGCGCACGGTCGCGGTCGTGGATGGGTTGGCGCGCAGATTGAGCGAACCCTCTACAATGGTGACGATGGCTTTCCCGCCGATGACGAGCGCGGGCGGTGGCAGGTCATTCCCGACCGGGGCGCTTGCGGCTGTGATCGCCGCCGGGATCGCGACGAACTGGCCGCGCGCGATGGCGGGCTGCCCACCCTGCACGATGCGCAGCGCGGTTCCATTCTGCGGGAGCGCGATAATTTCCGGGCGCGGCGCGGCCTTGAGGACATCGGCGGCGCTTGCGTTCGGGTTGTTGATTGCCGCGAACAGCGCGGCTACCGAGGGAACCACGCTTACCAGCGTCGCGGAGCCATCGGGCGTGGTGAGGATGTTGCCGAAGCCACGCGCCTCGCGGCTATAGACCTTGACAGGGGTTCCACCCGCCGCCGGGACGCGCCACAGGTCCACCGTGTAAAGCTGCGCTTCGGCAGAGCTTCCCAGCAGAAACTGGTTGCCATATTTCGTTCCTGCCGGGACCTGCACGGAACCGGCGGGCGTCTGGGTCACGTAGAAGATCGACTGCCCATCGGCGGACCACGCCACGCGCGTAAACGCACCCTGCGGCACATTGAGCGCTGCGCCCTTCGCCTGTGCGCGCGTCAATAACCTGAATCGCGGTCCCACCCGTCATCGGATCACTCGCCGCGCGTACAATCGCGACGACACGGGTGCGGTCCGGTGAAAGCGCGGGGCTGCTCAGGGCGTCCTGAATCCACGTATTCGGGTTATTGAGCGTCGTCATGCCGAGGCCGGTCGCCGCGCAGGTTTTGGTGTAGAGATACCCGCCAGCGACCTGCGCCAAAATCGGGTTGAGGCCTAGGAAACCTGTTTGCTGCCAATAGGCAAGCGTGCTGCTATCGACGTCGCCGCCACCGCATCCGGTCCTCTGATAA
>CBDFFR010000009.1:0-8657 GCA_965246845.1 Aggregatilineales bacterium
GGACGTTATCGATGACTGAAACAGGTTCGTTCGGCAGGGGGGTTCCCTGTGCCGAGGCGCGAACCAGCGGCATCGTCATCAAGAGGGCGAGCAGGATGCCCGTCAGGAGCAGTGAACGTTTCATTGAGTGTTCCTATTGGCGTGGTGGGTA
The DNA here is from genome assembly GCA_965246845.1 of Aggregatilineales bacterium. Lineage (GTDB taxonomy): Bacteria > Chloroflexota > Anaerolineae > Aggregatilineales > UBA2796 > JBBRMW01. The sequence goes on from CBDFFR010000009.1 coordinate 152, forward strand.
CAAGGTGTTGTCATTTTGTCATCACATTATACAAAATTAGGTTGTGCAATGTCGTTCAGTTTTCATGAGGCAAAAACAATGTGCCAATCTCTTGACATTTTGCGCAAACGTCCTTACATTCTAGGCAGGCACTTAAACGTTTAAGTTTCGACAATGATCAAGGTTTTTACGGTGATTATCTCCAGTCAAAGCGCTTCACGCAGCCGCCGGACCGCATCCGGTCGGGATGCTGCGTGAGTCGCTCTGCGGAGTGATTCAGAAAATAGCTCGCAAAAGAGGAGTTTCCCGGTATGTCGAAAGTCGCTCGTATCGCTTTACTAGTCGTGGCGCTGCTGTCCATGTCGCTCACTTTCGCCTCTGCCCCGCGCGCCAACGCGCAGGCCAAAAAGATCGTCATGTATGGTGCGTCGTCCGGTAAGACAGAAACGGATAGTCTTACCGCCATCGTGGGTACGTGGAACAGCGCGAATCCCGATAATCAGGTCGACCTTCAGTTCGTGGTAGACTACGATACGTCACTCGCAAAGGCGCTCGCAAGCAACAGCGCACCGGATATTTTCTACGTCGATTCGTTCAAGTTCCTTGACCTTGTCGCAGCCGGAGCAATTGCACCCATCGGTGACAAGCTAACGAATACCGCAGATTTGATCCCGGCGCTCAAGGATGTGTTCACGACGGACGGCAAGTTCTATTGCCCACCGAAGGACTATTCCACGCTGGCGCTGCAAGTCAATACGGATATGCTCGCGGCTGCGGGCGTTAAGCCGCCGACGACGTGGGATGAATTGCTGGCAGCCACCAAGAAACTCTCGACTGATAAAGTCGCGGGCTTGATCGTGCCAACAGACCCGGCACGCTGGTTGGCCTTCCTGTATCAGGCGGGCGGTTCCGTCACCAACGCGGATAATACCAAGATCACGATCAACAGCCCCGAAGCATTGCAAGCGCTCAAGTATTACAAGTCGCTCTATGATGCAGGCGCGAAGCTGGCGGCAGACGTTGGCGCAGGCTGGCCGGGTGAAGCGTTCGAGAAGGGTCAGGCCGCGATGGTCTTCGAGGGCAACTGGATTCTCGGCGACATCAAGGACAAGGCTCCGAACCTCAAGTATCAGAGTGTCGAACTCCCCGCCGGACCGAAGGGCAAAGCCTCGATGGTCTTCACGGTTTGCTATGGCATCTCGGCCAAGAGCGCGAACCTCGAGGGCGCGACCAAGTTCCTCGACTATCTGGTCGGACCGGAAGCAATGACCAAGTTCACGACCGACCTGGGCGTGCTGCCTAGCCGCAATAGCGTCCGTGATGCCTACCTGAAGGTCTTCCCGGAACGCGCCGTTTACATCACTGCGGCTGAATATGCTCACCGCTGGGGCTTCGTGCCGGGCTTCAATGCCGTCACGGACAAGATCAGCGAGCAAATCGGGTCCGTTTTCAAGGGCGACCAGACGCCGGAAGACGCTCTCAAGGAAATCGAGAAGGTCGGCAATGAAGTCCTCGCGAAAGCCGCGAAGAAGTAGCCGGACCCTATTGAAGAAAGCTCTGTGCATGTGAACGCGCGGGGCTGAAATCGCTACTATGGTTTGAGACTATCAAGCCATAGTAGCCCGGTCATTCATGGCGGTGCAATTAATCGAAGCGAAGCGCGGCGAATCTCAATTGACCATTCAGTAGACAACCCGCGTCGTCCATCTTATTTAACTACTCTGGAGCGCGTACTATGACCGCACCCGCAACTCCTTCTAACCCTGCCTCACAAATCCCACCCATTGCAGCAAGCCTGACCGCCAAACCACCACGCCGCGATATACGCACCAACAAAACCTTTCAGGAATATTTTGCGGGTTATGCGTTCCTCACACCTGCGGCGATTGTCGTATTGCTGTTTGTCGTTATCCCAATCGTTTTCTCGCTGGTAGTGAGCCTGACCGACTGGCAGTTGATCCGACCTGTCTCACAAGCCAGCTTTATCGGTCTGGATAACTATAAGACGTTGCTCTTTGAGGATACGACGGCGCGCGCCGATCTGTTCCGTTCGCTGCGTAACACGGTCTATTATGTAATCCTGACCGTGCCGCTGCAAACGGCGTTGGCGCTTGGCCTCGCGATGATCGCCAACCAGAAGTGGCTGCGTGGTAAAGGATTCTTTCGCACGGCGTTCTATCTGCCTTCTATCACCTCCAGCGTGGTCACTGCGACCGTGTTCCTGTGGGTGTTCAGCCGTAGCGGAATCTTCAATCTCGCGTTGAGCGCAATCAGCGGCGGAACCTACCAACCCGTGACGTGGCTCAACGACTCCGGCTATCTATTCCACAATATTTTTCGCCTGTTCGGTGTGACAAAAGCCGTCGCGCCAGAATTTCTGCGGAACTCCAACGTCCTCGGCCTCTCGCTATGGGACTGGATCAGTGGTCCGAACACGACAATGATTGCGATCATTATCCTCAATGTTTGGACCACCGCCGGGACGATGATGCTCATTTTCCTTGCGGCACTGCAAGACATCCCTGCACAGCTTTATGAGGCCGCTTCCGTCGATGGTGCGACGCGCTGGCAATCCTTCCGCAAGATTACGCTCCCGCTGCTGCGGCCAACGACGTTTTTCGTGATCACAGTCGGACTGATCGGGACGTTCCAAATCTTCGACCAGATTTTTATCATCTCGCCGAACAATCCCGGTACGACAACGATGGCTTATCTGGTATATCGCAGCGCCTTCCGTGACTTCACCGCTGGACAGGGTGCGGCAACTGCGTTCTTCCTGTTCGCAATCATCATGATTTTCACGCTCGTCCAGCGCCGCCTGACGCGCGCCCGGTCATAGAGAAAGCAGGCTAAACTATCATGGCGACTGCAACAACCACTTTTACGACCGCACCCCGCCGCAACGTCGAACCCCTGAGCCAATCAATGGTTATGCTGCGGCGCGCCCTGACTTATGGCGTGCTGATTTTCGTGGCTCTCATCATGCTCATGCCTTTCGTCTATTGCGTGGTGAACTCGTTCAAACCGCTGCCGGACATCAATCAGTTTCCGCAAACGCTGTACCCGGTGACTGGTCCCTGGACGACAGCGAACTATGAAAAGACACTTTCTGGCGATAACACCTTTTTGCGCTGGATTTTCAACAGTGCATTGGTTTCTATCGTCGTTACGCTCGGTCATATCGTCTTCGACAGCATGGCCGGGTATGCGCTGGCACGCATCAAGTTTCCGGGGCGGACGCTCGCTTTCGGGATTATGGTCGGGACGATGATGGTCCCCGGTATCGTGCTGATCATCCCGCGCTATTTCGTCTTCAAATCGCTGGGAATGGCTGAAAATTTCAGTGCGCTGATCATTCCCGGCCTTGCGGATGCGTTCGGCATTTTCCTGATGAAGCAGTTCTTCGAGAGCCTGCCCGTTGACATCGAGGAAGCCGCGATGATGGATGGCGCGGGGCGCTTTCGCATGTTCTTCACCGTGATCCTGCCGCTCGCGGTCCCAGCGTTGACGGCGCTCGCGATCTTCGGTTTCCAGGGCGCGTGGAACGATTTTATGGGTCCGCTAATCGCGGTCGGAAGCGCGCCGAAGGAACTCTGGACGGTGCAGCTTGGACTCGCGCTCATTCGTGGGAATACCGGGTCGGCGCTGCAATGGGATATTCTGCTTTCCGGCGCGGTGATAACCACTCTGCCGATGGCGATTATCTTCTTCGTCTTCCAGCGCTATTTCATCGAGGGCAGCACCTATACGGCGGTCAAGGGCTGATGCCGTTTCGCGCGGTGGGGCGCGGGCTGCGCTTTTACGAGCGCTATACTTACCTCTATCTACAAGCAAATCTGGTCTTCGTGGTGCTGTGCCTTCCGGTGGTCACAGCACCTGCCGCGTATGGCGCGCTGATCCACATGGCGAATGTCGCGCACAAGCGCACTTTCACCTCGTTCGCGGAGTTCTGGGAAGCGTTCCGCTATGGCTTCCGGCGCAGCCTCATCCTCGGTGTGCTGAACGCCGCGTTTTTCATCATCATTTATGTAAATTTCAATTACTTTGCATCGCAGCAGACGCTCCCGTTCGTGCTATTGCGCGTCGTCTGGACAATCCTGCTCATCCTCTGGACGTCTATGCAGATTTACGTCTGGCCGCTGCTCGAACTAATGGACCCCTCCGATCCGATCCTCGCGCTGCGCAACGCCGCGTTGATGGTCTTCGCGAACCCGGTGTTTTCGCTGGTGCTGCTCGCGATTGTGCTGGCGGCGTTCGCGTTTAGTGCGGTGCTGGTCGCGCCGCTGGTGCTGTTCTTCTTCGGCTTGCTCGCCAATGTTTCGCTCGCAGCCGCGCGGAATCGGCTTGGGCTGGAGACGGAGGACGCGCCCCCTGTTGAATAAGCCGGACGGATCGGGCAAGCCGCGACCCCTACATCGGAGCGTACGTAGTTTTTGTAGGGGCGGACCGATGTGTCCGCCCTTCACCCAATCAATGGCTGGCCGCGCGCGAAGAAGGCCAGCGCATTGAACAGCAGCCCGACCCCGATCAGCATCAACGCATACTTGCTCAGGCGCGGAACCCACACCGAGATTGCGCGCACGATGCGCTCATAGCTCGCCGTGAACTGCTGCCGGAAGAGCAGCGCTCCCACGAGGAAACCAAGCAGCGGCAGGCTGAATACGAATTGATAGAGCAGCAGCGCGAGGATATTGCTCGGCAGGGTGAGCCGCGCCTGCGCGAGCCTTTCCGCCGCGAAGACGAGCGGGAGCGCGGTCGTCATTTCATCCAGCATGACGCCCATTCCGAGAACGAACGTCAACTGCGGCTTGAGGGGCAGCGAGCGGATCATATGTGTCGCGGCATCCGGCTTCAACCACAGTCCGAATACAAGAAGCGCGCTACCCAGTACGGCCTGCGCACCATAAATGACATTTGGACTGAGTGAGGCGAGAAAATCCGTGAGGATTGCGCGCACCCCCGCCAGCAACAGCAGCCCCGCGCAAAAATTCACGACGAGGATTCCCAAAATGAAGGTGACGACGCGCGGTGCGGGCTTCGCCGTCGCGAGCAGCAGCAGTTGCACGATGAACAACGACGGATTGAGCGCATCGACCGCTGCAATACCGATCAGTGAACCGAACAGTTCTCCGCTCATTGGCTGGACTCCGAGGCAAGGTACAGCAATTCCGAGAGGATTGCATCATGCGTAGCGCGGTCCTGCACAATCCAGCGCTCGATCAGGAGTGAATCCGCCGCGAGCCGGATGACCGCCGCGCGTGCGGGCGCGATGCCATCCGCAGCAAAGCGAGTTTGCCAGTGCAGGTAATCGGCTTCGATCAAGGATTGCAGTGCCGACCCCGACTCGAACGCCAGACGTGCGATTTCCATGATCCCGGTGGCGGGCAGGTAGTCCTCGAAGCTGGCGCGAACATAGGCGCGTAGCCAGCGCCCCGGCGTTGGCAGTTCGGTGGCGTAATGCGCCTCGACGCGCGTGCGGAACGCATCGAAGAGGTGTCCAAGCGTCCCCTCAAGAAGCGCTTGTTTGGTACGGAAATGGTGCAGCAAGCCGCCCTTGCTGACACCCGCTTCCGTCGCGACCGCATCCAGGCTGAATTTATCCCACCCGTCGCGGCTGAGTATGCGTACTGCTGCGTCGATTAGAGCGCGCCGGGTTTCATCTGCTTTGCTCATGCGTTTACCTCAAAATAAAAACCGTCCGGACGGTTTTTATTATCATCAATTATGGTTGGACGTCAAGCACAACAAGCAGTATTTTTACAACTATTGCTATGTCTTTTATAAGAATAGCAAAATCCTACGGATGTTAGTCGATTGCTCTCCGCAGGGCTGATTACACCAAAAACGGTCATATAATGAGTGACACATGAGCAAAGGACAAACCATGTATACCAAGTCTCGATTTATCTCCCTGATCATCCTCTGCGCCGTCGCGCTGACTACCCTCTTCGGCACGGTCAGACCCGCGCAAGCCGCCGGGCAATGCAGCGTCAACGCTTATTACCTGTACGTGCGGACCGGTCCGGGGACACAGTACCCCGTCACGCAGGTATTCGCGCAAAATCGCGGCGTGATCGCCTTTGGACGGAACGCCGACGCCGCCTGGATTTCGGTAAATGACGGGACTTCTCAGTTACCAGTCGGGTGGGTCTCTGCGCGCTTCATGAGCTGTAATATCAATCTATTCGCGCTCCCGATCACTGACTCGACGGTCGTGCCGCCGGGCAGCGTGTGCAATCCGTATCTGCCGACACGTCTCTCGGTCGGCTTCTCAGCGCGCATTACACCGGGAGCGCCCAACGCCTTACGAACCGGAGCGGGCAGAGGGGTCGGTAATGTGATCGGGTACATTCCCGGCGGCGCAACGATCCAGATACTACAGGGTCCTCAATGCCCGGACGGTATGAACTGGTGGCTGGTGCAGTATGGCAATCTAACCGGGTGGACTTCCGAAGGGGAGTATGCGACCTACTGGATCGAGCTGAACAGCGCCCCGCCTATGCAAACACCGCCGCCGCAAACGGGTCGCACCTATGTCGTGCAGCCGGGTGACAACCTGTACCGCATCGCAATCCGCTTCGGCGTGAACGTGTGGACGCTCGCACAGTACAATGGCATCTACAACATCAATGCAATCTACGCCGGGCAACGGCTGCGCATCCCCTGACACCGTATATGTGATTACAGCGGGTCGGTCAAGCCCGACCCCTACTCAATGCGCGCCGTCCGCTGTAGGGGCGGGGCTTGACCCGCCCGGTCCCGCTCTTTTTCGCAACAATTCCTGCACAATTCTCCGGTAGCACAACCCCCCGCCGCGTGCTATTCTATGCAACATTCACAACCCCTCGCGGAAGCCGACACCATGCGCCATTTTCTCGACCTCGCGGAGTGGTCCCGCGAGGAACTCGACGACCTGCTGACCCTCGCCGCCGACCTCAAAACCGAATGGAAGACGCAAGGAGCCAACCCGCCGCTGCTGGCAGGCAAGGTCCTCGCGATGATTTTCCAGAAACCTTCGCTGCGCACGCGCCTCAGCTTCGATGTGGCGATGCTACACCTCGGCGGTCACGCTTTGTATATCAGCCCGGCAGAAATCAGCATGGGCGTGCGCGAGTCTGTCTCGGATGTAGCGCGCGTGGTCGGCGGCTATGCGCAGGGGATCATGGCGCGCGTCTTCGGGCATGAGGATATTGTCGAACTCGCGAAGTGGTCCCCGGTCCCGGTCATCAATGGCCTCAGCGACCACGCGCACCCCTGCCAGGCGATGGCCGACCTGCTGACGATCCGTGAACATTTCGGGCGGCTCGAAGGGCTGACGGTCGCCTATCTGGGCGATACGAACAACGTCACGCGCTCGCTCGCTTTCGGCGCGGCACGCTTCGACATGAACCTCGCGATCAGCAGCCCGGCGGGGTACGACGCGAAGCCGGAGCTAATCCGCGAAATGCAGGAACAAGGGCTGGAATTGAAGCTGACGCGCGATCCGGTTGAAGCCGTGCGGGGCGCGGATGTCGTGTATACTGATACGTGGGTGAGCATGGGGCAGGAGAAGGAAACGGTGCAGCGGCGGGCGGTGTTCCCGCCCTGGCAGGTGAATAGTGCGCTGCTCCGGCACGCTCCCGCGCACGCGATTGTGATGCACTGCCTGCCTGCGCATCGCGGCGACGAATTGACGGATGAAGTCGCCGACGGTCCACAGTCGGCGCTCTTCATTCAGGCCGAAAATCGGCTGCACGCGCAAAAAGCAATCCTCGTTCGGCTGTTGACCTGAAAGGTTCTGCAATGGCGGGAAATCGCGAGATATTCGAGCAAGCAATCAATCAGGGTCACAGTGCGGCGTGGGACCACAACTGGAACGCGGCGATCTCCTCCTATGCCCGCGCGGTGCAGGAAGTCCCGGACGATGCGGAAGCGCATAACAGCCTCGGCCTGGCGCTCCTGCAAGCGAAGCGCTACTCCGACGCGCTCAAGGTCTACACCCGCGCGCACCAGCTCGCGCCGGAAGACCCGATCCCATTGGAAAAGAGTGCCGATGTATTAGAGCGACTCGGACGGCTCAACGAGGCCGCGCAACAATACGTCACCGTCGCGGAAATGTACCTCGCCGCGCGCGACCTCGACAAGGCAATTGCGAACTGGGAACGCGCGACGCGGCTCACGCCCGGTCTGCTGCAAATTCACTTCCGGCTGGCGCAGAGCTACGAACGGACCGGGCAGCGCTCCAACGCCGTGCGCGAATACCTGACACTGGCTTTCAACTTCCGCGGCAACAACGATACACAGCGCGCATTGCAGGCTGTCGAGCGCGCGCTGCGGCTGGAACCGACCAACCCGCAAGCGCTCAATACCAAGCAGGCGCTGCAAACGGGCGCAACGGTGTTCGTCCCCAAAGAGTTCGAGATGCAGCAGCCGGAGTCGCGCGCGGAGAGCTTCGGCGCGGCGTCGGCGCTGGCCGATCTCGCGAATTCGGACCCGGATGGACCCATCGGCGAATCGACTTCGACCGCGCTGGCCGACCTCGCCGAAC
>CBDFFR010000010.1:0-162190 GCA_965246845.1 Aggregatilineales bacterium
TATCGACCGAGACCATGCCCCGTTCGGGGTGTTCGCGCTGCACGCCTTCGAGCAGGTCATCGATGGCCTCACCGAGCGCGCGTGCCTGCTCTTTCTCGATGGTCAACGAGACGATCTGCGGTCCGCGCCCGGCTTGCAGGTGGAAAATACGCTTGCCCTTCGGTCCGACTGTGCCGACCGTGATGAAATCGACCGGGTTCATTTCAATATCGACGTTCGCCATAGTTACTGTTTCTCATCGGCTTTCTGGGGTTCTTCTTTGGGGAGGAAACTCGTCTCGTTGACCAACTCCACGAACGGACGACCGGAACTCATCTGGATCACGGAAAGCGAGCAGGGCGCGATGTTGATCCGCTGGAAGTGGTCGAGGTGCATCCCCAGATAGTGCGCGACGACCATGCGGATAATATCCGAGTGCGAGACGACCAGCACGGTCTGGCGCGGGTGGCGCTCGCGCATCCGCTCGATGGCATTCACCGCACGGATTTGCGCGTCGCGCATCGCTTCACCACCGGGGAAGGTAACGCGGCTCGGCTCCAGTTGGACATGCCGCCAGAGCCGCTGCCCGGACAGCTTGCCGAGTTCCTGCCCCTGCCACTCGCCATAGCGCACTTCACCGATGTCCGGGTCGGTAGCGAGCGTCAGGTGCGGATAATGGGCGAGGATCGCCTGCGCCGTCTCGACGGTGCGCTCAAGCGGGCTGGCATAGGCCACATCGATCTTGCGTGCGGCGAGATGCTGCCCGGCGGCTTGCGCTTGCAGTTTGCCGAAGTCGTTCAGGTGAACTTCCGGCGTCCAACCCGCGAGGCGGTTGGTGCGCGTATATTCGTTTGCGCCGTGACGGACAAGCAGAAATTCGGTCATTCGCCCTCGATTGCGCTAATTATAGCAGAGGAACTCCGCGCGGAAACATTGCGTATCTATTAGAGATTATACAGACGCCTAACGGTGAAACCAGATAAACATCGCCAATTGACATGCCGGGTGTGTCAGCGACTCGCCCCTACAGGAACCGCGCGGATTCGCAGGGGCGAATCGGCGATACGCCCTGCCCGTGCGAACGTATATTGGTTTCACCATAACGCTTGTTACACCCCGAAGACAAGAGGCAAACAACGATGCGCGGTCTCGGAACGAGCAGTATAATGGGTCAGGTTGTTAAACCAGAGTGGAGATACCCCGGCGTGGAATTGCAACGGCTTACGATCATGGATGAGGTACTGGATTTCCTCGTTTCCGGTCCAGCACCGGAACAAATTGTTGCTTTCCATGCCTCTGAACAGTCACAAGCGCACCTGCGGGTGCTACTGGATCGAAACCGGGACGGCATGTTGAGCGAACACGAAAAAGCTGAATTGGAAGAAATGAGCCGGGTGGATCACTTCTTCACAATGATCAAAGCTCGTGCGATGAAGGCACTCAAAGACCGGGAAGCCGCTACCCGGCGATGACCTATATCTCTGAATCTTTGCGTCGAATGGTGAACAGCCGTGCGCGAGCCTGCTGTGAATACTGCTTGATTCCGCAAGCGAGCAAGCTGTATGCTTTTGAGGTGGATCACATCATTGCGGAGAAACATCGCGGAGCAACACACGAAAACAATTTGTGTCTGAGCTGTCTGGATTGCAACCGCGCGAAGGGTAGCGACTTCGCTAGCTTCGATCCAGAGACGGGTGCGATTGCGTTGTTGTTCAATCCACGCCTTGATTTATGGCGTGATCATTTCCGGCTGGATGGCGCGCTGATTGAGCCGCTCACGCCGCAAGGCCGCGTCACGGTGTTTCTTTTGCATCTTAACGAGGATGTGCGTTTCCGCGAGCGGTTGGCCTTGATCGCCTCTGAAAGTTACCCACCCCCCGAATATCCAATTTGGCAATCTACGTAAAGGTATTGCTTGTTCCAATGTAAATTTAGCTTGGTTACCGTTGTTCTCTATTGGAAAGGTAGCTAACATTGTGCATACCCCGCGCCTACGTTCTCGACGTGCAAAATGCTGCGTCTGATTTCTCTTACTGTAGCATTGATAATGCTCATGTGGCTTGTGATTGGGGTAGTTCTTTTCGTCAGTAAGCATATGCAGGTTAATACTAGCTCGCTTACACCCGAACTGTTTGAGAACGCAGATGGAACTATGTGTCCCATACCCTGTCTATTCGGTGTTTATCCCGGACATATTCTGGGACAAGATGATGAAAGACGACTAACGCGCTTGGGATGGATGAAAGATATTACTTTAACTGAGAGCAATCTTTCCGGTTGGTTTGACATGAATGGGCAAGGTGTCACATTCTTTGCCGATCCTACCAAGGTGGCGATATATCAAGAGATTTGGGATGGTTTTTCCTCACGGCAGCGTGCGTTTTTGCAATTGTCTTTTGGAGACATTATCGCAAATGTAGGATCGCCATCGGTTGTCCTTTCAAAAGATGGATTTTGGGAAATATGGTACGAGGAAAAGCATATCTACGTATATTCTGCTGATTGGACTCTAGGCAGTCTGATTCTGCCATCAACGCCAGTCGGAGGTATCTTTATTTTTGCCAGTGAAAACAACATGCCAATAGAGTTTCACGCTGGAAATCGTTGGCGAGGATTTACAAATTATAGTAATCCGTAAGCATATCGCATAGTATGCTGTCGGATGTAGATCAACAAACAGCATACTATAAAAAATTGTTTAGAGCAGAGTGCTTTACAGCGGTGAGCTACTGCAATGAGCTATCAGAAACGCGATTGTCAAAGGCTCGAATCGGTCAATAATCGCCCACTCTGTTTGTTCATCGCTGTACTGACCGCGCTCGCATTAATCCCTGTTAGCGCTTCTCGAAAATCCAGCTATCGGTATTGCGTTCCCAGCCGATCAGCTCTTCCGGCGTGAACCACAGCGCGATCTCCGCCTGACCATTCTCCACGCTATCCGATCCGTGAACCAGATTGCGCCCGACTTCCAGCGCGAGGTCGCCCCGGATGCTGCCCGGCGCGGCTTCGTGCGGGCGAGTCGCGCCGATGGTGTTGCGCGCGTTCTGGATCGCGTTCGTGCCTTCGAGCGCCATCACCACGACCGGGCTGGAAACGATATACGCGACCAATCCATCATAGAACGGCTTGCCCTGATGGATCGCGTAGTGCTGTTCTGCGAGCGTGCGCGGAACCTGCATGAACTTCATGCCGACGATGCGCAGTCCGCGCGCCTCGAAGCGGCGAATGATCTCTCCGGTCAGACCGCGCTGTACGCCGTCCGGCTTGACGATGATAAGGGTACGTTCCATGTTGTGAATTTCCTTGTTGTTGATGAAAAGCAGGCACACAAAAAGGGCGGACACAGTGGTCCGCCCCTACAGTGCGACGCGCCCGCACGAGTATACCCTAAAGCTGTTCGAGCGCGCTCCGGTAGCTATCCAGCGCCTTTTGCAGGTCGCCCTGCCGCATGTGCGCGTCACCGAGCAGCCGCCGCGCGCGTGGCGATTTGGGCTGCGCCGCGACGACCTTTTGCAGCTCCGTCACCACGTCGTCGAGCTGGTGTCCGCTATCAACCAGCGGTTCGAGGTGATGCAGGCTATCGAGGTGCTGGTTCGCTGCGATCAGCGTGCGCGCCGATTGCAAGGCCGTCGCGGGTTCCGGCTGCGGAGTATACACCGGGACGGGCTGCGCCTGCTGCGGCGTAACGATATTCGTGCGCGTCGGCGGCTGTGTCTGGAAGATGCCGCGATCCAGTTCGATGATGCGCGTCTCGCGCGAGACGGGTTCCGGCTGGCGCGGCGGCAAAACCGGGGGCGGCGGCTGGACGGGTTCCGGCTGGGCGGCGAGTGCAGGCTCCACTTCGGGACGCAGCCAATCCGGGAGCAGGTCGTCGGTCGGCGTGGTCCAGTCGTCTATCTCGATCTGCGGCTCCGGGGTCGGCGCTGCATCGCGCGGCAGGCCGGGGTCGGCTCCGCGCAGCCAGTCGGGGATATTTTCCAAAATGGGTTCACCGAGAAATTCCGACTCCATTTCGGAGAGGTAATTTGGCACAGACACTTCTGGCACTTCTGCGGGAACTTCCACACGGGCTTGTGGCGCGGCTTGCTGCTGCGAAACAGGGGCGTCCTCACTGCGCGCCATCACTTCGTTGAACCAATCCGGGATCGAGGTATCACCCGCGCGCTCACGTCGATATTCGTCATCCAGCGCTTCCGCCCAGGGGTCGGCGGCCTCGCCCGGTGTGGGCAGCGTGAGCGCCTGCAGTTCACCCGAAGGCACGTCGGCGCTTTCCGCGGCGAAGAGCGCACTCAGGTCGAGCGTACTATCCGCGTCCGGTTCGGCGGCACGCATCCAATCGTCAAGGCCAATCGGGACGGGCGGCTCGACCACCTCATCGCGCAGGATGTTCGAGGTCGCGGCGGGTGTCCCCATCTGATCGCGCAGCCATTCCGGGATTTCGGCGGGCGCGAGTGCGGCAGGTGTATCGCTGACAGGTGCTTCGCCAGCCGTCTCATCCTCCACGAGTCCGGCGGCTTGCTCGTTGAGCCACGCTAGGATTTCCTGCGGATTGTCGGAGAGGCCGGGTTCCGGCGGGGTTTCGCGCGCGGAAGCGAGCCAGTCCTCGATAGTCGAAACAGGCTGCGAGGCGGGCGGCGCATCGCCCGTTTCACGCGCCAGTGATTCAAGCCAATCGAGCGCGGAGTCGGCCTGCATGATCTCACTCGCGTCCCCGGCGCTGAACATTGAGGGGTCGCTCATCGGCTGCGGGTCGGATTCAGAGAGCGCATTCAGCCAGCGCAGCGGGTCCATATCATCAATCGATGACGGCGGCGGCGCGGGTGGACGCACGGCGGGCGGTGGCGTGGGCGGGCGCGCAGCGGAAGGCGGCAGCGCGCGGCTTTCCGGCTGCACAGCGTCGAACTCACCGGAGAGCGGTTGCTCTGCGAAAGGTGCGTAATCGACGTAGCCGGGTTCGTTCGGGATCGCCATCGAAGGCGCTTCCGGGACTTCGGCCATCCCGCCTGTGATCAATTCATCCGGGTTCGCGCCCTGCCGCCGGGCGAGCGCTTCCAGCCACGCCATTGGGTCCATCCCGCCCAGCAAGTCATCATCGCTGGTTCCGGCGGCGGGCATTTGATTTGTCGCGGTTTGCGCCTTGATCGGTTCGGACTTGACCGGATCGGGCTTGACGGGTTCGGCGCGGCTGGAGGCTTCGTAAGGCGTGTAGCCGGGTCCCGTCTGCATTGCGTCCGCAGCCGGCATGGGAATATCGAAATCGGCAGCGGTGGTCAGTTCGTCCGGGTTCGCGCCCTGCCGTTTGGCGAGCGATTCGAGCCATTCCATCGGGTCCATGCCGCTGAAAGGGTCCTCGTCCTGCGATGCGGCGGGCGGTTGCGCGGCGGGGGGCGCAGGCGGCCTGGCCGCAACCGGCACGCTCATGGAAAGAGTCGGAACCGAAGTCGCGGTCTTGGGCTGTTCCGGCATCGGCGGCGTGCTGGTCGCTTTGTACGGCGTGTAACCGGGTCCGGTCTGCACGGCGTCGGCGTCTGGCATCGCCACATCGAGATCGGCGGCAGTGGTCAGTTCATCCGGGTTCGCGCCCTGCCGTTTGGCGAGTGATTCGAGCCATTCCATCGGGTCCATGCCGCCGAAGGGGTCCGCTTCCATTGGCGCGGAGGGCGGCGGGGGCGGTTTGGCGGCGACGGGCGCGGGCTTGCTGCTGCCCGTATCGAAGGGCGTGTAGCCGGGTCCGGTCACTTTCGAGGCATCCCCCGGCAGCGGTATATCGAAATCGGCGGCGGTCGTCAGTTCGTCCGGGTTCGCGCCCTGTCGCCTGGCAAGCGATTCGAGCCATTCCATCGGGTCCATGCCGCCAAACGGATCGTCTTCTGCCGGGGGGTTTGGATTTGAAGCCACGTTCAGACCTTTCTCACTTCGCGCGGCGGCGCAGCCACGCAGGGAGCCGCTCGAAAATGTAGCGCCCGGTTGGGGCGGGGGTATCCACAATCGGGTCGGCAAGCACCTCGCGGTGAACCGCACCCATCAGGGCATCGATGTCGATATTATCCGGGTCGCGTGGCTCGGCGAAATTCTGTGCGAAGGCGGGCGTCGGCTCGTCCTCTTCCAGCCAGGCGGCGTCGGTCTGTCCGTAATCCTCGAAGGTCTGGCGTTCGGTCTGGACGAGCGGCTCCAGCGGGCGCACCCCGGCCAGCCATTCGGGAGTCTCGCCGGAGCGTTCCGGTTCAGGGGTGGGGGGCGTGCTGCCGAACGCATCCGAGATTGAGGCGTCGCTCGCGTTGATCCCGCTGAACCAGTCGTCCACTGCTGCTTGTGCTGGCGCGGCTGCTTCGGCGGGTGCGTCGGGTTCCGCGACGGCGGCAAACCAGTCGTCGACGGGTTCCACTGTGGCAGCAGGTTCGGGGATTGCGGCGAACCAATCCTCGACTGATGAAGTCTCGGGTTCAGCAGTGCGGGTCGGTTCAGCGGTACGGGTTGGCTCGACACTTGGGGTCGGTTCAGGGCTGCTCTGCAACCAATCCGGCAAAATATCTGGCTCCAGCACGCCCGTATCTTTCTTGAGGGCTTGCGAGGGCGGCGGCAAGTCTGTCGAGAGCATCCCTGTGAGTCCGGTTCTCTTACGCGGCGTCTCCGCGACCGGGGGCGCTTCCTCTTCAGTGATCTTGAGATCGGAAAGCCAGTTCGGGATCGCCACTTCCGCTTCCGGCGCGTCCTGTGGCGCTTCAGAGGCGGGCGTAATCCCGGAGCCGAGGTCGCGCATCCAGTCGTCACGGTTGGCGGTCGCGAATTCCGGTTCCGGCGGCTGGATGATCGCATCCTGCACGGTCAACGGCTCGCGTGGCGGCGCGGCGGCGAGGTCATCCAGCCAATTGGTTTGCTTGCGCGGCGCGGGTGTGGCGGGCGTCGTTTCTGGTTCGAACCCGGCCAGCCAGTCATCCTCGATCACAGGTTCGGCGGTCGACTCGTTCATCCAGTCGAGCGACTCGGGTTGCGCATTGACAGGCTGTGCGACTGCGGGCGTTGCCTCATCTGCCGGAAGATCGGCCATCCAGTCGAGCGGATCGAGCGCGGGTTCTGGTGCAGCAGGCTCTCCGGCGGGTGCGAGGTCGGCCAGCCATGCCGGACGGTCCTCGACATCGAGCGTACCGGATGCCCCGGCAGGCACATCACGCATATCGGCCAGCCAGCTATCATCGCTGACCGGATCGGTGGCCTGCAAACCCGAAGCCGTCAGCCAGTCATCCGCGCTCACGCCGATCAGCGTATCGTTGACGCTGGCAGGCTGCGCCGTCATATCCGGGATGTCTTCCAGCGAGGCCAGCCAGTTCACATCCTCTGTTGCCTGCACGAGCGGCACGTTCGACGCGCGAATATCCTCCGGCAGGTCGCCCAGCCCGGCCAGCCAATCGGTCTCATCCTGTGCGACGGGCTGCGCATCTTCTGCTTGCGCGAGTGGCACGTTCGACGCGCGAATATCCTCCGGCAGGTCGCCGAGTACGGCCAGCCAATCGGTCTCATCCTGTGCGACGGGCTGTGCATCGGCAGCTTGCGCGAGTGGCATATTGGATGCGCTCAAATCCGGCACATCTTCGAGCGCGGCCAGCCAATCGGTCTCATCCTGTGCGACGGGCTGCGCTGCTTCGCCTTCGACAACCGGGAAATCCGCGATGTTGCCCAGCGAATTCAGCCAATCGTCGCCGTCCGCGCTGGTATCGGCACTGCTACTCGTAATACCTGCGGCTTCTGCCGGGTTCAAATCGGCATCCCAGTTGGATGTGCTGTTCACGGCAGGCTGCGCAACCTCGAAATCGTTGAAGGTCGGCAAATCGGAACCGAGTGCGGAGAGCCAGTCGCTCCCCGTATCGTCCGCTGCGGCGTCGGATATAACCGCGCTTTCGACTTGCGGCGGGTTTATCCAATCCGGCGCATCCCCAAAATTGAAATCAAGCGCGGCATCCGGCGTGCCACCCGTCCCGAAGTCGAACGCGCCGGGCGCGGCATTCTCCGCGGGGGCATTCAACCAATCCAGATCGCTGCTCTGTGCCACGTCAGCATTCGCGGGCGGATTCAGCCAATCCGGGACGTTGTTCGCGGGTTCGGCGGATTCGCTTAACCAATCCGAATCTTCTGCATTATCGGCAGGTGGCAATTCTTGCGGCATGGCGGGGGCCTCCTGAGCAAAAAAATCAGACGCGGGATCCGCCCACGCAGGCGGGGTGGCAGGTACTTCGGGCGCATCGGCCAGCCACGACGGGATCGATTGCGAGGGCGGCGTGGCTTCTTCGGCGGTTGGTCGGTTGTCGAGCAGACCCGTCAACCCGGTACGCTTCTTCGATGGCTCGTCCCCGAAAGGTGCGGTCCAACCACCGCCGCCACCACTGCTAAACGCCGGGACTTTGGGC
Source organism: Aggregatilineales bacterium (assembly GCA_965246845.1). Lineage (GTDB taxonomy): Bacteria > Chloroflexota > Anaerolineae > Aggregatilineales > UBA2796 > JBBRMW01. The sequence goes on from CBDFFR010000010.1 coordinate 8,382, forward strand.
GCATCCTGAGCTTGCCCGATGCCAAGCTGGGTGAACCAATCCGGGATGACCTCATCACCGGGTACAGTGGTGGCGGGCGGCGCGCTCGATTCCGCGAACCAATCCGGCAGGTTCGGGTCGGCCACGCTGTCTTCGGCATACCAATCCGTCGCCGGGACGGGGACATCGGCGGGCGCGGTGAAATTGAACATCCAGTCGTCACCCGCCGGGCTGCTCTGCAAGCCGAACGGATCAGCGCCGACGCTCTCTTCGACCGATTGCCCGCCGTAGCTTTGATCTGCGCCGAATACGCCGCCGATGTCCTGCACCCAATCGGGGCTGTTATCGAGCATGGCGGCGCTGGTGCGCGCGTTCCAATCCAGCCGCTGCATGGTGATCCGCTCGCTGAGGCCGGGGTTGGCGGGGTCGGCCAGTTCGAGCGCGGCGAAGGGGTCCAATTCACCCAGGCGGCTGAGGAACGGCAGGGCATCGGAAGGGCGCTTGTTTTGCAGCCAGAGGCGCGCTAGCAGGCGGTTTGCTTCCAGCGCATAGGGCAGCTTCGCGAGGATGCGCAGCGCGGTTTCGCCCGCCTCGACGATGCGCTGGCTATCCCACTGCGCCAGTGCCAGCAGCGTCAGCAGGTCGGCGCGGTCGGGGTCGCTGCGCAGCGCGAAGTTGACTTCGGCAATCGCCTGATCGTAGAGCTGGCTCTTGTAATAGGTACGTGCCAGCGCCCCGCGCGTGAGCGGAATACGGTCCGGGACATTCCCGCCGCGCATTTCGTAGAGCCGCCGCAGTTCGGTTTGTAGCGCGGCATTGTTCGGCTGCTGCTCGAAAGCGCGTTCGAGGTGGAAGATCGAGGGCGCAATGCCTTCCGCGCCGTGTTGTTCGGCGATCTCGCTCATCGAGACATGCGCGGTGAAATCGTCAGGCAGCGCGCTCAGGACGCGCTCGAAAATTTCCTGCGCCTCGTCGTAACGCGCCTTGCCCGTCAGCGCCCGCCCATAGATGCGATAGACAGCGATGTTTTTTGGGAAGCGGGACAGGATGTATTTACAATGTCCGATAACTTCTTCAAGCGCTTCCTGGTGCGCCAGATGCTCAAGATCGTCCAGGTACGCGCGTAGGGTGATCGCCGCCATTTAACTCTTACTCCCGGTGCGCGGATTATCCTACACCCATGCCAAAAGCGCAACAGGCCGCCCGCCGCGTGCAAGGGCAAACGCATCAAAATCAAAAGCGTGGCGGACACATCGGTCCGCCCCTACACTACGCGCGTTTCGTAGAGGCGGAACTGCGTGTCCGCCCGTGTCTAATATCCGTTTTGATACGTTTGCCATGTGCCGCGTGTGAATTTGGAATAGAGTTGTGATCGTGCCGCCCCGTATCCTATCAACTATAGTATAATCACAGGTCGAATTGGATAGATCGAGGCCATCATGACAGACGAGCATAAAAACGGAAATGGCAAGCGCAGCCGTTACGGAGTGCGCAACAAGCGTGAAATCGCGCCTGGTCTCTTTCAGGCAGAGATCGTCGTCAATCACCCTGACCTGCCAGTAGTGAGTGACAAAGTGGCCGAACTCCTGATCAGCAAGGGTCCATCGGATCATGAGCGCAAAATTATTGCGGAGATCATCGCGAAAGCGAACAAGGGGTGATCCGCGTCACCGCATCACCTGGTCGGAGCCTTTTCCGGTTTGTTATGAAAGGCCGGGTGTAACCATGCCCGGCAAACTTCTTTTTCTAAGCTACAGTCACACGGATTTTTTGCTTGCTACCCGGCTCGTGACGAAGACATTTGAAGCCGCCGGTTTTATAGTGTGGTTCGATGAACGTGACCTCGTGGTGGGTAGCCCATCATGGCGCGAAGCGCTTAAAACGGCAATCAAACAGGCCGATGCTCATATCGTCATCATGACGCCGGATAGCAAACCATCTGTGTGGGTTGGCATGGAATATGCCTACGCCGACGCTTTCGACAAGCCGATTATTCCCATCCTCACGCACGGCGACATGAGCAATGCCGTTCCCGATTATCTGTCCGATTATCAATTCGCGGATGTCACCACAGATTACGACGGTGGCATGAAAAAAGTCGTTGCTGCGCTTGCTGCTCACCTGACGCCTCTCGCTCTCACCCCCGCGCCTGCCGCCGATAGCGGGTCGGCTACCACGCCGCGCAACATTCTCGCTATCGAGAATATGATTGAAGGCGTTGTCACAATTCCGAACACACCGGGCATCCGTGTCTATATTTTTCAGGTCGCGCTTGATGGGTCCAATCTCAATATTGTGGCCGTCTCCAATAACTTTTTGGACTCTGTTCTCGATCTGCATTACACGGCAGGACAAGGGGTTGTCGGGCAGGCATGGGAAGTCCAGCAATTAGTCTTCGCGGATTTGAAAGGCTTGCCGCCTGCTGAATTACGTCAAATCTATGGCTTTACCGATGAGCAGATAAAACTTTTGGCTGATGTCGGCTCGGCGCTGGCGGTCCCACTTCGCAGTGGTAGCGAATGGCTTGGCGTTCTGGCAATCGACAGCCCGCTGCCGCTGAATGAGTCCGGGTTTTCCAGATTGGCTGTTCAAAAAGAAATCTTCGCTGCCGCGAATCTGATTGCCATCGCGCTGCAAGGTAGTTGACCTACTATCGCTGGATAACAAAAAAGACGAGCCACGAAGGACCCGTCTCTTTCTTCTGTGCGCTGGAGAGGACTTGAACCTCCACTCCCGAAGGAATTAACCCCTCAAGCTAACGCGTCTGCCGTTCCGCCACCAGCGCATATGGGAGTGATTATACGGGCGCGCGGGCGGGTGTCAAGGGCTGGCTTGCGTCGATTTGCGTTTGCTCATAGAATGATTTGAGTTCCTAAAAACTGGTTTGGAGGTCGCTGTGAAAAATCATTTTGATCGTGCGCCGAAAGAGACACGGTCGCCGGATACCCATAACGTTGTGGCTCCTGCCGCGCTTGATACACGCGCTGCCGAAAGCCAACCGCATCTCGAAGCGCCGCCCGCCCTGGATATGCCGCGCCATTCGATGGGAGCCGGGCTGCGCCGTCAGTCGGTCGTCCAGATGCAGCGCACACATGGCAATTCACAGACGATACGCCACTTGCGCCAGACACAGGCACGTTCTGCCACCGCCCAGCGCGTCCCGACGCAGACTATCACCTTCGACGAACCCACACCCGTTACAGGCCGTGTGACGAGCCTCGGCGCGGGGCAGAACGCCGCAACGACCATCAACGCCGCCATTGCGGATTCGGTCGCCATTGTTCAGCAGTTTCAGGCAAGTTATACCGCAGGTTTGCAAAACTGGTCGGACCGGATGCGCTTCCCGGCGGATCAGGAAACCGAAGCCGATCCACTCGGCGCGATGGTCACTTATGCGCTCGGTAAAGCATGGGATGCTGGACTGGAAGCAGTCACCGCCGAAGTGCCGGGAGTGAGTCAGATCATCGGGGTGCTTACGGTCCTTAAGGATGAGTACGAACGTGCCGATCGCGCTCGCGGGCAGGTCGATCTACGCAATTTCCTGACCGACGAACGGACCAAAATCACGACGACGGCGACGGGGCGCGTGGCCGCCTTGCAGAACTTGCGCGTCCCGTTGAGCGACGAATATGCGCGCATCGCGAGTAGCGAACCGGGTGCAAGCGGTGACGCCAGCGCACAGGGTACTGTGACCGGACCCGGTGCGGAATATCTGCGCAATATGACGTCCAGTGTCGCTCGCCTGCGGGCAGCCATGCAGCGCCAGACGCCCGCTATTTTCGAGCAGAATTTGTCGGAACGCTGGGCGATGACGGGCGGCTCCGTCGTCAATACCAATTGGGCAATGTTCTCCAATGGTACGTTGACCCTCGATTGCACCGTTTACCGGGATGGCGATACGTGGGAAATTCAAAGCGTGGATGACCACTGGACGCTGCGCTCCAACGCGACCAATGCCGCACAGTTGGCCGATAATCTGCGGCTCTCCCTCGCTGCGCAGGGTAAAAAGCCACACGAAACCGGTTTGACCAAACAAGTCAACTGCACCATCGAAAACGAAATCGAATGGGGGTTGAACGACTATGATACGGGTGGTTATAACTTCGAGGACATCAACTCGGTGCGTGTGAATAATGTGGGTGCGGTGTTGCACAGCCACGACCGCAACGAGTTCAATACCGCCTGGAACCAGAAGGGCTTGAAGGACCGCGTTGCCGCCGTGACAGGCTTGCAAGGCTAGAAGTTATATCTGTTCTGCCTCTGTCCTTTTTTGGGCAGAGGCAATCTTTTGATTTGTAAAGCAATTCGAATTTATGTTCTAAATTGCCTATTGACTCTATAGAACAATTGGTCTATTATTGGTCCACAAGCGCGAATTGAATAGCACCACGCAGAGAACGCCGAACCTTTGCGAGACACGCGGAGCGCCCCCGCGATACCAAAGAGTGAACCGTCGCGCTTCCGTTGTCTAGTTTGGTCTATATAAAGACCATTCTTTCCGTGTAGAGGTCGCGGCTTGCCCGACCCGTCTTGCCGGGCGGACACATTGGTCCGCCCCTACGAAGAACAATCCATCCGGTGTAGGGGTCGGGCTTGACCGACCCGTCCCTTCCCGTCCAGTTATCAAAATCCCAAACCAGAAAAGGAGGCGCGCCCATGAAGAACAAGACCAACCCCGACCCGTTAACCTTGCTGCCGCCTCTGCATACGGGTCAGCAACACGTCCTCGCAACGCACAAACGCTTCAATCTGCTGATCGCGGGGCGTCGTTGGTTCAAAACCTCGCTCGCCGCACAAATCGCACTCGATGGGGCGCTGCACGGCAAACATATCCTGTGGGGCGCGCCGACCTACGACCAAGCCCGCATCGGATTCGATTGGGTAGCGCAGGTCACGGATGGAGTGGCACAGACCAACAAGACCCGGCTGCAAATCCGGCTGCCGGGCGATGGCTGGATCACCTTTCGGTCGTTCCACAAACCGGACAACGCACGCGGCTACACCGTCGATGGCGTAGTGATCGATGAAGCCGCCGATGTGCAAGCCGCCACCTGGCGCGAAGTGCTACGCCCCATGCTAATAACAAGCAAAGGCTGGGCGTGGATTATCGGGACGCCGAAAGGTCGCGGCTGGGTCTGGCAGGAATGGCAGCGCGCCGCCGACCGCACCGACTACGCGCGCTGGCAGGCTCCAACGCTCGGCGCAACGATCATCGAAGGCGACCTGCTGCGCGAGCCGCACCCACTCGAAAACACGACCATCGACTTCGCGGAAATCCGCGACATCTTCCAGACCGTGCCGGAGCGCACCTTCCGGCAGGAAATCCTCGCCGAGTTCGTGACCGATGGCGGCGGCGTCTTCCGGGGACTCGATGCGGCCTGCATCCTCTACCCGGCGGTCGCGCCACACCCCGGCCACCGCTATGTGATGGGCGTTGATTGGGGACGCAGCAACGACTTCACCGTGATCAGCGTCCTCGATGCGACGATGGGCGAGCAGGTCGCCATCGACCGCTTCACCGGCATCGGCTGGGATGTGCAGCGCGGGCGGGTGCGGGCGCTGGCCGAGCGCTGGCTTCCGTCCGCGATCATCGCTGAGGAAAACAGCATCGGCGGTCCGAATATCGAAGCGCTCATCGCTGACGGGTTGACCGTGCAGCCGTTCTATACCACCTCGCGCAGCAAAGACGAGCTAATCGGGTCCCTGACCCTCGCCCTCGAACGTGGCGAACTCAAGCTGCTGATCGATCCTGCGCAGTTGGAAGAACTCGCTGCCTACGAACTGACCCGCCTGTCCAGCGGCGCATACCGTTATAGCGCACCGTCCGGCGGCCACGACGACCGCGTGATGGCGCTCGCTCTTGCCTGGTATGGAGTCCGCTATGGCGCTGCTGCAATCGCGTTCGCCCGTCCGTAGATGCCGGGCGGACACATCGGTCCGCCCCTACACAATGCGCGTGATCTCCGCAATATGGACCCGATTCATCCGACCTGCCGCAAATAATATCACGCCGTATTCGTAGGGGCAGACCTATGTGTCCGCCCACCTCAAAACCACACGCACGCCTCTGGTGTAGGGGCGGACCGATGTGTCCGCCCTGAAAAATCGCGCGTGTCACATCCGCCAAACCGAAAGGAACCCAATGTCCACCGCCACCCTCTCCGACAAAATCTCGCTCATCGCCAGCGGCACGAGCCTCTCCGCCGCCGTTCCGCTCGATGGCGGGATGCCCGCCGCTCTCAGCATTCCTGCAGGCTGGACCGCCGCCGCGCTCACCTTTCAGGCCAGCATCGACGGCGGCCTGACCTTCTTCGACTTCTACGACAAAGCAGGCGTGGAATACGCCGTGAGCGCCACCGCTAACCGCGCCTTCATCCTCCCGCTGAACGACCTCGCGGGCTTGACCCATATCAAGCTGCGTAGCGGCACGACCGCGACCCCGGTTGTGCAAGCCGCCGACCGCGTGATCACGCTCGGCCTGCGGATGGTGTCGCGGTGAACGCACTCGAACGGCTTGCGGGGGTTTTCAAGCGCGCCCCGCCCAATAATGACCCGGCGCGCGTGCGCTATCTGCGGGCGCTCGGCGAGCATAACGGACCGTTCTTCCCGCGCCTCGATCAATATGCCTCGCAAGCCGATGAGTACCGCCGCTCGGCGTGGGTCTATGTCTCCGTGACGCGCATCGCGGAAGCCGCCGCGCTCGTGCCGTTCTCCGTCTACCAACTCAGCGGCGAACACCGCGCGCCCGTCGCCAATCATCCGATTGAAAAGCTGCTCCGCGCGCCGAACCCGTTCATGAGCCAGTTTGAACTTTTCGAGGCGACCTACGGCGCGCTGGAACTGTGCGGCAACGCCTACTGGTTCCTGAGCAGTGGTGGCGAAGGCGCGCCCGTCGAAATCTGGCCGCTGCGCCCGGATCGCGTCCGCATCGCCGCCGACCCGGACCGTTTCATCGCGGGCTATGTGTATAGCGTCGGCGGGGTCGAGGTCCCGCTCAAACGTGAGGAAGTGATCCACTTCAAGCGCTGGCATCCCGGCGCGGACCTGTATGGTCTGAGTGCGCTCGAAGCCGCCGCACTCGCCAGCGCCACCGACCGGGGCATGAGCGACTATAACCGCAAGTTCTTCGGAGCCGAACGCGCAATTCCGGCTGGAGTCGTCACGCTGCGCGAACTGGTCAGCGATGCCGATTTCGAGCGCATCCAGCGCGAATTTCTGGAAACGTACAGCGGCACGAGCCGCCGCACGGCGTTCATTCGCGGTGCGCGGGGCGGCATCGAATGGCAACCGCTCGGCCTCTCGCAACAGGAGATGAGTTTCATCGAAGGCCGCCGCCTCTCACAGGAGGAAATCTTCACCGTGTTCGGCCTGCCGCTTGGCATGGTTCGCGAGAGCGCCACCGAAGCCAGCGCCAAGATCGCGGAGAAAGTCTTCCGGGAGCAGACGCTCTGGCCGAAGCTGGTCCGCGTCGCGCAAAAGCTGACGCAGGAACTCACGCCGTTCTACGGTCCCGATCTGGTGATCGAGCCGGAAGAGACACGCGACCTCGACCCCGATCTGGCCGCGATTCAGGCCGCACAGGGCTACCTCACCGTGAACGAGGTGCGCGCCCGCTACTGGAAACTGCCGCCTGTCGGGTGGGGCGAAGGGTATAAGCCGTAAGGTATAAGGTATAAGCAAAAAATTCGGGACCAAAACCCCGTTGTTTTGCGCTTATTCCCCGCCTTGACTCTGGCTTATACCTTACACCTTATACCTTATACCTGTTCCACCGAAAGGACACACCCACCACGCACACCCACATCCTCAAATCGCTACCCGGCGACCGTCTGGGCGGCTATCTCGTCGTCTTCGGTGGTCCCGACCGCCGCGACCTCTCCGGCGAATACTTCACGCCGCAGACCGATTTCCGGCTCGGCGCATTCGACCGCAGGCCGATGTTCTACCATCACGGGTTGGACCCCGAAATCGGCGCGGAACCGATTGGCGTCATCGAAAGCATCAAAGCGGATTCGGTTGGCCTCTGGGCAGAAGCGCAGATCGACCGCGCGCATCGCTACGCCGCCGCAATCCTCGACCTGATCAAACAGGGCGCGCTCGGCTGGTCATCCGGCACGCTGCCCTATCTTATGCGCAAGGCCGCCGACGGCGCGATCACGCGCTGGTATATCGTCGAAGGTTCCGTCACGCCCGAACCGTGCGAACCACGCCACACGCAGGTATCCGTCAAGGCCATGAGCGCGGCTTATAAATCGCTCGCCCTATCCACACAACCACTCATGAAGGAGATCATCACTTTGGACGAAATCATGCAGGACACACCCGCGCTCGAGGGTATCAAAAGCATCGTGCAGCAGGCCGTCACGGAGGCCGTGCGCGATGCCCTGAAAGCCGAAATGCCGCGCAAACGGCTCCCGTTCCCTGTCGAGGACCACACCGTGAAAACCGCCGAACCGCTGCGCATCGAAGTCACCCGCGCCACCAAATATAGCCCGATGAGCGCCGAAGATATGAGCTTCCTCGCGGAAATCGCACCGAGCATTTCCGGCCTGCGCCTGCCGGAAACGTTCTACCGCGAACTCGCGGAGAAGAGCGTGAAGGCGGTCAATAGCGGTCGCCTCGGCATCGAAGCCGTCGAAGGGCTGGTGCGGACCTACGGCGCGAGCTTCAAGGCCAACGAACTCTCGACCATCGGCCAGAGCGGGTTCGGCGCGGAATGGGCCGCCGATTCGTGGCGCGCCGAAATCTGGGCGAAGGTCCGGCAGGATAACGTCATGGCGCAGGTCCTGCCCATGATCGAAATGCCGACCAACCCCTGGGAACTCCCAATCGAAAGCACCGACCCGACCGTCTACTTCGTCCCGGAAACGACCGACCAGACGCAGTTGGTGTATGGCACGGGCAACCCGATCCCGCAGACCAAAGCCGGGACGGGCAAGCAGACGATGAACGCCAAAAAGCTGGCACTGCGCCTCGCGTGGTCCAGCGAACTCAACGAAGACTCGATCCTGCCCGTCGTGACGCAGTACCGCGCGCAGGCGGTCCGGTCCCTGCAAAATGCAATCGATAACGTGATCCTGAACGGCGACACGGCCACCGCCGCGAACACGAATATCAACCTAATCGATGGCACGCCGACCGCCGGGACCAAGTACCTCGCCTTCGATGGCATCCGTAAATACTGCCTCGTCACGAACGCCGCGCAGCGTTACGACGGCGCGGGAACGCCCACGATGCCGACGATGCGTAAAGGGCGCTTCCTGCTGCGCGGCGATTACGCGCTGCGTCACCGCGATTGTGCGTGGATCGTCGATGATCAGGCGTATGGCAAGCTGCTCAGTATCGATGAATTCTCCACGATGGAGAAAGCGGGAGCCGCCGCCACCAACCTGACCGGGCAAATCGGCGTGATGGATGGTGTCCCGGTCTTCGCTTCGGCTGAACTCGGCCTGAGCCGTACCGCCGACGGCAAAGTCAGTGCCACGCCTGCGAACAACACAAAGGGACAGGCGATCATCGTGTTCAAACCGAACTGGTTGATCGGCTACCGTCGGCAGGTGCAGGCCGCGCTCGAATATGTCAGCTTCGCGGATTCCTATCACCTGACAGTCACGGCGCGCGTGTGCCTCGCCAGCTTCGATACGCAGAGCGCCGCTGCCGTCTTCGATTTGACGGTGTAGCAACCTGTAGGGGCGGACCTGCGTGTCCGCCCACCTTCTCGCACATCCGCGTCCCCACTGTACGGGCGGACCTATGTGTCCGCCCTCCACAAAATCGTACGCGCGCCTCCGATGTACGGGCGGACCTATGTGTCCGCCCTCCACAAAATCGTACCATAGGTTCGGCATAGGACGACCCCATGTAACCATCGACCGCCTGGTAGAAACAGTGGGCGGACACACAGGTCCGCCCCTACGAAGACGCACGTTGACCGACCCGCCATCCGACCAATGTGATAAAAGAGCGGGCGGACACACAGGTCCGCCCCTACGAAGACGCGCGTTGACCGACCCGCCATCCGACCAACGTGATAAAAGAGCGGGCGGACACACAGGTCCGCCCCTACGAAGACGCACGTTGACCGACCCGCCATCCGACCAACGTGATAAAAGAGCGGGCGGACACACAGGTCCGCCCCTACGAAGACGCGCGTTGACCGACCCGCCATCCGACCAACGTGATAAAAGAGCGGGCGGACACACAGGTCCGCCCCTACGAAGACGCACGTTGACCAAGCCGATCTGACCCGATCCCACTGAAAGGAGTCTCCCTCAAAAATGTCCACCCTCTCCACCTACGCATGGCTCGCGCAGCTCCGCGAACGCTTCGGACTGGGCGCAAGCGACACCGCCGACGATGCGCGCCTGCTCCGCAAACTGCGCGCCGCGAGTGCCGCCATCGACCGCTATACCGGGCGGCGCTTCATGCCCTGGTCGGAAGCGCTCACCGTCGATTATCACAGCGCGACCCGGCTCCCGCTCCCACGCGACCTGCTGGACCTGACCGCTCTCACCAATGGCGACGGGTCGGCGTTCGCGCTTTCCGATGTGAAGATGGTCGGCTATGGTCCGATCCACACGCTCGCAGTCGATCCCGGCAAGGTCACGTTCGCCTATTCGACCATCCCGCTTCGCGCGCTCACCGTAACGGGCGTGTGGGGCTTTCATGAACGCTACGCGCTCGCGTGGCGCGCGTCCGGCGACTCGGTGGCAAGTATCAATGCGAGCGCGACGCCGAACACGATCACGGTCTCGAATGCCGCTGCGTCCGATCCGGCGGGCGACGCACCGCGCTTTCAGGCCGGGCAACTTCTGCGCTCCGGGTCCGAATATCTGAATGTACTGGCTGTCGATACTGCCACCAACATCCTGAAAATCGGACGCGCCGCGCATGGTACGACCGCCACTGCCGCCATAAGCGACGCGCTCTCCGTCTGGATACCGCCGCTGGACATCACCGAAGCGTGTTTGCTGATCGCGGCGTGGCTGATCCGGCGCGAGGACGCGGGCGAAGCGGAACAGGTCGCGGAGAAATCGGTCGGCGGTGCGGGGGTCGGGTCCGGCTTGCCCGCGCAGGCGCTCGCGCTGCTCGATCCTTACCGACGCATTGGAGGTGCTGCATGAGCTACGCAACCGCGCTCGCCAACCTCGCCGCGTTGAGCGTCCCCGGCGTCGCACATAATTACGCGCCGACTGCAATCCCCGACCGCCTGAGCCGCGCACTGCTGCCCGCGCTGCTCGTCCTGCCGCTGCTTGAGGATTTGGACCACCAGCGCGTCAGCACCTTTCAATTGCAAACGCCTTCCGGGTCGAGCGCCGCCGTCGGCTACTTCTGTACGCATCTGCTGCTCTATACCGCGCTTGGCTCTGGCTTCGGTGCTGCGGATTGGACGGCAGGGCTGACGGCGCTTCTGGATAGCTACGCCGCAGCGGTCCGCGCCGACCCGCGCCTCGGCGGGACGCTCGCCAAACCGTCGGAATATATCGTCCTGCCGGGTCCGCTGCGCTGGGGCGGCGGGCGCTATATGGGCGCGCGGATACAGCATCGTTTGCAGGTGGTGTATCCATGACCGTCACATTCAAATTCGAGGTGAACTGGACGGGTTCAGCGTGGGTCGATGAATCCGCGAACCTGCAAGGCTTCAAAAGTGCGGTTGGGTTCGCAGGCGAGGCGACCTATGAGCCTGTCGCGAGCGTCGGGACGCTGTGTGCTGTGCTGGACAACCGAAACGCACGCTATTCGCCGGATAACGCCGCGTCGCCACTGACGGGGCTGGTCCTGCCGCGCCGCAAGGTGCGAATGATGGTCAACTCCAACAGCGTGTGGTATCCGCTCTTCTATGGCACGCTGGAACGCATCGAACCCGACGCCGGACCGGAAGGCGAGCGCCGCGTCACGTTCACCTGCGCGGATGCGTTCATCCTGCTCGAAGGCAGCCGCTACGCGACCACGTTACAACAGGACAAACGCGCCGATGAACTGATCGCGGGCATCGTCGCGGCCACTTTCACACCGACCGCGACCACCTATGACCCCGGTACGGAGCGCTTCCCGCTGGCCGCCGATGGCTGGAGCAGCGACCAGACGACCGCACGCGAGGCAATCCGCGTGGCGGCGCTCTCTGAATATGGCCGTTTCTACCTCGCGCCGGATGGCTCCGCGCGGTTCACCAACCGCCTGCGCCTGATGAAACAGGCCGCCGCCGCGCTCACTTTCAACGCCGCGCCGTTCACGCTCGACGCACGGCGCGATATGGATGGCCTCGTCAATGATGTGCAGGTGATCGTCTATCCACGCGCGATCAACAGCGCGGAGACGGTCATCGCGGGGACGACGAGCATCCTCACGCTCCCGCCGAAGCTATCCAGCGGACCGAGCATCCGGCGCGTGCGGCTGCGCTTCCGCGACCCGCAAACGGGGCAGCCCTGCGGCGGCAAGGACCTCGCAAATCCGCTGGCCTATACCGATTTCACGATCAACGAGACGCGCAAGGGTGACGGTTTCGATTACACCGCGACGGGCGCGGCGACTGTTGCGATCAATAGCATCAAGGCGGGCGAGGTCGTCCTCGAATTCGCGAATTACGCAATCGGTCCGCTCTACGTGACGCGCTTGCAGGTGCGCGGCAAGGCCGTCACAACCTATGACCCCATCGCGGCACAGGCGACCGACGCGGCCAGCATCACCGCTTACCAGACGCATGTGCAGGCCGTCGATCTGCCGCTTTCGGGCGATCTCACCTTCGCGGAATCGCTTGCGCGCTATCTGCTGGATCGCGGCAAAGCGCCGATTACGCAGGTACGCTCGCTCGACATCGCGGATCAGGATGTCGTCGCGGGCGTCTCGCTCTTCGGGTTAAACCTGCTCGATACGGTGCGCGTCACGGATGCGCAGACCGCACTTTCTGCGGCGCTCGTGCAGATCGTCCGCATCGAATGCAGCGCCGACGCGAACGGTTTCCGGCTGCGGTTCGGCCTGTTCCGCGCGGATGACCAGATTTACTGGATTATGAACAGCGGCGCGCTGGATAGCAGCACGCGGCTTGGCGTCTGAAGCGTCGGATGAATCTGACCCCTACAGCGGAGCGCGCGCCGTCTTTGTAGGGGCGGACCGATGTGTCCGCCCGGTTTTCCAATACGCGGGTCGGGCAAGCCGCGACCCCTACGGCGGAGCGCGCAATTTGTATGTGTAGGGGCAGACCGATGTGTCCGCCCGTTATGGCCTCGCCCACCGCCCGAAATATAAAGGAACACAACCCAATGGCATGGACCCCACCCCTCACCTGGTCACCCGGCGACGTCGTGACCGCTTCGCAGATGAACACCTATGTGCGCGACAACCCGGCCTTCCTGCTCGGCGGGCGGCAAATCGCGCAGAAACGCTGGCGCAACAGCGGCAACTATACGACGACTTCGACCGCATGGGTGAAAGTGGACAGCACAAACCTCACGCTTTCTGTGAATTCGACGTTCGCCAGCGGACGCCTGTTCTGCACTGCGCAATTCTGGACTGCTATTGTCGATCTGGATAGCGGCGCAACCGCACCCTATTTTATGTTCTATGATCTGCTGGTCGATAACACGACGTATCTCAGCACCGGGACGAGCAGCAGCACCTACGGCTGCGCAACCCTGAGCCGTGATGCGACCTATACCCCGACCGCAAACACATTCATGAATTTCTCCGGGTGCTTCACTGGACTTTCGGCAGATGTCCACACCGTCGATCTGGTCTGGAAATGTGGCAACGCCAACACGCGCGGCACAGTTTTGAGCAGCGCGTATGTTCCTGCCTCGCTCCTGATCGCCGAGTTCTAGAGAGAGGCCGGATGCGTTTGTTATAACACATCCGGCACTTCCGCTCATATTGCGCACCTGTCAGCTTAGGCTACTCGAAAGTCGCGCATTACAATGTTGTTACATAAATTTCTTGTGAATAATGGTGCAAATACCCCGGTACTTTGGTATAGTAGTGTAGTATGACGCTGTAATACATTGCAACACCAAACTATTGGGGAACCATGACCAGCATTCTCATTCTCGAAGACGACATTCTGTTGAACCGCCTTTACATCAAGGCGCTCACCCCGCTCTTCGACCGAGTATATTCTGCGTATAGCGTGGAAGAAGCGCTCGGCGTCCTCGAAAGCACCGCGCCGACGATGGCGATGCTGGATATGACGGTCGCGGATGGAACCGGGCTGACTATCCTCGAACAAATCCGCAAGAAGAAACTGGATACCTACGCTGTCGTCGTCACTGGCAACAGCAAATACGAGCAGTCTTCGGAGATCGACGACGAGCAATTTTTCCTCTACAAGCCCGTCTCCATTATCATGCTGCGCGAATTGATGGGACGGCTGCTCGGCCACATCCAGCGCAAGCAGTTGATGCTTGTGTAACCTCGCGTCATATTCTGGTGGGCGGACACATGGGTCCGCCCATAGGCATCAAGATAAGGAAAAAAGGGCAGTCCGAGCGAAAATGAGTTTAACCACAAACCAGATTCACAAGGACAGCCCCGATGACGAGTATAGCGCAGGTGAGCGCGCAGATGCAGTGGGTCTTGACGGAAGTAGCCGATGCAGCAGGACGGGTCAGCGGGTGTGTACGACGGGTGCGCAAGTTACGCGGGTCAAGCCTGGTGCAAACGCTGGTCTTCGGATGGTTGGCGAACCCGGCGGCGAGTTTGGAGGAACTGAGTCAGGCGGCGGGGACATGCGGGGTGACGATAAGCGCACAAGGCTTGGCAGAACGGTTCACGGCGCAAGCGGCAACGTGTTTGCGGATGGTGCTGGAAGCTGGGCTGGAGCAGGTGGTGGAAGCGGAGGGGGGCAGTGTCGGCGCGTTAGGCGCATTTAATGGGGTCTACGTGCAGGATAGTACGACGCTCAGTCTGCCTGCTGCTTTAGGGACACTGTGGGCGGGTTGTGGCAACCAGAACGGCACAAGCGCGGGGCTGAAAGTACAAACCGTGCTGGACTACAGTAGTGGGGGTTTGCACTTGAATTTAGAGGCGGGACGCGCCAGCGACAAAACGGCGGGTCTGCCTGAGCTACCAGTGGGTGCGTTGTATCTGGCCGACAGCGGTTACTTCAGCATCCGACGCTTGCAGGCGTTGACGCAACGCGGGGTGCATTGGCTCACGCGCTTGCCCGCCAACGTGCAGTGCGTCGATGCGCAGCAGCGCGTCTGGTCAGCCCCGGAGTGGCTCGCCACGCAAGTCGTGGGCGACCACGCCGAAACGCAGGTCTATCTGTCTCACCACCGTTTTCCCGCGCGCTTGTTAGTGCAGCGGGTCCCGCCCGCTGTCGCTCAACAGCGCCGCGCACGCTTGCAACGCGAAGCACTCCGTCGCAATCGTCCGTCTAGCCCACACCTGCTCGCCTTGTGTGAGTGGACCTTGCTCGTCACCGACCTGCCCGCGCAGCGTCTCGACGCACCTGCTGCCTTCACTTTCATGCGTGTGCGCTGGCAAATTGAACTCCTCTTCAAACTCTGGAAGTCCGGCTTGCGCCTGTCCCCTGCCCGTTCAGCTAATCCCTGGCGTGTCTTGTGCGAGGTCTATGCCAAACTGATTGCCTTGCTTATTCAACACTGGCTCCTGCTTATGGGCTGTGCCGACTCGCTCGACCGTTCCTGGTTCAAGGCCGCCCCCACTATTCACAAACACGCCTTCCATCTCGCCGCCGTCCTCTATGATACCGTCCGTTTAGTTCAGGCGATTGCCCTCATTGCCCGGACTATTGCTCGTTGTCGCTCCACCAAGCGCCGCGCCCATCCCTCTACTTTTCAGCGTTTGTCCGCCCTTGCCCCTTAACTTGATGCCTATGGGCGGACACATCGGTCCGCCCCTACGAAGAGGACGATCTGGTGCAGGGAGCAGGTTTATTCGTCCCGCGCATGTTGAAAATCGGTGTGTACAAAGCCAACCCCTGCGGACAAATGCGCTCTGGTGTAGGGGCGGACCTGCGTGTCCGCCCTCGTTTTGACGCGGTATACATTCGGATTGGGTATCATTACGGCACAACCATCAATTCCGCACGAAAGTACCCTGCCGTGTCCTCTATACCCCTCACGATTTGCCTGATCCCCGGTGACGGGATCGGGAAAGAAGTCATCCCGGCGGCGGCGCGCGTCCTCGAAGCGCTGAACGCGGGTATCACCTTCACGCACGCCGAAGCAGGTTGGGACTGCTTCAAGAAGCACGGTGACGCGCTGCCGCCCGCAACAATTGCCGCCATCGAAGCGGCGGGTTATATGCTCTTCGGCGCGACGCAATCCCCGTCAACGAAGGTCGAAGGCTATAGAAGCCCGGTCCTCACGATGCGCAAGCGCTTCGACCTCTACGCGAACCTGCGACCAACATATTCGCTACCCGGCACGCGCGTGGGGCTGGATATGCTGATCGTGCGCGAGAACACGGAAGGCATGTACGCCGGGCGTGAGCGTGTGGAAGACGGCGGCGATACCGCGATTGCGGAGCGCGTGATCACCCGCCGCGCGTCGGAACGGATCGCACGCATGGCTTACCAGAAGGCAACCGCACGGCGCGGGCAGGTCACGATTGTTCACAAGGCGAATGTCCTCAAGGAGACGGATGGCCTGTTCCGTGAAGCGTGTCTGCTTGTCGCTGCGGAATTCCCGGACGTGAAAACGTCGGAATTGCTCGTTGATGCCTGCGCGATGTGGCTGGTCAAAGCACCTGAGCGCTTCGACGTGATCGTGACGACCAATCTCTTCGGGGATATTCTGAGCGATGAGGCTGCCGGTCTGATCGGCGGGCTGGGTGTCGCGCCGAGCGCCAATGTGGGCGATGGCGCGGTCGCTTACTACGAACCCGTACACGGCTCCGCGCCGGATATTGCCGGGCGTGGCATCGCCAACCCGACGGGCGCGATTCTCTCGGCTGCGCTGCTGCTCCGCGATGCGGGGCGGGCTGCCGACGCGGAGCGCGTCGAGAATGCAGTGAAGCGCTCGCTCGCTGAGGGCGTCACGCCGACCGATTTGGGTGGGGATACGGGGACGGATGCGTTCACGGAGGCGGTGATCGCGCGGCTGGATTAATGAATACCGGGCGGACACATCGGTCCGCCCCTACGAAGACGCGCGTTTTGGTGCATACCGGGCGAATCAAGCCATCGCCCCTACACCGGAGCGCGTAATACATGTCTGCCCTATCCCTGAACGTCCGTCGCGCTTTTGCGTTACACTTGTCGGCGGAGACAGTGCAAATGGCGAAAGCAGAAGACGCGAAAACGTTGCGCGATCTGGTCTTGTTCCTCAAAAAAGAGGGCGGCCTGAGCAACGCGGCGCTTGCGGATAAAATGGGCATCGGCAAGACGACCGTGTTCCGCATGACGCGCGGCGAAATTCCCGGCGAGACGGAAACGCTCTCCAAAGTCGCGCTTTTTGCGGGGTTGTCGCGCGATCATGTGTTCGCAATTGCCGGGATCGTCACGCCGCGCGGTCCGCAATATTCAGAAGAGGTCCTCCAGATAGCTGCGCTGCTCGAATCCGCCAATCCCGACGTTCGGCGTATGTTCCTGCGGCAGGTCCGCGCCGTCCTCGATGAGCGGCCAAATCATGCGCAAGAAGCGGATCAAGACATTGAGTAGTTCACGGTCGCTGAGTTCCGATAGCGTATTGAGTAGCGTTTCCAAGATATGTTTTCCGACCGCCTTCCTTCGGTTGAGCCATTATAGAACGGATTTTCTATTTTGTGCGTTCGGAGATCGTTAGCGAATGGATGATTTACGGAAACCGGACCGCCGCATCGAACGCACGCGCGCCCTGTTGCGTGAGGCGCTGCTGCGGCTGGTCCACGAGCGGCGTTATGAGGAAATCAGCATCCGCGACATCACCGACGCCGCGAATTTAGGCCGCGCGACGTTTTACGTGCATTACCCGGATAAAGACGCGCTGCTCGATGATTTTCTATTCGGCGATGACCCGGACGCGGCGCTGACGGTGCGCGGTTTTCTGGAACACGTGGAACATAACCGTGACCTGTATACCGCTGTCCTGAGCGCGGATGGCGCGGTCCCGCTGTGTATTCGCAAGCGCGCTGAAGCCGCGATCCAGCCGCATTTAACAGTGCGCGGCGTCCCCGGCGATCTGGTCCTCGCGCATGGTATGGCCTCGCTGCTGACGGCGGCGCACTGGTGGCTGTTGCGCACACCAGCGATGCCGATCCGCGCGATTTATGAATATTGGGTAGCGCTCAATCCCTGGTTCGAGGAGCGCGCTGAGAGTGAAAAGTAATCATTTTTTGGTCAGGTTCTGAAAATAAGAATCTATATTTTTGAAGAAGAGCAGGTCCGCTGCGTCGGTCGCCAACACCCCTGCCGCACCCGGAACACGCGGCAGACCTGCTCTTCTTTTGCATAAACCACCTCGCGGCGGTGAACACACAGGGAAAGTCATCACCTGCAAGCCGCGTGTTTACGATACACATCATCGCGCGGCCTGCGCTTCCGAAACACCGCGATACGCGGTCGAAACACTATCATTCGTCATACAAGTCGTTGCTGTGGTCGAGAGGCGACCATCAGCGAACTGATGGGCGCGAGCGAAATCCGTCACGGGTCGATCCGCCGGGTTTCGCGCGCCCCATCCATGTGGGCGGAGCTACTCTCCGGCGTTCTTTGGAGCGAGCGGATAAATGACCGCCGTGTCTCCGTCTTGCTTCATACAGGTCTCTCCTGATTGACTGCCGCGCAAGGGCGTAAACGCCTGCATTCGGCCTGGGTTCTGGCTGGTGTGCCGTGTATGCACTTCCAGCCACCGTAACTTCGGGGGGTGGTTATTGCCCCCGGCTCCCGCCGCCTGTTTTGACATTCGGGGCCTTCCTTTCGTTAATCAGCAGGGTCAGTCGATGTTGAACACCTTCGGGACGCGCTTCGGCCTGATCCAGCTCTGCAAGGGTCTCCTGCGCGAGGAAGGCGATCTCGCGCAACCATGCGGCGATCTCTTCCTTCGGCAGCGGGGAGACGGCCTCGATCTGGCCTTCGCTGGCTACGTCGTGCAGCTTGTCGAGCGCACGCACCATCGCATCGAAACGGACATCGGTATATTGCGCCTGGAGCAATTGCAGTGAAACGTTGAGCGTCTGAGACATAATCGGAGTCGAACCTCTTGGCTCATCGGCGAAAACAAAACGGGACGTGAAACCTTTGATATTGGTTTCACGTCCCGCAGGCGGTCCGTTCGGTTATGGTGTCGTCGAGGGTCTAACTCGACAGCGCCAGTTCGCGGCCCCGTTCGGGGCGTGAAACCAAATCTCTGGTGGTAAGGTACTGCTGCTTCATGATCGTTGGGCTATTCGGACCCGTGAGCGCGGTGCTAATCTGCGGACCGCGCAGGGTCAGCGACACAAACTGCGGCAAATCTTCGCCAATCCATCCCCGGTCGACTATGGGCGCGATACGCGCGTCAATGGGGCTTGCATTACCGTTCAGTCTGGTGGCGAGGTTCACGGGTTGCGCGGCGTGGCTGGAACGAATCGTGACCGCACCAGCGCTGATCTGTGTCATATTCAGTTCAGATTGGGCGGACGATAAGTGAACCACGTTACGCATTCCTTTCTACAACAGTCTGGTCGAGCATCGAGAGGATGCTCTCACCTTTGATAAACACCCGGCGCATGTTGGCCGGCTTACTCACCCGCAGGTATCCCGCATTGATGAGTTTCTTCAAGCTGCTCAGGCTGACCCCCAGCGCTGCCGCTGCTTCTTCCCGGCTGTATATCGCCTTCGGGTCAATTGTTGGTTTACTGCCACCCGTTACGGACATGGCTTCTTCTCCAATGCTCGGTAGTCTAACGCCCTTCTAACACCTTGTCAAGAGGTAAAACAGGGCAAATTGCGATCTAATTTGATTATACACGGTTTGGGTTGGTTCTTGAAGGGTCAGATCATTTGATGCGTCAAAGATCGTTATACTATGCGGAGGTGTGGGAGTAAAAGAATAATGGCAACCCCGGTCGCAGAACAGGTCAAGCAACAGGTCCAGAGCGTCGGACCGTACTACTTCACGGAACAGGAATACGAGACGATGCGGCAGGCGGGTTTGCTGCGCGCCGATGAACGGACGGAGTGGATCGACGGCGGGATTTATGAATATGGAGCGCAAGGTGTGCAGCCGCGCCGCTTCACGACGGCTGAATACTACCAGTTGGTCGATATTGGCGTGCTGGAGCCGAAGTCGCGCGTGGAACTCATCGAAGGGATCGTCGTCAATAAAATGTCATCTACGAGCCTACATGCAGCCTTCGTTTCGTTTTTACCCTATTATTTTATTCCACTACTTGATGAAAATCGGTCGCTTCGCAATCAACATGCGCTCCGTATATCTGAGTTCAATGAGCCGGAACCTGATATAGCCCTCGTTGACCATAAAAAAGATTGGTATACGTCAGGACATCCAACACCCGCAGATGTTCACCTGCTCGTTGAAGTGTCCGATGCAACCTTGCGTTTCGACCGCACCGAAAAGGTGAAGCTGTATGCAAACGCGCGTATCCCGGAACTGTGGATAATCGACGCGAACCGTTTGGTTATTTACCAATATGAGCAACCTGCGAATGGTGAATATACTTCAATTCACGCATGGCGCGAGGTTGATACCTTTACGTCGAAGGCACTACCCAACCTCACGACTGCGTGCGAAACACTGTTTGCGCCGTTCAGGGAATAGCAAAAAAAGGCGCGGAGAACATTGTCTCCGCGCCTTCATCACCGACACTGCGAAACCCGTAGAAGTTATTTCGGGCGGTTTTGCAGCGTGCGCGTGATCGCTTCGGTCTGCGCCTTGCGGTTGCGCTCGACCTTGCTGTCGGTGCGGCCTTTGGCGGGCTTCTTCGCGGCGATGAGCTGTTCGCCCATTTCCGTCCCCTGCATCGCACCGCGCAAGGCCAATTCCATCGCGGTCGGCAGCTTGCTCACATCGAGATCGTTTTCGATCTGCTTCGGCACTTCGATCTTCTCTTCGAGCGCCTTGACGCTCAGATCGATTTGCTTCTTCTTACTGCTGACGTTGATCACGCGCGCCTGGATTTCCTGCCCAAGCTGCACCACGTCGGTGGGCGAGTTGATGTAATTATTCGCCAGTTCGGAGACGTGGATCATGCCCGGACGTTCCGCGCCAATATCGAGGAACGCGCCGAACTTCTCGATACGAATAATCTTACCAGTGACGACCTGCCCCTTCTGGATTTCGCTCCAGTCGAGCGCCGGGGGCTGGATGGCGGTCAGGTCGATACGTCCCTGTTCGGGGTCCACATTACGCACCCAAACCGTGATCTCGTCATCGATTTTGAGTTTATCATTGACATTCTTAACTGGGTCGCTGCTGATCTGCGAAATGTGGAGCAGCCCATCCTGTCCGACGCCCACATCGATGAAGGCCCCGTACAGTTCGATCTTTGTCACCTTGCCGTGCAGTTCCATCTTCGGCCTGAGCGCCGCAAGCGGACTGGCGACGGCGGTTTCTTCAGTATTCATTGGCGATGCTCCTGGGTGTTGACTCTCGGTTGCCTCGCAAGGCGGGCAGATTGTACAACTTTTCACGGGTAAGGGCAATGGTCGGGTTGCGATGAAAAGCGCGGTTTGCGGTTTTACGGTCGCCGGGATGGAGGCAAAGGCATGGAGAATCGTGGCGGGCGGGTAACATTCCCCGGATTGTGTACAGGGCAAACGCATTGAAATGGAAATACGGTCACGGGCGGACGCATCGGTCCGCCCCTACGAAACGCGCACTGGTGGCGCTGCATTTGTTTCCACCCGTGTGTTTGCCTATCCGCACAACCCGCGCATTTTTGTTACACTCTGTTGAGGCAGAGGGCATAGGACCAAAGGCAAAGCAACATGGCAGACATCGCTGCAACCGGGCTGAAACGCGCGCTCGTCACGGGCGCAAATGGCTATATCGCGGGGCGGCTGGTGCTGCGCCTGCTCGAACAGGGCGTAACGGTCGTGGCCGCGTGCCGTGACCCGCGCAAGGGCGCGTATCTGCGGGGCGCAGAAGTCGTGCAGGGCTACGTGACCGATGGCGCGCGGATGCGCGAACTGGCACAGGGCTGCGATGTCGTGTTCCATGTCGCGGCGGCGTTCACCGAAGCTGCGACGGTGCAGTATCGAACCAACGTGATCGGGTCCGTGCGCGTCGCGGAAGCCGCGAAAGCCGCGAATGTGTGGCGATTGGTCCATGTCAGTACGATTGGCGTCTATGGGACTGACATTGACGGACGCATCACCGAAGCACATCCGCAGCACCCCTCACCGCGTGACTTTTACCAGCAAAGCAAAAAACTCGGTGAGGATGCGGTATGGGATTACGCAAAGGCGAGCGGCCTGCCGACGACCGTAATCCGGCCTGCGATGGTCTATGGCTCCGGCTCGGCGTTCTGGTCGCGCACGCTCTACCAATTGACTGATAAATTGCCATTCGTGCCGCAGTTCCCCGGCACGGCGCACCCTATTTATATCGACGATGTGGTGGATATGCTGCTCCTGCTCGCGACGCACCCCGACGCGGTCGGCGAGGCGTTCAATTGCGCGCCGGACCCCGCCCCAACGTGGCCGGAATATGTCGGCCATTTCGCGCGGATGCTCGGCAAGACGCGCACCGGAGTGTTCCCAGCGGCGGCTATTGCCAGCTTCGTCGCGCCGCTCGAACTGCTGCTGCGCCTCAAGAGCGACGCGCCAACCGACATCAGCGGCACATTGCGCTTTGTGACGCGGAACGCGACGTATTCAATGGATAAAGCGCGTGAACTGCTCGGTTGGGAGCCGCGCGTCTCGCTCGCGGAGGGGATGGCTGCCTCGGAAGCGTGGCTGCGTGGCGAGGTGCGCGACGTGATGGAGAGTGAAGCGGTCATTTAGGGCGAGGCAAGCCATCGCCCCTACACAAACGCGCCGTCTGCCAATTCCGGGCGGACACGTCGGTCCGCCTCTACACCTATTTCGCGGGACTGTAATCAAAATAGGAATTCAGCCGCCGCTCGACAATCTCCTCGATCACGATAGTTGGTTGTACCAGCCGGACCAGCGGATCGGCAATCTCCGGCGCATAGCGCGCCTTGATGAACGTCGTCTGGCCGAAATTCTCCGAGAGAAACACCTGCACCCGGTCCATGAACGAGTCGTAGAAAACCAGCGCGCGGCCATCTGCCGCAGTACAGGTAAAGTTATGGCTCTCGACGTAATACGGCAGGGTAACGGCGAGTTCCGGGCTGCCTTCTTTGGCGCAGGCATCCGGTTTTTCATAATAGACCGTCATCTCGGTGGGCGGCAAGCCCATCAGCTTTCCAATATCACCCGTGTGCAGGATCGGAACGGGTCGCCACCCCACCGATGCAGGCAGGTCGAGCGCGCGCGTGATGGCCTGATATGCGGCATACGCGCCCGGCGTATTCCAGTGCGTATCGGTTCTAAAGAAGACCTGCATTCCGGTTGCTTTCGCCTCACGCAGCGGCGCGCGTAAATCCAGAATGTCCACATCGGTATGGGCGTGCATATAGTCGAGAAATTGATCAATCCGGCGGTAGGTGTTGACGACGTTCAAGCGCGCTGGCACGAATTCCGGGTAGATCGATTGCTTATCCGGCGCAAGCACAAAGATGTAGCGGATGCCCTGCGCCGCAAGCTGATTCTTGCGCGCTTGCAGGTAGCCCGCTGCACCTTGCAGATACGCATCCGAAAGCTGGATGAGGCCGCGATAATCATCCATCGCATATTCGGATTCCTTGCCGGAATAATATAACCAGCCATTCTCGCCAATCAGGACCGCATCGCGCGGCGCGGAGCGGAGCGCATAGTACATGATGAATCCATAAATCGACGTCAGTAGACTGCGCAGCCCGAATTGATCGCTCACGTAGCGCTCCACTGCATTGAAGGCGTCTTTAACCGGATGACCCAGCAGTTCGCGAAAATCGGGGACCTGCGCCAGATAGCGGTTCTCATTCACGGAGATCGTTGCGTTCGGTGTGGTCAGCATGATCACGGGCGGTACGCTGAGCATCAAAACGAAGACGAACACGGTCAGACGGTGGATCGCTTTCAAAACTGGACCTGCTTAAAACCTGAAATAGATGAACGGATTATAGGTGTTCACGGCCAGCGTCATCGCGCACAGGATGAACAGCCCCGCGCACGCGGCCAGCCGAACCAGCGCCGCCGTTTCCGGCTGCACAACGCGCAGCTTGAGGATTGCGGCGCTGTGGAATGAAAACAGCACGCCCGTCAGCAGCGCAAGGATGGTGCGCCCATCCAGATACAGATCGAAGTGGTAAATCGCGCCTTCGGGCGACAGGCTGAACATACGCGCGAGGTAGCCCACCGCATATGGCAGCGTATCGGCGCGAAACAGCACCCACGCGCACATGATTACGAGCAGCGCGTACCCATGCTGCGCGAGGCGTGGCAACCGTTCCAGCACGCGCGCGAACCCCAGCCGCTCCACGACGAGGAACGTACCGTGCAACAGCCCCCACAGCACGAAGGTCCAGCTTGCGCCGTGCCACAGCCCGGTCAGGAAGAAGACGATATACAGGTTGAGGTAGGTCCGCGCCGCGCCCTTGCGATTGCCGCCAAGCGGAATATATACGTAGTCGCGGAACCACGTCGAAAGCGTGATGTGCCAGCGCCGCCAGAAATCCTGTATCGAGCGCGCGGCATACGGATAGTTGAAGTTCTCCGGGAGCCGGAAGCCGAACATCAATCCCAATCCGACCGCCATATCCGAATAGCCGGAAAAATCAAAATAGATTTGCAGCGTATAGCAGGCAATGCCGAGCCACGCCAGCCCCGTCCCAAGTTGCGCGGGGTCGAGCGCGAAGACCGTATCCGCAACGCGCGCGACCCCATTGGCGATCAGGACTTTCTTCGAGAGGCCGATGATGAAACGGTAAATACCTTCTGTGAAACTTTCCGCAGTGATTTCTCGTTCGCGTAGCTGCGGCGCGATGTCATGATAGCGCACAATGGGACCCGCGATCAATTGCGGGAAGAGCAGAATATACAGCGCGAGCGAGAACGGATTGCGCTGCGCGGGCGCGTTGCCCCGATAAATATCGAAGACGTAAGACAGCGCGTGGAAGGTGAAGAACGAAATCCCGACAGGCAGCGCCACCGCCGGGACCGTGAGCGCCGTCGATAGCGCGCCGTTCAGCGTCATCGTGAAGAACGCCGCATATTTGAAGTAGCCGAGCAGCCCGATATTGACAAGCACCGCTGCCACCAGCACCCCGCGCTTGAGGCGACCCTGCGACGCAGCAACGGCCAGCCCGAAGCCATAGTTGAACGTGATCGAGGCGAGCATCACCCACAGATAGACCGGCTCGCCCGATACATAAAACAAGAGGCTGGCCGCGAGCAGCACCCCGTTACGCACCCGCCCCGGCAGCGCAAAATAGACGGCCAGCGTGAGCGGCAGGAACGCGAA
The DNA here is from genome assembly GCA_965246845.1 of Aggregatilineales bacterium. Classification (GTDB taxonomy): domain Bacteria; phylum Chloroflexota; class Anaerolineae; order Aggregatilineales; family UBA2796; genus JBBRMW01. The sequence goes on from CBDFFR010000010.1 coordinate 33,806, forward strand.
CAGGAAGATGACGGAGCTGAAAACCACGCTATTCGGCGGTTTCCGTACTAATCGGCTCCATGATCGGCGTGGGTTCCGGGACCGCTGCTTGCGTGGGCTTCGGCGCGGTCGGGTCGGCGGGTGCCTCGAAGATGCGATAGCGCTTGTACGGGTACGCACGCATCGCCTTCGCGAATTGCAGCATCGGCAGGTTCGATTCGAGGAACCAGCCCGCATCCGCGTCGCCGTATTTGGTCTGTTGAATATAGCCCTCGAAGAGGTGCAGATTGACCATCGCCTCGATGCCCAGCGAGCGGTATTTCTGGCGCACGCCCATGAACACGACGCGGCACGCATCCGGGTAGGGCTTGCGCGTGAAGAACGGCTTGATCTTCCAGTACCAGGCCGCCTTGAGAAGCGTGATCCATTCCGGCGTCTTCGGGTCGGCGTGCGCCTTGTACAAAACCTGATTCATATCCGGGATTGCAATCGCGAAGCCAACCATTTCCCCATCTTTTTCCGCGAAGCTGGCGATCGCCGGGTCAAAATACTGGCTGAAATCCTTAAAAAGCTGTTCTGTTTCGCGCTCGGTCGGCGGGACCGCGCCCCAGTTTTTCGCCCAGCCATCCGCGAAAACATCCTTGAGCGCCATCAAATCTTTTTTCAAGCCCTTGACATCCGAGCCGCGTACCGTGACGCCGAGCCGTTCCGCCGCGCGCTTGCTGACGCGCACCAGCTTTTCGGGCAGCCCCTTGCCGTCTTCGCCGCCGAGCAGCGTGCGGTTGTCGTACCAGCTTTCCATATCCTGCACCTTGACGAAGCCGAACCCGCTTTCCTCGATCAGCCGCCGATAATAGGGCGGGTTGTAGGGCATCAGCACGACCGGCCGCGAAAAGTTTTCAATCAGCAGCGCGCATTCGTCGTTGAGGGTGAAACTGGCGGGTCCGCGTAGCGCGCTCATGCCCTTCGCGCGGACGGCATCCATCGCGGTTTGGAAGAGCGCAGTCGCGGCTTCCTGATCATCGAAGCACTCAAAGAAACCAAACCAGCCCGTCGTCTCCTTCCAGACTTCGTTGTGACGCTTGTTCACGAACGCGGCAATCACGCCGACGGGCTTTTCGCCCCGCCATGCGATATAATAATCGCCGTCGAGGTACTCCCAGGTGGGGTTTTCGCCTTTATCCAGCAGGTGGCGGCGGAACGAGACGAGCGGCGGGACCCAATTCGGGTCATCCTTGTAAATTGCCCAGGGAAATTCGAGAAAAACCTTCATATCGCCGGATTTAAAGTTCCGGTCGTCCTGCACCTTGCGCACTGCTACAGCCGCCATGTTCGCCCCCATCACCACTGACTGAAGACACAGACCCGCAAGTCTACCACAAATCGAGGGGCGTTTTGCCGCCCGCCGGAGAAGTTCCATCATGGCGAAGCCGCTCAGTTATTACGTTTGCTCCAATTGCGGGAAGCGCTCGACCGCGTTCATGGGGCGTTGCCCGCAATGCAGTGAGTTCGGGACGATGGAGCAGGTGATCGAGCAGCCCGCCGCGCCTCCTTCAGTCAATCCGCGTTCCGCGATTCGCAGCAGCGCAGGCGGGATGCGCGTCGCACCGCGTCGCCTCGCGGAGGTTGAGAGCGGCGAAGATGCGCGGATGCCCGTCGCCGTCGAGGAATTCTCGCGCGTGATGGGTGGCGGGATTGTGCCGGGGAGTATCACATTAATAGCTGGGGAGCCTGGAATAGGCAAGTGCCTTGTGGGTTCGACGCGCGTGTTTGATCCACTTACAGGCGATTATCTGCCGATCACGGAATGGACGAATTCGCGTCATCACGTCCTTTCGATGAGCGAAGACACCTTTCGCCTTTCGTGCGATCAAAGCGTTGCGTTCCATGAAAATGGCATTCAACCTATTGTAGAGGTGCGAACGAAACTCGGACGCACGCTGCGGTGTACGCTCAATCATCCTGTATATACGCCCGAAGGCTGGCAGCCCGTAGAAGCACTCGTCAGTGGGAGTTACATCGCTGCGCCGCGCGAATTGCCTTACTTCGGCAGCGAAAATATGCCGGATGAAGAAGTGAAGATCATCGCCTATATCCTGTCGGATGGTTCAGCACAATCCGACACCACCGTTACAACGTGCTTGCCCGAAGTGGTTGAAGACCTGCATCGCATCGCAGAGTTCTTCGGGTTGGCACTTAGAACCTATACAAAAAACAACAACAAAGCTAGTACATATAAATTTGTCACACATACAGGGCGACGACAGACCGCGCGCACCGAGTTGGCTCAGGCATTGCACGCTGCGAAAAAGCAGAGCGGCATAAGCTGGGCAGAATGGAGCCGCCGTGCGGATGTTAACGACGCAAGTTTCAAGAAGTGGCGAAGAGGAAAATGCGTTCCAAACGAGGTAATGTGGAGACGGCTTGCCAGCGCCGTTCCAATTGATGGGGAACTGCTCGCATTGTCTGCGCGTAGTGCTGCGGAAATGCGGACGCCTATCGCTCGTCTGCTGGAACAACACGGTGTTCGATACAAAAGAGCAAATAATAAATCTGTACCCGACTGCATTTTCCGCTTGCCGAAGCAGCAGCTTGCGCTTTTCCTCAAAACGCTGTTTACCTGCGATGGCTCCGTATATGTAAACTCCAAAAACACACCCGGTCTCAGCTATACAACCATCAGCAAGCGACTCGCCGAAGATGTTCAGCACTTATTGCTGCGTTTTGGCCTGATAACGACGCTTCGCACCAAGCCGATGCAGGTCAACAGCCAACCGTATACCGCCTATGAGGTGACGCTGCTTGGGATCGAAGAAATGCAGCGATTCATTTCTGAAATCGGGATCATGGGAAGGCACGAAGCTGTTCAGATAACGCAGAATCTGGAAGTTCCGGCAGGTCCCTCGACCCATCGCGATATGGTCCCGCTCACTAAAGAATTCTGGCAACGGCTCAACGAAAACCGTCAGGGTATGTCATATGTACGGCTTTCGGACGCTATTGGAACCACGATTGCCAATCGGCGGCACGAGCGCCCGCTGTGTCGCTCCACTGTTCAAAAACTCAGCACGTATTTTAAGGACCCCTATTTTGAACGTTTGGCAGACAATGATCTGGATTGGGATCAAATTGTCAGCATCACACCCGCAGGCGAAGAACCCGTCTACGACATCAGTGTGAAAGCTCATCACAATTTTGTCGCCAACGATCTGATTGTCCATAATTCGACCTTGCTGGTTCAGATTTCGACCGTACTGGCACAAACATTGGGAAAAGTCCTCTACGTCTCCGGCGAAGAAAGCGCCCGCCAGATCAAAATGCGCGCCGACCGCCTCAGCCTCAAGGCTGAGGACCTGTTCCTCGTCACGGAAACGAGCCTCGAAGCGATTCTGGATGATATTCAAACGCTCGATCCGAAGATAGTCATCATCGATTCTATCCAGACGACCTTCAGCGATGACAAACCCTCGGCTGCCGGGACCGTGACCCAAGTGCGCGAATGTGCTGCGCGGCTGCAAATGCTCGCGAAAAGCACCGGAATCGCGATTTTTCTGGTCGGCCATGTCACGAAGGAAGGGACCATCGCCGGACCGCGCGTTCTGGAACACATCGTCGATACGGTGCTGTATCTCGAAGGCGATCCGTTCCATACCTACCGCTTGCTGCGGAGCGTGAAGAACCGCTTCGGCGCGACCAGCGAAGTCGGCGTCTTTGAGATGCGCGGGAGCGGATTGGTCGAAGTCACCAACCCGTCGGAAGTATTCCTCGCGGAGCGTGTGATGAATGCGCCGGGGTCCGGCATCCTCGTCACGATGGAAGGCACGCGCCCGTTGCTGGTCGAGGTACAGGCGCTCGCCAGCCCGACCGCCTACCCGAACCCGCGCCGCACCGCCAATGGGGTCGATACGAACCGCCTGCAATTGCTCTCGGCGGTCCTCTCGCGGCGGGTCGGGCTGCGGCTGGCCGAACAGGATATATTCGTGAATGTGATCGGCGGGCTGACGGTCGATGAACCTGCCGCCGATCTCGCGGTCGCTGCGACGATTGCGTCCAGCTATTGGGATGCGCCGATCCCGCCCGATCTGGTGCTGGTCGGTGAAATCGGCCTGAGCGGGGAATTGCGCGCGGTCGGCCAACTGGGGACGCGCCTCAAGGAAGCCGCCAAACTCGGCTTCAAACGCGCGCTTGTGCCGAAGACCGCGCGCACCGACGAATCGCTGCCGAAAGGTATCCAGACGCTGGCCGTGCGCAGCCTGTATGAAGCGCTGGCGATTGCGATCCCGCGCAATGAAAAAGAGAAAGCGTAGGGCGGGCGTCGTCTGTGCATCTCCCGCAATCCACCAACGACATAACAAGCGTGAATTGTTTCTGAATTCGGATCGATGAAATCTGAACTTCGTATATACTTGGAGAACACTGTGGCGGCTGCAGGACGCCACACATTGACTCTGCTGCGCGGGTTCGCACAACCGATCAGGTTTGCTGTTGCTCAAGGACCTGAGTTCATCCATGTACTTCTTCGCTGAACGGTCGCAAACACCCAAAACACCCTGGTATTTCTGGAATGGCGCAGCGCTCTGTCTGGGCGCTGTGGCGCTGGTTGCGGGCAGCTTCGCAGGGCTGTCGCGGGGACGGTCCCCGAACTGGGCAGGCATTTTCCTGTTCATGCTGGTCGCGTTGGCGATGCGCTTGCTGGCCGGGCAGAAACGAAATGGAATTTACCCGTCGCTGTGTTTGATGATGACCGTCGGCGCACACTTGTGTTTTGGTTCGTGGGGGGTCGTCATCGTTGGCTTCGGCGCGGTCGCAGGCGCGGAAATTTTGCGCCCCTTGCTGGCCGGAACCCTCGAACTGGAACGGCACACGGTCGGTCAGAGCGTGGTCTCGGTCGCGCTCGTAGGCGGCGCGGTAGTGATTGCGGTCCTGAGCGGCGTGAGACTGTACGCCACACTGGGCGGTGACTTGCCGCTGATGGCGCTCCTGGCGGATGATATTGTGCCGCTGGCGGGCCTCTTCGCCGTGAGTTACCTGGTCCATTTTGCGCTCCTCGTGCTGGCCTATACTGTCGCTTATGGCTTTCCGGGCGCGGCGGGCATCTGGCAATTGCTGCGCGTGACGGTTCTCAGTGAATTTATTCTGCTTCCATTCGGGATGGTCCTCGCCCTGCTGTTCCACCGTCTGGAATGGATCAACTTTGTGGGCGTGCTGGTGTTTCTGGTGGGCAGCATCGTTCTCCAACGCACGACGGAGATTAACCGCAATCGGCTGGAGGGCCGCGTCCGTGAGCTGGCGATGATCAACGGCTTCGCACAGGCGATTTCCAATGATCTGTCGCTCGAAGCGCTGTTGAAGACGGTTTACGCGGAAATGCGCGATCTCGTCCCGCTTGAACTATTCGTCGTCTCGCTCTTCGACGCCATCACCAATACCTGGTCGTTCCCGCTCGTCATGCAAAACGACCAGCGGCAGGAATGGACCGCGCTCGCCGTCACGCGCTCGCTGGGGCTGTATATGTACCGGATGCGGATGCCGCTCCTGATCAATGGTGACGTAACCGCTGGATTGCTGCAACTCGGCATCGATGAGAAACTGCACCCGCCACAGCCGACCAGCCTGCTTTGCCTGCCACTCGTCTCCGCAAATCAGGTGATCGGCACCATTTCGCTGGAATGTGTCTCCGGTACGTTCACGTATGCGCAGTCGCAGGTCGATTTGCTGATGACGCTGATGCCGCAAGTCGCCGCGAGTTTGCACAACGCACTGCTCTACAAGCGCACGTCATCAATGGCAAATGATCTCGTTCGCATCAACGAGATTTCGTCGATCATCAGCGGTTCACTCGACCTGAACAAGATTTTGGATACAGTGTGCGAGACGTTGCAGCGAATTATGGGAGCGAGTAAAGCGGGCGTATTCCTGATCGATACGCAGCGTTCGCTCGCGCAGATGGTCTATTCGGTCGGGTTCAGCGACGAAGGCCGGGCGCTGTTTGCCTCGCTGCCCGCAACCAGCGAATTGGTAGATGCCATGCAGCCGTTCGCGATTGCGGACGTGCGGATCGATCCGCGTGGACTGGGCTGGCGCACGCTCGCGGAAATCGGCAGCTATGTCGCCATGACCTTCGCCCCGCTGCGCACGCAGGAGCGGCTGATCGGCCAGCTCGCGGTCTTCTATGACGACGTGCATGTCTTCACCGACGCCGAGTTGAAACTGCTGGAAACCGTCGCCAATCAGGTCGCGGTCGCCGTCTCGAACGCACGGCTGTATCAGGAGACGCAGCGCCGCGCCGACGAGATGATGGAACTGGTCGAGACTTCGCACGCGCTGATCGAGTCGTTCGAGATGGCGAATGTCGGCGCGGTTTCCGTCGGGCGGCTGCAAAGCGTGCTGCAGCTCGATGAAACGCTGCTCTATAGCTGGGAAGCGGAGACGGAGCAGCTTATTCCACTCGCGAGCGCGACGCATCGTGCGCTCGCGCTCACCCCCGAACAAACGGCGGTTTTGCAACGCGCCATACAGGGCAAGCACGCGGTCGAACTGCCGGAGCGCGCCGACGATCTGAACTTCCTGCAATCATTTGGCCTGCGTTACGCGCTGCTGATGCCGCTGGTTCTGCGCTCGGAGGTGACGGGCGTGGCGCTGCTGGGGCGTGCGCAGGCGGAGTTGTTACAGGCGCATGACCGCCGCTTCGCGGAAGCGCTGCTCAACCAGACGGCGACCGTGCTGGATAACGCGCGCCTGTTCCGGCTGATCGATACCGAACTGGATGAGCGCATCCAGCAGCTTTCCGCGATAGAGAGCATGTCGCGCCGCATGTCGGCGAGTTTCGACCGCGAACAGTTGATGCGCGAATTGCTCACCGCCGCATTGACGACGGGCGATGTCGATAAGGTAACGATCACGCTGCGCAACGCGCCGGATGCGTTCTACATTCTGGAGCAAGTACGCACGGAGGCGATGCCGCACGCGCTGGAAGTACGCGAAGTGCAGGATGGCAGCGCGGAAGTGCTGCGCACCGGCAACGTCGTCATGCGCAATGCGCAACGCGAGCCGTTCAATGAACTGCACGTTCCGATTACGGTCAGCGGTGAAACTATCGGCGTGATCAGCGTGCATTCGGTCTACATCGCAAATTTCAACCCGGCGCATCTGTCGTTTCTGACCACGCTGGCCGAACATGCAGCGGTCGCGCTCGAAAAGGCGCGGCTATTCTCCGCAGTACGCCGCAGCAGTGATGAAATGCGCGCGATTATCAATGCCGTCGATGATGGCATGGTCCTCGTCGGTGCGAAGGGCGAAATTCTACAGGCCAATCGTGCGGCGCAGCGCCTGTTCAACGCGCCCGAAGCGGATTACATCGGGCGCAACGCGATTCGTTATCTGGCGGGCGGCTATCATGGTCAACGCGCGTTGAGTTACCCGCCGGATGCGCTCAGGACGCTGCTGCGCAATGCCCGTAACCAGCCTGCAGAGGTGACGCGGCAGAGCTACCGCATCAGCCTCGCGGACGGCCAGCGCGACATCGCGGAGGCGGCGATTCCGGTTTTCAACGACGCGGGCGAAATCATCTCGCGCCTGTTCATTCTGCACGACGCAACACAGGCAAATGAACTCGAGCGTTTCAAGGAAGACCTCTTCGAGACAGTGGTGCATGATCTGCGTTCGCCGCTGGGCAGCGTGATTACGAGCCTGCATATGGCGCAGGATTATGCTGGACAGAGCGACCTGAACGCTGTCCAGAAGGTGTTGCCTTCGTCGCTGATGCTTTCCAACGACCTGCTGGCGCTGGTGAATACCATCCTCGACGTGCGCAAGCTGGAAAGTGGCAAGCTCACGCTTGACCGGGAGCTAACCCCGCTGAGGTATCCGGTTGAGCGCGCGATCCAGATTGTTGAAGCGCCTGCCCATGCAGCGGAAATTCAATTGCTGGACCTGCTCCCGCACGACTTGCCGCCGCTCTCTATCGACTCCTCGAAGCTGCGCCGCGTCTTCGTCAACCTGCTCGACAACGCGATTAAATTCACGCCCGATCACGGTCAGGTGCGCGTCACGGCGGCGCTCTCGCCCGACCTCGTGACCGTTTCCGTCACCGATACGGGGTCCGGCATTCCGGCGGAGTATCGCGACAAGGTATTCGAGATGTTCACGACCGTTCCCAAACAGGTATCGGCAGGACGCCGACGCGGGACGGGGATCGGGCTGACCTTCTGCCGCCTCGTCGTGGAAGCGCATGGCGGCCACATCTGGGTCGATGACGGTCCCGAAGGCGGCGCGGCGATCCACTTCACACTCCCGCTGATGGAGGCAGCGCCTACACCAGAAACCGCGTCACAAACAACAGCAGCAGGTTGATCGCGATCTGTGCTGCCCACGCTGCGAAGAGGCCGAAGCGCAATTTGAGATAGCTGTAGAGCAGGTTGACCGCCACGAAGAACGCGCCGATCACGCCCGCGACGAGCGGGAACTCCACCACGCGAAGCTGTGGGAAGAACAAAACGAGGTTCCAGACAGTCGCCGCCAGCGCCGCGAAGAGGAAGCCGCGTGTCGCCTGCACCGCGCCCCGGAAGAGCAGCGTTTCGGCGGCGGGCATGATCAGCGCGAACGCTTGAAACGCGAACGCGGGCGAGACATTGCTCAAAATCGCGTTGGAGGTCTGCGCGAGGCCGCCACTGAACAGCGCGAGCAGCGGGAAGCCGAGGATCGCGCCGAATCCGAAGCCGAGCAGCAAATCGCCCGCCGTCGGGATTTCGACGGGCAGACGGTCCAGCGTCAGCGTGAGGACACCGACGACGATCATTGCAGTCCACACGAGCGTATAGCGTGCATCCACCGTGAGCGACGACAATCCGAAGATCGTCACACCGATCAACAGCAGGAGCAGCAGCGTCGGGTCGATTGGTCGTTCGGGAGGTAGCGCCTCATCGTCGTCTGGTACGCTATCCGTTGGCGGCTCAAATTTTGGCACGATTGGCATGGTTGATGCCGGGGGCAGCGGGGCGGGTTGCGGCGCTATGGGCGGGTTGCCTGGTTTTACAGGCGGCGCGGAAGTCAATAGCCGCGCGCCCGTCTCCGGGGTCGGTACGGGCGGCTGTGGGTCCGGCGCGTTATCGGACGGGGCGTCGGGACGCATAGCGCTCAGGCCATGACCTGCCGGAACGCATCCACGATCTGCGGGATGTGGTTGCGCGTGATCCAATAGTGCGTGACGGCGCGGAACTGATTGTGGTATGCGCCGCCGATTTGAATATTATGCGCCTTGAGCCGCTCCGCGATTTCGGCGGGAGTGCGCTTCGCATCCGGCGCGATACGCAGGAAAATCATATTGGTTTGCACCTTCGGCAGGTCAATCTCGATGCCCGGTAGCTCCGCAAGACCATGTGCGAGTGCCTGCGCGTTGGCGTGGTCTTCATCCAGCCGCAGCGACATCTGGTTGAGCGCGATCAAGCCCGCTGCTGCCAATATACCCGCCTGCCGCATCCCGCCACCAAGCGATTTACGCATCCGGCGTGCTTTGTGGATGAATTCATGCGAGCCGACGATGAGCGACCCGGCGGGCGCACACAGCCCTTTCGAGAGGCAAAACGTCACCGTATCGGCGCGTTTCACGATGTCTTTCACATCGCAGCCGCTGGCCGCCGCTGCGTTGAATAGCCGTGCGCCATCAATATGCAAGCCCGCGCCATACGCATGGGCGAGGTCGCCCACCGCATCGATATATTCCATCGGCAGCACGAGGCCGCCCATGCTGCCCTGCGTATTTTCGAGGCAAATCAGGCGCGTCGTCGGATAATGCACGTTTTCCGGTCGAATCGCAGCTTCGAGCAGGTCCAGCGGCATCAGGCCATCGCTATCGACCGGGACCTGCCGGGTCGCGACTCCACCAAGCGTAGCCGGGTTGCCGACCTCGTAAGTCGTGATGTGGCATTTATCCGCCGCGATGATCTCATCCCCGCGCCCGCATTGCGTCAGGACGCTGGTGATATTGCCCTGCGTGCCGCTCGTGACGAACAGCGCGGCTTCCTTGCCAAGCCGGGCCGCTGCCTGCCTTTCAAGTTCGTTCACGGTCGGGTCTTCGCCATAGACATCATCGCCGACGGGCGCTTCGGCCATCGCGCGGCGCATTTCAGGCGTCGGCCAGGTGACGGTATCGGAGCGCAGATCAATCGTATTCATCGCGGCTAATACTTCTTGACGAGCGCTTTATAGACGGTTGGCTGCCGCGTCTGCAATTGCTGGAATTCCTCGCGATATTTGCGCACTTCATCGAGATCGATGCGCGCCACGCAGAAGCCGTCGCCGCTCTTCTTCGTTTCCGCATCCGGCAGAATTTCCGCGTGAATGTTGCCGCGCGGTCCCACGATCATCGACGCGCCGCCGAAATTGAGCGTGACATCCTCGCCGACGCGGTTTGCCGCCGCGATAAACACGGAATTCTCATAGGCACGGGCGCGGATATATGTCTTCCATTCGTCGAGGTGCGCCGTCTCCCAGTTCGCGACGACGCAAATCAGGTCCGCGCCTTCGAGCGCGAGGCTGCGCACAACTTCCGGGAAGGCGAGGTCCCAGCCGACGACCAGCCCGATTTTGCCGATCTCGGTCTGGAACACGGGCAGCTTGAACCCTTCGCGGAAGGCCATCCGCTCTTCGCCGCGCAGGTGGACCTTATTATAGGAGCCGATCAATTCCCCTTCCGGTCCGACAAGCGCCGCCGAATTGAACAGAATCGATTCGACTTTCTCTTTGGTCGGCAGCCCGAACGCGATGTATACGCCTGCATCCGCTGCGCGCTGGCTCATCAGGTTGATCGCCGGACCGGGGACGCGCTGCGCCAGCTCGGTGAATTTCACGCCGAGTTCGTAGCCGCTGGTCGCCAGTTCCGGGAAGACGATCAAATCCACCTTTTGCTGTGACGCAATCTTCGAGACGAACTCCGACATCTTGACGAGATTGTTCTCGCTGTTGCCAAGTTCGGGCTTCATCTGCACGGTTGCGATGGTGATTTCACGGGTCATAAATCTGCTGCCTCAGAGATGTAGAACGCATGTTCAGAACGAGTTCATTATATCTTAAATCGATGTAAAATGCACGCCCCAAAGCAGACGCAAAAATTCCGGTGGATACGCGCATACACCCCTGTAGAATCTGCATCCTGTAGGGGCGGACCTGTGTGTCCGCCCACAAGAAAAATCCATTTCTCTACGACAGACGCGGATCGGGATCCAGCCCGGTTTGTTCCTGAACAGACAATCCAGTTGCACCGCTTCCCACATCGTTGAAGGTCCACAACCGATTTGCGGAAAAATTCCAGATGAGGCCGACCAGCGTAGCAACGATTTTGGCCGGGAGGACGCTATTCGATTCTCCGAACGTACCAGCGAACGCACCTTCCAGATGCGTCACAACTGCATTATTCAGTAGCAGCCCAACAATACTCACTGCCGTGAATTGAACAAACTGCACCATTGACGGCTTAGAGCGCGCTTCGGAGAACGTCCAGCGGCGGTTGAGCGCGAAGTTGCAGACGATTCCCGCTGAATAGGAGAGCGTATTCGCCAGCAGAGTTGGCAGCGCGAAATGTTTCAAAACGGTCAGGAGCGTAATATCAACGAGCGTACCAATCCCACCGACGACCATATACTTGACAAAGCGCTGCGTTTCTTTCTGACGAAGGCTTTTTTGAATAAAAGCGTTCACGCGCGGCTCCCTCGCAACTTTCCCTTCAACTATAGTCAGAATTGTTCAGAAGTCATGTGTAAACCCGGCGCGAAATGTAAAATTTGTGTAATCTGTATGCGGAAACCCGTACTGCCGCAGAGCCGCTTTCCGGCCTTGTCACGCGCCGGGTTCCATGCTATCCTTACCAGCATATGGTGTCCATGGTGCAGGGGTAGCACGTCTCACTGTGGATGAGAAGGTCGAGGGTTCGAAGCCCTCTGGACACCCTTACGTACAAAGCTCGTGACAAGGCTGAATAGTGTAGAAATTATCCAATATCCGAGTTGAATGGTTGGGCTTGTCTGCATCTATTTTGTGTTTGAAAGAAAGTATCCAATGTATTTAATGTATGTCGATGAAAGCGGCGATGTCGGGTTATCCGGTTCGCCGACAAGATATTTTGTACTAACTGGCATTGTGGTCCATGAACTCCGCTGGCAATTGTATCTGGATCAAATCATACAATTTCGTCAGCGCATGAGGGCATCCTTCGGATTGCGCTTGCGCGAGGAAATCCATGCGTCGGCAATGATCAACACGCCGGGTCCGCTTGTCCGCATTAAACGCAATGATCGTTTGAGTATCTTGCGCTTCTTCGCGGATGAACTTGCGACGATGACCGACCTGAATATCATCAACGTCGTAATTGACAAGCAGAGTAAAGCAGCTTCCTATGATGTTTTTGGTACTGCATGGCGCGTGTATTGCAGCGTTTTGAGAACACAATGTCTCGCCGCAATTTTCGCGGTCCTGCCAACGCAGATGAGCGAGGAATGGTAATCCCGGACCATACCGACGATAAAAAATTGACCCAATTAATGAGACAAATGCGGAGATATAACCCGATACCAAATCAATCTCAACATGGAGCGGGATACCGGAATCTCAAAGTCAATACGATTATCGAAAACCCGAATTTCCGAGACTCTTCAGCCTCCTACTTCATTCAAGCAGCGGATGTCGTCGCATTTCTTTTGTACCAAAAACTCGTCCCTAACGCTTATATGAAAAAACAATCAGGTCAAAATTATTTCAATCGCCTTGACCCTGTGTTGTGTAAAGTTGCATCTTTAACTGATCCACAAGGCATTGTCAAATTATAAAAAAAAGGGGCTTTTGGCCCCCGGAGGAATCCTACTAACTGGTCTAGCCAATTTTCAGATTCATGATGATTATAGTCGCTTATCGCATAATTTGCAAGTTATAGTGTCGTAAAAATTACCCTATTTGTCTCTGAATGAAAGGCTAAGGTGCAGCGCGCACCGCCTCCACAGCAGGCTTGGGCGAATAATCGGCGCGCCACAGCCCGAAGTGATGTTCGGCATTGTCCTTGCTGGGGCAGGCGGGCGGGATGCACGTCACCTCCGGCGTGAAGTCGAAGGCTGTCCAGACTACCCAGCCAAGCAGCTTGTGATCGGTCGCGACCTGCAAAGCGCGTTTAATGAAATCGGCCTGCGTCGCTTCACCCGTCGCGCGTGTGCTGTACCCCACCTCCTCCAACAGGATCGGCTTATCGGCCAGCGCACGGATCGCCGCCACGCGCCCGGCGATAGTTTCCGGCTGGCTCCAGTGATGAAAGCTGATGAAATCGACCGCGTTGCGCGTGGTCGCAGCATCGTCGTTCCAACCTGCCGTAATCAGGTGCTTCGGATCGAGCGCGCGGACCAGCGACGCTGTGTTTTTCAACCAATCGATTACGTCGCGACCGCGCGCCAGCCCGCGCATATAATCAATGTCACCCTCGTTGCGCAGGTCCCACGCGAGGATCGCCGCCTCGTTACGGTAGCGGTTGATAACATACGCCGTCTGCTGCGCGGGGAGCTGTGGCTCCGTGTAAAGGGGTCGGATGGTCAGGTCGGCCAGGTCGTTCAGCGTGACGATCACACGCAGGTTGCGCTGCGCGGCGAGCCGCAAGGCTGTATCCAGAGTCGTGAACGCGGCCACGTTCGGGACCGGACCGTTCGCCGGGCAATCGAACAGCGCTTCGTACCACAGGAAAATACGGATCGTGTTGAACCCCGCGCCGCTGATCAAATCGAGTTCTTTTTCCATGATTTGCGGCGTGGAGTCAGTCAGGAAGCGCCGCCAGGGAGCCAGCGCCGGATAATAATTTACCCCGCGCAGCGCGAACGGCTGATCACCCCGAACAAAAGCACCGTCACGCAGGGCAATGAAAGGCTCGCTTTTCGCGGGAGTATATGCCGGGAGCGCATCGAACGCGGCTTGCACCTGCGCTGGACCGCACGAGGCCAGCGGCGGTGGCGTGAGCGCGGCGCGTTTACGCAGCGCGGTGGCGGCTTCCGCACCCGTCGGGTTGTAGAGCAATGCCTGCTGCCACGCATGGATCGCGCCGTCGCGGTCGCCCTTCGTATCGAGCGCCGCGCCGTAGTTATACCAGGCCGGGTATAGCTTGAGCGCCACGTCCAGCCCGCCGCACTGCGCGGACGCCTTCTCCACCTGTTCGAGATTGTCAATCACGGTCTGCCAATCCATGACAGCCCACGCGCGCTCCATCGCCGCGCATAGCACTTCGGGCGCGTGAGTCGGCGCGAAATTGAGCGTCGGCGCGGGAAGCAGCGTCGGAGGCGGGGTGGCGGGCGGCGCTGTACACGCCGTCATCAATAACGCAACGATGATCGCCACACAAGCGCGGTGACACACGCTCACGAAAAACCAGACCGTAATAGCCCGGTGCTTCAGGACCAGGCGGCCATCCCGGTTTATCCTGATCATACGATCAACCTGAAACGCTCACCGACACGCCCTGCGTATCCAGATTGACCAGCCACGTCCGCGCTTTGGTCCCGCCGAGCGCCCGCTGCATCTCTGCTTCGATCTCCCGGTGGTTGCCCGTCGCGAAGGCGAGCAGCGCCGGACCCTCGCCGCACCATGCCACGCCGAGCGCTCCCGCTTTGCGCGCAGCGGCTTCCACACCGCCAGGCAGCCGCGCCGCCTGCGCAGTCGCATCGCGCAGCAAATCGGCGAGCAGGGTCATATCGTTCTTGCGGAACGCTTCGATCAGCAGCGCAGTCCGGCCAGAGAGCGCGGCAAACGCAGCGCGGTCCGGTTTCGCATCGGGTTTCTTCATTTCGGAAGGGAGCGCGAGGATCATCTTTTGTGCGGAAGTATCCAGCCGCCGGAAAAGCAGCTTATCACCCGCGACGGTCGCCGTCAGGCCGCCGAAGAGCGAGGTCACGACGGGCGCAGGTTGCCCGGTGAGCGCGACGGCCATCTCCGCGACCTGCTCGCGTTTGAGCGGCGTGCCAATCAGGTTGTTGGCCGCGACGAGTCCTCCGACCGTCAGCGCGGCGTAGTCGCCCAGCCCGCAACCGACCGGAATGCGGCTGTTGATGCTCACGCTGAACCCGGCGGGCGCACGCTCGAAGCGCTGGAAAAGGGCGACTGCCGCCTTCATCGCAGGGTGGCGCAGCGAGGCCGGGTAATCGCCGTTCGCCTCGATGACGAACTGTGTATCGGCGCGGATGCTGAACTCCAGCGTATCATGCAGGCCGAGCGCGAGGCCGAGCATATCCGCACCGGGAACCAGCCCGACACACGACGCGGGGACGGTGACTTTGACTTTTAGCATATGCTGAAATTATACCGTAGTTTCATCCCGCATCTGCCCTTCAATTGATACGCGCGGTCCTGTACAATGCGTTGTATGCTCACACGGAAGGCAACCCATGCTCAAAGAACAAATGCAAAACGACCTGAAAACCGCGATGAAGGCTGGCGATGCGCGCAAAAAAGACGCGCTACGCTTCCTGAGCAGCACGATCAAGCAGGTCGAGATCGATACACGCGAAGCGCTTCCTGATGACAAAATCATTTCGATCATGCAAACCGAACTCAAGAAGCGCCGCGACAGTCTGGAAGAATTCAAAAACGCGGGGCGCATGGACGATGTGACGCAGCAGGAATACGAGATCGCGCTGATCACGAGCTATTTGCCCGCGCAGATGAGCGCCGACGAACTGCGCGCCGAAGTACAGAAAGCCGTCGCGGAAGCCGGGGCGACCACGCCGAAGGACATGGGTGCGGTGATGAAGGTTCTCATGCCGCGTGTAAAGGATCGTGCCGCCGGGAAAGCCATTCAGGACGCAGTACAGGCCGCGCTCAAGGGGAACTAGACGTGTACGCAATCGGCTTCGAGATCGGGATCGAAGGCGTAGAAATTCCGCAAGCACGGATGACCGATGCGGTCACGCGCACGCTCGATATGCACGATGTCCCGCGCGACTCGGCGCTCACCGTCGTGATCGAATCGGATGAAGCCGTGCGCGCGCTCAACCTGCAATATCGGGACGTGGACGCGCCGACGGACATCCTCTCCTTCCCGGCGGATCCGCTCCCCGCTCTGCCGGAAGATGCGGGCGCGGAAGCACAGGCCGACGCTGCACAACACTATCTCGGCGACCTGATCATTGCCTACCCGTACACGGCGCATCAGGCGGAAGCGGCAGGTCACGCGCTGAGCGATGAGCTGGTGCTGCTCGTGTTGCATGGCACGCTGCACCTGCTCGGCTACGACCACGACTCAGCCGAAGACGAAGCCGAAATGTGGGAGACGCAAGACGAATTGCTGCGCGCACTGCACGCCCCGATCCTCGTCCCGCGCTTCTTCCCGCGCTCCGCGCCATGAATGGAAAGCAGCGCCGCAACCCGTTTGCGCTGCACCCGGATGTGAAGGCCACGCTCGCCACCGACCCGGATGAATTCAGCCCAATCACCAGCAAATCGCGCATTTCCAGCTTTCGCTACGCGCTGGCGGGCTGGCTGTGGATGCTCAAGACGCAGAAGAATACGCGCGTGCAAGCCGCGATCAGCCTGCTCGTTTTTGCGCTCGGCCTGTGGGTCGGCTTGATGCCCGTCGAGTGGGCGGTCATCGTGATCGCGATCACGATCAACTGGCAGGCCGAATTCGTCAACGCCGCGATTGAATCCGCGATCAACATCGCCAGCCCGGATATTCACCCCGTCGCGCGTGTCGGCAAGGATGTCGCGTCGGCGGCGGTGCTGCTCTCCTCGGTGGCGGCGGCGATCATCGGCGGGATTATCCTCGGACCGCCATTTCTCATGAAGATCGCGCCTATCCTCGCGCCCCTGATTGGACCGTTATTGCAGCGCTAACTTCAGGAAAGCCCTTTGATCGCCCCGCCTGTAGTGCGCGTTTTATTGACACCCAGCGTCTTTATCAGCAGGTCGGGGCGGTTGGTAATGATCGCATCCACGCCCAGATCGCGGAGGGCGAGCGCGCGTTCGGGATCATCCACCGTCCAGGTATTGACGCGATAACCCATCCTCTGCGCCCACACCATATACGCGGCGTCGATCATGCGCTGTTCGGGGTGGCGTGCCTGATGCGGCACGCCAAGCATGAAGAAGCGCAGCCACGTCGGGACTTCAGGCGCGTAGAGGTAGCCGAGCGGGATATTCGGCGCGAGGCGGTGGAAGCGGCGCAGCGCAAACGGGTTGAACGAGGAGATGATCACGCGGCTCTGCATATTGTGCT
This sequence comes from Aggregatilineales bacterium, assembly GCA_965246845.1. Lineage (GTDB taxonomy): Bacteria > Chloroflexota > Anaerolineae > Aggregatilineales > UBA2796 > JBBRMW01. The sequence goes on from CBDFFR010000010.1 coordinate 51,015, forward strand.
TGCGGATCGCGCCCAGCGTCAGCGCTTCGAGCAGAGAGGGACGCCAGCCCACCGACTTGAGTTCGATATTGACCAGCATCCCCGTCTTCGCGAAGAATTCAAGCGTCTCATCCAGCGTCGGAATGCGTTCTGTGCGGAAGCTGAAATCGTAATGGCTGCCCGCATCCAGCCGCTTGAGGTCGCGCAGCAGTTTATCGCGCACCTTGCCCGTGCCGTCGGTCGTCTTTTCGAGCGTGAAATCGTGTATCACGACCGGAACATCATCGAGCGAGAGCAGCGTATCGAGTTCGACGCCATCCGCGCCCATCTCGTGCGCGAGTCGGAAGGCGGCCATTGTATTTTCGGGCGCGTCGAAACTGGCTCCGCGATGTGCAAAAACAAGTGGCTTGTGACGATACCAATCCGGCAGCGGGAGCATTTGTGTAATCAAGGCGCGACCCTCGGCTAACTCTGCTGATGAGTATAGCGCCGATTGATGAGCGTGGGATCAATGTGCGCTATTGCGCTACTCATCCCCCTGTCTATTCACTATCAATTTGTCGGGGCATCCGGATTCGAACCGGAGACCTCACGCTCCCAAAGCGTGCGCGCTACCAAACTGCGCTATGCCCCGCTACCATGATCCAGTATAAACGATTCCACGAAATTTCGATAGACCGGCTTTGTCATGGCAAACGCATCAAAATGAAAGTCATCACGGGCGGACACATCGGTCCGCATCTACGGAACGCGCATGGTGTAGGGACGGACCCGCGTGTCCGCCCACGCTTTTGATTTGGATGTATTTGCCGTGTGCATTCATTCCTTAATCCAGGATGTGCCGAGGTTGTCTGCGTTTGTGAATATCTTGTGAATTTTACGAAAACTTTGATCCGTTAATGTGAGTTTGGCGCGATACTAAACAGGACCACTACATATCAACACTTCAGACCGACTCAATGACTCTCAGAACGGATAGCGAACAATCCAGGCGCGCCATGCTGCGCGATCTCGTCACGGGCAGACGCACGGCGGCGCAGATCGGCAGTGATTATGGCGTATCGAGCGCCACCGTCGAGCGCTGGTGCGAAGAATCCCTGCGCGCTCTGGAGAACGCCGCCATCCGTGCCGATGCTGATGCCGCAGCGCGAGAGCGTGCCGGGCAGCATTTGCGGGCGGTGCTGGATAATGGGACGGATGCAATCGTCCTGCTTTCACTACAGGGGCGCGTGCTGGCTTTCAACCACGCCGCGAGCCGCCGCGCGGAGGCGCTTACCGGGTATCCACTGGTTCCCGGCGATTCGCTGGAACGCTTTACGCCACCGCAGTTGCAGCCCGTTTTTGTACGTGATTTTCAGGCTGCGCTCGATGGGCAGTATCTAAACGCCGAGTTGCATTATACGAGCGCGAGCGGCGGGACGCTGTGGGACCTCGCCGGATTTACGCCGTTCTGGTCGGAAACGGGTGAGATGGCGGGTATTTGCCTGACCCTCGCCGACATCACGCAGCGCAAAATGGCCGAAGATACCTTGCATCGCTACTCGCAGGCACTCGCCACGACCGTCGCGGAGCGGACAATGGAACTCAGCGATGAGCGCAATACGCTGATCACGATCCTCGACGGTATGACCGAGGGCGTTGCCTATTACGACCTGCGTACCAGCAAAATCAGCTATGCGAACCCGGCACTCACGCGCCTGAGCGGATACCCCTGGCGCGATCTGGTCGGGAAATCGTTCCCCGATTTGTTACCGATACTTGCCCATTCCTTCGCCGGGTTGGAAGCACAGCGCAACGCAATTTGGGACTGCGTACAGGCCAATCGTGAGTGGGAAGGTAATTTGCTCCTGACCCGCGCGAATGACGGCCAGATTGCGACGAAAGTAACCATTCTCCCAATCCTCGATTATGAAAATGTCCTCTCCGCGCTTGTGATTCTGATCCGCGATGTGAGCGACGAAGTACGGCTACAAATGCAGCGGGATCGTTTTATCTCCAATGCCTCACATGAACTGCGCACACCCATCACCACGCTCAAATTGCGGTTAGGCGCGCTGCGCGAACAGCCGCACGAAGTCGAAAAACACGCGGAGGCAATGCGCCGCTCGGTCGATAACCTGGTGCGACTGGTGGATAGCCTGCTCGATCTATCGCGCTATGAGAGCGGCGTAATCACCCTCAGCAGCCGCCCGGTGGTCATGCAAACGCTGGTCGAGCGCACCATCGCGGAATTACAACTGCGCGCCGAGCAGAAAGGCGTGCGGCTGCAGTTCAACCTGGCCGCCGACCCGCTGATCGCGGCGGTCGATGAAGACCGCCTGATGCAAGCCTTGATCAATGTCGTCGGCAACGGGATCAAATATACGCCTGTCGGTGGACTGGTCACGGTCGAATTGTGCCAACAGGATGAGCGCATCGCGTTGATCGTGCATGACACCGGGATCGGTATCCCACCGCACGCGATTCCGCACCTCTTCGAGGCTTTTTACCGTGTCGGTAATTCATCGGAGAAGGGGACCGGGCTGGGTCTCGCGATTACCAAAGAGATCATCGACATGCACCGGGGCAGCATCGAAGTCCAGAGCGAACCGGGGCAGGGCAGCCGTTTCACAATCCGGTTGCCCGACAAGTTGGGCGAATAGCCATGCCTTGCTATACTTCTCGGCAAGGGTTGAGGACCGCGCCGGAAGGCGCATCATAGGCATCATAGGGGGAACACGATGGCCGGAACCACGCCGCGTAGTGAATTGGATCGCATCTACGGCCTGATTCAGGCGGAGCGTCTGGAAGAGGCGGCGACCGCCTTGCGGCCTGTCGTCGCTGCCGACCCGGATAACGATGATGCGTGGTGGCTACTTGCGAACGCCGTTTCCGACCCCGCCGAAGCGCGCACCGCCCTCGACCGGGCGCTTGACGCCAACCCGAACAACGAGCAGGCGCGCGATTTAATGGCGAAGCTCGAAAGCGCTTACCCGGAACTCAAGCCCGTTGTAGCTCAACCCGCGTCAACATCTGCGCCGAACTTCGACCAGCCGGATTTCTTCCCGGAACCTTTTCAGGATTTGGAACTGGATCGCGTTCCCGACCGTGCGTCCGCTGTTCCGGTCGCGCCACAACAGGCCGAGCGCCCCAGCCGTTGGGTTCCGCTCGCATTGGCCGCCATGTTCATTCTGGTGGTCGTGTTGTTCGGCTATTATCTGCTCGTCAATCGTCCGGCCACAACGGTTGTTGAGGCTACACCATCGCAAATCGTCGCTGTAATCCCGACCAGCGGCACACAAAGCGCGACCCTGATCCCAGGTAGCAGCGCAAGCGCCGAAGCGACTACCGTGCCAACGGAGGCGCTCCTGCCAATAAGTAGCACCAGCATCCCGGCAACGGAGGCGGGCTTGCCCGTCACGCCGTCTACAAGCGTAACCGCCACGAGCGCGCTATCGACAACGGCGGCGACCAGCGCTGCAACCACCAGCGGCACGGCCTCACTTGATACTGTTGCAGCCGCATTCAAGGCAGGCGGCCTCACTGACGCGGTAGCGAGCATCGAGGATAGCATCCTCGGCAGGACGCTCACCGTGAAACTCTGCTCGAAGTCAGGACCGGACCTGCTCACCAATACCGACAAGGCACGTGACCTGATCGCGGCGCAGGCGCTCCCGTTCAAGGGACAGGTCGAAGCGGTGGGTGTGCGGATCGCAAACTGCACCGACGCGGCGAACGTCCTTTACAACAGGGTCACGCCGCTTTCGGTGGCGCAAGCCTTCGCGGAAAGCCGTATCGACGCGCGAGCCTATCACGCGCGCTGGATCAACCCCTAGCCCAGGCGTTTTAGGTCGGCAAGCAGGGTCGCGCGGTCCTGCTTGCTGACGCCCGCCGCGAGCGCCGCGCGGAACTTCTCGATGGCGCTGGCGGTCTCCCCGGCATCACGCAGCGCGTAGCCCTGCACCATTAACGCAGAAGCGGCGGGAGTCGTCATGACTTCCACCACCTTGCGCGGTTTCGGGCTGGCAAACTGGCGGCGCGCGAAGACCAGAAACGCGATCACCGCCGCGAACACGAGCAGCACGAGAAACGCGGAAAATACGGGGATGTTCATCGCGCCTCGCTTCTATTCAGCTATCGGCGCTAGAACGGAATTTCTTCGTCGCTCTGCGCCGGGCGTCCGCGCCCCTTGCCGCCACCCGATGCGCGCTGCTGCTGGGGTTCCGGCGCGGGTGAATACATTTCCTCTTCGGAAACCGAACCGCCACCCCTTCCACCACCGGAATATTCGCCTCGCGAATTGTCGTCCCCGCGCGAACTCATAAAATCAATATCACGCACAGTCACGTCGATTGATACCTGCGTCTGGTTATTCTTATCGACATAGGTTCGCACGTCAATTTCGCCCGTGACGAGAATCTTGTTCCCTTTTTTGATGTAGGGCGCAAGTTTTTCCGCTTTTTCACGCCACATCGTACACTTGAACCAGGTCGTCTTTTCCTGCTGTGCGTCACCCTGGCCGGTTTTCTTTGAAACAGCGACGCTGAAATCCGCGACGGCGACACCTTGCGGCGTGTATTTGAGTTCCGCGTCGCGCCCGATATTGCCCGAAATTGTAATCTGTTGGTAGCTCATCGCTATCGCCTTTCCTGCGCAAAGTGACTGTATATTATAGAACTTGTGTTCCGAAAAGTCAATACGGGTCGGGCAAGCCGCGACCCCTGCACCGGACAGCGCGCATTCTGTAGGGACGGCGCTTGACCCGCCCGAAAGTCCCCATCAGGTCTCATCCGCCGCCTGTAAATCCGGCTTGCGCGGTTCTAGAAGGCGCGTGATCGTTTTCCGCAAAACTTCAATCTCGACAGGCTTGGCGAGCCACGCATCTGCGCCATATTGCCGCGCGATGTAGCCGACATCGACATGCGCGGAGAGGACGAGGATCGGCGTCTGAGCGATCTGCGGCGTGCCGCGTATGAATTGCAGCGCCGAGTCGCCGGGCGCGCTCGGCATCATCAGGTCCATGATGATCAGGTCCGGCTTATGCGTCAGCGCGGCGCGCACCGCCGCCAATCCATCGAAAACCTCCGTGACGGAATGCCCCATCAAGTCGGCCAGATCGACCAGCAATTGCCGCACGTCGGCGGCGTCTTCCACGACCAGTATATGTGCCATCCGGTCTGGTTAGACCTTGCGCCTTTCCAGCTCTTCGGCCAGAACCTTGTTGACGATCTTCGGATTGCCACCCTTGCCGACCTCGCGCATGACGGTTCCCATCAGCAATTGCGCGACCTTGACCTCGCCCGCTGCGTAACGCGCCACTTCCTTCGGGCTGGCATCCAGCACCTTGACGACCGCCGCGAGGATCGGTCCCTCGTCGCTGACGAGTGCCAGTCCCTTCGCCTGCACGATGGCCGCCGGGTCGCCGCCCTCCGTGAAGAGCGCATCGAGGACCGTCTTCGCGGCGTTGTTACTGATTGTCTGCGCATCCACGAGCGCGATCAGTTTGGCGAGCGCATCCGGCGTGAGCTTGATTTCGCCGATGTGTTCGCGCTCGATAGCGGCCTTGTTCATCAACCGGAAAACGTCGTTGATAATCCAGTTCGCGGCCTTTTTCGCGTCCGCGCCCGCGTTCACCACCGCGTCGAAATAGACGCTGATCGGGCGTTCCGCGACGAGGACCGCTGCCTCATAACGGCCCAGGCCGAGCGCGGTCAGGCGGTCGCGCTTCGCGTCGGGCAATTCGGGCAGCTTCGCGCGCACGGCTTCGACCCATTCCCGCGAAATTTCGAGGATTGGCAGGTCTGGCTCCGGGAAATAGCGGTAATCGTCCTCGTTTTCCTTCACGCGCTGGATGATCGTGACCTGCTTGCCTTCATCCCAACCGAGTGTCGCCTGCTTGATTTGCCCACCGTCGTCATAGACCTTGCCGTGTCGCACAATCTCGTAAGCCGAGGCGCGGGCGAGGCTGCGAATGCTGTTCAGGTTCTTGACTTCGGTGCGCTTGCGCAGTTCGTCGCTCCCGACCGGGCGCACGCTGATATTCGCTTCCAGCCGCAGGATGCCTTTCGACATATCGCCGCTGTTCACGCCGAGATATTGCAGTATTGCGCGAATCTTTCGCGCGTAGGCTTCCGCTTCTTCCGGTGAACGAATATCCGGCTCCGTGACGATTTCGAGCAGTGGCACGCCGGAGCGGTTGAAATCCATCAGGCTCGTTTGCCCGACGTGGATTGATTTGCCGGTGTCCTCTTCGAGGTGCGCGCGGCGAACGCGGATGACCTTCGTTGCGCCGTCCGGCAGGTCGATCTCGACCCAGCCATTGCGCGCGAGCGGCAGCGCATACTGGCTGATCTGGTAGCCTTTCGGCAAATCCGGGTAGAAATAGCTCTTGCGCGCGAACTGGTTAATCGGCTCGATCTCGCAATGCAGCGCGAGACCGACCATCATTGCCAGTTCGATAGCCTGTTTATTAATGACCGGGAGCATCCCCGGCATCCCCAGGCACACCGGACAGACGCAGGTATTGGCTTCGGCCATCGTGCTATCGACAACCGCGCAGCCGCAGAACATCTTGCTTTTGGTGAACAATTCGGCGTGAATTTCCAGGCCGATTACAGGTTCATAGGTGGACAAAATCGATTGCCTTTGCTTCTCTTGATCCTACTCTTCGCCCGGTCGTCCGAGCCGATAGGCGTGGCGTTTCGGGTCGAGCGACATGCCGAGCGTGGTCTCCGCACGGGGTCGCCAGGTGGAGTGAATATCGCGCACGAAGCTGGTCAGCAGTTCGTAGGCCATCGTCTCGAAATCCGTATACTCGATGGCGTCCTGCGTGCGCGGCCAGCCATAGCCCCACGCAAACCACATCCCATCCGGGAAAATCAGGAAATCGTAGAAGCTGGTCTCGGTCTGGTCATCACCCCAGAAAAACGCGATGCGTCCGGCGGGTTCCTTGAAGCGGGCGGGCTGGATGCGCGCCTCATCACGCGGATTCGGCCACGCAACGCCCGTCATCGGGACGATAATCACGCTGAAATCCTCGACGAAGAGCTGGAGCGCCTGCCGCCAGTCGCCGGAGGGATGCGGAATGCGGCGTGGTTTGGCGAGGCTCGGCGCGCCCTGCTGAATCGCGGTCTCGACGGCGGTTTCAAAGGCAGTGTGCAACCGCATCGTAAAATCGTGCAGGCTGCGCTCGATCTGCGCGTGCATGGTTTTGCGGGTTTGCAGTTCCTTGCGCAGGACGAGGACGACATCTTCACCGTCGTCGTTGCGGCGTGGGGACGGTCTGGGCAGTATGACTTCGCTGGGCATGGTGAGCAGGCTCCTCACGCTAATTATCGATGTGGGGCTTCGTGTGAGTCAATTGTAACGATGTTGTATGGGTGAATCAATATACGTTCTGCGTAGAAAACGCTGAATGGCCTATTGCTGCTCTGCCGCGAGTTTCTTCTGCAACATCGGGATCAACCCGCCCGCATCCATGATCGCGAGCAGTGACGGCGACAGTTGCGGAAACGCGAACACCCCGGCGGCACACGTTACCGTACACGCCTCGCTATCGACCGCCACGACCTCGCCTGCTTGTATAGCCGCCACCGCCGCCGGACACACGACCGGGAGCAACCCACCATTGACCGCGTTACGGAAGTAAATCCGCGCGATGCTGACCGCGATGAGGACCTTCACGCCTGCCGCGACGAGCGCCGTCACTGCCTGCTCCCGCGAGGAGCCGCATCCCCAATTGCTGCCGCCGACCACAACATCGCCCGGCTGCATGTTTCCGGCAAAGGTCGGGTCGAGGTCTTCCAGCGCGTGCTTCGCCATATCATTCGGGTCGCGCATCGTGTAGGTATATTTGCCGGGGAAAATCACGTCGGTGTTGACGTTATTCCCATATTTCCAGGTACGTCCAGTGTAAATCATCTAGCTCCTCACAATTTCCAGAACAGCGGCACAGCAATCACCACCGCGACGAAACACACGATAAACAGCCCGATGCCGACACGCGGAAAATCGCTGAATTTGTACCCGCCGACATCGACCATCAGCAAGTTGACCGGGTGCGCCAACGGCGTAAAGAACGCCGCCGAGCAGCCAATCGCCGTGACGACCGCGATAGCCTGCGGGTTGGTCCCGGCGGCGATAGCGGCGCTGATCGCGATAGGTCCGGTCACGTTGGCCGCCACCTGCCCGCCGATGAACTGCGTCAGCAGGGCTGTTATCAGGAACACCTCGACCACCAGCCCCAGCGGTCCGAAGGGTCCCGCGATCCCGATCAATGCCTGTCCGAGCAGCGCCGCCAACCCTGTCCCGACCATCGCCAACCCGACCGAATAAATGCCCGCGACCGGGAAGATCACGCGCCATTCAATCGCCTGATAGACCTCGCGCATGGAGACGATCCCGATCAGGATCAGGACCAGCGCCCCCGCGAGGACAGCCAGCGAGGTCGGCACACCGAGAATTGCCGCCGTGATTGCAAGCGCAGTCACGCCAACCGAGAGGATCGCGTCGCGCTGCGACATCTGCGGCGCGGCATTATCCGCGATGGGGATGGTCTGCGGCGTGCGGTTCGGCAGCAGGCGCGGACCTACGAGGACGATGAACGCGATCCCGGCCAGCGCCATGAAGCTACCCGTCGGTGTGAAATCGAGGATATGCAGCGCGGCTTGCGGCGGGTTCGCGGTCGTGAGCAGGTCGCTCGCGATGATGTTGGCGGTTGTGAAATAGGTCGCCGCGCCGCCGAGCAGCGTCCCGAACGAGATTGGCATCAGCAGTTTGGAAGGCGCGGTCCCCGTCCGGCGCGCGGCTTCCAGCGCGCTTGGGATGAGCAGCGCGCCCGCCGCGACGTTGTTCATGAAGAGCGAAAGCAGCGCCGCCGTCAGCGTGAAGAGGCCAATCAGCCGCCGCTCGGAAGTCCCCGCGAGGCGCAGCACGCGCGCCGCGATCCAGCGCGTGACGCCCGCGCGGTCGAGGCAGTACGTCAGGATGAACAGGCCAATCAGGGTGATTACGACGGGCTGCCCGAACCCGGCAATCGCGCGCGTGGCCGCGCCGGGCGTCCCGGCAGCCGCGAAGATGCCCAACCCGGCGTATTGCGCCAGCCCAAGCAGACACAGGATGAGCAGCGCGGCGGTGTCGATTTTGATTTTTTCGAGAAAGGCGAGCAGCAGCGGGACGACGACGACGAAAACGACGACGACCTGCGCGAGCGTCACAGGCGGCTACCCACGCACAAAGCGCACGAGCGTTTTCAACTGACCGAACGTCAAATCGTCGTTGTCACGCAGCACGCGCTCGATTCCGGCGACCAGATTCTGCCCGTTAAGCTGTGTACCGTTCGTGCTGCCCAGATCGGTTACGTAAATCAAGCCGTTGCGCCAGTCGAATTCGAGATGCTGCCGCGAAACACCGTGCGTATCTGCCCCGAATTTACTGAGATCGACATCCGGCGCAGGCCCGGTCGAGGTCGCGTCGAAGCGGCCTACAATCAGGCGCGAACCGGAGGGCAAGGGTAGCTGCTGACCCTGTATGATGAGCGTGATCCCATGCGGATGGCCGATGGCTTTACCAATGCTTTTGCCGCGCGTAGACTCGAACGTCTCTTCGGGCTGTTCGAGCGCGCGTGTGCCGCTGCCAACCAGTGTGACGCCGCAATTGAAGCAAATTAATTCGCCATAGCGAACCAGCACGCCGCAGTTCGGGCATACATATAATGGATTTTGTGGGGAGTCGTCTGTATATTCCGGGGAGTCGTTTTGTTCGTTGGACATGGTTTACTTCTTGCCATTGACGCCAAAATTCACTCTTATAAGTATACACGCTGGTGCGTCAAGCCAACAATCTTACATTAATATGCGCTGTTTCTGCTTGAAGGTTACGGATGAAGCGCTTTGTTACGGATTTCGACTCGACGTATCGCATTCATTCTCAACAAGCGCACTGTGACCCGGCCTCGTGCCGTCAGTGCTTGAATCGTTCCGTCGTTTTCCAAACGAAAATGATCATTCCAATCATCACGGCGTGGGTCGAACAATGGCGTAATTTCATCGGAAATCGGATCGACTGAACTCAAATCCGTCCCCTTGAAATGGTTGCAATCGTAGCAGCACAAACATAGATTGCTTGATGTAGTTAAGCCGCCATGTTTCTCCGCGCGAATGTGATCAACTTCAAAGGGCTTAAATGCAAAGCGCGCTTCTAGCAGGCAGTATTCGCATCTCAGTTGCGCACGTTGACGAACTTCCCGGCGCAAGGATTCCGGGATATACGTCATTTTGCTTCGAGATTCGCGAATGCCTGTATTTTAATGAACTGCACTAAATGCTCGATGACTGCATACTCGTCGAGCGTTTCACGCTCATCAGGCGATAAGCCGCGCGTGCGGTTTGCCTCAAGCAGTTCACTCAGGTAACGATCAGCGGTTTCCGAAAGCGTGAATTCCGTGATTTGCTCAACAGTGGGTGCCGAGCCAAAAAAGCGCCCAATCTCGTCGTATATCGTAAGCAAGGAAACTGTATTCGCAGGAATAGCCATCAGCACATCTCCATCCTTCCTAGCTCAACCGCACCGTCCCGAACGTCGTCCCCAGCGAAACCCGCACAGGCACATCCACGTTCTCCGCGTCCAGCGTGGCATATACGCCATCTTCCAGCAGCAGGAAGCGCGCCTCGTTGACCCGTAGCCGCGCCAGCGGTCCGATGTTCACCCGGATTACCGCCTGCACGCCTTCCGGGACCGTAAGCGTAATATTCCCGAAAGATGAGCGCGCCTGAATGCCCTGCGCGCACGACTCCGGCGCGACGAGCAGCACATCTCCGAAGCTCGTGCCGAAATGCGCGCGTTCCAGCGATACGCCGCGCAGGTCCGCGTCGATCTCCCCCAAAAAGCTGCTCAGGAGCAAACTCCAGGGCAAATCCTTCGCGAGACCAATCTCCCAATCGGCCATCGAGAGCAGCCATGTCTGGCCGCGCTGCATCGTCAGCCGCGCGTGCGTGCCGCGCACACCGAGCAGTGGCCGCGAACGCGCCGTAAATTGCCCCGCGATCAGCCGCCCCTCGCGGCGCAGCGCCCGAACATGGACATCCAGTTCGCCCGCGCTCGCCTCAAGCTGCGCCGATTCGACGTTGCCGCGCGTGATCCCGAAGGTCTGTCCCTGTGCCGTGAATGCCAGGTCGCCGCGCACCGCGATCAGGACGCCGACGCCAATCAGCAGCACAGGCCAGTATTTCAAAAGATCGATAAAATCGACATTTTCAAGAAGCAGAAAATTGATGAGGAGCAGCGCCACCCCTGCGGCAATCGCGAGCAGGGGCAGCAAAATCGGCGGTCGGGTGGTTTCGCGCACGGGCGCACCTTCTAGTGATCGTCGTAGAGGAAATCCCGCAGGATCGCGTGCGACGACGAGCGCCGGAGCCGGTTGAGCGCCTGCGCCTCGAGCTGGCGCACCCGTTCGCGGGTGACACCCATAGTTTTACCCACTTCTTCCAAAGTGTGCGACTCGCCATCGAGCAACCCGTAGCGCAGTTGCAGGATTTTGGCTTCGCGTTCCGGCAGGCGGTCAAGCGCAGTTTGCAGATATTGCATCAGCAATTCGCGTTCGGTCGCTTCGGAAGGCGCGGGGCTGCGCGTATCCTCGATGAAGTCCCCGATTTCGGATTCTTCGTCCTCATCGGTCGGCGTTTCGAGGCTGATCGGGCGGCGCGCGACTTCGATCAGGTCGTTGATCTTCTCGACGGTCGTGTTCATCCCGGCGGCCATCTCATCGACGGTCGGGTCGCGTCCGAGTTCCTGCGTGAGCGTGAGCGAGATGCGGCGCAGTTTGTTGATCTGGTCGCCCATGTGGACCGGGACGCGGATCGTCCGCCCCTGATCGGCCACCGCGCGGCCTACCGCCTGCCGAATCCACCACGTCGCGTAGGTGCTGAACTTGTGTCCGCGCTCGTACTCGAACTTGCGCGCGGCACGGATCAGGCCGATATTGCCTTCCTGAATCAGGTCCAGGAACTGCACGCCGCGCCCGATATACTTCTTCGCGATGCTGATCACCAGCCGCGAGTTGGCGCGCACGAGATGCTCCTGCGCGGCGTCGCTATCCTGAATGATCTCTTGCAGGGTATAGCGATCATCCAGTGGCAGGCGGCTGCCGTATTCTTCGATTTGTGCGTGCGCGGCTTCACCAGCGCGCATCCGCTTGGCGAGCGAGACTTCTTCCTCATAGGTCAAGAGCGGCACGCTGCCCGCTTCCTTGAGGTACAGCCCCACCACGTCGTCGGTTTCCAGCGCCTGCTGGTAGCCCGCGTCGCCCATCAGGTCCACGAGCAGCGGGTCGAGGCTCTCAAGGTCCTCGTCGCTCGGCTCTTCGCCGGGGATCGCTTCCTCGATGCGCGCGCTCTCGCTGCGTCGTGCCGGGGCAGGCGCATCCGTCTGGATCGTCACCCCGGCCTTATTGAGGTCGTCCATCACATCCTCAAGCAGGTCCATGTTGGACTCCGCGCCGGGGATAAGCGCGAGAATATCATCGTAGGTGATGAATCCCTGCTGCTCATTCTGCGCGATCAATTGCTTCTGGATGGTATCGTCTTTCATAGTCATCACTGCTGCCGTCATTCGCACCTTGACTCTTCTTCTCTACTTGCCGATTCCAACGAAAAAAATTGCCCCGCTTTTTCCAGCAGGGCAACCGATCTCACCTTCGCATGACGCTTCAAATCATGGGGTGGGTGATGGCGGTGCGCCGGAGAGCAGGCTGTTAATCGCCTCTAGCGATTGCGTCGGGACCAGATATATGGCGGGGTCTTCGTCCCGCTGCACATAGGTAAAACCGCTTACCTGTGCGAGGTCTCCGATACTGAGCTTATGGCGCTGACCTGCTTCAAACTGAAGGTTCACGGCGCGGTCTCCGATTAGGCCATAGGCGGCCAGATTGGGTTCGATTATGACACGAGTATAGCGCAAAGTGCCAACTATTTGTATGACACGCGCAATCGAGGCGAGGTTTACGCTCACGGGTTGCCCTTTGCCGTCTTCGCCGCGCCAGTCGCCCGGCACACGAGTCAGGGTCAGGCTTTGCCCGGCTTTCTGCAATGTGAGTTTGGTAATCGCGGACGGTTCGACCGCCGGGTAGAGCAACCCTGCATTCGGGGAAACTGCCGGGAGCGCCGTATTGACCGCGTTCACGTACTGCTGCTGGCGGGTGGCGTTGAGGAGCAGGGACACGACGAGCAAACCGCCGAATACCGCGATGATTGTTATAGTCAGACGCCGGTTCATGGTTCGCTCTTACCGCTCTACAGGGTCATTTTACGCTTAATTGCGTTGGATTTTCATATGCGCCGCTGCTGCTCATGATATGCCCATATTCTAGCGGATTTGTCATCAGGGCAAACGTATCAAAGCACGGGCGGACACATCGGTCCGCCCCTATGGAACACGCGCTGTGTAGGGGCGGACCTGCGTGTCCGCCTTTTTTTTTGATTGTAATGCGTTTGCCCTGAATTTGTCGCACTTATATCTGGCAAAAACTGAATGTTTGTTCTATAATAGAGTGCTTTTGGAATCCCGTAGCTCAATCCACAACCTTCGATAACGATAACGCAATAAGGGGACAAATCCATGACTGACCGCCAGTTCATCGAGATTCGCGGCGCGCGCGAAAACAACCTCAAGGACGTCTCGCTGGATATTCCCAAACAGAAAATTACGGTATTTACAGGGGTATCGGGGTCCGGCAAGTCGTCGCTCGTCTTCGATACGATTGCCGCCGAAGCGCAGCGCCAGTTGAACGAAACCTTCACCGCCTTCGTACAGGGCTTCATGCCGAGCTACGGCCAGCCGGATGTCGACCGCATCGAAAACCTGAACGCGCCAATCATCATCGACCAGAAGCGCGTCGGCGGCGGTTCGCGTTCCACCGCTGGGACCTACACCGATATTTTTGTGCTGCTTCGGCTGCTGTTCTCGCGCGTCGGGCAGCCCTACGCCGGACCTGCCTATGCCTTCTCGTTCAACACGCCACAAGGTATGTGTCCCGAATGTGAAGGTATCGGCAAAACCGTACAGGTAGACCTGAATAAATTGCTGGACCGCACCAAATCGATCAACGAGGGCGCGATCCTTCACCCCGATTTCAAGGTCGGCAAGTGGCATTGGAAATCGTACACCATGACTGGCATGTACGACGCTGACAAACCCATCAAGGACTTCACCGAAGCCGAACTTGACGCCTTTTTCCGCGGTCCGGCTGATCTCAAAATCCCGATGGGCGACTTCAACCTGAGCTATGTTGGCCTCCTTGATCGCTTCACCAAAAAGGACGCGGCGGTGATGTCGGACCGCAGCCGTAACGTATTCGAGCAGTTCACCACCGCGCAGACCTGCCCGCTCTGCAACGGCGGACGGCTTAACCAGGCCGCGCTCAACTGCCGGATTGCAGAGCGAAACATCGCCGAACTCTCCGATATGGAAGCGGCGGTGCTGGTCGAATGGCTGCGTGACCTGAGCGACCCCGTAGCCGTCAGAATTGCCGCCCGCCTGATCGAACGGTTGGGGCATCTCGTGGATATTGGCCTCGGCTACATCAGCCTCAGCCGCGAAACGTCCACCCTTTCCGGTGGCGAATCGCAGCGCCTGAAGATGATCCGTCACCTCGGCAACAGCCTCACCGAGATGCTTTACATCCTCGATGAGCCAAGCGTCGGCCTGCACGCTCGTGATGTGGCGCGCCTCACCAATCTATTGAAGGTGCTGCGCGACAAGGGCAATACCGTTCTCGTCGTCGAACATGACCCGGATGTGATCGCTGCCGCTGACCATGTGGTCGATATTGGCCCGAAGGCCGGGACGCACGGTGGTGAGGTCGTCTTCGAGGGGAGCTACAAAGCACTCAAGAATGCTGCCACCCTCACCGGGCGCTTCCTCTCGCAGCAATTGCCGATCAAGCAACAGCCACGTCAGGCGCGCGGACAGTTGACCATTCGGAATGCCACCCTGCATAACCTGAAAAACGTCACCGTGAACATTCCAACGGGCGTACTCACGGTCGTGACCGGGGTTGCTGGCTCCGGGAAAAGTACGCTGATCAACGATGTCTTTCTGGAGCAGTACCCGGATGCTATCGTGATCGATCAAGCCCGCGTGACGGCCAACAGCCGTTCGGCTCCCGCCACCTACACCGGGATTATGGACGACATCCGGCAATCCTTCGCCAAAGCCAATAAGGTCCAGCCCTCGCTATTCAGCTTCAATTCCGAAGGCAGTTGCCCGAACTGCAACGGCCTCGGCGTCGTCTATACCGATCTCGCCTTCATGGAAGGTATCACCTCCACCTGCGAAATCTGCGAGGGCAAACGCTTCAAGCCCGAAGTGCTTGCCTATCTGCTGCGCGACAAAACAATCAGCGATGTATTGGATATGACCGCCGAAGAAGCCCTGCCCTTCTTCACGGAAAAGAAGATCAAGCCCGTGCTGCAAGCGATGAACGACGTCGGCCTCACCTATCTCAAACTCGGACAGCCTCTAAGTACATTATCAGGTGGCGAGGGACAACGCCTCAAACTCGCGACCGAACTCCACAAGAAGGGCAGCGTCTACGTCATGGATGAACCCACGACCGGGCTGCACCTCTCCGATATTGGCCTGCTGATGGGCATCATTGATCGGCTGGTCGATGCGGGCAACACCGTTATCCTGATCGAGCATCATCTCAATGTAATCCGGCAGGCCGACTGGATCATCGATCTGGGTCCAGAAGGTGGCCGCGCCGGGGGCGACGTGTTGTTCGAGGGACCGCCGCAAGCCTTGAAAGGCTGTGAACGGAGCATTACTGCGCGCTTTATCTGATCCGCTATCAAACCGGGCGGACACACAGGTCCGCCCCTACGAAGAAAATCCGCGCTTCGGTGTAAGGTTCGGATGAATCCGACGCGCAAGCAATCAATGCCGGGCGGACACACAGGTCCGCCCCTACAGAATTCGCGCGATCCGGTGTAGGGGTCGCGGCTTGCCCGACCCGCTGTGCGCGGACACACAGCCCCGCCACTACAAAATGCGTTTCACCGCCGCGCGCGGTCCCACCACACGAACGCGCCCGCCGCGAGGACGATCCCCGGCATCAGCACGAGTGTCACGACGAGGATCGCGTTGAGCGTCCCCGCGCTGGCGCTCAATGGCGGGAAGGCGACCGTCGGGCTGACCGACGTTTTCTCGGCGAACTGCGTCAGCCAATCCATCGTATTCGACCAGAGCGCCGCGTTTGCGGCCTGCACGACCAGATCGTTCTTCGCCCAATCGACATCGCCGAAGACGACCAGCCGCGCATTGTTGACCGTGTTATAGGCCGCCCATGCGATGCTGAACGGTCCATTCAGGTCCTTTTCGGTGCGCTTGTACTGGTCGCCCAGCACCTGCACGGAGCGGATTTGCGTCGCGCCAAACGCTTTGTCACTGGTGCGGAACAGCGGCGTCCGCACGATGTTCGGCGTCTGCGCGGCGGGGACGCTCCCGATGCTGCGCACCAGCGTGAACAGCCCGGTCAATTGTCGCGTCTGCGCCTTGTCCAGGTACAGGATCGGGTGCGTCGAAGCAGGTTTCGCGATCAGCGTATACAGGCTGTCGATATACGAACCGGGGTCGGTGTCATAGACAATATCGTTGTCGAGTGTCAGCCCCCATTGCTCGCGCAGATATTTGGCGAAGGCGCTATCGGGCGTCAGGAACGCAATATCCAGCGGCGGGTTTTCCGCGTTGGAGTACACATACAGGTTCGGCTCGGCCATGATCAGCACACGCCCGCCGTTGCCGAGATAGCGCGTCACGCGGTCCACTTCGAGCGCGGTAAAGTCCTTCTTTGGCGCGAGCATGACCAGCGCGGTCGTTTCCGCCGGGATTTCGAGCTTGCTCAGGTCGATGGTATCCAGCAGCATCCCGATCTTTTGCAGCCCGTTCCAGAGATAGGTCGCGTCCCCATCCTTCGCGGAGACTTCATCATGCCCCGCCGTGAACAATACCCGGAACCGCCCGCGCGCCTGCAACAGCAGCAGCGCATCCGCGATTTGCTGCTCCCCGACGACGTTGTTGGGGACGGCGACGATCTTCCCGGCGGTAATATCCGGTCCACCATCCGCCGCGACATCCGTAACGAAGACGCGCTGCGCCGAAGTCGCGCCGAACTTTTGCGCGACGAGCGGCTGCTGGTCAGGGTCCACAATATTGAGCAGCACCTTCCCCGGCGCAGCATCCTGAAACATCCGCAAAATCGGCTGGTCGGCGCTCTGGCGGTCAAGCAGCGTATTGGTATAGAACGCGGTGATCATCGCCGGGCGCTGCATATTCTTGACCAGCGCCGTCACATCCGGGCGCAGCGAATACGTGCGAAATGCGGTCAGGTCCGCGACGGCGTTGGCCGAGAACGCGAGGCCATACAGCAGCATCACGATCCCGCCGACGAGCAGCACGAGCAAAACGCTGTTGCCGCTATAGCGCGTTTGCCGCCGCGTGAGCAGCGCCCGCACGTCATCCGGCGCGAGCAGCAGCCATATCGTCAGGCCGCCAAGCCCGATCACGAGGAACAGGAATACGATCCCGTTCAATTCGCGCTCAAGCAGGAACAGCACGCCCGCCGTGAGCAGCGCCCCTATCCCGATGATGCTGTTGAACCGTGCGAGTCTGGCTTTATCCACTAGCGCCACCTCCTCGATTCGACATAGCGCACCGTCGCGAAGAGCATCAGCGCGATCACACCGAGGAAGAATACAATGTCATCCAGCCGCATCAAGCCGACGCTGAACGAATACACATAATGCGTCTGGAAGCTGAACACGCGCACCGTCGTCGCGATGATGCGGTTGCTGACCAGCGCGCCGACGTTATCCGCCAGCCATAGCGTAATCAGCGCTGTCAGCGAGAGGAAGCCCGCGACGATCTGGTTCTCCGTCAGCGCGGAGAAGAAAATCCCGACGGCCAGCGCCGCGCCGCCATACAGCCACACACCGATGAACGCGCCAATCGACACGCCCAAATCCGGGCTGCTGACCAGCACCATGATCACCTGATAGACCAGCGTGAGCGCAAGGATCGCGGTGTAATATGCCCATGCGCCGAGGAACTTGCCGACGATGATTGCCGAATCGCTCACCGGGAGCGTCATCAGCAATTCAATCGTGCCTTCCTTATTTTCCTCAGCCATCAGCCGCATCGTGATCAGCGGCGCGAAGAACAACGTGAAGGTCGCGAACGCGCTGAGGATCACGCTGCCGTCGGTGGTCGCGCGGTTGTTGCGCGCCGCGAGGTCGCCATTGAAGAACACGCCGCATAGCAGCAGCACCGCGCACGCGACGAGGTACGCAATCGGCGAGGTGAAATAGGCCGCCAGTTCGCGCCGGAAGATGGTCCCGATTTTACCCATTATCTTGGCTCATGATTGCACCGACGGACACAACGCGCGTTTCCGCATTCGTAGGGGCGGACTGGTGTGTCCGCCCGCCGATTGATTGCGTTCGCACACTCATGATCGTGCTTCGCTTTTCGCTGTCAACTCAAGGAAAATATCTTCAAGGCTCATCGCTTGCGGGCGCAATTCCAGCAAATCCCAGCCCGCCGCGATCACCGCCGCCGCCAGCCGCGCGCGGACATCCGCCCCGGCGCTCGCCGTCAGGATGTACCCATCCGCAAATGGCTCCACCGCCGACACCGCCGTAACTTTCATCAGCACCTTCACAATTTGCGCGGAGTCGGTTTTCGTACCGACGCGCAGGAACAGCCGCCCGCCGCTCTGCAACCGTTCACGCAGCCGTGCCGGACTATCGACCGCAATAATCTGCCCCTTGTCGATGATGATCACCCGGTCGCAGACCTGTTCGGCCTCGCTCAATATGTGCGTGCTGAATAGCAGCGTGTGCGAATGGCCGAGGTCGCGCACGAGGTCGCGTACTTCAAGCGTCTGGTGCGGGTCGAGTCCGATTGTCGGCTCATCAAGGATCAACACTTGTGGATCGTGGACCAACGCTTGCGCCAATCCGACGCGCTGCCGCATCCCTTTTGAGCAGGAGCGGATCAGAGTCTCGCGGCGGTCGTACATCGCAACGGTTTTCAATACATCGTCGGCGCGGTCCTTCGCTTTCGACACGCCGCGCAGTTCCGCGATATAGCGCACATAGCCGCGCACGGTCATATCCGGGTAGAGCGGGACCGTCTCCGGCAGGTAGCCGACGCTGCCGCGCACCTCGAATGATTCCTTGAAGACATCATGACCCGCCACGCTCGCGCGGCCTTCGCTGGGCGGCATGTACCCGGTCAGCATCCGCATCGTGGTCGTCTTGCCCGCGCCGTTCGGACCGAGGAAGCCGAGGATTTCGCCCTCTTCGGCCTTGAAGCTGATTTTCGAGACGGCGGTAAAGTTGCCGTAACGCTTGGTGAGCTGGTCTACTTCGATCACTTGTACACCTTTGTCTCTACCGAGTATGCTATCGGCGGCGCGCGACGGCGTCAAGCAAACCGAACAATGATTGACAATTTTGCGAAATTTGCAAAAATTTCAGCCGTGACGAGCAAAGCGCGCTGTCAGTCGTAGCGTGTCATCTGGATACGGTCCCGCTATCATGCCATGTTTAAGTTGAGCTTCCTCGCATCTCAGTCTTTCCCAATCGTATACAAATTCTAGAACGTCGGCTTGAATAAGCTGGGCTGTAGCTAATCCCCTCGACATTGGACCTGACGAGTACAGATAAAATGACAAATCACCGATTTCCGAACTGCGGAGAGTTTTCCTTTCCAAAAGCAGCATCCGTACCTCATTCGCAAGTTCGGGACGCAATACTTCAGGATATTCCGCATATAATTCAGAACTACACTTGGAACAATATCCAGTTCCATAATACATAACTGGGAGTATCTCGCAGATTCGTTCGATTTTATCTTTGCAGCGTCGGCAACGTTGGATGTATCCAATGCGATTTAGACAAACAGTGCATCCGATATATTGAAACCCATCATCGCTCAGTCGCACAGAATTTGTAGTTTCAAGTCTCCTTAGTCCAAGCAGTGTCCCTGTTTTACTTTGGCATACTTTACAATTGTAGATAGGAACTTTTCTTTTCCGAAGAGTTGTTTCAGCTTCCCGCTTGGCATTATCGGCATATTCTTGTATTTCAGTCAAGCGTTGCCAAGTATCCGTTCCAATTTCATCTTGAAGGTTTTTTCCAAATTCGAGGCGCATAAATTCGGTTAAAAAAAACACTGCCCTAATGATCAAATTTGCCGTTTCATCCCGCTTTAATGTCACGGAAAAATGTTCAATCTGATTCCTGCGTGCCGTTAGATCATTGATAATCTGTTTATCATCCTCCCCCAAATTAACCCTTGCAATTGCTGTCAAACGAAGCAGCAATTCGTCCGTATCAACGGTCTTTTTTTCCTCATGCACTTTACTGAAAATGAGACTCGGATGCTCTCTCCGAAGGCGTTCTTTCAAAAGCAAAAGAACGCCCTGAGACAAATGTAAAATGGCATATTTGTATCTGCGATTTGGATTATTATCCGTTACAAAATGTTCTATGCTGTGTTGGATTGAGTCAATAGCATTTTCATACAAACTAAAACGCAAGTTGTCGTCCAAGCCAAATTCCTGATTCTCTTCTGTACCGTTCATTGTACCCAGTTTCGCCATAGCTCGACTGTTTATTCGAGTGTGTTACTCACCCAGAGAGTTTCTCTCAATGCAACATACTCTTCGCATATCCATTATACAATATCCTTTCTCACACTCTACTGCGCGCACGCCTCCACTGCACGGATCACGTCCTTCATCACCGGCTTGTTTGGGAAGTAAATCACCTCGCCCGGCACGTCGGCCAAGCGCTCCGGCGCGAGGTTGACGCTCTCCCGCACCAGCAGCACCAGGTTCTTCAACTGCGCACCGCGCACCTTCGCAACCTTGCGCCGCAGATAATCGGGATGCCAGAATCCGACCAGTTCCACCAGCGCGCGGCGGCCATCGGCTTTGTTCGTCATCGTAAAATCCGGGATGAACACGGTATCGCTCACGATGACGACTTCATCCTCGCGGGTGAGCGTCCACGCGCCGCGCTCGCCGCCGAACTTCTCCTCGAATTCATCCGCGAAGGTCTTCTCCAACAGGCTATCGAAAGGACCGCTACCCTTGAAATGGGTTTGTAGCGGCGCGCTATCATCCAGGACATAGACGGCGGGCGCATCGTTCCGGCTCGCGACGATCTCCGCCGCCATCTTCCACCGTTCACACAGAAACAGCGCTGGCAGAAACGCCGCGAACTGTCGCCCATAACGGCGCGTCGCGTTCACGAACGGCGAGATCGGTCCGTCTAGTCGCACTGAATAACCGCCCTCCGCGAGCGGCGCGGCCTCGAACATCAGCTTGAACAGCTTCATGTAACGCCAGAAATCTTTGTAATGGTCATGCAGTTCGACGCGCATCTCCGACGCATCGTATAGCACACCGCGCGCCAGTTCGAGGTTGTAGCGCGCGAGCAGCGTTTCCGGCGTCCAGAGCTGCCCCACTTCCCGCAATGTATGTTCCGTCAGGCGGTCGGCGTATAGCGCGCCTTCGACCGCCTTCATGCTCGTCCTGAATTCACGCGCGACCGCCTTTACCGCGTCGTTGCGCGTGTGTGGGTTGAACAGGTCAGGCGCGCCGAAGGCCGGACCCATCGCGAAGAGCCGTTCGCGTGCATCGGCGGGCAGCACCGGATATGGGATCGGCTCGAAGGTCGCGGCGTCTTCCATCACCTTCGCCAATCCGCGCACGACGATGTAATCCATCCGCTCGCCTTCGTATTGGTCGAGCGCCGCTTGCCAATCGGAGTACGATTTACCAATCTGTGCGCCGAACAGCCGGATCATTTCCTGCGCGGTACGCAGCCAATGGCGCTCGCTCACGTCGAGCATATCCACCGTGACTATCCCGCCGCGCCGCTTGACGCGCGGCCTCACGAGGTCGCTACTGAGCATCGGCTTGTTCGTCCTTTTCGCGTTCGGTCTGCTCGCGCTTGCGCTGCTGCCGCGCCCGTGCGACGGATTTGTTCGCTTCCGGCGTCCCGCGCACCACCACCTCAACCAGCAGCGCGCGACGGTTTTCCACCTTGCGCAGCACGCGCCCCAGCCGTTGAATATACTCCCGCGCGCCGGAAGTCCCACCCAGCACAATCGCGACCTTCGCTTCCGGAACGTCTACGCCCTCGTTCAACACCTCGCAGGTGACGAGCGCGCGATACTGCCCCTCGCGGAAGCGGTCCAAAGTCAATTTGCGCTCGGCGGCTTTCGTCTCTGCGGTGATCGTTGGGATCAGAAACTGTCGCGAGACGCGGTACGCAACCGCCTTATTGGTCGCGAAGATCAGCGTTTGCTCGGTGCTGTGTTCGCGCAGCAGCCCTTCCAGGGCGAGGAACTTGCCCTCCGCGCTCGCGAGCAGGTCCGAGAGCCGCCGATGCGCGAGGAACGCGCGCCGCGCTTCCGGGTCGAAGGCGCTCAGGCGCGTCAGTTCCATGTGCCAGTTCGAGCCGTGCGTGCGCGCCAGATTGCGCGACCGGAAGAACGCGGAATAGATCGCGTAATCGGCATCGTAGCGCTTCTGCTCGCGCGGGGTGAGGTCCACGCGCAGCCGTTCGGTACGATACTCCGCAAGCTGCTGTCCAACCAGATCATCGATCCGGCGCGTGTAGACGATTGGACCGATCAGGTCATCGACGCGCCAGCGCCCATCCTGTTGTTCGTGTTCTTCCGGGTACGTCGCCGTCAGGCCAAGTCGGTAGGGCGATGGAGACATCAGCGCGGTCTCGCCCCAGTTCGGCGCGGGCAGGTGGTGGACCTCATCGAAGATGATCAGCTTGAAGGCCGCGCCGTGCGTCTCGACTATGCCGCCCGCCGAATGGTAGGTCGTGACCGTGATCGGCGCGATGATCTTCTCGCCGCCATAATAGACGCCGATTTCCGTCTGGAAGGCGTTCGCCAGCCGTGCGTACCACTGGTGCAGCAAATCAATCGTAGGCGCGACGATCAGCGTGGAGCAATCCGCATCGAGAATCGCCTGTATCGCGACAAATGTTTTCCCGGCTCCGGTCGGCAGGACGATACTCCCGCGATAGCTGGCAGCGGTCCACGCGCGTAGGGCTTCGCGCTGGTAATCGTGCGGCGCGCGGTCGTCGTGCAGCGTTAGTTTGGGGTGGACCCAGCGCGGTACGGTGTCGCGGACGTGGTTTTCGCGCAGCCAGGGGACCACGCGCGGATAGTGATAGGCTTCGCAGCGCCATTGTTCCTTGATCCAGCGGAAGGGCGCGGGTGGCATCAATAAACCGGGGGGACAGCCCTTGAGAACGAGCGTCCCGCCCTGAAAGAATATATAGCTCGGTTCGTCAGTCAATCTGTAGGTGTGCCTGCTCCATTACGGCTGCTGTGCGACCCACTGCTGCGTCTTGCGCACCAGCCGATCCAGCGCGCGGACGCCCGCTTCCACATGCTCGATCTTCGTATCTTCGTCGTTGGTGTGCGACAGCCCTCTCAGGCTTTGCGTGAAGAGCATGATCGTCGGGATGCCCGTCTCCGCAACGGCGGTCGCATCGTGCAGCGGACCGCTCGGCAGTTTGTGAACCGTGCCGACTTCTTCCTGCACCGCTTCCGTCGCGAACGCGATCAAATCAGGATGCCAGGGGCGCGGGTCGGCGTGCCAAACGTGCGTCCACTCTACCGTGACATTCTCCTCTTTCGCAATCCTCGCTGCGGCTTCCTCGGCTTCCGCGAGCATGGCCGCGAGCTGGTCCGCGTCGAGATGGCGTTGGTCGAGCGTGATCTCGCTGGTTTTCGAGACGGCGGTATAAATGCCGGGGACGTTCACGACGTTGCCATTCGTACCGACGCCATAGTGCCGTTTGGCGATCTCGCGTACTTCAAGCGCGAACCGCGCCGCCGCGAGGAACGGATCGCGGCGCAGGTGCATCGGCGTCGCGCCCGCGTGCGCGTTCTGCCCGGTGAATTTGATCAACTTGCGATTGAGGCCGACTGTGCCGAGGACGACGCCGAGGGGCAGGTTCAGGCTTTCGAGGACGGGACCCTGTTCGATATGGAATTCGATATAGGCGCGCCCGTTCTTGAATTGCTCGTGCGCGTCCGTCATGTGTTCCATATCGACGCCGTTTTCCTTAAGCGCTTCCGCGACGGTGACGCCCTTCCAATCCTTGAGTATACGCACCTCATCGATGACCAGCTTGCCCGATGCCGCGCGCGAACCCAGCAGACTGTAACCGAACCGCGCGCCCTCTTCATCCGCCCAATCGACCAGCCGCACCGTAATTTCGGGCGTGCCTTCGGCTGCTATCCGGCGCAGCACTTCCAGCGCGCCGAGAACGCCCATGCAGCCATCGAGCCAGCCGCCATTCGGCACACTGTCGATGTGCGACCCGATCCAGAGTTCCTTCTCGGACTTGCCGCGGAGCGTCGCCCACAGGTTGCCCGCCTGATCGATCTGCACTTCGACGGGCAGGGCGGCCAGCTTTTCGCGCAACCACGCCCGCGCCTTGCGCCATGTTTCGGTCCACGCGAGGCGTTGTGCGCCGTTTGCATCGGCGGTGAGGGCGCGCAGTTCCTGGAGTTCCGCGACCGTGCGGGCGGGGTTGACCGCTGCCTGTTGTGCTGTTGTCATGCCGGGTCCTTTTTCGTTAAAACGAACGAACGAGCGCATGTTTTACTCCGCGCGGCGCGTTTCGACAAGAGCAACCCGCGTGGCTTTCAGGGCAAGCGCATCACAACAGAAGTCAGTTACGGGCGGACACATCGGTCCGCCCCTACACAACACGCCTTCCGTAGGGGCGGACCTGTGTGTCCGCCCACGCTATCAATCGCGTAATTTTCAGGCACGAGTAATAGCCTACGCACACCTGACATCCAGACTACGACTCGCAACCGATATGGTTTTGATACGATATTGGCAAGAAGCGTGATGCTAAGATAAAAACTAGCGTGAGTCATGAAGCCAGAAAGTACAGGCGTGATGCCCCCGACCGACAGCGCAGACCGCACCCTCCTCAACGTAGACCGCACCCGTATTCTCAGCCCGCAGGAGGAGGAAACCACCTACCTGCGTTCATCGCAACTGATGGTTGCGCGCATCCTGTGGGTGATCTTCGCGGTCGCGGCGCTGGGTCTGCATTTCATCTCGATGCCGCTCCATTATCACGAGCTGACCACGATCAACACCGGGGAGACGCGCGCCTACTACTTTCTGACCCCACCCGAAAAAACCGCGCTCGACGAGATCGGCGTCTCGCTGAATGCCTATTCGATCATCCTCGATGGCTCGGTGCTGCTGATGCTCGGCGTGTTCGTCGGCTTCGCGCTACTCATCTTTCTGCGCAAATCCGATAACTGGCTGGCGCTGCTCATCTCCGCAACCCTGGTCGGGATCGGCGTTACCTATAATTCATCGATCACGACGCTGCCGTTGATCGACCCGAACTGGAGTGTCCCGGTCGGTCTGGTTCGCGCTGCGGCGTTCAGCGGCGCGGTATGGTGCATTTACCTGTTCCCAAACGGGCGCTTCAAACCGCGCTGGCTGGCAATCCCGGCGCTGGTCTGGACCGTCTATGTGCTTATTGCGCCGTTCTTTCAGGGGATGCACATCCTCGCGCTGGCCTCCACTGCGGTGGGGTTGCTGCTGTTGCTGGCGGTACTGGCGATTGGGATTGTCGCGCAAATTCAGCGCTACCGCGTGAACTTTACGACGCAACAGCGCTTGCAAACACGCTGGATTCTGTTCGCGCTGATCACCACCGTTACGGGCTTTGGACTGTTCATCAGCGTGCCGCTCATCTTCCGCGAGGCGATGGCGAACGGGCTGCTGCGTGTGCTGTTCGTCCTGCTTGGCGTGCCGTTTCTGGTTGTGATCCCGGCGCTGACTATTCCAGTCGCGATGGCAGTTTCGATCTTCCGCTATCGTCTGTGGAACATCGACGTGATCATCAGCCGGGCGCTTGTCGGCGCGGCGCTGACGCTCATCCTCGGCGCGGTCTACATCCTCGGCGTGATCGGCTTGCAGCAGATTTTTCAACTGCTCACGGGCGGTTTGCAATCGAACATCGCGATTGCAGGCGCGACGGCCTTGATCGTGCTGATCTTCGAGCCGCTGCGCCGCCGCATTCAGCGCTGGGTGGAAGTCCGGCTGGGGATCGTCATGCCGCGCCGTACGGTGCTGCTCTCGAAAACCGCAACCCCGATCACGACCGGACAGCATTCGGGACGGCTGACGGGAACCCGGCTCGGGCAGTATGAGGTCGGGGACCTGATCGGGCAAGGCGGCATGGCCGAAGTTTACAAGGGGCGTCACCT
The DNA here is from genome assembly GCA_965246845.1 of Aggregatilineales bacterium. Lineage (GTDB taxonomy): Bacteria > Chloroflexota > Anaerolineae > Aggregatilineales > UBA2796 > JBBRMW01. The sequence continues at coordinate 77,316 of CBDFFR010000010.1, forward strand.
CACGCTCAATCGCCTTGCGGCAATCAAGGCGCTCTCGCCACAACTCGCGCTCGATGACGACTTCCGCCGCCGTTTCGAGCGTGAGGCACAGACTATCGCGACCTTGCAGCAAGTCAATATCGTGCAGGTTTTCGATTTCGGAAGGCTGGACGATGTGTATTATATGGCGATGCAATTGATCGAAGGTCACACGCTCTCCGAATATCTGCATACGAAGCCCGTTTTGACGCTCGATGAAGCTATACCGCTGATCGAGGACATGGGCTGCGCACTGGATTACGCCCATGCCAAAGGCGTCATTCACCGCGACGTGAAGCCCTCCAATATCATGCTGCAACCGCTCACTGTGCGCGGCGCGCAGCCGGGCGAACCGGAGCCGCCGAAAGTGCGCGCGATCCTGACCGATTTCGGCCTCGCTAAGCTATTGAGCAGCGGAACCGCCAACAGCGTCGTCGGCGTGATGGGGACGCTCAGTTACATAGCGCCGGAACAAATCACCTCTGCCGAAGAAGTCACCCCGGCGGTCGATATGTACGCGCTCGGCGTCGTCACCTACCAGATGCTCACCGGACAGCTTCCCTTCACGGGCGACAATCCGGGTGCGCTGCTGCTCGCGCATCTGCAAAAACCAGCTCCCGATCCGCGCCATATTTTGCCGAACCTGCCCGATGGTGCGGCTATTGCGATCCTGACCGCGTTGAGCAAAGACCCGGATGCGCGCTTCAAAACCGCCGAAGCATTTGTCAATATGCTGAAAGCGGCGCGGGTCAACCCGGCGCAAACGGGCTGAGGCCAAGCGTGACGCTCACGTTTTGGGGTTGGTCGCCGCGCTGAATGGTGAATTCCACGACGTCGCCCGCCGTGCGGCTCGCGATCCCGTTGTAGAAATCGCTCAATTCTGTAATCGTCGTACTCTCCACACGCAGGATCAAATCGCCCGGAAGCAGCCCGGCGGCATAGGCGGGACCGTAGGGTTCGACGCTGTAAATTTCCACACAGGCCACGCCGCCGCGCTGGTAAGCCGCGCTGTAACGCAGCGCGAGTAGCGCATCACCCGGCTTGCGCCCGGATGGGATCGCGGTCGTCGCTTCGGGCGCGGTCGGGGAATAGATCGGGGTTGGCGTCAGGGTAATCGTCGGGGTCGGGAAGGTCGGCGACGGTGTAGACGATGGCAGTTCGGTTGCGGTTGGCTCCAGCGTGACATTGACGGGTGTGCGCGTCGCGGCTCTGGTGCGTGTATTCGTCGGGGTGCGCGTAATGGTGGGCGTGCGCGTGATAGTGGCGGTCGCGTACCCTAGACAGAGCGCCAGCGGGGCGGCGGTCGCGGTACGGGTTGGCGGCTTTGGGGTGAGCGTATTCGTAGGGGGTTTTGGCGTGGGCGTGAGCGCCAGTGCCGACGGTGAGACAGAAAACAGGGTTAACAGAATAAATGCGCAGGGTATCAGGGTTCGCCGCATGGGTGGCTCCTTCGGGGATGACGCTGCGGCATAGTATAGCGGAATTTACCAAAGCAATTCAGGCTTGCGGACGCGATCCCGGAGCTATCGCATCAAAATTAAAAAGTGGGCGGACACGCAGGTCCGCCCCTACGAAAGGCGTGCTGTATAGGGGCGGACCGATATGTCCACCCGTGACTGACCCTAGCCCAGATCATCCTCGGCATAGTCGTCCATCGGCACGATGCCGTTGACATCATCCAGCACCTCGTCCTCGCCATCCGGGACATCCTCGACCGCCGCGAGGTTTTCCTCGATGATCGGTATTTCTTCGCCTTCCTCGCCGATCACGACCGGGATTTCATCGCTCTGCACGACGGCGACGCTGACGATATGGTCCTTGCGTCCGAGGTCCATTACCTTAACGCCCATCGCCGCACGCCCAATCAGCCGGATTTCATGCGCCGGGGTGCGCAGCGCGACGCCCTGATGCGTGATCACGGTGATGTCCGCACGCGCGTCCTTGAGCGCCTCCACGCCGATAATCGTCCCAAACTTACCCTCGGTTGCCGAGCGTGCAATCGTCAGCACACCGAAGCCGAAGCGTCCGCGCGCGGGGTACTGCATCGCCGGGGAACGCTTGCCGAAGCCGTTGGCAGTCACGATCAGGACGGTTTGCGTGGTCTCGTTCAGGATCGCGAGGCCGGCCAGTTTGTCGCCTTCGCGCAGCCGCATCGCGTTCACGCCGCGCGCCGTGCGCCCCATCACGCGTACTTCCTTCTCATCGAAGCGCAGGGCATAGCCGCGCGCCGTGACGAGCAGAATATTATCGTACCCGGACGTGCGGTAAACCCAGCCCAGTTCGTCACCTGGTTCCATATCGATGGCGATCAGGCCGCTGGCGCGCACGGCCTCGAAGCTGCTAATCTCCACGCGCTTGATACGCCCCTGCCGCGTGCAGAGGACGAAATAGCCGCTCTCGAAATCCTCGACGTGCGCAATCGCGGTGATTTTCTCATCCGACTCGAGCGGCAGGATATTGTTGATCGGCGTCCCCTTGCCGTTGCGGTCGGCCTCCGGGACCTGATAGGCGCGTTCGGCGTAGACCTTGCCCTTGTTGGAGAAGAACAGGCAGTGTTCGAGCGAATTGGCGCTGAACAGATACTTCACGGCGTCTTCTTCGCGCGTGGTCATGCCGTTGACACCCTTGCCGCCGCGCATCTGCGAACGGTAAAGGGTCGCGGGCGTGCGCTTGATGTAACCGCGCCCGGTGATCGAGATCAAAATCTCCTCGTCGCGCACGAAATCAGCTTCGTTGAATTCGCCGAGCGCGTGATAGTCGATCATCGTGCGCCGTCCGTCGCCATATTTCTCCGTGAGCGCGGCGAGGTCGGTTTTGATGACGGCGAGGACCTTTTCCGGCGTGCCGAGCAGGTCCAGCAGGAAGTCGATACGGGACTTGACCTGATCGTACTCTTCGTTGATCTTCTGCTGTTCGAGGCTGGCGATGCGCCGCAGTTGCAGGTCGAGGATCGCCTGCGCCTGCGCTTCGCTCAGGTCGAAATTCGCCATGAGCGAGGCACGCGCGTCGTCGGTATCGGCAGCGGCGCGGATCGTGCGGATGATCTCATCGATACTGCCAAGCGCCTTGAGGTAGCCTTCGAGGATGTGCGCGCGGGCGCGGGCGTTCTTCAGTTCAAATTCGCTGCGGCGGGTGATCACCTCGCGGCGGTGTTCGACCCAGATTTGCAGCGCGCGTTTGAGCGGGAGCGTGCGCGGCTCACCATTGACCAGCGCGAGGATTTGCACGCTGAACGTGCTTTGCAATTGCGTGTGCTTGTAAAGCTGGTTGAGGACCTTTTGCGGCTGCGCGGTGCGCTTGAGTTCGACCACGATTGCCATGCCGTTGCGGTCGGATTCGTCGCGCAGGTCGCTGATCTGATCGATCTTGCCGTCGCGCACGAGGTCGACCATGCGCTCGATCACCGAGACCTTGTTGGTCTGGTACGGAATTTCGGTGAAGACGATGCGGTATCGGTCGCCGCGCATTTCCTCGATTTCGGCCTTCGCGCGCACGATAAGGTGTCCGCGCCCGGTCGCGTACATCTCGCGCAATTCCCCCCCGCCGATGATCGTTGCGCCCGTCGGGAAATCCGGCGCGGTGACGAACTGCATCAGGTCATCGACGCTGACTTCATCCAGCCGATCATAATTATCGATGATATGCGCAATCGCAGCGTTCAATTCGCGCAGATTGTGCGGCGGGATGTTCGTCGCCATGCCGACTGCGATCCCGCTCGTGCCGTTGAGCAGCAGGTTCGGCAGCCCGGCGGGCAAGACAAGCGGTTCCTGCATCGTGCCGTCGTAGTTGTCCCCGAAATTGACGGTGTTGGCGTTCAGGTCCGTCAGCAGTTCTTCGGCCATGCGCGTCAGCCGCGCTTCGGTATAGCGCATCGCTGCCGGGCTGTCGCCATCGACGCTGCCGAAGTTGCCCTGTCCATCGACCAGCGGGTAGCGCATCGAGAAATCCTGCGCCATGCGCGCCATCGCTTCATAGACCGCCGAGTCGCCGTGCGGGTGATATTTACCCAGCACGTCACCGACGATACGCGCGCTTTTTTGTAGCCGCTGTTCGCGCCGCAAGCCCATATCGTACATCGTGTATAGAATGCGACGGGTGAACGGGTTTCAGCCCGTCTCGCGCATCCGGGAGCGCACGCGACACGATCACGCTCATTGCGTAATCGAGGAAGCTGCCGCGCATCTCGTCGTCGATCCTGATGGGCCTGATTGTCCCTGTTGCCATCGCCATAGAATGTGTTCTCAAATTCGTGAATGAGGTGCGAAAACCGGGTCGCACGAACGCCGATTTTCTAGTACCTATTGTACCCCAATCAAGCACATTTTACGAGCGTCAGGCAAGCATTTTGAAACATATATTCTATTAAATTTAAACGCTTTCCTGACGCTTTGAAATGGACCTGATTCACGCCGTCAATGAGACGCCCAGCAGATGCAGCGCGACCTCTTCAAGCGCGCTCGCGGAGCCGGTATAAACCCAGGTCGTGAAGGTATCCGTGCTTGTGCTGCGCCCGGTGCTGCCGCCAATGGTCTGGCCGTTGCATTCCAGTTCGCCATAACCATCGAACATCCCGCCGCCATTGTAGAAATGCACCGATTGCCCGTAGCGCCCCGGCGTGGCGGGCGGCTCATCCGCGTAAACCGACGAGGGATTGTTGGGAAAATGACGAATGAACAGCGCGGAGCGGCGCTCATCCAGATTCTGGAAGTACGCCAGCTTGCCCGTGACGTGCGCCGCCTTGTAACCAACTTTGTACTGGTGGCTGCCCGTCACCGTCACGCGGATCGCGCCGCCGCGCACATGCAGCGCATCGCTCACCGGGTCGCCGAAATAGGGGACCGCTTCCAGCGGCGGCGCAGCGGGGATGATCGCCACCCCGCCGAGTGGAACCTGAAACACGTTCCAGCTTTCGGCCATCAGGTGCGCGCCCGCCATTTGCCGGAGCGTGACCGTTTGCGAATAGCCTGTGAACTGTACCGAATGCGAGAGCGTATGATAGGCCTGTACAGCGCGCAGCGGGTCATCGGCAGGCTGGATTGTCGACTCCAGATCGAGCGATACCGAGCGTGTGCCGAGGTTGTAGGCTTGCATCGTGAGCGATTGTGCGAGCATCCAGCGCTGGCGGTCGACCTGTGTGAGTATGAAGCTGCCGGGGTCCATCTGCGGGGGGAGGTCGAAGGTCTCCTCGTTTCGGAAGCGGTCGGTCATATTGAATTGCACTTCGGGCGCGATCCAGAAGCGGTCCCCGCCGATGTTCCACTGCCCGGATTCCAGAAGCGCAGCGAAGGACTCCGGCTGCGCAAGCGTCGGTTCGATCCAGCCGATGCTGCGCCCACCAATGAATGGACCGAAGAGGCGTCCTCCGCGCTGGCAGATGACAATCTGCGCGCCGCCTTGCAGGTCCAGCACGCCGAACGGAATATGCGCCGCTTCCAGTGTGCGGCAAAGCTGCGCGAAATCAGGAATATTGCTCATGATACGGTTCTCCCAAAATTGATTTAGGGATCGTATCAGCGGCAGGTGTTCGCTCCCAATTCGGTGCGCGGCTACCCTGCGAAGTCAGGCTTGTATTCGATCACATCCAGCGGATCGCCAAGCTGCATAATCCCGCCTGTAGTGCGCGGGATCAAATTCTGCCCGAAATAGGGGAAGCCTTTCGCGTTCTTCGGGCGATAGCGCAAGAGGGTCCGCATCGGCTCCAGTCCGCGTTCGGCAGTCTCCTGATTGGTGGTCGGGATCGGGCAGCGCGCGCACGGCTTCACTACCTCGAAAATCGTATCCCCGATGCTGATGCGCTGCCAGGTATCTTCAGCGTAGGCATCCACATTGCGAACAACAATATTCGTGCGGAAGCGGTTCATCGGGATCGGGTTCGGGAGCCGCGTATTGAGGTCCGCAAGCGAGGCTTCGGAGATGAGCAGCAGCGGGTAGCCATCCGAAAACCCGGTTTCGTCGGTGGGCTTGAGCGCATAAGCCGGATCGAGGGTTCGATGATTGTCTTCGGTCATGCGGACGAGGCGCAACGGCGTTCCCAGAAAGCGCGTCAGCCACGCAGCGGGTTCTTCGCCCAGATCGTGCGCGTCGCTCGTCTCGTCCCAGAGGCTCACATGCCGGACCGGACCCGTGAATGCCAGAGACAGCACGAGCGGCGGCATCTCCGGCACGGTGAGGGTCAGGCGTTCGTTGCGCAGTTCGGTACGGATGAGCGCCATACGCGGCAGTTCGCGCTGTGTCTGCGCGACGCCCGCGCGGTCGGTGATCATCCATTCGCGATCATAGAGGAACCCGCGTGCGCCAATTGCGCGCCGCTCGTGCGAGATACCCCGGCACGATTTGACCGGATAGGTGTATATTCCCGAAACAGAGCCGATCACGGTTTATCCTTTTTGCTTCAATCCAGCAGATTTATGAATTCAAAAACGAGCGGGAACTTCTTCGCCAGCAGCGATCATATCATTGACGTGGCAGCGGATCGCATCGCGAATATTGGCAAGCGCTTCTTCTACCGTTTTTCCTTCGCTAAAACATCCCGGCAGGCTGGGAACTTCAACGATAAACATATCGCCTTCAGTGTCTTTCATGACGATTACCTGGCGCATCAGATCGTCTCCTGAGTTGAGTCTATCACGGTTTTACGTTGTGATTCAAGGAATGCTCCGCAAGTTAATCATGAAACCAGAACGTGAGAATATTGCCCGGCGCGGCGTAGAATTCGACCGCGCCGCTGGCTTCGACGGCCAGCTTGCCACCCGTCGTCGTCTCGTCCAACTGACACACCTCGCACTGTGCGAACCTACGAATTGGCGTCAGCTTCACCAGAATTTCCTGCGCTGAATAATTGAAGCCACGCAGGATGAAGCCGCCGCGCTCTGCATCATCGGGCAGCTTTGCGGCGGTGAGCCGAAAGCGTGAGTCGGAAACGCTTGCGAGGCTGCCCCGTTCCGGCAAGGGCTGCGCTTCGCCCGACCGGAAGCGGCGTAACGGCTCGGCACGCAGCGGACCTTCCGAATATGCCCACGCTTCATCGAAGCAGCCGGGACCGAACGCCACCGGAATCAGGCTGAATTCGGCGGCGTTGTCGCCGAGGAGCGCCGCGCTGTGGTCCTCGCTCGACGCAGTGTAGTCGTCGCGTTCGGCATCGCGCGTTGAAACGTCCTCCGCTTTGTGTAGCATGTATACCGAGCGCAGCAGCGTCAGCGCGATTTCCGATTGCTCCAGATCGTTGGTGAGTATTTCCACTTCGGGCAGGCCACGATTGGCGATCACCAGCCCATTATGTGGCGTTTCCGGGTCGAAGACGCCGACGAATGCCTTTTGCGAGAGCGTACCGAGCGGCGTCTCTGCCCAGCCTTCCGGCGGGGAGAGCGGCGGCAGGTCCTGTATCGGAAGCTCGCGCACCTCGAAAGTTCCATCGTAATGGGCGGTTTGCGCATTGAATGGGAGCGGAAAATGCGCGCGAACGCGATGATCGACCAGCGTGTTGTGGATCGTTACGCGCACATCGAGGCGCGGCACACCTTGAACGGCGAGCAATTCGATGTCGGCCAACAGGTATGTGACCGGATGCAGTACATCGAGGACGGCCATCTCCGGTGTGGTATCGATGTTCAGGCGAACGGTGTATTTCAAGCGCTGATAATACGGCGTGTGTTCGCTTTCGATCAGCGTCGTATCGAGATCGCGCGAGGTGTGAATGCCACGCCCGACCGGGGCATGGCTGCGCACATCGCCCTGATCGCCTTCGCTGACAAGGAGCATCAGGCGCGGATAATCGACCCCGCGCAGCTTATCGGTCAGCGTCAGCGTCGGTCCGGCGGGGTCCACCTTGCCACGCACGAATTCGTTTTCAATGACGAGATCGCCATCCTGCGGCGTGAGTGCTTCCGGTGCGAAATCGGCTTTGCAGAGCGCGTAGCCGAGCGGCGGCACATCGCGCGCAATGAGCGTGAGCAGCGGTTCGCCATATTGCACGAGTTCGGTGCGCGCCGTGCTGCTGGGATTGTAGATAACCGCGCCAAAATCCTCATCACCCAGATACGCGCTATCGACGTACTGCGAAAGCCCAATCAGCGAAAAACCAGCGAGCGTATCCGCAAGCTGCATACTCTCGCGGAAGCGCGCCGCGACATCGGGGAGCGCGTCGGCAGTCGCTTCGCCGCCCAGAATTTCCGTCGTCTGGTTTTCGAGCAACCTGCGCCATGCCAGCCGCATCGCGGCGGGTTCGCGCCGCGCGGTCTGCGGCAGCAAGAGCGATTCGAGCGCGGCGAAGGGTTCCATCCAGCGCGTGAGCAGGATTTCGGCAGCGTGGTTGCGCTGCTTGAGCGGCATTTGCGCGGAGAGCCGCCCCTGCGCCACCGGGAAGCGCTGCGGGCGGCGCAGTTCACCACCGACGCGCGGCAGGTCGGCGCTGAATCCTTGCAGATAGGCGCTCAGGGTACTGCTCGCGACGCGATCCGGTCCACCCTCGTTCATCAGGCGTGTGACGCGCGCCTCGAGCGGATACGCGCTGAAAAAATAGAGCAGATCGCCGCCCCTCGTCTGCGGGACAAGCACGGCGCGGAACTCCTCAAGCGAACGGAATTCACGCTGCGTATAGGCCAGCGCGACCGACATCCCGCCCGGCGAAGACCAGATCAATTCGGGCGGTTCATCGCCCAATCCGTGCGTGATGAGCGCGGACTCGATCCCGAAGCGGCGCAAAAGCTGCGGCAATTGCGCGCTATGCCCGGAGCCGCCGGGCAAATAGCCGACCTTGAACGGTTGCCCGAATAGCCCCGCGGTTTCCAGCCCGATTTGCAGGTTGCGAATGAGCGCTTCGCCACCCGCGAGGATCGAATCGGGGAGCGCGTACCACGGTCCGATCAGCAGCCGCCCCTCCGCAGCCAGCGTTTCGATCCGGTCGTAGGCTTCCGGTCGGAACATCAGGTAATCTTCGATCAGGACCGCACTCCCGCCGAGAATCACGGAGCGCACCGCGCCGCGCTCTAATGCGTCGAGCAGCGCCTCCATTTCGGAGAGCCAGTATAGCCGTCCGCGACTGGCCGAAAATGAGCCGCGCTTCCACTCGACAAAAGGGACCAGATGGATCGTGTATTGCGCGCGGTTCATCGGCTCCGTACCTTGCGCACTTCTTCGCGCGTGGAAAGGATGAGCGCCCCCGCGATGAACAGGCCGCCGACGAGTTGCAGTGGGAACGGGACTTCGGAGAGAAACAGCGCCGCGAGGATCGCGCTGCCAATCGGCTCACCGAGGACGGTCAGGCTGACATAGGCCGCCGACAGAAAGCCGAGCGCGTAATTATACGAGGTATGCCCGATAAGCTGCGGAATGAGCGCGAGCAGCGTCATCCACAGGTACGCGGCGGGTTGCAATCCCAGTACGCTCTTGCCGCCGAGGATCGAGAGCGCAATCAGGACCAGCGCCGCCGTCGAATAGGTGACGAAGACGTACATCGCGGTCGGCAACGTCGCGCGGAGCTGCCGTCCGAGAAGGAAGTAGCCCGCGACCGCGAATGCACCCGTGAGCGCAAGCACGTTGCCGAACATCGGCTGATTGCGCACGGGCGCGGTTCCAGCATCGCCGCCGATGCTGACGATGATGCTCCCGCCGATGCCGAGCAGCACCGCGATCAGCGTCCACACGCTCAGGCGCTCTTTCAGGATGAACGGCGCAGCGAGCGCAACCCAAAGCGGATTCGTCGTGACGAGGACGACGCTGGTAACGACGCTGGTGTATTCGAGCGAACTAATCCACGTCGCAAAGTGGATACCGAGCAGCATGCCGGAGAGCAACGTCAACGCGAGCGTGCGTCCACGCAGCCGCGCGAGATCCGCACGGTGGCGGCGCAGCGCGACGGGCGCAATCAGGAGCGAGGCGAGCGACATGCGAACCGCCGCAATAATCAGCGAGGGCGCGCCCGCGTTCTGCGCGAGCCGGACGAACAGCGACCCCGTAGAGACCGCTGCGACCCCGATGATCAGGATCACATAGGGCTGCCAAAGCGGGACGGTGCGCGCTTCGAGAGGGTGAACCGCGACGGCTTCCGCCATAGCGTTAACCCTTCACAGCGAATAGCGCATCATGGAATTCAGCGGGGACCGCACACACGGCGTCGCCCTGCGCGAAGCCAACCAGCAGACGGTCACGACCCAGCACTTCGCCCGTTTCGGCATGGGTGACTTCGTTCGTCCATTCGGCGCGTTCGCGACCTATGCCGCTCAATACAGTGTCGATGCGGATCGGGTCACGTTCGCGCGCGCTGCGCAGGTAATCGACCTCGTGGCCGATAATTCGCATCTGCACGTCACCGGGGAGCGCCTGCGCGAGTCCCGCCGCATACGTCGCTTCGCGCCACGCGCTTTCACACCACCCGACGTAAACGGCATTGTTGACGATGCCCGCAAGGTCGATTTCGGAATAGTCCGCGCGACGCAGGGTGGTATGATGCGGCGCGTCGGCGTGCGCCTGCCGCTCCGGGATCGCCAGATCGATGGGTTCCTGTGTCTCGTCGGGCGTGAACATCCCGGTGAATTCCGGCGGGACACGCTCCGGGCGCAAGGTCTGCGCGTTGATGTACACCCAATCGTGCCGCGCCCGCAAAACGCGCCTGCCATCGCTGACCCGGCGCAGATCGTACTCGCGGTTGGACGCGACGCGCCGAATATCGCTAATCCAGGTATGCAGTTCCAGTTCGTCGGCGCGGCGCACGGGGTCCTCGATGCGCAGTTGCAGCCGCCGCACCACCCAGAATTGATTGCGGCTCATATACCAATCGAGCGTGAAGCCGTATGCGCCGCTGGCCTGCGTCGCGCCTTCTTCCAGGTAATTGAGCAGAGTCGCGCCGCGTACTGTCTGATCCGCGCCAGCTTCATAACTGCGCACTGTGAACCGCCACCGTTGATCGAACGCCATAACTCGAAATTCGCTTTGCTTATGCACTGGACGCGATTATAGCCTTCGCCCTGCATAAACCCAAAGGGCGCGAATTCACAAAAGTTTCACGCAAAGCACGGCAAACAAACCTATACTTACAGGTAGCTACCGAATTACGTCACGCAGTCATAAGCAGGTCCCCATGACGCACCTTATCATCGCCAGCGCCGATACGCAAATCGCCGTTCACATCCAGCCGATGCTGCTGGAAGAGGGGTATCGCGTCACACAAATACGGACGGGCGCATCGACCCTTCTGGAAATCAGACAGACCGCGCCTGCGTTGCTACTAATTGATGCGCAGCTTGGCGATATGAATGGGCTGGCCTTTTGCCGCAACGTGCGCAAGCATTTCAGCTCGTCGCGGCTGCCGATCCTGTTTTTGGAGACGGGCGATACGCATCAGGACCGTGCCGACGCCCTGAATGCGGGCGCGGACCAAACATTGCACAAGCCATTCGCCTACCGCGAGTGCGCGGCGCGTATTCGGGCGCTGCTGCGTCGCCAGCACCCGCACCGGACCAGTATGCTATCGCTCGATTCGCATACCCTGCAAACGTTCGTGGATGGCCGCGAGGTGACGCTCACCCCAACCGAGTTCGAGTTGTTGTGGGTCCTCAGCGAAGCGCCGGGCAAGCACATCACCGCCGATGAACTGCTGCACACCGTCTGGAACTTCCCGGCGGGGGCTGGCGATACCGCGCTGGTCCGCAACCACATCCGTAACCTGCGGCTCAAACTCGAACTCGACCCGGACCACCCGCAGTTTGTGGTCTCGCGTCACGGACGCGGCTATGCACTCGCCTTCGATAGCATTCATCGCGGTGAGGCCAACGGGGTGTAAAGTTTGTGGACGGCAAGAGGAACAGTCTGCGTAGGGACGCCATTTTTGGCGTCCGTTGCTTATTCGACGTTTACGCTTCCTAGCCTTCCGCTTCCTGCGTTTGTAGCTCAGGCGATCCGGGATCAGGCGTCAGGTATTCCGCTGTGACCTGATCGTAAAGCTGCTGGCCGTTCATCGAAGAATGGCCGGAGTAGGCCAGATACAATTCATTGCGGAAGCGGCGACCCAAATCCGTCCCGGTGGCTTCACCCGCCAACGCAATCGCATAGGCGGCATTCGCGACGCCGTAGTGCGACTCCGGGCGGTCGAGGTCTTCATAGAAGAACGTGAAGCTATTGTAGGCGCGCAACAGATTGGCCTGCGCCTGCAACAGACCGAGGATGCGCTTCTCGGACTCGCTGGTGAGTGTCGGGAGCATTTCGGAGAGGTATTCGCTGCCCGTCATCTCGTTCAGGATCACGCGGATATAACTATCTCGCAGCGCCCAGGGATTGACGCCATACGGACGCACCTCCTCCTGATACAGCTCCGCGAGGTCGCCCGACAGGTTATCGAGCGCCCGCCGCAACGCGCCCTTCCATGTGCTATCACCCGGCGTGCAATTGCACCCCGTCACCCAGCGCGAGACACCGTGCAGGCAGCTCCACGAACTGAACATTTTGACCTGTACGCTCTCTTCCGGCGGATTTTCGAGCAAAAATTCGTTCAGCGTGACGACCTTGTAGCCCGCGCGCGAGGCTTCCGATTGCAACAGCCAGCGTAGAAACTGTTCCTCGCCGAGGTGGTGGTGGCCGAACGTTTCGCCGCCGACCGCGAGCAGCGTCAGGAGGCTGGCCTGGCTGCGGCGGCTGCCGAGGACATCGCGCGCCCACTGCCCCGCCCCGCCGACGCCGCCGATGTTATACGAAAGGTCGTTGGAGAGGTCGTCGTTACGGATGAAGACCGCAATCCGCTCGCCATTATCCAGATCGACCCAGTAGGGTCCGCCTTCGGGTCGATCATGCACCTGATTTTGCGAGAGGATCGTATAGGTGAACCCGGCGGCACGAACGGCGATCAGCGTTTCCATATCGAACGCCATTTCCGGGAGCCACAGGCCGAGCGGGTCCGCGCCGAAGCGATACTGAAAGGTATATTTTCCCCAAGCGAGCATCGTGCGCTTGTCACGCAGCCGGGAGAGCGGCAGCACGACATGATAATACGGTCGCGCGAGTGCGTTGCCGATGCCATGCTGCTGTAGATGGGTGCGGTTCGATTGAATAATCCGTTGATAGACTTCGAGATCATTGCCTTGCAGCCAGCGCATGAGCGCTTCGCCGACATCGAAACTCATCCGCTCGAAGTTGCCGATGAGCGCATTTGGGCGATAGGACTCCGCTGTGACGCGCTCGTTCCAATTTGCAAAAGGGGCGGCGTCGGCTTCTTCACCAATTTCGTTGGTGATGGGGTTGCCGCGCGCGGGTTGGTAGAAATGTCCATGAACACATAAATAATTATAGGCTCGCATCGTGTACCTTTCCGGTATGCGCGTGTGATTTTAGACGATTATACACAGTTTGCACCTGCGTCAGCGCACAAATCATCGATGCAACGCCGCAGCGCACCATTGTCAGCGGCGCGCGCATCGGCTATAATTCGCGGCGAATTGGGAGATAGTTTAACCGGCAGAACCACGGACTTTGGATCCGTTAGCCCTGGTTCGAATCCAGGTCTCCCAGCAAGTAGAAAATCTGCTTATTGAGCGGTGATGAAATTGCGCAGGATCGTATCGACCAGCACATCCGGGCGATCAAGCTGGATGTAGTGTCCGCTGCTCTCGACGATAATCCACTGGCTGCGTTCGGTAAGCGCGGCGAGGTCCCGTTGCAGGCTCATCCATAGCTCGCGGGTTGGTTTATCGATGGGTGCGTCGGACGTGCGCCATGCTTCGACCCCGTTCCGCGCCGTCAGGACGACAATCGGCAGGTCGCGCGGGAGGTGCGTCGTGCGGACTGCCTCGAAACTGTCCTCGATCAATTCCCGCTCCGTGACGGACGTTTGCCAGTGCTGCGGATTATAAAACATGCGCGCCCGCGCTGCGCCGATCTGGTCATTGGGTAACGGGGCAACGTAGCGTTGATACGCGGCCAGCCAGCCGATATTTCCGGCCAGTCGCGTCAAACCCAGCGGCGTCAGGATTTGCAACAGCTTCGCGTTTCGCTGGTTGGTTTCATCCACTTGCAGGAACGACGGCGGCAGCCGCTTGAAAAAATCCTCGTGCCGCGCATCAACAAAAACCAGCCCCGCGACTTGATCAGGATAACGGCTGGCAAACAAGCGAATGACGATCCCGCCGAACGAGTGTCCGACCAGCACATAGGGCGCATGTTCGCCAGCGCGTTCCAGCAGCGTATGCAGTTCAAGGGCAATTTGAACCCCGCTGCGAGGTTGGGGCGCGGTATCGCTCCAGCCGTAGCCCGCGCGATCATAGCTGCACGCGCGGGTATACGCCGCAACGCCGGGTTGCACCAGACTCCACATCAGCGACGCGGAACCCAGCCCGCCTTCAAACACCACCGTCGGGGAGCCGTTTACCTGCTGCCCGCTGCAATTGATATGCAGCTTGTAGCCGCCCACATCGACGCGCTTGCCCGGTGCGGGGAACGTTTGTAGCTCCTGCTGGCTTGCGAGCGCCTGATAGAGTGATGTACCCGTCAGAAAAAGCGCAAACGCGATGAAAACGCCTGCCAGCACACGGAGCCGTCTTCTGTATTGAGATCGTGCGGGTCGCATTCGGCCTTAGTCGTTCGTGTAGTCGTTCGTGTAACAGGAGGCAGGCAGTGTGCCATAGGTAATCTGCGTATAAATCTCACCGAGCGCTTGTCGTGATTCTTCGCGAGCATAGGCGGCACGGACGAACGCGACTTGAATATTCGACGTACACAGATGCAAACACAGCGCATTCAAGTGCGTCAGTGCTTCAATACTGGCCGGGTCCGGTGTGACGGGGTTCGCGACAATCTGCGGCATTGCAGATGCAATCGTGCTTGTCACCTGCAATTGTGCCGCTGCTGGAAGCCCAATCGCAAGAATGAAGCCCGCGATCATACCAGCGGTGATCTTTTTCCAATCAGGCGTGCTGGAATATGCCGCACGATAGGCACGTCTCCCGTTTCGGTAATAGACAAAAGCCGTCAGAAATGGCACGAACCCCAACGCGCCAAGCAATATCAACAGCCCTGGAATACTCGTTGGTAAAATCGCTATTCCGACGACTGCCGCAAACAGCGTTCCCGTGAATAGAATCCCCGCTGCTACTGCCTTGTAAGGTCCCATCCCTACAAATAACCAGATCAGGAGTGCCACCACGCCTAACCCGATGGCAAGATAGGCAAACGTGGCATACTGCTCCAGAAGCGGTTCCGTAGCATAACACGATCCCGTGTTGCGAAATACGACAGGATCATAAATCAACAGGAGTACGGGGATAATCGCACCGAACAGCACATCGAAAATATCTTGCGCGGTGGTAGAGTTTGGCGACGATTGACGTTCCCAGAAGCCCTCTTTTTTGCTGCGGATAACGGGAGCGGGTGGAAGTGGCGCGTCCAATAGGACCTCCGCAATCTGGTTTCCCGGAAGTGAACCCCGCCCATTATGATGACTCCCGAACTTTGGCGCAAATCAGGAGACATGCTCGCGATTGGCAAGCACCGTTTGTTCGTGAAATCAATCGGGCAGGGCGCGCCGATTTTAATCCTGCACGGCTTCCCCACATCGAGCTACGACTATTCGCGGCTTGTACCGCTGCTCGCGGACCACTACCGCTTGATCCTTTTCGATTATCCCGGCTACGGCTTCTCCGATAAGCCCTACCCGCATCTATATTCACTGCTCGAAGCCGCCGAATGTCTGCGCGCGGTTGCTGCGCACTATGGCATCCGGCGCGCGTTTGTCCTTGCGCATGATATTGGCGACTCAATAGCCTTGATCGCGCTGCTGCGGCAAACCCTGAGTATCGACAAACTGATTTTGATGAACGGCAGCGTTGTCAGTATTCCCTTCGACGATGTTCTGATGCGGACC
Source organism: Aggregatilineales bacterium (assembly GCA_965246845.1). Lineage (GTDB taxonomy): Bacteria > Chloroflexota > Anaerolineae > Aggregatilineales > UBA2796 > JBBRMW01. Next base: position 93,175 of record CBDFFR010000010.1, read on the forward strand.
ACGCAACACACGCTGCTGCATCCGGCGCTGGGTCCGTTGATCGGCAAATTGGGCTTGATCAACAAGCGCTTCTTCGCCGCGACCACGAGGAAACTGTTTTCCTATCCGCTACCGCCGCCGGAACTCGATGCGTTCTGGTCAATCATCACGCACAATGGGGGCAATCGGCTGTACCCGCTGTTGATGCGCTACATGCTGGAACGCTGGCAACATCAATATCGTTGGCTTGACGCGCTCAAGCAAAGCCGCGTCCAATTAACGTTAATCTGGGGACAGGCCGACCCGATTGCGACGCCTGCCGTCGCGGATGCGGTCCTCTTATACCGACCGGATGCGACATATCTCAGGCTGGAAGGCGTCGGACATTACCCACACTGGGAAGTCCCCGAACGTGTGGCGGGCGCGGTCCGGGACGCTTTCGGATAGCTCACAATAAAGAGGTGCTGCTCAAGATGTGTTGCGGTCTGATCAGACGGCCAGTGTTCGTACACCAGAGATCGCGCGTTTTGTAGGGGCGGACCGATGTGTCCGCCCGGAATGACAGACGAATTCGGCGGTGCGTCAATTCCCCGGCGTCGGGATGCTCGTGTCCTTCGGCAGCGGGTGCAGGCACGACGCATAATCGCGCCCCATCTCGATATGGAAATCGACGGTCGCATTCGGGTCCGGCTTTTGGATCACCTGTGCCTTGCTGGTCCGTAGCAGCTTGATCAGCGCTTGCAGGCTGGCGGGTTTGGCGTTCCCGGTATAGTCGATGATCGTGGTGCTGGTGCGGTTGACCATGCCTTCCGTGCCGAGGACTTTCACATTGAAGCCTTCCCACGCGAGGCGATCCCCGCCGACCTGATCCAGCCCCTTATAAGCCAATCCCGCGCCAATCTCGATCTTCGGGCTTTCGCCGTTGAGACGGTTGGGCGAGGGCGGCAGCATGAAATTCGCCATTGCCTCGCTCATTCCTTCCGGGATGACGAGCAGCCCATACGCGCCGAGGTCATTTTGATAGCGGAAGTGGACGCCCTGCGCGAGGTCAATCCGCTGCACAGCTTGCGGGTCGATGCTGACGCCGACCGGGACGAGGCCGAGGACATCCTGCAAATTCATATCCGTTTCGACTGTCTTCTGTATCTCCGGCCAGAGGTCCGTCACCTGCGCGAAGATGCCCGCCGCGCGTCCCTGCCGCCACATCGCGCGCAGGACATCTTCCTGACGACGTCCGCGCTCGAAGTCGCTGCTGCTCATGCGGCTACGCGAATACCAGAGCGCGGTGTACGGGTCCATCTTGTGCCGACCGACGTTCAGGATCACCTTTTGCCAGCTCTCCGGGTCGTTATAGGTCAGGTTCGGCGCTTTCAGCTTCCAGTCTTCGAGCGCGCAATCGACGCTGATGTCCAGCCCGCCGAGTTTTGCGATCAGCGTCTGGAAGCTGACGAAATCGACGCGCGCATAGAAATCGATTTTGATGCCGAGGTTGTAGAGGATCGTATCCTTGAGCAGCTTCGCGCCCTTGCCCTCGCCATATTTCGTATTTCCATAATTCATGACGGTGTTGATTTTGACCATCGTGTAATTCGGAACGTACACGTATAAATCGCGCGGGATGTGGACGAGCGCGACTGTCCCGGCGGTGCGGTTGACCGAGGCGAGGATGATCACATCCGTGCGCGAGGCCGTACCGGAGGTGATCGTATCGCTGCCGAGCAGCATCACCACGACGACATCATCCCCGGTTGCCTTTGGCGGCGGGAGCGGCGGCGGGATGGGCGCGACGGGTGACACCACCGGCGTTTCATATGTGCCGAGGATCACGGAAGTCGGCGGCGGGGTGCGCGTCACGGTCGGGGGACGGGTCGGCGTCTCGCTTTTCGTCGGACGCGGGCTGCTGGTCGGGATGGCAGTAAAGCGTGGTGTGTTGGTCGGTGGCGCTTGCAGCGCGGCGGCGGGGCGGACAGTCGCGATCACAGCGAGGAGCAGGCAAAGCGCGAAAGCACAACGCGCGGCGCGGAAAGTTTGAAGCATGAGTTCACCCGGATACAGTTTATTTGGCGAATTATACGTGCCGCGTGCTCGTTTGGACACGCTACGCTATGCCGACAGGTGAATGACGCGCGAACCGGATATGTTACAATCGGGCGCATGAGTGCAACGCTGACCGCCGCGCTGATCCCTGCCTATAACGAGGACCGCTTCATTGGGAGCGTAGTCCTCAAGGCAAAGCGCTATGTCGATCTGGTGGTCGTTGTCGATGATGGATCGAAAGATGATACGGCGGCACTCGCGGAAGCGGCAGGCGCGTTCGTGATACGGCAGGCGAACGCGGGCAAGGCGGGCGCGGTCAACGCCGGGCTTGAATACCTGCGCGAACAGCATCCGGCGGCGGTGATCCTGCTCGATGGCGACGGGCAGCACGACGCGCGCGATATTCCGCTGCTGCTGCGCCCGGTGCTGGAGGGTGCGGTCGATCTGGTGGTCGGGTCGCGTTTCCTCGGCGTGGAGAGTAATACCCCGAAGTGGCGCGTCGCAGGGCAGCAGGCGCTCACCGTCGCGACCAACCTGGCCTCGGGTGTGGCGCTCACCGATTCGCAGAATGGCTTCCGCGCGCTCTCCAGCAAGGCGCTCGACTCGATGCACTTCCGCACAAACGGCTTTTCTATTGAATCCGAGATGCAATTTCTCGTCAAGCAGCACGCGCTCACCGTCGCGGAAGTACCGATCAGCGTCAATTACGACGAGAAGCCGAAGCGCAACCCGTTCCGGCAGGGATTGCAGATATTGAACGGGCTGCTGCGCATGGTCGGGCAGAACCGCCCGCTGCTCTTTTTCAGCGTGCCGGGCATGTTTATCCTCGTTGCCGGATTGCTGCTCGCGATTGCGGTGGTGGATCGCTATTATCAATCGGAGAAGCTCGCGACCGGGACCGCGATTATCAGCATGACGCTTTGCGTCATCGGTTCGCTGACCATTTTCACGGGCGTGATATTGCACACGATCCGCGCTTACCTGAGCGGCCACAACGAATAATGCGCGTGTTCAAGCGATTTTTGCCGATATTGATTATATTGTTTGTGGCGGGCTGCAATTTTCCATCGGCACGCCCGACGCCGACCGCGACGGAACTTCCGACCGAAGAAGCCACGCTCACGCTTGCGCCGACGATCACCCTCACGCCGCCACCGACCGCATCCGCGACGGCCAGCTTCACCCCGACCATGACCGCGATACCGCCGACAGTCACGCCCACGCCGCCACCGACCGCGACCCCCACCGCGACGACCCCGGTTACACCATCCGCGACTCCGTTCCCGACTGTATCCTTCGTGGGAGATCGCCTGCAACAGGTGGACCTCGCGAAGCAGGTGCGCGATGGCGTGGGGCGGCAGTGGGTCTCATTCATCGCGATCAACCAGACCAGCCCGACCGGGACGCCCGGAACGCAGGTCGCAGCGACCGATAGCGAGGCGGTGTATATCGTCTCGCCCGACGCGGTGAGCCGCTTCAAGGTGATCGACCTGCCCGCCAGCACCGACCGCCGCGTGTTCTGGTCCCCCAATGGCGCGTATCTCGCCTACCTGATTGTCGAAGGGGACGCGCCCGGCTTGTATGTGCTGGATATTCGCGCGGGCGCGACGTCGCGCTTGTTTGCGCTGCGCGATTTCACGCCGCGCGGCTTCGCAATCCAGCCGATCTGGTCGCCGGATAGCAAGGAACTCTTGCTTACGCTGCCGACTGCCTATGATATGGATGTTTTCAGCGTCGCGCCGGATGGCTCCAATTTCCGTAACCTGACGGAGAACGGCGCGTTCGACCTGTGGCCGACGTGGTCGCCCGATTCGACCGCGATTGTGTTTGTCTCCGACCGCGCGGCCTGCCCGACATGGCAGCCGAATACATCCCAAACCTGCGACGGCGCGAAGACCCCGGCGGGCGGTGGCCTCTACGTGATGGATGTCGCGAGTCGGCAGGTGCGGCAGCTCTCCGAGCAGTGGGTGAGCGCGCCGCCGCGCTGGATCACCGGGAGCAAAGTCGCCTTCACGACTGCGCTGCCCGATTCACCGGACGCGGGATCAAGTTTGTGGTGGGTGGATGCCCGCGCCGGGAACATGCCCACGCAAATCACGGCCAGCGTCGACGCCACTGCGCCGCGCTTCGTCACCAACGATAGCTGGTCGCCGGATGGCAACCGCGTCATTTATCAGGAGACGGCGGGCGATACGCGCGTGCTGCTGCGCGACTCGACCGGGCAGGAAATCGCGCGCGGTTCCGGGTTCAGCTTCCCGCGCTATCTGTTCGCGGCGGCGTGGTCGCCGGATGGACAGAAGATCGTGCTGGGTGGGCGCAATGGGCAGTGTCCGGCGGGCATGTTGATCCTCGATCCGGCGCTCAAGCCGATCCTTGCGGCTCCGATTGGGGCAAACACACCGGGGATTTGCGACCCGGTCTGGTCCGCTGATGGGAAGTACATCGCCTATGTGGGGACCAGCCGGGGCGGGTCGCGTGATGGCCGCATCGATATTTACGCGGCGGAAGCATCGGGCTATGGGTCGAAACTGTTGAGCAACAAGATCAGCGGGCAGTTACGGTTTTTGGGGTGGATACGCGGGGGAGCCTAGCTTCCTCCACCACCACAACCTATCGACTCAAAGATCGCCTTCGATTCGGTGTATTTGCCGAACAGGATCGCAATGGTCGTTTCCACTGGATCAACATCGAGTTGGGAGTCGATTGTGAAGATCATCAGTGAATTGTCTTCATAGCGCGCGAAACTGTACCATGCGCTTTTGTGACCGTCGTAGATCGGGACATGGCGCACGATCCAGACCAGAACGGCTTCGCTGCGGGCATCAACGAAGGCTTGCAAACGTGCTGTCGCGTCCGTCTGGTTGAGCTGTTTCTTCTGCACGCCCGTGAAAATATCAATCACGCCTTGAATATCGGCGTCGCTCAGGCCAACCGGACGGCTATCCGCAACCGTGCGCGGTGCGGAATCGCTGGCTTGTGCGGTCGGAGTCGGTACGGCTGCAAAATCCGCGCTCGTGACCGCCGAACTGAGTTTAAGCAACGGGTTGCGGCCAGTCGTGAGGCTTTCGAGGATGAACCCGCCGACGCCCTTCTGATTGACGACGAACCATTGAATCTGGTGGCTATTCGCGCTCAACAGCGTACAGAATGGACCGTCCAGCACTTGCACAAAGGTTTTGGGCGCTGCGCTGCCGACCTTGCGCTTGCCGACCCCGGCCTCGTTGGTCAAATCGACGCTGCCTGTCGAGACGACCTGCGCGAAGGCTCCGGCGAAAAGCAGCGGAGGGAGCGGTCCACAATCCATAACCAGCGGCGTTTTGGCAGCGTTCTCGCCCAGCCAGGGCAGGCCATCGGGACCGGGATTCAGGTTGACAATGCGTTCGGATAGCCATGCCGTGCCGCCCGCCGGTAGCACAACCTGATACCAGACCCGGTTGGAGCCGCGCGCCCGTCCCAGGACCCGGAAGACGTTGCCGAGATAGGCGAAACCAACTGCCTTGTATTCAAGACCCGGACCGGATTGCAACGCGACAACGTTGGCGCTGACGGTCGCGGTAACGTCCGGCATGGTTTGTGCCGCTACGGGGATAACGCTTGTGAAAAGAACGAGCAGGAAGGCGATCAGAACATAGTGAAGGTGGGGTCGGTGTGTCATGTATGCCTTTTCCGGATAGGTTCCAAGCCGTCCGACTACCCAGCCACGAATGGACGGGCGCTTGATCAGTCCTCATGTTAAGCTTAGCGCGGCGTGAAGAACCCCAGCAGCGCCGCCGTCAGCGCCGCACCGACGACCAGAATAATCAGCAGCCCAATCGTGATCGCAGGTCGCCGCGCGAGCGCCCCGCCGAGGCTGTTGGGTCGGCTTGCGGAGAGCGAAAAGCTGAATTCGTTGTTGGGGCGCGCTTTCGCTTTGTTGATGCTGCGATTCAGGAACCAGAAAATAAGCGCGAGCGTCGCGCCGATGCCGACCAGATTGGTGATCACGAAGCCCGCGAAGAGGAAGAACTGCGTCCCCTTTTCCGGCGTAGTGACGAGGACGTTGCCCGCCGGGTTGTCGGTCTGTACGCGCACGCCGGGCAATGCCCCGCCGCCTGTCTGCCGCGATAGCTGCGTCGTCAGAAAGCCGGACCCGATCAGGATCAGAACCACAAGGATCAGGAAAAATGCGCGTCTCAAAAGCGGGTCTCCCGGAAAGTCGCTGTGCGTTGGGTACGCCGCATATAATACTACATCTAGCGCTCAATTACAGGCAATGCCGCGCGTGGAACTCACATTGAATACCCCCAAAGCTATACCGCGCCGGGTCATCGCGCTCTCGCTGGGCGCGGCGCTGCTCACGCGGCTGGTCGTGCTGGCGAGCGGCGCGGTCTCGTTCCATTCGGATGAAGCCGTCGTCGCGCTGATGGCGCGGCACATCGACGCGGGCGGCGCGATCCCAACCTTCTTCTACGGGCAACCGTACATGGGCAGCCTTGATGCGCTGTTGGTCGCGCTTGGCTTCCGGCTGTTCGGGGAAGGCGTCGCCGCGATCCGCATCGTGCAGGCTGCGCTCTACCTCGGCATCGTGCTGACGACGGTATTGCTTGCGTGGCGCTTGACGCACCGGGAGGTCGTCGCCGCGAGTGCAGGGCTGCTGCTCGCGTTCCCGCCCGTCGTATTCACGCTGTATACCGCGATGACGCTTGGCGGCTACGGCGAAACACTGCTGCTCGGCAACCTGATTTTGCTGCTCGGCTGGCAGATCATCCACGCGGAGCGACGACGCGCGCTGGATTGGATCGCACTCGGCCTGCTGGCGGGTCTCGGCTGGTGGACCAACGCGCTGATTGCGGTCTACTGTATTCCGGTCGGGCTGCTTTTACTTCGCTGCTTGCGCGTGCAGGATGTCGGCTACTACGGACTCGCGATCCTTGCGTTCTTTATCGGCGGTGTGCCGTGGTGGGTTTACAACCTGCAACACGATTGGCAGGCGCTGGCGTGGCTGCTCGGCACATCGCAGAACAACAACGGCCTCACCTTCACGCTGCCGGAGCGCGCATTCGGGTTCCTGTTCATCGGGCTGCCTGCGGCGCTCGGTGTGCGCTATCCCTGGGCGCAGGCGGGGTGGTCCCCGCTCTCAGCGGTGTTCTACATTGCGGGCGCGTTCGCGCTGCTCGATGCTGCATGGGGCGCGCTGCGCCAGCCGAACCGCCGCTACCTGATGCTGATGGTTGGCGGATTTGCTGCGGTGTTCGTCTTGTCCGCGTTCGGGTCGGACATCACCGGGCGCTATCTACTGCCGCTCGTACCAATTTTCGCGATCCTGTATGCGATGCTGCTCGCGCGGTTGTGGGATATGCGGCGCGAGGTGTTCTACGCTGCGCTTGGTGGATTGCTCACCCTGCAAGGCGCGGCCAACCTGAACGCAATGGCAGAACCACCCGGTCTCACTTCGCAATTCGACCTCGTGAATCACATCCCGAACGATCACGATCAGGCGTTGATTGATTTTCTGCTCGCGAATGGCGGGACACGCGGCTTCGCAACCTACTGGATCACGTTTCGGATCGCGTTTCTCTCCGGGGAGCGGCTCATCCTCGATGCGTGGCTGCCCAACAAGGAGTCGCTGATTTATACGGCGGTGGATCGTCGCTACCCGCCCTATACCGAAGCGGCACTCGCAGCAGAGCATCCGGTGTACGTCACTGCGAACGTCCCGGCGCTGGATCGCATCCTTGTTGAGCGTTTCGCAGCGAATGGGGTCACGCATCGAGTTCAGCAAATCGGACCGTATACGGTTTATTACGAGTTGTCGCGCCGGGTCACGCCCGGCGAATTAGGCGTGGATCGTCTGGGGCGCTGACCTCAACCGCCGATGTAATACATCTCGATCCGCTTGCGCTCGCTCCCGGCGTGGAAGCGGATTTCCGAATAGCGGTCGTCGCGCGCTTCCCAGTTGCCGCGAATGATCGCCTCAATCTCGGCGTCGGATGCGCCCGCGCGCAATGGCGTCTTGAGGTCCGTGCCTTCGGTCGCGAACAGGCAGGTATAGATCGAGCCTTCCGGCGAGAGGCGCATCCGCGAACAGTCACCGCAGAACGGCATCGATACTGACGCGATCACGCCGATTTCGCCCGCACCATCCGCGAAGCCATAGCGCAGCGCCGTCTCGCTGTTGTATTGGCGCGGCAGCTTGACCAGCGGCAGCACGTCGTTGATGCGTTCCACGATTTCACGCGCCGGGACGACGTTTTCCATTTTCCAGCCGTTGACCGTGCCGACATCCATATATTCGATGAAGCGCACGGTATAGCCGCGCTCTTTGCTGAACCGCGCCAGATCGACAATCGTGTGTTCATTCACACCGCGCTGCACGACGCAGTTCAATTTGATCGGCGTCAGCCCCACACGCTCCGCAGCCGCAATCCCGGCCAATACATCTTTGACATTCGCCTTGCCGCCGTTCATTTGCCGGAATACCGCGTTATCGAGGCTATCGAGGCTGACCGTCACGCGCTGCAAGCCCGCCGCCTTGAGCGAGTCCGCAAAGAGCGGCAGCCGCACACCGTTGGTCGTCATCGCAAGGTCTTCCGCGCCGTCGAGCGCTGCAAGCTGCCGCACCAGCACATCGAGGTCTCGCCGGACCAGCGGTTCGCCGCCGGTCAGACGCAGCTTGACCGCGCCGAGGCGAATGATGATTCGCGTCAGGCGCGTAATTTCCTCGAAGCTGAGGATTTGCTCACGGCTCAGGAATTTATAGCGCTCCCCGAAGATTTCTTCCGGCATACAATATGTACAGCGGAAGTTACAGCGGTCCGTGACGGAGATGCGCAGGTCGCGTAGCGGGCGGTTGAGGGTATCGGTAACTGGGTTGATCATATTGTCTTGATGCGCTCATGGACGGTGATTATACCCCTTATGAACAACGAATTGCTTGACAGCATTCGCAAACCCTGTTATCGTCTCCGGCATGGTTACGATACAAACGCGCATCACCCTGAAAAAAGCCACGAAAAAACCACCCGAACGCGGAAGGTCTTCTCGTGCTGCCAGCACGGTAACGCGCTAAAACGCCCTTCCGCACGAAAATTCGGGAGGGCGTTTTCTTTTCAAGCAGAAGCCCTTCCCGTCTCACGGGCGAGGGCGTTTTTTGTTGCCATATCAATCCGATTTTACGTTACGAGGAGACTCCCACCATGCAAGCGACCTGCCCCGAATGCGAAGCGACCTTTGAAGTAAGCGGCGTGCTGCGCGGCGAAATCCTGCCCTGCCCGGAATGCGGCGCGGAACTCGAAGTCACGAGCGTCGAACCGCTCACGCTCGAACTCGCGCCGATGGAACAGGAAGACTGGGGCGAATAGGGATAGCATAGAAAGACGCGCGCCATCATGTCTTCAACGCCCCGTATCGCGATCCTAGCCTCGCGCATCCGCGCCGAGGAAAAATACCTGCTGGAATCGTTCAGGCAGCGCGGCGTCGAGCCGACCCTGCTCAACGACGACGAACTGATTTTCACCATCGGGAGCGGTCCACTCCCTTACGATGCCATTCTGGAGCGTACCGTCAGCACGTCGCGCGGCCTCTATGCGTTGCGGATGCTCGAAGCGATGGGCAACACCGTGATCAACCGCTGGCAGACAGCCAACACCTGCGCCGATAAACTGCTGACCACTGTGGCGCTGCAAGAGGCGAACGTCGCGCAACCGAAATGCCGCGTCGCCTTCACGCAGGAATCCGCGTTGCAAGCCATCGAGGAAATGGGCTATCCAGTTGTCCTCAAGCCCGTGATCGGCTCGTGGGGTCGCCTGCTCGCGCGCATCAACGACCGCGACGCGGCAGAGGCGGTCCTCGAACACAAGGAAGTGCTTGGCGGCTACCAGCACAGCATCTTCTACATTCAGGAATTGATCAACAAGCCCGGGCGCGACATCCGCGCGTTCGTCATCGGCGATGAGTGCATCTGCGCGATCTATCGCAACTCCGCACACTGGATCACGAACACCGCGCGCGGCGGCAAAGCGGAGAACTGCCCGGTCACGCCGGAGATCAGCGATCTCGCAGTGCGCGCGGCAAAGGCGGTGGGTGGCGGTATCCTCGCGGTGGATATTCTGGAGTCGCCGGATCACGGGTTCCTGATCAACGAGATCAATCACACGATGGAGTTTCGCAACAGCATCGCGCCGACGGGCGTGGATATTCCGGGGCGCGTTGCGGATTACACGCTGCAAAGTGCAATTACTCCTGATAATGTTCAATATCGGAACCAATCCGAAATTCAGGCGGGTTAGCGCATGGCCGAAGCATCCCAACCACGCGCTCGTGTGAGCATTGTAGGCGCATCCGGTTACACAGGCGGCGACCTGCTGCGCTACCTGCTGCGCCATCCGCAAGTCACATTACATCAGGTCACGAGCGAATCGAACGCTGGGAATTTCGTCCACAGCGTTCACCCGAACCTGCGCAAGGTGACGCCGCTGCAATTCGTCTCCTCGAAGGTGCTGGAGCCAACCGATATATTGTTCCTCGCGCTGCCGCACGGCGAGGCGCAAAAGCGGATCGAGCAGTTTGCCGCGCTCGCGCCCGTGATCATCGACCTCTCGGCGGATTTCCGTTTGAAGGATATGGCGGTCTACAAGCGCTACTATGGCGAGGACCACGCCGCGCCCGCGTGGGCGGAACGCTTCACCTACGGCCTGCCCGAAGTCACGCGTGAACGGCTGCGCGGCGCGAAATATGCCAGTGGGGTCGGCTGCAACGCGACGGCGGCGACTCTGGCACTCCTGCCGCTGATCCGCGCGGAGTTGATCCAGATGGATCGTCCGGTCACTGTGGATATAAAAGTCGGCTCGTCGGAAGCAGGCGCGACGCCTTCCGCATCCAGTCACCACCCGGAACGCAGTGGCGTCGTGCGGACCTTCGCGGCAGTCGGCCACCGCCACGAAGCGGAAGTCGCGCAAAATCTCGGTGTGGATAACGTCTACCTGAGCATCACCTCGGTCGAAATGGTGCGCGGCGCACTGGCAACGGCGCAGGCGTTTCTCAAGCCGGGCGTTGAAGAGAAGCAGGTCTGGAAGGCGTACCGCGCGGCATATAATGCAGAGTCGTTCATCCGCATCGTTCACGACAAGGGCGGGCTGCACCGCCACCCGGAACCAAAGCTGCTATCGGGGACCAACTACGCCGATGTCGGCTGGGAGATGGAGCCGGAGACGGGGCGCATCGTCGCGCTGGCCGCGATTGATAACCTCGGCAAGGGCGCGGCGGGGAGCGCGGTACAGTGCATGAACCTGATGCAGGGTTGGGATGAAACGGCAGGGCTGGATGTGATCGGGTTACATCCATGATTGTCGTAAAAGTCGGCGGCGGCGCGGGCGTGGACCTCGATGCGGTGTGCCGCGATGTGGCGGCGCTCATCGCGCGCGGCGAGGCCGTGATCCTTGTACATGGCACATCTGATGCGGCTAACCTGCTCGCGGAGCGGCTCGGCGTCCCGGCGCGCACAATCACCTCACCGAGCGGATATGTCAGCCGCTACACCGACCCCGCGACGCTGGAAGTCTACACGATGGCGGCGGTCGGCGCGGTGAATGTCGGGCTGGTCGGCAAGTTGCAAGCGCTCGGCGTGAACGCGGTCGGATTGAATGGGCTGGACGGGCAGCTCATCCGCGCGACGCGCAAGGACGCCGTGCGCGCGATTGACCCGGAGAGCGGACGTCAACGGATCGTCCGCAACGATTACACCGGGAAGATCGAAGCGGTCAACGGCGGCTTGCTCGATCTATTGCTCAAGGCGGGCTATACGCCGGTCGTTGCGCCGCTTGCAATGGGCGCGGCGTTCGAGCGGCTGAATGTGGATGGCGACCGCGCGGCGGCCTACATTGCGGGGGCAGTCGGCGCGGAAACGCTGGTGATCCTGACGAATGTTCCCGGCCTGCTCGCGAACTTCCCGGACGAAACGAGCATCATCCGGCACATCCCCGCCGACGGGGTGGAGCGCGCTATCGAGATCGCGGGCGGACGCATGAAGAAGAAGGTTCTTGCCGCGCAGGAAGCGCTCAGAATGGGCGTGCGGCGCGTGATCCTCGCGGATTCGCGGCGCGCGACTCCGCTACAGGATGCGCTGTCCGGCGCGGGTACGCATATCGGTTTAATTGAACCTGCTTCGTCCTGACTTTATTTATTTGCTGAAAGCTGAGGACTCTATCATGAACTCACAAACAATCATCGAACACGAAGGCGCACACACCAGCGGCGCATATCCGAAGCGGCAGCTCGCGATTGTGCGGGGCGAGGGCGCACACCTCTGGGACGCGGACGGACGTATGTACATCGACTGCGTAGGCGGGCAGGGCGCAGCCAACCTCGGACACGCACACCCGAAGGTCGTGACCGCGATCACGGAGCAGGCCAGGACGCTGATTAGCTGCCCGGAGATTTTCTACAACGACCGCCGCGCGGAACTCTACGACCTGCTCATCTCGCTCGCGCCGCCGGGGATGAACCGCGCGTTCCTCTGCAATAGCGGCGCGGAAGCCGTCGAAGCGGCGATCAAGTTTGCTAAACTGGCAACCGGACGCAAGGGCGTTATCGCGACGATGCGCGGCTTCCACGGACGCACGGCAGGCGCGCTCTCCGCGACATGGGAGAAGGCGTATCGTGAGCCATTCATGCCGCTCGTCCCCGACACTTCGCACGTCCCTTACAACGATCTGGAAGCGGCGGGCGGCGCGATCAACGAGAATACCGCCGCGTTCCTCGTCGAGGTGGTGCAGGGCGAAGGTGGTGTGCGTCCCGGCACAGCGGAATATCTGTGCGGCGTTCAGGCACTCTGCCGCGAGCGTGGCGCGATGTTCATTGTCGATGAAGTACAGACCGGGTACGGACGCACCGGGAAGCTCTTCGCGAGCGAACATTATGGCCTTGAGCCGGACCTGATGCCGACTGCCAAGAGCCTCGCCGGGGGCCTACCCTTCGGTGCGTGCCTGATCGCGGAGCGCATTGGTGAAATTTCGACCAGCACGCACGGCACGACCTTCGGCGGCAACCCGGTCGGATGCGCGGCGGCGGTCGCGGCATTGCACGCGCTGCACGACGAAGGCTTGATCGAACGCTCTGCGACGCTCGGCAAGTGGATGCTCGAACGGCTGCGTTCGACGCTCCCGGCAACGCAGGTGCGCGAGGTGCGCGGCCTCGGCCTGATGATCGGGATCGAGCTGCGCGGCAAGGTTGCTCCGATTTTGCGAGCGCTGCAAGAGAAGGGCGTGCTGGCGCTGCCCGCCGGGGCAACGGTCCTGCGTCTGCTGCCGCCGCTCGTCATTTCGCAGGACGATCTGGAAACCGCCGCCCGCGCGATTGAAGAAGTCCTGACCGCGCAACCCGAACTCGCCTGATACTGGAGAAAATACATTATGTCGTTGACCGAATTTGCGCTGATCGAATCCACATTACGCGAGGGGGAACAATTCGCCGGGGCGAACTTCAACCAGACACAGAAGATCGAGATCGCGGCGGCGCTGGATGAATTCGGCGTGGAGTTCATCGAACTCTCCTCGCCCGTCGCGTCCCCACAGAGCGACGCGGATGTGCGCGCCATTATCAAGCAGCGCTTCAAGGCCAAAATCCTGACGCATATCCGGTGCAGCCGCGATGATGCGATGCGGGCGCTCGATACGGGCGTGGATGGCCTCGACATCGTGATTGGGACTTCGCCCGAACTGCGCAAGTACAGTCACGGCAAGACGATCCGTGAGATCATCGATACTGCGCTCGATGTACTAACCTACGTGCGTGAGCAAGCGCCGGATATTGTCCTGCGTTTCAGCACGGAAGATTCATTCCGCTCTTCGGAAAGCGACTTGCTGCGCGTCTACCTCGCGGTCGCGGAGCGCGGCGTCGTGAACCGCCTCGGCACAGCGGACACAGTCGGGGTCGCGACGCCCAATCAGGTCTTTTCGCTGGTGCATACGCTGCGCCGTCTGACCAATCTCGACATCGAATTTCACGGGCATAACGACTCCGGCTGTGCGATTGCGAATTCATACGCGGCGCTGGATGCAGGCGCAACACACATCGACGTGACCGTCCTCGGCATCGGCGAGCGCAACGGGATCACGCCGCTCGGTGGGCTGGTAGCGCGGCTATACTTCAACAATCGTGATCTGCTGCTACAAAAGTATCGGCTGGATAAGCTGTACGCCATCGATCACATGGTCGCGGACCTGTGCGGCGTGACGGTCCCGTTCAATAATTACATCACCGGGTCAAGCGCGTTTACGCACAAAGCGGGCATCCACGCGAAAGCGGTCCTCGCCAACCCGGAAACCTACGAGAGCATCCGCCCGGATGATTTCGGCCTCAAGCGCAATGTGCAGATCGGCCACCGCCTGACCGGGTGGAACGCGGTCCGCAGCCGCGCGGTGCAGCTTGGCCTCACGCTCACCGATGCGCAGGTGAAGGACGCGACCGCGCACATCAAGCGCCTCGCGGACCAGAATCCGCTGGAGCCGGACGCAGTGGATACAATTTTACGGGCGTGGCCGCTGACGCGCGAACGGGAGAATGTCTAACACGCTCAAACAGCGTTCCTAAGTGGAGTCTTTATGCGCGCAAAAACTGAAAAAGCGCCAACACTGTCGCAGAAATTCGCACAAAAGGCCGAAGAGGGACAGCACTCAGTAGCGGAGCAACACCCCGTTGAACGGCTGCAACAAACGCTTGGAACCAATCGGTCAGGCGTTTGCTCGCGCAAAGTGATCCGATGAATGTGCGCAGAACGTCACGCGCCAATGTTGTTGCGCGGCAACTGCTTTACCGGGGCATGACTGCCGATGGAACGCGACCAAAGATAGGCAATACGGCTCGCAACCTGGGCGTGCGTAATGAGGAGATCACGGTCGTTGGTGACAATGTGCTGGCTGATGGCAAGGGCATGTCTACCGCGCATGGTTCACCCGAAAATCTACCAGCTTTTCGCCGATCCGAAGCATTTGGTGGAACAGGCAAAGACCCTGTTTGGCAAATCGAGGATGGAACTTTACCTGCAACACTGATTTCTATCATCGATGGTGAGACACACGCCACCATTGCACCTGCCGCGCAAATGTTGCTGACAGAATATCGGCAAGCGCTGGCAGATACACAGCCAAGCTGGTCGAAAACTCCTGTTCCGACCGAAGAAAAAAAGGACTAAAATAGCGATGGCATGGTTATATAGCCTTTCAGCAGAACTTGGCGCGGATAGAGACACCGCCAACGCCTTCCAGAAGCATTTCGATGGCATTGCGTTAAATTTAGAGAGCGGAACCGCACCGCAGGCGAGCCTTTCTCAGGACGACGAGGGCAACTGGTGGTGTATGGTGCTGGTGCGCGGGTTGAGCGAGCGCGGCGTCACCAGCGCAACCGATGCGTATACGATGACTGAAACCGGACTTTCGCTCTACGAACGGCTCCGCAACTCGCCGATCTATCGCTTCGCGCTCACAGGCGTCGAAGTCGATATATTCAGGCAGTATACGGAATTGATCGACGACGAGATGATCAAAACGACGCCACAGCGTTTCCCCGGTCTTGTCCTCAACTTATCAGTTTGGGACGAGATGGGCAAACCGCCCGGCTTCAAGCCATTCACGCAGGGCTATGTGTGGGTTCCTTATACTGGTGAAGTCTACGCACCGCTCACCTCCGATCCTGCGCTCAAGAGCCGTTATGAAAAACTGCTCGCCTGAACCTCGCGCCGCGAAACATCAGCGTCAGCGCAGCGTTCGGGGAACGTCGCTTGCCGGGCTGCGTGCTGCGCTATACTTGCCGCCTATGATGCGACTGGATGATTCACTGTGAGCTTTGTGCGCCGCCGTCCGCAGGTTGTGGCGTGGTCCGTGCTGTTTACCGGGCTGTTGACGTTTTGTTTGCTAGCCGCCGGGACGGGCTACGGCCTCTATTATTTCCTGTTCAGGTCGTCGGTCCCGCTCTCCGTGCGGCTGGTCGTTAGCCGGGGCAGCGTCAAATTGACAACGCTCGATGCGAGCAACCCGCTGGTGGATACGAGCTGGAAAATCGAGCCGCTCACGAGCATCGATGTACGTGATGACTCGCAGGCCATCCTCTATTTCGACGACCCCTACAGCAAAAAAAATGTGACGGCAATCACGCTCACGAAAGGAACCCGCCTGCGCGTCCAGCAAGCGACCCGCCCGCGCTTCGAGTTCAGTCGCGGTCCCTATCAAATTAATTTAGACAACGCCGACGGGCAACTGATCATCACTGCGACTCCCGAAAACCGGGTCTATCAAGCGAATATTATTGCAAAACAAGGAGTCGCGCAGCTTCTGGATGATGGACGCTATACCGTCAGTACAGAATATTACCCGGAGACGGATTTGCGGCGGCTGAATTTATTCAATCAGGGCGGTGAGGCAAATCTCTATAAACTGAATAATTTCGTCGATTTTCGCCCGGCATTTCCAAACAGCATTGCGCACATCGCGAATGGGGAGTTTGAACTGACCAGCGAGTCGCCATTGAAAATTCTTGCAGAGGGGCATTTCATCTCCAATGAACCTGTCAATCCAAAGGACCTACCTCAAGGTTGGACCTGTACCGCATTTGCGGAAGAGCGGGAGCCGGTGGGCGCATGGACGCGCGACGCCTCGGTGGTGGGTGCGCCCTATGCAATGCGCTTCACGCGAATTGGCCCTGAACCGCGTATCAAACGCGGCGAAACGTCGTGCTTCCTGCAAAACCTGGCGGTGGATACGAGCGCATATAGTTCGTTCCGGCTGCATGTGCGCCTGAATATTCAGTATCAGGACCTGACACAGTGCGGCGTGAAGGGCAGCGAATGCCCAATCATGCTGGAAGTGCGGTATGACATTCCCGGTGTGGCAGAAAATCGCCAGTGGAATCATGGTTTTTATCTGACG
Source organism: Aggregatilineales bacterium (assembly GCA_965246845.1). GTDB lineage: Bacteria > Chloroflexota > Anaerolineae > Aggregatilineales > UBA2796 > JBBRMW01. Next base: position 110,088 of record CBDFFR010000010.1, read on the forward strand.
TCGGACGCGAGCAAGCCCTCAAGCTGCGCGACCTGCCGACAGGATCATGAAAAAATCAACGCGAATGTGTGGTATTTCTACGACTCTGGCGATCTTCGCCCGCAATTCAGCGATCCGGGCGGCGCAGCGCCGACCATTCGTCAAATTGTGGTTTATGCGTCCGGCCACCAGTACGATGCGATGGTGAGCGAGGTCACGCTGCTGGGGACGCCGTAGGTTTGGAAATGGGAACGGATCGGGCAAGCCGCGACCCCTACACCGGACAGCGCGCCACTTCGCAGAGGCTTGGTTTATCTAGTCCATAGCACAGTAGGCCTTTATTCGATGAATATAATAATTGAAACGCTTCTGCGTGAAGCGACATCAGACGACATGGAGACAAAATCTTTTGCGATCCTGCGCCTTGGATTGATCCTCGAAAAACACACAATCAGAAACTGGTATGACGACTCGACATTCATCTCAAACCTCACGGAGGAAATGATCATACTCAAACTTAGTTTGGAAGAGCAACGGGAAATTGTGGTAGTGCTATGTAACCTTGCGCGCAACATAACCGATCAGAGATATGGGTACTTTTGGGCAATCGGAAAAGCACTCGGCGAAGTAGCAGGCGACCTGCTAATTGAACTGGTCCACGAAGGCTATGCCGAATCAGATGGGTGGACATTTCATAGCGCGGTCATAGCGCTTCAAAACTGCTGTATCACTGAAGACTGGCAAGCTGAAAACAGTCCAGGTGTCCCGTTTTTCAATTTAAAAACCTTTATCCGGCAAGCACTCACACATCCCAATCCCGTTATTGCAAAATATGCACAAAGCGTCGTGGACCGCGATTTCGGGTCATTCTCAGCTCCGATCTAGAACGTCCTCCATAAGCCAACCGCAACGCAGCCGTCCACTGCACGCCCTCGTAAAACGGGCATTTTCGCGCTACGATCTGGTACGCGGTCGGGGATGTGGAACAGCAGTGAAATGGATTTGGGGCAATGAGGCGGTAATCGCTGGGCGGGTTCATTCTACTGAATATCTTCGTGACGTTTGCCGTCACGCTGACGATCATCGCGGCCTATTCACGGCTGGCTCCCGCGCCCGCGGCGAACTGCTTGAACTCGAAGCTGTAGAAGCGACTGGCGGTCTTGAAGCGTGCATAGCCCGCTGTCTCGCTTGCATTCACGCGCCGGAACGTTTTCCGATACGGTCTGCTTACCCTTGCTGACTTGCCGCTGCTCCAGCTCCCACGCCAACTTCTGCTCACTCAGGCATATATTTAGCGTTAGCGGCAGACACGCAGCGTCTTTTATAGAGATTTTTCTGGCGACGGCGTAGGATACAGACGATGAACACACTGATGTATGTGAAAACAGACCGCTTGCGCTGCACATAGTCTCCATTGTATCCCCACGTTTGAAAGCGGGGATTTACGGCGGTGCTAGGTAAGACCAGCATTAGCCCGCGCAGGTTGACCCCGACCCGCTCGCAAATCAAATTGTTTGTAAAACCGGGCGGACACATCGGTCCGCCCGTACATGCCTTTCCCTCTGGTACTATCCGCTTGCTACCGCAATCCTGCGGTGCGTGTTAGACTTTGCGCAGTCTAGTGGTTTGCATTTAGTTTAGGGGGACGGTATGCAAGGACTTTTTCGCCCGGTCCGCGCGTTGGCAGGGCTGCTCGGTTTGGTGGCGCTGCTGGCGGGGTTCACCGTCGCGGGCTATGCGCAGGGAACCAACCTGCTCAAAAATCCCGGCTTTGAGGGGACTTACGCCACCTTCGCGCAAGATAACAATCGCATCGTCGCGCCGGAGTGGACGCCCTGGAACGTCCCGCCGCCGGGTGATCCGAGCTACGTCAACAACGTCCCGAACTATCGTGAAAGCACCACGCGCTTTCATTCCGGTACGAAGTCGCAGGAATATTATACGTTCTACGCGACGCTGACAGGCGGCCTTTACCAGCAGGCGAAGGTCAACGACAACGCAAAGGTCAAATTCAGTGCGTGGATTTATGTCTGGTCCACGTTGAACGACAACACCGAGCGCTCCGATAACCCCGGCAAGGTGAGCATTCAGGTCGGTGTTGCCCCGACAGGCGGCACGGATGGCACAGCCAACAACATCATCTGGTCGGAAGCCGTCGAATATTACGATCAGTGGAAAGAAATTACGGTCGAAACGACTGCTTTAAGTGATACCGTGACGGTCTTCGTGCGCGCCACCTTCGAGCAGCCCGTCAAGCACAACAATGTCTATGTCGATGACGCCACGCTCACCTCGGAAGGCGGCCAGCCGCCCGTAACCGCAACGGCCATTCCGCCGACCAGCACGACGGTTCCGCCAACTTCGACAGCGCTCCCGGCCAGCAGTACAGCGTTCCCGCCGACCGAGACGGCCATCCCGCCCACTGCAACCACGCTCCCGGCCAGCAGCACGCCGCGCCCGCCGACCAGCACCGCACTCCCGCCGAGCGCAACGACCAACCCGAACGTCCGGCCTTCACCAACGCGCGAGGGAACCATCGTCGCGACGCCAATCGACGGCGCGACAAGTATTCCTCCGGTCACTGTCATACCGACGACCGCGCTCCCGTCCGGTCCGACGCCGACGCCGTTCTCCGAAACCTTCCCGTTCACGATCCGCTACACCGTCGTCGCGGGCGATACCGTCTCCGAACTCGCGCAGCGCTTCAATTCGACCGTCGAAGCAATCACAACAGCGAATGACTTGAACGACGCTGGCCTGATCTTCATCGGTCAATCGCTCGATATTCCATCTCCGACGGCTGCCGCGCCCACCATCGCCGCGCCGACCGCCGCACCGCTCCCGACGCAGGCTCCCGCCTTCCCGACTGTACAGCCGCCCGCCTCATCCGGGCTGAACGGTCCGACCGTGAACGGCATCGGGACCTACATCGTCGTCCCCGGTGACGACCTCGCGAAGATCGCTGCGCTTTACCGCACGACCCCCGCCGCGCTCGCCCGCCTGAACGGGATCGTAAACGCGAACCTGCTGCGCGTCGGGCAGGTGCTGGTCGTACCGGGTCCCGGCAACAACACGGGTGGACGCGCCCCGGTCATCACGCAACCGCAGCGCACGCATACCGTCCTCATCGGCCAGACGCTGTACCGCATCAGCCTGCTCTACGGCGTGACGGTGGATGCACTCGTGCGCGCCAACAACCTCGCGAACCCGAACCTGATCTATGTCGGACAGGTCCTGCGCATCCCGTGACGCGGTTCTGCGCAATCCGTAACGAACGCACGGGTGAAATTGTCCTCCCAAAAGCCGAATGGACCAGCGGCTTTTGGGGGCATTTCAAAGGGCTGATGCTGCGCCGCAATCTCTCCGATGACGAGGGGCTGCTCTTCGTCTATGGCAAGGAAAGCAAAGCGGAGACGAGTATCCACATGCTGTTCATGCTGTATTCGATAGCGACGGTCTGGATTGACCAGAACGGCGTCGTCGTCGATGCGGTGCTGGCGAAGCCCTGGCGACTGGCGTATATCCCGCGCAAGCCCGCGCAATACTTCATCGAAGCGCGTCCGCGCCTGCTCGACCGTGTACAAATCGGGGACACACTGCGCTGGGATGCGCCGCAATAATCGTGCGGGCATGGTTTTGTATTATGCTGGCTGCGATTATCGCGCTGCTTCCCGCAAGCGCTGCAATATCGGCGCAGGTGACGCCCACACCCTCCGGCACGGTCACGACGATCCATATCGTGCAGCGCGGCGAAACGCTGTACCGGATCGCGCTGCTTTATGGTTCGTCGGTGGATGCGATTGTGCAGGCCAATGGCCTCACCAACCCGTCGCAGATACAGGTCGGGCAGCGCCTTGTCATCCCCAACGCGCAGCGCGGGAGCAGCCCGGATGTGGCGAACGCGCCCGGCGCGGTGGTCGAATTGACCGTCGGGTTGAGCGACTCGCTGGATAGTCTTGCCGCGCGTTACGGCACGACGCCGGGGCAAATCGCAGCGCGCAATCACATCCTGAACCCGGCGCTGCTCTTTGCCGGGCAGCCGCTCACGGTGCGCGCGGGCGCGGAAGGGCGCGCGGCTACGGCGGGCGGCGCGTTCTATACCTATGCCGCGAACGATACGCTTTATGGCGTGGCGGCGCGAGCCGGGGTCACGCTCTCGGCGCTGATGCAAGCCAATCACCTGAACGAGGGTGCGCAGCTCTACCCCGGCCAGCGGCTGCTGCTCCCGGTCGCAGGCCGCGCGCTCGCGGACCTGCCCGTACCGCTCGATGCCCTCTTCATGCAGCCTGAAACCGCGCAGCAAGGCCGTACCTTCACGCTCTTCGTGCAGACGCAAACCCCAACGCAGATTAGCGGCTCGTTGCTCGGCCAGCAACTTGTCGATCACACGACGGATGGCCTTGCGCATCGGTTGTGGGTCGGTGTGCCTGCCCTGCTGCTCACCGGGATTTATCCGCTCACGCTGACCAGCACCGCCGCGAACGGAACATCTGTAACGATTACGCGCAACCTCGCTGTGCAGGATGGCGGCTATTTTTCGGAGCGAATCGCGCTACCCGCCAATCAACTGGACCTGCTCGACCCGAAGGTGACGACGCCGGAGTTCAACCAGATCATGACCGTCGTTGCGCCTTCTACGCCGCGCCTCTACCTCACCGGACCGCTCGGCTTGCCCGTCCCCGCACCCGTGACTTCGCAGTTCGGCACGCGCCGCTCCTACAATGGCGGTCCCTTTGACCAGTTCCACACTGGTACTGATTTTGCAGGCGCGCCCGGTTCCCCAATCTATGCGCCAGCACCCGGCAAAGTCGTCTTCACGGGACAGCTTTATGTGCGCGGCAACGCCACGATCATCGATCACGGCTTCGGGATTTACACGGGCTATTGGCATCAGAGCCAGATTTTGGTGAAAATTGGGGATGAAGTGCAGCAAGGTCAGCTCATCGGCAAGATTGGCGCAACCGGGCGCGTGACAGGTCCACATCTGCACTGGGAAGTGTTCGTGAATGGTGTGCAGGTGGACCCAATACAATGGGCGCGGGCGGGTCTCATCAATTAGAAACGACGACCAATCAAGGTAATGTCAATGAATATCCTCGGCATACACCATATCACGTTAGGGTGCAGCGATGCACAGCGCACCGTCGATTTTTATGTGCGGGTGCTTGGCTTGCGGTTCGTGAAAAGGACAATCAACTTCGACGATCCGGGAACCTATCATCTCTATTTCGGTGATGAAACAGGCTCGCCGGGAACTGCGGTTACGTTCTTTGAGTGGCCGGGAGCCGCGCGCGGACGCCCCGGCATCGGCGGAACGCATCACTTCGCGCTGACGGTACGCAACCGCGAAGGCCTGCTCAAATGGAAGCGCCGCCTCACGGATTTGGGTCTCAACGTCGATGGACCCTTCAACCGCGTCTATTTCGAGTCGATTTACTTCAACGATCCCGATGGCACGATCCTTGAAATCGCGACGCAGGGACCCGGCTTCGCGGTCGATGAGGCGCAGGATGCGCTCGGTCAGCAGGTCATCCAGCCGACTGCCGAATTTTTGATTCAACAGCGCGATGAGGCGGCGATCAAAGCCGAGACGTGGCCGGATCCCGTGCCGGAAATCGACGGCGCGATGGCGCTCAATCAGGGGATGCACCACATCACCGCGATCTCATCCGACCTTGAACGCACCGCGCGGTTCTACGAAGGGTTGCTTGGCATGAAGCGCGTCAAGATGACCGCAAATTACGACGACCCGGACTCGCAGCACTGGTACTGGTCCGCCGCGCCGGATGCGCGTCCCGGAACGCTCGTGACCTACTTCGGACGTGACCCGCGCAAAGAACGCCGCGCGCAGATGGGAGCCGGGCAGACGCACCATTTCGCGATGGCGGTACAGGACGATGCCGCACAAGAGGCATGGCGCGAAAAGCTGGTCGGCGCGGGGTTGAGCGTTTCCCCGGTGATGGACCGCTCGTACTTCCACAGCATTTACACGAAGGACCCGGACGGTCACATCTTCGAGATTGCGACGCTCAACCCCGGCTTCACGGTCGATGAACCCGTCGCCACGCTCGGCAGCGAACTCAAACTCCCGGATTGGCTCGAACCGCAACGCAGCCGCGTCACGGCACAGCTTCGCCCGATTATGGTCCCTGAATGGAAGAAGCTGTAAGTCAGATGGGGCGGTCAAGCCCGACCCCTACACGGTCGCGCGTCTTTGCAGGGGCGGACCGATGTGTCCGCCCGCCATGATCACGGTGCGAGCGTGAATTTATATGAATAATTCGCGCCGGGCGCGGGGTCCATGCGCTCGCTTGGCGCGATGTTCACCAGATAAATCGTTTTCGGCGCAGCATCGAACCGGACGCTCATCGCGCGCAGGGTCGCCCCACCGTCGAGCGTATACTGTTCGGTAAGGTGGCCTTGCTCGATGCTATAAATCGTGGCGCGCCCACCAAATGCTTTTGCGTCTCGTTCGAGAGTCGCGGTGTAGCTTGCGCCGCCATCGAAGGTGAACCACGCGGGGCGCGCGTCCGTTTTCGGCGCGTACTTCGCATCGTGCGTGACGGGCGCTCCCGGCGTGAGTGGCGCGGCTTTCGTCAGCGTGAGCAGGAACGCCCCTGTGCGGTTTTCAGCTTTGCCCTTGTCGCGCGCAGAAACCGTGATGCTGTACGCGGCGTCGTTGGTGAGCCGCAACGCAAGCGTGCCGGAAACGAGCGTGCGGTCGTTGGCCGTCGTCGCGAGGCGTTGCTTGGCGTCCGCGATGCTGACGGCGGGGTATAGCTTTTCGGCGTCGGAGGCGCGCTCGACGGTGATCACAATCACATCGTCGCGGCTACCCGTGAAGGTATAGGCGACATCCTCATCTGACTTGATGCTACCCGTCACCGCTTCGCCATAAGTGAGCGCAGGTTGAGGGGTCGGTGTCGGTGCGAAGCGAAAGAGCGTGATGCACACGAGCGCGATGAAAATGTTACGCATGAGGTTCCGATTGTATCTTCGCAAAACGCGCGACCACGCCGAAACCCGCGATCACCAGCCCGAACATGGTCAGGATCGCGAGCAGCTTGAACTGCCGCGAGGTCGTGATGAGCGCCAGCACGCCGAACGCTGCGCAAAACAGATAGTAACCGCTCGCGATCAGCCGCGCTGGGACGCCCGCATCGATCAGCCGGAAGTGAACGTGTCCCCGGTCGCCCGTTGCGGGGTTCTTCCCGGAGCGCAGCCGCCGCAGGATTTGCCATGCTACATCGAGCAGCGGCAAGCCCATCACCAGCAAAATCGTCGCCATCTTCGCGCCGCCGATGATCGCGAGCGCGCCAAGCGTATAGCCCAGAAACATCGCGCCCGTGCCACCCATAAAAATTTGCGCGGGGTTCCAGTTGAAGACCAGAAAGCCGAGGCACGCGCCAATCAGCGCCAGCGGCAGCAAACTTACGCTCAATTGATGTTCGCGCACGGTATGCACGAAGAGCAGGACCGACGCAATCAGCACCACGCCCGCCGCGAGGCCATCCACGCCATCGATCCAGTTGACGGTGTTCATCATCAGCCCCGCCCAGAAGAGCGTCAGCGTAATCGTCACGATGTACGGCCAGGGGTCGGTCACTTGCCCGGTCAGCGGATTATTCAACTTTTCGATGAAAATCAGAAACAGGATACCGACTGCCCCGGCGAAAAGCTGCCCGATATATTGCAGATGCGGCGGCAGGTCGCGCTTGTCATCGATATAACCGAGGATGAACGCCACCGTCCCGCCGAGGATCAACCCGGCGAACCGGATCACCTCGTTCGGGTCCGCGCGCTCGATAGGCATGAACTGCGCGACCAGCGCCGCGATAACGAAGCTGAGGTACATGCCGAACCCGCCGAATTTCGGCGTCGGCTGCGGATGAACATGGCGGTCACGCGGCCTGTCGATGATCCCGATCCGGGGTGCAAGCGCCATCGCCGCGCGTGTGAACAGCAGCGAGAGGCCAAACGCAACTCCGAAAACGATGAACCACGAGAAGACGGTCGTTTGTATCATAGCCCCGATTGTACAACGCGGTCCGCCTTCTGCCGATGCTTTGCCGGGTCGCGGCTGGAAGCCAGCGTAGATAAAATGCGCGTGCGCTCGTCATATGAATTTGTATTAGTCAAATTTTGTGTCACAAAATCTTCAATGGCCGCCGCGTGAAGTAGCCTTCCACCTTGCAGATTTCGCCATAGAGTGGATGTTGCAATCCCACTTTCCAGTCATAGCGCCCGGTGTCTTCGGGCAGCCGCAGCAGCGGGATCGGCACGATGTTGTCTCCCGGCGCATCGACATCCAGCCGCAAGCCCTGTTTGGCATCATGTAAATTGATTGCAAGCGTGAGCCGCACACCCGCCGGAAGATTGGTCCACGCGAAAGTCACTGTCGCGTCGTAGTCGAATTCCGCGCCGGTGGCCGGGCGCGTCGTCAGGCCGAAACTCGCGCAAATGTCGCTCGCGGCGAGGGTCGGGAGCGCGGTTTCGGTCGGGAGTGGCGTTCGCGTTGGGAGCGCAGTCTCGGTCGGTATAGGCGTCCACGCAGGTGGGAGTGTCACACGCGGAGCCGTGACAATCAGCATCGTCGCAGTTGGCGGAGTGATCGTGCGCGCTGTGCAGCCCGCACTCACAAACAGCAGCGCCGCACTACAAAGAATTATGCGAAGCCTACGGCTCACCCTCAATATCCACCGCCTCATCCGATACGATTGGCAGGGTGAACGCGGAAGGCGCATGGGGCAGCGGCGGTAGTGGCGCGGGTTGTGAGTAAGCGGGGATGATCCCGTTGATGTCGCTTGCTGCGTAAACAGGTGGCGGGACGGGGCGCGGCTGGAGCGGTTCCAGCGGGCGAATCGGCGGCGCGGCTGGGCGCACGGGGCTGTGTACCGTCTGGCTGGCGGGGGGCGCTTCTACGCGGCGGCGGTTTTGCGAAAGGCGGCGCAAGTAGACCGCCGAGGCGCGCGTATGCTGTTCCATACTCATGTACAGGTCGAGCATCACGCCCGTCCCAAAAGTCACCAGCGCGAGCAGCAGCCCGAAAAAGAGCAGCGCCGTCCCCGCGACCAGCACCCATAGATAGCCGTTGGTGAGGTTGGTCGGATACAGCGTGTCCGGTCGGTTGATCGCGACGTATAGCGCCCCCGCGAAGCCGAGAAAGCTGCCCAGCGCGAGCAGCAGTCCGAGCAGCTTGTAAACAGCGCTCAGAATCCGAAGCGTGGTATAGCGACGTGCCATGTATTGCCCCTTCCCATCAAAGATTACTGCACTGAGCATAAATCAAAACTGGCAAACGCGCACGTTCTCGATACAAAATTTATGCAAAAGCCCGTCTCAGTTTTGATACAAAGACGGGCAGACGCGAAAAGGTAGCGCCCCGCTATTCGACCTTGCGGCTGTTCTGCGTATAGGGATGCGTATCGAGTCCCCAGCCGATGATCCGTTCGGCCTTGATGCGAATTACGGAACCTTCGCTATAGTCCGGCAGCCCGGTTAGCCCCGTCAATGCTTCAGCGTGTCCACGAATTTCGACTCCGCGCGGTATCCAGGGCGGGAGGACATCATCGACGACGAACGCCGCGCGCCCGTCGCGCTGAATATCGCGAAACTTCTTGCTTTTGGCGAGGTTTGCGCCCGCAATGTCGATACTGTCCAGTTCGGGATTATAGGAAAAGCCGACCGGGACGACGTGCGGATCACCATCGGCACTGAGGGTCGCCAGCCTGCCGAGGCGTTGCGTTTTCAGATATTCGAGTTCTTTTTCGGTGAATGCGCTCATGGTGTAATCCTTCTACTTGCGAGATATACCCTGTTGACGCATTCAATCCCGCCGCATTGTACGTTTGAAATCGATCAGAGATTTTCGGGCGGGAACAGGGCAGCAGGCTGTTGCGCCTGCGCGACCTGTGGATAGACAAGCGCGACCGCCTGCTGCACAGACGGATGATCGGGCGCGACCGCCCGCGCCTGCTGGACATAGCTCCATGCTTCAAGCGGCATGGTCGCGAGGTTGGCGAGGTAAAGCCACGCGCTCACGTTGCGCGGATCGGCCTGCGTGACCTGCGTAAAGTAGTAGCGCGCCTCTTCCTTGCGCCCACCCAGCGCCGCGCCCGCGCCCATGTTATAGGCGACGGTTATATCGAAGACATCCACTTTGGAAGTGGTCAGGGCGCGCAGCAGCAGCCACAGCGGGACCAGCAAAATCAGATTACCAATCGCGCCGATCACCAGCCCGACAAAGAAGCCATTGGCCGGGATGCGCCCTTTCAGGCCGTACACCAGCGGGGTGAAGACCGCGCCGAGCGCCGCGCCGCTGCCAAGATAGATGAGAAAGAGTTGCAGGCGTGGGTCCACGAATCCCCCGAACGGTTAATCGGCGCTGCTGCGGTTGAGTCCCAGATGAAAACGGACCAGATCGGGCAGCATTGCATCGGTCAGCCCGGTTTCGAGCGTCACGCCGGAACTCGCCAGCGCGATCAGATCATCGTTCGAGAGCGACGGTCCCGGCAGGATGATCACGCGCGGCTGCACAGCGCGACCACGCAGCGCGGCAAGCGCGGCCATCACATCCAGTTTCCCCGTGCGCAGGTCGAAGAGGACCAGCTCCGGGCGGTGGCTGTCAATCATATCGTGCGCCAGTTCGATGGACGAGGCTTCGCGGAAGCGCAGCGTATCGACCTGTGCGGCCAAGCCCTCACGGGTGTGCGCAAGGGCTTCACCGTCGGGGTTCACAATAAGCACGGTCGGCAGGTCGCGCCCCAGCTCGACATGCCGGATCGCAGCAACCAGGTCTTCGGCCACGAACGGCTTGACGAGGTATTCCGATGCGCCGAGCCGGAAGCCGCGCGCCTTGTCATCCTCGATGCTGCACACAATGACCGGATACTGGAAGGTCTGGTCATCGTCCTTGATCGCGCGCAGGGTTTCCCAGCCGTCGCGCTGCGGCATATTCACATCCAGCAGGACCGCGCTCGGCTGGTAGGTCGCGATCAATTCGACAGCCTCTTCCGGGTTCGTCGTGCCGATGATCTCGAAGCCGTCCTTCGCGAGGAAGCGACGGTACATACTCAGCATTCCCGGCTCGTCGTCGATGGCGATGATGATCCGCTGCAGGGGGCGTGGAGTCTGATCAAGCGCCTGCACGACCTGCTCTTGTAGTTCGGTCGGGAGCGGGTCGGCAGGCGTGCTTTCAGGCTCGCTTATAGCGGTCGGATCGTGGGTCGGTCCGGTCGGGATCGTCACGCTGAATGTCGAACCGATGCCGATTTCGGATTCAAGCCAAATCTGGCCGCCCTGCATCTCGATCAACGATTTGGCGATAGGCATCCCCAGCCCGGTCCCTTCTGCGCCGCGTGAGGTGGTGTTATCCACCTGCTCGAACTGCGCGAAGACGCGCCGCAGGTTTTCTTTCGAGATGCCGATCCCGGTATCCGTCACGGAGATTTGCGCCATCGGGCGGCCATCGACCTGCACCGTGAACGCCGACAGCGTAATGCTGCCCTGTTTGGTGAACTTGGCCGCGTTGGAGAGGACGTTGAGCAACACCTGTCGCGTGCGGAACTCGTCACCATAGACGAGTGGCAGGTTCGCCTGAATTTCCTGATGCAGCCGGATCGGACGGTCCTTGACCAATCCGGACGCGGTCGCCATTGCCGTCTTGATCATGTCTTCCAGCCGGAAGTAATCGAGTGCAAGTTCCATCTTGCCCGCTTCGATCTTGGCCTGATCCAGAATATCGTTCACGAGGTTGAGCAGGTGCTTCCCGGATTCGTGGATGGTCCCCAAATCCTGTTCCTGCGCCTCGTTGAGTGGTCCATCAATGCCCTTGAGGATCACGCGCGAGAAGCCGATGATCGAGTTCAATGGGGTGCGCAGTTCATGGCTCATGTTCGCAAGGAACTGGCTTTTGAGGCCGTCCACTTCGCGCAGCCGACGGTTCGCTTCCTGCATTTCCGCGAGCAGCCGCGCGTTCTGGATAATCGCCGAAAGCGTGCTGGAAAGCGTTTGCAAGAGTGTGGCCGTATCATCCGTATAAACTGCCTTGCGTTCGCTCGCGACCGCGATCACGCCGAGCGGCTCCACGCCGGAGTAGAACGGCACAAGCAGCATCGCTTCCAGTCCCGGCACATCCTCGCTGGAGAAGAGCAACCCACTACTCCCTGCTTGCAAAAGCAGCGGGTCACGCGCCTGAAACAGGTTGGCGAGCGTCGGCGTTTCGGCAGAGAGGCTGGTTGGCAGGATGTAGGTCGCGCCTTCCTTCGCCGCGTAGCTGGTCAGCAGCCGGTTTTTGTCCTCATCCATGAGCAGCAGCACCGCCAAATCGGAAGTGGTCGCGGAGAGGATTTCGCGCGTGACGCGGGTGAGCGCGACATCAATTTCGACGGCGGCGGCGGTGCGCGTGACGTTGAAGAGGAAGCGCACTTCTTCGAGGCGGCGGTTCGAGACCTCGAACAGGCGCGCGTTATCGATAGCAACGGCAAGCTGGTCGGCCAGCGAGGTGAGCAGTGTTTCGGCTTCCGCGCTGAACGCCGCCGGCGTGTTGCTCTGCACATCAAGCGCACCAACGATTTGCCCGCGCGCAACCAGCGGCAGCGCGAGTTCAGCGCGCGTTTTGGGCAGATACTTGTTCGGGCGGTGGACCGAACTCGGGTCGCCGACGTCCGCGACGTTATAGAGCGCGCCGCCGCTCGTCACGCGCCCGATCACGGAGTTGGAGCCGACGCCGAGGCTGTGCCGAACCGCGAGGAGCTGGCGTCCGGCATCGCCCGTCGAAGCGCGCAGTTCAGCGTTGCGCCCATCCGGGCTGATCAGGAAGATTTGAACGTGATCGTAGCCGAAGCTGTCCCTGATCAGATCAACGGACATATCCAGCAGATCGTTCAGCTTGAGCGTCGAGGTAGCGGCCTGGCTGACCTGCGCGCTCGTCGCGAGCTGGCGGGCGCGTTCTTCCGTCTGGCGCAACAGTGTACGATTTTCGAGCGCGATGGCGGCCTGGTCCGCGAGCAAGCGGTACAGCCGCAATTCGCGAGCGGTGAAGTCATGCGGCTGGCTCGCACCGAGGGCAAAGCTGCCCACCGTTCTGCCGCGCGAAATCAGCGGGATCGAGACGAGCGCACCCATACCGATTTGCAGAAGTGTCGTCCGCGCGATTTCTGGTAATTCGGCGGCCTTCGCCACATCGTTGATCACGACCTGGGCCTGCGACTGAATATTGAAGAGCGCGTCGAACTGAACGACGGGGACGCGCCTGCCGCGCATTCGGATGTCACCCGCGCTGGACCATTCGGCGATAATATCAGCAAACGAATCGGGTGCGCCCCATTCCGTACCGATCAGCCCGACCAGAAACGCGCGGTCGATTTGTGGTGGCGCGGCCTCGCGGATGATCACGCTCAGGATCGCGTCGGCATCCGGTGCGTCGGCGATGGCGCGGCTCGCCTGATAGAGGACTTCCGTTTCGCCAAGTGCCTCGATGGTTTCCTGTGAGAGGCGCGCCGATTCGGCGGCGACGGCGATTTGGTCCACGACCGAGGACATGAAGCGCCGATCATCCTGTTGTAAGGTATGCTGGCGGTCGAAGCCAAGCACGATCCATCCGGTCGTCTCGTTACGCACCTGAAGCGGGAACGTGACGATGGTTGCGAGGCGCAACGGCGCGCCGGGTTCCGGGATGGGATTGTCGAGCGTGGCATCGATGTCACGCTCGAAGGCCTGCGGCTGGAACGGCAGCGCGCCTTCCCAGACGCGGACCACGTTCTCCGGTGCGCCCGCGTAATAAATCGATGCGCGCGTATCGGTCATGGTCTGGAAGTAGACGAAAGCGTGATTGGCAGGCACGCGATCCAGCACCTGCGTGAAGGATACGTCCAGAATATCGGTGATCTCGCGCTGTGCGGAAATCAGGCGCGTGGTCTGGTACAAGACCTGCGTTTCAATCAGGTTCGCTTGCAGCGCCACTTCGAGGTCGCGCAGCGTCGAGGTGTCGGTGAACGTGGCAACGGCGGAAAAGGCGACCCCATCCGCGCCGAAGATTGGCGCAGCACTGACGAGATAGGTTCGCGAGGAGCCGTTCGCGAGGTCGATGGTGACATCTGTACCCGAAACCGGGCGGTTGAGCGCGAGCGCCTGCGCTGCCGCAAAGTCCGGCGAAGCGGGGTTCAGAATGTCCGGCAGGGTTCCGCTCATTGATTTCAGATCGAGGACGGCACTGGCTTCGGCATTCGCAAGGCTGACGTTGCGCGTGATCGCATCCAGGACGAGAACGCCCGTCGGCAGCGAGTTCAGGATCGATTGCAGCGCCTCGCGGCCTGCTTGCAGTTCGGTGATCAAGCGGCGGTTTTCGGCGGCGACGGAAAGCTGGTTGACGAGCGTGCCGACGAGCTGCCAATCCGACTCGTTGATCGGTCCGGTGTTGAACGCACGCCCGACGAGCAGCACGCCGAAGAGCGTACCGGCTGCACCATAGCGGATCGGCATCGCTAGGTGGCGGCCAAACGCTGGCGGTTGTGCGGCATCGGGCGCATCGATCAGGACGGGCGTGCCATCACGCGCGACCATGCCTATCGAGGTCGGGTCGCTCGCGATTTCGACGCGAATGGGCAGCAGTCCGGTATTCGTCGCAAAGGCGACCAGCCGCGACAGCACCTTGCCATCGGGCGCAACCTGCCCCAGCCACCAGCGATCATAGGCTTCTGTCTGTGCGCCGACCGTGAGCAGACGACCCGCGCTTTCCGCGAAGTTGCCCCCAAACTGGCTGACGATCTGCGCGGCTTCGGCAAGCGCACGGTTGCGGCGCGCTTCTTCCTGCGTGCGTTCGACCTGACGCAGGTTGTCGATGGTGAGCGCGACACGTTCCGCGACTGCGTTCAGCACGAGGCGGTCTTCATCGGTGAGCGGGCGCTCTGCGTCGGCATTCAATGTGCCGATCTGCTCGCCCCGGATCGAAAGCGGCGCTTCGACTCCGCTGGCTGGCGCACCCGGCAGGAGCGACTTGAGTTCGAGGTTGTTGTAGCTGTAGCCGAGCAGTTCCGGGCGCGTCTGCGCATAGGCTTCCCATGCTTCGCGTGTGAGCTGGCTGTTGAGCGCGGCGACCTGTTCACCGCTTTGCTGCGCGGCGATCAGCAGACGCGCGTTCTCAATCGTGGTCGCGAGCTGGTCCGCGAGGATTTGAAAGATGCGGATCGTGTTTTTATCGAAGGCATCCGGCTGCTCGCTCTGCACGTCGAGCGCCCCGGCGGTACGCCCGCCAAAGCGGATTGGGAGCGCCATTTCGGAGCGCGTCGCGGGCAGCAGCGGATTGAATTTGTGGGGAACTTCCGAAGAGCGCGTATCGAGCGTGATGAATGGCCGCCCGAACTGCGTCACCTGCCCGATGATCGAGGCCGAACCGACCGTGAGGCGGTGATTGCGGGCGAGCAACTGGCGGCCTGCTTCGCCCGTGCTGCTGCGCAGGACCGCGTATTCCGATTTTTCGTCGACGAGGAAAACCTGCACATGGTAGAAGTTGAAGCGCTCGGCGAGCGCGTTGACCGTGCGTTGCAGCAATTCATCCAGGTCGCGGATGCTGGAAAGGTCGCGGCTGAGTTGCGCCACCGCTTCGATTTCGCGGGTACGCGCGGCCACGCGCTGTTCGAGCGTATCGACCAGCACCGTCGTTTGCTGCGCCATCTTATTCAGCGATGCGCTGACCAGCGCGATCTCGTCCTTGCCCTGAATGGGTAGCCGAAACTGGAAGTCGCCGGAAGCGATGCGCTGTGCGGCGGTCGAGACGGCCACCATCGGACGCGAGATGATCCGCGCGATCAGGCTCGTCAGAATACCAACGAAGGCAAATGCGATCAGGATCGGCAGGAAGACCGCAAAGCGGATCGCTTCACCGGGTCCCAGAATATCGGTTTCCAGTTCGGAGAGGACGAGATGCCAGTCGTGCAGGCCGGAAGAAGAGCGCACCGGGAGCAGGCGCATCGAGGCGAATTGATTGGGCGTCTGGCTGGTCGGGACGAAGGTAAAGGGCTGGCTGGCGTTGGCTTGCGAGGGGAGCGCGAAAAGCGGCTTGAACGGTTGATCACTGTAAAAGTAGCGGCTGCCCTTGTGATTGGCGGCGATTACGGCCCCGCTCTCGTCGATCAGGGTCGTCAGCGCACTGCCGACATTCCCTTCCGGTCCAATCACGACATCCAGCAGACGAACAATATTGACGGTAAAAAGCAAATAGGCATCGATTGAGTCACCCTGTTTGAAGGGCGTCCCATATTCCAGATTGAGCTGGTTGGAGAGGTCGCTCGGATTGGGTCCAAGCACGCGCGTCAGGTAGAGCGTCCCGGCGTTGGCCTGCGCAAGCTGCCGGATGTAAGGCGCTTGCGACTCGTTGGTGAATTCCTGCTGCGGGCTGACCTGAAAAACTCTTCGCTCCGGGTCGAGCGTGAGGCGTGTAATCAGCACGCCATTCGCATCCAGCACGCGCCCTTCAACGACAATATCCGCATTCCTCTGAAGCGCATCGAGCAGCGCGAAATTGATGCGGGTGCGCTGCAATTCCGTATCAATCGAGTTCCCGCCCGCTCGCAGCCGCGCGAACTGCTGAATGCCATCTGCCAGAATTTCATTGGCGCGGATGCTATCCAGCACAATCGCGGTGTTTTCAAGCACGGTATTCATTGCGGTTTGTGCGGTTTCGACGCGCTGCTGCTGAACAGAGCGCGCACTATTCGTGATCGCGGTGATGATCGCAGACTGTGCAGCGATCAGGATGACGACGACCGCAACGAGCAGCACCGGAAGCAGGCTGAAACGCAGCTTGCCGCGCAGCGACAGGTTATTCCACCACTCCGGGAAGTTGATACGCATCTAATTGTCCCTCGTTAAGCGGATGGACATTTGTGTGACAGGAAGCGCCTGGCCGAGTTCGCGGACGGCGGTTTGCAACACGCCCGCGACATCCGCCTGCTGCGAGATTTTATTGCTGATCGTATTGATCAGGTGTTCGCGTTCAGCGGCGCGGCGCGTTTCATCGAGCAGGCGCGCGTTATCGGCAGCCAGCGCCAGGCGATTTGCCAGTTCTGTCGCGAGGATGCGCGTTTCTTCGGTGTAATCGGCGCGGCGCATCTCCCACTCGACCGCGCCCAGGACCTGTGTGCGCAAGATGATCGGTGCGGCAAAGCGCACCTGATCACCTTCGGCCTGTTCGACCAGCGTGCGGGTACGGATAGCCTCGCGCTGGAGTTCGGAGAGCGCAGCACGTTCGCCCGCTATGCTCTCCGGGCGGCGGCGCTGCGCCTCAATGAAGGTCTCCCAGGCGCTGCTGAAGAGCATCCGGTTCAGCGCCTCGATGTCGCGCAGGGCGGCTTGCGACTCCTGAAAGACACGCGCGTTGAGCAGCGCAATCGAAAGCTGGTCGGCGATGCTGGTGAACAGGCGCACATCGGCTTCACTGAACGCACCAGGTTGTCTGCTATGCAGGTCCAGCGCACCGATCATCCCTTCCGAGGTGCGCAGCGGGAGCGCCAGCTCTGCGCGCGTTTCGGGCAGCAGCGCTTCGGCATTCGGGTTTTCGCCAAACTGTGTGTCGATGGCGATGACGGGTTCAGCGCGCGCCGTGACCTGCCCGATCACCCCGCGACTGCCGACTTCGTAGCGGTGATTGCGCGCCAGCAGGCGCTGCCCGGCCTCGCCCGTGCTGGCACGTAGTACAGCGTCGATGCGCCGCTCATCGATCAGGAAGACCTGCGCGTGATAGACCGCCGGGAAGCGCTCCTCGATCAATGCAATCGCGCGGTCGGAAATCTCCTGTGTATCGCGCAGTGTGAGCAGCAGCCCGCCAATGCTGCGCGCCGCTTCCAATCCGCGCGTGCGCTCCGCGACGAGCTGCTCTACCGCCTGAGAATCGGTTTCCAGCCGTGCGTTGAGCTGATTGGCCGCGCGCGCGAGCTTGCCGATTTCGCCGCCCCCGCGTTCTACGCTGAACTGCTCACCGAGCGCGCCATTGGCGAGGCGCTGCACCCCCGCCTGAATATCGGCTAGCGGGCGCTGGATGGTGACGTGCAGATTGAACCAGAAGGCAAAGGAGAGCAGCGTGGCAAGCAGCACAAGGCCGAACAGGGTCCCGCCGACTTCGGATGCGCGACCTGCCTCGGCAACCGCGTATTGGCTGAAAAACGAGTAGCCGACCAGCGCCGCAATGATCGTGAGGACAGTCGGCATACCGACCGCAAAGATGAAACGCAGATCGAGCGGACGGGTCCTGAACCATTCGCGCAAATCGGAGCGCAGAAACCTGTTCATGTTTCCTCCGCAACGCCGGGCGCGATGAACTGGATGCGCGTGTGCGAGGCTCCCACTGCCTGACTGAGCATCTCGGCGGCGTCGCGCAGCAGCGAGTCGAAATCCTGTTTGCTGGTCAGCCGCGTCGTGACCTGGCTGAGTGTCTTTTCGCGACTGGCAGTTGTCTGTGCCTGATCGTAGAGGCGGATGTTATCGAGCGCAAGCGCGAGCCGTTGCGCAATCGTGCGGACCAGTTCGAGGCTGCGGCTATCCCAGGGGGTGCTTGACGCGGTGCGAAATTCGAGGAGGCCGAGCGCCTGTCCGCCCGCAACGATGGGGACAGTCAGGATTTGGTCATCGCCGCGCGTCGTGACCTGCGGCATCGTGGCCGCGCCGACGGGCAAGACGGTCGTATTCGTCCCCGGCTGGATTTCGCCCGCGCGCCAGTCGTAGCCGATGTTCGCCGTCTGTCGATTGCTCATGAACCGCGACCAGACCTGCCCGGTCACATCGCGATTGAGCCGTTCGACATCGCGCGTCAGACGGTTGACCTGTTCGTTCAACTGGCGGCGCTCATCGACCAGCGTGAAAAGTTCGGTCGCGCGCTGCGTGCTTTGCAAGGCGAGGCTGACCTGCGCAGCAATCGCCTCAACGATTTCCACATCGAAGGCATCCTCGCGCTGGTTACTCTGGATGTTCAGAACGCCCAATGGCTGCCCGGCGGCCAGCAGTGGAATTACAATCATCGAGCGCGCGGCGGCCTCGAATTCGTCGCGTTCATCGGGGGCGGCGCTGTCGTCAAGCTGGATTGTGCGCTGCTCGCGGAAGGCGCGCACGATGATGCTATTATCCAGGCTCGACAGGCGGCGCTCGCCCAAATCACGCTTGCCACCCGTGCGGCTGACCAGCAGCCCGGTTCCAACTTCGTAGAGGAAAAGCTGCACGAAATAGAAGCCGAACTCGGTTTGAAGTGTCTCGGCAACGCTGGCTGCGAATACCGCGGTATCGGATTGGCCGCGCAGCACGCGCCCCAACCGTGTGATCGTCAGCACTTCACTCTGCTTGAGGAGCAAACGCAGGAGCAGGCGGCGCTGCGTATCGACAAAGACCGAGAAGACACCCGCGCATGAAAATGTGACCGCCGTAAGCAGCAGCAGCGCTGTGAACGCAGGCGCGGGCGCAAAGGGACGCACCGCGAGGAGACGCGCCCCGTTCAGAATGGTTTGTAGCAGGCCACTCAGCGCGACCAGAAAACTGACGACCAGAATGGCGCGCAGTTGAAACAGCACGCCCGCGAAGACGACAGGCAGCACCAGTACGATGATCGCGGGTGACACGACGCCATAGGGCAGGTTGTAAGCGACCGAAGCGAAGAATACCCCGATGACGCAAGCGAACGCGGCGTCCAAAAGGCGGCCTTGCTGCACATCGACGGCGATCAGCAAACCCGTCATGCCGAAGAGCAGCGGCGTCACGAATTGATACCAATCCGGTGTGAAGGCCAGCGCCGCGAAAATCTGGTAGGCGACACCGCCAATGCCCGCCAGCAACAACCCGGAGCCGAGCGCCAGCAAACCGCGTGCGCGTATCTGTTCGAGCGCATCCTGATACGGATATTCGACGCGAAACAGGCTGCGATAGAGGCGTCTCATTGCGGCTCCGCTCCGTTGCTATGCCCATTGTTGTAAATCGCGGCACGTCCATTCGAGCCGCTTTGCAGCGCGCCGAAGCGCACCGAAGCGGACCCGGCATTCAAGGCGCGCGCCAGTTCGGAAAGGGTGGTGCGCAGCAGTTCATCGACATCCGTGATGCTCTGCATCCGCGCCGTGATTGTGTTGACTTCAAGTTCCTGTTGTGCCGCGCGCTGCGCATCCTCGAAAAGGCGCGCGTTATCCAGGTTGAGCGCGAGGCGGCTGGAAACCGCCTGCACGGTCTCCACGACCTCGCTTTGCGGCGCGTCGGCGGGGAGTTCAACCTCGATAGCGCCAAGTATTTGCCCGCGCAGCTCAACCGGGACCGTAACCACGCGGCGGCCATCGCGTTGCGTGACCAGCGGACGGCCTTTTTTGATGGCCTGCGTCAGGGAGCGCGTCCAACCCGCGTCTTCATCGAGTTCGCCGTTGTTGAATGTCACGCCGAGGACACCGTGCTTGCGGGTCCGCACGTATTCATCCCACGCGCCACCCGTCAACCGCTGGTTCAGGCGCTGGATTTCGCGCAGGTTCGTTTCCGCTTCGAGAAACAGGCGGCGGTTTTCGACCGAAGCGCGTTTTTGTCCCTCGAATAGCTGCGCGTTGCGGATCGCGATACTGACCTGGCTCGCCATGACCTGCAAGCTGTCGATGTCTTCCTGAGCGAAAGCATCCGGGCGCGTACTCTGCACGTCGAGCGCGCCGAGCAGTTGATCGCCGACGACGAGCGGCAGCGCAAGTTCGGAACGGGTTTCCGGCAGCAGGTCATTTTTGCGGTGCAGCGGGTCGCCCGTCGTATCGATAGTCAATGTCGGCTCACCCGTCAGGGTGGTGCGTCCGATGATCGATTGCGAACCGACCGCGAGGCGGTGATTGCGACGCAAGAGTTCGCGCCCGGCCTCGCCCGTGCTTGCCGCGAGGTCGGCGTAACGGCGGTCATCATCCAGCAAAAATACCTGCACATGGTAAAAGCCGAAACTCGCACGAATGTTATCTACGGTGCGGATCAATAGCTCATTCAGGTCGAGAACACTGGTCGCGGCTTGCCCGACCTGTGCTGTCGCGCGTAGTTGGGCGAGCAAACGGCTGGAGTAGGAGCGCGTGCGAATCTGCTCCGCAAAGTACACAATCACCATGCAGAAGCTGGCGACCAGTACAGTTGCGTTGATCGCCACACCCAGCGTAATCGCACTCGCGGGTAATGATGCGCTGCTGAAGGATGGCATTAACGAACCGTTGATCACGAAGCGCAATCCGAAGTAGCAGACAAGCACAATTGCCAGCCCGACGACCCCGAAAACATAATCTGCCAGCAGGAGCGGCAGCAGCGCGACCAGTACCAGATTTTGCACACCTACGCTGATACTGAGCAAACCTGCCACAATGCCGAAGGCACAAAATAACGCGCCACCAAGTCTCCAGCGAAGGGTACGCGAAAGCACCCCGACAGCAACATTATAAAAGAAGACGATCACCATTGTGATAAAGAAGCTGAGATCAGGCTTTTCAGTAAAAGCGACCGAGAGGAGGCCAAGCAGGAGGCTCACCGCCGCGAAGTAGACGCTGAAAAAGAGGACGATGCGCGCCTTGCGTTTGCGCGCGTTGGGGTCGTTGCCTGAGTAGAGCGCGATACGAGGTCCGAGTTGATCGAGCATAACCTACGGCTCCAATTCCGCTTCGGGAACCGATCCGATACGAACCGCGACCCGGCTTGCGTTGAGGACGCTCGCCAGCCCCTGCGCGACGGAAGCCAGCGTCGAGTCGATGCTTGTTGCACCCTGCATCCGCTCGCTGATCTCCGCGACCATCGCCTCGCGCCGGGCGAGCTGCTGTGTATCTTCGAGCAAGCGCGTATTATCCACGATGAGCGCCATTTGATCCATTACACGCTGCAGCGCGGCAATCTGCGCGGGCTGCGGCTTGCTCTCCAGTTCAAATTCCATCGCGCCGATGACCTGCCCGCGCACGACCAGCGGGAAGCTGGCGAGGCTGCCGCCGGGGAGTGACGTCAGCCGTGCGCTGCTGCCCTTCGCGGCAGTTTCCATCGTATCGGTCCAGTCCGCGTTATCGGAGAGGCGGCGCTGTTTGAAATCATAGGTATAGCCGACCGCGCGCTGCTGCCCGCGCAGGTATTCGCTCCACGCCATACCCGTCAGCCGCTGGTTGAGTTGCTCGATCTCGCGCAGGCTGGTCCGCGCGTCTTCATAGAGGCGGCGGTTCTCCGCGAGATTGGCTTCAGTCTGCGCGAGCAACCGCGCGTTTTCCAGCCGGGTCGAAAGCTGCGCCGCAAAATCGGCATAGACGGCCTGGCTACTCGCGTCGAATTGCTCCGCACGCGCGCCGCGCAGTTCCAGCACACCGATTGTATCCACGCCGGAACGCAGCGGGAGCAGCAGCCGCGCGCCGTCTTCCTGAAACTGCGTAAGCAGCGTTCCGACTGCGAGGACGCGCCCGACCGCGTTCACGCTGCCGATATTCGTCTGCGTGGGTTCGCTGGTATCGCTCAGTGTGCTTGCCACGCGCGAAGCGGTCCGTAAATCGGAGTCCAGCATCCAGACTTGAATTGCAGCCAGATCAGGGAAGTAGCGCTTGATGAGCAGGGCAATCTGCTCGTGCAGCGTATTCATGCTCATGCGCGGTTGAAGATCGCGAATGACGCCCGCGCTCGCCTCGTTCAGGTTGAAGCGGCGCGCGGCCTGTGCATTGGCACGCTGTACGGCGTCGTTTGTGCCGCGTGCGAGCAGGACGACACCGCCCGTATGGATAAGCAGGCCGCCAAACGTCACCACCAAAAACGGGATGAGCGTCGGCCAGGGCGACTCCGCATCGAGCGGGACGCGCACGCGCAACCCGAAGACGACCAGCTCCGCAAATGCGACGAGGACCATCAGCGCGGTCACGCGCGTATCGGCAAGCAGCGCGGCCAGCGTGACCAGACTCATGACGAATATAATGGCGAGGACTCCAATGCCGTCAATCGGGCGGCTCGCCGCGAACAGGATCACCACCGAGACAAATCCGTATACAACGAACAATACCAGCGCTGCGTAGCGCTGTCGTGCAGTGCGGGTCAGCCAGATCGCCAGCGGTCCGCCGCCATAGCCCGCAAGGATCGAAAGGACCGTGCGGACGACAAACTGCCCGCTGATTTGACCTGTCCCGGCTGCCGCGATGATGATCGTCGAGGTCACAGGAAGCATCACGAGCATGACCAGCACGGCGACAATGTAGGTCGCCAATGCGCGCTGGCGCAGCACCGGATCGGTATAGGGCGTCAGGTCGAACCAGCGTCTCATGGGGTCCCCTCGCGTTTCTGCGTTGCCGGGAGCTGCAAGCGGACCCGCCCGACCTGCGCGCCGAGCGTCAGGCCGATGTCTTGCAGGGTGCTGGTGAGGATGCTGGTGAGGTCGCCGCGCGTGGTATTCAAGCCGAGGCGGTTGACAAGCTGTTCGACCTCGGCGCGTTCCCGCACGCGGGTATACAGCCGCGCATTTTCCAGCGCAAGCGCAACCAGTGGCAGCACTTGCTGGATGCTCGCGGTTTCAACCGCGCTGAACGGGGCGGCGTCAGCGCGCGTCAGGTTAACCGAACCGAAAGGGCGATCCGTCACGGCAAGCGGGCAGATCAGCGCGGCGTGCAACGGCTCGCCACGTCCCCACGCATCCGGCGGCGCGTGCTGCGCAAGCACCTGATAGGCGGGGGCGATGCTCTGGTTGATGTCCGCAACCGCATCGAGCTGGCCGCGCTCGATAATACCGCGCAGCGCGATCTCGTCCTCGATTTCCACCACCGTTGGAGCGCCTTCGCGAGCCATCAGGTAAACCGTCGTGGTCGTCGTATCGGGCGTGATCAACGCGAAACTGATCTGATCGACACGCACCTGCGCGCGCAGTTCGGCAGCGACATTCTGCATCGCCACTGGCAGATCGAGCGAGGCGAAAAGCTGCTGGCTTGCGACGGTCACTTGCCGCTCCTTTCGACATTCAGATAGCGCCGGATTTCGTTAGGGAAGCGGTCCACGTCGATAGGCTTCTGGATATACCCATCCATGCCCGCGCCGATAGCTTTCTCGCGGTCGCCGCGCATCACATTCGCCGTCAGCGCGACAATCGGGATACTGCGCATTGCGTCGAGGGCGCGGATCAGTTTGGTCGCGGTATGGCCGTCCATGCCAGGCATGTTGACATCCATCAAAATCAAATCCGGCTGACGTTCCAGCGCGACGCGAATCCCTTCTTCGGCGCTATCGGCAAGTAGCACCTCGAAATCCTCGGCCAGCAAGACGCGGCGCACGAGCGCACGGTTGTCTTTATTGTCTTCGATGTACAGTACGCACGGCATGGCGTCCTCACGGTTCCTATCCGCATCCATTATAGCGGGGGCATCCGCATCTTTGATGAACCGGGAGGCTGGAGAACAGGTTGAAGGCGTCACAATCACATTACAATCCACATCTCGCGACGGGTTTACCCGCCGAAGATTATCCTGATTTGGCACGGACGCAATGGGAAATAAATATAGGCTGTCTGGTGGACGCTAAGCAGTGACCGCCTACATTGCAAGCGCAAATCGCGTTCAATTACGTAACATCTAACATCAAAACAGCGGTCCGATCAATTCCAGCGTATCGACCGTATCCGCTTTATCGACGCACCAGCCTTGCAGCGGAATTTTACTGTTTTGCAGCCGCTTCTCGACGCGCCACCAGCGCAGACCATCTTTAAGCACCGGACCATCGATGATGATCACGATGTCTCCCTTGTAAAGGCTCGCGAACTGCCCCCCGGCCAGCGCTGCCAACCGCCGCATATTCAGGCTTTCGCCCGCCGTCGTATTGACGCGCGCGACATCGCCGCGCTGCAAGGTGCGCACTGGCTCTTCCGGCGTGGCAAAGCGCATCGGGTCGTGTTCGACCAGAATGACCGCCCGCGCGCCGAGGTTGGCCGTGAACGAAACGCCACTGCCAAGCATCAGCACCTGTGCGTAGACTTCCAGCGTCATTTTGGAGCCAATCGGACGCTGCCGCACATCATCCGGCGTGATCCGAATCTGCACATCGGTCGAGAACGCGCGCGCTTCATCCAGAATCAGGTTGATTTGCTCGTTGGAGTTCGTCATCGCGCCCCACTGCGCCGCGCGCGAAACGATGTCGATCAGGCGCTGCTGCATGAAAATTGCCTGAATGACGAGGACGCCGCCCACCAGAATGGTCATGATCAGGATCAGGACCATCGCGAATTCGACGAACGCCTGCCCGCGCCGCGCTTTCCAACGCCGCCGCCAGCGCCGCAGCATCCTAGAAAATCTCCGGGGTCGCGGTCGGGAGGACCTTCACGCGGCTTTCCAGCCGGGCGCGTGCCGCCGCCGCGAGATGTACTCTCCAATCGGGCGCGAAGGGACCCGCCACCTGCATGTCGTATTCGATCTGGATGCGTACTGGCAGGTCGGGGAGCTGGGTCGTATCGGCTCCGGCGGGGTTCGCGGTGTTGGTCGGGATGAGCGTCTGGCCGGGCGTTGGGGTATAGGGAGTCGCGCTGGGCGTGATCGGCGGCTGGAATTTGGGCAGGTCGGGCGTCACTGTGATAAAAATTTCCGGGTCGATGTTCAACGGCGATTGCAGCACGACGAACTGACAGACCGCCTTTTTATCCGCAAACGAGATCGTCACGGTCAAGTGATCCGGGGCGTAGTTGCGCAGATTTTCCATGACGATGCGGCACGCTTGCGAGGCCTCGCCCGTCAGCGCGGCGGCGCGGATCGCGATGTTGGTGGTCTGCGTGATCGTGTACCACACGTTGAGAATGATCATCATGCGGACGATCAACAGGACGAGGAGCAACGCCGCCGGGAGCGTCACCGCGAATTCAACGAGCGATTGGCCGCGCGGCCTGCGTAATGTAGACATCGAGGGGAGAGAGTAACACGCGCGGCGCGGACGGGCAAGCGCATCAAAATCAAAAGTGGGCGGACACGCAGGTCCGCCCCTACACGGTCGCGCGTTTTGTAGGGGCGGACCGATGTGTCCGCCCGCGCTCCCTTAACAGGCGGTCAGAGCCACCCGCGCCGTTTGAAAAACAGGTACAGAACCAGACCAATGATGAGCATCAGCATGATTGCGAACCCGTACCCGAACGGCCATTCGAGTTCGGGCATATACCGAAAATTCATACCATAGATGCCCGCGACCAGCGCCATCGACATCAGGATAATCGAACTCGAAGTCAGGACACGCATTGTCATGTTCATGCGGTTGGAAGCCATCGAGAGGTAGCCATCCAGCGCGCTTGAGAGCAGATCACGGTAGGTGTCGATGCTATCCGTGACGCGCACCACATGGTCATATACGTCAGTCAAATAGATCATTGTCTCGTTATCAAAAATCGGCATCTGGCGGCGCATCATGATATTCAAGACATCGCGCGAGGGCGAGACGACGCGCCGCAGGTTGAGTAAATCTTTTTTCAACCCAAAAATATCGCTGATTACACTGTCGCGGAAGTTCTCGAAAATCTGCTCTTCCAGCCCTTCGGCACGGTCGGAAATCTCATCGATGACCGGAAAGTAGCTATCGACCAGCGCATCGAGCATCGCATAAGCCACCGCGCCAACGGTGTCCCCGATGGCCTCGCGGCTGGTTTCCCAACGCTTCATCGTTTCGAGTATTTCCGGGACATGCTTGCGGTGGATGGTGATCAGGTAATTCGGACCCACGAAGACGCCGATTTGCCGCATCCGCAGGCCGGGTTCCTGCTCATGCGCGTAACGTCCCCAGCCGAGGCTGTAAAATATGAAAAAATAATAGTTTTCGTAGCTGTCGATTTTTGGCCGCTGCGAATGATGTACCGCGTCTTCGATAGCAAGCGGATGAAAGTGCATGGCAGCCTGCATCTGCTCGATCTCCTGTGCCGTCGGCTGCTCGAAATCGAGCCAGAAGACACGCTCCTTACGCTGCGTCAGCGCGGTCAACGCGGAGAGATCGTCCACGCGCTCGCACGAGTTGTTATCCGTCGATACCATCAGGTGATACACGTTCGCGAGTCCTGTTTGCTGCGCCTGATCGTACAGCATCCGGGGTGCGGAAACAATGCGCGGCGCGCGTATCGGCGCGAACGATTGAAATTTATTTAGATAAACAGGAAGGGCGGACACGCAGGTCCGCCCCTACACGGTCGCGGTATTGCACGGGTAGATACGCAGGTTCGCCCCTACACGGTCGCGCGTTTTGTAGGAGCGGACCTGCGTGTCCGCTCACCTGATTTTGGTGCGCTACGAAACGGGTGGCAGCGCGGGTGGCGTCTTGCGGGAACGCGGCGGCGCTTTGGTGGTCGGCTTGGCAGCCGCCGGAGCAGTTTTCGCGGGGACCTTCGTGCGCGGTTTGCGCGTCACCTTCGCCTTGACGACAGCGGGTTCAAGCGCGATGCCCAGCACATCCTCCATCGTCGACACAGGGATCATGGTCATCTTGTCGAGCGCGGCCTTCGGAATATCGATCAGGTCCTTCTCGTTGCGCTTTGGATAGATCACGGTCGTCAGCCCGGCGCGCTGCGCGGCCAGTACCTTTTCCTTGAAGCCACCGATGGGCAGCACGCGCCCGCGCAGCGTGACCTCGCCCGTCATGCCGATGGTGCGGTAAATCTTGCGCCCGGTGAAGGCTGAGATCATGGCCGTCGCGAGCGTGATTCCCGCCGAAGGACCATCCTTCGGGACGCCGCCTTCCGGCAGGTGGATGTGAATATCTGTCTTGCCGAAGGCGCTGTCGCGAATGCCGAGGTCCTTTGCGCGGCTGCGGACATAGCTCAAGGCCGCCTCCGCCGACTCCTTCATCGTGTCGCCGATGGACCCGGTGATCGCCAGATCGCCTTTACCCAGCATGAGTGTCACCTCGACCGCGAGGATGTCCCCGCCGCCTTCGCTCCATGCCAGCCCGGTCGCGACCCCGACCTGATCGGTCTCTTCGGCCTTGCTTTGCAGGTACAGCGGCGGTCCGAGCCGCTCCAGCAGCGAATCCGACGTGACCAGCGCATCGAAGGGTTCCTTCGCGGCGACCTTGCGCGCAATCTTGCGGCAGATATTCGCGATCTCGCGGTCGAGGTTGCGCACGCCCGCTTCATAGGTATATTCGCGGATTAAGGTACGCAGTGCATCGTCCTCGAAGACGACACCGCTATCGGCGAGACCATGCGCCTTGATCTGCTTGGCGATCAGGAACTGCTTCGCGATGACAACCTTGTCCTCTTCGATATAGCCCGTGAATTCGATCACTTCCAGACGGTCGAGCAGCGCTGAAGGCAGCGTTTCAAGCGTGTTGGCGGTCGTCACGAACATCACTTTGGAAAGGTCGTAGGGGACATCCAGATAGTGATCGGTGAACTCGTTGTTCTGCTCCGGGTCCAGCACTTCGAGCAGCGCCGCCGCCGGGTCGCCCCGGAAGTCCTGCCCCAGCTTGTCGATTTCATCCAGCATGAAGACCGGGTTGACGGTCCCGGCGCGGCGCATGGTGTGGATGATGCGCCCCGGCAGCGCCCCGATATAGGTCCGGCGGTGGCCGCGAATTTCGGCCTCGTCGCGCACCCCGCCCAGGCTGACGCGCACGAATTCGCGCCCAAGCGCATCGGCGATGCTCTTGCCGAGCGAGGTTTTGCCCGTTCCCGGCGGTCCGACGAAGCATAGGATTGGCGTCTTCATATCATCCGGGGCGAGGCTGCGCACGGCGATGTGTTCAAGAATGCGGTCCTTCGCCTTCGGCAGGCCGAAGTGTTCCTTGTTGAGGACTTCTGCCGCGTGTTTCACGTCGAGATTGTCTTCGCTGGCCTTCGACCAGGGCAGCTCGACCATCCAATCCAGATAGCTGCGGATGATCCCGACTTCCGGCGAGAGCGGCGGCATCGCGTTCAGCCGCGCGAATTCCTTCTGCACTTTGAGCAGCGTTTCGGGCGGCATCCCCAGCGTATCCAGCTTTTCGCGCAGGTCGGTCAATTCCTGCGCAAAGGTATCGAATTCACCGAGTTCGGTCTGGATCGCGCGCAGTTGTTCGCGCAGGTACATCTCGCGCTGCCCGCGATCCACTTCGCTTTGCACCTGCGTCTGGATTTGCTCTTCGAGTTCCAGTACATCCAGCTCGCGACCGAGGATTACGCTCACCTTGCGCAGGCGGTCCACCGGGTCGATATTCTCAAGCAATGCCTGACGTTCCGGCAAAGTGAGTTCGAGCGCAGACGCGATCAGGTCCGCGAGCCAGCCCGGTTCCTCGACGTTCATGGCATAGATGTACGCCTCGTCGGGGATGTCCTCATCCAGATCGACGCACTTCTGGAAGAGCGTCAACACGGCGCGCATGAGCGCATCGACTTCGCGGTTTTTGCGCGATTTCTCTTCCAGAATTTTTGCGCGGACGCGCAGCACCGGGTCGCGCGAGAGGATTTCCACGATCTCGACGCGCCGCCGTCCCTGCGCCAGCGCGGAGGTCATGCCGTCCGGCATCCGCAGCGGACGCCCCACCGCGATTTCTGTCCCGATTTTGTACAAATCGTCTTCGGTCGGTTCGATCAGTTCGGGGTCCTTCTGCGCGACGCCGATCACCGTCTGGCCTGCGGCGTGCGCCTGCACAATGGCCGTAAACGAGCGGTCGCGCCCGATGAACAGCGGCGACACCAGATTGGGGAACAGCACCACCTCGCGCAATGGGATAACCACTGCCTCGATCATGCCGTTCGCATCCGTCTCCGCGTTTTTGATCGAATAGAAATCGTTGACACCAGGACCCATATGTAACACTACCCTTCCAGTGAGAAACGCGGCGTATCCACCGCGAGATGATCGAGATAAGCAGCGCGCGCGATGGGCAAGCCCAGCACGTCGCGCAGTTCGCCAACAACCGTGAGCGACCCGGTAGCGACGATGATGCCATCCGCTGCGGTCTCCGCGCGCACCTTCGCAAAGGCACTGGCCGTATCCGTCGCAAGCGTAATCGGACCGTTATAATCGAGCGCCCGCGCCCGCTTGCGCAGCATTTCCGGCTCGAAAGCGCGCGGGCTGCGCGCCTTCACGAAGACCATCCGCGCCGTGAGCGGCAGCAACGCGCGGAACATGGCCGCGAGGTCTTTATCCGCGAGCGCGCCGAAAATGAGCGTGATGCGCTTGCCGGGGAAGAGCGCGCGCAATGTATCCGCAAGGCAATCGGCGGAGTCGCCGTTATGCGCCGAATCGAGGATGATGTACGGCGCTTCGTTTACAATCTCGAAGCGCCCCGGCCAGTTCACCCGCGCCAATCCCTCGTGCCGCGCCTGTGCGGGGATCGCGAACCCGGAGCGTTCCACCGCATCGAGCGCGGCCAATGCCACCGTGGCGTTGATGCTCTGATGCTCGCCGACCAGCGGCGTTTGATATCCGACCAGCGGCGCATCGGCGCGGCCCGCGCGGAACGGCTGGCGGTAGAGCTGTGTCGGCTCCGATTTGTAACGCCATTCGCGCCCCATGACCGCCAGCGGTGCGCCACGCTCTGCCGCGACCCGCTCAATCACTTCCAGCGCTTCGGGCAACTGCGGCGCGGAGACGACCGGGACGCCCGGTTTGATGATGCCCGCCTTTTCGCCCGCAATCTCCGCGATGGTGTTGCCGAGCAGCGCCATATGATCATAGCTCAGGCTGGTAATCACGGAAACGCGCGGCCTGCTCAAAACATTCGTCGCGTCCAGCCGCCCGCCAAGTCCGACCTCGATCACGGCAATATCGACCTGCTCCCGCGCGAAGTATTCAAAGCCGAGCGCCGTGATCGCTTCCCAGTAGGTCAGGCCGGGGACTGCGTGATCCCGGATTTTTTCAACGACAGCGGCCAGCGTTTCGGGTGGGATCAGTGCGTCATCTACACGAAAGCGCTCGCGAAAGTCTTGCAGATGCGGCGAGAGGTAGAAGCCGACCTTGTAGCCCGCCGCGCGCAGGATGCTGGCGCACATCGCGCTCGTCGAGCCTTTGCCCTTCGTCCCCGCAACGTGGATCGTCGGGTAGCGCTCCTGCGGGTCGCCCATTGCAGCCAACAGCGCGCGCGGACGGTCCAGACTGATCACCGCAGGCGTATACGCGGGGGGCTGACGCACCTCGTAATTCAACAGGCTATTCAGATAGTCGAGCGCTTGTGGATAGGTGAGAGTCATGCGGACCTGTGGTGAAGAGTCCAATTTTATCACACTGTCGGCGGCTCCGTGCAAAGCGCCCATAGGCATAATGCCACTTGCGCGTTAAATTCCTGTCAGAAATTGTCGTGCCGCCGGAAAGCAATATGACATCGTTATTCGATAACTACCCGATGCCGCAAACCTTCGATGAAATGTTCGAGGCTCCCGGCAAGCCGCGCCCGCATTACGCGCGGCTGTATCATATGCTGAACGAACTTTCCGCAGACCAGTTCGAGCCACGCCGACAGGTCGCGGATATGGATTTTCTGCGACGTGGGATCACCTTCACGGTCTATTCGAGCGATGAAGGCGTCGAGAAAATCTTCCCGTTCGACCTGATCCCGCGTATCGTCCCGCTTTCCGAATGGCGGGTGCTGGAAGCCGGGCTGCAACAACGTATCCGCGCGCTGAATCTTTTCTTGCAGGATATTTACCATGACCGCCGCATCCTGCGCGATGGCGTGATCCCGTTCGATCTGGTGCTGGGGTCGCCGAATTATCGATGGGAAATGATCGGGATCGACCCGCCGCGTGACGTGTATATTCACATCGTCGGTACGGACCTCGTGCGCGACAACGCGGGCGTATACCACGTCCTCGAAGACAATCTGCGCACGCCGTCCGGTGTCTCCTATATGCTGCTTAACCGGACCGTCCTCAAGACGACGTTCCCTTCCGTCTTCGCGGGGACACAGGTATTGCCTGTCGAAACCTATCCGCAGGAACTGCTCAAGGTGCTGCGTTCGATGTCGCCCACCTCCAGCGATCCGCAGGTCGCGGTACTGACGCCGGGGCTATACAACTCTGCGTATTTCGAGCATTCGTTTCTGGCGCGGGCGATGGGTATCCCGCTGGTCGAAGGCAGCGATCTGGTGGTTCACGATCACCGCCTGTTCATGCGGACTACACACGGCCTGCGTCCTATCGACGTGCTGTACCGCCGCGTCGATGACGACTATCTGGACCCGCTCGCGTTCCGCGCGGGTTCGATCCTCGGCGTGGCCGGGCTGCTGAATGCCTACCGTGCGGGCAACGTCGCGCTGGTCAACGCGCCGGGAACCGGGGTCGCGGATGACAAGGCAATCTATGCGTATGTGCCGGATATGATTCGCTACTATCTGAGTGAGGAGCCGCTGATCGAGATCGTGCCGACCTACCTGGGGCGGCGCGCGGAAGACCTCGCCTATATGCTGGATGAAATGCCGTCGCTGGTGATCAAGGAAGTCAGCAATTCTGGCGGCTACGGAATGCTGATCGGTCCACACGCGACGAGCGCCGAAATCGACGCTTTCCGCAAAAAGGTTCGCGCCGACCCGACCAATTACATCGCGCAGCCCGTGATTGCGCTTTCGACGCACCCGACGTATGTAAACGGACAATTTGTGCCGCGCCATGTCGATTTGCGCCCGTACATCCTGTACGGCGAACAAATAACCATCGTCCCCGGTGGCCTGACCCGCGTGGCGATGCGCGAAGGCTCGCTGATCGTCAATAGTTCGCAGGGCGGCGGCAGCAAGGATACGTGGGTCGTCGCGGATTAGCCGCTCAACACGCTGCCAATATCCTTCGCGGTATATTTGGCCGCATATAGCACCTTGCTCAACTGCTCGTCCTTGCCGACCAGCACGGCCAGCGTCGCGCGTCCCGCCGGGTAGACGACCATCACGCCGTCTTCGCCTTCCATCATCAGGCGTTCGAGTTCGCCCTGCGCCAGCCGCCCCAATGTGCGCTCTGCAAGCCCGATCAAGGTAGCCGCCATCGCCGCGACCTGCGGGCTGCTGGTCGGGTTGGCATACATATCGTCTTCGTCGCCCGGCGGGAAGGCGGCCACGAGCAGCCCGTCGCGGTTGACGACGACCGAAGCCTTGATGCCGGGGACGGCAAGGTGCATTTTGCGCAGCGTTTCATCGATCAGTTCGCTGCGGAAGCGGGGGCGGGAGGAGGTATCGCGTTTATTGTTCTGCATTCTTTCCGACTTTCACGCTTGGGCAGCCCGTGCGGTCTATTCTATCCGATCTGAATTTTTGTGCAGCATCGGGATTTGTACGCCGCCGCGTTCTGCCGCTGCGATGGCTTCCGGGTAGCCCGCGTCCGCGTGCCGGACGATGCCCATGCCGGGGTCGGTCGTCAGCACGCGCTCCAGACGGCGCGCGGCGGCATCCGTGCCATCCGCGACGATGACCTGTCCCGCGTGCTGGCTATAGCCGATCCCGACCCCGCCGCCGTGATGAAAGCTGACCCACGTTGCGCCGCCGATGGCATTCACCAGCGCGTTCAGGATCGGCCAATCAGAAATGGCGTCGCTTCCGTCGCGCATCGCTTCCGTTTCGCGGTTGGGGCTGGCGACCGAACCCGCGTCCAGATGGTCGCGCCCGATCACGATGGGCGCTTTGACCGCGCCGCTGCGCACCAATTCGTTGAAGGCGAGTCCGGCCTTCGCGCGGTCGCCATAGCCAAGCCAGCAAATCCGCGCGGGCAAGCCCTGAAAGGCGATCCGCTCCCGCGCGAGGCGTATCCAGCGCGCGAGGTTCGCATCGTCCGGGAAGAGGCGTAGCACTTCCTCATCGGTCCGGTAAATATCTTCGGGGTCACCGGAGAGCGCCACCCAGCGGAAGGGACCCTTGCCCTCGCAGAACAGCGGGCGAATATAGGCCGGGACAAAGCCGGGATAATCAAAAGCGTTTGCCACGCCCGCATCAAATGCGCGTTGACGCAGGTTGTTTCCGTAATCGAAGACGACCGCGCCCGCCTTCTGGAAATCGAGCATCGCGCGGCACTGCTGCGCCATCGCTTCCGCGCTGAGTTTGGCGAATAGCGCGGGTTCGCGCTCGCGC
This sequence comes from Aggregatilineales bacterium, assembly GCA_965246845.1. Taxonomy (GTDB): domain Bacteria; phylum Chloroflexota; class Anaerolineae; order Aggregatilineales; family UBA2796; genus JBBRMW01. The sequence continues at coordinate 144,027 of CBDFFR010000010.1, forward strand.
AGTTCGGCGGCATCGTAGGGGTTCATGCCGAGCGGGGCATAGGCAAGCGGGTCATGCGCGGGCGTCTGGTCCGTGACGACATCCGGGCGCACGCCGAGCGCGAACAGCCGCGCGTATACCTCCGCCGCGTTCCCGATCAGGCCAATCGAGCGCGGCTCGCCCGCCGCGACTGCCGCTTCGACCTTCAGCATCGCGTCTTCAAGGTCGTCGCTGATCTCATCCAGATAGCGCGAATCAACGCGGCGCTGTGCGCGGTGGCGGTCCACTTCGACGACGAGCGCGACGCCCTCGTTCATCGTCACGGCGAGTGGCTGCGCGCCGCCCATCCCGCCCAGCCCCGCTGTCAGCACGAACTTTCCGCGCAGCGACGCCCAGCCCTGTTGTATCGCGAGCGAGGCGAGCGTCTCATAGGTCCCCTGTACAATGCCCTGCGAGCCGATGTATATCCAGCTTCCGGCGGTCATCTGGCCGTACATCATCAGGCCGCGCCGTTCCAGATCGTTGAACATCTCCTGCGTCGCCCAATGCGGGACGAGGTTGGAATTGGCGATCAGGACGCGCGGCGCGTCGGCGTGCGTTCGGAACACAGCGACAGGTTTGCCGGATTGCACGAGCAACGTTTCGTCATCTTCCAGCTTGCGCAGCGACTCGACAATCGCGTCGAACGCTTCCCAATTGCGCGCGGCGCGCCCGCGCCCGCCATAGACGATCAGGTTGTTCGCGTCTTCGGCGACTTCGGGGTCGAGGTTGTTCATGAGCATCCGCAGCGCGGCCTCTTGCAGCCAGCCTTTGCAGCTTATTTCGGTCCCACGCGGCGCACGGATCGTTCGCGACATAACGGTTCCTCTGCGCGTCAAGTGTACAGAGTGCGGCGGGTTTATTCAAATCCCGCGTTATTTACCCGTCATGTATCGCTACTCAGGTGCATACTGCTGAATACGGAGCGGCTACGTTGCCAATTCGTGTACCGCCGTCTCATCGACACAGGGCAAGGAAAAATAGAAAGTTGAGCCTTTGCCCTCGATGCTTTTCACGCCCATTTTTCCGTTATGCTGCTCTACGATTTGAGATGCGATGTATAAGCCCAGACCGTAACCTGTCATACTTTTTTCATCGATATTACCGCCCCGGTAGAATCGATCGAAAACTCTGCTCTGTTGCTCTTTGGGGATTCCAATCCCGAAATCCTGCACGCTCAGGCGCACTTCATTCTGCTTCATAGAAAGGTGGATAATCACCTTCTTCGCATCCGGGGAATATTTGATAGCGTTGGTCAGGAGGTTCAGAATAACCTGCCCGGTGTGCTGTTCATTGCCCACGATTTTTCTGCCAACGTATCCTTTTATTACAAGCTCGTGCGTTGGCGTTGTCGGCTGAAGGTCCAGCACAATTTTACGGACCAGTTTGTCGATTTCGATGACCTTACCCTCGCCGCTCATTCCAGAGGCTTGCATTTTGGCAACATCCAAAAACTCTTTAAGGAGCATCTCTTGCTTGGCGATTTGTTCTGTGAGTTTGCCAAGGTAGTAAACCGTCTTGCTATCCATCTCATCCACAGTTTTTTCGAGGTGCATTTCGAGGAGTTGGACATATCCCTTGAGGCTGTTCAATGGAGTTTTTAGCTCGTGGCTTGCCATGCTTATAAAGTCGTCGCGCTGCTGCTCGATGTGCTTCTGATCTGTCAAATCGCGCACGATTTTTGCGAAGCCCAGCAAGTTGCCTACTTTGTCCCATAATGGAACGGAAAGACCACTCGCCCAGAAGCGGCTCTTGTCTTTTTTGACAAGCCAGTTGTCGTCTTCAGCGTGACCTGCTTCCAGTGCAGTTTGCAATTCAATTTTGGGCTTACCCAGTTTCCGATCTTCAAGCGTAAAAAATATGGAAAAGTTTTTTCCCAGAATCGCTTCCTCTGTGTAGCCCAGCAGGTGTTCCGCGCCGATGTTCCAATCCGTAACGCGCCCTTTTGCATCGAGAATGAACATCGCATATTCTTTGATGCTCTGAACCAGCAAACTATAGCGTTCCTGTCCTTCTGCGATTGAGACTTTTGTGATGTTGGGCGGCGATGTCTTTTTCGTCACTGCGGTTGTTGCCTTCATGGAAGAGAGTTGTGGTTACTCAGCGTTTTTCAGCATGAGTTATGTGTTGGATTCTAACATAACTGTTTCGTCGCGATGTTGCGAAGGATGGCAAGAGTATTGGTTGCGGCGGGCAGGTGCAGATCGAAATCATGGGTGGTATGCTGGGCGTAGGGGCGGACCGATGTATCCGCCCACTTGAACAAATTTGTTCTCGTTAAATCAAATACAATTTATGGTATAATATATAAGCAATCGTTTATATGATTGATACGAAGTCTCATGAATACACTACAGAGCGATGCCATCAGTATCGAAACCGCCAGCCGCGTCGCAGCCATCTTCACCGCGCTTGGAGATACGACCCGCCTGCGCATCCTTTCGCTGCTTCTCGACGGACGCCAGAGCGTGAGCGACATATGCACCGCCGTCGCGATGTCACAGCCCGCCGTCTCACATCATTTGCGGCTGCTGCGCCTCGCGCGCATTATCCGCGCCGAAAAAGAGGGCAAGTATATCTATTACGACCTCGACGACGCGCATGTACGCGACCTGATCGAACGCGCGATTGAACACATCCAGCATGAATAAGGGAGCGCCGAACATGGAAACACAGATCTATCGCGTGACGGGCATGGATTGCGCTGAATGTGCGTCGAAAGTGCAAACAGGCGTGCGGCGGCTCGCGGGTGTCACGGATGCGCATGTCGACTTGATGACGACAAAACTCACCGTGACGGGGCGTGCGGATGAAAGCGCATTGCGTCAGCGCGTGCAGGCGCTCGGCTATGGCCTCGAAGTGGATGCACCGAAGCAAGCGCCCGTCGCTCGACCCGGCGGTGTGCGCGGATTCATCGCCTATCTGCTCTCGCACTTCGAGACGCAAATGGCGCTCATCGGCGGCGCGTTGATGCTTGTCGCGCTGCTGCTGACCGTCGCGACTCTGCCGCCCGTGTTGCGTGATGGAACGCTCATTCTCGCGATGCTGGTCGCGGCGTTCCCGGCGGCGCGCAGCGGGGTCAATACGCTGTTCATCAACCGCGAATTCAGCATCGATCTCTTGATGGTGATCGCGGCGGTCGGCGCGGTGCTGATCGGTGAATTGTGGGAAGGCGCGGTTGTCGTCTTCCTGTTCGCGATTGGCGAAGCGCTGGAAGGCTACACCGCAGACCGCGCGCGGGACAGCCTGCGCTCATTGATCGACCTTGCGCCCGCGACGGCAATCCGCGTACTGCATGATATTGTTGAAGAGACGGTCGCGGTGGACGCGCTGCGCATCGGTGATGTGGTCCTCGTCAAGCCGGGCGAGCGCGTGCCGATGGATGGCCGCATCGACTCCGGTGAAAGCGATGTCAATCAGGCTCCGATCACGGGCGAAAGCATCCCGGTTTACAAAACCAGCGGCGCGGAAGTCTACGCCGGGTCAATCAACGGCGGCGGGATGCTCAAAATCCGCGTGACGCACCTTGCAGCGGATAACACACTCAACCGCATTATCGCGCTGGTCGAACAGGCGCAGAGCGTCCGCGCGCCAAGCCAGCAGTTCATCGATCAATTCGCGAAGGTGTATACGCCCGCCGTCGTGCTGATCGCTCTGCTGGTCGCGACCCTGCCGCCGCTGCTCTTCGGCGCGCCGTTCGCGGATGTGGCGGGGCAGCCACACGGCTGGCTCTACCGCGCGCTTTCGCTGCTCGTGATCGCGTGTCCGTGCGCGCTCGTGATCAGCGCCCCGGTGACGGTCATCAGCGGGATCACGGCGGCAGCGCGGCGCGGCGTTTTGATCAAGGGGGGCGCGCACCTCGAAGCACTGGCACAGGTCCGCGCATTCGCCTTCGATAAGACCGGGACGCTCACACGCGGTCAACCCGCCGTAACGAGTGTCCGCACCGCAGACTGCACCGACGATGCGCGCTGCGAGCATTGTGATGACGTCCTTGCGCTGGCCTCGGCGGTGGAGACGCGCAGCACGCATCCGCTGGCGCAGGCCGTCACGCGCGCGGCAGCGGATCGCGGTATCGCGGCGCGTTACAGCGCAGCGGAGCAGGTTGAGAACCTGGCCGGGCGCGGCGTGCGCGGGGTGGTCGGCGGGGAACTCGTCACGGTCGGGAGCCACCCGCTTTTCGACGCAGAATATCCACATAGCGCTGTGCTGCATGAGCAGATTAACCAGGCTGAAGCCGCTGGACAAACGACCATGCTACTTGCGCAGGAGCGCGATGTGCGCGGCTACATTACGCTGGCGGATAGCATCCGACCAGAGAGCAACGAAGTTGTCAAAGCGTTGAAGGCGCTCGGCGTCGAAAGCGTGATGCTGACGGGCGACAACCCGACGGTAGCGGCGGCGGTTGGCGCGGCGGTCGGCGTGGATACGGTGCGCGCCGGGCTGCTCCCCGCGCAAAAGGTGGACGCAGTGCGCGATCTGCTCACTCGTTGCGGTAAGGTCGCGATGATCGGCGACGGCATCAACGATACGCCCGCGCTCGCGGCGGCGACGGTCGGGATCGCGATGGGCGGAGTCGGCAGCGCGCAGGCGATGGAGACCGCCGACATTGTGCTGATGGCCGATGGGCTGCGGGCGCTTCCCGATGCGCTGCGCCTCGCCCGCTTCACGCGCAACCTGATCCGGCAAAACGTTGCGGTCGCGTTCGCGATGAAGGCGCTGTTCCTCGTGCTGGCTGTCGAAGGCGGCGCGTCGTTGTGGCTGGCAATCCTCGCGGATGTGGGTGTCTCGCTACTCGTCACCCTGAACGGGATGCGCCCACTGCGCTTCCGAGCATAGCGGACTATCTATCCTGGAACAACATTGTTAACCGCTAGCGCTTGAATGGCATCAGGATTCTTATATACTGACGAAGTGCTACATTGGTTCACAGGGGCTTTTCACTATGACTACACACCGTTCCATCCGCATCATCGTCATGTTCGCGTTCGTTTTCGCGCTTGCGTCTATATGGTTCAACAGCACGACAGTCCGCGCAGAAAGTTCGCCTGGCATTAGTGCTGGATGCAAGAGTATCAACGGTTTATCCAGCACAGGCACTGGTGGGGGCAATATATTTACATCGGTGCAAACTTACTACCAGGGCGAGACGATTACCGTTCGTATGTCGGCGGGGGGGACCAATCCGTATCTGGAAGCCCATGATGATTACATTTTCGACGAGGAATTCGCGCAGGCGGATGGCCGCGTCATCTCGTTTACGATCCCGTATACGGGTGACTTCCTCATCCATACATACGGCTCTATCAACGAGTCTCTCAGCATCACAGTTTCGATAAGCTGTGGTGGTAGTGGTCCGGGTGCGCCTACCGGGTTCGTACAGCGCACAATCACCTGCGATACGGCAGTGTTTTCGCAGGTGGATGGCTCGCCCGTCAGCGGCGCGGTGATCAAGGCCGGGCAGCGCTGGTACGTTAACCCGACCCCGGTAGTCGGCAAGCAGCGCTCGTGGACGGAAATCTTCGTCGCGAGCTACACCAACGGCTGGATTCCGACGTCCTGCGTAAAGTAGAGAAGTAGATTTGCCGGGATTGGTCAAGCCCGCCCCTTCACAATACGGTTCGCGTAAACAGGTGCGGTGGGCGGACACATCGGTCCGCCCCTACACCAGAGCGCGCATTGTATAGGGATCGCGGCTTGACCGACCCGTCTTCACGGCGGGCGGACACATAGATCCGCCCCTATACCTCGGTTTTAAGCTGCGCAGGCAAGCCCGTCACCTCGAACAACTCCCCGTGCGGGATAATTGCAATCTCCCCGAAAGTCTCCAGCAGGGTACGGAATTCCTTCACGACCGGGCGCGGCTTGCGGTCGAGGTCGTAGAGGCCACAGGCGTTCACAGTCCCCTTCTTCTCCGCGAGTTCAATGTCCCAATCAATCTGGTCAATCAGGCTGTACCAGGTGAAGCCGAGGACGGGAACGCCGGAGCGTCGGGTATTCAGGATATTTACCCACTGCTTCCACATCCAGTTCGGAGCAATCTTCGCATCCGCGACGTTGGTTTCGGTGTGCATGATCGGCTTGAGATAGCGCTCGTAATATTGCCGCGCGATTTGCGACCAGCCGAGGACATCTTCGGCGGCGAACATCGTCCCATCCGGGCAGATGATCTTCTCGTTATGGCCGTAATAATCCAGTCCGAGGATTTGGTAGCCGGGCGGCTCGCCCGCCACCATCCAGTCATATTCCTCGCGCGTCAGGCCGTTATCGAGCAGGTACATACACACGTCCGAATCCATCGGATGTGCGTAAAGCAGGTCCAGCGAGAGGAAGCGCAATTTATTGATGAGTTTGGTCTCGTCCGAAGGGACCGCTGCGACCTCGTGCGTAAATTCGGCGCTCTCGCTGAAAATCATAATCGCGTCCGGGCGGTTGCGCGCGATGCTCTGGCAGGCCAGTTTGCTGGATGCGACGATGTGCTTGACCGCCGTGACGAACGCCTGATCGGATTTGAGCTGCTCGTTCCAGATACCATCTTTCGCGCTCGTGCGCGCCGTGACGTACATTTCGTTGATCGGGGTGTAATAGCGCACCCAGGGATAGCGCTTCGCGACGGCTTCCGCATATTGCGCGAAGAGGATTGGCAGCTCCGGGTTCTGGAAATTGCCGATCCAATCCGGTAGGCCGAAATGCAGCAGGTCGAGGATCGGCGTGATTTCCAGCCGCTGCATCTCGCGCATGACCTCATCCGCGAAACTCCAGTCATATTTGCCGGGTCCCTGATGGACCGAGAAATAGGGCAGCCCATAGCGCAGCACGCGCAGGCCGAGGTCCTTGACGAGCGCAAGGTCTTCGCGCCAGCGCTCGTAGTGGCCGCATTCGGCCAGTTCGTCGCGGCGCACCTTGCCATTTTCAATCGTCGGATACGAACATTCGATCCCGGTCGCGAACATGAAATTGCGCGCTGACCCGGTCGGGAGGCCGCTGCCATCCTTGCCCTTCGCGCCGCCAAATTCATCCCCGGCATAATCGCCGTCACCGAGTTCGCGCTTGATGATGTCCAGAAAGCCCTTTGACATATTTATATCTCCTTGCTGTTTTCGATGAAGCGGTCTGCGGTACGCAGTGCCAGCGCCATGATCGTCAGGGCGGGGTTGGCGCTCAACGCGCTTGGGAACACAGAATTATCAACGATGTACAGGTTCGGAATGTCGTGGCTGCGCCCGTCCGCGTTCACGACCGAGCGTGCCGGGTCCGTCCCCATGCGGCACGTCCCGATGATATGCGCGCTGCGCTGGAAGGTCCACACCTCCCGCGCCCCTGCATTCGCCCAGATTTCGCGCATCAGGCGTTCGGCGTGCGCGGCCATGCGCTTCTCGTTCTCGCCATTGGTGAAGTGAATGCGCGGCTTGGGCAGGCCGCGCGCATCGGCTTCGTCGGAGAGTTCGAGGAAATTGCCGGGATAGGGCAGACAATCACCGAGGATGTTGATTCCCGCGACGTGGTTGTATCCAACCATATGTGTGTGGAGCGGCTCGCCCCACGTTTTCGTCCCGCGTGCATACTGCGAAATATACGTGACAGGCATCACGCCGATGCTCTGCAAGAGGTAGCCGCCCGCGAAATCCGCATCGGCGGGGCGGTGCGTGTCTTCGGAGATGAGCGCGCCGGGTATGCCCTTGTACGGGCGCACATCCTCATCGAACTGTCCCCAGACCTGCACGCCGACATGCGCCATGAAGTTGCGCCCGACCTCAGCGCTGCTGTTCGCGAGATCGTTGATCAGGAGCAGGCGCGGCGTCTCGATTGCCCCCGCGCACAGGAAGACATTGCGGCACGCCTGCCGCTGTTCAACGCCGTTTTGCGTATAAATTACGGCGCTGATATTGCCATCGCGATCTTTTTCAAAGCGCGTCGCGAAGCACTCCGCGCGGACTTCCGCGCCCGCATTCAGCGCAAGCGGAATATACGTGACATCCATGCTCGCCTTCGCGCCGACGCTGCATCCCGCCTGGCAAAAGCCACGATTGGTACACGCCGCGCGCCACCCGACGCCCGGTTGATAATACGGCTGCGAGACTGCGGCATTCGGCGCGGGCGAGGTGCGGACACCGAGGGGCGCACAGCCACGTTGCATCAATTGCGCCGCGCCATTGAGCGGCAGCGGCGGGAGCGCGTAGCCAGAGCCGCGCGGTGGTCCCCACGCATAGGGTGTCGGACCGGAGACGCCGAGAAAGCGCTCAAGTTCGACGTAATAGGGTTCGAGATCAGCGTAAGCAAGCGGCCAATCCGCGCCGACGCCGAACTCGGAATACAGTCGCAGGTCATCCGGCTGGACGCGCGGCACATACGCGGTATAGTGCAGAGTGGAGCCGCCGACGCCGATCCCGGAGTTGTTGTTGCCGAAGGCGAGCGGGTCCGCGCCCGCGCTCAGGCGTTCGTCGTTCCAATACAACTTTGACTGAGCATGTTCATCGGTCGCGAAGTCGGTCAGCGGGTTCCAGAATTTACCGGCTTCCAGCGCGACGACGCGCAGCCCCGCGCGCGCCAGCCGTGCGAGCAGAGGCGCACCGCCCGCGCCCGTCCCAATCACCACCGCGTCTACGGCTTCATTCAAATCATAATGGCGCATCGGTGGGAGTTCGAGCGTGGTCTTTTGGGCGGGCGCAACCTCATTGCGCGACGGGATGAGCGGGAACGCAGCGCTTGGGCGTGGCTCCCATGCTTCCAGTTCGTTCAACTGAATCCGCGACCAGCCCCGCGCATCCGCAAAGCCTGCATAGCCAATTTCATCCAGCACACGCGGGTCGCTGTAATAATATTCGACCAGTTCCGCGAGCAGGTCCTCGAACCAGCGCGCGGCAGGCGGTCCATCCCACGCAATTTCACCGCTCGCCGCGAGGTCAAGCAGCGAGTCCTGTTGAGCATGTGCAAGCTCGTTGAACTTCTGCCCAAACTGTCTGCGCGCAGTCGCGTCCAGGGCGGTCAGCGCACGGCGGCAGGCTTCTGCGTCGGGAGGGAGCGCGTCGTAACGCCAGCCGTTGCCCTCACCGGAAGCAAGGCGCGTATCGAGCAGCCGCGCAAGGTCGATGCTGTGTTGTTCCGCGCGTGGCAGGAGCCGATTGCACAACGCCTCAAGCGTAGAATATCGTTCCGTGTCGAGGTGCGGCGTGTATGGGGTACTGGCAAGGCGTTCGGTGAACGCCGCGCGCGTCGGTTCGGTCACGAGGTCCGTTTCAAGCAGCGCGCGGAGGGTTCCGATTGGGTAGGGTGGTTGTGCCATGATTGTTGTTTTGGCGCTAATTTGACGGTTTGGCGTTCAGATGGGCGGACACATCGGTCCGCCCCTACGCAGAGGTTGCGATTTATCCGGTATTCAACCGCTGGACAGTTTGCCGCCTGTGACTTCGATGATGCTGCCAGTGATGAAACTCGAATCTTCGGTAGCGAGGAACACATATGCGGGCGCGAGTTCTTCCGGTTGGCCGGGACGTTCCAACGCGACCTCATGGCCGAAGTTCTTCACCTCGTCTACGGGCATCGTGCCGGGGATATTCGGCGTCCAGACCGGACCGGGCGCAACGCAATTGACGCGAATGCCGCGCTCCGCAAGGTTGAGCGCAAGCGACTTGGTGAAGGCATGGATCGCCCCCTTCGACGAACTGTAATCGACCAGAATCTCATTGCCGACCAGCCCGACGATGCTGCCCGTGTTGATGATCGTGTCGCCTTTGCGCAGATACGGAAGCGCAGCTTTGACCATGAAAAAATATCCGAAAATATTGGTCTCGAAGGTGCGCCGGAACTGCTCTTCGGTCACATCCTCGAATTTTTTCTGTGCCTTCTGAAAGGCTGCGTTGTTGACGAGAATATTCAGCTTGCCGAGTTCGCGTACTGCGTGCTGCACGGCCTCGCGGCACTTTACGGCGTCGCGCACATCGCTCTTGATGACGAGGCAGCGCTTGCCTTTCGCTTCGACCATTTTGCGCGTGGTCGCCGCGTCGGAGTCGTTCTCGTTGTAGAGGATCGCGACGTCCGCGCCTTCCATCGCGTAGGCGACGGCGACCGCGCGCCCGATGCCGCTATCCGCGCCCGTGATGAACGCGACTTTCCCGGCCAGCTTGCCCGCAGGCTTGTAATTGGAGAGGTCGCTATCCGGGGCGGGGGTCATGTCGCTCTGTTTGGCGGGGTACGGCAATTGTTCGCCGGGAATCTCATCGGCTTTCGGACGCTGTTCTTCGGTCGTCATGTCGAAGTCCTTTTGTGTTCATATTAAATGTAGCAGCGTCCAATCGACGGCATTCATTCTGTGGCAGATTGCAATAAAATATGATAGGAATGTTTGAGGCGCAGACTATGCAAAGAGCGCGGGGATGAATCCGACCCAACGCAGGGCGGACACACAGGTCCGCCCCTACAAGGATAATCACGCTCCGGTGTAGGGGTCGGGCTTGACCGACCCGGTTTCATGCCGGGCGGACACACAGGTCCGCCCCTACAAAGACATTCGCGCTCCGGTGTAGGGGTCGGGCTTGACCGACCCGGTATGATTGTTATTGAACGGGCGTCGCGGCCATCGTTGCCATCATCGTCGCCGCGCCTGAAGCGGGGGTTACTAGCGGTGGCGTCGCTGCGGGCGCAGCCGTCTCCGGCGTCGTGATCAGCACGAGCAGTTTGGTCTTGCCCGTCGCCGGGTCACGGACCGCAACCGCCGTATAGATTGTATCGGCCTTGAGGTCAATCGAGAGATCGTACAGCGTCGGCGTGATCTGCCCGCTCTTCACGACGGCCAACGCATACGAGCCGGGGTCGAGGTTCAGCGCCGCGTCGGAGACGTAGCCGAAGCGGATAGCAGTCAGGATCGGCTTGCCGCCCGCGAGGACATCCACCGCTGGCGCGTCGGGCGCGGCGTGGATCACGTCGAACCGTGCGCCACCTTTGGTCGGTGCGCGTTCCGTCACGAAGGCCTTGATTTGCAGACGCTTCTCACCGTCGCCCTGCGGCGAACCCAGCGCTACAATCGTTGTGGAGACGCCCGGCGGCAGCACTACCTGCGTCTCGGCCAGAACCTGGCTCTGCGCGCCGGAATTGGCCTTGCGCAGCGCGAAGACATAGGTTGCAGAAGGTAGCGGCAGGAAGTCGGTCAGGTCCAGATATTTGACGTTACTAAGCAAGACCGACCCATTGACATAGACATCGACCTGCCCCGCGTCAGCGGAAGCATGGACGAGACGCACATTGCCGCCCTTTGTCGGACCGCGCAGCAGCGGCGGGACAGTCGCGGGTGCATCGCGCACGGTCGCCACCGGGACGGTAGGACCCTGCGTCGCGCCCTGTGCTGCCGTGCGGGTGCTGCTTCCGCTCATCGCGAAGAACAGCACAAGGATAACTGCCGCGAACGTCGCGAAAATTCTGGTCTTCATCGTTATGCCCTTTCCAGTACGCCGTTCAGCGCGGAAATTTTGCTGCGAACCAGCGGCAGGACCTGCTTGCCGAAGAATTCGATGACCTTCTGCTGATCTTTCTGCGCACTGTGGATGATGATCTGCGTCGCGCCGCCATCGAACAACGCCTGAATGCGCGCGGCGAATTCCTGCGGGTCTTCGCTGACGATCCAGTTGCTCAGGACTTCTTCTATCGGCACAATCTTGTCCGCTTCCTGCTGAATCGCGACCGGGTCAGGGTTATTGACGAACTTCGTCCACGCCTTCGGCAGGAAGCGCCACAGTTCGGCGGCGGGTTGCAATTCGGGGTCGGCCTTGTTGCCGACGAAGACGAACAGTTCAGTCAGGATAGGCATCGTGTTCGGCTCTTTGCCCGCGCCACGCGCCGCGAATTCCCAGATGCCGCGCGATTGCGGGTTGATGGCGTTCTTCGGCTCCGTAATCCAGCCGTCGCCATACGTCCCGGCGAGCGCGAAGGCTTTGGGTCCCGACCCTGCGATATAGAGCGGTACGGGAATTTGCGGAATATCGTATAGCTTCGCTTTCGGGATTTGGTAGTGCTTGCCCTCGAAGCGGACCCATTCGCCCGACCATAATTGCTTGATGAGTTGTACGGCTTCTGCCAACCGTTCGGCGCGTTCCTGATAGCGTCCCCAACCGTTTCCGGACGCCTGCTCGTTGAGCGCTTCACCCGTCCCGACGCCGAGGAAGACACGCCCCGGCGCGAGGATGCCGAGCGAGGCGAAGGCTTGCGCGACGATTGCCGGGCGGTGGCGGAAGGTCGGCGCAGTGACGCCTGTGCCGAATGTCAGGTTTTTGGTGCGCTGGCTGACCGCGCCGAGCAGCACCCACGCATGACCGGAGTGGCTTTCATTATCCTGCCACGGGTGGAAGTGGTCACTCGTCCAGACCAGATCGAACCCGGCGGCTTCGGCGGCGACGGCCTGATCGACCAGCGCCTGAATCGGCCACTGTTCATTGGATAAAACGTACCCGATCCCATAACGCTTGCCGACAAATTGCTGCCCTACCGGGGCATTCTGCGGGGCGGCTGCGACGGTTGTTGCCGATAGCCCAAGCGCTGCAGGGACCAGCGCGGTCCCGACGAGCGCGCCCGTCGCCTTGAGCATGTCACGGCGGCTGATCGTTGCAATCCTGTCTCTCAAACTTCTGTTCATTGCGGTCTCCACATCACGTTTGAACGGAGATGCGCGGGCGGGCGTCGTTGTGCGCGCTCGCTGCACATACCCGAAAGTCTAGCGATGGTGGACCTATACAAATCCTATCAGCCACAGGCGAACGGCGCAGATACGTAGTTCTACGTAGCTGGATAGTGGCTATGCGTTCCCCTTTGCAGGGTCGCCGACCTGTCCCCATTCGATCATCGCGCGCAATATCGGGCGAAGGCTCAATCCGCGTTCGGTCAGCGCATATTCCACGCGCGGCGGCACTTCCGCGTAAATGGTCCGTGTGAGAATGCCTTCTTCTTCCAATTCGCGTAAGCGTTCAACCAGTGTCTTGGTACTGATCGTTTTCAAAGTGCGTCGCAGTTCGTTGAACCGTTTTGTCCCCGTGAACAGCTCGCGGATGACGAGAATAGTCCACTTGCTCCCCAGAATTTTGAGTGTGTACTCGATGGCGCAGTCTTCACGGGTCGTCGTATATCGCATTGGTTTACTTTCTGAACCTATAGCACTTTTTAGTACCTGCTTTACAGAGTATAGCATTCAAATTATGATATTTGGCAGGTGCGCGGAACTTTTCGGCGCAATTTTCAAAAAAGGAAAACACCATGCCAATAATCGATGTCACCGTCCCACAGGGCGCGTTCAGCAGCGACCAGAAGACACAGATCGGCGAAGAGTTCACTGCAATCCTTGCCAAATATGAGGGTTACGAGCCGACATCCAGCCGCCGGAGTACGATTTGGGTATACGTGAACGAGGCGCAAGAGTATACGGTCGGTGGTAACTTGCATCTGGAAAAGCAGGCCGCGCGTTACCGTGTCTATGTGACCGTGCCGCATGGCATTCTCAACGGTGAAGCAAAAAACGGGTTGGTCGGGGAGATCACCAGTACGTTGCTGAGAATCGAGGGTACGCCGCTGTCGCTGGAAAGCGGCCTGCGCGTCTACTGCCTGATCGAGGAAATTGCCGATGGCAATTGGGGAACCGCCGGGCGTATTTTGCGGCTGACGGATATGGCCGCGCTCGCGAAGGCGAACACTCGTTAGCCCCGCGCCTTGACCACCCCCCCGCCGACTGCTATAATGCCCTCCGCTGCCTGGCAACTGTACCGGGCGATTCTATGACAAACTAGGCCGGGAGTTGTCTCGTGGGTCCACTACCTAAACGCAAGATGTCGCGTCGGCGCAAGCTGAACCGCCGTAACCATGACAAGCTGACGTTGCAGCACCTCGTCAAATGCACCAACTGCGGCGCTTACCACCAGTCGCATCACGTTTGCCCGACTTGCGGTTTCCACAAGGGCGTGCAGGTGATGGCGATCAAGGATGACGTCACGCCGTAATTTCCGATTTTGTCTGGAAAATGAAGCGCCGCGTGGATAGTTAAACTCCGCGCGGCGTTTTGTTTCTATACATCCTCTTCACTGCAAACCTCTTGCCTTGCGGTGACATACTCCCCACTCCTAAAGGCGGGGGCTTTTACCCTCAGCACGGTTGCGCCAGTTGCCTAGCGTCTGACTACTTGCGTATCTGAGGGCAACCCATTTGAGGATCAACTTCTGATGCTGATGCGCCCAACGATCTGGTGATATTTTAAAGATTTTTCGTTTATCGAAAATCCAATCATTTTTAAATCGTGAGCGCCACTCCATCGCGTATTGCCGCTTCGAGTACATCAACGTTTATAGCTTTTAGCGCTTTGAACTTAATACAATATCCTGTGACACTTGCTTTACCAAGTTTTTCTCCATATGTCTGGACCAGGTATTTCTTATCTTCAATGCCAAGAATATAAACGGAGATGCCGGTTTTATTTGCGCTCAAACCAATTTGATAGAACTCTCTGTTTTTTCCATCAGCAGTTTTTATGGTTTGAAGCCCATATCCTATATTTGGGTTAGAAACGATTCTATTTTCACTGTTTTTGCCATCCAGGAACCACAATTTACATGCTGGCATGACCTCCAGAATGATGCGGTGCAACGACCGCATATCACTACATTTTGGCTCAGGTTGGCTAGAAATATAATTTTCGATTTGTTCTTGCACATTCATAATTTGTTGTTGGTTAGTCATCTTGCGGCACCTTTCACTGTATCACCGAGAGGTGCAACAATATATACGGAAACATCCATATATAACATAGCCATTTTGAAACTATACGCAGAATCATCCCGTATAGCAAGGTCTGCCGATACTTATGACGGTAGGGTTTTACGGCGGCTTCTGATAGAATCCTTTATTCAAGTAGCGAGATATAACCAACATGACGAATTCTCCTGCAGCGGGCATGAACTTCTTCGACCCGGCGTTTCTGGCCGACCCGTTCCCGATGCTCGCCTTCCTGCGATCCTCTGCGCCTGTCTTCAAATTCGAGGCTCCGAACGGGCGTGGGATGTGGTTCATCACGCGCTTCGAGGAGGCGGTGCAGGTCCTGCGGGATGCACGCTTCTCATCGAATATGTATCGCGCATACGGTGGTCAGGGTGATGGCTATGTTTCGCCGCTGGGTCTGGAAAAATCCATGATCTTCGCGGATGGGATGGATCATACACGTCTGCGCGCGCTCGTCTCGAAGGGCTTCACGCCACGCTTCATCGAAGGGCTGCGCCCGCGCATCGAAGCGCTGACCGAGACCTTGATTGACCAGATGCAGCCGAAAGGCGCAGCGGATTTGATGACCGATTTCGCATATCCGCTCCCGATCAACGTCATCTCTGATATGCTGGGTGTGCCGCAGCAGGATCAGGACAAGATTCGTGAGTGGTCGAACGCGATCATCGACCAGACCTCGGATGATCCGGAGAAATGGCAAAAGCTGGACCAATTCGCAAAATATATCCGCGCGCTCATCGCGGAGAAGCGCATCAACCCGGCGCAGGACCTGTTGAGCAGCCTCGTAGCCCGTGATGGGGATGACGACCGCCTCTCCGAAGGGGAAATAGTCGGAATGATGACACTGCTCATCTTCGCCGGACACGAGACGACTTCCAACCTGATCGGGAACGGTATTCTTGCGCTGCTCACGCAGCCAGAGCAATTTGCAAAACTGAAAGCCGACTCGTCGCTCATCCCGAACGCGGTAGAAGAATTGCTGCGCTTTTGCGGTCCGGCCTTCGCGACGACTCCGCGCACCGCGATTGAGGACGTCGAACTCGGCGGGCAGGTCATCCACGCGGGCGAGACAGTGAACATCATTGTTGGCTCGGCGGACCGTGATGCGGGGCAGTTCACAGACCCGGATGCGGTCGATGTCGCGCGCCGGATCGAGCGTCACCTCGCGTTCGGGCATGGCGTGCATTTCTGCCTCGGCGCGCCGCTCGCCCGTTTGGAAGGACAGATCGCTTTTGGCGCACTGCTGCGTCGTCTGCCCGATCTAGAGCTGGACGTCGAACCAGGCGACCTCGTTTGGCGCGGCAACATGATCGTGCGCGGCATATCGAGCTTGCCTGTACGGTTCTAATCTTAACCTGTGTAGTGCATGGTGTGTAGAGGCTGGATAAACCCCAGCCTCTTACTTATCCATCCAGCACGCGCGAGATCGAATCGATCAGCAGTTCCTGCTCCGCAACGTGCATCCGGCGCGTGTAGAGGTCGAGCGTGTCCCCATCCTGAAACGGAACCTCGCGCTGCGCAATCAGCGAGCCGCGCTCCAGATCAGGCGTGACATAACGCACCACACAGCCGGACATCGTGAGTTCGCCGCGCTGCCACGCCTCGAAAGCGCGGTGAATCGGGTGCAGGCCGGGGAATTCTTCGGGCAGCGAGGCGTGCAGATTGATCACGCGCCCCGGAAATTTGCTGAGGAAGGCGCGCGAAAGGATTTCCGTGAACGCAGTCAGGACGATCAAATCCGGCGCGTATTGCCCGATCTGTGCGGCGAGATCGGCATCGCGCGCTTCGCGTTCCGCGTCGGTCTCGCCAGCAGGCGCAACGACGACCGGGATACCCGCTTCGCGTGCGACGGCCAGCCCTTCGGCGTCGGTTTTATTTGCGGCGACGACCGCGACCTGTGCGTTCAGCCTGCCATGCGCAATCGCGTCGATAATCGCGTGTAGATGCGCCCCTTCGCTGGAAAGCAGCACCGCCAGCTTGCGGACGCCCGTGTTGTCGTAGAACTCATTCAGCCCTTGCGTATCCAAAATAGTTGCTCCTGTGTGTTTAGCCGCCCTGCACGGCGCGGCGCGTGATTGTGTTTGCGGCGGCAGTGGCTTTATCGAGCGCGGCTTCGGGCGTGGGTCCGGTCGTACTCACATAGAGGATACGATTGCCCGCCGCGCTCAGGATATTGCCACTCCTGCGCGTCGCCTCGTGGAAGACGAGCGCCCCGGCCTTCTCCGCCGCATCGATCCCGGTAATCAGCTCATCCGGGCTTTCCGCGTCGAGTCCAATTGTCGCAGCAGATAACGCGCCCGTCCTATAAATCGGGTCAACAGTTCCCATCCCCGCGAAGACGCCTGCGCATTGCAGCATCAATTCCACAATATCGAAGCGCAGCGCAGGCAATATCGCCAGCGTTTCCGGGTCCCCAAAAGTGACGCCGTATTCCAGCACCTGCGGACCGTCCTTCATCAGCATCAGATGCGCGCCAAGTAATCCGCTATAAAGCAGGCCGCGCCGCTCCATGCCCATCACCGTGCGCCGGATGAGTTCCACAATCTCGCCATAGAGCAGTTGGTCCACGCCGCGCACGTTCTGCGCACCGTTGGCCGTGCGGCGCGCGAAGTCCAGTATTTCGTAGTCCTTGCCATTGGTGAAGGCGAAGACGGAGAGCGGCGTCCCCTCAAGGCGCTTTTCGACGATGATCGTCTTGCCCGCCGCGCCGAGTTCACGCCCGATGAGCAGCCGCTTCGCCGCGTCCAGCGCTTCGGCAGGTGTCGCGCAGGGAAACACGCCACCCGGACCGCCATCCGCTTTGACGAGCAGGCTACCGCTCTGCTTCTGGATATACGCGGCGGCTTGCGGGTAATCGGTGAACGTCTCGAAGGCGGCGGTCGGGATGCGTTCGGCGCGCATGAAACGTTTGCCGAAGGCGCGCGAACTTTCCAGCGAGGCGGCATCCTTCACCGGACCGAAGATATTCAATCGCGCCACGCGGAACTGATCGACAATTCCATTCACATACGGAGCGAGCGGACCCGCCACCGTCAGGTCGATCCGCTGCTCCTTCGCGAACGCGATCAGGTCCGGGATCGTGGTTTGCGGGATGTTCGAGGTGGTCACGCGATCCTTGAGATGGGTCCATTCCGTCCCGCCATTGCCCGGCGCGACGAAGACCCGCCCGGCGCGCGGCGAACGCGAGATTGCCCACGCGAGGGCATGTTCACGCGCGCCGCCGCCGATGACGAGGACTTTGAGAAGGCTCAAGCGGCACTACGATCCGTGCTTTGCATCGACTCGTTGCGCGCCCGGTACGACGTGATCCGTGAATTCGGCAAAGTCATCGGCGGTAGCCTCAGATGCGACCGTCGCGCCGCGCCCAACCGTGAATTTGGCGGGGATGCGCGCCCCTTTGC
>CBDFFR010000011.1:0-162513 GCA_965246845.1 Aggregatilineales bacterium
GGGGATGCGCGCCCCTTTGCCGACAACCGTAATGCCGAGGTCCGCCGCGTCGGTGATCTCGCCCACGCGCGAGTCATGCCCGATCACGGCTTCCTTATCGATGATGCAGCGCTCCACCGTCGCGCCTGCTTCGACGGACGTATCAGTCAGGATCACGCACTCGCGTACCACCGCGTTCGGTCCGATGTGGACGCCGGGCGAAAGGATCGAACTCTCCACGACCGCGCCTTCGGAGATGACGCAGCCATTGGTGATCAGGCTGTTGCGGATCGTCGCGGTGTCTTTGATGTTTGCGGGCGGGCGCTCTTCCGAACGGGTGTGGATGACCCAGCCGCGATCCTGCAAATTGAACGGCGGCGGGTCCGCGAGCAGGTCCATATGTGCTTCCCAGTAGGCCGCGATGGTCCCCACATCGACCCAGTAGCCCCGGAACGGATAGGCGAAGACAGGCCGCCCGGAGGCGATCATGCGCGGGATGATGTCCTTGCCGAAGTCATGGCTGGATGAATCGCGCGCGGCGTCCTCAAGGAGGACCTGTTCCAGCACTTTGGTACGGAAGACGTAAACGCCCATGCTGGCAAGGTCCGAAGGCGGCTTCTGCGGCTTCTCCACGAAGTCAACAATGCGGTCGCCCTTTTCGGTCTTCATGATCCCGTAGCGGCTGGCTTCCGCGAGCGGCACGCGCAGCGCGCAGATCGTGACATCCGCGCCTTTGGCGATGTGGTAATTCAGCAGCGCATCGTAATTCATCTGGTAAATATGATCGCCGGAAAGGATCAGCGTGTGGTCGGGATTCTTGCGCACGACGAAATTCAGGTTCTGGTAAACCGCGTCTGCCGTTCCGGTGTACCAGTCTTCGTCCTTGCGCCCGCGATAGGGTTGCAGCATCTGCACCCCGCCTGTGAAGCTGCGGTCGAGGTCCCAGGGCTGGCCGTTACCGATGTGATCATTCAGGCTGTGCGGACGATATTGCGTCAGGATTAAGACATCGAAAATGCCGGAGTTTACGCAATTGCTGAGTGTGAAATCGACGATCCGATATTTGCCAGCGAAGGGAACGGCGGGCTTGCTGCGTTTGGCAGTCAGGACACTCAGGCGCGTTCCTTCTCCGCCTGCCAGGATAACCGCACGGGCTTTCATAATTTTTTGATCCTTATCCGGTTTTTCTAAAACTCTCTGCGGAAAGTATAACGCAAATCAGGTCTCTTCGACGGGTTGATCCGTTGCCAGAACTTTGGACAGGGTGCGATTCGGCAGCACGAAAAACACGGCCATAGCGAGGGTCAGAAACAGCGCGAGGACAGCGCTCAGGAGCGAGATAAACGCGATAATCAGATAGGCCAGCGGACCGAACCGATATTGAGCGGAAATGGTCTTGATCGCTGTGCGGTCGGCGTTCTGG
The DNA here is from genome assembly GCA_965246845.1 of Aggregatilineales bacterium. Lineage (GTDB taxonomy): Bacteria > Chloroflexota > Anaerolineae > Aggregatilineales > UBA2796 > JBBRMW01. The sequence goes on from CBDFFR010000011.1 coordinate 1,403, forward strand.
TGGAACAAGCCACGCGCATAGGCATACCACCACAGGAGGTTATAACAAAGCGCCACCAGAAAGAACCATACGCTATAAATGAACGCCGCCATGCGTCCCTGATCTTCGTTCAAATAATCGGCTAGAAGAGTCGTCAGGAATGGCACGACGCAAATCCCGAAGAGAAGCACGCCGTTCAGGATGAGTAGCGTGTTATCGACTTTGGTAATGATGTTAAAGAGGCGGTGGTGATTGATCCACATCACGAGAATGTAGAAAAAACTGCACACGAAGGCGAAATAGGACGGCCATGCCGCTGCGAGCGCGGGAAAGAGACCATTTGCCTTTACTGCATCCGCGCCGGGTGCGTGCAGTTCGATTACGAGCAGCGTCATCGCGATCCCCAACACACCATCGCTGAAAGCTTCGATCCGTCCAGTTTGCTTTTCCATAATTCAGCCTTTGAGCGCCCCCTGCAACATGGCCTGGAAGAAAGTCCGACGCATCACGAGGAACAGCGCCACCACCGGGATCATAATCACGATACAGGCCGCCATCCAAACGTTGTACTGAATCTCGAACGAGGACTGGAAGGCATATAGCCCGACCGTCGCGACTTTATCCGTCTCGCGGTTGAGCAGAAGCACCGCCGCAAGGAATTCGTTCCATGTATCGACGAACATCAGCAGGAAGCCCGCGAGCAGCCCCGGTCCGGCCAGCGGCACAACGATGTAATAGAGCGCCTGCACAGGCGAGCAGCCATCGATCAGCGCCGCCTCCTCGATTTCAAGCGGGATCGAATCGAAGAACGATTTGATGATCCAGATGCTAAAGGGCAGGCCGCCCGCCGTGTAGATACCGATCATCAACCCGTGCGGGCTGCTCTGAATCAATCCCAGATCGCTCGCAATCTTGTAGAGCGGGATCAGGTTTGTCAGGCCGGGGATCATCATCAGGCCGAGGATCGTCAATTGCAGCGCGCCGCTCCCGCGAAATTTATAGCGCGAAAAGGCATATCCGGCCAGCCCCGCGACGATCACCGTCAGCACCGAAGCGCCGAGCGAATTGATGAAGCTATTCGGGATGTGGTAGCGAATCAGGTTGCTGGCAATCACCTGATTGTAAGGTTGCAGCGTCCATTCCTTCGGGAAGAAGAGCGGCGGATTGGAGCGCACCTCGCCCAGCGGCTTGAACGAAGTTGCGAGCGTATACAGCACGGGCAGGATGCAGATCGCCGCGAAGAGGCCGAGGATCGTATGTGTGGAGAAGATTTCGCGGAGCGCTGTCGAACGGGAGCGGACCATCGTTATTAAACCGTATCGCGGCGCGTGGCGAGCCGCAAATAGATGAACGTCAGGACCAGATTGAACGCGAACAGGATTACCGAGGTCGCGCCCGCCAGCCCGAAATCGCCATCACGCATCACGGAATTGAGCATGTAGAGCGCAGTCGTCATCGTCGCATTGCCGGGTCCGCCCGTCGTCCCCATGATCGAGAGGATCATGCCGACCGAATTGATCGCGCGGATCGAGGTCAGCAACACCGCGACCAGAAAGGTCGGGCGAATGATCGGGAATGAGATACGCAGGAAACTTTGCCAGCCGCCCGCGCCATCCAGCGCCGCGCTTTCCGTGACCTCGACGGGGACGGTTTGCAGCGCTCCCAGAAACAGTATCGTCGTGAAGGCGAGCGCCCGCCAGACCGACCCCGCGACGACAATCCCCATCGCGGTATTCGGGTTGACCAGCAGTGACCGATCCGAGAGCGGTTGCAGCCAGTATTGCAGGATGCCATAGCTCTGCTGGAACATCCAGCGCCAGATCGTCCCGGCCACCACATCGGAGATGACCCAGGGGATGAAGATCAGGACCAGATAGAAACCTGTGAACTTCACACGGCGGTTGAGCAGCACGGCCAGCAGCATCCCGATCCCGACCGTGAAGACGAGGTACAGCGCCGCGAAAGTGAAAGTCCGGTTGAGCGAGCGCCCGAAGTTCAAATCCTTGAACAGTCTATCGAAGTTTTGCAGACCGACGAAAATCAGGTCGCCGCCCTTGATGCGGTTCACGCTCAACCAGAGCGAATAGAGCGTCGGGTAGACCTGCACCGCAAGCAGGATCAGAATCGCGGGCAACAGCAGCCAGAACGGGAGAAATTTGGTCGCGCGCCCGGAGGAACGCCCACCGGACCGAATCGAGCGGGCAGCGGTGACGGCGGTGCGCGTTGGGACGGAGTTGGTCGCCATACGGATGGCTCCGCTAATCGATACTGTGGGTGGAATGGAGAGCGCGGGGAGTGAACCCCGCGCTATACCGATCAAGATTAGACATTACGCAGTTGAACACGATTGTGGTTTGCGGGCGGCAAGAATGCCGTCCCTACACAGACGCGCAACTTCCCGTAGGGACGCCATGAATGGCGTCCGGTCTGGTTATTGCAAGCCGTTGTTGTAATTGTCCTGCTCGGCTTGCAGTTCCTTCATGATGTCGGCGCTGGGGTCAACGATCAGCTTGTTGATCACGTTGGTCAGCGCGGCCACACCCTTGTCATAGTCGGTCAGGGCGGGCGGGTTCTGCGCATAGGTGGTCAGGTTGCTGGAAATCGCTTTCCAGTACGGAGTCTGGAATGCGGCATCCTTGCCCGCTTCAACGAGCGATGGGATCGCACCATAAGCCGACGCGAACTTCGCATTTTCGGCGGCGCTCAATTGGAAATCGATCCACGTCTGCGCGCCCTTGATATTCTTTGCGCCGACCGGGATGCCGTAAGCTGTCCCCGTGACCATCAGCGCGGGCTTGCCGTCTTTCCAGACGAGCGGCGGGGCGAAGTTCAGCTTGCCCGCATCGAATGCCTTCTGTACGCTGGCCGCGCCGTTATCGAACTTCGTGCCATCCGGCGCGGTGAGCGGATTGAGATAGACATAGGACCACGACCCGGCGAGGAACGCGCCCGCGTCGCCATTCATGAAAGGCGTCTCGTCATCGAAGCCGGTGTTGAGGTCCACTTCCGGCGCGTACTTGCCGCCAAACATGGCGCGACCCCACGCGATGACATCCGCGACCTGCTGGTTCGCCCATGTCGCCTTGCCCGTCTTCGGGTCCGCAATCTGGCCGCCCGCGGAGACGATCAGCGGGAACCACGTCATTTGCAGCGAGATACCCTCGCTGGCCTTCATCGTGACCGCAAACTTCTTGCCCGCCGGGTCTTTCATCTTTTGCGCGGCGGCGAGCAAATCCTGTGCGCTCTTCGGGAAGCCATTCGGATATACCGAAGTCCAGTAATAAGTCGAGGCTCCGGCAAGGCTGGTCGGCACGCAATATATCTTGCCATCCGGTCCAGTGCAGGCGGCGAGCGCGCCCGGCGTTACATCCTTGAACCAGCTCGCGGCCTTGACGTAGGCAGTGATGTCTTGCAACGTACCGTTCTTGACGAAGAAGGGAACGGTCGAGGTGTCGACATAGGAGACATCCGGGACATCACCCTTCGCCTGTACCGCGATGTTCAATTTGCTGTTGATCTGGTCATAGGGCTGCACGATATGCGTGATCGCCTGCCCGGTTTTCGCTGTAAAGTCCTTGAGCGCCTGCGACGCCCATTTATCCTGGCTATTCGGGTCGGTCGTGTTATCGGGGTTGAATTTCGTCCAGAGGACGAGGCTATCGGCGGCGTGCGCGCGGCCTGCCCCGGTCAGGGTGGCGATTATCATCGCGGCAATGAGCAGGCTGAATGTTGCAAAAAGACGTTTCTGCATTGTGTTAAAGCCCTATTCCACTGAACATGACCCTACAGTTTTAACACTTCGCCCGCTGCTTCGCAAAAGCGCGGCGCGCGGTTGGCAGCGTATAGTCAAAGTGCCGAACGATGAATGTAGTATGAGCGATGTAGGAAACCTGGAGATGGGCGGACACATCGGTCCGCCCCTACGAAGACAATCCCGCTCTGGTTAGGGGTCGCGGCTTGCCCGACTTCAATTCACGGGCGGACACATAGGTCCGCCCCTACAAGGCGTTTAGGCCTCGACGATTTCCACTGAATTCAGCTTGTCGCCCGGACGCGGATCGCGCCCCGGATCGCGTTCGCGGATTGTCATCAGCGTTTTGAGGCTTTCCGCGTCGGTGATGCGCCCGAAGACGGCATGTTTGCCGTTCAGGTGCGGTGTGGCGGTGTGCGTGATGAAGAACTGCGAACCGTTGGTGTTCGGTCCGGCATTCGCCATGCTCAGGACACCCGGACCGTCATGCTTGAGGTTCAACGCGCCGCGCTCGTCGTTCCACTTGTAGCCGGGTCCGCCCGTGCCTGTGCCGGTTGGGTCGCCGCCCTGCACCATGAAGTTCTTGATGACGCGGTGGAACTGCGTCCCGTTGTAGAACCCGCTGCGCGCGAGGAAGACGAAGTTATTGACCGTTTCCGGGGCTTCGGCGGCGTAAAGTTCCGCGCTGATGTCGCCGCGTTCGGTGTGGAAGATCGCGGTGTATTGCTTTTTCGAGTCGATGCTCATATCGGGGGCTTTAGGCCAGCTTTGCGCCATGTTGGTTCATTCTCCGTGTAGGAGCGCGGTCAAAGTTAGCTGCCGCGCTGAATTCGTTAACACGCCGATCATATCAGATTTTCCAGCAGTTCGCGGGCTTCAAAATCTGCAGGCTGCCAGCGGAAGCGCTCCAAATCGACATGCTCATGCGCGTCGAAAACGACGCCTTCCACGAGCAGGCGTTCGCGCTGGATGTGCGCCTCATGCAGCCGATCCTTGACGACGATTGCGCCCTGCGCATTGATCACGCGATGCCAGGGAATATCACCATCGGGCGGGGTCGCACGCAGCGCCCAGCCGACCGCACGCGCCCCACGCGGCACGCCAAGCAGCCGCGCCACCGCGCCATAGGTGAGGACGCGCCCCGCCGGAATCGCGCGCACGAGTGCGTACACCTGCTCGTTGAATGTCACTCGTGCGCGCCGTAGCGCAGCCGCCGGATAAAATCGACGCTGCGCAGGCGGCGTTCCAGCAGATAGACGATATACGACTGCAAAATACGTTCCAATTCGAGGTGCAGCGGATCGCTCAGGATCAGTTCGCGGATCATCGGCCAGTCCTGCGTCGTCATATAGCGCAGCACCTTGAGCGCGGGCAGGCTCATCGGCTGCGCGTGCGGGTTGTTTTCGGCGTGTTCCGGGCAAATCGCGCCGCCATCGAACGCGCTGAAATACTGGTCCTGTGGCTCCAATGGTTCGTGGCCGACTACGCAATCGAACAATTCCGGCTGGAAGCCGACCAGCGAGAGCAGCGAGAGTTCATAGAAGCGCGCGATAATCCGTAAATCCGAGTCGTCAGCGGAAATATTGCGCAGCCCATCGCAAAGCAGGTCGTAGAGCGCGTCGTGCCGCTCTTCCGGCTCGGTGAAACGGTCCACCAGTTCGACGGCGTAGCTCGCGTATGCACCACGCTCAAGGCTATTTTGCAGTTGCAGGAATGGCTCCTGTAATTCGGCTTGGGTGACAATATCGAGGTCACGCCCGCGACTGAGCATCAGCGAACAGCGCGTATACAGTTCGACATGTCCGGTCATACGCCCGGTCGGTTTGCGGACGCCCTTCGCGATCACGGTGAATTTGCCGTATTCGGGCGTGAAAAGCGTCAGCAGGCGGTCGGTCTCCTTGAAATCCTGCCGCCGCAGGATGATCGCATCCGTGCGGAACGTGCGCTCATTGCGTGCCATATTTCCGCGCGTCCACACCATCTTCGAGGTCGTCCGGTCCGAAGCTGCCGGGCAGCAACACGCCAATCGAAACTTCGGTCGAGATGTGGCCATCCGAATCCGCTGTGATCACCGACATTTCGCCGTCTTCTGCGAACTCTGCGAGGAACTGGCGGCACGCGCCGCACGGGAAGACGGCATTGTTCGTCACGACGACTACGGCGCGGAATACGCGCGCGCCCTCGCTGACGGCCTTCACGCCAGCAGTGCGTTCCGCGCAAATCGTCACGCTGTACGAGGCGTTCTCGACATTGCAGCCCGTGAAAATGCGCCCGTCGCTGGTCAGGATCGCCGCGCCAACCGGATAATGCGAATAGGGAATGTATGCGGCGCTCTGCGCGTCGAGCGCGGCGGCAACGAGCCGGGCGCGCGTGGGTTCATCAAGTTTCGGCATGGATTGCCCGCGTATCGAATGTTAAAATTGGAGTCCCGATTATACCAGATGAGCGCCATGTCAGACATCAGGATTCGCCCGCTCGCAACGCTCGATGAAATTAATCAGGTAGTGGCCTTGCAGCGCGGCGAATGGGACGACCCGACAACGGTAATTTATCCGCACATGCTGATTTCGCTGGTACGTAACGGCGGTACGCTGATCGGCGCGAAGCTGGGCAGTCGCGTCGTCGGCTTCGTCCTCGGCTACCTCGGCATTGATGCGCCCGGCGCGGACCGCCCCGCGATGGCGAACCTCAAGCTGTGCAGCCAGCGCATGACCGTCCTGCCAGAATATCGCAACACCGGGTTGGGCTATCAACTCAAGCTGGCGCAGCGCGAGTACGCCATGCAGCAGGGTATCCGGCTCGTGACGTGGACTTTCGACCCGCTTAACAGCCGCAACGCGCATTTAAATATCCGCAAACTCGGCTGCACAGTTGGCGATTATGAGCGCGATTATTACGGTACGGAACCCTCGCCGCTGGTCAGCTTCAATCAATCGGATCGGCTGGTTGCGGAGTGGCGCATCAGCCAGCCGCGCGTCGAGCAGCGCTTGAGTGGTGGCCGTCGTCCGCTTGCTTTCGAGCAATATCTGCACGGCAACGCGACGATTATCAATAGCGTGCACTGGAATGGTAAAGGCTTGCCGGAGCCGGGCAGCCTCACGCCAATTCGCGGGATGATCGGCCTGCTGGAAATCCCGGCGCGCTTCGACGCGGTGTGCAGCGCCGACGAGGGGCTGGCGCGCGAATGGCGGGCGCATGGGCGGGAGGTATTTACGGGCGCATTCGGCGCGGGCTACTTCATCACGGATTTCGTGCATACGACGACGGAAGGGCGCGAGCGCTCGTTTTATGTGCTGAGTGCGGTCGATACGAACGTGCGGAATTTCAGCGCGAACTGAGTCAGGCTATTTTGGGTTTTCGGGGACGGTACGTTACTCGAAACGGAATCCAGAACCCTTCTCCGATTGCCAGTAAAGTGAATACAATAAGCTGCTCGTTTGTGAGCGCTTGAAACACGATATTGAGCAGCCGATTGGAATTGCCAACCATCAGGACGAGGGCTGCGATGGGCGAAACTCCTTCTTGTCGTGAGGCTGCGCTCACGATAACCCACAAATCGCCCATTCCAAGTGCGAGCGCGGCAAAGAGCGCGCCGATTACACCAAATAGAAGGCTGTTGCCGCGTCCATATGTCTTGACCATGTGGCCGACGAACATACCGATCAACAGCGAACCGATGATTGCACCCCATCGATTGTTGATCAAGCTAACGAGGAAAACCCAGATTAGCGATCCGACGAGGGATGCGCCTAAACCCGCGACTAGCGCCATTACCGGGCGTTTTTCGGGAATGACTTCTATAGGAACATAATTCTCGGTTTCGGATTGGATAACTATCGGATCAAAGCTTTCTTCGACCATAGGGCCTCACCTGTAGATAGCACAATAGCATAGATAGAGAGTATATATCCCAACCAAAACGTAGCTTGTAACAAAGTCATCACCCTGCTTCGCAACAAGGTGTTTTCATATAAATCGCTGATATTGCTCAGATAATTTTCCTACAATGCTGGCGTAATATACCGGCATGTACAGCGATGTACAAAACCACGCGAAGACAAACAAAGGGAGATTTTGAAATGAACAACGTCACCCGCTGGAACCCGGTTCGCGATATGCTCACTCTGCGCGAGACAATGGACCGCATGTTCGATGAAGCATACCGCACGCGCGGCGCGAACACGACCACCTGGTCACTGCCTATCGACGCCTACGTGACCAACGACGCGATTGTGCTGGAAGTGACCGTACCGGGCGTTAAGCCGGAAGCGGTCGAAGTGATGCTTGAAGGCGATACGCTGACTATTCGCGGCGAGTTCAAACCCGCCGTTGAAGAAGCCAAGTATCTGCTGCGTGAGCGGGCAGCGGGTCGCTTCGAGCGCACCCTGACGATCAATACGCCCATCGACCATGAGAAGGTAGCCGCCAATTTCGAGAACGGCGTATTGACCCTCACCCTGCCCAAGGCTGAAGCCGTCAAACCGCGTCAGATTCAAATTCAGCCGAAGGTGAGCGCGAACTAGCCGCTCTGAGGTTGCACGCGCGGGAATCCACCGCTCTGATACGATCTGACCTTGCAAACAGAATCGAACCCGCCCGGTCATGTTTTGGCCGGGCTTTTTGTTTTTGGTGTCACGTCGAGGGACAATATATGCGAGTTGAAGAGGGCGCAAACGTGGCCGAGCGTATTCTGGAACCTGAAAAGACTGCAGTTGCGGTCGAGGCAATCTATCGGTTGTCAGTTGAGCAATATTACGCGATGGCTAACGCAGGAATTTTGGTGGACGGCGATCCGGTCGAATTATTGGAAGGATGGCTTGTACAAAAACCCGTGAAAAACCCGCCGCATGGAATTTCTACTCAGTCTATTCGGGATGAACTCGCGCGCGTTCTCTCATTGGGTTGGTTTGTGTCAGATCAGGAAGCGATCACCACACTGGAAAGCGTACCAGAACCTGATGTTATAATCGTGCGCGGAGTACGGCGCGATTACCGTTTGAGCCATCCGAAAGGTAATGATTTGGCACTTGCGGTTGAAGTCTCGGATTCCACACTGCGGACCGATAGAATGGTAAAGAGACGGGTTTATGCACGGGCAGGCATCCCGGTCTACTGGATTGTGAACCTCGTGGATCGGCAAATCGAAGTCTTCAGCGAGCCGAAGGACGGCAGCTATCAGAAGCAGCAAATTTATGCCGAGACGAGCATGATTCCGGTCGTGATCGAGCAGGCGCAAATCGCGGAGGTCGCGGTGCGCGATTTGCTTCCGTAGATAGTTAGGGCGAGATGACCGGGCTGTAGCCATCGACCAGCGCTTTGGGCGCGCCGCTGCCATCTGCCGGAACGGACCATATTTTACCGTCGCGCGTGAATGTGATCGCGTTGCCATCCAGCGACCAGAGCGCTTCGGAGCCGTTATCCGCGACTTTTCGCGGGCTGCCGCCGATGGGCAGCACGAACACGCTCGACCCGGAATTGTAGACGAGCGACTTGCCATCGGGCGACCAGGCCGGGTTGAATGCGCCCGTCGCGGTCATCTTCCAGCTCCCCGCTGCCAGCGCGGAGCCGACCCAAACGCCGTCATTCGCGGCAATTGCGAGCTGCTTGCCATCGGGCGACCAGGTGACTTTGCCAGGCTTGGCGAAGGTCCCCCACAAACGCGGATTTGAGCCATCGATGTTGATCAGGAATACGTTTTTATCCGCGCTGGTGGTCGTATAGACCAACTGCTTGCCATCGGACGACCAATCAAAGCTGGCGGTGTAGTCCTTCGTGAGCTGCGTTTGCGCGCTGCCATCAGCGTTCATGGTGAACAGAGTCGGGTTGCCGCCGCTGCGCGTGGAGAGGAACGCAATCTGCTTCCCATTGGGCGACCACGATGGCGCAAAGCTACTCGCGTCGTTGGTGAGTTGCTTCGCGCCGCTGCCGTCCGTTTTTATCGTGAAAATGGTGCGGTTCGCGCCTTTCGCAACGATGTAGGCAATCGCTCCGCCATCCGGGGAGAGTGCGGGCAGGTAGACATCATCCGCGCCGTTCGTGATTTGCTTCGCGCCGCTGCCGTCGCCCTTCGCGATGAAGAGCTGTATCTTGCCCACATTTTTCAGGTAGGCAATCTGGCCGAGCGCGACCGCAGGCGGCAGCACTGCAACTTTGGTAATCAGACCCGGTTGAATAACCACGAGCGTTGTTTTGAGGACGAAGGTGGTGTTGAGGACCAGCGGTGGCGGGGTCGGCGTGAAGGTCGCGCTCGGCAAAATCACAATTTTGGTGAGGATGACCGGACCCACCGCCAGCGAAACAACGATGCCGGGGTTGAGTGTGACGATCTTCGGCGGCGGGACAGCGGTTGTCGGCGGGATAGCGGTCGTGGGCTTGGGGACGGCAGTTGTCGGCGGGATAGCAGTTATTGGCAGGATGACAATCGCGGTCGGCACGAAGATCGTGGGCGCGGGCGTCGCGGTGATGATGATCACGGCAGCGGTCGGCGGCGGGAGTGTCGGGAGCGCAAGCGGGGTGAGCGTCGGCGGCGGAATGGGCGTGATCGTCGGGATGTCGGTCGGGGTCCCGGTCGGCAGTGGCGAGGCAATCAGAGCGGCGAAGGTCGCGGTCGCACTGCCTTCGCTGGTCGGCGAACCGACCAGCCCGACTGCCTGCGGTGTAAAAGTCGGAGTCGTGTTCAGTGAGGCGACACGGTTGCTCAGAAATCCAACGACAAGCGCAAGCGTGATCACGCCAACCAGCCCTGCACCGCCGAATACGAGCAGCCCGGCGACCCCGCCACGTCTGCGGTTGGAGGCAGATGACGGCGCGGGGTTGGGTCCTGTAATTGAGGGCGGTGGCGGCGGAGTCTGTACATAGACGGATTCGTGCAGCGGCGGCGGGACGGTCCCTTGCATATAGGTCGGGGGCGGCGTTTGCCGGAGGGCAGGCGTCGGGGTGTTCCCGGTCTGCTGTATGTAGGTTCCGTCGGGGCCGCGTGAAGCAGCGGGCGCAGAATCGCTCAGGGTTTGCGCGAACGCTTCCGATAATTCACCAGCAGTAGCGAAACGATTGGCGGGGTCCTTCGCGAGCGCTCGTGAGAGGACTGCATCGACTGCCGGGGATATGCCGGATGTGGATGCGGAGAGCAGCGGCGGCGGTTCGTTGACGTGTTTGTGCATCAGCGCGAAGGGGGTATCGCTGTCGAACGGCACGCGCCCCGCGATCAGCTCGAACAGCATAATCCCGAAGGCGTAGACGTCACTGCGCGAGTCGATGGCCTTGCCCTGCCACTGCTCCGGGGACATATAGGCGGGCGTCCCCATGATCGTCCCGGTGCTGGTCATGCGCTTGGTCTGGTTGAGCAGCTTGGCGATGCCGAAATCGGTCAGAAAAGCGTTGCGGTCTTCATCGAGCAGGACGTTTTGCGGCTTCAAATCGCGGTGAACAATGCCCCGGCGGTGCGCGTAATCGAGCGCGGAGCCGATCTGGTCGGCCATGCGTATGGCGATGGGGCGGGGCGGGGGTCCGGTGCGCAGCAGGTCCGCGAGGCTGCCACCGTTGAGCAATTCCATGACGAGGTACGGCGCGCCGTTGAACTCACCATAGTCGAACACTTTCAGGATGTGCGGGTGGCCGAGCGCGGCGACAGTTTTGACTTCCTGTCGGAAGCGGTCCATGAACTCGGTTTCGCCCATGAACTCGGCTTTGATCGCCTTGAGCGCGACCTCGCGCCCCATGCTCGGTTGACGCGCCCGGTAGACGGTCGCCATGCCGCCGCGCCCCAAAAGCGAAATGACCTGATATTGCCCGATCTGCTGCCCGATAAAATCCGACATCGACGTTCGCCCCGCGAGGAAATGTTGCGGGTGACAGTATAGATCAGGTTGCGGGGTTGCGCTTGTGAGCAGCGCTAAGCGATTTCGTACAATGCGAGATAGATGAATGTGTTATCTGCCGGAGCGCGGTAGGCTCCAATCGCGCCGCAGAGGTGAACAGCCAGCGCAGTCATCGTCCAGCCGTCGGCTTCGTCGGCTTTCCAGAGGGGCGTGGTCAGTTCCGCGATGCCGTGCATCACGCCGAAAGCGCGGACGGCTTCCGCGTCTTTGGTCAGCGCCTCGCGGGTTGTCGGGTTATGCCATGCCCACATCCACGTCCCGCTGCGCGTACTCAGCGAGCCGATCATCTGGATGCGCAGGCTGATTTGTGCATCCGGTGGACCGTCCTTCGGATTCGAAAAGACAAGCCGTTCGGTTTTTTGTTCATAGTCCCAACGTGCAAAGCGCGACCATTCGGCGTTGTTCTTATCGTTCATACGCATCAATTCAGTGACGCTCACTTCCAGCAGGTCGGCATATTCATTTTCGGAGAGCATGTCAGGGGTCCCTTACAAGTCCAATAAGGCATCAGGAAGTTGTGGCTGAACGGGCTGGCTAGACGGCATTCCATCCCGACCCGGTGCTTCTCGTGACCACTCTCCACACCTGACGGCAGGGGCTTCTGCCCTCAGAACAAGAGTTAAATGATTATCACAATTTTGAATGACTGCAAGCATTCAGAATGATTCGCTGAATTCTGCGGAGAGGGTGGGATTCGAACCCACGAGGAGTTTCCCCCTGCTCGCTTTCCAAGCGAGTGCATTAGGCCGGGCTATGCTACCTCTCCAGTGCGGCTGGATTATATAGGAGGGGAGTCGCGGGGTCAATGTTGAGTTACCTGCGTACTGTTGCCGCAATCCATACATTCGGCGCTATAATGTGGGATAACCGCGCTTTGTGTTTGGATATTAAGGGATATGCGTCGCGGACCCCCGGTACGGATCGCGTGGTTGTGGTGTTGGATAAGCGTGATCGCTGTCGGGTGCAGCGGTGCGGGTGCATCCCCTTCGGTCGGGAGCGCCGCACCAACCTTGCTCGGTATGACGCGCGTGCCGCCTACCCCGACCTCGCTGCTACGCCTGCTTCGCACACCCATCGGGGCGGCGACGATCATGCGCGTCTCGACGCTGAACCCGGCAAACGGTCCACCCTTGCTCACGCTGCTCGCGCCCGCCTGCTTCGAGACGTCCGCCGGGAGCCTGTGGTGCTTCGGTCTCATCCTCAACCCAAATCGATTTCCAGTGCAAGGCATCCATATTCGCATCTATCTGGTGGATGCGGATGGAACCGCGCTCGCCTACGCGGATGGTGTTCCCGCGTTGCACTTGCTCGCGGCGGGTGAAAGCCTGCCTTACGGCGTGCGCTTCGATGTGCCGCCGGAGCGCTTCGCCGGACCCGTCGCGGAAGTCATGGACGCGCAGGGCGCAGCGAACATCGGTCTGGCGACTTTGCAGCTTTCCGCAACACAAGAAAACGGCGCGGCGCGCGTGACCGTCCGCAACATGGGCGAGCGCGCAGCCAGCGATGTCGAACTCTGCGCTACACTGATCGATTCACAAGGGCGTGTCATTGGCTACCGAACAGCGCGCCTCGCGGAATCATTGCCCGCGAAAGACGCAGCCAGTCTCACGCTTGAATTGTTCCCTGCTATCGCTGCGCCGTACACCGTGCGCGCGTCGGGGGTTGGCTTCACACAGGTTGCAACCGCTCAACCATAGACCGCCCGCGTGAGCGAAGCCCATTCCTCGATGGTGAGCGTCTCCGCGCGGCGCATCGGGTCGATCCCGGCGGTGGTCAAATATTCGGCGGCTTGTGCATGTTCCATCGCAAGGCCACCGCCCAGCGCATTCTTGATTTGCTTGCGCTTCTGGCTGAACCCCGCGCGGACCACTTTGAAAAACGAGGCGTCGTCGGGGACCTGTACTCGCGGCTGCGGGAACACGTCGATTTTTACAATGGCGGAGGCCACGCCGGGACGCGGATAGAACGCTGCCGATCCGATCCGCCCGACGATTTTAGGCGTTCCATAATATTGTACACTCACCGCAAGCACGGTCATATCGCCCGGCTTCGCGACCAGCCGATCCGCGACTTCCTGCTGCACCGTGAGGACCATCACCGTCGGCTTGTGCGCGATTTCGAGCGTGTGGCGCAGGATCGCGCTCGTGATGTAATAGGGCAGGTTCGCGACCACCTTATAGGGTTCGGGTCCGACCAGCTTTTCAACATCGGTGGTCAGAATATCGGCATTGACGATATGCACGTTCTCCGGCAGTTCGGCAAGGATAGGGATCAATCGATCATCGAGTTCGATGGCAATCACGCGCCGCGCGACCGCTGCAAGCCGAGCCGTCAGGACGCCCGTACCCGGTCCAACTTCAACGACGGTGTCTTCCGGGGTGAGGCTGGCAGCATTCACGATCCGATCCAGTGACAGCGGATCGTGCAGGAAATTCTGGCCGAGGCTCTTCTTCGGGTCGATCTCGTGTTCTTCGAGCAGGGCGCGAATATTGGTCGTCATCAGCGGTTCTCCGGCAGCGGAAGGATCAGGTCGGCGGGCAGCGCGGGCGGTAGCAAGTACACCGTGACGTCACCTGCAAACGGCTGGTAATCATCCTCGCCATAGCCAAGCCGCACGGTGAGCCCGGCAATCCCCGGCAAAATATCACCCGCAACCGCCCGTCCATAGCCGGATATATAGACCTGCGTGCCAACCGGGATGTAAGCCGGGTCTGCCGCGATGATGCCGCGCGCGAGGCGCTGCCCGGTGCTGGTCACGCCGAAGGTCGGATCAGCGGGCGTCTTGCCGGTGCTGGACGGTTTGTAACTTTCGGCAGCGGCCTTGAAGGTGCGCCAATATTGAACTGCACCATCGGGCGTATCGACGCTCTTCACGGTGACGCGCGTGCCGACGCGCACAATCTCATCCTGCGGCAGGCGTGCGACCCAGCTCAACGGCGCGGAACGGCTGACTTCGATGCCGCTTTCGTAGAGCGCGCGCGCCGTGCTTTGTTCAACACCGACGATACCCGCCTGTACCACGACAATTTGATCAAGGTCAAGCGCCGGATCCGGGTTTCGGATTTGCTTGAAAGGCAACTCGCGCGCCGTTGTGACTTCACTGATCGCGACGCGCACGACCTGAATGCGCAGCCCGGTAGTGATCGCGGTCGGGAGCGCAGGCAGCGCATAATCTTCACCGACGAGCGCGATATTCTGTTCGGCCAGCGCTTCCGCGACCGTCTTGCCGAGCGTGCGCGTCACGATCAGCCGCCCATCGAGATCGATTTGAATGGGGAGCGAGCGCTCGATGCGAATGTCGGCTGGCAGAGACGAGTCGAGCGACGGCATCACACGGTCGGCGGCGTACAGCGCGACACCATTTTCGGCAAGCGCCGCGCCGACCTCGTGCGCCGTGCTGGTCAGGGTTCGTGCTGCGCCGCCATCATCCAGCCGAACGATTTGCGCGCGCGTGATCGTGAGCGTTGCGCCATCGCGCTCTACACGGTCGCCTGTATTCAATTTAATATCGGCTTCGGTGAGGATCACGGCGGTGTCTGTTTGCAGCGTGAGCAGTCGCTTTTGTTCGCCATCCGCAAAAATGAGGACGGGCTTCGCTTTTTCAACGGTGATGAGCAGCCCGGCGCGTATCGCGCTATCGAGCGCGGGCGAAACGCGGTCGGGTACTTCCAGCGCAACTCCGGCTTCGGAGAGCGCCTCGCGAACAGTGGGCTGGTGGGTACGCAGTGCAGCGCGCATCCCGCCGATCAGCAGATCGAAAGGGATTGCAGTCACGGAGTACAGGCCGTATCCGATCACGAGCGCGAAAGCGAAAAGGGTGATAAGCAGGAGTGGGAATGGAGATCGGGAAGGCGACCCGAAAGGGCGAGCCGCGCGGCGGTTATGCACGCTGTTATCTCCAGATATGAGGGTTCTGCCTATGGTGATGGGACCAGACTTTGCCGGAACACCCGCAGACTCATCTTAAGGCTGCTGCTGTTAGGCTCTGACCTGGTTCGACACCTTGCGCCGTCCGGGGCCTGGCCTCATCACGATAGGCAGAACACGATCATTATAGCAGCGCGGGCGGGGCTGTCAATTGCGCACCTCACGACGACTTGTACAGGCTGAAGGTCTGCTTGTCGGTCACGTTCGCGCCGACGTTCACGCCGACTGCTTCCGTACCTTCGCCGACATTGCCGCCGACGCTCGCCCCGGCCAATACGCGCGTCACATTCATATCGACGGCGGCGCTCGGCGTGAATGCCATCTGGTTGCCCTGCATGACGCGCTTGGCGATTTCAACGACGCCCGCGCCCGTCGCGTTCTCCTGATTGTTCTCCGCGTAGGCCGCGATCTCGCGCGTCAGCACATCCAGCCCGGTCACGGTATACGTACCTGTCAGTTCGATTCCGCGCTGATATTGCGGATGCGGGAAGCGCCCGGATAGATCGTTGATCTTGTTCGCGACCGTCGCCACCGCGCCGCTGGGCAGGAGTGGTCCGACCGCACCCGGATTGAAGCCAAACAGGTTGGCCGATGCCTTGAGTTCAGCGACGAAGCGCGAGGGTGTGATCATATCGTTGGCGTGGACCAGCACCAGACTCATCGTGAACGAACCTTCGGCTAACCCGCCGCCGACTGAGAGGCCGGGGAAGGGCAGCTTGCCTTCGAGCGCGCCGGAGAGCGCCGCAGACAGCGTAATCGATGGCCGCTTCTCACCGTCGGGATCGCCCTGCGGACGATATTCGACGCCTTGCATTGCTTCCAGCTTGGCTTTGAGTTCAGCGGGACCGCCGGCCAGATTGATTTCGCCGATAGCCCCGGCAGTGAACTTAACTGAGGTCAGGTTGCTGGCAAAGGCCGATTGTCCGGCCATATTGATCAGATTACCGAGTGGCGCTGGCAGTGCCGCGCCCAACCCAAAGGAAGCCAGCAGCCCGGAGAGGCCACCCAGCCCCTCGCAGTTGGTATTGCCCTTCGAGGCATCGAAGCGATAGGTCTGGCTAACGGTCCCCTTAATGCCGCCCTCGCCTTCGAGTTTCATGCCTTCGCCGCCCGCCGGAGCGCCACCGGGAGCGCCGTTCGGCTGACCACCCGCCGCGCCGGGTTGAGCGCCCGCGCCGCCTGGAGCGCCACCGGGGGCAGTTGCACCACCCGGCGCGCTGCCCGACGTTGCTGGGGTGCGCGACCCGGTGATGCCGCCCCATGCCTTATCGACCGCCGATCCGCTGCCGCTGACCGTCGCGCCGCCTGGCAGCGTGACATCGGCGTGCGCGCCACCGCCGCCGCTCGTCGCGGGGATCGTGAGAGTCGCTTCGCCGCTGACCGTGACATCGAAATTCGTGCCGCTGCGCTTGATTTCCAGCTTCGCGCCTTGCCCGACCTTGAGGCTGAACCCTTCCAGAGGGATCGTCACATCGCCGCTCACCGAGAGCGTAATCGAGCGTGAATTATTCTCGCCAGGGTCGGGGATCAGGCGCTCGATGCAGGGTCCGGCGGCCTCGCCCATGACGGCACAGACCTCGCCCTTGAGTTTTGCGGTTTCATCACCGATAGCGGCGCGGATCGCGCGTGCTTCCTCGCTGACCCACGCGCCCGCGCGCTCCAGCGGTTCGCGTATCGAGGCGGGCAGCAGGTTATAGGCCGCGCGCCCGGCCTCTCCCGCCGCTTGCAATGCGCGCTGGCCGAAACGTTTGGCGGCTTGCAAGCCCTGCGTGATTTGCAGGGCGACCGCGCCCGTTGCGTTCTGCGCCGCCGTGATTGCCTGATCCTTGAGCGTGGTCAACTGCTGGCCGACACGCTGCGCGACGCTCTGCACGCCGGCAACGGCGCTCTCCATGCCGGATTGCAGCGAATTCACGATGTTCTTTGCCCAATCCGGAAGCAGCGCGTAGAGCGCCGAGCCGAGATTACGCACCAGATTTCCAGCGTTCGTAACCGCACTGCTGATCGCGCCGCGTACCTGATTCGCCTTTTCGGTAACGAGGTTGGTGACGAAGGCTTTGCCGGTGTTCCACGCATTGCTGATCCCGGTTTTGATCGCATCGACGCGCGTGGTGACTGCGGTTTTGATTTCGTTGTACTTACCGACGACCGTTTCTTCGATGCTACGTGCCATTTCCTGAATGGGGCGCGTCTTCTCGTCGATGAACGCCCGCGCGCTCGTGACCAGCCCGGAGACGGTCGAGGAGACCTGATTGAAAAGGGTGCGCCCCTTTGCAAACATATCCTCACCAAAGCGCACCAGCGAGCCGACGCCCGGTATCCGCTCCGCGATTTGCAGGGCGCTCTTCGCGACCCCGCCCACGCGCGACAGCACCGACGCTTCGCTGCAATCCCACGCCGCGTTCGGGTCGCCCTGCGCGGCCATCCCCGCGGCCTGTCCTGCTGCGGCGGGCGCAGCCGTATTCGCTGCGTTGCCGACCTGCGCCCCGGCTGCCGCGACGGCGGCGGGTTGGGTCGCCGCGCGCACGGGCGACGACAGCGTTTCGAGCGCCGGACCCATCCCGGTCAACTGGTTGATGGCGTTCGTGCCATGCTGATCGACCGCCTGCCCCGCCTGAGTGACCTGCGCTTCGCTCTGTTGCGCGCCCTGCTGTGCCTGCTGGTCAGCCTGCTGCGCTTCGGTAGCGGCGGCCTGCGCCTGTCCCTGCCCCTGTTCGGCCTGCTGCTGGACATCCGTAATCGCCTGGCCGCCGACATTCTGACCCCAGCTCGTCGCTTCGCTGACGACCTGCTGGACAGTATTGGCCGCACCCGTCAGCGAATTAAGCAGGCCGCCGGGGAGCTGCGCGACCGCGCTGGCGGCGTTGCTGACCGTACTCGCTGCGCTGCTCGCGACGTTGCCGACTGTGCTGGCGGCATTGCTCAGGCCACCCGTGATGTCGCTTAGACCGAAGCGCTGTACGCTGACCGGGATGTGATGCGCCTGCCCGCCCGCGCGGTCAATCGTTGAATAGCGCTGAATCAAGTCGGAAACGGCCGTCCGCTGGACCGCACTACCCGTTTCAGGTGGGCAATCCGGGCAGTCGTTTTCGACAACGCGTTGCACCTGTGGCATGGCCTGCGTGAAGGGTTCCTCCGGCGGGCAATCGACGCAATCATCAACCGCGCGCTGTACAATCGGCATCGCTTGAACGAGCGGCTCGTCGGCTGGGCAGTCCACGCAATCATCAACCGCGCGCTGTACGGGCATCGCGAGCGGCGCATCGGGCGGGCAATCCGCGCAGCCATCCTGCGCGGTGAGTACCGCTTGCTCCGCGAATGCGGGTTCGATCAATTCTTCTACATTTTGCTGATCGGCTTTAGCACGTTCCATCAGGCGCAAGACGTGCTGGTTGCCCTGTGTACGTTGCAGGTTCAGGACAGAGCGGCGGTTGAGCGCGGGTTGAGCGCCTCGCGCGGGAATTCCCAAAGGATCGTGCGCGTGGGACTGCGCATCGAAAGCATTAACGGAGCGTTCCTCGACGGGTTTCTTCGTTCTGGCCTGCATCGACATCGGCGCACCGTGTTTCCAACTACTTTACGGAATTAGAAGGATGTGAGAATGCAATGCCTCTTCACTATACTGATAAATTAGATTTGCGCAACAGGACTCATAGACGAATTTCCGCAAATCACGATCTTACCCCTCGCGGCGATACGGCTTGAGCATCGCGGCGGGCGCGGCGGCGTTGCGCCCGGCCAGCACGAGCGCGGCAATCGTGACCAGATAAGGCAGCGCGATCAGCAGCCAATAGGGGAGGTCCAGACCCTGCGCCTGAAAGCGCAGTTGCAGCGCCTGAAAGACCGCGAAAAGCAGCGTCCCGATGAACACGCGGAAGGGATTCCAATTGCCGAAGATGACCAGCGCAATCGCGACCCAGCCGCGCCCGGCGACGATCCCGAACGTGAACGAATCGAGCAGTGCCATCGAGAGGAACGCGCCGCCCGCGCCCATCAGCGCGCCACCCATTGCGAGCGCGAGGTAGCGCGTTCGATAGACGCTCACGCCTGCCGTGTCCGCTGCTTCGGGATTCTCCCCGACGGCGCGCAGCCGCAGCCCGAAATGGGTGCGGTTCAGCACGAACCAGATCAGCGGGACCAGCAAGATCGATAGGTAGGTGAGCAGGTGCAGATTGAACACAGGTGCGAGGAGCGACCCGGCGGGCAGGATCGTTAATGTTGCGAAGGCGGCATTCAGTTTGGGCGGGGTGGCCGGGTCTGTGAAAGCGAGGCGGTACAGGAACAGCGCCAATCCCGTACCGAGCAGCGTCACGCCGAGGCCGGAGACGTGCTGGCTGAGGCCGAGCGTCACCGTCAGGAAGGCCATCAGCAGGCCGAGCGCCGCGCCCGTCAGGATGGCGACAAGCAGCCCGATTTCCAGCGATCCGCTCGTCTTGGCTGCCCAAAATCCGGTAAAGGCGGCCAGAAACATCGTCCCCTCGATGCCGAGGTTCAATATGCCCGCCTTTTCGCTGATCGTCTCACCCAGCGCGGCGAACAGGATCGGCGTCGCGACGCGCAGCGTCGCGGCTATCAGAGCGATCAGGAACAGGCTATCCATTCGCGATAGTCCGGCGGCGCAGGCGGTAGTTTGTGAGCAGGAAGCAGGCCATTACCGAGAGCAAAATCACCGCCTGCGCCACGTCACCGAGATATTGCGGGACGCCAAGCGCCTGACTTAACCCAAGTGAGCCGGATTGAATCAGTGCAATCAGCAGCGCGGCGAAGAGGACACCCGGCGCGGTCAGGCCGCCGAGCATCGCGACGACCACGCCCGTATAGCCGTAACCCGGCGAACTCTCCGCAATTAGCCGTCCCTGCAAGCCGAGTATTTCCGTCGCCCCGGCCAGCCCCGCGATCCCGCCGCTGACCAGCGCCGCAAGGAGGACCGTCCGCGTGACGTTGAAGCCGACGAAGCGGGCAGCCTGCGCGTTCATCCCGACCGCGCGCAGCCGCAACCCGAACGGCGTGCGGCGCAGCACGAACCATACAATCAGCAGCACCGCAATCCCGACCAAAATCCCGGCGCGCAAGCGTGACGGTGGCAGCAAGCGCGGCAGCCGGATCGCTTCCGAAATGACGGGCGTGCGCGGCCACCCGCCGACATCGCGCCAGGGACCCGTTAGCAGCCCGGTCAACGCCAGCCCCATCACGGAGTTGAGCAGCAGCGTCGTCACCACTTCATCGACGGCGAGGTAGACGCGCAGCAGCGCGGGGAGCAGCGCCCAAAGCAGCCCGGCGGCGAACCCCGCAATGAGAATTAATGGGATCACGAGCAACGGCGCGCCGTCCTTGAGCGCCACACCCAGCCCCGCCGTGACGACCGCACCCGCCAGAAATTGCCCTTCCGCGCCAATGTTGAAGTAGCCACCCGCAAACGCAACCAGCACGGCCAGCCCCGTCAGCAAAATCGGGGACGCCTTGACGAGGACTTCCAGCGCGCTGGATGAGTCCGTCAATGGTGCGACCAGCAGTTGATAGAACGCTTGCAGCGGGTTCACGCCCATCAGCAGCAGCAACACGGAGAGGATCGCGAACGCGACCAGCAGCGCGATAAACGGGATCGCCAGCCGCACCCATGCCGGAGACGGCTCGCGCTCGATGCGGAAGCCGCGCGGGGTTCGGTTCTGGAATCCGCTGAAAGTCTCAGTCGCCATAGATCGCCACTCCGCCCATCAACATTCCCAGATGTTCAAGCGTCGCATCCGCTGATGCTACTTCGCCAACGATACGCCCCGCCGACATGACCGCAATTCGATCTGAAAGTTTTAGGATTTCATCCAAATCTTCGGAGATGAGCAGCACCGCCGCGCCATTCGCCCGCGCCTCGCGCAGCTTGCCGTGTACATATTCAATCGCGCCGACATCCAGCCCGCGCGTTGGCTGCGCGGCGATGACCAGCGCCGGGTGACGCGAGAGCGTGCGCGCGAGGACCACTTTCTGAATATTGCCACCCGAAAGCCGCCCGATGCGGCTGCCCGGCTGCGCCTTGATTTCATATTCGGAGATCAGCGCTTCCGCGTTTTGCCGGATCGCGTTCTGGTCGAGGACGCCGTTACGGGTGAACCGCGCCAAATCCTCGAAGGCCAGATTATAGGCGACGCTCATCTGTCCGATGATGCTCTTGAAGCGGTCCTCATGGATGCGCCCAACGCCCGCGCGCGTGATCGTCTGCGCGTCGGCGTGGGTTAGGTCGCTGCCATTCATCCGATAGCTACCCGCGCTGGCCTGCCGCATCCCGGAAAGCACGTCGGCCAATTCGCGCTGTCCGTTCCCGGCCACGCCCGCCAAGCCGACGATCTCTCCCGCGTTCACGGTCAGGTTTACCCCCGCAAGCAGGTTCACGCCGCGCGCATCGCGCAATGTCAAGTCGTGCAATTGCAACACCGGAGCGCCCTGTGTTTCGGAATGCGGCGCGCGTTCAGGCGTGAGCAGCTCGCGGCCTACCATCTCGCGCGCGAGCAAGGCGGCATCCGTATCACCGACGGCGTGCTGCGCGACGACGCGCCCCGCGCGCAGGACCGTCACCTCGTCGCAATGCGCGATCACCTCTTCGAGTTTGTGGCTGATGAAGACGACGGCCAATTGCTGCGCGACCAGCGTTTTCAATTCGAGAAACAGCGCATCGGATTCATGGGGCGTCAATACGGCGGTCGGCTCGTCGAGGATCAATACGCGGCAGTCGCGGTAGAGTGCCTTGAGGATTTCGACACGCTGCTGCTCTCCGACCGCCAGCTTGCCGACCTTCGCATCCGGGTTGATGCGCAGGCCATACCGCTCCGCGACTTTGCGTACCCGCGCCCGCGCTTTATCGCGCTGCAACAACGCGCCCTCGTGCAGCCCTAAAATCACATTTTCCGTCACCGTAAAATTCGGGACGAGCGCGAAATGCTGCGTGACCATCCCGATCCCGGCGTGGATTGCATCGGCGGGCGAGGCGAAGCGGACGGCAGCGCCATCGATCAGAATAGCGCCTGCAGTCGGCTGGTACAGACCATATAAAATTTTGCTGAGAGTGGACTTGCCCGCGCCGTTCTCTCCAAGCAGCGCGTGAATGCGGCCTGCGTGCAGTGTCAGGTCGATGCCGTCGTTGGCGGTCAGCGCCCCGAACTGCTTGGTGATGCCGCGTAGTTCTACGGCAGGCGGCGCATGAGGTGCGTCAATCAAAGGTTGCATGAAGGTTCTTCAAGAAAAGTTGCGCGATTGAGCCGATGGACGCCAAAAATGGCGTCCCGGTTGGGTAGGGACGGCATTCTTGCCGTCCGCAAAATTTCAACGACGAACAGATACACTCTATTTTTTGTTCAGCGTCTTCGAGTCGGCGGGCGCTTTCTCGTTGATGTCCACACGGAACTTGCCCTTGAGGATTTCGTCCTGGCGCTTCTTCAACAGATCGAGCGTGGCGGGCGCGAGCGTCTTCTCGAAATTGTGCAGCGGTGCGAGCAGCGAGCCGCCCTTGGACATCATCGAGAAGTCTTTCAAATCCTGCGCGGTATAGACGCCCGCTGCGACCTGCTTAAGCAGATAGGCGACCGTCGGCGTCATGCTCCAGACGGGACCCGTCACGACGTAATCCGGCGCGAGTTCGTTCTGATCGACCATGTTGCCGAAGACCAGCACCTTGCGCTCTTTGGCCGCGTCGATCACGCCGAAGCGCTCCGCGTAGAGGACATCTGCGCCCGCGTCGATCTGCGCGAGTGCTGCTTCCTTCGCCGTCGCCGGGTCGAAGAAGCTGTTGATGTAGGTTACGCGGATTTGCACTTTCGCGTTCGCTTCGAGCGCACCCTGCTCGAAGGCGTTCACCAGACGATTGACTTCCGGGATCGGGAGCGCCGCGACCACGCCGACAATGTTGCTTTTCGTGACGGACCCGGCAATCAGGCCGCACAGGTAGGCGGGTTCGTGAATCCAGTTGTCGAAAACGGAGAGGTTGGGGTCCGTTGCGCCAAGTTCGGAACCGAACGCAAACGCGATGTTCGGGTAATCCGCAGCGACCGCGCGGATCGCTTCTTCGTTGCCGAAGCCGTCCCCGATGATCAATGCCGGCTTGTCCTTCGTCACGGCGTCGCGCAGGACCTTTTCCATGTCGCCCGAATAGCCGATGTTGTCCGTGTGTTTGTAGGTGATCGTGCCATCTTTTTCAGCCGCGAGCAGCGCCTGATGAATGACGTTCGGCCAGGGTTCTTCCAGCGGGGTCGCGTAGATGCCATACACGAGCGGCTTGTCGGCGGCATGGACTGCGGCAGGTTTCGACAGCGATACGCTGGTCAGCAGGACAACCAGCAGTGCGAGCAGCAGGGATACTTTTCGACCGGACATTGCTTTGTACTCCCACAAAGGACGGATGCGGGTAAACAATAACACGCCGCGCGCGGTTTTCGATAGAGCAATGAGCAGATGTGCCAAACCGCGCGAGCAGGTACAATTGTCTACTTTCAGCCTGATTCGGTATTCTTCGCGAGAGACGGCGCTCATGAACGATCTGGTTTTGCGCAATTGCCGCCCGCATCGCGCGGCGCAGTCGGTCGATATTCTGGTGCGGGAGGGTCGCATCGCGCAAATTGCGCCGTCCCCGGCGGCGTTCACAGACAGCGATATTGATACGACGCTCGATTGCGAGGACAACCTCGTGACGCCGCCCTTCGTCGAGTCGCATATTCACCTCGACTCGGTGCTGGCGGCCGGACAACCGCGCTTCAACGCGAGCGGTACGCTTTTCGAGGGCATCCAGCTTTGGGGCGAGCGCAAGCAATCGCTGACGCGCGAGGATGTACAGACACGCGCCCTCGAAGCGCTGCGGATGATGGCCGCGCAGGGCGTCCTCTACGTGCGAACGCACGTAGATACGACAGAGCCGACGCTAACCGCGCTCGATGCGCTGCTCGAACTCGCGGACAGCGTGAAGGACTGGATCACTGTGCAGGTGGTCGCCTTTCCGCAGGATGGCATCTTCTCGCGCCCGGAAAACGCGGGCTTGCTTGAAACCGCGTTGCAACGTGGCGCGCACGCGGTCGGCGGCATCCCGCACTATGAACTCACACGCGAAGACGGCGTACAGTCTGTGATCCGCGCCTTCGACCTCGCGGGTAAATACGACCGCCTGATCGATATTCATTGCGATGAAATTGACGATGAGCAATCGCGCTTCGTGGAAGTGATCGTCGCGGAGGCGATCAAGCGTGGCAACGGTGAGCGCGTTTCTGCGAGCCACACCACTGCGTTCGGCTCGTACAACGATGCCTACGCCTATAAATTTATGGGCTTTCTGCGGCGCACCAATGTCAATTTCATCGCCAACCCGCTGATCAATATCACGCTGCAAGGGCGTATGGATAGTTACCCGAAGCGGCGCGGCCTGACGCGCGTGAAGGAACTCTGGCAGGCGGGCTTCAACGTCAGTCTGGGGCAGGATTGCATCTTCGACCCCTGGTACATCTTCGGGACGGGGAGCCTAATCGGGGTCGCGCACATGACGGTTCACGTCGCGCAGATGACCGGACTCGCGGAGATCGACGGCTGCTTCGATATGATCACGGGCAACGGTGCGCGGTCGCTGCACATTCAGGATTACGGTTTGCAGGTCGGCAACCCGGCCAATATTGTCGTGTTGCCCGTCAAAACGGCGTTCGATGCGCTGCGCTATCAGGTCACACCGCGCTATGTCGTTTCACGCGGGAAGGTTATTGCGCAGACCGCGCCCGCGCTGACGACGCTGGATGTATAAAACCATATAGAAATAAAGACGGGCGGACACATCGGTCCGCCCCTACGAAAACCCGCGCGTTGGTGCAGATTACGGCGCGATCTGGTACGCCGCATCCCCGATTACGACCGTCCAGCGCTCGCCGAGCGCGGCGACCTCGCGCAGGTCGGGATATTGATCCAGTAGCTTGAAGTAATCATCGCTGAGGAACGTCACCTTCGTGAGCTTCTGCTTCGTGGCGTCGAACGTGGTATCGACCCATTCCGTGCCTTTCAGCGCGAAGGTGCGGCTGCCGACGCTACGCAACTGCGCGTTTGCGCTGGCTTCCGGCGCGGCGGCCTGTGCCTTCTGGTTGGCGTCGGACGCCTGATTGACCGCACCCGCTCCACTCTGCGAAGCAGTAGTCGCGGAATAGGTTGGCAGTGCCGCCACCGAGCGCGGCGCACCCGCTACCAGCGTGCTGGCAGGCGCGTTGGCGACGGGCTGGCTGCCCGGCTCCTGCGCGAGGAAGGCGGTGTACGGCGTCAGGATACCGAAGCGGATCGAGAGTTTCTTCACCGACTCGACCAGTTCTGCTGTCTCGCCCTTGAGCCGGATCGTGTTCAACAGCGCCCCAATGCGGCGCGTCGCCCACAGCCGCGCGACGAACGGCTGCCCGCCCGCGTTCTCGCGGAACTCCAGCCCGTCATAGGTGTAGGTCTGCGCGGAGTCGCTCTGCTTGCCGGTCAGCTTCGCTGTGGCTGTCCCGCCCCGACGATAGCGCCCGGTGATGATCAACTGATTGCCCGCAAAAAGGTCCGGCAGCGGCGCGCCGGGATACAAATCATCGACCGTGAAGTCGCCGAGGTCCAGCTTGAGATCGGTCAATACGGGCGCGGTGATCTTGTTATAGAGCGCGCTCACCTTCGCTTCGATGTCTTCCGCCGGACGGACGTACACCGATTGCCCGCGATTTTCGCTGCTCAGGGTATCCAGCAGGAACGTATTCACATCGTCGCCGACGCCGAACGCGAACAGGCGCAGGTTGGATTTGGCACGGGCACGCACCCCGGCGAGGATTTGATCGATGCGCGTCTCGCCTTCGGTCGGCTGGCCGTCCGTCATGAATAGCACGCTCGTCAGCCGCGAGGGGTCGATCTGTTCCGTAGCCTGTGTGAGCGCGGCATCGATATTTGTGCCGCCTTCGGCGTTGAGGCGCGTGACCCAGTTCGCGGCGTCAGCGGCCTGCGAGACGGGCTGCGGCTTCATCGCGTAGAGTTTGTACCCGGTGCTGAATGCGACCACGTTGAAGCGATCCTCCGGGTTCAGGCGCGCGAGGACGAAACGCGCGGCGGCGCGTGCCTGGTCCCACTTTTTGCCCTGCATCGAGCCGGATTGATCCAGTACGAGGATTACATCTTTGGGCGCGACCCGCACGTTATCGACGCGGAACGGCGGCGTCAACATGAGCATGAAGTAGCCGTCTTCGTTGGCGCTCTCGCGATAGGTGAGCAGCGTCGCGCCAATGCCGCCATTCGACAGGCTGTAATACAGCGAGAAATCGTCGGTTGGTGCGCCCGTCGCGCTCTCGAAGCCGACATCGACGTGTCGATCATCCTTGCGGCTGACCGCGACGCGCGTATCCGGCGAATAAACGTTGCCAATCGGGTCTTTACTGCTAATCGATACCGAAACGCTGACCTGCCGCGCCGGGATTTTCGTAACGTAATCGGCCTTGAGCGGATACAGGTAGCCGAGTAGCCCGTTTTCGGCTTTGAGCAGGTGCGAATAGGTAAGCTGCACCTTGCGCGTTTCGCCGGGCGCGATTGGGAATATCTTCGCCTGCACTGCCTGCCGTCCGACGTATTGCAGAAGCGCCGGGTCGCGCAATTTGCGTACGGTTTCGTTGTAAATGGCGCGTGCCTGATTGACATCCAGAAGCTGCGCCTTAACGGGTTCGCCATTGATATAAAGCGTCAGGTTCGTAATCGCGGCTTCGGGCGGCAGCGGGAACAGGTATTCGCCTTCCGCAACGCGCGAACCCTCGTTCAGAAATTCCTGTTCGATGCTCGTGGTCGCGACCTGATCCTCGATGGTGACGCGGACGCGGTGCGCCTTGAGCGTGACGGACCCATCCAGCGGGCGCGGGGGTGGGATTTCCGTAATCGCGACTTGGTTGATCACCGGCAGTATCGAGCAGCCGCAGGCCACTTTCGATTGTGCCGCGACGGTCAACCCCGCCGCGCCGAAAACACCGAACAACAGGATAACCAATAGCTTTTTCATCGTCGTGAACTCCGTTCGTTTTGCCGTGATGATGGTGAAACGACGGTGGGCGTGGTTTTGTTCCACGTTGTTATGAAGGGATCATCCCCAGTTGTTGAAGTAATTGCAGGATGTCCGCGCAGAGCCAGTATTCGACGATTTTCCCGTCTTCGACGCGAAGCATGTCCATACCTGCATACTCGATGTGTTTCCCTATCGCGGCAGGCGAAGCACCGGGCATTCCACCCTGATACGTGGCACGA
Source organism: Aggregatilineales bacterium (assembly GCA_965246845.1). Classification (GTDB taxonomy): domain Bacteria; phylum Chloroflexota; class Anaerolineae; order Aggregatilineales; family UBA2796; genus JBBRMW01. Next base: position 29,186 of record CBDFFR010000011.1, read on the forward strand.
AAGACCCATCGGCCAGCCATCATATTGTCATCTGAGAGGGGACCGACATTGGTTGTGAAAGTGGCGTCGGCGAAGGCCGCTACCGCCCCACCAATCCACTGCTTCATCCCTGCAGGTCCGCGAACTTCAGCAGGGCTATTGCCAGCGGGCGCAAAATGAGCAATGAAATTTGGCGCGAGAATGTCATCTGCCACAGACAGATTTCCATTCCACATTTCAATCCACGTGTTCCAGAGTGCTTTATTCGTTTGCGAAGACATGGGTAGTTCCTTCTCTTTACCTTTGACCTGGTTTTGGTTACGATTACGAGTATTCATTCGTAATTCAAATTCGATTATACGAATGAAATATCGTATTGTCAACATTGTCTATTCAAAGGAGAGGTAGAGCATGGGAGAAAATCAGGAACGGCGTCAGGCTCACCGTCAAAAGCGTGGTCTGCTCCGCGTGGATGAAATCCTGCATACTGCCGGATTGCTCTTTGCCGAGGTCGGCTACGACAACACGACGACCATTATGATCGCTGCACGTGCAGGCCTTTCGCCAGGTTCACTGTATCAATTTTTCCCGAATAAAGAAGCGATAGTGCAAGCATTCGCAGCACAGGCAGTCGAACAACTCCATCAGATATACGATAATCTCCTTTCGTCCGCGGTGATCAGCCTGCCTCTCCAGGCTTTTCTTGATACCTTCATTGACAGGCTCGTTGCCTTCAATCAGAAAGTTCCCGGCTATCTGGCGCTTGCTTTCGGATCGACTATTTCTTCACCACTGGCGCTTGTCCTGGCGGATTTACAGCAAGGCGTCGCAGCACATCTGGACGCGCTGTTTGCGGCGCGTTGGCCTGAAAGTACAGAGGAAGAACGACGGCTGCCGTTGCTCGTCTCATACCGTCTTTTTCTGGCGCTCCTTCCACTGGTGCTACAGAGTGACGAGGAACAGCAAAATGCGATTGTGCGTGAATTGAAGACCGTGTTATACAGATACTGGGAACCGATGATAGGCGTCTAAAAGCGTGTCTGGGGTTATGAGAATATTTTTCCAAGTCATGTTTGACAGTACAAATGACCGCCGCCGTGCATCAACGCAGCCTTGACGCACCCACCGCCTCTATAGTAGAATCACCTCTTGCAGCGGACCGCACCCACGCTTTTGTCGTGGCAATGCTGTCTAACTGAACGAGACACTCCCGGCGGGCTGCCATTGACTGCGTTAGCAGAATGCAGCCTACCGTTGTGTAAGGATAAAAAACGGGCATCAAGCCCGTTGATCGTGCCTGATAGCTATGTAGAGGGACCTCTGAATGCCCACCATCAACCAACTTGTGCGGAAGGGCCGCCAGCCGAAGCGCGGCAAGAGCAAATCACCTGCGCTTCAATTTTCATTCAATGCCTACAAGCAGAAGCGCAACGAGAAGGCGGGTGGCAGCCCGCAAAAGCGCGGTATCTGCACGCAGGTCCGTACCACCACCCCCAAGAAGCCGAACTCGGCGCTACGCAAGATTGCGCGCGTGCGCCTCTCGAACGGCCTTGAAGTGACGGCCTATATTCCGGGCGAAGGTCACGGCTTGCAGGAACACAGCGTCGTCCTCGTGCGTGGTGGCCGTGTGAAAGACCTGCCGGGCGTGCGCTATCACATTGTACGCGGCACGCTCGATTGCGATGGCGTCAAGGGCCGCGAACAGAGCCGCAGCAAGTACGGCGCGAAGCGCCCGAAGCCGGGTCAGCCCGCCGCAGCGGTCAAGAAGAAGAAGTAGAGAAGGGTTACTCACGATGTCCAGAAGAAGCCGCGCGCCGAAGCGTACCGTTTTGCCGGATGCGAAATACAACAGCATTCTTGTCACCATGTTCGTTAACCGCATGATGTACGGGGGCAAGCGCAGCACCGCGCGCCACGTCATGTATGAAGCATTTACGTTGATCGAAGATCGCGTCAAGCGCGAAAACAGCGGGCTGGAAACCTTCGAGCAGGCGATTCGCAACGTCACGCCCGCCGTCGAAGTCAAGCCACGCCGTGTCGGTGGGTCCACCTATCAGGTCCCGGTCGAAGTCGAGTCGGCGCGCGGCCTCAGCCTCGCGATCCGCTGGCTGCTCGCGGCGGCGCGTTCGCGCACCGGGCGCAGCATGGCCGAAAAGCTGGCCGCTGAACTGATGGATGGCGCGAACGGCACGGGCAACGCGCTCAAAAAGAAAGATGAAACCCAAAAGATGGCCGATGCGAACCGCGCGTTCGCGAGCTATCGCTTCTAGCAAGGGATGAATCACAATGGCTAAGGGTATCGCAGGCGCTACGCTCGACCTGCACAAGGTCCGCAACATCGGGATCATTGCGCACATCGATGCGGGCAAAACGACAACGACAGAACGAATTCTATACTTCACGGGTATGGTTCACAAAATCGGTGAAGTCCACGACGGCGCAGCCACGACGGACTACATGGATCAGGAACGCGAACGCGGGATCACGATCACCGCCGCCGCCGTGACCAGCCGTTGGCACGACACGCAAATCAACCTGATTGACACCCCCGGACACATCGACTTCACTGCCGAAGTGCAGCGTTCGCTGCGCGTCCTCGATGGTGGTGTGGTCGTCTTCGACGGCGTGGCGGGCGTCGAGCCGCAATCCGAAACCGTGTGGCGTCAGGCCGATAAATACGGCGTGCCGCGCATTTGCTTCATCAACAAGATGGACCGCACGGGCGCGAACTTCCAGCGCTGCGTGGATATGATCGTAGACCGTCTCGGCGGCAACCCGGCGATCCTGCTGGTTCCATATGGCGAAGGCGACCGCTTTGGCGGCCTGCTCGACATCCTCAACCGCAAGCTGGTCCTCTATGGGAACAACGAAGGAACCGACATCAAGATTGTCGATGTCCCGGCGGATGCGATGGAACTGGTTGAAACCACCCGCGCGCAGTTAGTCGAGAAGATTGTCGAAACCGACGAAACGATGATGGAACGCTACCTGATGGAAGAGACCATCAGTATCGAAGAACTCACCGAAACGTTGCGTATCGCGACCCTCGCGGGCAAGGTGCAGCCCGTCCTGACGGGTTCCGCGCTCAAGAACAAGGGCGTGCAGATTTTGCTGGATGCCGTCGTCGCCTATCTGCCCTCGCCACTCGATGTCGAAGCCACGCACGGCACGAACCCGAAGACGGATGCCGACGAAATCCGTACCGCCGATAACGAAGCGCCGCTGTCCGCGCTGGTCTTCAAGATCATCACGGACCCGTTCGTTGGCCGTCTGGCCTTCTTCCGCGTCTATTCGGGCGTGATGCGGACGGGTACGGGCGTCCTGAACAGCAGCAAGGACAAGCGCGAGCGGATTGGCCGTATCGTGCGTATGTTCGCAGACAAGCGCGAGGACGTGGATGAAGTACAGGCGGGTGACATCGCCGCGATCCTCGGCCTGAAGGACACCTTCACGGGCGATACGCTGTGCGATGAATCCAGGCCGATTGTGCTTGAGCAGATCACCTTCCCGGAGCCGGTCATCTCCGTCGCGGTTGAACCGAAGACGAAGGCCGACCAGGACAAGATGGGTATCGCGCTCCGCAAGCTGGCCGAAGAAGACCCGACCTTCCGCGTCCACAGCGATGAACAGCTCGGCCAGACGATCATCGAAGGCATGGGCGAACTGCACCTCGAAGTGCTGGTCGAGCGGATGCGCCGCGAACACAAGGTCGAAGCGACGGTGGGCCGTCCGCGCGTCTCCTATCGCGAGACGATCACGCGCTCGATCCGCCACGACGAAGTATTCAAGCGGCAATCCGGCGGTAGCGGCCAGTATGCGCGCGTCGTGATTGAAATCGAGCCGCTCCCGGACGATGTGAAGGAACCGTACATCATTGAGGATAAAGTCGTCGGCGGTACGATCCCGAAGGAATTCATCCGTCCGACCTTCGACGGCATCAAAGCCGCGCTCGAAAACGGCATCCTCGCGGGCTACCCGGTCGTCGGCATCCGCGTCAAGCTGGTCGATGGCGCGTACCACGAAGTCGACTCGAGCAGCATGGCCTTTGAAATCGCCGGGTCCATCGCGATCAAGGCCGCCTTCCAGAAGGCCAAGCCGATCCTGCTTGAGCCGATGATGCAGGTCGAAGTGATCTCCCCCTCGGAGTACAACGGTACGCTGCTCGGCGACCTGATGAGCCGCCGCGCGATTGTCGAGACGACCGAAGGCCGTCCCGGTAACGCGCAGGCGATCAAGTGCCTCGTTCCGCTCGGTGAGATGTTCGGTTACGCGACCGACATCCGTAACATGAGCCAGGGACGCGGCCAGTTCACGATGGAATTCAGCAAGTATCTGCCCGCCCCCAAGAACGTCGAGGAAGAACTCGTCAAGGGTACGCAGAAGTAGGATTGTAGTTGTTGCCCCACCTGCACGGTGGGGCATATTGAGGATAGTGGGAAATGGCAAAAGAGAAATTCGACCGTAGCAAACCGCACGTCAACATCGGCACGATTGGACACGTCGATCATGGCAAGACGAGCCTGACGGCGGCGATCACGAAGGTGCTGGCGATGCGTGGACAGGCCAACTACCGCGCGTATGACAGCATCGACAACGCGCCGGAAGAAAAGGCGCGCGGAATCACGATCAGCATCACGCACGTCGAATACGAGACCGACGCACGGCACTACGCGCACGTCGACTGCCCCGGACACCGTGACTACATCAAGAACATGATCACAGGTGCGGCGCAGATGGACGGCGCGATCCTCGTCGTGTCGGCGCCTGACGGTCCGATGCCACAGACCCGCGAACACGTCCTGCTCGCGCGTCAGGTGGAAGTCCCGGCAATGGTCGTCTTCCTGAACAAGATCGACCAGATGGACGACCCGGAACTGCTGGAACTGGTCGAGATGGAACTCTCCGACCTGCTCTCCGGCTACGACTTTCCGGCGGATACCCCGATCATTCGCGGCTCCGCGTTGAACGTGCTGGAAAGCACCTCGACAGACCCGAATGCACCGGAATACAAGCCGATCTGGGATCTGATGAACCTCGTCGACGAGTACATCCCGACGCCCAAGCGCGACATGGACAAGCCGTTCCTGATGCCCGTCGAAGACGTGTTCAGCATCAAGGGACGCGGTACGGTCGTGACCGGACGGGTGGAGCGTGGCACGCTGCAAAAGGGCGCGGAAATCGAGATCATCGGTCTGCGCGAAGAGAACATCAAAACGACCGTCACCGGGATCGAAATGTTCCATAAGGAACTCGACCAGGCGCAGGCAGGCGACAACGCGGGTATCCTCCTGCGCGGTACGCAGCGTGAAGAAGTCGAACGCGGGATGGTCCTCGCCAAGTCAGGCTCGATCAAGTCGCACACGAAATTCCGTTGCGAAGTGTACGTGCTGAAGAAGGAAGAAGGCGGGCGTCACAAGGCGTTCTTCCCCGGCTATCGCCCGCAGTTCTACATCCGCACGCTGGATGTGACCGGGACCGTCGAGCTGCCGGAAGGCGTGGAAATGGTCATGCCCGGCGACAACATCAACCTCGCCGTCGAACTGATCACCCCGGTCGCTCTCGAAAAGGGATCGAAGTTCGCAATCCGTGAAGGCGGCCTGACCGTCGGCGCGGGTGTCATTACCGAAGTCATCGACTAGCAAACGCAGTCCGGGCATAACAACAGTCAGGGGCGGGTCCACAAACCCGCCCCTGCGGTTCTCAAGCGCCCGGCGCGTAAAGGTTAACAACAGGGATTTATGGCAAACCAGAAGATTCGCATCCGCCTCAAAGCTTATGACCACCGCGTTCTCGACCAATCCGCACAGCGCATTGTCGAAACCGCAGAGCGCACCGGTGCGCGTGTGGTCGGTCCCGTCCCGCTACCCACGCGCATCGAGCGTTTCACCGTCAAGCGTTCGCCGTTCATCGATAAGAACAGCCAGGAACACTACGAGATTCGCACGCACAAGCGCCTGATCGACGTTCTCAACCCGGATAGCAAGACGATTGACACGCTGATGCGGCTGAACTTGCCCGCAGGCGTGGACATCGAGATCAAGATATAGCGCTCGGCAGTGCGCTGGCAGCCCCGGCTACCAGCCTCCCGCCACCAGCAATCGATGCTGGCTGCTGGAGGCTGACGGCTGGAGGCTGGCGGTAAACGGCTGGTCGCTTCTCAGGAGGCTCAACAGTGAAGGGTATCATCGGGAAAAAAGTCGGCATGACGCAGGTCTTCGACGAGAAGGGCAAAGTCACGCCGGTAACGGTCATTCAAGCCGGACCGTGCTATGTTACGCAGGTCCGCACGCCGGAGCGCGACGGCTACACCGCCGTACAGCTTGGCTACGACGAAGTGCCGACCTATCAACACAAGGATAGCAAGGGGCAGGAAGAAACCCGCTCGCGCAAGATCAGCAAGGGCGAACTAGGCCACCTGCAAAAGCAGAACCTGCCCGCGCTGCGCACGCTGCGCGAGTTCCGGGTCCAGACGCCGGATGTCAAGGAAGGCGACAAGCTGACCGTCGACGTCTTCATCAAGGGCGATTACGTCGATGTCGTGGGCGTCACCAAAGGACGCGGCTTCGCAGGCGGCATCAAGCGCCACCACTTCAATCGCCAGCCGACCACACACGGCGCATCCGACCGCACCCGCGCACCGGGTTCGAGCGGACCGACGACCGGGCAGGCGCGCGTGCTGAAGGGTACGCGCCGTCCGGGTCACATGGGTACAGATCGCGTCACTGCGCAGAACCTTGAAGTAATGGTCGTGGATGCGGATCGCCACATCATCGCCGTCAAGGGGACCATCCCCGGCGCGAAAGACGGTCTGGTGATCATCAAGCAGTCCGTCAAGGCTCGCCAGGAAGGTTCATAATGGAAGTTCCAGTACATAATTTGACTGGCGCACAGGTGAGTACGGTTGATCTGCCGGCGGAGATTTTCGAGGCGACGATCAACACCGGCCTGATGTGGCAGTATTACCAGATGCAGCGCGACAACGCGCGGCAGGGCAACGCCAAGACCAAGACGCGCAGCGAAGTCAGCCGCACGCACGCGAAATGGTATCGCCAGAAGGGGACAGGCCGCGCCCGGCACGGCAGCCGCAACGCTTCGATCTTTGTCGGTGGTGGACGCGCGCACGGTCCGGTCCCGCACAAGTATACGAAGCACATGCCGCAGAAGATGCGTCACGCCGCGTTGCGCAGCGCGCTCTCGGCAGCGCTCCGTGACGGCCAGATCATGGTCGTCGAAAACCTGAATATCGATAGCGCCAAGACCAAAGCGGTCGCGGGCATTTTCGATACGCTGGTCGGAACCACCAAGACGCTGATCCTCATCCCGGAGCGGATGGAGATTTTCGAGCGCAGCGTGCGCAACCTGCCGCGCGTGGTTGGCCTCCGTGCCAGCTATGTGAACGTGCGCGACCTTATGCAATTCGAGAAGATCATCATCCCGCTCGCCTCGCTGGAAGTGATCAAGACGATCCTGAGCAAGCCCGCGAAGGGCGCCGGCGGCGCAGGTCGCAGAAGCAGCGGAGTAACGCGATGAATGTCTACGAAGTCCTGATCCGTCCGATTTCGACCGAAAAGTCGCTGTCCCTCGTCGCTGAACAAAACCAGTTCACGTTCGAGGTTCACCTCAAAGCGAACAAGATCGAGATCAAGAGCGCCATCGAGCAGATTTTCAGCGTGGACGTGTTGAACGTCTGCACGATCATCCTGCCCAAGAAGATGGGCCGTCGTGGGCGTAAGGTTTACGTCCGCAACCCGCCGATGAAGAAGGCCATCGTCACGCTGCCCAAAGGCCAGACGATCCCGCTCTTCAATACGTAATGCCGCGCGTCACCAAACGCGCCGCACGTATGGGGTATGAGTAGGGGCGGACCGATGTGTCCGCCCGCACGTACCACCGCTCACGAGGGTCCACCCGCTAACAGCCGCCTTCCCCGGCGCTGGATCGATGGGTGGACATTCACTACAAACGAAGGCTTGTGCAAAGGACAGCACGCAGATGGGTATCAAAGTATACAAGCCCACCTCGCCCGGTCGTCGCGGGATGACGGGCTACACATTCGATGAAATCACGCGCTCCACGCCGGAAAAGTCGCTGCTGATCGAAAAGCGCGGCAAAGCCGGACGCAACAATCAGGGGCATGTCACCGTCCGCCATCGCGGGCAGGGACACAAGCGCATGATCCGCGACATCGACTTCAAGCGCGACAAGCTGGGCATCCCCGGCAAGGTCAAGACGATTGAATACGATCCGGGGCGCACCGCCCGTATCGCGCTGATCGTCTACCCGGATGGTGAGAAGCGCTACATCGTCGCCCCGCTCAACCTCAAGGTCGGCGACACGATTCAGAGCGGACCCGACGCGCCGCTGCGCGAGGGCAACGCGCTCCCGCTCAAGAACATTCCGGTCGGTACGGTCGTCCACAACGTCGAGTTGCAGCCCGGTCGCGGCGCGCAGCTTGCGCGTTCGGCGGGCGTCTCCGCACAGTTGATTGGCCGCGAAAATGCCTATGCGCAAATTCGCCTGCCGAGCGGCGAACTGCGGATGGTCCCCGATGCGTGCATGGCGACGCTCGGACAGGTCGGCAACACCGATCACAGCAATATCAAGATCGGTAAGGCCGGGCGTAACCGCTGGAAGGGCTGGCGTCCGACTGTGCGTGGTTCCGCGATGGACCCCGCCAGCCACCCGCACGGTGGTGGTGAAGGCCGCACGCCGATTGGTATGCCCGGTCCGCGCACGCCCTGGGGCAAGCCCGCACTCGGCTACAAGACGCGCAATAACAAGCGTTCCGATCCGTTCATCATCCGCCGCCGCGCGAAGAAGCGTCGCTAGACGGGTGTAAGGCATAAGGTATAGGCCGGAGCGCGAGCGCAGGTTCAGGATTTACAAAAATCCCGAATTCATGTATAAGCCTTTCGCTGGTTTGCTCACTTTTTTGAGCTTATACCTTAAACCTTATGCCTGATTGAAATCAGGGAGCATGTGAGAGTATGTCGCGTTCACTGAAAAAAGGCCCGTTCATCGAGCCGCGCCTGCTGGCAAAAGTCGAGGGGATGAACGAGCGTAACGAGAAGCGCGTGATCAAGACGTGGAGCCGCGCGAGTACGATATTCCCGCAGATGGTCGGCCACACCATCGCGGTTCACGATGGCCGCCGCCATGTACCGATTTACGTCACGGAAAACATGGTCGGCCACAAGCTGGGCGAATTCGCACCGACACGCACCTTCAGAGGCCACATCGCCGAGAAGAAGGTCAAGGCGGGGGGAGGCTGATCGATTATGGCTGAAGTCAAAGCTATCGTGCGCGGTCTGCCGATTTCCGCGCAGAAAATTCGCCTCGTGATCGATGAAGTACGCGGCAAGGATGCAACGATGGCGTTGGACATCCTGCGCTTCATGCCGAAGAAGGGCGCGAAGTTCGTCTCCAAGTTGATTTCGTCGGCGATTGCCAACGCCGAGAACAACAACGAGTTGAACCGTAGCGACCTTTTTATAAAGACGATCTACGCGGGTGAAGGCACGCAGTTGAAGCGTATGAAGGCCGGGTCGCGCGGGCGCTACAAGCCGCGTATCAAGCGTTCTGCGCACGTTACCGTGATCCTCGAAGAACACGCGCTGGACTAGGGAAGGATTTAGGATATGGGTCGTAAAGTCAACCCGGTCGGGTTCCGCCTCGGTATCAATCGGGGCTGGGATGCGCGCTGGTTCGCAGAGGGCGAGCGTTACAAGACGCTGCTGCACGAAGACTTCAAAATCCGCAAGTGGGTGATGAAGGGGTCGTTCCTGCCCGATGAGCGCGACAGCCGCCGCTCCTCCAAAGATGACGGTCCGCGTTCCTCGATTGCCAAAATCGAGATCGAGCGCTTCCCGAACCTCGTCGTCATCACCATTTTCACCAGCAAGCCGGGTATCCTGATCGGGCGCAAGGGCGACACCGTGAAGAAGCTGCGGACCGGGCTGCGCGATCTGGTGAACAAGGAAGTCAAAGTCGAGATCGAAGAGATCACCAAGCCGGACCTCGATGCCAAACTCGTCGCGGAGAACATCGTCGGCCAGCTTGAGCGCCGGATCGGACACAGCCGCGCGATGAAGCGCGCTGTTTCGCAGGCCATGCGGCAGGGTGCGCTCGGCATCCGCATTCAGGTCAGCGGACGCCTCGGCGGGTCGGAAATGAGCCGCCGCGAGTGGCAGGTCGAAGGGCGCGTGCCGCGTGGTACGCTGCGCAGCCTGATCGATTACGCGACCGCCGAAGCGCTGACCACCTATGGCCGCCTCGGTGTGAAGGTCTGGGTCTATACCGGCATGAAGCTCCGCGAAGACCTGCCCGTGCAAGCTGGCGACGCCTACGTAAGCCAGTAGGGAAGAGGGTATAAGGTGTAAGGCATAAGGTATAAGGTAAAGACGATGCCGGAGTTTGCTTGATTTGAGTGAACGCGCCTCGTAATTACTGATGCCTGACCTGCTTTTGCTTATACCTTATACCTTACACCTTATACCTACCTATCAAGGAACGTTGCAACTATGTTGATGCCAAAGCGGGTGAAATACCGCAAGCAAATGCGCGGGCGGATGCGCGGAATGGCACGCGGGGCAACCTCCGTGCAGTTCGGTGAATTCGGCCTGCAAGCGCTGGAGCCGGCGTGGGTCACGCAGCGCCAGATCGAAGCCGCGCGGCGCGCCATCGTGCGCTACATCAAGCGCCGGGGTCGCGTCTGGATTCGTATCTTCCCGGATAAACCTGTCACCGCCAAGCCTGCCGAAACGCGCATGGGTTCCGGTAAGGGCAACGTCGATCACTGGGTCGCCGTCGTCCGTCCGGGGCGCGTGATGTTCGAGATGGGCGGCGTCGATGAAGTGACCGCCCGCGATGCGCTGCGCCTGGCCGGGTTCAAGATGCCCATCAAGACCAAGTTCATCAAGCGCACAGACCCGATTTCGGGTGAGGAAACCGTATAATGAAAGCCAGCGAAATCCGCGAGAAGGATAGCGCGACGGTCGTAGCGGACATCGAGGCGCTGCGCAGAGATATGTTCAACCTGCGCATCGGCCTCACCACCGGGTCGGTCGATAACCCGTATACCGTGCGCCAGAAGCGCAAGGATATGGCGCGTATGCTGACCATCCTGCGCGAGCGCGAGATCGCCGCCCTGATCCTCGAAGCCGAGGAGGCCACCTCCAAATGACAAACAATCGCCGCCGTCTGGTCGGGCGTGTAGTCAGCGACAAGATGGACAAGACGCGCGTAATCGCGGTCGATGTCGCCAAGCGCCACCGCCTCTACGACAAGGTTATGCGCAGTACGCAGAAGTATTACGCGCACGACGAAGAAAACGCCAGCCACACTGGCGACCTCGTACAGATCGTCGAAAGCCGCCCGATCAGCAAGCTGAAACGCTGGGCGCTGGAAACCATCGTCGAAAAGAAGCAGTAGCAACCGCGAGGAGAATTCACCATGATTCAACAGGAAAGCCGCCTCAAGGTTGCGGATAATACCGGCGCTCGTGAACTGCTCGTCATCCGCGTTCTGGGTGGCAGCAAGCGGCGCTATGGCAGCATCGGCGATGTCGTGGTCGCGACGGTCAAGAATGCCGCGCCGCAGGGCGTCGTCAAAAAGAGCGATGTCGTGAAAGCGGTCATCGTCCGTGTTTGCAAGGAATATCGCCGTGAAGACGGCAGCTATATTCGGTTCGATGACAATGCCGCCGTGATCCTCGGCGACGACGAGGGCAACCCGAAGGGGACCCGCGTTTTCGGTCCGGTCGCGCGCGAACTCCGTGAGAGGGGCTATCTGAAAATCGTCTCACTAGCGCCCGAAACACTGTAGAGCCACCAGCCACCAGCCACCAGCCACCAGCAAAGAAGAAAAGTTTCGATTGCTGACGGCTAACGGCTACAGGCTGAAGGCAGAATCAAAGCTAGAGGAAAGAGATGCAGAGAATCAAGACAGGGGACACCGTTGAGGTGATCACCGGGAAAGACAAGGACCAGCGCGGCAAGGTGCTGCGCGTCCTGACCAAGAACAACCGCCTCGTCGTCGAGCAGTTGAATATCGTCAAGAAGCACCAGAAAAAGCAGCAGCAGCAACAGCGGCAGACCGCCACAGGCGTGATCGAATTTGAAGCGCCGATGGATGCCTCGAACGTCATGCTGGTCTGCACGCAGTGCGACAAGAAGACGCGCGTGGGCTTCCGCATTACCGACGAAGGCCGCAAGACGCGCGTGTGCAAGCAGTGCGGGAAGGACATCGACGTATAATGGCGACCCCACTTACCCTCCGCGAGAAGTACAACCAGGATGTCGTTCCGGCGCTGATGCAGGAGTTCGGGTATACGAACACGATGCAAGTGCCGAAAATCCTCAAGGTGTCGATCAATATCGGCGTCGGCGAAGCGGCGGAAAACGCCAAAGCGCTCGATGGCGCGGTCGAGGACCTCATCAAAATCGCCGGGCAGAAGCCCGTCGTCACGAAGGCGAAGAAGAGCGTCGCCAACTTCAAGCTGCGCGAAGGCCGCGCCATCGGCGTCAAGGTCACGCTGCGTCAGGCGCGCATGTGGAGCCTGCTCGACCGCCTGATCAACGTCGCGCTGCCCCGCACTCGCGATTTCCGCGGGATCGATGGCGATCACTTCGACGGGCGTGGCAACTATACGCTCGGCCTGCGTGAACAACTGATCTTCCCCGAAATCGAATATGACAAAATCGACAAGGTGCGCGGCATGGAAATCACCATCGTCACCACCGCCAAAACCGACGAGGAAGGCCGCCGTCTGCTGCGCCTGATCGGAATGCCTTTCCAGGAGAACCAGTAATGTCGAAACGATCCAGTGTGGCCCGTGAAGGGCGTCGTAAGTTCAAGGTTCGCGTTCGCAATCGCTGCCAGTACATCGACGTCAGCAGCGGCAAGATTTGCGGGCGTCCGCGCGGCTATATCCGCCGTTTCGGGCTGTGCCGCATCCACTTCCGTGAGCAGGCGAACCAGGGCAAGCTGCCCGGCGTCGTCAAGGCGAGCTGGTAGGAGATACCGATTATGATGACTGACCCTATCGGGGATATGCTGACGCGCATCCGCAATGCGCTCATGGTCGGGCATACCACCGTCTCGTTCGACCGTTCCAACCTGAAAATCGCCATGTTGCAGATCATGAAGGATGAAGGCTTCATCGAAGGCTTCGCCGAAGGTGGCGAGCCGATTAAGCCCGTGATCACCGTCGATCTGAAATACTTTGGCCGCCGCCGCGTGCGCCGTCCCGTGATCAGCGAGATCAAGCGCATCAGCAAGCCCGGTCGCCGGGTCTATGTCGGGCGCGATGAAATTCCCTGGGTCCTCAGCGGGATGGGCGTCGCGATTTTGTCCACGCCGCAGGGCGTCATTACGGGCGCGGACGCGCGCCGTCGCGGGATTGGTGGCGAAGTTCTCGCCACGATCTACTAACGAAGTAAAGACTTATCGCCCGGAATGAACGTTCTCGACCAGGGACCAGGGGTGGTCGCTGCTCCAGAAAGTTCAGGGTGCGCCCCGCGAATGATGATGCAGGGCAGCATGGCCGGGTGATTTCCCCAAAAGTGGAGAAGCTATGAGCCGTATCGGGAGAATGCCCGTCCCCCTGCCGCCGAAGGTGCAGGTGACGATCAACGGTCAGGATGTACAGGTCAAGGGTCCTAAAGGCGAGCTGGCGTTCACAGCGCCGGAGCCGATGAAGATCGACCAGCAGGACGGCGTGCTGCACGTCACGCGCCCGGATGACGAGCGCCACAACCGCGCGTTGCATGGCCTCACGCGCGCCCTCGTCAACAATATGGTCGTGGGCGTCACGACCGGGTTCCGCAAGACGCTCCTCATCGAGGGCGTCGGCTACCGCGCGGAACTCAAGGGTAAGGACCTCATCATGTATCTCGGCTACTCGCATCCAATCGAGATCAAGCCGGAACCGAATATCAGCTTCTCGCTCGGTGAAAAGGGACAAACCCTGTTCATCGACGGGATCGACAAGGCACGGGTCGGGCAAGTCGCCGCCGATCTGCGCGGGTTGCGTCCGCCAGAACCCTATAAGGGCAAAGGCGTTCGCTACGAAGGCGAAGTGATCCGCCGCAAAGCGGGTAAAGCCGGGAAGGGCAAGTAAACCATGCCGAACAAACAACACGAAGCCCGCCTGCGCCGTCACCGCCGTGTCCGCGTGAAAGTCAACGGCACGCCGGAACGTCCGCGTTTGAACGTCTTCCGTAGCCTCGAACACATCTACGCGCAGGTCGTGGATGATGTGGCGGGCAATACGCTCGCCTCGGCCAGCACGGTCGATACGGAAGTGCGCGCACAGCTCGAAGGCAAGACCAAGACCGATGCCGCCAAACTCGTCGGCCAGCTCGTCGCGCTGCGCGCGAAAGAGGCAGGCGTCTCGAAGGTCGTCTTCGACCGGGGCGGTTATCAATATCACGGTCGCATTAAAGCATTGGCAGACGGCGCGCGCGAAGGCGGCCTGGATTTCTAGGAGTTAGGATCACATGGCAAAGCAACAGCGTGGGGATTCGCGTGAGCCGCGTCGCGAACGCAGCGATGACGGCGAAGAACTCGATGAGCGCGTAATCGATATTACCCGCGTGGCGAAGGTCGTCAAGGGCGGACGCCGTTTCGCGTTCCGCACCGTCGTCATCGTCGGCGATAACAAAGGCCGCGTCGGGATCGGCATCGGCAAGTCGCGCGGCGTACCGGAAGCGATCCGCAAGGGGTCGGAAGGCGCACGCAAGCGCATGAAGAAAGTCACACTCAGCGGCGCGACGATCCCGCACGAGGTCACGGCCAAGCACGGTGGCGCTATCGTCATGCTCAAGCCTGCCTCGCCGGGTACGGGCGTCATCGCGGGCGGTTCGGTCCGCGCCGTGCTGGAAGCGGTCGGTGTGAAGGACATCCTGAGCAAGAGCCAGGGTAGCAGCAACATGCTCAACGTCGCGATGGCGACGATGAAGGCGCTGCAAAGCCTGCTGAGTGGCGATCAACTGGCCGAAATGCGCGGCAAGCCCGCGAACGAGATGGTCCCATTCTGGGTTACACGCGAAAAGTCGACAACGACAACACCGCGTGATACTGCGGAGGCGGCGACCAATGGCTGACAATAACAAGAAGCTGCAAATCAAGCTGGTTCACAGCGCTATCGGGAACCAGATTCGCGCCAAGCGCACGATCAAGGCGCTTGGTTTCCACAAACTGGGCGAGACCATCGTGCAGGCCGATAACGCAACGATTCGCGGGATGTTGTACTATGTCAATCATCTCGTTGAAGTGACCGAGATCGAGGGCTAGTCCATGAAAATCAACGATCTGCATCCCGCGAAGGGCGCGACCAAACGCCACCGCCGTCTTGGGCGCGGTGTGAGCGCCGGGCAGGGTAAATCCGCCGGTAAAGGCTCCAAAGGCCAGCACAGCCGTCAGGGTGGCACGAAGGGACCGTACTTTGAAGGCGGTCAGCTTCCACTCGTGCGCCGTCTGCCGTTCAAGCGCGGCTTCACCAACATCTTCAAAATTGAGTACGCACCAATCAATCTGGGGCTGCTCGCGGAGATGTTCAAGACCGGAACCGTCATCACGCCGGAACTGCTCGCGCAGGAACGGCTCATCCGCAAGGCCGATACGCCCGTCGTCATCCTTGGCGAAGGCGATGTGCATGGTGCGATGACCGTCCACGCGCATCGGTTCAGCAAGAGCGCCCGCCAGAAGATCGAAGCGGCAGGCGGCCAGTGCGTCGAGGTCAAGCTGCTCGTTACGGGTGCGCTCGCGACCGTCAAGAAACTCCGCAAGGAGCAGCTTGTCGCGCTCAAGGCCAAGCAGCAGAACGGGTAGAGGTCGAATTTATTCGATCCGTCTTTCTGGTGGGCGGACACATCGGTCCGCCCCTACACCGGAATGCAATCAACGTAGAATCAGCCCGATCCGGTCACGGGTCGGGCGTTTTGTATCCGATAGTGGGAGCGTGAACCATGCAGCAAACCCTCGTTGAACTGTATCGCTATACCGAATGGGCGGATAACACGCTTCTTGCGGCGGCGCGCACGCTGGACCCCATCGAACTCGACAGGCCGCACGAAAGCGCGACCTTCAACACAATCCGCGCCAACCTCGTCCATAGCATGGGCGCGCAGCGCATCTGGCTCGCGCGCTGGACGGGCAGCCCGGTCCCGAAGTTCCCGGACCCGGATGAATACCCGGATTTGGAGCTATTCAACGCCGATTGGGATGCCGTTCACGCGCGCCTGATCGACTTCGCGGGGTCGGTCGAAGATGCGCGGCTCGAAGCGATTTTCGACTATCAGGACTCGCGCGGCAACCCGTATAGCAACCCGCTTGGAATGCTGCTGATGCATGTCGTGGTCCACAGCATGGATCATCGCGTGACGTGCAGCGCGTTCTGCGCGCTGGCTGGGGCCGACCCCGGTGATCTGAACATCGTTACTTATCTACGGCGCAAGATATAATCACCGTTCATTCGGTGGTCTAAGGAATTCGTCCTATGCAGATGCTCGACGCGGCGCGCAACGCGATCCGGTTGCCGGATGTGCGCCAGAAGCTCGTTTTTACGCTCTTTGTGCTGCTCGTCTACCAGTTCGCCACACATATCGCCGTGCCGGGCGTGGATAAGACGCAGCTTGCCTCGCTGACCAGCAACACGGCGGGCGCGGGGCTGCTCAATATCCTCAACCTGCTCTCCGGTGGCGCGGTCAGCAACTTCTCCGTCCTCGCGAACGGGGTGTACCCGTACATCACCGCGCAAATCATCCTGCAACTGCTGACGGGCGTGATCCCGCGCCTCGAACAGCTCTCGAAGGAACCGGGCGGCCAGGACAAGATCAACCAGTACACGTACTTCCTCGCGATCCCGATGGCGATCCTGCAATCCTATGGGCAGATCAACATCCTGCAAAGCCTCGTGCAGAGTGGCGCGCCGCTGATCCCCGGCTTCGGGGTCAATTTCGGCACAACGGTTACGGTGATCACGACGATGACCGCCGGGACGATGTTCGCGATCTGGCTGGGTGAATTGATCACCCGTAATGGTATCGGCAACGGTCTCTCGATGATCATCTTCGCGGGGATTGTCGCGCGCGTGCCGAACGCGCTGGCGCGGCTCGTCACGGATGAATACGTGCTGTTCAACCTGATCGCCTTCGGGCTGCTCACGCTGGTCACGGTCCTCGTGATTATCTACATTCAGGAAGGCACGCGGCGTATCCCGGTCCAATATGGAAAGCGCGTGCGCGGCAACAAGCAGTATGGCGGCGGCAGCACGCACATCCCGCTGAAGGTCAACTCGGCGGGCATGATTCCGCTCATTTTCGCGCAGGCGATTGTGACCTTCCCAGCGATCATCGCGGGCATCTTCTTCCCGAACACGGATATTGGTCGCTCGCTGCAAACCGCCTTCGGCACGCAATCCGGCTGGGCATACTGGGTCTTCGAGTTTGTGCTGGTCGTGGCCTTCACGTTCTTCTACACGGACGTGATGATCCAGAACCAGAACCTCGCGGATAACCTGCAAAAACAGGGTGGGTTCATCCCCGGCATCCGTCCCGGCAAGCGCACGCAGGACTATATCACGACCGTCACGCGCCGGATTACGATTGTCGGGGCGCTGTTCCTCGGCATTATCGCGATCCTGCCGGGGCTGATGACCATCGTGGATTACATCTTCACCGGGCGCACCGACATCACGCGTGTGAACAACCCGGCGCAGGTCATCTCCGGCGCGGGCTTGATCATCGTCGTCGGCGTCGTGATTGATACGATGCGCCAGCTCGAAGCGCAGCTCGTCATGCGCAACTACGAAGGGTTCATGCGCTAAATCATGGCTGCGCGGTTCATCCTTCTGATGGGAATGCAGGGTGCGGGCAAAGGCACGCAGGCGGAAGCGATCACGCACGCGCTCGGTATCCCGCACGTCACCAGCGGCGGCATGTTCCGCGAGATCATGAAGCAGGACTCGCCGCTCGCGACTGAAATCCGCTCGTATTACGATGCGGGCAAGCTGGTCCCGGATGACCTCACGATCCAGATGATCCGGGGTCGCCTGAGCCAGCCGGACGCAGGGCGCGGCGTGATCCTCGATGGCTTCCCGCGCACCGTCGCGCAGGCGCAAGCGCTCGATACACTGCTTGCCAGCATGGGGACGCGGCTGGGCGTCGTCGCCAACCTCGAAATATCCGAAGCCGAAGCCTTGATACGGGTCGGTGGGCGGCGCGTATGTACGCTCGATGACAACCATGTGTATCACATACGCTACAACCCGCCGAAGGCCGACGGCATCTGCGACATCGACGGCGCGCCGCTCAAAATCCGCTCCGACGACCAGCCGGACGAGATACGCAAGCGGATCGACATCTTCAAACGCGATACGCGCCCGGTGCTGGAGTATTACATCGGACGCGACCCCGCGCTGGTGCGGACGCTCGACGCCGAGCAGCCCATCCAAAAAGTGACCGCCGACCTGATGGCGGCAGTGGAGGCGATATAGCATGTCCGTTTATATCAAAACCCCCGTCGAGCTGATCGCTATGCGCGAGGCGGGGCGCATCGTCGGGCAGATGCAGGAAGCGATCCGCAACGCGATCAAGCCGGGCGTCACAACCGGACATCTGAACAAGCTCGCGGAAGACATCCTGCGCAAATACAATACCGTCTCGCCCTTCATGCACTACGCGCATCGGCAGGGCAAGCGCCCCTTCCCGGCCTCGATCTGCACCTGCGTCAATGATGAACTGGTGCATGGCATCCCTGGACCGCGCGTATTGCAGGAAGGCGACATCATCAGCGTCGATTGTGGCTGCTGGTACAAGGGCTTCGTCGGCGATGGCGGCTTCAATATGGGCGTCGGAAAGGTCAGCCCGGAGGCACAGCGCATCCTCGATGTCAGCCAGGAGGCGTTGCGGCTTGGGATCGAGGCGTGCTGCGTCCCCGGCGAGACGAAGAACATCTCGCAGTCGATCCAGCGCTATGTCGAGGGGCAGGGTTTCAATGTGGTTCGCGAATACAGCGGTCACGGCGTCGGGCGCAACATGCACGAAGAGCCGCAAATCCCGAACTGGTGGCCGCAGGGTCGCCAGCGCGACCGCAACTGGAAAAGCACGCCGCTCAAGCCGGGCATGGTCATCACTATCGAGCCGATGATCATGGCGGGCAAGTACGACGTGAAGGAACTCGACGACGATTGGACGGTCGCCACCAAAGATGGCTCGCTCTGCACATTCACGGAACATTCAGTCGCCATCACGGAAAATGGTCCGCTCATCCTGACCCTTCCCTGA
Source organism: Aggregatilineales bacterium (assembly GCA_965246845.1). Taxonomy (GTDB): domain Bacteria; phylum Chloroflexota; class Anaerolineae; order Aggregatilineales; family UBA2796; genus JBBRMW01. Next base: position 48,451 of record CBDFFR010000011.1, read on the forward strand.
GCCGCGATCTTCGGTTAAACTTGCACGCAAACAGGACTACGGAAACATTATGGCACGTATCGAAGGAAACGATCTCCCGCGCGACAAGCGTGTTGAAATCGCCCTGACCTATCTCTATGGAATCGGACCCACCCGCAGCCAGGAAATTCTGGACGCAACGGGAGTCAACCCGGATACGCGCGTGCGCGACCTGACGGAAGCCGAAGTCGGCCTCCTGCGCGACGCCGTGAGCAACTACAAGGTGGAAGGCGAACTGCGCCGCGAAGTGCAGCTCAACATCAAGCGCCTGATCGAAATCGGCAGCTATCGCGGCATCCGTCACCGCCGCAATCTGCCCGTTCACGGCCAGCGCACGAAGACCAACGCGCGTACCAAGCGCGGCGTGAAGAAGACGGTCGCCGGGCGTGGCCGTCGGCGCGGCGCGAAGAAGAAATAATTCTGTCGCGTTTGTCGGCTGGAATATACGAGGAGCGGACCTGTCGGGGTCCGCTTTTTGTTTTCACCTGATGGTACAATTGTTCCAATAAAATGGGTCGGGCAAGCCGCGACCCCTACACCGGAGCGCAATTGTCTTTCTTCGTAGGGGCGGACCTGTGTGTCCGCCCGCTATCTATAATCAAACAGGACCCACAACAACCATGCAAATGAAACTCGAACTCATCCCGATCCCCGTCTCCGATGTGGACCGCGCGAAGGCATTCTACGTTGATAAACTCGGCTTCCATCTGGACCACGATGTGCAGCCGGGAAACGGGATGCGCGTTATCCAATTGACCCCACCGGGGTCGGCCTGTTCGATTGTGATAGGCACAGGCATGATCGATAATACCCTGTCGGGGTCGCTCAAAGGGCTACATCTGGTCGTTGCCGATGCAGTCAAGGCGCGCGAGCTGCTGATCAGCCGGGGCGTCGAAGTCGGCCAGGTCGACGAACACCCGCAGGGTATCAAGTATGTTGCATTCAGCGACCCGGATGGCAATTCGTGGGTTTTTCAGGAAATGCCCTGGCGGTCTGCTGAATTTACATCCTGAATTATTTTCAAGGGATGGGCAAGCCGCGATCCCCACACTGGAGCGCGCGTCTTCGTAGGGGCAGACCAATGTGTCCGCCCTCGAATTGTGGCAACGGGTCGGTCAAGCCCGACCCCTACATAATACGCGCCGTCCGGTATGAATAAAGGTGGATGATGAATCCGACCCCTACGGCGGGACGCACGACCGGGTTTGGTTCCCTACCCAGCTTCTAAGCACGCGCCCACGCCATCGCGTGTATAATCACGGTTTGTAATTCTCCCGAACAGGTAAACTGAACAGTGCCTACCCCCGTACAAATGGTCGCGGATCGCATCGTTGAGAATGTGAACCGCGTGATCCTCGGCAAACGCAACGAAATTCGCCTGATCACGATTGGGCTGCTCTGTCAGGGACACATCCTGCTGGAAGATGTCCCCGGCGTCGGCAAGACGATGATGACCAAAGCCATCGCGCGCACCATCGGCGCGCAGTTCAGCCGCATCCAGTTCACGCCGGATATGCTGCCCAGCGACATCACGGGCGTGAATATCTTCAACCAGAAAACGCAGGAATTCCGCTTCGTCCCCGGTCCGATCTTCGCGCAAATCGTGCTGGGCGATGAAATCAACCGCGCCACGCCGAAAACGCAATCGGCGCTCCTCGAAGCGATGGAAGAACGACAGGTCACGGTCGATGGTGTCTCTTATGGCTTGCAGATGCCGTTTCTCGTCCTCGCGACGCAGAACCCCATCGAATACGAAGGGACGTTTCCGCTCCCGGAGGCGCAGCTCGACCGCTTCCTGCTCAAGCTGAACCTCGGCTACCCGAACCCGCAGGATGAAATGCTGATGCTCGACTCGCAACAGCATCACCACCCGCTGGCCGATATTCAGCAGGTCGTCTCCGTCGAAGACCTGACCGGGGCGCAAACCGCGATCCGCGCGATCTTCGTCGGCAACGAAGTCAAGAAATACATCATCGACATCGTGACCGCGACCCGCAACCACCCCGATATTTACCTCGGAGCCAGCCCGCGCGGGGCGCTCGCGCTCTATCGTACGGCACAGGCTCGCGCGGCTATCGCGGGGCGCGACCACGCAATCCCGGATGATGTAAAAGCGCTTGTGGAAGTCACGCTCGCACACCGCATCATCGTCGGACCGCAGGCGCGCGTGAAGGACATCAGCGCGCGGATGATCCTGCAACAACTGATGAACGCGATCCCGGTCCCCGGCGCGACGGTCGGCCTGCGTCCGATCAACGTGCAGTAGCTGCGCCAACATTATGGCCGACCGCCGCATCACGATTTACCTGCTCCTGATCGGCTGCCTGCTGTTCGGGGTCTTCACGGGCAGGCCGTTCTTCTTCAACCTCGCGTGGCTGCTCGGCCTGATGCTCATCGCGGCGCTGATCTGGTCGTGGTTCGCGGGGCGCTGGCTGCGTATCAACCGCCAGACACGCAGCCGTCGCGGGCAAGTCGGGCGCTTGCTCGATGAACAATTCACCGTCACCAACAGCGGATTGATCCCCAAGCTGTGGGTCGAGATTCGCGATTTTTCGACGCTCCCGGCACACGCGGCCAGCCGGGTCGTCCCGGCGCTGCTGCCCTTCCGCGCCTATCGCTGGACGGTGCATACGCGCTGCATGGTGCGCGGCGAATTCACACTCGGACCGATCACGCTCACGACCGGGGACCCCTTCGGCCTGTTCCAGACGACGCGCCACATCGCAGCAACCACGCGCGTTTTGATTTACCCGATGACCGTGCCTCTGGTCAGCTTCGTTCCGGCGCTCGGCAGTCTATCGGGTGGCGACGCGCGGCGGCAGCGCGCGCCTTATGTCACGACCAACGCGAGCGGCATTCGACAATACGCGCCCGGCGACAGCCTGAGCCGCGTCCATTGGAAGAGTTCGGCGCGGCAGGATCGGCTGATGGTCAAGGAATTCGAGCTGGACCCGATGGCCGATACGTGGGTATTGGTCGATCTCTCTGCGCGTTCGTTTGCGGAGCGCCCGTATACCATCACGGGGACCGAAGAGCCGGAATTCATCCCGCCGTCGAGTGAGGAATACGCGGTCGTCCTTGCAGCGTCAGTCGCGCAATATTTCCTAGATAAAGAGCGCACGGCGGGGCTGCTCACCTATGCGCCACAGCGTACACTGATCGCGCCCGAACGCGGCTACCGCCAGCAAAACCGCATCCTCGAAACGCTGGCGATGGCGAAGCAGCAGGACGCGCTTACACTGCGCGAGGTGCTGGCGCTCGAAGATCAGCATTTCTCGCGCGGGGATACGCTCGTCATCGTTAGCGCTGATATGAACCCGGATTGGGTCGGGGCGGCGCAGCTCATCGCGCGGCGCGGTCTGCGTGTGGCGGCGATCCTGATCGACCCGGTGAGTTTCGGCGGCGAAGGGGACGTGAACGCGCTGTCGCTCTCGCTGGCAGCGGGCGGCGTCGTTTCGTATATCGTGCGCAACGGCGAGCCGATTAGCGCAGCGCTGGCTGTGCCGTCACTGTGGGTGCGCTGAGGGTATAGGGGCTGGATTCATCCATCCGACAGGAATTAAAGATGGGTCGGTCAAGCCCGACCCGTACACGATGCGCGCGGTCCGCTGTAGGGGCGGGGCTGCCCAGCCCGGTATTCTGCTGACCCGCCTCCGGAACATCTAACAAATAGCGCACAAAATAACCTTTGGCAGACGCGCGCGGGTATACTTATTCTATGCGGTGAAAAGGGCAGCGTGATGACGAACCGAACGGACGATAAGAACCTGCATCGGATTTTCCTGCCCGATGAGCCGCAGCTTGAAGACCTGCCCGGCTTCGTCGATGGTGTCCCGGTGCAGGAGCTGGTCCGCATCGCGCGCGAGCTGACCGACCGCATCAACAACGAGGATCGGCAGCGGCTGGCCGCAGATTTGCAGGAAAGCGGCCATTATAAGGTTTTCCAGAGTACCGCGCCCTATCTGCTGCAAGGCTTCTTCTCCGGCAAAATCGATCTGGATGTGGAACTCAACCGCCGTTTCCCGACGCCACCGTTGCTTTCAACCATGACCTTCGCGCCGAAGCCGGGTATCGCGCGCCGCAATGGCTTCGCGCAGTTTGGCAGCCAAGACACCGCCGCGTTGCTGACCGTCGAAATCCACGAACCGGTTTCCACGCTTGAATTCAGCTTTCTGCATTACAGCATGGTCGGCGCGCGGTTCGTCCTCGGCTCGATGAGCCAGGCCGCGCGGATGACCTTCCTCGAACTGGCCGAGCGGCCAAGCGGGACCGCCTTCCTCTGGACGCGCGAGCGCTGGGAGCGCGATTACCTGATCTTCGTCGTGCGGGATGGCTTCGCGCGCCTCTACGCCTTCGGACCGGGGCGCATGGAAGCAGCAGCGCGGCTCACCCCGGAAGCATTGATCCAGTTCCGCGCGTGGCTGAAAGGCTTCTGGAGCGCCTCCACCGTTCCGCCCGAAAGCGGTCCCGCCAATTTCAACTGGTAGGCGGACAAATCGGCGGTTGCGCGCAGGGGACCCGGCGCTTTGCAGAACAGGCGCGCAGTCCGTATAATCTCGATTCCGAACGGAAGTGAATCGGGGCAGCCTTGTCGGTCACGGAAGAGATCAAAGCGCGGGTCGATATTCTCGACCTGATCGGCTCCTACAACGTCGCGATCAAGCGCGCGGGGCGGGTCTATAAAGCGTGCTGTCCGTTCCACAACGAGCGCACGCCGTCCTTTGTTGTCTACCCCGAAAGCGGGACGTGGCGCTGTTTCGGCGCGTGCGCGGAAGGCGGCGATGCGTTCTCGTTCGTGATGAAGCAGGAAGGCGTCGATTTCAAGGGCGCGCTGGAAATTCTGGCGGGGCGCACGGGTGTCGAACTCAAGCCGCAGACCAGCGAGCAGAAGCTGCGCGATGCCGAATTGGACAAACTGCGCGGCCTGCTCAACGAGACCGCGCAATTCTTCTATGAACGGCTGTGCGACGGTGCCGATGGCGAAGCCGCGCGGGACTATGTGCGCGGGCGCGGCCTTACGGGTGCGACGGTGGACCGCTTCCGCATCGGGTACGCGCCGCAGGGCTGGCAGGAAGCGATCCAGCATTTGACCAACCTGGGCTACTCCGAAGGCGAGATATTGCAGGCCGGGGTCGCGACGAAGAACGAGAAGGGGCGCGTTTATGACCGCTTCCGCAACCGCCTTGTGATCCCGATTCGTGATGCGCGCGGCGCGGTGGTCGGCTTCGGGGCGCGCGCGCTCGACCCGGAAGATACGCCCAAATATCTGAACTCACCGCAGACGCCGCTCTTCGATAAAAGTCACCTGCTGTTCGCCTTCGATGCCGCGCGGCGCGCGATCCGCGAGAGTGAAAGCGCCATAATCGTCGAGGGCTATATGGACGCGCTGCAAGCGCATCAGGCCGGGTTTACGAACGTCGTGGCGCAGATGGGGACCGCGCTCACCGAAGTGCAGCTCAAGCAGCTCGCCAAATATGCGAAGAAGCTGATCATCGCGCTCGACCCGGATGAAGCGGGCGTCAACGCGACCCTGCGCGGCCTGAACGTCGCGCGGGCGACGCTTGGCGAATATCGCCCGGTGTTCGATGGTGCGGGCGTACTGCGCCAGTCGTCGCGGATGGATGTCGATCTCCGCGTGATGACGCTCCCCGAAGGGCAGGACCCCGACGATCTGATCCGCGAGACGCCGGATGCGTGGACCGCACTGGTCGCGAACGCGCAGCCGATTGTCGATTACGTGATTGATCGCGGGACGGCACAGGTCACGGCGGGGACGCCGCTTGCGGACCGTGAGGCCATCGCGCGCGGCCTGCTGCCGATGCTGCTTGAGAACGAGCCGCACCGCCACCACAGCGTACAACGGCTGGCGCTCCGGCTGCGCATCAACGACCGCGATTTGCTCTCGCTGGCGCAGCGTCAGCAGGCACAGGCTGCGCCGCTGCCCGCTTCTGCCCGGCAGCAAACCAGCCTCGCGAAGCGCGTGGTCCAGAACGAACCGCCGCCAGCCGAAACTTCTACAGCGCTCGATACGTATTCCGCGATGGAGGGCTTCGCGCTGTCGTTCCTCGCACGCCGCCCGGAATTCTATTCCGTCGTCAACCGCAGGTTCGCGGAAGTGGCTTCCGACCGCGACTCGCTGCTCGGTCCGCTCGGACCGGATGACTTCGAGCGCAGCGAACACAAGGCCGTGATGAGCGTATTCCTGAGCGCGGTGCAGCAGTTCGAGTATGACCCGCTCGAATTTATCAACGATAATCTGCCTGCCGACCTGCGCGCGGAGTTAACGCGCCTGCTCGAAGGACCGCTCGCGACGCTGACCGAGCGCAAAGGCTGGGAAGCCGCCGAAATCGCGGCATGGGCGCAGGAAGGCCGCCGCGCCGCGATTCAGGTGCGCCAGCAAATCCGGCAGGAAGACCCCGAACTGACGCAGTTCATGATCAAGACGCTCACGCTGCGCCGCCGCCGTATCAAGCGCGAGAGTGAAGAACTCGGCTTCCTGCAACAGGAAGAGCCGGAACAGGCGCTGCGTTATCAGCGCGAAATCAGCCGCCGCTACCGCATTATCCGCTTGCTGGATGCCGCCGTGCGGACCCTGCAACAGAGCCAGTAGAGCGCCGCACAGAGGATGACCGCATGACGATGAAGCGACCCGCAAAACGATATAACGAGAAGCCGCCCGACGAATCCGCGGAAGACGATGGCGCGGAGTTCGGCGAGGCGCTCGACTCCGAGTTGGTCCCCGATGGGTTGGCCGATCTGGAACTCGATCTGCCTAATTCCGGGGAACCCCTGCCGGATTTTGATCTGGACATCGACCCCGAAACCGCCGATGAGGAACTTGCCGAAACGCTGAACGCCGCCGCACTCAGCGATGACCCGGTACGGATGTACCTCAAGGAAATCGGGCAGGTTCCGCTGCTCGGCCACAACCGCGAGACGTGGCTTTCCAGCCAGATGGCCGCGCTCACGCTGCTCAACGAACTGCGCACGACCATCAGCGAACAGAATGCAAGTCCCGTGACCAACGCGCAAATTCTGGTCGCGCTGTATCAACACCTCATCCAGTTCTGGGATGAAGTCACGACCCAGATCGCGAAACAGACTCTGGATTTGCCGGACCTGCTCCAGCTCGTGACCGAAGCACAGGGCTTGCAGCGCACCAGTACCGATTTGCCGACGTCCTATATCCGTCAATATCTGGATCGCGGCGAATGGGGACGCGACGACAACTGGACCGACCTCGCGCGCCGCCTCTTCGAGGTTTTTCAGGCGCTCTACCTGCTGCCTGCCGCACTGCTCGCGCGAGTCGGCGAGGCCGTGAAGCGTGACGTGGCGCTACCATCGCCAGAAAGTTTTGCGGCGTGGCTGGCGCAACAGCCGGACGAGATCGAGCGCCACGCCGAGCAGGACTTCCGCGCCGCGCGCAGCCGTGCGAACGAGGCCGCCGAAGCGCTCACACGCGCCAACCTGCGGCTCGTGGTCAGCGTCGCGAAGCGCTATATGATGCGCGGGATCGGGTTCCTCGATCTGATTCAGGAAGGCAATATTGGCTTGCTACGCGCAGTGGAGAAGTTCGATCACTCGAAAGGCTTCAAATTCAGCACCTACGCGACGTGGTGGATCAGGCAGGCGATCAGCCGCGCGATAGCAGACCAGGCGCGCACGATTCGAATCCCTGTGCATATGGTCGAGACGATCAACAAAATGACGCGCATCCAGCGCGACCTGATGCAGGAACTTGGCGGCGAGCCGAGCGCGGAACGGCTTGCACTGGAAATGGATTTCCTGCCCCCGGAAGAGACCGCCGCCATTCGCGACTCGGAACGGCGTGGCGACAAGATGGACCCCGCGCTTGCCCGCAAGCTGCGCCGCGCCGCGAACAAGGTGCGTAAGATCATGCGCGTCGCGCAGGAGCCAATGTCGATTGATCAACCGGTCGGGCAGGAAGACTCCAGCTCGCTCGGTGATTTCATCGAAGACGACAAGATCGTGGGTCCGGTCGATGCGGCGGCGCGGCAACTTCTCAAGGAGCAAATCCGCAGTGCGCTTTCGATCCTCGGTGAGCGCGAGCGTGAAGTGCTGGAGATGCGTTTCGGGCTGGGCGAGGATGGGCAGGAAAGCACGCTGGAAGAAGTCGGCAAGCACTTCGGCGTAACGCGCGAACGCATCCGCCAGATCGAGGCGAAGGCGCTCCGTAAACTGCGCCACCCGACGCGCAGCCGCCCGCTTCGCGATTATCTGGGGTGAAGAAAGGGCGGACACGCAGGTCCGCCCCTACGAAAATGCACGGTCTGGTGTAGGGGTGGACCGATGTGTTCGCCCGTAAGATGAGCATTGCCGCGTCCGCGCGGACGTCTTATAATGGGACTAACGCACCCGTAGCTCAGCGGATAGAGCGCAGGTCTTCGGAACCTGGCGTCGGCGGTTCGATTCCGTCCGGGTGCATATCTCGCGGCTGATGTTCCCACGCTTCGCAGGTTTGCCAGGCCGGGCGTTCACGCTGCTCACGGTGACAGCCGATTTCATCCAGAAAATCGCGCGCGTAATCATCCGCCGGGAGCAAAAACAGGATGTAAAGCATCGAAGGCAGATTGAAAGGCATCTGCGCCAGAGTCACCCAAATTGGCATGGCGCATAACGGATTATTTACACTGAGTAAAACGTTATCCATCCCGGCATAGGAGAGGCTGGAAACATTCAGCGTCCGCCACATCTGCGCAAATTCCTGTTGCTTCTGCATCCGCGTGACCAACGCTTGATACCATTCGGTTCGCCTATATAGCTCATTTTTGTATTTCAGATGGTAGACGCATAGCGTGTGAAGCTGTCGGCGCGACTCGGCATGAAAGTAAGGAGTCAATTCGGGTTGAAAGAGAAATTCGGGCAGCGTGCGCTTATCGGGCGGTATTTCATCCAGATGCGGAACTCCGACAAGCGCTCTCATGTTCGGGCAAACCGTATGTACTGCGTAGTCTCTGGTCACAAGAAGCGATGGAAATTGCAGATCTCGCATCAATTTTTTGGCTTTGTCGAAATCTGACTCCGTGCTTTCAGCGCTATTCATGGCGGGGAGCGGCGTATACCGCGCAATTGCAAGGAGATGGTTGCGCTCTTCAACGGAGCATTCCAGATAATCGGCGATGCGGTTTAAATCCTCATAATCCGGGATACGCCGTGAGCGGCCATCCAGATAGTTTTTATAAGTAGAGCAAGCTAAATCATTCAGTTCCTGCTGTGAGAAGCGCCTGCCGCCCGGATGTTTCCCCCGGAAAAAGCTCATCCGCCTGACGCGAATGATTTCTATTTCCTCGATAAGGCGCTCGATTGTCCCCTCGGTGCGGCCTCTGCTGACCAAAATCTCCCCCTGAATGGCTCCGGTTATCACCAGTTATAGATGTCTTTGATGAATGCGCCCTTACAAGACTGTCAACGTGGTTTCGCTATCCCATACACCGAAAAGAGCGCGTAGTTTTACGGTGGATTAGCGAATAGCGCCACGTTACAGTGTTCCGCATCGGGCAAAGCATGGATGAAAGGCATAAAAGTTCGCGATGCAAGCGATTGAGATAGGTCGGTTTCGGGTCAGCGAAAGGCAGGTCGAACGTTTCCTGGCAGATCGACCGGCGGTCGATGAAGCGCTGAAAGCCTTGCCGGGTTTTCTCGGATCAAATCTGGTCCATATTTCCGGCGGCGACTGGTTGCTTCTCGTGCGGTGGGAAAGCCATGAGGCTGTCCTCGCCGCGCAACAGATCACTGCCCAAATGCAAATTATTTCGGATTGGATCGGCATTGCCGAAGCGCTGCTTTCGTTCGATACCGCTGATGTGCCTTACATCAGCATCTAAATCTGTCAATTGGAGAACGTATCCACATGAAATCCGTCACCTGCTTGAAAAGCTACATCGGTCTTGCGCATCGTAAACACCTGCTTGCGACACTGCTGCTCGTTCTGACCAGCGCACTGCTTTCCATTCCATTGACCCGCCTGGCGGCACAATCCGGTACGCAGATTCCCACACAATACACAATTTCCGGGGACAAAGTGTTCCCGGAAAGTATTGTGTTTCAGGAAAAGACGGGAGATTTCTACGTAAGTTCGTATGGGGATGGGTCGGTCTTCAAGGGCAACATCGCACAACCTGACCTCGCTGTTTTCCTGCCTCCGGGTGGCGATGGTCGTACCGCAATCGGCGGTGTGAAGCTCGATAAGGAAGGCCACCTGTTCGTGTGTGGCGCGGGGTCGGGTCAAATCCTGATCTACGATACTGCGACGAAGGCACTTGTCGCCAAGCTGGATACAGGCAATGAACCCAACACGGTGATCAACGATAGCGCGATTGCCGATGATGGTACGGGCTACTTCACAGATTCGCTCACGCCGACGCTGTTCAAGGTGTCGCGCGACTCAAGCGGCAAATATGCCGTCGAAAAGTGGTTGAGCCTCGATGGTACGCCGATCACGTATACGAAAGGGCTGAACCTGAACGGGATCGTCATTACCGCCGACCAAAAATATCTGATTGCGGTGACGACGAATACCGGACGGCTGTTCCGCATTGAAATCGCATCGAAGAAGGTCACGGAGATCGATCTCGGCGGGCAACCTATCCTGAACACGGATGGGCTGTTTTTGCAGGGAAACGTCCTCTATGCTGCGCGAAATGCCGACAATCTGCTGGCCGTTCTCGATCTCTCGCCGGATTACACAAAAGCCACGCTGCGCTTCACGCTCGGCAATCCCGCGTTCAGGTTTCCGGTCTCAATCGTAGCGGCGCGCGGTCGGCTTCTGGTCCTCAACGGACAGCTCGACAAAATTGGAGGTAGCCCATCGCTCCCCTTCGATATAACCGCCATTCAACTGCCCGTGATCCAGTGAACGCCGCGCGGCAGGCACTAAATCAGTCTACCGGAGCAGAATATCTGCTCTGAAAATAAAATCCACTGGCATTATCGCCAGTGGGTTTTTGTTTCCTGTCGCGCGAACCATGCGTACATCAAATGATCTTTACACAGTCAATCAGCTATGCTTGTGTACTATCACACCCGAATAAAATGCAATTACCCCGATATTCAAACCACGCGCCCTTGTATCGAATGCCCGGAAGTGGCTACAATCATACGATAATTTTGAAAGACGGAAATCTATGGGCCGCACGAGCAAGCCAGCCACGCCAGGAGATCGAAATGAACGCATCAATGCGCCGCGCGATGATGAACGGAGAGGGGAAATGAGCGACAACCTGCCCGGTGAGGGATTTGCACAAATCAAGGTGGTAGGCGTCGGCGGGGGCGGCGGCAACGCGGTCAATCGCATGATCGATGCGGGGCTGGGCGGCGTGGATTTCATCGCGGTCAATACCGATGCGCAGGCATTGCTTGCGCAGAAAGCACGCACGCGCGTCCGTATCGGCGACAAGCTGACGCGCGGCCTCGGCGCGGGCGGCAACCCGGAGATTGGCAAGAAAGCCGCCGAAGAGTCGCAGGATGAACTCTTCGAGGTCCTGCGTGGCGCGGATATGGTCTTCATCACCTGCGGCATGGGCGGCGGGACGGGGACGGGCGCGGCTCCGGTCGTCGCGGCGGTCGCGAAGGAACTGGGCGCGCTGACGATTGGCGTGGTGACGCGGCCATTCAATTTTGAAGGAACGCGGCGCGGTACTTCCGCTGAGTCCGGCATCGACGACCTGAAAAGCAAGGTCGATACGCTGATCGTCATCCCGAATGACCGCCTCCTGCAAGTCGCGGATAAGCGTGTGACGCTCAACGATGCCTTCCGGCTCGCGGATGACGTGCTGCGGCAGGGTATTCAGGGTATTTCGGAGTTGATCACCGTGCCGGGGCTGATCAACCTCGACTTCGCGGATGTGCGCGCGATCATGAGCGAAGGCGGCGCGGCGCTGATGGCCGTCGGGACCGCGACGGGTGAAGACCGCGCACGCAAGGCCGCCGAAGCTGCGATTAGCTCCAGCCTGCTCGATGTGACCATCGACGGCGCGCGCGGCATTCTATTCAATATCACGGGCGGGCCGGATATGAGCCTGTTCGAGGTAAACGAGGCAGCGGCAATCATCAAGGAAACCGCGCACCCGGATGTCAATCTGATTTTCGGCGCGGTCGTCGATGAGAACATGCGCGAACAAATCCGCATTACGGTCATCGCTACCGGGTTCGAGCGTCCGACGGGTGGGATTGTGCGCCCCGGCCTCGCCAAGCCTGTGCAGCGCGGCGGGGCGGCTCCCGGTGCAATGAGCAATAACGCGCCGCGCCAGCAGCCTGCACAGCCAGCGCCGCAGCAATATTCGCCGCCCCCGCAGCAGCCACCCCCACAGCAGCAGCCGAGCTATGTCGCGCCAGAGGCGCAGCCGCGTCCGCAGTACGCGCCGCCCCCGCAGCAGCCGCCTGTCGCAATGCCGCCGCGCCCATCTGCCCCACCGCGCAGCGCAGAACCCGCGCGGAACCCGCCCGAAGAACAGAACGATCTCGATTTGCCGACATTTTTGCGTCGTGAGCGCAACAACAAGCGCGACCAATAGCAAGGGGTGCGATTATGCAGACGCCGAGACGCGCTCCTGCTTCGTCCGTTTTCACAATTCTACTCGCTAGCGGTCTGTTCCTGACGGCGTGCGGGCCTGCGGCAACGCCCGCCCCGTCGCCCGTCGCGGTCCTGCCGACACTTGTTCCCATGACTGCCGAGCCGACGCTCGCGCCTTCTCTGGATGCAAACCCGCCGAATGTGACGCCTGCGCTAAATAGCTCCGCAACGGCGGTTGAGGTTGCTGCCACATCCAGCCCGGCAGGAATACCGCCACAGCCCAGCCCCGTCGTGGCGAATGAAACGCAGGTCCCGCCGACAGTGCGGATACGTCCCAGCCCGACCCGCGAAGGGACCGCCACCAATGCTGAGACGCCGATGGGTGACGCGGCAACCAGCGCGTCAGGCGGCAGCTTCCCGCCGACAGCGAATTTTGGCGGCTCACCCACCGCCGCGACTCAGGCGCGCGTCGCCGCTGCTTCAACACTCACGCTCGCCGCGCCAACACTGGTAACGGTCAGTGCGTCCACTGCTGCATTATCGACCGCGACCGCTGCCGTTACAACCATAGTAACCCCAACTGCTTCCTCCAGCGGAACCGCAACCGCGAATAGCGCAACGCCAACGGCGGCCATCGTTGAACCTCAAGTTGCGACCGCTCCCGGAACCGAGTCCGCAACAGTTGCTTCTACGACTGTAGCAACTGTTGCCCTTACCCTTGCACCCACCGCATCGGGTATCCCGCCCGTGCAGGCGACCGTGATCGCGGATGCCGCAACCATCGTCATCACGCCGGACCAGTTGAACGCAGTCCTCACGGCGGCGTTTAGCAAGGGTCGGGGACCGGACTCCCCGCCGATTGCCACTTTCGAGAAGGGGCAAATCAAGGTCGCGGTTCAATATGGCGGTAAATCCGCGTCGATCACGCTGCTGGCGTCGGTCGTGGCGACGGTATCCGGCGGTGCGTTCGACCTGCGCACGGTGGCCGCCGACGCGCCCGAAAGCGTGACCACCCCGCAGTTGAAACAAGTCGAGGCGCTGGTCCGCACGTTGATCGAATTGCAGGTCGGGCAGGCGACCAACTACGCGAAGTTGAGCTACGCGGTTGTGAACGTCGCACCCGAAGGGATGACGATTACCGCGCTCCTTCCCTGAATTCAGGGCGGACACACAGGTCCGCCCCTACAGGAAGCGCGCTATAGATGTAGGAGTCGGGCAGGCCCGACCCGGGTTGAGAGGGCGGACACATAGGTCCGCCCCTACGAATACATGCGCGATCTGGTGTAGGGGTCGTGGCTTGCCCGACCCATGCCAAATCTCCCCCGAATTCGCGCAAAAACCCGCGCCGTGCGAAACTCTGCGAATAGACGCGCGTAGAGTCTGGCACGACACGGGGGTGAAATTGGCGAAACGCGAAGACAAGATCATTATAGATGACGACGACGAGGCTCCGCGCCGCAAACGCCGCGCCAATCCGCTGGTACGCTGGGTCGGTCGGCGGGTGAGCTGTGCATTGTTCCTGATTATCTTCATCGTGGTCGGTGGCGGGGCGTGTGCCTTCTTTGCGCCTGCCGCATTCCAGCAGACAATCCGCATCGCGCAGAGCGCCGGGTTGAAGGTTTATACGCTTGTCCTGAGCGTATCGGGCAACACCGCCTTGAAACTCAGCGTCTATGAATCCGTCGTAACCGCGCAAACCGAAGTCAACCGCGATACCGGGCTGCTCTCCGCGCTATATGGCGAGAGCGCGAAAATCGAAGGCACAATGCGCGTTTCGCTCGGCGCGGACCTGATGAACAACAAATATGGTGTGCTGAATTGCGATGTGGATGACCGCACCGTGCGGATTGCGGAGAGCCGCGCGCCGCTGGCGCAGTTCGCTTTCGACCGCTCCGCAATCCGGCAGGAAGCCTTCGTCGCGTTCAAGAATGAGGGCGCGCGGCAGGCAATTTTGCAATTTTGGCCGGAAGCGCGTAAGCGTTTGCAGGCACAGGTGACAAGCTGGGCGCTCGGTGTCGAAATTCCGGAAGCGCCGACGCTCACTGAATGCCCGGCGCAGTTGAGCGGCACGCCTGCCCCACCGCTAACCGTCACGCCGGGTTGATTTTTGACCGCGACCGCGTCTACACTTTGGCAAATTATTGAGGCTGCTAAAAATGTTACTTTCTGGCAGGGTGATCATCATCACGGGCGCGAGTTCCGGGATCGGCGCGGCGGCAGCGCGGGCGCTCACGCGCGAAGGCTGCAAGCTGACGCTGGCAGCGCGTTCCAGCGACAAGTTGATAGCGCTTTCGGCGGAACTCGGCGCGGATGTGCTTGCCGTCGAAACGGACGTAACGGACAGCGCACAGGTGGCCGTGATGGTCGCGCGCACTATCGAGCGTTTTGGCCGAATCGATGCGCTCTTCGCGAACGCGGGGCTATACCTGCCCGGTCAGTTCGCAGATAGCGATCCGGCGGCATGGACAGCGCTCCTGGATGTGAATATCACAGGCGTGCTGCGCTGCATCCATGCCGTGCTGCCACAGATGATCGCGCAAAAGGCAGGCGACATTGTGGTGACGAGTTCGATTTCCGGCCATAGTGATTTGCAATGGGAACCCGTCTATAGCGCATCGAAGCACGCTGTACAGGGATTGGTGCATACCTTCAGACGGCAGTTCGCGCCGCACGGGATACGGGTCGGCTCGCTCGCACCGGGGATGGTCGCCAATGAACTGTGGGGTATCACCGACCCGGCAACAATTGCACAGCATGTCACGGACCGCTCCGCGCTGACTTCCGAAGATGTTGCGGACGCGCTTCTATTCATGCTCTCGCGTCCGCCGCACGTCACGATCCGCGATTTGCTGATGCTGCCGCAAAGCCAGGATTTGTAGTTGCTATTGGGGTGGCTGTGGCCGCCACGTGATGCTGAATACGAGACCCGCGACATCTTTAACCACGAGCGTACCGCGCCGTGTGCCGTTCAGGGAATAGAATTTGAGCGTTTCACCCGAGACCCCAACGAGGAATTGACCGTCAGGCGACACCGCGAACGGTGTTACGAAATCGAACAAGCCAACGATGCGTCGACGATTTTTACCATCGACTCCCATGCTGATAATTTCAAAGCCGGTTCCTGTAGCGACGATGCGATTATCTTTCGTCCACTCGGCGGAACCTATTACCCCGCCTTGATCATTTTCCAAGATCATGACATCGCTGCTGCCATCCGTATTAACAACATGCACTTCGCCCGTTTCGATCCCGCGTAGCAACCGATACGCAAAGCGCGCTCCATCGGGCGACCAGCGCAGCGAAACGAAAAGAAAATAGCGCTGGACCACAAGGTTGAAAAGCCGACTCGAAGCGTGGGTTTCCATATCATAAACATAAACCGCCTGTTCGGAAACGTAGGCGATCAACCGCCCATTGGGAGACCATGTAAGCGATTGACCTTCGATGCGCCCCGATCCACCCAGCAATTGCTGCGCCGTCTCTGTGGCGGCATCATACAACATAAGCTGCCCGCGCTCGCTGGAAAGTACATCCGGAACGTATGCCAGCTTTGTGCCATCCGGCGACCAGGCGACATTGTTCAGAACCCCCGAAATGCTCTTGCGGAGTTCTGTTACTTCGCGCGTTTCTGTGCTGATCTCAAGCGCCTCCTCCCGATCTGTCGTTACCGTAATCAGTGCGAGGGGTAAGCCATTGACGAGGCGCGGCGTGGCGGTAGCGGTGGGGCGCGGGGTCGAAGTAGGACGCGGAGTATTCGTCGGCCTGGGGGTTACGGATGGCTTCGGCGTTTTCGTTGGGGTCTGCAAATGCGCGGCGGTCGTCGGCATCAGTACGAGCAGGGAAAGCAAAGCGAAGAGCAGGAGTTTTCGCGGCATGAATCAGGCTCCGGTGATCAGCAGTGTGGCTCGATAGTAGCCTATCCGCGCAGTCTGCTCAAGATGAACAATTACCCCGCCCGGCTGATCCGCCACACCCCAAACCCAACCGCGCCGAACGCCGCCAGCGAAAGCGCGATCACGATTGCCAGCGTATTGCGGCGGTTGGCGTTGTCTTCCGTGATGAGTTTTGCCTCGCTATCGAGCGTGAAGCGCAGCGGCAACCTGGAGAGGATCGGCGCGATGCGCGTGAACTGCCGATACGTCACCGCGCGCCCGCTCTGGTCCTGCAACGGGAGCGAGTCCGTTTGCCATGTTGGATCCGCGACCGCGAGGCCGGACTCCGCAAGCAGGAACACCGAGACGCGCTCCACGTTGTAAAAATTAATCTGGTCGAAGCGCAACGGCACAGCGGCGGGGAGTTCATAGCTGACTACCAGCGGGCGCGATTCGCCGGGCGCGAGCGGTTGCGTGCTGACGACGCGCAGATCAGGTCCCGCGACGATTTTATACTGGCGCTGCATATCGACATCGAGCGCAGCGTTGGTTGCGCCTTGCGGCAGCGTGACGGAAATCGCGTTGCCGGATTTATCGAGGATCGCGCGCTGCTGGCTGCTGTTGACGAAGGTGTAGCCCTGCTGTACGGTCGCCTTGCCGTTCGCAAAATCGACCAGCATTCGTATTTCCGGGATGCGAACCAATCCCGCGTCGTCGGTCGTCTCGACAGGCTGCGCCGCCGCGCCCCGGTCGATATTCTCCAGCCACGAGAGCGAGCGCGCATAGCTGACCACCGCCCAGCGTTCGGCCTCGCTCAGGTTCGGGAAGGCGGGCATGATCGCGCCCACGCCATTCGTGACGGCGGTAAACATATTGTGGTCGGTGTGCGTGATCATGTACGAGGTATCGGAGAGGTTCGTCACCGGGCGCGGCAGTTCCTTCGCGCGCGGACCGTCGCCCGCGCCTTTCGCGCCGTGACAGGATGCGCAGTTCGCCGCGTAGAGCGTCTCACCTTGTTTGTACTGGTCGGTGGTGTAGCCGAGCGCGTGCATATACGCGGTCACATCCCAGCGCTGTTGCTCATTCAGACGGCCTTTCCAGGGCGGCATCAGGCAACCTTGCGTCTGGCCGTTGCCGTTGGTGGTGATCAGGAACCACGCCGCGAGGGTCGAATCACGCGCAGTGGCCGGGTCCGCGACGTTCGGGACCTTGCAAGTCAGGCTGGCCGCGACGGGTCCATCGCCCTTGCCGCTCGTGCCGTGACACTGCACGCAACCCTGCGCGCCGTTGTAGAGTTGCGCGCCCGCCGCCAGCGAAACCGGGCGAAGCGGCTTGCCGAGGTCCGGTGCAACGGTCGGCGTGACGGTCGGGACAGGCGCGGTACGGATAATCGCGGGTTCGTTAGCGAGGCCGGAGCAGCCGGAGAGCGCGATCATTAGCCCAAGTAGCAGTAGATAGAATTTTAGGCGCATGACATCATTCATTTGCCGCGTGTACGGCTCTTTTTATCGGGTTTGGGCGTTTCATCCAGCCGCCGTAGCACATCCGCGCCCTGTGCGACCAGCGCCGCGCGCGTAACGCGGTAATCTTCTTCGATGATCTTCCCGGTCTGGTAATCGAAATCGAGGCTGCGCAGGCTTTCGAGGACGGCTTCGCGTTCGGCTTGCGTATCGGATGGCGCAGGGACATCACGCGGCGCGGTGGCGAAGATGAGCGGCCACGCGACGAACGCCACAACTCCCGCCCCAATCGCGAGCAGGATGAAAAGCCCTGCCGTACTCATCCCGCGAGCGCCTTGTCGAGCGCTGCGCGGACCTGAGCGACATTGGCTGGCGTGATCTCGCCGGGAATGTGCATCGCGATATTACCCTGCTTGTCGATTAAATACGACTCCGGGACCTGCCGCACGCGATAGGCGCGCGAAACGCGTGTGCCGTCATCGTTGCCCGTCGGGTAGCTCATGGCGGTCTCGCTGATGAATTTCAGCGCGTCGTTACGGTTATCCAGATAGCCCACGCCGACGAACTCCACGCCCTTCGCGCGATACTCCATGTACAGGCTGTTGAGCGTCGGCGCTTCGGAGCGGCACGGACCGCACCAGCTCGCCCAGAAGTTCATGACGATGACCTTGCCGCGCTTCTCGCTCAATTTGAAATCAGCGCCGCTATCCAGCTTGAGCGTGAAATCGGGCGCGGGACCGCTATCAATCGAGTCCTGCTGGCTGCGATTGAGCGCCAGCCCGAACCCCGCAATGATCGCGCCGACGACCACGATTGCGATCAGCGGGACGAGCCAGGGACGCGCGGCTTTTGTGGGTTGAACCGATAGCGTATCGCTCACCGTAGCTCCTTCAACTGCGCTTCCAGACGCGCCGCGTAATCATTCGGCACGACCACCTCATCCCCGTAGCCGATAGGTTCTCCATCATCCGCCGCCGACACTACATTCCTGCGCCGCCTGCTCAGAATATTGAACGCGAGCAGCCCGCCGACAACCAGCACCAGCGCGAGCGGTACGCCCACGCTCAAAAGCTGCCCGGTTGGGTCAGTTGGCAGGCCGACGGTTCGCATCCCGAAGCGGTCAATGAAATATTGCCGGATTTCCGGCTCCGTTTTGCCTTCGGTGAGCAGGTCGCGGACCTGTTCGCGCCAGCGCGCGCAGGCTTCCGTCGGGCAGACTTCGAGCGTGATATTCTGGCAAACCGGGCAATAGAGGCCGCGTGAAATGCGGTTCACTTCGTCGTCGGTGACGGGGCGCGGCGTCGGCGCGGCGACTTGCGCATAGGCCGCGGTGATATGGAGAATCATCACGATAAGCGAGATCGATACGAGCCACCGCACGCGGGGCTGAAGCCGCCGCGCTGAACATAGGCGTTGTGAAATGTTCAACTTCGTACTTAGGTTTGATCTCTCCTCGGATATGCTCACGGGCAGGTTGCCTAAATTCAGCCCGGTCGCTTTAGCGCCGGGCGCTCTCACGCCGTTCCAAAGCTGACCGCCCCTCACGCTGCCACCCCCGCCGCCTCACGCGGCACGCGCGCCGTCCGCACAGCAGGTTCATATTCGACGCGCGGCCACATCGCGATCAGCGTCCCGAAGATCAGGATCAAGCCGCCCCACCAAACCAGATTCACCAGCGGATTCAGGAAAATCTTGAACGTCGCGCGGTCGCCCTGCCAGTTGTCGAGCAGCACGTAGAAATCGGCTTCGAGCGTGCTGTATTGCCCGGCGATGGTCGAAGTCATACCGCCCGTGCCGAAGAAATCCTTGCGCGGGTGTATCTCCGCGACGGATTGGCCGCCGCGCAGCACGGTCGCATCGGCCTTGACGATACTGCGTCCGTCTTCGGCGTCAGCCTGATAGATGCGGTCGTAGCGCAGCGTGTAATCGCCAAGCGTGATCGTCTGGCCGGGCGTGATCGTCTGCTGCGTCGTCTGCTGGTAGACCGTGCTGCCGATGATCCCGAACCCGATCACCACCACGCCGAGGTGAATCAGGTAGCCCCCATAGCGCCGCTGGTTGCGCCGGAAGAGCATCGTGAGCGCCTGCGGTGCGCTCTCGCCATGTGCGCGCATCCGCGCCCGCGTGCCGCGTATATATTCAATCACGGTCGTGAAGGCGGCCAGCATCACCAGCGTATAGGCGAAGACCGCGCCGGGCGTTGTCCCGACGACGATCAGGAATGCCGCGAAGAGCGCGGTCCCGATCAGGCTGACGCGCAGCGAGCGTCCGAGCGCCTTCCACGCCATGCGCTTGTAGGCAACCAGCGGCGCGATACCCATCAGCACATATAGGACGCCGAACAGCGGAATCACATAGTAGCGGTAATAATCCGTGTGCAGCGTGATCTTCTCGCCAGTGATCAATTCCGTGAAGGTCGGCGCGTAAATGCCCCACGCGACCATTAGCGTAATCGCGAGGAAAACCCAGTTGTTCAGGATGAACATCGACTCGCGACTGAGCAGGCCATCGAGTTTGTTCTCCGTGCGCAGTTCGCCGCGCTGCCAACGCCAGACCCACAAGCCAAGCGAGATACCGACCGTCCCCGCCGTGAACAGGAACATCGGCCAGCCGACCTGACTGCGCGCGAAGCTGTGGACGCTATCGACCAGCCCGGAGCGTGTGTTGAACGTCGCGAGGATCACCAGCAAAAAGGTCAGCACCACCAAAAATAGGTTCCAGACCTTGAGCATCCCGCGCTTTTCCTGTATCAGGACGCTGTGCAGGAAGGCGGTCCCGGCCAGCCAGGGCAGCAGCGCGGAATTTTCCACCGGGTCCCAGCCCCAATAGCCGCCCCAGCCGAGGACATCATATGCCCAGCGCCCGCCGAGGATCAGACCGAGGCTCAGGAATAACCATGCTACCAGAGTCCAGCGGCGGGTGGCTTTGATCCAGTTCGTGCCGAGGTCGCCGGAAGCGAGCGCTGCCATCCCGAACGCCCAGGGAATCACGAAGCCGACGAAGCCCGCATAGAGCATCGGCGGGTGGATGACCATGCCGGGGTGACGCAGTAGCGGGTTCAAGCCCTTGCCGTCGATAGGCTGGAAAAGCTGCATCCCGGCGGGCGCGAGGACCGCGATAATCGGGTCGCCCGTGCCTGTCGTCCAGTAGCGCGCGAACGGGTTTTCGACGAATACATTCAGCACGAGGAAGAACGCGAGAACGCCCATCGTGAACGTGATCACCCAGGGGATCAAGCGCCGCTCGCGCTTCCAGTTGATCAGCACAGCGGCAGCGGTGAAGGTACTCAGCATCCACGACCAGAAGAGCAGCGATCCCGGTTGGCCGCCCCACAGCGCGGTCGCCTTATAGAAAAGCGGCTCGGTCGTGTTGGTTGTGTTGTAGATATAAGCGATGTTGAATTCGCCCGTGAGCTGCGCCGCGACAATCGCGATGCACGCCGTCGTCAGCAGCGGCCATGTCAGCAGCGCCGCGTTGCGCGCCGCGCGGACCCACCGTTCGCGGTGGTTCACCGCGCCATAGAGCGATGCCACCAGCGCAAATATCGCGCAGAGCAGCGCCAATCCGGTTGTGATAATCCCAAGTTCCGCGAGCATGACCGCTCCGCTTCTTCACAGGTGAATTTGATTGTGAATATTATCCCATATCTGCATTAGACGCATGTTGGCGCGGGTGTGTGGGGGATGAGAGCCAAAAACCTACTGTTGTGTATTCTTCCTGCTCAAATCCACACAATTATCTAAAATGAAGATTGAATAAACGGATTTTGATGTTTGACGACGCATAAATGTTGAGAGTATCGTACTCCAACGCCTAAAGCATCAAGGGAGCGAAGGCACGCTATTGCGGTGTTTACCCGGCGTCGTTGATTGCCCCTTAGTTCTCTTTCCAAAATATCCTTCGCTTTTAAGAGAGTTTGTTGCTGCGTGAGTTGCCAACAAAAATCTGGCAAGCGTATCCATACGATTCCGCACTCATTGTCGGAGAACTGTCCATTAGCATCGCGTAAGTTGGCCTCGATCCCAGTTATACGGTCCTCATGAGTATTAGCGATATAACCGATTGCACGAAGATTTTTGTAGAGCATGAAACCAAATTGAGTTTGATATACATCAACTCCTGTTGAGAAGTGGTCAAGGTCTTTTGCATTTTTGAATTGAATACCTGTTGTCACAAACTCTTGATTGTAATCGCCGTTACTAACTACGCATAGTTCAATCTGTGGATCGGAAATGTTTATAAACTGCATGTACCCTGTACTCGAGTCATATTGACCAATACCTCCATTTTTCATATGCAAACAAACAATGTTGCTGATTAAATCAGTCGAAGCTAAAGTTAATTCAGAAAGGGTACGAACCACAACATAATAATTCAAATTATTTTTACGCATGTAATCAAATATACTTTGTTCTATTTTTAGCCAAAATGCTTTTTGTTTCATTTCAGCATTGCTCATAAGTTCCCGACATTTACATTCGACATATAGTTGCTCTTTGCCGCGCTTGACAAGAAGATCAGGAGAACGTTTTCCTTTTTGTTCTTGCAAAAATTCGACTTCTCGACCCTCAGAAATATAATGATGGGCTACTTCAGCTTCAAATAATGCAGACTGGAAGTCAGATACACTTTTGAGTCGTGCAAGTAACCTGTCAAAGTTCCTTAAATTTTGCACTGCAGCTAGTGTTCGTCCCAATTCAGCTAAGTATACATAAGCATCGGGCGGAGCCTTACCAAAATTAGACTCAGTGTTATTTATGGTTATCATCCACTCAACGGCGGGATGTAGTGAGGGTTTATATAAATATCCCATCTTTTGTGGGTTTTTAATTGGCTCTTTTGCCTCACGAACTTTCCGATCTAGCCATTTTTCACCTAAGATTAGGCGAGCGAGTTGAAAATGGCACTCAGCCTCCCTATCGGGATAGGTGATTATTGGTATGTACATCCATTTGCCTCACTTTAGATCAAACCTACTCCGCAATCAGAGATTATATACATATGTTCTAATGTCGTAAAGACCCAAAGTACATTGCATACCTCAGATGAACTGGCTCACCGTTGCGCTTTTCCTCACGAATGGTATCATTCCCCCGCGCATTCCCTCAACTTTTACTCACCTCTGTGTGACAAGGATTTTATTGTATGCGGAGTTCGACCCCTTTATGGCTGGTGGTGATTGCAGCCGTCACCCTCGCCGCGCTCTGGATGGTGACTGACAGCCGAAACCTGTTCGGACGCCCGATTGAAGTGCGTCCCGGCCTCGATATTCAGGGCGGCTTGCGCGTGCTGCTGGAAGCGGAACCCGGCGTCCCGGTCACAACCGATTCGATGGACCGCGCCAAGCAGATCATCGAAAACCGCGTGAATGCGCTCGGCGTGGCCGAACCTGTCATTCAGGTTTCGGGCAACAACCGCATCGTCGTCGAACTACCGGGCGTGCGCGACCCGAAGCAGGCGATTGATTTGATCAAGCAAACGGGGCTGCTCGAATTCGTGGATTTCAGCAAGCAAGGTGCGTGTACCGCTGCCTTCCCGCAGGCTGGACAGTTTATTTATACGGATGCGCAGCAGAAACTACGCGGTGGCGGCGCGACGGTTCCCGGCACACCGACCGGAACCCCGACAATGTTATCTCCGACCGCGCAGGCAACCAATGCTGCGACTAGCGCGGCCACCCTGCAAGCGACCAGCACCGCCACTACACAAGCGACCGATGCAGCAACCGCACAGGCGACCCAGAGCGCCCTGAACGACAGCGGCAAGGTCCTCGCGCGCCCGGTATTCCAGGCGACCGTACAGCCGACCAACGCTGATGTGACGGCGACCCCCGCGCCTTCCGCGCAGCCGACCAGCGCAGCCACCGCTGCATCGACGGCAGCCGCAACGCCCGTCGTGCGCGATGGCTCCTCGAAGGAAGGCGCGCTGATCAATCCCTGCAACAACCAGCCGTTTAACACCGTGATGACGGGTGGCGGCCTTAAGGATGCGTATGCAGCAGCGAGCGGTAGCCTGACGGCGCAGTGGGTGATCCAGTTCAGCATCAACGACAACGACGAAGGCCGCAAGTTCGGCCCGTATACCGCCAGCCACATTCAGCAGCAAATGGCTATCGTTCTGGATGGACAGGTGTTGAGCGCCCCGGTCATTCAGGCGCGGCTCGATAATGGCGGTCAGATCACGGGCAACTTCACGCAGCAGGGCGCGAAAGATTTAGCGCTGCAACTGCGCTACGGTGCGCTCCCGATCCCGCTCACGACCGTCTCGATTGAGCAGGTCGGCGCGAGCCTCGGACAGGAATCGGTCAGCGCAACGGCGCGCGCAGGCGTCCTCGGCGTGTTCGTTATTCTGCTGTATATGATTATCATGTACCGCGTACCGGGCGTCGTCGCCGCGCTTGCGCTGCTGCTCTTTGCCGCGATCAACTTCGCGTTGTTCAAGTACATTCCGGTCACGCTCACGCTGCCCGCGATTACGGGCTTCCTGATCTCGGTCGGCACAGCGGTCGATGGCAACATCCTGATCTTTGAGCGTATCAAGGAAGAACTGCGCTTCGGGCGTCCGCTCGATAGAGCAATCGAGACAGGCTTCCAACGCGCGTGGCCGTCGATCCGCGATAGTAACATCAGCACACTGATGATTGGCGCAGTGCTGTTCTTCTTCGGCGGGCAGTTCGGCGCGTCTTCGGTGCGCGGCTTCGCGATTACGCTGATGCTCGGTCTGGTCGTGAACATCTTCACCGCCGTAATCGTCACGCGCACGCTGCTCGATGTGGTGCTGCGCTTCGCGGGTGAACGTCTGATGCAAAACAAGTGGCTGATCGGGGAATAACCATGCCTTTCAATATCGTCCAGCGCCGGAAGTGGTTTTTCCTCATCTCCGGCCTCGTGATTGCCGCCGGGATCATCGCCATGATCATTTCGGTGGCGACGTACCCGGAACACTCGATTGTGCGTCTGAGCATCGACTTCACGGGCGGCAGCCTGCTCGAAGTGCAGTTCGCGCCCGTCGATGCGAGCAAGCCGACCACCGGAATTACCGAAGACCAGATCACTGCCGTCTTCCGGCGCTTTAATGTGAATGACGTGCGCGTGCAGCGTCTCGGCACGGTCGAAGAGAACCGCTGGCAGGTCCGCACTACGTATATCGATAACGCGACGACCGATGCGGTCAAGGGTGGCCTCAACGATCTCGGCAAGAATCTGAACCTGCGCCTGAATGAAGAGACGATCCGCGTCTCGACCGTCAGCCCGACGGTCGGCGGCGAAGTCACGCGCGCAGCACTGGTGGCAGTCCTCGTCGCAAGCGCGTTCGTCCTCGGCTGGATTTTGTTCGCCTTCCGGCAGGTTGAGGATGCGTTGCGCTATGGCGCGTGCGCGGTCCTCGCGATGCTACACGACGTGCTGGTCATGGTCGGCGTGATGTCGATTATGGGGCTGCTCTTCAAATGGGAAGTGGACTCGCTGTTCCTGACCGGGCTGCTTACCGTCGTGGGCTATTCGGTGCAGGATACGATTGTCGTGTTCGACCGTATCCGCGAAAACGCATCGCGGCATCGCGGCGAACCATATGAGATGGTCGTCAACCGCAGCATCCTCGAAACCTTGCAGCGTTCGCTTTCGATGCAGCTTGTGGTTGCGTTCGTGATGATCTCGCTGGTGCTGGTCGGTGGTTCGTCGATCCGGCAGTTCGTCGCGATCCTGCTGATCGGCCTGTTGAGCGGCACGTATAGCAGCACCTTCACCGCAATCCCGCTGCTCGTTGCGTGGGAGAAGGGTCAGCTTCCGTTCGTCAATCGCGGCGGCACAAAGTTGAAGCCGAAGGCGGCGTAGGAGCAACCGGTAAACATGGAGCCGCCCGGTTCAGGTTTTGAACGGGCGGCAGGGTTTCGATACCATTGGATTGAGTTAGCGCGGTGGCCTTCGCACCGCGCTTTTCTATTCCAGTAACAACTACCGCGTCGACATCAGCGCGAGGTGATTGCCTTCCGAGTCACGGAAAACCGCGAAGAAGCCATTCCCTCCGAGATCAGTTTTAGGAGAAATGACCTTGCCGCCTGCGGCAAGCACCCGGTCGAGCATCGGCGTCAGGTCGTCTCCGGCATCGAGGTAGAGGAGAATGCCCTTGTCACCCGGCGGAAAGTTTTCGGTTTCGTTCAGGGACGCGCCTACTCCGCCGTTGTCATTCGGCAAGAGGACGAGTTTGCGAACGTTCAGATCGATGACCGAAAGAGGCTGTGCATAGATCGCGCTGTAGAAAGCGGCTGCACGTTGAATATCGAGTGCCGGGATTTCGACCCAGCGAACGGTGTTGGTCATGATTGATGCTCCTGTGCGGGATAGCGTGCGGAAGGAAGTACGGACCGTCTAGTTTTTGGTCGGATAGCCTTTGACGGGACCAATCGGTTCCGGTGGGAATTGATAGATGCCGAGTTGCGCGAGCGCATAGGACCAGCCCAGTTCGTCCCAGTGTTCATAAAGCACACCATTTTCGACGGTCCACAGGTCGATCACGCCCATCTCGAACGCCTTGTTTGTGGCCGGATAGCCGAGAAATGTACCCGTGTGCTTCCCGCTCCAGACCCAACGTGCGACAACCGTATCCTCACTGGCAACCACATCCTTGAGTGTGAAGCGTGTATCGCTGAAGAACGCGGGCATCGCCTTGAGGAAACCGAGCAACCCGGTCCGGCCTTGATCGACCAGCGGATTGTGCTGGATGTACTTTTCGGACATGATCGCATCGGCGACAGCCTGCGCGCGATCCAGCGTGAGGGCGCTCAACAGGTCCTGGATGAACGCGCGACCGAGTTCACGGTTATAAGCCGTGCGGATGCGCGGGCTGCTGATCTTCGGGCGTATTGCGGAAGGCAGCAGCAGCGCATCGATGGTATGGATCACGCTTTGACCTGCGCTGATATTTGCCTTGATGACATACGCGCCCCCGGCCAGCGTCTTACCGAAGCCGGTATTGGTGACGGTGAATGATTCACCCTGACGGGTCTTCACAAGCTGTCCCGTCGTGCTGATCTTTTCCTTCGGTAGCGCCCCATCCACGATATGATAGGTCAAAAGCTGCGTCAGTATCGCTTTATCAGCGAGTGCCGTCTCTGGCAGTTCAGCGAAAACGGTGTTAGTGGGAGCGAATATTGTGACGATTTGAGCCGGGTCATCCAATCCCTTGTCCAGACCCGCCGTTTTGAGAGCGGATACGAATGTGGAGAGGTCTTGCTGGCTGCTCAAAGCGGCCATAACTCCTGTGGCCTGTGCTTGCGCGGGCGCTGCAAACATGCCCAAACCGATGACGATAGCGGCCAATGTTACAATCGAAACCATGCGCTTCACGGAGTATCTCCTGATGCGCCTCCCGGCTTCAAAGCTGAAACCTGTCGATAGAGGCGCTATAGCCGCTATCCTAATGGCTGGCATCGGGGATGGATTGGACGTTCGGCTCAGGGCGTTGTACGTTTCAATGGCGTTGAAACGTGCCGGGTGTCACGCCGAGCAGGTTGCGCATATGGCGCGTCAGGTGGCTTTGATCATAAAAGCCGACCTCCGCTGCGATTTGTGCGATGGTCAACTCGCCTTGAAGCAAGAGCCGTTTCGCGCGTTCGACGCGCTTCTGCAAAATGTATTGATAGGGCGAAACGCCGACATCCTGCCTGAATAGCTTGTTGAAATGGCTGACGCTGACATTCGCCAGCCCAGCCAGCGCATCAAGCGCAATATCTTCCGAAAAGTGGCTATCGATATATTCAAGCGCGCGTTGCAGAGCAATCCTCGATAACGCGGGTGGCAACCGATCATCAATGTGCGCAGAGCTATACTTCCGCAACAGGTGGACCGTCAGTGCGGTAGCAAGCGTATTCCGGTACAATGCGCCGTTTTGCGCGCCATCGATCACTTCAGCCAGCAGTGCAAGGCCAATATGCTCAACCTGCGCATCGTGAATCAAAAATTGATCGGTGAACCCGATTTTTGCCGGGTCGCCGTGTGTAGTCTGCGCGGCAACATTCCGTATAAACGTTGGCGAGAGTTGCAGGTTGAGGGCTTCCATACCATGCCTGCTGCGCCAGATGCCGGACGTGCCGGACGGCAATAATTGGGCTTGTCCCCGTTCAAATGTATGGATGAAGGTGCGCCCATTGCGCGTTTGCTCCAGCCGGGGCGAGGTGGCGAGAAGCATACAGACGCGATGACTCTGGAGCGATTCAAGCTGCAATTCGCCGCTGCCGCGACTGATTTGATCTACCGAGATTTCGTACCATTTTAAAGAGTCGCTGGAATGCAGGCTCGCGGATTGCGCTCGTTGTTCAATATTCGGTTCGGTGAGCATGGCGATCTCCGCTACCTTGTCATTGCTGTGCGTTAAACGCATCTTCGACAGTTTTTCGCTCCGGGCTGTTACTCCGATGTGTCAATTCGCTCTATTCTTTCGATAATTTCCAGCATCGGCGGCTTGCTCAACGCGGTTTGGATGAACTGCACGCGGTGCTGTACGGTCGCGCCGTGCCGCCGCAATGCGCGGAGGTGTTCGGGCGTACCGTAGCCACTGTTGTGCGCCCAGCCATATTCAGGATACTCGCGGCTCAGGTCGTGCATCAGGTGGTCGCGCGTCACCTTCGCGAGGATCGACGCTGCGCTGACAGCCATCACGCTTTCGTCGGCGCGGATACGGCACTCCACGCGCCCCCACCACAGTGGCGGGAGGTCCAGCTTCAGGTTGCCATCCACGATGTAAGTATCGGCGGGCAGGCGCGTGATCAGACGCTCGAAGGCTTCACGGTTCGCCCAGCCGATCCCGCTCTGGTTGATTTCATCCACGCTGATCGTTTCGACCCGCCACGCCGCCGCATTTTCGATGATCTTTTCGTAGGCGCGCTCGCGTTGCAGTCGCGTCATCTGCTTGGAGTCGCCGAAGCGCAGTTCCGGGAAGCGCGCCGCAAAATCGAACTCGAGTGGGAAGATGACTGCCGCTGCGAGGAGCGGTCCGGCGAGCGGTCCGCGCCCGGCTTCATCGAGGCCACAGAGGGTCGTGTTATAGTTGATAGTCATAGGTTAAATTTTAACGAACTCGAATGAAAGTCGCACTCGTTCACGATTGGCTCAATCAGATTGGCGGCGCGGAAGATGTCCTCGCGGCGCTGGTCCGGCTGTTCCCGGATGCTCCCATTTACACGAGCCTCTACGACCGCGCACGGATGCCCGCCGCCTGGCGCGCGTGGGATATTCGCCCGCTCTGGACCGACCGCCTGCCGGGTATCCACACGCATCACCAGCCCTATTTGCCGCTCTATCCGCTCGCGTTCGGTGGTCTCGATCTGCGCGGCTACGACGTGATCCTTTCCAATAAAAGCGGTTTTTGTCATGGCGTTCGCGCATCGGACGGCACGCCGCATCTGTGCTACTGCCTCGCGCCCACCCGTTACGTCTGGCAGTTCGATAGCTATGCAGAGCGGGAGCAATTCGGCGGCGCAGCGCGGCGGGTCATTCAGCCGCTGCTCTCTGCATTACGCAGGTGGGATTACGCCGCAGCGCAGCGCGTCGATCAGTTCATCGCGATCAGCCACGATATTCAAAGCCGGATCGCGACGTTCTACCAGCGTGACTCGGCTATTATCTATCCCCCGGTCGAGACGGGACGCTTCGCCCCGGCAAATCGTACCGGAGAGTATTTTCTGGTCGTCTCCCGACTGATTCCCTACAAGCGGATCGATCTCGCGGTGCGCGCCTGCACCGAACTCAATCTGCCGTTGCTGGTTGGCGGCAAGGGACGCGACCTCGACCGGCTGCGCTCGCTTGCAGGACCCTCCGTGAAATTTCTCGGCTTCGTCTCCGATGATGAACTCCCCGCGTTGATGGCGGGCTGCCGCGCGTTCCTCTTTCCCGGTTTCGAGGATTTCGGGATTACGCCCGTGCAGGCAATGGCGGCGGGGCGTCCGGTGATCGCGTTCGCAGGCGGCGGTGCGCTCGATACAGTAATTCCCGGCGTGACGGGCGAACACTTCCGTGAGCAGACGGTCGCCTCACTGAAAGCCGCGCTCGCAACCTTTGATGACGCGCGTTATTCCCCCGCCGCGATACGCGCGCACGCCATGAAATTCGACAGCGCGGTATTCGACCGCGAGATCGTGCGCGCAGTCGATGACATGGCTCACGGAATAGTGATGGAGCGCGAAAGCAGCGTCCCCGCGCCCTGAGCGAACAGCGGCCATACGACCGTCAGCTTCGTATCGTAGACGAGCGCCGTTTTCCCGATGACGCCCTGCGCGGCGGGGATGCTCGCGAACGGCGTTGCTACATCCGCGTCGATTTTGAAAAGCGAAACGCCGCCCGGTCCCGCGCCCGTACTCACGCCGATGATGATGCCCGACCCGACAACCGCCAGCGACGGCCAGCGCGCATCCCGCGCCAGCACGCTTTGACGGGTCTGCGTGCGGTCATTCGGCGGGAATGAGAGCAGCAACACCGATCCCGGGCCGATACCCGCGATTTCATCCCACGCGACATAGACCCGCCCAGCAGCCGCCCCGACGCGCAGCGTTTCGACCTGGCTGCCGCCGGCGGGCGCGACAATCCCGACAAGTGCGGGCGGTCCGCGCAGGCCGCTCTCCAGTGAGCTATCGTTGATTTGCGCGTACCACAGCGCGTAGGTCCCGCCAATCTGCGGTTCCAACCAGACGGCGTGAACAAGCCCCGAATCGGTTGAATCATGCGCCGCCGCGACGAACCCCGCATCATCCGCGAATTGTGACCCGGTGCGCGGGCGGCCAAGCGCGTCCACGATTTGCAAATTGAGCGGTGTCGTCGCAAGGTCGCCGCGAATGGCCGACCAGAGAATGAGCAAATCGCCCGCTGTGAGCGTGACGGCGGTATAGCGCGCGACCTGCGCCGCTACTTCCGTCGGACCGCGCAACAGCGCGAAAGCAGGATCAATGCGCGCCGTCATCAGTCGGGACGCGCTATCCCGCCAGAGTGCTTGCGTCTCCGCGCCCTGCCCCGCATGGAGCGTGAGCGCGCGTGCATCGGCGGCTATCGTGAGCGTCCGTTGCGTTCGCCCGTCGCTGATCACTATACCGCCAGAACCCGGCCACGCCGCGATCAGCGCATCAGACCGGACGGCGGGCGCGAGCAGTGGCGGGATCGTCGCGAAGGGCGTCCCCGCCGCAGGCGGCGTGCTGCACGCGCTCAACAGCACGCAAATCAGGATCAAACGGCGCAAAACAGGCAAACGAATTCAGCGAACTCCGGTGAACGCGCTACCGAGTGCCGCCGTAAAGCCCGCGCCTTCAGGCGTGGGGATACAAGGCGGTGGCGCGCAGCGCAAGCAGACGGCTTGTGGGTAGTTGAGCGGGTTCGAGGTACACTTTGCGGTATGCACATCCTCGTCTACAAGTATCGTTTATATCCGACGCCCTCGCAAGAAAATGCGCTATACAAAACGCTGCGCATTTGTCGGTATTGGTACAATATGTGCCTGAGTGAGCGCAAGCTGGCGTGGGAGCTGGAAGGGCGGACTGTCAGCAAAGGCGAGCAGGAGAAGACGAGTATCCTGTACCGCAAAGCGTTCCGTTGCGAAGACCAGGTGTTCAGCCAGACCTTGCAGAGTGTGTGTGACGACCTGGATAAAGCGTTCAAGGCATTCTTCCGACGGGTAAAAGCAAGCGAGACGGCAGGGTATCCACGCTTCAAAAGCGCGAACCGCTTCCACAGCTTCGAGTTCAAGCAGTTCGGGGGAGGCGCACGGCTGGACGGCAAGCGGCTCAAGCTGTACGGCATTGGGCGGGTGCGCGTGCGCTGGCATCGGGAACTGGTCGGCAAGGTGAAGAAGGTTCGCATTGTCCACAACGCAGACAAGTGGTTCGCCTGCTTCACTGTGGAACAAGCCGATGCGACGCCATTGCCAGCAACCGGGCTGTCCGTCGGGGTGGATGTGGGTATCTCCGCACTGCTCGCCATGAGCGACGGTCAGCAAGTCGCAAACCCGCAGTGGTATCGTGTTTCACAAAAAGCACTGCGTGTGGCGCAACGCTCTCTCGCCCGCAAGGTCAAGGGCGGTAAGAACAGGCGCAAGGCACTGCGCCGCGTGCAGCGCTTGCATGAACACATCGCCAACACGCGCCACGACTTCCTCAACAAGCAGGTGTACACGCTCATCATCCGGTATGATCGGATCGCGGTCGAAGATCTGCGCATCAGGAACATGGTGCGTAACCCGCACCTCGCCAAAAGCATTCTGGATAGTGGCTGGGGTTATTTCAAGGACCACCTCGCGAGCAAAGCTGCAAATGCTGGCCGCGAAGTTGCCTTTATCAACCCGGCCTACACCTCCAGCACCTGCTCCACTTGCAACCGCGACTTTCCCGATTTCTCGCTCGCTACCCGCTGGGTAGACTGCGTGTGTGGTCTCTCGCTCGACCGAGACCATAATGCAGCCCTCAACATCCTGAAACGAGCCGGATGGGTCACATCCGTGAGCGCTAACGTAGTTGCCCCTGAACATGCGTCGCTCAGAAGCCCTCGCCTTTAGGTGTGGGGAGTGGTCATATCATGGCTGATCCATTCATCGTTTCGCACATTCGCCGCCTGCCGCTCTTCGCACGCTGCAACGACGAACAACTGGACGCGCTTGCGAGCATGTTCCAGATGTTTCGATATGCGGCGGGGCAGCCGCTTTTCCAGCAGGGCGAACGCTCGCAGGTGCTATATCTGTTTGTGAGTGGCGAAGGCCAGCTCATCCAGACCTTTCCCAACGGCGCACAGCAGGTCGTGAGCGTGGTTCGTCCCGGCGAATATGTGGGCGAGGCGTCGCTCTTCGCGGGGAACCCGCGCGAGATAAGCGCCTTCGCCACACAGGATAGCGTCGTCCTCGCGCTGCAAAAGGTCAGCCTCGACAGCATCCTCGCGGCGCGGCAGGATATTCGTGCGGCGCTCGCGATCCGGCAGGAAGATCGCGGACAGCTTCGCATCCAGCAGGAACAAGGCGTGCGCGGCGATGAACAGGTGCTGCTCACTACGCGGCGGCATCCCTGGGTCATTCTGGGGCAGGTCGTGCGCGCGGCATTCGCGGCGGCGCTGTGCATCGCACTCGCGGTCATTCTGGGACGCTTGCCCGCCGCCGGGACGCTGGCGCTGGTCGTCGCGGGTGCGGGTGTGGTCCTGCCTGTGATTGCGGCGGTTTACTGGATATTGGAGTGGCGCAACGATTTTTTCACGATCACCAGCCAGCGCGTGATCCACGAAGACCGCTCGTTCCTGACGGGCGCGGTGCGGCGTGAGCAAATGCTGCTCAGTGGTGTCCAGACGGTCGATCTGCGGCGCGTCGGCCTCGTCGCGGAGCTGGCCGGGTTCGGGGATGTGCTGCTCGGCTCCCCCGGACAAGCAAACCCGCTCACGCTCGACCACATCCCGGACCCGACGCGCGTGCAACAGCTCATCTTCGCGCAGACGCAGCTTCACCACACCGGGACGCCGACCATCACCACGCAGCGCGGTTCGGGGCGCGGCGACTATGGCGGCCTGTTCCCGCCGATGACCTTTACCGACGGGCGGCGGTTGGTCCTGCACAAGCATTGGGCGGTGCTGGTACGCTATATCGTGCGCCCGCTATTCGGGTTCGTCCTGCTCGCGATTTTGATTGTGCTGGCGAATGTTTTCCAGAAACAACTGGGCGCGGCGCTGACCGGTCCGGTGATCGCACTGTTTGCGGTGCTGTGGATCGCCATCAACAGCTTCTTCGTGCTGTGGGGCTATCTGGCGTGGGTCGGTGAGGTTTACGTGATCGACGACGAAATGCTGCTCGACATTAAACAGACGCCGTTCCGCTTCCGCGAGTCGCGCGTGCAAACGGGCATGGCGCAGGTCCAGAACGTAAATAGCACCGTGCGCAGCATTCTGGGGCGCATTTTCAACTATGGCGATGTGACGATCCAGACCGCCGCGCCGGGCAATTCCGGGCGGGTCGATTTCCGCGAGATTGCGCACCCGGCGCGCGTCGCGGATGAGATTTTGCAGCGGCTGTCGGCGCGCAATCAAGCAAGTCGCTCGTGAACTGATCTAGCTGCGCTGCCGATTATCACCCTGCGGCTTCGAGCGCTCGAAAATCAATTGCCAGAATAGCCAGTAAGCGACTTGCGAGCCGAGATAAGCGAGTGCCGTATCGAAGATCAGCGCCATCACGCTTTCTTCGAGGTCGCGCCCCTGTTCACCCACCAGCGCGCTCGCCGCGAACCCTATCAGCAGCGATAACACGAACGTCACCCAGAAGCGCAGACGTGGCGACCACATAGAACGCGATGCTAAGTGCAAAACAGGCGGCAGCAGCAGCGCGCCAGCAAAAAACGGGACCAACTCGCGGAGCATGTCCATAATCGGTAATCGACCTGAAAAGTGTACAATCCGCCGAGTATAGAAAGCGCGTGAGCGCTTTGTCAAGCAGGACTTATAAGGCCATCGGATCAAAATAGATTGAGGTGAGAAACAAGGGCGGACACGCAGGTCCGCCCCTACACCGGAGTGTGATTGCATTTGTAGGGGCGGGGCTTGACCCGCCCGGTATTTCGTCGGTGGAGGGCGGGTCGGACAAGCCGCGCCCCCCAGCGGAGATGCAGGGTTTTTGTAGGGGCGGACCGATGTGTCCGCCCGCCAAATCAATTTTGATACGTTTTCCTGATACGATGCTTATGGTCAGCGCATTCTGTTACCCGGATGCCTCAATTTGGTGTTAGACTCGCTCACTCAGGCATACGAACAGGTTCCCAATTCAATTCAATGAGCAACCTCATTGTCATTTTGCGGTCGATGGCCTATATACGGCGCTACTGGCGCGCGGCGCTGCTCGCCTTCGGGAGTTTGCTGGCCGCGACGGTTCTCTCGTTGACCGTGCCACCGATCCTGCGCGACGTAGTAGATCGCGGCCTGCCGCACACCCTGCCGCAGGTAGCCTTCACGCCGCGCTTCCTGACCGACGGCTTGAATTTGCTTTCCGCGCACCCGGATTTGATCGTGTCGTCGGCGCTGCTGTTGCTCGGCCTCGGCGTGTTGCGCGCAATCGTCGCCTTCGGGCAGCGCTATTTTGGCGAGCGCCTGAGCCACTATGTCGGCTACGATTTGCGCGATGATTTTTACGACAAGGTACAGCGTCTGCCCTTCAGCTATCACGACCAAACGCAGATGGGCGGGATCATCACACGCGCGATCAGCGATGTGGATGCGATCCGCACCTTCCTCGCGCAGGGACTGGTCGATAGCCTGAATATTCTGCTGCTGCTGGTCGGCGCGATCTTCGCGATGCTCACGCTGAATGTCCCGCTCACGCTTGCCGCGATTATCCCGATCCCGCTGATCATGCTGGTCGCGCTGCGGATGGGTTTCATCCAGACCAAAAACTGGAAGCTGGTCATGGAAGATATGGGCGCGGTCAGCAATTTGCTTGAAGAAAACGTGATCGGCATCCAGGTCTTGCGCGCGTTCAACCGCGAGGAGATCGAGGCGGCGCACTGGGCGCGGCTCAATCAGAGTTTGCACGGCCATCAGATTCGCTTCACGGAAACGTGGAGTACCTTCTTCCCGATCATGACCTTTCTGGTCGCGTGCTGTACGGCACTGATGTTGTGGGTCGGCGGTCCGCGCGTGATCGATCATACAATCTCCATTGGCACGATTGTCGCGCTGAATGGCTATATTTTGCTGCTCGCGCTCCCGGTGCAGCGGCTCGGTTTCGTCGTGCAGCAGTTCAGCAGCGCGAGCAGTTCCGCGAAGCGCGTCTTCGAGGTGCTGGATGAACCGCTCACGCTTGCGCAAAAGCCGGATGCGGTTGCGTTGCCGCGCGTGGAGGGTCATATCAGGTTCGAGAACGTCAGCCTGACCTATCGCAAGGGCGGGCCGGAAGCGCTGCACGAGGTCTCATTCGCAGTCGAACCGGATCAGGTTATCGGCATCGTCGGACCGACAGGCGGCGGCAAATCGAGCATTATCAACCTGCTCGCGCGCTTCTACGATGTCACGAGCGGGCGCGTCCTGATCGATGGCTACGATGTGCGCGATGTCACGCTGCACAGCCTGCGCTCGCAAATCGGTATGGTCTTGCAGGAAACGCTGCTCTTCACCGCGTCGGTCCGTGACAATATCCGCTTCGGCCACCCCGACGCGACGGACGAGGAGATCATCGCGGCAGCCAAAGCAGCCGACGCGCACCGCTTCATCAGCGAGATGCCGGAAGGCTATGAGACCGAAATCGGGGAACGCGGTGTGACACTCTCCGGCGGGCAGCGGCAGCGCGTCGCGATTGCCCGCGCGCTGTTGATCGATCCGCGTATTCTGATCCTCGATGATTCGACCAGCAGCGTCGATACGCGCACCGAGGCGAGCATCCAGCAGGCGCTAGACCGCCTGATGCAAGGCCGTGTGACGTTCATCATCGCGCAGCGGCTGAGTTCGGTCCTGCACGCCGATCAGATTTTTGTGGTCGAAGGCGGGCGCATCGTGCAGCATGGCAAGCACGACGACCTCTATCAGGTCGAAGGTCCCTACCGCGAGATATACCGCATCCAACTTGAAGATCAGGAACATGCCCGCGCGGAGATCGAGGGTATGGCCGCAAAATAGGCGCGTTGCGCGCCTCAATACCTTCTGATACAGTAGGGGCGGACACATCGGTCCGCCCGCCGCGCTGTTTACGAGGCTCTGTGATGATCGACCTGCTCTTCGGCCAGAGTTATTACCTCAAATTCGATGCGAAACTCTACGCCGCGATGCAGCCTTACCCGCCACTCGGCACGCTCTATGCGGCGGCGGCGGCGCGGCAGGTCGGGCATACTGTCGCGCTTTTCGATGCGATGCTGGCCGACTCAGAGCAGGAATGGGCGGCGCTGCTGGACCGTCATACACCGCGCATTGCGATCATTTTCGAGGACAACTTCAATTATTTAAGCAAGATGTGTCTCGGCAGGATGCGTGAGGCAGCGGCAACCATGATTGGTATGGCTACGACGCGCGGTATCCCGGTGCTGGTCTGCGGCGCGGACGCGACCGACCACCCCGAAGTCTATTTACAAGCAGGCGCAAGCTACATTCTACGCGGTGAGGGCGAACCCGCGCTGCTCGATTTGCTTGGCGTGCTGCGCAACAGTGACGCGCGCCCGATTGAACAAATTCGCGGCCTGATTTACATGCGCGAGGGTGAACTTTACCATACGTCGCCGCGTCCTATCCTCAAGGACCTCGATGCGCTGCCCTTCCCGGCGTGGGACCTTGTAGACATCGAACGCTACCGCGCGATCTGGCTGGAGCGGCACGGCTATTACAGCGTGAATATGGTCACGACGCGCGGCTGCCCATATTCGTGCAACTGGTGCGCCAAGCCGATCTGGGGACAGCGCTACAACGTGCGCAGTGCGGAGAACGTCGTTGACGAACTCGCGATGTTGAAGCAAATCGCGCAGCCGGATCATATCTGGTTTGCGGATGACATCTTCGGGTTGAAACCGGGCTGGGTCGCGCGCTTCGCGGAACTGGTCGAAGCGCGCGGGCTGCGCATCCCGTTCAAGAGTCTGAATCGCGTCGATCTGCTATTGCAGGAAGGCACGGTTGCGGCGCTCAAACGGGCGGGTGCGGAAACGGTCTGGGTCGGCGCGGAGAGCGGCTCGCAGAAAATTCTGGACGCGATGGACAAAGGAACGCAGGTCGCGGATATTTACGCTGCCGCGCGGAAACTGCACGCGGCGGGCTTGCGCATCGGCTTCTTCCTGCAATTCGGCTACCCGGATGAAGACCGCGCCGACATTGAAAAAACCGTGCAGATGGTGCGCGACCTGCTGCCGGATGATGTCGGCATCAGCGTATCGTATCCGTTGCCCGGCACGAAATTTTATGAGCGGGTGAAGGCCGATCTGGTCCAGAAGGATCATTGGGACGACAGCCGCGACCTCGCGATGCTGTATCACGGACCCTATAGCACTGCGTTCTATCGGCAGTTGCACACCGTTATCCACAAAGAATACCGCGCCCGCAAGACACGTCGCAAACTGGCGAGCCTGCGTCCCTGGCGCGCGGGCGATGTACGGCAGGTAGGCGCGGCGCTCTTCCACACGTTCACGTTGCGCGCCGCGCGTGCGAAGCTGGATGCACTCGCGAGCGACGCAGGATGAGCAGCGCCCCGGACGCTTTTGGGAATGTCGCGACACGCTACGACGCCGACTCGACCTATCTGGAACTCTCGCTGTGGTTCCGCGCGCTGGTGCAGGAGCAAATGGCGCGTATCTATACGCCGGGGATGCACCTGCTCGAACTGGGCTGCGGCACGGGCGAGGATGCGATCTGGCACGCACGGCGCGGCCTCACGGTGACGGCGACGGATGGCAGCGCCGCGATGCTCGCGGTCGCGCGTGAAAAAGCGCAGGTAGCAGGCGTCGCGGAACGCATCACGTTCGCGCACTTCGATTTCGCGGACCCGGCGACATGGACGGCGCGCGGTCCCTTCGATGGCGTGTACTCCAATTATGGCGCGTTGAACTGTATGGAACCGGGCGGCTTCGGTGCGCTGGGTGAATACCTCGCGAACGCCGTCAGGCCGGGCGGGGTTGCGGGCTTCTGCGTAATCGGGCGCGTCTGTCCCTGGGAAATGGCGTGGCACGGCGCGCATTTGCACTTCCGCACGGCATTCCGGCGGCTGCCCGGCCATGCCATCGCGCACCTCGACGGGCGTTATTTCCCGGTCTATTATCCGACGCCCGGCGGCCTCGCGCGGCGCATGGGTGCGGGTTGGAAATGGCGCGGCTATCGCGCGGTCGGTGTGTGGCTCCCGCCGAGTGATCTCTACCGCGCGGTAGGGCGGCGGGGACGCTTCGCGCGGGCGCTGCTTGCGCTGGAAAAGCGCACTGCGGCGTGGTGGCCGTTCCGCGCGCTTGGCGATCATTACTGGCTGGAACTGGAAAGGGCAGCGGATGGGCAGTAGACCCAAAACGGCGGTCGTGATGGCAGGGGGGCGCGGCAGGCGGCTCCTGCCCTATACGTGGGTGCTGCCCAAGCCGCTGATGCCCATCGGTGATATGCCCGTGCTGGAACTGCTGCTGCGCCAGCTTGCGCATTTTGAATTCACGGAGGTCGTCCTCGCGGTCGGCTATCGAGCGGAGTATATACAGGCATTCATCGGGGACGGCGCGAAATTCGGGTTGAATGTGCGCTATTCAGCGGAGTCGCAGCCACTCGGCACGGCGGGACCGCTCGGCCTGATCACCGGACTCGATGAGCCGTTCCTGATCATGAATGGCGACCTGTTGACCTCGCTTGATTTCCGCGCATTAATGGACACGCACCTCACGCAGAACGCCATCGCGACCGTCGCGACCTATCCGCAACAGATGCAAATCAGTCTCGGTGTGGTCGAAAGCGATGACGATAACCGCCTGACCGGGTGGCGCGAAAAGCCGACCTACGATGTACGGGTGAGTATGGGCATCAGCGCGCTCGACTCGGCGGTGTTGCGCCATGTGCCGCCGAACGTCGCGCTCGATCTCCCGGATTTAATCCGCGCGCTTGTTGCGGAGGGGGAGCGCGTGCTGACGTTCCCATTCAGCGGCGGCTACTGGCTCGATATTGGCCGCCCGGAAGACTACGAAAAGGCGCTGCGCGAGATCGATGAGATCATGCCGCTGCTGCTGCCGGGGTGGAGCGGGGCGAAAGCGTAGCGGGAGATTAGACGCTCATGGATTTTCTACGGAGTCTATTCAGCGGCAGCACGAGCGCAAACAGCGAATCGCAGATCGATCAAAAATTGGCCGGGCTGTCGAACTTCGGTGGGTTCGATCTTGATCCAGCAATCGCGTCCTATAAGAAGGGGCGCTTACATCTCTTCCGCAGCGAGTTTCCACAGGCAATTGAGCAGTTGACGCTGGCAATCGCATATGATGCACAATCGGTTTTGGCGCTTTTATATCGGGCGGTTGCGTTCAAGCACGTCAATCTGCTGGATGCGGCAAAGAAGGACTTCGAGCGCGCGGCGGCGCTGACACCGACCTCACCACAGGTCATTTCGGAGCGTGCAGAACTTCGCTATTCGGAAAATCAGGATTTGACAGGCGCAATCTTCGATATTACATTGTTGCTGGATCGATTAGGATCGCGTGCAGATTTGCTTTCGCGGCGTGCAGAACTGTTTTCGCAGGCAGGGCGCGATTATGAAGCAGTAATCGATCTAAATAAGGCTGTCGACATTGCGCCCGCGTTCGGGCAAGCACGTATTCAAATTGCCCAATATCATTTTCGCAAGCGTGAAATCGAATTGTCGCTAATTGCATTGAATCAGGCAATCGCTACCGACTTGAGCAACGAACAAAAAGTTACCGCTCTCGTCTTGCGAAGTCGGATACATTTGATCCGGGATGAAAATTTAGCCGCACTCGAAGACGCTGAACTGGCGTTACGCACTTCGCCTAGCCACGCTGAATCGCGCCTTCTGCGTGCGGATGCTCTGGTGAAATTGAAAAGGTACAAGG
This sequence comes from Aggregatilineales bacterium, assembly GCA_965246845.1. Lineage (GTDB taxonomy): Bacteria > Chloroflexota > Anaerolineae > Aggregatilineales > UBA2796 > JBBRMW01. The sequence goes on from CBDFFR010000011.1 coordinate 88,825, forward strand.
ATGCTCTAACCGTGTTAGTACCTTTCCTATCGTATAACCCGGACGCCATCCCCCTACTTTTCACACGCGCATTCGTATATCTCTCGATGGGCAACCAGAAAGCTGCCTTGAAAGATTTGAACCGCATTTTGGAACTGCAACCCGATCATGCGCGTGCTTTGGGCAAACGCGGTCTTGCATATTATCAATTATCTGATTTGAAGAACGCCCTTGCGGATGTCGAACAAGCGCTCAGGATCGACCCCAAACAAGCAGATGCTTTATATGTGCGCGCCTCGCACGCAATTCAGGAGAAACGCTGGGACGACGCCTTGCCCGACCTGAATGGCGTAATTGATGGAGAAGCGGGCATCGCGGACGCTTACAACAAGCGCGCCTTTCTGCATCTCAATCGTCGTGAATTCAAGGCCGCCGAACAGGATGCGAGTATCGCGATAACGATGGCTCCCCGGTTCTCGATGGCATACACCAATCGCGGAGCTGCGCGCAGGAGTCTTGGAGATGTAGCAGGCGCACTTGCTGATCTGGATAAGGCAGTTGAACTCGATTCCGCAAATTCGTTTGCATATCGTGATCGAGGCAGCGTGCGTCTGCAAAACAAGGATTTCATGGGTGCAGAAGCCGATCTAACACACGCGCTTACCTTAAATCCCGATGTCCCAGGTGGTTATAATCGGCGCAGTTACTATTACTCCACAGTCAAAAACCACGAGCGCGCGCTTGCAGACGCAGATGAGGCGCTAAAACGTGAACCTGACTCAGCAAATGCACTCAACGGCAAAGCATGGAGTTTATTCAAGCTAGGCCGTGCAGCAGAAGCGATCAGCCCTGCAGACCGCGCCGTACTCACGTTCCCAGACAAAAATCAATTCCTGCACACACGCGGCATGATCTACGATGCGCTTGGAAATCGCAATGCTGCTGTTGCCGACTTCCGCAAAGCGCTTGAGGATCATCCTGATGACGACATAATGAAGGAAATGCAGGATTACATCGCGCAATGGGGTGATTCCCCGTCCTAGAAAAACCCCGCTTGATATTCCTTCGGCATTCTCTGTGGCTTTATGAGGAACGACTATCCATGACACTCGCCACGCTCATTCTTGCCGCCGGGCAGGGAACCCGCATGAAAAGCGCCCTCGCAAAGGTGCTGCACCCGGTCGGCGGCGTGCCGATGGTCACGCGCGCGGTCAATACGGCGTGGGACCTCGCGCCGCAGCCGCCGGTGGTCGTCGTCGGGCAGGATGCGGCAGTGGTGCAGGCCGTGTTGGGCAACCGCGCGCAGTACGTTTTGCAACGCGAACTACGTGGCACGGGTCACGCCGTCCAGCAGGCAAAGGACGCGCTAATCGGGCACTCCGACCTCGTGATCGTCTACTATGCCGATATGCCGCTCCTGCAAGCCGATACGCTACGCCGCCTTGTCGATGCGCAGACCGCCTCGAATGCCGCGTTCACGCTGCTCACGGCGACAGTTCCCGACCCGCGCGGCTTTGGCCGGATTATGCGCGTTGATGGAGCCGTCCGCGAGATCATTGAAGAACGCACTGCCACCGAAGCGCAAAAGCAAATCCGCGAATTGAACGTGGGCGTGTATTGCTTCCGCGCCGATTGGTTGTGGGCGCACATCGACCAGCTTACGCCGAACCCGCAGACAGGCGAAATCTTTATCACGGATTTGCTCACGCTGGCAATCGCGGGCAGGGAGCGCGTCGAGACAGTGGAGACGGTCGAACTGGATGAGATCATCGGCGTGAACACGCGCGTTCACCTCTCGGAAGCCGAAAGTGCGCTGCGCCGCCGCATCTGCCGCAAGTGGCAGCTTGCGGGCGTGACGATCAGCGACCCCGCTACGACGTACATCGAAGAGAGCGTACAAATCGGGATGGATACTATGATCAAGCCGAATACGCACCTGCGCGGCGAAACGATCATCGGTACGGACTGTCACATTGGACCGAATAGCATCATCGAAGACGCGCAAATCGGAGACGGTTGCATGATTACCGCATCGGTGGTCGAGTCCGCGATCCTCGAAGCTGATGTGCAGGTCGGTCCCTTCGCGCACCTGCGCACTGGCGCGTACCTGGAACGCGGCGTCCACATGGGCAATTTCGGCGAGGTCAAGAATTCGCGGCTTGGGCATGATACAAAAATGGGCCACTTCGCCTATATCGGGGATGCCGAAATCGGCGCGGATGTGAACATCGGCTGTGGTACAATCACCGCCAATTACGACGGCGAGAACAAGCACAAAACCGTGATCGGTGACGGCGCATTTATTGGCAGCGATACGATCCTTCGCGCGCCCGTCACGGTCGGCGCGAATGCACGCACAGGTGCGGGTTCCGTTGTCACACGAGATGTCGCGCCGGGGCAAACTGTCGTCGGCGTCCCGGCGCGTCCAATCGATAAAAAGGAAAGCTAACGGATGCTGGAACCGCTGAGTACGGCTGTCCTTGTCCTGTTCATCGTCCTGAATGCGCTGCTCGCGGTCGCGCATAGCGCATTGGTGAATGTCAGCAAGCCGCACCTGCGCGAACTGGCCGATGGTGGTAACAAACGCGCCCGCTATGCGCTCAAAATCAGCGAGGACGCGACCCGCCTGCTGACTTCGTTCCAGCTCGCGACGGCGTTTCTACGTTTCGCGGCGGCGGTGATCCTCACGCTTACGCTCGCGCCCGCCGAAAATATGTGGCTGCGCGATCATAACATCGCGTCGGAATGGGCGAGCGCGATCAGTATCTTTACGGTGGTCCTGATCGGCACGCTGGCGCTGGTCGTCTTCGGGGAGATGGTCCCGGCGGCATTCGCGGCGACGCGCCCGGAGCGGGTCGCGATCCTCGTCGCGCACCCGATGGCGCTGGTGATGGGATTGCTCGCGCCGCTCTCGCGCCTGATGCTGTGGCTCACCAATCGGACGCTGCACCTTTTCGGCGGGCGCGGCAGCACGAGCTACGTTACCGAAGAGGAGATCAAAACGCTGGTCGATGCCGGGTCGGAAGAAGGCGTCCTCGAAGACGAAGAGAAGGAGATGATCTACTCGATCTTCCAGTTCGGGGACATGATCGCGCGCGAATTGATGATCCCGCGCATCGACATCGTGGCGCTGGAAGCCGACGCAAGTATTGACGAAGCGCTGGATGTGATCATCAAGGAAGGGCATTCGCGCATCCCCGTCTACGAGGAGTCGGTCGATAGCATTACCGGGCTGCTTTACGCGAAGGACCTGCTGCGCATGTGGCAGGAAGCACGCGCGACGGGCGCGGCCAAAACCGTGCGCGAGGCGATCCGGCCTGCCTATTTCGTGCCGGAGAGCAAGAAGGCGGGCGACCTGCTGGAAGATTTGCAACAGCGCAAAATCCACCTCGCCATCGTGATCGATGAATATGGCGGGACGGCGGGGCTGGTCACGATTGAGGACCTCGTTGAGGAGATCGTCGGGGACATCAAAGACGAATACGATCTCGATGAGGAAGCTGATTACGAAGAGATCAGCGAGACGGAATACATTTTCGACGCGGGGATCAACCTGCAAGAGGTGAACCGACTGCTCGATGTCGAACTGCCGACTGACGATAACGATACGCTGGGCGGGTTCGTCTTCTCTGAACTCGGCAAAATCCCGCTGGTCGGTGAGACGCTGCGCACGACCCAGGTAGAAATGAAGGTCGAGTCGGTAATCGGGCGGCGCATCCGCAAGGTGCGTGTGCGCAAACCCGGCGCGCAAGGGACCGCAACGCCTGTAACTCCCGTACAACCTGAAACCGTCCGCGACGATGTAATCGCACCCGCCGACGCGACCAGCAACGTTACAGTGGTGTCTCCGGATGGGGCAGCCGCATCGGGTGCGCAGAAGGAATAGTGCAATGACATTTCAATGGCGGCAGATTGACAATCTTGAAACGAATGGACAGCACCCGTTTCAGGTCGCGAATACGCTCATCCAGCCCTCGTACATTAGTCTGCAATCGGTGTTGGCCTATCATCATCTCATCCCGGAATACGTCCCGGTAACGACCCATATCACGATCGTATAATGTTGGTTTTCATACTCTGGCACATTCATGATTTTGAAGATCAGGAAGAGGACGTCAAATTGCTCGGCGTTTATTCATCAGAACAACGCGCCAGCGAAGCAATTGAGCGCTTGAAAATTCAGCCTGGTTTCAACGAACATCCTGATGGGTTTCATATTGATGGCTACCCGCTCGATCAGGATTATTGGGTGGAGGGTTACATTACTCTATATCCAGATGATCACATCGAAACAGACGAAGGATCATCATAGTTTCATGTTCAAGATTGATGGCTTGCGCTATGTGCCTTCTTTTTATCTTAAAACGGTAGAAGGCATTATCCGCGCCAACATTAAAAGCTACATCTGGTTTCAACTTTTGTACATTTTGACGCTCTTGATTTTTTATTGTGTGTTCATCATCGTTGATGCTCGATTGCTCTTTTTACCATGCACGCTACTGACCGGAATTTTTATCCTGATTATTCTCCTGAAAATCGCAGGTGCAATCCGCGAGTACCGCGACTTTACGCGAAACGAAATTTATAAACACCTTGCTCAGTATGGTGAGGGCAAAACCATATTCCACAAAATCAAGATGCAGGTCTACGCACCCCCTTTCATTTACTATCAAGTCACCATTAACGAACCGTCATCCCAACAAGGCGAGCTGTGCCTGACCGAAGATTGGATCGTTATCCTCGCGGATGTTTGGTTCCACGCAATACAGATCGCGGATGCAGTTTGGATTTACTCGAAAGAGTATTACGGCAAGGGCTTTGGTCATACATTTTATGTAAACGACCATCGGGGTAAACGCGTCTCGTTCAATATAGCCTTCAACCAAAATGAGGTGACTGTCGAGGTGACTGATTATCTCCGCGAAAAAGGTCCCTGGATCATGATTGGTTATACCCCTGAACTCAACGAGAAGTGGAATAAGGATCGTGCCGGGTTCATCGCGATGGTGGAACAGCGGCGAACGGCATTTACAGCGGCAATCAAGCCTACTGATTGAACCTCATCTATGCCAGATTTTGCAACCGTACTATTTTCATCAGGCATTGTTCAATCTCACCTGTCTACATATTCTGGTTTAGATGGGCTGATAGTGGTCCTGCGTTTCCGCGCCCGCGCCGCGCGTCGTATCCGCAACAATCCCGCCTGTATCCAGCGGGCGAGTGGCTCCGGCGGCTTCGGTTGCAAGATCGGGAACGAGGCTAATCCTTGCGCGGCAAGGATGACGTTCGCGGCAGCGATCCCCGTCACAACAGCGCGCTCCAGATAGAGCGACGGATGCGGGTAGCGCACCCAATCGCCGCACACCGCAACGCCCGGCCAATCCGTCTCGACGCCAAGCTGCAAGCCATCGCTATCGAAGAGCGTATGCGTCGCCGGGTTGCGCCGGATCGTCTGGCCGATATGGTTGCCGCGCAGCCCCGGCCAGACGCGCACGAGGTCCGTCAGGCCGCGCGCCAGCAGCGCCGCATCGGGTTCGCGTAGCAGGTCCGGCGGTCCGTAGATGTGCGCTTCGACCGCGCAGCCGCCCGTCTCCGTGTGCCATTGCTCGAAATCAGTCTGGAACCGGTGCAGCCAGAAGAAATTATCGAGCGTGAATTCGCCCGTGAAGATGCCCGCTTCGGCCATCAGGCGCGGCGTAGCGCTAAACCAGAAGCGCAGCACCGCCGTCGGGATCGCGAGCGGCCATGCAAGCCCCTCGTTCGGTAAATCCGGGCTGTTCGCGAGCAGCGCACGCGCGCCGGGTGCATCCAACGCAATAATGACATGTGCCGCGCTGAACAACTCCGTTTCCGTTTCGACGCGCCACGAATCGCCCTCGCGAACGATGCGCTCTACTTTGCATCCGAGCTTGAGCGCGCCGCCGTTGCTTTGCAATTTTGCAATTAGCGGCTCAACGAGCGCGCGACCTGCATCCCGATTGAAGTAACTGAATGCCCACGCATCGCGCCGCAAGAGCGTATAAAACCGCAAGAAGGCGATGAAGCCGCTCTGCGGCACACGCTCCGGCGCTTCGCTCGCGAAGTTGCGCGCGAGTCCGGTGAAAAGCGCCTGCATCGTCGGGGACCAGCCCTTGAAGTAATCGGCGAGCGTGCGACCACGCAACGGCGCGGCTTCTACCGCCGGATCGTAGGCCAGCGTGAATACGAGTTCGCCAAGCACGCGGAACATGCTCGCGAGGTCGCGCAACGTGAGCATTTGCAGGAAGCGCGGGCGCACGAATAGCGCGAGGTAATGGAACGGCGCGGGTATCCAGCTCCGGCGCAGGGCGCTCCCGCCTTCTGCCCACTGCACACGCCCGGCCTGATTGCGCAATACCCACGCTTCGCGTGCGGCGGCACGGTAGCCGGGGTCGATAGCATACCCGGCCAGCAGGTCACGCAGGTTGGCATATTGTCCCCAGACGCCGTGTATGCCGTGTTCGCCCGCGAAATGATATTCGCGTTCGCTGTGCTTCAGGGTATACAACGCACCACCGCCGACTCGCCCGCCGGGGGTTTCCGGGTTCGCTTCGAGGACCAGCGGATGCAAACCGCGTTCGGCCAAACGCAAAGCGGCGGTCAGCCCCGCGAGGCCGCCGCCGATGACGATGACCGGTTCCGGGTCCAACTACGGGTTCGGCGTGGTGTCGCCGGGTTCATCCGTGCTGCTGAGGCGTGCGGCAGTCGCATCCGGCACGGCCACCGTTTCGGTTGCAGGCGCGCCGCCGCCCATCACGCGATTTTTCAAGCCGATCAGACTCTTCATCATGCGCTGGCGAATGTTCAAATCCTGAATCGAGTCGAGCGCGACTTCATACGTCACCAGCGCATCGAGGAACTTGCGATCCTTCATCTGGATTTCGGCCATCGCGAGCAAGGTCTGGCCGTACTTTTCCTCGTCGCCCACGTCCTTGAAGAGGTCGGCAGCCTCGCGGTAGAGTGTATAGGCCTGCTCGTTGTTGCCCTGCGCGAGGTACACACCGCCGAGATTGCCGATGACCTGCGCCTCGCGCAGCTTGTCGCCCATCCCGGCGAAGACCTGTCGCGCGGCGGTCATCGCGGTCGCGGAGGCTTCGTAGTTGCCGAGCGTGCGGTCCACGAGCGCGGCGTTGACCTGCATTTCGGCGGCCATATCCGGCGCGTCTTCGGCATTGAAGGCCTCGATTGCCTGCTTGAAGATGCCCTGCGCGGCTTCATAGTCGCGGTCCTGAAACAGCTTGACGCCCTGATCCTGCAATTCTTTTCCGGTAGCCATATGGGTTTTACTTCCTCCCGTGCATCACAAGGTAATGTTGAGGATATTTTCGCCGACACCGCGTAAATCGTTGACCGGAAGTTTACTCAATTTCATCGCAATTTCGATGAACGGCTGGTTCGTCGGCTGCAAGACCCACTCACGCAATTCATCCGGCATGTCGGTGAAGCGGTCGTATTCTTCCTGCGTGTGCAGCCAGTCCCCGATGCGGCTTGTATCTTCCATGAAGTAGCCGAGCGGGACCTTGAGCGCGGAAGCGAGCGTCGTCAGGGTCGCGAATGTGACGGGCAGCCGCGCCAGTTCCATTGCCTCGATTTGCGATCCGCTAAGGCCGCTTTGTGTCGCCAACGCATCGGCAGTCAGGTTCAATTCGAGCCGTCGGGCGCGGATCAGCGTCCCGATCACGCGGTCGCGCAGGTCCGTGAAGGCTTCGGCGGGGACCTTGCGTTCGGGTTCGGCGGCGCTGATCGTCGTGGTATTCCAGAAGTAGCTGACCGGGACGCCGATTTTATAGGCGAGCAGTTCAAGCTGCGGCAGCGTCGGCGAGCGCTTGCCCGCTTCCCAGTCGCGGTAATATTCGAGCGGCACGCCGACTTCCGAGGCGCAATCCTGCTCGCTCAGGTCGTGCGCGCGGCGCGCATCCTGCAGCAGCACGCCCACGATCCGGTCGCGCAGCGCGTTCAGTTCGTCGTAATCTCTCGGTGGCGGCGCGGTGGCGGCCTCTTTTGCTTCGGTCTTCTGCTTGTAACGCGCACTGAAATCACCGAATGACATGGACAACTCCTCCTAGCGAGCGGGCGGCGTGCTTTGCATCAATTTGGCATACGCGCCCTGCCAGGCATCCGCGCCGCGCGTCAGCCGGGTAATCTGAATATCGGTAAAGCGTTTGGCGAGGTTCATCAATTCCTGCGGGAGCTGTTCCCACGTCTCGTTACGCAGCAATTGCTCCAGCCGGGCAGAAGCCGCACCGACCCACGCCCACTGCATTCTGAATTCCTCGACCTTGTTCCAGTAATTCCGCTTTTCCCATGCGACCATCGCTTCTTCGATGCCGTCCTCGATCTCCTTGAAGGTGAGGACGACCGCCGCGAGCATATCCTTCGCATCGGCATCGATGGTCTGCTTCTGTCCGAGGTGGCGGATAAGTTCGGCGACGGTTCGCATTTGCTGGTTGCGCAGCTTGCCGATGCTATCCGGGTTGACGACACGACTCATGACGGCTTGTTCCCTTTCGTGCCGATAAGACTATTCGGCTTGCGTTGATTCGTCAAGTCTGAGGTGATGAACGCAATGGATTATGATAAAAAGACGGGCGGACACAGCGGTCCGCCCCTACAGAATGCTTGTTCTTGCGAACACCGAGCGGACATACGGGTCCGCCCCTGCGCAAAACGCACTACTTCTGAATGCCACCTTCTTTGATCTTCGCTTCGGCGGCCTTCAAGACCACATCCTCACCGGAGCGGACCGACTCGACGGTGATCGGTACGGTCACGTCCAGCGCCGCGCCCTTGCCTTCGAGCAGGTTTTCGCCATTCGCATCGACGGCGGGCGTCTCCGCCCACTGGAAGTAGATGTCGCCCGGCAGCGTGAATTCCTGCGTACCACCGCCCGCGCCCGATGACGGCGTATCCCCGACGACGAAGCCGTTCTTCGACTGCTTCATGTAAACCGGGAAGAAGTCAGCGGACGAGATCGAGTTCGCGTTCACGAGGACCGCGACCGGACCATCGAAGTACGGGTCCTGCGGGAGTGTGTACTGCGTATACGACTTCTCGAAGCCGCCATTGCCATCGCTGGCGAGGCGTCCACCGAGCGAGGTCTTTTCCTGAAAGAAGAAGCCGACGAGGTTGGCCGTCGTATCGGACCAACCACCCGGATTGTCGCGCACATCGATGATCAGCCCGGTTACTTTCGCGTCGCGGAACGCCTGCATATATTGCTTGAACAGGCGGAATTCGAGCGGGCGCTGCGAATAGAAGTCGTTGATGCGGATGTAGCCGATCCCCGATGGCAGGACCTTCCCCGTCACGACCAGCTCTGTCGGGTCGCTCTGCGCGGCGGGCGCACGATTGGAGAGCGTCTTGCTGCTGCGCAGCCGGAATTCGACCGTCTGCGGCTGCCCGTCCGGGTTCTGGAAGGTGATCGTCACTTTCGAGTTCGGCGTCCCGCGCAGGAAGAAGCGTAGCTGCTGGTTGCGCTTCGACCAGGGCGTAGATGCGCCGGAGAAGAGCGTCGTCGTGGCGTCCAGCGCCTCGATCACGGGCTTGCCATTGATTTCGGTGATGACGGCCAGCGACTTCATCCCGCCACGTTCGGCAGGTCCGCGCGGCTCGACATACTTCACGACGATCTTGTCGTCGCTGGTAATCACGAAGTCCGCCATGCCAAGATCGCCCGTCAGCGGGGTCGCCAGTTTGGTCGGGATACCCTTGTTCGGGATCGCTTCCGTATGCGTATCATCGAACATCGTGGCAAAAGTGAGCATCGCGACGGAGAAATCCTCGTCGTTCTTCGCGGCATTCACCAGCGGATCGATCTTCGCCTTGATCGCAGGCCAATCGAGATTTTTCAGCTTGGTGAAGGCATAGTGTGTCACGCCGCGTTCGTAGAGCGCTTCCCACGCCTGTTTGTACGACAGTTTGGAATAGTCAATGATGGCATTGCTGCCTTCGACCATATCCGCTTTGAGTTCGGCATCGCGAATGACCGCGAACGGCTTCTGATCGAGGTCGATCATCGACCAACCCGCCGGAATTTCGGCAAGCGGATCGTCATCGGTAAACAGTTTCGCATCGTCGCCAAATCCGGTCGGGAACTTTTCGCCCTCGTCCGGCGACCAGACGAACAGCTTGCCGCCCGTTACCTTGCGTTGCTCGTCGTTGTAGACGTAGGAGCCGCCCATCGACGAGAAGTAGGCGTCGTTGGTGATGTCCAACCCGGTCGGGTTGTCACCGTAGGAGATAACGTAGACGCCCACGCCCTGCTTATCCGGCGCGGCTTTATCCAGCTTGAAGAGCGGACCGCCCGGCTTGAGCGGCAGCGGCATCCGATACGTGCCAGCTTCGGTGGTCCCCTGCGCCGTGCCGACGACCACGCCCTTCGGGTCGGTGCGCAGGTCGTTATCGTGCAGGACTTCCGAGCCGAGGTCGCCCATCACCGCCTGGACTTCTATGCCAGATTGAATGGCGGTGCTGTTCGTGACCTTGTATGTCCCCGTCACCACATACGGCGCGGCGGCATCCTGCGCGGCGTGCAGCGGCCTTGCATAGGGCAGCACGAGGCCAAGCGCGAGTAGAAGCGCGAGAAAGCGGAACTTTTGCATTTACACTACTCCACTGGTCAATTACGGGACTCTTCTTCAATCGGGTAAGCATCGGATGCAAATTGCAGCCACGCCCCCGTCAGGCCTTCTTCGGTGACGCCGTAGAAGACGCGCATCGGCGTCGTGCCATTCGGGTCTCGCATCGCCAGATCGTAGCGGATCACATTGCCGCGACGGTAGCGCCGGATGAGCGCGACATTGCCAACCCACTTGAGGCCGTAGACATCGACCGGGCTGGTTTCCTTCTGGATAATCGCATACTGCCAGAGGTGGCGCGCGGAGGTGCGCGTCACATTCGGGACGGTCTGGCCGTTTTGCAGGTTGCGCATGACGTGATACTGCACGCCCCGGCGCAATTCGGTCCCCATGATTTCGACGCCGCTGCGGGGTGCGCCGCCCGCGCCAACGGGTTCCTTTGCTGCGCGCACCGTCTGCTGCGGCGGGAGCGTCATATCGTCGTCATCGTCATCCATTGCGGGTGGTATTGAGGCGACGGGCGGGGCGGACGCCATGCCGCCATTGACGGGCGCGGGTGTCCGCTCGATGGGCGCGGGGCGCGGCGAACGCGGCAGCCGCTGCGGGCGCGGCTGTACGATCCGCTCTTGCGTATTGGAAGCGCGTTCCTGCGGCGCGTTCCGTGTAATCGGACCGAGCGGCGCATTGAACGACGCGCTCCCGGCAGGGACTGGGATCGACTCCGCAATCTGCGCAGCGCTGGCCACCAGCCGGATAATCTGCTCGCGCCCGGCGATGAGCGTCTTGCCCTCATGGTTGCGAATGTAAATGCGGCTATCATCGACCGCGTAAGGCAGGTCCGCGCCCTGCGGAACCTGTACGCGCACGATCACGCGCCCGCTCGATTCAACGGGTTCCATCGTCACGCGCAGCGCGGGCGTGATGCGGCTCATCGCCTCGTTGCGGACCAGCTCAATCGTGCGGCTGATGCCTTCCGTACCGACCGGGGCAACCGTTGGGTCTGCGCTCGCACCGACGTACAGCAGGCCGCCGCCGGAATTTGCAAGCGCACAAATATCGTTGACAATGCTGACCGTATCGCGCGCCGACTCATGGAAGACGATCCCGCGTTCGGGTCCCTTTTCGCGCGCGAGCTGCACATAATCGTAGACTTCACCGAGCGGACCGCGAAAGGGCCGTGTGCGCGCGAAATCGGCGCTCTGGAAGACTTCGCGCAGCGCCTCGAAGCTGGGTTCATCGAGTTGAATTTCGGTCGGACGGTCGCCGATACCGAGGCTCTTGTCGTTGCGCGGGTCCTGATCCAGACGGTGCGCGTCGGAGCCTTGCACGATCCGCATCCGGCGTGGATATTCGGATTTGCTGCCATCGAAGAAGCGCGCGGTCCCACCCGGTCCGCGACGGTCGAGGTCGGTGGCTTCCAGCGCGTGCAGGTAGGGGTCCTGCGTATACGCGATTTTGGTCTGCCCGCCGAAGTCGAGGCCGCGCATCGCGACGCCGTGCGCCGAATTGACGTGCGCGGCGATCACGATCCCGCCCGCTTCATTGATCGTGCGGTAGGCGGTCAGCACATCCGAGGACGCGCCGACGTTCGAGGAGCCTTCATCGAGCGCGGGCGGCGGGATATTCAGACTGAGCAGAATATGCTCAAGCTGGCGGATCGGCGTCCGGGGCGAGAAAATGCCGAGGATGTGAAAGCCGAAAGTCGCCGTGAACTCGAAGCCGGGCAGCACCAGAATTTTATCGAGCAGGCGGCGATAATCCGCGAGGCGGCGGTGTTCTTCGGGCGTGGCGCGACCCAGCCGATCCAGCATTTCAAGCTGGTCGATGTCGGTCATCATGCCCTTGTAGCCTTGCACGGTGTTGTGGTCCGTGAAGGCGATAATATCCAGGCCGCGCAATTCGGCGCGGCGCAGGATGTCGAGATAGGTTGTGCCGGGTTCCTGATAATCGCTGGAGCCGGGCGTGTGCATGTGCAGGTCCATCAGATACCAGCGCATGGTGTTTCGACGGTTGCGTGTAGGGTTGAACGTATTCACACTTTTGTCTTCCCGATGTTGGGGATCAGGCAGGCGCGTTGTCAATCAGGCGGCGCAACGTAGACGCCAGTTTATTGGTATCCATCGGCTTCACCATGAACTCATTCGCACCCGCTTTTAATACTTCCGTTTCGACATTCATCCCGGATGCTACCAAAATCGGTAGTCCGGCAAATTCGGGCAGCCCGCGCAGGCTGCGGATCACCTCCAGCCCGGAAGTATCGGCGAGGTGGTAATCCATCATAATCAAATCAGGTTTTTCCTTGCGGGCTTTATCGACGACTTGCAGGCCGCGCATGACATTCACCACGTCGAAGCCATCTAATTCGAGCAGCGTTTGCAACAGCGAGACCATAATCCGGTCGTCATCCACAATCATCACTTTGGACAAAAGGAGTCCCTTCCTTCGTGTTCGTTCCCATCCAGCCTAGCACGCGCGCCGACCCGCGCGGCACGCCCGATAACCCAAAGTTATCTCAAACTGGTCAGGAACTTTCAGCCTCTTGTTCGACATCGACGATGTGAATTTGCTGGTTGGCCGCGCGCGGCAGCGTGACCCGCAAGAATCCATCGCGGTAACTGGCGCTCACCTGCGCCCGCTCGACCGGGACCGGCAGCAAAACCTCGACGCGGAAATCGCCATAGCGAATTTCGGTTTGCTGCGCAGCCAGCAGACTACGCGGCTCCGGCGTGCGGACGCCGCTCACGGTCAACACCCGGTCGCGCAGCCGGATCGCGAAATCGGTATCGCGCATCCCGGCAATCTCGACCAGCACGACCATACACTCGTCTTGCTCGAAGACATCCGTTGGCGGGAACCATGCGTTCGGCTGGCGAATGGCAAGCCAGCGGTGCGGGTCGGCCACCTCGCTCGGCACAAAGTTCTGCAACGCGGGTTCTCCTTCGGACATAGCGGGATTTTACCATAGGATTACGTTTGCGCACAAACGCGCGTTGCAAATTGCCCAATTCCTCATCTCAGACGCGACGGCGCGGGCGGGGCGCGATGGGTCCGCTCTGGTCGGCGGGCAGCAGGTCCGCGAGGTGCGGGAACGCATCGACCGCGTGCGGGATGGCGAGCGCGTTGACGAATTCTTCCTGAAAATCGGGATCGGTCGCGGTCTCGATATAGGTGATCGCACGCATGATGCGGTCGGCTTCGTGGCGCGCTTCGCGGTTGAGCAGCGCAATCCGCGCGCCGTCACCCGCCGCGTTACCGACGGCAAGCACATTTGCCGGATCGCAATCCGGGATGAGGCCAAGCAGCATCGCGTACTGCGGGTCGATCACGTTGCCGAAGCCGCCCGCCAGCACGACGCGCATGGGGCGTTCGCCGCCGTGATGCCGCCGCAAGAGCGCGATCCCGGCGTAGAGCGCGGCCTTCGCAAGCTGGATCGCGCGCACATCGTCCTGTGTGACCGTGATCGGCTTGCCTGTCGCGCTCTGCTCCACCGTCGCGAGCATATACGCGCCGCGCTTGCCATCGAACGCGATACGCGGATGCGCGCGCTCCACGATACGCCCATCGCGCGTGATGACCCCCGCCCGCAGCATTTCGCCAATCGCTTCGATGATCCCGGAGCCGCATATCCCCGTCGCCTGAATCGGTTCGTCCTGATCCGACCAGGCCAGCCGCCCGATCACCTTGAAACGGGGTTCGAGCGTGGCCGGGTCGATCCGCACGCGCTCTATCGCGCCCGGAGCCGCGCGTTGTCCGCTACTGATCTGCGCGCCCTCAAAGGCGGGTCCGGTCGGGCTGGAAGCGGCCAGCACACCGCGCCTATCCCCATACAGAATTTCGGCGTTCGTCCCGATGTCCACGATCACGGTGAGCGCATCCGCACGCTGCGGCGCTTCGGCCAGCGCGACAGCCATGCAATCCGCGCCGACATGCCCGGCCAGACAGGGCAGTGTATGGACATATGCGCCGGGATGCAACCGCAAGCCGAGATCGCGCGCCTTGAGGTCCAGCGACTCGCGAATCGCAAGCGCGAACGGCGCGCCACCGAGTTCGACCGGATCGATCCCCAGAAAAAGATGGTGCATGATCGTGTTACCGACGACGATCATTTCTAGGATGTCGTCGGCGTGCAATCCGGCGGCTTTCGCGGCGTCGGCAGCGAGTGCGTTTAGTGCCTTGATGACCGCGCGGTGCAGGGTTTCCGCGCCGTTCGCGTTCACCATGCCATAGCTCACGCGCGACATTAAATCCTCGCCATAAGCGATTTGCGGGTTCATCGCGGTTGCGGTGGCGAGCGTTGCGCCCGTGCGCAGATCGCAGAGGTGCGCTACCAGCGTCGTCGTGCCGAGATCGACGGCCAGCCCGACCGCGCCTTCCGCATAGCCGGGACGCACGCGGATCACCTCGCGCTCCTGCCAGACTGCGACCGTGACCTTCCAGTTCTCCGCGCGCAGCACAGTCCCCAATATCGGGATGAGCTTCGTATCGAGCGCGAGCGAACCGTAGCCCCACTGTGCGGCAAGCGCGGCCTGCAAGCGCTCCCAATCGCCCCGACGGTCGCTAGCCTGAGCGGGTTCGACCTCGACATAGACCTGCCGCATTGCCGGGTCGATGTCAATCACACGGTCGCGTGCGGCCTTCTGCACGACCTGCTTTTGCGCCTGCGCTTCCGGCGGGATGCTGACGACGACATCGCCGTGAATGTGCGCGCTGCACGCCAGCCGCTCGTCGGCAGCGAGCGTCCCCGCCACGCGATACTGGTTTTCCTGCGCATCCGGCGCGGTCAGGTGCGTGGGGTCGGAGGTGATCGCATACTTTGAGAATTCACCCGCGATAGGCCGCACCTTGCACTTCGCGCAGGTCTGCCGCCCGCCGCAAATGTTCTCGATCCCGACGCCGAGTTCCCGCGCCGCGTCGAGGACCGTCATACCATCCTGCACGTCGCCCTGCTTCCCGGCGGGCTGGAAAACGATGCGGTGACTCAATTGGAGAGCGTGCCTAAATGCTGACCACCATCCGGTGCGGTCGGGATCAGCGCATAGACCGCGCCGTTCAATCCGGTAATCATGAAACCGCGCTCAAAATCCTGCCACACGCCGTCGATAGGCTGCTCACCGGAGAGCGCCCAGCCCAACCCGTTACGTACCGCTGTATTGCTGCGCCACGCGAAGCCAAAGCCACGCACGGGCTTTTGCAACCCTGCGGGCGGTTGGATCGACGGGTCATCGGCGGGTTGCGCCTCGGTCCAGGTATCTTGCAGCCGGATATACGTATTCGTGTTGAGCAAGGCAAACATCTCCCGCGTTTCGCGCCAAACCATCGCGCCATTCTGGAAGGGTTCGATCACCAGCCGCAGGCCGAACCCCGCCGCGCGCGGGCAGCCGATGCGGTCCCCCACCGCGCCCGATTTCGCGAAGGCTCCGGCGAACTGCGGCGCGACCGGGATCGCACACGCGCGCGCAGTCCCGCCACTCGCGATCACCGGGATGGGAGCGCCGCCCGGCTGGATCGGCGCTCCGGGCGGGGCGGTCACTTTCGCGCCGGGCTTCGCGGTCAGGATGATCACCTTCGCCACGCGCGTCGGGACCCAGGTAAACGTCCCTTCCGGCGCGGATTGGATCAGGCCGCCCATGAATATGCCGACCATCGGCGTCGTGGTCGGCGTCAGGGTTGCGGTTGCGGCGGTCGCGGTCGGCGGGTTGCTCAGAGTCGGCGTGGACTGGATAACAGGCGTCTCCGAGGACGCAATCGTCGCGAGCGCTTTGGGCAGGGCTTGCGCGCCGGACAGGATCGGTCCGTCCGGGTCAGGGGTGGGCGTCGGGGTCGCGCACGCCGTTAGCGTCAATACGAGCAGGAGGTAAAGCAGGCGTCTCATGTCGCGTAGCATAGCGAGTCGCGCGCACCTGTGCAAGCAGCAGCAGAATCACGCCCAATACAATCGCGTGATCAGCGAAGTTCGAGATGTTGGAGATCACGCCGGGAATGCCCAATTGCACGAAATCGATCACGGTCCCGAACCGCGCGCGGTCGAGGATATTGCTCAATACGCCGCCGAACAGGATGCCGAGCGCGAACCGCTCCAGGCGCTGACCAGGCGCGATTTGCCTGTGGTAATAGAGAATGCCGAATGCCATGAGTGTGGAGAGGGCGAGCAGCGGTCCGTTATTGCCCTGAAAGATACTGAACGCCGCGCCGCTGTTCTGGCTATGCGCAATTTTCAGAAATGGCTCCAGCGCGGGGATCGGCGTCCATGTTTCGCCGACGGCCAGTCGCGTGACGACCAGCCCCTTGGCCGCCTGATCGAAGGCAAACAGGCAGGCCGCGACAATAGCGAAGCGCAGCCAGTGAATTGCACGCGGCATATTGGCTATTCCTCACGCGCGGTATCGACAAACGCGCGGAATAGTCCCAACATGCGCGCGTCGGCCTCGAACATATCTTCGGGATGCCACTGTACACCCAGCACGAACCCCGTTCCGCCTTCCACGGCCTCGATGAGTCCATCCGGTGCGCAAGCGGCAGGACGCAGCGACTCTGCAAGCCGCTCCACCGCCTGATGATGAAAGCTGTTCACGCCGATTTTTGCCGCGCCCATGATCGCCGCCAGCCGTGACTCCGGCACAATTTCAACCGTGTGCGTGACCTCCGCGCGTCGCGAGTAGTCGTCGTAATTGAACTCGTGTCGTATCGCGTTCGGGACCTGATCGGGGATGTGCTGGACGAGGTTCCCGCCGAGCGCGACATTGAGGACCTGCATCCCCCGGCAGATCGCGAGCAGTGGCAACCGTTCCGCGACGGACTTGCGCGTCAGGTAAATTTCAATATTATCGTGCGCGTCGTCGGATGGTTCGGTTTTGGGGTGGCGGTCCGCGCCATAACGTGCCGGGTTCACGTCGTCGCCACCGGGGATGAGCAGGCCATCCAGCCGCGCGAAGAGCGCATCCAGCGTAGCCAGTTGCGCAATTGGCAGCAGGACGGGCGCAGCGCCCGCCGCTTCCAGCGCGTTCGTATACGTCTGGTAGAGGATTGAGCGCGGACGCTGGCCGGGTGGATATGTATCCTGCGCGACGGGGATACCGATAAGCGGGCGTGAACTGGTCGTGAGCGTGTTTCCTATTTGAGCGTACCGGGTGCAGTCGCAAAACCGGGCTTTTTGGTGGTCAGGGGTCCATCCATCCAGCTTGTCGGCGTGACCGTTTTCGGTGGCTTCTTGCTGGCAGGTGAGGGCGGGCGCGGCTTATTGTAATTCGTGCAGCCGCTCATGAAATAGACGTAGAACGCGACGTCTTCTGCGCTCGTACTCATCGGTTCGTCCCACGTCTGGTCATCGTAGAGGCGCGGCGCGGTATAGGTCGCGTCGAACGAGTTGTACCACGATCCGTTGCCCATCCAGATTTGCCATATCGCGAGCGCGCCGATATACCCATCCGCATCGTAGGTGATGCACCACGCCTCGGTGATGTCGTCGCGTGCCGATGGGAAGGGAATTGATCGGTCGATATAGCCTTGTGAATCCAGCGTGCGCTGCATGGAGAGGATGCGCAGTTCGCTCAGACTGCGATTGTTCTTCTTGAACAATTCGACCAGATCGACCGGGATCGTCGTTTTCGCGGGCATCGCCTGCGCATCGTGAATGTTCATATCGACCTGCAATTGGCGAACGGCAGAAGGCGTCTGCGTGCGCGTCGCGGGCGTCCCGATGGGCATAGGGGGTGTGGTCGGTACCGCTGCCGCGCTTTGCGTCTGGCGGGAAGCCGCCACGCCGATAAAAACGAGGCCAATCACGGCTAGGGCGACCACGATCAGGCCAATCAGGATCAGTTCAATGGTGGATAGCTTCGATGTTCGCATGGTGTCCCTTTCGGGCAGGCTTCAGATGCGAAGCCCGGCAGTTTTCACCGCCGGGAATGTATGTGGAGCAGTTAGCGTCCCGCCGCGAGCTGCATTGCCTGTTCTTCCACCCACCCGGTTTTGCCCGTATACGCGGATTGCACCTGCCACCAGAATTGTACGCCGTCCCACGTCGGACCGCCGCGCACAATCACGAGGCCGCCAAGCTGGATCGTATCGATTACAGGCGCACTCGACGACGCCCGGTTACGTAGCCAGACGTAGGGAACCGTCGCCTTCACAAAGAGAACGTTCGGCACGATCCAGGGCTGCGCGCGGTAGGCGGGCGTCGCGGAAGGCGCGACTGTCCCGGTCGGGGTCGCGGAGGGCTGCGGCGTATTCGTGATCGAGGGCTGCGCAGTCGGCGGCGCGAGGACCAGGGACTTCTGTTCGACCCAGCCGATGCGGTTGATCTGCGGGACGCGCACCAGCCACCACACCTGACCAAACTGATCGAGCGTCGGCTGCGCACCTGCCTGTACGATCAAGGTTTGACCGGGGCGCACGGTCGCGCGGATGTCGGATTGCGGAAGCGCGGCATTGCGCAACCATATGAAGGGGACACCAGGCGCGAAGGCGAGGTACGTTTCCGGCGTCCACGATTGCGGAGTTTCCGGCGGGCGCGCCGTGACGGTCGAGGTGGGGGTCGGCGGGAACGCAGTCGGCAGCGCAACGGTTGCCGAGGGAACCGGACCCGTCGCGGCTTCGAGGCTGTTCTGTTCGACCCAGCCGTTTACACGCCCGGTTGCGCGCGCGACCAGCCACCAGTTCTGTACGCCATCCGAGACGGGGACGCTATTCACCACGATTACGAATTCACCGCGCAGCGCAGTATCGATCACGCCACCCGCCGAACTCGGTCCCGCGCGCAGCCACGCGAAGGCAATGGTCGTTTTGATCCGCAAAAGCTGGCCGACCGTAAAGCCGGAAGACTGCGGGGCAGCGATTTGTGCGCCCTGAGTGGCGGGCTGGGTGGCGTCGCCCTGCGCGAGTGCCGGGGCGTGGGCAGGCAGGCTCGCCAGTGCCACAAAGAAGGCCGCGAATATCAAGATTTTCTTGAACATGGAAGATTCCCCTTCGGACAGAACTTAATGAGGGTCTAATGAATGATTATATACAACTTCTCCCATAACAATAGTAACCAAGACCTGTCCTGTTAGTGAAATCACTGTGATGTCGGCATCCGCGCCGGGCGCAAGGTGTCCCTTATTCGCAAAAACGGGGTGCGTGGCAGCCGCGTTCAGGGCATACGACGGCGTGAACCAGCCCACGCCAGACGCCTCGGCGAAATTGGCTACCCCACGTTCATAAGTCAGCACCGACCCGGCCAGCGCACCGCCTTTGGTAAGCCGCGCCTGTCCACCCGCGACCGTGACCGCCAGCCCACCGAGGTCGTATGGTCCATCCGGCATCCCCGCGCCCGCCATCGCATCCGTAATCAGGATCACGCGGTTGGATGGCTTTGCTCGCGCAATGATTTTCATCACCAGCGGATGTACATGAATCGTATCCGGGATCAGTTCGCAGGTCAGTTCATCGAAGGCGAGCGCCGCGCCGACCGTGCCGGGACTGCGATGGTGCAATCCGGTCATGGCGTTGAAGGTGTGCGTCATGTGTCGCAGCCCAAGCGCGATGGCTGCACGCAGGTCGTCCGGCGTGGCCTGCGTATGTCCGGCAGAAACGGCGATCCCCTGCACGGCGGCGTCACGGATAAACGCATGATTTTCTGCAAATTCCGGCGCGAGTGTGATGCGCTGAATCACGTCGAGGTCCAGCAGTTCGCGCGTCTCTTCCGATACAGCACGGCGAGCGTATGCCGGGTTCTGCGCGCCGATCATCGCAGCATTGATATAGGGTCCTTCAAGATGCGCGCCATAAATCCGTGCGCCGCCTGTCGGCTTGTCCATCACCTCACGAACAGCCTTGAGTGCCGCGACGATCTTCTCATGCGGCGCGGTCATCGTCGTGGGCAAGAACGCTGTAACGCCGTGACGTGCATAGAAGCGCGCCATTGCGAGCAGCGCTTCGGGGTCGGCGTCCATTGTGTCGCGCCCGACCGCGCCGTGTACGTGAACGTCGATAAAGCCGGGCAGAACATGCGCGTCGCCGACATCGAGCGTCGTATCCGCGCCGGGGGGCGGGTTTTCAATGCCAGTTTGTACAATTTGTGTCCCGTCGATCAGGACCCAGCGCGCGGACCCACGAACCAGCAGGCGGTTCACATTTCCTCGTCGGTGGTCAGACGCGCCACCAGAAAGCCGCGCACGTTCGCCTCCGCATCGAGCATCCGCGTCAGGTCCGGCGCATCGGACCAGATGCCGAGCCGTTCACACTTCCCGGCCTTGACCGCATCGATCTGGATGATGCGCTTGACCGCGCTGAACACTTCCCAGAAAGGCAACGTCGGCGCGACGGCGTTGTTACGGCGCGTATAGCCCTTCACGAACAACTCCGCAAGATCGGCGCGGAACTCGGTCGCGAGGATCAACCGGGTCCATGCAACATCGACCGCCGGGTCCGCAATGCGCAGATCGGTCCAATCCAGCACGGAGACGATCCGCGAACCTTCAACCAGCAGATTATCGGAGGTGAAATCGCGGTGAACAAGTGATTGCTGCGTCCCCTTGCGCGCAATAAAGAGATGAGCGCGCAGCCAATCGAAGCCGCGCAGTACATCCACATCATCGGGCAGTGCGTCGGCCTGCCCGCCCCACCAGTTCAGCATCCGCTCCGCGTAACCGAGGTGCGAGAGGACAGGCTTGAGCCATTCATAGCCGTTCTCCCAGCGAACGCCATGCAGCTTGAGCAGCAGGTCGGAGGCGCGATCCAGCCAGAATTGCAGCTTGTCACGCTGCGCGAAGGCAACCCGCGTCAGCGACTCGCCCTCGACATATTGCATGACGGTAAACGGCGCATCCGGGGTGGTCGCGTCGTCGATGAGTGTGTAGACATCCGGGACGGGATAGGCATCGCTGCACAGTTCGCCGAGCGCCTGCGTCTCGCTGCGCGCCTGATCGAACGCGCGCGGACCCGTGAAAAAGCGGATGGTGATCGGCATCAGTACGTTGCCGTTTTCCCACTGTGCGCGGAACATGCGGTGTTCCATGCCTTTGCCGATAGGTTCAATATCGTGCAGGGTCCCGCCGAGTTTGGCGGCGATCACCGCTGCGAAGTTTGCTTGTGAAACAATCATGGTCGCGATCCTCACTCAACCAAATGGGGGCAATGTGGGCTGCAATGGGGTGATGATACTGTATAACACGTTAAGATTCGTTTGGTTCTCTACACAGACTTATTGTTAAAAGTTTGAGTCAAGTGCCGCGCGGGTAGAGTACAATCCATCCCATTCCGTGCAACCGCGCGTCTGGTGTAGGGGTCGTGGCTTGCCCGACCCATAGGTAGCAAGTTAAGACTGAATAGCATCAAAAACCGCCCATAACTGGGCGGTGGAAGGACGCTGGCGGCGGTTGTGGCGTGGGGTCGCAGCGGCCAAGGCGGGACGTAGCACATCAAAGAGGACGCCAAAGGGGAAGTGACCGCGCAGCGAAAGCGAGAGCAGCACGAGGTGCGTACGCAGGATGCGCAAGGCATCGAGTGGGCTGAGGGTGTGCGGGTTCCAGTCAGCGACCAGGAGGGACCAGTGGGCAATGAGCAAAGCGAGGAGTTTGGCATAGCCTTCGACTTGCTGGCGGATGGGATTGGCGGAGCGCGAGCGGAGCAACGCACCGTGCGACTTCCAGAGTTTGAAGAGGAGTTCAATCTGCCAGCGGGTGCGGGCGAGGGTATGCGCTTGTGCGAAAGACAAGTCGGGCAGATTGGTCAGGTAGAGGGTCCAGTGGGCAAGCGCGCGTTGGCGGGCAGACAGGCTGCGCTGGTCGTGGCGGGCATGCTGCAGTAGACGTGCCAGACGCGTGCTGCGTTCCGGTTCGGGCAGCGGAGCCGCCAGCAAGAAAGCCAGACTTGCGCTGCGTCCCGACCCGATTTGCACCGCGACGCAGCGCGGCGCGTCACCCTTGAGCAGGTCCGACAGGTCGATAGGCTGTCCGTGTGGCGTGTACAAGCGCGTGCCGACCTTGTAGCGCGAGAGCCAGTAAACGCCTGCCGCACTCCATGCCTTGAAGCGTGCCAGCTTGAAGAAGCCGAGGTCGCCCAGATGTAGCGCCCCGCGCGGCAGCACGGCATCCGCCACCGCCGTTGCCTGGTCATGTCGCAGCATATCGCTCAGACACGCCTCAATCCCGCCGCGCTGCAGTTCCAGGCGCACCCCCACCTTCACCGCCTCACCCGGCCACTCCACCCGTGTGCAGTCGGTCACGTACACCCCCTTGAAACGTGCCAGCACCGCCGTTTCGGTCTCGCGCGTGACCAGCCGCCTCAGTCCCTCTTCCAATAACGCGCGCATAAATAGGACCGCCCGCTCGGTAAACCGTTGGTCCAGCCCTTGCACACTGATTTCCAACCCGACTTGTCCCGCGCTGTGCTGCAATTGTCGCCGTGTCCCTGCCCCATCCGCCAACCGTCCAAACACCACCGCTTGCGCAAAGCGCGCTCCGCTCACTTTCCGCTCCCGCTTCACAAATCCTGTTGCTTTCGCCAGTGCATCCGCACGCTCCGTCAGCAGTTCTCGCAACAGCTCTTCATACTCAGGTATCATCGTCATTGTGGGTAGGTCCTCTTTTGTGCTTTGGTCAGCTTTAAGAGTACCTACTCACCCTTATCTTGCTACCTATGGGGTCGTGGCTTGCCCGACCCGTCCCTTTCCGGGCGGACACATCGGTCCACCCCTGCGAAGACGCACGCTGTGTAGGGGTCGGATTTTTCCGACGAATCGCCAAAATTCTCGTCAGTTTCAAATGCAATCAGGAGCCAATTGAAATGTACTATCCGATTCGGGTATCAGAAGAAGTGCAGGCTGCGTTGACCGCCGGGAACCCGGTTGTCGCGCTCGAATCGACGGTCATTTCGCACGGGCTGCCCTGGCCGCAGAATATGGAACTCGCGCTCGAACTCGAACAGCTCATCGCGGCGCAGGGGGCGGTTCCGGCAACAATCGCGATCATTGACGGGCAGCTCTGCGCCGGATTGGGCAAAGCCGAAATTGAAATCCTCGCGAATGGCAAAGAGCCAGTGATGAAAGTCAGCCGCCGCGACCTGCCCGTGATTGTCGCCTCGGAAGGCCTCGGCGCGACGACCGTAGCCGCGACAATGATCATCGCCTATTGGTCGGGCATTCGCGTCTTCGCGACGGGTGGGATCGGCGGAGTGCATCGCGGCGCGAGCAGTGACATCAGCGCGGATTTGCCGGAACTGGCGCGCACACCCGTCGCGGTCGTCTGTGCGGGCGCGAAATCAATCCTCGACCTGCCGCGCACGCTCGAATGGCTGGAGACGAACAGCGTCCCCGTGATTGGCTATCAGACCGATGAATTCCCGGCGTTCTATTCGCGCACGAGCGGACTCGCGGTGCAGGTCCGCGCGGAAACTACAGAACAAATCGCGAAAATTCTGCTCATCCGCGATGAAATGGCGCTGCGCGGCGGTGAATTGATCGTGAACCCGATCCCGGAAGCGGCGGCGCTCGCACCGGAACAGATCGATGGCGCGATTGAACAGGCGGTCCGCGATGCTGACGCAGAAGGCATCAACGGAAAAGCGCTTACGCCGTATCTGCTCGCGCGCCTCGCGAAGCTGACGGATGGCGTGAGTGTCCGCGCGAATGTGGCGCTGCTGCGCAACAATGCAACCGTCGGCGCGCAGATTGCCGCGGCGCTCGCGCAGCAGCCGGCGTAGCTTTCCGGGCGGACACATAGGTCCACCCCTACAAAATACCCGCTCCCTATCCCTAAAAGCAAAACCGTCGCGCATTGGCGACGGCTCTGTGCTATTCGGCAGGCGTGGGTTCCGGCTGCGCTGCAACGGGCGCGGCGGTTGTTGCCGCATCCGCTGAGAGCGACGCGCGGTACAGCTTTTCGTACTCGCGCCGGCTTTCATTCTTGCGCATATTGCGCTTCCGCTGGATGTCGCGGCTGGTGCGCTTGTGCATGGTGTTCTCCTGAGCGTACTTTCCGACTCAGGAGTGTACCATGCCGGGTAACGCAGTGTCCAGACTCTAGGCGAGGACGGCTTCCTTGACGCTATCGGCAGCGATGTCCAGCGTGATTGTGATTTCCTTGCCGACCAGCCAGCCGCCCGCTTCAAGCGGCATGTTCCAGGTGAGGCCGAAATCTTCACGGTTGATCTTGGTGGTCGCCGTGAAGCCGATATGATCGCTGCCCATCATCGGGTTTTTGGACATGCCTAGATATTCCACGTTCAGGACGACAGATTTGGTGACGTCCTTGATTTTCAGGTCGCCTGTGACCTTCGCGGTTGTGCCATCTGCGCCCGCTTCGACCTTCGTGCTTTTGAAGGTGATGTTCGGGTAGTTTTCGATGTGCAGGAAATCCGGCGACTTGAGGTGCTGGTCGCGCTGATCGAGGCCAGTGCTGGTGATCGAGTTAGTTTCGATGGTGGCTTCGACCGACGCAGCGGCGGGGTTCGCTGGGTCGAATTCGAGCGTACCAGTGACGCTGCGGAAGCCGCCACGAACGATAGTGACCATCAGGTGACGGGCGCTGAAATCGGCTTGGGAATGGGCGGTATCAAATTTCCAGGTTGCCATGAGATGTATCCTTTATGCACTAAACGGACTACGGTCCGTTTCTATGAAGCATAGAGCCGCCACCACACACAATCCTTACATGAGTGAGAGATGAGTACGCTTTATCGGATTTGAGTGAAGCGGTCTATGACGTCTTCAAGACCCACCGCAATTCGTTCGAGGGTATAACCCCGCCCGATGCGCTGGTAAAGCACGGTTTGTACATCGACCATCACGTAAATCAGGTCCGCCGTATAGTCGAGATCGCCCGCCGCGCCCGTCCGTGTGAGCAAGCCGCGTATTGTCTGCCGCCACCAATAATGCGCCGGATGGTCGAGCAGTTCAAAGCCGATTAAGCGGCTCAACACACCACGATTGCGCTCAATGAACTGCAAAACCTCGCCAAGAAACCACTTGAGCGAGGCACGCGGATCGCTGCTCGTGCGCAAATGCGCAAACGTGCGCGTCTGCAGATCGCGCTGATCATCGTCGAGCAGGGCTTGCACAAGCGCTGCCTTGCTCTCGAAATTGCGGTAGAGCGTGCCTTTGCCCAGACCTGCCGCTTCCGCAATGGCTGCCATCGACACCGCCTCGACGCCTTGCGCGTTGAAAAGCGAGAGCGCGATTTCGAGGATATGCGCGCGGTTTTTCAGTGCGTCGGCGCGGGTCGGTCCGCTGTGTTCGACGTGCAATTCAAGGTTCGACATCATGCGCCAATCGTATCATGAAATGAAAAGAGCGCCCCGTTTAAGGACGCTCTCGAGTGGGCGGACACATCGGTCCGCCCCTACAGGCATAGGCGGGAACATGGTCCGCCCGTATACGACGTATTCGCTACGCGGCGGCGGCGACCTGCTGGCGCTCGGACGGCGTATCCATGATCGCGACAAACGTTTCGCGGTCGATGGTTTCCTGTTCGAGCAAGGCGTCAGCGAGCGCCTTGAGGCGGTCTACCTTGTCCTTGAGGATGCCTGTAGCGCGCGCATACTCGCGTTCGAGGATCGTCCGCACTTCGCCATCGATGGCGGCGGCGGCTTCTTCACTATAGTCGCGGCGTTCCATCAGGTCGCGACCGAGGAAGATCGAACCCGTCTCTTCACCGAAGGTACGGGGTCCAAGTGTCTCGCTCATGCCATAACGGGTAATCATCGAGCGCGCCATCTGCGTCGCGCGCTGGAAGTCGTTCGATGCGCCCGTCGTGATGCTGTGGAAAGTTTGCTCTTCCGCGGCACGGCCACCGAACAGCGAGGCGATCTCGTCCTGGAACTTTTCCTTGCTGACAAGCGTGCGATCATCTTCCGGCAGGTTCATCGTGTAACCGCCCGCCATACCGCGCGCGATGATCGTGATCTTGTGAACCGGGTCGGCGTTGCGCAGGTTGTGCATGACGATGGCGTGACCCGCTTCGTGGTAGGCGATCACGGTCCGCTCTTGCAGGCTGATCACGCGGCTGCGGCGTTCCGGTCCGGCGACGACGCGCTCCATGCTCTCTTGCAATTCGCGCATCGAGATCGCCTTCTTGCCGCGCCGAGCAGCGAGGATTGCGGCTTCGTTGACGAGGTTTTCAAGGTCCGCGCCGACAAATCCGGGCGTGATCTTGGCGACCGTTTCCATATCGACATCGCTGGCGAGTGGCTTGCCGCGCGAGTGGACTTCGAGGATCGCCTTGCGGCCAACACGGTCGGGGCGGTCCATATAGACCTTGCGGTCGAAACGGCCTGCGCGGAGCAGCGCCGGGTCCAGTACGTCGGGGCGGTTGGTAGCGGCGATGACAATCACGTTCGAGTTGTTGTCGAAGCCGTCCATCTCGACCAGAATCTGGTTGAGCGTTTGCTCGCGCTCGTCGTGTCCGCCGCCGAGGCCCGTCCCGCGCTGGCGACCCACCGCATCGATTTCATCCACGAAAATGATGCTCGGAGCTTCGGCCTTCGCGCGCTCGAAGAGGTCACGCACGCGGCTTGCGCCGACGCCGACAAACATCTCCACGAATTCCGAACCGGAAATGCTGAAGAACGGCACGGCGGCCTCACCCGCGACGGCACGCGCCATGAGCGTCTTACCCGTTCCGGGAGGACCAACCATCAGCACGCCCTTCGGGATACGCGCACCAAGCTGAATGAACTTGTCCGGCTCCTTGAGGAACTCGACAATTTCCTTCAAATCCTGCTTGGCTTCATCCGACCCGGCGACATCCGCGAAAACGACGTTGGGGCGCTCCATATCGCGGCTGACCTTCGCTTTGCTGCGCCCAAAATTGAGCGCCTGGTCCTGCCCGCTACGCATTGAGCGCATCATACGCCACAGGAACCAGCCGATAATGAGCATCGGCGCGAGCGTGAAAATGGTGAAGGTCAGTACCGAGCCAAAGCCGTTGTTTGCCTGGACGCTGTATTGTACCGCCTGAATGCGCTCATCCGTGACGCCGAGCTGCTTGAGGATCGCGGCCATCGTCGCGATCCCTTCCTTGCTCGAAGCTGCCGTCGAGTTATCCGAAAACTGGATGAGCAAATCGGTGTCGTTGGAAACGACAATTGCCTTTACGCTGCCCTGGTTGACCCGGCGGGCGAGTTCGGTCAGCGTGATGGAGTCGCGCCCGTTCATGAGCGGCGGTAGCACCACGAAGATGAGGATGCCCGCCACGATGATCAGACCCACCAGCACCATCAACTTCATGTTGTTTTGATCTGGGCTGTTGGTGTTGGGGGCTGGTTTGTTCGGCCTGTTCATGCAAATAATCCCCTTGTGAACACTTAAGAGTTTAACCACTCCGCGTAAGAACTGCATAGAAAATTTCCGACGCGGGATAAGTGGTCTATGAGAGCGCCCCCGCTATAATCTCCTGACCCTGCCCGTCCCGGACAGGCTTCATGTCTGGAGTATCAATTGGCGGATCGGACCAACGCGCAGTGGCTGGCGGACCTCGTTGCAGATGTCGATGTGCGCGGCATGGCAATCGAAGACTTGCGGGAGCGGCTCCAGCGCGGGATTTTCTTCTATTTGAGCCGCGAGCGGAGCGATCTGGCCGACCTCGCAACGGAAGAGGTGCAGCAGATGGCGCAGGATTTCGCGCAGGATGCCGTGCTGCGCGTCCTCGATAACCTGCAATCGTTTCGCGGTGATAGTCAGTTCACGACATGGGCGATGAAGGTCGGCGTGCGGATCGCGATCACGGAACTGCGCCGCTCGCATTACCGTGATTACAGCCTCGATACGCTGACCGCCGATGGCGAACTCGCCGCGCCTGTCTCGCCCGCCATGAATTCGAGCGTGCCAGACCGCCCGGAAGCCGCCACCGAAAAATCGGATGTCCTCGAAAAGGTGGATGCGGCCTTCAATAACGACCTGACCGAGCGCCAGCGACAGGCGCTGCAACTGCTGATGCTCGACGGACTGCCGCTGGATGAGGTCGCGGAGCGGCTCGATACGAACCGCAACGCGCTTTACAAGCTGGTCCATGATGCGCGCCGCAAACTGCGTACCTCGCTCGAAGCGCAGGGGCTGTCGCCGCAGTACATCATGCGGCTGTTCGAGTCGCAGTAATGCTCGACAAACCTCAAATCGATGATGACAAGATCATCGAAGCGCTGCGGGTAAACTATGAAATTCATGTAAGTCAGATCGAGTTTTTGCCTATCGGCTATGACGCGAGGGCAGCCGTCTACCGCGCAATCTCACGCGCGGGACAAACCTATTTTGTTAAACTCAAGCGGGATGCAGTCGATCCACTCAGCGTTTTTCTACCGCGCTATCTGGTCGCACAGGGCATTCCGCAGGTCGTCGCGCCGCTCCCAACGATCACGAATGCACTCTGGGGCGCGGTGGAAGATTATTCATTGCTGGTTTATCCGTTTATCGAAGGTCAAACCGGGATGAAGGTGGGCTTGAATGATGCGCAGTGGATCGAGTTTGGCCGGATACTACAGCGCATCCATAGTGTGCGGGTCCCTGAGGCGCTATCAGCACGGCTCACGCACGAAACATTCAGACCGTTTGAACGATATATAAAGATTATCAGGCGAACGCAGATCAGCATCGAAACACACACCTTCGATGACCCGCTTCGACAGGACGTCGCCGCATTCTGGAAAGCACATCAGGGTATAATCGACGCTGTTGTGGAGCATATGTATGAGATGGGGCGTGTGTTGCAAAATAACCCGCACACACTCGTGCTTTGCCACTCCGATATTCACACCAACAATGTGATGGTCGATACCGATGGCGCACTGCATATCGTGGATTGGGATCAACCCATGCTCGCGTTGAAAGAGCGCGACCTGCGGTACATTATTGATCGGTCGCCGGATGGCATTGCGATGGACCACCACGAGCTATTGTTTTTGCGTGGATACGGGATCAGCGCGATTGACCGCACCGCACTTGCATTTTACCGTTACGAATGGGCGTTACAGGACATCGCGGAGTTCGGCGATCAGGTTTTGTTTATGGAAGGCGTCAGCGACAGCTCGAAAGCTGATGCGATGCGCTGGTTCAAGTCGATGTTTGCACGGGGAGGTCCAGTCGAATCAGCGCAATATCTATACAAAACGCTGTAGAATAATGCGTAAGAATCACCCGGCGGGGTCCGTCAAACTTTACGAGACGCAGCATGACAGAGGCGGTATGGACAAGCAAATTCTCTCCCAGTTGGTGGATGACATTTATTCTGCACACGAAGACCGGATGAACTGCGACTCCTGCGATGCGCAGATTGATTGTCTCGCAGAACTGGTCAGCGCCGGGTACGATTGCCAATTGATGGTTCCGGCAGTGCAGGCACACCTCGACTGTTGCGTGACCTGCCGGGAAACATTTCAGGCGCTTCTCAAAATTCTGGAAGCGCAGCAGGCTGGACAGGTCTAGGTATTGGAAAGCGAAATGAACATGACTGACACACCACGTACTGAAAAAGTGATTATCCTCGGCTCCGGTCCTGCGGGGCTGACGGCAGCCCTCTATACTGCCCGCGCGGGGCTGAACCCGCTCGTGATCGCGGGTCCGCAACTCGGCGGGCAGGTAAGCTGGACGCATGAGATCGAGAACTATCCGGGGTTCCCCGGTGGCAGCGGGCAGGATTTGGTCGATGTGATGAAGGCGCAGGCCGAAAAATTCGGCGCGCGGATCGACCATGATGTCGCGCTGGAAGTGGACCTGCGCAACGGCTCGCCCTTCACGGTGCGGACCGGAAACAGCGTCTATACTGCCGAGTCGCTGATCGTCACCGTCGGCGCATCCCCGCGTAAACTCGCAGTTCCCGGCGAGGAGGAGTTCATCGGGCGCGGTGTGAGCTATTGCGCGACCTGCGACGGCTTCTTCTTCCGGGGTAAGCATGTCGTGGTCGTCGGTGGCGGCGACAGCGCGGTGAAAGAGGCGCAATTCCTGACGCGCTTCGCCACGCAGGTCGATGTGATCCACCGCCGCGACACGCTGCGCGCGGAGCCGGAAAACCAGAAGCGCGCGCTCGCCAACCCGAAGATCAACTGGATATGGAACACGGTCGTCGAAGAGGTACAGGGCGAACGCAAGGTCAACAACGTGCGCCTGCGCGACGTGAACACGGGCGAAAAGCGCGATTATGCCGCTGAAGGTGTATTCGTCTTCGTCGGCCACAACCCCAACAATGACCTTTTCACAGGTCAGCTCGATATGGATGCGGAAGGCTACGTAATCACCGACAAGCAATACCGCACCAATGTCGACGGCGTGTTCGCGGCGGGCGAAATTCAGGACCCGCAGTGGAAACAAGTCGCGACTTCGGTAGGACAGGGCTGTGCGGCGGCGCTTTCTGCGGAACAATGGCTCGAAAAGCACGACGCGGAAGCCGTGAAGGTCGAGACCGTGCCGCAGACGGCGTAAATGTGAATGGTGGTGGGTCGGGCAAGCCGCGACTCCGACACCGCAAACGTGCGCGTCTTCGTAGGGGCGGACCGATGTGTCCGCCCCTTTTATTTTGATTTGTACGAAATCCCTACGATAACCAACGCATCCCTCTCCGCTGCGTCCACACCCGACCACGCCTTGCACCCCAATGGTGATACACTCCCGACAGAAGTGATCCAGCTAATCGGAGTGGTATCAATGTCTGCGCCGCACATTCTCAGCAACCGCTACTGGATCGCTGAACGCATTGGTGAAGGGGGCATGGGGTCGGTCTATCGGGCGCTGGATCGCCTGACCGGGAAGCAAGTCGCGGTTAAGCGCGTCGCGGAAGGCACTCTACTATTAAACGACGCGACCGATTCTGCGCTGCTGCCGACTCGCTCCGCGATGTTTACGACGCTGCTGCTCGATCAAAGCGGGTCCACCTTGCGCTATGCGCTCGCGCAGGAGTTTCAAATCCTCGCATCGCTGCGCCATCCACATATCATCAGTGTGGTCGATTACGGCTTCGACGCGGAGCAGCGCCCCTATTTCACGATGGACCTGCTGCACGCCCCCGAAACGATCCTCACTGCTGCGCGCGACAAGTCTCCACTCGCAAAGATGCGCTATCTCGCACAAATACTGCAAGCCCTCGACTATCTGCATAATCGGGGCGTGATTCACCGTGATTTGAAGCCGGGCAACGTCCTCGTACAGAACGATCAGGTCAAGGTGCTGGATTTCGGACTTGCGGTGCTGGCCGAACAAGCCAGACGAACCACTGCCGGGACACTCGCGTACCTCGCGCCGGAAGTTCTGAGCGGGCAGGCTGCCAGCCGCGCCTCTGACCTCTACGCAGTTGGTGTGATCGCCTATGAAATATTCGCAAGTCGCCATCCCTTTGACCTCGTGGATATGACGACTTTTTTCGATGAAGTAATCAACAAAGCGCCCGATCTGGGTGCGATTCAGCCTATCGGCTATGCCGCGATCATCGAGCGGCTGCTTGCGAAAGACCCCGCCACGCGCTATGGCTCCGCACGCGAGGCGATGAATGCCTTCTACGTTGCCGCCGGGCAGCCACTCCCGGTCGAAGACGCGAACATCCGCGACAGCTTTTTGCAAGCCGCGCCGCTGATTGGGCGGGAGCGCGAACTCGAACAGCTTGCGGGCGCGCTGACGGCTGCCAGTGAAGGGCACGGGAGCGCGTGGCTCATCGGTGGCGAAAGCGGCGTCGGTAAGTCACGCATCTTTGCAGAACTGGCGACTCGCGCCGTCGTGCGCGGGGTTCTCGTGCTGCGTGGCGGCGCGGTGCAGGACGGCGCGGCAGGTTTCCAGCTCTGGATCGAACCGCTGCGCAGGTTGCTCCTCGCTGCCGAAGTCAGCGATGCAGAAGCGGCGATCCTCAAAACGATCATCCCGGATGCCGAGCGCCTGCTGCGCCGCAAGCTGCCCGACGCGCCCGCGATGGATGACCCGAAAAGCGGACAGGCGCGGCTGCTCGCGACGGTCACAGCGATTTTTCACCGGATAGCGCAACCCGTGTTGTTAATCCTCGATGATTTGCAATGGGCGGGTGAGGAAAGCCTCGCGTTGTTTCGCCAATTGAACCCCGCAGACCGTCCGCTCCTGATCATGGGTGGTTTCCGTGACGACGAACGCGCCGACCTGCCCACGACGTTGAAGGGCGCACGGCATATCCGGCTTGAGCGCCTTGCGGGGAACCAAATCGCTGATTTGAGCGCCGCGATGCTCGGTGAGCATGGTCGCCAGCCGGAACTCGTCGCGTACCTCGAACGCGAAACTGAGGGAAACATCTTTTTTTTAGTGGAAGTGGTGCGTCTGCTCGCTGAGACTGCCGGACAACTCGCGCGCATCGACGCATCGGCACTTCCCGAAAGCGGTATGGCGGGCGGCATCCGGCAGATCGTCGCGCGGCGGCTGGCGCGCGTTCCGGCGGGGGCGCTGCCGCTGCTGCACATGGCGGCGGTGCTTGGTCGCGAACTCGATATGGACCTCCTGAACGATGCGCTCGATGACTGGCAAGCGTGGCTGACCTCCTGTGCCGATGCCGCCATTCTGGAAATCCGCAACGAGCGCTGGCAGTTTACGCACGACAAACTGCGTGAAGGCGTCATCTCGGCGCTCGATGCGGACGAAATGCGGAGGCTGCATGAAGCTGCAGCACGCGCAATCGAGCGGGTCTATCCCGATGCGCCGGATCGTGCGGCAGCGCTGGTCCGGCACTGGCACATCGCGGGCGACACAACGAAAGAATACCATTACGCGCGGCTCGCGGGTGAACGTGCGCGGCAAGTCGGCTCCGGTATCGACGCGGTGCGTTTTTTCCGGCGGGCGCTCGCGCTTGCGCCAAATCCAGGTGAGGCGGCGCGAATGACCGCGCTGCTTGGACAAGCGTTATTCTGGATTGGGGACTTCGCGGAAGCCGATGCGCGCTGCTCGCATGCGCTGGAGATGGCACGCGCAACGGGCGATACGTGGCTGATCAGCGAATCATTAGGCAAGCTCGGCAACACCGCAATCCTGCGTGGGGAGTTTGCGCGAGGCCGGGACTATCACGCGCAAAGCCTCGCCATCGCGCGCACGCTCGGCGACGGCACGCTGATCAGCCACGCGCTTTCCGGCCTCAGCGATGCGGCATGGCGCACCGGGGATTCGCAGCAGGCGATGCGCTATTTACAGGAAAATCTCGCCGCCATGCAGACGTTGCGCGACCCGGTGCAGAAATGCCACACCTGGAATATGCTCGGCATCGTCCATGCGGTACAAGCACAATACGCAGAAGCGACGGAGGCGTTCGGCAACGCGCTCACCATTGCGCGCGAAATGGCCGATAAAACCCGTCTTGCGCAGGTCATCAGCAATCTGGGTGAGATCGCGCTGTTACAGGGCGATCATACGGGGGCGGTCCGACTGCTCACCGAAGCAATGCGCTATTCGGAGGAAACGGGCAACGCGTTCAGCGTCGGCAATATCTCGGCCAGCCTCGGCTTGATTGCAGTTGCGCAGAGCCGGCTCGAAGATGCTGAAAGCGCATTTAAACAAGCGCTCGACATTGGACGCCGGACGAACGCCCAGGTATTGATCCTTATGGCGCTGACCGGGTATGGACGCATCGCAGCGAAGCGTGGAGACTTGCGGCGGGCGTCGCACCTCTTCGGCTTTGTCGGCGGCCACCCCGCGACCAGCCCGGATTTGGCGCATCTGGTCGAAGACGCGCTCGCGGAACTACGGATGGCGCTTCCCGCTAATGAATTCAGCGCCGCATTCGACGCAGGCAAAGCACTCTCCATCGACGCAGCGCTCGCCCTGATTTTAGTCAATACAAATACCGCTACTTTGAATCAATAATATAAAAATGTTGTTTTGTCCGGCTCCCATGCCCTCAAAGAAACCGGACCGTAATAGCGCGGCGGCTTTAGCCCCGCGCCGAAATACCTGCGCGATGAATCCTATTGACCGTTGATCTTATCGGCTTCGATTACGTACTTCACGCGCTGCTCGGATGGGCCGCCGCGCCCGGTATAATTCTCGTTGCCGGTATATTTCTTGGAGAGCGCGTTGATCCCCGCGCGGGCTTCCGGCTGCCCTTCCGATTCGCGGAAGACCTGCACCACATGACCGCGAATTTCGATCCAGTGGCCCTGGTTTTGCGGGTCGAGAGTGAGAAACGTCACTTTCGAGTCGCGGTTCAGGTTGCGTTCCTTCTGGCGGCCTTCGGCGGTGTTGAAAACGAAATGCCCGTCTTCGTAAAGATACCAGACGGGGGTAGCTTGCGGCTGGCCGTCGGGCATGACCGTAATCACGGTGGTTACGATGGGGCGGTCGAGCAGGTCTTGCAGATTTTCGGGGATTTGCACTGCCATGATTTGTTCTCCGATATGAGCAGCGGTTGGAAGGGCGAGGGTTGTTGTCCTCAGCCTTTTAGAGCCTGCGGTCGCGGGGAACCTTACGCGGAGGATTTGGAGGGTAGTCTGCGCAGGGATGGGGTCGGATCGCATGTATTCGTAGGGGCGGACCTGTGTGTCCGCCCTCACAAACCGGGTCGGGCAAGCCACGACCCCTAACACCAGAGCGCCACGTATTTGTCGGGGCGGACCGATGTGTCCGCCCTCATTCTGTCGGATGGGTCGGGCAAGCCACGACCTCTATACCAGTGCGCCATGTATTCGTAGGGGCGGACCGATGTGTCCGCCCACCATGAAAAACCTAGTTCGTGTAGTCCTTGAGCAGGTCTTCGGCGGCCTTCTGCGCGGCATCGAGCGCGGCCTGCGGGTCGAGTTCGCCCGTGATCACCTTCTGCACGGCGGTCCCGAAAATCTTCTGAATATCTGCGCCACGATGCGTGGCGAGTTCCTTGCTGGCATACTTGAGCTGGTCGCGCGCGACAGCGTACTGCGGATACTTCGCGATCAGCTTCACGAGCGCGTCCTGCGTCCACGCCGATTGGCGCGAAGCGATGTAGCCCGTGTTTACGGTCCAATCCGCCTGAATTTCCGGGCTGGTCAGGAATTGAACCCAGCGCCACGCGGCGTCCTGATTTTCCTTCGGCGAATTCTTCATGATGTACAGGTTACCGCCGCCTGTCGGCGCGCCGAAGCTGACCTTGCCCGCCGGGAGGAACGCCACGCCGACATCGAACTTCGCGTTCTTGAGGATGTTCGTCAGGCTGCCCGTCGTGTGGTAAATCATCGCGGTCTTACCCGCTGTGAAGTCGGTCGGAGTGTTGCCCCAGACGATTACGCCCTGCGGCATGGATTTGTCCTTGAGCGCGAGATCGCGGAAGAAGGACAGCGCTTCGACGGTGGACGCGCCGTTGAAAGTGACTTTGTTGGCGGCGTCACCGACGAGGTTCTGCCCGTTGGCGATGGCGAAGCCCTGGAACAGCCAATAGGGGAAGCCATCGGAGGGGATTTCGATGCCCCAGCGTGAGCCGTCCGTCTTGGTCAGCTTTTTGGCGAAGTCGGACAGCTCGGCGAAGGTCTGCGGTCCCTTATCTGGGTTCAGGCCAGCTTCCTTGAACATATCCTTGTTGTAATAGAGGACCGGGGTGCTGCGCTGGAAGGGTGCGCCCCATGTCTGTCCTTCTGTCTGTGAATTGAGCAGGAAGGCCGGGAAGAAGTCTTTCAGGTAGGCGTCGCCGTCCTTGCTCGCCTTGATATAGCTATCGAGCGGCAGCACATAATCGTTGTCGATCAGGCTGTACAGGTCGGTCGAGAGCAGGATCGCGACGTCGGGACCCTTGCCACCGCCCTTGATCTGAGTGTCGATGGCTTTGTAAATATCGGGATAGCCGCCCGCGTAGGTTGCTGTGACCTTGACGTCCGGGTTCGCGGCGTTGAACTTGGCCGCGTAGCCATCCATGACCTGCGCAATCGGACCGCCGACTGCCGTAACATAGTTGAAGTTGACTTCGACAACTGCGGCCTTCGCGCGCGGGGCTGCGCCACCAAATGCGGCAGCGAGCAGGACGACGGCGAGCAGTAGTTTCAACCGGGCTTTGAACATGGGGAATCCTCTCCTCAATGACGGGCAAACGGGGCGAGTTTAACACGCGCGTGTGATCCAATGATTAAATCTCATCGTGGCGGTTGTCTGCGTAGGAGCGGACAGATTGGGAAGAGAGAATGTAAAAACGGTATTGATTGGGCAGACTGGAAGTAGAGTCTGCGGCGATGTCGCGCTGCGCTGCTGCCTATTTTGTAAGCGCAGCGGGCGGATACATGGGTCCGCCCCTACTCCGGTGAAGGGGTCGCGGATTGCCCGACCCATTCCTTCCCGGAAATCGGACCGGGCGGACACATCGGTCCGCCCCTACTTGTGCGGAATCGCTATAGCCCAAACGGGCAATACTTTCTACACTATGCGCCATGTCGCCAATCCTGCGCCGCGTCGAACCGCTCTACCCTGTCCTCATCCCTGCGCTTGCCGTCCTCGCGGCGCTGGCGGTGGGCGGCGTTCTTGTCGTAATCGTCGGCGCGGACCCCGCACGGGTCTATGAAAAGCTGTGGAGCGGCGCGATGGGCAACCCCTACAGCCGCGCGCAAACGCTCGGCAAGGCGACGCCGCTGCTGCTCGTCGCGATTGGGGTGTGCATCGCGTTCCGGGCGCGCGTGCTGAATATCGGCGTCGAGGGGCAGGTCATTGTCGGCGGGCTGGCCGCGACTGCCTGGGGACTCGCGATCAAATCTGCGCCGGGTGGCGTGATCGCGATCAGCAGCCTGCTCGTGGCGATGATCGGCGGCGGCCTGTGGGCGGCGATCCCCGGCATCCTCAAAGCGTATTTCAGCGTGAATGAAATCCTCAGCACGATCATGATGAATCAGGTATCTGCCTCGCTCCTGATCGTGCTACTCACCGGACCGCTGCGCGATAGCAGCGCCGAAGCGACCGCTGCGAACATCATCCAGACCGGACCGCTCCCCGAAGCCGCGTGGCTGCTGCCGATTGTGCCGCGCTCACCGTTCAACGTGGGCGCGCTGGTCGCGGTCGTGTTCGCGGCGGCGGTTTATTTCCTGCTGTGGCGCACCGTCCTCGGCTACCGCATCCGCGCGGTCGGGCAAAACCCGAAAGCGAGCGCTTACGCGGGAATCGGTGTGCGGCGCACGATGCTGACCGCGATGGTCCTCTCCGGTGCGTTCGCGGGGTTGGCGGGCGGCGTGGAAGTCTTCGGCGTGACGCACCGCGCGTTACAGGATTTCACCTCCGGCTACGGCTTTTCGGGGATTGTGGTCGCGCTGTTCGGTGGGCTGCATCCGATTGGCGCGATCCCGGCGGCGGTGCTGTTTGGCGGGTTGCTCGTCAGCGGGACCAAACTGCAATCGGTCGGCGTCAGTTCCGCAATGGTGACGGTGTTGCAAGGGCTGATCGTGCTGTTCGTGGTCAGCAGTGCGGAGATTTTGCGGCGTATCCGCAGGCAGGCCGCGCCCCCGCCTAAATACGTAGCGCAACCTATTCTTGCGGACGCACCGCGCCCGGAGATCGCAACCTGATTATGGCTGCCGAAACCTCCTCGATTTTGCTAATTGCCGCGCAGGGCGTCGCCGCCTCTGCCGCCTATCTCTACGCCTCGCTCGGTGAGGGTATCGGGCAGCGCGCGGGCGTCTACAATCTGGGCGTCGATGGCGTGATCCTGATGGGCGCGTTCTCTGCATTCTACGCGGTGTATAGCGGCCTCTCGCCCGTCGTCGCGGTGATCATCGCCGCGCTGGTCGGCCTCGTCTTCGGCGTGATTATGGCCTTCGTCAGCGTGACCTTCAAGGCCGAACAGGGGATCAGCGGGATCGGGCTGTATATGCTCGGCCTCGGCCTCTCGACGCTGCTCTTCGATACGCTGGTCAAGACGCCGCGTCCGGTTTCTGGCGGGTTCGTTCGACTTCCGATCCCGGTCCTGAGCGACCTTCCGGTTGTCGGACCGATCCTCTTCGACCAAACGCCGATGGTCTATGGCGCGCTGCTGCTTGTCCCGGTCGCGTGGTATGTCATCAATAAGACGACGCTCGGTTTGAATATCCGTGCGGTCGGCCAGAATCCGCAGGCCGCCGACGCCGCCGGGCTGAACGTGACGCGCATCCGTTACCTGTCGCTGATGGTCGGTGGCGCGCTGGCGGGCGTGGCGGGCGCATCACTCTCCATCGCGCAGACCAATATTTTCCAGCAAAATATGACCAATGGCCTCGGCTTCATCGCGGTCGCGCTGGTCTATTTCGGCGGCTGGTCGCCGATTGGTATCCTGTTCGGGGCGCTGCTATTCAGCGTCGTGACCACCTTGCAACTCTGGATTCAGACGCTTGGGATTGGTATCTCGCCAAGCCTGATCAGCATGTTGCCGAGCATTGTGACGATCATCGCGCTGATGTTCGCCGTGACCGCCTACAAGACGCAAACCCCCGCCGCGCTCGGCGTACCCTATCGCCGTGATGAGAATTGAACCGAACCTTCTGAATTGTGTATTCCGCGGAGTTTATCCGCTGAACAAGGAGCGAATATGAAAGCACGTCTGACCGCCCTCGCCCTCGTGACCGTCCTCGCGCTCGTCGCAACGTTCACGGGCGCATCCCATCCCACGACCGCCGCACAAGCAACCGCCGCCGCGACCATGAGCGCCGCGCCGTTCAAGGTCTCGAAAGCACTCAAGGTAGCGCTGATCACGCCGAGCGCGAAGAATGACCTCGCGTGGTCGCAAAGTGCCTTCGATGCGTGGACCAAAATCCAGAAGGAAGTCGGCGCGAACCTCGAAATCACCGTTTCCGAAAACCTGTTCATGGTCCCCGATGCCGCCGCCGCAATCCGCGATTACGCGAGCCAGGGCTACAACATCATCGACGCGCACGGCACGCAGTATGGTTCCAGCATGTTCGATGTCGCGAAGGACTTCCCGGACATCACGTTCATCTATGGCACGGCGACCGACAACGGCAGCGCCAAAGGCTTCAAGAACGTCTTCGCCTATGAAGCACGCGCCGAAGAAGGCGGCTATGTGAACGGCATCATGGCCGCGCTCCTAAGCAAGAGTGGCGTCGTCGGCGTCGTCGGTCCGGTCAACGCGGGTGATGCGAAGCTGTACATCGATGGCTTCCTCGCGGGCGCGAAGAGTACGGGCAAACTCAAGAAGCTGCTGCCTCCCATCTTCACCGATAGCTTTGGCGATACCGCGAAGGCCGCCGAAGCCGCCAAGACGCTGATCAGCCAGGGCGCGGATGTCCTCACCGGGTCGGCGCAGCAGGTTCCCGGCGCGATCACCGAAGTGCAGAAGGCCAAAGGCTACTGGTTCGGCACGCAGAGCGATCAGGCCGCCGGCTGGCCGGATACCGTCGTTGCGGTGCAGGTCTTCGACTGGGTAGCGGTCTATAAGGACATCATCACCAAGCACCTCGCGGGCAACCTCGGCGGCGCGTCCTATGAACTCACACTTGCCAACGGCGGCATGAAGATTGTCTTCAACGACAAGGTGAAAATCCCCGACGACGTGAAGAAGGCCGGGACCGACGCGATCACCGCAATCAGCACGGGCAAGACCAACGTGCGCGCGATCACCGCACCTCCCGCGACGATGGCCGCTACCATGTCCGCGACGATGATGGCGACCGCCGCGAAATAATTTAACATGTTTGTACCGGGCGGACACATCGGTCCGCCCCTACAAAATGCGCGTTTTCTGGTGTAGGGGTCGCGGCTTGCCCGACCCGTCTATGATTTTGTAAAGGTCAGCAATCATGTCCGTTTCCCCCGCCTTCATCGAACTGCGCGGCATCACGAAACGCTTTCCCGGCGTCCTTGCCAATGATCATATCGTTCTGGACATCCGGCGCGGCGAGGTTCACGCGCTGCTTGGCGAGAACGGCGCGGGGAAATCGACACTGATGAAGATGCTCTACGGGATGCTCCAGCCCGATGACGGCCAAATCCGCATTGAGGGCAAGCCGCTCCGCATCGCGTCCCCTTCGGCAGCGATTGAACATGGGATCGGCATGGTCCACCAGCATTTCATGCTCGTCCCGTCGCTCACGGTCGCGGAGAATGTCGCGCTTGGGCTGCGTGGTCCGCTCGATCTCGCTCCGGTCGCGCGCAGGGTGAAGGCACTCAGCGAAAAATATGGCTTGAAGGTCGATCCGGCGGCCTATATCTGGCAGCTTTCGGTCGGCGAGCAGCAGCGCGTCGAAATCCTCAAGGCGCTCTATCGCGAAGCGCGCGTCCTCATCCTCGACGAGCCGACCGCCGTGTTGACGCCGCTGGAAGTCGTCGAATTTTTCAAGGTGATCAAGCGCATGGTCGCGGATGGCTGTGGCGTGATATTTATTTCGCATAAACTGTATGAAGTGCTGGAAATCAGCGACCGGATCAGCGTGCTTCGCGATGGCAAGGTCGTGGGTGAGACGACGCCCGGGCAGGCGACGCGCGAAACGCTTGTGCGGCTGATGGTCGGGCGCGAGGTCTCGTTGCAGGTCGAGCGCGCACCGGAGCCGCTGGGCGCGGTACGCCTTGCGGTACATAGCCTCTCCGCGCAGAGCGACCGCCGCACCCCCGCGCTGCGCGAGGTCAGCTTCGAGGTGCGCGCCGGTGAGATTTTGGGAATTGCGGGCGTTTCCGGGAACGGACAACGCGAACTTGCGGAAGTCATTGCCGGGTTGCGCGGCGGCACGGGCGGGACGATCCAGATCGATGGCAAGGACCTCACGGGTACACCTGTCCGCGAACGTGTGACGGCGGGGCTGGCGTATGTCCCCGAAGAGCGCATGAAGGACGGCGCAATCCGCACCTTCTCCGTGATGGAGAACGCGATTTTGCATTCGCACGGCGCACCCCCGGCGGCGCGCGGCGGCGTCCTCGACTTCCGGCAAATACGGCGCAGCACGCAGGGCTTGATCGATTCGTTCAATGTCAAGACGCCGACGCAGCAAACCCCGATCCGCAACCTGTCCGGCGGCAACATCCAGAAGCTGATCCTCGCCCGTGAACTCTCACGAGCGCCGCGCGTATTGATTGCTGCCCAACCAACGCGCGGGGTGGACATCGGCGCGACGATGTATATTCACAAGCGCTTGCTCGAACAACGCGCGCAGGGGACCGCGACCGTCCTCATTTCCGAAGATTTGGATGAAATTCTCGCGCTTTCGGATCGGATTGCCGTGCTTTACGAGGGCGAAATACGCGGCATCCTGAACCGCGCGGATGCCTCCCCGGATAAACTCGGCTTGTTGATGGCGGGTGGTGAAATCGCGGTGCAGGTCTAGCGCCGCGTTGAAGAATAGCGTTCCATTTTGTGAAGTATTTATCGAATGAGCCGTACAGATACGGCAATTCAGGCTATACTCGATGTTTCAGTAAGAACGCATTGATATACTGACCTGTGACATCATGCACAAATG
Source organism: Aggregatilineales bacterium (assembly GCA_965246845.1). Lineage (GTDB taxonomy): Bacteria > Chloroflexota > Anaerolineae > Aggregatilineales > UBA2796 > JBBRMW01. The sequence goes on from CBDFFR010000011.1 coordinate 130,677, forward strand.
GTTAACGCCTCCTCACCGTGCGGATGAATACGAAACATTTGCCGCGTACATCCTCCATTACACGCTGCTGCTGCTTTTTGTCCTCACCGCAGTCTCCACATTGTTTACAACGACAGCCATCCAGAGGGCTTTCGTTCCAGAGATATTTTTCGGCATCGGGGTATGTTACTGGCTCCTGCACACCCGGCGACTTCGAGTGGCAAGCATCGTCTTCGTTTGCAGCATATGGGTGATGCTCACGGTCATGGCGGTAAGCATCAACGGCATTCGCAATGCGGGGATTGCGGATTACGCGCTGGTCATCATTTTTTCGGCTATTCTGCTCTCCAACCGCGCGGTGATCGTCTCGATGGTGGTGAGTATTCTCGCCGTCGTCGCCCTCGCGCTTGGTGAGTTGCAAGGTGTCCTGCCACTGCAAACGACGCCGCTCTATCTTGCGGATCGCTTTTTCCAGAGTATGGCGCTGTTCGGCGCGGCAGGCGTGCTGCTTTCGGCATCCGCGCGCGTGATTCGCACGAATTATGAACGTATCCGCAAGCACGAGCAATCCCTCCTGGAGCGCAACCGCGAACTTGAAACCGAGATCGGCGAACGGGAGCGCGTCGAGGCTGCGCTGCGGACGAGTGAAGCGAAATATCGCCAGCTTTTCGAGAGCGTCCCGATCATGGCGGGCGTCTATGCGCAGGACGGCGAAATCATTTTGCTCAACCGTGCCGGCGCGGCGACATTGGGCGGGACGCCGGAAACGCTGCAAGGTCACAATCTGCGCGAGGCCTTCACGCCCGACGATGCAGAACGCGCGCTGTGGGCGCATAACAAGGTGATCGAAGAGCAAAAGGAACGACTCACCAATGATCGCACTGTGCTGCGCAGTGGTCGCGAACTCCATTATCTGCGGCACATCATGCCGCTGCCTAAAAATGGCAATACGCCGCAAGTGCTGGTGCTGACGACCGATTTGACCGAAAAATATGAAGCAGAGCAGCGTGAACGTGAACTCGCCCTCTCGCGTGAGAAGAACACGATTTTGCTTGATTTTTTCAGCACGCTCTCGCACGATCTCAAAACGCCGTTATCGGTCATCAATACCAACCTCTATTTGCTGCGGAACGGCAAAAGTGGGGACAAGCGCGAGGAACAACTGGACCGCATCAGCAAGCAGGTGATCCTGCTCGATAATTACATCAGGGATATGCTCGTCACGACGCAACTGGAATACATCCCCAAGCTCGATCCGCGCGCATTCGATCTGAATGTGCTGATCCAGAGCAGCGCGGAGCTATTCCGTCCACGCATGGAGAGTAAGCAGATCACCTATGAATTCAGCGCGCAGCCCGGTTTGCCCATGCTGACGGGCGAGGTCGATCAGATCACCCGCGCACTGACCAACCTGATCGAAAACGCGGTGAACTATACGCGCGCGGGCGGCAAGGTGACGGTGCGGACCCTGCTCACTGAAGAATATGTGACGCTGGAAATCGCCGACACCGGGATCGGTATTGAAGCAGAGGCTGTGCCGCGCATCTTCGAGCGCTTCTACCGCAGCCCGAACGCGCAAGCCTTCGACCAGAAGGGGACCGGGCTTGGCCTCGCGATTGTCAGGAAAATCCTCGATCTGCATCACGCGACAATCGAGATTCAAAGCAAGGTCGGTGAAGGCACGACCTTTCGTATTCAGTTCCCGCGCAACCTATCCCAAGCCGCCGACGCGGGTTAAATCCCCTCGAAAATCTCATCGACCTTGATCACCAAGCCGGGCAGTACGTCGCCGCCATTCAATTCCTGCCCGCTGCCGAAGGTCGCTATATCCGCTGCAACATCGTAGACTTCAACCGTGCGCGTTTCCGGGAAGACAAGCCACACGATGCGCGTACCATGCGAGAGGTAAAGTTCTGCTTTCTGCCTCATTTTTCGCACGCGATCCGTTGGCGATTTGATCTCGACTACGAGATCAGGCGCTCCCTGTGCTGCACGACGCGGCATTTCCGGCATTCGGGCGAAAGAGATGAATGCAACGTCAGGCATTGGGCTGTTTACCTCGTCCAGATCGTAGCTCCCATCTGTTGCCGTCAGCGTCCCAAGCCTTTTTCCTCGTAGATAAAGACCGAATAGAAAGATAATAGTTGCGGCAATACTGGACGGAAAGGTGCTGCCCACTTCTTTTTCCTCGATATTTCCATTGATCAGTTCGAGCAGCTTGCCTTCATTTTCTGGCAGTTCCGCAAAACGCCGGAATGCCTCGACCGTCATCTGTTCAGCGGCAATCGTCATCGCGCATCACTCCAAATACTTACGGGGATTCTTGTTCGCGCTGTGTCTGTTGTTCGCGGTCGCGCAGGCTGTGGATCATCTTTACGAAGGCGGTGATCAGGCTCTTCACATCGGTGTCATCCGCGCCCGCCGATGCCTCGCTCACCTCCGCGATGATGCGGTCGTAGTCGCCCTTGCTCAGGCGCTGCGCGAGGTCTCCGATTTTGTTCATATAGGTCGTGATATAGCGCACGCGGTCCGCGAGGTTGCGCAGCATCGCCAGCCCGACCGAGGGATACTGCGGCAGGAACTGCATGAACGCTTCACGACTGAGGCGCAGCACGTCGATTGATTCGACCGCGCCCGCCGAGGCCGAACGCGGTTGCTTATCCAGCAGCGAAAAATCACCGAAGACGCGCACCGGCTCAAAAACCGCGAGGATGATCTCGTTGCCTTCCTGATCGGTCGTGAAGATACGCAGCTTGCCGCGTGTCAGGATGTACATCGCGTCGCCGGGATCGCCCTTCGCAAAAATGGTCGCACCGGCGGGGAAAGTCTGCGGCTCCATCGCGGCAATAAGCGCTGTCAGCGCCGCTGGCTCGACGCCTTTGAAGAGCGGCGACTCTTTGAGTTGATCGGTTGCGGCTGCGCTCATGGTGCGTCTTCTTCTTTCTTCTTTGGCGGGTCATCCGGCAGTTTGACGCGCCCGAAGAGGCTGCTCGGACGGTCCTTGATTGCGTTCTGGATGTCGGCAGGGGTCAGCCGCACGGAAGCGCGTCCCGGTTTCGCGGCAGCGGCGGCCTCCTCTCGTTCATCGAGAACGCCCTTCGCGAGCGCGAACAGGCCGCTCATCGTGGCGGGTTTCTCATCGGGTAGCGCTCCGGTTTTGCCAGTTTCGGGGTGCGTATCGGGGGCGCGGAGTGCCGCACGCGGGATGGAGAGGGTCACACCCGCAGGTTGCAAGGTCGCGCCTAACGCTGCTGCCCCGCGATAATCGCCCTGCGCGATTTTGCTGGCGACTTCGATGCTGTTCTCCACCATATCGGAGAGGCGGCGGGCGCGCCGCGCGAGGTATTCCAGCAGCGCGAGCAACACCCTCGGACGGCTGCGCACGAACATCATGAAATGGTCACGGCGCAAGATCAGGACGCGCAACGGAGTATCAGCGCGGGCGCGTGCCGAACGTGGCGAGCCATCCAGCAGCGCGAGTTCGCCCACCAGATCACCCGCTGCACAGGTGCTGATTTGCTTCTCGTGGTCGCCGTCCTTGATATAAATTCCGATTTCGCCTTCTTCAACGATATACATGGTGTCGCCGCTGTCGCCCTGCTCGAAGAGCAACTGGCCGGGCGTGAAGCTGCGGGTCGTGATCGCGCGGCTGAGGTTTTCCAGTTCCGCGATGGGGACGTCCTTGAAGATTTCAACCTGACTGAGCAGGTCCGCTGTCTGCGTCAGCTTCGAGCTGTCGAGTGTCCCGGAGACCCTCCCGGCGTTGATGAACATATCGAAGCTGTGAACCTGCGTCGCGTCAAACTTCGTATATTCCTTGTTCAGCGCGTCGTTCATGGTCGTGTCTGCTTCCGGAAAGACACCCCGCACAAACGACATCACGTAGACGCCGAGATCGTTGCGCAGCTTGTCCATTTCGAGTCGCTTCTGCGCGATCTCGGTATCCCACGCCTTACGCAAGCGCTCGCTGGCCTGCGTTTGCAGGTTGTTTTGCAGGATGCCGATGTTGCCCTGCAAGACGAGCAGCCGCCGGATTTGTTCGGCCTTGTCCCTGCCGAAATATTCTGCGAGTTCATTGAGGATTTTCTCGATAGCGTTCTCACCGAGATTTTGTACTGCACGCCGTTCCGCGCCCGTCACGCCGACGCCGATCCCCAGCGTCTGTGAGAAGCGCTCCTTCTCATCCGCGACCCCGCGCTGAATCTGCCGCTGGACCAGGAACGCGCCCATCACGCCGATCCCGATAGCGACCAGCAGCAGCGCGGTTCCATCCAGACGGCTGACGATGTTGTTGTAGATGATATGCGTCGCCATTGCCGGGACGAAGCCGCCGAGCGCCCATAGAATTTTGGTGCGGTTCCCCGAACGGCGCAGGTGGCCGAGCGCAATCCCGATCAGTGAACTGGTGGTCGCGTGCATCAGCGAGGTCGAGAGCGCGCGGCTCACAGAAATCGCCAGCGCCGCGCCCGGATTATTGCTGATATAGAGGATGTTTTCGACGATGGCGAAGCCGATCCCGGACGCGAAGCCGTAGATTGCACCATCGACGATGTAGCGGAAGCGTGGGCTGGTGATTAGCGCGAAGAGCATTGCCGATTTAAGCACTTCCTCGATGATCGGACCGTAGAGCGTGGCTGTGATCTCATAGTAGGTCGCGTGGATCACCGCGTTGTTGACCTGCGTTGCCAGCCAGACCGAGACGCCGCCCCAGACGAGGCACGCGAGCAGCGCCCCGCTATTGCCCGTGCCGAACAGGTCGAAACTATAGAGTAGATATATCGCGAAGAGCGGGATCAGGACCCCGACGCCAAGCGCGATGATTGTTTGTATATTCATTTCAGATTAGGGTCTGTTTGTGGATCGTCGGTTTTGGTGCGTTCATCGAGCGCGGCGAACAGGCCACCCTTTTTGAGCGGCGCGCTCTGTGCAGCTTTATCGAGCGTCGATTGGCGCACCAGCGGGCGCGGTGGCGCGACCTTGAACATCGCAGGCGCGAGCCGCAATGCAAAGCCCGTCGCGTGTTCAAAATCACCGCGCGCCAGCTTGCCCAGCCATTCGATGTTGCCCTCCACGAGATCGGAGAGCCGCCGCGCGCGGTGCGTCAGCGTTTCGAGCAATACAAGCATCACGGGCGGACGCGCGAGCATGAAATTCAAAAAGTCGTCGCGTCGGATTTCGACGGTCTGCACATCGCCACTGGCAACCGCGCGTGCCGAACGCGGGCGTTCATCGAGCAGCGCCAGTTCACCCACAACGTCACCCTCGAAGCAGGTGCTGATTTGCTTCACCTCTGCGCCGCTGTGCAGCATGATCTTCACGACGCCCGCCTGCACGATATACACCGCGCCGCCCTCGTCGCCTTCCTCGAAGAGCATTTCGCCATCGCGATAACCGCGCATCTGTGCGCCCCGGCAGAGCGTGAGCAGGTCGTCGGGCTGCACCCCTTTGAAGAGATCGACCTGTGCCATCAGCTCCGCTGCGCCTGCCAATTCGTTGTCGTTCAAGATTGCGCTCCCGTTACCGACCATGTTCCCGTCCCGGCCAGCGCGAGTTTATAGATCGCGCCATCGGGACGCCGGATATAGTAATCGCTCGCCGTCGCCTGCTGGATGATACCATCAAAGCCCTGCGCCGGGGCGGTCGCCCAGCCGATCACGTCGACGAGGCTGCCGCCATCCGACCATGATTTTTGTGCGAAGACGAACCCGATCTCGGCCTGTGGCTGGAGCAACCCCGGCGGCGGGTTGAGGATCGGGAGCGCCGTAAAGTTGTAATCGACCGGATAGGCGTTCACGCGGAAATCCCCGATATGCAAGAGGTAAACCTCGCGCCGCGCCGGGACGTAGAACGCGATCCCGCGCTCGAACGTCTGGAAAACCATCGCACCACGCACCGCTGCCGCGAGCGGGCAGCCCGTCGGCGCGGGCTGGAAGAAGAACGGCGTGGCACACTGCACCGTCAGGACGAGGCTCCGCGAGAGCGTGTTGCGCCCGTTACGCACGACCAGCCGGAATGTGACCTGCCCATTCGCGGTGAGCGTGACTGTCCGGCTGCCCTCCGCGCCAAGCGCCTGCGAATTAACAACCTTGCCTGCCGTGTCGAGCTGTTCAAGCGTGATCGCGCTCGCGTTCTGGGTTTGCCAGCGCAGGGTCGTCGTACCGCCGGAGGGGACTGTCTGAAAATCGGAGGTGAAGGCGAGAATCACGGGCAGTACGGTCGGCGTGAAGGTCGCGGTCGGGAGTGGCGTCAGGGTAATCGATGGCGTGAAGGTAGGGGTGAAGGTCGCGGTCGGCGTGAAGGTGCGGCTCGGTGTGCGGCTCGGCGTGCGCGTGATGCTCGGTGACGCGGAAGGGAGCGGCGTCCATGTCGGGATGTAGGTGTTCGTCGGGGTGAACGTATCGGAAGGCGTGAAGGTCGCGGTCGGCGTTGCGGTCGGCGGCTCTGACGGCGTGTACGTCGAGGTGATCGAAGGCGTGAGCGTAATCGTCGGCGTCGCGGTTGGCTGGGTCGGTGTATCAGTCGGCGGGCGCATGAGGGTCGGCAACGTGTCCGGTTGCTGCGGAGAACACGCCGCCATGCTGATGATCACAAGTGCGAGGAGAAGCCGTTTCATGCGCCTCTTTGTGCTACGCGGCTGATGCTCGCGGATTGTAGCACACGGCGGCGCGGCTCGCATCCGGGGCGGCAGGTGAAATCAAAATCCTGTGGGTAGAAGGCTGTCGCAGAAGCGCGACCGCAACAGCCTGCAATGGTTAGCGCAGCCTGTGAGTGGCAGGCTATTTCAAGTGAGTGTTGAGGAAACGTTTCGCGTCATCTCCCCAAATTTTCTCCCAGTGTGCTGCTGGACCGCCAAAACAATGTCCCTGTTGGGCTTCTGTGCCGAGCGGTGGATAGATGATCAGTCCGAAACCTACCTTGATGTGGGTCTTCGCGAATTCCCGCGCCAAAACGAAGCCGGGTTCTATACTCGCATCCTGCGACGGGTGCATAAACAGGACAGGGATCTTGATATGATCTACTGCGTCAATCAGACGTTGCCGCAAGATTTCGTTGCCTTCCCAACTTTCTGCACCCGGAGACATTGCTACGGCAACCTTGTAACCCGCTTTGCTCTCGGCTCCAAATATCGTTTCAATTCCGCCGTAGGAACATCCGATTACCCCGATGCGACTGGTATCGACATAGGCCAGCTTCTTGAGATAGTCCAGCCCCGCGAGCTGATCGTCAAGTTGTTCACCTGCGAGGAGATTCACCACGAGTTGCTTGGCAAATTGGGCACCTTTTTCTTGTGCGGCCTGGGCGGTCACGTCTACGATGTACTTGCCTTGCGAGTCCCCATGTCCACGACGTATCGGAGCAAAAACTACGTATCCCTGCGGTACAAACACGCTCGCGATGCTATCAAATTCTTCGCCGGTTCCCGGGCTTTGCTCGCTGCCGTGATTCCATATAAGCGCAGGGAAGGGACCTTTTCCATCCGGTTTGTAGAGGTATCCGATCAGGGTCAGATTACCACTTTTGAATGTCACACGGTCCTTATTGAACTCCGCCATTGGACTAGCCGAACGTGCTGCGTCACGGGATCGTGCGCTGACCTGCCACGCGGGTAAGATGGTCGTCAGGAGCAGAGTCGCCAAAATCAGACACCAACGAAACTTGGGGGTACGAGGCATGATATATCTCCTCAACCGAACTTCCGCGACAAGAGAAAAGCCGTGAAGCAGGCTGTCCCGGTGACCTGCGGTCAATGCAGTTCAGTATATTCAGGTGCGAAATGTGCGCAAGTCTGTGGGGGACAGGTCGCCTATTGCATGGACGCCTGGTGGCAGCCGCTACATCAGCCCGGATTACTTGAGGAGGTCAAGATGCGAGGGCTGTTTCAGTGTGCGCTCAGGGCAAGCGGACGACTTGCCCACCCGCCGCGCTGTCATACGCTCCGAAGACGAGCCGCACGGTTTTCAGGTTGTCGTCTCCGGTCGTCTCCGCTGCGCCGCGCTTTTCGAGCGCCTGCAACAAATTCGCCTGACAATCGACAATGCTGGTATGCACGAGGTCATAGGCCGGGTCCGCCCATGCGTAATGTTTGGGAGGGTGGTGCGTAATGTGCGTGCCGTTGGCGGTAGTCTCGCGTATCTGATAATCGGGACCCAATTCGAGGAACCCCTGATTGCCTTCGACGTATACATACGTCTGCGGGAAGCGTTCGATCTCCGTCTTGCTGGCGTAGCTCATCTCGCATGTGACGGTCAGCCCGCTTTGCATATGCAGAACGACGGTCGCCACGTCCTCGCCCTTGATGTCCGGGTGGACGCGAAACGTCGTGCCATACAATGTCTGCGGCTCGCCGAAGAGGAAGCGCGCCGTATCGAGGATGTGGCTGCCGATGTCGGTCAGGATGAATTGTTCGAGGTCCTTTAGAAACGGCTGGTTGTCGAACACCGGGAAGCTGTTCGCGTAATGGATGCGCGCGCGGAACGGCGTCCCAATCCGACCGCGCTCAAGGCTGCGTTTGAACTCGCGCAGCGGATGCTGCCAGCGCCAGTTCTCATTAATGAAGAGCGGCACGCCCGCGCGGTTGCACGCGGCGACCATCGCTTCCGCATCGGCAAGTGTCGGAGCCATCGGCTTCTGGCAGACGACGGGCAGCCCGTTCGCCGCCGCGAGTTCGACAAAGGCGCGGTGCGTCCCGACATCGGTGCAAATATCCAGAAAGTCGAGGTTGCCGCGCTGCTCCGCGATCAGCTTTTCCGGGTCGGAATAGATCGCGGGTGAAATATTCAGACGGCTGGCAAGGGCTTCCGCACGCGCGGGGGTGCGGTTGTAGAGCGCCACACATTCGACCGCACCCACCTCGAACCAGCCCGCAAGCTGATAATATGCCCAAAATCCAGTCCCGAAGAGCGCGAAGCGCAGCCCGGCCATATGGTTTAATCCTCTCTAATCGTGAATAAACTGGCGCAAATACGCGACGCTCTGCACGACCCACGCATCCTCTTTCGCGATAGTGGCTTCCGTCGTGAGTTCGGGCGGCGGCCACAGTTCCAAAATCGCGTTGAAGTCGCGTCCGGTTGTGTTGAGACGCGCGAGGCTTTCCAGCAGTGCCGGAATTGCGAGCGCCCCCGCCCCAGCAGGTGTCCCTTCGATCTCGAAGCCGAGATTATGGCGGTGGCGGTGAATCGAATAATCCTTGACGTGCAGGTTCACTACATAGGGACCCAGCACAGGGACCACCACGCCCGGACCCTCGCCCGAGCCGAATGAATTCACCGTATCCAGACAAATGCCAATCGCGCGGCTGCCCGCCTGCTCGATGATCGCGCGCAGCGTTTCGACGCTGAAACGGTCATGGTTCTCGATTGCCAGCGTCACCCCCACCTCCTCGAACTCCGGCAGAACCGCGCGCAAGGTCGCAATGATCTCTTCGACCGCTGGATGCTGATCGCCGGTATCGACCACGATCCGCAGAATAGGGGAACCGAACTCGCGTGCAATTGCCAGATAACGGCGCAGGTGTTCGGGCGCGATGCCGCGCGTCCCGACTTCCACCGCCACGCCCAACGCTTTCGCACGCGCCCGTAACGTTCCACGCTCTGCCTCGCTGAGGCGATCCAGCGGCAGGTTATCCGCGATTTGCACCAGCGTGAGGCCAAGTTCGGCGGCGCGTTCGACCAGCCGTAGCGCGGTCATCGGCGCGACGGGCGGTGCGTAGCCGGGGATGCCGACCGCCCACGCATACGCATACGAGCCGAGGCCGAGCCTCACGAGCGCTGCGTGCCTTCGGTGATCGCGCGCACTTCCTGCATGACGGCTTCCGGCTCGAAGACGCGCTTCCAATCCGGCTGGAAGAGCATTTCCATCCCGCGCTTCGCGGCCATCTTCGCGCCATCGGAAAACTGCGCGTTCAGGTAGCCGAAAAGGATCGCAATGTCGATGTTGATATGCCCTAGCAGGAAATCTTTCGCGGCGGCTTCCGGCACACCACGCCGCACGGCCTCGTCCAGCGCCTCACGGATGACCTGCATACACGCGATGGTCACGGTTTCGACCAGCGCGGGTTCGAGGATCGCCATCTGTTCGACCGTGATGCGGTGCGCGTTCATCACGGGCGCGAACATCTTGCGCGCGATCCGCTCGCCAAGCGGGTAGTGTTCCTCCGGTCCCTGCATCAGCGAACAGACGATATTCTGCTTCGCCACGCCGCCGAAGTAATCCTTCCGCGCGGCCTCGTCCGTTTCGTCGTTGTAAACGGGCGGGTGGCACGGATGCGTGATGAAATAGGTCACGTCCGCGCGCGGCGGGAACTTGTTGCTATAGGGCGCGGCGGGGTCCAGCCCAATCACCATCGCGCCCGGCTTGAGCGACGGCACGATCTCGCTCGCGATTTTGCCGATGAACAGGTCCGGCACGGCGAGGATCACGACATCGGCCTGCGCTGCGGCCTCTGCGGGCGGGGTCACGTTCACGCCCGCTGCGCGCAGCCGCGCGATACCGTTTTCGCCGCTCTCCACGAAGAGTGTATGATACTCCGGGTCGATCTTGAGCAGCGCCGCGATACGCGCGCCGATCTTCCCGGCAGCGCCGAACAGGGCAATCGTAGTCATGGGGTGGTCTCCTCTGGTAAGGTCAAGTGTACAAAGGCAAAGGGGGCGAGCGTCAGGGACGCATCCGGCGCGAGGTCGATAGGGGTCTGCCCGATTTGTTCCGGTGCTTGCATCGCCGCCATAGCGGTACGTTCATCGAGCGTGAACAGCATCCCGTGTCTGCTCAGGTCGGGCAGCCGGACCCGCACCGTAGCGGCGGTGAAGTTCGCGAGCAGCACCCGCAAGACGGACGCGCTGCGCAGTGCCAGCCCTTCGACTTTGAGCGGCGCGCTGCTAACCGTTTGCAAGACCTGCGCGCCACGCGCTCCGGCCACCGCGCGGAAGACATGCCACAGCGGGAACACCGACGCAGGCAGCGACGGGAACTGCTCCGGGAGCGGCGACCCCTGTTCGCTTTCCAGCACGCCGTGCCAGCCGCGCGTGCCGAAGAACGTAGCCGCATCCGCGCCACCTTCTGCCAGATACTTGATGCTGCCGAGCGTCCACGCCGCGCCGAAAAGCGACATCTGGCGCGGGTCCACCGATGGCGGGAGCTGGCCGGGGATCATCGCGAACGCGCCGCCTGCCGCTGGGTTGTAGCGCATCTTGAGCGTGATCGGTCCGGCGGCGATGCGCTGTTCGGGGTACAGGGCGCGTGCGCCGCGCACGTTCTCCGCGTACATCGGCAGCGTTTCGACGAGCGTGGCGTTATCGGTGGCGTGGACTTGCGGCGTGATGCAAAACCCGGCTGCCGCCGCACCTGTCAGCTCTGGTCGGCTGCGGTTGAGGTCCGTAAAAAACGAGTCGGTCCCGCCGCCGAGGGAGAGATTGCCCAGAATGCGGCGCGCAAGGCGTATCAGATCGGGCGGGGTACTGTACGTTTTCGCGTTGAAGAAAAAGCATAAATCGAGCGGCGGCTTGAGTTCATCGATCAGCGCGCGCAGGACTTCGAGTTCACGTTGTGCATCCTCACCGACGAAGACCGCCAGATGCAGGCGTGCGCCAATGACTTCCGCTTCGGCCTGTGCCGCCACCAGCGCGGAGCGCACCTCGTTTTCCGGTCTGGAGAGGACCAGATCAGCGCGCAGGTGGTCCAGTTGCAGCGCGCGCAGGCGGCCCGCTTCCCGCTCGGTGAGCGGATTAGCCTCGTCGGTGGAAGCGACCAGCCCCAACGCTGGCAGGTTGAAAATGCGGTTTCGGTCGATGTCCAGCGTCACCGCGTCGTCGGCCTCGATGCGTACGGGTTGCGCATCCCCGACAAGCTGGATCGTCACCGCTTGCGAAAGGCGCGTCCCGGCGGGCAGCGTCACCGGGAATGGCAAGGTCAGCGGCGTTCCATAGGTCTTGAACGATGCATCACTCCATTGCCGCTGATCTTCGGTCTCGAAGGTCTCCCCCTCGAACGCGACCTGCACGCGAACGCGCGGGCGCAGCGTATGCTCCAGCATCCGAATATCGATAAATGGCTGGTACGGCGCGATAGCGCGCGGAAACGATGTCTCCTCGATACTGCCATCGATATGCGTCACGCTGACAGGCTGCCCAGCCAGCGCCGCCGGATGAAGGATGCAAAAGCCGATCCGGTTCCGCTCGAAATCGGTGAGCGCTTCGCCTTCCATCCGGTATACGATGCGCGAGTCCGGCGTCCCGCTGATCGTCGCCTGCCAGCGGTAGCGCATCGCGCCGCTCACATGCTCAGCGGTATAGCGGATCATGAACGAATCCGCGCCGACCTGCTGCTCAAAGTCAGTAATGCTCGGCGCAAGCGTGTTCCACTGCCTGTCGCGCACCGCGCAATAGACGCCGCGCACGGCCTCGATTCCTTCCGCGCGGATATAGCGCAGTTGCGTCCCGTCCCAATCGAGCGCCAACGCTCCCGCGCGCAATGCCAGCGGCGCGACAGGCGGCGTATCGGTTCCATAGTATTGTTGAAAACGGGAAAGCGTCATAATCAGGTATTCCGTTTGCGGCGAGAAGGCACATCAGGCGGGCTGCTGGTCTGTACCGCGCGGATACATTCGGCGGCCACCCGCTGATTGATTTGCTGGTTGAGGGTTTGCAGGCGCTCGATGTCGCGCGCTTCGTAGGCATCCACGATGGCGCTGTGGTCGCGGATCGACTGGGTTTCGTCGTAGTCGCGGATTGCTTCGGCGCGCAGGTAGAGGACCGCCGCAATTTGTGCAACGATCTCCCGCCAGTTGCGGAGCAGGATCGCGTGTCCGCTGCGCATTACGAGATATTCATGAAAGGCCATATCCGTACTGCGCACCGTCTTGAGATCGTTGCTCGCGAGCGCCGTCTGCTGCGCCGCGATGGACCCGCGCAGATATTGCACATCGCTCGGCGTGACCGGATTAGCCATCGCGAGACCGCCCGCGAAGTTTTCAAGCGCCGTGCGGAAGGTGAAGATTTCCATCACGTCCGCGCTGGTGAACGCCCGCACGAAGGTTGCCCGGTTCGGCGCGCTGACGATCAGGCCTTCGCGTACCAGCAGGATCAACGCCTCGCGGATCGGCGTGCGGCTGATACCAAGCATTTCCGTGAGCATCGCTTCCGTGATGCGGTCGCCCGGCTTGAGGTGGCCTTCGATGATCGCCGTGCGGACCTGCTCGACGACCTGTTCACTCAAACTGATGGGATGGATCACTGAAAGCAAAATGGCAAATCCAAAACAGCAACTTTTCAGGCACGCGATATATTGTATACAATATATTGGACAGCGCAAGTGCAATTTTTAGGCGTGGGGGCGCATAGAAACAGCGCGTGGATAAATCCACTGCGCTATCAGGATTATGTACCTCTCAAAATGGGTCGGGCTTGACCAACCCTGATTTGCATAGTGTAGGGGCGAGGCTTGACCCGCCCTCTTGTAGTATCACTCCGTAGCGATAGTCTGGTCTACCTGCTGGTTGGCCGGGACGATCTTCACGAATTCCTGCTGCCAGCGCCCCAGAATTTCGAGGATGTCCTGCGCCGCCTCATGCTGGTTGGCATTGAGCAGCGCGTCGTAGTAGGCGCAAAGTAATTCTTGCAGGTTCACTTCGTCGCTGCCATTCGTGGGCAGGATTTTCACGTTTGCGCCCTTCGCGAGGCGGCGCTTGATTGCGGCTTCATCCATGCCCATCTCCGGTTGCAGCCGCAGGTAGACCGTGCCGCCTGTCATGCCGCTGCATATCCAGGGACCCGGATCACCCAGCACCACCACGCGCCCCGCCGTCATGTACTCGAAGGCGAAACCTTTCAGGTTGGCACGCGCCGCGAGGAAGCCCGCGTCATCGGTGAGCTTCTCCGTGACCGCGCCGCCAATCACCAAATCCGCGCCGGAGAGCCGCACGCCTGCGCGCGAATCCGCCCCACCCTGAATGATGAACAAGCCCTTCTGCGCGCCATAGGCGAAGCTCTTGCCGACACTCCCACCCACGCGCTCGCCGCGATGGTTCATGCCCTTGAGGACGACCACGCGCCCCCCGATGGAACACTTGCCGAGGCCATCCTGTGCGCCGCCTTCGACGGTGATGTTCACATCCGCGCCGTGAAAGGCCGCGAGTCCGTTGCCAGGGACCGCGCCGCTGTTGAAGTTCAGGTTGATCGTGCGCGTGCTGGGTTTGCGATAGCGCACGCTGCCCGCCGATGCGCCGAGCGCGCGGCCATTCGCGAAGCCATAATGCCGCACGAGCGCGCCGACAAGGTGCGTCCCGATAGCGCGATCCATGCTATTCGCGGCGTCGTCTTCGTAGGTGATCACGTCCTCGCCTTCTTCAAGGATGGTATCCATGACCATCGCGGAGATCATCTCCGTGCGGTGGTTGCGTGGCGGGCGCAGCGCGCGTCCGACCGAATTTGCGCCGCTGTATTTGGCGGGCTTCTGGGCCACTTGCAGGAGCGAACTCATATCCAGTTCCTCGCGTAGTCGCACCTGTTCGAGCAGGTCCGCGCGCCCGACGAGTTCCTGCAAATTGGCAAAACCGAGCCGCGCCACCACGTCGCGCGTTTCCTGCGCGACCGCGCCGAAGAGCAATTGAAGCTGTTCGACCGCATCCTCGAAGACCTGCGGCTCGAAGGCGCGCAACCCATGCGCGACGGCCTGCTCCTTGCTCTCTATCTGCGTAGCGATCCCGACGTGGCAGGTATCTGTCTGGCACTTGCGGCAAATCGTGCAGCCAATCGCGACCATCGCCATTGTGCCAAAGCCGACCCGGTTTGCGCCGAGCAGCGTCATACGGACGACATCCGCGCCGCCCTTCATGCCGCCATCGCACCAGATTTCCACCTTGTCGCGCAGCCCGGAAGCGAGCAGCGCCTTATGCGCCTCGACGACGCCGATTTCTGCGGGAAGCCCCACATATTTGAGCGAATGCTGCCGCGCCGCGCCCGTCCCGCCATCGTAGCCCGTGATGTTGATGATGTCCGCATTCGCCTTCGCGACGCCGACCGCGATCACGCCGATCCCCGGCACAACCGGGATTTTGACGGCGACCTTCACGCGCGGGTTGCTCACCTTGAGTTCCTCAATGAACTGCGCGAGGTCTTCAATCGAGTAGATGTCGTGGTTGTTGGAGGGCGAGAGCAGGTCCACGCCGATAGAGGCATTGCGCGCCGCCGCGACCTTCGCTGTGACCTTTTTGCCGGGGAGGTGGCCGCCTTCACCCGGCTTCGCGCCCTGCCCGACCTTGATTTCGAGCAGATAGGAGGAATTGATCAACTCCGCGTTCACGCCGAAGCGCCCGCTCGCGATTTGCTGGCCGCGATGGTTCGGATATTTGCCGAGCATATCCTTGATCTCGCCGCCCTCACCATTCAGGCTGATCATATCCAGCCGGAACGCGGCCTCCGCGTAGGCACGGAAGGCGGCCTCGCCCTGCGACCCGAACGACATGGACGAAATAATGAACGGCAGCGTATGGTTGCCGACGCTCAGATCGACCTCATCCGGGTTGATTTCCGAGGCCGGGTTGAGCCGGAAGCCGAGCGTATGGCGCAGCGCGACGGGCGTGGTCCGTTCGATTTCCTGCAGGCGCTGCATGATCAGCGTGTAATCCGCTTCGCCGCTCGCGACCTGATTCGCCATTTTGTAGATGTGCGGATAGATGCGCGTCTCCTTCGCGAGGCGCACGCCGTTTTGCTTGAACATCTCCGTGCGGTTGACGGCTTCCTGCCAGAGCGCATCCCACCCGAAGCCGAATTCCTCGCCGCCCGCGTAGTTGATCGCGCCGATTACATCCGCGACCTCGTTGGTCAGGCCGATGCTCGCGAACGTCTTGCCATAGCCGCGCAGTTCGTGGACGCCCATCGTGGATGTGATTTTCTGCAAGCCCTTCTCAATCGAAGTCGCCAGTTTGAGCAGGCGCGCGGTGCGTTCCTCGACCGTTCCGGCGCGTCCGACCGCCGTTTCGATCAGCATATACGGGTTCACCGCATCCGCGCCGAGGCCGACCGCGAGGATCATATCGTGCAGGTTGCGGATGCCCGCCGCGCGCAGGATCAACCCGGTCTTGCGCCGGAAGTTCTCGCCATCTTCCGAAAATTCAAGCCGCAGCGCACGATCCACAGCAGCGAGCGCCAGATGATGATCGAGCCAGCCGTGTCCATCGTGGAAGGCCGCGCCGTCATCCAGCAAAATCAGACGCGCGTGATTGCGCACCGCATCGAGCGCCGCTTCCGCGAGGCGGTTGGCCGCTTCTCTCGGCGACTCACCGGATTGCAGAGACATATCGAGGTAGGCCATACCGCCGCCGAACGCTGCGCACACATCTTCGAGCAGGCGCGTTCCCGCATCGCGCGCTGCGCTTCCATAGTCATCCAGTGGCAAAATCGGCTCGCCCGCGAAGCCACCACCGAGTAGGATGGGCAACCGCAGTATGACGGGCGGGATGAACGACTCGGTATCGTTCTGGTGCAGCATCGGGCGCGGACCGACGACCGCTTCCGTGCTGAAATGTTCGGTCTCGCGCTCGCGGTCGATGGCCGGGTTCGTGACGACCGCGACGGCTTCCTTGAAGAACTCCGCGAGGTTGCGCGGTCCGTCGCCGGAGAGGATCGCGAGCGGTCCATCGTAGCCGAGGGAGCCAATCGGATCGACGCCGAGGTCAGCCATATCTACCGCGATGTCGCGGTCGTTGCGATACCAGCCTGCCGCCGCGCGCCACGTTTCCATGTTGCCGGGTGCTTGCGGTGGCTGCCATTGCAACGTGACGAAGTTGGCGGTCCGGCTCTGCACGGGCTTGAAAGCGCGCGCGCGGCGTTTGACTTCCGTGCGGATTTCGCGGTCGGAGAGGACGCGCACCGTCGAATTGCGGTGAATGGTCAGCGCGACCTTTTCACCGGGCGCGAGCGGGCGCGGATCGCGCAGGTTTTGCTCCAGCGGGACGACGCCGTGTTCCGACGAGAAATAATAATCCTTGTCCGTCTCGCCGAACCAGAGCGGGCGCAAGCCCATCGCGTCCACGCTGAAAACGCACTCTTCGCCATAGCGCGTAACGAGCGCGGCGGGTCCCTGCGCGAAGGGTCCCCAGCCCATGCGGTAGCGGCGATAGAGCGGCGCGAGGTCCGGCGGGAGCGCTTCGGCCTCCCCCGGCACGGGCGGGAACATGATTTCCATCGCTTCCATGAGCGTGAAGCCGTAGCTGTGGATCAATGTTTCCAGCGCGCGGTTCATATCCTGCGAATCGGACCCGCTGCGCACCAGTTGCCCGCCGAGCATCCGCGCTTCCTGCCGCAGCCGCGCAATCGTGTTGATTTCCCCGTTGTGGCCGAGCAGCGAGAACGGCTGCACACGCTCGAAGGCGGTTTCCGTGTTGGTGCTATAGCGCGAGTGACCAATCGTAATCACCGACATATATTCCGGGTCGCGCAGGTCCGGGTAATATTTATAGAGCGTATCGGTGAAGCCGCGCACCTTGTAGACGACGCTGTAGGTACTACACGACGAGACATGAACCGGAAAATCGCGCTCGACCTGCATCTGGAAATCGAAGAGGCGCGCGTTGGCGTCGCGTGCATCGCGTCCCGGCGCATAGCCCGCGATCTGCCAGAAAAGCGGTTCCTGAGCGCGGGCGAGCGGTCCAAGCATCTCGCTCTTGACCTTGCCCGGCTCGCTGATGATGATTTGCAGGACGTGCAGTTCCGCGAGCGCGGCGATTTGGTACATCACAGTGGTGTCGGTCCCCTGCGGGATCATCAGGTGCGCGACGAAGAAATGCGGGTCATCGACCATTTGCCCATCGAAGCCGCGCTCTTGCAGCTTGCGCGCCCAGATCGCGCGCGGAATATCGGTCAGCAGGCCGCAGCCGTCGCCTTCACCCGCGACTTCGCCCGTGCGGTGGCCCATTTTGCCGAGCGCATCCAGTGTGCGTTTGACGTTGCCGTGGCTGGGGCGGCCATGTTTGCGAACATTGGCGATAAGCGCGCAGGAATCGTGTTCATCGAGCCAGGGACGGCTCAGTTCTTCGGGAGGAACAGGACGTGTCATCGGTTGAGACCTCGCGGAAAATCGGCCAGCGGGAGGCAGACGGGGCAACACAGCAAACAGCATAACATTTGTATATCAAGAAAACGTTATTCAGTGCGACGAATTTTCTTGTGAATTTTTGTGCAATTCGTCCAATGAAGGATCGGCGCTTTGCCGATGATGGGCGTTTTGGGTGGTTTTGCCGAACCTAAGCGCGGATAGATATATAACAACATTTTTGATACGTCTAATGTGAAATGGAAAAGGTTTGGAGGTCAAAGGCAAAGTCACGGGCAAGCAAGCGCTTGAGAACCAAACAGGTGACTTTGAGGGTGATGCGAGCGGTCAAGCCAGCTACCGTTTTAGCAAGCAAGCGCTCAAGGTTGCGCCCTGTGTTCTGGAGTTGGTGAAAGACGCCTTCGATGCGTTCACGTAAACTGCCCAGCGCGGCGTCGAGTAGCGGATGATTTTGTTGGGACGGGTTGGCGCGTTTGGGAGTGAGGACACAGTTGCCGGTTTCATCGGCAATGCTGGCTTGCCAATCCGCGCCAAGAAAGCCCTTGTCGGCCAGGATGTCACAGTCGTTGACACGGTACAGAACACTCTCGGCAGCAAGACGTTCGTCGGTGTTGGCAGCCACCAAGTCGTAGACGACGGGCAGACCGTCGCAGGTACTCAGCAGCACGAGTTTGAAGCCGAAGTAGTGCAGCTTACGCGCCGCACACTGACCATACCCGGCATACCCTGCAAAGTCACTATGTGTTTTGGACCGTTTGTAGCCTACCACCGGGACAGGTTTGGTATCCAGCAGCAGGCACTCGCAGGTATACCCACCCAACATCCCCAACCACGCTTGCCGTAGTGCTTCCACCACCGCTTGTAAGGCTCGCCCGCGTCGATTGTACTGGCTCTGGTCCACCAGCTTAGGAAACAGGTCCAGATGGTTGGCACGCATGTATGCCACATACTGCGTTTCGCCCGGATATGGCACAAAATCATGCGCCAGCAGCAATGTCAACAATTCGCTGTCGCTGAACTGCGCTTTTGCGCCTGTCTTACCCTTTAGCAGATGCCGTCCCTCTGTTTGATACCAGTCGTCTACCAGCACGTACAGCGTGGTCAAAAGCGTTTCCAGGTCTATACTTGTCATGGGAATGGGTCCGATTGACTGTAGGGGTACCTTCAATCTTGCGTCCCATTCCCCTTTTCGCCAAATTCATTCCACATCAGACGTTTGTTATAAAACGCATCTGAATGTCATATAATGATGCCGGAGGTTTTCACAATGAATGAACTCGACGAGTTTCGCCGTAAAATGCGTGAGAAAGCCGGGAATTTTGAGGAGTTCTATGCAGAGATAATCAAAAACATCGATCCCAATCAGCCACCGCATCGTCTCGAACTGTTCTATGATGAAGATACGAAAACTGTGATCTTGCAAGGCAATCAAGTTGGTCTTGAAAGTCTCATAAGAACCATTGAGAGACTTGCACGAGCAGACGCGGTATCGGGCGCACATGCACATTTCGATAGCGCTACACAGCTATCGGAAAACAATGTGGACATGATCATCCAGCGAGTTGATAATGATGATACGGGAGCGCATGGAATTAAAGGTAAACAGCCGTTACGCGATTGAACGCAGTTATTTCAATCGGCGGACGTCAAAAATCCCGTCAATTCAAAATGGGACGACTGCTTTTGGAGCCATCTAAAATGGTCTCATTCCAAGAAATTATAGATTGGCTCCAGATTGCAGAAGCGGTAGTAGCTAATGCAGTTGCCAGCAATACTACAGGGTTGGGATGTTCAACGTCCTTTACTGAGTACACAAATAATATCAACCAGAAAAGACAATAGCTAAATGGGGCAGTTAGAATAACTGCTCCAAAGAACATCGCCTTTTTGTAAAGATTGAATGTTAGCTGTGAACGGAACAGCAGCGTAATCGATGACAGTATCGCTCCATTTAAGCCACCAAGTAAAACGCCAACAAACGTGCCAAGCATGGCAAAATACAGGATGTAGAATGAGAGTGAAAATTGGAATATGATCAAATAACATATAACACCGAGCATTGGTCCGATCTTTAATCCTTGAAAACTGCTGTAACCGAAAAAGTTCACAATCAGCGTCAAGCGGCGCATATCTAGATTTTCCTTTGTCATTGTTCATTCCTTATTGTTGAATACTGTGACTACAATTAATGTGCGAAGGTGGCTGACGGCTTGCGTACACTTGTGAATGATTGTACAATCAAATTCACAACGTTCAAAATTTTATGAACGCTATCTGTGATTTTCCGTAAGGAGAAGCATCATGTACAAGAGCAAAATCATCGCCGTCACACTAATGATTGCTGTCGTCGCTCTACTCGCCGGGAACGCGGCGCAGGCGCAAGTGCAGAAGGAAGTCGTCCGCATCGGCTATGTCCCGGTCCTGATTTATGCGCCGCTCTACGTCGCGCAGGAACGCGGCTACTTCGCGCAGGAAAACCTCGATGTGCAGTTGACACCCGTGCAGGGCGGCTCGGAACCCGTCGTACAGCTTGCGGCGGGTAACTTCGACGCAGCGGTGGGCGGCGTCGGCGCGGGGCTGCTCAACGTCGCAAACAAGGGCCTGGAATTCCGCATTGTCGCTCCGATGCACAGCGAACGCACGCCACTCTCGACTTCGCTGGTTATCTCTGCGAAGCGCACGGACATCAAAACCGTTGCCGATTTGAAAGGCAAGAAGGTCTCGATCAATGCGACGGGCGCGGCCACAGAATACTGGCTCTCCGAAGCGCTGCGCAAGGCTGGGTTGACCTTCGCCGATATTCAATTGCAGACGGTCGGCTTCGCGAACGTCCCCGGTGCGCTGGATAACGGCTCGCTCGATGCCGCGATGCTCGGCGAACCGCTGACTACGCAGCAGGTCGGCAACGGCGTCCTGAAAATCCTCGCGGATGATTTCATCGACGGTTTTTACGCGACCTACCTGTATATGGGGATGCCGCTGCTGCGCGACCGTACCGCCGTCGCGGATGGCTTCATGCGCGCGTACCTCAAGGCGTGCCGCGACCTCTCCGCGCCGGATTCCTACCAGAAGGGCGACATCGCGGCGATCATCGAGAAGTACACGAAGGTTCCCGCCGCGATTGTCGCGAAGGCGAGCCGCCCGTATTACGAGCCGAACGGCGTGATCCCGGTTAAGGACATCGAGACCTTGCAGGCATACTTCCTGACGCGCGGTTCGCTCGAATACAAGCAGCCGCTCGACATCAGCAAGTTTATCGATACCTCGCTCGTGCAGCGCGCGGTACAGGCAATCGGACCATTTGCCATACCGACAACCGCCGCCACGATGAGCGCGACAATGGCTGCTACAATAGCCCGGTAAACATTCCGGGGTGACATGCCTGTGAAGCGCTTTCAAATTGTATTGCTGATGCTGCTCTCCGCCGTGCTATCCGGCGCGGTGGGGAGCGCACGCGCACAAACGCCCGAACCTTCTGCTTTGATGAAGTTCCTCGCGCGCGTCCCGAACGAGCCGAATTCCGACCCGATTGCCTTTGTCGATTTGCGGGCGCTGGTCGCGTCTCGCCCGAACGCGGCGCAAGTGACCTCTGCCGCCGATTACGACAAACTGGACGCGAACGGGAATGCGTCGCGGCTCTACCTTGAGATTTTGCGCGATGTGGTCCTCCCCGTGACGGATTTCACGCAGGTCCTGCGCTACAAGGACACACGAACAACGACGGGCATTGACCTCTTTGCTATCGAACAGATCGCGGCCTTCGGTGCGCCACCGCAAAACGCCGCGCTGCTGCGTGGCAAATTCGACGCGGATGCGATTAATAGCGCGCTGCTCGCGTCCAAATTCAAGCGCGATACGCTGAATGGCAACTCGCTCTGGTGCAACCCCGGCGGCTGCGAACTCGGCGACCGCATGAATATGACAGAACGCACCGATTACAATCCATTCGGCGGCGCGTTGGGTCGCAAGCAGCCGATTGTACTGGCGAACGACGGCACATTATTCAGTTCCCCAAATTTCGCGCTCGTCCAGCGCATCTCTGCGCTCGATCCCGCGCAAGCGCTCGCCAATGCGCCGGAGTTTCGCGCGCTGGATGCGATGTTAAAAGCGCGAGGGACTCTGCTGCAAGAGCTGTTCGTGCGCGATACGACGACCTTTAGTTCAACCGCCATCAATTTCGATTACACCCCTGCGACTGCAATTTCTGGCACGCTCAAACCCGTGCCGCTTCCGGCCTACAGTGGCGCAGTGCTGGCGCATGTCGTCAACGGCGCGGACGTGTACACGCTGGTCGGCCTCGTCTATGACCGCGACACGGATGCGCGCGCGGCGGGCGGTGCCGTTTTCCAGCGCATGAACGCCTATCGCTCCGTCGTGAATTCGCGCACGTTGCGCGACGCAATCAAGGACCGTAACGGGACGCTCGCGCCCTACGAACTGGTCAACGATGCGCCGACCGGAAAGACGGTGCTTGTCATCCCGATCCGCTCCGTGATCGAGAGCGACCAGCCGGATTCCAACGGGTACTTCGCGCCGTCGGGCGTCCTGTTCAGGATGCTGGTCGAGATGTACTATCAGCGCGATTTGGCGTGGCTCCAGCCGGGCGGCTGATTGATTTGCTGCATTGTTTTTACAATCGGATTGAATGCGCGTCGCACATATTTTACAAGCGATGCGTAGAGTGGGGTCATCGCACATTCAAAGGATCAGCTCATGCCCACACGTCAACTCGCCGTTCTGCTCATCGCACTGTTCATCGCGCTCACATTCGGTACGGGTCTTGTCGTCTCTGCAAGCGATCCACGCTCGACGGTTCAAGCCTTCGCGACGAATTTTCCGGGGACTGCAACCGCGCTCAAACGACAGATTTCCGGTACGACGACGCAGGTTGCAAACGCAATACATGCGACCGCGACGGTGTTCAAGCGGAATGCAGATGCAACGCTGACGGCAGTTGCCGGGAAGATCGACGCGACGGTAATAGCGGCGCAGACGAACGCGCGTGCGACTGTCACCGCGCTGGGCGTATCGGGGACGAGCATTGTCGCGACCCTGAATGCCATTGAAACGAAATATAGCATCACGCCAATTCCCGGTGAAGAGGCGCAGGCGGCGCTGAGCAGCTATTCGGAGAGCGTCCTCGGTGTTTCAAGCACATTCACCCAGGCGATTGGCTTCAGCGGGACCTTCAACGGCACTTTGCCGCGCCAGATCGTGACGGCGCAGCAGGTTTCGGCGAACCTTGCAATCACGACTTACTACGGCAAGACCGCCAATAGCGAGGCATGGCTCTCCTATGGGTCCGGGACGGTTACGCAGTCGGTCCCGGTCGCTGTGCAGAACGCCAGCTTCGGCGTATGGAACACGACCGTGAGCGGTACAGCGCCGACAACCGCCGATGCAGCGCTCGCGCTCGCAAAAGCGACCTACCCGAACCTCGCGGGCTTGACCTATACACCCGTCGCCGTCGAAGCCGGGTTCGGCTTCTATTCCAGCACGCCTACTTACACGCTGGATGTGAAGACCGGGCAGCTTACGCTCAACGCACAGGCGACTTTCCTTTATGCACGGTCCTCCGCGAACGGAACGCAGATCGTCGCGGCGGTCGGGCGTGGCGATTACGCGGCAGCATTGAAGCCGAACTGAAAACGCGGCATACTCTGCCGCATGATACCGATTACTCAATTCCCAATCGCCCTGCTCGGCTTCGGCAATGTCGGGCAGGCGCTCGCGACTCTCCTTGAAAATAAGGCCGATACGCTGCGCGCGGAATATGGCATCGCGTTCCCCATTGTCGGCATCGGGACCGGGCGGCACGGCTTCGCTATTGATCCGAACGGCATCCGCGCCGACGCTGCGATTGCTGCCGCCACGCAAGGCGATCTCGATTCACTGAATCAGGGTGAACGCATTCCCGATGCGCAAACCTTCCTCGCGCGCGTCCCCGCCGCAATCATCGCGGAGACGACGCCGCTCAATACGCAAGACGGCCAACCCGCGCTTGACTACTTGCGGCTAGCGTTGAACAGCGGGAAGCACGTCGTCACCGCGAACAAGGGACCACTTGCCTTCGGCTATCACGAGCTGCGGGCGCTCGCAACGGAAAAAAAGCTCGGCTTCGGCTTCGAGGCGAGCGTATTGGGTGGCGCTCCGGTGATTGACCTCGTGCGCGAATGCCTGCCTGCGGCACGCATCGACCGCGTGCGCGGCGTTTTCAACAGCACCACGAATAGCATCCTCGACCGGATGCGCGAGGGCATCAGCTTCGATGACGCGGTGCGCGAGATGCAGGCGCGCGGCCTCGCGGAAACCGACCCCTCGCACGATGTCGATGGCTGGGATAGCACCGTGAAGCTGGTCATCCTCGCCAATGTGCTGATGGGCGCGGACCTGCGCCCTGCCGATGTGGACCGCACGGGGATACGCGGCGTGACGATGGAACAGCACAGCGCGGCGGGTACGGAAGGCAAGACTTTTCGGCTGCTGTGCGAAGCAGCGCGACGCACAGACGGCGTGCGCGCATCCGTGCGCCCGGTGGCACTGCCCGCCAGCGACCCGATCAGCCACAACGCCGGACCGACGAACACCATTTTATTCGAGACGGATTTGATCCAGTTGCAGGTCACGGAGCATCACGGCACGCCGACTTCGACCGCCTATGGGATGCTCCGCGATCTGCTGAATATTGCGCGCGATAGGTTTTGAGTAGCCGGGTGAATTAGACTGCTTCTTCCATCTCGTTGATCGTGCGCTCGATCAGTTCGACGATGGGGAGCAGCGTATCGGCGTCGAATGACAGGCGTGCGCCTGCGGTTCGATACAATTCCGGGAGCGAGGCTGTCCCGCCCAGCGACAGCGCTTTGCGATACGCGGCGACCGCGCCGGCCTGATCGCTCAGTGAGTTCGCCCAAATCTGCGCTGCGCCCAACTGTGCCAACCCATATTCGATATAGTAGAACGGCAGCTCGAAGATGTGAAGCTGACGCTGCCAGAATACGCGCCGGATGTCTTCCAGACCGCTCCAATCCACCATCGGGAGAAACCGCGTGTAGAGTTCTGCCCATTTGTCGTTACATGCTTCTATATCGCGCGCGACATCATGGTTCGTGTAAATCCAGTGCTGGAAGGTATCGACCAGCGACATATACGGCCAGAATGCAATCAGTTCTTCTAGGTTTTCATAGCGGGCGCGTGCTGCCTCTGCTTCGGTATAGAAGCCGCCATACTGCGTCGTCAGATAGGGCGCGGCAAGTAACTCCATCGCCATCGACGCAACTTCGGCAAACTCTATTGGGACATTTTCTAGTTGTTGCTGGAAGTAAGGCAGGCGTGCGGCCTCGAATACATGAAAACTGTGGCCCGCCTCATGTATCAACGTCTGCACATCGATGTGCAGGCCGACTCCGTTCATGAAAATGAATGGCTGGTGCTTGACTGCAAATTCTGTGCAGTATCCACCCGGTGCTTTCGCCTTCCGGCTCTCCAAATCGAGCAACTTTTCGGCGTCCATCGTGGCAAAGTAGCTGCCCAACTGCGGATCGACATGCTGGAAGATTGCTTTGCTTTTTTCGATGAGTTCCGAAGTTTGCTGATAGGGGTGCAGCGCTGGGCGACCCGATGTATCGACTGCCGTATCCCAGGGGCGGAGCGTTGGAAGCCCCAGCTTCGCAACACGTTTGCGAGCGAGACGGCTTAAGGCAGGTACGACGATTTGCTCGATTGCGGCGTGGAAGCGCAGACAATCTTCCGGTGTGTAATCGAAGCGGAGCAACTGCTGCCAGCGATACGCCCGGTAGTCGCTGAACCCGGCGTTGAGCGCCATTTGCTTGCGTACATCCATGAACTTCGTCCACAACGCCGAAAGTGCGGGTTGTTCCTGCATTTGGCGCGCCCGCATGAGCCGCCACGCGCGCTCACGCATCGCGCGGTCGGGGTCCTGTAGTGCGGGGAGCAGCCTTGCGAGTGGCACTTGTTCACTCTCCCACTCAACCGTGAGGGAGCCGAAAATCTGATCGTATTCGACTATCAGCTTACTTTCTTCGGTGAGCAAAGGAACGTTGGCCTCGCGAAACAAAGTCGCCTGTGCGCGCAGTTTGGCAAGCGGGACATCGAAGTTCGGGGCGCTCAATCCGCTATCCAGTAATTTCTGTTTGAGCGCTTGTTCGGCGGTCATCATTGGCGGGGTGATCGTATCGAGGAAGGACTTGTACTGCGTCTCGGCGTCTTTATCTTCGGTGTTCACGGTCGTTGCAACTTGCAAGCGCGTCTGGCGCTCGTTCAACAGCAATACAAGCTGCGTCCAATCGGCGAGCCATTGCTCGATATTCGCCGCGTTGATTGGCCGGGCAGCCAGTTCATCGTAATAGGGCGCGATTTGCGGCCAATCCAACAGGTTGAACGCAGCGACATCATTGGGAAGCGAAGCAAGCATCTTTATCAATCCCCTGAGTGAACGCGGAGATGATAACTACTATTCAGAATTTTGCCTGTTCACACCGATATTGCGGCGTCGTAGTCACCGTCGCGGTAATAACGGCACGTCGACTCCGACAGCCATTGGGATGCTCCGCGATTTGCTGAATATTACACGCGGGCGCTGAGTTAACCTCTGGAATGGACTAATCCGCTTACGAAGGCGGCAATGTGTTTCCAAACAGCTTCGGGCTGTTCATCGGCAGCATAATGCCCACTGTCTGCTATTTTTGCGGCTTGTACGTTGGCAATGCCCGACTCTTTGAATCCTGCGACATATTGTTCAATCTCGCCGCCTTCGCGCTCGCCGCGTAAGTAAAGGAGTGGCGTTTCGATCCGGTTTCCTTTCGCTTTTTGCTGATTGTCTTTGTCATCCTGTGCAAAGGTGCGATACCACTCAAAGCCTGTTTTGAGCGCTTCCGGTGCTGCATAGGCATGTGCATAACGATCACGCGCTTCCCCAGTCATTTTTTCAGGATGAGCGCTCAAAATGTCGTAGAAGTAGTCGAAATAAACGCGCTGCCTGCCCGCAACCATTGCTTCTGGCAGCTTTGGGACATTGTGAAAGGTGAAGTGCCAGATGTACGGATTACGTTTGACCTCAGCCCAGGGTTTGACGCCCGGAACGGCGACGTTCATGATGACGGCTCCTTCAATCTCATCCGGGTATTGTGTGAGATACGAATACGCCACCATCCCGCCGACATCCTGCCCAACGAGGACAAGGCGCTTGATATGTATCGCTTCCACGAGATCGTGAACACACTTGGCGATAGCGACTTTGGAGCCGGGGGCATCTTGCATCGTTGACACGCCGATACCGGGAAGATCGATTGCGAGCGCGTGAACCTGTTCGCTGGCAATCTCCAACACTTTTGCCCAAGCCGACCAATCCTGCGGCCAGCCATGCAGAAATAGTACGGCGGTGTCATTCGCCGAACCTGTGTCTACGACGTGTATAGTGCCACTCTGAAGTTGAACCTGTGTATGATTGAGCATCTACTGGCCTCCGCATCGCATCATAAAGTCGAATTTATAGCAGTATCATCTGAATGCGACACATCTGTATCTGCTCATAATTCCTATTTTATGATGCAAAAGTCCTGCTGCAAGGGATGAACCAGCGTGTAAACCACATCATCAGTAAACTAACGAGTTATTACGCTAACCAGCAGGTTCAATCACCATTTTATGGCGTTGCGGTCGCCGTCACCGGACCCGGCAACGGCGTGAAGGTCGGCGGGCGGGTCGCAGTCGCGGCGCTGGTCGGCGTCGGACGCAACGCGGTAATCACAACCCGCGCCTCTGCGTTGGGAATGCTCGCGTTCGCGCTCGTCAGCCCGTCGTGCGCGACCGAGGCTTGCAGTGTGACGGTGTGCGTCCCACCCGCAAGGTTGGCGAGCGGCGCGGTTACGGTCAGTTCCGAGGCTTGAAGCGAATTCACCGCTTGCAATGGACCGCGCACCAGCACGGTCACGGTTTGCGGCTGAATCGTAATCTGGAAGTCGGCGGGGTCCAGCCCCTGCGGGATGACCGGGACATTCGCGAATTCGCGCGTGATGTTGATTGAATCGATCTGTACGCTGATGACGACATTCACCGGGTCGGTCAGCGTCACACCGTCGGGCAGCGCCAGCTTGACCGTCTGCGTGAATGAACCCGTCTTGCCCGACATCGAGATCGGATCGGTCAGGATTTCGCCATTCAACGATTCAATCGTCGCACGGTCGCCTCGCACCGCCACTACCGTCGGATCGGCGCTGTAATTGGTGACGAGATAGCCGAGCGGCAGTGAACTGGTCACGAGGTTTGGCTTCACTTTCATCACAGTCACGCCGGGGCGCGGCTGGATATTCAGCGTGGTTTCGACCGTGCCGGGTGTGACTGTCACATCCTGCACCACGCGCCCATCCGAATCGAGCGCAAGCACGGGCAGCGTGCGGACGACGGTTTTGGTCTGGTCGGCCAAGTCGACGCGCGCGACCACGCTTGCTACGCGCCGCACGGCTTCTTCCGAACCTGTCACGCGCGCCGAACTCTCGCCAAGTTGCGACGTCGCGACCTCGAAGCCGACCGGGGGCGGGCGCACGGGCGTCACGAGAATATTGAACGCCGCCTCGCTGCGCTTGACGAGTTCGACGGTGACACTGCCCGGCAGGATGTCACTCACCTCGCCGAGGCGGTTGGAAGCCAACGCCGCTGCCAGCGGAACGTTATAGCGCCCGGCGGGTTTGCCGCGCAGGTCGGCAGTCACGCTGATGTCACTCGTATCGAGGCTTTCCCAGACGGAGCGCGGCGCGCGTACGACAACCTGCACGGGGTCGGGAATGACCATCACCAGCAGCGCTTCATCGCGCAGCACCATCACCGACACGCGGCTGGTGAAGCGCTGCTGTAAAATCGGGTTCTGCTGGCTGACCGCCGCATACCAGACGAACACCGCGACGAGGAACGACCCGCCCAGCCAAAGCGCGTTTTCGAGGACGCGCCCGCGCCATGAGCGCACCGCTTTCACCGTTCCACCTGCGGCAGGCTCTGTCCCCGACGGCGTACCCATTGCGAGACGCTGACCAGCAGCGAGGGGCGCGGCGGGTCGCCATAGAACGCTTCGAGGATGCTGCGCAGACGCGTCATATCCAGCTTGCGCAGGATGCGACCGGCATTCGCGACCGAAACCTGGCTCGTTTCCTCACTGACGATTACGCATACCGCGTCGCTGACTTCGCTGATGCCCAGCCCGGCGCGGTGGCGCGTCCCCATCTTGCGGTCGCTCAGGTTGCGCCCCGATGAGAGCGGCAGCACGCACGCGGCGGCAGCGATCCGGCCATCGCGGATGATTACCGCGCCATCGTGCAGTTCCGTTTTAATCCAGAAAATCGTGAGCAAAAGCTGCGGCGTGACATCAGCGTTCAGCAAGACTCCGGTATCAACATACTCTTGCAAGCCGACATCGCGCTCGAGGACAATCAGCGCGCCCTGCCGCCGCTCAATCAGCCGTTGCGCGGCCTGACACACGGCGTCGATCACCTGTAGCCGCGCGCTGAGTGCGCTATTGTGGCTGTTCAGGAAGACGCCCGCGCGCCCGACCCGTTCCAGGGCGCGGCGCAGTTCTGGCTGGAAGATGACCGGGATCGCGATCACTGCCGCCGTGACGATGTTGCCGAGCAGCCATCGGAAGGCGACCAGCGGGAAAACCGTCGCGACAAAACCGGCGACCAGAACGACGATGACCATCCCGCGCAGCAACAAAATAGCCTGCGTCCCGCGCAACAACAGACTTGCCGCGAAGAAGATCGCCGTCACGACAAGCACATCGAGCAGCGCGGTCCCGGTGAACCCGCTCTGGAAGGTCCAGCAGACCTCACCGCAAAGCTGGGGCATGGGCCGGGTTTTCCTTGCGATAAGTGGCGAATGTGCGCTCGTGAGCGAAATCAAAAGCCTCATACAACGACACAGCCGCCGAGCGCGTCAGGCGCGTGGTCAGGTGAACTTTGCGGACGGCTGGATCAGCGAATGCCCAATCGACTGCCGCCTGTAAGAGCGCGCGTCCATAGCCCCGTCGCTGCGCCTGTGGATCGACAGCCAGATAACTAATGTAGCCGTCGTGCGCCTCGTCAAGGATGGCGTAAATATAGCCTTGTGCAATGTCCTGCTGATCTATAGCGACAAAGCAGACATGACCCTGATCGAGACTGCTGAACATCTCTGCGCTTGTCAGATAGGTATTGAGAAACTCGGCGTGATGAATGGTCGAGACGCGCTCGGCATACTCTGGCTTAAAGGAGACAACCCTCGCGTCGGGCGAAGCGGGCGACCACTTGCTACGCAGGAGAGCAAAGGCGGCAAACGGCGGAAGCAAGGCCAGGCCGTGACGTTCCGCGAAGGGCTTCAACTCTACATGGCGGTCATCCGCAAACAACTCATATTCGCGTGCGGTTTCGATGTCTGGCAATTTGAGCGCGGCTTCAAACAACGCATCGGCGGTTTGCTGCCAATCCGCACCCTTCACGAACGGACCGATGAAAAACGCCCGGCTGACCTGCGGCGCGAAATCCGTTGTCAGGCAGCCGATCAGCGTTTCTCCCTCGAATGCGCCGAAGGTGATCTCATGCCAGGGACTATCGAGCGTTTCCAGAAAGACGCGAATTCCGTGCGCTTCCGTGTCCAGATAGCCGATATGCGTGCGCGGATCGATTTGCTGTGTGGCAAGAAACGCGCTCAGATCGTCTATCTGGTCAGGCGTCAGCGCGCGAATGTGCATTCCCTAACACCCCAGCTTGGAAAGCAGGCGGCGGTATGGCTCAACATCGGTCGGATTGAGCGCAATAATTTGCTTGATTGTCTGGCAGCCATCCTGATACAACCCGGCCTCAAGCTGCAACTGGCCGAGCGCGTCCAGTTGTTCAATCGCGTCATCGCTGCGGCGAAGCTGGCGATAGACGGCGGCCATCCGCGAACGCAGCGCCATATCGTTCGGCATCCGCGTCACAAGTTCTTCCAGCAGCACGCGGATTTTTTCGCTCTGTCGCGCGGTTGCGTAGATACGCAGCAGCGCATCGAGTTCCTTGACCGCTTCGAGGCGGGTTATTCAGCTTGAAGTGGACATCCACCCAGTTCACGGCGGGCGCGCTCGTCGTTGGGCGCGAAGCTGCGGATTTGCTCGTAGGTCCGCATCGCCTGCCGCAGGTCGAAGCGGCTCATATCGATGTCGGCCAGACGGTGCATGATTTGCGCGCGGCGTTCGTTGTCGCCAAGCCGTTGCGCCAGCCGAATCGCTTCCTGATAGGTCGCGCGTGCCTGCTCCATATCCGCAAGCTGGTTATAGGCATCCGCGAGGTTGATGTATTGTTCCAGCACTTCTTCCCAGCGGTTTTCCTTTTCCAGCAGGTCGATCAGGCTGGTCCGCAGGCTGGTATCGGTCGGTGCGATGGAGATTACTTCGTTCAGGATTTCGGCGGCGCGGCCCGTCTGGTTGCGCGCGAGGAAGCTGTTCGCGATGATGTTGTACTTGGTGATCGCGGGCTGGATGCGCCCTTCTTCCATCAGGATTTGCGGCGATCCGCAGGTGGATCGGCAGATAGGTAGGCGCGACCTCGATAGCGTGGAACGCTTCATCCATCGCCAGCGTAAACAGCCCCTGTCGGCATATAGCTATCGATGGTGATCACCATATCGGTAATCTCGTCGCTGCCTTCGGTGATCACTTCTGTCAGCGCCCCGGCTCCCTCGCGGCTGAGTGTTTCGGTGAGCTGGCGGCGCGTCTCCGCGACACGGCGTTTCCAATCCGGTCCGACCATCCACTTGATCAGGCGTTGGTTCATGCGGCTCAGGTCGGGTGGCT
>CBDFFR010000012.1:0-2143360 GCA_965246845.1 Aggregatilineales bacterium
GGTGAAATCTGGGCATTTGGGCTGCGCAATCCCTGGCGCTTCTCCTTCGACCGCAAGACGGGCGACCTGTTCATCGCGGATGTAGGGCAGAATGCCTATGAGGAAGTGAACTATCAGCCTGCGACGAGCAAGGGCGGCGAGAACTATGGGTGGTCGGCGTTCGAGGCCAACCATAACTTCAAAGCGCAAGGCGACAGCCGCTCCACGGGGTTCATCTTCCCGGTCGCGGAATATCCGCACGGCGACGCGGGTTGCTCGGTGACGGGCGGCTATGTCTATCGCGGCGCGGCGCTCCCGGCGCTGGATGGGGTATACCTGTATGGCGATTATTGCTCCGGCCAGATGTGGACGCTGCGCCGCGATGCGTCCGGGGCATGGCAGAACCAGCCGTTCATGAAAACCGGGTGGAACATGACCACCTTCGGGCAGGACCCGGCGGGTGAGATTTATACGGCGGACCGCGCGGGGACGATTTATCGTCTGGAGGCTGTTGGGAAATAGGTCGCCGCACGGGTCGGATTTATCCGACCTGTTTCCATTGATACCATGCAGCCAAGCCGGGCGGATACATAGGTCCGCCCCTACGAAGTCAATGCGCTCTCCGGTGTAGGCGTGACGGCTTGTATCGACCCGTTTTCAATTCCACCCGCGTATCACCCACATCTTTAATTGTCTGCTAAAGCTGTATCGCGGCCTCGGCGTCTTCCAGATCGCGATTGTAGGCCATCGTATACAACCCGTGATAGATACCGCGCTGCGCGAGCAATTCCTGATGCGTGCCGCGCTCCATAATGTGTCCATGATCCATCACTACGATCAAATCGGAGAGCGTGATCGTACTCAAACGGTGTGCGATGATGAAGCTGGTTCGATCCGCGAGCAGCCGCCGCAGCGCCTCCTGAATCACCTTTTCGGTTTGCGTGTCGATATTGCTGGTTGCCTCATCCATGATCAGGATGCGCGGGTCCGCGACGAGCGCCCGCGCGAACGCAAGCAATTGCCGCTGCCCGACCGAAAGGATCGACGCGCCCTTCTGGATTTTGGTTTGGTAGCCGTCCTTGAGTGCCATAATAAAATCGTTCGCGCCGACCGCCGTAGCCGCCGCAATCACTTCGGCATCTGTCGCGCCGTCACGCCCCGCGCGGATATTGTTCATGATCGTATCGGAGAAGAGGTGCGTCTCTTGCAGCACGACGGCCATATTCGCGCGCAGGCTGTGCTGCGTCACGTCGCGCACGTCGCAGCCATCGACGCGCACGGCGCCGCCCGTTACATCGTAGAAGCGCATCAGCAGCTTGATCATGGTCGTCTTGCCTGCGCCCGTGTGACCGACAAAGGCGACCTTCATGCCCGGCTTGACATCCAGATCGATGCCATCCAATACTTTCGTGCGACCGTCATAACTGAAATCCACATGGTCGAAGCGAACCGCGCCCGCGCCACGCGGCATCGCAATCGCGTTTGTCTTGTCCGCAATCTCGACGGGTTCATCCAACACCTTGAAGACCTGATCACCGCTCGCGAGCGCGGCCTGTACGATGCTCCAGCGTTGCGCCATATCGCGAATCGGGTTGTAAAGCTGTTCGATATACAGCACGAACGCGACCAGCACGCCCGCCGTCAGCCCATTGTTGATGACCAGCAGCCCACCGACCAGTACCAGCCCGAACAGCGTAATCCCGGAGAGCAGTTCCAACACCGGGAAGAACACCGCAAGCGTAAAACTCGCTTTGAGGTTGGCTTCAAGGACTTGTTTATTACGCCCTTCGTGGAAGCGGTTGAAGTTGTAGCCCTCACGCGCGAATGCCTGCACCACGCGCACGCCGTTGAAATCTTCCGCGAGGCGCGCGTTTACTGAACTGGTCAGTTCGCGCACATCCGTATAAATCTTGCGGGAGACAACGCTCCACCTGTACGAGAACGCGAACAGAATCGGCATGATCACGATCAATACGCCCGTCAAGGGCAGGCTGGTCGTCAGCATCACCAGCAAAATCCCGATGACGACAATCAGATCGCGCACCAGCGCCACAATCGCAAACGTGACGAATTCGCGGATCATCTGCACGTCACCCATAATGCGCGAGATCAGCCGCCCGACTTCGTAGCGCGCGAAGAAGCCCGCCGAAAGCACCTGCATATGCTCATACAGTACCTGCCGCATATCGCGGATCACGGTCTGGCCGAGATGCACCATCGTCGAGATTTGAAATTTGGTGCTGGTCTGGCTGATCGCGGTGATGCCCAGATAGGCCAGCACCAGCACGCCCATCAGCGCGAGGTCGCCCTTCGCCAGCCCTTCATCGACCGCGCGGCCAATCAGCGCCGGGCCAAAAATCGCATCGAAGACGGAGGTGAACATCAGCACGAAGCCGAGCAAAAGCTGCGCCCGGTGCGGCGTCATGAAGCGGAAAATGCGCCGCGCGCTGCTGCGGTCGTATTCGTAAATTTTCGGGTTGATTTTCGCGTTATTATAGGGGGAGCGGATCATGGGAGAGAACGGCTATTAAGCGGTCGGATTTTCCTATTGTAGCAGCGAACCGGGATAGGCGGAATGCCGTCAGGCAGCCGTCGATTTGTGGAGTCGGGCGCGTTGTACAGTGACGTCATTTAACGAGGGTGTAGTTTGTGCGAAAAGCGAGCGCTACATGATCGAACCTAAAATCCTGCTCAAACAGGTCTTCCCGGCAATGAACGAAGACACGCTGACGGAGATGATCCGGTACGCACGCATGAAGACCTATGCCCCGCAAACGCTGCTCTGCATCGAAGGCGCGGAAGAGAACGTCTTTTACATCATCGGCGAAGGCAGCGTCGAAATCACCAAGCGCTTCGAGGAAGGCGGCGAAGAACACCGCCTGCGGCGCTCCGGTCCGGGGGACTTTTTCGGCGAAATGGCGCTTATCGCGAACTCGCCGCGCAACGCCAACGTTCGCACGCTCGAACGCACAACCGTCCTGGAAATCGACAAGCCGCTGTTCATCGAAATGCTGCGGTACAGCCCGGCGGTCGCGCTCACGATGTTTCGGATCGCGGTAGACCGGATGCGCGCGAACGACCAGCGCGCGATGCACGAACTCGGTGAGCAGAAGCAGGAAATCGAACGCGCCTACGCCCAGCTCCAGAAGCAGGAGGCGCAGCGCACTGAATTTCTAACCACGATGGCGCACGAACTGCGCACGCCGCTCACCGTCGCGAGCGGCTATATGCAGCTCATTGGCGGCGGCCAGATCGACGGTGCGGCGCTCGAACCCGCACATCAGCGCGTCGGCACGGCGCTTGAGCAGGTGATCAGCCTCGTCAACGATCTCATGTTTGTGCAGGAAATGGATATGATCGAGCCGTCGCTGCGCGCGGTCAGCCTGCAAGCCGTCACGAAACAGGCGGTCGAACTGCTGCGCGAAAAGGCCGACGCGAATGCGGTCAACCTGCAAAACGAACTCGCGGAAACGCTGCCGACCGTGCGCGCCGAACCGGACGGCCTGACGCGGGCGCTCACCGCATTGATTGACAACGCGATCAAGTTCACCCCGAATGGCGGCGACGTGATGCTACGCGCGTACACCGACCGCGAATTCATCCACCTGACAATACAGGATACCGGGATCGGCATCGCGCCAGACCTGCTGCCACACATTTTCGAGCGCTTCCGCCGCATCGACCGCTATCAGGGTTATGTATTCAGCGGCGTCGGGTTGGGGCTGTCTATCGCCAAGCACCTGATCGAGAGTTTTGGCGGGACGATCAGCGTGACGACGGAATTGGAAAAGGGCAGTAGTTTTACTCTGCACCTGCCCATTCAATAGGAGAAAACCAGTGCTAACAAAGTCATCTTTGCAAGCAGCGGATCATGACAGAATACAAGCGCTTTTTCAGCATTATCTGGCCGCATGGAATGAGCGCAACGCTATCGAATTAGCGTCATTCTTTACGGAAGATGCAAGCGTGGTTGGCTTCGATGGCAGCCAGATGAATGGGCGCGCAGAGATCGGCGCGACGATTGCTCAGATATTCAAAGATCACCAGACCGCCACGTACATCGGCATCGTGCGCGAGGTGCGGTTGCTCACACCCGATACAGCCCTGCTGCGCGCCGTCGCCGGAATGATTCCGCGAGGCCAACACGAGATCAACCCGGCAGTCAATGCAGTGATGTCGCTGACCGCTGTAATACAGGCTGGACAATGGAAGATTGCGCATTTCCAGAACACCCCGGCACAATTTCATGGACGACCGGAAGCATCCGGGCAGCTTACGGAAGAACTTCGCCGCGCAGCCTTGCAATAAAGCTAGGCGTTGCGCAGCAAGTCGAGTATCCCTGCCTGAATCTTGTCGAATACCGGGTCCAGCGTGCCGCCTTCACCCGCATCGGTCAGGACGGCGCACGCGAACGGCATTTCACGGCTGCCGAAGGCGATACATCCGGTAGCGCTCCACAGGCTGAATAGCGATACCTCGTCGCGCTGGCTGACGTTCCAGCCCAAGCCCTGCCCGGTGCGGTGTTCGGTAATTACTTCCTGCGTAACAGTTTCAGAGAGAAATCCAGCGCCGCGCCCCTCATCGATGTACATCTGCGTGATTGCAAGTACATCTTCTGCTGTCCCGAAAAGGCCGCCATTCCCGGCGACGCCATCCAGCGCGCGGACGTTCTCATCTGCCGGGTCGTCGCCATAGCCTGCCATCAACTCAAGCGGGCTGAGGACCGCCTCGACGACCATCTGATCGAGCGGAAAGCCTTCCAGGGTTTCGAGCGCGAGACCGATTTGCATAAAATCGAGCGGCGAATAAGCGACCCGTCCCATGACTTGAAGATCGGGCTTGGCCTTTTCAATCGCCTGTAAGCGTTCTTCGTATTCCTGATATTGGTTCAAATCCGGGAACCCCGAGAGGCCGCTCGTATGTGTCAGCAGGTCCAGAAAGGTCAGCCGCTCGTCGGCGTCGGTGAGCAGCACATGCACGGGCGTATCCAGCCACAGCCGCCCGGTCTGGACCTGCAACAGGAATGTCGTCAGCGTGAATACTTCGGTCAGTTCACCGAGGTCATAGCGCCGCTCCGAGGTCACACCGCCAAAATTCGCGGTGAAAGTCCCCGCGTCATTGCTCCAGAACGCGACCGACGCCGCGCTGAATGCCTGCCCGACCAGCGGCGCGAGCGCGTTCTCGAAAAGCAAACCGAGCCGTTCTGTCCAGGATTGTTCGTTCAAAGCGCGCGTCGGCTCCTGATATAATAGAGAAAATCAATAGCGATTGTAACACATGCTCACGCTTGAAATGCCCGCCATCGCGGAACACGTCGTCCTCAAACCCATCCAAATCGGCAATCTCACGATCAAGACGCCGCTCACGCTCGCGCCGATGGCCGGGGTGACGGGTCACGCCTTCCGCCGCTTGTGCCTCGAAGCGGGCGATTGCGGCCTCGTCTGTACGGAATTGATCAGCAGCGACGCGATCCATTATAAAAGCCAGAAAACCTACAATATGTTCGATTGGACGCAGTTCGAGCGCCCGGTCGCGGTCCAGCTTTTCGGCTCCGACCCGGCGGTGATGGCCGAAGCAGCGGCTTTTGTCGAGTCGCTTGGCGCGGACATCGTGGACATCAATATGGGCTGCTGGGTCCCGAAGGTGGCGAAAAAAGGCGCGGGCGCGGCGCTGCTCAAGGATGTGTGTACCGCCACGCGCGTGGTCGAAGCAGTAGTAAATGCGGTCAAGGTCCCGGTCACGGTGAAGGTCCGTGCCGGGTGGGATGCGCAGCACCTTACGGCGGTCGAATTCGCGAAAGCGGCGGAAGCCGTTGGCGTGAAGGCGATTGCGGTCCACGCACGCACTGCGGAACAGGGCTTCACGGGTTTCGCCGATTGGGAGATCATCCGGCAGGTGAAGGCCGCCGTGCGCGAAATCCCCGTGCTTGGCAATGGCGACGTGAAGACTCCCGAAGACGCCGCGCGGATGCTCGCGCAGACGGGTTGCGATGGCGTGATGATTGGCCGCGCGACGATGGGCGACCCCTGGATATTCCGGCGCGTCGCGCATGAACTGCGCACGGGCGTCACGCTCCCGCCGCCGACCGTGCAGGAACGCGCGCAGACGGCGATCCGGCAGGCCGAAATCACCGTCCGCACCTCACCGACGGGCGAATATCTGGCGGTCCTCACGCTGCGCGGCCAATTGACCAAATATACGCAGGGCTTCCACGAAAAAGGGCGCGTGAACAACGCGCTGGTCCACGCCAACACGCTCGCAGAGATCGTCGCGATTCTGGAGCCGTATACTTTGTGACATTATCGCGACGTTGCACCCGCACCACCGGAATAGCGGATGCGCGGCGGCTCCGCTACAATTCGAGCAGCAATCATCTAACGAAGAGGCGCGGACAATGAAGCGAGTTATCGCGGGGATCGTTCTGGCTTTGCTCCTGAGCGCGTGCGGTGGCAATCAGACGCCCGCGCCGACGCCCTCACCGACGCCACAGCCGATAGGCTGGGATACCAAAGCGGGCGCGATCCTGATGCGCTTCGACCGGATAGTGGTCGGTGAAGAACCGCTCGCCGCGATGAACCGCCTGCCGCTGTGTACGCTCTATGGCGACGGTTACATGACGTGGATCAACGCTGTGCCACCCATCGGCGAGGTCGTCTACGAGGCGCGCATTCCGGAGGCGACAATCCGTGCCTTCCTCGATTATTTGGTGCGCGAGGCGCGCTTCTACAGCATTCCGGATTATGCGAGCAAGCAGCTCCCGCCGACAGGACGCTACAGCGTCGATTCCATCGTCCTCGCGCTGAATGGCGAGACGCGCACGCTGCGCGCCTATGGCAACTGGGCGCAGGGCGAATTCGACAATCTGCTTACGCGCTGCACGCACCTCTCCTCGGAACCCGTGACCTATCTACCGCCGGGCGGCTGGCTCTCCGTGCAGCCCGTCGCGGGATCGCCCGACCCGGAGATCGCATGGGCGCAGAGCGCGGGCTTTGCGCTGGCCGATGTCGCCGCGAGTGGCAAACCGATGTGGATCAGCGGCAGTGTCCTCGCCTACCTGTGGACGACGACGCACACCGCGCTCGGCGGCCTGCAATGGAACGAGCAGAACCGTACCTACCGGATCGGCCTGCAAGTGCCGGGACTTTCGCGCGAAGCGCCCACCGCGCCCAACCCGACGCCGACCATGCCCGTTTTTGTACCTTCCGCGACAGCGACCACGCGCCCGACGCCGACCGATGCGCCGTATGTCCCACCAACTGCAATCACACCGACGGCGACGCCTTCGTGATTTTCAAAGACGTTGGATGATCGACGAACCCGTTTGCCCTAATCAATCCGCTCCGGCTGCACTGCGCGGCCTGTGCGCCCCGACTCTAGAATTGCGTGTATTACGGCCACATCACGCAACGCTTCGGCGGGGGTGCTGTGCAGTTCCGCGCCCGCGATGACGCGCGCAAAATCGGCGAGTTCAGCCGTAATACTATCTTCCTCGAAGATCATTCCGGATAATGAATCAACCGACCCGAACTCAATTTGACCACTCTGGGAAATTGTAAGATTCTGAAAGGTCGCACGCAGGTTGCCGCGCTCGCCAATGATCTGGATCGGCTCCTCGAAATGCATTTGGTTGGCGAAGGTCATCGTCCAGATGCCGAATGCGCCGCTCGCGAAGCGAAAGGTCGCGCTGAAGGTGTCAGCAGGCGGCAAATCGTCGCGCACCTGCGTCACGAACGCGGAGACGCTCTCGATCTCGCCCATCGCCGCGCGCATGGCTGCGATATTGTGGACGCCGCCATCGAGGATGAACCCGCCGGGGAAGCTGTTATCGCGCCGCCATTCCGTGTGATAATACTTGTTCTGCGGGTTCACGGCGGCGGCGGTGGACCACAAAAATTGGATCGGCCTGCCGATTTCGCCGCGCGCGATGACATCACGGATCGCCGGGAACACGGGTTCGTAGCGGAAGTTTTCCGCAACCATCCACACGCGCCCGGTCTCCTGCGTGATTTCGCGCGCGGTTTGGAGCAGCTTGCGACCGGACTGCACATCCGGCGCGACGGGCTTCTCGCTGATGACATGCTTGCCCGCACGCAACGCTGCCTCGATGATCGTGGGTTGCGCTGCAATCGGCAGGATCACGTCTACTGCATCGATGTCTTCACGGGCGAGCAGCGCATCCAGATCGGTTGTGGCGTTACTGCCCGGCACTTGTGCCGCAAGGTTGCCCGCCGTTTGTGCATTGCGGCTGTAAATCGCGACGATCTCATAGGTGTTGTTCAGGGCTTGCAGGGCGGGCAGGTGTGCGTCGCGGGCGAAGATGCCGCTGCCGAGGATGGCGAGGCGAATGCGGGACATTTGTTAACTCCTTGAAAGAAAATTCGTTCCGGGCGGACACACAGGTCCGCTCCTACGGAAAAACCGTTGCCTACACGCTACTCATTTCGAGGAACTGTCGGCGGTACAGCCGTTCATAGACGCCGTGCTGCGCGAGCAACGCCTCGTGATCGCCTTCCTCGACGATCTGGCCGTGATCCATGACGAGGATGCGGTCCACGTCGCGGACGGTACTCAGGCGGTGCGCGATGATGATGCTCGTCCGGTCGTGCAGGATGCGGTGCAAGCCTTCTTGAATGAGCGCTTCCGTCTCCGTGTCGATGTTGCTTGTCGCCTCATCCAGCACGAGGATACTATGCGGATTATGCAGCAGCGCGCGGGCGAGCGCGAGCAATTGGCGCTGCCCATGCGAGAGGTTGGCCGCGCCGGGCAGCAGCTTGTAATCATACCCGCCCGGCAGCCGTTCGATGAAGGGCGCAGCGCTGGCCGTCTGCGCGGCGTGTAGCATCCGCTCGCGGCTGATCGTCGGGTCGAAGAGGCGCAGGTTATCGGCGATTGTGCCATCGAAGCAGTACGGGTTTTGCGGCACGACCGTTATAAAATGGCGCAGGTCGTCCAACTTCAATTCATTGATCGGCACACCATCGATCAGGATTTGACCGGAATCGACATCGTAGAAGCGTGCCAGCAGCCCGACCAGCGAGGTTTTGCCCGCGCCCGTTGCGCCGACAATCGCGACTGACTGCCCGGCGGGGATATGTACCGTCACGCCGCGCAGCACGGGCGTACCCGGCGTGTAGCTGAACTCGATAGCTTCAATATCCACGCGCCCGGTGAAATTCGCAATCGCGCGAGGCTGCTTCGGTTCGTGAATGCCCGACTCGACATCCAGCATCCGCGCGATCCGCTCCCCCGCCGAAAGCGCCGATTGAATCTGCGAAAGCTGTTCGGAAAGCTGCAAAATCGGGTCGAAGCTGCGCTGCGTATATTGCAGGAACGAGATCAGCACGCCGAGCGTCGCCCACCCCGCGAGGACGCCGCCCCCGCCTCCGAACAGGACCAGCGCAAGCCCGATTGTCGTGAGCAATTGCAGGATTGAGGAGAAGACGGTGTACTGATCGCGCATTTCGAGATTGGTTTGCTGGTAATCGGCATTGATGCGCGCGAAATCTTCCCGGCTGACGCTCTGCCGACCGAAAAGCTGCACAATCAGCATTCCGCCGATCTGCTCGTTCATGAAAGCCAGATATTCGCCCATGATTTTATGGAAGCGCGCGGACGCATCGCGGATTTTGCGCCGGAAGTAAACCGTCGCGATCAGCATCACGGGCATCACGCTCAGGCTGAGGAGTGCCAGACGCCAGTTGAGCAGGAGCATCACCAGCACGATCCCGATCAGCGTGATTGCATTGCTCGCGACCATGACAATGCTCGTTGAGAGCAGTTCGGTTAGCGCATCGATGTCGCTGGAGAGGCGCGAGACGATTTGCCCGACCGGGGTTTTGTTGAAGAACCCCATGTCCTGCCGCAGGATGTGTTCAAACAACACCTGTCGCAGGTTCATCAGCGCGCTTTGCCCAACGGTTTGTAGCAGATAGGTATGCGCGAAGCGCAAGAAGAAAATGACGATGACCGATCCCAGATAGGCGAAGCCATACGGCAGCAGCCCCGGCAGGTCCTTGTTTTTGATCGGACCATCGACCGCGCGTTGAATGAGATATGGTGGCAGCAATGTCAGCAGCGTCACCCCAAACAGCATCAGCAACACCGCGCCAAGCTGCACCAGAAACGGATGCAGGAACCGCCCGAAAAGCTGCAATAGATAGCGGTCGCTGAACTGCGCATCGGGAATTGTGGATGGCAGAGGTGGCGGTGTAAAAGGTCTACCCAACCCGGCCATTGCTAGACCTCCTCTTCAATTAGCGCGTTGTCTTCGATGCCGAGTTCGCGCTCGGCCATACGCGCATATAAGCCGTCCTGCGCAATCAGCGCGTCGTGCGTGCCTTGTTCCGCGATTTCGCCATCCTTCAACACGACGATCAAATCAGCGTCGCGCACGGTCGCGATACGGTGCGCGATAATCAGGCTGGTCCGCGTGCGCAAGACCTGCCGCAAATCGCCCAGAATGTCGGCGGCGGTCTGTGTATCGACGCTCGAAAGTGCGTCATCCAGCACGAGGATCGCCGGGTCGCGCACGACCGCGCGGGCAATCGCGACGCGCTGTTTCTGGCCGCCGGAGAGCATCACGCCGCGCTCCCCGACGAGCGTATCCAGACCTTCCGGCAGGTTCGGTAAATCGTTGCTCAGGCGCGAGACATGGACCGCGTGATCCAGCACGTCATACGCGACATCCGGGTTGCCCATACGAATATTGAGGTGCAACGGCTGGCTGAACAGGAAGGTCGATTGCGGCACGAACGCGATAGCGCGGCGCAGTTCCGTCAACCGCCATTCGCGCACATCCACGCCGTCGATCAACACGCGCCCTTCATCCGGGTCGAGGATGCGCGCAAGCAGGCTGACCAGCAGCGTCTTCCCCGCCCCGGTCGGACCGACAAGCGCAACCGTGCGCCCCGCCGGGATGTGCAGCGAGACATCGTGCAATAGCACCTTGTCCTCGAACTTCACGCTCACATGCTCGAATGTGATTTCGCCGCGCGGCGCGGGGTGCGGCTGCGCATTTTCGGGGTCCGCGATGGTCGGTTGGCGCAGTAGCGGCGATAGGCGGGTGAGCGCGCCGCGCGTTTGCTGATAGCGCTGGTAAATCGTGCCAAGCTGTAAAAGGACGACGCTAATCGTGCCGAGATAGAGCAGGAATTGAACGAAGTTGCCGACCGTCAGCACGCCTTGCAGAGTCAGCACGCCGCCGAGGATGACGACCACCGCCGCTGTCGTCTCGCTAATCGCGTTGGGCAGCATCCCGATGGGTTCATTGAAGCGCTCGAAGCGCAGCGAACGCCGTCGATATTCGATGTTGGCCGCGCGGTATTGCTGCGCCGCGCCTGCTTCCGCGCCGAAAGTCTTGATCGTCTGAATGCCACTGATCGCGTCCTGCACCTGCGAGGAAAGCTCGCCCGCCTGCGCCTGCACCGTCTCGAAAACGGGTGCGAGCAGCGCCCCGACGCGCAATTGCAAGGTGGTGGAGACGGTCAAAATCACGAAGACGAGCAGCGTCAGCGGCAAATTGATCGCGGCGAGCAGGATGAACGCCGTGATCATCGTGAACAGCGCGCTCCCGAAGCGCGTAAAACCAATCAGTAGCAAGCGCCAGATCATGTTCATATCGGCGTACATGCGCGAAATCAGATCGCCCGTCGTGTAGCCCTGATAGAAGCCCTGTTCAAGTAGAAGCATCTGATCGAAGAGATCGCGCCGGATGTCGTAATTGACCGAATAGGCAATCGCGCCGCTGTAGGTGCGTTGCCCGAAGAACGCCGCTATCGACACCAGCGTCAGCCCGATGAG
Source organism: Aggregatilineales bacterium (assembly GCA_965246845.1). Lineage (GTDB taxonomy): Bacteria > Chloroflexota > Anaerolineae > Aggregatilineales > UBA2796 > JBBRMW01. The sequence continues at coordinate 11,779 of CBDFFR010000012.1, forward strand.
CAGCGCAATCGCGCCCATAATGTGGCCGAGATCGATCCCCTGCCGGATTTGGTCGATGATCGCGCCGACGAGGTAGGGCGATGCGGCAGCCGTCACGCCTGCAATGAAGCCAGCGAGCAGCGCGAACAAAATTTGGTTTTTATATTTCCAGATATAGCGGGATAACCAGCGAACATCGGCCTGCGGTGGCAAAGCCGAATCGGGCGGGAGCGTATGATCCGCCAACGTAATTTCTCCGTGAATGGGGCAAATCAATTCTATCAAAATTTCCGGCGTTGTTCACGTTTCCAGAACGTCTGCACGATAAATGCAGGGGGTCGCGGCTTGCCCGACTCGCTCCTCTACATCTTGACTATAAAATTCTGATACAACCGCTGCGCGTGTGCTTCCGGGTCACGATAATATTCATCCACCGAGACATCGAGTGTGACGGTAGCCGTCGCGGGCTGTACGCGCGGGTTCGTCGCGGCGAAGGCGCGAATCGTCTCCGCGTGCGGCTTGAGCGACCCATCCGGGCGCACAAGGCCGAAATGCCGTTCGTGCCGCCATTCGTCGTTGAACGGACGATCCCACAATTTCGGGTCGTAATCCGCGAAGCACCACAGCAACGCGCCCGTCGCGCCAACGCGCTGCAAACGCGGCAGCACCAGCCCGACATACTCCGCGAATTCTGTCTCACCTGCCATGAACTGCTCGCGCGGTTGCCCGCGTAGCTGCCACTTCCACACCGTCGAAGGCTCACCCGGCGGGACGGTACAGCCGCCCCACTCTTCCGCGAGAGTCGGCTTACCACACAGCGCGGTCGTCAGCGCGCAGGTGTACGGCACGAAATCCGGGTCGAGTGGATCGCGCGCCCAACCAATGTACATCGGGTAGCCGTGCATCACCGCGACATCGACGGCCTTGAAGACTTCATCGACGCGCAGCCCGTTCTCGCTCAACAGGCTCGCGGTATGCAGCCCGCAAGTCACCGGGTGCGCCGGATCGATGTCGCGGATGAGGTTAGTCATTGTTTGCACCCACGCCGCGCCGATCTGGTGCGTCGCGGGCTGCGCGAAAAGGTCCGACTCGTTGCCGAGATTCCACATCCAGATCGCGGGATGAGCGCGAAACTCTGTGACAACGGTGCGCAGCAGCAGCTTTTCGGCTTCGAGTGCTACCGGGTCGGTATATGGGTTGCGGTAGCCGTGCTGAATGTATTTCATATTAACCACGTTTTCGCGCTCGCCACGCGGCGCAGCGGGGTCCAGCAACCAGCGCGGCGGCCAATTCGGACCACTCATGTGTCCGGTGAAAAACGTCACATCCAGCTTGAGATTATTCGCAGCAGCGCTATCGCAGACCTGCTCGAAGGCGCGCATACATTCCGCGCTGACACTATCCGGCGTTGGCTGCCAGTCATCCCAGAACAGGAAAATCCGCACGACATTCAGGCCGAGCGAAGCGCACAGCGCGAAATCATCCTGCACTTCTGCACCATCGAATTCGCGCCAGAAGGCGACCGCTTTGGTGCGCGGCCAATAGTTGACGCCGAGCAGGAACGGCGTATCGGTTGATTGCATAATCGTTGTCCTTAAAGAAAAATCACGCATTGGGTAGAGGCGGACCGATATGTCCACCCGCAAAACCGGGTCGGTCAAGCCCGACCCCTACGCTCGAACACGCGCATTGCGTAGGGGTGGACCGATGTGTCCGCCCGACCCGTATATATTATTCCACCGTCGTCACCTTCGCGATATACCGGAACTTCCCGACCTCGAAGCCCTGCCGTGCTGCCAGTTCCGCCGCGAGCAGTTGCACCGGGACCATTTCAATCAGCGCGTTATATGGCTCCGCGAGCGGAAGCTCTAGTGTAAACGTGCCGGGCAATGCTGCGCCGATGGCGATCACCTTCACGCCGAGACCGCTCAGATATTCGCTCAATGGACTGTGCAACGCGCTTGCCGGACCCGGCGCACTGAACATCACGACGACGCTCCCCGGCTGCACCACCTCGACCGGACCATGCCGATATTGCCCCGCGACCATGCTATCGGTCGACAGCTTGGCGGTCTCCTTGATGCAGAGCGCCCCGGCCATCGCGGACCTGCGTGAGTAGCCGCGTCCGAGAAACGTCATGTAGGACGGAATGCCGATCAGGTCAGCAGCGAGCGTGACTCGTTCGCCGAATTGTGGGAGCCATTCACGCAGCGCGTCAGCGTTTTGCTTGACGCTCATCGCCACTGCTTCAACATCCCCGCCGATTAGCGCTTCCGTGAGCAGATGCAGCGCGGCAACCGTGCAGGTATACGTTTTCGTCGCGACCGTCGCTTCCGGTCCGGCCTGAATATTTAGCGCGACGGTGCTGCGCGTCGCAAGCGGACTGCTCGCGTCATTCGTCACGCCGACGATGGGCAGCTTGCCCTCAAGTTCATCCAGCAACCGCACGATCTCGACCGTTTTGCCCGATTGCGAGATTAGCACGAGCAACGTTTTCGCGGTGAGCAACCCGCGTTGATAGTAGAGCAATTCGCTGGCTTCGATGGTGTGCGCGTCGATCCCGTTTTCGATCAGGCGCAGCGCAGCGGTCTGCATCGCCGCGAACGAACCACCCATCCCGGCGAGGACGACGCGCGCAAGTTCGCCGCTTTGGAAGCGTTCAATAATGCTGGTGAGTGCTTGCAAATCGAGCGGGACATTCTGCGCACAGCGAACCAGCGCGTCCGGCTGCTCCGCAATTTCATCGTACATCGACATTGGTGATCCTTTGCTGGAATGATGAACGCCTGTAGGGACGGCATTCTTGGCGTCTTCATGAGTCCGTAAATAGTCTACTGGAATGTTCCAACTCCACAACCCTTTCCGTACATCTCCACATTTTCTCCACAACCGTTTGAGACAATGCTGCATGGGTATCCAATGCACGTCTTGTTCACAAGGTCACAGGAGAAAATCAGATGCGTAAATGGTTGTACACCGGGTGGGGAGCCGTCGCGATTGGCGCGGCAGTCGTATTGGTCGCGGGCGGAACGGGGACCGGGCGCGTCGGCGCGCAGCAAGCCGCGACCACCGCCGTCATCGAAAAGACCTCGCTGGATACGACAGTCGAGACGACCGGGACCGTCGTTCCGGCACAGTCCTCGATATTGACGTTCGGAACCAGTGGCAAACTCAAGGAACTCAAGGCGCAAATCGGCGCGACCTTCAAGGCGGGCGATGTGATTGCAGCACTCGATACAGCAGACCTCGAATATCAGGTCAAGCTGGCCGAACAGCAGCTTGCCGTCGAACAGGCCAATTACGATTCACTGCTCGCGCCACCGAGCGACAAAGAAATCGCGCAGGCGAAGGCGACCCTTGCTTCGGCAAAGTCGTCGCTGGCTTCTGCGCAAATCTCCGCGCAGACAGGTAACGATTCGGTCACGTCCAGTTGCTCCGATGTCGATAGCAAGAAACTCACGGTCGACCGCGCGCAGAAGACCTACAACGACTTCGTGAAAGATGGCTACAGTGCGGATGCCAATTTCATGCCAAACCCGGATGCGGATGAGACGACGAAACTCCGCGATGCACAGCGCAGCTATGACGTCGCGGTTGCCAATTGCAACACGGCGCGGCTGAACTCCGACGCAGTGCTGAAAGTCGCCAGCGCGCAAGCCTCGGTCGATCAGGCTCAGGCCGCGCTCGATTCGCTCATGGCCGGGGCGACCAAAGAAGACATCGCCTCACGCAAGGCACAGCTTGAGCAGAAAAAACTCGGCATCGATAATGCCAAAAAGAACCTCGCGAACGCGCAAATCAGCGCGCCGTTCGAGGGCGTCGTTACGGCGGTTCCCGTGACTGTCGGGCAGCAGGTCAGCACGCAAACCAGCATCCTGACGCTGGCCGATACATCGGCGCTCTATGTCGATATTGATGTGGATGAGCAGTACATCACGCAGGTGCAGGTCGATCAGGAAGCGCAGATCAGCCTCAACGCGGATAGCAGCAAGGCGCTCGCCGCAAAGGTATCGCGTATCGCGCCGAGCGGTGACGCAAAATCCGGCGTGGTGACGTACAGCGTGCGGCTCGCGCTCGCGAGTGCGTCCGGGGAGATGCACGTGCTACCTGGTATGACGGGCGATGTCACGCTCAAGGTCGGCAGCCTGACCGATGTGCTGGTCGTGCCGACGCAGGCAATCCAGCGCGATACGAACGGCGAATATATCCAGATCGTATCGGCCAGCGGCACGGTCCGCGCCGCGATCACGAGTGGGAAGACGGTCAACGGTAAGACAGTCATCACGGGCAATGGCATCAGCGCAGGCCAGACCGTCGCGCTTGCGGCACGCACGACATCGGCAGGCAGTAGCTTCGGACCCCCCGGAGCAGGCGGCGGCCAATAATGATGACACTGACGACCATCCCGAACATGAACGGCGCACACGAGCGCAAGCCCGTCATCCAGACCGATAAACTGAGCAAGGTGTACAAAATGGGCGAGACCGAAGTTCACGCCCTCAAGGAAGTTTCAATCCAAATCGACGAGGGCGAACTGGTAGCGATTGTCGGTCCATCCGGGTCGGGCAAAAGTACACTGATGGCGATCCTCGGCGCGCTCGATGTGCCGACCAGCGGAACCTATACGCTGGCCGGGCAGGAGATCAGCCAGCTCAGTGACGATCAGCTTTCCGACATTCGCAACTACCGCATCGGCTTCGTCTTCCAGAAGTTCAATCTGCTGGGGCGCAGCACGGCGCTCACCAACGTCGCGCTCCCGCTGGTCTATGCGGGCGTCCCCAAGCGCGAACGCAATGAGCGCGCCAAAAAGGTGCTGGAACTGGTCGGGCTGGGGGACCGCCTCGATCACAAGCCGACGGAGCTATCGGGCGGCCAGCAGCAGCGCGTCGCCATTGCCCGCGCACTGATCAATAACCCATCGCTGATCCTCGCCGACGAGCCAACGGGCAACCTCGACAGCAAGACCAGCGAAGAGATCATCGCGCTCTTCAAGCGGCTCAACAAAGAGCAGGGAATCACCCTGATCCTCGTCACACACTCGCCCGAAGTCGCTGCTGAAACGGACCGCGCAATCACGATCCGCGATGGCGAAATCGTGCCATCTCCTGCCGCGCCAGCACTCGCGATCCCGGCCTTCGCCGCGCCGCTGGCTAACCCGGCCACAACCAGGCTACCCATTGTGGATGGCGTCCGGGAAGGGGTCAACGCATCATGAGTCTGGTCACACGCATTCGCAAATCCCCGGCTCCGTGGTTAACGCTCGTGAGCGCGCTGGTCATGCTGGGGGCGTTCTTCGTAACGCAGCCGTGGAGCCTGCCGGACTTCGGCGCGGGTGGCTTCACACCTCCGACAGGTGGTACAGGCAGCTTTCAAATCTCCGCCAACTTCACGCCACCCGCCAACTTCCAGCTACCGGCGAACTTTACGCCGCCCGCTAACTTCCAGCTACCGCCGAACTTCACACCCCCGGCAGGCTTCGCAGTGCCGCAAGGGACGCCTGTTGCAGGCGGCGCGAGCAGCAGCACGGGCGGGTTCGTCGCACCAGCCAGCACACCCGTTCCGGGTGGTGGCAGCGTTCAACCGCCCGCCAGCAGCGGCAGTACGATCTCTGGTGGAGCAGGCGGCTTCCCCAGCGGCGCGCCGGGCGGCAGCTTCTTCACGGTGATCATCGGCGTCCTCTCCAATCCGCTGGTGCTACTCATTCCGTTGGCCGGGTTCGTGGCGCTGGTCATGGCGCTGTGGCGTTTCGCCAAACCGCGAGCGGCGCGCATCACCTCCTGGCTGACGCTCGGCGCGGGGTTTGCCGCGCTCGTCTACTTCGTCACGTTTTTCATCGCGCGGCGCACGCCGAATAGCAGCGGCTTCTGGGTCGCCGGGATCGGCGTGCTGGGCTTGCTGATCCAGTATCCGCTCGCGCGCCCATCCTTCCCGGCACGCGCCAAAACCGTGAAGCTGGAAGGTATCCCCGCGCGGCGCACCAGCGGACTCGCGCTCGGCCAGAACTTCGCAATCGCGTTCGATGCGCTCATGGCGAACAAACTGCGCTCCGGTCTGACGATGCTCGGCATCGTGATCGGCGTGATGTCGGTCGTCGCGCTGCTCTCTGTCGGGCGCGGCGCGCAGGCAGCGATCACGGAGCAAATCTCCGGGACGGGTCTCAACCTACTCACGCTCACTTCCAAAAACACGGGGACAAGCCGCAACCTGACGCTGCAGGACGCGGAAGCCCTGGACAAGCAACTCACCAACGTCACGGCGGTCCTGCCGCAATATGGCGAAACGTTGCGCGTGCGTTCCGATGACGAGAACATCCTCACCAGCGTCACAGGCGTTACAGACAAATATGCCACCACGAGCAACCTCAAGGTGGATTATGGGCGCTTCCTGAGCCGCTCCGATTACGATAGTGCATCGCATATCGCGGTCATCGGCAAACAAGCCTCGGCGGACCTCTTCGGCGGGCGCGACCCGATTGGCAAGACGATCCGCATCAACGGCGTGCGTTTCGAGGTGATCGGCGTCATGGCACAGCAGGATTCCGGGTTCGGTGGAAACGCCAATTCAACGATCTATGTACCCCTGAGCAGCGCCTATCGCAACCTGTTCAACGTTAAAGCGCCCGGTTCGAGCGACAACGTGGTATCGAGCCTGCGCGTCGCGGTCGATGATACCAACAACGTCGCCTCGGTCAAATCGCAGATCGAACAAATCCTGCGCACGCGCCACAAACTCAAGGTCAGCGATGAGAATGATTTCAGCGTCCTCGATCAACAATCGCTGCTCAATACGGCCAGCACGATCACAGGCATCCTGACAGTGCTGCTTGGTGCAATTGCCAGCGTCTCGCTGCTCGTCGGCGGGATCGGGATCATGAATATCAGCCTCGTCTCCGTGACGGAGCGCACCAAAGAAATCGGCTTGCGGAAGGCCATCGGCGCACGCAAAAACCGGATTCTGTTGCAGTTCCTGATCGAAACAATCTTTCTCAGCACGCTGGGCGGGATCATCGGCGTCCTGCTCGGCGTCGGGATCGCGCTGCTGGTCAATGCCAGTGGCATCCTCACCGCCCGCGTTACCGCCGATTCGATCCTGCTCGGCCTCGGCTTCTCAATGATTGTCGGCGTCTTCTTCGGCGTGTACCCGGCCACCCGCGCGGCGGCACTGCAACCGATTGAAGCGCTTCGTTACGAATAACCACCCATGAACAGCAAAGGAGCAATGCACATGAACATCAAACGTCCCCTGATCCTCCTGAGCGCGCTGGCCGTAATTGCCAGCGCGACCTTCGGAGCAAATGCGCCCGCCCGCGCCGCCGATACCACGACCCTCACGATTGCCATGATCGGCGGTTCCGCCGACAGCCAGGACAAGGCGAATTATAACGCCGCGCTGCTCGCTGCGGAGAAAATCAATGCCGACGGCCTGAGCGACTCGAACGACAACAAGTACACCCTCGCTGTTCAATACTACGAGGCGAACACCAGCGACAAACTCAAGGAGAAATTCACCGACGCCAAATCGGACAAGGTGGCCGCGATCCTCGCGCCTGCCGATAGCGACCGCCTGAACACCATCCTGACCAAAGATGTCGGCTCATTCGCGGTCCTCTCCGCCTCGCCCGATACGCCGGACAAGACGAACGTGTTCCGCCTGACGGCTTCACCCACCGCCTCGGCCAACGCCGCCGCCGATTTTCTGGTCGCCAAGCGCCACCTGAGCAAAATCGCGGTCGTGGCTGCCGATACGGAGACGGCGCAAACGCAGATCAAGAACTTCAAAACGAAAGCGGGCGACAAGAACATCCTCGCCACCTACACGCACGCCGCCGATTCGACCAGTTTCAATGAGACCGCACGCGCGATCCGCGACTCGAAAGCCGATGCGATCTTCGCGTGGACGCTCGATACACCGATGGCGGCGTTGCTCAACGCGCTCAATACGGTCGGCTGGAAGGGGACAGTCGTATATCAGGGGATGAACGCCGAATTCGTGAAGAAGGTCGGCGCGGAAAAAGCGCAGAACGTATTCGGTCCGCTCGGATGGACGGCCAGCGCCTACGATACGACCAGCCAGGATTTCGTAACCAGCTACGCGAATAGCTACGGGATGCAACCACCGGATCGCAGCGCGGCCTATTACGACGCGGTGGAGATGATCGCCGCCGTCGTCGCGAAGGGCAACAAGGATACGGCGTCCATTTCCAGCGGGCTTGCGAGCCTGACCAACTATCAGGGCATTCAGGCGCGTTACGACAATGGCAAAGCGAACAGCCTGCTGATCGTGCAGTCGCGCAATTCGGAGAACCTCATCGAAGCGGCACGTTACGCGAATGGCTCCTGCACAAACTGTGCCGATACCACCTACACCAACATCACCGATACGAAGGTTACGACGCGCTCGACGCTGACCGTCGCGGTCATCGGGAACTTCACGGGTCCTTCGCAGGCGACGGGCGAGGCCGCGCTGCACGGCGCGCAGCTTGCAGTGCGCGAAGTGAACGATAAAGGCGGCATCATTGGACCGAGCAATACGCGATATACGCTTGTACTGACGACCTATGATGCACCGACCGCCAAAGATGCCTCGGATGCCGTCAAGAAAGCGAAGGATGCAGGCGCGGCGATCATCCTCGGACCGGATTACAACGGGCAAATCCTGCCCGCGTTGACGCAGGCCTCCACGCAGAGCATCGCGCAGCTTGTCTCCGCGACATCGAGTGACATTACCACCAACGAGACGTCCGATTACGTCTTCGGGCTGCGCGCGACCGATGCACAGCTTGGCAAGGCGACGCTGCAATATCTGCTCGATGAACGCGACCTGACGCGCTTCGCGACCTTCGCGGTCCGCACCGATTATGGCCTGAACACGATCAACGCGCTCAAGGACCAGATCGCCGCCTCGGATGACGGGCGCGTCGTCGCCTCGGTCGATCATAATCTCGATCAAACCGACTATGCGCAGTACGCCAAAGACCTGACCGCCACCAACCCGGAAGTGATCCTCGCATGGACGACGCAACCCGCGCTCGAAGGATTAATTGACGCGCTTGGCAAGACGGATTGGAAAGGCACGCTCGTCTATGGGTATCTGACTTCGGACCTGACCAGCACGCTCAAGGTCCCTGCCAATATCGAACTGCTGGGTCCCGTCAACTGGTGGAACAACGCTGCGGACTGGGCGAGCGTCGATTTCAGCAACCGCTATACGGGGTACTATGGGACTGCGCCGCTCCAGCAGAGCGCCGTCTACTACGACGCGATCCATCTGATCGCGCACGGCGTGAAGGAAGTCGGCGGCAAGAACACGGACCTGCGTAGCTGGATCAACAAGCAAACCGCGTTTCGCGGTGTACAGGGCATGTACAAGCCCTCCAGCTACGCCGATGGCGAACTCGCACGCACGGTCTTGATCCTGCGCGTTGGTTCGGCGGGCGTCACCGAAGTCGCGCGCTATGACGATGGGGCGTGCTGGGTGAATTGCTCGAAGTAGGTCGGGCAAGCCGCGCCCCCTACATCGGAGAGGCGCGCGCATTCTGTAGGGGCGGACCTGCGTGTCCGCCCGAAGTGACGGGTCGGGCAAGCCGCGCCCCCTACACCGGGACTGTATTGCTTTCAGATTCATCAGGAGAAGATTCACGATGCGTAACCGCCACTTTCTCATGCTCGCCGCCTGGCTCGCCTGCGTCGCGCTGCTCGGCAGCGCCGTCACCCAACCGATCAGCGCGCAAGCCGACACGATCACGCTCAAGGATGCGCAAATCCGCCCGGAAAGCATTGCGTGGAACGCCGCAAGCAGCACATGGCTTGTCAGCTCCACCGCCAAAGGCACAATCTACGAAGTCGCCGCCGATGGCACGGCCAAACCGTTCATCGAAGACAAGGACCTGAAAGCGACCGCCGGGTTGTACATCGACGCGAAAACCGGCAAACTGTACGTCGTCAACTCCAACTTCCTGAGCATTCTCAGCAGCGGTGGTTTCCCCGGCGGTGCGGGTCAGCCGCAATTACCGCCCGGTGTAACGCCACCCGCCAACGGACAGATACCCCCGAACTTCACGCCGGATGCGCAAATGCAGCAGATGATCCAGCAAATGATGCAGAACATGGATTCGACCATCACGCTCAACGTTTACGACCTGAAGACCAAACAGCGCCTGCAACGGGTGGACCTGACCACCGTAGCCGCCGCGCAGGGCGTGCGCTTCGCCAACGATGTGACGACTGACCCGGATGGCAACGCCTATGTCACGGATAGCTTCGCAGGTGCGCTCTACCGTGTCGATGCGAAGGGCAGCCCCGCCTACTTGAGTGATCCGCTGCTGGGCGGCGGTGGTCCCGCGTTTGGCGCGGCGGGCGGGCTGGGCATCAACGGGATCGCCTATCACCTGGACGGCGTGCTGCTGATCAACAAGACCAGCGATGGCACGCTCCTTAAAATTGCGTTGAGCGACCCCTCGAAGGTGATCGCGGTCAAGCTATCCGAGCCGATTACGGGCGCGGATGGAATGCGCGTCCGCGCGGATGGCAAAATCATCGTCGTGAGCGGCCAGAAGTCCACGCTATATGTTCTGGGCAGTTCCGACAAGTGGACAACGGCAACTGTCGAACAGAAGATCGCGATCCCGGCGGGTTCGACGGCGGTGACATTCTCCGATACGGAAATGTTTGTCCTGAGCGGCGGCGCGGCGGGATTTGGCGGCGGTGTGCCGGGTCAGCCACCCGCGACGCGCCCGGCAAATGCTACCATCGAGGCAGCGACAATCAAGCGCCTGCCCCTTAAATAATATCCGATATTCACGGGCGGGGAGTGATTCCCCGCCCACACAAAATTGGCAGCAAAGTATGTCACCAAACCCAACTTCGACCCAACGTATTCTCGTCGTTGATGACGACAAAGAAATCGTACGCCTGATCCGCGCCTACCTCGAACAGGCAGGCTATCAGGTTTTTGCCGCGTATGACGGCGATACCGCGCTACACATCATGCGGCACGATAACCCCAGCCTCGTCGTGCTGGACCTGATGCTTCCCAACCGCAACGGCTGGGATGTGACGCGGGTAGCGCGCGCTGACCCGGTGCTGCACAAAATCCCGATTATCATGCTGACTGCGCGCATCGAAGATTCGGACAAAATCGTGGGTCTGGAACTTGGAGCCGATGACTACATCGCCAAGCCGTTCAACCCGCGCGAAGTCGTGGCGCGCGTGCGTGCGGTCATTCGCCGCACTTTGAGCAGCCGTGACGTGGTGAAACAAACCATTTTTCATGCAAACGGCCTCACGCTCGATCTTGACCAACATTTGACGCTGCTCGATAACCGCGCTGTCGATCTGACGCCAACTGAATTCAAACTGCTGCACCTCTTCATGAGCAATCCGGGTCACGCCTTTGCGCGCGACGAGATTGCGGAAAAAGTGAGCGGCTATGATTCGGAAATCGTTGAGCGGACACTCGATACGCATATCAAGAATTTGCGCCGAAAGATCGAACCGGAAGGCGAGTCGCAACGCTTCATTCAAACCGTGTACGGCATCGGCTATCGCTTCGTCGGGGGCAAAAATTGATTAACCGGTTGTGGGTGCGCCTGAGCATTGCTTTCGCGCTGATGATCTTTCTGAGTACACTGATTATTTTCGCGACGACCGCCGCGACGGTCGCGCCGACGGCGCTGCAAAACGTCTTTCTCGCCGAGCTGGTTGGCCCCGGTGGCCTTGTCAGCGATCTCTCCATCTTCTACGCGAAAAATGGCTCGTGGGCGGACCTGAACGATTTCTGGGCGCAGCGCAACCGGGTGATTACCGTTGCGCCCGCGATCAATGTGGCTATCGTCATTACAGATTTGAATGGGGTTCTTGTCAGTGGACAAAACAATCTTGACCAGGACAACTCACCGATGCAGTTCGAGCGGTTGCCAATACTCGTGAATGGCGAAGTCAAAGGGTACGTTCAACTTAGACCAACCGATTTGCAGCCGCCGATCAGCGGTTTAGGTACGCTATTTGCGCAACGAGTGAGCGCGACTCTGCTTACTTTCACACTTGTAACGGGCGTGATCAGCATCATCTTCGGTGCGCTGTTGAGCCGCAGCCTGACCGCGCCGCTAAACCGATTGGCAGAGGCCGCGCGCCTGATTGGTGTTCGCAAGCAGTACCACCCCGTCAAAGTCGCAGGCACGACCGAAGTACGCGCGCTGGCACGCTCGTTCAACGACATGACCGACGCACTTGGTCAGGCCGAGACGCTACGCCGGAACATGGTCGCGGATGTCGCACACGAACTGCGCACGCCGCTTTCCGTATTACAGGGCAACCTGCGCGCAATCCTCGATGACGTCTACCCAATGAGCAAGGATGAAATCAGCGCGCTCTACAACCAAACGGTCGTTCTGGGGCGGCTGGTCAATGATTTGCACGAACTCAGCCAGGCCGAGGCCGCCAAGCTGCGCCTGAACCTGCAACCGACCGATCTCTCCGCGCTGATTGGCGAGCAGATCGCGACGTTCAGCACGATAGCCGAGGCGGACGGCGTGGAACTCACCTTCAGCGCACCGCCGGACCTCCCGCTTTTGATAATCGACCCGGTACGCATCACGCAGACTGTCGGCAATCTGGTCTCGAATGCGCTGGCACATACACCTGCCGGGGGACGCATTTCCGTCGCGCTGTCGCGAACCACAGCGCCGCAGGGTGTGTCGATCACCGTGCAGGACACGGGTGAGGGCATCGCCGCCGAGCATCTGCCCTACGTTTTCGAGCGCTTCTACCGCGCCGATGCCAGCCGCGCCCGTAAAACAGGCGGCGCGGGGCTGGGGCTGGCGATTGCGCTGGCGCTGGTCGAAGCGCATGGCGGGACGCTCCGCGCGACGAGCGCAGGGATCGCGGGGCGGGGCAGCACCTTCGAGATTGTGCTGCCGCTACGTACCCATGATCCGAAGTTCGTGCCGGACGGCAAGTCGGAGAGGCGCTCAATCTGAGGTAGACTTTCCTCGCAGAGGCCGACACGCGACGGCATTGCAAGGAATCACTATGGACGTTTCTTCGCCTCAAAATCAAATTGCGGTGCGCTTTCGGGGAGTCAGTCGCGCCTTCGGAGAGGTGCGCGCCGTCGATGCGGTTGATCTGGAAATACGCGACGGCGAGTTTTTCTCGATGCTCGGACCATCTGGGTCCGGCAAGACGACCTGCCTGCGCCTGATTGCTGGGTTCGAGCAGCCGAGCGCGGGCAGCATCCAGCTTTATGGGGACGAGGTGGCGGGCGTACCGCCGTTCCTGCGCGATGTGAACACGGTCTTTCAGGATTACGCGCTCTTCCCGCACATGAACGTCGGGGATAATGTCGGCTATGGCTTGATGGTGAAGCGGGTTCCGGCGGCGCAGCGGCGCGAACAGGTCCGCGAGATGCTGGAGATGGTACAGCTTACGGGCTTCGAGGCGCGCAAACCTTCGCAGCTATCGGGTGGGCAGCGGCAGCGTGTGGCGCTTGCCCGTGCGCTGATCAATCATCCGCGCGTGCTGCTGCTCGATGAACCCCTCGGCGCGCTCGACCTCAAGCTGCGCCAGCAGATGCAGGTCGAATTGAAATCGATCCAGCACCGCGTCGGGATTACGTTCATCTTCGTCACGCACGATCAGGAAGAGGCGCTCACGATGAGCGACCGGATCGCGGTTTTCAATAAGGGCAAAATTGAGCAAATCGGCGCGCCCGCAGAAATTTACGAGCGTCCGCGCACGCTGTTCGTTGCCGGATTTGTCGGCACATCGAATCTGCTTTCGGGCGAACGTGCGCGGCGGCTGATGGGGCGTGATGGTCTGTTTGCAGTTCGCCCGGAGAAAATCGGCGTGCTGCCCGCGAACCAGCCCCCGCCGGAAGGAGCGCTCTGCGAACAGGGAATCGTGCGCGATGTGGTCTACCTCGGCGCGAGTACGCGCTACGTGGTCGCGCTCTCCGACGGCGCGGAACTGATCGCTATTGAGCAAAATTTGCGACATACGGCACAAAACGCCGCCGCGCTCCGCGACCAGGCTGTTTCGCTCACATGGAGCCGCGAGGACGCGGTTCTGCTCGAAAGTTAGCGGGATGGCAAACGCTGCACGCCTCGAACCGCGCGCTCTGAACCCCGGTCAACGGCTTTCGCGCTTCTTCTTCCTGCATCCTCGCCTCGTGCTGGTGTTGCTGCTGGCGCTGCCGCTTGGCTGGCTGCTCACGTTGTATGTCCTGCCTTTGGCGCTGCTTGTCATTCAGAGTTTCTATCGCGTCGATGATTTTTCCGGCGTGATCGTGCGCGAACTCTCGTTCCAGACTTACGGGGCGCTCTTCACGCCGTCGAACCTCGAAATCATCCTGCGCAGCGCGATCATGGCGGCGGTCGTGACGCTCGCCTGCGCGCTGATCGCGTTTCCGCTGGCCTACTTTATGGCGCGTTTTGCGGGCAAACGCACGAGATCGCTGCTGTATCTCGCGGTGCTGCTGCCGCTGTGGTCCAGCTATATTGTGCGCGTATATTCGTGGAAGCTGATCCTCGCCAATGAAGGCGTGATCAACTGGCTGTTCGAGGCGTTGGGACTTGGCGGCGTACGCGATGCGCTGCTGAACCTGCCCGTGATCGGCGGTCCGTCGCTCTCGTTCAGCTACCTCGGCATGTTCTTCGTCTTCGTCTATATCTGGATACCCTATATGATTCTGCCGACCTACGCGGCACTGGAGCGCGTCCCGCGTTCGCTGATCGAGGCATCGGGCGACCTCGGCGCGCGACCGGGCTACACCTTCCGCAAGGTGATTTTGCCGCTCGCGTTCCCCGGCATCGTCGCGGGGTCGATCTTCACGTTTTCACTGACGCTCGGTGATTACATCATCCCGACGATAATCGGCAATTCCAGCTTTTTTATCGGTCCGGTGGTGAACACGCTGCAAGGTACGACGGGTAACGTGCCACTGGCGGCAGCGTTTACGGTCGTGCCAATTGTGATCATGGGTATATACCTGCTGGTCGCGCGGCGGCTGGGGGCATTCGATGCGCTCTAGGACTGAAAAAATCCCGCGCGGGCTGCGCTTTATGGCGGGCGCGGCGCTCATCTTCCTGCATTTTCCACTGCTGATCGTGCTGCTCTATGCGTTCACGACGGAACGTCGTACCTACCAGTTTCCGCCGCCGGGGTTGACGACGCAGTGGTTCGGGGAACTGCTCGCCCGCGTCGATTTCTGGAATGCGCTCGGTACATCCTTGCAGGTGGCGCTCGTCGCGACGGGGCTTGCGCTCGTGCTGGGGACGCTGACCGCCGCCGCCCTTGCGCGTAGCCGCTTTTTCGGCAAGGAGTCGATCTCGCTGTTGTTCATCCTGCCGATTGCGCTGCCCGGCATCGTGACCGGGATCGCGCTGCGCAGCGGCATCCGCTTGTTCGGAATCGAATTCAGCTACTGGACTATCGTGATCGGCCACGCGACGTTTTGCATCGTGACGGTCTTTAATAATGTCGTCGCGCGGCTGCGGCGCACGGCTTATACGCAAATCGAAGCCTCGATGGACCTCGGCGCGACCACTTTTCAAACGATCCGCTATGTGATCCTGCCGAACATCGCGACGGCGCTGCTCGCGGGCGGGATGCTCGCCTTCGCGCTGTCCTTCGATGAGGTGATCGTGACCACCTTCACGCGCGGGACGGAGCAAACCACGCTCCCGATCTGGATGCTCGCGCAGCTTGTGCGCCCGCGCGACCGCCCCGTGACGAATGCGGCGGCGCTGGTCGTTATCGCGATTACCTTCATCCCGATCTTGTTTGCGTTCCGCTTCACGCAGGATGTAAGCGAGACATAGTGAACAGGCTACAGCCGTCCGCGCTCACGCATCGCGAGGCGGCGTTGATCCTTGTCGCCCTCCTCCTCGTGGATTTTACGCCCGGTGAGTTTAATGAAGCTATCTTCGAGTGAGGCCTGCCGGATTTGTAACGCCTGCACGGTTAGCCCCGCCTGCATCAGCGCGGAGAGAATAAGCGGCGTCGCGTGTTCGGCATCGGGGACGGCGAGCGCCAGACGTGATCCCGTGACGGTTGCTATCACGCCGACGGTTTGCTGAATGATCTGCGCTGCCTGCTCCGGCGCAGTCGTTTCCAGTTCGATCAGGTCTTCGCCGCTCATGTGCTTGAGTCCGGCGGGCGTATCAAGCGCGATAATGCTGCCCCGGTCGATAATCGCGATCCGGTCGCAGTTCTCCGCTTCATCCATATAGTGCGTGGTCATGAAGATCGTTGTGCCGAACTGCTCCCGAAGCTGGCGCACGTATTGCCAGATATAATTGCGCGTCTGCGGGTCCAGCCCGACGGTCGGCTCATCGAGGATCAGCAGGCGCGGTCGGTGCAGCAGGCCGCGCGCAATTTCGAGCCGCCGCCGCATCCCGCCGGAGTAGGTTTTCACAATGCGGTCCTTGAAATTGGTCAGTTCCATCAGCGCCAGGACATCGCGCATACGGTCGGCGCGTTCGGCGCGCGGGATGTGATACATCATGCAGTGAAAATCCAGATTTTCCTGTGCAGTCAGCCCCGCATCCAGCGAGTTATCCTGAAACACGATCCCGATTTCGGAGCGTACCGCGTCCGGTTCCGCCTGCACATCATGACCCGCAACCGCGATATGGCCGCTGGTCGGGCGCAGCAGCGTACAAATCATCTTGATCGTGGTCGATTTGCCCGCGCCGTTGGGTCCCAGAAAACCAAAGATTTCACCCTGCCGGACCTCGAACGAGACATCATCGACTGCCGTGAAGCTGCCGAATTTGCGCACGAGTTTCTCGACCTGAACCAGCACCTCGCCCGGCACGCCCGCCGGAGTGGTGGGGGCAGAGTTTGCTATCGTCGCTTGCATTGCCATTTACCTGTTTTGCTACGCAAATTTTAGCAACGTTGTTCGCGCTTTTATCGGATGTTTATATGGTTGAGGACTCGGTGAGCGACGTTCCAGGCGCGGGTACTATGCAGCTCCCCATCGCGCTCTGATAGATGATGAGCGTTTCCAGATTGAGGAGTAATTTCGTGGCAAATCGTAAAGCAATCCTGATTCCAGTGGGTGTCGTCGTGCTGATCATCATCGGAGTCGTTGTCTGGTGGCTGGCCTCACCCCTGTTTATCAACAAAACGGTGAGTGATCAATTTCCGCTTTCGGCAGGCGCGACCCTGCCGCCGGGTGTGAATCAGACCAACGCCGAACAGACGATGGTTGCTGCCTCGCAAACCGACCGCGCGATGGCCGAAGGAATGCCAGAAACCGCGCAAACAGCATCGCGGTTCAGGACAGGCATGTTTCGCGATGGCGACGGCTTCCACAAAGGCAGTGGCTCCGCGACTATCTATAAGCAGGCAGACGGAACCTATCTGTTGCGGCTTGAAAATTTCAAGGCGACAAACGGACCCGACCTTCACGTTTATCTTTCGAGCGGCAGCGACCCCAAAACCAACGCGGAAGTGCTTGACCCCGGCTACATCGATCTGGCCGTGCTGAAAGGCAATCAGGGCGACCAGAACTATATCATTCCCGCAAGCGTTGACCTCACCAAACAAAACAGCATCGTCATCTGGTGCAAGGCATTCAGTGTAATATTTAGTGTCGCGCCACTGCGGGCGGCATAACTTGAAAACGCTCCGATGCAGGACAGTGCAGGGCCTGCGGCTCGGGCTGGGCAAGCCACAGCCCTTACGCAATGCGTACTCTATGCGCCCGCAACCTTCATCTCGCCGGATGAGCCAACTTCCTGCGGCGCGTCGCCTTCCGCAGTGTAGAAATCGGTCCAGGGTCGCGCGTGCTGGTTGGCGATGTCGGTCAGGGTTGCGAGGCGCGGCAGCGCGGTTTCTTGCAGGAAGGTTGCGCGCTCCTCATTGCCAAGCGTGACGGCTTCCTTCCAGATCGCGCGGCCTGCGAGGAACCCGCTCGCACCGCTGACGCACGCGATTCGCACCTGATCGGCAAACGTCTCGAACTTGACGCCAGCGCTCAACAGCACCCAGGGAACCGCACACGCTTCGCTGATCTGCTTGCAGGCGTCGTGCCATTGCCCATGATCATTGTGATGCGCGGCGTCGTAGGGAAATTCCATTTTGAGGATGTCCGGTCCGACCTTGCTCAGGCGGCGCGCAGTCTCGATCACGACCTGTGGGCGCTCGGCAGCGATGGCTTCCGGCGTCATGCTCTGGTCGAGCGCGTAGCTGAGCGGTTCAAGGAACAACGGAATATCGTTCGCGTGGCAATCATCCGCGACCTTGCGGATCGTAGCTTCGACTTCCGAAGCGGTTTTCGCGTCGGGGTGGTAGTACGCGAGGAGTTTGACCGCCGAGCCGCCAAGCTGCTTGATCTTCGCGACGTTCCAATCCGGCAGGAAGTCGATCATGCGCGCTGTGCCATCGCCCGTGTATCCGCTCTTCTCGACCGCGTAGAGCAAGCCGCTGTGCCGCGACATATGCAGCGAGACTGCGATGCCGTATTCGTTATCGAGAAGGACGGCGCTCGATTTATGCGAGAGGACGGAGACGACTTCGCTCTTGATTGCGGCGGCTTGCGCGAAGGGCATATCGGGCGGGAGCATCCGGCGGTACGTTCCGCGCTGATCGAAAGCAAGGATCGTGAAGACATCGGCTTCGGTGCTGGTGCGGCGCAAGCCAAGCCATTTACCGGGGGTGAGCGTTTGGGTCATGAGGAGTAGTCCTTCGTTTTTGGTGCAAAATCAAACTTCGCAACATGACAGAATTTAGTCGGATTCGCGCGGTATGTCGAATTGTTGCGTAGGGCAACCGCATCCAATGGACGCGCGGGGCTAAAGCCGCCGCGCTACTACGGTCCATTGTGTTGGAAGTCGAACGCGCGAACCGTAATAGCCCGGTCCATTCATGGCCGGGCGACCGTGATATGCTTTGATGCGTTTGCCCTGAATTGTTGCGTGCGCCGCACGACATCACCCGACCCAGACTGTTTTTGTCTGCGTATACAGATCAATTGCCTCGCCGCCCATCTCGCGACCGTAGCCGCTCTCCTTGTAGCCGCCGAACGGTGCAGCCGGGTCGAAGAAGCCGTAGGTATTGATCCAGACCGTCCCGGCCTTGATCTGCGCCGCGACCGAATGTGCCTTTTTAATATCGCGCGTCCAGACCCCGGCGGCCAGCCCGAAGCGCGTATCGTTCACGCGATGCACGAGTTCCGTAATGCCCTCGAACGGCGTGGCAACCACCACCGGACCGAAAATTTCCTCGCGGACGATGCTCATCTCGTCCTTCACATCGGTAAAAATCGTAGGACCGACGAAGTAGCCGTTGCTCAGGTCGCCACCGAGCCGCTCCCCGCCGAGCCGCACCTGCGCGCCATCGGCGATACCCGCCGCGATATAGCCCATCACGCGGTTAAGCTGTCGCTCGCTGATCAGCGGACCAATCTCCGGCTTGCCCTCGCTCATGCCCGGACCGATGCGGATTTTCGCGGCGCGTTCGCTGAGTTCATCAACCACGCGGTCAAAGGCGCTCGCCTCGATGAACAACCGCGTCCCGGCCACGCAGGATTGCCCGGCGTTGCCGAAGACTGCCCATAAAGCCGAGGCCGGGACGCTCTCCAAATCTGCATCCGCGAAGATGATATTCGGGCTTTTGCCGCCGAGTTCGAGCGACAGCCGCTTGATATTGACCGCCGTGCCGCGAATGATCCCCCGCGCGACCTCCGTGCTGCCCGTGAAGCTGACCTTATCGACATCCGTGTGATCAACGAGCGCCGCGCCCGCTTCCGCGCCATACCCGGTCAGGATGTTGACGACGCCCGGCGGGAACCCGGCTTCGAGGAACAGTTCACCGAGATAAAGCGCGCTGAGGGGTGTCTGTTCGGCGGGCTTGAGAATCACGCAGTTGCCCGCCGCGAGTGCCGGAGCCAGCTTCCACGCCGCGATTTCAAGCGGAAAGTTCCATGGCGTGATCAGACCGCAGACGCCGAGCGGCTCCCGGCGCGTATAGACGAGCGCGTTGTTCATCGATGAGACGGGGATCGTCTTCCCCTCGATTTTATCCGGCCAGCCCGCGTAATAGCGGAAATGGTCCGCCGACCATTGCACGTCGCCACTGCGCGCGTGGCGGTACGGCTTGCCGTTGTCGAGCGATTCAAGCTGCGCCAGCACGTCGCGCCGCTCCTCGATCAGGTCAGCCAATCTCCAGAGCATACGCCCGCGATCCGCCGGGCTGAGTTTGCGATGCCATGCGCCATCCTCGAAGGCGGTACGCGCGGCTTTCACGGCGCGGTCGGCATCTGCGCGGTCGCCGCGCGCGACCTGCACGAGCGTCTCCCCGGTCGATGGGTTGACCGTCGCGAAGGTCTGGCCGCTCGCGGCGTGGACCCATTCGCTGCCGATCAACATCCGGCGCGGCTGCCTGAGAAATTCGGAAACGCGCGGGTCAAGCGCTATGGTAGCGGCTGCAGCGGCGTCGGTCATCGGGGTGGCTCCTGCGTTCGTGGACGCGCAGACGATACCACATTTTTCCACGAGCCGGATTGCGAATCGTGCTTAAGGTTTCGCTTCGGGTGTCGCCATCAATTCGCCAAACGCCAGATCGAATGGGGGTTTGCGAGGTCCACCACAATACATCGCGGCAGTCTCATCCTCTGGCAGGGTCAGGGCGACCCGAAGCGCCTCGAAAGCATCCAGCAGTTTAGCTGAATATTGCACATATGGCTGGCCGTTGATTTCGGTCTGCCAGGGACCACCGGAGAAAAAGATATTCGACCCTTTGGTGACGAGATCCAAAGTAGTGCCATCGCGAAAGGTCAGATTTACTGTCCAATCGGGATAATCGTCAAAACAAAACAGAATGCTAAATTGATTACGCACCGGGATAAAATCTGTGAGTGCGCCCGCAATAGCCTGAACGACATCGCGCGGGAGTGTGCCTGAGATAGCAACAGGGGTACTTTCATCCGCACCGGAATGTCCGGTCGCGATAGGCGCATCCAAATCGGCAGCGTCGATAACGTAGCTGTAATCAATCGGCGGCGTACCAAGACCACTGAATTTATGATGCACCTCAACGCGAATGAGCGTCCCTTTTGCGAAGGGTGGCGCTTCAACAAGGTCCGTAATTCCGAAGTAGCCGGAGAGGATTGGTAGCGTATGCGCAAATGCTGCGTTTCGCGATACTGCCTGCTTGAACGCGTTTATGGCGTGCGGAGAAATCGGTTCTTTGTCGCTGCGCCGAGTCGCGTAAGCGACGGCTAATGTTGCCCAATCGCAGGCATTTTTCACCTGATAAGCGCCTGCCAGATCATCGACCCCTATTATCTCGGGATAGCGTGTTTTTGCGAGTTCAGTCATGTCGCATTGCCGTGCTTGTGCTATTGCTGTGTCATCGGCGGGTTTGATCGGCCACGCGAGGGGCTGGCTTGGGACTGGCTCCGGCGTGCTGACTTGTATCGCACTTACCAAACTCGCTGTTGGCTGTGCGATAAGGCACAATATAACGAACGCAAATACCGCTAGTTTACGCATGGAATTCTCCGATCTATAATAGCATGACCTCAACATAAATATAATAGATTTTACGCTTTAACGCTGACGCGAATCCGGTGTTTCCTGCGCGCAACCCTTTTACCATCCACCTGGCAGCCGCACCAGCGAGCGATCCATATCCCCAATTGTTGGTCTGCCGCAAAGCGCCATCGCGAGCGCGATCTCGTCGCGTAAAAGTTCGAGCATGTGACGCACACCCGCTTCGCCATTCACCGCCAGCCCCCACGCCATCGGACGCCCGACCAGCACTGCCGACGCACCGAGCGCCAGCGCCTTGAGGACATCCGCGCCGCGCCGTACCCCGCCATCGAGCAGGACCGGGATGCGCCCGGCAACCGCTTCCGCGACTTCGGGGAGCGCCATGATTGTTGGGATGCACGTATCGAGCTGCCGCCCGCCGTGATTGCTGACGATAATCGCATCGACGCCATGCTCGCAGGCAAGCCGTGCATCTTCCGCTGTCACGATCCCTTTCAGAATCAGCGGCAGGCCATCGGCGAGCGCACGAATGCGGTCGAGGTCGGTCCATGTCAGGCGGCGCGTGCGCAGGTCATCGGCGCGGAACATATTCGCCGCGCCCTTGCGGTCCTTGCCATCCGGCGCGGGCAGAATCACGCCACGCAGGTGCGCCGCCGTCACATCGGAGGGCATTATCAGATCGTTGCGCAGGTCACGCTCGCGCCGCCCGACATAAGGCGTATCGACCGTGAGGACCAATCCGCTCGCGCCGCCCTCGACGGCCTGCGCGACCATGTGACGGTTGAGGCCATCATCGCTATAGGCGTAAAGCTGAAAGAAGACCGGACCGGGCGAGGCGGCGCGCGTCTCCGCAACGGTGAAATTGGAGAGTGTGCCGAGCATACAGGCGGTCCCCATGCTGTGTGCGGCACGGGCGGTCGCGAGTTCGCCATCGGGGTGGCAGAGTTTATGCGCCGCTGTAACGGAAAGCATCACGGGCAGCGCGAGAGGAATTCCTAGAAAGCTGGTGCGCAGGTCTACGTTTTCGACATCGACCAGCACGCGCGGACGCAGCCAGATCGAATCGAACATCGTGCGGTTGGCGCGCAGCGTGATCTCGTCGTTCGCGCCGCCCGCGATGTAATCATAGATCATCTGCGAGAGGTGATCGCGCGCGGCGTTTTCGTAATCTTGCAGATTGAGCAACTTTTTCATCTCGCCTGATGTTCGATGTGTGAATAGAAACTAAGTTCTTTTCTGAACTGAAGGCTTATTTTCAATTGACTTCGCATCGTGGTTATTTTACAATATTAGAACAAGTGTATTCAGTTGGAGCTAATGTGTCAATCATTGAGATTTCCAAGTCTATCGGCAGTGCATTTATTGTTGATAAACGTTCTTTAGAACAACTGTCTAAATTATTAATTTTTAGGAGTAGCACGCCAAGTTTTAAAGTAACGTTGAAAAATGGCGAGATTAGGCACTGTAGTACAGTTGACGAGGTAAATGATATTAGCAATTTGAGTTCAA
This sequence comes from Aggregatilineales bacterium, assembly GCA_965246845.1. GTDB lineage: Bacteria > Chloroflexota > Anaerolineae > Aggregatilineales > UBA2796 > JBBRMW01. Next base: position 34,763 of record CBDFFR010000012.1, read on the forward strand.
CAGCAATTATTAAAATTTCCAGTTTTTCCTACGATGTTAAGACTAAAAACATGATCTCTGTTGTTATTGATGCCTCATTCCAAATACAGCCAATGCCTATAGTGTATATTATTGAAGCTGATGGAACAGTATCACATATCGTACAGCATGAAATTGAGAACTGGATACTTACAGTTAAACCGTGGTATTCACGGATCGCAGTATCCAGTCTGTATTTAATTCTACTTCGATTGGTATTGTATAGCGGTTCAGGATTAATTGTTTTGGTTATCGGGTCATATATAGTTTTGAAGACAAACAACGGGACAATACCATCTATAAGTTTGACGGATATTATATTTCCATCAATAATTGGAGTCGCCTTGGGTATAATTTTCGATAAGGTATTCTCCTTTATCAATAATGTAAAGAACTGGTTTTTTCCAATTGGAGTCTTCGCAACAGGTGAAGGGATTAGAAACAAGCAGATGTTTGAAAAAAGGCGCGATGTCGCCTTCATTGTAATTATTCTTGGTTTAATTGTAAACATCGTGGCAGCATTTATATATAGCCGTCTAGGTTAAGATCGGAAGTAATATATTTTCTAAAATATAGTATCTACGGCTTGGGAGCATGATTACATATCATTATGGCGCAATTCCAGTCCTATAAATGCCGCGTAGCGCTCCGCTGCTTCCACGAAAGCGCGTTCCTGCGCAAAATCGAGCGGCGCGTAGGGCGCGAGTGCCACTGTCACGCGGTCCTTTTGCAGGGTGCGCCGCCACCTCCCGATCACGCGCCCCTGATAAACCATCGTCGCGGGCAAGATACCATTCGTCGGGGTCAATGTCTTGAGGTGCGCCATATCGACGGACGCGCTGCGGTCCTTATAGCTGAGTAGATATTCATCGAAGCCCGGCAGCAGGTACGCCGCATCGGGCGCGCTATCGGACGCGGGCGTGTCCTCATGTCTCCAATAGCGCTTCCCGTCGATCTCTTCTTCGATTAACTCAGAGGCGAGCGCGGCAACTGCGCGCTTCAAATCAGCAACGGGCAATCCCGTCCACCACCCGAAATCGGCCAGCGTTGCCGGGCTACGGCTGCGGAAGTAGCGCCGCGCGAGTTCAACGAGAGCGTCCGTTTTGTCGAGCAGCGTTGAACCTGCATCGGGCAAAAGCTGGTAGGTTGGATCGTTGCGAGTCGTCGCGCCCTGACAGATTAGACGTTCGAGCGAGGCGCGTTGCAGCAGATAGGGCGCACGTTGTCCGGCGGTCGAGATGCCCTGCTGGTTGAGCGCGGTCATCAGCGCTGTGCGATTGAGCGGTGGACCACTGCCGAGCATATTCAGAATAATATCATTGCTGCGCGCGAAGGTCGGCTCATCCAAATCGAGTTCGCGGTAGCGGCGTGCGCAGGCGGCGATGATGCGCGGCGCGACTAGCGCGACCATCCAGTGAATATCGGAGGCCGCGACAAAATGCAGCGTGCCACGCATCACCCAGGTGCGGTAAATCGTCCCACTGTTCAGCGCGGCGTCGATGTCGGCGTCGCGTGCGCCGGGGATGCGCAGCCCGATGGACCACTTCGCGCCGAGATAATCCTGTGCCTGTAGCGCGGCAAGCCAGCGCACCACTTCGGCGGGGTTGGATAAGCGTGACTGTGCGATTTGCTGGCTGACGAGGCGTTGAAGTGCGACTGATTGCATAAAATCTTAGCCAAATAGCGCGATGCTAACGCGCGCCGGGCGGCCATGTGAACCGCACGCGCCGCCCCTGCCCATCGACGAATGTGACAACCGTGCGCAGTGCCACCGCCGCGACTTTCTGATCGGGGAACCACAGGCGGCCTTCCTTGACGATGATGAACAGGCCGTCCGCATCTCCGGCGGCGGTGAATGTTTCGCTGAATTTGCCGAGGTAGGATGTCACGCCGAACGACGATGTAAATACCCCGACGAGGCTCAACACATCATCGGTCACGATCCCGATCTCGCTGATGTTGAGCAGGCTCGCCGCGCCGAACGGCTTTTCCGAGTCGTTCTTCAGGGTATGCCGCGCGATCAATTCTACGATATTGCCTGCCGGATCATAAAAATAGACCGCGTGTGAGTTCCAGTTGTCGGAGAAAAATTCGTCCGCGCCGTCCGGGTCCTGCACGAGCGGCACGCGCGCGGCGATCCACGCTTTCGCTTCCATGAATTGGTTTTGCGGGATGTTGAACGCGAAATGATACGGAGCTGGCGTAGTTCCCGGTGACGGCGCGAATATCAACTCGGAGCGCCCAATTTTGATGTGTACACTGCCGTCGTGTTGTTCGACGCTCAAGCCAAGATCGGCGTAGAATCCGGCAAGCTGTGCCGGGTCCGCTGCGAGGAGGGTCAGGTCGCGTATGTTCATGCCGTACAGTCTACACTGATATGCTGTGCCGCGCTAACGATATGGAGCGACCGCGTTCAGTGCTGCTTTTTGTTGGCGAACATCTAGCGACCGCCTCCCATTGGAAGCTGAACGCCCATTTGCTGCATCATGCTCCTCATATCTGCTTGCGAATGCTGCTTGACGATTTTGCCATCAACGACTTGATTGAATGCAAGCACTTCATACTCAAAAGCCTTTCCGGTGGGCGGTATACCCATGAACGCGCCCGTCATCGTCCCGGAATAGACGGAGCGTGTCTCGACCCAATCACCCTCGGCAAAAATCAGAGTGATTGTCACCTGTACATCGGATGAGGCCTCCCGGCTAAGAGAAATCATCGGCATTACTTCATGCAAACCGGGATGTTCGCGCATAATATCCATGTCCTGGACGCTTTCCTCAAGTACGGCGCGGACGAGGGCTTTATTTTGTTCGGTGGTCATGGTGAGGTTCCTTTCAGGTTTACATTCGATATACTCATCTTACCGACTGAACGATTCAGGATCGATTCAAGGTGACGCATGATTGAAACGCCGCACAAACTGGAAATACTCACGTTGGGCGGCTTGCAACTTCACCTCGACGGCAGCCCGCTCACTGCTTTGACGCCGCGCAAAGTAGAAGCGCTGCTGGTCTATCTGGCTTGTGCGGATAGGCCGCAGCCGCGTGAGATGCTTGCCGAATTGCTTTGGGAAGATCGCGATCAAGCGCAATCGCTGACGAATTTACGCGCCACGCTGTCGCGGCTCAAACAGCATGTCGCGCCATTTTTGAGCATCACCCGCGACGCGCTGGGCATTGAACCCGCTTCGGCGGTCTGGCTGGACGTGCGCGAATGCCTGCAAGTAATCGCCGGGGCAGGCGCGAAGCAGAGACTCACCAGCAACGACGCGGCCCGGCTTGAGGCTGCGCTCGACCTGTATCATGGCGACTTTCTGGCCGATTTTTACATCGCCGAAAGTCCCGGTTTTGAAACCTGGGTGGCTGAACAACGCGCTTATCTGCGCGACCGGGTGTTTGAGGGGTTTCATCGCCTTGTCACGTTTTATCTGCGGAGCGGCGCGTTCCTGCAGGGGATCGCTCTGACGCAGCGCTTGCTCGCGCTGGACCCGCTCAGCGAACAGGCACATCGCCAATTGATGCTATTGCTGGCACAGAGCGGGCAGCGTTCGGCGGCGCTCAAGCAGTATATTCGGTGTCGTCAGCTTCTCGCCGCTGAACTGGATGTTGACCCTGAACCTACCACCAATGCGCTGTACGAGCAGATTCAATCCGGTCAAATCGGGTTGCGTGCGCAGCCGCGTTTGCACCGCCTGCCTGTGATGTTGACACCCTTCATTGGCCGCATACCGGACATTGAAGCGCTACGTGAACGGCTAAATAGCCCGGATTGCCGTTTGTTAACCTTGCTCGGACCGGGCGGTATCGGCAAAACACGATTAGCGTACCAATGCGCGACAGTGATTGAGGAAGATTTTCTTGATGGCGTATGCGTCGTTCAACTCACCGGAGTTGCGTCTGCTCAGTTTATCCCCTTTGTGCTTGCCGAAGTCCTTGAGCTAAATCTGGCAGGCGACAAGGCCATCGATCCGCAGATTATTCGGCATTTGCGTGATAAAGAACTACTGATCGTTGCGGATAACTGTGAACACCGGATCGATCAGCTATCCTTATTCAGCGAGATTTTGCGGCAAGCGCCCGGCGTGAAGCTGCTCACGACCTCACGCGAGCGACTCAACTTGGAAGGGGAGTGGGTTCACGCGGTTCACGGCATGGCGTTTTCCAGCCGTGCGTCGCTGGATGACGATGCCATTCAGCTTTTCGTACAAACGGCGCGGCGTGCCTCACCAGAGTACCGACAGGTCGATATTACCACCATCGGGGAGATATGCGGCCTACTTGATGGGCTACCGCTGGCGATTGAAATGGCGGCGGGCTGGGCTGGGCAGCTTTCGGCAGCAGAGATCGCCGCACAAATCCGCCGTGACGCGCATTTCCTCGCGACGAACCTGCGCGATATGCCAGAACGTCACCGCAGTATGCACAACTTGTTTGCTCATACCTGGACACTGCTCGCCCCTGCCGAACAAGCAGCGCTGAACAGGCTTGCTGTCTTTCGCGGCGATTTCGACAGGGAAGCGGCAGAACAAATCACCGGGGCAGGCGTCTCAATTCTCGCCCGGCTGGTCGAGAAGTCGCTCGTGCGCGGCAACCCCACCGGACGCTACAGCCTGCACGCGCTGATTCGCCAATTTGCATACGAACAGCTTTCGGAAAGCAGACTCGCGGCGCAAACTCATCTCGCCCATTTGCACTATTTTATAGCTTTTGCTGAAACCGCCGAATTGAATTTACGTGGTGCAGGGTACATCGTGTGGAACCGACGGCTTGAAAATGAACTTGAGAATATTCGTACTGCACTCGCATGGGCCTATGAGAACGGCGAAGCGGAAAGCGGGCTGCGTCTAGCCGCTGCGATTTGGATATTCTGGTTTCGACGTGGCTATATGCGTGAAGGTTTGGAGTGGCTGACGATTGGATTAGCGAAAACCGAAGGAGTCACGCCGGTGCGGACCAACGCGCTTTTGGGTCGGGTGGTCTTCTGCGCGAACGTCGGGGACAAAAACACAGGACTTTATCTACAAGAGGCATTCGCCTATGCAACGCAGCTTGGTCTCAAGGAATTCATGGCGCAATGCCATCTGGATATGACCTTCTCCATCTACGATCTGGCAAGCGCAGCTATTCATTTCGAGACGGCACTCACCTTATTGCGTGACACCGACCGCACCGATTGGCTGGCGCTCAACCTGGAACAATACGCCGACCGCCTGCGCACACAAGGTCACCCGGCGCGCGCCGAAACGTTATATCTGGAAAGCCTGGCGGTAGCTGATGCCAATCAGAGTCAGCCACAGCGTATCAATCCCTTGAGCAATCTCGGACGGCTGGCGGTGCTGCGTGGCGACTATCAACAGGCGCGGAAATTCATGGAAGAGGCCGTCGATGCAGCCCGTATGTTGGGTAATCGCGTCGATATTGGCGAACGACTGGTGCATCTGGGAATGCTGGAATGCTACGAAAGACACTTCGACGAAGCAGAACGGCTGCTCGAAGAAACGCTCTCTATCTGGCGGGAGATCGACCATGCTATGGGCATTTCGCACGTTCTGCACTGTCTAGCCGATTTGTCAATCCAGCGCGGTGCTTTCGATCAGGCGATACCCTTATTGAGCGAATGCCTGAAGCTGAGCAGCCAGCACATTGGCAACATTGCCAATCTTGAATTCAATATTGTGCGGCTGCTTCTCGTCGCGACGATAGCGGTTCACTTCGGCGCGAACGAGGCGGCGACCGTACTTTTGGGCGCGACAGAAAGTTTCAAAGTGACAACAGGATTCGCGTTTGACCCTGTACCAAAAGTGGAATATGACCGCTTGATAGCAGCTTTACGCCGCAAAGGCGATCAACTTGAATATCTTACGCTTTGGAATCAGGGCGCATTGATGACGGAATACACCGCGATAGATTTTGCCCAAACGACAGTCACAAACCTGCGCATGTACATCGATGTGGCGCGCACAATAGATTAACTTGCTGCATTGTTACGGTACTCGCGCGAGCAGCACAAACCGATCCCGCGCGACCGCATCCGCTGCCGGGAGTGCCGCGCGCTCGACCGGAATCACGCGAAGGCCATCCGGCAGCCACGCGCGGACTCGCTCATGCTCCTCAAGGGTGAAGGTCGTAACGAGTACGTAGCCACCGGAAGCTATCCAGCGTGATAGCGACCTGATCAGCGCTTCCCACGACGCCCGCGAACGGTGAACATCCGGGTGGCGAATGACGATCAGGTCGAACGCCGCGCGGAAGGGCAAAGCGCGTATATCGGCTTCGATCAGGATCGCGGCGGATTGCCGGGCATGTGCGCCGATGGCGTAGCGGTCACGATCCACGCCGATCAGCAGCGCGTACGGAAATGCGGCACGCAGAAACGGCGCACTCTCGAAGACTCCGCAACCGGGTTCGAGGACACTCCGCACCGCGTCGGCGGGAAGCAGGCGTAGCAGCGCCGCGAAGCGCTCCAGCCCTAGCGCGCGTGCCATTCGCGGATGAACGGATTGAATGAGCGTTCGTCGCCGATGGTGGTGATGGGACCGTGACCGGGCAGCACGCGCGTCGTATCCGGGAGCGAGAGGAACTGCGCGTCGATACTGCGCATCAGCAGCGGATAATCGCCCCCGAAGAGGTCCGTCCGGCCAATTGAGCCTGCAAACAGGCAATCCCCGCCGAAGATGATTTGCTCGGTATGCTGCACGAAGGCGACATGCCCCGGCGCGTGTCCCGGACAGAAACGCACCTCGAATTCGGTTTCGCCGATGTACAGCCGTTCGCCGTGATCGATCTTACGATCCAGCGGCGGCGCGGGCGGGACCTCTTCGCCATAATAAACCTTCATTTGCAGCGGGGAGCTGTTCCAGCAGTGGGACGCTTTCGCGGTGCATCAGAATCGGCGCGTCGGTCGCGGCCTTGAGTTCGCGCAGTGCCAGGATATGATCGTAGTGCGCGTGCGTCACCCAGATCGCGCCGACTGTCCAGCCGCGCTCCACCGCCGCCTCGAGGATTGCCGCCGCATCGTCAGCGGGATCGATGACTATACAGCGCGCATGAGCTTCCGGCGCGACGAGATAACAGTTCGTCTCTACCCGGCCTAGCGTCAACATCACAATATCGAGCATGTATGCTGCCTTTCAATTCAGACAAGAGTATACCGCCCTTGCGCGTCGGCGTGGATGTCGGCGGGACGTTCACCAAAGCCGTCGCGGTAGAATCTGCCCCGGTGAACGTTGTTGCACATTTCGTCACGCCGACGACGCACAACGCGCCGGAAGGCGTCGCGGCGGGTGTGATCCGCGCGCTGCAAGTGCTGCTCGCTGACCCGGCGGTTGCGGGGCGACCCATCGCGGTGGTGGTCCATAGCACGACGCAGGCCGTGAACGCGCTGCTCGAAGGTGACGTCGCACCGGTCGGCATTATCGGGATGGGACCCGCGCGGGAGCGCCGCGCGCTCGCCCGGTTGCTCGCGCCGGGGATGATCCCGCTCGCGCCGGGTCGCGCGCTGGAGACTATCGCGCTGTGGGAAGACAGCCCGATTTCGCCGGAAGCTGCACGCAGCGCGGTCGAAACGTTGCGTGATGGTGGCGCGGGCGTGATCGTCGCGAGCGCGATGTACAGCGTCGATGACCCGACGGATGAGGAGTGCGTCCTCCGGGCAGCAGAAACGATAGGGATGCCTGCTGTCGGGGGACATCAGGTGACGGGGCTGTATGGCCTGCAACTGCGCACCACTACGGCGGCGATCAACGCGAGCATTTTGCCGCGCATGACCCATACCGCCGAACAGGTACGCCGCGCGCTTGTGGAAGCGCATCTGGACGCGCCGCTGCTCGTGATGCGCGGTGACGGTGGCGTGACAGGCATCGATACGCTGCGCACGCGCCCGGTGCAAAGCCTGTTCAGTGGACCCGCCGCAAGCGTGGCCGGAGCGCTGAACTTCGGGCAAGTGCTGGATGGATTGTTCATCGAAGTGGGTGGGACGAGTACGAACCTGACGGTCATCAAAGGCGGGCGACCTGCGCTCCGCTATATTCAGATCATGAGCCACCCGCTCGCGATTCGCGCGCTCGATGTGCGCGTGCAGGGCGTCGCTGGTGGTTCGTTGTTCCGTATCAGGGGGTGGCGGATCGTGGATGTTGGACCGCGTTCGGCGCACATCGCGGGGTTGCCCTATCTCTGTTTTAGCGAGGCCGTACCGCCTTTCACGCTGCAAACTTTCGCGCCGCTGCCCAGCGATCCCGATGATTACGGCTGCGTCATCGATGCGCGCGGCGACCGTTATGCGCTGACAGTGACTTGTGCGGCGTGCGCAGCGGGGCGGCTCGATGGGCTTGGGAATCGCGCGGCGGCATTGGCTGGATTCGCCGCGCTAGACGTCATGCCGGAACGCGCATTGGATGCTGCGGCCAAACCACTGATTGCGGCGGCGCGTGCATTGGCGCGCGAGTATGGCCTCGCGACGGGATATGAACTTATCGGTGGCGGGGGTGGCGCGGCGGCGCTGGTCCCGGCGGTGGCGGCGGGGTTAAACGCGCCGTATCACATCGCGCCACGCGCGGAGGTCATTTCGTCGATTGGCGCGGCTCTGGCCGTCATTCGTGAGGAGGTAGAGCGCAGCAACTCCAGCGCGGAAGCGGTAAACATCCGTGAGGAAGCCGCGCAGCGCGCAATCGCGAACGGCGCAGTGCCGGAGAGTATCGAGATTGAAGAGCAGAGCGACCCGGCACGCGGAGTCGTGCGCGCCGTCGCGACGGGAACGCTTGCGCTCAGTGCGAACGCGCAGCGCGAACCGCTCACAGCAGATGCGTTGCGGACGCTACTCAGCCGCACCTATAACGTCCCGGAACTTCGGATCATGACCGGACCGCGCATCGGGCGTTTTCACGTCTTCACGCTGCGACCGCGCTTTGTGGTGCAGCGTCTGCTGGTGGTGGTGATCGATACACAGGGCGTAGTGCAACATACCGCACGTGGCACGACGCTCTATGAGGGGACCGTCGCGGAACTGCGCAAGCAAATTCCCCGTGATAAAGAAGTAAGGGTCATTACGGAAACCGATGTACAGCCTTCAACACCCGACCTGATGCACTTTGCAGACAAAATCCGAATAATCGTGATCGTAGAACGCCTCGCATGGTTTTGACGCGAAAATCTCCGAGAATTTTTGTTCTAAAATTGAGTTTTAATCTATGTGCAAGATTTCCTCAATGGTCTTTTGTGTCAATCTCTACTTATTTCGCCTGCGCAGCCCTTGCGAACCCTGAACGGCGCGTTAAGATTCATCCAAGTCGCAGTGACATGCGATAAAAAATGATTATGGTCCACCTGAATACTTAATCTACTTAGAGTTCTGTCAACGCCCGCTTCCCCCAGCGGGCGTTTTTGTTTGAGGTTTGCAATAGCGTAATCGATTTGAATGGTATAGTATCGGGAAACAACATCGACGGAGTTCACCGTGACGGATCGGGTCCTGCTCGGCGCGAGCATACGCACTTTTCATGATTGTCTGGCGCTCGCGAGCCAGTTCGGGCTTGGGTTGGAAATCCAGGCATTCGCATATCCGGCAGTTCTCGCCACCGATTGGAAGACGCTCCTCAGCGACTACAAACGGATGCTCGCCACTTTCAAGGGCGAGTTGGCGATGCACGGACCCTTCATCGATATGGCCGCTGGAAGCGCAGATACGCTTATCCGCGATGTTGTGCGCGAGCGCATCCTCACCGCCCTCGAAACCGCCTCGGAACTCAACGCGCCGACGGTCGTCTTCCACGCCAATTTTCTGGCGACAATGCGCAACATCGGGTATCGCACCGAATTTCACCATAATCAGCTTGAGTTCTGGCCGTCGCTGGCCGACCGTGCCGCCATGCTGGGCGTGCGGATCGTGCTGGAAAATATGTGGGAATTCGACCCGTACATCATCCGCAATGTACTAGCCGCAATCAACCACCCCGCGCTTTGCGCCTGCCTCGATGTCGGACATGCTGTATTATTTTCCGACGCGGAGCATTCGATAGCGAAGTGGATTGAGGTCATGACGCCCTGGCTAAACCACGTTCACATCAACAACAATCCCGGCACGGTTGACGAACACCATGCGCTCGATGACGGCATGATCGACTACGCGCAAGTACTACCGTTGATTCGCGCACTCGCCAACCCGCCAACGATGACGCTTGAAATGTATGAAATCGATGCAATGCGCGACAGCTTGCGGTTCCTCGATATGGCGCAACCTGTCAGCGTACCGAAGCGGTGATCATGATCCGAACAGGCTGTTCTCGCGCGGCAGGATGACCACTGTATCGCCTTCATCGACGCCGCTCTTGATCTCGCTGTAGGTCTCGTTACGCAGGCCGAGAACGACGATCACTTCCTTGAATTTGCCATCCGGGGTGCGGACCGTGACCGTCGCTTTGCCCGTTTTGCGGTCCAGCTTGACGAAACGATTACGAACGCGCAGCACACTCTTGATCTGATTGACCGTCACGGTCGCGGTCGTGCTGAGTCCGGCACGCAGGTTCGGGTTCGCATCCAGCAGGATATGCACCGGATAGGTCACAACGCCCGCAACCTCCACCGCCGTCGAAGCCACTCGGTCCACGCTGCCCGTGAGCAGCACGCCCGGCAGCGCATCTGACGTGAACGTGACCTTCTGCCCGACGGCGACCTTGCTCACATCCAGTTCATCGACGCCAATATCGACGTAAAACCCGGCATCATCCACGAGCGTGACAGCCGCCTTATCGAGCGGCGCACCTTCGCCAATCGTCAGGTTCAGTTTTGTCACGACGCCCGCGAACGGCGCAGCCAGCGTGCTGCGGCTCAGGTTATATTCCGCCAGCTTGACGGAGGCTTGTGCGGCTTCGAGCTGTGCGCCTGCAATCTGGATTTGCAGCGGGTCCGCGCCTTCTTTCAGTTTTTCGAGCGCCGATTGCGCCTGCACGACGCCCGCTTGCGCCTGCGCAACGCTGGATCCATCCCCATGTGCGTTCTGCGCCTGTGCAAGCTGCGCCTGCGCAACCAACACATCATAATTCGCGGAGTTCACGCCGATTTGCGCATCAGAAGCCGAAGCGCCGAATGATGGAATAGCAGCCCGGCTGGAGTTCAGCAGGCTTTCGATGAATTTGTTGATGTCGTTACGCAGATTTTCCGGGAGCTGGTTAATCGCATCCTGTATTTCACGCGGAAGCGTCAGGGAAAAGGATTGCGGGTTTTCACTGAGCGCGCGCGCCTGATCACGTTGTAGCTGACGCTGCCAGACTTCGTTCTTCGCGATCTCGATCTGCAACTGCGCCAATTTGACGCGCGTTGGGTCATAGCCGACCCCGGCGGCGGCAAGCTGCGCTTTGGCTGCCTCAAGCCCGACCGTCGCCGCCGAAAGGTCCACATCACGCGGGGCGGCGGTAAGCGCTTTCAAGGCGATGGATGCTCCATCGAGTGCAAGCTGTGCATTGGCAAGCGCGGCACTTTCAGCGCGCGTATCGAGCGTGGCGAGGGTTTGCCCCTTGAGGACGCGCTGCCCTTCGACGACATTCACCGTCTGTACGCGCCCCTGCGCGAGGAAGACCATCGGCAGTTCCTGCGCGGCACGGATCGGACCGCTCGCGCTCACCGTGAGAATCAGGTCAGCGCGTTCGACCTGTGCGCTATCCTGCACGGCGGTTGTTTGCTGCTGCGCGGCGTCGCGCGTGTAGCGTGTGCGCAGATAGGCCGCGATGAGGATCAGCACGCAGCCAATCAGGACGATGTTGCGAAATGCCTTGAACATAGCCGCCCCGCAATAAATTCACAACGGATTATACCTGCCGTGAATCCGGTTTGCGTAACAGGAGATGATGAGAGCAGCGGTTAATGACTTTGAGCGACTACGACAGGATTTTTGGTAAGTTCATCGGGTTCACCAGACGATTCGTACAACGTTGGCGGCAGCGATCAGGGGATCAGCGGTGATGAGTGGAATATTTAAGCGACGCGCTACGCCCGCGATAATGCGGTCGTGCATTTCCGGTACGGCGACATCGCGGCTAAATTCCCGGATATGATCTGGATCAAGCGGAATGAACATGAAAGGCGTTCTATCCAGCAAGTCATCATACGTCTGATGTGGAATGAATTTGGCGAAAAGGGGAATGGGACGCAAGATTGAAGGTACCCCTACAGTCAATCGGACCCATTCCCATGACAAGTATAGACCTGGAAACGCTTTTGACCACGCTGTACGTGCTGGTAGACGACTGGTATCAAACAGAGGGACGGCATCTGCTAAAGGGTAAGACAGGCGCAAAAGCGCAGTTCAGCGACAGCGAATTGTTGACATTGCTGCTGGCGCATGATTTTGTGCCATATCCGGGCGAAACGCAGTATGTGGCATACATGCGTGCCAACCATCTGGACCTGTTTCCTAAGCTGGTGGACCAGAGCCAGTACAATCGACGCGGGCGAGCCTTACAAGCGGTGGTGGAAGCACTACGGCAAGCGTGGTTGGGGATGTTGGGTGGGTATACCTGCGAGTGCCTGCTGCTGGATACCAAACCTGTCCCGGTGGTAGGCTACAAACGGTCCAAAACACATAGTGACTTTGCAGGGTATGCCGGGTATGGTCAGTGTGCGGCGCGTAAGCTGCACTACTTCGGCTTCAAACTCGTGCTGCTGAGTACCTGCGACGGTCTGCCCGTCGTCTACGACCTGGTGGCTGCCAACACCGACGAACGTCTTGCTGCCGAGAGTGTTCTGTACCGTGTCAACGACTGTGACATCCTGGCCGACAAGGGCTTTCTTGGCGCGGATTGGCAAGCCAGCATTGCCGATGAAACCGGCAACTGTGTCCTCACTCCCAAACGCGCCAACCAGTCCCAACAAAATCATCCGCTACTCGACGCCGCGCTGGGCAGTTTACGTGAACGCATCGAAGGCGTCTTTCACCAACTCCAGAACACAGGGCGCAACCTTGAGCGCTTGCTTGCTAAAACGGTAGCTGGCTTGACCGCTCGCATCACCCTCAAAGTCACCTGTTTGGTTCTCAAGCGCTTGCTTGCCCGTGACTTTGCCTTTGACCTCCAAACCTTTTCCATTTCACATTAGACGTATCATGTATTTTCGTGTAATCTGCAAACCATCTGTTTTTCGCATTCGCGAAGTACAGTTCGGCAAGAACAATCACGGAAAAGATCAGTTGCACATCACCATGCTCGGCAGCCCGGAAGATCATCAAGGCCGTGTTGCTCAATTTTTTGTCGCCTGACAACTACCAGATCAGTGCGTGAGTATCAACCGCATATATGGGTTCAATCGCTGCTGGGGTTGTACTCTTCAAGTTCCTCCTCCCATTCCGTCGCAATTGCGTGAATTTCAGCATGGAGTTCTTCGCTGCTCATCTCTGCAAGTGCCTGGCTTGAATACTTACCATAGAGGCTTTCAACATGCTCGAAAGCACCACTTGCGCGCAACGCAGCAAATTTCTGCATCAGCGCCTCACGCGCAGGATTGTAATCTGCGTTTTCGGGGGATAGTTCAGCGGCGACGGGCGTGTTTTCGGGTAGCGCGGCGTGCTGCTCTGGCAGCTTTCGCGCTGTCTGTTTCGCGCGCAAATGGTAAATCAGCTTGTTCTGTTCAGTTTCCGGGAGTTGTTCCGCAAGTTTTTCTATTTCGGAGTAGGTTATATTCGCCATGGATGCGACTCCTCGCCCATTGTGAGCAAATCGTGTATTTCATAGTTTAACTCGCTAACGCCAAAATCGGGTTTGCGGCTTGCATACGGCATCCTGGAGTTTGAAACAGTGCGCAATTTGCTGGACACGAGATTTAGGTCTTGCGCCCGTTCGCCTCGCAAATTTTTAGAGAATACACGAACACGTCCACCCCAATTTTGCAAAACGCGGTATATTCAATCGTGCATCCGACGGAGAAGCAGCCAACCCATACACCCGCACGACCGATCCGTCCGTTCCGAATACACCCTTTCGTTTCGTTCTTTTTCCAGATTGAGGTTTCCATGAAGAAAACGTTTTCCGTGCTGCTCGCGCTGGCGTTGCTCGTCACCGCGTTTGCGGCGTCCGCAACCCCGACCCACGCGCAAGCCAAAAAGTACACTATTGCATTCGTACCGGGCGTGAACCCGGATCCGTTCTACATCACGATGGCGGGCGGCGTGAAGCAGGCCGCCTCCGATCTCGGCGTCGATGTGATCCAGCAGGACCCGGCCAAGTTCGATGTGACGGTCTCCGCGCCGATCATCGAAGCGCTGATCGCGAAGGGCGGCATCAGCGCGCTCGTGACCGCGCCGAACGACAAGCAGCAGTCGATCCCCGTTCTCAAGAAGGCTGCCGATGCGGGTATCCCGGTGATCACCGTCGATACATTCATCGGTGATGGCGACTACACGAACGGCGAAGTCAAGTTCCCGTTGAGCTACATCGGCTCCGACAACGTGCAGGGCGGTTACATGGCCTGCGCCGCGCTCGGTGATTCGCTCGGCAAGGGCGCGAAGATTTACATCTCGAACGTGCGCCCCGGTATCAGCACGACCGATCAGCGCGAGCAGGGCTGCAAGCAGGCCGCGAAGGATAAAGGCCTCGAAGTCGTCCGTACCGATTACAACGAGAACGACGCGACGAAGGCACAGCAGCAGACCGCCGCCGTATTGACCGCGAATGCCGACATCAAGGGCATGTTCGCGACTAACACGTTCGGCGCGCTCGGCGCAGGCGCAGCGATTGAAAACGCCCGCCTCAAGGGGTCGGTACAGGTCGCGCTGTTCGATGCCTCCGAAGAGAACGTCGGCTATCTGAAAGCCGGGACCGTCTCGCTCGTGATCGCGCAGAAGCCCTACGATATGGGCTACCTCGGCGTCTCGCTCGCAGTCGCCTACCTCGACGGCTTCCAGAGCCTGCCCAAGCGCGTCCCGACCGGCTACGCCGTCTTGACGAAGGACAACGTCGACAAGTCGGAATTCTCGCGCTTCATCTATAGCAGCAAGACGAAGGATGCTACCGCGAAGCTGGATACCAAGTTCACGGTGGCGTTCGTGCCGGGTGTGAACCCGGACCCGTTCTACATCACCATGAGCAAGGGTGTGAAGGCTGCCGCCGCACGGTATGGCGTGAACATCATCCAGCAGGACCCGGCCAAGTTCGATGTGACGGTTTCCGCGCCGATCATCGAAGCCTTGATCGCGAAGGGTGGGATCAATGCCCTCGTGACCGCGCCAAACGACAAGCAGCAATCGATCCCCGTCCTCAAGAAAGCGAGCGACGCGGGTATCCCGGTCATCACCGTCGATACATTCATCGGCGATGGCGACTATGAAAACGGCGAAGTCAAGTTTCCGTTGACGTACATCGGCTCCGACAACGTGCAGGGCGGTTACATTGCCTGCGCCTCGCTCGGTGACGCGCTCGGCAAGGGTGCGAAGATTTACATTTCGAACGTGCGCCCCGGCATCAGCACGACCGACCAGCGCGAGCAGGGCTGCAAGCAGGCCGCGAAGGATAAGGGTCTGGAAGTCGTCCGCACGGACTACAACGAAAACGACGCGACGAAGGCGCAGCAGCAGACCGCCGCCGTATTGACCGCGAACCCGGACATCAAGGGTATGTTCGCGACCAACACGTTCGGCGCGCTCGGCGCAGGTGCAGCCATCGAGAACGCGCGTCTCAAGGGCGCGGTACAGGTCGCGCTGTTCGATGCCTCGGAAGAGAACATCGGCTACCTCAAGGCCGGAACCGTCTCGCTCGTGATCGCGCAGAAGCCCGCCGACATGGGCTATCTCGGCGTCGTGACGGCAGTTGCCAACGCGCGCGGTGTGACGAGCATGGCGAAGCGCGTCCCGACGGGCTACGCGGTCATCACCGCGAAGAACGTGGGCGACCCGGAAATCGCGAAGTTCATCTATACCAGCAAGTAGGGCCGGATTTTCTGTAGGGGCGGACCGATGTGTCCGCCCGGAAAAATGGGTCGGTCAAGCCCCGACCCCTACACCAGACACGCGGTTTTCTGTAGGGGCTGTGGCTTGCCCAGCCCGGCATTGTCCACCTGTTTGGATATGTATTTTCTAAAATAGCAAAACGCTGGCGGCTGAAGGCTGACGGCGCACAAAGGTCCTCTATGGCAACAACGACACTGACCCGGCAAGCGCCGGGAGCCGCCCGCAACTCGGTCCTCAATTTCGTGGCGCGCTCATGGTCCTATTTATTCCTGATTGGAATGGTCCTGTTTTTCTCGATATTCGGGCAGGGTTTTTTCAGCGTCCGCAATTTTTCATCGGTATTGGTCACGAGTACGCTGGTCACGCTGATCGGAATCGGGCAAACTTTCGTGATCATCACCGCCGGGATCGACCTCTCGCTGGGCTGGACGGTCGGCCTGGCGTCGGTGATTTGCGCGCGGCTGATGCGCGATCTGGTCAACGTGAACGGTTTTGACCCGACGCTCGCAATTTTATTCGGGGTTGGCGGCGGGTTGCTCGTCTCGCTGATACCGGGGCTGATCAATGGCCTGCTGATCGCGCGCGTGAAGGTCCCACCATTTATCGCCACGCTCGGCATGTTCGGGATTGTGCGCGGCGTGGCGTTCCTGCTCACGGATGGGCAGAACGTCGTCGGCAACCTGCCGAGCAATATTCGCAGTACGCTCTCCGGGATCGGGAATGGCAGCCTGGTCTACTATACGCCCGGTTATGGCATTTCACTGTTCAACGAGCCAGCGGGACTCGCGCCTGAGCAACTGCGCGGCGTGCAACTGCTCGCGCCGTATCCGGTCCTCGTCACGATTGTTGTGATCCTGATTTTCGGCTTCGTCCTGACGCGCACGCAGTTCGGGCGGCATACCTACGCCATCGGCGGCAGCCAGGAAGCCAGCATTCGCGCCGGGATCGATGTGCGCGGACATCTAATCCGCATCTATATGTTGAGTGCGTTTTGTGCCGGGATCGCGGGCGTGCTGCACGTCTTCCGCTATACGGCGGGCGCGCCACAGGCGGGCGAGGCGCAATTGCTCGATTCGGTAGCGGCGGTCGTCATCGGCGGGACCAGCTTGTTCGGCGGCGCGGGGCGCGTGCGCGGGACGGTTATCGGTGCGTTGATTATCGGCCTGCTTTCAACCGGGCTGATTATTCTGAACGTCGATTCGCTGTGGCAATTCGTCGTCGTCGGGGTCGTGATCATTATCGCTGTGCTGGTCAACCAGGCGCAGGCATTCCTCGAAAGGCGCAAGGCATGAGTGCAGCACAACCGCTATTGCAAGTACGCGGCGTCTCCAAATTTTTCGGCGGTCTGACCGCGTTGAGCAGCGTCGATTTTCAGGTGAATGTCGGGGAAGTGGTCGCGCTGCTGGGCGACAACGGTGCGGGCAAATCGACGCTGATTAAGTGCATTTCCGGTGTATATAAACCGGACGAGGGCGAAATTCTGTTCGATGGGCAGGATATACGCCACCTCTCGCCCGCCGCCGTGCGCGATGAGGGTATCGAGACGATTTATCAGGATTTGGCGCTCGCGGAAAATCTGGATGTGGGCGCGAATGTGTTCCTCGGCAAGGAGAAGAAGAAAAAGCTGTTCGGCTTCATCCCCGTCACGGATGACGAATACATGCGCCGCGAATCGGAAGCCGCGCTCACGCAGCTCGATATTCACATTCCGTCACTGCGCCAGAAGCTGAACTTCCTCTCCGGTGGGCAGCGGCAGGCGGTCGCCATCGCGCGGGCAGTCTATTGGAAGGCGCGGCTGGTCGTGATGGATGAGCCGACGGCGGCGCTCGGCGTCCCGGAGCAAATCAAGGTACTTGCGCTGGTGCGGCGGCTACGCGATCAGGGCGTCCCAGTGATCCTGATCAGCCACACGATGCAGGACGTACTGCAGGTTGCGGATCGGATGGTCGTGATGCGGCGCGGGCGCGTCGTCGCGGATGTGCCGCGCGCGGAGGCGACCGTCGATATTCTGGTGAAGCACATGGTCGGCGGCATGACCGAAAATGGCGCTTGACCTGCTGACCTTCGGGGAAGCACTGGTCGAGGTGATGCGAACCGAGGTCGGCTCGCCGCTGGACCGCCCCGCCGGGTTCACAGGACCGTATCCGAGTGGCGCGCCGTTCATCTTCGCGGTACAGGCTGCGCGGCTGGGCGCAAAATCGGGCGTGATTGGCGCGGTCGGCGCGGATGCGTTCGGGCGCTGCCTGCTTGAACAATTGCAGGCCGATGGTGTGGATTTCAGCGGCGTGCATGTCTTGAAGACGCACACGACGGGCGTTGCGTTCGTCGCTTATAACAGGGACGGCACGCGCGATTTCGTGTTCCATGCGAAGCAGGCCGCCGCCGGGCAGCTCTCGCCGGACATGCTCGATCCGGTGCTGTTCGAGGGATTGCGCTGCCTGCACGTCACCGGGTCGGCGCTGTCATTGAACGAAGGATCGCTCGAAATGGGACGGCACGCGCTGCGGCTTGCTAAGGAACACGGCGCGAAGGTCAGCTTCGATCCGAATATTCGCCCGCAACTGCTGCCGGTCGAAGAGGCGGTGCGCGTTTACGCGGAGTTCGTGCGCGCTGCCGATGTGCTGCTCCCAACTGCCGATGAACTCAAGCTGCTGACGAATGCCGGGACGCCAGAAGCGGCAGTCGCGGCATTGTGGGCGATCAATCCCGGCTGCCTTGTGATCCTGACGCAGGGGAGCGCGGGCTGCATCGTTTACCAGAACGGCGCGCCGCCGATCCATGTCCCGGCGTTCGCCGTCGAAGAGGTGGACCCGACGGGCGCGGGGGATTGCTTCGATGCCGGGTTCCTCTCGCGCTGGCTGGCCGGGGATGACCTCACGAACGCGGCGCGCTTCGGGAATGCGTGCGGGGCGCTGGCTGTGACTGAGATGGGTCCGATGGCGGGCGCGCGGCGGCTGGATGAGGTGCGAGTGTTTATCAGCCGCGCATCTGGCTCAGGATAATCCGATCCATCTCCGGTTTTTGATACATCCAACCGTAATAGCGCGGCGGCTTTAGCCCCGCGCTCCATAATCCCCGCAGCATCAACTTCTACGGAGCCACCCATGCCGCAATCCCTCGCCCTCTACATGCAGGACAAGCACCCGATCCGCTATGAACTGGAGATCGCACGCGAGGCCGAAGCGCGCGGCTTCGATGCGATCTGGCAAGCCGATACGCGCCTTGCCCGCGACGGGATCGTGATGATGTCCGCGTTCCTGACCGCCACGCAAAAGCTGGTCCTCGGTACGGGCGTGCTGCCGATCTGGACGCGCAACCCGGCAGTCATCGCGGCGACCTTCTCCACCATGTACGAACTCGCGCCCGACCGCGTGATTTGCGGCCTCGGCGCGTGGTGGGAGCCGATCTCCGCGCAGGTTGGCGTGAAGCGCGAGCGCCCCTTGCAGGCGATGCGCGAATATGTGGAAGTGATCCGCGAATTGTTCACGATGCGCGAAGTGACCTATCACGGCGATTTCGTGAATGTGGAAGGGATCAAGCTGGATATTATTCACGGCGATGATGCGCCGCGACCGATTCCAATTTATATCGGCGCGACGGGACCGAAGATGCTGGAATTGACAGGCGAAATCGCCGATGGCTGCGTGTTGAATTACATGGTTTCGACTGCGTATATCCGCGAGGCGTGCGGCCTGCTGGAAACGGGCGCAAAGCGCGTCGGCAAGACGCTTGCGCAGATCGACCGCCCGCAACTCATCGTGTGTTCGCTCAGTGACGACCGTGAAGCAGCTTTGAATGAGGCGCGGGAACTCGTTGTCCAATACCTCGCGCAGGAGCCGCATATCATGAAGGCGAGCGGCGTCAGTCAGGAACTACTGGACGAGGTGCATCAGGTCCTCGGCTGGCCTGCGACGAAGGAACAGGTCCAAAAAGCGATGGCGCTGGTCCCGGATGAGGTCGTGCAGATGATCACGGCGGCAGGGACGGCGGAAGAATGCCGCGCGAAGGTGCGCGAATATATGGAAGCGGGCTGCACCTGCCCGATTTTATATCCACTCATGCCCGACATTCGACCGGTGATTGAGGCGTTCACCGATAGCGACGATTGGAAGGCGCGCTCATAAGGCGCATAGCGTCTCAGATGGCTTTTCGCTTGTCAGCAGCTATCAACAAATGTTAAACAAGCTGTTTTGCTGTTCAGAGAGTGGCAGGTCACGAAAGACCGCGTTATAGTAGTTGCTGTAAGTATTGTAGATTGTATTGTCCTAAATATAAGGTGAGGACAACTCTCCACTTGCAATAATCACTTGATTTCTACGGCTTTGCATCACAAAGTCGTTCAAACTTTGAGTAAGAAAGGTGTCGTAAAGTAACTTGTTTATGGAAAACCAAAATTGAGTTCCACTTCAATCGATCAAAGGGTGCGTAGTTTCAAAGCACAACTGCTTGTTAAATCTGCCTTGTGGCTTCTTCAAAACCATATTACTTTTGGTGAAGCCTTTGTTTTTGAAGATGATCGGAGCAGGTATGTTGACTTTAAGATTGAAATTGCCGAGCAATTCCACATCCATCCTAGTGAAGTCGTGCTAGTTGGGTCAGCTAAACTCGGATTTAGCATAGCGCCAAAGAAGCGATACCAAAGTTTTGGTGATAAGTCTGATATTGATGTAGCAATAATATGTCCGCCATTATTTGAGCAAATTTGGCAAGAAGTATTAGAATACTGGAATAATGATAATCCATGGTCACAGGAAGCGAGCTTCAAAGATTACTTGTTTCGAGGGTGGATACGCCCCGATAAACTGCCGCCTGCTGATAGATTTGAAGTACGAAAGAGATGGTGGAACTTTTTTGGAAATCTCACTCGCACTCGTAAATACGGTAACTATAGCGTGACAGGCGCACTTTATAAATCTTGGCATTTTTTTGAAACTTATCAGCGTATCTCTATTCAACAGTGCCAAGAGGAACAGAGGTTAGGGAAATTATCATGAAAACAACAGCAACAAACCGAAGAATTCGGCAACTTATAACTGCAATACGCGAAAAAACGTTAATCCCTGATCCTGCGTTTCAAAGACGCTTAGTATGGACTAATAAAGATAAGCTAAACTTTATCTCGACTGTGTTAGCTGGGTATCCATTCCCAGAAATCTATACTGCTGCCGGAAGTGTTGATTTATCTTCTGGAATCGGTACAGAATTATTAGTTGACGGTCAGCAAAGAGTAACCACCCTCGTTCAGTATTTCACCGCTTCAAGAGAGTTAATATTGAACAAACAAATTCCGGCATATCATGATCTTTCTTCAGAGCAGCAAAAAGCGTTTCTTGAGTACGAAGTTGTTGTTCGTGATCTTGGACAACTGGATATTACTGAAATAAAAGAGGTATTCACTCGCATCAACTCAACCAAATATTCTCTAAACGCAATGGAAATTGACAATGCTCGATATGATGGTGAGCTGAAAAAATTAGCTGAAAGACTATCGGAACACACCTTTTTTGAAACCAATCGCGTTTTTAACGGAACCGATTATAAGCGAATGAATGATGTGAGATTTTTACTATCAATTCTTGTAACCCTTTTGAAGGGCGTCTACTTTGATCTTGATGATGAATTGGCTGCGCATTTAAGTGAGTACAACGATGAATGTCCTATATGCGACGAGTATGAGACTAATATGCATCGGTTGTTTGAATATATAAGATTGTGTTCTTTTGGAACTACGAGCCGAATCTGGAAAAAAGCTGATCTTTTTACTGCTTTAGTAGAAATGTACCGGGCGTTAGTTACGGAACAATTGCAGATTCCTACGGCGGTGATGGGGAGTACACTTGAAGGTTTTTACACGGCAGTGGATGAGTTTGGCAAATTAGGTACAAATACTCAAATTATTGGTGTTGCTGAATACTATAATGCTGCCTTGCAGGGAACAAATGGTCGAAGCAGGCGAATAGAACGTGGTAGGATATTGGAGAGGCTAATTCACAGTATAATTGTACACGAAGGATAGTATATCGTTCATCGCAAGATCGTAATTGACTATTGGAGTAAACCGATCTTGCTGAGGAAACAAATGCAATTTTAGATGGTGACAAATCTTAGAACTAACGCTGCTTTGTAGCCGCATATGACATGTCCAACATCGATGATCATTCACTATATTCAGTAAATTAAGTGTGTGAATGTATCAAAGAAAGGGGGTGAACATGATGTACATTAAATTGCGATAATTGTACACAGATTTCAAAAATGGACGCATCATGAAACCCAAAGCCTTGCTCGATCTGCTCAAACAAACCGTCTCCGAATTCGGAGAAGACAAAGCGCCTCAACTCGCGGCGGCGCTTTCCTATTACACTATCTTTTCGATAGCGCCGCTGCTGGTAATCGTGATCGCGATTGCGGGGTTGGCGTTTGGGCAGGACGCCGCGCAAAACAAAATCGTGGACCAGATCACGGGCGTCGTCGGCTCGGATGCGGCGAATCTGATCCAGACCATGATCCAGAACGTGAACAAACCCGGTGCGGGAACGATTGCCACCATCATCGGCGGCGTGACGCTGCTCGCGGGCGCGGCGGGCGTCTATGGACAGCTCAAAAATTCGCTGAACACGATCTGGAATATCGAACCGAAGCCGGGTCCGGGCGGCATTAAGGGCGTTATTTCCGGGTTGCTCTCGCAGGTCCTGTCCTTTGGGATGGTGCTGGGGACCGGGTTTCTGCTGCTCGTCTCGCTGGTGTTGAGCGCCGCGCTTGCCGCGCTCGGCTCATGGCTCGGTGAGCGGCTGCCGATCCCCTCCGGGGTGTGGGAACTGATCAATGCAGCGGTTTCGTTCGGCGTGATCACGCTGCTCTTCGCCGCGATTTACAAATTCCTGCCGGATGTAACAATCAAATGGCGCGATGTGCTGCTCGGCGCGGCGGTGACATCCCTGCTCTTCGCGCTCGGCAAGTTCCTGATCGGGCTTTATCTCGGCAAGACGGTGAGCGCCTCAGCCTATGGTGCAGCGGGTGCGTTGGTCGTGCTTCTGCTCTGGATTTACTATTCCGCGCAAATTTTGTTCTTCGGCGCGGAATTCACGCAGGTTTACGCGCGCACGCACGGTTCGCTGCTCCCCCAGCCGGGCGCTGCACAGCCTGCAACTGTTGCGCAGCCGAGTGGCAGACCGCTTTCCAAGCGTGAGCGCAATGCAGCCGCCGCGCTGATGCTCAGTAAGGCCGCCGATGATCACGCTACCGCAGCCGCACCACGCAAACCAGACCGCACAGAGGCAATCGCGCGGGCAATCCGCGTCCTCAGTCCGATGGTGCTGCTCATCGCGCGGATCGTGATCATGATTGAAGCGGATAACCGCCGCAACAGGCCGCGTAGTTCGACGCGGTAATTCGCTGTTAGGGCATACTGCATGAGC
The DNA here is from genome assembly GCA_965246845.1 of Aggregatilineales bacterium. Classification (GTDB taxonomy): domain Bacteria; phylum Chloroflexota; class Anaerolineae; order Aggregatilineales; family UBA2796; genus JBBRMW01. Next base: position 58,123 of record CBDFFR010000012.1, read on the forward strand.
TGGCGACATGCTACGTCTTCACTTCGAGCGCGGCAAAGCTGCCCTGTAGCTCCATACGGAAGCGGCACATATCTCCCCGGATCAGGTTCTCACCGAAGTGCAAAATCTGGTCTCCGGTCGTATACGCGATACGCTCGGCGACCAGCAGCGGCGTCCCGGCGCGTACGCCGAGCAGTTTTGCGGTCCCGGTATCGGCAGGCGCGGCCTCGATCCGGTCAATAGCGCGCACCACCGACCAGCCATAGCGCTCGGCGAGGGTGCGGTACAGCGATCCGCTAAATTCGGTGGTAATCAAATCAGGAGCGAACCGCGCCGGGATATACGCCGTGCTAACCATCATCGGCGCGCCGTTCAATGCGCGCAACCGTTGCAAATAGAGGACGGGCGATCCTTCCGCGATTTGCAGACGTGCCGCCAGGCGTGCATCAGCGGGGAAGCTACGCTTTGCTAGGACAGTATCGATCAATTCCTGACCTTGCGCCCGCATTTGCTCTGAAAAGCTGTAAGCGTTGCTCAAGGGCTGCTCGAAGCGCGGACGTGCAACGAATGTGCCGCTGCCGTGTACCTTCTCCAGCACATTCAGGTGGACCAGCGAGGCGAGTGCCTGCCGCACCGTCGCGCGGCTGATGCCGCTGAACTGCATTAGCTCGCGCTCGCTTGGGATGCGCTCGCCCGGCTTCCATTCGCCGGATGCGATGCGCTCCCGCAGCCGCGCCTCGAATTGCAGATGCAGCGGCGTCTCGCTGATCGGGTCGAGCGGCCAACCCGCCATCACCCCGGCCATGTGAAGCGCGCTCCCGGTTGCAAGACCGCGTAATTCAGACCCGCCGCATCCCGCCCGCGTCGTGAACTCGCGCACATCGACAGTGTTGAACGTGAACATATCGTAGTGGTGCGGGATGACCAGCCGCGCCCCGACCTGCCCCCGCGAGCGTGACTGTATCCGCGCTGCTCATATTCGGCGGGACGTGCAGCGCATCGCGGGCGTGCGTCCGTGCCGTTGATCGGCAGGAACAGAAATATCCGGGTCGAAGCCGCGCAGCCGTTCGGCCAGCCCCGTCGTAAAGCACCGTATCGCCGCTGTGATACAGCCGCACACCATCCATTTCCAGCACGAAGCCGAGGAACGGATAGCCCGTCGCATTGCTATTATCGAAATCGGGATGCGCAGACGGGATGCTGTGAATTGTGATGCCGCTTTCGTGCAACGTTTCATCGCCGCGCGTGCCGATCAGCCGTTCACGCGCGAGTCCGAGACCCGCCGCATAATCCAGCAACGCCGCAGGCAGCACTAACCGCGCGTCTGGCGAGGCTGCGAACAGCGCAGGCAACGTCCCCGGATCGAGATGATCGCTATGCTTGTGGCTGGCAAGGACCAATTCCGCGTTCGTGATGTCCGCACCGCGCAGTGGCGCTTCCGTCATGCGGATGTGTGGCTTCTCCGTATTCGCATATTTCGCGGTCAGGTGTTCGGAGAGGTACAGATCGATGTAAATCAGTGTAGTTGCCGATTTGATTGCATAACCGCTCTGTCCGAGCCACCAAAGCGCGACCTGACCGGGGCGCGGCTGTGCCTGTTCGATGTCTGCTAGGAGCGCGGAGCCGGAAAGCGCGGGCTGGATCATGGTGGCCTCGAATTCGATTGGTCCGTACCAGTATGTTAAACTGGTGCAGAATATTTTACGACAGGAACCTCAAATGAACACACCCGCAATTTTGACGACAAGCGTGATTGGCTCTTACGCGTGGCCTGCGTGGTTACACACCGCGCTGGCGGCGGCGCTACGTGGCGAATATGGACCGGAAGACATGCGCGAGGCGCAAGACGACGCAGTAGACCTCGCGCTGCGCGATCAGGACGACGCAGGCGTGGATATTGTTACCGATGGCGAGATGCGTCGCGTCGGCTTCTTCACCGCCGAGTTTTATGGACACATGACCGGATTGAACGAACTGCCGACACGTCGCATGGTCGGTGTGGTCGGCCACGATCAGCGCGAAAGCTACGCAGCGGTCGAGGAAATAGCCGCGCCTAACGGCCTGGGCTTACTTGCGGAGTGGAATTACGTCCGCACGCGCACGCAGCGTCCAATCAAGATGACCTGTCCAGGACCGTATACGCTGGCTGGGCGAATCCAGCCCGGCGCGAGCTATAGTGACCGGATCGAAGTCTCCTACGCGCTGGCCGAAATTATCAATACTGAACTCAAGGCGTTGGTCGAAGCAGGGGTAACCTTCATTCAGCTCGATGAGCCGTCGTATGCTGTCCACTCGCTCAAGAATGCGCCGGAAGAGTTCGTCAAGCTGTTCAACCACACGATTCGTGATGTGAACGCAAAACTTGGGCTGCATCTGTGCTTCGGCAACTTCGTCGGGCGTCCGGTCGCCAAACGCACCTACAGGCCGCTGCTACCCTGGATTCTGGACCTCAAGATCGACCAGTTTTCGCTGGAATTCGCCAACCGCGAATTGGCCGAACTGGAAATCTGGAAAGAATTCGGACCGGATCGCGAACTGGCGGCGGGCGTTGTGGACGTGAAGAATTATTATGTCGAAACAGCGGAAGACGTCGCCGAACGCATCCGCGCGGTGTTGAAGGTGACAGGCATCGCGCCCGATAAACTCACGCTCACGCCCGATTGCGGCTTCAGCCAGACCGCGCGCTACGCCGCTCGCCGGAAGCTGGTCGCGCTGGTCGCGGGCGCGGAGAAGGTGCGGCGCGAACTCGCGGGTGCATAATTCTGGTGTAGGGGTCGCGGCTTGCCCGACCCGTCTTCCATTCATGGGCGGACACATCGGTCCGCCCCTACACAATACTTCGCGCTCCGGTGTACGGGTCGCGGCTTGCCCGACCCGTCTAGCGCTGCGCCGCGCCTTCCTTCACGAACACCGGCTCCAGCCAGTGCCGATAATCCGGGTGGCGTCCTGTCACCACGTCCGCAAAGAGGGCGCGCAGGCTCGTCACGATAGGACCTTGCGCACCATCCGCGACAAGACGGTGATCGATCTCGCCAATCGACGCGATTTGTACGCCCGTGCCGCAGAAAAACGCCTCTTCCGCGAGATACAGTTCCGTGCGGTCGATGGGGCGCTCCACGACCGCAATGCCCATCACGTCCGTGAGCAGCGCGATCACCGCGCGGCGCGTAATGCCTTCGAGGATGTTGTCGCTGACTGGCGGTGTGATCGCCACGCCTCCGCGCACGATGAAGATATTCGCGGCGCTCGCTTCAGAGACGTGTCCATCACTGGAAAGTACAATCGCCTCGTCGTAGCCAGCCAATACTGCCTCGCTCTTGATTAGGGCGCTGTTCACATATGCACCGCTGATCTTGCCGCGCGCCGGGATCATCGTATCATCGATTCGCCGCCACGAACTCACGCCGACCTTGGCGGGCGCGTCCGTCTCCAGGTAATTGCCGAAGGGATACGCGAACATCGTGAAATCGTCCGGGATGTCGTGCAGCCGGACGCCGATCCCTTCCAGCGATTTATAGACGATAGGACGCACATACACATTCTCACGGAAATTTTCCCGGCGCAGCAGTTCAACCAGAATATCGCGCATCGACTCCGCTGTGTATGGCAAATTCATCATGAGCATCTTCGCGCTGCCGAGGACGCGCGTGAAGTGGTCTATCGGACGGAACAGAAAAAGCTGTGCCTCTTCCTCGTTCCAGTAGCCGCGCAGCCCGCCGAACGCCGCCGTACCATAATTGAAAGCGTGGTTGGCGACGCTCACCTTCGCCTCGCTGATTGGGACGATGCTTCCCTGAAACCAGGCATATTTGGATTGAAGTGGTTTGGCGGCCATTGCGACTCCTGCGGGACTACTTGAACTTTGTGACATTTTAGTGAGTGATGCGCGGGTGGGCAAGCGCCAAGTATGCGGCTGCGGGGTAGGACAAGCGACACTTTGAATTGTTGCGCCCAACCGTGCTGGAAAGCAGTCAAAGGTCATGTAGCAGGCGAAACAGGTATTCTATCCTGCCCGTCTGTGTTTATAATGTGTACAGGAGAAATTTTGTTTAATATGAGTTTCACAGTCGCATCAATTGGCAGCCTCATGGCAGATGTCGCGATCTTCACGCCGCGAATGCCCCTCACCGGTGAAACCCTGATCGGCTACGGCTCGAAAATCGGTCCGGGCGGCAAAGGCGCAAACGTCGCGGCGGCGCTCGCACGGTTGGGCGCAACGAGCCTGATGATCGGCAAAGTCGGTGAGGACGACTTCGGACGGATGGAACTCCGCGCGCTGCAAGCGCAGGGCGTCGATACATCTGCTATCGGGATAGAGCCGAGCCTGCAAACCGGGCAGGCGTTCATCATGGTCAACGATCAGAAGGAGAATACAATCCTTGTTGCGATGGGTGCGAACGATGCCGTCTATGCGGATTACATCGTCTCTGCGTTGACCGCGCATCGCGAACGGCTCTCTGCAATTGTCGTTGATTTCGAGATACCGGAAGCAGGCGTTACGGCGGCGGTTCGCTTCGGAAAAGCGCACGATATCCCCGTGATTGTCGATGCCGGACCCGCGCGCCCTTTCGGACCGGAAGTGTGGGGTGCGTGTACTGTCCTGACGCCGAACGAACAGGAGACCGCCGCGCTGGTCGGCTATAGCATAGACCATGACGAAGACGCCCTGCGCGCGGCGGATACATTGCTTGCACAGGGACCACAGATCATAGTCCTGAAGCGCGGCAAAGCTGGAGCGCTGCTGCGCACAGCGACCGAAACCGTGTTCGTCCCCGCGTTTTCGGTTGAGGCAGTAGATACGACCGGGGCGGGCGATGCGTTTACCGCCATGTTCACACTCTCCATGCTCGAAGGCTTGCCCCTTGCCGAATGCGTGCGGCGTGGCAATGCGGCGGGCGGCCTCGCAGCAACCCGCACCGGGACGATGCCCGCGCTGCCGACCCGCGCAGAGGTTGAGGCATTCCTCGCGGCGCGTGCGTGATTACGCGGGCTGCATGGCGGCGGGCGCGGTCCCCTTCACATAGCCATTCGCGTAGAACCACGTCACCTCATCGTGGAAGGTCTCATCCAGCGGGCGAAACGTCACGCCGAGTTCGCGGCGTGCTTTCTCGTTGCTGACGATCCGCTGATCGTTGAGCGAACGGACGATATTCGCCGTGATTTGCGGCTCGCGTCTGGTAAACCGCGCGCCAAGTTCAGCGAGCCGTGCAAAGGTCATCATCAGGGGATAGGGCATTACCCGGCGCGGGACCTGGACGCCCGACGCCGCGCCGACGTGCTGCGCCATCTGCGCGATGCTCAGAAAGCGATTGGCGATAATATACCGTTCGCCGCTCTTGCCACGCTGCACTGCATTCACCATCGCTGTCGCGACATCGCGCACATCCACGAACGCGAACCCGCCCGGCGGGATTACCGGGAATTTACGTTCAAGTACCTGAATGATGCTTTGACCAATCCCGGTTGGCGCAGCGTCCTGTGGTCCGACCATGACGACAGGCAGGATCAACACGCCGGGCAGCGTGTGTGTTTTGAGGAAGTCGGCAATCGCGTGTTCCGCGAGCAGCTTGCTCTTGAAGTACAGGTTTGCGTAAACACTTGCATCCGGTCCAGTCGACTCATCGGCAGGTGCGCCGTTCGCTCCCGCTCCGAGAACGCCGGAAGAGCTGGTGTAGATCACCTTGCCGACGCCGTGTTTCTCGGCTTCCGCGAGCAGTTCGAGCGTGCCTTTGATGTTAATTTGTTCCAGCTTCGCCCAGTGGTCGCCCAGCCCAAAATATTCGCGGAAGTAGGCGGCAGTGTGGAACAACACATCACAGCCCGCAAGTTCAGGTGCGAAGCCCGCGATATTCTCCATGTCCCCGACAACAATTTGGACTTTTGAATTGTTGATCTGCTTGCGCGCTTTTTCTGCCGACCGCGCGAGTGCTTTGACTTCGTAGCCGCGCGCGACGAGTTCATTGACCAGATTGCTGCCGAGCAACCCGGTACTCCCTGTGACGAACGCTTTCATTTCTGTGTCTCCGTCTGTACAATAGGGCAATTACAAAACATGAGCGATTGCTCAAAATCAATAATATGAGCAATCACTCGGATTTGCAAGAGGCAAATGTCAGAAACCAGACGCCGCGAACCCAAACAGGCGCGCAGCCAGCAGCGCGTTGAACATATCCTCGTAACGGCGGCGCAGGTCTTTCACGAGGTCGGCTATGAAGCCGCGACAACCAACCTGATTGCCGCGCGTGCGGGCGTGCCAATCGGCTCGCTCTATCAATTCTTCCCGAACAAAAAAGCGCTCACGGATGCGCTCATCGAAGAATATATTGGTGAATTGCAAACCGTGTTTGCGGTCGATATTGCACTGCCCATTACCGCGTTGCTCGATTCGCTCATCGACGCGCTAATCAGCTTCAACACCTCGCACGAGGCATTTGAGGCGCTCTTCATCGATGCCGACATCGCGCAGCAAATCCACGCGCTGATTATTCATGGTACGGTGGCGATCCTCGCGCATCACTTCCCGGCGCTCGACCCGGCACTGCGACTGCAAACTGCGATTGCGGGCGTCTCCATCGTCAAAGGAATGATGAAACTCTCCGCATTACCCGCCAACCTGACGCAGGATGTCACGGCCTCGGAAGTCAAACTCGCGTTGTTGGCGTATGTGCGCGCGGTGCTGCGGCGGGCGGGGTTGCCACTGCCGGAGGATTTACAGGCGATATGAGGCGCACTTGATAGGTGGTTCAGCCCCGGTGCGAATATTCTGATGCTGTGGCTTGCCCAGCCGGGTATGCACCGGAGCGCGTTTTCTCCCACAAAACAAAGGCCGCCTGCGATTAATCACAGACGGCGCTTTTGGTATTCTTTTGTGGGATGTAGAGGACTTGAACCTCTGACCTTTTCGATGTCAACGAAACGCTCTAGCCAACTGAGCTAACACCCCGCGTTTGTTTAAGAAATTATATGCGAGCAGTGTTGGCTTTGCAATAGTCAGTTTGAGCATAAAAACAACGAGCCGCTCTGTGTAGGGGGGACACATCACGGCTCGCTGCTTGTATACCAGCCTGAACACTGCTGACGCGCATCGCCACAGAGGACAGGGGTAGGCTCTACTTCCGCGCTAACGCTACATCCGGTAAACCTGCATCGGTAGAGTTGATAGAAATATAAAACCATGCGCTAAGGCGCGTGTGAGGCAGGTATGAGAAGGCCATAAGCTACGGCTACCCGCACGCGATCTGTACGTAATCTCCGGCGCGCGCATCGGGACCGCGCTGCGAAAGCGGCCAGCGCTGCTGCGTGAAGTCATAGAAGCCGAAGCGCAGCACGAGCGGACCGCTCACGCCGGGGAATTCGCGCACCGTCTCGAACTCCGCGCCCGGTGGCAGCGCATCGAGCGGGACTTGCGCGGGTGGGGCATCCTGCTGCGCGAGGAGCGTATCATCGCGGACAATGTGCGTGAAGAGCGTCATCTCTGTGGAGGCATGTCCCGTCATCGTCCAGTTCAGGCGAACGCGCGCCGCACCATCGGCTATGGTACAAGCCGCAGACTCCAGGCGAAGCGTATTTCCCATACCGTCATCGCCGGGGTTTGCTGCCGGAGCCAATCGCACGGCATTCGTATCGATTTGAACGCCCGTCAAGCGGACGTGATCGGCCTGTACTGCACGGTCGGCCTGCGCCACAGCCAGTACGCTTTTCGACTGCGAATCATAGACACCTGCATAGAGATCGTAGACCCCTTCGCGCTGCGGTAGGGCCAAACAGGTAGCGCTCAAAATATGTCGCGCCGTTCGGCCAGCCGCCTTGTCGGGCTGTAAGGCGCGCCCGTCATCCCGATCTCGACATTCTGCACCTCTTCGACTGCGCCCGTCGCGTGGTCTACATAGCGCATCGTGAGGATATAATCCATGGTCGAGCGCCGCGAGCGAGCGCCAATACAGTTCAAAAGTGAGATAGCCACCCGGCTGATAGTTCGTGTCGTAGTAACCATAGCCGAGCAGTTCAATTTTGTTGTCGAAGTTCGCGCGCAGGGCGGCACGGTCGGCGGGCGGCTCGCTGATGAAATTCGGACGCGGCAGATGGTCCGCTGTAAAGTTCATCCCAAAGGTAAGTGCTGCACTTAACGCGAACGGCGCAGCGGTCCTCAAAATGCGCCGTTCGCGCAGGAGCGTTACCGCGCGCGTGACTCCGACCGCCGCAAGCAGGATCGCAATCTCCGTAAGCGGCATTCGTACCCGGCGCGATCACATAGAACGCGGCCAGTGATGCGATGAACAGCAGCAACCCACCCGCGAGCATGAGCGTCGCAGCGCGATGTGGTTTCGATGCTGCTCCCAAAAGGATCCCCGTGACAGCCAGTTACCATCACCCACCGAAAGTTAATCGCGCCATCGAGCGCAAGCGCGTTCAGCGTCGGGGAGACGCGCAGCCCGGTATCAGTATAATCCAGCATCGCGGAGTCGGCGTGTTCCACCGGGTCCCAGAAGAGCGCGACTCGACGCGCGGTGAGTTCGAGCAGGCGCAGCGGCGCACGCGCGATGTCCGCTTGCAGCGCTTGCGTCCAATTGGTTTTGCGCGCCAGTGCCAGCCGTTCGCTCAACGTTGCATCGGATGTTCAACCCCGGTTGAATTCAGGTTGTTGGAGCGGAAAAGCTGGTAATCCGCGAGCGTCGCGGTGAGCGAGCGCGAACCGGCGCGCAAATTTGCGAACGTAACTGGCATAATCAGCAGGAACGCCGCCCCCCAATGATCACGCCCGTCCAAACCGCGATGGCAACCGACCATCGAACCACAACGCAAGCCAGGCAGGGTACAGGCAGCAGAAACAACGTCGAAGTGCGGAATACTGCGCTTAACCCAAGCGCCGCGCCCCGCGATGATTCCGAAGAGCAGCCGCCGGGTGCGAAAATAGGCCGCCGTGCTGAAAAGGAACACCGCTACGCACAGAATGACAACGGGCGTATCCTGCAGATTTTGCTGGTAGTGAATGAATGGTGCATAAAGTGCCAGCGCCACTCCTGCCAACACGCCCTCCCATTTGCCGAAGAGAAGCCAGCCTGTCAGCACGGCGAGCGGCGGGACGAGACAGCCGAGCAGGATATTAAAGAGATACAGCGGAGGGATCGATGGACCGAGCAGCGTTTGCAGCACGCCCATATAGACGAAGGGTCCCTGTTGATAGATATTACCGCCGGCCCGCATCCGTCCACTCAGCCAATCGCGGCTCATCAGGATGTAGTTGTCCCAGATTTTGTCCATCGTCCAGAGCGTTGGGTCGTTCGCGGTTTTCTCCGAAAAGATGAGGAACCGCACCACGAGTCCAAGCAGGAATATTCCAATGAGGAGAGAGCCAATAAGTACGCGGCAGACGCAACGCCGAAAGCGCGAGCGCAGCGATCAAAACAAGTGTGAGAATCAATGCATAGCTTGCGAATGGTGTAAATTCGGGTGCAGAACTGGCGTTATAGCGCCAATGCTCGACATCCAGACCGACTTCGCCGCGCGCGGGAAACCACATTATCAAGCGCATATTCAAATGTAAAATTGAACGGGTGAATTCGACTCGTCCCCTGCCGTGTTCAATGCGACCTGCGCGCTCGCCGTCCCTGTATATTCCTCTTTGCCACCGATGATAAGCCGGATTTGCGCGCCCGCCGTGTTGCGAATCTGCAACAGCCGATTGCCTGACCCATACAAACTCCCTGAAAATTGCCCCTTGAGCGTCCGCATCGGCGCATCTACCCAGACCCAGGGCTGGCGGCTCGTGCCGCTCTCGTTCGTGAGCGTGACATACGCGCCCGGACGAAAAGCGAATACGAACGATAGCGCAAGTAGCGGCAGCAGCAGATATGCGAGCGTCAGGCGGCGCATGTTGAAAGCGATAAGCGTCAAGTTCACCTCGTTATTGAACGATTGTATCCGTTATACTCTGCTGCTACATCACTTTTGATCTGAGACTGATCATGCCCAATTTCGAGAACATCACCGCAATTTATGAGCGCTTCCTCGCGCAGGGCAAAGCGCCCGGCCTCGCGTGGGGGATCATTCTGGATGGGGAACTGGTCGAAGCGCGCGGCCTCGGCGTCCAGAACATCGAAACTGCAACGCCCGTCGCGCCCGATAGCGTCTTTCGCATCGCGTCGATGACAAAAAGCACGACTGGCATGTGCATCCTGCGGCTGCGCGACGCGGGCTTGCTCGCGCTGGATAAGCCCGCTGCCGAATATGTCCCGGAACTCGCACGGCTCGCACCCCCACCCGATTCGCCTGTAATCACAGTGCGCCATCTGCTCACCATGTCGGCGGGCTTCCCGGAAGATAATCCCTGGGGCGACCGCCAGCTTGGGATCACTGAAGACGAACTGACTGCCTTCATGGAAAGCGGCATTCCCTTCTCGACAATTCCCGGTTCGACTTTTGAATACTCGAATTACAACTTCGCGATTTTGGGGCGCATCGTGAAGAATGTCACGGGCGGGCGCGTGCAGGAGTACGCGACCGAACACATCTTCGGACCGCTCGGCATGACTTCGACGGTGTGGGAGCTGCCAGAAGCATTCAGACCACGCTTCGCACAGGGACACCACAAGGACGAGGAAACGTGGATTTTACAGACGCCGGAGCGCGATGGCGCATTCGCCCCGATGGGCGGCTTGTACACGACTATCCCCGATTGGGCGAAGTACATGCGCTTCCTGCTCAGTGCCGCGCGCCCGGAATACACGGCGGGTATCGATGCGCCAATCTCGCTTGCTGCATTACGTGAGATGACCGGACCGGGGCGTTTGTCTGGCGCAGTGAATTATCGCGCGACGCCGGACGCGGAACAACTTACCACTATCGGGACGTATGGCTTCGGACTCTCGCACAACATCGATTCGCGGCTTGGCGTGAGCCTTTCGCACGGTGGCGGCTTGCCCGGTTATGGCACGTTTTACCGCGTGCTGCCGGAACATGGCGCGGGCGTTGTGGCATTCACAAACGCGACCTACGCGGGCGCGGGTGGCCTCGTCGCGGATACATTTGTAGAGTTGAGAAAGGGCGATCAGCTTGGGCCGCGCCGCAAGCCGACACCTGATGCCGCTTTGCTCGAAATGCAGGGCAAAATTACCATGCTCTATAATGACTGGTCGGATGCGCTCGCGGATGACATCGCGGCGGATAACCTGTTCAAGGACGACAGCCGGGAATGGTGGCAGGCGCAGATCGGCAAGGTGCGGGATGCCGTCGGGCAAGGCAAGTCCATTACCGAAATAGACCCGGAGAACGCGCTACGCGGACGCTGGAGAATGCTATGCGAGCGCGGCTGGGTTGAAGCCTATATCACACTCGCCCCGACGATCCCGCCGAAAGTGCAAGACCTGAAATTCACCTTTGCGAAGCCTCCAGAGGCGCACCTGCGAAACGCGATCCGCGCGTTGATCCGGCTGATCAATTATTGGGACGTGGCGCGCGTGCGGGATTGCTTCGGCGGCGCGTTCAGCATGGCGCAGGTGAAACGGTTATGCAGCGCGCTTCATGCGCAATATGAACTGCTCAACCTGACCGATTTTCTGGAATGTGATGGCTCTACGACTGCTAAGATCAAACTGAGCAGCGAACGCGGCCAGATCGACGCACGATTGACGCTGCATCCGCGCACGCACAAAATTCAAACGCTGGAATTCACCCGTCCGCGCGAAACGACGTGGCTGCCATAAAATAAGGGCGGACACATCGGTCCGCCCCTACGAAGACATACGCGCGACACGTCCGATTTAGACGTTCGGCGGCGCGCTGACCAGTTTCGCCGTGACGACCAGCCGCTTGGCGAACGCGCCGCGATGCGCGTCCCAGACGGTGCAGGTGATTAGCGTCAACTGCGCCTGTCCGGTTGGGTACGTCACGTCGATAGCGGTGGGGTCCACCACCTTCGCGCCCGTGACCTCATACATATAGTAGCCACCCTTGTCATAAACCATCACTGGATCGCCGACTTGCAGCGCTTTCAGGTTGAGGAACGGACCGAAATCCTTGTAGCTCAACTGGATATGCGCGACAAGGACGGTATTGCCATCCCTGCCCAGCCACGAGGTCTGGTCGAGGTGGCCGACGCTGTGGCCGAGCGTGGAGACATCCCACGTATTGTTCGTAACGGGCAGATTGATGATCGGGACCGCGCCCGGCAAGCCCAGTCGCGGCACGAACATCGACGGGTCGCCGTTCGGCGTGAACATTTTCCCCTGAGTTGGCACAATGATCGGCGCGAAGGTCGGTCCCACCGTCGAAGTCGGCTCCGGCGGCAGGGTCGGCGCAGGGGTCGCGCTTACGATAGGCGTGGCGGTCGGGAAGATCGGAGCCGCATTGGTCATGAGCTGGACGACCTGCGTTTGCGCTGCCGTTCCGGTCGCGTTGGCGACGGTCGTAACGCGCGTGGTCGTCCCCTGTATGATGCTCAGGATCAGCGCCGTCGCGATCACGAGCGCGACCACCCCACCCACGATGAGCAGGGTCCGGTTGCCGCGCCCGCGCGTGGCGGCCATCGCGATGAAGGCCGCCATACCGAGCATGAGCATCACGTAGAGGCTCGCGCCGTCCGCGCCGCCGCCTAGCCCCGTCGTCGGGAGCAAGCCCGCCGAGGTCACGACCGCGAGCGAGACGGTGGAGCAGATTGGCGTCGTGTTTGTCGTGCTGGTCGCGCACGCGCTGTTCGCGATGGTCGCGGGTGGCGTCGCGTTCTGGACCTTCGCAACGATGGTCAGCGTCGCCTTGCCGCCCGGTTGCAGCGTGCCGACGTTGAGCGTAACTGCGTTGCTGCCCGCGACGGAGGTTCCGGTGTCCTGCGTCGAGGAGACGTAGGCGAGCGTCGGCGGAAGCTGGTCATTGACGACGATGCTGGTGATCGGCGTCGCGCTGCTGTTCGTCACGGTGATTGTGAACGTCACCTGCGAGCCGTTGCGGACATTGGCCGAGGGCGCGGGGACTGTTGCCGCCGTCGCCTGTCCCGGGATGGGTGTCGTCGTCGGCAAGCCTGCGGTGGCGGTTGGCGCGGCCTGCGTCACGGCGGTTGCAGCGGCGGAACCGCCCGTTACGCTCGCTACCTTGAGGATCGTCAAACCGTTGGCCGCGACCGATCCGTTACCGAGCGTGATCAGCCCGGTCGTATAGACCGTCGTTACCGTCGGCAGGACGCCCGCCTGTCCGTTCTGGCTTTGTCCGGTGAAGGTAAGGATGAATTGCAACGTTGTTGGCTGTGGTGTCGTCGCGACGGGTGTATACGTCAGGGTTGCGATAGCGCCCGTCGTGCTGTTTGCACCAAGCGTCGTTGCCGACAGCGTGACCGCTGAGGTCGCCAATGCTGCGTTATTGACCGTCAGCGAGGCAAGCGACAGATTGATGAGCGGAACCGCGCCGGGGTTCGTCAGGTTGAATTTGAGCGTGATCGGCGTGCCGAGTTGCGCGCTGGACGGATTGCTCGCATCTGGCGTCACGACGATTTGCGCGCGGTTGATTTGTGCGCTGAGGGCGGCGGAGGTCTGCGCAACGGGCGTCGTGATGCTGGTCTGGCTATTGCAGACCAGACCCGTAACGACACTGCCCGTCGGTCCGGTGCTGGTCACGCAGCCCGCGACGGAGACCATGAACACCAGTGGGTTCGGGTCGGTCGCTTGCAGCGTGTAGGTCAGCGTGTAATCGACTGATTGCGTCGGAGTCAGGCTCGTCGGCAGGCTTGCCGTTGGCGGCGGCGTACCACCCACCGCAGCGACCGCGAACGTGACCTTCGAGGTGATGTCTTGGAAGTTGCCGCTCGCGTCCTTGAGCATCACCTTGAAGCTATCTGGCGGGACGGCGGGTGAACCCGATCCGGCACGCTGGATTTGCAGTGTGGTGCTGGTCGTGCTTGCATTCGCGACCGTGAGGCGCAGCGTGACGGGCGTGAGTTCCGCGATGGGTTGCGCGGACGTCACGATGAAGTTGGAGAGCGAAAGTTGCGGGTTCACGAACTGAACTGTGATGCTCGGACCCACCGCCACAACGGTCGTCCCGGTGGCCTGCGCGAGGACGATCATCGGGAGTGAGGCGCTCATGCCGCTGCCACCGCCGCCCATCGCTATCGGACCGCTTTGCGTGGCCGTGACGGTGAGCGTGAGGACTTTGGGCGTGTCGATGGGCGTCGCGCTGGTATCCGGCCCGCCGGATGGCACGGTATAGGCGAACGTCTGCGTGAAGGATGCGCCCGCCGCGAGCGTCGTTTGTGTCGGGCTGAGGGTGGTGGTTGGCGTCGTATTCAGCGAGACCTGAATGCCCGTGAGCGCGCTCGTCCCCGTGTTGCGAATGGTTACTTTGAAGTTGATCACGTCGCCCGGCTTGACGAGGCAGCGCGTCGTCTGCGCCAGAACGTTCGGGCAGGTTACGCTCGCCTGCTCAAGCACCAACGACTTGGCGAGGCTGACGGATGCTGCCGGCTTGACGATAGCAATTGGTGCTGCCGCGCCCACCTGATAGCTCACCGTCGCCTGCGCGGTCAGCGAGGCTTTGCTCAGGTCGGTTTGCTGCACGGTGTAGGTGAAGAAGATCGCCTTGCTGCCGCCACTCGCCGTTAGTACGAGGCCGTTCAGCGCGGCAAACGGATTAGCAACCGTCAGTCCAAGCGGATCGAGGTTCGTACCCGCCGGAACGAAGTTCGCTGCAGAGAGGGTGATATTGGCTGCGTTCGTATTCGTGATCGTGAACGTATACGTGATCTTGTCACCCGCGCCCGCTTGTGTCGGAGTCGGATAGAACAGGATCGTCGGCACGCCTGCGGCTCCGGCGAGCGGTACGGGGTTCGTCGTCCCGGTCGCGCTGATCGTCGTGCCGCCGCTCGTCCCGCTGATGCTCAGGTTCAGGACCAGCGGATCGGGCGTCGCGATGGGCGCTGTCGTGAGCGGAACGACGATGGTTTGGCCTGCCGCGATGCTGCTTGTCCCCAGCGAGATCGTCCCGGTCTTTGCATCGCCGACGATGGTGTACGAAGCCGTGACGCCAGTAATCGCGGTGCTGCCCGTGTTCACAACCGTGATTGTGTAGTTGACAGACGTGCCACCCGAATACGAGAACGCGCTCGTTTGCCCGGCGATAATCAGCCCTGCCGACCCGTTGGTGATGATCACCGTCGCAGTCGCGGAAGCGGAGAACGAATTGCCCGCGAGCGGTACAACGGTCACATCGACCGTGTTGATGCTCAACCCTGCGGGTTCGCTCGCCCCGATGACGCGCGAATACTGGAAGGTCTTTGTGATCCCGATCTTGAGCGCAACAGGAGTCGGGGTTGGCGAGCCAGGGAGGATTTGCCCCTTCTGGCTATCCGTAATGCTGGTGATGTCAACATCGAAGGTGTTGCGGTTCGTCACTGTCACTGTGTAAGTAACGGTATCACCCGCCTTCGCGCTGGTCCGATCCGCAACTTTCGTCACGATCAGGCCGTTGGGCGAGATGATATTGACCGTCCCCGTACCGGACGCGGTATACGTCTGGCCGCTGATCGTCCCATTCACCACGACCACGTTGCTGATCTGGCCGGATGCACCGGGCGGGATGATGTAGTCGGCACTGATGAACTCGCGGAACTCACCCGCCGGGACAGGTCCGCTCGTGATGTTTGTCGCCAGCGGTGCAAGGCTGGTCGTCGGATTTGAGAGCGTAATGCTGCCCGCCGGGGTGGAGATATTTGTGACCCGCGTGATCCACTTGATCACGTCGCCTGCCTTCGCGTTCGGCTTGGAAGGCGTCACGGTCACGATGAACTGCGTCCCGGCAGGGACGATGCTCACGACCGAGGACGCCGATGCTGTGAACGGTACGGCTGCGACAGAGAACGCCGCCGTGACGGTGTTCGTCAGCGTTTGCGGGAGCGAAGCGGCAGGGACCGTATACGTATATTGGAAGCTGACCGTCCCGCCAGCAAGCAGCTTGTTCGCGGTCGCGGACACCTGGGCGATGAGCAGCGAGGTCACATCGCCCTTCAGCGTGTCGCTGGCCGCGCCCGACGCCGGGAAGAGAATATCAGTTGCTCCGGTATTTTTCAGCGTGACGGTATAGGTGATTGTGTCGCCGGGCTGCGCGCTGGTCTTGTTCGCCATCTTGGTGATGACGAGGTTGCCGACCGTTACCGTGAACGTAACCGACCCTTCAACTTTGATTTTGGTCGTGACTCCGCTGACAGTGTTGTCGCCCGTGACGCGGATGGGCAACGTAACTGTTCCATAATCATCAGCCGCCACGAGGTATTTTATTGTGCCACTCTTGGTTTGCCCGAAAGCAAGCGGTGAGCCGTTGAAATTCGGCGTCACATCCACACAGGTCGGGATGTTTACACATTCTACTGTCAGATTGGTCAGATTTCCGAGCGCATCCGCGCCCGTATTCTTCACCGTAAAGCTGACATTAATCGGATCGTTCACTTTGCCATAGACGGGTAACGCTACCGGAGGCGCTGTGAAGATGAGTCCCGTCCCGACGACTTCCACCTGCGCGCTCGCGTTCGCGGTAAACGTGGTCGCACCCGCCCTCGCGGTGACTTCAATATTGCTGGTAATCGTCCCGGTCGTCATCGGCGCGGTGATGCTGCGCGTGCCGTAGAGCGTCGTACCGGGCGCGACCGCCGTTGTGACGAGCGTGCCGCCGCTGCGCGCATTGAAGAGCGGGATCGGAGTCGCACCGGTGGTCACGTCGCTGGCGCTGAGGATGGCAGCACTGCTGCCGCTGTTGGTCACTTCGAGGTTGAAGGTCGCGAGAGCGCCGCGATTGACTGTCCCCTGCCCGGTGTACTTCACATCGACCGCGTTGGCGAGGACCGTCACTGTCGAGGACGAGGTATCCTGCTGATTGGTGCCAACGACAAAATATCCGGTAGCGGTTGTCGTGTGCAGATAGGGCGAATTTGTTCCCGGCACAACAGGTACGGGGTCAGTGGTGTATGTTACACTGCCGCTACCCGGAATCTTTATCGGAAGCGTGACTACCGTACCAGTCAGTTTCAGAACGATTGGCTTACCAGCTACATCAACAACGCTCGTGATAGTGAGTTCATTGGATGTTAGGTTCGCGATGGTCACCGAATAGGTCAGCGAGCTATTGACCGGGACCGCCGAAACGCTCGGCGTCTCTGTAACGATGAAATCCGCACGCTGGATTTTGATCGGCACTTTCGTCGTGACCGTATCGAACGCCACGCCATTGGAGAACGTGCCGGAAGCATCGAAGCGCAGGATGAGCGGATTCGGGAGCTGATTGAAGAGCGTGAGGTCGCTCGGCACTTTGAAGGAATAGGTCGAAAGCGTGCTTGAGCCGAGCGGGTCCAGCACGTTATTCGGCGCGGAGATCGGCGGCAACTGCTGGCACTTCGCAGCGGTATCTGCGTTCGGTATCGGGTTGAGAACGCACGTCGCGCTGAAGTTCAACGTACCGACCACGACCGGGGTTCCGTCCGATTTTTCAGCGGTGACGTTCACCGTCAGCGTACTGATGATCTGGTCGCCGATGTTCTGGTATTCGACTTCGATCACGTTGCTATCGCCCGCCAGCATCGAGGTCTTCTGCGGCGTGGCGATCACATTCAGGATCGACGCCGAGATGATGATCGTGCTGCTGCGCGTGTCCGTGACGACGAAGGTGGTAGCACCCTGCGTAAACTTCGCGGTTGCGGAGATGGTATAGGTCAGCGGCGAGAAGTCGTTGCGGGTGACGACGTGGCGCACATCCTTGTAGATGTACCTGCCCTTCGCAAGCGTCGTCGGTGGGGTCCGCCCGATCAGCGTCCCGTTGTCGAAATACCAGTCACCCACGATGTCGCTGGCGCTCGGCGGCGCATCCGCGATCACCAGTTCGGTCGCATCTGCCGGGGCATCGCTCGGCACAGTGACCTGAATCCGGTAGACGACGGCCTGCCCATAGGGGACCACGCCCTTCGTCTGGTTGCGGATCGAGACTTGCAGGTTCGGGTTCAGGACGTCGATAGTCCCCGTGCCGATTGATGAACCCAACTCGTTACTGAGCTTCTTCCATCTGACGGTCAGCGTGGTGACGATCTGCGCGACGGGCGGAACCCGCGTGAAGGCATCCGCCGGAATTCTGGCCGAGAATGTGCCAGTATGTTGTGGTGAGCTGGCCTGCTCGATGAATACCGTTTCGCCCGGCTCAAGCAACGAATTTCCGCGCGCGGTTTTCCATGCGTTGTAGCCGTCACTCGGCGCTTTGAGGTTATCGAACGTAACGCCCGTAGCGTTGAAATTCGCGTCGAGGCTTTCCACCGAAATCGGCTCGCGGCTGTTGTTCTTGACGCGCGCCGTGAACCGCACTTCGTCAAAGACGGGGTTGAACGCCGTCTTGTCGGCTCCATTGCTGCCAAAGGTCAGCAAATCGACTTGCAGGATCGGCGACGGGCGCGAGACGGAAGCCGTCGCGGTGAGCGTCGGGAAGTCGAGCGTTTCGTTGAACGCTGGACCCTGGTTATTGAGTTTGCCCGTCAGTTCGACGGTGTTCACGAGCGGGCTGGGGTCCGAAGAGGTGTACGGACGAATAAACGGTGTTACCAACGTTGTGGATGCACCCGGTGCGAGGCTTGGTACGAGCAGCGCAAGCGGCGTGTTGCCGAACGTCTTGTCCGTCAGGACGAGGTTGGACGCGGTGAGCGTGCTGGTTTTGTTTGTGACCGTGACGGTATAGGAAATATTCGTCGGCAGAGCGTCCACCGTCGAAGGGTCGGCCTTCTTCTCCACGACAAGCGGCGGTCCGATCTTGATGTTGCATTCTTTCAACGACTCTGTGACGAAGAACTCCTTGCCCGATACGCCACTGATCGTGAAGAAAATGATCACCTGATCGTTATCGAAGCTCTTCCGCGTCTCGTTCCAGGGGAGAACGGTTGGGACGCTAAAAATTAGCGTCGTGTAGTTGCTGGGCGCGGTTCCCCTCGGCAAGTCCGTCTTACCCGTTATATTGAGGTCCGTGAGCGTTCCGGAGAGCGTGGTCTGGATTTTAGTGAGCGTAATATCTGCCGGACGCGCATCAGTATTGAGCGTCGTGTTTTGGAGCTTGATCGGAAACGTGATCGGTTCCGACCAACCGACATAAGCCGGGCTTGGAACAGGGCATACGCTGACGGCAATCGGGACGTAGACTATGATCTTCTCCGTCGCAAAGACGGTGAACTTGTATTCAGGGGTATCGGGAAGGGTCGTCGCCGCCTGTTTGGTGACCTGCGCCGAGACCGTCACCGTGTTACTGGTGGAGAGGTCTGCATCCTTCGGCGCTTTAGCGGGCAGCAGTTGATAAGTGAAGACGGCCTCGTCGCCGGGAAGCAACGTCGTACCATTAAGCGCACGCGGCGTGCCGCCATTGACGCTCACACTTGTGGTCGGTCCGACGGCGGGCGTGACGACGTTGTTGAGCGAATCGGTGGCATCCGTCAATTTTACTTCGACTTGTCTTGATGTAGGTGTGACGACGTTTTTGACTCGGACGGTGTAGGTAATCGCCGGGTCGTAATAGTACGGGTCACGCGGGTTCGCGATCTTCGTGACGGTGATCGGCGCGATGACGTTGAGCGTAGCGCTCGTCGTCGCACCGACAACCACTCCCCCGATTGTGCCTGCCCCGGTGAAGGTATTCGTGATCGCGGCAGTCGCCTTGCCGCTTTCGCCGCTTGCGCCATAGGCATAGGCTGCGCAGCGCACAGTGAGCGTGGTCGGGTCGCCCGTTGTCTGGTTAGCCTTCACAATCGATTTTGGGAAGTTCGCCGATGTACACCCGGTCGGGTACGCAACCGTCCCGACTTTATCCGTGAAATCCAGTGCGATAATATCCGCCGGACCAAGGTTCTGGATCGTGTACAGATAATCGAACGGCTCACCCGTATAAAGCGGGGTACTGAGCGCGTTGTTCGTCCCCGTCGCCGCCGCGATCTTGGTCAGCTTGAGCGGGTTGTTCAGCTTGAGGACGAGGCTCTTACGCAGTTCGGTAATTTCGACCTTGCTGTTGGGCTGCCAGGTAAATCTGACCGTGTTGGTCAGGTCGGCCTGTTGCGCGTTGTTGAGCTGTGCGTTGGTCGGTATGTAGGTATACGATCCGACCGCGCAATTGCCCTGCTTCAGACCCGTCAATGTCGTCCCGGTGTTGGCAGGTATGACCGCCACGCCGTTGATGTCCGTTTCCGTCAGGGTTATCCCACCGGGAGCGAGAGGATCGCTCGCCGTGAAATTCATGAGGACGACATTATCACCAGGGTTTAACGGTTTCGCGGTGGTCCCCGATCCATCGAGGCACGCCTTCACCTGATAGGTGATCGTCTCGCCGACATAGACGCTCGTGCGCCCCGTCGTGGTCGTCTTGCTCGCCGTCTTGAAGTACGCATCCGGGTTCACAATCGCGAGCGTGACAGTCTGCCGGAAAGTGACTTCCTTGCCGTCGGGGTCGGTCGCGAATACGGTCACGACCTGCGTATAGAATGGCGCGGTGATCGCAATCGAATAGGTCGCGCTCTTCTGACCGCGCGCAGATTGGCCGCCGATGGTCAGCGTGGAGATTTGCGTCGGGACGATTTCGGCGGGAGTCGTGCAGCGTTGGAGCAGGTTGCCGAGGCAGACCAGTACGTTCGTTACCTTTGTCTGCGCCACGTTCGTCACGGAGATCGCATAGCGCACCGTCGTCGGCACGGTGATCGCGTTGTCGATGATAGGCGCGGCGGCGGCGTTGTCGCAAAGCAGCGTGAGGTCCGTGCCGTTCGGGAACTGACACAGCGGGAACACCCCGACCGAGAGCGCGACATCGGAGATGAACAGTCCGAGGGTCCCCGTCGTGGGCTTGTTTGCGGCTCCAAAAGTCGCATCGACGCTCACCTGCAACGGGCTGTTGTCGCTCGTCTGTACAGTATAGGTGAATGTGCCGAGCAGAACGTTTGCGCCCGCAGCAATCTGGCGGGTGGGATTGAACGCGGCAACAAGCGCGTCTAGCGTACCCGCAACGCCGGGAATGGTCGTCGAACCAGCGCGGACGCTTGTAATCTTGATGTTTGAAATCGGAGCAGAGGGCGAGGTTGAAACATTTTGCAGCCTGACGCTGTAGGTCACGGTTTGGCCGCGCGTCACGACGCCCGTAGGCGCGTCATCTGCGGTGACGATGATGCGCAGGTCTTCGCGCACGACATCGACCCGCTGTATGACGGTGCGGGTGATCACCGCGCCGCTTCCCGTCGTTGCGGTGATGCTGAAAATCGCATCGACGCTGAACACCGCCGGGTCGAGCGTCACCGGGATCGAGACGGTGTAGCCGACGGTTGCATTCCCGGCGACTGCCAGCGGATCGGGCAGCCCGCCGAGGACGCCGCCGCCAAGAACCGCTGACGGTACGAAGGAGTTGACGAGCTGGTAATTTCCGCTCAGGTTCGTCAACGGCTGGTTGCCCGTATTCGTGAGCTTCAAATTGCCGCTGAACGTGCTTCCCGGTCGCGCATAATTCGGGTTGGGCGCACCGACTTTCTGCACATCGAGGTCCGACGCCTGGATCGTCGCGCTCGCAATCGCCACCTGCGTGACGTTGACCAGCGTGCCGCCCGCAACGAGGGGATCGTACACCGCCGTCACTGTAACCGTGTTTTGCAGCGGGTTCGTGTTGCGATCCGTGACGGTATATGTGTACGTCCCGGAACAGCTTTGGCCCACACCCAGATCGAAATTCGAGGCCGCGCAGGTCGCGAACATGGTGTTGCTATCAACTGCGACCAGCGAATCGACAATCGACGTGATCTTGACCTTGACAGGTCCATTCGCGATAGTCACCGAATAGGTAATCTCGTCCCCAACGGCGTAGGAAGGTTTGGGGTTCACGATCAATTTGGTAACGATGATCGAGGGATGCAGGATCGTGATCACTTTGGATCGCGAGAGCGTGAGTGGCGCGCCCCCGCCGCTTGGAGTCGCGGTCACGTTCAAGAAAAGAGTGAGCGTGTCGAGTTGCTGCGGCATCGGTCCGACCGTGAGCGTACAGCCAGAGATGTTCCCCGCACCATCCGGGGTCGTAAGACAGTTGTTGAAAGTAACATTGATTCCGGTAACGGCGGGGCTGAAACTCGCGTTATACGTGAACGAGTCGTAGCCTGTCCCACCGCTGATCGAGACCGGAAAGGCCGGGCTGTTATTCTGCTCCGCAACACTGGCAGTCGGACTCCCGAAGTTGATGCCAAAACCGACCAGTTTGGGGCGGCGCGCGTCTGGCAGGGTATAGAAAGTATCAGTTGGAGCGCTCGTACAATTTGCCCGATTGATCTTGGTTTGAATCGTGACGGGAATATACTTCACACCGCCTTGAGAAACGCTTTCGTTTCCGGTTACGGGATATTCAAAGTACCCCCACCCGGTATCGGTCGTGCCGCTAGTGAAGGGACCAATCGCCGCATCAGCTTCCGCCGTGAGGTCTGGACTCCTGCCACCGCCGACACCCGTGAAATAGGTACTGAGGGCAATAAAATTACTGGTATTGTAGGAGCCGCCGAACGTCGCGGTGAACAGGTTGATCGTTTTGGTGGCTTCGCATGTATCGACTTGCTTGTAGAAAATAGCAACCGGAATACGAAGTACATCACCAGGGCTTACGGTAAGTGGAGTACCGATTGTTTCCTGAATGAAAGCGCCTGTGCCGCCGGGCTGGACTTGCAATCTCAACGCAGATGGGAAATCGGTCCCATCCCCATCCGGGATGCAAATCGTAATGGGGTTATCTGCGGCTGGGGTCGAGCAAGCAGTTGAAAAATTATCGAGTGGGGCGTTCGCGACGCGCACGGTTTTCCCGTCGCTTACAACAGGCGCGGCGGCCTGCGCGGGGGTCGGTCCGAACCCGCTGGCGGGCAGTACCTGTACGATGAGCATCATGGTCAAGGCGAAAAGGCTGATCAGGTTCGCCAGCGCCTTCTTCTGTGGGTTCATCAAACTGTCCTCCATAAATCGAGTACGATACGCCTGACCAGCCGCTTCGAGATGAGAGTCAACTCAAATAAATGCAGGGTTGGTTAAGACCTATTGCCACAATTTTTGATTATAACTTAAAAACTGATGAGTCAATCTACACGCCGTCCTGACGATCTCTCAGGTTTGTTACGGTATTGTACGGATTATTTGATGTAGGACGCTGCTTCACGCACTTGTCACAGCGCTTACGAGCTTGCAAGCGTAAGCGCTTCGAGGCGCATCCATTGTGGCTCCGTGGTCGCGACCAACCCGAAGCCGAGCCGACCCTGTGGCGTAACGACCGCGTACTGATTATCGACCCACGCCACGAAGCCGAGCGGACCACGCGGCGCGGCGCGAGTTTGCAGGATCATCCGGTCATCGACGCTGAACGTCACCCGCTCGCGCTCCCATTCCAGCGTATAGGTATGCACCTCGCGTGGATCGACTCCGACGAGCGCTTCCGCGACGCCGAGCGCCCGCTGCCCGGTTGGGTACAGGCGGTTGTAAAGCGCGCGGTTGCGCATAAGGAGGACCGCAAGCGGCGCAGTCGGCACAAGCGCGAGAAATGCCGGGCGCGTCGCGTCCAGCGTGGCCGCCTTCCAACCCGCGCCGGAGACGCCCTTCGCAAGCTGCATATCGCAAGGTTGCCCTGCGTAAAAGAACCACGCCGCGCACGGCAGGCGGGGCAAGCGCTGGCCGGGCATGATTGGTTGATTCCAGAAGCCGAAACCCGCCGTCCCGCGAAACTCATCCGGCGCGTGCGAGAACGCTGCCCGGACCGTCATGCGCAGCGGCGGCGCATCCGGGTAATCGGCGCGCGGCAGCTTCGCATAATCCATAACCTGCGCGTCGCTATAACGCGAACCGTCGCCCGCGCCGATACGCAGCAGCAGCGCACCGGGTGTATCCTGCACCACCTGTCCACTTCCGATTTCCAATGGCTCGAGGCCGGGCGGCAATCCGCAGCAAAAATCGGTATCGAGCAAGCGCGTCATCGCGCCAACGTCCTCACGGGTGGCACACTCGGCGGAAGCGCCGTTGGGATGTCGCGCGAATTGAACGGCGCGAGCGTGCGCGATGGTGTGACAGTGAGGGTCGGCGTCTCTGTGGGGGTTTCGGTGGAAGTTGGCGTTTCGGTCAGTGTGGCCGTAGCCGTAGCGGTCGGTGTGCTGGTTGAAGTGGGTGTAATGGTCGCGGTGCGCGTACTAGTCATGGTGTAAGTCGGCGTGGCGCTCCGCGTACTGGTTGAGGTAGCGCTCGGTTGGCGTGTCGGCGTGCGGCTGGATGTCGCAGTGAGCGCGCGCGGCGTTGGACTTGACGGCAATGTGGTTGGTGTCATCGTCGGCGGGTTCGGCGTGCTGGTCGCGCCGGGGGTAACAATCGAAGTCGGCGCAATGGGCAGCGCGGCAGGCGTATCCGATGCAGGCGCAACGGTATTAGACGCGCTTGCAGTAGGTGGAATCTTTGTTGCGGTAGGAATAGTGGCAGTCGGTGGGATTGCAGTGGTGGTTAGTGTTTCGGACGGAGTAACGGTTGCTGTATTCGTCAGCGTCGGGATCGCCAGAAAAGTTGCGGTCACGGCTGCGGCGCGGTCCGTCGAAGCGAGGTCGAGGACCAGCGTTACCGTCGGCGTCTGTCCGAGGGCTGCGCCGCCGTTCGCGCTTACCATGCGCCCGATGAAAATGATCCCAAGCACGCCCAGTACCAGCACCGCAGCAAAAGGCGCGGCACTGCGCCCCAACGCACGGCGTGCAGGGATTGGCGCTGCACTCGCGAGCGGCGGCGCGGCCTGTTCGCGGTTCGCGGCGTGGAGCATGATCCACTGCTGAAAGAGACCGCTCGTCAGGCTATAGCGGTCGCTGACGTGCGTGCGAATCAGCAAATCATATTGCAGCCGCCGCAGCGCTGCGCCGAGTGCCGCCGAATCGAGCGCGGGACCATCGCGCACCAGCCGCGCGATCAATTCATCCACCCGGATCAGGCGGCGTCCACTTTCTTCGGTGAGCGAAGCAAGTGCCGCGAGGATGTGCTGCTCACCGGGCGCGGCGTTTTCGTAGCTCGCACGCAAATACGCATCCGCTTCGGGCAGCGCCCCGGCCAACGCCGCGCGCACGTCGGCCAGCCCGATTTGCCCCTCGTGGTCACGCGCCGCCGAGCGCTCGAAAATGCGCTGGTTGAGCAGTTGCAGCAGAAATGGCGAGCCACCCGCCAGCGCCAGCAGCGCGGAGAGCGCGTCCTCTTTCCAGCTATAAAACGGGCGCGCGGGTTCGCGGCAGAGCGCTTCGCAGGCTTCCAGTTCGAGTGGCGGGAGCCGTAAATGCCGCGCCGGGTCCGCCAGCAGCGGATATTCCGCGAGGCGCGTCTCGTCGCGCGACGGGATTGTATAGAGCGCTTCGATACGCTCATCTCCGGCCAGCAACGCGGTAAGGCGTTCCGGTAAACGCAGCGCCCCCCCACCCGCGAACAGCGCATCCGCGTCGTCGAAGGCGATTAGCAGCCGCCGCCCGCCGCGCAGCGCGGAAAGCACGACTTCTATAAACTCACCGAAATAAGTTTCGCCGAGTGAATCTTCCGGCATATCCGGCAAGCGATAGGTACTGATCCCGCTCGCCTCGAATGCCTCACGGATGCTCGCGACCAGATCATTCAACAAATCCGCGCCGCGGCTGCAATCGACCGCAGCAACGAGCGTTCGCGAATCGAGCTGGCGCGTAAGCTGCCACAGGATCGAGGTCTTGCCCATCCCCGGCGGCCCGATCAGCACAATGCCGCCGATCCGCTTTTCCATGATCAATTGCTGGCGAATGAACGCGAAGACGGCATCGCGTCCGAAGAACTGCGCGGGGTCGCGCGCGGACTGCTGCGGATCATAGGGCGTCATAGCGCGCCGCTCGCTTCGGGCTGGGAGTCCGCGACGGAAGTGCCGACTGCATCCAGCGGCAGCGTCAGGATGAAGACCGCGCCGCCTGCCTCGCCTGGCTGATAACTCAGGTCGCCGCCGTGCATCTGCGCGAAAATTTTACTGAGCGCCAATCCCAACCCGGTCCCGCCTTTCTCCTGTCCCGGCAGATTATACCCGCCCGCAAATGGCTCGAAGAGATGCGCGGCAGCGGCGGCATCCACACCGGGACCGCTATCCTCGACGCGCACCAGCAGCCGCCGGGGATAGGTATGCACCCGCACCGTGATCGTCCCGCGCTCGGTGAATTTCGCAGCATTGGAGATCAGATTGAGCAGGATTTGCAGCACGCGCCGCTTGTCACCGCGCAGCGTCGGCCATGTACGCGGCAAATCGGTTTGCACGGTGATCGGGCGCTCCAGAACGAGGCTGTGCAGGGTCGCGATAGCCTGCTCGAAAACGGGCGCGGGGTCGTATTCGCGAACGAACAGACGCATTTGCCCGGCTTGCACCTGCGCAATATCGATCAGGTCGTTGATCAATTCAAGCAAGTGCTGCGAACTGCCGTATATCTGGCGCACCATTTCGCCCTGATCGGCGTTCAATTCCCCGAACAGGCCATCGGTCAGAAAGCCGCTGAAATTCAGCACGGCATTAATCGGCGTGCGCAGTTCGTGACCCATATCCGCGATGGCGCGGCTCTGCCGCTGTTCGGCGGCGGTCGCCCCTTCGAGCGCGCGGTTGGCCTCGTTCAGGCGGCGCTCCACAGCGAACAATGGCTTCGCGATCTGACCGCGCATATACCGACTCAGCAGCAGCGCCGCCGCCGCTGTCAATGCCGCGATGCTGCCCACAACGAGCAGCCATGTCAACACGGGTGCATCGAATGCGATGGCGGGTTGTTCGATGACGAGATGCGCGAACAGGCGCGGCACGAACACGAAGACGCCCACCGCCGCGCCGCCCAGCCCCGCGAAGCGCACGCCCCCGCTGACCTGCACCGATTGATCGAGCGGCAGGCTCACCGCGCGCGGAGCCGTGATCGGCTGACCGGGCAGCCAGCGCAGATCGCCCGCCGGGTTAACCAGATAGGCGACCACGCCGGACGCGAGGTCCGCACGGCTGCCGAGAATGCTATCGAGCGTCCCCGTCTCCGCGAGGCCGAGCAGCGCCCCGGCCTGCGCCCCATTCGCATCGAGCAGTGGATACTGCACGATCAACTGCGTCTGGTCGCGCTCGCGCAGAAATTCCGAGGCGCACACAATTTTGAGCGGGCAGACGTATTGCGGCGCGGCGCGGCGCTCGGTGCTGGTCGAATAGATCAGGCGGTTCGAGGCCGTAATCAGCATGATTTCGGTGAAACCATCGGGGCGCAGTGCGAGCATAAATGGACGCCGCACGGAGGCTGCCAGCGCCGCGTCGCTCCCGCTGGCAAGCTGTTCGGGTAAATTGGGAAACTGCGCGCTCAACCCGAAGAGCCCCCCACTGAGACTATCGACCCATGTTTCCAACTGGCGCTGTCGCCACCCCGCGCTCGCACGCAGCCGCGCCGCCGCTTGATCCGTAAACGAAAATTGTACGGCGACCGCGCCGAACACCGTCGCGACCACCAGCGGTAACAGCCCGACCAGCAGGTAGGACGCGAGCAGCCTAAGCCTAAAGTTCGATTTCATCCGGCCTGACCAAACCGTGCTTGATCGCGTACAGCGCGGCTAATGTGCGGTCGGGGAGCGTCAATTTACCGAGCAGCGCACTCACATGCGTCTTGACCGTGCCTTCGCCGATCTGCAGCCGCGCCGCGATTTCGGCGTTATTCAGGCCGCGCGCGAGCAGCTTGAGGACATCCGCTTCGCGCCCGGTGAGCGTCGAGAGTTTGTCTTTTTTGTCGTCGCGCAGCGCGTCCACGAGGTTTGCGGTGAATTCGAGCGGGACCAGTGCCTTCCCTTGCGCGATGCTGCGAATTGCGTTCACCAGTTCGAGCCGCGTTTCGCTTTTCAGGACGTAACCCGTCGCGCCCGCCTTAAGCGCCGGGACGAGCGCATCCGATTCGTTGTTGCTGGTCAGGACGAGGACGCGGCTTTCCGGCACGCGCTCGTGCAGCAATCCGGTCGCTTCCAGCCCGCCCATGCCGGGCATCATCAAATCCATGATCACGATGTCCGGCCGCGTCTCCTCCGCGAGGCGCACGCCCTCCGCGCCGCTCCCGGCTTCACCAACGACGGTGATCTCCGCGCTGCCTTCAAGCAGCGCGCGTATCCCCTTGCGGAACACCGGATGATCATCGACCACGAGGACCCGTATCACGCGAATAGACTCCCTTTCGCGTCCGATTGTAGCGGATTGCCCGCTGAAACCGAAAAGGTTGCGCGTATCCCAAGTCAAACGCATCAAAACGGACGCATGGTGTCAGTCACGGGCGGACACATCGGTCCGCCCCTACGGAACGCGCTCTGTGTACGGGCAAAACTGTGTGTCCGTCCACGCTTTTGACTGTGATGCGTTTGACCAGGCGGCAGATGCGTTGTTGTATGAGAGCAGTGCCAATCTGTGCAAATGGACAAGGCCAACCGCCTACGCAAATATTGACAACACTTTATGCCTTTGTTACGCTACAGGGGCTAATTTTAACATTGGCGATTCACGCTGTACGGAGAATTAAGAAATGCGTTTGAAAGTTCTGTCACTCATTGCGCTGCTGGCAATCATCGCCGCCACAGTCGCTCCGGCCAACGCACAGGGCGGGACCGTCACCGTCGCCAAGGGCGGCAAAATCAAAATTGGGTGGGCGGGCGACCTTTCGCTCCAGCTCATCAAGCCGAGCCAGGGCGTACAGTTCGGCGCGCAAATCGCGGTCAACCGCAAGAACGCGGCGGGCGGCATCAAGGGTTTCCAGGTCGAACTCTCCTCGCAGGATGACACCTGCAAGGGCGAGGCGGCCACGACCGTTGCGCAGAAATTCGCCAGCGACGCGCAGATCGTCGGTGTTGTCGGTCACGTTTGCTCCGGTGCGACGATCCCCGCCTCGGATGTTTATGAAAAAGCGCGTATCGTTGTCGTCTCCGCCAGCGCGACAGCCAACAAGGTCACGGATCGCGGCCTGACGGTCATGAACCGCGTCGTCTTCAATGACGACAACCAGGCGATTGGCGACTCGCTGTTCCTCGTGAATGAACTCAAGGCGAAGAAGATCGCTGTGCTGGATGACAACCAGGACTATGGCAAGGGTCTCGCGGATGCTGTCGTGCGCGAATTCAAGAAGCGCGGCGGTACGGTCACGGTGAACGAGTCCATCGACCCGGACAAGAAGATATTCACCTCCGTCCTGACGAAGATGCTGGCAGACCCGCCCGAAGTGCTGTTCTTCGGCGGCTATTACGGCCCGGCGGCGCTGCTCGTCCAACAGATGAAGGAAGTCGGCCTGACGAATACCAAATTCTTCAGCGATGACGGCGTGTATGGCGGCGTGTTCCCCGGTCTGGCAGGCGCGGCGGGTGAAGGCACATATGCTTCCTCACTGGCCGCAGGCGTGGCGGACAAGGCAGATCTCGATTCGTTCGCGGCGGAATGGGACAAGACGTTCAACGTCAAGTTCAGCGAGTACGATCCGTACCAGCCGAACGGTTATGATGCGGCGGGCGTGCTGCTCGCGGCGATTGAAAAAGTCGCGACGACGAACGCGGGTGGTGACCTCGTGATTGACCGCGAGGCGTTGATCAAGGCCGTGCGTGCCACGAAGGACTTCAAGGGTCTGACCGGAAGTCTCACCTGCGACTCGAAGGGCGAATGCGGCGCGGGCGCGGTCCTCGTTTCGAGTCTCAAGGGTGAGACCTGGACTGCCCTCAAGACCTATACGGGCGCGGACCTCACCGCTGCGTCGGCTCCGGCTGGCTCCGCAACCATGAGCGCGACGATGAGCATGGCCGCGACGATGGCCGCCACCCCCAAGAAGTAGTTCAACTTCGCTTCAAAGGAGCGGGCTTACAGTCCGCTCCATTTTTAATACATCCTCTTTTTGGAGCCGTAGTACCCGTAACATGGCCGAACTCACCGCCCCGTCTTCTCCCCCACTCGCGCTCAAACCAGATATTGCTCGCCTGCTGCGCACAGCACAGCGTCTATTTACAATCGTGACGGTGCTGTTCATCATCTGGTCGGTGGGCGCGTCGAGCAAGCTGTTCACCGGGATTGGCGGCGCGCTTGCGGGTGAAAACGGTGTCGCGACTGTCAATAACATCTGGTTGGCGCTTCAACTTATACTTAGAATACTGGTTTTCATTCTGGTGGCCGGGACGCTCTTCAACATCGTTGTCGAGCGCGATGGACGCGAAGGCTACACCGCGCGGGCGCTAATCGGGCTATTCGGCATCCTCGTGTTCTGGCTTACTGCGGAGCGTGTATATACCGTCACGACGACCACGCCGTACATCCTGACGCTGTGGGGGCTGCAATTCACGAACGGCGTTGTCCTCGGCAGCCTTTATGCGCTGATCGCGCTCGGCTATACGCTCGTATACGGTATTCTGCTCATGATCAACTTCGCGCACGGCGAGATCATGATGATCGGGTCCTATTTCGGCTATTTCGCGCTGCAATTCTTCCGTGCCGACCCGTATATTTTCCTGCCGCGCAGCATCCCGCCGGAACAGGCTAACGTACTAGGCACGATCATCATGATGCTGATCATTGTGGGCGTGGCGATGCTCGCCTCCATGATCGTCGGCCTGACGGTAGAGCGCGTTGCCTATCGCCCGTTGCGCAAAGCACCGCGCCTCGCGCCGCTGATCAGCGCGATAGGCATGTCGATCCTGCTGCAGCAGATTGTGCAGCGCGTATTCGGTCCGGTGCAGCGCAGTTTTGACCGCCCGACGATCCTGAGCGGGTCGTTTCTGGTGAACCTCGGTCCGGCATTCAACAACACGAACATCCCGATCTCGAAAATCGGAGTCATCATCGTGATCGCGTCGTTCGTGCTGATGATCGCGCTCTATACGCTCGTGCAGCGCACCAAAATCGGGCGGGCGATGCGTGCCGTCGCGGAAGATAAAGACACGGCGGCGCTGATGGGCGCGAACGTCAACCGCGTGATCGCCGTGACCTTCGCGCTCGGCGCGGCGCTGGCCGGGGCTGCGGGGGTGATGTGGGGCTTTCACACCTCGCAGACGGACCCCTTCGCGGGCTTCACACCCGGCCTCAAGGCATTCACGGCGGCGGTGCTGGG
The DNA here is from genome assembly GCA_965246845.1 of Aggregatilineales bacterium. Classification (GTDB taxonomy): domain Bacteria; phylum Chloroflexota; class Anaerolineae; order Aggregatilineales; family UBA2796; genus JBBRMW01. The sequence continues at coordinate 89,183 of CBDFFR010000012.1, forward strand.
CGGCATCGGGAACATTCCCGGCGCGGTTTTCGGCGGCGTGTTCCTCGGCCTTGTAGAAGCGCTCGGACCATTCGCGCTCGGCATCCCGAACGAATATCAGGACGTGATCGCATTCGGGCTGCTCGTGATGGTCCTCATTTTTCGCCCGACGGGTATTCTCGGCGAAATCCTCTCGGAGAAGAAAGTATGACCCCCGCCTACAAGCGCGCGCTCACCAACGGACTCATCGCGGGCGTGACGGTCGCCTTCTTCATCCTGATCGGCATCCCCAGCGGACCGAGCGATACGGAAGGACTGCCCGCGTGGTTCGCGTGGGGCTTGTTCCTGCTCGCGACGGGCGCGTTCGCGTGGTTCGCGGTGCGTCCGCGCAATCCGGTGCAGGTACGGGCGCAAACCCTGCTCAATTCGATGCAGCGCGGCGCAGTGGTTGGTACGGCGGCGGCGGCGCTGTTCGTCTTCACCGCCTGCACCCTGAACGCCGCGCAGCTTTGGGAACTCTCGCAGCCCATCGGTGGCGTGAAGCTGACGAGCGAGCTACCCAACAAAATCACACGCGTGCAGGATGTCTTCGCCAACGTGATGCCGCGCACCACCGCCGTTCTCGCGGGGCTGCCGCTGGAAGCAATCCGGTCGGCGGATGGCACGGGACCGCGCACCGATCCGACCCTCCGATTTTTCATGCTCTCACTGCTATTCCCGCTTGCAGGAGTCATCGGCGCGGGCGCGAATCCGCTTGTACGCCGTGCGCGGGAGTGGCAGGCCAGCCAGCCAGCATCGCCCGCCCGCGCCGCAGTTCGCGAATGGATCGTGATCGCGCTCCCGCTCATTTTCCTCGCCTTCATCGTCGCGAACGGCGTCCTGCCCGCGCAGAGCGCCGCCTACCGCACGTTTATCGGGGCGAACGCGCAGCTCGCCGGGTTGCTTGCTTCGTTCCTGCTCATCGCGACAGGGATGCTCGCGATACGCGGCGCGCGTGATGGTGGCGCGGGGACCGCCGCACAGCGGCTGGCTTTTACGTTGCCCGTCAGCCTCATTCTGCTGGCGGTCGCGCTCGCCGCGCCGCAACGTCCGGGTGTCGATTCGTTCTTCTCCAACCGCCCCGTGAATGCAATCCAGGTCACGCAGCCGGATGGTACTGTCAAGGTCAATATCATCGACCCGGCGACGCTCGACGACGCGACGCTGAACAGCTACCGGGCGCTCGCAATCCTCGCGATTGGTGCGGTGTTCGTGGTCGGGAACATCGTCGGGGCGCGTGGCCGGAACTCGCTGCAAACGCTGGTCGCGGTCAATCTGCTGCTTGGCTGCATGATCGCCGCGCCGCTCTATCTGGATAAATATCAGCAAAGCGTGCTGCTGCTGGTCGGGATTAATATCCTGCTCGGCCTGGGGCTGAATATCGTGGTCGGCTATGCGGGTTTGCTCGACCTCGGCTACGTCGCGTTCTATGCTATCGGCGCATATGTGTATGCGTTCCTGTCGAGTAATTCCGACATCCGACAGGGCGGCGTAATTCAATCGCTCAAATATGGCGGCAACGACCAGCTTGTGCAGCGGCTCGCCGCGTTACTCGTCTTCGGGACAATTATAACGAGCGTCGTGATTGGCGGTGGGTTGTATCTATTCCGGCGCAGCGCAATCAACCGCGCGCAAGCAGGCAGTGCAAACGCCCGGCTACCGCGCTGGGCGGGTCCGGCGCTGGTCGCCGTCTCCGTGCTGGTCACGCTGCTCGTAATCAATTTGCTGCAGAATACGGCGCTGTATGACTCGTTCGCGGGCTTCCCGGCGTTTGTCATCGGGATCGTGTGCGGGGTACTGTTCGCGGCGTTCGCGGGCGTGCTTCTCGGAATCCCGGTACTGCGGCTGCGCGGGGACTACCTCGCGATTGTCACGCTCGGTTTCGGCGAAATCATCCGCCTGTTCCTGAACAATGTGAAGGACGTCACCGGTGGACCGCAAGGCTTGCTCAGTATCCCCCCGCTGACGGTCGGATCGGTCGAACTTGGTAGTAACGAAGGCTTGCTCTACATTGTGCTGGGCGGGTGTATCGTGATCGCGCTGCTTTCGCTGCGGCTGCGCACCTCACGGCTGGGACGCGCATGGGGCGCGCTGCGCTCCGATGAAGACATCGCACAGGCAATGGGGATCAATCTGGTGAACGCGAAGGTACTGGCCTTCGCCATCGGCGCGGGTTTCGCGGGGATCGGCGGCGTGATCTTCGCGGCGCGGCAGGCGAATATCTTCCCCGGCAACTTCACGCTGCAAGTCTCGATTAACATCCTCGCGCTGGTCATTATCGGCGGGATGGGCAGCGTACCGGGTGTGGTCGTCGGCGCATTGGTGCTGATCGGTATCCCGGAGTCGCTGCGCGTGTTCGAGTCGTACCGCATCCTCGCGTTCGGTGGGCTGCTCGTCGCGATGATGCTGCTGCGTCCGGGTGGCTTGCTGCCGCAGCAGCCGCTCAGATTGGAAGAGCGCGCAAAGCAATTACGACGCGCGATTGAAGGAACGTAGATTGTGGTTCACAATGCCGGGTCGGGCGAGCCGCGACCCCTACACTGGACCGCGCGCATTATTGGATGGAACTGAATTATGGCGACTATAGATGCGCTCAGTATGAGTCCCACCGTAACTACCGAAACACCTGCGCCCGCCGCACTTTCGGTGCGCAACCTGACCAAGCGCTTCGGCGGCCTCACAGCGGTGAAAAATGTTTCGCTGGAAGTCCCCACGCAACACATCATGAGTGTGATCGGTCCGAACGGCGCGGGCAAGACGACGTTCTTCAACTGCATCACGGGCTTTTATAAACCGACCGAAGGCGCGGTCCTCTTCGAGGGGCGTCCCATCGAAGGGCTGCGCCCGGACCAGATCGCGCTGCGCTTCATTGCACGCACCTACCAGAATATTCACCTGTTCGGCGGGATGACCGCGCTGGAAAATATTCTGGTTGGGATGCACACACGGCTTGGCAGTGGTCCGGTCGGCTCTGCGCTGCGGCTGAACTACACACGCGGTGAGGAACAGGCGGCGCTTGCGCGCGCCTATGACCTGCTGCGCTTCATCGACCTCGAAAGCGCGGGCGACCTGAACGCCGCCAACCTGCCCTATGGCAGCCAGCGCCGTCTTGAAATCGCGCGGGCGCTCGCCAGCCAGCCGCGTTTGCTGTTGCTGGATGAACCCGCCGCAGGGATGAACCCGCAGGAAACCGACGACATGATGCACTTCATTCGCCGCCTGCGCGATGAACGCGGCCTGACCATCGTGCTGATCGAACACGATATGAGCCTCGTTATGAACATCTCCGATCAGGTCGCCGTGCTGGATTACGGCCAGAAGATCGCGGATGGCACGCCCGCCGAAGTGCAACGCGACCCGCGCGTGATCGAGGCGTATCTTGGCGCGCCGCAGGATGAGGCGTAACACGTATGGCGCTCCTCGAAGTCGATCAGATTCACACCTATTACGGCAAAATTCATGCGCTGCGCGGCGTCTCGCTCACCGTCGACGAGGGCGAGATCGTCACGCTGATTGGCGCGAACGGTGCGGGCAAAACGACCACGCTCAACACGATTTGCGGGATCACGCCCGCCGCCGAAGGCGCGGTACGACTCGCGGGTGAGGATATTACGCGCTTGCCGCCGCATGAGATCGTGGCGCGTGGCGTCGGGCAATCGCCGGAAGGCCGCCGCATTTTCAAGCGCATGACCGTTCACGAAAATCTGCTGATGGGTGCGTACACACGCAGCGACACGGCGGGTATGGATGCAGACATCGCGTTCGTCTTCAAAACCTTTCCGCGCCTCAAGGAGCGCATCGCCCAGGCAGGCGGCACACTCAGCGGCGGCGAACAGCAAATGCTCGCGATGGGGCGCGCGATGATGGCGCGTCCGCGTATCCTGCTGCTCGACGAACCCTCAATGGGGCTTGCGCCGATGCTCGTCCGCGAGATTTTCAATATCATTACCTATTTGAACAAGAACGGCACAACGATTCTGCTCGTGGAGCAGAACGCGCTGATGGCACTCGGCATCGCGAACCGGGGCTATGTCGTACAGACGGGTGCGATTATAATGACGGGTCCGGCACAGGAATTGCGCAACGACGAGACGGTGCAGCGCGCGTATCTCGGCGGCGGGTAAGTGCGACGGGTTGGGCAAGGTAAAAACCGGGCGGACACATAGGTCCGCCCCTACATCGTCGCGGATTATGCCTAGGCGGACACGCAGGTCCGCCGCTACAGGGTGCGGAATTTTGTAGAAACGGGTCGGGCAAGCCGCGACCCCTACAGCGGAGCGCGTGCATTGTCTTCGTAGGGGCGGACCTATGTGTCCGCCCACCAAAACAAAATAATTGGACTGCGCTGCGGCAACCGCCCGCGAAAGCCCTACCACGCGGCGCGGCATGTGCGGTATACTCCGATTGATTTTTAACGAAAAGTTCAGTCAGGGGTGTGGCCGTGAATCTGCACGAATATCAGGCCAAGCTGCGCTTTGGCGAGTTTGGAATCCCCGTACCGAAGGGGAAAGTCGCGACGACGCCGGAAGAGGCGTTCGACATCGCGCGCGAGATGGGCAAGCCCGTCGTGATCAAGGCGCAGGTCCTCACGGGCGGGCGTGGCAAGGCGGGCGGCGTGAAGGTCGCGAAGACCCCCGATGAAGCGCGTGACAAGGCTTCGCAAATCCTCAACATGGACATTAAGGGTCACATCGTCTACAAGGTGCTGGTCGACCCGGCGGTGGACATCAAGGCCGAGATTTACCTGAGCATCACCAACGACCGCGCCGCGAAGAAGGCGCTGCTGATGGCGTCCTCGGCGGGCGGCATGGAGATCGAGCAGGTCGCGCACGAGATGCCGGAAAAGCTGATCCGGGAATATATCGACCCGTCGCTTGGCCTGCGCGATTATCAGGTGCGCAACGTGGCCGCCGAAATCGGCCTGCCGCGCGCGCACTGGAAGCAGTTCGGGGAGATCGCGACGGCGCTCTACCGCTGCTACATCGAGTCCGATGCGACACTGGTGGAGATCAACCCGCTGGCGATTGTCGGCACGGGCGAAGGCGAGCAGATCATGGCGCTCGATGGCAAGTTCAGCGTCGATGAAAACGCGCTCTTCCGGCACGCCGATCTCGCGGAAAAGCGCGATTTGCAGGAAGAACCGCCTGAAGAAACGCGCGCACGCGCCGCCGGAATCAGCTATGTCAAGCTGGATGGCAACATCGGCTGCATGGTCAACGGCGCGGGGCTGGCGATGACGACGATGGACCTCACCAAATATTTCGCGGATGAACTCGGCGCGACTACCGTAGGTCCGGCCAACTTCCTCGACATCGGCGGCGGCGCGAAGGCCGACAAGGTGGCGGCGGCGCTGCGGATCATCCTCGCGGACCCGAAGGTGAAAGTCGTGCTGTTCAATATCTTCGGCGGCATCACGCGCGGGGATGAAGTCGCGCGCGGCATTTTGCAGGCGCTCGAAGAAGTCAAAACATCGATTCCGATGGTCATTCGGCTGGCCGGGACCAACAGTGAAGAAGGCTTGCAGATCATCAACGAGGCGCACCTGCCCAATCTAGTCGGCGCGTCCTCGCTCGCGGATGCCGCTCGCAAAGCGGTTCAGATTGCGCAGGGGGCATCAGCATAATGGCTATTCTCGTCGATAAAAACACGCGCCTGATCGTCAACGGTATCACCGGGCGCGAGGGCAGCTTCCACACGCAGCAGATGATCGCCTATGGAACTAACGTCGTCGGCGGTGTGACGCCCGGCAAGGGCGGCGATAAATTCGAGGGCAAGACGCCGATCTTCGATACGGTGCGCGAAGCGAAGGAATCGACCGACGCGAACTGCGCGATTATCTACGTCCCGCCACGTTTCGCGCCAGACTCGATTTATGAGTGCATCGATGCCGAAATCCAGCTCATCGTGTGCATCACGGAGGGTATCCCGATTCAGGATATGATCCGCGTGCGCTCCGTGCTGGATCGCAGCAAAAGCCGTCTGATCGGCGCGAACTGCCCCGGCCTGCTCACGCCCGGACAGGCGAAGGTGGGCATTATGCCCGGCTATATCGCTACGCCGGGGAATGTCGGCGTCGTCTCGAAGAGCGGCACGCTGACCTATGAGGTGGTGAACGCGCTCACACAACGCGGCATGGGTCAGACTACGTGCGTCGGGATCGGTGGCGACCCGGTGAATGGGACCAGCTTCATCGATGTGCTGCAAATGTTCGAGGACGACCCGGAGACGGAAAAAGTCGTCCTAATCGGGGAGATCGGCGGCACGGACGAGCAGAAGGCGGCAGAGTTCATCGCGACGAAGATGAGCAAACCCGTCGTCGGCTTCATCGCCGGACGCACCGCGCCGCCGGGTCGCACGATGGGACACGCCGGGGCGATGGTCGAAGGTGGCGTCGGCTCTGCAGAAGAAAAAACCGAGAAATTGCTCGCGGCGGGCGTCAAGGTCGCGATGCACCCGGAGCAGATACCGGATTTGCTGTAGGGAGAGCGGGTCGGGCGGACACGCAGGTCCGCCCCTACGAAGACCGTTCCGCAAAAGTCATGTTAGGTTTAGGGCGGACACGCAGGTCCGCCCCTACGAAAACCGTCCTGCGAATGAAAATATATTCATTCCGTCAAAAGTGTAGGGGCGGACCGATGTGTCCGCCCGCTGCACAATAAGATTTACCGTCGTGTCAGTTCGCCTCGCCGCGATCCAGAGCGAGATTGAGCGACAGCACGTTTACGCGCGGCTGCCCGAAAATGGCAAGCTGTGGACCTTCCGTATAACGGTCCACGAGCGCTGTCACCTTCGCGGCGTCGAGGTTACGCACGCGCGCGACCCGTGCGGCTTGCAGGCGTGCGGATTCCGGGCTGATATGCGGGTCGAGGCCGCTGGCTGAAGCGGTCAGCATATCCGGCGGCACAGCGGCATCGGCGGCGAGTCCGTTGAGCTGACGGAAGGCATCCGCACGCGCGATGATCGCATCGTGCAGGCCGCTATTGGTCGGTCCGGCGTTCGTCCCACTGGAGGCCGCGAAGCCGTATTGATCGGGAACGGGCGTCCCCGCCGCGTCCTTCACGGCGTCGACCCCGTAGCCGTAGTAGCCGGAACCGGACGGACGCCCCTGAAAGTAGCGGTCGGTCGTGAAGGGCTGGCCGATCAGCGAGGAGCCGACCGCCTGCCCGTTCACCGAGATGATATTCCCGTTGGCTTGCGCCGGGAAGACGACGCCCGCCGCCAGTGTGACGACCACCGGGTACAGAACACCCGTGATGACCGTCAGGACGATGAGCATACGCAACGCTTGAATAGTTGCCTTGACCATGATGATACTTTCCTTGCTACCACGACCGCGAAGGGACGTGGGTGGTTTGTGCTTGAGTCGGTGTGGCGGGCGTCGCCGCCACAGGCCGATAGGAGAGAATGAACGCCGCGCAGCACGCCGCGAAAAACAGCGCGACGACGATCAATTCGAGCTTGTCCCATTCGATTTTGCGAGTCATGTTGTTTCCTTTCGGGTGGGCTGAACGGCGAGCAATAGATGTTTTTGAGCGGTGGCATTCCCGCCGCGTGGTGATCATGCCAGCCTCAGCGCCGTCACAATCACGTCGATAATCTTGATGCCAATGAATGGCGCGATCAGGCCGCCGACGCCATAGACCAGCAGGTTGCGCGTGAGCAAGGCGCTCGCACCCATCGCGCGATACTGCACGCCACGCAGCGCCAGCGGGATCAACAGAATGATGATCAGCGCGTTGAAGATGACCGCGCTCAGGATCGCGCTCTGCGGTGAGGCCAGCCCCATAATGTTCAGCGCGGAAAGCGGTCCGTTCGTCGTGCCGGTAATGGCGTAGAGCGAGGCGAACAGCGCGGGCAGGATTGCGAAATACTTGGCGACATCGTTGGCGATGCTGAACGTCGTCAGCGCACCGCGCGTCATGAGCAGTTGCTTCCCGATTTCGACAATTTCGATCAACTTGGTCGGATTGGAATCCAGATCGACCATGTTTCCAGCCTCGCGCGCGGCCTGCGTCCCGGTGTTCATCGCGACGCCGACATCGGCCTGCGCAAGCGCGGGCGCGTCGTTCGTACCGTCGCCCGTCATCGCGACGAGGTGGCCGTCGGTCTGTTCCTGCCGGATGCGCTTCAGCTTGGTTTCCGGGGTGGCCTGCGCCATGAAGTCATCGACGCCCGCTTCCGCCGCGATTGCTGCCGCCGTGAGCGGGTTGTCGCCCGTGATCATGACCGTCTTGATGCCCATCGCGCGGAGTTGCGAGAAGCGTTCCTTGATGCCGCCCTTCACAACGTCCTTGAGATGCACCACGCCGACGATGTTCTTGCCATCCGCGACGACGAGCGGCGTGCCGCCCTGCTTGCCAATATCATCGACGGATTGCTGCACCTGCGCGGGCATGATCCCACCCAGCGTATCGACCCAGCCGCGAACCGAATCCGCCGCACCCTTGCGAATCTGGCGTGCAGGACGGCCATTCGCTGCCGGGAAATCGACGCCGCTCATGCGCGTTTGCGCGGTGAACGGAACGAAGGTCGCGTTGGCTTCGCGTGCGCCTTCGCCGCGCATGTTGTAGCGTTCCTTCGCGAGGACGACGATGCTGCGGCCTTCCGGCGTCTCATCCGCGAGGCTGGCAAGTTGTGCAGCATCCGCGAGTTGTTCCGCGCTCACGCCCGGCGCGGGCAGGAAGGCGGTCGCCATGCGGTTGCCGAGCGTGATCGTCCCGGTCTTGTCGAGCAACAGCACATCGATGTCGCCCGCTGCTTCGACCGCGCGCCCGCTCGTCGCGAGGACGTTGCGGCGAATCAGGCGGTCCATGCCGCTGATGCCAATCGCGGAGAGCAGCCCCCCAATCGTGGTCGGGATCAGGCAGACCAGCAGCGCGACCAGCACTGGAACAGTGACCGTCGAGGGCGTGGTCTGGCCTGCGGCATTTTCGCTATAGGTTGCGTAGGACTTGAGCGTGGCGACGGCCAGCAGGAAGATGATCGTCAGGCCGGAGAGCAGGATCGTCAGCGCGATTTCGTTGGGCGTCTTCTGCCGCTTCGCGCCTTCGACCATCGCGATCATGCGGTCGAGAAAGGTATTGCCCTGCTCACTGGTGATTTTGATCACCACGCGGTCGCTGATCACCTTCGTACCACCCGTGACGGCGCTACGGTCGCCGCCGCTCTCGCGGATGACAGGCGCGGATTCGCCTGTGATCGCAGATTCATCGACGCTGGCGATCCCTTCCACGACCTCGCCATCACCGGGGATCACGTCGTTTGTTTCGCAGACGACCAGATCGTTCTTTTTGAGCTGATCCGCCGCGACTTTTTCCTCGCGGTTGCCGACCAGCCGTCGCGCGATGGTCTGCGTCCGCATCTTGCGCAGGCTGTCGGCTTGCGCCTTGCCGCGTCCTTCGGCCATCGCTTCCGCGAAGTTGGCGAAAATGACCGTAAAATAGAGCCAGAGCGTGATTTGCAGGTCGAAGCCGAAGCCGCGGCCATTCAAGATGTCGGTGATCACGGTGATCGTGGAGAGGACCGCGCCGACCAGCACGACGAACATCACCGGATTTTTAAGCTGTACGCGCGGGTCCAGCTTGCGGAAGGCGTCCCCAACCGCGCGCCGAACAATTTTGCCCTCGAAGAGCGGGGCTGGCTTTGCTTGAGTTTCCATGATTACCTCAGAATGTCCGCCCGGCCTGCGCCAGGAAATGTTCGACAACGGGACCCAGCGAGAGCGCCGGGAAGAAGGTCAGCGCGCCGACGATCAGGATGACCGAGCAGAGCAGCGCGACGAACAGTGGTCGGTCAGTCGGGAAAGTTCCCGCAGAAGGCGGTGTGATGCGCTTGGCAACCATGCTCCCACCGATCACGATGGCCGGGATGATCACGCCGAAGCGCCCCAGGATCATCGTGATACCCATCAGAATGTTATAGAAATCGACGTTGGCGTTCAGGCCAGCGAAGGCGCTGCCGTTGTTGCCCGCCGCCGAGGAGAACGCATAGAGCATTTCGGTGAAGCCGTGCGGTCCCATGTTGGCGCGGCTGGCAAGCCCCGCGTCGGTCACGCTCGCGAGCGCGGTTCCGAGCAGGATCGCCGCGTTCGGAATCAGGACGGCGATGATCGCCATCTGGATTTCGCGCCGCTCGATCTTCTTGCCGAGGTATTCCGGCGTTCGCCCGACCATCAGGCCTGCGATGAACACCGTCAGTATCACGAAGATGAGCATCCCGTACATGCCCGCGCCCACGCCGCCGAAGATGACCTCGCCGAGCATGATGTTCAGCACCGCGATCATGCCGGAAAACGGCGACAGGCTGCTGTGCATCGCATTCACGGAGCCGTTCGAGGCGTCCGTCGTCGCGACCGACCAAAGCACGCTGTTCGTGATGCCGAAGCGCTGCTCCTTGCCTTCAAGGTTGAAAGCGAGGCCGTTCATGGCTGGGTTCGGTGTATATTCCGCGAGCAGGCTCACGCCCAGCCCGATCAGGAACAAGGCCATCATTGCCGCGAAGATCGCCCAGCCCTGCCGCCGCGACCCGACCAGCAGGCCATAGGTGTAGGTCAGTGCCGCCGGGATGACGAGGATCGAGAAGACTTCGAGGAAGTTGATCAACGGCGTCGGATTCTCGAAGGGGTGCGCGCTGTTGACGTTGAAGAAGCCACCACCATTCGTGCCGAGCATCTTGATCGCGATTTGCGAAGCGGCAGGACCGAGCGGGAGCGTCTGCGTCGCGCCTTCGAGCGTTTTTACCTGCGCATAGCCCGCGAAGGTCTGCACGACGCCCTGCCCGACCAGCACGAACGCGAAGATGAGCGAGAGCGGCAGCAATACATAGAGCGCACTGCGCACCAAATCCGCCCAGAAGTTGCCGAGCGTGGACGCATTGCGGCGTGAGAGGCCGCGTACCAGCGCGAGCATGGCCGCGATTCCGGTGGCGGCGCTGACGAAGTTCTGCACCGCGAGCGCGAACATCTGTGTGAAGTAACTGAGCGTCGTTTCGCCCGCGTAGGATTGCCAGTTCGTGTTGGTCATGAAGCTGGCCGCCGTGTTGAAGGCGAGCGCGGGCGGGACGTTGGGCAGCCCCTGCGGGTTGAGCGGGAGCGATCCTTGCAGCACCTGCACGATGAACACGATCAGGAAGCCGATGATGTTGAAGGCGACCAGTGCGATTGCATACGTGCGCCAGTTCATCTCCTCATCGGGTTTGACGCCGGACAGCGCATAAATCACGCGCTCGACCGGGCGCAGAATGGGGGAGAGCAGGGTGCGATCCCCGTTGAACACGCGGAACATATAGCGCCCCAGCAGTGGCGTACAGACCACCAGCAGGACGATGAACAGCAGGACCTGAATAATTTCCAGTGCGGTCATTTCCCTAGAACCTTTCAGGGTACAGCAGCGAATAGACAAGATAGATCAGCAGCGCGACAACCACGACGCCGACCAGCACAAATTCGAGGTTCATATATGGTCCCTTTGTTTCCTGCACGGATTATTGATCGTGAGGACATCAAGGCAGTGTAAAAATGGGCGGTCATTGCATCAAGAAATGATCAAAATCAGAGTGCGGGCAGCCGATGCTCAATAGAAAATTTTTGTTATCCAGAAAAGCCAAAACGCCGTTATGCGTCTGCAAACAGTCACAAGTTAATATAACGATGTATCATCAAAACTGGGTTGCTCCCGGAGTAGGATTCGAACCTACAACCCATCGGTTAACAGCCGATTGCTCTGCCGTTGAGCTATCCGGGAATGTGCGATGATTTATATCAAACGATGCGCAGGCTGTCAAGCCGGAAGGAAAACGAAGATGGTCAAACTCAGCATCCTGTACACGCAGCCCGCCGAGCCGCAATCCTTCGAGGAGCGCTACAACTTCAATCTCTCGCTGCTCGAACGGCTGCCCGGCATCCGGCGGCGGCAGGCGTGCGTCGTCCTGGGAGGACCGGGTGGCAAATCACCCATTTACCGGATGCTCGAATTATATTTCGATGACTTCCCCGCACTCGATAGCGCGCTACGCTCGGAGGCGGGCCAGGCCGCCGGGTCCGACCTGATGGCCTTCGCGGGGCGCGAGACGCAGCTTGTCTTCTCGGAAGTTTTCGAGGAATAGGATGCCACTTGATCCTGCCGACCTCAATGCGTTTTTACAGGCGAATGGCATTCGCGGCGAAATCCTGCATCTCACAGCGGAGACGCCGACCGTCGCGGCGGCAGCGGAAGCGCTCGGCGTGAGTGTCGATCAGATTGTGAAGACGGTGCTATTTCTGGTCAATGAGCAGCCGCACGCCGTCCTTGCGAATGGTACGCGGCGCGTCGATAGAAAAAAGCTGGCGCGGCACTTTGGCCTCAGCCCCAACCGGGTCAAGCTGGCCGATGCAGAGGCAGTGCTCCGCTATCTCGGTTACGCGCCGGGGACCGTCCCGCCGCTCGGCCATGTGACGCCCGTGCCGCGCCTGATCGAGCGCGCGGTACTTGGGCAGGATTTGATTTATGCAGGCGGGGGCGGCATCCACGCAATGTTGAAAATAACAGTCGCGGAACTGTGCCGGGCAACGGGCGCAGTCGAGGCGGACGTACTGGAAGATTAGCTCTGCAGTTGGGGCGGCGCGGGTAAAGTTTTGCCAAAAATATCTACAAGCGCGACGGTGAAGGTTGGAAATTGAATGCTCGTCAATTGCTGCGCCAGTGTGTGCTGACGTGATTGCGAGTAAGCGATCCCTTCCGGCTTCCAGTATTGAGTGACCGTTTCACTGTTCACATCCACGATCCAGTATTCGGGAATACCGCCCGCCGCGTAAATGCGTAGTTTGGTCGTCTGGTCGTGACGCAGTGTCGTATCCGAAACCTCGACGACGAGCAGCACATCTTCGGCCTTCGCGAAGCTGGTCATGATGTCGGCATCATATTTTAACAGCGCTAAATCGGGTTGCGGTCTGGAGCGTCCGATCTTGATCGCGTTCTGCGTGCTGACCCCGGCTTTCCGTTCTGCGTATAGGTGAAGAAAAAGATTTGTAAGAATATATACCGCGCGCATGTGCATGTCGCCGATAGGACGCATCGTGACGATCTCTCCTTCGAGGAGTTCAAGCCGTTCTTCTTGGCTGAAAATACCCGCGTCGATCATTTGCTCGAACTCGGCAATACTGAACAATCGCCGCTCAATCGGTTCGACCTGCGCTTTCACTGCGACCATGCGATTTAATCTCCCTATCCGAACACGATTATAACTGCAAAAAACATATTTTCCTGCGTGTAAGCCGCGTTGCATGGGTATAATACGAGGCGGAAAACAGGAGCCGCCGCACCCGTGAGCCGCATTTTCATCAATTACAGGCGACAGGATAGCGAAGGCTATGTCGGGCGTGTATACGATACGCTTTTGCAGCACTTCGCGCGTGGCGACATCTTCATGGATGTGGACAGCCTCAAGCCGGGCGTCGATTTCGTGGAAGCGCTCGAAAGTGCCGTCGCAGGCTGCGATGTGCTGCTCGCGGTGATTGGACCGCACTGGCTCCTGGCGAGTGATGACGCTGGGAACCGCCGCCTCGACCAGTGGAACGATTTCGTCCGTATCGAAATTGCGAGCGCGCTCAAGCAGAAAAAATTGGTGATCCCGGTCCTCGTCGGGCGCGCCACCATGCCGCAGGCAGACCAACTCCCGGAGGCGCTCGCGGAGCTGGTGCGCCGCAACGCCATCGAGATCAGCCACCAGCGTTTTGGGTTCGATATGGAGCGCCTGATTGAAACAATCAAAGGCACGCTCTCCGCAAGGGTGCTACCTGCACTCCCCGTCGAGGCAGGTCCAGCCCGCCAGAAGGACGTCTTATATAAAGCGCTGCGCGACGATCTGGTGAACGCTACCACCTCGCCACTATACGGGGTGCGGACTGCAAACCGCTATTTTCCGGTGCTGGGCGAGGGCAGCCTCGATGCTCGAATTATGTTCATCGGGGAGTCGCCCGGCAAGACCGAAGCCGCGCAGGGCAAGCCGTTCTGTGGTCCATCCGGCGATGTGCTGGATGAGATGTTGCAAAGCATCAAACTCAAACGCGAGGACGTGTACCTGACCAACCTCGTGCTGGATCATCCCGGCGCGAAGCGTGAGCCGACGCCGGAAGAGATCACGTATTATGTGCCGTTCGTAGATCGCCTGATTGATATAATCCAGCCTGCAATCATTGCCACGCTGGGGCGCTTCGCGATGCAGTACATCTTCAAAAAGCTGAACCTTCCCGAACAGCGCGAAACGATCACGCGCATTCACGGCAAGCTGATCAAAACCCGGCTGCATTACGGCGATATTCATGTCGTGCCGCTTTTTCACCCGGCGGTCGTGCTGTATACGGCCAGCCAGAAAGAGGTCTTGAAGCAGGATTTCGTGAAACTCACGCTATTTATGTAGTCATCGTCAAAGTAGAACGGTTCAAAGTGGTACAAAAAAGGGCGGACACACAGGTCCGCCCCTACGCGGCGCGGGTTTTCCAACGGCGGACATATCGGTCCGCCCGTTTCTTATTGTGCGGGGAACAGTGTGTGGACCGGAACCGCGAAGCCGGGTAGCAGGTCATCGGCTGTCAGCAGGTCATCGACGCCAAGAAAATCGATGTCACCTACTACCTGGCAGACTTCAATGAGATGCTTTTCCGGGTAGACCAGCCAGACCAGTTTCGTCCCATTTTGCAGGTAGAATGCAGCCTTTCCACGCATTATTTTATAACTGTCGTCCGGCGTCTTGATTTCGATCACGAGTTCCGGCATGAGTGGAACCGCACCACGAGTTACTATCGGGCGGCTGTCATCGACGAAATAGGCGATATTCGGCATTCTCGCATTCAAGTTATCAGAAAGGACCCGGCAGAGAACCGAAATCACAAGACGCCCACCGGGATGCTGCATCAGGAACATGCCGATCTGTCCAACAAGGTTCGCAGAGACCCAGCCTTCCAGCATGGAGAAGTAAGCTTTCTCCACAATTTCTCCGTCGATGAGTTCAAAACGGCGGTCTGCATCTTCCGGCAGCGCCTCAAACTCCTCGACGGTGTACAGCCGCGTCATCTCCATGTGATCTACTCCTCCAATGTACTCGTATCCCCTTCGGGCAGCCCCAGCGCACGGGCGCGCAGCACACGCCGCATGATCTTCCCGCTGCGCGTCTTCGGCAGCACTTTCACGACCTCGATCTTGCTTGGCACGGCAATCGGTCCGACCTCGCGCCGGACGTGTTCCTTGAGCGTATTCTCAAGGTCCGGCGTGACGGCAAACCCTTCGCGCAGGATGACATAGGCATGGATGATATTGCCACGCAATTCATCCGGCAGGCCAATCGCGGCGGCTTCCGCGACCGAGGGGTGGCTGACGAGGCCGCTCTCGACCTCGGCAGTACCGAGGCGGTAGCCGCTGACCTTGATCACGTCGTCCACGCGCCCGATGATCCAGATGTAGCCGTCCTTGTCCTTGCGGGCGCTATCCCCCGCGAGGTACATATTCGGGAACTTGCCCCAGTATTGTTTCTTATACCGTTCGGGGTCCCCGTAAATCGTGCGCAACATCGACGGCCAGGGCTTCGTAATCACGAGCAGGCCATCCACGCCGGGCGGGACCGGGTTGCCGTCATCATCCACGACGTCGACTTCGATACCGGGGAAGGGGCGCGTCGCGCTGCCCGGTTTGAGCGGCGTACTGGGCAGTGGCGTGATCATGAAACCACCCGTCTCCGTCTGCCACCACGTATCCATGATCGGCGCGCGTTTCTTGCCAATCACCTCGTAGAACCACTTCCACGCTTCCGGGTTGATCGGCTCCCCGACCGAACCAAGCAGCCGCAGCGACGACAGGTCGTGACGGTTCGGCCACGCATTACCGAAGCGCATCAGGCCGCGAATGGCGGTCGGCGCGGTATAGAGGATCGTGATTCCATAATGCTCGATCAGCTTCCAGTAGCGGTTCGGGTACGGATGGCTCGGCGCACCTTCGTATAGAAATTCGGTCGCGCCCAAAATCAGCGGCGCGTAGACGATATAGCTATGTCCGGTAATCCAGCCAGGGTCTGCGGCGCACCAATAGCGGTCCTCGTCCTTCATATCGAAGACCCATTTGAGAGTCGTGCTGGTATACACCTGATAGCCGCCGTGCGTGTGCAGGATGCCCTTCGGCTTGCCCGTCGTGCCGCTCGTGTAGAGGATAAAGAGCGGGTCTTCGGCGTCCATCACTTCCGTTTCGCACTTTGTCGATGCAATCGGCAGCGTGAGCAGGTCGTGCCACCAGTAATCGCGGTCGGCTTCCATCGGGACAGCGTGACCCGTGCGCTTGTAGACGATGACGTGTTCGACCACTGGCGAGCGCTTGACGGCCTCATCCGCGATGCGCTTGAGTTCGACGACCTTGCCGCGCAGCCATGCGCCATCCTGCGTGACGAGGACGCGGCTCTGCGCGTCTTCGATGCGGTCCGCGAGCGCCTGTTCGGAAAAGCCGCCATAAACGACGCTGTGAATCGCGCCGATTTTGGCGCAGGCCAGCATCGCGATCAGCAGTTCCGGGACGCGCCCCATGTAGATCGTTACGCGGTCGCCCTTTTTGACGCCCATGCTGCGCAGGATGTTCCCGAACTGGTTGACTTCCTGCCACAGGCGGTAATAGCTGTAGCTGCGCGTATCGCCCGGCTCGCCTTCCCAAATCAACGCGAGTTTATTGCGCCGCCACGTCTTCACATGGCGGTCGAGCGCGTTGGCGGCGATGTTCGTTTTGCCGCCGACAAACCACTTGTAAAATGGCGCGTCGGAATCATCCAGCACCTTGTCCCACTTTTTATACCAGTCCAGTTCTTCCGCGCACTCTGCCCAGAACGCGAGCGGGTCCTGTTTGGCGCGTGCGTAGACGGCCTCATAATCGGGGACGTGCGAGGCTTGCACGAGCGCATCCGGCGGATAATAAAAAGTTTCCGTATCGGTCGGCTGTGTGTTATTTACCGCGTCGGTCATTTTCCTAAAATCTCCTGAAAGCCTGCTGTCTACTTGTATTGGGAGTATAGCGCGGAACACAGGGTGGCGCGTGGCTGCTGCTATAATATTGCGGTTTGTGCGAACAGTGACCAATAGAAAGCGCCTCCAGGTATGAAACTCGGCATTATCGGCCTGCCCAACAGCGGCAAAACCACGCTCTTCAACGCCCTGACGCGCGGCAAGCGCCCGACAGCTCCCGTCAGCAGCGGCAAAATCGAAATCTTCACGGCAGTCGTCAACGTTCCCGATGAACGGCTGGATCGGCTGGCCGCGATGTATAACCCCAAGAAACTCGTCTACACGACGATCACCTATACGGATATTGGCGGCCTCGAAAAAGGCATCGGCTCCGGTGGCATCAGCCCCGCTTTGCGGCAGGAATTGCAGCAGGTCGATGGCTATATCCATGTCGTGCGCGAATTCGAGGACGACACCGTGCCGCATCCCGAAATCACGGTGGACCCGACGCGCGATGTCTCCACACTCGATACCGAGTTCATCCTGAGCGACCTGATCACTGTCGAGCGGCGCGTTGAAAAACTGACCGACGAAGGCAAAAAAGGTATCCAGAAGAACAAGCAGCAGGCCGAGATCGAACTCGACGTGATGGAACGCTTCAAGACCCTGCTCGAAACCGAGAAACCTTTGCGCGAAATGGACGTAACGGATGATGAAATGAAGATCATCCGGGGCTATGGGCTGCTCACACTCAAGCCGATGCTGGTCGTCTTCAACTGCGGCGAGACGCTCCGCGTGCCGGAAACGCTCGTGCCGAACTATCACTACCGCCAGACCGCGCTGATCAGCTTGCAGGGCAAAATCGAGGAAGAAATCTCGCAAATGGACGGCGACGACCAGAAGATGTTTCTTGCGGAATATGGGATCGAGGAGCCAAGCGCAAGCAAGGTGATCCGTACCTCCTATGACCTGATGCACATCCAGACCTTCTACACCATCGGCGAGGACGAATGCCGGGCGTGGAGCGTACAGGTCGGGGCGACCGCGCCGCAAGCCGCAGGCGCAATCCACAGCGATTTGCAGCGCGGATTCATCCGCGCGGAAGTGATGGCTTCCGCGGACCTGCTACGGCTCGGTAGTGAAGCAGAGATGAAGAAACAGGGATTGATGCGGCTCGAAGGGAAGGATTACATCGTGAAAGACGCCGACATTTTGAATATCCGCCATGCCACGTAACCGCCTGTACCTCTGCCTAATCGTCATTGCAGCCGCGCTCTTCGTGGCCTGCACGCCCGCCGGAAAGACTGCGAAGGACCTCCCGGCGGGGGATACGGCGCGCGGCGCGGCACTCTTCGCGCAGTCGGTGAATGGCGCGCCGCCGTGCAATGCCTGCCACATCGCGGGCGGGTCGGGTCCTCTGCTAACGGGTGAAGCGCTCACGGCGGGGGCGGGCGCGACGGGGCTTCCGGTTGCCGAGTATACGTATCAGAGCATCGTCAAGCCAGCGGCCTACATCACACCCGGCTATGGAAACCTGATGTTTGCGGGCTATGCAAGCGCGCTGAACGCGCAGCAGAGCGCCGATCTGATTGCTTATCTACTCGCACCGACCGAAGGACCAAAATGAGTTACGTGACCACCCTTCTACGCCTGTTGCACATCTTTTCCGCGTTCGTCTGGTTCGGCGTCTCCGCGACGATGACAGTCTACATCGTTCCGGCGCTGGCCGTCGCGGGTGAACCGGGCTTGCGCTATTACCGCACGTTGCTCACCTCCAATAAGACGCTCGCGCTTGTGTTCCCGGTTTCTGCCGGGCTGACGACGCTGGCCGGGATTTTGCTGTACGTTGTCGGCGGTGCGACCTCGCACTTTTCCAGTACCGGGAATATCGTCCTGGCGATTGGCGCGGTGGCGGGGCTGATTACGGCGGTGCATGGCGGGACATCGCTCACCAAATACACCAAGGACCTCGCACAAACGGCGCTGACAGGCGATGCGGCGGCAGTAAATGACTTCCAGAAGCGCGCGGCGCTGCTGGTTGCGCATTCGCGCATCAGCTTCGTGTTGATGCTGGTCGCACTGGTATTCATGGGGAGCGCGCGGTATCTGTGAGTTCCGCGATTCTGCGCGTGAGGAAATCCCGTTCGACTGCATTTTCGCAGAGCAAGATCGCCTGCGTGTAGGCTTCGTGCGCCTGCGCATTGCGTCCCGTGCGCCGCAGCAAATCGGCACGCGCTGCATGATACAAATAATAATTTTGCAAAATGGGATAGGTCGCGAGTTCGGCCAGCATTGCCAGGCCACGATCCGGTCCTTCGGCCATCGCGCAAGCGACCGCACGGTTGAGCGCGACAATTGGCGAGGCCGTCATCTCGAAGAGCGCCCCGTAGAGTGCTGCGATTTGCGGCCAATCCGTGTCGGTGGCGCTGCGTGCCTGTGCGTGGAGCGCCGCGACAGCCGCTTGCAACTGGAACGGTCCCGGCGTGCGCTGTATAAGCACCTGATCGAGCAACGCTATGCCTTCATCGATTTCCGCACGGTTCCATAACGCGCGATCCTGATCTTCAAGCAGGATCAGCGCCCCGTCGGGGCTGGTGCGCGCCGCCTGCCGCGCATGGGTCAAAAGCATCAATGCGAGCAGCCCGGCAACTTCGCCATAAAGCACGCCGATTGCGTCCAGCAGGGCGGCCAGAACACGCGCCAGCCGAATCGCTTCTGCGCAGAGGTCCGACCGGATCAACTGGTCGCCCGCAGGCGCAGTGTATCCGGCGTTGAAGATCAGGTAAAGCACCACGAGGACAGAATCCAGCCGATCCGGGAGCCGCGCGGCGGGCGGGATTTCATAGGGGATGCCCGCATCACGAATTTTGCGCTTGGCGCGGACAAGGCGTTGTTCCATCGTCGTCAGCGACGATAGAAAGGCGTGCGCGATTTCGGCGGTGGTCAGCCCGCCAAGCGTTTGCAACGTGAGCGCGACCTGTACCTCGTTGGAGAGCGCCGGGTGGCAACAGGTGAAAATCAGGCGCAAACGCTCATCCGGGATTGTGCGATCCGTCTCGTCTTCATCTTCATGGTTCGCCTCGATCAAAGCGCTCAGGATCGCCTGTTTATGTTCCATGCGTTTGCCACGCCGGAGCTTGTCGATAGCTTTGTTGCGCGCGGTGGTCATCAGCCACGCCGCCGGGTTATTTGGAAGTTCCCCGCCCTCCCAGTGTTGCAGGGCAGAAAGGATGGCTTCTTGCAGGCAGTCCTCCGCGAATTCCAAATCGCCGAGCGTTTTGCAAAGCGCCGCGAGCAGCCGTCCCTGTTCACGCTGGAAAGTCTCCGCGACCACCTGATACGCTGACACGGACACCCTCAGTATTGCGTCACCGGACGGATTTCGAGCGTTCCTGTCGCGGCGTTCGGCAGTTTAGCCGCGATCTCGATAGCTTCATCGAGGTCCTTGCAATCGAGGACGTAGAAGCCGCCTAGCTGCTCCTTAGTCTCCGCAAATGGACCATCCGTGATGAGCGGCTTTCCATCGCGCACGCGGAGCGTCGTAGCCGCGCTTGTCGGGTACAACCCCGCGCTGGAGACCAGCATACCGCGCGATTGTACATCCTGCTGGAACGCCATCCACTGTGGCAAATCGGCGGCCTGCCGTTCCGGCGTATAGGAGGCTTCCTCGCCGTAGATCAGGATCATATAGTGCATTCTATTCAACCCTTCTGAACCATCAATGGCAACCGTAACACGGATTTCCAAAAACTGATCAGCAATTTCCCAAAATCGTTGTCGATTTCCGGGATCGCCGTTCGTCGTCTTTATAGAAACGGGGAAAAACAAAGAACATCCCGTTCTAAAACAGGAGAAAAGACGATGAACACCACCCCCCAGATTTCTGCCGCCTCCCTGATCGGTATCCTCGACGCCACGCACGACGCCTTCAAGTCCGTCCTCGCGCAGCTCCCGGAATCGCTCGATAGCACACAGCCCGCAGGCGAATGGAACGCGCGTCAAGTCCTCTCGCATGTCATCGGCGTCCTGAACCGCACACCGTTTCAGGCCGGGTTCTTCGTGGCGGGTGCGCCGTCGGTCCCGATCACATATGGTAATCCTTTCTGGCAGCCGGAATATGAAGGTGCGCCGCGCGCTGCGTTCGCTACCGCGTTGAGTGCGGCTTTCGCGGGTAACAAGGCGATGGTCGCGGCGCTGGAACCCGCCGATCTGTGGAAAACGATTGTCTTGCCAGAATATGGAGCAAATCCCCTCGCCGTGTTCCTGCTTGTGCAGTATCAGACTCACATCGCGGAACAGCATGTCCCGCAGCTTCGCGCGCTGATCCCCGCCGTCTAATCTCACGTGATTCCATATACTGAGAACACGGGTAGATATGGGGACCTATCCGTGTTCTTCACACTAACACTCACTGATGAGAGTAAGCCCATAATTATCGGGAAGCGCAATATCCCCAATTTCCGCGTCTCATTCCTTGCACATTAGGCAAAACGCCGCGCAGCGCGTACAATAGCCGCCGCTTTGGTCTGCGAATGTACGGAGTCCGCAATGCCACGTCCGCAACCGGGACGGCGTACCGACAGCCTGTTCGATAATCGCTTCCGCTACGATTACATTTACCCGCGCGGACGCTCCGGCGAGACGCTGCGCGCCTATGACACGCTGGATAATGATCGTCCAGTGGTGATCAAACGCCCCGCGCCGCAGGACGCTCCGCCGATGCGCGCCGGGCAGGAAGTCTCGATTTTGAACGAGAAGCGCGCGCTTGAGCGGCTGGCCGGGCATCCCGTCCTGACGGAATTGCGCCACAGCGGAAACTTCCGCGTCGGCGGGCAGGTCCACCAGTACATCGCGATTGACCTTGCGGAAGGCAAAACGGTCGAAGATCACGTGCTGGAACTTTCCGCGAAGGGCGAACGGATGCCCGAACTGGAAACGTTCGTCGTGATCGATTTGCTACTTGATCTGTTGCAAGCCGCGCACGAGCGCAAGATCGTCTATAACGACGTGGATGCCAAACACCTCTTCTGGGACCGCGACAATTACCGCCTGAAGGTGATCGACTGGGGCAACGCGGTTTTCCTCGATGGCGAGCAAACGACCGTCACGCGCGCGGCGGATACGTTTCAGGTCGCGGAACTGGTGCATTTCGTGTTTTCGGGCGGCAAGCGGCTCGAACGCCGCAGCGGGGACTCCGCGCCCAACCTCGCGGATAACCTTTCGCCGCGCCTGCGCTCGATCCTCGCCAAGGCTGCTGCCGCCGACCCGAACGCTCGCTATCATGATATTACGACGCTGCGCCGCGACCTTGCGGATATGCGCCGTCCGGTCGAACGGACGCGCGACGCGCTTCTGGAGCGCGTCCGTAACCGCCTGCCGAACGCGGCCAGCCAGGAGCAATTCGCGGAACTCGACGCGCTGCTTGGCGACGCCGTGCAGCAGGACCCCGGCCACCCGGCGGCGCGGGCGCTCGCGGCGGAAGTCGCGGCGCGGCTGCGGCAGCTTGCCATACAGGGCGATCTGGACGGCGCACGGATTTATATCGAAAATGGCAATTACGCCCGCGCGCTCGATTTATTAAATGAAATCAAGGCGCGCGTCGGGTCACTTGAAGATCAACCGCTGCTCGCATACCTGATCGATGCCGCCGCGCAGCTTCGCGAAGCGCGCCTCAGCAAGCCGCCCGCTGGACTCTCGCCCGCGCTCGATGCACTGTATCGTGGGGACGCCTCCACCGCTGCGCGCGCGCTCGTCATCACGCCGGAAGGCCGCATCGAAGCCAAAGAGCAGCAGTTGTTGCTCGCGGAGCGGCTGGCGCTGCTCATGCCGGGGGTCGTGCTGCTGCGTCCGCACCTCGCGCGAGTTGAACAAAAACTCGCGAACCGCGCCAGTGAACGCGCGATCCTGACGCGGCTCGTGACTGCTCTCGATACGCCGACCGAACCGGGCGTACAGCCCTTGCGCCGCCTCTATGCCAACCTCGCGGAGACGCTTGGCGGCTTCGAGGAACGGCTCGAAAGTGACGCGCGGGACGCTTGCACGCGCGCCGCCGCCGCCGCGAATGATATTGCCGACTTGCTGGAAATCGTCGCCGCCAACGCGCTCGGCGACTCGAACCGGGCAGGCAATGCGCTCCGGCAGGCCAGCGCCATCGACCCGACGCACGAGGGCTTCGAGCGCGTGGCCGCCGATTTGAACGCCTTTCATCAGGAAGTGGATCGGCTCACGGAGAACGCGCCGGGGCAGGATGTGGCGGGCTGGCTGGATGCGGGGCGCACGCGGCTGGCTGCCTTTCAAGTCGATATAACCGACCCCGCACTGGCCGATCTGGTCGCGCGGATGAACGGCGCAGTGGGCGCAATGGAAGCCGCGAATGCCTCCTTCGCGAGCGGCGGCAAGCGTCCGGCGGTAGAAGCCTATGAAGGCGCTGCGGCGCTGCTCGGTCCGGTCAACAAGGCGGCGGCGGGCTGGTTCACGGACCGCGCGCGGCAGGTTTCCGATGCGCGTTTCATTGAAGCGCTGCACCCCAATTCGATGCTCGGCAAGGCGCTCAGTGAAGGCTGGGATGCGTGGGACAAAGGCCGCAATGGAGACGCGCTCGGCATCGGGCAGCGCGCACTTGAAGCTGCGCATAGCGAGGGTGAACGCGAGGCGGCCATACGCCTGATCCGCATGGCGGACCTGACGCAAAAGTGGCTGACCGGGAATGGCATGGGCGACCGCACGCTCACCGAAGCGACCGAGCGCGACATCAGCGCGTTGCTCACGCCCGCCGAAGAAGCTGTCGAGCGCAAATTCACCGACCAGATGCCGAACCGCACGGTTTACCTCAAGGCGATGAACCGGGGTCTGGTCGAGCCGATGCGCGATATGAGTTCGGCGGCGGTGCGTATCCTGATGATGCAATTGACCATGCAGGGGCTGGTCGCACTGTTGAACGAGCAGCCGGACGACGCGAATATGTGGCGCGACGCGGCCAGCCGCACGTTGCCGAACGTGCGTGCGCATCCAATCTATGTCGCGCTCGAACACGCGATCACGCGGCGGCAATTGCTCGCGAATGCTGCGACCGCGCTCAACACCGTGCGCGGCGTAGCGGACCTGCAAACCGCGCGTCCGGCACTCCGGCAGCCGCTCGCTGCCGCGTGGCTCGAACCCGCCGAAGGCGCGGTGCGCAACATCGACGACGCGCTCCGTAAGTGGACCGATGGCGACTTTCGCGGGGCGCACGCGCTGCTTGATACCGCGTTCGAGAAGATCAAGCAGGCCGAAGGCACAATTGGCGCGCCGCTCGATGGCTTCAAGAATTGGCTTTCCGGTCTGAACACTACCTCGGAAGCGTTGCAGCAGGCGCGCCGCACGATTGATCAAGCCGCGCTCAACCCGACCGATGCGCCCGACCCGGCCATCGATGACGCGCACTGGCAGATTTTCAGCGGGACACGCGCCGCGCTCGGCGAGGATTACGCCGCGCTGGTCCGGCAGTGGCGCGATACCTACAGCTCGATCAAGGACCTCTATGCCGACGAGCGCTTCACGCGCGACGAAAAGCTGCGGTTGCTGGATGGACATTTCAATTCGCTGTTCATCGAGAAGCATCCGGCCTTCCCAATTTACCGCCACTGGCAAAGCCTCGTCCGTGCGCTGCCTGACCCCGCGCCGACGTTCAGCTACGCGCCCGCCGCACCGCCACCAGAACGAACTGCCACTGATGCGCTCCCCGGCTTTGTCGAGGAAAACGTGCGTCCCTCGCGCGTGATCGATTCATACATGAGCGAGGCCGCGCCGCCCTCCGTAATCGAACCCGCGACCGTCGATGACGCGCCTTACGACGATGGTACGCGCAACGATGAGCGGGTCACGATCCCGCGCGTCCCCTGGCTGGCGGGGTTGGCGGTGGTGGTCGTCGTCGGGGTGGCCGTGATCGCCGCGATTACGTTGCTGGGTGGCAATAGGGGGGCAACTCCGGGTATCGCGCTCACGCTGCCGCCAACGCCGACCGTCGCAGAGGCGGCAACCGCTGCAATAATCACGACCGACGCGCCGACCAGCATTCCTGCCGTCGCGCTCGTGCCACTTACCGAACCCGCAACCAGCAGCGCCACGCCAAGCAATACACCGACCACTGCGCCGAGCAGCACGCCGACCGACGCACCGACCGAACTGCCAACCACGCCAACCACACCAACCGTGCGTTTCGTCCCGACCGAGACGCGGCCATTTGCGACCGCCGCGCCGTTCGAGACTGCCGTGCCGACGATTGCGCCAACAGGCGTGGCAACGACAAGCGCACCGACCACCGCACCCACACTCGCGCCCACCAATGCCGCCGCAACAGTCGGCCTCGCACCGCTGGCAGGCGCAACCGGAATCGCGACCGCAACGCTTCCGGCGAATGTCGCGAGCGGTGAATATGACCTGCTTGGCGGGTTGGGCAAGCTACCCGGCGATACGTTACCTTGGCCGCTCGATTTCTTCACGCCGGACCCCGACGCGGGCGGGTGGAAGCTCGGCACGGCGAATACGAAGGGCGGCAACGTCCCGCAATATGCAAAAATTCTGCCGAGTACGCTAGGATCGCTCTTCGGACCAGACGCCTCACGGACGGTCATGCGTGCGGAAGCCGTGCTGGAGTTGACTTCGTTCAATGCCTCGCTCGCAAACGCCGGGATCGTCTATTTCGGGTTCGGGTTCGAGACGCTCTCCGGGCAACAAAAAGCCTACGCGCAGGTCAACGTCGCGCGCGTCTCGCCACTGACGGCCAACTATGGCACAAACATCAACGGCACGCTCACGCGCAAGGCGACCAAAGCCGCACAGCCGATCCGCGTGACGCTGGCCGTACAGCGCAACGACGACCGCACCGTATCGCTTTACGCGGATGGGCAACTGCTCGGCAAGACAACTGCTGCGCAGTATGGACCCGCGACTTCCGTAAATATCGTCCTGTATACTTCCGCGCCGACCGTGCTTGTCAACGTCGCGTCGCTCAAAGTGCAGATAGGCTAAACCGCGCGTGCCAGAAATTCACCTCGAAACGCTCTATAAGATCGGCAATTCGATAGATACCTTCGCGCAGGGGCATTACGCGCGCGTTTTCGAGGCGCAGGACGCGATGCGTAAACCGTGTGCATTCAAAGTCATGCGCAGCGAACACCTGACGACCGACGGCACGCCGAAATGGGAAGCGCTGGCCTTCATCAACGAGGCCGATTTGCTGAACCGCATGGCCGAGTCGAGCGCGGTGATGCGCCTGTACGATTGCGGCTATCTGTCCTCGGAAGAGGAGCGCCCGCGCGGGGGACACGCGATCAGCTTCGGGATCGATGCGGAGTCGTTCAAGCGCGCCTCGCTGACCTATGCGGAGAAGCGCTGGCGACCATACCTCGCCGTCGAAATGCTGCCGCGCGCCGAAAACCTGCTCTATCTGATGAAGCCAAACACGCCCGGCACGCGCTGGCGGCTGCCGAGCGAAGAGGGACTCGACCTTGCGATCCAGTTTGTGGATATGCTGCGCATGGCGCATTCGCGGCGCATTCTGTACCTCGATCACAAGCTGGAACACGTTTATTGGAATGGGCGCACGCTGCGCGTGATCGATTGGAACAGTTCCAAACTGATCGAGGGCAACGAGCAGGTATTGGCGAATCAAATCCAGATGGATTTGCATAACCTGTGCGTCGGCATCTTCTACCCAATCTTTACCGGACTCAGCCCACAAAAAGGGGCGTTGATGCCGCAACCCGCCGGGCAGGAAGAGGTCGAAGCACGCTATGGCGATGTAAACCACCTCGATTTCGGGGTGGAGCCGACGCTCGGCGCAGCCTTGCAAGCATTGCTCGAACAGGGCGCGCGGGTGCAAATCCCGAATGCCGATGTGTTTCTCGCGGGGCTGGAGCGCGTCTCGGTCGATTATGGCTGGCAGGCCGCGCCGGACCCATTACGTGATGCCCGCCGTCAGATGCGCGCAGGGCTTGCCAAACTGCGTGCGGGGCAGGACTCGATCAAGGACGCGCGCGAAATTTTCCACGAAGCGTTGAGCGGCGAAGAGATCAATGACGAATTCGAGGGCGAACTGCGCCGCTTGCTGGGAAAGATCAACGAAATGTTGAATGCGCGCGTGATTCCCTGATCAGAGGCATTCGACTAGCGCAGCGTCAGCAGATAGGCGACCAGATCGCCAACCTGAGTATCACTCAGATGCTTAGCGTAATCCTGATACATCAGGCTTTGGCCGCCGACGCCGTAGATGTGATCGTTGCCCGCCGCATCCTTCTGGTTCGGAACAATGTAGGCATTCGGATTGAGGATCGAGGTGCGGATGTAGGTCACGGCGTCCTGCCCGGCCACGCGCGTCCCGGCGCGGCGCGCGAGTCCCTTCTGCGACGGTCCGGTGAACGGCTCGTCTTTATCGACATAATGGCACGAGGCGCAGGTCGGTACGCCCTCCGTACCTACACCCTGCGCGAACAATACCTGTCCACGTTCGGCGGCAGGATCGGCGGTCGGCGGTGTGGTCGGTGAGGGAAGCGGCGTCGCGGAAGGCGGCGCTTTGGTGGGGATGAGCGTAATCGTCGGGGAAGCCGCAGGCCGGGGGCGCGTCGGCGCAAGGGTCGGGAGTGTGGTCGGCGCGGCGGCAACAGCGGGCGCGCGCGTCGGTTCGGTCCCGCCTGAGGTCGGAAGGATCGCCACGCGCGTGGGCAGAACCAACGTCGGCAGCGGCGCAACGGCGAGCGAGGCAGGCGTACCGCACGCGGCGGCGAAGGTCAGAACGAGCAGCGGAAGCAGGACGCGAAGCAAACGGGTCATCGAGCGGGTCCTTTACAATTATGAAGCGTGCGGCTTGTGAACATTATAACAAACCACGCGCAGACCCGCACTCAGTACGCCAGTTCGACCGCCTCCGGGATTTCGACGTCGCGCGCTCGCAAATCGACGACCAGCACGCCCGCGCCCGCGCGTTCTGCGGCCTCGAAGAAGCGCCATACCTTCGGGAGCGCGATACGCAGGTTACGTACCTGATGGTTGAGGTAGCCCGTATAACGCGGGTCGCTGCTGCTTGCTTCGACGCGCGCCGCCGCGCTTTCCGGTGTGGGTCCCAGCTTGCGCTGGATGAAGCGGAGATACTTGCGTACCTGTTCAGGTGCGGCGCTCGCCATGAACGGCGCGGGCGGGAATTCCAGATCGTCACCGGGCAGTTCAAAATCGAGCATGGAAAGGCTATGCGCCTCGTTCTCGGAGAGTTCGAGCGACGCCTGCGCGCCCGCTGCGCCCAAATCGTAGAGGCTACGCGCGACGTGTTGCACGCTCACGTAATCGTACGCATCGGGGCGGTCGAAAAAGTAGCCGCGTGCGCGGGGTCCGAGAATATCCGATTCGTGCTGCGCAATCAGTGGTTTCAGCGCCGCGAGTGCTTCCGGCGGCATCTGGAAATAGGCCAATCCCATGTACGTTACTCCTCATCTATCAATTGCGGCGTCATCCCGACATAATCCGCTGCGACCAGCCGAAACTGCACGCCGTCGCGCACGCCCTGAACCGCGATTTCCCATTCGGCGGCGCGATGCAGGTGGCCGTAGATGCACTGCGTCGGCTGGGCCTGCCGGATCAACTCGCTGAATGCGGTCGGCTGCGCGTCACTGGTGAAGGGCGGGTAGTGCATCATCAGCAAGAGCGTCTGCCCCGGTTTGCGGGCTTGCGCCGCGTGGCGCAATGCAGAGTCGAGGCGCGCGAGTTCGCGTTCGTAGCGGTTCTTGGGCGGGTCCGGTTTGTAATAGGGGTCCTGCGGGGCGATATGCCCCATCGCCCCCGCAATCAGCACGCCGCCGATGGCGATGCTATCCCCTTCCAGAAGCGTCAACCCCAAAGGTTCCGCCACGCGCCGCGCCGCCTCGATGCTCTTCCACCAATGATCATGGTTGCCGCGCAAGAGGATTTTCTTACCTGGCAACGCGCTCAACCAGGCCAGATCGGGAACGGCCTTGTTGGGGCTATCCGCCCATGAAATATCGCCCGCGACGAGGACGACATCTTCCGGCTGGATGAGCGCGGACCAATGTGCCCTGAGCGTCTCCTCGTGGTTCACCCATTTGTCGCCGAAGCGCGCCATGTTTTTCGGTTTGGCAAAGGAAAGATGCGTATCCGCGATAGCCCAGAAGCGTGTCGGCATAGGTTCATTTCGAGGTGATTCAAGCCGGAGTCATTATATCAGTTTCAGCAGGGTATGAACATGCCGATGGTCAGACTCCGCGTAAGGCGCACAATATTCGTGATCGGTCTCGGCTATGCTACAATTCGATGCGGTGGCTCATCTGTGATTAAGAAATGTTGCGTGGTTCAGGTGCTGGCAGATGTATGGCGTATGAGCGCCGCGCGTGTTAGACTTAGCGAAGTTCTTCACAAATCGAACGGGAGCTGATGCTTTATGCAGCAAGTGAACGAATGGCTCTTTGTCGGGATATTTTTCGCGATTTCGTGGGCGTTGCCCGCCGCGCCAATCCTGATCGGCGGGGTCCTCGGACCGAAGCGCGCCAATGCCCTCAAGCGCGAAACCTATGAATGCGGCATCGAGACCGTAGGCGATGCGTGGGTGCAATTCAAGGTACAGTATTATCTGTATGCGATTGTCTTCCTGATTTTCGACGTGGAAGCGGTGTTTTTGTTTCCCTGGGCAGCCGCGTATAACCAGCTTAATCTGTATGCCTTCTTCGAGATGCTGATTTTCGTCGGGCTGCTGGGTGTGGCGCTGCTGTATGCGTGGCGCAAGGGCGCGCTGGAGTGGACTTAAACCGTGAGAAGCGAGGAGCGATTTACTCATGATTGAAGCGCTGGTCAACAGTGGCTGGAATCCGCACATCGCCACCTTCGTCGCGCTGCTGCTCGGCGTGGTGGCCTGTGCCTCGTTCGGCCTGATCTGGTTTACGGTGATCGGATTGTGGCTCGTGCGCAAGGTCGCTGCGCGCGTGCAGGACCGCATGGGACCGAACCGTGTTGGACCGTTCGGCCTGTTCCAGGTCTTCGCCGATCTGGGCAAGATGATCACCAAAGAAGACATCACACCGCAGGGCGCGGATAAGCCCGTCTACAACATCGCGCCACTGCTCGCGATTGCTGCCGTCGTCCTGATCTGGGCGGTGATGCCCTTCGCGAAGACGCTGATCGGCGCTGATTTGAGCGTCGGTGCGCTCTATTTCATCTCGGTCGCCTCGCTCGGAACGCTGGGCGTGCTGCTGGCCGGGTGGAGCAGCAACAACAAATATGCGCTGCTCGGAGCGTTGCGCGCAGTCGCGGCGTTGGTCAGCTATGAAGTGCCGATGGTCATCTCGATCCTCGTGCCGGTGCTGCTGGCCGGGACAATGAGCATGAACGGAATCGTCGAGGCGCAGCATATTTTCTACATCTTCGCCGTGCCGCTGAGTGCGTTCGTGTTCTTCACGAGCAATCTGGGCGAAACCGGACGCGCGCCGTTCGACGTGATCGAGGCCGAGTCGGAACTGGTCGCCGGGTACAACATCGAGTACACCGGGATCAAGTTCGGGATGTTCCAGGCAGCGGAATTCGTTCACTCGTTCACATCCTGCGCGCTCATGGCGGTGCTGTTCGTGGGTGGCTGGCGCGGACCGGGTGCGGAATTGCCCGGCCTCGCGGGGGCGCTGCTCGGCTTCGTCTATTTCTTCTCGAAGTCGATGGTGATTTACCTGCTCCTGCTGTGGATCGGCAACACCGTCCCGCGCCTGCGCATCGACCAGATGATGGCCTTCAACTGGAAGTTCCTCGTCCCGCTACAACTGGTGAACCTGTTGGCTGTCGCGTTCGTCGCGAAGGTCTTGCAGCCGAATTACGAAGCCGTGCGCGCGATTGCGGAAAGCGGCTCGACGCTCGGCAATATCTACCGCGTGTTTGGGTCAGACTTCATTGCGGACCTGCCGCGCGCGATTGTGCTGCTGATTGTGAACGTCATCATCCTCGGCGGGGTCGGCCTGATGATCCAGAACGCGATCCGCAAGGAACGCGCCAGTGTCGAAGCGAACCGTGCCGCGCGCCCGCCGTACCTCGGCAGACGCACGCCCGTCGAACAACCTGCCGTCGGCGACTAGGAGAAAAGAATGCAGACCGTAGATTGGGTGCAATGGCTGGCCTTCGGCATTCTGACCCTGCTCACGATAGGGTCGGCGCTGGCGGTGGTCATCGACCGTAACATATTCCACTCCGCGCTATGGCTGCTGGTCAGTCTGTTCGGAGTGGCCGGGCTTTTCGTAATGCTTTCCGCGCCGTTCCTCGCAGCGGTGCAGGTGCTGGTCTATATGGGCGCGATTGTGATCCTGATCATCTTCGCGATCATGCTCACACGCCGTCTGATGGGACTCACCGAAGCGCTGAATACGCAGTGGTGGGTCGGCGGGATCACAGCGATTGTTACCTTTCTGGTGATCGCGTTCGTGTTGTTCCAGGCCGGGCAAGGCGCGAACCCGCTCCTCGTGCGGGAGCCGATTGCGGCGCTCAACGGGCGCGGCGTGGAAGAACTCGGCAAGGCGCTCGTAGACCCGGCGCAGTACGCGCTCCCGTTTGAACTCGCGTCGGTGCTGCTCACGGCGGCGATGATCGGCTCTATCGTCATCGCGCGGGAGGATTAAATGGTTCCATTAACCGCGTTTCTGATCGTCGCGGCGCTGCTGTTCTGCATCGGCCTCTATGGAGCGCTGGCGCGGCGTAACGCCGTCTCGATCCTGATGTCGGTCGAACTCATGCTGAACGCCGTGAACCTGAACCTCGTCGCGTTCTGGCGCTTCAACACGCCCGCGCAGGATGTCGGCAGCGGACTGCCGATTGGGATGAGCGGACAGGCCTTCGCCGTGTTCGTGTTCGTCGTCGCGGCAGCGGAAGCGGCGGTCGGCCTCGCGCTGATCATCGCCATGTACCGCAACCGCCAGACGGTCATCGCCGAGAGCGCGGATACGCTCAAACTCTAGGGGATGCACATTCATGAACTGGTTTGACGTCAATAATCTATTGTGGCTCATCCCGATACCGCCGCTGCTCGCGTTCGCCGCGATCATCCTCGGCGCGGGACGCAACAAGACGCTCTCGCATGTGCTGGCAATCGGCGGGATCGTGATCTCGCTGGTCTTTGCGTGGCTGGTTGTCGCGCGCGGGCTGGCCTTCCCCGCCCTCGGACATGCGGACGGTGTATTCGGGAGCAGCGTCGCGTGGCTTTCCAATGGCACGAATGGCGCGGGGTCCGGGGCGCTGCGCATGGGCGTGTTCCTCGACCCGCTGAACCATGTCATGCTCTTCATGGTCCCGCTCGCCTGCTTCCTGATTTTCATCTACTCGCTCGGATACATGGCGCACGACCCGCGTAACACGCGGTTCTTCGCGTACCTGAGCCTGTTCGCGGGCGCGATGCTCACGCTCGTCGTCGCGGATAACCTGCTGCTGCTGTTCGTCGGCTGGGAAGTGATGGGCTTGTGTTCATACCTGCTCATCGGCTTCTGGTTCGAGAAGGAAAGCGCGTACAAGGCCGCGATCAAGGCGTTCATGACCACGCGCGTGGCCGATGTGATATTCATGATCGGGATTGCGTACCTGTGGGCTACCACCGGGACGCTCAACTTCCGCGAAATCATGTTCAATGCAACCACGTTACAAACACTTGGCAGCACACCCGCGCTTGGTGGTCTCTTCGGCCTGACGGCGGCGGGCGTGATCGGTATCTGCATCGTCGTCGGCACGATTGGCAAGAGTGCGCAGTTCCCGCTGCACATCTGGCTGCCGGACGCGATGGAAGGTCCGACGCCCGTTAGCGCGATGATCCATGCGGCCACGATGGTCAGCGCGGGTATCTATCTGATCATCCGCATGTACCCGGTGCTTTCGGCAGGCGGCAACCCCGCAGAGGGCATTTTCACGGGTCCAATGGTGCTGATGGCGGTCGTCGGCGCGTTTACGGCGCTCTTCGCGGCCTCGATTGCGTTCACGATGAACGACATCAAGAAGGTCCTCGCCTACTCGACGATCAGCCAGCTTGGATTCATGATGGCGGCGCTCGGCATCGGCGCGTATACCGCCGCGTTCTTCCATCTGATCACGCACGCCTTCTTCAAGGCGCTGTTGTTCCTCGGCTCCGGGTCGGTAATCCACGCAATGGAACACGGCGAACACCTCGCGCATGACGCCGCGCATGGTCACGATACGGGGCATGAAGCGGCAGCGCTCGCGGTTGCTGAACACGGCGAGGAGTCGCACCCGGCGGAGCATGGTCACGGTGAAGAAGCGCATGACGCACATGGCGCGCATCAGCAGGATACGGTCGCTGCGCATAGCGACTTCGACCCGCAGGATATGCGCAACATGGGCGGGCTACGCCGCAAGATGCCCGTGACGACGGCAACCTTCATTATTGGCGGGATGAGCCTTGCGGGGTTCCCGCTCATCACGGCGGGTTTCTGGTCGAAGGATGAAATTTTCGCGGAAGCATGGGCGGCAGGCTCGAAAAACCCGTTGGGGCTGGTCGTGCTGATAGTCCTCGCTCTGGCCGCGTTCTGCACCGCGCTCTATACCATGCGTCAGCTTTGTATGGTGTTCGCCGGGGAACCGCGTTCGGAAGCCGCACGTTATGCGCAGCACTATGAACCGCGCACCATCGAGAACCGCAACGTCAGCGCGCAACTCACCGCGCCGTTGATCGTCCTCGCCTTCTTCGCCATCGTCGCGGGCTTTGGCGGCATCAATTCCGGCTTCTGGGTTCTGGGAGCGGCATTGAAGGGGATCGGGATCGCCTCGCCGTTCGGCCAATGGGTTGCGCAGTCACTGCTCGCTGAGGCAGAGCATATCGCGTTCAATATCGGTCCGGTGATCATCTCGTTCGGGGTATTCATCCTCGGCGCGGGGCTGGGCGCGGAGCTGTACCTGCGCCGTCCGGTCATCGCGGAGAGCGACCCAATTGCGGAGTTCATGGGTCCGACCTGGTATCGTCTCATCTCCAACAAGTATTACATCGAAGAAGCGTACAAGCGCTATCTCGTGCGCCCGCTGACGTGGGTGAGCGAAGTGTTGACCCCGCAGATCATCGACCGGGGCATCATCGACCGCTTCCTGAACTTCCTCGCCTATGCCGCGACCCAGATCGGGAACTACATCCGCGCGTTCAACACCACGATCATCGACGGCGTGAGCGACGGTATCCCCGAAGCGATTGGCGACATCGCCCGCTCCGCGCGCCAAATCCAGAACGGACGCATCCAGCGCTATCTGCTCTACAGCCTTGTCGGAGCCATCTTCATCGCCGCGAATATCGTGCTGCTGGTGCTGACCAGTTCGTCGGTGGTGCTTGTCGTCGGCGTGCTGGAAGTGATCGTCGCAATCGCCTTGTTCTTTTTACTCGGTCCGGGTCGCCCCGCGCCGACCAGTGGGGGGACAGATTAACCCATGCAACTCGATTTCCTGAGCCTGCTTGTCTTCCTGCCCCTGATCGGGGGCGGGGTCGTGATGCTCCTGCCGCGCGAGAACAAGCCGCTCGCGCGGTACGTCGCGCTCGGTTTCAGCCTCGCGGTCGCGGCGCTGACGATTTTCCTGTTCCTGACCTATCAGGGCGGCGGCTGCCCGGTC
This sequence comes from Aggregatilineales bacterium, assembly GCA_965246845.1. Lineage (GTDB taxonomy): Bacteria > Chloroflexota > Anaerolineae > Aggregatilineales > UBA2796 > JBBRMW01. The sequence continues at coordinate 123,756 of CBDFFR010000012.1, forward strand.
GGTGATACGCCGCCCGGCCTCGTCATGGGGACCGGAACGGTCCAGCCGTTCAGCTTCGTTTGCCAGCACAGCACGCCGTTCTTCCCGCTGCTCGGCGCGAACTGGCATGTCGGCGTCGATGGCCTGTCGGTCGCGATGGTGCTGCTGACGGGCATCCTGACGCCGCTCGCGATCCTGATCAGCTTCGAGGTGACGGACCGCGTTCACGAACATATGGCGCTGTTCCTCGTCCTCGAAATGGCGATGATCGGTGTCTTCGTCGCGCAGGATTTGTTGATTTTCTTCCTGTTCTACGAATTCACGCTCGTGCCGATGTTCCTGCTGATCAACCTGTGGGGCGGCCAGAACCGGAAGTATGCGTCGTTCAAGTTCTTCCTGTTCACGATGGGCGGCTCGCTGGGGATGCTGCTCGCGATGCAGCTTATCGGCAACATCAGCGGGACGTTCGATATTCCGACGCTGCTTGCGAACTTCCCGGCAGGTCTGAACGCCGCCGGACGCGCGATTACGCTGCCGTTCGGCCTCTCGCTGGATACGGTGAAAGCCGTCTCGTTCATCGCGTTCTTTATCGCCTTTGCGATTAAGGTCCCAATTTGGCCGTTCCATACGTGGCTGCCGGATGCACACACCGAAGCGCCGACGGCGGGTTCGATGCTACTGGCGGGCGTGCTGCTCAAGCTGGGCGCGTATGGTTTCCTGCGGCTGGTCGTCCCACTGTTCCCCGGACCGGCGCAGTCGTTCGCGCCGATCCTCGCCGCGCTCGCGATGCTGAGTATCGTGATTGGCGCATTCAGCGCGTTCGGCCAAACCGATTTCAAGCGGCTGGTCGCGTATAGCTCGGTTAACCATATGGGGTTCGTCGCGCTCGGCGTGGCGGCGTTCGCGGCGGTCTACAACAATATCCTGACCAAAACGCCGCTCAACGACCCGACGATCACCATGCGCTCGGTGCAGATGGCGACCAACGGCGCGATCATGCAGATGTTCACGCACGGCCTGAGCAGTGCGGGCATGTTCCTGCTGGTCGGCGCGCTCTACCACAAGGCGCACACGCGCGACCTGGACCGCTTCGGCGGGCTGTGGAAGGTCGCCCCGGCCTATGGCGCGTGCCTCGTCTTTGTGAGCATGGCGAGCCTCGGCCTGCCCGGTCTGAGCGGGTTCGTCGGTGAATTTCAGGTGACGTTCGGCGCGTGGTGGATTTTCCCGGCCTACGTCGCGCTGTCGATGATCGGGCTACTCTTCACGGGTGCGTACATCCTGAAGGGCATTATGAAGGTGCTGCAAGGCGTCCCGAAAGAGGAATGGCTGCACCACCACCTTGAGATCGAGTTCCGCGAACTGCTGGCGCTTGCGCCGCTCGTGGTCCTGATCCTCGTCACGGGCATTTACCCGAACTGGATCGTGCCAGTTATCAATGGGACAGTTACACGGCTGTTCGGCGGGTCGTAAGAAGGAATACCTATGCTGCTCACTGCTATTCTGGCTATCCCTATCCTCGGCGCGCTGTTTATCCTGTTCGGCCTCCGGCAGGACCAGCGCAACGAGGCGCGTTATATCGCGGCGGGCTGCGCGCTCGTCTGTTTGATCCTCTCGCTGTTCGTCTTTATCGAGATGAACCAGCCCATCACGCTCGCCCGTGCCAATGAATCGGCGGCGCGTGGTGTAGCATCCTTCGTGCAAGAATTCAGCATCCCCTGGATACCGTCGCTCGGCATCAGCTACCACGTCGGCGCAGATGGAATCACCGCGCCGATGCTGCTGCTGACGGGCCTCGCGGCCTTCTGCGGCGTGCTGATCTCGTGGAAGATCGAGGACCGCACGAAGGAATTCATGGCGTTTTTCCTGCTGCTCGTCGCGGGCGTGTACGGCGTCTTCATTTCGCTGGATACGTTCCTGCTCTTCTTCTGGTATGAATTCGCGATTTTCCCGATGTACCTGCTCATCGCCGGGTGGGGCTGGAAGGAACGGCGCGAATATGCGGCGATGAAGCTGACGCTCTACATCCTGATCGGCTCCGTCGTGGCGCTGGTCGGCGTGCTGGTGATGTACTTCGCGGCGGGCAGCTTCTTCGCGGATGCGGCGCACCCGGAACGCCTGAAAATCTTGCATAATGCGCTTAATAATCAGCTTGCACCCGCGTTCAGCTTCGATTTCTCGCACTTCGAGGTCGCCTCACGATATTCGAGTATCGCTTCTCTGCAAGGGCTGACGGGGCAGGTCGGACCGTTCGATACGCTCAGTTTCTTCGGAACGAGCGTGGCGCGCTTCTGGTTCCCGTTCATCTTTATCGGCTTCGCGGTGCTGGCGGGTCTGTTCCCGTTCCACAACTGGTCGCCGGATGGACACGTCGCTGCGCCGACTGCGGTTTCGATGATCCACGCGGGCGTGCTGATGAAACTCGGCGCATATGCTGCTCTGCGCGTCGGCGTGCAGCTTTTGCCGGATGGCGCACGGGCGCATCTGCCCTGGATTATCGTGCTGACGTTCATCAACGTCGTGTATGGCGCGTTTATCGCTTTCCGGCAGCGCGATTTCAAATACGTGATCGGCTTCTCCAGCGTCAGCCACATGGGACTGGTCGCGATGGGCATTGCCTCCATGAACATCACGGGCATGACGGGCGCTGGCCTGCAAATGTTCAGTCACGGCGCGATGACGGCACTCTTCTTCGCCTGCGTCGGGATGGTCTATGACCGGGCGCACACGCGCGATATTCCCTCACTGGGAGGCTTCGGGCAGAAACTGCCGCTGGTCGCGATGGCATTCATCCTCGGAGGGCTGGTTTCGATGGGAATGCCGGGACTTAGCGGCTTCATCGCGGAGTTCCCGATCTTTAGCGGGGTCTGGAGCGGTCCAGCGTTCGGGACGCAAGCGCTTACGGGCGGGTTCGTCCAGAGCTTCGGACATTTCCCCTGGATCGCGATCTTCTCCGCGCTGGGGATCATCCTCACGGCGGGCTATGTGTTGCGCGTGACGCAAACCGTCTTCGGCGGGGAATTCAACGCAGAGCGCTTCCCGGAGGTCACACCGATTTCCCGGAACGATAAACTGGCGATTGGCCTGCTCGTTACGGCGCTACTGATCCTCGGCGTGTATCCGCAAATCATGAGCGGGATGATCACCTCCGGGATGCAGCCCGTGATTACTGCGCTGCGGGGAGGCTGAACCATGCTGATACCCAATACCGATCTCGCGGCAAGCCTGTTCGCGATTCTGCCCGAAGCGCTGCTGACGCTGCTTGCCGTCGCGATCATCTTCTATGACATCTTTTCGCCGGAAAGCCGCCGCAAGCAGACGGGCTACCTCGTTGCGGGCGGGATGGCCGTCATTGCAGTGATCACGTTCCTGATCCCGGTCCCGGAAGCGGGACAGCAGCTTGTCCTCGGCGGCACACTGCGGCACGACCTGCTGGCCGCGATCTTCAAAATCATGGTGATCATGGCGGGTGCGATCACCGCGCTGATCGCGATGGATTCGCCCAATCTCGGACGGCGCGGCGAATTTTATACGGTGATGATCGTGGCGACGATTGGCGGCTGCTTCATGGCGAGCGCGGCAGATCTGATTATGGTCTTCCTCTCGCTTGAAACGCTCTCGATCTCGCTGTATATCCTCTCCGGCTTCCTGCGCGGAAACGCGCGCTCCTCGGAAGCGGGCATGAAATACTTCCTGTTCGGGGCGTTCACGAGCGCGATCATGCTCTACGGGTTGAGCCTGCTCTATGGCTTCACCCGCCAATCGAACCTGTACGCCATTGGCAACACGCTCAAGGCGCTCTTCCCGGCGGATGCGCCTGTAAACGTCAACACCGCGCTCCCAATCCTGCTCTCGCTGGTAATGATCATCGTCGGCTTCGGGTTCAAGATCAGCGCGGTTCCGTTCCACTTCTGGACGCCAGACGTCTACGAAGGTTCACCATCGCCCGCGACGGCGTTCATCAGCACCGCGAGCAAGGCGGCCAGCTTCGCGCTCCTGACGCGCGTGATGATCATCGCCTTTCAGGGTGCGCAGCCGACGCAGGTGTGGGTGCAACTCCTCGCGGCGCTGGCCGTCGTCTCCATGACGCTCGGCAATCTGCTCGCGCTGCCGCAGCGCAACATCAAGCGCCTGCTTGCCTACTCCTCGATTGCGCAGGCCGGGTACGCGCTGATCGGCGTGGCCGCGATTGGCGCGCAGTCGGGCAGCGCGCCGGGGTCAGGCGTGGCGGCGGTCACGTTCTATATGTTCATCTACGTCCTGACGAACCTCGCGGGTTTCGGTGTGATCGTCCTCTTTACGAACGCGACGGGCAGCGAGAACATCGCGGATATGGCCGGGCTTTCGCGGCGCAGCTTCCCGCTTGCGCTGGCGATGACGGTGGCGCTGCTCTCGCTGGCGGGCATCCCACCCGCTGCCGGGTTCATCGGTAAGTTCTTCCTGTTCAAGGCGGCGGTCGATAGCAATCTGGTCTGGCTCGCCGTGATCGGCGTGTTGAACTCGATCATCGCGCTCTACTACTACCTCGTGATCGTCAAGGTCATGTTCGTCGACCGCAGCGAAGACGAGGAAAAGGCAATCGCGATTGGGATGCCATATCGCTGGGCGCTAATTCTCTCGTGCGCCGGAGTCGTTTTCCTCGGCGTGATCGCGACCCCTATCTTCGATCTGGCGCAGAACGCGGCGCGGGCGCTGTTCACGAGTTAAAGCGTCTCCGTTCAATCTGGCGCGGGCATGGTCGCAAACACCTCACGGATGACTCTGTGGGGTGTTTTGCTTTTTGCGGGGAACGTACAGCGGGCGGATCAAGCCCTCATCGTGGGCGGACACATAGGTCCGCCCCTACGCATACACACACGCTTTTGGGATAGGCCAGGTTCATCCGACCCGTTTTCCTCATGTCGGGCGGACATATCGGTCCGCCCCTACGCATACAGGGGCGCTGATGTAGGGGTCGGATTCATCTGACCATCATAGAATGACCAGACCCAGCCGCGAGGCGCGCACCACCGCATCGGTACGGCTTTGCGCGCCGAGTTTGCTCAATATCGCGTTAACGTGGAATTTGACCGTGCTTTCCGTAATGTTGAGGCTACGCGCGATGGATTTATTCGGCAGGCCGCGCGCGAGATATTGCAACACTTCGAGTTCACGCGCGGTGAGCGCCTCCGGCGGCGGGAGCAGCGCAGGACGTTCGCGCGGGACGAGCAGCACATCGCGGAAGGCGGGGTCAACCACAATCAACCCCTGCTGCACGGCGGGCAATGCGGCAAGCAGCAACGCGACATGCGCCGCGCGCGAAAACAATCCGCGTGCGCCCGCGCTCCACGCATCCGGGGCGAGCGCCACATCGGAGAGGAGCGCGATCACGGGGATATTTTGCTCCTCCCAATCGGCCAGCCGTTCGATTTGCGGTGCGCCGTTCCAGCCCATATCCCACAGGATCAGGTCCGGCTGCCACGTCGTCAGCGTCGCGATGAAGTCTCCGGCACTGGCCGTCACATTATGGTCAGAGTGCGCCTCAAGCAGCGAAACCAGCCCCGCCCGCGCGAGGGGGTCCTCCGCAACGACGAGCAGCCGCAGAGCATCGCGCGCAGCGAACGACATTTCAGGTGGGGTCAATCGTCTTGACCGGGGTTGTCGGCTGGGGTAGTGAGTCGAGCCGCATATGAGTCCGCCCGATGCGGAAAATATCGCCGGGCTGGAGCGGGTGGCGGTCTTCGATACGCTGGATGCCTACGAAGGTCCCGTTGCGGCTGCCGAGGTCTTCCAGCGTATATTCCAGATCGCGCGGGTCGTAGGTCAGGCGCGCGTGCAGCCGCGATACCTGCGAATCGTAATTCAGCTTGATCTCGCATTCCTCGCGCCGTCCAATCGTGATCGTCATCGGCTCGTGCGCGTTCAGCGTGAAAGTATACGTCACGCCGTCTTGCGGTCCGCTCATCAGGGTAATCGAAAGATCGGGTCGCGTATCGTTCATCGCTCAATCAAAGTGCTTTCTGTGCAGCTTGCGCAGCGCTCGCGCCGTCACCGAGCGCCCGGTGCGCGCGGGAAAGCCCCGCCCATGCGCGTTTCAGGTCAGGCGCAAGCAGCAGCGCACGATTGTAGCTCGTTATCGCGTCGGTATGGCGGTCTGCGCGGCGCTGCACATCGCCCAGCGTGAGCCACGCATCAGGAAGATCGGCGAAAGCGTGGGATGCGGCTTCGGCGCTTTCGAGCGCTTCCTCGATATACCCGATTTTCAAGAGGACATCGACGCGGCGCAGCCGATACCAGGGACTCGCCGGGCGAATTGCGGACGCGCGCTCGTAGGCGTCGAGCGCGTCCTGATAATCATGTGTTTTTGCGAGGACCGCGCCGAGTCCGCTCCAGCTTCGGGCGTCTTTCGGGTCGCGACGCACGGCTTGCTCGTAACTCTGCGCGGCCTGTTTATAACGCCCCCGGCGGCGCATGACATCAGCTTTGAGCCACCACGCGGAGGCGCTCTCCGGCGCAAGCGCGAGCGCCCGCACTGCGCACGCCGACGCCTGCTCGAAAGCGCGCAAGGTGAGATAGTGCATCCCCTGCGTGACCCAGAAATTCGCACGTTCCGGCGCGGCGGCTTCGGCACGTTCCAGAGCGGCAAGTGCATCATCCTTGCGACGCAGCACCGCATAAACACCACCGAGCGCCTGCCATGCCCAGGGATCAGCGGGGTCCAGCCGGACCGCGCTCTCGAAGGCGGCTATCGCATCCTGCCTGCGCCCCAACCGATCCAGCAGGACGCCGCGCAGTCGATGCGCCCAGGCATAGCCCGGCTCGTGCCGGATCGCCTGTGTCGCGGCTTCGAGCGACTCCTCGTAGCGTCCGAGGTGCAGCAGCGAATCGGCCTGCACGCCCCACGCGCGGGCGTTGTTGTTATCAATCCGCAGCGCCTGTTGTGCCGCGCCGAGTGCTTCCGCCGGACGGCGTAGCGAGCGCAAAATCTCCGCGACGCTCACCCACGTCCACGCTGAACGGTCCAGCCGTGCCGCGTCCCGGAGCGCGCCCGCCGCCTCTTCCAGACGGTCCATGCGACGCAATGCGCGCCCCTTGCGCTTGAGTAGCGCTGCGTTATTCGGAGCGAGGTCAAGCGCCGCGTCGAACTGCGCAAGCGCATCGTGCGTCTGGCCGAGGTCGGCCAGCAGATCACCCAGCAGCGCGCGACATTGCGCATTGGCCGGGTCACGTTCGACGGTTTCCGCAAGCAGGCGCATGGCCGCGTCGATTTGCCCGGCACGCTGGTAGAGCCGCGCAAGATTGAGCGCGGACCAGCTATCGGCCGGACGCAGTTCGACGGCCTTGCGCAACGCCTGAACCGCTTCGTCAGCGCGCCCCGTCTTATCGAGCGTGACGCCAAGCTGCCGCCATGCCCACGCATAGCCGTCGTTAATCGCGAGCGCGTTTTCGAGCGCCACGCGTGACTCCTCGAAGCGACCTGCGAGGCGCAATGTTCGCCCGGTGCGCGCCCAGACGTGATCGGAGTGCGGAGCCAGCCGCCGCGCGTCTGCATAGACCGCAAGCGCGTCCTCGAAATGGCCGAGTTCCGCGTAGCCGTAGGCTTTGGCGAGCAGTTCATGCAGCACAAGTGCGGCTCCATCGGTCGCCGTCGGGAATTCATCCGTCAGCGCGTAATAGACGTCCGCGAGTTCCGCAACGAAGGCAGGCCATCCCTGCGGGCGGTCGTCGGGATGCTTGGCGAGGCAGCGCAACGTGAATGCGCGCACGCTTGCGGGGATGTCTCGCTCTGTGCGCGGCGGGAACTGCGGCGGCTGCGTCTGGTGCGCAGTCGCGATGGCTTCCCATTCCATCGCGGTGAACGGCACGGACCCGGTGAGCATCTCATAGAGGATTACCCCGGTCGCGTAAATATCGGCGCGGGCATCCGTTGGCGCGGCGCGCGTTTGCTCCGGGGCCATGTAGTGCATAGTCCCCATCACTGCCCCGCTGCGCGTCAGGCGAATATCCTCCGGCGCTGGCGCATCCGAGCGCAGTTCATCGCCAAACAGCGAATAGGCGAGGCCGAAATCAGTCACCTTCGCCAATCCATCGGCAGAGATCAGAATATTCGCGGGCTTGAGGTCGCGGTGAACCAGCGCCGCGTTGCGCTCCGTCGCGTAGGCCATGCCCCAGCCGATTTGCAGCGCAATCCGCAGGCTGAGTTGCAAATCAAGCTGACGGTGCTTGATCCAGCCACGCAGGTCGCTACCCAGCCCTTCCGCACCACCGACGTATTCCAGCACGATAGAGGGGCGTCCGGTAATCGACTGGATCGTAAGCGCCTGCACGATATTCGGATGTTTATCGAGGCCGATCCAGATCAACGCCTCGTTGCGGAAACGCTCGCGCAAATCGTCGTGACCCTCAAGCAGCATTTCCGGCTTGATCGTCTTGAGCGCGACGGGCAGCCCCGCGTTCAGGTCGTCCGCGACGTAGACGACACCCATCCCGCCGCTCATCACTTTTTTAATGGCGTAGGGCGAGCGGCCATCATCGGAGGTGACGATCTGGCCGGGTCGAAAATCCTCCAGCCCGGTAAAAGCGACGGGCGGGAGTGGTTCGCCTTCGTAAACGGTCGGCGCATCTTCGCGTTCGGCGGGCGTCTCTTCGATAGATGCTTCGGCGTGGAGATCGATGCGCGCAAGGTCAACCGCCGTTGGATCGTGCGGCTGCTCTGTGATGCCGGATTGCGGTGGGGTCGAAGTCATGGCCGTATCAATTTTCAAACCGGATGCGCAAATTGTATCAGGTCGGTTCGGGGGTGGAACAGATGCAAGATTGAGCAGTACGGATAGTAGCGCGTTCGTATTTGTAGGGGCGGACCTGTGTGTCCGCCCACGTCGGACGGGTCGGGCAAGCCGCGACCCCTACACCAGAGCGTGGATTTTCTTCGTAGGGGCTGTGGCTTGCCCAGCCCGTCTGCTCAATTTGCCTATTTCGCGAAGAAACGCATCTCCACACCTGCCGCCGCCGGAAAGCGTGCGAGTGCATCCCGTTCGCCGCTGAGTAAACTCGCACGCGGGTTCCGTGCGAGCGCTCGCGCCGCCTGATACGCATCTTTCACGCCGATGAAATCTGGTTCGCGCCACCCTTCCGGCAGGTGCAGCACCGCCGCGACTGCGCGTAAAACTTTTCCCGCGTCACTATTCCAGTCTGCGCTGCCACCGAGCATCGCCTGCGCCCCGCTGCGTGCATCCGCGCCACCCGCCCGCGCGAAGAGCGACGAGGCCATGCGGTCGATCAGCTTATCGGCCTGCTTCGGGTTTACCTTGCGGTCGCGCGCGAGCTTATCCACATCCGGCGGGAGCAGCCCCGGCGCATCGAGCGCTTCTACTGGACGCCGCCCGGCAAGCGCGCGCGTGAGTTCATCCCGCGATCCACCCGGAAGAATAAAGTATTCAAGCGCCTCCAGTTCGCCATTTTGCGGTGCGTCTGGCCGCGCATCCCACCCGCCGCGCTCCGCATCCAACCAGCCGCGCAGGACCGGAACGCTCAACGCGCGCAGTATATTGTCGGGGAGTGCGCCCTCGCTGACGATTCGCGTCCAATCGTTGGAGAGCGCAAATGTGAACGTCTTCGCGAACTGCGTCACGCTGAACGGCGTCCCCGCGCCGCCGGGGAACGGGTCGTAGGCTTGCCAGCCTTGTACGGTGAATGCGTCCGTGAGCCACGCTGCAACCAACGCGGCGCTATCAGTTTTGATAAAAGTGCTATTCCACGCCATTGCTCACCCCGCTATTTCAAAATCGCGCGGCGGTAGATTTCATCCGGGCGCTTCCAGAGGTGCATACATTCTTCCGGCGTGAGGTAGCGTGGACCGCCGACGCTGAACGTCCCGATCATGATGCGCGCGGCCTTGACCGCCATTTGCGTCACCTGCTCGACCTCGCGGGCGCTTTGCCCAAGCGCGATCAGGCCGTGATTTTGCATCAGGATCACCTTCGGCGTCATGCCATCGTATTTTTCGATGAAGGCGCGCACCTGCTCGCGCACCACGCGCGCCAGCGGCAGCCCCGGATCGGTATACGGAACCCACACCGATTCGGGTCCGCACAGCACCACCTCATCCGGGAAGATGCGCCCGCTCACGATTTGCTGCGCGTTGACCGAACAGAGCAGCGAATTGATGGCGGAGGGGTGCGTATGCCCGACGTACTTTGCGCCGCCGAGCGTGAGCAGCAGCGCGTGCAGCACGACTTCGACGCTTGGGCGGCGCTTGTCGGCGGGGTCGGTTTTCAGGAATTCGAGCGCGCCTTGCAGGTCGGCGGCGGGGTTTTCCAGCAAGTCGAGCGTGGTTTCGATCCTGCAAGAGACGAAACTTTCCAGCGTGCAATCGCGCAATGAAAAGCCGCTCGCCTTGACGACGAAGCTATCCGCGCCGGTCTGCGTGCTGGTGTTGCCCTCGGCGAGGATCGAGTAGTCGTTTTCCGGGCGGCCAAGTTCCTGCGACATACGCACGAGGGCGTCGAGTTGTTCAGTAGGCATAGGGTCGGTTCTCGTTGATGTCACAATTTGCGGTGCAGATCAGTCTTTATATACAGATGATGAGCGCAGGAACCATGAGCGACAACCCGACCAAACAATTCGAGGCGCATCGCCCGCTGATGTTTTCCATCGCCTACCGGATGCTCGGCAGCGCAACGGAAGCAGAAGATATTGTACAGGAAGCGTATCTGCGTTACCAGCGCGCCGCGACAGCAGACATTGTATCGCATAAAGCCTTCCTGAGTACCATCGTGACGCGCCTGAGCATCGATCACCTCGCGGCGGCGCAAAAACGACGGTCGGAATACATCGGTCCCTGGCTACCCGAACCTGTTTCGACAGAAGACGAAACACTGTTTTCACCGACACAGCAAATCGAACTTCACGAGTCGCTCTCGGTTGCATTCCTGACGCTGCTGGAATATCTCACGCCGCTGGAGCGTGCCGTATTCTTGTTACGTGAGGTGTTCGATTACGAATATGCCGAGATCGCCGGGATTATCGGCACGACGGAAGTTGCATCCCGCCAGATGTTCAGCCGCGCACGCAAACACATCGCCGGGAACCGTCCACGTTTTACGCCGGACCCCACAACTCATCGTGAACTGTTGACCCGCTTCATCAGCGCGGTCAGGACAGGCGACCTCGAAGGTTTGCTGCACATGCTTTCGGAAGATGCTGTGTTGTGGGCAGATGGCGGCGGGAAAGCGCGCGGCGCAGCGCTCCATGAACTGCGCGGGCGTCAGGAAATCGCGCGCTTCGTGCAGGGGTCGGTGCGTTTCTGGACGGAGAACCTGCGCACGGAAATCGCGGAAGTGAATGGCGAACCAGCGGTCGTACTGCGCACTGACGAAGAGGTGATTGTAGTGCTACTGGTCACTACGTATGGAGAGCAAATCTCGGAAATTCGCGCCATCGGGAACCCCGACAAGCTGCATTGGATAGAATAGAGGCACACATGCTCGCAGTGGTCGTTTTTGGTGCAACAGGTCGCACAGGCAAACAGGTGGTTGAACAGGCGCTCGCAGCAGGTCATGAAGTCACCGCGATTGTACGCCGACCGTCGGCGGTAGCGATAGAGCATCGCTGTTTGACGGTCGTGCGTGGGGATGTTCTCGAACCCGCCTCATTCGCAGCGCTGTTCGCGGGGAAGCATATCGTGATCTCTGCCATTGGAGCGGCAGGGAAGGGAGCCGCCGATCTGTATCCGCAGGGAGCGGCAAACATCCTGCACGCAATGGCGGGCGCGGGAATCCGGCGCTTTATCTGCGTTTCGGCAAGTGGGTTGAGTCCCGGTCCGCGTCTTCAGCGCTGGTTCGCCAAGCCGTTGTTGTGGGCTGCTTTCCGGGAAACCTACACAGGGCTAACCCGCATGGAACAAATTGTGAAAGCAAGTGCGCTTGATTGGACGATCCTTCGAGCGCCGATGCTGACCAATGGGCGGCGTACCGGGAAATACATGGTAGCAATCAATCGCCACCTGTCGCGTAGTTTCAAAATCTCGCGCGCTGACCTTGCGGAATACATCGTCTCCCAGATCGACAGTCAGGCTACAGCGCGCTCGGTGGTCGAGATCACATCCTGAATTCAATGAGGGGTTCTTCAAATGGCGTCTTACAAGTCGATGCTCTGGTTTACCAAACGTTTTATCAACCCGCTCACGCGACGCCTTGCGCGATCCCGGTGGGGACCGTTCGCCATTTTGTATCATGTGGGGCGACGCAGTGGCAAGCCCTACGCAACGCCGATCATTGTGGTTCCGACAACGCAGGGGTTTGTCCTTGCGTTGACTTACGGGCCGGATGTCGATTGGTATCGCAATGTCTTGGCTGCCGGACAGTGCAAAATATTATGGCATCGCCATGAATATTTCATTCAGCAGATCGAGCCTATGGATGCAAAAACCGCGTTGCCGATGTTCTTTCGGCTCGGTAGACCTATTTTGCGGAGGCGTAACGCGCAGTTCGTGCAGATGCGCTAACCTCTTTCATCTTCATCTGTTTTTCTCAACATTTCCAGCAATTTTGTTGTGGTATTCCAGTTGCGGATGGTCATGGATTTATAGGCTGGCGTCGCGATAATTTTATTAAGTCGGCTTTTGGTGCGTAGGGCGCTGAGTCGTTGTGCGTAGATCACGCCATCACCCGGCCAGACTTCATCGACCCCTTCGCGGGGATCGAATACAGATATAGCCTGTGCCGCATCGATACCCATTAAAAAGATTGCATCGCTGTGATGCTTCTCCGGCTGCTCACCGAAGCCTTTCGGTTTGTTATCGATGACGGCCTCGAGCTGCTTGCGAGATAACACCAAAACATTGACGATCTTGCTATCAAGTTTGAAGTTGTCAGGTAAGGCCGCTTCAATCCGGGCTTTTATCTCATCAATGTGCTTGTCGGATTTTAAGATCACGTTACCACTGGCAATATACGTTGAAACACTGGAAAATCCGAGCGCTTCCAGGCATTGTCTCAAGTCCGCCATCGGCACTTTATTTTTACCGCCGACATTGATGCCGCGCAAAAGTATCGCATAGGTATTCATAATGGGTCCTGTGCCTGTTCTAGAATATTTCCGGCATCGCCGTCGCCGTCGGTTTCAGATCGGCAGGGTCGAAAGTCCACGCCCACAGGTTGCGATAGCGGCAATCCGTGAGCGTCCGGTTGCCGGGCAGATTATACACGAGCAGCGTCAGGTAGCCGCGCGCGATGGCTCCGGTTGCTGTCTGGTCGCTTTGCAGTTTGCCGTCGATGTAGAGCAGAATGCGCGGACCCTGCACGATGAGCAGCAGCGGAAGCGGCTTCGTCGCATCGAGCGTGCGGAGCGGTTCCAAATATTGCAGCCCGGTACTTGTCGCATCGAACTGGGCGAGCGCGACATCGTTGCTATCGTAAATGAGCAACAAACTCGCGGCGTCGAACGCGCCATTCGCGCGGAAGAGCAGCCCGCAGCCGCTGCCTGCGCCGATCTGCCGCAGCGTGAGCGTGACACCCAGCACAAAGTCACGCAGCCGCAAGCCACTGCCGAGCATCAACCGTGAATAGTTCGGGTCGGCAGTCGAGGCAAAGCCGCTCGGCAGGGTATAAATTGGCCTGCCCTCCGGCGCGAGTCCCGCCTCCTGAATACGCTTGACGATTTGCGCCGGGGTTCCGTTTGTGTCTATGGCGTTCGGTGCGGGGATCGGCGTTGTGGTTTGTGCTATTGCATTCCGCCCGCAGAGCAGCGCGGCGCATATCAGCACGAAGGATAGAAACGCACGACGCATCGGTGGCTATTGCAACCTGTGGCGCAGGCCGCTGTAGCGTTCGGCCACCTTGTCATTGCTGACCGCGATGCTGACCGCCTGTTTGCTGCCGACGAGGACGACCAGCCGCCGCGCGCGCGTTATTGCGGTATAGATCAGGTTGCGCTGCAACATCACATAATGCTGCGTGGTGACGGGCATCACGACCGCCGGATATTCCGACCCCTGGCTTTTGTGCGTGCTGATGCAGAAGGCATGAACCAATTCGTCGCACTCACCGAAGTCATAGATGACGAATTCGTTGTCGATGATGACGGTAATCGCCTGCTCTTCGGGGTCGATGCTGTGGATGCGTCCAATGTCGCCATTGAACACGCCCTTATCATAATTGTTGCGCATCTGCATCACGCGGTCGCCGACGCGGAAGAGCGTCCCGCCGATTTGCTTTTCGGCTTTGCGTCCGGGCGGGTTGAGCGACGCCTGCAAGCGGCGGTTGAGCGTCTCCACGCCGACCGACCCCTTATACATCGGCGCAAGAACCTGAATTTCCGTATCCGGGTTCAGCCCGAATTTGGCGGGAATGCGTGTCGTGACCAGTTCAACAATTAAGTCAGCGGTGCGCTCCGCGTCGTCGGTGGTGAAGATGAAGAAATCCGCGCCCTTGTTTTCAAGGTCGGGCATTTCGCCACGATTGATTTTGTGTGCGTTGGCGACGATCAGGCTTTCCTCTGATTGCCGGAAAATGGTTTGCAAGCGCGTGACGTGCGCCGTGCCGCTCGCGATCACGTCGCGCAAGACATCGCCCGCGCCGACGCTGGGTAGCTGGTCCACATCGCCAACGAGCAGCAAATGCGTCTCTGGCTTGATCGCGCGCAGCAACGTATAGAACAGCATCAGGTCGAGCATCGAGCATTCATCGACGATTACCGCGTCCACTTGCAGCGGGCTGTCTTCGTTGTAGCCCCAGCCTTCCTGCGGCGAATACATCAGCAGGCGGTGAATCGTTTGCGCCATTTGCCCGGTCGCTTCCGCGAGGCGCTTGGCCGCACGCCCGGTCGGACTGGCGAGTGCGTAGGTCTTCTTCTCCGAATCGAGCAGTTGAATCGCGGCGCGCAGGGTGGTCGTCTTGCCTGTGCCGGGTCCGCCCGTCAGGACGCTGACCTTGTGCGTTGGGATCGATTTGATCGCGTCCTGTTGCTGCCCGGTGAGCGTGATGCCGTGTGCAGCCTGCAAGTCCGCGAAGAATGCTTTCCACTTCGTTTTTTTCAATGTGGAAAGCGTGCTTGCCGCGTCACTCGCCATCGCGTGCAGCCGCTTGGCGACACCTTTTTCCGTGTAATAGTATGCGGGCAGGTAGACCGCTTCGACTATCGTTTCAGCCTCTTTTTCGGCGCGTTTCACGTCTTCAATGACCACTTCGCCGCTGGTTTGCAGGCGCAAAATCGCGCCATCGACCAGCGCTTCTGGCACGCCGAGCAATTCCGAGGTGAGGCCGATGATCTCCGCGCGCGGCGAATAGGTATGCCCGTCGAGGACGTTCTGTTCGAGCGCATAGACCACGCCCGCGTTGACGCGGTTCGGCGAATCGGCGGGCAAGCCCATCTCGCGCGCGACTTTATCTGCCGTGCGGAAGCCGATCCCCTGAATGTCCTTCGCAAGCTGGTAGGGGTCTTCCTGTACAATCGAGACCGACTCGCTGCCGTACTTCTTGAAAATCTTGACGGCCAGCCCGGTTGTGATGTTGTGACCCTGCAGGAAAACCATGACATCCTTGATCGCGCGCTGCCCGTCCCAGGTCGTGATGATGCGCTCGATCACTTCCTTCTTGATGCCCGGCACGTCGTACAGGCGGTCGGGGTACATATCGAGGATGTTCATCGTCTCCGCGCCGAAGAAGCGCACGATCTTTTCGGCTGTCTTCGTACCGACGCCCTTCACCAGCCCGCTTGATAGATAACGTTTGATGCCTTCGGTCGTCGTTGGCAGCATCTGCTGCACGTTGGTCGCTTTGAACTGCCGCCCGAAACTCGGATGCGTCGCCCACTGCCCGGTGATGCGGACCGTCTCGCCGGGCTGCACATCCGGCATATTACCAACGACCGTGACGAGGCCATCCTCGTCGTGGTTCACGCCGGGTATTTTCATCGATGGCCGGATGTGAACGACGCTGTAGCCGTTCTCCGCGTTGTGGTAGGTGACACGTTCGAGCGTGCCTTCCAGCATTTCGGGCGTCAAGTTCGATCCCTCGATTCGGCTACGAATCGTAACCGACGGCGGGGTGGATTGCAAGCGCGGGAGGCAACGCAATCAGGGCGAACAGACGACGACGAAGTAGGCCGCGTCTTCGCGGACCTCGCGCATTAAAATCGCATCCGCGAGGTCAAACTGCGGGATACCACGCCGCCTGGAATGCCAACGGGTGAGGATGGGCGGCAGCAGGTCGCGCACGAATTTACGCAGATACGCAATGTTCGCGGGTTGGTCGTCCTGCTGCGCAAAGGGAGCTGTTTGAGGTACGGCCAGCCGCGCAGCGCGTTCGGAACGCATCATGCAGTAGAAGGCCGTAATCTTCCAACCGGAGTTTGAAAGGAGCGCCCGCAGTTCGGGGGCAGTCGGCTCGAAAGCATGATAGGGACTGTATGGTGTGTCGCTGCCGGGACTCGCGACAAGGCGATTCGGCGTGGAAAGAATAAATATGCCAGCGGGGATGAGAACGCGCCGAACTTCGTCCAGAAAGCGTGCCGCATCTGTGAGATGTTCGAGAGTTTCAAAGGAAACAACGACCTCCAATGACCCCGCACGCAGCGGCAGGGCAAGCGCATCCGCTTGTGCCATCGTCAGCGAGTCTCTCATCGAAGCCGCATACGCCAGTGCTGCCGCGCTCAGGTCACACGAAAGGACGTGCCGCGCGCCACCCCGCCTGAGCATTTCCGAACCGTAACCTGTCCCGCAGGCGATGTCGAGAACAGTCTTGCCCGCGACAAACTCCTGCGCGAACAGATAGCGCCGGATGTGGTCGAAATATTGAATCGTCTCTGCTTCGAGTTCGGGGACCAGACGTTCATCCAGAAAGGCGCGCGTGAGTCTCAACGTCGATTCCTTGTAGCAAAACCGCGTTCAAGGATAACCCGCGCTTCGATAAGTGAAAAAGTTTGTGCCTCAGCCGCCCGTTCCTTGCAGCGCGATCATATTCTGGCGGCTGGCGTTCTCCATCCGCAGCGCGCCAACCGCATATTGAGAATTGCCGTTCCCGCTGGTCAGCCGCTTCGCGCCAGAAGTCACATCGACGGGCTGCGCGGGGAGCGGGTCGAGGCCGACGCGGTACAGATTGGTCGTACCGTTGGCAGTTGCGGAAAAGACGATCTGTTTACTGTCACAGCTCCAGGTCGGCGCGAAACTGACAATAGTAGGCGCGGTGATTGCGTGTGCTTGCCCCGACTTGACATCATAGGCATAGATCGCACTGCTTTCGCCCTGATGCGCTTCGTAGACGATCATTGTGCCGTCAGGCGAGAAACTCTCGTTGGCGGCGTTTAAGGCGGCTTCGGAAACAGGACGCGCGTTCGTGCCGTCTGCATTCATGATGCTCACGGTCCGGCTGCCTGCCGCATTTGCCGCCGAAAGATAGGAAATCTGCTTGCCATCCGGCGAAAAGACCGGACCCAGCGCGAGACGGTCCCCGCTGGTGAGCGCCTTCGAGTTTGCGCTCTCGACATCGACCGCGTAGACTTGCGAGTTCCCGCCCCGCGCGCTCTGATAAATGATTTGTTTGCCGTCGGGCGACCACGACGGGAACAGATCGTTGGCGGGGCTGTTCGTAAGCTGGCTTTCATCGCCCGACGCGACATCGAATTGAAATAAATCCCAATTGCCCTTGCGAATCGACGCATAGACCAGCGATTTTCCATCAGGTGACCAGACCGGAGCCATATCGACCGCAAAGGTATTGTAGGTCAGGCGCTGCGGTTCGTCGCCACCATCGGCGCGCGCAATATAAATTTCCCAATTGCCGTCACGGTCCGAAGCAAACGCAATTTGTGAACGGTCGGGCGAAACCGCAGGCGCAAGGTTATTGGTGCGGCCCCCGCCCCGGCTCAGGTTGACCGGGTTGCCTGTCGGATTCAAACGAAACACTTCCCAGTTTCCGGTTTGGTTCGTATGATAGGCATACCAGTCTTCGCAAGCCGTGATCGCCGCGCCTTGCAGGTTCAGGCGCGGGTTAACGGCGCGCCATGTCTTGCGTGGCAGCGCGGAAGGATCGGGCGGGCAGTTCGCCGTATCGATCACCGGGAACGCACTGGATGCGCTAACGGCAATCAACCCGCAATCCGGGCGCGCACCCGTTGGCGTGATGACAGATACAACCGCCGGGGCAACGCTTTTCGGCTGTCCGGCAATGATTACAAACCCGGCTACTATCAAGAGGACCAGAATGGTCCCGCCGATTAGCAGCCGTTGTGAATTTCGTGATGCGCGCATCGGATACCCAACCTTTGATAAAGTATATGCTTTGAGTCGCCAATAGTGACACAAACAGGCCGATTTTGCCGTGAAGAATGGTTGCGCGGGCTGTCCTTAATGCTTTCGCGATGTTCGCTTTATGTATTAAGATTTAAAGGATTAGGTGCATAACGAAAACATATCAATTTGCAATATCAAATTCTCCAAAACTTTACATTGGGTGAAAGGGTGCTACACTCATCCGAATAGTTTGAAAAACAAACTTTTATGCGCCGCTGATTCTCTGTTGTACGTCGAGGGCACACACCATGACCGTTCTACACACATCCCGTCCCAATTCCGCTCGTACCGCGCGCACCCGTCTCGAAAGTGAAAAATTTTTGGAAGCGAAAGGATTTTTGGATACAGATGAACAGGAAACTGTTCAATCTGCTCCGCTGCCACCGATCCGTCGCGCGGTGAGCGAAACACCGCACAGTGCCGATCTGCTAATGCAAGTCGTGCATGAACAGCACGATTGGCAGCTTATCCGCATTCGGCGCGATGCCGGGCAGCGCGTCGCGTTCCTCGTCCGCAAATCAGAAGGCTGCCGCGCGCAAGAGGCGATCATCGAAGGCCGCGCCATGCGGATTGTCGCGGACGCGGCGGGCAATATTGAGATATTCATGCCTGCCCCGGCATCACGTTTTTCATTTCTCAACCGGAAGTAAAGCCACGCGCTGATAGCTCCAGTCACCACTGCACTACCGTGAAAGGGGAGCGCAATGTCCGATGTACAAGCCGTTCTTGCGTGGCTTGAGTCACAGCGTCCAACGCTTGGGGATGCCGCCGTCGAAAATCTGATTGCGAAAGCACGTGAAAGCGGCGCGATCAATTTATCCAATACTATCCAGAATGGAGCATCCCCGGCAGATTACGAGAACAGCGGCGTTGCAGAACGAGGCAGCGACGCGCGGAACGGCACGGCGCAGATGATCACCTGCATGTACGTTTCGCTCTCCGGCACGGATAAAGACAAACTGCCGCGCCTGATCGCGACGTCTACGCCGCACATACGCGAACCGATCCAGCAATTCGGCGGCGAAAATCGCGGTTCAATGGGCAACGCCTATCTATTCGCGTTCCGTGACGAACCCTCGCGTGCAGCACAGGCGGCGCTCGTTATCCGCGAGCGTTTGCTCGGCTGCGCCGAAGAAGCCGAACGCGACGGGCTGGGGCGGCTCTCGTTCCGCATCGCGCTGACCTATGGGTTGCTCCCGGCTACGCAGGATAGCGCAGGCCGCACAGCAGCACGTCCGAAGGACCTGCTCGAATTGGTGACGCTGCTCGCGGGGCGTGCGGCGGCGGGCGGTATCCTGCTCAGTGAACAGATGCGCAGCTTCGTCGCGCACGAATTCATCCTGCAACCGGGTCCCGTGATCGAATACAAAAACCGGCGGGTGAACACCCTGCAACTACTCGGCAGCCAGAACCTCGTCATGCCCGGACCGAGCATCGCCTCTCTGCGCAAGGTGTTCATCGGGCGGCAGCGCGAACTCAACGATATTCTGGGATATATCGAGCAGCTTGGCGCGGGGCGCGGCAGCGTGGTCCTCATCGCGGGCGAAACGGGCGTCGGCAAGACGCGCCTGATCGAGGAAGCGCGGTCCAGCGCGCCGATCTTCAAGTGGCTCGGCGCACGTTGCCACGCAAGCGCGGTGACGATCTCCTACGCCGCCTGGAACGATCTGCTATTGCTACTGGTCGGCGCGGATATTCTGACGCCCGCCGCCGCGCTCGATGAACGGCTGCGCAACTGGCTGGAGGAAGCCGAACTCGCAGATCATTATGAGGCATTCGCGACACAGCTTGGTCTGCGCGAACCGGAAAATACGAGCGCGGCGCGTTTCCTTGCAGCGCTGGTCATGGCATGGACGGGCGTGCTGCACTGGCTGGCGCGCTCGCGCCCGGCGGTGATTGTGCTGGATGAAGCGCACCTGATGGATTCGCGCTCGATGCGCCTCTTCGAGCGGCTGGTTGAAGATGCGCGGCCTAACGGCGACGTTCCGTTCGCGCTCCCGATTTTGTGGGTGCTGGTGGTCCAGCCGGGCTATGGACAGGCCATGCGCGAACTGGTCACGCGCGTCGAGAGTCACCTCGGCGAGGCCTATGGTTACATGGGACTCGAACCGCTCCCGGAGGACGAGCAGCGTTTGCTCGTGCGCGGGGCGCTCGGTTTACGCAAGCCGCAGCCTGCCTTCGAGGATCATTTCCTGCAAATCACGGGCGGCAATCCGCTCATGATCCTGCATTCGCTGCGCTGGCTGATCGAGAAGCGCAACATCACGCGCGATGGGCGCGGCGACTGGCAAATCGTCGTTGCCGGGTTGAGTGAACGCCAGCCGGATAGCCTGTACGCGGTTGTGAGTATGCGCGTGCAGGGTTTGCTCCCCGAAGCGCGCGAACTCCTGCAAATTGCGGCGCTCGCCGGGAACACGCTGGTCCCGCATGTGATCGAGGACGCCAGCGGCGCGCGGCGGGCGCAGCTTGTCAAACATCTGCGCGCGCTCGATTTTCTGGATGAAACGCAGCATTTTCATAACCCCAGCGTAGGGCAGGTCATCGCACAGGAAGTCTCTGATGACGACCGTACCGCGTATTATGCGCAGATCGCGGCGCTGCTCGACGCACGCCTCGAAGTCGGCGGTCCCTGGCTCGCGTTAGCTGCGCATATCATCGGACAGAGCGGACAGGCGCAGAAAGCGATCCGCCTGTATACCGAGGCGAAAGCATGGCTCTACCAATGCGGCGCGCTGACCGAGGTAAGCGGCACGCTGGAAGCGATGCGCAGCTTGCTCGACAAGGACCAGAACAAGGCGCAATACGCCGCACTGCTCGTTGAACAGGAGCAGGTATTATCCGAACTATACGTCGATTCGCGGCGTTGTATCGCGCTGCTCGCGGAAGCCTACGATCTATGGATGCTCGTCGAGAACTATACCGAGGCGGCGCGGACGATGCTGCGCGCTGCCGTCTACCACACCAACACGGAGCGCGAATTCGGCTGCTATCAGGATGCGCAAATGCTGCTGGAGCGCGTCAGCTCGATCAGCTCGAACGGCAGCACGACGGCGGTGATGCTGCCCGAAGTGTATATGTATCAGGCGCTCTATGCGCTGCGGCACGGGCGTAGCGACGCGAAGGCGCTCTTCGAGAAGACGACACAGCTTGCATATAAGCTGGAAGACAAGCAAACCCTCGCCAAGCTGCATTACGAGAGCGGGATCATCCGGCGCGAACGCCGCCAGCTTGCCGAAGCGCTTAAGGATTTCAAAAGCGCAACCTCGTACTTCCGCGAACTGGGTGACGATATGCTGGATGACCGCGTGCTGTGCGGCCACTTCCTCGCGGACGTATATTTACAGCTTGGACGCCCTGCCGATGCTGAACCGCTGGCCTATGAAGCCGCTGAAAAATCGCGGCGCGCATCCGATTACGCGCGGGTCGATCCATACATCACGCTGGCACAGTGCTACGCGAGCCAGAACCGCCTCAATGACGCGCTTGATACGATTGCCGATGCGCCATCCGAAATTGCGGAGATGAACGCGATCCCGCTTGAATTCTGGCGCGGGCGCTTCCAGTTCGAGCATGATCCGTATGACGGTCTGGCGCGGATGCGCGAATCCGTGCCGCGTGACCGCATCGATTACCTGCTCACCTATATCGACTTTCTGCTGGAGGAGTCGCGCTTCGCGGCGGATGCGCGGGCGGAACTCGCGCAGTTGAGCCGCGCCGGGGATTTGAAGGACCTGAGCGCGACGTCGTTCCCGCTCGAAGGCTTCTACAAGCGGCTGCAAGGGCGGCTCGCACTCGCCGAAGGCCACCACGACCGCGCGCTGATCCACCTCGAAACGGCGCGCAGCTATTTCGATAAAGAGTCCTTCATCGCACTCGCGATTAGTACACAGCGCTTGATCGCGCAGGTGATGCTCACGCGCTGCGGTCCCGGCGACCGCGACCGCGCGGCGGGCGTCCTCAATGATTGCTTAAATCGCTACCGCTCAGGGAAGCTCTCGCTGGTCGCGGAATTGTCGCGCATACAGGCGTTGTTGCGCCGCATCGAGGGCTGAACTATCCGGGGGAACGCGCACCACGACGACCGCGTAATATTGGTCCGGGCGCTGGAAGAACGCGATATATTGTCGCGTTTGCGGCAGCCAATCGGAGGGAACCGGACCGCTGAGTTCAACGATGACCAACGTTTCAGGGTCCCGTGCGGCGCTCTCACGCACCAGCGCTATGCCGTCCTCGAAACCCGTCCCTTCCCAGACGTTCGGACAGTTGAACGTCAACCCTTCCACTGCGCGCGGCAAATACAGGCGAATTGAATTGCAGCTTGCAAGCAGCGCCGTCACGTTGCGAGGGTTGTTCCCTTCGGCGAGGTAGCGCGCCGCCTCACGTAACCCAAAGCCGCTCGTCCAGCCGGTAATGTATTCCTCGCGATCCGATTTCGGGAGCGGGAGCGCCGCCGGGTCGCTGTATGCCGTCGTAAAAAACGGAAGCGCCACAAATAGCGCCGCCGCGCCAAGCGCAAAGGGCGGTATCAGACGCCGTGCAGTACGCACCGGGAAATTATTCGCGAGCATGAGCAGCCCGACCGCCGCCATGACGAAGAGGCCGGGCAGCAGGATCACCAGATAGCGCAGATAGAGCGTGGTCGCCGTCACGGTCAGCAGCAGCGCGGGCGCGACGGCCAGCGAGAACAGGTACAGCCCGGCGCGGAAGCGATAGATCAGCATCACGCCCGCGCAGCCGAGTAACAGCGCCCACGCCGCAGGCGTGAAGTAATCGCGCATCGCGCCCCATATCTGGCCGGGGTTGTCGCGCAGGCGGTCGCCGAGCGTGGCGGCTTCCGTGCTGGCGAGCGCCCCGACGCCGAAGACGTTGGCCGATTGCGAGAGGATATACAGCGTTGGTATGGCGAGCAGAAACGCGAGCGCGATATACGCAATCACGGGTTGTCGTAACCGTCGCGGTCTGAACAGCACCCACGCCGCGACCGGGATATAAAAGAAAATGACCCCGGTAGTTTTCGCGAATGCACACAGCGCCAGTGCCGCGCCGCAGTACACCGCATCGCGCGCCTTGCCGCTCCTGACCATGCGATAACCGCAGAGTGCGGCCAGCGCCGCCATGCTCGCGAGTGTAGTATCGACCAGCGCCATCCGCTCGAAGAAGAACATGTAGGGGCTGAGTATCCAGAGCGCCGCCGCGACCAGACCCGCCGCGCGCGATTGCAGCATTCGCGCCAGCGCCGCCACCGACGCGACCCCGATCAGGCTAATCAGCAGCACGGCGAAGCGCCCGACGAACGGCGCGGCGTTAAATGGATCGAGCAGCGCCGCGAGGTAGGGACCGAGCGCCTTTCCGGTTAACAGCAATTCGAGCGGCTTGCCTTGCCAGACGGCTTGCGAGCGCGTGAGGTGCGTCGCCTCATCCATGAAGAGCGGCAGCGCAAGCAGGCCGTGCAACCGGGTCGCGAAGAAGAGCAGGAACAGGAGTACCACCGCAAACAGAAATACCCGGCGAGTCATGAAGTCTCCGCAGGCGTCGCGCGCGGACCCTTCGCGCCGCGCATCAGGAAGGCCACCCCGCCGACGAGCGCCTGCACCAGCACCAGCAGCCGGATCAATATCCCGAAAGCGAGGCCGACCCCGCTGGCAATGCCGAGTTTGCCGAGCAGGAACACATAGACACCCTCACGCACGCCGAGACCGTTGGGTGAAATCGGCACAAGATCTATCGCGGTCGCGATGGCGATCACCGCCGCGAATGCGCCAATCGGGACCGTCTGCCCAAGCGCCGCGATGAGGACCCACAATGAGGCGATGGTTAGCACGAGCGTCACGACCGATTGCAACATCAGGTCAAAGAGCAGCCGATATTGCGTCCGGTAGCTCTTGAAATCCATATACACGCCCGTGATCTTGCCCCACAACCCTTGCAGCGGAGCGGGCAGCCGCCGCCCGAACCACGCGAGCAGCCCGCCTGTGAAATCCTGCCAGAGCAGCCAGATACCGAACACGGTCCCGATAAACAGCCCGTGAACGAGAAGCGTCACGGTCAGCGGCAGATCGTGGTTCGGGTAGAGCAGCAGCGCGAGGCTCCCCGCCGCAAAGAGCGCGAGCATCCCGCTCCCGCGTTCCAGGATCACCGCCGTGATGCTCTCCGTCGCGCGCCCGGTATCGCGCGCTGATTCATACGCGCGCACCGCGTCACCGCCCATCCCGGACGGCAGAAAATTATTGAAGAACATGCTAATGAAATAGCTCAACAGCAAATATTGCGGGGTCATATTGATCCCGCGCCAGCGCAGGACGATTCCCCAGCGCCACGCTTTCGAGGCGACGCTCGCTACGCTTAGAATGAGCGCAAGCAGCACCAGCGCGATATTCACCCCGCGCAGCGCGTCGATGAACTCCGGGTTGAGGAAGGTCGGGATGAGCAGCGCAATCAGGATGACCGCGACCACAATGCGGAGCCAGCGGAAGAGCGAAGCGCGGGAAGAGTTCTTCACGGAAATACTCGCAAGTTAGCGGCCAGCCACCAGCCACCAGCCACCAGCTCAATCAGATTTGACAAAATCTCGTAATATTCTCCCGTTCCTCGATTTATCACACGCTTGCAATATAGAGATTGCCATTCTCCTGTCTGGAGGCTGATGTCTGGAGGCTGATGGCTCATCGCATCTTCCGCGCTACTACTGTGAGCGACATATCGCGCTTGAGCAGGTCCGCGACAGGCGGGCGCGCACGCTCACAGCTAAAGTTCGGTCCGAAGGCTGCCGCGATTTCTTCAAAATGGAAGGTGTGCTGCCTGCCGGGGACGAGCAAGCGCTCCTGCAATTTTTGCCTGACGCTTTTCGAGGTGTGCGCTTCGGGGCGCTTGCCAGTACGCAGCCGCGTCACGAAGGGAATAATTCGCGAGCCGCCGCTCAATACCATGCTCCGTACCGGACGCGGCAAACGGCTAAGGACCTGTTGCAAGCCGAGTTCGAGCGCGCTCCATTTATTCGCGCCGAGCGTGTGGATCACAGCCACACCGCCGGGACGCAGCACACGCCCGACCTCGCGAACGGCATTGAAGGGGTCCGGCACATAATGCAGCACGCCCCACGACCAGACGACATCGACCGCCGCCGAACGGTAGGGCAATTCGCTCAGGCTGCCTTGCAGGAACGGCACGCCCCGCGCCTTTTGCCGCGCGGTGAGCAGACTGCCGACGCTCACATCGAGGCCGGAGGTCGCGCCCGCGTTCATCGCGCGGAACGCCGCCGAATAATCGCCATTGCCGCAGCCACCATCCAATACAGCCTTGCCGGACCAGTCTTCCGGTTTGAGGATCGCGGCAATCAGCGCACGGACTTCGACATCGGCGGGGCTGGCATCGGCACTGGCGGCGTCCCAAAAAGAGGATTGTTCGCGGACTTCGGTTTGATTATTGGGCATCGGTTGGCCTCACGAGCGCGCCCGGCGTGTAATCTTCGAGGACGCTGCCGCCGCAGAATTCACGCAGTAGCGAATCGCCCGGCACGTCGTCCAGCGGCGCAGGCTGCACCCAGCTCAGGAACGCGAGCAGCCGTTTGGCTTCCATCGAATAGGGCGAAGTGCGGTCGATTTGTAGCAGGAGCGGCTCTGCGAAGGGTTTCAGCACCGCGAGTTCATAGACGATGCTGCTGTTGAACATCGTATCTGCGTTCTCCTGATACGGGAAAATATACTTTTTCTCGCCGCGCCGCACGCTCGACCAGCGGCTGAGGGTGGCGAGAGCGGAATGTCCGCGCCCGGAGTTATCGCGGACCATGCGCCGTAGCAGCCGTACATCGGTCGTCGGAATGCGGTTGTTGCGGTCGATGTTGAGCGCAGTCAGCGCGGAAACGGCGATGCGGAAGACGCGCTCTGGCGGAATGCGCGGAAGCAGCTCCGGGTTGAGGCCGTGAATGCCTTCCGCGATGATGACGTGTTCATCGCTGAGGTGCGCGAAGTCGCCCGGCGTGCTGCGCCCCAGCTTGAAATCGAAGCGCGGAAGCTGCACGGGGTCGTTCGCCATCAGGCTCAGAATATCGCGGCTCATCCGCTCGCGGTCGAGCGCGCCCACCGCCTCGAAGTCGAAATTGCCCGCCTCGTCGCGCGGGGTGAGGTCGCGGTCCACGAAATAGTTATCCATCGCGAGGGTAAACGGCTGAATGCCATAAGCCATCAACTGCACGGCGAGCCGCTTGGAAAACGTCGTCTTACCCGCGCTGCTCGGTCCGGCGATGAGGACCAGCCGTGCGCCGAGCCTGTGCCGCTCCGCGATCTGCGCGGCGATCTCCCCGATGCGGCGCGAATGCAGCGCTTCCGCGATCAGGATCGTCTCGCGCAATTTGCCGTCACGGACGATCCGGTTCAAACGCCCGATGTCTTCCACGCCGATCACGCGCAGCCATTCATCCATCTGCCGGAACGCGCGCTCGACCAGCGGCGTCGGTCCAATCGGTTGCAAACGGTCGGGCTGTTCCGGACGCGGGTAGCGCAGGTAAAAGCCATCCGCTTCGGCAGGCTGCAAATCGAAGAGGGTCAGCGTCCCTGCGCCCGGCAGCATATAGCCGTAGAAGTAATCTGCGTAGCCGTGCAGCGTGTAAATCGTCAGATAATCTTTATTGCGGTTTTCGAGCAGGCGCAGTTTGTCGTCATCGCCGCGCGCAGTGAAGATCGTGACGGCTTCCGCAAGCGGAATTTGCTTGCGCAGGATCGGCGCATCTTCCGCGATGATTGCGCGCATCCGCTCGCGCAAGGTCTCTAATTCCGTGTCGGTGAATGGCGCGCGGTTCGTCACGCGGCAATAATAGCCGCCAACTGTCAGCGCATTTTCGACCGCGACTTTCGCATCCGGGAAGCACTCGTGCGCGGCAACGACGAGGACGAAGACCAGCGAACGGCGATAAATACGCCCGCCATCGCTATCCGCGAGCATCACGGGCGCGGCGGCGCTGTCCTTGCGGATGGGGAAGGTGAGTTCACGCAGGTCGTTCTCGACAATCGCACCCACGACCGGACCCGTTTGCGCGTCGCCCGCTACGCCCGCCGCGTGCAGCACATCCCCGATAGGCGTACCGACCGGGGCGCTATAGACCGACGCATCGGGCAGCGTTACGCGCACATCGTCGCGCGGGGAAGCGCGGGTGATCATCAATTGTGGGGAATGCCCGTCGCTCACAGCACCAAACCCGCTCAATCGTGTTAAAATTCACAGGAACCCGCCGGATTATAACACGACCGGACCAACATGAGCGACGACATCAATCTCAAGGACCTCTCCACGCCCGACCTGCTGACGCAGATGGGTTACGATTTGTACGATGGCCTCATGCCAGAAGTCGAAGCCGAAGTGCATGAATTGCTTTCACGCACGATGAGCGCCTACGACGTGATGACGCAGGGACTCGTCGCGGGCATGGAGATCGTCGGCAATGATTTTCGCGATGGTATCCTTTTCGTGCCGGAAGTGCTGATGGCGGCAAAGGCGATGAAGGCGGGCATGGCGATATTGCAGCCGATTCTCGCGGATACCGGAGCGCCGAAGGTCGGCAAAATGGTAATCGGCACGGTCAAGGGTGATATTCACGACATCGGCAAAAATCTCGTCGCGATGATGATGGAAGGCGCGGGCTTCGAGGTGATCAACCTCGGCGTGAACTGCCCGGTCGAAAAGTATGTCGCGGCTATTCGCGAACACGAGCCGGATTTTCTCGGCATGTCCGCGCTGCTGACGACGACCATGCCCTATATGAAGACGGTCATCACGGGGTTGAAGAAGGAAGGGCTGCGCGACAAGGTGACGGTGCTGGTCGGCGGCGCGCCGCTCAATTCAGCCTTTGCGGAGGACATCGAGGCCGATGCCTATTGCCGTGATGCCGCCGTAACGGTCGAGACGGCGAAGAAGTACATGGCGATTAAAAAACGGGGCGCGGCGTGAATATAGGCGGTTTCCTGCTGCTGACGGTGATCTTCGCGTTCCTGCTGCTGGTCGTGCAGCGCTCGGAGCGCAAGCGGCGCAGGGCATCCTTCTTCATTATGTTCATTGTCGGCACGATTATCTGGCGTTATGGCATCTACGCGATGAGCCGTGAATGCGGCGCGGCGTGGCGCGTGGTCTGTCAAACGACGGTGATCCAGCGCGCCGCCGAAGCCCGCGCCACGCAGACGACATTCTCCGCGCTAGTGGCCGCTGTCGTCGTGAACATCGTCTATTGGGCGCTGCTGGGGCGCTATAACCCGGTCGGCTCCAGTGATTCGATTACCGTTTACGGGCGCGACGGCCTGCCGGAAATCCCAAAACGCGAGCGCCGCAGGCTACAGGCCGAGGCCGCTGAACAGGTCGAACTCTAGCGGCTCGTTGGGGCGTTGCGGTGGCAATGCACGGTGGAAGCGCTGTACGTTGTTCAGGTAGCGTTGCAATTGCCGCCCGCCGGGGAACTGCGAGCGCGGGCTGATCTGGCTGGCGTGGCAGGCCGCCGCTTTCTCACCGAGGTCCAGATAATGGCCGACTGTGACTTGCGCGGTAACGGTTGGGACATGATCCAGCACTGCCTGAAAATCGAGATCGCGGTTGACGCCCATGTGTCGCGGGTCCTGCCCGCGCAGCCGCATCAGCGCGATACCGATCTGGATGAACTGCTTCGGGAAGACGGCATAGTACAGCTTCTTCGGGCGCTGCGGATCATCCTTGAGCAGTTCGAACGTGGCATGGGTCGCGAGGTGACATTTGATATGGTCGGGGTGGCCGTAGCCGCCATACGCATCGAAGGTCAGCACAACCTGCGGGCGCACGCGCTGGATCACCTCGACAATACGCGCGGCGACGTCTTCCGTTTTGGCCGACCAGAGCGTACCGGGCTGGTCCTTCGCGGCGTCCTGCATCATGCCGCTGTCGCCATAGCCGAAGCGGATCACTTCCTTGAAGCCGATCACTGCGGCGGCGCATTCCAGTTCCGCGATGCGCAGTTCCGCAATGCTCGCGTAGCCGTTCATCTTTTCCGGCGCGACGGTCCCCGCGTCGCCATTCGTCGCGCAGATCAGCGTGACTTCCACGCCTTCGCGCGTCATCCTTGAGAAAAACGGTCCGCTCCCGAACGACTCATCATCCGGGTGGGCAAGAACTACGAGCAAACGCTTTGTATCGGCCATGTTATCCTGTTTTATGTTGAAGGGGCGCAATCCATCGACGGAGTATACCCCGCTGTTGTTACCGATTTGCGCGAAAATTTAATCTGCATACACTAACGCTTAACACAAGCGGGCTATCCATGCCGCAGTGAGGAAGCCGATGAGCAGTAGACGTTCCCAACTCCGTGAGTTTGCACCACAACCGGAGTACAAAACCGAAAATGGACCTGCTCCGCGCGAAGCAGAGCAAACCAGCAGCCTGACGCCGGATCAGCATGCAATTCTGATGATGCAGCAGGTCAGTGGCAACCATGCCGTCACGCGCCATTTACAGCGTGAAGCGCTGGAAAAGGTCCCAACCGTCAAGCCGCAGGCGATCAGCGACGCGACCCGTTTCCGCAACGATCCGGCTTTTGCGCCCATCGCCGATGGGACGACGACGCTCAAAAAAGGCACGCACAATCTCTCCGTCACGAAAGTTCAACAGGCATTGAAGGACCTCGGTTATCTCTTCCCAAAATTCGGGATCGATGGCTGGTTCGGCAACGAGACGAAGGGCGCTATCGAAAAGTTTCAAACCGATGTCGGGATTACCAGTCCGCTCGGCGAGGTCGATAGCGCCACGCTCGACGCGCTGAATGACAAGTACGATACGCGCCAGCCCTACGTCGATAATGCCACGTTCGACCCGGCAGACCCCGACGCCGGGACGCGCAAACTCAGTGCCGAAGATCGCAAGAACGCGACCAATGCGCTTTCGCCGCGCCAGATCGGGAAGGGCGGCAAGCCCGCCAAATTTCAGGATGATGTCGGCGGCGATAAGTATGGCGATGAAATCCGTACTGAGTTGGGAAAGCTGATCGAAGGCTTCCACAAAAGGCTGTATGCCGACCGCGAGCCGCTGCGCAAGGATAAAGACAACCTGTTCGACTGGAGCGTGATCGAGGGTATCGCAGAGGAAGCGAAGAAGAAGACGGATAGCATTTATGGCAGCCTCAAGACCAAAAACGCGGAACTCTCCAACAGCAAAGGCACGCTGGTCGATGTCTGGGAAGATCAGACCGCGAAGCAGGCTGCGGGCAACGACGCCGATCACCTCGTCCAGGCACAGCAGGGCGCGGAGTATCTGATCGAAAACAACATGAACGACATCCACAAGAAGCACTCTGCCAACCCCAGCGGCTTGCAGGAGAAGGCGATCATCCAGCCGATCATCAACGAGTTCACCGACTCGAAGGACAAGGTTCAAAAGCTGTTGGACATCGATACCGGGTGGGAAGGGATGCAGAACGAAGGGACCATCTTTCTGCAACGGTACAAGGCGAAGACCGACAACGCGAACCGCTACAAGATGTGGGATTACTACTTCACGAGCATTCACGAATATCTGCACCTGCTCACGCACGATGATTACATCGCCTATGCCAACAAACTTGGGCGCAAGGACAACACCAAGCGCAACACGCTGATCGAGGGCGGCACGGATTTCTTCACATGGAACGTGCGCAGCCAGGTCAGCATCGATGACCCGTTGCGCCAGAAGATCGAGGGTCCCTATTACGATAAAAACACCGCGCCCGTGCTGCCGAACGACACCTACGATTCGATAGAGCAGGCGGAAGAACTCGCTTCCATCGTCGGCGTGCATAACCTGCAAGTCGCTTACTTCCGGGGTGATGTCTCCAAAATCGGGGGAAGTTGATGGCCGAAAATACATGTGCCGCCGCGCGGCTCGCAATCGAAACCCGCGATTTCGTGGGATGGCGCGGTCTGCCGGAGGGCTGCGACCCGCACGCAGTCTTCGCGGACTTGCCTGCGCTGACCGACCTGCCGGAAAAGCGGCTTGGCGAGGACTATCAATCGGCGTCGTTCGCGCTGCTGGCACTGCCCGGCTATTACCGTCCGCAGGCCAGTTTCCGCGCCGGGGAGCTGATGCTTTTCGATGGCGCAAACCCGGACCTGCATGGCGGCTATGAACGGCTGCGCGCTGATCTCGGTACGCCCACCGCGACCTACGATTGGGATTACGGTCTGTTGCACATCACGGATGGCGAATGGGTCTACCCTGAGCGCGGCCTGACGCTCTTCGTGAACACGGATGCAACCCGCGCGCTGCATATCGCGCTGTACCATCCTGCTTCGCTTACGGACTATCGGGCGCGCTTGCGGCTGCATCTCGGCACGACGAAGAAACCGCTCCGGCGAGCATAAATCACTAACGCGGTTCTTGCGTGAATCCGCTATCATTGAGGTGTAGAATCAGGCACTTCAAAATGAACACGGATGCTCCGCGCGGTCACGGAGCAAAGGATGCGTTATGCCCGTTACAACTATCACCTGTCCGAACTGCGGCACGCCGTTTCAGGCCAATATCGAACAGCTTATCGACGTGAGCCTGGACCCTTCGGCAAAGGCGCGGCTGCTCAGTGGCCGCCTCAACGTGGTCCGCTGCCCAAACTGCGGCTACACCTCGGCGCTCAGCACGCCGCTCGCCTACCACGACGCGGAAAAGCAGCTTTTGATCGTACATGTGCCGATGGAACTCGGCCTGCCCAAAGAAGAAATGGAGCGCGTGATCGGCAGCTTCACGTCGGCGATCCAGCAGAGTTTGCCGCAGGAGCAGCGCAAAGGCTATTTGTTTATCCCGAAGCAAGCCTTCACGCGGCAGGGCATGATCGATACGATCCTCGAAGCGGATGGCATCACGAAGGAAATGATCGACGCGCAGCGCGACAAGATGAAGCTGGTCGAGCAATTCCTGACGACGCCGCCCGACCAGATTGCCGATCTCGTGAAGGCCAACGACGCCCAGCTCGACGCGGAATTCTTCACGCTGATGCTCGCGGCGGCGGAATCCGGCCTCGCGGCGGGTCGTGAAGATGTCGCGCAGGCGGTGGTCGCCATTCGTGAGCAGCTTTTGGCGCTGTCCACCTTCGGCCAAACGGCGCTGGCCGGGCAGGAGCGCCAGCAAACGATTATTCAGGAAGTCGCAGATCGGCTGAACGCGATGGGTCCGAAAGGCACGCGCGATACGCTGGCCGATCTGGTCCTCGCATTGGGGCGCGAAGACGACGAAAAGCTGCAAGTCGCGGTCGGCCTCGCACGGCAGGCGATGGATACACAGTTCTTCCAGGTATTGAGTAACCGCCTGATGAAGTCCAAAGATGTCGCCGAGCGGCAGCACATCGAACAGGTGCGCAAACGCCTCTCCGAACTGACCGCGATCATCGACCAGCAGAACGAAACGGTCATTAAACGCGCGACCGATACGCTGCGCGGGCTGCTCTCCACACCAGATGTTGAGGCGGCTATCGAGCAGCGGCTGGAACTCTTCGACGATACCTTCCTCGCCGTGCTGCAAGCCAACATTCAGGCAGCGGAACAAGCCCGCGACGTCGCGGCCAGCGCCCGCCTCAAGCAGCTTTTCGAGAAGATTGTCGCCGCGCTGCAATCGACCGCGCCCCCCGCCGTGCAGTTCATCAACGAACTCGTCTCCGCGCCGACTTTCGAGGACTCGCTGGCGATGGTGCAGGAAGGCGCAGCACAATTCGGGCCGGAACTCCTGCAATGGATCGATGTGCTGCTCGAAGACCTGAGCGCCTCCGGTGAGGGCAACCCGGCGCTGGAGCGGCTGGCGCGCGTGCGCGTCGAGGTGGAACGTGCGCTCGCGACTGCGGGTCCGCAAGCGCTCCCGGAGACCGCCGGGGCGAAGCCGCTGACCGATGCGCCGCCGCCGTTCACGCCACGCCTCGTCACCCGCGAGGAGCCGGAGCCGCCGCCTACGCCGCCCGGTGGCAAGCCGATTATCGAATTGCCGTCGTTCCGGCGGGGTCCGCGTCGCGAGCGGTAGAACCGGATAGTCGAAGACGGGTCGTGAAAGCTGCGACCCGTCTTCATATGGAGAGCAAAAGCAGTTCTTGTTATCGGCATTTCTATATGGGGTTGATTGGTGTGGATGATACGCCCAATCCCTCGTTCCACCAGTTCTCCGCCGATCCGGGGATTTGCCAGTGGTTCCACTTCGAGGACCCGCGCCACAGTGACGCCGTGCGCTAGTTGCAACAGCATGGAGTCCGTAGGTTGCGCACGGGGATTAGCTGGGCAAACTGGCAACGCCCGAACGCGGCAGCATGGTTCGACCGCCAGATGGACGCGCTCAGGGACTTTGATGTGACGGTGACGCTGTGCTTCGCGCGGGGTGCGCGAACACCATATCAGCCCGCCTATCGATATGGCGGAGTTCGCAGCGTTTACGGGTGAGGTGGTCCGGCGCTACGTCCTGAACACTATATCGATCAACACGCGCAGTTGATCCAGATAGAACGTGTACGGTGCATCCAGCCGCGCCTTCACCTGCGTCATTCGACCACATTCCAGCGCAGACCGCCGCTATACCAATTTTGAATGCGGCGTATGCGACGCGGTAGAACGTCAATTCATCGTGTGCAATTTTATCGCCATTGGTGCTGAGCATTAACTCAATGTGTGCCGGAGTGAGCGCCCATTCGCCACAAATCCTAAGTGGTATAAAGGGAGAGCTATCTGGCACGTCTTGGGGTGAACCATAATGAACCGTTGGATATTCCTTTTCATCACGATGTTGCTTGCGTTCGGTGGCTTCAACTCCTCGCGTGCGGCTGCGGAACTGACCCCCGGTATTCTCAACGCAGAGTGGTCGCCGGATGCAAAGGTGCTGGCGGTGTGTACAACGGATGGACGATTGTTGCTATACCATCCTAAAAAAGCACCAACTTTAGTGCCACAAAGGAATTGTTCAGGAGCGCTCGCATTCAGCCACGATGGAGAGTTGCTTGCGTCTGCACATCAAGGAATTGTTTATATTTGGAAGCTATTAGATGCTTCCCAAGTCGCAGCGTGGCGAGGCAGTACACAGGGAAAGAGCTACGCGGTTGATTTTTCTGGTGATAACTCGCTTGTTGTAATATCATTTGAGAATTTGCCTGAACTGTACTACTCAACTCCTAATACTTCTGGAATTTATGTGTGGAATTACGCGAGAGGCACGATACCTAAATGGTTTCCTTTTTCGCCAGTAGTTCACCTCTTGGATGGGGTAATTAACGCCGATAACTCGCTTATCGCGACTTCCTTTAATAGTTCGCAAAATGGAAGCGGTGTGAACATCTCGTATTTAGCTCTTTATGGCGAGAGCGTTGCCGCCGACTCGCGTGCATTGGTTCAACTTCGTCCTCAATTTATGAAACTTCTATTCAGTCCCACAAACCCGCTGCTGTTGGCAACTTTGGATGAACTTGGTGTCGTGCGGCTTTGGGACCTCTCCAAAGGTATCGAAAGTCTATCTCTTGTCCAGCCGCAGCGAAACACGAGCGCAATTACATTTAGCCTGGATGGAAAGCAAATATTTACAGCGGGTGAGGACTGGAAAATTCGGGTTTGGGATGTTGGTTCAGGTACACACATCTCGGTGCAATTTACTCGGTAAATTTCAGTGCAGATGGAAAGTGGCTTGCAGCCTCAAGTGAGTACAGATACATATCAATTCATGACGCTCTAACAGGGAAATATCGAGTAACAATTCCGGTTCAACAAGTGCAAAACCTTCAATTCAGCAAAAGCGGAGAACGTCTATATTTTTCGACAGATGAGGGCATACAGCGCTGGGAGCTTCATAAACAACCAGAGCTACATTTTACACAAAGCGGCGTGTTTTCGTATCCGTACATCTTCTTTCGTCAGGTCTTCGCGTTTACGCTGAAAAATGAGCTGCCCCGCCTCGCCTACTCCGTAACGCAAGGCAATCGCGGAATACTGATTCTTGATCAAGCATCGGATGACTCGTGGCGTTATACTTCTACTTTGTACCCCGAAAAGCGTGTCGACCACGTTGTATTCAGCCCGGACGGAAATCGTGTCGCTGCGTGGCAATTGTTCTCTGACGAACAATCTGATAATACAAGCTATATACAACTCTGGACTATCAGCGACGGCTCGAAACCCATTCTTCTTCGCATCGAATAAGCAACACAGGAACCAACCCATGCTGACCCAAGACGAACGCCGCGCAAAAATCGCCAGCTATGGCCGCAGCTACAATGACCTGATCGAAGCGCTCAAGGAAGCGCCACCCGAAATGTGGAAGTACAAGCCCACGCCGAAGGACTGGAGCGTTCACGAAATCCTGATCCATCTGGGCGATAGCGAGGCGAACAGCATCATGCGCTTTCGCAAGCCCGTCGCGGAGCCGGGTAGTACGCTGATGGTCTATAATCAGGATGGCTTCGCGAACACGCTGCATTATCACAACCTCAGCACGGATAACGCGCTCGCGCTGCTCAAGGGCGTGCGGACCTCGAACCTTGAACTGCTGCAAACGCTGCCCGATGCGGTCTTCGCCAACACCGCCGAGCATCCCGCGAATGGCACGATGTCGCTGGATGATATACTCGTGATGTACGAGGCGCATCTCGTCGGCCATATCCGGCAAATCCGCGAGGTGGTGGCCGCCTACCACCACGCCGAAGGTACAACGAGCGCGAGCTAATCACCGATGCAGCTTTCGGAGTGCGATTTCACGATACTCGGCCTCGGCCTGATGGGGGCATCGCTGGCGCTTGCGCTGCGCGGCAAGGTCCGCTCGCTGACCGGGTACGACATCGACCCGGCGACTGTCAGCGCCGCCGAAACCTTCATGGATACGGTCGCCGCCACGCCCGCGCAGGCCGTCGAAGGCGCGGATGTGGTGATCCTCGCGGCTCCGGTGCGCGCGATTTTGCGCCTCATCCCGCAGATTGCACCGCACCTCAAACCGGGCGCGCTCGTGACGGACCTCGGCAGCACGAAGACGTTCATCGTGAAGGAACTGGCGAAGCTACCGCCGGGCGTCTTCGCGATTGGCGGGCATCCGATGTGCGGCAAGGAATCGAGCGGCTACGCGGCGGCGGACCCGGCCATGTACGCGGGCTGCACCTTCGCGCTGTGCGAGACAGGCCGCGCCGGACCGGATCACATAGCGCTGATTGAAGACTTGGTGCGCGCGGTTGGCGGCAACCCGTACTGGGTAAGCGCAGTCGAGCATGACCGCAACGTCGCGATTATCAGCCATTTGCCCTATCTGCTGAGTATGGGGCTGGTCGCGCAGGTCGATGTTCATCCCGCTCGCGAAGCACTCTTCCAACTCGCCTCGACCGGGTTCAAGGATACGACCCGGCTGGCGGGCAGCGACCTCGCGATGATGGGCGACGTGCTGGCGACGAACACCGATGCGATCTGGCGGGCGCTTTCCGGCTTGCAATCGCAGCTCAGTACCTTGCTTGCCTCGTTCAGCAACGATGACACGGACGACCGCCGCTGGCTCGGCACGATCCGCGAGACGCGGCGCGATTGGGGCGCGGCGTTCCAGAAGAGGACAGAGAAGAAGCTCATGACAGACAGCATTGAAATTCAACCCGTCTCCGGCCCCGTCAACGCGACCGTCCACATCCCCGGCTCAAAGAGCATCACCAATCGCGCGCTGCTGCTCGCGGCGCTCGCCGATGGCCTCTCGCACTTCGACAACGCGCTGTTCAGCGAAGATAGCCATTGTTTCGTCGAATGCCTGCGACAGTTGGGCTTCGGCGTGGCGTCCGATGCGCAGGCCGCGACCTTCGATGTACACGGCCTCGGCGGGCGTGTCCCGGCCACCAGCGCGGATTTGTTCGTCGGGAATGCAGGGACGGCGGCGCGTTTCCTGACGGCGGCGGTGTGCATCGGCAGCGGGGAATATCGTTTCGATGGTGTGCCGCGAATGCGCGAACGCCCGATTGCGCCGCTCCTGAGCGCGCTGCGGCGGCTCGGCGCGGAAGTGAGCGCCGACGATGGACACTTCCCGCTGACGGTCCACGCCAGCGGGCTGCGCGGTGGCCTGACATCGCTGGATGCGAGCGAGAGCAGCCAGTATCTATCGGCGCTGCTGCTCATTTCGCCGTATGCGGAGCGCGATGTGACCATCGGGATCGAAGGCACGCTGGTCAGCCAACCGTACATCGAGACGACGATCCAGATGATGAAACAATTCGGCATCGAAGTCGAACGCGAAGGCTACAAGCGCTTCAAAGTGCGCGCCGGGCAACGCTATACCGCGCGGCGCTACGGGATCGAGCCGGATGCCAGCAATGCGAGCTATTTCTTCGCGGCGGCAGCGGTCACGGGCGGGCGCGTGACGGTCCCCTATCTGGGGCGCGACTCGCTGCAAGGCGATATTCATTTCCTCGACGTGCTGGAGCAGATGGGCTGCGCGGTGCGCTATGCCGAAGACAGCGTGACGGTCACAGGTCCGGCGCAGCTTCGCGGTGTGGAAGTGAACATGAACGCAATTTCAGATACGGTGCAGACTCTTTCCGCGATTGCGCCGTATGCCGATGGTCCTGTGACGATCCGCGACGTGCAGCATATCCGGCACAAGGAGACGGACCGTATTCAGGCGGTCGTGACGGAACTGCGCAAACTCGGCGCGACGGTCGATGAATTCGCGGATGGGTTGCGCGTGCATCCCGGTCCGCTGCACGCGGCAGCGGTCGATACCTATCAGGATCACCGGATGGCGATGGCCTTCGCGGTATCGGGGCTGCGCACGCCGGGGGTACGCATCAATGACCCCGGTTGCACGCAGAAAACCTTCCCGGATTACTTCCAGCGCTTTCAGACACTCTACAGCAGCAGCGAGCCTAGCCGGGTATGAAGTCGAACGGCGAGACGCAGCTTGTCGGGATCATGGGCTGGCCGGTGGCGCATTCGCTCTCGCCCGTGATGCACAATGCGGCCTTCGAGCATCTGGGGCTGAACTGGCGCTATGTGCCGCTCCCGGTGCGCGAGGGTGAGGTCGGGACAGCGATCCGGGGCATGGTCGCGCTCGGCTTCCGCGGCGTGAACGTGACGATCCCGCACAAGCTGGTTGCGCTTGCCGAGATGGACCGCCTGGGACTGCTGGTAGAACCGATTGGCGCGATCAATACGATTGTCGTCAACCCGAAGGATCGCACGCTCGAAGGTCACAATACGGATTACCTCGGCTTTCTGAATGATCTGTACGCGAACAATGTGGTCATGGAGAAGGGGATGTACGCAGTTATCCTCGGCGCGGGTGGCGCGGCGCGGGCGTGCCTCGCAACCTTGTTGCAGGCGGGCGCGACGGTCGCCATTGTCAACCGCACGCCGGAAAGCGCGCGGGAACTGGTCGTCCAGATGCAGCCATATACCTCGCGACCGCTCACCGCACACAGCTACGCCGATTTGCCTGCGCTCGCGGAGAATGCGGCGCTCATCGTGAATTGTACTTCGGTCGGCATGTGGCCGAAAGTTGACGAGTCTCCCTGGCCGGGAGCAGTCACGTTCCCAAAAAACGCTGTACTCTATGATACAGTTTATCGCCCAAATCGAACGCGCCTGATGCAAACCTCAGAAGCAGCGGGCGCACGCGCGATTGGCGGAATTGGGATGCTCGTCGGGCAGGGCGCGGTCGCGTTTGAGATGTGGACGGGGCAGCGTGCGCCCGTCGACGTGATGCGCGCGGCATGTGAAGCGGCGTTGGAGATCGAGGTGAAAGTATGAAGGTTATCGGGTTGATCGGTGGGATGAGCTGGGAGTCGAGCGCCGAATACTACAAGGTCATCAATACGCTCGTGCGGGAGCGGCTAGGCGGGCAGAACAACGCCCGGACGCTGATGTACACGGTGAATTTTCACGAGGTCGAAGCGATGCAGCGTGAAAACCGCTGGAATGATGCGGGCGCGATGCTTGCGGAGGCGGCGGTCCGGCTGGAGCGCGGCGGCGCGGAGTTCATACTGCTGTGTACCAATACAATGCACAAGGTCGCGCCTGCTATCCAGGCTGCTGTAAGCATTCCGCTCGTCCATATCGCGACGGCGACGGCAGAGCGCATCAAACAAGCCGGACTCAGCACGATTGGCTTGCTGGGGACGCGCTTCACGATGGAACAGGAGTTTTATCGCGGCATTCTTGAACGCGAGTACGGCCTACAGGTTATTATCCCGGACGCCGACGACCGCGCAGAAATTCACCGCATCATTTATGACGAGCTGTGTCAGGGCATCATTCGTGACGAGTCGCGCGCCACCTATTCGCAGATTATGGAGCGCTTGCGCGAAGCGGGGGCGCAAGGAATCATCCTCGGCTGTACGGAGATCACGCTCCTCGTCAAG
This sequence comes from Aggregatilineales bacterium, assembly GCA_965246845.1. Taxonomy (GTDB): domain Bacteria; phylum Chloroflexota; class Anaerolineae; order Aggregatilineales; family UBA2796; genus JBBRMW01. Next base: position 163,307 of record CBDFFR010000012.1, read on the forward strand.
CCGGGCGATACCGCGCTCCCGACCTTCGATACGACCGCGATCCATGCCGAAGCAGCGGTTGCGCTGGCGCTGCAAGACGAGGCTATTGCAACCGAATGATCCGATTTTTCACCGCCGGGGAGTCGCACGGTCCGACGCTCACCGCAATCATCGACGGCATTCCCGCCGGGCTGCCGCTCACGACCGCTGACGTCGATGCCGAACTTGTGCGCCGCCAGACCGGGTATGGCAAGGGCGGGCGTATGGGTATCGAGAAGGATCACGTCCAGTTTTCGGCGGGCGTGGTCGCCGGGCATACGACGGGCGCGCCGATTGCACTGCACGTCGAGAACCGTGATTACAAGAACTGGGCGGAGAAGGACATCGCGCCGATGGTCGTGCCGCGTCCCGGACACGCCGACCTGACGGGCGCGCAAAAATATGGCTATCGCGATTTGCGGCTCTCGCTGGAACGGTCGAGCGCGCGGGAGACGACGATGCGCGTGGCGGTCGGCGCGGTCTGCAAGCGTCTGCTCGCGGAGTTTGGAATACGGGTACAGGGCTATGTCACCGCGATTGGCGAGGTCGAGGCCGCGCTGCCTGACTCGCAAACCTATGAGGAGCGTTACATCGCTGCCGAAGCAAGCGAGGTGCGTTGCCCGGATGAGACGGCGAGCGAACGCATGAAGCAGACGATTTACGACTGTATGCAGGCGAAGGATACGCTTGGCGGGATCATCGAAGTCGTGGCGCTTGGCCTGCCGCCGGGTCTCGGCTCGCATGTGCAGTGGGATCGCAAGCTGGATGGGCGGCTGCTCGGCGCGGTTGGGAGCGTCCACGCGATCAAGGGTGTGGAGATCGGGCGGGCGTTCGATATGGCGCGGCTGCCCGGCACGCAGGTCCACGACGCGATATTAACAGATGGGACGGCCATCACGCGGGGCAGCAACCGCGCGGGCGGGCTGGAAGGCGGCATCACGACAGGCGAACCGCTGATCATCCGCGCCGCGATGAAGCCCATCGCGACCACGCTCAACCCGCTGCAATCGGTCAACCTCGCGACGGGCGAACCCGCGCCGATTGTCTATGAGCGCAGCGACTTTTGCCCGGTCCCGCGCGGCGTGCCGATCATCGAGGCGATGGTCGCGATTGTGCTGGCCGATGCGCTACTGGAAAAGCTGGGTGGCGATTCGGTTGAGGAGATGCGCCCGCGCTTCGCGAGCCTGCGCGGGAATCGGGTTGCGGATGTGCCGATGGATGATGTGACGTGGCGGTTCGGGTATGAATTCAATTCCCCATGACCGGGATTAAGTAGCGCAGATACACCGCCTCAAGTTCCTCGAAAACCTCATCGAGTGTGAGTTCGCCACTCGTCCCGGCCAGTGTGAGCAGTGCCTTCATGATCATCATGCACACGAGCGCATACTTACGCCGCTCCTTCGCGCTCAAATTCGGGCGGGCGACTGCAAGCGCTATGTCGTTGCGTGCGAGGATGGCGTCATCCATTACGCGGATCGCTTCCGTGAGGAACGATGAACCGATTGAACTGGCGAAGATGACCTGAAAATCGCGATTGTCGCGCAGGAATGCTTTCAGGGGGATGAGTGTTGCCTTGATACTCTCCTCAAGGCTCATACTCGCGTAACCTTCTATATTCATCGCGCTGAAAACGACGCTTGCGCGTTCGACGTAGCGCTCCACCAGCACCTTGAGTATTGCCTCTTTATTCGCAAAAAACTGGTAGAGCGACCCGACCGACGTTTTGGCGCGCGCCGCAATTGCAACGATGGCCGTGTTCTCGTAACCAACCTCGGCAAAGACTTCAGATGCGGCGTTCAATATGACGTCGATCCGATCCTGTCCACGTTGCTGCTTTGGTTGCGCGCGTAGTGCTTCATTTGACATGCAATTAACCCTCTTGACAGCGCTCAATTCTATCCTATACTTTTGATTACGAATATGAATTCATATTCGTATCTAATGAGGAGAGCCGATCATGCAGCGTACACTTGCCGTCGAAAATGCAAACATCGTCTACGAAGAATGTGGCGCGGGTGTGCCAATGCTCCTGCTACACGGCTCGCCGGATACGGGCGCAATGTGGTCTCCGCTGATGGATCAGCTCGCGGAACGCGCGCGTTGCATCGCGCCGGATTTGCCCGGCTTTGGCGGTTCGACGCTGCCGAACGATTTTTCACTATCGCTCGACCATATGGCAGATTTTGTGCGTGGCCTGCTTGATACACTCAAAATCACGGAACCCGTCGTACTCACAATGACCGACTTCGGGGCGCACTATGGTCTCGCGTTCGCCGTGAAATATCCAGAGCGTATACGCGGCCTCGTGATCTCCAACACGAACTTCTTCCGCGATTATCAGTGGCACTCGTTCGCACGGATGTATCGAACGCCGCTGCTCGGAGAATTTCTGATCGCGGCAAGCTCCAAAGGCACGATCTCGAAAGCGATGAAAAAATATGCGCCTGCGCTCCCGGAAAGCTATTTGGAGACGTCATACAACGCGGGCTTTGGCTCTCCGAAGGTGCGTAAAACCATTCTGCGCATGTACCGCGAGCGCAATTCGCGTGATTTTATCGGATGGGATGATCAACTCGTTGAGCTGCTCAAGACCAAACCCGCGCTTGTGCAATGGGGTGATCGCGATCCATTTATCACGCCCGGTTTTGCGGAACGGTTCGGCGCGCGGGAAGTCCACCACTTTGCAGAGTATAGCCACTGGCTCCCGCTGGAAGCGCCAGAGGCCTACGCCGCGAAGCTGCTTCCTTGGCTCGCAACGATTTAGTCAGGCGGGTTCGTGATCCGGCGTCGCGTTGTCGTGCAGGACAGTTAGCGCCGGGTCGAGCGTCTTGAGCCACTCCGCGACGAAGCGCACCGCTAGATGCGTCCCGGTGGTCGCACGCGGGACACCTATCGGCGCAAGCCGCACCACGAAGCGCTCTCCGCGCGCGGCGATGGCGATCCCTAGCCGCTGCTCGATGTACGGCTCATCGACAAAAGTATCGATCAGGATTTCGGTCTTGCGCGCGTCCTGATAGGCATCCAGCAGCCGGATATGGACCTCGCCCTCGTTTCGGTTCTGGCGCTCGAAAGCGTTCTGGATTTGATCGAGCGTGAGCGTGCTTTGAATGACAATATTCGACAAGTCGGCCTCTTCGCGCGGTGGCTGGGTAGGAATGGCGGGCAGTTCGATGGTGGTGAAGTCGCGCCGCCACTCGAAATAATGGGGTGTGACGCCCTGCGTCCGCGCTTTGCGCTCGTAGCGTGTGACGGTGCGCCCCGGAATGGCGTCAATCCACGCGGTTTTGTGCGTGTTGGCGAGACCGCGCGTGACTGCAAGATCGGCGGCGATGCTCTCTGCGTAGGGGCGCACATCCGTCGCGATAGTCAACGGCGCGCCGGGTTTGAGCCGCGAAGTGAACAATGCGAGCGAATGCGCGGTGAGCAGGCGGCGGTGTGCGTGTCCGGTCTTCGGGAATGGGTCGGGGAAGTTGATAAACAGCGCGTCGATGCTCTCCGGAGGGAGCAGATACGCGAAGGTCATCACCGCGTCGCCATCGATCAGGCGCACATTCGGACGCGGGTGGCGCGTCAGACGGCCTTCGGTCTCGTTCAGGCTGTAATGCGCAGTCTCGATTCCCAGAATATTCGAGTCGGGGTGCTGCTGCGCCAGCGCAAGCAAAAAGGTCCCGCCGCCGAACCCGATTTCAACGATGAGCGGCGCGGACCGCCCGAAAAGCGCCGCCAAATCTGCGGGCCAATCGAGCCAGACGGCTTTATGTGTGAGGTGCGTTGTCATTGTCGCAAGGTCCACGCATCGGCGGCGTAGCGGGTCGCGGCGAGTTCATCCGCGTGCGCGGCTTCCGCATTCGATGGCTCACCCTGCATGAATTGAATATCGAAACAGCGCTCGAAAGCCCGGATGATCGCGTCCGCTGCTTCGCTGTAGCCCACGTCGCGGCCAAGCGCCGCACTGAGCGTCGTCGCGCGGGCATGGACCCGTTCGCGGTTCATTTCGCGTTCGGATTCATCCACTGCGCACAGGGCGTCACAGATGCGCGCGATGTCGCCCGTCAGGGGGAGCGTGCCATGTTGCAACATCGCGTGCTGGCGGCGGACCTGCGCGCTCCCGATCAGCTTCTTGCCGCCCGCCGTGATCTCATAATCGGAGGGCAGTTCAAAACAGACGGGACCGGGACGCTTGACGGCGCGTGTCGCCTCGTGGCGGTCGGCGTTCGCGTTCAGGCCGATGGTATTCACCGCCTCAAGCAGCGCCGCGCTCAGGCGTCGGTAGCTCTCGATGATGCCACCCGCCGAGAAGGGGTGCGCGAGCGGGAGCGCCACACTGTAGGTGAGTTCATCCGTGTGCAGGATCGCGCGCCCGCCCGTCATGCGCCGGACGACCTGCCAGCCGTTCGCGGCCAGCCGCTCGCGGTCCACATCGCGCCCGCTCTGCGCATAGCCAAGCGAGAGGCAGGCGGGTTCCCATCCATAAAGCCGCAATGTCGGCGGCGCGGTCTCGGTCCCGACAGCATTCAGGATCGCCTCGTCGCGTGCCATATTGAGCGCGCCGACCGCCGGATTGTCGAGGATGAGCCGCCACTGTTCAGACACGATGCAGGTTTCCGCTATTCTGGCGTGATATTTTATCATATCGAAGCGCGGTAAACGTCGGCAAACCGTCGATTGCGTTGGACATCGCGTCGATTACAATAACGCGCATGGATTACCACGAACCGACCCGCATTACATCGCAAACGCGCACGCTGCCCATGCTACAACCGGACGATACGCCCAACTACGAAGCGCTAGAACTGACGCAGGTTGCCCCGGCCACACCATCGCAAAACCAGTTCGTGCCGCCGCCCGCGCCGCTGCTTTATATGGATGCGCCGCTGCCTGTGCAGACCGCACGGGGCGACTCGCGCGGCAGGGTGCTTTTGCTGCTGGTCGGGGTCTGCGCGCTGGCCGTTGCAGGGGTGATTGTGCTGGGCGCGGTGTTCGTGCGTGGCGCGGCGACCCGTCCGCCGGATGTCGATAGCGGGCCGACAATGCCGCCGCTCGCGCCGACCGTTACGCCTGTGACGATCCCGACTGCCGCGCCTGTAGTTCAACCCACAAATGCGCTTGCGATCCAGCCCTGGAACGGAAATTCACGCTTCACCGTACTGCTGATGGGGCTGGATAAGCGTCCGAACGAAGGCGGCACGGCGTTTCGCACCGATGTATTGATGGTGATCAGCCTCGACCCCGCGACGCGCTCCGTCGGCATATTGAGCGTGCCGCGTGACCTGTTCGTCACGATCCCACCGGGAACGATTGTCGGCAACAGCTACGGTTTGCAGCGCATCAATACGCCGTATGTCATCGGCGAAAGCGTGCGCGCGGGCAGCGGTCCGATGCTCGCCATGCAGACCGTGCAATATAATCTGGGTATCCAGATCAACAGCTATGTCGTGGTCGATTTTCAGGCAGTGACGGCGCTCATCGATGCGATTGGTGGGGTGGACATCGACGTATCAAATACGATCAGCGATCCGGCCTACCCGGATATGTACGGCGGCTACGATCCGCTCTACATCCCGGCGGGGCGCATCCATATGGACGGCACGCTCGCGCTCAAATATGCGCGCACGCGGCACGGCTCCGACGATCTGGAACGCGCACGGCGGCAGCAGCAGGTCATCTCCACAATGCGCGACAAGGTGCTTTCGGGCGGGATGGTCCCGCGCCTCGTCACGCAAGCGCCGATTTTGTGGGCGCAGCTTGCCAACCATGTGAAGAGCGATCTTTCGCTCGACCAATTGCTGCAACTGGCGATGTACGCGAAGGACATCACCGCCGAGAATATTCACCGGGGCGTCGTGGATTATGGCTATACCACGCCGACCAATTACAACGGCGCGTCGGTTCTCGTGCCGAACCGTGCGCAAATTGGCGCATTGCTGGTGCAGGTCTTTGGCGCGAATTATAATCGTTAGCGTGTGGGTGAATAAGACGGTCAAGTCGCGGCAAGGGCGGACACATCGGTCCGCCCCTACACCAACCCACCATTTTTAAGGAGTTAGACGTTTATGATTACTGCTGCCGTCGTGGGGACGGGGTTCATCGGTCCCGTGCATGTCGAAGCGCTGCACCGGGTCGGGGTGCGCGTCAAGGGGATACTCGGTTCGAGCGCGCAAAAGAGCGAAGAATCGGCGCGTGCGCTTGGCCTGGAAACAGCCTACGCGAGCTACGATGATATTTTGCACGATGCGGACGTGCAGGCGGTCCACATCACGACGCCGAACCGGACGCACTTCGAGATGTCGAAGGCCGCGCTCGCAGCCGGGAAGCACGTCATCTGCGAGAAGCCGCTCGCGATGAACGCGCAGGAGACAGCCGCGCTCGTCGAAGCAGCGAAGGCGCATCCGCACCTCGTCGCGGCGGTGAATTACAACATCCGCTTCTACCCGATGGCGTTGCAAGCGCGGGCGATGGTGCAGAGCGGTGCGTTGGGTGATATTTATACACTGCGCGGCGCGTACATTCAGGATTGGCTGCTCTACGATACCGATTGGAACTGGCGGCTGGTCCCGGAAGAAGGCGGCGACCTGCGTGCGATTGGTGACATCGGCACGCACTGGATGGACCTGCTCGGCTTCATCACCGGGTTGAAGGTCGAGTCGCTGCTCGCGGACCTGAACACGTTCATCACCGAACGAAGGAAACCGCGTCAGGCCGTCGCGACCTTCAAGGGCAAGGAGCAGGCTGGACCCGTCGAATATGACACCGTGCCGATCCGCACCGAAGACACGGGCGCGGTCCTATTCCATTATCGTGGCGGCGCACGCGGGACAATGAACGTGAGCCAGGTCAACGCCGGGCGCAAGAACCAGCTTACGTTTGAGATTGCGGCGTCAAAGGGCGCGATTGCGTGGGACAGCGAGCGTCCCAACGAACTCTGGATCGGACACCGTGACCGCCCAAATGAACATTTCCTGCGCGATCCCGGCCTGCTCGCGGAGAGCGCACACATGTACACCAACTACCCCGGCGGCCATAACGAGGGCTTCCCGGATACCTTCAAGCAGCTTTACCGCGCCGTATATGGTTACATCGCGGCGGGTGACTTCGCCGCACCGAAGCCGTTCCCGACCTTCGAGGATGGTCACGACGAGGTGCGGTTGTGTGATGCGATACTGGAGAGCCACAAAGCACGGAAGTGGGTGGATGTGTAGATTGGTAGGGTTTGTGCAGGGGCGTCGGAGCGGAAAAATCCGACCCCTACGGCGACGCAAGTGAGGTACTATGAATGATGCCTTTGCCGAGAAAGCATAATCCTTGAGTATCGAGACGCCCGAAGAAGTGGTGCTTCATATATTAAACAACACTGGAAGATGTCTAGCAACCAGATCGCGAGCGACATCGGAGGCAGAAAGGCAAGTGATCCAAACGTGCTTTGGAGATCGGCTGGCTCCTGATTATGATTATGACGATTTGTTCACACCCATCCTTTTAATGTGTCATCCGGCACAAACACCTGCGCCACCATTTGCTTTATCTCAGATTCCACAAGCATTAATCGTTCACAACGACGCATACCTCTATTTGGACAGCAGCTTGTATGCTTTGGTCCGTGCAGAGAATGGTTCATGGAGGCTGCGCATTTCTCTATCAATGTGCTGGGGATGTTTTGGAAATCACAGCTTTGTTAGTGCCACTTGTTGGGGAGTTTTGTGCCAATGTTGTGGTGGTACGGGATGGGAAAACGGAGATTTGGAGTTCTGCCCCGGACGTGAATTGCCGGGTGAACTGGACGTGTGTGTAGTGACTGACTCGCCACGAGCAGCATTTATGCGTTTGCTGGAAACGGACCTCGAAATCCTTAATCCACTTAAGACACAGAATTCTTTGGATGTTTCTCAAGCGCTGATACGTGGTCAAACAGCTAAGCTCGAAATTATTACCCCTGACACGCGGTATTTGGCGCTCCTGCAACAAGACGCACCCGGTGAGTGGTGTCTGTCAGCATTCGAGGAGTTATGTTTGATCTGTGGTGGTCGCGGGATGAACCCGCAGAATGAAAGTGTGCTGTGTTCTGGTTGTGGTGGGTTGAAGTGGGGCAAGGCGGGCAGCTTGCGATACTGTCGCAATGATGCCCCCAGCTGGTATGTACTTTCGGATTGAACAAGAGCAAAGGAAAGGTTGAATTCTCATGGACTTCGGATTTGTAAGCGCAATCGTCCCCGATCTCTCGCTTGAAGAGGTGTTGAGCTACGCGGCGCAACAGGGCTTCGACTGTGTGGAATTGATGTGCTGGCCGGTCGGCAAGGCCGAACGGCGCTACGCGGGCGTGACGCACCTCGACGTGACGAACTTCACACAATCGGACGCGGACCGCGTGAAGGCGCTCGTCGCGAAATATGGCGTGAAAATCTCCGCTCTCGGCTACTACCCGAACCCCTTAACCGCTGAAAAAGCCGAACGCGATACGTACATCGACCACATCCGCAAGGTGATCGCGGCGGCGGCGATGATCGATGTCGGCGTGATGAATACGTTCATCGGGCGCGACCCGCTCAAGACGATTGAAGATCAGTGGCCGCTCTTCGAGGAGACGTGGAAGCCGATCATCGCCTTCGCGGAACAGCAGAACGTGCGTGTCGGGATCGAGAATTGCCCGATGCTGTTCAGCTATGACGAGTGGCCGGGCGGCAAGAACCTCGCGATTTCGCCGGAAGTCTGGCGGCGCATGTTCGCGAGCATCCCCAGCGCGCACTTCGGCCTCAATTTCGACCCCTCGCACCTGATCTGGCAGCACATCGACTACGTGCGCTGCATCCACGAGTTCGGGACGCGCTTCGTGCATGTCCACCTCAAGGATGAGAAAATCCTGCCGGATATGATCTATGAGCGCGGCGTGATGGGCGTCAAGTGGCACGCGCCGAAGATACCCGGCCTCGGCAGCGTCGAATGGGGAAAGTTCTTCTCCGCGCTGACGGATGTGCGCTATAAGGGCGCGGCTTGCATCGAAGTCGAAGACAAGGCCTTTGAAGACTCGCTGGAAAGCCGCAAGCACGCTATTCAGCAGTCGAAGCGCTATCTGGAGCCGTTCCTGCGCTAGGCGCATTTTCGAGCAGTGGTTCAGGTTTTGCGGGCGAGGTGGCGGCGGCTTTCGCCACCTCTGCATCGAGCGGGTTCTGTTCGCGCTTGAGCGTCTCGTTCGTCGCTTCGATTTCGGCGGCCTTGCCCGTTCCCTGTAGCGAACCGAACATCACGGCGTAGACCTGCGTGATCTCCGCCCCTAAAAATAAAATGGTCGCGGTGTAGTTGATCCACAGCAGCAGGACCACCAGCGACCCCGCCGCGCCATAGGCCGACGTGACCGAACTGCGGCCAAGATACAGCCCGATCAGCGCGCGGCCAAGCGCGAAGAGCAACGAGGTCAGGATCGCGCCGGGGAATACATCGCCCCAGTGGATTTTGATGCCCGGCAGGTAACGGTACGCCGCGCCGAAGAGGAGCGCGATCACGAAGAACGAGATTAGGCCACTCAGGGCCGGCCACAACTCACCCGCGACGCTCACGTATTGCCCCGCAACCGTCACCGCCGCTGCCGAGACTGCGCTGAACGCGATAGAGACGACCATGATCCCCGCCGTGAGCAGCACGAGCAGCACGTACAAGACTTGCTCGCGCAGGAACAGCAGAATATCGCTGCGCAGCCCCTTCGACGGCGGGTTTGGCACGTTCCAGATGATGCGCAGCATGGCCTTGATTTGCCCGAAGATGCCCGCCGCGCCGAGGATGATCGCGAGCAGACTCAAAATCGTCGCGAATATGGAGGAGTTGTCGCCGCGAATGCCTTCAATCGTGCTGACGACGAACTTCCCCGCTTCGGGTCCGACGAGTCCCGTCACCGTATTGTAGACGGAACTGCGCGCCTGTGTCTGCCCGAAGATCACGCTGATGATCGCAATCGCGATGATGAGCAGCGGCGCGAGGGAGAATATCGCGAAGAACGACATCGCGGCGGCAAGCTGCGGCGCGTGATGACTATTGAATTGCTCAATCGCCTTCTGGACGAGGACGATCAGGTCGCGCGGTCTGGACCGGAACTCTTTCAGGACGTGGCGCGTCCCCTTGAAGATGTTGTGATTCATGCCGCTCCCGGGATGGTTTGCACAAATTCTAGGCGCTGATGCACAACCGGCCAAATCTGGCATTTGTGAAGAAGGTATATCCACCACATGACCTAGTGAAGGATACCCCTTTTGATGGATGATCTGTTTCATGGTGCGCGTTATAGTAGTGCTACGATGGGTGTTGGGAATTGAATTCCGAAGGAGAAGTCACAATGCAGAACCGGATTTACTACAGCAAAGACGCCGAACGCCGCGTTGCAACCGAGAAGTTTGTTCTGGCGCTGGTCGCCGTCGTCGGTGGCCTTGGTCTTGGCGCGGTGATTGCGCTGTTGCTCGCACCCCAGACCGGGGATCGGACCCGCAAGCAACTTGAGCAGGGCGTCGAAAAGACCTTTGAAGAAGGCAAGCACCAGGGCGCGAAGGTCCTTGAGCAGGTCCGTCGTGGTGTCGATGATGTGCGTGATGAAGTCGAGAAGCGCGTCAAATCCGCGTAACGATTCGACAACGCATGTTATGATTGGGGCGGGTGGTATATACGTATATCCCCGCCCTTTTTTGTTGTGGAGGCCAAGCACCGATGATCCGCTCCATTGTCGCCCCCGCCGAATCCCCTGTACACGAAGATTTTACTCCCGCACGTAATCTCCCACGCGAAAAACTGGAACTTGAACTCAAGGGTGAATCCCTGCTCTGGATGGATGTGGTCGATGGCACAGAGGACGAAATCTGGTGGCTCGAAAGCGTCCTCGATTTGCATCCGTCGGTGGTCGAAGATTTGATGCGGGATGACCGCCGACCCGCGCTGCTCGTCTACCCGAAGTATTTGTTCATGTCGCTCTTTGAACCCTATTTTAAAGCCAATAAAATCGAGAGCAAGGAAATTCACTGTCTGATTGGCGACACCTATTTCGTGACGGTCCGCAAGTCAGATGTGAAAGCCGCCGATGAAGCCTACAACCGCGCAGCGATGAGCGCTTCGTCGTGGCGCAAGGGGCTTCCCTACTTTCTCTATCTGACCATTCAGTACACGATTGACGCCTATTATCCGCTTGTGGACCGCATCAGCGCTCACCTCAACCACCTCGAAGAGGGCTTGATGCTGGATGAGGAAGACAACACGAAGCAGCCGAAAAATCCGCGCAAGGCGGTTTATAGAACGAAGCAGCAGTTGAATATCCTGCGACAGATGGTCTCTCCGCAGCGCGAGGTGTTATCCAACCTGATCAGCGCGGAACGCATGACGCAGGAGGACAGCACGAGTGATTTATTCCGCCACCTGTACGAGCGCTTGCTGCGCATTTACGACGTGATCGATGCGCAGCGCGATCTCGCGAGCAATGTGATTGACATGGTGGATAGCAAGGAATCAACCAAACTGAGCGCAACCGTCAGCCGCCTGACGATCCTTTCCATGATCTTCCTGCCGTTGACCTTCTTCACAGGCTTGTTCCAGCTTAATTTCACAACCACGAACGATCCGCTTGTGCTGCCTGTGAGTGGGACGGTGTTGTTTCTGTTCATTGTCGCGCTGATGTTTGTCTCGGTTGCGGGGCTGGTACTGCTGTTTCGGCGGCGCGGCTGGATTTAGACAAAGACGGAACCCAGCGCATTGACCAGCGCGGGCGCATCGGCGACAGGCTGCGCCGCGTCGAATAACAGATACTGACCTGCCTCGCGCGGGGTGGCGTGCTTCGCGCTTGCGAGCCGCAAATGCGTCCGGGTGACAACCTTATGACCGCCTTCGACATCCATGTGTCCGGTGACGAGGACGCGCTGCGGCGCTGGCGCATCTTCGGAGAGCGTTTCGAGGAAGCGCCGCAATAGACGTTCATAGAGATTGGCGGGAATGTTCATTTCTGCGCGCATGAATACTGCGTCATAGAGTGTCTCGAATTCCATACTGCGGTTCGCGAGCATGAAGCCGCGCAGCAGATCATCGTAACGCGGATCATCCGGTCCGCTGACCGCAATCCGCGCGGCGGCGAGCGTCGCATAATCCAGTCCTTCGCGCGTGGTGCGGGCATATTCGTCGCGATAGGCTGCGCGCTCCTCCGCGCTCATTGCTTCGAGCCGCCGCGTGTATTCATCCAGTAGTGCCTGATGATCGAATGTCGCGAGCGCCTTGAACCCTGCCATTGCGCGGCCATCCGGTCCAGCGTGCGTGAATGAGACACCCGCCGCCGTCCGCACGTAGAACGGCATGGATTGGAAAAAGGTCATAATTTCGGCGCGTTTGCCGCTTGTGCTGAGTGCGCGCTCGAAGCGCGGCGTATACTCGAAACTGCCGCGCGCGAGCAGCAAGCTATAAATATGCGCCAGTTCGTGGTTGCCGAGCAGCGCAATACACGCATCCGCGCCGAGGGTCGCTTGCAAGCGCATGATGTCCGTCACGATTTGCAGGCTGGAGTCGGCATCGTCCGGTCCGTTGCTGTGAATCAAATCACCGAGCAGCAGCAGACGTTGTGCGCGTCCCCGGCTGCGCAGTTGCAGGAAGCGCCCCATATAACGCGCGAAGGCATCCTGATCACCGTGCAAGTCGGAGACGACCATCGTGGGACCGGAGGCGAGATCGATGACGCGCTGCACGGTAAATTATTTGAAATCGATTTGCTTGTGGCGCATGACGACGCTCTGCACCAGCCCAAGCCCGAAAAGCAGTGTCAGCAGCGAGGAGCCGCCCGAACTGATGAACGGCAGCGTTAGCCCGGTGACGGGCAAAAGCTGTAGATTCATCCCGATGGAAACTGTCGTTTGAAAAAAGATATTCGCCGCCACGCCATAACAGATCAGGCTCCCCAGCGGGTCACGCGCCAGCGCCGCCGCGCGCAGCACGCGCCAGATGACCAGCCCGATTAGCACTAGCACCGCCATCGCGCCAACGAAACCAAGTTCGTGCGCGATCACGCTGAAAATGAAATCCGTGTGGCGCACGCGCAGGAAGCGAAGCTGCGTCTGCGTGCCGTTCGCGTATCCCTGCCCGAATGCACCGCCGGAGCCAATCGCGATCTGGCTCTGCTTGATGTTGTAACAGTTTCCTTCGGTCGTGTCGCAGCTCAGGAACGAAAAAATGCGCCCCTTCTGATAATCCTGCAAGCGCGACCAGAGGATCGGCAGCCCGGCGATGACGAGCAACAAGCCGATTGCGATATGGCGCGCTCGCAGCCCCGCCGCCCAGACCATCACCAGCCATGTAAACATCACGAGCAGCGTGATCCCGAGGTTCGGTTGCGCGAAGATGAGCAGCGCCGGGAGCGCCACATAGCCGAGCGAGATGAGGACGGTACGCGCGCGGTTCAGCTTTTGATACTGCGCTTGCAGGTGTTGTCCCATCACGATGATCATCAGGATTTTCGCGAGTTCCGAGGGCTGGATCGGGATGCCGACCTGTAACCAGCGCTGCGCGCCCGCCGCGCCGACCGCGCCCAGCACCGTCACGAGGCCGAGAATGGCGACCAATACAAAGTAGATATAGCGGTGCAGCGCTCCGAGCAAGCGATAATCAATCGCCGCAGTCGCGAGCAGGATGATCACGCCAACGACGGCGTACTGTTCCTGCCGCACGACGCGGTTTTGCAGGTCCGTATCGACCGCGCCAATCGTCGCGGAACGGATCATCAGCACGCCGTAGATGATCAGAATGAGCGTGACGCCCATCAGGATAAAATCAAAATTGCGCCAAATCCGCGCGCGGTTCGCGGTCGTCGGGCGGGCGGGGGAGTTCGCTGCCAGTGTCGCCATAGGCTATCCATACCATTAAAACCCGGCTTCCTATTTTACAGGCGGCGGCGAATCGGTCAATCGGCGTAATGCTTCTGCAAACCTCAAAATACGTTTACAATCAGCATAAATCACATTGAAGTAAGACATGCCAATCCCTACTGGAATTCTCACCCCAATCGGCCTTGAAGCCTCGCCTCTCCTTGCAGAATCGCTCGCGGAAGCGGCAGCGCAGGAGCCGAACGGCGTCTATACCGTCGCGCGTACATTCAAACGCGATCACACGCTCATGCTCAATGACCATCTGAGTCGGCTGGAGCAATCTGCCGCTCTAGTTGGCCTGAACGTCACTTTAGACCGCGCCGCGCTGCGTAATGCTTTACGAACGCTCATCGAACCCACCAATTTTGAAGATACGCGCTTCCGCATCACCATTCCACAGGAGACGCCGGAGCGCATCTACATCGCCATCGAGCGGTATAAACCCGTCCCGCCTGAAATTCTGGCCGGCGGGGCGCGCTGTGTCACGATCCAGATGGCGCGGCATAACCCCGCCGCGAAGACGACCGCATGGATCGCGGAACGCCGCGCTACCGTCGAAGCATTCCCCGCCGGGATATATGAGGGCATACTCGTCAACGAGGCGGGCGACCTGCTGGAGGGGACCAGCAGCAATTTCTACGCGATTATGGATGACTGTCTACACACCGCGCCCGATGGAGCCGCGCTCGGCGGCATCGCGCAGCGGATTGTCCTCACTGTCGCGCCGGAAGTGCTGCCCGTCGAACGCACTGCCGTCAATGTGAGCGATCTTCGATTTTTGGAAGAGGCGTTCATCACGAGCGCCGGGCGCGGCGTGGTCCCGGTGATCATGGTTGACGGGCAGGTGATCGCGGCGGGGCAGCCGGGACCGTTCACGCTCGCCATTCGGGAACGCTACGACGCATGGGCGGATGCACACCTCGAACCTTTGTAAGGACCGGATGACTCCAGACCCGCGTAGGCGGATACGCAGGGTCCGTCCCTACAATAGCGTGCGTCTTCCGATGTAGGGGTCGGGCTTGGCCGACCCGCGTTTTCGGATTATTCAATACAATAGAGGCTGATTACATTTTTGAAGGTGTGCAATGCTGCAAGTATTCATTTCGTATAGTCCACCGGATCGAGCGCTTGCGCAGCGTCTGGAACAAGAACTAATCACTGCCGGATTTTCAGTTATTGCTCATCATTTACCGGAGAACATCCCGACTTTAATCCGCGCTGCTGATTGGGTGTTGTACATTGTTACGGAAAATTGGCTGGACTCAGACGCTTGCCAGCGCGAATTCAACCTTGCGCGCGAATTGGATAAGCAGCTTGTCCCGATTATTCAAAATGGCGTAAGTGCCATCAGTCTGAATATTATGCAGTCGATCTCATTCGATATGGATGAAGACCTCACGACCATTGCACAGCGCGTCGTCTCCGCGCTTGTGCCGAAGCAGAGCGCGGCAAAATCGGAGATAGCATTGGATGAACTTGATGACATCGATCTCGATGTGAAACCAGACGGTCCACCCGCGACCGAATTGGCACAGCCTGCTTCACCGCCGGGCAACATTCCGATTAGTCCAATACCCCCGCCGCAAGCATCAGGCAGCAGCATCGCGCGCGAAATTTCCCCCATCTTGATCGGGTCGGCAACAAACAATGTTGCTTTCACCGCGTTCTACCCGGACGCCGTGACGCCGATCCGCACCTATGCACTCGTCGTATCAGCGCACATCGCGGATGCGCTCGCGGATGTACGTAAAGCCGTCGAACCCTATCTTGAGCAGCTTGGCGGCAAGCCGAAGGAAGGCACGGCGGCAAGTTCGCAGGCTGTCGCGCCGAATGCGCTGCTGACATTCATTCCACTGGTCGCGGGTGTGGTTTTCCAGCCCGCCGATCAGGTGATCGTCTGGCAGCCGCCGTACAAGACCACCGCATTTCTATTCAACATTCCCGCAGGCTACCCGGCGCGTGAGGTTACGGGCAGCGTAAAAGTATTCAGCGGTCCGATCAAGGTAGGCGAGATCGCACTTTCGATGCACATCGAAAGTCAGTCGGCGCGCGAACCGCTCTCCAATACCCACGAAAAGCGGATGGAGCCATACCGCACGATTTTTGCGTCGTACTCGCATCGCGATACGCCCGTCGTCGAATATTTCCGCGAGTACCGCAAATCGCTTGGGGATCATCTGCTCGTAGATCGGCACGAACTGCGGTCTGGTGACGATTGGGAACAGCGCATCATGCAGATGATCGATAGCTGCGATTCGTTTCAGCTTTTCTGGAGCCGGAACAGCGCGGTCTCGAAATATTGCCGACAGGAATGGGAACGGGCGCTCGCCAAACGTGCGCAGCGCCCGAACTTTATTCAACCTGTGTATTGGACACGTCCGCTCGACCCAGCGCCACCGCCCACGCTCAACAGCATCCACTTCGCGCCTGTGACGCTCCCGCCCGCGACGCGGGTGCAGATGGCGTTCGCTGCGCTGCGGCGGCTGACCGGGCGCTAGTCCCCGGCGGCGGGTTCGCGCACGGGCGCGACGTCGTTTTCCGTCTCGCGCCAGCTTATCGTCGGCTCGATCAGGCGCGCGTCGATGCGTGTACGGTTGGCGACGGCCAAGCCGATCATGCGCTCCACTTCAGCGTCATCCAGCAAGTGCGGTTCGAGGCCGAGATCGAGCAACTTGGTATGCACGACGTTGTAGTAATGCTCTTCCAGTTCGACGCGCGGATTTTTGACCGCGCCGCGCATGACGTTCAAACCCATGCGATTGCCGACATCAAGAACGCGATCTGCAAGCTGATTCACCGAGAATTCTTCGGTAATCTGGTTGAAGACGCGAAACTCGCCCGCTTTCGGCGCGGAGAGGAGCGCGAGTTCGATACAGCGCACTGTATCCTTGATGTGGATATAGCCGCGCGTTTGGCCGCCCTTGCCATAGACTGTCAGCGGATAGCCGACCGCCGCCTGTACGCAGAAACGGTTGAGCGCCGTTCCATAAATCTGGTCATAATCGAAGCGCGTGGCGAGTTCCGGGTCCAGCGCGGTTTCATAGGTATCCGCGCCATAGACCACGCCCTGATTGAGGTCGGTCGAACGCAAGCCCCAGACGCGGCAGCAGAACTGAATATTGTGCGAGTCGTGGACCTTGCTCAGGTGATAGAACGAACCCGGCTGCTTGGGGAACGGCAGCACGTCCTTGCGCCCCTTGTGCGTGATTTCGATGAAGCCTTCTTCGATGTCGATATTCGGCGTGCCATATTCGCCCATCGTGCCGAGCTTGACGAGGTGACAGGACGGCGCGAAGTCCTTGATCGCGTATAGCACGTTGAGCGTACCAATCACGTTCGTATACTGCGTGAAGACAGCATGTTCGCGGTCGATCATCGAATAGGGCGCGGAGCGCTGTTCCGCGAAATGCACGACCGCTTCCGGCGCGAATTCCTGAAAGGCACGCGAAAGCGCCGGATAATCCGTCGTATCACCGTGAAAGCGCATGATGCGCTTGCCCGTCAACTGCGCCCAGACTTCGACGCGGCGGTGCAGTGTCTGCACTGGAGTCAGGCTATCGAACCCGAACTTGAGATCGAACTGCCGACGCGCCAGATTATCGAAGACCGCAACCTCGTGACCCTTCTGTGAGAGGTACAACGCCTGCGGCCAGCCCAGGTATCCGTCTCCACCCAAAATCAAAATACGCATGGCTCGCTCTCCTCAATGGTTTGTGGAACTTTTCACTGAGGTGATATAACAACGCCGAACCGCGTTCGTTACTTGTTCAATTCACAATTAGGCAAATTGCACCATCTTTGTTACGAGGTGCGCGCTGCGAATGCCGCGTCTATCAATTCCATAACAGTTGCTCTTAACAGCGCACTTCCGCCTAATTCAAGACCGAGCCGCTCCAGATGGCTCGATACCAGCGTGTTTTGAGGCGGCGCGGCGGGAGCATCCGGGAGCGCCCCCGGCAAGATCGCGATCTCGCGAGCGAGGCGCACAATCTTGCGCCCTGTCACATACATATCGCTCAGATGCAGCAGCTCAATGGCGAGTTCGGGTTGTGAGAGGAGCAACCATACCGCCCGCGCCACATCCGCGCCGTGAACTTCCGTGCCGCCGCGCGTGAAACCGGAAACTTCTGCGCCATCCAGCACCGCATTGATGATGTTCCACCATTTGGAACGCTCCGGCGGCCACGTCAGCCCGTAAACACCCGTCGCGCGAACGGCGCAGGTTCGCATCCCGTGAACGCGCGCGAAGCTGTGCAAGAAGGCTTCGACTGCCGCTTTGTATGCCCCATAGTGGCTATCCGGCGCGGTCGCGTGCGTCTCATCGAGGACGCGCCCCGGCTCGATTCGCGAAAAGACGGCTCGGCTGGATAGGAAAATGAACTGCGGTACGCCTGCATCGCGCGCAGCGGCGAGCAGCCGCAACGTTCCGTTCAGATTGGCGTCGAGCCAGCCCGTGAGGTCATCTCCCTCACCACCGCGATAACTCCCCGGCACATGATCGTAGGCGAGGTGGATCACTGCTTCCGTACCGCGCACGAGGTCGGCAAGTGCAAGTGGCGTCGCCAAATCGCCCGCGATCCATTCAATCGGAAACCCGAACCCGCCGCGATCCGAACCCAGACGCGCAAGCGCGCGTATTGCCATGCCCTGCTTCGCGAGTTCGGCAGCGATGAAGCGCCCGACGTACCCGGTCGCGCCTGTGACGGCAACAGTGCGGATCATTTTGGACCTGTCAGATTCGCGGGGAGCGAACCGTGCGCGAAAACGTGCCTCCAAACATCGATCAGTGGCTGGAGTTGGTCGCGTTTTGCGTTCGCGGGGTCCCAGGGCTTTTCATATTGATAGTGAATGACGTGGATGCGCGCCCAATCCCACAACTGCGGCAGGTTGAAATACACATATTGCAGCGCGTTATAGATATAAGGCAAGCCGTCCCACTCCGGGAAGTACGCTTGCAGAAAGGTCTGGTCAGTGCGCCGCCAAAATGCACCGGGTGAATCGAGCCGTGACAGCATATCCGCGAAGGTGTGGCGGCTCGGCTGCGCCACGAAGACGCCGCTGTTCATGCGGTGAAAATCATCAAGCGACTCGTACAGGTTCGGCGCGGCGCAGAATTCCGGGAAGCCAAAGAGACGGTCGATATTTCTGATGACGAGCGTATCTGCATCCAGAAAGACGATTTTCTCAAATTGATCAAGTTCCCACAATCGTAGCTTGACGAAGTTGTGCAACGGATCGTGAAAAATCGGCTTCTCGCCTTTGGTGAAAGGCGCGGCGGCGTGCTGCGTCTGGCGGCTGTGCTGCTCGCGAAACGCATCCGAGAGCGGAAGCGGTTCGACTTCCATGATCTCGCACGCCGCGAATTCGGGCGTGTCCAACCCCTCAACGCCGGGCAATGCAAGGATCGTCAGCGGCCAGCGCGACCCGACCATCACGAGCGAACGCGCAAGCGCCCGCGCACCGATGACGTAATCGGCGTTGGCGATGAGCGTGACGTAGCTCCTCACCTAAAACTACTCACAGTAAAAGACTGCCTTTTATATCGCGAGTTAAAAACGTAAGTGGGTGATTGGGACCAAGAATTTGCTCAGAAAGTGGCAATATATTCCGTCCCAATACTTGCAATCGTTCTTCATAGTATGCGTTTCCATTCCCATCTAGTTTAAATGGTACAAGATAGTCTGAGAAGATTTCTAAATAAGCTAGAAGAATATCCTCAATTTGTTCCATGCCAAAAGATGAGGATAACGTGATACGTATTTGCTTTACGTAAGGATCGATGAACGCCATGTGGAGGAGAAGCGAATTAATACCATGAGTTGCATCAAGGATACTTTGCGCATCAAACTGTAGGGGACTTTTGGCAGAGTACACTACATGATAAATAAAACCGCTTACGCCCATTTTATTTTCTGGCATTTCTAGTTGCCATTGTCTTTTGCTGAAATAAACATCAACTCCTATCCTGCCCCTTTTCACTGTAACGTTCTTTCGTGTCCAATGTATCTCATCTGATGACATTGGATAATAATCTACGCCTTTAAAAAAGCTATACAATGCGTCCGAAGGTGATAATTTGTAAATATCATTATAGCTCGTGCAAAACTTCCAAAGACTACTATCTATATCCCGAAAAATCTGAATTAGCCGCTCTAGATTTTGCTTGTTTGCTGTCCTAAATGACGTGAGTTCAGTCCGAATGCCGCTTATATCCTCCGCTAAAACTGCCCATCTATGCTGGGGAGGCATGTATGGCGAAAATAGTCTCCATTCTTTTAGCAATGTAGCATTGAGGTCAGCAAACGTCATATAGCTTATTGGGTTAAGTGGTTCACGCGATCTATACAAGCGATTGAAGTCGTTACGCTGATCTGATGTAGCTTGTGTCGTCACAACTTTTTTCGCCCAATCGTTGCCATAAGCCGACCTTAGTTCTACGTATACTATCTGTTTAAACCAGCTCTCTAGTTGCCAAAACCGAGTGTAGATTTCAAAGGTTTCTTTGGGCATCTCGGGAACAAGATTTTGCAACGACTTTAAGTATGGCAATTCTTCACTATAGTTCTGTTTCGCTACCGCAAGCGCAGTGCTTACTTGCAGAGCCAAGTCAGCCATATTCTTGAATTTGCCGTAAACATGCTTTTCGCCAAGCTTTTGCTTAAATTCAGATAAGCGCGATGCTTTATCTCCCTCGTCCGTGAAATTATCGAACCAGTTGTCTTCGGTGTTTTCATCCAACACAAAGCACAGTGGAGCCAAACCTTTTTTGATAGCCCAGTCGTACTCCATCTCTGTGAGCGAAATGCTACCGTCAGGCTGTGGATTACCAGTATATTTCTGTTGAAGCGTTGGAATATAACCGTAGCGACGGGCATAGATACCAATGAACAGATCAGCACTTTGTACTTTGTCGTAACAGACCTGAACTGCATTATTTGCGCTTGCGCTGAAATCTTCCATTGCAATAGGCATCATTTCAAGTCTTCGCACAATCTTATTGGTGACATCGCGATATTCTGCTAAGTCTTTCGCGGTTGCGCTAACAAATACCCTCAGGACGCGGCTTTCACCCGACATGGTACATCTCCTCAGTTCGTTTGATATGAGTCATTGACCCAATTTCTCTACTTTGCGGTCTGCGACACAGCCACCGCACGCAGTTTTTCGACCGCGCCGGGCAGCACGCCGAGCAGATAATCCACATCGGCGTCGGTCGTCTGCTTGCCGACCGTGAGCCGCAGACTACCAAGCGCGAGCGACGGCTCGATGCCCATTGCGAGCAGCACATCGGAAGGCGCGGGGTTGCCCGTGTTACAGGCCGACCCGCTGCTCGCGGCGATGCCCGCCACGTCGAGGTGCATCAGCAGTGTATTTCCATTAACGCCCTCGAAGACGAAACTGGCGTGGTTCGGGAGCCGTTCATGCGGGTGTCCGGTCAGGTGCGCGCCAGGGATTATCTGGCAAATTCCCGCAATGATCCGGTCACGCAGGCGGCGATATTCGGACGTGCTGTGTTCAAGATCGCTATACGCGAGTTCCAGCGCCTTCGCCATCCCGATAATCAGCGGGACGTTATGCGTCCCGGCGCGGCGGTCGCGTTCCTGTCCGCCGCCGCTTTGTGAGGGAACCAGCGCGATCCCTTCCCGCACATAGAGCAACCCCACGCCTTTCGGTCCGTAGAATTTATGCGCGGTAAGCGCAAGCATATCCACGCCGAGCGCCTGTACATTGAGCGGAAGCTGCCCGCCCGCCTGCACCGCATCGGAATGGAACAGCGCCCCGCGTTCGTGCGTCACCGCCGCGAGTTCTGCAACGTTCGTCACGGTCCCGACTTCGTTGTTGCCGACCATCACGCTCACGAGCGCCGCCTCGCCCTCTGCGGGGTGCAGCGCATCGGAGAGCGCCCCCGCCGTCACGCGCGCATATTCATCGACACCCAGCATCGTCACCTTGACGCCATCACCATGCGCGACCGCGTGCGCGGTGTGGCTGACGGCGTGGTGTTCGACTTCCGAAGTGAGGATATGCGGCTGCTGTCCGGTTTCTGCCGCTTGCATCGCGAAGCCGCGCAGCGCAAGATTGTCGCTCTCCGAGCCGCACCCCGTAAAAATCAGTTCGCGCGGGTTGCAATTCAGCAATTCAGCAATCGTCTTGCGCGCCACCTGCAGCGCCTTATCTGCCTTGCGTCCGAAGGCGTGCGCGGACGACGGATTGCCGTACACTTCGCCGAAATAGGGCAGCATCGCTTCGATCACGCGCGGGTCGGTCGGCGTGGTGGCGGCGTGGTCGAGATAAATCAGGTGGTCGGGCTTCATGGGCGTGTTCATCCTCACGGGTAATTGTAACACTGCATGTAGGGGCGGACTGATGTGTCCGCCCGAAATAAAAAACAGGTCGGGCAAGCCACAAGAAGTCGTGGCTTGCCCAGTCCGGCTTTCTAGACCAGTTTCGCGAGCCGTTCCTCAATCGCCTTGCGCGTTTCGGTCAGTTCCGCGAGGCGCGTCCGCTCCCGTTCCACGACTTCCGGCTTCGCACGGCTGACAAAGTTCTCGTTGCCGAGTTTCTTCTCCGTACCATCGATCTGCCCGTTGAGGGCGGCGAGTTCCTTGCTCAGGCGCTCGCGTTCGGCGGTGAAATCCACCATTTCGCCGAGCGGCAGATAGAGCGTCACATCCCCGGAAACGAGCGTCGCGGCTTGTTCTGGCGCTTCCCCTTCAAGGATCATGATCCGCTCCACGTTGCAAAGGCGGCTGAACATTTCCGCGTTCGCGGTGAGCAGCACCGTATCTCCCGTGCCGATTGCTGTGATGCGCTTGCCGGGTTCGACCTGATATTCGTTGCGCACATTGCGCACTTTTACCACGAGGTCCTTGAGCGTCTCCATATCGGCTTCGGCTGCCGCGTCGATGCGCGTGGCGTCGGATTGCGGCCACTTCGCGAGGATGAGCGGACCCTTCTCGCCCGGAAGGTGGCTCCAGATTTCTTCGGTGATGTATGGCATGTATGGATGTAGCAGCGCGAGGCAGGTTTGCAGAGTGTGCAGCAGGATACGGCGCGTGGCGTCCTTGCGCGCTTCATCCGCGCCATACAGCGCGTTTTTGCTGCATTCGACATACCAATCCGCGAATTCATCCCACACGAACGTCTGGATTTGCGTCCCGGCCTCGCCGAATTGATAGCTCTCGAAGAGGCGGTTCACCGACGCGACGAGGTTATTCAGGCGGCTGATGATCCAGCGGTCCGGCGTGGAGAGCGGCGCATCCAGCGGCGGGAGTTCACCCGTCGGGTTCTCACTCAGGTTGCGCAGGACGATCCCGCCCGCGATCTGCCACAGTTTGTTGCCGAAGTTGCGGCTGTATTCGATCCGGTTCTCCGAAAGGTTCTGGTCGTTGCCCGGCGTGCCGCCCGTGACCAGCGTGAAGCGGAGCGCATCCGTGCCGTATTGATCGACCATCAGAAGAGGATCGATCACGTTGCCCTTCGTCTTGCTCATCTTTTCGCCGTGTTCGTCACGGATCAGGCCGTGCAGGTAGACGGTGTGGAACGGCGCTTTATCCGTGAACCACAAGCCCATCATGATCATGCGCGCGACCCAGAAGAACAGTATGTCGTAGCCCGTTTCCAGTACGTCGGTCGGGTAGAAGCGCGCGAGGTCCGGAGTTTGTTCCGGCCAGCCGAGCGTGCTGAACGGCCACAGCCCGCTTGAGAACCATGTATCCAGCACATCGAGTTCTGGCGTCCACTGTTCGGGATGTTTGGCGACGGCATCCGGCACGTCGCGGCTTACGGCGATTTCTCCTGTCTGGTTGTTGAACCATGCCGGGATGCGATGGCCCCACCACAACTGGCGGCTGATGCACCAATCCTCGATGTTTTCCAGCCAGTTGAAATAGACCTTCTCAAAGCGTTGCGGGATGATCTGGATACGGCCATCACGCACGGCGTCGATTGCCTTCTTCGCGAGCGGTTCCATCCGCACAAACCATTGATCGCTGATCAATGGCTCGATCACTTCCCCGCCGCGCTGCGAACGTGGTACGACCATCCGGTGCGGCTCCACCTTGATCGTCAGCCCTTGCGCTTCCATATCCGCCCACAGCCGCTTGCGCGCCTCGAAGCGATCCAGCCCGGCATAGGGTCCGGCGTTATCGTTCAGGGTGGCGTCGCGATTCATGATGTTGATCAAATCGAGCTTGTGGCGCTTTGCGATCTCGTAATCGTTGAAGTCGTGCGCGGGCGTAATCTTGAGCGCGCCCGTCCCGAATTCGCGATCCACGTAATCATCCGCGATCACCGGAATTTCGCGACCAAGCATCGGCACGCGCGCCATTTTGCCGATCAGGTGTTTGTAGCGTTCGTCTTCGGGGTGGACGCACACCGCCGTATCGCCGAGGATCGTCTCCGGGCGCGTCGTCGCGACAGGTAGAAATTCCCCACCTTCAATCGGATAGTTGAAGTAATATAGCTTCGCCTCTTCCTCGCTGCGCTCCACTTCGAGGTCGCTCACGGCGGTCTGCAAACCGGGCGACCAGTTAATCAGGCGCGGACCGCGATAAATGAGTCCCTGCTCCCAGAGGGTTACAAAGGCATCCTTCACCGCGACGGAAAGCGATTCATCCAGCGTGAAGCGCTCGCGGTCCCAATCACAGCTTGCACCCAGACGGCGAAGCTGGTTGACGATGCTGCCGCCATATTTGCGCTTCCAATCCCACGTCCGCGCAAGGAATTCCTCACGCCCGATCTCCTGGCGGCTTGTGCCCTCTGCGCGCAGCAGCTTTTCGACCTGCAACTGCGTGGCGATCCCGGCGTGGTCCGTGCCGGGAATCCACAGCGCGGCCTTGCCGTTCATGCGTGCGTGGCGGGTCATCAGGTCTTCGAGGCTGACGAACATCGCGTGGCCGAGGTGCAGTTCGCCCGTCACGTTTGGCGGCGGGATTGCAATCGTGAACGGCTCTGCGTCGGGTGGCGCAACTTCCGGCTTGAACCAGCCGTTCTTCTCCCAATGCTCGTAAAGGCGCGGTTCGGCTTCGGCGAAGTCGAACGTTTTCGGCATCTCGCGGATGGTGTCTGTCATAGTTTGGCTCCCCTGTTATTGCTTCGTCGCGGTGAAAATGAGTTCCCAATACTGCGTTTCGACGGTCGGCGCAGTGAACCCGGCAGCGGCCAGCATCGCTTCGAGTTCGGCACGGCGCAGCGCCCGATATTTAACCGAATGTTTGACGACCGCATAATCCTCACCCTCGCCGCTCACGCGAAATTTATTGAAGGTGATCACCGTCGGCGGTCCATCGTCATAATCCCAGATGTCGAACAGGATATGCTGTTCGGCGGGGTTGTCGTGGAACTGCCCCGGCACGAAGCGGATGCGGTCCTCAAGGATCGTATCGTAGTCGCGAATTCCGATGATCAGCTTGCCGCCCGGCTTGAGCAGATCGCGGAAGGTGAACAGCGCCTGCGTCAGTTCCGCGTCGGTGAGCAGATGCGGGAGCGCGTTGCCTTTCGTGATGATTGCGTCGAACGTGCCATTCACGGTTGTTCGCAAATCGAGAAACCCGGCCTGAACGAAGGTGATGCTGCCAACCTTCGCCTGCGCCGCATTTTCGCGCGCTTTTTCAAGCATAGAAGCGTTGATGTCGCTCGCAGTCACCCGGCAGCCAAGTTTCGCCAGCGCGAGCGTCTGGGTTCCGATGCCGCAGCTTGCGTCCAATACTTTCTGCCCGCGCAAGGTTCCGAGCGCACGGCGCAGCGTCATCCCCTCACGTTCGACGGCGGCCAGCCAGTCGCGGTAAAACAGTTGATAGTGATCGACTACTGCGTCGTAGAACGGCGTGGTATCGTAACTCGTGTGATCCTCGTATGCAGCCGACTTGCCGCGCATCGCATCCTCTCCTGAAAAACAAAAACGCCCGCCACCCCATTGCTTGAGGGTGAAAGGCGCTGCTCCCACGTTACCACCTCAGTTCCGCACACAATAGCGGTACGGCACTCGTTGCGCGTTAACGGGCGAACCCGGATGTGCCTACTCGTTTCGGCGCATCAGCTCCCGCGTGACATTGCCCGGTGCGCTGCGGGGCGGCTCCCAGCCTATGGCCTGCCCTCTCTGCGCGCCCGCTCGCCGGGTTTCCCGCGATCCGTGCTGTTAGCGCGCATTATACGGCGGGATATAACTGGAAGTCAAGCAGTATTGCGAATTAATGAAAATTTACTGAAATATGCTTTGTTACGACAATTATGTGGTATTCTGCATCATAAAATGATCGTTTTACTCATACTGTCAACCGTATTGTGTCCAACATCATGTTCCGAAGCAGCAAGGACGCCTCCACCCCCATGACCAGACGCCGCGTTTCGCTTCTCAACCTGCTTATCCCTATACTGCTTTTCGGCTACATTATTTTTATTTTTGTAGAGACCGGACTGGCAAGCGCGTATAATACCAATCGGCAGCTTGCGCTTGCCATGTTCGGGCAAATGCGCGCTTCGCTCGAAAAGGTCGTCGATGAAGCACATGCACTCGCAGAAAGCACTGCTTCGCGCGTGACAGCAGATAGTCAGCAAACCCTGCAGGCTGCATTAAGCGGCTTGAGTGTAGAGGTAGCCGAACTGCGTGAACGGTTGGATCAACCATCGTTTTCGAGTCTCGTCCTGACTCAGCTTCGCTCGCCCATATTGCCCGTAAATGCGGCGCTTCTGGATCATGTGGATAGCTACCTGATGGATGCCCGGCGCTTCGCGGATTCGCCACTTTCCGTCGTCGGAGCCGACCGCGAAGCAATCCTTAAATTCGGTGAAGAAGTTCTCCCGGCAGAGTTAGATAGAGACTATAAGGCGTACCGTGCCGAACTCCCGGCGCAAACGCAGATGAACTGGAATTTTGTCGCCCATTTATATGCAGCGGCGGTAGTTGTTATCGCGATAGCGTTCTTATTGGCGGCGTGGCTTTCCCAATCGTGGATACGGCTGTGGCCTACCGAGCGCAGATTACAACGGCAGGTCGCTGCGCTGCAGGATCAGAACGCGCTTTTGCAATCGCTTTATCGCATCGCGCATGTGATCAATGGACAAGTCGATGCGAATGCAGCACTGCGCACGGTTCTTGAAGAAGGAAAAAAATTGACGGGCGTAACCAACATCGTCATCATGCAGCCGCAAGGTGACTATTTAACTGTTACTCATTCAACGGTTGATCTGCCACCAGAGGCGCGCCCACCGATGCCCAGAGGGGTCGGCGCAACCGGGCAGGTCTGGGCAACCAGACAGCCGCTCGCTATCGAGGATTATACGAAATCGGTCTATCACGCGCCGGGCAATCCAGTCAAAGCGTTGGTCGCGCTGCCCCTGCTACAGGGTGAAACCATGCTTGGTATGATGTTATTCCGCGTAATGGATAAACCCCGTCATTTCAGCGCCACAGAGCAGCGCCTGTTGAGCAGTCTCGCTGAACTCGTCGTCCTGTGCCTGCGCAACGAACAGCATCATCTCGAAACACAGCGCGCCAGCGCCGCCGCCGAACGTGAACGGCTGGCGCATGAACTGCACGATGAGGTGACGCAGACCCTTTCGGCGGCACAGTTGACCGCCTCAAGCCTGCCTTTCATAATGAAGCGCGACCCACAGCGAGCAGAACAGCTCGCGGGGGAAGTGGTCGAATTCACGACGCGCGCGGCGACCGAAATGCGCGCTCTGCTGGCTGAAATGTACCCGCATGGGCTGCTCGATCAAACGCTCGGCAGTCTCATCCGGCAGCTTGTCGAGATGCGCCGCGCGCAATTTGAAGGCAAGGTAAAAAGTCAGATCGATGCCGTGCCAGAACTACCGCCGGATGCACAACGCACCTTCTATCGCGTGACACAGGAAGCACTCACCAATGCGCGCAAATATGCGGAGGCCGCGACTATTCAGATCGAACTGCGGCATACCGGACATGAAATCCGCCTGATGGTGCAGGATGACGGTGTGGGTTTTGACCCGGCGGCGACGCAGCCCGCGCGCTTCGGCCTCGTGACGATGGCGCACCGCGCGCAATCCATCGGCGCAACGCTGGAAGTTCACTCAAAGCCAGGCGACGGCACGCGGGTTACGCTCACCTGGTCCCCGCCGTCTCCATCACACGCAGCGCCGCCCAGCGTTCCAGAACAAAGCGCATAAACTCCATATTCGGCTTGTCTATCGGGCGTGCCGCGAGCGAGATGAGGCAGAATTCATTCCAGAGCAGTGGCGCATCCTCGAACGAGAGGTAAACGAGTTCGCCATTCGCGATCTGCGGCTGCACAAATGTCTCGGAGAGGAACGCGAGGCCATGCCCGCGCACCAGCAGCGGAAGTGCTATGAGCGGGCTGATGAAAATTAATGCGCCGCCGCTCCCACGCCGTGCGGTTTCCGCAAGCGACTCGACGAACGCTGTCACCGCCGGGCTTTGCGTGACGCGGTAGAGCGTGTGATCGTAAATGTCAGAAAGCGCAAGCATAGCTCCGGCAGCTTGCCGCATGGCGAGCGCGTGGCGTGGAGACGCGACGGCGCGCACAGGTTCGCGGAACTGCGCATGGATGCGGAAGCGTTTATCCCAGACGGGTCCGCGCGTCAGGCCAATCGTTGAACTTCCCTCGTGGAGTGTTTCGATCAGTTCGCGCGGGATGCGCAGCCGCATCGTCAGGTCGACCGCCGGGTATTCCGTGCGGAAGCGCTCTATCGGGTCCACGAGGAACGAGACGGCCAGCGTATCCAGCGCCGCGATGGAAACCATCCCGCGCTTGCCCATCAGGTGGTCGCGCACTGCCTCGCGGCCTTCCTGCACGGCCATCAACGCGCGTTCGGCGTAGGGCAGCAGCGTTTGGCCGAGCGCGGTCAGGCGCAGGTGTCGCCCGTCACGCTCGAAAATGGGACCGCCGAGTTCGGCTTCCAGCAGTGCAATTCGCGCGCTGATCGAAGGCTGCGTGACGTTCAGCGCGACCGCCGCGCGCGAAAAGCTGCCTTCCGTGACGATCTTTTCAAGGGCTTCGAGTTGTGCGATGTCCATGCTCAATCCAGCGGCAATATATAGAAAACTGGAATGCGTAGTATACGGCATATAGGCTGGAACGGAATACGTTCAAGATGTCTGGTTCCACGATCATCGGCACAGAAGGTTATGATACGTTGGGGAAACGACTGCGGGAAAAATCCGTCACGCTGTCGAACTCATCATACCTGGGTAGTTTCGATGGATGGGCGAAGGATCAATGCGCGTCGATACAACCAAATCGGGATAAAGCCAAGCAGCGTCGTAATCATCAGGGCATTCACGACTCCCACACGGTCGGCCAATGCTCCAATGCCGAACGAGGCGACAGCAAACAACAAACTACCGCCAAAAGAGCTAATTGATCCCATTGTCGCACGCTGTTCGGATGTAAATTCAGATTGCATAAGTCCATTGACAGATACGGTATTCACGCCAAAGAAGAGCGATGTTGCGCTCATCAGCACCGGTGAGAGCGGTGAAAACACCAGCAGCGATCCTAAATGAGTTAATTGGCTTAAAAACATCCCGCCAATGAGTAAGCGAAACTCGCCAAACCGTCGGATGAGTCCACCTGCAAAATAGAAACTAAAGGCCGCGCCGATATTGGATAAAGTACGTGGAACACCAATTGCCCAGGTCGGTATCAGCATCTCAATGAAGGCCGGACGAAACTGGAAAGCTGTCTCCCCGATGGCAAATGACAGGCTGGAGGCAATGCTCAAGGTACGCAGTTTCGGATTACGAACGATATTGCGGAATGAGCTTTGCAAATGCTGGTAAGGATTGGTTTCGATGGGGCGGTGAATGCGAGGCTCCACAAGGCTAAACGCAAGACCGATATTCAACACTTGTGGAATGAGCGATAGCCACATCACCCCTGAGTAAGATGCAGAAGCGATTATCCCGCCCAAAATGGCTGATATTGCTAATGCCACCTGAGACGTGGAACTCACTTTGCCATAAATCTCTTGATAGGCATTTGCCTGATTGTCCTCTGCGAGGGTGTCATATAAAAGTGCCTCATTGTTGCCACTGAAAAAAGCGCGTGAAGTACCCTCCAGAATCGCTCCAATAAACAACATGGCATAGATGCCTCCGACAGCGTAAAACACAATGGCAAAGGCACTTGCAACCGCCCCACATAAAAGCGTTTGTTTGCGTCCAATCCGATCTGAAAGGATGCCCGTTGGCAATTCCATGAGCGCACTGGAAACCATGACTACGGAGAAAATGCTCATTCCAAACGCAAACGAGTTGGTAACTTTGGTGAAGTACAAAATCGCAACAGGCGCATACAAGCGGAAATCCAGAAAGAAGTTGAACCAGGCAAGTAGCCGAATATTGCGTTTTACCAACGGCTACTCCTTACTCATCGAATAGAAATGTTGCTTCCGCGTAATAACGGATGCGCTTTGCTGCGCTGCGTTCTTGTATCCAGCGCTGCAAATCGAGGTTCTTCTGTTCGATAGTTTGCTCATCAGCGGCGAATGCGTGCAGCGGGTAATGCAACCGCATCGCGCGCCCATGAATGACATGCCGCGTGATGCCCGGCGGCAGGTAGGCGCTATCCCGCGCCGCGACCAGAATTTCGACGGGCTGATATTGCGGAAAGACGATGATCGCGACCGCGCCGGGATACTGTCCGCGCGCGGTACGCAGCGAATCCGTGTTGATGCGGTTGAGCGTCGCATCGCGCTTGTAGGTATCCACGACGCGGCGCAGCGCAACATTGCGCTCGACCAGCGAATCGGCGGTCGTCGCGAGCGTATACGCCTGCCCGTCCTGCAAAACGACATAGGCTGCAACCTTGCGCTGTGCGAGTGCCGCGCGTGCATTCAACAGCGTATCCGCGACCACGCGCACGCCGTCCAGCTTACGCAGCCGCCGCAACAGTTCGAACCAGCTCAAGCCTGCGATGACGTGATGCCACGTGTCCAGTTCCACGTCTTCGCTTTCGTATTCTACGACCTGCACAAGGATATATGGGTAGCCCAGCTCGCGGATGCAGTGGAAGCGGTTCGCGCCATCCAGCACGACGTAGCGCCCATCGCCCATCGGCGCGACGACAGGCGGGTTGAGCCACGTCCCAGCCTGCCGGATGCGCTCCATCAGCGGACCGGAGCGCTGTGCGTCGTGTTCCTCGTGTGGGACGAGCGACTCCGTAAGGACGATTTGCAGGTTTGGCATCGGCGGAGCGTGTTGTTCGTGAATCATCGTTAAAATTTTGTCCCGCTGACGCGCCAGCGCCCGCCCATGAAGATATACATCTGGTCCGTGCTGGCGACGTAGAGCAGTTCGCCGCGCTCGAAGCGCTGAATTTGCGCGCGGGTCGCGGCTTCATCCGTGAGCGCCCAGCCCAGCCCGCCACGCACCGCTACATTCGTCTTCCAGAGTTTGCCGAAGCCGCGCGTCGGCGCTTTCTTACCGGCAGGTGCGATCTCGCCCGTATCCGCCGGGTCCGCTGTAGCCGACCATGTATCATCCGCACGCAGGTAGGTTCCATTGTTGAAGAGCGCGTAGATCACCTTGCGCTGCTGGTCCGCGAGCGAGAACGACCAGATCATGAAACCATTCTCGAAGGGCAGCGTCACGCTATCGACAGAGACAGCGGCGCTTTGAGGGCAGCCGAGCGCGGCTTGCAACGTCTTGTCATTCTGGTAGAGTGTCGTGAAGCCATTCGGCGCGAGCGTCACCCGGCACGCCGCGACCTTGCCCGCCGTGCCTTTGGGAGTCTCGCTCGGTTCCGGCGTGAAACTCGGCGTGAGCGAGGGCGGCGCGGCGGTCGGTGCGCCGGGTGTCGAGGTTGGCAGCAGCCGGAAAGTTACGGTCGCTTCGGGGATTTCGGTCGGCGGATCTGTGGGCAGCTCGGTCGGCGCGAACGTGATAGGGTCGGGGGTCGCCGTCACATAGATGACCACAGGCGGCGCGGCGGGCGTACAGGCGGCACAGAGTAGTAGTAAACTGATAAAACGAACGATACGCGGCACGATTACCTGAAGCCCTTGTTTGAAAAAATCACAAAATGCGCTGTCCGAGCAAACTTGCGGCTAGTTCGACGGCCAGTTCCGCCGTCTGGTTGCGGTTATCCAGAATCGGGTTGATCTCCACGATGTCGAGCGAGCGCACCTTGCCCGACTGTGCGAACAGTTCCATCAGCAAATGCGCCTCGCGGTAGGTCAGGCCGCCGCGCACGGGGGTCCCGACACCGGGCGCTTCGGCGGGGTCGATGCTATCCATATCGAGGCTGATATGCAGCGAGTCCATATGCTCGAAGCGCTTGAGCGTTTGACGCGCAACCGTCGCGATGCCCTGCTCATCGATGTCAGTCATGGTATAGATCGCGATCCCGCTTTTGATGAGGCGCTGCCGTTCGACCGCATCCAGATTGCGAATGCCGACCATCGCGACCTGCGCGGGTTGCAGCTTGGGACCGTTCCCGCCGATGTGCGTCAATTCGCGCGGTCCGTCACCGAGCAGGGCGGCGACGGGCATCCCGTGAATATTGCCGGATGGCGACGTGCGCGGCGTGTTGTAATCGGCGTGAGCATCGACCCAGATCACGCCATGCGCGCCGCGACTCAGTGCACCGGAGACAGTCCCCATGCTGATGCTGTGGTCGCCGCCCAGAAATATTGCGAATTCTTCCGGCTTGACGAACCCGATCATCTGCTCGTAGATTGTGGTGCATACACTCGCGACGGCTTGTAAATGGCGTGCGTTACGGCTTTCCAGTGCTGCGCCGTCGCTACCTGCTTCGGAACGCTCCACCTCCTCGACCACCGGGACCGCGATGTTGCCGTGATCCGTGACAGCGTAGCCGAGGCCGCGCAGCCGCTCCTGCAACCCGGCATAGCGTACCGCGCTCGGTCCCATATCGACGCCGCGCCGCTGCTGGCCGAGGTCCATCGGCACGCCGAAGATGCGGATCGTGTTATGCTTTTCCATTCGATGTTGGCTCCTGTGAGGGCGGCGCGGCGCGGCGCAAGGCGTTCCGACCCAACTGCGGCAGCGCGCTATCATCCGCCGGGGGGTGGAACAACCCCGCGCGCACATCGCGATAGTAACGCTCCAGCGGTGTCTGGTGCGTCATACTCGCGCCGCCGACCACGCGCATCGCCTCATCCACGATCTGGATCGCCGCGTTGGTCGCGGTCACTTTGGCCGCCACGATCCCCGGACCAAGTTCGACGCGGCGTTCCGGTTCGGCATCCCACTGCCCGGCGAGGTAATAGAGCAGCCCGCGTGTCGAGAGCAGCAGCAATTCCATCTGCCCAATGTGCCGCTGAATGCTCTCCAGCGTCGCGATAGGCTTGCCCAGCGCGGTCGGGACGCGCTTTTGTGCGTAATCCAGCGCGGCTTGCTGTGCCGCCGCCGCCACGCCGAGATAGACCGCACCGATGATCAGCGTAAACCACGCATTCGGCGCAATTTTCGTGGGGTCGGGAGCGCGGTCTGGACCCTGCGAAATGATCTGGCGGTCCGTCGCGGCGACATCGTGCAGGATCAGATCGTTGCTGCCCGTGCTGCGCATTCCCAGCGAATCCCAAGTATCTTCGATTTCGAGACCCGGCTGGCGTGGGATGAGGAAGCGCGCGGTTTCATCCGTGCCATCGAGCGCGGCGGGAATGATGAAGTAATCGAGGACGGGCGACATCGAGGCGAAGGTCTTGCGGCCACTGATGCGCCAGCCGTCCGCGCCATCGCGTGTCGCGGTGGTCGATGGCCGCCCGCCCCGGCTTGGGCTGCCGAGTTCCGGCTCCGAAGCGCACGAATTGACGAGCGCCGCGCGCCCGATGATCTCCGCGCAAAGTCCCTCGTAAGCGCCGTTTTTCCAGCGCTCACCAACTGCTGACGAGCCGACCGTCTGGACGTGCATCGTCATCGCAAGCGCAGTGCTGCCGTCGCCCATCGCGATCCGTTCCATCGCGAGCAGGCTATCGAGCAGTCCCGCGCCCCACCCGCCGTATTCGACCGGGACGCTCAACGAGGCAAAGCCGGCAGCGCGCAAATCATCGAAGTTTTCTACCGGGAAACTGCCCTCGCGGTCGTGCTGCGCGGCGCGTTCGCGGAATTTCGCCGCGAGTTCATCCGCGATTTGCAAAATATCGGCGCGGATGCGCTTTGTCTGGTTCGTCGTGTTTACCATACAATGTCTCGTATCTCAATTGAATTATACCGCCGAACCGCGAGGAACGATGAACCGCCGCAATCTCTCCAATCTGCTCATCGAGTCGCTCCTCATCATTGGCGGCGAACTGCTGAATGCCTATGCGTTCAACGCGCTGATCGTCCCCGCGCGGCTGCTCAGTGGCGGTGTTGTCGGGATTTCGCTGCTGCTCAACCAACTGTTGAGCCTGCCGATTGGCCTGCAAACCGCGATTTACAATATCCCGATTTTTATTCTCGGCTACCGTATGCTGGGCAGGCGCTTTATCCTGTTGAGTTTCGTCGGCGTTGCGTCGTTCTCGATCCTCACAGATAACCTGAAACCCGTCGTGCTGGTCGATGATATTCTGCTGGTCGCGATTTTCGGCGGCATATTGACGGGGATCGCGGACGGGTTGATCCTGCGTGCGGGCGGCTCGACGGGCGGCTTCGATATTCTGGGCGTGATCGTCAGCAAGCGCATTTCCATTTCTATCGGGCAGGTGTTCCTCGCCTTCAATGGCATCCTGATCACGTTCTCGGCGCTGGTCAATGGTCCGAAGCTGGCGATGTATACGCTGATCAGCCTGTTCGTCTCGTCGCGCGTAGTGGATGGCTTGCAAGCCGTTACGCCGCGCCGTGTGGCGCTGGTCGTTTCGATGCACAGCGAAGCAATTGCGGTGCGGGTTCTGGATGAATTGGGACGCGGCGCGACTTACCTTGAAGGCAGCGGCGCGTTCACCGATTCGCAGATGAAAATCTTGATGTGTGTAATCACGCGCTTCGAGCTGACTGACCTCAAACGGCTGGTGCGCGAGGTCGATCCGAACGCCTTCACCGTGATCCTCGATGCCTCGGATGTGCTTGGCCGCTTCGACCGCCATAGCATCATTCAGCGTATTCTCGGTTAGCTCACC
Source organism: Aggregatilineales bacterium (assembly GCA_965246845.1). GTDB lineage: Bacteria > Chloroflexota > Anaerolineae > Aggregatilineales > UBA2796 > JBBRMW01. Next base: position 198,253 of record CBDFFR010000012.1, read on the forward strand.
CGATCCGGTCGATGACGAAATGGACGAAGCGCTTCACCTCGTCGAATGTGAGCGTGGGGTCAACATCTCTATCACGATACGCCGCGCGCCATACGAGCGCATTTTCAATCAGCGCCGACCATTCCGGCAGTTCACCGATTGCCCAGAGCGCAGCCTGTCGCTTCGATGGCTGCACGCCGAACCGAATTGCGTACAGCGCGCGACACAGGGTAATCACCGCGTAGCTCTGATACGGGCGGCTGCCCGCCGTCACGTTCACCCACTCGCGCCAATCGTGCGCTTGCCTGCGTACCGCCGCGAAGAACTCCTCTTTTGAAATGGCTGGAATCACTTCGGATGGCGGCGGTCCGTATAGCGTGACGCCCTGCTCGCGCACGATATACCAGTTGATTAGCCAATCGATCCCCGCATCCTTCATGTGGAACGGCTCGCCGGGGCTGATCACGGCGATGTCCGTGCGCTCTGTGCGGAACGTCTCTAATGCGCGCCGCGAAGCATACGCGATTTCGATACGGTTTTCCCATTCTGCGTATTGCGTCTGGAGCGCAAGGTGCAGCGCTTCCAGTATGCTGAACTCCTGCGGATCGAGTTCGCGCTCGATGACCGCCAACAGATCAATATCGCTGAACTCCGCGTCGAAGTCGCCCGTCACGAGCGAGCCATAGAGATATACCCCGGTCAGCTTCGGACCGAGCGCGGCCTGTACTTGAGGCAGCAGTTCATCGAGTAGGGCGTTGACGTGTGAGTAGAGGGTGGTGTGCATTCGCGGAGTATAACATGCCGCATGAGAAGCGATCCGTGATTTGTATCATCTCACGGGCGGACACATGGGTCCGCCCATAGGCATCAAGATAAGGAAAAAAGGGCAGTCCGAGCGAAAATGAGTTTAACCACAAACCAGATTCACAAGGACAGCCACGATGACGAGTATAGCGCAGGTGAGCGCGCAAATGCAGTGGGTCTTGACGGAAGTAGCCGATGCAGCAGGACGGGTCAGCGGGTGTGTACGACGGGTGCGCAAGTTACGCGGGTCAAGCCTGGTGCAAACGCTGGTCTTCGGATGGTTGGCGAACCCGGCGGCGAGTTTGGAGGAACTGAGTCAGGCGGCGGGGACATGCGGGGTGACGATAAGCGCACAAGGCTTGGCAGAACGGTTCACGGCGCAAGCGGCAACGTGTTTGCGGATGGTGCTGGAAGCTGGGCTGGAGCAGGTGGTGGAAGCGGAGGGGGGCAGTGTCGGCGCGTTAGGCGCATTTAATGGGGTCTACGTGCAGGATAGTACGACGCTCAGTCTGCCTGCTGCTTTAGGGACACTGTGGGCGGGTTGTGGCAACCAGAACGGCACAAGCGCGGGGCTGAAAGTACAAACCGTGCTGGACTACAGTAGTGGGGGTTTGCACTTGAATTTAGAGGCGGGACGCGCCAGCGACAAAACGGCGGGTCTGCCTGAGCTACCAGTGGGTGCGTTGTATCTGGCCGACAGCGGTTACTTCAGCATCCGACGCTTGCAGGCGTTGACGCAACGCGGGGTGCATTGGCTCACGCGCTTGCCCGCCAACGTGCAGCGCGTCTGGTCAGCCCCGGAGTGGCTCGCCACGCAAGTCGTGGGCGACCATGCCGAAACGCAGGTCTATCTGTCTCACCACCGTTTTCCCGCGCGCTTGTTAGTGCAGCGGGTCCCGCCCGCTGTCGCTCAACAGCGCCGCGCACGCTTGCAACGCGAAGCACTCCGTCGCAATCGTCCGCCTAGCCCACACCTGCTCGCCTTGTGTGAGTGGACCTTGCTCGTCACCGACCTGCCCGCGCAGCGTCTCGACGCACCTGCTGCCTTCACTTTCATGCGTGTGCGCTGGCAAATTGAACTCCTCTTCAAACTCTGGAAGTCCGGCTTGCGCCTGTCCCCTGCCCGTTCAGCTAATCCCTGGCGTGTCTTGTGCGAGGTCTATGCCAAACTGATTGCCTTGCTTATTCAACACTGGCTCCTGCTTATGGGCTGTGCCGACTCGCTCGACCGTTCCTGGTTCAAGGCCGCCCCCACTATTCACAAACACGCCTTCCATCTCGCCGCCGTCCTCTATGATACCGTCCGTTTAGTTCAGGCGATTGCCCTCATTGCCCGGACTATTGCTCGTTGTCGCTCCACCAAGCGCCGCGCCCATCCCTCTACTTTTCAGCGTTTGTCCGCCCTTGCCCCTTAACTTGATGCCTATGGGCGGACCTGCGTGTCCGCCCCTACGAAGAGTGTGCTATGTATCGAGTCATAATCAATACAGGGTATCGCGTCACGAATAGTGCATTGTGTAGGGGCGGACCTATGTGTCCGCCCACTTTGAACTGACCCGCGCCTTCGGCAGCCGTACCGTGATCGTCGTCCCGCTACCGAGTGCGCTCTCCGCGTTGACCGCGCCGCCGTGCGCCTCGACGATGGATTTGACTATCGCGAGACCTAACCCGGATTCACTTTCGCTGCCGCTGCGCGCATCGTCGGCGCGGTACATCCGCTCGAAGATATAGGGGAGCTTATCGGCGGCGATACCCGCGCCCGAATCGCGCACGGAGAGCGCTACGCCACTATCCTCCGTGAAATATCCACCCAACGCGATTTCACCGCCCGCTGTTGTGTGGCGCATCGAATTACTAATCAGGTTGCCGAGGACCTGCGCCATCCGCTCGCGGTCGATGTTCAGACACGGGAGCGCGGGCGCGAGTTCGACGCGCAGCGCAATCCCCTGTTCATCAAGCAACGGCTGGAACGACGCCGCGACCTGATGCAGGAATGCCTCCGGCGAGACTTCCTGCATCATCAGCTTGAGTTCGCCTGCATCCGCGAGCGAGAGCGTGCGCAAATCTTCGACCAGCCGCTTGAGCGCCTGTATCTCCGTGTTCATCGTCTCGAAGCGCGCGTGCGTCGGTTTGAGCGTGCCGTCCTGCATCGCTTCGACGTAGCCCGCAATGACCGTGAGCGGCGTCCGCAGATCGTGCGCGATGTCGGCGGTCATCCGGCGGCGCAGGAAGTTGGCGCGGGCGAGGTCCTTGCTCATGTGGTTGAAGGCATTCGCTAGTTCGCCGAGTTCGTCCTTGCTGCGCACCGGGACTTCCTGTTCGAGGTTGCCGCCGTGCATCGCGCGCAGTGCTTTGGTCAGGTCGCGCAGCGGGCGCGTATAGTAGCGCGTGAGCGCTATGCCGATAATGATTGCGATGAACGCGGTCGCGATTGCGCCGATCAACAGCCGTTGATTTGTCTGGTCGAGGAAACGCTGTTCAAGCGGATTGAAAGTCGGCGCGCCCTGCACGAAGAGGACGGTCCCGGCCTTGCGGCCATTCACCACGACCGCCGTTCCGAGCGCGGCCTGTGCATCCGAAAGTCCATCGCCCACATGCCAGGGACCGAACGGCAGCAGGACTCTATTCGCGTCATCGAGGAGCGTGAACTGTGGCGGCTGACCGAAGCGGGGCTGGTCAAACGGCGGGCGCGGTGGATTGGCCATCATCCCGCCAAATCCATCCCACGAGCCATTTGCTTCGTACCACTTTTGCGCAATCGTCACGAATTCGGCTTGCAACTGATCGATTTTAAGCTGGCCGAAGCCATTATTTGCTTCCTGATTGGCGAGTAACCAGACAAGCCCGACCCCAAACAAGCCCGTGAAGAGCAACGTAAAAAGCAGCTTGAAGGTCAGCGAGCGCCACAATCGGGTCATACTCGCGCGCCCCATTCGCGGTCGCTGATGAAGCGATAGCCGATCCCGAATACAGTCAGAATATATTGCGGTTTGGCAGGGTCGGGTTCGATCTTGGTGCGCAGGTTGCGAATGTGAACATCGATGCTGCGTTCGACTCCTTCCAGCGAGTCGCCTTTCAAGCGTTCTAGCAAATCCAGCCGGGAAAACGCACGTTCGGGCGCGGTCATCAGCGTCGTCAGCAGGTCGAATTCGGAAGGGGTGATCAGCACCGGGCGGTTTTGTACGGTGACGACGTGCGCGCTTCTATCGACCACGACATCGGCAATCCGTATAATATCCGGTTCGCTCGCGGTTTTGCTGGTCCGGCGCAACACGGCGCGGATGCGCGCTACCAGTTCGCCCATCCCAAAAGGTTTGGTGACATAATCATCCGCGCCGAGTTCCAGCCCGATGATCTTGTCCGTCTCTTCCAGCCTGGCCGTGAGCAGGATGATTGGCGTATCGCGTTCCTTGCGATAGGCACGCACGAAGTCGTAGCCGTCCATTTCCGGCATCATGATGTCGAGCAGGATCAAATCCGGCTTCTCGTGCCGCGCAACGAAAAGCGCTTCGCGCCCATTGCTGGCATTCACTACGCGGAACGCATTTTCCGTGAGATATTCGGAGACGAGGCGCTGCACACTGCGGTTGTCATCTACGACGAGGACGGTTTTGCTCATAATCGGGTTCGCTTTCAATGAGATGAAGGTAGCGCGGGGATAAATCCATCGCGCTATTATGGATCGCACGAATTCAGTGTTTTGGATTGCGATCAGAGTCCGGTTCGCGAATTACGATGTAACGCCGCACTCATACAGTGACCCGCCGCCGAAACCGCGAAAGCCACCGCCGCTATTCGTTGTGCCGCCGTAATCCGCTTCCGGGACGACCTTGCAGTTTGCTTGTAGCCATTGCGTCACATCCGTTTTCCCGCCACCCGGACCGAACCCGCCACCGCCGAGGATATAGCGCAGTTCACCCTTCGCGACCAACTGCGCGATTTTATCCGCATCGACTACCGGGTCGCTGCCGCTGAAGCCGCCCATGTACAGCACCGGGCGACCCGTCGCGAGGACGTAGCCCGTTCCCTGCATCGAACTCCCGACCGCGAGCATGAATTTCACGCCTTGCGTATTCGCTTGCAGGTAGCTCACCATCGCGGAGTTCACGGACTCGCCGCCTGTTCCAGCCATGACATTACCCATTTGGAAACGTCCCTGCGTTTTGGTCCCCGCGTAAGCCTCTGGCAGCGCGGAACTTGCGTTCGTGTTGAACGTGGTCAGGCTCGCCCACGCCGTCGGGACCCACACGCCTGCCAGCAGCAGACAGGCGAATCCGATAGCCGCGTATCGAACGACATCCCGCCGCAGCATCAGCAGAACCGCGCCTGCCACGAGGATGACTGCCGCCGGGATCGCCCATGCAACGTTATCCAGATAATTGCTCGCAGTGTAGACCTGAAACGCGAGCAGCCCCGCGAACAGCGCCACGATCACAATGCGGACCAGTCGTCCGCGCGTCCGTGCGCCGTTCCACAGCAAGGTTGCGCCAATCCCGATCAGCGCGGCCAGTGGCGGCGCGAGCATCACCAGATAGTATGGGTGGAAGAAACCCGCAATGCTGAAAAACACCGTTGCCGTCAGCAGCCAGCCACCCCATAGCACCGCCGCTTTATGCTTTTCCGTGAGCGGGAAGCGCAGCCGCGACCCGAAGACCAGCAGCGCGACCGAGAATAGCCCGAACGGAAGCAGCCAGCCGACTTCATTGGCGAGCGGCGTTGTCACGAGGCGCAGCGGTCCCGCCGTCCCGGTGTTGAACATCCCGCCCATACCGCCGGGTGGACCCTGAAAGCCGCCATCAGGACGCGCGGTGGCATCGTCGTTTTGCGGATTCGCGGGCGGCTGGAACCCGTTCGTCGCGGCAGGCGCAGCGGGCGCGTTACCATCACGAGCGCCGCTACCCATTCCCCCGACGAGACGGTTCAAACCGTTGTAGCCGAAGATCAACTCGAAGACGTTGTTGCTCGACGTGCTGCCGATGTATGGGCGCTGATCGGCGGGCGTGAGCTGTACCACCGTCGCCCACGAGAACGACACGGCGACGAGGACCACTGTAGCCGCGAAAAGGTGAACCACCTTGCGACGCAGCCCGACCTTCGCGCCGAACAGATAGAGGGTATAGAACGCCGGGAGCGGCAGGAAGGCCTGCATCATCTTGATGTTGAAGCCCAGCCCGACCAGCACCGCGCCGAGCAGCAGCCAGCGCAGCTTGCCCGTATCCGTAGCGCGCAGGAACGCGAATGTCGCAAGCAGAAGCATCAAGACGAGGGATGCATCCATTGTGTTGTTGCGCTCGACCGCGATAGCGACAGGTGTTACAGCCAGCACGAACGCCGCGACCAGCCCGGCCACGACTCCGAAATAGCGCCGCACCAGCGCAAATAGCAGCGGTATGGAGAGTATGCCCGCGACGACCTGCGGCAGGACTACCGCGACGCCGTTCACGCCAAAGATTAGCGCGGAGATTGCCTGAAACCACAAACCGAGTGGCGGTTTATCGACCGTCACGGAACCGCCCGGCTCTGCTGCGGCGAAGAAGAAGTTATGGAAGGATTGCGTCATCGCCTTGATTGCGGCGGTGTAGTATGTATTCGACTCCCCGACCGATTGAATGTTATACAGCCGTAGCCCCGCCGCGAGCAGCACGATCAGGCCGAGCGCGAGCGCTGCCCAACTCAGCTTGAACGGTAGAACGAGTTCGCGGCGCGGTGTCGCGTGTCCGCTCAGAAGTGGCGTGGTGGTTTGAGTCACAGGGAGAACTCCGTTTTCGCTTTCAGTATTGCATTCAGGATACATCACCGATATTCAGAATTTGTTTGCGTCGTGTGAGATGCTTGTGAAGGCTATCCGTGACTGCCCGTGCATGGTAAAATCAGAGTCGGGTATCACCCGAAGCGCAGCAAGGCGCAATTCATCCTGATAAGATCGCCTATCGCGCCGAGGAGCCGCAGGCGACGAGGGCAAGTAATCCCTTCGGGATTACTCGGGATGGCGCGAGTTATCGGGGGCAATCTCCGATTGCTCTTGATAAATCGTATTATCAGAACCAATTCGTATTCTATGCCCGTTTAAGGCACATTCAAGGGAGATTTCGGGGTGACAGACGCATCCGTAGTCGCAGAACAGCAAGACTTGATCGCGCTCGAAAACGCAAAGATCGTCCAGACTTACAAGCGTGCGCCGTTCGTCTTGGAGCGCGGCGAAGGTATGACTTTGTACGATACCGAGGGCAACGCATACCTCGATTTCGTGGCCGGGATCGCGGTCATGGCGCTCGGCCACAGCGACCCCGGCGTCACGCGGGCAATCGGCGAACAGGCCGGGCGCTTGATTCACACGAGTAACCTGTACTACACCGAGCCGGGTACGCGCCTCGCGGAGAAGCTGACCGACCTCAGCTTCGCGGATCGTGCCTTCTTCAGCAACAGCGGCACGGAAGCGAACGAAGCCGCCATCAAATTCGCGCGCCGCTATGCACGCACGAATAGCACCAACCCGAACAAGACACGGATCATTGCCTTCGACCACGCTTTTCATGGCCGCACGATGGGGTCGCTCGCGCTCACACCAAAGGAAGCCTATCAGCAGCCCTTCCGCCCGCTGATGCCGGATGTCGCAATTGCGCCCTTCAACCAGATCGAAGGTCTGGACGCGCTGATTACCGACGACGTATGCGCGGTCTTCATTGAGCCGTTGCAGGGCGAGGGCGGCATCCACGAGGCGGCGCCGGAATTTTTGCGGGCGCTGCGTGAACGTTGCGACGCGGTGGATGCGCTGCTCATCTTTGACGAGGTGCAGTGCGGCATGGGACGCACGGGCGAGATGTGGGCGCATACCGCCAGCGGTGTCGAACCGGATGTGATGACGCTCGCCAAGCCGCTTGCAGGTGGATTGCCGATTGGCGCGGTGCTGGTCCGTGAAAAAGTCGCGACGGCGCTCAAGCCGGGCGAACACGGCAGCACGTTCGCGGGGGGGCCGCTGGTCTGTCACGTCGCGGAATACGTCGTGAGCCGAATCAGCGACCCCGCCTTCCTCGCGCATGTACGCGCAATGGGCGATTATATGCAGGACCGCCTTTCTGAAATCAACTCTCCGCACATCAAGGAAATTCGCGGGCGCGGATTGATGATCGGTATCGAGCTGGACATCGATGTGGCAAAAATTGTCGATGCCGGACCCGCCAACGGCCTGCTGCTCGTGAACGCCGGTTCGAACGTAATCCGGCTTGTGCCGCCGCTCATCATCGAAAAGGAACACATCGACACGCTGGCCGAAAAGCTGACCGCGATGCTGGCCGCGTTGTAACGGAGACCGCATGTTTTCATCATTCAGCCTGACCCTCGAAACGGCGCATACCGTCAGCGCCCATCATAGCAACACGATTCGTAACAGTCGTCACTGTGGCTGCTTCTATTGCCTCGCGACCTTCGAGCCGAAATTGGTCGGTGAATGGGTCGATGACAGCACGACGGCGCTGTGTCCCTTCTGCGGAATCGATGCAGTAATCGGGGATGCGTCCGGCTTCCCGGTCACAAAGCCGTTTCTCTCTGCGATGAATAAATACTGGTTCGCGGATGAGATTTACCCCGATGACGACGAGGACGCGGACGAAAACGAAGTCGGGATGTAAGCCATGAAACGCCGAGAGCCTGCTGAACGCCCCACGCCGGAGCAATTCCTGAGCCGTTTTCCTCTGGAGATACAGGCACTGGCCGCTGAACTACGTGCGCTCCTGAAAAGTGTCATTCCGGACGCAGAGGAGCGCGTAATCCCGGCGTGGGGCATGGTTGGCTATCGCGTTCCACACATGAAGAAGACGATCCACGCCTGCTTTATCGTCCCGAAAATGGATCATGTTCAGCTTGGATTCGAGCAGGGCATTTATCTGGATGATCCACATAGCCTGCTCGCCGGAAAAGGTACGCAGGTTCGCTACATTCCTATCCACCACGTCGCAGATATTAAGCGCGATGTGCTGCTCCCCTACATTCAAGACAGCGTGCGGTTTGCCACGATGCCGCGCGATGCCCGCGACCTGCTCCAAAGGAATTGACTCATGCCACAACCCACCTACAAAAAGGTCGTCCTCGCCTATAGCGGCGGCCTCGATACGTCTGTCATCGTCCCCTGGCTCATCGAAAATTATGGCGTCGAGGTGGTCTGCTTCACCGCCGACCTCGGACAGGCCGACGAATTGGATGGCCTCGACGCGAAGGCGAAAGCCAGCGGTGCATCGAAGCTGGTTATCCGCGATCTGCGTAAGGAACTCCTGACGGAGTATATCTATCCGACGATGCGCGCGGGCGCGGTCTATGAGCGCGAATATCTGCTGGGTACGTCCTTCGCACGCCCGCTGACGGCCAAACATCTCGTCGAGGTCGCGGAAGCCGAAGGCGCGGATGCGGTTTCGCACGGCGCGACGGGAAAAGGCAACGATCAGGTACGTTTCGAGACGACGGTAGCCGCGTTGAACCCACGCCTCGGCGTGATTGCGCCCTGGCGTGATGACAAGTGGACCATTCGCAGCCGCGAGGATGCGCTCGAATATGCGCAAAAGCACAATGTCCCGGTGACGGCGACGCGCAAATCGATCTACAGCCGCGACCGCAACCTGTTCCATATCAGTCACGAGGGCGGGCTACTTGAAGACCCGTGGTGCGCGCCGGAAGAAGCGATGTATGTCCTTTCCAACAGTCCGCAGAATGCACCGGATGAGACTGAGACGATCATCATCGGTTTCGAGGCAGGGCTGCCGATCTCGCTGAACGGGATGAAGCTGGACCCGCTCCCACTCTTCGTGAAATTGAACGAACTCGGCGGCAAGCACGGCATCGGGCGGATTGATCTGGTGGAAAATCGGCTGGTCGGGATCAAGTCGCACGGCGTCTATGAAACGCCCGGCGGGACGATCCTCTACAAAGCGCATCAGACGCTTGAGTCGATCTGTCTGGATAAGGAGACGCTGCATCAGAAGCAGGTCCTCGCGCTCAAATACGCGGAACTCGTCTACAACGGGCAGTGGTTCAGCACGATTCGCGAAGCACTGGATGCGTTCGTGAATGTCACGCAGCGCAAGGTGACGGGCGAAGTGCGGCTCGACCTGTACAAGGGCAACGCCATCGTGACCGGGCGGCAGTCACCGTATAGCTTGTACCGCACGGATTACGCTTCGTTCACGATGTCCGACCTATATAATCAGAAGGACGCGGAAGGCTTCATCCACCTGTTCAGCCTGCCGAACAAGGTGCAGGCGCTGCTCGACATCGAGACACAGGGCGCGAGCCGCTATCGCACCAATACGGAGAAATAGCGAATTCTCGTTACGAACACGCGAGACACAGGAATAGACTTCGAATATGCGTTTCGTTGTCGGTGCTTTTTACTCAGGCATGAGCGTATCACGCAGGAGTAGCTGTTGCTGCATTTCAAGGGTGAGGTTATTGTGATGATTGATAAGGAGATCTACCAATTGAGAGCCATTAATCAGGCCAATGGGTTTGGCTCCTTCGCGCAAGGCTTCTTTTCGCGCCGCTACGCTGAAATCGGAAAGGGTCACGAATGCGGCTTGTGCGCGCTCTCTGACTGAGCCACGAAATTCTCGTAGCGCTTGTGGAGTGATCAAAGTTCTTTCATAGCGTTTGACTTGAACTTCCAAATCGACTCGCGCGAACCCGCGCACGTCCAATATTCGACGAACGTCGATCCCACCGTCGCCCACCCGTCCAACATGTTGCGCCTCAAAACCAATTGCTGCCAGCAACTGAGTGATCAATATTTCAAAATCATCTGCTGAAAGTGCGGCCAACCGCTTCAAAGCCCGTGCTTTCACTTCCTGAACAACGGGCGATTGCAATGGTTTCGTCGCGTTCATTGGAACATTCGAGACATAAGCAAGAACTTCTTCAACCTGACTCACTGCGTAAACGCTAAGTGGAGAACCAAGCGTGTTTTGAAGCGGAATCGAAAACCCACTTCTTTGGAGAACCTGATTTTTCCATTCGACTGGCTTGCGATGTGGGAATGGACAGCCTTGCAGATTTGTCTCATAGTAGTAATTTCCGGTGACAGTGCCGATGAGCAACTCCTCGCGGTTTGCACGCGGTGTGAGTACATATGCTCCGGGTAGTAGCTCATCCAAAAACCGCAATATTTGTCCAACGTTTTGGCCTTTGCGGTTAATGCCTGCGCCGGGTTCAAATTCGCTGTAGTGATCAGCTAGAAACTGTCTCCCCTTAAGTGAGGCTTCCGAAAGATCAAGTTGAGGTAGCCAGCTAATCGCGACATATCCTTTTTGCTGAAAGTCGGACGCATATCGTCCGAAATCCGCACGAACGAAATACACTCCTTGCGCGTTGCTTTGCTGAATTTGCATGTTCAGTCCTTATTGTACGCTGTTATATCCTTGCAAAAAAATGTATTATATGCGCCGATAAGGCAATAATCCTTTTGACCGTAATGGTTCATTGTGTGGTTGCTTCCAGCGGCGATGACACGGTTATATGAACCTAGAACACCTTGCCGTCATGTACATCCGCATACACGCCAAGCAGCGCCTCCTCCGGCTGCGGGTGCGGGCTGTTGCGCGCATATTGCACGGCCTCGTCAAGCTGCGCGAGGACTTCCTGCCGGATTTCTTCGATGCTCTCCTCATCAATCAGTTTGGCGTCGATGAGCGCCGCGCCCATCATCACCAGCGGGTCCTTACGCTTCCATTCCTCAAGTTCGCCTTTCGGCTTATACACCTGCGGATCGCCTTCGTAGTGGCCGCCCCAGCGATAGGTCAAACCTTCCACGAGCGTCGGACCCTCTGCGCGGCGGGCAGCAAGTACAGCGCTACTGACCGCGTTGTACATCGCGATCACATCGTTACCATCGACCGTGACGCCCGGAAAAGCGTAGCTTTCCGCGCGCTTCGCAAGTTCGCGGATGGGAGCCTGTTTATGCTGCGGCGTGCCTTCGCCGTAGAGATTGTTCTCGCATACGAAAACGACGGGCAGCTTCCATAACCCGGCGAGGTTGAGCGCTTCGTGAAACGCGCCCTCATTGGCGGCTCCATCTCCAAAAAATGCGAGCGCCACGCGGGGTTCGTTCTTCATACGGAAGGCGAGCGCCGCGCCTACCGCCATCGGCAGACCACCCGCGACAATCCCGTTCGCGCCCATGCTGCCGAGGTCGAAATCGGCAATATGCAGCGAGCCGCCGCGTCCTAGGCAGTAGCCCGTCGAGCGGCCAGCGAGTTCGGCCATCATACGCGCCGGGTCGCCACCTTTCGCGAGCAGATGGCCGTGACCGCGATGCGTGCTGGTGATGACATCCCGTTTTTCGAGCGCCATCCCCGCGCCGACGGCGGTGGCTTCCTGCCCGATACATGCGTGAATGAAACCGGGGATAAGACCGATGCGGCGTTCAGCGATTGCGCGAATCTCGAACTCGCGCACGAGGACCATACGCCTATAGATTTCATGCAGGAAGTGCGCGGAAAATCCGTTGAGGTTCATAGTTGTTTTCAGTCTGCCGGGGTACTCTGCGGACGAGTATAGCGTCTGGCGGGGCGTTTGCGATGCGGCTAGCAAGATGCTTAATCATCATCCTCGGAGAGCAACCGCTGCACCACGCGGTCCAGTTCCAGCGTAGTTGAACGCGCCTGTGCGCTGACCAGCTTTTCCGGTGGCAGCACCGATTCGATTTCGCGAGATAGCGGTTCGACACGAAACAACAGCGTCGCGGCGGCGATTTCCGGGCGGCTTCGCACGAATTCGAGCAGGATCGCCGCATCCAGAAACTTGTTAAGTTGAAACGACAACCGCGCGAACCCGACCAGCGCATCCATCACTATAGTGCGTTCATCCTGCCGAAACGCAGTCGTGAGCGCCTCCGAAAGGTAGCCTTTGGCGGCCATATAATCGGCTTGCTGCATCGTGACGAAGGCGAGATTATTGAGTGTGGTCCCATACATCCAGTGCGCGTCGATGCGGCGGCTGATCGCGATGCTGCGCAAATAATCGCTGTGCGCTTCGCTGAAATCGCCGCGAAGTTCGGCCAGATAGCCGGAGCTATTCAGGTCGTCGCACAGCCCGCGCCACGAGCCGGACGCTTCGTTGAGCGTCATTGACCGCTTAAAAAAGCTATTCGCGGCTTCAAAATCGCCTCTGAACATGAACACGCTGCCCAGGTTGGCAAGCGCGCGTGCCTGCCCCGTCCGGTCGCCCAACGCCTCGCAGAGTGTAAGTGCTTCGGCGTTGTGTTCCCACGCGGTCTCATCATCGCCTTGCAAAATATTGTTGTACCCGAACGCTTGCAGGCTGTCCGCGATCAGCCGCTTATCTCCGTGTGCGCGGCGCAGGTCGAGCGCGCGGCGGTGGTGAATCGCTGCAACTACGTAGCGCCCCATTTGCGTATACATCACGCCCAGCGAAGCATTGGCCGCCGCGATGAGCGGCAGATCGGCTAGTGTTTCACTCAGATCGAGGCTCTCCCGGATGTACCATGCGGCGCGCTCAAGACTGCCCAGCATGGCATAGGTTTCGCCAAGCGCCAACCGCGCATCGGCCTCAGCGGAGCGGTTGTGCTGCGCTTCGGCGGCTTCCAGATAGGCCGCGCGATATCCCTGCGCGTCGCGGTATTCGCCAAGCTGAAAGGCGGCTTGTCCCAGCAGGCGCAGCACGGTCCGCTGCTTGAGTGGATCGGGGTGCATTTCCAGCAGGTGCAACGCCCGCTGCAACGTTTCACGCGCTTCACGGTAGCGCCCTGAAAGCTCGATTTGCTGCGCAGCGACTATGGGAATATAGAATAGTTCGCGTTCGGCGTCGCCTGCCTGCCACCAATGATGCAGCAGCGCTTCCGCGTAGGGGCGCGGATCACGGTTCAGGGCTTCGAGCGTGAGCGCGACCTGTCGGTGAACTTCCACACGTTCGGTTTTGGGGATGCGCTCGATGCTCGCCTCGCGCAGTTTATCGTGTGCGAAACGTGGCACACCTTCCGCAATCTCGAAAATCGCGGAATCCAGCCCAGCAGAAAGCCACGCATCTAAATTGACCGGACGCGCCGCCCGCGCGTTCAGGGCGCGTAGTAAAGCCACATCCAGCGCACGGCCATACACCGCTGCCTGCCAGAGCAGCGGACGGTATTCCATCGGCATCTTTTCGAGGCGACGCTCGATGATCATCCGCATCCCGCCCGCAAAGATTGAACGGGGTAGCGTAACTTCTCCGATTTCGCGCAGGCCGCCGCTCATTTCGGCCAGCGCGCGGACCGTCTCGACAAGGAAGAAGACGTTACCTTCCGTTTCGCGCTGGAGCAAATCGACTACTTCCGGGCGTGTGCCGACGCTGCCCATCATGGTTTGCGAGAGCTGCGTGATTTCGAGCGGGAGCAGCCGTTCCAGACGGATCACTTTCGCGCCCGGAAGCTGCCGCGGCAGGGCGGTTCGTTCGTCGTCGCGGTAGGTAGCGATGATCAACAGCGGCAGCGCTGGCAAGCGGTCAATCAGGATGCGCAACGGCGCGACACTTTCCTCGCTCCATTGTAAATCTTCCAAAATCAGGACGCCGGGTAGTGGACAGCGCGCTACCAAATCCGCGATCAGGTGCGCGATGCGATCCGCATCCAGCGACGACGCAGGGGTGGGCGTCATGCCGGAAAGCGCGGGCAGGTCCGGTACGATCTGGCTGAGTTCCGCGACCTCGAACTCTGTTAGCGGGACGAGCAGCGCCAGCCGCCGGATCGTCTCCTTCCAAAGCTGAAAGGGTTCGCGCCCGCTCACGATTTCCTGCCCGGTCAGGACGAGCGCCCCGCGTACCAGCGCGCGTATCCGCAGTTCGTTGACAAACCGCGATTTGCCTACACCCGACTCGCCGCCGATGAGCCATAACCCGCCACAGCCATCCAACATTCGGTCCAGCGCGTCGCGCAGCCGCCCCAATTCACGCTCACGCCCGACAAATGGCGCGGTTTGCAGGCTGGAGTTAAGCGCGTTGCGATCCTCGAACGGCGATGTGTCATCGAGCGCGACCCTCAGTGCCGAGAGTGCCTGCGCCGCCGAACGATAGCGCGCTGTCGGGTCGCACGCGAGCAGCTTCAACACGAATGGGTGCAGAGCCAGCGGGATGCCGTTCACGTCGGGCGTTTCGGTCTGCATCCGGCGTAGCGTTGCATCCAGCGTCTGACCCGCGAACGGGTGTTGCCGTTTGAACATCTCGTAAACTATCAGGCCAACCGCATATAGGTCGCTTTCCACGCTGGCGCGTTCACCAAACATTATTTCCGGTGCGAGATAATTGAGCGTCCCAGCGGCTCCATCCGTCTCTTCACTATACGCCGCCAGACCAAAATCGAGCAATTTGACCGCACCATCCGGCTGGACAAGAATGTTCGCGGGTTTCAGATCGCGGTGGATAATCCCGCGTTGATGCAGATAGGCCAACGCTTGAAGAATCTGAACCGCGTAGCCTGCGATTTGCCCATCTGCGGTGTTCGCGCTGGCGGTCAGGATGTCTGGCGCGTCGGCAAGCAGCGGCATCGTGAAATAGGGCTGATGTTCATCGTCGAAGCCGTAATCCAGCACGGAAATAATGTGCGGGTGGCGCAACGAGGCGAGGAACTGGAACTCACGCGCCAGCGCAACCCGCGAGTCGCTGGCTCCGCTGAACGATGCAAACAGCCGCCGCTCGCCTGCCGGGGTGACGCGCTTAAGCGCTACATTCTGCCCGGTTAGCCGATCCCACGCGCGATACACGACGCCCATGCCGCCCGCGCCGAGGGGTTCATTGAGCAGATAGCGTCCGCTGATAGTCTGAAAAACAGTCTGCATATTCATAGAGATAGAGTAATAGAATCGTTGGCTTATGTCATGGGTCATACGGGGGATTATTCGTAAAGTATAGCGCATTTATTGAGACAAAGCAAACGAGTGAAAATTTTATCATATTTTCTCAACACTGACCTTAATATTGCTGCGTCTGAACCGCGTTTAAACAATGTTCGATGTTTCGCTCTCAGTATTTCATTTGACGATGCCGTGCGATCTTGATATTCTCTAATCTTGAAATGAACAATCACTCGACCCCACCTCATTGCCTATGCTGTCCCGGCATGGAATTTCCCTGCTGACGGATGCACACGCCTGAGTGGATTCGGGAATGAATAGCCAGCCGTCCGGGTTGGCTATTTTGTTGAGTGTAGAACTGAGGAGTTCATCGATATGCGTAACCGTCACTTTTCTCTCATAGTGGTCCTGATGCTGGTCGCGGCAGCCTTCGCGACCGCAACCGCCCGCGCTCAGACCCCGCCCAGTATTGCCGCCGTAAAGTGCGACAAGCCTGGCAAGGTCTCGCTCTGGGTGTGGGATGAGAACTGGAAAACTATCCTCGAAAAATCTCTTGCAGTCTACAAAGAGAAATACTGCCCCGGCGCGGAAGTCGAACTCGTGCAGCAACCCTATGATAACTATTGGCCGCAGATCAAAACCAGCGCGACGGGCGGCGACCTGCCGGACGTCTTCAATATGTCGCAGGATAACTTCCTGTTTTATGTGAAGAACGACGCGCTGCTCGACCTGCAACCCTATTGGGACAAGGCCAAAATTGATACGAAGGTCTGGGGCAAGGGTCTCGTTGATCCGTACCGCTATGGCAGCAAAGGCGACCTCTATGCGGGTCCCGTGAACTGGGATACCGTTGCACTTTACTACAACAAGGACCTCTTCGACGCCGCGAAGGTTGCTTACCCGACCGCGACGTGGACGTGGGACGACTTCGCAGCCGCAGCGGGCAAGCTGACCGACAAGGCGAAGGACCAGTACGGCGCGTCAGTTTATGCGGAATATCAGGGTGGCTACGGAAACTGGATCGCCAGCGCTGGCGAGACGCCCATCGTGGATGCCGCACATACGACCTGCACCCTGACCAGCAAGACAAGCATCGATACGCTCAACTTCCTGAAAGGCTTGCAGACGCAGGGCGTGATGCCGACGACCGCCATCATGGGCGGCAGCAACGCCGATAATGCGTTCAGCTTCTTCGCTTCCGGCAAGGTCGCGATGGTTACGGGCGGCTCGTGGAAGCTGCCAGACGCGCTCAAGCTGAAATTCAAGTGGGACGTTGTGCAGATTCCGGTGAACCCAACGACGAAACGCAGCCGCGCGATCCTGCACTCCGTCGGCTATGTCGTCTCCGCGAAGAGCAAAGCGCCGGACCTCGCCGCCAACCTCGTCGTCTATCTGTCGAGCGACGAAGCGCAGAAGTTTTTCGCGGAAGCGGGTGGCGTCGCCCCGGCCAACCCGTCGCAGGAACTGGCCGACATCTGGAAGCAGTCCTTCAAGACTAATGCGAACATTCAGGCGTTCGTAGACGCGACGAAGGATAGCCAGGGCGTCACGCCCTTCGGCGAAATCTGGGACAAGATGAACACCGATCTGGTGGTCAGCATCTTCGATAACAACGTCCCCGTCGAGCAGGCTGTGAAGGATACCTGTGACTTCATCAACAAGCAGATTGCCGCGACGAAGTAGGTAACAGTGTCGTCCGGTTTTCCCGTATAATGGGGAGGCTCATCCACAAGGGTGAGCCTCTTCATGAGGCAGACGCATGATAATTGCCAATCGCAGTGTGCAAATAAATATATCTGAACAGGCCATTTCCGACTTTTGCAAACGCTGGCACATCGAGGATCTTGCACTTTTTGGCTCAGTTGTGCGCGAGGATTTCAATTCAGATAGTGATGTCGATGTCCTCATTTCACTGCCACCGGATGTATTCCCAAGCGTCACGGAATGGCTTGCAATGATCCGTGAACTAAGCAGTATTTTCGGTCGCCCGGTCGATTTGTTGACCCGTGCGACGGTTGAACGCGATCATAATTCACTGTTCAAAGCAAGTGTATTGAACTCTACGCAAACAATGTATACACGTCAATTTTAGCCACGTTCAACCAGCCAATTCACAATCGCACTCATCGCATCCGGGTTCGCCTTCAACAGCGCCCCGCCGTGTGCGCGTCCGGGATAGCGACCCAGCCTTTTTTCGCCCTGCGCATTGGTGAGCAATACCTGGCTGTCGACGGCGCTGGGGTCATCGTCAACGCTGGTCAGCAGCAGCAGCGGGCGTTTGCCATATGCGCCGCCGAGCGCATCACGCGCGAGCAATTTGCCGTCCTGCACCTGTGCGTTGATCGCGACTGCGCCCTTGCAGTTCGCATCGCTCGCACAGCCAACAATCGCGAGCGTCGCGCCCGCCCCGCTGCCGACGAGGACCGTTCGTGCAGCGCTGAGGCCGGGCAGCGCCCGCAGGTAATTCAGCACTTCGCGCAGGTCATCCGGCGCGCGGTCCCAATCTGCCGCGCCGCCTGTCCGACCCGCGCCACGCCAATCGACTGTGACAACCGTGAAGCCAACCGCTTGCAAACGCAGTGGCAGATCGCCCCAAATCTCGCGCGTCTCGCCCTTCCCGTGAAGCAACAGCACCAGCGGCACAGCCGCATTTGCACTGCGATAGATTTCCGCCGAGAATGTAATATCGCCGACCGAAATATTGAGCGGAATCGCGGAAAGCGTAGCAGCGGCGGTGACGGTTGTGTTCACGCCGGGCGTATATTCGAGTCGTGCCTGCAAGGTGCTATCGCCTGCCGTCGGCAGGACAGGCAGAATCGCGGCAGTCGGGACGAGCGCCCCAACGACGCTTGGGCGTGGTGTGAATGGCGTCGCCTCATCCAGCGGGTCGGTCTCCGGGATGTTGTCGCAGGCGGTGCAGAGCAGGATCACGCACAAAATCAGCGCTGCGAACGAACGGCAGACGGCGCTCATGCGCGCTGTGCGATGACGATCATACGCGGACATTCGCCCTCGAATGGCGAGCCGTCGTAATCGCCATAGCGCTCCACGCGCTTGAGGTTCGCCAGACCGAGCATCAATTCCATCTCATAGGGGAACACGTAGCGCAGAACCTGCGGCGCGAGCGTGCGCCTGACCGCGCCCGCCGCGTCGATCTCGTCATAAATCCAGGTGATATATTGAAGCTGCGCGGTGCGGTCGATGCGGCTGACGGATTGCTGCATGACGGTGTTACCGCTTTCCGGCTCCGTGAATGTCCGTTCCAGCACCAGCGCGCCATCGTCCTGCGTGGCGAACTGTTCGCCCGCGTTGGGAATATCGAGAATGATCTGGCCGCCTTCCTCCAACAACCCGGCCAGCTTGCGCAGGGTCGCCAACTGCTGCCCATCCTCGTTCAGGTGCATAAACGTATTGTAGGGCAAAATGATCAGGCCATACTTCGCCGGGAGCGGATCGCTCAGGATGTCGCCTTCGATCAGCGTGCAGCGTTCGCGCAGGTCCGGGCGGGCGGCCATCCGGCGGCGGGCGCGGGCGAGCATTTCCGGCGCTTTGTCGATACCGTGAACGGTGTGACCTTCGCCCGCGAGGTGGAACATCACGCGCCCGGTCCCGACCCCGACATCGAGGATCAGCCCGTCGGCTTCATCCGCGAGTTCGGAATAGAGCGCGAGGTCCGCCGTCACGTCGTCGTTTTCGGGGTCATAATATCGCGCGATCACATCGTAAAAGTAGGCCACTCGCTACGCTCCGGTACAATAGTGGCAAGTATATCATATTGAAAGGTCGCGCTTTTGAACGTCGAACTCAAGGGAAAAGCCGCGCTCGTGACGGGCGCGGCGCGGCGCGTGGGCAAGGCAATCGCGGTCGAGCTGGGGCGTGCGGGCTGCGACGTGATGGTGCATTATAATGGCACGTCGGCGGATCAGACTCTCGGCGAACTGCGCGAAATGGGCGTGCGCGCGGAGAGTTTCAAGGCTGATATGAACGACCCCGATGCGATCCGCGCGCTCTTCGACGACGTGGAAAAACAATTCGGGCGGCTCGATATTCTCGTCAACAGCGCCGCGATCTTCGACCAGGGCGACCTGCGCACGCTCTCGCTTGAGGACTGGCAGCGCTCGCTCGATGTCAACCTGACTGCGCCGTTTCTGTGTACACAGCACGCGGTGCGTTTGATGGGCGCGGCAGGCGGCACGATTGTCAACATCTCCGATCTGGGCGGCTTGCTCGGCAGTGTCGAATATCCACAGCACAGCGTCAGCAAGGCGGCGCTGCTGATGCTGACGCGGCTCGGCGCGCGATCATTTGGTCCGGGGGTGCGCGTGAACGCCATTGTGCCGGGGAATGTCATGCAGCCGCCCGATATGGATGATGCGACATGGGCAAAGCTGGCCGGGCGCACGCCGCTCAAACGTCCGGGCAGTGGTGAGGACGTGGGGCGCGCGGTCGTCTACCTTTGCCGTGAGGATTTCCTGACGGGCGTGGTGCTGACCGTCGATGCGGGCGAATACCTGTTGTGATATTGCAAGTTTCTACATCTGTACACATGAGGAAACCGGATTTGGACCTCAGCGATTTCGCGAGTGGAAAGGTATTTTACAATCTACCGGGTGCGCCTGCGTTTCCAGTGCAACTCGCTTGTGAAGTATTCGATATATGTTTCGCGATTCGCGAACGCGGGGCGGATGGCTCGCGCTGCACTGTGTATGATCCGTGCTGCGGTTCGGCCTATCATCTCGGCACGCTTGCCTATTTTCGATGGAACAAAATCGCTTCAATTTATGCGTCTGACGCTGATGAGGGTGCATCCCGCGTTGCGAAACGTAATCTCTCGTTGCTGACTCGCGAGGGTCTGGATTTGCGTATCTCCGAAATCCAAACCATGATCGAGAAATTTAGCAAAGATAGTCACCGGGACGCACTCACCGCAGCGCTGCACCTCAAAACACAGCTAGGTGCCGCTTTACAGCGTCACCAGATAAGCACCTACCAGTTCACTGCAAACGTTTTTGACGAAGCCGCAATCAATGCACATCTGGGCAATATTAAACCGGACATCCTTTTTTCTGACGTGCCTTATGGACAGCACTCGCAATGGGTCATAAAGGACACCCAGCTACGACGCAGGGAAACGCATATATGGTATTTCCTTGATAGCCTTTTACGCTACATCGCACCCTCGACGGTGATTGCAGTTGCAGCAAACAAAGAACAAAAAATATATCACCATGCCTATCAGACAATACGCCATCTTAAACACGGCAAGCGACATATCCTCATTATGATGCAAAAAGAATGACTTTGTTTTGCCTGAGCTATCGTTCTCTGCGATATATCCCGGCTAAAATATTGCACAGGTTGCAATTTGCGCGACTTTCAAATGAGGTCTCAATTATGTCGAAACTGATGCTTGCCGCTATTGTCGCATTGCTCATCCTCGCTGCGGTCCTCACGAGCGGCACGCCGCGCGCATCTCAGGCGCAAGCCGCCACCCAATCCGCGCAGGAACTCTCCTGCTATGAATATAATGGGCGTTGGGACGCGGAAAAACTGAAGTGCATCCGGTCGGCGGGCGTGCAGGTCGAGATCGATTATCCGCTGGAACTCGCCAGCAACAGAGCGGTGATGAAAGTCCTTGAGACTTATTTCGCGGACTCGCAGAACCGGATCATCAAGGAATTTGCGAAGCAGGATTTCAAGGTCGAATTACCCGGCTCGTTCAATAACTGGTCGCTCTTCATGAGTTACAAACTGTACACCTATTCGCCCGCCGTTCTGAGCATCCGCTTCGACCTCTCCGAATACACAGGTGGCGCGCACCCGAACCTGATCTATCAGACGTTCACGTTCGAGACGAGGAGCGGCAAGGAACTCGCGCTTGAGGATGTCCTCAGCTCGAAAGCGGATACATGGAAGCAGGTTTTCGCGCTCGTGCAGGCCGATTTGCTCAAGCAGCAGGGCGCGGATGCCGATGCAAAGTGGATCGCTGATGGTACGGGTCTCAAGCCGGAAAATTACCGCGCCTTTGCCGTGACTGCGGAAGGCTTGAAGTTCTTCTTCGCGCCCTATCAGGTTGCGCCGTATGCGGCGGGCGGCTTCGAGGTGACGTTACCCTGGGCGAGCCTGAAAGGATTGCTCAAAGCGCCATTCGTCGGCTAGATTGGGTCGGGTGGAAGAAACGGGTCGGGCAAGCCGCGCCCCCTACACCAGAGTGCGTATTCTGTAGGGACGGACCTGTGTGTCCGCCCTTGATTTGCCTTTTACATTGAAAATTAAATGGACGCGCGCAGCGGCCACGCGCGCAGCTTCGCCACCGCGCCGATTGGCGCAACCATGTAATGCCAGCCACCGTACAAGCGCGTTGTGAGCGAAACGCGGTCATTGATGAAGATTTCAACGACGCTGTGATCGATGAAGACGCGCAGCCGCAGCGGTTCATCGGGTTGTAAATCGAGATAGCCTGTATGTAAGGGTTCATCCGCGAGCGTAAAGGAAATTTCGTGCGTTTGCGGGTTGAATCGCAGCGCTGCCCCACCGCCAAAGGTCAGGCCACATAGCGCTCCACGAATCGGAAGGACCGCAAAAATTTCCAGCGCATCCCCTTCGATAGGTTGCCCCGGTGCGAACGGTGGATTACGCAGCATCTCGATTTCATAGGCCGGACGCATCCCCAGCGCGCCGTCGGGGTCCAGCCAGAGTTCGCGCGGGATGGTCATCGCGCCCGACCAGCCTGCCGCAAGCTGCGCTTCGATGCCCCGCCGCTCGCTAATCCAGCCGAACATCAGCGTGCGCCCGCGATGGTCGGAAAATACTTGCGGCGCGTAAAACAAACGGTCGGCAAAATCCAGCCGGTCGATCCGCTGCGGCGTGAAACGCTGGCCTTCATAGCGTCCGGTAATCGCGACCGTATAGCCCGGTCCCTTGTGGAGGACGCTGATCAACAGCGCAGCGCGGTTGCCGCTGCGAACTAACTGTGGGCATTCACAAAGTGTCCCCGCGTAAAATGGCGCACCGCTCCGGCCACCCTCGAACAATGGATACATATACTCCCAATGTTCCAAATCCGGCGAGCGGTAGAGCAACACCAGCCCGCCGCGCTCCTCTGAGCCGGAGCCGATGATCATCCACCACGCGCCGTCTTCCTGCCAGATGAACGGGTCGCGGAAGCCGAGCAGCGGAAAATCGGGGAGTGGCAACGCGACCGGGTTGGAGAGCGACTTTGCGAAAGTGTGCAGGCTTGCGTCGGCGCTTGCGCGGCAGACTTGTTGGAACGAAAGATCATCTCCATAAATCGACGCACCTGTATAAAACAGCAGGGGTTGATCATCTTTGACGAGCGCCACCCCGGACCAGCAGCCAACCGAATCCGGTCCATTCGGTTCCGGCGTCAGCGCGATTGGACGATCCTCCCAGTGAACGAGGTCGCGGCTGGTGGCGTGTCCCCAATGAATGTTGCCCCAGCGCGTCTCACTCGGATTATACTGGTAGAAAAGATGATATTCGCCGTGCCATTCGAGCAGACCGTTCGGGTCGTTGAGCCAGTTCGAGGGCGCGCTGAAATGGTAAGCCGGGCGGTCCGCATCGTGGGCGAGCGCAGAGCGCAGCGCGGCAGGGGTCAGCACAGACTGCATGAAGTGGGAGCCTTTCACACCGATAGTCTGGAGCGAGAACGGGTAGTCCACTGGAGGGGTGCGACGGGGCGTGTTTTAAGTAGACCCCATTCCGTGCTGTATCGTCAAGGGAATGCGCTGCCTTGCGTATTGCTTTGATGGCAAATTTGCGGCGCATTTGTGTCAGGTTGTGCGCTTTGCAGTGCGCGACAACGGCGCTATAGTCAATATCCCGAACATTTGATTTTTTGAGCAACCACAAAATGAACGCAGTTCCAGATATACCGAAGACGATGCAGGCGATTGTTTGTTACGGACCGGAAGACTACCGCTATCAAGAGGCAGCAGTCCCGCAGCCGGGGCCGGGTGAAATCCTCGTCAAGGTGCTGGATGTCGGCATCTGCGCGAGCGATTTGAAGTGCTATCAGGGCGCGCCGCTGTTCTGGGGCGATAGCAACCGTGTCGGCTACTGTCAGCCTCCCGTGATCCCCGGCCATGAGTTCGTTGGGCGGGTTGTCGCGCTGGGCGATGGCGCGGGCGAGAAGTATAAACTGGCAATCGGTGATCTGGCCGTCTCGGAGCAGATAGTGCCATGCTGGAAGTGTCGCTTCTGCAAGCGCGGTCAATACTGGATGTGTCAGGACAAGCACGATGTGTACGGCTTCCGCACGGCCACGCAGGGCGGCATGGCCGAATATATGCTGTTCCCGGAGGGCGCGCTCAATTATAAAGTCCCGGAGACGATCCCGACCGAACACGCGGCGTTCATTGAGCCATTAGGCTGTTCAATCCACGCCGTCGAACGCGGCGAAATCGGGTTCGATGATGTGGTGGTGATTGCGGGCGCGGGTCCGCTCGGCCTCGGCATGTTCGCGGCGGCGCGCATGAAGAACCCGCGAATGCTGATCGCGCTGGATATGAACGATAACCGCCTCGAACTTGCGAAGCGCTGCGGCGCAGACCTCGGCCTGAATCCCAGCAAGGTGGACGTGATCGACGAGGTGCGCAAGCTAACTGATGGTTACGGCTGCGATGTGTATATTGAAGCGACGGGATACCCGCCTGCCGTCGAGCAAGGGCTGCATATGATCCGCAAGCTCGGCACGTTTGTCGAATTCAGCGTCATGCGGCAACCCGTCACGGTCGATTGGACGATCATCGGGGATACGAAGGAGCTGACGATACACGGCTCGCACCTCAGCCCGTACACATATCCAACAGCGATCCGTATGCTCGAACAGAAACTGCTCCCGATGGAAGAGATCATCACGCATGTGATGCCGCTCTCGGAGTTCCACACGGGGATGAATATGGTCGCGTCGGGTACGGGGTCGGTGAAGGTTGTCTTGCAACCCTGACTACTTCTGAACGGTCGAAGAGCGGATATATATTCGTCGCAAGATGCCGTCGAAGATCGGGGTCGGGAGGAAGCGCAGCACCCCACGAAGCCTTTTGCGTCCCCGCCGACGAGGTAATGTATTTTTTGGTTGGGTGCGGTGAAGACGTGTTCGACGGCGCTTGTAACGGCATCCGGCTTGGGTGACGCATCCGACAGCTTTTTCATCGCTTCATGCGCCAACTGCGAAAACTCACCAATTTTGCTCCTTTCCCGGACCTCGTAAATCATTGTGCGCCTTCCAGCAGGTGGAGAGTCAAGGGCGATTTTCGTGGAGTACATCGCGACAAATTCAACAGGGTTCGCTGCTGGAAACCACAAATATCAGGGGAGGTTATGTGCGTAAACTCATATTATCGATGTTGGTCTCGCTGGATAGCTTCGTCGCGCGCCCGGATGGGGATTTGGATTGGGCGGACGCCAACGAGGAACACCACGAATACGCGAACGCGCTAATCGACTCCGTAGATTTGGCGTTGTTTGGGCGTGTGACCTATCAGATATTCGCGGATTACTGGCCGACCGCGCCCGAAAACCCGGAAACCCCGGCCTGGGAAGTCGATTACGCGCACAAAATCAACCGGACTCCAAAAATCGTTTACTCGGAAACTCTGGAAAATGTCGCGTGGGAGACGCGGATCGCGCGTGAAGTAGATCCGGCAGCAATCGCGGCGCTGAAACAGGAAGGCGGCAAAGACATCCTGATCTATGCCAGCGCGAACCTCGCAGCGACGTTCATGCGGCTTGGCCTGATTGATGAGTACCAGCTATTGGTGCAGCCCGTCGTGTTGGGGAGCGGCATTCCACTGTTCAAAGAAGGTATAGCGCTCACTTTGAAGCTGACAGGCACGCGCACCTTCGGGACGGGCGCAGTGCTGCTCACCTACAAGCCTGCCTAGAGGTGGTACAATCACACGCACCGATTCAGCAAAAAAGCACTCATGAAATATACTATCGCCGTGGCAACTACGCTCACCAACGATGCGCTTGCCGTGTTGCAAAATGCCAAAGATGTCGAACTCAAGGTCATACAGGCTGATGAAAAAGCCGTGCGTAAAGCACTTGCGACCGCCGACGCGCTGCTCATCCGCGATGATTTTCCCGTTGATGCGGCGTTGCTCGCGGAAGGCAAGCGGCTCAAGATCATTGGTCGCGTAGGCGTGAGCCTGGCCGGGATCGATCTTGAAGCGGCCACGCAGCGCGGCGTAATCGTGATGAACACGCCCGGTGCAAACGCGACCGCCGCCGCTGAATACACATTCGCGCTGCTGCTCGCGCTCAGTCGTCCGCTCATCGCGAGCAATGAAGCCGTCGGCGCGGGCAAATGGGAACGCGGCCAATCGAATGGTGTGCAGCTTGCGGGCAAGACGCTCGGCCTGATTGGGTTGGGGCGCGTCGGGCGGCGGGTGGCGGAGCGCGCGGTCGCCTTCGGGATGAACGTATTGGCCGCCGATCCGTATGTCGCAGAGTCGCAGGTGAATGACTTGCGTGTGAAGCTGGTCAGCCTCGATGATGTGCTGATTCGCGCCGATTTCATCAGCCTGCATTGCGCCGTCACACCGGAGACGAACCAGCTTATCGACGCGCGCGCATTGAGCATGATCAAGCCCGGCGTGCGTATCGTCAATCTCGATCATGGTAGCCTGATCGACGAGGCAGCGCTCGCGGAGGCGCTGCGCTCCGGGCGGGTGGCGGGCGCGGCGCTGGATGTCTTTGGCGCGGAGCCGCCGACCAATTCGCCCATATTACAAATGCCGAACGTAATCCATACGCCGCACCTCGCGGATGCGACCGTCGAGGCACAGCGCGACCTGAGTACGCAGATTGTCACGCAGGTCTTGGATGCGCTGCGCGGCGAGGATTATCGCAACGCGGTGAATATGCCGTTCATGATGGGAGGCGACTATGAAGCACTGGAACCCTATTTGCGGCTTGCGGAGCGGGTCGGGGCGCTGCATCACTTCATGGCGCGCGGCAAAATCCGACGAGTGGCGGTCGAATTCAAAGGCGACGAGATTTCCGGCCTCGTCAAGCCGCTAACAGTCGCGCTGCTCAAGGGAATGCTCGCGCCGCTGCTCGGTGATGCGGTGAATTACATCAATGCGCCTGTGCTGGCCGTCGAGCGCGGCATCCACGTCACGCAGACGAAAGGGCTGGATGTCTCCGATTATCGCAATCTGATTAGCTGTCAGGTACATTGGGACGGCGGCGGGCAGATGATCATCGGCGGGGCGCTCTTCAACCAGATGGAGCCGCGCATCATTCAGATGGATACCTATCGCACGGACTTCGTGCCGGAAGGGACGCTGCTCGTCTTCGGTAGCTATGACGTGCCGGGTGTGATCGGGCGCGTCGGGACGCTGCTGGCACAGCACACGATCAATATCGGTGGGTGGCGCACCGGGCGCGCCGAAAAAGGCGGGCAGACGCTCACCGTCGTGACAGTCGATCAACCGCTCAATGACGCTCTGCTCGAAGAATTCCGCGCGCAGGATTTCGTGCGGCACGCTACGCAGATGACGCTTGGGTAACAGGTCTCAGCCCTCAAATATCTCACGGACGGACATCGCGAAACCGGGCAGCACGTCCCCACCTGTGATGGTCTCATCAATGGTAAACGGCTCGCGACCGTCTGCCGTAATCACATCTACCAATCGCTTTTTCGGATATACCAGCCAGACCATTCTACAACCGTTTTGTAGATAGTATGTAGCAGCGTCGAGCATATCCTGATACGTGTCGTCAGGGGATTTAACCTCAACCGCGAGATCGGGCATCCTCAATACTGCGCCCTCATCCACACGCGGACGTTCTGGATCGAAGGAGACGGACACATCTGGCAATCGATCATTTTGGTCATCTTGCAGTGGCCTGTGACGTACTTCCATGCCAAGATGTCCCGGCTGTCCAGTCTTCATATAGAGCTTCAATGCAAATATGATGTTTACGGCAATCTCGCCGTATGTCTCTGTAGGCACTTTTTCGACAATCCTTCCGTTGATGAGTTCAAAGAGACGGTGGCGGTTCTCCGGTTGTGCGATGAACTCCTCGAAGGCGTCTACATCAATAAGCTGCTCGACGGCGATCATAGCAAAATACCTCACATTCCTTACATCATTATTATATCCCGGCAGCTCGCACAAGCCGCGACCTCTACAACAGTCGCCTCAGCGCAGGGGTGGAAATCGAGCAGTGGTACATTCATACGAATCGTCGTTTACGAAAATGGGCAATTCAAACCAGATACGAGCGGACTTACGCTCAGTTGTTCGGGAATTGTCTGGATTGCATTGATTTTGAATTGAAAATGACTTGCGTACTATACAATAGCACTATCGTTTTTTTGTAATGAGAGCCGTATCGCTGCGGCAGATGCGCGTGACTATGCTGGACCTTCCTCGCTCGACCATCAGTGACATCGCCATCCTCGCACGGACAACGAAAGAAAATGTCGCGCGCGTGATGCTTGGCCGTTCGGGAGTTTCGGTCGATGCGCAAAAGCGCATTGTGGATGCAATTCGAGTCCTGAGTGATTTGCATTCTGAAATCAAAGCGCAGCAGGTGATTGGGGTTGTCCTGCTGGGACCACTCGCGGAGGATGCGTACCAGACCTGGGTCGCGCGTGGCATTGCAGAGGCGGCCAACGAACTCAACCGCACAATCATGATCCATATGCGTATCCCGCAAGAGGGGTCGGATTACCTCGAAATGCTGCAAAAGAATCACTTGGCGGGCGGGATGATCTTTGTGAATCCGTTTGAAGACGCGCCGCTGATCCGCTTTTGTGAACGTTACAAAGTTCCGCACGTTCTGATCGACCGCCATACTGCACGCCGGGTCGAGCAGCCGGGGCGCGGATTTGTCACTGCGGAAAACTATGAAGGCGGGGTACAGGCGATGGAACACCTGATCAGGCTCGGCCATCGCCGCATCGCCCATTTTTATGAGCTAAAGCAAATCGAGAGCAGCGCGGAACGCACGCGCGCCTACCGCGATATGCTGCGTTCATATTCGATCCCATTCGATCCGTCACTGCTCGTTGAAGTGCAGAATGGTCATACGGGCGGCGAAGCGGCAATGACGGCCATGTTGCAGCAGCCGCGCCGCCCGACAGCGGTGTTCGCGGTCAACGACTGGGTAGCTGGTGGCGTGCAGAGCGCATTGCGCAGGGTTGGCTCGGCCATATCGGTAGTCGGGTTCGACGATTTGAGCGCTTCCGCGCATAGCAAACCTCCTCTCACGACGGTTAATCTCCCGATGCTGGAGATGGGACGCGCCGCCATGCGCATGATCGTCGGGATGATCGACAGCGGCAAAGTGCCGGATGCGGTGCGGCTACCCACCCATCTTGTCGTCCGTGAGAGTACCGCCGCGCCCGTTTGCTAGGCGTGCAGGTTGAATGAGGCCGTAGTATGCGGCCAGCGCCATCATCCCGCCCGCCAAAACCACCCAGAGGATGACCCAGAAGAGTGTTGGCACGTTCGTCACGTTGGCGAGCGCCGCCGCGTCGTTGCGAATATCGCCAAGCCCGATATTCGGACTATTGAGCAGCAACGCGATGTCACTCAGCGCATTCAGGCCGACAATTAGCGCGAGGAAGTTCAATATGAAAATGAGCGCCGGGCGCGGGGCGAGGAGCGCCAGCGCGATTAGCACGGCGGCCATGCCGAGGCCGACTTTCAACGCAGTGAACGGCCAGATCAGGACGAGCAGGGCAACCCCCGCCAGCGCAGCACCTGCGAACATCGGTGCGCGGTACTTACGGTAATGCTCGCCCGCTAGCAGCGCCCCTACACAAGCAATGACCAGTCCAATCAACAGCAGCGTATTTACGCCCGAAAACAGGACGACTGCAAGCGCGATCACGCCCGCCATTCCAAGCGTCAACGCACGCGGCGCACCCAACCGATTATTCAGGACGAACAGCACCGCACCGAAAGCCGCCGCGCCAAGATAGCCGGAAGGCAGGATCGCGAGTGGGCTACCACCCTGCGTAAACGCGACACCGGAGCCATTCGGATAAATATTGAAGCGCAGGAACGTCCCGCCTGTCAGGATCGCGGCGAGGCCATGCCCAAGTTCATGTACCAGCGAGACGAACAGGCGCAGCGGATAGAGCAGGCCATCCATGCCCGCCACCTGCCACACGATGAGGACGATAATGAACGCGCCGACCGCGAGGATGGTCATCGTCTGGCGTTCGGCGGGCGACATTTCAGTTCTGCGTAGACGCTGCATGTTACAATCTCATCGCTTATTGGACACAGTGAACATCATGGCTAAAACCGCTCCCGCCCCGGACCCCATTCGCTTCGGCACAGTCGGCGCACCGCAAGGTACACCGAAACCCGCGACCGTCTCCGCGATTGAATATATCCGCACGCTTGGCATGGATCACCTCGAAATTGCGTGGGTGCAGAGCGTGCGCGTTACCGATGAAGCGTGCGCCGAGATCAAGGCTGCCGCGCAGAAGCACCGCATCTCGCTCAGTATCCATGCTCCCTACTATATCAATTTGAACAGCCAAACGGCAGAACTGATGGGGAAGAGCGATGAGCGGCTGCTCGCGGCAGCGCGCAAAGGCTACCTCGCGGGCGCGAGCGATATTGTGTTTCATCCGGGGTCCTACCATACGCAGCCCCCTGAACAGGTATACGACCGCGCGAAGGAAAAGTTGCTGGAACTGACCGCGATTCTTCGTGCGGAAGGCGTCTCCGTCAATCTCCGCCCGGAGACGATGGGCAAGGGCGCGATGTTCGGCTCGCTGGAGGAGACGGTGCAGCTTGCGAAGGATGTCCCCGGCGTGCTGCCCGCCATCGACTTCGCGCACCTGCACGCGCGCAGCAACGGCGCGATGAACAGCTATGACGAGTTCGCAGGCATTTTCAAGCTAATCGAGCGGGAATTAGGTCGCCCCGCGCTCGGAATGCTGCACGGCCACCTTTCCGGCATCGAATATAACGCGAAGGGCGAGCGCTATCACCTGCCGCTCAACGAGGCCGATATGCGCTATAAGGACCTCCTGCAGGCAATGGTTGATTTTGAGGTTGCGGGCAGCATCGCCGCCGAAGCACCGCTGCCGTTCCATGTCGCGGATGCGCTGACCATGCAGGCGACCTATCGCCGCACCCTCGACCGCAAGCGCGGCGCACCGGAGGAGCCGCAGGAAGTGGCAGATTAGATCACGATGCGGGCAGCGTCGCGGAGTCAGGACGCGCCCGCATACCCTCCCGGTCTGAACTACCGGGCCGAAGTTTTTCCCGAACTACGTCATTTTATTTGCCGATGAGGGCAATAGGGTTATGAAAACGCCAGTTGAACTGCCAATGCTATTATGTGAATCGCAACAAACGTGGGAAGCATGGCTCAGAGACAACCACGCGACCTCACCCGGAATACTCCTGCAAATCGCCAAAAAAGGGTCAGATATTGTTTCGGTTTCCTATGCCGAAGCACTGGATGTTGCCCTTTGCTACGGCTGGATAGATGGTCAGAAACAAGCGCTTGATAGCAAGTTCTTTCTGCAAAAATTTACCCGTCGTCGTCCCAAAAGCATCTGGTCAAAGATCAATACTCAAAAGGTGGCTGAACTTATCGTGCAAGGGCGAATGCAAGCGTCCGGATTGAACGAGGTTGAAGCTGCTAAACAGGACGGTCGATGGGCTGCTGCCTACGACTCATCAAATACAGCCACTATGCCGTCAGATTTTCACGCCGAACTCGATAAAAATCCCGAAGCAAAGATGTTCTTTGCGACGCTTAACAAAGCCAACCAATATGCCATTTACTTTCGCATCCAGACAGCAAAAAAAGCGGAGACGCGCCGGGCATGGATCGAGAAATTCATCGTCATGCTGACTGAACACAAAAAACTTCATCCGTAGTATCACAATTTCACATAACAGATGCACAACTCAAAAAATGTCACAACTATCGAAGTTAGAGCAAATTGATGCAATAGTCTGTGCAAACATGTCTGGAAAATGTCGTTTGGAGACTGACAGTTCTATCTTATCCAGCCGTTTTATTCTCCCTGCGCAGAAGAAAGTCAAGGATAATGAGAACGGACAAATCGTTGTGCGACTGTTTCCTCACAATCCAACGATTTTCACTAAAGAAGCAAGACATTATAGGGGTTTGTGACTATACAAACCCCGACAGGATGCTTTCTATACCGGGCGGGCAGGCACGTAAGTCAGCGCGACCACGCCCGTACTGAACGGCTTCGTCTCAATGAGCCGCAGAGTGACTTTGCTCTGTTCTGAAAACAGGCGCTCGCCCACTCCGACCACCAGCGGATAAACCAAGAAGCGGTATTCATCGACGAGATCATGGTCCATCAGGGTTTGGAGGAGCGTACCGCTGCCCGCAACCAAAATATCACCACCGGGCTGCTGTTTCAGTCGGGTAATTTCTTCTACCACGTTTCCCCGAATCAAACGGGAATTGTTCCATTCGGCGTTTTTCATCGTGGTTGTGACCACATACTTGGGAAGCTGTGTAATGCGTTCCGCGAAACCTTCCTGACCGGGTGCATCGTCGGCAGGTGTCGCATTGATCCAGACCGGGACAAAATAATCGTAGGTGGCGCGTCCCATCAGCAACGCGTCGCCAGCGAACAATTCATCGAACTTGAATTTCAGGAATTCATCATTGAAGTAGGGGCCGATCCACAGCGGATTCTCCACCACTCCGTCGAGCGAGATATATTCCGTGACCACGAGTTTCATTTGCCGCTTCCTTTCAATGTTCACTGTACAGGGATAGTGTAGGGCAACCTGAAAGGTGGGTCTTGGAAAAAAACGCAGATTTATTTGATCGTGTTTGCGTTCATAGTCTGAGCAGGTGTGCGCCCTGTGAATCGTTTGAGTGCATTGGTCAGATGGGGCTGGTCATAATAGCCAAGCTGGAACACGACATCGGCTATTGACGTGCCTTGTGCAAGCAACACGGCGGCAGATTGTGCGCGCTCGATCTGCTGTATCGTCTTCGCAGTCAGGCCAATTGTCTGCTGAAAGCGATATTGCAAGGCGCGGGGCGACCAGTGTTGCGATTCACCCTGCATAACAGATTGCACAACCGGATCACCCGCCAGCAGGTCACGCCGCACCAGCCCTTCAACAAAAGTATCAGCGTTCTCATAGTCAGGTAACGACCATGCTGCACTATCGAGCCAGAATCCACCGTACACTGCCGCTGGCAGATCGATCCCCTCGTTGACCAGCGCGTTGATCGCCACAGCCTGCATCGATACACCCAACCGGAAGCGAATACCGAGCCATGTCGAGCCAGCGGTATGAGGGATTGTGATCGCTGTCGTCTGCGGTCCAGTGATCATGACCTGACATTGCCCATTGAGCGTAAAAAACATCATATCCCAACGCCCGTCTGCTATGGCAAGGCACACGTCGTCGCGGTCGGACTGCGTGTGCCAAATCCGCTCGACGAACGATGACTCCGAGGGGCGTTCTTCATAGCGAACGTAATGTTCTACCCCACTAACCGCTGCGGCGTTTGGTGGCAATGAGTGATCTGAAATCAATATGGGCATCTTCGTTAGCGTATCGGCCTCATACAATCCGACTTTACAGATTTCATTCCTCAGGCAGCCAACATTGACCGCCTGGTCACCAGATTTAGTTTACGAGGAGCGCGGAGGATTTGCCTTGAGATTGGGCAGAAGTGGCGGATTCGCGAGCGTGGTTTCCTTATGGATCGAGTCCGGGTCATCGGGCAGGATAAGCTGCTGAATGCGCGGAATAGGGCGCGGCTGGACGAACGGCACGGGTGGGTCCTGCCTTCCCTGTGCATCGTACTGCGCGATGAACTGCTCGGTCCATTCGAGTTCGGCACTGAGCAGCGTGACGGTATGGCTGTACAGCGCCAACGTTTCAAACTGCGCCTCGCCTTCCTGTTCGAGCGCCAATTCGGTACGCGCCCGCGCCAGTCGCGTCGTTAATTCGTGCCGATAGGCGACCAGCGCCGACCGGACCTGCGAGGGCTTGAGGACGTGCAGGTTGACCAGACCGACCTCGAAGCCGCGTCCGGCGCGGTGCGGCGAACTCAGTAAATCCATTACTGCCGTTTGCAACACACCGTAGCCCGCGCTCGTCAGCTTCCAGATGCGTTGCGGCGAGTCATGATTCGTGCGCTCGACCAGACCCTGTGCGGCCAATTTATCCACGATGTAGTACATCGAAGAAATGCCGATGGCGGTCCAGCGACGCAGGCGGCGGGCATCGATTTCCGTGTGCAGGTCGTGATCGGAGCGCGGACCGTCAATCAGCAGGCTCAGGATAGCAAGTTCGGCATCGGTCATCGGAAAGCACTCCGGCATGCGCGTGTAGATACGCTATCAGCGTAACACGATTCGCGGCGCGCCGTCAATTTGTGCGACGTGCATTTTGAAAAGTGCCAACAGAGAATGACAAGCAACAACGCCGGGTCTGGACAGGTCAGGAAAGGCATGTTACGCTATATTGTGTAATTTCACAAAAGAATATCCACAAAAGGAATTTCCTTGCCACGCTACCCGCTCTCCGCAATCCGCATGTTTTACGTGCTATCCGCGCTCGGCTCATTCGCGAGTGGCCTGATCTTTACGGTGAATCTGTTGTATCAAATCCAGGTGGTCGGCCTCAGCCCGCTGCAACTTGTCCTCGTAGGGACCACATTGGAAGTCGTCGCCTTCCTGTTCGAGGTTCCGACCGGAATTATCGCGGATGTCTACAGCCGCAAACTTTCGATCATCATCGGCAACGTGCTGATCGGCGTTGGTTTTCTGGTTGAAGGACTTGTCCCCGCATTCGGAGCGGTGCTGCTCAACCAATTAATCTGGGGAGTCGGCGTCACCTTCACCAGCGGCGCAACGCAAGCGTGGCTGGTCGATGAAATTGGCGAGGAGCGTGCGGGGCGTGTCTTCCTGCGTGCCGGGCAGGTCGGCAGCGCCTTCGGGCTGCTCGGTACGGCGCTGGCGGCGGTGCTGGGGAGCATCACGCTTGCGCTGCCGATGGTGCTTGGCGCGGGCGGCTTAATCATTCTCGCTATCGTGCTTTGGCTGCAAATGCCGGAGACGGGCTTCAAGCCGACGCCGAAGGGCGAGCGCAACACCTTCGACCACATGACCGGGACCTTCCGAGAGGGGTTGCGCCGGGTACGGTTGAGCCGCGTCCTGCCGCTCGTCATTGCAGTGATGCTCGTCTATGGGTTGTACAGCGAAGGTTACGACCGCCTCAACCAGAAACACATCCTGACCAGCTTCCAGTTCCCGGCGATTGGTGGCTTCCAGCCAATTGTCTGGTTCAGCTTGTTAAGCATCATCCTTACGCTGCTCAGTCTCGGCTTCACGGAAGCGCTGTTGCGCCGCCTGAATACCAGTGACCGCCGCTCGCTCGCTATCGCGCTTTTCTGGATTACGGTCGGGATGGTGGGTGCGCTGGTCGCCTTCGGACTCGCGCCGACGCTGCTGGTCGTGATCCTTGCCTATCTGGTTTTCAATACGCTGCGCGGTCTGCAAGGTCCGCTTTACGATACGTGGTCGAACCTGTATTTCGAGAGCAGCGTGCGCGCGACCATGAACTCGATGATGAGCCAGATGAACGCGCTCGGCCAGATCGCGGGGGGTCCCATCGTTGGCTTCGCTTCGGAAGGGCTGACCGCGCGCTTCGGGTTGGGAATGGCGTTGCGGCTGACGATGCTGCTCGTCGGCGTGATGCTGACGCCCGCATTGTGGTTTCTGCGACGCGCACGGAACATCATAGAGCCAGCCAGCACGGATACGCTATAATCGGGGTCTTTCCGCGCATGATGGAGAGTCCAACATGAATAGACAAGCCGCGCTGGACAAAATCCTTGAGGTGACGAACCTCACCGATGGACTCACCGATGACGATGCCAATCTGCTCATCGACTGGGCGACGAAGCACGCCGATAGCCTGACAGAAGGCGCGACCAGCGCAAACGCAGCAGGCGAAAAGGTGAACGAGGTCATGGCATTGATGCGCCAGATTAATACCCTCGCTGTGAAGCGCAAGACGGAGACGCCAGAAGCATTCGCGGGCGAATTGGCGGCACTCACACAATCGATTCGTAATCTTTTGGGTGGTGGAGATGCTTCCGCGCGGCTCGCCGTGTCAGATGTTGCGCCGCTCGCAGCTCGCCTCAAGGACGCGCCCGATACAGAATTCATCGAGGCTGTGACCGCTCTTGCGGATACCCCTGCGCCACCCACCACCGTACCGCCTGCGCAACCTGCCGCGAATCCCGTGCTGTCATCGGCGGGCGAAACCAATACGAATGCGTCCGAAGACGACGATAACGCGACTCTGAGCGGTTGAACAAAGAATTCACAACATCATGAAACATCGTACCCACATGCGTATTCTCGCTCGTTTCGCGCTTCTCGCGTTTGCGCTCGCCTTCCTTGCGGGCTGCGGCGGCCAACTGCCGACAGGCGTACCGCCTACAATCGCGGTTGCCCCAACGCGCGCTCCGGTTCAACAGCCGACGCCGATCCGCACAAGCGGCGGGAACGTCCTGCCCTGGCTCTCGGTCTGGTTCACCGACCCGAACCCGCCGGATCGCGTCGGGACCGGGATCGATCAATATGTCATCCCGGTATTGAATGCGGCGCGCGTTTCTATCGACCTCGCGACCTTCGACTTCACGCTGCCAAGTATTGCGGATGCGCTCGTCGCGGCGTCACAACGCGGGGTGCGGGTGCGCGTCATCGTCGATGACAAGAACGGCGAGCAGGAACTCAAGCAGGATGATTTGCTCGCGCAAACGGGCGGCAAACAGCCATTCCAGAAATTGAAGGACGCGGGTATCCCGATTGTGGGCGGTGGGCGTTCCAACGGCCTGATGCACAACAAAATGATCATCGTAGACCGCTCGACGCTGTTCATGGGGTCGTGGAATATGTCGTACAACGACACCTACCGCAACAACAATAATCTGCTGCAAATCACGAACCAGAAGCTGATCGAGAACTATCAACTTGAATTCAATGAGGGCTTCGAGAAGCGGCTATTTGGCGCGCGTTCGACCTACGTTTCGGCAAACCCCAAACTGGTGATCAACGATGTCGCTGTCGAGAATTATTTCTCGCCCGATGATAAAGTCATGGCGAAGCTGGTTGCGGAAGTCGCAGCGGCGCGACAATCGGTACGCTTCATCATTTTCACGTATACGCACGCGGACCTTTCAACCGCGATGATCGCGAAAATGCGCGCAGGTGTCGGGGTGCAGGGCGTGATCGAAAACCGGGGCGCGAGTCAGGGTGCGTTCGTCCCGCTGTTCTGCGCGAAGGTCCCGGTCCGGCTGGACGGCAACAAATACACGATGCACCACAAGGTGATCATCATCGATAACAGCGTGGTCATCACCGGGTCGTTCAACTTCACCGTCAGCGCGGACACCGCTAACGACGATAACATTTTGATCGTTCGCAGCCCCAGCGTGGCGAGCATATATCTTGCCGAATACGCGAAAATATTTGCGCAGGCAGATGAACCGGACGCGACCAAGTATGATTGTTCCGCCACGAAGTAGCAGTTTGCTATCGCGTGAATTGCAGACGGATTGGGCAAGCCGCGATCCCTACATCGGAACACGTCTGTCTTCGTAGGGGCGGACCGATGTGTTCGCCCGCAAAGACACCGGAGCGCGGTATTGTGCAGGGGCTTGCTTCGCCCGCTCTTCTGCTACTGAAACAAAAAAGCGCCCGGTGGTGTACCGGGCGCTTTTCGTATATGCAGATGACTGACCGCTGAAAGCTGAGGACCAGCCCTAGTTGTCGATCACTTCGCCTTCGATCACGTCTTCGCCGTCGGGACCCTTACCCGCGCCAGCCTCTGGACCCGCGCCGTTGCCGTTTTCGTACATCGACGCGCCGATCTGCTGCAAGCTGCGCTGCAATTCCTGCACCGCGCTCTGAACTTGGTTGAGGTCCTTCGTGTCCTTCGCCTTGCGGACAGCCTCGATTTGCTTCTCGATGCTGGTCTTCAACGTCGCGGGAACCTTGTCACCGAAGTCGCGCAGCGCCTTTTCCGCACCATAGATCGCCTGATCTGCCGTGTTGGTGACTTCGATTTCGGCCTTGCGCTTCTCGTCCTGCGAACGGTTGCGCTCGGCTTCCTTGACCATCCGGTCGATCTCTTCCTTGCTGAGGCCGCTTGACGCGGTGATCGTGATGCGTTGCTCGCGGTTGGTCGCCTTGTCCGTCGCGGAGACGTTGAGGATACCGTTCGCGTCGATGTCGAACGCGACTTCGACCTGCGGCAGGCCGCGCGCGGCGGGCGGGATACCATCGAGGATGAATTTTCCGAGAGTCTTGTTGTCGGAAGCCATCGGGCGCTCCCCTTGCAGGACGTGGATTTCAACCTGCGTCTGGCTATCGGAGGCCGTGCTGAAAATCTGGCTCTTACGCGCCGGGATCGCAGTGTTGCGCTCGATGAGCGGGGTCGCCACGCCGCCAAGCGTCTCGATACTGAGCGTGAGCGGGGTCACATCGACAAGGATTACGCCGCTGACGCTGCCTTCAAGGACGCCCGACTGGATTGCCGCGCCAATGCCAACGACTTCATCCGGGTTCACGGAGCGGTTCGGCTCCTTGTTGAAGAGCTTCTTGACGGCTTCCTGCACAGCGGGCATCCGAGTCATGCCGCCGACCAGCACCACTTCATCGATGTCTTTGGCGTCGACGTTCGCGTCCTTAAGCGCCTGCCGAACGGGGCTGATCGAACGCTCGATCAGGTCGTTGGTGAGCTGTTCCAGCTTGGCACGCGACAGGTTCACGACGAGGTGCTTGGGGCCGCCCGCATCTGCCGTAATGAACGGCAGGTTGATTTCAGCCTGCATCGTGCTGGAGAGTTCCTTCTTCGCGTTTTCGGCGGCTTCCTTGAGCCGCTGTAGCGCCTGACGGTCGCCGCGCAGGTCGATCCCCTGCTCGCGCTTGAACTCGTCGGCGAGCCAGTTGATCACGCGCTCATCGAAATCGTCACCACCGAGGTAGGTGTCGCCGTTGGTGCTGTTCACCTCGAACACGCCATCGCCAACATCCAGCACAGAAATATCGAACGTACCACCGCCGAGGTCATAGACCGCGATCTTCTCATCGGCCTTCTTATCGAGGCCATAAGCGAGCGCAGCAGCCGTCGGCTCGTTGATGATGCGCTTCACCTCGAGGCCAGCGATCTTTCCCGCGTCTTTGGTCGCGTTACGCTGGCTATCGTTGAAGTAGGCCGGGACCGTAATCACCGCCGAGGTCACTTCGTCGCCGAGGTATGCTTCCGCATCCGTCTTCATCTTCGCAAGGATCATCGCACTGACTTCCGGCGGGCTGAATTCCTTGCCGCCCATAATCACGCGCACGTCGCCGTTCGGGGCTTTCGCGACCTTGTAGGGGACGTTCTTGATCGCGCGCTGGACCTGCTCATCATCGAACTTGCGACCCATGAAGCGCTTGATTGAGAAAATCGTATTTTCCGGGTTAACGACGGCCTGACGGCGCGCCGCCTGCCCGACGATCCGCTCACCTGTTTTCGGGTTCACCGCCACGACGGAAGGCAGTAGACGCGCGCCTTCTGCGGTTGGGATGACAGTCGGTTCGCCAGCTTCCATTGTCGCCATGACGCTGTTTGTCGTTCCCAGATCGATACCAATTGATCTCGCCATGTTCTTCCTTCTATTCTATCTAGCTTGCGACCCGCACGAGCGCGGCACGCAGCACCTTTTCGCCATACAGATAGCCTTTTTGCAACACGACGGTCACGGTTCCGGTCGGCTTTCCGGTATCCGCGTCCTGCCCGATAGCTTCATGCTGATTCGGGTCGAAGGGTAGCCCCGCCGGGTCGATTTGCTTGACGCCTGCGCTTTCGAGCAGGTTCAGCATTTTACGGTGAATCGATTTGAAGCCTTCAATCGCGACATTGTTTTGCATATCCGCCGGGACGAAAGCAATGGCGCGGTCGAAGTCGTCTACAATCGGCAGTATGCGCTGGAAGGAGTCGACAACCGCGTTGGCATACGTTTCGCGGCTTTCCTTCTCAATGCGTCTGCGATAGTTGACAAAATCGGCTGCGGCGCGCTGCCAGCCTTCGAGGTTTTTGGCGGCTTCGGCCTTGACCTCGGCCAGTTGAACGTCCAGCCCTTTGACGGGCGCGGCTTCAGATTGCGCGTCGGTTGGATTAGCGCTGTTCGGTGAATCGGTCATATACGCTCCGCGAGGGTTTGGATTGCACGTGACAGGCGTGTGTTACATTCGCCTGTCGAACTGAGCATAAGTTTAAGAGGGTTGTATAGGAATCGCGTTAACACGACGCAAGAAACCTATTGTATTGAGACATGAATGCGCGATGTGCGACTGTAAAATTTGTATATTCATGGCGCGGCTAACTGCAAACAGGCGCTATAATCATCTTTCAAAGGAGTGCGTCAAGCCTTGACCACGAAAAACCGACGCAGCGCACGCACGCTCGCGCTGCAAGCCCTGTACGAACTCGACTGTACCGATCACCCTCTCGAAGCGGTGATGGCGGAACGGCTCGACGAGGTGCAGCTTGACGCTGAGCAGCTCGGCTATGCTTACCAGATCATCAACGGCGTGCGCAAACACAGCGCAGAAATCGATTTGATCATCCAGCGCTTTGCCCCGGAGTGGCCGCTCGATCAGGTCGCGATCATCGACCGTAACCTGCTGCGCATGGCAATCTTTGAATTCGCGTTTGCGAAGGAAACTCCGGCGGCGGTGGCGATCAACGAGGCGGTGGACCTCGCCAAATTGTTCGGCTCGGAGAGTGCCTCACGCTTCGTGAATGGCGTCCTCGGTTCAGTGGTCGCGCGCGAAAGCGACTGGTGGTTGGAAGGAAAGACAGCTTAACTATGAATATCGCAGGCATCGGACCCCAGGTTTTTATCATTATCGGCCTTGCGCTGCTGCTCTTCGGGCCAAAGAAGATGGTCGAATATGCGTATCAGGCTGGAAAGATTCTCGGCCAGTTGCGGCGTATGTATGACCAGACGATGGCGCAGGTCGAAGCCGAGATGAAGGAAACAGGGCTGAAGGACATCGCCGACGAACTTCGCAAGAATACGCGCGATATTGCCACGGAAGCCCAGAATTATATCAATACCGCGATGCAGGACACGCCACCTGTAATTGCTGAACCCGTGACGACCGCTGCGGCGCTGACCACGACAATGGCAGTGATTGCAGCCGAGCCGAGCCTGCACCCGGACGACGCGCCGCCTGCTCCCCCACCCGCCGCACCCGCAACACCGACAGAAGGATATGACGCATGGCTACCAAAATAAGAGTACCGCGTTTGCAACTGCCCGTGCGTTTGCCGCGTCGCGCCGCGCTTCCGGCTCCGGCGGGGGGTGCGCCGTCGCCCGGTCCGGTCGATGATGGACAGGGCGCAGTCATGGGCTTCTTCGATCACCTCGAAGAACTGCGCCAGCACCTTTTCCGCGCGGTGTTGGGTCTGGCCGGGGGGATGGTAATCGCGCTGCTGTTCGCGGGCAACGTCATCGACTATATGACCGTCACGGCACGGAACAGTAACATTGGCTTGCAATCTATCGCGCCGACCGAGACGATTGGGGTGTTCTTCCGTGTCACGCTGATGATGGCGGCAATCTTCGCGAGTCCCTGGATCACCTATCAACTGCTCTCGTTCATCACGCCCGGCCTGACGAGCAATGAAAAGCGCGCGTTATGGCGCGCGATCCCGGTGACGACGCTGCTGTTCCTGTTCGGCGTGGTGTTTACATGGCTGGTCCTGATGCCCGCCTATACAGGCTGGCTGGCCGGGTTCAAATCGGATGTCATCAAGCCGATCTGGACGGCGGAGAATTACTTCGCGTTCGTGACGCAGGTGCTGTTCTGGCACGGCGCGGCGTTTGAGTCGCCCGTCGTGTTTTTCGTCCTCGCGCGGATCGGCCTGATAACCGCCAACCAGATGATCAAGTATTGGCGACATGCGATTGTCGGCGCGGCATTTTTCGCGGGGTTCATCGCGCCGACTTACGACCCACTGACGATGATCCTGATTACGGTGCTGCTTTTCGGCCTGTATCTGGGGAGTATTGGCCTTGTGATCATTGGCGTGCCGGGCAGCTATACGCGCCAGAGCAAAACGCCGAAAGTTGCGTAGTCTCCTTCTTCCAATAAGGGCGAAACATGGCAAGCCTGCTATCCAAAGTCAAGGTCCTCATCTCCGCGTCACTGCACAGCCTGCTCGATGACGCGCTCCGGCAGAACTCACTGCAAGTCTTCGATGAATACATCCGGCAGGCGGAGCGCAGTATCGACGCCTTTCAGGATACGATGGTCGAACTCGCGGCGTCGGTGAAGATGCTCAAGCGCAAATACGATGAAGCATCCAACGAAGCGGCCAAACTCGATTTGACGGTCGATAACCTGCTCAAGGCGGATAAAGAAACGCTCGCGAAGGTGACGATGAATAAACTCAATCACCAGACCGAGATCGCGCGTGTTTACAAGCAGCAGCTTGATCGGCAGGGGCAGACCTACCAGACGCTCTACGATGTGATTGCCGTGCTGAACTCCAAAGTCGATACGCTCAAAATGCAGCGGGAACAAGTCGCCGTGCTTTTGCAACTGGTCCGCACCAAGAACATTGCGTCCAGATCGATCAAGGACGTTCAGGCTATCGCGGATAACAATACCAACGAGCTTGTCGAGAACGTGAAAACGCAGCTTGATACCGCCGATGCGCGGCTCGAGGTCGCGACCAGCCGCCTTTCGGATCAGATTGATCAGGAAGTCGATAACGCGGAACTGAACACGCAGCTCGACGCGCGCCGAGCGAAACTCGGCCTCACCTGAACGAGGCACGATAGATCAGCCAGCGCAGCAGTGCACGGATCGCGAGTTCCTGCGCGATCAGCGCGCTACACAATATCGCAATCCCGACCCAGATATTGCGGCTGTCGGGGGCAACCATCGGCAACCCGACCAGCAGTACCGGGATGAAATCGGGCAGGCGACCTTCTGCCAGCAGCAGCGCCGCAAGATAGGTGAAAAGCGTGCGCGCCAATGCCGCCAGCAGCGCAAGCAAAGCCGCCCCCGCAGTCGCGAGCGACCATGTATCCGCGTT
Organism: Aggregatilineales bacterium; assembly: GCA_965246845.1. Lineage (GTDB taxonomy): Bacteria > Chloroflexota > Anaerolineae > Aggregatilineales > UBA2796 > JBBRMW01. The sequence goes on from CBDFFR010000012.1 coordinate 240,986, forward strand.
GAGCGCAGCGGCAAGCCCCAGCAACCCGGAAATCATGAATGATTGTAGCCGCTCGACGATAAACAGCCCGGCAGCGAAGAGCGTCATCACGAGGGGTACGATCCCGCTGCTGACGCGCAGCGCGTTATTGATCTGCCCCAGAAAATAGAACAGCGGCAAACATTGCAAGAGCGTGATCAGCGTCAGGAACGATTGCTGCCGCGCCAGCCCGACCGCTAGCCGCGCCAGCAATAAATCCTGCCGGGGCAGCGGCGTCATGAGCAGCAGTTCCCATGTCCCGGCGTTGCGCTCGCGTACCAGCGATGAACCCGCCGCGAGCGCCACCGGGACCGACCACAGCACGATCCAGACCGCCACACCCGCCGCGATCAGGACCCCAAGCAGTGGCAAAGTCAGCATGAAAGTCATCATCAGGAACGAGAAGCGCGAGAGGCGTAGCACGTCCCAGATGAAGCCGAGCAACGCTATCCCAAACGCGATTTGAATGAAGCGGCGGTAGACCCGTCGCAGCGCAGGCGGGAGCGTTAAACGCTGCGGCGATAGGCGCAGTTCGAGCCGTACCAGCGGGTGGCGCGGTGCGTTGGCGAAATACCACAAACGGGCGAGGATAGCTCTGGTTCCCACACCGTTGAGTCTAGCTGTTTCCCGCCGCATGACCAAGATTGCTAACCACCCAGCGATAAGCGCGCCGGATCATGACTTCGCGCAGGAGTGGCAGCGCGGCAAGCAGCGCAAATGCGAGCAGCGGTTGTTCCGAGAGGGCAAGCGCGATAATCGAAGTTGGTCCGGTCGCGAGCAGGATGATCAAGCCCTGCGGTGGCGGAGTCGGGGTCAATCCGGCGAGGCCAATAAATATTCCGGTGATCAGCACGCGCGCGATGAACACGGTCAGGCTCAAAATCAAGGCGAGCGTCGAAGCTGTCTGTCGTGACTCCGCAACCAGCGAAACACCCAACCCGATAACGCTGGCGGTCGTGTAGTCCTGCGCCCTCGCGACGGTGAATTGCACCCCTGCCGCGATGCACAGCAGGACCATAATCCACGCGGATGTCGTGACCTTGCTCGATTGCGCAAGCACGATGATCACCGTGAACAGCAGGCAAATTCCCTGTACCCAAAGCAAGAGTTCCGTAGGGCGGCTCAACCAGCGCAGGGTTGAAGCAAGTTTCGCCGTCAGAATATCCGGCCAGGGCAGCGGCGTCGTGAGCAGCGCTTCCCAGGTACGCTTCTCGCGCTCTTCGACAATTGCGCTGCTGGCAAGGACCGCGACCGCGACAGGCCACAAAAACGTGAGCGCCATCATCGCGAGCAGCACCGCGCCACCGACCGAAAGGCATAGCGTTTGCACGATCAGCGCCGACGCAGACCAGCCGAGCGCGCTATCTGTCAGGACGCGCATCACAATCGAGGCAAGCGCAAGCAGCCCGATAGCGAGGGCAAGCCGGAACAAAACCCCGCCTGCGCTGCGTATGCGCGCCGTATCCCAGGGCGGGCGGGCGTTCAAGCCCTGCTTGTAGACCGGGTGAACGGGCTGGTTCCAGTGCCGCCGAATGGCCTGCAGGAGGCTGTAGCTGCTGAACATCATAGACTGTCAGTACACGGCCAGCGCGCAAAAGGTTCACCACGCGGGAATGTGATAGGGGTGGACCGACGTGTCCGCCCGTCCTGACTACGGCTTGTTCAATCCGCTGTACAGTTTGGTTTCCAGCGGCGCGGGACCCTGCGCGGGCGTCTCGCGTTCGATCTGGATGTTGCGCGCGGTCAACCCGCCGGGATTGGTGACGAGTTCAAAGGCAACATGCGTCCCCGGCGCGACCGTGCGATAGCCTTCGCCGGGAATCGCGGTGAAGTGGAAGAAAATCTCGCGCCCGTCCCCGGTTTCGATGATCCCATAACCATCATCATAGCGGAACCACTGCACGCGACCATGCAGCACAGGCAAGCCGTTCTCGCCGAGTGGCGGCGCGCCCTTGACCCAATCCTGCGCGGGGATGCGGATCGCAGTGGCCTCTGGCGTAGTATAGGACTCGTAGCTGTAATTGGAACGGCGCGACATCAGCGTTCGCACATCCTGCCGGAGTTCTTCGAGCGTTGGTCGCCCGACGAAGAACCAGCCGTCATAGATTTTGTGTATCGTCAGGTCGGGCGCAAGGACAAAAGTAAAGGGACGCGCGCAGTACGCGAACTCGCCTTCGGTCTCATCCAGAATGCCGAGCAGATTGATCACCTCACGCTTATCGTCGCTCAGGAACGGCCAAGAAGCACCAAGCCCGTAACGATAGGCAGCAGCCACGAGCGGCGCATCGACACTGACAGCGACCAGCTTGCAATAATTGACCGCGAGTTCATCCTGAAACTGGACGAGGGAGCGCATTTGCTGCCCATCGCGCGGGCAATAGTAACCGCGATAGAATACGAGAATCAGCGGGTAGCCATCCGTGAACCCCATTTTTTCATCCATCGGGGACGGTCTGGTGTAGTGCGACAGCCGCGTCGTGCGGAATCTAAAATCGGGCAGTTCAAAATCCGGGAACCGTGCGCCGATGTGAATTTCCGGGTTCATAATTCGTTCCTGCTCTATTGGTCATCAGAGTTTAGTCGATTTTTGGTGGCTCGTTATGCCGAAAGTTGTTAAACCTGAAAATAGAATGCGTCTGTTTATGGAGGCGGCATGTTAAAAACGCTTGTCGGTGTGCTTGTGCTTGCCTTGATCGCCAGCTTGCCGATCCCGATGCAGAGCCGCGCACAAGGGAGCCAATCACGCGCCGTCTATCTGGATAGCGCGGGCGCGTTGTTCTCGGTCGCGCTAGATGGTACGGACACGCATCGCCTTTCACTGCCGTCACCGAATGTCATCCGCGCGGGTGGCTTTCGCGTCAGTTCGACGGGCTATGCGGTCTACTTCACGACGGATAACAATATCTATTCGGTCGCGCTGACGGGCGGCGACCCTGTGAAGCTGAATTCCGCCCCGCTATACACAAGTTCGACCAGCACTTATGGCACGCCCACGCCGTTCGCATTCCAGATTAGCCCGAACGGAAAATTCGTCGTCTTTGTCGGCACGAACGCAACCAGCAAGGGGCAGGTGATTTATAGCGTCCCGATTGAAGGCGGCGCAGCGGTCGCGCTCTCGCCGGAGACGTTCGCACTTACCTTTGAGCAAGACCTCAAGCAGCCAGATTTCTTCATCACGCAGGACAGCCGAAAGGTCGTGTTCCGCGCCTACGACAGCGCGAAATCGACCACAGGTGCATACGCCATTCTGATCGGCGGTGGGCGCGTGGTCCAGCTCAACAGCGATTTTGCCAAAGGTGGGACCGTCGAGGCGGTGGCGGTCGATCAGGAGTCTGGCGTCGTGGTTTATTTTGGCAACTTCAGCTCATCCCGTGACACTTTTTATCTCACCTCGTTCGATGGTGGCTACAGCAGTGAACTTACGATTTCCGGGGTATATGCGTATTCAGGCGATACGTTCCTCCTTACCCCCGGCGGTAAATCGATTGTACTGCTGCATAGCGGCGACATTTCGCTGATACCACTCGCCGAGGGTCAAGCCTCGAAGATTGGCACGGTCGATTACAACGCAAAAGCCTTGGCGTTGACGCAAGACGGCGGGACGCTACTCGCGATGACCGGCAGCCGCATCTATGGACTGATGCGGCTCGCGGATAATGTATTCACGAAAATCGAGGAGAGCGAGACGTGCTGTATCGTAAATCGCGACGGAACGCGGCTGCTCGGTATAGATGGCAAAGCGCTTTTCGAGAGTGAGACATGGGCGGTTCCGCGCCGCCTGAATCGGGTCAGCAACATTCGCGCCCAATTGCAGGTTCGCGGCTACGGTTCTTACAACCGAGACAGTGCGACATTCGCCGCTGCCTACAGCCCGGATAGCGCGAACATCGTCTATATCGCGACAGGACCGACGGGAAGGTACGATCTGATGTCCCAGAAAGTGGGCGCGGATGGACCCGCCACGACGCTCAATCTGGCCTCGTTGAGCGACCAGCAAGGCTATGGCGTGGCAGGCTTTTCGATAACGGCAGACAGCGGGACAGTCATTTACACTAACGATCAGGAATGGAGCGGGATACGAGACCTGTACGCGGTTCCGATTGGTGGCGGCAAGCCCGTTCGCCTGACGCCGGATAGCTCACCGGGCGTGACCGATTTTACGGTGTTCCCGGCGGGTGTGGATAGTACACGCTAGAAATATGAAGTGGACACAATGAAACTTCACGATGTTGTTGCATTGCTGGTCGATCTCCCTGCTGAAGGCTTTAAGCGCGGACAGGTGGGAACCATTGTCGATATGTGGGAGCCGGGCGTCTATGAAGTCGAATTTTCAGATACGGACGGCATTACTTACGCGATGGCTGCCTTGCGTTCGGAGGACCTGATGATTTTGTACTGGCATCCTGATTCGGCGCGACAAACTGCGTAGCAAGTGGCTTTGCGTAAAATTTGACAAGACTCGCGCCCGTGTGTTACCGTTTGCGCATGAAGAAGCATTGGTCAAATCACCTCGTTGAACGCGGCTGTGCTATGCCGTGTACGATGTGTTGCCAAGCCCCGTACAACGGTGGCGTGCTTCGAGTTTCGACGGGTTGCGCCTGAAACAAGGCCAAACCGGGGATGACGAGAGCCGACCACACTGCATGGTTGGCTCTTTTCGTTTTCCGCGTCGGGGCGAAAACCGGGGTTGTCCTTAGTGCCTTTGCACTACGTTTCTTGGATGGCCGTCGCCAACTCACTATAATGATCATGTTCACACGAGGGGATTTTTCAAATGACCAAGCACAACCTCAGCCGCCGCGACTTTTTGAAAGCTACTGGCGTCGGCGTCGGAGCCGCCATCCTCGCCCCCGGATTGCTGCGTGGGCTGCCCGCTGCGGCGCAGACTGCGCGCGAAGGCGTTATTCGCGTTGCATGGGAACCCGTCAAGAAACTGGACCCGGCGTTCGTCTCGACGGATTCGGAAATCGCGTTTGTCAACTCGGTCTATGATTATTTGCTGGACCCGACCCCGACCGCCGAACTCACGCCCCGCCTCGCCTCCGAAGTGCCGACTTCTGCGAATGGCGGCATCAGCAGCGACGGTCTGACGTTTACGTTCAAGCTGGTCAAGGCGAAGTTCCACGATGGGACGGCCTTTACCTCCAAAGATGTGGTGTACACCTTCAACCGCCTGCGCAGCAAGGAAGTCGGTTCGGCAGCAGCGGCGCTCTTCGAGAACATCAAGGACATCACCGCGAAAGACGATAGCACCGTCGTCTTCACACTGACCAAGACGCAGCCGGATTTCCTCTACAACATCGCGGATAGCCATGCCGTGATCGTCAAGGACGGCGCGAAGGACCTCGACAAGACGTTCATCGGCACGGGTCCGTTCAAGGTCAAGAGTTTCGCGCCGGATGACCGCGCCGTCTTCGAGGCGAATGCCGATTACTGGCTCACCGGACAGCCGAAACTTGCCGGGATGGAACACCGTTACTTCTCCGACCAGAACACGGCGGTCGAAGCGCTGCTCGGCGGCCAAATCGATGTCGTCCTGCGGATGCCGAACGCGCGCTTCATCGCGCTCCAGCAGAACCCGGACCTGCAAACAGTCAACTTCCCGACCAGCGGCCATGACGTACTGCGCCTGCGTACCGACAGCGGACCCGGCAAGGACCCGCGCGTGATCAAGGCGCTGCGTACCGCGACCAACCGCGACGAGATCAACAAGTTCGTGCAGCTTGGCCTTGGCGCGACCGGGCGCGATGCGCCGATTGGTCCGTACTTCAAGGAATACTTCGATGCCGCCTCGCCGCTCCCGGCCTATGATGTTGCAGCCGCGAAGAAGCTGCTTGCGGACGCGGGCTATGCAAGCGGCCTGAGCTTCGATCTGCACGTTCCGAACACGGGCGGTCGCCCGGATTTCGCGACGGCGATCAAGGACCAGTGGGCGAAGATCGGCGTCACCGTAAATATCATCCTCGAAGACGAGTCGGCCTACTACAGCGATACGAACGGCTGGCTGGATGTGCCGCTCGGCATCACGGGCTGGGCAGCGCGTCCGACCCCGCAGCAATATCTCGACTTCTCGCTCAAATCGGGCGGCAAGTGGAACGAGACGAAAATCGCCGACCCCGAACTGGACAAGCAGATCGACATCGCCGGGACCTCGCTCGACAAAGCGGAGCGCGTGAAGGCCTACAAGGAAATTCAGCGCATCCTCGCCGATCACGGTCCGTATGTCCTGCCATACTTCTTCCCCATCGTCGGCGCGGCGAGCAAGAAGTTCACCTTTGACAAGGGCTTCCAGCCGTTCACAGGCCGTACCGACCTGCGCAGCGTAACGGTCAAGAAGTAACAGGGTAACAAGATGGGCGGACACGCAGGTCCGCCCCTACACTCGCGGTCGCTTAGGTGGTGGACCGATATGTCCGCCCACACAAGAATTGCACGATGTAGGGGCGGACCGATGTGTCCGCCCGATATGTCAAAACCGCAATGTCATCGTTTTCATTATCGAGTAAATACGCTTGGCAGCAACACCCGCCACAACAACCAACCTCATCCAGCAACCACGCGGCGGCGCATTCCTGCGCTTCTTGCGGCGTTTCCGGCTGGCCTTTCGGGGTGCGCCGCTGGCGACGGCGGGGGCGGTCGGCGTGGGAATATTTTTATTTATTGCGTTGGTTGGTCCATTTTTGACGCCTTATGATCCGGTGGTGAATAGTTTTAGCGAACGCTTGCAACCCGCCTCGACGCTGCACATTATGGGGACAGACAACTTCGGGCGGGATATTCTCGCGCGCGTGATGTATGGCGGGCGCAACATGCTGATCCTGACCGGGAGTGCGACGACACTTGCGGTTGCAATCGGTCTCGCAGTTGGATTGCTGATTGGCTATACAGGCGGTCTGCTGGATGAGATCGTGATGCGCGTTTTTGACAGCCTGCTGGCGCTCCCGGCGCTGATGCTGACGTTGCTGCTCACGCGCTCGCTCGGACCAAACCGCTTTACGCTGTTGGTCGCGATTGTGGTCCTCTACATCCCGATTGTCGCGCGCGTGATTCGCTCGGTCGTGCTTGACCTCAAGACCAAATCGTATATCGAGGCGGCGGTGCTGGGCGGGCAATCGCGTTTTCGCATACTCGCGCGTGAGGTGCTGCCGGGCGTCCTGCCGGCGCTTGCGGTCGAGGCCAGCCTGCGCTTCTCCTACGCAATTTTTCTCGTCGCGTCGTTGAGCTACCTCGGCATTGGCGTCTCGCGCCCGGAGCCAGATTGGGGGCTGATGGTCTTCGAGGCGCGCGATTGGTACGCGCTCGCGCCCTGGGTCCTGTTCTGGCCCGCAGTCTCGATTGTATTCCTCGTTGTGAGCGTCAACCTGCTCAGTGACGGGCTGCGGCGCTTCTTCCAATATTCGGGGTCTACACCTTGAGCGATGCGCCACGCCTGCACGTCGATAACCTGACAGTCGGCTATCAGCTCAACGGGCGCTGGCTGGACGCGGTGCGCCATGCCTCGTTCACGGTGCAGGCCGGGGAGACGCTCGGCATCGTCGGCGAATCCGGTTCCGGCAAGAGTACGCTCGTGCAGGCCGTGATGCACTACCTCGGCGCGAATGGCGCGATCCGCTCTGGCACAGTCTCGCTTGATGGCGAGGACCTTTCCGCGAAATCCACGCACGAGATGCGCGAAATCTGGGGTGCGAAGCTGAGTATGGTCCCGCAGGACCCCTACTCGTCGCTCAATCCATCCCTCAAAATCGGGGAGCAAATCGCGGAAATCAGCCGCCGCCATATGAACTTGAACGCTGCGGATGCGCTCGAAAAGGCGGTCGAAACGCTGCGTGATGTGCGTATCGCGGACCCCGGCGACGTGATCCGGCGCTATCCGCACCAACTCAGCGGCGGGATGCAGCAGCGCGTCGCGATTGCGATGGCGCTCAGTACCGACCCGCGCCTGTTGATCCTTGACGAGCCGACAACCAGCCTTGATGTGACGACCGAAGCCGCTGTACTGGACCTCTTTCAGGAGTTGCTCCAGCGGACCTCCTGCGCCACGCTGTTCGTCACGCATAATCTCGGCGTGATCGCGCGCATGGCGGACCGCGTGGCTGTAATGTACGCAGGTGAATTGATGGAAATCGCGCCCGTCCGCGAATTGTTCCGGCGTCCGCTGTTGCCCTATACTGTTCAATTGTTGGGCTGCGTGCCGCGCCTCGGACAGGGCAAGCGCGAGGTCGAGCTACCCACCATTCCCGGCAATATTCCTTCACTACGCGATATGCCGACGGGCTGTGTCTTCGCGCCGCGTTGCCCGCTCGCGATTGATATTTGCCGCGGCGAGCGCCCCAAACTCGAAGAAGCGAGGCCGGGTCACGCGGTCGCCTGTCACCGCTGGCGCGATGTCGAAGCCGGAGCGATGCCGGAGCAGGCCGCCCTGCGACCCGCCCGCGACCTGACACCACAAAACGGAACGCCCCCAAACACCGCACCGCTGCTCGACATAGACGACCTGCGCGTACAGTTCCGGCGCGGGAATTTCATCGATGCACTAGTCGATCCACGCAAGCGTGCGCCCGTGCGCGCAGTCGATGGCGTCTCGCTGCAAGTCGGGCGCGGGTTGACGGTCGGCCTCGTCGGGGAGAGCGGGAGCGGCAAGACCACGCTCGCGCGCAGCGTGGTCGGGCTGGTGGACCCCACTTCCGGCAAAATCGCGATGCAGGATGCTGAACTTCCGCACCGCGCGGTACAGCGCCAGCAGGATACGCTGCGCCATTTGCAAATGGTCTTCCAGCAGCCGGAAGAGTCGCTGAATCCGTACCACACGGTCGGCGAAACACTCCGCGCGCCGCTGGTGCAGCTTGCCGGAAAGGATACCGCCGACGCCGATGAGCAGGTGCGGGCGCTGTTACGTGCCGTCCACCTGCCGGAGGACTACGCGGGACGGCTGCCCGCCGAACTGAGCGGCGGCGAGAAGCAGCGGATCGCCATCGCGCGGGCGTTCGCGGCGGACCCGGACCTGATCGTGTGCGATGAACCTGTTTCCGCGCTGGATGTCTCCGTGCAGGCGTCGGTCCTCAATCTGCTGGTCGAGTTGCAGAAGAGCCGGGGGACGGCCTACTTATTCATCTCGCACGATCTGGCAGTGGTCGGCTACCTCGCGGATGTGATCGCCGTGATTTATCTCGGGTACATCATGGAAGTGTCGGACGCGAATGGCTTCTTCGAAGGACCGCACCATCCCTATACCGAAGCGCTGCTATCAAGTATTCCCGTTCCTGACCCCGACGCAAAGCTGACTCGCATTCACCTTGAGGGCGATGTCCCCAGCGCGGTCGCGATTCCATCCGGCTGTCGCTTCCATACGCGCTGCCCGCGCTATCTGGGTGACATTTGCAAGGATGTGGAGCCACCCTGGATGACCACGCCCGAAGGCCGCCAGTATCGCTGTCACATCCCGCCGGATGAACTTGCGCAAAAACAGGAAGTCGTAGCACAATAACAACTCACTATTGTGCTACTTCGGGAACGCAAAATGAAGAAATTTGCTCAACGTACTCCGGCGCGGCATGAGGAGTCGCCCGTCGCAGAGTCCAAAAGTGCGCCGCATTCGACACCTGAACCGATACGGGCAATCCACTCGCCCATTCTGCAAATGCAGGCGCTGCACGGCAATCAGTACACCACCCGCACCGTGAAGCGCGCGTTGAACCGTATCCAGCGTTTCGAGTCACCGGAACACCGCGAAGTCGGCGATACGAAAAAGGGCGTCCAGACCGGGTTCATGAAACTCGCGAACTGGGATTCAGAGTTCCCGCAAAATCGCGAAGACCCCGCCAAATGGCCGGAAGAATGGCAAACATATAACAAAACGCTCGACGCGGACCAGCAGCGAGCGCTCGCGAAAGGGCTTTCCTATGGAGAGATCGTTGCGCTCTCCGGTGACTTCTACCGCAGTTTCGAGGAGATGAGCAAAGCGCCTCTCAAGGAAGTGATCAAGCTGGTTGCGTTCACGCACAAGGAAGGGACATCCAACCAGCAGGAAGTCGCAACGGGTGGACGTTATCTCGACCTTGCGGCGCACAACGATCAACATTTCAGCCGTTCGGCAGATGGTCGTCAGAATATGCAGGTCTGGCGCAAGATGCACACCGACGCGATTATGCTCGCGATGCAGAACAAAATGGAACAGGCCTACGCAATGAACGCCGCTGCCGATCACTTTCTGACCGATGCGTTTTCATCCGGCCACATGCTCATGAAGCGCAGCGAAATGATGAAGAGCAAGGCCTCGAACGCCCAATCGAAGATTTTGCACGATTACGACAACACAAACGGCCTCATCGTGAACAACCCGCGCGGGGATGGTCCCTGGGTGGCGTTCGGCGATACGATGATGGACGACCCGCGAAACGCAATGAACAAGAAACTGACCGAAGAGGCGGTCGTGTTATCCAAACAGGATATTGCGGACGCCGGGAAAGCGGGTCAAAACTACAAAATCCCGACTTCGTTCTCTGTCGAACCGCTGATCCCCAAAACCGTCGATGACCCGGACAAGATAGATCGCAGCAATCTCGGCGTCGCGTGGTCCGCATTGAGCAACACTGGACCCGGAGAAGCCGGAACGGTGGTCGCTCAACTTTTCTCTACCGACAATCAGGTCATCGAGTACATGAAGCAAACCGATGACGGCGCGCTCCGCAAGCAGCCGCACGATCAGCACCTGCGTATGATCGACGCGCTGTTCAGCGGCTATACGAGCGACGACGATGTGGCCGCGCTCAAGCGGCTGCTACCGCTAACAACTTTGAGCCAGCAGGAAAAGTTGAAATATATCAACTGGTTTCTGGATGGCTATGTCTCCGATGGCGATATGCAGCTTGTCCAGACGGTCATCCACATGGCAAATGGTTCAGAGATGGCCGCGATACGCACGCAGATCGAGCCGCGCGCCATCGAACTCGGTTTCCGGCAGCGGACGCAACTCCGCGTAATGCTTTCCAACGGGCAGTAGTCTCAGGTGTACTCTTCGGCCTTACCGCCGAAGTAGACGCTCTTGAACATGCTTTCGAGTTCGGCGGCCTCGTTCGGGCGTTCGGCCTCACCTGCGATGAGCGGCACATCGATTTCGCGGTCGGCGACCACCTCGCCATCGCGCAGCATGATCACGCGGTCGGTGTGGCGCGCGATGAACGCATCGTGTGTCACGAATACAGTGGTGATACCCTGCTCGCGGTTCAGGCTTTGAAAAATCTTGAGGACTTCCGTGCCGCTCTTCGAGTCGAGGTTACCCGTCGGCTCATCGGCAAGGATGATCGATGGTGAATTGACAATCGCGCGGGCAATGGCGACGCGCTGCTGCTGGCCGCCGCTCAGTTCGCTCGGCAGGTGGTTGAGGCGACTGCCCAGCCCGACCGCTTCCAGCGCGGCACGGGCGCGACGGCTGCGTTCGCCCCTGCCTGCCGCGTAGACGAGCGGCAGTTCGACTTGCCGCTGGGCGGTGGTGCGTTTGAGCAGGTTGAAACTCTGGAAGACGAACCCGATTTTGCGGTTGCGAATATCGGCCAGTTCGCGGTCGTTCAGCTTCGCGACATCCACGCCATCGAGATAATACGATCCGCTGGTCGGCTGGTCGAGCGCGCCGAGGATATGCATCATCGTCGATTTGCCGGAGCCGCTTGGTCCCATGATGCTGATGAATTCACCCGAATATACCGTCAGATTGACACCGCGCAGGGCGCGTACTTCCATCTCGCCCATCTGGTAAACCTTCGTGATCTCCCGAATGTCGATGACGGCGTTTTTGCCCTTTTCATTGACGGGGGCAGTGTACTCCGGCTTGCGCTTCAAGCGAAACATGCGGACCTCGCGAATAGCTTGCGCGCTATTTTACTCCGCGCAGATGAGGCGCGGCTCAGAGCGCGTTCACCGCATCTGCGCTGTTGACCGTAACGCCAATCGCCTCTTTGTCGATCCGTTTGAGCAGGTTGGTCAGGACGTCCTTCGGTCCGAGTTCGAGGAAAGTCTGCGCGCCCATCGAGCGGAGCGTTTGCACGCTTTCCGTCCAGCGCACGGAGGAGGTGATTTGCAAACCCAGGGCGCGACGGATTTCCGCGACCGTGTGCAGCGGTCCGCCCGTCGTATTCGAGATGACCGGGTAGCGCGGCGCGGTGAATGACACAGCATCAAGGTCGGCGCGGAAGGCGTCGGCTGCGCTCTGCATCAGCGGTGAATGTGCGGCCACGCTGACGGCCAGCTTTATGGCGCGTTTGCTGCCATATTGTTTCGCCAACGTGAGCGCGCAGTCTACCGCGTCGCGATCACCAGAGATAACGACCTGGCCGGGACAATTATCGTTGGCAACGACAAGCGGCTTGCCCGTTTGCGAGGCAGCTTCAAGACACAGCGCTTCGGCTTCCGCGACTGTCGGACCGAGCAAGGCTGCCATCGCGCCAGGGTGTGCCACGCCCGCTTCCTTCATCAGCCATGCGCGCTGACGCACCAGCCGCAGCCCGCCCTCGAAGGACAACGCACCCGCCGCCGTGAGCGCGGTCAATTCGCCGAGGCTGTGTCCCGCCGCGCCGAGCGGCACGAGCGCCGCGCCGAGATGACTTTCCACCGCGCGCAAAGTCGCCATGCCCGCGATATAGAGCGCGGGCTGTGTGTTGTGCGTGTCGTCCAATTCATCCTGCGGACCGGCCTTCATCAGCCCGGAAAAATTCAGCTCAAGGATGTCGTCGGCTTGCTCCAGTATAGCTGCGGCAGCTGGAAATGTTGCCGCCAGATCAGCCGTCATCCCAACAAATTGTGAACCCTGACCGGGGAACAGAAACGCGACCTCGTTTATATTCAACATGCAACCTATGGAGTCTGGCCTGGTTTGGCGAAATACATCTTGCCCGCTGCTGTCTGGATCATACGGGTCACAATCACTTCCGTCGTGCGATCCATGAATTTTTTCCCGTCCTCGACGACGACCATCGTGCCATCGACCAGATAGCCGACACCCTGATTGAGTTCGCGGCCTTCCTGAATAATGTGAATCGACAGCGATTGGCCGGGCAGGTAGCTCGCCTTGACTGCGTTCGCAAGGTCGTTGATATTCATGACCGGGATGCCCTGCAATTTCGCGATACCGTTCAGATTGTAATCGTTAGTCATCAGATGCGCGTTCATCTGGCGGGCGACAAGGACGAGCTTGTCATCGACTTCGCGCACGCCCTCGATGTCGGTATCGATGATTTCAATGAAAATGCCCGTTTCTTTTTGCAATTGGTCGAGGACTTCCAGCCCGCGCCGCCCGCGCGCCCGCTTGAGGACATCCGCCGAATCTGCGATGTGCTGCAATTCAGCGAGGACGAAGCGCGGTACGAAGAGCCGCCCGATCAGGAACCCGGATTTACTAATATCGAGGATTCGCCCATCGATGATCACGCTCGTATCCAGCAAAATGCGGGTCTGCGCGCCCGTCGCTTCGGGTTCGGTACGATCCGCAGGGCGAAACAGCGCGCCGAGATAGCGCCCGATGTCGCCTGCGCGCGTGGCCGCGGCCGCCGCAATCACGTAGGCCGCGATCCCGGCCACCAGCGTCGGCGTCCACTGGTTGAGCGGGATCGGAAGCTGGCTCAACGGAACCGCGATCAGCGCCGCAATGATTAGCCCAAGCAGCAGGCCAAGTACCGTGACGACGATTATTTCCGTTGGCGCGGTCGTGATTTGCCGCTGAAGATACTTGGCGGGGCGCGTCGTCAGGTAAGGCGTAATCACCAGCCCCGCGATGATCCCGACCAGCCCGAAGACGAGCGCAAAAAAATCGACGCGGTTGGGTGTATCGGCGATCTCGCGGCCAAGCTGTGCGCCCAGAATAGCGGCGATGACCATACCCACCAGCCGCAGGCCGAATTCCCAGCTCATGACGCCGCCCCGATGAAACCATGCTGCCGCAGCCAGCCGACCAACTGCTCCTCGCCCGGTTCGGTCAACATCGCGCCCCGATCAACCCCGCGCGGGCTGGAGCCGGGCAAGAGCGGTAGCGGCGGTGCGAAGGGCAGCACCTCGCCGGGCAGCGCGACAACCAGCGTCGGGACGGAGAGAAAGCCGGTCCATTCAACGACGCGCTGCTCGGCCTCTTTATCCTGATCGATAAATAGCTCATGGAAGGATACGCCCTCGCGCTCGAAGACCCGTTTGGCGAGCGAAACGAACGGGCATGGGCTGGTTCGGCTGTACATGATCAGTGAATGTTGCATAATTCTTTCCGGGATGAATTCAGCGCTTCGGCGTCGGCTGAATGGCCGTCGGGACTGCGAGCGCTTTAGGATCAAGGAAGCAGATTAGTCCGTTCAATACGCCTTGCGCCGCTTTGTCCGGGTGGTTCTTGAGCAGATCACGATCATAATACAAAAATCCGAGTTCGAGGATCGCGGCGGGTGTGCGCTGCGAAACTTCGCGGAAAGCATGGTAATAGAGCATATCATTCGTCACAGACCAACCGGAGTTTTTTAGCCCGGTGGCGAGCGCGTACTGATCGCGGATGCAGTCGGTGAGGCGCGTATCCTGCTCCCGTACTGTCAGGCGTCCTTCCGGTCCAACGACCTTGAATCCACTGTGGTCATAGCCATCATTGAAGTTTAAGCAAGAATCAGCGTGGATCGAGAGCAGGACCGCCGCTTCATACGGCTTGTTCGGGTCCACAAGACGCATATCCCATTCGTCCAGTACATCGACGGTGTAACCGCGTCCGCGTAAGGCTGCGATCACGCGGTCGCCTACATTCGTCGTCACACTGAGTTCGGTGAAATCATTGTCGTCGGCGCAAGTCGCGCCGGGATCGACGTTTCCAACAGTCCGTTCACGCTTCGCAATTCCGCTATGGCCGCGTATGAACGCGACCTTGTTGAACCACGCAGGCGTCGGGACGTTGGTGGGCGCATCGCTGCGCGTCTGCGTATTGACGGCAATCGCGAGGTTCTGGCGCGTTTTGAGTGAAAGCGAATCGTTGCTGGTGAACGAGGCGAAAATCGTGGCGACGACGACCGCCACCGCGAAGACGATCACGACCGAGCGCGCGGCGCTCCATGCCGTGACGCCGCGATAGCGCACGGTTTTCACAGCTCCCTGTGCGGCGCGCTGTGCCTTGCGGCTGCCAGAAGCGAGCGGCGCGGCTTCCGGCTGTTGCGCTGCCTCCGCAAGATCAGCCAGCGGGGTTTCCAAAGGAAGAGACTCACTCGATAAGGCCACGATACAGCATCCCGCTCACGGTACAATAATGTCTCGCAATCATACCGCACGCGCCTAGCTTGAGCCAGATTAAACTTCAATATGAGTCTTCACGGACGCGCACTCATCCTTTTGTTTGCCGCGCTTGCTTCGTGCAGCGCCCCGCCGCCGCTCATCCAGCCACGCCCCGGCAGCCCCGCCGCCCCGCCGCTCCGCGAGACGGCGACGCCCCTCAGCCAGACCTTGCCACAGGCCAGCGCAATCCGCGAACGCGCCGATGCAGTACAATCCGACCGCCTGATTGCCTCGCTCGCCGCGCTGGTCGGGACAGGCTCGCGGCACGCGCTTTCGCCGCTCAATGATCTCGAGAAGGGCATCCACGCCGCGCGGCTGGCGCTGGTCGGGGAATTCAATCGACTGCGCGCCGCACGTCCCGATATACAGGTCTGGACACAAGCCGTCCCGCTTGCGCTTGGCGACTATCAATCCGTCACGGAAAACGTCGTGTGCATTATTCCCGGTACGGCCCTTGACGCGGGCATTGTCGTCGTCGGCGCTCATTACGATACACTGCTCAATCTGGATTTCTTCAATACACGCTCGCCCGCGCCCGGCGCGAACGCCAACGGTTCCGGCGTGGCTGTGATGCTCGAAACTGCGCGCATCATGGCCGCAGTGCCGCACCGCGCCACGCTTATTTTCATCGCCTTCACCGCGTCGGAGACGGGACGACAGGGCAGCGCCGCCTTCATCAAGAGCTACCTGCAAGCGCAAACGCCACCGATAACCGCGCGCGCGATGCTCAATCTGGATACGCTTGGCGCGAACCGAAAGGCGAATGGTGATAACGGTCCCGCCGCGCTGCGCCTGTTTTCTGCTGACCCAAACGACTCGCGCTCGCGCCAGTTTGCGCGCGGCTTACAGCTCGCGATGCGCGCCTACCCGGAGTTGCTCACCCTCGATATGCAATCGGCGGAGGAGCGCACCGGGCATTCCGGCGATCATCAGACTTTCGCGGCGGCGGGCATCCCGGCGGTGAGCCTGATTGAACCCTTTGAAGACCCAACTCGCGCGCATTCTGCCCGTGATACGCTGGATGCCATTCGCCCGGAATATTTGATTAGCGCTACGCAAGCCGTACTCGCGGCGCTCTCCAGCCTCGCGGATGGACTCGAACCACCCGCCGGGATTGTTCTCGCTAAAGACGCACAGACGCCGACTTTGCTCTGGCAACCAGTACGCGGCGCGGCCAGCTATATCCTCGCTTTGCGCCAGACGACCTCGCTCACCTTCGATCAATATTTCATCGTGAGCGGGTCGCCGTTTGGGTGGGGCGGGCTGTCGCGTTACGCAATCGGGGCGCTCGCGACCGTTAGCTCCGATGGGATAATCGGTCCCTTCGCACCGGAATTTGCTCTCTCCGCTCCACCCTAGCCGCGCCGAAGCAACGGCGGCAGGAAGCCCGCGACGAACACAATGGCGAAGATGATCACGATGCCAATCAGCGCGACGGTGGCAAAGCCGTTCGAGATCGGGGTGTTTTCCTTGCGGTTTACTTCTGCGGAACGCGCGTTACCGCGTGAGGCAAGGACAAGTGAAATCCCGATGACGACGATCACCGCGACCACAAAGAGGAGAAGTTCAATCACGAGGCGAACGTTCGGGTCCATTGCGCGTTATATCCTGTGAAATGCTGTTGATCCAATTCTATAGCCCGACGTGATGTTCGGCAAGGTGTGCAACCTCAGCGTGCGGCGTTCTCAAAACCGCGCCAGGGCATCCGCGACATCCCGGCATAGTCGCGCGTTTCGGCTCCTGGCAGCGTGATGAATATCGAGTCGGCACGAAGCGTAGGTGTGAGTTGCAGCGATGATGTGCGGTAGCGTAGCGTGACGTTTCCGGTGATGAGTGCGTAACTCACAAAAACGTTGTACAGCTTATCACCACTAAATCGCTCGAAATATAAATCGCGCGGCGCTCCCAGCGTGAGCAGCATATCTCCGAAGGTGAGCAGCGCGGGAGCCTGAATACTATCAATCGCCAGCGCATCGAAGCGTCCTTCGTGGGTTGTCAGCCGATATTGGACCTGCTGTGTCGCATAGACGTAGATACTGCTCCTCGTAGCGGTCTCGCTGCCTTGGGTTCCGGTCAGGCGGTGTAGCGCCGCGCGTGCGTCATCCGCGCTGGAAAGCCCCGGCGTCACCCCCGCAAAGCAGGGTAGCGCGCACTCCCCGAAGCCGGGTGGGGTTGGCGCGGGTACGTGGCTCGCGAACAACCGTCCCGCGCACAGCAGCACGACGAACCCCACGCAGATCCCGACGCTCATTTGGATCAATTTGATCATGTGGCTACACTACACCTTTAATGCGTCGATTGTAAAGGTTCGCGTGATGGCAGATAATACCGCACCGCGTTTTCTCGATGATGACCGCCCGCTCACGGAGCGCAAAGTCGAAAACACGCGCCGCTTCGCGCTCATGGTAGACCCGTATCTGGTTGTCTCGGTAGTCGCGCTGCTCGCGATTGGCCTGTTGATGGTCTGGAGTACGACGTTTTTTCTCTCCGAAAACGCGACGGCCTACATTTTCATACAAATCCGTAACATGATCGGCGGCGGTATTCTGGCGATTCTGCTCAGTCTTGTCGATTACCGCATCCTGAAACGTTTCGCGATCCCGGCAATGGCTGTGATCATCGCTTTACTGATCGTGGTCCTGATTCTTCCTGATAGCGTGAACAAGTTGTACGGCGCGAAACGTTCGCTCTCCAATGGAGGTTTCCAGCCGAGCGAACCCGCCAAGCTGATCGTCATCATCTATATGGCGGCGTGGCTTTCCTCGAAAAAGAGCAAACTCAAAAACATCATGCACGGGCTGTTGCCCTTCGCAATGCTGGTCGGCGTAATCGGCGCGCTGATCATCCTGGAGCCTGACATTTCGACCGCCGGGTTGATCCTCGTGACCCTATGCGTGATGTTCTTCCTCGCGGGTGCGGACCTATTCCAGATTAGTATCATCGGCATGGTGATGATCGTCCTTGCAGTGGTGGTCGTTTCGATCCTGCCCTATGCGCAGGAACGTTTCAAGAGCTGGGTACTGCTCATTCAGGACCCGGTGAACGCACCCGCCGCGCACTCGCAAAACGTGATTATCGCGTTCCTCAATGGCGGGCTGTCCGGCGTCGGCCTCGGCGGGGGCTACCAGAAATTCTATAATCTCTCCGTGCCGCACACCGATAGCATTTTCGCCGTCATCGGTGAAGAACTCGGCTTACTGGGCGCGGGTGTGGTCGTCGCGCTCTTTTTGATCTTCATGCTGCGCGGCTTCCGGGTCGCACGCAATGCTCCGGATAGCTTTGGGGCGCTCGTTGCGGCGGGTGTTACGACTGCGATCATTATGGAAGCGCTCTTCAATATTGCGGTCATGTCGGCGGTGATTCCGTTCGCGGGTGTGCCGCTACCTTTCATCAGCTATGGCGGGTCGTCGCTCGTGACCGTAATGGTCGGCGTCGGTCTGATTATGAGCGTATCGCGCGTGACGGCGCGGCAGGCGACACAGGAACGATGGACAACAAGGTACAGCGTGAACCGTGACGAACGAAGCGATGCTCCTGTCAGCCGGGGGAACAGGCGGCGGGATATACCCCGCGTTAGCCGTCTCTGAGGCGCTCCGCGACCTGCCAAACCCACCAGATTTGCACTTCATCGGCAGCATTGGCGGTATGGAAGAGTCGCTCGTCGGTAGTAAGGCATCCGGCCTCTTCGCGAGCTATGACGCGGTGTACGCGGGTCCGCTGCATGGAGTTAGCGTTCCGGTGCGCGCCCGCAGTTTGCTTAAAATCCTGCGCGGCACGTTGCAAACTTTCGCACTGATCGGCAAATACAAACCGCGTCTGCTATTCATCACGGGCGGTTTCGTAACGTTCCCGGTCGCTCTGGCATGCTGGTTGCGGCGCGTTCCAATCGCGATTTACCTGCCGGATATTGAACCTGGTCAGGCAATCAAGGCGACCGCTGCGCTCTCAAAAGTCGTCTACGTCACAACAAGCGAGTCTGCGAAATATTTCCGTCGCGGTCGGACAGTCGAGACGGGCTATCCGCTGCGCGCCGATATGCTCAAGGCAACCCGTGCGGATGGTATCGCACATTTCGGCCTCGACCCGACCCGGCAAACATTGCTTGTTTTCGGCGGCTCACGCGGCGCAAAAAGCGTTAATGCGGCGCTCGTCGCCATTCTGCCGGAATTGCTCGCGCTCGATATTCAAATCATTCACGTCTCTGGCGAACTGGATTGGCCGTCCGTTGCGGCGGCGCGTGAGGCCTTGCTAGCGGAGCAGCGGACACGCTATCATGCCTATAACTATCTGCATGGCGATATGGGTCTCGCGATGGCTGCCGCAGATTTGGCCGTCAGCCGTGCGGGTGCGAGTGCGATGGGTGAGTTTCCGCAATTCGCGTTGCCTGCGATTCTGGTCCCGTATCCGTTCGCGTGGCGCTATCAGAAAGTCAACGCAGATTGGCTGGCTTCGCGTGGTGCAGCGCTGCGCATGGATGACGAGGCGATGCAGATAGAGCTATTGCCGATCCTTAAATCTCTCTTTACCCACACGGATCGTTTGAACCAGATGCGCGAGGCATCCCACGCACTCTCCCAACCGGATGGCGCGCGGAACATCGCAAATGGATTGATGCAGCTTATGCGCCGCTGAGACCTACCACCGGAAGAAACGGCGGCGCATCCGCCAGCGGGCTTCCCTGCGAATCTCACGACGTATTATGCGCCGCCGCCAACCAAGTCCAAACCACATTTTCAACTCTCCTCTTTTGATGTTTTCAGGATAGGTACAGAATGCAATCCGATTACATCAAATTTGTAAAATCTGTGCAATTTCGACAGCCCGCTGCTTCTGTGATAGACTTCACGAATAGAAGCTGTTTTATGTAAGACTTTCGAGGTGAGCCATGCCTTTGCGTGTCGAGATCATTACCCAGGAAGGCAAGATTTTTGAAGAACCCGCTGCCGATATGGTGATCGTACCGGGCAGCGAAGGGGAAATGGGTATCCTGCCGCATCATGCGCCCGTGTTGACGACGATGGGCTTTGGCGAACTGCGCGTCAAGAAAGGCGGCGCGGAAGAAGGCTTCATTATTTACGGCGGCATTGTGGAAATTCGCCCCGACCGCGTGATTGCTCTCGCCGACTTGGCCGAAAGTTCATTCGCCGTCGATACACAGGCCGCGCAGGAAGCGCGCACCCGTGCGCAGGAATTGATGAAGAGTGGTCCGCCGGATGAAGAGCAGCAGACGCTTTTGCAGGAATTGCACCGTGCCGAAGTCGCGGTTCGTGTCTCGCAGAAAGCGCGTTCGCGTGGCGCGATGCGTATCCGCTCCATTGAAGATGAGTCGGCAAGCTAGGTTGCAAATCGAGTAGAAACTCGTTGAAAAAGGGGCTTGACGGCTAACGAAAGTGTAATAAAATGCAGCCCATACGAGCAAACAAGAGCGACAACGCAAGTGGTCGCAGCAAGCTCAGCTAACAACGGAGGGTGGCAAAGGGCAGGAAGCGGCAACGCAAACAGAAGGGCAAGCGCGGGAGCGCAAACCTCGATGACCTGTCAACGCCGACAAGCAGTAATGCAGTCGGTTTTTTGTCGCCGTAGCGCCTCGGTTGTGGTGAGCAGTTTGCGACGTGAAGAAGCACCTTAACAGTTGAACAGTGACAGGAACAGCAAAGAGCACACAGCGAAGTGTGAGCAGCCGTCGAAAGATGCGCCGCTTGCGCGAAGCGAAAAGTGTACAAAGAAAAACATGAGCTTCCTCACGAAGTTCATGCGTGAAAGGAACCCCGTAGACAGGTCTTGGTAAGGGACTTGTCTCGCAGGCGAGAGCGGTCGGGTGGAGCGGGTAACACCTCGAAGCTGACAGCTCGAACCGAAACAGATACGGAGAGTTTGATCCTGGCTCAGGATGAACGCTGGCGGCGTGCCTAATACATGCAAGTCGAACGGAGTACAGCAATGTGCTTAGTGGCGACCGGGTGAGTAACACGTAGCAGACCTGCCCTCTTGCGGGGGACAACAACTCGAAAGGGTTGCTAATACCGCATAGTGTCATGGGGTTTAGAAGCCCATGAACAAACCGAAAGGGCGAGAGGAGGGAGCTGCGGCCCATCAGGTAGTTGGGGAGGTAATAGCTCACCAAGCCGATGACGGGTAGGGGACCTGAGAGGGTGGACCCCCACACTGGAACAGACATACGGTCCAGACTCCTACGGGAGGCAGCAGTAAGGGATATTGCGCAATGGGCGAAAGCCTGACGCAGCAACGCCGCGTGGAGGATGAAGGCCTTCGGGTTGTAAACTTCTTTTGATGGGGACGAGGAAGGACTGTACCCATCGAATCAGTCACGGCTAACTACGTGCCAGCAGCCGCGGTAAAACGTAGGTGGCGAGCGTTATCCGGATTTACTGGGCGTAAAGGGTGTGCAGGCGGGTTCGTAAGTGGTGCATGAAAGCCACAGGCTCAACTTGTGGAGGCTGTGCCAGACTGCGGACCTAGAGTATGCTAGAGGATTGTGGAATTCCGGGTGTAGTGGTGAAATGCGTAGAGATCCGGAGGAACACCAGAGGCGAAGGCGGCAATCTGGGGCATAACTGACGCTGAGACACGACAGCATGGGGAGCGAACGGGATTAGAAACCCCGGTAGTCCATGCCGTAAACGATGATAGCTGGGCGTCGTGGGGTGAAAGCCCTGCGGTGTCGAAGCCAACGCGCGAAGCTATCCGCCTGGGGAGTACGGTCGCAAGGCTAAAACTCAAAGGAATTGACGGGGGCCCGCACAAGCAGCGGAGCGTGTGGTTTAATTCGAGGCTACACGAAGAACCTTACCTGGGTTTGACATAGGGGTAGTAGACGGCGGAAACGTCGTCGACCGCAAGGAGCCTCTACAGGTGCTGCATGGCTGTCGTCAGCTCGTGCCGTGAGGTGTTAGGTTAAGTCCTGTAACGAGCGCAACCCCCGGGGCCAGTTAGAGTGTCTGGTCCGACTGCCCGTGACAAACGGGAGGAAGGCGGGGATGACGTCAAGTCAGCATGGCCTTTATATCCAGGGCTACACACACGCTACAATGGTCGGTACAATGGGTCGCCAACCCGCAAGGGGGAGCCAATCCGTCAAAGCCGGCCTCAGTTCAGATTGTGGGCTGCAACCCGCCCGCATGAAGATGGAGTTGCTAGTAACCGCGCGTCAGCCATAGTGCGGTGAATACGTTCCCGGGCCTTGTACACACCGCCCGTCACGTCATGGGAGCTGCTCACGCCTGAAGCCGGGATGCGAACGTGCAAACGAGGCTACCGTTCAAGGCAGGGGTGGTGACTGGGACGAAGTCGTAACAAGGTAGCAGTAGCGGAAGCTGCGGCTGGATCACCTCCTTTCTAGGGACGACGAACTGTGAGTGTGCTGCGAAGGGCAACCCGGACGCGCAAGCCGACGAGTTGTGAGTAACAGCGGAAGCATTCACCAGGTCTCGCTAGACAAAAATAGCGCCGTGTGCGCTCATCCTTTTCCTGTCACTGTTCAGCCGTTAAGAACGATGAGCGGGAGTGAATTGTCACTCCCGCTTTTTGTTTGCCTGCTTTTATTGTTTATCCACGACGTAAATTGTGAATGCGGACTCGACATGCCAGATTTGTGGTGACGTGAACAGGTTCCAGTCGGTTCCGCGCTGCTGTGCATCGTTCATCAGGGTCGTGAGCTGGTTTTCTGGTTCAAGCAAAATGTATATTCGGGCGCGTGCATTTAGGTCTTCACCACTGGTAACGATATTTGTAGGTACGGCAAAGTCCCGATTGAGGTAGTAGCGCGTGACTGCATCCCAGCGGTCGAGAACTCCATCAGTAGGTCGCAGAACCGGCGCGAGCAGTGCCGCCGCATCACGCGCATAAAGCGCCAAGCCCGTCTCTTGTGACTGCGCAACTGTGTTTTGGACTGCGACATTCAAACTCAACAGCGCGGCCAGCACGACCATAGCGCTCAATAAGAAACCTTTTTTAACAACTATTTGCCTGAGTTGGCTACGCTTTACAAACAAAGCGAGGCTATCCGCACCAATGGCTATTCCAAGCGCAAGGAGCGGAACAAAATACAACCAAACCCGCACAAAGGGTATGGCGCGCTGCACGACTAACAGACCGCCACTCCATATCAGCGCTGCCCAAAACGGATTGGAAAGGCGCGCTTTGCTTTGGCGCAAGACGAGACCCGCCACTAGAATGACAACCACCCCGATGCTCAATGAGAGCGGTAAGTCGCGCGTCCACTGCTCCCACACATTACGCAAGAATGGACCCACCTGAGCGCTAAATTCAGCCGGTGATTGCGACCGGACAAAGGGATTATTGAGCAGTGGTCCCAAGCCGCTTACAAGGATGATTGGGAAGTACAACAGTGCTGTCAGACCAATCGTCACAAAGTTTAGTAGCAGCCAGTAGCGTAGCGCAGCATTTCGGGGTTTCTGTCGCCAGCTTGCTGCGAGCAACCACAGGCTCAGAACTCCGAACGGATAGAGCATCGTGGGTATCGTATAAAAGCCCAATGCCAACAGTATTACGCAAAAAACGGATGCAGCGTAGTTGCGCTTCTGAATTCCGTAATTCGCAAAAATGAAGGCGCAGATAAACAGCATGATTTGAAGCATGTAACCGCGTGCATTCGTGGAGAACTCGACCAGCGGTGAAGAGGCAGCAACCAGCGCAGTTCCAAAGAGCGCGGTCAAAGGCGGCACGAAGCAGCGCGCAAGAACGAAAAAGGCCGGGATGGCCGTACAACCTGAGATAAAGACGGGCAACCGAATCATCGGTTCACTGTTACCAAGCAGAAGCGACAAATGCACGAGCAGTGAATGAAAAATGTGATTATTGGGCTGGGTATAGTGTGTCGCGATGTACGGCAGCGAACGCACGCCGAAATCCTGCACGGTGAGCGCTTCATCGAAGCGGAGCGGCTGTGTTAGAAAGTGAAGACGTAGCGCAGTTCCGATGAGCGTTATCAGCATGACAGCGGAATGCACATCATTTGGTTCGGCATGGATGGCTGCACGCACATCGCGGAATAAAAGGCGTGCGTCGTTTGCTGTTTTCGCGATAGTGACATTGAGCATCACAGCAAGCCATCTTCTGCATATAAGTGTGAGACTCGCGAGAACAAACAGGAAAAATGCGACCAAACGCCATTTCAAGGTTGGGACTTGCACATCGAGCAAACCATTTGCAAATTTAGGCTGGACGACCAGCAGAATCGAGATTATCCCCAGACTTGCAGCGAAGATAACTAATGCGCTTATTGTGCGACGTGTGGGCAAATTCATGATTAACAGGCAAATTCCTGATGAAAGGGCGAGTGTAGCACGCAAATTGGCGGAAAATTGGTCTTGACTAAGGAGTTAGAGCCTGTATAATTCCCGCCAGTCAACTGACACCAACGCAACACGAACGAGACGAGCGAGAAGGTAGCAGTATCTTTGACAGCAACGACAGGCGCGCAGAACCGAAGAGGCGGGATGAAGTAGAGCGGTCGAACGCACTACATTTGTAACGCATCCGGTGACGCGGCCTGACCAAGCGAAAAGCAAGTCAGGTCGTTTTGTTTGTGGGGTCGGAGCCAAACGAAGTATCGAAACGCTGAACAGCCATGTTCAACGGCAACATGCAGCGTGCGGTAAACCGAATAGCCCACGGGTGGAAAGTCAGAAGACGAGAACCTTACAAAGAGAATACGTGAAGAAGCACGAGTAACACTACACGAAGATGTGTGCGGACGTGAGAGGCAGCGCCGTTAGAAGCGCGCCGGATGCAGCGACAGCGCAGGGACGTTCCAGCAAGCAAGTGGCAACACTGGCTTGTAGAGCGCAGTTCCAGCGATAGAGCAGGCTGATGTCGGGCAAAACCAGGAACCATGCGGCGAAGTTCGCCAGAACAACGCAGTTTGGGAATGGGCGCGCGGCAGCAGTTGAAAAGCATCAACGGACCGGACACAGCGAAGCGTGTAGGTACACCCTCGGTCAGCGACCAACGAAGCACGCGGTTTGCGGGAGCAAAGAGCGGGCGGGGTGGGTTGCGCCAGACGAACGAATGGGTTCACAAGTGGAGCGGGTTCAGCAGTGAAGCGAGATGTGGCGGTTCAGCGACGGGAGTTGCGGGGCGGCAGGCAGCGTGGAGCGGTTGGAACCGGAAGCGCGTGAATGGACGTTTGTGTGGTCAAATCGAGCGGTGAGCGCAAGGTAGAAGCACGAGAGAATCAATTTCTCTGGGTGACACATGTGTTTGCATGCGAAAGCAAAAAGAAGCTACCAGGGCACAACGGGGATGACTTGGCGAAGGTCGCCGAAGAAGGACGCGGTACACTGCGAAAAGCGTAGACGAGGCGTGTGCAGCCGTATAAATCTACGATGTCCGAATGGGGAAACCCACGTCACGGCATGGTGACGTACTCACGGCTGAACACATAGGCCGTGTAGAGGGAACCGCGTGAATTGAAACATCTTAGTAGCGCGAGGAAAAGAAACGATTTCGCGAGTAGTGGCGAGCGAAAGCGAAGCAGCCCACGCAATCAACGACTGAGCCGAACCGGGTGGAAAACCGGACAAGAGAGGGTGAGAGTCCCGTAGGCAAACGGTCAAAGCGTAGACGAGTACCGCAGGGCACGCTAATCCGGCGGGAAGATGGGGGGTCCACCCTCCAAGGCTAAATACGACCTTCGACCGATAGTGAACCAGTACGGTGACGGAAAGTTGAAAAGAACCCCGGTGAGGGGAGTGAAATAGACTCTGAAACGTTGTGCCTACAAGCAGTCAAAGCCCGGTTACGGGTGATGGCGTGCCTTTTGGAGCATGAGCCGGCGAGTTAATGGGTGTGGCAAGGTTAAGGCAGGTACAGCCGAAGCCGCAGCGAAAGCGAGCCTGAACAGGGCGTCCAGTCGCATCCATCAGACACGAAACCAGACGAGCTACCCATGTCCAGGATGAAGCTGGGGTAAAACCTAGTGGAGGTCCGAACTGTTGACTGTTGCAAAAGTCCTAGATGAGGTGTGGGTAGGGGTGATATGCCAAACGAGTTTGGAGATAGCTGGTTCTCCCCGAAATCGCTTTAGGGCGAGCGTGATGTGTTTAGGGACGGAGGTAAAGCACTGACTGGGCTAGGGGGCGCAAGCTTACCAACCCCAATCAAACTCAGAATACCGTTCCTCCAAGCATTGCAGTCGACGGTGTGAGATGAGTTTCATCGTCGAGAGGGAAACAACCCAGACCCCCGGCTAAGGTCCCGGAGCGGTGGTTAAGTGGCAAACGAGGTGGTCGTGTTCAGACAGCCAGGAGGTTGGCTTAGAAGCAGCCACCCTTTAAAGAGTGCGTAATAGCTCACTGGTCAAACGCGGCTGCGCGGATAACGTAACGGGGCTAAACCACCCACCGAAGCCTGGGATGAGAATGGTAGGGGAGCGTTGTATGCGGGGAGAAGCACGACCGGAAGGGCGTGTGGACTGCCTACAAGTGAGGATGCCGGCATGAGTAGCGCAAAACATGTGAGAACCATGTTCACCGGAAGTCTAAGGTTTCCGACGCAAGGTCAGTCCGCGTCGGGTGAGTCGAGCCTTAGCCGAGGCGTAAAGCGTAGGTGATGGACAACAGGTCAAAATTCCTGTACTACCTGAATGGAGTGATGCGGGGACGCAATGCGGGAGCTGAGCCTCTGAATGGAATGAGGTGCCAAGCGTGGTAGCGATGAGGGGGAGAGTCAAGTACGCCCCCGAGCGAAGGCGCGATGGCGAGGATGAAAGTCCGGGAAGTCAGTGGGCCGTGCTGCCAAGAAAAGCCGCTAAACGGTGAAGTTCAGGTACTCGTACCGCAAACCGACACAGGTAGACGAGTAGAAGATACCCAGGTGAACGGGAGAACCTTCGTTAAGGAACTCTGCAAGCTAACCCCGTAAGTTCGCGAGAAGGGGTGCCACCAGAAATGGTGGTCGCAGTGAAACGGCTCTGCTAACTGTTTAACAAAACCACAGGTCTCTGCGAAAGCGAAAGCTGACGTATAGGGGCTGAAGCCTGCCCAGTGCCGGAAGGTTAAGAGGAGGGGTCAAGCGCAAGCGGCAGCTCTGAATTGAAGCCCCGGTGAACGGCGGCAGTAACTATAACTGTCCTAAGGTAGCGAAATTCCTTGTCGGGTAAGTTCCGACCCGCACGAATGGCCTAATGAGTGGAGCACTGTCTCAACGAGGGACCCGGCGAAATTGAAGTACGTGTGAAGATGCGCGTTACCCGCAGTAGGACAAAAAGACCCCATGAAGCTTTACTGTATTTTGCCATTGCGTTAGGACGCAGTCTGTGTAGGATAGCTGGGAGGCGAAGAAGCGAGAGCGCTAGCTTTCGTGGAGCCGACGGTGAAATACCAGCCTGAGTGTGTTTTGACCCTAACCTGCACCGTGAAGCCGGTGTGGGAACCGTGGCAGAGGGGCAGTTTGACTGGGGCGGTCGCCTCCTAAAGGATAACGGAGGCGCCCAAAGGTTCCCTCAGGTGGAATGGAAACCCACCGTCGAGTGTAAAGGCACAAGGGAGCTTGACTGCAAGGCCGACACGCCGAGCAGAGACGAAAGTCGGGCTTAGTGATCCCACGGCACTGAGTGGAAGGGCCGTGGCTTACCGGATAAAAGCTACTCTGGGGATAACAGGCTAGTCTGGTCCAAGAGTTCACATCGACGACCAGGTTCGGCACCTCGATGTCGGCTCGTCGCATCCTGGGGCTGGATAAGGTCCCAAGGGTTGGGCTGTTCGCCCATTAAAGCGGTACGTGAGCTGGGTTCAGACCGTCGTGAGACAGGTCGGTCTCTATCCACTGTGGGCGCAAGGGAATTGAGAGAGGCTGCCCCTAGTACGAGAGGACCGGGGTGGACGGAGCGCCTGTGTGTGAGTTGTCGCGCCAGCGGCATGGCTCAGTAGCAGACTCCGGTCGTGATAACTGCTGAAAGCATCTAAGTAGGAAGCACGTCTCAAGATGAGTTCCCTCTCCGGGCAACCGGGTAAGACCGCGGGCAGACCACCCGCTGGATAGGTCGGAGGTGTAAACGCAGTAATGCGTGTAGCTGACCGATACTAAGGGTCGAGGGCTTCTTTGTAATTGCATCTGCGCATGTCTCACCCGGAGAAATTGGAACTCTGGTGCGAGCGCGAGCAGGCAGGCAGGACAAATGATTGCCTTACCGAGCGCGAAAGCAAATTACTCTCCCTTCTTCACGTAACCCCTCTCTTTGTGACCAGAGCGACCCCGGCAGCATCTGCTGCTGCGCGGCGTTGAGGTGAGAAGTGTGGGTTGGTGTCTTGTGCAGCGAGGGTACACCCGGTCCCATCTCGAACCCGGTCGTTAAGCTCGCTAGCGCCGATGGTACTTGGCGGGTGACTGCCTGGGAGCGTAGGTCGTCGCCAACTCTTCTTCTCCTCTCAACCCCCCGTGGCAGTGCCGCTACCGGGGTCGCTGTTTTTTATTTATTGCCCTTTTGTTAACCCCATTTTTTGTTTAATCTTCGTGATGTACGCAGTCAAATGGTTCACGAAACCTCTGCTAGACTACGCGCATGTCAATCTTTACTCGCGACAAATCACAATTTGCTCGAAGATGCTTTAGGGCAAGTTGGTTTCTGTTTTATATTGAATTTTGCATGCACGACGTGCGAACGCTGACCTCTATAGCAACACCGCCGCTACAGCCTCATCCAGCGCAATAGACGGACTATCTTCAAGGCTCAAATATGTGAGAAATTCGATGTTCCCGGCTGGACCCTTGAGCGGACTTTTGATCAAACCAAGCACGGCAAAATGCTCGCGCTGTGCCGCTGTCAGTATGTCGATGAGGACCGCGCGGTGAACGGCTTCATCCTTTACGACGCCACCCTTGCCGACTTCACCGCGTCCCGCTTCAAACTGGGGCTTGATGAGCGCAACCACATGGCCGTTTGGGGTCATCCAGCGCCGCACGACGGGCAAAATCAGCTTGAGGGAGATGAACGACGCATCAATGACGGTGAGCGACGGCTGCTCCAGCAGGGCTTCGACATACCGGGCATTGGTGCGTTCCATCACGACGACGCGCGCATCGGAGCGCAAGCGGTAATCCAGCTGACCGTAGCCAACATCAATGGCATAAACCTTCGCTGCGCTGTATTGCAAAAGACAATCCGTAAAGCCGCCCGTACTCGCGCCGACATCCGCGCAAACCATGCCTGTCACCGCAACGCCGAACGCATCCAGCGCCGCTGCGAGTTTATCACCGCCCCGGCTGACGAAGCGCGGCAGCGCCTTCACCACGATCTCCGCGAGCGTAGAAACCTTCGTGCCGGGTTTATCCACAACCTGACCGCCAACCGTGACGTTGCCTTCCATAATCAGGCGACGCGCCATTTCGCGGCTCTCCGCGAGACCGCGCTCGGCAACCAGTTGATCGATCCGCTGTTTTTCAGCCATGCAAAAAGGCCGTATAATTCATGTCTGCTATCATCCTAACTGAGGGTTCCCGATTGCAACCGAATATCTTGCGCGGCTTGATACGAACGATGCGTCCCCGCCAATGGTCGAAGAACGCGCTTATTTTCGCGGGGCTGATCTTTGATGGTCAGCTTACGCAGGCCAATTCATTGCTACGTGTGGTGGTTGGGTTTTTCCTGCTGTCGCTGACGGCCAGTACGGTCTATCTCATTAACGACGTTGTAGATGTCGAAAAGGATAAACTGGACCCGCGCAAGCGCCTTAGAGCAATTCCGTCTGGCCAGCTACCCATCCGCGTTGCACTGATCGCAGCACTGGTTTTACCTGTGATCGCGATAGGTGGTGCAACGCTTTACAGCCCACCGTTTGCGCTGGTCCTGTTCGCCTATCTCGGCCTGCATATTACCTATTCATTGTACCTCAAAAACATCGTCATTCTGGATGTTTTCGCAATTGCGGCGGGGTTTATTCTGCGTGTAATCGCGGGTGTGGTGCTGATCACAGTTTCCAATTTTTCACCCTGGCTATACGTCTGTACCGGGGCGCTATCATTGTTTCTTGCGGTCGGGAAGCGTCGACAGGATTTACTGCGTCTTGCAGGCATTGCAAGCGAAGTGCGCCGCACGTATAACGACCGGGGTTACAATATGCCGCTGCTTGATGACATGCTGCGTATGGTGACGACTGGGACCGTGCTTTCCTACACCTTCTACACCTTCGAGGCGAAGACCAGCCTCGCGCCGAACGTGCTGCTCGTGACCGTGCCGTTCATTGTCTATGGCATGTTCCGCTATCTATACCTGATTCATGTGCAGGGTGAAGGCGGTGCGCCCGATGAACTGCTCTTCAAGGACAAGCCGCTGCTGCTCGATATTGTACTATGGGGGCTGACTATCATCGTTATTCTGTACGTCGTCCGATGAATACCTCGCCCGCGAAGATTATCCTTTTCGGGGAACACGCGGTCGTTTATGGCTACCCCGCGATTGCGGTCCCCTTCACGAGCGTTAGCACGACAGTGACGGCCAGCGTGGGCGAGGCAGGTAGTGGCATCCTCATTCGCGCGCACGATCTGCGGCAGGAATTCCGCGTTATGCGCGACAACGAGACGTTTGGGGGACCGCTCGCGTTCGCGGTGCAGGTCCTGCTTGCCGAATTGAAAGTGCCGCTCCCGGACCTCATTTTTGATATTCATTCAACGATCCCGGTTGGTGGCGGCTTCGGGAGCGGCGCAGCGGTGACAGCGGCGCTCATGCGCGAACTCGCAGCATCGCTTGACCATCCAATCGATGCTGCGCACCTGAATGCGCTTGTCTATGAGGTCGAAAAACTCTTTCATGGCAATCCCAGTGGCATCGACAATACGACGATTGTATACGAGCGCCCGGTCTATTTCGTGCGCGGGCAGCCACCACAGCCGTTCCAGATTGGAGCGCCGTTTCAATTGATCATCGCGGATTCGGGCGTCGCAGGTTCAACCATGCTGACCATCGAGGACGTGCGCCGCTTCCGTGA
Source organism: Aggregatilineales bacterium (assembly GCA_965246845.1). GTDB lineage: Bacteria > Chloroflexota > Anaerolineae > Aggregatilineales > UBA2796 > JBBRMW01. The sequence continues at coordinate 272,248 of CBDFFR010000012.1, forward strand.
GGCCAATCCAATCGCGGCGGGACCGATTTTTGAGCGGATCGGGATGCTGGTCGATACCGCGCGCGGCCACATCGAAGCTGGGACGCTGGACCTGTTAGGTGCGCTGATGACCGAAAATCATGGCCTCTTGCGCTCACTTACAGTATCATCGCCGCTGCTGGATAGCCTCGTCTCGGCGGCACTGCAAGCCGGGGCGCACGGCGCGAAATTGAGCGGCGGCGGACGCGGTGGCAACGTGATTGCGCTCGCGAATGCCCCTGATGCGCTAAACATTTCGGCGGCGCTGCGCGGCGCGGGCGCGGCGCATACGTGGGTGACGAAAGTGCAATGATTTTCATCAAGCTGGGCGGCTCGCTCATCACCGACAAGCGCGAATCTGAACAATTTCACGCGGAGACGATGGCGCGTGCCGCGCGCGAGATCGCGAACGCGCGTATGGCAAACCCTGAACTGAGGCTGTTGCTCGGACACGGCAGCGGTTCATATGGGCATATCGCGGCGGCGAAATACGACACTGCGAATGGCGTCCGCACGGGGGCAGAATGGCGCGGCTTTGCGGAGGTGGCTGTCGTCGCGCGTCGGCTCAATAACCTCGTGGTTGAAGCACTTCACGAGGAAGGGCTACCAATATTTCCGGTTTCACCCTCTGCATCGGCACATTGCGTCGATGGTGAGCTTTTGAATATGGATGATATTCGCATTCAGGTTGCGCTGGAACACAGCCTCATCCCGCTCGTTCACGGTGATGTCGCCTTCGATGACGTGCGCGGTGGGACGATCATCTCAACCGAAGCCGTATTCTTCTACCTCGCGGAAGTGCTTCGCCCAACGCGAATTCTGCTGCTTGGCGAGACCGAAGGCGTTTACGACTCTGCCGGACAGATCATCCCGAAGATCACACCGGGTAACTTCGCACAGGTCGCGGCGGCGCTCGGCGGTTCCGGCGGGATGGATGTCACGGGTGGTATGGCTGGCAAGGTTCGCACCATGCTAGCGCTTGCGCAACGCCTGCCGGAGCTGCAAATTTATATTTTTGGCGGCAATGCGCCCGGCCAGATCGAGGCGGCGCTCTTGGGTGAACCGCCGGGGACACTGATCAGCGCAGAGGATTGAGCGTGCTAAATTCCCGTCGAGCCAAAGCCACGTTCACCGCGCGTCGTTTCTGTCAGCTCTGCGAGCGTGTCCATCACTTCGACCGGCTCCCCATAAACCGGGACAACGATCATTTGCGCGAACTTCTGGCCGCGCGCAATCGTGATCCGCTCGCCGGAAAGATTGTTCAGGATGATCCTGATCTCGCCGCGATAGCCCGCGTCGATCACGCCGCCATAGGTATGCACGCCCTTGAGTGCCATGCTTGAGCGGTCCTTGATGATCCCGACAAATCCCGCCGGAAGCTCGACATGCACGCCTGTCGGGATAACTGCGCTCGTTTGCGGCGCGAGCGTGGCTTCTGCGGTCGCGTATAGATCATACCCGGCGTCGCCCGCACGCGGAGCCGTGAACGGCACGTCAAGCGCCCGGAATGCCTCGTTGAGGTAGACGCGCATCGCTGATATTTCCTTATTTGCCGCTGCATAAATCACAAATCTGAGTGTACCCGCGCGCAGGTGAGGCGGCAACGCTGCGCAATGCGCGGTAACATCCTGCGCGGTTTGCAGGAGATGTATTGTGCGGAATGGCTTTCAACGATTGGCTTTCAGCCTTCGGCAGCGATGCGGGATGCTGGTGGTCTTGTTCTTTATCGTAACAGTGGGGAATATCCCGGCGCGGGCAGCGGATGATCTCGCGCTACCGGCTGAGGCGGAACTGACCAACCCCGCCTGGGCGCGGGCGGAATACGCAGGCGTCGCGCAGCTTTACGCGAACAAAACGCGCTATCTGCTCGCGCTCGATATGGATTACGCGAACGGCGTTATCGACGGAAATGCGCGCATCCTTTTCGTGAACAGCACCCCGGACGCGCTCACGAAGGTCGTCTTCCGGCTGTATCCGAACCACCCGATCCCGCTCGCCTATGGGAGCGTGTACTCCGGCTCAAAGCCGCGCATGACGATCAGCGAGGTCCGGCGTGATGCGCAGTCTATCGGTATTCAGATTATCGACCGCTACCAGACGGTGCTGGAAGTCCCTTTCGACAAGCCGCTCACGCCCGGCGCGGTTGCGGAAATCGGCATTCGCTACCGGATACAGCTTGGCGCACCTGCCGATCTGCTGGATGCGCGCGAGCCGTTTCCACTGCTCGCGGTCTATGACGGCGGGACGTGGCGAACAGACATCATGACCAAAAGCCTCGATTACGTATTCAGCGAAACCGCGCTTTTCGCGGTTACGATTCGCGCGCCGAACAACCTTTCGCTCTACAGCGTCGGCTCGATCACGCAAACCGTCGCGGAGGGCGCTCGGGTGCGCTACCAGATCACAACGGGACCCGTGCGCGATTTTGTTTTCCAACTGGCGCGCGGATGGGGCTTTCTCCCAGCGCGGGGCGCGCCCATATCGGTGGATGTGCGCTTCAAGGGGCGGCAGGACGTGGCCGAAGAGATGGCGAACATCGCGGCGGATGCGGTCGCCTACTACGATAAAACCTTCGGACCGTACTTCTACGCGCACCTGACGCTGCTCGCGACGATCTATCCAAGCGGTGGCGAGGAATTCCCGACGCTACTCTTCATCGACAATCAACGCGATACAGCCTACCGCCGCTTCATCGTTGCGCACGAGGTCGCGCATCAGTGGTTCTATGGCATCGCCGGGAACGACGTCGCGCGCCATGCGTGGCTGGATGAGTCGCTCGCGCAGATTGCGCTCTATCTGTTCCATCTGGATACGATGGGGAGCGATGCCGCCGAACGCGAATGGCAATTCATCCTGACCTGGGCGAATCGGCTAAAAGGCAACCCGCGCCTGATCGATACGCCCGTCGAAAGCTATGCCGATTTCAGCGAATACATGGTGACGAATTACGGTCTGGGACCGCAATTCCTGCGCGAACTGGGCGAGAAAATGGGCTGGACGCAGTTCAAGCATGGTCTCGCGGAATACTACCAGAATGTCTCGCTCAAGGTCGGCACGCCCGCGCAGTTCTACGAGGCAATGCAGGCGCAGGTTCCGCTCCTGCCGCTTGCGCCGCTGTTTTGTGCGAAAATGGGGACAGGATGCCCCCAGTGAAACTTGCTCATGCTACACACAATCATCATCATTCTGACTTATGCCGGGATTGCTTTCGGGCGCGTCCCCGGCCTGCGCATGAACCGCACCACGATCACGCTGGTCGGGGCGGCGCTGCTGCTCGCGACGGGCGCCCTAACACAGCCGCAGGCGTTCGCGGCTATCGACTTCGGGACGATCATGCTGCTCTTCGCGATGATGGTCATCAACGCCAATTTGCGGCTGGCGGGCTTCTTCGACCTCGTGGGGAGCCGTGTCCTGCGCATCGCGAACGGTCCGCGAATGTTGCTCGCGCTGGTCATCGCTGCGTCGGGAATCCTGTCAGCGCTGTTCCTCAATGATCCGGTCTGCCTGCTGCTGACGCCCTTCATCGTGGACCTCACGCAACGCGCGAAACGCGACCCGATCCCATACCTGCTCGGCCTCGCGACTGCCGCGAATGTCGGCTCGACCGCGACGATTACGGGCAACCCGCAAAACCTGATCATCGGGCAGGCGAGCGGCATTCCCTACCTGACATTTCTGGTGAAATTGGGACCCGTCGCGCTGATTGGCCTCGCCATCTGCTGGATCGTGATTGTGGTCATGTTCCCGCGCGAATTTCGCGGAATGCTGGAGCGCGTCGCGTCGCCCATCCCGCGCACGTATCCACCGTTGCTGTGGCGCTCACTGGCGGTCGTGACCGGGCTGCTGGTCGCCTTTCTGCTCAGCGTCCCGGTGGCGACGGCGGCATTCGTCGCGGCGGGGCTGCTGCTCATCTCGCGGCTGCGACCGGGCAAATTGCTCGAAGTCGAATGGGACATCCTTGCCTTCTTTACGGCGCTGTTCATCGTCACGGCGGCGATTGAAACGACCGGATTGAGCGCGCGTCTGTTCGCTGTGATTACGCCAATTCTCAATAATGGTGTGGCTGCGTTGAGCGTCGTTACGGTTGCGTTGAGCAACCTTGTCTCGAACGTCCCAGCGGTGCTGCTGTTCAAGCCGGAAGTGCCACACCTCGCCAACCCCGAACAGGCGTGGCTCACGCTGGCGATGGCCTCCACACTCGCGGGCAACCTGACGCTGCTCGGCTCGGTCGCGAACCTGATTGTCGCGGAGGTGGCGGGCGCGCGGGGCGTCAGGCTGACCTTTGCGGCTTATCTGCGCGTAGGCGTGCCGATTACGCTTTTGACGGTGCTGGTCGGGATCGTGTGGTTAAGTTTGATTCGTTAGCATCAAATTTGTAAAAGTGGGTCGGGCAAGCCGCGACCCCTACGCGCGGATATTACGTGTAGGAGCGGGTCAGGCCCGCCCAAAAAGCATTTACGCGCCGCGCTGGGCGTTGTCGTAAGCGCTCTGGCCGAATTGCTTCACCGCTTCGTAGTAGGTCCACGCGGAAGCGTAGCACGCGCCGCGCTGGATGGCCTGATACCACTTGCCGTAGCGGTTGGCGCAAATCGCTTTCATATCATTGTAGAAGCGCGAGTCGCAGGTGCTTTTCGCGTTGCCGCGCGTGCCATAGCAAATATCGTGCGCGTCACAGGCCGAGGTGAACCACAGATCAGGGACGAGACCGCCGAAGCCTTCCGGTCCGCAGCCGTTGGTTGATTGCGCGGCAGCTTTGACGATGATTGTGCCTTCGAGCGGCAGCGCCGAGAGGACGACGATTGCGAACGTCACGATGAGGATGAGCGGGAAACGCAGTTTAGCAAGCATGAGAAGAGACCTTTCCGGGAATATCCGAGCGCGTTCAGTGTACCAGAAGCGCTTCAAGAATTTGTTAAATCTGCGGTACGGTATAATCGAGATTATCCGGCGTTGTTAGAGGACAAGAATGGCGACATATAGCGCACCACGAATCGAAGCAAGCCGCGCCCGCCTCACGTTATCGCCGCATTTGGCGCTCTTCGCGGTTGCGCTCGTGATCCGGCTGGTCTTCGTGCTGCTGATCGACCCACACCCGAATGTCTCCGGCGGTGATACGCTGTGGTTCATGAACACCGGGCGCGACCTGGTGACGGGTTCGCTCACGTTCTTGCCAACGCCGGGTCCTGTTTATCTGATCTTCGCGGGGGAGATGAACACACTATTTGGTGGTGAACGTGGCCTGACCATCATTCGTGTGCTGAATGCAGGGATGGGCGCGGCGCTGTGCGTCTTTATCTACATGCTCGGCAAGCGCTATTTGAATGAACGCGCGGGGCTACTCGCGGCGGTCGTGCTGGTCGTCTCGCCTGCATTCATCATCGAAGCCGGTAACGCGATGACTGAAAGCGTGTTCCTGTTCCTGCTGTTTGGCGCTCTGTCGCTCTACGCAACGCGCGTGCGGGTCGGGGTCGGGCAAGCCACGACCTCTACAAGAATGATGAGCGCGGTTGGTGTGCTGCTCGGACTCGCGACCCTGACGCGCGCGGTCGCGATGCTCTTTCCGCTCATTCTAATCGTTCATCTGGTTTATGGCGAACGTCGGCGCGCGGTCCGGCTGGTCGCGGTTCTCGTGGTCGCCTATGTGCTGACCGTCTCCACCTGGACGATCTTTTGCCTCGCACGTTGGGGAGAGTTCGTCGTCGCGGCGCGCGGCCTCGCAGCGAATATTTACCTGGGGACGACACAGTGGTGCGGTCCAGAATGTACCGACGCGAACGCGGGCATCAAACCCGGCGACAACAACGACACGCAATATGTACAAAACACCGTCGCGACGATCACGGGCGACCCGCTTGGCTACCTGCGCACGCGCTTCACCAATCTCTCAGGCGCATTGTTGCAGCCACACGGTACGGTTTATTATCCGGGGGAGAGCATCAAAGCGCTGGTCGCGCAATGGTGGTCGACAGGTCACACGCCCGGTGACCTTCCGCGCCTTTTTGCCTCGGATGCGTTCTGGCCGAAACTGGCGCTCTACATATTCCACTATGCAGCGCTGTTCTTCGGCTTCATCGGGATGTTGATTGGGTTACGCCGCTTTTGGGAGCGCGTGATCCTCTACGGAGCGATCCTGTATTTTCTCGGTATTCATACCGTGATCATGGCGAACCCTCGCTATCTGCTGCCGATTGAACCCGCGCTGTGGCTGTTCGCGGCGTATGCAATCGTGCAGATTGCAACACGACGGGAAGACCAAGCTGGGCAAGCCGTCGCCCCTACACTAAAGCGCGATCCGGTGTAGGGGCGCAGCGTGCCCAGCCCGTCATTTTGGGCGGACACACAGGTCCGCCCGTACAGAACACGCGCTTTTCCGGTGTATGGGTCGCGGCTTGCCCGACCCGTCCTGATTGTGAAAATCATGCGAGTGCGGACACACAGGTCCGCCCCTACGGATGCCCGCTATGCCTCGTCGAACTCCGGGATCGGGCGGCAGCACAGCACGAGCTGCTTGGCCGCGAGGACTTCATCGACGCGACCGACCGGGGTACTATGCGGCGCACCGAGCAGCAAATCGGGCGTTTCGCGCGCTTCGGTCGCGATCTTCTTCATCACGTCGATGAAGTTATCGAGCGTCTCCTTTGATTCGCTCTCCGTCGGCTCGATCAATAACGCTTCCGGTACGATTAGCGGGAAGTAGTTCGTCGGCGGGTGGATGCCGTAATCCATCAGGCGCTTTGAAATATCCAGCGCGTGAATTTGTGGCGCATCGGCGAAGCGCCCTTCCATGACGAATTCATGTCCGCAAATCCTGTTGTAGGGGACTTTGTACGTATCGGCCAGCTTGACGCGGATATAGTTCGCGTTCAGGACCGCGTGGCGGCTGATCGCTTTGATCCCGTCGTCGCCGTGCAGCCGGATATAGGTGTACGCGCGGACGTGCATCCCGAAGTTGCCGTGAAAGGCTTTCAGCCGACCGATACTCTTTTGCGGCATGACCCACCCATAGAGCGGTGCAGGATTTGCTTCGGTGGCGGGTTCGGCAATCCCGACGATGGGACCGGGCAGGAAGTCGAGCAGCTTCTTATTGACCGCGACAGGACCGGACCCCGGACCGCCGCCGCCGTGCGGGGTGCTGAAAGTCTTGTGCAGGTTGTAATGCAGCACATCGAAGCCGAGTTCGCCGGGCTTAACGACGCCGAGCAGCGCGTTCATATTCGCGCCGTCCATGTACATCAGGCCGCCGCACTTGTGGATGATCTCGATGATTTCCTTGATGTTGCGGTCGAAGACGCCGAGTGTACTGGGGACCGTGATCATCATGCCCGCGATGGTGTCATCGGCGGCCTTGCGCAGTGCGTCCATATCGACGTCGCCTTCCGCGTTCGAAGGCAGTTCAACGACCTGATAGCCTGCCATCGTCGAGGTTGCCGGGTTCGTGCCGTGCGCGCTGTTCGGAACGATGATCTTTGTGCGCTTCGCGTCGCCCCGGTCCAGATGGTACGCGCGAATCATCAGGATTCCGGCGAATTCACCGTGCGCGCCCGCCGCAGGTTGCAAGCTGATCCCGTCCATCCCGACGATTTCCATGAGCCAGGTTTGCAACGTGTGCATGAGCATCAGCGCGCCCTGCGTTTGCCCTGCGTCCTGCAAGGGGTGCAGCATCGCGAAGCCGGGTAGCCGCGCGGTATCCTCGTCAATCTTCGGGTTGTATTTCATTGTGCAGGAGCCGAGCGGATAAAAGCCCTTGTCGATGGCGTGGTTCATCTGGCTCAGTTTGACGTAGTGACGCACCACGTCCAATTCGGAGACTTCCGGCAAATCGAGGTCAGCGCGCAGCAGGTCGGCGTCGGGCATTGGCTGCTCCGGCACGTCGCTTTTCGGCAGGAGCGTACTCACCGCGCGCCCCGCTGAGCCGATGTCGTAGATCAGCGGTTCGATCACTTTGCCCTGAATGGTGTTCGTTTCCATGTTATTACTTTGCTACCTCGCCGAGCGCTTCCACCAGCAAATCGATTTCCGCGCGCGTATTCGTTTCCGTGACCGCGATGAGCATTTGCTCTGTGCGATCCGCGTAATCTTTCGAGAGATCGTAGCCGCCGATGATGCCGTAGCGCTCCCACAGCCGCGCGTTGACCTCGCGCACACTATCCGGGCAGGTGACGACGAATTCATTGAAGAACGGCTGCTTCATGTGGACGCTATAACCGGGCAGTGCGGCGATCTGGCTGGCTGCGTAATGCGCCTTCTGGTACGAAAGTTCCGCGACGCGCTTGAGGCCGTGCTTGCCCATCAGCGCCATGTAGATCGCGGCGGCGAGCGCCAGCAAGCCCTGATTGGTGCAAATGTTGCTGGATGCTTTTTCGCGCCGAATGTCCTGTTCGCGCGGGCGCAGCGTCATCACGTAGGCTTTGCGCCCGTCCGCGTCGATGCTCTCCCCGACGATGCGCCCCGCGATTTTGCGGACGAGCGCTTCCCGTACCGCAAAGAAGCCGACATACGGACCGCCGAAACTGAGCGGAATGCCGAGGCTCTGCCCCTCGCCGACGACAATATCCGCGCCGAGTTCGCCCGGTGTTTTATACATCGCCAGCGCAATCGGGTTGACGACCATGCACAGCAGCGCCCCGGCCTCGTGGACTTTCTTCGCCAGTCCCTTGAAGTCCTCGATCTGGCCGAGGAAATTCGGGTACTGCACGACGAACATCGCCGTGTTTTCATCCAGCATATCGAGCAGGTCTTCGGTCGAGAGCCGCCCGCTGCGGTCCCCGATGAACTTGACGCCTGTTCCCTGATGGTACGTGCGCGCGACGGCGCGGTATTGCGGGTGGACGTTCGGGCTGAAAATGACGCGGTTGCGCTTGCCGCGCGCGTGCTGAACCGCGACCGTGACGGCTTCCGCAAGGCTGGTTGCGCCGTCGTAGTGGCTCGCGTTGGCGGCGTCCATCCCGGTCAGCGCGGCGATCATGCTCTGATATTCATACACCGCTTGCAGCGTTCCCTGCGCCATTTCGGGCTGGTAGGGTGTGTACGCAGTATAGAATTCACCACGTAGCAGCAGGTGATTGACTGCGCTTGGCGAGTAGTGATTATAGACGCCCGCGCCCAGAAACATCGGGTGCGCGTTCGCGGCGGCGTTGGCGTTCGCCAGTTCTTGCAGTTCCCAGAGGACCTGCATCTCCGACATCGGTTCGGGCAGGTTGAGCGCCGGGAAGCGGTGCTGTTCCGGCACGGCGTCGAAGAGGTGTTCGAGGCTGCTCACGCCAATTGCGGAGAGCATCGCCGCGCGGTCGGAGTCGGTGTGGGGTATGTAGGCCATAACAGGTTAGGTGTAAGGTATAAGGTGTAAGGTATAAGCAGATACAGGCAAAAATGTTGGCTTGTATTAAGGCTTATACCTTATACCTTACTGCTTATACCTGCTTATCCTCGCTTCTCGCAATACTCCGCATAGGCTGCGGAATCCATCAGTTTTTGCAATTCGCTGAAATCGGAGGCCGTGATTTTGATGAACCAGCCACGCCCATAGGGGTCGGAATTGACCAATTCGGGAGTGCTTTCGAGGTCGCTGTTCACCGCGCTTATGGTTCCGGTGACGGGCATATTCAAGTCCGACGCCGCCTTGACGGATTCGACGCTGCCGAAATTCTGCTCGACCATGAGTTCCTGCCCGACCGTAGGCAACTGGACATAGACAATATCGCTGAGGCTGTGCTGTGCGTAATCCGTGACGCCGATTGTCGCGGTCTCGCCTTCGACGCGAATCCATTCATCAGTGGGGGTATAGCGGAGGTCCGCCGGGGTGATGTAGGCCATCTGCTTTATGCTCTCCGTGTGCGCTCGACCAACGAAAAAGGACACCCCGTATGCTGTTTGGGTGTCCTGTGCAATCAGGGAGTACGCGGCGTGCGGGTCCGGTGGACCTGAGAGTTTCGCGGTGCGTTCCAGCGTGGCGCAGCGCTTGCCCCTTCGGTGCTTCTCACTCTTTCGATAGAGAAGGCTCTCCCCGCAGGCGTTCAATTGTCGAAACAGAAGATAGCGCGAATGGGGCAAAGTTGCAAGCCTGTGGAACAGGCCGCACAGGGAAAATTCCGCGCACACGAATAGCGGTGAAAAGGCGGGTAGAAATCGCAGGGTCGTCCGGCCATGAATGGACCGAGCTATTACGGTTCGCGTGTTCGACTTCCAGGGCAGAGGAACCGTAGCAGCGCGGCGGCTTTAGGCCCGCGCGTCCATTAGATACCTTTGCCCCATTCCTTAAATCTTGACTGGTTTTGCTTTCGCAGGTTCATTCAACCCCGCGCGCAACCTCGCGACCTGATACGCGGCGTCCTCGTTTGCCATGATGAATGCCTGCACTGTCGCGTAACGGCTGACGAGTGCATCCGGCGCGGCATCGACCTGTGCGGTGAGGACTAGCCAGCGCAGCAGTTCAACGAAGCCGGCCTTGTCGTAATAGGTCACGCCCTCGAACTGGTTGATGCCAAGCAGCGCCCTCGCGTCGGGGTCAGCAAGCAGCGCCGTCAGCAGGTTTGCCGGGCGTTCCGTCTCCAAGCCCTCAACGAGCGTCGGACGCGCGATTGCCAGCTTGATCGCGTTGAGCGTGCGCGCCGCTGTGCCTTCCTCGACATCCAAACCGCGCAGCGCTTCCATGATCGCGCGGCCAAGCAGCCATTCATCGATCCACGCGCGGGCTTGAATCGGGTCGTCACCAAGCGCGGAGAGCAGCGCCCAGATCGCGAGGCCGCTATGCAGTGCCGGGTCGTCCTCCACAGTGTCGAAGTGTGACGCAAGCGCTTTGGGCGTCTCTTGCAGCGGGAGCATGAGCGTGGTTTCCAGCTTTTCGCGCGTTCGCTCGGAGTGCGTGAGCGGCGCGCTGATTTCATCGGCGGCTTGCGCATCGGAGAGCGTCGGCACCATCAAACCCGTTGCAGGTTCTGGCGGATCGGTTGCAAGGTCATCATCAGAGAGCGTGTGCGGCGCGTCCTCGTCTTCCGCTACGACAGTCACAACCGCGCTAGCGGCGGGATGAACGTCGTTTGTTTCAGGTTCCGGCATATCCTCGGCAAGTTCGGCGGTTTGCAGCGTATCGGCGTCCAGCGGCTGCCCGGTGAAGGATGCGACTGCTCGCAAGAATTCATCGAGTTCGACCGTGAGCGCGTCCATAGTCCCGGCGTGCGGCGTGTTGCGGTGCGCAATCAGGCGCGCGAGCAGCGGACCATTGACCAGCGCGCGGAAAGGCGTCAGCACAGGTTCGACCATCAGTTCGCGTAGTGAATCAGCCAGCGCGCTCGTGCCGCGCCCGTTCAACATCTGCGCAAGCTGTCGATAATGCCCGGTATCCTTCACTACCTTGAAATCGAGGAAACACACGTACTCATAGCTATTGAGCGCGATGTATATCCCCTCTTCGACAATCTGGCGTGAGGAGCGGATATACTCCAGCCCGGTCCGGTGGTCGCGGAAGGTCACATAAATATCATCTGTCGCGGTCAGGTCAAGCCCTTCGCCGAGCGTTCGCGTGATCAGCTTGCGCTCGTCACTGCCTTCGACCTTCACCGAAAATTCAACCGAGGTGCGTATCCAGCCCGCCGTGTTGCTGGGCGAATTGTTATAGGCGATGAGCGAACGCTCCGCGCCTATCCGGTTGGAATAGGCGAACACGTTGTCATCATTGCCGTTCGCCGTCTCGAAGTCATAGAGCAGGAAGTTTTCGACACCCGCGAAGAGATAGCGCCGCTTCATCAACGGGAAGATTTCGCGCTCGTGGCGTTCGATCAACCCTTGGTTGGGCGTCTCATCGAAATAGGCGCGATAGTATTCCATGCCATATTTTTCGCTAAAGCCTTCAATTTGCCCGTGACCAAACATCGGCAGGCCGGGCATGGTCAGCATCATGACCGCCACACCGAAGTATTTATCATCCCTGCCGAACTGCTCCACCGCCGTTTTTTCATCCGGGTTGTTCATGAAGTTGACATAGCGGCGCAGAATTTCAGGGTCGAATTCGAGCGTGTTTTGCATCAACTGGCGATATTTCAGGTTTTCTTCATCGCGAAGGATGTGCATGAACGCGCTGTTATAGACGCGGTGCATCCCCAGCGTGCGCACGAAGTAGCTCTCCATCAGCCAGAACGCTTCCGCAAGCAGGAGCGTATCGGGCGCTTCAATTGCAGCGCGGTCCACCACCTCGCGCCAGAATTCCTCCGGCATCATCTGGTCGAACTGCGCTTTCGTCATGCCGAACTGTGCGCGGCTCGCGACGCCCTTTTGCCCCGATCCCGGCTCCGGCCACCAGATGCGGTGAACGTGCCGCTTTACGAGCGTCATAGCCGCGTCGAAGCGGATCACCGGGAAGCGCTTCGCGATGTCGATAATCATCTGGATCATCGATTCGCGCACGAAGCCCTGACTGTAATCGAGCTGCGCGGTATCGTTCCAGGGCATCACGGTCCCATCGTTGCCGTGATACAGATAGCGCGTTTCGCCGCTGCGGTGGTCCACCCGCTTGAAGACGACAGCCGCATCGGACTTGTCGTAATAGCCATCCTCGATGTAAATACCGATGTCCGGGTTGGGCGAGAGGTCGGGACCGCCAAAGGTGTAATTAGGGTACGGGCTGTAATCGAGCGAGATGAAATATTCCGGGTGTTCAAAGACCCACTTACCATCGATCCCGACATGGTTGGGGACCATATCGGAGGCGAGCCGGATACCGCGCTTCCACGCCCGCGTGCGCAGGTCGTTGAGCGCTTCCTCGCCGCCGAGCCGCACCGCGATCTGGTAATCCCATAATGAATAGGCCGAGGCAACGGCATCCGGGTTGCCGCTCAGGTGCTTGATTCGCTTGCTCGCCTCGCTCCGCTCCCACAGTCCGATCAGCCATAGCCCGGTGAAGCCCCAACGCGCCAGTTGGTCGAGTTCGGCATCCGGGATTTGGTCGAGCCGCATCAACTGCTGCCCGTACTGTTTCGATAGCTGGTCCAGCCAGACATACGCATTCTTCGCCATCAGGACGAGGTTGGGCATCCATTCGCGGTCGGCGGTGAAGGCTTCCGGCTCGATGGCTGCCGTTGCGTCGTCACTGATGTTGTAATCATCCGCACCCGCCGCGATTGCCGCCATTTGTCCCGCTGTCGGAATCTGGAAATCGCGACCCGCCACGCTGTCAAATGGGCGCGGACCACCCGCACCGCGATTGAATACGAAGCGGAAATCTTCGCGCACGGCGTCCATCACCGTCAGGATGCGCAGCCGCACGCTATCGTCGATGCTCCCACCCCATGTATCGAGCAGCAGCCGAAGCTGTCCATCCAGTGAGTCGGGCGCGAGGCGCACAGGCGTGAGCAGCAATTCGAGGATGTTCTCACCCGCCGGGAACTGCGCGTCACCGGGATCGCTCTTGCCAACCTGCGCGAAATATTGCTGCAAGGTCTGCGTGAGTTCCGGGTAAGCGGTTGCCGTCCGCAGCAGGTCGTCGCCGAAGAGTTCGCGCAAAAGCTGAAAGGCCGGGTTCTGGTTGGAGAGGTACAGCATCAGCAATTCTTCGAGCGTAATCTCTCGGTTCGGACGCCCGTTATCCATCGCAAGGATGTATTCATAGGGCGTCATTTCCGCGTGATAAATCGGTTGCGGCGGGAAGGCGGCTACGAATTGATCAAGTGTCAACTGTGCCGAGTCACCGAGCCGCGCGTTCACCGCGTCCAGCGCTCCTTGCAACAGCCCCGGACGCCCCGCGACATATTGCCGGAAAAGATATTGTGTGATGCCCTGAATGAGCGCGACGGCGTTCACGGCGCTTGGCGGCACGATGCGCGACGGGTCGGCGGCGATGTCCCGCGCGCGGTTCATCTCATCCGCGAAGCTGCGCGCGGCTTGAAAATTCGGGATCTGTGCCTTGCCGCGATATGCGAAAAAATTATCATCGAAGCCATAAACATCACGCGCCTCGCGGGAGACGTGAAAGCCGGTCAGGTTGCTATCTGTGAGCGCCATGAGCCAAAATCCTTTGCCGGAGAGCCGCCCGGAATGTTTTCTAATTATAGCAGCCGCGCCTCGCAATCCGAATTTGCGCATTGGGTATGGTTAAAAATGCAAAACGCCGGGTTATGGTCCGGCGTTTACGCTGAATACTACGATTTGGACAAATGTTTACGCGCCTGCTTCGACTTCATCTTCCAGATCGCGACGTGCTGCGCGCTTGCGGCCTGCTTTGGTGCGCGGCGCGGGTCCAGCGATGATCTCGTCCTCATCTTCGACGGTCAGGTGCGCCCGCATCAACAGCGCGATCACCAGCACCGAGGCCGAAAGCTGGCGCGGGAAGAAGCGTAGCAGCAACAGCAGCCCGAAAACGGAAGGCAGCACTGGCGCGCGGAAGATCACGTTGCCGTTTTCGTGCTTGAGTGTGAGGTGATAACGCGCGACCTGCTCGATCCCGTCATTGGCAGCATCAATGAATTGACGCCCGGAGGTGCTGATCGTTTCAGTCAGGTTTTGCGCCGTCTCTTGCAGCGAGTCCTGGATATTTCCGTTGTGGTTACGGTCGGTCATGGTTGTTTCTCCTTGCGGTCAATCTTACATGCAACATCGCGCGGATACCACCTCAGCCGGGGGTGATGTCATCCGCTGGGTCATATTCTTCGTCGGGCGCTTCGGTATGCGGTTTGGTGGCGTCCTGGTCGGCGAGGTCGTTCAGTTCACCAAGCGGCGGGCGGGTCTGCTCAATGGTACGCCCTTGTGCGTCCTTTTGTCCGGTCCCCTGCTTCGGGTCGAAACCTTCTGCCGGGTCGTCTTTTTCAGGCGTATCCTGCGGCTTGCGCTCGTTGCCCTGATGCTTCTGCATATCCTCTTCGGTCGCGCCCATACCCACCATCGAGTCGTTCTCGCGGGGTGCGCCTTCGGCGGGGTCGTCGCGTTCCGGGGTGTTTTCAGTATCCATGTCGTGCGCTCCAGTTTTGTGCCATTGTAAAAGTCATTAAAAGCAATTTTCCTCAAAAAAGTCTGAATGTCCCACACATTCGCGGATTGTTGGTCTTTTTTGAGGAGAGTCGGCATAGTCTATTGCATAGAATGGCGAATGCAATTATGACGAACGCTTTGCAGGCACAGGAGAAAATCGAAGGGCTGCGCTTCGTGACGGATAGCGCACCCGGCATTCGGCGCACGCCAACCGAAAGCGGGTTCGAGTATGTGGACCCGAAGGGCAACCCGATCACCGACGAGGACACGCTCAAGCGCATCAAGGCACTGGTCATCCCGCCTGCGTGGACTGACGTATGGATTTGCCCGAAGCCGAACGGTCATATTCAGGCGACCGGACGCGACGCGAAAGGCCGCAAACAGTATCGCTATCACAAACTCTGGCACGCGCACAGCCACGAAGTCAAATTCGAGCGGATGCTCCTCTTCGGCCAGAAACTGCCGGAAATGCGCAAGCGCGTCCTGCACGATCTGGCGCTGCCCGGCCTTTCGCGCGAGAAAGTCCTCGCGTTGATCGTCTACCTGCTCGAAACGACGCTGATCCGCATCGGCAACAAGGAATATAGCAAGCAGAACAAATCTTATGGCCTGACGACGATGCGGGATCGGCATGTCGCTATCGAGGGCTGGACGGTAAAGTTCACCTTCAAAGGGAAGAGCGGAGTCAAGCATTCTATCGAGGTCAAGGATCGCCGCCTTGCTGCGCTTATCAAGCGCAGCCGCGACCTGCCCGGCCAGCAGCTTTTCCAATACGTAGATGAGAGCGGCACGCAGCACGACATCACATCGTCGGACGTGAATGATTACATCCGTGAGATCAGCGGTGAATCATTCAGCGCGAAGGACTTCCGCACCTGGCACGGGACGGTCCTCGCGGCGCAAACCCTGCTCGATATGGGTCCCGCAGAGACACAGACCGCCGCAAAGAAGAACATCGTCGATGCGATCAAGCAGGTCGCGTCACATTTGGGCAATACGGTCGCGGTTAGCCGCAAGTATTACATTCATCCGATGATTCTGGATGCGTATTTGAACAGCACGCTATCGACTGCGCTGCAAAGCGCCACTGACCCGGATAGCACGGACGCCCTCGAAGCGCCAATCCTCGCGATGCTCACCGCCGCCGCAGAGAGCGCAGCGCAGTCAGTTCAAAAGGAAAAGAAAGCCGTGAAAAAAACTGTTCAGAAAGAAATGGAGACCAGCGCATGACCAAGAAGATTGAACGCCGCGACGATGTGAACCCGGAGACGGGCGAACACAAATATGGGGATGTCGAGTTCGCGGACTCCGTGAACAACAAATATCCCATCGACACGGAAGAACATATCCGCGCCGCGTGGAATTACATCCATCACGAGGACAATGCCGCGAAGTACAAGGCCGATGAGGTGGAGACGATCAAGGATCGCATTCGCCGCGCCGCGAAAAAGCACGACATCGAATTGAAAGCTGAATAGGCAGCCGTTCTTATCAGGATCGAAAAACGGCAGCCGCGCATTGCTATGGCTGCCGTCTTCCTCGAAAAAAGTGCGGGTGGCTAGGTGGCCTTCGGCATGAGGCGCGTATCGATGTAGTTGATCGCCTCGCCGACGGTGGTGATCTTCTGCGCATCTTCGTCGGAGATTTCGCCGCTGAATTCTTCTTCAATCGCCATGATCATTTCGACCAGATCAAGCGAATCGGCTTCCAGGTCTTCACGGAACCGGGCTTCGGGCGTCACCTTTGCGGGGTCCGTACCGAGCAGTTCAACGATAATGTCTCTAACGCGCTCTTCAGTTGTTGCCATTGGGTTGGCTCCTCCAGGTCATAGTCAGGGTGATAACGCGGCGCTCAGTATACACTACTTCGCAAGGCTGTAAACCCGTGAGCGGAGTTGACACCCTGCGTTGTGGCGTGTACGATCTCGCCAGCAAGGGATAGGAACCCGCACCGATGCCGAAAGTTACGACCGCCGAAGCTGCTGCGCAACCGACCGAACGCCGCAAAGCCGATCACATCCGTATCAATCTCGAAGAGGATGTGCAGTTCCCGCGTCTGACGACCGGGCTGGAGCGCTATCGGTTTGTGCATGAGGCGCTGCCGGAACTCGACCTCGCGGCGGTGGATACGTCGATTACGCTCTTCGGCAAACGTCTGAGCGCGCCGCTGCTCGTCTCCTCGATGACGGGCGGGACGCAGATGGCCGAAACGCTCAATTTCAGGCTCGCGGAAGTGGCGCAGGAGCGTCAAATCGCGATGGGTGTAGGGTCGCAACGCGCGGCGATTGAAGATGATACGCTCGCGCCCGCGTTCCGGCTGCGCCGCTATGCGCCCGATGCTCTGCTCTTCGCGAATGTCGGCGCGGTGCAGTTCAATTACGGATATGGCGTGGATCAATGCCGCAAGGCGGTGGAAATGGTCGGCGCGGATGCACTCATCCTCCACTTCAACGCCTTGCAGGAAGCCGTACAGCCCGAAGGCGACGGTAATTTCACTGGACTTTTGAAGAAGATTGAAGCCGTCGCCAAAGCGCTCGAAGTCCCGATTATCGCCAAAGAGGTCGGCTGGGGATTCAGCGAGAAGACCGCCCGGGCGCTGGCGGGCGTCGGCGTGCGCTACATCGACGTGGCGGGCGCGGGTGGCACGTCATGGAGCGAGGTCGAATATCACCGCGCGCCAACGGCTTTCCATGCACGAGTCGCGCGCAGTTTTGCGGATTGGGGTATCCCGACGGCAGAGAGTATTGTGCAAGTGCGCAAGGGCGCTCCTGACGCCGTGATTTTCGCATCCGGGGGCTTGCGCGACGGGATTGAAGTCGCGAAGTGCGTTGCGCTTGGCGCATCGCTGTGCGGCCTTGCCAGTCCGTTCCTCAAGGCCGCCGCCGAATCGCTGGACGCTGCCTATGAAACCGTCCGCGAACTGACCGCTGAATTGCGAATCGCAATGTTCTGTGCGGGTGCGGGGGATATGGCGGCGTTGGGGAAGACGGCGCTGGAAAAAATCTAGGCTAATTGATGCCGGGTGGACACATCGGTCCGCTCCTACATCAGACACGCGGGTTCTCCGGCGTAGGGGTCGTGGTTTGCCCGACCCGTCCTTACTTGCGGACACATCGGTCCGCCCTTCCACTTCGTTTATGTTTGGTATTGTTTTCGGCGCGGCGTATACTCACCCGCGCTTAAAAAACGTTGAGGAAATGATGGCTGATAAATTGGTACGCAATTACGTCGATGGGCGTTGGGTCAAGCTGGCTTCGGAGCGCACGCAACCCGTGCTGAACCCCGCCACCGGCGAGACAATCGCGAGCGTCGGGATGTCGAACGCGCAGGATGTGGACCGCGCGGTACAGGCCGCGCAGAACGCATTCCAGGAATGGCGCGAGACGCCGCCCTATACCCGCGCCCGCGCGATGTTCAAACTCAAGGAATTGATGGAGCAGAACTTCGAGGAGATGGCGCGCCTCGTTACCCTCGAAAACGGCAAAATCCTCGATGAAGCGCGTGGCGAAGTGCGGCGCGCGATTGAGAACGTCGAACTCGCCGCGGGTATCCCCACGCAGATGATGGGCTACAATCTCGAAGACGTGGCGCAGGGCATCGACGAAACCGCGATCCGCCAGCCGCTCGGCGTGTGCGTCTCGATTAACCCGTTCAACTTCCCGGCGATGGTCCCGCTGTGGTTCATGCCCGTCGCCATCGCTTGCGGTAATACGTATATCGTGAAGCCCTCACCCGCCACACCGCTCGCGCAGGAATTCCTGTTCAATCTGCTGAACGAATGTGACCTGCCGGATGGCATCGTGAACATGGTCAACGGTGATGAAGAAGTCGTGAACGCGCTGCTCGATCATCCGCTGGTGCGCGCGGTGTCGTTCGTCGGCTCCTCGCGCGTCGGTCGCCTGATTTACGAGCGCGCGACCCGCAATGGCAAGCGCGTTCAGGCGCAGGGCGGCGCGAAAAACTTCATGGTGATCACACCCGACGCGGATTTGCACAAATCGATTGGCGCGATCATCGGCTCCGCATATGGCTGCGCGGGTCAGCGCTGCCTCGCCGGTTCGGTGCTGGTCACTGTCGGTGACGTTCACGGAGCAGTGCGCGACGGCCTAATCGAGCGCGCGAGCAAGCTGCGTGTCGGTCCGGGTCTGGAAGAAACCTCGCAAATGGGTCCGGTGATCAGCCAGCAGGCGCTCAACCGCGTATGTACTTATCTCGAACGTGGGGCGCAGGAAGGCGCAACACTTGTCCTCGATGGGCGCAACGTGAACGTCCCCGGCGGTGAGCATGGCAACTTCGTCGCGCCGTCCATTTTCGACAATGCGAAAGTCGGGATGAGCATCGTCGAGGATGAAATCTTCGGTCCGGTCCTCTCCATGATGAACGTGCCGAATCTGGATGCGGCGATTGATACGCTGCATACCAGCAAATATGGCAACGCCGCCGCGATCTTCACGCAAAACGGACGTTATGCGAAAGACTTCCGCTACAAGGTGAATGCCGGGAACATCGGCGTGAATGTTGGCGTTCCGGCTCCGGTCGCGTCGTTCCCTTTCGGTGGCATGAAGGAGAGCTTCTTCGGCGACCTGCACGGGCAGGGACCGGACGGTATTAATTTTTTCACCGACCGCAAGGTGATTATCGAGCGCTGGTTCTAATCCCGCGCCTCTTCTGTAGGGGCGGGTCAAGCCCCGCCCGTCAAGAATTATTCTTTATTGAACAACGGATACGCGACGATGAGCATCACCGCGCCGAACACGGCGAGGAACAGTGCATCGACCCAGATCGGGAAGCTGCCGATACCAATGCTGATGTGCCGCATCAGGTCCACACCATAGCCGAGTGGATTGATAATCGTCAGCGCCTTGATCCAGTCCGGTGCGTTGGTGAGCGGATAAATCGCGCCGCTGAGAAAGTACATCGGCATCACGACGAAGTTGGAAATCGTGCCGAAGCCCTCAAACGAGGTCATGCGGCTGGCGATAACCACGCCCAGCGCAGTGAGCGCAAACGCGATCAGGAACATCGTTGGGATGAGGATGAGAATTCCGGTGATGGGAATCCACAACCCGATCAGCGGCGCGAACACGAGCGTAATCAGCCCTTGCAGAGTCGCCTGTGTCGCCCCGCCGAGGCACTTGCCGAAGATGATAGATAGGCGCGGCACGGGCGCGGCCAGCACTTCCTTGAGGAAGCCGAACTCGCGATCCCAGATGATGCTCATCGCGGATTGCATCGCGGAGAAGATGAGCGTCAGCCCGATCACGCCGGGGAAGATGAAGTGCGTGTAGTCGCTCGCTCCGTTGAGGCTTTCCGCGCTCACGGTCGGGCGCAGGCTCGTCCCCAGGATGATCAACCACAGGATCGGGCGCGCGACCCCACCCCACAGGCGTGAACGCTCGCGCCAAAACTTGATCGTGTCGCGCAGCCAAATACCGTACATCACCTCCGGCGCGATTTCGCGGAAGATGCCCGGACGCTTCGTGCGCTGTGATTGTGGTTGCGTCGCGAGGATTGGCGCGCCCTGTGCGATGTTTGCCATCTGCTGAGTTTCCTCACCGGTATTTGTCAACGATAACAGAACCGGAACAGGGCGTCCAACAGATTTAGCGAGCGAGCCGCGCCTCCCCTTGCGCCAGCGGCGTGAAGTTTGCGGTCAGCGTGGGGTTACAGGCATCCGAGGCCAGATGATCGACCAGATCGTGTAGCATCGCGACCGCCGCCGGGTGTGTTGGGTCGAGCATCAACACTTCCTTGAGCCGGAACGTTGTCATCAGGACGCGCCCCTTGCCGTAACGGAACTGCACAGTATGCACCGCCGGATGATTGACCCACCCGGAAATCTGCCCGGCGAGGAAATCCGCCTGCATGGTGGGGTCTTCAACGGGCAAACCGAGCAGCGTCCCCAGCGGCATGATCTCCGCGAAGGGAAGCGAGAGCGGATTGGCGACATCGAGCCGCTTGTGAACGCCGGGACGCAGCCAGGTAAAGCTGGCGAGCCACGCACCGCCATAGGTCCCGCTGCGTCCCTGCCGCCAGAAGAACGGACCGGGTCCACTGCTCAGGTAGAGCATCGATCCGCCCGCCGCGACCCGGCGCAGCATATCTGCATCCGGGTAATCGGTGATGAGCATACTCGCATCCCGGTCCTTCGTGGTATTGTAACCACGCGCCGCAAGCACTTTCACAAAGTTGATTTTCGACGTTTCGTTTGCGGCGCTCATATCACTGACACCTGCTGATTTGCTCTCGCTGGGCGCTTCGGCGTGCGCAGTTTCCGGTGAAAGCTGCGCGTCTTGCGTCAGCCCGTCCGTGAAGCTACTCATTTGGCTGTGCAGCAGCACCGCGACAGGTTCCGTATACAACGCCTGACGCCAGAAGGCGGGCAACGCCAATACCTCGATGGTGTTATACGCGAGTTCCGCGCCGTCTGCCGAGTCGATAGCAAGCTGGATTTCGACCCGCTGCGCATGGGCGACCTTCGGCAGCCGCCACGCCTGCACACCGAGTTTCGTAACACTCCCGCGCGCCATCTCGGGGATCGGCTGCTCGCCATCCGCGCCACCCTGGACCGCCCAATGCAGGCGCGCGCCACTCCAATCTGCGCTGCTATAGTGCGACCCATACAGCCGCGCCCGCACAGGCTTGTCATCCCAGACCATGTACTGTTCGACTTCCGGCACAATCACATCCGGCGCGTTGATCGTCGCGAACTGGTCGTGATAGGCTTTCGGCTGGCGATAAAAATCGAGCAGGCCATTGCTTTCCCAATACGCATCGGTGAATTCAGTGATCACGTAGCCCACGATATTAGGCTGGCGGCGCATCGCCTCGATCTCGAAGCGCATGGCGCGCCACTGCTGCCATTGCGTCGCGGTCGCGTAGTCCTGATAGGTCGACCAAATCGCGGTCAGGCCGAGACGTTCCAGCCGCTTCACCACGCCGCGCGGCCAACCCGGTTCGCCTTCCCATGCCGACCACCAGGGACCCAGCCCAAACCAGTGCGGCTCTTTTTCGCGCAGGCCGCCGATGCTGTTCAGCGAGGGCAAGCCCCAATTGCCGAATTCGGAGAGGATCATCGGCTCGTTGCCCGTGCGCTGCGCATCGCCATACGAGGAATAGGTCCACAGCGGATGCAGGTCAAATTGATCAATCGTTTGTACCCAATGTTCGGCCTGATCGGGGATGTTCGCGTAGACGTGGAAATCATCCAGATCGCTCTTCACATGGATGTTCGGTCCCCAGCTATGCGGGCAGGGTGAGTTATCCACCACCAGTCGTGTCGGGTCCAGTTCCTTGCAGCGGTCGTACATGCGGCTGACCCATGTGCGGTCGTCAGCACTGAGCGGGAGCGAGGTCCCCCAATCTTCATTCACTATCGTCCAGATGATGATCGACGGGTGATTGTAATCACGCGCGATCATCTCCTCCAGAATGCGTTCGGCGCGCGCCTGTATGGTCGGTGGGAGCGATAGATGCTCCGCGTCGAGCGTCGGACGCACGACGAATGTACGCCATGAGGGGATTTCGGCCCAGATTAGCAGCCCCATTTCATCCGCGAGTTCAAGATAGACCGGATCGGGCGGCTTGATATGGCAGCGCAAGCTGTTCAGGCCAAGCGCCTTGGCTTTCGCGAATTGGTCCCGGATGTACTCGCGCGACGGGACGGTGTAGATCGTATCCGGGTAAAGGTCCTGATCGAGCGCGCAGAGCAGGTAAATTGGCTCGCCGTTGAGCAGTAAATGCCCATTGCGTGTCTCGATTTTGCGGAAGCCGAAGCGGACGCGCCGCGAGTCGCTTTCGCCGCCAAGCGTGAGTTCGAGCGTGTACAGGTTCGGCGTTTCAGGCGTCCAGAGCGCCGCGTCCGGGACGGTGAGGGATAGCGCATAGTGCATCTGATTCGCTTCAATCGTTACGACAACCTGCGCCGGGTCGATACCCGTCACCTGTGCGCGGAGTTCCCCGCCGTTCAGCGCCGCGCCGCCAAGCTGAACATCAATCTCGACGCGCCTGGTCGCTATATCCGGCGTCACGCGGACCTGATCGATCCACGTTGCGGGAACAGCGGTCAGCGTTACATCCTGCCATATCCCACCGACGTTCAGATACCATTCCTGTTTACCGTGCGGGACGTTCTCCGCCTCGAAGGGCGGTTTCGTCGCGACGGCGTGCCGCTCCGCATCCGGCCAGCGCGGGATCGTGATCCCTTGCTGCGCGGAGTCATAGACGCGCACCGCTATCTCGTTCTCGCCGGGTTTCGCGAAGGCGCGGATCGGCAGTGTGAACGGGGTATAGCCGCCCTCATGTTCGCCCGCAAGCTGCCCGTTAATGAACACCTGACACCAGTAATCGACCGCGCCGAAGGTCAGCAGCAGTTCGCCGGAGAGCCATTGTGGAGTGAGGCCGAGCGTGCGGCGATACCACGCATAACCGCTATACGGTTCCAGTTCGGGGAAAGCGGCTTGCCAGGGCAGCGGCACGCGGATTACACGGTCGGGGGCGAGGTTGGTAACGGAATGTTGGCCTTCCGGGTCGATCTGGAATTGCCATTCACCTGTGAGAGAGCGTTCCTGACGCATGAGGGTTTGCGAGTCCTTTGCTGAAATGAGGGCGATGAAAAATGGGGTGTTGTGATTTGGTACGAAGGAGCGGACACGCAGGTCCGCCCACCGCTCTATTGTAAACGTTCGATTGGATCACGACGCGCGTAATGCGGCAAACTGACTATTGCCCACCCATCCCGGTCATCGTGATCCCTTTCAGGATGCGCCGCTGAAAGATGATGTAGACGATCAGCACCGGGACGCTCGAAAAAGTGGCGGCGGCCAGCACCAGCCCGCGATCCAGCGTGCCAAACGCTCCGTTCAGGACCTGCAATCCGGCGGGGATTGTACGCATCTCAAGGCGGCTCGTGACCAGCAGCGGCCATAGCAGATCATTGTAGTTGTTCAGGAAGACGTAGATGCCGAGCGCAATCAGCGCGTTCGTGGAGAGCGGCAGGACCACCCGCCAATACACGCCAAAGCGCGTTGCGCCATCCATGATCGCGGCCTCTTCCAGTTCGCGCGGGATACCCATGAAGAACTGTCGCAGCAGGAACACACCGAAGACGTTTGCGACGCCCGGCCAGATTAGCGCATTGTAGGTATCGAGGAACTTGATGTCGCGCATCAGCAGGTAATTCGGGATGAGCGTCACCTGCGACGGGATCATGATCGTCGCGAGGAATAGGCCAAAAAGGATTGCCCGACCGGGAAAGTGCAGACGCGCGAAGGCATACGCCGCGAGGCTGCACACCGCGATCACCGCGAACGAATAGGACGCCGCCACGAAAACGCTGTTGAACAGCCAGCGCGGGAGCTGCAAATCCTGCTGCGAGAACATCTTCTGGAAGTTTTCGAGCGTCGGCTCCTGCGGGATGATGATCGGAGGCCAGCGGATGATCTCGTTGCTGTGCATGAACGCTTCACCGATCATCAACAGCAGCGGGAAGCCGACAACGAGCGTCATCAGGATTAGAAAGGCATACAAGCCAATGTTTTTGAATTGAGAAGGGCGTGTCGCAACCATCATAACCTCTTTAATTCGACTCGCCGCGCCGACCGATGAAGATGAATTGCAGCAGCGTCAGCGTGATCATGATGACTGCAAGGCCAATCGCAATCGCGGACGCATACCCCGCGTGCAGGTAGCGGACCGCCTGTTGATACAGATAAATGATCACCGTGTATGAAGCCTGTCCCGGACCGCCATTCGTGATGAACAATGGCTGCCCGAAAACCTGGAACTGCGCGATGAACTGCGTCACCGTCACGAAGAGCAGCGTCGGGCGCAGCAGCGGCAGCGTGATACTGAAAAACATACGACGGCTGTTCGCGCCGTCGATGCGCGCCGCCTCGTAAATCTGTTCGGGGATGGCTTGCATCCCGGCGAGGAAGAGCAGCATCGGAAAGCCAAAACCCCACCAGATCGTTACGAGGCTGAGTGAGGGCAGCACCAGATCGGCACTACTGAGCCAGGGAACTTTCCCGATACCAAATAAACTCAGACCATAGTTGACGACGCCGAACTCTCTATCGAGCATCCAGTTCCAAATGATCCCGACCACGCCGACAGAGAGGACACCCGGCGCATAGAAAACGATTCGGAAAAAGTCGCGCGCCCGGATTGGTTGGTTGACCGCCAGCGCCGCCGCGAGCGCTACAATCGTCGTCCCGCCAACCGTCAGGACAGCGAAAATCGCGGTATTGCGCAGCGAGGTCCACCACAGCGGATCGGCGAGCAGCGCTTCATAATTTTTCAGGCCGATCCAGTCGTGGCTTTTCGCCAGCACGTTCCAATCGTAAAAGCTGACGTTCACGCCTTGAATGACGGCGCGCACTACAAAGATCGAGAAAAAGAATAAAAACGGCGCGAGGAACAGATAGGCCGCAATCGCTTCACGGCGGCGGCTGGGGGTCCAGCGTTCGCGTTTGATGCGGGGCGCTGCACGCTCACGGGGGAGAGTTTGGATTGCTTGTGCCATCTTTGTTAATTCCTGATAATTCTGAATGGGCGGACACATCGGTCCGCCCCTACGAAGATGCGCGTTGTTGGCGGGCGGACACACAGGTCCGCCCCTACGAAGATGCGCGTTGTTGGCGGGCGGACACACAGGTCCGCCCCTACGAAAATGCACATTGTCTGGCGTAGGGGACGACCTATGTGTCGTCCCTCGATCCAACGGTGCGGCCACATCGGTTCGCCCCTACGAAGATGTGCGGTTTACTTCTGCTTGTTGAGGACCACCTGCATCGCCGCTGCACCCTTGTCGAGCGCTTCTTTGACACTGATCTGGCCGTTCAACGCTGCGCCGAGCAGCGGGTCGAAGGCGTTCTGGAGTTCGGTGATGTCCGGGTTCGCCGGGTCGAAGTGACCGAACTGCTGGAAACTCTTGCCGATGGTGATATTCGACGGATACTTGACCGCATCCAGTTTGCCCTGGATCGAGATGCGCGCCGGGACCTGACCCGAATCCGCCCAAATCTGATTGTTGTTGGAGAGGAACGAGACGAACTTCTTGGCCGCGTCGAGCCGCGCGCCTTCCAGCCCGTCGGCGATGAAGATGACGTGCGCGCTCACCCACGTCGCGGGTTTCGGACCGACCTGAATCATCGGCCATGTGGTCCACTTGATTTCCGGGTGCTGATCGACGAGTACGTTACGGAACCACGTTCCGGTCGGCATGATCGCGAGCTTCTGCGCCTGGAAACCGTTATAGCCACCAACCGCTGCCGGGTCCGGCGCGACTTTGTACTTATAGATCATGTCGTACATGAACTGGAGCGCTTTCTGCCCAGCTTCGCTGTTGATAGCTGCCGTCTTGCCATCCGCGCTCAGGACATCGCCACCAAACTGGTAGAGCCACGACTGGAACTGTACACGCACCCAGTCGATACCCGTGCCGTACTGCGTCACGTTCGCGGAGTCAAAGCCCGCTTCGTTGGGGTGCTTGCCGTTCTTGTCGAGCGTGAGTTTAGTCGCCAGCGCGATGAATTCATCGGCATTCTTCGGCGCGGGAGTGTCTTCGGGGACGCCGGCGTTCTTGAACAGGTTCAGGTTGACCCACGTACCGAAGCCGTGATTATCGAGCAGGACGCCGTAGCGCTTGCCCTCAAACTTGGTTGCATCGAACGAGGGCTGCGCGAAATCGGCGGCGGGGAGCGTGCCGCCAGCCGTATCGAACATATCTTCGCTGCTGCGCAGGATGCCGAGTTTGGCGAACTGCGGGATTTCCGAAGCGTGCATGACCATCACATCGGGCGGGTCGCCCGCGACGAAGGCGGCTTGCAGCTTCTGGAACATGATGTCCCATTGATACTGTTCCTGATGAATCTTGTATGTCGGGTTGTCTTTGACGAACGCATCGACCATACGGTTCATGGTCGAGCCGTCGCCACCCGTCAGGCCGTTCCAATAGTTGATGACTGTGCCGCCAGTACCCGCGTCAACGACGACGGTGGTAGCGGTCGGGCGCGGGGTCGGGGTGGGGGCGGTTCCCTGCGCGCGTGCGCCGAGCGCGGTCCACGAGGCGACCACGAACACGAGCGAACAGGCGAGGATAAACCGGGTAAGGAAAGACGACTTCTTCATTCTTGAGCCTCCAAAATGCGAAATTTCTTCAAACACGAAACGATGAGCCACTTACGCACACGTCAGGTCGATACAGCCTCCTGAAATCCTTCAAAAACACAACCGGGTCAGGTCGATTGCCGTTCAATCAATTGGCAAGGAACCTCGACCACACGTTGCGGACCGCTGTAAATTCCCTCGATCCGCTCGAAAAGCATCCCGGCCAATGCGCGGCCAATCTCTACTGGAAACTGCGCGACGGTACTCAGGGTTGGCCGGATCAGGGTCGCCGCCGGGATGTTGTCGAAGCCCATCACCGCGACCTCTTCCGGCACGCGGCGGCCTAGTTCTTGCGCCACGTTGACCGCACCAATCGCCATCGTGTCGTTGCAGACGAAGACCGCTTGCGGCGGTTCGGGCAGGCACAGCAGGGTTTCCATCGCGCGCCTGCCGCTTTCGTAAGTCCAATCGCCCTGTTGAATATAGTCGGGCGGGACGCTCAACCCCACATCGGCGAGCGCCTGCATATAGGCTTGCTGGCGGCGCACCCCCGGCGGCATATCGGGCGTCAGGCCGATGAACGCGACCCGCTGATATTTTTCCGCGAGCAGCCGGACCGCGCGATAGGTCGCGGGGCGGTCGTTGCCGGAGACGAGATCGACAGCAGGATGTTCAATCGACTCACTGAGGGCAACGACCGATGCGCCCGTGCGCTCAATCAGGGTCCCGATCTCCATAGCCGTCAGGTGATAAGGGACCATGATCATGCCATCGACCGGACGCCGCATCACGGAATTGCAAAAGCGCTTCTCGTATTCATAGATGTGGTCGGTGTTCGCGATCATCACATCATAATCGTGGTGCGCCGCAATGTCCTGTACGGTGCGCGTGATTGCGTGGTAGAACGCATTCGATATATCGGCAATCATGATCGCGATCATGTGTGTGCGCTGCGTGCGGAGCGAACGCGCGGTCATGTTCGGGTGGTAGCCGAGCGCAGTCACGGCATCCAGAACCTTCTGGCGTGTTTCGCCGCTGATTGGGATCGCGGAATTGGTCTGGTTCAACACGCGCGAGACAGTGCTTTGCGAGACGCCCGCATAACGCGCGACATCCTGCATCGTCGCCAGCGCCGATTGCTGCATGTTTTTCTTTTTAGACGATTTGATAAACATGAACAATGAAAATCTCAAAACCAGACCCTGCAAAATACCGCATTCGTATGCAGCTATACGTAATTATACATACGATTGCGTTTTTGCCAAAAATTCTCTACGATTGATGCAAAGTTGAACGAGACCCCATTATGCGCAAAATTTTACAACTGTGTCTGCTCATCGTCCTGCTGCTGTTCTGCGGTGCGCAACCGCCCCCGGTGCAGGCTGCGGAAGCGATGTTCTGCGCATTCAAAAACCCGTTGGTCGCGAAAGGACAGGACCCATCGGTTGTTTACCGTGACGGCTTTTACTACATGGTCCAATCGGACGCGGGCGGCCTTCAATTGAAGAAAAGCGCGACCCTGACCGGAATGAGCGGCGCGAAGAACTTCACGATCTGGACGCCACCATCCGGCCAGCCGTACAGCTTCGATATATGGGCCCCGGAACTGGTCTATCTCGCCGACCAGTGGATCATCTACTTTGCCGCCGATGACGCGCCCAGCCACAACGCTGCGCACCGCATGTTTGCGCTGCAAGCCGATAGCGCCGACCCGACGGGGACGTGGACCTTCAAGGGCAAGGTCTATCAGGATGCGGCGACCGACAAATGGGCTATCGATGCGAGCGTGTTCATGCTGAAGGATCGGATGTATATGGTCTGGTCCGGCTGGCCGACCAATATTGGCGACTTCCCGCAAGTGCTGTACATCGCGCCGATGAGCGATCCCTTCACCGTGCGCGAACGGCACGCGATCTCCACGCCCGATCAGACGTGGGAGAAGAGTGTCGCGGCGATCAATGAGGGACCGGAGCCGTTCATCCACAATGGGCAGCTTTCGATTGTCTATTCATCGGATGCAAGCTGGACGCCCGCCTACAAACTCGGTCTGCTCAAATTGACGGGTGATGATCCGCTCGACCCGGCAGCGTGGACGAAAAGCGGTCCCGTTTTCCAAAAGACAGCGGACCTCTTCGGACCGGGGCATAACTCCACGCCCGTCGCCTCGCCGGATGGCACGCAGGATTGGCTCGTCTACCATGCTAACACGCCCACCAGCGGCGGCTGGGAGAATCGCCAAATCCAGATGCAGCCGTTCACCTGGAATGCTGACAACACGCCCGCTTTGGGGACACCTGTTGCACCAACTTCTGCGCAGTCGGCCCCCAGCGGGCAGCCGTGCGGGCTGCTGGCCGCCTATTCGCTCAATGATGCGGCAAGTGTAGTCGATGCGAACGGCATAGCAGCGACCGTGAACGGCGCGCCCGCAAGCGTACCCGGTCACAGCGGCGGGGCGTTGCGCCTGAACGGAACTGCGGATTACATCGACCCCGCGCGCCCGGTCCTCAGCACGCTGGGCAGTTATTCGGTCGCGGCGTGGGTCCAACTGGATCGGCTGGATGGGACGTTCTCGATCCTCAGTCAGGAAGGCGGGATCGCCAGCGAATTCGCGTTGCAATACGACGCCACAGCCGGGTTCACCTTCACGATGTTCAATTGGAAGGGCGATGTCGATGCGCGTGCTGCCGCGCAAACTCCAGCGGTCGCGGGCGCGTGGGTTCACCTTGCCGGCGTGCGTGACGCGCTCAAGGGCGAAATCCGGCTGTATCTGGATGGCAAGCTGGAAGGCGCGGTCCCTTATAACGCCGATTGGGACGCGCGCGGTCGCACGATCATCGGGGCGGGGCGGCGCGCGAACCGGCGTGCGGACTTTTTCGCGGGCGTGATCGATGAGGTGCGCTTGTTCAATAGTGCGCTTACGGATACGCAGGCCGCCGGGGTATTTTCCGAATAGATCAATCGCGCGCTGGAGGGACCGGATTTATTCGGTTCGCTAAGTATTGCGTGGGTTGGGCAAGCCGCGATCCCTACACCGGACCTACGGCGCGATAACCTTCTCCGCGACCCGCAACTGCGCCGACCGCGCACGCGGATTCGCGGCAATCTCCGCGTCGGTCCCGCCAATGGGCTTGCGCGTAACAAGCCGGATACTTGCTTTATGGTCACAGGTGCAGATAGGCTGCTTCGGCGGGCAGATGCAGCCCGTCGCTTCAGCCTTCATCCACTGTTTCACAATGCGGTCTTCGAGGCTGTGGAAGGTGATCACGGCCAGCCGTCCCCCCGGCGCGAGGACGCGCAACGCACGCGGCAGGACGCGCTCCACCGCGCCAAGTTCATCGTTGACGGCAATCCGTAGTGCCTGAAAGCTCTTCGTCGCAGGATGGATTTTGCCCTTGTAGAATGGCCTGACCGCGCCCGCGATCACATCTGCAAGCTGCGCCGTGCGGGTGAGTGGACGTGCCGCGCTCATTGCCCGCGCGATACGGCGGCTCTCCGTCTCTTCGCCATATTGGAAGAGAATATCCGCGAGCGCGCTCTCCGTGAGCGTGTTCACGAGGTCGGCGGCGGTCGGCTCCCCGCTGGTCGGGTCGAAGCGCATATCGAGCGGTCCATCGTGCCGGAAAGCGAACCCGCGTTCGGCCTGATCGACCTGCATGGAGCTGATTCCGAGATCGAGCAAGACGCCATCCGTGTTGGCGAAACCGTGCAGCGGCGCGACTTCCGCAATCTGCTCGTAGCTGGCATGAACCGCTGTGAAGCGCTCCCCGAAGACAGCCATCCGCGCGCGCGCGATCTCCAGCGCTGCCGGGTCACGGTCGAAGCCGAGGACGCGCGACTCCGGCGCACGGGTCAATATGGCTTCCGTGTGACCACCCGCGCCGAGCGTGCCATCAATGTAGAGGCCGCCGGCACGCAGGTTCAGCTCGTCCAGCGCTGCATCGAGCAGGACAGGCGTGTGCGGCTCTGTGCTTATTTGCGTCCGAAATCCGCCGGGTTCTCGCCCCATGCTTCCGTGTCCCATTTCAATACCGGGTTGTCGTAATCATTTTCGCGCAGCCAGAGTTCCGCGCGGTCCACGCGCCGAAAGAGTTCGGCGTTTGCGGTGCTGCGCGGCTGGTTGGTCTTGCATTTTTTCTGCGCGACCCAGCCCAACGCATTCAGCGAATCGGAGTAAATCGGTGTCGCAGAGTCGTCGCGTTCCGAGAGCAGCATGAGTGCCTGCACAATTGCCAGAAATTCACCAATGTTGTTGGTCCCATCGCGGTACGGACCAAACCGGAACAATTCCGCGCCCGTCTCCACATTCACACCGCGATATTCGACCGGACCGGGAACGCCTGCGCACGCTGCATCAACGGCAACACTTTGCGTTATCGGCGGCGGACCCACGATCAGGCGTTCCTGCACCGGGGACGGCGCGGTGGCCTTGCCGATGTATACCGCAGGTGCGGCGCGAAAGGCTTGCTCCGCTTCGGCGCGGCTCTCGAAGCCTTTGAACTTCGCGCCGGGGAAGCCTTTCACCTGCGCTTCGGCTTCCGGCCAGGTGGTGTAAATGCCCGGCGTGCGGCCTGCCCACACAACATAGATTTTCGGTTTCGTTTTTGCCATGTTGCTCTATTCGTCAGACGCGCGGACCTGCGCTATTCTAACCCCAAATGCGCCATAATCCACGAAAGGGTCCCCGTGTGCTGAACCTCAAAGAACATTCGCAGCGCCGCTACAATCCGCTCACGCGCGAGTGGATACTCGTCTCGCCACACCGCGCAACACGTCCCTGGCAGGGACAGGTCGAGACGCCGCCTCCGGAAACGCGCCCGCAATATGACCCAACCTGCTACCTTTGCCCCGGCAACACGCGCACCAGCGGCATCAAAAATCCGCAATATACTTCTACATTCGTATTCGACAATGATTTTCAAGCGTTGCTCGCAGATATTCCCGAAGGCGAATACACGCCGCACCCCCTGATTCACGCTGAAACAGAGCGCGGGATTTGCCGCGTGTTGTGTTTCAGCCCGCGCCACGACCTCACGCTCGCGATGATGACGCAAGCCGAAATTCGGCTGGTCGTCGATGCGTGGACCGAACAATACACCGACCTCGGCGCGCGTGATTTCATCAATTACGTACAAATTTTCGAGAACCGCGGCGCGATGATGGGCGCGAGCAACCCGCACCCGCACGGCCAAATCTGGGCGAGCGAACACCTCCCACAACAAATTTTATTGGAAGACAGCACGCAGCATGAATACTTCGCGGCGCACGGGCGTTCGCTGCTTGCGGATATTCTCGACGCGGAATTGAACCTCGCGGAGCGGGTGATCTATGAAAACGAGGCGTTTGTCGCACTCGTGCCGTTCTGGGCGATCTGGCCGTTCGAGACGATGATCGTGGCGAAGCGGCATTTCGGCGCGCTGCCGGAGATGACCGACGCCGAACGGGATGGCCTCGCGGATGTGCTGCGCAATGTCACCGCGCGCTACGACAACCTGTTCAACGTTTCATTTCCCTATTCGATGGGCTTCCACCAGAGTCCAGCTGATGGCGCGGCGCACCCGCACTGGCACTTCCACGCGCACTTCTACCCGCCGCTATTGCGCTCCGCGACCGTGCGTAAATTCATGGTCGGCTATGAACTGCTCGCCACGCCGCAGCGCGACATCACGCCGGAACAGGCCGCCGAACGGTTGCGCGGCCTGAGCGATATTTCTACTTCGCGACAGTAAAATTTACGCTGGCGAGTGCGATGTAGCCATCATCGAGCGCCAGCACCGCGCGATACTTGCCCGCCGGGAGCGGCGCATCTCCGAATTCGGACGGCTCGAACGTGACCGACCCGCTGACCGCCGCCCCGGTATATAGGTACGCGAGATAGTTGAACAGATTGGTCTCGTCGTCCTTGTAGATGCCGATCCAATCGGCGCGGTTGCCCGGCGAATCCGGCCACGAGATGACAATCGGCTCCGAACGGCGGTAGGTTGTTTTGGAAGTGGTGACGGTGTACGGCACATTCGGCGCGACGACCCAGGCCGTGCTGCGCGCCAGTTCCTTGTCACCCTCGCCGATCAGCACGGCGTCGTATTTGCCGGGCTTGAGCGTCGCGGATCCGAACGTCACCGCGCCGAAAAAATCTGCTTCGTAAGGGGGCAGCGTGAGCAGTGCGGCTTTGACTGCGTTGCCGCCCGCCGCGACAATCGCAATCCGATCCTTCAATTCGCCCTGCGGCGCGTGGTAGCGCACGATGAACGGCTGCCCGGCGACGATGCGGCGCTGCTCGAAGGCGACGAATAGCGGCGGCTCGACCGGGCGCACCTTGACAGTAGAAACCACGCTACGGTGATCCGACGGGAACGGCTCGATTGGAATATCGACATCGGGGCCGCCCGCCTCGCCCACGACCTGGCTATCGGTCACTTCCACATCGCCCGACGCATACACGAAGTCGATGCGGTCAATCGTCTCGTCCGGGCGCAGGCGCGGAATCGGGTTGCCATAGGTCCATGTGTTGCCCTGCTTCGCCACCGGATCCGGGTGCGCGGTGCGGTAGGTATCCTTGAATCCCGCGTCGATGAGCGCCTTGCTGACAGGCCATTCGACCGGATACGCCTTCTGGCGGCGCACCGCCGCGCCTGCTTCGGTCCAATCGAGGTGCGACGGGGAATTGAAGTCGCCCGTCAGGAACAGTGGAAATTTCGCGTCGATGAGCGGCTTGAGTTCGCCGAGTAGCGTGTTCAGGTCGCCCATGCGCGTATCCTGCTCGTTTTTCAGCACCGCTTCCAGCGGCTCGCCATCGCGCACGAGGTATGGTCCATAGGGGTCCGAGGGCAGGTGCGTATTCGCAATCGCGACGACCTGACCGAGCTTGACCTGCACGAAGACCGCCGCGCCGTTCAGGTCGATGATCGGGAAGCGCGAAATGACGCCCATCCGCTCATTGACGTGCTGCCAGCCCAACGCAGTCGCGATCCGGTGAATGTTGCCGCTGATTTCCTGCAAGCCGACGACATCCGCTTTCGCGGTACGAATCGCTTCAATCACCTTGCCGAAATCCACGACTTCGCCGCCAACCCAGATATTGAAGGTCATCACGCGCAGTTCAACCGGCGCGGGCGGTTCAGCTTGCGCGGCGGTCCGCGTGAGAGGAAGCGCGATCAGCAAAATGAATAACGCTATTTTGAAAAGGGAAGGGTGTCGCATGGGTGAACCTCACAAGCCGAAAAGTTTCACAAGTTTAGGCAGGTGCGGTTAACAGCCGACGACGATTATGTTAACCCTGATGCGGGTCCGCACGTCTGCCGGATGACGAGTTCCGGCGGGACGAGCATGCGCGTTTCCATGAACGGCGTTTGCGGGCGTTCGATGATCTCCAGCAGCAGACCTACGGCGGCTCCTGCGATTTTGTCGAGGGGCTGCCGGATCGTCGTCAGTTCCGGGGTGAAGAGCGTTGCCGTGATCTCGTCGTTGTAGCCGAGGATCGAAACGTCCTGCGGCACGCGCAAACCCAGTTGCAACGCACCTTTGAGCGCTGCCAGTGCAAAGCCGTCATTCGCGCAGAACACCGCCGTCGGGGGTTCGGGCAGGCGCATCAGCGTTTGCATGGCGCGCGTCGGTTCGACGGTCCAGTGGTGCAGGAAGTCGCGTGCCTGCGGGGTATACGCTGCGTCCTGCATCACGGCCAGATACTCGGGACGGCTGCGCAGGCCGCGCCGCACGATTGCGCGCTCCAGATAATCGATCCGGTAGCGCTCCTGCGGCCAGTTCGGGCTGCTCAGGAAAGCGATGCGCGTATGGCCGAGTGCCGTCAGGTAATCGAGCGCGATCTCGATGCCCTGTTCGTCGTCCACATTGACCAGCGGCGCGGGGGTATTCAGCCCTGCGCAGACAGAAATATAGGGCTTGGAGATTACTTGCAAATCGCGGATGGTCGCCTGATAATCCAGCACGTTGCCAAGCAGCAGCAGCCCATCGAAAAGGAGGCTTTGCAGCTTCTTCAACTGCGCAGCAATGCGCTCGCTCTCGACTTCCGGCGAGCCGATCAGCAGTTCGACGCCGTGCGCGTTCGCGGCGCGTTGCAGTTCATGTGTGAGCAGGCCGAGGAACGTCCCGGCGAGATTCGGACTGAGCGCCCCGATCAGCCCGGTTCGGTGCGAGCGCAACGCCGCCGCGATGAAATTGGGTTCATAGCCGAGTTGATTTGCGGCTTTCAGCACGCGCTCGCGTGTCTCCGCGCGGACTTTCATCGTCTCGTCGTGCTTGAGGATGCGTGAGACTGCGCCAATCGAGACGCCCGTTTTTTTGGCAATGTCGGCGAGGCTGACTTTCTGTTTGGTTGCCATAGCTTTCCATTTGACGCAGCGTTCAGAGACGTATCACACGACTTGCAATAGTTATCGAAAATTTCCGTGATATTCTACCATCAGGTAAAACGATATACCGAAGTTATATATTCCGAATCCAATCACCGGGCGGGTCTCAAGCCCCGCCCCTACAAATACACGCGCTGTCTGGCTTGACCGACCCACAAGTTTACTGACCGACCCGCAACTTTATCTACGCTCCGCGTTTTCCTCATCTCGCAGCGCTTCCAATTCGCGGATTTCGGCGCGCAGCGCGCGGGCGCGGTTCGCGAAATAGAGGATCACGCCGAGCAGGATCACCCCAACCGTAAAGTATCCGAGCGCAAAATAGGCGTTGGAAGTCTCCGGCGGGATCATGCGCGCTCCGCAAGTTCCAGCTTGAGCGCGCGGGCGCGTTCGGCCAGCGTTTCGACGCGTACCAGATACCAGATCAGGGTCGCACAGACGACGCACCACGCGATTGAGGAGACACCAAGCGTCGCAGAAATACGTGGGTCGCTGCTAATTGAGAATAGTCCTTTGGCGAGCGTACCCGCGCTGACGTAATTGCTCAACTCAGGAGCGAGTACGACCGGGTGCAGCGTATCCGGGCGCACGCGGATCACGATGGTCACGTAGACTACGCTCACGAACGCGAGGATGCCATACACCGCCGCGAAACGCGCGCGCGACTCCGCCGTGTGGATCGCACTGCGCAATGCGAGATAGGCTGCGTAAATCGCCCACATCACGATCATCGCATCCAGCCGGGGGTCACGGGTCCACCATGTATTCCAGGTTGGTCGCGCCCAGACCGCGCCCGTAATCAGTGTGATCGTCGCGAGCGGAAGCCCGGCCTGCACACCTGCAAGTGCCAGTTTATCCCACCGAAAATTGCGCGTAACGAGGTACAACAGCCCCGCCACGACTGTCACACCAAGCGCCACGAACGCCGCGCTGAACGAGCCGACGTGCATATAGAAAATACGCTGGACGTTGCCTTGTGTCGCTTCGCGCGGCGCATAGAACCATGCCAGTCCGACCGTGACAAGCGCCAGCAGCGCAGAAAAAACGGTAAGTCCTTGCAAAATGCGCGTGCGGCTGGGTGAGAACTTCGGTACGGAAGAGGCCGATAATCCCGGTTGGACAGCAAGCGTCGCCATAGATTGAAGCGTCCGGTTGACTTGTGAACGAATGTACAATCATTATAACATAAAACAGAAAAGCGCGTGAATTTTTCCATCGCGCTACGAGCCTCCAACGTGTCATTAGTGGATCAAGTAGGAAGCGGCGGCGTGCCACCGTGTGCGACGCTTGCCAGATCAGACGAAACGGAAGGAAAGCGGTTCAAGTAAGCAGCAACCACTTCAGGCACACTGCGTGCAGCCAGAATGTCAGTAAATTGGGCATTGAGCCAAGTGTGAATAACCGCATTCGTGGTTGAGGTGACGCCTTTGACATGCACCTGACCACTGGCCGGTTGAAACAAGGTCAGCAATTTGGCCGTGCCGTTGCAGGTGTATTCATGTGCCTGATGGCGCGCTTGACCGACGAGTTGCCAACTCGACCCGTACTCACCTCTGGCAAGCCGTCCGATGCCTGACGCCGGCTGATTTGTAACCTGCTCAAACTCCATCTGGCCGTCCTGTTCGAAACTGGACGTGCGTTTTACTTCTGCTACGTTGCGTTCCCGGTCGCAAGCTACGTACTTGCGCTATGGTCGTCCCATCGTTTCGTGGAATGAGTGCTTTAAGCCCTTCGCTAGTGAGGATCAAACGCAGCACGTCCCGACTCAGTTCAGACACAAATCTACTATTGTCGAAGCAACTCCAATACACTGTCCGCAGCAGTCCCTGCAGCTTGATAATCTCCGGCCTTTATCGCCGCTTCAAGTTGGTTCATGAGCAAGGTAATTCGGCTCTGTTGATCAGGATGCTGGCGAAACCATTCCGGCAACGCTGCTTGAATCTCTTTGATTTTTCCCGATAAGCGCCCTTCGATAATGCTTGCCTGGTCGGTCGTCTCCTCAATCAACGGCTGACCGCTGAGAAACTTTCGGTAAGCAGCAACGGCTTCTGAACTTGCCGCCGCCTTCCAGAATGGATTTTCGCCCTTGCTTGCGATCCCCCACCCGAAAATATTAACCAGCGTAGCGTGATGGTTGAACATCCAGCTCAAATAGGTTTCCGTTTTGACCGCGCTCTCCAGAGCAGAAGGAATCACCGTAGATCCTTCCGCCGATGCCCATGCAGGGTTTCCGTGCTTTTGGAGGTCTGCGTACAGTTGCTCCATCAGCCCCGGTTGAGGATATGTGCTGAAGCCGGGCTTATAATCCACGCCAAACGAGACTTCTGACGGTGCAAAATGGTTGAAGCGGGAATAGCTCATATCGGTCAAATTCATCGTATCGAAGGCGCTTTGCGTAATCAACGCGGTGTGCGAATAAATCTTGCGCGCGTCAATTCCGGCCTGTTTGATGCCGCCCGCCCATAGCTGGATAAAGGCTTGCACAGCTTTTACGCGCTCGGCATCGAGCATTGATGAAACCTGTGTACTATCAAACCCGCGATTGGCAAGCGCACAATATCCCAGGTATTGACTGGTCTCGAAATCCTGACCGATTTGTGTTTCCCAGCCGACAATCACGCCCGCAAAGAGTTCTGATCGGCCTTGCGCAATGAGCTTACTCACCTCTTCCCGGATTGCCCGCCCAATCACCTGATTCGCCAGCCGAGTGACCTCTGCTTCAATCGCCGGACTGTTGAAGCACATTTGGGGAGCCAGCTTGATCGGTTGCGGTCCCCAATCGATGCGCCTGCCCGTGTTGGGTGTTCCCTCGCGATTCAGCCATTCCACATTTTTCGGGTCGCTCCACAAATCGGAGCGGCGCGCCCAGAATATTGAGTCATCGATATGAAACCCGACGGCAATATTCAGTTCAACCGCAATCTCGAATGCGTCTCGCACTATTTGTTGCAATTGGTCATCGGTGTGATCGAAGGCGAGAGGACCAATGATAAAAGCAAGTTTGTGCTGCGGGTCCCCGGTCGCGCCAATTTGGTCCACGATTTCGCGGACGAATTGTTTCATCGTCGCTTTTGACGGCGGCGCATCAAGCGGTTGTGTGCCGCTCCCGCCAATGGGGATGTTGGGAGACGGAGAGCCTGTAAATACCTGAAAGGCGAGGTACTGAGTATCCGGTATGTCGCTGGCCTTGATGCTGCTTTGCGGCAAAGGTGCAGCAACCGCCCAGAGCATGATGAATCCAAGGATGATGCGGTGAAATTGACGTTTCAGCATCTCTTAATTTCCTTCTGTGAGCGCGTCTAAACGCTCAACGCGCTCCGCGACCCCTCCACATATTCCAAACTCTGATGCCGGAAGTACGTATTGTACAATTCCGCATAGTGACCACCGTTCGCCATCAACTGCTCGTGGCTGCCCTGTTCGATGATGTCGCCCTTGCGCAGCACGATGATCCGGTCTGCGCTGCGTACCGTCGAGAGGCGATGCGCGATCAGGATCGAGGTGCTTTTGGCGAGGATCAGGTGCAACGCTTCCTGAATTTGTACTTCCGTGAAGGGATCGATGCTGGCCGTCGCTTCATCGAGGATGAAAATGGATGGGTTCTGAACCAGTACGCGCGTCAGTGAGACGAGCTGCCTTTGTCCCATTGAGAGGCGCGAACCGCGCTCCCCGACTTCCGTTTCCAGTCCTTGCGGGAGCGTTTCGATCCATTCACCATTGCCGATCAATTGCGACGTCGCCAGAATTTCCGCATCGCTCGCCTCTGGCCGCCCGTAGCGGATGTTCTCCGCGACGGTCCCCGCGAAAAGGAACGGCACTTGCGAGACGATACCGAGATGGCGGCGATACTGCGCAAGGTCCAGCGTGCGGATGTCGCGCCCATCGATGCGCAGCGCGCCTTTCTGGAATTCGTAGAAGCGCGCGACGAGCTTGGCGATGCTCGATTTGCCCGCGCCGGTATGCCCGACGAACGCAACCGTCTCCCCCGGCTGAATATCCAGCGTAAAATCGGGCAGCACCACTTCCTTGTCGTTGTACTGGAAGCGCAGGTGATCGAACGAGATCGCGCCGCGCACCTCCGGCACGGGGTCGGAGCGTTCCTGATTGACGTTCATCGGCGCATCGATCAATGCGAAGACGCGCTCCGCCGAGGCCAACCCGGTCTGGAATTGGCTCCAGAAGGAGGCAATCCCGGTCAGCGGGTCGAAAAAATACCAGACCGAGGTGATAAACAGATACCACGCGCCGACCGTGATCGTGCCGCTGACCGCGCTCTGTGCGCCGAGATAAAGCAGCAGCGCCATAATTGAACCGACGACGATATGCAGTACCGGGAAGATCAGCGAGAAAACAAGCCCGCGTCGCAGATTGATCGTATAGGCCTGATTGTTCACCGCGACAAACTGCTCGTAAATCGTGTGTTCCTGCCGGAAATTCTTCGCGACATGGATACCGCTCACCGATTCGCTAATCATGCTGTTCACGTTGGCAATCATGCGGCTGGCCTGCTGGCTGGTCTTGCGCGCCAATGTGCGGAAGACGAGCGCCGCGCCGACGATCAGCGGCGACATGACCACGACGACCAACGCCAGATGCCACTCCGTCGAGAAGAGCAGGATTGTGAGCAGCACCATCGTGAACAGCTTGCTGATCAGGTCCGTCACGAGGACGACCACCTGCGCAAACTCCTGCGTATCGGAGGTGATGCGGCTGACGATTTTGCCCGATGCAAATTCATCGTAGAATGACATATCGCGCGAAATCGCGGAGTGGAAGGCGTCGAAACGCATGTCGCGCACGATGTCCCCGATAGCGCGCCCCGCCGCGCGCTTGCGGAACAGGTTCGCCAGCCAACTCCCGCACGCCACGCCGATATACGCCGCCGCCAGCACAATCGCGAGCGACAGGCTTTTGTCGATAGCGAGGCTGCTCAAGCCTTTCGAGATGAGGACCGGAAACGCTGTTTCGAGCGCAGTGCTGGCAAGCACGGTTGCCGTCACAATCAAAAGCTGGGTGCGATGTTTGCGGAAATACTGGAAAATGCGGCGTACCAGCGCGGTGTCGGAATACTGCCGGTCGTAGGCTTCCGTTTCGAGGCTGCCGAGGATGTCCGTCATCGTGTCGATACCATTTCCGCCGCGTGCGGTGCGGCCCCGGTTATAGTTGCGGGTTTGCTTGCGGGCGCTTCATACGTTGCAAAAATATTGCGGTAGGCTTCCGATTCGCGTAGCAGGTCTTCGTGCTTGCCGCGCGCGACGATCTGGCCGTGCCGTACCACGAGGATCAAATCTGCCCAGCGAATTTGCGAGAGGCGGTGCGTGATCAGAAACGTCGTGCGCCCATCCGACGCCTTGAGGATCGCGCGCTGGATTTGGTCTTCGGTCGCGCTGTCGATAGCGCTGGTCGAGTCGTCCAGAATCAGAATGCGTGGGTCCGTCAGGAAAGCACGAGCGAGCGCGAGCCGTTGCCGCTGCCCGCCGGAGAGCATCACGCCGCGCTCCCCGACGACCGTGCCGTAACCTTCCTTGAACCCGCTTACGAAGTCGTGTGCCTGTGCATCGCGCGCCGCACGTTCGATCTCTTCCTGCGTCGCCGCGCCGTATCCGAAGGCGATATTTTCCGCGACCGTGCGCGAAAACAGGAATATATCCTGTTCGATAATCGAAATCTGCGAGCGCAGCGATTCCATCGTCCAGTCGCGCACGTCCACGCCATCAACCAGTACGCGCCCGTGCGTTGCGTCGTAGGTGCGGTTGAGCAGCTTGACGAGCGTAGATTTGCCCGCGCCCGTCTGCCCGACGATGGCGACAGTCTGGCCGGGTTCGACCTCGAAGCTGACATCGCGCAGCACTTCCGGTCCATCCTGATACTGGAAGCTGACATTCTCAAAGCGTACTCGTCCGGCAATCGGCGCGGCATGTCCGTTGCGGTTCTCATCCAGCGAGGTCTGGATTGAGATCAGCTTGAGGATGCGCCGCGAGGCCGCCAGCCCAAGGGAGAGCTGCGAGAAGCCAACCATCGAAATCCAGACCGGGAAGCCGAACATTTGCAGCGTCCCCATATACGCCACGACGCCGCCCAATCCAATCGCGCCGTCACGATAAAGCAAGACGGCGTGCAGCAGCCCAAAACCTTCCGCGAAGCCGAGCAGCAGCAGCGTAATCCAGCGCGCCTCGATGTCGCTCTGCCCGACAAACGCATCGCGATAGCCCGTCGCCTGCCGATAGAAGTGATCCAGTTCCTGCTTTTCCTGCGACGCGCCCTTCACGACTTCGACGCCTTCAATCGACTCCGCGAGGTCCATATTCATCGCGCCGAAGCTATCCCGCACCTTCTCCGTCGCGGGGTCGAGTTTGCGGCTGAAATTGCGCACCGCGATAGTGTAGGCGATCAGGAACAGCAGCGGCACGAGCGCCAACTGCGGGTGAATCAATGGCGAAGCGAAAATCGGGATGATCAGGAACATGCTCGATCCGATCACGAGGTTGATGCCCTGCGCGAACATCGTATATAGTTCGTGAACATCGTTGGTCGCCCGCGCCATGATGTCCCCGACCGGATACATACTATGGAAGGTCATGCCCTTTCCGAGCAGGCTGGCGTAAAGTTCCTGCCGCGCATCGCGTTCCATGCGCTGCCCCATCATCTCACTCGCGAAGTTGCGGCTGAACATCAGCCCGGCGCGCAGCAACTGCGAGGCGACGATCACCAGCGCGCAGTTCGCGACCGTGACCATATCCGGCTTCGGTTGCAAAATCGCGTTGAATGCAACGCCCGTCAGTGCCGGAACGATGAACGCGCAGGCCGCATTGCCGAACGCGCCAACGAGGATCGTCACGAGAAGCGATTTATAGCGGAAGATGTGCGAGGAAATCCAGCGCAGCGGCGAACGGCGATCATAGACGAACGAATTTTCGACAACAAATTCCGCCGCACCTTGCGCAGGAGCAGTAACCAGAGCCATGAGG
Organism: Aggregatilineales bacterium; assembly: GCA_965246845.1. Classification (GTDB taxonomy): domain Bacteria; phylum Chloroflexota; class Anaerolineae; order Aggregatilineales; family UBA2796; genus JBBRMW01. Next base: position 314,659 of record CBDFFR010000012.1, read on the forward strand.
AGTCCTTCTGACGTGGGTAATCTTATGTTCTAGTATAGCACGGATTGTATTAACGGGTGTTAATATGTGATGACTTTAAGAGACGTATTCACCTGTTGATGTTTTTTGACGGTTTACTACATATCGGGACAGACCATCCCGAATTATTTGTACATGGCGGGTGGACACACAGGTCCGCGCCTACAAAGGCGGTACGATAGGGAAGCGTGCATTCTGGCAGCGCTTATCGGAAGCATGTATCACAATTGTATGTATGGTGTAGGGGCGGGTCTATGTGTCCGCCCTGCCTCCGACGTGAATATTTTGCATGTTCCAGTATTGTCTATTTCTGACGACGGGATTACATTCCAATCAATACGCTCGGCTTATGAAAATTGACCACACCGCCCCGCTCGTGTAGGATTGTGGCAACAGCCCACAGGTGCACCCGTGTTCTTCACCGATTCGCAGCGCAAGCGCATCAGCGTCCCGTTCTTCTTCATCGATATGGTGTTGTTCAGCCTCGCAGTTGGCTTCCTCGATGCGTCTACGGTGCTGCCGGAGTTTGTCGGGCAGGCGACCGATAGCAAGGTGCTGATCGGCATTACGGGAATCCTGTTCACCCTTGTCTGGCGCATCCCGCAGCTTGCCGCCGCCCCCGCCGCGAATCGCTCTCGCAACAAACGGCGCTGGATGCTCACCTTCGCGCTGCCGGGGCGCGTGCTGTTCTTCCTCGTCGCGTTCGTGATCGCCGTCTTCGGCAAGAGCAACCCCGGCCTGATGCTGCTCGTCTTCTTCGTCTCCTATGGAGCCTTCGCCTTCCTCGATGGTGTGACGGCGCTCGTCTGGGTGGAGCTGATCGGCAGCGCCGTCTCCGATAGCACGCGCGGAATGATGTTCGGTATGTCGCAGGTCGTGACGGGTGTGTTGATCCTCGTCGTGCAGGGCGTCATCCGCTCTATTCTGGGACCCTCTGGCCTCGGCTACCCGAACAACTACGCGATCATTTTCGTCGTTGCGGCGGTGCTGCTCACGGTGAGCGTGTTCTTTCTGGTCAATGTCTATGAAGAGCGCAGCAGCGAAAACAAGGCGCGCACGCTCGAACTCAAAGACTACCTGCCCTATCTGCGGCGCATCGCATGGGACGATCTGCCCTTTCGCAACTTCCTGATCATGCGCTTCTTCCTCGAAGCGGCGTTCTTTATGGTCACGCCCTTCTACATCGGCTACGAAACGCAGCGGCTCGGCATCCCTTCGGCGCAAGCGGTCGGCGACTCGCTGGTCGCGGCCACGCTTGGCAGCATCAGTGGCTCGCTGCTCGCGACGTGGCTCTCACATCGCTACAGCAGCCGGGTCGTGATCTGGTTGAGCATCGCCGCTGTCGTTGCGGGTCCGGTGCTGGTTTTCCTGAGCGGTGGGATCGGCTACCCGGCGCTGCTGGTCGCCTTCTTCACGATTGGCGTGGTGATGTCGGCGGGCGCTCCCGGCTGGCTGAACTGGCTGATCGCGTACCCCGAACCCGGCGAGCGCCCGATCTATTCCGGCATCGCGAATACGGTCAGCATCAGCGCCCTGATCGCGCCCGTGATCGGCGGCCTGATCTTGCAGCTTTCGGATTACGCAGTGTTATATAGTGTGGCGCTGCTGTTGGCCGGGGTCGCCGTGTGGCGCGGGTTTCGTCTCGTCAATCCGTCGGGGAGTGCTGCCGCTTGAAACGGCTCCTGTTCCTGATGTCTGATACCGGTGGCGGCCACCGCGCCGCTGCCCGCGCCATCGATGCCGCGCTTTCCGCGCGCTATCCCGGTCAGTTTACGAGCGAACTGGTAGACTGCTGGCGGGACTATACACCTTTCCCGCTGAACAACATGCCGGAACTGTATACGCCCTGGATCAATCACAGTCCGTCATCCTATTCCGCGCTGTTCTGGCTCAATGACTCCGTGCTTTCAGCGCGCAATTCGAGCCGCCTATACGCGCGCCAGATGTTCCCGCGCATGAAACAGCTTTTTGCCGATCACCCGGCGGATGCGGTCGTGTGTGTGCATTCGGTCTTCGTGCGGCCTGCGATTTATGCGGCGCGGCGGCTCCGCATGTCGTTACCGTTCATTACCGTGATCACCGATTACGCCTGGCCGACTGTGCTTTGGTATGATCGGCAGGTGGATCGCTGCCTCGTCCCAACCGAACCCGCCTACCAGCGCGGCCTGAAACTCGGATTGAGACCGGATCAAATGCGCGTGACGGGCGCGCCCGTCCATCCCAAATTTACCGACGTCGATATGACTCGCACGCAAGCCAAAGCCGCGCTCGGCTGGACGCGCGACCTGCCCGCCGTGCTGCTGATCGGCGGTGGTAACGGCATGGGACCGTTGATCAAAACTGCCCGTGCTATCGATGAGAAGCGCCTGAATATTCAGATTGTCGTCGTCACCGGGCGCAACGAGCGCATGAAAGCGCAGTTGGAGGCGATTGACTGGCAAACGCCGACGCGCGTGTACGGCTTCGTGGACAATATGGAAGTGTTCATGACCGCCGCCGATCTGCTGATCACTAAGGCCGGACCCGCGACGATCACCGAAGCTGCGCTGGTTGGCCTGCCGATGGTCATCAGCGGCGCGATCCCGTTTCAGGAGTCGCCGAACACAAAATATGTGGTCGAGCAAGGGGCGGGGCTTTCCGCGCCGGGTCCGCGCCGCGTCGGGGAAGCAGTCGCGGCCATTTTTAGCGACGACGGGACGCGTTTGCAAGCATTGACGGAAGGCGTCCGCAAGCTGGCGAAGCCGGAGGCGATATGGCAAATCGCGGATGAAATTCGTTCGTTCACGACATGAGGGTGTACTGTGATGTGCAATGCGTACTGTAATGCGTTCGCGGCGGGTGCAGGGGTGTTTGTTCTTCGGTTGCCTGATGCCGTTCGGGTACACGATGCTGTTCTTGTTGAATGGGCTGCGCTGGCTACGGCGGCGCTGACGGAAACTGCCTCATGACGCCGCATTACCTGCGGCGCGTGGTCTTCGGCGCAGCGCGCATGATCGTGTTGCTGGGTGCGGTGATCGGGATCGGGACTGCCTTCGCCTTCCGCGCAGAAGCGAGCACCTGCCTGCGCATCCTCGGCTACGACGCGGATATGAACTCACGCAGCGGGCTTTCGGCATGGCTCGCGGATGTCAGCCATGCGCAGCTCATGCGTGAGACGCGCTTCGCACCGCGCACCGAGATTGATTACAACCCGGTCGCGGGTCGCGCGCTATACGTCACCTCCGATGGGGGACCGGATAGCAGCGCGCAAGTCATTCTGCAAGCTGGACCGGGGCCGTTCTCCAACGATTACATCTTGCAAAAAAGCGTTATCGACCAACTGGAAGCAGAAGGTCCACGCCGCACGGTCGCATGGTCGGCAGATGGCGCGCACCTCGCCTATCTGTGGACCGGATTGGATGGCAATAGCGGAGCCGGGCTGCAAATCCCACTGCACCTCTCGCACACGCTCGTCAAGGATGGCACGACGCGCAGCGTGACGCTCCCGCAGGGAACGGGGCTGTGCTGTATCGCGTCCGTCTCGCCCGACGGTACGGTGGTCGCACTGCGATCCGATAGTGATGATCGCCTCTATCTATGGTCACTGGAAACGCTTGCGCCCATCGATGACGCAATCCGCTTCACGCTCGGCGCGTGGCTCCCGGTGGGGCATACCTTCGTCGGCATTGACATACAGAGCGCGACGAAGCTGGATTTCCTGCGCTGGGATGGAAGCACCGCGCCGCTGCGCATTCCGTTCACGCAGACGCCGCGACAGCCGCTTCGCGTGTACCTCGCCCCGGATGGCTCGGCGTTCGCCGTCGAAAACCTTCTGCCGCCATGCGCGCCGACGCAACCCTGCCCGGACCAGACCACTTTCTATGACCTGTACAGCGCATCCGGTGAAATCATCGCGGCTGACCTGCCCGGCCTTTCTACGCGCCTGACCAGCGCCGCAGCGCAAGCGCCCGCACCACAGTACAGCACGGCAGCCACCCCCGATTCACGCGCTCCGGCGGTATGGTCGGCAGATTCGACCCGGTTCCTTTTCTTCCAGCCGCAGAAAGGCGAGCGGGACCTCTCCCGTCTGGTCGCGTTTGTGGCGAAAGACAAAGCGATTACCACGCTTGCCGAGTCGGTGATGGATCGCGCGCTTGACGCGCTGCAATTCCCGGCCTATGCGAGCCGCTTCTACGATGCAGACAGCGCGCGCAAGACGCAAGGTGCGGATTACATCCTCGTGCCGACCATGCAGGCGGGGAGCGTCTCGGTGAACCTCGTGCGCGCTGATGGGTCTGTGCGGCTGCCGCTTGTCGAGAATGTGAGCTGGGTTTCCAACACGCAGTCAGGCTATTTCTACGATGGCTCGCGGCTGCTCGGCTGGGGGCTGGACGGGCGCACGATCATCATTCCCTGGGTGAAGTTTCGCGGCTCCACCGGGCAGCAGGCCGGGATCACATGGGCGCACGCGGATGGTTCCGACCTGCACACGCTAGACGGGCATTACGAGGTAGACCTCGCGGATGTAATGGTCGATTACACTGCGCGCAAGGCGACGCGCTGGCTTGGCTTCATGAGCAGCGACACGCCGAACAATTTCCCGGAAAATTTTGAGATGGTCAACCTCGACGATGGACGGCATTATCAATTCGTGCTGCCCGGTGCGGCGCGTTCGCGGAGTTGGCTGGCGTGGTTCTCGCGTGATGGTCGCTATGTTGCGCTGGGGTTCAGCTACCGCGCCGCACGCAGCCCCGGCAACGCGCCGATGGCCTTGATCGACCTGCAAAATGGCGCGTTGCGATGGCTGGAAGGTGGCTACGTCGCGGCGTGGGATACGACAGGCAGCCAGACGCTCGCCTATGCGCACAGCGACACCTATAGCGGGCCGGAAATCATCTCGTTCCTCAACCCGGAGACGGGTGACGAGCGCACGCTTGCAGTGGATAATATTGCACAAGTGCGCGTGATGAGCTGGAATCGCTGCTATTGAGCGCTCAGGCGTAAACCGCTTCGACTGCGCGCCGCACTTTCTCATCCGGGACGCGATCCTGTTGCAAATAATCGCGCCGCAGCACGAGCATCAGCGTTCGCAGTTCGGAAATCGGGACGACCGCGCGGCGCGTCTGCAACTGCACCTGCGAACTGACGAAGACGACGATGCCATACACCGGGACATCGTTCAGCCCCTTTTTGGCGAGATAGTTGCGCAGCGCGTAAATATCCGTGACGCATTCGCGCGTGTAGTTCTTGCGCGAGAGTTCATAATCGCGCCCCGGTTTGCGTTCCAGCCAGCCCGCGCCCTCGTTCATGAACACACCTGTGTCGCTCGTCACGCGGAACACCAGTGCACCCGGCGGTCCGAGCAGCAGCGCATCAATATAGCCCAACCCCGGACGACTCAGATTGCGGATGAAGACGAAACGCTGGTTGAGTTCCTGACTGAGCAAGTCGCCGACTGCCCGCGCGATCTCGTTGTCCTTGCGATAGGTAAGCCCACGCACGATCAGCCCCACGCCAACCCCGCCGATGACCAGCCCGACAACCATCACGAACGAGCCGAAGACCCCGCTGCTGAACAGCACCAGAATAAAGAATCCGACAGCGAGGACGACCAGCCCGCCCATTAGCGAGAGCGAGCCGAAGAGCATCATATCGCGACCACGCCGCGCTGTTATACGGGTCGGGTTAAGGTTTTGCATTTTTGGGCGCGACTTTCGCGGCTTTTGTGCCTTTTGTGGCGTCGATGGCGGGTGCGGCGAGGCGCGCTTTGCGCTCGACAATGAGTGCATTCAGACGGGCGCGCAGTTCGGAGTTGTTGGGGAGCGGCTTGTACATCAGCGCGTCGGCCTGCGCCTGCTTTTTGAAAGATTCCTCGTCGCGTGGTGAGAGGTAATAGGCGGTGATCAGCACAATCACGATGTCTTTCAACTTCGGGCTGCTGCGGATGCGTTCGCCAATCGCCGGACCGGAGAACTCCGGTAGGCGAATATCGAGCATCGCCAATTCCGGCAATTCGCCCGTGTATTCGCCCGCGTCGACATCCGCGACCCAATCCATCGCGTCACCGCCTTCAACGAACGCGATCCCCTGCACGCCCCACAACTCGAACATGGCGAGCAACACATCGTAAATATCGGGTTCGTCTTCAACGACCATCCACGCGGGCAAAAGCCGATCTCCTGTTCAGTAATGCAATGCTGCCTCTAGTTTAATTGGATAACCGCAAACCGCAACCTGAGTTTGAAAAGAGGTAGCATGTAGCACGAATTGCGCATGGGTGCGCCTTCTTCGGAGGAGCGGACGGATGTGTCCATCCTTGCGCATACGCCCTACCGACCGCCGCATAACCGCGCTACACTTCTCGCACGCATCAGCACTCCGAAAAAGGCGACTGTATGGACCTCGCATCCCTGATCAATAGCATTCTGCTCGGTGTCATCGAAGGCGTGACCGAGTTTCTCCCGATTTCCAGCACCGGACACCTGATCGTCGCGACGGCGGCGTTGCAATTCCCGCCGCAAAGCTATCGGGACACGTTCGAGATTTTCATCCAATTGGGCGCGATCCTTGCAGTAACGGTCTTTTTCGCACGCGATCTCCTGTCGCAGGCTCGCGCCCTGACGAACAGCGACAGCGCACGGCGTTTCTGGGTGAACATCCTGATCGCGTTCCTCCCGGCGGCGGTGATCGGCTTCCTGTTTCGCAAACAGATCACTCTGTATTTGTTCAAGCCGGTGGTCGTCGGCGTGACGCTGCTGCTCGGCGGCCTCGTCTTCCTTTGGGTAGAAAGCCGCCCGCGCCCGGAAGGTAAAGGGAAGCTGGATGAAATCACGCCACGCGATGCGCTGTTCATTGGGATTGCGCAGGTCGTCTCGCTGGTTCCCGGCGTGTCCCGTTCGGCTGCGACTATTCTGGGCGGGATGTTTACAGGGTTGAACCGCTCGCTCGCGACCCGCTTCTCATTCTATCTCGCGATCCCGACGCTCGGCATTGCGACGCTGTACCAGCTTTTCAGTGCTGTCAAGGATGGCGAAGTCCACGCCGCAGAAATCCCCGTTTTCGCGGTCGGCACGGTCGTCGCGTTCATCGTTGCGCTGGTCGTAGTCGCGTGGTTTTTGCGCTTCGTCGCGACGCATAGCTTCCGCGCTTTTGGCGTCTATCGCGTAATCGCGGGCGTGATTATCCTGTTTCTCGCGCTCGCGACGACGGCTTTAGGTTGATACTTGCGCTAATTTATAAACTCGTGCTATAGTCATACATGTTCGATTTGCAGAGAAGATCATGCGTCGCGAAGCCTGTCAGATGTGTTGCATGTGTATGATGCGTAGTACCGTACTGCGGCGTCTGGCCTTGTCACACTGAGTCTTTTGCGAAACGATGTGTGTGAAAAGCCCCGGCGTATAGTGCCGGGGCTTTTTTGTTGTCTGCTTTTCGATGCACGGTGGCATGGCGAAGTGGAAACGCGGTGGTCTGCAAAACCATCATGCGCGGGTTCGATTCCCGCTGCCACCTCTGGACCTCAACGCACGAAGAAGGTTCTTATGATCAGGTTCCCGTCCGTCTCCCGCATGATGTGTATGTGCCGCGCGCCCGTGATGGGTAAGGATGTGTGACACCTCGGCACACAGCAGTTTTCGCTACAGAGGTCAGCCGTTCCGGTTGGCCTCTTTTCATTTATTCGCTTGATCGCTCACGAAAGGCTCCAACCGTATGTCCAGCAGCAACGGCAAGGTTCACACCCCGAAATTTAATACACAGGCGCTCCACGCGGGTTACTCCCCGGACCCGACGACGGGCGCGCGGGCGGTTCCGCTCTACCAGACGACCAGTTTCCAGTTCAAGGACAGCGACCACGCGGCGGCGCTCTTCGCGCTGCAAACCCCCGGCAATATCTACACGCGAATTATGAACCCGACCAATGATGTATTCGAGCAGCGTATCGCCGCGCTCGAAGGCGGGATCGGCGCGCTCGCAACGGCTTCCGGCCAGTTCGCGGAAACACTCGCGATCCTGACGCTTGCGGATGCAGGTGACGAGATCATCTCCTCGGCAGCGCTCTATGGCGGGACGTATACGCTTTTCGCCTATTCGTTGAAGCGGCTCGGCATCACCACGCACTTCGTTGAAGGCGATAATCCGGCAGATTTCGAGCGTCTCATCAACGACAAGACGCGCGCGATTTACCTTGAAACGATTGGCAACCCGAAGCTCGAAATCCCGGACTTCGCAGCGATTACAGCAGTGGCGCACAAACACGGCATTCCGGTCATCGTGGATAACACATTTGGCACGCCGTACCTGATCCGTCCATTTGAGCATGGCGTGGATATTGTCGTCCACTCCACCACCAAATGGATCGGTGGTCATGGCCTGAGCATCGGCGGCGTGATCGTGGATAGTGGCAAATTCGACTGGAAGGCGAGCGGTCGGCATCGCGGGATTGTGGAGCCGGAACCCGCCTATCACGGCGCGGTGCTAGCCGATGTCGCAGGACCTGCCGCGTTCATCATCCGCGCCCGTGTAGTCGGCCTACGCGATTTCGGAGGCTCGCAAGCGCCTTTCAACAGCTTCTTGAACATCATTGGGCTGGAAACGCTCGCGCTGCGCGTGCAGCGGCATGTCGATAATACGCTGGCGGTCGCGCAATATCTCGAAAAGCACCCCGCCGTCGAATGGGTCAACTATCCCGGCCTGCCGAGCCACCCGAGCTACGAGCGCGCGAAACAATACCTGCCAAAAGGCGCGGGCGCAGTCCTCGGTTTCGGGATCAAGGGCGGGCGGGCGGCGGGACGCACTTTTATTGATAATCTGAGCCTGTTCAGCCACCTCGCCAATGTCGGGGATGCGCGTTCGCTCGCGATCCACCCGGCCAGCACAACGCACAGTCAACTCAGCGCGGAAGAGCAGCGTGCATCGGGTGTGACGGAAGATTACGTGCGGCTCGCTATCGGTATTGAAGACATCGACGATATTCTCTATGATCTCGATCAGGCGTTGAAGATCGCGACAACGGAAGCTGCTATCCCGGTCGTGTAAGGAGTGCAGCATTTGCGGATGGTCGAAGCGCGCGTGAACGAGATCGAAGCGGCGGTCGTGCGTGCGGTAGACGCGCGTTCGGTCGGTGTCGTTCGTCGCGAGTTCGCGCATTTCGACTTTCCACTGGTGCTGCGCAGCGGCCAATCTTTGGAGCGCTTCACGCTTGCTTATGAGACGTATGGCACGTTGAACGCAGAGCGCTCCAACGCGATCCTGATCTGCCACGCGCTCTCCGGCGATTCGCATATCGCAGGGTACTACACCGATGACCCTGTGGAGCCGCCCGGCTGGTGGGATGATGCCATCGGACCGGGCAAGATGTTCGATACCGAGCACTACTTCGTGATTTGCAGCAACGTGATCGGCGGTTGTCAGGGCAGCACCGGACCCGCCTCGCTCGCGCCTGATGGCCGTCCCTATGCGACGCGCTTTCCGGTTGTCACCATCGCGGATATGGTGGCCGCGCAACGCTGCCTGCTCGACCGCATAGGTGTCTCGCGATTATTTGCGGTCGTTGGCGGGAGCATGGGCGGGATGCAGGCACTGCAATGGGCGGTTGATACGCCAGAGCGCGTGAACGCGGTGCTGTTTATTGCCAGCACGCCGCGCTCCTCCGCGCAGAACATCGCCTTCAACGAGATCGGGCGGCAGGCAATCTTTGCCGACCCGCATTGGAACGGCGGCGACTATTATGACGGTCCCGCGCCGACTGCCGGGCTTGCCGTTGCGCGCATGGTCGGCCATATCACCTATATGAGCGAATACTCGCTCGAGCAAAAATTCGGGCGCAACCTGCAAGGCGTGGAACGGCTCGGCTATACGTTGCAAACGGAATTTGCTGTCGAAAGCTATCTGAAATATCAGGGAGAGAAGTTCGTCCGGCGCTTCGACGCAAACAGCTATCTCTATATAACGCGCGCTCTGGATTATTTCGACATCGCAGAGGGGTTCGACTCGCTAGAAGATGCACTTCGCCACGTGACCGCGCACTTTCTGGTGATCAGCTTCACGAGCGATTGGCTGTATACCGCTGCGCAAGCGCGCGAACTGGTGGATGCTTTGCCCGGTCGTGCGGTCGAACATCATCACGTCACGGCGCATTTCGGTCATGACTCATTTCTGGTCGAAGTGGAGACGATGACGCAGATTGTCGGCGGATTTCTGAAACGATTGCAGGTATAGGGGCTGCGGCTTGCCTGCCCATGCGTATCAACTTAAGACACCAAACGTAATCAAGGGCAAGAACTGAACCCCATTGAACCCTAAGATCTATTCCCTTTTCCGGTGAAATCCTTAAGCTGGTCCGCATGGGTCGGGCAAGCCGCGACCCTTAAACATGCGCGGCCTGGTGCAGTGACGGACCGCGATGTATCCACTCGCAATCTGGCGCAAAAAGACTGCCTCGTGTAAACTTCGCGCCTATGACTACACGAGCAAGGCTCAACAAAAGCGCGGTGGATCGCATCGCGGGCGGTGTCTGCGGCGGCGCGGGCGCGGCGCTCGGCGTGAATTCGTGGTGGGTGCGTGTAGCCTACGCAACGCTCATCATCGCCCAGCCCGCCTTCGGAGTCCTGCTCTATTTGCTACTGTGGATCATCTTCCCGGCGCAGGGCTTGAATGACATCGCATCGCTCAACGTTGCGCCGAAGGTCCCGCGCCCGGAAGCGGCCTTGCTGATCGGCGCACTGACGATTCTGATTGGTATCAGTACGCTGGTGCTGGCGCTTCCGGCCACTTCGCGCGCCGATTTGATCGTCCCGGTGATGCTGCTTCTGATCGGCCTCGCACTGCTGCTGCGCCAATTGCGGAGAGCATAGCGTGAGCCGATCTAATTGGTTGTGGCCGCTGCTGATCGTCGTCTTCGCGGTCTACCTGCTCGCGAGCGTCGCGGGCGCGGTCCCGCCCATCGTCGCGGATTTGGTGGCGCGTGGGTGGCCTGCCGCGCTCGTTCTGTTTGGATTGGTCGTGCTAATTGGGCGGCGGGTGCGCTTCGCTACCGTGATCGCGCTGTTCGTGACGCTCGCACTCACAGTTGGGATCGCGGTCTTTGCCTACGCGAAGCAGGCCGGGCGTGTGCGGACCGACTACCGCGCGCCTATTGCGCAGACCCTCGCGGCAGATGTCACCGCGCTTAAGATCAATGTCTCGGCGCTGATCGCCGATCTTGACATTAGTACCGCCGCCGACCGCGCGATCAACGGTGAATTTGTGGGCAGTGCCGAGAGCCAGGTGACAACGAATTTCACCGTCGATCAGGGGATCGCCACGCTGTCAATCACCGAAACCCGGACGAGCAGACTGCCCAAACTGGATGCTATCGGGCGCGGCAAATTTGCGTTGCGGCTTCCAGCCGACATCACGCTCGATACACTGAGTATTGAAGGTGCTGACGGTCCGCTAGCGCTCGACCTGACCAACGCCACTGTACGGACACTCAACATCCGTGTCGGGACGGGCGCGCTCACCGTGACGCTGCCCGCGCAGCGCCCGGAAATCGGACTTGGCGGGAACATTGCGACGGGCGCGGGCGACCTTACATTGACCGTACCGGCGGGCGTCACACTCAAGTTGAGCGTCGCGGGCGGGCGGCCTGCCTTCGATCAGGCGAATTACCTGCTACTCAGCGGGAACGTTCTGCAGTCGGCGGGTGTGCGCGATTTTCAGGCGGTGCTTACAGTGAGCGCGAGCGGCACAGTGACGATTAGATGACGGGTTCATTTGCCAGTAAATCAATCAGGAGCAAATTCCGCATGGGACACCCATGTGGACAAAACGCCTTCAAATGTCTACAGCGACTTTGAATGGATACATCAGCACGAAACAGAAGTTCTGGAAAAGTACGATGAGTGTTCCATTCTCGTGTTTCGAGAGCAAGTCATTGGCGTTGGCGCTATTTACAGCGCCATGCTTGAAAACGCCGAAACCAATTTGCCGCCGTTTGGTGGATGAGCCAACCCGTTTCGCCACGCACGCGGAGTTGGTGATGCTCGTTGGGACGGCCAGCGCCACGCTCCAGCCACCGAGGCCGTTGGACGTCGCGAACGCCGCGCTGAACGGGACGAACTTCGCAATTTCCGGGAGCGTCGTAATACTTGCCCTGTTGTGCAAGCAGGCTGTAGACCGGATTGCCCGCAGCGGGCGGGGCGTTGCCCCCGACCAGCAGTGAGACGATGCCTTTGACCGCCGCGCCCCTGATGATCGAGTGCGACCCGGCAGCGTTGGCGTTCAGGTAGCCTGCATAGTCCAGCGCGAAGGTCCGCACGCCGGGTAGAAAATTGTGCGCGAGGTCGCCGAACGCCGTAACGTCGTAGGTGTCGCGCTTATCATCGATGGTCACGTGGTTGCTGTCGCCCGTCAGTTCGTACCCGTTGACCAGCACCTGGATGAAATTGCCTGCGAATGCCATAGGGTCTCCTTTCTACTGCACGTTCTCGTAACGGTTGACGAAGCTGTGCAGGATGACGACGTTCGCGGTAGCGTCGAAGGCGCGCACGGCTGCGCCGTTTTGCAGCAGGTGGCCGGGAACCACCTCCGTGAAGCCGCCTTCGGGCGGGAGCGTGACCTCAATCTGGTCGTAGGGGTCGGCCGTGCTGGGTTCCCATGCGTGTGATTATTCCAATTCTCCCTGACTTCATGCACCTTTTTCACCTAGCAATTAGGGTTATAAATGTTTTTGGAGGTTGTCAATCAATCTATCTTAAGACGCATCGCGAGTGTGGACAGAAAATCTACGGCAACCCGAAAAATACTGATTTACGTCTAATGTGAAATGGAAAAGGTTTGGAGGTCAAAGGCAAAGTCACGGGCAAGCAAGCGCTTGAGAACCAAACAGGTGACTTTGAGGGTGATGCGAGCGGTCAAGCCAGCTACCGTTTTAGCAAGCAAGCGCTCAAGGTTGCGCCCTGTGTTCTGGAGTTGGTGAAAGACGCCTTCGATGCGTTCACGTAAACTGCCCAGCGCGGCGTCGAGTAGCGGATGATTTTGTTGGGACTGGTTGGCGCGTTTGGGAGTGAGGACACAGTTGCCGGTTTCATCGGCAATGCTGGCTTGCCAATCCGCGCCAAGAAAGCCCTTGTCGGCCAGGATGTCACAGTCGTTGACACGGTACAGAACACTCTCGGCAGCAAGACGTTCGTCGGTGTTGGCAGCCACCAGGTCGTAGACGACGGGCAGACCGTCGCAGGTACTCAGCAGCACGAGTTTGAAGCCGAAGTAGTGCAGCTTACGCGCCGCACACTGACCATACCCGGCATACCCTGCAAAGTCACTATGTGTTTTGGACCGTTTGTAGCCTACCACCGGGACAGGTTTGGTATCCAGCAGCAGGCACTCGCAGGTATACCCACCCAACATCCCCAACCACGCTTGCCGTAGTGCTTCCACCACCGCTTGTAAGGCTCGCCCGCGTCGATTGTACTGGCTCTGGTCCACCAGCTTAGGAAACAGGTCCAGATGGTTGGCACGCATGTATGCCACATACTGCGTTTCGCCCGGATATGGCACAAAATCATGCGCCAGCAGCAATGTCAACAATTCGCTGTCGCTGAACTGCGCTTTTGCGCCTGTCTTACCCTTTAGCAGATGCCGTCCCTCTGTTTGATACCAGTCGTCTACCAGCACGTACAGCGTGGTCAAAAGCGTTTCCAGGTCTATACTTGTCATGGGAATGGGTCCGATTGACTGTAGGGGTACCTTCAATCTTGCGTCCCATTCCCCTTTTCGCCAAATTCATTCCACATCAGACGTGATTTTTAAAATCCGCAAGCAGGCCCGACGAAAAACCGCGATGTGTGGCTAAAATCATCCCGGCATATGATGCGCAGCCGTGAAAAACCGCGACTCACCCTGTTTCACAAAGTTCTTTATTTTGATTGTGAAGTCCAGATCAATCCGTTATAATTCAAGCTATGGACGAGTTAAACACACTCTATTGGGACTCATCCTTCGAGATCGTGCTGGCGCTGATGGAACTGTTCCCGGACGTGGAGATTGAGAGCGTCGGGCTGGATCAGCTCTACGAGGCAATCATCGCGCTCCCCAATTTCGCGGATGATCCGGCGCTCGCCAATGAATCCATCCTGCTCGGTATTTTGAGGGAGTGGTACGAGGAAACACAAAATGGCTGAAATCAACCTCAAGGAACTGCAAAACCCGGATATTCCCGTGCCGGAAGAAATGCAGTCGAATGTCGCGATCACGAGCATCAGCAAATTGTACGGGTGGTCACGCAGTATGTCGGTGTGGCCGCTGCTGTTCGGGCTGGCCTGCTGCGCGATTGAAATGATCGCCACCGCGTCGAGCCGCTTCGATATGGCGCGCTTCGGCATGGATATTCAGCGCGCCAGCCCGCGCCAGTCCGATTTAATCATCATCTCCGGGACCGTCACCAAGAAGATGATCGTCCCGATTGTGCGGCTCTACAACCAGATGCCGGAGCCGAAATACGTCCTCGCGATGGGCGCGTGCGCGTCCGGCGGCGGTCCCTTCAAGGAAGGCTACAACGTCGTCTCCGGTATCGATAAATATCTGCCGACCGATGTGTACGTCCCCGGCTGCCCGCCGACCCCGCAGGCGCTGCTCAACGGCCTGATTGCGCTGCACAAGAAAATTCAGGGGCAATCGCTGGCCGTCTCCGCTTCGACGCCCTGGTATGGCAACGGTCCGAATGAGCCGATCCCCGTGCCGATCCTCGGACCGGATGTGATCGACCCGCGCCAACTCGAACTCTTCAAGAAGGAAGCCCGGCTCAACCGCGAGACGCCGACCGTCGCGGATGCGATGTTGGCCGTCCACGTCGCCGCCGTCGCGGACGTGAAGGCGTAGCAAAAGGATTTATCGAGCATGACTGATCAGGTGCTAACTCCCCCGGCGACGCTTGAGGACGCCGTAACCGACCTCAAGGCGCGTTTCCCGGATGCAATCAAGAACGACGACCGAAAGGGCTATGGCGGCGTCATTGTCGATGCGAACAAGCTGGTCGAGGTCGCGACGTACATCCGTGACGGCCTCGGCTACAATTATCTCTCCAGCGCGACGGCGGTAGATTATCTCGGACAGGGCGACCACATGGAGATGGTCTATCACGCCTTCCGCGTCCCGGATGGCGGTCCGGCGCTGGTCTTCAAGGCGCAGACCGAACGCGACGAGCCGAGCATCCCCAGCCTGATTCGCGTGTACCCCGGCGCGGATTTTCAGGAGCGCGAAGCGTGGGACCTGTACGGTATTCGCTTCCCCGGCCACCCGAACCTCAAGCGCATTCTGCTGTGGGAAGGCTTCTACGGCCACCCGATGCGCAAGGACTGGAAAGAGCCATATTACGAGGAAGAGACCAAGCCGTTCGAGTCGCGCTGGCCGGGTGGAAATGTCTATCGCACGGAAGAGCACAACCCCTACGGCCATAACGTGAAGTATCCGGCGGGCTTCGACCCGACTGGCTACAGCCCGCTCGACCAGCACCTGTACGACGGCTCGAACCTCGGTATCGACATTGAAGGCGATGCGAGCATGATGACCGACCGCCTGACGGTCAACCTCGGACCGCACCACCCCAGCACGCACGGCGTCTTCCGCATGGTCGTCCAGCTTAACGGCGAGACGATTGAAGACCTCGAACCCGTGATGGGCTACCTGCACCGCAACCACGAGAAGATTGGCGAGCGCAATACGTGGTTCGGCAACATGCCGTTCACGGACCGCCTCGATTACATCAATAGCATGGGCAACAACTTCGGCTATGCGCTCGCGGTCGAACAGCTCATGGGCAACGCGGTCAGCGTCCCCTACCGTGCGGAAGTAATCCGCGTGCTGATGGCTGAATTAACGCGCATCGTTAACCACCTGTGGGCGGTCGGCTTCCTGTTGAACGATCTCGGTGCGCTCTTCACGCCGATGCTATATGCGGTCGAAACGCGCGAATACATCCTCGACGTGTTCGAGGCGACGGCGGGTGCGCGCCTGATGTGCAATTACTTCCGCTTCGGTGGGGTTCACGCCGATTTGCCGGAACGCATGACGACGATTGCGCTCTTGCAGAACGAAAAGATCAAAGACGAGAACACGATGGATTATCTGCGCGAATTGATTCGTGAGAAACTCCCGCGTGCCATCGATGAACTTGAGCGCTTCCTTTCCGAGAGCGAGATCATCAAGACGCGCACCATTGGCGTCGGCCTGCTCCCGCCGGAGATGGCAATTGCCTATAGCGCGTCGGGTCCGCTCCTGCGCGCGTCCGGCGTGCCGTATGACGTGCGCCGCGCGCAGCCGTACAGCATCTACCCGGAACTCGAATTCGATGTCTGCACCCGCGAGAATGGGGACATCTACGACCGCTTCCTGATCCGCATGGACGAGATGCGCCAGAGCCTGCGCATTCTCGAACAGCTTCTGCCGCGTCTGGAACAGACGAAGAACCAGAGCATCTTCGGCGGCAAGAGTGGCTACTCGATCAAGGTCCCGGCGGGCGAGAGCTACGGTCATGTCGAGAACCCGAAAGGTGAACTCGGCTTCTATACGGTCTCGACGGGCGGCGGCAATCCGTTCCGCTACCATGTGCGCGCACCCAGCTTCATCAACCTGACGCCGCTCGGCGAAATGTCGAAGGGTCACAAGGTCGCGGATGTGGTGGTCGTGCTGGGCAGCATCGATATTGTGTTGGGTGAGACGGATCGGTGAGGAAGGTATAAGCAGTAAGGTATAAGGTATAAGCCAATGCGGAATATCCTGATTGTGCTTTCTTGTACCTTACGCTTCATACCTCATAGAAAAGCGTATAAGCCACTTCTTGAGTTTGCTTATACCTTACACCTTATAGCTTATACCTCTCCGAAGGAGCTTTCATGTACGGAACAGGCATTCTCAAAGGGTTGAGCGTCACGCTCAAGCACTTTTTCGCGACATTCGCGGATGATCTCAAGTGGTTCGGGCGGCGCAACGGGATTGAATCCTTCCAGGTCAAGCAGGGCTTGAAGGGCAAGGGCATGTTCACCGTCCAATACCCGGAAGAAAAACTCGCCCCGGCGGAGCGTTTCCGCTTCCTGCCGTTCCTCGTCACCTACAACAACGACGACCCGGAATATCCCGGCAAGGACTGGTGTACCTCGTGTGGTATCTGCGCGAAGGTTTGCCCGCCGCAGTGCATCTGGATCGTGCAGACGAAAGACCCGGTAACAAACCGTCCAAAGCCGGAACCGGAAGCGTTCTACATCGACATCGACGTGTGCATGAACTGCGGTTATTGCGCGGAATATTGCCCGTTCGACGCGATCAAGATGGATCACGATTACGAACTGGCGTCCTATGACCGCACCTCTAACCACGTCTATGACAAGCCGAAACTTTCCAAAGAGATGCGTTACTGGCAGACCATCGCGCCGACCATCTCCGTACAGGAAGAGGCCGAACGCGGCGGCTACGATCATAAGGACGTGCAGAAGCTGCGCAACAAGGCCGGGCTGGTCAAGAGCCGTCCGGGTCCGGTGAGCGATAAGCCGAAAGAAGCCGCACCTGCCGCGCCCGCGCCGGGGATGGCTCCGTCGCCGTCCGGTATCCAGCCGGGCGTCGCTGCCGCCGCGACCGCGCCTGCGGCTGCACAACCCGCTGCCGCTGATAAGCTGCAATCCGTGACTGCTGCCGCTCAGACTGCCGCCACAGGTGGCACGCATACCGCTGACGGGAAGCCCATCGTCCGGCGTCGTGGAGCGGGTGGCGCTGCTAAGACCGAAGCAGCCACGCTCACGGCTCCGGCAGCAGAGGCAGCCCCCGCTGTTCCGGCTGCTGCACCTGCCCCGGCTGCTGCGCCCGCACCGCAAACTCCGACACCTGCCGCACTCGCTGCGCAGCCGGACGAGCCGCGTATTCCTTCGGAAAAGGCGGTCAGCACCGCTCCGACTGCTCCTGAATCGCAAGGGGATACGGGCGCACCCGCTGCTGGACCTGCGCCGCGTGACCCGAACAAGCCCGTAACCGTCGTGCGCCGTCGCAACGCGCCGCCGAAGAAGGACTAGGTGTGGGGTTAGAGTAGCGCGGAACCTGAATCCGCTCCTACGGACTAGTCATTTTCGCCGTATCTAACCGTATTAGCCCGGTCATACATGGCCGGGCGACTTTTTTATATCGAATCTGATGCAGGTTGATAATGCCGGGTCGGGCAAGCCGCGACCCCTACATCGGACTGCGCGTTTTCGTAGGGGCGACGGCTTGCCTCGCCCGTCATCAAAAAGGTAAAACATATGCCGACTGCTTACGAAAAATTCAGCGCACATATCGCGCAAGTCAACGATCTGTTGAATACACTCAACATACTGAAATGGGACGCGCGGACGCAAATGCCGCATGGCGGTTCGGAAACGCGCGGCCATCAACTCGCGACCGTCTCCCTCGTCGCACAGGAGATGTTCAGCAGCGAGAAAACGGCGCGCCTGATCGACGCCGCCGAAGCCGAAGTCGCACACGAGCCGGATGACAGCTACCGGGTTCGTGCGGTGCGGCAGACGCGCCATTATTACGAACTGACGCGCCGCATCCCGCTCGACATCATCAGCGAGAAAGCCGCGCTTTCCCCGACGAGTGAAAATGTATGGGCGGATGCGAAGAAGAACAACGACTTCGCCAGCTTCGCGCCCTACCTCGAAAAGATGCTTGACCTCGTGCGGCGTCAAGCGGACGCAATTGGCTACGCAGAGCATCCTTTCGATGCGCTGGTCTATGAATACGAGCCGAGCATGACCGCCGCGCGGCTGCAAACGCTTTTCGGGCAGCTCAAAGCCGGGTTGCTGCCGCTGCTCGCGCGCATCGTGAATGCGGATAAGCCGCTGCCGCGCGACCTGTGGAAAACGGAATATCCGCTCGATAAACAAAAGGCGTTCGGCCTCAAGTGCGCGCAGGAATTTGGCTACGATTTGAACCGGGGACGGCTGGACATAGCGCCGCATCCCTTCGAGGTATCGTTCACCCGCAACGATGTCCGCATCACGACGCGCTACAACCTGAACTACTTCCCAATGGCCTTCTTCGGGACCCTGCACGAGACCGGACACGCGCTCTACGAGCAGGGTATCGACCCGGCGCTCACGCGGTCGGCGCTCACGACCGATTTTCTGGGCCAGTACGCGGTCGGCGGGACGAGCTACGGCGCTCACGAGTCGCAATCGCGCATGTGGGAGAACCAGATTGGGCGCTCGCGTGAGTTCTGGAATGTACACTTCGCGCAGTTACAAGCGACCTTCCCGGAGCAGCTTCGCGACGCCGATTCTGACCTGTTCTTCCGATCAGTGAACCGCGTCCGTCCGAGTTTGATCCGCGTTGAAGCCGACGAGGTAACGTACAACCTGCATATCATGCTGCGCGTCGAGATCGAGATGGAACTCCTCAGCGGGACGCTCAAGGTGCGCGACCTGCCCGAAGCATGGAACGCGAAGATGCAGGCGTACCTCGGCGTGACGCCGCCGGACGATACACACGGCGTTTTGCAGGATGTCCACTGGTCGGGCGGCGGGTTCGGATCGTTCCCCGGCTATACAGTCGGCAATGTCATGTCCGCGCAATTTCTGGATGCCGCGCATCGCGATTTGCCGACGCTGGACGGGTCGCTCGCGGCGGGCGATTACGCGCCGTTGCTCGGCTGGCTCACGGAGAATGTGTATCGGCATGGGCGGGCGTTCGACGCCAATGAACTCCTGCAACGCAGCACGGGGTCAACACTCGATGCTGCGCCGTTCCTACATTACCTGGATGCCAAATTCACGGATGTCTACGACTTGCGCTGACGAAGCGCCTTGCGCTGTTCGCGGCGTACTTCGCGGGCGGCGTGTTCCGCGACCTGCTGCTCGGCACGGACCAGGCGCACGGCGGCCATCCTGCGCTTGAAAATTGGCAGCCAATAGGCGATCTCGTCCTGTGTTACACGCGGGTCGGGGTCCTTTTCATAGACCATTTTGAAAATCGGCTTCTTGCCAGCCTTGCGGCGCTCATCGGCGTCGATCTCGACCGGACGGAAGCCGAGCAGCAGCGCAAATTCCTCGCTCGTCATGGTTTCCATACCGTAGGCGTGCGCGAGCCGCAATATCCGACCATCGGAGGTGACGAGGATTGTATCCTTCATATTGCCTATTTCTTTCGCGCGGCGCATCAGCAGGTTATCGGCCTGGGTACGCGGCGGCGCGAAGATGACCTGCACATCGAAGCTGGACAGCTCTCGCGAGACGCCGCCAACAATCCCGTTGTCGAAGATGATCGTCGCCTTGCAGCGCCCGCGCATACAATAGGTTTTGACGGCCATCGTCAGCTTGGCCTCGTCCTGTGGATCATCGAGATCGATGTCCTGCAACTGGCCGATCAGGTTATGCCCATCAATGAGCCACGTCAACTGTCCCATGCGCCGCCCTGCCTTTGAATTGCGTGAATTATAGCAGGCCGGGCGATGTGGTGTAGTGGTCGTGACATGCCCGACAGGGCGGACATATCGGTCCGCCCGTGATTGGTTGCCCGAACCGTTTTTAACGAACTATCCGCGCCGCGCCGTCGCTGGTCAGCGCGAACAGTCCAATCTCTGGTAGGGAGAGCGCGACACCGTTGCTATACGTTTCAATCTGCTGGTCGGTGAGCGACCGCTCCGCTTGGGCAGGTGCGCCGAGCCGCGTCCGCAATTTGGCGTCGTTGCAATATTCGACACGCAGAATGCCGGTCAGCGCGGCCTGCCCCGCCTTACTCGCTTCCGGGCAATCGGGCAAGGTGACGGTCGGCGCGGGAGCCTGCGCCCAGTTGCCATCATCGAAGATGACATAGACGGTCCCCGGCGCGGGATTTTTTTGCAAGAAAAGCCAACCATTTGTGAAGCGTTGTGCGGTGAACTCACTGCGCGCAAGGCTGATCGAGCAACCGAGCGCCGTCCCGGTCGCAAGCGCGGGAGTCGCAGCGCAAGTCGTCTGCGTGCCGACCTGCCCCAGCGTTACGTCGGTCGCGGTCGGCAACCGCGTCGGGATGCCCGCACTGCGCGGCGCAAAAAGATAAGCAGGGATCGTCAGCAAAATGGTCAGGATCGCGGTGAAAATCGCACCCCAGACCGCGACCCGGCGGCCACGCGGTCCCTGATTTTTATCAGGATCGGGCGCAAGCTGCTCGAAGGTCGGCGGCGGTTCGCTGGCAGGCGGTTGACTGGACATAGGCGCTAGGCTGTGACCATCTCAGCAACGGGCAATTTTTCGATGATCCCACCGCCGAGGCAGCGCTCTCCATCGTAGAGGATCGCGCCCTGACCCGGTGTAATATCGCGCAATGGCGCATCGAAGGTGATGGAGAAGCGCTCATCGGAGAGCGGTGTAACCAGTCCCCACGCCGGACGCGCCTTATAGCGGATTTTGATTTCGGCGCGGAATGGCGCATCAGGGATGCGGCCACTAATCCAGTGAACACGATTGGCGGTGAGCGTCTCGCGTCCGAGTGCAGCTTGCGGTCCGACGATGAGTGCGTTACGGGTCGCGTTCGTGCCAATCACGTAGAGCGGTTCCGACCACGCAATGTTGATTCCCTTACGCTGCCCGACCGTATAATTCGGCAAGCCCGTATGCTCACCCACCACCTGCCCGCTGCGCAGCATGATCGGACCAGGCTGGATCGCGGCGGGTGCATTCTGCGCAAGGAAGCGCCGATAATCATTATCCGCGACGAAGCACAGGTCTTGCGAGTCGTGCTTGCTCGCGACGGGCAGCCCGAACTCCGCGGCCAGTTCGCGCACGCGCGGCTTGCTGTATTCGCCGACCGGGAACAGCACATGCGAAAGCTGCGGCTGCCCCATCACGCTCAGGACGTAGCTCTGGTCCTTCGCGTCGTCCAGCCCCTTGAGCAACTGGAAATCGCCCTCCGCACTCTGCCGGATGCGCGCGTAATGCCCCGTCGCGAGGTAATCCGCATCGAGCGCGAGCGCGTTGTTGAGCAGCCATTCAAAACGAATATGGCGGTTGCATTCGAGGCACGGGTTGGGCGTCACGCCCGCGCTGTACTGGTCGATGAAAAACTGGACAATCGACCCCTTGAAGACCTCGCGCGTATCCAGCACGTAGAAGGGGATGCCGAGTTGGTCCGCGACGGTGCGCGCGTCGTTCATCTGGTCCGGCGTGCAGCAGCGATTCGCGCCGCCCTCGCCGCCGTCTTCGGACCACAGCCGCATCATCATCCCAATTACGTCGTAGCCCTGCTGCACGCAGAGCACCGCTGCCACCGAGCTATCCACGCCACCGCTCATCGCGACGACCACGCGCTTCGCCATTCCTGTTGCCTCGCCATTGTCAGGTGCATTATAGACGGGGTGGGGCGGGTTGAACATACCGGGGTACAATCCTTCAAAATTCAGATGCGATGCGCCTTAACTTGAACTATAAAGCAAAACGTTTGCCAGTTATGAACTCAACAAAGCGATTGTTTGCATTTTGTATGCTCGTGCTTATTCTCACATTCCCGTCCAGCACAACCGCGTCAAATTCTTATCTCGTGAAAGCCACATGCAACCGGAACACAGTCATCACCAAAGCTGTTTTCACATCCGACGAACAATATATCTTCGGAATTGGAAAGGAACGGTTCCTCAAATGGAAAACTTTAACTGGCGAGACTGTCTTCGACATCAACTTAGGAGATACGCTGTACTTTCTCGCCATTTCATCAAACGACCAATATATAGCGGTGGGACTTGATGAAATAGCCATCGTTCTCAACGCTACCACTGGGGAAAAAGTACGTTCATTTACCCACATAACAGAAAACCCATATGATGACGGAACAAATGTATTTTTTACATCCGATAATCAACATTTGATTACCAGCGGTGCAGATGGGGGTGTCCTCTGGGAAATAGATAGTGGCAAGCAACTATATACCTTCCCCGGTGACATGAATATATATAATGCTGGGCGAGCTGAGGTCAGTTTGGGTACAAACTACCTCGTAACGCTCGATAGCACCAGTCACTCTGTTTGGGATACAAGAAGCGGCAAATTGGTCCACAAGTGGACGGTTAATTCAGGTAATTGGATAGGACCCGCCATAATCTCGCCAGATGATCACCTGCTCGTCACCAATGCGAACAAGATGCTTTCGGTGTGGGATACCAAGCGTTTTGTCCGGTTGTATATACTCGATCCTAGAAGGATGGCTCGCGGATGGGAGTTCTCTCCAAATAGCCGGTATTTAGTCGTGTTCTCGTTTAGCGCCGGTCCCGATGGTCGAGATATAAACTTGTGGGACTTAAAAACAGGTAAACTACTACAATCGTTCCCTGAACAAGAGGAGAGTGTTCACTTTGAACAACCTTACGCATTCGATGCGACCAGTAGCTTTGTTTATCTACCAAGCGTCGTTCAGCGTGATCCCGACCGCGAATTTTATGATGTAACCATATGGAATATTCAAAAGAACAAGTTGGAAAGAGAGTTGCATCTCGATCAATATCCGCAAGAGTTTGTCTCGATAATATCGCACGATGGACGCTTCTGGCTTCTCGATGATATTGGATCGTTGATGCTCCGGGATACTGTAACTGGTGAACTGCTGGTTCGTTATTGCTGATAACGGATTCTACGAATTCAGCCATTCCACCACATGATCCCGATATGCTTCCCAAATTTCTGAAAAGAGCGTCACATTTGGAATGTGGTTGACTTCCAGCAAATGTTTGGAGCCGTCGGACCCAATAATGTAATCATTGCCGATAATATCCATGCCGAGCGCCTGACGGATGTGTTCAGTATCTTCGTATAGCTCAGGATCGATGTCCATCAAGCGCGCATTGGGATCGTGGATTGATTTGAGCCAATCGCGCCCGCCCATTTTGACTTGCCATGCCCGCTCACCAATGATCAGAATGCGAACCGCCTCACCTTCAAAGAAAGGTTCGATACTGCTTGCCTGTTCGCTCGTCCATTCACCGCTAAAGCGCGCTTTGTCGTCGCCATCGTGCCAGTTGCCCCATTTGGCAACGTGTTCACCATCTATCGAGATCGTCGTATCAGGCGCGACGTATCCATGAGGTCCGCTACCAAAGCGGGTATGTCGAAGCGCCCGCACAAGGCACGGCAGCCGCAAGCGGCAATCCATCAATGCGTAGGCATCCGGGAAACATGGACCGCCCCACAGCGCGAGACCTGTTATGAAATTGAGATCATCCTCCAAAATCGCGTGATAGACCATTTTGGAGACGGGCATGAGCGCCATTCGGTTCGGCGGCTGCACGAGCAATTGACCCTCGACTACCGCGATTTTTGGCAGCGTTTCCACCGCAATCACGGGAACATTCGCCCGTTCCCGAATCTGTAGATACTCAGGTCGATCAAATCCGACCACGCACACCGGAGTTGCCACGCTGAAATCTCCTCTCCGACACTGTGCATTGTATGGCGCGCAAGGGTCCGAAGCAAGACGCAAACCGCCTGATCTACGCTTGACACCTGACCATTTTCCGGTATGATAACGGCGCTTCCTACCTACGGGATTAACCCGAAAAGTGTGAAGCCGCGAACCCATTGTCAGCGCGAAGGATCGCCCCTCAGGGCGGTTCTTTTGTTTTGCCCCGGCGGTCTGCACAGGAGAGTATATGTCTGATCAACCGCAATACCTGACCCGTGATGGTCTGAAAGCGCTTGAAGAGCGGCTTGATTTTCACCGCAGCGTGCGCCGCGCACAGGTCGCGGACCGCCTGCACCATGCGCTCGAAGAAGGCGGGGAACTGACCGAAAACGCGGAATACGAGGACGCCAAAAACGAGCAGGCGTTCGTCGAAGGCGAGATCATGCGCCTCGAAGACATCCTCAACCACGCGCAAATCATCGAAACCACTGGCAAGATGGATACGATAGTGCTGGGCGCGAAGGTGACGGTCAAGGAAAAAGGGCAAAAAGGCACGGAAATCTTCTATCTTGTCGGTCCCGCGGAAGCCAACCCGAAAGACGGCAAAATTTCGCACCATTCCCCGATGGGCAAGGCGCTCATGGGCAAAAAGGTCGGCGAGGCCGTGACGGTCAAAGCGCCGGATGGTAACATCGTCTACGAGATCAAGAAAATCGGCTGACGCACCCGACGGTATTTCACGCCCGCTCGCGCCCGTGCTGATCCCCGTCGGCACGGGCGTTTTGTTTGCATATCCTACAGGAGAGACCATGACCTGGCAGCCCGCCAACCAACTCGAACGTGAGCGCCTCGACAAGCTGGAGCGCCTCGCCAGCAAGGGCATTGATGCCTACCCGCCGCGCGCCACACGCACGCACACCACCGCCGAAGCCGTTGCCGCCTTTGAAGCCGCGCCTGTATCAGACACGCTGCCTGAAATTCTGGTGAGCGTGTGCGGACGCTTCAAGTCGATCCGCGTCTCCGGCAAGGCGTCGTTCGCGCATATCGAGGACGGCGCGGGGCGGCTGCAACTCTTCGTCAAGCAGGATGAAGTCGGCGAAGCGGCCTATGAGATGTTCAAGAAGGAATACGACCTCGGCGACTTCGTGCAGGCTGATGGTGTCATGATGCGGACCCGTGCGGGCGAGATCAGCATTCAGGTCCGCGCGCTGACGCTACTCAGTAAGGCACTCAGCCCGCTCCCGGTGATCAAGGAGCGTGAGGTCGATGGCAAGGTCGAGCGCTACGCCGAATTCTCCGATGTCGAGGAGCGCTATCGGCAGCGCTACGTAGACCTCGCCTCGAATACGGATGTGCGCGACCTGTTCCGCAAGCGGGCGAAGACGATCAGCGCGATTCGTCGCTTCTTCGATGAGGAAGGTTTCCTCGAAGTCGAGACGCCGATTTTGCAACCGCTGTATGGCGGCGCAGCGGCGCGTCCGTTCATCACACATCACAACCAGCTCGATCAGGATTTATATCTGCGTATCAGCTTCGAGCTTTACCTCAAGCGGCTACTCGTCGGCGGCTATGATGCGGTTTATGAACTCGGACGTGATTTCCGCAACGAGGGCGTCAGCTTCAAGCACAACCCGGAATTTACGATGCTCGAATGGTACATCGCCTACAACGATTATCACGACAATATGGCGCGTACCGAACGGCTGTTTGAATACGTCGCAGGGCAAGTTAACGGAACGACGACGACCACCTTCCGGGGTCACAGCATTGAACTCGCCGCGCCCTGGCGCAGGGTGACGATGCGCGATGCGATTGCGGAAGGCACGGGTATCGATTACCGCGAGTACCCGACCGCAGAAGCGCTCGAAGCCGTGATGCGCGCCCACTCCGACCCCGAAGTGCGCAATGTCAAGCCGGGCGGTGGGTGGGGCAAGTTTGTCGAACACCTGCTCGGCGCGTGCGAGGCGACGTTCATCCAGCCGACGTTCATCATCGACTACCCGCGCGATATTTCGCCGTTCGCGAAGGGCGTCCCCGGCGATGCGACCCACGTAGAGCGCTTCGAGTTCTACATCGGCGGGATGGAGTTCGGCAACGCTTTCACGGAGTTGAACGACCCGCGCGATCAGGAGCAGCGCTTCCTAGATATGGCGGCGCTGTATGGTGCGGGTGGCGACGACGAGACGCCGCTCGATGAGGATTACCTACGCGCGATGCGCTACGGAATGCCGCCGAACAGCGGCGAAGGAATTGGTATCGACCGGATGGTAATGTTGATCACGGGCGCGGACTCATTACGCGAGGTGCTGCTGTATCCGCACTTGCGGAAGACGGAATAATACCGGGCTGGGCAAGCCACAGCCCCTACACAATGTGCACTCCGATGTAGGGGTCGCGGCTTGCCCGACCCGCACTGTTGCAGAGCCGTTCTGTCAGGTGAACGCCCATTACCGCGCACCGCCGCATGATAGAATAGCGCGCAGCGAAGAGGGTCTTTTCCGATGCGGCTTTCACCGACATTTCTGCTCGTGGTGCTGCTCCTGCTCGTGCTGGTCACGGGAGGAGCGGCGGTCGGCGCATATTCGCTTGCGCGCCAATTCGTCGCGGAAGCGCCGATTGAACTTCCACCGTTGCCGAACCTCGGCGGGGGTGCGGGTCCGACCGCCGCGCCGTTGCTTGTCGCGGATGTGCCAACCGTGATCCCGCCTACGGTCGCATCGACGACCGCGCTCGGCGCGACCCTTGCCGCAACGCAGCCGCAAATCGCAAGTCCAACTAACGCTCCCGCGTTCCCCGCGTCGCTCACGCGCGTGAACGTCCTCATCCTCGGCATCGACCAGCGCAAAGGCGAAACCCGCGATTTCAAAACCGACACGATCATGGTCCTCTCGCTGGACCCAGTGCGCAAAACGGGCGTGCTGCTCTCCATCCCGCGCGATATTTACATGCAAATCCCGAAGTACCAAATCCGCAACCGGATCAATACTGCCTATTCGACAGGCGAGTTGAACGCCTACCCCGGCGGCGGCGCGTGGGTAACGGCGCTCGCGGTGCAGAGTATCATCGGTGTGAAAATTCATCACTATGTTGTCGTCAACTTCGATGTCTTCACGGCGGTAATCGATGCGGTTGGTCCGGTGCAGGTCTGCCCCGATAAACCCATCCACGATGACCATTACCCGGATGGTAGCTATGGCTTTATCACGGTCGATTTCAAACCGGGCTGCCAGGAACTCGCCTCCGAAAAGCTGCTGCAATATGCGCGCGTGCGCCACAACGCGGATGAGGACTTCGGGCGCTCGCGGCGGCAGCAGGAAGTAATCAAGGCTGTGCAGCAGAAGGTCCTCAGCCTCGGTGGGATGTCGGCGCTGCTTGGCAAAATCGGACCTGTCTGGGATGCTGTGAAAACGTCGGTCAAAACCGATATGACCTTCGACCAGATGGTCGAACTCGCGCAAATCGGGCAGAAAATCCCACGCGAAAACATTCAATCGGCGGTCCTCACGACGACCGAAAATTATGTGCTGCCCGCCAAAACTGCGCAGGGCGAAGACGTCCTCACGCCCAACTTCGAGAAAATCCATGATCTGATCGAAGCGCTATTCGATGCGAAGCCCGGCTCCGCGCCCGTGCAGGGGAGCGCCGTCCCCGCCCCGCCGACGCAAGCCGTGAGCCTACAAACCGCGCCTGCAACGGCGGCTCCGGCTTCCGATGCAGCCTTTGTCGCGCTGCCACCGACTCTCGCGCCGACCGCAACCGATAGCGATGATGGCAAAGCCGCAATTCAGACCTTGAACGGTTCCGGTGTGGATGGCTACGGCAAGCTCACGGTCGACAAGTTGCGCGCGCAGGGCTTCAACGCGCTGGATGCGAAGACCGCCGACCTCAAGGTGAGTGTTTACGCGGTGTCGGTGATCAAGGTCTACAACAACAAAATGAAGACCGCTCGCGCGCTGGCCGCTGCAATGGGGCTGGACGGCAGCGTAATTCAACCCACGAGCAACCCGCCGCCCGGTGTGGATATTGAATTTTTTATCGGGACAGACATCGCAAAGAAGAAATAATCTCGCGTTTACGCGGGAAACGGGTCGGTCAAGCCGCGATCCCTACACCGGATTGCGCGCATTGTGTAGGGGCTGCGGCTTGCCCAGACCGTCTTTCCAAATTACCCAATGCGGCGTCACATTTTGTTGGATATTTTGCGTAACCCGCGCACCCTACACGGGTTATAGTCTGCATCATGGGCAAAAAAGCGTACTCGGAACTCGAAGACTCGGAACTGGTCATCATCGCGCACGGCGACCCGGCAGCGTTTGGTGAGCTATACGAACGCTACGTCAAGAAGATATACAGCTATATCTATTACCGGACCGGGAACGCGCACGACGCCGAGGACCTCACCTCGCGCGTGTTTCACCGGGCGCTTGTCCACATCGAAACGTATGTGGAGCGCGGCATCCCGTTTTCGGCATGGCTGTACCGGATAGCGCACAACCTCGTCGCGAACTGGCATCGGGACCGCACCCGCCGCAAAATCATCCCGCTCGATGAATTTATCGCCGCCGGATTGCGCGCCGACGCACCGGAAGTCGCCTCCGAGAGTGAAGAAGAACGCCAGCGCCTGCTCGAAGCGGTGCGCCGCCTGCCCGAAGAACGTCAGCAGCTCTTGCTCCTGAAATTCGTCGAAAAGCTCTCCAATGCCGATGTGGGGGCAATCATGGACCGTAGCGAAGGCGCGGTCAAATCTCTGTATCATCGTACCTTGCTCGCCCTGCGGGAAGATTTAACCGCCCGGCAAGCAGAACCCGCACCGCGCACCAAGCGCGGACGCCGACAGGGGGCTTGAGCCGATTATGAACTATGAAAACGATCTGGAAGTCGAGGCGCTGCTCGCGGCGCACCTGAACGCGCTGCTCGCGGGCGAGCGGAACGATAGCTACCTCAAAGGTGCGACCGGGGAAGAGCTGGCACTGCTGCACCTCGCCAACCGCCTGAACCGCTCGCTGATGCCCGTCGAGCCGAACATGGAATTCGTCGCGGCGCTCAAAGCGCAGTTCGTCGGCGTGGAGCAGAAAACGCTGGTTTTGCGTTGGAAGGCAATCCCCGCGCGTTACCGTCTGGCCGCGCGGCTCGGTGGCGGGGCATTGACGGCAGGATTGGCGCTCTTTGCAGGACGCCGCGCACTTGGTCGCATCACGGAGCAGCGTTCGCACCCGGAAACGACTACTAGCGTCACCGCAGAGACGACTCCTTCCAACCTGCTCTCCTGAGTTTTATTCTCGCTCCGCGCTCCCGTAGATGCTCCGCAGCATCTGCGGGATTTTTGTCAATTATTCAAGTCTTTACCGTAAGTTTGAGAGGATTGCAAAACGCGCCATGTCTGATCATTATGCCCGCATCATCGGATGGGGCAAGTATGTCCCCGAAAAAGTGATCACCAACGACGACCTCGCCAAAATGGTCGATACCACTGATGAATGGATTACCTCGCGCACGGGGATCAAGGAGCGGCACGTCCGCGCGTCCGGCGAGAATTCGTCCGACCTCGCCGTGAAAGCATCGATCCCGGCGTTGGCAATGGCAGGGTTGAAGCCGACCGACCTCGACCTGATTATCGTCGCGAACTCTTCCCCGGATTATTACATGCCACCCGTCGCCAGCATTGTACAGGACAAACTCGGCGCGACCTGCGGCGCGTTCAGCCTCGTGGCGGGGTGTTCGGGGTGGGTTTATGGCCTCGCGGTCGCTAACCAGTTCATTCAGGCCGGGACGATGAAGCGCATTCTGGTCGTCGGCGCGGAAGTCATCTCCTACGCGCTCGATTATACGGACCGTTCTACGTGCGTCCTGTTCGGGGATGCAGCGGCGGCGGTCGTGCTGGAAGCGACAGCGCAGCGCACAGGCGTGATGAGCTACGAACTCGGCTCGGATGGTTCCGGCGCGTTGAACCTGTATGTCCCCGGCGCGGGAACGGTTCACCCGATGGATCAGAGTGTGCTGGATCAGCGGCTCGGCTACCTGCGCATGAACGGACCGGAAGTGTTCAAATTCGCGACGCGCACCGTCGCGTCCTCGCTCAAGCGCGTAATCGATCAGGCGGGTTTGCTCCCGGAAGACATCGACCTGTTCATCCCGCATCAGGCTAATTTGCGGATCATCGAGACGGCAGCCAAACTGATGCGCCAGCCGCTTGATAAATTTTTCGTCAACATCCAGAAATACGGCAATACGTCCGCAGCGTCGGTTCCGCTGGCGATGGTCGAAGCGATTGAAGAGGGCAGGCTCAAGCCCGGCGACAAGGTGGCGATGATCGCCTTCGGTTCGGGGCTGACGTGGGCTTCCATTGTGCTTCAATTCGGCGTAAAACCGGGCGCGGAAATCGAAGAGGTCAGGCAGGGTGGTAGGCGTATGGTCGCCGCTCGGCGCGCGTTCAACGCCGTGCAGGATGTTTATCAGAACTTTGCGCTGGGCGTGCAGATGCGCCGCGCCGCATCGCGTGCCGCCGCAAAGAAGCGCGCAAAGGAAACCGAAAAGGAAAGCCTGACGCCAAGCGCAGGTCAATAACCACTCCGCCGTACGATTTTTGTATAATTGATTCAAAGTTCTGGTAGCCAGAGGCTGATGGCTGACGGCTGAAAGCTGAAGGCGCTATGCAAACCGCAATCGTGACGGGCGGCAATCGGGGAATTGGGCTGGAAATTTGCAGGCAACTTGCGGCGCAGGGCGTGCGCGTGCTACTGACTGCGCGCGACTCGGCAAAAGCCGAAGCCGCCGCGAAGAACCTGCCGGGAGAGATTGTCGCGCATCCGCTGGACGTGACCAATGGTGCATCGGTGGATGCGCTCAATGCATTCGTCATAAACGAGTACGGCGTTGCAGAGATTTTGATAAACAACGCTGCCATCCTGCTCGACGACGACGTGGATGTGTTGAGCGTGGACATCGAAACGATGCGCGAAGTCGTGGAGACGAATGTATACGGACCGCTACGCATGTGCGAAGCGTTCATCCCCCTGATGAAATCGCGCGGCTACGGGCGCGTCGTCAACGTCTCGTCGGAAGCCGGATCGCTGACAAACATGACGAACTATGCGCCTTCGTATAGCATGTCAAAAGCAGCGCTGAACGCGCTCACACGCATGATCGCGGACAGCCTGCGGGGCTATAAAAATATCAAGGTGAATGCAGCGTGTCCCGGCTGGGTCCGTACCGATATGGGCGGGTCCAACGCGCCGCGCAGCGTGGAGCAGGGCGCAACGAGCATTATACAACTCGCTACACTCCCGGAGAACGGCGTGAGTGGCGGCTTTTTCCGGGATGGGAAGCCGCTGGCATGGTGAACAGGGTACGGAACCATTGAAATAGCACGTTTCGGTGTCACCCAAACAGCTCGCTCTAGGCTCCCTGCAAAATGGCCGCAGCAATCTTCGGCATGATCTCCCCAGCGCGACCCTGCAAGAAAATGTCCACCACCGAGGCAAGATTATTGGGTTCCGGATTCACATCGATCACGACTGCATTCTGTAGCCGTGCAATCTGCGGCAGACGCGCGGCGGGCTGCACCATGCCAGATGTGCCGATTACAAGCATTACATCGCAGCCTTGCGCCACCGCGAAAGCGCGCTCGATGGCGGCGGGCGGCAACATCTCGCCGAACCAGACAATATCCGGGCGCGCGAGGCCGCCGCAATTCGGACACTGCGGGACGCTGCCGCCCTGTGCGCTGGTGTGCTGAAGATAATCGCTGACGGGAACGGGGGTATGTTCGCCCTGGCAATCACGGCTGCACTTGTAGCGGTGCAGATTGCCATGCAGTTCGATCACATCGCTACTACCCGCCAGTTGGTGAAAACCATCCACGTTCTGCGTGATGACGACCACCTGCGGCAACAGGTCTTCGAGCCGCGCGAGCGCCTCATGCGCGGGGTTGGGGCGGCAACCTTCGGCGGTCTCGCGACGGTGCGCGTACCAATCCCAGACCAACTGCGGATTACGTGCGAAGGCGTCTGGGGAGGCCAGTTCCGCCGGGTCGTAGCGCGCCCATAAGCCATCCAGCGCATCGCGAAAGGTGGGGATACCGCTTTCCTTGCTGACGCCCGCTCCCGTCAGGACGGCGAGCCGCTTGCTTGCGCCGATCCAGCGCACAGCCCGCGCAAGTTGTTCCAGCATACGCCGTTTTCGCCTCTGATTTGCTGCACTCAAGTATACTTTGTCCGGCTTGAGTTATCGAATACAGGGTATAACGCACAGGGGGATTTTTGCAATGGATTACGTCAATCTCGGCAAGACCGGGCTAAAAATATCGCGTCTGACGCTCGGTATGATGAGCTATGGGACCTCGAAATGGCGCGAATGGGTGCTGGATGAAGACGACAGCCGCCCCTTCGTGCGCCGCGCGCTCGAACTCGGCATCAACTTTTTCGATACTGCAGATATGTATTCGCTCGGCATGAGCGAGGAAGTCACAGGCCGCGCGCTTACCGATTTTGCAAAGCGCGACGACGTGGTTATCGCAACGAAGGTATTCAATGCAATGGGTCCGGGTCCCAACCAGAAGGGGCTGTCGCGCAAGCATATCATGGAGAGCATCGACGGCTCATTGCGCCGCCTCAAAACCGATTACGTGGACGTCTACCAGATTCACCGCTGGGATTATGAGACGCCCATTGAGGAGACGCTCGACGCATTGAACGATGTCGTGCGATCCGGCAAGGCGCGCTACATCGGCGCGTCGAGCATGTTTGCGTACCAGTTCACCCGCGCGCTATACCTCTCGCGGATGCACGGCTGGGCGCAGTTCGTCTCCATGCAGAACCAGTACAACCTCGTCTATCGCGAGGAAGAGCGCGAAATGCTGCCGTTGTGTATCGAAGAGGGGGTTGGCGTGATTCCATGGAGTCCACTCGCGCGCGGCTTCCTCGCCGGCGGACGTGGTGCGGAGAAAAACGAGACGACGCGCGCCCGCACCGACATCTATGCACACAATCTCTACTACAAGGACGCCGATTTCGCGGTCGCGGCGAAGGTCGATGAGATTGCGGCGAAGCGTGATGTGAAGCCTGCGCAAATCGCGCTGGCGTGGCTGCTGCACCGCCCCGGCGTGACCAGCCCGATCATCGGCGCGACGAAGATGTACCAGTTGGAGGAAGCCGTGAGCGCGACGGGGATTCATCTCGAAGGGGACGAACTGACCGCGTTGGAAGCGGCATATATCCCGCACACGGTCGCCGACCACGATTAGGCGGTCGGCTGCGCTACCGATTTCTCGAACGCGGCAGCCACCAGCAGACACACCGCCGCAACTGCCAGATTGGTAAACACGATCCCGACCGCCGTAAGCAGCCGGGGGAAGAATTTCGCCTCGCCATACGTGAGCGTGACGAGCAGCGCGGTCGGCGCGCCCGCCATGATCAGCGAACAGGCGAGATAGTGCGCCACCCGTGCGACCGGGCCGCCGATGACGGGCTTTTCCCGGTTCGAGTCGCGCGCCGCAAACCTGCCGATGATCAGGCCAATCAGCAGCCCGACCGCCCATGCAATCGCCCAGTTCGGCATCAGAACAGCGAGTAGATAAACGGCGAAAGTACGCCTGTCGAGCCGAGGATGATCAGGATGCCGAACAGAATCAGCGCCACGATCATCGGAATCATCCACCACAGTTTGCGCGCCCATAAAAAGCGCATCAACTCGCCAATCACACCGAGCCGCGAAGTGATTTCACGCATCGTTTATATCCTTCTTCACCAGAAACCGACCGATAGCGAGCAAGTCCAGCCCGCTATTGTGGAAAGTATTCCACGCATTCTGCGGCGTATTCACAATCGGTTCGCCGCGCAGGTTGAAGCTCGTGTTGAGCAGCACCGGGACGCCCGTAATCTCCCCAAAGCGGCGCACTACCTCATAATAGCGGTAGTTGGTCGCGGCGTCGATGGTTTGCAGGCGACCCGTGCCGCCGGCGTGCGTCGTGGCCGGGATGATCGTCCGCTTGTTTTCGACAACCGGGCTGACCATCAGCATAAACTTCGGCGGCATCTGTTTCGCAATATCGGGGAAGTCGAAATATTCCGTCGCGCGCTCCGCGAGGACCACCGGCGCGAACGGTCGGAACGGCTCGCGGAATTTGATCTTCGTGTTGACGATTTCCTTCATCTCCACGCGGCGCGGGTCCGCGAGGATCGAGCGGTTGCCGAGGGCGCGTGGTCCCCACTCGAAACGGCCTTGATGCCAGCCGATGACCTTGCCCGCTGCGAGCGCTTCGGCTACGCGGTCGAGCAGCGTTTCATCGTCCTCGACGAATTCGTACGCGATCCCGGCACTTTCGAGGAATGCGCGCGTCTCCCCGTCGCTATATTCCTCGCCCCAATAGGCATGGTCCATCACGAACGCGCGCGGCTTGCCGAGGACGCAATGATATGCCCACAGCGCCGCGCCGAGCGCCCCGCCATCATCACCCGCCGCAGGCTGGATGTAGATTTCCTCAAAGGGCGTTTCGTGCAGGATTTTGAAATTGGCAACCGAATTGAGCGCGACGCCGCCCGCGAAGGCGAGCTTCTTCAACCCCGTTTTTTCGTAAAGTGACCGCGCCATTTTGAGCAGCGCGTCTTCGGTCACAGCCTGCACGCTGGCCGCCACATCCGCGTAATACTGGTTTGTCTGCATGGCCGCTTCACCCGCGCGTTCAGGATTGGTCTGCATCGTGAAGAAGTCGTCGGATGACGGGCGGCGCTCGCCGAACAGATCATTGAAGCGGCGGTTATAAGTTTCGGTCGCGGAATAATGGAACGAGAAATAATCCATCGCGAGTTCAAAGGAGCCATCCGCGTTGATGTGGATCAGCTTTTGAACCTTGTCGATGTACTTGGGCTGGCCGTAGGGAGCCATACCCATCACCTTGTATTCACCCTCGTTGACTTTGAAGCCGAGAAACGCGGTGAAGGCCGAATAGAGCAGGCCGAGCGAATGCGGGAAGCGCTGCTCCGCGAAAAGTTCAATCTCGTTGCGGCCTGTGCCATCCCAATCGGCCTTCGCGCGCCCCATCGTGGTCGTAGTCCATTCGCCCACGCCGTCCACCGTGAGGACCGCCGCCTCATCGAAGGGCGAGCAGAAGAACGCGCTGGCCGCGTGCGTCATGTGGTGGTCCGCGAAGAGGATGCGCTTTTGTGCAATATTCAGGCGCGTGTGAATCGTGCTTTTCACCCACAGCTTTTGCGGGAGCCATGCCAGCATCGCTTCCTGCCACACGTCGCGCGAACGCGGAAACGTACCGAGCGCGGACATCAGAATACGCTCGAATTTGACGAGCGGCTTTTCGTAGAAAACCACGTATTCGAGGTCCTGCGCGGTGATCCCGGCCTTGCGCAGGCAGAATTCAATGGCCTGCGCGGGGTAGCTACTGTCGTTCTTGATACGCGAGAAGCGCTCTTCCATCGAGGCCGCGACGAGCTTGCCATCCTGAATGAGTGCGGCGGCGGAGTCGTGATAGAAGCAGGAGATGCCGAGGATATACATACGCTAGAACTGATTCCGCGCGTCATCGAGCGCCGCGCTGACGGGTTTGCGCACGAGCCAGCCGGAGCTGCGGCGCAGCTTGAGCGGGTCCGTCAACAGGCGCGCACCGACCGCAAACGGCACAAGGATCGTGTAGTAGAACGCGACCGTCGTAAAGCGCCCGACATAATTGCCATTGATATGCCCGATGATCTTCCAGCGGTCCCAGGCGATTTTGAAAATGCTCAATGCGGCTCCGTCCATGAAAGCGGAGCGCATTATGGCGGTTCGGGGGCGGGTTGTCAACGGCGGTCGCGTGACGAAAGCATTATGATAGCTGCATTTCTACTCAGCCTTGTAAGTAGGCTTACCCTAAATCATCATGATGGATTGACCATCCATCACCGAGCAATTTGACGGTAGCGGCCTGGGTCCCATCTACAGTGGCTTGCAGTGTCCCTCCATTTTTATTAGTAGCGTCAATTTGCTGCCATGTAACTCCGGCGAGCGGTATTTTGATTCGTTTAATCCACTCCCAATGGTTGTCCTGTTTGTATCCCCAACTCAAGTAGAGAAAGCGCTGTTTTGGTTTCCCATGCACGTAAGCGCCAGTCCAATCGGGGGCTTCTCCACCCGCAGTTTTTCGCAATTGCAGAGTACACTCGAACTGGAGTGAACCATCGGCCAGAGGCTGACCACTGAGCAGGTCTTGCGATTTGGTCTGCATTCCAAAGCGAGTTTGTATACTCTCTTCGGTTTGTGTTGGAGGGGATATACATATAATACGAACGTTCACGTTCATTTGTCGTCTCCATCCACTATTGTTCAGTGTCACCTCAACCAGAATGAATAATTTTAACGAATGTACGTTGTCATTCGATATTCCCAAACCCTCAATCTGACCGTAATTCCGCGTAGGTCTTGCCCTTCGCGTAGTCAGTCGGGAAGCCGTAGATGCCATTGATTTGCAGGTGGCAGCAATCCGGGTGCTTGTCCCAATTGGCGCGTGTGAGGCCGATCCGCAGGTAGACTGTTTGGCCTTCCATGCGGCGCATGAAGATGTCGCACACCTCATCGGGTGAGTACCCGTGCTTGCGCGCAGTAGAGAGCCAGTAGCGGAAGGTGAGATCGGTCGGGTTGAGGCGATACTGCGCGCCCGCCGGGTCGGTAAAGGTGACGTGCGCGTGCGGCGTATCCTCGCGCCAGAACAGATCGAGCGCGTTCAACGTCACCGGACCGACCGTACCAAGCGAACACCCGCCCTTCCCATGCGGCAGATACCAGCGCATTTCTTCGTGCATGATTGGATGACCAAAGATGTCCGCGACGGCGGGCTGACTCTGCCGCTTGAGTAGCTTTTCGCGCGCTACCGCATCCAACGCGCCGACGACCTTCCACTTATCATCCATCAATTGGAAATCTTCTGTGTGCGGCGGGTCCTTCTTCGGGAATGTCTTCACGCCGAGCAGAACCTGCGCGAAGGGCGTGACGATGCGCCCGCCGTCATCGGTGAGCCACGTTTCGGGGATGTTACCCAATCGTGTCGGACGAATGCAGCGCCCAACCGGGTCATAGCCCGCGATACATACGTGATCATTAGTCATGCGTGTGAGGTCGGTGATGGTTAAAACAAGGCGCATGGTCGTCTGCTTTCAAATCAGGTGAATGACTTCGACATCGTGCCAGACCCGCGCGATCCGCTCCGCGACCAGACGGCGGTGGCATTGCTCCGGGGTCGCCTCGCTACACAGCAGGCAACACGCACGCGACTGGAATAACGGCTCATCCAATGCGTGCGGGATGTTCCGCTCATCCATCAATGCTTCAAAGCGCGTGACGTAGCGCTCCCAATCGTGATCTTTTCGATAATCCGAAAGGATGCTATCGGTTGGCGCGAGTTCGGGCATGTAGCGATATTCGCACTTCAAAATGGCATTTAGAAAAAAGGGTAAATCCGGGAATTTCGCGAACCCGGCAAGCTGGCTGACATTGTGCAGCCGCGTATCGATCAGGCATTTCACGCCCGCATCGCCAAGAAGCGTGAAAAACTGTTCGGCGGTTTTGTGGGTGAAGCCAATCGTGAATAGTTTCATGTGGATCGATTACAGGAGCGAAAGCTGTTCGGGTTCATCCGCGCCCGCCTCGATCTTGCCTGTTTTGCGAATATGCAGGACCGATACACCCCGCGCCAGCAACGTCCGCTGGATGAGTTTCTTGCGGTGGCACATATCGGGGTTTTCTTCGCTGCACATGATCGCCGTCCGGTATTGCCCCGCGATTTCGAGCAACCGCACGATCCCTTCCTTGTATGTATCCGTCTCCGCGAGCAGGCGATAATCGACAATATCCAGAAAGTCGTGACGGTCCGCGTCTTCCGCGCTGACCGCGCCGCCGCGATAGAGCGCCGGGTCCTTCGGGCGACCGCCCAGCTTTTCACCCGCGTAGCTGTATTTTATGCCCGCGGCGTGCAGCGCGGCGTGCAGCGGCTTCTGGTTGAAGTGCGGGACGTACTTGCTATAGGGAGCCGAGCGCACGTCGATCAACGCCTCGATTTTGTGTTGATCAAGCAGAGCGATGAATTCTTCAATCGCGAGGTTGCCGTGTCCAATGGTGTATATCACGAGCGCCATAGTATTTTCATTTTAGCGCAAGAAAACGGCCTCACCAACAGGCGAGGCCGTCACAATTTCATTCGATTTTTCAGGCCGCGAGATTATCCGATGCGGAAGTACCCGGTCGCAATCACGCCCGGCACATCGCGCAAGCTGACTTCGACCGCATAATTGCCCGGCAGGAAACCCGGCTGGAACGAGTAGAAGTAAACCCATGCCGAACCGTTGCCACTGCCAAGCCACTGCTGCTGAATCTCGACCACAAACCCGCCATTGCGAAACAACCGCGCGACAACCGCCCCGCCCGCAGGTGCATTCGTGTGATTCCAGCGGACGAAAATCTGTTGAAGGTATGCGGGCAAGACGCTGTAGCTCTGGCCGTATGGCGTCGTGCTGAACGTAACATTGGAGAAAACGCCTGTCGTCGTCGTTGCGCTCCCGATACTGAATGTCACCTCGTCGCGCACGCCCGGAAGCGCGGGGAATGAGACGACCACGCGCCAGTTCCCGGCAGGCAGACCATTGATGTAATCGTAGAGTGAGATGTTCGAGACGCGGCCAGTCGCGCCAAGATAGCCGCTCCACGCTTCCTGTACGGTGCGGAACAGCGCCCCATTCACATACCAGTCACGCTGGACGAGCGTGCCGACCGGGATATTCGCGTAGCCGAAACGGATGTACACCGCCTGTGTCCCCGCCGGAAAGACGTTCGCTGCGTTCGCCAGTGGCGTCAGCGCGGTGGTCAGGTCATAGACCTGTGCGCCGGGGGCGGGAACGGACGGCTCGACCGCAATCACGAACGATCCCGCTATGACCGAGGCCGGATAGCTCGCAAGCGAGATTGCCACCTGCCACGTCCCCGGCGTCAGCCCTTCCGTGAAGTCGTAGACGGAAATACTCGTCAGTCGGCCAGCGCTACCCCATGCCGGGTTCCACGCTTCGGCGCGTTGAAACTGGAACTGACCATCTCTGTACCAATCGCGCACGAGGGTCGTTCCCGGCGGCACATTCACATAATCGAACGCGACGAAGACCTGCTTAATCCCCGGTGTGAAGGCGGGATACGCCGGACCGCCCTGTACGGCGCTGAACGCGAGGTTGGAGAAATAGGGCGATTGCGCGGATGCACGCTGCGCTGGGAACGCAAGTCCTGTTGCGAGGAAGACGAACAGACCAATAATCAGGAATAGCCGTCGCATTTCGATACGTCCTTCTATGGTAGCGCGAGCATTGCTGCCCGCTATTTCCGATAACGCCACTGGCCGCCTGTCATGGTTCCGACGGCATGAACATTCAAAATCTCGTCCGGGTCGACGGCATATAGGTCGCGGTCGAACACGGTCACATCCGCGAGGAAGCCGGGCGCGAGCTTGCCGAGTCGATCCTCCGTCCACCCAGCATAAGCCGGACCCTGCGTGTAGCCGCGCAGGGTTTCATCCATCGTCAGCCGCGCTTGTGGATACCAGCCGTCTGGTCCGGGCGAGCCATCCGCGCGCCGCCGCGTGACTGCTGCATGTATACCCTTGAGTGGATCGAACGGTTCGACCGGGCTGTCGCTGCCGAACGCGACCCGTGTACCGAGGTCAAGCTGCATCCGCGCGTTGTAGCTATATTCCGAGCGTGCGCCCCAGAAGGCGTCAGCCATCGGGTAATCGGCGGTCGCGTGGATCGGCTGCATCGAGGCGATCAAGTCCAGCGCGGCGAGCCGCCCCACGTCGTCCGGGTGGATGAGCTGTACATGCTCGACACGGTGACGCCGCGCCGACCGCGCGATACCGAGCGCCGCTTCTTCCGCGCGCACCGCCTCGAACACATCCAGAACGTCATGCACCGCCCGGTCTCCAATCGCGTGAATGGTCGTCGGCAGTCCCGCGCGGCTTGCTTGCGGGACCAACTCCGCCATTTCTTCCTTGTCTACCACCACGATACCGCGATTCTCCGGCTCCC
Organism: Aggregatilineales bacterium; assembly: GCA_965246845.1. Classification (GTDB taxonomy): domain Bacteria; phylum Chloroflexota; class Anaerolineae; order Aggregatilineales; family UBA2796; genus JBBRMW01. The sequence goes on from CBDFFR010000012.1 coordinate 355,071, forward strand.
CGCTGTACGGCTCGATCATGGCTGCTGTACGGCTGCCCAACGCGCCATCCGCAAACAGCTTCAACGCGCCGATGCGCAGCCAATCGTCACCCAAGCCGAAGCGCACGCGCAGCCCGAAGGCGTGTTCGATGAAGGCCTTGTTAATGTTCTTCAAAACGCGCAAGCCAAGGTCGCCGCTCGCGCGCAGCACCTGCAAACCCTCGAAGCAATCCTGATCATCGAAATCGTGAAAGCCCGTCAAACCCTTCTGCCAGGCCAGTTTTTGCGCGGCACGCATCGCATCTGCAACGGTAATGAGCGAAGGTGCGGGGATGCGGTCAGTGACGAGGTTGATCGCGATCTCGAAGAGGATGCCTGTTGGTTGGCCGGACGCATCGCGCTGAATCTCCCCGCCCGGCGGATTCGGCGTGTTGGCGGTGATCCCCGCGCTGTGCAGCGCTGCCGTGTTGACCCATGCCGCGTGTCCGCTGCGCGCTCGCAAGAAAATGGGGTTTGCAGACGACACGGGATCAAGATCGGCGGCAGTCGGGAACGCACCATCCGGCCAGCGTCCCTGCGCCCAACCATAACCTTGCAACCATTCTCCGGGTTGCTTGCCCTGCACTGCGAGCCGCACCCGCTCGATGGCCGCTGTTTTGGGCGAGACATCCATCAGGTCGATCCGTTGCAGGTTCATCGATGTCCAGAGCCAGTGCATGTGCGCGTCCACGATGCCGGGCAGGAGCATCGCGCCGCCCATGTCGTCAATCTGCGTATCGGGTCCGGCCAGCGCGCGGAGTTCGTCACCTCCGACGGCAAGGATACGGTCGCGGTGAATGGCGAGCGCTGATGCACGCGGCTGGCGCGAGTCGAGCGTGTAAATGTTCGCGTTGAGAAGAAGGCGGTCGATCATGGAAAAAATACCTGTTCAAAATTGTAGGATACGTCTGATGTGGAATGAATTTGGCGAAAAGGGGAATGGGACGCAAGATTGAAGGTACCCCTACAGTCAATCGGACCCATTCCCATGACAAGTATAGACCTGGAAACGCTTTTGACCACGCTGTACGTGCTGGTAGACGACTGGTATCAAACAGAGGGACGGCATCTGCTAAAGGGTAAGACAGGCGCAAAAGCGCAGTTCAGCGACAGCGAATTGTTGACATTGCTGCTGGCGCATGATTTTGTGCCATATCCGGGCGAAACGCAGTATGTGGCATACATGCGTGCCAACCATCTGGACCTGTTTCCTAAGCTGGTGGACCAGAGCCAGTACAATCGACGCGGGCGAGCCTTACAAGCGGTGGTGGAAGCACTACGGCAAGCGTGGTTGGGGATGTTGGGTGGGTATACCTGCGAGTGCCTGCTGCTGGATACCAAACCTGTCCCGGTGGTAGGCTACAAACGGTCCAAAACACATAGTGACTTTGCAGGGTATGCCGGGTATGGTCAGTGTGCGGCGCGTAAGCTGCACTACTTCGGCTTCAAACTCGTGCTGCTGAGTACCTGCGACGGTCTGCCCGTCGTCTACGACCTGGTGGCTGCCAACACCGACGAACGTCTTGCTGCCGAGAGTGTTCTGTACCGTGTCAACGACTGTGACATCCTGGCCGACAAGGGCTTTCTTGGCGCGGATTGGCAAGCCAGCATTGCCGATGAAACCGGCAACTGTGTCCTCACTCCCAAACGCGCCAACCAGTCCCAACAAAATCATCCGCTACTCGACGCCGCGCTGGGCAGTTTACGTGAACGCATCGAAGGCGTCTTTCACCAACTCCAGAACACAGGGCGCAACCTTGAGCGCTTGCTTGCTAAAACGGTAGCTGGCTTGACCGCTCGCATCACCCTCAAAGTCACCTGTTTGGTTCTCAAGCGCTTGCTTGCCCGTGACTTTGCCTTTGACCTCCAAACCTTTTCCATTTCACATTAGACGTAGGATATACAAGTTTTATTGTAGCCGCCGTATTCCTGATACACTAGCGCAATAAATTCAATAGTTTTACGAGCATAAATGTCCGACCACATCCTCATTACAGGCGGTGCAGGCTTCATCGGCAGCCACCTCGCGGAACGGCTGCTAAAGGCGGGCTACCGCGTGACCAGTATCGACGACCTGAGTACCGGACTGCAATCCAACCTCGATCTCTTGCAGGTGTACCCGGAATTCCGTTCCGTGATTGGGGACATCCGCGACGAAGTAACTCTGGACCGCCTGACGAGCGAAGCCGACGCGGTGATCCACCTCGCGGCAGCGGTCGGTGTCGCGCTGGTCGTCGAGCGCCCGCTCGCGACATTGCAAATTAATATTCAGGGTACGGAAAGTGTATTGAAAGCAGCGCGGCGCTACAATCGGCGCGTGCTGCTGGCTTCGACCAGCGAAGTCTATGGCAAAAATACAAAATTACCGTTCAGTGAGGATGACGACCGCACGCTCGGACCCACCACCATCGCGCGCTGGGGATACGCCGCGAGCAAGGAACTCGATGAATTCCTCGCGATGGCGTACTATTATGAGGCGAAGTTGCCCATAACGATCTTCCGGCTGTTCAACACGGTCGGACCGCGCCAACAGGGACGCTACGGGATGGTCCTGCCACGTTTCGTAGAGTGGGCGTTGCGCGGAGAGCCGATACAGGTCTATGGGGATGGCTTGCAAAGCCGCTGTTTTTGCAACGTGAGCGACGCGACCGCTGCGATACACGCGCTCAAGCAGTCGCCCGCTTCGATTGGCAAGGTATTCAACATCGGCAACGACGAAAGCGTGACTATCCTCGAACTCGCGGAGCGGGTGAAGGGCATCGCGGACAGCGCGTCCCCGATCATACTGACACCTTACGGGGATGTCTTCGCCAGCGGCTTCGAGGATATGCGCGCTCGCCAGCCGGATTTGCGCAAAATCGCGGCGCTGACGGGTTGGAAACCTGCTTTATCGCTCGATGAGACAATACGGCAGGTTATCGACTCGCTGCGCTGAAGCAGTAGATCAGGTCCCGTCGTCATCCTTGCGCGCGAGCGAAAGCGTCACCGGGATGCCGCGCATCGAGGTATCGGCCATGCGCTCCATCACCTTGCGCTGATACCGCGCTGGTATCTCCGCGAAGCTGAACCCGCCATGTACTGTCACCGGACCAATCTCGCGACCGGGGACCCCCGCCTCGTTTGCGATTGCCCCAACGATGTCGTTGACGCGAATACCGGAGCGGCTGCCCTTGCTGATGAAAATCTTGACGCGCTGCTCTTCTGCCGGGTCGAACTCGAAGGAGGGCGCTTCCGGCTCCTTTTCGTTGACGGCGGGCGCGCCGCTAAGCGCACCGGCGCGCGGTTGAAGCTGCTCGTCGTAGAGGCGCAGCGCGGCGGCAGCGATTTGTTCCAGCGAGTAATCATCGACAAGTGATTCGATGATCGGGAAATAGCTGCGCGGCGTGTCAACGGTGAGCGCGGTTTGCAGCGCCTGCGTAAGCGTGGTCGAGCGGTTCGCAGCGACATCGCGCTCGGTAGGGACGCGCGCCCGTTCGATCCTGATCTTGAGGACGCGCTCAATCATCGTTACGAAGCGCAGTTCGCGCTGCGTGGCAAGCGTGATCGCGACCCCGGTACGCCCGGCGCGTCCCGTCCGCCCGATGCGGTGGACATAGTATTCGATGTCACCCGGCAGATCGTAGTTGATGACGTGGCTGATGTTTTCGATGTCGAGTCCGCGTGCGGCCACATCGGTCGCGATCACAATATCGACGGTCCCCTTGCGCAGTTTGCGGACGACCATTTCACGCGCTTGCTGCGTCAAATCGCCGTGCAGCGCTTCCGCTGCGTAACCGCGCGCTTGCAACGATTCGGCCAGTTCCTGTGCGCCGAGTTTGGTGCGCGTGAAGATCAGCGTCGAAGCCAATTCTTCGGTATCGAGCAACCGAGCGAGCGCTTCAAATTTCTCGTGCGGGCGCACGACATACAAGCGCTGTTCGATCAGCGGCACATCCAAACGCGCTGGCGCGATCAGGACCTCGCGCGGGTTGTGCATGTACTTTTCCGCGAGCGAGCGCACCTGCGGCGAAAACGTAGCACTGAACAATGCCGTCTGGCGGTCGGAGGGCGTTTGTTGCAATATCCATTCCACATCTTCTAGGAAGCCCATGTTCAGCATTTCGTCCGCTTCGTCGAGGACGATGAACTTCACCTCATCGAGTTTGAGCGTCCCGCGCCGGATGTGGTCCATCACGCGCCCCGGCGTCCCGACGATGACCTGTACGCCGCTTTCGAGTTTGGCGAGCTGCTTGCCATAGCCGACGCCGCCATAGACGGGCAGTACGTGTGTTTTGAGATTCTTACCATAGCGGAAGACCGCTTCCGCGACCTGGATCGCGAGTTCGCGGGTCGGCGTCAGGATGAGCGCTTGCAGCGCGCGTTTTTCGTGGTCGAGTCGTTGCAGGACGGGCAGCGAAAAGGCGGCGGTTTTACCCGTCCCGGTTTGCGCCTGTCCGATTACATCCTGCCCATTGAGCATCAGGCCAATTGTTTGTGCCTGAATTGGCGTCGGTTGTTCGTAACCGAGCGCGGTAATAGCCTCTACGATAGGTTCGGAGAGGCCGAGTTCTTTAAATGAGGTTTCCATACGTTCACCTTTGATGACTACGTATTATATCATAATGGTCGTGGCAGATGGGATTGATAAACCTGACTTCGCAGAGATTGCAACAAATCGTGTGTTGCCTTCACACAAATTTGTTGGCTCTGGAAAATGAGCGGAGTAACCCACTGGATTGTTGGTCACTCGGCCTATAAACCTTTACATAATTCATCTTATACTCATACTAAATTCACACATGGATTGGAGCGAAAAGATGTTCAAATATGATGCCAGAATGATCGGGAGCGCGCTGGTTATTGGGATTATCGGCGCGCTGGTGGGTCTGTTATTTGGTTCAGGGATGTTCGTCATCGGCGCATTGAGTGGGGTGATTGCCTATTTCGTGTTTGAGGCAGCCTGCAAGATGCGCGCGCAGCGTCAAATGCGGTTACGGCGGCTCTGGTCGTAGATACGAGTTTCACGATTTATAGCAGGCACGAACGTCAATTCACGATTCAGGCTAGAAACCACTCGCGTTCGGTTGTTGTGAAACCACGTCGATTTCGGCGCGGGTCGGCACGTTCAAGCCCGCGCCGAATTTCATTACAGCAGCGGCTCCGGCGGCGTTCGCGAAGGCGGCCAGCGCGGGCAGTGGCATGCTGTTCACGTAACCGTACATCATCGCCGCCGCGACCGTATCCCCCGCACCGGAAGTATCGCGCACGGCGACCTTGAAGCCGGAATGCTGCACCGTCTCGTGCGCAGTACAAATCAGACAGCCCGCCGCGCCTAGTTTGATGAAGACAACCACCGGACCGCGCTCCAATAATGCCTTACTGACCGTTACAAGACTACTTCGCATATCGTTTGTGATGCCGCGTAATTCGTCTTCGGTGACGAGCAGCGTATGCGTACAGGACAGCACGCTATCGAGCCAACCCGCATCGAAATACGGGTATTCGGGTCCGGGGTCGAAGAAGAGCGGAACCTGTGCCTCATACGCGATGCGTGCCGCCGTCGCGAACAGCGCGGGATGCGCCGCGCGGTAATTCCAGCCATCGAAGAACACGGCGCGTGCGGATTGGAGCGCGGCTTGCCAGTGCGCGGGCAGGGTCGGTGGTCCGTAGGTCCCCTGTTTTCCCAGAAATACGTGCTGCCCATCCCTATCCGCGAGTGTATAGACGAGTGATGTTTCCTCGCCTGGTACTTGAAGAACATGCTCGCAATCGATCCCTTCCGATTGCAAGGTGTCGAGCAGCCAGCGCGCGGGCGCGTCATCACCAAGCGCGCCAAGCGCCTGCATGTTCAGGCCGAGCCGCGCGCCCGCGATCAGCGTATTGTTCGCGCCACCGGCACTCATCAATGCGGATTGCACACGCTGGTGCTGCGCCGGGGTCACCGGGAAGCCTTCGATTTGCAAAACCTGATCGATGAGCAGGTCGCCCAAGACGACAATTTGCTCAGTCACGCGCGTGGCCTGCGCACCAGATCGTAGTATTCCACTGCGAGCGCATGGAAGTCGTAGCCGTTCACCTGCTCGACGGTCTGCACCATTGCTGCGGAGAGCGCCTCGACGCCACTGTACGCACCGCAAATCGCGCCCGCAATCGCCGCTACCGTATCCGTATCGCCGCCCATATTTGCGGCCAGCGTAATCGCGCGCATCGGGTCGCCATCGCTCAATCGGACGAGCGCGATACACACCGGGACCGTCTCGTAAGCGGCCATGCCCATCCCGATATAGTCATACAGATCGCGCAATTTCTGCTCATCCGATGCGGACGTTTCGATCAGACGCAGCGCGAAATCGATCCGGCGGCTGATCGACGGGCTGACCGATTCGACGCCCAATTTTTCGCCGAGGTCTGCGCCCGTCTTCGCGGCGCTAATCACATCGTCCAGCGTCACGCCGGGCTGTACGCAGACCGCTACCGCGCAGGCGACCGCCGCCGCAGCGGAACAGGCCGTCGCGGTGGAATGAGTCGGGTATGCCGAATCGACCGCCGCGCGCGCCGTTCGCTCCAGACTGGGCGCGTAAAGGAAGCCAAGCGGAGCCACGCGCATTGCTGCGCCGTTGGTCAAGCCGCCGCGCCCGCTCTCTGCTGGGCTGACGCCTTCCTTCAATGCGCGGATCGCGCGTTTGGTGCTGGGTCCGATGTACGGCGTATCCAGACCACCGAGCGACTCGACCCACGCGATCAGCGCTTCGGCAACGCGATCCTGCCGCACCTCGCCATACTGGATCACGGAACGCAGTAGCGCAAGCATGGCCGTCGTGTCGTCGGTGGCCTGCCCCGCGTGCAGCCCGGCGTGACCCGTCAGGTCGCCCGGCGGCGGTGGCAACAATTGCGTAATCCAGCCGCTGTTTCGGGCGCGGGTCGCTTCCGGGGTCGGCTGGCCGGGCATCCCGAAGGCGTCACCGAGCGCCAGCCCCGCGATGCAACCGTGAATACGTGAAAGGAGATCGGGCATCAGGTTTCGCTTTCGGCAGGCAGGACGCGCGCATGTTCCGGGAGCCACGTCAGCGTGACGTTTTCCCCCTCGTGAAGTTCGCCATCGCGCTGGCCGTTTTGCTCGAATATGGTGAGCGGCGGGTAGCCTTCAACGGTCACATGAATAAGCAGGCTCGCCCCGGTTCGGCTGATGTAGCTCACATAGCCGTTCAACAAATTGATCGCGCCGCGCGTTTCTGACTGGGTTTGCAGTTTTATACGCTCCGGGCGCACCATGATCGCGAGCGCTTGCCCGACGCTGTACGCTTCGTCGGAACGCGCGGCGATGCGGTCCCCGGCGGCGGTGGTCAGCACCACGCATTTGTTTTCCAGAGCGCTAACGGTCCCTGTGAAGGTATTCGCCACGCCGAGAAAATCCGCGACGAAACGCGATTGCGGATTTTCATAGGCGTGCATCGGCGCGTCTATCTGCGCGATCTTTCCCGCGCGCAGGACGGCCATACGGTCGGCCAGCGTCATCGCTTCTTCTTGATCATGCGTGACGAAAATCGTGGTCGTGCCGAGCCGCTTTTGTAATTGGCGCAGCTCGATTTGCATTTCCGCGCGCAGCTTGCGGTCGAGCGCGCCAAGTGGTTCATCGAGCAGCAGCACGCGCGGCTCCGTGACGACGGCGCGCGCGAGGGCGACGCGCTGCTGCTGCCCGCCGGAAAGCTGCGCCGGGCGGCGACGTTCCAGCCCGATAAGCTGCACGAGCGCCAGTGCATCCGCGACGCGCTTGCGCGTTTCGGCGCGTGCGGTCCCGCGACTTTCCAGCCCGAAAGCGATATTCTGCTCGACGGTCAGGTGTGGGAAGAGCGCGTAATTCTGGAAGACGAACCCAATATCGCGTGCATATACCGGGACGTGCTGCATCTCTTCGTCGCCGATAATCAGCCGCCCGCGCTCCGGCGTGAGGAACCCCGCAATCAGGCGCAGCAGGGTCGTTTTTCCGCTGCCGCTGGGACCGAGCAGCGCAAAAAATTCGCCGTCCTGAATGGTCAGCGCAACATCATCCACAGCGGCCAGCGCGCCATAGTGGTAGGACATGCCCTCGATAACGACCTTGCTCATGTGCTGCGCACACCGAAACTGATCTCACGCCCGCCAACCAGCGCGCAAGCCGCCGAAATGACGAACACCAGCGTCGAAATCGCGTTGACTTCGGGCGTGAAACCCGTCCGTATCGCGGTATAGATTTCGACGGGCAGCGTCGAAACACCTGCCGGGGCGAGAAAATAGGAGATGGGGAAATTATCGAAGGAGACCGCAAAGCTGAAAATCAGCGCGGCCAGCACGCCGGGTAGCATCAGTGGCAGCGTGATCGTTCGGAATGTGCGTGCGGGTTTGGAGCCGAGGCTGGCGGCGGCGTCTTCAAGCGTGCGGTCGGTGGCGGCGAGGCGGGCGCTGATCACGATGATCGCGAATGGAATTTGGACGGTTACATGGCCGAGTAGCAGCGTCACGATACTGCGTGAGACGCCGAGCCAGAAGAATGTGAGCAGCAGCGCGACCGCGAGGATAATCCAGGGGATCGTGATTGGCGGGAGCAACAGCGCTTGTAAGAATGCCTTGCCCCGGAATTGCTGTCGCGCCAATACGAGCGCGGCAAACGTCGCGCAGATCGTCGCAAGCACCGAAGTCAGTACGGCAATGCCGATGCTGTTTGCGGTCGCGCGGATCAAGCGTTGGTTCTGCGCCAGCTTCTGGAACCAGATTAAATCGAACACCAGCGGGAACTGGTTGATGCGCGATTGGTTGAATGCCATCAGCATCATAATCAGCAGTGGCAAATAAATAAAACCGAGTGCGAGCGCGATATATACGCGCGCTGTGTTGCGTATGATTCGGCTCATCGCGCACGGCTCCACAGCCGCGAGACGCCCGCAGAGAGGACGACGAGCAGCAGCACGACGAACAGCATCAGAAACGATAACGCGGAGCCGAGCGTCCAGTTGAACGAATTCACGAACTGATTTTCGATAATCGTGCCGAGCGTCTGGCTTTGCCTGCCGCCAAGCAAGCGCGGCTCCACGAATGAGCCGACAACCGGGACGAAGACGAGGATCACCCCGGAGGCGACCCCCGGCATACTGAGCGGCAGGATCACACGCCGGAAGGTGCGCCACGCCCGCGCGCCCAGACTGCGCGAGGCCTCGATCAGCGAGTCGTCGATGCGGTCAAGCGAGACGTAAATCGTCAGCACCATGTACGGTAAATACGCATGAACGAGCGCGATGATAATGGCCGGATAGGTAAAGAGGATACCCGGCACGTTGATCCCAAACAATTTGAAGAACTGGCTGATCACGCCGCCGTTTTGCAGCACGATCACCCATGAATAGAGACGAATCAGCGAATTGCTCCAGAATGGCACGACGATGAGCAGGAACAAGACACCCTGCGTTCGTCCGCGCACCGCCTTCGCGAGCGCCCACGCGAGCGGATAGCCGAACAGCAGACACCAGAACGTCGTTTGGGAGGCCATTATCAGCGAAATAATAGTCAACTGCCCGTAGAGGCTGCTCTGAAAAAAAGTTGCATAATTATTGAGCGTGAAGGTGACTTCGCGCGCGCCGAGCGGGACCGCGCTCAGGAAACTGAACACGAACATCACCGCGAGCGGCACGAAGCAGAACAGAATCAACCAGCCATATGCCGGGATCAATCCCCACCAGCGCCCACCCAACCGCAGTGACATTATCTAGACAAGTCTCCAAATTTGAAAATGTGTTTATCAGGTTTCGGGCGGACACACAGGTCCGCCCCTACACATCCAATGCGCGCGGTACTCGCTATTTCGCGCCGCTGAGTTTCGCCTCTTGCCAGACCTGCAACAGGTTATTGCGTGTGGCTTCCGGCAGGAAGCTGGCGAAGACAAGGCGGCTGACATTCTGCGCATCCCCGAAGACAACGCGCGTGAAGGAGTCCTTCGGCAGTTGGTCGAAGGTCTTGCCGTTGGCCGGGACGGGCGCGCCCGCGACTTTGTCCCATTCGAGGAAGAATTCCGGCGAACTCATGAAGTTGATCCATTCCGTCGCCATCGCTGCATTAGGTGCATTGGCCGCAATGGTCCACGAGTCGACCCAGCCTTCCGCGCCTTCCTTCGGTACGACGAACTTGATCGGCAGTTTGGAAACATTCGCCGCGCGCGAGGTCGAACCGCTCCAATACACCCCGATTTTGATTTCGCCACTGGCGAACAGGCGGTTGAATTCATCTTCCGATTGCCAGTAGGCTTTGACGTTGGGCGTCAACGCCGCAAGGTTCTTCTTGATAGTCGCCAGATTTTCCGGGCTGAGATTCTGATAGGGCTGCTTGATGCCCGCGCGCAGAGCCGCGAAGAGGAAGGCATCTTCGTAGCTATCGCTCATGCCGATCTGCCCGGCATATTTGGGGTCCCAAAGCACTTCAATTGAGTCGAAGCCGTTGGGGAAATCCGTCGTGTTGTAGACCAGGCCGGTCGCGCCCCACGTCCAGGGAACCGCGTAGAGGTCCTTTGTTCCTTGCCGCAGTTCGGGCAGGTCACGCAGGCTCGGCTCAATCGACTCCCAGGCCGTGATTTTGGATTGATCAATCGGCTGGATCAACCTGTCATCGAGTGCGGGCTTGAGGTAGGCGATGTTGATCTGCACAGCATCGTAGGTTCCGGGGCTGGTGCGCAGTTTGGTCAACATTTCATCGAGCGATGTGAAATAGTCGTGAACAATTTTGACGCCGTGCGCGTCTTCAAATTGCTTGACAGCCCACGCTTCGTCGGAGCCGTAACCCTGCCAGTTGAGAATGTGTAGTTCGGTCGTCGCGGCGCGGGTCGTGCGCCCGATGGTGGCAAACGAGACTAGCGCTACCAGAACGAGAATGAGTTTGGTGGCTCGCATTACAAATCCCTTCACTCGGTTGTTCAATACCAGCATTGTGAAAGCAATCCGGCTGGCTTCAACGCCACAGCAGCGTTAAGTCCATTTTAATTTCGATGCTGTACCTTTGCAAAAACTTACTGATATGCGTCTCATATACATTAGGACACTATGCCGTCCATTTGAGCAAAGCGGAGCAACTGTACTCTCAATAAAAAGTGTCCACTGAGTCCCTACTTCACAACATCTTTCGGCTGCGATGACGGTTCGGCGGCCTTCGGTGCGCCGGACGCATCCTCTACCGCCGTCGATTTGGGAGGACGCCCGGCGCTACGCACGTTCGTCAGCTTGTTCAACAGGTCGAACCAGAACGGCGCACCCTGCGAGACTGCAAATCCGGTGATCAGGATGCCGAGCAGCTTTTGCACGGCCAGCCCGAACACAATCAACCCGCCTTTCAGGACGCCCGGCTGCGCATAAAAATCGTGCAGGGTGTCTTCGGTCCAGCCGAGCGGGATATTCAGGCTGGCAAGCAAGGCTTGCGTAGCGTTGAACTGCGCCGCAGAATTCGCGATGATTTGCTGCTGCGCCTGTATTGCCTTGAACTGGTCGGCTTGCGCGGCGGCCTGTTCCGCAATCGCAGAGCGCAGCGCCGGATTTTGCAGCAGACGGTTGGCAATCGCAATCGTGTCGATATTGAACAACAGGGCGATCATGATTCCCAGTGTGAGCAGGATGATCTGCGTGCGGCGCTTGTACCAGCCGCCAACGCGCTCCATCGAGCTATCGAACCAGCCTTCCAGATCGACCCGGAAGCGTGTCAGGTCGTTATCGGCGCGGTTGAGCAGCGAGAGCATCACGGGCTTGAGCGGGGCATGATCCGGCAGTTTCAGGATCACCTCTCGCCATGCGTTCAGGTCTGCGCCGCTCCACGCAATTTGTGCGGATGTATCGGCGTCGGGGTTGAACGGCGTCACAGGGTCGGTTGTCAGCAAATGCGCCTTTTCCGCGCCGGGCGACGGTACGCGAAACACGGTATCGAACACCGCGAGCGAAAAATCCCGCGCGGCGATATACGCGGGGCGATTTTTGCCTTCGAGCGTAGGCGCGATCAAGGTCTTTTGATAAAAATGATCGACGTACCGTTCAGCGGCGTTTGCGACCGGGTTGTACGCGCCAAAACGGGCGAGGACATTCCGCACGATGCCGAAGGTATACTGCTCGGCGACTTCCGGGCGCATGAACAGGCTGCGGATGAACTGCTCCATGCCCTGTGCGCGGAAACGCAAGGCGCTGTTGATCGCCTCGCTCGCCGCCGACGCCATAATGCTCATCGCGAGGTAGACCAACGCAAGGCCAATCGCCACATCAAGAATGCCGCTTCCGAATATGCCGCCGTTCATAGACGCTTCCTGTCATCATGGTCGGAACAGATTTTGATTGTATTGCTGTCCAGGTATTTGGGCAAACGCACAGTGTGGGTATGTGTAGGGGCGGCCTCGCCCATCTTATTCCTTCTGGAGCAAAAGCTGTGCCGTCTCGCGTGCGGCGGGGTCCGGGTAGCCGTGTTCCGCAACCAGTGTATGCAAGAGGATACCTTCGCCGCGTCGTGTGCCGAGCAGCAATTCCTGTAACACAATATCGATGATATACAGCAACCTCGAAAATGGCATGAACTGGCTGGGCATCGCGCTGAACAGAATCGCGAACATGCGCTCCTGCAATTCCGGGTCCTGAATGCCGCTGCCCGGCCAGCGGGTCGCCCACGTCTGTTGATAGCTGCCCATATGCAGGATGTCTGCACGCATCCGCAGCAGTTGCGCAATCGCAGCCTTGCGATCTGCCGCATCGACGCGCCGCTCACCATCACGGTAAGGCAGGTTCGGGAGCGCCTCGTAGATACTGCCGGGGAGCGTTGTCCGCACCAGCTTTCCAAACGTTGTGCCGGCAAGGTCGAGCGCGGTACAAAGCACCTGCTCGCAGCGCCGATAGTAGACGATTCCGACACCCTGTTCGGCGGCGCGGTCGAGCCGCCATAGGATCGAAAGGTAATCTCCGAATTCGAGCGGGAGCGCAGGCGGTGCTTTCAGGTCGTAGGCGGACAGAAGCTGCCGGATGCGGAGTTCATCGAAGGGAGTCATGCTTGCATCGATCTGGCTCTTAATTCCATGTCGCCAAGAATACCTGTTTTTTCATGGCGTCGGCAATTGTGTTAACCGTCCAGCACGCGCACCAGCTCACGCATGAACGCGGTCGCGTCGAGCGGTTTGGGGAAGTACGCTGCAAATCCGGCTTCGATGGCCTTCACAGCGATTTCGGGCGAATGGTAAGCCGTCATCGCGACACAGCGCAACGCCGCCGTCGCGGGGACGGTGTGCAGCGTGCGCAGCAGTGTCCAGCCATCCATCCCCGGTAACGCAAGATCGATGATCGCGCCGCCGAATACCGCGCCGTTGCTGATTTGCGCGAGTGCCTCTTCTGCGCTTCCACATACCGCGAACTGGACGCGATGGTGACGCAAAATGCGGCTGACCAGCTCCTGCCCGTCGTGATCATCTTCTACCACCAGATAATGCGCTGCTGTGTTCATGGGTTCGTCACTGCTTCCGGCACGGAAACCATGAGTGATGGTATATCCATCACGACTTTGAGAAGATCGTGCAGGAACGTCGCCGGGGTGAGCGGCTTCGTCAGATAGTTGTGGAACCCGGCGGCAATCGCCCGTTCGCGGTCGCCCTTAACCGCGTGTGCAGTCAGCGCAATCACCGGGGTATCCATCGTCGCCCGGTTCTGCTTGAGTTCAAAGACGAACCCCCAGCCATCCAGCGTGGGCATCGAAAGGTCGGAGACAATCAGGTTCGGCGTGACTGTCGAAAGCACGGCAAGCGCCTGACGGCCATCCATTGCGGTATGTACCTGTGCGCCGTAGAAGGTCAGGATGCGCGCGGCCACTTCGAGGCTATCCGGTTCATCATCGACGACCAGCACGTTCCACTCCTTGAGTGCGGTGCGCGAAATTTTGTCTGGCATGTGGATTATCCTTATCGGGTTCCGGTGAGGACCGGAATGGCAGTGGTTTCTATGGCGAGGGGTTGCGCAAGCAGCGGCAACAAAAGGGTGAACGTGCTACCAACGCCGAGTTCACTTTCGACCGAGATGCTGCCGTTCATCATTCGGCAGATGTTCCGCACGATAGCGAGGCCAAGTCCGCTCCCGCCATAGACGCGCTCTGACGAGCCATCCAATTGTCGGAACTCTTCAAAAATGTAGTTCAGGGCGTGCGGCGGGATGCCGATGCCTGTATCGCGAACCGTGATCCGCAATTGCTCCTGCTGCGCCTCCAGCATCATCGCAACGCCGCCTTTTTCCGTAAACTTGATTGCGTTGGAGAGCAGGTTGGTCACGGCTTTGGTCAGGCGTTCGACATCGATATATAGCGTATCAGACAGTTCCGGCGCGACGCGCGTGGTGAACTCAAGACCCTTGTTCCGGGCGAGGATTGAAATTGAATCCGACCAGCGCGTGACCAGCTCACGCAGGACCACGCATTCCGGGGTGATTTCCATGCGCCCGGCTTCAATTTTGGCGATGTCCAGGACGTCATTGATCAGCGCGAGCAGGCGCTTCCCGTTGGAGTCGACCCGTTCCAGCATATGCTGTGCATCGGCATCGAATTCGCCCCCCATACCGCTGAGCATAATACCCGTAAAGCCATTAATTGCGTTGAGCGGAGTGCGCAATTCATGGCTCATCGTGTTCAGGAATTCGGATTTGAGGCGCGTGCTTTCCTGCGCCAGTGCCTTTGCGCGCGATAGCTCCGCGTTGACCTGTACTAAATCCGCGTTCGCTTTGACTGCATTCTGTAATACCAGATCGAGTTCGTGCCGTCGACCTCGCTCCACGACGTTGCGGAATGCGGTGGCGAAGATGATGAAGCCACTGATCAGTGTGTGCCACAAGACCAACCCGATCAGTATGTCCCGGTTCGTATAAAACGCCAGCAAACTGAGGACTTCCACGACGACGATTGTAACCGCAGTGAGTATCGTGATACGCAGCGAGAAGAAGATGCTCGCATAGACGACCAGCGCATCCAGCCCGATACTGAATAGAGCCAGATTCGGATTGATAATTTCGCTGGTCGCATCCCGGACACTCAGCAGGTAGATGTATACCCCTAACGTCGCCAGCATCGTCAGGAGCAGGCTCGCCGCCGCCGCTTGAAAATAGCGCCCGCTCCGGTTCAGTAAATAGGACACGAACTCTGTGCCGATAATGACTGCCCACACCATGGGGAAAAACGCAGTGGTGTTCCCGCGGTTTGTAGACAGCGAGGCCAGCCAGCCCATGCCATTCGCGAATATCGCGAACAAGAGCAATGAACCGAGCAGACGCGATTGGCGGCGTGTGGTGACATCTACGATGCTTGCGGCAGGATAGGTCAACCGATCGAACAGACGTTGCAGATTGGACAGAAGCGAGTCGGATTTGTCCATGGAGAGGGGTGCAGAGGATGTTTGCGTTGCCATCGAAAAACCAGCCTTTTATGCGAGGCTCAATAAAAAATCATTTTACAACCGACACCCACTTGTGCAAGGTTCTCACATGATTTGAAACAAACTTGTTACATTGCCCTAGACCTTTGAATCCGTTCAAACATGTTTACACTTGTCGCAAATTTTCTGTGATGAACAGCCACTCTTGAATTCAAGCGCGAACAACGGGTAAAGTTCCACACAATTAAGGCCTCAATGCACGATAGCTTCAGCGAAGGATTTCCATGCTCCAAAACATCCTGATGTTCATCCTCGGCGCGTTCGTCTTCGCGGCGGGCTTGCTGCTCGTCGTCGAGACGATCTATTCCGCAATCCGCACGTTCGTCCTGCCACGCAGCGCCCCGGATGCGCTCGTGCGTTTCTGGTTTCGGCGAATGCGCTGGTGTTTTGCACTGCGCCTTAAAAAAGTCACGGATTTCCAGCGGACCGATAGTATCCTCGCGCTTTACGCGCCGATCACGCTCGTCTCCCTGCCCTTCGTATGGCTGACGCTGATCATGTTTGGGTATACCGCCATGTACTGGGCGCTCGGCGCGCTGCCTGCGGGTGCGGAGCGGTTCAGCATCGAGGCCGTACTCTATGCGCTTCGCCTGAGCGGTTCCTCGATGCTCACACTCGGCGTCCTCTCACAGGAAGGCACAGGTTTTTCGCTGCTCATGTTCAGCGAAGCCGCGATTGGCCTGGTCCTCGTCGCGCTGCTGATTGCCTACTTGCCGACACTCTACAGCGCGTTCTCCAAACGTGAGGCGCTCGTCTCGCTGCTCGAAGTCCGCACCGGAGCGCCACCCTCACTCATCACCTTCTTTGAGCGTATGTTCCGCTACGCAGAAGAGGATGACCGCAAACAGCTTTGGCAGGAGTGGGAACTGTGGTTCACCGAACTCGAAGAGTCGCATACCAGCCTGCCGACCCTCGCCTTTTTCCGCTCGCAGCAGCCGACCCGAAGCTGGATCACGGCGGCGGGCGTTATGCTGGATGCGGCGGCCATACAGCTTTCCGCGCTTGAGATTGATGATCACGGACGCGCGGCGCTCACGATCCGCGCCGGGTTCCTCGCACTGCGCCGCATCTCGGATTTTTTCGGCATTGCCTACGATGCCGACCCGAAGCCAACGGACAAGATCAGCATCATGCGCGGCGAATTCGACTCCGTTTACGACGAACTGGCCGCGCTGAATCTCTTTAAAATGAAAGCGGATCGGGATCAAGCGTGGCGCGATTATGCCGGCTGGCGTGTCAATTACGACACTGTACTGGTCGCGCTCGCGGAACTGGTCGTTGCGCCCTATGCGCCCTGGGTCTCGGATCGTGGCATTCGGCGGCGGCAGCCAAAGTTGTTTGAACGGTTGCGCGCGAAGAAAGGCACGCATCGTCAGGAAGCTGTCACGGAACCGCAATCCGTTGAAGGTTGACGTTGGTGCTGCGGACCGCTATGCTTGCCTTGTAATATAGGGCGGACACATAGGTCCGCCCCTACACAATGCGGTGTTTTTGTACGGGCGACCCTATGTGGTCGCCCACCGAATTGACGCAATCAGTTAACCGGGGGAACATGAAGAAGCTATTGTTGAGCGCGCTCGTGCTGTTCGCGACATTTGCCGGGCTGGGTATTCGCGCGCAGGCCGATGATTTTCCGTGCGACGCCGGGACGTGTACGCCGGGAATCAGCATTTACGGTCCTGCGATGAAGGCGCTGCTTGCGCAGATGGCCGCCTACCCGACGCCCGCCGTGACGCGCGTGCAGGTCGATGAGAAGACGCTCTATTCGCAAGCGTACCGCCGCATTATGAAGGAAACCGATGTGTTCAGCGGACCGGGCGGCGGCGTGGTTGCGCACATCGACGCAGGCTTCAACTTCGTGAACGCCGGGCGCATTCAGGCCGGATTCGTTGAAATCCGCACCGGGCAGTGGGTCCCCGAAGATGTGCTGGGTCCCGTCAACAAGGCCGTCAGCAAGTTCAGCGGCGTCACCTTCGAGAACGGGATGCCGCCCGTCAGCTTCGGATGGGTGCTGCTCGATACCAAACCGAGCAAGACGCCCGGCGCGCGGCCTGTTTCCGGCACGCCGGAGATGAAACGCTACACACTGGTGAACATCTTCGCGACCGTCGATGTCGATGGGTGGGCGTGGTATCTGATTGGTCCCGACCAGTGGATCGTTCAGACTCGCCTCGCGAAGATGAACCCGGTCCAGCGCCCGGCGGAGATTACGGGCGGCAAGTGGGTCGCCGTTGATACCTACGAGCAAACGTTGATTGCCTACGAGGACGATAAACCCGTCTTCGCGACGCTCATTTCATCCGGGCTGACGAAGTGGGCGACGAACGAGGGCGTCTTCAAGATTTGGGACCGCCACCAATTGATCAAGATGAGTGGCGCGGAGAAGCAGCCGGATTTCTATTACCTGCCAGAAGTTCCGTATGTGATGTACTTCAACGATAAAGAGCAGGCATTGCACGGCGCATACTGGCATGACGGCTTCGGCTTCCGGCGCTCGCATGGCTGCGTGAACATGAGCATCACGGATAGCGGCTGGATTTTCAACTGGAGCAAGGATACACCGGACGCGGCGGTGTATGTCTATCGGAGTGGCGAGTACAAGCACGGCGCGCCACGCTGAATATCCCACCCCGCCAGTAGCGAACGATAGCGAACAGACCGGATATTCTCCGGTCTGTTTTTTTCGCTAGTTTTTCTTGCCCAGCGCCAGATTAAGGAATTCCGCGTCGGTCCAGCCTTTGGCGGCACGCCCGAAGCGAATAATCACGAGATCGAGCGAGGGAATGACGTATTGCCGTTCGTCGCCCGCCCCAGCCATCATTACGAGGTCCGTTGGTCCACCGGGAGCGATCTGGAACAACCCGTTTTGTTTCGCAGCGTTGCTGTGCGGGAAAACATCATCCAGCCCA
The DNA here is from genome assembly GCA_965246845.1 of Aggregatilineales bacterium. Lineage (GTDB taxonomy): Bacteria > Chloroflexota > Anaerolineae > Aggregatilineales > UBA2796 > JBBRMW01. The sequence goes on from CBDFFR010000012.1 coordinate 373,422, forward strand.
ATCGTCGAGATCGGCATCGGGTTGTTGAGCCAGAAGGTCAGCCCATAAGCCGGGAAAACCGCGCTCCCTGTGAAACATTCGGAGAGCATCGCTTTATCGAGGATGGTCTGGCCTTTCCAGACGCCCTGATCGCGGATTAGCTCGCCATATTTCACCCATTCCCGCGCAGTGATAAATGCCCCACCCGGCATGATCAGATGGCCGGCGAGGTCGCGCCGCCACTCGCCCATCTTCAACTCGATAGGCTGGAATACCTTCTGATCGATGAAGTCATACACATCGGTGTACCTGCCGTCGGCTTTCAATTTACGATCCATGATCGCGCCGAATGCGGCCAGGTGGCTCGGTCCATAGCGAAAGACGGTTCCGGGTGCGACAAGCGGAACCGTCAGCACGTACTGGTATTTATCGGGGGTCGATGCGCCTTGCAGCGCGTCGGTGGCGGGGTCCAACCCGTCCGTAAAGTTGAGAATCTGGCGCACGGTGATTTTGGAGCGGAGCGGGTCTGATTTCCATTCCGTCAGGGTCTTCGAGGCGGGTTCATCGAAGGAGAGCAGACCCTCCATTTTGGCGGCAACCGCAATCGCGCAAGAGAAGCTCTTCGTCGCGCTTGCCAGAACATGCGGCTTGCTCGCATCGTAGCCGTTCTGATAGGTTTCAAAGACGATCTGGTCGCCTTTCAGGACGAGCATCGCATCGCCGTTTTGTCTGGCCGAATACAGCGCGGCAGCCTGATACGCCGCGATGTCCGGGGCGGGCGCGGCGTGCGCCGCTGTTGTACCGACGATAGCGAGACAGGATGCGAGCAGAAGGCTAACCACACGATGAAGCTGAACATTCACGGATTTCGACTCCCATTACACAATGACGATCCCTGTCACGGTAGCGCGCGGGTATATCCGGCGTGTTGCGGGAATGTAAAAAATATTCCGGGGTGGACCGATGTGTCCACCCACCATCCAACATACCCGCCCACCCATCCACAACGTGCCTCCGCGTAGGGGCGGACCGATGCGTCCGCCCGCCATGTAATATTTCTACCCACCCATCCACAACGCGCCTCCGCGTAGGGGCGGACCGATGTGTCCGCCCGCCATGTAATATATCTACCCACCCATTACAACGCATCTCTGCGTAGGGGCGGACCGACGTGTCCGCCCGACCCTCAATCAGAAACAGGGTAAAACGTATCCTGAACCCAGCGCGCCGGATTATTCGTGACATATTCACGAAGATTATCGAGTGCCGCATCATTCCGAATAATATGGTCGTGAAAACTGCGTTGCCATAATGCTCTGTCGAAGCCAGTCCAGCCCGACTCCCGAACACCTCTGATATAGGCGTTGGTAGTGATGGTCTTGAACCATTGCATCACGGTTGAAACGGAACAGCTCTGCTCGTCAGTCAATTTGCTCAATTCAATTGTCAGGATGCCATGAATATGATTTGGCATCACGACAAACGCATCGATTTGGCAGGTTGGATATTTGATGGGTATCTGCGTCCACCAATAGGCGACCATTTCACCGGCTGAATTCAATTGCAACATATCATCACGAACTTCACCGAAGAGAGGTGAGCGATTTTGCGTGCAAATCGTCAGAAAATATGCACCTTCCTGAGAATAATCGTATTTCGCGAGACGCGGTGATTTCCGCGAGACGAAGCGGTCCATTGTGTATGAAAACCGTTCTAACCAATAATAATTATGCCTTGTTTGTAAATCGCGCACCATTGCGATTGTGAGAGGATCGGGCGGATGCGGCGGGCGGACACATAGGTCCGCCCCTACGCAGAGGCACGTTGTAATGATGGGTAGGTAGATATATGGGATGGCAGGCGAATATATTGACGGTCGGGCGGACACATCGGTCCGCCCCTACGCCGGAGGCACGATCCGACTCCTCCCTCGATAAATTTCACGGGTCGGTCAAGCCCCTACACCGGAGGCGCGTATGCAGGCGCGGCGTCATAGGCGGTCAGCAGCGCCGCGCGCCGTGCGCGACCCGCATCCGTATCAGGGAAGACGAGCGGAAACGTCCCCAAGATGTGGTCGAATTCCGCGCGCGTGAGGCCATACAGCCGCGCCACAAGCGCGTCGATCCGGTCGCGCAGGCGGGTCCGTTCGGCGGGGTCGGTCGCGGCTTTCGATTCGTCCCACACCTCGTTCATCACCGATTGCCATAGGTCCGCGAACTCCGACCGCGTGCAGACCAGCCGCGCCGCCAGCGGTATGATCGCGTCGAAGGTCGGGTCGCCTGCGGTCAGGCGCGGGACGGGAAGCTGATATAAAATGTACATATTGACATTGGACGCGACTTTTGATTTCAGAATGTAATCTATGCAAAAGCTGTTCAATACCGAACTGGCGAACAGTTTATCGGTGATCGGGCCATCCTCAATATCCACCAGAACAGAATTCCCCGCAAACGAGTTCTTTGGAATAATTGTGCTAATTAATGTACGCTCGTTTGTAGAAGCGGCAACTGCACGAATACCTAAACGATACTGTTGGTAGTCGAGCGATTGTCCAATATCTTTCGCTGTACCGATAAGCCGTTTACGCGCTACCAATGGGTCAAGCCAATATTGCGGCGTTCCAAAGAAGGCATCAAAATGGTGAATCATTTTGCCCTCATATAAGGGGAATTCAGTTCGCATCGTAGTAAAAAGGTGACGGTCGTTTGTCATATCAAACTCACGATTGAGTTTTATTGACCAACTTCCCTCAATCTGCTCGCCAAGTAGCGGCCATTTACCATAAATTTTTTCAACGATTTCATAATCCTGCTTCGACTGAAACTCCATTACGCTTAAACTATCCGGGCTGAATTTCTTCAACATATCGCGGTGCATATAAATCAGGTTGTCACGCTTCGTGAGCAGATCGTGCAAGTCATCCGGCTTGATCGCAACGCGCGGATTGAACCGAAACACGGACCAGAAGCCATCACTTTGTGGACCACGCTGCACACCGATCATCGCGAATTTGAAAGCATGATGCACGCCGGGGAAGAAAAAGCGCTCGTTGCTGAAGCTGTAGATATACTGGATATTGCCCTCGTTCAAGAGCATCTCGCGCAGGTCTTTGGTCCCCAAATCCGTGTAAATGCCCGACGGCACGACATAGCCGAGCCGACCACCATCACGCAGCAGCGAGTACATGCGCTCGATGAACAGCTTGTGCGTAGCAGGGTCGCCGCGCCCCTGCCGCTTATATAGGCCGCTGGCGCGTGCATAGGCGGCGGTCTGCGTGGCGCTCTGGCTGCTCGCCTCGAACGCGGGACGGCGCACGGGTGCTTCCGCATCCAGCTCCGCAATGCGCTTTTCGGCGTCGTCGCGGCTGTAGCGGCTCTCGATTTTCTCATCGAACTGCGCATAGAACTCACGCAAATCCGGCTTGAGGATTTCCCAGGGCGGGTTGCCGATGATCACCGCGAAGCCGGGATTCGCGAGCGGCGCGCCTTCCGCATCAAAGAACGCTTCGGGGAATTCGACGCCCCAATGGAACGGGCGCACGCGGTCGAGGTCGGTGAAGTGTGGCTGGATCGCGACGTCGAGCCGTTCCGCGAGCGCGCGGGTGGCGGCGGGCAGTTCGCGCAGAAGCGCGTCGTGGCGCTCGCCATGCCCGACGGTAAGCAGTTCGTGGCGCAGCCGGATCACGTCGCGCAGTTCGCTCGCGCTCACATTTTGCACGGCGTAATCGGCCTTCGGCGGCAGCCCGACCAGCACGTTCCCGACCTTGATATTCTGGTTGAGCAGCAGAGGCAGGCGTTTATCGGCGCGGCTCTGGCCTTCCATCGCGCGCATCATCAAGTTCACGACGGCGATTTCAGCGGCCTGCGGGTCGAGGTCCACGCCGTAGAGGTGCTGTTCGAGGATGAGGCGCGGGTAATCCTGAATGCGTTCGATCTCCGCGCGGAGCGGCGCGGCCTGCAAGCGCATTTCGATGGGTCCGTATTGGCGGCGGCCAGCGCGTCAATGGTTGCGTTGACTTCGGCGGTGCGGCGCGCGATCTCGCCCTGATAAAACTCCGCAAGCACCTGATAGGCATAGATGAGAAAGGAGCCGGAGCCGCACGCGCCATCGAGGACGCGCAGATCGCGCAGATCGCGGCTGGTCTTGCGCACTTCATCGGGGAGAGGCGCGCCGCCGGGTTTGCCGTCTTCGGTCCCGTAGAGATAGCGCCCCAAACTCTGATCGACGATGTAGCGGACGAGGACCTGCGGAGTGTAATAGCTGCCCTGCTTCTTGCGCGTCTCCAGGTTGTCGCTGGTGCGGATCGTGCTGCCATCGGAGACGAGCGCCTTGCCGAGATATTGCTCGTAGGTGTTGCCCATGATGTCGGCGGGCATCGAGCGGTAGCGCGCCTGATAGAGCGCATCGAGCAGGGCGCGCAGCGTACTATCGCTGAATGAGGCATGGTCGAGTTCGTGTTCAACGAAGAGCGCGGAGTTATGGACGCGGTTGAAGCCCCTGAAAAAATCGATCATCACGCCGTTCAGCGCGACATACGGGTTATGCTCATTCAGGTGCAGGATGCTTTGGAGCGTTTCCGCAGGGACGACAAGATGATCTTCCGCGAAGCGCACGATCACCAGGCGGTCGATAATGCGCTGCACGACAGCGCGCAGAGTCGGCAGGTTGATCGCGCCGCCCGGCAGCCGCACCCACGCATTCTGATCGATGCGGTTGAGGATGTCCTGCGCGAGCAAGAGGCGTTGGTTGTTGATGAACTTGAGGTATTCCTGATCGACTTCCGGCAGGACCAGCCTTTCGGTCAGCTCTTCGAGGCTGTCGTTGAGGATGTTCGGATAGAGCAGCGGGCGGATCAGGTCGAAACGATCCTCGTAGCCTTTCGGTCGCTCAATGCTGATCAGCAGTGTATCGCGGCGCGCATCGAACAGCCGGAATTTCTCGAAATTGGTCAGGATTGCGAAGCGCTGGCGGTTCTTATAAGCATAATCGAGCGCCTGAATTTCTTCTTTGGTGCGCTCTGTCGAATACCCGGTCTGTTGAAGCTGGTCGGGACCGAAAGCGTTTGCATCGCTCGTCTTCGCCTGTGCGAGGTCCTTGATCGCGCCGAAGCGTTTGGCTTCGAGGTAAATCACCTTGCCGGATTTATATTCGAGCGTCGCGTCCGGCCTGCCCGCGCGGTTGGAGCGCTGCGTCTGGAAGAAATCCGAGTTCATGATCGGCCAGCCGAGAACTTTGTCGAGGAAGCGATTCACGTATTGCTGCACGACGGTATCTTCGGAGAGATCGCGTTTGCGTTCATCGCTGAGGCGGTGATAATCCTCGATCAGTTTTCTGAGTTCGTCGCGCGCGGCGGATTCGTTGGGTGGCATGGTGTCTGGAATTATACCGTGCATTGCCTTTGTCGGGACGGATCGATGTGTCCGCCCGTGAATTAAAGGCGGGTTGGATAAATCCGACCCGTTTTGCATCATCCTGAATTCGCTTGCGTTCATCTTGCCGTAACCAGAACTTCGTGTTATGCTGGCAATCAAGCATTTGCGGGTCGTTCAGTCCTTGCGCCTTGCCGGAGACCATGCCGGCGCTGGCGACCCGATACGCAGAGACTATCATCGACAATCAGGGCGTGGAACACTACCTTAACGTTGTGTCCACGCCCTTTGTGTTTTGTGAGCGGGAGCGTATGGCGGTTAGCACAGCAATCAGCGTCGCGTTTCAGGGCGTGCCGGGAGCCTATTCGGAAGAGGCGGTCCGTTCTCAGTTCGGGACGGAAGCCGCAAGCGTGCCTTGCAATACCTTCGATGAAATCTTCGAGGCAGTGGAGAGCGGCGCGGTCACATATGGGATGCTGCCCGTCGAAAATTCGCTGGCGGGGACCGTCGCGCGCTCCTATGAATTGCTGATGGATTACGACCTGCGCATTCAGGCAGAGGTGATCGTCCGCGTGCGGCATATGCTACTCGCGCCCGCCGGGACCAAAATCGCGGATGTGAAGCGCGTTCGCTCGCACCCGCAGGCGCTCGCGCAGTGCGAGAAGTATTTGCGGCGGCGTGGCGTGGAGCCGGTCGCATGGTTCGACACGGCGGGCAGTGCGCGGGACCTTGCCGCCGCGCCGGAACCGGGTGTCGCAGTGATCGCAAGCGCTTTCGCCGGGGCGCTCTATGGCCTGGAGACGCTCGACTCCGGTGTGGAGGATGAGCCGTACAACTTTACGCGGATGTTCGTCATTGGGCGCGGCGACCCGGCAGTGAGCGAGCGCCCCAAGACCTCGATCATGTTCACCTTCCTCGACCGCCCCGGCGCGCTCTACGAGTGTCTTGGTGAGTTCGCGGAGCGCGGCGTGAACCTGACCAAAATCGAATCGCGCCCGCGCAAGGACCGCCCCTGGCAATACTGGTTCTATCTCGATTTTCACGGCCATTTTCAGGATGATGCACCCGCTGCCGCGCTGCTCGGCCTGCTGCGCCATGCCGCGATGGTCAAAATTCTCGGTTCGTATCCCGCCGCTGTTCAACCTCATGAAGGAAGTGGAAAATGAGTTCATCCGTCATGTCCCAACTGCGCTGCCTGCGCTGTGATGCGACCTACACCACGCGCGAGCAGGTCTATACGTGTCGCAGGTGCGGCGGCTTGCTCGATGTCGAACATGATATGAATGCGCTCAAAAAGGTCGTCAGCCGCGAATTGTTCGATAGCCGCCTCGGTGCGCTCGACGCGCCCTACAATAGCGGTGTGTGGCGCTACAAAGAGATGATCTTTCCCGATGCGCCGGATGAGCAGGTCGTCACGCGCGGCGAAGGCAACACAAATCTGTATCGCGCCCCGAAAGGGCTGGCCGCGTGGGTCGGTGCGAACGCGCTGCAACTCAAGCACGAGGGCGAGAACCCGACCGGATCATTCAAGGATCGCGGGATGACGGGCGGCGTGACGCACGCGGTCCTCGTTGGGGCGACGAGCGTAGCCTGCGCCTCGACGGGCAATACCTCCGCTGCGATGGCGTCCTATGCGGCGCTGGCCGGGCTGCAAGGGCTGGTCTTTTTCCCGCTCGGCAAAATTTCGATGGGCAAGCTGGCGCAATCCATCGCCTATGGTGCGACAAGCGTACAGGTGCGCGGCGACTTCGATAAATGCCTCGAAATCGTGCGCGAATCATGTGCGCAGTTCGGCCTCTACCTGCTCAATTCGGTAAATCCGTTCCGGCTGGAAGGCCAGAAGAGCATCGTGATCGAGATCATCCAGCAGCGCAAATGGCGCGTACCGGATTGGATCGTGCTGCCCGGTGGCAACCTCGGCAACACGGCGGCCTTCGGGAAGGGCTTGCATGAACTGCACGAACTCGGCCTGATTGATCGAATGCCGCGCATCGCTGTGGTGCAGGCTGAAGGCGCGTCACCCTTCTATCAGAGCTACAAATCCGATTTCGAGGAACCGCTTATCCCGATGCAAGCGGAAACACTGGCAACCGCGATCCGCATTGGCAACCCTGCGGGCTATGCGAAGGCGATCCGCACGCTGCGCTGGACGGATGGCGTCGTCGAGAGCGTGACCGATCAGGAAATACTGGATGCGAAGGCGCAGGTAGACCGCAGCGGAATCGGCTGCGAACCAGCATCGGCGGCGAGTGTGGCAGGCGTGCGCAAACTGATCCTTACGGGCATCATCCAGCCCGAAGAAGAGGTCGTCGCGCTGCTGACCGGGCATGTCCTGAAGGACCCGGACACCGTGATCAAGTATCACGATGGAACGCTCGCGGACATCGACTCGAACTATCGCAATCAGTTGAAAGTGATTGACCCGACTCTGGATGAAGTGCGGGCGCTGCTCACTCAGGAAAACGCGCTCGTCGCGCCATGAACGACAACGAAGGCGCGCGCCAATTCAACCCCGAGACGGATCATCCGGTCGCGGCGTCGTTCCATGACGGCGTGCTGCGGATCACGCTAGGCGACGGGCGGCGGGTGAATGCGCCTGTGCATCATTACGCCTGGCTTCTGGATGCGACCCCGGCGCAACAGGCCGCTTTCCAGATCGGCTATGCCAGTCTATATTGGCCGGACCTTGAGCAGAGCATCGACATCGAAACCCTGCTGCGCGAGCAGGGAGTCGTGAACGACGACTAATCATGCGAACGCTCGTCATGAAGTTTGGCGGGTCGCTGGCCGCCGATGCGCGCTCGATCCAACAGATTGCGCGTGTGACGCTCGCCGAAGCGCTGGCCTGGGACCAGATGCTGGTCGTCATCTCCGCGATGGCTGGGGTCACGGACCGCCTTTCCGCAGCGACGCGCCTCGCTGAACAGAAGGACGCGCAAGGCTATCGCAAAGTAATCCACACAATCCGTGAGCAGCACCGCGAAATTGTGATGGCAGTTCTGAGCAGCGAGGCCGCGCAAGCGAGTCTACTACGCAAGCTGGATAACTGGCTGTTCGATGCGCTGGCTGTCTGCGACCGGGTGAGCGCGCGTCACGGCGAGGCGATGCTCCCGCGCGAATGCGATGCGGTGATGTCCGTTGGCGAGCGGCTGATGGTCGAAATCGTGACCACGCTTTTGCAGCAAAACGGGCTGCGCTGCGCACTGATCGATAGCGCCGCACTGATTCCCACCGACGAGCATTTCCAGAACGCGAACCCGCTCCCCGATAAACTGGAAGAACGCGCCGATAGCCTGCTGCGTCCGGTGCTGAACGCGGGCGTCGTCGCGATCACGAGCGGCTTCATCGGCGCGACGCGAACCGGAGCCGTGACCACGCTCGGACGCGGCGGCAGCGACTACACCGCGACCCTGCTGGCAGCGGCACTGCGCGCGGATGAAGTCTGGATGTGGACGCGCGTGGATGGCATTATGTCGGCGGACCCGCTGCTCGTGCCTGCGGCGCGCGTGATCGAGACGCTTTCTTACGATGAAATGCGCGAACTGGCCTATTTCGGGGTGCGGCTGCTGCATCCGCGCGCGATTGAACCATTGCTCACGCGCCCGGTCCCGCTGCGTATCCGCAACCCATTCAACCCGGAACACGGCGGCACGCTCGTACAGGCACAGCCCGGTACGCAGCCGCTGCGCAGCGTGAGCGCCGTCGATGGATTGCTGATCAGCACGCCGGGGATCATCGATCTCGGCCAGTTCCTTGCGCAGGTCAACCAGCTTGTCGGGCAGTCCGCGACGGGTCCGGTGCTGGTCGTTCAGCGCCAGTCGCAGGCGGCGGTCGCGTTCGTCGTCCCGACCAGCGAGGGACCCGGCGGCGTCGTCTCGGTTATGGAACGCTTGCAGGCAAATTTACACGCCGCGCGCTGGAATATTCAGCCTGTGAAAGTGATCGCCGCGCTTGGTGGACCGCCGGACCTCGCGCGCCGTGCGAAGCTGAACACGCTTGCGCAGGTGCAGGGACCGGGCGCGCAGTTGATTAGCATCGTCGCACCAGATGAGATGATCGCGGCTGTGCGGCAGCTTCACCACACGATGTATGACGCGCGTGGTGTGTAGACATAACTGTATATTTGGAAAAGTGCAGCAGTCTGTTAAAGCCAGTTCTTTTTGATAACAATGTAGACCACATAGGATTGAGTATTGCTTGTGTCCATATAAACGTACATTTCATCGAGACCATATTGTTTTGAGCCGTTTGCCTCACCGGATAAATACGAATTGCCGGGTGATATATGCCAACCTGTACTACTTTGCAAAACATCAAGTCCTCCGATTAGGCGGGGAATATTGGTCGAAGAAAGTGGACCTGTTATCAAAGTTGAGGCAAGCAGGGCATCTACATCGTTAGGTGTCATATTGAACCTGATCATTGTGGTACAACTTCTACTGGCGCTTCTTGACTGTTCTTCTATTTTAGTAGCGGATGATGGCAGTTGATAATATGGTCGTCGATCTTGTCCTAGACAGGAACTGTTCGATAAAAGAATTCCAAATCCAATAGCTACAATCACAACAACAATCATTAGCGTCAGATATTTACGACACACTTTTCATCAATCCTTTTCAATCCAGCACGATGAGCATGTGGACGTAACCCGGTCCATTCATGACCGGGCTGCTCGCCTGTATTCTGCTGGTGGCTGACAGCCTAAAAATTGAACTGAATCGGCACGGCTTCCTGCACCTCGCGCGCCTTGAACTTCGTCAGGTGCGTGAAGCCCGCCTCGCTCGCCAACGCAATGGCTTTGTCGAGGCCGACGCCGAGATGCGCCGGGTTGTGACTGTCGCTGCCGATACTGAGCCGTTCGCCACCCATTTCCTTGTACCACTTGAGGACTTCAATCGTCGGGTGCGTCTGGTTGACGGCCATGCGCAACGCGCTCGTGTTGATTTCCGGCGCGATCCCGGTGCGGATGCACGCGGCCAGTACCGGGCGCACGAACTCTTCGTAATCGCGAATGTCGAAGCGCCCGTAGACCTGATAGCCCATGCGCTTGATCAAGTCCATGTGGCTCATAATGTTAAAGCCACCACCTTCGACCATCTCCGTCAATTCGGCGAAATACATTTTTGCCGTTTCCATGTGGTCGCGCTTCTCGAAGTACGGACGCTCGAAGACATTCTCGCCCCGGTTCCAGTGCAGCGAACCCAGGACCAGATCATACGGCCACGCATCGAGGACAGCGTTTACTTCGTCGCGGTTGAGGTGGATCTCACCGACTTCAACACCCGCTTTAATCGTCAAGCCCTGCGGACCGAACTCCGCGCGTGCCTGTTCGAGCGCGCGGAAGAAGCCCGCCACATCGTATTTCTCGAAGCACATTCCGCTTCGCACGCGGTCGAAATGTTCCGTAAAGGCGATTTCCGGGATGTGCTTGCGGAGCGCCTCACGGCACATATCCGTCATACTCACGCGCGTATCGCATGAAAAATCGCTGTGCATGTGGTAATCGAACGGGATCACCGTCGATACAGTATTTGCGGCTGCCATAACCCTGCCCTTCAAATTCTCAAACCAGATCATTATAGCACCCGGTTGTTAAACTTTTGCGGATGGGATTTGGAGAATGGGTCGGTCAAGCCCGACCCCTACACCAGAGCGTAAGCGTATGTGCAGGCGCGGGGCTTGACTCGCCCGGTATAGGTCGCGCGGAGCGGAAAAATCCGATCTTTGCACCGGACGCGCTCGCTACTTGCCCGACGTGACGTTCACCGTCAGATCGCCATCACCCTGCCAGTTGAAGACCCACTTCGCATCGCTGATCGTCATATTCACGCAGCCGTGACTATGCTTGTAGCCATAGCCATCGTGCCAGTATGTCCCGTGCAGGCTGATCTCGTTGTCGAAAAACATCACGTAGGGGACCGCCGGGAGAGAATAGAAATTTGGGCTACCCATCGCGCCCGACATTGGCGTGCTTGCCCGCCGCGCCCAGACTTTGAACGTCCCAACATTGGTCTGAAAATCCGGCAAGCCGGACGCAATTAGCGTCGCGAAAATCGGCGTGCTGCCTTCGTAGGCGGTCAGAACCTGCTCGTACAGGTTCACATTCACCCACTTTTCGCCTGCGTCGGCAGGGCGCTCGACGGGAACCACGCGCGCCGTTTTGCGCTGATCGATCCACTGGTTAGGACCGACAAGATACCAGTCCCACTGATCGACATGCACCGTCGCGTAAATAAAGATGCGGGTGTAACGCTTGAGCGCCGGGTTCGCCTTGTTCGGCGCGTTCGATGCGCCGGGAGCCGGGCTGGGGATCGTGGCCTGAATGATCCACGCCATTGGATACGGCATGGATTTGAGCATCACACCCGTGAAATTGCTTGCGTAGGTCTGCTTGAGGTTCGCGCGCTTGACCCAATGCCCATCGCGCAGTTGCGCATATTCGCCCTGCACCGCACGTACAATCACGAAGGTGAAGCCGTCCCCGATGCCGCCCACGACCGCCCCACCCGGCGCGTCGTAGAGCGCGGTATCGGGCAGCACTTTGAAGAAGCTATAGGCGTTCACTTCGCGCTTGTCGGTCGCAATCGGCTCGACATCCGGCGCGGGGTTGCGGGCGATTTCGTCGAGGCACGCGCTGCCGTTCGGGTCGGCCTCGCAGGGTCCGCTCGCAAGCGCGGCGCGTGTGGGAATTGTAGAAAGTCCGGTCAGCAGCATCAGGCAGAGGACAGCAACGGATAACCTGCGCATGGTCACGCTCTCAATCAGTATGCGCTAACTGTATCAGAGGTTGGCGCGAATGTGCAGGGCGATTGGACGGCGCGAACATGACAATGCTCTGGCAAGATAATCCCTAAACTGTCGCGGACTGCGCGAGCTGTCGTAGCAGTGTCCGTAGATTAACCTGATGCAGTTCATTGACCTGCCCGGCGAGCAGTATCCGGCTCTTTCCACAACGCTCAATATCGATACTTTTCAGGAACCTTTCGGGATCAGGCTGTGTCATCGCAGTTTCGACTGCAGTGCGGATTGCCGCCATATACGCGAGGTCACTACCGAGTTTCTCCTCGATCTCGCCCTTGAGAATTGCCTCGCCATGCCCCTGCACGATATTCTCGAAGTTGCACCCACGCAGGCTTTCGAGTGAAGCGACGAACGCGAAGTAATCTCCATCCACGAAATAGGGGACGGGCATCAGCGTGTCGCCCGCGAAGAGGATGCGGTCCTCGCGTAGCAGGATCACGGTGCTATCCATACTGTGACCGGGCGTGTTCCAGAGCTGGAACGATTTGCCGCCGATGCGCAGGTTCAGCACGCCGCGATTGAACACAAACGTCGGAAGCACGAGCGCGACGTGCGCCAGTTCTCCCGAAGCGTTCTTCGCCCGTGCCTCGCGTCCGCGCGTATCCAGCAGGTCGTAGCAACGCGCGTGTGCGACGACCTGCGCCTCCGGGAAGAAATGCGCGCCATAGGTGTGATCGGCGTGATAATGCGTGTAAATGATGGTCGTTACCTGCGAGCGCAGCCGCGTCTCGACGAAGTGCTTGATCTCTCGTGTTTCTTCGGGGAAGACCAGCGTATCGATCAGGACCGCGCCAGCATTGGTCGCGACCACGCTGGCCGTGACCTGTGCGTATCGCTCGCTGGTGAAGACGTACACATCGTCGGCTATCCGCTCGCGCTGCATGGGTTGGGAGCCTGTTCTAACGGCGCGCGTAGCATAGCAAGCGCACGGAACGGAGTCAAGGAAGACGCGGAGCAGAATGTATGGGTAGGGGCGGACCCATGTGTCCGCCCGGTATTTATGGACGGGCTGGATAAATCCCGTTCCTACACCGGAGCGCGGATTTTGCCGCGCCCCGCTCGCGATGATACAATGACGGCCTCAACATTGACGGGATGATCATGACTCAAAAGCGCGTCCTTTCCGGCATCCAGCCGAGCGGCAACCTGACCATAGGCAATTATCTGGGTGCGCTCAAGAGCTGGGACCGCGTGCAGGATGAATTCAAGTGCTATTTCTGTGTGGTCGATATGCACGCAATTACTGTCCCGCAGGATGCGGCGGCATTGCGGGCGGCCACCCGGCGCAACGCCGCACTTTACATCGCGTGCGGCATCGATCCTGCCAAATCGTCGGTATTCGTGCAATCGCACGTCCACGCGCACGCCGAACTCGGCTGGATATTAACCTGCTTCACCTCGATTGGGCAGCTCAACCGGATGACTCAATTCAAGGACAAATCCGCGAAATCGGAAGAAATCGGCGCGGTAGGCGCGGGGCTGTTCGTCTATCCAAGCCTGATGGCTGCGGATATTCTGCTCTATCAGGCGCACGCCGTCCCGGTCGGTGACGATCAGCGCCAGCACGTCGAACTGACGCGCGACCTCGCGCAGCGCTTCAACCATCTGTATGGCGACACGTTCATCCTCCCAGAGGTGATGATCCCGCCATCGGGAGCGCGCGTGATGGGATTGGATGATCCGCTCAAAAAGATGAGCAAGAGCGAATCCGCTCCGCACCATTCGGTCGCGCTGCTCGACCCGCCCGATAAGGTGAAGAAGACGCTGATGCGTGCCGTCACCGATAGCGGCAGCGATATTACATTCAGCGATGACCCCGTGCGCGCGGGCGTGAACAACCTGCTCACGATTTATGAGGGCTTCACGGGCGAGAGCCGCGCCGCGATTGAGGCGGGGTTCGCCGGGCGCGGCTATGGCGACCTCAAGAAGGCAGTCGTCGAGGCGATCAATGAGGGATTGCGCCCGATTCAGGAGCGTTACACGCAATTAACGGGCGAAGCGGGCTATCTGGATAGCGTCCTCGCGCAGGGCGCGGCGCAGGCCGCCGAAGTCGCCAACCAGACGCTCGCCATCGTCAAGGAAAAAGTCGGCTTTTTGCCGCCTGTGTGCTGATGATCGAACCGAACGAGGACGCCGCGCTCACGCTGAACGATCCCGCACCAACGGTGAACGGATCGCGTGCGGTTGCTCCTGCAATACCTGCTGTGGAGCAGCCCGTCCCGCTGGAAGGCTGCCTGTACTGCCACACGACGGGTAGCACCGAGCTTGGTGAGGCGAAACCCGTCCTCGGCGCGCGCGGCGCAGTCATCCGCTGCAGCGCATGTGGCGCGGTGGCGTCCTTCGATTCGGGCGCAGATGCCGATCACTGGCGCATCCGCTATACGAAGTATCCACGCGCGGCGCGCTTCTATTACGTGATGGTGCATTTGGGTCAAGCGGGCTGGCTCGACGCCGACCATGCTATCGAGGAAAGTACGCGCGGCTTCATTCAGCGGCAACGCTTGCAGCAAGCGCAGCGCGGCGACCTTGCATGGCTCAAACCGCACCGCATGGAACCGCCGCCGCCATTGATGAGTCCGGCGGAGACGGTGTACCTCATGCAGGACCCAGCGGCGCTGTTTCAGGGATCGAACGGCACGCGGATCAACCTGCTCGCGCGTGGCGACGGCGTGCCACAGGATACGGGGCGCTTCTACGTGACCGATCTCAAGCTACATCTGCTCGGACGGTCGCGCGACTGGAGCCACAAGCTGGCTGACATTCGTAATGCCGAGTTCAATCAACGGCGCTGGCGGATTTTCATCGGCGACGGTGGATTATTTTATCAGGGCGAAAATCTGCCCGGCCAGACGGATGCACAGCTTGTCGTGATGGTCGTCAAATTATTGATGAGTCGCGGGTAAAAAATAATTAGTACGATGGGTCGGTCAAGCCCGACCCCTACACCGGAGTACGTAATAATATTACGCTTCCGCTATAGTCGTTGATGGCGTGCGTAGCGGCAGCTTGATCGTGAATGTGCTGCCCATATCGACCTTGCTTTCGACGCCGACGCTGCCACCCATCAAGCGGCACAGTGTATAAACCACATCCAGACTGCACACTGTGTATTTCGGGTCTGCGTCTTTAAGATCGCGGAAGAGCGAGAGACGTTGCTCCGCCTTCATACCGATTCCGGTGTCCTTGACAGTGACGGTCCACTGATCATCCAGCGCACCGACGCGGCAGCCGACAACGCCGCGTACCGAATACTGGAAGGCATTGTCGATGATCGGAAATATGATCTGGTTCAGGCACGGTGCATCGCCTATGATATGCGTCGGGAACGCCTCATCGACGCTGAAACGGCAGCTCAAGCGGTCGTTACATAGACCTGTCATCTTCTTGTGCCAGCCATCGAAGAACGGCCTAGTATTGATCACTTTGCGTTCGAGCAACGTCCAGTTCGTCTCCGGGTCGCTGATCTCGACCATGCGCTCGATCATCTGGAGCTGCTTCTGCGCAACTGTGCAAACCTGCCAGACCAATGCCCGCGCTGCAGCGTCCATCTGGCCGCTGCTCCCGCTCAGGAGCAATTGGGTGTAGCCGACGATCAGGCACAGCGGCGCTTGCAGTTCGTCCCGGAAGAGGTCAAGTACGGAACCCGGTTTGGATAGTGGTTGTTTTTTGTCGCTCATTTGGACTGCCGTGCTGGACATCATATGAATTGTCCTTTCCGAAGACGTTTCTATATTCTCAACTATAAACAAATTGTCGGCGGATGCCTTCCGGCATCTGGGGAGTATTTGCCATTATGCAGGCTAGTCGTACTGGCCTAGCCACCTGACCAGGGTTCTGTTATAACTTTGGATATTGTTGAACAGATTTCCATGAAACCAGGTAGCCACGCACGCCCCTTTACCCCATTCCCGTTACGTCT
Organism: Aggregatilineales bacterium; assembly: GCA_965246845.1. Classification (GTDB taxonomy): domain Bacteria; phylum Chloroflexota; class Anaerolineae; order Aggregatilineales; family UBA2796; genus JBBRMW01. The sequence continues at coordinate 389,490 of CBDFFR010000012.1, forward strand.
GGCGAGCAATCGCATGTTCTTCGCCGCCGTTGCTGCATTCCTCGCGGTGGGTTTGATGTTGGGTGGGTTTACGTTGCGGCTTGTCGGCTATTCCGGGGAACAATCTCGCTCACGGAAAATCATCATCCAGACCAATCTGCTCGCGTCCACCCTGATCGATGCTGAGGTGGGACAGCGTGGTTATATGCTGACGGGCAACAAGAGTTATCTCGAACCATACGAGCAAGCACTCGCGCGGACTGATACGGTCTTGAATACTCTTGCTGCGCTCACGAGTGGAAACGCGGTACAGCAGGCTTATATCATCGGTCTGCGCCCGCTGATCGCGAACAAGTTGACCGAACTCGCGGCAACAATCCGTGCCTTTGACACGGAAGGGCCGGACGCCGCGCGTGCTATCGTGCTGACCGATCAGGGCAAGCTGACGATGGATCAAATTCGTGGGCTGACGACTATGATGGCGCAGGACGAAACGGCGGTGCTGGATGGACGTACAACGGGACTGACCAGCACTATCACCGGTATTCTGCTTTTCAGCTTGCTGATTGTCGGACTTGGGCTTGCGTTGTTCAGCAGTGCATATCTCGCGTTGCGCCGAGCGCTATTGACGCGCGTACAGGTGGAGGCCAGACTGGTCTCACGCGAGCGTGACCTAACCATCGAGAACGAACGGCGGCGCTTCGCGCGCGACCTGCATGACGCGATTAGCCAGTCGCTTTTCTCCGCGACCCTGACCGCCGAAATGCTCCCGACCCTGCTCAAAAACAAACCCGCCGAAGCGCAAAAAGCAATTGAAAACCTGCACCGTATGACCAAAGGCGCGCAGGCCGAAATGCGGACGCTGCTCTTCGATCTGCGCCCGGAAGCGCTTACGCAAACCGATCTGACGACTTTGCTTGAACACCTTGTCGAAGCCTCGCGCCCGCGCTCCGATGCGCAGTTGACGCTCGAAATCGACGGCGAGGGAACGTTCCCGCCAGACGTGCAGATCGCGTTTTACCGCATCACCCAGGAAGCGCTCAACAACGCGCTCAAATATTCGCGCGCGAACGTGATCAGTGTCTATTTCATGCGCGCGAAGGAAAGTGCATGTGTCGAAGTACGCGATGATGGGGTTGGCTTCGACCTCGCCAGCGCGCCGCCTGATCACTTCGGATTGCGCAATATGCGTGAGCGCGCTGCACAAATCGACGCGCGTTTCACCATTAATTCCAGCCCCGGTCGCGGCACACACATGATGCTCGAATGGCCGAACCCCAACCATCGCTCTACATCCAATACTCCAGAGAGCCTAGCATGACCGACCAAATCATTCGCGTTCTGATAGCAGACGACCACGACCTTGTACGGCGTGGCTTCGCCACTTTCATCGCCGCGCAGACGGATATGGAACTGCTCGGAGAGGCACGCGATGGACAGGAAGCGCTCGACATGTGGCGGCGGCTGCGCCCGGATGTCCTCGTATTGGATATGATGATGCCGCTCATGGATGGTGTCACGGTCATCCGCAAAGTGCGCGCCGAGCAGCCCGATCAGGCGATTGTGATCCTGACCAGCTTCCCGGAGCAGACCTACGTGCGCGATGCGCTGCGCGCGGGCGCGGCGGGCTACATCCTCAAGAACGTTTCTGCCGATGAACTTTCGGACGCTATACACGCAGCGCTGACGGGGCGCGTCACGCTCTCACCGGAAGCCGCACGCGCGCTTCTGAGCGAACCCGCCGCCGTCGCGCAACAGCGTTATAACCTGACCGACCGCGAGCGGGAAGTGATCGCGCTGATGACGCGCGGCCTGAACAACCCGGAAATTGCGGAAGCGCTGACCGTCACGCGCTCGACCATCAAATTTCACGTCAGCGCGATCCTTGCCAAGCTAGGCGTATCATCACGCGCGGAAGCGGTCGCCGTCGCCGTCGAGAACCGCTTGATAGACCCGCCGCCGTCACGAATGGCGTAGCCCGCGCGGGTCGGGCAAGCCGCGCGCCCTACACCAGAGCGCGTATGTCTTCTTAGGGGCGGACCTGTGTGTCCGCCCGCGCTTGAGATTGAAAACAGGGTTGATACGTATATCTCGAAACCGTCTACACTTGTTCCCGCTACCTCAATCGGTTAACATTCAACCGCTAAACTGAGCCTACTCACATCAAGGTCGCAATGCTCCCTGCACACGCTTACGCCGATTATTGGGGTGAACCGATCTGCCGCCTGCTAAATGGATTGTGGCAGCTTTCCGGCGCTCACGGAGACATCAACCCGGACCGCGCGCTGCGCGCTATGCTTGAGTATCAACGCGCCGGGCAAACCACCTGGGACCTCGCCGATCATTATGGACCCGCAGAAGCCTACATCGGCGCGATGCGGCGTGAATTGCAGGTTGCGCGCGTTGTGGAGGATAGCAAGCCGAGCAGCGGCGCATTTCTTGCATTCACCAAATGGGTCCCGCGTCCAGGGCGTATGTCGCGCGAGGTGGTCGAGACGGCTATCGAAACCTCGCTGCGCCGGATGGCGACAAAAACGCTCGATATGCTGCAATTCCACTGGTGGGATTACGCCGATAAGAGCTACCTGCAAGCGCTGCGCCACCTCTCCAATATGCAGGAAGAGGGCAAAATCCGGCGGCTGGGCCTGACCAATTTCGACAGCGTGCATCTCGCGGAAATTTGTGATGAAGGCCACGAGATCGTTTCCAATCAGGTCCAGTTTTCGATCATCGACCGTCGCCCGGAAGCGCACATGATCGAGGTTTGCGAGGCGCGCGGTATTCACCTGTTGGCATATGGGGCGGTGTGCGGCGGTCTGCTCTCCGAAAAGTACCTGCGCCGCGAGGAACCATCCTTCCGCGAGATGAACACCGCCAGCCTGCGCAAATATCAGCAAATGATCGGGACGTGGGGCGGCTGGCCGCTCTTTCAGGAACTGCTCGCCGTGCTGGAAGCAGTCGCGCTCAAGCATCAGGTCACGATACCCGCCGTCGCGATGCGCTATGTATTGGAGAAGCCACAGGTCGCGGGCGTGATATGCGGCGTGCGGTTCAGCATCGCGGAACATCGCGAGGCGAATGCGCGCGTCTTCGATTTCGCGCTGGATGCGGACGATTATGCGAATGTTCATGCGGTCACGGATCGTTCGCGCGATCTGCTCAAAATCATTGGGGATTGTGGCGACGAATACCGCCGCTAGAAGCGCGCGCAACGCGCATGGGGTCAGATAAATCCGACCCCAGACACGCATGTCTTCGCAGGAGCGCACCGATGTGTCCGCTCGGTATTTCCCTCTACGCATCTGGTACAATCGTCTGCACAGTCTCACAGTGTCGGAAAATTGAGCTAGGGAAGGAGTCTGCCAAATGGACATCAATCAGGCGGCACGGATGATCGATTGGCTGGATGAAGAGCGGCGGCGCGACAAGGCGACCATCGCACGGCTGGAAGAGCGCCTCGAACAGCAGTTGGAATATGTCGAGTCGCTGGTCCGCAAGCTGGGCAGCCTCGAAAATGAACAATCTTCGCTGCGCGCGCAGTTTCTACCAGCAGGTCGCGATGTCGACATTTTGGAACTTTTGCGCGGCGAAATGCAGCAGAGCATCGAAGCCATCGAGTCGCGGCGCGTGACCGCCGAACGCGAGGCCGACCGCCGCGCGGAACTGATGCGCGATACCGTTTCGCGTCCGATACGCGAACTGGATGACCGCATCGGCAAGCTGGAAAAATCGGTCGAAGAGTTGCCCGCCGCGCGCGTCGAACGCGACCGCATGGTGACGACGCTCACCGCGCTCCAACAGCGTCTGGAAGACATTGCCAAGAAGTTCGAGGAGCCGGAGCGCCGCCTGACTTTCCTCGAAGAGCAGCGCCGTCAGGATTCACGCCGCCTCTCCGAAGCGCAATCCGAAATGCCGGATATGCAGCGCCAGATCGACGCGATGCGCCCGAAGATGGATTTGGTCGAAGAGCTGGCGCTCCGCAACGAAAAGCGCATTATCGACATGCAAAACATGGAACGCGACCGTCGCGAGCAGATGCAGCAGTTCGTCGATCAACAGGTTTTGCAATTGCAGCAACGGGATCAGAAGATTGAGGAAGTCATGCGCGACGTGGGGCGCTACGACGAGGAAATGGAGCGCAACATGGAGCGCTTCGAGTCGTGGTCGGAAGCCTATCGCCAGATGAAAAAGATCGTGGATGATTTCGAGCGCATGGGCGACCGTCTGGAACGGCGCATCAACGAGGTTGCGGAGATGCAGCGCTTCGCGGAAGAGCGCTTTCGGCAGGAGTGGAATGCGTGGAACGCCGAAGACCAGAAGCGCTGGAAGACGTTCACGCTCACCAACGATGAGACGTGGCGGCAGCACGACAAGGATTTCGACCTGATGCGCGGCAAGATTGTCGAACTTTCCGGCTACTTCCCGCCGATTAGCGACAGCCTGGATCGGCTCTGGAAGCTGATGCGCGCGCAAGCCGATCTGTACCGCGAGCGCATGACCTCGCTCTTGCAGGAACATGATGCGCCGCCCGAAAAGCCAATTGCGACCGCCGTTCCCGCTAGCCCACGCACGACCGGGACGTACAACGCCGTCACGAACGGACGCAGCTAGAGGCAACGAGGGCGCGTCGCTGGTACGTTGAGGCGTGTCTGGTCACAGTAAATTGTTGCTCGCTGGTACGCGCTGATGTGAACCCTCTCCTAAAAGCGAAAGCAGAAATGCCTGCTGGTTTGGCTCCGTGAGCGCCACCTGCCCAGCGGGCGATAGGAACAAATCGACCCCATCCGAAACGGCTTCGTTCAGCGCATGGTCGGCGCGCATTCCGCTGCGGACTAGCATTTGCGCCGCGAACGTCGCATAAACGAACGCCGCGAGCAACGCGACCAGCCCCGTCCGGGCGGTGCGGTGTAGCGCGAATTGATAACCCGCGAGGTGCTGCCGCGCGACTTCCGCGAAATAGGAGTTGGCTTGGGGTGGGTAGATAATCAATCTGTCATGCTGGAGCAGCGCGGTCAACGGCGTGGCAGCCTTCGCATAAAGCGCTGTGAGCGACGGACGCAGCGGGGGCGCATTCGTGACCAGTTTGTGCAAATCGGCAAATAGCGGGTGCGCGGCGGGCGGCGCATTCACCGGGATTTGTAACAGGAACTGCGCCGCGCGTGAGAAGCGCAACGCGACCGTGCCTTCGCTGAGGATCGCGAGCAGGTCCGCGACCAGCGGCTTGAGGTCATCGAAGAGGATATCCTCATCCGGCGTGAGCGGCAGCGCAGCCGGGATTGTTGCGAGCGCTGTGACTTCGCCGAGCAACATCCCGGCTTCCTGCATATCGAGCGGCGCATCGGCAGGTGTCATCTCGATCAGGCGTCGGCAGCCGACGTTGAGCGAGACGTGTGTACCCTCCGGCGTCTGCACCGTCTGGAACGGGAAGAACTGGCAGGCCAGCGGCTTGGCGCGCAGCCCCGCCGACTTGTGAACGATGCACAGGTTATCGCTATCCAAGAAAACGCAGCGACCATCGACCTTGTTGAGCGTGTGCTGTCCGGTCGCGGTGTCGAGCAGAACGAGCGGCGCGTCGTCCGGGACCTCATGCAGTAGCGGACGCCACAGATCAAGATCGAGCCGCCGTGCCTCGCGCTCGGTGAGCAGCACGTCATAGCTGCGACACCCGCCGCCACACAATTTACAGGTGTGGTGGCTGTGTTCGACGGGGATGAGCGGAAGCGTCGAGTTGAAATGATCGCGGGTTGTGAGGCTGGACATGGTTCACGGCAACATGCTATTGACAGATACTCAGGGTAGCACAGGCTGCCCCCGCATGGAAGATACGGCATGTAATTTTGTTGAGAATTTGTTTAGACCTCTTTGCGCATCTGTTGAGGTACGAACGGCTATCCTTCTATTAGCGGCGGTCAGAATTGCCGTCAGCAGCTATGTAAATAGGGGAAACTCAAAATGACGACAGCTTATCCGCAACGTCCCGTTGTGAACGCCGTACCTACCGAAGTCAACACAGCAGTGTATACACCGACCAGCCACGTAAGCTGGGGATCGATCATCGCTGGCCTGTTCAGCGCGGTCACGGTCCTGATCAGCCTTGCCGTTCTCGGCATCGCGCTCGGTCTGTCCTCGGTAGACCCGAACGCTCCCGCGGGAAGCGTCGGTGCAGGTATCGGAATTTGGGGAATCGTGAGTGCTCTGATCGCATTTGCCGTTGGTGGTGCGGTTGCTGGACACACGGCGGCGCTACCGGGTCGTGGCAAGGGCGCGTTGAATGGTCTGCTCGTATGGATCGTCGCGATCCCGTTGCTCCTGTACCTGCTCAGCAGCGGCGTCGGTTCAATCCTCGGCACCGTGACATCCTTCGCGACAACCGCGATCCAGGCAGCCGCGCCTATCGCGGCGGCGGCAATCCCGGCAGCGGCAACGACTGCTCAGAACCCGACTGCACAAGCAGCCGCAGCGACTGCTGCTGCGACGGGTGTATCGGCAGCGGCAGCCGTGGGAACACAGGTGCAAACCGCCGTTGCCTCGGTTGACCCCGCGCAGGTCAAGCAGGCCGCTGGTAATGTTGCCTGGGGTACGCTGCTGTGGCTCGGCCTCGGCTTCCTTGCGGCCACACTCGGCGGCGCTTTTGCCGCGCGCTCGGAAGATCGTATTTCAGTTGCCGGAACGGGCGCGACGGTTCGCAGCTAGTCGCATTGTCCACCAGATAGAAAACGGGCGCTCTTGTTTGAGCGCCCGTTTTGTTTTTAGGATGTAGCGTCAGCTACAACCATAGTCCCCGATTAGAACGAACATAAGGGACTTCGGGCGCAATCCCGCTAACCTCGAAGGCGTGTTCCATCCGCACCTTTTCAATGACAGCCTCGTACCCGTCAATCATCCTTTCGACTGTGAAGCGCGCGGCGCGTGCCTTCGCCTGTGCAGCATAAATCGGATGCACTGCTGGGTTGCTTAAGAAATAATCAAGGTCGGCGGCGAAGGCAACCGGGTTTTCCGGCGCACTGAGTCGCGCAGCACTGCCAAGCACTTCCGGCGCTGCTCCCGCGCAGGCCGCGACAATCGGCTTGCCAACGCGCATCGCTTCCAGATAGACGAAGCCGAATGTCTCCTGGCTGCTCGGATGTGCAAACACATCGGCCTGCCGCCATTCGCGCGCGAAGGCGCGATCATCCGCGACGTGGCCGAGCCATGTCACGTTATCCTGAATACCAATTTCATCCGCGACGCGGTGCAGATTGTCCCACGCGATGCCATCCCCGACGATCCGCACTTCGAGGTTCGGATATTTCGGGAGCAACAACGCCGCCGCGCGCAGCAGAATATCGGTGCGTTTGCGTGGGTACATCTTCCCGACGGAGAGAATAATCGGATGATCGTTCGGCTGGCGGGGCTCCGCGTCATAATAGCGCACCCACGCGGGCGTTTGCTGCCCATGCGGGATGGTCGTAATCTTCTCCGGCGGCAATCCGTAGAGCGTCGTTAGTCGTTCCGCAGCGTAGTAGCTCCCGACGGTCACAGCGTCGGCTTGCTGCATCGAAACGCGGTCGAAAAATGCCTGCGCCTCGACCATCGTGCGATAGGGTTCCTCTTCCCACTGGATCACATCTCCATAGACCGCGTGTGCGCTCGCGATCATCGGCGCGCGAGTGGCCGGGTCCAGACCGAAGCCATCATAATCGAACCCAATAATCACATCGGCAGCGAAGATGCGCGGGTCGGTGCGAAGCTGCGTATTGAACAGAAAACGCTGGAGCGTGACCGTCACGTAGTCTTCAATATCATAGTTGGGTGCGATGACTTCGACGGTATGGCCGCGTGCGTGCAATCCATCCACAAATGAATTGAAGAACATGGCGGTTCCGCTCCCGCCAGCGACATCGGTCGGCCATGACGTGACAATGACGATACGCATAGGTGACGCTCCTGAGCGCAGAATGGCTGTTCATTGCAGACGACACAACCTGCATACGTCTTTCGCTGTTGCAGGTATCGTACTACGCTATGCGGGATCATCTGGAGCGTGTGTTCTGGCCGCACTTATTTAGCATTAAGGTTTGTCGTGATGATTTGATTGGCGTGCAGCGCCGCCAGCGCTTCGGTAAAGGGCGGATGCACAATCCCAAACTCAGTGACAATGCCCGATAGGCCTGCGGCGGGGGTGACATCGAATGCCGGGTTGCGGACCGGCTATTCCGCCGGGATGAGTTCAAGCCCGTAAGGGCGGCGGACCTCATCGAGCGAGCGACGGCAGCCGGCACTGATCGATCATGCGGACGCTGTTGTTCGCCCATTCGACTGTGAGCATCTCAAAATGTCCCATTTGCTTGCGGGTTCTATTCTTCCGGAGAGTGCCGTGAAGTACCAGATTTCGCGGAAGGTCCCGCAGGAGATGCAAAATTTCGTTATGAAGTAGACGATTGCGGCGGCTTCCGAAAGATGAGGAGCGCTGCGATGATTAGACGTTCAAGCATGAGCACTATAAGACTGTGTATAATCTGGTAACAAAATGGCTGAGTGGAGACTTGAAACATGAAGTTACATAATGCAATAAAGGTGTGCGTAGTTCTTATTGTGGAAACTGTAGCACTAATTTCAGGTGGCAGCCGCGCCCGCGCAATGGATGCAGCGTTGCAACAGCTAATCGACAGATTCGATCCGGGGCTGGCCGGAGCTTACGCAGCTCATTACGGGCAAGATGTTAACCTGACACAGACCGTCGGTAATTTCAGCGTGAATGTGCAGTGGATTTATACCGACGCGAACCGCATCACGCTTGCATATACCGCATCGGTACGAAATGAGAAAACCTACAACAATCTCTCTCCACGCAATACACTCGCGTTTTCCGATGGGAGGCACATTCGTCCGGCAGGTGGATTCGGAAACGGGATTGTTTACACGAGCGACAACGTGGGGACGAATGCGTATATCAGTAACTTCATCCAGGACCCCGCGAACGTCGCGACCTCACAAACCAAACTACGCCTCTCGGTCGAAATTGAAGCATTCGATCCAGACCTGATTGAGCAGCAATCTACACCGGACGCGAGCGGCAATGTAGCGCCACTTGGCCCACTCGGTCCGACGGTCGGTCCGTTCATCTTCGAGTTCAACGTTGCGGAAACACCACGCCGAGATGTTACAGTGAACCAAACGAGCGTGGATCAAGGAATCAAGCTGAAGTTACAAAATGTCACGGTCACGCCCGCACAGGTGCTTGGCACGTTATGCGTCGTTACATCTGAAACTTCATTTTCGGAATGGGGACCATTCGCTAGTCTCACGGTTCCGGGCGCAGAAATCAACCCTTCGATGCTCTCTGGTGCATTGTACCCTCGCGATGAGCCGAATTGTTTCGACCTTCGTTTCAACGTCGCATATTACGCGAACACTGGAGAATGGACGATTAGCGTCCCAATTTTGATAGGCAACAAACAAAATCTGGCGAGCGATGATCCCGATAAATTCATGCGGCTCGCGGGGGATTGGAAATTCACGTTCCAGGTTGGGGAATAAACGCGAGCAAAGTGCGTGTTTTTGTAGGGGCGGACCGCTGTGTCTGTCCGGTATTTGCATCGGTTAGCGCCTTTGTCGAGGCTGTAGCCTGCGCGCCCAGTTTACTGTAAATTATTTGTGCGCTCCGCTATAATGCCGCGCGTGTCTATCCGCTTCTCATCCATGCGAGCAAACCCCGTGAGCGCGATCATCGAGTGCATCCCGAATTTCAGCGAAGGCCGCCGCCCGGAGGTGATCCGCGCGATTGTCGATGCGATTACCGCCGCTGCGCCCGTCACGCTCCTCGACGTGAGCAGCGACGCCGACCATAACCGCACCGTTGTCACCTTTATCGGGGAGCCGGAAGCCGTCGCGCAAGCCGCCTTCGCCGGGATCGCCAAAGCCGCCGACCTGATCGATATGGAACAGCACAAGGGCGAACATCCACGCATGGGCGCAACCGATGTCGTGCCATTCGTGCCGATACGCGGCGTAACGATGGCCGAGTGCGCACTGCTCGCAAAGAAACTCGGCGCACGGGTCGGCTCCGAGTTGAACATCCCGGTCTATCTCTACAAGGAAGCAGCGACACGCCCCGACCGCTACGAACTGCCGGATGTGCGCAAGGGCGAATACGAAGGCATCCGCGAGGCGGTCAAGACTGACCCCACGCGCAAGCCCGATTATGGTCCCGCGTCGCTCGGCAAGGCAGGGGCGACCGCGATTGGCGCGCGTCCGGCGCTCGTCGCCTACAATGTCTACCTGAACACGAGCGAGGTCAAGGTCGCGAAAGCAATTGCGAAAGCGATGCGCTTTTCAAGCGGCGGCCTTCGCAATATTCAAGCATCCGGCTTCCTCGTCGAAGGCAAGGCGCAGGTGAGCATGAACCTTCTCGATTATGAAAAGACACCGCTCGCCCGCGTACAGGAACTTTTGAAAATCGAAACTGCGCGCTACGGCGTGACGATCCAATTCAGTGAATTAATCGGGCTGATCCCGGAAGCAGCGCTCGTAGACGCCGCGCGCTGGTATCTGCAACTGGACCGCTTCGAGCCGAATCAAATCCTCGAACACAAGCTGATGGGGAGCGCGACGACAGGCAGCGCGAGCGACGACCCGACCGGGTTCATTGCAACCGTCGCCGCCGGGACGCCTGCGCCGGGTGGGGGTGCGGTCGCGGCGCTGGCCGGGGCGCTCGCCGCCGCGCTGCCGGAAATGGTCGCGAAGCTGACCATCGGCAAAAAGAAATACGCAGATGTGGAAACGGAAATGGTCGCGCTCGCCTCCCGCGCGGAAACGTTACGCGCACAGTTGACGGCACAAATCGCGGCAGATTCAGCAGCATTCGCAGCGGTGATGGCGGCGGGTAAGCTGGATAAAGAGAACGCAGAACGCGAGCCGAAGATGCAGGCCGCGCTGCTACATGCCGCCGAAGTGCCGCTCGCGGTGCTGGAACTCAGTGCGCAGGCACTTGACCTCTCGCTCATCGCGGCGCAAAAAGGCAATCTCAACACGATCACCGACGCCGGGAGCGCGGCGCATATGGCGCTCGCAGCAGCGGAGAGTGCAGCGCTCAATGTGCGCGTGAACCTCAAGAGCATCACTGATGCTGCGCAGGTTCGGCGGCTGCGTGATCGTCTGGAAAAGGCGCTCGCAATAGCGCGAACGAGTCACACGCAGGTATTAGGCGTCGTCGCGTCGCGCGGCGGCTTCTGAAAACCGGCAAGCCGCGACCCTTACGCCGCACTGCGCGCATTATGCAGGGGCGGACACACGGGTCCGCCCGTCCGTGTCGGCCCGCTATGCACCCTTGCACGGACTGCTATTGTCCAGTATGATAACAAGCAGTACGGGGCATGGCGCAGCTTGGCTAGCGCGCTTGCATGGGGTGCAAGAGGCCTCCGGTTCAAATCCGGATGCCCCGACAAAAGATAGATAAATATCACAAAAAGGACGCTTCGCTGCAATCTCTGGCACGGAGCGTTTCCTTATGGCGTGTGAAAAACTGCGTGTTCATGCGAAAACAGGTCTAATTACGAGATTTGACATGGCAGCACAAGACGCGATGGATCTGTTGGTGATTGGGGGCGGATCGGGCGGCCTTTCCGCGCTGGATTTCGCGCTGTCGCTCGGCGCGCGATGCGCTTTGGTCGAAAAGGATCGGATTGGCGGCGATTGCACCTGGACGGGCTGTGTCCCCTCGAAATCGCTGCTGCGCGTGGCGCGTAACGCCCGTGAGGTGCGGCTCGCGGCACAGTTCGGCGTTAACGTCGGGGAGCCAACAGTCGAAATGGCGCGCGTCCGCGATTACATTCAGCAGTCGGTGCGGCGCATCGCGCAGGCCGAAACGCCGGAAAAGATGCGCGAGCGCGGTATCCAGACACATATCGGCGCGGCACGCTTCCTCGATAACAAAACCGTCGAAGTCGGCGGGCAACGCCTGACCGCGAAGAAGTTCATCGTCGCGACGGGCGCGCGTCCAACTATCCCGGATATTCCTGGTTTGAAGGATGCGGATCATCACACATACGAGACGATTTTTGAGAATGATCGTCTGCCGGAACATCTGATCGTCATTGGCGGCGGTCCTATCGCGTGCGAAATCGGGCAGGCGTACCGCTTCCTCGGCGCACAGGTGACGCTCATCGCGCAGGAGGGCCTGCTGGAGCGGCACGAGCCGGAGGCGCGCGACCTGCTGACCGACCTGTTTCAGCGTGATGGTGTCGAGATTGTGCAGGCGAAAGCGGAGCGCGTTGATACACAGGATGGGCGCATCACCGTCATAGCAGGCGGCCAGCAAATCACGGGCGATATGCTGCTCGTGGCGGTCGGACGCGCTCCGGTCGTGCGTGGGCTGGACCTCGAAAGCGCGGGCGTTGAATACACCGCCGGTGGCATTACCGTCAATGATTCACTGCAAACCACCGCGCCTAGCATCTATGCCGTCGGGGACTGCCTCGGTGGTCCGCAATTCACGCACTATGCAGGCTGGCAAGCCTTCCATGCAGTGCGTAGCGCGCTTCTACCCGGCAAGAGCAAGGGCAAAGCGATCAGCCCGCAAGCGACTTTCACCATGCCGGAAGTCGCGATGACAGGTCTCACGGAAGCCGACGCGCGCGAACAGCACGGCGACAAGGTGCGCGCGGATGTGCGACCCATGACGAAAAATGATCGCGGGATCGCGGAGCGCGAAACGGAAGGCTTCGTGAAGCTGGTCTATAAAGGCGATACGATCCTCGGCGCGACGCTGGTTTGCCCGACAGCAGGCGATGCAATCAACGAGTGGACGCTCGCGATCCACAACGGGATCAAGCTGGCCGATTTCGCGGGTGCGATCCACATTTATCCGACCTATTCCACCGCCTCGCAGCAGGTCGCGGCAGAGGTCGCGCTTAAGCATTTTCTGGAAAGCGCAGTTGGAAAAATCGCGCTGCGACTGGGGATGTAACCTCGCGATTTTGCAATTCGCGGGTAATATCAGCTTGCAAGCGTTTCAATTCGCAAAATTCGGAGTTCTGCTGTGCAGCAAACCTACCGTCACCATATCCAATACACCGCGCGCAAAATCACGCGGCTGCTGAACGATTTCGCGCCTCATATCTATCGGCAACACCTGCCGCTCACGGTCGAGATCGCACCAGATGGAATCGACCCGGCGGCCTATGAGGGGTGGCAGCCGCTGCGCCCCGGTGAGTGGTGGGGCGCAAACGACGAATGGCGTTACTTGCACGCGGAAGCGACGATCCCGGTCGAGTGGGCAGGTCTGCGCGTTGCGCTCTTTGCGATGATCGGCAATACGATGTGGAACATTCATACCGAGGCGCTGCTCTCCGTGAATGGCGAAGTGCGACAGGGGTTCGACCCGTTCCACCGCGAAGCGCTGCTGACCGAAAGCGCGACAGGCGGCGAGCAGTATAGCTTCCTGCTGCGGGCGTGGACGACCTCGTTTCTGGCGGCGAACCCGGCTCCTGTGGCGCAGGTGTTCCAGACAATGGAGTTGGTGGAGGTCATCCCGGAAGCGCGGCGGCTCTTCCACAGCTTCGAGACGGCGCTCGGCACGGCGCAGGCCATCGACCCAGACTCGCTCGAACATCACCAGCTTTTGAACGCGCTGGAAGCCGGGTATCAGGCATTGTACACCGCGTCCTTCGGCTCACCTGAATTCTACGCGAGCATCGCGGGCGCACAGGCGGCGCTCGATGCCGAACTCGCCAAAGGGCGCAGCATCCCGGCGCGCGTCGCCGCGACCGGACACGCGCATATTGATGTAGCGTGGCTGTGGCGCTTGAAGAACACGCGCGAAAAGGCACAACACAGCTTCGGGAACGTCCTGCGGCTGATGGAACAGTACCCGGATTTTCATTTCACGCAGAGCCAGGCGCAGCTTTACGATTATATTCAACAAGACGCGCCGCACATTTTGGCGCAAATCCAGCAGCGCGTGAAGGAAGGCCGCTGGGAGCCGACGGGCGGCGCGTGGGTCGAGCCGGATTGCAATATACCGAGCGGCGAGTCGCTGGTTCGGCAAATCCTCTACGGGCGGACGCTGCTGCGCAATCTGTTCGGGACCGACAGTCCGATCCTCTGGCTGCCAGATACATTCGGCTATAGCTGGGCGCTGCCGCAACTGATCATGCGCTCCGGCCTGAAATATTTTATGACCAGCAAAATTAGCTGGAACCAGTACAACCGCCTGCCCTATGACTCGTTCCGCTGGCGTGGTATCGACGGTACGGAAGTCGTGACGCACTTCCTGACGGCCTATCATGAGCATTCCGCCACCTATAACGGCGAGGTGACGCCGGATGAAGTCTCGCAAACATGGTCGCGCTACCAGCAAAAGGAAGTCTCGCAGGAAGTGCTGACGTCCTTCGGGTGGGGCGATGGCGGCGGCGGTCCCACGCCGGAAATGCTCGAACGGCTGGACCGCATGAAGGATCACCCCGGCCTGCCGCAGGTCGAACAGGGCAGCGCCGCCGGGTTCTTCGAGCGGCTGGCGAGCAAAGCGGAAGCGCTGCCCGTCTGGAACGGCGAACTCTATTTCGAGCTGCACCGGGGAACGTATACCACGCAGGCGCGCAACAAGCGCGCTAATCGTCAGGCTGAATTGCTCTATCATCGCGCGGAGTTTGCCGCCGCTGCCGCTTTCATTTTGATGAAGCAGCCATACCCGAAAGCACTGCTCGATGAAGGCTGGAAGCTGATTCTGCTCAACCAGTTTCACGACATTATCCCCGGTTCGTCCATCCCGGCGGTGTATGTGGACAGTGCGTTGGATTATGTGCGAATCATGCAAATCGGGCAGCAGGTGCTACACGACGCGCTGTCAGCGCTCTCTGAACGTTGGTCCGAAGAGCCGAACCTGTGGCTGGTCAGTTCCGGTCCGGTGCAGGGTATCCGGCGCGCGGGAACGCCGCCCGCGCAAGCTGCGGTGATCCTCAACGCGAGCGAACGTCAAATCGAGACGGATTACCTGCGCGTGCAGTTCAACGCGCTTGGCGAGATCACTAGCCTCTTCGATAAGACCGTTGAGCGCGAGATCATCCCGCCCGGCGCGTTGGCAAACGTCTTGCAGGCGTTCGAGGACCGCCCGATGGATTGGGAAGCGTGGGACATCGATATTTATTTTGAGGACAAGCACACGACGGCGACCCCGGTTTCCATTCAGCTTGTCGAATCCACACCCGGTGCGGCGACGCTTGAAGTCCACAAGCGGATCGGCGCGTCGGCAATCGTGCAGCGGATCACGGTCCGCGCGGATTCGCGACGCATCACCTTCCATACGCACATCGACTGGCAGGAGCGGCATACCCTGCTTAAGGTCGCCTTCCCGGTCGATCTGCTCGCGCCCGCCGCCACGTTTGATATTCAATTCGGCAATGTCGAGCGCCCGACGCACCGCAACACGAGTTGGGATTGGGCGCGCTTCGAGAGTGTGGGGCATAAATGGGCGCAGCTTGCCGAACGCGATTACGCCGTCGCTCTGCTGAACGATTGCAAATATGGCTACGATGTTCACGATAACGTGCTGCGCCTCTCGCTGCTACGCTCCCCGACCTGGCCGGACCCTAAAGCGGATCAAGGCGCGCACGAATTTACCTATAGCCTGTTCCTGAACCCCGGCGCGACGTTGTGGCGCACGGTGCAGGAAGGCTACGCCATGCACGACCCGGCATATCCTTTCGTGCCGGAACGCGCGGGCAGCCCACACGCGGACCTCTTCACGCTGTTTCAGGTCGATGGGACTGGCGTTATCCTCGAAACGGTGAAGGGCGCGGAAGACGGGCGCGGGATCATCGTGCGGCTATACGAAGCGGTCCGGCATCGCGGAAATACGGCGCTGCGCTGCGGGTTCCGCGTCGCGCAGGTAATCGAGACCAACCTGATCGAGGAAGATGAGCGCGAAATCCCGATTGATCACGCGACGACGGGCGACGCGATCCCGCTCTATTTCACGCCCTATCAAATCCGTACCCTACGCATTATCCCCGCCGGGGAGTGAGGAAATCGCGGCGCGGACGTGTATTCTGCATTCGGCGCGGAGCGTCGCGATGAAGTGCGCGTAGTGTAAGCAGAAAGGATTTATCCCATGATCGAAGACCCGCGAGAGGAAACCCGCCCCCGGCTCAACCGCGCGGATGCGCTATGCGGCGTACTGCTCGTGCTGACGCTCATCTTCGGGGCGTACCTGCGCCTTGTCGGGCAAAATTGGGATGACTTCACGCACCTGCACCCGGATGAACGCTTCATGACGGGCGTTGCCATGAGCATTGGTAATGGGTCGCTGCGCTTCGGCGGGGACGAGGCCACACAATCGGCGGCAATGGCAAAGTGCCTTGAGCGCTACCCGAAGACAAACGGCGTGGGCGGCTACTTCGACGCGGAATGTTCGGACCTGTACCCGCCGAATACGGGCAACGGGCAGTATGTTTACGGGGAACTGCCGCTGTTCGTGGTGCGCCTCACCGCCGAAGTGTGGAACGCGGTACGCTACGATCCGCTCAACCCGCGTTTGTGGCTCGGCTACGAGGGTATCCATTTCGTCGGGCGCACCGTCTCCGCAGTAGCCGATTTATTTACGATTTTGTTCATCTTTTTGGCGACGCGGCGGCTCTTCGGCAAGTGGACCGGACTGCTCGCGGCGTTCCTCTATTGCTGCTCGGTGCTGCCAATCCAGCTTTCGCACTTCTGGACGGTAGACGCTTTCTCCAACCTGCCCCTCGCCATTGGGTTCTATTTCGCGGCGCGCGTGATGCATCGGGCGCGCTGGGTTGATTTTTTCGCTTTTGGTGTCGCGTTTGCCTGTGCGCTGTCGAGCCGGATCAACACACTGCCCTTTATCGGGATTGTCATCCTCGCGGGCATCGTTTATGGATTGCCCGCGCTCGATATTCGCCTTCCGTGGGGTGAACGAATGCGGATCATGGAGCGCGTGGCGGGCGGGATTTTCATTACCCTGCTGGTCACGATTGTGTTTTTCCGGCTGACTTCACCGCACGCCTTCACCGGACCCAACATCTGGGATATTAAACCCTCCGCCAATTTCTTCGGGCAATATGCGACCGCGCAGGAGCAAACCTCCGGCAGGTGGGACGCGCCGCCGAACTATCAATGGGTGAACCGCACGCCGTACCTCTTCGCGCTGCGCAATATCATCTTGTGGGGACTCGGCACGCCGCTTGGACTCGTCGCGTGGGCGGGCTTCTTCTTCGCGCTCATCGTGATCGTACGGGCGCGGCGCGACTGGACGCGCGTTGCGATGCCCGCTGCGTGGGTGCTGGTCTATTTCGCGCTGCTCGGCAAGAACTGGGTCGCGACGATGCGCTATTACATGCCGATGTACCCCGCCTTCGCGATGCTCGCGGCGTGGCTGCTCGTGACGCAGGTGCGCGCTGCTGTCCGCTATCTGCGTGAGCGTCCGACCGTGACGCGGCGGCTGGCCCAGGTCGGGGCGGTCGCGGCACTGGTCTTCGTGACCGGGTTTACGGCGCTGTGGGGTTTCGGTTTCACGCGCATCTATACGCGGCTGCTCACGCGCGGCGAAGCCTCACAATGGGTGCTGCGCAACCTGCCGAGCGCCATTTCCGCCACGATCACGATGGATGATGGCCGTACCCGGCTGATGAACTTCCCCTACGGCGGGAATGCGACCAGCAATGCGGCGTCGCCTCTGGTACTTCAACAGCGCGCGTCCGTCTCCGGCACGATCAGCCAGATCACGCTCCCGCACGCACTCGATACGACGGGTAGCACCGGGGACCTGACCACGCTGCGCCTGCGCCTCATTCAAGCGGAAGGTAGCGTCGCGCTTGGCGAGGGTGATGTCGTGGCCGACTTCACCGCGAAAAACACCTCGAAATATGGCGAGCGCCAGACCATCACGCTTGACCCGCCGATCAGGGTCAACGCGGGCGAGAGCTATTCCGTGCAGGCGATCTCCAGCGGCAACCCAGTCGCGCTGACCGGGACCGTAATCGCCACCGAAGGCGATTGGGACGACGATATTCCATATAAGGTTTGCCAGATTCCGGGCGCGATGGACCTCACGCGCGATACGCCGTCGGGCTTGTCATCGCAGATCTGTCAGGGGACCGACTCTTGGAGCGAGGGCTTCTACAAGAGCTTCCGGCTGTTCCTTGTCGCGGATGACACGCCGGAGAAGCGCCAGAAGCTGTACGATGGCCTGAACGAAGCCGATTACATCACAATCAGCAGCAACCGCTTCTACGATACACTACCGCGTGATCCGTCGCGCTTCCCGATGACGACCGCCTTTTACCGCGAACTCTTCGGGCAACGGCTCGGCTTCGGCGTCGATCAGATTTTCACCAGCTATATCACGCTGCCCGGCGGCTTGCAGGTTCCTGATCAGGTGTTGCCAACCGACAACCTCCCGGTATGGATAAACGAATGGGAGTCCGAAGAGGCGTTCACGGTGTATGACCACCCCGCCGTGTTCGTCCTCAAGAAGCAGGCGGGCTATACCGATACGGCGCTCAAGGAAGTCCTCTTCGGGACGAACATCAACGATCAATCGGCGGCGCGCGTCGGGGATTTCAAGGGCGATACGACGCTCGTAGGGCGCATCAACTGGCCGAGCATCGACGCCAGCAAAGCGCCGACCGCGTTCATGCTCACGCCGCAAATGCTCGCGATCCAGCAGAGCGGCGGCACATGGGCGCAGCTATTTCCGCCCGATTCGCTCCTGAACACCTCGCCCATCGCGGCGGTCCTCGCGTTCTATTTCACGCTGCTCGTCGTCGGGTGGGCGACTTGGCCGCTGCTCGCCTCGCTGCTGCCCGCGCTGCCCGATAAAGCGTACCCGGTCGCAAAATTCGCGGGGCTGATCATCGTCTCATGGATCGTGTGGCTGGGCGGGACGCTGCGCTTCCTGACGTGGAGCGCGCCCGGTATCCTGCTCACGTTGATCGCGTTGAGCGTCGTCAGTGTCGCGCTGGGGTTGCGCAACCGGGCGGCGCTCGGTGAATTCATCCGCACGCGCTTCCGCTATATCCTCGCCGTCGAAGGGATCACGCTCGCGCTGTTCCTCGCGTTTCTGCTCGTGCGGCTGGGCAACCCGGATTTGTGGGCGCAAGCGCTCGGCGGCGAGAAGCCAATGGATTTCTCGTACTGGAACGCCGTTTTACGCTCGACCGTGTTCCCGCCGTTCGACCCCTGGTATAGCGGCGGCTACCTGAATTACTACTACTTCGGCTATGTGATCGTCGGCACGCCCGTCAAGCTGCTCGGCATTGCGCCGCAGGTCGCCTATAACCTTGTGCTGCCGATGCTCTTTGCGGTGACGGGGATGGGCGCGTTCTCGGTCGCGTACAATGTCGTCGCCGCGCGCCGTCAGTATACGCGCGAGGAAGGCGACAACCACCCCGACGCCGCCCCGGATGAACGGCGGCGCTGGGCGCTGCGGCTACCGGGCGCGAACCCGATGGTCGCGGGCTTCGCCGCGATGATGCTATGTGTCGTCCTCGGCAATCTGGATACGCCGCGCGTGATGATCAACGGCATCGCGCAGGCGGGTGGCTATCGCGCGGCCTCTGCCGACCCGTACATGCTCCTGCTCGATGATTTCATGACGAAGAATGGCCGCGCGCCGACGCCCGATGAAAACCAGCGCCTGTTGCAGCAGGCGGATAGCGGTAATCTGGCGGGAATCAGCACCAATACCAATGATTTCGGTCGGTTGGCAAATGGACTCGGCAACGGCATTTCCAGCGTAATCAGCCTCGGCTACATCCCGATTGGACCGGACCGCTGGTTCTGGGGACCGAGCCGTGTCCTCGGCGAACTCCCCAACGCGAGTTCTGAGATCACCGAATTTCCGAACTTCACGTTCATCTATGGCGACCTGCACGCGCACATGATCGCGATGCCGATCCAGCTTCTTGCGCTGCTTTGGCTGCTCGCGGAAATCCTCGCGGCGGGGCAGGTCCGCAGGCCGCGCTATGCAGCTATCGGGTCGATCCTGTTCGGCGGGCTGCTGGTCGGTATCCTGTTCCCGACGAATACATGGGACTGGATTACGTACATGGCTCTGGCCGTCGTCGGGCTGACCTTCGCGGCGTGGCTGCGCGCGCGCCGGAGTGCTGCCGTGCCGAACGGCGCGAAGCCGCTCTACCCGGAATTCACCGTTGGCGGTCTACTCCGTCAGCCGCTTTTGCGCTGGGTCTTCGAGTTCATGCGGCGTTCGGTACTGGTCGGCTGGGTGGCGACGCTGCTGCTATTCTATGCCGCGCAGCAATTGGCGAGTGAGCCGTTCCGCGCCTTCTTCGCGACGGGGTTCAGCCAGATTGCGGTCTTCACGGGCAACAAATCGCCAATCTGGGCGTTCCTCGATATACACGGCCTGTTCCTGTTCCTGCTGTTCTCGCTGCTGGTCTGGCAGACCGCGCGGCTGCTGCGTCGGGTCTACGTCATGGACCTCTTGCGCAACCGCGCGGCGGTCCTCGCGCTGCTGGCCGTGATCTTCGTGACGGCGATCCTCACGCTCGCCTTCTCCGCGCTGCATTTCAGCAAGCCGCTCTTCATCTTCGATCCACCATACCCCGCCGCGCTGATCATCCTGCCGATGATGGCATGGGCGGCGGTCCTCTTCTTCATCCCGTCGCAAAGCCGCGAAATGCGCGTCGTACTGGCCGTGACGATCCTCGCGCTGGCGCTCACGATGGCCGCCGAGATGGTCACGCTCGCCAACGACACAGGGCGGCAGAACACGATCTTCAAGCTGTATATGCAGGTCTGGCTGCTCTTCGCCTGCGCGGGTGGCGTCACAGTGGCGTGGCTGTTGCGCGCTTCCGAACGCTGGGGTGGTACGCTGCGTTCGGCATGGCTCGGCTTCCTGACACTACTCGTCGTCGCGGCGGCGCTGTTCCCGATCATGGCGACGCAGGGCAAGATCGCGATGCGGATGGCGACGAACGCGCCACACACGCTGGATGGCCTCGCCTATATGGATTACGCCGTGTACCAGCACGGCGATACACCGCTCCCGCTCAAGGACGATTACGCGATCATCCGCTGGTTGCAACGCAACGTAACGGGTTCGCCCGTGATCCTCGAAGCGCAAACCAGCGAATATCTACTTGGAACGCGAATTTCGGTCGCGACCGGGCTGCCGACGGTGCTGGGCTGGCGCTATCACCAGAGCCAGCAGCGCTCGCTCGAACCGATGGGCAACCTGATCTGGAACCGCCTGAGCAATGTCGCGGGCATGTACAATACGCCGCTGATCAACACCGCCGAGGCAATGCTGCGCTTCTACAACGTCGAGTACATCATCGTCGGCGGTCTGGAGCGAACCCTTTACGATAAGGAAGGTCTGCAAAAGTTCGTGATTATGGCGAACCTGGGCGACCTCGAAGTGGTGTACAAGCAGCCGAATGGCGACACGATTTACCATGTGAAGCCGCAGGCAAAAGCCTTCCGCTTCGACCTGCAAGCGATGACGACCGATACTAGCGAGACCCTCAGCCAATGATCCTAACCCTGAATTCGTTCATCGACTGGCTTGCACGCGAGGGCGGCGCGCTGCTGACGTGGTGGCTGGTCTCGCTCGGCGCGACGGTCGCGATCTTCCCGCTGTTGTTCCGGCTGATGCGCGGGCTGCCCTCGCGCGGGTACATGCTGGCGCGGGCGGCGGGCATCCTCGTGATCAGCTATCTATACTGGGCGCTGAATATTTTCGGGGCGCTGCGCAACACGCCGGGCAATATCCTGTTCGTTGCGATCCTCGTCTTCGCCGTCGGGCTGGTCAGTTACCTGACATGGAAGGACCGCGAGCCGCTCTTGCCCTGGCTGCGCGACCACGCGCGGATGATCCTCACGGCGGAACTCGTTTTCATCGTGTGCTTTTTCGCATGGGCGGCGGTCCGCGCGATGAACCCGGAGACGGGCAGCACCGAGAAGCCGATGGAAATGGCGTTTTTCACGGCGTCGCGGGCGAGCGGACAGTTCCCGCCGAATGATCCCTGGTTGAGTGGCTACGCGATCAGCTATTACCACTTTGGCTATATTATGCTCGGCATGTTCGCCAACCTGACAAACGTGAGCAGCGGTTTCGCGTTCGGCGCGGCGTCGGCGCTGCTCTTCGCATTGGCAGGCGTCGGCGGCTATGGGATCGGCTTCGATCTGGTCGCTGCGCAGACGAAGCGCGTCAAAGCGCTCGCGCCGCATCTGGTTGGACTGCTCACGCTAGTGATGCTGCTGTTGATGGGCAATCTCGGCACGGTCGCGATTGAAATTCCGTACCAGACGCGCGCCCTGCCCGAAAGTTATTTCAACTTTATGGATGTCAAGGACCGCGAAACACTGACACCGGGCGGCGATGCCCCGACTGGACAGTTCCCGACAAACGGCTGGTGGTGGTTCAACATCACGCGCATTATCAAGGATCGCAACCTCGACGGCGGGCGGCAGGAAATCATCTCCGAATTCCCAGCATTCAGTTTCGTCCTCTCCGATATTCACCCGCATGTGCTTTCGCTGCCATTCGTGCTGCTCGCGGTCGGGTTGGCGCTCAATCTCGTGTTGATGGGGCGCGGCTTGAAACCGTGGGAATTCCTGTTTTATGCAATCTGTTTTGGCGGGTTGATCTTCCTGAATACGTGGGACGCGCTGCTCTTCGGCGTGTTGATCGGCGCGGAAGCATTGCGGCGGCTGCTCAAAAATGGGACGGGGCGCTTCACGGGCGACGACTGGCTGCGCATGGCGGGCTTCGCGCTCGCAATTAGCGGGACGGCGCTCGCGCTCTATCTGCCGTTCTTCGTCGGTTTCCGCTCGCAGGCGGGCGGAGTCGCGCCCGCGCTGATTTTCACGACGCGCATCACGCAGTTTTTGCTACAAGTCGGTACGTTTGTGTTCATCCTGCTCTTCTGGCTGGAAGCCGAACGGCGGCGCGCAGGCCGGACTTTCAATTTTCGGTTCGCGCTGCAAAGCGTGGCCGCCGTGATCGGCGTTGCGCTGGTCGTGCTGCTTGGCCTCTCGATTTTGTTCTGGCTTAATGCGGATGTGCGCGCCGAAGTCTACCAGATGGTCGGGCAATCGGGTGGGATCGCCTCTGCGCTGCTCTCGGTGATCGCGCGGCGCATCGAAGGGCTGCCCGTATTGATCCTGCTCGCGGCGATGATCGTTTACGTGGTCGCACGCCTCTTCGCGAAACCGCAAGCGGAACCCGAAACGCGCGCGGCGATCACGTATAGCCCTGTGACGGGCTTCGTCCTGCTGCTGACGGGCGCGGGCGCGGTCTTGCTGCTCATACCGGAATTCGGCTATATCCGCGATGTGTTCAATTCGCGGCTCAACATGATCTTCAAGCTGTATTATCAGGGCTGGATTTTGTGGAGCGTTGCGGCGGGCTTCGCGGTGTGGTCTGTGCTGCGGCAGGCGAGCGAAATCCGGCTCGGCTCCGCGATGCGGACGATTTTCGCAGTGGGAACGTTGGTGCTTGTACTGGCCGGGTTGTATTTTACACCGAATGCTGTCTATTCACGTTGGAACGACTATGCTGGCGCTTCTATGCGTGCGGTAAATGGTGGAATGAGCCTGGACGGAACTGCTGCGCTAGTTGGTTCGGCAGATGATCGACAGGCAATCAGGTGCTTGCGGGCGCTGGTTCCCGATGATACGAAAGTAGTTGCGGAAGCTATGATAGAGCCATCGGCATACCATTCGGAATGGGGGCGGGTGAGCGCAGCGAGCGGCATTCCGACGATACTCGGCTGGCCGAACCACGAGCGACAGTGGCGCGGTAGTGGTTACTCCGTGTTAGCGGGGACACGCCTCCAGGATGTTGAGACACTCTACACGACGTCTGATTTGAGCATTGTACAAGGGATTCTCAAGCGCTACGGTGTGGATTATGTCTTCGTCGGCAGCACGGAGCGCGCGGCTTATAGCGTGAAAGGTGACCTTGCGAAGTTTGACGCATTCCCGGCGGTGTGCCGCGTGGGGGATGCAGTTGTCTATGATGTGACGACGCCGGGCGGCGCGGCGATTACGCCGATCAGAGCAGGGGGTTAGGGTGGCGGATCAAGAATTTGTTCAATCGGCGGAAGTCCCGCTGGACGCGGTGCAGGCTGTTCCGTTTCGGCTGGCCGTTACGGTGGAGCCGCTGCTATATGCTGCACTGCTGCTGATCGGACTGGTGCTGCGGCTCGCGGAACTCGGAACGATTGTGCTGACGGACCGCGAGGCGCACGAAGCGCTGGCCGTCCTGCGCACGTTGTCCGAAACGCACCCCGGCAGCGTGCCTATTTCCGCGCAGCCGGTCGTCTTCGCAGCGAATTCGCTGCTGATGACGCTGTTCGGGACGGCGAACGCAATCCCGCGCCTCGCCACCGTGTTCGCGGGCTTGGCCTTGATCCTGACGCCCCTGCTCTTCCGGCGCTGGATTGGCAACACGGGCGCGTTCCTCGCCGCTGCGCTGTTCACGCTCTCGCCCGTGCTGCTGGCCGGATCGCGGAGCATATCGGGCGTGGTCTGGGTGATGCTGTTCGCGCTCGTCGCGGTGTGGTGTGCGGGGCGTTACGCGGAAACGCGCTGGCGCTGGTATGGCATCATCGGGACGGTATTCGCGGGGCTGCTGCTCATCGGCGCGGAAGGGCAGGGCGTCCTCGTTGCGTTGATGCTCATCGTCGGACTGCTCTTCGCGCTCTCGACTGCCGACGACCCCGACCGGACATTGCGCGCGAATGTGCGTGCGACGCTCGCGGGTTGGCCCTGGCTGGCCGGATTGGTCGTTACGGCGCTGACGCTGTTCGCGATTGGTACGGTGTTCTTCCTGAAAACGGAAGGGCTGGCAACTTTCGGTGAGGCGCTTGGGCAGCTCGTGCGCGGTTTATCGGTGCGTCCGACAAACGCGCCGTTCGCCGTTCCGCTTACAACCGCGTTGATCTATGAGCCTGTCCTGTGGATTTTCGGCGTGGTCGGCGCGTGGCTGACACTGCGCGACGAGGCGACTTTCTTCCACCGGATGATGATCGGCTGGTTGATTGCGGCGGTGGTGATTGGTGTGGTGTATCCCGGCGCATTGCCGTCACATGCGCTCTGGTATACCGTCCCGCTCGTCTTCCTGAGCGCGGTCGCGGTCGAACGCCTGTTTAGCCCGGTACGCGATCAGTTTTTCAGCGTCCCGGCATGGGGACCCTACCTCTACGGCATTGCCGTCGTTGCGACGTTGAGCATTCTCGGTATCCGGCTGCTCACCGTGAGCAAAAGCGTCATTACGCAGTTGCCATCCATCGTGCCGCCGAACGATGCCGTGCCGCCGCTGCTCTTCTCCGGCCTGACCGTCGTGCTGATCGTGATCCTGTTCTTTCTGGTCGGGAGCATCTGGGGATCAAAGGCGGCATGGCGCGGGTTGGGGATCGGGCTGCTTGCCTTCCTCGGCATGTACAGCTTTTCAAGCGGGTGGCGTGCCAGCGTAACGGGCGTGAGCGACCCGCGCGAGCCGTATAATATCCAGCCCGCCGCGCAAAACCTGAACCTACTCGAACGGGACCTGCGCGAGGTCTCGTTGCGCGCGACGGGAATGCCCTACGATATGCCGCTGACGGTCGCGTGGGCAGATGACGGCGCGGTGGCGTGGGCAATCCGTAATTTCAACAAAGCGGAGTTCGTTTCAGCAGTCGGCGCGACATTCAACGGTCCGGCGGTGCTGCTTCCGCGTACAGCAGCCGAACCCAAAGCCGAACAGCCGAAACTTGGCGCGGCGTATGTCGGCAAGGATTACCCGGTCACGTATCAATTCGACCGAAACTCGATTGCAGCATGGGATGTCCTCGGCTGGGTGTATCAACGCGACACGCGCGCCGCGCCGACCAGCGGGGAACGGATCGCGCTGTGGGTACGCGCGGATGTGTACGGCGCATCGCCGGGAGAGGCTACACCCTGATTAGTGAGGAATTTATTGATGCGCCGCATGATCGCTCCCGCATTTTTCATAATCTGCACCATCCTTTTGACAACCGCATCAAGGCGGGCAGATGAACCGACTGAAGCGGATTACCTCTCGGCGGCGGTCTCCCCGGACTTGCTCCCGTTCACTGGAATCGACGTTCCTGCGCGTGAAAATATCGCGATTGTCACCGATGCAAGCGGGCGCAGTCTTGAACTACGGCTGCTCCCCAACCAACCCTTGCTGCATGGCGGCATTCGCGCAGAAATCTCGATTGATTATCCCTTTCAGGAAGGCGAGACAATCAGCTATCGCTGGCGAATGCGGCTGGTCTCTCCGTTCCCGCCGGACCCGCAACGGCGCTGGTGGCTGGTCGGGGATTGGCATGACCAGCCCGACCGCAGCCAGTTCGAGACATGGGATAACTTCCCATCGAACAGCCCGCCGATTTTGGTCAGTTATGGCAACGTGGACGGAAAAGATATGCTTGGGTTCAATTATGGTCCGAGGCAGGAATTTGTCCGCGCGCTGCCAATCACGCTGGATCAGTGGATCACCATTGAGGCCGTGATTCACTGGTCGCGTGACTCCAACGGGTCGTTGATGGTGTATATCGATGGTTCCAAAGAGCCGTACCTGCACGTCACGGGATCGAATATGCTGAATGGATTTCAGCACTACCTGAAACTTGGCCTGTACAGGCATCGTGACATCAATACCGCGAATGCAATCCAGATTAACAGCGTGACAATCCACCGTGTCATCTGAGCGTTTGACGAACGCGGGTTGACGCTTTCGCGCTGTCGCGTATGCTCATCATCAAATGGCGGTATACGAACCAATGCGACGAATGCTCAAGCGGAAGACTGTACGGCGCGTGCTGCTGCTCGCGATGGCGTTGCTGTTGCTGCCACCGGGCGCGGCTGCCGCTGCTCGCGCATATACGGCGTTGCAGGCGCACGGACGCATCTACACGCTTGCGAACGCGCCGAGCCGTCCCGTCGCAATCATCTTCGGCGCGCAGATTTACCGGAACGGCTCACCCAGTCCGATGCTCGCGGACCGCATCCGGGCAGGTGTGGAACTCTACAAGGCGGGCAAGGTGCGGGCGCTGCTGCTCACAGGCGATAACAGCGAGGAAAGCTACAACGAACCCGAAGCGATGCGCGGCTATGCGATGGCGCTGGGCGTACCTGATTCGGCGCTGGTGCTGGATTATGCGGGCTTCCGTACCTACGATAGCTGCTACCGCGCTCGCGATATTTTCAAGGTGGAGCGCGCGATCCTCGTCACGCAGGCGTTCCACCTCGACCGTGCGCTATTCACCTGCGCCGGGCTGGGCATTGATGCGGTCGGCGTCGCTGCGGATGCGATGCGCCCGAATGGGTATTCGTCGGCGTCGCTGCGTTACAGCGTCATTCGCGAGTTCCCGTCTACCGTGTTCGCGATGTTCGATGTGATCATGCAGCACAAGCCATATTATCTGGGCGAGCCGCTGCCGATTTTCGGGTCATAACCCGCAAAATGCTTAAAGCATTGCAACTAACCATCTTATGCACGTTGGTTATGCTTGTGCGTATCTCATGGGTTACGGCCAAGACTGCTGATTACTCAATTTACGTGTTGACCAGTACACATAATGGGGATTTGTCTGCAAATTACGAGGGCTGGAAAGTTAATACAGGCACTGGCAAACCTGAGTCCCTGTTTTTTCTGCCTGCTCATTTTACTGCACTTATCTCAAACATCATGCCACAGGAAGAGATCAACGCAATGGTTGGATATTTTGTTCGTGGGAACGAGTGGGTTAGTCCCATGAGCGAAGAGGCCGCACGCAAAAAAGTGTTCGTGCAATGGAATGAGCGTGAGTTTGGCCGTAGCGTAAATAGCATTGCAGTTTCACCCGACCAAAGTACGCTCGCGTTTATCGAGTATGTGTACGTGTGCGTCCATCCCGGTAAAGAATACTGTCTGGCAAGCTCACGTATTCATCTTTACTCAGGTGGTCGTGATCGTATACTGCTTGAAGTTGGAAGCCATACTGCCGATAAGACCTTTCTACCTGAATATTGTAATCCCGATCCTATTTCTGAGTGGCGAAACCTGTCGCTTCAAAACATACATTGGTCTTTTGATAATCAAGCCGTGTTTGTCGAAAGTAGTGAACATCGTATATGTGCAGACGTCATTGAAGAAAACCATCAGATCATTGCTGTCCCGTTACATAGACCGCCCTTCCGGGTCGGGAGTGCTTTTCATTGGAAAGTAGCACCTTCATCAAATGAGATCGCCGTAGTCTCTCCAGTTCAATCTGAAAACCATGATTTTACGTTCAAAATTGCAAAAGTACGTTTTGAGCCTGCAAGTGGTGCTATTCAACAATCAGATTTTGGGTATCAGTCGAATGATTTGGGGCTAACAAATGTAAGCTGGCTCGATAATTCACTGCTTCTCACTACAAACTTGGTCGAAGGTATCAAGGACCTGTTCAACGTGAATTTGGTATCTTCATCAGGAGAGTGGACACATTTCACAGTAAGACCTGCAGGTATTATCATAACTGAAAGTGCCGTATCAAACGACGCTCGTTACATTGTTGCGAGAGACTCCAACGGCTTGCTGCGCTCTCTCACGCTGGATCGTGGCGTTGCTCAACTATCAAGGCCTTTTACAAACGCAAGCGTGAATTTATTCAAATGGGGACCTGACGATCACTTGCTCGTGGGTTTCAATAATGGTTATGTGTACAGTGTCTTTGATAAAGACAGGCAGCTATTGCACACCATCAACTTGCAAGAGTTACAATCACTTTCAGCTACCGAAATCATCTCAGTCGATTGGTAAGGCTACGCCAGTTCATATGAGACTATGCCAAGCGCGTTGGGTAAACTCAACCAAGTTCTACTCATCAAAAAGCAATAACAGCCATGCCTGAAAAATCTACCGTCGATCAAATCCGTGCGCGGTTCGATGCCGATGTCGAACGCTTCTCCGACCTCTCGCTCGGCAACCCGGCGCAAGTCGATCAAAAGCTGAGTCTGGAACTGATCGCGAGCGCGGCGGCAGCGCTCACGCCGGAAGCCCGGACGTTGCTCGATGTCGGGTGCGGCGCGGGCAATTATTCGCTGACGATCCTCTCCGCGCTGCCCAATCTCGATGTGACGCTGCTCGACCTCAGCCGCCCGATGCTCGACCGCGCCGCCGAACGGGTGATAAGTTGGGGCGCGCGTTCGCAGCGCGCACTACAGGGCGATATTCGCGAAGTCGAGATCGGGCAGGATAGTTACGATGTGATCGTCGCGGGCGCGGTCCTGCACCACCTGCGCACCGATGCGGAGTGGGAAGCCGTCTACGCCAAACTCTACGCGGCACTGCGCCCCGGCGGCTGGCTGTACATCTATGATCTCGTGGAGCAGGAGACACCCGCGCTGCAAGCGCTCATGGCGCGGCGCTACGCGGAATATCTGACGGGAATCGGCGGCGAGGCTTACCGCGAAAAAGTCCTCGGCTGGATCGATATGGAAGATACGCCGCGCCCGCTCACCTATCAGGTCAGGGTGATGCGTCACGTTGGATTCGCGACCATCGAAGTGCTGCATAAGGTGCTGGGCTTCGCGGCCTTCTGCGGCGGCAAGGTGTGATCCTCACCGCCTACCTCGACTTCTGGTTCACCGAGCGCCCGCTCGTGGGGCGCGTCGCGGCGTGTGCGGCGCTCGGACTGCGATCCGTCGAGACATGGGCATGGCGCACCAAGCCGATGCTCGAACTGGCGGCGGAATGCAGGCGGCTCGGCGTGACGCTCAATGACACCTTCGACGACGCGGGTGGGAGCCTCGTCGATGCGGCGGACCACCCGCGCTGTCTGGACGCCTGGGCGGAGTCGTTGGAGATGGCGCAGCGCTGCGGGGTGAAGCGGCTGTTCATGTTCAGCAACCAGATCGGCGCGGATGGGTGGGCGGTACGGCTTTCGCATCCCTACACGCCGGAAGAGCAATACGCGAACCTGCTGGACGGCGCGGCGAAGGTCATGGCGCTGGTCGAAAAGACGAATATCGAAGTCTGGTTCGAGGCATTGAATAGCTTCCACCTGCACGGCGTCCGCGTCACCACGCACGCGCTCGCAGCGGATGTCGTGCGGCGTGTGAACCATCCGCAGTTACGCCTCGCGTTCGATTGCTACCACCAGCAGCGCACCGCCGGCAACCTGCTCTGGGGGCTGGAAGCCTATCATGGGCTATATCCGACTGTCCATATCGGGGATGTGCCGACGCGCGCCGAGCCGGGGACGGGCGAGATTAATTTCGAGAATGTGTTTCGCAAGCTGGCCGCGCTTGGTTTCGACGGCACAATCGGGCTGGAATTCACGCCCTCGCGCGCGCCGGAAGTAGTATTGAACGAACTCCACGCGCTGATTACGGGCGCGGGCTGCCACCTGGACGCCTAGCACGCCTATGGATCAGCGCCGTTTCCGTTAAGTGTTGCGTCGGTGGTCGGCAGCCAGAAACCGAACGTACTCCCGACCTTTTCCTTGCTGCGTACCCACACTTCGCCACCATGCCGCTCGATGATCGCCTTGACCATGCTCAGGCCAAGCCCCGTGCCGGGTATCTCTTCCGTACCGGGCTGTTTGGCGCGGTAGAAACGCTGGAACAGCCGCTTTTGCTGGTCCGCTGAGAGGCCGTAGCCATTATCTTCGGCCTCAAAGCGGATGCGCCCACCGTCGAGGATGATGCGTATCACGATACGCCCGCCGTCGGGAGTGTACTTTAACGCATTGCCGACCAGGTTGGCCGTCGCTTGCCGAAGCTGAACCGCGCTCCCAATCACATGGACCGGGCTGCCGTCGTGTTCGAGCAGAAGCGAATGCCGTTTGAGTTCGGCGGTCGCCTTTTGCGTCTCGAAAATATCCTGAACCAGCGTCGCGAAATCGAGAGCAGAATAGGATGTCTTGCGCTCGGAGTCGATGCGTTCCAGCGTCAGCAGGTCATCGATGAGCGCTTTCATCGTATGCGCGGATTTGCGCATGTAATACATGAACTGTAGCTGTTCTTCATCCAGCTTGCCGTCAAGCGTCATGTTGAACAAATCGAGGTAGCCGATCACGTTGGCGAGCGGATTTTTGAGATCGTGCGAGGCCATGCGGATCATCTCGCCCTTGAGGTTTTCCAGCTCGCGCACCTCGTCATAGAGTTTAGCCTGCCGGAGTGCGACCGCCGACTGGCTGGCAAGCGTCTCGAAGAGCAGCACTTCTTCGGCAGGGAAGCGGCGCTCACGGCGGCTTTCCGTCGCGAAAGCAAAACCGAGCAGTTCCTCGCCGACGAAGAGCGGCGTGACCAGCGCAGTCTTCATATTCCATTCCGTGAAGAGCGCGGCGGCAGCTCCATTCAGGACCGGGTTGGATGCGCGCCATTCGAGCGTGTGATGACGAGTCGTCATTTCCGTCAGCATCGGAAACTGGTCCAGTTGCAACAGCGTCCCGGCAGCGGGGAGTGCTTCGTGTGCGCCGTCGGCGGCGGGGCTACGGTAGGTTGCCAGCACCTGCGCGACACCATGCTCCCGTTGAAAATCAGCGATCACCGCGCCAGAGACGCTCATCACCAGCGCGATAGACTGCGCAATGCGCGGCAGGATTTCCTCGCGTTCCAGACTCGATGAGATCGTGCGTCCTGCCGAATAGAGCGCCGAGGCTTCATCCGCACGCGCTTCGGCTTCGCGGTAGAGGCGTGCGTTATCCAGCGCAGTCGCGGTGCGGATTGCCAGCCGCTTGAGGAACTCCAAATCTTCAACCCTGAAATGCGCGAGGCGTTCACTTTCCAGCGAAATCACGCCGAGCAACTTGCCCTGCGCTTCCATCGGGACCGCGATCTGTGAGCGCATGGAGGCCAGCCAGGGGGTGTAATCCGGGTCGGCCAGCAGGTCTTCCACCACTGTGATTGTTTGTGTGCGCGCAGCGCGCCCGACGACGCCATACGACAGCGGGATCGGATTTTCGGCATTGAATGGGACCGATTTGCGTGGAAAGCCGAGCGTAACGAGCGGCGTGAGCGCGCTCCCATCCGGCGTCGCGACCGCGATCAACGCAGTCCGTGCGCGCGTGCGGCGGATTGCCCAGTCTGCCGCGAGGACCAATACGTTTTCGAGGTTGAGCGAGGAGTTCAGTTCTTCATCGACGCTTTGCAGCACAGTCAGGTCTTCGACCTGTAACGTCAACTGCTGCTGCGTCTCTTCCAGAGCATCCGCGAGGCGTTGCGCCTCGGCAGCCGCCGCAATATGCGAGAAAAGAATTTCGGTGCGGGTGAGTGCGTCGCCTTCGGGCAGCGGGTCGTCTGCGCTTTGCGAGAGCGCAACATAGCCTTTCAGAAAATTATCGGAGTCACACATCGGGTAACGTATGACAGCGGCTCTTTCTTCGATAAAGAGGTAGCCATGTCCGTAGCGCTCCCCATCATCGGGAAAATCGGCGAGTGTATACACATAGTCCTCGCGGTCCGCGCGCCGCGATACACCGACTCCTGCCGCCGAAAGGGTAATCAGCCGAAACTTCGGCTGCGAAAGCTCAATCGTGACCCGTTCCCAGCCCAGCCGCAAAATAGCGCTTCCGGCGGTGGTGATGCGCTCTATCGGGTCCGCAATGGCAGCAAGTTGTTGTATTGTTTCGATGATCGGGTCCAGCATGTGACCCCCCGCTTCTTCTGGTTCAGGAACTCATATACACGTTCAAAAGTGCGCGAAAGATACTGGTCAGGACATCGGCTTGCAGCGGCACAGCGTCGAAGGCCATTGCCGCGATTGCATATTGTTCACCGTTGGGGAGCGTGAGCAGCCCGCCATCAACATTCACATCATGGCCGAAAGCATCCGGGCTGGTTGGCGCGAAGTAGCCGACCTTGCTGGCAACGACGATCCCGCTTCCGCTTGAATACCCCTTGAGCATACTCAATATATCCGTTTTTGTGGAGAGCAATTCTATTACAGAGTTGTAATAACCCTGTTGCTTTCCCGCCGTCGCAAGGTGATAGTAAAACAGGGCGAGGTCGTGCGGCGAGTAGGTGTTATCGAAGGGCAGCACGCGCCCGTTATCGGTGAAAACGCGCTTGTCGAGGCTGTGATCGACAATCGATGGGTTTTCAGTCATCCCGGCCAGCCATTTGTGCATCCCCGATTGTAGCGAGACGCCTACCACCTCGCGGCTCCACTGGTTGAAAGCCGTGACCGCGTTCTGCGCCGTCTTCCATTTCGAGTTGCGCCAGACAAAATCGATCACATCCCCGGCTTCGTGGTTGCCGCTGAACACGCCCGCGATATACACCCAGCGCAGGATTTGATTATGCTGCACGAAGGCGTTCTGATATTCCTTCGGGACGCGCAGCACGTTACGCAAATTCCAATACTGGATCGGGTAGCTCGTCCACAGCGCGCGGTCGATATTCTCGAAGAAATAGACCATCGCGCCGCCTTTCCACGCGGAAGCGACGGGGACTTGAATCTGCGCGTTCACATCCACTGTATCGGCGGGGCTGGCAATCGGGACGACCGAGACACCCAGCCGACGGTCGCCGATGATCGCCTTGAGGTTCGCCGCCAGCACCTGCCCTTTTTCCGCGAGCGAGAGTTTGCGCGAGGGCGGCGGGATTTCATCGTCGTAATCGAGCAGGATCGTCGCGGTCGAGGTGGCGGGGTCGAAGGCGAGCGATGCGCGCGGGCGGGTCCCATCGTAATCCGGGTTGATGCGCCAGACGAAATCGGTGTTCGGGCGGCGCAGGTTCACGCCGTACACATCATACGTGCGGTCGAAGCGCAGTGGGTCATAGCTCACGCGTTGGAAGAGCGGCTTTTCCAGCCCATCGACATCCCAGAAGCCGGCATTGAGCGCGATTTTATTGAGCAGCACTGCCGCGCCGTTGATGCCATAGCCGTAACCCAGCGGCGTATCGACATACGCAGCCTTTGGCGTGATCTCCAAATCCAGTACATCGCGGATGAACGAATATTCGCTGCCTTTCGTATAATCTGCCGCATCGAAGAACGCCTGTAACTGGCGCAGCGCGGAAGCCATGTTGGTCAGGCGACCGGGGTAGCGGTCGTTCTCGATGAAGGTCAGCGTCACGGTGGTCTGGCGCGGGATGCTGACCGTTTGTCGCGCGGCGCGTGCGCTGGTCGGCATCATGATCGACAGGACGAGTATCAATCCAGTGATAATTCGCGATCCGTGCATCTTCTCACAAATACCAGTGTTATACATCCCGGAAAGTGTAGCGCGTTTTCAACCCGAAGTTGTGAGGATAGATGAAACGAAACCTGTTTTTGACAGCCGCCGTGCTGATGCTTGCCCTCTCTGCATTCACCGCGCCGCGCGCTCGCGCCGCGCAGGTCGAACTACGCTTCACATGGTATAACGACGGGCAAGAAGGCCAGGTATTGCGCGGCCTTCTGGATACATTCGAGGCGCAGAACGCCGACATCAAGGTGGTGCTGGATACCATTGCGTTCAAGGATTTGCACACCAGTCTTGCAGGTCAGGCCGAAGTCGATAAAGCGCCGGACCTCGCTCGCGAGACGGAACCGCAGCGCTATTACGGCAAGCTGCTCGACCTGACGCCGTACCTCAAGGACGCGAAAGCAATCCCGACGCTCTATTCACAAGCCCTGCTGGATGTCCTCGCCGGACCGCAAAAAGGCGCGATTACGGGCGTCCCGCTCGATTTCACGAGCAGCGGTCCATTTGTCAACGTCGCGCTCTTCAAGAAGGCGGGCGTCGAAATTCCGAGCGACAAAAGCGACAAAGTGACGTGGGACCAGTGGATCGCGGCGGCCAAGCAGGTCCACGACAAGACAGAGACCCCGTATACTATTGCGTTCGATTGCAGCGGCCATCGCTGGTTCAGCACCGTCCTTCAATATGGCGGCAAGTTCTTCGATGCCAACGGCAAATTCACGATTGATACGCCCGGCTTCCGCAAGGCCGCCGAGCAGTTGATCGCGTGGCACAAGGACGGTCTGGCTCCCCTCGAAGCGTGGGGCGGCGGCTGTGACCCGAACGCGGCGTTGAGCGTGTTCGTCGCGGGTCAGGTCCCGTTCTATTATGGCGGTTCGTTCCGCGTGTCCAGCTTCGACAAGGCGATTGCGGACAAATTCGAGTGGAAAGCCGTCCCGAATCCCTGTGTCGAAACCTGCACCGGGATGCCTGGCGGCGGCTTCATCATCGCTTTCAAGAACACGCAGCATCCGGCAGAGGTGACGCGCGTTCTTGAATATCTGTCGAGCAAGGCTGTCGCATCCGAATTCGCGATCAATTCGCCGCTGCTGCCCGCGCGCCTCGACCTGAGCAAGGAAGGCTTGACGTACAAAACCCGCCCCGCTGACCAGCAAACGTTCCTGAGCGCTGTCGCGAAAACCAGCGACGAAGCCTTCAAGCTGCAAAACCACCCGTTGATCGGCGCGGTGAACGTCGAGTCGCGCGACCGTCTGCGTCAGGTCATCACGGGCGAACTCTCGCTCGATGACGCAATCAAGAAGATTCAGGCAAAGATGGACGAGTTGCAGGCCGCGAAGTAGCCTACAGCGATAAGCCGTCACGAAAAACCGCCCGGCCACAAATGGACCGGGCTACTACGGCTGGACCCTAAAAGTAACCAGACCGTAACAGCGCGGCGGATTCATCACCGCGCGGAAATAGCTGGTGGCTGGAAGCACAATATGATTACCGAAGTTGCAATCCTCAACCTCAAAACCGGAAACACCGACGAATTTGAGGACACGTTTAGCTCTGCCGTGCCTATCATACAGGGGACGGCAGGTTATATTTCACATGAGTTGATCCGCTGTATCGAAACGCAGGAGCGCTATCTGCTGATCGTGCGCTGGGAAACGCTGGAAGCGCACACGGTTGGTTTTCGCGGTTCTCCGCAATATCAGGAATGGAAGCGGCTGCTGCATCACTACTATGAACCGTACCCGCCGCTGGTCGAACACTATGAGTCGGTATAAATTGGATCGGTGTAAACGCTGAGCTAATGGCAACAATGGCACTCCTCGCCCGCAAACATCCCTCGAAGCCGCGCTACGCGCCGTACTGGTTCCTGCTGCCGAATATGCTCATATTCGGTATTTTCGTGTTGTTTCCGGCGCTATATAACTTCGGGTTGAGCCTGTACAGCGGCGCGTCGATGTCGAACGCGCAGTACGTCGGGCTGAAAAACTATGAAACGCTGTTCGTCAGGGAAGATTTGTTCTGGCGCGCGGTGCAGAATACGCTCTCGTTCGTCTCCTCGGATGTGATCGCGACGGTGCTGCTTTCGCTGGCGATTGCGATGCTGCTCAACCGCAAGCTGAAACTGCGCGCGTTCTTCCGCAGCGCGTTCTTCTATCCGGTGCTGCTCTCGCCCGTCGTCGTCGCGCTGATCTGGAAGTGGGTTTTGCAGGGGCAATTCGGTGTGCTGAACACCACGATTGCGGCCTTTGGGATGGCGAAAGTGCCGTTCCTGCTCAATTCCGGGTGGGCGATGTTCTGGGCGGTGGCGATCACGATCTGGTCATCGGTCGGGTTCTATGCGCTGATTTTACTCGCCGGGTTGCAGGCGATCCCGCCTGTGCTATACGAAGCCAGCGCCATCGACGGCGCGAACTCGCGTGAGCAGTTCTTCAACATCACGCTGCCGATGCTCGCGCCGACGCTGCTGGTCGTCGTCATATTGAGCCTGATCCGCGCCTTCCAGTCGTTCGACCTGATCTATGTCCTGACGAACGGCGGACCGGGAACCGCGACCCTGATGCTTGTACAATATATCTATCGCACCGCGTTCGAGTTCCGGCAGTTCGGCCTGGCCGCCGCTGCCTCGTTCCTGCTTGCGGTCGTCCTGCTCATCCTGACGGGCGCACAGTTGTATCTTGGCCGGCGTCTGAACGACGCGACCTAACCGGAGAATGTTGTCGTGACCTCTAACCAAGCCGTCATTCGCCCACAGGCACGCGGGGGCATCCTCTCCTTCCTGCTCACGCGGCAAGGCCGCGAATGGCCGACCGCAGGCGACGTGTTGACCTATGCCAGTCTTGTCATCGGGACGTTCATCATGTTCGGTCCGGTGGTGTGGATGGCGCTTTCGGCCTTCAAGCCACAGGGTGAACTCTACAAGCTGCCGCCCGCGCTCTTCCCGGAACAGGTCACGCTGACGAACTTCACCGAAGCGCTGCAACAGTTTCCGTTCCTGACCTATCTCGGCAATTCGATCCTCGTCACGGTCCTTTCGACCATCCTGACACTGATCATCAATTCGATGGCGGCCTTCGCCCTGAGCAAATATCGCTTCCGGGGACGCAATGCGCTGTTCATGATTATCCTGAGTACGCTGGTCGTGCCGCTCTCCGTGATCATGATCCCGGTATTTCTGGTAGTCGCGAACCTCGGCCTGACAAACAACCTGCTTGGGCTGATCATCCCGCCCGCCGCGACCCCGACGGGCGTGTTCCTGCTGCGCCAGTACATGCTCACGATTCCCGATGAACTGATCGAAGCGGCGCGCATCGACGGCGCGAACGAATGGCGAATCTACTGGCAGGTTGTGCTGCCGCTGGCGCGCCCCGCGCTGGCCGTTCTCGCGATTTTCTCCGTGATGTGGCGCTGGAACGATCTGCTCTGGCCGCTGATCGTGACGACCCGCTCTGAGCTATTCACCCTGCAAATCGGCCTCGCCAGCTTTCAGGGCGCGAACGCGACGCAGTGGCATTACATCCTCGCGATGACCGTCCTGAGCCTCGTCCCGATGACGCTGGTGTTCGTCTTCCTGCAAAAGTACCTCGTCAAGGGCATCGCGACGACGGGCTTGAATGGTAGCTGACGCACGCAAACTCCCATTCGCGGCGCGTGATGCGCTGTGGGCGGGTGCGGCGGCGCTGCTCGGCCTCGCGACGGTATTGCCGCCGCTGTTAATTGCGGGAGCGATCATTGGGGCAGTCGGGGTTGCACAGCCGATTGTATTTTATTTTCTGATGCTGGTTGGTGGGCCGCTCAAGACGTTGATCGAGACAGAAGCGCATTTCTCGCTCGATGTCGGGCAAATCGCATTCGCGCTGACCGTCGTGGGCTACCTCGCGCATCGCGTCGC
Organism: Aggregatilineales bacterium; assembly: GCA_965246845.1. Lineage (GTDB taxonomy): Bacteria > Chloroflexota > Anaerolineae > Aggregatilineales > UBA2796 > JBBRMW01. The sequence continues at coordinate 427,476 of CBDFFR010000012.1, forward strand.
CGCGCGCAAGCCGCTCTTTCCGTTCAATTTGTGGAACGGCGTCACGTTTGCGCTCGTAGTGATGATTCTCGGTGCGGCGGGGTCGCTCTTCGTCGCGGAGTCGCCCGCGCAGACCGTCTCCGAACTGCTGAAATGGTCGGGAGTGCTGGTTATTGCCATCGTCACGGCGGCGCTCGCCGAGCAGTATGGCCGCTGGACGCTCCTCGCGGGGATATTGCTCGCGGGCTGCGTGCAGGCAGTAATCGGATTGTACGAATTCGCGGGCGGATCCGGCGCGCCGAACCTGTGGATACTCGATAACCGCTTCTTCCGGGCATTCGGTACGTTCGGGCAGCCCAACCCGTTCGGCGCGATGATGGAAATTATATTTGTACTGGCGCTAGGATTGCTCGTCGGCGCGGGCGCGGCATTGGTTCAGGCAATTCAGGCGCGGGTACTCGTAGGGGCGGACACGCAGGTCCGCCCGAATTTGCGCATTGGGCAGGCCGCGTTGTTTGCAATCATTCTGTTGGGGATTTGCGGGCTGCTGGGTGCGGGCTTGATCGCGAGCTGGAGTCGCGGCGCATGGCTGGGCGCAGCGGCGGGTGGTGCAGTGCTGATCATCTTCGCGCCGCGCCGCCGCTGGCTCGGTGTTTCGCTGGTAACGGGTGCGGCAGTGATCCTCTTCGGGGGCGCGGCGCTCGGAATTTTACCGAACTCGCTCACCGCACGCTTGAGTGACTTCACGCAGGACCTGACCGGGATCGACGATGTACGCGGCGAGACGATCACCAGCGAAAGCTATGCGGTGCTGGAACGCCTCGCGCACTGGCAGGCGGCTGTCGCGATGGCAAGCGATCATCCCTGGCTGGGTCTCGGCTTCGGCAATTACGAGGTCGCGTATCCGCACTACGCGCTGATGAACTGGAAAATTCCGCTCGGCCACGCGCATAATTATTACCTGAATGCGCTCGCGGAGACGGGTATCCTCGGTTTCGTCACGTATGTTGGCGGGTGGCTCGCTATCGCGTTCCTGACGGTACGCAGGCTGCGTGGCACGACCGGATTGGCGCGTGGGCTGCTCATCGGGCTGCTCGGCGTGTGGGCGGCCATCGCGGTACACAGCATCTTCGACAAACTTTATGTGAATAATCTCTTCTTGCAAGTCGGTGCAATGTTTGGTTTAATGCTCACGCTTCGCCAGAAGAGGACTTCATGACCCAATCCAATGTAACGGTTCGCAACGACGATATAGCGTTTACCCCGAATGGCTTTATCGGGCGCATCGCGCTTCGCTTTGGTGGCAAAAATCCGAAGGAAATGGAGCGCTTTCTCAAGTTCGTCGTTGTCGGCGGGATGGGCGCGGTCATCGACCTCGGCATCACGAATATTCTGCTCGCGACGGTATTCAAGGTCACTCGCGAGAATGCCACGCCCGCGCTCTTCGCCGCCGCGATTGGCTTCACCTGCGCGGTGACGAGCAACTTCATCTGGAATCGCTACTGGACCTACCCGGAGTCGCGGAACGGCAACCTCGTCAAGCAACTTGTGCAGTTCTTCCTTGTGAATCTGGTTGGCCTCGTCATTCGCGGGATCATCGTCACGCTGTTCACCATTCCATTCGGGGATTTCATCCAATATGAAGGCGGGATTTTCTTCCCTTCGATTGTGCAAACATGGGCGAATGATGGCACATCCAGCAAACTCGGCGCGAACCTCTCTGTGCTGCTCGCGCTCGTAATTGTGATGATGTGGAATTTCTTCGTGAACCGTAAATGGACGTACAAGGACGTGAAATAAGCGCGCGGTGGTGCGTATTGGTATCGACTACACCCCGGCGATAGAGCAGGGCGGCGGCATCGGTCGTTACGTCCGCGAACTGGTTGCGGCGCTTACGGCGCGCGATGCGGAAACCGATTATCGTTTGTTCGTCTCCGGTACAACGCGCGCGAAACTACCCGCACCGCCGGGTCCTAATTTCACATGGAGGCCGACACGCCTCACGCCGAAGTGGACGGCGCGGCTCTGGCATCGCGCGCAGTTGCCGCTCCCGGTCGAAGCGTTTACCGGGCGCGTGCGGCTATTCCACGCGACCGATTTCACCCTGCCGCCGACGCTGCCCGGCACGCGGACGCTGCTCACCGTTCACGATCTGTCGTTCGTCCGCGCGCCGGAAACCGCAAGCCCGTCGCTGCGTGCGTACCTGAATGCCGTCGTACCGCGTTCTGTGCGCCGCGCCGATCACATCCTCGCCGATTCGCAGGCGACAAAAGATGACCTGATCGCGTTGTATGGCACATCACCGCAGAAGGTAACGGTCCTCCTGAGCGGGGTCAATCCACGCTTCGCGCCCGTGACGGATACGGATGCGCTGCGAGCAGTCCGGCAGAAATACAAAATCGGGGATGCGCCCTACATTCTGTGCGTGGGGACCGTGCAACCGCGCAAAAATTACGAGCGGATCATCCGTGCGCTGGCCGCGCTGCCATCACAATATCGAGACGTGAAGCTGGTCATCTGTGGTGGCAAAGGATGGTTGATGGACTCAATCGATCAGACCGTCGCGGCATTGGGATTGGGCGAGCGCGTGATCTTCCCCGGCTTCGCGGATGACGTGGACCTGCCCGCGCTTTATAGTGGGGCGGCTCTGTTCGCGTTCCCCAGCCTCTACGAGGGGTTCGGGCTGCCAATCCTTGAGTCGTTCCGGTGCGGTACGCCCGTCCTCACCTCTGCCAATTCTTCACTCAGCGAAGTTGCCGGCGAGGCGGCGATAATGGTCGATCCGTATTCGGTCGACGCGATCTGCGACGGGTTGCTGCGCCTGCTGGATGATATGGAACTGCGGGAGCTGCTGGTCGTGGCGGGGAAGCAGCGCGCGGAAGCATTCACATGGGACGTCGCCGCGCAGAACCTTCTCGCAATCTATGCCAAATTTACCGGATGATTTGCCACTAACGTTACTTTTTGTCCTTGTTTTTATCATCGCCGCTTTCGAGGCTGTCCCAGATACCGCGCAGGGTGCTGGTTCCGCGACGCGGTGGTTGAAAATCGCTCAGGGTGCGCGTGCTTTTTTTGCGTAAATTGGTACGGTAGTGGTCGTTGTTTTTGATCAACCAGTGCAAGGCAATTAGCTCGTCGAGCGTCTTGTCGATTTCCGCGCGCACCATGCCTTCGGCTTCCAATGCGCTGCACAACCGCGAATAGGTGCAATCGCCGTCGCGCATCACCATACGCATCACGCGATATTGCGCGCGCGGCAAATTTTCAAGGTCCAGTATGCTCAGACCCGTCTCGCCGGGGCGGTTTGGCTGGTTGTCGTTCGGCCCGGACATCGCATCTTCTCCCGCGCTCACATCGGTCGAAACAGTATAGCGCAAAAAGCCCGCGCGAATGGAATTGTGAAACCTTTGAGTCACCCAATGCTTCAATTAATATCAAGATTTCGCGAGCGATGATACAATCCGCGCATTCAGGAAAATCCATCGATGACCGACGCCAAACGGCAGCACATCAACCACGATTTACGAACCCCACTGAATCACCTCATCGGCTATAGCGAACTGCTTGCCGAAGAAGCCGCCGACAGGAGCCTCCCGACTGCGCTGGAACCGCTCAACCAGATTCGGCGGATCGGCAAGCAGCTCATCGCGCGCCTCACCGAAGTCTTTGCGGACCGCAATGTGCCGCCCCACATACCCCTCTCCGATGCGCAGGAGGGATTGATAACGCAGGTCGTCGAAGTGACTTCGCTCACCGCGCAATTATATCGTTTGCTCCCGGATGACCTCGCACCTGATCTGCAAAAGCTGGATAAAGCCGTCGCGAATTTCAGCGACCTCGTGAAACGCTTTTCACTCCCGCCTTCGGAAGACGATGTGCCGATGGTGGGGCTACCTGTCTTCCCGGAGATCGACCCGGAGCCGCTGCATGGGACCCTGCTCGTCGTAGATGACATCGCAGATAATCGAGTCGTCCTCGGCCAGCTTCTGGAACGGCAGGGGCATACCATCCAGACAGCGGAAAACGGCCAGCAGGCGCTTGATATGGTGCTGCTCATGCCGCCCGATATGGTGCTGCTCGACCTGATGATGCCTGTACTGGACGGCTATGAGACGCTGCGGCGGCTCAAAAGCGAACGCAGCACTCGCCATATTCCCGTGCTGATCGTCTCCGCGCTCGATGAGATGAACGGCGTGGTGCGCTGCATCGAGGCGGGCGCGGATGATTACCTGATGAAGCCGTTCGACCCGGTGCTGCTGCGGGCGCGCGTCAACGCGGCGCTGGAACGCAAGCAAATGCGCGCGGCAGAAGTGGAGTATCTACAACAGGTCGCGCTCCTCACGCACGCCGCGCGCACCCTCGAATCGGATACGTTCGAGCCGGAACTGCTGGCTCCCGTCGCCGCCCGTGAGGATGCGCTTGGCAACCTCGCGCGCGTCTTTACCCGCATGGCGCACGAGGTCTACACTCGTGAACTGCGCCTGCGCGATCAAGCCGCCGTGCTGCGCGTCGCGGTCAACGAAGATCAGGCGCAGGCGCAGATCGCCTCAATTACTTCTACTGACTTCTTCCGGCGTTTGAAGAACAACACGCGACGACTCGGTTAGCGCATTAAACGTTTAATTCCAAAGGCGCATCAATGAACAACGTTTTGAACCCCGCCGTCCGCCTGATGAACCGCTTGCGCTATCCGCAAAAATTTCTGCTCGTAGGGCTGCTGCTGATCGTTCCGCTGCTGGTTGTGATGAATCAATATCTCGCGACGACTGGCACGACGATTGCCTTCTCCGCGAAGGAGCGGGTCGGGCTGGAATACAGCGCCCCGGTCATGCGCTATTTGGAACTCTTGCAGCAGCATCGCGGCGCATCTGTCTCTGTTGCGAGCGGCGACACGACATGGCAGTCCGATGTTGTGCGCTTGCAGCAGAGCATTGAAGCGGCGAGCGGGGATGTCGATGCGGTTGATACGCGGCTTGGCGACACACTCAAAGTATCGCAACAGTGGTCTACTCTGAAAGCCGCGTGGCAGACCCTGAGAGCGCGGCTCGGTGGGCTGTCGGGACAGGTCAGTTTCGATACGCAGACAGCTTACATTCAAGAAACGCTCAACTTCGTTGTCGCGATTGGCAACAATTCCAACCTGATTTTGGACCCGGACATCGACAGCTACTATTACATGGACCTCGCCGTGAACAAGCTGCCAATTCTCTCGGAAACGGTCGCGCAGATACGCGGCTTTGGTTCGCTTGTACAGGCAAGCGGTGTGGCTTCGGCACAGGATCGGACCGTCCTCGGCTTCTACGCCAACGGTGCGCAATCGGCGCTCGACGCGAGCCTGCGCAGCTTCAAGTATTCGCACGATTTCAATCCGGCGCTTGTGGCGCGGATGGCGGCCAATGTGCCGCCCTTCCAGCAGCGCATCAATGACTTGCTGGATGAAGTCGAACGCAGCGCAAGCAGCAACAGCGCGGACCCGCTCGCAGACGGCTACTGGACGCGCGCCAGCGCAGCAGTCGCTCAGGTTTTCACTACGTACACACAAGTTGCGCCGGAACTGGATCGATTGATCCAGGAGCGAATCGACGGCTTCACGGCTCGTCGCAGGTTGACTCTGCTCATCGCATCGCTCGCGTTTGTCCTCGCGGTCTATTTGCTGCTCGGCTTCTGGCGGGCGGTACGCGATACGATCACGCGCTTGCAGGATTACACCAACCACCTCGTCGAGGGCCAAATCGCCGATCAGATGGTCCTCGAAAACCGGGACGAGCTGGCCGATATTGCGGTCGCGTTCAATAACATCGCGCACGAACTGCTTTCCGCGCGCGATCAGGCACTGGACGCGAACAAGGCGAAAAGCGCATTCCTCGCCAACATGAGCCACGAATTGCGCACGCCGCTCAACGCGATCATTGGCTACGCGGAACTCATCGAGGAAGAGGCAACGGATAACGGCGACGACGGCTACCTCAACGACCTGAAAAAGATACAAACGCAAGGCCGCCACCTGCTCGCGCTGATCAATGATATTCTGGACCTCTCGAAAGTCGAAGCTGGGCGCATGGATGTCTACATCGAAATGGTGGACATCCCGAAAATGGTCCACGACATCCAGACGGCGGTGATGCCGCTCACGCAGAAGAACAGCAACACGCTTGAAATCGATTGCCCGCCCGATGTCGGCCAGATGCGAACCGACCTGACCAAAACCCGCCAGATTTTGCTCAATCTACTCAGCAATTCGAGCAAGTTCACGCAGGCGGGCAAAGTCGCGTTGACGGTTCGCCGTGAGCTGAAAGACGGCGCGGACTGGCTCTCGTTCCGCGTCTCGGATAGTGGGATCGGGATGACGCCGGAACAGCTCGGCAGGCTCTTTCAGGAATTCGCGCAGGCCGACACCTCCACCACGCGCAAATACGGCGGGACCGGACTCGGACTCGCGATTTCGCGCCGTTTCGCGCAGATGATGGGCGGCGATATTACGGTCGAAAGTACCTACGGCTCTGGCTCGTCGTTTACGCTGGCGCTGCCCGCCGCGACCAGCCGCATCGATGGCGCTGCGCCCGGCCAGTCGCCCGCAGGGATACAGAACGCAAGTACGATCCTCGTCATCGATGACGACCCGACCGCGCGCGAAGTCCTGACGCGCTTCCTCGTGCGGGAAGGCTATCGCGTCGAGCAGGCGACGGATGGCACGAGTGGGCTGGAGAAGGCACGCACACTGCACCCGGACGTGATCACGCTCGATGTGATGATGCCTGGAATCGACGGCTGGACGGTCCTCTCGCAGTTGAAAGCGGACCCGACACTGGCGGATATTCCGGTGATCATGACCAGTATGATCAGCGAGAAGAACCTCGGCTACACGCTCGGCGCGGCGGAATATCTGGTCAAACCTGTGGACCGCGACCGCCTGATCAGCATCCTCGCGCGCTACAAATCCAAAACGCCATTCCACGCGCTCATCGTGGAAGACGACTCCGACCTGCGCGAGATGGTCCGGCGCGTCCTGACCAAAGAAGGGATCACCGTCACCGAAGCGGAAAACGGCAGAATCGGCCTGCGCCGGGTCGCGGAAAAGAAGCCGGATATGATCTTCCTCGACCTGACGATGCCTGTCATGAATGGCTTCGACTTCCTGACCGAACTGCGCAAGGGAAAGACGGGCGCGACAATTCCGGTCGTGGTGATGACTGCGATGGACCTTTCGCCGGAGCTGCACAATCAGTTGAATGGTCAGGTACAATCTATACTGCTCAAGGGCGCATATCCGGGCGAGGCGCTCCTCGCAGAACTGCACAAGATGGTCGCGGCGCATACCCGCCAACCCGTCCTGCCACCACAGCGCTAAATCGTTTCAAAAAGTTCTGGAGACGTTATGCCTCGCATTCTGCTTGTGGAAGACAATCCCGATAACCGCGAAATGCTGATCCGTCGCCTGGAGCGGCGCGGTTACGAGGTCCTCGTCGCGGAAGATGGACAGAAGGGCGTGGACCTCGCTACCGCCCGACAGCCCGACCTGATCCTGATGGACATGTCGCTCCCGGTCATGGATGGATACACCGCAACGGGTGTAATCAAGGGCGATCCGCGCACGCAGCACATCCCGATTATCGGCCTTTCCGCGAATGCGATGCAAGGCGACGCGGAGCGCGGCCTCGCAGCAGGCTGTGACGATTACGATACCAAGCCCGTAGAACTGCCGCGTTTACTCGAAAAAATGCAGGCGCTGCTCGGCAAGGAGCCAACCTAGGATGGCGATATCGGAGCAAAATATGCGGACGGCGATGCAGGGTAGCAGCCTCGGCTACCTGTTGATCGTTGATGATAACGAGATGAACCGCGATTTAATGTCGCGCCGCCTGCGCCGTGAGGGGTACGCGACGGATGTAGCTGAAGATGGCTACCGCGCGATGGAGATGATCCAGAAGAACGCCTACGATCTGATTCTGCTGGATATTATGATGCCGGGTCTGAGCGGCTTCGACATGCTGCCGATGATCCGCGCACTTTACGACATTGCCGAGCTGCCTGTGATCATGGCGACCGCAAAGGACCAGAGCGAAGATATTGTCGAAGGACTGCGGCTGGGCGCGAACGATTACGTCACCAAGCCGATTGATCATCCGGTGCTGCTTGCGCGGATACAGCTTCACCTCAAAATGCGGCAGCTCGCCAAACTCAAGGACGAGTTTGTGCGGATTGCCAGCCACGACCTCAAGAACCCGCTTTCGACGGTGATGATGGCCGCGCACATCGTCCGAGAGCGCGTCCCACCGGGCAGCATGATGCAAGAACAATTTCACCAAATGTTGACCTACATCACCCGCCACAGCGAGGAGATGCAGCGCATCATTCGTGACTTCCTCGACTTTCAGGCACTGGAAGACGGCGCGCTCAGTATCGAATCGGATGCCTTCAATTTATCGGAAGCGGCGCAGATGCTGTTACAGGAAAATTCAACCTATGCTGAGAGCAAACAGATCGCGCTCACCTCGCGGATCGACCCTGTGTTACCTGTGATCCAGGCTGACGGCGCACGGATCCGGCAGGTCGGGCAAAACCTCGTCGGCAACGCGATCAAGTTCTGCCCGGAAGGTTCAACCGTGATCATTCGCACCCGTCGCGAGGGACAGCAGGCCGTCTTCGAGGTCACTGACGACGGGCCGGGGCTGACCGCTTCCGATTTTCAGAAGGTGTTTAACAAATATTCACGCCTGAGCAACCAGCCGACAGGCGGCGAGAAGAGTACCGGACTCGGCCTCGCGATTTGCAAACAATTCATCGAACTGCACAGCGGCACGATTGGCGTCTTCAACAACCCGGAACGTGGCGCGACGTTCTGGTTCAAACTTCCGATTATTTAGCGGGCGCGCAGAACAAACGGCACACGTCGAAACTGCGGATGCGGCGCACGGCTTCGCCGCCGACCATCGCCGCGCCGCCCCAGAAGGTGAGTTCACCCAATCCCAGTAGCGCCGGGATCGTGACCGCCTTCGCGCTCAGATCGATGCTCAGGAGCGGCACAATCGCGAGGCCGACGCCGTACAGAACAAACGACAGGGCGATCAGAATCAAGCCGAGCGTGCGCAGCCGGGGCGCTTTCGCGGCAGGTTTCGAGGGCGGGGCAGCAGGGTCGAATGCGGTACGCAGCAGCAGCTTGTAGCGGTTGAGGATCAACATGTCTGCGAGACGTGGCGAGGCCGCGTTCAAGGCCGCGAACCCGCGCGTGACCACGCCCCCCATGACATAAACCCGCTTGTGCGCCGCAACCGCGTTCAGCAAATGCGCCGCGACTGTTTCCGCGCTCTCGATTTTGACTCCCATCTACTTCCAGAGCGCGTGATAGGGACGTTCCGCATCGGTATTTGCCGGAGCCGGGCTGAAATATAAGGCGCGCGGACCATCGCTCTCGCGGTTCACTGCATCGATGAACGCGCGCAACCCGGCGCGGCTGGCAGCGTCTGCGCTGTAATAGGGGAAGGACAGCCTCCCATCCGCGAAGCCGCCCATATGCGCGATGATGCCAGTTGGCTGCATTGCCGGGAGGAATGCCTGCGTGAGCAGCATCGCGCCGCGCAGATTCACGTCCAGCGAACGGTCAATCTCCGCTTCGCTGTGGGAGGCAAGCGGCTTGCGGACATCATAGCCCGTCGCGTTGATGACGGCAGCGAGCGGCGCAAAGGGCGCGACCGACTCACGCAGCGCCTGAATGCTTTCCAGTTCAGCCAGATCAACGGATAGCACCGCCCCAGCATCAATTTCTCTGGCAAGCGCGTCCAGCGCTTCCGGGTTGCGTGCCGTAAGCAGTACCTGCGCGCCTTCCTTCGCGAATGCCCGCGCAAAAGCCACGCCGAGGCCGCCCGTCGCGCCGATGATCAACACTGTCTTGCCGGAAAAGCGCTGGTCTATCATGGTTCCATCTCCAATGCTGCTGCTCGATAACTGGACGCGCGATCAATAACCGCGCTTACGTTCTACAACATTGAGCAGTTCGTCGCCTGCGAGGAAGCGCTCCAGATTGGCTGCGAATACTTCTGCCGCCGCCTCGTTGTAATGGTCGGTGTTGCCCGCCACATGCGGACTGATGATCACATTCTCCATCCCCCATAGCGGACTTGCTGCCGGGAGCGGTTCAGCCTCGAAGACATCCAGCGCCGCGCCCGCGATGGTCCCACCTTGCAGCGCGCGGATCATTGCGGCTTCGTCGATCACATCGCCGCGCGCGATATTGATCAACACCGCCGATTTTTTCATCGCGGCGAATTCCGGCTCGCCAAACATCTTTTTGGTCGCGGATGCAGATGGGACCGTGACCTGCACGTAATCGCATTCGCCGAGCATCGAATGCAGCGCTTCTGGCGGGTAGAGGCGGTCTGCGGCAGTCCCTTCCGGGTCGCCTGTCTCCGCGATGGTATATTCGCCGTGCTGCTGCGGGTGCTTCACGTCGCGCTTGGTCGCGAGGACTTCCATGCCGAACGCTTTGGCGAGCCGCGCCGTCTCGCGCCCGATGCTGCCATAACCGACGATACCTAACGTTTGCCCGCGCAGTTCGTGCGTTATGAACACATCGAGCGGGGCATCCGGCCATTCGGTTTTGCGCTGGTAACGCAGCATAAGTGGCAGCTTGAGCATGAACGCGAGCATCATACCGAGCGTATATTCCGCGATTTTCGGCGCGTGGATGCCGCTTGTCGTCGTCAGCGTGATGTCTTCCGAAGCGGAGAGCAGCGGTTGCGCAAGAAGTCGTTCGACGCCCGCCGAATGTGCCTGAATCCAGCGCAGACGGGGCGCGCTGTTCGGCTCCGGGACGACGCCTGTTGTATAGAGAATATCAATCGTTTTCCAGAGTTCAGTCGGGATTTCGCTGGCGGCTTTGACCGGTTTGCGCATGAATTTCAGGCGTGGCGAAATGCTTTTCAGGCGGTCCATCGTCCCATCAACGAAATTGACCGTGAGCAGGACGTTGATCAATTCCTGATTGCTCATCTTCTCTCCTCTTAACGGCGGCGGCGCAGCAGGAACCCGCCGAGGACGACGCCTTGCAGCACCAGCGCAACCGGGATAATCGCGCTCGCGAAACCGTTTTGCGTATCGTCGGCAGTATGTTCAGGTAGAATATCAACGCGCGCCATGGGCGAGGGTAACACCGTGATAACTTGTAAGGTTGCAGTCGCGGTTGGTAGTTCGGTATTTACCACTTGCGGGGAGGTCGTTGCGGTCGGAAGTGCCGCAACTGCGAGCGGCGTATCGGCTTGTGGCTCAAGGTCGAAGATGAAGGCGGTGGGGGTCGGCGCATCCGGTTCATCGGGGGCGTGCGTCTTCGATGGCACGGGCGTAAAAGTGAGCGTCGGTGGCGCGGAAGGTCCCGGCGTATTGGTCGGAATCGCGCTTGGCAGGGGACGGGCGCGCGTCTTCGTCGGGGCGGGTGGACCGCTGTTCACGACTGCCGCGCCGCTGGGCGGATTTGCGGGAGTATCCGCAGGCGGAGCCGCCGCGACCGGCGCGCCACCGCCACCCCCGCCGCCAAAGTCGGTCGTATAGAATGTGCCAAACGGTCCGCGCACGACGCCGATACCGATTTCGGAGAAGCCGGGATTTGTCATTCCCGTGTAGTGTACGGGCGAATTGAGCCAGTAGTTATAAGCAATCGCGGCGGTCGCCATACCCCCGCCGTAGACGTTTTCGCCGACATACCCGTTGCCGTACCCTGCTGCCACAATGCGCGAATGCGGCGTGCTGCCGTTCGACTCGACGTGCGGATCAGACCAGCGATTGTTGGCGAGATAGGTACTGTGCGCGGTGGCGGCGGCGGCGAGCGCGCCGTTCACGGAGAGCGGCGGCAGCCCCTTCGAGGCGCGCAAGCCATTGATCTGCGCGAGGACCGTCCCGGCGTCGTCCTGCGCGAGGGCGGCGCGCAGCGGAACCCCGAACGCGCACAGCGAACCCAACGCAAGCACAAGTAGCAGCATAATTCTACGCATGGCGCGGCATTATAGCAGGGAAAATCGGTGGATCAACGCGTCGTCAGTGAATGAACGATGAGATCAAAACGATGTTCCGACCTCATCTGACTACATCCATAAAGTTCTTAAGTGCCGTAACCATTTCAAGCATTTCATAGGCTCCAACTGGAAACTTCACATGCAACTTCTGCAATATAGGATCGTTCTCACCGCCCAGGTATTTCACTTTTCCAAGTTCCAAATCAACCGCGACAGCGCCGCTCTTATTTAATGAAAAAAAGCGGAATCGCATTTCACAGAACTCGCTCATGTCCGAAAATTGTTTCAGCTTGGCCTCACCTTTTCTAGTGCGCTCGAACTTTTCAACTTCGCTGAAAAACTCAGTAAGCTCATAAAAACCAAAGCCGATTTTGCGTATTGTTCCTGACAACCCATCACATTGAACACTCACGGTAAAATAGAGTGACTCAAAGTGCGGCAGGTCGGACCCGGTCAGGACAAATTCCAGCCAGTTGCCATGATAGCGACTGCCAAGAAGAAATGGTTCGACGGGGTATTTTGTATCTGCCATAAGGCAAATTATATGCAGTGAACCAGGAGTGGTAAAGTGTGCTGATTGCACGCGCCGCGCGCACTCGTTATACTTCGCCCTTTGTGCCGACTCGCACTTCACGGAATCACCCTCACATGGAAAAAACATTTGATCTGTTGAGCATGGGGCGCTGCTCGATTGATCTTTACGCGAATGATATTGGCGCGCCCTTTGAGGAAATTACGAGTTTCGCGGCGCTCGTCGGCGGCTGCCCGACCAATATTGCGGTCGGGACGCGGCGACTCGGCTTAAATGTCGCGCTCATGACGGGCGTGGGCGCGGATAAAGTCGGCGACTTCGTGCGCCATTTCCTCGATAAAGAGGGTGTCGATCACCGCTTTACGCCGACCAAAGCAGGCCGCCGCACGCCTGCAGTGCTGCTCGGCATCCAGCCGCCCGATAAATTTCCGCTGATTTTCTACCGCGATAACAACCCGGACCTCGAACTCGATTTCGACGATGTGGACGCTGCACCTGTCGAAGCGGCGCGCGTGCTGCTCATCAGCGGGACCGCGCTCATCCGCGACCCCAGCCGCAGCGCGACCCAATATGCAGCGGAGAAGGCCGCACGCGCTGGAACCGAAGTCATTATGGACATCGACTACCGCGCCGATCAGTGGTTCGACGCGCGGGCGTATGGCGTCGCGGTGCGCAATACGCTCCCGCTGGTCGATATTGCCATCGGCAACGAGGCTGAACTCATTGCTTCCACTGGCGAGACGACCGCAGAGGCAGCCATTGCGCGACTGCTTGCAGGTGTGCGCAAGGCAGTGATTTTCAAACTTGGTGAAGACGGCTCGGCGGTCTATACCAAAGATGGACAGGTCCACCACGCGCAGCCGTTTAAGATCGACGTGCTGAATGTCCTCGGCGCGGGTGATGCTTACGCGAGTGGCTTTATCTATGGCTATCTTAACGGCTGGGGCTGGCTGAAAAGTGCGCGTATGGGCAACGCAAACGGCGCAATCGTGGTCACGCGGCAGGGCTGCGCGAACGATATGCCGACTCTCGCGGAGACGCTGGGGTTCATCGAGGCGCATGGTGGCTTCTAGCGCATTCACGCCCGGTCGCTGGCGTCACCTCAGCCAGACCAGCACGCCCGACGCTCACTTCGTCGTCCTCGCGCTGGATCATCGGGGCAACCTGCGCGGTTCGCTCGACAGCGCGGCGGGGCGGGCGCTCACCGACGCGGAGTTCACCAGCTTCAAAAGTGACGTGATAACAGCGCTTTTACCGGAGGCGAGCGCCGTGCTGACGGACCCGGAGTATGGGCTGCCGGGCTTCCTCGCCGCGCCGGGGAGCGCGCGGGTGGGGCTGCTCATGCCGCTCGAAGTGACCGATTACAGCGTGCATCCGAGTCGCCGCGCGACGCGCCTGATCGAAGGCTGGGGCGTCGAACGAATCAAGCGCGCGGGCGGTTCCGGCGTGAAGCTGCTGCTCTATTACCACCCCGGCGCGGGCAACGCGGCCAACCAGCGATTTTTCGCGGCGCAGGTGCTGGAACAATGCCACATCAGCGATATACCGTTCTTCCTCGAACCGATTGCCTACTCGCTGGACCCCGACAAGCCACTCGCCTCGAACGAACTGCGGCAGGTCGTGATCGACAGCGCGCGGACGTTCAGCGATATGGGCGTGGATGTCCTTAAGCTGGAATTTCCATGCGATGCCGCGCAGGATGAGACCATATGGCGCGATGCGCTCCGCGAAGTGAGCGCCGTTTGTACGGTTCCGTGGACGCTGCTTAGTGCGGGCGTTGGCTTCGATATTTTCGTAAAGCAGGTGCAGGCCGCGTGCGAGGCAGGCGCGAGCGGCGTTATCGCGGGGCGCGCGGTCTGGTCGGAGGCGGTCGCGCTGCAAGGTGACGCGCGCAGCCACTTCCTCGCGACCACTGCTCGCGAGCGGATGCGGACCCTCGCCGCGACGTGCGCAAATTCGGCGGCGCGCTGGCAGGATCATGCGGGACCGCCGCCCGCGCTCGTGCCGGGCTGGTTCCGCGCTTATTGAACAGGCGTTTTCACAACAATCTCCGGTTCTTCACGCGCGAGGTCGGCCAGATAATTTTCGATAGGGAGTATGGGCAGCACGAACGCCGTCCTGGGCAGGTTATCGGCAGGCTGGCTGTCATTGTAGCGGAACGTGTAGCGCGGGTTTTGCAGCAGATTCACGTTTTGCAGGTTGAAATCGAAGATGAACGTTGGTGGCACGTAGCGAAAGCCGTTTACGTCGAAATCGAGGCAATAGATACCCGCGACCGGGCGCTCTGCGTAGATTGGATAGGGATCATAGCCGATCCATTTGACGCGATAGCCAAGTTCAGTCGTCACGTGCGCGTCGATCTCACTGTTGCGAAGCGCGGGGTTGCCCCCTGCTGACGTATACGCCTTGATGTTGCTGATCGCGCCCTGCGGATACACATACACAGTATCAGCGGGGCGATCATCCCAGCGCGTTTGCGGCAAATATTCATCCCACATGATGCGCGTGGGGGCGGGTCCGCGCCGATGTTCGACCATCATGCAGAACAATTCCGCGCGGTTCCACTCCTGCGGAAATGTGACGACCGCCGCGTGCGAGACGGTCACGGTCCCGGCGAGCTGTTCCCCCTGCGCGAGGAACGGCTCCGCTTTGCCGACCTCTGCATCGAACGCGCCCAGATATTTTGTCGGCGGGCGCGCAGCGGCCACAACCAGCGCGCCGGAAAGCACCAGCGCAAGCACAACCAGAACGCGCACGATGCGATTGACACGAACGTAATTCAGCGGTTGCATCAGGGGCGGTCCTCGATTCCATAGGCGTCGGGCAGGCCGAGCGGCATCATCTGGTTGAGCAGATAGGACGACAGCGCCCAACTCAGAAATAATATGAACGCAAGCCGCAGCCAGGGCGCGGGTCGGCGCAGAGAGCGGCGCGGCGCGAACCAACATGCCCAGCCAATCCCGACAATGGCCGTCGAAAGGGTATAGCGGTCGCTGCCATGCGCCGCGCCGCTCGCGAGCAGGAACAGTACCATCAGCGGGAGCATTGCGCGCATCAAGACAGGCACACGCCGCGACCCGGCGGGTAGCAGCGCCGCGATGTAGGCGAGCAGATTCCAGCCCGCCGAAAGCCGCCAGGGTTTGAAAGGGACGGCGGTATTCAATGCAGAGACGAGATCGGCAAGTGAGGCAAGCTGCGCGGGGCGCGCATGCAGAATATCGAGGAACGGCTGCCTGAAATAGATCAACATCTCGCTTACATTACCGGGCGGCCACGCGCGCCCCCAGCGCAGAAGCTGCTGGTTGAGGAAGTAGACCGGAATCCCGCTGATGATACTCGTCCAAAAAATCCACAGCGCAAAGCCGAATGTGATCCCGGCCATCAGGGTAAGCGCGGTCCACTGGTAACGGAGCGGCTTCGGCTCCCAGACGATCTCGCGATTAAAAATAGCGGCGGCTCCGCGCATGAGCGGCTTGCAATTCGTGATAACCAGATCGGCGGTGAATTCGAGCAGCCCGCCCGCGTAGCCTTCCGCCTGCGACGCTCGCCAGCTTTGATAGACGTAGGCGAAGAGCAGCGGCAGAAGCATCGCCAGCGCGTTCGGTTTGGTCAGGATGAACACCACGCCCAGTCCGAAGGCGAACACCGCGCGCGCCAATTCGACGCGCGGATCGGCGGGCGGTCGCAGCACAAGATACAGGACCAGCATCCCCATCGCATAAAACGTGATTTCCACACTTGGCAGATAGAGCCACGCCCCGCCGACGACCGGAATCAGCACAATCCATGCGGCGAAGCGTGCGCGCGGCACGTTCAGGCTGCGCAGCACGAGTGTCGCGAAAAGCAGCACCACGACCGCCATATATGCCGAGATGATCAGCGGCAGATACACGAAGGAGAACCCGCTCAGGCGGTTGACCGCGCACTGCATCATCCCATAGACGGGCATCCAGTTGATGCGGCTGCTCCACAGCACGGGCGAGGGGTTGGAGACGATGTTGTAGCCCTGAATACAGGTAAAAGTATATTGCCGCGCATCGTTGAAATGGGACGGGGCGAAGAACGCGATATCATTGCCATCGTAAAGATGCTGCACGGGCGGCAGCACGAACCACAGCGCAATGAATAAATAAAGCGCGCCCGCGAATAGCGCATTGATGGAATCTAGCGCAACCTGCCATGTAAAATGCAGACGCAACGCGCGCGGGATAATGATCCGCACGGTATCCGGCTGCAAGGATATTTCCTCGCGGGTTGCTTCGCTCAAATTTGCTCGACCTGTGGGGATTGCCGGACGGTGCGGCGCGCGTTAGACTGAACACAGTATCGTTAAATTTTTTCAAATCCGCAACGCCTCCACGCCGCCGATAGCTTCTTTAATGACGGGTGGAAGCTAACGGCTTGGAGGCCGTTTTTCAATGCAAGCAATCATGAAGCTCGCGCCCGGCGTAGGCAATGTCGGATTGGGCGAGGTCCCGGAGCCGAGCGCCGGACCGGGACAGGTGAAGATTCGTGTCAAGGCGGCGGGGCTGTGCGGGACGGACCTGCACATCCTCAAGGACGAGTTTCGCAGTTGGCCGCCTGTCGTGCTGGGTCACGAAGTCGCGGGCGAGATTGCGGCGCTCGGTGATGGCGTGACCGGGTTGGATGTCGGCGCGCGGGTCACGACCGAAACGTATTTTACTTACTGCGGCGTGTGCCGCTATTGCCGCGCCGGGCAAAACAACCTGTGCCTGAACCGCCGAAGCATCGGATCTGGCGTGAACGGTGGCTTCACCAATTACGTGATCGTTCCTTCGCGGAACATTCACACGCTACCGGAAACGGTAAATTTCGAGGCAGGGGCGCTCACGGAGCCGCTCGCCTGCATTTGCCATGCAGTATTGACAACGCCGACCATCGAACCCGGCGATGTGGCCGTGATCGCTGGACCGGGTGCGATTGGCCTGCTCACCTTGCAGGTTGTGAAGGCGGCAGGCGCAAAGGTCGTCATGCTCGGCACGAACCGTGATACGCACCGCCTCAAGCTGGCTGCCGAACTAGGTGCGGATTACTGCATTAACGTCCAGAACGAGGACCCGCAAGCGCTGGTCGCGAGCCTGACCGAAGGCGGCTTCGGTGCGGATGTCGTGTATGAATGTTCGGGTGCGGGTCCGGCGGCGCAGCAGTTGCTATCGCTTGTGCGGCGCAAGGGACGCTACATACAAATCGGACTCTTCGGGAAGACCGTCGCGTGGGACCTCGACCAGCTTTGTTTCAAGGAAATCGTCGCGACAGGCAGCAACGCCAGCATCCCGGCCTCATGGAACCGCGCGATTGCGCTCATGGCGGCGGGTTTGGTCCGCACGGAGCCACTGATCACGCACCGCTTCCCCGTCACGGAATGGGAGAGCGCTTTTGGCACATTCGAGGAGCAGACCGGGATTAAGGCGCTGATCACGCCTGTTGGTATGTAGAGATTGCGGCTTGCCCGCACGACAAGGGCGGACACAGGTCCGCCCCTACGGAGAAAACCCGTGCTTCCGTTGTAGGGGTTGCGGCTTGCCCGACCCCCCGACGAAGAAAACCGAGTGTCGATTGGCGGTGATATAATTTGTCGGAAGTCACGCGCAGTCACCCCGGACCACACCCATGATTAGCCACAGCAACCCTCTCTACGCGCTCATCGCGGCGCACATGCAGCGTTACCCGGCGATGGAAGTCACCGATGTTTATAAGCTGCTGCATCAAAGCGTCTTCGGTCCGGGGTATCGCGTGCCGTCGCGGAAACACGCGCGGGAGTGGCTCGATCACGAGGCGGGGATCGCTAACGAGCCGCCCACGACGCCGCTGCTTGAGAGCGTTCACCCCGAAGAAGCGTTCGTGCGGCTGCACCTGATGCCCTACCTCGCACATGGGGGCAACCTCGCGACGCTGCTGGACGCTTACATCCGGTCGAGCGATCATGAAAGCGGCTCGGCTGCGGAAATGGATGCGTGCTGGTCGCATTTCGAGACGATGGTGCAGACTAATCCCGTATGGCAGCGCTTGTTCAGCCTGCGCCAGATCGGGATGCTGCGCGCCGCCCACCGCGCCGATGATTGGGCTGCCGTACACCACTCCCCGGCGTTCATTCAGGCGTACCGCCCGACGTACCGTATCCTTGCCGTAGATGAGGCGCGTGCTGTGTGTAGAGAGAGCGGCGTCCCATTCAGCGTAGTTTGAGCGTGCGACTGCTTGACACGCTTTCTGTTTCGCCTATAATGTGCCACACGCTTGCGAGCAGTGCCACGCAGCGAGCCAAACCGAAGGGAGTTTCAATATGGCTATCGAGTTTTACGACGTGAAGACCAAGCAGAAGGTGAAGATCGAGGAAGCGAATATCACGAAAGTGACGTTCAAAGGCGAATCCGGTCGCGTCACCTACGGCATTCGCGGGACTCACGATGGGCGTAAGCTCACCAAATTCGTCTCCAAGGCGGATTGGGACAAGCTCAAGGTCAAAGAAGAGTAGTTTTCTTCAATGGCTGGTTAAAGTTTGGTGGGGAGGGGCGCACGGGTTGCGCCCTTTCTCTTTGATTACAGATCAGCGCCGCCGAAATTAAGCAGTTTTTGATGTTTGTGGGGTTATTCTGGATTCACCTGATAGAGGATTTTCAAATGCCCTGGACCGATACCGATTATCCTGTCTCGATGAAGAACCTGACCGCTGAAACGCGGCGCAAAGCCATCGAGATCGCAAACGCATTGCTTGCCGAAGGACAGCACGACGAAGGCAGTGCAATCGCTATCGCGACGAAAAAGGCCGAAGAATGGGCTGAAAATCGCGGAAAGCAGGTCAAAAAGAAGAGCGCGAGCCAATAATCCGGTACAGATTATGCTTCCGGGACGCGCTGAATATCCGCGCCGACCGCGCGCAACCGTTCATCGACCCGTTCATAGCCGCGATCAATCTGCCGGATGTTGCGGATCGTCGTCGTGCCGCGTGCGTTGAGTGCAGCGAGAAGTAACGTCATGCCCGCACGAATATCCGGGCTGGTGAGCGTCAGCCCACCGTGCAGCGCCGCCGGACCCTGTATCAGCGCGCGGTGCGGGTCGCAAAGGATGATCCGCGCCCCCATCTGCACCAGTTTATCGGTGAAGAACAGGCGGTTTTCGTACATCCATTCGTGGAAGAGGACCACACCCGCCGATTGCGTGGCGATAGCAATAGCGATGCTCATCAGGTCGGTGGGAAAGCCCGGCCAGGGCTGTGCCTTGATTTCCGGGAGGCGCTTGCCAATATCCTGTTGAATGCGCATCGGCTGCGAACGCGGCACGAAAATATCTGCGCCGCGCACCTCCCACACGATGCCAAGTCGCCGGAACACCGTCCCGACGATACCAAGCGAGTCCGGGTCCGCATTCGTGAGCAGCAATTCCCCGCCTGTGAGCGCCGCCGCGCCGATAAAACTCCCGACTTCGAGGTAATCCGCGCCAACACGGAACTCCGCGCCGTGCAGCTTGTTCACGCCGTGAATCGTGAGTATGTTGGAGCCGATACCCTCGACCTGCGCGCCCATCGCGTTTAGGAAGCGGCACATATCTTGTATATGCGGCTCGCAGGCGGCGTTGCGGATCGTGGTCGTCCCCTTCGCCAGCGAGGCGGCCATTAGCGTATTTTCGGTGGCGGTGACGCTCGCCTCATCGAGCATAATATCCTTCCCGATTAGTCCAGCGGCCTGCATATGGAACACGTCGTCAATGTCGATCAGTGCGCCGAGTTCGGCAAGCGCGAGCAGGTGTGTATCGACGCGCCGCCGCCCAATCACATCGCCACCCGGCGGCGGCAGTTCGATTTCACCCTGCCGCGCCAGCATCGGACCCGCGAAGACGATGCTGGCACGCGCGGCGCGGGCGAGTTCGGCAGGGACCTTGTGAGTGCGGATCGTCGCGGCATGGATGCGCAGCGTGTGATCGGGCAGCCATTCGACGCTCGCGCCCAGATGCGCCGCGATGTCGCACATCACGCGCACATCGGCAATATCGGGGACGTTGCGCAGCGTGACTGGTTCGGCAGTGAGCAGGCAAGCCGCAATAAGTTTGAGCGCCGCGTTCTTGCTGCCGTTGATCGGGATCGTGCCGTGCAGCGCGTGTCCGCCCCGGATGATAAATTGGTCCATGTGGTCGCCTCTTGTGCAGCTTGGATTATACCAACACGGATTATGGCTTACCCGAACCACGCGCCACAGCGCCTGCAAATCTAAAAGTCCGTCACATAAAATTTGACGTCACTCTGCCGCCGTGATACGATTCCCAGCAATTGAACACACTCATCATGAGCGACAGAGGGAACGGCCCTGTGAAGTCGCAGCAACCCCCGAAGCGTCGGGAAGGTGCTAAATCCGGCAGCGATGCGCAAGCAACGCGAACGATGAGGCAGCACACAATGATGTATTGAACATCTGCGCCTCATCCACCATTTGCCGGGATGAGGCGCTTTACTTTGAAAAGGGGAGACCATGCCCGCTAATCTACGCTACCTAGACGCCCTGCGCGATCACGTCCTGATCTTCGACGGCGCGATGGGGACCAACATCCAGCGCTACAACCTGACCGCTGCCGATTTCGGCGGCGAGACGCTCAACGGCTGTAACGATTATCTGGTGATCACGCGCCCGGATGTCATCAGCGAGATTCACCGCAGCTTTCTGGATGTCGGCAGCGAGGTCGTGGAGACGTGTACCTTCCGCTCCAATCGGCTCACGCTCGCGGAATACAAATTGCAGGATCGCGTGCTGGAAATCAACCATGCCGCCGCACGGCTTTCCCGCAAGGTCTGCGACGAAGTAGCCGCCGCGACCGGACGCCCGCGCTATGTGGCCGGGAGCATCGGTCCGACCGGAAAACTACCATCCAGCGATGATCCCGAACTCTCGAACGTGACCTTCGCGGAACTCTCCAGCATCTTCGCGCAGCAGGCGCAGGGATTGGTCGAAGGTGGCGTTGATTGCCTGCTGATC
Organism: Aggregatilineales bacterium; assembly: GCA_965246845.1. Lineage (GTDB taxonomy): Bacteria > Chloroflexota > Anaerolineae > Aggregatilineales > UBA2796 > JBBRMW01. The sequence continues at coordinate 448,970 of CBDFFR010000012.1, forward strand.
GAGACCTCGCAGGATATTCTCGAAGTGCGCGCCGCAGTTGCAGGCATCACCGAATATTTCAAGCAGAGCGGCAACCGGGTCGCGTTGCAGGTACAGGTCACGCTCGATGTCACCGGGCGGATGCTGCTCGGCACGGATATTGCGAGCGCGATGACCACGCTCGAAGCGCTGCCGATTGACATCATCGGCCTGAATTGCTCGACCGGACCAGAACATATGCGTGAGCCGATCCGCTACCTCGTTGATCATTCGACCAAGCCGATCTCGGTGCTGCCGAACGCCGGATTGCCGATCAACGTCGATGGCGAGGCGGTCTACCCAATGGAGCCGGAACCCTTTGCGAAGATGATGGCCGAGTTCGTGGAGATGGGCGTGAGCGTGGTCGGTGGCTGCTGCGGCACGCGCGCCGAACATTTGCAACAATTGGTCGAAAAGGTGGGCATTCACCGTCCGCAGAAGGCTCGCGACCCGGAGACGGAGCCGCGCGCCTCATCGGGGATGCGCGCGATGCCGCTCATCCAGCATCCCGGTCCGCTGATGATTGGGGAGCGCGTCAACAGCCAGGGCAGCCGAAAGGTGAAACGCCTGCTGCTTGCGGATGACTACGACGGCATATTAGGCGTCGCGCGCGAACAACTGGAATTCGGCGCGCATATCCTCGACGTCGCGGTCGCGCTCACCGAACGCGCCGATGAAGCGGTGATGATGCAAAAGGTCGTGAAGAAACTGAGCATGGGCATCGAACTCCCGCTCATGATCGATACGACCGAAGCCGATGTTGCGGAAGCGGCGTTGAGCGTCTACCCCGGACGCGGGATTATCAACGGTAACAACCTCGAAAATGGCCGGGAGCGCATCGACAAAATTCTGCCGATTGCAAAACGGCACGGCGCAGCAGTCCTCTCCATGACGATTGATCAGGTGGGTATGGGCAAGACGGCGGCGCGCAAGCTGGAGATCGCGACGGCGATTCGAGACATCGCCGTGAACGAATACGGTCTGCGCCCGGAGGATCTGATCTTCGATGCGCTGGTCTTCACACTGGCGACGGGCGACGCGGAATTCTCGAATAGTGCAGTCGAGACGCTGGAAGGAATTAAGCTGATCAAGCAGGAACTGCCCGGCGTGCTGACCTCGCTTGGCGTCTCCAACCTGAGCTTCGGGTTGGGCGAAGCGGCGCGCGCAGTCCTGAACAGCGTGTTCCTCTATCACGCGGTTATCGCCGGGCTGGATATGGCGATTGTGAACCCGCGCTATATCAAGCCCTACACGGAAATCCCGGAAGAACAGCGCCTGCTTGCCGACGACCTGATCTTCAACCGCCGCGAGGACGCGCTCACGCGCTACATTGCCTTCTTCGAGGTGAACGCGATCTCCCTAGATAACGACGACGGCGGAACGGACCCGACCGAAGGAATGACTGCCGAGCAAAAACTGCACTGGCAAATTCTCCATCGCAAGAAAGAAGGCGTCGAAGCGCTGGTTGATGAGGCACTCACGCACCAGAGCGCAGTCGGCGTGCTGAACAATGTCCTGCTGCCCGCGATGAAAGAAGTCGGAGATAAATTCGGCGCGGGTGAGCTGATCCTGCCCTTCGTGCTGCAAAGCGCGGAGACGATGAAGAAGACGGTCAGCTACCTCGAAAACTTCCTCGAACGCAAGGAAGGCGCGACGAAGGGAACGGTCGTCCTCGCGACCGTATATGGTGACGTACACGACATCGGCAAAAACCTCGTCAAGACGATCCTTTCCAACAACGGCTACACCGTTCATGATCTTGGCAAGCAGGTCCCCGCGAACGTGATCATCGAAGCCGCGCAGCAGCACCACGCCGACGCGATTGGCTTGAGCGCGCTCCTCGTCAGCACATCGAAGCAAATGCCGCTCATCATCAATGAACTGGCGCGGCGCGGCCTCAAGTATCCCGTGTTGATCGGCGGCGCGGCGATCAATCGGCGCTTCGGGCGGCGCATCCTGTTTCTTGAGGGCAGCGGCGACCCCTATACGCCGGGCGTGTTCTATTGCAAGGACGCCTTCGAGGGATTGGATAGCATGGATCGGCTCACCAACCCGGATGTGCGTGAAGGCTTCGTCGCGCAAAACCTGAGCGAAGGTCGCGCCGAACTTTCCGGCAAGGACGAGAAGCCCGCCGCGCCGATGACGCGCCGCAAAGCCGCGCTCACGCCCGCGCCGGACGTCCCGAAGCCGCCCTTTTATGGAGCGCGCACCATTGAGGCTATGCCGCTGCAAATGGTCCTGCAAGACTTGCACAAGCCGGAACTGTACCGTCTCTCGTGGGGCGCGAAGAACACACACGGCGCGGAGTGGGACGTGCTGCAATCCGATTTCGACGCACGGCTGAACCGTATGAGCCGCGAAGCCGCGCGTGACGGCTCACTGCGTCCGCAGGCGGTCTATGGCTACTTCCCATGTAACGCAGAAGGCGACGCGCTGATCATCTACGACCCCGCGCCGTTCAACACGCCCGATGGCGCGACGACCCGCCGCGAGATCGCGCGTTTCACCTTCCCCCGGCAGGAAGGCGGCGAATTCCTGTGCATCGCGGATTATTTCCGTCCGGTTGACTCCGGTGCGGTGGATACGGTCGCGTTTCAGGTCGTGACAGTCGGGCAGGCCGCGACGGAAAAGTTCGACGCGCTGCAAGCCGCGAATGAATATAGCGAAGGCTACTACTTTCACGGCCTCGCTGTGCAGACAGCGGAGGCGACCGCGACCTATGTTCACCGCCACATCGCACGCGAACTCGGCATCGAAGAAGATCGCGGCAAGCGCTATAGCTGGGGCTACCCGGCCTGCCCGGACCTCGAAGATCATGCCGTCGTGATGCGCCTGCTGCCCGAAGCAGCGGATAAGCTCGGTATGGCGCTCACCAGTGCGTTCCAGTGGACGCCCGAACAATCGACCGCCGCGATTGTCGTCCACCATCCCCAGGCGAAGTATTACAACGTCGGCGTTAGCCGTCTGGAGCAGCTTACGGCGGGATGATGCTCAAATACGATTTCGATGCGCACATGAGCAAGCAGAGCGCGGCTTCACGCTTGACAATTGGCCTCGGCTGGCTGAACAGGGCTTGACGTTGCAGGATTTCCCGCCGCTCACAGAGAAAAAAGAAGCATCAGGCAGCGGTTAATAAAACCGCAGTGAAGAAGGCAGGCTGGTTATGACTCCATTCCTCGAACGCCTCAAACAACGCCCGCTCCTCGCGGATGGCGCGATGGGGACCATGCTGCATAGCTCCGGTGCGCTGCTCAACAGCAGCTTCGACCAGCTCAATATCGACGACCCGGCGCGCGTCTCGAATATTCACCGTGCGTTCATCGACGCAGGCGCAGAATTGATTGAGACCAATACCTTCGGCGCAAACCGCTACAAACTTGCGGATGTGGGCGGGCCGCTGCTCGTCCCGGAGGTCAACCGCGCGGGCGTCGAACTCGCGAAGCGAACCATCGCGGCCACTTTTCGCGAAGTCTATGTAGCGGGCGCTGTCGGACCGCTCGGCGTGCGGCTCGCGCCCTATGGTCGCATCCGCAAGGAACAGGCGTATGAGGTCTTTGCGGAGCAAATCCGCGCGCTGATCGAAGGTGGCGTTGACGCGATCCTGCTAGAAACTTTTTCCGATTTGAACGAGGTCGAGCAGGCAATCCACGCAGCGCGGGACATCGCTCCCGATGTGCCACTGATCGCCTCGATCACTTTCACGCGCGATGACCGCACCCTATACGGCGAGACTCCTGCCGAGGTCACGGCGCAACTTCTCGCTTTTGGCGCGGATGTGATCGGTACAAACTGCTCCGGCGGTCCGTCGCAGATCGCGCGGGTCGCGCGGGCGATGCGCGCGGCAGCCCCGGATGCACTCATTACCGCGATGCCGAACGCGGGCTTCCCGGAACAGCTTCGCGGGCGCACGATTTACCCGGCCACGCCCAACTACTTCGCGGAATATGCGCTCACGCTGCGCGACAGCGGCGTGAACCTAATCGGCGGCTGCTGCGGAACCACGCCCGCGCACATCGCCGCGATGGGAAACGCGCTCGCACACCCGGACCAAATCGCGCACCGGATTATGATCACGGCGCATGATGAACCCGACGAGGCGCACGGCTCACCCAGCGCGCCGACTGAACTGGCGCGCAAGCTGGCAGCGGGCAAGTTCGTCACGACTGTCGAAATGTCGCCGCCGCGCGGTTTCGGCGCAGAGAAGACGCTCGCCAGCGCGCAGCTTTTGCATGAGGCCGGGGTCGATTGCGTGGATGTGGCCGATAGCCCGCGCGCCCGGATGCGAATGTCTCCCTGGGCGCTCTGCCATCTGGTGCAATCGCAGGTCGGTATGGAGACGATTTTACACTTTCCGACACGCGGGCGTAACCTGCTGCGCGTGCAGGGCGATCTGCTGGCCGCCTATGCACTCGGCGTGCGTAACCTGTTCGTGATGATGGGCGACCCGACCAGCATTGGCGACTACCCGGAAGCGCACGATAACTACGATGTGGTCCCTTCCGGCCTGATCAAGCTGATTAAAAAGAACCTGAACACCGGAATCGATCAGGCGGGCAACAGCATCGGGCAGCCGACCGCGTTCCTCGCGGGGTGTGCGCTCAATATGGGCGCCGCGGACCTCGACAAGGAATGCAAGACGCTCCAGACCAAGATCGAATGCGGCGCGGATTTCGCGCTCACGCAGAGCGTCTATGATGCACATGTCGCAGAGGCCTTCATTCGCCGCTACGAAGCGCTTTACGGTCTGCTCAAACTGCCACTATTGGCTGGGATGCTCCCGCTTTATAGCGCGCGACACGCGGCTTTCCTGCACAACGAAGTGCCGGGCATCGTCATCCCGGATGGACTCCGCGAGCGGATCGACGCGGCGGGCGAGGATGCGCCGAAAGTCGGCGTGCAGATTACACAGGAGATTTTGCACGATTTGGTTGGCCTCGTACAGGGTGCGTACATCATCCCGCCGTTCAGCCGCTACGAAATTGCCGCCGATATTCTGGACGGGCTGCGCGTATCATCCTAGCCATGCCGCTGCATGAAGCGGTGCAAGCGATGTAGCGCTTCCTCGATTTTGGCCTCGGAGGTTGCGTAGCTCGCGCGGATATGCCCGCGCCCACTCTCCCCGAATGCGGAGCCGGGAACCATCGCGACCTGCTCTTCCTTGATCAGCAGTTCGCAGAAGGTTTCCTCGTCCAGGCCGCTCGCGGTGATATTCGGGAAGGCATAGAATGCGCCGCGCGGCTCGAAGCACGTCAGGCCGAGTTCATTGAAGCCCTTCACGATCAGCTTGCGGCGGCGGTCGTAGGCCTCGACCATGCGCGCGACTTCCGGCTCCCCGCTGCGGATGGCTTCGACGGCGGCGGCCTGCGCGGTCGTCGGCGCGGACATAATCGTATACTGATGGACCTTGCGCATCGCGCCGAGCAGGGTTTCCGGTCCTGCGGCGTAGCCGACGCGCCACCCCGTCATCGCGTGGCTTTTGCTGAACCCGCCCAGGACAATCGTGCGGTCGCGCACACCGGGAATCGAGGCAAACTGCGTATGTGCGAAGCCATACACCAGACGGTCGTAAATTTCATCGGAGATGATCAGCAAATCATGCTTGATCGCGACTTGGGCGATCTGTTCCAGTTCGGTGCGTTCCATCACCGCGCCCGTCGGGTTATTCGGGTAGCCGAGCAAGATCGCCTTCGTGCGCGGCGTGATCTGCGCTTCGATGGCCGCCGCCGTAACCTGAAAGCCGTTTGCCACGTGCGTCGGGATGAGGACCGGGACGCCGCCCGCGAAGACGATCTCCGGCGCATAGGCGACATAACACGGCTCCGGCGTAATCACTTCGTCGCCGGGGTTCAGGACGGCAGTGAACGCGAGGTACAGCGCTTCGCTCACGCCGACCGTGATCAGCAGTTCCGTATCGGGGTCATATTCGACGCCGTAAAGCGCGCGTTGATAATCGCTGAGGGCGCGGCGCAGTTCTGGCGTTCCGCTGTTGCCGGTGTAGTGCGTCTCGCCCGCCTGCAACGAACGCACGCCCGCGCGCAGGATGCTATCTGGCGTAGTGAAATCCGGCTCCCCGATGCCAAGCGAGATCACATCCGGCATGTTCGCGGCAATGTCGAAATATTTGCGAATGCCGGAGGGTGGCACGCTCTGCACGCGGTCGGAGATGAAATTTCGGGTGGTGGTCATCATGAACGTATTTCCTGACATTTCAACGACTCTAGCGCGTGTGATGCAGCGGCGCAAAGGGACAATACGCCGCATAGGTGCGGAGCCAATCAACTGATACAATCAAGCTGAATTACCTGGGGATACGATCATGGTTGTGTACGTAACCAGTGCAGAGGTTGGCGCGGATCGACGGCTGACGGTCGAATTGCCGGAAAATGTTCCTATTGGGCGAGTCAAAATCACGGTTGAGTCTGAACCCGCCTTGACGCGCGAGGAATTACGGGCGCGCTTGCAGGAGGCGGGGCTGCTCAGTAATGGTCCGATTTTGGATGAGAGCGCGGTTCGGCTCGATGAAGAAGAGCGCCACCGGATTGCGGAATTGTTACGCGACACCACGCCTTTGGAACAAATCGTGGACGAAGAGCGCGGTCCGCGCTGATGACTGCCTATTTTGTGGATACCAGCGCTATTGGAAAGCGTTATTTGGTCGAAATCGGATCAAAGTGGATCGCGTCAATCGCACAACCAAATTCAGGAAACCTAATTGCTGTTTCAGACTTGACAGAGGTGGAAGTTTGGTCTGCAATTGAGCGTAAACTGCGTGAGGCACGCATCTCACAATCCGATGCCACGAGCTTCCAAAACGAGTTTATGGTCGATTTGAAAACACAGTATTTCAGTGTTGCCGTCAGTGAACAGGTTCGCAAGCGAGCGCGAGACCTGCTTTCAAAACATCCGTTGCGCAATGGACGCTATCCAATTGGCAAGCGCTCTGGAAATTCTGCCGCAAGTCGGCACATCGTTGATGTTTGTCAGCGCAGATCGTGCGCTTCTCTCAGCCGCAGGAGCAGAAGGACTCGCCACAGATAATCCCCTGCTTCATCCCTGACCTGAACCACGTTGTCAGCCACGCGCCCGCCTCGTCTCATCCCCCGCTCACCACCTTCGGCTATGCTCTGCCCTTCGCAATTCACGGTAGAATAGCGTCCGACCCGCGCACAGCCGAGAAAGTACAGAGCAATGGCAACCCTTCAACAGCAAATTGCAGACCTGCGCCGCCGTCTGAACGCGCTCCCGGCGGATGCCAAAGCCGCCGAGCTCACACCGCTCGAAGCGGACGCGCGGGCGCTGCTCACGGCCAGCAAAAACACGTCCTTTGAAGAGGAAGCTCGCGCCGTCTTCGCGGAACTTGCCAATCGCAGCGCGCGGCCTGCGCCGTTGCCCGAATCGGGCGTGGTACGCGGTATCGTGCGGCGGGGACGTATCCGCATGGAACTCGCAGCGGATGAGAGTGATTATGACGCCGCGATTGATATTCTCGCCGGGGCGCTCGAACAAGACCCGCAAAACGCGGACGCACTCGATTTGCTCAAGCAAGCCGCCGCACGCGGTCCGCAGCTCGGCATGAAGGTTCGCGATCTGCTCGCGCGTTATGGCCTCGAAGACGAATTGCGCGCGTCTCCTGATCCTACTGTGCCGCCCTCTACTGCCGCAACGACTGCCTCTGCTGCCCCGCAACCGGAGACACCATCCGCGAATCCGTACCTCAATGCGCAGAACGACCCGCGCCGCGCGACGAGCGTGTTTTCAGTCTATAACAACGCGCCCGTAGCGGCTTCCGCATCCGCCGCGCCCGTCGATACCAACGAGGTCGCAAGCCTGAACGGGGACATTACCCAGGCGTATTACGCAGGCGATTATCAGCGCACGGTAGAACTCTCGAATCGCCTGCTCGCGATCCAGCCCGATAACCCGACCGCCCTGGATTACCGCGCCAAATCGGAAGACAACCTAATTCGCGGGATCGTCCCCGACCATCGTATCCCGTTCGATGCGCGTGTGGCCTACAACCGCGCCAATTCACTGGTGCGTGCGGGTAATTACGACGAAGCGGCACGGCTGTATCGCGAAGCGCGCGACATCGCGGAACGGGCGGGCATTCCCTCGTGGAAGGATGCAGAGCAGGCACTGCTCGACATTCAGGATTTATCGCTTGCCCGTGAAATGCTCAACGATGGCGACCGCTTGCTCGCGACCGACGACTGGACCGGGGCGCTGCGCAAATATGAAGGCGCGATGCGCGTGGTCTCGTCTGATCCGATGGCGCAGGAGCGAATCGACTTGATCAAGCGCGTGCAGGAACAATACGACCGGACCGCCGTTCAGCTCAATATGCTGAGTGGCAGCCCGACCGAGCGCGCGGCTTCGTTACAAAACCTGATTGGGCAGCTTGGTGCGCTTCGGCAAATCCTGCCCGCCAGCCAGAAATTGCAGGCGATCACGACCGACGCCGAGCGCAAATTGGGCAGCATCCGCGCGCAATTGCTCGATCAGGGGCGCGCCTCGCTGTCGCGTATTGAACAGGCGGCAACCATCGAGGACCGTCAGAAGACGGTTGCGGAAGCGGTCCGCGCGCTCGAACTGGCGGCCAGCCTCGAACCCGGCGATAGCGATGTCGGAGCGGCGCTGCAAGCTGCCCGCGCGCAGGAGAAGAGCGCGGCAGATGCGCGACAGACACTCGAACGGGTGACGGCGCTCATCGCGCAGAATTTCGATGCCGAACTCGCGCAGGCACGGACGATGCTCGCCAACCTGCGCGAATATACGCAGGACCCGCGCTACCGTTCGCTCGTGACGGACCTGCACGCGCGCTACATGGAGCGCGTCGAGAGCGCGCTCGACCGCCGCAACGCACCGGAAGCCGAACGCTGGCTCGCGCTCACCAAAGACGAGCCGTTCCGGGGGCTTGGGCGGCGCAGCGAACTGGCGCAGCTCGAAGACGAGGCGCGCGGACTCAAGCGGCAGCGTTCGATGCGCGGCGGCGCGATTATCGGCGGGATCATCGTCGCCCTGTTCGCGATTGGTGTCTTCGCGCGTCCGGTCTGGTCGCCGCTGATTTTCCCACCCACGCCGACGCTGACCTATACACCCAGCAGCACGCCCACGCAGTCTCATACGCCGACGACGACAGCGACATTCACCGCAACATTTACTCCGACATCGACTTTCACGCCGAGCGCAACCTATACACCCTCCAAGACGCGCACGCCAACCACGACGCCGACCGATACCGATACGCCGACCTTCACGCCGACCTTCACGCTGACTTACACGCCATCCTACACGCCGACGATTACCCCGACCTTCACCGCCACCTATACGCCGACAATCACTCCGACGCCCGCTGTGAAGTGCGTCGTCGTGGCCGTGAACAGCGTCGTCATCCGTTCACGCCCGACGCTCAACGCGCCGCGTATCACGGAAAGCGGCAACGGGCGCACGATGGAAGTGATGGAACTGCGGCTCGGCACGGACGACGGTCTGACATGGTATCAGGTACGCTTCAGCGTCGATAGCAACCCTGTCACAGGCTGGGTGCGCAGCGATGTCGTCAGCAACAAACCAGACGCGGCCTGCCCGGTGCTGCCTTAGCATCCGTTACAAATTAAAGTTTGTGGGCGGCTTTTTGCCGTCCTTTCGCCAATAATCGCGCGCCGGTTTATACGCAATTCTTTGTGTCTACTGCGTCACCGATTCGGAGCGAATTCATAGTGCGCCTAAACTTCTCCCCTGTTTACAACTTTCATGCTCTTTACGATTTTCATAAATCGTAAGCAGTGATGCCTAAACAATTCCTATATTTTCTAAATAATATAGCCAAATTTGCGAAGAAATACGTATGCTTCCCTATACGAGGCGCACGAAGCACCTCACCTGACAAATGTAATTTACGGAGAGACCATGAACAACGCAAATTTGACACGCCGCAATTTCCTCAAAGGTTCCGCTGCCGCTGCGGGCGCTGCTGCCGTCGCCGTGACCGGGTTCAGCCAGCTTTTCGGCTACGAGCAGGTCTTCGCACAGGGCAAGGGCGATGACATCCAGACGATTGTAAACCTCGCCTCGACCGCCGAACAACTGGCCGTCACGCACTATTACACTGTGCTGACCGACAGCCGCATCCAGCTCACCCCCTCGGAAACCACGTTCCTGCGCGGCGCGCTCGATACTGAATATCAACACCTGCAATTCCTGCTCGCCAATGGCGCGAAGCCGCTGGCCTCGGAATTCTACTTCCCGACCAACGTATACACTGACCGCGACCAGTTCTCGACCATCACCGAGCAGGCCGAAAGCGCCTTTGTCGCCGCGTACCTCGCCGCTGTACGTCGTATCTCCGAACTCGGCAATCCGCTCCTCGCTGCGACAGCCGCACAGGTCGCCGTGACTGAGCAGGTCCACCTTGCGCTGATCCGTCAAATCGGCGGGCGCGTCCCGAACCACGTTTCGCTCGGCCAGGCGCTGTTCTACAACACCTCCGAAGCGGGCGCGGTCCTCAAAGGCTTCCTTGAAGGCGGTTCCGGCTTCGTCAAGACGGCGCGTAAGCTGCCGGGCGTCACCGAGATCAATGGCGTGATCGGCAAGGACACCGTGACCTCGATCAAGCCGTTCACCGATGCGACCCTGTTCCCGGATCAGGCGGGCAGCAGCGCGACAATGGCCGCGACGATGGCCGCCACCTCCAGTAAGTAGGCTCGACCGACCTTTACAGGCGAGACGGGGTAGTCCTGTCTCGCCTTTTCTATCAATAGGGAAGCAATATCCATGACAGCACTTTCACGGCGCAGCCTATTCGGTTTCGATGAACTCTTTGGCTATTCGCAGCTTGCCGGACAAAAAGCTGGCGACGACGCGCAAACGATCCTCAACCTTGCCGCGACCGCCGAGACGCTCGCGACCACGCACTATTACAACGTCCTGACCGATAGTACCATCGATCTTACGCCGGACGAACGCAACATCCTGAAATCGGCGCTCGATGCCGAAATCCAGCACCTCGTCTTCCTGAACGCAAACGGCGGCAAGACGCTCGCCACGCAGTTCTACTTCCCGAAAAACATTTACGTGGATCGTGCGCAGTTCTCGGAGATCACCGAGCAGGCCGAACAAGCCTTTGTCGCGGCGTATCTTGCCGCAGTGCGCCGTATCACGGAACTGGGCAACCCGCTCCTTGCTGCGACCGCCGCGCAAATCGCTGTCGTCGAACAGGCGCACCTCGCGCTGATTCGTCAAATCGGCGGGCGCGTCCCGAACCATGTCTCGCTTGGTCAGGCGTTGATCTACAATACCTCGGATGCCGTCCCGATTTTGCAGCCGTTCCTCGCGGCCAGCCCGGATCGTGGCGAAGCGAAGAAGTTCCCCGGCGAAACCGCCATCAATGATGTGATCGGCGATGTCGGCGTGGCGCGCATCAAGCCCTTTACCGATAGGACGCTGTTCGCAAGCGGCACGCAAGTCGCTCTGACGGGTGATTGCTCGGTAACACCGTTGTCCGGTGTGAACGTCAACATCCGTGAAGACGCCGGCATCAACTTCAAGATCATCGGCACACTCAAAACTGGTTCTGCCTTGCCTGTTAATGGCAAGAAGACCGATGGCAATGGCTTTGTCTGGTATCGCACCAGCCTGAGCGGGTTTGTTCGCTCGGATGTGGTCAAGGCGACGGGCAACTGCTCGACCATCCCGGTTATGCAATAAGACGATTTCAGCCGTTGCTGAATGCGCCCGGTCAGGTTCTGGCCGGGCTGCGATTGCCTGCTAACCAATGGTGCGGTTCTCAAAAAAGAACAATGGGCGATGGAAAGGGGAATCAGGCCGTTTTCATCGGGCGTGAGGCCGTCCTCCATTGGACAAGCAGATTGAAGATTGTGACGGTGTAGGCCAACCGACTTTCAGAATAAGTCCACGCGCAATAGCTCACCTTTTTTTAATGACAGATCGTGGTTAGCATCGAAAAACGGTTTCAGTCAGCATTCGACTATTCCACTCGCCGCGCTTGAACACTTTCAAGTTCGTTGAATGCCAGTCATTTTTATCAAAGTCGACATCACTCAAGACGAGCAATTCATCGGCGAGATCATCGACCAGAGCTTGAAAAGCAGGCAGCCTAGCATTATAAACGTTGGCGGTATCGCACGCCCAACCGGACTCCTAGTCTGACCATGCGAGCAGCGGGCGCATCCTCGCGCGCTGCTTGTTGCGGTGGCCTTCCATACGGATCAGCAGCCCGTCCAGCAGCGCGACGGCTTCAACGATGTTCGGTCCCTTATTGAGCATAATGCACTCGGCGCGGTCGCCCATCGCGGCGTCGGTCATTTCGGCGCGCGTCGGCAGCCCGGTCTTGACGAACGACTCAAGCACCTGCGTCGCCCAGATGACCGGGATATGCGCGGCCTCGCACAGCCACAAAATCTCTTCCTGCATCTCGGCGGTGCGCGCCCAACCCAGCTCGACAGAGAGGTCGCCGCGCGCGATCATCACCCCGAAGGGGACCTTTCCCGCCGCTTCGACCATGATCTCCGGCAGGTTGTGAACGGCGGTTGTCGTCTCGATTTTGGCGATGATCGCGAGCGGCGTGGCGCGTGGCAAATCGGCGTGCTGCGCGATCTGTGCGAGCAGCAATATTACATCCTGCGCGGTCTGCACGAACGAATAGCCGACTGCATCCGCGTACTGCACGACGAAGCGCAGGTCTTCACGGTCCTTTGTGGTCAGGGCGGGAATCGAAAGCTGCGTATCGGGGAAGTTCAAGCCTTTCTCCGGCTTGAGTTTGTAGCCTTCGGGCGGCGTGCGCTCGATTTCGAGTTCGATGCCCTGCTCATATTTCGCAGCGACGCGCATCCCGACCATGCCATCGTCCAGAAACACGGCATGGCCGACCTGCACCTGATCCAGCGCTTCGGGGATCATGCACTGCGCCTGAAATTTGTAGGTCGCGCTCTTCTGCGGTGCATCGCGTGTGAGCAGCAAGGTATCGCCCGCTTCGAGCAGCCTGGCAGATTTTTTGGGGCGGATCACCTCACCGACGCGCACCTTCGGACCGCCGAGGTCCATCAAGACGCCGCAGCGCTTTCCGGTTGCGCCTTCGGCAGTGCGCAGCGCGTCGATCATGCCGCGCCATGTCTCGGCATCGTCGTGCGCGCAGTTGATGCGAACCCAATCCATTCCGCTTTTACACAGGCGGGTGAGCAGGTCGCTATCGCCCGCTGCCTCACCTGGTAGCGTGACCATGATGCGCGTCCCGCGTTGCGAAGCAGTTGTCCCGAAGACCTCTGCGATATTGCGGTCCATCGCGCGGCGTCCGCGATAGTAGCGCTGCATGGTTGGGTGCGGGGTCGCGGGTGGCTTGCCGAGCGCGAGGCTGAGTGTATAGGCGAGGCCATCGAGCGTTTGCAAAACCTGTGCTTCGATCCCTGTGATCGAGGTCAGGCCATAGACCGGAAGCGCGGTTTGCAGCGCCCGCAGGTCGTGCTTGCGCAGGCTGAGGTACAACGCCAGATTCTTTGCGTCCGCGTAGAAGCGACGCCGTGCGATGCGCCCGTACCACGCCTCGAAAACAGGCTGCGCTTCGCGGTTCACGGCCACGCGCAGCGCGGCGATGGCTTCCAGCAGTTCATCCATCGATCCCAACCCGGTAGCATTCAAGTTCCATATCCTTGTTCATTCACCAAACACTCAACAAACCTTGCGCAATTCATTCAAAAATTGTTGAATTTTGTGAAACTATAGCGTAATATTGAATTACATTGAAGCGTCTAATCCGGTGGCAGATAAAAGCACGGCGCACGTTGCCGCTTGAAGACGTATCCCTGATCAGATACAATAGAGGTTGGCATTTACACCGCCGCTCCCCGGTTTCTCCTCGGATTGTCCAACCCCGGCGAATTGCAGCACGGCGGAGCGCCGCGCGTACATCATGTCTCTACGGAGACGCCAAATCCTACAGAAGGTGGTTCAACAAGTAATGGTTGTCGATAAGACGGAACGCGAGAAGCAGCTAAGAGCCGAGTTTCTCGAATTATTGGAAGGCTCTATGTATACCCCGCCGGAACGTGGGGAGATTCGCACTGCTGAAATCCTCCAGGTCGATCCGAAGGGTGATATTATCGTGGATATGGGGGCGAAGCAAGACGGGATCGTCCCCGCGCAGGACCTGGATCGGCTCGACCCGGTGTTCCGCAACACCCTTGCGGTCGGCAAGCAAATCCCCGTCTATGTGATGAACCCGCGCGATATGGACGGCAACCTGATTGTCTCGATCAATCAGGGCTTGCAGCAGTACGACTGGGAACGCGCAAAGGAATTGCTGACCAGCGAGGAAGTGGTCGAAGTCGTAGTCACGGGTCACAACCGGGGCGGCGTGCTGGTCCACTGGAATCGGCTGGAAGGATTCATCCCGACCTCGCACCTCGTCACTGTTGGAACGGGTGGGCAGGACCGCCGCGACTCGCTCAATACGTTGGCCGCGATGAAGCTGGGCGTAAAAGTGATCGAAGTTGATCAGGAACGCCGCCGCCTCATCTTCAGCGAGCGTGAAGCGCAGAAGGAATGGCGTCAGCAGCAGAAGGCGCGGTTGCTCAGTGAATTGATGGAAGGTGATGTCGTGATGGGGACCGTAACGGGTCTGCGCGACTTCGGCGCATTCGTCAATCTGGGTGGCGCGGACGGTTTGATCCACGTCAGCGAACTGGCTTGGCATCGCGTCGATCATCCGCGCGACGTGTTCAAGATTGGGGACAAGATCGAGGTCTATGTCCTCAGTCTGGACCGTGAGACGAACCGAATCGCCCTCAGCCGCAAGCGCCTGTTGCCTGATCCCTGGTCGGATGCGATGAATCGCTATCACGAGGGTCAGGAAGTCGAAGGCACGATCACCAACGTCGTTGACTTCGGCGCGTTCATCGCGCTCGATGATGGCCTCGAAGGGCTGCTGCACCTCAGCGAAATGGGTGACGGCACGCTCAAGGAGCCGCACAGCTACGTCAAGAAGGGCGACCGCCTGCAACTGCGCATCAGCCGCCTCGAACCGGACAAGCGCCGGGTCGGGTTCACGCAACGCGAGCAGAGCGCGGGTATCCTCTACGACCCGGAGACGGGTGCGCCGCTGGATACGCCGAAGCCTGCCGCGACCGATGCCGCGACCACCGAAGAGCCGGAACCCGAAGCCGCGATCTAGAGCAGGTGGGTCGGGCACGCTGCGACCCATATACCGGAACGCAGTTGCCTCGTCGGGCGGACCATTGTGTCCGTCCACCGGGGCTTGACCGGAGACGCACAGTACGTCCCCGGTTTTTTTGTGCCTGAATCGGACCAACATTAAAATGCTTAACCAACCCATAATCAAAATACTCAATAATCAACGCCAACGCCACAGCCGGGAGCCGTCTATGCCTAAAATCGTCATAATCGAAGATGAAGTCACGCTCGCCGAAGAGCTGGCCGATAACCTGAAAGAGGATGGCTATGATGTGCAGGTCAGCCACAATGGGGAAAAAGGGCTGGCGCTCATCCGTAATGTGCTGCCGGATTTGATCGTACTGGACATCATGCTGCCCGATCTGGATGGCCTGAGCGTGTGCCGTCTGGTACGACGCGACGCGACCACCGCGCACATCCCGATCATCATGCTCACCGCGCGCGGCACGGAAGTCGATAAGATTGTCGGCCTCGAATCGGGCGCGGATGATTACATCGTCAAGCCGTTCGGCCTCGGTGAATTTCTGGCGCGCGTGCGAGCGGTGATGCGCCGCTCATCGGGGCGTCCGGCGACACAGGACGAAATCGCATCGGGCGATTTGCGGATCGATGTGACCGGGCGGCGCGTCTTCCTGCGCGAGGGCGAGGTCACGCTCAGTCATAAGGAATTCGACCTGCTTTCGGAATTGATGCGCAATCGAGGCGCGGTCCTCTCGCGTGATCTGATTCTCACGAAAGTTTGGGGGTATGATTATTTCGGAGACAAGCGTACTGTCGATGTGCATATCCGCTGGCTGCGTGAAAAAATCGAAACGGATGCTTCCGAACCGCAGCGAATCGTGACAGTGCGCGGCGTCGGCTATCGCTTCGAGGGCTGAGGTGGGCTTCCTGGAAGGGTTTCTAATCGGCGGCCTCGTCGCGGCGCTGGTGTGCCTGTTCGCCCTGTGGCGCATATCGCACGGCCATACCGCGCGCCTCGTCACACTCCAACGCCTGCAACGGACCCTGCAACAGACACAGGAACAGTTCCAGATGACCGTGAACCGGATGCTGCGTGTTGCCAATAGCTCGTTCGATGCGATCCTCGTCCTCGGCGTGGAACGGCGCATCACAATGTTGAATGATGTCGCGGAGCAGGTCTTCGGCGTCACGCGGGAGGTCACGGGGCAGACGCTAATGAGCGTGGTCCGGCATCATCATCTGGACCAGCTTGCGGAACAGGTCATGCTCAATCGGGAGCCGATGGAAGATCAGATCGAGATCGACGGGCGAACCTACAAGGTACGGATGTCGTGGATCGATGCGCAAACGCTGGTCCTCGCCATGCAGGATGTGACCGAACTGCTGCGCCTGACGCGCGCCCGGCGGGATATGGTCGCCAATATCTCGCACGAACTGCGCACGCCGATCAGCAGTATTCGGCTGATGGTCGATACCCTGACGCAAAATTATGGAAAAAATCGTGAGAAGGACCTGACCAAGCTGTCGCGCATTGACCGCGAAACGGAAAGCCTGCAATTTCTGGTCGAAGAATTGCACGACTTGTCGATGATCGAAACCGGGCGCGCGATCATGCGGATGATCGAAACACCGATCAATCTGGTCATTCGCGAGGCACTCAGCCGCATGTCGAGCCAGTTGGAGAGCCGCCCGCTGACCGTCGAGAACACAATCCCGGATTCGCTCGTCGTGCTGACCGACCCCGACCAGACGCGCCGCGTGCTGACCAACCTGATCAGCAATGCGCTCAAATTCACCCCACCCGGCGGGCGCATCACCTTCGCAGCGGAAGCAAACGAGTCAACCGCGACAATACGGATTTCCGACACGGGAATCGGCATCCCGCCCAGCGAACGCAAGCGCGTCTTCGAGCGCTTCTTCCAGGTAGATAGCGCACGCAGCGGCAATTCGAGCGGCTCCGGCCTCGGCCTCGCGATTGCCAAGCACATCATCGAGGCGCAGGGCGGCACGATTCGGGCAGAGGCCGGGCAGCCGCAAGGAACCGCGATTGTGTTCACGCTTTCCGTCGCGGGGGCGCAATCCTGAGCGCTGGGTGAGTTTTCGTAAAGGCGGGGCTTACCCGTTACTCGGAATAAGTTTAGGGGCAGTTTAGGCATTTCGTCGATAATGTGTGTATTCGTATCGGTAAAGGTGTACACGTGATGAAGACTCGTAAATCAGTCGTGCTGTCGTTCGTCGCGACGCTCGTTTTGAGTGTGGCGCTCGGCTTCAGCTTCGGTGGGTCGGCACGTCCGGCCTACAGCCAGTCCACGCCCGTCACAGACCCACAGACGGAAATTCTGCAACGGGTTTACGCGAAGGTCAATCCCTCGGTCGTGACGATTGATGTCCGCATCCCGGCAACCGGCGCGACCACGCTTCCGGTCAACCCGCAGCAGCCGAACCCGCGCCGCACACAGCCGCAGAACCCGAACTACGATTACGCCGCCGGGTCGGGCTGGGTCTATGACTCGAACGGCCATCTGGTCACGAACGCGCACGTCGTCACGGGCGCGGATCAGATCACACTCACGTTCAGCGATGGCACGCAGTTCCGCGCCAAAGTGGTCGGCATCGACCCGGATAGCGATCTCGCGGTCATTCAGGCGCAGGGCGATATCAGCAAGTATGCGCCGCTCACGCTCGCGGATAGCGACAAGGTGCAGGTCGGCGAACGCGCCATCGCCATCGGCAACCCGTTTCAAAACGCCGGGACGCTCACGCACGGCATCGTCAGCGCGGTTGGCCGCTCGGTACAGGGCAATGCCGCTAACTATGTCATTCCGAACGCAATCCAGACTGACGCGGCGATCAACCCAGGCAACAGCGGCGGTCCGCTGCTCAATGCCAACGGCGAACTGATTGGTGTCAACCAGCAGATCGCGGCAGAAGTTCGCCAGTCGTCCGGGGTCTCGTTCGCCATCCCATCGAACCTCGTCAAAATCGTCGCCGAAGCGCTGATCAAGGACGGCAAGATGGCGCACAGCTATCTCGGCGTCAGCGGTGGGACGGTCACGCTCGACCTGATCGAGGCGGTCAAGCTGCCCGCCGGGACGCACGGCGCGTATGTGAATAGCGTTGTCGCGAATGGTCCGGCAGCCAAATCCGGCCTGCGCGCGGGCAGCCAGACGGCGGAAGTCAATGGCGCGCAGTACAGCCTCGGTGGTGACGTGATCACCGCCGTTGACGGCAATCCGGTCCGCAGCTTCGACGACCTGACGGGCTATCTATTCCTCAAGACCGCGCCCGGCCAGCAAATCACGCTGACCGTCCTGCGCGATGGTAGTTCGGTCGATGTCAAGGTGACGCTCGGTGCGCGTCCTTCCACGACCACCACGCAGTAAGACTATCGTGCGTCGGTCGAGCCACGACCCCTACACCGGATACCGCGCGCATTCTGTAGGGCGGACACGCAGGTCCGCCCACCCGCAAAATTACGCGGCGAGGGGCAATTCAATCGTAAAGGTGCTGCCCTCGTTTTCCACGCTCGCGATCTCGATGGTCCCGCCGTGCAGCGTGACAATCTCCTTGACGACGAACAGCCCAACGCCGATCCCGCTGATCTGGCCGCCGCTCACATTCGGTGCGCGGTAGAAGCGCTTGAACAACTGCGGGATTGCGCTCTGCGGGACACCTATACCGTGATCGGTGATGGCGACGCCCGCATGGTCGGCGGTGCGGTATAACTTGATCTCAACCGCGCCTCCTTTAGGGCTATATTTGATCGCGTTCTGGATCAGGTTTTGCAGGACCTGTTCAAGGCGCAATTCATCGCCCATGATCTGCAGCGATTCGACCGAATCAACCAGAACGACGGTGTGCCGTTCCAAAGCGGGCTGCATTTCTTCGACAATCCGGCGGGTGAGCGCGCTGAGGTCCATCGGCGCGCGTTGAATGCTCAATTGCCCATTTTGCAGGCGCGAAATATCGAGCAGCGCTTCGATCATCTTTTGCAGGCGCGCCGATTGTTCCACGATTACACGCAGCGCACGGCGGTCACGCTCATTGAGGCTGCTTTCGCGTAGCACGCGGCGCTCCAATAATTGCGCGTTCCCGGAAAGACTGGTCAGCGGCGTTTTCAATTCGTGCGAGGCGACGGAGAGGAACACCTCGCGCGTCTTGACTGCTTCCTGCGCTTCGCGGTAAAGCTGCGCGTTGTCGATGGCGACGGATGCGCGCCGTGCAAGGTCCTCCACGAGTGCCAAATCGCCCGCCGTATAGGTGCGCCCGAACCAGCCCGTCGCGAAGCTGATCACGCCGAAGATTTGGTCGCGCGCGGTGAGCGGAACGCTCATCAACGACGTGATACCAACTTGCGTACCCAGCGCCTGCAAGCCGTCATCGAGTGCCGCGCGGAACTCACTGGAGATCATCTCATGGCGGACAGACTGCCCGGTTCGTATGACACTGGCGATCACGCTCTCGTCGTCCTTGCCGGAGGTATAGGTGCGTTGTAGCTCCAGCGCAAGCGCATCATGCTCGGGGTTCGCGACACTGACCGCGAGGCGGTTGTACTGAGTCTCGCTTTCCAACAGGTCAACCAGATCGACGGTACACCAATCCGCGAGGTAGGGGACGACTAGATGCGCGAGGGTCGTCAGCACGACGGATGAGTCGAGCGAGGACGCGAGCAGTTGGCTGGCTTCGGCGAGGAAGCGCTGACGTTCCGTCGCCTGCTTGCGGTCGGTGATATCCACGCCGGAGCCGATATAGCCGACGAACTTGCCATCCGGTGTGAGGCGCGGCGTCCCGGATTCGAGTACCCAGCGGAATTCACCATCGACACGGCGGAGCCGGGTTTCGAGTTCAAACGGCTGGCGCGATTGCAATGCCGCATCATAGATGACGAGGCATTGTGCCAGATCGTCGGGATGAAATACATGTTCCCAGCCGCGCCCGGTCTCCTGTTCCAGCGTGCGCCCGGTGAAGGCCAGCCAGCTCTGGTTGAAGAATTGCCGCGCACCGCTTTCATCGCCCATCCAGAGCAGGACAGGCGCGCTATCGGCCATCGTGCGGAAGCGGGCTTCGCTCTCGCGCAAAGCGGATTCGGTCTGCGCGGTTTGCTCTTCGGCGCGGGAGACGCGGATCGCATTGCGGATACTGAGCGTCAGGTTTTCGGGCGAGAGGCTTGCTTTGGCGAGGTAATCCGTCGCGCCCGCCTTGATCAGTTCGACGGCCAGGCGTTCATCACCCTGCCCGGTCGTGATGATCACGGGCGTCCTGATGCCGCGCCCGCGAATTTCACGCAGGACGGTCAGCCCATCCGTGCCGGGCAACCGATAATCGAGGATCAGGCAGTCGAAGGTTTCACGCGAAAGGCGGTCAAACGCGACGGCGCTTTCATCGGCCTCTTCGACCGTGATCGGCGGCTCACTCCCGCGCAAGGCACGCCGGACGGCCATGCGGTCCAGCACGTCGTCATCGATTACCAGAATTTTCAGGCGTTCATCAGGTGGCATCAAGGCATCTCGTTGATGGTCCAGTATTTGTTGAGCGCGGCCAGCGACTCCACGAACGCGCCGAAGGTGACAGGCTTGAGTATATATCCGGCGACGTTCAGGTTGTAGGCTTCTACCTTGTCGCGTTCGTCGTTGGAGGTGGTCAGGACGACGACTGTGAGCGCCTTGAGGTCAGGGTCATTGCGCACCTCGCGCAGGAATTCGAGGCCGTTCATCTTCGGCATGTTCAGGTCGAGCAGGACGAGGCGGCGCTCGCCGGGCACGGCGTGGCTGCGCAGCATCTCGAGCGCCTCAAGGCCATTGCTCGCGACATAGAGCGGGTTAGAGATGTTGTTCTTCTTGAACGCGCGCTGCACGTTCATCACGTCTACTTCGTCGTCATCGACGAGCAGGATATGCAGAACTTTCGGAAAATCGGTCATGATGAGGTTCCTTTCGGGCGCTTCGGCCAGGTGAAGCGGAAGGTCGCACCTGCGCCGGGCTGCGACTCCACGCGGATTTTACCGCCTTCTTGCTCGACCATCTTCTTGACGAGCGCGAGGCCAAGCCCGCTGCCCTCGACTTTATCGCGCGATTCGAGCGTCTGGAAGATGACGAAGATTTTCTGGTGATATTCGGGCGCGATGCCGGGTCCGTCGTCGCGGACGCTGAACTCATAGAAGGCGCGGCTGCTATCCTGCACCGTGATCCAGACGTGACCATCCTGCTTATGATTATGGTGCTTGATCGCGTTCTGGATCAGGTTCTGGAAGACCTGCTGCAACATCAGGCGTTCGGTACGCAGCGTCGGCATTCCCGGTCCAACTTCGACACTGAAGCCGGATGGTGGGGAGAGCAGATCGATCAGAGCGGTCAATAGACCATTCACGTCTACCGTCTCGATGGCGCTCTTGACACGCCCGACGCGCGAATATTCGAGGATACCGTCGATCAGACCTTCCATGCGGTGGACGCGCCCGCGCAGCAATTCCATCTGCTTGTGGATTTCCTCGTTCGCGCTCTCGCCCAAATCTTCTTCGATCCACTGCGAGAGGTTGGCGATCCCGCGCAGTGGAGCCTTGAGGTCGTGCGAGGTGACATAGGCGAACTGATCCAGTTCCAGATTGCGTTCTTCAAGGCGGCTCGCCAGTTGTTCCAGTTCGCCTGTGCGCTCTTCGAGGACAATCTCGGTGTTCTTCTGCTTGTCGATGTTGGTGGAGGTCCCGACCCATGTTTCGACCCGCCCGGTGTCGTCCTGTGAGGGGAGCGCCCGCGAGAGATGCCACAGGTATACGCCATCACTTCCACGCAAGCGGCTTTCGCGCTCGAAGGGCGTCCCCTTGCGGATACTTTCGCGGTAGGCGGCGATGAACGGTTCCAGATCGTCGGGATGCAGCGCGGCCTGCCAGCCCCAGCCGTTTGATTGCTCGTAGGTCATCGCGGTGTATTCATACCAGCGCTGGTTGAAGAAATCGCGCGCGCCGTCTGGCCCGGCGGTCCACACAATCGAGGGCAGCGAGGCGGCAAGGTCACGATAGCGGCGAGCGCTGGTGCGCAGCCGTTCTTCGGTCCGTTTGCGTTCGGCGACATCGCGGAAGACGAGAACCACGCCAGAGGGCTTGTTCTGCAAATCGCGAATCGAGGCCGCGCTGCCCTCGATTGCGGTCCGTGACCCGTCGCGGCTGACGAGCAGCCCCCGGCTGACGATACGGTCCGACTGCATATCCTGTACTGTGCGTATTTTCAGTTCTTCGACGGGCTGCTCGGTTAACTCATTGACCACGTTGAACACGCTAATCAGCGGTTTGCCAACCACATCTTCGGGAGGCCACCCGGTCAGGGTCTGCCCAACCACGTTCATGAAGGCGATGTTACCATTTGCATCCGTCGCGATTACCGCGTCGCCGATACTGGCGAGCGTACCTTGCAGATATTCACGCTGCTGCCGGGTCGCTTCAGCCTGCCGCTGAGCCATATCCAGCGACGCGGCGAAGCGTGTAGAGAGCGCCACGAGCTGCCGCCGGATGAACAATGCGAGAATCAGCCCGAAGATGAGCGCGCCGACGATGGTAGCAAGGATGACCGCCTGCGTCGTGCTGCGCGCGGATTGCGAGCGTTCATCGCGCAGGCGTGACTCGGTATTGATAAATGTGGCGAACTGAGCGCGTATATCATCGAAAAGCTGCTTGCCCTGCGTTTGCAGCGCGACATCACCGACCGCGCCGCCGTTCGCCTCGAGATCCAGCAAGGAGCGCGCGAACGCACGCCAATCCTCGACGCGGGCGCGCAGAGCGATGATGCGCTGTGTCTGTTGCGAGTTGTCGGAGACAAGCGCCGTCAGTGCGTCGAATGTAGGACCTGTCGCGGCATCGGCAAACGTATACGGTTCAAGGAAGGTCTCGTTCCCGGTCAGCAAATAGCCGCGCAGCCCGGTTTCCATATCGAGCAACCCGTTCTGTGCGTTAGAGACGCTCGCCCAGCACCTGATTGGTGTGGTCGACCCAGTTGGTCGTACTGAGCAGCGCGGCAAGTTGAAGCAGAAATACCACCAGCAGCAGCACAATCGCGAGCAGCGGAAAGAGCAGCGCCTGATTGAGCGTTCGCCGAAAAGTAGCTTGCTCGACTGAAGATGAAACGACCGCCATTAAAAGTTTCGCTCCTGCAAATTAATCTTTCCGGTTTCAAGCGTGCTTCGGAGTCCCGATCAGCTTGCGCACATGGGCGACCAGCGCTTCATTGTTGAAAGGCTTGGGCATGTAATCGTCCAGTTGGCTGGCATTCGCGACGGATTCGCCTTCACGCGAGGCGGTGAGCATCAGGACGGGGGGAATGGCGCGGCGGCCAAGACGTGCGCGGGCGCTCTCGATCAATTGCCCACCGTTCATATCGGGCAACCCGTAATCGACGATGATTGCGTCCGGGAGTGGCTCTTTATCCAGAATCGCGAGTGCCTGCTCACCCGTCGGGACGGTCTGCGCGAGGAAGCCTTCATCCTCAAGGACATCGACGATAAGCTGCGCGATGGATAAATCATCCTCAACGACGAGAACCGAGTGCTGCGGGGTTGCTTTCCCCTTGTTGAAGAAACGTCCGATCATCATGATCTTTCTGTGAATACTGCTGTGCAGATTATAGGCGGTGTGCGGTCACATGCCGAAACCGCTGGATTAACGGACCCCAGCAGCCTGCTTCGCAGCGGCGTCAATCAGCGCCGGCCAGAGCAGCGCCGCGCGCACGAAATCGCGGTCGGCATAGCGCGGTTCCTGCGTGATCGTGCTGCGCCACAGACGTTCGCCTTCGGTTTGTTCACCGTCCGCGAAAAGCGTGAGCGCGTACCCCGCCCGAATGCGCAGGTCGGACGGCTCGACCTGCACGGCACGCGCGAAATCGGTACGCGCAGCGGCATACTCGCGCTGCGTAAAGGCGAGCGCGGCGCGGGCAGCCAGCGCGGGGGCGAACTGCGGATTGAGGCGCAGCGCAGTCTCGAAATCTTCACGCGCGAGGCGTAGCTCGCGGCTGCCAAACGCGAGGCCGCGATTGTGGTAGAGGAAAGCGTGCTGCGGGTTCAGCCGGATTGCTTCGGTGAAATCCGCGAGCGCTTCCGCAATCTCGACGCGCTCAAAGCGTACTACGCCGCGATTGGCGCGTATCTCCGCATCCTGCGGCGCGAGGCGTACCGCCGCGTCGAGGTCGGTAAGTGCGGCTCCATAGTTGCCGCGTTCGCACTGCACCATCCCGCGATTGCTGCGCGCCTGCGCATCGTCGGGGGCGAGCCGCACGGCCTCATCCAGATCGACCAGCGCGCTATCCAGATTGCCTTGATCGCGGTGCGCGACGCCGCGATTGTTCCACGCATCGACGAAGCCCGGATCGACGCGCAGGGCATTGTCATATTCAGCGATGATGTCTTCAAAGGCACGCGCGGCCAACGCGCGTTCAAAGTATTCGGCGGCGGAAATCGGGCGGCCCGTAATCGCCACTTCGGGCGCGGGGGGCGCAATGGGCATAGAGGGCTGTGGAGCAAGATCGCGCCACCCTGCTGACGCAATCACAGGCAGGTCAATCGGCTTGATGAAGCGCGTGCGCAGCCGGATCATGCCTTCCTCGAACCATTCCTGTTCGATCTTGACAGCATTCAGTGAGAGCATTTCGGCGGCCAATGCGGGCGGTAGAAACTTGCTCAGGTCGCTGAACTCGAAATCAGGCGTGACGACGGGGACGATGTTGCGTTTGAGGCTGACTGCGTAGGCGATTTCTTCCAAGACCCAATCGCCGGGTTCGACGCAGCGATCCAGCGTACCGGGCGTGAGGACGGGTAGAAAGTACGGGCGCGCCGCGATTTCCGTGCGGATCGCGAGGTCGAAATGCCCGGTCGTGATGCTGCGCACGTCGATAAACGCATCCACGTCGTTGGCGCGCAAATCCTGATAAATGGCGAGCGGGAGAAAGCCGCTCGCGCTGCGCCGATAGCTGACAAATACGCCGTTGTTCATGGCAATCCATTATGCGGATGGAGAGAGTATAGCAGAGGCGGGGTAGTGATTGGTGTTCGGCAAAGCGGCAAGGGCCAATCACATCCTATACAGGCTGAACGGACTCCAGAAAGGAAGTCCCCTACACGTCAGCGCGCAGTGGTCCGTTACAAACCCAAGCTGGATAAAAGGCATTGGTTTCGGAATGTGTCAGGCAGGCTTGGCTTCGCTGGCGGTGGTCTTCGCGGGTTCGGGTTTAGGAGTGGCGGGGGTGGTACTCTCGGAAGCCGGGGCGGTTGACGTGCTGCTTTCAGTCGTCGCGGCTGCGCTTTCCGACTTTTTCTCGGCGGTGGTCGAGACGCTCGACGCGCCTTTACTATCCGTGATGTACCAGCCGGACCCCTTGAAGACGACCCCGGCGGCATGGATGACGCGGTGAATATGACCGCCACAATTCGGGCAAACGGTCAGCGGTTCATCCTTGAAACTCTGCTTTGCGTCGAATTTGTAGCCGCAATTTTCGCATTGATATTCGTAGGTGGGCATGGACTATTCCCGCACAGTGTACAGAGGCTGATTCACGGATTATAGCAGCGCGACGCAACGTTGATAAGCATGAAATTGATTTGAATCGCGGCGAATGGATCGTGACTGGTTTTATGCTCTCAACCCAACCGAGCCACCAGATCAGCGCGGCTTTCAAGCGCCGCCGCGTCGTTTGGGTTCAGGCGTAAGCCGCCATCGTAAGCCGCCAACGCGCGGTTCAAGTCGGCTAATTCCTCAAGCGTAGTAGCAAGCAGGAAGAAAAGCGGTGCTTTAGTCGCGTCGATTTCAATTGCTTTTGAGTATGCTTCCACCGCAGCAGCATAATTTTGTTGATCGCTGTAGATTGAACCTAATTGATACCAACCGCGAAAATTCAGTGGATCAAGGCGAAGGACTTCAAGGTAGTGGCTTATGGCGGTGGTATTGTCCTCACGGTCGAATGCAAAATCTGCCAATGATTTATGTGCGCTTAAATTGTCAAGATTATGGAGCAACGCCGCCTGATAGTCCACTGCTGCCTCATCAACACGCCTTAGTCGCTCAAGGCTTAGACCACGCGTATAATATAAGTAGCCTGCGTCTGGATTTTCTCGCAACATTTCTGTAATGAGGCGCACCAGCTCACCGTAACGTTCGGAGTCGAACAAAATTCGGATTGTGTAAAGCTGCGCCAGAAATTTCTCGTGCCGTTCTGCCATCATAATTTGATTTCTATTCGTCGGAAAAGGAAGTGCGGCGACCCTGCTTGATTTGGCTGCGGCGGCGCTTGGAATCCTGACGGCGCACCTTCGAGGCGAAGGTCGGGCGGGTCACGTAGCGCGGTGTGGGTGGCTTGACGGCGCGGCGGATCAGGTCGATGAGTTGATCCTGTGCATCAATGCGGTTTTGCGCCTGTGTGCGTTCGCCGCGCGCGGTGATGACCAATACGCCCTCATCCGTGATGCGGTTGGCCGCGAGTCTCAGTAGCCGTTCGCGAACCGCGTCGGGGAGCGAGGGCGAGCGCTGTACATCGAACCGAATCTGCACCGCCGTCGAGACCTTATTTACGTTCTGGCCGCCAGAACCCGACGCGCGGATGAATTCCTCGTGGATTTCGGCCTCGTCAATAGCGAGTGAGGGCGTGATTTGAATCATGGTGCATTCACCGTCAGATTAGCAAGCAGCGGGAACCAGCCATAGGCATCATAAGTCAATCCTGCAAGTGACGCCTTCGCGCCGTTCAGGTTGACCGTATCGCGGATCGGCAGGAGCAACGCCTGATCCATGATGCGCCGCTGGATTTTGCTATAGAGGTCCTGTCGCTGCTGTGGATCGAGCGTCGCGCCTGCCTGCGTGAGCCACATATCGAGTTCGGGGTTTTTGTAATTTGTCCAGTTCGCGCTGCCATCACTCTTGTAGAAGCGGTCCAGCACGCTTGCATCCACGCCGGAGTCGTTGAAAGCGATCAGGTTGTATTCGCCCTTCTTCTGCTCCGCAAGGACGCCCGCCAGGTTCGGCACGGTGCGCAATTCAACCTCGATACCAGCTTCGCGCCAGAGGCTTTGCAGCTTCTGCGCGGCGTCGGGATGGTAGCCCCAACGCGGCACGATCATCACCAACCGGAGCGGTGCGCCGCCTTTCGTATAGGGGTCGGTCCCAGTCCGTGTGTAACCGCGCGCCTTCAACAGGCCAGCCGCGCGGTTCGCATCGTAACCGTACAGGCGCTGCACCGCCGGGTCATAATATGGCGTGGACGCATTCAGCGGACCATAAGCGACGGGTGAAAATTCCTGAAAGACGGTATCCACGACAGCGGCGCGGTTGGTCGCGTAGAGGATCGCCTGCCGCACTTCGAGGCTATCCGTCGGTGCGCGCGCGGTGTTGAAAAACCACTGCGTTGGCAGCCCCGGCACGGCTTGCGGCACGAGCCGCAGATCGCCATTGCCCGCGAGGCTGCGCGCATCGACCGGGCTGAGTTCGCCCATCGCGGCGGCCTCACCGCTTTCGAGCGCGGGGGCGCGCGTTGCGGGTTCGGTGAAAAAGCGGAAGATCACCTCGTCTACGCTGTTCGCGGTTGGCGCGGTGTAGAATGCCGGACCCCACTTGTAATCGGGGTTGCGGCGCAGCGTGACATGATCGCCGGGGATGTATTCGACAAAGCGAAACGGTCCCGTGCCGACCTGGTGGAACTGATAGCGCGCGGCATCATAGGTTTGCAGCGCGGTCGGGCTGGCGATACCGAGGTAGACCTGCGCCAGCGCGTCAAGCAATGCTGCATATGGTTGTTTGAGGATGATCTGGATCGTGAACTGGTCCACAATCACATATCTGTCATAGGGTCCGAGCAGAAACACGCTTTTTTGCGAATGCACATCCGGGTTCAGGATGCGATCCAGCGTGCGCGCGACGGCCTGCGCATTGAAGGGCGTGCCGTCATGGAATTTCACATCCTCGCGCAGTTTGAAGGTATAGGTCAGGCCGTCGGCAGAAACGTCGGTTTGCGTGGCGAGGCCGGGGATGAACGCTTTGGTCTTCGGGTCGCGATAGAGCAGCGTATCATAGACGGAGCGCAGGACAATTCCCAGTTCAGAACTCGCGTTGATATGCGGATCGAAACCGCTTGGCTGCAAGGTCAGGCCGTAGGTGATACTGTGCTTCGGTTCCGGTTCGGATTGCGCGCGGCTGCGGTTAACTGCGAATACCGTACCGATGCCGATCAGACAGGCGAGGGTCAGCAGGCCGAAGCAGGAAACCAACGCGAGCGGGTTGGGACGTCTTCTCATTCGCGAACTCCATCCAGCCTTCAATGATAGCAGGGATGTCTTAGCCGGGCGTAAGAGTGTATCGCGCGAGTGAGCGGTTTCGGGTAGGATAGCGTCGATCCGGGTTGATGGGTGGACATATAGGTCCGCTCCTACACCAGATTGAATGCCAAAAGGAAGCAGCGAAAAAATCCCGTGAACCCACGCCTGAACGCCGTCCCGCGCCCGACTCTGCTCACCCCGCCGGAAAATGCCGCGATGCGCAAACGCCCACCGCGCCCAGTCTATCGCAGCGCGTTCATCGAATGTATAGCGCTGCTGATCTTCGCGGGTGTGCTGTATTTTGCGGCGCGGCTATTGCCGGTCGCGACGGGCAACACCTCACGCCTCGCCCTTGGCACGGGGATCGCGCTGTTGCCGCTCGGTCTGTGGTTCGTCATCTCGTATCGCGGCGAAATGCGGACCGGGTTCCCGCGCAAACGGTTAATCCTCGTCGTGGGGCTAACAGCGCTGGCCGCTAACGGGATTGGCGTGCCGCTCGTCAACCGCATTTTCGAGGTGGATGAATGGCTCGCGACTACCAGCGGCTTGCAGCGTGTGATTGGTTATGCACTGACGGCGGGATTCACGCAGGAATTCATCAAACTGGCGGTCGTGCGCTTCACCGTCTGGGAGAACGACATCCGCACCCGCCGCGATGGGATTGCGTACAGCCTTGCGGCCTCGGTCGGCTATGCAGGGGTGCTATCGCTCACATATATCCTCGCGGATACGGCGAACGCACCGGACCTCGCGGCGGTGGCACTGCGCGTGGCCGGGTTCACGCTCTCGCAAATGGCGATTGGGACGATCTGCGGCTATGCGCTGGCTGACCTGCGTATCGGGCGACCTGCGGTGTTGTGGCTGCCACTTGGCCTCGCGCTAGCGGCGCTGATGGAAGGGATTTTTGTCGCGCTGCGGGCGGGCGTGATCGTGAGCAGTATCGGCACGAACGCGGCGGGTGTGCAGACCACGAATGGCAGCCAGTTGATCAGCAGTCTGGGTGTGGCGGCGGTCCTGTTGGTTATTCTCTTCGCAGCAACGAACTTTATGATCAATAGCACCGACGCGCGCGAACGGCGTAGCCCGGAGTTTCACCGTTGACCGTCCTCGTCACAAACGCGGAATCTACGACGCCGCGCCAACGCCTCGCAACTTGGCTGGCGATTGGCTTGACGGCGGTTGCACTGGCTGCCGGGTTGGTGTTGCGCACAAATATCGAGAGCGGGTCGACCCCATTCACGGATAATCGCGTCGGGGTCGCGCTGCGCTATCCGTCCGGTTGGCTGCTGGAGCGCGGCGAGTCGGGCGGCGAATTGATCATGCGCGCCGAAGACCCGGCGGCGCTTCCCTTCAAGACGACGTTGAGCCTAACGGTGCTGACGACGGGACCCGATGCCAGTATGAACGATGTGACCGACCTGCTCACGATCCGGCGTGCGGGGCAGCTTCCCTCCTACACCACGCTCGATGTTACGCCAACGACACTCAGCGGACGCCCCGCGACGCGCCTTGATTACGCCTATGCGACGACAGAGACGAACCCCGCGCTGCGGACGCTGCCCGTGATCGTCCTCGGTACGGATATTATCGTCACGTTGCGCGGGCAAACCTATGTCGTCACATATCTGACGGAAGCGCGATCGACAGAGCGTAACCAGCGCTATTTCGATCTGTTCGTGCGTCGGCTGGAATTACGGAGCTGAATTTGGTCAAATTGAAGTTGTTGTGCGCGGGCCTGCGCGCTGATTATGGCGCTTATGTCGCCCGTGACACAGCCTGCATCCGCGCAAACGACCGGGCTGGATGAGGTCAACGCGCAGCGCGCAACGGTATTGATTACGCAATTGGCGCGCGCGGCAAGCGGCGACCCGCTCATCTCGTGCATCGGGACCGGAACGCTCGTCACTGCTGACGGCTTGATCCTGACGAACGCGCACACCGCGCGCGGGAGCGCCCGCTGCAAGACCGACTCGCTGCTGATCAGCCTGACGGCACGCCCCGGCGCTTCACCTGTACCGACCTATTATGCGGAAGTCCTCGCGGCGAATGCGCAAACCGATCTGGCGGTGCTGCAAATCGCGCGCACGCTCGACGGTCGCGCCGTCAACCGGAGCGCGTTGAGCCTGCCCTTCGTCGAAATCGGGAGCAGTGAGGACCTCGCGCTGGATGAAACGCTGACCGTGATAGGCTACCCCGGACCGGAAGACAAACCTGCCGCTGGGACCACGAATAGCGCGGCGGTCGCGATCCGGCGCGGGACGATCACCAATTTCATCGACGAGGCGCAGACGGGCGACCGCGCCTGGCTCAAGACGAACGCGGTGATCACCGCGCGCATGAGCGGCGGCGGCGCATTCAATAAAACAGGCAAGCTGGTCGCGATCCCGGCAGGCGAGCGGTCGGGCGAGGCGCGTAGCGCGTGCCGCCTCGTGCAGGATACGAACAGCGACGGGCGGATCGACAGCAACGATACATGCATCCCCGGCGGTGGCTTCATCGACAGCCTGCGCCCGGCGCGGCTGGCGCGTGGGCTGGTGCGCGGGGCGCAGCTTGGCTTGGGTTTTGGCAAGACGAGCGCGAGCGTCGAACTGCCTGCGCCAGACGGTGCGCCGACCTTCGCCCGCCTGATTTTCTCGACGGGGGTGAGCGCGTCCGGGATGCCCAATAGCATTGTCACCAGCGCGCCGACGGGGACCAAATCGCTGTATCTGTTCTTCGATTATCGCAACCTGAGCGCGCAGACGATTTACGAACTGCGTACCACCGTCGATGGCGTCCCGAACGCGACGTTCAGCCTCTCGCCTGCGGCATGGAGCGGTGGGCAGGAAGGATTATGGTACATCGGCGCGAAGGAACAGGTCTGGCCGAACGGCCAATATGTGTTCACGCTGTTGATTGATGGGCAGCGCGCAGCCAGCGCGAACTTCACGGTCGGCGGCGGTGCGAAGGACATCCCGACCTTCTCCGATATTCTATTCGGGATTTCGGACCCGGCGCGCTCGGTCGTGATCACCGGGACTGTTCTGCCCCCGAATACGACGATCAACGCTGAATTTTTATATAGCAGCGTCCCTGATAAAGCGACGTGGCGGCAGGTCTGGTATTTCGAGGGGCGTCCGATCACGCAGAACCCGCAGCCCATCGAATGGAAGGATGGCGCGAGTGGCAAGAAGCGCGTCACGGCGGGCGTAACCGGGCAGGATACACTGATCGCGGGACGCTATCGGCTCGAACTATACTTAAATGAGGCGCTTGCCGCGACTTCCGATTTCGTGATGGCCGGGAGCGCGAGCGGTGGGCGTGTACGCGTCTTCGATGACCCGGCGTTCAGCGCGGAACAGCCGACTTTCGGCAGCGTCACGGAGAAAGACGCGAGCGGGAAGCAAGTTACAGTGCAGCGCGTCACCAACGCGAACGCAGCGTATCCGAACACGGTGCAGCGCCTGTACGCGGCCTTCCAGTGGTCGAATATTGCGCCCGGCACGCTCTGGACATGGCGGCTGACGGTCGATGGCAGCCCGCTCTTCGAGCAGACGCAGCCCTGGCGCGGCGCTGCCGACCAGCCGTATTTCTGGTTGCAATTCGACGCTACAGAACACTTCCCGGATGCGTCGTTCGCGCTGGAACTCTACGTCGAAGGTATCCTGACGGGGACGAGCACCGTCAAGATCGGAATCGGGCAGCTCCCGGTGAACACGTTTTTGCTATCGTCGGGTGTGCAAATGCAGGGGCGCATTATCGACGCGGAGACGCGGCGCGGGATCGCAGGCGTGACGTTTATTGTCATCAAGGGGACCGTCATCACGCGCGAGTTCACCTGGAACCGCGAGGAGATCGTACAGATGAGCGTCACTGACGCGGACGGGCAGTTCCAGCTATCACGGCTGCTCCCGCGCAACGATACCTACAACATCCTGATCGTCGGACGCGGCTATCTGCCTGTCTCGACGGATGGCTTGCAAATCGACGCCAACACACCGAGTCCGTTTACGCTGGCGATTGAATTGAACAAGGATTAGCGAGGCAAAAACCGTTTGCGATACTGCGTCGGCGTCTCCTGTGTGAAACGGCGGAAGTTGTGATTGAAGGCGCTAACGCTTTCAAAGCCAACGGCATAGGCTATTTCGATGACGGGCATATCCTGTTTTGCGAGAAGTTCCATCGCGCGTAACATGCGCGCCCGCCCGATGAACTGTCCACAGGAAATATGGGTTTCTTCGGCAAAGCGACGGGTGAGCGTGCGTTGCGAAATATTGAGTTTCTGCGAAAGCTGCTCGACACCAAGTGGCGAACCAAGATTATTGATGATGTAGTCGAGTGCGTGGGTAAGCTCCTCCGAACGCACCTGTGGCAGCCAGAACTGCTCAGGAGTCGCCGCCAACTCCAGACAAACCCCCGCGACGGATGCGAAAAAGCGCTCCGCTGCGTCGTCACCGGGAACGCGGTCAATGCCCCAGCGCATGGCGTAGACGATCATCTCACGCGCCAGCGGCGTTACAGAGAACACGCGACAATTGAAGGGCAGCAGCGCGATACTGCCTTTGGCAAAAAGGATCGAGCTACTGGTTACGTGCGCTTTGGCATGGATACGGATCAGCACATCTGCCGCAACCCATGCTGCACGCTGCGGCGGCAACATCCATTGCCGATCATCAACATCAAGTGTGAATGCCCCACTGGAGGCATACAGCAAATAATGACCTGGGAAGCGCTGCCAATCCGCATCCAGCGCGGGCAAATCCTGATTGATGCCGAACGTGAAATCCGGGATGTGAAGTGTCGCCGTATCCTGACCCATGTATATCCACCTGCACGGACCCGAAAAAATCCAAATATACTAATGGCGGGTATGATGTAGGGGCGGACCGATGTGTCCGCCCATAGGCATCAAGTTAAGGGGCAAGGGCGGACAAACGCTGAAAAGTAGAGGGATGGGCGCGGCG
The DNA here is from genome assembly GCA_965246845.1 of Aggregatilineales bacterium. Lineage (GTDB taxonomy): Bacteria > Chloroflexota > Anaerolineae > Aggregatilineales > UBA2796 > JBBRMW01. Next base: position 482,374 of record CBDFFR010000012.1, read on the forward strand.
CTTGGTGGAGCGACAACGAGCAATAGTCCGGGCAATGAGGGCAATCGCCTGAACTAAACGGACGGTATCATAGAGGACGGCGGCGAGATGGAAGGCGTGTTTGTGAATAGTGGGGGCGGCCTTGAACCAGGAACGGTCGAGCGAGTCGGCACAGCCCATAAGCAGGAGCCAGTGTTGAATAAGCAAGGCAATCAGTTTGGCATAGACCTCGCACAAGACACGCCAGGGATTAGCTGAACGGGCAGGGGACAGGCGCAAGCCGGACTTCCAGAGTTTGAAGAGGAGTTCAATTTGCCAGCGCACACGCATGAAAGTGAAGGCAGCAGGTGCGTCGAGACGCTGCGCGGGCAGGTCGGTGACGAGCAAGGTCCACTCACACAAGGCGAGCAGGTGTGGGCTAGACGGACGATTGCGACGGAGTGCTTCGCGTTGCAAGCGTGCGCGGCGCTGTTGAGCGACAGCGGGCGGGACCCGCTGCACTAACAAGCGCGCGGGAAAACGGTGGTGAGACAGATAGACCTGCGTTTCGGCGTGGTCGCCCACGACTTGCGTGGCGAGCCACTCCGGGGCTGACCAGACGCGCTGCTGCGCATCGACGCACTGCACGTTGGCGGGCAAGCGCGTGAGCCAATGCACCCCGCGTTGCGTCAACGCCTGCAAGCGTCGGATGCTGAAGTAACCGCTGTCGGCCAGATACAACGCACCCACTGGTAGCTCAGGCAGACCCGCCGTTTTGTCGCTGGCGCGTCCCGCCTCTAAATTCAAGTGCAAACCCCCACTACTGTAGTCCAGCACGGTTTGTACTTTCAGCCCCGCGCTTGTGCCGTTCTGGTTGCCACAACCCGCCCACAGTGTCCCTAAAGCAGCAGGCAGACTGAGCGTCGTACTATCCTGCACGTAGACCCCATTAAATGCGCCTAACGCGCCGACACTGCCCCCCTCCGCTTCCACCACCTGCTCCAGCCCAGCTTCCAGCACCATCCGCAAACACGTTGCCGCTTGCGCCGTGAACCGTTCTGCCAAGCCTTGTGCGCTTATCGTCACCCCGCATGTCCCCGCCGCCTGACTCAGTTCCTCCAAACTCGCCGCCGGGTTCGCCAACCATCCGAAGACCAGCGTTTGCACCAGGCTTGACCCGCGTAACTTGCGCACCCGTCGTACACACCCGCTGACCCGTCCTGCTGCATCGGCTACTTCCGTCAAGACCCACTGCATCTGCGCGCTCACCTGCGCTATACTCGTCATCGGGGCTGTCCTTGTGAATCTGGTTTGTGGTTAAACTCATTTTCGCTCGGACTGCCCTTTTTTCCTTATCTTGATGCCTATGGGCGGACCCATGTGTCCACCCGAACACAGTACAAAGCCTAACCGATTTTCTGATTTTGCGTCATTTGGTCAAGTGCATGATCAATCTCCTCGAATGTGAGATGTTCGCCTATGGCATTCGAGTAGAAGGCGGTCTGAATTCGCTGGTCCGGTCCGATCAGGAAGTCGGCAGGCAGCCGGAAAAAGTTTGCGCCATCTTCGCGCGTCAGCTTGTAACCAATAGCCTCAGCCTCGCGGATCATGCCGTTACGCCAGTCTTCATCGACCGGAGCCATGACTTTTTCCTGCGAGGTTTCCACACCATAGCGATCATACAGCGTGGCGGTTGGGTCTGCGATGATCGGGAACGGCGCGTTCTGCTTCGACACGTTGGTCAGCACGCTCTCACGCGGCGACTCGAACACCGCGACGACTTCCAGCCCTTGTTTATGATAGTCTCCATAACGCTGAATCAGGTGATGCACGCGCAGGTTGCACATCGCGCACGCGCCGTTGCGGAAGAAGGAAAGCAGGAGCAGTTTGCCCGCGTATGCCCGAAGCGATACGGGTTGTCCGAAGACGTCTTCGGTCTGGAAGTCAGGAGCGACTGTGTCCACTGTGAGTTTCATAGGAGCCTTTCCGTAGTGAGGATTACGAGCCTACTTTACGACGGTTCTGCGCGGCAATCTTTCGCAATCGGGACAGATTCTTGCTCGAAACCGCCAATGATTGCGTTGCGTCAGAAACAACCCGGTTGTTCAACAACGTGTGTGCGGCATTTACTCAGGTGACATGACGCGCGTATAATGCAGCAACGGCATTTGTAAGCAAAAGAGGCTGTTGTGATCGATACATCCCGTCCCGTCCGCGTCCGCTTCGCGCCCAGCCCGACCGGGGATATGCACATCGGCGGCGGGCGTACCGCGCTGTTCAACTGGCTCTTCGCGCGTCACTATAGCGGCGCGTTCATCCTGCGCATCGAAGATACGGATGAAAAGCGCTTTGTGGAGAATTCACAGCAGGGGATTATCGACGGGCTGCACTGGCTCGGCTTGCAGTGGGACGAGGGACCAGACATCGGCGGACCGTTCGGGCCGTATATCCAGAGCCAGCGCCTGCCGCTCTATCGCGAATGGGCGAAATGGCTGGTCGCGAATGGCAAAGCGTATCGCGCTTACGAGACGCCGGACGAACTCGAAATCATCAGCGCCGCACGCAAGGCGAAGGGGTTGCCGCCGGGTTATGACCGCCGGGGGCGCAACCTCGGCGCGGACGATTGGGCAAAATACGACGCGGAAGAGCGGCCTTTTGTCGTCCGCTTCAAAATGCCGCTTGAAGGCGAAACGACTGTAATGGACCTCGCACGCGGACCGATCACCGTGCAGAACGACCGGATGCAGGATTTGGTATTGCTCAAATCGGATGGCTACCCGACCTATCATCTCGCCAACGTGGTCGATGATCACTTCATGCAAATTACGCACATCCTGCGCGCGGATGAATGGATCAGCACCGCGCCTGTGCATTTCCAGTTGTACGCAGCTTTCGCATGGGACATGCCGCAAATCGCGCACTTGCCCGTCATCCTCAAAATCGATGGCAAGGGCAAGATGAGCAAGCGCGATGAGGGCGCGGCGATCTCCTATTTCGTGAACGGCGGCTACCTGCCCGATGCAGTGACGAACTATTTGATCAACGTCGGCTGGAATTATGGCGAGAAGGACGCGCAGGGCGAAGAGGTGCAGGTCTTCACGAAGGATGACGCCGCGCGCATCTTCGATGTGACGCGCGTATCGACCAGCGGCACGAAATTCGACCTTGTGAAGCTGCGCTGGCTGAATGGTTTGTACATCCGCAATATGGAGACGGAAGCGCTCGCGGATAAACTCGCCGCGCAGTTGGAAAGGGCGGGTTACACGGTCGATGCGACAAAGCTGATGAAAATCATCCCGATCATCCGCGAACGGATTCAATTGCTCACGGAGATTGCGGACATCGCGGGCTTTTTCTTCGAGGCCGACCTGCCGACGCCCGCCCCCGATCTGCTGATTCAGAAGAAAATGGATGCCGCGCAAGCTGCCAATTCGTTGCGCCGCGCGCGTGAGGTGCTTGCCGCACTCACGGAATTCACCCCGCACCCGATGGAAGAGGCACTGCGCCCCGTTGCGGAAGAACTGGGCCTCAAGGCCGGGCAGTTCTTCGGGACGCTGCGCGTAGCCGTAACGGGGCGCGCGGTCTCGCCGCCGCTGATGGAAAGCATGGAGATTATCGGGCGCGCGACGGTGCTGGAACGACTGGAACGAGCGCAGGCAGCGGTCGAGAAGGCGCTTGCCTAAAAATGACTAAAACAAAAAGAGCCGGGCAACTTGCCGGCTCTTTCGCCTGAGTAGCGTGAATTAGCCGCCGAGTTCCTTCAACTTCGCTTCCCACTTCGCGGAAAGTTTGTCGTAGGTCGTCTGGTTGATTTCGCCGCTCGCCAGCTTCATATCCAGGTTATCGAGCAGCGCCTGTACATCCGCTTTAGTTTGCGGGCTGGCTGGCGTGGCCTGTGCCTGCTGCGGCGCTGCCTGCTGACCACCGCCCTGCTGGTTCTTGAGCATGTCCATCATCATCTTCTGCATTTCGAGCTGCTGCTGTTGGAGCTGCTGCTCGTAATTGTTCTGGTTCGGGTTCAGGATACCGCCAAGCTGCTGCCCGACGCCGAAGCCAACCCCGGCACTCGCCGCCGCGCCGCCCAAGCCCTGATTGCCCGCTGCCGTTTGCGCGATGTCCAGCCCCTTGATCTGCTGGTAATTCTGCATACTGCCGTAGGTCATCACTTCTTCCGGCGTCGCGGGACGCGCCTGGAATGGACGCGCGCGGAAGGTCTTGATCCGCATCCCGATCTCGTTGAACTGATCGTTGAGCAATGCCAGTGAGCCAGATTCGAGGTCGCTCAACATCGCGTTAGCGGCCTGAATATTGGCGATTTGCTGCTTGCTGAGAAGCTGCCCAATCGTGCTGAGGAGCATCGTCTGCACGCGGTCGCGGAGGTCATCGAGGCGCAGCCCCGGAACCCCGACACCGTAATTTTTCAGAAAGCGGCTCGAATCCTCGACGCCAATATCGATAATCCCGTTCGTCATCAGCATCTGGAAACCGACACCGATATTCGGGGTGTACATGATGATCGGCGGGTTGGTCCCCCACGTCACAGAAGGCATGTCTTTCTTGTTGACGAAGTAGACATCGGCGGTGAAGGGCGTATTGCCGCTTGTGAACATATTCAGCACGCCCGCCAGCAACGGGATATTGCCCGTGTTGAGCGTGTGCGAACCGGGTCCGAGTTCATCGAGCATTTGACCCTGCCGCGCGAAGACCGCAACCTGGCTTTCCGCGACGATCACGCGCGACCCCATCCGAAAATCGCCGTTGCCACCCTGTGGCTCACGCCACGTCAGTTCATCAGGCATCACGTTCGCGTGCGAGACGACATCAATAATCCGCATGGTAGTTTCTCCGTTATGGCAGGCTAGAGTTTAACGATCACGTTGTCGCGCTGGCTGAAGGTGTGCGTCGCTTCGGTGGTGAGCGCATTGAGCGCCTCAAGCGCCTCATCGAAGCCCTTATTGCTGCTCACGGCGGTCTTCAGCGCGGCGATCTTTTCCTTGAACTTGTCTACATTGTCGAGCATATCCGCATCGAAATTGTAGAGTTGGTTGAGTTCATTGGGACCGATCTTCACCGCGTCGTAGAAACCGGAATAGCCGGGCATGGCCGTCGCTACCTTGTCGATCAGGATTTGTAGCTTCGATTTCGCATCACGCAGCGCCGTCATGTGTGAGAGGCCGCCGCTGTTCAACGCGGCTTTTTCCACCGCCTGAAAATCCGCAAGCTGCGCCTTGAGCAGGGTCGCGACGTGATCGCGCATCAGGCGGTCAGCCGCGCGCCGCTCCTGCATGTCCTCATAGCCCTTGTAGCCGGGCAGCCGTTTCAGGATGCTTTCCAGCCAGTTATTGGTGCGGTTGCCCTGAATGTTCTTGAGAAGGTCGCTCACGATAGTTCCCTTTCATAGAAAGACTGCACAAAGCATATATCAAGTTACGCGAGTCTGCATTGCAAGTTGCGCGTCAACGCAGCGCAACCACCCGGTAGCCGCCGACCTCGAACAGCGGAGGGAGCTGCGCCGTCGTGGGGAGCGCATCGCCCGGCCTGACCACGCTATAGATGGCACGCCCAGCCGGGGTAATTTGGGGCGGATTTGTATAAAGAAAGGTCAGACTATCGGTGTGGTATTCGAGCAGATAATCGAAGGTGTAGATGAGCGAACCAGCAGGCAGCGTCTGTAAAAAGAGCGACACCGGATAATGATCGCCCAATCGGACGCGGTGCTTCGCATCTTCGGACATGAACGGGGCGCGGAGCAGTTCGATTTTGTTGTCTACCGTATTTGGCAAGGTATAGATGAAGGTCGCGATCAGCGCCGCCGAAGCCACTAGGCGTACAACCTGCCTTCCAAATCGGTTGGCGAGTGCATAATACACGTCGCAGACCAGCCACGCGCCCATCACCGCTGCGAGCGGCAGTACCACCAGCAAAAACCGATTTTCATAGGAGAAGAGCGCCCACCATATTGCGAAGAATGGTACGTAAAAGATGAGCAACGAGCGTAATTTACTGCCGTGAAAAGCGCGAAATGCCCGGAAGTAGAGATAGCCTGGTGCAAGCGATAGCACGATTCCAATCGGCAAATAGCGCGCATCAATCGCGAATGGCATCACATTGGTGAGCAACCGTTGCGCGGCAAAGGTCCACCCTGTCGCGGGGACGATCACCCCTGCCTGTATAAAATTGCGCAGATACCAGGGTCCCGCAACGATAGAGAACCCGACTGCAACTAACAAAAATGGCCTTACATTGCGGAAGCCCTTCTTTGGGTTGGGATAAGTCGTTATGAGAAGATTACGCAAAAAGAGTATTCCGAAGCCGAGAATGATGAGGAGTGCGCTGTTTTTCGTCCATGCGGCAAGCCCGGCCATAACGCCACTGAGGAAAAAATAGCGACGTGCCGGATGTTCCAGAGAATTACTTCTGTCGAGCTGATAAAAGTACACGGCAAAGCAAAAGAAAAACGCGCACGGCAGATCGGCATAACTCGCCCCCGCCCAAAATACGACCGCCGGCATGAACATGCAGAGCGCAACCGCGAGCAGCGCAAACCGATGGCGGCGTGAAGGGCTTGTCATTTTCGAGTCATAGGAAGCACCGTAATTCTCCCATGCAAGCAGATACGTCACGCCGAAGACACTCACCGAGAGCAGTGCCGGGAGCAGCGCTGCGAGGTGTTCATCGATCCATCCGGCGGCCTGATGCGTGTACGCATACACGAGCGGGATAAGCATCGGGTAGGCTTCGTAGAGCGACCCCGGCACAAGCGGCGGTAGCTTGCCCGTTTGCGCGATGCGCTTGCCGAACATCGCATAAATCGAGATCGAGTCATCGTAGCGGAACGGCCAGTAAACGGCACTAAAAACGATCAGAACAACAAAGGCGCACACGGCGGCGAGCGTTGCTCTCGCGAGCCACGTACCGAACGCGGTTAGTTGTGGATATTCAATGTCGGGACCGCCCGCATTATGTAGGGATGGACCTATGTGTCCACCTACCCGACGCGCAGCAACCAGCCCTGCGCTGCCAATGATCCCGCAAATCAGCGTCGTCAGCCGCCAATCGATGGGCAAGCCAAGCAAGCCGCACCACAGCCCCACCAGCGAGAGCGACCCCGCACTGAGGCCGAGCGTAGTCAGCGCGAAGAGCAGCCAGCCCCGCTCCCCTAGCAATGCGACGCGCGCCCAGCCCGCCATATGAACCAGCGCAAGCAGCGTGAGCGGCCATGCCAGCGCCGGGATCGGAAGTGGCGCGTTCAAAGCTGTAGAAACTGCTCTACATCCAGCACAAACGCCGTCGCGCCGCCGACTTCGACTTCCATGTGGTTGTGCATCGTGAAGGCGTGGTCGCTCGCGCCGAGCGCCATTGGCACGAACATATCCCGGCGGCGTGAATTCGTTTTGACCAGATTGACGACCGTTTGTACACGCGCATCTTCGACGCCGATCAGTAGCGTCGTATTGCCCTGTTGCAGGAAGCCGCCCGTCGAGCCAACCCGCGTCACGCCGAAGCGCGCACCCGTCACGGCGGCGACCACCTGATCGGCGTCCCGGTCCTGTACGATAGCGACAATCAGTTTCACGGCGTTTCCTCTCGTTCGCGGATGGTGCTGAGTATAACAATGAAGATGGGCGGACACATAGGTCGGCCCGTTCACTATATCCGCGTGTCCGCCCGGCTATCTGGAAACATGCACGAATTCCTACAACACGCCTACGCATCTCTTATAATATTATGATGCGACACGGGTAGACTACGCATCATGAATAAGCGTCTAATGTACGTAATTCCCGTAACAATCTCCGAAGGAGCAGCAAGTGTTTGGTAGCCCAGAACCCAACCGCGAAGACATCCTGAGCCAACTGCCGGACGAATTGCCCGTGCTGCCGCTCCGCAATATGGTCGCATTTCCGTTTACGGTCTTGCCGGTGAGCGTCGGCGTGCCGCGCAGTGTGCGCCTCGTCAACGACGCCATGCAGTCGAATCGACTGGTCGTCCTCGTCACGAGCCACGACCCGGAAATCGACGAACCCGGTCCCGATCAGGTCCATCAGGTCGGCGGTGTTGCGCTCATTCAGCGCGTCGCCAACAACGACAAGGGCTTGCAGATGGTCGTGACCGTTCTTGAGCGCGTGCGTATTGTTGAATGGGCGACGGATGCGCCCTATCTGCGTGCGAAAATTGAAGTGATTCCCGATGATGAGCCGCTGGATACCGAAGCCGAAGCGCTGCGTCGCGGCTTGATCGATGTCGCCCGCGCCGTGATCGCGCTGATGCCGAACATCCCGGACGAGGTGGCCGAATTTCTCAGCCAGATTGAATCCAACCGCTCGCTGACCTACATGATCGCGGCCAACGCGAATATGGAGATCGAGCAACGGCAAGCGCTCCTCGCGGAAGATAACGTCAATCAGAAGATGCGGATGATGATCGACACGCTCAGTCGCGAGCGCGAAGTCCTGACCATCGGCCAGCGCATCAACGAAGAGACCCAGGAAAAGCTCGGTAAGGAACAGCGCGAATTCTATCTGCGCCGCCAGATCGACCAGATTCGCAAGGAACTCGGCGACATCGATGACGAGAGCGCTGACATCGAGAATTACCGCAAGAAAATTCTCGAAGCCGGGCTATCCGAAGAAGCGCACCAGCAGGCCGACCGCGAACTCAAGCGCATGGAACGCCTTTCGGTGCAATCAGCGGAATATGGTGTGATCCGTAGCTACCTCGATTGGCTGGTTGAATTGCCCTGGAGCAAGAGTACCGAGGACAACCTCGACATCGAACACGCCCGCAAGGTCCTCGATGAGGATCACTACGGCCTCAAGGAAATCAAGCAGCGTATTCTGGAGTTCCTCGCGGTGCGCAAGCTGGCGAAGGAACGCAACATCGACACCTCGCAGCAGGAGAGCAAGGGCGCGGGCGCGATCCTGCTCTTCGTGGGACCTCCGGGCGTCGGCAAGACGAGCCTCGGCAAGTCCATTGCCCGTGCGCTTGGGCGTGAATTCACGCGCATGAGCCTCGGCGGGATGCGCGACGAAGCCGAAATTCGCGGCCACCGCCGCACGTACATCGGCGCGATGCCGGGGCGCGTGGTGCAGGCGATCAAGCGTACCGGAACGCGCAACCCGGTCTTCATGCTCGATGAAATCGACAAGATTGGGTCGGATTGGCGCGGTGATCCGTCCAGCGCACTGCTCGAAGTGCTGGACCCACAGCAGAATAACACCTTCCGCGACCACTACCTCGATGTCGATTTTGACCTGAGCGACGTGATCTTCGTCGCGACGGCCAACCAGTTCGATACAATCCCGGCTCCGCTGCTCGACCGTATGGAAGTCCTGCAACTGGACGGTTATACCGAGCAGGAGAAGATCAAGATCGCGCAGCAGCACCTCGTCTCGCGGCAGATCATCGCGAACAGCCTGCTTCCGAAGGAGATTGTCTTTACCGAAGACGCGCTGCATAAGGTCGTGCAGGACTATACCCGTGAGGCAGGCGTCCGCAGCTTCGAGCGCGAAATCGGCAAGACGCTCCGCAAGGCAGCCGTGAAGATCGCGGCGGGGACGGCGAAGAAAGTCCGCATCACGCCGGAAATCGTGCGTGAGTATCTCGGCAAGCCGCGCGTCTTCCCCGAAGCCGCGTTGCACGAGGAAATCCCCGGCGTGGCGACGGGCATGGCCTGGACCCCGGTGGGCGGCGATGTCCTCTTTGTCGAGGCGACGCGCAGTAAGGGTAAGGGTATCCTGACCATTACGGGACAGCTTGGCAAGGTCATGGAAGAGAGCGTGCGGATTGCGTATAGCTACCTGCGCGCGAACGCGACCAAACTTGGACTCGACTCGGACCTCTTCGAGAACTCGGATTTCCATATCCATGTTCCTGAAGGCGCGATCCCGAAGGATGGTCCGAGCGCGGGCGTAACCATGACGACGGCAATGTATAGCCTCCTGACTGGCTTTCCGGTCCGCAAGGACGTCGCCATGACGGGTGAAATCACACTACGCGGTGAGGTAATGCCCATTGGCGGCACGATGATGAAGGTACTGGCCGCGCATCGCGCCGGGCTGCGTACCATCGTCCTGCCGAAGCGCAACGTCGATGACCTTGACGAACTGCCGAAGAACGTCCGCGATGACCTGACGCTCGTGCCGGTGGACCGCATCGATCAGGTGCTTGAGGCGGCGATCCGCAAGCCCGAAGCACCCAAGCGCAAGCGCCGTATCGAGGACACGCCTGCGCCCGCACCGACGGCGGCGCAATTGCCGAACTAACGAATACAAATGGCAGGGACGTCAGAAATGGCGTCCCTGCCGGTGTTTTGGACCGCATCTTTTAAAACATTATGGTGAGGTCCGGGCTACGCCTCGTACACGATCTGTCCGTTCAACACAGTCATCTCCACTTTCAAATCGGCGAGGCGGTCTGCCGGGGCGCGTAGTACATCGCCCGAAAGCACCGCAAAATCGGCCAGCTTGCCGGGCGTAATGCTCCCCTTGTGCATCTCTTCACCCGCGACCACCGCGCCGCCGAGCGTATATAGCGCGAGCGATTGCGCAAGCGGGATGCTCTGCTCAGGTAAAACCGTGTTGCCGCTCTCGGTGCGGCGGTTGGCAGCAGCGCGCAGGCCGAGCAGCGGGTTCAGGTCCGGTACGACGGGCGAATCCGAACTGAGCGCTACGGTCAATCCTGCGTCGAGCATCGCACGCAGCGGATAGACCTGCCCGGCGAGCGATTCCGGCACATACTGTAAGAAGCTGTCGCCGAGCGCATGAATGAAGACTGCCTGCGGGACAACAAACGCGCGATGGCGGGCGCGGCGCAGATGGTCGGCGCTTGGCAAGCCAAAGTGTTCAATGCGATGCCGCAGCAGGGAGGCCAATCGGCTGCCCGCGAATTCGATAGCGCTCAACACCTGCTCAATAGCGACATCGCCAATCGCGTGAACGGCGGCGCGCAACCCCGCACGATGAATGTCCCAGATCAGCGATTTCATCTGATCGTCGGTGTAGCGCGCGAGTCCTTTGCTCTCCGCGTGGCGATAGGGGACGCTAATTGATGCCGTCGCGCTGCTCAGGCCACCATCCGCGAAGAGTTTCACCGTGTCGATGCGTAGCCATTCGGATTCGTGACGCTCCGGCAGTGGGATTTTCACGCCGTCAGAGCCATAGCGCAGCGCCATTACATTTGCGCGAATCGGCAGGCGGCGGTCATTCTTGAGCGCGCGGTAGACATCTAGTTGCGCGGGGCTGACGCCCGCCTCCGTAATGCTCGTAATTCCCAAACGCAGGCATTCCGCTGCGCCCGCCAATACTGCGGCCTCGAATTCGGCGGCGGTCGGCGGCGGCTGTATTGCGGCGATGCGATTCATCGCGGTTTCGAGCAGCAGCCCGGTCGGTTCGCCATGTTCATCGCGAACAATCTGGCCGCCCACCGGGTCCGGCGTGTCATGGGTAATCCCGGCCAGTTCAAGCGCTTTCGTATTGACAACCGCCGCGTGCGCAGACGTATGAATGAGATGTAGTGGATGCTCCACGCTTGCTGCGTCGAGGTCGTGGCGCGTCGGATGGCGATGCTCCGCGAGCGCGTTCTCGTGATAACCGCGACCGGTCACCCAACCGCCCGGGGCGGTCTGCGCAGCGCGCGCACGGAATGCCCCGACCAGCGCGGAAATATCCGGCGCGGCGGTGGGGCGCGCATCGATCATCGTGGTGAGCAGCAGGCCAAGTTTCCAGAGGTGCAAGTGCGCGTCGTTGAAGCCGGGAATCAGCGTCCGCCCGGCCAGATCGATACGGCGCGTGTTACCGTGCGCAAGGTGCTGAATTTCTTCCCATGAACCGACCGCGAGTATCTTGTTACCCTGCACTGCGACCGCTTCCGCATTGGGAATGGACGGGTCCATCGTGTGGATCGTGCCGTTCTGGATGATTAACTCAGCGTGTGCGGGCATTCTGGCTCCTGAAAAGTTGTTTTAAATTGCAAAATCGGGCAGCCTCTTAGTCTACCGTGATCTAGGTTGATTCGATAAAGTTAGATGTTACGTAGTTGCGTTCCCCCTGCTCTAAATCCCTCCCCATAAGGAGCTGAGGGACTTCTAGGCGGCGGCTCCCTTCCCTTGTTCCGGGCTGAGGATAGGATACGATTATCAAAATTGTTACTTTATTATTTAGCATGTTATGTATTGAAGCACCGCGCTTGGATCGTGGGTTAAACTGTAGTAGGCTTGGTTCGTGTCTTTGCCTCAACATCCAGGTGATCGGACTAAATCAAATGCCTGTTATTGCAAAAGTATTCGTCGCATTGGTCGCGCTCGAACATATCGGATTTCTGGTCATGGAGATGTTCCTATGGACAACGCCGGGTGTCAGAAAAATATTTGGGACAAGCGCCGGGTTCGCGTTGGAATCCAAGTCAATGGCCGCCAATCAGGGGCTTTATAACGGCTTCCTTGCGGCGGGGCTACTCTGGGGTGCGGTTCACCCTGACCCTGTTTTTGCACGGCAGATTGCAGTCTTCTTTTTGATTTGCGTGCTGGTGGCGGCGGTGTATGGCGGTGTGACTGTTAAGCGTTCAATCTTGCTCGTTCAGGGTCTGCCTGCGCTCCTTGCTCTGGCAATCGTCCTGCTGGTTTAATAACCATAGATGCTACGCAGTTGCATTCTCCCACAAGGAGGGAGAGATTTTCAGACTGCGAACTCCACTTCCCTCGTTCTGGGGGATGGGGGTAACTACGTAACATCTAAACCAATAAAGCGCTCTGGTTAATCCACGAAGTTTGTCCAGTGCGTGTATCGGGGCAATTTTGCTTACGAATTCTCCAATGCCGGGCAGCTTCTTCCACTCAGCCCGCAGGTGATGATCTACGACGATACGAAAAAGAAACTCTTCCCAGAGTACATTCTACAATTGATTACTAGTACTACAACCGCAGAACGGAGGGTAGAATAAGCGCAGGCAAAAAGGGTATTGGGAATGTTGGAGCGTGAAGCACTCAAGGAGTGGAGCCGGGAACTGGAGTTTTTCTGGGTGAACCAGGTCGGCAGGCGCTTTCGACGAGCGGAAGCACGCGAACGCGGATTGAAGTACGTGAAAGGCTTGCTGTCGGAGGCCAAGCACAAAAACGGGTGGCAGCTGGCCGAGACAGAGGGAGAAGCGCAAGCCGACGGAATGCAGCGGGTGCTGAACGGAAGTGTGTGGGATGCGGACGGGGTGCGGGATGCGGTGCGCGAGTGGGTAGGGGAAGCAATTGGCAGTGCGAACGCGGTGGTGGTGGTCGATGAGACGGGGTTTCTCAAGAAAGGGCAGCACTCGGCAGGGGTCAAACGGCAGTACAGCGGAACGGCAGGACGTATCGAGAACTGCCAGGTCGGTGTGTTTCTGGCTTACACGCACGAGAACGACTATGCACTCATCGACCGCGAGCTGTATCTGCCAGAGGAGTGGACGAGCGATGCGGCTCGTCGGGCAGACGCGCACATTGCGGAGAACGTCACATTTGCGACCAAAGGCGCACTCGCGCGAGCGATGCTGGAGCGTGCCTTCGAGAGCAGACTGCCGTTTGGGTGGGTGACTGCCGACAGCATCTACGGGGGGGACTACAAAATCCGCAAACTGCTCGAAGACCATGCCTGTGCGTATGTGCTGGCGGTCACCTCTGCTCACAAAGTCTGGTACGGTTTCAGGCAGATTGCGGTCGCGGCCTTGCTTGCAGCTCGGTCTGAGCAGTCCTGGCAACGCCTGAGTTGCGGTGCAGGTGCGAAAGGCGAACGCCTTTACGATTGGGCTTTCCTGCCGCTGCCACGCGTACCTGAGAACGAGCGCTTCGTCGTCGGCGTGTTGGTCCGTCGCTCGCTCACCGATGCCAAGCTAACCTACTATCTGACCTTTGCCCCATACGAGACACCCCTCCTCACGCTCGTTTCTGTGGCGGGCGCACGCTGGAAAGTCGAGGAGTGTTTCGAGCTTGCCAAGCAGGAAGTTGGTCTGGCCGACTACGAGGTGCGTCACTACACTGCCTGGTATCGCCATATCACCCTCTCGATGCTTGCTCTCGCCTTCCTCACCGTTGTTCGGCACGCTATCGCACTCGATGAACTCCCAAAAAAACGACCCGGACGTCCCCCCACCGCACGTTCCCGTCTCCCTTCCCGAACTACGCCGTCTGCTCACCCGTCTCGTTTGGAACCTCCACCATCTGCCTGATTTCATCTGGCACTGGTCACTCTGGCGCAGACGCAAACAGTTCCTTGCCAAACGCGCGCACTACAAAAAACGTGGCTTTGTTTTAAATCCCGTTCTGCGGTTGTAGTACTAGTGGACTACCGCTGTAAAGTTGAAGGCGCATTGAGGGTCGGGTAATCTTGAGTTCAAGGAGACCAGACGATGCCGAAGAAAATCGAGATGACCCTCAGCGCGGCTGAACAGGAACAGCTGACTGCGCTGTTGAGTAAGGGGAAGGTGGGCGCGCGGGTGCTGAAGCGCGCGCATATTGTACGGTTGGCGGCCTCCGGCAAGAGCGATGCGGCTATTCAGGAAGCGCTTGGGGTAGGGGAGGCGACCATCTGGCGGACGCGCGCCCGCTATCAGGCGGGAGGACTGAAGCGCGCGCTGTACGAGAAAGCGCGACCGGGCAACCCACGCCTGCTGGATGAAGCAGGGGAAGCGGCGCTGATTGCGGTGAGTTGCTCGGACACGCCGCACGGGGAGCAGCGCTGGACCTTGCGCATGGTGGCGGACAAATTGGTGGAACTGGGGGTGGTCGAGTCCATCAGCGAGGATACGGTTGGACGGGTGCTAAAAAAAACGCGCTCAAACCGTGGCGGGTGGACCACTGGTGCATCCCGGAGGTGAACGCCGCGTTTGTCTGTCAGATGGAAGCGCTGCTGGACGTGTACGCGCAACCGCTCGACGAACAGCACCCGGTGGTGTGTGTCGATGAGCGTCCCTGTCAACTGCTGGGCGATACCCGCCAGCCGCAACTGATGCGACCCGGCACCCCCAAGCGGGTAGACCATGAGTACGCGCGGCACGGCATGGCAAACCTGTTTCTGGCGGTGCAACCGCGCGGCGGTTGGCGGCGGCTCAAGGTCACCGCGCGCCGTACCAAGTCCGACTTCGCGCATTTTCTCAAGAACCTCGCCGACGACCACTTCCCCTCGGCGCAGCGTATTCAACTGGTCGTGGACAACCTCAACATTCACACCCCAGCCGTCCTGTACGACACCTTCCCCGCTGCTGAAGCCCGACGGCTCGCCCGTCGCTTCACTTTTCACTATACTCCCAAGCACGCTTCCTGGCTCAACATGGCCGAGATTGAACTCTCCGTTTTTGCTCGCTCTTTGCGTCGTCGCGTCGCCTCCACCGATGACTTGGCGTGGGCTGCTGCACACTTCCAATGCGTTCGTAACCGCGATAAGCAGACTATCCAATGGCATTTCACCGTCGATGACGCCCGTCGCGCCTTGGCGCGTCTCTACCCTTCGCCTTCACAGCGGTAGTCCACTAGGTTGTGTGGACATTAGCGAAGCCAAACGAGAGCAGAGGCGAGATGGACCAAACCGCTGAAATGAGAAGCGAGTTTATCGAAGCGGGAGAAGACGCGCCGGAAGTGCTTGAGTTTGTTGAAGAAGCACTCGATAAGATGCCGTTCACGGTACAGCCAGCGGTCGTATGCGCGCTGCAGTTTGGCGCGTTGGTGGGGCGGGATGACGGGTATTGCGCCGCATGCGAGGATGAGGTCAACAAACCCTGCGCAGCGTAGCCTCGGTCCGCAATGATGTGCTGCGTGTTGAAACCTGTGGGGGATACTTAACGTGAACAGCCAATGGTAATGAGCGATTCGCTATAATTTAGCGCAGAAACTGAGCAGTTTTCCCGGGGTACATCCGTCATGATGATTGAATTGTTCCGACGTCAATTGGGATGTTTGTTGGATTCTATCTTGTCCCAATTGGAAACAGTCTGGAAACGCTGCACACAACCCAACGGGGATAAGCTGTTGCTGGGTACGCTCACTGACCTGACTAGGAGCCGACGCGACCTAATTGCTGAAAATGCGTTTCTGCGACCAATACCCTCGCCAAAAATGGAGTGAGGAAAAAAGCAGGATAAACAGGTAAAGTGAGGTTAACCACAACCAACAAGACCTGAATACCCATGCCCGACATTATACCGATAACGGCCAGTTTTGAGCGGCTCATGACAAAGACCGACGTGAAGCGGCTGAGACAGATAGTGCTGGCGCTGTTGTGCATGACGGGGCGGGTCACGATGGTCGGACTGTCGCGCTGGAGCGAGGCTGGGAGCAGTTACCGGACAATCCAGCGCTGGTTTGGCGGAAAAGTGGAATGGGGAGCGCTGTTATGGGCAGTGGTCGAGGCGCACCTGACCCGTGCGGGTGGGACGTACCTGCTGGCGGTGGATGAAGTGGTGGTGAGTAAAGCGGGCAAAATGACGCACGGGGTCGGGCGGTTCTATTCGAGCATCGCGGGACGACCAATTGGGGGCTTGTCGTTTGTGGCGGCGGCGCTGGTGGATGTCGCGCAACGAGGGTCATACCCGGTGCAGGTCGAACAGCGAATGCCCACGCCAAAAGTGGCAAAAGTGGCAAGCGAGTCGGTTAAACGCGGGCGTGGTCGTCCAAAAGGGAGCAAGAATCACGCGAAAACCACCCCGCTGTTGAATGCCGAACTGACCTTGCTCGACGGGCTGCTGGGCAGTCTTCTCCAACGGATTGGCGTTTTGCAGGTCAGGCATCTGGTCATGGACGGCTTCTTCGGGAATTATGCGACCACCTGGCTGGCAGCGCAGCATGGACTGCACCTGATAAGCAAGTTGCGTCACAACGCCGCCTTGTACTTCCCCTTCAATGCTGCCAAGCCGCCGCGTGGCCCAACCCCGCGCTACGGCGACCGGCTCGACTACAGTGCGCTACCGCTTGAGGCGCGCACCTCGGTTGTCAGCAACGGCCGCTTTGTGACCGAGACGTAGGCCCTCACCCTCTTACACAAGGACTTTCCCGACCCGCTCAATGTCCTCGTTATTGCCAAAATCGACATCCGCTCTCGCAAACGCTCACATGTCGTCCTGTTTTCGACCGATTTGTTCCTGTCTCCAGCGCTACTGGCCGATTACTATGCCTTGCGCTTCCAGATTGAGTTCAATTTCCGCGATGCCAAGCAGTATTTCGGTCTCGAAGATTTCATGAACGTTTCTCAACCCGCTGTCAGCAACGCCGTCGGTCTGGCCTTCCTGATGGTCAACCTTTCCGACATCTTGCTGGCCGCTCATCACCCTGCCTCACCCGACTTCAGCGTTCTCGACTTGAAAGCCTTGTTTCGCGCTCGCCGCTACTTGCATGAAACTATTATTGCTTTGCCGGAACCGCTTCCGCCCAATATTATTTCCAGCATCTGGCAGCGTTTCTCCGCACTTGGCGCTATTCGCCCGCTTGATAAGTTCCGAAATGCGGCATAATTGGCGAGGGTATTGTGCGACAACAGATCATTGTCTTGAAACGCCAAAGACCGCATCCCGGTCTGACGCGAAGCGACCGTCTGTTGCTGGTATTGCTGGCCGTGAAAGTACGGGGCTGGAAGGATAGCTTACTGCTTGTCAAACCGGACACTTTGCTGAAATGGCATCGGGCCGGCTTTCGCCTGTTCTGGCGTCAAAAGTCTCGGGGTAAGGCGCGAGTCCCACGTATCTCAGCCGAAGCTGTTGCGCTGATCAAAGAAATGGCGATCAACAATCGATTATGGGGTAGCAAACGGATTCGAGGCAAACTGTTGAAGTTGGGTATTGGTGTGAACCGGCGAACGGTTCAACGCTATATGCGTCAGGCGCGAGGCGGGCTGCCACCGTCACAAAAGACGCAGGCTTGGGCCACATTTATCGCGAACCACGCCCATGAAATTTGGGCGTGCGACTTTCTGCAGACCTACGATGTGTTCTTCCGAAGCATCTTCTTGTTTTTCATCATTGAGCTGGGCACACGGCGTGTGGTGCAGGTCGGGGTCACCCGCACCCCAACCGATGCCTGGGTCGCCCAGCAGATACGTGAGGCGACACCTTTTAGGGAAGGGCCACGCTTCTTGCTCTGCGATAACGACGGCAAGTATAGTCATCAGTTTGTCCACGTCGTTGAAGGGGCTGGCATCCGTTTGCTGCGCACGCCTGTCGCAGCACCAAAAGCCAATGCCATTTGCGAACGTCTGCTGGGTAGTGTGCGACGCGAGTGTCTCGATCACATGGTTATTCTGAGTCGGCGACACCTGCAACGGCTGGCGACCGAATACGTGACGTTCTACAACCGCGCGTGTCCACATCAAGGTCTCGATCAACGCATTCCTGCGCCACTTGAAGTTAGCCGAAGTGATGAGCAGGTGAGTCTACCAATCAAGAGCCGGCCCGTGTTGGGAGGTCTGCACCATGACTATCGGCGGGCCGCATAATCAGCTCAGTTAGCGGTGGATACGCTAAGTATCCCCCACAGGGATGTCGGGGTCGCTAACCGGCAGTGCGTGACCGACTTGCAAGCTGACTTGACAGTTGGCTTTCAAGCGGGTGAGCCACGGTCAGCCGCGCACGCCCCTGCTTGAGATTATTCAAGCTAAGCCAGTAGACGAAAGTCAGGCAACTGCGATAAAATGGCAGGATGGGCAAACGACTAACGTATACACTCAACGAGCAAGAACTCAAGGCGTTGGAAGAGGCAATCAACCACGCCGCGGAGCCAGAGGTGCGGCAACGAGCCATCGCCGTCCGGTTGTTACATCTGGGACATACACCGGACGCAGTAGCGCAGATGGTGTTGGTGACGAGCAACACGATTTACGCCTGGCACAAACGCTGGCGGGAGGGTGGCATCAGTGGGTTGCGCGACGGACAGCGCAGCGGACGTCCAGCAAAGGCGAACCAGGCATAGCTGAGTGAACTGGAGCGATTGCTGGCGCTCGACCCGCGCACGGTGGGACTGCCCTTCACGATTTGGACGCTCAATCGGCTGCGCTTGTACCTGGCGGAGCAGACGGATATTCTGTTGAGCTATACCCGCTTTCGAGCGCTGATGAGTCGGCAGGGCTACGTCTGGAAGACATCCAAACATGACCTGCGCCACCTGCAAGACCGTCCGGCACAGGAGACGGCAGCGCAGGTGCTGGACTGGCTCAAAAAAACATCCCAGTCAACCCCATTGCCCATACCGAACTCCTCTTTGTGGACGAAACGACCGTAAGCCTGCACCCGCCGCCGCGTCGCTGCTGGACGCGGCGTGGACAACGCACGCTGGTTCCCGCACCCGGCAGTCCGCACTTTCTGCATGTGTTTGGTGCCTACAACTGGCACACCGGCTCGGTTGAAGCGCTGACCGCCGCCCATAAAAACAGTGAGACTTTCATTCACTTCCTTGAACACCTGACGACGGTTTACCCCCGTCAGCACCTCATTCTCGTGATGGATAACGCCTCCTACCACCACAGCCTGGCGACCCAAGCCGCGCTCGCCCTTTTTCAAGACCGCATTCTGGTCCTGTGGTTGCCCAAGTACAGCCCTTTTCTCAACCCTATCGAGCGCTTCTGGCTGCACTTCAAGAACCTCGCCGTTGCCAATCGTCTCCATCGCTCACTCGACGAGCTACAGCGTTCCATTGATGAGGTACTTACTAACCAAAACACCCCCTACCATCCCAACCGCCTCAAGTTTTTGGATTACTTTCGCTCAGTGGCTTAAGTAGGTTATCGAAAGTTTTCAACGAGACTTGAATACCAGCCACGACTAGATTTCGTGAACTTCTTTCGATAACCTACTTTAGCAATTACGGTCGGACATGTATTTGCGGATCGTTGCAGGCGGCATGGCGAATGGATATTTCGCGTAATGTTTATTCCCCATAATTGCGTTAGCTCAGTCATCATTGTCCGAATAAAACCTACCAGTGCTTGACATTTTCTTTATAGAGCGTCAGTTGGCTGTAGCCTCGGCATAATTATTCCCAATAAAAAAGGCACTCTACGGAGTGCCTTTTCACGCCGAAATGGGGAGAGCTAGATGTTCTTGACGATATTCGAGAAGACATTGCCGATGATCGGACCCAGCAGGGAGAGGATCACGATGACGACAATGGCGACGAGGACGAGGATAAGCGCGTACTCGACGAGGCCCTGGCCTTCTTCACGGGGGATGTACAGCATGTTAATTGCTCCTGATATGAAACCGATGATGCACATCAGTTTAAGTTGTTCCAGTTCAATGTCAAGCATACCAGCGTGGGATTGTGACTGTTTTTCCACTTTTGTTACGCTTCTGAAACAGGATTGCCGCATTTTAGGCATATCCGCACCAATACATATTTCACAACCTGCCCGTATCTGTAACTATCTTTATCCGCTCGACACTGAACAACCGGGCGAGAGGAATGGGATTGAAGGACAATGGGTGAAGTCTAGGCCTGTGAGAAAAGGGAAGATGCTTCCCAACTGAGTAGTGCGAAGCATCTTCGGTTCCATATTTTCAGCGACGTTTGGCGATTTGTCAGCCAGTGAACCCGGTGGGTGCTGGTGTCTGTGTTGCCGAAGGAGGCACCACTGTCGCGAGGGGCGGTAATGTGGGTATGGCGCTAGGGAGCGGCAACGTCGCGGACGGTGGAACACGCGTTGTACTTGGAAGCGGCGGTGCGGTGTTTGTCTTGGTTGCCGTCAACAAGGGCGGTGTCACGGTTAGCGGCACCAGCGTATAGGTTGCGCTAGAGAAAACTGGTGGTGTTTGCGTGATAGTGGGAACGAACGCAGTGCCAGTCGGCGTCGAGACAACGATGCAATCCCGGCCAAACAACTGCGCAGGACGGACATACTGCGTACCATCCCACTCGCCGATAGAGACAATCAGGCGCGTGTTGGGTGACTGTAGTACATAGTTCAGCGTCGCAGAATAGTTAATGTCAACAATAGGCACGACGGTCGAGGCGAGTTTGACAGTAAGGTCGGAAGCCAAACTGACGTCAACACGAACGTTTGGGGCCAACGGTTGATAGATGCTGCCGCGAACCTGCGTTTGCGAGCAGGTGACATTTACGAACGGCTCGAAGTAGAATGCCGTTGGAGAGGCGGTCGCCGTGACGGTATTGGTTGCGGGAATAGCTGTTCGCGTCGGAGAAGGCAACGGCGCGGTGGCAGTCGGGCGGGATGAGATGCAGGCTCCTGACAATATATAGGGGTCCGAGAGATAACGTGACCCATCCCACTCTCCGGTGGTAATGGTTAACACCGTATTGGCGGGTTGTTCGACATAGTCTACCGCAAAGCGCACATAGCCGAGTGCTGCGAGCGGATATTCCGTTGTACCAATCAAGACCCCTGAATCTTTGATGCGGACCTCAGCGCGCATGTACGGCGTATTCACGCTGTAAAGCTGCTGCTCAATGACACTCTCCGTGCAACCAATCGAAACACTTGGCGGCGGATTGACCGTTGGGGTCCGCGACGGAAGGACGGTGACACTCAATGTCGGAGAAGGTGTGCTGCTGGGCAGGAATGCCGTTGGTGTAGGCAAATAGGGTGCTACGCACGGGTTGTCGGCGTACACAGGCGTGAAGGTATAGATTTGTCCCTGATGGAACGCTGTAGCACTGAACCGAACTGGGTTCGTACGCGGGCGTGCAAAGAAGTTCCCGACAATAACGCCGTTTACCGGAAAGCGGGGCAGGAAGCCAATTGCAAGAATGCGACCTGTGCTATCTGTCAGATTGTAGACAACTGACCACCCCAAAATGCCGGTTGGCTGTGCGCCGCTTGCCTGCCACGTCCCGCAAGACTGCGCGTTTGCACCGGGGAACGAGAGCGCGTTAAAACCCGCTCCCCCCGCCTGCGTGCGTTTGGCGCTACCCAAACACATGACGAATAGCATAATAACCAGGAGTGTACCACCATAGAGTTTGCGCATCGTTCACCTTTCACAAGTGTAACTCAGCCCACTATAGCGCGGGCTGCGTTGTCATTGTATGAGCAAGCGAATGATGGCTCTCAACGCGCAACTAACAGCAGGACACCGACCCTGCTCCAAATACCTGACAAATAACTTGCAACCTGACAACAGCCATTTCAACATAAACCGTTGCCTCGTGACCATCCAGAATGAATTGCTCGTCAACGTCGGTCAGGATGAACTCGACATCGCGAACGGCTTCTTCGAGCCGGAGATGTGACGGCTGGTAGCCGATGGCTTGCGAAATCTGACACGCTTCCGTCTTCTCCTCGGAAGCGCTCTCGAACTGGAGAACGCCGACCCCGCCAAAGCCGACTTAAATGTCCCACAACTGCTGTTTGAGGCCATGTTGCTCTGTTTTAAGACATTGACTCACCCGCAATAAACGTGCTGTAGGCCTAAATGTCCAGAAGCTGTAACGAAACGCCACTTTGTTAAGAGCGTATCTCTCATCATGTGGCCTCAGGTGGCAGCTTCGGAACATTCAGCCCTTGAAGGCAATTCGTAGCTACCACATCCCGCCGATGTGACTGTTGTATAATTAACAGTTCCTCCTGCAACACACCAATATACTGCTTCACCGCCTCCTCCAGCCGCGCTGGACATCGACGCAATGAAATGTTATGTGAGCGTCGTCAGGTCGCAGGCAGTGTGGCAGATTTGCCTAATCGTAATCATCTATAATGAGGTCTGCAATGTTGAGACTCAGCAGGAAGGTAATCATGCGCGGAATGCGTTTTGTGCTGCTCTGTATGGCTCTGGTTACTCTATTCAAATTTCCGGCAACTGCCCACGCAACGAAAGCACTCGACGCGAAAGGACCCTGGCTGCTCTTTCAATCCACAAAAAGCGGCGATGCGAATGATCGGTTAACCGATTTATGGGTCACAAATCTGGATGGATCAGGCAGGGCGCAGATTGCGAAGGGAGCGCATATCAGCAACCTGACGATTGCCAACGTGGGCGGCTACTTCGCCTATATTGCGAGCGGGAACAATAACGGAGTCGCGACCAAACCCGTATTGAATGTTTTGCAGCTTCCACGCACCACATCGCAGTTTCAACTCTCACTCACGAAGGCAGCGACTGAACCCACGTTCAAGCCGGAAGGTCCTGCGCTGAATGCGGAGCAAATCTTCGCGATTACCGTGCTGACTAGCCTCGCGTGGTCGCCTGATGGTACGACACTCGCTTTCATCGGCGCGCAGAACGGTACGAGCGCCGACCTCTATACCTTTTCGACGAAGACCAAAAACGTCGCGCGGCTCACGGATGGTCCCTCACAGGCGAACCGTCCTAGCTGGTCGCCGGATGGAAAACACATCGTCCACATCGGCGTGAACGGCTTCGGCACAGGCGCGGGTTACAATGTGGAGGGCGTATGGGCGGCACGCGCCGATAACTCTAGCGTCAAAGCACTTTACAAGCCGAGCCTTCCCTATACGGGCGACGAGGTAATCATCGGGTGGAAGGACCCGCAAACGTTTGTCACCTATACGTGGACGGCAGATATAGGACCCGTGCAGCTACGCACCTACAATATCATTAACGGTGAGTCGCAAATGCTACGGGAGAAACGGTTCGATGAGGCAGTTTTCAATCTGAAATCCGGTCGCGTCCTGATCGTCATCGACCAGCAACCGAGCAAAGGTATTTTCCTGCTGGATGGCGTTTCCGAGCCGAAGTTGATTAGCGCAGACAGCGGGCAGAATATCGAAGCTGCACTCGGAACCAGCGGCTTCGTGATCAACCATGACAGTTATGTTACTGAAAATGGAGATGTACGCGACCTACCCTGCGACAATCCGCAGGTCTCAACGGATGGGCAGCACTGGGTATGGCTGGATGTCGACTACCTTATGGTCGGTGGACCGCTCTGCTCCCACCCAGTTAGGCTCTTACCGCGTGAAGACGCCAAAGGAAATATCCCCTCGTGGGTGCAGTAGACGGCTCTGTCGCAAAAAGGCAAACAGTTTGGAAAAGAGACAGATGAAGGCAGGAAATTGAAAAGTTAGGCGGGGATACCGAACAGGCCATTGATCAGGTGAACTTGGGCCAGAATGTCGCCCTTTTCCGCTCCTTTCATCAGTCCTTTGCGAATCATGTTCAACGTCTCGTAGCCAGCCAGTGTGCGCCTAGCGGTCTCGAAGGAAAAGAAACCCAGACCAGGCCTGGTGCGCCGTTTGATGAAGCGGTGGTCTTGCTCAATCCAATCGACCTTCAGCCCGCGCTCCAGCATGAGCTCTTCCAAATCCCGATAGCTCAAGCTATAGCGCAAATACCAGCGGATACACAACACAATGATCTCGGCCTGAAAATGGCGCCAATTGAAAACGGTTGGGCTTTTGATGGTCGTGTCCGCCTTGGCTGTTTTTGAGTCGCTGATCTGACTTTAGCCAACCTCAACACTTTTTGCGACACAGCCGTCTTATGTGGTACGCTATTCCCGCGTTACAGACGTAGCGGATGGGTTGCTCATCCCCGGCTGCAAGCACGGATAGCGACACGCCTCACCGCAAGTTTTCAATACTTCTTGCTTGGTGAAAAATCATTATCCGGCATGTGAAAATATTTTTCGGGAGTTAAAAATGTCGAACTCTGCATTGAACAAAATGACCCGTCGCCAGTTCTTTGGTGTAAGCGCGCTCGGTGCAGCGGCAATCGCCGCCGCCAGCTACAACATCCCAGCATTCGCTCTTCAGGGAAAAAAGCCGAAAATTGGGCTTGTCATGAAATCTTTGGCGAACGAATTTTTCCAGCAGATGGATAAGGGCGCGAAAGATTACGCCGCGCAGCACAAGGATCAGTTCGATTTTGCGACAGTCGGCATGAAGGACGAACGGGATTTTGCTGCACAGGTGGACGCCGTAGAAAATTTCATCACCCAGAAATACGATATTATCGTCGTCGCGCCCGCCGACTCGAAAGCAATGGTGACACCGCTCGCCAAAGCGATCAAGGCCGGGATCGTCGTGATCAATATCGACGTAGAACTGGATCAGGCGACAAAGAAAGCGGCGGGTATCGATCTCGCATTCTTTGGGCCGGATAACGCGAAAGGTATGAAACTGGCAGGCGATGCACTTGCGGCAAAGCTCGGTAAGGGCGGCAAGGTAGTCATCCTCGAAGGCAACCCGGAAGCCGACAATGCTACACAGCGTAAAAATGGTGCGCTCGCGGCGATCAAGGACGGTGGCCTGACGCTTCTGGACTCCAAAACAGCGCACTGGGATACCGACGAAGCCAACACACTGATGACCAACTATCTCACACAATACCCGGATATTCAGGGCGTGATCTGCGCGAATGACTCAATGGTACTGGGCGCGGTCAAGGCGATTTCATCCGCAAACAAGGCGGACAAAATTTCCGTCGTTGGCTTCGACAATATCCCAGCGGCGCAGGCGCTCATTCGCCAGAACAAGCTGCTGGCCACGGTTGAGCAGTATGGCTCGTTCATGGCTGTGATTGGTATTCAGTATGGTCTGCGCACGATGGCGGGTGAGAAGTTCACCGGATGGGTACAGACGCCACTCCAGTTGATCACCAAGGACAATGTGGATCAACCGCTGCAACTACCCTCGCTCTCGACACCAGCAGCTACCATGTCCGCGACGATGGGGGGGACGACGGTCCCAGCTATGTCGGCCACCATGTCCGGGACGATGGCAGGCACGATGGCTCCAACTGCGGCCAAATAGTTATCCGAAAATGGAAGGATCGGGCGGTTGCACACAATGCGCCGCCCGATGGTTTAGTCAAGTTCCTTCCACTTAAAATATCAATTCATCTTGCAATCACAACCTGTTCTTCTTGAATTCAAACACGTCACCAAACGCTTTCCCGGTGTGACGGCGCTCAATGCCGTCGATATAACCATCGAACGCGGCGGTGTGCATGTGCTGATCGGTGAAAATGGCGCGGGAAAGTCCAGCTTGGTGAAGCTACTCGCCGGGATTTATACGCCCGATGAAGGCGAGATTGTCTTTGATGGACAGCCGTACCGCCCGCAAACGCCCGTAGATGCCTTTCGTGCCGGGATTCGTGTGGTGCATCAGGAACTCAACTTATTGCCAAACCTCACGATTGCGGAAAATTTGCTGCTGGAGAGTCTGCCGCAGCAGGCTGGATTCGTGAATTACGGCGCAATGTATCAGCGTGCGCAATTGCTGCTCGAGGAAGTTGGGCTGGATATTTCGCCAAAGACGCGCGTCGAACAACTTGGTATCGCGCAAATGCAGCTGCTCGAAATTGCGAAGGCACTGTATTACGAAAGCAAGCTGCTCATTCTGGACGAACCAACCGCGACACTCACCACGCGGGAGATCGAACGACTATTCGTAATTATGAAGCAGTTGCGCACCAAAGGTGTGACGTTCATTTATATCTCGCACCGCCTGCACGAACTGCACGATATTGGGGATCGCGTGAGCGTGCTTCGGAACGGCCAGCATATCACCACGCGCCTGATTGCAGATGTAACACTGGACGAGCTGATCAAGCTGATGGTTGGGCGGGACATCGCAGACGAACATCACTTCCGGCCATATATTGTGGGCGCAGAACTCCTGCGCGTGGACGGCCTAAAACTGCACGCGACCAGTACGCCGCTCTCGTTCGCGGTCCACGCGGGTGAAATTGTTGGAATCGCGGGGCTGGTCGGATCGGGGCGTACCGAAGCGATGCGCGCGATCTTTGGTGCGGATCGCAAGGCGGCGGGGACGATCAGCATCGACGGCCAACGGGTCACGATCGATTCCCCGCGCGATGCTGTAGAAGCCGGGTTGTGCCTATTGACAGAAGATCGCAAAACGCAGGGTCTTATGCTCGATTTGTCGATTAGTACAAACATTTCGATCACCAACTTGCGCAAGGTCTCGCGTGCAGGCTGGCTGAATTTCCGCACAGAAGCGAACGCCGCAGAAAAGCTGGTTCGCGATTTGCATGTGCGGACGCCTTCGATCGCGAAATTCGTTCGCTTTCTGTCCGGTGGCAATCAACAAAAGGTTGTGCTGACCAAATGGTTGTTTCGCGGATCAAAGGTGCTGATTTTTGATGAACCGACGCGCGGGATCGATGTCGGTGCGCGGCAGGAGATTTACGATCTGCTGTGGGAACTCGCGGCGGCAGGCAAGGCGATCCTCATGGTGTCGTCCGATCTGTCTGAATTGATCGGGATATGTCATCGGATTCTGGTGTTCTCCAATCATAAACTCGTGGGCGAAATCGAGCATTCAGCGTTCGATCAGGAGCGTATCCTTGCGCTCGCCTATCAGGAATATATTCAGGCATGACGCAATCCACCGACCTGTTACAGAACAGCGCAGCACGAACCGGCGTGTGGCGCAGGGGCATTCTGCGGTTTCTGATTCGGGATGCGGGCGTCGCGCTCGCGCTGATCATCATCACCCTCGTGTTTTCGCTGACCGCGCCGTACTTCGCCACCGGGGAAAACTTTCTCAAGATTTTCGGCCAGATCGCGATCAATACTGTTCTGGCGGCGGGTATGACGTTCGCCATTCTGGTCGGCGGGATCGATCTGTCGGTCGGGTCTGTCCTCTCACTGGCGACGGTCGTGGGCGCAACGATCCTAACGAACAAGGACCTCGAAGCATCTCCGGCGCTGGCCGTGTTGCTGGCGCTTCTCGCGTGCATGGGCATTGGAGCGGCAGCGGGCTTCGTCAACGGCTTCGTTTCCGAACGCTGGAAAATTCACTCGTTCATCGTCAGTCTGGGGATGTTGAATGTCGCCAGCGGACTTGCCCGGATCATCAGCGATAACCGCACGATCACCGGATTTCCGCAATCGTTTATCAACTTCGGCGATCTCATTATCGGCGGGATCATCCCCACGATTTTTCTGATCGCGGTCGTGATTATCTTCATCGGCTGGTTGATTCTGACGCGCACAGTGTTCGGGCGTATGATCTACGCGATTGGCACGAACGAGGAAGCGGTACGGCTGTCCGGCCACAATCCGGGAAGGTATAAGGTCGCGGCGTTCGTGATAGCAGGATTGACGGCGGGTATCGGCGGTATGGTGTACATGCTGCGTCTGAACATCGGCAGCCCAATCGCTGGGACCGGATATGAATTGACCGCAATTGCTGCCGTGATCATCGGTGGAACCAGTTTCAGCGGCGGCAAGGGATCGATTGTCGGGACGCTGATCGGCGCGTGCATCCTGCAAGTGCTGACGACGGGATTGCAACTGCTCGGCGTCGGTGACAATTTCAAGCCCGTCGTGATTGGGACCGTCGTCGTGCTTGCGGTGATTCTAGATACGTATCGCGCGCGCGCCTTGCGCAATCTCGAACTGAGCAGTTAGGAATGCCAATACTTGTCCCTACTTGGCGCTATTCGCCCTTGATAAGTTCCGAAACGCAGCATGATTGGCGAGAGTATTGACATGTGTATGGGATAAATAATTTTTAACCGGAATTGGCTTGGGAGAATATGTTGCGTGAGGGTCCTGTCTTGGTTTTGTATCGTTACTCAGCCTTACATCCTTTCTCTCTGTTTCACAATCCACTCTTTTGCTACTGTCGGGTGGCTAAATTTTGCATTCAAATCAGGCATTCAAATCTTGCTGTATTTCGCTCGATAGGCGCGTGGACTCAAGCCAAATTCAGCTTTGAACCGTCGCGCGAAATGATTAGGGTCGTCAAAGCCAACTTCTGCTCCGATGGCTGCAATCGGACCATCTTTTACAATCAACAACCACGAAGCCCGTTTGAGCCGTTGCAGATTCAAATAGGCAATGGGCGTTTCACCTGTGTTCGCTCGAAACAGACGAATCATATGTGTAGGCGTGATGTCGAAGCGACGGCTTAGTTCATCGAGTGTCCACGCCCGTTTTGGATTATCCTCAAGTGTTCGTTTTGCGTTCCAGACGATGGGCGATAAATTGTCATTGATCTGCTGCGACGAAAGCTGCTGCACACTCAGAAAACGAGCTAATTCACCAAGAAACATCAGCAAATGCCCGATCTGTATCGAGCGTACAAGATAAGGGTCCTGATCAGCATATTGGCGCAGCTCAAAAATATGCCTGCGGCAGCGCTTCATGACTGCATCATTCAGCGACACTGGCATCGCACCCGGCTGGTTCAGCGACAATGCTGCCGAAGAAAGCAGGGGTGCAAGCGTCGGGTCGCGGTGTAACCAATGCAGTTCATTCTCCAGCAGTGTCGGATTGATCGCACAAACATTGACGCCAAGTGCATGACAATCACTCATACCATGCCATGTGCCAGGCAGCATCATGACCATGTCACCCCGTTGCAGAGGGTGCGTACCATGTGGTGTATGGTGCATTCCTGTGCCTTCAGTGATGATCATCAGTTCATAAAAATCATGATCATGTAACCGATGCTCATGCTCAATTTGGTGGCAATAAATGAAGAACGGCGAGTCTTTTGAGAAGAAGAGATGGCGATGCAGTAGATGCTCGATAGTTGAAATCGTGTTCAGCATGAAAGAAGTATCTCCAAAAACCGCTCAAAAGAACGGATGTCAATTTTGTGCTACTTCTCAAGTATACCTGCAAATTATTTCCTATCACCTCGAATCTTGTTGAATATACAATGATGACATCGATGGCTAATGTGTCGCGAAACTCTTCAGCGGCGATTTAGGAGGCAGAACTCATTTTATAGGCCGCCATTAACCGCTACCGTAAACGTACAAGTTGTTAGCCCGCTCTGCTTGTTTTAGAAGGAGTGTGTTGTCCATGTTTAAGACCAAAAAATCCCGCCTGGGCCTGAGCATCGTCCTCATGATCGCCACGTTGTGTCTCACATCTGTGCCATCTATTCATTCACATGCTGCGGATACCGTGACCTTGACTTTCTTCCACTGGAAGGGCGGTGATGCAGGTCCGACAATCGACGAGATCAACAAGGCCTTTGAAGCGGCCAATCCAAATGTCAAAATCGAGTTTGAAAGTGCACCCACCGATCAATATGCCCAGATCCTCCCGACACGTCTGGCCGCGAATGATGCCCCGGATATTCTGGGCGTATTTCCTGGGCAGAAATTGCGTTTGCTCTCCGATTCGGGCTATCTCATGGACCTGTCCGATCAGGCGTGGGTTTCACGCATCAACGCAGGTGCCAAAAGTTCCGTCATGAACAATGGAAAAGTGTACGCCTTGCCGCTCGACCAAAATGTGATTGGCGTCGTCTACAACAAGAAGATTTTTAAGGATGTGGGTCTCAGCGTACCCACAACTTGGGAAGCATTCCTCAAAGCGTGCGACACGCTTAAAGCGAAGAGCGTGATCCCCGTTGCGCTTGGGAACAAGGATCAGTGGGTTTCTCAGTTGATACCGTATGCGATGGCTCCATCCGCAATCTACAGCGGCAACCCCGATTTCGATGTGCAGGTCAGCGCTGGAAAGGCGAGTTTCGGAAAATCTGCCTGGACAACGATGATGGCTGACTACCTGGATATGAACTCCAAAGGCTATTTCAATGCTGGCGTCCTCGGCACAACCTACGACCAGACAGTGCAACTGATAGCGACTGGCAAGGCTGCTATGGTCGTTAATGGCAACTGGATTATCGCCCCGATCCGTGCTGCCGCGCCTGATCTCGATTTGGGCATGTTCGCGCTGCCCTACAGCAAACTCAGCAATGGAACGGTATGGGTCCCCGGAGCGGTCGGCGCAACTATCGGCGCTTCGGCAACGACCAAACACCCCAACGAGGTAAAAGCGTTCATCGCCTTTTGGGCGCAGCAAGACAGTTCTGCTAAGTGGCTGGTCGCAGCGGGAGCATTACCCGTGCTGAACGACGTGACACCGAAAATCGACCCGGCTGCTGCCGAAATGATCCCGGCGCTCAACAAGGGTTCCTACCCGTTCCTCGATCAGAACTGGCCGCAAGGTGTTCAGGAGACGATGACGAAGGACATTCAAGGCGTCTTCAGCCAGCAAATTACCACGGAGCAGATGTTGAAGGATATGGACAGCGTGTGGCAGGCTGCCATCGCTCAAAAATCGGCTGCTACAGCAGTGGCAACAGCCAGCAAATAGGACCGGAACGTCTGATTTGCCTGGTTCTGGTTGCAAGCAGGGTATGAACGGGTGCGCGTCGCCCGTTCATACCATGAAATCTATTGAGCGAAGCTTGTTCGGCATAGAAATCGGGTTTAAACGTAAACGCATGAAAACACTTGATGCTAATCCACTACATAGGCCACATACAACCGCCGCACCGGATACACTGCCCCGTGTCATGCTTGACAGGTTTGAGCGGCTCAGTGCAGATATGTTGTTTTTGCTGCCTGCACTTTTGATCTTCTGCATCTTTTTCGTGTATCCTGTCCTGAGTAGCTTTCTTTACAGCCTGACAGATTGGAACGGGATCACACAATCCGCCAATGTGATCGGCTTACAGAACTTTATCAACATCCTTTCAGATCGGGATGTGCTGCGTGCTTTCGGTGTCACGATCACCTTTGCTATCGGTGTGACAATCCTCCAGAACGGGATTGGGTTGCTGCTCGCGCTTGCCCTTGACGGCTCATCACGAGTGCTGCAAGTGCTGCGTGTAGTATTCCTGATGCCGACACTCCTTAGCTCGCTGGCAATCGGAAATATCTTCAACTATTTCTACGATCCGAATTTCGGTGTGATCAATCAGTTCTTTATACAGGTTGGGCTTCCGGATCTGGCGAAGGACTGGCTGGGTGATCCAAAAATCGCCCTGTATAGCATCATGTTTGCGCACATCTGGCAGTGGGTCGGCTTAAGCATGATTATTTTTCTGGCAGGTCTGCAAGGTATCCCACCTGATTTACAAGAGGCTGCCACAATGGACGGCGTAAGCACATGGCAGAGATTTCGGAATATTACATTTCCGCTGATTGCGCCCTCGGTGACAGTCAATCTCGTCCTGTCACTCATCGGCACGATCAAGGTCTTCGACATTATTTACGTGATGACTAAAGGCGGTCCCGGCGGGGCTACGGATACGCTGGCAACATTGCTTTATCAGAAAGCATTCAATTTTCAGTCATTTGGGTACGGCACGGCCATTGCTGTCGTAATGTTCGTTTTTATTCTGGGTTTGTCGCTCGTTCAGTTGCGCATTCTGACGCGCCGCGAGGTGGTTGCATGACTACAGTAAATCTGCCGATTGCGACGCAAAGAATTACAAAGCGCATCACACGCAACGGCTCACGTGGCGAACATCTTCTGTTTGGCTTGAGCCGTACTGTATTGATCGTTGGCTGGCTTTTCGTGGTGGTCGTTCCCCTGTATATCCTGCTTACAGTTGCGCTCAAATCGCCGAAAGAGTTGACGACAAATTTGTTCGGATTGCCGCAGCAACCGCTCTGGGGCAATTTCGTGAAAGCCTTTCAGCGCTCCAATTTCGGGCAGGCCTTATTCAGCAGCGTATTGGTCACGGCATCAGCGGTCGCGGCGCTGGTCCTGCTTGGCGCATCTGCCGCTTACCCGCTGGCACGACGCATTGCACACGGCTTTCGCGGAGTGTACCTGTTTTTTCTGGCCGGGATTATGGTTCCGTTTCAACTGGCGATGCTTCCACTTTACAAGCTGATGCTTGCCTTGAACCTAATTAACACGCATCTCGGTGTCATCTGCATCTACACGGCTACATCGCTTCCATTGACTATTTTCCTGTATGTGGGCTTCATCAAAGGCATCAACCACGAACTGGAAGAAGCTGCGCTTATCGATGGCTGTGGTAAATTGAAGATGTTTTGGCTGATCATTTTCCCGTTGCTATCCCCGGTCACTGCTACCGTAATCATCGTCAACAGCATCTTCATCTGGAATGATCTACTGGTGGCGCTGTTGTTCCTGCAAAAACGGGAAGCACGAACTATCCCCATCGCGACTTTCTCCTTTATTGGTCAGTACAACAACGATTGGACAGCGATCTTCTCTTCAGTAGTGCTATCGATCCTGCCAATGCTGATCGTGTTCCTGCTCTTGCAGCGCTATTTCATCAAAGGTTTATCCAGCGGCGCAGTCAAAGGTTAAAGCGACTTCATGATTCTTTATCCCAAAAACAAATCCGGGCAGCTTGAAGCCGATTTGTTCAAAAACCCCGGACCCGAATATCGTGCCGCGCCGTTCTGGTCATGGAACACCCGTCTGGATCGCGACCAATTGATGCGCCAGATCGACGTACTTGAGGCAATGGGGATGGGTGGCTTTCATATCCATTCACGTACCGGGTTAGCGACTGAATACATGGGTAATGAATTCATGGCGCTGGTCCGTGCGTGCATCGAACGTGCGCAACAAAAGCAGATGCGCGTCTGGCTGTACGATGAAGACCGTTGGCCTTCTGGTTCGGCGGGTGGGCGTGTAACACAC
The DNA here is from genome assembly GCA_965246845.1 of Aggregatilineales bacterium. Classification (GTDB taxonomy): domain Bacteria; phylum Chloroflexota; class Anaerolineae; order Aggregatilineales; family UBA2796; genus JBBRMW01. Next base: position 515,654 of record CBDFFR010000012.1, read on the forward strand.
GAGCCAGCGTTTCGAGCCAAACACTTGCTTTTCACCTGCCGACCCTATGATGGAGTAGTCGGCGCGCCCGTGCTGATTAGCCGTGCGGATGGTGCGCGTACCGGCACTGGTGAGCTGCTGGCGCGCTACCAGATCAATCTGAGCAACGGCTACTTGGAGTCTTACCGACGTTTGGCGCAAGACGAGCCGAACCCAACCGACGGACGTGTATGGTATGCCTATCTGGAAACGGAATTACCCTCACCCTGGTTCAACAATCAAACATATGTGGATACATTAAACGCAAGTGCGATAGCGCGTTTTATTGAATTGACGCACGAAAAGTATCGAGCGGAGATAGGTGATTGCTTCGGTTCAGTCATTCCTGCCATCTTTACCGATGAACCACAATTCGTACACAAGCAATCGTTGGCTTTCGCTGAATCGACGCACGACGTCATCATACCGTTCACTACGGATTTTTTTGAAACCTTCTATCAGGTTTATGAGCAGCGGTTGGACGATTGCCTTCCTGAGTTGTTCTGGGAACTTCCCGCACGACGGCCATCTGTTACCCGTTACCGCTACCACGATCACCTCGCAGAGCGCTTCAGCGCGGCGTACGCTGATAGCATTGGCACATGGTGTCGGCAACACGGGATCGCGCTCACCGGGCATATGATGGAGGAGCCGACGCTTCAATCGCAGGCCTCTGCGGTGGGAGAGGTGATGCGCTCCTATCGCGCGTTCGATTTGCCGGGTATTGACATGCTGTGTGACTACCGGGAATATACGACGGCCAAACAAGCACAAAGCGCCGCACACCAGTACGGCGCGCCGGGAGTTCTCAGTGAGCTATACGGCGTGACTAACTGGGATTTCGATTTTGTGGGACATAAAGCACAGGGTGACTGGCAAGCTGCGCTTGGTGTGACTGTGCGCGTCCATCACTTGGCGCTTGTTTCACTGGCCGGTGAGGGCAAACGCGATTACCCCGCCTCTATAAGCTATCAATCCACCTGGTACAAAGAATATCCGCTGATCGAGACCTACTTCGCGCGCTTGAATACGCTGCTGACGCGCGGCCAGCCTATCGTGCGGATTGCCGTAATCCACCCGATTGAGTCCTACTGGCTGTGTTTTGGACCGTTGGAGCAAACCCGTCTGGAGCGCAATGAGCGGAATACAGCTTTTCAGCAAATCACCGAATGGCTGCTCTTCGGTTTACTCGATTTTGACTTTATTGCGGAGTCGCTGCTCCCGTCGCTGGTATCTGACGAACCGCAAGGTGCGCAGTTGATTATGGGGCAAGCTGCGTATGATGTGATCGTGGTTCCAAATTTGCGGACTATTCGCGCCACGACACTCGCCAGCCTCGAACGATTTCACTTAGCGGGCGGACGGGTGATTTTTGCTGGTGAAGTTCCGTCGCTGGTCGATGCTGAACCCTCTGATCGGGCGCATCGTCTGGCAGCGCGTGCCGAAAGCATCACACACACGCGCGGTCAGCTAATTATGGCGCTGGAGACCGTTCGTGAAGTGGATATTCGCCTGAACGACGGCAGCCCCGCAGATACGATTTTGCATCAGATACGGCAGGATGATGACCAGCGTTATATATTTTTCTGCAACACTGACAAGTTGAACGCGTTCAAAGATGCGCGGGTACGGTTGCGTGGAACATGGTCAATCACTGTTTACGATGCGCTGAATGGCACGACCAGTCTGCTCGATACGGTGCAAATGAATGGCTGGACGGGTTTCACTTGGGATTTCACTGCGCATGGAAGTTTGCTTATCGCGCTATTTCCAGTAAAAGAAGCTGAGGTGTCGCATCCCCCATCGGCAGGGTTCTCGCGCCGTATCCTGACGCCTGTCGGCATGATGATCGATCCAGTTGCCGTGACGCTATCGGAACCAAATGTCCTGCTACTGGATATTGCTGAATATCGGCTGAACGACGAGGCATGGCAGCCTGTGGAAGAAGTGCTGCGTCTGGATAATCTCCTGCGCACCCGTTCAGGCTTTCCCCTGCGTATGGAGGCGCTCGCACAACCCTGGACCTATGGTGACATCTCGCCCGCTGTGGATCGACTGACGCTCAGATTTCAGTTTGATACCGAGCTGGCAGTCACGGGCGCAAAACTGGCGCTTGAGAATGCTGCGCAATGTGCGGTGTCACTGGATGGTCAGCTTGTGAATAGTCCGGTCGATGGGTGGTTCGTCGACGAAGCTATAGGGACGATTGCACTTCCGCACATTCACGCCGGGACGCACGAACTGCACGTGAACATTCCGTTTGGCGCGCACACGAATACGGAAGCCTGTTATCTTCTGGGCGATTTCGGTGTCGAAGTGCAAGGACGTCATGCGCGCCTGATACACCCAGTACGCACATTGACTTTTGGCGACTGGACGCAGCAAGGGCTGCCATTCTACGCAGGTAATGTGATCTACCACTGCGAATTTACCTGTGCAACGCCGACGAAAGCGTTACATATCGCATTTCCACATTTTCGCGCTCCATTGCTCAACGTATCGCTTGATGGCGGTGCGTGTCAGCCTGTCGCGTTCTCACCTTTTCAGGCTGCGCTTGGTACATTGTCCGCGGGCGTGCATCACCTCGATGTGACTGCATTCGGGTCACGGGTCAATACTTTTGGTACGGTACATAACGCGAATTCGCGCACTGTCTGGTATGGTCCCAACGCATGGCGTACTGACGGGAATGATTGGGCCTATGAGTACCAACTCAGACCAGCAGGCATTTTAGTTGCACCAACACTGTTGGCAGAGCAAACCCCGTCGGATTGAAGCCTGTTCATTGGACGGTCAACTGCAATTTTGGCAAATAAAGGCAGAATGATGTCAAACCGGAAACTCTCGTACCGACAGGTTCACCTTGATTTTCATACATCAGGTGCGTGTGAGGACGTCGGTGCAGCTTTCGACGCGCAGCAATTCGCGGAGACCGTCAAAGCGGGACACATCGACGCCATGACGATCTTTGCAAAGTGCCATCACGGGTATAGTTATTATCCTACACGAGTCGGCGTCGCGCATCCACACTTGAAATTTGATCTGATGGGCGCGCAAATTGAAGCCCTTCATAGCATCGATGTTCGTACACCAATATACATTTCCGTGATGTGGGATGAAGTGGCAGGGGAACAACACCCGGAATGGATCATTGTCGATAAGCAAGGCAAGCGTCTAACACGTTCTCCACTCTGGGGAACGAATCAGTGGCCGCCTTCAATGGGTGGCGAAGGGTGGACGACGCTCGATGTTTCGACAGCTTATAGTGATTATATCTTTGCCCAAGTCGAGGAAATCTGTACATCCTATTCAGTCGATGGATTTTTCTTCGATATTTGTCTCACAATCCCGAACTACTCCGCCTGGAGTCTTTCCGAAATGAAAGCTGCGGGTGTCTCGCCCGTTAGTGATCAAGCGGTATGGTACTACACAGAGGACAAGCTGCTGCGTTTCTACAAACGGGTCAGGAGTTTGATCAGAAGCATAGCCCCGGAAGCCACCGTGTTTTTCAACGGAAGCGTCAATCCGCGCAGTTTATATACTGCACCTTATCAAACTCATTTTGAGGTTGAGAGTCTGCCTACATCCGGGACATGGGGATATTTGAACTATCCAGTGGAGGTTCGACATGCGCGCACGCTTGGGATTGACTATGCAGGTATGACAGGACGCTTTCACAAATCCTGGGCTGATTTCGGTGGTCTCAAGACAAGCGTTCAACTCCAGCATGAATATGGCGTGATTCTCTCCGGCGGCGGTCGTATCTCGGTCGGGGATCAGCTTCATCCCAATGGCGCGCTGGACCCGGCAGTGTACCGATTGCTCGCGACTGCATATAGTCGTGTTGAGCAGTTGGAACCCTGGCTCATCGCGGCATCACCGACCGCCGAAATCGCTATCCTGCACGCCAATCGCTCCGAGACTCAGTCACCATTTACCGTTCCCGCTTATGGTCCAGATGTCGAGGGCGCGGCTCAAATGCTGCTTGAAATGGCGGTCCAGTTTGATATTGTCGATGCTGAAGTTTTCGATCCACAGTCCAACAGTTATAGAGCGCTCCTGCTCCCAGATGATTTTGTAGTAGATGCATCTTTGGCAGAAAAATTGCAATTGTTTGTTGTCTTAGGCGGCAAGCTGATACTGAGCGGAACTTCTGGACTTGATATGACTACTGGTTTATTCGTGGCAGGTGTTCCGGTGCGGTATCTGGCTCCTTGTCCAACAATACCCGCCTATTTGCACCTGCAAAATGATCTCGTCGCGGATTCTGAACTCAGCGCAGATTACAAATATGCTTTTTATGATCAGGGACAGGTCGTACGACCAATGGATGGAGCCACCGCGTATGGAAACTTGCATCGCGCACTCTTCAATCGCACATGGGAACACTTTACCAGCCACGCTCATGCACCCGTCGGCGAAAGTATGAACAGTCCGCTGGTGATATACAATGATCATGTTCTCTATTTTGCTGTGCCACTCTTTCGTGCTTACCGCAATCACGATTATTGGATATACCGCCAGCTCGTCGCGACCATGTTGATGAAATATTTGCCTGAACCGTTGATTTCTACTAACGCTCCCAGCTGGATCGAAGTCACACTTCATAAACAGCCAGTGGGTGATGGTGAACGGCATATTGTCCACCTTACGGCCTATCAACCGCGACGCACGTTCCAGACAATAGCGCATATGGATCAAAGTGCGTTGACAAGCGGCATCTATGTTCGTGTCCTTTGCAAGGTTGAACCACGCCGGGTTTACATCGCACCCAATGAGCAGGAATTATCATTCACTATCGAGGGCAAATACGCGCACGTCGAACTGCCCTCAATTGGCGTTCACACTGTGCTTGTTTTGGAATGAGCGAGAGATAGTAAGGAAAACAGGATTTTATGTTCACATCCACCTCACCTTCGCTGCATCGATATCGCATCCGGAAGTTTGTCTTTGCAGTTCTGTTTGCAATGACAATACTTAGTGGAACTAAGTCCTTCGCGAGCAGCGCAGCAGATACTCCCACTGTGCCAATTGGCGTTAATCTCGATTTTTCAACCGATTGGTCGCGTGCGTTGTTTTTTGTAGATGCAATGAAGTCTGCGCGTCCGTTCGGCAGCTTGGATGACAATTACAGGAAAGTGCGCGTCGATACGGACGGCTGGCCGGAACAGGATGCAAGAACGATAGTCTTCGACCTTGGTGGTGATGACCCCAAAAATGCAGGTACTGGACGCGCACCCGACATGAGAGGTATTTATCATCTCTCATTTGAAGGACAGGCCAAGGTAGCGTGGAATACAAATCCAGTGGCTATCAGCTACGACAAGAGTACCAATATCTCGCAGGGAGACATCAATTTCGACTCCTTGGTGAATCTCTTCTCCCTCAGCTTCACGGAAACCCGACGGTTGCCAACCGACCTCCAACCCGGTTCCGGTATACGCCGGGTAATGCTGATACGGCCACACTATGAAGCCGGAACACCTCAGCTATTCACCACGGAATTTATGGCTGCACTAGCACCTTTCAGCGTAATTCGTGTGATGGACACACTCTCCACCAATCGCTATAACAGCCTTGATAAAGAGCCGTTTCATACCGATACTGCAACGCGCTGGGAAGATCATCGACCTCCGAGCTATGCCACTATGTCGGATTGGAGTACCGATCCACATTTGGGTATGTCACCCGAAGTCATTGTGGATATGGCGATACAGGCAAACAAAGATCTGTGGTACACCATTCCCATCTCGGCCACCGATGATTACATTGTGCAGCTTGCCCGGATGATGAATAACAAGGTGACGCAGGCAAATTCCGGTATCCGTTTTTACATTGAGTATAGTAATGAAGTGTGGAACTTTCAGTTTCCACAGAACGGGTTTAATTGGCAGGCCGCGATCAGAGAAGTGGCTCGGGGCAATTCCGTTCTGAATGTCCCGGTGGTTAGTTCGCCTGACGATTTCATGCTGGCCGCGCGGCGCTACGGACGGCGTTCGCTCGAGATCAGTAATTTATTCAAAAGCGTATTTGGTGCTTCAGCAATCAATGATCGGATACGGGTGATCCCGTGCTGGCAAATGGGTTGGGGATTCGAGATACTGGACTGGATAAATCTGCACTACGGAGCACCAAAACAGTATTTCTACGGCTATGCTATTGCGCCATACTTTCGTCCGTCCGACGAGTCATCAGTCAGGAGCATTATCAATGGAATGCTAACCGAAATCGATACGCTCAAGCGCGAGCAAATCGCTAAAGTCGTCGAGGTGGCGACGTATTTCGGGCTGATGCCCATGACTTACGAGGGTGGACCACACATGACAGGCGACCAGCCGGGGAATAACATCACCAATGAATGGAACGCGACAAATAGCCCTGAAATGACTGATGTTATGAGGCGCTATCTTCAGACGTGGTACTCCGCAGGCGGTAACCTCTATGTACACTACAACCTGGTGAGTGGCTGGCAATGGGGATTAACGCAGAACATTACGGCTCTGGACACACCCAAATTCGGTGCCATCAGAGCAGTGCTGGCTGAACCGAAACCAGCATTGACTGCAGGTATCACCGCGCCAATTGACCTGGGTTCAATCGAGCTGAATAAAGATGAAGAACGCACCTTTATGCTCCGGGTTGATGGAAAGGTCTCTGGCGACTACATAATTACCCTTCCGGTCGGTACACAGGTAAGCCAGATTGCGCTTTCAGTAGACGGAAAGACCTTACAACCCACTAGACAACGCAATGCAGATGCAGCGGTTTTTTTCCACATGACGCTTGCTCCCGGACTGCACACGTTTCGCCTGAAAGCGCTGGATGGCTTTTTGAACCTGCACTCGCTCCGGATTAGTACAGAATAGCATTGGGAAATTAGCGGAGGCGGCTAGAGAGAACTGCGTGACGGATCTAACGATGTTGTTGAGCGTGGCAGGAAATGAAGAGCCGATATGGACTTACTCAGCCAGCTCTGCAACTTGGGCACGGTCTTGCGCGTTGGCGTCGGTGAATTACGCCGCCAGCAGATGGCTCAATGTATCAGCTGCCAAGTGCAGTTTGCGTCCCTTGCGGTTCTTCGCACCATCGTAACCTGCTTCTGCGCCACTTTCCGGCGTGCTTTGTACCGTCTGACTGTCGATAACCACCGCGCTTGGTTGTGCTGCGCGTCCTGCTGCCAAGCGCAGGATGATGCGCAGGTCGTCTATTGTTGGCGAGCGGTGCATCAGTGAGCCGCCAGTGAACTTGCCCCAGTTACGTGGACAGGAGAAAGTCCGCTAAACTGGAAAGTGAGGAACGAAGGCAATGGCAGGCAAACTACGCACGTATACGATGGAGTTCGGGATGGAAGCCGTGCAGCTGTGGGAACGCAGCGGGAAAAGCGCACGGCAGATTGAACGGGAGTTGGGAATAACGCAGGGGATGCTGGGCCAGTGGCAACGGCGCTACGTAACGAGCCGCCCGCTCATGAGCGCGAGAGCAGAGCAAGGGGTAAGCAGTGCGCCAGGGACGGCTCGTATGAGCGAGATGGAAGCCGAGATACGGCGGCTCAAACGCGAGGTGGCACGGCTGTCAGAGGCGCGTGACATCTTAAAAAAGTGGTCGGGCTGTTTTGTCGGGAACAGCCGTGATGCGTTACGAGTGGGTCAAGCGCTTGAGTGGTGAATACCGGATAGCGGTGTTGTGCCAGACTTTACAGGTGGCACGGAGTGGGTACTCTGCGTGGCTGACACGTAAGCAGCAGCTAGGTAAACGTGCCTGCGCATTCGCGCAGTTGAATGAGGCTGGACGTCTAAAGCTGTCCAACGCCGAAAGTGCAGCCGCAAGCGTCAAGTCCAACATGTCTAAAGCCCTCCGATTGGACATGCCGAAGAACGATCCCTGCCGCCGATGACCGCACAAGACATCGCGCGCTACGCAGAGCAGGTCCAGGTCCAATATCCAACCTCGGATGGTGCGGAGTTGTACAAGATCGCAGAAATTGTCCCACGCCATCTGCGCACCGTTTTCGAGGTCGTGTTAGGTGATGCCTTCACGCCCTACTTTGAGGAAGTGCTGCGACGCAAGCAAGACCCGCCAGAACGTCCCATCTCCGACATTCTGGCGGTTGTACTTGCCAAACGGCTTTGTCTCAGTCGCGAAGCTCTACGAAGGCTACAAGCACGCCTGCGCGATGGGTCACGAAATGCCCTTCCTGACGGCGTTGCACGACCAGAACACGAAAGCGATTGACACCTCAAGGGGATGGTCGCAGGCAAATACATACGCGAGTACGTGGTCATTCAGCACCTCTCAAGAGGCAGACAAAAGTATCAGTGACAAAACTTCATTTTGAGTTTAGAGCTTTCTATTCTGACTCGTAATGGAAGATGTCGAAACCAACTTCACGCCATTATATTCTACAAGCACAAGTCGATAGGTTCAGCTTTAGGCGTCAGTACATCGAACGCTCGCTCATGGAAACAGCGAAGCGGTTTACCATACGAGACCTCCAAACTAGCGCCAGACCAGATACAATCTGCGTTATTCGGCAATTTAGGCGGTAACTTCCTCATGCCCTTCCAGCTAAGTTTATTTGCTTGGCGCTCTCCTTTCACTGTTGTATCTCCTCTGTCGCTAGAAGAATGTGTAGTTCGCCTTCAAAATCGCGACGAACCCACCCGCTTGATTGCCTTTAGAAGTCCCTTGAAGATCGAAGTGACTACATTGGGTACAAACACATTTCAATTTCTGATGAGGCGCGACAGTGGGCGTAATATAGTCGTTGAAACAGTTGGGGTACTGGATCGGCATAACTCAAGTACGATTGTGGCAGGCGAAAGCAGGTTTGAACGACTAACAGTTATAACGGCTCTCATTACATTAGGCGTGCTTGTGCCGATCATTACCCCTCGATTTGGAATTCAAACGGCGGGGTTTGCGATCATATTCGTTCTCGTTGGTTCTGCTCTGATGATACGTTCATGTCGGCATTTAAAGGCTGAGTTGTTTAAACTTCTCGAAGTATCCAGTCAGACAAATCAAGACGTAGTACACACCATATTGAAGCCGCAGGTAGTCTATCGTCCAACACCACGAACACGTTTTCGGAAATTAATCTCAATTATTGTGTATGTAATATTTCTTGTATTGATAGCAAGTGTATTTCTCATGCACTGATGTAGTAAGTGATATTGTGTAATTGGAAAACATCTCGAATATAATTATTTTCACAATTTAAACGGCAGCATCGAACGGCAACCTGGATAACTCGCACAGCCCCAAAACTGCCCACCCGCATTCGCGCCGCTCTTGGCCGTCCGCAGGACCATCTCCCCGCCGCATTTGGGACAACGCGGCGACCCTTGCGGTGTTGGCGCTGAGATGGAAGGCAACTCCGCTCGGACCGGGACCGCTTGGACGAGGGAAACAGGTACAGCACTCAAGTAGGGCGCAACCTGTACCTCTGTCTCTCCTACTGTATAGCTCCGCTTCGCTGGAACATGCAAAATGGGAAGCCCCGCAGCTTGATAGACTTTATCAATGAATTCGTCGCGAGCTTGCCGATCTGCACGCTGATGGCTTTTATCATCCAGTTCGATACCCACAAGCGGGCGCATAGTTTTCGGATCACACAGCAGAAAATCAATGTGCTTACGGTCGATCTTGTTTGTGAAAATACGGTAACGGCTCTGATCGTCACTTTTGACCATGCAGATGTCACCCAAGCCGACCTTCGCATTCACCACCGCGCGTTCGCCGACAGCCAACTTCAACGTCTCATAGAAACACAGTTCCGCAGGCGACAGCAGCGCCGGACGCAAATGATACGGAAACTCTGGCGACTGTTGCCCGGCGGCTTCGCTCTTGCCCGCGAGCAAATCCGCAATCCAGTTCACAATATCATCCACAGCCTCTTGCGGAAGCCCGAAGGCGCGCAGCACGTTTCGTAAAATGCCAAATCTTGTCTCGGATGCCATCAATTTCCACTCGCGTTTTGTCCCTATTTTATGGCGTGCGATGTGTACCTGTACTCACCTGTCGTATTAAACTCGTAACGATTCCCCAACTCGGTCACACGCCCCCGCCGAACGCGGTAAACTACCGCCACTAAATATTCTCTGAAGCACATCATGCCCAACGACTCGATCACCTTCGCACACCTCGCCCTCCACACCGCCGTCGATGTTGTCACGCTCTTCGAGCGCCTCGGCTACCAACCCGGTGACGCGGACCCCTTCGAGGCCGATGGGTTTGACGCATTCGACTTCACCACCCCCGAACGCGCCGACCTCGCGAAGCGTGACCTGCACACCGTCTACCTGCTCGAAACCCGCGACCCGCGCCCATCCCACCTGCGCGGCATCGCTTATAACCTGCTCAGTCGCGGAACCTGCCTGCTCGTCGTCACCTCCGATTATCGCGAAGTTGCCTTCATCGACCCGCGCTTCGCAGGCTCCGCCACAAAATCCAGCCTGCGCCTCAACAAACTCAAACTCGTCACGGGCGACCCCACCCGCCACGATGTCGATACCGTGAGCGCCCTCGCCGCATGGAACCGGGGCGGCATCCAAGTCTACGATGCGCAGCGCGACGCCTTCAGCGTGACCGCTCTCACCCGCAAGTTCGACCGCCAGTACAGCGATTTCTTCAAGGCTGTCATCGAAGCCGCCCGCCAGTACAACCCCGGCGTTCGCGAATTCCACGAACCCGACAAGCTGCGCGCCTTCGCCCAACGCCTGCTCGGACGCCTGAAGTTCCTCTACTTCCTCCAGCGCAAGGGCTGGCTCGCGGGCAGGCAGCGTTTCCTCATCGAACAATACCGCCTCTGCATGTTGCGCCACGACGCAGATAACACCCCGCCGAACATCGAGACCTTCCACTATTACACGGAAGTCCTCGCCCCGCTCTTCTTCGAGACCATGAACACCCCGCCCGACCGCCGCACCTTACCCGCATGGACGCGCGGCTGGGAAACAATCCCCTACCTCAACGGCGGCCTCTTCGACCCTACCCGCGACCCCGCCGGGACAATTCTCCTCTCCGATGCGCTCTTCGACCCGATGGGCGACACGGGCATTCTCGCTTTCCTCAACCGGTACAACTTCACCATCAGCGAGGACACCCCGCTCGAACTCGATGTCGCGGTGGACCCCGAAATGTTGGGCAAAGTCTTTGAGAATCAGCTCGAAGCGCAGGATCGCGGGCAATCCGGCTCCTTCTACACCCCACGCGTGATCGTCGCCTATATGTGTCAGGAAGCGCTCGCCGGCTACCTTGCGACCCGCGCCGATGTTCGCCGCGACCGTGCGCAAGCCCTCTTCGACGCCGAGCAACCTACCGCGCTCACCCCCGCCGAAGCAGACCGCATCTCCGCCGCCCTCGACACGCTCACCGTCCTTGATCCCGCCGTCGGTTCCGGCAGCTTCCTGATCGGCATGATGACCGAAATTCTGCGCCTGCGCCGCGCCTGCGCCTTCGCCAACGGAGTCGCCATCACGCCCGCGCAGATTGCCGATTGGAAGGAAGCCATCATCCGCGACACGCTCTACGGCGTGGACCTCAAATCGGAAGCCGTCGAAGTCGCGCAGCTTCGTCTATGGCTTGCTCTCGTCGTGGATCAAACGCTCGAACAAGCCCGCCCGCTCCCCAACCTCGAATACAAGCTGATGGTTGGCGACAGCCTGATCGAAACGCTGGATGGCGAACCGATCCTCACCGCTGGCTCCGAGTCGCTCTTCGCCGCTGACCCGCAAGCGCTCGTCCAGCAAAACCTGATCGGCGCGGCTGTCCAAAGCAAAATGGCGCTCTTCGACTCCGAAACTGCCGTGCAGCGTTCCCGCCAGAAATTCGATGAACTACACCGCCGCTTTTTCCGCGCCAACCCCGATGAACGCCGCGAACTGCGCGCCGAAATCGCTATCCGCGAACGCGAGATCGCGCTCACCTCTCTGGGCGAAAAGACCGACGCTGCGCAGCAGCAGCGGGACGCCTTGGGCAAAAAGAGTGCCTTGCAGAACGGCGTCCTGTCCACAGCCGATAAGCGCAAACTCTCCGCCGTCACGGAGAAACTCTCCCGCCTCACCGACATCGAAGCGCAGATGCGCGACCTGACGAAACCGCTCCCCTTCTTCCTATACCGTCTGCACTTCCACGCCGTCTTTGCAACGCGCGGCGGCTTCGACATCGTGGTCGTCAACCCGCCCTACGTCCGGCAGGAAGCGATCTCCGCGCTCAAACCCGAACTCGCCAAAGCCTACCCCGAAGTTTATGCCGGGACCGCCGATCTCTATGTCTATTTCTATGCCCGCGCGCTGACCCTGCTCCGCGACGGCGGCACGCTTGCCTTCATCAGTCCCAACAAATTCTTCCGTGCGGGCTATGGCGCGAAACTGCGCGCGCACCTCGCCACCTTCGATGTACAGGAAATCACCGATTTTGGCGATCTTCCCGTTTTCGATACCGCGACCACCTACCCGATGGTAATCATCCTCGCCAAACAGCCGACGCGCCGCAAGACGCACTTCACCGCGCTCAAGACATGGCGGGACGACCTCGACCTGCGCGCTGTCACTCAGGCAACCGGGCAAATCCTGCCCGCCTCTGCCATGAACGGCGCGGAGTGGACGCTCTCCGATAGCCGCGTGGCAGCGTTGCTCGAAAAGCTGCGCAAGGCCGGGACGCCGCTAGGGGAATATGTCGGCGGCAAGATGTATCGCGGCATCCTGACCGGGTTCAACGAGGCATTCGCCGTCGACCCGAAAAGCGCGGAACTCATCAAACCCTGGTTGCGTGGCAAGGATGTAAAACGGTGGCGGACTGAGCCACAAGACTTATTTTTGATTTTTGCTCGTCGCGGGATGCGGATCGATAACTATCCCGCTGTAAAGGCTCACCTCGAAAAATTTAAAGATCGCCTGATGCCGGGGATTAAAGGCGGTCGGAAAGCGGGTAGTTACCAATGGTACGAGGTACAAGACAACATTGCATATTATGCCGAATTTGATAAATCGAAAATTGTGTACCCTGATATTGCGAACAACATGCGCTTTAGCATTGATACAAGTGGTGCATTCTATGCAAACACCGCATATTTCTTGCCAAGTGATGACTTCTATCTGCTAGGTTTGTTGAATTCAAGTATTGCTGAATGGTTCTACAAAGAACTGTCAGATGAAATCAGGGGTGGCTATTTACGTTTTTTCACTCAATATGTCGAACAAATTCCCATCCCCAACCCACCCGACCCACTCCGCGCCCAAATCGGACCTCGCGCGTGCGTGCCTCGCGGCGGCGAACGATGCGGCGCGGTTGCCGAAGTTGGAAGCGCAGTTGAACGCGTCGGTCTATGCGGCCTATGGGTTGACGGAGGAGGAAATCGCGCTGGTAGAGGGGACGGCGGGCGCACCGAATGCAGTTGATGCCCCCTCAAGCGTAGATGAAGAATGACCATCGACTGATTGCAACAAAATAAAATGGGGCAAATAACTTTGCCCCATCACACGAAATTATACTTGAGTCGATTTTACGCTGTGCGCGATCAGCCTACGCACTTCGTCGGGACATAACCCGTCCGTATGCCACCTGCGAAGAGTTCAGTCCATGCCACACCGTTTTTTGCGATGATCGGCTTGAGATTTACGTACCATGTCTGCCCGCCCTTGATGCGTGCGCCGGGAACGGCCTGCCCTGCCGGTGCATCGAAGACCGAGACATCGCAGGTGATGGTACGTAGCGCGAACCCAACCGGGATCGGGGGACCCGGAATGACGGCGACAGAGCCGGAACACACGAAGGAGAAGCTGAAGCTCGTGCTGCCATAGCTCAGGGTGACGTTGATCGTAGTGCTGCTAGGCAGCGGGAAGAATGCGTTTTGCGTCCCACCAGAATTGCTGTTGAACAATCCCCAGTCTGTCGGAAAGCTTTGTGTGCCGGTAAATTGCTCATCCATGTAGATATTCCCACCTGCGCTGACGATGGTTCGGAAGGTTTGCGATCCCGTGAGATCGCTGGTCCAGTTGAAGTCCGTAGCACCATTAGTACAACCGATACTATTGAAGCTCAGGAAAGAACTCGATGCGGCATGAGCAGGGTGTACTCCGGTGTTGAGGAGCATCAAGGCGACGACGAAGCTAAGGACGAAAAAGAACCCGACTTTGTGTTTCATGAGAACTCCGTTAGATTAGCTGGTGACACACTCATTATACGCATAGCTAAACAGTGTGCAACTCAACATGACTACAAAACAATATCATTGAACGGTGGTCTACGCGATGTCCGGGTTGACACCTGCGAAACTCGCGCTGGTGGAGGGGACGGCGGGCGCAACAATAGCAGTGGGGTAACCAACCCCTAAATCGTACCATTCAAAAGTAGAGTATTGGCGGCGAAAGCGTGCGGCGAGAGGCCGCCTAGTGCTTCATGCGGACGAACGGAATTGTAGGTGGGCAGCCACTCAGCAACGATGCTGCGGACCTCGGAGAGAAGGTTGAACAGGTAGCTGTCGAGGACTTCCTGCCGGAAAGTGCGGTTAAAGCGCTCGATGAACGCATTCTGGGCCGGACGACCGGGCTGAATGAACTGTAAGACGACGCTGTGCTGTTGCGCCCAGGCAGCCAGCGTGGACGACACGAACTCAGGGCCGTTGTCAACGCGGATGCGCTGCGGGTAGCCACGCTCGGCAGCGATGGCATCCAGCACACGCGTGACGCGCAGCGCGGGGAGTGAAGCATCGACCTCGATAGCCAGTGCTTCGCGGTTGAAGTCGTCGATGACATTGAGCGTGCGAAAACGGCGTCCACTGGTCAGTGCATCGCTCATGAAGTCCATCGACCAGCAGGTGTTGGGCTGCGCTGGCTGCAGCAGCGGATTGGCAACTCGTTTGGGCAACCGCTTACGTGGCTGGATGCGCAGATTGAGTTTCATGGCACAGTACACCCGATGCACCCGTTTATGGTTCCAGAGATGGCCTTGGCTGCGTAGCCAATCGTACAACTTGCGACAGCCCCAGCGCGGTTGTGCGTTGGCAATCGGCAGCAACGTGCTGACAATGACCGCATCTCCGTCGCGTTTTTTGGTGTACCGATACATGTTCCGACTCACTCCGATGAGGCGGCACGCCCGTCGCTCGCTGAACAGATAGGTACTCCGCACCCCGTCCACCAGCTCACGTTGCACGTCCGCCTTCATAGCTTTTTTTCCACCACCTCTTTGAGAATTTGGTGGTCCAGACTCAACTCTGCGTACATCCGCTTGAGCCGTCGGTTTTCCTCCTCCAGCTCGCGCAGCCGCTTTACATCCGAGCTTTCCATCCCACCGTACTTCGCCTTCCACTTGTAAAATGTGGCTTGGCTCACTCCTTGCTCCCGGCAGATGTCGGCTACTTTTAGTCCCGCCTCCGCCTGCTTGAGTAGTCCGATGATTTGATGTTCGCTGAACCGTGATGTTTTCATGTCGAGTTTCCCTTGCCCTTTCAGTTTAGCTGGAAAACTCTACTTTTGCGTGGTCCTAATTTGGGGTTGGTTACCCTCTGCCCTTTTTTCGGGTCCAAGTGCGTGAATAATGTAATCGTATTTGCTCAAGTTGAAGGTATGATACTTGGCATGAATTAAGCCAGTGTATGTTCCCCAAAGTGTAGGAGTATGTCCATCTTTCATGGTTTTCTGATCTATCCGAGACGAAACTTGTTCAATGTAACTTGACCATTTATCATCCAAGCTCAAGGGACCGGACTTATTCAATGTTCCTGCATCATTTCCCAAACTCGATATTATTACTAAGGCTGCACTTACAGAAAATGAGAAGAAAAGGAGATACGTAGTTATGTACAATAATTTAGATTTTAAGGTCAAAATCTTTAGCCAATAACTACTGCGTTTCTCGTTGTTCCAAATCAATATACATACTGTGATGATAATTGTGCGCCACCAAGTACTCAGATAATCTTGAACTTGATAGCCAAAATAGGATGTTGCGGACAACAAACCATAAATCGAGAGCATTAGCAATCCGGCAAACACTTCAGGGGAACGTACTACGTTTGATCGCGTCGTATCGCGCACAATCGTAAAGATGATGAGGACAAATATAAGCAATGGAGCCATAAAACTTAGCTGAAGCAAGTCTGTCGGCCTTGAAATAAAGTAGTGCGGTGGAGTGCCAAAATACCAGAATTGGTCCTTTGTAACTTGCAGCACATTAAAATCGAGAGTTGCTAAAGCACCAGAGAATCCGTTGCTTAATATTGATAATGTCCCAAAAACTGTGATGACTGCTACCAGTATGGTACTTAGGAGAGAAATTATTTTGTTTAGGACAACTCGTTGGCGTTTCCAGCGCGCGAGCGCAAAAAACATAAACTGTGCTGTAGACCAAGCAATTATTAATGCTATACCCTGTTCAGTACTCATCACCATAGATAAACCCAAACAGATCCCAAGAGCAATAGATTTAGTAAACCCTTGAATGCGGGAGCTATAAACTAAAGCAAAAGTAAGCAAAGGGATAGTTCCACGCAGTCCCAAAAGGGAATTACCAGGAAGCACGAGCCCTCCACCTACAGCATATATATTTATATAGCCATAGAGCAGCAAAACAAACAAAACTAGGCGGCGCATGCCAGTATCTGAAAAACATGCGTGCACAACTGTAAGTGAGGTGCAAAAGAAGGCTGCGATTGACAAAACGTTACGTGCGATTTCCGAAGCAAATATTGTGCGTCCAAACAGCACATAAAATGGATAATGAAGATATGGAATACCCTTGCCATGAAAAAATTCTATGGGCAATCCTGCATCTATGCGGCGAAGAGGATTCAAAATTTGGAAAGCACCATCCGCGTAAAACCCATGAAAAACTAGAATGTTGTTAACGCCAGCGGCGATAATCCCTATCGATATGAGGAGATTGAATACCCAAAGTGTTTTACGGAAACGAATCGGCATTGGTCTATATCCGAGTAGAATGCAACAGCTGTGTATTATATCGCAACATCTTCCAAGCTATCCGACTGGGCTTATTATAAAGTTCTAACAACTTAATTAGGAGTAACGCAGTGGAGGGAAGAACGAACGCGGTGTTAAAATTAAGACGCACAGCGTGGCGAACAATATATGCTTTGGCCTCAGCGTGAGAAATCCAATGTTGGTATGCTAAGCCACTGAGCGAAAGTAATCCAAAAACTTGAGGCGGTTGGGATGGTAGGGGGTGTTTTGGTTAGTAACCAATGGTGCAAGTCATAAAGAAAACTGAGCAATGCTGACCTTGAAGGGGTCAGCCGCAGGGTCGAGTTGACGAGAGAGCTTGACCAAGACGTTAAACATAGCAGCGGTGTAGGCAAAACGGGCAATCAGGTGCGGCAACCGACGATGGAACATTTTCTTGGCATGACAGATGACCGTCAACAGAGAGAACGTGGTTTCGACGGCCATACGCTCATTCCAGGTTCCCTTAGGACAAAGTTTGAGGTTGGCTGGGATGCCGTTTTTAGCGCGGAAGCCGAGGTCAGCCAAGATGACGCCTTCCTCTGCAAACAGAGAAACGACATCATGAAAAGTGTTGTCGAAGCGGTTCATTGTATCGTAGGACCAGCCAATCACATGACCGTAGGTGTTGAGTACCCAGCACAGTTTCATGCCGATACTCCAGCGTCCTTTGTCGCGTCCTTTCTTGCCAATTTGCTGCCTGGTGCGTCCTGCGCGGATTGGAAACAGCAGTTCAATTGGGTAACTATCCACCACGTTTAGGACGCTCGGCGCATCCAACAACTCGTCACACAAATATTGGTATTCAACCAAGTTGCGCCCGACCGTTGTGCGGTCCGGCAACCCGCCAAACAAAGCGTCGTAATCACGCTTCAACCATCGATAGAACGCCCGAAAGTGTCCACCTTTAAGTGCAAACAGCAGCCCTATCGTCACTACCTCACTCGGATATAGTTTGGCTTGTGCCACTTTCCGCACCTGACCCAGCTCATCATCGACGGCGCAGAAGATTCGGATGATAATCTCTTCGGTAGTCATGATTAGTCTCAACTTTGGTGTAGTTACCGCAAGTTTGGCGCTTTTTCATGACTACTTCAACTTGCACCACTGGTTAGTAAGTACCTCATCAATGGAACGCTGTAGCTCGTCGAGTGAGCGATGGAGACGATTGGCAACGGCGAGGTTCTTGAAGTGCAGCCAGAAGCGCTCGATAGGGTTGAGAAAAGGGCTGTACTTGGGCAACCACAGGACCAGAATGCGGTCTTGAAAAAGGGCGAGCGCGGCTTGGGTCGCCAGGCTGTGGTGGTAGGAGGCGTTATCCATCACGAGAATGAGGTGCTGACGGGGGTAAACCGTCGTCAGGTGTTCAAGGAAGTGAATGAAAGTCTCACTGTTTTTATGGGCGGCGGTCAGCGCTTCAACCGAGCCGGTGTGCCAGTTGTAGGCACCAAACACATGCAGAAAGTGCGGACTGCCGGGTGCGGGAACCAGCGTGCGTTGTCCACGCCGCGTCCAGCAGCGACGCGGCGGCGGGTGCAGGCTTACGGTCGTTTCGTCCACAAAGAGGAGTTCGGTATGGGCAATGGGGTTGACTGGGATGTTTTTTTGAGCCAGTCCAGCACCTGCGCTGCCGTCTCCTGTGCCGGACGGTCTTGCAGGTGGCGCAGGTCATGTTTGGATGTCTTCCAGACGTAGCCCTGCCGACTCATCAGCGCTCGAAAGCGGGTATAGCTCAACAGAATATCCGTCTGCTCCGCCAGGTACAAGCGCAGCCGATTGAGCGTCCAAATCGTGAAGGGCAGTCCCACCGTGCGCGGGTCGAGCGCCAGCAATCGCTCCAGTTCACTCAGCTATGCCTGGTTCGCCTTTGCTGGACGTCCGCTGCGCTGTCCGTCGCGCAACCCACTGATGCCACCCTCCCGCCAGCGTTTGTGCCAGGCGTAAATCGTGTTGCTCGTCACCAACACCATCTGCGCTACTGCGTCCGGTGTATGTCCCAGATGTAACAACCGGACGGCGATGGCTCGTTGCCGCACCTCTGGCTCCGCGGCGTGGTTGATTGCCTCTTCCAACGCCTTGAGTTCTTGCTCGTTGAGTGTATACGTTAGTCGTTTGCCCATCCTGCCATTTTATCGCAGTTGCCTGACTTTCGTCTACTGGCTTAGCGGTAGTTTGTTGACTTGGGTTAAGCAGAACTATAGAAGTGGATGCCAAGGCCGGCATTGAGGCGGTCGAGTAAGCGTTGAAGTGAGACAGGAACAGGTCGTGGAGAAAAAGCGCGCTAAAAGCGTGTGAGCCAAACGGCAGGCTGTAGCCAAGCGCGGACTTGTCGCAGGGTTTGCGGCCAAGACGGGATCGGAAGCGTGTCCAAAGCAGGTATCGGCTCAAGAGCGGACCCAAGTTGGGACAAGGACGGTGGCAGGAAGTTCAGAGCAGTGGATTCTGCATGAAAAAGCTGCCACCAACAAAAGGAGAAGGCGCAGAAGACGAGTATCCAATGTCGGCGGATAGCAATATCGCTTCGCACCTGGTAGTGTGCCCAACCCAGAGCGTGTTTCACTTGTTTGTAGCTTTGCTCGACCCAGGAACGCAAGCTATACAAGCCGACAATCTCGCTACAAGGTAGGGGGTGAGTGGATGCGTTTGGTCAGTCGAAGCCTCAGGAGCGGGTAAATTCGTGATGAGATACCATGTGGTCAGCGCTGGCAGGTGTGTGGGGTCGGTGGTGGCGACGATGGCACGCAACGAGCGTTGTGGACCAAATGGACCCGCTACTACGTCAAGTGCCCACCAGGTTTCGGTATGTCCATCGCGAAAAGCGCGTACGACCGGAACCCAGGCGGTGTTCGGCTGGGTTGGATGCCAGTGGGTGGCCCGTGCGACTTCCTGTAATGAACCAGGGGTCCCCGGTCGATGCCACCATGAGTAAGTTGGTTTGAGAGCTAATACATAGCCCGCCCCAAGCTGCTCCAAAGCGTGCCGAAAGCTGCGGTCTTCCCCATAGAAGCTGTCTGCAACCACCGCGCGGAAAGGGATACCGCTGCATAGCGCTCGGGCTACTAATTCCACCCCAATTTTCAATTTGGTACGGAACTCAGGATGGTTTTTGCCTCCTTCAAACCAAGCTGCAGGCGTGTAGGGTTCCACGTCCAGCGGATAGTAGACCTTCGCATCAGCCCACAAACTGGTTACTGATACCACACCATTATCAATCTTTCCCAAATTTGCTAGATATTGACGTCCTACATGCGCCGTTTTATGCCCTGCTTTGCGGTCGCCCGTTTCGTCAATCACCAGCACACCGTCCGCATTTGGGGTTAATTCCGGGGTCTTGACCAACAGCGCAATTCGACGTTCATTGACCGCTCGCGCATCCCAACAGGATTCGGAGACCCACCACTGCAACCGTTGCGCAGGCGCATCTTGTGCGCCTACCACGGGTTCCGTGTTCGCCAGCCCAGTTAACGTTTTGTTGCGTTCCTCGGCCAGCAATAATCCGCTTAGAGGCTGTTTGAAAAAACCTGTTCGGTAGAATTGGAAGTACCACCGACCAATAAACCAAACAGGTACAGCAAGTGTGGCGCAAAGGGCAGAAATATACCAGTGAGTTGAGCGATGAGCAGTGGGTGCGACTGAAAAGGTACCTGCCAGATAGACAAGGCGAACGCGGACGACCGATGAAACTGGAACTGCGCGCAGTGGTGAATGGGATGTTGTACGTGCTGAAAACAGGCTGTCAGTGGGCGACGTTGCCAGCGTGCTATCCGGCCTGGCAAAGTGTGTACTATCATTTCCGTAAGTGGTGTCGAGATGGGACGCTTGAGCGCTTGCAACGGGCTTTACGCTATGAGGCTCGCCATGCGGTTGGTCGTCCCGTCCACCCGAGTGCGGCTATCCTCGACAGCCAAAGCGTGAAAACGACCAGTGTAGGTGGAGCGCGCGGGTACGATGCGGGCAAGAAAGTGGTTGGCCGCAAACGGCATATTCTAGTGGATACGCTCGGCAACTTGTTGAGTGTCGTCGTCCATCCGGCTGACTTGCAAGACCGCGATGGGGCGGTGCTACTTCTGGCACGCACCTCCGATACCCTGCGCACGCGCTTGCGCTGCATTTGGGCTGACGGTGGCTATCGTGGCAGACTCAGCCTGTATTGTGGTCAGGTTTGCCGTGCCGTGCTTTGCATCGTCTTGCCTCCGCCCGACGCTTCTACCTTCATCTTGCTCCCGCGTCGCTGGGTCGTTGAGCGTACCTTTGCGTGGTTTGGTCACTTCCGCCGTCTCAGCAAGGATTTCGAGCGCTGCCCTCGTTCCAGCGAAGGCTGGCTTTGGTTCGCTGATGCCATCCGCCTTCTCAAAACCCTTCCGCCCTAATTTTCAAATGGCCTCTAACACCGGGCAATTTGTTTCAATTTAATTCAATGGGTTGCACGTGCCCGTTACTCAAATCGGTCACAGCGGCGGCGAACGCGGCGTAATCATCGACCGGGAGCGTGAGATAAACCGTGATTTCGCCCGCGAATTCTTCCGCGTCGATCACGGCATTGTGCGCTTTCGCGAGCAACTTCACGCGCTCGTACAGCGGATAGGCGAAGGTCAGCCCGATTTGTTTGAGCGCGATTTTCTGGCGTACCGGGAGTGCGACGAGCGCCTCACGCGCGGCATCTCCGAAGGCACGCACGAGGCCGCCCGTACCAAGTTTGATCCCGCCGAAATAGCGCGTGACGGTGATCACCACGTCGCCCAAATCCGCGCCCTTGATCACAGCAAGTACAGGCGGTCCGGCGGTCCCGGCGGGTTCGCCACCGTCGCTCACACCCTCGGTGATGCTTGCACCGTAGCCGATTTTGAAGGCGTAAATATGCGAGGACGCATCCGGGAACCCGGCGCGCACATTCGCGATGAACTCCCGCGCCGCCGGAACAGTCTCCGCAAAGCCAATCGTAGCGATGAAGCGTGATTTGTTCACTTCCGTTTCGATGCGCGCCGTCTCTGCGGGGATCGGATAGCGCGTACTCACCCGAAAATCGATTCAATAGGTGCGGTTCGGAAGAAGACGCGATAGGCGCGCACTTCCTCGAAGGCGCGCGCGACCGGGTGGCGCAATAAATCCGCGCTCCCCGCAGCGCCTGATTTGTGCGGCGCGGCGAACTGCACACTTTCCGCATCGGGAAACTGCGGCGCATCCATCCAACCGACCTCGACAAGATAGCGCAGCATCGCGCGGACGAGCGACTCCGGGAGCGCCAGCCGCGCGTACAATTCACGGACCGGGATATGCCCTTCACGTTTGTTGACCACCGCGACGATCACGCCCGCGAGCAGCGTCAGCGCCGCATCGATGTTATCCTGCTTCGGCGGCTCCATTCCAACCAAAACAATGACTTTCGATTGCGTCCTATCCAGCGCGACGGCGAGGTGCGCGGCGGAATGCGGCGCGGTATAAATCAGGAGTGGCGCGCCGGGAGTGAGTTCGTGCAGCATCACGCCCGCGCTCTCCGATTTTGGCAGCCCTTCCGACCAGATTTGCAGGTTCGGATATTCGGCTTTGGCCTGAGCGAGCGCGGCGGCGAGGTCCATCGCGCGCAGGTCAATGATTTGGCGCTCTGGCTCCGCGGAAAGCTGTTCAGTTGGCGCGACCTGCCGCAGCGCAACCAGCGTCATCACGACCTGCCGCTCTTCGCCCTTCAACCCGACCGTATACGCGATTTCGACGTACCCGGCAGGCGGCTCGCTTTCACCGCTGTTCCACCAATACAGAAAATGCGGGTGGCCGTCGCGGTCCAGCAGCGTAATCAGGCGGTGGTCGTGCGCGCGATCCAGAAATTCCGAACGGTGGAAGAGCAGCCCGCCCGCGTGAAACACCGGAGCCGGATTGCCCTCCCCGAAGGGCGCGAAGCGATCTAGCGCTGCGGCAAATTCGGGCGTGGCGTCCGGTAGCGGCAATTCACCATCAAGCATCAGCGGCGGTTCGGCCTGCTGACCGCGCGGTATAGCACGGTCGAGCGCATCACGGAAGGCCGCAATACTCGCGACAGAGAGCGATACGCCCGCCGCACCCGCGTGACCGCCCCAGGTCGTGAGCAGGTCCCCGGTTTTGTTAAGCGCGGCCAGCAGGTCAATCCCCGCCGCCGAACGCGCCGAGCCGCGCGCCCGGTTCGGTTCCGCGCTGCTGCTGTTCAGGAGGATCGCGGGCTTGCCATAGCGCTCCGCGAGCCGACCCGCCACCGGACCGAGAACGCCGCTGTGCCATGTAGGATCATACAAGACGAGCGCGGCGCGGTTCGCCCAATCGTCGTGCGCGCGCAGCACCGCCTCCGCGCTCGCCTGCACTTCGGTTTGCAAGGCGCGGCGGCGCAGGTTGAGCGAATCGAGCTGCTGTGCGAGCAGGGTTGCGTTTTTGCGGTCGGGCGCGGTGAGCAGCCGCACCGAAGTAAATGCGCTGCCCAGCCGCCCGGCGGCATTCAGGCGCGGCGCGATCTGGAACGCGATTTCTTCGGCGGTGAGCGCTGTCCGTTTGAGGTTCGCGCTCTCGCACAGGGCGCGCACGCCAAGCCGCTCCGAAGCGCGCAGCGCGGCGAGTCCGCGTTGCAACAGGTAGCGCGTATCGCCCGTCAGCGGCGCGAGGTCCGCGACAATGCCGAGCGCGACCAGATCGAGCAGCGCATCAGGCGCAGACTTGCCGAGCGCGGAGTACAAGGCGCGTACCAGCATATACGCAACACCGACACCCGGCAGCCCCGCCAGCGGATGATCGGGTGGCAGGCGGTGCGGGTTGACTACCGCATCGGCCGCGGGCAGGCGACCTTCCGGCGTGTGGTGGTCGGTGATGATTGTCGGCACGCCGCGCGCTTTCGCGAGGTCCACCGCCGCAAACGCTGTAATCCCGGTATCGCAGGTCAGGAGCAGCGCGGGATCGTCGGCGTTCAGCCGAGTTTCCAGCATATCCACGCCGACGCCATGTGAATCCGCCACGCGGTCGGGGATATGCGCGCGAACTTCCGTGAGCGGAGAGAGCGCATCAAGCAGGAGCGCGGTCGCGGTCTGGCCGTCGGCGTCGAAATCGCCCCAGATCAGGATGCGCCCGTGCGCCTCAATCGTCTTTTGGAGTAATTCGACGGCAAGGGTCATATCCGGGAGTGCTTCCGGCGCGGCGGGCGTATACGCTTCCATATCGAGGAATGCCCGCGCCGCCGCCGGGGTCGCGCAGCCGCGCCGCACCAGCAAATCCGCGAGCAGCGGGAAGCCGCCGACCAGCTTGAGCAATTCCGGCTGGAGCGAATCGGGGTCGAATTCGGCCATGCGCCATACCGCCATCGACTACAGCTCCGCCTCTTCGATCCACGCCGCGCCACTGGCGCGCAGTGTTTCCGGTTCGACTTCCCTTACGGAAGCCGTCACGACGGAACGCTTGCAGAGCGTGCGATAGTTGCAGCGCGTACACTGGCGCAGGTCGTCCGTGAGCGGCCATGTATGCCCGTCACGCTGGAATAGGTCCACGCGGTCGATCAGGCGCACGAGTTGCAGGCGCACGCGGTCGTAAGCATCGTTATCAGGGAGGCGTATCCGCACTGGCTGGTCGGGCGCTTCCGCAAACCAGTAGAGCAGCGTGAGCGCAGTGGCGGGGATTGCACCGCCGTACAGCCGCCGCAGAGCATCGCGCGCGACCGTCAGATAAACCGCCGTTTGCAGCCGGGTTTGCAAAACCGCCGCCTCGACCGGATGGCCCGTCTTCCAATCGCAGATCACGATCTCGCGACCGGGATCAACGGTCACGAGATCGAAGCGCGCCATCAGCCGCTTGCCCGCAAGCGCGATGCTATAGGTCGCCTCCGGCCTGCGGATCACGGTCGGCAGATGGAGCGCGGGTAGCGCGGATTGGAACGCAGCGAACCACGCCGCGACCTTCGGATCGGCAGGCACAGGTGCAGGAATATCCAGAATATGACGCTGCACGAGGCGGTGAAACATCTCGCCGCGCTGTGCCGCCGCATCCACTTCATCCAGCGGTTCGAGACGCGGCGCAGGCCAGGGCTGCCGTTCGATATGACGCAACTGGAAGCGCCGCGCGCAATCCTCGAAGTCATTCAGATTGGCCTGATTGAAATGAAACTCCGGCGGGTATTTTTCAGCAATGCGCTCAAGCACGTTCGGCTTCCTTAGCGGTGTGCAGTGCGTAGAGCGCATTGAGCGGCGTCGAAGCGCGGTTGCGCCCATAGCGCCCCATGTTCCAGAGCAGGAGCAGGTCGCGCCGCGCCCGCGTGAGCGCCACGTAGAGCAGCCGCAGCCGTTCTTCCGCGA
This sequence comes from Aggregatilineales bacterium, assembly GCA_965246845.1. Lineage (GTDB taxonomy): Bacteria > Chloroflexota > Anaerolineae > Aggregatilineales > UBA2796 > JBBRMW01. Next base: position 540,930 of record CBDFFR010000012.1, read on the forward strand.
AGGCTTCGCGCATCGCGAGCGTAGCCGCGCCGGGTTCATAGCCCCGGATGCGCAGAGCGGCCTCAAGCTGCGCTAGCGCTTCGGCCTTGAGGTTCAGCTTGCCCCGGAAGAGTGGCTTCTCATCCAGATACATATCGTCTTCTTCAAGCGAGGGAATGCTGTAATTGCTCAACCCGGTCACGTACACGCGGTCCCATTCCAGTCCCTTCGCTTGGTGCATCGTCGCGACCGTGACGCGCCCCGCCGTCGGCTGGTAGCCCGCATCGGCGCTCTCCATGCCGAACATGCGGCGCTCGCCCGTGCGCAGGCGGTCCAGTTCTGCCGCGAACTGCGGTAGCCGGAAATCGGGGTACTGTCCGGCGGTGCGACGCAGCAATCCCGCGAATTTATAGCCAAGCGCGAGGTCGGCGGGGTCCGTGAATAAATCCTGATTGATCAGCAGCACCAGTTGATCGACGGGCAGCACCAGCGCGTGCATCCAGCGCCGCACATGCTCCGCGAAATCAAGCAGATCACTGGCAAGTTCAGCATCGTTCGCTTCCAGTTCGCCGAAGCGCTCCGCGTGCTGCTCCCCTGTCGCGAGGTCGGCCAGCTCCGGCCAGAGGAAGCCTTCCACCTGCTCGAAGCTGTTGATCAGCTTCGCCGCGTCGTGCTTGCGCTTGTTGCCGAGTTCGCCCGGCTCTTCATCGCGACCGAGATGCAGCGGCCACCAGACCCCGCGATAGACCTCTTCCAGCCGGGTCGCCTTCGCGTTCGGGTTCAGCTTCAACGGACGGGCAAGGAACGCAAGGACGGTGTGCAACTGCGTGAGCGCGGCGCGCGTGACAGTCGTGCTGCTGAGGAGTTCCTCGTAGGGAATTTCCGCGCCGTTGAGCGCTTCGACATAGCGCACGCCGCGCTCGTTCTCCGGGACGAGGATCGCGACCGTGCTTTCCGGGTGATCGGGCAGCCACGCCTTGAGCGAGGTCACGACCTTCGTGATTTCGCCATCGGAGGTGATCGCGTTCTGCTTGCCGGGCTGGTAGAAAATCTCGATATTCGCCTCTGCCGGGTTCTGCTGCGGGTCGCCCTTCGCGACGGGCTGGATTTCCTGATAAAGCAGCGCGTCGCGCAGCGCTTCCGCCGGATGTTCGTTCGTGACCCACCCTGCAAATTCATTCGCGAGCGTGAAAATTTCGGGTGCGGACCGCCCGGCCTGCGAGAGCGTGTGCGCGGCAACTTCCGGCTGCCGCATGAAGTTCTTGAGGAAGGTCGGGTCGGCAGTGGTAAAGGTGGTATTGATCGCCTGATTGGGGTCGCCGACGCGCACCCAGTTCTTGCCGCCGCTGAGTAGCCGCAGCATATGTTCTTGCAGCGCGGAGCTATCCTGCGCCTCGTCTTCCAGAATGAACGGCCAGCGCTTTTGCAGCCGCTTGAGGAAGGCCGGGTCTGCTTCGAGCGCGGCAATCGCGCGGCGCGACAAATCCGCGAAATCGACCGCGCCGCGACTTTCCAGCGCGCGTTGGTAGCGTTCGTATATCTCTGCGGCCATGCGCGCGAGCGGCAAATCGAACCCGGCATCATCGAGCGCGGCACGCAGCGCAGCCGGGTCGAGTGCGCGGTCCTTCGCGCGGTCGATGAAGACGCGGAACACATCGGAGAAATAGCGTTGCACGTCGGTCTCCGGCGTGGGTCGCCCGGATTCACTGCGCGCCCATTTACGGCGCTCATTCATCGCGTTTGGGTCGGTGTATGCGGCCAGCACGTCCGCTTCGTTATCTGCCCACCAGCGCAGGAAGACTTCCTCGCGCAGCCGCCCCGCCTCGCGATCATCGACGACCGCGAAATCGCTGGCGAGGCCGACCAGCGCTGGACGTTCGCGCAAAATATCGCTGGCGAGGCCGTGCAGCGTCCGCACGCGGAAGCCGGGGCTGGCGATCAGGATGCGTTTTTCTTCAAGGAGTGCGTGCAGGCGGCTCTTGAAGTTGTTCGCGGCAGCGTTGGTGTACGTCACGATCAGGACTTCGGCGGGCGTCTTGCGCCTGCCGAGCCGCTTGATCAGGTTCGCCGCGAGCGCTGCCAATACATAGGTCTTGCCCGCGCCTGGCACAGCGGAGACGGCGAGCAGGCCGCCCGTATATTTCAGGATTTCGGTTTGCTGCGGGCGAGGGGTGGCTTTCTTGCTCATTCTTCGGGTTCCGGCGTCAATATATTCTGGAAAACAGAGAGCATCGGACCGTTTTGCAGGAAGCCCTCTTCGTTCAGGTCCGCGATGCCGAGATAGATGTGTTCGCGGCAACGGCGCACCAATCCGATGATTATAGAATACAGGCGGCGTTCCGCTTCTTCGGTTTCCAGCGTATCGGTCCAGGTCAGGTTTGCGTTTTCGGCGCGCAGGACATACGGATGCGTCAAGGGCTGCTCGATCCGCTCGTACCACGCCGCCGAACCAATATCCAGCCAGATTTGGTACTTCACGAAACGATTACGCATCAGGAACGTGAACGCGGGCGCGATGAACACGGCGTCGGCCTCTTCATCCTGCCAGGGTGGAGTATACACCGTCGCGAGCAAGCCTTGCTCCGTCAACGCAAAGTAATCGCGCCGCGCTTGCAACATGGCGTCCGCGCCGCTCGCATCCGCATAGAGCGCCAGCCGGAATGCCCGCGCCGAGTCGATGATCTGCGCCGCGACCCGACCTGCATCCAGTGCCTGATAGAAGCCGAAGCCCGCCGCGCTCAGGACATCGCCGAAGAGTTCCTGTAGGAAGTGATCGAGCGGTTGCGCGGGGTCGGCGTGCTGTTCGAGCCAGCCTTGTAGCCTGTTGTACGGCTCGCGGAAGCGGTAGGAGATGCGCCCGCGCTCCTCTTCGCTCATGTCATCGAAGCTGCGCAGCCGCCGTGCCTCGCGGTCCATCCCGGCCACTGCGAGCAGCCGCGCACGCAGCGGGTCCATCTCCGCGAGCGCGACGTAGAGCGCATCCGCGAGGTCGTGCGGCTGCACGAGGTCGCCAATCGCGAGTTTGGCGAAGGTGAGCAGCGCGCGGGCGGCGGGTTCGGTGCGCAGCGGACGCGATGGTCGATAGGAGAAAGTGCGAATGCCTGCGGCGTCGAGCCGATAGGTGAGCGCGAAGCGTAGCGAGTCGTTGAGGTAGGGCGCGAGGATGGCGATCTCGCCCGGTTTCGCGCCTTGCTCTCTCACCAGCGTAATGACCTGCTCGGCTGCCCATTCCAGCATTTCGGGATAGTAGCCGCGTATCGCGTAGCTGAACGCGCCGCGTACAACTTCCGGGTCCGGGGCGTCTGGTGCGGTCGCGAAATCGCCGCTCAAGCGCCGTTCGAGGTCCCCGGCAAGCGCGGTGAGCGCGGGCGACATCGCCTTCGATTCGGTGAATGTCCGCGCCGCGCTGCACAGCGTCCGCAAGCGATAGGCACTCTCCGGCTCCGCGCCGAGGAAATAGCGATAGCCGCCCGCATCGTCGTAAATGATCAGCGCGTCTTCCATGCGCGGGAGCAGCGCCGCCAAAACGCGGTGGACGCCCGCGCTCATTTCCTCGACATTATCCGCGATCAGGTAGCGGAAGCGTTCCGTCAGGCGGTCGAAGTAGGAAGCTGCGGGGAGCAGATAGCGCAGGTAGGTATCGAGCAGCAGCGAATAATCGACCAGATTGTTATCGAGGCAGTGCTGCCGGAAGCGCAGCGCAAGGTCGCGGCTGGCGTGATAGGCGGGCGGGCGTCCAGTTGGGGATTCGCCCCAAGCGCGGACCAGCCGCGCCGCCACTTCATCTACCGTCACTCCCAAAATGGCGGCGCGGGTCAAATTGTCGAACGTTTGCGAGATGACGCGGCCATCCGCGATGCTCACGCTCGCGAACTCACCGCGCGCGATGGCAACCCGCGCCAGCGCCGCCATATGATATTGCGCGGTCTCGATGGTGAGCAGTGTCGGTTCGGACTCCGGGTTGGCGAACCCGGCGCGTGCGGCGACCAGCGGCCAATACGTGGTCAAATCTGCTGACGCGAGTGCTGCAAAGGTCAGCACGCCGACCGCACCCGATGCGCCTGCGCTGCGCGCTGCTTCGCGGTAGGGTCTGCCCGTCAAGCGCTGCGGCGTCAGGACGAGGATCGATTCCGGTTCGATGCCGTCTGCCAGCCACGCACGGAGTTGATCGGTGGCGGTGGTCGTTTTACCTGTCCCGGCGGGACCTTCCAGAAATGTTGACATTTCGCGTGAATCCGCTTGATTCTTGAGGGGTTATTATACCACAAAACCTAGAACAAAAATGCTAATTTCTACTCAAAACAGACTGTGTATAGTATACTCGATGTGATATTTCAGGGAGGTGCAAGCATGACAACGCTGGTTTCTTATGCACGGGTCGATGCAGATGGTCGGCTGAGTTTGCAAGATGAACTTGATCTCACCGCCGGGGAAGAATTCATGGTGACTATCGAGCGCGTCACGCCGGAACAACTCGCGAAAGAAGATGAAGTGTGGGACCGCACTTTCGCCCAGCCCGGTTTTCTTAACAGTATCGTTGAACGCGGGTTGCGCGAAATTGAGGCGGGGGAAGCTGAAGACTTCGACCCTGATGTTGACGAACTTTGAAATCAAGGCGGACACCTTCGTTCCGTAAAGATTTCCGGGCATTGCCGCAGGACGTACAGCGGCAAGCCCAATCTGCCTTTCAGAAGTTCAAACATGATCCATTTTATCCCTCGTTGCAGTTCAAAAAGGTTGGTGATCCGAATTTATATTCGGCACGAATCAACGACGATTTCCGCACACTCGGCTTTTGGGACGGCGATACTATCTCATGGATTTGGATCGGTCCCCACGCCGAGTACGACAAAATTCTCAAGTGACCAATCTTTAATCACACTTGTGTGATCTTTCACGCTGTTGCCCATTTTTCAAAAGCAAAGCATAGTAGTTCACGTCATCGCAAGAGTGAGGTGAGCCATGCGTGAAGCCGTCCGCAATCATCATGCCAACGAGCAGTCCAAAGCGTCATTCGAGCAAGTGGCGCGGCAGCAGACCTCAGAATTTAATTCTATATTGCTGGCTCCGCAACCGCTGAATTCCGTGCCGCAACATTCCAGCGCGCGTGGGATGCGGCAATCGAACATCCTGCAAACGCAGCGCTATCACGGGAATGCTTACGTCTCAAGGATGCTCGCGGCGGGCAAGATACAGCGGTGCGGCGCGAATTGCGAATGCGATGATTGCAAGGCGCAAAGCACTCAACAACCGACAATCGCCGCGCCCACACCCATCGCACTGCCGACTGAAAGCACGGCGGTTGCGCGCTCACACGAAGGCGATGATGTGCAGCGCACGCTCGATGGACGGGTCCAGCGCGAAACACGCACGCTCCCGCCGGAGATGCGGACCTTCTGGCAGCGCTGGGGCGCGCAAATCCAGCTTGCGAAGCGGATGTTCACCGAACAGCGTTACGGCTGCTGGTGCGGACCCGGTAACGTCTGCGAAGACGTACAGGACGACATCGACGCCGCGTGCAAGCGCCACGATCAGGATTACGGGCGCGTGGGCGTCACCTCGTCCAGCCCGCCGCCCGCCGGACAAGCGAGCATGTGGAGCATCGAAGGCTTCAAGCGCACGATGGGCGCGGATGCACGGCTTGTCGCGGGCGTACAGGCCACCAATTTCGATCTGCATTTCTACGGTCCATCGGCGGCACTCTACAAGGCAGGGGTGACGATCATCTTCGGAGCGCGTGCCGCGATAGGCGCTGCGCTGACGGTGGCAGGCTGGGCGGCCAGCATCCCGCCCGAATACCTGCTGATGGACCTGACCGAAATGGACCCGGCGATGTTCGCCGCCAACGAAACGGAAGCCCCGGAAGGCAGCCCCGAAACTGCTGCCGCGTAGTTCATTCAAGGTGCGTCGGGGTCCCGAAATGGACCCCGCAAAAAACATCGTTTTTCAAGCGAGAAAATCGTTTTACTTTTTGACAAATTATTCACACTTTATGGATGGACATCAGATCAGAATTCTGTATAATATTTAACACGTTCTTAAAGAACGGCGCGCCGACCCTATTTTTTGGAAGGGGTTCAACCATGACCATCCGCGTCACTTTTGACCGTCAGTTGTCCAATCTCAGCGCTCGCGTGGAGACATTGGCACAAATGGTCGCCGGGTCTATCGAGGACAGCATTACTGCCCTCAAGCAGCACAACCTGGAACTCGCGCGCCGTGTCGATTGCTACGACGCCGAGATCAACCGCGTGCGCTTCGAGATCGAGGAAGATGCGTATCGCCTGCTCGCATTGCAAGCGCCCGTCAGCCACGATATGCGCTTCATCGTCGCGACGATCAGCGTCGTGACCAACCTCGAACGAATTGGCGATCATGCCGCCGGGATCGCGCGTCTGGTGCTGCGCATGGGTGAGAACCCTTTCCCGATGCAGCTCCCTGAATTTGACGCTATGGCTGCGACGCTGAAAGCCATGCTTGGTGATGCGATCCAGGCGTATACCAGACAAGATCAACCCATTGCGGATTCGGTCATCGCCCGTGACGTCGCGATAGATCGGCTGCACAAAGACATTTACGAAAAGTTGATCGCGATGATGACGACCGAAAACAGCACCGTCGAAAATGGGACGTTCGCGCTGTGGATTTCGCACAATATGGAGCGCATCGGTGATCGCTGCGCGAATATTTGCGAGCGCGTGAATTACCTCGTGACGGGCGATCTGGTCAAGCCGCACTGCGACCCGATGCCGTAACCCTGAGAAAAATTAAATCCCTCGCCTTCTGGCGGGGGAACTATAATATTTTTTGCTAACCGACTGCCAACACTTGGTTATCTGCAACTACATAGATGCGGTCGCCTTCGCGCGCCCGGATGCCCGCCGTCCCGGTGAAGCTGCCGAAGGCGGGCAACACCCCGACCTTCGCGCCGAACCAGAAGCACGGCAATTTCAACTGCTGCCGACCTGCGCCGAACAGCACTGCGCCGGGATGGATATGCCCGGCCAGCGCATAGCCCGAACGCGGCTCCGACGGCTCGTGTTGCAGCGTGAACGGCGCGAGGTGGTAAGGCGCGTCCGCGCATTCTACACGCCACGACTCGGGTGGGTCCCCGGCACGGCGGTCGTGATTGCCCCGGATGAGCAGTACATCGAGCGCGGCGTGCATCCCGCGCCATGTAACGAACGCGGAGAGCGCGTCATCGGTGCGGCTCGCTTTGGCGTGCAGCAAATCGCCAAGCAGGATCAAGCGCCGCGCGCCCGTCCGCTCCAGAATGCAATCCAGCCGTAACAGATCATCCTCGCGTGTTTCCGGGATGGGCAGCGCCGACGCACGGAAAGCGGCTGTTTTGCCCCAATGGGCATCCGCGATAAAGAGCGTTTCGGCACGCGGCCAATATATCGCACGCTCAGGGAGCAGGCACACACTTTCGCCTGCAAGCTGGATCGTGAGGTCCGTCATACCTTCGCCTTCTTACGGCGTTCAGGCTCGTTCGCGGCCTTTTCAAGCGCAAGCTGCATCTTCTGTACGCGGTCCGCCAGCGTCTCCGAGGTCATGCTGTCGCGGAAGCCTTCGATCACGAGCGGGAACGCAAACGGCGTCAGGCGCGGCGTCTCGATGAGCGTCACGGGACCGCGCCGGAAGGCTTCCAGCGTGTGACCGAGGCGGCTTTGTTCCAACTGCCGCTCGAAGACTTCACGGTGCGCCTGCTGCATGAGCAGGTTGCCGGGGTCATACTTCGCGAACACATCATAGAGCAGGCCGCTGGAGGCCTGCACCTGCTTCGTCGTCTTCTGCGCGCCGGGGTAGCCCTGAAAGACGATGCCGGAGACGCGCGCGATTTCGCGGAACTGCCGCCGCGCCATTTCGGAGGCGTTCAGGCTGGCGGGGATGTCTTCAAGCAGGCCGTCGCGGGTGAAGAGCGGACCCGCAAGCGCGTCTTCGAGCGGCGCGAGGTCCGGCGAGAGCAATTCAAAGCCGTAATCGTTGACCGCAATCGTGAACGTAATGGGAACCATGCGCCCCATCCGATACGCGAAGAGCGCGGCCAGCCCTTCATGCACGGAGCGCCCCGCGAAGGGATAAAAAAACAGATGGTTGCCGTCGCGGGTGTGCGCCCGTTCGATGAGCAGTTCGTCCGGTCCGGGGATGCGTGACCAGCGGGCTTGTAATTCCAAAAGAGGTTGGACGGCCTGCATTTCCGGGTCGTTGAAGCGGCCTTCGCGCGCTTCTTCCAGTTTGCGCCGCACGGCGTCGGCCAGTTCGCTTGAGAATGACATGCGGCTGCCGCCCCAGCGCGGAACAATTCCGGTCCGTCCGGCTGCACGGCGCACCCAGACGGTCATCTCCCGCACGCGCACGAATTGCAGGATGCGCCCCGCAAAGATGAATTTATCGCCGCTATGCAGCCGCGAGACGAACGACTCCTCGACATGGCCGAGGACGCCGCCGCTCAGAAATTGCACCTTGAGCGAGGCATCGCTGACGATGGTTCCAATCGACATACGGTGCATCCGCGCGATGGTTTTATCGGTGACGACGTAGCGCCCGTCCGCGTCGATAGTGACACGCGCGTACTCCGGGTAGTTGTAGAGCGCCGGACCGCCGCGCGTGATGAAATCCAGCACCCACGCCCATTCGCTCTCGCGCAAATCACGATAAGCGTAGGTCGTCTTCACTTCGTCGCGCAGCGCATCCTGCATAAATCCACCGCCGAGCGCAACCGTAACCGCGTGCTGCACCAGCACATCGAGCGGGCGCTCGACCGGGAGCCGCGCCTCGATCTCGCCACGTTTCGCGGCATCGCGCGTGGCAGCGACTTCGACCAGTTCAAAGGCATGAGTTGGCACGCAGGTGACGCGGCTCTCCGCGCCGGGACGGTGGCCGCTGCGTCCGGCGCGTTGCAGCAAGCGCGCTACCCCCTTCGGGCTGCCAATCTGGATCACGTTATCGACCGGGGTGAAGTCCACACCGAGATCGAGGCTGGACGTACACACCACGCAGCGTAGCCGCCCCTCGCGCAGGCCGTCCTCTACCCAATCGCGCACCTTGCGGTCGAGCGAACTGTGATGCAGCGCGACGATACCCGACCAATCCGGGCGCGCGTCAATCACGGCCTGATACCACAATTCGGCCTGCGCGCGGGTATTGCAGAAGACGAGCGCCGTCTCGCCTGCTTCCACCACGTCGAGGACTTCCGGGAGCAGGCGCGTTCCGAGGTGTCCTGCCCAGGGGAAGCGCTCCATCGTCGGCGGGATGATCGAAGCGATGGTTGTCACCTTCGGCACGTCTGCGCGAATCAGCGTCCCGCTATGGTTCACGCCGAGCAGCGTGGTCAACGCCTGATCGAGGTTGCCGAGCGTCGCGCTCAAGCCCCAGATGCGCAGGTCCGGTCGCCAGTGCCGCAGCCGCGCGAGCGCGAGTTCGGTCTGCACACCGCGCTTGGTGGCCGCGAGTTCATGCCATTCATCGATGACGACCGCACGCAGGTCTTTAAACAATTCGTTTGCGTCCGTGCGCGTGAGCAGCAGCGAGAGCGACTCCGGCGTGGTGATGAGCGCGGTCGGGAGCCGGGTTCGCTGCTTGTTGCGGACGCTCTGCTTTGTGTCACCCGTGCGCGACTCCAGCAGCCAGGGGATGCCCAGATCATCCAGCGGGCGGCGCAGCGCGTCCTCCGTATCGGCGGCCAGCGCGCGGAGCGGCGTGATCCACAACACGCGCAACGTGGGTGGTTTCATCTTCATCCAGCGCGAGTCGTCGGGATGCTCATCGATCCATTCCGCAACGGGTCCAAGCCACGCGGCGTAGGTCTTGCCCGTCCCGGTTGAGGCGTGGATGAGGCCACTTTTGCCCGCGCGCCAAGCGTCCCACGCTTCGCGCTGAAAGGGGAAGGGGGCTTGCTTGCGGCGCGTGAACCAATCGAGGATGAGATCAACGCCGATCATCATCCGGCCTGTTTCGATAATTAGCCAGTTCTTGGCGACTCAACTCATCTGGCGGGACCAGCCGATAATGGCGTTCCGACGTCACCGCTGCGCTGATTCCATTACGTTCAAAACCGAAAAGCGCGATGACTCCGGTTCGCATAAATTGCGCCGCGATTGGATGGCAAATCAGGTCAGGATATTTCGATTCGCACAACAAAAAATCCTGCACAATTTGAACCACGCTGAGGCGGTCACTTCCGCCTTTAGCCTGCACAGGGAAAATATACTGCGCCCCGCGACGATCTACACCAACGTACAGCTCGTCGGTCTCGATCTGACCAACCCCTTCAACAGTAGTACGCAAATGGTTTTGCAGCGAATAGCAGGTGACGCCGGTAAAAATATCAATGAGGCGGTTATAGCGGAGCCGCGCTAACAGGGATTGTTCATCGGAGGCGGCGTACTGTGCAATAATACCCGGTGTAGAGTCTGGTATTTTAGTCTCTGCCATCGCTTGGTTGGGCAGTATTATGCCAAAGCTAGTAGATACGAATGCGTATTGCGCCTTTCCTCTCGGAAGAATAATCCACTGCTCGCCCGGACGTGCGCGCTCACGTATAGATTGGGGTAGCTGCGCTCGATAGCGAAAACTGTAGAGAATATCCCCGATATTTTTAGGAAGGCTGATGCCAAGTTCTGCCGCGACTGTCTCAATTTCGGTTCGGGAGAAAGTAAGTTTTGCTAACTCGTCGCGATAATGATTTGCAAAAATCTGCTCAATAATTTGAACATAGCGACCTCGTTTTGGTGCGGCGGGATTGTCGCTCATATTCAACCCGGCCATCGCAGAATAAGGACTTCCTCGCGCAGGTGCTGCTTCGTTGCGGTCGCGAGGCGGGTGCGGAATAAATCCGTGCGGACCCATTCATAACCTAGCGATAGCGCGATGTCGCGCAATAGTTCTCCTGTGTGAATCATTACCTGTAAATAGGAGGCTTGATCGCCGACGATGTAGGCGAGATGTGTGCCGGGACGCATTACCCGTCGCAGGCTGGCGAGATGGCGAGCCATACCACCAAAGTACAGCCGCGTGGTACGGGCATATAGCCGCTCGAAGCCGGATGTTTTGCCGAGCGCGATACGGCGTTCTTCAATTTCAGACGATAACTGCTGGATTTCAGGAAATGTCGCTATCCACTGATCATCATCGTCACCCTGATATACGTTGCGCGTGTTCGAGCGAATGAGTCCCTGTTTCAATTTACGCAATTCTGCCTTGTTTTGAACGTAGCCAAGCAGTACGGATTCCAGGCGTGTTGCGCGCGTGTAGTCTTTTTCATTGGGATATGGTGGCGAGGTGATCACGGCGTCAACTGTTCTGTCCTGAATAAGCAGATTTATTTCACGCGCATCGTCAAGGAACACACGCGCGGGCGTTGTGTACATCGGACGCACAAGCGACAAATCGGACGCAATCTGCCGGATAGCCTGCAACCACGATTCAACGACTGACGCATCCATTTTCATCTTGCCAACGCCGACTTCGGGACCAAAGCGGAGGTTGCTTGCCGAATTCACCAGAATATTCGCGAGAGCAAGATGCTCATGTGCAGAATATGCTGAGTCATCACACACTCGCAGCATATCCAGAAGTATCAATATTTTGTGAAGCGGACGCGGACTGATTGAATCGGTAAGCAGCAGCTTCATTACTTGAGGAGACAGCGTTCGTAAGGATTGAGGCAATTCTGCGCTAAACAGTGCTGGATTGTCCTCGATGCCGTCTTCTGCGAGCCGCGCTAACGCATGGTTTGCGATACTGTGCGCGTGCGCGAGCAAGTGATCAGGATCAGGCGACCAGTCTGTTTTTGCTGAACTTGCCAGATGTGCAACCGGGTTCGCTTCGATTCCGATACTTGCAATACCTTGTTTTTTACACTCTACGAGAGTCGTCCCGGTCCCGCAGAATGGATCGAGTACCGTTTGATCCGGGGTTATATTGAATTCAGCGAGATATTGCCGCACCAGATGCGGCGGAAATGATAGTACGAAGCGATACCACTGGTGAACAGGCCGATCTTCCAGCATGATTGCATTGACATCGATCTTTGCGGCTGCTACCAAAATGCGGGTCGCCCATTCCAAGACTGCCAATTATACCAGCGGATCACTACTTTGGTTCCGCGTCGGTGATCGGCTCCCCTGCACCTTCCGCCGGCAGCAGCGCGAGTATCGTCTCCAGCGAGTCCGCCTCTTCTATCGGCTTGTCGTGCCGCCAGCGCAGGATACGCGGGAAGCGCACCGCAATCCCGGATTTGTGGCGCGGCGAGCGCTGTATCCCCTCGAACGCGAGTTCAAAGACCAGTTCCGGCTTGACCGTCCGCACCGGACCAAACTTTTCCAGCGTGTTCGCGCGGATGTACCTATCGACTTGAGCGATCTCCTGATCTGTCAGGCCGGAATACGCCTTCGCGAATGGCACAAGCTGGTCGCTATCCCACACGCCAAACGTGTAATCCGTGTAGAGGCTCGCGCGCTTGCCTGTCCCGCGCTGCGCATAAATCAGCACCGCGTCGATAGTGAACGGGTTCACCTTCCACTTCCACCAGTCGCCGCGCACCCGCCCGACGCGGTAGGGCGCGTTCTTGCGCTTGAACATCAGCCCTTCGACGTTGAGATCGCGTCCGCCTTCGCGCGCTGCCGCGAGCGCCTCCCACGTCTCACCAGTGACGAGCGGCGAAATTAATAATTGTGGATGCGCAAGGCTGGCGACCAGCTTTTCCAGCTCAGTGCGGCGCTCGGCTTGCGGCTGCGTGCGCAGGTCCGCGCCCGCCCATTCGAGGAAATCATAGGCCATGAAGATGACCGGAACTTCCGTCAGGATTTTCTTGCCAAGCGTCTTACGTCCGATGCGCCGTTGAAGCTGCGCAAAGGGCAACACGCGCCCATCCATCCAGGGCAGGATTTCGCCATCCAGCACGGTTCCATCCGGCAGAAAGTTCCCGATGTCGGCAATTTCCGGGAAGCGCTCCGTGATCAGTTCTTCGCCGCGCGACCAGAGCGCAATATGCCCGCCGCGCCGGATGAGCTGCGAGCGAATGCCATCCCACTTGTATTCGACCTGCCACTCCGCGACATCGCCCAAAATAGAAGGATCGACCTCGATAGGGTACGCGAGGAAGAACGGATACGGTCGACTCACATCTGCATCTTCGGTTTCCGGCGAGAGCAGCCCGCGATAAAACTCCACTGAAGGCTCCCAGGTCCCCATCAGGCGATGCGCGATTACTTCCTGCGTAATGCCGCTCACCTGTGCCAGCGCGCGGATCAGCAGCAATTGCGAGACGCCGACGCGGAAGCCACCCGTAATCAATTTGTTGAAGACGAAGCGCCCTGCGCTATCCAGCACGCGCCAGCCTTGCAAAATCATTTCGCGCTGCCGTGCTTCTTCCATATCCTTGAGCGCGAGGACCACGCTCGTCACCCATTCGGTGAGCGGGCGGTCGTCGCCAACGCCTGCATCGGGCAGCAGCAGCGCAATCGTTTCGCCGGAGTCGCCCACCGCGTCGTAGCTCTCGCTGAACAACCACTCCGACAGGCCGGACGCCTCAATTGCCCACGCACGCAATTTCGGCGAACTGATCAACTGTTTGATGCGCCGACCGCTCAGGAAGTAGAGCGCCCACGCTGCATCGTCCGGCAGCGCGGCGCGGAAATAAGCCGCCATAGCGTCCACTTTTTCGTTGGTTTTGTTCGTCTCGTCGAGCGCGGTATAGAGCGCGATGAACGCCTTCATGCGGTCTCCTCTTCGATTTCCGGCTCTTCGCCTTCGCCGCTGAAGCGGGTTTCTATCGCACGCGAGTCGTACCCCTGCTCCTGTAGCCAACGCACGACGACCGCCGTATAACCATGCGTCACCCAGATACGGCTCGCGCCCGTCGCTTTGATCGCGCCGCTTAACCCGGTCCAATCCACATGGTCGGAAAGGACAAAGCCGCGATCTACGGCCTTCTGTCTGCGCTTGCCGCGTATCTGCATCCAGCCGGAAGCGAACCCGGTGCTGACATTGCCGAAGCGCCGCAGCCATGTCGTGCCGTGCGCGCTCGGCGGCGCGACGATCAATGACCCCGCAAAGTCGGCCTTGTTCGCGGCGGCGGCATAGGTCGTCGGCGGGAGCAGGATACCCGTTGCGCGGTAATCAGCGTTCAGGCGTTCGACAGCGCCGTGCGTGAAGATCGGTCCGATACTCGCATCCACGCCCGCGAGCAGGCGCTGCGCCTTGCCGAGCGCGTAACCATAAATAACGGTCGCCTTGCCTTCCTCGCGGTTTGCGCGCCACCACGCATTAATCGCCGCGAATACCTTATCAGTCCCCGGCCAGCGATAAATCGGCAGCCCGAACGTGCTTTCGGTGATGAACGTGTGGCAGCGCACCGCCTCGAAGGGCGTACAGGTCGGGTCGGCTTCGATTTTGTAATCGCCGGAGACGACCCACACCTCACCGCCATATTCGACGCGGATTTGCGCGCTACCGAGGATATGTCCCGCCGGGTGCAGCGAGACGCGCACACCATTATGATTGACCGCTTCCCCGTAGTTCACCGTCTGTATCGCGGCATCAGGACCCATTCGGGTCCGCAAGACGCGCTCGCCTTCGTGCGTCGTCAGGTAGCTCGCGGAGCCGCGCCGCGCGTGGTCGCCGTGCGCGTGCGTGATGACGGCGCGCTGCACAGGCCGCCAGGGGTCGATATGGAAATCACCCGCCGCGCAATAGAGTCCGGCGTCGGAGAGGGTCAGGAGTTCGGTCGGCATAGAGGTTAATCACATTGATTGTAATCGAATTGTAGAATGCCCGTTCGGTTCTGCCCAATTATGCGCGGGATAGATTGTGCACAGCAAGGCGAGAGGAAACCACGATGATAATTTCACGGACAGCGAAGAAAGTTGCAGTTACGGCCAATCCTGATAGCAAGTTTACGTCTGGATAAGTGGATGTTGAACCCAGCATCATATTGAGGAATGTTGTTCCGGCCAAGTTGTAGCCCCTGCCCAATGAGCCGACGAGACCTAAAACAAACAAAAGCTGAGCTAATCTGATCAAGAAGCAAATCAAAAACGCGAAATCGGCTGTTATCGACGTTGAACTTGGAATGGTAGCCGCAAGTGAGCCAAGCACTGCGGCCAAAGCGAGTTCGTGCAGGTGTTCAATAAAACTCAACATAGCGATGATTGGGAATAGAAAGGGGAGAAGTACCGCTCCTTGTGTTGAGAGGCTTTCATCTAAAACGAGCAGAAAAAACCAAAGCACCGAACCAATAATTGATAGAGTGGACAAAAATCCAACAGTTGTCTTTGCGAGTTTCTTTAGTTGAGCGCACATTTTGGCGACAATAATCTCTTGATTTGAAGCAGTTGTTACAAGTAGTAGCTCAAGTGTGCCGTTCTCTCGCTCGCGGCGGAGTCCTTTTCCCGCGACGATGATGACTGGCAACATCCACCCAACAGAGACTATGAAGCTAAAGAAGAGCGGCAAATCTGAAGTCTGCGTGGTTGTCGCTGTGTAAGATAAAAAGAACAAAAGAAGGACTAAAAGGACTCCTACACTGCATCCATATCCATATAGCCCCGGTGGTGGCAGTCGTTCATCATTCGGCCAATCTTTATACGCCTGCCTGTACTCTTCCCGATAAATTGCGTTGCGCTCGATGTTTCGGTTGAAGAACAGGTCGCGGATGATATGAAAACTCGTGTACATTATGCTCTCCTGTGATGTAATCTACGCGTGGGAGAGATTATCGAGCGCAGCACGAAAAAGCAGCACCACCGCGATCTCGCGCACCGCGAACAGCACCGCAAGCGTCAGCAGCACAGGCAGCAGCGACCCATACAGAAACAGGATCGGCGCGCCCGTGAACACGCTCAGGAAACTCGCCACCGCCGCCGAAATCGGGTCGAAGCCGAGGACCCAGATCAGCACCAATAAAAACTGACTCAGGCGAATAACCACACAAGCGGCAAGACCGAAGATCGCGATCATCCCCGGCGCGGCGCGAACCGTCCCGAAGTACACACCGAGCGCTATTGCGAGCGCAAATTCCTGTGCGTGATGGGCAATGACCAGTGGAATTGTAAACAGCGCCAATATGACCATCGAAAGCGTGCTTTTTGCACCTGTCGCGAACGCAAAATAGAAAAATGCGCCGAGACATGCGTAGCCAACTAGCACGCCCAAAGGGAAGCGCACTACTGTATCCAGCCAGGCGTGCGCCTTCGCAAACAGAATTGTCTCTGTCGATTGCGGGATTGTGAGCAGTATGTCAAGTGTTTCCTGTTCACGCTCGCGCCGCAGCCCTGCCCCTGTGAGCGTGACCATCGGCAGCATCCAGACCAGCGAGCAGAGCAGTCCGCCGAACAGCGACAGCGCCACTACATTGCGGATGAAGACGAATGGCGCACAAACGAGGATGACCACCCCAAGCGTAAGCAGCACCGTCGAGGGGCGCGGCTCCAGTCGCATCACGGTTCCGAGATTGCTGCGTAGCAAGCCCTGTTTCTCGCGGAGATAGATCGGGTTCTCTGCGAGAGTCTTGTCGCGGAGTAGTGCGCGAACGATGTGATAGGTACTGGTCACGGTCTACCCTGCTGGTTTGGCGGCTGCGCACAAGTATACGCGCAGATTGGCCGCCGAATTCGAGTCAGCGGCCACGTGTTCCAAACTAGACCAGCAGTAGCACCGTAAACACAATATAGAAGACCATCAGCACGCGTGAGACCATCACCATCTGCGCAGGCTTTGCGCCGCCTTCGGTGTAGCCCGACACCGTGAGGAAACGTTGTTTGACCAGTTCACCCGCGACATAGGCAATCCCAAAGACAACTCCGAACGCCCGCAAATCTGGCCTGCCGAGCAATGTGACCAACATTGCGAGATGCCCCGACGCATTGGCGAGCGCATAAATTTGTGAGACGACCTCGCGCTGGCGGAGCCGCACGAAGTTTACACCGACCGCCGCAAAAGTGAGTAGCGCGAGCAACGCAATCGCGGCAAGGCGTGGATTGCCGCCGATAGTCAACGCGCCGATGGGGAGTGCAGTCAGGAGCGCCACCCACCCCGTCACAATCCCGATACCTTTGACCGCAGTTTCCAGCCATCCCCAGAAACCCCACTTCGCGATGTGCCACCCGGTCGGTTGAACTGTTGCTGTTTGTTGCACGATGATCTCTCCTGTCAAAAACGATGTTGCTGAAATTAGCAATCATCGAATGAACACTGTTCATTTACAAGGAAAATAAAAATCTATTTGTGTATTCCGGTCGTCACGATTTCGATAGCTGCGTCCGTCATCTCCTGAATACGCTTGCGGTCGAAGTTCGGCATCAGGATCGCGATGGAGACAACCCCATGCAGCAGCGCCCACAGCGCATCGCCCGTACTGGTCGGGTCGCCCATGCGCAGGATGCCCGCCTTCATTGCCTCTTCGATCACCGCGCCCCACAGCGCAAAGATTGCGAAGACGGGCTGCCGTGCGCTTTCATCCACGCGCAGCAGGTAGTCAGTACGCTGCATGAACATCAGTTGAAAATGCGCCGGGTTCTGCGTCCCGAAATCGACATAGGCGCGCCCGATGTTTCCCAACCGCGTGCGCGGGTCGCTTTCCT
Source organism: Aggregatilineales bacterium (assembly GCA_965246845.1). Lineage (GTDB taxonomy): Bacteria > Chloroflexota > Anaerolineae > Aggregatilineales > UBA2796 > JBBRMW01. Next base: position 558,494 of record CBDFFR010000012.1, read on the forward strand.
GCGCGGCTTCGGTCAGCATGTCCGAGAAGCGCTTCACACCTTCCATCATGATCGTGAACAACACCTCGTCTTTGTCCTTGAAGTACAGGTAAAGGTTCCCCGGTGAATAGCCAATCTGTTCCGCGACCTGCCGCAGCGAGAACTTCTCATAGCCATGTTGCAAGAACAGCGCGGTAGACGCCTGTAAAATCGCACGGCGCACGTCCTGTTTTTCCTGTTCGCGGCGTTGCTGGCTGACTTCCTGCAGGCGCTGCGCTCTCGTGTATTTGGCTTTTTCGGGTCCGTCTTGTTTCAATTTGTAACCTGATGAACACTGCTCATTAAATTATACCTGTTTTTGATTGCTGTCAAGTGTGTTGCTTGCGTCTGGACACTCTCGTCCTGAAACCTGGTGCATTTGCCCTGCACATCCCTTTCGCGCCCCTGCTTAACTCCGAAATCGTGTTAATCTCTTGCACGTTGATTTACAAGGAACTCAATCATGTCGGACAATGTTCTGGATTGGTCCAAATCGATCATCATGGCGACCCCTGCGCGCTGGCTGGCATTGGTCCAATCCACGCCTGTCGAACTGCTTTCGATGCGACCCGCACCGGGCGAATGGTCCGCGCTGGATTGCTTGCAACACCTTGTAGACGTTGAACAGACTTCGTTTCCGGTACGGATCAAAGCCTTACTCACAGGGGCAGATATGGCTGCCTTCAATCCCGATGACCGACCGGAACAAGCGCCGCCCAGCGTTGCCCTCGCAGCGATTTTCGATCAGCTACGGAACGATAACCTTGCGCTGCTCGCTCAGGTGACGGAAGCCGATCTGGATCGTCGCGCACACCATGCTGAATACGGGATGGTATCCATGCGTGAATTCCTAAATCACTGGGCAGCGCATGATTTGAACCATACCATTCAGGCCGAACGCGCAATCATGCAATCATTCATCAAGGGAAGCGGTCCGTGGGAAACCGTTTATTCAAATGTGACAATCCGAGGCAATTGATGATCATTTTAGCTGTTTCCGGCAGCTTGAAATCGACCTCGACCAACACGCAACTCATCCGAGCGGCGGCAAATCTTGCCACTCCGAGTGTCCAGTTCAGGTTTTATGAAGGGTTGGCAGATCTGCCCCAGTTCTCACCTGATCGGGATACGGATGACGCCCCAGCGACGGTACGGCTCTTGCGGGAAGCATTGGATAGTGCAGACGCGGTATTCATCTGCACACCGGAATATGCGTTTGGCATGCCGGGATCGCTCAAGAATGCGTTGGATTGGACGGTATCCTCCGGTGAGTTGATGGATAAGCCTGTCGCGGCGCTGAGTGCGTCTCCAAACGCAGGCGGTGGTGCGAGGGCGCACGCTTCACTGCTCCTGACCTTGACCGCGCTGTCTGCGCTGGTTCCCGAAGATGCGAGGCTAATCATCCCGCAAATTCGCACAAAACTTGATGCGAATGGTCACATACAGGACGCATCGCTCAAGCAAGCGCTTGGCATTGTGATCGATGCTCTGGCAAGCGCTGTTGCTGCCCGCAGTACACCCGCAGTAAATCATGAATGACGACGGCACATACGCATGTTATCTGTGCATTCATTATGTTTCTCTGGTACGCGATAATCGGAACGCCAAATAGGGGAATTCGGGAAAATGGAAATTGCCACGCAGATCGCACACGGATTAGCGCTTCAACATGACGGGCAGGCGCAGGAAGCCATCGACTTTTTCATCGAGCTTGCGGAACGCTTTCCCGAAGATGCCGAAGTCCTCTTTGAGACGGGCGGCGTATTCGACTCGAACGGATATGAAACAGAAGCTATTCACTACTACTACGAGGCAATCAGGATTGGGTTGAGGGATGAGTTATTGGTACGGGCAATGGTTCAGCTAGGCAGTTCCCTGCGTAACGCGGGGAAGTATGATGAAGCCGTTCAATTACTACAAACGGCTCGCACCCGTTTTCCCGAACACCGCGCGCTGGTTGCGTTCTATGCCCTCGCGTTATATAGCAGTGGCAGACAGGCCGAGGCGCTTGCCGAAATGATCGACCTGACCTTGCGTGTTCCCGATCTCTACGAACGCTATACGCGCTCGCTTACGAATTATGCTCAGGACCTTCGCAATAGCGAACCCGATTCATCACGGCGATAGATTAGCAGCATCGTCGCGTCAACGGTTATTCCGTCGCGCCACCCTCGACTTGTGGAACTGATTCCGCGAGGCTGCACGCGCCGTCGAGAATGCCACCGAATACGCCATCCGTCAGAACCTTGTCAACCGCAGGCTCGACGTAGTCATTGACATGCGATAACCAGCGCTTCAACGGAATTTCAAACTTGACGTGCGGATTATCCATAAACGGTATCGGGATTTCAATATCCATAGGGATGTTTCCGGGCAGGTTTTGCGTAATTAAGCCCTTCAACAAGCCACTGACCATCTCGCGCGCCTTCTTGCTCAGGTCGGCTTTGAGGCTGGCATCCATCTTGGGATCGCACCACTCATAAGGTTCGAGCGCGGTGTTCTCGCTGCTGACCTTCGGGACAAATGCCTCTGCGCCATAGGGTCCTTCGACGCCCGGCGGCAGAGCAGGACCCGTACTCATATCCTGAGCGGGCTGCGGGGTCGGCGTCGGCGTGCCTTCCATCGCCACATCGACGCGCCGGAACTGCGCATGGGTTGCCGCATTGGTCGCGACGACAGGTTCACCCATCGCGTTCATCGTGCCGAGTTTTTCCGGCGCGACACCCTGCGCCGTCAGATACGCGCGCACGGATGACATGCGCCGTCCGGCAAGTCCAGTATTATAGGATTGGCTGCCGCGTGAATCGGCCCACCCGGTCAAGTTGACCTTTACCCCATCCACTGTTTGCAGGTAGCCCGCCAATGAGGTCAATGCCTGCTGGTCGCCGCTGCTCAGTACGGAGGTGTCGCCCTCACCTTTCGGCTGGTCGAAGCCAAACAGCACCGTCGAGGGAATATTTGCGGGCGTGCTGCCACCACCGCCGGGCGTCGGCTGCGTCCGGCTCGCCTGCTGCTTGCCCAGCTCGAACATCTTGTTGACTTCATCACGGTCGGAATTGACCGCTTTTTGCGCTTCGGCGCGGTTGTTCGTGTTCGTACCTGCGGGTGCTTCCGCGCCTGCGGCCTTATCCAGATTGGTATCGCCGAAGGCTTTCCAGATGCCGCCCGCTGAGTTGGAAACGATCAGCCCGCGCTCGTTGTCCTTGTCATGCAGCCACAGCGAGACCAGCCCGCCCAGCGCTTTCCCGACCGGGTCGTTCATCTTCGGGCGCAACGCAGCAGCGATAGGTGTCACCGCGCTGCGTACCCAATCCTGCAAGGGCAGCGGAATATCCACGTCGATATCGGGAATTGAGGGCAGCCAATCCGGTAAATATGCAGAGAGATCGCTCAACGGGACCTTGAAGCTAATATCGGCGGGCATTTCGTTGACGATGGCTTCTACAAGGCCGTCGGTCGCGCCCATCATCAGAGTGCGGTAATACTGGTCGATGGGGCGGCGCGGGACGCGCATGTGTCCAGTCGAAAACGCATCGGTCAGGTAATGGTCTGAAGCAGCGGTGCGCGCCATCGCCTTGATTCGTGCGCCATTGTCGTTGGTCAAGCCGGCTTTGAAGGCTTCTTCCAGCGATTCGCGATGTCCCTTCTTCCACTCGTTGAGGTTCTCGCCGCCGAATGAGAAGTGCTTGAAGTTTTCGAGCGCCATTTCGCCATAACGCCCGCCCGTCGCGATCATGTAGCCGGGCAATTCGGGCTGTGTGCCATCAGGACCCGGCGCGGCAGTCAAATCCGGCACGAACCCGGTGTCCAGACCCTCAAGCGTTTTCGTATCGCCCTTCGCTCGCGCTATCGATTCGATCTCGAACAGATGCTTGAGCGAGTTCAATTCGGCAATTTTCTTTTGCGTCGAATCTGGAGAAAAATCCTTTTTTCCATCCTTGAGGATGTAATTCGGACTCGCCATTAAATCGTATGAGGTATAGAAATCGCCAGAAAGCGCGATGATTTCACCATAACTCAACGCAGGCGATCCCGGAAACAACCCGCTTTCGGGGACATTCTCGCCCTCTGCTCCGAGCGAACGATGTTCCGCAGATGCAAAGCGTTGAATTTGTTGAATGTATTGCCCGGCCAACGGCAGCAGCGCCTTCGGCAGCCTCCCGCCACTTTTCTGCGCGGGTTTCGGCAGGCGGCGCAGCGTTGCGGCGTTGCCAATGGAACGCTGCATCGAGAGGATATGCTGTTGCTGCCCGGTCAGGCGCGAAGCTTGTTCTGTTTCAGCGTGGGGGGCGTTGTGCTGCGCGGTCAAATTCTGATCGGGAGTTTTCAATACCTGATTTGACTGTACGTGATGGGGTTCTTCTGCGTAGATACGCCGCGCTCTCTTTGTCATCGTTTCTGCTCACTTTTTGGAAAGCCCACCTGGATCACGCGAGTTGGGTACACTATACATAGAACATGGTTTTACCACAAATCACATTAGGACAGAATAGCTCAAATTCGCTACAGTTTGATCGAAACCGAAGAAGCGAGCGAGGCCACGCATGAGCATCAGCCAACTGGCAGGTAAACTCCCGGAGCCGGGCAGCCTGACGAATATTCCGCGCCTGATTACGGCGTATTTTGCCATTCAGCCCGATAGTACACAATCCGCGCAGCGCATCGCCTTCGGCACGTCCGGGCATCGTGGCAGCGCGACAAGCGGCTCGTTCAACGAGTGGCACATTCTGGCGGTCTGTCAGGCGGTCTGCGATTACCGTGCCTCGCAAAATATCACGGGACCGCTCTTTCTGGGGATCGATACGCACGCGCTTTCCGAACCCGCGTTCGCGACCTCGCTTGAGGTATTAGCGGCCAACGGCGTCGAAGTGATGATCGACGACGCGCAGGGCTATACGCCGACGCCTGTGATCTCGCACGCGATCCTGACCTACAATCACGGACGTACCGTAGGTCTCGCGGATGGGATCGTAGTCACGCCCTCGCACAACCCGCCCGGCGACGGCGGCTATAAATACAACCCGCCGCATGGCGGCCCCGCCGGGAGCGATGTCACCGTCTGGATTCAAAATCAGGCGAATGCCTATCTCGACAAGCAACTTGCGGGCGTCAAACGTATGCCATACCAACAGGCACTCACCGCGCCGACGACGCATCGCTATGATTATGTCACCCCGTATATCGAAGACCTGCAAAGCGTCATTGATCTGGACCTGATCAAAGCCTCTGGCCTGCACCTCGGCGTTGATCCGCTGGGTGGCGCGGGAGTAGCCTATTGGGGACGCATCGGTGAGCGCTACGGCCTTGACCTTACGGTGATTAGCGCGGAAGTGGACCCGACCTTCCGCTTCATGTCCGTTGATTGGGACGGCAAAATTCGGATGGACCCGTCTTCGGTGTACGCGATGCAACGGCTGATCGACCTCAAGGACAAATTCGATGTTGCGTTCGCCTGCGACACGGATCACGACCGTCACGGTGTCGTCGCCAAAAGTGTTGGGTTGCTGCCGCCTAATCATTACCTTGCCGCGATGTGCTATTACCTGTTCCAGCACCGCCCGCAGTGGCCGCGCGATGCTGCCATCGGCAAGACCATTGTGAGCAGCAGCATCATCGACCGGGTTGCGGCGGGCGGCGGTCACGCGCTGTATGAAGTTCCGGTCGGCTTCAAGTTTTTCGTGGAGGGCTTGCTGAACGCGCGTCTCGGTTTTGGTGGCGAAGAGAGCGCCGGGGCGTCATTCCTGCGCCGCGATGGAACCGTCTGGACGACCGACAAAGATGGCTTGATCCCAGCGTTGCTCTCGGCAGAGATGACCGCGCGGATGGGCAAGGACCCGGGCCAGATTTACCGCGAAATCACCGAAAAATACGGTGCAACGACCTATGAGCGCCGCGATGCACCCGCAGGCACGGCACAAAAGAAAATCCTCGCGCGGCTCTCGCCCGATGCCATTCACTCGAAGGAACTGGCAGGCGACCCGATTACGCAAATGCTGACGACCGCGCCGGGCGACCAGCAGCCGATTGGCGGCCTCAAAGTGATGACTGAGAGCGGCTGGTTCGCCGCGCGCCCCTCCGGGACGGAGGACGTGTACAAACTCTACGCAGAGAGTTTCAAGGGACCCGAGCATCTGGAGCAGATATTCGACGAGGCGCAGCAGATTTTGAACACCGTCTTTGAGAAGGAAGGCGCGGCGAAGGGCGCATAACGCGCGTTCGGTAGGGGTCGGGCTTGACCCGACCCACGATACTTATAGATTTAGAGTTACCCCTGCTTCGGCAACACTCCAAGCTGCGTGAGCAGCCCGAACTGATCGTAAACATCCCAGTGCGCGGCGAGCAGGCCATTCGTGATCTGGTACACATCTGCCGTGTTGATCGTGACGAAACGGTTGGTCGCGGGGATTCCATTGAAGACTGCCTTCTGCGTCCCGGTCAGCGTCGTATAGATGAGTACCTTGTCCCCCTCGGCAGCGATATACTCAATCGTCCATTTGATGTCCGGGAACGCGGCGCGGTAGGCGGCATAGGTCGCCTGCAAGCCCTTCCGGGTCGAAGGGCGTCCGGCTCCATGCTGCACATAGTTTTCATCGACGATTTTGGTCAGGACTTCATAGTTGCCGTTACTCAGCACGTCCACGACCTGCCGGACGAGGGACTTGTTGAATTCGAGATCGGCGGCGGCCATTGTTGCTTGCATGGTCGGGGCGCTGGACATGAGGTTCTCCTGTGGTTTTCCGTGAACGTTGGTTTGCGCGAGGCCGAAAAGGACGAGCAGGGCGGCGGTAGTGGTCAGAATACGGGTTTTGAGCATGGGGATTTCTCCATTGAAGCATCCTCCGTGTGAGCGCTTCTGATTAATTTAGACCGATGTACCCGCAGCATGTGACGAGTTTTGCGGCTTCCTGTCACAAAATAGCGAGCGCCGAGTCTAAGCAAGAAGTGAATGAAGGACGTCAGGATGGATGATATAGTTTTGGTGGGACAAGCACGCGAAGGCGACCGCGCCGCACTCGATGAATTGATCCAGCGGATGCAGCGCCCCGTTTACAATCTGGCCCTGCGCATGTTGCAGCACCCCGCCGACGCGGAGGATGCGACGCAGGAGATTTTGATCAAGGTGATCACGCACCTCGCAACTTTCAAAGGTGAGGCGGGCTTTATGACGTGGGTGTATCGCATCGCGTCGAATTACCTGCTCACGACACGCAAACGACGCGCCGAAGAGCAAACCACAACATTCGATACGATGTCCGAGAAGCTGCAAGCCAGCCTCGCGCTCGGTGAAGCGAGCGTCCCGGAGCAGGTCGAATATGCGGCACTGCTTGCGGAAGTGCGGATCAACTGTACGACCGGGATGCTGCTTTGTCTGGACCGCCCACATCGGCTGGCACTCATTCTCGGCGAAGTGCTGCACCTGAGCGGCGACGAAGCGGCCTATATCCTCGAACTGCCTGCCGCGACTTACCGCAAGCAACTTTCGCGCGCCCGTACCCATTTGCTCGCGTTCGTGAATGGGCAGTGCGGGTTGGTCAACCCAGCCAATCCGTGCCGCTGCTCCAAACACATCGGCAATAAACTCAAATATGGGTTGATGGATGCACATGCACTCACCTTCGCGGCTGCGCTCGATTCGCCACAGATCGCGCAGCAGGCACAAGCCTTATGTGATGATTTACATACGCTCCGCGACGAGGTGGATGTGATCCGCGCGCTGCCCGATTTTCGGACGCCTGTGCAGGTGCTTGATAATATTCGCGCGCTGCTGATCGGGCGCGAACGTGCGGCTGTCTGATAGGTCGGATGTATCCGATCCCTATAGCGGATACGCGCCTTCTGCATTTCCCGGACGGGTCGGTCAAGCCCGACCCCTACACGAGATCATATGTATGGTGTAGGGGCGGGGCTTGACCCGCCCGCCCCATCAACGGCTGGCAGGCGAAAGCGTCAACGTGACGCGCAACTGCCGAACGAATATCGCGAGATAATCCATAAACGTCGCGTATTTGCCCAACGCACGGTCGCCTTCGTAGCGCTTCATCAGGCGCACCACGTTGGGTAGCAGCGCCAAGCCTTCCACCTTCGTCACCTGTTGCGCATAGGCCTTCGCCTCACGCGGATCGACCGCCGTTTCGAGGAACAACACCGTCGCGCCTGCGATAAATAATTCCGTGAACTGCTCGCGCCAGGTCGGATGCAGCCGTGCAAAACGGTCCCCGACGGGAAGCGGGCGCTCACTGGCCGCCGCGACCTCTTCCGGCTGCGCATCGAGCATCGAATCGAGCAGCAGGCGCAGGTACACGCGCAACGCTTCCTGATACACGTAGGTCTTGTCGCTTTCATACGGCCAGGGTGCGCTATCGCCCCACGCACGGCGCGGCGGCAGCACCGCGAACAGGTCATCGCCGGATCGCGCCGCGAGAATTTGATCGGTCGGGAAGCTGATATTCGGCAGGACGACAAGCTGTTCACGCAACGGACCGAAGTACACTTCCAGCGTTTGGTAGAGGTCCACCGGGGCGAGAACGCGCGTCAGGTGACGGATCGGAAGCTGCCATTGTTCATCTTCGTCGGTCCACCATGCCGCGAGGTTGGCCGAGTCGTGGAACTGGCGAAGCTGATCGCCCCAGCCCTGCGGGACCCAATCGGCGCTACTCTCGCTATTGAAGGTCGGCCAATCCGCCTGCAGCACGTGTGTATATATCGGCTCCAGCCCGACCCCGGAGTCGAGCAAACCTTGCAGCGTCTGTACCGCCGGATGTGTACCATAGACGCTCACCCATTTGCGCGTGCCGCGTGCGTGCAGCGTGACGCCATGCTTTTGGCGCTGCTGCGATTGCAACGGATATAGGGTCGCGGCCAACGCCGCCGAGATCAGGCGCGCGCGATCATCGAGGCGAATGAGGACCTTGCGGGGTTCGGACATGCTTTGTTACGCCGATTTGGATAAGCAAACTCGCGAATGGCGTTATTCTATCCGGTATGCGCGCGGTGTGGGTAGCACTTGCATCTGCATTTCGTCACAATCGCGCCCGTGAAAACAACACCACACTAACGCTATAATGTTCCGCATGGATACGCAACCCGACCTCTCTCTCATTATCGTAAGCTGGAACGTCGCCGCGCTGCTCGAAGCGTGCCTGCGCAGCATCTACATGAATACCGGATCGCTCGCGCTGGAAGTGATTGTCGTCGATTCGGCCAGCACGGATGATACTGTCGCGCGCGTGCAGGCTGCTTTTCCGCAGGTGCGGATCATCGCGCAGACGGAAAACGTCGGCTTCACGCGCGGCAATAATCTCGGCCTCGATGCGGCGCGTGGACGGCTGATCATGCTGCTCAACCCGGATACGGAGATCGTCGCGGATGCGCTCCCGGTGCTTGTGCGCTATCTGGATGAACATCCGGCGGTCGGGATTGTCGGTCCGCATACGCTCAACAGCGACGGTACGACGCAGCCGACCAAACGCCGCTTCCCGACGCTGCGCACGGGTGTCTTTGAAAGTACGTGGTTGCAGCGTTACGCGCCGCGCCGGATGCTCGACCGCTTCTACACGAACGACATCCCGCCCGATGCGACCGCCGAAGTAGATTGGATGCAGGGGTCCGCGCTGATGTTCCGACATGAGGTTTATCATCAGGTCGGCGATTTGGACGAGCGCTACGTGATGTATTCGGAAGAGGTCGATTTTTGCAAGCGCGCGAAGGATCGCGGCTGGCAGGTGGTCTATATTGGCGCTGCGCGGATTGTGCATCACGGCGGACAAAGCACCGCGCAGGCCAGCGCACGCAGCCATATCTATTTTCAACAAAGCAAGCTGGTCTACTTCCGCAAGCATCATGGTCGGCACGCGGCGGGAATACTGCGCGCGGTGATCATCCTCAACTACGTTTGGCAGCTTGCCGAAGAATGGTTGAAGGGCGTCCTCGGCTCCAAGCGCGGGCTGCGCCGCGAGCGCGTGCGGGTCTATCGGCAGGTACTGCGCTCGCTGGTCCGCGCGGCATGAAAATCGGGATCATCACGGGCGAATACCCACCGATGCGCGGCGGCGTCGGCGATTTTACGCGGTTGCTCGCGTTAGGGCTACGCGACCTCGGACACAATATCCACATCCTGACGGACGTGCGCGGGACGCAGCCCGACGATGGCCTGAATATCGCGCCGATCATCACGAAATGGGACCGCGCGAGCTTGCGGATCGCCGCGCGCTGGGCGACTGAAAACGCCCTCGATGTGATCAATCTGCAATTCGAGACGGCAGCCTACGCGATGTCGCCCTGGGTTCACTTCCTGCCGCGCGTACTTCGCCCGCTCCCGGTGGTGACGACCTTCCATGATCTCAAAGTGCCGTACCTCTTCCCGAAGGCGGGACCCTTGCGCCGCTGGTCGGTGATGGCGCTCGCGAAGGCTTCCGCCGGGTGCATCGCGACGAATGCGGAAGACATCACGGATTTGAACGCGCGCGGTGTGCATGAGGTGACAGAAATCCCCATCGGCTCGAATATTCCCGTGCATGAGGTGACGGACGCGGAGCGCGCGGCGTTTCGTGACTCGTTGAATATTCCGCAAAACGCCTTCTTGGTCGGATATTTTGGCTTGTTCACCAAAAACAAAGGAGTTTTTGAACTCATCGAAGATATGTCACTAATTTCATTGGGTGCAGAATTTGATGCTTATCTCGTCTTTATTGGCGCTGGTCAAGAAATTCAACAATATCTGGGTGAGTCATCAATAGCGTTTCGTACCCGCTGGACCGGGTATCTGGAACCAATTCAGGTGAGCCGCGCATTGAAAGCGTGTGACATTATCGCGCTTCCTTTTCGGGATGGCGCATCGTTTCGTCGCGGAAGCCTACTTGCGGCGCTTGCGCATGGCTGCGCCATTGTAACGACGCCGCCCACAGTGCCGCTTCCCGAACTTGACCATGCTGTTCGCTATATAGATTATGTAGCGGGTGGGCAAGACCCCTTAGCTGATGAAATTTATAACTTGTGGGAGAATCCGCAACGGCGGCTTGAGTTGTCGCGCAATGCAAAAGCACTCGCTGCGCGCTTCACCTGGCCGGAAATCGCAGAGCGCACCGCCGCTTATCTGACAGCACAGAGCGGCACATCCGCGCAATGAAAACGCATCGTCCGTTTTTTGTGCTGCTCACGCTCTATCTGCTGCTTGCGAGTCTGTACAGCGTTGTCACGCCGCTCTTTGAAGCATCCGATGAACTGTGGCATTATCCGATGGTCAAGTACATCGCGGATAGCGGGTTCACGTTGCCCGTGCAGGACCCGCGTAATCCCGGACCGATGCGGCAGGAAGGCAGCCAGCCGCCGCTCTACTACTTATTGAGCGCGCTCCTCGTCTCGCCGCTGGACCGCTACGATATGGATGAGGTACGCCACCTCAACCCGCACCCCGACCTCGGCGTGCTGCGCCCCGATGGAAACGTGAACATTGTCGTGCATGACCCCGTACGCGAAGGGCTACCCTGGCGCGGGACGGTCCTCGCGGCGCATGTCGTGCGTTTCTTCTCCGTGCTGCTCGGCACGCTCACGCTCGGGATGACGTACTGGCTCGCGCTGGAATTGTTCCCCGGCAAGCGTGCGGTCGCGCTCGGCGCGGCGGCGTTGACTGCGTTCAATCCAATGTTTCTGTTCATATCGGGGTCGATCAACAACGACAACCTTTCGACGGCCCTGGCAAGTGTGCTGCTATTGCAAATCGTGCGGCTGGTGAATCAGCAAACCGCGCCGACGTTCCGGCAAATCATCGGGATCGGGGTCGTCGCCGGGTGCGGGGATGCTCGCCAAATTCAATATCGGGTTCATGTTGCCGCTGGTCGCGGTGGCGCTGGCGGTTGTCGCGTACCGCGTGCGCAGTGTTCGAGTGTTCGTGGTTGGTGGCATGGTTACGGGCGGTCTGACGGTGCTGATCGGCGCGTGGTGGTATATCCGCAACCAGATCATCTACGGCGACCCGACCGGGCTGAATATCTTCCTGCAAATCGTCGGAGAGCGACAACTCCCGGCCAACCTGCCGCAGCTTTGGGAGCGAGCGGCATACCTTCCTGATGAGCTATTGGGGCTTCTTCGGCGGCGTAAACGTGCCGCTGCCGGAGTGGGGGTATACGGTATTCAATGGGATTGCAGCGGTGAGCGTGACGGGGCTGGTGGTTGCGGTGGCAAATATGAGGCGTGGGAATGCGCCGCGCACTACACCCTTGCTCCTCGCTCGTGCGTCCACCGCACTCTGGATTCTCGTCCTGTTCCTCTCGCTCATCCGCTGGACGCAATCGACCTGGGCCAGTCAGGGTCGCCTGATGTTCGCAGCCATTGCGCCGATCAGCGCGTGGATGGCATTCGGTCTATACAGGCTATGGCCTGCGCGGAGCCGCGTGCTTGCCATTGTCGCCGCGTGGTTCATCGTGGTTGCGGCGTGTGCGCCGATCCTCATCCACCAGGCATATACCGAAGCTGATTTTCCAATTTCGATAGGCAGCTATATTAAATTGAAACTTCTGCGTACGACCTTCACAGATGACACCGACTCGCTGAACAAAATTGAGATCACACACTCGTACAATATTCCTCAAACCATCAATTTGGGCGACTATCTAATTGTTGATGTTATTTTCTCTGTACCGAGGTGGATGCCATCTTCAACTGAATGGAGTGCTTTTGTACACTTAATAAATATGCAAGGTGTCATAGTGGCGCAACGCGACGTACTTCTGCGTCAAGGCTTGTGGTCCACCAAGATTATGCAAACCGGGAGCAAGAGCTTGTTTTGGCGCAATCGGTTTGCCATTCAAATCCCCGATCACGCCTACGCTCCCGACACACTGCGCATCATGCTCGGCTTCTATGATAGCGCTACAGGCCGCCGTATGAATGCAACACCAATAACGGAGCCGGGAGATATTCAAGATAATGCCGTCACACTGGGAACGGTAAATCTACTCCCGCCTGCCTCTACTGCTTCCGTGCCAAATCCGACTTCGATCAATTTTGGCAACCAGATCGAATTTATAGGCTACGATATTTCTGACCAGAATGTGACACCGGATCAGGAAGTCACCGTCACACTCTTTTGGCGTGCGAACGCGAAGCCAACGGTTGATCTCAGTGCCTTTGTGCAGGTGTTCCGGTTCGGCACATCGGAGGTCTATGGCGGCTCGGATGGCATAAGCAAGCCGACTTCGCAATGGCAGCCGGGGGGAAATCATCACTGATAAGCATACATTCAAAATCCATGATGACGCGCCGCCCGGCAACTGGCAGATTCAGATTGGCGCGTATCGCTTCATCGAAGGTGGTATCAAGCGTCTGCCCATCGTCCAGCCCGACGGCGCGCAAGCCACCGACACGCTGCTTTTGACCAACATCCGTATCGAGGCCAAGCCGTGACGCAATCCCGGCGCAACGAAGCGGCGCGTATCGCGATCCTGATTGCGCTGTGGATTGTCTTCTTCTGGCGCTTGATGACGCCAAACACGGCTAACGCGCTGCACCTCAAGGAAGGGGATTTCAGCGGGCAGTTCGTCGCGTGGGCGGGCTATCAGGCGGAGCGGCAGGCGGCGGGCGAGGTGGCGCTCTGGAATCCATACAACAACGCCGGGTATCCATTCCTCGCGGATACGCAATCCGGGGTGTTCTACCCGCCGCGCGTGATGATCCTCGCGCTCGCAAATTTCACGAAACCGACCACGCCGGGAATTATCTACAACGCCCTGCAATGGGAAGCGATGCTGCACCTCCTGCTCGCCTCGCTGCTGATGTATGCTTTCCTGCGGCGCACCATCGAGCGTGATGCGGGGCATTTCGGGGCGCTGGTCGGGGCGCTGGTCTTTGCTTATGGCGGGTTCATGACCGGGTATCCGCTTCTCCAGCTCGCCGTGCTGGAGTCGCTCGTCTGGCTGCCCTTAATGCTACTTGGCGCGCATCTTGCGATCTGCACGGAACCCGGTAAACACAGTTTGGAACCAGCGCGGATCGGGTGGCGCGGTTTCATCCTGAGCGGGGTCGCGCTGGGGATGTCACTGCACGGCGGGTCGCCGCAATTCGCGCACTGGTGCATCATTTTGACGATGCTCTATGCCGTATACCTGACGCACACGACGCGGCGCAACTGGCGCGTGTGGCTGCTTGGCATGGCGCTGTTCGGGATTGTCGGCGGCGGGTTGGCGGCAGTGCAGCTTTTGCCCGCGCTGCAATATTACGCGGCGTCGGCGCGGCGCGGCAATTTCACGTTCGATTCGCAGGGTAACGGCTTCCCGCCTTATGATGTGGTGCAGTTCCTATTTCCGGGCTGGCTCACGCTCTGGTCGCCGCTATATATCGGGCTGCCGGGGCTGGTGCTGGCAATCCTCGCAGTCGTCCGGCGTAATACGGGTGCGCTTTTCTGGGGAGCGATAGCGCTCATCGCGCTTGGTCTCAGCTTCGGGCGCAACACCGCGATTTACGACGTCGTTTACAACCTCGTTCCCGGTTTCAATCTCTTCCGCGAACAGGAGCGCGCGGCCTTCCCGGTGACGGTTGCCGCATCGATCCTGATCGGGATGGGGACCGCCAGCCTTTTCACGGATCGGGCGCTCCCGAAACGCTTTCTACGATGGGTCGGCGCGGCACTCGCGTTCATGTTCGTTTTTGCCGCCGCGCTGTTCCTCGTCTGGCAAATCGGCGGCGCGGTCGAAATGCGGCTGCGCGCGGTGACGTTCAGCGTGATGATCGGGGCGCTGACGCTCGCATGGCTGGTTTGGACGAGCCGCGACCCGGTGCGCGCGAACTGGCAGCGGCGCGGCGCTGTTGGGACTTGTCGCGCTCGATCTGTTCACGGTCGGCCACAGCATAGAGAATTACACAGCGGGTCCCGCGCTCGCGACCGGATCGATCCCGCCGCTGGTCGCGCAGGTGAAGGCCGATACGCGCGGCGTGTTTCGCGTGGATGGTGCGCGCGGCGTGTTCGATAATAATGGCGCGCTGTGGGGCGTCATGGATATTCGCGGGATCAGTCCCCTGCGGCTGGATCGTTATGAAAAGCTGTTCGCCGATGCCGATAGCGCGCGTATGGGAAGTGCTGGCGGTGCGCTACGTCTTTTCGCCGGACCGTGAACTATCGATCCCAAGCGAAATTGTAGGTACAGGTACGGACCCGCTCGGCGCGATCAACCTGCATAAAATTACAGACCCGCGCCCATTCGCGCGAATGGTCTACCAGACATGGATCGAGCCAGACGACGGCGCGGCGGTCAACGCGCTCGCGAGCAAGGACATCGACGTGCGCCGGACTGCGATCCTGCCGCAAGCGCTCACCGTTCCCTTGAGTACGCCTGACGAAGCGCCAGAGGTCACGGTGACGAACTACGCACCGCAAGCATTCAGGATTGATGTCAGGACCGCCGCGCCCGGTCTGCTCGATATATCGCAGGTGAATGCGCCCGATTGGAAAGCACGACTGGACGGTAGGTCCGTCCCAATTTTGCGCTCGAATGTGGCGTTGATGGCGGTCCAAATCCCGGCAGGAGGACATATTGTGGATTTCAGCTATGAACCGGATTTGTATAGCACGGGAAGGGTGATCACCTTCGATTTTATTGTGGGTTTGATTGTTGCGTGGCTGATCTTGACAGGAAATCGCACGTTCAATATGTCCGCCCAATAGGGACGGGCAATTTTGAGAAGCCCCACCGCCGCGCTACACTCTACACGTTCATTTTCCAGCTAAGGGAGCAAAACCACATGGCTATTCGCGTGGGTATCAATGGCTTCGGACGCATTGGCCGTCAGGTCACGCGCGCATTGAAAGAAAAGTATACGGGTGTCGTGGACGTAATTGCGTTCAATGATCTCGGCGACCTCGAAACGATGGCACACCTCTTCCGCCACGATAGCAATTATGGCGCATTCAATGGGACCGTCGAATTGAAAGACGGCAGCATGGTCATCAATGGCGACGCGGTGAAAGCGCTCGCGGAGAAAGACCCGGCCAAAATTCCGTGGGGCGACCTCGGCTGCGATATTGTCCTCGAATCGACGGGCATCTTCACCGACCGCGACAAAGCGGCGGCGCATATCACTGGCGGCGCGAAGAAGGTCATCATCAGCGCCCCGGCCAAGAAGCCGGATATGACGATTTGCTTGGGTGTGAACGAAGAGAAGTACGACACGGCGCAGCACCACATCGTCTCCAACGCAAGCTGCACGACCAACTGCCTCGCGCCCGTCGCGAAGGTCGTCTTCGATAGCTTCGGCATCAAACGCGGCATGATGACGACAATCCACAGCTACACCAACGATCAGCGCATCCTCGACCTGCCGCACAAGGACCTGCGCCGCGCGCGTGCCGCCGCCGTGAACATCATACCGACAAGCACCGGCGCAGCGCAGGCCGTCGCGCTCGTCATCCCCGAACTGGAAGGTAAATTCAGCGGGTCTGCGCTGCGCGTCCCGACGCCAACCGTCTCGCTCGTGGATTTTTTCGTCGAACTGGAAAAGAACGCGACCACCGAAGAAGTGCTGAATGCCTTCCGGCAGGCGCAGGCAGGCCGTATGAAGGACGTGCTGTACGTCAGCGATGAGCCGCTCGTCTCGATGGACCTCAAGGGCAACCCGCACAGCAGCATCGTTGATGCGGAGTTCACCGAAGTGATGGATGGCAACTTCCTGAATGTGAAGAGCTGGTACGACAACGAATGGGGCTATTCCATGCGTTGCGCGGACCTTATTCAGTTGATGGGCAGCAAGCTGTAATCGCGCGTCCACAAGATCAAAAAAGTGGGCAGACACGCAGGTCCGCCCCTACACAGCGCGTTTCGTAGGGGCGGACCGATGTGTCCGCTCGTGCCTTCCGTTTTGATGCTTTTGTCCTGAGGTTGAGTACGACGTACCATATAACCATCTGGTAGTTGTGGTAGCGTATATATGTTTATCTGCACCGAACCCCAAGTATCAAAGAACGGGTTCTCCTGGAGCTAACCCCGACGAGGTAAGGACAATGGGCAAGAGGAATTATCTTATTGAGGGAGTTTCCGGCACGGGCAAAACCTCAGTATGCGAAGAGCTGCGCCAGCGCGGTTACGCAGTCATACATGGTGATAGAGAACTGCGCTACCAGGCACGCCCAACGACTTTTGCGTCTCCCGAAATCCGCCACGCGAATAATATTTGGGATGTAGAAAAAGTAAGGAGGTTGGCAGCAAATCAGAACGACGAAGCCAGTTTCTTCTGCGGAGGTTCTAGAAATTTCAAGGAGTTCGTAGACATCTTTGATGAAATTTTCATCTTGGACGTTGATGCAGAGACACTCAATAAACGGCTCGACAGCCGTGCTGATGATGACTGGGGTAAGAGCAAAGGCGAGCGGGAACTCATTCTACGTTTACACGCCACAAAAGAAGACATACCCAACAGTGGTATCGTACTTGATGCAACACAGCCGCTTGTCAGCGTCGTGGACAAAATCCTTAGCTATGTCCGAGCTTAGATCCCAGTTGAAAGCATCACATACCGTTGGTCACGCGCAGCAGCCCGCGATTGGCGAAGCGCACCGCCTGCACGCGCCAGAACCTGAAATTCGCCCAGATCAACAGTGACCCCACCAGCACGCCAAACGCCTCCGACAGTGCAAGCGGAAGATAGCCAGAGTCGCTGTAATTGTTCGCCTCATAGAATGGGAACGAGCGCGCGATCATCTGGCTGACGACTACGACCACACCGAACAAAAGCCCGATTTGCAATGCGCGCACGACGACGATCACAGCAATCGAAATCAGGGAGCGGCGCACGATATGCTTACGCTGCGGCAGCGCGGCAACACCAATCGCCGCAATGGTCCGCATCCGCCATAGGGGTTCAAGGATGAACGTGATTAGCGCGAGGGTAAACAGCATTACAACCAGAAAATAGGACCCTGAAATGGTGGTGAAATCCGTCTGCAAGACGAATATCACCGCCAGTGTGAAGCGTAACCCCATCTCGACCGCTGTAAGCCGCCAGTTGCGCATCTGCGCCAATCCGTTGCGTGCTGCGACGACCTCTGCCTGTGGAGAGAACATGGGCAGCGCGTCCGGGGCAACCGCTCGCGGACGAATATCGATAGTGCGAAGCGCATTGGAAAGGTAGAACAAATCCGCGCCGAAGCCAAGCAGTGCAGTGACAAACAGCAGAACACCGAGAACCAATCCATTGCCCCAGATGGTCAAGCGCGTTGTGACGAGGAACACGGCCAGCAGCAGTGGCAGGAAGAGTGCTACCGCGCGCACATAGCGAATCAACGAGCGTCGCTGCAACCCGATCTTCTGCATCGCCGCATCCATCAGCGCATTTTCAGGCGCGTCGATACTTCCAAAAAACAGCCCGCTACCCATCCACTTTCGCTTCGCACCATCGTTCTTTGATTTAATCATTACGCCTCCATTCAAACCAATTCATTAAGATTGTGGCGCAGATCACGTTCATAGACAAGAATGCGCAAATTATCACAAGCCGGATAGATCGCTAAAAACGCGCCTGATTGTTTGACTTCGCACCTGTGTCGTGTTATCATTCAGGGTGATTGTTACGAATTGCGCAATCAACGACAGGCGAACCAAGATGCTCGATTTATACGCTCCGGCAGCCGTTCTCCTCATCATCACCGTGGTGATGTGCCTGCTCATTGTCTCGCTCTCGACGCTGATGGGGCCGCGCCGCCCCACGCACCGCAAACTCGAGCCTTATGAAAGCGGGATGGTCCCGATTGGTCCGGCGGTGCGCCGCCTGCCCGTGCGTTTCTATCTGGTCGCGGTGCTGTTCATCCTGTTCGACATCGAAGTCGTGTTTTTCCTGCCTTGGGCGGTCATCGCCCGGCAGATGGGGTTATTTGCGCTCGTTGAAATGGGGATTTTTATCGGAATCCTCCTGTTGGGGTTCGCCTATGCGTGGCGAAAGGGAGCATTGGAATGGGAGTAAGCTCTAAACTCGGCAATCTTGGCGTGGTCACGACCTCGCTGGAAACCGCCGTAAACTGGGGACGGACCGGGGCGCTGTGGCCGTTGCTCTTCGGGCTTGCCTGCTGCGCTATCGAGATGATGGCGACGCAGTGCAGCAATTACGACCTGTCCCGCTTCGGGATGGAACTCAACCGTGCCAGCCCGCGCCAAGCCGATTTGATCATCGTTGCTGGGCGCGTCACGCGCAAGATGGCTCCGGTCATTCGTCAGCTTTACGACCAGATGCCCTCGCCCAAGTGGGTCCTCGCGATGGGTGACTGCGCTTCCTGCTCCGGCGTGTTCAACAACTATGCGGTCGTGCAGGGCGTCGATGAGATCATCCCGGTCGATGTCTATGTCGCGGGCTGCCCGCCGCGCCCCGAACAACTCATTCACGGCATCATGACGCTGCACGAAAAGATTCGCGGCGAGCGCATCACGGATTGGGCATCGTAACCCGATGCAAAACCTGAGAAGCCTCGGCGACAGGGTTAAGGAAGCGTTCCCGGATGCGGTGCTGGATATGGTCCCGTTCCGCGATGAACTCACGCTGGTGATCGACCCGGAGAAGATTATCGAAGTCGCGCGCTTCTGCCGCGATACCGAAGGGCTGGAATTCAACCTGCTCTCCGATCTCAGCTTCGTCGATTACTACCCGGAAGAGCCGCGCTTCGCGGTCTGCTATCACCTCTACTCGATCTTCTTTCGCCACCGTCTGCGCCTGAAGGTCATGCTCTCCGGCGAGGAGCCGCAGGTCGCCAGCGTGACGCCGATCTACCCGGCGGCGAACTGGCAGGAGCGCGAAGCCTACGACATGATGGGTATCGAATTCATCGGACACCCCTTCCTCAAACGAATCCTGATGCCGAAGGATTGGGAAGGCTATCCGCTTCGCAAGGATTACCCGCTCGGCTACGAGCAGGTGCAGTTCACGTTCAATTTCGATGAAGTGATGCGTCAGAAGCCGCAAGCCAAACGCGAGAAGAATACCTAGAGACGGAGCGCACACGATGCTTGATATGATTGCACCTCAAGGAACTGAACCCGCCGTTACGCCGATTGGCGAGGGCGAAAACTGGCAGGGGTCGCTCGATGAATTGAAAGGCATGATCTCGCCGCGTGCGCTCACAGGCGAAACGATGCTCCTGAATATGGGTCCGCACCACCCCAGCACGCACGGCGTTTTGCGCCTGCTGCTCGAACTGGATGGCGAGACGGTGGTGAGCTGCATCCCGGATGTCGGCTACCTGCACACCGGCATCGAAAAGAACATGGAAGCCAAGACCTACACGAAGGCGCTGGTCATGACCGACCGGATGGATTACCTCAATCCGCTCGGCAACAATCTCGTTTACTGCCTCGCGCTGGAAAAGCTGGCGGGTTTGGATGTGCCGGAGCGCGCGATGATCGGGCGCGTGATCCTCGCGGAACTGACGCGCATCAACAGCCACCTCGTCTGGCTTGGCACGCACTGCCTCGACATCGGTGCGATGAGCATGATGCTCTATTGCTTCCGCGAGCGCGAGGAAATCCTCGATATTTTTGAACTGGTCAGCGGCCAGCGCATGATGACCAGCTATTTCCGTCCGGGCGGCCTGTGGCGCGATCTGCCGGATGAATTCATTCCTACCGTGCAGGCGTTCCTCGATCACTTCCCGAAGCGCGTGGACGATTACGAGACTATCCTCAACAAAAACCCGCTCTGGATCGACCGCACGCAGGGTATCGGCGTGATCACGCCGGAAGATGCTATCGCGCTCGGCTGCACGGGTCCGGTGCTGCGCGCATCCGGGATCGCGCACGACGTTCGTAAATCGCAGCCGTATAGCTGCTACGAATCGTTTGATTTCTCGGTGATCACGGGCGATCACGGCGATGTTTATGATCGCTTCCTTGTCCGCGTGAAAGAAATGCGCGAGTCGATCAAGATCATCCAGCAGGGCTTGAAGATGCTGCGCAAGGGACCGTTTATCAGCAGCAATCGCAAGTTCGTCCCGCCGCCACGCGCCGAACTCGGCCAGAGCATGGAAGCGGTGATCCACCACTTCAAGCTGTGGACCGAAGGCTTCCGCATCGGCAAGGGCGAGGTCTACTTCCCGACCGAGTCGCCCCGCGGTGAGCTGGGCTGCCACCTCGTCGCGGATGGCAGCACGAACCCGTACCGCGTCCACTTCCGCACGCCGTCGTTCGTTCACATCAGCGCCCTGCCCAAGCTGGTTGAAGGCGAAATGCTGGCCGACGTGGTGGCGATCATTGGTAGCATCGACATTGTGCTTGGCGACTGCGACCGCTAGACCGCCATGCAAACGCCCGTCGCGAGTACCGCTGAACAACGACCCGTATCCGCCCGGATACAAGATGCGTTGCTATACGTTACTCTCAGCGATGGGCGTGTGATTGCGACGCCGCTGGAATGGTATCCGCGCTTGCAACAGGCCACGCACGAGCAGCAACAGCACGTCACATTCAGCATTTCCGGCGTCCATTGGCCGGACCTCGATGAAGATTTATCGGTCGCGGGCATGTTGGCCGGGCGGCGAACGCCCGCCGTGTTGATCACCTGAGAGAGGCATCTGTGTTAGACCCGAAATACAACGACCGCATCCAGCAGATATTCGCGCGCTACCCGGATAAACGGTCGGCGGTGATGCCGCTGCTGTACGTCGCGCAGGAGCAGTACGGCTACATCAACCGTGAAGGCGTCGAGGACGTGGCCGAACTATGCGAACTTGACCCCACGCAGGTGACAAGTATCGCCGGGTTCTATACGATGTACCGCGAAACGCCGAAGGGCAAGTATTGGCTGCAAGTCTGTACCGATTTGCCATGCGCGCTCAAGGGCGCGGACCAGTTCTACGAAGGCCTGCGCCAGATGCTCGCACTCGATCACGAGAACGACACGACCGCCGACGGCATGTTCACCGTCGAGCATGTGACCTGCCTCGCCGCCTGCGACCGCGCGCCGATGCTGCAATGCAACTTCCACTTCCACGAAAATCTGGATTTGGAGAAGATGCGGGCGCTGATCGACGGCTGGCGGCAATACGAGGCCGAACACGGGATCGCTCAGGAGCCGCAGGGCTTGCCGTGAATGAATCGCGCCGCGTGACCCGCCTCCCGGTCGGCGTCCTGCTGCCGGGGACGCTTGGGCTGTTTCTCGTCCTGTTCTCGCTATTGCTGCTGCGCTGGCCTGCGGAGACGAACAATCCGGCGGTGGTCGGTCCGCACTTTTTGCGAGTGCTGACGCCTCCCGAAGGTGAAAATAGCGGGGTTGTCATCGCGCGGGTGATCCTGAACGTCGGGATTTACATCATCTGGATCATCGCGGCGGTTTCGCTTCTGAACGGCTGGCTGCGTGGCTCGCTGGCCGCGATGCGGACCTTCGCGCTGATGGCGGGGCTTGGCCTGCTCTATATGGCGGGTCTGGCGCTCTATACATCCGGGTGCGTGGCCGTGATTGGATTCATGTTGATGCTGGCAAGCGCGGTCGTCGCGCACGGAGCGGCGTCGGTCTTCACCGCACGCGCAGAGACACTAACGTTGGTCGACTCAATCGAGTCGCGAGAGTAACGAGGTAGCGTCATGGTGCATGTCCTTCTACGTCACAGAGAAGTTGAGAATATCGGAGACTTCGACATCTATGCCCAGCACGATGGCTATCAGGGTCTCGCGAAAGCGCTGACCATGACGCCGGACGCCGTGATTGCCGAAGTCAAAAACTCCGGCCTGCGCGGGCGCGGCGGTGCAGGCTTCCCGACCGGGATGAAGTGGAGCTTCGTGCCGAAGGTCGATGGACCGAAGTACGTCGCCGTCAACGCCGATGAATCGGAGCCGGGGACCTTCAAGGATCGCGAGATCATGGAGAAGAACCCGCACGGTCTGCTCGAAGGCGCGTTGATTTGCGCGTATGCGATCAATGCGTCGGCGGTCTATATCTACTGCCGGGGCGAGTTCTGGGACCTCGCGCACAATTTGGAGCGGCAGGTTGAGGCCGCGCGCGCGAAAAACTGGATCGGCCAGAATATTGGCGGCTCGAACTGGTCCTGCGAAGTGTACGTCCACCTCGGCGCGGGCGCGTATATTTGCGGTGAAGAATCCGCGCTTCTGAATAGCATCGAGGGCAAACTCGGCCAGCCGCGCGTGCGCCCGCCCTTCCCGGCGGTAGCGGGATTGTATGCGCGCCCGACGGTCATCAACAATGTGGAAACGCTCGCGAGTGTCCCCTGGATCATGGTTCACGGCGCGGCGGAATACAAGCAGATCGGCACGGAAAAATCGCCGGGAACGAAGGTCATGTGCCTTTCCGGGCATGTCGCGAAGCCGGGCAATTACGAAGTCCCGTTGGGAACCACCTTCCGGCAGGTGATCAATATGGCGGGCGGTATCGCGAACGGCAAGAAGCTGAAAGCAATTCTGCCTTCGGGCGCATCCGGTCCGCTGCTCCCGGCCACCGACAAGGTACTGGATACGCCGCTCACCTATGAAGACCTCGCGGCGGTCGGCTCCGTCCTCGGCTCGGCCTCGATCATACTGCTCGATGAAGACACTGATATTGTGTGGGCGACGCAGCGAATGGCTTACTTCTTCCGCCACGAGTCCTGCGGCAAGTGTACGCCCTGCCGCGAGGGAACGTACTGGATGAACAAGCGCATGGATGCGGTCGTCGCGAAGAAGGCGAAGGTCGAAGACATCAAGCTGCTGGAAGAAGTCGCCAGCCAGATTCAGGGACGCAGCCTGTGTGCGCTAGGTGACTTTGCGGCTAACCCGGTTCTCAGCTCGATCAAGTTGTTCCGCGACGAGTACATGAAGTACGTACAGCCTGCCGCGCCCGCAACTGCCGCTTCGGTTACGCCCGTCAAGCCCGCCGCCCCTGCCGCCGCGCGTCCGGTTCCGGCAGCGAAAGTCGTCGTTGCAACGGCCAGCGGAGACTAAGCATTGAGCGAGCCGCGCCCCTATGATGAGGACCCGCAGGGGTCCTCTACCGCGCCCGACGAAGGCGGCTGGTCGGTCAATGAACAGCCGCGTTTTAGTACCGTTATGGATTCGAATACCCCTGCGTTTATCGACATCCCCGCCGAAGCGTTGCACCCGCAAGCCACCGTGAGCGACAGCGTCGAAACGATAGACGCCGCAATCCATGAAATTTACTCCGATGACACCCCGGCGGCGGAGATCGCGGCAGAAGTGCAGCTTGTCGGGGATGCCCTTCCCGCGCTCGCGCCACAGCCGGATGAGTTACCAGCAATCACGGAAGAGGCCGCGTCATTTGTCGATGCGGATACGCAGCCCTTCGACCTGACGGACGCGCCGCAAACGGTCGCAGAGGTACGGCTGGCCGCGCTCACGCGCAAAATCGTCGCCTATCCTGAAGTCCCGGTTAACTATGTGCTGCGCGGTGAGTTATACTTGTCGTTGAACCAGCCAGCCGCCGCCGCGCACGATTTTGAGCAGGCGATCACGCTCGGGGAAGCGCTCGACCGCGAACTGGATTGGGGTTATCTGAATGCTGCATACATCGACCGCGCGAATGAGGGGCTGCGCCGCCTGACGCCCTAAAGATTGAAGAGCAGGAAACTATGGCCGATACCGTGAAGATTTATATCGACGACATCGCGTATGACGTTCCGAAGGGCGCGAATTTGGTCGATGTTGCGAAACAGGTTGCAGATAACGATATTCCCGTTTTTTGCTATCACCCGAAGCTATCCCCGGTCGGTATGTGCCGGATGTGCCTGGTCGAAATTGGACAGGCTGCCGTCGATGCCGAAACGCGACAGGTGCAGATGACGCCGGACAACAAGCCGATCTTCAAATGGCAGCCGAAGCTGGTCACGGCCTGCACGACGACCGCCGCCGAAGGCATGTCCGTCCGCACCACGACCAAGCTGGTCACGGACGCGCGCGATGACATCATCGAATTTTTGCTGACGAGCCACCCGCTCGATTGCCCGGTCTGCGACAAGGGCGGCGAATGTCCATTGCAAAACCTGACGATGCGGCACGGCAACGCGGTTTCGCGCTTCGACCTGCCGGACAAAATGCACATGGAAAAGCATTACCCGCTCGGCGACCTGATTTATCTGGACCGCGAGCGCTGCATTCAGTGCGCCCGCTGCACCCGCTTTCAGGAAGAATATGTCGGGGATGCGGTGCTGGCCTTCCACGAGCGCGGACGCCGCCTGCAAATCGTCACGACAAGCACGCCCGAGTTCGACACGTATTTCAGCGGCAACACAACCGATATTTGCCCGGTTGGTGCGCTCACGACAGCGGATTTCCGGTTCGGCGCGCGTCCCTGGGAATTGACTGAAGTGCCGAGTATCTGCCCGCATTGCCCGGTCGGTTGCAACATCAGCGCCGCGACCCGGCAAGACCGTGATTTCGACGGCAAGGTGATGATCAAGCGCATCATGCCGCGCCAGAACGAAGAAGTCAACGAAATCTGGATTTGCGATAAAGGGCGCTTCGGACACCACCACAGCCGCAGCAACGAGCGCATCACGCGCCCGCTGATTCGCAAGAACGGGCAGTTGGTCCCCGCCTCGTGGGATGAAGCCTACACATTGATCGCGCAAAAAGTACAGGCGGCGGGAGCGGACATCGGCGCAATTGCCGGACCGATGCTCTCCAACGAAGACCTGTTCGAGCTGCGCCGTCTGGTTGGCAATGACCATCTCGGCGTGTGGCCTGCGCATATGACGGACGGCGACATCGTGAAGCAGGTCGGCCTCGCGAGCGGCTCCAATTTCAAGGATATGGGCAAGGGGACGGTGATCGTCGTCATCGCCAGCAACCTCGAAGAGGAAGCGCCCGTCTGGTATCTCCGCGCGAAAGTCGCGGCGGGTCGCGGTGCGAAGCTGATCGTCGCAAACGCGCGTCCGACCGAGACCGACCGCTGGACTTGGGGCAAGAATCACGTTCGTTACGAATATGGCAAGGAAGTGGAAGCGCTCGGCACGATCCGCGAATTGATTGGCGACGCGCAAAATCTGGTGATGATCGTCGGCGGTGAAGGGCTGGACCGCGCCGGACACGGAGCGCTGATGCGCGCGAGCGCGAACCTGCTGATCGAAACCGGACACATCGGCAAGCCGAACAACGGCCTGCTCCCTGTGTGGCCGGGCGCGAATACGCAGGGCGCGTTCGATATGGGCTTCACCAGTGAGGCGACCGAAGTGCTGCTGAATAAGGCGCCAGCCGTCCTGTTCCTCGCGGATGCGGATGTAATCGGCGACGACCCGCAGCACGGTGGGATCATTCACGAAACGGCGTTCAAGGTCGCTATCGAGATGTTCCTGACGGAAACCGCTACGAATGCCGATGTCGTCCTGCCGCGCCAGAGTTTCGCGGAGCGCGACGGCACATTCACGAATGGCGAGCGCCGCGTACAGCGCTTCTATACCGCGCAAGCACCGCTCGGCGAGACGCGCCCGGATTGGAAGATTTTCTCGGAAATCGGTCTGCGACTCGGCCACGCCAAGCCGAAACTGAGCGCCGCATCCGTCATGCAGGACATCACGAAGGCGGTCCCGCTCTACGCGAAGATGAGCTACCCCGCGCTGGCAAAAGTCGAAAAGCAGTTCCCGGATGTGGGTGGCAATGACCTGTATTATGGCGGTACGGCTTACAACAACGAGGGCGGTCTCGGTATCCAATGGGCGACCGAGGCCGAAAGCGGCCAAATTGCGGGCGTGGAAGCCCCGGCGCAGGGCGTGATCGAGCGCGGCGACGGTCAGATGCTCGTCGTCCCGATTGTGCAGCTATATGACCGCGAGCCGGAGTTTTACGCCAGCCGCGACCTGATGCACAATCATATTGATGCACCTTTCGCGGTCCTCAATACTGCCGACGCGAATCGCGTGGGCATCACGCACGGCGAGCAAATCACGGTGCGCTTCGGGTTCGGCGCGGTCGAAGTGATGGCGCGCGTCGATGCGGCTGCGCCTGCGGGCGTGGTCCTGCTCGCGCGTCATCTTTCACACGAGCCAACCCCTGCCGTCCCGGTCGCAGGCAGCGTGCAGAAGATCGAAATCGCGGAAGGAACGGCCAATGTTCAACGTTGACCCCAATCTGATCGTCGAATGCACGACCAACGGCGCGTGCAACCTCATCCGGGGAATTGTCCTCAGTCTGGTTCTGTTCCTCATCTTACTCACAGGATTCGCCTATGGTGCGTGGTTCGAGCGTAAGCTGCTGGCATGGCTCCAGCAGCGCATCGGACCCAATCGCGTCGGACCGTTCGGCCTGCTCCAGCCCGTCGCGGAAGGCATCAAGCTGATCTTCAAGGAAGATGTTGTGCCGAGCGGTGCGGATAAGCCCGTCTTCTGGCTCGCGCCGGTCCTCAAAACGATCCCCTCGTTGATGGTCGTTGCGGTCATCCCGATTGGACCGCCGCTTCTCATCCCCTGGTTCGATGGCCTGTGGTATCGCGTGCCGCTCTCCCTCATCGATGTGAATGTCGGCGTGTTGTTCATTCTCGCCTTCATGAGCCTCGGCACGTATGGCATCGCGCTGGCAGGCTGGGCGAGCAACAACAAATACGCGATGCTCGGCGCGATGCGTGCTTCCGCACAGATGGTCAGCTATGAACTCAGCATGGGCCTGACAATGGCTGTGCCAATCCTGCTGGCCGGGACGATGAGCGTGGTCAGCCTCGTCAATGCGCAGGCCGGCCCGCCCGTCCTCGGTTGGTACATCTTCCAGAATCCGTTGAGTGCGATTATCCTGCTGGTGGCGCTCTTCGCGGAGACAAACCGCGCGCCATTCGACCTGCCGGAAGCCGATACGGAGTTGACCGCCGGGTACATGACCGAATACAGCGGCATGAAGTTCGCGCTGTTTTTCATGGCCGAATACATCAGCATGATCGCGGTCGGCATGATCTGGGTCTCGTTGTTCCTCGGCGGTTATCACTTCATCCTCGTCGATCAGGTCCCGATCCTCGGTCCACTGGT
The DNA here is from genome assembly GCA_965246845.1 of Aggregatilineales bacterium. Classification (GTDB taxonomy): domain Bacteria; phylum Chloroflexota; class Anaerolineae; order Aggregatilineales; family UBA2796; genus JBBRMW01. The sequence goes on from CBDFFR010000012.1 coordinate 586,428, forward strand.
CCTAGGCGGGAAAGTCTTCTTGTTTCTCGCGTTTATGATCTGGGTGCGCGCGACGGTCCCGCGGATGCGCTATGACCGCCTGATGCAGCTTGGCTGGAAGGTCATGTTGCCGCTGGCGCTGCTGGGCGTTGGCTGGTCGGCGGTTGCCTCGATTATCGGGGATACATTCAACAGCCCAGTCCTCTACTTCGTCCTGTCGGGGGTGTTCGCGGTGGTTGCGATCCTCGCGATACTCGGTCTGACGCGCCCGCGCACCGTGCCGGAAGGCGATAGCCGCGAAATCGTGCTGGACCTCGAAAACCGCCGCAGCTTCGGGCGCGGTGTGCTGTTCGTGGTCGGCGCGCTGGTGAGCGTACCCTTCACGATTTTGGGCGGAGTCGGGCGTTTGTTCCGTAGGAGTGGCGCGGGCGCGCGGAGCTGATCGTCAAAGTTGTTGGATAACGGGGCTGGATGAACCTAGCCCCGATGCTCGTGCAAATATCGGGGGCATTTATCTGTCCCCCTTTTTGAAATCAAAGTGCTGCGCACTGAGGATTGATGTGTGCGCCTGCGCATCCTTTTTTTCTGGACGATAAATATTCATCTCGAAAGGGACTTGAAATGAGAAACAATTCCGAATGGAATTTGCCGCAAGCGACGGCCTCGATAAGACAGTTCGACGTCCTGATTGGTAACTGGACTATGCTCGGTACACACCCTGAATTGCTATCCGCCATTAATGGGCATTCCACTTTTGAATGGCTAAGAGATGACGCGTTGCTCGTTTGGCATTTTAATTGGGATCAGGGTGGAGGAGTTCCAAGCGCCTACAGCGTCATCGGTCATGATGATACGGTCGAACCGTGTTCCATGCTCTATACCGACGAGCGAGGTGTGTCGAGGATATATCAGATGAGTCTGGCAGGCGGTATATGGAAGATGTGGCGAGACTCGCCCGAATTTTCACAACGTATGACTGGCACGTTCAGCGATGACGGCAATATCATTACCTCGCATGGTGAGTTGTCGCGCGACGGCTCGACGTGGCAACCAGATTTGAGCGTGACATATACGAAGACGCAATAAGCCGGAGAAGGACAAATCCTTCCCGGCAGATAGCGAAGTCCCATCACCTGAAAAGATACAAGCTGTTTGTCTGGTACAATCCGCACATGATCAAAATCGACCGCTGCTACTGCGAAGATAAACCCTTTGCGGACCTGCTTGCTATTGCGACTGCCGAAAGATTGGACCTGCCAGCGCTCGCAGCGCGCGAGGGCTGCGGAACGCATTGTGGCTGGTGCGTGGCCTATCTGCGGCAGGCGCTGCGCACGGGCGAAACCGCTTTTTCTGAATTATTGCCGAAAGAACCTTTGGAATATCCCATTCAGGAGACACCGTGAACGCCTACGACTTTGCTGCGTCCAACCGAACCGCCGCGCTTGATGAACTCAAGGATCTGTTGCGCATCCCCTCGATCAGCGCTCTTGGTGAATACAAAAGCGATGTCGCGCGTGCTGCCACCTGGGTGGCTGATCACTTGAAGAAAATTGGGCTGACACGCGTTGAGGTCTCCGCAACGGCGGGGCATCCGGTCGTCTATGGCGAATGGCTGGGTGCGGCGGGCGCGCCGACGGTCCTCATTTATGGACACTATGACGTTCAGCCGCCCTACAACGACATGGCGACCAAAGACCCATCTTGGCAGACGGAACCCTTCGACCCGGTGGAGAAGGACGGCAATCTCTATGCGCGCGGTTCCGCCGATGACAAAGGGCAATTTTACGCGCATATGAAGGCGGTCGCGGCGCTCTTGCAGGCGGAAGGAACACTCCCGGTCAACGTCAAATTTCTGATCGAGGGCGAGGAAGAGACCGGCTCGACGGCGCTCTATGAATATATCCCCGCACACGCCGAGATGCTCAAGGCCGATGTGTGCGTGATCAGCGATTCGCACATGCTCGCCACCGACCGCCCCTCGATTGTGAATGCGCTGCGCGGCCTGATGTACTTTGAAGTACAAATGCAGGTCGCCAAATCTGATTTGCATTCCGGCTCCTATGGTGGGCTGGTCCTGAACGCGGCGCAGCTCATGGCTGAAACGCTCGCGAAGCTGCACGCGCCGGATGGCAGCGTAGCGGTCCCCGGCTTCTATGATGGGGTCGTGCCGCTCTCGCCCGCCGAACGGGAAGCCGTCGCGCAGGTTCCCTGGACTGACGACGAATTGCTGCACGAGGCCGGGACGCTGCTCGAACAGGGCGAGCGCGGCTATTCGCGGCGGGAGCGGGTTGGGCTGCGCCCAACGCTGGAAATCAACGGCATGGTCAGCGGCTTCACGGGCGAAGGCTCCAAGACCGTCCTGCCCTCGAAGGCGATGGCGAAAATTAGCTGCCGCCTCGTTGCGAATCAGGAGCCGGACGATATTTTCGAGAAAGTCTCCGGCTATATCAAATCGCTCGTGCCGGAAGGCGTAACGCTCAGCTTCAAACGGCATGGTAACGGCTTCCCGGTGAAAGTAGACATCGACTCGCCGCAGATGCAGGCGGCGGTAGCGGCGGTCACGCGCGGCTTCGGTGCGGCTCCGGTGTTCCTGCCCGAAGGCGGCTCGATCCCGATTGTCGCGACCATTCGCAGCGTCCTGAATAATATCCCGGTGCTGCTGGTCGGTTTTGGCCTGCCCGATGACAACCTGCACGCGCCCGATGAAAAGTTCAGCATCGACCAGTTCTATCGTGGGATCGACACCTCGATAGCGCTGCTGGAAGCGCTCGGCAGAAGGTAACCGGAATCACGCCCGAAACGCTCCGTGCGTTGCTTTCGCCTGCGGGTGAGGCGCTGCTCGCGGAACTGCACACGGAAGACCTCTCGGATGAAAATGCGCTACGCCTGCTGACCCGCTTGCGCAGGCAGCACCCGCCGGACCTCGCAGCGGCGGCACTCGAACTGGCGCGGCTGCGTATCAAAGCACAGTCAAAATTTGGAGACGCGGCGGCGCGCATGGTCTTCACCCGTGACGCGCTCGAACAGGCGACCGACCTGCGCATCAGCCGCTATCGCTTCCGCGCGTGGCCGGGTGGCGCGGATTTGTGTTGCGGCATCGGCGGGGATACCTTGGCGCTTGCGGAGACAGGCCGTGCTGTAGGCTGCGACCTTGACCCGCTGCGCCTCGCGATGGCGCGCCGGAACGTCCCCGACGCACATTTTATACAGGGGGATGTGACGCGCCCGCTCCCGTTGAATGCCCGTGAAGTCCCGCGCGTCTTCTTCGACCCCGGCAGGCGTGCGGCGGGCAAACGCATCTTCAAAGTGCGTGATTATCAACCACCGCTGGCAACGGTTCACGGCTGGACGCAGGGCGTCGTCGTCAAGGCATCGCCGGGGGTTGACCTCTCCGAAGTCGCGGAGTTCGGCTTCGATCAGATTGAATTCATTTCGCTGGAGGGCGATCTCAAGGAGTGCAATTTGCACCATGCGGGTGGCGAGTATTCCCCGGAACGCGCGCACGTCGCAACCTTGATAGACCGTGAGGGGGTGGTTCGGCAGATGCGCCGCGCGTTCGATGACACGGAGCCGCAAGTCGGCGTCAGCCTGCCGGGTGAGTATCTATATGAACCCGATCCGGCGGTAATCCGTGCCGGGCTGGTGCAGGATTTGGGCGCACAAATCGGCGCTGCGCTGCTCGACCCTACGATTGCCTACCTGACGAGCGCTCATGCCGTCGAGACGCCCTACGCGCGCCGCTGGCAGGCTGAAGCGTGGATGCCTTTCAACCTGAAAAAGCTGCGCGAGGCGCTCCGCGAACGTGGTGTTGGGCGCGTGACGGTCAAGAAGCGCGGTAGTCCGCTCACGCCGGAAGAATTGATCACAAAATTGCGGCTGCCCGGTGGTGGCGAAGAGCGCATCGTCGTCCTCACGCGCGCGGCGGGGCAGCCTGTGATCGGAATCTGCTTGCCGCCGACCGCCGCGCTATAATCGCGCGCATGGATGTACAGCGCTTCTTACAAGTGACGCCGCTGGCCGCTGGCGCGCTGGCGCTCGCCGCGCTCTTCGCGTTCGTGTGGGCGCTACGCTGGTTCCGGCGCGGCAAGCGTGATTTCGCGTGGCGCTTCCGACGCGAGGCCGATCAACGCGCGACGCGGCTTCTGATCATGAGCGCGTTCCTGATGTTTATGGCTGCGCTCGTGTGCAGCAGCAACATCGCCATGCGCTTTGTTTTGCAGCGCAACGAGACCGCGACGCCCCCTATCGAGAGCGTAGCGATTGAATTCACCGAAAGCCCATCGCTGACACCGACTCCGACGACTACAAACACACAGCCCCCCACAGAATCACCTACCGCGACCGATACGCCGCTTCCAAGCGATACCCCCAGCCCGACAGCCACGCCTACCGACGCGCTGCCGACATTCACCGCGACAGCGAGCAGCATCCCTACGATTCCGACCGCCACACGCGAACGGGCTTCGGGCGAGGTGATGTCCTCGACGCGCATCCCGCTCACTGCCACACCCTCTCAAACTGATACGCCGCGCCCGACCCATACCCCGCTCCCAACAGAAACATCCCAGCCCACTCAAACACCGCGTCCTCCAACCGCCACGCCCGTTGAACCGTCGGCAACCGTCCTATCTACTGTAACCACGACCCCGACGCTGAATCCGCTTATCCCGACGCCGCTCTTTTCCAGCGTGACGCCGCCCGCCAACGCCAGCATGACGATTACCGCGCTCGATACGCAAATCTCCGGTACATTCGGACCCGTGAATCCGGCGGCTGCATTCGCGCCGGGTGCGAAGCGCGTGTATTTCTTCGTCACGTACAGCGGAATGCAGCCGGGGATGGTCTGGCGCGGGGCGCTGCTGCTGGAGGGTGGCGTGGTCAATCGTTTCGAGCGTTTTTGGGGCGCGGCGACGAGCGGCAATGGCTATTTTTTCTTCGGTAACGAATATGGTTTCGGCGCAGGCGATTATGAAATCCGGCTGTACTTCGGGGCGGCACAGACACCCGCCGCGAGCATCGGGTTCCGGGTGGTCGCGCCGCAGTGAAGTCGTGTCTTTGTAGGGGCGGACCGACGTGGCCTATCCTAAAATCAGGGTATTGCGTCGAACAATCCCGGCTGCGCGGGCGGTCTGCGATCATAGGGAATATTGAGGTGTTCATAAGCGTTGCGGGTGGCGGTACGTCCGCGCGGGGTCCGCATGATGAAGCCGATTTGCAACAGATATGGCTCGTACACATCGGAAATCGTTGCGGAGTCCTCATTGATTGACGCCGCAATGGTATCCAATCCGACCGGACCGCCATCGAATTTGTCAATGATCGCGAGCAGTACGCGGCGGTCGATGTCATCCAGACCGAGCGGGTCCACATTTGCGAGATTGAGCGCGGCGCACGCCACTACCTTATCAATATGCCCCTGCGCCCGAACCTGTGCATAGTCACGCACGCTTTTGAGCAGCCGCAGCGCGATACGCGGCGTTCCGCGCGCCCGTCGCCCAATCTCCGCCGCGCCATCCGGGTCGATGGTAATACCGAGGACGCGCGCCGCCCGCGTAACAATCGTAATCATCGCTTCGATCTCATAGGGATCGAGGCGATAAATGCCGACGAAGCGCGTGCGCAGCGGCGCGGAAAGCAGCGATAGCCGCGTCGTCGCGCCAATCAGTGTGAAGCGCGGCAGCGTCAGGCGGATGCTTTTCGCGCCCGGTCCCTTGCCCGTCACGATGTCCAGATTGAAATCTTCCATTGCGGGGTACAGGATTTCTTCGACGGCGCGACCGAGGCGGTGAATTTCATCGATGAATAGAATATCGCCCTTGCTCAACTGCGTGAGCATCGAGGCCAGATCGCCCGCGCGTTCGATGCTGGGTCCAGAGCTTTGTTTCATCTTTACGCCCATCTCGTGCGCCATGACGTTGGCGAGCGTGGTCTTACCCAACCCCGGCGGACCGTAGAAGAGCATATGATCCAGCGACTCGCGGCGACCTTTCGCGGCGGCTACCGCGATTTGCAAACGCTCGATGACGGACTCCTGCCCGATGATGTCCGCGAGCCGCTGCGGGCGTATGTTGCTGTCGTCATCATTGCGTGCGTTTGGGGTCACAATCCGGTCATCCACTGACATTATCCATGCTCTTACGGGTAAGATGAGCTACCATTGTAGCACGGAAGCAGCACAGGTGAGCCAGTGGAAGAACAGCAGCGTAAATCGGTCCTCGTGGTCGATGATGATATTGGGTTGGTCAAATTTATCGCGCAGGTGCTGCGCATGAACGGCTATCTGCCAGTTGTGGCCTATTCCGGCGAGGCCGCACTCGATGCGTACTCGGCAGCACCTCCGCAGCTTGTTTTGCTCGATATTGCGATGCCCGGTTTAAATGGCTGGGATGTGGCCGAACGAATCCGCGCGAAAGAAGACCTAACCGGGACACATACGCCGATTGTGATTATGTCCGCGCAATCGCGCATTTTTGAAGTTTCCCAGCAATTTCAGCAGCAGGTCGATGGGTTTCTCACCAAACCTTTTGGTATGGAAGAGATCGTCGTGCAAGTCACAGCAATGATCGGTTCCGGTACGCAATAAGTCGACGATTGAATTTGCCCCACACCGCATCGTCTGCTATTATATTAAATAGATCGTGATCATAATAAAGATGCGTATCAGGCATGGCAGGTAAAAATGTTGCTGGTTGTCAATGAGCAAAAAGTAACTATTTCCATATGGAATACGTGGATATACAAACGCATCGGTGTTTTTAATCAATTGAGTATCGGCCTGGCAGAACTCAATACGGGCGTGACGAAACCGCTGCATATCGCGGAGCCGACCGCGCTGCATATTCTCAGCGGGCGCGGGCGCGCAGTATTAGGCGGCAAGCAATTTCACCTCGACGCGGGGGCGTCATTGAATATTACACCCGGTCAGGAGGTCGGCATCGAATGCCATAGCCCCATGACGCTGCTCGTCGCGCGTTGCGTGCCGCCGGATACGCCACTCATACAAACCTTCACGATACCGATGTTGCGACAAATGCCATTCGCGTTATTTTCCAGCAATCAGGGTATACGTCCGATCTACATCGAGTCGGGATGCGGCACGGTGCGCAGCGCATCCGGGCTTCACAGGATACAAAGTGGCGATACAATTCATTGTGATGAGTCGGAAGAAGCTGTCCTCGAAGCGGAAACCGACCTGACGTTCATCACCGTGTCCTTACGGACGTTCAAAGTTAACGCGGAAGCCCTCCTTGCGATCTGAGCAAACAAGCTACCTGTACCTCCTGTTGAACGCGCCCGGCAAAGTGGTTACGCTGATCACTCCGTATACACCGGAGGAGGTCATGCGTCGTTTGCGTGCGGCGAGGGTACAGATCACCGCGCCCAGAGGTGCGAGCCTACACCTCCCGCAAGGCGGCAACGAACGCCGCTTCGTGATGTGGGTGGAGCCCGATGGCGCGGGCGCTCGCATTTTCGGCCAGATGCAGACTCCTCTGCGACCCGCCCTGCTGCGCCTCGCGGCCAGTCTGCTGATCGGCATCGCGGGAATTTATCTGATGCTCTACGCGCGCATCTGGATGGGGCTGATTTTCCTTGCGTTCGCGGCGGGCTATCTGCTCCTTTCGCAATATCAGCGTGTGGTAGGTCGCGACCTGCGCCGCCATGTGGATTGGCTGCGCCAGACGCTCGACGCCCGCTAGACGAAGATTGCCTGAAAAATGAATTTCGATGTATTTACTATAACGGCGCTGGTCGATGAACTCAACGCCGGGCTGCTCAACGGCAAGGTACAGGACACGCTCGAACTTGGCGAGGACGCAATCGGGTTCGAGATTTACGCGAGCCACCGCCGCCAATACCTGATGCTCAGTGCCGACCCGACTCTGGCGCGTGTGCAGGTCCTTGAAGAAAAACTGCGGCGTGGTGTCGAAACCCCCTCACCGCTCGGCCTGATGCTGCGCCGCAATATCGAGGACGCGCGGCTGGTTGCGATCCGGCAGCCGCCTTACGAGCGCGTGATCGAGTTCGATTTTCAGGGCGAGAGTGGATTGTTTACGCTGATCGCGGAGCCGATGGAGCGGCGCAGCAATATTCTGCTCGTCCATGAGGGGACTATTCTCGATTGCATCCGGCGCGTCGGTCCCTCGGATAATCGCGTGCGCCTCAGCTTGCCCGGCCATGCGTATGTTCCGCCGCCGCCGCAAGCGAGCAAGCGCCGTCCCGAAGACCGCACTATCGAAAACGTGCGCGCGATGCTCGGCACGGATAAAAATAAACCCGCGTGGCGCGGGCTGACGGATACCTTTCTCGCGCTCAGTCCACTCCTTGCGAAGGAGATCATCTATCGCGCGGTGGGTGCGTTCGATGCGAAGTGCGGCGCGGTGGATGCGGGCGATCTCTTTGAAATCATGGATGAACTGCTCGGCGCGCTGCTCGCGCATCAGTGGGAGCCGGGACTCGTTGAAACTGAGGAAGGTATCACGGCCTATTCGGTCTACGAAGTTACCTTTATGCGCGGCTGGCATCCGGTCGAGACGATTAACGACGCGCTAGGGTCGTTCTATGGCGCGCCCATCGGCATTGAAGCCTACGATTCTGCGAAAGTGCCGATTTTTGAGGCGGTGGACGATGCTCGCGCGAAAATTCAAAAGAAACTGGATGCGCTCGCGCGGACCGTCACCGATGACTCCGAACGCGAACGACTCAAGCAGAGCGGGGAATTACTGCTCGCGTACCAGTATCAGGTCAAGGCAGGGCAGACCACCCTCGAAGCGCAGTATGATTACGATCAGCCGCCACTCGTGATCAAGCTGGACCCGAAACTGAGCGGTCTCGATAACGCGAAACGCTACTTCGCGGAATATGATCACGCCAAACGCGCGATGGCCGAAGTCCCGGCGCGCATCGAAGAGACGAAGCAGGAGTTGGCCTATCTCGACCAATTGCGCTCGGACCTGACGCTTGCGGCGAACTGGCCGGAGATTGGCGAAGTGCAGGACGCACTACGGACGGGTGGCTACTGGACAGGGGCGAAGGCGAGCGCACCGAAAGGCCAGAAGACCGGACCGCTGCGCGTCGTAACGCCTGACGGCGTGCTGATCTGGGTCGGGCGCAATTCGCGCCAGAACGAGGATGTGACATTCACCAAAGGCCGCCCGGAAGACCTCTGGCTGCACGCACGCGGGGTCCCCGGCGCGCATGTGATCATCAAAAGCGGCGGGCGCAGCATTCCAACCCGGCGCGATGGAGCGCGCGGCGGCGCTGGCGGCGTGGTACAGCGGCTTTCGTGGCGAGCCGCGCGCGCCCGTCGATGTCGTGGAACGGCGCTATGTGCGCAAAATCAAGGGCGGCAAGCCGGGGATGGTGACGTATCGGAATGAAACCGTGATGGATGTGCAGCCGAGAGGGGAATAAAGCGCATCTACAGCCCGCGCGGGGCCAAAGCCACCGCGCTATCACGGGTTGAGGAGTAGCAATACTCAGTCCGTAATAGCCCAGTCCATTCATGGCCGGGCGGCGCAATCATGTCTTACAGCGAAACTGAGTCTTGCAAAATGCGTCCCGGAATTCAGGACGCAGGTTTTTCTCGATAGCAATTTCGACACGCCGATTGAGCAAAGTTTCGAGGTCATTCAGCAGCCCGGCAAGATCGAGCAGCCGATAACCGGGTACGAACTCTACGAGGAAATCAATGTCGCTATCTGCTCTCGCCTGATTGCGTGCGACGGAGCCAAAGATACGTACATTGAACGCGCCACGCTCCGTAGCGATTCGCAAAATATCGTCGCGTTTATCACCAATGACATCCGCAATCCCAAGCCCGTGAGTCACTGCGCTTTGCATGATTCGACATCCTTGCTACGTTCTTCAAATATATCCTTTTCATTGGAAGAAAACATGACCGAAACGACCATCGCCGGACTTGACTTCACCAGCGCACCCGGCAAAAAGAAGCCGATTTTGATTGTCATCGGCGCGTTGAACACCGAATTAGGGCATTTAACGATCCCCGATGCGCTGGTGACGTGTACAAGTTTCGAGGCGCTTGAGCTTGCGCTGCCAAAGCTCGGTCCGTGCGTCGCCGGGTTCGATTTTCCGTTTGGACTGCCCGCGCAATTTCTGGATGCAGTCGGCTGGGGCGCGGATTGGGAAACCGTGATCGCAAAAGTCGCAAGCCTGACGACTGATGAATTCAGCCAGGCGATTTACGGATTTCAGGAGACGCAGGCAACAGGTCACAAGGAGCCGAAGCGTCCTGTCGATGAACTTGCAAAATCAATCAGTCCATTGAAGCTATCATTCGTCCCGGTCGGGCGCATGTTTTTTCAAGGTGCGCCGCGTCTCGCCAAACTCGGCTGGAGCGTGTTACCCTGCCGCCCGAATGCCTCCGAACAGATCGCGGTAGAGGCGTACCCGGCGCTTGTCGCACGGCGGATCATTGGCAAGCAGTCCTACAAGGCCGATGACAGCAGCAAACAAACGCCCATACGAGCGGAAGCACGCGCCGCAATCGTGAACGGATTAGCAGAAGTCGCGCGCGTTGAATATGATCTGCGGCTCGATCTGGATAGCGCGCTTCAACAGCGCTGCATCGCGGATGCTTCTGGCGACACGCTGGATTCAGTTATTGCGGCGATACAAGCAGCGTGGGCGGCGCTCAATCACAACAAAAATTGGGGTATTCCGGAGACCGTCGATCCGCGCGAAGGCTGGATCGTGGACCCCGGCCTGTATTCACCAGATTGATGCTTCCAGATAAGGATCGCGCGGGTTTGGGGTGCGCAGCGCAGCCAGAATCTGCGTGCTGATGTCGGGGATCAGCGGTATTTTCGAGAGTTCGGCGAACGGGACCCATTTCACGCCGATTTGAAAGGTATCGGGGACCTTCGGTTCGCCCGGTTCGGCGCTATCCGCGCGTAGCGCGCAGCGGAACACCGGACGGATATGCGGGCGTATTTTCGTCCAGCGCGGCGCGAGGTCATAGACGAATAGCAGTTCGCCCACGTTCACGCTTGCGCCTGTCTCTTCCAATACTTCGCGCATAACCGCCTCGTGCAGCGTTTCGCCCGCTTCGACGCCGCCGCCCGGCAGGTTGAAGTGCCAGCGCTGCTTGGCGTGTGGGTCATCGAACTCCACGAGCAACAAATGATCGTCGCGGGTGATGACTGCCCACACCGCGACGCGAATTGACATCGACATAGAAACCGACCCTTGCCCGTGTAATCAAAGGTCAGAGTGTATCACCGAACCAGGCGCAGCGTATACGCGCCCGTTGCAGTAGCGGTCTCGCGCCCGAAGCGCGTCACGCGGACGGTGTAGGTCCCATTCGCGCCAAGTTTGTACGCCGCGATTTGCGCGTCGGTCGCCTGTGCGCCGGGTAACTTCGCGTCGTCGTTGCTCGCCACGCGCTGCCCGGCGGGGTCCAGCAAATCGATATAGAGGTCGAGAGTGGAACCCGGCGCGGCATTCGCGGTCAGCGTGACGACTTGCCCGACCTGCCCGGCGAAGGTGTAGGTCCGCACAAAGCCATCATTCGTGATCTGCCCCTCAACCGGCGTCCCGACAGCCAGTTCACCCATCGCGACGGTAGCGGCCTGTACGCTGGCGCTGGCGCTGCCACTGAGCGCGAACGCGACGATTTGCGGATACTTGCCCGAATCCGCGATATAAAGGATCGTACTGTCAGCGTTGAGCGCAAGCGCGGTCGGCTTGCCGATTTGTCCCGGCTTTGGCGGCGCGCTCTCGTCGTAGGGTTCCCCGATGATCCCGGTCAGCTTGCCGTCGCTATCCAGCTTGATCACGCCCGCGTCTTCGGTCGCGACGTAGATATTGCCGAAGCGATCCAGCGCAATTGCTGTGAGCGGGCTGCCCGCGAGGTTGAAGCGGCCAAGCGCGGGGTTGACGACTTTGCCATCCGCGCCGATTTTGATGATCCCCGGCGTGTTCCTGCCGACGACGTACAGGTAGCCGAAGTTATCCGCAGTCAGCGCGCCATTCTCAACCGGACTGATATTCCATGCTGTGAGGACATCGCCGCCGCGCCCGAATACTTGAATGCGCGTCCCGGCATCCGTCACGTCGAGGATGTACAGCGCGTTCTGGTAGCCAAAGCTGAACGCGCGCGGCGACCCCGACCCGAATGCGCCGCGTGCCGTCCCAACGGAACCTCCAAGCAGGCGTTTGGCCGTCGTGCCGTTCGGCTGGATAACCCAGATCGCGTGGTTCACTGCGTCCGCGAGGTAGCGCGTGCCGTCACGAAAGGTCGCGAGCGTGCCATAGCTGCCCACGCCGTCATATTTCTGGATACCTGTCACCACACCCGATGCGGAGAGCGTAATCACGCCCTGCTGCGGGTCGGTCACGAGCAGCGTTGCGCCATCCGCAGGCGCGACGACATCCGTAAATTCCTTGAAGCGCGCGTCGGTGGCCTGCCAGATGACCGTGCCAATGCGATCCGGCTCTACACCGCTCGCGGGGTCGAAGAATGTGAGCGAGGCAAGGACCGCATCGAGCGTCGGCTGCGCACTGCCCTTCACCCATCCTGTAATCGACGAGACACCGCGCACGATGACCAGCCGCCGCTTTCCGGTGGAGAGCATCAGCGAACGTCCGCCAACCCCAAGCGTGCCATCCAGAATATCGAGCGAAATGCCTTCCGCACCGCCGATTTTGACGCTGCGATAGGCGGCGTTCGGCTGCTTTTCGTATTGGCGCAGGCGTTCTCCGAATTCATCGATGCGGTTGGTCCCGGCGAGGCGAAACGTACTTGCCGTTACGGTGAAGACCAGCCCCGCCGCTTCGCCGCCCGCGTCAATAGCGCGCAAATCGGCTTCCGATGCGGCGGTGACGGTGCGGCGCTCCGCCGACTCGCGGAGCTTCCACCCGGCGGGGTATTGGAAGGAAAAGCCGAATTGTGCGCTTCGGTAGGTTTCAGCAAGCGGAGTCGAAGTCGGCGCGGCGGTTTGTGCGCGCGTCGTGAAGGTGGGGACAATGACGGCAAATATCAGGGCGCAAAGGAGCAGGCGGCGCATGGGAGGTAGCCTCGTCGTGAAGAATGGGAGATGTGTTCAGTATCGCGGATGTGGATGCGGCGTACCATGCGACGCGGTGGGCGGGTTCACGGCGCGAGGCTGACAATGACAGTCCGGGCGGGTCAAGCCCCCTACACCGGAGCGCGTATTTTGTAGGGGTCGCGGCTTGCCCGACCCGCCTGACAACGTTAATCAACGAAACCTTTCTTGCGCAAAATCTCGTTGATGCGTGCCTCGTGTGCCGCCTCCCATGCGTCCAGCGTTTCGGCGGCGTCTTTTACGGCGCGAGCCTGTGCGCTCGCGAGGACCGTATCCAGCCGCGCCGCCGGGATGACGACAATGCCTTCTTCATCCGCGACCACCACGTCACCCGGTGCAACATCCACCCCGCCGCAGCGTACCGGACCGTTGAGGACCTCGATAATGTCCTTGCCACCGGGAATCGGGATCACACCGCGCGCGAAAACCGGGAAACGGCGTTCAAGCACTTCCGCAAGGTCACGGATCACGCCATCCACCACGAACGCAGCGACTCCGCGTTTCTGTGCGACGGCGCACACATTGCCGCCCGCCACTGCGTAATCGACATCTGCCGCTTCGACCACGATGATCGAACCCGGCGGCGCGCGATGAATAGCCGCGTGCAGCATCAGGTTATCGCCCGGCGCGCAGCGTACCGGATAGGCCGGACCCGCAACGCGCGGCATCCCGGACCATAAGGGATGGATACCCATATCCATCACGCGGTCGCGGGTGAGCGAATCCGCAAGGGTTGTCGGGGAGAGGGCTTGGAAGGCGGCGTAGTCAATGCTACTCATCGTATTTAGCGTTCCGTCTCGTATTCAGTACAAGAGACAAAACCGATCCACTTTTTAGCAGTGCTGCCCCGTGCATCGTAGTCGTCTAAATCAATTCTTGTGATTGGCAGCCAGGGTACAAGAACACAAACGTCGAACTCAAACCACAGCTCCATGTTCAATCGACCATTCATATAAAAAATGTAGTTCGGTGCAACACCATAACCACCTAATGTTACATCGCTCGGCAAGCCAACTACCAGCACAATATCTTTTAACCTTAGAGGCTGATCACACCCATACAGTAAAACGCTAAGACTAATTACGACATCATCCGAGTTTGCACCCAACAGGATAGACCAGCAGTCCTTTTCGCTAGAATAATGTGCGGTTGTAGGATTGGTGCGAGGTGACTCAACCATATCCTTGGTAGCTGGATGAAGTTGAAGCAGTTGAGGGGTGTCTTTGAAATGGGTCACTCCGATCATTATTCCAAATAAGCAGGGTTCTGTGCAATTTGTCCCGTTTGCCTTTTTAAACCAGAGGGACGTATCGACAGCAGACGGCACTGCACTTAAACTTTTATTCAAAAATGATATTTCGCTACAGCCTGACGTGAGAAGAAGTAGCAGAAGTACCAGCGCTGCCAACAGATGTTTCATAGATTTAACGCTTCCCGATCTTCTGTCGCAGCGCCCAGATCAGCGCGGGCGTGAGGCGGCTCTCTTCCGCGATGCGCAAGCCCTCACGATAGGCCGGGATCGCGCGCTCGAATGCGCCTGTCGCCTCCGCTTCTTGTCCTTCCAGCAAGAATGCCAGCGCTCGCAAAGCCGGGTCACGCGCATCCGTCGCGACTTCACCGCGCCGTTGATCGAGCAGCGCGGCCATGCGGTCCAGATAGTCGCGGCTCTCTGCGGTGCGTCCCATCGCGGCGTAGGTTTGCGCCTGCAACGCGACCACGAACAGCAGGCTTTTCAAATCGGCGTTCGCGCTGCGATTGAGCAGCTTCCATGATTGTTCGGCGGCGCGCAGGGTTTCCTCGTGCCGCGTGATGTCACCGAGCGTACTGGCGAGCGCCTGACTCGCTTCATCCCCCGCTGACGTTTCAGAACCGCTTTCGTTCACTTGCCGATAGAGCGCCGCTGCTTCATCCAGCCGATTTTGCGAGCGATAGACATCCGCGAGCAGTTTGGTCGTTTCGGTAATCGCGTTCGCGTCGGGCGTCGGCTGCGCATACTCCGTGCCGAGTGCATCCTCAAGCGCCTTGCCCGCGTCATCGTAGCGGCGCATCTGGATATACAGCCTGCCCAGCCGTCGCAGCGTATTCGCGTACAGTTCGGGCGCGTGGCGCGCATCCTGATAGACCAACGCCTGATGATGGCGCGCGACCGCTTTGTCTGGTTCGCCGCGCTGCTCGTAGGCGGTCGCGATCCCCTGAATGATCGCGACGATGCGCCCGCCATCCTGTCGCGGCTGCGCCTTTTCAATCTCCAGCGCACCCTCGAACATGCTGATCGATTCGACCGTGCGCCCCTGCGCGAGGAACAGCTCGCCCATCGTGCGCAGTGTGGCAGCGCGCTCGGATGGGTACGTCGCGCGGTCGAGATTCGCGAGTGCCTTTGAATAGGTTTCCAGCGCGACGACGATTTGGCCCTGCGCGTGGTGGCCTTCCGCGATGGCGAGCAGCGTCAGCCCGGTATCGGCGTCTTCGACTTCGACCAGCGCTTGCTGGAAGTTCTCTCGCGCCTTTTCGTGGTCGCCCTGCCGCGTATAAATCGCGCCGAGGCTGCGCCGGATCGCGGCGGCTTCCGCTTTCGTACTGCCTTCGATGGCAAGTGCGACGGTGTAGCTATTGATTGCTTCGGGCAATTTGTTCAACCCGGCGTAAGCGCTCGCCTGCTCGACGCGAATCGCGCGGCGCTGCATATCGGTAAAGGTCGCGCCGGGCGTCTGGATCGCCTCGTTGAAGGCGTCGAGCGCCTGCACGTACATCCCCTGCGCGGCGCTGCTGCGCGCGATGCCGAGATTCGCTTCGGCGATGCGCGCCGGGTCCTTGAGCAGCGGGAGCGCGCGTCGCCATGTCGCAGCGGCGCGGCGGTGCTGGCCGAGCGTAGCGTGCGCGGCGGCGAGGTCCATCAGGACGGCGCTCATCAGCTTCGGGTCGGGCAAATTCTGGACGATGCCGAGCGCTTCCTCGAAGGTTTCAATCGCGCCGCTGAATTCATTCAAGCCGAGCCGCGCATAGCCGAGATCAACCAGCGTCCCGACGTGATCATCCGGCGCGGCCTCGCGCGTCAGATAGGCAAGTGCGTCGCTATACGTTGCCGCTGCGCGTTCAGGGTTGCCCGCATCGGCATAGGCTTTGCCGAGCGAACGCAGCAGCCGACCGCGCGGTGTCGGGTCAGGTTCCATCGGCGCGGCGGCCTCGAAATACACGCACGCCTCGCCCGGACGACCCAACGCGAGCAGAGCATCGCCCATCGCCACATACGCCGGAAGCCGGATCGTCAGGTTGGCCTCTGGTTCATCGACGAGCGTGAGCGGGCGGTAAATTTCGAGCGCCGTTTCATATGCGTGCTGTGCGAGCTGCCGCTCCCCCACATCGCGCCGCGCCGCCCATGCTGCCCACGTATCCGGGATGTGCGCTTCCGCGACGGCGAGCGCTTCTTCCGCGAAATCATTCAGCAGTTTGGGCGAATAGTGTTTATCGCCACCGCCGCGCAGCGATAACCCCAGCCACAGAAGTTGTATCTCCCAGCGCGGATGTTCCAGCGGATCATCCAGTGCAATCAGCGCGGCCTGCCAATCCGCGAACATCTGTGCCGCGCGCGTGAGGCGGCCACCTTCTTCAAAGGCGCGTGATTGTAAGGCGAGGACGTATCCAAGCGCCGGGAGCCGCGCCGGAACCTCTTTCAAGAGCGCGATTGCCTGCTGCCCGGCGTCCAGCGCTTCGCTTGCGCGGTCGGTGCGGTTGAGCGCGTCGCGGAGCGCAAGGAGCGTGATCACGCGCTGCTCCTCGTTGAGGCCGGGGAGCGCCCGCCGGAACTGCGACACTGCGCGGTCGGGTTCGCTGCGCCTCATGAGCGCTTCGCCGAGGGCGTGGAGTGTGAGCGAAATGCTTGCCTCGTCGCGCGGCTGGGTTTGTTCGCGCGCGTTGAGCGCAGCCTGATACGCCGCGATAGCGCCGCTTTCGTCGCGCTGCGCCATGCACCGCGCGAGGGTATGCTGCGCCGTCGCGAGCGTTTCCGGCGCGATTTGCTCACCGGGGACGCTCAACGCCCGCGCCGCGCCCGTCTGCGCCTCATCGAATTCGCTCTGCGCGAGCATCAGTGCGCCGTACAGCGCATGACTCGCCGCCTGCCGCGCGAAGATCGGACGCGCGATTTTGGCTTCGTACCAGACGCCTTCTGCGCCCGCGATGCGCGCCGCATCCTGATATTGTCCAAGCGCCGCCAACGCCTTCGCACGACCGCGCGCAAACCCGCCGCGTTCCATATCCAGGATCGTTAGTTCATCGGCCTTTTCATAGGCTTTGACGGCGCGCGCGAAATCACCTTGCAGGTGATAAACCTGCGCCCGGATATGCCGTGCGTGGAAATCGTCGTCGCTGCGGATCGCTTCCAGCGCATCTGCGTAACGCCCGGTATGCAGATACACGCGCGCGGTCAGGCGGCGCTTGAGTTTTGGGTCCTCCGCGCGTTCGGCGGCTTGTAGCGCATCGGACCAGCGTTCCGCAAGCAGCGCAAGCGCGAATTGATCCTCATAGGGCGGGTCGGCAGGCAAAGCGGTTTGCGCGATTTCGAGCCGCCCAGCGCGGCGGTAGGCACGACTCAGGGCGAGGCGCACGATATCCAGCGACTCGTCATCGCGCAGGCGGTCCAGCAGTTCGCCTGCTTCCGACAGGAGCGCAATCGAAGTAGTCTCATCGCCTCGCAGGTAGGCGAGCCGTGCCAGCGCGACCAGCGTTTCCGCGATAGCGTGTGGCTGGTCGTGTTCGCGCCGCAGCGCCAGCGCTTCCGTGAGCGAAGTTTCTGCGTCGGGGTCGCGGTTTTCTTCCAGCGCGTCGATGCCGCGTTTGTGCAGCGCAGCGGCTTGTGCGCGCGGACCTGTCGGCGCTTCCTGACTGCGTTCGCGGAACGTTTGGTGTATCGGTCGCGGTTGCTCGATTTGCAAATCGAGTTCGTGCGCGTCGGGTACGCCCGCCGGGATCGGACACCAGCCCGCGCGCACGCTATCGCCCGCGACTTCTGCCCACCCGTAGCCGGAAAGGAATTTCAACGCGCGACGCAGCCCGATTTTATCCCCCGCCCATGCTTCGAGTGCGGCAATCGGTGCGGCTTGCGGTCGGTTACGGTCGAGCGCCAGCGCCAGCGCCTGATAGTGCGCCGGGAGCGCCGCCCACGACGCCTGTATCAGCGCTTCAGGACCCGTTTCGCCGACCAATCCGCGCAGGTCATCCACCGAAAGGTTATCGTTTTCGGCGAGCGAGCGCGCAAGCATCAGCGCGACCGGGCTGCCGCTCAACGCATCAAGCAGCGGCGCATCGTTCAACCCGCTCAAGGTTTGCGCCACCTCACGATCCAGCGTACCAAGCCGCACCTGTACCGCCCCCGAAAAGTTGGCTTCGCTCGTGAACGCGATGTGCGGACCGTAACGTAGCACGGAGTCGTCCGGGACCTGATCGATCAACAGCAGAATTTTTGCGTCTTGCAGCGCCGTAGCGATGGCTTGCGCCTGCTTCTCGCCTTCCAGGTGCAACAGCGGCGGTGCGGCGAGCGCAAGGCCGATAGCGTCACCGAGGTTGCGCGCGTTCTCCACCCACCAGATATGGCGAAAGCGCTTGCGGATACGCGGATCGGTCTGGATTTGGCGGAGCAGCGCCGTCTTGCCAACGCCCGGCGGTCCGCTAATATTTACCGCGCGCTCATTAAGCAGCGCGCTCACGATTTGCTCAAATTCGGCGCGGCGTCCGGTGAAAGTCGGCACGGGCGCGGGCGGGACCAGCAGCGCCAGCATCGCATCCTGATCATCGCGCGCGATGAATGGATACCGCTTTTCCGGCAGCAGCGGCAGATCGAGATCGCGCGGTGGCTCCGGGCGCGTGAAGCGCCACGCGACCGCATCCAGCACCTGCGAGTCCTGCCGCACCGGGAAGGCAAGCAGCGCCAGTGTATGCGCCCGGAACTCCGCCGCAAGGCGCTCGGAGAGGGGCGGCAGGCTCGGCGCGGCGTGCGGTTTGACAGGCATCAGCTTTGCGCGAGGATTTCCAGCAC
Organism: Aggregatilineales bacterium; assembly: GCA_965246845.1. Classification (GTDB taxonomy): domain Bacteria; phylum Chloroflexota; class Anaerolineae; order Aggregatilineales; family UBA2796; genus JBBRMW01. The sequence goes on from CBDFFR010000012.1 coordinate 605,505, forward strand.
GACGGGCAGGAGCTGCTTTTTGCGGCTCACCACTTCCGGCGCGTCGAACGTCCCGTCTTCCAGCTTCTTATAGGGCAGCGCAGCGATGATTTTGGGTTCGCCAACGGCCAGCAGCCGGCTGTTTCCACTCACCACGTCCGTCACCATAAGCAACGCCAGCGCGCAGGCGTTTTCCTTCAGGGTATGCTCCAGCCCGGCTGTCAAATCAGCGAGGCGATCCGGCAGTTCCTTGAAATTGGCAACTTCGACCTGCCCAAGTCCGGCGTTATGGCCATTCTCCTCGTAGAACTTGAGATCGGTATTGATGATTTCCAGCGCGTCCTTCTGGCCGAGACCCGCGCCCGCCATGAGCAGTTCGTTACCGAGGTCCGCCACCGCTTTTTCAAGCGAGGAGTCGTTGCGGACCGGGACCAGCCCGGCCATCGCCGCGAGGGTAAATGCGGCGGCGCGGTCGCGGTCAGTCGTCGTCGGTGAACGAAATACCAGCGTATCGGAGAGGATCGCGCAGAGCAGCACGCCGGCTATCTCCGGCGGGAAGGTCACATTCGCTGCGAGCGCGCGTTCGGTCACGAGCGTAGACGTGCAGCCAACCGGATCGACATAGAACCGGATCGCAGTCTCTGTCGGCGGATTGCCGAGGCGATGATGATCCAGCACTTCCACGAGGTCGGCTTCTTCCAGACCGGGGACCGCCTGATTCGGCTCATTGTGATCGACGAGGACGACTTTACGACGCGGCGGCGTGAGCATATCGGCTTGCCGGACAAGGCCAATATATTTGCCTGCGTCGTCTGTGACGAGGAAGTAATCCTCATCGGCGCGCATGGCCTGCGCGAGCGCCGTCCCGACCTGATCTTCCGTCTTGAAGACCACACCGAGGCTTTCCGGCTGCGCTTCCATGCCTTTGTTAAAGTCATCCGCCAACGCTACCACCGACGCCGAACTGATCGCCTGCGCCATCAGGCCGAACAGCCGTCCGCGCGTGAGCAGCCCGACGGGTTTGCCATCCTCATCAATCAAGGGCGCGGGGCGGCCTGTCTCCGCGACGACCTGACAGGCTTCGATCAACTTCTGACCGGGGTGGACGACTTTCACATCGGTCAGGGCGAGCGCGCCGACATGCGCGAAGACATCCGCGACGAGTTCCGGCGGCTGAATGGCGAAGCGCTCCAGCGCCCAGTCGGTCTGTGGGTTCACTTTGCCCGTGCGCCCCGCCACGAAGCGCCCCGGTCCGATCTGGTTCAACAGCCACGCATAGCCGAGCGCCGCGCCAATTGCATCCATATCCGGGTTGCGGTGGCCGATCACGAGCGTCGGCAGGGTTTTTACATCCGTTGTCATGTAGTTAGATTCGCTTTTCAGAAGAGATTTATCATGAAGGGTTAAGTCAATTCTACCCAATTTGGCGGGGTTTGCAGCGTCTTTCGGGCGCGAAACGGGTGTTGGAATACCAACTGCGGGATGCGCCTGCGCTCAAGCAGTATATAATTGGTTTTGTAAGCAACTCGACTTCTGCGAAACTGTCCATTATTTTTGAAGTTCGGAGACCCGCGCTATGAGCGACCAACCGACGATAGTTCCCGATGACGATCTGGAGGGCATGACCGTCGCGGCGAGCCTGACGGGGCAGACGCTGCGTGACCTCCTCAGTAACCGCAATTTCGTCCCGCTGTGGCTCGGCCAGATGGTCAGTTACATCGGTGATCAATTTACGCTGATCGCGGTCCTGAGCGTCGTGCAGCATCTCGCGGGCGAAGGGTATCCGCTGTGGGTAGCGGTCGTCGGCATCGCAAACGCCGCGCCCACGATTGCACTGGGACTGATCGGCGGCGTCCTCGTGGATCGGCTGGATCGCAAGCTGGTGATGGTCCTGATGGACCTTGTTCGCGCCGTCGCGCTGTTCTCGCTGCTGTTCGTCAACGATGACCCAAGCCGTTTATGGCTGTTCGCGGTCGCGCTGGCCGTCACCGGAGCCGCCGGGACGCTCTTCTACCCGGCGCGTGCTTCCGCGCTGCCCGCTATCGTCACGAAGAACACGCTCGCGACTGCAAACGCGCTGATCGAAGCCGGGTTCGTGATCGCGCTGGTGCTGGGGTCGCTGCTCTCGACAGTGCTGATCGCCTCGCTCGGCGCGGGGGTCGCGTTCGGCTTCAACGGCGTCGCGTATCTCTTTTCCGCGCTGATGATCATCCTGATCCGCATCCCGAAGCGCGTAGTCTACAACGACGCCACCCCGACGGTGAAACAGGTCTGGGCGGAACTGCGCGACGGCTTGCGCTATATGTGGCGCACGAAATCGATGCGCTACATCATGGGTTTGAGCGTCATGGTCGGCTCCTCGATTGGCGCGGTCCTCATCCTCGCGCTGGAATATTTGAACAGCGGCCTCAACGTCGGGCAGGGCGCGTTTGGTCCGGTGATTGCGATCCTTGGCGTCGGAATCGTCATTGGCGGCATCTTGATCAAGCAGCTTTCGCGCTTCCTGCCGACCAATCGCCTCGTCGGGGCGGCGATGGCGCTCAATGGCCTCGCGGTGGCCGGGTTCATCCTGCACCCGACCTATTTTGTCGTTTGCATCTTCACGGCGCTGATCGGGTTCAGCGTGGTCGTCGCACGGGCGGTCCTCGGTACGCTGGTACAGGCCATCCCGCCGGAAGAATATCGCGGGCGCGTACAGGGCGCATTCAACCTGATTTTCTCCGCGCCGTTGGCCGTCTCGGTGGGTGCGGCGGGCGTGCTGCTATCGATCTTCAAGGGTCGCGAGTGGGTCGTTTTCGGTGGCTTCGGCGCGGCGCTGCTCTTCACGGCGGTGCTGGCGGTTGTGATGCTGCGCGGCATCGATGAAGCGGTGTACAGCGACTCGGAAGCCTGATTCCTCAGCCTTCGCTTGTGATGCTGTACAATCCCTCGATCAATTCAGCGGTATATCGCAGAAGTGGTTGATGGCGCTCGTGAACACGATAAACCAGCGACAGATCGCAATAAAGAGGTTCGACCGATGCCACTATCAATGTGCCGTCGGATAACCCCTGAGCGGCGATATGTTGCTCAAGCAGAGACAGTCCGATCCCTGCTTTCACGAGGTCGTAACGACTGCGATCATCATCGATTTGTACGTGATGCTGGTACTTTAAGTCACGTAGAAACAATTGCTCGTCCACGATCTTTTGAAAAGGGCAACTCCTGCCCACGCTCACCCAGGGTTGCGCTGCAAGACACCGCCAATCTGACAAATCAAATGTGCTTCGCCACGATGCGGGGAGCGCGACGACGAGTTCAGCTTGCATCAGGTGGTGCGATACCAAACCGGGATGTTCTACTACGCCGAACACAAAGCCCATATCCAATTGCTCTACGGCGACTGCTTCGATAATCTGCGCCGACGTTGATTTTTGCAATCTCAACTCAACGTGAGAATAGTCCGCCTGCATCTGCTGAATAAGTCCAGGGATTTTCAGGAAGGGTGCGTCGCTACACAAACCAATCGATACTTTACCCACCAATGTTTGTTGGAGGCTTGTCGCGTGATCGATCACATCCTGCGCTGCTCGCAACGCGACAATCGCCCTGTCCAGTATTTGTTGTCCTGCCTCTGTAATGAATACCCCCCGGTTGGTTCGCATGAACAACGTAAGGCCGAGTTCCTCTTCCAATGCCTTGATCTGCATACTAACCGCAGACGGTGTGCTGTAGAGCCGCTTTGCCGCCTGCGTGATGTTCTGTTCCTCAGTAACAACACGAAAGGTCCGCAACTGGTAGAGTTCCATGATTTGCTACATCGCTCAGTTTTCGCAAACTCGATTATGCCATCGATTCATAGCGTCCGTATTCAAAATAATTGAAGATGATGTTTGAAATCCCTCTATCATCACCGCGTCTTATTTACCTGATAATGATCAGCGAACAAGGCCGCTATAAGGAGCAATTCACATGACAATCCACTACAAATCGCAGGTCAGCGCGACCCCAGCCGCAGATCGTGAGGCTGCACGAGCGCATTTTCAGAGCAAATTGAGATTTGAGACCGACCCGGCAGATGTACATTTTGATCTGGAACATGATCTGGCTGAATTCGTATTGGTCGATGTGCGCAGCCCGATAGACTTCGCGGCAGCGCACATAACGGGCGCGGTTAATATTCCACACGCACAAATTACGCGGGCAAACATCGTGGAGAATTATCCAGCAGATACAGTGTTCATCGTATATTGCTGGGGACCGGGTTGTAATGGATCAACCAAAGGCGCGGTTCGGTTCAGCGAACTTGGCTACGCCACCAAAGAGTTGATTGGCGGCATTGAATACTGGCAGAAAGAAGGCTACCCTGTTGAAGGTGAAAGCAGTTAAACTCCTCGTGCATAATATTGGACCAATCCCGTGCATTAGCCGGGTTCCATCCTCATGGCACATAACAGGTTCCAGATGAATACCAACCCCCGCAACGTCGCCATTTTCGTCTTCGATGACGTTGAAGTCCTCGATTTCGCCGGACCCTACGAGGTCTTCAATGTCGCGAGCGAACTTGTCAAGCCGACTCCCTTCAAGGTCTACAATGTTGCGCTCACGCACGAGCCAATCCATGCGCGCGGCAACCTGATCGTCACGCCGCATTATGCGCTCGATGACGCGCCGCAAGCCGATATTTTGATCATCCCCGGCGGTTATGGGACACGTCGCCTCCTCAAAAATGAGATGATTTTCGGCTGGCTCAACCAGCAGACCGAAATGCTGTTCTCTATCTGCACCGGGGCGCTGTTGCTTGGCGCTGCCGGGTTGCTCAAGGATCGCGACGCAACCACGCATCACGGTTCATTCGATACGCTCCGTGCGCTCTCACCTTCAACCCGCGTCGTCGAAAGTGAGCGCTTCGTACAGGCCGCTGAAAAGATCATCACGGCGGGCGGCGTCTCCGCCGGGATCGACGCGGCACTGCACATCGTTGAACAACTACTCGGCCCCGACGCGCTCAAATCCGTTACGGATGAAATGGAATATCAGTGGCATCTCAAATTGCCTTTGTAACCTGCAGCAAAAATCCGCATGGCACGGATGACGACCGCCTTGCGATCCCGCCTCTCGAAGCACTCGGCTATACGGTCGCGACCCCGCTCTGGAACGACCCCGATGTAGACTGGACAGCGTTCGCGTTGATCGTCCTGCGCTCGACGTGGGATTATTACACTAACGTGCAGCAGTTCATCGACTGGTTGAAGCGGCTCGACGCGCTGCGCGTCCCGGTGCGCAACGAGGTCGATACCGTCCTGTGGAACCTCGACAAGCGCTATCTGCGTGAATTCGAGAAAGCGGGCGTTCGTATCATCCCGACGGTGATTCTCGAGCCGGGGCAGGCCATCAACCTGCGTGCGCTGCTTGATGCACAGGGCTGGCCGCACGCGGTTGTCAAGCCGACCATTTCCGCAGGCGCATATCAAACACTGCTCACCTCACGCGATGAAGCCGACGCACATCAATCGTACCTGGAGTCGATCCTGCTGGATCGCGGCGCGCTTGTTCAACCCTTCATTCCGCAAATCCAGAGTGAGGGCGAATGGTCGCTGTTCTACTTCAACCGCGAGTACAGCCACGCGGTTATCAAGCGCCCGAACAGCGGTGACTTCCGCATTCAGGGCGGCGAAATCGCGCCCGCCCACCCGACCGGGAATATCCTCGCAGAGGCGGCGAAGGTCCTGGAGCAGGTCGCGGGTCCGCTGCTCTATGCGCGTGTGGATGGGATCGTCATCGACGGCGAATTGTGGCTGATGGAACTCGAACTCGCGGAGCCGCGCCTGTTCCTCGCGCAGGGCGACAGAGCGCCGGAACGCTTCGCACACGCGGTCCACGCCGAAATCGTAGCCGCGCTAGAGCGCTGAGGCGAGCAGCCGCTGCGGAGAATGCAGCGCAGGCGCAGGCATTCCGTAGCGCTTGAGAGCGCTGTTCAGGATGCTATTCACCAGCCAGTCGTAATCCAGCCCGGCGCGGTCCACGCATAGGCACAGGTCACTAAACCCGGCTGTCATCCCCGGCAGCGTATTGATTTCCAGCAGATACGGCTCGCCTGCGTCGTCGTAGCGAATATCGAGCCGCGACACGTCCAGCGCGCCGATTGCCGCGAAACCATCCCGTGCCAGCTTGCGGACCTTGTGCTGCTCTGCGTCGGAAAGATCGGTTGGGATGTATAAAAATTGTGTCTCGTCGATGTCGGTTTTGACGTGATTGGTATAGAGACCACGCTCACCCGGCGCGACCTGCGCCACATCGATTTGCACGGCAGGCAAAATGACCTGCTCCGCACCGTTACCGATGACGCCAACCGTCAATTCGCGACCGGAGAGATACCGCTCCACCAGCGCAGGCTGGTGATACGCTTCAATGATCGTATCCAGCCGTCCGCGCAGTTCGGCCTCGCTATGCACAACTGCATCGCGCGTGATCCCAATCCCGGTTCCTTCCGCGAGCGGCTTGACGAACAGGGGGAAGATCAGGCACGGATCGAGCGGCTCCGCGCCCGCCGCGAAGACCTGAAACGGCGCAGTCGCGAGGCCGTGACTCATCCAAATCCGTTTGGTCATCGCTTTATCGAGGCTGAGGGCGTGCGTCAGGATTTTTGACCCGGTGTAGGGGATGCGCAACAGTTCGAGCAGCGCCGGGATTTGCGCCTCACGCGAGTCGCCGTAATGCCCTTCAGCGAGGTTGAAGCAAATATCCGGTCCCGCATCGCGCAGTGTAAACGGGAGCGTCCGGTCGGCTTCAAGGAAGGTCACGCGATGACCGCTCGCATGCAACGTGGCGCGCAGGCCGTCGATGGTATGCGCCGAGTCGAGGTCGTCCCATTGGTCGTGCGGCAGATCATCAAGAGACGGGGCATTCTGTTTCAGGTTCGCGAGGATCGCGACATGGTACGACATTTCGCTAAATTTCTTTTCAGGTGGGGAGTGATCTTATCAAAAATAGCTCGAAAACTCATGCCCAAATCGCACAACAAAAGGCAAAACAACACAACTAAATCTATTTGCAATAATCTGTGGACGGCATTCTTGCCGTCCACGCAAAACGCACCATCTGCGCAGAGACGCCATTCTTGGCGTCCGATTTTCTCACTCGAATAACGTCCTGGTTTGTCAGACCATCTTCGATTGGGTCACGTAACCGCTCGCGCCGTCCGGGTGCAACGGCGCTTCCTGCTGGATTTGCAACGCGCCCTTGCCATCCGTGCAGCGGACCGTGAGCGTGTGATAGCCCTTCGCCGCGACCCAGTCGTAGCGCCATAGCACCCACGTCAGCGGCGCGAGTGGCTCCTTGAGCGTGACGGGCTGCCATTCACCACCATCCGCGGAGACCTCGACCTTCGCAATCCCGCGACTTCCCGCAAAGGCGATGCCGCCGACCGGGACAGACGTATCCTTTGCGTTCTCGACGGAAATCACATCGATGATCGAAGTCGACTTGACAAACGCATCCTTGTTCCAGCCGCGATCTTCCCAATAACCGTTGTGTGTATCCGGGATCGCTTCGATCTTCTCGATCCACTTCGGGTTTTTCATGCCGTAGCGGTTCGGCGTGAAGAGGCGCAGCGGTGCGCCGTGTTCGGCGCGCAATGGCTCGCCATTCGTCGCATAAGCGAGCAGCGTCCGCTCGTCCATCGCGCTTTCCAGCGGCAGGCTTTCGGTATACCCGTCGAAGCTATAGAATTTGATTTCCTTGACATTGCCGCGAATTTTGGCTTTCTCAAGGATGCTTTTCAAGGTGACGCCCTTCCAGCGCGTGGAGCTAATCAGGCCGCCGCCGACCGGGTTAGAGATACATTCAAGGGTCGCGTCCATTTCGACGGATGGCAGTTTGAGCAGTTCATCGTAATTAATGACGAACGCGCCATCGACTTCGCCCGCGACCGTCAAGCGCCATTGCGCCGGGTCGAAGCTCGGCACGACGGTATTGATGTCTACCCGGTAGAACTGATCATTTGGCGTGACTTCGAGGCGCGTGCCGGGGACCGCGACGAAACCTCCGGCGGGGGCGTTGGCGGGCATCGGCGTCGCGGTTGGCATGCCACTCCCGCCGCTGGCAACCGCAGACCCACTCACGCCCGTATTCTGACCGGAGAGCAGCCGTCCCAGCCCATACCCGGCCACCGCGACAGCGGCAGCGCTGCCAGTGGTTTGCAGCAGAAAACGGCGGCGGGCGCGGTTGAGCGGCACATCGGAGGGCGCGGCGGAGGGCGCGAGTTTGGGCTTGAGCGCGGCGTGCGTTTCCAGCAGCGTACCGATCACCATACCCGTGACAAGCACCACGAACAACACCCAGACCGAAGTGGTGAAGGGTCCATTCGGCGCGCCCGTATTGAAGCGTTCAATCAACAGGATACCGACTGCCGGGATGAGCGCCAGCCCCGCGCCGAGGTATGCGCCGGGCGCACGTTTGGCAGCACGGCAGAAAGCCGCGATGAGCAGCCCGAAGATTGCGCCGAGGATCAGGAAAAGGATTACGGCGAGCGCCTGCTCTGCCGCTTTCGATGCCTGATCGGTCGCGACACCCGGCAACCGCGAGAAGATGGCGACCATCGTATCAATACCAAACGTGATTAACGGTCCGGGAATGATCCGCGCCACGCGGTCGAAGAGTTCCAGATAGGGCTGTGGAAGCATGGTAAACACGTTTCCGAGGAAAAATACGGCGCTCGCAGCCGCAGTAATGACAAATCCAAAGATGGCTCCGGCAAGGAGGCTCACTTTATGCGGGGGAATGACGGCGGGTGTGTCTAACATCGAGACTCCTGTAGAGCGCATTTCGGACGGCGCTTTCGTCAATCCGATTTTAGCATGAACGGTATGATGAGATGTTGAGCAGATGCTGTGGCATTGTGAAGCATTATCCCTGGATTGCACGCAGTCGAGCGCGATTTCGGTTTGCGGGTTGCACGGACGCCGTTTTTGGCGTCTGGTTTGCTGCGCAACATCCAATCTTGCATCCCAGCACGATATTTCATATAGGACTATACTGCCCTTTCGATTAAAGTAAGGAAACCGATCAATGCGCTATTATCGAGCGCGCGCAGCGGCGTTGCTGTGCGCAGCACTCATTCTGATTACGGGCGGGACACCGCGCACCGGGTTTGCGGCACAGGGGCTGCCGCCCCTACTGGCCTATAGTCAGGGCGTTTTCCAGCCGGATGGCAGCGTCCTGTACAGCGTCCTGCTTGCCAGCGGCGCGCAATCGCTCGGCGGCCTGACCGTGACCGCGCTCGTCCCGCCAGGCGCGATGGAGACTGCGCCCGGAGTTACACCCGCTGCCGCGCGCCCGATGACGGAGGATACCGCGCGTGACGTCTTCACGTGGCAGGTCGATTCGCTCGCTGCTTCGACGGTTCTAGGGCCGTTTACGTACCGTGTTACATTCCCGGCGAATGTCAGTGAACCGCCCGCCGGCGTCGAAGCGCGCATCACATGGAACGCGCCTGCGGCGGGCATCGCAGCGGCGAATTTCCCGGCGGAACCGCTGCGGCCATTAGTGGAAAAGGCGCGTGTTACGCTTTCCGCAAGTGGAATTGCAGAACCATTTGTGGGGGAGGGTGGCATCTCTGTTTCCGCTCCTGAAAGGGCAGTCAGCGCGCCTGTGACAATCACCTTCACCCGCGTCGCGATTGGTGAGCAAAGCCTGCCGCAAAACGTAACGGATGTGTGGTGGTGCGCGCTCTACAAAGTCGAAACGGATTTACCCCTCGTATTGGCAAAGCCGATCACGCTTGGCCTGCCGACGCGCCAAGTCGTCACGCCCGGTATGAAAGTGGTGCTATTCACGCGCGGTGGCGCGGATTGGCAGATGCAGGACTCGACGTTCGGTGTGGTGATGAATGCGCTTGGCAATCAGGCGTTAGTGAGCGTCAGCGGGCAGCTACCGACCTATTTGCTTGTTGGTATCCCAAATGCGGAAAGAAACCGCGCGACCATGCCAATTGGTTCCCTCGCGGACCTGACGGGCTGGCGCTAGACGCTGGACAGCGCACAATTGACACCTCAACCTCGGTATGATAGCATACTGTGCCGGGATCATCCGATCCCGCAATGTTATGTAACAGGGTGAGGTCGTCCATTAGCGCAGAAGAATATCGCATCAATGACCAAATTCGTGTCCCGCGTGTGCGCCTGATTGTCACGGGCGAAAACGGGCAGAACGAGAATCGTGGGGTGGTCACAATCCGCGAGGCATTGGGTATTGCCAATGATCGCAACCTGGATTTGGTCGAAGTCTCTCCGAACGCGGAACCGCCAGTCTGCCGCGTGATGGATTTCAGCAAGTTCCTTTACGAACGCTCGAAAAAGGAACGTGAGGCACGCAAGGCGCAGAAGACCATCGAAATCAAGGAAATCCGCCTGCGTCCGAAGACCAACGACCACCATCTCGGATTTAAGGTTCGTGATGCACGGCGCTGGATCGACAGCGGGATGAAGGTGCGGGTCCGCATCAAGTTCCGGGGTCGCGAAATCACTTATCCAGAATTGGCGCGTAACCAGCTTGTCGAGATCGCGCAGTCGCTTCAGGACATTGCGATTGTCGAGCAGCAGCCGAACATGGATGGGAAGACGATGCTCATGGTCCTTGCTCCCGCCGTCGCGGAGAAGGACAAGAAGAAGTAATCGCACTTTTCCAAATCGCCTGTAGAGGCTCCGGTTTGAATTTGAACTTCGGGCGCACCGCTCACGCATGATCTGGCGGTGCGTCCTTTTCGTGAGGAACCACGCCATCATGACCAGAAAAAAGAATAAGACGACGAAGTACAAGCTGAAGACGCACAAGGCGACCGCCAAGCGCTTCCGCATGACCTCCAGTGGGATGATCGTCCGCACGAAAGGCGGCAAGAGCCACCTGCGCCGCCGCACGCCGAAGCGCACCAAGCGGCTCTTCACGCGGATGCTCGAAGTCTCGCACGGGCCATCGCGTAAGCGTATCATGCGGCTCGCCCCGTACCTCAAGCGCTACAAGTCGAACCCGCCGAGCTAAGTTCAGGAGCAGTAGAAATCTATGTCCCGTAGCAAGAGTGGGTTCGTCACCCGACGCAGCCACAAGAAAGTCCTCAAACTGACCAAAGGTCAGTTTCTGACCCGCAGCAAGCTTTTCCGCCATGCGCAGGAAGCGATGATGAAGAGCCTGTGGTATGCCTACCGCGACCGCCGCCAGCGCCGCCGTCAGCTTCGCGCGCTGTGGATTGCACGCATCAACGCGGGCGTTCGCCTCGCGGAGCCGACGTTCAGCTACAGCCGTATGATTTACGGCCTTAAGCACGCCAATGTCGCGCTTGACCGCAAAATCCTCGCGGAACTCGCCGTCAACGATATCGCGACCTTCAACAAGATTGTCACCGTCGCGAAGGACTCTGCGCGCTAGTCGATTCAGTATGAACGTAAAGAAGCCGGGACATCGTGTTCCGGCTTTTTTGATTCCTGATACAATGCTACCGGGAAGGATCGAATATGCTCATTGAACAGAAAGAAGGCGTTAGCCTACAGCGCTTCTGGGAGATCGCCGCAGAGGTGGGAGCGTTTGAATTGGTGCGCGGGGAGGTCGTCCGGGTGCCGCCAAACATCATCCAACATAATAATATCAGCACAACCTTGTTTCTTGCGCTACTTGAACATAGCCGCGCACATGGACTTGGGAAGGTCGTCATCGAAGGCACATTCGCGCTTGAGGATAGACCGGATTGGGTCCGCGACTCACGTATTCCGGATGTGATGTTCTTCGCGAAATCACGCCTCGACACCTATATAGCCTTGAACCCGGATTATTTACAACGCCCATATTTTCTCGTGCCGGATTGGGTTGCGGAGGTCATCTCGCCGAATGACCGCCCGGCGGATGTGCTGGATAAACTCGCGTGGTATTTACAGGTGGGGGTACGCGAAGTCTGGTTGATTTATCCCGCGCGTCGCCGCGTGGCAGTCTACACCCCGGACGACACTGAGCCAACCATTTATCGCGACGCGGATACCCTCAATGCGGGTGACGCCATTCCCGGTTTTGCGCTTTCTGTTGCTGCACTCTTCGCGGAATAACGAGACAACGCTACGATGGCGGTGCGACGCGCGCTACATCGTAAACTGACCGCGTCCATATCTCTACGCTTGCGCAATATCGCTCTGCTTCGCTCAAATCCACATCCCAGATTGACGAATTCCACGCGAAACGACGCAGCTTGCCCGGTGTACCCGTAATCTTTGGTTTATCAGGTCCGGGCGCGTTTCTGTACCGGGCGCGCTGCCGCAGAGCGCTCACCGTTAGGCTCTCATCAAACCACGCACGCAATTGATCACGCATTCCCGACCAGCCGTCATCCGTCAGCTCATCGGAATGTTGAAGATAGAAGGCGAGAACCGTCAGGTGATGCACTTTGCCGTACCCGGCGTCGGTAAATTCCAGAGCGAGCATTTCATCGAAACGATCCCGGCACACCAGACCATCCGGCAACGAGACTCCGCATTGTTCGCAATATCGCCCGGAGTTCATCAGCAATAGACCCTTTCAAACCAGCGTCGTGCGCCACACCGGATAATCCAGCCCGGTCGGGTTGAACCCATAGCGCCGGTACAGGCTCAACGATTGGCGGTTCGTCTCCTGCGTGTTGACCGTCAAATAGTGCAACCCGCGCCGCGCATAGCCTTCCAGCATCTCTGTGAGCAGTGCGCCGCCAATGCCCGTCCCCTGCGCCTCCGGGACCGTCGCCAAGCGCGCGAGGTGGCCGCCATCCGAATAGCGCATGGAGACCTGATAGCCGCGTAATTGGCGACCTTGCAGCGCGAGCGTGAAGCTGTTCGCGTCGCGGATTGCCTGCCGCAACGAGGCGGGCGACATGCGCCACAATGGGCCGAATGCGGCATGATCGACGCTCACCACGCGGTCGAGGTCGGCAAGCGTGCCATGATGTATTGTGAGATCGTTTCGCAGCGGCTTCGGAACCGGACCGCCATTGCGCGCGAGCGTTACGACATTCTCATATTTCGCGAAGCCAAGTTGCGGCAAGAAAGTTCCGAGCCAGGGACGGAGCAGCAGTACGCCGACTTCGCGCGCGCCATTCACTGCCGCCTGTTCGCGTACTGTCGGCCAGAGCATCCCAAAAATCGTTTGTGGGTCGGCGTCGTCGTGGATCACAGCCAGCCGTAGCCACGCACTTCGCTCGATGGGCGGCGAGACCGAGAGCGCTCCGACCAAAATATCGCCATCCCACGCCAGCCGGATGACCGTGCGCGGCTCGTGTATCCACTCGTCGAGCGTCGTCCAATCCAGGTGCAGGTGAACGCGATATTGCTCTTCGACCAGCCGCATCAATTCGCGGTGATAGCGCCGCTCATAAGCAGTGATTGTTATCGGGGGATGTGCCATTGTCCATCAACCAGATAAACACAATAGAATCACGAGTTGTTCTTCTTCTTGTTTTCAAGCAAGCGCGCAGCGAGTGAACCCGGCACGGGCGTACCGGATGCCGTTGGCGATGTCGTTGTCGGGGTGGGGAGCGGCGTGCTGGAGTTGGTCAGGCTAGCGGTCGGACGCGCATCCGACACGGTAACATGCATGGTCGGCTGTGACGGCGCGGCGACGCGCTCCTTCGCACCAAGCAACGCGGAGAGGCGTTCACTGGTCGGCACGGGGACGGGCGCGGCGCGCGTCGGCAGTTTCGCGCGGACCCATGCCCCCGCGCGAGACCAATCCGAGCGCGTGAGGATCAGCCGCCGGATCGCGATGTCGAGCGGCAGAAGCAGCGCCGCAAACAGCAGCAGCCACGGCCAAAGCGCGTAAGGCGCAGCCTGCGCCGGGACATTATGCTCGAAGGCAAGCGCGGGTTGCTCGCCCAGAACGCGCCCGCCCGTGATGCGCGCCAGTGTGTTGAGCAGCGTCGTATCCGCCGCGCGGATTTGGTATTCCGGCGAATAACTGAGTACCCAGCCCAGCGTTTGAGCGGCACTCGCGCCCACCTGTGCGTTGCCGCCTGCTACACGAATAAAATATGCGCCTTCCTGCTGCGGCGTGAATGGCACTTCATAGCGCCCCGGCGCGACCTGTTGCAATGTCAGCCCTTGCGCGTTCAGTTTGCTATCGACGAGCGAGGCATCCAGCTTGAGGCTGTTCAGGTATGCGCCCTGCTCGTCGCGCGCTTCCACGACCAGCACTTGCCCGCCGTCGCGCTGCTCGATGCGCGTTTCCAGACGGGTATTCACGCCCTCGATCATCGTGGAGCGCACAACCTGCGCCCAGAAGCGCGAAAAGCCGTCCCAATTGGTCCACGCCTTCGCCCAGCGCCCGCTTGCATCGGAGGTGAACGCGACCGCGCGCCCCAACCCATATTGCCACGACGCGAGTAGCGGATCATCGTAGCCGGGCGCGGTGAGCACGACGGTTGCCGTCGGCTTGGCAGTCGAGGCGATATAGCCGTAGAGTGGCGGCAGTGCGAGTATTCCGTTCAACATCGGGCTGCTGCCTGCCTGCTTCGCGTTGAATTCCTGCTCGACGATGTAGGAGCGCGTCGCGAGGACGGTCTCGGCAGCGAACACCTGTGGGATATTCTGCACATCGGTCAGGTTATAGAAAACACCCTTGCCCGCCGTCGCGATGTCTCGCATGAACGCCGGGACTTCGCTGCCAATCCCAATCGAGGTGACGGTGATGCCATAATCCTGATTGAGTTTGCGCACGATTTCGACCGAGTTGCCCGGCTCCGCGCCGCCGTCGGTCAGCAAAATCACATGCTTGAGCGTAGATGGGTCGCTAGGCAGCGCCGCCGCAATCGCCTTCACCGCCGCCAGGATGTCCGTCCCGCCGCCCGGTCGCAGCGTGCCAACGAGCGAGCGCATGGCGTCCTGATTGGTCACGGCCTGAATCGGCACGAGCCATTCCGGGTTGGAGTCGAACGAAAGGACGCCCGCGCGGTCTTGTGGGAACAGAAAATTGATCGAGCGGCGGGTCGCTTCCTTCGCGAGTTCGAGGTTGGTCACGCCGCTCGGTCCGATGATTTCCATACTCCCCGAACGATCGATGACATAGGCCATCGTCAGCTTGGGTATGCGTTTCACATCCTTGAGGCGCATCTCGACCGGGAGCGTTTCTTCGAGCGGCGTCTGGAAGTAGCCGCCCGCGCCGTAGCTGTTCGGACCGCCAATCGCGACCAGCCCGCCGCCGAGATCGCGCACATAGGTCTGGATGATTTTCATCTGTTGATTGCTGATCGCCGTCGCGGAGACATTGGCGAGGATCACCGAGCGATAGCCTGCAAGTCCAGCTACGCCACCGGGCAGCGCCGCCGGGTCGATCACATCGACGCTCAACCCGGCCTGTTGCAGCGCAGGCAGCAGCGCGGCCACTTCGGTCGGGGTCTGCGTGACGAGCAACACTTTGGGCGGTCCGGTGATTTCCGTGAACGCAGAGAGTTCGTTGTTCTGGTAGAACGTATCCTTGCCGAGTGGGTCCACGCGCACGCGAAAATCGCTGAACCCCTGCGCCGGGACGGATACCGTGAACACAAATTCGTTCGCGCCGACCTGTAGCTCCGCGCTGCGCTGCGCGATGGTCGCACCGCTGGCGAGGATCGTAATCTGCGCGGGTCCGGCGGTCTGGCTGCGGATCGTCACACCGAGGTCGAACTGCTCCCCGGCGTTCACCCGCGATGGCGCGCGGACCGATGAGACCTCGATTTCCGGTCCGGGCTGGCGATTGAGCGGCACGACCTCGATAGGGACGCTTGCGGCTGCGGCGAGGTCGGCGGTCTGCGCGGCGCTGCCAAGCGTTTCCACGCCGTCACTAAGCAGCACGATCCGCCGCGCGCTATCCGCCGGGAACATCGCCAGCGCGAGCCGGATAGCTTCCGCGATATTCGTATTCAGGCGGATTGGCGCGGACGTGAGGCCGACATATTCCTTCGCATTGGAGAGCGGGCGCTCCACAAGCGCGTTCTGCCCGAAGACGACAATCCCGGCGCGGTCATCGGGGCGCATCGCGGAGAGTGCTTCGCGAATGTATGCGTCGGCCTGCGCTCGCGCCGCGCTGTCCACCGAGTCGGACGCATCGACGAGGAACACCACGCTCAATTTTTCGGCGGCACGGACCGCCTGCGCGCCTGCAAGCGCGAACGCAAGCGCCGCGATAATCACAATCCGCAACGCGAGGCTCACCCACGCGCGACCCCGCCGGAAGCGCATTCGCGGCCAGCCGAGCCACGCCACCGGGACCAGAAGCAGCAGCAACAACAGCGCTGCGGGGTTTGCAAAAGTCATCGCGTTACGCCACGTTTATCTATCGCGTAGTCTAACACATCCGGTCGCTTGCGGGGGCGCGGCGTGAGTTAAGCGCGTGCTTAGAAAGGTGCATACATAGTCACATCTCGCGCAGCAGTTTGTCGTATACGGCGTGAGGACCAATCTGGGTTCAAAAATATTTGGTCTAGTCACGTCACAGTATATTACAATATACATCTACTGAAACTACTTGTTTGCTGACGACGCGCCGAATATTGGAGTGGAAAACGTTACGCTTCAAACCTTAGCGTGATTTAATTCACGGGAGACCTAGTTGACTGATAAGCATCAAATCCTAACCCTTGCTGATTTATTTTGCTTGCTACGCGAGAAGCTAATACTCGCTCGTGAGCAAAAAGAAACGCCTGCTCTTAAACGACTGATGGGTACTTTTACTCTCATTGAAGATGCAGCAAGTACGGTTCAGGACAAGATAACGTATTCACTTGCAGAAACTCTGGAAGACGCATGTAGAGATAGTTTAATGAATGCTGACTGGAAGAGTAATATTCCCTCTGCTGAAGAGATCAAACAGTTGCTTACGTAACACTTGAAGTCATAAGTCCGACGTGATCTCACAGCGCATCCGTTTCCAGTTCATCCGGGTTCAGGTCCACCGTGCGACCCTCCGCGATTTCGGCGCGTACCTGCGCGGCCATCCGCGCAAATAATGCAACAGATTGCGCGAAGGACGCATCCCACTGTGCATCTTCGGCGATCTCCCCGGTTTCTAGTGTCACCTTGACTTCACCCGGCGGCAGGTTGAGCGGACAATCAAGTTCTAGCTGTCTGGTGTCGCTGATGCGGCCTGTCAGTTGGAGCGTTGTCATAACCAACCTCTCTGTTTTGACGAATTTTACCAGAGGCGCACGCGATATACTTGTCGTATTCAGAGGTATCAAAATCTTGGAATACGTAGCAATTGGCAATGAATACACCGCCGTAATCAAGCGCACGGAACACTGGTGGATTGGCTGGGTCGCGGAAGTCCCCGGCACGAATTGTCAGGAAGCAACGCGCGAAGAACTCTTGAATTGCCTGCGCATTGTTCTACAAGAGGCGCTTGAATTCGATCAATCCTGAATATGCTTTCAGACAACATTCCAGATAACAGGCGGCTTCTCGTCGCGGAGTTCATCTATCGCGAGCGCCCGACAAAGCCACAGGCACGTACCGTCTTCGATTACGCGCTAACGCAGCGTCTGGCCGCGCTCCGCACCGAAGACGCGGTACTCTATCTCGTGAATAGTCAGGCGACGTTCGACTCGTTGCACCCCGTTCTGAACCGCTTCCCGCACCTCGCGCATATTCCCATTCTCTGCGATCCCAATCCGCTCGATGAACCCGCCACACGCGACACGCCCCGCCTGCTCGATTGGCCGGGCGCATGGCAGCCAATGCAAACCTCCGACCGCTGGGCGCGCATTATGGAAGCACTGCGCATCGCGAGTACGTTGAATGGGTCCGGCTGGCTGGTCATGCCCGCGCACGACGCGGTATATTCCCCCGACCTGTTGAGCCGCCTCATTCGCCACAGCGAAACGCAGATGCGAAACGGCATCCCCGCCGCCGTGAGTCCGTTGACGGCGCGCATACACGGCGCGGTCCCCGGTATGGACATCCCGCAGGCTACGATTGATTTGCTCAATGCGACCTTCAACCGCGACCCGACCTTCGCGTGGAAGGTGCGCTTTGGTCGTGTGCAGGCGTTTTGGGCCAAAATGGGGATGCTGCCATTCAGCGTTTGCGGCGATCTTCGCGGTGCGGTCGATACGTCGATCTGGGAAGACGATCTGGAAATCGACAGCGCGCTACATCGGCTCGGCTATCCAGCGCGTGCCTTGTGGGTCGCGGACCCGGTGCAATATCGGCAGGTGCTGCCCGTCTTCGATATGGACGACGCGCGGCGGGTAATCGACCGCACCCTACATTATTCGCTGCCCATTTCATCGCGAATGCACAGCGCGAGTGCGATTGCTGCTCAAGCCAGCCGCCTGACGCGCCTGCGAGAACGGATCGACCCCGCATTCAAGCACGCGAACACCACCGCCGAACGCCTGATCACGTCGTGCTGGCAAGCGATACAAGTTCGGTTGGATCAATACGGCGCGTCGTGGGTCGATTGGGGCGCATACCGCTATGTCGTCCGCATCCGAGAGCCGGGCGTCGAGGTCTGGTGGCGCGTCAGATGATTTTTGGGCGCGCGATGACGAAAAATACGCCGATGAGTGCAAGGCCGATGAACGGTCCGGCGCACATCGCCAGCACAACCCGCCCATTGCCGGACCAGCCGAGCGCCCCCGCGAATAAATAGACAACCGTTGCTGAAACAATCAGCACGGCGAAAATTGGTAGCCCAAGCAGCAGACCGCGCCGAATATCGAGCGTCGGTGGCGGGTTGCTTGGCAGGTTCGGGGGCAGGTTCAAGGTGTGCGCTCCTCAGCGAACCCGTATTCTAGCAGAAAGGCGCGGTATTTGGACAGCGCGGGACCGCCGTAATCATTGAAATGGCCTTTGACGTGCTGCGCGTCCAGTTTGAATGACGCACCGGGCGTTTGCGCTGCGCGCTCGAATTTGCGCAGTTTGCGGTGCTGCTCCCACGACTCCAGTTTGTCACCCAACCGCGAGCCTAGCAGCCACTCTCCGAACTGCTTCAAAATGCGTCTCGTTTCTGGCTGGGATCGCTCATTTACATCAATCGCGGTATTCGGCAAATGCAGGTCCGACCAGCGGTTCACACGGCGCATTTCCGTGTACACGCCAAAACCATAGACTGGTCGCATCTGGATCAATTCGTGCGCGGTGTATAAATCCTGCCGCTCCTGCTCAAGCGCGTCCTCTGCAAGCACATAGTTCGGGCAAAGCCGCACCCCGCGCAGCCGCGCCAGCCGCACGAGCAGGATCACGAGCGCCCGCGTGAGCCAGACCCGCCCGGCGCGCGTCACGATTAGGTAATCCAGATCGTCAGCAGGTCCACGCGGATTATCCACTGCGAGCGCGCCCGTGACCGCGACCATCCGCACGAACGGCAAGGCCGCGATCAGTTGCCCATACCTCTTCGCGCGACGATGCAGCCGCGCAAGATAATCCTGCTTCGCCTGTCGCTTTCCGATGATTTCTTCATCATTACACAAGGCGTAGTAGCCATCGGTATACATGATAAAACGCTGTAACCGGGTTGAAGAAGCCAATGTGCGTGCGATGCCTGCTTCATCAGCCGAACAGCCGATTAGGTAGCGATGAATTTCAGCCTGCGTCAGGGGGAAATGAAAAACGTTCGCGTAGAGGAGCGTGCGCAGTATCGCGTCTTCGAGTTCAGTGTATATCGGCGGCATGTGCGGCGGCGCTCCTGCGTGAAGTCGCACCACTATAGCACGAAAGGCGTTGGCTTGCGGGTGTGGCAGTTTTGCACAAAATTCGATATGCTTTATTAGGACAGTTTGCATAAAATCCCAATTGTTCATAAACTGTTACCAACTTATAGCCCCTTTTTATGCTGATTCAGTTGATAATGAGTTTACAAACTGTCGTAAGACGCCAAAGAGATTTTCATTCTGTTCCGATAGGAGTTGTTCGACCATGATGCTCTCAACCGCCCCCAGCGTTCACGCCACGATGGACGCGACGTATCAGACCGCCCTCAGTCAATATGACCGCGCGGTCCGCTATCTCGATGTCCCCGAAGGTTTGATTGAATTCATGAAATGGCCGCGCCGTGAACTGACCGTGAACTTTCCGGTTCACATGGATAACGGCAGCGTAAAAATTTTTACGGGCTATCGCATTCACCATAATACTGTTTTGGGTCCGAGCAAGGGCGGCATCCGCTACAGCTCGCACGTCACGCAGGATGAGGTCCGCGCGCTCGCGATGTGGATGAGCTGGAAGTGCGCGCTCGTCAATCTACCCTATGGCGGCGCGAAAGGTGGCGTCATCGTCGAGCCGAAGGACCTCTCGGAAGCCGAACTGCAAGCGCTGACGCGCCGCTACACCTCGGAGATCATCCTGCTGATCGGTCCGCAAATCGACATCCCCGCGCCGGACATGGGGACCAATGCGCAAACGATGGGCTGGATGATGGATACCTATTCGATGACGGTCGGCTATTCGGTCCCGGCGGTTGTGACGGGCAAGCCGCTGATCATTGGCGGCTCGCTCGGACGTGAGGAAGCGACCGGGCGCGGCGTGATCGTGTGCATGTTGGAAGCGCTGCGGCAACAGGGCATCACGCGCAGCCCGAAGGATATTAGTGTCGTCGTGCAGGGCTTCGGCAATGTCGGGTCCAACGCGGCACAGCGCGCGCACGATCTCGGCTTCAAGGTGATCGCAGTCAGCGACATCAGCGGCGGCCTCTATAATCCGCGCGGTTTGAACATTACGGAGATGCGCGAATACATCAAGCGCAACCCGCGCCGCTCGCTGGAAGGCTATCGCGATGGCGACCGCCTGACCAACGCGGAACTGCTCGAATTGCCGTGCGATGTGCTGATCCCCGCCGCGATGGAAGGCCAGCTTACAGGCGATAATGCGCCACGCATCCGCGCTAAATTGATTGTCGAAGGCGCGAACGGTCCGACACTGCCCGAAGCAGACGCGATTTTCAATGATCGCGGGATTACCGTCGTGCCGGATATTCTAGCGAACGCCGGCGGCGTGACCGTCTCCTATTTCGAGTGGGTGCAGGGCTTGCAGGAATTTTTCTGGGACGAGGATGAAGTCTACCGCCGTCTGGAGCGCATCTTGATCCGCGCTTCCGATGAGGTGATCGCGACGATGGACAAGCACAACGTCGATATGCGGACGGCGGCGCAGATTACGGCAATCAACCGCGTCGCGCAGGCGACATTGACGCGCGGGATTTATCCCTAACCCGTCCCGATTTCTTCCTTCGCCCGCCGGATTTGCGCGAGCGCACCCTCGAAATCGGGGAGCGCTACCGCCCGCGCGTTCCGTTCAAGCGCGCCTGATGCCGCTAGAATAACGGTATTCAAAATATCCGCGCCGCTCATGCCTTCACTGAGCGGGGCGAGTGCTTCCGGCGTGACACCTTGTGCGAGTGGCATCCGCGCGGGCAGGTGAAAGCGCCACAACCGCACGCGCGCGGCCTCATCCGGCAGCGGGAAGTAGACATGCGCGAGGATACGCCGCACGAAGGCCGCATCGTAATTCATCCCCAGGTTGGTCGCGAAGAGGACCACGCCCTCGTAACTATCCAGTTGCAGCAGGAGTGTACTCCGCGTGACGTTCACGCCGTAATCTGCCGCTTGCGTGATATTCGTCACGCGCCGACTAAGCACCGAATCCGCTTCATCGAAGAATAGCACCGAATCGGTAGCCCGCGCCGCCGCGAAAGCCGCCGTGATGTTTTTCGGGGTATCGCCAACGAAGCGCGATTCGATCTGCGCGTAGTCGATCCGCATAATCGGCTTGCCCAAATAATCCGCGATGGCCTCCGCCGCGAAGGTCTTGCCCGTTCCCGGTGGTCCATAGAGATTAATCGCGAGACCGCGCCCCTCCGGGTGAACCGCCGCGAGTCCCCACTCGTCGTAAAGCGTCTTGTGGTGTTTCACCTTCGCGAGTGCGACCCGTAGCTGCTTGCTCGTCTCTTCGCTCAGGACGAGATCAGCCAGCTTGCGGCGCGGCGTCTCCGGTGTGAACATGGACACGAGCGAGGAGTCGGCTTCGCCCGCCGCGCGCACGTTATTCGACCCGCCGGACGACCAGCTTATAGGTGGGGGCATTCGCGCTCCTCAGAGTTCCGGTAGAGAGTTCATAGGTGGCGGCTCCGCGTTCGAGCCGCGTTCGGATTTCTTCGGGCAATTGTTCGGGTTCGAGCGTGCGCTGTTCTTCAACAGTCTCGTAGCGCCCTTCGTCTGCGCGGTAGAATGCGCGGACCGTCGCAACGACCATGCGCTGCCCGGTTACGACTGCCCGGTCCAGCACGACAAGCGCGCTATACAGACGATCAGCTTGCAGGTGCATATCGCGCTCAAGTCGCGCGATCAGGTCCGCGAGCCAGTTCTGGATCCCGTTCCAGAAGACGACCGCGCCGACGACGAGGCCGCCAATCCCTAAAATGGTGAGCAGAGGTGGCAACATGGTTACGGTATCGCGTAAGCGAGCGTGATCGGCTGCCGCTGCCGGATGAGCTGTTCGCGCACATCGTCGGGGATTTCCTGCCAGGTGATCTCGCGTTCGGCGTGCCAGCGCAGCAGGTTTGGGACCTTGCCGTTCAACTGACGCGGAGCCATATATGCTTCGACTTCAAGATACTGCTTGCCGTCCCGCTGCGAAAATGTCACTTTCGCGTCGATCAGCGCCTCGCGAACCTGCGCCGCGACTTCCGGGGAGCGTTCCTCGCCACTGAGCAGCACTTTCAACGCCTGCTCGCTGTCGATTTCGGCGCGCGTCTCGTGCAGCCAGCGCGAAAGATGCTCCGACGCCCATTTATCCACGAATTCGCGATAGCTCACATCGAGCGGCTGGGTTGCGCTGCGCACCTTGCCGACGCCGAACCCGAATAAGCGCAGGATTGCCTGAAATACCGAAAATAGACAGCCCATCGCGTTACTCCTTGATTTTGAGTTCCATCGTTACGTTTTCCATCTGGCGGCGGATGAACTTCTCTCGTACTTCATCAGGGATTTCGTGCCACGCGACGACTTCCGCCGCTTCCAGCTTGACGATCTCGCCGTCTTCCTTCTGCACTTCTGCTTCGAGGATTTTTTCGTGTGCCTGCCCATTTGTCACGCGCCGGAAGATCAGCCGCGCGGAGACGAGCCGCGTCCGCAGCAGGTCCGCCGCACGTTTGGCGCTCACCACCGCTTTATCCAACCCGGCCAGCACCAGCAAAAACGCTTCAAGCAAATCCTTCCCGAAGATCGCCGCCAGCCATGTCGCGAGCCGCTGGTTCGCCCATGTGACGATTTGCTGCCAGAACGTGAAAGTCAGGAGCGCCACCGCGCCCGCTGCCACGACCACAATCCATTGCATACGAGTTCTATCCTGAGTGTATCAAGCTATACGAGGTTCGACCGCGCCGGGTTTTGCGGATGCCTACGGTCGGACACCATAAATCACCGCGTCTCCATAAGGTGCGCTATCGTGGCTGCGATTGAATGGCGGTTGCTATGTACGAAACGCAGATTTAGCTGCTGCGCCGTTTAGAAAGCTGGTTTTCCACGCCCGGCTCGATGCCGATCCGCGCGCTGAGGCTGACGTCATCCGGGATGTAGGGGCGCGTCAGCGAGGCGGTGATGCACCGCACGGTGACACCTTCCGCGATCTGGACGTGCGCGACCCCGGCTTCCGAATCCACTTCCTGAATAATCCCGATGATCCCGCCGAAGGTGATTACTTCCTCACCGGGGCGCAGCGTCGTCACCATTTTGTTGTGCTTCTTGAATTCGCGCTGGCGCGGGAACAGGACGAGCGACCAATAGGCCGCAAGCAGCAGAATGATAATGAAGGAAAACGCGGCAAATTCGCCCATGACGGTTGTTCCATTTCTCACAAAGTCATTTTGGATTATACGGGATCGCGGGCTGATCCTCAATCCACACCTTCGATTGCATCAAATTGATGGCGCGGATTGCGTAGGGGCGGACCTATGTGTCCGCCCTTGGATTCACCAATCGCTTGACAAAACCACAATTCCACTCTAGACTGTTGAAAACGTTTTCAAAAACACGTTTCTTCCTAAAGTTGGTTTTTATGGCGACGATTATTGATGTTTCGACACTCGCGGGCGTCTCGATCACTACAGTATCGCGTGTCCTGAACAATGTCCCCGGCGTGCGCCCGGAGCTGATTGAGCGCGTACAGGAAGCCGTCCGCACGCTGAATTATCGTCCGAACCACCTCGCGCGCAACCTGCGCCGCAGCGAGAGCTTCACCGTCGGCGTCCTGATCCCGGATAGCGGCAACCCGTTCTTCGCGGAAGTGACGCAGGGTATCGAGGAAACCTGTTTCGAGAAAGGCTACTCGGTCGTCCTGTGTAACACGAGCGAGAGCGCCGAGAAGGTCAACACCTACTTCACGACGCTCTATCAAAATCAGGTCGCCGGGCTGATCGTGGTCAGCAGCGGCGATATTCACAAGCGACTGCGTGAAGTCCTCGCAGACGGCCACCCGGTCGTGATCGTGGACCGCCCGCTACGCGACATCGACGCGGATATGGTCGTCTCCGATAATTACAGCGGTGGCAGCCAGGGTGCGCAACACCTGCTCTCGCTCGGCCACACACGGATCGGTGTGCTGCTCGGCGGGCTGGATCGCGAGACGGTGCGGCTGCGCCTCAGTGGAGTCGAAGATACGCTCAAGCAGCACGGTCTCACGCTCGATTCAAACCTGCTCTTCACGAGTGGCGATAACGAACCGGGGACGGGCTACCTCGGCGCACAGCAGCTATTCGAGACCGACGAGCCGCCCAGTGCGATCTTCGCCTTCAACGATCTGATGGCGCTTGGCGCGCTGAATTACATCCAGACGCATGGGCTGCGCGTCCCGGAACAGGTTTCCGTTCTTGGCTTCGACAATATTGCGATTGCTTCCTATACGATGCCGAGCCTGACCACCATCGCGCAGCCGAAATATGAACTCGGACGGATCGCCGCGCAAATGTTGCTCGAACACCTTGAGGGAACGGACCCGCATACACCACGCCAGATCGTGTTGCCGACACAGCTTGTCGTGCGCGGTTCGACAGGTCCAGCGGAGAGTCGCCCATGAACAGCGCCGCGCCGATCATCGAAATTGAAGCGATGGTGAAGGAATACCCCGGCACGCGGGCGCTCGATGCGGTGAACTTTACGCTGCTCACGGGCGAGGTTCACGCGCTGGTCGGGGAGAACGGCGCGGGCAAATCGACTCTCGCCAAAATCATCTCTGGCGCGCAGAGCCGCACCTCCGGCGTGATGCGCTTCGATGGGCAGCCCGTCGATTTCCGGCGTCCAGCGGAAGCCAACGCGCTCGGTATCGCGATTGTGCATCAGGAACTGGACCTGATCCCAACACTGGATGCTGCCGAGAATATCTTCCTCGGCCAGCAGCGCTTTTACCGCTATGGCGTGCTGGATCGCAAGGCACAACGGGCGGGCGCGCAGGACATCCTTGACCGTCTGGGGATCGCCGTCGCGCTCGATATTCCGGTGAAGCGGATGAGCCTCGCGGAGCAGCAGTTGGTGACGATTGCGAAAGCGCTCTCTTCCGCCGGGCAGCGCGTGATCATCATGGATGAGCCAACTTCCGCGCTCGCGCACCACGAGGTTGAGCAGCTTTTCCAGATCGTGCGGCGGCTCAAGGCGCAGGGCGTCTCGTTCATCTATATTTCGCACCACCTGACCGAGCTGTTCCAGATCGCGGACCGCGTGACCGTCATGCGCGACGGACGCGGCGTGCTGACGGAGCCGCTTTCCGGCTTGACGAAGGACGACATCGCGCGGGCGATGGTCGGGCGCGACGTGCAAACAAGCATGGCCGATACGCGCCGCCGGAACGCGCCCGCCGTATTGCAAGCGCGTGACATCACCTACGCACAAGCGCTGCACGGCGTCGGCTTCGAGGTCCATCAGGGGGAAATTCTCGGTTTCACGGGATTGATGGGCTGCGGGAGCATCGAACTGGCGAAGGTCTTATTCGGGATGCTGCAACCGGACGGCGGGGCGCTCACGCTCGCGGGCAAGCCGCTCACCCTGAAAAGCCCCATCGTCGCGATCCAGAACGGGATCGCCTTTGTCCCGGAAGACCGCAAGGTACAGGGCATCATCCCGCGCTCAAGCGTATCGTTCAATATCGTGCTGCCGATCCTCAAGCGGCTCTCGCGCTTCGGGGTGGTAGACCGTGCGCAGGTGCGCGAGACGGCACAGGAGCAGGTCGCGGCGCTGCGCATTCGGACTTCCGGGCTGGATAAAGCCGTGCGGCTGCTCAGTGGCGGCAACCAGCAGAAAGTCGTCCTCGCCAAATCGCTCGTTGCGCGCCCGAAGTTGCTCATTCTGGTCGAGCCGACGCGCGGTGTAGACATCGGCGCAAAGGCTGAAATCCACGAGCAGCTTGGCAAACTGGCCGCGACCGGGTTGAGCCTGCTCGTCTTTTCGAGCGACCTGCCGGAACTGATCACCATCAGCGACCGCATTCTCACGCTGGATCGGGGACGCATCAGCGGCGAATTCACGCGCGGACAAATCAATCAGACCGACCTGACCGCATTCATCATCGGGGGTACAGAACTTCATGCAAGCGCAGTCCATTCCTGAGCGGGCGCTCGCCACTGCCCCGCGACGGCTTCAAGTGCTGCCGTTCCTCGGCAAATACAGCATCTTTTTCAGTCTGCTGATCGTCGGGCTGGTGCTGACGGTCCTCACGCGCGGGTTGTTCATCAGCAGCAACAACCTGACCAATATGCTCGTCGCCTCAACCGACGTGATGATCGTCGCGACCGGGATGACCTTCATCATCATCGCGGGCGGGATCGATCTGTCGGTCGGCGCGACGGCGGCGCTGGCGGGCATGGTCTGCGGCGCGGTGAGCAAAACGCCGGGCGTGAATGTCTACGTCGGGATGGCTTCTGGGCTGCTCGTGGGCGTGGTCGTCGGCGCGATCAATGGCACGCTGATCGCCTATGCGCGCGTCCCGCCGCTGATCGCCACGCTCGGTATGCTCGGCATCGGGCGCGGCCTCGCACTTGCCGTGACGGGCGGCGAACCGGTTGCGGCGCTCCCGAAGGAACTCAATTTTCTCGGCATCGGGCGCACATTCGGCATCCCGAACCCGATTTACATAGCGGTTGGCGTAGTCGTGATTGGGGCGCTCGTCCTGCGCTACACGCAGCTTGGCCGCTATACCTATGCCATCGGCGGCAACGAGGAAGCCGCGCGCCTCTCCGGTATCCCGGTACGGCGGCAGAAGCTGACGCTGTACATCATTTCCGGGGTGCTGGCAGCGATTGCCGGGCTGGTCCTGACCGGGTTGAACCTCTCGGCCAGCCCGACCAACGGTGATTTGCTTGAACTCAACGCGATTGCGGCGGTTGTCATCGGCGGGACGAGCCTCACCGGGGGTGCGGGCGGCCTGATCGGGACGATCATGGGCGCGATCCTCACCGGGAGCCTGACCAACGGGCAAATCCTGCTCGGCGTGCAGTCCTACTATTCGCGTATCGTGGCAGGCGTAGTAATTATTCTCGCCGTGCTGCTGGATCGGCTTCGCACCGAATAACGTTCAACCATCAGGTATCTGGTCTGGTAAGGGGGTGATGCCCGGCAGTGCTATCCGTTCCCGACTTTTCTTCGTCAAATTTGCTCGATTTACGTGGAGACTCTCATGTCGAATAAACTTTCCCGCCGCAACTTCTTGAAATATACGACCATCGCCATCGGTGGCACGGCGGCGCTCGGCGTCGTCAGCCTGCACCCGGCCTACGCCGCAAAGAAGGCCGTCGGCGATGTCAAAATTGCGTTCATGCTCAAAACCCTGAGCAACGTCTACTGGCAGCAGATGCAGCTCGGCGCTATCGATGCCGGGACGGAAACAGGCTGTCAGGTCGTCATCCGCGACGTGCCGACCGAAGGCGACGAGGCTTCACAGGCGAAGGCTATGGTCGCGCTGCTCGCGCAGGGCTTCGATGCGGTCTGCGGCGCGCCAATCAGCGTGACCAATTTGATCCCGGCGATCCTGCAAGCCAACCAGCAGAACGTCCCGTTCGTCGGTATCAGCGAGCGCCCGGATGTCGAGACCATGAAATCCGTCGGCGCGACGCAGACCGCGCAGGTTCAGATCAAGTTCTACGACGAGAGCTATGTCGTCGCGGAATACGTGGCGAAGGTGCTGAATGGTGAAGGCGAAGTCGCCGTCGTGCAGGGCAACCTCGCGACCGAAGCGGCGAAGGCACGCACGAAGGCCGTACAGGACATCGCCGCGAAGAACCCGAAGATGAAGGTCGTTGCGGTGCAGCCAGCGGATTGGTTCGCGGACAAGGCGCGCAACGTCGCCGCCGATATGATCACCGCCAACCCGAACCTGAAAGCGATCCTCGCCAACAATGACACGATGGCGCTTGGCGTCCTCGCTGCGGTCGAAGCGGCGGGCAAGAAGGGCAAAATCCTTGTTGCGGGCGTCGATGGCACGGGCGCGGCACTGGACGCGGTGGCGAATGGTGACATGATCGCAACCGAAGACGGCCAGCCGTACATCATCGGCAACTATGGCGTCTACGCGGGTCTCAAGGCGTACATGGAAGACGCGAAGACGCTCCCCGATCTGGTCCTGAACGCCGTCCTCGTCAATAAGGACAACGTGGAAGAGTACCGCAAGACCTATCCGCGCTCGCCGGATAGCACGCTCAAGAAGAACCCCAATCCGTTCTGGCCGATCACGGGCGTGACGCTCCTGCGCAAGCCGGGCTGGTTGACGGAAGCTGCGACCCCTGCCGCCATGTCCGCAACAATGGCCGCGACCAAAAAGCCGTAGTCTGCACCTCTGTTTTGCGCGACCCGGCCTCAACCGCCGGGTCATTATTTTTCTATCTATCATCATGGAGAGCGCACATATGCCCACATTCGGTATTCATGCCTTTGTCTGGAATGGGGACTGGAACAACGAGATCGCGCCGGAAACGATCCGCCTGAGCGAAGCGGCGGGCTATGACCTGCTGGAAATTCCGCTGTTACACCCTGAGGAAACCGATGCGCCGCTCATTCGCCGTCTGCTGCACGATCATCACCTGCAAGCCGCGTGTTCGCTGGCACTCCCGAAGGCGCTGCACCTGCCCGCCAATCCACAGGGCGCACGCGCGTTCCTGATGCGCGCGGTTGATGTTACGGAAGCGATTGGCGTCACGCGCTTGTGCGGCTGCCTGTATTGCCACCTCGGAACGCTGACGGGCGCAGCGCCGACCGCCGCCGAACGCGCGGCCTGCGTCGACGTTCTGAGCGAGGTCGCGGAATACGCGCACACCAAAGGAATCAGCATCGGGATCGAACCCGTCAATCGCTATGAAACCTATCTGTACAACGTCGTGAGCGATACAATGGAACTTCTGAACGCAATCCCGACCGAAACGACGTTCGTGCATTTCGATACCTATCACATGATCATCGAAGAACAGGGATATAGCACGGCCATCCGCGAGGCAGGCGTCAAATGCGCCTACATTCACCTTTCCGAGAGTGGGCGCGGCATTCCCGGCATGGGCAACGTCGATTGGGACGATGTATTTTCCGGCCTGAGCGCTATCGAATATACCGGACCACTCACGTTGGAAGCCTTCGCCGCCGTGAACGCCGACCTGACCGCCGCAACATGCCTGTGGCGTCCGCCTGCCTTCACTCCACACGAAATCGCGACGCGCGGCCTCGAATTTATCCGCGCAAAGGCCGAAGAATATCACCTCGCCTGAGCCGTTTAGAATAGCGAAGGCTGCTCGACATCCGGCTTCTTCGCTTTGCGCTTCGGCGGTGTAGGGTCTTCTGCCGGGAGCGCATCGAAATTCATCGCCATCTGCATATCGGATTGGCTCACCGGTGGGCTGAATATTGCGTCGAATTCGGCAATCGACTCTGCGCTGGCGGTGTATTCAATCGCGACAGGTTCTTCAACCGCTATCTTTATGCTCTCAGGCAGCGCATCCGTAACGATTTCCGGCGGTTCTATCGCAGCTTCAACGACGCCAATCACATCGAACTGAATCTGCGCGATTTGTTCCTCGCTGAATCCGGTACTGCGCAAGACCTGATACAACGTCGGCTCCGTGACCACATCCTGAATGCGCAAGACGTGTTCGTAATGCGCCTGCAAGCAGGCCCGCCATTCCTCATCGAACGGGTTGAAGGTTGCCATTCTCGCCCTCCATCACACCGTCAGAAGTGCTTCCCACTCGTTCATCTTCGTTTCAAGCGCGGCTTGCGCGGCTTCGTAGGCCGTGCCGAGTTCGCGCACCCTGTCCACTTTCCCGGCAGTGCTGGCCGTGCCAAGATCACCGGAAAGCTGCACGAGTTTAATTTCAAGCTGGTGAATTTCCTGCTCGATAGCGGCGGTGCGCTTATCGATTTCGTGCTTCGAGAGCGGGCGACCATTGCCGTTAGACTTTGTGACAGGCTTCGACGGTGCGGCTTGCGGACGCGGTGCGGTTCGCCCGGTACTCGCTGCAACCAACTCCGCATCGCGCGCCTGCGTATACTCCGCATAGGACCCATCAAAGACGTTCAGGCGTCCCGCTTCGACATGCCAAATCCGGGTCGCCAGCGCATCGATTAGATAACGGTCGTGGCTGACCAGCAGGATCGTCCCGGCAAATTCCGCGAGGACGGCCTGCAATACTTCCTGCGCGGGGATGTCCAGGTGGTTCGAGGGTTCATCGAGCAGCAGCAGATTTGCGCCGCCGAGCGCCAGCTTCGCGAGCGCCACCCGTCCGCGTTCTCCGCCGCTCAGGGTTTCAATCGGACGGTAAACATCATCCCCGGTGAAAAGGAACGGCGCGAGGTAGCTACGCGCCTCGCTGACAAGCATGTGTTTCACCGTCAGCAGTTCCTCAAGCACGGTATTGGCCGGGTTGAGCAATTCGTGCGCCTGCGCGAAGTAGCCGATTTTGACCTGCGCGCCGAAGCGCACCTCGCCGTGTTTCGGTGGAATCTGCGCAAGGATCGTCTTGAGGAACGTCGTCTTGCCGACCCCGTTGCCGCCGATCAGCGCCGCCACCTCACCCCGGAATAGCGTCAAATCCGGGACGGCGAAGAGCGGCATCTGCACATCCGGGTAGCCAACCGCGAGGTCGCGCGTCATCAGCACCTTGTCGCCACTGCGGATCGCGGTCGCGAGTTTGAGGTGCATCGCGCTATTGGTGCGCGGGCGCGTGATCAGCTCGTCGCGTTTGAGGCGGTCCAGCCGCTTGAGGCGTCCCTTCGCCTGCCGCGTGTTCTGCCCCGCCATATTGCGGCGAATATACTCCTCTTCCTTCGCGATTTTTTCCTGCTGCGTCTCGAATTCCGCCCAATGGTGTGCGTGCCGCTCCTCGCGCTGCCGGACATACGCGGTGTAATTGCCGTGATAGCTTTCCAGCCGCCCCCAATCCAGTTCCCAGATCACATTCGCGACATGATCCATGAAGTAGCGGTCATGGCTGACGACGAGGACCGCGCCTTTGAATTTGTTCAGGAAACCCTCCAGCCATTCCACCGCCATGATGTCGAGGTGGTTGGTCGGTTCGTCGAGGATGAGCAGTCCCGGTGCTTGCAACAGCAGCCTTGCGAGGAACGCGCGCGTTTTCTGCCCGCCGGAAAGCTGGCTGATCAGCGTATCGTAATCGTTGGGACCGAAGCCCAGTCCGGTCAGGACCTGCCTGATCTGCGTCTCGAAGGTATAGCCGCCTGCCGCCTCAAAACGTTCTTGCAACTCGCCATAGCGCTCGACAATCGCTTCGTGGTCGGGCGCAGCGCTATCGGCCATGCGCGTCGCGAGGTCCGCGAGGTCGTTTTCCATGCGCCGGATCGCCGTGAACGCGGTCATCATCTCTTCCCAAATCGTGCGGCTGCCATGCAGTTCCGGGCGCTGTGGCAGGAAGCCAATTGTCAGGCTGCGTGCATGTCCGACGCTGCCTTCGGTCGGCTCATCCTTACGAATCAAAATGTTGAGCAGCGTCGTCTTGCCCGCACCGTTAGGACCAACCAGCGCGATCCGTGCGCCATGCGGAATATCGACGGTGATATTCTCGAAAATTTGTTCCGCGCCGAATGATTTGCCAACCTTGCTGGCGGTCAGGATGGACATAGAAACGCTCTCGCTTGTGTGACAATCTGGTACAGATTATATCATGCTGTCGTATGCCGTCACGCGGTCGTTACGCAGTCTTCACGGTGTCGGAGTGGCTTTCGGCAGCGCCAGACGGTCGGCGGCATCCATCGCGGTTCGCATCGCGATTTCCGCATCGATCCCGCGAATCGTCACATCCGCGACCGCTTGATCCAGCACGTTCCACAAGCCATTCAGCAGTGGTACGGGCGTTCCTGTCTGCACCTGGGCGAGGAACACTGCATTAGCTTCGCTGACCGCCTTGAAATTGGTGGGAGTGCGTCCCGGCACGGCGGTGCGCAACCGTTGCGACTCTTCCGTCAGCAAAAACTTGAGAAACAGGGTCGCTGCGTCCGATTCGCGCGCATTGATATTCAGGTAATAGACCTGCGCTCGGATCAACGTCGTCCACTGCTTGCCTTCCGCGATGGGTGGAAGCGTCACAACGCGCAGTTTATCGCCAAGTTCGACCCGCATATCGGCGGCTTTCCAGCTCCCATCGACGAGGAACGGCGTTTGACCGTCACGAAAGCGGCGATCCGCGACTACCGGGATGCGCCCCGGCAGGAACAGGTCTGCCGCCTTGTCCAGCGCGAAAGCCTCTTGCAGCGATTTCAGATAATCGAGCAGCGCCGCCGAACTCCCGCGCAGCGAGGGCAAGCCGTTCACGTCGAAGAGGCCGCCACCGCGCCCGAAATACAATCCGGCAGTGGTGTAGAAATCGAACATGATCGCGGGCTTCGTCGCGAGCAGGTCAGCGGCAGTTTTAGGTAGCTCCTCATCCTTGACGAGCGAAGCATTGTAATAGAGCGCCACCGTGTCGAGGCTCTCCGGTATGCCGTAGCTCGCGTCCCCGCTGGTCGTCATCTTCCATGCAACGGGTGCAAGCTGTGCGCGGTCGGTGTCGTTCAACCGTGAGCCTAATCCGGCCACGCGCCGCGCGTCCACCAACCCGGCCAGCCAGTCCGACGGACCGACGAACAAATCCGGTCCGATGTCGGATTTGATCGCGTCAAGCACCTGCATACGCAGGTCGCCCTCAATCGCGCGCGGCTGGATCGTGATTTCCGGGTATGCCGTATTGAAGAGCGCGATCTGTGCCGTCAGCGCGTCCGCATCCGCGCCCTGCCACGAATGCCAGAGCTGGATAGTCGCGGGTCGGCGGGTCGGTGTCGGGCGCGGTGTCGGCGTCGATTGCGCGCTCGTGGCAAACTGCGTTCCGAAGCACAGCGCAAGGCAAATCACAAGAGCGCGGATCAAGGGCTTTCGCATGGCGGTCTCCTGCGCGTGATTATAGCGCAGGTTTGACAGCGCCCGACCCGCGCCCTACAATCAAATCATCATTCGATTAAATGGAATCAGGCAGCGTGGCGCGTAAACCCTCTGCTCAAACCGTGAGCCGCGAAGACATCCTCAAAGCAGCGGCGCTCGTTTTTCAACAACGCGGCTATCACGGGACGACGATGGCCGACATTGCGGAGCGCGTCGGGCTGACGGCGGGCAGTCTTTATCATCACTTCGACGGCGGCAAGCCGAACTTGCTGGCGGCGGTCCTCAACGAAGGGCTGGATGTCGTTCTCGGCAAAATCGAGCAGATCATGCAGGAACCGCTAACGCCCCCGGAGATGCTGCGCCGCATGATCGAGGCGCATATCGTGAGCGTGACGGAGAACGTCGCAGCGGGCGCGGCAATGGTTTTCGAGAGCCGTACCATTCTTGAACTTCCCGATGCGCGCGAACCGTTCATCCGGCGGCGGGATACCTTCGAGCGCTGCTACCGGGAAGTGATCGAGCGCGGGATCGCATGCGCGGATTTTCGCGCGGTCGATGTCCCCGTCTTCACGAAAGCCATGCTCGGCGCACACAATTGGGTCAGCGTGTGGTATCACCCGGCGGGCCGGTTGGACGGCGCGCAGATTTCGCGCGAAATGGCGGATACGTGGCTGGCCTCGCTCAAAAGAACGGATGTGCGGTAGAATAGCGGCCAATTCAGATTAAGGTCGCCGCTCATGCCCGAACCGCTGCCCCGCTCCTTCTACGATCAATCCGCGCTGACCGTCGCGCGTTCGCTGCTCGGCGCTATCCTCGTCCGCGAGGAACCCGGCCAGCCGCGCTTATCTGGCATTATCGTTGAAACCGAAGCCTATACCGGGCTGGATGACCTCGCCAGTCACGGGCGGCACAAACCGACCCCGCGCAACAAACCCATGTGGGGACCGCCCGGCCATGCCTATGTCTACCTTTCGCGCGGGATGCACTGGATGCTCAACATCGTCACGGAAGCGGAAGGCGCGCCCGCCGCGATCCTCATCCGCGCGATCCGGCCACTGGAAGGCGTCGAACTCATGGCCGAGCGTCGCGCCGGACGCAAGCCGCGCGAATTCACCAGCGGACCTGCTCGCCTGACCCGCGCGCTGAACGTCACAAATGTACTGAACACGGTCGATATGACGACGCGCGAAGCCGGAGTGTGGATCGAGCCGGGACAGCCCGTCGCAGACGAACAGGTCCGCACGGGTCCGCGTATCGGGTTGGGCAAGACGCCCGAACCCTGGTTCTCGATTGGGTGGCGCTGGTGGGTCGCCGGGGATGAATACGTCTCGCGCTGACTTGCGGACCGCCGCCGCTTTCTCTACAATCGGGCGGCATGGTCTACTGGATTTTCCTAATGCTGCTTTTGCTCACGCCGACCCCTCCGCCGCCGACGTTGGCGCCAACCACAACGCCGATTGGCGCGGACCGACTTGGCTATGGCGAGTTCGTGAGCGGAACCCTGACAGCACAGCGCACTGAACGGTTATATCAATTCGAGGCGCACGCGGGCGATTTGATCCTCGCCACGATGGATCGCACCGATGGCACGCTCGATCCGCTGCTCATCCTGACCGATGCTGCGCAAAAAAACGTCCTCGCGACGGATAATGATAGCGGCGGCGAACGTAACGCGCGTTTGCGTTACGTAATCCCGCAGGACGCGACCTACATTCTGCACGCGACGGCGGCGCAGCCCGCGAATGGTACGTTCCGCATCGGCCTCACGCTCACCAACCCGACCGCCACGCCACCGCTGCCCGAAGTTGCGGCGCGTCCGCTCTATGCACGCCTCGTCACCGGGCGCGAACAGGCATTGCTTGACTCGCGGACGCCGTTTCGCGTCTATGCCGCCGTCTTGCAACGCGGAGATACGCTGCGCGCAGCGCTCACGGTCTCGCCCACGTTGCAGGCCGGGCTATACCTCTACCGTTCGGATTTCGTCGAACTCACCCGCGCCGAACTCGGCAGCCGTCTCGATCTTGCCGCGCCTGCCGATGGGGTGTACTGGCTGCTCGTGGCGCGAGTCGGCGGGCAGGGCGACTATACGCTCGATGCGGAACTCCCCGCGCGCGCGCTGGATACGTTCGACGGTGTGCGGCTGATCCCCGGTCAGGCACAGCCGGGCATCCTCGGCATAGGTGCGTTCTATACCTTTACGACGCTTGGTGGCCTCGCGGCGGATGTAAGCGTCAGCGGCGCGATAGTGATCCTGCTCGATCCACGCCTTGCGCTCATCGCCGCCGATGCGGGCGGCAATATACGCGGTGCAGAGGTCCACGAGGCGGGCAGCTACGGGGTACTGGTCCTCGCGTCCGGCGGTCCGAACCAGTTGCAACCGCTGGAATATACACTCATCCTGCGCGGCACGCCCATCGCGCAACCTGCCGGGCAGTCCGCCACCATCGCGCCGACTGCCGACCCAACCGAACTCACCTACGGCGTTACCGCGAGCGGGACCATCTCAAGCGCGAAGCCGCGCATTTTC
Organism: Aggregatilineales bacterium; assembly: GCA_965246845.1. Classification (GTDB taxonomy): domain Bacteria; phylum Chloroflexota; class Anaerolineae; order Aggregatilineales; family UBA2796; genus JBBRMW01. Next base: position 641,358 of record CBDFFR010000012.1, read on the forward strand.
TACAATCTGCGCGGACGCGAAGGCGACGTGATCACGGTGCAGATGAGCCGCGTCTCTGGCAGCACGCTGGACCCGGCGCTTCTGCTTTACCAGTACATCGACGGCAAACCGCAGCTTATCGCCAGCAACGACAACGCCGCGCCCGATAACCCGGATGCCGCGATCATCGGCTTGCGCCTGCCCGCGACGGGCGCATATCTGATCGTCGCCCAAGGCGTCGGTACTACGGGCGGAGCGTTCATCCTGAGCGTAAACCGACGTGGATAACAGAATATATTCCGCATTCTGCTCGCAAATGTCGCCCGGTCCTGAAGAACCGGGCTATTACGGTCCGGCGTTTTGCAACTTCACGTTGACACGACCGTATCAGCGCGGCGGCTTTAGCCCCGCGCTCCTGTGCGCGTTGCTCCTTATCAATCTAATCTACACACACCCAATCCACGCCCAAACCCCCGCCCCGAACATCCTCTCCTACGGTCGAGGCGCAGTCGGCACGATCACCGCAGATTCCCCCGAACAGGTCTACGCCTTCGCTGCACAGCGCGGCGACCTGATCACGATCACCCTGCAACGCATCTCCGGCGACCTCGACCCGGCGCTCATACTCGCGGATAGCGCGGGCGCGATCCTGCTCGTCAATGACGAAGATGCGGCGAATCCCGGTACGCTCGACGCCGCGATCCGCGATTATCAAGTCCGGCAAACCGGGACCTACCTCATTCTTGCCACGCGCTTCGGGCGTGCGGCTGGGACCACGCGCGGCGGCTTCACTCTCGCGCTCGATCTCGCGGACGGGGCAACGCTCGGTTTCACCGCAGAGCGCCCTCTGTTCATCGACCTGAACACCGAATATACCGGGACGCTCGACACGCAAACCACCGCGCGCTTCTACCAATTCGCCGCGAAACAGGGCGATGTGATCACGCTCGAAGCACAGCGCACACGCGGCACATTGGAACCAACCCTGACGCTACAAAGCGCGGACCGCCTAATCCTCATGAGCGCAATCGGGACGCGCGGCGGGTTGCCTGCGCGCATCCCTGCATATGCCATCGTGCGCGACGGCTTTTATGTCGTAAGCGTCTCGCAAACGGCGGGTAACACCGTGCAACCCACAGGCGATTACAGCCTGTATGTCTCGGCGCGGCAGGGCGTCGCCATCGGGCAGGGCGGGACGCTGCTGCTCGGCTATGGCGGGGTCCTCACGGCGAACCTCGATGCGCGCTCGCTCGATCAGCAATATGCGTTTCAGGGGACGGCGGGCGACCTCGTGACGATCCTCATGCAGCCGACCGGGAGCGCCCTGCTCCCCTATGTAATCCTCTACGATGCCAACCGCCGCCTCATCGCGCAGGACGACCGCGCGCAGCCTGGCGCGGCGAAGCTGGTCCGCGTCAAACTCCCCGCAACCGGAGCCTATATCATCGTCGCAACCCGGCACGCGCGCGCAGGCGGCACGACCAAAGGCAGTTTTACGCTCACGCTCTCGAAAGAAGGGACCTGAACCTCATGGCAACCTATCCAGAACTCGGCGGCAAAGTCGTCATCGTCACGGGCGCATCCGGCAATCTCGGCAACGCGGTCGCGTCCCGGCTCTCCCGCGAGGGCGCGAAATTGGCACTCGTGGACCGCGACATGAAACGCCTGCAAGATCAAGCGGCGGGCTACAACCGCGCAGGAAGTGATATTCATCTCGCGACAGCGGATATTACGAAAAAGGCGGAAGTGGAAACCTTCGTCGCGGAAGTCGTCGCCAAGTTCGGCGCGGTCGATGGCCTGATCAACGTCGCGGGCGGCTTCAAAATGGGCGAGCCAGTCTATAATCTGGACGAGGCGACGTATGATTTCATGATGAACCTGAACGCAAAATCCGTATTTCTGATGAGCGGCGCGGTCGTTAAGGCGATGGTCGATGCAGCGCGACCGGGGCGTGTCGTGACGATTGCCTCACGTTCCGCGCTCAAAGGCGACCCGAACATGGCCGCCTATAACGCAAGCAAGGCCGTCGCCCTTCGCCTGACGGAATCCCTCGCCGCCGAAGTGCTGGACAAGCAAATCACCGTGAACGCGATCCTGCCAAGCGTGATCGACACCCCGCAAAACCGTCAGGGCGGCGCGACCGAAGCGGAGATCGCGAAATGGGTCACACCTGACTCGCTCGCGGATGTGATCGCCTTCCTGCTCTCGGATGCCGCGCGCGACATCACGGGCGCATCGATCCCGGTGTATGGGCGCGCCTGATGCCGCGACACTCAATCCTTTTTTTATTGATCATGCTGGCGCTGGCCGGATGCGGGCAAATAGGTCCGACGGCCACGCCGTACATGAAAATCGTCACGCTAACACCACGCGGACAGGTCTCATCTCCCGCGCCGACCGTCGCGCGCGCACCCGCGACAAACCATACGCTCGGTCCCGAAAACGCCTTGCTGACGATCATCATGTACGGCGATTTTCAGTGTGAGCTGTGCCTCGAAGTCGCGCGCAACCTCGCCATTCTCCGCGATAAATATGCCGCCGATACGCGCCTCGTCTTTCGCCACTTCCCGCAGCCAGGCGACGACAAAGCCGATCTCGCTGCGCAAGCCGCCGAAGCCGCAAGCGCGCAGGGCAAATTCTGGGAGATGCACGACCAGCTTTACGCGCACCAGCCGGAATGGAAGGCGCTCCCGCCGGATAACTTCCGCGCGAAGTTGAACGATTATGCAAAAACGGTTGGGCTGGATGCAAGCCAATTCTCCGCATCGCTTGATAAAAAGCAGTACGCGCCGCTCGTCGCGCAGTCGCTGCTCGATGCGCAGGATTTGCAATTGAAGGGCGTCCCGGTCCTGCTCTTCAATGGCACGGCTTATAGCGGGCGCGTGGACCTCTTCGCGCTTGAGAATTATGTCAAGTTCCGGTTGCTGGAAAAACGCTGGCTCAAGGTGCAGCCCGCGCTCCAAATCGACTTGCAAAAAAAATACAGCGCGACGCTCAAAACCGAAAAAGGCGATGTCGAAATTCAACTCTACGCGGACGCCGCGCCTGTCACCGTCAACAACTTCGTCGCGCTCGCGCGGTTGGGTTGGTATGACGACATCACGTTTCACCTCGTCATCCCGAACCAGCTTGCGCAGTCAGGCGATCCCAGCGGGAGTGGCTATGGCGGACCCGGCTATACGATAATCGACGAGGCGAAGAACGGCCTCACCTTCGACCGTGAGGGCGTGGTCGCGCTGGCGAGTACGCGCGGCGTGCCGAACAGCGGCGGCAGCCAGTTTTTCATCTCGCTCGCGCCGCTGCGTCCGATCTCGGATTACGACGGCCAGTTTACAATCTTCGGGACCGTCACGAAGGGCATGGATGTCTTGCGCAAACTGACGCCGCGCAATCTCTTCGACGAGGCGCGCTTCCCGAATCCGCCGCCCGGCGACAAGTTGATCTCGGTCACAATCACGGAGGGGTGATGCGTACTTTAAGGCCCTTTGGGGCTATCCTGCTCGTTGTCGTGTCTATCCTTGCGTTCCCATTCGTGCTGGCGAATATTGGCGCGACGCTGCTCATGCGCCGCCGCGTCCCCAATCCAGCCAACCCGCCCGATCACTACGGCATCGACTTCGAGGAAGTGACCTTCCCCAGCCGCAGCGACAAGGTGAAAATCGTCGGCTGGTGGATACCCGCGCAGCAGCCGAAAGGCACAATCATTATGTGTCACGGCAACAATGGCAGCATGGACCGCGACACAAAACGCATGGTCCCGCTGCACGAAGCCGGCTTCAACGTCCTGATGCTCGATTTCCGCGCGCATGGTCGTTCCGGCGGGATGCAGGTCACGTTCGGGATGTACGAGAAAGAAGACCTGCTCGGCGCGCTGGATTACCTCGCCGAACAGCGCGACATTACGAAAGTCGGCCTGTTCGGGTTTAGCATGGGCGCGGCGACTGCGCTGATCACGGCGGCACTCAGCGATAGTGTGGTTTGCCTCGTCGTGGATAGCCCCTTCGGGCGGCTGACGCGCTCCGTTTCCGGCTGGTGGCGGCAGCATGGTGTGCCGCCAGTCATCGCGCGTGAGTTGGCGCGCTGGATACTCGCGACGGCCACGCTCCGCACTGCCGGGCGCATCGACCAGACCGACCCGATACGCTGGACGGTGCATATCGGTCCGCGACCGATCCTCTACATCTGGGGTGGGCGCGATCCATTTGTCAGCAAGCGCGAAATCAAGCGTATGGTCAGCCTTTCCGCCGGACCGACCGAGACATGGATCGTCCCGAACGTCGGGCATCGCGGCGCGTACAACGACGACCCCGAAGTATACAAACGACGCGTGGTCGCGTGGTTCGATAAATATCTGACGGAAGCGCAGCCCGCAGAAAATGTCGAAGCCGCAGCGCAATCATGAATTGACCTAGCTATCACCGATACGCTTGTTTTGAACTTGATCTTGCTACACCAGAATAGCGCGGCGGCTTCAGCCCCGCGCATCGATGTTGTGCGTGGGCGCTGCTTCGACTATTGGACCAAACATGCCGTAGACGGTCCGCAATGGCTGACTGTCAATGCGCCGCTTGACCGCATCCCACTTTATATCAAAGACGGTGCGATTATCCCATATGATCGTCTACAACAATACATCGCCCACGATCTGCCACCAGTTGTTGATCATTTTGAAATATACGGAGATGGCGAAATACGCGGTCCGGCAGGAATGAAAGTAGTTACGTACATATTAGCACTGTCTCAATCCGCGTGTTTTTATCTTTGTCTCCCTTCCCCTACTGCGTGGCGATGAAGAAATCTCCGTCAGCAATTGCCGCATTGCTGCCCGGACCAATATAGGTTACACCATTTGTTGTCAGATTAACTTGGAAAAGACCTGTTTGCGCGAGCGCATCTAATTTGCTTAACGAGTTCGATGTAGGGATAACAGTAAAGACTACACGATCTCCCTTCGGCGATACTGCCGCCGAACCTATAATCGAAGATGGTTTTTCAAAGAGTTTTGATTCGTTTCTGGTCGTTAGATCATACTTCCATAAAGATGTTTCTTGTGCTGCATTTGACGAATTCACACTGCTATAGATGATCGTATTGCTGTTTGGTAGCCAGGCAATCGGCAACGGTTTAGCTAAAGACATGATAGTCTTGCCAGTTTGAAGATCAAGCAAATCGACTCTTGGTGAACCATTTATCCACACCTTACAAAATGCTTTTGTGTTGTCCCATGATACGGCTCCATCCAGTCGAACGCTGTACCTTACCCACTTGGTCTCAAGATTAAAATTTATCATCCGCAATCCAATATTAAAATCTTCAGCATCTTGAACTTTGATGGCGGTGTTGAAAACAAAACCGTCTGTCATCCTAATCAGCTTTATATAGGGTGGAATTAGAAAGGAGTTCTCGCCGCGCTCTCTTCGACGAATCACTGACGAGATACTATCTGTAGGACCTTCTCCTATTACGATCTGGATTTCAGCCGTTCCAATGAGTCGTACATCACCAGTATTGACGTCAATTTCTGAAATTTCTTGAATGTTTTTTCCGGGTTCGGAGCGTATCAGAGACACATAATAGATAGTATTGCCATCTGCCGACCAGATTGCATACGGATTAAAGTATTGCGAACACTCGGGCAGGGACATCGCACGTAACTTTTTCTTATTCTCAAGTACGTAAATATTGCAACTATCGCTGAAGAGAAGCGCATCGCCAGTTGAAGACCAACTCAAGTTGGAATACTTGAGAGAGTCATAAATTTCACTGATACCATCATCGGTTAGTTTAATCGTGTGGGAATATAGATCGGTCAAGTAGACATTGCCGTCTGTTCCAACAAAAGCAATTGGCTGATAGTAATGTACCATCGGACTTGACCAAGCATGAGCAAGAGTGTGGATAAACAAAACACTAAAAACGCTATAGCAGACATTTTTCAACATGCTTCACCAAGATTTGAATTAATTGATTGTGCTGTGTCATCGTTACGAGAGGTTATCATAATCATACCCCTTATTCCACGCTTTCATCCCGCTTGACCGGGCAAAACCGCGCTTCTGGTGTAGGGATTGCGGGTTGCCCGACCCGCTCCCATTCACCCGGAACTTATATCACTTTAGAATAAGAATAACCCCGCTGAATGCCAGCAAAAACAACACCAGCCGCTCGAACGTCACCATATCGATCCGTTTATCCAGCATCACACCCGACCACACGCCGAACGGGACGAAAGGAAGCGCCCATACGACCAGTAAAATCCGCTCCGGCGTAAGCGTCCCCGACGCCAGATAGCCGGGGATTTTGAGCGCGTTGAGCATTGCGAAGTAGAGCGCCATCGTCCCGACAAAGACGGCGGGCGTCCGCTTCCAGAGCAGCATATAAATCGTGAACGGCGGTCCGCCCGCGTTTGCGACCGTCGAAGCGAACGCCGACCCCACGCCGTAGAGGTGGCTCGTCAACCGCGACGGACCGCTATCGGCATCAACCTGTGCTTTCGCGCGGCGGCGGTCCCACAGGCGATACGCGACATACAGCAGCGCGACCACACCGAGGCCGTGTTGCAGCGTCGCGGGTGGGATCGTCCCAAGCGTCAGGCTCCCGACAATCACGCCGAGGATGCTCCCCGGCAGCACCGCGAGCAGGATGCGTCCGTCCCACCCGCGCCAATGCGCCGCCACCGCGAAGACATCCCCGACGACGAAGATCGGCAGCGTCAGTCCCACAGCCAGTGGCGCGGGCAGTACCAGCGCGAGCAGCGGCGTCACGAGCGAGCCGAGCGCCTGCCCAAGCCCGCCCTTCGCCAGCCCCGTCAGGAAACAGCACAGCACGACAATGAAGAAGACGCCCGACACCTAAAACCCGCTCAGTTTGCTGAAATCCGCGTAGCCACGCGCCATGTTCGCGATGGATTGCAGCAACGCGAGGCGGTTTTCGCGCTTGGCCGGGTCTTCATCCATCACGAGGACCGTATCGAAGAACTGTGTGATCGCCGGGATCATCGTCTGGATTGCCGTCAGAAGGCTTTCCATGCTCCCATCGATACGCGCCCGCTGGTCCTTCGCCGCCTGATACAGCGCCTTCGACTCGTCAGGGGTGAGCGCCGCCGCATCGAGCGGATGCTGTGCCGTCTCCTTGCGCACGATGCGAACGCAGCGCGCGTAGGCATCCAGCGTTTGCGCCCAATCCGTCCGCGCGGTCCACTCCGCGAGCGTGCGCGCACCAAGCAGCGCGCGATACGGGTTCACACTCTGTTCATTGAGTACCGCGTCCACCACATCGAACGGCAGTTGTTCCTCTTCGAGCAGCCACACCCGCAGCCGCCCCGCGATGAACTCCAGAATCTTCGCCTGTGCGCTCTCATCCACCTGCACCGGGAGCGACCCCGCTACTACTTTCACCAGATCATGCAAACTCACATCCAGCTTGCGATCCAGTATGATTTGCACAACGCCAAGCGCCGCCCGTCGTAAACCGTAGGGGTCCGCCGTCGCGGTCGGCGTCAGGCCAACCCCGAACAGCCCGACGAGGCTATCCAGCTTGTCGGCCAGCGCGAGCAGCGTCCCCGCGCCGCTCTCCGGCAACCTGTCGCCCGCCGAACGTGGCAGGTTGCTCTCGAAAATCGCATCCGCGACTGGCTGCGGGAAGCCTTCGCGCACTGCGTATTCGCGTCCCATAATGCCTGCGAGCGCGGTCATCTCGACCACCATGCGCGTCGCGAGGTCGGCTTTGACAATCGGCGCGGCCTGCTTCGCGATCTTCACATCCGCATCAGAGAGTTTGAGCAACCGTGCAAGCGGCTCGACCAGCGCGACAATCCGCATGTTCTTGTCGTACATCGAACCGAGTTTTTCCTGAAAGGTGAGCGTCTTCAGACGCGGCAGTTGATCGGCCAGCGTGTGCTGGCGGTCATCGCGGAAGAAGAAATCGGCGTCGGTGAAGCGCGCAACGATGACGTGTTCGTTGCCGTGTACCACTTCCTCTAGGTACTCCGTCCCGCCGTTGCGCACCGCGATGAAGTGCGGGAGCAGTTTGCCATGTGCATCCACCACCGCGAAGTAACGCTGGTGCTTGCGCATCACCGTCACGAGGACTTCCAGCGGCAAATCGAGGAACTTGCGGTCGAAGGTTCCGAGCAGCGCGGTCGGCTGTTCCACGAGGTTCGCGACCTCATCCAGCAGCTTTTCATCACGGATGATCGTCCCGCCGACCGAGGCCGCGATCTTGCCTGCTTCATCCCAAATACGTTCACGCCGCTCTTCCCGCGATAGGACAATCCCCTGCGCGGCCATCTTCTCGAAGTAATCTTCCGCATCCCGTATCGCCAAATCAGGTGAACCTGCCGGGCGCGTCCCGCGTGACTGGTTGCCGCTCTGCACACCCGCGTACTCGAATGGGATCACGGCCTGCCCGATCAGCGCGACATACCAGCGCAGCGGGCGCGAGAACGCGATCCCGGTTTCGTTCCAGCGCATGGTCTTCCCGAACTTCAACCCGGCGATCAGTTCCGGCAGCGCCTTCGCGAGGACATCAATCGCGGGCTGGCCGGGCGTCTTGACGAGTGCCGTCACGTAGCTGCCGCCGTCCAGTTCTGCCGCCGTGAGCGACTCGACCGGGACTTTGTTCTTCCGCGCGAAGCCTTCCGCGGCTTTGGTCGGCTTGCCGCTCGCATCAAATGCGATATTCGCGGCGGGGCCCTTCACCACTGCCTCGCGATCCGGCTGCGACGGCGCGAGCGTTTTGGCAAAAATGGTCAGGCGGCGCGGGGTCCCGAAGACTGTCAGCCCAAAATGCGCGAGTCCAAGCGAGTCGAAGAGCGTCGGAGCCGCCTCGTTCAACTGCGCCAGCGCATCATCCAGATCATCTGCGGGCAGTTCTTCCGTCCCGATTTCAAGCAAAAAGTCACCCGCGGGCGCAGGCTCGGATGTGCGCGCCGTCGCGGGGAGCAACACCGCCACAGGCCAGTTTTTGCCGATGTGATCCATCGGAAATTCCATCTCCTGCCGCTGGTCCACAAACGCCCGCGCGACGGATTTTGTCGCCTCGCGCATTCTGCGGAAGTAACCCGCGCGCTCCGTGACGCCAATCGCGCCGCGCGTATCCAGCACGTTGAACAGGTGGCTGCACTTCAACACGTAATCATAGGCAGGCTGCACGAGTCCGGCTTCCAGCGCGATCTTCGTCTCGCGTTCGTAGGTATCGTAGACGCGCTTGAGTTCATCCACGCTTGCGATCTCGAAATAATACTTGCTATATTCCCATTCGCTGCGCTTGAACACATCCGCGTAGGTCAGTTCCGGCGTCCACTGGATTTCCCACGCCGCGTTTTTGCCTTGCAACGCGAGGACGATCCGCTCCAACCCGTAGGTGATCTCTACACTCACCATATCGAGCGTGATGCCGCCTGCCTGCTGGAAGTACGTAAACTGCGTAATCTCCTGCCCATCCAGCCAGACTTCCCAGCCGAGACCCCACGCGCCGAGCGCAGGCGATTCCCAGTTGTCCTCGACGAAGCGTACATCGTGCTTGCGCAGGTCGATACCGAGCGCTTCCAGACTCTTCAAATACAATTCCTGCGAATTACCGGGATCGGGTTTGAGGATGACCTGATATTGATAATAGGATTGCATCCGGTTCGGGTTCTGTGAGTAGCGACCATCATCCGGGCGCACGCTGGGCTCGACATATGCTACGCGCCAGGGTTCGGGACCCAGCACGCGCAGCAGGGTCGCCGGGTTGCCCGTCCCCGCGCCGACCTGCACGTTATACGGCTGCCACAGCAAACAGCCCTGTTCCGCCCAATAGCGGTGCAGGGTCATAATCGCATCCTGAAACGACATACTCATGGGGAGGAAACCTTCGATTGAGGAGAAAACTTTGCTCATTATACCCCGGCGGCTACCTCTGTTGAGTGGCAAATCGTTATTCAATCGTTCACCTGCCTACAACCCGAAAGCCCGAAAGCCCGATACACTCCGTCCGTCACAAGGGGATCAATATGGCCTACGAACTACCGCCACTACCCGCACTTCTGGAACAATACCGCGACCTGATTGCGGCAAGCGTTCGGCCATATATCAAAATCACGCCGATACCCGCGCGTGACACGACGCTGTTTGAAAGCAAGTTCGGCGGCTACCCGTACCTTCCACTTGGGACAGAATATCCGAAAGACTCGGAAGGCAAAGAAATGGGACTCCTTGCACAAATCAATTTTGCGGAAGTGCCGCCGCTCGACCCGCTTCCCCGGCAAGGAATTTTGCAGTTCTATATTTCGTATGGCGAAAGCACTGATGGCATGTTTGGTCTGGATTACCATCGTCCGACTGAACAAATTGATTGGCGCTTATTGTGGTTTCCAGATGTAACACACGACGAAGCAGCGCTCATCACCGATTTTTCGTTTTTATTTGCTCGTGCAACCGCGTATTACAATACGCCGGAGATATACTTTGCATCTGCCCCTACGCTCCGTATGATGTTTGAACTTAATCAGCATCCGCTTGTTGCCTTCACATATGAGTTCGCGAAATTGATCCCGCGCGCCAACTCGCAAGGATCGTGGAGTGAGCAGTTTAGCGATGAGGAGTTGGATGCGTGGGATGAGTACGCTGCGACATCTGAAACCCTGCATAAAGGTCATCGTTTAGGCGGTTACGCTACATTCACACAATACGATCCGCGTCTTGAAACGAACCCTGCGCCTACTTTAATGCTGTTACAAATCGAATCGGATCAATACTTCTTGTGGGGTGATAACGGTATTGCGCACTTGTTCATCTCGCCAGAAGACCTTACCGCACGGGATTTCAGCCGCGTTTGTTATCAGTGGGATTGCTATTGAAGACGGCGCTATCATATACGCGCTAATGCCTTCGAGGTCGCCATGCGTCTTCCGCTTCGCCAGATGATCCTATTCACCGCCGCGCTACTCATGCTCACGCCGTTTTCGGCTGCCGCTCCTATCGTCCATGCAGCGCAGAGCGCAACTGCACCGTGCGGCGTGGTAGATAGCATCGCTTACCCCATCGACGGCGCGCACTTCGAGCGGGACGACTTCGGGATGTACCGCGCGCCGTTCAACGGGCGGCATACGGGCGTCGATATGGCCTTCGACCGCTATGGCGACCCGGTGAAAGCCGTAGCGCGCGGTCGCGTCACGCTCGCGGACCCGAACGCATGGGATACGGAAAAGGGCGTGGTGATCATCGAACACGTCCTGCCCGACGATACGATTGTCTTCTCGCTCTACGGGCATATGGAGCCAGTCAACGGCCACGCCTTCCCGACGGTCGGGCAGTGCATCAACATGGGCGAGGTCGTGGGGTCGGTCGGCCACCCCTCGAAGGGCGCGCCACACCTGCATTTCGAGATTCGCAAACGCGAGGCGAGTTCCGGCGGTCCGGGCTATTCGCTCGCGGAGCCGCTCGATTCCGGGTGGATGCACCCGATTGATTTCATCGAACGCTGGCAATTGCGGCTCAAACCTGCCTACCGCGCGATGATCACGGCGGGCGGACCTCCCACCGCGCCGCCCGTCTTTCAGAGCGATGGGAGCGCCGTCTTCGCGACGGAGAACACCCTCGAACGCCGGAACGCGGCGGGCGCGACGCTCTGGCGGCTGGATATTCCGCGCCTGATCGGGATCGTCGCATTGCCCGATGGAAGCGTGCTGGGTCGCACCGCCGATAATCAGGTTGTCGTCGTCGCGGAAGGCAGCTTCAAGGATTATTGGAAGGCCGACCGCGCGCTGCAAACCCCACCGATGCGCGTGGGTAACTCCATTGTGTTCGTGGGCGCGGATCAGAACGCGGTGTCGTACAGCATGGAAGGCAAAATCCAGTGGCAGGCCGGACCCTTCGGCGACCATCTGGAGAAGGCAGTCGCGAGTGGCGACCTCGTGGCGCTCAGTACCGGGCGCGACAGCACTTTCCAGCTCTATGTCTTGAATTCGGCGGGCAAAATCATCTTTCAGGCGGCGGCTCCCTCGCCGATTGTGCCGCTGCGCGCTCCGAACGGCGGCTTCTATGTGATGGTCGGTCCGCAGGTCGGGCGGCTCGGCGCGGACGGCAAATGGACGCCCTTTCTGGATGTCGGGTTGGCGCTCGGAAGGCAGGCGCAAATCGCGGTGAACCCGAAAGGCGAAACGTACATTTATCCTGGTTACGGTCAAAAGCTGTTCGCCTTCGGACCCGATAGCAAACTCAAGTGGACCGCGACCCTGCCCGGAACCGCGTTCCAGCCGCCGCTGCTCGGTACGGGCGCGGGCTGTCTGCTCTATGCGCTGGCAGGCGACGGGACGCTGCTTGCCTATCGCGCCAGCGATGGCAAACTCACAGGCATGACGGCGCTCTATCCCGGTGGCGCGCGCGGACACGCGGCGGCACGCTGGATGACCGTCAGCGCGAATGATATTGTGCAGTTTTCGGCGGGGTTCCTGACGGCGGCGGCGGTCGATGGACCCACGCTTGCGAATGTGAGCGCGTGTGATGCAGGGTAAGCCGTCAGCGGGGGAGCCACCAGCCGCCAGCCGCCAGCCTTTCGCCCGTGCGGGGCGGTTGGAATTGCTGCTTGTTATCATAATCATCGTAGTCGCGATTGGGGCGCGGCTGCTGCCCGGTCCGCGCAATGTGGATGACTCGTTTATCACGTTTCGGTACAGCCGCAACATTCTTGAGGGGAACGGCTTCGTCTATAACCCCGGTGCGCGCGTGATGGGGACCACGACGCCGCTCTTCACGCTGCTCATGTCCGGCGCGGCGGCGCTCGCGAACGGGCGCGACTTCCCGGCGTATGCAATCATCGTGAGCGCAGTCGCGGATGCAGCTAACGCGGTTTTGTTGTTCCTGCTCATGCGACGACTCACAAAAAGCCTACTTCCCGCCGCGCTGGTTGGCCTGCTTTGGGCAATCGCGCCGCAAAGTGTGACGTTCGCTGTCGGCGGTATGGAAACCAGCGTCAATATTTTCTGGATACTCGCAGCGGTATATTGCTATCTCTCGGATCGCGATTGGCTGCTTGGGCTGTGTATCGGCCTCGGCTTCCTGACGCGGATTGATGCGCTGTTATGGATTGGTCCTCTGCTGCTGCACCAGCTCTATTTGCGCTTTCGCGCTCATGATTCAATCCCGCTTAAGACGTGGATCGGTGCGGCGGTGGTCGTGCTGCCCTGGCTGGCCTTTGCGTACCTCTACTTCGGGACGATCATCCCGCAATCCGTGACGGCAAAGACCGTGACGTACTTTCTCGCGCCGGGGACCGCTTTCGTGACACTCCTCCAGAACTTCGGGACGCCGTTCTTCGAGGAAGAGACGCTCGGCGGCGCATTCGTATTTCTGTTTTTCGTCTATGTCGTTCTGATAGTCGTTGGAATTATCTACGCCGCGCGGCGCGAGTCGCGGCTGCTGCCCTGGCTGCTCTATCCGTTCATCTATGGTGCCGCATTCAGTATCGTCAACCCGCTCGTGTTCCGCTGGTATGTCGTGCCGCCACTGCCCGCGCTTTTCTTTGCGCTTATCGCGGGCGTGTGGGCGGTCCTTTCAAGTCTCTTTGGTAGGCGAGCAAATCAGCGTGTCATTCTGCGCTTCGGTTTTGCGGCGGTCGGCCTGTTCTGGATCGTTTCATCGCTGAATGCGTGGACGCTGCACCCTGATCACGGCCTCGACCGCCCCGCGCCGAAAATGGCGTGGCACAAAGTCGAACTGTACTATAAGCAGATGGCCGATGATCTCGTTCAAAAATATGGCGTCGGACCTGCTTCGCGCATCGTCGCAGCGGATATTGGCGTCGTCGGCTATGTAACGAACGCGCATATTCTGGATACGGTCGGGCTGGTCTCACCGGAAGTCGCGAAGTATTACCCGTATGATCGCGCGCTGGTCATCGACGGTCAGAACTACGCCGTACCGCCCGCCATCGTACGCGATGCAAAGCCGGAATTCGCGGTGTTCATGGAAGCAGCGGTGCGCAACGGCCTCGCGCGCGACCCGGATTTCACCGCGAATTATGAACAGGTGCGTTTCATCCCGACCGATTTTTACGGAACCGGGATGCTGCTCTACAAGCGTCGTTGAATTAGGGTGCTTCCTCTGCATCTTCGTAGCGTGCTTCACCGTCATCGGGCTTTTTGGGCTTCGCTAAATCTTTTGCGAAGCGCGGTTCGTTGTCGTCCGGGATCACTTCCGCGTCGATGATGTCCGCATTGGTGCGCGCGGGGTTGGTCGCAAATGGACTCGGACGCGGCGGCACGGTGAGCGCCCCGGTCGCGGGTTTCGGCGCGGGCGCGAAGGGTCGTGCTGCGGCAGGTGGGTTCGCGCTTGCCGGGTTTGAGGCCGTAGCCGGGAGCGCTGGACGGGGTGGCAGCGTGGTCGAATTGCCAGTCGGCGCGGGCTGGCTGAATGGCGATGACGGCGCAGCCGGGCGTGGCGCAGCGGCAGGCGCTGATGAAGGAGTCACCGCGGGTTTGTTCGCGCCGAATGCAGGAGCGGGCGCAGTGGTTGGTGACAGTACCGGACGCGGTTCGGCAGGTTTGGGTTGTTCGATAGGTTTGGGGAGTGCGGGCGGTGAAGCTGTCGGTGGCGGCAAGGCGGGTCTCGCGGCGGGCGGCTGGATGGCAGGTTGCCGCTCAGGTTCCGGCAGCACAGGACGGGAGGCGGGCGGCGTAGCTGGCAGTGCCGGACGCGGCGCGGGTTTGGGCTGCGTCGAGGCAATGCCGCGCACAGCGTCGATGGTCGGCAGCGGGACCAGATATTGATTGATCGAGGTCAGGCGCGGACCTGTACTGCGCGCGGTGCGGGTTGCCAGCGCTTTCGCAGCGGCGGTCTTATACGGCGCTTGCCGCTGTGTCGCGCGTTCAACCAGCGCTTCCAGCGCGACGATCACCAGCAGAAACACGAAATCGACAAATAGCACGCTTACGAAAAGCGTAGAAAGCTGGATGAGCGCGGAAGGAATCGGACCGAGCAGCCATCCTTCCACACTGCGCGCGAAGCCAATAATCGCCAGCATCAGCATGAAGACCGCCGCCACCGCACCAAGGATGAGCATCCCGCGCCGGGCGAAGCGACGCGGCATCATCGTGTTGCTGATCGTGAACAGCACATAAAACCACAACCAGAAATCCGGCCTTCCAAGCGCCTTGCCCAACGCGCCGCTGATCGTCGCGACATCTCCGCTCGGAAAGGTCTTGAGGATCGAGGGAAAATCGACGATGTTGTTGCAGATGAAGAGGATGACAGCCAACCCCGCAAGCGTCGGCGTGATCTCCACGATAGCGCGCGTAAACAGTGTCTTGAGCCGCGCAGCGGGTCCGGGCGGTCCCAGCTTCGGGTCGCGCTTGGGATATTCGACCGTCACAAACTTTGGATCAATTTCGCCGTTCTTGTCGGCTTCCGGCCAGCGCATCGAGCGCACCGTCTTAAAGTTCAATACGCCTGCTGTCAGCCATTCTACGACTTCGTGCAGCGCCACGCCCGGCAGCAAGACAAGCGTGTACAGCACCGCACCCGCGTCGTTGTGCGCGGCGACCATCCAGCCGACGCCGAAGATCCGCCGCTGGAGCGCTTTTTGCGTGCGCAGCAGCAGGAACAGAATCAGCGCGGCCAGCAGCCATGGCGCGAAGGCGTCTACGGGCGTCATGATCAGACCGTGTGCTTCGCCTTGATCGCGAGCCGGATCAGCGACACGAAATCGTCCACCTTGAGCGACGCGCCGCCAATCAGTGCGCCGTCGATTTCCGGCTGGCTCATGTAGGCTTCCATGTTGTCGGGCTTCACGGAGCCGCCGTATTGAATGCGAACCTGGGCAGCAGCGTCTTCCCCAAGCAGGGAGCCGATATGCGCGCGAATGCTGCCGATCATCGCGTTCGCGTCTTCGGGTTTGCAGGCAACACCCGTGCCAATGCTCCAGATCGGTTCATAGGCGATAGTGACGGTCGCGGCAGAAATCGGCATGACGCCTTCCAACGCGGCGGCGACCTGCCCGTTGACGATGCTCTGTGCTGCGCCCGCGTTGCGCTGCTCAAGCGATTCGCCAACCGCGATAATCGGGCGCACCTCTGCGGCCAGCACCAGCTTTACCTTCGCGTTGATCTGTGCGTCCGTCTCGCCGAGGTGCTTGCGAACCTCGCTGTGGCCGAGCAGGACGTAGCTCACGAGGTCGCGCATCATCTGGAAAGCGAGCTGTCCGGTATATGCGCCTTCGTGCTGGTCGTGGATATTCTGCGCGCCCACCTTGATCGGACCGCTCTTGAAATGTTCGTTCAAGACATGCAGGTCAATTGCGGGCGGGCAGATCAGGACGTCGATCTGTTCCGCGTCCTTTACGAGGTCAGGGACGGCGAGCAGCGCCTCGCAATATTCGGCGGCTTGCTGCGGCGTTTTGTACATTTTCCAGTTTCCGGCGACGATGGGTTTGCGCATAGCGTATCCTCACGGAGCAGATGATGATCACAATTGTATCGCACCCGGCGCGCATGATCCTGTGAAGCTGCTGTATATTGCGCAGCAGTAGTTTGTAACTTTTACGATTTTTTGTGTTTATAATAAAGAGATTATAGTAATGACGCCGCGTGCGTAAGCAGGAGTATCAATGGGTGTAACGACGCTGGGGAACACTGCCCTTCCACAAGTCGAAGAGCATATTCAGCCGGAAGGACTCTGGCTTCGTAATCGCAATTGGGACACGATCTTCATGACCCTGAGCGTGCTGATCGTCCCGATGCCCTACCTGCTCTATCTGGCGGGGCTGGCGCTGCTTGGCGACCCGAATGGGGCGAACACTAATACAGAGTTCGCAGTCCGCAACCTGATCAATGTGGTGATCGCGCTGTTCGTCGGTGGACCGCATATGTACGCAACATTCATGCGTACCGCGCTCGATGAACAATTCGTCAAGCGCTACCCGATGCTAATCCGCTCATCGATCATTATTCCGATTGTGGTGGTCTCTCTCGCGTTCCTCAACCTCAACCTGCTTTTGACCGTATTCTTTTTCTGGGCGGGAATCCATGTCCTGCATCAGGTCACGTACATTGTCGAACTCTACAATCACCGCAAAAAGAGCGCAATTTCGCCCATAGCACGGGCGATTGATTACGCGCTGGTGCTGACCTGCCTGTTTCCGCTGGCGGCATTCAAAATCAGCCAGAACGATTTCGCGATTGGATCGAACGACCTGACGAAGGTGATCCCGGATTTCTTCAAAGCGGATTGGCTATGGTGGTCTGTGTCAGCAGTCTTCGCGATTGCGGTCATTGCGTTTGTCATCAAGACAGTCATGGAAATTCGCGGCGGCTATGTCCACTGGCCGAAGACGATCTTCATCGTCATCACTGTTTCAGTTGCGTTCACGATGCCGGGCTTGAAGAACCTCGATACGGCATTTCAGGGTTTGAACACCTGGCATTCGTTCCAATATCTGCTGCTCACGATCTACATCATGCGGTTGCGCCACCAGACGGGCGACCTCGCCAAATCCAACAAGCAGCTCGATAGCTTTGCGCGCAGCCGGAATGCGTGGAAGCTGTATGCGTTCTCGTTGGGGATGGTCCTCGGTTCGCTCATTCTGGGCGTCGTGGTATATATCACCGTCGGCATCGTCGATCCGGGGCGTCCGGCGGGGATGCGCTTCGATACCGCATATTACACCGCGATCTTGTGCTTCCTCTGGATACACTACTATCACGATCACTTTCTCTTTACAGATTGGGAAGCAGTCGAGCGCTCATCCGGGAGTGGTGTGCCTGTCGGTCTACGCCAGAACTAGCCACCTTTCCTACATCCGTATGCGTCAAGGCTCCTGAAAAGGAGCCTATTTTTTTTCTTATTACAAAATCTGTGCTTACCAATAGTTGCATGTCACCAGAATATCACCGTATATTGGAGTGGTTGGTTTTGTCAACTGTGGAAGGGATTCACATGAACAGGCTCGCAAAGTTTTACAGTGTTGCCGCGCTCGTTGCTATTGCTGCATTTTTGTTCGCATCCGGGGGGACTTCGCGTAGTGCTGTTGCCCAAACCAAAGCTGCAACCAGCAGCATGATGATGGGAACGATGGCGATGTCCGGCACGATGATGGGAACCATGTCGGGTATGATGGCCGGGTGTACCGTTGCCAGCCTGTACCCGAACTTCAAGCCGGGTACGGCTGCGATGTCCGGCACGATGATGGCGATGCCTGCGACAATGGCGATGATGGGAACGATGGCAATGTCCGGCACCATGTCGATGATGGCAACAATGTCTGGCACGATGTCCTCGATGATGAATGGTGGCTGCTTCGTTGCGCAGCTCTCCGGCAAGAACGAAGTTCCGGGACCGGGTGATACCGATGGCGCGGGTTGGGCAGCGATCTCGATCAGCGGCCAGCAGGTTTGCTTCGATGTTGCCGTGAACGGCATTACGCTGCCGGCTGCGGCGGCGCACATCCACAAGGGCGCGGCAGCCGTCGCGGGTCCGGTCGTCATCGATGCCAAGATGCCCCCCGGCGCGAATGGCACGAGCCAGAGCTGCGTCATTGCGGATGCGGCGCTCATCGCCGACATCGTAGCGAACCCGTCCGGCTACTACTACAACGTCCACACCAGTGACTTCCCGAACGGCGCGATGCGTGGTCAGCTCTCGAAGAGCGGCATGATGATGATGGGGACGATGGCTCCCGGTATGATGGCGACGATGGCCGCGACCAAGTAATCTTTCCGAATCCTGGTTCAGGCGGCGCATCGCCGTCCGACTCGATGGCTCCTTCTGTAACGGAAGGAGCCTTCTTTTTGCGTTATAGAAATACGCATCAAAAATTTAATTCAGTGGGCAGATATATCGGTTCACTTCTACCAAATCTGCAACGTGTAGGGGTGAATCTTTGCAATCGCCCTGCCCCTGCCTGACCCGTCTTGTCCACACCCGAAAAGCGTTACTGCGTTACACTTGAAGCAGCGCTTCTCTCGCACGTAAAAGGGTCGCAATCGATGAATGTCCTGTTCGCCTCGGCAGAGATGGTCCCCTTCGCAAAGGCTGGCGGCCTCGGAGACGTGATCGGCAGCCTGCCAAAGGCACTGCGTAAAATCGGCATGGATGCGCGCGTGATCATGCCGATGTATGGCTTCATCAACCGCGAGGCTTTTAGTATCGCGCCGCTCTTCGATTTTCGCATTTCGAAACGTGACGGTATGGCCGATGTTTACATCAGCACCACCGAAGCGGATGGCGTCCCGGTCTACTTCGTGACGAGCTGGCCGTTCTTCGGCGAGGGCGGCCACCTCTACACCGATACCCAATGGGACGAGCAACGCTTTACGTTTTTCTGTCAGGCGATCCTCGCGACGGCGTGGCAGCTCCGCATGGGCGCTGACCCGCGCGGCGCATGGTTCCCGGACGTGCTGCACGCCAACGACTGGCATACCGCGCTCGCACCGTTCCTCGTAGCAGTCAGCCGCGACAGCCCGGATTGGTCTACAATGGGGACGGTCCTCAGCATCCACAACATGGCCTATCAGGGCTATGATGCTGCGCGCCCGCTCGATGCGGCGGATATCCCCCCTCGCACGCAGCCGGACCTCATCTATCAGGACAAAAGCGACAACCTGATGGGGATCGGGATCGCCTACAGCGACATCGTGAGTACGGTCAGCCCGCGCTACATGCGCGAAATGCTCACGCCGCGCTATGGCGAGGGCTTGCAAGACTTGCTCGCAACCCGCGCAAACACGGGCGATGTGTGGGGCATCCTGAACGGGATCGATATGGAGCGTTGGGACCCCGCGACAGATAAATGGCTGGTTCGTAATTACGACGCAAAGACGTTTCTGGAAGGGCGTGCCGTCAACAAGGCCGAATTGCAAACGCACGCCGGCTTGCAGCAGCGCCCGGAAGTCCCGCTGATCGGCATCGTTTCGCGCCTGACTGACCAGAAGGGGATCGACCTCGCGATCCCCGCACTGCGCCAGTTGATGCGCGATACCGAATGCCAGTTCGTGCTGTTGGGGACGGGCGAGTATGCGCTGGAAAAGGCACTCTACGACCTCAGCTCGGAGTTCTGGTGGAAAGCCAAAGCCTATCTGCAATACGACGCGCTCCTAAGCCAACGTATCTACGCGAGCGCCGATTTGTTCCTGATGCCGAGCCGCTATGAGCCGTGCGGCACATCGCAAATGCTGGCGCTACGCTATGGCTCGCTTCCAGTGGTACGCGAAACGGGCGGCCTCGCGGATACCGTGCAGAACTATGACGGCGGCAGCGGTGAGCAGGGGACCGGGTTCGTCTTTCAGGCAGAGACGACGGGCGCGGTGCTGGATACGCTGCGCTGGGCAATCGACACGTTCTACAGCCGTCCGCACGCCTTCCGCCGGATGCAGCGGCGCGGGATGGCCGTCGATTTTAGCTGGGCAAGCAGCGCGCAGCAGTACGTCGCGATGTATGAGCGAGCGCGCGGTCGACATGGTTGATTGCCGCCCGTGTCATCCCTTCTTAGTCTAGACCTCGGCGGTCTCGTGCGGCTGGTGTGCCGCGATGAGCGGTGCGGCGATGTTCAACGGGACGGGTTCGTAATGACTATGCGCAAGCGTAAACACCCCACGTCCGGCGGTCATCGAGCGTAGCTGATTGCTATAGCGCTGCATCTCCGCGAGCGGGACCTGCGCCGTAATCACGCTGCGCCCGTTCTCCGTATCCATGCCCTGCACGCGCCCACGCCGCGTATTGAAATCGCCTAGAATGTCGCCCATGTTCTCTTCCGGGACGATCACGCGCACGTTCATGATTGGTTCCATGAGGACGGGTCCGGCGTCGCGAAACGCCTGCTTGAAGGCTTCGCGCCCGGCAATCTGGAATGCGATGTCTTTGGAATCGACCGGGTGCATCTTGCCGTCGATGACCGCCGCACGCACATCCAAAATCGGGTAGCCCGCGATCACACCTGTATCTAAAATTGAGCGGATGCCCTTTTCGATGCTGGGGATGAATGATCCGGCAATCGTCCCGCCGACCGTCTCGTTCGCGTATTCAAAGCCCGCGCCGGAATCGCGCGGCTCCACGCGCAGGTGAACCTCTCCGAATTGCCCCGCGCCGCCGGATTGCTTCTTATGGCGGTACTGCGCGCTGGCTTTCTTCGTGACCGCCTCGCGGTAGGGTACTTTCGGGACGGATGCGGTCAGGCCACAGCCGATTCGTTCCGCGCGGCTGAGGGCGACCGCGACGTGAATATCCCCCATACCTTCAAGCACGGTTTGCCTGGTTTCGGGGTCCTGCCGCCAGCGCAGCGTCGGGTCGGCCATGACAAGCTGACCGAGTGCATTACCCATCTTGTTTCCATCGGCCTGCGTTTTGGGGTCCAGTGCGACAGCGTAAATCGTCGCGGGGTACACGGGCTGACGCAGTTTGAGCGGTGCTTCCTTACTGCTGAGGGTATGCCCCGTGCCACTGTGCGCCAGCTTCGCGACCGCGCCAATATCGCCCGCGTGCAATTCCGCGACCGGAATTTGCTCTTTTCCGCGCAGGACGAGCAGTTGTCCGATGCGCTCTTCCGCGCCCGTATTCGCGTTGAAATACGTTCCGCCACTCTTCATCACTCCGCTGAATATGCGGAAGTAGCTCAACGTGCCGACGAACCGATCATTGACCGTTTTGAAGATGAACGCCGCGAGCGGCCCCGCATCGCTCTGTGGACGGTTGAGAAATTGCACGTCCTCGCCTTCCGCACTTTCCAGAGCGACGCGGCGCTGCGACGGCGGCGAGACATAGACGGTGAGCGTTTCGAGCAGCGGATACACGCCCACGTTGACATCGCCCGCCGCGACGAACACCGGGACGGTCTTCAAATCTGCATCGCGCGCGGCCAGCCGCATCCCGTCGCGCACTTCCTCGAAGCTGAGTTCCTGCGTCTCGAAATATTTGTTCATCAAGTCGTCGTTCGCTTCGGCTGCCGCTTCGATCAGCCGCAAATGCGCCTCCGCAATTTGCGCTTGCATGGTGGGCGGAGCGTCCCGTCGGTCCTCGTCACGTCCGACGCCGTAATAAGCTTTCTGCGTCAGGACGTTGATCACGCCCTCGAAAGCCAGACCCTGACCGAGCGGCAGCAGTACCGGGACGAATTTATAGGCCGGGAAGCGCGTATGCAGCGCGTCAAGGGTGCGCTCGAAACTGGCGTTTTCGCGGTCGATCTTGTTGATGACCACGATGATCGGCTGGTTGAATTCATCCGCGAATTGCCAGGCAAGTTCCGTCCCGACTTCAGGACCGTTGACCGCATCGACAGCAATCAACACGCAGTCGGAAATACGAATCGCGGCCTGCACCTCACCCTGAAAATCCGGGTAACCGGGGGTATCGAGCAGGTTAATTTTGCAATCCTTAATTTCAAGTGGAATAAGCGAAGTGCTGAGTGAAAGGGTGCGGCTCTTTTCTTCGTCGTCGTAATCGGAGGCGGTTGTGCCTTCCGCGACCTTGCCCATGCGTGAGGTCGCTCCTGTCGTGAACAGTAACGCCTCAACGAGGCTTGTTTTTCCGGCTCCCTGATGTCCGGCCAGCGCAACGTTTCGGATTTGTTCGGTGGAATAACTTTTCATGCCGCACCTCAATCTTTAAACCTGATCGGCAAAGCTAATCATTATTTAACATTCTAGCGCAGGTCAAGCGACGGTCAAAAGCATCGATGGGCTTTTGTGCGAAAAGCGAACTCACCTTATACTCATATGTAGAAACACATCGTCGGGGAAATCACATGCGCGGCATTCGCTCCTTCACCCTGATTTTCGCTATCCTGTTCGCCATTATTTTGCATACCGGGGTCGCCTTCGCGGACCAGCAAACCCATACGGTGCAGCCCGGCGAAACGCTGTTCCGTATCGCGCTGCGCTACGGCGTCACGGTCGAAGCTCTGGTCGCGGCCAACAACCTCGTGGATGCGTCGCGTATTTACGCCGGGCAGCAGTTGATCATCCCGGATGGCAGCACGCCGACAGGACAAGCACCCGCGCCGCAAGCGCCACCCGCGACACCCGTTCTCATCTATCACACCGTCGCGCCCGGTCAAACGCTCAACCAGATCGCGCAGCTTTACGGCGTGAGCATTCAGGCCATCGCGACCGCGAACGCGATTTACAATACAGACTCAATTCAGGCCGGGACGCGGCTGATCATCCCCGGCGCGACCAGCGTAGTACAACCGCAGCCAGCGCAGCCGACCGCCGCGCCCACGCTCGCGCCACAGGTCCCGCAAGGCAGCGGCCAATCGACGCTCACCACCTGGAAAACGCACGTTGTCCAGCCCGGCGAAGGACTGGCGCAAATCGCGCGGCTGTATGGAGTGGATTGGCAAATCATCGCGACCGCGAACAACATCACGGACCCTAACCGCATCTTCACGGGAACCGTCCTGAAAATCCCGACGGATGGTTCGGGCGGCACTGCCGGGATGCCCCTCGCGCCGGGTCCGGTCGGTGATGGTCCCACGACAGCAGGCGAACTTTCCGGCAAGGTGGTCAAGGTGGTGCTGCACGAGCAGCGCGTCTACCTGTATGAGAACGGCCAGCTACTGCGCAGCATCGTCGTCAGTACCGGGATGGCCGGGACGCCAACCGTGATTGGCACATTCAAAATTTACGTCAAGTATTCAGCGCAGTTGATGTACGGACCGGGCTACTATCTGCCAGGCGTCCCGTGGGTGATGTATTTTTATCAGGGCTACGGCCTGCATGGAACGTACTGGCATCACAACTTCGGGACGCCGATGAGTCACGGCTGCGTCAACTTACCCACACCAGACGCAAAGTGGATTTATGACTGGGCCCCGGTCGGTACGCCTGTCACGGTCGTGTGGTGACGCCGGAAGCAACGATTGCGGAAAAGATCATCGCGCGCTATGGACACCCCGCCCGTACCGCGTACCTGTATCTCTTTCAACTCGAACCCAATGCGGATCGTTCGTCGCTCATCCCGCACGCTGATGAGGTGACGGGTGCATGGATCGATGAAGGCATGGGACTACAACCTGCCAATGCCACAAGCGTGATCGAGCGCTGCACGACGACGCGCGGCCTGCCGCTCACACGGCCTGCAAACCCGCACGAGCGCCGCCTGTTCATGGCGCGCGTCGTCACGTTTACCTTCATGCAAACCACGCCCGACGAATATCAGGTGACATTGATCAGCCGGGCGCTGCGCTTCACGCCGAAAGGCGACCGGACCGCTATCGAAACGTGGCGACCCGCCGACGGGTCGTGGTATTCGGCCTATACCGGACCCGACCTGTAGCGGGCTACTGCCGCGCGTCCCACTCGCGCATCACGCTCACCAGATAATCGCGCACGGCAGCATCCTGTACATCGCTGATCCCGCCGTAATACTGCCCGTCCACCTCAATGCGGACGCCGCCATCCATTGCCGGGCGAATATGGATGCTGCGGCGGTTGAAATCCGCGTGGGTGGATAGCTTGAATTGCAAAAACTCTTCGATCAGGTCCGCGATGCCACTGGTCTTTTCGACGCGCGTGGTCGTGGCGGGCTGGCCTGTAATAGTGCGGGCGAACCCGCGACTGATATTCGGCTTTGCGGCTTCTTCATCGGCGGCCTTGCTGAGTAAGCCCATCCGCGAGGGAGCAGCGGGCAGCGGTGTACTATCGACTGCCGGGAGCGTCGCGCTGGCGCGTGCCTGCCCGCCGACCATTGCCCACAGTTCGCGAACCACTGCCGTAAAGCGGCGCGTGAGGTCCGGGTTGCCGATCTCGTTCATCGTGCGGTATTGCTGGCCGCCCATCTGGATGATGAGCGAACCGTCACTGATGTCGCGCCAGACGCGCATCACTTCGACGGCATCCGTCGGGGCGCGCGGCGTTCCTGCATCGGGAGTCGCCATGACAATCTCCTGTTCCGGTTGAGTCGTAATCGAAGCGAGCGCCGCAGCCGCCACCGAAGGCAGCCCCGGCTTTGCAGAAACCAGCATATCGAAATCGGGTTCCGGGAGGCTGTTCAACGAGGTCGCGGGGACAGCCATCCGGTTCGGCTTGGCGGGGGTAGCACGCGCGGCGGGCAGACCGCCTTCATCCAGCATATAACTCGGCGCGACGCTCTGATAACGTTGGGGTTGCTGCTGACCCAACTGCATTGCCTTTTCTTCGCGCCGCTTGCGCCGCCGCAGCGCGCCGCGCCGCACGATATAGGCAAGCAGCACGATATACAGCACACCGAAGATGAGCGGTATAACGAGCAACTGCACCGGAATCTGCCTCAAAAGTGAACTGAAATCATCCATGCCCGCCTACCCCTTTGCCTTCGCCGCTGTGCGCCGTACCTTCTGACACTTCGGACAGAAATGCGTCCCGCGCTGCCCGACCGTCATCGTCTGGATCGGCGTGCCGCATTCCGGGCAGCGCTTGTCTTTTTCCTGACGCGGATCGTGATAGACGCGCAAGTGCTGCTGTTGTTCGCCTTTTGTTCCATCCGGCTTGCGATACCAGTTGATGCTCGCGCCCTGCATCGTGATTCCGGTTTCGAGCGCCTGCCGGATTGCGTGATAGAGCCGTTTGATCTCCGCACTGGAGAGGCTATCGGCAGTCCGTAATGGATGCAGCCGTGCCATATTCAGCGCTTCATCGGCGTAAATATTACCCACTCCCGCAATAAATGCCTGATTGAGCAGCAAGGTTTTCAGTACACCCTTGCGCCCGGCCAGCCGCGCCGCGAATGCCTCCAGTGTGAATTCAGGTTCGAGCGGTTCCGGTCCCAGCGCGGGTAGAATGCTGTCGGGTGCATCGGTGAGCAGCACGCGCCCAAATTTGCGTGCATCGCTGAAACGCAGTTCGTGACCGTCATCCAATGTGAAGCGGACGCGCAGATACGCATCCGCCGGGTCGCTTTCCTGCGGCTGGCGGATATACAGCCGCCCGGTCATGCGCAGGTGGACCAGAAGGGTATCGCGGTCAAGCGCGGCAACGATGTACTTGGCGCGGCGCGACAGGCTCCGCACGCGCTGCCCCTGCAAACGCGCAGCGAACGTGTCTGAATCAATATTGGTCATGCGTCCGGCGGGTTTCGGGAACTCTGCCGTAAGAATGGTCCGACCGACCAGTGGTTCGCGCAGCCCGCGCACGACGGTTTCTACTTCGGGAAGTTCAGGCATAGGTCCAGTACAAAGTAATCTGCGATTTCCTTTGATCGGCTAACTGTAGCGCAAATTTACCGAAGCTGCCGTAAAACCCCTATCGAGAGCCAGAGCAAACGCATCAAAATGGAGGTCAAAAAGGAGGACTTAGGAGGTAACGATCATGCGGGATGAGTAACTAGGTTCTGTGGACAGGTGAGGTAAAATCGTGCCACATGAAAACAATACGGCTGAAAGATGGAGAGTGGGCGAAGCTACAAGCCACTCTGCGCTCACGGAGGAATGTGAAGGTCGGCGGCGCGAGGGAGTGCCGCGCATTCATCGAAGGGGTGCTATGGGTGCTGCGCAGTGGCGCACAATGGCGTTTGCTGCCGACAGTATATGGGAAGTGGAACAGTGTAACTCGACGTTTCGGGCTGATGCGAGAGCGGGGTCTGGGAGGACATGCTCACGCATTTTGCGCAGGATGCAGATATGGAAAGGGTGTTGGTGGATGCGACGATAGTGCGCGCCCATCCATGTGCAGCGGGCGCAGAGAAAAAACAGTGGCGCGGATGTCCAGGCGCTCGGACGCAGCCGGGGCGGGTTCACAAGCAAAATCCATGCCGGTGTAGATGCGCTCGGTAATCCGCTGCGCTTGCGCTTCACGGCTGGGCAACGTCACGACAGTACCTAAGGCGACTGCGTTCATTGACGCTTTCAACACGCAACACATCATTGCTGATAGAGGCTACGCTGCGCAAGCCTTTGTTGACTTCATTCTCGCGCGCGGCGCAACGCCCGTCATCCCGCTCCACCAACGCGCCAAAGTCCAGCGCGAGTATGACTGCTGGCTGTACCGTGAACGGCATCTCATCGAGTGTTTTTTCAACAAACTCAAACACTTTCGGCGCGTCGTCTCCCGCTTCGATAAACTCGCTTCTCATTTTAGCGGTTTTGTCCATCTCGCTGCTTCTCTCGTCTGGCTTCGCTAATGTCCACAGAACGTAACAAACAACTTCGCCTCCGCATTTGTATGTCAGTGACGAAATCCAGCTTGGTACTCTTCGCGTAGTCATGTGTCCCATTCGCAACTTGATCCCCGTTCGAGGGGATAGCAATACGCTTGAACAGTTCACGCACCAGCCACAAGCGTATTGCATCAGTAATGTCCTTTGGCTTCAAATTCAAACCTGTCAGGAGGGCGAGCAAAGCCCACGCTCAACCTCCGCGTTCATTGCGGCTGCTCACGAATAGTAGTGCCTGTACTGGAAAACCTGAACCTGCAAATGGCAATCCGCGTAGACTGGTAGACTGTGTAAGAAATGGCTTGGATAAGGATAAAGTCTATGAGAACTACCATAAAACGCGCACTGGCTCTATGTCTGGCATTCATATGTCTGACAATTCCGTTTGTGGGAGCAACACGCGCAAACGCGCAAAGCGGCGCATCGGATTGGCCTGTAGGAACTACGCTTCTTGTAAATCCCAACGTATCCTTTGTATGGATGCGTGGCACACCCGCTTCCAACGGAGCCATACTTCAGACGATCTATTCGAATTATATGGTCAACGTCACCGGAAACCAGCCAATTTGGGATGGTGTGCAATGGTGGTGGCTGGTAACGACCTTGAATAAATCAGGGGGCTGGGTAGAACAAAAATCGTTGCTTCTTGCGCCACCGCCGGGAACAACACGAGCGACTATAATTCCGCGTCCGACGTCAGCCGCAATCCCGCCGCCTGATTGGTCGATTGGCACGTCCGTGATACTAAATCGTCAGGGTCTCTATGCGTGGCTGCGCAGTGAGCCAAACTCTTACGCGGAGGTTGTCACAACTGTAGATTACACCGTGCGTCTGGTCGTCAATGGCGGCGCAAATAATGATCAGTTTCAGTGGGATGGGGTACAGTGGTGGGTCTATGTGCGAACTCTGGGGATTGCGCCCCACTACGGTTGGGTTGAGGCCAAATCTCTGATGCTCACTACGGATACTTCGCAAAATCCGACCGTTTCCCCACAAACATGGACGGTCGGCACGGTAGTTCGCGTGAAAGCAAACATTCCGTTTAGCTGGGTACGAAGTGATCACACCTCGTATTCGCCAACCGTTTACACAGTGAACAGCGGAGGAATGCTTGAACTAACCGCACCAGCCGTATTCGACGGCGTTCAATGGTGGTGGCAGGTCAAAGTAGTTAGCACACTGACGACAGGCTGGGTAGAGCAGAATTCAATGGAGCCGGTATAGTCGCGCTCACACGTCCACTTTCGCGTATTTGATTCGACGTCTCATCAATAATTAAAACTTCCTGGTGAGACGTCGTGGAATTCCTTTCCACTTATTCACACCTGTAGAATACAATGGGCGCAGGCTGGCGGGTTCGCGTAAGCTGCACAGTTGCTCAGTCGATTTGGTAAAAAGCAGGCTACACTCAACTTTGGCGGTAAACACGACACAGGCGTATTTCATTCGGATTGTTGGCTCGCGCTATACCGAGCGCATTCAAATCGTGCTTCTTGTGCTTGTCTTGCTATTCGCGGCGTATCTGCGTCTGGTCAACTTGACGGACAATCCAGGTTGGTACACCGACGAGGGGTCTAACCTGGATGTAGCTCAGCATCTGGCAGCAGGCGAGAGTCGATATATGGCGCTCGGCCAATCGACGTTGCTCGTGTCGCGGCTGGTGCTCTTTGAGAACATCCTGGCTGGATTGCTCCGTCTGTTTGGTGGCGGGATAAGTACGCTGCGCGCACTCAGCGGAAGCCTGGGTGTGTTGTCTGTCGGCGTGTTGTACTTCGTCGTTCGGCGCACCACCACGCGCGCGCCCGGCTTCGCATTGCTCGCCGCGTTTGTGCTGGCGATATTTCCGCAAGCAGTCCTTTATAGCCGTTTCGGATTCAGCTACAACTTGCTGACGCCACTCGTTCTATTGGCGTACTGGGGGTTTTGGGAGTATCTGACGACAGGTCACCGCATTGGGCTGGTCTTTGCGGCACTCAGCATCGGCGTAGGCACGCTGTCCGATTTGTGGATGCTGTCGTTTGTACTTCCGTTATTTTACATAGTCGCTGTGCGACGGTGGCGCGATTTGGTATGGAGTTTGCCACTGGTCATTGCACCCTTTGCGGGTTATTGCACGGTAATGTGGATCACAGCGCCAGCCGCGTTTCTGTTTGATCTGCAATTCGTATTGTTCCGGGTTGGTGGAATATCCATACCGACCCAACTTCAAAATATTGCCTTGAACTACACGACGTTGATTGCCCAGGATGGCTGGATGTGTTTGGGAGTCCTTGGAATTCTGTTCATGCGTCCATTCCGACTTTGGTATCTCACGCTGGTGTGCTTTGGGCTGCCGTTGCTGTTTCTGGGTCGGACGTTGGCTCTCTATGATTTGAGCTTTTATTACATGATCCCAGTCTTGCCATTTGTCGCTCTTGGGTTCACAGCCATGCTTTACTACGGCGTTCCGGCGTTATGGCAGCGAACTAACCCTTCTAATCGCAATTCATTGGGAGATGCACGCTGGCAGCGAGCGATACAGTATGCAAGCAGAGTCGGTCTGCTGTGCTTCATAGTTGGGTTGCCGCTGGCCGTCTCGCTTTCGGGAACATTGCATAATGTTCAACATGGTTTCCAGACAGCGATTGATCGGGTCCTGATTAAAGGAAGCGATGCGCGCGACGTGGCGCAGTATATCAATACCCATGTGGAACCAAACGATGTGGTGCTTGCCTCGCCGACTGTTGCTTGGCTATTCCATGCGCGTACTGCCGATTTTCAAATGGCAATCTCTGCCACCGGGCAGCCAACCCCGCATTTCCCGGCAGGATTAGCCAGTAGTCGTTTCCTGTTTGATCCACGCTTGGAACATGCGCGCTATGTAGTAGTCGATGATTTATGGCGGCATTGGGCAGTTTTCGATGTGCCGGGCGTCGCAGCCATGCTACAGCAGGTTGAAGCATGGCCGCGCGTTTTTCAGGCAGGGACCCTGTACGTGTATGCGCGTGTGGAATAGAGAGCCGATTATGTGCTTTGAAAAATATGGCCGTGCATGGGTCGGAATAAATGGGTAATACGCTATATTCTCCAACACGCCCCTGCGCATGTCCAGATTGCCAAACATCGTAAGGAAGGCCGCATCGTGACCGTTGACATTTGCTATACACATAGCTCCCGGCGCTGTGTTTAACGTGTCGTTGACACGCCTGGCTACCGCGTTTTCAGTACCTCCACTGTAGTTTTGAACATTTTTCGTGAAGGCGCTATTCACAAATTGCCCTTCAAGAGAAAATGAGGCGCTTGCCGAACAAACCAGTTATGTCACTTGAGACCAGAGGTCACAGCGCCACTCATGAAATAGCGTTGCAAAAGGAAAAACACGAACAGGCTCGGAATAGCCATCAGTGCAGCGGCCGCGGTTCCCATCCCGTAGTAGCGCGTAATGTTCACACTGCCCGCGAGCGACGGCGAAAACTGCGCGATCCCGACCGGAAGCGTTTTTACATCATCGGAATTGCTCATCAGCAGCGGCCATAGATATTGATTGAAGCTCTCCGCGAAGGCCAGAATACCCACGCTCAGGATTGCCGGCACGGAAAGCGGCAGCACGATTCGCAAGAAACGTCCCCATAAGCCGCAACCATCAATCGCGGCGGCTTCTTCCAGTTCGCGCGGAATGCTTAGAAAAAACTGGCGAAAGAGATATACGGAAAATGCGCTGGCTGCGCCGGGCAGGATGATCGACCAATAGGTGTTCACCAGCCGAAAATTACCCATCAGGCGGTACAGCGGAATGAGCGTAATCTCGAACGGGACCATCAATGTCGCGAGAACGATCCAGAAGACGATGCGTTTTCCGAAAAAGTCCAGCTTGGCGAAGGCATATCCGGCAGTTGCGCCGATCACCAGCGTGATAAAGGTCGTCATCGAAGACACGAACACGCTGTTGAAATACCAGCGCACCAGCGGCTTTTCCAGTACGCTCTGATAGTGTTCGGCGGTGAAAGTGGTTGGAATCCAGTTCGGCGGGATAGATAGAATCTGATCGGTGGGCTTAACCGATGTGGCAATCATCCACAAAATGGGGACTGCCCATAATAGCGTGACCAGCAAACCGAGGAGGATACCCAGCCAGCGCCCCGGCCTCATTTTCTTGCGCGTAATAACCTGTGGCACTGGCACTCGCTTTCTCGCTTATACAGCCGTGCTTCGGATAAGCAGCGCGCGAACCGCCGTGACCACCAGGATCACGAGGAATAACAGCACGCCAATCGCCGCCGCATAGCCGAGATTGAAATAGGTGAAGCCTTCACGGAAGATCGCCAGCACGACCGAGGTACTCGATTCGGTGGGTCCGCCTTGCGTGATGATATACATCAGGCTGAAGACGCGGAAGGCGTCGATAATTGTGAGCGTCAGGACGAGGCTCGACGCAGGACGCAGCAGCGGGAAGGTAATCCGCAAAAAGGATTGTGCAACGTTCGCACCGTCGATCTTCGCCGCTTCAAGCAGTTCACCGGGGATGTCTTGCAGCGCTGCCAAAAAAATAACCATGCTGAACCCGGCAGTCCACCACGTTGTTACGAACGCGATGGATGGCAAGACGAGATTGCGATCTGCGAACCATGCCGCGCGGCTCGGCAGCCCGACCATGCCCAGATACCAGTTGACGATGCCATATTGCGGTTGTAGCATCCATTCCCAAATGACCGCGACGACGGACACAGATAGCACATACGGCGCGAAGAACATCACCCGGCTTAACGTGTGGCCGGGCAGTTTTCGGGCGACATGCAGCGCCATCGCGAGGCTGATCACGAACGTCAGCGGGACCACGATCAGCGCGTAGCGTGCTGTGTTGCTGAAGGCGTGCAGCACATCCTCCGAAGCAAGCGCGCGGGCGTAATTATCCAGCCCCACAAATTTATCGATGGCTCGCCCTATCTTCGCATTGGTGAAGCTCGTCCACACGCCCAGAATAAAAGGGTAGACACGGAAGATTAGGAACAAAGTCAAAAACGGCATGAGAAACAACCATGCGCGCCAGCCGTACTGCCGACGCCCGACGGTTTGGCCGCTGGCTTCCCTGAATTTCGGTGCAACCGTAATCGGTGTGAATGTCGCCACCCGGCAGACTCCTCGTTTGGGGCAGCCGGGATACTGAGCATCCCGGCCACGATAAAGGCGTTGCGGTTCTAGACTGTAGCGACGGCGGGCGTTTCGTCCAGAATCTTTTGAAGCTGCTTATCGACGCTGTTCAAAACCTCATCGACGGTCGCCTGCTTCGCCCAGATTTTGTCCAGCTCGCGCTTGAGCAGGCCGTTCCCCGTATACACGGCGAAATCGGCGCTTTGCGGGTGCGCGACATCCCAAAACGCGAATTCGCCGCCCGCTTCAGAGGGCGCGAAATACTTGTGCGTGTCGGATTTTGCGTACTTCTCATAAGCCAACCCCTCGGTCGTGAGCGGCAGTTGCGAGGAAAGGACTGCGAACTCGCCCGCATTGTCCGCGAAGTATTTGTAGATTTCGCCGACCGCTTTTTTGGTCGCGTCGCTCTTGCCCTTCGGCATCACGAGGCCGCTGTACTCGTATTGTACCGCGCGCTTGTTGCCGATCTTTGGGAAGAGCGAGGTTTTGAAGCGGAGGTCTTTTTGCTCAAGTGAGCTGCTGACAACCCACGTCCCACTGTAGAACATCGAAGCCTGTCCGGTCAGCCAGTAATCGTAGCGCTTGCCGACGGTCGGGTCGGAAACGTTCCACTTGTAAAATGTATCGAGGACGAACTGCGCGGCCTTGCGCCCCGCCTCGTTGTTGAAGTTCGTCTTCTTGCCATCCGGTGTGACGACCGAGCCGCCATATTGATAGAGCGCGACGCCCCACAGGTTGAGCGGAAGAATACCCTGCGCCTGTGTATTCAGGAAGCCGGAGCGGATGATATTGCCGGAAGCATCCTTTTTCGTCAGCTTTTGCGACCACTCAACCAGTTCTTCAAGGCTGGCCGGCTCGCGGTCGGTCGGCAGCTTGGCTTCTTCGAGGTGTGCAAGGTTGTAGTACAGCACCCACGAGTTCCAGCCGTGCGGGAGCGCGTAAATCTTGCCGTTGAACTTCATGCGGTTGAGCAGGAATGGCAGGACTTTATCGGTCGGGTAGTTGACTGCCTTGAGTGTGTCATCCAGCGGCTCGAGCGCGTCCAGCCCCAGCACGAACCCACCCATATACGGGTAATCCGTCTCGAACATATCCGGCGTATCGTTCGCGCCGACGCCCGCCGTGAATTTGGTCTCGCCGTCGTCGCCGAAGTTGTCAATCGTGACTTTGTAAGACTTGCCCTGCGTCGCGCGGTTGACGAAGGCTGTCACCGCGTCACCCTGCGAGGCTCCGAGACCAATCCAGAAGCGCAGCGTCTGCGTCTGTGCGGCGCTGGCGCGTCCTGTCGCGAGAGGCGTCCGCACGCCGAGCGCCATGCCCGCGGCGGCGGTGCTGCCAAGCTGGAGAAAACGGCGGCGCGATAACTTGCTGCTTTCAGACATATCCAAACTCCTTTGAAGCTGTAAGTGGGACCTGTAGCAACGCACATGTTCTTGCGTTCTTTTGTCCGACAACTATAATTGTCAGACAATCCTACATTAGGATATGTTCTACCGCGTGTCAAGTTATTCGTCAACCCTGACAAACAGATACGCCTTCACAAGAGGATTTGAATGTACCGCGTCACCGATCTTTCTCATGTTCACATTTACACCGACAACGACAATTTTTGTGCGGAAGTCTCGCTCGCCAACCTGGGCGGCGGGGAGCTGATCGGGATGTTCTTCGAGCAGCGCGGGCTGGCGCACACCGATACGGGCGCGGTCGTCCTCGTGCGCTCGCTCGATCACGGCCAGACATGGGACCCGGCCAGCCGGGTCGTGATCATGGATTACGAGGAAGACTGGGGCTACAACAGCGGCGCGATTGCGATCCTCGCCGATGGTACGCTGCTGTGCCACGCCAACCGCTGGCGTTATCTCAAGGATGGCCGGATCGACTGGTTCTTCGGCGAATCAGAGATCGAAGGCGTATACCTCGCTCGTTCGACCGACAAAGGCCGCACATGGAGCAAGCCGGAACGCGTGAACTGGGCCCCGATGCGCAACGCACGCTGCCGCGACTCGATTGTCGAGCTGGCTGATGGAACGCTGCTCATGCCGCTACACGGCTTCCGCTGGCAGCGCACGCTACCCGACATTTCCAGCGTGGAGCGCGAGCGCGCATACGTCCTCGGTTCGACGGACAAGGGCAAGACCTGGCAATATTTCGGGACAATGGGTTATGACCCCGCCGAGATCGTGCATCATCATGAGCCGGGTTTGACACTCCTGCCGGATGGTCGGTTGCTCGGCCTGATCCGCACGCAGCGCTGGCCGCACCGTGCGCGCCCCGGTGAGCAAATGGATTATCCGAGCGGCTTGATGTTCTGGACAGTCTCAGATGATGGCGGCTTCTCATGGTCGCAGCCGAAGAACACCAAAATCTGGGGTTATCCCCCGGATTGTATCGCGCTGCCGGATGGGACCGTGATTGCAGCCAATAGCTACCGTCGCCAGCCGTTCGGCGTGCATATCGCGATCTCGCCGGATGGTGAGCATTGGAGCGCCGAGGATGAATTCAGCATCGTTGATTACGATCCAAACTCGGTTACGCCTGTTGGCGTCGCGAAGGATGTGGACCCGATGCGCGTAGTCCACGCGAAGGAACTACTCTGGCACATCGGCTATCCGAGTTCGACGCTGTTGGATGACGGGCGCGTGATGACGGGTTATCACCTCTACAATGCAGAAGGGCGGCAGTATATCGAAGCCGCGATCTACCGTATCGAACGCACGGGTTGATCGTGCCGTACCTGATCGCGCGTTACCAGCCTGCGGATTTCGAGGGCGTTCTGAATGTGATCAATCTCTCCGCGCAGGGCGACCCGCTGCGCACAACCAGCGCGGACTCGTTGCGCCAGCAATTCGAGGAGCCGGGAACAGAGATTGCGCTGCGCGGCCTCGTCGCACGTACCGCAGAGGGGCAGATCGTCGGCTTCGGGCGCTTCCGCACGCGCCAGAAACGTTCCGACCCGATACCTATTCAGGAAGCATCGGTCGCGCTTGACCCGGCGCACATCGCAGCACTCGGACCGCAATTCATGCCCCGGCTGTGGGAAACATGCGAGCAAGTTTCGCATGATCAAGGTGAGCATGGTTTCATCTTCCAGATACGCTGCGATGACACGGATATACCAAGGCTGCACCTGATCGAGTCACTCGGTTTGCAACACAACCGCCTGTTGGTCACGCTCGAACTCGACCCGCTGCCAGAGGTCGCGCCGCCCGCGCCAATCGCAGGGATCGAAATCCGTCAGTCGCGCAGGGGAATCGATGAGGCTGCATGGTACGTTGCATATGAAGATGCTTTCGATGATCATTGGGGGCAGATGGTCTGGCCCGCCGCGCTGTGGGAATATACCGTCGCGCAGCCCGCCTACGCGCCGGAATTGAACCTGATTGCGTGGGATACAGAGACGAGCGAAATCGCGGGTTTCTGCTATACCACTGCGCACGGCATACACGGCGCTTTCCGGTGGGTGGGCGTGCGCCCTCGCTGGCGTCGTCGCGGGCTGGGCGATGCGCTGACCAAAGCGGGACTGCGCGCCTTATATTCTGCTGGCGTGCGCTCGGTTGCGATGGGCGCGGATTACGAAAGTGATACAGGTCCGGCGCGGATTTACGAGAAGAACGGGTTCCGCGTGATTCGCCGCCACCTCGTCTATCGCCGCGAATTCAGGGTGAGGTAACGATGCAGACAGCGACTATGAAGTGCTGGTGCAAGTTGGCGACCTCGCACGAGTATCTTGACACCATGACGTTCTCGGTCTACTGTATACCCATTGTCAGATTGTCCGACAATTAAAGTGAGAGCTACAACGCGCTATGACTGCTTCACCGAACAACGCTGATTTCCTCATCAATTTGGAAAGGCCACCCTCGCTCGCGACGATGGTTGCCAGCACGATTGAAGAGGCGATTGCGCGCGGAGATATGCAGCCGGGAACACAGATTATCGAAAGTCGTATGTGTGAACAGCTCAACGTCTCGCGGAGTACGCTACGCGAGGGGCTGCGGCTGCTCCAGGATCGTGGCCTGATCGATATGATTCCGCACCGCGGCGCGGTCGTCACGCTGCTTACGGCACATAAGGCATGGGAAATCTATACGCTGCGCATGACGCTCGAATCCTATGCGGTCCGGCTCACGATGGAGCAGGGGCTGTATACCCCCGCTCTGCTCGATACCCTGCACAGTCAGTTTCAACAGCTTTACGCCCTTGCGCGGCAGGGCAGCCCCTTACACCTGATCGAAGCCGATATGGAGTTTCACCGCTCGCTGTGCAGCCATTGCGGGCATGAAATGCTCCTGACCGCGCTGGCCGGGCTGCGCATCCAGACACGGCGCTTCATCATGTTCACCAAGCTGTATCACACTGACCTGAAAACGGAAGCGGAGACGCACCAGCCGATCTGGGACGCGGTGCAGAGCGACGACGTCGGACGCGCTGAAGCCTCGGTGCGCGATCACATCCGCGAGGCGGGCGAGCTGCTGGTCGGGAAGATGCGCGCGCTGGAGGCTGCCGAAGGCGGCGGCAAGACATAATTTGTTCACCGAAATAAGTATGTACTCCCTTTCACCTACGGCAATTTGAGCCAATAACAAGGAAATCTCATGGCCTCTTCTTACGAAGATCGGATACTCGCTGACCGTGCCAAGATGCGCGGTTCCAAAGAAGCACTCAAGGAACGGGTTGCCAAGAGTGGCGTCGGTCCGAAATCGAAGGCTGTTTTGGATGAAACGCTCGATTATGAGTCAACTGGACATCTCGATTTTGCGCTGTTCGCGATCCCGCCCGTCTTCGAGCGCGGCGAGGGCGCGAAGCTGTGGGATGTCGATGGTAAGGAATATATCGATTGTCACGCCGGGTTTGCGGTCAATGGCCTCGGACACGGGAACGCGGAAGTCAATCAGGCCGTCTTCGACCAGATGAACAAGATCACACAGTTTGCGGAACTGCCAATGCGCGTGCGCAGCGAACTCGCCCGCCGCATGGCCGAGAAGCATCCCGGCGACTTCGAGAAAAAGGTATTCTTCGCGGTGACGGGCGGCGAGGCGGTAGAAGTCGCGGTCAAGCTCGCGCGCTGGTACACGGGCAAGCCGATGATCATTACTCACACGGGCGATTATCACGGACGCACCGCGCTGGCGCAGGCGCTGACCAGCAAAGCATTTATGATTGCGTACAACAACCCGATTGGCGCGGCGGATGCGGGAGTGACACGACTGCCGTTCCCATTCTGCTACCGCTGTCCGTGGGGCAAGGAATACCCCTCCTGTGACATCTTCTGCGCGAAGCAGCTCCGCGATCAGTTTACCAATAAGGAATCGCCGTTCCGCAATCCGCGCGCCGGGATCAACAACGTCGCGGCCTTCCTGATCGAGCCGTTCCAGAGTTCGGGCGGCTACATGATCCCGCCGATGGAATATTTACAGGAACTACAAAACCTGTGCCGCGAGTTCGATATTCTGCTCGCCATCGATGAAGTGCAGACCGGGATGGGGCGCACGGGCAAGATGTGGGCGAGCGAACACGCCGGACTTGAACCGGATTTGATTATGCTCGCGAAATCGATCAGCAACGGGCTTCCGATCTCGATGGTAACAGGGCGCGCGGAGATCATGGACTCGTGGGGACCGGGAGCGCACTCGTCCACCTTCACGGGCTACCCGGCGGCGTGCGCGGGCGGCGTGAAGGTGCTGGATATTTTCGAGCGCGATCACATCGTCGAACAGGCAGCCGCGAAGGGCGAATACTTCCTCGACGGCCTGCGCGACCTCGCCGACCGCCACCCGATGATCGGCCACTACAACGGCAAGGGACTGTGGCTGAGCATCGAACTGGTGCGCGACCGCATCACGAAGGAACCCGCCGACAACGAAACCGCGTGGATGCACCAGACGCTCGCGAACGAAGGGCTGATGTGCATCAGTTCGGGACCCTATTACAACCGTTTGTGCTTCGCGCCGCCGCTGGTTATCAAGCGCGAGGAGATCGATCAGGCTATCGACAAGCTGGACCGCGTGCTGTTCGCCGCCGAGGATCGCTTCGCGAACTCATGATGCCAATCGCGCCCTCCCTTGAAAGCATTATCGGCCTCACGCGCGATCTGGTCGCCTTTCCGACCCGCAACCCGCCCGGCGAGGAAAAAGCGTGCGCGGAGTTCATCGCACGGACGCTCGCAGATTGGGGTATCGAAGTCGCACTGATCCCGGAGCCAGACCCAAACCGCCCGCAGGTGGTGGCGTGGGTGCGCGGCTCGAGCGGTACAACGCTCACGCTCAACGGTCATATCGACACCGTGCCGGAAGGCGACCTCGCGAAATGGCCGCACCCGCCCTTCGAGGCGACAGTTCACGATGGCGCGCTGTGGGGCCTCGGCACAGCCGACATGAAGGCGCAGCTCGCGATCGCGATGTTGACCCTGAAGGCGCTCAAAGATGAGAAGCTGGGCGGCTCGCTGATGTTTCAGGCTGCGATGGGCGAAGAACTGGCCGAAGCCGGAACCCGTACCCTGTTGACCAAACCGGAATATGCCAGCGATTACGCGCTCGTGCTGGAACCGACCAACCTGCGCATCGCGCCCGCAACGCGCGGCGTGGCATGGCACACCGTCACGATCTACGGCAGCCCGGAACACTGCGGGCTGGTCGACCACTATATCAACCCGGCGGCCAAGTTCGGGAAAGTCGTCGCCGCGCTGGAAGCGTATCACGACCAGATACATGAACAAGCGCATCCACTGCTGCGACGGCGGGCGTGCGCGGTGACGGAAGTGCGCGCGGGCGAGAAACACAACCATATCCCCGCTGCGTGCGAATTTGTGATTGACCGCCGGATGCTGCCGGGCGAGCGTACCGCGCAGGTCGCGGCAGAACTGCGTGCGATA
Source organism: Aggregatilineales bacterium (assembly GCA_965246845.1). Taxonomy (GTDB): domain Bacteria; phylum Chloroflexota; class Anaerolineae; order Aggregatilineales; family UBA2796; genus JBBRMW01. Next base: position 680,430 of record CBDFFR010000012.1, read on the forward strand.
CTGGACCGCTGCGCCGACGCCGACCCCGATTTTCGTTATGATATGACGTTCCTGCGCGACAATGAACCCGCCGAAATCGCCGCCGATCACCCGTTTGTCGGGATGGCACGCGAGGCGGCTGCATCCGTGCTGGGGCATGATCCGGGTATCTGGGGACCGCCCTATGGCAGCGATGTTCGTAATTTCATTGTGGATAAAGGCATCCCGGCGCTCAACTTCGGACCGGGCGATTTTACAGTCTGCCACACGCCGAACGAGCATGTACGGCTGGATGAACTGAACTCGTTCGCAAAAATCCTGATGGCGCTCACCCTGCGCATTCTGAAAGGCAATCATGGCTCGACACTCGCTTGAACAACTCGCGGCGATCCAGCGTTACAGCACGCCGACCGTCGCCAACGCGCTCGAAACCTATGGCACGGTCCCGAACAACGAAGGCTTCATGGGACCGGAAATCCGTGCGATCCTGCCCGATAAGGGCGTGCGCGTCGGCTACGCAGTCACCGCGCGAATCCTGTGCGACCAGCCGCCAAGCACGGCGCGTCCGTCGGTCGTCCCGCGCGATTACTGGAAGTTCGTCGCGGACCAGCCGGGACCGAAACTTGCGGTACAGCAGGACCTCGACTATAAGCCCGTCGGCGCGATGTGGGGCGAAGTGAACGTGAATGTGCATCGTGCGCTCGGCTGCATCGGCACGGTGACATCGGGCGGTGTGCGCGACCTGCCGGAAGCGCAGAACTACGATTTTCAATTTTTCGCGTCGTGCGTGCTGGTCTCGCACGCCTACGGGCATTTTGTGGATTATGGTGGCGCGGTGCGCGTCGGCGGCCTGACAATCCGCACAGGCGATCTGCTCCACGCCGATGTACATGGCGTGTTGATGATCCCGCCGCATATCGAGTTGATGGACCTCGCCGCACGTTGCGAGAAAATTGAAACGCTGGAGCGTGAACTGTTCGCGCTGGCGCAGTCTTCGGCTTTCAATGTGGATGCGCTGGCGGAACTGTGGGCGGATGTCGTCGCTCGCTGGCCGTCCGGCGCGGGCGACGCAATAGAAGGGTTGAACCTATGACGCGCGTTGCGCTAATCCATACCGTGAGCGGCCTGGTGCCGACTTTCAAAAAACTTACCGATGAGCTGCTGCCGGGCGTGGACATCTTCAATATGGTGGATGAAAGCCTACTGCAAAATACGATCCGCGCCGGACACCTGCAGCCGCAGACCGCGCATCGCCTCGCCACGCTGATCGAACTGGCGCAGGAAGCGGGCGCGGAGGCCGTGATGGTGACGTGTTCATCGGTGGGCGCGGCGGTCGAAGCCTCGCGTCCTTTCGTCGGTATCCCGGTCCTGCGCGTCGATCAGCCGATGGCCGAACGCGCCGTCAAACTCGCGCTCGCGGCCAGTGGTCGTATCGGCGTCGCGGCCACGCTTGCTACCACACTTGAGCCGACCGCCGCGCTTGTGCGTGCTTACGCGGAAGGTCAGGGCGCGGTCGAGATTGTCTCGCAGCTTTGCAAAGGCGCGTTTGAGGCAGTCACGGCGGGCGATGGCGCAACGGCGGATCGGATCGTCACGGAAGGGCTGGAACAGCTTGCGGGCAAGGTCGATGTGATTGTGCTGGCGCAGGCGTCAATGGCGCGTGTTGTAGATGCGCTACCCGCCGACTCACCCGCACGCCGCGTCCCAATCCTTGCCAGCCCGCGCGATGGTGTAGCGGCGCTTGCGCAGCGGATTGGCGTCACGACGGTCGCAGGGTAACGCGATGCTGCCGAAGCAGGCGACGCTCGCCGCACTCCCGCCGGAGTATCCAACCGACCTGATGCCGCAGATCGCGGAACGGGTGCGTTACGAACACTGCAAGCTGGTTGTGCTGGATGACGACCCGACCGGAACGCAGACCGTCTATGATACTCCTGTGCTTACCGTGTGGTCGGTCGAAGCGCTGGTCGCCGAACTGCGCGACCCCGCGCCGCTGCTCTACATCCTCACCAATACGCGCAGCCTGACGCGCGAACGTGCGGAAGCACGCATCCGCGAGATCATGGTGAACCTGCGCGCTGCACAGGATCAGACAGGCAGATGCTATCTAATCATCAGCCGGAGCGACTCGACGCTGCGCGGGCATTTCGTCGCGGAACTGGAAGCAGTACAGGCTGAACTCCCCTATCCGATTGATGGGATCATTGTCGTGCCGTTTTTCCTCGCGGGTGGTCGGTATACGATTGGCGATACGCACTACGTCGCAGAGAAGGATATGCTCGTCCCTGCCGCGCAGACTGAATTTGCGCGCGATGCGTATTTCGGCTACACGGAGTCGAACCTGCCTGCATGGATTCGCGAGCAGCACGCGCCGGATCAGCTTGTACATCCAGTTTTTTCCGTGCCGATTGAGGAATTACGGAGCGGTGACATCGAAGGGTTAGGGTGGTGGCTAAACGAAGTCAAATCCGCGCAGTATGTGATTGTCAATGCGGCCTCGGAGCGTGACCTCGAAGTATTCGTGGCGGCACAACTCATCGCGGAGCGTCATGGCAAGGTGTTCCTCGTTCGGAGCGCTGCGTCCTATGTGCGGGTGCGCGCGGGGTTGCCAGCGCGTGATCCATTGACGGCGCGGGCGCTGCAAACAGCGATGCAGGCTGAGCCGCCCGGACCGGGGTTGATCATCGCCGGGTCATATGTCTCGAAGAGCAGTGCGCAGATCGCGGCGGCGCAAGCGCTGCCCGACCTCGTTTCAGTCGAAATTGATGCGACGGCGCTGCTGGATGAGAACGCGCGCGGGGACGCGATTATCTCTGCTGTAGAAACACTCGATAATGCGCTTGAACATGGAAAGGATGCTCTGCTCTATACGAGTCGAGCGTTGATAAAGAGCGATGTACAGGACGATAATCTACATATTGGCGAGCGCATTTCAACGGCGCTGGTCGAAATCTGCCAGCAGTTACACACGCGCCCCCGGTGGATCATCGCCAAAGGCGGCATTACATCATCGGACATTGCGACGAAAGCTCTGAACATCCAGCGTGCGACCGTGTTGGGGCAGCTCCTGCCGGGCGTTCCGGTCTGGCAAACGGGCGCGGAGAGCCGCTTTCCGGGGTTAATCTATGTGATTTTTCCCGGCAATGTCGGAGATGAACACGCGATGGCACGCGCGATACGAAAACTTAGAGGGATTGAGGACCAAACATCATGACTGCAATGGTTGCGCCGACCGAATACCAAATGTTCATCGATGGCGCGTGGAGCGCAGCCGCGTCCGGCGAGACGATAGCGCGTGAAGACCCCGCAACGGGGCAGCCCCTGAGCATTTATCCGGCGGGTGGCGCAGCGGAAATCGACCGCGCGGTGGCTGCGGCGCGGCGCGCATTCGATGAGGGTCCCTGGCCGCGCATGACGCCGGGGCAGCGCTCGCGCATCCTGTACAAAATGGCGCAGGGCATCCGCGCGGAGAAGGCACACCTCGCCGCATTGGAAAGCCGCGAGGTCGGCAAACCCATCGCGAGTGCGGAAGGCGAGATCGAGGGAACCGCCGACATGATCGAGTTCTGCGCGGGATTGGCGCGCGACATGCGCGGCGACTCGTTCGATATGGGCAAAGACCTGTACGCGATGAACATGCGCGAACCGATTGGCGTCGTCGGCATGATCGTCCCGTGGAATTTCCCCATAGCGATCCTCTGCCAGAAATTGCCCTGGGCGCTCGCGGTAGGCTGCACGGCAGTTGCGAAACCTTCCGAACTCACGTCTGCAACGGCGCTGGAAGCCGCGCGCATTTTTCAGGAAGCGGGGCTGCCGGATGGCGTCTATAACGTGGTCACGGGGCGCGGCGAGACGGCGGGCGCGGCACTGACCGCACATCGCGATGTGGACCTGATCACGTTCACCGGGTCCACCGAAGTAGGCCGCAAGGTGCTACAGGCCGCTTCCGGCAACATGAAGAAGGTGCTGCTCGAACTCGGCGGCAAGTCACCCAATATCATCTTTGAGGATGCCGACCTTGAAGAAGCGGTCGAGGCGGCGATCTTCGCCAGTTTTTACCAGACCGGGCAAAGCTGCCTAACGGGTTCGCGGCTGCTGGTACAGGCGTCGATTTACGATGAATTCATGGCGCGGCTCGTCGCACGGGCGAAACAGGTGCGTGTTGGCGACCCGACGCAACGCGAAACGCAGCTCGGTCCGCTGGTCAGCCGCGAGCAGTTGAATCGCGTCGCCGGGTACGTGCAGATCGGGAAGCAGGAAGGCGCGCGCGTCCTCGCCGGCGGCGAAGCGCTGCATGGGTCGCTCTATGATCATGGTTACTTCTTCCCACCCACGATCTTCGATGCGGTGCAGCCGGGGATGCGGATCGCGCAGGAAGAGATATTCGGTCCGGTCGTGGCAGCGATCCCTTTCATCGACAAGGAAGACGCCGTGCGGATCGCGAATGGAACCACGTACGGCCTGGGCGCGGCAATCTGGACACAGGACATCGACACCGCGTTCTATATGACGCGCGCGGTGCGCTCCGGCACGATTTGGGTCAACACCTATCTGAATATTGCTTCCGAACTGCCTTTCGGTGGGATGCGTGAGAGCGGTCACGGGCGCGAACTGGGGCGAGTCGGCATGGAAGAATTCACCGTGATCAAGACTGTACAGTTTCACCTCGGTCCAAAGCAAAAGTTCTTCACCGGATGAGCGTTTCACGATGATCAAATGGTCGATCAATCTCTCCACACTGCTGCTTGAACATCCCTTTCTGGATCGCTTTCAGGCAGCAGCAGACCTCGGCTTCGCTGCGGTGGAGTTTTTATGGCCGCAAGGTATCGACCTCGACGACCTTGTTAAAGCACAGCAGGCGGCGAGCGTCGCGGTCGCGCTGTTCAATACCGATGGTGGCGATCTCGCGGCAGGGGAGCGCGGTTTCCTCGGCAACCCGGCAAAAGCGCAGTATCTGCGTGAAAACTTCCATGTTGCACTCGACCTCGCGCAGGCGCTAGAATGTCCACTGGTGCATGTGTTGGGCGGGACCGCTATCGACGGAGCAACGCGCGAGGCGATGCTTGCCGAAGCAACGCGCGCCCAATGCGAAATCTGCGCGCTTGCCGCTCCGCGCGGCGTGACGATCACGCTCGAGGCGCTCAACCGCAAGGACATTCCGGGCTTCCTCTTTCCGGGAACCGCGCTCGCAGTGGAGCAGCTCAGGCGCGTCGATTGGCCGAACCTCAAGCTGCAATACGATGTCTATCATATGCAGCGCACCGAAGGCGACATCATCGCGACGATCCGCACTCACCTTGCGGACATCGCACATATCCAGATCGCGGATGTGCCGGGTCGCCACCAGCCCGGAACAGGCGAACTGAAATTCCCTGCAATTTTCCGTGCCATAGAAGACGCAGGCTACACGGGGTATGTTGGGTTGGAATATCTCGCGGAGGCAAATGCGAGTACAGCGGATGCGCTGGCCTGGCTGCCGCTTGCGCTCCGCGAGACATGCAGCGCAAACATGATCATGAAGGCTCTGTAGTGCCAATTGGTTCCCAATTCCTCTACCAACTACGCCGGATTTTGAGAGGAATAAATCTGCAGACGGTCAATGTGCGTGAGTAAACCGCTCAACATCGCTAATAATGCTCAACATCGCTAATAATAAGGTACGTTCCGCATTTAATCGCATGGTCGATATACTAAAAGTTACTGATGAAAGTGAACATCGGCGCTCATCCAGCTTGCCAGTGCGTGTTCGGATGGATCTGCGCGGCGATGCCGCCAGTCGCAACAGCATCATTGAATAATTGAACCAGCGATCACTAGCGGCAGATTTGCAATGCCGCTGCGTTTTGAGTGGCGAGCGACGCAACGCCACCAATCGGCGAGGTCCTGTTCCACCCAACCCGGCACGCTGGCTTACCGCCGGTCAGCATTAGTTTCCCGTCGGCAGCGGAGACTTTTCTACCTCGATTTCGCCGAACTTCGCGCCCATTTGGATTAGCCGATCTTGCAGAGTGGCGACTTTCAAATCATGCGGCAGCATATCGGCACGGATACCCAACGCCGCAGCAGTCCCGGCGGCCTGCCCCATCGTCATCGTTTGCGCCATCGAGCGGCAGGAAGCGTGCGCGTCATGCGTCGCGCTGAAACAGCGCCCCGCGACAAGCAGCCCATCGACTTTTTGTGGCAACAGCGCGCGATACGGAATATCGTAGGTCATCCCATCGGGCAGGTATACCCAGGTCGTATCTGCTCCCGCATGGTGGTCTTCGATGGGAGCGCCGCACGCGCCAATCGCATCCTCGAATTTGCGCGCGCTCAGGCAGTCGTCGCGCGTCAGGCGATACTGACCGTACACACGCCGCGTCTCGCGCACCCCAATCGGCGCGGAAAGCCACGACAGTTCGGCCTTCTCGTAACCAGGGATGTAGGCCTTCAGGAAGCGTGCGTATTCGAGCGCCTGCCGCCGCCCTTCTACTTCCGCGTCGGTGAGCGCTACCGGGTCGGTCGCGTCAACATCGGCCACGCGCGTCATGATCGTATGGACGACGCCCTGCTGCGTGGTGATATGCCAGCTTCCTTCCTTGCGTGGCAGGTCATAGCCGCCTGTCAACGTCGCCTCTTCCATTTTTTCCCACATCGACTTTTTGCCGAAGCCTTTGGCGCGGTCCATATCGACATTGATCATGCGGAAGGTTGTCGTCAGGGTTTGCGCCGGGTCGATGTCGCCCGCGCGTTCGTAAGGTGCGCCCGCCCGGAAGCACACATCTGCATCCCCAGTGCAGTCGATCACGATGCGCGCGGCGATCCGCATCAAGCCGCGCTTGCCATCCACGATCACGCCCGTGATGCGGTTGCCTTCCATAGTTACATCGGTGCAAAAGCTGTGGAAGAGCAGCCGCACACCGGCTTCCAGCGCCAGCCGTTCCCAAACCACGCGCAGTAGCATCGGGTCGTAGGTCACGCCCGTCCCCGCTCCGTAGGTATTCGGGCGCTCGAACGCCGCGTTCGATTGTTTCAGGCGGTCCACCACATCATCCGGTATCCCACCGACGACTTTATACGCGACGCTGCCCGGCGTGTAGAATCCGTAAAAGGTATCCAGCACCTGCGTACTCGTCCCGCCCAGATAGCCGAAGCGCTCCACGAGAACCGTTTTCGCCCCGTTGCGCGCCGCTGCGATTGCCGCTGTGGACCCCGCCGACCCGGACCCGACCACGATCACGTCCGTTTCCCAGAGCAGCGGTAGTTCCTTGCTATAAATTTCCACTGGTTGTCTTCCTGTTACTTGCTGATTGCCGTTGCCGTATGTTCTGGTTCACTGCTCATGCGCTGATAGAGGTCCGCGTCGAAATCTTCCAGTTCAAGGATGCCACAGGAGAAATGAGAAAAAAGTCGGCTGCAATCATCCTCAAGCGAAAGTGACGCACAATAGATCAAGAGTAGAGCGAATAAATGGGCAAAACAAGCACGCCGTTGCACAACTCCGCGAATAGGATTAGAGTAGACAACCAGGAAATTTTTGAGACGAGTATGTTTAACGCGCGGTCGCTAGTTCGGCAAGAAAAGATTGTACATATTTTGATGGAGCTGGAGCGCGCCTCAAATCAGGAACTGGCCGCTCAGTTGGGGGTGTCGAACTGGACCATTCGTCGCGATCTGGCACAGTTGGAAGAGCGGCAAATTGTTGGGCGCTATCATGGCGGGGTCGCACTGGTCGATACCTCATTCGTAAAAAGACCCAGCTTCGCTCACATAGCGCAGGATGCAGCCGAGGCGAAAGCGCGCATCGGGCAGGCCGCCGCGCGGTTGCTCCCCGTCGATCAGACGATAGTGCTGGGCGGCGGAACAACAACAACCGAAGTGGCGCGGCACTTGAAGGTGCGTAAGCATCTTCGCATCATGACAAATTCATTGAACATCGCGATGGAACTCTCGCAGAACTCCGACCTGCACGTCACCTGTACCGGGGGCAGCGCCGACGGTGATTTTTATTCGTTGACGGGCAGCGTCGCCGAACGCGCCTTGAGCGCGCACTACTTCGATGTCGCGGTGATTGGTGTGGGCGGAGTCAGCATCGAAGCCGGGCTGACTGTCAGTAGCCAATCGAACGCGGTTGTCCTGAGCCTGATGATCGAACACGCGCGTCGCTGCATAGTCGTCGCCGATCACTCAAAATTTGGCAAAGTCGGCTTTGCGCATCTCGCGTCGCTAAACCGTATCTCCACGCTCGTCATGGACAGCACACCGGAGGCTTTGTACTGCGAAGAATTCCGCCGTTTACATATTCCGCTGATTGTCGCCGATGAGCGCTCCGAAACTCAGGTAAATGAGCAAACCCGCCGTTGGTCTGCTCAAAAGCAAAAGTAGACTATCTCTTCTTATTTTCCAACACATGAGAGCATTCATGACTGACTCAATGGCATGAACCTATTTCGCTCAACTACAACAGAAAGCGGCGATCTTATGGTTAATTCGGACGGCAGTTTCTTTTTCTACAAACCGGATAGCAGCCTGCTTGAGGCAAAACGCATCAAAAGTGTAGCTTTGCGTATTGTGTTTTGCCTTTTCACTCGCGCCATTTTTACTTCGCTTGAAGGTCGACAAAGTGAGTAGGTACGCTCAATCTTCACTGATACCGATGTCCTGATGCACATTTTCGGTAACACGCAAAAGAGCATCAACTACCGCTTTTAATTTGTGCGCAAATGCTGGATCGATGACATTGCCCTGTGCGTCGAGTTTGCTACAGACCAGAGGCACAATGAGCGATGCGTCTTCAACGATGTGCGCGGAGAGTGCCGTCAAAGTCAGCACCAGTGATTGATGCGCGCGTGCGCCGCCGCCAGTATTCGGGGATGTGCTCATCGCGGAGACAGGTTTGCCTACAAATTCACCGGAGGAAACAATCCAGTCCAGCGCATTCTTGAGCGATCCTGGCATCCCATAAGCATATTCTGGTGTGCAAATCATGAGCGCGTCGGCATCCCGCAACTGTCCCCGCCAGTGTTGAACAGATGCAGGCGGAGTATCAGTGTCCAATTCCGGGCTGAAATGCGGCAAATCGGCCAACCCTTCGTAGAAATTGAACTGCACATTCGCGGGCGCAACCGATGCGGCAACCTGCAGGACAAGTGTATTTGTCGAAGTCGATTTGAGGCTGCCGGAGATTGCCAGAACCTGCATGAAATTATCCGATCAATGTTTCAATATTTTGTATTGACAGTTGTAGCAAGGCGTTTCTTTCATGCGGCCACAAGGTAAGCAGGTCATCGTGAATGGGGATGGGCGTCAATGTCCTAATAATTGGCGTTGCCATCGTATTGGACGTTGCCGTGTTCCTGGGGTTAAATTTCGCGCAAGTCGGTTCAGGAGCGTCAATACAGAACTGTACACGCTCAGTGTTTATGTTCGGGTTCTTACCAAACTAAAACATCATAGTCACGGGCGGCAGCGCGAAATCGCAATCGCGCTGTTCAATTCGCGGTCGCTCAAACCATGCCAGTGCAGGTTGACGACATCGCCGCTCAAATCCGGCTGATTGTCGATAGGCGCAAGCATGTAATAAATGCCGCGTAGTGCCGCCGGGCGCTGGTTTCGCCGGCAGGTGGTATACAGCGAATAACTCATACCCAACTGTGGATAGCTGTATATCTGAAAGACGTTGCTCCCCGGAACCGGGCTGCTCACACCGACGCGCACCTGCTGCGGGTTGCCGAACTCCACAATCAGATCGCCAATGCTGACATCGACGCGCAGGATCAGGCTTCCGACGACATCAACTGCATCCAACGGAGCGACCAGAACATCGTATTCGGGAACGATTCGCGGGATGTTCGGCGCGCGGTTGGCGGCGTCGCTCCAATTCAAAAGAAACGCCCTGCATGTATCGCAGAGCGGGCGGATCGACTTCGGATCGATGAGCGGGTTGGAGAGCAGCAGCCGCACCGCCTCAAGCGTGGTCGTAACGCCGGGGCGCACGCCACTCCAGCACGGCATCGCGCACTCATTGGGGTCCAGCAGCGCCAGCTTGCCCGGCGGCGGCCCCGGCGCGACGCTGAACCGCGCGACGCCGAGCGCAGCACTGACCAAAAGCGTGAGGAGCGCCGTAAACGCGAGGAAACGGCGCACCGCAAACGACCCTAGTTGACTTTGCGCATGACGGCCAGTACGCGGCCTTGCACCTGTACCTTGTCCTTATCGACGTAGATAGGAGCCATCGTCGGGTTGCGCGGTTGCAGGCGGATACGGGTTCCTTCGTCGTAGAAGTGTTTGAGCGTGGTCTCGTTCTTCTCGATCAGCCACGCGGCCACCATATCGCCGTTTTTCGCGACTTCCTGCCGCTTGAGGATGACCATATCGCCGTCATCAATCATCGCGTCGATCATCGAATGGCCGGAGACGCGCAGAGCATAGACCTGCGTGCTATCCGCGCCGCCGATCAGGTCGCGCGGAATTTGCAGCGTTTCATCGGTGTAGCTGCCAGAGTCACCCGGCCACAGCGGAGCGCCCGCGACAATTTTGCCGATCATCGGTACGGAGAACACATCGCGGTCTTCGAGCAGCGTGAACGGCGTTTCGCGCAGGGTATCCTTGTTGAGCCGGATGCCGCGCGATTTATCCGGGGTGCGGGTGATGAACCCACCCTCAACCAGTTTGTTCAGGTTGTAATTCACAACGGAGGTGGACGGGATGGCGCATTCTTCGCCGATGTCGCGAATGGTCGGCGGGAAGCCGTTGTCGGCGATGTAGGTCTGGATGTATTGCAGGATCGCCCGCTGGCGGTCGGAAAGCGATTCGTAAGTCATTGTTGAATCCTCGCTCAAACGTTCCGAATTAATGTTCGGTTGATTATCCGCGATTATAGGGGGAACATATGTGCGTTGTCAAGTGACCCACCCCAAGATATACGGAATACATCGTCTTTTTTCGATTTTGATTGTTTTGTGAAATGCGCTTGCAACCGGATCGATCTACAATCAGCCCGAATCCGACCTTATTGCGCCGCATCCTGGCAGAACGAGACAACCCGATGGGAAACGACAGGCAATCCAACCCGCAGCTACAACGCCTCAACACCGCCTCACTCCCGCCTGCGCAGCAGACTGCGTGGTCCCCGCCCGCGATGCGGACTATCGAAGAAACGGGCTTGAACCTCGTCACCATTTCCGATCTCGCGCTCAAGGTGGTTTACAACGGTGGCGTCATGACGGGCGGCAAAATCGCCGATGTGATCAAACTGCCGTATGTCGGCATTGTGGATCAGGCGATGGCATTCCTGAAAAAGGAAAAGTTCATCGAGGTTCAATCGCAAAGCGGTCTCGGCGAGGCGGCTTTCTCGTACATTATCAGCAGCAAAGGGTCGGACAAGGCGCGCGAGGCGATGGAACGCACGCAATACGCAGGACCCGCGCCCGTCCCGCTGGAGCAATACATCGCCGCGATGAAGGCGCAAACGCGGGGGCGCGTCTCGGCTACGCCGGAGTTGATGAAGAAGGCGCTCGGCCATCTTGTCATCAGCGAAAAAATGTATGGCAAGGTCGGTCCGGCAGTGAATTCCGGTAAGTCGATCTTCATGTACGGTCCGCCGGGAAACGGCAAGACGACGATTTCCGAAGCGGTCGGGCGCGTCTTCCTCGGCGCGGATATGTGGATTCCGTATTGCTTCGATGTGGACGGCCAGATCGTGCGCGTGTACGACAATATCAACCACGAAATACTGGAAACTGCCGAATCGAACGAAGTACCGGGGCAGCGCACCATGCAGACGGGCGTGAAGCGCGACCCACGCTGGATACGCATTCGCCGCCCGATGATCATGGTCGGTGGTGAACTCGTGCTGGAAGGGCTGGACCTGATCTACGACCCCATCAACAAATATTACGAAGCGCCATTTCAACTCAAGGCGACGGGCGGTATGTTCCTGATCGATGACTTTGGACGCCAGCAGGTGCGCCCGCGTGATCTGCTCAACCGCTGGATCGTCCCGCTCGAAAAAGGCGTGGACTTCCTGCAACTCGCGACGGGGCGCAAGATCGAAGTTCCGTTCAATGTGCTGATCGTGTTCAGCACCAACCTCGACCCACGCGACCTCGTGGATGAGGCGTTCCTGCGGCGTATTCGCCACAAGATCGAGATTGGCGACCCATCACCGGAAGAATATCTGGAGATTTTTCGGCGCGCGTGCGATGCGAAGAAAGTCCCCTACGACGAGCGCGGCTACGCCTATCTGATTCAGGAATGGTATGTGAAGAAGGACCGCCGCTTCCGCAGCGTCCACCCGCGCGATATTCTGGACCAGCTTCTGGATATTTCGCGCTATCTGAACCGCCCGCCGCAGCTTACGAAGGAACTGATAGACCGCGCGTGCGAGGCGTATTTCGTGCAGCTTTAGTGTAGCTGATAATGCAAAAGACCGGATTTTGTAATCCGGTCTCCACAACGGGCGAGGCAAGCCGTCGCCCCTACAAAGAATCGCTCAATATAGGGGTCGGGCTTGACCGACCCACAATTTGATCAGCGCGGCGTACTGGTTGGGAACGTCGGCGGCGGCTGCGAACTCGGCGGCGTGGGTGGAAACTGCGTGGGCGATTGTGTGGAAGTACCAAATGGCGATGCGGGCGGCGGCTGCACGGCAGGGCGCGGCGCGACTGGAGGCGGGTTGAAGGCCGGGGCAGGCGTCAGGCGTTCCGTCCCCGCGTAGGGGTCCGGGATGCCCGCTGCGGGCGCGGCCTTCGGCCATGCGGCGATTTCCAGCGTGAAGCGCTCGAAGAAGCTGTTGTCACCCGTCGCGCCAGAACCATAAGCCGTATCGACGACGCGCACCTGTACGCTCAGAGTCGTCGTTTCCAGTGTGGTACTCATCCCCGGCTTGACGAGAACGGCCTCCCCCTTCGGCGCGAGTTCGGCGCGGATTGCGTCGTCCTTGTACGCATATTCGCTCATCAGGACCTTCGTAACCGTCTTGATGTCGTTCTTGTCGAAGACCCACGCCTCGAATGCAGTCACGCGCTTGGGCGAACCCGTGCCGAGCGTCTTTGAAATGCCCGCGCCGGTCTCGCCCAGAAATTCGCCCGCCGCGTTTTCGATGCTAAACGAATCGTCGTATACATCGTCGTTCAGTAAGTAGGTGGACATGAACTGCGCAACGGGTTTGCCGCGATCCGATGCGGCAGCCGCGAAATCCGTTTTCTGCGTCTGCGCCTTCTGGAGTTCCTTGCGCCGGACGGCTTCCTGCCCGGTCACGACCGTCGATGAACCAGAAGCGGCAGGTGGCGCGAATGCCGTGCGGAGTGAATTGCCCAGCACGAGGGCGCTTGCCACGATGCCGAGGGCAAGCACGCATAGCACGGGCGTCAGGTCGTTGTTGAGCAGCCCGCCGCGTATCTTGGCAAGCTGCACATCGTTGGGCGCGGCGAACGGCTGGAGCGCGAGCAGGCGCGGGGTCAGGTTCGGGTCGGCCTGATTTACCGTGAGCGTATCCTGCAGCACCTTGTCGGCGTCACCGAGCGAGGCAAGCTGGCGCTTTGCGTTTTCCGCGTCGCCCGACGCGGAATATTGCCAGGCAATCTGCTTCACATACTCCTGCTTCCAGCTCGTCCCCAGGTTGACAGGTTCCGCTGCCGTATAAATATTGGGCGAGATGCGATACGCCCACAGGAAGCCGAGAATGAGGCCAATCAGCAGCACCCCGACCGGGACCAGCTTTGGCAAAAACGTCGGAATTGCTTGAAAGATGGTTTTTACGCCATTCATTGTTGGGACCTTTCCACGCCGAAGCGCCGCGCCGCATAGCCATGATTGTATAAGGACCGTTTTCTATCCGCAACACTTTCACACAATCGAAGAGCAATCTGGATAAATCCCGATAGAGCAGGGTCACGGCGCGGATATGCGGCGACCTGCCAGATTGCGCTAGAATTAGCGAAGAGCCGAACAATGCAAGAGGACATAACCCCATGAGCATCGACAACGGTAACGAAGACCTGCGCGAGGACGCGCAAAACATCATCGAAGACGTGGAAACCCGCGCGCGTGATGCTGCTGAGTCGCTTTCCGCAGAGGCGAGCCGCGCTTCTGCCGACCTGCGCCGTACCCTGCGCAGCAACGCCAACGGTGCGAAGGAAAAGGCATCCGATTCGCTGATCCACGCTGCCGAGGCGATCCGTGCCGAAGCCGCGAAGAGCGATAACGACGAAGTAATGCGACAGGCCGGGTCGTTCGCGCGCAGTATGGAGAAAGCGGCGCTCTACCTCGACAGCCGCACGCTCGAACAGCTTGGCGAAGACGCAAAGGAAGTCGTGCGCGAAAATGTCTGGCCGACGCTCGGCGTTGCGGTCGGTATCGGATTCCTGCTCGGTCTGCTGTTCGGCGGCGGGCGCAGGCACGACTAGCCAGAATGTTTCGCTCCTTTTTCCTCTATCTGTCCAATTCGCGGTGGGCGCGGCGACTTTTGCTCGCGCTCCCATTCGCGACGCGCGTATCTTCCCGTTTCGTCGCAGGTGAAACGCTCGCGATGGGGTTGGCTGCTGCGCGTGCGCTCAACGAGAAGGGCATCACCGTTGCGCTCGATCTGCTTGGCGAGAGCGTCCACAACGAGGCCGACGCCATGCGGTCAGCGGATGAGTACATCGCGCTGCTGGAGGGTATGGAGCGCGAGCAGGTGCGCGGTTACGCTTCGCTCAAGCTGACCGCACTCGGCCTCGATATTTCCGAGGCGGTATGTTTGCAGAATATGCGGCGTATCCTCACGCGCGCGATGGGACTGCATCGCTTCATCCGCATCGATATGGAAGGCAGCGCGTATACCGAGCGCACACTCGTCATTTTTCGCGAACTTTTGAAAGAGTATCCGCACACCACAGTCGGGGTTGTCATCCAAAGCTACCTGAAACGCAGCGAAGCGGATATGCACGCGCTCGCGGCAGAAGGTGCTTTTGTGCGGCTGGTCAAGGGCGCATACAAAGAGCCGCCGACGGTCGCCTTCCCGGAGAAAAAAGATGTGGATGAGAGCTACCTGAACCTGATGCGGTTCTACCTCTCCGAAGACGCATTTGCGAAAGGGGCGCGGCTCGCGATTGCCACCCACGACCAAAAGATCATCGATGAGGCGTGCAACTTCACCGAAGAACACAAAATCGACAAGGGCGATTACGAGTTCCAGATGCTTTACGGCGTGCGCAGCGACTTACAGCACTCCCTCGTGGAGGCGGGCTATCAGGTGCGCGCGTATGTCCCCTATGGGACGCAGTGGTATCCGTACTTCATGCGCCGCCTCGCGGAACGCCCCGCCAACGTGTGGTTTATCCTGAAAAACTTCTTTAAAAGGTAATTATGGCCGAATTGAAACAGGGTCTGATCGATACCCTGCAAGCGGAAGGGACGCGCACGCAGGCGCTTTTCGCGGCGCTCCCGGCGGCGGCATGGTCGGTAGCGGTATATACCGATCCCCTCGTGTGGATGCCGCGCGAAGTGTTGATCCACCTGATCGATGCGGAGCGCAATTTCGTCCTGATCCTCGAAAATGTGGCGCATGGCGGTCCGGGCGTCCCGGAAGGCTACGACATCAACGCGCACAACGCCCGCGCTGTAGCGCGCCTTTCGGACAAATGGCAGGACCGCGATACAGCGGCGTTGATTACCTCATTTGGTGAGGCGCGTGGGTCGCTGCTCGCGCATGTGCAGGGCTTGCACGATGAAGATATGGCGCGCATTGTGCGCCACCCGCTGATTGGCGTCGTACCCACCTCCGATTTTTTACGCGCGGTCTACCTACACGCGAAGATACACGGACGCGACATCAAACGCGCGCTGGAAGCGACGCAGCCGGATCAAGCCTGATCGGGCGTTTCTTCTTCCGGTGGTGGCGATAACGGGCGCGTCTTCGCTCGTGACTCGAGGCTGGTCACGGGGACAGAGAGGGCAGGCGTATCGGCTTCCATCGGGTCGGTCGTATCGATGCGGATTTCTTCGGTGAACATTCCCGCTGGTGGTGTGCTTGCTTCCGCTTGGGTAATCTGGATTTCGGTTTCAAATGGAATCGGCGTTGCCGGGGACACATCAAGCGGTGGAAGCTCGACCTTTGGACCTAAAATTCCGGTTTTGATGGGCGATACGCGCGGTGGTGGCGCGGTGAGCATTCCGGTTTTCGCCAAATCCGGCGGCGCGACTGGCGCAGGTAATGCGGCAGCCTCCGCGGGTGTGGGCAGGATACCCGTCGTCTGCCGCGCTTTCGCGCTTACTTCATATTCGCGCAGTGCGGGTTCGGCTTCCGGTAAATTCATGCGGCGTAACGCCGCTTCAGCAGTCTTGCGGACAATCGGGACGGGATCGTTTAGCGCGACGATGAGCGGTTCCATCGCCCAGGTTGCGTTTACCTGTCCGAGGACCGCCGCTGCATTGCGCCGCACGGTCCAGTCATCGCGGCGCAGCGCCCGCAGGAGCGTCACGACGGCAGGCGCGCTTTCCAGTTTGAGCAGCGCCTCGGCGACGGCGAGCCGCGCCTTCTGTGGCGCAAACGGATTGCGAAAGAGGACGACCAGCGCTTCGGTCGCGTGCTTGTCACCGATGTCACCGAGCGCGTTGGCCGCCGTCAACACTTCTTCGAGGCGGCTGCTGTTGAGCATTTTGATCAGGCCGCGTACATCGCGGCTTTTCAGCATTTGCTCGATGTGAATATCGGTATCGAGATATTGCAGCGCCGCGCTCATCGTCGCGTGGGCTTTCCAATCGGGTTCGACGGCTAGCGCGTTTTCGAGCGCGGGGACGGCGTGCCAGGCTCCGATTGCGCGCAATGCCGCCGCTGCCCGTTGGCGCACCCCGGAATCGGCATGATGCAGCGCCCCGATCAGGCTATCGACATCGTTCTGCGATTGCATCTGCCAGATGTTCGGGATCGGCGTGGGCATGGTTCAGGCGTCTTGTAACAGGGTACTGGCATCGAGCGCTTTTCGGATTGCGTCGGGGTCGGCCTCGTTCAGGATGGTATAGGGCAATTTGTGCTGCTGGACATAATCAGGCAGCTTGTTCGCGGCGGTGCGAATAGCCGAATGCGAAAGCTGGTTGAGCCGGACCCCGGCCTTCGAGAGCGCGTCGCGCAGCTTGCCGACATCCTGATCGTGCAGCGCCGCCGCGAAGAGGATGCCCGCCGCGACCTTTTCCGCGTACATGACGTGTTCCTCGGCATGGACCACATCGGCGAAGATGTGTTCCGCGCCGCGTGAGGCGCGGCGGTGTCCCAGTACGCTGTCCAGTTGTTCGGAGAGGCAGAACAGGTCCAGCAGCGAGCGCAGCGCTTCGGCGGCTCCCTGCCCGACCTGCGGCGCAATCGTCATCGCCTGCATCGATAGCACGGCGGCGGTCTGCATTGCCCAGGTGACGAGCCGCGTTTCCGGCGTGGTCGCGTTTTTGGTCTGCGCGAGCCGCCAATCTGCGATGGCCGTCACGCTGGAAATGATCTCGGTGATGCCCGCGCCGCGCTCATACGGGTTCGCATCCGCGAGGATCGACCAGTTGACGATCACCTCTTCCGCTGCGCCCGTCGTCAGGGTTTCCATGCCTTCCGCGCCCTTGATGCTCGTCGTCCAGCTAAAGGCGGCGTCGCTGCCAAAAGTCGTCGGGACAATCACGACCGGGCGCTTCGCGACATAGCCGATCATCTTGGCTGCTTCAATCACGGTATCGTTGCCAATGCCGTAGATTACGCCAATCTGCGTCGGGAGCGCGTTGCCCAGCCCTTCCAGATAGGCGCGGTCGAGGCGCGCTGGCTCGGCCTGAATTTCAATCGGAAGTTCAATCTGGCTGCGGATATTCGCCCATGTCGCGGGCTGCGTGAGGAGCGCGGTCGGACGGGTCTCGCGAAAGGTGCTTAACTGGCGAAAGGTGACGCGCGGCAGCGGCCAAATGCTCATGAGCGGATATTTCTCCAACAGCGGCGTATTTCATCGCACCCCTAGTGTAGTTCGCTTTGCGGCGTCCGGCAATCCTTCAACGCGGCTGCACGACAAACCCGTGTTCACGAACCCACAGCAGCGCCGCGACGAGCAGCAACGCGATCGCTGCATATCCGATCAGGATGATGCGCGCACGCCTTCCCCGCTCGATCACCAAACAACGTGGGACCCACGCGAGAATCGCAAACACGCGGAGTCGGTTGGTCGCGACGATGCGCTGCCCCCACCCCAGCGCGAATTGGACAAGGATCAGGATGAGCAGCGCGACCACGCCCCATTCAATGCGGTGCAGAAAGGCGAGGCTCGCGCGCAGGTCCGGCGGGAACAGCCGAAGCAGCCCGGTGAAGACAATTTGCAGGAGCATAATCGCAATCACAGCAGTTTGAAGTCTGCCGACGAACTGCTGCCGTGTGATGCTCTGCTGTTCATGCTGCTGCACTGTCATCTCCAGAAATCATCGAACTCCGACGTAGTATACTCCTGCGCCGATGTGTGAGGAGAAGCCGATGCTGAAAATGACTACCCGCCGCTGGTGGAGCAGCATCCTGCTTTGTGCGGCGCTGCTACGCCTGACGGGATTTACTTTTGGATTGCCCTATTTTGAAAACGTGGATGAACCCTGGTTTTTCTACGAAGCGGCGTTTCAGCGTGGTCTCATCGGGTCATGGCTGCACCCAAATCCATCACAGGGATTGATTGGACTGTATAAGGGCGCGCAGATCATCGCGGAAGCGCTCACCGGGGGTAGCGCCTTGCAGCATGTGTCGGCCATCGTGACGGCTATGCGCCTGCTGAGTATAATCGTGAGCCTGATCACGCTCGTCTTCATTGGGCTGGCTGCGCGTGAACTCTCCCGTGATAACCGGGCGGGTTGGCTGGCAGCGGCGCTGTGGGCGGTGATCCCGCTCGTCGTTTACCACAGTTTCATCGCAATTGCCGAACCCTGGATGATGCTCCTCGCAGCGGTCGCGTTGTGGACAGGCGCGGCGGCGTTGCGGCGCGAACAACCAGCATGGCCGCTGGTGAGCGTATGGGCAGGGCTGGCCGCGTTCCTGTTCAAATATTCGATGTTCCCCTTCGCGGGCGTGGGCGTCGCGGTTGCGCTGTGGCGGCTGGCAATCGACAGCCATCGCGGAAAGTGGGCGCGCGTCCTCACGTTTCAAGCCATAAGTATCGGCTTGTTTTTTATCGCGCTCATCGCATTCGGCGGGTTGGTGGGCGACGTCAACAATCCATCGCGCGAGATGGCGCTGTTCTTCCAAAATCCATTCGCGAAACTCTCCGATCTGAACGCGATCTGGAATATCGTCGCGGCGGCTTTCTATCAAATTGGCCTTGCGCCTGCCATTTTCGCGGCATTATTTATTGCTGGATTGCTGCTCGCGCGGGGAAGCGCGGCGCGGTTCGGATGGCTGCTGTTCGGCGCGCTGGGATTGTTCTGCGCCGTGCTGGTCGTCCTCTATCTGATGATCGACCTGACTTTGCTGCGCTATCTGTTTCCGGCGTGCCTGATCTTCACTATTTTGGCGGCGTGTTCGGCTGTGGCATTGTGGGAATTCACTGCGAAGCGAGTGGGGAGCGCGCGGCGTGGGCTTCCTATCGTTGCCGCTGTCCTGCTGATGGTGTGGTATGGTCCACTCGCGAGACAGAGCGCCCTCGATGCCGTTCAGCGTACCCTTCCGTATACGTTGAAAGCAATGACGGAATGGGCATCAGCAACGCTCGGCGAAGGCGCGATCATCACCGAAGGGCTGGGACATCGCGCCTTCACACACGAGATGGGCGGCTACACGGGTCCCAACCGCGATTACATCTATGGCGTCGATGTATTATCCCAATCATCAGACGCATGGAAACAGGCGGGCTATCGTTATATCGAGATGATCCCGCCGCAGGTGCAGACACTTCGGCAAACAACGGAAGGTAGCCAATTTCTGGATCAGCTCACGGAATTGCGCCGCTTTCCCCCCGCCGACTCGTCCGGGGCGTGGAATGGACCTGCCTTCGTCGTCTACGCGCTGGATCACCCGGAAAGGCAGGTCAGCGGCACGTTTGGCAGCTCGATTGCCCTGAAAGGCGTTTCGGGAATTCGTGATAGCTTTCGAGCGGGGGATACGCTTTCACTGCGCTTCTTCTGGAATGCGTATCGAACCCCTGACAACAACTATTCGCTATTCATCCATCTCACAGGCGATGACCGGACCCGGCTGCTCGCACAGGCCGATGGCACACCCGGTCCGGCGCGCCGACCGACGCTCACATGGAACGAACCGGAAGAGACGCTCGTGAGCGATCTGTTTACGCTGACCATACCCGCCGACATCCTGCCGGGAACCTACCATCTGTGGATAGGCATCTACGATCCCGTGAGCGGGACGCGCCTGTCGACCGGAAGCGGGACGGATATGCTGCTGACCGATATGGTGATCAGGCCGTGACGACGGGCTTTTTATCGCTGATTTCCGCCTCGCCCGTCAACATCTGGCGCAGCCGGAAGAGGTCGGTCCGGCTGGTCAGGTCGAGGCTGATCGGCGTCACCGAGACGACATGATCGACCATCAGCGCATACACATCGCTATCTGGTTCGGCCTGGGTGGGATCCGATTTCAAGACATAACCGAGCCGTCCCACATCGTTCAATGTGACCCGTTCCGGGCGGGTCGGCCAATAGACACGCCGCCGCGAAACGCGCGTGACGCGCCAGGCTGTATCGGACGTCGCATCCTGCGGTACTTCGATTTTCAACACGTCCACATCATCCGGGCGGCGATGACTGAGCATCCATTCCCCGAACAGTCGTGCGAAGGAAGCCGCCGCTTTAAAGTTCACATCCGGCGAATAGGAGTGATGCAGGTCTGTCGGAGTCTGCTGCGAGAGCGCGAGCGCGGGGATACCCAGACTCGCCGCTTCGAGTGCCGCGCCGACCGTCCCGGAGATGGTGACGCCGTTGCCCGTGTTGTCCCCATAGTTGATTCCGCTCACGAGCAGCGATGGCAGGCGCGGCGTGAGTTCGAGGACGCCATGCTGCACAGCCTGTGCGGGTGTGCCATCAACCGCGTAAACGGTCACTTCCTGCCCGTTGATGACATGCTTATCGGGATAGATGCGCCCCAGGCTGGTCACGGGCAGGCTACGCCCCATGCCGCTTTGCTGTTCGCGCGGCGCGACGACGACCAGCTCCGCCATATCCGCGAAGGCTTCCGCCGCTGCCCAGAGGCCGGGCGATTGAATGCCGTCGTCGTTCGTGAACAGGATAATCGGTTTTTCTGCCATGATAGTTTTCCTTTGTGAGCATTAAGCGTATGAACACACTGCTAACGTTGTGCGAACAACACGTTAACATCCGGTGAATACACGCACCGCACGGTTGATGTTAGAATATCCGCGTGGCAACAGGCAAACCATTCATTTTGAAATTCAACACAGCGCTGGCGCAGATGTATCCGAAACTGGGCGACCTCCCCGCGAACGTGCAGAAGCACCTCGCGCTCATGGATGACGCCAAAGCGCGGGGCGCGGACCTGATTGTGTTCCCCGAACTTTCGCTGACGGGTTACTTTTTGCAGGATTTGCTCTACGAACTCGCCTGCGAACCAACCGCCACCGACCGCGCCTTTGGTCCGCTTCTGGAGGCGACGGCGCGGCTCGATCTGGATGCGGTCGTCGGCTTCGTCGAGTGCGACCCACGCGGGCTATATTACAACGCGGCGGCGTATCTATCGCGCGGCGAGGTCATCCACATTCACCGCAAGGTCTACCTGCCGACGTATGGCATGTTCATCGACGGGCGCTTCTTCTCGCCGGGCGACAAACTGCGCGCATTCGAGACGCGCTTCGGGCGTGCGTGTATGCTAATTTGCGAGGACTTCTGGCACGTTTCCGCGCCGTACCTGCTGTGGCTCGACGGCGCGGATTTGCTGCTCTTTCCGACGGCCAGCCCCGGACGCGGCCTGACCAGCGCGCCGGAACTCGGTTCGGCGGCGTGGGGGCAAACGCTCACGCAGACTTATGCGGGTCTCTTCGGAAGCGTGATACTGTACACCAACCGGGTCGGCGTCGAGGATGGGATTACCTTCTTCGGCGGGAGCATGGTCGCTGATGCAGATGGAAGCACGGTCATTCGCGCACCACAATTCGATGAAGCGCTGATCGTGCAGCAGGTCGATATGAACGCCGTGCGCCGTAACCGGACCGCGCAGCCCTTGCTGCGTGACGAACGGCGCGAACTGGTGCAGCGCGAACTGGCGCGCATCCTTGCAAAAGATACGGGGGAAGCATGGTAGCCGTCAACGCGAGACCGACGCTCAACAATACGGACCACATCGCGGAAAAACTGCTGATCGATCCACAGGTCGCGCGGGATGTCCTCGTACGCTTCATCGCAGATGCAGTGCATAAGCTGCAGTTCGAGCGGGTGGTCCTCGGCATTTCAGGCGGGATCGACTCCGCGCTGGTCGCCTATTTATCAGTAGAAGCACTCGGCGCGGAGAACGTCCTCGGCGTGCGGATGCCCTATAAAACTTCCTCGGCAGATAGCCTTTCCGACGCGCAGATCGTGATCGATACACTCGGCATCGAAGCGCTGACGATCCCGATCTCACCGATGGCCGATGGTCTGATCGCGCAGTTCCCGGATATGTCGCAGTTGCGCAAGGCGAATATCATGAGCCGCGCGCGGATGGTCACGCTCTACGATCAATCGGTCGCCACCCGTGCGCTCGTGATCGGCACGGGCAACAAGACCGAAGCGCTGCTCGGCTATACCACGCTTTACGGCGATAGCGCCTCCGCGCTGCAACCTATCGCGGACCTTTACAAGACGCAGTTGCGCCAGCTTTCGCGCGCGATGAACCTGCCGGAGTCGATCCTCGCCAAGCCTCCTTCGGCTGACCTGTGGATCGGGCAAACGGACGAGGACGAACTCGGTTATACCTATGAACAGGTCGATAAGGTGCTGTACCTGCTGGTCGATGAGCGCTGGAGCGTGGACGAAACCGCAGAGCAGGGCTTCGACCGGGATTTCGTGGCGGGCGTGTGGCGGCGCGTGCGGCAAAACCATTATAAGCGCACGACGCCTTACGTCGCGAAACTCAGCCGCCGCAGCATCGGGCATGATTTTCTCTACTTGCGCGATTGGGGGTCGGGTTAATATTCAGACTAGCAGAACACTGAATTAGCGGAAATTCACGGGAGCAGGTCTGCAAGTTGTAAGAAAATAGGAATACGCTTTGCTTGCGTCTATCCAACAGGATCGGGCATACTCCGCCAGTTGGTCGGGAACATCGCCCCTACTTTGCCAGATTGAGCGACAAAACAGTTCAGCATCACGTCTAGAAAACGCTCGTCCCTTGTTCGGAGTGCGCCATGTCGGATAGAAAACAACGTATTCACGCAGAGGAAGTTCACCGATCCCCTATTCGCCCGCTTGCAGCCGCCCCCGAAAAGCCGCACAGCGTCGCCCAGGACAACGCACCAGACAATGCCGGCACTTCGCACAAAATCATTCAACTGCAAAGCACGATTGGCAATGCCGCCGTGCGGCGCTTGATCGCGACGGGCGGCATCAAGCCCGCCGCATCTTCGGGTCGCCTGACGGGTAATGTCGCGAAGACGATGCACACGCTCTATGGCGATGCGGCGCAGGGCGCGCAGGTCCACACCGACGCGGCAGCGGATAGCATCGCGCAGGGCGCGAACAGCGAGGCCACGAGCATTGGCAATCACGTCTATTTCCGCGCAGGCGCATACCGCCCCAATTCGGCAAAGGGTAATGCGCTGATTGCGCGCGAGATGACGCATGTGGCGCGCAGTGATCATAATGGGAACGCTGCGCCCGACAGCGCGCACAACCACGAGGCGAACGCGCTTTCGGAAGTGGTGGAAGCACTCGGCGACAACCCTGAGACGACATTTCAGGATGCGCAGGACGGCACAATTTCCCGCAAGCAGGCCGATGTCGTACAGCGCGTCGATACGAAATCGGAGAAGGCCGCGCACGTCGCAGGCGTGGTCACATCCAAATTTTTGCAGGGACTTGGCAATATTCTCGGTCCGATTGGCATTATCTGGCGCTGGCCGTTGATCAAGAAGAACATCAACGAATACACAGGCGCGACGGGAAAAGAGAAGGACATCGACCGCTACGGCAAGGGTGCGGCTGCGGATTTCGCGAGATTCCTCTCGGCATTCGCTGAAATTCTGAAAGAGATGACGATCTGGCTTGGCCTGGGGACGTTCATCGCGGCGATTTGCGCCGGTGCATCGATGGGCGGCGCGGCGGTCGCGCTGGTCGTCATGACGGCGATCACAGCGACGGTCGGCGGTCTGGCCGCGCTATTCAAGCTGTATTTGCTCGGTCACAACGCCGTGCGCCTCGCGCTCGCAACCGACCCGAAGAAGATCGCGATGATCAAACACCAGTTGTTCATCGACGGCATGGATTTCCTCGCCAACACTGCATCGGCAGTGACTGCCGGATTCAGCGCTGCATCGGCGGCAATCAAGGTAGATGGTGGCTCAATGTCGTTCGCGCCGAGCGGCGGGTCCGATGTTGCCAAGAACCTCGGTTATGAAGGCGCTGTGGCCCCGGTCGTCGGCAAAATGGTCAACGATTACGCAGTCAGCCCCGGCACGGGTATCGTGGCAAACTCCGTCAAGGAAGGTGGCAAGGTCCAATACAACACCGACCCAATCAAGAAGGAAGACAAGGGCTTCATGGGCGGCCTGACGAAGGACCTGCGCCAGATTACGGGCGCGGATGGTTACAACTTGGGCAAAAAGAAGCCGACAGCACCCGTTACCGCGCCTGTCACCTCGCCGTCTTCGACGGTCCCGGTGGTGGACGATGGAGCATCCGCGAGCCAGCCTGAGCCTTTGGTCAATCCGTCCAGCGAACAAACCGCACAGATCAACGACATCACCAGCAAACTTACGGAAATCAAGAGCGCGAGCAGGCGCAACAGCGTCGACGCCGGTAGCGGCAAGAAGGAAGCCGACAAGACCGCCCGGCTCGTGAAGGACAACCTCGGCAGCTTCCCGTCCACCGTCGATAAGGTGGATGAAGTGAAGGGCGGCCTCAACGACAGCAAAGTGGCGCTGGACGGCGATAACAAAAAGATCGACGACAACCTCTCCAAACTGGATGAAAACAAGGCCGAGGCGCTGGACGAAAAAGTCAAGGTTGGCCTCGAACGCGCGAAGAGCGCGCCGAAGATCGATGGCGAAGATAATTCCTATCTGGACGCCGACTCCAAAAGTGACGATGAAGTGGAAGACGGCTACGAGGCCGACATCGATGAGCCGGAGATCGTCACACGTCCACGCGGACGCGCCGTTACGCGCTTCCCGAATGTCCAGCGTGACGGCAAGAAGCCGGGCATCGGCAGCCGCATCAAGGGCTGGTTCGGACGTCGCTTCTCATCGCTCCGGGGCGGTATGCGGAAGCTGAACGCCTTCCTTGTGCGCGGCGTGATGAAACTGATCGGCAAGTTCACCAAAAAGGCAGGCGATCCGAAGGAACACGCGCCCTACGTCGGCGCGATGCTGGAGGATGGGCTGGGCGCGCAGACCACCGAGACGCAAAACGCGGATATGGCTACGCAGATGGCAACCCAGGCTGACGGAATGGCCGCAGCCTTCGAGAAATCGAAGACACAGCGTTGATGAGCGGGTTTCTCTTCGGGTTGGGCGTGCAGCTTGGGCTGCGCGCGGCATGGCTGGCCGGGATCGTCGCCGGATTGCTCGGCGGCGTGATCGGCAGCGTGCTTTCCGCGACACGCCCCGATCTGGCCGAGTTCGCCGCCAACAGCTTTTTGCTGCTGGCGGTCCTGTTAATCCTGCGTTTCTTTCTACTCAGCCGCATGGCCTCGCACGACCCGGACTTTCGTGCGGCGACCACGACCCATCCGCAACGCTTGACGGTCGCGGCGGTGAGCTGGCTGCTCGCGCTGGGGATCGGGACGGTCGCGTTCATGATCCCGGTCGTGTTCATCCCCCTGATTTTCGGCAAAGGCGGCCTGATCGGTCCAGTCGAAGGTTGGTATCGCGATGTGTTCACCCTGATCCTCGCGTGGCGGCTGCCGTTGACGGCGCTTTTGACGCTGGCGGGCTTCATCGTGAGCGTGTACCTGAACCGATCAAACCAGATGTAAAATTGGTCGCCTAGACAAGCCTTGTACAGGGCAACCTTAAACATAGGCTTTGCAAAATTATTACAGGCCATTACAATCTAAAAATGTGTAGTGGTCTGTTTGTATGAATTCACCTGCCGCATTCTCCTCGTTTTCGACCAGCCCGGCGTACAATGTAAAAGCGGTTTGTGTCCGCACCGGGATCGCGGCAGCGACCTTGCGCGCATGGGAGCGGCGCTATGGGCTGCCATCGCCAGATCGCTCTGGACAGGGCTATCGTCTGTATTCCGAGCGCGACATCGCCATGCTGGATTGGTTGAAGCGGCAGACGGATTGCGGGATCAATATCGCGCACGCTGCCGCACAACTGCGCGGGATGCTCGACAGTGGGAGTCCGGTCGACCTCGCTACGCCGCGTGTATTGGAGCGGGTCGTCACAAGCGGGCTGCGCTCGCCGCATATTTTGAAAGCTGAACTTGAGATTGCGCTCTGCCAGCAGGACAAACGGCAGTTCGATGGCCTGATGAGCGAAGCATTGGCGCTCTATACACCGGAGACAGCGCTCGTCACGCTCTTGCAGGGCGCGGTGCGCGCCATTCGCGCGAGGAAAGCGGCGGGAACCCTCAGCCACACGACGGCAACGCTTGCAGTGGGTCACGCGCATCAGTATCTTGTTCATCTGGCGCAAATGCTGCCTACAGCGCATGGGCAGAATAAACCCGTCGCGGCGGTCGGTTTCTCCTCTGAACACAACGAATTTGATTTGATGGTGCTGGGTATCCTGCTGCGGCGGCAGGGTATCCCGACGCTGGCGCTTGGCGCGGACCTCGACCCACGCATGTTGGAACAGGCCGCCGCACAACTTGACGCCGGGATGGTCGTATTTTACGCTGATGAACCGCGCAACGTGGTCCGGCTGGTAGGCCTCTCGCATTTCAAGGATGCGAATGGCGATCCGGTTCGTATCGCGTGCTGCGGACTGGCGCTGCAACTCGCGCCGGAATTACGCCCGCATATCCAGATCGATTATCTGGGTGCGGACCTGCACGAAGTAATAAACCACATCGTCCAATACATCCATCCTACTTCGCAAAAAGGATAACATGGCACGCTACAATCAGACTTTCCACGTCGATGCCCCACTTAGTGCGGTCTGGCAGGTTCACGACGACCCGATTGCGCTCAAGGAACTTACGCCGCCGCCCGCGCGGGTCGAAATCGTGCGGATGGACCAACCGCTGCATGTCGGCGCGGAGTTGATTTTCAGGATCAAGCTGCTGGGTCCACTTGGGGCGACGTGGCACGCGATCTACGATGAATTCAACCCGTACCAGCCGGGCGCGCTCGTCTGCAACTTCGTGGATCGCTCCCTGAGCAGCCCATTCCGACACTGGATCCACCGCCACACGTTCCGCGATTTGGGAGATGGAACCAGCACCGTTACCGATGACGCGGAATTCTGGCTGTTCGGCGGTCCGCTCGGTCATGTGCTAACGTGGCTTTTCGCATGGCCTGCGATGGCGTTCATGTTCACCTATCGGCGGGGCGCGACGCGGCGAATGCTCAAACGGCTGATAGACAGCAGCGCACCAAAGGCGACGACCGCGCCGTGATTGTCCGCTTCTGGAAGCCCTACGGCGTGCTTCCAGCGTTCACGGACCCGGAAGCCCGCCCGACGCTCGCGGCGTTCATCCCGATCAGGAACATCTACGCGGCGGGGCGGCTGGATTTGGATTCGGAAGGGTTAATGTTACTCACTGATGACGGCGCGCTGGCGCACCGCCTGACCGATCCGGCCTTCGACCACCCCAAAACGTACCTTGTACAGGTCGAGCGCGTCCCGGATGAGGCTGCGCTCGCGAAATTGCGCGCGGGCGGCATCCGCATCGAAGGCTACGCGACGCGCCCCGCACAGGCCGAACTGATCCCCGATCCTACATTTCTACCCGACCGCGACCCACCGATTCGCTATCGCAAACTCATCCCCACCGCGTGGCTGCGCCTGACGCTCACCGAAGGCAAAAACCGACAGGTGCGGCGCATGACGGCGGCGGTCGGCTACCCTACTTTGCGGCTGGTGCGGATTGCCATTGGCACGCTGACGCTGGATGACCTCGCGTTGGGGGAGTACCGCGTGCTGACTCCCCCGGAAGAGCAGCGCCTGCGTGCGAGCCTGCGACGAAGATAGGCAAACTCCGCTATTCGCGTGCGAAGTCGGAGATGAGCTGCGGCGTCGTGGTATCAAAGCCGACCACATCCAGCATCCCGGCATCTTTCGGGTCCGCGACGCTGAAATTGTTCGCGACCATCCCGACGACAATCAGCTTCGCGGGGATGCCGGATTGCTCGCGGTATTCGCGCAATGCCTGAACCGGATGAACGGTTCCTGCCCACGTCTCTGAATCGGTGTAGACTACGAACGTATCCACCTGTGCGCGGTGCTTCGACGCCCACAGCATCGGCAGCGCGCAATCCGTGCCGCCCATCGGGATGCTGGAAATGACAGCGACCGCCTGATCGAGGCGCATACGGGGCGTGATCGGCACTTCAACCAGCTCGTGCGAGAAGCCGAGAAGCGTGTAGTTCGGCTCCGTCGCGGCGGTCACGAGCGCCATTGCTGCCGAACCAACGCGCGGCGTCAGCCCCTGAATACCCGCAATGTTGCCCATCGTCATCGAGCCGGAGACATCCAGCGCGAGCAGCAACCGTTTGTTGGCGGGTTCGACGTTGCCGAATGCCTTGTAGAAGGCGGCATCGAGCGCATCCACGACTTTCGGGACGGGCTGCCATTTGCCATTGCCCTTCACGCCCTGCCCATTTTTATAGGTCATCAGCGCGGTCAGTACGGCAATCGGGTGAATACGCGCCTTGCGCAAGCCTTCCTGCGCGGTGAGCTGCGCAACCACCGTATCGATGATCTCCGGGCGCTCTTTCGCGAGCAATCCGATTTTCGACAAGTTGCCGAGATTGCGAATCAGTGCAGTCAGACCGAGATTGGGCAGGAGCGCTTCCCACACGTCCGGGTCCGCAAGCGCGGGAGTCGGCAGCATTTCGCGCTGCAACTTGTATTCCCGAATCAGCGTGATCAGCGCCGTTTTATCGGTGGTCGCCTTCGCGCGCTCTGCTGCCCAGATCACGCGCGCCGCTTCCAGCGGGTGCGGTTCGTCGCCAACGCCCGGCCAGCCCTTCGCAATATAATTGAAGACGACCTGATGCTCTTCGGTCTGCGGCTGCGGATGCGCGAGACGCAGCAAATCGCGGTGCGTCCAGCCGTCCCGGTTGGCATATTTCACCGCCTGAAACGCGACATCGCGCGCGGGCTTCCCGGTGTACCACGTCGCGACTGCGCGGCGCAAGCCACGCCCCCAGCCGCGCAAACCATTCACATATTCCGCGAAGTGCAGCAGGTGCGTCCCAATCCGGCAGACCTGCGGGAGCGCTTCCGCCGCCGCGCGCTTCGTCGCCTCGTCACCGAGCGCGAAGCATAACGCCAGTGCGAGCAGCGCCGGGTCGTTCTTCGGCGCACGTCCCGCGAGCGATACCGCCGCGATGCGTGCCACGACGCGCGGACCATCGACGGCGATGCACGCCTTCACCGCAGCCGCGTTTTCGGCGGTCAGATTGCGCTCCTTCACGTAAAAGGACCCGCCTTCGGACCCCAGAACGAGGAATCGATCCAGCCGCGTCCAGTTATCGACGGCGAAGCTATAGCCGCCTGCCGAGTTCACCACCTGATTCGGGAGCGGTTCGGACTGCGGCGTGCGTGCGGCGTTTTTCAGATACTGCTTGAGATAATTCACCATGAGTCGCACCTCGTTCCAGAAACAGGCAACACAAAACCAACGGGAAGCAAATCGCATCCTGTCCTTATGGGCGCTGCATGTCATCGACAGTTGGGAGAAAACAGACGGCGGGCGAATTGATGTAAATCGGCGTGTTATCGTTTCAGGATAACCGATTCGCTCCGGCCCGCCGCCCGATAATTACGGGGAGAGAAAGATCGCGGATGAAGTTCGTGCAGGGCAGTCTGTTCTGCCATTAAACTACCGCCCGTCCTGGTTGGGCGGGAGGGACTCGAACCCCCATTTTCCGGTAATGAGCCGATAACCCTTTCACATCGACCCGCGATATTCGGTTATAGATGCAGGGTCGCGGATAAAGATTGCACAAGGCGTTTTTGCTGCTCTGCCAGTTGAGCTACCACCTCTCGCGAGGTGAGGGGGACTCGAACCCCCAACCAGCTACATGATAGTGTTAACCTTGACGCGCCGACCCGCGACCCTGCATATGCACTTGTTAAAGCGTTACGGGTGAACCTTGCCGAGGGTCCGAGAAATGCTCACCAGTTTGAGCGCCAGCGCCACCGAAGCGGCCCCGTAGGAGTTGAACCTGATAACCCTTGAACAGCGACCCGTAACGACGCTCAGTATAATACAGGTTCCAGCCACGTCAAGGGCGAATATCACGTTTTAGGATTTTTTACAGGTGTACCGGGGTCACAATAGTTCAATCGACCATCGGCTGCGCGTGTTCGGCGGCATGTTGTGTCGCGCTCCATGTCGCTTCGGCTTGCGTGAATGTCAGCAGGGGGCGCCCTAGTAGCATCGTCGCGCGTGTGGTATCCAGCGAGAGGTCTGGTGGGCGTCCGGTCCCGGCCAGCGACGCAGTGGTGATGTAATTATCCGCGTTGTAACCAAGCGCGAGCAGCAGCCCGCGACCGAGATCGTAGCGGCTCATCGTCTCCGGTCCGGCGAGGTTGAGGACGCCCATTTCATCGCGTTCAGCGAGGTCGAGCAGCGCTTCGGCGAGGTCTACCGCCCAGACCGGGCTGCGATATTCATCCGCGTAGAGCCGCACCCGTTCTCCATTGCGCATCTTCGCGAGCATCCACGCGACCTGTTTATTGCGCATGTCGAAATCGTAGATCAGGCTCGTCCGCACGATCAGCCCCGGCGCTGATTTTTCCATGCGTGCCTTCGCGCGTCCATAGGGTGTAAGCGGCGTGGTCGGCGCGTTTTCGGAATAGGGCGGCTGTCGCCCGTTGAACACCATATCGGAGGAGAGCGTGATCAGGCGCGCAGTCGGCGTCATATAGCGCCACAGCAAATCCGCCGCGATGCCGATTGCCGTCTCGAAAGCATTGCTGAGTTCGGTAATCGCACAGTGGATGACGACATCCGGCGTGACTTCTGCGAACAGACGTCTGACGTGTTCGGGTTCCGTCAGGTTGCAATACACCGGATTGCCCGCCCGGATACGGTCCGGGTGCGAGAGGTACGTCGCATACACATTCCATCCGGCATTGAGCGCGGTTTCGCTCAGAACCCCGCCCAGGTCGCCGCTCCCGCCCGTAATTAACAATCGTCGTGTCATGATTCCTCGTCTATTGGTTCAGCGGGCGAAGCATCTTCCAGCGCCACGAGCGCGTCCCGCGCGGCTTCCTGTTCGGCGGCGCGTTTGCTGTGTCCGCGCCCCGTGCCGTACACCGTTTCACCGACGACAGCCTCAATCGTGAACAGGCGGTCGTGTTCGGGTCCCTCGACGTTCTGCACGCGATAGGTCGGCGTCAGGTTCAGGTTGGATTGGCTCCACTCCTGCAAGCGGCTTTTGGCATCCTTATCCGAGTCCTCGCGCAGCATCACGCTCAGATGCGGTTCGAGATGCGGCAGGACAAACGCGCGCACCTGGTCGACCCCGCGATCCATATACAACGCGCCGCTCACGGCCTCAAATGCCCCGCACAGATTGTTATCGCGCTCGCGCCCGCCGTGTTCTTCCTCACCCTTGCCGAGGCGCAGCACGTCTCCGATGCCGACCGTGCGGGCGATGCTGGCAAGTGTCTCGCGCCGGACCAGTCCCGCGCGCAGGCGCGTCATTTTGCCTTCGGCCAGTTCGGGAAACTGTTTGTACAGCCATTCCCCGACGATGAAGCCGATCACCGCATCGCCGAGGAATTCCAGGCGCTCGTTGTCCTCGATACCTTCCAGTGGATGTTCATTCAGCCACGAGCGATGGGTAAGCGCACGGAGCAGCAACAGCGGAGTGGCGAAAGTTACGCCTAGCTGCTGCTGAACATCCTCAAGATTTGCACTGGGAGACTCGACGGCCAAGTTACCTCGTTAGCATGCGCGGAAGATCAACGATGCGTTATGCCCACCGAGGCCGAGTGCATTGGACATCACGACCCGCACCTCCGCCTTGCGCGCCGTCAGCGGGACGTAATCCAGATCGCACTCCTCGTCGGGGTTTTCAAGGTTGAGCGTCGGTGGGATGATACCTTCATTAATCGCGCGGATCGAAAACGCGGCTTCCATCGCGGCGGTCGCGCCCATCGCGTGACCCGTCATCGGCTTGGTGGAGCTGATCGCGACCTTGTACGCAGCCTCTCCGAGCGCACGCTTCATCGCGCGGGTTTCGATCAGGTCGTTGAGCCGGGTCGCGGTCCCGTGCGCGTTCACATAATCGATTTCGTCCGGCGCGATCTGTGCATCGCGCAGCGCGCGGGTCATCGCGAGCGCACCGCCCTTGCCCTGTTCATCGGGCGCGGTCAGGTGATAGGCATCGGCGCTGTTGCCATAGCCGATGATCTCCGCAAGGATGTTCGCGCCGCGCGCTTTTGCGCTTTCGTACTCCTCAAGGACCAGCACGCCCGCGCCGCTCGATAGTACCATGCCGTCGCGGTCACGGTCGAAGGGCTTCATCGTGCGTTCCGGCGCGCCGGACCAGTGCGAGAGCGTACCGATCCGGTCCAGACACGCGAAGCCCTGATTGCTGATGCAGAAATCAGCGCATCCGGCCAGTGCTGCGGTGGCTTCGCCGTGCTTGATCAGCTTGTACGCCTGCCCAATGTTATCCGATCCCGTCGCACACGAACTCACGACGGCATACGTCGGACCCTGCGCGCCATATTGAATACTGAGCAGCGCCGCAATGCCGTTGTTGATCACCTGCAAAATCGCAAATGGGCTGATGCGCTTCGGTCCGCCTTCGTCGATAGCCTTCTTGTTTATATCATAGCTGCTATAGCCGCCCGTCGAACTCGATACGATCACGCTCATGCCTTCGCGGTTGCTGTCATTGATGACCAGCCCGGATTGTCGCATCGCTTCGGCTGCCGCCGCGACCGCATATTGCTGGTGAATATCCATACGACGCGCGTCCTTGAAATCCATGAACCGCGTGGGGTCCCAGCCGCGCACCTCGGCTCCATATTTGACGGCATAGCGGGAGAGGTCAATCGCGGAGACAGGACCGATACCGCTGCACCCTTCGATAACCGCTTTCCATGTGGTATCCAGATCGTGGCCGAGGGCGCTGACGGCTCCCATACCTGTAACGACGACGCGCTGCGTCATGGTATTGCTCTTTCGCTCATATCGAATAGTTTAACGCGCGCAATGCGCAACTGCACGCAGAGGTTGAAACACTCGCTGGGGACGAACGTTGTGAGCGGTTGCCTATGTCGAAACGGGGTCCGCAGGCGATGGCACGATCAGGACCGGAATTTCTACCGCGCGGATGACTTCATCCGTGACGCTGCCGAAGATCAGGCGACGCAGCCCGCCGCGCCCGTGCGTCGCCATCACGATCACGTCTGCGCCTTTTGCGGCAGCACTGCTGATCGCTTCCGTGACGTTGCCCTGCATGACTTCGATAGCGGGGACCATGCCCGCGCTTTCAAGCACGCCCGCGATCCGGTTCAGGTAGGTCTTCATTTCGTCCGCGCTCTCGTCTGTCGTCGGGAGCGCTGCGGGCGCGACGGCGGGGGCGCTCGTGAATGCGATTTCGACCGAATTGGCAACGCTCACGATCTCGCTGAGACGGTTATCCGGCACGACGGAAAGCAGCCGCACCCGCGCGCCCGGCTCCGCGATGTGTTTGACATATTGCAATATCGATTCAGCGAACGTCGAACCATCCAGCGGGACGAGGATTTCCTTGAATGCCATCTTTTCGACTCCTTTTCGCATGTCGAAGCGTTTAATAAAGGATAGTTCAATTGGTTGCTCTGAGCCATAATTCACGTTTCGGGATCAAATCTTTCACTGTCGAAGTAGAACGGCAAATACGATGCTTGAACAGATTACGGGCGATCTTTTGGCTAATTTGGAGCGTCATTCGGCGCTCTTGCACGGTGTCAACACGCAAGGGGTGTTTGGCGCTGGCTTCGCCGCTGGTCTAAAGCAGGTTTATTCCGCGTGCGTGCCTGTCTATGAAAAGGCGTGTATCATGCACGCATTGCATCCGGGAAATATCGTCGTATATGTTCCACCGGAAGACGCGCACCTGCCACAGGTCATTCACGCGGCGACGCAAGAATTTTACGGCAAAAAGGGACGCGCAAAAGTTGAATGGGTCCAAGCCGCACTATCGGAAGCCCGTTCCTACCTCGAAACACATGATATTTCCGAAGTTGCGCTGCCGAAAATCGAGAGTGGATTAGGCGGCTTGAGTTGGGAGTTGCAGGTTTTGCCTATGTTGCAAGTGATCTTTGCAAGCTGGACAGGAACGGCAATCGTGTATTCCCTAACGTAAATCGCTTTCAGTTTCCGATTATGAATTTGTATTAACGCATTAACCCCGGCAGCAGCGCATAAAACGCCGTCGAATCCACGACATCATCAAGCCGCACCTGATCGATGACTGTGTGCGCGTGGCGCTCGTCGCCAGGACCAAAGCCAATCGCGGGGATACCCGCCTTGCCCATCCAGTAGCAGCCGTTCGTGCTGAACTCCCACTTACCGGGCGCGGCGGGCGCGGTCCCTGTGAGTAATTGCAGCGCTTCCTGCCCTGCGGAAACGAGGGGGTGGTCTTCCGCAAGCGCCCACGACGGGAAGATTTTATCGACCGGGAAGACAAATCCGGTATAGCTTGGCTCCATATAACGCAGCAATTCAAGCGAGAGTCCCGGCTCGTCTTCGATGACCTCTCGCACCTGTTCCAGCACGCTTTCTGCTGTTTCACCGAAGGTCATGCGGCGGTCGATATACATGGTTGCTTCGTCAGGAACCGCATTGATCGAGGGCGTCTGAACGTGCAAATCCGTGACGGTGATGCGTCCATGACCGAGGAACGGATCATCGCCAAGTTCAGGTTCCATTTCGCTGATGCGTTTAATGATCGGGAGTAATTTGTAAATCGCGTTGTCACCGAGATAGTTGCTCGCCGCGTGTGCGCTGCGCCCCTTCGCGACAATTTTCATTTCGACCCGCCCCTTGTGGCCGCGATAGACCTGCATCCGTGTCGGCTCGCCGATGACGACCCACGCCGGGCGCATACCCTCTACTTCGACGAGGCTCTGCGGCGCAATGCCATCGCACCACTCCTCCATATTGCCGAAGTAGTATGCTGTATAACCCTCCAGCAAGCCGAGGTCGCGCGCCAGCGCGAGGCCATAAATCATACCCGGCGTGCTGCCCTTCTCATCGCACGCACCGCGCGCGAACAACACGCCGTCTTCGACTTTGCCCTCGAAAGGGTCCCATTCCCATTCCGCGTGGTCGCCCACACCCACTGTATCGATATGGCTGTCGTAGATGATGGTGCGCGGACCGTCCCCAATCCGACCGAGAATGTTGCCCATCCGGTCGAAGCGCGTCTCCGCGAAGCCGAGCGCCCTCATTTCTGCGGCGGCGCGTTCCCCGACCGGACCGATCAGGCTGTCGTAGCTGGGTATGGCACAGAGTTCGCGCAAAAACTGGATGATTGGCGTGCGATGGGACGCAACGCGCTCCTTGAGTTCGAGAAGCAATTCGGGGGTCATGTTCATGGGTGCTTATAACTATGCTGCAGAGTTACCTGGTCGCAAGTGTATCCCGTGCGTAGCACCGCGCCAAACAAGCCGCCCAGTGGCTTCAAGCACGGGCGGACACATCGATCCACCCCTACGGAATGCGCGCTGTCTAGAGGCGGACCTGCGTGTCCGCCCACGCTTTTGATTTTGATGCGTTTGCTCTGCCATTGGCTTGCGCTCCCGTTATTGGTATACTCATCCTATAAAGTTAACACTCCCGGAAAGTCGGATTTGAGCCGATTCGTTCCGTTGAAGCAGAGGCGTAATTCCCATGATTGAAGTCACTATTGATAGCATCCGCGTGAGTTTGATGTCCAATCATCGCGTGATCATTTTGAAAGATTTGAGTGGCGACCGCTATCTGCCGATCTGGATTGGACCGTGCGAAGCCGATGCAATTACCGTTACGCTGCAAGAGCAGGAAGTTCCGCGCCCGCTGACGCACGACCTGCTGAAAGCAATCATTACAGAAATGGGTGGGGAGCCTCAACACGTCGCAATCCACGCGCTGCGCAATGATATTTTCTACGCGCGGATTGTGGTGCGGCAGGGTGGGCGTACCATTGAACTCGACTCGCGTTCATCGGATGCGATTGCGTTTGCGGTGCGCGTGAAGGTCCCCATTTTCGTTGAAGAAACCGTGTTGGAACTCGCGGCGACCGCGCCCGACGAAGAGATGCAGACGGGGCAGCCTCCCACCGCAGAAGGGGGTGACGAGCGCCTCAGCATCTTCAAGGATTACATCGACTCGCTCGATCTCGATGACATGACCGACGAAGATCAATAGCGCGCGTCTGCCCGGCACAAACCGATGACATCAAATCCCGACGAGCGCCCTGCCAACGGTGCGCTTGAATTCCGTCAGGCAGTCCCGTCGTCTCCACCGCCGACCGCCAATGCCAATACGATGCCGCGCGCGGAACGGCTCGCGCCACACAGTATCGAAGCAGAAGAAGCGGTGTTGGGGTCGTGCCTGATCGACCAGAACGTGTTTCTGGAGGTCTCTGCATTCCTGCGCGCGGATGATTTTTTTATGCTCAAGCACGGCTTGCTGTGGAGCGTGCTGGAGTCGATCAATGCGCGTGGTGAAGCGGTCGATGATCTCTCGGTAATTGAAGAACTGCGGGCGCACAGTCAGCTTGAGGAGATCGGTGGACCAGCTTTCATCGCGCGCCTGATGAACAACACGCCGACCAGCCTCAACGCGCAGACCTACGCGCGCATCGTGGAACGCGGCGCGATCCGGCGGCGGCTGTTGCAGGCGGCCAGCGACATCGCGCAGGCGGCACAGGACGAGACTTCGGACGTTCAAAAAGTTTTGGAAGATGCCGAAGCGCGGCTCTTCGGGGTCGCAGAGCGCAACCTGACCCGTCGCGACCTGACGCCGATGAGTACCGCCATCGCGGATTATTACGAGAAGGTTGAAGATCATTATATTCATCGTGGGGAGCCAGTTGGTGTCCCGACCGGGTTCCACGATCTGGATGATTTGCTTGGCGGGATGCAGCGCTCCGACCTGATTATTATCGCCGCGCGTCCCGGCGTCGGCAAGACGAGCCTGATGCTCTCGATGGCGCTCAACGCCGCGCGGTTGGGCGATAATGCGCGTGTCGCAATCTTTTCGCTGGAAATGTCTACGGAGCAGCTTGTGCAGCGTCTCGTCAGTGCGGAGACGGGCATTAGCGGCCAGAAGCTGCGCACGGGCGAACTGAGCAGCGATGAATATGATCGCTTTCTGGATTCGGTCGGTCGGTTGGGTCGGCTGAACCTGTTCATCGATGATACGCCTGCGATCACGCCCGCGCAGATGCGGACGAAGTGCCGCCGTTTGCAGCGCGAACATGGCCTCGATTTGATCATCGTAGATTACCTGCAATTGATGAACTCCGGCCTCTCGCGCAACGACAACCGCGTGCAGGAGATTAGCTACATCTCCCGCAATCTCAAGGAAATTGCGCGCGAATTCAATGTCCCGATGCTTTCGGCGGCGCAGCTTTCGCGGCAGGTCGAACAGCGCGGGGATAAGCGCCCACAGCTCTCCGATCTTCGCGAATCGGGCAGTATTGAACAAGACGCTGATATAGTAATATTTATTTATCGCGAAGATATGTATGATGAGAACAGCGAACGCCAGAACCAGGCTGACCTGCTCATCAGCAAACACCGTAACGGACCTACAGGCGTCGTCACGCTCTATTTCAATAAAGGCATCACGCAGTTCAGCAACTTGCAGCGCCGCAGCGTCAGCGTCGCGGATTATTAGACCGAAAAACTCGCTTCTCCAAGTAAGAACGCGATATAATCAAATCATCATTTGATTACACGAAAAGACTTTGGAGGATGCTGCCATGACTCGTGAAGCTGTGATTGTCGCCGGCGCGCGCACTGCTGTCGGTAAATCGAAAAAAGGGACGACCGCTAACGAACGCGCCGACGAATTGATGGCTGCCGTCATCCGTGATCTGGTGCGCCAAACCGAAGGCAAGCTCGACCCCGCTCAGCTCGACGATGTGATTATCGGCTGCGCCATGCCGGAAGGCTCGCAAGGCTTGAACTTCGCGCGGACGATTGGTATCCGCGCCGGGCTGCCCGTCGACGTCCCCGCGCAGACGGTTAACCGCTTCTGCTCCAGCGGCGTGCAGAGCATCGCAAATGCAGCGGAGCGAATTATCGCCAACGGCGCGGATGTGATCCTCGCGGGCGGCGCGGAGTCGATGAGTCTGGTCCCGATGAGCGGCTTCCGCATCAGCCCGAACCCGTACCTCGCGGAAAACGACCCGGATGTGTATATGAATATGGGGCTGACGGCGGAACACGTCGCGGAGCAATATCACATCAC
The DNA here is from genome assembly GCA_965246845.1 of Aggregatilineales bacterium. Taxonomy (GTDB): domain Bacteria; phylum Chloroflexota; class Anaerolineae; order Aggregatilineales; family UBA2796; genus JBBRMW01. Next base: position 719,115 of record CBDFFR010000012.1, read on the forward strand.
GCGCGAAATGCAGGATGAATTTGCGGTGCGCTCCCACCAAAAAGCCGCTGCCGCGATTGACTCCGGCAAATTTAGGGAAGAGATCGTCCCGGTGCAGATCACGGACTGCGTGGTTGGGCCGGATGGTATCCCACGCGAGCAAACCGCGACCTTCGACACCGACGAACACCTGCGCCGTGAGACCTCGTTCGACGGTCTGGCGAAACTGCAACCTGTCTTCAAGCAGGGCGGGAGTGTCACAGCGGGCAATAGTTCGCCACTCTCCGATGGGGCAGCGGGCGTCGTCGTGATGGAGCGGCAGATGGCAGAACGGCTCGGCCTCAAGCCGCTCATGCGCTTCGTCGGTTACAACGTCGCGGGTGTACCGCCGTCGATCATGGGCGTGGGTCCCGTGAAGGCCGTGCCGCGTGTCCTCGAACGCGCTGGGCTGACGCTTGATGACATCGACCTGATCGAACTCAATGAAGCATTTGCGGCGCAGGCAGTCGCGGTCATTAATACGCTCGGAATGGACCCCAACAAGGTGAATGTGAATGGCGGCGCAATCGCGCTCGGCCACCCGCTCGGCTGCACGGGCGCGAAGCTGACGGTTCAACTCATGAACGAAATGCGGCGGCGCGGCGGGAAGTACGGCCTCGTGACGATGTGCGTGGGCGGCGGGCAGGGCGCTGCGGCGGTCTATGAAAATTTGCAGTAATGATCCCTGACAATAGTTCCGGGTCCTGCGCTTGTCAGGACCTGGAACTGTCAATTTTTTTGAATAGTCAATTCATTTGATTGGCAAGTTGATCACAGGCGATGAGTGCGATAAAGGCTGGAACAAATTCAAATGCGTTTGTTCGATTTGAAGTAAATTATCGTCTTCAAGCTGATCCATGCAAATGGCCGACTCATGACAGTGCTAAACCCGAATGCTACACAGGTCAGAGATAGCACCCTGACTCATTACAAAGTGTATGTTTTAGATCGGCCACTCATAACTGCGGCAATTTGAATGATTAAGTCAGCACCCATTGATTGATACGCCAATCGCCTTACCCCGCCAAATGGCGTATACCGGATGCAATTTGGCCTTCATATAATCTACAAGTAACCAAACTTATGTGCGGAAAGGGATACCCCTCATGATGAAACGTATTGCGTTCGTGGTCCTGATGGCTTTTGCTGGTCTGGGCGTTGCACCTGCATTGGCGAAGGGACCGATTGAAGGCAGAGCAGGACGCGCTGAAGTGCGGTTCATGGAAGGCATGATCGACCATCACCAGATGGCGCTCGATATGTCGAATGATTGCCTCAAGAAGGCGTCTGGTGCGGACGTCAAGACGATGTGCCAGGGCATCATCAAGGCACAAACCGCCGAAATCATCACGATGCAAGGCTGGCTCAAAGATTGGTATAAGATCGACTACAGCCCGATCTCGATGGACGACATGATGAAGGCGGCTGGCAAGATGGACGGTATGAACATGAGCGGCGACCTCGCCAGCGACCCCGCAGGCATGATGGGCATGATGGCTGGGCTGAACCGGCTGAAGGGCAACGATTACGACGTCGCGTTCCTTGAGTCGATGGTAGACCACCACAGCGATGCGATCACTATGTCGAACCGCATCCTGAAATACACGACGATAAACGATGAACTCAAGACGCTGGCAAATACGATCATCAAAGATCAGACCGCCGAAATTCAGAAAATGGAAGATATGCTCAAGGCATTGGGCGACAAGTAGATAGGGTAAGCATGATCCGGGTGGTGTTGGCTGATGATCACAGTGTTGTCCGGCGCGGTATCCGCGATTTTCTAACCGAGGCAGGCGATATTACGGTCGTCGCTGAGGCGGAAAACGGACCGCAAGCGCTGGAATTCATCCACCAGCACCGCCCGGATGTGGCCGTTCTGGATATTCAAATGCCGGGTTGTAGCGGGATCGAAGTTGCGCGGCAGCTACGTACGGAAGGCGCAACGCTCGGTATCCTCATCCTGACCGCTTTCGATGATCCACCCTACATCAGAGCGGCGCTGGAAATCGGCGCGAATGGCTATGTGTTGAAGTCATCAGAAGCAGATGAGATCGTTGCCGCTGTACGTGCGACGTTTGAAGGACAACAAATTCTGGATGCGCGCCTCGTTATGCCGGCTGTCGAAGTATCCTTGAAAACGGCATTGATCAACCTGACAGAACGGGAACACTCCGTCCTGGAGCTTGCTGCAACAGGCTTAACGAACAAGTCGATTGGCTTCAAGCTGTCGATCAGCGACCGAACCGTTCAGGAACATCTTGCAAATGCCTACGAAAAACTTGGTGTGGCGAATAGAACAGAGGCCGTTGCCAAAGCGTTCAACATGGGTTTATTGAAGGCACTATGACACAAAATCTTTGTTACAGGGGTGCGATTGGCGCGTGATCTGCTATGTGCTATATGTGGGTCGCTAAAGCGATTATGGGCTATATAGATTTTCTTTAGATATAGTTTATAAAATAAGTTAGCCTCTATATAATGGAAAACTACCGTGCAACAACAAACGTCCCATGATCACGCTTCATCCGAAATGGAAACCTGTATTCAAAACTGTGATGAGTGTCATCAGGTCTGCCTGAGTACCGTCGTACACTGCCTCGAAATGGGTGGAAAACACGCGGGCGTCGCGCACATCACCCTGCTGCTGGATTGCGCCCAGATTTGCGCGACCAGCCAGGACTTCATGCTTCGGAAGTCTGCGCATCATCCGCATATTTGTGGCCAGTGCGCCGAAATTTGTACGAAGTGCGCCGCTGACTGCGAACAATTGGCCGATGGCGATCAGACCATGTTGCATTGTTCGGAAGTGTGTCGGCGCTGTGCCGAGTCCTGCCGTATTATGTCCCGGATGGCAGCCTGATTTCAACCTGACCGTTTCTTTTCGGGGGTGGTTGCGGTCGCGACCGTTACGGTAAGGGTCGTTCCCTTGCCTGAATTTGATCGAATAGCGAACTGCCCCTGCATTTGTTCCGTGCGTTCGACCATTCCCATCAAACCGTAATGCCCCGCCTGAGCAAAAGATTGTGGGCGATCAGGAACGGTAAATCCCTGTCCATCATCCTTTATCGACAATATAACGTCCTTTTCAAAACATAGAGTGACCTCGATTTGAGAGGCACGCGCATGATGACCTGTATTATTTAGCGCTTCCTGTGCAATGCGGTAAAGCCCCAATTCGTGGTTTGGCGGCAAGCGGCGCGGTATCCCTGTTACTTTGAATTGCATGTTCAGGCCGAACTTCTCACCCATTTGCGAAGCCAGCATTTCAAGTGCCGGGGTCAAGCCCAGGTCTTCGATGTAAGACGGGCGCATATCACGCAATAACTGGCGCAAATTCGCTATCATTTCGTCAATCAGCAGGTGCAATCCATCGAGGTGTGCGGTCGCTTTGCCGGGGTCGCGCTCTAGCGCTCTTTGTACCATTTGCCGCTTCTGATCGAGCGCAATCAGCGATTGAAGCATATCGTCGTGCAGCTCGCGTGCCAGACGTTTGCGTTCCTCTTCCTGCCCCTGCAAGGTTGCACCGATGTAGCTCTGCATGGCGTTCTGCGCTTCTTGCAAGCGCTGCGCCATGTGGTTGAGCGAAATTTGCAGGTCACGGATTTCCTGGACACCGCCGACCGGCTCCAGAATCAACCCGTAATTGCCCCAGGGTATTTGTGCTGCGGAACGCCCCAATCGACGCAGCGGTAGCACAACGCTATAAATCCCATAGGCCAGCACGCCGACCGCCAGCAGCAACGCCGGGATTGCAGCAAGGGGTGCAACCAGCGACATCTTCAACAATGGGTTAGCGACCTCTGCCCAGGGTTCCTGCAGAATGAGCGTCCAGTTCAGCCCCTCGACATGGCTGGAGACGATCACGAGGTCGGTTTGGCCGGATTGCGCGGTATGCGTGGCTAAATCATGTACAACGACTGCACCAGTCTCAGGATTGGTGTTATGGGTGGCTTGCCCCGTCGTATCCTGAATGACATGCCCGTCATCGGCCAATATCACCAGACGAGATGCGGCGCTGGCTGTAATCGCATCTACAGTACCGGGAACATTCAGGTTCGGTAACGAGATGCCGCCGAAAAGGAGCGTTGCATTGTTTGTACTTCCGGTGTTCAAGACTACTAGCGGCGGTTGACGGTCATGATCCAGCACCCATGATGACGCCGCGCTACGCAGGCTGTCCGCCCACGCTACCCCCGGCTGCCAGCTTTCAATCACTTCACCGCGCTTGTTGGCAACGATCAGGCCACCGTCGAAGAGGCTCTTGAATTGCGGCTCGGCGATGAGCAAACTTTCAAGTGTTCGCCCATCAGCAACCCGTTCGGCCAATGATTTCAGGATAAGCATTCGACTTTGGAAGCGATCCGCCAACGCCTCGGCTGCCGCGTTCACCGCGCGTTTGTCGCGGTCGCTGACGAGCGTTCGCATCGCGTCCTCATGCAGCGATACCCCGCTATATGAAACCAGGGCGAGCAAGATCACGACGGGAAAGACGACGACCAGAACAAGCTGTGTCGTCAGGCTGCGCAGGCGGATCGATACGGACATGCTTGTCTCTCGTCAGACGGATTGGTGTTTCAAATGTGGCAGGTTGGCACGCTTGAGCAATACCGCATTGACCGCGACGATGATCGATGAACCCGACATTGCCAGCGCGCCGATCTCCGGTCGCAGGATGAGGCCAACGCCCGCGAATAAGCCCGCCGCAATCGGTATCGCGACCATGTTGTAGCCGACTGCCCACGCCAAATTCTGACGCATCTTGTTCAACGTCGCCCGGCTGAGTTCCACCGTACCCACCACATCGAACGGATCGCTCTTCATCAGCACGATGTCGGCAGTCTCCACCGCCACATCGGTCCCGGCTCCGATGGCGATCCCCACGTCTGCCTGTGCAAGGGCAGGCGCGTCGTTGATCCCGTCGCCAACCATCGCCACCTTCTTGCCCTGCGCTTGCAGTTCCTTGACCTTGTTCGCCTTCTGATCGGGCAATACTTCGGCAAAGACGGTCGTGATACCGAGTTCAGCCGCGACTCGTTGCGCGGTGGCCGTGTTGTCGCCTGTCAGCATGGCGACCTCGATGCCGAGTTTTTGAAGCGCCGCGACTGCATCCTTCGCGCCCGGACGGATTTGATCGGCGATGGCGAGCAACCCGGCAGGGCTGTTGTTGAGCGCGACATAGATCACTGTGCGGCCTGCGCCCGACAGGGAATCAGCTTGCGCGAACAGCGCATCGAAGGCGATCCCGCGATCCGTCATCAGCTTGCGATTGCCGACCAGAACGGTCTGGTCGTTCACAGTCGCCTGCAAGCCATGCCCCGGAATCGAGTCGAAGGCCGCCGCTTTGGGGACATCCAGTTGCTTGGTTTGTGCCGCTTTGACGACCGCCTGTGCCAGCGGGTGTTCGCTGCCTGCTTCGGCAGAGGCTGTCAAGCGGAGCAGATCATCTTTGGTCACTGCTGGAACGGTCACGAGTTCGACCACTTCCGGTTCACCGCGCGTGAGCGTCCCCGTTTTGTCGAAGATCACCGCGTTGAGTCCCGCCGGGGCTTCGAGCGCTTCGGCGTTCTTGTAAAGGATGCCATTCTCCGCGCCCATCCCCGTCCCGACTGCAACCGCCGTCGGAGTCGCCAGACCAAGCGCATCCGGGCAGGTGATCACGACCACCGTAATGGCGAAAGTCAATGCAGTTATGATCGGCGCGTGCTGGATCACCGCCCAATAGCCGAAGGTGAGCAGGCCACCGATGATCGCCACCAACACCAGATATTGCGCCGCCTGATCTGCGAGGCGCTGCGCAGGCGCTTTCGAGTTTTGCGCCTCCTGAACCATCTTGACGATCTGGTTGACTGTCGTATCCGCGCCCACGCGCGTCGCCTTTGCCTTGAATGATCCCGTGCCGTTGATCGTCGCGCCGATCACTGTATCGCCTGTTTTCTTGCTGACGGGTTGGCTCTCACCCGTGATCATGCTTTCGTTGAGGCTGGACGTGCCTTCGACCACCTGTCCATCAATCGGCACGCGGTCGCCGGGGCGCACAACGAACACATCCCCGACCTTGACCTGATCGGTCGGGATTTCGACTTCCTGACCATCGCGTTCAATGCGCGCAGTCGGCAGCGAGAGTTTAATCAGCTTTTCGATGGCGGCGTTCGTGCCGGAGCGAGAGCGCATCTCGATCCAGTGACCGAACAGGACGAACGTGGTCAGCATCGCCGCCGCTTCGTAGAATGTATCGGCTTTGAAGAAGAACGTCGCGCCGACGCTGAAAATATACGCTGTCAGGACACTGAGTGAAACGAGGACGCTCATGTTCAGGACGCGCATCTGCAAACCGTTTTTGGCTCCGACGAAGAACGGCCATGCACCGTATAGCACAACGGGCGTGGCGAGAAGAAAGCCGAACACCGGGACGGACAACCCGAACGGCGGTGGAATCATCAAGCCGAACAACTCGGCGAGGTGTGAGGTGATGAAGATTGGAATGGTGAAGATCAGCGACACGAAGAAGCGGTTGCGCATGTCGTGCGCCATTTGGTTCGCCGACATCCCCGCGTGACCCATCATCGCGTGGGCATCCATGTCGTGACCACTGTGCCGATTTGTGCTGGAGTCTGCTGGCGTGGAAGGTCGATGTGCGGAGTGAGCGTCAATAGATTGCATCGTGGGCGTTGTTGGTATGTCGTGAGGTGCGTGTACATCGATTGTATGTTCGTCGTGCTGCATTTCCGCGTGATCTATGGCTGACTTCTGAATTTCTTTCATTTTTGCCCCCTGATAGCACCAAGACTCAGACCTGATCATATAGTATCGTCTTCACTGAAAGCGATAGATATACGCCAAATGACGTATTGTAAGAGTTCGCCAGAGGGTGTATTCTATGTAGTATATCCCACCCCACAGGGGGTAGGGTGTGAGGAACAGTAACAGTGACGGATAAAGAGAGAGTCGCGCTGGTTAATCGACTGAAAAGCGTCGCGGGGCATGTAAGCGCGGTGGCGCGCATGGTCGAAGAAGACCAATATTGCATCGACATCATCAAGCAAATTCAGGCGACAGAAGCCGCACTCTCGAAGGTCAGTCAGCTTATTCTGGACGATCACCTGCATACGTGTGTCATTACTGCAATTCAGGGTGATGACCAGCAAGAGCGCGAACGTGTCCTATCCGAAATCAGCGAAGTGTTCGCTGTGAAGAATGCCTAGAGGAGTCGAATAATCATGGAAGAGAAAACTTTCAACGTCCCCAACATCGGTTGTGATGGTTGTGTGCGCAGCGTCAAGAACGCTGTGAACGATGTCCCCGGCGCGGAATTTGTCACGGGTGATGAGACTACGAAAGTCGTCACTGTGAAATGGCAAGCGCCCGCGAACTGGACACAGATCGCCGAAGCACTCAAGGAAATCGACTACGCCCCGGCGGAACTCGTCAATCCGTAGCGACTGCACCGCTTCGTGCGCAAATTTTTCCGCAGCCCTGCACGCCAGCAATCCTTGCTGTAGTTGTGGGGCTGCATAGTATACAGAAGGTGGACCTATGACGGTTCAAGCACAAAAACAATCACAGGTCGAGGTTTTGCCGATTATTGGTATGACCTGCGCCAACTGTGCCGCGACCATCGAGCGGCAGGTGCGCAAACTCCCCGGCATCGAGGCGGCCAACGTCAACCTTGCCAATGAGCGCCTAAGCGTGAGCTATGACAGCGTTGCCCTGAGTCGGGACGCGATCATCGCGCGCGTCCGTAAGGCGGGCTACGATGTCCCCGAAATTGTGGCGGGCGAAGACATGGAAGATGCCGAAGCCAAAGCCCGCGCGATGGATATTGCCCATCAGGAAAGGCGTCTGCTCGTTGGTGCAATCTTCACGATTCCGCTGTTCCTCTTGAGCATGAGTCGTGACATCGGCTTGCTTGGCGAATGGGCATTCCAGCCTTGGGTCAACTACCTGTTCTGGGCGCTGGCAACTCCGGTGCAGTTCTACGTCGGCTGGGATTACTATGTGAGTGCCTATCGAGCATTACGCGCCCGCAGCCCGAACATGGATGTGCTGGTTGCGCTCGGCTCATCCGTCGCCTATTTTTACAGCGTCTTTGTCACGCTCGGCGTGCTGACAACAACCTCCGCTGCTGGCAACATGGCCGGGATGACGATGCCGAATCACGTCTATTTCGAGATCGCCGCCGTCGTGATCACCCTGATCGTCCTCGGCAAGCTGCTCGAAGTTCGCGCGAAGGGACACACCAGCGAAGCGATTAAGAAGCTAATCGGGATGCGCGCCAAAACTGCGCGGGTCGTTCGTGGTGGGGTCGAGATCGATCTGCCGATTGAGCAGGTCATTTTTGGCGATGTGGTGATTGTGCGTCCGGGCGAGAAAATCCCGGTGGATGGCACGATTACCGAAGGCGCAACCACAATTGACCAGAGCATGATCACGGGCGAATCCTTTCCGGTAAGCCGCACCGTCGGCGAAGAGGTGATCGGCGCGACGCTCAACAAACAGGGCATGTTCAGGTTCAAGGCTACGCGCGTCGGCAAAGAGACGGCACTAGCGCAGATTATCCGATTGGTAGAGCAGGCGCAAGGCTCCAAAGCGCCGATTCAAAAGCTGGTCGATCAGGTCGCGGCAGTGTTCGTCCCATTCGTAATCGGCGTCGCAGCGTTGACCTTCATTCTCTGGATCGCCAGCGGTGCGGACTTTACGACGAGCCTGATCCGGCTGGTGGCGGTACTGGTCATCGCCTGCCCATGCGCGATGGGCTTGGCAACGCCGACCGCGATCATGGTCGGTGTCGGCAAGGGCGCGGAGAACGGCATCCTGTTCAAGAACAGCGCTGCGCTTCAACAAGCGCTCAAGATCAAGGCGGTGGTGCTGGACAAGACCGGGACGGTCACGCGCGGCGAACCCATCGTCACGGATATTGTCCTCAGTCCGAGCTGGACAGAAGGCCGGGATCGGCTGCTCACGCTGGCAGGTAGTGCCGAACGCGGTAGCGAACACCCGCTTGGTACGGCAGTCGTCAAAGCGGCAAAAGAAGCCGGGTTCACGCTGCTCGACCCCGGCCAGTTTCAGGCAATCGAAGGTCGTGGTCTGCGCGCTGTCGTGGATGGTCAAACCGTCCTGATTGGCAATCTCAAATTGATGCTCAACCTCGGCATAAAGACAGCAGATTTAGATAGCGAGGCCGCGCGCCTGCAATCCGAGGCCAAAACGACGATGTGGATTGCGGTGAATGAACAGGTCGCAGGCGTGATTGCCGTTGCGGATACGGTCAAAGAGGGATCGGCAGAGGCGATCCAGGCGATGCACGCGCTCGGGTTGCAGGTGATCATGCTTACCGGAGACAATCAAGCGACCGCGAACGCGATTGCCAAACAGGTCGGCATCGACCGCGTGTTGGCCGAAGTTATGCCTGCCGACAAAGCAAACGTGATCAGGCAATTACAGAGTGAAGGGCTGATCGTCGCGATGGTCGGTGATGGTATCAACGACTCACCCGCGCTGGCACAGGCAGATGTCGGCATGGCAATCGGCACAGGCACAGATATTGCCATCGAAGCCGCCGACGTGACGCTGATGAGTGGCGATCTGCGCGGCGTCCCGCGTGCTATTCGTGTTTCACGCTTGACAATGAACGTGATCCGGCAAAACCTGGGGTGGGCGTTTGGCTACAACGTGGCGCTCATTCCGATTGCCGCAGGCGTCCTCGCGACGGTGGCGTGGATCCCGGATGCGCTCCGTCAGCTTAACCCGATGATCGCGGCGCTGGCGATGGCCTTCTCGTCGGTTTCGGTCGTCTCGAACTCTTTGCGCCTGAAAGGCGGCAAGGTTTAACATGCCGTCCTGAGTTAGTATCGGGTCGAGTCGTGCTTTTCAGTTCACAAAGTCGTAGTACCAAACACATCTGAGACGGGGTTCGTATCGAGGAAGGCCTCGAGCGGCAGCAATTGCGCCGCAAACTGCGCTGCGAAGGCTGGATCGAGTGCGCGGTCCCAACCGGAAAGCAAAATGTAATCGGGGAAAAGCGCGGCGCAGTACGCAGCTAAATCCGCGTAATATTCGACAGTGGTACGGCCTGTGAGCGCATACCAATCGAATGGATGAAACAGGGTCGGGATGCCGCGATCTTCGGCGCGGTCCTGCACCCGCGCGCCGCGCTGATCGGTCACGACGAGCAGGACTTGCGCGAAGCCACGTCGTGCAGCGAGCAGCGTCAGGAGCCGCTCGAAGCCGCTCCCGTGATCGCTCGCCAGCAGTACGAGGCGCAGCACGGCTTAACCGCCGAACGCCTCATCATCACCACTGCCACCGCCACCGCGACGGAAGCGATAGGTGATCCGGCCACGCTTAAGATCGTATTCACTCAATTCGACGCGCACGCGGTCGCCGAGCAGGATGCGGATGTAATACTTGCGCATCTTGCCGGAAAGGTAGGCCAACACTTCATGGTCGGTATCGGCCAGCTTGACGCGGAAAGTGGCATTCGGGAGCGCTTCGATGACGGTCCCTTCAACTTCGATTTTAGTCTGTTCTTTGGGCAATTGCAGGTTCCTTTAGCGGTTCACGGAAAAAGGGGCAGCGTATTCACGCCTGCCCCAAATCGACAATGTTTCGGTCTGACCGTCCGCCTACTTCGAGGCGGGCGTGCGGGTCAGTTGCTTTTTGCGGGCGCGGCGAATGGCCTTCTTTTTCTGGATGCGGCGCATTTCGCTCTTGCTGACGTGCCAGCGCTTACGCCGGACCGTGCTGAGGATGCCGCTCTTCGCTACGGATTTGCGGAAGCGCTTCAAAAGCTGCTCCTGCGATTCGTTCGGACGCAGTGTTACGGTTGCCATTTGCTTTTTCACCCCCTTTGCATGTCGGATTTATCGCGCGTGCGCGACAGTGTGGGTCAAGCAGTCGCTTCGACCAGTTCCGATTCTACTTCGCTCTCCGGCTTTTGACCAGAGCCAGGCGGGACGACGGTGAGGATTGTGCCATATTCGGCGGTCCACGCTTCGCGCTCGCCGTCGCTCACGTCCTTGAGGCTGAGGCCGAGTCGCTGGCGGTGCGCTTCGATGGTGATGATCCGCATCAGCAGGTGCTGGCCTTCCTGCAAAACGGTGGTCGGGTCATCGGGCGGCGGTTCGGCCATCTGCGAGGTGTGCAGCAGCGCCTCGATCCCCGGCTTGAGGCTCACGAACGCGCCGAACTGCGCGACGCGGCTCACTTCGCCTTCGATCAACTGGCCGACATGGTACAGATCGTCCACCTGTTCCCAGGGATTCTTTTGCAGCCGCTTCAGGCTCAGGCCGATGCGCTTGCCATCCTGATCGAGCCGCAAAACGTAGACTTCGACTTCATCTCCGACGGCCAGCACTTCCTTCGGATGCTTGACGCGATACCAGGCCAGTTCGCTGATGTGGATCAGGCCATCCGCGCCGCCGAGGTCCACGAATGCGCCGAAGTCGCGCAAGCCGCTGACCACACCGCGCCGGATTTCGCCTTCCTTCAACTCGCCGAGCAGCAGTTCCTTGCGCGAGTCGCGGCGTCCGCGCTGCGCGTCACGCTGGCTGAGGACCAGACGGCGGCGCTTGCGGTTGACTTCGATCACCTTCACCGCGACCGTCTTGCCGACGAGGTTGACCATATGATCCCTGCGGTCGTTCTCGTTCAGGCCGCGCGGCAGGTCCATCACATGGCTTGCCGGGACGAACCCGCGCAGGTTGCCGAAGGGGATGATCAGGCCGCCCCGGTTGGCATCCTGAACGATGCCCTCCCAGACTTCGGCATTGGTCATCAAGACTTCGGCTTTTTCCCAATCCTCGCTCTGGCGCGCCTGCGAGACGGACGCGATCAGATTGCCGTCCTGATCCTCAAGGTGCAGGATCATCACCGCGATCTCCTCGCCGACGTGGAAGACACGGCCTTCCATGCGCTCCATATCGGTGCGTGCGATGACCGCATCGCGCTTCATCCCCAGATCGACGATCATCCCCTGGCTATCAAGGGCGACGACGACGCCATTCACGATGTCGCCGCGCTCCGCCGGTTCCGTTTCAAACGACGCTTCCAGCATCGCCATGAAGTCCATTTCGGGACTAATAGGTGACATGAGACCCCCCGTACCCAAATTTCGTACCTGCCCGGCGCTATCCAAAATAAAGCGGCTCGCCATAATGCTGGCCGCGCCGCAGTCTTCGATGGAGTGCGATTGACGGATACGATTGCGGTGCATTGTAGCGGGGTGCATTTTTTTTGTCAAACGGGCTTGAATATCGCAATAGTAACGGCTTCGTAACGCCCAAACCGGGAATGCCGTGTTATGGTTTAGGTGGCGCAATTTCCGTCGCCAGAAGGGTAGCCATGTCTATTCAGATTGTCCTCGTTGATGATCACGATTCGGTCCGGCGCAGTCTGCGCGCTTTTCTGCGGACAGTCCCGGATATGCTGCTCGTCGGTGAAGCCGCCAACGGAACCGACGCGATCAAAATCGTCGCGGAAAAGCAGCCGGATGTCGTGCTGATGGACCTGATGATGCCGCGTATGGATGGGGTCGAAGCCACCCGCGAAATCCGCGCGCGCTTCCCCAACATCCGCGTGCTGGTCCTGACCAGCGTGCTGGATACGCAGGTGGTGCAAGCGGCGCTGGATGCGGGAGCCGACGAAGCGCTGCCCAAAGCGGTGACAATCGATGTAATAGCCGACGCGATCCGCAGGCTGGCCGCCCTGCGTCATGCGTGACCCTCAACAACGATGAACAATCAACCATACCTTAAAGCGAATGAGCCTTTGAACGTCATACCCAAACATATCCGCCTGCGTTGCATCAACTGCGGCTACGAAACGCCTTACGAGCGCCCGCTTGCTGCATGTCCGCGCTGCGGGGAAAGTATCCTCGAAGCGCGATACGATCTGGATACGCTGCGCAAACAGGGCTGGATCAAGTCGCTTGCCGACCGCCCGGCGGGGTTGTGGCGCTATCATGAACTGCTGCCGCTGATGAATATCGCGAATATCGTCACGCTCGGCGAAGGCAATACCCCGCTGCTCAAGGCGGAAAATCTCGGTGCGATGCTCGGCCTCAAGAACCTGTACATCAAGGACGAGCGGCAGGGACCAACCGGATCATTCAAGGATCGGCAAGCCTCGGTCGCGATCTCGGTGATGCGTGAACTCGGCATTGCGGAGGCCGTCGTCGCCTCGACCGGGAACGTCGCGATTGCGTATTCAGCCTACGCCGCGAAAGCCGGGATCAAGTTGTGGGCGTTCCTGACCAGCATGGTCCCCGGCGAAAAAATGCGCGAGGCCGCGATCTATGGCGGTGAAGTGATCAAGGTCACGGGGACCTATGACGAGGCCAAAGTCGTCGCCAACCGCTTTGCGCAGAGCAAGAATTTGTTTCTGGATCGCGGGATCAAGTCCGTCGCGGCGGTGGAGAGCATGAAGACGCTCGCCTTCGAGATCGCCGAACAACTGGGCTGGCGCACGCCCGATTGGTTCATTCAGGCGGTCAGCGGCGGGATGGGACCGCTCGGCGTGGCGAAAGGCTTTGAGGAATTGCGCATGCTTGGCGCGGTGCGTAGCGTCCCGGCACTTGGCATCATTCAGTCGGCGGGGTGCGCGCCGATGGTGAACGCCTACAAGAAGAACGCGCGCGTTGCGGTCCCGGTCGAAAACCCGCAAACCGTGATTGCCACGCTCTCCACCGGCGACCCCGGACGCGCCTACCAACTGCTCTATGACCTGATGGCGCGGCACGGTGGCGCAGCCGAATCCGCGACCGATGAGGAAGCCTTCAACGCGACGCGCATCCTCGCACGCACCGAAGGCATGAGCGTCGAACCCGCGACGGCGGTAGCGTTTGCCGGGTTGTTCAAGCTGGTGCGCGCCGGCGCGATCAAGCCTGATGAGGTGGTGGTGATCAATTGCTCCGGCCATACCTTCCCCGTTGAAACGCAGATATTAGGCGACCAGTACGCGCGCAATATCGACCTGAGCCGCGCCAATAAAGACGCGATCATGCCCGAAGAGGGGTTGCTCTCCGCTCTGGAACAAATCGAAGCGGGCGTGCGCGATGTGGTCCTGATTGAAGACAACGAGGCGGCGGCGCGGCTGATCGAACGCATCCTGAAATCGAAACGCGCCTACAATATCCATATCGCGAAAAATGGCGCAGAAGGGATCGCGGCGATCCGTCGCCTGCATCCGGATGTCGTGATTACCGACCTGATGATGCCGGATGTCGATGGTTTTCAGGTGATCGAGATGATGAAAGCCGATGACGCGCTACGTATGATTCCGGTGATCGTAATGACCGCGAAGGAACTCACGGTCAAGGAGCGGGAGCGCCTCAGCGGGCAAATCGATAGTCTCTTGCAGAAAGGCAGCTTCCTCAACGAGGAGTTATTACAAAGCATCGTGAAGGCACTTAGCTAGACAGGAACCCGGCATGGCAGAGCGTAAAGCAACGATCCTCTACATCGAAGATGAACCGGCCACCCAACTCCTCGTCCGCCGAATGCTCGCCTATGCGGGCTATACCGTCTTCGTCGCTTCGCGTGCGCTGGAAGGGCTGGACCTCGCCAGTAAGGAGCGGATTGATCTGGTGCTGGTTGATATGAACCTGCCGGATATGACCGGGCGCGAGGTCACGACGCGACTGCGTACCGACCCGCGCTATGCCAACCTGCCGATTGTCGCGCTCACCGCGCAGAATCAGCAGGGCGACCGCGAGATGGCATTCGTTGCCGGGTTTAGTGGCTATCTGACCAAGCCGATGGACATCCAGAGCTTGCCTGCCAGCATCGAGTTTTATCTGCGTGGCGGGACCGATCCAGTGGATGAGTCGATGCTTTGGGATGCGCAGAACGCCTACAGCCGCGAGGTGGTGCTGCGGCTCGAAGAGAAGCTGCGCGAACTGGAAAGTAACAACACGGAATTGCGCCGGATGGATCAAATCAAGGATGATTTCGTGCAGCTCACCGCGCACGAACTGCGTACACCGCTTTCGATCACGACCGGCTACAGCCGCCTCTTGCAAGAGACTGAACCCGTATCCGCGCTGTGCGAGCAAAACGCCGATGTCGCCATGCTGTTCAATGGCCTGATCGAATCGATAGAGCGCATGTCCCGCGTGGTGAGCGAGATCATGACCGTCTCGCGGATCGCGTCGGACCGCTTCGACCTGACGCGAGCCAGTGTTTATCTCGGCAGTCTGATTCGCGATGCGCTGGATGAATTCGATACCGCGCTCCAGAGCCGGGGGCAGCATATCGAATTCGACGCGACCGGGTGGCCGCAAATCGAGGCGGATCGCGAACTGCTCACGCTCACGCTGCACAACCTGATCAGCAACGCGATCAAATACACTCCCGATCACGGGCGCATCGCAATCACGTTTACACAGACCGGGGACGGCGTGACGATTGCCGTCAGCGATGGCGGCATCGGCATCTCGAAAGAGGATCAGAACCGCATCTTTTCGCGTTTCACGTCCATTCAGGAGACACGCTTCCACTCCACCAGCAAAACCAAATTTCGAGGCGGCGGCCTCGGCATCGGGCTATCGATTTGCCGGAGCATCGTTGAAGCGCATGGTGGACGGCTATGGGTGGAAAGCCCCGGCTTCGATGAAAAAGCTCTGCCGGGCAGTACCTTCTCGTTCTATTTGCCTGTCGAAGCACACAAGCGGCCATGACGGATCGCGTAGCGGGTCGCACTGCGAACGGCGTAGTGCGCCGACAATTGACGCCCGCGCTGCTCTCGCCCGTATTCCTCGGCCTGGCTCCGGTACTGGGGCGGGCGGCGTTCCTGAATGGCTCCGATTCGCTGACGGTGGCCGCCTTCCGAACGGCGGTAGCGGTTGCGCTGTTGTGGGTGACTTATCTGCTCTTCGCGCGCCGCTACATTTTCATCTTTCCGGCGGGGTTGTTGAGCTGCATCGTGGTCGGCGTGGTGAACGGGATCGGCTCGCTGATGTATTACGGCGGGCTGAACGCGCTCAACAATGCCTCGGTCGCGCAGCTCCTCAACGCGAGCTATCTGATTTTCTCGGTCGTGCTTGCACGATTCAACGGGCAGCCCGTCTCGCGCCGGACATGGTTCCGCATCGGCCTGATGATCATCGCAATCCTCCTGTTGACGGGCGGCTATCTTGGTACGTCCAACTGGCTCGGTGTCGGCTTGATGCTCGGCAACGCGATTCTCTTCGCCGGTACGCTGATGCTCAGTCAGCGTGTCCTCTATGAAATGCCCTCACCGACCGTCACGCTTTACGTGCTGACCGCGATGGCGGGCGTGGTGCTGATCGCGCGGCTGGTCGTCCCGATGGGCGGCACGGCGCTGCCTTCCTCGGCATGGCTGGCGATTGCTGCGCTCGGACTCACGACGGCACTCAGCCGCCTGACGCTCTTCGCGGGCGTCAAACAAATGGGGACACTGCAAACCGTCCTCGTCGGCATTCTGGAAACAGCGGTCGCGGTTGTGCTATCCTTTTTGCTGTTCGGGGAGCGCTTCTCCGATACGCAATGGTTCGGCGTCGGGCTGATGGTTGTGAGCCTATTGCTCGCACAGCCGAAGGACCTCAGCCACCGGATTAGTGGTCCGCTGCCCTTCGTGACGACGCTCGGATCGCTGCGTCTGCGGCGGCGTAGCAAAGAAGCACCGCTTGCATACCCGGAACCTGACAGCCAACCGTAAACATCAAGGGAAACTATGCGATTTACACGCCTCGACGCGCTTGAGACGACCGATCACGGCTGGCATTGGGCGTTGCCGACATGGGGCAAGACGGCGGCATTGGGGTTGTTCAGCCTCGCCGCCGTGATCGGCTACGCGAACCGCATTGAGCCAAAGTGGATACAGTGGAAGCGCTTGCGGCTGCCAATTGACGGGCTGCCAGAGGCGTTCGCGGGCTATCGGATCGTCCTGTTGAGCGATTTGCATCTCAGCAACAAGGCAGATGTTTATCCAGTTGCAGCGTTGCGGGCGCTGGTCGCACGTGTGAACCGCCTGCACCCCGATTGCATCCTCTTCGCGGGCGATTTCGTCACTGAGATCGCGCCGTCGGTGCTGAAGCGCTTGCCACTTTTGAATGAATTGCACGCACCGGATGGCGTGTATGGCACGCTTGGCAATCACGATTACTGGTCGGACTCGCGGCTCGTCAAGCAAGCGCTGACCGGGCTGCATTGGCTGCTCAATGATGCGGTAATCATCCGGCGCGGCGCGGCGGCACTGGGTATCGCGGGGGTCGATAACATCTGGGAGAAACGCGCGGACCTGCCCCGCGCGATGGCCGAACTGCCGCCAGATTTGCCGACGATCCTCATGGCGCACGAACCGAATTTTGGCGTCGTATCGGTCGGTGAGCCGCGCGTGCGGTTGCAGGTTTCCGGCCACACGCACGGCGGGCAGGTACGTGTGCCGTTCATCGGTCCGGTTGTGCTTCCGGAATTGAGTTCGCTCTACCCGATGGGCTTGTACAAGGTGAAGCGCGACGCCGCGCCTCTATGGATTTACACCAGCCGAGGGCTTGGTATGTCGGATTTGCCGCTGCGTTTCGCGTGCAGACCAGAGGTGACGGTGATTGAACTGATCCCCACGTAACCAACCTCGCCGAAAGGCGAAGGGTTGAAACCTGTTGAACGTGCGACTGAAAGTCACTCGCCAATGTTAAAGTTCTGGTCTGATGGCTCGGTCTGATGGTGGTCGATGTAGGCTTTAATCTGCTCCTGCGTAATCGCACCAACCGTTTCGCAAAAGTACCCACGCGCCCACAAATGCTGTCCCGAATAGCGCTTCTTGAGCGTTGGAAACTCGTCTTGCAACTTTTTGGACGAAATCCCTTTCAGGTATTGTGCCACTTGTGCTGGACCAAGCGTCGCACTCAACTGACCCTTGACGACCGTAATTTCTCCACTCCTGCAGACTTGCCGGATGATGCCACGCACGCGCGCAGCGACTTCACCAAGCCTGGGAACCGATATTTGGTGACCCACACCAGATGCTATTGCATGTCGTAGACCGTAGGCCACCCTTTTCGATAATCGCGCATGACTTTTCGCCATTTCACTACCCTCCATTCTACCCAATCCACGCGCTGAAGCTGTCTGCCTATAGGCGGAGGTTTTTAACCGGGCGCAGGACGAATTAGTAAAGTTCCTGCAGGAACTATCAGCCGTCTCGGGGACACGCACGAGAACTACAATTATTAAAGGCCACCGTAAACCCTTTGCTGCAGCGCAGATGGCAGTCGCACGCAGCATAGATTGACATTAGCATATGCTCCACTGTTCGGATTCAGGATGCGCCCGGTTATTTTACGTGGGTCGAAGCCGCAAACAGGGAAAGTCCTCGTAACTACTCAATACCAGGTTACTGCGAACTGAGTCGCGTCAGCAGGGTTTGCAGCAGCATTATCGCGCCCGCACCGATCATCAGGACAATCGCTATCGAGATGAAATAGGTCGTCAGGCGCACCAGCCGCGCGATTTGGCGCAGCAGGATGCGCAGTGTGACAAACGCCGCCGCGCCCGCCGCCATCGTCGGGAAGACGGTCCACCAATCCCAATGATTATCGGGAATCACACCGACCCAGATCACCCACGCAATGAGCGCGACTACCCCGCCAACCACCGCATCGACGGTCAGGCCGCGATTTCGCATCCGCAGCAGATAGGCCACGATGAAACTGAGCAGCCCGGCCATGAACACCGTGTTACTCAGCACATCGAGAATGACCTTCTGGACGCTGAGTTGTTCCGTCCCGACGAGCGCCGCCAGCCCGGTGAAAAAGCTCGCGAGGCCGATTTGCGTGAAGCCTTCCGGCAGCCTTCCGCGTACCCCGGCATACAGCGCGCGGAGCAGCGCCGCAATAGGCAGAAAATATTGGCCGCCGAGTTTGACCAGTTCGGCAAGTGTCTTCTGATCGATCAGCATGGTTCGCATCCTGTGAAAAAGGAGTCAGGCACAGTATAACAAACACCGTGTTCACAGTGCGGTTCGGAGCGCAAGGCGCGCGCAGGCGAAGAGGCGACCTATCGGCGTGTAACGGGTTTTGATACAATTTGCACAATCGACTCACCAAGGATTGCCATATGCCCGAAAACGAAGCCGGACCGCTCTCGCTCCCGGAATTGCAAGTCTTGTTCGGCTTCTCGAACCCGGATTTGCTCGCCAACCGCGCGGGTAATTATTCGTTCGGGCAGCACCGCCTCGTCACGACCGGAATTGCGTTCATCGCATTCGCGTTCATCGTCTTGTTGACGTGGCCGATCCAGCGTGAGGCGGGGCGCATCCTCGGTGTGATTGGCGGGCTGTGCTTCGGCGGGCTGGACCTCGTAGCGCTGCTGGCGTTCGTGGCAGGTGTGGGAGCGCTCTGGAACACTGCGCGCGAAGGTAAGCAGTCGCCGCTCGCAACATTCACGGGCTATATTTCGCTGCAACAGAACAAGGATGAAAGCTACGCACTCATGAGCGATGCGTTCACGATCCCGGTCAGCGCAGAGGCTGCGGAAGGATTCCGGCCTGCGGAATACACGGTTTACTATGTGCCAAAATTCGTGAACGACCGCGACAACCTGTTCAGCATCGAACCCGCGCGCATCACTGAACCAGAAATGACAACGCCCGCGCCGATAGTGGCCGCGGGCGAAATAGAGGTTTAGCCGCAATCCTTATGACGGATAAGTTACGACCCGGTGTATCCCGCAGGCTTGCCACCGATGCACGAGGTTGGGACGAAACCGTTGGAATAGCTGCCCGCGAAGAGTTCCGTGTAGCTCTTGCCCTTGATCGTCTTCGTGGTCGAATTGATAAAAAACGACTGCCCGGCCTTAACCGCATTGCTGCCAATCGGGTTGCCTTCGAGGTTGAAGAGCGCCGTATTGCAGGTGATCACGCGCAGGACGAAACCAACGGGTGAACCTGGTCCCGGAACGCCATTCTGCAGGTAAGCGATCCCACCGACGCAGCGATACGTTGCGGTCCCGCTGCCGAGAGAGGATGACAATGTGAGAGAGAGCGTATACGGCTGCGTTGCTGTAAAAGACGCAAAGTAGTCGAAATTATCATATGTTCCCGTGTCCGGGGCATAGAGGGTGTCGTACACGTCCATATCAATTTGCGTTCCGTTCACCTTTTCTGTGTAATAGAAGTCGGTGTCTGTAGAAACGCTATAGGCGATACTGAAAGGAAGGGTTGCATTGGAATCATCACAGGTTCCATTGCCCGTGAAGGTGACATTGAAATAGTCGCCAGCAGCAGAAGCTTTGGTCGAATTCGAGAAGGCGAGGACACTCAGAAGTATGGCAGTGATCAGAAGTAAACGGCGCATGAGCATTTTCCTTTTCGCTTCAGGTACAAAAATGAGTTTAATATTGATTTTGGATAAATGTTATCACAATAAAATAACGAAGCAGGAGGGACTAGAATGGGCAGGTCTGGTCCCTCGACAATTTATGATCCGGTGTACCCCACTGGTCGCCCGCCGATGCACGCGGTCGGGACGTAACCATTGGAATAACTCCCCGCGAAGAGTTCCGTATAGCTCGCATCATCGATCATCGTCGTGGTCGAACTGATGAAGAACGATTGTCCAGCTTTGACGGCGTTGCTGCCAATCGGGTTGCCCTCAAAGTTGAAGAGTGCCGTATCGCAGGTGATCATGCGCAGCAGGAAACCCGAAGGGATGCCCGGTCCGGGACCGGATGTGCCTTGCAACGTGGCGATCCCGCCGCTGCACCGGAACGTCACATTGGTTGTCAAAAGTGTACTGCCGCCGCGTGTGAATGTATAAACAATATTAATGAAATAGGGTTGGCTTACAGAAGTCGAAAATATGGAAATAGAGAAGGGATACGAGGAAGTCCTGGGTGGTCCCACAAGATTTCCTATCTCAGTATAAACTGTGACTCCATTCGCCTTTGCCGTGCCAGCAAACGCAACAGGGCTGACAAGGTCGCGGCTTAATGTGACAGGTGCGCTAAAACTGCTATCTGTGCAGGTTCCATTGCCGGTGAAGGTGAAGGTCACAAAATCATTGACGACGGCATGTGCGGTGTACGTTGTATTGAGGGTAAATGCAGCGATTAGCGCAATCAAACTCACGAGTAAACAAGATTTCATTGTGTCCCCCGGCGTGTAGCGTTGCAGACCAGCGTATTATATGCGCGTTTCGCAGAATTCACCGGGACTTATCGGCGAACACAGATTTCGGTTGACAAAATGAGGTCGAGGCCGACGCGCAAACCATTGGTATAATGGGCTTTCAGCATTGGGGGAATCTATGGCAGACAAACCGGAATTCATTTTCGATACACGCGGCGATTGGCAGCTTACAAAAGTCGGCGTGTATATTTTCGACGGACGCGGGGAATGGGTCGGCTTCGCGGAAGGGACCACGATCTATACCCGCGATGGCGAATGGGTCGGTGAACTCTCCAAGGACGGGCGTATTCTGCGCAAGCGCGCTGGCACGCGCCCGCCGCTCAATACAAAA
Source organism: Aggregatilineales bacterium (assembly GCA_965246845.1). Classification (GTDB taxonomy): domain Bacteria; phylum Chloroflexota; class Anaerolineae; order Aggregatilineales; family UBA2796; genus JBBRMW01. Next base: position 740,611 of record CBDFFR010000012.1, read on the forward strand.
GTCCCGCCTGCGCCGACGCTCACCAAACGCGACCTGCCCGGACGCGCGCCGCTCCCGCAGCAGTTCGGCGAAATCCGTTACGATACAGTAGATGTGATGGACGAGGACCCCGAAGTGTTCAAGCGCCTGAGCGACCGTCGGCAGGACATGGGCGGCCTGTGACCGACCTCAAAACACCCGCCGCATCGCACGTTCGGCTTTCCGTGTTGATGAACCCGGAACACGCCAATCCAAGCGGCAATGTTCACGGTGGCGTGATCATGAAGCTGGTCGATGAGGCCGGGGCGCTGGCCGCGATGCGCCACGCACGAGCGCGCGTCGTTACCGTCGCGATGGATAGCATGACTTTCATGGAGCCGATTTATGTCGGCAATATCGTCACGGTCGATGCCGAACTGACGTGGACCGGGACGACCTCAATGGAAACGCGCGTCGAAGTGGTTTCGGAAAACCCGGTAACGGGTGTCCGCACGCCGACAAACACCGCTTACCTTGTCTATGTTGCGCTGGATGAGACAGGCAAGCCGAAGGCGATCCCGATTTTGAATCTCTCTACGCCGCTTGAACGGGCGCGTTACGAAGCTGGAAGCGAGCGACAAGCCTATCGCAAGGCACAACGTCGTCGCGAGGCGGTCCCGCTATGAGCGACATGCCGCCGGATGATACGCCAGTAGAGAACACCGAAAACCGCTCCGCGCTGCTGCAAATCCTGCAAGGCACGGGCGCGCGGCGCGAGATCAGTGGCTATTCAGAAGATTATGGCCTTGCGGAAGTCCTGCCGTTCCCGTTCTTCGCGCTGGTCGGGCAGATGGAAATGCGCCTCGCGCTGATGCTTTCGATCATCAACCCCGCGATTGGCGGCGTGCTGCTGGTCGGGACGCGCGGCGTCGGCAAGACGACGGCGGTGCGCTCGCTTTCCGGGATTTTGCCGGATGTCGAAGTCAGCGCATGCGTCAGCGGTGAGGGTTGTATGCCCGCAGACGCGCCCGATAATCTCTGTCCGAACTGCTTTGAAAAATGGCAGCGCGGCGAATCGCTCACCAAAATTGATACGGTGAAGCTGGTCGAACTGCCGCTCAACGCGCGCCTTGAGGATGTCGTCGGCGGCATCAATGAGCGTGTCGCGGTGCAACAGAGCCGCGTCAAGCTCGAACGCGGGATCCTCAGCCGCGCGGATCAAAACCTGCTGTATGTGGATGAAGTCAACCTGCTCGACCACCAGATCGCAGATGCGATCCTCGATGCAAGCGCAGCAGGACAATATTCGGTACGGCGGGGCGCGATGTCTGGTACATACCGCTCGCGCTTCGTGATGATTGGGTCGATGAACCCGGAAGAGGGCGTACTGCGTCCGCAAATTATGGATCGCTTCGGCCTGCGTGTCCTTGTGCGCGGCCTGACGGACCACGACGAGCGGTTGGAAGTCTATGAGCGGGTGCGCGCCTATCGCAACAACCCGCGCGCGTTCATCCGTGACTGGCTGGAAGTCACGCTGGCCGCGCGTGAGGAAGTCAGTCTCGCGCGTGAACTGCTCCAGGAAGTCACGCTCGACCATGATGCGGTTGAACTCGGTTTGCGGCTGGTGGAACAACTCGGCGTGGATTCACACCGCGCCGAATATGCGATGTTCGAGGCCGCACGCGCGCACGCCGCCTCCGATGGCCGCGACATCGCGACGGTTGCCGATTTGCGCGCGGTTGCGCCGATGGCCTTGCGGTTACGTCGCAGCCAGTTCATGGTCGATTTTCTGAATGCGCAGCAAGCCGAAGATCGGCATATCATCGAGGCAATGAATACCGATGGCAGATGAAATCGTCCGCGCGAAAGTCATTGCGGTGGGTGATGCTGGCGTGTACGCGCTGCGCAATGTTATCGACGGCAATATTCCTGATATTCAATATGCCACAGTGAACACGCATCCAAACGGTCCGAAAGAGGATCGCGCAGCTCATGTGATGATCGGTCCAACCACTCTACATGGTTTGGGTACAGGCGGAATGCCGGAGCAAGGAAAACGCGCCGCGGAGGAGAGCGAATCGGCAATCGAAGAAATGTTATACAAACTGACTACTGTTTTCATCGTGAGCGGGTTAGGCGGCGGCACAGGGAGCGGCGCTTCGCCAGTGATCGCTCGTATTGCACGCGAGATGAATATCGAGACAACGAGTGTCGTTACCACCCCACCTCAGTTTGAAGGGAGTAGAAAACATGATATTGCGGTTCAAAGCGCTGAACTTCTCAATTCGTTTGTGAATAAGCTCATTATTTGCCCTATGAGCAAAATAATTTTTAGAAAACCTATACCAAGTCAAGCACCCAGCTTAAACGAAATTCATTCACTCGCGGCGCGTACTATGGCATGGCAGGTACTCGCTCGACTTTCGTGGGAAGAAACCGATACTCAATGGATTTGACTGTGTTATTTGCAGTGCTCGCCGTCATCGGAACCTACCTGCCCTGGACATGGTGGCAGGGCGGCGCGGCGTTTAGCGTGAATGTTTATGACCTCGCGGAGTGGATGAGCCTCGTCCCGCGTGTTCGCTTTGGGGAGCCGCCGCTACTCACGCCGGGTTTGATGCGGCTCGTGCCTGCGCTGCTGGCTGTCGTCCTGTGTGTGAGTGCGCAGGAAACGAAACGGCGCGGTTTGCGTTGGCTACTGCGTGCGCTCGCGTTGCAATTGTGTATCGGGTTGCTGCCGCCCGTCGAATTTTTGCGCGGACAGCTTGGCGATCCGAACTATCGCCAGCAAGCCGTCATCGCGATTTTGAGCGGGCTATGCGTGCTTGCGATGATGTTTCGACCCTTGAAAGCCGTCGCGCTGCTTGCAACGTTTATTGCGCTCGTTTGCTCTGTTGTTGGATTCACTCTGAGCCGGGACATTTTCGCAACCTTGAAAACGCAAGTGCTAATCGGTCCCGGCCTTGTGCTAACGCTCGGCTCATTGGCGGCGTACCTGATTTTGCGGCTCAGTCGAAAGCCCACTCGCCCGCGCGCATGACAGGTTCGGCACTGCCATCTTCGCGGATACCGTCGATGTCCATCTCGCCGCTACCGACCATAAAATCAAGGTGCTGCGCGCTGATGTTCCCGCCCGCCGCGAGAAAGTCTGCGTCGGTCATCTGCGCACCACCCGTCAGGCAGTTCTTGTACGCGGTCCCTATGGCAAGGTGACTCGCGGCATTCTCATCGTAGAGACCGTCGTAGAAAAGCGTCCGCGTCCGCGCGACGGGTGAAGAATTGGGGACGAGCGCGATTTCGCCAAGATAACGCGCATTGTCATCCACCGCGAGCCAGCGTTCCATTGTCTCGCGTCCACTGCGCGCCGTAACTTCAACCACGCGCCCCGCCTCGAAGCGCAGCGTCGCGCCCTCAACGATGTTGCCCTCAGCGGCGAGCGGCAGCGAAAATGAAACGACGCCATTCACTTGTTCACGGTGCGGGACAGTGAAAATCTCTTCGATGGGAATGTTGCCGATATATGGGCGACCATCCGCAAGGCGCGCGAATCCGCCCAGCCACAAATGCCCCTTCGGAAGGCCAACCGTCAAATCCGTACCAGGCGCGGTGTAATGAAGCGCCGCGTATTGCTTGCGCGTCATGTAGCTGTTGCGGTGGCCTAACTCCGCGACATGCGCCTCCCACGCGGCCATTGGGTCCGCCGCCGTAACGCGACAAATCTCGAAAATGGCGTCCCATAATTTCTCTACCGCAATTTCTTCTGAAAGATCGGGATAGACGCGCCGCGCCCAGCCACGCACCGGGACATTCGCCAGCGTCCACTTCAGTGCGTCGCTCGTGATGCGGTCGAGCAGCGGTGTCGTGAACTGCGCGCTGTAGCGCTGCGCCTGCCCGAAGCGCTCCGGCGGAACGCGGCTCAGGCCATCCGGGTTTTGCCCTGCGATAGCGATGCGCGCCGCGCCTTCGTCGTACCAGCTCAGGATACCTTCCGATTCCCATGCAGGCCAGTCTTCTAACGTTTCGGCGTGCAGCAGGCGTAGCCCTTCGGTCTGCTGGTCGTGCCATTGGATATGGACATAGCGTGCGCCCGCCTTATATGCCCGCTCCGTAATGAGTTGGATAAGCATAAAGGCTTCCGGCGGCGCGTCTTCCATCGTCAGATAGGGCATGATAATCAGGCGCTGCCCGCGCTCGAACCGCAGGCAGACCCGCAAAATCACATCGGCATACTTTTCGAGCATGGCGCGAGTTGGCATAATTTTCTACTCGAAGGCCCACTCACCCGCGCGCATGACGGGTTCTGCGCTGCCGTCCTCGCGGATACCATCTACATCCATCTGGCCGCTGCCGATCATGAAGTCGAGATGCTGCGCGCTGATGTTCCCACCCGCCGCCATGAAATCGTCGTCGGTCATCTCTGCACCGCCCGTCAGCGTACTTTTATAAGCCGCGCCGACGGCGAGGTGATTGGCCGCATTCTCGTCATAGAGACCATCGTAGTATAGCGTTTGCGTGCGCGAAACTGGAGATGAATTCGGCACAAGCGCGACCTCACCAAGATAGCGCGCATTCTCATCTTCATTCAGCCAGCGCTCCATCGTCTCCTTGCCCTTCGTCGCCGTGACCTCGACTACACGCCCGGCCTCGAAGCGTAGCGTCACGCCCTCGACAACGGAGCCTTGTTCAGCCAGCGGCATCGAAAACGAGACGACGCCGTTCACCCGCTCGCGGTGCGGCATCGAGAATATTTCTTCGGTCGGCACGTTCGCCGTGAAGGTGTTCCCTGCCTGCGTTTTATCCAGCCCACCAAGCCAGACATGGCCGCGCGGCAACCCAACCGTCAAATCCGTTCCCGGCGCGGTATAGTGCAAAGCGGTGTACTGTTTCGCCGTCATGTATTCACGACGCAGCCGGAGCGTTTCGACATGCTGCTGCCACGCCGCCACTGGGTCGCTTTCCGTGACGCGGCACATCTGGAAAATGGCCGCCCACAGCTTATCGACTGCTTCCGCGCTGGATACATCCGGGTAGACGCGTTGCGCCCAACCCGTCACGGGGACGCGCGCAACGCACCAGTTCACCGCGTCGCCCATGATCTTTTGCATGATCGGTTTGGTGAACTGCGAACTGTATTTCTGCGCCTGCTGGAAGCGTTCCGGCGCGATGTCGGCAAGCGCATCCGGGTTTTGCCCGGCGATAGCAAGGCGTGCCGCGCCCTCGTTGTACCAGCTTAAAATACCTGCTGACTCCCACGCCGGCCAGTCTTCCAGTGTTTCGGCATAGCGCAGCCGCATGGCATCCGCGCGCTGATCGTACCAGCGTACATGAACATACTTCGCGCCTGCCTTGTACGCCACCTCGACGCATTTCTGAACCAGAATAATCGACTCTGGCGGCGCTTCATCGAGCGTAAAATTCGCCGTCAGGATTAGCCGCTGGCCACGTTGCAAGTTGACTCCGGTATGGATCAGGACCTGCGCATATTTTTCGAGAAGGTGCATATCTTGCACGGTGTTGGTTCCTTGAATGATGCCAAAATGTGAAAGGTTACAGAGGATTGTTGCACAGGGTTCAACGTACCGCGCGCCGCCGCGCGGCTTCATACTCCGTCAGGAGCGGTTCCAATGGCGTCCACAGTGTACCACCACGCAGCGCAGCCTCTGCCAACGGCACACGGAAGCGATAGGCGCGCATCAGACCGCCCGTCTGCCCGCGTGAGAGCAGGATCGTCAATACCTCCGCGTCGGGGTCGAGGTAGATCAGACGGTCGGAAAGCGTGAGCATCGCCTTTTCCATTTCACGCACGCGGAACGACCCGGCGGCGGCCTCGTAAGCATCGCGCGGGAGCGGCAATGGTTCATAGGGCGAGATCGGGCGCGGCGGCTGCGTGATACTTTCCATATAACGCACCTGCCCCAAAAACCAGTGATCGCGCACGCCCTGCCCGGCGTAGAGCGCGTGACGTTCCAGCCAGTGTTCGTAGCTGTTGTTGGCTTGCTGGAATTCCAGTGCGAAGCGCGTGCTATCTGCCGTCACAATGTAGCAATCGGCACGCTGGTCGGTCGCGGAAAGGTGACGTTCCAGTGCGGCCTCACGCGCGCCGACCCGAAAATGCTGGAACAGGCGGAACTTGCCGAGACGGTGCGCTTCCGTCTCCGGTTCGCGGTCGGCATACGTGCAGGTGTTCACATCAAAATGCGCAAAATGTGGGAGCCGCACCGGACCATTTTTGTACAACAACACGCCGCCACAATTCGGGCAGCGCAGCAGACGCGCCGCAGAGAGCGTGCGCAACTCCGCTGCGTCGTCCGCGATGGTGAGGATCGCTCCGTTATCAGCACGGACCGCGGAAAGCGTCGCGCCTTCGCCTACCCCCGCCATAGTGGAAGTTTGAAGCTAAACGTGGAGCCGATGCCTTCTTCGCTTTGGAACCACAGCTTGCCATTCATCGATTCGACTTCGGCCTTCGCGCAATACAGGCTCAAGCCATAGCCGAATTCGGCGATGACCTGCGGCTGGGTCGAACGCTGGAAGGGTGCGAAAACGCGCTCCGTGTCGCGTGCGCGAATGCCATATCCTGAGTCTGCCACGTCGATTTGTCCCTCGCGCCCGTTCTTGAGGGCACCTGCGCGGACGCCAATCGACGCGCCTTTTGGCGAATACATATAGGCGTTGCGCAGCAGGTCGCGGAAGAGGTGCGTCAAATAGGCGGGATTGCAGTAAAGCATCAGGTTTTCCGGCACATCCAGCGCCAGACGGTCACGGATTTCGCCAGCCTGTTCAGCATCCATGAACGGGTCGTCCATCAGTTCTTCAAAGAAGTCTTCGAGAAAGCTGGCAAGCGGAACTTTCTTGCGTCCGGCGCGGACCAGCGCGTGCAGTTCGCCCGTGCGGATCGCTTCCAGACGGCGAAGCTGCTCCATATAAATTTGCAGCCGGAACATATGCTCGCCGATGATCGTGGAAAACCCTGTCACGCGCCGCGCCAGTTTTTCGACGGTGATACCTTCAGTACGCTTCGTGACAAGCTGCGTGATCAACCCGGCATGGCCGCGCGTGCTGTTGATCGCCATCCGCGCTTCTTCGCGAAAGGTTTCCAGCAATTCATGCAGCGGCGTCCAGTCCGGCTGTTCGAGCGTGATCATTGTATACATCGCGCCGTTCGATCCGAAAATGGTAGCCGCCCAGCACGGATACTGCACGCCGTTCAAAATCGCCGCGAAGCGCACGGCGTTGGCCTGCTTGCCGGATTGTTCGCGCGCTTGCGTGACCGCGAGCGTATCGCCCCGCAGCGGATGCGCTTCGAGCAGCGCGGCGCAGGCTGCCCAGCCCTCCTGCCGGATGAGCGCAAGGTTCGGACCGAGCAACGTCCGCGCGGCGAGGTTGTCCATTGCCCAATGGTCATCGTGATCGAAAATGATAATCGCCTGACCGAGCGCATCCAGGGCCGCCCGGAAGTCGATGTTCAATGGTGATATTTTGGGCGAGTTCACGCGGACCCCCGTGCAGAGTGCCTATGATTATCATATGCGAGCGCGGAACTTGCAACAGCCCGTATTTGTACGGAGATTGTGCAGAAATTATGCTGCCAGATGCGTAAAATCCGGCTCAGGCGGGGAGCGCGTTCGCGAAGACCAGTTCGGCGCGATTCCAATTCGCGAGGAAGGTAAAAAACGCGACTCCTGCAAAGACCATCGCGGCGGTGCGGTCATCGCGTCCACGCAGCAGCGCATAAGTTGCGGGCAACACAATCATGAAATAGATCAGGTACAGCCAGTAGACCCACCGCGCCGGGCTTTTCCCGCTCAGGGTGAGCAGTACGGTCAGGATGAAAATCGCGACCGCGAGCAGCGATTGCACCGCGACCGCGCCCCAATACTGCCCGTCGATATTGCGGTTCGTGAACACGAAATAGAGCGCCCAGATGCCGAGAAAGAGCGTGAACAGCGTGTAGGCGTTGGTCAGGATGATGTGCAGTTGCAACCCAAAGTTGATCATTGGGGAGGGTCCTGTGTATGCTAAATGTGCGAAAATGCACAATCGCATTATACGACCAATACAGCCGCTCGCGAAGAGCGTACACCGAAGTCTGGTTGATCAGGTTTGCCAACCTGCACGATTTAAGCGCACCTTAATGTAGATCGCGTAGCCTGTTGGTTGCGCGGCTCGATTTTTTGAAAGAAGGTGCATCGTGCCAACACTTTTTACCGCCATGACGTGGAATTTGGAAAACCTGTTCCTGTACCGCCGGGGCAGCAAGGAAGGTCCGAAGAGCCAGGATGTCTTCGACCGCAAGCTGGATAATCTCGCGTCGATCATCAACGCGGTGGACCCCGACATCATGGCCGCGCAGGAGATCGGCGACCCGGAAGCCTTCGAGCTGTTGAATAAAAATCTCACGAAGCCCTATCCGCACGTCCTCGTCTCGCAATTCAAGGACGCGCGCGGCATCCGCGTTGGGTTCCTCTCGCGGCACGCGATCATCGATCAGGGCGACCTCTCCGTATTCACCGATGATGCGCTCTCCGAAACGCTGATTTATCAGAAGCCGCGCCCCGAACAGAAGCGTGGCGGGCGTCCGCCCAAGCCGGATTTCGGCTTTACCTCTATGGGACGCGGGGCGCTGCGCGTGAACTTCCGCATCGGCGATCATGAGCTTTGCGTTGTGACGGCGCACCTCAAGAGCAAGCTGGCGACCTATCCCGGTGGTCGCCGCTTCGCAAAGGATGATTTTGAACTCGCGCGCGGGGCAGGCGCGGCGCTCATTCGTCGCGCAGCGGAAGCGGTCGCGCTGCGAAATTACTGCGCGGATTTGATCTTCGAGAACGATTTGCCGCTCGTGCTGATGGGCGATATGAACGACGAGCCGCAGGCCGTTACTTCACAAATTTTGCTCGGACCAGAAGACAACAGCCTCGAACGCGAGGACAAAGGGGACGATACGCGCCTTTACAACCTCGCGGACCTGATCATCGCCGATCACCGCTATTCGCGCGTGTACAAGAAGCGCCGCGAACTGATTGATCACATCATGGTCACGCGCGATCTGCGGCTCGCCGCGACCTTCGTGGATAGCTTCGTGCCGGGAACCGAACCGATCAATGAAAGCACTGAAGCGCGGCGAGACAAGACGCTCTCCGATCACGCGCCCGTGTTCGCGCGTTTCACGCTGCCCTAATTCGACGCAAAGCGGGCTGGGCGGACACATGGGTCCGCCCCTTCAAATACATGTCCGACTCATTTTTTCGCTGCATAACAGTTGGACACCGTACCGCCGTCAAGAAGATTCAAGTATAATAGGGATGCCATTCAAACATACTGTGTTTGAAGACTCCGCGTTGTCCAGCGCAGTCCTCAGCCTGTTAAGCAGACTATGTTCCGTTATATCCTGAACCGCTTGATCCAGCTCGTCCCCACGCTCTTCGGCATCTATACGCTGGCCTTCGTCCTGATGCGCGTGCTGCCGGGCGACCCCGCGACGTTCCTGATCGGCTTCCGCGACGATGAAGCCGCGTTGCAAAACCTTAAGGAACAGATGCGGCTCGATTCGCCCATCGGAGAGCAGTACGCGGTGTTCCTCGGTAATGCACTGCGCGGCGACCTCGGACGCAGTTACCTGACCGGGCAGCCCGTCACGGAGATGATCGGCGAGGCGTTCCCGAATACACTGGCGCTTGGCAGCGCGGCAATGGTCATCGCGATCCTGATCGGTGTACCGCTCGGACTCGTTTCTGCGCTGCGCCGTAATTCGCTCTGGGATAACTTCGCGCGGGTGGTCGCGCTGCTCGGCGTCTCGATCCCGGTGTTCGTGCTGGGTATCCAGTTGCAGCTATTTTTCGGATTGACGCTGCGCGCCCTGCCAATTAGCGGCCTCGGCTTCGATGAGCATCTGATCCTGCCCGCGTTCGCGCTCTCGCTCGGCACGCTGGCGCTGCTGGCGCGTATGACGCGCTCGACCATGCTGGATGAAATCAATCAGGAATATGTGCGGACCGCCCGCGCGAAGGGCGTCCGGGCGCGCGGCGTCGTCTTCCGGCATGAGTTTCGTAACGCGCTGCTGCCCCTGATCACGGTCGCAGGCGGCAACCTCGCGAATCTGTTGAGCGGCGCGCTCCTCGTTGAGCGGATTTTCAGTTGGCCGGGCATGGGACGGCTGCTCGTGGATAGCATCGCCAGCCGCGATTACACGGTGTTGCAGGGCTGCGTGATCGTTTTCGCGATCTTGTATGCGGGCGTGAACCTGCTGATCGACCTGAGCTACCCGTTGATCGACCCGCGTGTGCGCCTGCGATGACCACAACTGCGATGACTGCCATGCTGGAAAACAAGCCGCGCGGTCTTTGGGCGGATGCGCGCCGCCGCATGTTCCGCTCTCCGCTGACGCTGCTCGGCTTCGCGATTGTGCTGGTGATGCTCGCCTTTACCGTCGCGCCGTCGCTCTTCGCGCCCTACGACCCCTACAAGGGCGACCTGCGCAACTGGTATGTCAAGCCGCCCGTCGCGGCGCACCCCTTCGGCACGGATGATATTGGCCGCGATGTATTGAGCCGGGTCATTCACGGCGCGCAGATTTCGTTGCGCGTTGCCGTTATCGCGGAAGCGCTTGGCGTGGCAATCGGCGTCGTTTTGGGATTGATTACGGGCTATTATGGCGGCTGGATCGATTCGCTGATTATGCGCTTCGTCGATGTCTTCATGGCCTTTCCGCTGTTGATCATCGCGATTGCGTTGATTGCGGCGCTCGGACCGGGTGAGGTCAATCTGTTCATCGCCCTCGCGCTGGTGATCTGGCCGTTCGTCACGCGGCTCGTCCGGGCGCAAGTCCTCAGCCTGCGCGAGAGCGAATATGTGAATGCCGCCCGGCTGCTCGGTGCATCGGACCTGCGCATCATGTTCGCGCACATTTTGCCGAACATCCTGACGCCGCTGATCGTATTTGCCACGCTCGGCATCGCGAACACGATTTTGCAGGAAGCCGCGCTGCGCTTCCTCGGCCTCGGCAACGTGGACCGCTCGACGCCAAGCTGGGGCAGTATGCTCAACGACGCGCGCTCGTACCTCGAATCCGCGCCCTGGATGGCGCTCTACCCCAGCCTCGCGATCATGCTGACCGTGATCGGCTTCAATCTGCTGGGTGATGGCCTGCGCGATGCGCTGGACGTGCGCTCGCAGTAGCTTCGCATGGCACGCTACACAATCAGCGTCCGTGAGCGATACTGGATCGCCTCCGCGATGTGTTCCGTCTGGATGTGTTCCGCGCCCGCGACATCCGCGATGGTGCGGCTCAGTTTGAGCGTGCGGTGGTACGCGCGGGCGCTCAGGTTCATGCGCTGCATAGCCGCGCGGAGCAGTTTTTCGCCTTCCGATGCGACCTTGCAGAAGCGGTCGATCTCCGCTGGACCCAAATCGCTGTTCGTGAGGATGTGCGCCAGCCCTTTATACCGTTCGCGCTGACGCTGACGTGCTGCTTCGACCCGCGCGCGGACGACCGCCGATGTTTCGCCGCGCCGCTGGTCGGTCAGCTTGTCGAAATCGACGCGCGTAACATCCAGTTGAATATCGAAGCGATCCAGCAAGGGACCGCTGAGGCGCTGTTGGTAGCTCCGAACTTGAGTTTCCTTGCAAGTGCAAGATCTTAGCGTGTCACCATAATAGCCGCAGGCGCATGGATTCATCGCGCCAACGAGCATCACATTCGCGGGGAAGGTGCTGCTGCCCATCGCGCGGCTGATCGTGACGATTTTATCCTCAAGCGGCTGGCGCAGGACTTCCAACACGCGCCCAAATTCCGGTAATTCATCCAGAAAAAGGACGCCCCGGTGCGCGAGGCTCAGTTCTCCGGGGCGTGGGATGCTCCCGCCGCCGACCAACCCGGCTTCGCTTATCGTATGGTGCGGCGCACGGAAGGGACGGGTCCGCACCAGTCCCTTGCGGTCCAGCTTATCCGCGATGGAATAGATGCGCGTCAGTTCGACAGCTTCATCCGAGGTAAGCGAGGGCATGATCCCCGGCAGCGCCCGCGCGATGAGCGTCTTGCCCGCCCCCGGCGGACCCGCAAGCAGCGTGTGATGGCCGCCCGACGCCGCGATCTCCACCGCGCGCTTCATATATTCCTGGCCTCTAACGTGCGGTCTACCGTACTGCTCAGGCCGTAAAATCCCGCACCGATGACTCCCTTGATCTCGAATTGCCCTGCGCGGGCGTCCAGAACAATATCATCGACCAGCAACTTTAGGGTACGCTTCTTTGTAGCGAAGGGAATTGCGGTTGGGTCCCCTGTCCCCCGCGCGGCATGGATAGCCGTTAGCACGCGCTGCTTGCGTTCGGCAACCTGTTCGGGGGGCATGATCAGGGACCGTAACCGGGTGATTTCAAGGTTCATCTTACTCTGTTTCTTCTTGATATGCGTCCGTTCTTCGGCAAACTCTTCGGCAGTGAACGCTCCCGCGAGATATGCCCTTTTCAAGCGTTCGTCTTCGATGTCTTTTTGTGCGGCGGTGCTTTCCAGATATTCGATCTGCTTGCGCACGTCCTGCGCTTCGACAGTGTTGTAACGTTCATCTAGGGCGCGGGACAGGACGCCGGGATCGAACAGTAATTCGGCAACCGCGTTCCATACCGCGTTATCCATAATGGGGACTGTCACGGAAGTGTTATCGCAAGCCATGCTCGAACGCTTTTTTGGCGTCTGGAACATATGCGAGCAATAGTAACGCTGCTGTTCGGCGGGTCGGGACGGCAAGCAGCCCCGATAGGCGTAGCCACACACTGCGCAATGGACAAGACCCGTGAGTAGATACTCAGTTTTTGCGCTGCGGCTTGCGGTACGCTTGTTCGCTGCGATGTTTCGGTTTGCCTGTTCCCACTGTTCGGCATTCACAATTGCCGGGGCGGGGATCGTGATCCACTCCGATTCGGGGCGCTGGCAGTCTTTCAGGTATTCGCGCCGATTGCCGTTTGCATCGAAGGTCGTGACCTTCTCTTTGTAGCTTCGATTGGCGATAAACACCCCTTTATAGACCGTGCTTCGTATCATTTTCGCGATCTGACGTTGCCCCCATGTCTCCGCGCGCGGTGGAGCATAAGCCGGGTCAAGATCGCTGCGCTGGTCAAGCAGTGTGCAGAGTTTGTAGATCGGGGTTCCGCTGCATACTTCGGTGAATATGAAGCGCACCACATCCGCACGGCAATCGTCTATGGCATAGTGAGAGTCTTTGCGCGCGTCGTAACCAGGCTGCCCCCGCGAGTCAACTATCCTGTACCCAAAAGCGGGAGTTTTTGCCGTGATGCGGGCGCTCATGGCTTTGTCGCGGCTGCCCTTTTTCATGCGCAGCTTCGATCCTTCCATACCTTCTTGTGCGACTGCACCTTGTACGGACCGCTCGATGCGGCTGCCAAGCGGCTTCCAAAAGACGGTCGCGACGCCGTACTTCTTCATTTCATCCAGCAAGAATCCCTGATGCCATTCTGCGTTTCGGCTGAGTCGGTCAAGTTCCTCGATAATGACCGTTGTAGCACGCCGTGCGGCGGTCGTATATTCGCGACGTAACCGGGTGAGTGCGGGTCGATGTTCAAATTCAAAGCCGCTGGCGTCGTCAGCAAAAACCATGTTCCAAGCGACCGTGTAGCCGCGCTGTGCTGCGATCTCGTGGATAGCTTCGATCTGGCGGGGCAAGCCCGATCCGCCGTCTTCGGCTTGCCCTTGCGACGATACACGGATGTAGGCGAACGCGGGGACTCCGTTCGCCGCGCCGATGCAACCATTCGCAGCAAGACGGTCGAAGGTTTCCCGGTAGGCCTCTTCGATGTTGAAGACCTTCTTTTTGGTGCGCTTCATGTTCAGTTTATCCAGCCCGGAAACAGGACGTGATAAACGGCAGCGCGGGCGGCTTCCGGATCACTGACCAGGTTCGGAGCGCAGGTTATGGGGTGTTCGCAAATCGTGATGTTACGCAGTTGCATGAGGTCCTCTTCAACGTCGGCATGTGAACGCGGGCGTGTGTTGTAAGTGAGAGTGAGGTACTCATCGACAAGGAGCTTGAGTAGGGGTCCGGTTTGCGGGTCACGCAGGGACAGGATCAACTCACGTTCGTAGTCTTGAAGGGGTGGTATGTCGTGGGGCGATGGTGTAGAATCCATGATGTTTCCTTTTCCTCTTGTGATGCGGAACAGGGCGAGCGGCTTCTCTTGAAGGGGTGGCCGCTCGTTCTTGTTTGTGGCGGGATTTACTCAGTTGCGACGGGTGGCGGTGTCCCGTATGCCAGTTCATACGCAGCCGGGTCAGACGCGAGCAGCGCATCTATTAGCAGCAGCGTAGCCGTTACAACGGGGTCGAATTGGGTTGCGGGTATGGGGCGAAATACGGTTTGGTCGGGGTACACGGTAAGGTCTCCTTATTGTGTGACATGAGAACGTCGCCTCTGATGCTTTCCGGCAAACAGGCGGCGTTTTCATGGAATAACTTTCTCGATGTAGAGAAGTTTACGTGCCGAAAATCGTTCGATGAGCGGCACTCCACCGTATTCTGGATACAGCCAAATGATGCGTCGCACATCGCGCATCGTAAAGGGTTGTGGTTTACCCTGACGATTGCGAAACGCATAGCCTTCAACATTAATGATAGTCGCTATACGGGCATAGCCCTTGTCGCCGTCTGAATAGAGGTCCATGATACGCCTTGCGCCGTCGAAGTAGCGTATCCAACGTGCATCCTCACTCGGTGGTTGCTTTCGTTTACCCTCAACCGCACTTCCATCGACGAGTCGCCAGAATCCTGCTTTTGAAGGAATAAGGTAACCATCGTCATTCCGTGCCGTACCAAACGGCTTATTAATCGGAATACCCATTGCTCGACGGTAGCGCACTGCATCCTTGGCGCGAATAGACAGGTCCAGCGCGTAATATTCGTCCATCATCGCAACGATGAGCGCGAATAAATGTCCCATCGCTCCACTGAAGTCGAGTTGGCGTCCCGGCGCAGCCAAGACGAGTGCTATGTCGTGCTGTTTGCACAGCTCGAGAAGATGTCCGACACGGTAGCTCTTACGATGCAACCGTGCAAGGTCGTTGGCAACAATCGCAACCACTCCAAGTTGACCAATCAGCTCCTTGAGTGCCATCCAGCCCGGTCGGTTGGTCTCCTTCGTTCCCGATTTATGGCCTTCGACATCAGTGTGCCATTCGGGGGTCCATCCTCGAGGTGCGCATTCGTCGCTGATGTTCGCATGTTGTCGGTCTGGGCTATCCTCGTCCTGAGCGTTCTTGGTGTAGCTCAGGCGAATGTAGCAAAGGGCTATGTGCGGCTTTAGATCGTTCATCACTCGGCTCCATCAGGATATCGAGCAGGGCGGCAATCTCTGGCGCAGCGTCGGGCAGATCGATGAGGACTGCCAACCTTACACTCAGATTGCGTGCTTCAGGCTTCATTGCGTTGTAACTCAGCTGGGAGATACTGCGCATGAAATGTGATGTGATGCGTCCGATTTTCCCTCAGAATTGTGGAACGCGCAGCCGATGTTTTGGGTACAACCTGCGGGTAAGTGTATGCGATGGTAACTTGAGGAGTTCCACTCAACGGCGAACATACTTGTCATTTCTGTACCGTCCATCGTCGCGCGAATTTTGTCGGTTCAGTAGCGTAGTACATCACAGGAACCTCCTTGCGTCCGCACCAGCAGCAGGTATAGATCCGGCTAAGTGGCGTATCAGCACATAGCGCACCCATGTCGAGCAGTTCTCCACCGCAGCGGCATGATGGGACGCAACTATCGTCTGGATTGTAAGAATGCACAGCACTCATGCGGATGCTCCTATATCTCATTTTGCCGCTGTTACCCGTGTGCAGGATTACCTTCACAGATTGCAACAACAAGTCGATTTTTTGTCAGCGCAACTTGAGACTTGTTACTGCATCTTATTGCGCTTCGGATATGATGATAAAGGAGGGTGCATTATAATTGGTCCCCTTTTTTATGAAGTTTTCCGCGCCATACTGCTATTAGGTCAAGAGAGACGCCGGATGGCATAGAAGCGCTATAGAATGGATTGTTGCGAAAAAGAGTAAACGAAACGGAACGGGTAACGAGCCGCCGAGAAGTGTATGTGCTACGGGCAATTCAAGAGGAAGAACAGGCAGAACTGCGGCGCATGGCGCAGACGGGGAGCGCGCTAGCGGAATGGGTACGGCGTGCAAAGCTGTTGCTATTGGTGGAGCAGCAAGGCGCGGAATACGTGGCGGCAGCACGCGCAGTTGGACGGTGGAACAGGGATGGGGTCCTCCGGCGTTCATCACCATCCCTGACTGGTCGTGCTGGTGTTTCGCGCACAGTATCCTGCCCATCTTCACCCAACTGGCGGGCAGTTGGCTTAACATGTCCGAGTCCATTCAACGCTTGTTGAAACGCCGTGTGCTTGACAGTCAACATTACACCTTAGCACAGGTGATCACTGCGGCGCTCGCAGCGGTTGATGCTTTCTGGAACCGACACCCCACTCCGTGCATCTGGTCCGGTAAGCACCGTACCTGTCGGCGCTCCACCGCTCCAATTCCGTATCGTCCGCCTCTGGCGCAAAAACCGCGCTTCGTTCGTGCCTTTACACCAACTGCTGTCTCACTTGACCCACTAGCAGACTAGCGCAATAGCATTCCAGCGCTGCACGCGCGCATAGATCAGGACGACGTTCGATTGTCAGTGAATCGATAGTTTTTCAGGTCTCAAACTCGCTTCAAAAAGGCTCTTTGTGTCTTATTATTATTGTGGTCACAGAAGGAACTACTCGGCTGTGCATGAACGAAAACGACAATAAAGATGTCAGACACTTTTAAGTAGTGCCGGTAATCCAGGAACTGCTTGAAAGTGTCTGACAAATCGGTTGTGTAGAAGGCACTCCAAACTCCAGATCATCACCTGAAAAGCTTTGTGGATTTGCCATGGTGCGTGAGGTTCTGAATTATCCTGAACGAGTGCAGTAACTCAAACCACAACATTCAAGGCAATTTGAGCCGAACCGCTAACTGCTTCGACAATGCCTCTATGGAAAGCTCCTAGATGACACTCAAGTCCCAGAGTGTCTACCGCTCTATTTATCTCTCGCGCCAGCGCGCCACGACTGACCTGTTCGCTTTTATCGAAGGCTTCTACAACTGTGTTCGTTCGCATTCTGCTCTCGGCTTTCGGTCTCCCGAACAGTTCGAGCGCTTGAATGCTCTACCCTGACGTGTCTATATGACCGGGGTAAGGTCAAAGTCTATAACGCTTCCAGCATTGAGTGTTCTCTCTCCGCCTATCTTGACGTGTGCGGCCAATCAGCGTATCATCCTATATTGAAGTTCAGCTTCAGCTATCTGTAGGAGATTTCGGGATATAACGTCGCGTCCTGAGTTGCGCTCGTTCTGGATGTGATGTTACCTTCAGCTAGCTATAGGAGCTATCAGGCAAGAACGTTAGTGCAGTAGGTTCGTGATATTCTGCACAATCTTGTCGTCCGTGTGAGCGCTAATTCGTATCACCTCCCGATAATTCGTGCTTTGTGACCCAGTAATGGGATAGGACGTCGATGGGCAAACTTTTTGCTTAAGTCGTCCAACAGTTCAATCACACACCTGTCTAGGTGCCTGCACGAAGACCTTGCGAGCTGCAATCCGAGCGTAGACAGCCTGTGGTTGTGCATGGCCTTAATCACTGTCTGCAAGACGATTGGCGATCACAGCTCGTAAATTATCTGGCGGGGTGTGTCTCGATCTGATCGTCAATCGCTGGCAGATACCGCACTTAATAGCTTACGAGGGGAGACTAGATTACATCTATCAGTCCCCTGGTTCGCTATTCCTGCTGCCCGGTGACGCGATCCGTGCGTATCTAAACATCTATGTTGCGTGGCGACTCCAACGCCGTCCGACACCCGCTCGGCCTAATGTGTGATGCGACTGTTCTTGGCTACTAATACGGTTCGTTTTTCGGTTGTCGACAACGCTACGGTTTCCGGCAAAGGAGAATTGCCCATGTCATCTCTAATCTACGACCTCACTGCACTCTTCACGCGCAATCTGGCAATCGGTATTTCTCGTCACGCGGCCAAACAGGCGAAGCGTGCCGCTGGACGTTCCGCGCGCGAGATGGGCGACAAAATGCATTCATACAAAACGTTCAAAACGGAACTCCAGCAGGCGATCCAGTTCATAAAGGCGGCACAAAGAGATCTAGGCGTTAAGTCTCTCGAAGACCTGACTCGTGAACATGTATATTGGTACATCGTCGGACGGCAGGATATGGTACAAAAAGAAGAGCTGTCTCCTAACACTCTGAGCAGCACAGTCACGGGCATACGCCGTCTGGCGCACCTCTTGAAGCAGGAAGGTGTGACGTCTGAACTGATCCTGCCTGACGATTATCAGGTGCCGCGCAGCTTTAGTCCGCGTGGCGCTTATACGCCTATCGAGGCTCGGACGATTATTGACTACGTGGGCAAAGTCGACGCTCTGGCTGCAACCGTTCTTCTGATGCAGCGATTTGCCGGGTTGCGGTTGCATGAGGCGATCAACATTCACGTCGGTTTGGCTTGGGACAGGGACGGTAATGTCATACCGGGTGTCGACTTCGACGCTGGCACAGTTACGGTGAAAGGCAAAGGAGGGCGAGTACGGACGGTGAAGATGCTCGATACTGCCCCGCTCGCCCGCCTCGACCGATCTTGCTCTGTGCCGCTTTCTCGCGGCTTGGAGAAGACATGGTCGGGTCGTATCGAAGAACTCGTGCGCTCGGCTTGCAACAAGCATCGAATTCAGAAGCGCGGCACGCATGGTTTTCGGGCGACGGCTGCAAATCACATGTTCGCGTTGCTTCGTATGCAGGAAAATAGCGAGGGACATGCGCGTTTTCAGGTGAGTAAATTCCTCGGTCACAACCGGACAGACGTTTTGACTCACTACCTTGATGATCGGGTGACTTCGCTTTTTGAGGCCGATCTACGAGATTTTATTGAGTAAATCGTACTGCTTGCCAATCTCGAACAAATTGTCCGTTGCCAACCGAAATGCAGGTCTTTCAGGTTCACCGCCGCATCGCTGACGCTGAATGGTAGTGAAAGTTAAAGGATACTCTTGGACTTGAGTGGGCGAGATAGCTTGGAGCCAGCATATCGCCCACTCAAACTGCGAGCGAGTACCGTGCGCATAGTCGAAGTCCTATGTGCTAGCATGTGAAGTTGGAACGCCTATTTATCGTTCATTATAACGACCATTCCGGGACGTGACTCGTGGAAGTTGTTGCCCAGTGGTCTCAATCGCTCGTTGGTAGGATACAGTACACGAAGCATGTTCCCGTTCGACCAGAAGATAGACGATGTTGGTTGATCGTTCTCTACCAGTCGCCACAGATTTTTACCGTTTGGAAGAACTTTATGTATTGTTCGGTTCCCGTCCCACCGTCTACAGGTCGCATTTGCATTCTGTTGTTTGCACGCTGCAGGCAAAATGAGAATGCCGTCTGTAACCTCGTGAAACGTTTCGGCAATCAAGCGGTTTGCTGCTGCAATTCGCCATGCGAAGGCGTCGATCTCCGGTCCGGTCATTGGAGCCAACTGACCTGCGCCGGCACTGTATATACTCGAGCTGTTTAGATCGTCGACTGCGTCGTGCAGTACCAGAAAACAGTGACCAGCGAGTACCCGGTAAACGGGCGTTTGCTGCACTGTTACCGTTCCATCCTCGTGTCCTATCGTACAAAAACAAGGCACTTGTGTCTCGATGACGAGGTCGCGTCCGGCGAGTGTGTGTCGTGTAATGACAGGCATTTTCGTCTCCTTGATGTGCTGTTCAGATTGGATTATGAAGTTGCGAATTCAACCGGACTCGTGCCGCGGTCGGCAACCTCTCGTTGCGGCGGATAAACGAAAGGGAAATGGCTCCTTGCGATAGCGCCTCGTTAAGGATGTGTGATGGCGGTAGGGGTCGTCGTCGCATCAGCGATTTGCCGATATTTTGCAAGACCCACCTGTTTCCAGTGACCCGCAACTGTGTCAAAACGCAGGTTTCCGAACTGAATATAGTTCTTTGCCCAAGGCTGACGCGATGTTTCCTTCAGATTGGCATCGTAGATCGCGAGTATGTTACCTTCACGCTTTTCGGATACCTGGCACAAATCGCCTGTCGCGTTGCATCCGAGTAGGCGGAAGGTGCGTATCGTCGTAAAGACGAAGCCACGTCGCAAGTCGGGGGTGACCCTTTTCGGCACTTTGGTCAGCGTGGGGGGTGGTGCGGTAGGTGTCGACACGCGTTCAATCCAAAGACAGGTTTTATAGGTTTCCGGCTTGACGAGCCAATCAGGCTCGTACAAGCAGTTCGTCGCAATGATATCCCAATCGGCCCTGATCGCCGCGATCACCGCTTCGGGCGGCAGATACTTGTACGTCTCGTCGGTCGCATCGGGAATAGGCAGCATCAGTGATGTCCAACGCATTTCGCCAGGACGAGCAGTGGGCATGATTAGCCAGAATGGAGTATTGGTGAGTCCGTTGGTAGGAGTTGCAGATTGCGTCGGCGTGGGGCTAAACGTTGCGGAGGCGGCCTGCGTACTTTGAGCCGAACCAACAGCATAGAAGAGGAGTGTGGCTGCTACCACTATAGTCAATGCGATCATCCGTGTTAGCTGTCCAACATCGCGCATAAGACCTCCATAGCTCTTCAGGTTCCAACCAATTATAACCTATAGGTTATAGGTTGAAAAGCATCGGAGGTCTATGTTCGTCTGCTCATGTGGTGAGCGATGACGGACCTTCAACAGCTTGGCGCAACAATTTCAGAGCGGCGACGTGCGCTACGTCTAACACAAGAGGCGCTTGCGGAACGCGCGCATCTCCACCCGATCTATGTTGCACTGCTCGAAACAGGCAAGAAGAACGTCACCTTCGCCGTGTTGCTCAAGATTGCCGCAGCACTGGAAACCGACCTGTGCCAACTGATGTGCAGCTTTGAGGAACATCGCAGAACACCATAGAGACGACGTATTCCACCACAAGTGAAAGATATACAAAGTCTTCTGTTGCTCATGGTTTTCGTGATCGAGGCATTTGCACTAACACGTTTCACGTTTTTAGTTATTCAAGGTATAACTCGAGAGCAACTGTAGCGAAATCTCTGTTTTGTGGCTATCTGAGAGATCAGTATTGGTTCACTTGTCAGAAAATATCGTCCTGCTGATCTCTTGCGGCTTGTCAAAGACCGACAGCAACTCGCTCGCGTTCACGCCAAGCGCGTCGGCCAATCGCAGCAGCGCGAGCAAGCCGAGCGCGTGCTTACCGCGTTCCACCAATCCGACCGAATTGCGGGGACAAGTCCACGCAGTCACGAACGCACCTAAGGTCGTTTAAGGTCCACTATGGGTGGGGTTCCGAATTCGGAACCCCACCCATAGTGGACCTTAGATAACCAGTGTGTTCATTGCAGCGTTACCGTAATTGCTAGTTGAAGCAGGCAAGGGCGAAAAGCGCAGCGTGAACTTTGAGGAGAAAGCCGTCGAGAGTGCGCGCGCGTAGGTGCTGGGTTCCCATGCTTTCAAGCTGACTGTTGAAGATTTCGATGGTGTGCCGATAGGTGCGGATGAAGGCATCGTCAGCAGGGGTGTTGGGCAGCATGTTCTTACGGCGAGCGACCACAAAGCGGACACCGAAGTCGGCTAGGACACGCGCTTCGAGCGGAGCGGAGATGTAGCCTTTGTCAGCAGCGACCAGCGCACCGCAGGGCAAGCAGGCGGTCAGGCTGTAGACGGCGTGCAGGTCGTGCAAGACCTGAAAAGCAACCGGGCTACCGCTGCTTGAGCAGACCAGATGCAGCCGATAGCCATAGAAGCGCTCGCGTTTCGCAGCACAATAGCCGTAGTAGGCCACACCCGTCACCTTGCGGCAGCGCTGCGCACGCACCCGACGGCAGACCGGCAGCGGCAAGCTGTCGATGATGAACGCTTCGCCTTCCCGTGCCAAGTCCAGCAGTACCTCGACCAGCATCTCTAGCACCTCACTCAAAGCGTGCAAGCGACGGTTGAAGCGCGAGATGCTCAACCCGCGTCGGATATGTCTGCTTAGCCGCAGCACGCACAATGGGCGCTCATGATGATTGCCAAAGTAGCGTGCCGCCAGCACCGCGACCGTCAACACCTCCGCATCGCTGACCTGTGCCAGCACATGGCTTTGGTGTCCCAGGCGCTTCAACGTCTCGTCGATCACGACATACACCGTTACAATTGTTGTCTCGTTCATGAGGTCCCGTGAAAACTGGTTGTGTGGTTACTCCAATTCTCCCTGACCTCATGGACTTTTTTCAACTAGCAATTACGGTAATGCTATGTCCGCCAGTCGCCAGACAGAAGCCAATCAATCATCGAGGGCAAGACGCGAAATTCCACGTATGACATCGATCATTGATTCACGTTTACCAGCAGATACCGCGCGAATAGCTTCTATGGCAGCTCTTTCGAGTTCATCCAGGTCGGCCACTGTATCGGTGTGCCGTTCAGCGGTGTTGGTCAGTCCGAGCAGATAATCGCTCGACACGTTCAGAGTGCGCGCTAGTTTCACCAGCGCATCGCTGCCGGGCATGTTCGTGTTCAGCTCGTAGCGCGACATCTGCGCCTGGTTCGTGCCTATCGCCTCGGCTAGTTGTTCCTGCGACAGACCAAGCACCTGACGACGCTCCCGAATGCGGTTGCCGCTGTTCGACTTTGAACTCATCGCTACTCACTTATGCGAAATACGCCGTGAGTGTATATGCGCCCAATTTATGTGTTACATATAAAACGTAGTATGATATAACACTAAATACATAGTATGCATTGAGGGAGTTCGATCCCATGCGATTCCGGCTTTCGATTCTGCTGCTTGCCATCTCCACTTTCACACTGTCGTCAATGGGTTCAACCGTCGGCGCAACTGCTCCAACTCGCACCCCCGCGCCATCTCCCACTTCTACTCCCTTCGGAGGCGGATCGGGAAGGATCGTATTCACCTCTACGCGAGACAACGCGGGAGAGATTGTCGTCATGAACTCGGACGGGAGTGGAGCAACCACCCTGATCAGTGAAAATGGTGTCGTAAACTGGACGCCGCGCTGGTCGCCCGCGAACGACCATATTGCATTCTTGTCCAACCATGATGGGCATTACATGATTTATATTGCAGATGCAGACGGGAACAACAGTCGCCGTCTGACCAGTGGAACGGCTGACGAAGACAATCCGGTATGGTCTCCCGACGGCAACCAGATTGCCTTCGCGTCGATGGCCGACGGCAATTGGAACGTGTACGTGGTCAATCTGGATGGCACGGGACAACGCCGCCTCACGGACAATCCCGCGACAGACGGTTGGCCCGACTGGTCGCCCGACGGAACCCGTATCGCTTATGCTTCCGAGCGCGACGGTACGCGCCAGATATACGTGACGACACTGGCGAACGACGACCCTGTACAACTCACCAGCGGCAAGTCGAAAAGCGACGATCCCGCGTGGTCACCGGACGGCAAAGTCATCGCCTTCGACAGCGACCGAGACGGCGGGAACCACATCTATGCGATGGACGCCGACGGGTCGAACGTCCGTGCTCTGACGAACGCGAATCGCGTGGACTGGACGCCGCGCTGGTCGCCGGACGGCAGGCGGCTCGTCTTCTACGGGGAGCAAGAGGATCGCAGTCACATCTTCACCATGAACGCGGACGGTTCGAACCAGACGCAGCTCACCGAAGGTCGGATTTTCAATCGTAAGCCGTCGTTTTCCGCCGATGGATCCCATATTCTGTATACCCGCTTGCTGGGATGGGGAAACGAACTTTACGAAATGTCGCCGGACGGCTCCAACGTAGTACGTCTGACCAACACATACAAATTCAACTACTATCCTTTGGTGTCGCCCAACGGCTCGCGCATCGTATTTTGGCAGTACACCGACCGGCAGTACCGCCTCTGTGCTATGAACCTGAATGGTACGGGATTCGAGATGTTCACCGTCTCGTCGGACATCATCGTTGATAGGTTATCGTGGTCTCCCGACGGCAAAGTGATCCTGTACCAAGCCAAACGCAACGGGCATACTGCCATCTACACCTTGTCGCCCGATAGCGGCGTGGAAACGCTGTTGGCCGACGCTGCGGACAATGCCCTCCCGATCTGGTCCCACGATGGACGCACTATCGTCTTCGTGAGTGGGCGTGACGGCCACAATGAACTCTACCGATTGAATGCAGACGGAAGTAAGCCGCAGCGCCTCACCGACAGCGAGAGAAGCCAGTCCCCGATATTTTCAAACGATGGGCGCTCGCTCGTCTTCAGTTCGTATCGTGCCGGAAAGGTGGACCTGTACATAGCTGCTGCAGACGGTTCGGGACGACGCCAACTTTCACAATTCTCCACCATAACGGCCAACAAGGGCTACTCATATTCCATTTCTCAGATTTCTCCAGACGATCGTCAATTGCTTCTGTGGGCGAAAATCAATGGCAGCATCGGTATCTATCTTCTCGATTTGCGGACCGGAAACCTCCGCCTCGTGACCAGCGGAACGGACGATGTCCGCCCCGTGTTCTCGCCGGACGGCAAACACATCGTGTTCGTCTCGAAACGCGCCGGAAGCGTCGATTTGTATCTTGTCGATCTCGATGGATCGAATCTGAGGCAACTGACCGACAGTCTCGGAGAGGACACGAGTCCCGTCTGGATCCGGTAGTCGACACGTACTCGTTCAGGTGAGCGACAATTGTGCCACTCGCAAGCTATCGAAAGACGAGGTGCGACAGCCACAGCGACCGATAGTACGCATCCTCGCTAGGCAGCATTGACTATACGCGGCATGGTCCAGCGCCCAGAACAACGCCGAGGACGTCGCCCACTGCAGCACGAACACCTCCCCGCCGGCGTGCCGCGCGATCCGTTCGCGCGGCACGCCGGCATTGTGCATTCCTGTCTCGAAGCGCGTGTTTTGGCAGACATCGGCGTCCGCTTCGTCGTCGTGCGCTGTAAAAACATGCTAACCCAACACGCTGGCCAACGACGCTTTCATTAGTACCCATCGACACACCATCAAAACACTCAATAGTCCGCTGGAAAGCATGGAACTCAGCATCTACGCGCGCACCCTCAACAGCGTTCTGCTTAAAACTCACGCTGTAGCCCTCGCCTGCTTCAACTAGCAATTGCGGTAAGGATGTTTCAGAAGTCGACCGAGAGTAGAAAGCGTGCATCAGAAGTAAGAAGATTAGCCAAAGCAAATGTTACAGTTGAATGCTCTCATTACCGACTGGGAGTCGCTGTCTGTAGGTAGGCGCGATAAGGTACCACGAGCAACGTTTTTAGTCTTTGCACGAGTGCATTCACCACGTCCACATCACTGGTCGGCGCGGCGAGTAGCAGAACATTCGAGACCTGCGCCACGCTCCACGTCCCGAACTGAGGGTCATAGCGCACCTTGAAGGCGTCCGCTCCGGCTTTCTCATCGCTGTCGTAGCTCAGAAGCAGCAACTGTGCGACCTTCGTGTCGTGCTTGGTCGTGAACTGTATGCCCTGCATGGCCGCCCACGTCGCGTTCGGAACCTTGAGCGGTTTCACATCGGCAATCGTCGTATCGGTCTTTCTGAACTCGGCAAGCACATCGCTCGCGGTGGTCGTCGGCAAAGGAACGAAGGTTGGAGACGGCGTGGCTGTCGACTGCGGCGGCTGTACCGCGACAGCAAATGTCGATGATACGCAGCACACTAAAACAATCACGAGCGTAGCAGATACGGCGATCAGCGTCTGGCTGCGTATCCACCCGGTACGCGCCTCGATGCGCTCGAAGAGCCGCTCGGCTATCCGCTCAGGCTGGATCGGCTCGCCGGTTCTTTCCGGACGGTCGGGCTTCATCACATCTTCACGACAGTGAGCGGTGTGATAGCGATAGCACCTGTCCTGGACTGCACCACAACCGCTTTGGGACACAGGTTCGTGTCAGCAACGGAGGCTATCTCCGGGTTGTAGACGAACCCGCTCCCACCCGCCGAAACGGGACCTTGCCCGACGCGCTCGGTGCTGGCGATCAGGTTGGCGAGCGGCTCGTTGGTGGTTCCCGTGACCCACAACCCGGTCTTGCCCGTGGCTGCTACACTGACGCACAAGGCGGTGTCGATGACGATGGTGTTGCTACTGCCCGTCGTGTCGTGTTTCGCACCGAGAACGGCGGCGATGACGCCATACACACGCTGCACAGAGAGGCCAATGCCGAACAGGATCGTTGCGGCAACGACAGCGACCAACGCCAGCAGCAGTGCGTATTCGACCAGGCTTTGTCCCGACCGTCCACGTCGGGTTCGCGAAGATGGCGTCATAATAAACCTCGTAGAGAACGCGCGATAAATTACCATGTTCCTGTCTGTCCGGCAAGAAGCTGGCAGACCAGTTGCCGACCGAACATGCTATTTATCAGCTGCGATAAATACTTGAAGTTGCGGAAAAGGTGCGACACCTGTTGTTACGAATGCACAATGTTAAGACATCGCTCTTGACTCATGCTGTCTTAACCTGTTATTGTCATACCATTCATTTTTCATTTGAGATAAGTCCCAATGCACACCTCGCAGCCACTGCGTTCTTTACTGTCGCTTGTCCTCAGCATAGCTATTATTGTCAGTTCGTTCGCGTCGCCATCGGCACGCAGCGCATCAGCCGCGACACCCACGCCCACCTATCAGGCGTTGAGCGTGTGCTGGGTGAAGCATTGGAACGGGACGGGCAGCACCGAGTGGCGCATCACGAACCCCAATCCGGTTCCCATCCAGACCAACCCCGAAGTGAAGGTTCGCTATGACTGGAAGGTCTACAACCAGGTCGATGCGAACGGCTCCGTATTGCAAGCGGCGACCGGATGGGACAACGCGAACCCCAACCCGGTTAACACCGTCTACGCGCAGAGCATGAAGCTGACCTGGTACGCAGTCACGAACGGCGTGGCGGGCGGTTTATTGGGAACCGCTATTGCCAACGCGAATGTTTCCGGGTCGTGCAGCGGGGGACCCACCGCAACGCCGACCAAGACCCTGACGCCGAGCAAATCTGCAACAGTGACCCGTACCCCGACTGTCACTCCCACTTCACTCCCGACGGCGACGAGTTCGCGGACACCTACTCTGATGCCGACGGCGACGAGTTCACGCACGCTCACGCCATCGAACACGGCGACGTTCACTCCCTCCCTGACGCCGACGCCGAGTAATACCGCCACATTCACACCGACCTTTACGCGCACGCCGACGCTGACTGCGACTGTGACTTCCACTTCGAGCTACACGTCCACTTCCACCCCAACCGCGACCCTTACTTCCACACCGACCCTGACGCCCACGCTCACGCCGACGTTTCCGGGAAACCTGCAGTGCATCGATTGGCGCGACGGCGCGCAAAATTGGCAACGGAGTACGTGGACCGACGCGAGTGTCGATGTGGTGTGGGATCAGTACGGAATGCACGCCGCCGCGCCTTCAGCGCAACCTGTCGGCTTGTATTTCCAATTGCCGGGTAGCGGTCCCTGGCAGGTCTTCGTAGATGGGTTGAACGCCAGCGATTATTCGCTCGCGCAGAGCGCGACCGCACCCGGCAATGCTCCGCTGTCGCCCACGCTCGTTCGACAGGCGAACGGCACGTACAGCGTCACGGCTCGCATCGTCGAGTTGCGCTGGACGGTGAGCGGTCCATTCAACCCTGCCACATCGCCGCTTTTCAAGAGTTTCTGCTTCTTGCCGATTCCGCAGACCGGAACGCCGACTCCTTCCATGACATTTACAGCATCGCCTACTCTCACCTCGACCAGCACGCCGAATGGCTGCCTAGCGACGGTGACACCTTCAAACGGGCGATTGGGGCGTGTCGTCGTGAACAACGACGAATGGGCTTCGACTGAGTATGGTTACACCTCCGCGCCGGATGTGCGCAAGTTCGTCGCGAATGTCACGAACTGGTTTACAGGTGGACGTCCAGGACGCTTTCTTGCCTACTCCACCAACACCGGGTACTCGAATTTTCTTGTCGCCGACACCATGCGCGCGGTGGGACATAGTTGGACCGTCACGCGCAGCGTCGATTTCTCGCTGCCGAACCTGTTGCAATACGATGGCATCTTTCTGGCGAGCGATCCGGCGGACAATCAGGTCCTGATCGACTATGTGCGAGCGGGTGGCAACGTCTACCTCGAAGGCGGTGCGACGTTCGACTATCCGGCTGAAACCGCAGGGTGGAACACGTTCCTGCACACGTTCGGCCTGAGTTTCGCGGGCTTCGACAACGGCATCTCCGGCAATATTCCCATCGCGTCCGACCATCCGCTATTTTCGGGGGTGAGTTCGCTCTATCAGCGGCAGGGCAACAGCGTCGCGCTGTTCAATCCATGCGAAACACGCTCCCGCCTGTTTGCAATTTACCCGGATGCGACCACACAGACCAACCTTGGTTTGTTCGGCGTGTTCGACCCCAATCCCGATCCGGTGTTGCCGACCGCGACCCCACAACTATCGGCGTGGTGCGAAACCTTCAATTTTGCCGACAGCGCCGCCGGATGGACAGCCATCTTTACCGATGAACGGAATCCACAGCGCCCCCTTGCTCAGAAAGTAGCTGCGGGTTGGCAGAGCGTTTCCGAAGTCGCTGACGCAGGTGCAGCCGAGATACGCATCCGGCATAGCATCGCGAGCAGTCGGCTGGTGCGTATCGTCGTCCACTATTCGACCACCGGAACGACGTTGCCATTCGGCGAAGGACGCTCGCCCTTCGGCGCATTTACCTGGACGCCGGGAACCAGTCAGCAAGTCGTCCTGACCGGAAGCGTCGATGCTGACGACATCTCACTATCGATGCTGATCAGGAACCCGCAAGCCAGCATCGTAATTCAGAGCGTGGATGTCTGCGGCGCGGGCAGCAATCCCTTCACCGAATGTTCGCAATCGACGACCCTCGATCTGGACTCCCGGATCGACCTGCCGGGTGTGAACACGGGCATCCAGGTCCAGGCCGGGGACAAGGTTCAGATTCGTACCTATGGCCTGTATCTCTTCGGAACGCGCACGACGGACATTTGCCCGGTCTATGGCTGCATTCCCTATCAGTACCTGCCCAATCTGGTCCAGCAAGGCGTGCCGTTCATGGCGGTCATGGCCCGCATCGAGACGAGCGGCGCATGGATCGGAACCGGAAGCAGTGGATCGTTCGTCGCGCAGCAGAGCGGCACGTTGTACCTGATTGCCAACGATGAAACGCGCCTCTTCTCCGACAATGCCGGTTCAGTCAAGGTCGTCGTCACACTGACCAATTCGCGTTTTTGCGCTCAGTCGAGTTGCATTCCGGGAACGACACTCGGCTACTCGGACACGATGGCAACCGGGTTGGGTCCGCAAACCCACCAGATCAGCGCACAATATCCGATGGGGTTCCGTGCGCTCTATGGCGTCGTGGATGCTGGCAAATACTCTCCCACGGGCGGCGTGACGGGAGACGGTGCTATTCAGGGTGAAAACACCGGTCTCTGGCAGAACGATTACAAAAACGAGGCGGGTGTCATTGTAGACCTGGGGTGCATCTCGACTGTCACCTTTGCCAGCTTCTACTTCCGACATGCCAACGACAACGACCGGCCCAACACCCGCAATATCTGGGCTTACGACAACGACAAGAACCGGATTGCCGTTCTCTATACCTCCGGGGTTGCGACTGACTCGCGCGATGCGTGGCGCTATCAGGACTGGAACGGGTCGGTTTCCGGTGTACGTTACATTCTGTTCGACGCGGAAATCAATGCGGTGTGGGGCCTGCCGTGGGTCGATGATATTGCCGTCAATTACCGTGTCGATGGGCAACCTCCCCCACCGACTCCGACCACGACATTCACTCCTGGTCCGACCTCGACCAGCACCGCGACCCCAAGCATTACGCCGACCCCAAGCATCACGCCCACACCTTCACTTACTCCAACGCCGACGGCCACGTTGCCGCCAATCACCACACAAGGCTGTATCGCCTCGCCGCTCAACTTCGCGTCGGTGAGTGGCCTTGTACCGATCGTGCTGTGCAGCGGCAAGTCGCTGGTCGATGGCGTGGTCGAATACTGGCCGAACGACAATCCGCAGGATTACCGTACCCTCGCGACAGGGCTGAATGTCGGACCAGGCGCGACGCTCGCCACGCTGGACACGACCCTGCTCTCCAACGACTCGTACACCGTGCGCGTGCGCGGCAAAGACGGCAACGGCGTAGCGGTCAACGACGGGGTGCTGATCACGGTCGTGGGCGAATACAAGCCGGGGCGCGTGCGATTCACCGTCACCGACCTGACCGTCCCCATTGTGGGCCTGCCGATCACCATTGGACGCACCTACGACAGCCTGACCCGCGATACGTCCAGCGATTTCGGCTACGGCTGGCAGCTCGCCATCGACAATCCGAAACTCAAGGTGGACGACAAGAAGAACGTGACGCTGACCATGCCGGATGGTCGTCGCGTGACGTTCTACTTCACGCCGCGCGGTCCGTCCATCTATTTCGCGCCGTTCCTGCTGCCAGAATACACAGCCGAGCCGGGTGTCTATGGCAAGCTGGAGTCGAACGACTGCCCGTTGGTCGTGCAAGGCGGCGGACAATTCTTCTGCTTTATCGGTCCGCTCTACAACCCGACGCAATACACCTACAGCGACCCGTATGGCCGCAAGTTCGTGTTCGGCTTCGACCCGAACACCAAACAGTCAATCTACAAATCCATCACTGACCTGAACGGCAACACGCTCACTTTCTCGCCAAATGGTATCTTCAGCAGCGCCGGGTTGAACGTGACGTATACGCGTGACGCACAAGGGCGTATCACGTCCATCACCGACCCGCTCGGTAAGGTCTACGGCTACAGCTACGACTCGAACGGCGACCTGCGCGAGGTGGCTGTACCGGAGACGGTCACGCCCGTCCGCTACCTGTACGACACGACCTTCCCGCACCTGTTCAAGAGCGCGGTAGACCCGCGCGGCAACACGATGGTCGCTGCGACCTACTTCCCCGACGGGCGGCTCAAGAGCGAGACGAACGCCGTAGGTGACACCACGCGCTACTTCTACGACGTGCCGAACCGGATCACGACCACCACCAACCCGGACACGGGCGTGATGGTCGAGGAGCAGGACGCCTACGGGATGACCGTGCGCCGGGTAGACCCGCTGAACCGCACCACGACCTTGACCTACGATGCCAACCACAACCCAACGAGTGTGACGGACCCGCTCAACCAAACGACGCGCTACGCCTACGATGACAAAGGCCACCGCACGAAGGTCACGGACGCGCTCGGCAAGGATGTGATCCAGGTCGAGTACAACCAGTATGGCGGACCGAAGACGCTGCGCAATGCGCTCGGCACAAGCTGGAACGTGACCTACAACGACGATTTTATGCCGCAGGCCGTCTCGGACCCGCTCGGCACGGTGGGCGGTTATACGTGGAGCGACAAGGGCAACCCGCTCACGCAGACCGACGGCAACGGCAAGACCAGCACCTTCACTTACGACGCCTACGGCAACCGCCTGACGGAGAGCAATCCGCTCAACCAGGCGGTCGTCATGACCTATGACACTATGGGGCGGCTGCTCACCCGTCGCGATGCGCGTAATTTCACTACGAACTACACCTATGACGGTTTAGGACGTGTGAAGACGGTCACGGATGCCAAAGCGGGCGTGTCGACTTACGCCTATGACGCGAACGGCAACCGCATCTCAGCGACGGACGCCAACAATCGCATCACGACCTACACCTATGATGCGGCCAACCGCCTGACGCGCACCACCTACCCGGACGGTACATACACGGAAGCGACTTACGACTTCCGCGGCAATCGCCTGACCGAACGCGACCCGGCGGGACACGTCACGCGCTTGGTCTACGACCTCGCGGGACAACTCACGAGCGTCACGGTTGCAGATGGCACGTCCGCCTCCAGCACCACGAGCTACGCCTACGACGCTGCCGGACGCAAGACGTCCATGACGGACGGCAACGGTCACACCAGCTTCACCTACTACGACGCCGCGGGGCGTGTGACGAAGACGACCGATCCGCTGGGCAAGGACACGCTATCGGGCTACGACGACGCAGGGCAGCTCGTTTCGACCACCGATGCGCTGAATCACCGCACGACCTACGAGTACGA
Source organism: Aggregatilineales bacterium (assembly GCA_965246845.1). Lineage (GTDB taxonomy): Bacteria > Chloroflexota > Anaerolineae > Aggregatilineales > UBA2796 > JBBRMW01. The sequence goes on from CBDFFR010000012.1 coordinate 772,758, forward strand.
CATCCGGGGACGGCTGCGTTTCACGCGCTACATGGACGGTACCTACACCGAGCAGGTCTACGACGGCGCGGGGCACACTACTGCGCGCTACGATGCGGCGCGCAAGGCGACGGGCTATAGCTACGATGACGCGGGGCGGCTGCTCTCGGTGACGAACGCGATGAGTCAGACAACAAGCTACCTCTACGACGCGAACGGCAACCTGACGACGATCTCCGACGCGAACAGCCACGCCACGCTCTTCGCTTACGACGAACTGAACCGCCAGGTGCGCAAGACGTGGCCGGATGGCAGTTACGAGGGCTGGACCTACGACGCGCTGGGCAACGCGCTCACGCACCGCCTCGCGGACGGGAATACCAACAGTACCGCCTACGACGCCATGAACCGCCCGACCACGATGAGCTACTTCGATGGTGCGAGCGTAATGCTCGCCTACACCGCGAACGGCTTGAAGCAGACGGTCACGGACAGCTTGCGCGGGGCGACAACTTACGCCTACGACGCACAGAACCGGACTACCAGCGTCGTTCAGCCGAACGGTCAGACGGTCGGCTACACCTACGACCCGGTCGGCAACCGCACGGGCATGACCAGCCCCGCAGGGACGCTCTCGTACACCTACGACAACGCCGACCGCCTCAAAACTGTCGCGAATGGCACGGGAACGCTTGCAACGTATTCCTACGATGCTGTAGGCAACCGCACGGGCAAGCTGCTCCTGAATGGCGTACAGACCGATTACAGTTACGATACGCTGAACCGCCTGACGAGCATGGTCCACCACAAGGGACCGCAGCAACCGCTGGCGAGCTACACCTACACGCTCGGCGTGGCGGGCAATCGCCTGTCAGTCACGGAGCAGGACGGCTCAACGATTGCGTGGACCTACGACGACGCCTACCGCTTGCTCACCGAAACGCGCACGGCGGCAGGTGGCTCAGGTGGGAGTGGCACGCCGACAGGGACACCAACCAGCACGGGCGGGAGCGGTGGCAACGGCACACCGACCTTCGTGCCACCGAGCGCGACTGCGCCAAGTGGCGCAACCAGCACACCGAATACGACCGCGACACCGGGCGCGACGAACACGCCTACAGGTGGCGGCGGTGGCAACAACGGCCTGAATTTGCCCTGGCAGCTTGCGTGGACCTACGACGCGGTGGGCAACCGCCTCTCGCAAACGTCCAATGGTTCGACATGGACCTACATCTACAACAACCTCGACCAGATGACCAGCGGCGGGTTCGCGGACTATACCTACGATGGACGTGGCAATCTTGCGAGCATCACCGAGAATAGCGCCGTCACGACCTACACCTGGGATGCGCGCGACCACATGACCGGCGCGAACTTGCCTAGCGGCCAAAGTGTAACGTTCGCCTACGACTACGCCGGACATCGAACCCAGCAGGTAGCAAACGGCGCGACCACCAACTATCTTTGGGACGAACTCTCACCCTTGGGCGATATCATTCAGGAGAGAGATGGGAGTGGTGCGCCTGTTGCTGCCTATATTCTTGGTGGCACGGAACTCGTGGCACAGCAGCGCGGCGGCACGACTGCCTACTACCTGCACGATGGGCAGGGCAGCACCCGCGTCCTGACGGAAGTGACGGGAAATGCGCTCAACCGTTACGTCTATGACGCCTTCGGCAACACGCGCGGCGTGAGTGGCACAACGCCGAATGCGTATTTGTACACTGGGCAGCAGTTTGATAGTACAACAGCACTTTATAGCTTGCGGGCACGCTACTATCGTATTGACGGTGGACGGTTTGTTTCGCGTGATCCCGAGTCTGCTGATATTGAAAATACCAACACCGTCAACAGATATGCTTACTCAGCGAATCGTCCCACGGACTATTCCGATCCAACAGGAAGACTTTTCGATCTGGCAGGCATTCTGGGTAACGATGGAAAGCAGCTAGGTGTGATAGCTCGCGTTGGACAACTTACGGCTGAATTTTTCGTGCGTACAGTGGTCTTGATCGAGGAGCTACTACCAGAAGGTGCTGTAGCCATTCTTGTGCAAGCTAGCGAAGCATTATTAGCTGAGAAATTGACGCCGGAGTTGGTAGTCGCGTTACGCGGTGTAGATGCAAGGAAGAACGGAAGTCCAGACCTTGGTGCGAATCAATTCAGAAAGCGACTTGGACGCGATGACGATGGTTTATCGCTTTTCGAGTATTTCGATCAGGGAACAGTGAAGGCTTATGGGTATCCTTTCCTAATTGTGACACGTAAGGACTACTCTGCTGGCGACCGCGGGTTTGTAATCAACGCCCCTGTGTGTACGGCAACCTACGATCCTTTCTATGACGAAGGTGGTAATTTTCGCAGGCATTGGTTAATGAATTGTGGTGTTCCAGATGAAGCCCAATACCTGTCCAATCTGGCGAAGGCATTCTCCATTGTCGCGATACCAAATCCTGGGTACATACCTAAGTGAGGAGATGAAATGACCTTAGATGCTGGCGAAGAAGAGATGGAGCTTATACGCGTGCAGCTTATGTCGTCTTATCAAGGAACGCGCTTGAACGCGCTTGAAAAATTGACGCAAATGAGGGATGAAAGTCGCACATCGCGGATTGTGGCTCTAATGCACAACTATGTAGTTGCAGACAAAATGAAACCACAGGTTCAGGAAGCAGTCGCGGTCGCGTTTGGTCACTTCACGAACGAGGTTGCCTTCCGGACCTTGCTGGAATTGTGCGCGAGTGCCTATTGGAATGTTCGATATGAAACGGCTAAATCACTAGGAAACTATAAACGGGACGAGGCTTACGAGAAGCTTCTATTTATGCTAAATCATGAAAAAGATGCTGATGTTCTGGAAGGGGTCATAATCGGGCTTGGCACGTTGCAAGACGCACGAGCCATTCCGCTTATTGCCGATTACTTAAAATCCGAGAGTTGGTCCCTACGAGATAAGGCAGCAGAGGCACTTGGGAACATTGGCGGTTCGGCGGCTTTGGAACATTTGCAAACGGCACTTGTCCAGGAGCGAGATGCCTATGTGAAAGAATCAATAAAGGGCATACTCGACAATTTGTGAGCAAAACTTTAAGTTGCTGTAATGGACAACGAATTCATTGCATTGACTAGGCTCGGCGACATAAGTGCTATCGTACTCACTTTGGAATTATCGGTTTGCTCTCCTCATGGGGCTTGTCAAAGACGGTCAGCAACTCGCTCGCGTTCACGCCAAGCGCATCGGCGAGTCGTAGCAGCGCGAGCAAGCCAAGCGCGTGTTTGCCACGTTCCACTAACCCGACCGAGTTGCGGGGACAAGTCCACGCAGTCACGAACGCACCTAAGGTCGTTTAAGGTTCACTATGGGTGGGGTTCCGAATTCGGAACCCCATCTCTCCTGACCCGTAGAAACCTCCTGCTCTGTACACAAAATTTTGTAAATTGTTAATAATTTGCCGGAACTTTCTTGTACAATTTATTAATATCTTGGACCAGCTCGCGAATGTTTAACTATCAATCGCGCCTGAATCGTATCAGCGTGAAGAAAAAAGGCCACCGTCAATATTCGCGGGAGTGCCATATTCATCATAATGGGTTTCCACGGGAAAAACATTGCTTCTCAAAAGATTTTGTTTTCTATCATATTTTTTAATCTGAGCAAGATTTTCTGTCTCTGTTCTTCGTCACAGCCATGAATGAGAGAACAAATTTCTGTCTCTGTAGGTGAAAGTTCATCTGGTTGAATACATCGCACCTCATCAGCTAGTCCTAATAAGTAGTCACTCGAAGTCTCCAATACATGCGTGATGATTGCGAGTGTGTCTAGGGTAGGCAGAGACTTGCCTCGCCTGTATTGCAACACAGCTGCCGGACTAATTCCCACCCGTCGAGCAAGTTCGGCTTGACTTAACTTAGTTCGTGACATTACAGCATCTAGCCGGAGTCTGAAAACATCTGAGGGCTTCTGATCCATTTCTAACAAACTTCCATTAGTAAAGTATTGCTTCATGAAGCAATACTTCATATAATAACGTGGTGAAAGGGAGGAGAAATGCGCCGCTTCTTCAATCGTCGTGAGCGAAAGCATCTCTATCTTACCACCGCCGGTCGATGTGCAATATGTGGGTGCCAACTAAAACGTGGATGGTGCGCCGATCATATTGTTCCTTATTCAAGGGGTGGCCGAACTGTCATCGAGAACGGACAACCGCTTTGCCCATCGTGCAACCTGAAGAAAGGAGACCGACTCAACGAACTCTTGTCACCTGTCGATAACTCACAGCAACCACAAGCGAGACCCGAATCGAGGAGAACGAACATGGCGAAACCGAACCATCTGCGACCCGTTCAACAGCGTGGTATCGTGGCGGCGAATGCAAAGTTGACAAACATGCTTGCAAAAAATCAGCGTGGTGAGAAACTCACCACTCGTGACCGACTTTTCCTTGCCAATGTGGCACCCGGAACCGGAAAAACATGGCTGGCACTGATGATCATCGAGCTTGCATTGCGGGTAGGCGTCGCCAAGAACATCATTTGGCTCACGCCTCGCACAAATCTCTGCAAGCAGTTGGAGCTGATTACCATCGAGCAAACATCCGCACTCTCTCAAAAATCGTTTCCAGGGGAGATTTGCCATCGGCAGAACAAGCCGCCATTTCTGGACACCTCTCGTGCAGTGCAAATCGGGTACACAATCACGTATGCCTCAGCGGTAACGCGTCCAGAATTGCATGAGCAGGAGATCGCCAGGAATGATTATGTTCTGGTCCTTGATGAAGCCCAGCAGTTGGGGGCTAGTAACGAGCTAGGCGATGGGACATTGTCGGCAGAGGTCGTCGAGAAATTTGCGGAAAGCGCAAAATTCGTCGTGATGCTTACGGGAACACCTTATCGCTCCGACAATCGCGAATTGATTTTCGCAGAATATACCCAGCAGGATGAGTATGGCACTCGGCGTCTGCTGGCTGATGTCGAGGCCGATTACCTCGAAGGCGTACGCGAGGGGTACCTGCGTCCGATGGAAGCACTGGTTTTTGACGGCACAATCCAGGTCGAAGACCTGACCGCAGGCCGAAAGGACGAGGCCACGATCTCCGAAAACAATGTCGCACTAGGTCGAATTGTGCGTGACAAGGGCTGCTATCAGCGCCTCGTCGATGAAACCATTGCAAAGGTCCGGGAGCTTCAACATGCGTGGCCTATGTATTGTGGTTTGATCGCTGCCGCGGACCAGACCCATGCGCGTGCAATTCAAAAATACGTGTCGCGGCAGCATCCGCATATCAAGACGCTGTTGGCTCTCTCTGATGACCCCGCCTCGCAGACAGGGTTGGACGACTTCAAGCAAGGCGGCTACGACATTCTGATTACGTGTGCGATGGCGCACGTTGGCTATGACTACCCGCCAATCTCCGTTGTATGTGTTCTCAGCCTCGTTCGTGACCAGGGCTGGCTTCATCAGCTTGTAGGACGCGGAATGCGTGTCGTAAACATTCCTGATCCGGCGGTTAATGAGATGCAGCGTGTTTACATCATTGCCCCTGACGATCCTGAAATGACCAACTTTTTGGAACGACTGCGGAGTGAGAGCGAGCAAGGACTTTCGCAGCGCGACAATCGTGTTGCTGCCGCAAGTACATCCAAGCGAAGACCAACCACTGCACGCACCGAGGCTAATTGATGTCACCGTTGCGAATATGGATGATCCGCGTGCCGTCGGAATGGAAAGCACCCAGGATTTGGACCCAAACAAACTGGCTGCAATCGACAAGATTTGCGCAAAAGCGGGTTTCACTGGGCCGAGGATCATGGCGGCTGCGCTGCTTGACGAAGCTGCTAAGCAGAACTCTGGCAACAATCAACCTGAATTGCCTCAATTGACACCAACCGTACGGGTAATGACTTCGATGGAACGCATTGCTGCGATGCGTAGTGAGATTGCGAAATACGCACGCCAAGCGGATCACTATCTCGGCGCGCGGTGGGGGACAGCACATGGTGCTATCAAAAAGTATCTGGGACACGAGATGTCCACAGAAGCCGATTGTCTTTCGGCGCTGGAGTGGGTCAAAAGTAAGTGGTTGCCCCACTGCTACGCGAAGCACAACAGGGTTCGCCCTTCGGTGAAAATCCACAATGCGTAAGCGGATGGTCAGCGGTATGTCCACTCCAAGCACAGTGGACGAACTTCTCCGTTCGCAGATCATTGGTCAGATACACGCATCCGGTGCTGATCCATCCGTTCTGCTTGAACTGCTTGCAACACTGGTTGAAAGTCACCTATGGGAGACTACAGCATCTTCGTTTGCTGCCTTCGTTGTAGCACCCTACACTGAAGGTGGGATTGGGTGGTCGCTCGCTGATGTGAATAGTATTCTGACCCTTAAGCATCGGCACGAAACACTTGATCCGTTCGTTGCAGAGCGTATGAAGACAATGCGACGAGAAGTTGAGCGCTATCTGATACCGCCGAACAGTGGACACGGTGGAGATAGGTTCACCCAAGGCTCTGAGCAACATGACAATGTAAAGTTGCTTCCCAGATCTACCGGAAATACTCGTGCAGCCGCCATTGCTCGGCTACGGCGGGATCGGTCCGACTTGGCTGAGGAGGTCCTCTCCGGGAATATGAGCGCGAACCAGGCAGCTATCCTCGCTGGCTTCCGAAAACGTGCCGTTCAGGTTTTTTCCGGACGACCTTAAGCGGTCTGCACAAGCCATTCGCCGTAACTTTACGAGTGAGCAGATTGACCTACTTGTCCATGCTCTCGCTGACCGGAAGGACGAAAACTCCACCTGAATACAAATGGTGGATTTTGGACCTGTACAAAAAGCATAAACGCAGCAGACCATCTCAGCCTGCTGCGTTTGCTTCTACAGGTGCGAGGCTATCCGAATAGATGAACAAGTTACGAAGCCACCTTTGGCTCACGATTGAATTCGCGCCAGAATTTTTCAATACCCCCACTCCTCGTGCGCGAGTGGCTCCCGGTTCAGTTCGTCGCGCAGGAAGCGCCACGATGGGAGGTAGTGATCCATCAGGCTGATGAAAAGGTCGTTGTGGCGGCGCTCCAATAAATGGACCATCTCGTGAACGACAATGTACTCCAGGCAGCGCGACGGCTTCTTGATCAGTTCCAGATTGAGCCGGATGCGCGCCGCCGCGATGTTACACGTCCCCCATTTGGTCTTCATCTGCTGGATCATCCACTCGTGGACCTGCACCTGCATCAACGGCTCCCACTTCGCAATCAGCGGCAGGACCGCCGCGCGCAGTTCGCGCCGATACCACGCCAGCATCACGCGCTCACGCTGCTCCCGGTTGCTGCCGGGTCGCACCGTTAGCGTGATGTGCGTATGGTTCGGGATGACGACCTTCGGCGGTCCGGCTTGGTAGACCACATCCAGCAGGTAGCGGCTCCCGTTGAAATAGTGGCTCTCGCCGGAGACGTACTCGCGCTTGCTCTGTCGCTCCTGTTCCGCGAAACGGCGCTGCTGCCGCCTGATCCAGGTCAGTTTGGAGATGACCGCCAGCCGCACCGCCTCGTCATCCACGCGCAACGGCGCGGCCACCCGCACACGCCCATTGGGTGGGTAGACCCCAAGATGCAGGTTCTTGATGTCCTTCCTGACCACATCGACGTTGAGGCCGTTCACGACGATTTGATGGTTGCTCAAGCAGCCTCAGTATTCCGGCTGGTTCTTGACCAGTTGAAAAATAGCCTCAATATCCGCGCCCAGATGTTTGCCAATCGCCTGCCGGACCTCGCGCGATTTGAACGCATTGCCGCGCCAGTCGTCCTTTTTCACCCTGCGGATTTCCGCGTCCAGCGCGAGCGCGAGCGCTTCATTGCTGCCCAGATTGTCATAGAGCGCACGCTTGGCCGCGCTATCCAGTGAACGCGGGTATGCCGCGCCTGCAGTCGGATTTTGCACCTGTACCGCGAGGTCCGCGACCCGGCTCAGGTAATCCTCGTAAGTGAGGGCATTGGCGCGGCGCTCCTCGATCAGCGCATCGAGCAGATCGGACATCTTTTCGTAGTATTTCGGGTTGAGCGGCTGCTCGTCGATGATGATCCGGCGCATGTTGTTCTCGATGGTCTCCGCGACCGCGCCCTGACTGCCTGCAATCGACTCCGGCAGCGCGTTCACAGCATCCGGTCCGCGTTCGACGATCAGCTCGATCAGCGTGAGGTTATCGAAGGTGGAGACTTTCTCGCTCTCGTCCGCGCGGATGTAGGTATCGATCAGGTGGCGCATCGCGGGTTCGTACACTTTAAGGTCGATATAATCCCCACTCGCGATCTTGACCTCTTTGCGTACATTCTCGTAATACGCGACTTCGCCCTTGATCGCCTCGGCTTCGGCCTGCGTATACCCGGCCTCAATCATCTCATTGGCGAGGTTGGCGTAGGCGCGGATCAGCGCGACGGTCAGACGATACAGCAGAATGCGCTTCTGCTCGTTCTGTTTGAGCGCATTTTTATCGGTGGTATCTTCGGCGCAGAAGTAGTGAATGTAGGCCGCGCTGTCTTTCGGCGGCGCAACGGATTCGCACAGCGCCTTGACTTGTTCGCGCGTCGCTTCCAGCCGTTCACGCGCTTTCTCCAGACGGTCCATGAGCAACCCGCCTACATCCTCCGCATCATAGCCATCGAACGCCCCGGACGTGTAGTCGTGGACGGAGCGCTCCAGACTCTGAAACAGGTCCTTGTAATCAATGATATAGCCGTACTCTTTATCATCATCGTCGAGCCGATTGACGCGGCAAATTGCCTGAAACAGGCCATGATCGCGCATCTGCTTGTCGATGTAGAGGTACGTCGCGGAGGGCGCATCGAACCCGGTCAGCAGCTTATCGACCACGATCAACAGCTTCATTTGCGCGGGATCTTCGACAAATTTGCGCTTGGCTTCCTGCTCGAAGGCGTCCGGGTCTTTGCCGCCGAGCATCCGCTCGTAGATTTCATACTGACGCAGCCGTTCGGTCAACCCTTCGCCTGTCTCCTCGCCTTTGATGTCCGACGGCGACGGCTTATAGGACGTGACGATAGCGCACTGCTGAAAGCCGTGACTGATGAACAGTTCGTAGAACTTGCACGCCTGATAGATACTCCCGGAAACGAGCAGCGCGTTCCCGCGCCCGCTTTGCAGGCGGTCCTTCGTCTCCATATCGAAGAGAATATCCGCGACGATCTTCTCCAGCCGATCCTGTGAACTCAGGACCTTCTGCATCGTCCCCCATTTCTGCTTGAGCTGTGCCCGTGCGTAATCAGTCAGCCCTTTTGTCTTCGACTCAAACCATTGATCGATTTTGCTCTGCGAGGTGATGCTCTGATCGATGTCGCGCGCCTCGTAGCGCAAATCCAGCACCACGCCATCGCGCACTGCTTCATCGTAGCGGTAGGTGTGGATATAGCTGCCAAAAACCTCGATGCTCTTCTGCTTGTCGGCCTTGAGCAACGGCGTCCCCGTGAACCCGATGAACACCGCGCCGGGCAGGATGCGCTTCATCGCCTTGTGCAGGTCGCCGGACTGCGTGCGGTGGCATTCATCCACGAACACATACAGGTCGCCCTTCGGCGCGAAATCGGCGGGCAGGCTGTCGTTGAGCGCCTCGATATACCCGGCAACATCACCCTCTTCCGTGCCGAATTTGTGGATCAGCGAACACATCAGCCAGGGCGCGGCGGCGTTCAATTTGATGATCAGGTCCTGACCGCTCTTCGTGCGGACGATCTGCTCATCGACGCCCTTGAAGACCTTCTCGATCTGCTCGTCCAGTTCGGTCCGGTCGGTGATGATCAGCACACGCGCATCCTCGCGATGTTCGCGTATCCACTTCGCCAGCCACACCATCGTCAGGCTTTTGCCACTGCCCTGCGTGTGCCAGAGGACTCCGCCCTCGCGACGCGCGACGAAGGCCTGCACCGCGCGCACGCCGAAATACTGGTTGGGGCGGCACAGCTTCTTGATACCCCGGTCGAATACGGTGAAATCGTGGATGATCTCCAGCAGCCGCGTCTTTTCGCAAAGCTGCGCCAGCGCGCGGTCGAGCAACCCCGGCACGTCGCCGTCTTCTTTCCAGCGCAGGTATTGCTTTTCGGGCGTCCCGGTCGTGCCATAGCGCAGCCCTTCGCTATCGTTACCCGCCATGACGAACTGAACCGTCGCGAAGAACGGGCGAATGAACACCGATTTCTGGTTGTCGAGGTTTTGCCGGATGCCTTCCGAGACGGAAACAGTCGAGCGCTTGAGTTCCAGCACACCGAGCGCGATCCCATTCACATAGATCACGATGTCCGGGCGTTTGGTATTCTCGCCGCGCACCGTCACCTCTTCCGCAATCGCGAAGTGGTTGCGCTCCGGGTTCTGCCAGTCGATCAGGTGGACCGCGACCATATTCTCGCCCACCTCCGGGCGCACCGGGACGCCATAGCGCAGCAAGGTATAGACGGCCTTGTTCACGTCGTAGAGACCCCGGCTCTGGTCGCCTGCCGCGCGCTTCAGGTCTTCAATCGCACGCCTGATCAGCGGCTCCGCGTAGCCGCGCCGCTGCAATGCCGCGTGTAGAAGCCCCTCTTCGATGGCGCTGTTGCCATCGCGATCCTGCCACTTGCCCAGATAGTCGTAGCCCAGCACGTCGCGAAAAAGCCCAACGATGCGGTTCTGCGTCACGCGCTCGACCTGGCCGACTCTGCTGCTCATCGTGCTACCCTTGAGAGTTTGAACGTGATTTCGTAGCGGTAAAAATCAATGTTCGGCACTGCGGAAAGCGCTCGCCGGATACGCTGATCGTCGTCCAACGCAATGATCGTGCCGCGCACGGTCTGCCCTTCTTCGGCCAGCTCATCCTTTACATAGCCCATATAGCGCAGGATTTGCCCGACTACGGCATCGCTCGCGCGGCCTTTTTTGAGTTCGACTACGAGCAGAGTCTTTGTAGTCCCATTAACCGCGAGAATATCAATCGGTCCTGTATCCGTCGGAAACTGCTGCCCAACAACGTCGTTATCGACGCGGTAAATCTCATAGCCTGCGCGCGCCAATTCGGTCTGCGCCCAGTTCTTTACGAGGAAATCTTCGAGATGCCTCTCCATCGCAAAGGCCGCCGGGTCTTCAATGGTCGCGTCAGTCGCGACGATAGACGGGGGCGCGACACCGCCGATCAATTGTTCGATCTCCGCGCTGTACCGGGTGATGTCGCTGACAGTGAGCGCTGACCCCGCAGAGTTCCTGAGTGCCTCGCTCAGAGTCACCCGCTCGATGCTCTCCGGGAACCAGCGCACCGCGCGGCGATGCGGCAGGATACTCCTCGGCGTAAAGATATAACCGCCGCTGACCTCACCCACCAGATAGCGCCTTTCCCCATCCGGCGAGAGGATTATGTCGCCCTCTTGCATCTTCTTCGCGATAGTCCACAATTGGCCGCCCGCCAATCCCGCCGCAACTCTTCCCTTTTCCCGGTTCACCGCCAGATACACCGGGATAAAAAACCGATTGAAGGCGCGTACATCTCCGGTGAAGTTCGGCGTCAGGTCCTGTTTGATGCCATAATCCGCACCGATGAACCCACCCGCGCGACACTCCGCCGCGTAAGCGCTCTGCCTGCCAAGCATGACCCGATAGTAGTTCTTCATTGTTGCCTCATAGGAGCCGAGTGCGCCCGGTCAGGAGTTCATCCATCATGCTATGCTTGAGGGCGCGTGTCTTCTCGCGCTCCGCTTCCAGCGCTGCGATCTCGTCGTCCATTTCGGAGAGAACGGCGGCAATGGCGGTTTGTTCGTCCAACGTAGGCAACTGTACCGCCACTTGTTTTACGGAGTTTTTTGAGATTCCGTAAACTGATATACCTGTTGCTGCCTTGATCAATGCAGATTTGATTGCAGGGATGAATTGAAGATAGCCTGCAAAACCCGCTTTCAATACACCTTTATCACCTCGTAAAAGGATGGTGTGCAAGCCTGCGACTACCTGATGACCTGTTGCGTTATTAACTTCAACACTGACACCAATACCTGCGTAATCCTCTGAAGCATCAACCATCACCAAATCGCCATCTTCAACGAAGGGGATGTTACGCACTTTGCTTTGTGAAACCATCGGTAGAATTTCAGACGCACAATCAAGAAAAGCCGCACCTTTAGTATGAATATCACCATAGTGGATGTAGGAGTAATCGCTATCATCTGAAAGATCGCTGCGCGGATTATTGGCAGTCGCTAAAAATCTAAATATTTGGTCGAATGTTTTTTCTTCCCACACCCCACCAAACCCCGGTAGCCGCCGCTCGCCCGTGAGCAACTCCTGCATCGCGCCGTGTTTGAGGTCGCGCTTTTTTGCGAGGAGCTGATCCAGTGCGCGGATCGCGTCGTCGAGGTCGCTCAGGACGGCGGCGATTGCGCGTTGTTCGGAGTGCGGAGGACAAACTACTCTGAGCGAAGCAATAGATTTGCCATCTATATTTGGAAAAGTTGAGCCTGTTGTTATTGCCAAAACACGTTTTATGGCATTTGTCACGACGTATAGGAAATAGCTCTGGTCAGTCTGAGATTTAGCTCTTAAAGCAGCGACCCCACGCCCAATGCAGTAATTAGCATCAGAAATGTTTAAACGTCCTGTAGAACTTCCGCGAACGCAAAGTAAAACATCTCCCTTCTCTGTAAACCTGACTGGTTCGGTGGTCCACTGGATAGCTATAGGGTACACATCGGTGAACTCTGTAGGACCGTTAATTAATGGTACTCCTTGTCCAACTCGGTTATAAGATGTGCCATTAGGAGATTGTCCCATTATTACATCTGCAATTTCATAAAGGTCTTTTGCCTCCCAATCCTCTGGAATCACCCCAATCTCCGTCTTCTTGTAGCCGGGTTTCAATTCCATGTGAATCCTATCCGGCGCAGGTGCGCGTCTACCTTCTCGCGGAGTTCGGCGGCGCGTTCGGAGAGGCGCGGCAGCGGCATGGCATAGCGTTCGGCCAGTTCGCGAAGCCGGGCGGCCAGCGTCTGCGAGGTGCGTGCGACCTCGCCCGTGATGGCGCTCTCCAGCGCGGCCAGCCATTTATCATGGATGACGAGCGCCTTGATGTCGTCTTCGCTGAGGTCGGCATAGCGTTCGTAAACCACGCTATCGAGCAGCTTTTGCGCATCGGCGGCGCTCTTCTTCGTCGCGGTCTCGCGGTCGAGCAGCGTCAGATATTCCACGAGCAGCGCGTAGGCTTCGGTCTCGTTCGGGTCGTTCCTGACCTCTTTGATCTGCGCGTTGATTGCCGCTTTGGAGATTTTGCCCTTGTCGTCGCTCACGGGATCGAGCAATCCCTCTTCCTGTCCATATTCCTCGCGCAGCGCTTCGAGCGACCCGGCCAGCGTCTCGCTTTCCGCGTTCAGCGCGTCGATTTGCGCCTTGTCCCCCGCGTAGAAGCCCGCGACGACGAGCGCGGGCGGGATCAAATCCGCGATGTATTTCAGCTTGCCGATTGTGAAATCCGGCTTTTCCTTGCTCTTCTTGCCGTCTTCCTCGATGATGAGCCGCATCCGGTTCGCGCCCTGCCAGCCTTCGGCGGCGATCATGTAGATGTCGTCTTGCAGCGCCTCGGTCCAGTAGGTCATCAGGTGCTGGTAGATGTCATAGGGGTCGAGCAGCGGCGCATCGTGGAAGCAGCGCAGCAGGTCTTCGGAGAGCGCGTCGATCAATTCCGCCGGGTGCGCGCCGATTTGCAGCGCTTCAAAGGTGGCGATGGCGTGAACGCGCCACGTCTCGAAGCGGGCGGCAACCGTCTTTGTATAGCGGATGAATTCCGGGTGCGCGAGGATCGCGGCTTTGACCTCTGCCGGAGCAAGCGTCAACATGCAATAGTCGGGGCGGTCGGCGGGCGCGAAGAGTTCCGCGCGCAGTGAGGGGAAGACCGCCCACCACGCCGCAAGCGCGTCGATGTCGCGGTCGGGGATGCCGCCGCGCAGGTGCGCCTCGATGTCGTGGCGGTCTTCGGGTTCTGCACTGTCGATATAGCGCGGGATGTTCAGGTTGAAGCCGTTGGCCGCGATCTCGTCGTTCGTGACGAAGCGCGCATAGCGGGACGTCTCGGCTCCGCGCGAGAAGACATCGACGATCCGGTGAATATCCTGATGGCGCAGGCGGTTCTTGTTGCCATCCTTGACGAAGCCCTTGCTCGCGTCGATCATGAAGATGCCGGTGCGCTTGCTCGCGCCCGCCTTGTCCAGCACGACGATACACGCGGGGATGCCCGTCCCATAGAACAGGTTCGCGGGCAGGCCGATGATCCCCTTGATGTAGCCGTGTTCGATCAGGTTGCGACGTATCTCGGCTTCCGTGTTGCCGCGGAAGAGGACGCCGTGCGGCATGATGACCGCGCCCTTGCCCGTGCTTTTGAGCGAGTGCAGGATGTGCAGCAGGAACGCATAATCGCCGTTCTTCGGCGGCGGGACGCCCTCCGCGAAGCGCCCGTAGAGGTCGTTCTGCGGGTCGAAGCCGTTCATCCATGCCTTCGCGGAGAAGGGCGGGTTGGCTACCGCGAAGTCGAAGCGTTTGAGCGAGCCATCCGCTTCCAGAAAATGCGGCGTCGAGAGCGTATTATCGCGCCAGATTTCGGCGGTCGGGTTGTTGTGCAGGATCATATTCATGAGCGCGAGGGCGCGCGTCGCGTTGTCGATTTCCTGCCCGTAGATCGTGATCATGCCGCGCACTTCGTCGGCAGCCTTGAGCAGCAGCGACCCCGATCCGCAGGTCGGATCGTAAATCGTCTGTTCGGTGCGGGTCGCGTGCCGGATGCCGATCACCTTCGCCATCACGCGCGAGACTTCGGCGGGCGTATAGAACTGCCCCTTGCTCTTGCCGGATTCGGTGGCGAAGTGGCGCATCAGGTATTCGTAGGCATCCCCTAGAATATCATCCCCTTCGGCGCGGTTGCGGCTGAAATCGAGCGCCGGGTTCTCGAAGATGGCGACGAGGCGCGAAAGGCGGTCCGTCATCTCCTGCCCCTTGCCCAGCTTGTCCGTATCGTGGAAGTCCACGACATCGATCACGCCTCGGAGTTCATTGGCATCTGCAAGCTCGCGAATGATGACGTTCATCTTCTCGCCGATGTCCTTGCTGCCCTTCGAGCGGACCATATCCGCGAAGCTGCCGCCTGGCGGAACCACGATCATCGCGTCCGGCTTCCCCGCATATTTATCGGAGACGTATTTTACGAAGAGCAGGATCAGTACATAGTTTTTGTACTGCGAGGCATCCATGCCGCCGCGTAGTTCGTCGCAGCTTTCCCAGAGTGAGCTGTAGAGGGCGCTTTTCTTGATTGCCATAGGAGTCGATTAGTGTAGGGTAGAGCGCTCTATTATAGCCGCGCGGGGTGCGGAATAACCACGTACTCGCGCCTGTACCCTGGGGTCATCGCATCAAAACAGTGTGAGGAGAAAATGGCCGAATGAGGAGCGACCATGCAGGTCATTGAGCCATTTCAAAGTCTGGAGGCGCGCTTTGCAGACATGGCGGACCCGTATGTAGTGGGGCGGCGCAAAAATGATCCACCGTATTCTGGTTTGGTTTCCGCCGTGTTCGCCTTCTCCGGCGTCATGTCATCATCCCACGGCCAGGTAGTCACTTGCGGTCCGCGCACTGCCCATTCCCATTCCGCTTCGGTCGGCAGGCGGCACGCCCGCCACTTCGCGTGGGCGGTCGCTTCAAGTCATTGTCAGTCGAAACAGAAAAGCATCCACCTACATTCGTGGAAGGTTCAATTAAAGAAGTTTTGTTGAGACAGCAGATATTGACTAGATAATTTTTCAGGTCTCAAATTAGCGTCTAAAAAGGCTCTTCGTGTCTCGTGATTATTGTGGTCACAGAAGGAACTACCCGGCTGTACATAAACGAAAAAAGACAAAAAACTGTCTGACACTTTCAAGCGTATTGGATAAAGCCAATGTGCTTAAAAGTGTCAGACAATTTCGCTTGAAAGTGTCAGACAATTTCTGTGTAGAAGGTACCTCAAATTCCATATCATCACTTGGAAAAGCTATGTAAATGGGCTATCGTGCGCGATTTTCTGGCTTATCCTAAAGAAGCGCATTCAATCAAAATCAACGGGAAAATGCGATGGAATAAAACCTAAAAGAACCGAAGTAGGTTTGATCTCTGCTGTACTGATTTTCTCCAAAAACAAGTATATGACGACCATCGTGTAGCAGCCGTAACACGGCTTACCCGGCGCAAGCTGCGCACCCCCGAAATCACCGCCGATGTCGGTGTCGGCGGCGACCTTATTATCCATGATACCAATATTGGGCAGTGGAGACGGGTCCTGCGGGGGCGGGTTCTCGGACTGCGCAATGCGGTGCCGCACGAACCACGAGAATCGAAGAATGCCCGACGACGGGCAGCAGCAGACAGACGATACACACAACGAGCAAAAGGCGCACAAAGCGCCCTTTGCTGTACAGCGAAGCGAGGAAGGTCATCAGGGCCAATCTCCCGTTGAAACGAACGAACGAAAGGGGGAACAGCTCCTTGAGGTAGCGCCTTTTAAGGCTGCGCAGTGGCGGCAGTAGGAGTCATCGTCGCGTAGGCGATTTGCTGAATTTTCGAAAGACCGACCTGTTTCCAGTGACCGGCAGTCGCATCGAAACGCAAGTTTACGAACTGTATGTAGTTCTTCGCCCAGGGCTTGCGCGACGTTTCTTTCAGATTGGCATCGTAGATCGCGAGCATGTTGCCTTCGCGCTGTTCAGCGACTTGGCACAGGTCACCTGTCGTATTGCAACCGAGCAGGCGGAAGGTGCGGATCGTGGTGAAAACGAATCCTTGTCGCAGATCGGGCGTGACCCCCTTTGGCACTTTGGTCGGGGTCGGCGGGCGCGGGGTAGGCGTCGACGCGGGTTCAAGCCACGTACAGGCTTTATAGGTTTCCGGCTTGATCAACCACGTCGGATTGTACAAGCAATTCGTCGCAATGAAATCCCAGTCGGCGCGGATAGCCGCAATGACCGGCTCAGGCGGCAGATACTTGTACGTCTCGTCGGTCGCATCGGGGATCGGCAGCATTTGCGATGTCCAACGCATTTCGCCAGGACGAGCAGTTGGCATGTCGAGCCAGAATGGAGTATTGGTCGGTCCGTGTGTGGGAGTTGCAGATTGCGTCGGTGTGGGGCTAAATGTTGCGGAGGCTGCCTGTATACTTTGAGCCGAAACAACAGCATAGAAGAGGAGTGTGGCTGCTACCGCTATAGTCAGTGCGATTAACCGTGTTAGCCGTCCAACATCGCGCATAAGACCTCCATAGCTCTTCAATACACAGCTAATTATAACCTATAGGTTATAGGTTGAAAAGCATCGGAGGTCTATGTTCATCTGCTCATGTGGTGAGCGATGACGGACCTTCAACGGTTTGGCACGACAATCTCAGAGCGACGACGTGCGCAACAACTGCATTGTCCACTGCCCAGCACTATCTGGTGCGTCGCTGTACGCCAGCGCGATGATCAGTGCTTCCTGTTTCCCATCCAGCCGTCGTTTGGCTCCCGCTTGTGCCTTGTATGTTCGGTGCAAAAATCATGCACTGGAAGTATATTTTGCGGCTGATATAAATATCCATGACGATGTACTGTCGGATACTGTTGATCTTGTTCTTCGTTTCGACAAGGAAACAGCGTTCACATTATCGGCCGCATTATCCACGACAAACGAGGCGGCGTTTGTTCCCGATGAGAAGGAATCATCAACCCTTCGCAGTATAGCGACCCATAGTCACCTTGCAATTGGGTTCACAACCTACGATGGCCGCTTACTGGTCGCGACGTTCAATATTTCAGGGTTTTCTCAAGCCTACACTCCGCTACAGAGTGAATGCCCTCGTAACTAGACACTGAAAAGCCGGGCATGTACCCGGCTCCTCTTATTTTCAGTAGGGGAAGTGCAGCGAATTAGCGGCACGCTTCTTTGTTTCCTCGCCACGCCTGTCGTAGCGCGAGGTCGTTTTCGGGTCGGAATGTCCCGCCAATTTTTGAACGGTCACAATATCGTTTCCACGATCCAACAGGTCGGAAACAAACGTGCGGCGCAGGTCATGCGGCGAAAAGTCTTTTACACCCGCCTCTGTAGCGCGCGTCTTGAGAATGCCATATACGGCTTGCGGGGTCATACCCTGCGCGGAAACATGCCCACCCCGCCGAACAGAAGTGAACAGCGCTCCCGCTTCCGTTCCTCGCAACACGAGCCAGTTCACCAGCGCAGTAGCCGCGCCATTGGTTACATAGACCGTGCGATCTTTGCGACCCTTGCCGCTGTGAATGACCAGCTTGCCCGACTCGGCGTCGAAGTCAGCTACTTTAAGCGCTGCTAGTTCTGCACGGCGAAGACCACAGGTATACAGCACGCCTATCAATGCCGCGTCGCGTGACCCGGCGGGCGTCTTGTCTGCCTTGCAGACGTTCACAAGGGACACAAGTTCGCCGATGCTCAAATCGCGCCCGGCGGGGAGCGTTTCGCCCTTTACAATGGGAATGTCAATTGCAGCAGCGCATTCATCCGCACTCATCAGCCCTAATTTACGGGCTTCACTGAGGACCCCCCGCAGCGCAGATAGCATCTTGTTCACAGTCGAAGGCGCGTAAGTCGTGCCGTCCGCTCTGACGGCTTGCAGCTTCGCGCGGATCGCTGCCGTGTGCTGATAGCGTAGCGTTGCCCAATTTACACCCGTGTAGGTCACATCCAGCTTCGCGCGCTTGCCCGGTTGTGCGACCTGCACCGTTTGGAAACCCATGATCCGCGCAATCTCATTCAGCGCGCTTTGCATGGTGCGGCGGCTGGTCTCACTGCTGAGACTCGCGAGGTACACGGTGGCCGGGTGCTGATCTGCCGCAATGAGCGCGAGGCTGATAGTAGTCTGGTTTGCAATGGTGAGCGCGTTCATCGATTTACTTTCTAGAATCTACATTCTCATAAGTTATTATACGCTTATTCTTGGTCAATGTCAAGCGTTTGAGGCTAATTTCGGGCGAATTCAGCCGAGAAAATGTCGCGAAAAGTTAATAGCTATTTTGTTCTGAGACGAAAACCTGCACGCGAATATGCCGCGCCAAAAAACGCCCACAGACGGGTCGCAGCAAGCGTTGTTTTCTATGCGAGAAGTCAGTACAGTGCATCAAGTAGCGTAGAGCGCGTGACGGTTGCCGACGGTGCTACCTTGCGAACCAGAGACGATACAAGGGTCCAAAACCACATCTCCGCACGGGGTCCCAGGATCACAGTTTCGAGCAGCGTTTCAAGATTGACCTTTACAAACGTACCGCCAAGTTCATCAGCCATTAGCATCGCTTTCGCATGACCTGTAATCCGGTACTCGCTTTCTGCCTTGAAGGGCGGGCGCTTATAGAACAGGGTAACGTCAAAATCTGCGCTTTCTCCTGGCTGATAATCCGGTTCGGGCGGGTCCCGATAAATGACCGTACCCCGGTGAACGCTGTCGATCTGCGATAGGTCAAGACTTGCGTTCAGCTGCGCTACGGTTGTACAGATTGCTATCCCCTGTTCGGGACTCGCATATTTTCCCCAAAGGGTATCCGACTCGTGATCGTTCAAACACCAGCAACTTACCACGCTATGCGAGTGCATCCCCATCGGGTTTTTACGCAGTTCCGCAAACATTTCCTGCATATCTTTGGTCGGCACGTAGGTATATCCTTCTTGCGGATCGGCAAACCGCTTTACCTGTGGGAAAAACAATGCGCCCATGTCCAGTATCGATACGAACTTCGGAAAATCCATATACCGCCAAACTGTTTGGGCAGAGTCGGGTTGCGCGATATAGTCCTCGAAATTACGCCGTAACATGCTGTTCCTCTGCGCTTACTGCTATTTCACCCGCCGGGGCAAATTGACTCGCACGGTACACCGTCGTGGTCCCGGTCAAGCGACTTATTCCCGGCTGCAAGGCACGCATACGCCTGTTGACAGGTCAACTGTGAGCAGGTTGCCGACGTATTTGGGCATGTTGCGCCGCTTGGTGGCGGGGGCTGCGCGGTCGGGTTCAATGGCGACGTGGGACCCGCTGGCAAGGGTGGCAAGGTCGGACGCGGTGAAGCTGGCGCGCGGGTCACAGGTACACGGGTCGGCGCGGGTCGCGTGTAGTTGGCTATCCTGTAGGTTGCGGTCGCGAATGCCGCCGCTTGTGTCTGTGTACGGCGTGCGGCGCTGGTGCTTGTGCCTACCCGGTTTGCTGTGAAGGTCGGCGTATCGGTCATGGCAAATGTTGCGGTGAGGCATTGCAGAAAACGGATTGACGGCAGAGTCGGCGTTGCGGTTGGCGTGACCCCGCGCTTCGCTGTACCCGTAATGGTCGGATACGTTTGCATGGAGATCATGGTTTGGGCGACCTGTGTGCCCTCTACTCTCGTGCATATTGGCAGTTCGGGCGGTGCATCCTGGGCGCGGGCTGTATCCGGCGTGGTGATCGTCACGGACGGTACAGGGGTATCCGTCGAAGCAAAGGCGACCTGTTGCACCGCCGGATCGGGTACGGTCGGCGTGCTGGTCAAAGTCGGCAAATTTATCAACGTGCCTGTATCGGTGCTGGTACTGGTCGGCGTTGGAATATCGACCTGCGCACCTGTATCGGTACTGAGACTAGTTGCCGTGCTGGTCGGTTGCATGGCGGCAAACACCTCTCGTGCGGCTGGCGTGTCTGTCGGCGGGGTACGGGGTCCGCTCGCGCCGATTGCCGCGCCAATAACCACGAATAAAGCTAAACAACCAATGGGTCCAATGGGTGAACGTCTTGCGGGTCGCGGTGCTTGTTTCACGATGATCGCCTGCTGCAGTAAGGATAAGGGTAGCCAGAAATTCGCGCCGTGAGTCTAACATTTAAATTCCTATTCGCGCTAGTAATATCCATTTGTTCTAAAATCGCGAATATTCCAAATTCCTAAAGTCAAGGAATTTGGGGTGGAGGGACGCCATATCCCCCTGCGTGGTGGATTGAGTCCACCCCGGACAAACAGAAACGGGTACACCTATGCGGCACACCCGTCTCTTCTACCTTTTCTGTAATACACCCTGCGCGATTACGCTGCGAGGGGGCAAGCTGCGCAGGTAGCGGCGTCCCTCTTGTAACGAGGGCATTGAGGGCATCGATCCGCGACTCGATAGTCTTCCCCGGCAGTGTCATTATCGAGGCACGGCAACACGCAGGACGCGGCGCGTAGGACGCTTTGCGCGTGCTTGATTGACCCGGCGGCGCTTCCTAACGTCAGGACCCCGATACCGTTGGGTAACTTCTGTGCGGCGATCAGGGCGTCGAATTCGCCTTCCACCAAAAGCACGGGTTTACCCGATTGTGCAGCACGAGCAATATATACGGACGGTCGCGATCCCCTGAAACCGAGATACTTTGCAAGGGGGTTGCCGTCTGATTGCGTATCATCCGCGATCCCTAGCGCGGTCGCGAGGTTGCCGACCCGTGTACGGACGCGGATCGCGTGTAGCGTGCTGTCCGATGCGTACCAGGGGATCACGATCCCCGGTGCAAGGTATGCGGGGCGGGTCTCATCGCCCTTGTATTCGGTGCGCAGCCATTGCGGGTTATAGCCAAGATGCGTGGCGCGGATCGTCTCATCCGTGAGTCCGCGCTCGTTACGCAGATACGCGAGGACATAGTTACTTTCCGTGCTAGCGTCCCATAGTTTCGCGACCGCCTTGCGTATCAGGTCGGCGGCGATCTGTTGCCAGCGCGTATCGGGGATAACATCGGTTTCGGCGATGTTGTCACACGGTGCGGGTCGTGGGGTGTGATGCGGTACGGGGTGCTGGTCAAGCCCGGCGCGGCTTGCAAGGGCGGCGCGGGCATCGAGATAGCTCACGCCATAGAGAAGCATGTACAGGGCGATGACGTCCCCGCGTTCGCCCGTCTTATGGTCGAAGAAGCCGTTCGCGTAGACCGTGAAGCTGCCCGTCTTCTGTTGCGTAGCAGGGTGTCGGTATTGCCGACCCCGCCCGGCGGTTTTGCCGGGTCCCATTGCATCGGCGGCGATCTCTCGCGCATCGGTACGGCGCTTGATCTCGTCTCTCAGTTCGCGGTGTGTGGCGGCGTTCATGGTTGCGCCACTCTGAAACCAAATTCCCGAAGTTTAGGAATTTGAGTTATACTATTCATTGTTCTACCGAATGTCTTTCGTGTGAACAGGGCGCGCACCCCGGAGTCGCCAAACAATCAGGGTGTGCGCTTTTTGTTACCTATTTGCTGGTGATGGACCCGATCAATTCCGGGCGCTTCGATGCGAGGGTCAGCAGGTAGCGCACCAGGTCGGCGGGGTGCGTCCGCTGGCTTGCGCCATGTCGTGCAGGGTTGCACGTTCTTCGGCGTTGAAATAAACGCTCCAATTGGCTTTCTTCGTGGTCGTGCGCTGCATGGTCTCTCCTAGAAAGTGGGTACTGCGTTATCATCGCAGTACCCGTCGTAAGTCAACTGTTATGAGGTTTTGCGCAATGTCAAGGCGCGGTCGCTATCTGCATTCGCCACAAGGCGAACGCGAGTGCGGCGGCATATCCGGCCTGGAACTGGTCGCCCGTGCGTCGTGATTCACCCCGCCAATAAAGCGCGGAGTGATATAAGTCGTTGGCCGAAGTGTCACGCTGCGACGGTTCCTCGATCACCGTCCCGCCCGGTTCATAGATCAAGGGATCGGGGTTCTGCGCAGGTTCCGGGTTGCGCTTGCTATGCGGGTTGCGGTAACTCGATTGGGCTTTGGTGGGTGCGTGTAGCCGTCCTTCTTCGATGCAAAAGGCTAACCAGCGAATTAGCCCTGCGCTCGTGCTGAAGCCGTAGGCGCTCATACCCGGTTCGCGATAGAACAGCCACCCGGTAGATGCTTGCATCTTCGAGAAATACGCCTTGCTGGAAATGATCCCGGCTTCTGTTGCCCGGTTGAGGGTGTCGGTAAGGTATTTCTGTGTGTAGGACATTGAAGAGACTCCTATACAGGCTGCTTTTGGCGGTTGGCGGCAATGCGGCACGCATCACCGCAATAGACCCGCCGCCGGGTCGATCCGGCTGGCAGGGGTCCGTTGCAGTGTGCGCAGCGTTTCAGTTTGTCTTTTCGGGTGCGCCGTGACCGTTGCTCGTGACCAGCGGGCGCGGCACTGCTAAAAAATGCGCGGGTTCGGCCTCTGTGACCGTGATAGCTACCGTTGGGACAGGGGTAACAGGTATCGGCGCGGGGTCGGCGTTTTCAGGCAAGGGGGGACGGTCTACAACGGTCGCAGCGCTGGCAACCTTCGCTGCTATGTACTGCTGTTCAATGGCTGCAAGGGCGGCCTGTTCCGCATCGGCGGCGCTGGCATTCGCGGCGGTCATGGCGGCAACGATCTCTGCGCAGCGTATCGCCACATAGCCCGATAGTCCTTGCGCGGAAAGGACCGCAGCGGTGGCAAATAGCAAGCCGCTAACCCACGTCGTGATCAGCGACAGAGACGAGTCTCGTAGGATCGCCACAATTGCCACATGCCACGCGCCCGGCTGCGACGCGATCACGCTGCGCATTGACCCGGCCAATGCCAGTGCCAGAATTGACGCGGTGACGATGCGTAGCAGTCGCTTATACCGATGTGCAGGGGACAGGGCGACGGCCTGCCAACGCTTGCCGCCAATACCCAGCAGATACGCGATCCCGCGCGCGGCAATGCGCAGTGAAAAACGGTTCACAGGGGTTGCCCTGTATCCCGCGCGATGTTCGATGAAGTGGACCGCGAATTCAAGCACAAGATTCAGGATCACGAGCGCAGACGCCGCAATGCCCGCAAGCGCCGGATCGGTCTCGAAAAGGGCTATGCCGTGCGTTACGCGCTGCTGTTCGACTACCATCAGCAGCACCAGCACGAGCGGCACGCCGAACGAAACAATGATCGTCTGCGCCAGCGTGAGGACCGTTTCGCCCACGCCAACCAGGAACGCAAGGAAGCGTGGATAGAAGCGCACGAACGCAGCAACAAAGCCTGCGCCCGTGTTGCTGGTTGAAATGCTGCGTAGCCGCGCTATCTCGGCGTCCTGTGCGGCGCGTATGGCGGCATAGTCGGCAGGCGTCAGGATGCTATCGGCGGCGTTCGGGTCGATTGTTCGGGGCGCGTTCATTGCACACCCCCGACGGTAACGAATTCTAGCTCGGTAGCTTCGACCCGTCCGCTAACCAGCGAATAGGTGATCCGAACAGAAACATTGTCCGCACGTCTATCCCTTCACGTCCTGTAAATCGCTGAACCGCATCGCGAGCGGGTCTTCGCGCGGCGAGAGCGAGGAGCGATCAATCGGCGGGATCACGTTCAGGCGGTAGAGGTGTTCGACAAGGTGGCCGAGCGACGGCACGGGGATCACGTCGATGCCTTCCACGATGGCCGCTTCTTCCGCATCACAATCCGGGACGTAGAACGTCGTCAAGCCCTGCTCGCGCGCCATCGCCGCGAGCGCGATCACTCCGCGCGCGTGGCGCAGCGAGCCATCCAGCGACAATTCACCGATGAACACCGCTCCTTCGAGGCATTCCGGCGGGATTTGCTCGGTCGCGACGAGGACGCCCATCGCTATCGGCAAGTCGTAATCGGGACCCGATTTACGAACGTCGGCGGGCGCGAGGTTGACGGTGTAGCGCTTCAAGGGAAACGCCAGTCCCCGGTTCTTGACGGCGGCGCGTACACGCTCGCGGCTTTCCTGCACCGCCGCATCGGGCAGCCCGACAATCGTAAAGCCGGGCATCCCCGCCGCGTTGAAATCGACCTCAACCCGGACGGGCTGCGCTTCCAGACCGACAATCACGCCTGAATTGACCGCTGCAAGCATGGTTTCCCCAGTGCTGCTATGCTGCTGCTATGTTTGCCTAGTATATCCCGGACAAGTCGAGTCTTCGCTATGAAAGGCCGGAAAAACGAAACATGCTTTCCAGCCATTCGCCTGCTTCTGTATGCAAATATTCACGTCGAAGTACCAGATACAAAGTGTTCGAGGGCTGCGATTCCGGGTTATACAAGACCTTGATGCGACCCGAATTGATTTCGTCCTGACAAAGATAGTCGGGCAAAATGCTGATTCCCAGATCGAGTTCGATGGCGGAGCGAAGCATCAGAAGGTCAGGAACGATGAATGTAGGAGTGAACATCGGGCGTCGTCCGAAAACTTCCTGCCAGTAGCGTCGAATTATGGGCAGGTCGGGGCCATATGCCAGCCAGGGCTGGTCTTCCAACAGACGAGTCCATTCTGAGAGCGTCGGAGTCGTCGGGATCAGACGTTGTGGGGAGCCGACCAGAACAAATCGCTCCGTGAAAAATGGAAAATATGCGAAGTTCCGGCGGTTCACCTTTTGCGTCGCGATCACGGCATCCAGTTCCTGATCTTCAAGCTGTCGCAAGAGCCGCGCGGTTTGACCCATGATGAGGGTCACGCGATATTTTTTCGCATCCTGTACGGCGAGGCGAGCGAGACCGTCAACATAGAAGTATTCGCGCGGGGTTCCCAACCGGACTTCGCGTGAAGCGTTTTGCGGCTGCAACCCGGAATGCGTGGCGCTCTCCAGTTGTTCTACCGCGCCGATAATCTGCGTATACAACGCTTGTCCCATTTCAGTCGGGATCATTCGACGTGGTGTGCGTAGAAATAGTTGAATGTCAAACAGTTTTTCCAATGCAAGAATATGACCGCTGACGGCAGGCTGCGTGAGTGTGCGCCGCTGTGCTGCTGCGGAGACGGTTCCTTCCTGATACACAGCCACGAAACTACGATACCACTCAAAGTCTGCCATAATTATTTTTATAGATATATCCGTTAAATATGATTTGAATTATAGAAACATCTGACGTATTCTGTCAATCGTTCTACGAAATCAGGGCCAGTCAATCAAGGAGTAAAGACGTGAACAACCGAATTTTGATTATCGTCACGGGACATGATCACATCAACGCAGACAAACCGACAGGCTTGTGGTTCGAGGAGTTTGCAATTCCGTTTTCCATATTCCGCGAACAGGGCTACCTGCTAACGGTCGTCACACCGGAAGGCGGGCGCGCGCCCATCGACCCACGTAGCCTGCCCGCCGAGGCCGAACGCGGGACCTACGCGGCTGCATTTGAAGCGCTTGAAAACACGTCGGCAGTCTCAAGCGTGAATATCGCTGAATACGATGCTGTGTTTCTGCCGGGCGGTCATGGCACGATGTTCGACTTGCCTGTCGTGAAGGTTGGACAGGTGGTCGGGCAGTTTGCCGATGCCGGGAAAATCGTCGCCGCCGTATGTCATGGTCCGGCAGGGTTTGTCGAAGCGCGGCGCTCCGATGGACGGTCAGTGGTGGATGGGCGGCGCATCACAGGGTTCACCAACGCGGAAGAAGACGCCGCGCAGCTATCCGCAGCGATGCCCTTCCTGCTACAGGATAAATTGGCTGCGCTCGGCGGCCAGTTCATCGCAGGCGGGTTGTGGGCTGATCACGTCGAAGTAGACGATCTGCTCATCACGGGACAAAATCCGCAATCCAGCCGGAGTACAGCACTCGCGGTCGTTCAACTACTGGAAAATCGCGCCGAACCCGCGCAGGTCTGACAGCTATAGGCCGGGGACTTCCCGGCCTGAAACTCTCATCTTGTCAGGGGAGGTAGGCGAAGAATTGCTTTTCGGCGGCAATTCGATCAGTGGCAAATCCTTCCATAATGGCTTGCGACATCGCATCCGGGTAGATGTCCTCGCCCCCATTTTCAACCGCATCCAGGATAAAGTTGGCGACTTCCAGCGGGTCGGCCTTCGGCGGCGGGAAACCAGCCGCCATATCTGTATCCATCGCGCCGGGTACGACCAAAACTACGTGAGTCCCCTGTTTTGCGAGCTGTGCGCGGATGGCATGAGTCAGGATAAGTACCGCTGCCTTCGACGCGGAGGCACTGCCTGCCATCGGGATGGCGGTGCGACCCATGATCGACGAAAGGTTGACCAGAGCGCCGCCGCTATTCGCCGCGAGGATCGGCGCGAACGCGCGACTCATCGCGAGCGTGCCGAAATAGTTCACTTCCATTTCCTGCCGGGCATGGTCTGCATCGGCGGGAGAGATAGGAGCCGCGTACAGGTTAATTCCCGCATTGTTGATGAGCAGAGTCGTATCGTTTGCGAGCGCTGCTGCCGCTGCGACGTCATCTGCGTTGGTGATGTCGAGTTTGACGGGCTGCGTGCCATCGTGATGCGCCTCACCCGTGCGGCTCGCCGCATATATTTTCGACGCACCGCGCGTCTGCAATGCGCGGACCAGCGCCGCGCCAAGCCCCCGGTTTGTCCCGGTCACAAACGCAACCGAATTTTGTATCTGCATGGCTCTAATCCCCGTAAATTCGGGTAGAGTGTCATAGCGCATTGTTAAGCTACGGTTATGAAATGTGTAAACTTATGTGGGTTTGTTATATTTGCCAAATGTCAGGCTGAACCTCGCGAGCGCTAACGAATTCCATGATAAACCGGGCAGAAGCCCGCAAAGTTAATGTAGATCACCCCGCAACGACTCACAACCTTAAATCAATAACAACAGATTCTTAGCACTCGCGGCATAAGGTTGAAACGTCGGATCATGTGCGATCCGCTGATTGCCGAATTCTTCACCACCACAGTTTGCGAGCAGTAATGGACGACCTGGATCAATTCTACTTCGATGATTACCCGCCGCTCGTTCAGGCCGATACCCCGAAAGCGCTCACCCGCGAGCCGAACATCCACCCGACCGCGTATATTCACGATAGCACGCTCGGCGCGTACACGGACATCGGACCGCGCACGCATATCACCGAGTCGACATTCGGCGATTACAGCTACACGGCGGGCGACGTAGACATTATTTACACCGATGTCGGTAACTTCTGCTCAATTGCCTCGCATGTGCGGATCAATCCTGGCAATCACCCAATGGAGCGTGTCAGCCAGCACCATTTCACTTATCGTCGCTCGTTATTCGGGTTCGGCGCGGATGACTTGGCGTTCTTCGACTGGCGGCGCGACCACCGCTGCCGGATTGGTCACGACGTCTGGATTGGACATAGCGCGACGGTCATGCCCGGCGTGCAGGTCGGGACGGGCGCGGTCGTCGGCGCGGGCGCGGTCGTGACGAAAGACGTGACGCCGTATACAATCGTTGTCGGCGTCCCGGCGCGGCTGATTCGCAAGCGCTTCGATGATCACACGATAGAGAAATTGCTGGAAATCGCGTGGTGGGACTGGAGCCGCGAGCAGCTTGAGGCGCGCTTCCCGGACCTGCTCGATACGCCGAACTTCATCCAGAAATATGCCACAGGCGAGTAACGAGAGAACATGCCCGACCGCTTTTTGAATTTACTGAGTACGCTCAACACGCGCGACATCGGCGGCTACCCGACCCGCGACGGCCATACGACGCGCTGGGGGCGCTTCCTGCGTTCGGATAGCTTGCACAAACTGAGCGTGGTTGATGTCGAGATGTTACAAGCAGCAGGCCTGGACGCGATCATCGACCTGCGCCGCACCGATGAAGCAGCAGCGGAACCAGACCTGACCGCGGGATTCCCGGCTATTCACTATTTCAACCTGCCCGTGCTTCCGAAAGCAGTTTCCAGCCCCGCATCCGATAACCCGCTGGCGGGGGTGCGCTCACTCTCCGATGTGTACATCGCGATGCTAGACCATTTTCAGGCGAATTTGCGGGTGATCTTCGAGACGATTGCCGCGCACGCCAGCGCGCCGATGATCATCCACTGTACCGCCGGGAAGGATCGCACGGGCGTCGTCTTCGCATTGCTGCTCGACCTCGCGGGTGTGGACGACGAGACGATCATCGAGGATTACGCGCTCACCAAAGGCCGTATCGAACCGATGCTGACGCGGCTGCGTGCCAATGCGCTGACTGCCGGGTTGGACCTCACCCGCCACGAGGCGATGCTGCTCTGCGAGCCGGAATTGATGCAGGTCGCGCTCGCTCATTTGCGCGAAAAATATGGTGACGCAGCGAACTACCTGCACACGATTGGCCTGAGCGCGGCACAGATTGCGACGACTCGGGAGGCGGTCCGCGAATGATCCTGTTCATCATGCTCGATGGCTTGCGCTCGGATGCGATCCCGCTCGCGGATTGTCCGACGCTCAAGCGCCTGATCGCGGAAGGCAGCAGTACCATGACTGCGCAGAGCGTGATGCCCTCGATCACGCTGCCCTGCCATATGTCGATCTTCCACAGCGTCCCGCCCGCGCGTCACGGACATCGTCAGCAATACCTACACGCCGATGGCGCGCCCGCTGCCCGGTCTGATCGAGACGCTCAACCCAGCGGGCAAGCGCTGCGCATTCATCACAAATTGGGAGCCGCTGCGCAACCTGAACCAGCCGGAACAGCTCGAACTCAGTTACTTTCGCAACACGAGCTATCAACTGGATGGCGACCAGCAAAGCGCCGAAGTCGCGGTGCGCCTGCTGAACCCGGACGATTTCGATTTTGCGTTCATCTACTTCGGCAATGTCGATACGAGCGGCCATGCCTTCGGTTGGATGTCCGACGAATATCTGCAACAGGTCGGGTGTATCGACCGCTCGGTAGAGACGGTTATGAGCGGGATCGCAGGCGAGCATATCGCAATCATTCACGCCGATCACGGCGGCCACGCGCGCACACACGGCGAAAATATTCCCGAAGATATGACGATCCCCTGGATTGCGGTCGGACCGGGTATCAAGCGCGGCTATAGCATTCAGGCGCCGGTCTCGCTGCTGGATACCGCGCCGACACTCGCGCGGATGCTCGGCGTTCGCCCTAACCCGCAGTGGGAAGGCAAGATCATCGAAGAAATTTTCGCCTGAGAAAAAGGTTTGGGAATCGGAGATGGCGCGGTTTGTGCAGGAGCAGACACATCGGTCCGCCCCTGCATTGAAGAAAACGGGTCCGACAAGCCGCGACCCCTGCACCCGATACTTTGTGCGCGCTTGCACAAATGCTCTGTTTTCGATAGAATAGGCAACCAGCATTTGTGGAATATTGCAGGAGAGCCGCATGTCCAATAGCCCCGTCCCGGCGGCGACCACGCCCCCGCCGCCCGATGCCGACCAGAGCAAAGACCCGAACCTGTTGCCGCGCCGCGTCCTGTGCTGGGTGGTGTCCGCGCTGCTCGGCGGCACGACCGTCGCCCTCGGTATTCAATTCATCCTGCGTACAAGCCTGACGGAAACCGTGCCGATCAGCTTCGTCGAGGTCCCGCTGCTGCCGCTCGCGGCCTTCCCGATGACGCTCTTCTTCATGCTCTGGCTGGATATTCTGTTCAAGAGCAAGATCGTCAACGACTGAGCGCTTGAAACAGGGCAATTTTCAACCGCGCTGGCTGCGCCTCCTGTCGTGGATGCTGTGGCCGGGTGCGGTTTTTGTTTGCCTATTTTTGGCGCTTGTTCTCTATATCGGTTTTGCAGACCAGAATTTTGAACTTCACGAAATTCAGGTTTTAGGTGGCGGTTCGGTAAAAGTCGCAGGCGATAAAGTCAACTCTGACGAGCGTTTGGTATTCGCACTCAGAGGCGTTCGAGAATGTTTTTCGTGGAGCTACGAAAGTTCGCCCACATCGTCATCGGGTTTGGTTTGGAAAGTGAACGGTGCAGAGCAAATTGCATTCACAATCTACGCTGATAAAACATACACACTGGCAATTGCCGGGAACATTGTAGATTTGCGGAAAGGATTTATTCACCTGCGCGGCGTCAACGCCGTGAACTGCTACTCACTTGCCATTTACAAACATGAAATAGCGCTTCGTTTCAACAATGAACTGGTTTGGCATGGTAGTACCGATCCCGCACTCATAAACAGCGAAAGCAGACTTATATTTTCGGTTGCAGGGAATGGCACGTTGAATGGCGGGCAAATGGAAATTGAAACGAAATAGCCGCTAACTCTGTATGGGCAGGTACACCCGAAATGTGCTTCCCTCGCCAAGTTTGCTTTCCGCTTCGATGCGCCCTTTGTGCGCCTGCACGATCTTCTGTGCGATGTTGAGACCCAACCCCAGATTGCCGTTCCGCGCGTTGCGCGCCCGGTCCGCGCGGTAGAAACGCACGAAAATCTGGCTGAGTTCATTGACTGTCATGCCTACGCCGCTATCGGTAATTTCTATTAGGCACTCCTGCGCGATGCGACAGGTACTCAGCGCGATACGCCCGCCGGGTGGCGTGTTTTGAACGGCGTTATCGACAATCTGGTTCAGCGCGCGCGAGAGTTCATAATCATCGACCATCATCGGTTCGAGATCGCCCGGTATGAAGACCAGCATCACCTCTGCTTCGGCGGCCTGCACCTGATTGGCCTGGCAGACATCGCGCACCACGCGGTTGATGTCACCGCTGCGGAAGCTGTAGCGCATCCGCGAATCGAGCAGTGCAAGATCGAACAGCGTATCGCTCAATTTATGCAGATGCTCGGTCGTCTGACGCAGCGTTTCGCCGCGCCGTTGAATGTCGATAGCGGTCTGGTTGAGCGCTGCAAGCTGCGGTCCGGCGGCGGTGATATTTAATTCGATCACCTGTTTTGACATCTTATCGGTAAGCTGCTGGAGCAGGTACGAATAGACTTTTAAATTGGAAATCGGCGTGCGCAGGTCGTGCGCCATGTCGCGCACGATGTCTTCCATCAGGCGCACCCGCGCGATCTCGACCGTCGCATCGACTTCGGTTTGGCGTGTGAGCAGGTAGGGTGTCAGGTCAAGCGCGGTCGTCACCACGCGATGGGGTTGCCCATCCGGGGTGCGCCCGTCTACCCACAAGTCCATTTTGAGGATATGCCACTGGCCGTCCTCACCGCGTACCCGCACGGTTTCACTCACCGGGACGCCATCCGACAAGCCGACCAGCATATTCAACAGGCGTCCGAAGCGCGAGATGTCCTCCGGGTGGACGAGGGTTTGCATGGCGAGTAGCGGCGCTTCGTTCCCACCCGGCAAAAACGCGACGAATTGCCGGACGGCGCGATTGATAAAACTGTAGCGCCGCTCCTGGACATCGTAGGTCACAAGCATGATTGGCAGATTTTCCGCGACATGCTGAAAAAACTGCTCATCAGACACAATTACAGGTGATTGTCGCTCGGTCATTCTTCAATCCAGCACAGTCGTCTACAGGATACCACACCCGCGCGCGATAGCCCCCATTACTCTTGTCGCGCTGTCCCAAATTTGTTACAAACCTGGCGGCAGATAGCTGTTCGTGAATGCGTCTGTCATATCCAGCGGCTTCTCCAGCACACCGTTTTTCGCGAGCCAATCCGCGTAGCCCTTCCAGATCGTCGCTTTCTGTTCGCCCCAGTGCGCGGCCTCTGCCTGATATTGCGGTGCGAGCCACGCGGCGCTCTCGCGCACGAGCGCCGCGTCCGTCTCCGGCACAGACTTGATGAAAAGGTCCGCTGCCTCGGCGGGGTTCTGGATCGCGACTGCATAGCCGCGCGCTGTCGCCTGTGTGAACGCGCGCACGACGTCCGGGCTGGCGGCGATGAAGGCCTCGGAGCTGATCAGCAGTGGCGTGTAATAATCCGGGATGCACGTCGCATAATCGCGCAACAGCAGAAAATCGACCGCGAGACCCTGCTGTTTGGCACGAATGCCATCCCAGCCGTAAAACAACCACACGAAATCGATGCGGTTCTGATCCATCAGTGGGAACGGCTCGGTGAATCCGATGTCGATAAATTGCACCGTGCTTGCATCCGCGTTAGCGCACTTCATGAGCAGATTGATCAGCGGCTTCTCGACAGGCGAACCATACGCACCGTAGCGCAATCCGGTGAGATCGGCAGGCGTGCGGAGCGGGTGCTTATTTGCCAGTGTAACGAAGCCGGACGTATTATGCTGGATGATCGCCGCAAGCGAGACCAACGGCAGCGCCTGTGCGCGGCTGAACGTCATGGCCTCCTGATAGCTCACCCCGAATTGAACTCTGCCCGTCGCGACGAGCTGTTCCACCGCGACATCGCCGGGCTGCACGATCTCGACTTCAAGGTTGGCTTCCTTGTAAAAACCTTTCGCCTGCGCCGCATAAAATCCGAGGTGGTTAGTGTTGGGCGTATAATCGAGCATCAGCGTTACTTTGGTAGGCGTATTCGCCTTTGGTGCGGGGGTAGTAGTTTGCGCGAACGCGGGATTGCTCGCTGCTAGCGCGACGATCAGCAGCAATAGCGTGCGAATTTTAGACATTTCAATCTCCTGTTTCATCCGAATCCAGACCTTCGCGGACCCGTGCGTAGTACCACCGGATCGAAAGTCGTTCGATGCCTGCGACGAGACCAACCACGAGCAGGCTAATCCCGATCACGAGCGCCGCCGCCGCGAACGCTTCCGCCGTCTTGAAAGTTTGGTACGCGCTGCGCATGTACTTCCCAATTCCGGCGGTCGGCGCAATATATTCGCCGAGGATAGCGCCCGTGACGCTATACGTCGCCGCGATGCGCAGGCCGCTGAACAGCCCCGGCAGCGCTGACGGCAGCCGGATTTTGCGCCACACCTGCCAGCGGTTCGCGCCGAACGAGCGCAGCAGGCGCAGATGTTCCGGCGCGGTCGAACCCAGCCCATCGAGCGTGGCAACCGCAATCGGGAACGCGCAGAACAGTACCACGATGGTTATCTTCGGCTCGATCCCAAATCCTAATATCAAAATCAGGACGGGCGCGAGCGCGAAGAGGGGAATCGTTTGTGAGACGATCAGCAGCGGATACAGAGCATAGCGAACCCACGCGAACGCATCCAGTAGCGCCGCAGCGCCGACCCCGAGTCCCGCTGCAATCGCGAGGCCGATCCCCGTCTCGAGCAGCGTCACAGGCACGTAATCGCGCAGCAAAAGATCGCCATCACGGGCGAGTGCCGCTACGATAGCCGCTGGACCCGGAACGACCGTCACCGGGCTTTGCGGCGGCGTGCGCAGTTGCCACCCGATGAGCAGCAGCGCGAGCAGGAGCAGCGGCGGGATAACGGTTCGCGCTAGCGAATTCACGCGCGGTACTTCTCCATCTTGTCTGCAATGGTCGATCCATCCTGTGCATCGCTGATTTTGACGAACGTGAGCGCACGTTTTACACCGGAGTCCATACACGCCTCATGCGCGGCGCGGACGGCAAGCAGGCATTCATCGAGTGAACCTTCAACGACCGTCTCCATCGGACTGACTTCATATTTGATGCCCGTTGCGGCAATAGCGGCAATCGCGCGGTCCACAATCGCGTAAGCGTCTTCGGATAACGGGACGACTTGAATCCCGACAGTTACGACACGTTTCAATTCACTATCCATTTGAGCCTCCTTTAGATACAGTGGATCACCGGGTCGGTACTGGCACGAGTCGGTCAAGCCCGACCCCTACACGATACGCAGTTCCCATGTAGGGGCGGGGCTTGACCCGCCCGGTATCACGACCCACCGTTGCTTACGCATGCCCAACGGTATGAATCAGCAGCAGAAGCCCGGCCTCGAAGCGCACTTCGGCTTCCTCGCGCGTCAGCACGTTACTTATCCCGCGCGCCGGACCGAAATGCAGCGTTTCACCTTGCAACGCATATTCAAGACCTTCGGTGCTAATACCTTCCGCTGCGCCACTCAGCGGGATTAGCGAGAGCGTATCGCCCGGCTGACCCGCGATGAGCGCCACACCCGGCCACGCCAGCCATGCAGTTTGTTTGCCCGCGACCAGCCGCACATCGCAATCACGAAGCGCGGGCAACGCGAGCAGATACACATTGGCGAAAGTCTGGTCGAGCCGATCTCCGACGCCGCCAAGCACGCGGATCGGGCTGCGCTCCTGCTCTACTGCCGTGAGCAAGGCAAGTTCGAGATCGGTCTCGTTTTTATGCGCCGGGAAGCGGCGCACTTCCGCGCCCTGCGCCTCGAACATGCGTAGTTCGGCGGGCATCAGCGAATCGAAATCGCCAATGATCAGATGCGGGATCAGATTGCAGGAGAGCGCGTTGCGTGCGCCGCCATCGGCTGCAATGACGTAAGCGTCCGGCCAGCGCGCCAGCACAGCACGGACCGCCGGACCGTCGTTGAGGTCGCCATTTGCAAAAATGAGCGCGGCTTGTGAGGTCATAAAACTCCCAACGTGCGCCGGGTTGGGAGTGTGAAATAACCGCGTGTGCGGTTCGCATCTCCCTACGCCGGCATTACCCGGATCAGGTTCTAGGGTCGGCGTCAGCGTAGACACCCTCTCAGCCAGGTACTCCCGGCTCCCCTGAGCTATTGATTTGTGAAACTCACTTTAACAGATTACGCGGCGCGCGTCAACCAACTGAATTTTATAGGATGTGCTGGGCAAGCCGCAACTCCTGACGACATTTTATAGGCGCGAATGTTTAGCCTATTTTGAGGCAGTGAGTGCTACGTTCTATGTATCGCAGACTAATTTGTTCTCAGAAAGGCAATCAGCATGGCGCAAGAACTTGTCGCCCTGTTCCCCACCCACGACGCTGCGCAGCAGGCAGCAGATGCGCTCGCGACGCGCGGCTTCGACCGGGGCAGCATCAGCCTCACGGAAAATGATTCGACGAAGAAGTACGAGGGCGGCAAACTTGGCGGTACGCTGCTCTCGATCACGTTCGATGAAGCGCGCGAAAACGACGTGCGGATGCTCCTCGAAGAGCACCAAGCGACCGGGATTGGTCCGAACCCGGATACCTCGGTCAAAACTTCCGGTTATATGCAGCAGAACGACGTCCAGAAGGAAAGCGCACGCTCCGGTGATGAGCGTGGCGGCAAACCCGGACAGAATTTTGTCGATAACGGCACGCGAACCGACGGCGACGACACCATACTCCCGGTGATCGAAGAGCAGCTTCGCATCGACAAGCGGCAGGTAGAGAGTGGCAGTGTCCGAGTCTCGACGGTTGTAAAAGACGTTCCCGTCGAGCAGCAGGTCAGTCTGCGTGAAGAGCGCATCCGTGTCGAGCGCCGCCCGGTGGATCGGGCGCTGACGACTGCCGATCTCGATATGGTACGCGGCGGCGTGCTGGAACTCACCGAGCGCTCCGAGCAGGCGATTATTCATAAGGAAGCGCGCGTTGTGGAAGAAGTTGTGATTGACCGCGAAATCCGCGAACGCTCGCAGACCGTGCGTGATACGGTGCGCCGAACCGACGTACAAATTGAGCATCACGACGCGAAGCTGCCCGTCTCCGTTGCCTACGAAGATCTGCAAAAAGGCTTCGAGGCCGATTACAGCACGCGCTACGCGACAAGCGGCTATCGATACGAACAATACGCGCCCGCCTATCGTTATGGCTACACGCTCGCGACGGGCGACGACACGCGCGACTGGTCCGCAATCGAGTCCGACGCGCGCACCCGCTGGGAAACCGATCACGCTGACACGCCCTGGGAGAAATTCAGGGACGCGGTACAGACCGGGTGGGACTCGGTACGCGGCAAGCGCCAGACTTCGTGAGATGTCCATTTGCCGTTCGCATTGTTCACGTTCGACTCTGAAGATGTTCTAAAAGGGGAAATTCCATGCGTAAGAGACTGCAAATCTCAGCGGGATTGACGTTGATCATCGGCGTCCTGATGGTCGTTGGTATAGCGCTCACGGCCTTCGCACCCGTACAGGCGCAAACCGCCGCGCCATCCGTCACGCCGTTCTCGGCGACAATCGTTCCCGCATTTGTCGCGCCGCCCATTTACACGGCGCAGATTCCAGTCACGACAGGCGGTAATGATCTGGCGCGCATCTCGTGGGGCGCGGTCCTCGCGGCGGCGCTGGTCGGTCTCGTGATTGAACTCGCGCTGAATCTGCTCGGCATTGGTATTGGGTTCAACTCGATCAATCCGAAATATGGCGAGGACTCCGCGACGCCGCAAGGTCTCGCGCAGGGAACTATCGTGTGGGTCGCCATTAGCACGATCATCTCGCTATTCACTGCCGGGGCGCTGGCCGGGCGCTTCGCTGGATGGCCGTCGCGTACCGATGGCTTGTTGAATGGTCTCGTCGCGTGGGCAGTCATGACCGTGATTTCGCTGTTCCTGCTGACCACGACGGTCGGACGAGTAATCAGTGGTGCGGGAACGCTGATCGGGCAAGGGCTTACGCTCGCGGGTGCGACAGTCGGCGGCGTTGCGCGCGTGGCGGGTGGCGTCGCAGGCGGCGCGGCGCAGGCAGCGGGCGGCGCAATTGGTGGCGCGGTACAGGCAGCGGGGAGCGCCGTCGGTGGCGCGGCGCAGGCAGCGGGTGGTGCAGTACAGGCCGCGGGCGGTGCAGTACAGGATGCAGCGCAGGATGCGATTGAGTCGCGTCCCGAAGTCGCGAATGCGCTCCGTAACCGCGATCAGGCGCTGCAAATGATCCTTGATGAAGGCCGTAAGCTGCTCAATCAGGCAGGCGTCGATACTGGCAAAATCGAAGGTGCAGTACAGGAAGGCGCGCAGGATGTCAAGCAAGCGGCACAGCGCGTCGCGCAAAATCCGGGTGACGCCAATCAGGTTTTCAACGAAACCCTTTCGCGCGTCCTCAACCGCGCGCAGGACGTTAACCTGCAAGGCGACCGCGACGCTGTGGTGAAAGCGATTTCCGAGCGCACGGGCATCACGACCGAGCAGGCGCAGCAACAGGTCAAGAAGTGGGAAGACAACTTCACGCAGGTGCGCGGCCAAGCCGACCAGACGCTACAGGAAGCACAGCGCAAAGCGGAAGACCTGCGCAAGCAGGCCGAAGCGAAAGCTGTCGAAGTGCGTCGCGACGCCGAGAAGACGGCAGCCAAACTCAAGGCAGATGCCGACCGTGCAGCGCGCGAAGCCGCAGATGCAACCGCGAAGGTCATCTCCCGACTGGCGCTGGCAGCCTTCGGCGCGATCCTCGCGGGTGCGATTGCAGCGGGTATTGGTGGCTACATCGGCGCGCCGAACGAGACGCCGACCACAACCGTCCGCACCTCCGCGATTGTCCACCAAATCGATCCGTAGTTCATCTTGTACATCGCGGCGCGGTATTACTACCGTGCCGCACCTTGAGTCCTGCATTATACAAATTTACATTTTTAGGTTTTTTTGACGATCTTTCCCTATCCTCCAGTTCACGCTATTAGCTTTAACTTCGGGGGTTCACATGAACGATTACGTAAATGCGGTGATCGCTGCGGTTGTCATCGCGATTGTCACTGGTGTTGTATTCTCTATCCTGCCCGTTCTCTCGGCGGCAAATTCCGCTCTGATCGTTGGCGTGGTGACGGGGTTCATCGCCGGTCTGGTCGGCTATCTAATCCGCGCGATGTTCGTGCGTCCGGGCGTATCCACACTCCCGTAACCGGGTCTTGACCCGTTCGCATTCGTCCTTTATGATTGGGGTCTGACGCACCGCAGACAGCAGGCGCAAGTGCTTAATCACACGCCGGGTTCGCCCCGCATCGTGTCCCTGCCGAGGTGAAGACTCCAATCGCGATTTGAATGCTATTCAACGCCTTTTCGGACGGTCTTCGCTCCTATGTGTGCGACGACCGTTTTTGATTCCGACAGGAAAGGAGGACAAACGCTTTGGCATTAACCAAAGAGCGTAAAAGCGAAATCCTTGCAGGATACCTCAAGATTTTGGAGAACGCGCAGGGTCTCGTCGTGACGGAATATCGCGGGATGACCATGCCGAAGTTCAACGACACGCGCAAGGCCGTCCGCGCCGTGAACAGCACCTATGCTGTGACCAAAAACACGATCTTCAAGATCGCGTTGCGCGAAGTCGGCATGGCCGCGCCCGATGAATTGTTCAACGGTCCGGTCGCGGTTGGGATCGCCTATGGCGACCTGCCCAGCCTGACAAAGGCACTGCTCCAGCGCGCGAAGGAAGACGACCTGCTCAAACTCAAGGGCGCGGTGATGGGACAATCCGTCTTCACCGAAAAGCAGCTTGAGATGGTCTCCACGATGCCCACGCTCCAGGAAGCGCAGGCTTTGCTCATCGGTACGATCCTCGCGCCGATCACCTCGCTCCTCAGCCTGCTCAACCAGCCCGCGACAAGCCTCGCGGCGGTCTTGCAAGCATACGCAGATAAAGACAAATCCGGCTCCGAAGCCGCGTAACCCGAAAGGAACAACTCACTATGGCAGACCTGAATTCCATCCTTGATCAGCTCGGCGGCCTGACGGTCCTTGAAGCTGTCGAACTGACCAAATTGCTTGAAGACAAGTGGGGCGTTAAGGCCAGCTCCGGCTTCTCGATGCCTGCTGGTTTCGCGATGCCCGCAGCGGGCGGCGCGGCTGCGGCTGCGGCTCCGGCAGTAGAAGAAGAAGTGCAGACTGAATTCACCGTGATCCTCAAGGACATCGGTGCGAAGAAGATCGAAGTCATCAAGACGGTTCGCGCGCTCACCAGCCTCGGCTTGAAGGAAGCGAAGGACCTCGTTGAAGGCGCTCCGCAGACCGTCCTCGAAGCGGTCACGAAGGAAGCTGCCGACGACGCCAAGAAGAAATTCGAGGAAGTCGGCGCAGTTGTCGAGATCAAGTAGTCGAAGTTCGCTTCGCCTCCGGTTTATAGCGGCCTCTGCAATTGCAGGGGCCGTTTTGTTTTACCCATTATCGCCCGGCAAACCTAGACCTTCGACGCATCCCCAACCGCGTCATAACCCGCGAATTCCAGCATCTGCGCGCCGTCGCGCTCCACCCCCACACCGCATTTTCCGCCGAGTTCGCTTGTGTCGAGCGTGAGCGGCATACCATCCATGCGCAGCGCCGGGTTATACCATTCTGCGATCTGCGCCGAGTCGCCTTCGATATAATGCCCGATCAGTGCCCGCCGGAAGCGGTCCGGCGTGGTGTTCGGCAGGCAGCCATGCACCAGCGAGCCATTGAAAAACAGCACATCGCCGGGTTCCATGATCATCGAATGCGTTTCGGTGCCTTCCGGGACCGTCACATCCGTAAAACTCGCGTTCGTATCAGCTTTTACGGTGCAGAGCAGCGGCCATTTACGGCTGCCCGGCACGGCGCGGATGCAGCCGTTCGCGTCGTCGCAGTGGTCGAGCGCCATCCATGCCGCGATACACGTCCCCGGCTGCACGCGCAGATAATAGTTATCCTGATGGCAACGCCTGCCCGCGCGTCCCCGGCTGCTTGAAGTAGAGCATCGTCTGCACCGCATACGGTTCGATACCGCGCAACCCCGTCAAATGCTCATTGATCCGCAAAAGTACCCACGCGCCCACAAATGCTGTCCCGAATAGCGCTTCTTGAGCGTTGGAGACTCGTCTTGCAACTTTTTGGACGAAATCCCTTTCAGGTATTGTGCCACTTGTGCTGGACCAAGCGTCGGCACTCACGTGACCCTTGACGACCGTAATTTCTCCACCCCGCAAGCCTGGGAACCGATATTTGGTGACCCACACCAGATGCTATTGCATGTCGTAGACCGTAGGCCCCCCTTTTCGATAATCGCGCATGACTTTTTCGCCATTTCACTGCCCTCCATTCTACCCAATCCACGCGCTGAAGCTGTCTGCCTATAGGCGGAGGTTTTTAACCGGGCGCATGGAAAATAAATAAGCTATCAGGTGGGCAGACCTGCGTGTCCGCACGCAAAACTCGACTCCGGTTGTGATAAGAAGCGAACGGCTCATTCTTTTAGCGCGCCGAGTGTCAGGCCGGAGACGAGATAGCGCTGCACGAAAAACGTGAAGATCAACGTCGGTAGCAGTGACATCGTGATTGCCGCTGAAATCTCACCCCAGCGCACGCCCCACGCCGTCACGAAGAACGACGCGCCGACCGTCACCGTCGTTGCCTTGTTGAGCGTCAGAATAAGCGAAAACAAAAACTCGTTCCACGTCCACAGGAAGGTCAGGACCAGCACGGCGGCCAGCCCCGGCAGCAGTAGAGGCAGAACGATCCGGCGCAAAATCTGCCAGCTTGACGCGCCGTCGATCATCGCGGACTCCTCGACCTCGCGCGGCAGGTCTTGCACGAAGCCGACGAACAGCAGCAGCGCAAGCGGCGTATTCAGCAGACTATTGATCAACACTAGCCCTTGCGGGCTGTCCAGCAAGCCGAGCAACTGAAACAGGATGAACATCGGGACGATGAATACAATCGGCGGGAGCAGGCGCAGGCTCACCACGAACGCGAACAGCCGCCGCCCGCCAGTCCCATAGCGGACCATGCTATAAGCGGCGGGCAGGTTGATCAACACGACCAGCGCACTCGCGCCGAATGCGACAATCAGGCTCGTTCCAAAGAAGTTCTTGAAATTGAACCCGGTTTCGTTCAGCACGGCGGCGTAATGCGTCAGTACAGGCTGCGTCAACCACTGCGGCGGCATGGTATTGATGTCGCGTGTACTCTTCAAACTGGTGCTGATCGTGCCGAGGATCGGGACCAGAAACAGAACCACAATGCCGATAGAGACGATATACCACAGCAGGTTATCGAGGATGTGCGTGAATCGGTTGCCGCGCGTCGTGGCGAGGGATCGTTGCATGGTTTAGCGCGCCTCCTGACGCATGATCCGGGTCAGGATGACGCCGAGCGGGATGGAAAGCACCAGCAGCAAAATGAGCGACGCCGCCGATGCGCGCCCGATGTCCCCCGCATTGAATGCCATTTTATAAATATAGATGCTGATCGTCGTCGTGAGCGTCCCCGGACCGCCGCCCGTAAGGACGTGAATCATATCGAATATTTTGAACGAATCGATCACGCGGATGAGCAGCGTAATCAGGATGAACGGCATGATCAGCGGAATGGTCAGGCTGCGCAGCTTTTGCAGGCTGGTCGCGCCATCGACGGAGGCCGCTTCATAAAGTTCCTTCGGGACGGTTTGCAGCGCAGAATAGAGGATGAGGAAGACGAAAGGCGTCCACTGCGCAATGTCAATCAGGATGAGCGTAAACACGAGGTAATCCGGCGTGAGCAGTTTGTCGCCGGGGAAGCCTGCCTGTTTCAAATAATAGGCGACCGGACCAACAAATGAATTGAGCATCAACCGGAACATGATGCCGAGCAGCGCGGGCGAGACCATGATCGGCAGCAGCATCAGCGAGATCAAGATCCTCTTGCCGGGGAGCGTCTTGCGGTTGAACCACAGCGCGATCCCGAACCCGGCGAGCATCTCCAGCCCGGTTGTCATAATCGCGAAGCGCAGGCTGAACCAGAGCGCCTCGTAGAACTCGCGGTCGGAGAGCGTTTTCGCGAAGTTGCTCAGGCCGACGAACGTGCCTTCATCGAGCGCCGAAAGCCGCACCTGATAGGTGCTGATTAGATACGCGAAAAATGTGGGGAAGATGGTCAGGAGCAGAATGAGCAGGACCAGCGGCAGGATTTGGAAGTAGCGCGCGGGACCGCGAGAATAGGCAATCATTGCTGGCCTCGTCGGGTGTGCTGCCCCGTGCCGAAGCACGGGACAATTGAGTTTGACGTAGCTATTTCTTCATCAGCGCGAGGATGCTGGTTTGCGAGTCCGTTGCGGCGCTGGCGGCGTCCTTCTGGCCTGCCCAGACCCCGGAAAGGTTCTTCGCCAGAATGTCGAGGATCGCGAAGACATCCGGCCCGGTGGACGGCGTGTAGCCGTACTTTTCAAGGAAAACAGCGGTCTGCGCGAAGTCGGCGCGGGTCTTGCCCATGCTGGTCAGCACCGAAGACGACGGCGGCAGGCCGCCTGCTTTCGCGTAGGTATCGATAGCAGGCTGGGTCGCGAGGTAGGACAGCCACTTGCCCGCAGCGTCCTTGTTCTTGCTGTTCTTGTTGAGCGCGACGCCGAGCGCGTGCGAGTATGAAACCTTCTTCGGACCGGGGATCGGCGCGATGCCGACCTTGCCCGTGATCGGGCTGCTCGCGCCGTTCAGTTCGTTGTAGGCCGCGTTCCATTGCAGCATGAACGCCGCCTGGCTGCTCATGAATGCCTGGTTCGCTTCGCCATATTCATACGTCGTCGAAGCGGCGGGCGAACCGCCTAGCTTGATCACATCTGCATAGACATTGGCCGCATCGCGGAATTCTTTGGTATCGAAGTTCGGCTTGCCGTCCTTGTCGAACCAGCTCCCGCCCAGCGAATACAGGACGTTGCCCCAGATCATGACGTTGTAGATCAGGTTCTTGGCTTGCAGCGCGGTCCCGTATTCGGTCGGCGAAGCGGGGTTGTTGGCCTTCGAGAAGAACAGCGAGGCGGCCTTGAAGTCGTCCCAGCTCCACTGGTCGATGGGCT
Organism: Aggregatilineales bacterium; assembly: GCA_965246845.1. GTDB lineage: Bacteria > Chloroflexota > Anaerolineae > Aggregatilineales > UBA2796 > JBBRMW01. The sequence continues at coordinate 815,905 of CBDFFR010000012.1, forward strand.
TGGGCGACATTTCAGTGCCGAGCTTCGCCTTGCTGATTTCCTTGTACTTGGCCTGCCACGCGGCATCGGTCATCAGTTTGTCGATCAGGTCCGTCCGGTAGTACATGAAGTGCAGCGAGACATCGAGCGGCACGCCGTACAGCTTCCCGCCGATTGCCAGCGAGTCCACCGCATTCGGGATGAAGACGCCCGACTCTTTGATCTTCGGGACGACGGTTGTGATTTCATCGAGCGCGGCTTGCTGCCGACCGACGTAGTAGCTCGCGGTATAGAAAACATCGACATCGGACGACTTGGCGGCCATCAGCGTTTCCTGCCGCTCCCAGAAGCCTTCGCGCCCGAACAGCACCATCTGGACCTGCACGCCGTCCGTTTTGCCCGGACCCGCGTTGTAGGCGTCGATGACGTTTGCCATCGCGAGGCTCTCCGGTCCCGTCCAATAGACCATTTTCACTTCGGTTACGGCGCGGGCGGGCGCGGCAACAGCGGTCAGGCTGGCGACGAGGACGAGCGCCAGCAGCATCAACAGCGATTTGTGTGTGGTTTTCACAGTTTTTCAATTCCTTTTCAAAAGCGAGAATGTTAAGTGGAATGGGCCTGAATGTACTGCGCATCACCCCCTTGATAGTGTACGGCGCGCAAGCTCAGCCGCGCCGAAGAGTCCCGCCTGCGTGCCGAGTTGGGCGGGGAGTATAGGCGTTTCGCGAACGGTCGGATAGGACGCATCTTGTACTGCGCTGCGCAACCTCGTGAAGAATGGCCCGCCAAGCTGCGCCACGCCGCCGCCGATGACGACGACGCCGGGGTTGAACAACACCAGCGCATTGGCGATGCCGATTGCAAGCCGGTTGCATAGCATATCGAGCGCGTCCAACGCTTCGCGGTGTCCGGCAAGCACCGCGCTCAGGACTTCCACACCGCTGGTTGCTGGGGCTTCGGCGGGGCGCGCAGCATTGTAGGCGTCAAGCAGCGCGGGACCGCTCGCGTAGGCTTCCAGACAGCCGCGCCGTCCGCACGTACACAGCCGCCCGCCCGGTTCGACCGTGACATGGCCGAGCGACAGCCCGGCGCGCGTTGCCCCTTCAAAAATGCGCCCCTCGCTCACAAACCCGCCACCGATCCCCGTCCCAACCGTGATACCCAGCACCGAAGGATAGCCCCGCCCTGCACCGAAGCGTGCTTCACCCAATGTCGCGGCCTGCCCATCGTTCTCGACGGCGCACAGCAGCCCGAACCGCGCGCGAATGCGCTCCGCGAGCGGTTGCCCCATATATCCCGGCATGAACCCGGTCGCGTAGCTGATGCGCCCGGTGCTATCCACCTCGCCGGACGTCGAGACGCCAATCGCGGCGGCCTGTCCGGTTTCATCCCGAAGCGCGGCGATCAAATCGAGGATACGCGCGACAACAGCATCGCCGCCCTCATCCGCGTGAGTCGGGGTTTCGCGCAGATGAATGGCCGCGCCGCTCGCATCGACGATACAGCCCGCGATCTTCGTGCCGCCGATGTCGATGGCAATCACGGGCTGTCGCTGCTCCATCATTCCGCGTAACGCGGCGGCATATTGTTCGGTAATCCAGCGCGGGCGCGTGATCATCGAGCCGACCACGACCGCGAACGCGCCGAGTTCGACCAGCCGCCGCGCGTGTTCGGGCGTCGCGATGCGCCCTTCCGCGATGACCGGGGCCGGAATCGCCGCCGCCAGACGTGCCAGCAAATCGAAATCCGGTCCGGGGATGGCCGGGCTATAGGCGGTGTAGCCGGAAAGCGTCGTCGCGACAATATCTGCACCTGCTTCGGCGGCGGCAATCCCTTCTTCGTAGGTCGCGATGTCAGCCATCACCGGGACGCCGAATTCACGCTTGATCTGCGGAATGAATTCAGCGGGGGCGAGGCGGCCTTCTTCCGGTCCGCGCCGGGTCGCATCGACCGCGACGAGCGTTGCGCCCGCGCGGATAATCTCCGCTACATCTTCAAGCGTCGGCGTGATGCGAATGCCGAGGCCGGGCAGGTCGCGCTTATAGATGCCGATGATTGGCAAATCGACCGCCGCACGGATCGCGGCAATATCCGCCGGACCGTTCGCACGGATGCCCACCGCGCCGCCGAGTGCCGCTGCACGCGCCATGTCTGCCATCGCCGCCGAGCCAAATATTGCGTCGCTTGCGCCCGCCTGACACGAGACGATCAACCCGCCGCGTAACTTTTCAATCAAAGGCTCGACCATTCAAGGCTCTCTTTGGGACCTGCATTGTGCAACATTCATGCAGGTCTTGCAAATGTGCAACCTGCCAAACTCATTCACCGCGCCACTGCTTGAGCAGGTACGCATAAAATCCATCCAGATCGACCGTCTCCAATGCCTGAATGACGCGGCCACCGGGCTGTACCTTCGTCCGTCCCGCGCTGCGCCCGGTCGCTATTAGCTCCGTCTCCCATGCGCGCAGTGTGAAGAGGTCCGGGCGTCCGATGTACGCCGCCGTCAGCACATCCCAGAAATAATAGCCGCCCTGTTTCATCACGGAGCCGTAGCACAGCGCCGCGAATTCCATCAATGGGTGCTGGCGTTCGCGCCCGAAATCCTTGACGAGCGCAGACGTAACCGGGGCGTGGTTGGTGATGTCGAGTGGGCAGAGGATGATCGGGATCGGGGTTTCCCAAATCTGGCGCGCGGCGGGCGGGTCCCAAAAGACATTCCACTCCGCTGATCCGTCGTGATTCGCTTCCTGAATGGGGTCCACGTTGCCGGGGACGTTGAGCGCCCCGCCCATCCACACGATCTCCTTGATTTTTGATGTAATCGTCGCGTCCAGATCGAGCGCTGCGGCGACGGTGGTAAGCGGTCCGGTGACGCACAGAGTAACGGGTACTTCCGCACTCGCGAGCAGCCGCGCAAGGAAGTGTTGCCCGCCCTCGGCGACGAGCGGCGTTTGTATTTCGTCGCGGTCGTTGAGCATCGGGAAGTGATCAACGACGAAGGTGGATTGCCGCCATTCGCGCGGGAACGGGTTCAGGCCGCGCACGGTGCTTTCCGCGACCGGGATTGCGGAGCGCTCCATCACATCCAGCAGTTTGCGCGTTACACTCACCGCAGGCTCGATATAGCAATCCGCCGGGGTGACGACCACGCCGCGCACTTCGACATCGGGCATTGTGAGCAGCAGCGCCAGCGCGAGAAAATCATCGAGGCCGCCATCGTGATCGTGAATGACGAGTTGTTTGGGCATAGACCGCGCCGTCTCCTTAGCCTTGAGAGTGCAAGGTGAATAGTACCCATTCTACGGAAGAAACCCTCGTCAAAATGCTCGAATCCGATCGCGCGGCGATGGTCGAATGCTGCGCGCGGTTGCTGCGCATCCCCTCGGTGAATGGCGTTCACCCGGAAATTACTATTGCGGAGGCAATCGCGGATGAGGCGCGTTCGCTCGGCCTGCATGTGCAGATTGTCGGCGCGGACGCGCAGCGCCCAAACGTGATTGTGAGTACGCGAGCGGAGGGTCCGACAGGGCTGTTGCTGCTTGGACATCTCGACACTGTTCCGGCGGGTGACGAGTCACGGTGGCGTTTCCCGCCATTTGCGGGCGTCATCGTGGATGGACGCATCTACGGGCGCGGCGCTATCGACACCAAAGGCGGCATGACGGCGGCGCTCTACGCACTGGCGGCACTGGCGCGCATCGATGGGGCGCTGCCGAACGGTCGTGCGCAATTGATCTGCGTGCCGGATGAAGAATCCGGCGCGACCGGGACGCTCGGCGTCAAATACCTGCATGATCAAGGCTTACTTGGCGGCTTGGGCGCGATTTATGCCTATTCCGGCGCGCAGATCACGCTCGGACATCGCGGCGTGCTGCGCTATCGCCTGACCTGTATCGGCGAGGCGATCCACACAGGCGCGCATGAATGGCAGGAAGGCACAGCCGGGGCGAGCGCCGTCACGGGCATGGCGCGGCTGCTCGTCGCACTTGATGCCATACAAATAGATTTTTCATCCCGTAAATACTTCGAGCGCTTCCGCACCGTAATCACAGCAGGGACGGTAATCAGCGGCGGGACCGCGATCAACATCGTTCCCGATCATTGCGAGGCGCTACTCGATATTCGTACCACGCCGGAATATGACCACGCCGCTATCGAACGCCTCATTCAGAGCGCGATAGACAATGCAAGCGCGGACCGCCGTTTGCGACTCACATTCACAAAGTTGAATGAAATTCCGGCAGTCATCTCTGATGAGACTGCACCCATCTTCACAATTCTGGATGAAGTCATCCCGCAAATCACAGGTCATAGCGCAGAGCGCGTCGTCGCGGGTCCGGCGAATGAAGGCTATCTGCTGATCGAGCGCGGTATCCCGACCGTTTGTGGCCTCGGACCGACAGGCGCGAACGCGCACGCCGCCGATGAATACGTAGAGATTGATGGTCTCGTGCAGGCCGCGCAGATTTTCGCGCTCACCGGGGCGCGTCTGGCTGCATACACATCACTCCAGGTTGGATAGGGTCGCAAGCAGGCGGTCGAGATAGGTCCGGTCACGGTCGGGGGTTTCCGGCATAACGCGCGATGCCTCGGTGAGAAAGTGCCGATAATCGCGCCCCATCTCCTGCCCGCGCCGCGTGTGCATATCGATTGCGTAATCCGGGATTTGCGGCAAACGGCCATCGTTTTCGACGGCGTGCCGCAGCCAGCCGAGCAGGTCATCGCTCCCGCGCTCCTTCTGGCTCTGCGAAAGCACGCGCACGGCATGGATTGCGAAGAGATAGCGGTCCCCGCGCGGACGGGCGATGCGCGCGTGCTGCTGGAACAGCGTTTCAATCAGCACAGGCGCATTCAGGTTTCCGTAGCCCACATCTTCGACCGCGATCACTTGCAGCCGTCCCCACAGATAGGCTTCCAATTCCGCGCTCGTCACGAGCATCTCATAAGCGAGCAGCGCGGCATTTTCCATGTTGCCGCGCCGGATTTCCTTCTGCAATGCGGAAATGACCTCATCGGCGGGCAGATCATGCAGCGTGCGAACGCGCGTCCAGGGGTCGGCATGATGGTTCGGGACGGTCATTGTGGCTCCTGCTTCGAGATGAATTCGCCGCGTCGCAGGCTGGCGAGTTCCTGTCCGAACTGTGCCGCGAAATTGCGCCGTTTGAGTAGTTCGGCAGCGCGAATGCGCAGCGCAACCAGCACCAGCGCGGAAAGCGTCGCGATCTGTGGGATCGCGATCAGTAAATCCGGCGGGACATCCAACTTGACGTTCGTTTGCAGGTAAAACGAGAGCGCTTCCGAGAAACCAAAGAAGAGCGAGGTGGCGAAGGCCGCGACGGGCTGCTCGAAGGCGAACAGCGAAACCGTGATCGCGATCCACCCGCGCCCGGCGGTCATACCTTCCACGAACTGGCTGAGAATGCCGAGTGAGAGGAACGCCCCGGCCATACCCGCCAGCATCCCGCTCAGAGTCAGCGCAAAGACCTGCACCAGCGTGACGTTGATCCCGGCGCTCTCTGCCGCCTCGCGGTTCTCCCCGACGGCGCGCAGGTGACGCCCGAAGCGCGTGCGGAACAGCAGCACCCACACGACGGCAACGAGGAGCCAGCCGACATAAACAATCGCGTTGTAACCGCTCAGTCGCACGCCCAGCAGGGGTATATCGTGAATGATCGGCAGCGACAATACGGGCAGACCACGAATGCTGGGATCGGCCAGCGTCCCGAACACGCCGAACGCCGTCCGCATATAGAACACGGTCACGCTCCCAACAAATAGATTCACGGCGAGCGCGAGGATCACCAGATTGATCCGCAGTCGCAGATACAACACCGCGAAAATCAGGCCGAGAATGCCCCCGAAAAGCGTGGCAACCGTCACGCCGATAAGCGGGTCTACCCCCGTTTTATAGAGCGTAGCGACTGCGACGAACGCGCCGAGCAGCATCTTACCTTCAATCGCGAGGTTCAGCACCCCGGCACGGCTGGCGAGCAGCGCGGCGAGCGCTCCCAGAATATATGGCGTCGCGAGCCGAATGCTGCTCTGCACGAGGATGACCGGGAGCGCGAAAAACAGCACCACACCAACGATTAGCGCCAGGACGAGTAATATCCGGTTGAGTGCGCGACGGCTGCGCGGCTGTGCCGGGATGCTTGCTTTCATGGCGTCCCGCTTTCTGTTGCCGGGAGCGTGGCGGGTGACGGCGGGCGGCGCGGCGGGCGCAGCCGGAACCACAGCCGCGCGAACTGGTTGCGGATGAACGTTTCCATCGAACTAAACAGGATGATGAACGCGATGATGATGCCACCAAGCTGACGCGGCAGGTTCGCGAATTGCATATTCACTGTGCCTTGCTGCAACCCGGCATAAAACCCGGCGACGAGGATCAGGCCGGGGATCGACTCCTTCGCGAGGATGGCGACCAGCACGCCATCGAAGCCGAGACCGCTGGATGCAAAGCTGCTGATGAAGCGCCGATCCACACCGAGCATTTGCACCGCCCCGGCGAGGCCGCTCAACGCGCCACTGATCAGCATCGCGCGGATCACTGCCCGTTCGCTCGGTATGCCGCCAAAACGCGCGAACAGCCGGGAGCCGCGCGTCATGCGCTGTTCATAGCCCGCCGTCGAACGATAGAGGAAGAACCAGACCAGTACCGCCGCGATTAGCGCGAAGACCAGCCCGATGCCCACCCGCGAGCCGGAAAACCACTCCACATTTTGAAATAAGCCCCGGTTGAAAGGCAATAGCCATGCGCTATCGTCGATGCGGCGAGTGCGCGCGATGTTGGTCGTATCGGCGCGCAGTGGAAAATTGACCAGCCAGCTTGCAAGCTGCGTCGCGATGGCATTCAGAATAATGGTGCAGATCAGTTCGTTGACGTTGAGTCGTACCTTGAGGAACCCGGCAATCCACGACCAGAACGCGCCGACGGTCATTGCGCCGCCAATCGCGACCACTGGAACGAATATCCGCATGAAGAGATCGACCGCAGGCGGGATGGCCTTCGGATCGATCTTTCCGATCATATAAATCTGATCGGGGATCGCGAAGCCGAGAAACGCCGCCGTCAACGCGCCGAGGACAAGCTGCCCATCCATGCCGATGCTGAACATCCCGGCTTTGAAGGCGACCGTTGCGGAGAGCGCAGCGAGGATCAGGATCGTTGCGTTTTCGAGGACGAGCGCGAGGCGGTGTCCCTTCTCGCCATAAAAGGGCGCGAAGACGGTTTGCGTGCCGCCCTCGGCAGTCGGAACATCGACCAGAAACAGATTCCCGAAGGTCTGGCAGCCGGACGACCCAAACCCCTCGCAAAACAGCCGTTGATACGCCTCCAGCGGGTTGGCACGCGCGCTGTAAACGAAAAAACTGCTTGCGACGAGCGCAAAAATTGTCGCGACAATTGGGATCGCGAGGCTGCTCAGCGTTCCGCGAATACGGCGGGTCATGGCGTCGCCGCCTGTGGATGGCGTTCGCTCGCGCGTAACCCGGCCATGAGCAGACCGATTTCCGCTTCGGTGGCCTCTTTCGCATCCAGAATGCCCATGATTTCGCCCGCGAACATGACCGCGATACGGTCACTCAGCGCGAAGATTTCATCGAGTTCAACCGAGATCAACAAAATTGCGACGCCTGCATCGCGCTCCTGAATAAGCATTTTGTGTACAAATTCGATGCTTCCCACATCGAGGCCGCGCGTCGGCTGGTTGGCAATGATAAATTTTGGCTTGCCTTCCAATTCGCGACCCAGCACGATTTTTTGCAGATTGCCGCCAGAAAGCATTCGGATCGGCTCACCGACGCGCGCGGAACGAATGCTGAACGCATCCACGATTTGCTGCGCCAGCCGCCGCATCGGTTTGAATTGAAACAAGCCACGCCGCGAAAAGGGCGGCTTCTGGTAATGTGTGACGACCACATTTTCATCGAGCGTCGTTTGCAGGTTCAAGCCCATCACCAGACGATCTTCGGGGATGTGCGCCATACCCGCTTCGCGGCGCTCGCGAACGCGGTGCGCCGTGATGTCATTGCCGAATAACGTAATCACCCCCGCATCGACTGGACGCAGCCCGGCCAGCGCTTCGACCAGTTCTGTCTGACCGTTGCCGCTCACCCCGGCGACGCCCAGTATCTCCCCGGCACGCACTTCGAGGCTCACACCGAAGACCGCTGGAACACCACCCGCGCCTGCCACCAGCAGATTCTCCGCGCGCAGCACGATCTCGCCGGGTGCAGCCTCGCCCTTCGCGACCTGTAAAAGCACCTCGCGTCCGACCATCATAGTCGCCATATCGCGGATTGTGACGTCCGCGACGGGGTGCGTCCCGATCATGCGTCCGCGCCGCATCACGCTCACGCGATCCGCTACGTCCTTGACTTCGATCAGTTTGTGCGTGATCAGGACGACGGTGCGCCCCGCTGCCGCGAGGTTGCGGACGACGGTGTACAGTTCGCGAACTTCCTGCGGCGTCAGCACCGCCGTTGGCTCATCTAGGATGAGAATACGCGCGTCGCGCTGGAGCGCTTTCAGGATTTCGACGCGCTGTTGCATCCCGACCGAGACGCTCCCCGCGCGTGCGTCGGGGTCTACTGGCAAACCGAACCCAGCGGCCAGTTTGCGCACCGCATCGGCCTCGGTCCGTCCATTCACGAAGCCTGCGCGGTTCGGCTCGATACCGAGCATGATGTTCTGCGCGATGCTGAAGGACGGCACGAGTTTGAAGTGTTGATGCACCATGCCGATACCGAGCCGGATCGCATCGTTCGGGTGCGTGATCCGCTCGGCCTGCCCGTGAATGAGGATTTGTCCCGCATCCGGGGCGATGAGACCATAGAGGATGTTCATCAGCGTGGTCTTCCCCGCGCCGTTCTCGCCGACCAGCGCGTGAACCTCACCGGGTTCAATGGTGAGGCTCACGTCGTCGCTGGCGAGAACGCCCGTCGAGGGGAAGAATTTTCGGATGTGTTGCAGCTCGACGGCGTGCGGCATGACGGTTGGTTCGACCTACTTGGCAGGCGTGAGCAGGGCGTTCGTGACCTTGAGCGAGCCGTCCAGAATCTTCGCGCGGGCGGCTGCGATAGCGGCGCGCACGGCAGGCAGTTTCGCGGTCAAGTCTGCGGGGCCGCTCTTGTCGAAGGTACGCGAGCAGACGCCAACATCCCAGCTCAAACCCGCGAAGCCTTCCTTGAGGCCGACATTGGTAGACCCTGCTGTGTAAGTACCCGTCGCCGCGCTCTGCACGAAGTTGAAGACGGCATTATCGACGCGCTTCATCGCAGAGACGATGATCGTGCCGGGATACAGGTCATCCTGGTTGCTATCGACGCCAATCGCGAAGTTGCCGGTCTCTTTGGCGGCTTGCAGCACGCCTTCGCCGCTTCGTCCTGCGACCTGATACACGATGTCTGCCTTCTGCGCGTAGAGACCGTTGGCGAGTTCCTTGCCCTTCACCGGGTCGGAGAACGGGTTGCCGCCGCCGACATAGGCACGCAGCACCTTGCAATCGGCGCAAACCGACTTTACGCCTTCTTCATAGCCAACGATGAACAGGTTGATTCCGGGCGAATCCAGACCGCCGACCGCGCCCACCGTCTTTGTGCGGGAGAGCAGCCCTGCCGCGATGCCCGCGAGGTAGCTGTTTTCGTGTGTGTAGATGTTGTAGATCGCGAGATTTTTGTAGGTCGGCGGCGCGGGGAAGAACGACTCCTGCGCGGCGAACTTCTGGTCCGGGAACTCCGTCACGACTTCATCGATGGTATCGGAGTTGACTGCAATCGAGATGACCAGACCCGGCTTGTCCGCGACAGCACGGCGCATCGCTGCGTTGTGTTCGGTCTCGTTTTTGGTTTCGATGATCTTGCCGCTGACGCCCAGTTCCTTGATCGCGCGCTCCGCGCCTGCGGCCGCCGAATCGACGAACGAGCGGTCGCCGCGCACACTTGGCAGGATGATCTCGAATGAGAAATTGCTCTTTGCAGCAGCGGCAGCAGTAGCCGCACTGGTCGCGGCGGGCGTGGCTGCGCTGAGGCACGGGTCGGGCGCGGTTTGCGCATTGGCGATGCTGGCCGAAAACAGGCCAATCAGTACAAGGGTCAGAAGCAGAGTAAAACGACGTGTCGACATTATTTTCGCGGTCTCCCGTAAATTTGCCCGGATAGAGGCTTCTATTAGACCCCCTCTAAAGGCACTTCGCGCTCGTGAATATTGACAAATTGCGACGCACCGTCTCCGTTACACTTGAGCCGATGATTGCGTAAAGGATAACGTGAATATGACGACCACGCTTCTTTTCGGCGGGCTGGTGCTGTGCCTCGGCACGGTGGATCGCATTTATGATCGGGGTTACGTGTTGATCGAAGGGGAGCGCATCGCGGCGGTGGGCGACCTCGCGGACCTGCCCGCGAACTACACATACGATACGCAAATCGATTGTACCGACCGCCTGATCATGCCCGGCCTCGTGAACGCGCACACGCATACGCCGATGACACTCTTTCGCGGCCTTGCCGAAGGCGTCTCGTTGCTCGAAATGGATGGTTGGTACAACACCGTCCGCACACTCGAACTGGTGATGACCCCGGCGATGGTCCCGGCGGCGGTTGAGGTCGCTTGTGCGGAGATGATCCGCACCGGGACGACGACCTTTGCGGACCAGTATTTCTATATGGAGCAGGTCATCCCCGCCGTGCGCAAAGGCGGCCTGCGCGCGGCGCTCGCCTATGGCGTCGTTGAACTCGGCGACCCGGTGGCGCGCGAACGCGAATTGACCCGGCTGGATGCGTTCCTCGAAGAGATGGGCGGCGAACCGGGCGGCAGGCTCGCGGGCTGGATCGGTCCGCACGCCTTCTTCGTGGATAATTCCATCGAAACGATGGCAGCCGAGCGGCGGCTCGCGGAAAAATACCGGACCGGGCTGCACTTCCACCTCTCGACGCAGAGCGAAGAGGATCGCCTCTGCGCGCAGCAGTTTGGCATGAGCGCCGTCGCGAAAATGGCCGAGTTAGGAATGCTCGATCATCAGGCAATCGCCGCGCATAGCATCACGATCCCGCCCGAAGACTGGCCGCTGCTCGCGACCAAGCCCTTTACCGCCGTCGCCTGCGCCAGCGCATGTATGCGCGCCGGGGTGGAAGCCGCGCCCGTCGTCGGGATGCGTAATGCGGGGATCAACATCGCGCTTGGCACGGATAACGTCTGCAACAACAACGATTACGACCTGTTCTCCGAGATGCGTACGCTTGCCAAACTGAGCAGCTTTCGCGAAAAGCGCCCCGGCGCGCTCCCGGCGCGTGAGGTCCTTGATATAGCGACACTCGGCGGCGCACGGGCGCTTGGTCTCGCGGATGAGATCGGGGAACTCGCGCCGGGCAAGAAAGCCGACCTGATCATGCTCGACCGGACCGGGATCGGCTGGACGCCTACGCCCGCGAACGATCCATTCACCGCGCTCGTCTATAGCGTCAACGGCTTACAGGTGAGCGATACGATGGTTGATGGGCAGTGGCTGCTGCGTAATCAGCGCTGGACCACGCTCGATTATGCGGATGCAGTGCGACGGCAGGTCGACGACGTGCGCGAACTGCTCAGGCGGCGCGACACAGCCTATGCCTGATAGGTCTGGATGCGCTGCCCGGACGTGCGGGCGTGCAGGCGTCCCAGCCGCGCGCTGACTTCGCGCACGATTTGCGCTTTATCGAGCGTGAGCAGCTTGCGTCCCTGCATCAGGACGCGCCCGTTGCAAATCGTGGTATCCACATCGCCGGGTTGCGCATTGTAGAGAATGTTAGCCGGGATGTTGTAAGCTGGCTGCATGTGCGCGCCGTCCTGCCGGATGAGGACCAAATCGGCGAGCATTCCCGGCTGCAAAGCGCCGATTTGCCCGTCGAGGTGCAGCACGCGCGGCGAGTCGGTGAAGGCCATCCCGAAAGTTTGCGCGACGGTCTGCACGGTCGAATCCTGCCTCTCGTGCTTTTGCAGGAGCGCCGCCAGCCGTGCCGCTTCCAGAACGTTCATCGTGCTGTTGCTCGCTGCGCCATCGGTCCCGAACGCTACAGGGATGCCACGCTCGCGCATTCGTGTAATCGGCGCGATACCGCTGGCGAGTTTGAGGAATGTCTTCGGGCAATGGACCACGCCTGCGCCGGATTTCGCCAACAGGTCCAAGTCGTTCTCCGTAACGTGAACGGTGTGCGCGCCGATCAGCGGCTGCGCGAGCAGACCGACATCCTCCAGAATTTCGACGGGCGTGCGTCCGTAGCGCGCCACGCTCTGCACGAGCTGGTCCTTCGTTTCCGAGACGTGAATATGTGTTCCGACGCCAAGTGCTTGTGCGCGATCTGCGACCTTCCGCAAGAATGGATGCGGACACAGATACAGCGAATGCGGTCCGAGCCAGGCCGTGATGCGGCCATCGGCCTGCCCCTGCCAGCGCGCGATGAACTCCGATGCGTCGTCGAGATCAGCGTCAGCGGTCGGACTGTTCCCGAACATCGCGATCACCAGATTGGCGCGCATTCCGCTTTCCTGCACGGCCTTCGCCACGATGTCCATGTGGAAGTAGTGGTCGGCAACGGTCGTCACGCCCGCTTCGATCATTTCCGCAATGCCGAGAAGCGTCCCCCAATACACATCTTCGGCAGTCTCGTTCGATTCGACCGGGAAAATGTAATCGTTGAACCAGCTTTCGATGTTCACATCTTCCGCGATGCCGCGAAACAGGACCATCGCGGTATGCGCGTGCGCGTTGATGAAACCGGGCAGCGCGATCATCCCCGCGCCGTCGATGACCTGCTTCGCGTCGGTGGTGGCTGCCGTGTCCGTCGGCGTCACCGCTGCAATACGATCCCCCGTGATGTGTATATCGTAGTGATGCAGGAGGTCTATACCCCCGGAGAGTTGCAGCACCTCGACATCGCGAATGAGCAGGTTGGTGGTCATGATTCAGCCTCTATTTTTTGAGAATGCAGAGATGTGCGACGATTTAGAGGCAAATAATAACACGAGCTTGCTTATCTAAAATGAATGCCGGGGCTGTACCAGCCCCGACCAAACCCTAACCCATATAATAAGCTATACAGATGAATTCAGTCCGGTTAGTTCAACCCCGGCGTTCTTCGGTAGGTATCTGTCTCGTCGTTCACTGCTATTCCGTCGCTGTGACGTTCTGGAGCTGCGTGATTGTCGCACCGCGCACGAGAACCGCGAGCGCCACGACATCTACGAGGGCAGCCGTTACTACGATCACCATTAGCGTTACCATGATTCACCTTCTACTGTACACTTCGTACAAAGCCTTGACGCTTCGCACTTGTACAAGTTTACCATATCCGATGTTAACAGCCTGTTATCCGGGCGCGGGCGAAGCGCTTCAATCCCCGCAAGATCGTGTATAATTCCGTCACAAATTACTATCGCTTCGGAGAGGCTCAAGATGTCCGGTCACAGCCATTGGGCGACGATTAAACGGAAAAAAGGCGCGGCGGATGCGGCGCGCGGCAAGGTTTTTACACGGTTGGGGCGCGAAGTGACGGTTGCCGCGCGCGAAGGTGGCGGCAGCATTGATAGCAACGTCCGTTTGCGCCTCGCCATCGATAAGGCAAAAGCCGCCAACATGCCGAAGGAAAACATCGAACGTGCGATTCTGCGCGGCGCGGGAGGCGCGGGCGACGGCGTGCAGATGGACGAATTGACCTATGAAGGCTACGCACCAGGCGGCGTTGCGGTGATGGTCGATGTGTACACCGACAATAAAAATCGCGCGCTGGCGGCGGTCAAGCAGGTGTTCAATCGTTCGGGCGGGACGCTCGGAGAAGCCGGTACCGTTGGCTGGCAGTTCGAGCGCAAGGGCATTATCGAAGTATTGGCCGAGGGCGTGGACCCCGACGAACTGTTTATGACAGCGGCGGATGCGGGCGCAGATGATGTCGTCGCGGGTGAGGAGATCATCGAAGTCTACACCCCGCGCGAGTCGCTCTTCGCGGTCGAGTCGGCGCTCTCCTCGCAAGGCTACAAAGTCTCCGATTCGCAGCTTCAATGGGTCGCGAAGAACGAGATGGAAGTCGAAGTCGACAAGGGCGTGCAGGTCATGAACATGCTCGAAAAGCTGGAAGAGCTGGACGATGTGCAGAGCGTCGCCTCGGCGCTGCGCGTCACGGATGCACTCGCTGACGCGCTGGAAGCGGCCTGATGCTGATGATGGGGGTGGACCCCGGCACGGCTACGACGGGCGTGGCCTTCGTGCGTGAAGAAGGCGATGGCACGTTCACACCCGTCTACTATGGCGTGGTCCTGACCCCGGCGAAAACCCCCATGCCGCGCCGCTTGCAGAGCATCTACGAGCAGTTGACGGCACTTATCGTCAAGTACAAACCGGACGCGGCCAGTATCGAAGAAATGTTTTTCGGCAAGAACATCACCGCCGCGATCTCGGTCGCGCAGGGGCGCGGAATCGCGCTGCTGACGATGGTGAACGCGGACCTGCCGATCTACGAATACAAGCCCGCCGAAATCAAGCAGACCATTGCGGGCTATGGCAACGCGCCCAAGCCGCAAATGCAGGAGATGGTCAAGGTACTGCTGCGGCTCGATAGCATCCCGAAGCCGGACGATGCCGCCGACGCGCTGGCAATCGCGATGACCGGGCTGCAAAATTCGCACTTCGACCGAGCGGTAGAGGCCGCCTCACAGTGATCGATTTACTCTCAGGACAGGTCGCCAACCGCACCAAAAATTCGGTGGTACTGATGGTCGGCGGGGTCGGCTTCCGCGTCAATGTCCCGACCAGCGCCTTCGAGACGATCACCGAAGACGGCCAGACGGTGCTGCTCTATACGCACCTGATCGTGCGTGAGGACGCGCTCACGCTCTTCGGCTTCACCAACGAAGAGGACAAGAGCCTCTTCGAGACGCTGATCACGGTGAGCGGTGTCGGTCCCAAACTGGCGCTCGCGATCCTCTCCACGCTGTCGGCGGGGCAGCTTCGCAGCGCGGTCGGCAAGGACGAGCCGGGCGTTTTGCAGCGCGTGCCGGGCATCGGCAAAAAGACCGCAGAAAAGATCGTTTTTGAATTGAAGAACAAAATCGGCGGCGACGGCCTCTCTCCGATTACGGTGATCAGCGACCTCGACCGCGACGTGATCGCCGCGCTGACCTCGCTCGGTTACAGCCTCGCCGAAGCGCAGGTGCGCCTCGCGGCGATTCCACGCGGTACGCCGGAAGATTTGAATACGCGGATCGCGCTCGCGCTGCAAGCCGGGGGATGATTGCGCTATATCTACCGTTCCGATCCCCAGCGTCCCGCGCTGGTAATGATAGCGGTGCTATTCGTCATAATAGTGGTTGTGGGCTTCGCTGGTTCCAATCTGACAGTGCGCGCCCTTTGTAGCATCCTATTGACGGGTCCGCTGGCGTGGGCGCTGCTGCAATGGGCGCGGCGCGGTCGCGGTGTGCTGGTAGAGGGCGAACGCTGCACCGTGCAGATTTGCGCGCCGCGCCGCAATCTGAGTTTCGCGGTATCAGATATTCAGGGTTGGTCGATCAACAACCGCGACCAATTGCAAATCGCGTTTGCGCAGCCGCGCAAGACGGTCGCCGGGGACGAGCCACGCCCCCCGAAACTGCGCTATGTCGTCAGCGCCGCGCTCGATGATCCTGCCGCACTTAGCGCGGCTTTGCCTGCAAGCTGCCCCTTCTCCCCCGAACAGATGCGGACGCTGGCCGGAATGCGCCGTGTTCGGCGTGCGCTGCTGTGGAGCGCGGGGTTGTTCGTCGGTATCCCGCTCGCGGTCGTGATTACGTGGCGGGTAGCTGCAGCGGTGTGGAGCGTGATCAAGGTCTCTTAAGCGCGCGGCGCGACCTGAATTTGCACGCCGCCGCGCGGACGAACAACGATGTACGGTTCCGGCTGCGGCGTGTTGAGCGTGCGCAGAATATCGAAGCGCTGCATCATCAACGCCAGCATGATCTTCATTTCCAGCATCGCGAACGGTCGCCCGACACAATAGCGCGGTCCGATTGAAAATGGGAAATACATGCGCCTGTCGTAGCTGCTGCCGAGGAAGCGCTCCGGGTCGAAGCTGTCCCCATTCGGCCAGAACGCTTCGGTGCGGTGTGCGATGAATGGGCTAATCAAGAGCGTGTCCCCTTTCGGGACATCGTATTCGCCTAGGCGCACATTTTGCAAGACCTCGCGCGTCAGGTTCCATGCCACGCCGTACATACGCAGCGACTCCTGCAACACCAGATTCAGGTACGGGTAATCGGTCGTCGCTATGGTCTGCGCGGTCGCGCCTCGGACTTCCTGCCGCAGCCGTTCCCGTACTTCCGGGCGCGAGGAGAGCAGGTAAATCGTCCAGCTCAACGCATTCGCGGAGGTTTCGTGTCCCGCGACGAACAGCGTCAACACTTCATCGACAATTTGCTGCGTGGTGAGCGCCGAGCCGTCCTCGAAGCGCGCGGCCAGCAGCATCGAAACGAGGTCGCCGCCGGGCGTGATGCGCCGTTTCTCGATCAAATCTGTCGCCAGATCGCGCAGGAGGTCGATCTGTGAGGAGGAGAGCGGCACGGTATCATCATTCAGATAGGCAATCGCCGCCGTGATCGCGTGCGTAATGGCGGGTACATCCACGATTTCATCCGTCCCGAAGAGGCAGTGTACGACCACCTGCATCGTGAATTCGGTCATCGCTTCCGTCGCCTCGATCACCTGATCGCTCTGCCACCTGTCGAGCGTCGCTCCGGCTTCGTGGATCATGATCTCGCTGTAGGCAGCCAGCCTCGAACGGTGGAACGTAGGAAGGATCAGGCGGCGGTTCGCAGCGTTCTCCTCGCCTTCGGACGTGAGCAGCCCTTTACCCAGAAATTTTCCCGCGCGTCGTTTGAAGACGATGCCACGCCCATAATGCTGCGGGGAGCGCACCTGCACCTCTTCGATAGCGTCCGGCTCGTTAATCAGCCACAACGCACGGCGGGCGCTCACCGGGAAGCGCACGATGTTTCCCCACTGTCGTTGCGCGTCGATCATGAACTGCAAACGGTCGATATTGAACGCCGCGACCCACTCGTTATCGGTGGGACCGGGCGCAGTTGGCTTGATATTCATTGGGCGAAACCCTTCACGTTGACCGTGTGATTATAGCGCTTGCTGTGCAAGGTCCACGAGCAGTCCCGCAGCGCGTTCGACACCGCCGAGTGCCGCGAAGCGTTCCGCGAGGCCGCGCGCATTCTCTAATACCTGTTTATCGGTCAGCACGGCGCGGATTGCGGGCAGCAATTGCCCATTTCTGACATCGTGCGCGCTCAGGTGCAGCCCGATTTTGGCTTGCGCGACCCGTTTTGCCTGTCCGCGCTGATCGGCGGCGTGCGGCACGACGACCTGCGGAATGCCCTGCAGTATAGCGCGGTGCGTGGTCCCCATACCGCCGTGATGGATCAAAATCGCGAGGCGCGGGAACACCGCATCATATTCGACCCAGTTCAGCAGCCGCGTCCCGGCGGGGAGCGCGGCTTTCAACTGCGCTTTCTGTTCCGGCGCGAATGGATTGCCGCCAATCACGACAATCGGGACGAGGCCAAGCCGCGCTGACGCCTGCGCCGCCCAACTGAAAAAGCCAAGATCGCCTGTGAAGGTGCTGCCGAGTGTGATCAACGCACACGGCGCATTGGTAGGGATCGCGGCCAGCCAATCCGGTTCGGGCAGCGGCGCGGGCGCGACCCCGCCGACGAACTGTGTCTGCGGCAGGAAATCCGGCTCGGCCTGATGCCATTCGCGGCTGAAAAAACTGAGGTGCAGGTGTTCGCTTTGCACGGACGGCGCAGCTCCACCCGAAAAGTTCACGCCCTGCACGCCGAAGCGCGTACACAGCCGCGCGATCCGTTCGTGGCTGATGTGGCTTAAGTCGCTTTGCACGGCGTACATATGCGCTTCGTCGAGCGGTTGTCCGGCAGGCCAGCCCGCGACCGCGAGCGGCACGCCGAGCGCTTCCGCCGCGAATGCCGATGCGCTCAGGAAGGGGTCGGTCACGATCAGGTCCGGTTTGCCACGTTCTGCCGCGAGGTCAAGCAGACATTGCACGGCGGGCGGCATCAGGTCTTCGCTCAACCAGGTATCGAGCGCACGACGATAACGCAGGAACACCGCATCGGCGGGCTTCATCGTCGTGAAATCCGGCGTCGGTGGCGGCGGCCACAGCCACCCCGTCTCCGCAATGGCCGCAAACGGTAGATCGACCAGCGGTGCGATTTGCGCGCCGGAGACCCACAAAACCTCGTGTCCTTGTGCGTGCAGGGTCCGTGCGGTGCGTAATACGCCACCCCAATCGAGGTGGCCGGGCAGCGGCGCGGAGATGAACCAGAATTTCGCCATGCGTGTTGGAATGACTTCCCTTTTGTATTGTCGGTGCGCGACCTCGGAGTATCATAGCACGATGTACAACGCGCCGGATCGTGTAGAATTGCCGCAAACAACGAAGGGTTCTACATGGCGACTCCCCGCCTGCTGCAACGCGCGCAATTTCACATCCTCTACTTCGGACCCGGCCTCGGACCGGAATGGCTGTTCACCGCCGCGCGCGGCTACGTGATTGCTTTCCGGCCAATCGTCACGGAGACGCTGCAAACCGTCGCGCTGGTCCCGCTGCGGCGCTCGCTGGCTGTCACATCCGTGATGCGGCGCGACTCGGCCAAACGCGCGAAGGACGAGATCGCGCGTCTGTTCCCGCGCGCCTATCATGACGCGCTGGTTTACGACTTCCCCGAAGAAGTGCAGATCGCGCTGGATGGCCGGACCACCAGCGGGCAGCGCCTCGGCCTGCCGGAAGCCTGATCCATGCGTCTGGATGAATATCAGTGGTCACGCAACCCGCGTGGAATGCACATGGTCGCTCGCTTCAACAAACCGACTTTCAGCCGCTATGTCGATATGAAAATGGGCTGGATCAAGCTGCTCGCGCTCGGCTCAGAATACGCGGGCGATGTCGCGATGCTGAACGCGAACGGCATCACACCGATTATCCGCTTCTACTTCGAGCGCCCCGGCGCACGCCCCGCCGATGAGGGCATGATGCAGGCCATCGCGGGCTATATCGCGGCGGGTGCGCGCTGGTTCGAGTATTACAATGAGCCGAATCTCGAAGTCGAGTGGCCGTCTGGCGTCGCCCCCGATTATTCCGACCTGAATAACATCATTGCGCCGCTGATGCGCAACTGGCTCGATTGGGCGGAGCGCGTCGTGCGGCTCGGTGGCTACCCGGCCTTCCCGTCCCTTGCGGAAACGCTCGGCGGACCCGGCAGCGTCACGCAGTTTCTGGATGCGATGCTTGGCTATCTCGCACGCGAAGCCTATGATCGCTTCCGCGCGCTGGCGAATAGTGGCCTGTGGGTGGCGGTTCACCCCTATTATTACAACCATTTTTATCAGGAAGCGAGCGGACCGCTTGACCCGCGCGGACCTGATCAGGAAGATGGGGCGGGCGCAGGCTGGCATTTCGAGTATCCCTATGACCCGATTAGCCAGCGCTTCGACCCCGGACGCGGCGTGCTGACCGGGACCGGGCGCGAACCGTATGGCGACCCGGTGGGGCTGACGGGGATGGGGACCGCCTTCATGCAGCGCTTCCGTGAACTCTTCGGCGGCAAGATGATTCCTGTCGTCGGTACGGAAGGCGGGGTTACACCCGTCCCCGCGCAGGGGAGCGGCGACACCAGCCAGCCCGATGATCGCTACCCCGCCATCACGGAGACAAGCCACGCTGAAGGCACGCTCGCCGCTTTCAACTGGATCGCGGCGCAATCTCCCGCGTGGATGTTCGGCTTGTGCCTCTGGAAGGAAGACGATTACTTTGGTGAAGCGAACGAGAAAGCGCCGAAGAACGCGGCACGGGCAGTCGAACGGCTACGCACCACTGCGCCGATACTCAAGACGGTGAACAAGCTCGACGCGCTGCTGCCCGGTCCCGGTCCGGGTGGACCCTCGGCGCGCATCCCCGGTCCCGGTCCGATTCACGGACAGCCCGATCTGCACTGGATCATGCTTGATCCAACGCTCGATGCGAAGCAGTTTTTCGATGCCGCGAAGGTTTATTGGGACCGCTTCCGCCCGGTGATTGTCCCCGGACCGGAACTGATGGGCGAGGTCCCGAATAGCAAGAGCCTCGCCGTTACACTGCTCGCGCAGGCGGCGAATGTTGACACGCTGACCGCGACGATCAAGGCGCGCGGTCAGAATATCTACGTGGATGTGATTCCGGTCGAGTCGACGCTGCAATTGCAAGGGGTGCTGGCGCAGCGCGTCGCGGATGGAACGCGCTTTGGGTGAACTGCGTTAGTCCATCAGTTCATCGAACACGCGCTTCGTTTCCGGTTCGAGTTCGAGGTGGTGGTCACGCAGCGATTGGTTCAGTTTCTGGAAATGGCCTGCCGCCTCGCTGCGGCGTCCGAGATCGGCGTAAAGGCGCATCACTTCGCGGTGCAGGTCCTGCCGCGTCGGGTTTTCCTGTACGGCCTTGAGCATCAGGTTCAACGCCTGTTCCGGGCGTCCGTCCTCGATCCGCATCCGGGCGATGTTGGAGAGCGCTTCGAGGTAGCCCGTCAGATACTCCTCACGGCGCTTGACGATCCAGCCTTCGGTATGGCCTTGCAGGAAGGGATGCTGGTATAGCTCCATCGCACGCTGCCACGCCTTGAGCCGATCCTTGCCCTGCGCGGTGCGTCCCGCGACGAGCGCGCTCACGAAGTCGAACACGTCATATTGAATGGTGAGCGCCGGGTTCAGTCGATAGTAACCACCCTCGTGGATGAGGACATCCATACCAAGCGCGTCCATCGCCTTGTGCAGGCGACGTTTGGTGACATGGAAGACGTTCACCGCCTGATCATTGTCGAGGTCCGGCCAGAACGCGCGGCAGATTTCCGAGCGTGTGACCATCGGGCGGTCGAGGCAGAAGAAGAACAGCAGGCGCGGCAGGTGGCCTTCCCACGTCCCGATCATTTGCCCGTCCAGCATGACGTGACCGGGACCGAGACCGTAAACTTTCACGCGCGGCTCGCCCTCGAACGGCTTCTGGTAAAAATTATCGACGACGAGTTCCGAATCGCGCAGCAGGACGGCTTTGTTCTGCGCGACCATCGAGACCCAGGGCAGGCGCGGGAGCTGCCGACCGCTCAACACGAGGCGGCACTGTGGCGGGAGCAGATCGACAAGCTGCTCGATGAACATCTGCAGGTCATCGGCGATGTCAGCCTGATCGAATTCATCCAGAACGAGCAGGAACGGCTCGGCAGAAAGATCATTCAAATCGAGCGCCAACGCTTCGAGCAGCGCGGCGGGACCCCCTGCCAGCTCGAAACCAATGTGATTGACACGCCCACCGAAGCTGGGGACCTGCTCCGCGAGATCGTGCGTGAATCCGCTCAGGAAGGCGACGGTATCCACATCATCGGGTCCCATCGCGTAATAGAAGACCTTGATTTCTTCCGAGGCAAGCAGTTTACTGAGCAGCACTGGACGGAAGCGGCTGTCGCTGTGCAGCAGAATAACGCGCGCGCCGTCTGTCTTTTCCTTGAAGGATTGATATAGTTCGTCGGCAATGGTCGCTAATGGCATAATCATCATCTCCTGCAAAAATGATAAATCATGTGTTCTGAAAATGCAATGGTAATGAATCCGACAATCGGGCTTACAAAATTAAAAGGCAACGTTTTCCGTACAGGTTGCGTATCAGTGAGGAAATCACCACTTCCGCGCGTATTCTCATCGTTGTCAATCTGCTATCATTTCCAATGTACTATGCAGCCATGAGAGCCGAATCCATGAATCTCCCAAACCCCGTCTATTCCATCGTCGCGCCGATCTACAACGAGAGCGGCAATATCGAGAAGCTCTACGCGCGTATCAGTGAAGTGCTGACCTCGACAGGCGAAACATGGGAAATGATTTGCATCAATGACGGCAGCCGCGACGACTCGCTGCAAAAGCTGACCGCGCTCAGCGAGCAGGACCCGCGCATCAAGGTGATCAATTTCGCGCGCAACTTCGGCCACCAAACGGCGGTCACAGCGGGTATGGATTATACGCGCGGGCAGGCCGTGATTGTGATTGACGCGGACCTGCAAGACCCGCCGGAGGTAATCCTGGAACTGATCGCGAAATGGAAAGAAGGCTATCAGGTCGTCTATGCGCAGCGCGAGACGCGCACGGGCGAATCGGCGTTCAAGCTGCTTACCGCGAAGATTTTCTACCGCCTGATCTACCGCATCGCGGACATCGACATCCCGCTCGATACGGGCGACTTCCGGCTGATGGATCGGCGCGTGGTGGATGCCGTCTCGTTCATGCGCGAACACAACCGCTTCATTCGCGGGATGACCAGTTGGGTCGGCTTTAAGCAAACGGGCGTGAAGTATCAGCGCGCCGCGCGCGAATGGGGACAGACGAACTATCCGCTGCGCAAGATGCTCAAGCTGGCGTGGGATGCGATTACGGGCTTCTCGTTCTGGCCTCTGCAAGTGGCGGCCTATGTTGCGCTGTTCTTCGGCGCGCTGGCGCTGTTCGCGATTCCGGTGGTCGTGATTGTGCGGCTGACGACGGGTTACCAGTGGTTCGAGGGGCAGGCGACCTCGATTATCCTGCTGCTGTTTGTTGCCGCCGTGATGTTCTTCTTCTTCTTCGTGATGGGGCAATATATCGCGCGCATCTACGATGAGGTACGCGGGCGTCCGCTCTATATCGTCGCGGATACCTATGGCATGAAACGCGACCAGAACGCGCGCTATACGGGTCAGCGGCTGGACCTGACAGAAGAGGACGCGGAACCCATGACTCCGCAACGCTGACCGGACCGCCGCACTATGGCGAAATAACTTATCATGCGCTAATGTGTTAATATTACGACAGGTGCGGCGAGCAGGAAAACGTCATGCAGCAGCAGGATTTAGCGCAGCAGGCGCACGACTATAATCAAATCGTCCTCGAATATGAAGCCCTCGATCATAAAATCGATGCGCTGCTCGCCGCGCATGGCGGGATCAGCCGCAACCTCTCCGATGAAAATTTTGTCGAATACAAGCACCTCGTAGACCTGCGCGACGTCGCTTATAATAAGATGAAAGCTCTGGAGCGCACGCTCCTTGATGAGTAGAGTAACGTCGAACACCATGACAATCTACGGTCCCACCTTCGAGGAAATGCTGCACCCGCAGACCATCGACCCGCTGACCCGCATCAAAGCGCAGGAAACACGCACTGCCGCGCCGCTCGATCCGATCAATCTGTACAACATCACCTGGCGCGATGAAGGCGGCGTGGTTTATCACGTCGTTCTGCCGCGTGAACTGACCGGGATCGACGCCGATATTGTCGTGATTTACGGGCAGCGCTTCCCCTCCGGTTCGCACAAGGTCGGCGCGGCGTACTCGGTCTTGCTGGAAAAGCAGCTCTATGGGGAAGTGGACCCGGCACAGCATACGCTTGTCTGGCCTTCGACGGGCAATTATGGGATTGGCGGCGCGTGGGTCGGCGGGCGCATGGGCTGCAAGAGCCTCGTCGTGCTACCGGAAGGCATGAGCCGCGAGCGCTTCGCGCGCATCGAGAGCTATGGCGCGCAGGTGATCAAGACGGTCGGCAGCGAGAGCAACGTCAAGGAAATCTACGATATGACGAAGCATCTGCGCGCCTCCGATGAGAACGTGCGTATCCTGAACCAGTTCGAGGTGATGGGCAATTATCGCTTCCACTATCACGTCACCGGGAACACGCTGGTCGAACTCGCGGGTGAATTGCAGGAGCGCGGGATCGGCAACGGGCGCATTGCGGCTTTCACGTCCGCGATGGGCAGCGCCGGGACAATTGCCGCCGGGGACCGCCTCAAGCAGGTCTTTGGGACCAAAATCGTTGGGCTGGAGCCGACCCAATGCCCGACGCTCTATAACAACGGCTATGGCGTTCACGACATTCAGGGCATCGGCGACAAGCATGTGACTTGGATTCACAATGTCTGGAATATGGACGCGCTGATGTGCATCGACGATCTGGAATGCAAGAAGGGTTTGCAACTCCTGAGCGAGGAGACCGGACGCCGCACGCTGGTCGAACGCTACGGCGCGGACGCCGCGACCGTCGAAAAGCTGGGGGACCTCTTCGGCATCAGCGGGATTTGCAATATTCTCGGCGCGATCAAGGCCGCCAAGCATTACGGACTGGGCAAGGGCGATGTCATAGCGACCGTCGCTACCGATTCGCTGGACCGCTATCACAGCGTCATGGACTCGATGCGCGAATGTTACGGCGCGCTCGATGAAGCGGCAGCGGTGGGGCGCGTCGAAGGCGTTTTCCACAGCGCCACGACCGACTGGATTCAGCCCGGCTCGCACGAAGCGCGCACGCGCTGGCACAACCTCAAGTATTACACCTGGGTCGAGCAGCAGGGCAAGACGGTCGAAGAGCTGGATGCGCAGCGCTCGCCCGCGTGGTGGGAAGCGCATCAGGCGCTGGTGAGCGAGATCGACGCGCGGCTGATGGCGGTGCGCGAGCAAGTCCCGGCATGAGTGACACGCCGCCGACTGTGCCGGCCCCCGATTATGAGCGCCCTGATCCGTCGCCGGATTGGTACGGCCAGAAGGAAAAGCGAAAGCGCGCAGCGGAGGACTCCCGCCGGATGTTCAAGGTGTACATCGCGGGGGTACTGACGGTTTTCCTCGTGTTTGCTTGCATATTGCTGGTAGTTTGGCCCAATTTGAACCGGGTTCCAGTAACGCAGGTTCTGCGGCCTTCGATTGAGCCTCCGCCGATACTCCGCACGGTATGGGCATTCGCTACCCCAGACCCCCTACTGACGCAGTTCTCGACTTTGCCGCGTTTTGGCGAGTCGACGATCATTGCGACCGTTCAGGCCGCGAACCTGCCGGGATTGATTTACTACACCGCCGTACATGGTGACGTGACGGAGGCCTTTCGCGTCAAACCGGATGGCACAGCGCAGCAATCGCTCCTCACGGATGACTCGCCCGGAGCGCGGCTATTTCAGTCGGGCTTTCACTGGCTTTTCTGGTCGCCCGATGGCAAGCAGGCGCTGTTGAGAAACCTCGAAAACAATGCGAGCGCAGCATACCTGTACGCGATCAGTGCCGATGGCGTGCAAATGCACCGCTTCTCCAACGAATCCGCTACCTGGGATTTCGGGTGGACGTGGTCGCCGGACGGAAGCCGCATTCTCATCAGCGGCTTGAAAATGCTGGATGGAACGGGACACATCACCAACCTCATTGAAGGTACACAGCCATCGTGGTCGGCAGATGGACGGCAAATCGTCTTTGTGCGGGGTAGCATGATCTATCTCGCGAATAGCGACGGCACACAGGAACAGCCCGTCACACGCGGCGCAAGTCCAGCGCTTTCGCCCGATGGCAAGTGGATCGCGTTCGACTCCGCGACCTATGATGACCATCAGGTGACGACTTCGGACGTCGCAATTACAAATCTGACCGGGACCGAAACGCGCGTGATCACGAAAACGCACTCCGGCGTCGATCTCCCGCGCTGGTCTCCCGATGGGCGCTATCTCGTTTACACTGCGCTGAACGGCGTGCCGGGTCCACGCGAGGTACGCATCACCACCGTTGATGGGACGCTCGACTGGCGTGTTGCGGACGGCGTGAACCCCTACTGGATACCGTGATCGATGAAAACGGGGACCCCCACCCGGCAGATCGTGTCCTGATTGGCGTTATCCGGCGCAGGACGGATCTCGCAGTCCTCTTGCAGGAGCGCTGGTATCGCATCCCGGTCGAGGCCGCTCCGGGGTGCGTCAATATGGAGTACATCGGATTCTATACGAGCGCGCGGCTGGCCGGGAACGATGGACGCGGCGCCGTCTGTTATTATGCGCGGCTGGCTGGCTTTGAACTCGCGCGGCGTCGCGACCTGCTCCCCACCGAAGCCGACCACCCGCGCCGCAACGCACTGTATTTCAAGCTGCAATTCCGCGAAATCCTGCCGAAGGATCCGCCGATCCTGAACACCGGGCGGCGCGCGTTCGCGTTCCTCTTCACCGATTGGGAACACTTCGCAGCCGCGCGTATAATCAACGACCTGCGCACATAATCGGAACCTCGATGCTCCTCACAAATGCAATTCTGGTCAATTGGAACCCGCGCGAGGTGACGCCCGACCGCGCGCTGCTCATCCGCGACGGGGTGATTGTCGAAATCGGTGCGACGCGCGACATGCTGGATAAACACCCGGAAGAAGAGCAACGCGATTGCAAGGGGCGCTACCTGCTGCCCGGCAATATCTGCGCGCACACGCATTTCTACGGAGCATATGCGCGCGGCCTCGCGATACCTGGTCCCGCGCCGCGTGACTTCCCGCAAATTCTGGAACGGCTATGGTGGCCGCTCGACAAGGCGCTCACGCTGCAAAGCGTCTATCACAGCGCGCGCGTCTCGCTGGTCGATGCGATCAAGCACGGCACGACCACGCTTTTTGACCACCACGCCAGCCCGAACGCGCTTGAATACAGCCTCGATGTGATTGCCGATGCGGTGAACGAGGCCGGGCTGCGCGGCGTGCTATGCTACGAAGTGACGGACCGCGACGGACCGGAGAAAGCTGCTGCCGGGATCGCCGAAAACATCCGCTTTCGTGACTCAGTAAAGGAGCGCGCGGCGGGGCGCTTCGGCGCGATCTTCGGCCTGCACGCGAGCCTGACGCTCGGCAACGAAACCTTGCGCCAATGCGCCAACTCCGCGAGCGGCTTTCACATCCACGTCGCGGAACACGAAGCCGACGAGGAAGACGCGAACGCGAAGTACGGCGTCCCGGTCGTGACGCGCCTGAATGAATATGGCATTCTGAACCGGAACAGCATTGTCGCGCACGCCATCCACATTGATCCCTGGGAACTGCAAATCCTCAAGCTGACGGAAACATGGGTCGCACACCAGCCGCGCTCGAATATGAACAACGGCGTCGGCGCAATGCGCTTCGATGCGATGCTGCGCGGCGGCGTGAAAGTGGTCCTCGGCAACGACGGCTTTTCCAACGATATGTGGTCGGAGTGGAAGGCCGCATATCTATCACAGAAACTCGCGCGGCGCGACCCGCGCAGTGCAGGCGGCGATGCGGTGGCGCTCGTCGGCGCGGATCACAATGCGGCGCTGGCCTCGCAATTGCTGGGGATCGCGGTCGGTACGCTTGCGCCGGGTGCGGCTGCCGATTGCATCCTGATCGATTATCACCCGTTCACGCCGCTCACCGAAGGCAACCTGCCCTGGCATGTGCTGTTCGGGTTCGAGTCCTCAATGTGCATCGCGACAATCTGTGATGGTAAAGTTTTGATGTGGGACCGCGTTCTACTGACGATGGACGAAGCGCAGGTCATGGATGACGCGCTCGCCCACGCGCCGGAAGTCTGGGCGCGGTACAGGGAAGCGGCAAATCGCGCGTTGAAGCTATAGGGGCGAATGATGCTTGAAAATGTGAAACGGATCGCCGTCATCGGCGGGACGGGCAAAGAGGGGTCGGGGCTGGCGAAGCGCTGGGCGAAGGCAGGCTATGCGGTCGTTGTCGGCTCGCGCGATGCCGCCCGTGCGCAGGAAAAAGCAGCGGAATTCAACGCGACGGAAGGTATCGACTCCATCATTGGTATGGAAAACCTCGATGCGGCGCAGTCAGCGGATTTGGTCGTGCTGACGGTTCCTTACGAGTCGCACCGCTCCACGCTCAAATACCTCAAAGACGCGCTGCAAGGCAAGATCATGATCGATGTCACCATCCCGCTCGTGCCACCGGATATTCGGCGCGTTGTCCTGCCGCCCGGCCAAGCTGCCTCGCTGGAAGGGCAGGCGCTGCTTGGCGAGGGCGTGAAGGTCGTAACGGCGTACCAGAATATCAGTCAGGTTCATCTGCGGCAGGACGCGGAACGGATCGAGTGCGACGTGCTGATCTGCGGCGACGATGAAGAAGCCAAGAACACGGTGATCGCGCTCACGGAAGCGCTCGGCATGAAGGGCATC
Source organism: Aggregatilineales bacterium (assembly GCA_965246845.1). GTDB lineage: Bacteria > Chloroflexota > Anaerolineae > Aggregatilineales > UBA2796 > JBBRMW01. The sequence goes on from CBDFFR010000012.1 coordinate 843,890, forward strand.
GACGCCGGACCGCTTGCCAATGCGGTCGCGGTCGAGTCGCTTACGCCCGTTTTGCTGTATATCAATCGCAAGTACAAGGTGAAATCGTCCGGGATCGTGATTACGGGCTTGCCAACCGCATGATCACTATTCAAACGATTCCCGGTTTGCCGATGATTGCGGCGGGCGATGATCTGGCGCAGCTTATCGCGGATGCAGCACGCGCGACGGGCGTGAGCTTTCAGGATCACGATATTCTGGTCATCACCTCGAAGATCGTCTCCAAAGCGGAAGGGCGGCGCGTGGACCTGCGCACCGTGACGCCCTCCGAGGCAGCGCGCGAACTGGCTGCCCGCACCGAGAAAGACCCGCGCGAGGTCGAACTCGTCCTGCGCGATACCGCCGAAATCTCGCGCGTTCGCAAAGGCGCGATTGTTGTTCGCCACAAACTCGGCTTCACGAGCGCCAACGCAGGGATCGATCACTCGAACGTTGGCGCAGAGGGCGAAGATTGGGTGCTGCTGCTCCCCGTTGACCCGGACGCCAGCGCGCGGCAATTGCGCGACCGTTTGCGCGAATTGACGGGCGCGACGCTCGGCATCGTGATCAGCGATACGCACGGACGCCCGCACCGCATGGGCAATATGGGCGTCGCGGTCGGCGTGGCGGGCATCCCCGCATGGCTCGATCTGCGCGGCACGCCGGACCTCTTCGGGCGCGCGTTGCAACACACCGATATTGGCCTCGCGGATGAGATCGCCGCCGCTGCGGACCTGCTGAGTGGACAGGCCGCCGAAGGCTTGCCCGTGACGCTGCTGCGCGGCTTGCGCTACGACAGTACCGAAGGCAAAGCCGCCGACTTGTATCGCAATCCTGAATTCGACCTGTACCGTTAACCCATGCAAACGACTTTCGCGACTCCTGTTTTGCAGGCGATCAAGGCGCGCCGCAGCATTCGCCGCTATACGCCTGAGCGCGTCCCGCGCCCTGTTCTGGAAACGCTGCTCGATGCCGCAGTCTGGTCGCCTTCCGCGCACAATCGCCAGCCCTGGCGCTTCGCGGCGATTACTGATTTCACGACGCAGGAACGACTCGCACAGGCGATGGGTGCGCAACTTCGCGCGGACCTAAGCACAGATCACGCGCCCTTTGAATTCATTGAAAAGGACGCTGCGCGCTCATATTCGCGGATCACAGGCGCAGGCGCGCTTGTCGTCGTGTGCCTGAGCATGGCCGACATGGACCGCTACCCGGATGAGAAGCGCAGCCGTAATGAATACCTGATGGCTGTGCAAAGCGTCGCGATGGCCGCGCAGAATTTGCTTCTCGCCGCGCACGAGATGGACCTCGGCGGCTGCTGGATGTGCGCGCCGCTGTTCTGCCAGCCGACTGTGCGCGCCGCGCTCGATTTGCCGGATGATTGGGAGCCGCAGGCGTTGATCACGCTCGGCTATCCCGCTGAAACCAAAACGAAGACGCGCGAGCCGCTTGAGTCGCGCGTGGTGTGGCGCTGATGGCAACTTTCGAGGGATTCAAGTCGGTTGTGGCGCTGGCAGGGGGCGTCGGCGGGGCGCGCTTTGCGCACGGCTTGCAACAAATATTGCCGCCGGGCGCGCTGACCGTGATCGGCAATACGGGCGACGACTTCCGGCGCTATGGCCTCGCGATCTCGCCGGACCTCGATACCGTTATGTACAATCTCGCCGGCCTCGCGCATCCCGTCAACGGGTGGGGCTTGGAAGGCGACACGCTGAATATGCTCGGCATGGTCCGGCGCTATGGCGATGATGCGTGGTTCGGTCTCGCGGATAAAGACCTCGCGACGCACCTTTTGCGTACCCAATGGCTCGCGGAAGACCACCCGCTCACGGAAATTACGGGGCGGCTCTCAACCGCGCTGAATATCCCGTCGCGCATTCTGCCGATGAGTGATGCGCCCGCTCCAACGATGATCGATACCGTCGAGTATGGCGTGATTCCATTTCAGGAGTATTTCGTGCGCTACGGCTGGCAGCCAACCGTCCGCGAGGTGATGATCCCGAAAGCGATCCCCAGTACGGAAGCGGTACACGCTGCGCTTGAAAACGCCGATTTGATCCTGATCTGTCCCTCCAACCCGGTCCTCTCTGTGCTACCGATCCTGAACGTGGATGGCGTGCGAGGGCATATCGAAGCGCGCGGCGCGCCGTGCCTCGTCGTCAGCCCGATCATCGGCGGGCAGGCCGTGAAAGGTCCCGCCGTGAAGCTGATGCGCGAACTCGGCATGGAAGCCAGCGCGCAGGGCGTCGCGGATTATTATGGCGCGCTAATCGACGGCATTGTGATAGCAGATATTGACACGGTACACGGTCCAACGGTGCTAAAAACCGACATATTCATGCGCGACAGCGCCGATAGAGCGCGGCTGGCGAAAGAGGTCCTGACGTGGGCCGAAGCTATTCATTGAAGCAGTGGGCGATCCTTCCAATCAAACCGTTTGCGGAAGCAAAAACGCGCCTCTCCGGTACGCTTTCGCCCGCCGAACGTGCGGCGCTTGCAGAGGAATTCTATCGGCACAGCCTGTCGGTGTTGATGCAAGTGCGCGCGCTGGAAGGCGTTCTCGTCACCAGCCGCGACCCACTGATACTCGATACTGCACGGCGCGCGGGCGCGTATGCGCTGCTCGAAGCGGGCGCGCCGGAACTCAACGCGGCGATTCGTGGCGCTATCGAGGTGGCGTGCGTACTGGACGCGGACGGCGTATTGATCCTGCCCGCCGATTTGCCGCTGATTACCCCGGAGGACATCGCGCAAATTCTGGACCTCGGATGCGCGCCGCGTGTTGCCGTCCTCACGCCGGACGCGCATTACGAGGGGACGAACGGCCTCTATCTCTCGCCACCAGACCTGTTTACGGTACACTATGGACCCGGCAGTTTCGCGCGGCACAAGGCGCTGGCCGAAGCGACGGGCGCGGCGGTCCACATCTACGAATCGCCACATATGGCGCTCGACATCGACACGCCCGCCGACCTCAATATTTATCATTCTCACCCTCTGGAGCCTACCGAACACCATGCCTGACCGCGTTGCTCTCTATTTACAAGACGCGCACGACCTCTCGCAAGCGATTGAATTCGTCCAATATGCCGAAGATTGCGGCTTCGAGGCCGTCTGGCAGGCCGAAAGCCGCCTCGTCCGTGACGCGATTGTGCCGATGGCCGCCTTCGCCGCGACGACGAAGAAGATCAAGGTCGGCTCCGGCGTGATCAACAACTGGACGCGCAACGCCGCCTTGATTGCCGCGACCTACCTCACGCTGGATGACCTCGCCCCGAACCGCATCCTGTGCGGGATTGGCGCGTGGTGGGACCCGCTCGCCAAAAATGTCGGGATCGAGCGCACGAAGCCACTGCTCGCGATGCGCGAGACGGTGAACGTTGTTCGTGACCTGCTCGCGATGAAAAACGTTACTTTTCACGGCGAATTCGTAGACGTGACTGGGATCGAACTGGACATCGTGCATGGCCGTCGCGAGCCGCGCAACGTCCCCATTTACATCGGCGCGACGGGCATGAAGATGATGGCGCTCACCGGCGAAATCGCGGATGGTGCGCTGCTCAATTACCTCGTCTCGCCATCCTACAACAAGGAAGCGATGGACGCGCTCGAACAGGGTGCGAAGCTCTCCGGGCGCAAAATCGATGACATCGACCGACCGCAGCTCGTCGTCGCGAGCGTGGACCACGACCGCAAAAAAGCGCTTGATGGCGCACGGAAGCTGGTCACGCAGTATCTTGGGCAGCAGCCGCACATCATGAAAGCAAGCGGCGTCAAGCAGGAATTGCTGGATGAAATTTCGCAGGTGCTGACATGGCCTGCGACCGAAGAGCAGATCGAGCAGGCAATGGCGCTCGTGCCGGATGATGTGGTGCAGTTGATCACCGCGTCGGGGACGCCGGACGAAGTGCGCGCGAAGGTCCGCGAATATGTGGCGAATGGCTGCACCTGCCCGGTCCTCTATCCACTTGGCGACGATGTAAAGCTGATGCTCGATACGTTTGCCAATGGCTACAGCGCGTAGCGACCTGCCTGCACTTGCGGTTATTGTAAATCGGCGTAATCATGCGGTTGCGCTGATTTTTTTAATTGCGCTGGTACTGGTCGCGGCGGTTCTCTACATTTCGGAAAGCCGCAGGGCAACGGGTGGCGACTCGTTGATCGTGCCGCTGGATGATTCATACATCCATTTTCAATACGCGAAGATGATCGCGCTTGGGCAACCCTTCCGCTACGGTCCCGGCGAACCCTATACGAGCGGCGCGACGAGTTTGCTTTATCCGTTCGTGCTGGCGGTCGGCTATAAACTTGGCTTCACAGGGCTAAACCTCGCGTGGTGGGCAGTCGGGATCGGCGTCCTGTCATGGATTGGCTCCGTTGTGTTGCTTTATGAAACTTTAGAAAACAAGCGTGAACAGGTTCAGCACTCCGCGCGATTCTCCTACACTATACTTGCACTGACTGCGGCATTTGCGATTAGCGGAAGCCTGATCTTTGCATTTCTATCGGGTATGGAGACAGGACTATTCGTGTTTTCGGTGCTGCTGACGCTCTATTGCGTGGAGCGTTCCGCGTGGCGCGGGGCAGCATTGGCCGGGATGCTGGCCGCGCTGCTGAGGCCGGAAGGCGCGGTGATTGCGGTGAGCGTGGCGGTGTATGGTCTGGTCGCCATGTTGCGCGGGGCTGTTGTTCGGCGCGGGGCTAAAGCTGCCGCGCTGAAACTAGGGTCACGAAAACGTATCGCAGATGGAGAGACGCAACCGAAAACAGAGCGATTAGCGCAGCCTAGATTCAGCCCGCCGGCTTTGGCCCCGGGCGTGTCGCGCGTAGTATGGTTTATCCTGCCGCTGCTCGCGTCCATCGCGCAACCGATGCTCAATCTCGCGCTCACCGGGTCCGCAACCGCGAGCGGTTTGCAGGCAAAATCGTATTTGTATAACGTGCCGTTCGATTTAGGGACGGCAATCACAGCCATGCTCGGCACACTCGCGCGCATTTGGCTGGAATGGTTCACGGGCAGGGACCGCGATAGCGTGTTGTACGCCGCGCCACTGGTGCTTGTGCTGCTCGCGATTGGCTACATTATATGGTCGCTTACGCGCCGCAAAGCGGTATCGAAAACGCTGCTCGTGTCGTTCTGGCTGCTCGGCATCAGCGGCGCGCTTTCATTATTGGAAACTGCGTCATGGCAGTTCAAACGCTATCAGCAGCCGATCCTTGTGCTGCTGTTCGTTCTTGCGGGGTACGCGCTCATATCAATCAACCGCCGCCGCGTATCTATCATCGGGAGCGCCGCGCTTGCGGGTGGGTCGGTCGTCACGTTCGCAGCCTTTCACCTGTTCTATGCCTTCAATGCGGAGGAAGTCGCACGGCTGCAAATCCCGATGGCGCAATATGTCGTCTCGATCACGCAGCCAACCGACCGGATCGCTGTTCATGACATCGGCGTAATGGCCTATATCGGAGAGCGTCCAGTCTATGATGTCGTCGGCCTTGCAACCGCCAACGCCGCAAAAGCATGGCGCAGCGGTCCCGGCGCGGTCTATGAAACGCTGCGCACCGCGCCACAGCGTCCCGCCTATTTCGCGATTTATGACGAACCGCATGGACTGGCCTACTTCAAGGAAACCAGCCTGTTTCGCGATGTATTGAATATGTTCCCGTCGACCGGGATTACACATAATGTCGCGAGCGCGTCCTCGCGCCAGATCGTGACGAAGCCGGATTGGACGCTGGCCGACGAGCCACCGCGCCCCTTGCAGACTTCGATCCAAGGCTATCTCGTCGGGATGCTCCCGGTCGATACGCTCAATGTCGCGGACCTCGCGGACGAAGAACGGCACGGTTACACATGGAAGGACGCCGCGCTCCCGCCCGGTTACGCGACAGAACTCTATGAATTGCCCTACCGGGATTGCACAGGCGCGTGTACCGCGCTGGACGGTGGGCGGGTCATCACCGGGAGCGAAGCGTTCACGATCAGGACGGAGCCGGGTAAGGATTTACTGTGGATCATCCGCGTACACCCGCGCGAGGCCGCAGAACTCGCAATCTTTGCCGACGACCAGCTAATCGATACAAAAATTCAGCCGGGCGACCTCGGCGGAAAGTGGATCGACATTCCGATCCTTGTTCGCGGAGCGTCGATTAAAAATACGCATACCCGGCTGCGCATCGAGGTTCGGAGTGGGACGTATATGCCCTATCAGCAGTGGTTCTATCAGGGCGAATATCATCCGAATCAAACGGCTGCTTCGCCGACCATCGATTCGCGCTTCGGGGACCGGGCGCGGCTGCTGGGCGCTTCGATTACTACCGATGCGCAGAATGCGTTCATCGATATGGAGTGGGAGGCGACAGGCGAAGGCGCGCCGCTGGACGCAAATATCTTTGTACACCTCTACAAGGACGCCGCCATACCGCCGCTCGCACAAGCCGATTCGCGTCCCGGCAATGGTGCGTTGCCCTTCGCGAACTGGCTCCCAGGTGTGCGGCACGAGCGCTATACTGTGTCGCTGCCCGCCGAACCCGGCACTTATCAAGTCGCGGTCGGGTTGTATAATCCTGCGAACGGCGTGCGCGTCCCGGTCATGCAGGGCAGCGCCGACGCCGACAACCGGGTCGTTATTGGCACAATCGAGGTCAGGTGAGCGAAGATCAGGCCGTATTCAAAGCCGCACTCGAAGCACAGGAACAGGGATTGGAAGCCGCGCTCGCGACGATCATCAAGGTCGAAGGGTCGGTACCGCGCCACCTGGGGAGTAAAATGCTCGTCTGGCCGGATGGCCGCATCGTCGGCACGGTCGGCGGCGGCGCGATGGAAGCCCGTATTGTCGGGGATGCACAAGCCGTGATGGGTGACGGCGAAGCGCGTACCGTCTCCTATACCCTGAACGACCTGCGCGACGGCGATCCCGGTATTTGCGGCGGGACCGTTACAGTCTTCGTCGAACCGCTGCAAACCAAACCGACGCTGCTGGTCATCGGCTGTGGGCATGTCGGCAAGGCGCTCGCGGAACTCGGCAAATGGGCGGGCTTCCGCGTGGCCGTCAGCGACGACCGCGCCGAATATTGCAACCCGGCGTTTATCCCCGGCATGGATGAGTACATCCTGTGCAAACCGGGCGAGATCGCGGAAAAAGTGCAGATCGGTCCGCGCACGTATATCGCGGCAGTGACGCGCGGCCTGCCTGTCGATGAACTCTTGCTGCCCGCGTTGCTGGCAACACAACCCGCCTATCTCGGCCTGATCGGGAGCCGCCGGCGCTGGGCGCTGACCGCGAAGGCGTTGACCGAGCAGGGCATCCCACGGGCCAACCTCGACCGCATCCGCGCGCCCATCGGTCTCGAATTGCAGGCCGAGACGCCGCAGGAGATCGCAATCAGCATCCTTGCGGAGATCACGATGCTGCGGCGCGGTGGCGATGGAAAACCGATGAAAGCGTGATTGGGCGTATTGACGGCGTTCACCTGATGATTAGGCACTTTGCCCGCACTTTTAACAAGAATTTAGAGACAATCCACTATGAAAATACTATGCGTCAGTGATAATGTGTTGCCGCAGATGGAGAACGCGAAGTTCCTGCGCGAACGTTATGGAGACGCCGAACTGTGCATTAGCTGCGGGGATATGCCCGCGCCATATCTCGAATATATTGTAGGGGTTCTTAATATCCCGTTGTTTTATGTACGGGGCAACCACGATCTGGACTACGACGAAGGGCGACCCGGCGGGGATAACCTGCACCGCAGAATCGTTATGTTTCGGGGATTGCGCTTCGCCGGACTGGAAGGATCGATCCGCTATAATCAGGGAGACGTGCAGTATACGGATTTTGATATGAACGCGATTGTGTACCGGATGGCTCCGGGGATGCTGCTGCGCAAGGCGCGCGGTCAGCGCATCGATGTCTTCGTGACGCACTCACCGCCCTATCACATCCACGACTTGGCCGACCCCGCGCATCATGGCCTGAAAGCCCTGCGGCGCGTGCTGGAATGGTACGAGCCACGTTACCTGATTCACGGACATGTGGATACCTGGGACAACCGTAAAACAACGGTCACAACTTTCGGCAAAAGCACGGTCATCAATATCAACCCTGTGAAGGTGCTGGATATTGATGAGGAAGGTTGAAAAATGGACCCGGATAGTTCAGTATCGGTCGCAGAATCCAACCGTAATTTCGCGAAAGCACGCATGAATGCGTTTTGGGAAGAAGTCCGCGCGCTGCTCACGGGGCGTTCGATTGACCTGCTGCGCTTTGAGGAAGTCAAACAGGCACTGCGGCTGCGCGACGAGCGCTACCTCGGCTTGCAGGAGATCCCACTCGATAAAATTGTCGGGAGCGTCGGGCGCTATCGCGACTTCACGCGATCCTTTCTGCCGAAGACGAACGCGATCCGCTCGCGCTGGCAGCGGCTGGACGCGATGGCGCGCGGTCCTTCCGGCTTCCCGCCGATTGAACTCTACAAAATCGGCAGCGTCTATTTCGTGATCGATGGCAATCATCGCGTCTCGGTCGCGCACCAGCTCGGCGCAAAGAGCATCGAAGCGTATGTGACCGAACTGCCGACGCCGGTGTCCATTGATGAACACACGACGATGGACGAACTGGCTATCAAGGAAGGACTGGCCGAGTTCCTCCGCCAGACGCAGTTGAACATCCTGCGCCCGGATATGAACATCCTGCTGACGGAACCGGGGCGCTATCGATTGCTGGTCGAACATATAGACGTTCACCGCTACTTCATGGGGCTGGACCAGAAGCGCGACATCAGCTACCCGGAAGCGGTCACGAGCTGGTACGACCATGTGTACATGCCGCTGGTCGAACTGATCCGCAAATATGAAATCCTCGACCACTTCCCCGGACGCACGGAAGCCGACCTGTATGCGTGGCTGATCAAGCATCAGGAGGCGTTACGGCTTGCCTATGGCGGCGAATGGCGCACGCCGGAAGAGACGGTTGAGGATTTTGTGGCGAAGATGCCTGCGTAGAAAAGAATCGAAAACCGGGTCGGTCAAGCCCGGCCCCTGCAAATACGAAACGCGCTCCGGTGTAGGGGCGGACCGATGTGTCCGCCCGTCATGAAACTAGGTCGGATGAATCCGACCCCTACGAAATCACGCCCCGCCCTTCCCGACCTGAAAGCGCGCCTGCCAGGGCAGATAATGGCTGTAGAATTCCTCGCGGCTCTTCACGGTCTGACCGTTCAGCTTGATCGTGCGGAAGACGCGCACATCCACGCCATCAACCGCATAATCGACCTGCCGCGTCTGACCTGCCGCGAGGTCGCGCGTATCCTCGTAAATCGAAGGTCCGTGCGTGATGTAATTGTTCAATGTCGGGCCGTCTTTTGTGACGACGCGCCCCGTCGCGGTGCTGAATAGCTTGACCGTGAGCGATTGCTGCGATGGCTCGAAGAAGGTTTCCACCAGCATGTAATTCGGCGTGTCGTTGGTGAATTTGAAATCGACAATCGGACCGTACACAGTCGCATCCATGCCGACCGTCGATTTATAGGTGACGCCCTGCACTGTCGCGATACCGCTCTCGTAATAACCGACGCGGTAGCCGTGCGCGTAACGCTCATTGATCGGGAAGCCGCCATAGAAAGCAGCCTGAAAGACGGTCGAACTAACCTGACACACGCCGCCGCCGACGCCCTTGATCGTCTGGTTGCCGACGATAACCAGCCCCGTTTCGTAGCCCGTCTCCGGCGAGACATCGCCAAGAACGTCATTGAACGAAAATACCTCGCCCGGCGCGATGACCAGCCCGTGAAATTTGGATGCAGCGACCTGAATGTTGACGCGGCGCTCCGGTGACGAGCCATAGAAGTATGTCGTCGCGCTCACAATTTCCTCTACGATGCCGAGGTCTTGCGCGGTAGCGCGGCTGTTCACCTTCGGGATTTTTTCCGTGAAGACGAGCGCGACCTTGCGATTATCGGGCTTGAAAATCGTGTCTTCGATGCGCTTGAGGGTCGCCTCGGCATTCAGCGAGCGGCCATTCACACTGTCCTTGATCGACTCGATCTGTTTGGTGTTCGGGTTGAAGACGAATCGCGCCCCAACCGGATCGATACCCAGATTGGAGGCAAGGCCGTTAAGGATCGTTTTGAGCGGCGCGGTGTTCGCCGTGACTTCATAGTGCGCGGTCCCGTCGCCGTCTTCGACGCGCTGGATACCGATCAGCCCGGCGATAAAATCTGGCGTGACCTGCCAGGGTCCGGCTTTGTCGCCATCGACGTAAAGCTGAATCGCGGACGCAATCGCCGCCCGGACGCGCGCTCCTGCACTTTCCGACTCGGCGATCTCCGGCTTCGTCTCGCGGATCACGAGCGGAATTTCGCCACCCGTATCCATGTTCAAAATGACTTTGCGCAGGTAGCCAAGCGTCGCGTCGATGTCGAGTGTGCGTCCGATTTGCCCCGCTGTGGTCTTGACCTGCGTTCCCGTGATCAGAATCGTCGCGTCCTGCACTGGGTGGTCGAGCTGTGCGGCCAACCCTTGCAGGAACGCCCCTGCCTTCGATTGATCGTACACAATCTGCGGCTGGATCACTTTGCCGACGGTCCAAGCCTGCCACTGCTCGGAGAAGCCGCGTAGCATCCCGCCCGCGCGCCCGACCTGATAGGCCTGTTCGATGATTTGCAGCGGCTCGAACTGCACGCCGAGGTCTGCCGCACCAAGCTGCCAGTTGCGTGAGCCATCGCGGAAGGTGAAGACCGCCTGCGACCCATAGGTATAGCGCTTGCTGACGGCATCCAGCGCCTGCGCTTTGGTCATCCCACCGAGCGCGACGCCATATGCCGAGACGCCGGGATAGATGTATCCATCCAACTGGAACTGGCGCACGACCACGAACATCACCATGATCAGGCCGAACAGCAGGAATCCGGTCAGTGCCAGCATCGGCAGCCGGATCAGCCAGGGCATCGCGCCGCGACCGCGAGTTTCTTCGGAATACAAATTGTTTCGTGCAGCCATCAATCGATCCTCTTACTGCCTATGATCGTAGCAAGTTCGCGGCACGAATCAATAGGCGTTTGGCGAACGCACAAAATACAAGAGGTCAAATCCTGCGCAGGCGGTCGATCAGGCGTAGCAAGGTGCTTTTCGGCGCGGGTGGGCGCTGGATCAGCGTGCGCAGGCGCTCAGTCTCAGACAAGACGTAATTTTGGTCGCAGCGTTTGCGGTCGAGCAGATAATGCCGCCCGGTCCAGTAGCAATCCGGCTGACGGCGGAACACATCCTGATAGGCCATCATATAATCGGAGAGGACCGCCTCCGGCGCGACTTGAACTTCGATAATTTGCACGGGTTCCGCGCACATCGAAAGCTGCTGCACCGTTGCCAGCAGTTGCATGATCTCGATGGGTTTGCACAGGAACGCATTTGCACCATTTTCCATCAGGAGGCTGCACACCGTATCATCGACGGAGATTGCCAGCACCGGGATAAGTTCAAGCGCGCGATGCCGCCGCAAATGGCATAGTACATCAATCGCAGTCCCGCTCGGCAGGTGATAATCGGTGATGACCACATCCGGGCGGTGGCGGCTCAGGAAGTGGATCGCGTGCGGCACGTCAGGCAGGATCACCGTCTCCTGATCGGCGAAGATGCTCGCATACAGGTCCGCTATATCCGGGTTGTCCTCGATGACCAGCAATCGACTCATGCGCGCTGCCCGTCTAAAATTTACGTTCTTTCCAAATTATAGAGAATTTCGGCTCACAATTTGTAGGAGATCAGTCCCGGTCGGGGTGCGAGTTTGCCCGCTTGGAGGTTGCATTATCTGTATTGTTGTTTTTATGCTGACCGAATTTGCAAATCGACTTGACAATCCGCGCAAAGATCACTACCATTATCTACAAGCATCAAGAGAGGCTCTGAGTTTCAGAGTCCGGCAACCTGGGATAGTCAAGCCCAAGGTGCCAATCCTACCCGGAGATGTGGTCGCGACAAACGCGGCAACGAAGTTGGCGGTGGTGGATTGATCTCAGGCCTCGTTGATGCGCAAACGAGGTTTTTTTGTTTCCCGGAAAGGTCCACCCCATGACGCGCATCTATCTCGATCACTCCGCGACGACCCCCGTACACCCCCTTGTTGCGGACGCCATGTTCCCCTATTTCACGCAAATTTTCGGCAATGCGTCGTCTTCACATGGCTATGGACGCGAGGCTGATAATGCACTGGACGAGTCGCGCCGGACCATCGCCCGTGTCCTGAACTGCGAGCCGGACGAGGTGATTTTCACAAGCGGCGGCTCGGAGAGCGACAACCTTGCGGTACGTGGTGCGGCATGGGATGCGAAAGCGCGCGGCGCGGGCAATCACCTCGTCACGACCGCGATTGAACACGGTGCGATTGGCGCAACCGTCGCGCAATTGGCCGCGTTGCACGGCTTCGAGCGAACTGTCCTCCCGGTGGATCGCGCGGGTCGTGTGAGCGTTGCCGATTTCGAGCGTGCGTGTCGGCCCGGAACGGCGTTCGCGAGCGTGATGTACGCCAACAACGAGGTCGGCACGGTACAGCCCATCGCGGCGCTTGCGACCATTGCGCGCGAACGTGGGATTGTATTCCATACCGATGCGGTGCAGGCTGCCGGGCAGCTTCCACTCGATGTGCAGGCGCTCGGTGTGGACCTGCTTAGTCTGTCGGCGCACAAATTCTATGGACCCAAAGGCGTTGGTGCGCTGTATGTGCGGCGCGGTACAAACCTCGTCACTGCGCAGACGGGCGGCAGTCAGGAACATGGGCTGCGCGCCGGGACGTATAACACGCCGCTTATCGTCGGCATGGCGAAGGCGCTGGAACTTGCATATCGCGAACGCGACAGCCGCACGGAGCATTACCGCGCGCTGCGGGATCGGCTAATCGACGGCATCCTTGCGACCATTCCGCAAGCACGGTTGACAGGCCACCCGACCAACCGCCTCGCCGCGCACGCCAGCTTCGTCTTCGAGGGACTCAGCGCGGGGTTCCTGCTCGACTTGCTGGATGCGCGCGGCATCGCGGCGAGCGCGGCTTCCGCGTGCAAAGCAGGCAAGGCAGAACCTTCGGGCGTGCTGCTCGCGCTCGGCTATGCGCCGGAAGTGGCGCTGACCAGCCTGCGGCTCACGGTTGGCCTGCACACGACCTTTGAAGAAATCGACACGACGATAGATGCGCTGGCCGACATCGTACCAAAACTGGCCCGCTTCAATGTCGCGGCGCGGATGCCGCAACTCCCGGCAGAAGTTGCAATTGCAGGATAATCAACTGTTCAACAGGTATATAAAAGCGCGGGGCTAAAGCCACCGCGCTAAAACTGTTCAACACCTTTACGGGTCGGGGCAAGCCGCGACCTGCTCTATTTGCCGCTGACCTTCGCGTAGCGCTCCGCGACATCGTTCCAGTTGACGACGTTCCAGAAGGCTTCGATGTAGGCCGGGCGCTTGTTCTGATACTTCAGATAGTAGGCGTGTTCCCACACATCGAGGCCGAGGATCGGCGACTTGCCTTCGCTAATCGGGTTGTCCTGATTGGGCGTGCTGGTGATGCTCACGCTGCCATCCGGCTCCGCGATGAGCCATGCCCAGCCCGAACCGAAGCGCGTGGTTCCGGCCTTCGCGAAGGCTTCCTTGAACTTGCCGAAATCACCGAACGCGGTGTTGATCGCGGCTTCGAGCGCGCCTGTCGGCTGGCCGCCAGTGGCCGAAAGCTGCTGCCAGAACATCGTGTGGTTAACATGCCCGCCACCGTTGTTGCGGACCGCGTTGCGGATGTCTTCCGGGATGTTGTTCAGGGTCTTGATCAGGTCTTCCGGGCTGTGCGCTTGCAAGTCCGGGTATTTTTCGAGCGCCGCGTTCAGGTTATCGACATACGTTTTGTGGTGGCGGTCATGGTGGATTTCCATCGTCATCGCGTCGATGTGCGGTTCGAGCGCGTTGAACGCATATGGTAGCGGGGGGAGTTCGTACTTAGCCATGTTCAATTCTCCGGGAGTGCAAATTGCTAATACCCGATGCCAATGTTAGCATCAATGTAATCGACGCTCATAATCCGTACACATCTTACCGCTGCGCTGGCATGGCTTTAACAGGAAAGGAGATGCGGCGTCCCGATCCATGAAGATCGTACACCGCAATGATTTATGGCTGCTCTGGATACCTTCTTTCAACCCAAATCGGTCGCCATCGTTGGCGCGAGCGCAAACACAGACAAACTCGGCTTCATCGTCCTCAACAATGCCGTGACGAGCGGTTACAAAGGGACGCTCTACCCGATCAATCCGAAAGGTGGCACGATCCTCGGCCTGACGGTCTATCCGAGCATCACCGCGCTGCCGGAGACGCCCGACCTCGCGGTGGTGGTGATTCCCTATCCGCTCGTCCCGGAAGCAATGGAAGAGATCGGGCAGAAGGGCATCCCGGCCTGCATCGTCATCAGCGCGGGCTTCCGCGAGGCGGGGACCGAAGGCATGAAACGCGAAGTGGAAGTGACGTCGCTGGCGCGACAATATAACGTGCGGCTGGTCGGACCCAACTGCCTCGGCCTGATTGATACCTTCACACCGATCAATGTCACCTTCGCCGCCGGGACGCCGCCCTCCGGTCCCATCGGCTTTATGTCGCAATCCGGCGCGCTCGGCACGGCGATCCTCGATTGGAGCATGGCGGGCAGCGAAATCGGGTTCAGCAAATTCGTCAGTCTCGGCAACAAAGCCGATGTTTCCGAAATCGATCTGCTGGAAGCGTGGGCGGAGGACGAGAACACGCGCGTGATCCTGGCCTATAGCGAAGGGTTGCCGAAAGGCCAGCACTTCATGGAAGTCGCGCGTCGCGTCAGCCGCAAGAAGCCGATCATCATCACCAAATCCGGCGTCACGACGGCGGGTTCGCGCGCCGTCTCCAGTCATACCGGGTCGCTGGCCGGGTCCGAACAGGCGTATGCGGCGGCCTTTCGGCAGGCGGGTGTGCTACGTGCGGAGACGATGCAGGACCTGTTCGATTATGCTATCGCCTTCGCCGACCAACCGCTGCTCGCGGGCAGCCGCATCGCGATTGTCACGAATGCGGGCGGTCCCGGTATCCTGTGTACGGATGCGCTCGAACGCGCCGGGCTGTCGCTCGCGCAGCTTGAACCGAATACCAAACTCGAATTGCAAAAATTCCTGCCCGATTCGGCGAGCAGTGCTAACCCGGTCGATGTGCTGGGCGACGCCTTTGCGGACCGCTACGAATTCGCGTTGAAACAGGTCATCGCGGACCCCAACGTAGACGGCATTATTGTGATCGTCACGCCGCAAGCGATGACGCAAATCGCGGAGACTGCGCACGCCGTAGGCCGCGCCAGCAAAGGCACGACGAAGCCGATCCTCGGCTGCTTCATGGGCCAGTTTCGGATGCACGCAGCGGTCGATATTCTCTCCAAAGAATACGATGTGCCGAATTATCCCTTCCCGGAACGCGCCGCGCGTGCCTTCGCCGCGATGCGCGATTATCGTACATTGCGCGATGCGCCCGACCGTGAACTCGTGCGCTTCGAGATGGATAGCGCCGCGATCCAGAAGGTATTCCAGACGGTGCGCGATGAAGGCCGCGTCTCCGTCGGCGATTTCGAGAGCCGCGCGATCCTCGAAGCGTGCAAGCTGCGCATCCCGAAAGCGACGCTCGCGCCCAACGCCGAAGAAGCAGTCGCGGCGGCGGATCAGATCGGCTATCCAGTCGTGCTAAAAATCGCCAGCCCGGATATTCTGCACAAAACCGATGTCGGCGGCGTGAAGGTCAACCTGCGCAATGCGGGTGAGGTGCGGGATGCCTTCGACCTGATCGTGTATCGCGCGCAGCGCTATGTCCCCGGCGCGACGATCTGGGGCTGCCTCGTGCAGGAAATGATCCCGCCCGGCATGGAGATTCTGATCGGGATGAACCGCGACCCGCAGTTTGGTCCATTGGTCACGTTTGGCATGGGCGGCATTTACGTCGAAGTCTTGAAAGATGTGACGTTCCGTGTCGCGCCGTTCGACCGCGCAGACGCCGAAGCGATGCTCAATGAAATCCGCGCGGCGGCGCTGCTGAATGGCGTGCGTGGCGCGCGTCCGGTCGATAAGGAAGCGGTGGTCGATACGCTGCTCAAGATCAGCCAGCTCGTGACCGACTTCCCGCAGATCGTCGAAATGGACATCAATCCGCTGATGACCTATGAGCAGGGGCGCGGCGCGGTCGCGCTGGATATGCGGCTGGTGCTTTCCAGCAAATAGGGTGCTGCGCCGCAATGTGGCCTGTCGCTTCACAAATAGTATTGTCACGCGCGAGCAACATCCCTACAATCTAAATACAGGCGATGTAGCCGGAGGATGCTGTGAGCGACTCGCGAGAACTACCACTCTTTCCATTGAACACTGTTCTTTTTCCGGGGATGTCGCTGCCGCTGCACATCTTCGAGGAACGTTATAAACAGATGATTGCGCACTGCGTAAAGGAATCGAAGCCGTTTGGTGTGGTCCTCATCCGCGATGGTGAGGAAGTCGGCGCGGGCGCAGATATTTACGACATCGGCACGACGGCACACATCACGCAGGTCGAGCAGTTACCGGGCGGGCGGCTCAATATCGCCACGCTCGGCTACCGACGCTTCAAAATTCTGGATGTGCAGTACGATCAGCCATACCTTGTCGGGCAGGTCGAAGATTTTCCACTTGAAAATCAGGAGCATCCCGGCATCCGGCAAACCGCCGCGCGCATGGCTCCGCTTTTGCAAGCCTATCTGGAAATCTTCGCAGACCTCGGCAAGGTCGAACTGGAGGTGAAGGAAATGCCGGAAGACCCGGTGACGCTGGCTTTCCTGACCGCGATCATCCTGCGCACGCCGATGAAGGACAAGCAAGACCTGCTCGGCTACGGCGATTTGCTGGGGCTGCTGCAAGCAGAATATCGCATCCTGCATCGCGAAAGCCAGATTTTGCGGCTGCTGGTCGATCACGGGACGCGCTTTCGCGACGACTCCGCGCCCTTTTCCGCGAACTAGGCCGCTATGCGTATCGTGCTGGATGCAATGGGCAGCGATAGCGCGCCCGCCCCGGATGTAGAGGGCGCGGTGTGGGCGGCGCGCGATTTCGGCGAGACGATCATCCTTGTCGGGGATGCGGAGCGGGTGCGCGCCGAACTCGCGAAGCACAAGGCCGATGGGCTGCCTATCGAGGTCGTTCATGCGGCGGGCGTCGTCACCATGCACGACAAGCCCAGCCAGGTCGGAAAGACGAAGCGCGACTCCTCGATGGCGCTGGGGCTGGAACTGGTCCGCGACGGCAAAGCGGATGCCTTCGTCACAGCGGGCAACACGGGCGCGGTGCTTGCGCTCGCGACGCTCAGTACGCTGCGCCGCATCCCCGGCGTGAAGCGCCCCTGTATCGCCTCACTGATCCGGCTTGGCGACAAGACAATCATCCTGACCGATCTCGGCGCGAATGCCGACGCGCGCCCGGATTGGCTGGTGCAGTTCGGGGCAATGGCGAGCCTCTACTCAAAACATGTCTTGGGTCGCGAGCGCCCAAGTGTCGCGCTTCTCTCGAATGGTGAGGAAGAGGGCAAAGGCAATACACTGGTTAAGGAAGCAGCGGAATTGTTCCCGGCAAGCGGGCTTAACTTCATTGGCAATATCGAGCCGAAGGATATGCTGCGCGGCGCGGCGGATGTGATCGTCACGGATGGCTTCGTCGGCAATATCGCGCTCAAATCAATGGAAGCGCTCGGCGATACGTTGTTCGGTCTGATTCGCACGAATATCGCGGGCGGCGGGCTGCGCGTCAAACTCGGAGCGCTGCTCGTCGCGCCGGCCCTGCGCGCGGTATACCGACAGGTAGACCCATTCGAGATCGGTGGTGCGCCGCTGCTCGGTGTGAACGGCGTAGTCATGATCGGGCATGGCCGCACCAACGCGAAGGGTATCCGTAACGCGATTGGGCAGGCACGCGCCGCCGTGCAGGGCGATGTGATCCGCGCCTTGCGCGAGGGCATGGCAAAATTCGCGAGCGAGCCTGAGTCTCTATAATAATCAGGAAGTTCGCACGGCACAAATCACATTTTCATATAGATGCCTTGCGCGCGTAGCGGGTCGGGTATACCATGCAGGTATTGCCAACAAGCGAGGTGCGGGAACTTGGACCGTCATCATCTGGTACGCTATGCGTGGCTATCCATCGCGACGGCGGGGATCGTGATCGGCTTGAAAGGCGCGGCGTGGCTGCTCACTGGGTCGGTCAGTCTGCTCTCCGACGCGCTGGAGTCGTGCGTGAATATGGTCGCGGCAGTTGTCGCGCTGTTTGCGTTGCGCTTCGCCGCGCAGCCGCCCGATCAGGATCACACCTGGGGTCACGACAAGGTAGAATATTTTTCGAGCGGCATCGAAGGGCTGCTCGTCATTGCGGCGGCGGTTGGTATCCTGCTGGTGAGCCTTGAACGCTTGATCAACCCGCATCCCGTTGAACAGATCGGGTTGGGGATGGGCGTCGCGCTGGTCGGCTCGCTGCTCAACTTCGGCACGTCGCGCGTCCTCTTGATTGCGGGTCGGCGTTATCGCTCGATAGCGCTGGAGGCCGACGCGCGCCACCTGATGGCCGATGTCTATACTTCGGCGGGCATTCTGGTCGGCGTGCTGCTCTTCGGGTTAACGGGCTGGGTTTGGCTGGACGCATTGATCGGTTGCCTCGTCGCGGCACAAATCACGTTCACGGGCATTCAAATTACGCGCCGCTCCACGTCGGGGCTGCTCGATGCGGCGCTCCCGGTCGAAGATCAGGAAACTATCGACCGCATTTTGCAACCGTACCGCGCGAACGGCATCCAGACGCACGCGCTCCGTACCCGGCAGAGCGGCGCGCGGCGGTTCATCTCGATGCACGTCCTCGTTCCGCCATGGTGGACAGTCAGCCGGGGTCACGCGGTCGCGGAGCAGATAGAGGGCGAAATCCGCGCCGCGTTGCCTAATTCCAACGTCCTGACGCACCTCGAACCGCTCAACGAGGCGGCGTCCTTTGCGGACATCGAACTGGACCGCGACGAGGTACAGACACCGTAGCGCTGCCCAGAACTCTTGCGCGACCGGATGCCATTTGATCGATGCAATACGCTATACTTGTCGGAATTGTTACGATCTTCACATTGGAACTGCTCGCATGACCCTCACCGATTTGACGCTCACCGCCGCCGCCGCCAGCCTGCGCGCGGGTGAGTTCACTGCCGTCGAACTGACACAGGCGCACCTCGACCGGATCAAGGCGCTCGACCCGGCTATTCACGCTTACCTGACCGTCACGGAAGACGAAGCGCTCACGATGGCGCAGGCCGCCGACCGCCGCCGCGCGGAAGGGGACACCGCGCCGTTGCTTGGTATCCCGCTCGCGATCAAGGACATCCTGTGTACCGACGGCGTGCAGACGACCGCCGGCTCGAAAATCCTGAAAGGCTTTGTCCCAGTCTATACCGCAACTTCGGTACAGCGCCTGTGGGATGCGGGCGCGGTGCTGCTCGGCAAGACCAATCTGGATGAATTTGCGATGGGGTCCAGCACCGAAAATAGCGCCTACGGTCCGACGCGCAACCCCTGGGACCTCGCGAAAATCCCCGGTGGGTCGAGCGGCGGCAGCGCGGCGGCGGTCGCGGCACAGATGGCGCTCGGCGCGCTCGGCTCCGATACGGGCGGCAGCATTCGGCAGCCCGCCAGCATGTGCGGCGTGGTTGGCCTCAAACCGAGCTATGGGCGCGTCTCGCGTTACGGCGCGATTGCGTTTGCGTCCTCGCTGGATCAGATTGGACCCTTTGCGCGCACGGTGCAGGATGCCGCGCTGCTCTTGCAGGTGATCGCGGGCGTGGACCCGAAGGATTCGACGACCATGCCGCTCGACGTACCGGATTACGCGGCGGCGCTGACGGGCGACATACGCGGCTTGCGCGTCGGCGTCCCGAAGGAATATTTCATCGACGGGATGGATAGCGCTGTGAGCGAGTCCGTGCGCGCGGCGATTGCGAAGCTGGAAAGCCTCGGCGCGCAGATTAGAGAAATCAGCCTTCCTAATACGGATCGCAGTCTGAGCGTGTATTACATCGTGGCTCCGGCGGAAGCGAGCGCTAATCTCGCCCGGTTCGATGGCGTGCGGTACGGTCCGCGCGTGAAGGAGAAAGGCATGTGGCCGACCTATAAAGCCACGCGCGGACAGGGCTTTGGTCCCGAAGTCAAGCGCCGGATCATGCTCGGTACATATGCACTTTCGGCGGGCTACTACGATGCGTATTATGGCAAGGCGCAGAAGGTCCGCACGCTGATCAAGCAGGATTTCGAGAACGCCTTCCGCGATGTGGATGTGATCGCCGCGCCGACCGCGCCGCGCGCTGCCTTCCGCATCGGAGAGAAAATCGATGATCCGCTGCAAATGTATCTGGAAGACGTGTTTACGCTGCCGGGCAGCCTCGCGGGGGTCTGCGCGATTACGCTACCCTGCGGCAAGGATGCCGCCGGGATGCCCATTGGCCTGCAATTGATTGGTCCCGCCTTCGGTGAACCCGTGATCCTGCGTGCCGCGCACGCCTGGGAACAGGTTAGCGGCTACGCCGGACAAGCCCCGCCGCTATAATAGATAGAAGGAGTTTATTTCCCATGAAAATCGTCATTCCTCTGGCCGGGTTCGGAACCCGTCTGCGTCCGCATACCTACACCAAGCCCAAGCCCATGATCAACGTCGCGGGGAAGCCCGTCCTCGGCCATTTGCTGGATAAAATCGCGCATCTGCCCGTCGAAGAATATATCTTCATTGTCGGCCACCTCGGAGAGCAGGTCGAAGAGTACGTGCGCAAGGAATACCAGCTTCCTGCACGCTACATCGAACAGACGGAGATGCTCGGCCAATCGCACGCGATCTGGCTGGCGCGCGATTACATCGGCCACGAGCCGACTTTCGTGCTGTTCGTCGATACGCTCTTCGAGACCGATTTGGGCATCCTCAGTACGACGGATGCGGATGCCATGATCTTCGTGAAAGAGGTCGAGGACCCACGCTCGTTCGGCGTGGTCACGCTCAATGACGAAGGCTACATCACGCGCTTCGTCGAAAAGCCGAAGGAAATGGATAACCGTCTCGCGGTGATCGGCCTCTATTATTTCAAGGACGGGCGCGCGCTGATCGATGCGATCCAACACACGATGGACAGCGGCATGGTCACAAAGGGCGAATATTACCTCGCCGACGCGATGGACGTAATGGTGAAGAGCGGCCTCAAATTCCGCACACAGCCCGTTTCGGTCTGGCTCGATTGTGGCAAGCCGGATACGGTGCTGGAGACGAACCGCTACCTGCTCGATCACGGTCACGACAATACGTGGGCGCTGCATTACGCCGACGCGATCATCATCCCGCCCGTGCATATCCACCCGACTGCCACCGTCGCGCGCTCCGTGATCGGTCCCTATGTGACGGTCGCTGCCGGGTGCGAGGTGCAGGGTAGTATCATCAAAAACAGCATCCTCGATGAGGGCGCGTCGATTCACAATACATTGCTCGAAGAGAGCATCGTCGGGCGCAAGGCGCGCGTCGAGGAACGGGCGCGCACAGTCAACGTCGGCGACTCGTCGGCGGTCGGGTTAGCTTGAGAGGCTTTGCGAGCCTTTCAGTATGCCGTGCGATACACAAACGGGGTAAGTTCTAGCCAAAGGAACTCACCCTATGTCGATCACACCGGAAGATGTTTTTGAATATCATACGCGCGGACGACCTGGCAAAATAGAGGTCCGCGCGACAAAGCCGCTGCTGACGCAACGCGATCTCTCGCTGGCCTATTCACCCGGCGTCGCGGAAGTCGTGCGGGCGATTCACGACGACCCGCTCAAAGCCTACGATTATACTGCGCGCGGCAACCTCGTCGCGGTCATCAGCAACGGGTCCGCTATCCTCGGCATGGGCAACCTCGGCGCGCTCGCCAGCAAACCCGTTATGGAAGGCAAGGGCGTCCTCTTCAAGAGTTTCGCGGATATAGACGTGTTCGATATTGAGCTGGACGCGCCTGACCCGGAAACGATCATCACGACCGTTCGCGCGCTCGCGCCGACCTTCGGCGGAATCAACCTGGAAGACATCAAAGCGCCGGAATGCTTCTACATCGAGCAGAAACTGCGCGAGGTGTGCGACATTCCGGTATTCCATGACGACCAGCACGGCACGGCGATCATCACGGGCGCAGCGCTGCTGAACGCGCTGGAAGTGACGGGCAAGCAGATCGACTCGCTTCACGTCGTCTTTGCGGGCGCAGGCGCAGCGGCTATCGCGACTGCGAATTTCTACCTGTCACTCGGCGTCCGGCAGGAAAATATCCTGATGGCCGATGAACATGGCATCATCTACGAAGGCCGCACGCTCGCGATGGACCCTTACAAGGCGAAATTCGCGGCAAATACCGAGAAGCGCACGCTCGCGGAAGCGTTCGTCGGCGCGGATGTCTTCGTCGGATTGAGCGTGAAGAACATCGTCACGCCCGCGATGGTGCAGAGCATGGCTCCCGACCCGATCATCTTTGCGCTCGCCAACCCGGACCCCGAAATCGCCTACGATGTGGCACGCGCGGCGCGTCCAGACGCACTGATCGGGACCGGACGCAGCGACCTTCCGAATCAGGTCAACAACGTTCTGGGGTTCCCGTTCATCTTTCGCGGCGCGCTGGACGTGCGGGCGCGGACGATTAACGAAGAAATGAAGATTGCGGCCTCACGCGCGCTCGCGGCACTGGCGCATGAGGATGTCCCCGAAAGCGTGCTGAACGCCTACCGCCTGAATTCGCTCCAGTTCGGGCACGACTACCTGATCCCAAAGCCACTCGACCCGCGTGCGCTGCTCTATGTCGCGCCCGCCGTGGCGAAGGCCGCGATGGAGAGTGGAGTCGCGCGCCAGAGCATCGACATCGATGCCTACCGCAACTTGCTCGAACTGCGGCGCGGCAAGGGGCAACAGGTGCGCGTCTCGATAATCAACAAGGCGAAGGCCGGGCCGCGCCAGCGCATTGTTTACGGCGAAGGCGAAGAGGCGAAGATCATCCGCGCGGCGGCCATCGTCGCGGATGAGCGCATCGCGGAACCGCTATTGATCGGCCACCCGGATGCGATCCGGCAAAAAGCTATCGAACTCGGCCTCACAAATTTTCAGCCACAGGTGATCCACCCGGCGAAATTCGCGCGTATGCAAACCTACATCGATGCGCTGTACAAACTACGGCAGCGGCGCGGCCTGACCCGGCGCGGTGCAGAAGAAGCCCTGCGCGAACCGAATGTGCTGGGTCCGATGATGGTTTACATGGGCGACGCGGATGTGTATCTCTCCGGCCTGACCTACGACTACCCGGAGGTGATGCGGCCTGCGCTGCAAATCTTCCATACGCGCCCCGGCGTGCGCCTCGCGAGCGGTATCTATGTCGTGATCGCCAACGATCAGGTGTATATCTTCACCGACGCGACGGTGAATATCGACCCGAATGCTGACGACCTCTCCGAGATTGCGATCCTCGCGGCGGATTTCGCGCAAACGCTCGATATTCAACCGCGTATCGCGATGCTCTCCTTCTCCAACTTCGGCAGCACGCGCCACCCGCTCAGTGACAAGGTGCGGCAGGCGACCGAGCTGGTCAAGAAGAAGCGCCCGGATTTGACCGTCGATGGCGAGATGCAGGCTGACATCGCTATTGGCGGGGACGCGCTGCGCGAGCGCTATCCGTTCAGCGCGGTTCACGATGCGAACGTGTTGGTCTTCCCGGACCTCGAGGCCGCGAACATCTCCTACAAGCTGCTCGCCAATCTCGGCAACGCGCAGACTATCGGACCGATCCTGCTCGGCATGAACGCGCCGATCCACGTCCTGCAAACGGGTGACTCCGTGACGGATATTGTGGGGATCAGCGCGGTCGCGGCGATGGATAGCCAGACGCGGCGGCGCTATCGGTAGCTCTACTCAAAAGAAAAAACAGGGCGGGGCTTGACCCGCCCCTGCACGACGGCATTCAAACCGACGGCGCGGCGGGTTCGATTGGCGGCGCAGGTTCTTCCGCTTTGCCCAACACTTCCGCGACGGTATCCAGCAGTTGCCGGGCGCGGAACGGCTTCTCCAGAAATTTCGCCGCGCCGGATTTGACAGCCTGCTCGCTCAATTCCGGGTTGCGGTCGGCGCTCATCACGACCAGTTTGGATTGCGGGGTGCGCGCGTTGACCACCTCCAGCACATCGAACCCGGTTGCATCGCCCAGATCGTAATCGGTCAGAATCAGATCGAATTTATGATGCGTCAGACGATGCACCGCCTTTTTGACGTTGCGCGCCCCACGCACGCGGTAGCCCGCGTCTTCAAGCAGTTCGCGCACTTCCTCGCGCAAGGTCTTGTTGTCTTCGACGACCAGTATTCGCAGTGAGTCGGCCATACTTTCCCCGGAGCCATCCAGCGGGCATCCCATAAATTGAATAAATGGGACTATACTACACAGGCGAATCATTGTGAATTACACGCTCTTAATGTTCGGCTCGCGCACGCAGAAAACGCAGTGCAAAATGTCGGCAGATTGCATGAAAGGAACAACATTGTGATACGGTGGGGCATCATCAGCACGGCAAAGATCGGACGCGATCAGGTCATCCCGGCGATCCAGCAATCGAACAACGGGCGCGTAGTCGCCGTCAGCAGCCGCGACGACGCGAAAGCGCATGAGTTCGCGGCAGAACTCGGCATTGAGCGCTCGTATGGCAGCTATGGCGACCTGATCGCGGACCCGGAAATCGACGCGATTTACAACCCGCTTCCGAATGACGGCCACGCGCTCTGGTCCATCGCGGCGTTGAAGGCAGGCAAGCACGTCCTTTGCGAAAAGCCGTTCGCGATGAATGCCGCCGAAACCGTGGAAATGATCGCCGTCGCGAAGGAAGCGGGCAAGCACCTGATGGAAGCCTTCATGTGGCGCTACCACCCGCAGCACGCGCGCGCCAAAGCACTCGTCGATGCCGGGGAGATCGGCGTGCCGATGACGATCCATGCGCAGTTCACCTTCGCGCTGCCCTGGGACAACACGACCAACGTGCGCCTCACCCCGGAAATGGGCGGCGGCGGCCTGCTCGATGTCGGCGGCTATTGCGTAACCAGCACCCGCTATCACGCACGGCAGGAACCGGACCGCGTGAGCGGCTTTATGACGCTCGGCAAGAACAGCGGAGTAGATGAAAATTTCGTCGGGATTCTGCACTTCCCGAATGGAATGCTCGCGCACTTCGACTGCGGGATGCGCGGAACCCCTCGTAATTCGTACACCATCGTCGGGGATAAAGGTACGGTCACGGTACGCGCTGCCTTCCGCCCGGATGAGAACCCCGGTCTGATCGACCTCGCGCGCGCCGGGCAGCCCGTCGAGACGATCAGCGTCCCCCCCGCCAATCAATATATCCTGATGGTCGAAGATTTTGCCGACGCGGTTCTGAACAACCGCCCGACGCTCTATTCAGCCGAAGACGGCCTGCAAAACATGAAGCTGCTCGATGCGCTCAAGCAATCGGCAATCGAAGGCCGCGCGGTCGAGGTCTAGCGTATGGTTCAAGCGCTGATCACGGGCGGGACGGGGTTTGTCGGGTCGCACATCGCGCGCCAGCTCATCGCGGCGGGGCATACCGCGCGCGTGCTGCGACGCGTCAATTCATCGATGCTCGCGCTGGAAGGGGTCGAAGTTGAAAGCGCGATGGGCGATGTGACCGACCGCGACTCGCTGGCGCTCGCGATGCGCGGCTGCGACTGGGTTTTCCACGTCGCGGCGGTCGCGGATTACTGGCGCGCAGATAAAGCGCGCATGTACCATGTGAACATAGACGGGGCGCGCAACGTCTTCGAGGTGGCGCTCGCGGCGGGCGTGCGGCGTGTCGTCTTCACGAGCAGCGGCGCGGCGGTCGGCTTGCGGCGCGATGGTGCGCCCGCCGATGAAAGCGTGCAGTTCAACCTCGATCCGCGCCGCTTCCCCTACGGCCATACCAAGTTTCTGGCCGAAGCGGAAGCACTGCGCGCCGTGAAACGTGGGCTGGAGGTCGTGATCGTCAACCCGGCGATCATCATGGGACCGGGCGACGTGAACCAGATTTCCGGCAGTACCGTGATCGAACTGGCGCGCGGACGCATCCCGGCGATCCCGGCAGGTGGCGCGGATTTTATCGATGTACGGGATGTCGCGGCCATGCACATCGCGGCGGCAGAACGCGGACAAGCCGGGGAGCGCTATATCCTCGGCGCGGCCAATAGCGCGTGGTCGGACCTGATCCCGCTCGCGGCGCGGACATTGCGCGTGCGTGCGCCGTTCGTCCGGCTGCCAGCGCTCCTGACAGAACCATTCGCGCTGGCTGTCGATGCGCTCCGCGCACTGCGCGTGCCGCTTCCATTGGAAGGCAATCAGGTTCGCCTGAGCGCGAAGCCGATTTATTACGATCACGCGAAGGCACACCGCGATCTCGTGCCGCCGCAGGTCCCGATCTCGCAGATGATCGCGGATACGTATGCGTGGTACGACGCGCACGGGATGATTTAAGCCAGGCTCATCGAATGGCACGATGATCTCATAACGTCGGTACAGCCATCACAAAAACGTCAAGCGCCATTCGTTAAAACACGTCGAATTTGGATTAGGGCATAAATAGTTTCCAATGGCCTTCGGAGATCACTTCGACGGCTCCATCAACCACTTTGATGGCGGTCTGATCGTCAATTGCGTAGGCCGGACCCGCGATACCAGCCGCCCATCTTTCTGCATCGGCCATCGAGTTTTCTGGCAGAAGCTCGTGATCCAGATGCGGAAAGATCGAGAAATCCACGATGCCCAGCGTGCTGTCGTTGCTGGTGGGCGGCTTCCACCCGACAAAATCTTCCCCGATACGGGGAGCCATCACCATGCTCCCTGCGCTCAACCCCACCCAGACCGTCTCGTGCAGCGACGGCAGGAGACCCGCCAACCCGGACTGCCGCATCCAGTGGCACAGGTACAGGGCGTCGCCGCCATTCACCAACAAAACGTCGGTCTCCCGGACCCAGGTGATCCAGCGTTCCTGGTCGATGCTGGGCAGCGCGGTGAGTTCCAGCACTCCCAGAGACTTC
Organism: Aggregatilineales bacterium; assembly: GCA_965246845.1. GTDB lineage: Bacteria > Chloroflexota > Anaerolineae > Aggregatilineales > UBA2796 > JBBRMW01. The sequence continues at coordinate 871,043 of CBDFFR010000012.1, forward strand.
CAGCCCAGCTCGCACATGGGCGTGGAGGACTGACCGCTGATGAAACGCCACGCGCCACCAGGACTGCCCTGGGGGTGTCCATATCCCGCGGTAGGGATGCACAGGGCGTTGGACTCGGCAATCGGTTTGCCGAGGAGGTCAACCAGCGCATTGTGGATACTGGGATTTTTGATGCCAGCGGACGTGAGCAGATATTTCATGATGGTTTCCTTTCCAATCCGTGAAGAGCCGAACGTCTTTTCATGACCAAGAGGGTTTCCCTCGGCTCTTGATTAAAGGCAGCCGTGCTAAGGCAACCACCCAAAGGGCGCTTCGTCCAGCGCGTCGTCGCTATCGGGATGCGCGGTGCGCGGCGGTTCATGCAGAGGCCGGATCGGGGCGCGCCCCAACTGCCGGATTTTGGCGGGCGCGATCAGTCGATATTGCAATGGTTCGGCGGTCAGCGCCAGCCGCGCGATTGCCCGCGCCGCGACATCCGCAGCGATAGGCGTCATGTGTCCAAAAAAGAACGAGAACGGCGGGATGAAACGCAGCAGCGAAAGCGCCGCATACGACGGATTGCGGCGCGTGCCGGGGACGTAGAGCGGCGGCGCACGCAGGATCGTCCACGCGAGTCCAGTGGTTTGCAGATATTGCTCTGCGTCGCGCTTGTTGTCGATGTACCCGGCCTGCACCCCGGGCAACCCGGAAGCCGCACTCAGCAGCACGAAATGCGCCACGCCGTCGCTAACGGCCATCTGCATCACGTTCCGCGCCGAGTCGTAATTCAGGGTGCGGAAGGTCACACCGCGTTTCGGGTCGGGGCGCGTGCCGCCCATCAGGTGGATCACGGTCTGGTGGCCGTGCGCGCGCCCTTTCAGGCTGGCCGGGTTCCACGCATCGCCGCGCACGAGATTCACGCGGTAGCGCAGCGGTCCGAGCTTGTCCTCTGTATTCGGGCGGATCAGCGCGGTCACTTCCAGCCCCTGATCGAGCAGCGAACGGACCACGCGCACGCCGAGGAACCCGGTCGGACCCGTGACGAAGACGCGCACGTTCGCTATCCCAAATCCCAATTCTGCAAAGTCGAGAGCAGCGCGTAGGAGGTCATGTCGAGCTGAATCGGCGTGACCGCGACATAGCCATCCGCGACCGCCTTGATGTCCGTCCCGATCTCATCCATTTTGCCGCCCGGCTCTGCGCCCGCGATCCAGTGGTAGGGACGCCCGGACGGGTCGATGCGCGTCACCAGTTGGTCATAATAGATGCGGCTTCCGATGCGCGCGATCTGATAGCCCTTGATTTCCGGGGTCGGCAGCGCAGGGATATTCACGCTCAGGATCGTCAACGGCGGGAGCGGATTGGCGATCAATTTCTCGACGACCTTCTGCGCGACCAGCGCGGCAGGTTCGTAATCCACGCCATCGAACGCACGCGCATTCAACGAGAACGCCGCCGCAGGTTTGCCGAAGATGGCCGCCTCGAATGCCGCCGCAATGGTCCCGCTATAGGTCACATCTTGGCCGAGGTTCGGTCCGCGATTGATCCCGCTGACGACCAGATCGACGGGTTCCACGAAGCCGAGCAGCGCCAATGCCACGCAATCGGCGGGCGCACCATCGGTCGAATAGGCCGTCAGGCGCTCATCGAGTTTGACGGCGTTCGCGCGCAACGGCTTGTACAGCGTCTTGCGGTGGCCGTTGGCGCTCTGGTTTTCTTCGGGCGCGATCACGCTCACCTTGCCGAAGCGCGTCATCGCCCGCGCCAGCGCGAGCAGCCCCGGCGCGAGGATACCATCGTCGTTGGAGACCAGAATGTGCATTTAGGATGCAAAGCTCTTGAGTTCTTCCAGCCGTTCCGCGTTTTCCTGCGCGAACTTCTGGAAGGCGCGGATCGCTTCGGTGACGTTTAGCTTGAGGCTCGACTCCGCGTAGAAGTTCTCCGCGATAGCCTCCAGCCGGATCGCTTCGGCGAGCATCGCGGCGCGGTCGGCGGCCTGCTCATCCGGCTGAATAGTGTAATCCTCGATATTCAGGCCGCTAATCGGCTCCAGAATCATTTCGGTCACGTAATCCTTGCGCACCGCCTCGATGCGCGTCTTGCGCTTCGCGTAGCGCTTCGCATAATCCCCGAATGCTTCATCCTGATCCGCGAATTTCTGATAGAACCGGGTGAGGCTGTCTTCGATTGCAATGGCGTGCGCCATGATTGTCCCGTAGCTGTTGAGCGCCAAAGTGAACTCCTGCTGTGCGCCGCATTCAAAGTCTGTCGGCGCGGGATATATCGGCATATCATAGCGGATATGTAACGAATCGCCACCGTCAGCAACTGTGTGTCGAGTGTTCACGTCCGCTTAACGCAAACACAGCACGCGCTTTACCTCGACCTAAAACAATCGCTCTATCGTCTGCGAGGTTTGCCACCCGGCAGCCCTATGACGGACTATGGGAGAGATGGTTATGAAGAAGCGCGGTTTTCTCGTTTCATTGTTGTTTACGGCCTGCGCGCTTGCGCTGTCGTTGAGCGTCGTCACCCCTGCCTTCACGCAGGCCACCAGCACCCCGATCCCCACGCTTACGGCGGTCCCGCCGCTGCCCAAACCGGCGGGCGCGGTCGAAGTCTCGTTCTGGTACGGTCTCGGCGGCTTGAACGGGAACGTCGTTCAGGCGACGGTCAACAAGTACAATACCAGCCAGAGCAAGTATTACATCAATGCCGTGTTCCAATCCAGCTACGAAGACACGATCAACAAGATCAATGCCAGCCTTTCGACGGGCGACCTGCCGAACCTCGTGCAGGTTTATGAAGGCGGCACGCAGCGCATGATCGATACCAAGCGCATTATCCCGATGCAGGAGCTGATCGAGCGCGACAAGCTGCAATCGATTGTCGATGACCTGGAACCCGTCGTCCGCGCGAGCTACACCATCGGCGGCAAGCTGTATTCAATGCCCTTCAACACCTCGACGGCGGTGTGGTACATCGACCGCAAGGCATTCAAGGAAGCCGGGCTGAACCCGGACAAGAAGCTGTGGACCTATGACGAAATGCTGGACGTGGCACGCAAGCTGGTCAAGAAGGACGCGAGCGGCAAGGTCACGCGCTACGGTATGGCGGTCTCTTCCGATACGTGGATCATCGAGCAGTGCTTCGCGCTGCACAACATCCCCTATGGCGAGCCGAATAATGGCCGCACCGCGCGCATGACGAAGTACATCTTCAACACGGATCACGGCGCAAAGTGCCTCGAATTCTACAAGAAGATGATCGATGATGGCACAGCGATTTACTACGGTGCGAACAGCGCCAGCGGAGCCGCCGCGAGCGATTACACGAGCGGCAAGGCAGCAATGACGACGGCCAGCATCGGCGGCCTGCGCACCTATATCGCGACCGTTGAACGCCTGGGCAACCCGATTGATCTGGACATCGTGCAGATGCCGCGCTTCGCGGATGCGCAGGGTGTGAGCGCCATCGGTGGCGCTTCGCTGTGGATCACCAACGCGGGCGCGAAGGAACAGCAGGAAGGCGCGTGGGATTTCATCAAGTTCGCGGCGCGTCCCGATACACAAGCGTTCTGGGCGTCGAACACGGGCTACTTCCCGGTTGTCGGCAAAGCCTATGACCAGCCGGAAATGAAAGCCGCGCTCCAGAAGTATCCGCAGTTCCAGACGGCGGTGGATCAGCTCCGCGCGCACCCGACGCTGCCGAACAACCAGTTCAACGTATCGGGCGTGTTCGTCTCGATGCGGTCCGATGTGGTCAAGGCAATGGATGACTACTTCGGTGGGAAGAAATCGGTCAAGGATGCGCTCGACGCTGCCGCCGCCGCCGCCAACGAGAAGCTCGAAGACTACAACGCGAGCATCAAGTAGCCTGACGCGCCGTTCGGTGCAGGGGTCGCGGCTTGCCCGACCCATTGGATGGGCAGACACATCGATCTGACCCTATGGTTTGCCTAATTGCATAAAGGTGAACCAGAGTATCTGTATTGTGTAGGGGCGGACCTGCGTGTCCGCCCACAAACCGTATCATCTTCCATCACACGAAAAGCGATAAACCCCAATGGCCTCACTCCCGATTCGTTTCACCGTTTGCACCTACAATATCTGGACCAACACACGCTGGCCGGAACGCCGCGCTGCCCTGCAAGGCTTCGCCGCGAGCCACCTGCCCGATCTGCTGTGCCTGCAAGAAGTGATCCCCGACAGCCGCGCCGCGCTCGATGAAGTGCTGCTGCCAACGCACCAGCGCGTCGATGACGCTTTTGGCGGCTGGTCGAACGAAGGCAATATCTACTGGAATACGGCGCTGTTCGAGCTGGCCGCCTTTGGTGCGGAGCAGATCGGCATCCTCGAAACGCTGCGCCGTCTGTTCTGGGTGCGGCTGAACCTGCGCGACGATAGCGGGCGCACGCTGCTCGTTTCAACCGCGCACTATACCTACAGCGGCCACCCGGAAGCGATAGCATCCGAGAAGAACGTGCGAATGCCACAGGCGCGCGAAACTGTTGCCGCGCTCGCCCGCGTCGCGCAGGCCGATGAGCCGACGCTCTTCATGGGCGACCTGAACGATACCAACCAGCCGATCCACATCCTGCGCGATGGCGGCTTGCAGGATTGTTTCACGGCATTGGGACGCTACGCACCACATACGTGGCCTGCCATGCCGACCTCGAAAGGTCCGCAGCAGACCATCGACTGGATGCTGCACCGGGGTCCGATCCAGCCGATGACGGCGGAAGTCGTCGATTATTACCTGGATGACCTCGCGCCTTCCGATCACAAGCCCGTGCTGGCGACTTACCAGTTCAAGCCTTAATAGTGGTTCGCGAGGCGCAACCATGATTGAACCCCGCGCGGGTGACTCCCAAATAGCGGCGCTGCCCGCGAGGGGCGTTCGGCAGATCGCTACCCGACGCCTGCGGGCAATGCGCGCCTCGCGTTACGGCGATCTGGGCGTGGCGCTGCTCTACTGCGCGCCCGCGCTGGTCGTGTTCGCGCTGTTCACCTATCGCCCGTTCATTCATGCGATCCTGCTGAGTCTGTTCCGCACCAACCCGCAGGGCGAACCCGTCACGTGGTACGGGCTGGGACACTTCCTGCGCGTACTGGGGCTGGATGGCAGCGGGCGCACCGAATATCTGAGCAGCATCGCGACCAGTTTCCTTTTCGCGCTGCTGGTCGTCCCGGCGGGGCTGGTGACGAGCCTCGCGCTGGGGCTGCTGGCGCTCTCGAAGGTGCGCTTCATCGGGGTATTCAGGACGATCTTCACAATTAGCATCGCGATCTCGCTGGCGAGCGCGGGGACGATCTGGTCGCTGATCTTCAACCCCTCGACCGGGACGCTAACGTGGCTGGTGAACCTGCTGCAATTGAAACCCGCAAGCCTGCTTGAGAACGACGCGACCTCGCTGATTGCCGTCGCGGTGATGACGATCTGGTCCGGGCTGGGCTTCAACTTCATCGTCACGCTGGCCGGGCTGCAAGCGATCCCGAAGGAACTATACGAAAGCGCCTCGCTCGATGGCGCAGGCTTCCGGCATAAATTGCGTTTCATTACGCTGCCGCTGCTCTCGCCGACGCTGCTGTTCCTGTTCATCATCAACACGATTGGCAGCTTGCAGGCGTTCACTCAGTTTCACCTGCTCGTCCCGAACCGCCAGCCGAATGTCTTCACATATCTCACGTACCGCACATTCTGGTACGACAATAACTACGGGCGCGCGTCCGCGATGTCGCTCATCCTCTTCGCAATTTTGCTGGTGCTGACCGCGTTCCAGTATCGGCTGCTCAACCGCCGCGTGAATTATGCGTGAGGACACGATGATACTACAACGCACACAGGCCGCACCGCTCATCAGCGCAGGGAGCCGGACGGTGCTGGTCTATGGCGCGCTCGTCGCGGTGACGCTGATCCTCATGTTCCCGCTGTTCTTCTCGCTCTCGCTGGCGCTGCAAGGGACCACGGTGTCGCCGCAGTTCATTCCGTCCGATTTCAGTACGCTCGATTGGGGCGTGTTTTCGACGGTTTTCCAGCAGCAGCCCGTCATGTTGCGCTGGATCGCGAATTCGTTTGTCGTCTCGACGGCGATCACGCTCGGCGTGCTGACCACCTCATCGCTGATGGCCTATGCGCTCAGTTATTTTGACTTTCCCGGCAAATCGATCCTTTTGTTCGTCGCGCTTGGGACGCTGATGATCCCCTTTGAAGCAACCCTGATTCCCAATTACCTTTTCGTCTCGTCGTGGGGTTGGAAGGACAGCTATCCGGGGCTGATAACGCCGTTCCTCGCGTCGGGCTTCGGCGTGTTCCTGATGCGCCAGAATTTCCTCTCGCTACCGCGCGAATTATACGACGCCGCGCGCGTCGATGGCTGCGGCAGGCTGCGCTATTTGTGGTCGATTTTGCTGCCGTTGTCGCGCCCCGGCCTCGCGACGCTGGCCATCTATACATTCCTCTCCGCGTGGAATCAATTCTACTGGCCGCTGCTCATCACCAACCGTCCGGAATGGCGCACCACCCAGGTCGGCATCACGATTTTTCGTAATTTCGAGTCGGCGGTCTTCAACACGCAGATGGCGGCCACAATCATCGTCATGCTGCCGACAATCATATTGTTGATCGTCGGGCAGCGGCAGCTCGTCGCGGGGCTGACGGCGGGCGCGGTCAAGGGGTAGACTGGATTAGACGGGTCGAGTGAAACCGGGTTACGGAAGTCCTACGCCTGCTGTTCGATCTGATACGACAAAAACACGACGCCATTGGGAAAAATCTTCGAGTCTGCCAGCTTGAGGGGCGAACGAAAGCCGTCTACAAACAGGCGGATCCCCTTGCCCAGGATAAGCGGATGCACCAGCACCTGAATCTCATCGATCAAGCCCGCATCAAGCAGCGAATGAACGAGTTTCGCGCTACCACTAACCCCGATTATGCCTCCGGGCTGCTGCTTCAGCTTGCGGATTTCCTCGATTACGTTGGATTTGATCTGCGTCGAGTTATTCCAATCGACTTTTTGCAGCGTTGTCGAAACAACGTACTTGGGCGCACTGTTCAGCTTGTCAGCAACCCCGAATTCATTGTGCGTCTGGGTAGGCCAGTATCCGGCGAACATCTCATACGTGACCCTGCCCAGCAAAAAGGCATCGGCATCGCGAATTTGGCGCTCCGTGATCGCGCCTAATTCCTCCGTCTGAAACGGAAACTGCCATGTATCGGGCGCTTCCATAACCCCATCCGCCGACAGGAATTCCCCTACAACGATCTTTCTCATAGTGCTTGCTCCAATTGGTGAAGGTACAGGGTTCAAGGGCAGTGGTGCGCGTAATGTTGAACTACCGCCCTAGGATAGCACAAATGTTCTTGTCTGTCAACACCTTGTCTTGACAGTGTTGCAGAATCAACTAATCATCTGAACCGGTCATATATTCCCTGATAGTTATATATCTTATGGCGCGGATTTGATCTAACCTGGTCCAGTGCCGCGCGACCGAACTACGGCAGCGGGTTCCAGAGCAGCGAGAGGCCAAGCGCCACTGCGATCAGCAGCGCGCCCAGTGCGGCGAATCCGACGCTGACTTCCTTCGTCTCGTGTTTGGTAATCAGTGAGACGGGAAGTCCCTCAAAGACGGATTTGAGGTCGCTGGCGCTCTCTGCAGAATAGTACGTACCGCCTGTCGCATCGGCGACTTGCTTGAGCGTCACTTCATCGATCCCGCGCCGGAAGCCACCACCGCCCGGTCCGCCTCCGTAGCCGCCATTGCCACCGAACCCGCCCGGCGGTCCACCATTGCCACCGGGTTCGCGCCCGATAAGATTTGAACCGCAGTTCGGGAACTCCCCACCGTTGGCGGTCCCGAAGCCGATGGTATAGACGCGCAGCCCGCGATCTGCGGCCTGCTGCGCGGCTTTTAGCGGCGTGATCCCGGCGTTAGTGGCTCCATCCGTGAGCAGCACGATAATATCCGGCGCGTAGGCTCCCTTGACGACCGGTACAGGCGCGGGAAGGCGTGAATTTTCCGGGATGCTTGGTGCGACATCCTCATCAATCTCCGCGATGGCGTCAATCGCGGTCATGATACCGCTGCCGATTGCCGTCCTGCGCCCGGTGACGAGGCTATTCACCGCGTTCCTGAGTGCTTCCTTATCGGCGGTCGGCGTCTGCACGATTTCGGCGAAGCCGGAGAAGGCGACGATCCCGATCAGCGTACCAGGCTTCTGCGCGTCGATGAACGAGAGCGCCGCAGCCTGCGCGACTTCCAGACGGTTCGGCTTGATGTCCGTCGAACACATGCTGCGCGAGACATCCATCGAAAGGATGATTGTCGTCCGGCTGGTGGGGATGCTCAGGACGGTAATCGGCTTGCTGAGGGCGAAAATCAGGCTGCCCATCGCGAGCAGAAACAACGCGAAAGGCAAATGCCGCCGCCAGCGCGAGCGATCCGGGAGCGCCGCGCGAATCAGGCTCAGGCTCGAATAGCGCACGGTGAAGCGTTTGCGACGGCGCAGCACGATGATATATATGCCGACGAGCAGCGGAATCAACACCAGCAGGAACAGAAACCAGGGCCATTGTAAATTCATCGTGTCATACTCCAAACTCGTTTCATTCATCTGGGTGGGCGGGGCTTGACCCGCCCCTACAAATACGCGCGTCTTGTGTAGGGGTCGGGCTTGACCGACCCACTCTGGACATTATGGCGCGCGTCCGAACCAGAGTAGTGAGGCAGCGATCCCGATCAACAGCACGAAAACACTGGCTCCAGCCAGTAGCGCGGTAATTTCCTGCTTTTCGGCTTTCATCGCAAGCTGCGGCGAAAGATTCTGATAGATGCTGCGCAGATCGTCTTCATTTTCTGCGTTGAAATATTCCGCGTTCGTGAGCTGCGCGATGGCTTGCAGCGTCGGCTCATCCAACTGCGTATGAATGCTGAAGCCGTCGATTTTGAGGTCCGATCCCGCCGCGCTGCCCACGCCGACGGTATAGATACGGATACCCCGGCTGGTGGCGGCTTGCACGGCGACCAGCGGGTCGGGGTTGCTGTTGTTCTCGCCATCACTCAGCAGGACGATCACCGCCGAAGTGTAAGTCCCTTGCGGTACGGGCGTCGGTGACGGGCTGGCAGTCGGTATCAGGTTGCTATACAGGCGCGTCGGTTGCTTGCCCGCCGCAATCGTGTTGATCGCGGCGAGGATTCCGCTCGCGAGCGATGTACCGCGTTGCGGGCGCAGGCGGTTAATCGCGGCCAGCACCGCATCCTGATCGTTGGTCGGCGCTTGCACTGCGATCCCGCTTTCGCTGAATGCGACCACGCCAATCGCGACGGTCGGCGGCTGCTTTTCGATGAAGCCCTGCGCGGCGCTGATTGCAGCTTCCATGCGCGTCGGCTTCAAATCATCGGCGGCCATGCTCCCGGAGACATCGAAGGCGAGGATCACCGTCCCTTCCAGACGGGGCAGCGTGACGACGGTTTGCGGACGCGCCAGCGCGAATATCAACAGCGTGAGCGCGAGCAGAAAAATCACAGGCGGGATGTGCCGACGGATGCCCGCTGCATTCACGCGCGCGGCATTCGCCAGCCCGAAGCTGCCATAATTCGCGACCAGTGCGCGCCGCCGTCTCTGCATCCGCAGGTAGACGGCGACCAGCAGCGGGACCGCGATCAGGCACAGGAGCATCGGCGGCCAGATAAACGTCATGGGTGGCTCCGATCTATTGGTTTACTTCTTTCGCTGCTGCCGCAGGGCGGCAAAGCGTACCACAGCGCGGACGAAATCCTGGTCGGTCGAGAGCGAGAGGACATCGACGCCCGCCCGCTTGAAAGTCTGGTCGAGGGCGGTCTCGCGTTCGCGAGCAGCGTCCGTGAAACGCTTTCGGAAGCCCCGGTCGTGCGTATCGACGTAAAGCTGTTCGCCCGTTTCGGCGTCTTCCATCACGACGAGGCCGACGTCCGGGAGTTCGACCTCGCGCGGGTCCCACAGGCGGATCGCGAGGACTTCATGCCGCTGGTTGAGCAGCGTCAGCGTGCGCTCCCAGCCCGGCGCGCAGATGAAATCAGAGACGACGAATACCAGCGAACGGCGTTTAATCGCGTTCAGACCGCCTTTGAGCAGCGGCGTCAGGTCCGTGAAAGGGGCTTTGGATAGCTGCGGCTGGTTGAGCAAATCATTCACGATGCGCAGCACATGCGGCTTCCCGCCGCCCGCCGGGATCACGCGGTCGAGACCGTTGTTGTAGAAGATCGCGCCGACCCGGTTGCCGTGCCGCGTGAGCAGCCGCGCGAAGGTCGAGACGAAATCGACCAGCACCGCGCGTTTCATGGTCTGTACCGTGCCAAAATCCATTGACGGGCTGAGATCGAGCAGGAACCAGCCGGTGATCTCGCGGTCCTCAACGTACTTGCGCACGTAGGGCGTATTCATCCGCGCGGTGACGTTCCAATCAATATAACGCACGTCGTCTTCGGGTTGGTATTCGCGCAGGTCCGCGAAATCCAGCCCGTAGCCGTAGAACAGGCTGCGGTAATCGCCTTGCAGCAGGCCATCCAGACGGCGGATGACCTGCCAATCGAGGCGTTGCAGGATGCGCTCAGGCGTTTGCGCGGCCATTGACTTTTTCGCGCAAAGGGACGACAGGAACAGGAATACGGTTCAGAATTTTCCTGAGCAGGTCATCGGGCGTCACATTATCGGAGAGCGCCTCGTAAGACAGCACCAGACGGTGACGGATCACATCGAACGAAATATCGAGAATATCCTGCGGGAGCGCATAATCGCGCCCGCGCACGAAGGCCAGCGCACGCGCCGCGAGGACCAGATTGATCGATGCGCGCGGACTCGCGCCGTAGACAATGTAATGCTGCAAATCCTTGAGGCCGAAGTCCTGCGGCGCGCGGGTCGCCGTGACCAGCTTCACCGCAAATTCCATCAGCGCCGAATCGACGTAGACCTTATCGGCTTCCTGCTGCAAACCGAGTAGTTGATCGGTGGTCAACACCTGCTGCACGGCCTGCAACGCGCTCGTCATGCGCTCGACAATGACGAATTCTTCCGTGGCGGTCGGGTAGCCGACCAACACCTTGAGCATGAAGCGGTCGACCTGCGCTTCCGGTAGCGGATACGTGCCTTCGGTCTCAATCGGGTTCTGGGTCGCGAGGACGAGGAACGGTTTCGGCACTTTATACGTCTCGCCGCCAATCGTCACCTGCCGCTCCTGCATCACTTCGAGCAGCGCGCTTTGTACCTTTGCGGGCGCGCGGTTGATTTCATCTGCGAGCAAGAGATTGGTGAAGACGGGACCGAGCGCGGTATTGAATTCGCCCGTTTTCTGGTTATAGATGCGCGTGCCGACCAGATCGGCGGGGACCAGATCGGGGGTGAACTGGATGCGCTTGAATTCGCCGCCGATTGACCCGGCCAGCGTCTTGATTGCCAGCGTCTTCGCCAGCCCCGGCACACCTTCGACGAGAATATGGCCGCGCGCCAGCAACGCGACGATCATGCGTTCGAGCAAAACATCCTGCCCGACAATTACCTTCTTCACTTCGTAGAGGACCCGTTCCATCGGTTTCGAGTAATTGGGATTCATTCCCGTGTTTCTCCGTAAAATTCATTCCATTTCGTGTTTGGCTGGGCGGACACATCGGTCCGCCCCTACACAATGCGTACCTGCGTATTAAACCGGGGGAGCGCCCGCCGCCCCGCCCGCCGTCGAGATCGGGACGGCAAACCCAATCCCGACGAAGACTTCCTGTTCGGTCGGGTTGAGCAGCGCGGCGACAATTCCGATGACCTCACCGTTGCGGTTGAGCAGCGGACCGCCCGAATTGCCGGGGTTCACCGCCGCGTCGATCTGGATCAGGTCTGAAAGGCGCGGCGTGCCATCCGGTCGCTGGAAGGTCCGCTTGAGGCCAGAAACGACGCCCGCGCTCATCGAGCCATACAGCCCGAAAGGATGTCCTACCACATACACGTCATCGCCGATCCGCATCGCGCCGGGATTGCCGAGCGTAGCCGGGACGATCTGCGTGGGGAGCTTGCTGGCACGTAGCACAGCAATGTCGTTCTCCGGCTGCTTGAGCGTAACCCACGCTTGCGCCTGCGTACCATCCGCAAAAGTGATCTGGATGAGGGTTGCATCCGCGACGACGTGCAGGCTTGTCAGGATGTCGCCCCGGTCGTTGACGATGACACCACTCCCCAAACTGTCTTCGTTCGCGTTGTCTGCGCCCGTCGCTTCCGTCTGGATCAAGACCAGTGAGGGTTGTATTTTCTGGTAGATGAGTGGAGCGCGTGCGGGCGCGGGCGTGATCGACGCGATTGCCTGCGTGATCGAGTCGTCGATTTCGGTCTGCGTGATCTGATGCGGGTGGGGTGTCAGGGCGTTGTAGAGGAGGAGGATGAGGAAAGCCGTACAAACACCGGAGACGAAAGGCAGCGAGCGTCTTGCCCGTCTGTGGACGCGCCCCCGCCAAAGCGGAACGATAGGAGCGACTTCTTTCATCCTGTTAAACCTCTCGGTACTTCGGTGAACGAGATTGGCTAGAAGATAGAAAAGTTTCCTGAGTGTGAGATGAGTTGGGGGTGAAGGACGTCTGCCAATTAAGCGAGCGTCAACTCAGAATGCGTTAAGGATTCGATTTTAATACGGTGTCGCTGATTGTTAAATCCATGCTGCGAACTTTACGCGCGTGCTATGTTACACTCTGCGCTATCCGCTCTACCCAGAGGTAATACCATGATTAGACCTATCGCAACAATTAACGTTGTCCCGAACCTGCCGCCCAGCCTCGAACGGTTGCGCGAACTTGCCTACAATCTGCGCTGGTCGTGGGATCATGAAACGATTGCGCTGTTTCGCCGCCTCGACCGTGACCTGTGGGAAGAGACAGGCCGCAATCCGGTCTGGATGCTCGGACGCCTCAGCCAGGAACAGTTGCAGACCGCCGCGACCGATGAAGCATTCATGGCGCACCTCGACCGCGTGTGTACGGCCTTCGATAATTATATGGATGAGAATACGTCCACCTGGTATAGCACAACGCACGGACCGCGCCCGGAGAAGCCGAGCATCGCTTATTTCAGCACCGAATTCGGGCTGACGGAGTGCTTGCGTAATTATTCAGGCGGCCTCGGCGTGCTTTCCGGCGACCATATGAAGAGCGCTTCCGATCTTGGTTTGCCGCTGGTCGGCGTCGGTATCCTCTTTCAGGAAGGCTATTTTTCGCAATATTTGAACGCCGACGGCTACCAGCAGGAAGCCTACCCGATCAACGATTATCCGAACCAGCCCGTGCGCAAGGTGCGCGACGCCGCCGGGACGCCAATGCTCGTCCGGTTGCCGTTTCCGGGGCGCACGCTCTCCGCGCAAATCTGGCACGTTCAGGTCGGGCGCGTAGCGCTCTATCTACTCGACACGAATATCCCCGAAAACACCTTGGTGGATGACCGCAACCTGACCGACCGACTGTACGGCGGCGACCGTCGCCAGCGCATCCAGCAGGAAATGTTGCTCGGCATCGGCGGTATTCAGGCGCTGCATCTGCTCGGCATCGAGCCAGCGGTCTGCCATATGAACGAAGGCCACAGCGCGTTCCTCGCAGTGGAGCGCATCCGGCTGATGGTCGAAAAGAATCCTTCGCTGACCTTCGAGGAAGCGCGCGATATTTGCGCAACGGGCAATCTGTTCACGACGCATACGCCCGTCCCGGCGGGTCTGGAACGCTTTGGGTTCGACCTTGTGGACGAACATTTCCCGTATCTTTGGCAGGCACTTCGCCTCAGCCGCGAGCAGTTCCTCGACCTCGGACGCGAGGACATGGGCGGCTATCAGCTCTTCTCGATGGCGGTTCTCGCGGTCAACCTCAGTACCGCCGCCAATGGTGTCGCGCGGTTGCACGGCGTCGTCAGCCGCAATATGTGGCAGTGGATGTATCCGCGCCTGCCTAAAAAGGAAGTCCCGATCGGCCATGTCACGAACGGTATTCATGTGGAGACGTGGACCAGCCGCGAGATGGGGACACTTTATGACCGCTACCTCGATCCGTCGTGGCGCAGCGACCCGACCAGCACACGCACATGGGAAGACATCGACCGCGTTCCCGATGCCGAACTGTGGCGCACGCACGAGCGGCGGCGCGAGCGGCTCGTCGGATTCTGCCGCGAACGGCTCAAACACACATTGGCGACGCGCGGCTTCCCGCAATCGGAAGTCGAACAGGCCGATGAAGCGCTCAACCCGGATGCGCTCACGATTGGCTTTGCGCGCCGCTTCGCGACTTACAAACGCGCGACGCTGATCTTCACCGACCCGGTACGCCTCTCCAAAATCCTGAACGATCCACAGCGCCCGATGCAGATCATCTTTGCGGGCAAGGCGCACCCGCACGATATGCCCGGTAAGGATTTTATTCGGCAAATCGTGAATCTCTCCCGCCAGCCGGAATTCCGCAGCCGCATCGTGTTCCTTGAAAATTATGATATGGCGATTGCCCGCGCGCTCGTGCAGGGCGTCGACGTGTGGTTGAATAACCCGCGTCGCCCGCTCGAAGCCAGCGGCACGAGCGGCATGAAGACGATCTACAACGGCGGCCTGAACGCCAGCACGATTGATGGCTGGTGGGAAGAAGGCTACGACCCGTCAGTGGGTTGGGCAATCGGCAACGGCGAGGAATATCCGGCGGATCAGGAAGCGCTGCAAGACAAAATCGAGGCCGAAGCGCTCTACAACATGCTCGAAAAGGACATCGTGCCGCTCTTCTACGACCGCACCCGCGACAACCTGCCGCGTGAGTGGATCGCGAAGGTGAAGCGCAGCATCAAAAAACTCGCGCCATTCTTTAATACGACGCGCATGGTGCAGGAATACGCCACGCACTACTACCTGCCGATGGTCCAGCGCTACGATGCGCTCACCGAGCCGAGTCTGGAGCGCGGCATCGCCTATGCGGACTGGCGGCAAAAGCTGTATTCGGCGTGGCCGCGCGTGCGGATCAATCATGTCGAAGTGGCGGGCAACCAGCTCAAGGTCGGGACGCCGCAAACCGTCTCCGCGTCGGTGGACCTCGGCGACCTGACGCCGGATGATGTGATCGTGCAGCTTTATCATGGCACGCTCGACACCGCCGGGAACATCATGGATGGCGAAGCGCTGGATATGCGTGTCGTCGATGGGCGCGACGGTAGTGCGTACAAATTCGAGACGGAAATCACCTACGTAAGCACCGGGCAGCATGGCGTCAGCGTGCGCGTGCTGCCGCATCACCCGGACCTGCCGACGCCGTTCCTGCGCGGCGTAGTGCGCTGGGCGGATTAGTCAGTAGTAGAGAGGGGCTGGATAAATTCAGCCCTTACGCAGACAAGGCGCTCCTCTGTAGAGGTTGGATAAATCCGACTCGCTCAGGCAAAAAGATGTTGGCTGGATGTGAACTCAAGCACCACGCGCTAAAGCGGGTGGGTTGAAAAGCGACGGAAAGTTGCCTATAGCCGGCTTAATCGCCTATACTGAAGTTTCCGCCCTCTTCCAGTGGGAAGTTTTCACCTTGCGACTCGATGTACTGCTTGATGATGTCGTCGGTGACGTTGCCAGAACTGGCGACAAAGTAGCCTCGCGCCCAGAGATGACGCCCCCAATAGGCTTTCTTGAGTTCAGTGTACTCATTCATCAACAAGCGACTCGTGCGTCCTTTCAAACGCTGAATCAGGTCACTCACCGACAGATTGGGTGGTGCTGACAACAATAGGTGAATGTGGTCTGCTGCAACATGCCCACTCAGGATGAATACATCCAAGGGTGGCACACGTCTGGCGGATTAGCTCGCGTACCCGTTTACTTATCTCTCCGCGCAGGATTGGCTTGCGGTACTTTGTAATCCAAACCAGATGGCATTTCAGATCATCGACTGCGTGTAACGTTTTGCGATAGCTCATAAGCGCATTGTACGCCTCATACCCTGTCTATTCAACTCGATGTTAAACTGCCTGCCTAAAGGCAGGGGTTTTTACCGAATTTACAGACAAGAGAAGGCTTGCACCCTTTTTCAGTTCGGAGTCGACGGGCATTGGCTACAAACTAGGTGTGCGATATGGGCACCAAAGGACGCGATTTATCACGTCTTTGTGAGCCAGGCTCTTCAACTCGCGTTCCCGCAGTTTGCCAAAATTGCTGATCGTCAGCCTGCTTCAATCCGCACCGCAGCATCACAAGGGATGACCGACTCTCCAAAAACAACAAAGGTAGTGAACGCCACGAAGTCGAGTTCGCCCCGTGCTAGAAGGTGAATGAGAGTGCCTAGCCCGCCTCTCATTCACCTGAAAGCTCTGCTTGGAGGAACAGGACTTCCGTGATGCAGTTTACCACGATTTCAAATAGCCCTGTGTCCCTACAAGCAACACGTTCAAATCTTGTTGTATTTGGAGGGAAAAGTGACTCACGTATTCGTCATCACTAATCACAAAGGCGGGACCGCGAAATCGACCACCGCCACCAACGTCGCCTTCGGGCTGACGCGAGCGCTCCGGCAGGCGGGCGTCGAGCGGCATCAGGTACTGCTCATCGACACGGACAGCCAGAGCCACGCGACCTTGCTGACCACCGGGCGCAAGGACTTCGGGCGCGACAATAGCCTGTACACCGTCGTCACGGCAGAGCGCAAGAATGCAGCCACAGCGCTCATGAACTGCATCGTGCCGAGCCACTGGGATGAGGCGCTGCATGTCTTACCTGCGTCGGCGCTGCTCGAAGCCGCCGAGCGCGAACTGATTGCAGTCACGGGCGCGCCGTACCGTCTCTCGGAACCGTTGAACGTAATAGCTCCGCAATATGGCGCAGTCGTGATTGACACGCGCCCCTCATTCTCACTGCTGACGGAGATGGCGCTCATCGCTGCGACGGATGCCGTCGTTCCCGTCGAGCCGCGCTACCTGGAGACGATGGGGCTGCTCTCCGTCCTCAACAAGATCGAGGATGTGAAGGAAGGCTGGCAGCGTCCGGCACTTAACCTCTCGCACATCCTCGTCACCAAGTACGATGCGCGCGTGAAGGGTCACGCCAAAACGGTCGAGAAGATCAAGGCGCACCCGGTACTCGGAAGACTGGTCGCCGAGTACATCCCGACCAACGAAGCGGTGGCCTACTCGCATCACCATCATCAGAGCATCTTCGAGTACGACCCGCATTGCACCGCCAGCCGAGCCTACGCACAGTTCGTCGCGCTGCTCGCCCGGTCCATCCTGAAAGGCGGTGCATGATGGCCGCCAGACGAACGCTCCCAGAGTTGGATAAGGAACTTGGCGCGCTCACCAATCACGTCGAGAAACACCCGGACCCGATTGCCTTCCCGCTCGCGTCGATGCGGGTGGACTTCCTGCCGATTACGTGCATCCTGCCCGACCCAGTGCAGGCGCGGCGCGTGCTGCCAGAAGCCATTCACTTCGCCTTCTACGAGAACAGGTACACACCTGTGCAGGCGCTGCGCGAACTCATCCTCAGCGCGCAAGTCGCCGCGCGGCAGAATAGTCGTCCCTTCGGGAGTGTGATTGACCTGCTTGCCGACCAGAGTGCGGACGATACAGAAGAAGCGAACGCACCTAAGTACACGCCGGATGAGCTGCTCGTGCGCGATCTCGTGACGCTCGCGATGACCATCCGCAATGATGGACAGGTCAACCCACTGACGGTGGTAGACATCACACAGGGCGTCACCCGCCTGTTCCGCATCGAGACGGGTGAGCGTCGCTTCTGGGCAAGCTGGCTGCTCTTCGAGTTCCTGACAGGCTATAGTGGGAATCAGACCGTCCCCTGCATCATCGTCAAGAGCGACAAAGCCTCCGTGTTCCGTCAGGCGCGTGAGAACACCGCACGAGCAGGTCTCTCCGCGATTGCGATGGCACGGCAAGCGGCACTGCTGCTCATGACGGTACACGGCGTATCGAAACCGGATTATGCTGTGACGAACGACTTCTACCGTCAGGCGCTCGACTTGGATCTGCGCGACAAGCGCGAGTACACCGATGACATTCTAGCCGCGATGGGTGGCATTGGGCGAATGCACTTTAGCCACTACAAAGCGCTTCTACGCTTGTCAGACGAGGCTTTGGAGTTAGCAGATAGACACACTCTTGACGAATACCGACTTCGGTTCGTGTTGAATGTGCCACACGAGGATCAAGCAGAAATGGTCAAGCAGATCATCACTCTTAACCTCACTGGAAGGCAGATCAAAGCCATTTGTGAACAACAAGAGGTTGTAGAGCAGGTTGAAACAAGTGAGGACCTTCCCAAATCCGCAGTGCGTCTGGCGGGTGCGGCGAAATCCAGCATGGACCTTTCGGGTCAGGGGCTTGCCCACGCACTATTTCACCAAGAGAAGGACTGGCAGTTGGCGCGAGCGCGCCTGCAAATGCTGAAACGTGTCGTATTGGAAGCCGAAGCCTACATCGACCAACAGTGAAATTGTAAACGCGCGTTTACATATTTTGAGGATTAAATGATGCCCACAAGCAGCCGCGACCCACCCTAGAAAAGAAAATGCCCACCGTGTTAGACAGGTGGGCGCGAGAGACTCGATACGATTTGCACTGGTAACTCAAACTGTATCACATCCCGCGCTCCACCGCAACAGATTGAACCCACTTCGTCCTGCGGTTTCGGCAAGGTGCTGACCCCTTGCTGTATGGAGACATCCTCATGATACAGGCTATTCCCGCGCAAGCACCCGGCAAGCGCTCTGACGCTTCACCCGTTATCAAGAACATCATGCACGCGCTATCCGTTCTGGCTGAACCCGGTCAGGTTGTGGAGCTGCGTGTCCTCGGTTTGAACGGTAGGCGCATCGACAGCGGCTACTTCACCGATTTCGAGAAGCTGGCACGCGCGGCTGCGTCGTACAACAGTCGCGCCGAAGGCATTTACGTCACACTCAATCCACTGCACCCAGCGCTGCTCGCGCGCAGCAGCAACCGCATTACGGAATACGCGAAGACAACCAGCAGTGATAAAGATGTGGCAAAACGCCGCTGGCTGTTTGTGGACTTCGACCCGGTGCGTCCGGCGGGCATCTCCTCATCGGAGGAGGAACACGTAGCGGCTATTGCTCGTGCAAAGGTGTGTCAGGCATGGTTACAAACACAAGGCATCTTATCTGTGCTGGCCGACTCTGGCAACGGCGCACACTTGCTCATCCTGATCGACCTGCCCAACACAGACGAAAGCACAGCCCTTCTCAAGAGTGTCCTTGCCGCATTGAGCGCAAAGTTCAGCGATGCTCAGGTTGAAGTAGACACCAGCACCAGCAACGCCAGCCGCATCATCAAGCTGTACGGCACACTCGCCTGCAAGGGCGACAATGTACCAGAGCGTCCGCACCGCCACGCGGCAATCCTCGATGTGCCGGAAGTCCTCGACGCCACGAACGCTGAAGGGCTACCGCAGATCGCCGCGTCAATTGCATTATCTTCTCAACCGCAAGCTGCACGCTCCGCTGCCGAAGAAACACATGCAGGGAATAAGCAAGCCGCCGCTGCACATGCACCTGCAAGTAACGGGAAAGTTGCCGGGGGATATGACGCGCACCATCCCGCGTCAGACCGCAAAGTGCTGGACGAGATCAAGAGTCGGCTGGATATGGTAGGCTATGCTGAAGGCAAACTCGGCGTGAGTGCTGTCGTACAAGGAGGAGAGTATCGGCTACCGGGCAATCAGGGGTTCCTCATCAACCCCGCAGAAGGGGTGTGGTATCACCACGGCGGGCAGAACGGCGGTGACGCGCTCGATCTGGTCGGCTACCTGCTGCATGGCAGCGGTTGGAGCCGCAAGGACCCGGCGCTGTTCAGGATTGCGCTGCTGGAAGCCGCGCGCGTCACGGGTGTTTTGCTCCCTGAGCCTGCGCCACCTGCCCGAAACAAGAAGCAAAAGCAAAAGCGGGAGCAAGCAGAGGCAGCACCAACGCCGCCTGTCACATCTGCAACAGATAACGCCTCAAACGCGGATGCACAGCAAAACGCCCCGGCATGGAAACCCGACCTGATGGATATTGCTCACGCTTGGAAGCGCATGTATGCTGACCAACTCGCCTGGGATGCGAATGTCCCCGGCTGGCGGCGCTGGACGGGCACACATTGGGAACTGATCCGCGATCCGGATGAACTCGACTTGCTGGCAGTGGATGTGCTGCGCTCCGTGCAGATACGCATTACTGACATCGGCAAGATCGACAGTGTGCTGCGGCTGGCACGAGCGCTCTGCAAACGGCAGTTCATCCCCTCGGAACGGCTGGTCAACTTCGCGAACGGCACGCTGGACCTGCGCACCATGACTGGACACACGCACACGCCCGCTGACAATCTCACGACCTGCCTGCCCTACAACTACGAGCCGACCGGGATTTACGGGGACATTCTGCACTTTCTGGGCAGCACCATCCCGGACAAGGAAGCGCAGCGTGCGTACATGACGCATGTGGGACTGGCGCTCACGGGCGACACTACGTTTCATAAGGCGCTCGTGCTGCTCGGACCGCCACGCTCCGGCAAGACGACGTTGCTCAAGCTGGCACAGCTCACCATCGGTACACGCCCCGGCCAGTTCGCCAGCACGCCGCTATTCTCCTCGGAGAGTCGCGGCGCGAACAGCCGCGCCACCTGGCTTGACCAATCTCCGCGCCTGACCTGCCTGGATGAGTTCCCCGAAGATGCTATCCGCGATGACGGCGAAGAACTGTTCAAGAGCATGACTGCACACGGTGGCGTCCCGATGTGGCTCAAGTATCGCGACGAGCGCTCATTCAACGTGTGGACGCCCAAGCTGATGTTCGCGACCAACAACAAAATGCGCTACCGTGATCCATCCGGTGCGCTCACACGGCGGCTGCTCATCGTTCACTGCCCCAGTGGACTGCCTGACGAGAAGCTGGACAGTACATTGCTCGACAAGTTCAAGCCGGAACTCGGCGCGTTCGGTGCGGCCTGCATCCAGCTCGCGCTTGAAGCACAACTGAGCCGCGCCTATCCGCAGAGCGACGCGATGCGCGCCTTGCTTTCCGACATCGAGCAGAACGGTGATGCTGTGAAGCTGTGGTTGCTGGAGAACTGCATTTTCGAGGAGAACGCCTTCACGCCCACCCACATTCTCTACCAGAATTTCAAATGGTGGTGCGACGATAGTGGATTGCACCCGGTCTCTCGTCCGAAGCTGCGCGACATGATCTACACTTACAAACAGGGTGTGCGTCCCGTCAAGCGACGTGTGACGGACACCAACTCCGGTGAAGTCCGGCTGCTGTGGGGTCTGGTCGGTGTTCGGCTGCGCACGGCTGCCGATGACAGGGACGAATAAAGCCGTTGTAGAGCAAATAGGTCGATTGTCAGTGGAAGCTCACTGATGCAGTGCCTGCCACGCTACTTGTTGCAGAAAGACTGCATCGGTATCGCTTAAACTTACAAGTTCCACCTCAATTGCACTTGGCTTCAGTGGACCATCTCTGTTGTCGATAGGATGTCCATCGGCGTCAATTGGACTGCCCAGAATACGGCTCGTCAACCCTTCTGGGCTTTTCCCATAGAAGGATGCGTAAAATACACAGGCTGCAAGGTAACTGCCTGCGCTGCTGGGATGTGCATTGTCGATTTGGTTTAATTCCAAGTCGGGCCGTTGCTTGAAGGCGGTTGCCCACGCCACACCAACGGGTGCAATCTCGGCGTTGAGTTCTTTTGTAATACTCGAATAGGCGTCGTTCAGTAGCACCTGATTTTGGGGTGAATCACGCCTCGCCCAAGTAAGAAAAAAGAAGGTTTTCGCACCTGCTTTTTTGATTTCTGCATCAAATAAGCGTGCGTACTGGTAAAAAGTTTCAGGTGCATTGATTTGAGGGATACCATTTAGCAGAGGTGCTGGACCGAGGGTACTTTGCTCTTGCAGAACCACATAGTCCCAGTGTCCTTGTTTGATGCGGTCAACTGCCTTTCTATTCTCCCAATGGCTTTTCAGGCTCGCCCCCCCAACTGTAAACATCTCTGATTCCAGTGGTTGTGCCTCGTGTGCTGACTCGGCAAGAGCGGCTATCAAGCGCGGCAAGTTGTTGAAGTACGTATAGCTATTGCCGATGAACAACACCCGTAAAGCCGTACTGGTGCGGTGAGTGTCAGCTAACGATGTTTTGGAGTTGTCAGCAGCGAAACTACTTTTAGAAACAGGTATGAACATCAGGCTGAGGCTCAAAATAGCTACCAACGTCAATAGAGTGTTTCGATGACTTCTCATGCTGTTCCTCCAAAAGCAGATTTGGCGCAGATTATGGTTACAGATGACAAAAAACAAAAGCGTTCTCAAGGGTTGCTGATTAGAGTAGGAACATGCGCTTACTCGCGGGACATTTGGTCCCTTAGGTAGACCGGGCGAGTGATAGAAGGATATAAAGCGCTCAGGGAAGTTCCGGCACGCTCCACTTCATTCCGGCTCTGCAATCTGGTAGAAACGCGATAGTCAAGGCACTTGTTCCAGTGTTCCAACCATTCTTCTAAAGTGTTTTGCAAAAAAAAGAGAGCAGTTTGCAAATGTGGCATTGGTACGGAGAAGAAGGTTTTTGGGAGGTATGACCGGAACAGCCGGAAACTGTACGAAAGGTAAACGTAGAAATTAGACTGCATTCGCGGATCAAGATGGCTTCAGCGATCTCAGTGTTGATGGGGTGTGACGTGTTAAATCCAGAGTAGACAGTATAAATCAGCGTAGCAGTGTGCTATTATTGCGAGTTTGCCCAATCTATATGAATGATAATCATGGTAACTTCCACAAAATCACAACGGCTTTTTGAACTGGTTTTGTTTTGCTGTTTTGTCGCCCAGATTGTGGTTCTCGTGCTTACCGTTCGGCGCTGGCCGATCTTCAGTGATAACAGCTCTATGGCATATGTTGGTGAGCGCCTCTCACAAGGTGCGCGTCCCTATCTAGATGTCTTCGATAACAATTTACCCGGGTCTTATTTATTCAGCCTGATAGTCTATGATGTATTTGGACCCACCAATCTGGCGATGCGTGCTGCAGATTTGATGTGTGTCGCTCTACTATCAAGCCTTGCTTACCATGTCACACGCTCATTTTTCAACAACCAGCGGGCGTGGCTTGTTGTTCCGATATTGTTGAGCGTATATTTAAATGGCGGGCCTTATTTCGCCGCGCAACGCGATATGTATCTGATGATTCCAGTGCTGGTCGCGGTTGCGCTTTCCAATCGACGCAGACGAAGTGCGCTGCTGCTTACAGCTTTTACAATAGGTGTACTGCTAGGGAGTGCTGCGACAGTCAAGCCGAATGTGCTGATCTTCGCACCATTGCTCGGCTTGTGGCTTGTCTACCGACAGGGTTTGCTCAATCGTGCCGGGCTGGGGCGGAGCATATGGGCAGCTTGCGCTGCGGCGGCTGGAACCGTTCTGCCGATTTTTGCCGCCGCACTCTGGCTCAATAGCCTAGGGAGTTTGAATGAACTGCTATACCTGCTGCGCGAGTCGTTTCCGCTGTACGCGGCGTTGGGTCCACGCCTGACTCCCGAAAACTGGCTGCAAATCGCTGCGCATATTCCAGAATCGCTCCAACAGCCGTTAGGCTTGATCATGATCGGAGGATTGCTCGCACTGTTCATAGTGCGAAGACGTAGCCATTCATCGCAAATTCTGTTCTGGTCGATATTTGTGTTATGTGCTTTCATCTATGTTTTTGCCGCACGCAAACTCTGGACCTATCACTGGTGGCCGATGGCAATCGGATTGGCTGTTGTTGTCAGCCTTCTACCTTATCCGACTTTCCAAAAGCGTTATAGGGTGACACCAGTAAACATTAGCTGGTTATTTACTGTAATTTTCATTGTTGTGGCCGGTACATTTTTCCCGGCAGTATCGACCCCATTGCTACCTCGCTTAGAGGCGATGGAAGCGTTTAAGACACCACAGACAATCCTTGATTGCTTAAGCACAAAGCGTATTCCTGGAGATACATTTCAAACTCTCGGTAACTTTAACAACATTTTTGACGTTTTGTATCGGCTTGACCAGCCAACAGTCAGCCGCTACTATTACGATGTTCAATTTTACTATCAGATCGATAGCACATTTACTCAGCGCGCAAGGAATGAGTTTATGACAGCACTTCTCAATAACCCACCTACCTGGATTATTGAGGATTTCATATCTGCGCCACTCAATCAAATTAAACGTCGTACATCGTTCCCGGAGCTGTATCGGTTCATTGCTACGCAATATAATATTGAATGCACGGCCGGTACTAGCGACGGTGAAATTTTTCTGTTCCACCACAGATAGCCAGTGATTGTACTAACACGCGTTAAAAATAGAAAAAACGACCACGTTCTTTCTCAAAGCAGTGTCCCCAAATGTTGGCCGTTTGGCTGGTGGTACGCTGACATTCAACGGCACGCGGTGTAGTACACTTTTGTTATACCATGTCTCGCCAAACGCTTCTATAATGACGCAAGTTTTCGAGTTGCAATAGTTAGATAATTCTCCGTAATCCGAAAGCAAGCGTGAAAGGGAAAGCCATGAGCAATATATCCGCCAAACGCATTCGTCAACTCATTTTAATGCAGGCAAAACGCGCGAACGTGGGTCATATCGGTTCTGCGCTTTCGATTGCGGATATTATCACTGCGCTTTTCGATGGCATCATCCGAACCCCAGAAAATCCGGCAGAACGCGACCGTTTTGTACTTTCTAAAGGCCACGCAGCGCTGGCACTCTATGCGGCGCTCTATTGTCTGGATGTCCTGAGCCGCGAGCAATTGGATAGCTATTGTCAGGACGGCAGCCAGTTAGGGACTCACCCTGAACACGAAGTAAACGGGATCGATTTTTCAACTGGATCGCTGGGACAGGGGCTTTCGCTAGGCATTGGTGCTGCGCTTGCTGCGCGTCTGGATGGCTCAGATCGGCGGATCTTCGTTTTGCTGAGCGATGCCGAATGTAACGAAGGCTCGATTTGGGAAGGTGTGATGTTTGCGGCACATCACCGACTTTCCAATCTCGTCGTTATCATTGATGATAATGGACAGCAAGCAATGGGCAAGACGCATGATGTGCTGAATTTGCGCCCATTTTCCGCACGTTGGGGTGCTTTTGGCTGGCGAACCAAAGATGTGGACGGTCACGATATAGGTGCGCTGCAAGAGGCGTTGATTGAAGCTGGGGCTATGAGCAGCCAATCCCAAGCGCCAACTGTCATTGTCGCGAATACACAAGCAGGTCATGGCGTTTCCTATATGCAGGGGCAAGTGCGCTGGCACTATATGCCCATGACCGACCAGGAGTATCAGCAAGCCCTAACGGAGATTGAAGGTCAATTATGAGAACTGCCTTTCTTCAAACACTTGTTGAAATTGCCCGGCAGGATCGTCGCGTTGTTCTGTTGACTGCCGACCTGGGCTTTATGGTTCTGGAGCCATTCGCTAAGGCGTTCCCCGACCGTTTTTACAACATCGGCGTTGCTGAAGCGAATATGATGGGTATCGCGACAGGTATGGCAGAGGCAGGCTATGTCCCTTTTGTATATTCGATTGCCACCTTTGCATCGATGCGTGGCTACGAGCAACTTCGCGATGGGGCAATCCTGCACAAGCTGCCTGTCCGCGTTGTGGGTATTGGCGGTGGTTTCGAGTACGGAAATTCCGGCGTGACGCATTATGCTTTGGAAGACATCGGCATTATGCGCGTCCAGCCCGGATTACAAACGATAGTCCCTGCGGACCCGGCACAAACCGCCTCCGCCTTGCGACAAACGTACCAAACTCCCGGACCTATTTACTACCGAATCGGGAAAAACGACAATTTGACAGTCCCCGGCTTGAATGGGCGATTCAGATCAGATGCGGTTGAAACCATCGGTGATGGCCGCGATCTACTCATCCTCGCGACAGGTGCGATTACAGTGGAAGCGGCCAAAGCAGTCGAACGTCTTGCTGATGAGGGTCTTTCGTGTACGCTGGCCGTCGTTTCGACACTTCAGCCAACTTCGGCAGAGGACCTCGCGATGCTTCTCGGTGACTTCTCGATGGCAGTCACCGTCGAGGCGCATTTCATTAACGGCGGTCTCGGATCGTTGGTGGCTGAGACTATTGCGGAGAACGGGATCACCTGCCGCTTGATCCGTTGCGGAATTCGCTCCATGCCGGGTGGTGTTTCCGGCAGCGAGGCGTATATGAACCAGCTTCACGCACTCACGGCAGAGCAGATCGTGCGGAGCATTCTTCTACAGGCAATGCGATAAAAGTGCATCCGCGTTGATCGAAGCCATGGGTTAGTTAAAAGGGACACTCTATGCTCTTGCCCAGTCCTCGGCGCAAGCTGAGCGCAGTGATTGCCTGTTATCGTGATGCACCTGCTGTTCCGATCATGTGGAAACGTCTGACTGATGTATTCCAGAAACTTGATGTCGATTACGAAATCATCTTTGTCAACGACCGCAGCCCGGATGACGCCGCCGAAGTGCTTGCCCGGCTCGCGGACCAAGACAAGCATGTAGTAGTCATCAATCATGCTCGAAATTTTGGTTCTCAAAATGCGTTTAGCAGCGGAATGAAGATCGCGACTGGTGACGCCCTTATTCTGCTCGACGGCGATTTACAAGACCCACCAGAACTGATTGAACAGTTTTACGCGAAGTGGATGGAAGATTATGATGTCGTGTATGGAATTCGTGTCAAACGCGAGGCGACCCTTTTCTTGCGAGTAGCCTACCGGCTTTTCTACCGCCTTTTTCGGTTCACCTCGTATGTTGCCATCCCGCTGGATGCAGGTGATTTTTCATTGATGGATCGTCGCGTCGTTGATATATTAAACAGCTTGCCTGAAAGCAATCGCTTTCTGCGTGGGCTGCGCTCTTGGGTTGGCTTTCGGCAAACAGGTGTTCCTTACGTGCGACCAGAGCGGATGTTTGGACGAACAACAAACTCGTTTTTTCGCAATCTCGGCTGGGCGCGCAAAGCCATTATCTCATTTTCCTATAAACCACTGGACCTTATCAATCTGCTCGCATTTTTTACGTTTATACTTTCCATATTGGGCATTATCTGGCAGCTTTTGCTCCGCATCTTTGACCCGGCAGGCACGCCGAGCGGATTGACAACTGTGATCGTTCTCGTACTGTTCATGGGCGCAATCCAGTTGCTGTGTCTGGGCATCATCGGCTCCTATCTGGCACATATTTATGACGAGGTGAAACACCGCCCACCCTATATTGTTGAAAGTATCCTCAACATGCCAGAAAAAAAACGGCAAGAGGAACCCTGATGCGGGCGCTTATCACTGGTGGGACCGGGTTTGTCGGCGCGAACCTGGTTCGACGATTGCTCCATGCAGGACACGAAGTACACTTGGTCGCGCGCCCCGAAGCAAATTTCTGGCGACTCGATGGAATAATCGACCATCTACACATTCATCGTGCGGATATGCTGGACCGCGAAGGACTGCAGCAAGCAGTGGCGCACAGCAAGCCGGATTGGGTGTTCCACCTTGCGGTCTATGGTGCGTATTCATTTCAAATAGATACCACGCAAATCTTGCAAGCAAATTTTCTCGGCGCATCCTATTTGCTGGATGCCTGTGAGCAGACCGGGTTCTCCATATTCGTGAACACCGGCAGTTCCTCGGAGTATGGATTCAAAGCGCATCCTCCAGAGGAAGACGAGGTATTAGAGCCGAACAGCTATTATGCCGTCGCGAAGGCGGCAGCTACTATGTTGTGCGGCTACACTGCCCGGCGCTTGACAATGCCAATCCCAACGCTGCGCCTTTATTCCGTTTACGGTCCCTATGAGGATGCTCGCCGTCTCATTCCTCGGCTGTTGCGCTATGGCCTGGAAGGACGCTATCCACTGTTGGCCTCCCCGGAAATTGCGCGTGATTTTGTATACATCGATGACGTTATTGATGCATATTTAGCAGTCGTTCAACTACCTGCCTTGCAGCTCGATGCGATTTTTAACATTGGGTCGGGTGTACAAACCCGCTTGGGTGAAGTAGTCCAACAGGTCCGCAGGCTCTTGAACATTTTGGCGGAACCCACCTGGAACGCGATGGATCGTCGTATCTGGGACACTGAGGTTTGGGTCGCCAATGTTCAGAAGGCACAAAACGATCTGGATTGGACTGCCGCGCACGACTTGACGGCGGGCTTAGGCGCCACGATTGAATGGCTGCGCGATCATCTTGAAGCATATCCGCTGTGACAACCCTGCTAAAAAGTGAATAAACGTGAATGATCCAATGATGCCTCAAATACCACCCACTACAAGTATCGTTCTGCACCCAACCCGCTGCGCTATCTGTCAAACCGAGGATAATGCAACCGAGCTGTACCCGGCCAATTTCGATCAGGAGACATTCAATGCGGCCGTATTCTCGGCTCGTCGTCTCCCGGATGGCATCCATTACCGCTTGGTGCGTTGCAATCGCTGTGGACTGGTCCGCTCCGATCCAGTCGCGGATGCCGAGGTTTTGACAGCATTATACACTCGCAGTGTCGTTACGTATGAAGATGAAATTCCCGATCTCAAATTCACTTATGGGCGTTATTTATCCCGGACCGAGCATTATTTCACAAGCAAAGGCGCGTTGCTTGAAGTGGGCGGCGGCAGCGGTTTTTTTCTGGAGCAAGCACTGGCGCAGGGTTACAAGGATGTTTGGGGCGTCGAACCGAGCGAGGCAGCCGTACACAACGCTTTGCCACAGCTTCGCTCTCATCTGATCTGTGACATGATGCGCCCCGGCCTTTTCGAGGCGAATCGCTTTGATGTTGTATGCTTGTTTCAAGTCTTTGATCACATCGCGCAGCCAGGTGAGATTCTGGACGAATGTTACCGGGTTCTCAAGCCGGGTGGGGTCGTGCTTTGCCTGAACCACAATATCGAGGCACTCTCTGCGCGTTTGATGGGTGAACGCAGTCCCATTATCGATATTGAGCATACCTATCTGTATAGTAAATCAACGCTCTCGCGTCTGATCGAAACGCACCAATTTCGGGTACTTGAAGTGGGCAGTGTCTTCAATCGCTACGCGCTGCGTTATCTGGTCCGTCTGGTTCCCCTTCCGATGGCGCTCAAAAAGGGTCTCATTTCGATGCTCAACAACAGTCCATTGGGTGCGGTACGCCTCTCGGTAGCATTGGGTAACCTCTACTTGATCGGCCAAAAACCAGCATGATTGCTCAGGGTTCAGCACACATAAACGCCCCTAGTCAGGTGCAGGTATTCTTTCGAGAATACCTGCTGCCCATCTTGGGGAGCATTGCATTATTAATTTCCTGTGTGATTTACTCGACCAAAAAGTATTTCTGGCTGGATGAAATTGCTGGATGGTTTCTGACGACCGACCCTTCATTGTCCCACATGCTGAACAGCCTGATCCAGAAGGGCGACAGTGTGCCACCAGTTTATCACTTGTTAGCTTGGACTTGGGTCAGGATCGTTGGCACGACCGAACTCTCGTTACGGTTGTTTTCGTCGGTTGGGATGTGCATCGCTTTCTTTTTGACTTGGCGAATACTCCGCTCCACATATAAATATTGGGTCTCGGCAATTGCTATAGTGACTGTATATGGGCTGTCTTATCATTTACTCGACCAAAATGCGGAGGGCCGATTCTATGGCCTCCTTATGACGTTTGTTGCACTGATTGCGCTCCAATATCAGGCTCTCTGCAAACATCACAATCCATCTCGCCGCCTCGTTTTAAGTACAATGTTGACCTTTGCACTGATTGTAATGACACACCCCTTTGGATTCGTCTACAGCGGCGTGACGTTACTTGCGTTGATCACAGTCGATTTATTGCGCCATATCCTTCGTCCGCGATTATATATGCTGCTTGTCTCGAGTTGGCTAATCTTCATTCTCTGGATAGGACCATTTAAGCTACAAACAGAAATCATCAGCACTCATATGTGGGTTCCCGTGCCAGCTCTTGGCGATCTGGCGCTGATGTACGCGTATGGCTTTTCCGTAACATTACCTACTGTGCTGATCGTACTGTGTGCCATCTGGATATTTCTCAGATTACTTCGTCGCAAGGTTAGTAAACCCGCTGCGGAGTTGGTACTCAAATCAACTTCTACGCAAGGTCAGAACTATTTGCTCATCCTTGCAGGTTGGCTTCTGCTTGTCCCAGTGTTCGCATGGATCATCTCGGTAACGGTCAGCTCTGTGTTTGTCGACCGATATATGTTGCCCGCCAGTCTAGGTTGGATTATTATTTTTGCCCATCTTGCAACACTATTGAGTTCGCGCTGGAAAAATGCATACGGGCTTCGCGAGACAGGTAGTGTCATCCGGCTATTGCGTGCGATTATTGCAGCGTGTTTGCTTACGCCAGTTATCTACGCTGTCACACACATGGCTCCATTGCGACCAGGGACACTGGATAGCAGCTATGGCTACACTGATCTTCCAATTGTTGTCATGTCCAGTGATGTGTATCTACCACGTACTTTCTACAGTACCAGCCCGCGCAGATACTTTTATATTCAAGATTGGGATGTTGTTGCTGATAAAGAAACAACTGCGCTGAACGCCATGATGGATTATAAATATTTGACTGCGCTTCGTGATAATTATCCCAATGCGTTTCAAAATAGCGAGCATATCATCTCTATGAATACCTTTTTCAAAACTTATCAGCGGTTTCTGGTGGTGCGCGAACCAAAGCGGCGATGGTTTGAAGCACGAATCATGAGCAATCCATCGTATAAATATACAATTTTGGGTCAAACCGATGCGCCAAGCTATTTAGGGATGTTGGACATTATTCTGGTATACCGATAAATATGGGTTGCATCAAACACATGTGAGGGAGAGTTGACATACTGTGTGTGCAATTCTGTGGCCGTCTGTTGGCGCAAGCAAGGCACGCAGCAGGACGGCTTCAGTGGTCAAAACCGTCTTGTCTACTGACTGGAACGCCGCGTAAATGCTATTTGCTCTTAAATCGCCTGATATTAGTCATACTAGCGTAACACTACTGATCCATATGCTACTTGCGCTTCAAACAATGCCGCGATGGTCTGAAACTTCCTCTCATTTGACCTAGTGGACTACCGCTGTGAAGGCGAAGGGTAGAGACGCGCCAAGGCGCGACGGGCGTCATCGACGGTGAAATGCCATTGGATAGTCTGCTTATCGCGGTTACGAACGCATTGGAAGTGTGCAGCAGCCCACGCCAAGTCATCGGTGGAGGCGACGCGACGACGCAAAGAGCGAGCAAAAACGGAGAGTTCAATCTCGGCCATGTTGAGCCAGGAAGCGTGCTTGGGAGTATAGTGAAAAGTGAAGCGACGGGCGAGCCGTCGGGCTTCAGCAGCGGGGAAGGTGTCGTACAGGACGGCTGGGGTGTGAATGTTGAGGTTGTCCACGACCAGTTGAATACGCTGCGCCGAGGGGAAGTGGTCGTCGGCGAGGTTCTTGAGAAAATGCGCGAAGTCGGACTTGGTACGGCGCGCGGTGACCTTGAGCCGCCGCCAACCGCCGCGCGGTTGCACCGCCAGAAACAGGTTTGCCATGCCGTGCCGCGCGTACTCATGGTCTACCCGCTTGGGGGTGCCGGGTCGCATCAGTTGCGGCTGGCGGGTATCGCCCAGCAGTTGACAGGGACGCTCATCGACACACACCACCGGGTGCTGTTCGTCGAGCGGTTGCGCGTACACGTCCAGCAGCGCTTCCATCTGACAGACAAACGCGGCGTTCACCTCCGGGATGCACCAGTGGTCCACCCGCCACGGTTTGAGCGCGTTTTTTTTAGCACCCGTCCAACCGTATCCTCGCTGATGGACTCGACCACCCCCAGTTCCACCAATTTGTCCGCCACCATGCGCAAGGTCCAGCGCTGCTCCCCGTGCGGCGTGTCCGAGCAACTCACCGCAATCAGCGCCGCTTCCCCTGCTTCATCCAGCAGGCGTGGGTTGCCCGGTCGCGCTTTCTCGTACAGCGCGCGCTTCAGTCCTCCCGCCTGATAGCGGGCGCGCGTCCGCCAGATGGTCGCCTCCCCTACCCCAAGCGCTTCCTGAATAGCCGCATCGCTCTTGCCGGAGGCCGCCAACCGTACAATATGCGCGCGCTTCAGCACCCGCGCGCCCACCTTCCCCTTACTCAACAGCGCAGTCAGCTGTTCCTGTTCAGCCGCGCTGAGGGTCATCTCGATTTTCTTCGGCATCGTCTGGTCTCCTTGAACTCAAGATTACCCGACCCTCAATGCGCCTTCAACTTTACAGCGGTAGTCCACTAGCTCAATGTCTACTCGATAAACGAGTGGACAGCGACAGTGTCCACTGGCTCGTGTAACCCCTCACCGACGCTTCTGCCGCAATCGGCCCCGCTTCCAAATACGCGCTGAACTACATCTTGGCCTCGATTTTGGAAAAACGGATGTGGCTTATCTGGAGTTACCACTTTCTTGGCTTTTTTCGCCCTCTTCTATGTCAACCTTTGCGCACACCTGTGCATCCCTTCGTTGACCAAAAAGGAGCGTAGCGGTATGCTCACGTCTGTTCACCGCGGACGTTAACTTCATTCACTGTGAACACAACGTTCTTGTGTCGCGCCATCGTCAGTGCAGATCATCCGTTCCGACCATATTTAAGAGGTTTTACCATGCTTCAGCGTCACGCTTTCCGTATTTTTGCTTTCCTGATGGCAATTGCGCTGCTTGCCACCCTGAGTGGTCCGGTCCATGCACAAGGCAAAAAGATCACGTTTCTAACCCCGCCGTGGGGTGTCCCACCCAATGAGGAAGCGCTCAAGGCGTTCCAAAGCAAGAGCGGAATCACTGTCGAAATTCAATCCGTGCAGATGACAGACCTGTTCAGCCGTGTTCAGATTGCCTCTGCATCCGGCACACCTGCCGCAGATGTCATCTTCCTGACGGAAGAAGCGCCTTCCAACGTCGTCGCGACGGGCAACATGCTTGAACTGGACGCGCTGATCGCCGCAAGCCCCGACCTGAACATCAAAGACCTGAACAAGGTTGATTTTTGGACGCAGGGCGGCAAGGTCTATGGCATCCCTGTCTACCAGCAGTACGTTATGATGGATTACAATGCCGACAAATTGGCAAAAGCCGGGTTTACGACCGCGCCTAAAACGTGGGATGAACTGCGCCAGCAGGCGGTCGCCATTCGCGATAAGGGCATCGATCAGTATCCGATTGCGATGGGCGCAATTGACTGGTCATGGTATCTGATTGCGCTCTCGAAGGGCGACCCGATGTTCGATAAGGACCTTAAGCCTGTGTTTGCGGATCAGGGGTCTAAAGCACGCGACGCGATGAAGACGCTCCTCGGCTTCTTCTCCGATAAGCTGATCAGCCCGGAACTGCTTGCCGGCTCGCTCACGCAACACAACCTGTTCTGGAGTGGCACGGGCGTCTTCCATCAGGGGTGGCAGGGGTCTGTGGCAGTCGGGAACAACGCCAAGACCAGCAAGCAAGCGCCGAACGTGAAGTATCTGCTCCTGCCCGAAGTCGGCAATACGTGGAGCTTCCCGGCGGCTATCGGCATCAGCAAGAACTCGCCGAACGCGACGGAAGCGTGGGAATTCATCAAGTGGTACGCGGGTGCGGATAACCAGGTCGCGATCTACAACGCTGTCGGCCTATACCCATCGCGCACTTCCGTTATCGATCAACTCACGAAAGATGACAAAATTGCAGGCGCGGATGTGATTGCACAGCAGAGCAAAACGGTCAACGAACTACCACGCTATACGCTGTGGTGGGGACCCTTCACACAGAAGGTGACGGAGGCTATCCTACAAGCTGCGCAGAAGGGGACGCCTTCCGATCAGGTGATCGATGCCCTCGCGAAACAGTGGAACGACCTCAAATCTGAATACGGCGGGAAGTAATCTCATGCTGCTACTCGCGCCTTGACTGAGCGCAGTATTACAAGGGCGGACACATACGTCCGCCCTCCAGATTTGTCATCAAACACAACCCGGATTTTTTGAATGCTACGAACGTTTTTCACGCGCAAACCCGTCTTCATTGGCGTGATTCTCATTCCAATAATGCTGCTCGTTGCTCTGCTCATTTATTATCCCGCAGTGGATACGTTTGGCACGAGCCTCACGAGCCGCAATCTACGCATCAATCGCCCATCGGCGTTCATTCAGTTTGATAATTACAGCAAACTGCTTGGCGATTCGCAATTCTGGGAAGTCACTGTCCGCAGCTTTGCGGTTGTCGGACTGACGCTCCCACTGGAGATGCTGCTCGCGTTCGGGGTCGCCCTACTGCTTAACGAGCGGTTTGCGGGTCGCGCGCTCGTGCGAACGTTAGTCCTTGTCCCCTGGATGGTCCCGCCTGTCGTGAACGGCTTCCTGTGGGGTTGGCTGCTCAATGGCGAATATGGCGCGTTCAACGGCTTGCTCTATCAATTTGGTCTTATTCATGAATACCGCTCATGGTTGCAAAACCCGGATACGCAAATCTTTTGGGTCGCGGTCGTGCAAACATGGACGCGCTTCGCGTTCCCCAGTATTGTGCTGCTGGCGGGCTTGCAGGGCATTCCCGACGACCTCTATGAGGCAGCGAAAGTAGACGGTGCGAACGGCTGGCAGCGCCTCAGCCGGATTACATTTCCGATGCTTCTGCCATCTTTCGCAATCGCGCTCATCGTTGAATTCATTGCTGCGTTCCAGATTTTCGATGTCATCTGGACGCTCACCGCAGGCGGCTCGGCGGGCGGCGCGATCAATCCCTTCACCAAGACGCTGATGCTCTACAATTACGAACTGGTGTTTCGCGACCTGCGTATCGGCCTCGGCGCGGCGCTCTCCTACCTCATTCTGATTATGTCGCTGGTGGTCGGCGTCTTCTTCGTTCGGCGGTTGTACAATCAGGGCATCCGGGACTAGCCGATGCGCAAAGCGAGACGCTTCTCCCGACGGTCGTTGTTGATTTATACTGGCTGTGCGCTGGTTCTGTTCTGGGCGCTTGCGCCGATCTACTGGATTTTCGTATCGAGCATCAGCACCCGGCAGGAACTCTACGCACGTCCCTACAAAATCTGGTTTCCTGCAAACCCGACGCTCGACCACTATGTCGCGCTGTTCACTTCCGGCGCGGCGTATCGCAGCGGCGGCTATTCGCCGACAGCGGGGTTGATCAGTCAAGGGTTGCGGAACAGCCTGTTAATCAGCATCTCTGCGGCGCTGCTGGTGACGATTTTCAGCACAGGTGCCGGCTATGTCTTCGCGCGGATGCGCTTCCGGGGTAAAGGATTCGCATTTTTCTTCCTGATGCTGCTTATGCCACTTCCGCTATGGGTGGCGCTCATCGCGCTCTTCTTCCTGATGACACAATTCAAGCTGATTGACACAATACCTGGAATGGTCCTCATTTTCACGGTGTTTCTCACGCCGCTTTCGATTTGGCTGATGAGTACATTTATTCGCGATATTCCCGTTGAAATTGAGGATGCGGCGCTCGTCGACGGCTGTGATCGCTGGCAAATTCTGGCGCGGATAGTCTTCCCGCTGGCGAGGCCGGGGATTATCGCCGTGCTGCTCGTCGCGTTCCTCTCGACATGGAATAACTTCCTCATCCCCCTCATCTTCTCGCGTACGTCGGCCTCGCAACCACTGACGGTCGTGTTAACGTTGTTCATTGGGCAATATGAAGTTGCGTGGGAAGATATGGCTGCCGCTGCCGTGATTACGATGCTTCCGCCATTTTTGATGGCGCTCTTCTTCCAACGCTATCTTGTGCGCGGCCTGACGATGGGCGCAGTAAAGTAGGACAAACTCATGGACGTACAAACACTGCTGGACAAGATGACAGTCGAAGAGAAAATTGGACAGCTCTTCCTACTAGCCTTTTCAAAAGGCCGGATCGAAGAAGCGCGTATCCTGTTCGAGCAGCATTTTGTCGGTGCGTCATACATCAGCAACGACAACGTGCCGACTCCGCAAGCCGCGCTTGCGCTCACGCGGACTATTCAAGGTTATGCCGCGAATACGCGCCTGCACATTCCGCTGCTGCTCGGCGCAGATCAGGAAGGCTCGTGGAGCGTCATGACGCCCGGAAGCTGCACTGGACCCGGAAACATGGCGCTTGGTGCGACGGCGGACCCAACGGCTGCCTATCGCATGTACGAGGTAATCGGAGAGGAACTCGCGGCGGTGGGGCTGAATACCCTGCTCGCGCCGTGCGCGGACTGTAATTCCAATCCGCATAATTCGATCATCGGGATGCGCTCGTTTGGCGAGTTCCCGGCGCTGGTCGGCGCGATGACGAAGGCAGCGGTGCAAGGCGCACATGCAGGTGGGCTTGCGGTGGCGGTGAAGCACTTCCCCGGTCATGGGGATACGACCCTCGATAGTCACCGAGGGCTGCCGACCGTGAACCGCACGCGCGATGAACTGATACGAATCGACCTGCACCCGTTCATTGAAGGTATCCGTGCGGGTGCGGAAATCGTGATGACCGCGCACATTATATTCTCTGCGCTGGACGCGGAAAACCCGGCGACACTCAGTCCGAAAATCCTGGTAGACTTGCTGCGCAGTGAACTCGGCTTCACGGGGGTTGTCCTTTCGGACAGCATGAATATGCGTTCAATGAAGCGTAGTTACGACCCCCAGCGCTCGGTCGTGCAGGCGATCAATGCGGGTGTAGACCTGATTATGCTTGCGGAAGAGCATTACGATCACAATGCGTCAACCTACATCGATCAGCAAACTGCGCTGTTGCGCGCGGTGAAGGAGGCCGTCGAAAATGGGCAGCTATCAATGCAGCGGCTTGATCAGGCGGTCGGGCGCGTATTGCGTCTGAAAGAAGCGCGCGAGTTACTCGCGGGCAATCTGCCGGAAGGCTCCATCGCCGGAATTGGCAGTGATGCACATCGCGCGGTCGAAATGGAGGTGTCGCGTCAGGCTGTCGCGCTGTTGCGTGGCGAAGCGACTGCGCTTTCGCTAGGCCATGAAGCGCGTGTTGTACTGGTCAACACGACGCTCCGCGCGAGCTATGCTACGCTGAACCAGACACGCGGTATTGGTCCTAACCCGGACCGATCTGCCTTCGACTACTTTGAAGCAGCTATGCGCGAGAAGTTCCCTCAATTGCGCGTGATCACCGCCGAGGCATTCCTTGCCGGTGAAGCGACATTCAGCCCGGATGAAAAGATTGTCGCTGTGACTGAGAACTACCCCCTGCCCGGCATGGATTTTGATCAGCACAGCCAAACACAAATCATCAGCGATTTGCACTCACGTATCGGCTCGCGCTTGATTGTTGTTGCCTTGCGTGACCCGTATGAACTTGCTACGCTGCCCGCCATAACAACCTACCTATGCGCGTTCAGCTTCCGGCCAAGCGCGGCGCGTGCGGCGGCTGAGGCACTGGATGGCGACTATATTCCTTCTGGCACGACGCCGGTGTCCGCGCAAATGCCCGCA
Organism: Aggregatilineales bacterium; assembly: GCA_965246845.1. Taxonomy (GTDB): domain Bacteria; phylum Chloroflexota; class Anaerolineae; order Aggregatilineales; family UBA2796; genus JBBRMW01. The sequence goes on from CBDFFR010000012.1 coordinate 908,461, forward strand.
TAGAACCAGCACAAACCGTTGCACGCAAATTAGAGTGCATCGTGAACTTACCAAGCAATGAGCGGTTTGAGAAGTTCAAAGACTTTTTGGAGTAAGAGGCAGGCAAACGCGAGAAGTGCAAGCCGTCGAAAGTCGGCGGCAGGCGCTCGTAGTCGCACGTAACACGCCGAAAACGTGCCAGTCACTCAAGCACGTCTGCCCTCAACCGGCGTTGCGGCTGCTGATGTACGGTGTACCACGGCAGCAAGTCATTTGGCAGCTTCCGCCACTACACCCCGGTGCGGATAATTCAACGCAATGCGCTGAACACCTCGCGAAGGCTATGCGCCCGTTGTGCCGCGTTTTCTCGCATCAGCGTCACGTAGGGTGCTACAAACGCCCATTCTTCGTCACTTACGTCGCTTGGATATGCTCTTCTGTCGTTCATCCCCCTACTTTATCAAAGTGCATGACAGGCTCTAAGCCTCTAATTTAGTGACGATCTCACGAGTACTGTACATGGCAATACACACCCATAGAGCGGGCATTGCGAGTAGCAGCCCCCCTGTTGTGAGGACAACTATCCAGCCAAATAACAGTGCGAGTGCCAGCAGTCCCAACGCGACCAGTGGATAATGCACGGTCATCACGAAGGCGTTACGCCACGCAATGCGGATGGGAACTGGATAAAGTGTCGAGATACATAAGACAAACGGCATCATCATCAGGACGACCAGCGCAACGATACAGTGAACTACGAAGAGGACTCCCGATGTGTCGAGCAGGAATGAAAGTGGCAACCCAACCAGTAATGCCCACAACATGAGAGCAACCTTGCGCTGCCCACCAAAGAAATCGCGCCACCCCGCAGATCGTTCGTCAAAAGTTTTTGAGACTGCGTTAGCCATTCCAGCAACTACAATTGCGGTGGGGAAACTGAGGATGAGAGCCAACGTACCACTATCCAAAAAATAGGCGGTATATGACAGAAATAAACTCGCCACAAGCGCAATATTCGCAAGTACCCACAGCGGCAAATCGGCCCAGAAAGCCAGCAGCGCACGCCCTGTCGAGGAGCCGGACAGGGCTTCAATGACTGGCGGTAGTCGCAAGATACTTCCTGAACCATCCCAGGATAGACTGCCGCACCGGGTTCCAGCCCGAATCTAAGATACCCATGCCATTCTCGGTTCCGGGCAAAATCAGCGTTTCATGTGGCCCCGCTAAACTTTCGGCGACGCGCCTGGCGTATATATTGCTTGGGCCAGTCTGGTCGCGCTCGGTCGCGATGAGCAGCACGGGTACGGTCAGACCCTTTGCGCCCGGTGCATCTTTGGTGGAGAGCGTGACGACCGCCGCCAACGATTGCTGCGCTGCGATTTGTTCCAGAACCGGCACGGCGCTCGCCACGCCAGCAATCACAGCGATCCGGGTTGGGTCCACTTCGGGACGTTTCTTCAAGTATTCGATCACCTGATTAATGTTTTCCGGAGTCTGCCCGATCAGTGCGATTGGCATTGTCACATACCCGGCGTAGGCTAACTCGCGTGCTATCGGGATGAATGGCTCCGTAAAGCCCAGCCCGTGTGATCCCGTGCCGACCATCAAAACAGCGGGGCGCGGGTTGCTTGAGTCTTGAGTATATAGAGTAGCCTTAAGCGCTTCGCCATTTATTTCAGGGGTTAGCGCAGTTTCAGTCAGCGCCGAGCGTTGCCATGTGTCAAGCGGCCCCACGCGCGGCGGATTGGGCAGCGCCATTTCGTAGATGCCATCGAACTGGGTGGAGACGACAAGGACATTATCGCCGCTTTTGTTGAGCAGGTCTGTGACATCGGCATAGAACCACGGTGCCTCACCGCTGGGTTCCACGCGGCTTCCATTCAGAGTGACCGTGCTATGTTTTGGGAACAACCAGGCAGCCACCCCAATCGGTTTGCCTGCCCAGCTATCAGGAGCGCTGAACGTGCGGCGGTAAATGGCAACTTTCGGTATCCCAGCCGCTGGTTCGATGCCCTGATCCTTCCAGCGCGCCGGGACATTCACCATCCGCCAGTCGTGGTCATCGAAATCGAGCTGCGTCATCTTGTCGTCCAGGAACGCTGCCTCCTTGACACGCCACAGCCCGCTCAAGTCAAGTGTTTGCGCTCCCGTTACGGGGACGCCGAACTGCGCGACAGTTTCCTCACGTTGAGTGCGCGCCGTGAGCTTCATCGCAGGGAACATGATCAGGAGGAGAAGAGCAATGCGCAATACTCGTTTTCGCATGAGCGTTATCCTTTGATTCCAGTCGTAGCGATGCTCTTGATGATATAGCGTTGCAGCAACAAAAAGGCGATGAGGACAGGAATAATCGCCATCGTGATCCCGGCGGCTACGGTGGTCAGCGCGCCAGCCGAATAGCGACCGCGCAGCAGGAGCAAGCCTACGGGCAACGTCTGAAGGTCTGGCTGGTTTATCATGATAAGCGGCATCAGGAAATCGTTCCACCAGAATACAAAGGTGACAATGGCGAGTGTGGTCAGCGCTGGCCCCGCAAGCGGCAATACGATCCGCCAGAAGATGGTAAAAATACCCGCACCATCAATACGGGCGGCCTCTTCAAGATCGATGGGGATGGTCAGGAAATATTGGCGCAGCAGGAATATTCCGAAGGGGCTGATGAGCGGAGGCAGGATCAGCGCCCAGTGGGTGTTATAGAGTCCAAGTTGCCGCATTAGGATGAAGAGCGGGATGATCGTCACCTGGAGCGGAATCATGAGCGCGGAGAGCAGCAGGATGAACAGAATGTTTTTGCCGGGGAAGTTGAGCCGTGCAAAGGCGTAGGCTGCCATTGAACACGTAATCAACTGGCCGATAGTGATCGCCCCGGCCACCTTGAGGCTGTTCAGCAGGAATAGCTCGAAGCGCACTTGCTTGAAGACCGCTCCGAAGTTGTCGAGCGTTGGGATGATCGGTAACCAGCGAGGCGGTAGCTTGTAGGCGGTGGCTGCGTCGCCAAAGGCCATCTGCACAATCCACAGGAACGGCGCAATCATCAGCACAGCACCTGCCATCAAGACGGCAACTGTGATCAGCATTCCCCAAGGAAATGGCCTGCGAATGGTTGCAGTAGGCCGTTGTACCAACACACGTGTTACAGTCGCCATGATCTACCTGCGTTCCTCATTCTATGGATTATTGATAAAAGACCCAGCGCCGACTTAATTTGAACTGGAGCAGGGTCAAAATCAGGATGACTACAAAAAGCGAAAGCGCAATGGTGGAGGCATAGCCCATATTGAAAAAGCGAAATCCCTGCTCGTAAATATACATCACAGTGGTGCGTGAGGCATCACCAGGGCCGCCAGACGTGAGGATGTAGGGTTCCGCGAAGATTTGAAGGGCGTTGATCAGATTGATGACTATCAGGAACAGCGTCGTTGGTGACAGGAGCGGCACCGTAATCCGGCGAAATTTAACCCAGGCGTTTGCACCATCTACCTCCGCCGCTTCATAAAAATCGTGCGAGATCGCCTGGAGTCCGCCTAGAAAGACCAGCACATTGAAGCCCAGGTTTTTCCACACATTGGTGATGACGACGGCAATTGGCGACCAGATGCTTGAATTCAACCAGGGGATACGATCAATGCCCAGCAGCCCCAGGTAGTAATTCACAATCCCGCCATCCTTATTCATCAGGAATGACCAGATCAGCGCGACAGCAGAAACGGAAACGACGAAAGGGAAAAAATAGCTGAGCCGGAAAAACAGCCTGATAAACGCGGGCATCTTCATATCGAGCAGAACAGCTATCCCCAATCCCATCGCCACATTGAAGGTCACGGTCAAAGCCGCGATCTTTGCTGTGGTGAGATAAATAGGCAGCAAGCGCGGATCACTGAGTATTTGGTTGTAGTTGCCAAGTGCAGCGAACTTGGGAGGGGTCAATAGATTCCAGTCAAAAAAACTCAATCCTACTGCTGCGACCATGGGTCCCACCACAAATACCAGGAACCCAATGAGCGTGGGCGTCAAAAACAGGTAGGCTGCAATGGTTTCGCGCCGCTTTAGAGCGTTCTTTAACGCGGGCTGATTTGAGTTGATGGACAAGGTGGTCGAAGTCATCTCGACAGGTTCCTGGTTTTTGGCAATCGTCGATTTCAGAGGTACGAGATTCAACAACCTGTACAAAACTGAAGGCGCAGAGCTTTTGACCCTGCGCCTTGTGGTCGTCTGGTCTATCGCGAAGATACCAGTTACTTCTTGCAGGAGACGACGTCGACCAGCTCGGTTTGTGCCGCCTTCATCGCATCCTCAACGCTCATTTCGTTGGCGAAGATGAGGCCAGTGTAGCGCAGGAAGATGTTTTCCATCTGGTTGAACTTCGGAGGAGCAGGTACAAGCTGCGCAGCGCCCTCAAGCGCCCCATAAAGGATAGCGGAGTTCTTCGGCGGGAATTTGGTCATGGCATTCGCCACGCTGCGGCGCGCTGGAATATTCGACACGGGCGCATCAACCGACCCGACCATCGCGTTCTGTACCTCGGCGCGGGTCATATACTTGACCAGCTTCCAGGCGGCCTTCGGGTCCTTGCTTGTCTTAAGGATTGGGAAGCCATCGATCCCGAATTCAGTGGTGCGCTTCGGGTTGCCCGGCCACAACTGAATATCAAAATCGGCAAACTTGGCAGGAATCAGGTTCGTGAGCGGCCAGCGACCTGCACCAAACATCGCGATGTCGCCATTCCTGAACATGTTGAAGATGTCGCCGTAACCAGTCGGTGCCGGTGAAACCTTGTATTTGTAAATCAGGTCGTGCATGAACTGCAAGGCTTCGATCACCTTCGGGTCGGTGACATTCGGCGCGCAGAAGTTGTCAGTCACGATGCTACCGCCGTTTGCAAAGATCCAGGGTATGGCAGACGTAAACAGGCCGCCATTGTCCCAGGCAAAGCCATATTTGACTGTCTTGCCGTCTTTCTCGACGGTAAGCGCTTGAGCCATCTTGAGGAAATCAGCGCGTGTCCAGTCCGCTGTGGGGGCTGTCAACCCTGCCTCCTTCAGACGTGCCGTGTTGTAGTACATCACCATGTCGTTCCAGCTATATGGTAGCTGGTACTGCTTGCCATCAATCTTGAATGAGTCGAGCATAGCAGGGGTCACATCGGCCAGGTATTCCTTCAACTCATCCTTATCAGCGGCGATAAAGTCATCGAGCGGCGTCGCCAGATCGAGACTGACGAGCAGGCGCACGCCTTCTGTTGCCACCCACATCAGGTCGGGTTTCTCACCGCCTGCGATCAGCGTGGCGACACCATCCAGATAAGCTCCCCAGTTTGCGCCATCCACCGGTAGCAGCTTGACGGTAACATCCGGGTTTTCCTTCAGGAACTCCGCGATGGTCTTCTCCCAACCGGGACCCGCTTCGGGGCCGGTATTCCAGTACACGAAGGTGAGTTCACTGGCTGCGCGAACTCGTTGCGGACCAGTCAAACCGACTAGCGCCGTCATCACGACAACGAGAATAAGTAACACTTTGAGCAATTTGCGGGACATTGGTAATCCTCCTGCCAGAAAAGAAAGCATGGACAATCGTCTTGTTCGATCAGCAGTCATAGAAATCTCTCTGCAAATGAGCCTTCGATACAATCTCCTTTCAGCTCTCAAGTGCTTGCATCAGTACGATGGTTTCCCAATCATCGATCCGGGGGATGATGATCCAGGCCTGCTCGTGATCGCGCTGAATCAACAGAAGTTCTTCCTGTGGAATACGCCTCGCCTGGATGGTAGTCATAGGGACACGCAATCGAATATGATGCTGGGAAACTGTTTCTTCGATGGTGTCAAGGGTGCGGCGCTGCCCAAACGTCACGGTCCGGGTCGGCATTCCCGTCACCAGATGGACGACCAGATTTCCCCCAAGCCGGGTGGTCACGAGTTCGGTGTTGCGAAGCCCCTCAACCTGAACAGCGGGTTCCCGACCTGCTGCCCAGCGCAGCATGTTGCCGATCATCTGGCGATAGGGCGTGTGTCCCAGAATCGCGTACTGGTTTTCAGGCATGCCAGCACAATATACGACCCGCCCCTTCCCTACCTGGCGATAAACAATGGCGGGCGCATCCCCGCGTGGTCCCGGCGCAGGCTTGTTATTGTGATAATAAACCTCACCGCTGGTCTCGATTAACGGATCGCGACGTGTTGCTGCGATGTGAGCGTCGTTGGTGTTCAGGCGCACATCCCACATGGCCGCATCGTGTGGAATTGGTGGGCCAATCAGTCCATCGGTAAGGGCAGCAGGCGCGTCTGGCGAGAACTCAAAATATGGGAAGCTATACGCGCCGCGCTGTACAAAATTGACCCCAAACAAATCAGCTAGGAGGAAATTATCCCGCTGATGACCATATTCATCATACAGCGAGGAAGCACCCGTAGCGACCAATCCACCGCCCTGAAGGACGTACTGCCGGAGTCGTTCCGCTTCCGCTTCGGTCATGGGAAGCACGTTCGGAAGATATATCACCGAGTAGCGAGACATGGTTTCGAGGCTGGCCGGCCGGTTATCGATAAATTGCAGTGGGATATGCTCTTCCAGGATCGCCTTGAAAGCGCCCATCAGAGACGGAATAATGTCGGAAGGAGACGGGTTGCTGCGCGGGAAGAATGAGGTCTTGCTGATGTCCAATGCGCGCGGCCTATTTAATACCTCGTCAACTTCGCGTGCTATCTGTGAATGATACAGCGCGGCGTAGGGGATTGGCTCAGCACCTAGCAGAACAGGTTCGCGCCGCTCGATTTCGGTGTAGATGTTCTCCAGATTTGAGTAGACCAGCGGTTCCAGAGTCCCGTCATGATATGGCTCATCATCTACGCAAATCGCGCCACCATTCGCGGCTATGCTGAACGCCTCGAAGCGCATCTGGGCTAATGGGCGGACACTAAAGTCCCAGGTGCTCTCGAAGCGGCTAATCAGAACTTCATATGGTCTGTTCAGCATTCCGGAGCGCATGTATCGACTGGCATAACTGGGGAACAGCAGGCCGTGCCACTCGGTATAGCCTTCGGTGGAACCATAATCCGACTGGGACAGGTGCTTGAATGAAAGACCCTGACTGGGCGCAGCATAGGGCGTGCCAAAAAAGTTGACGACATATGCGGCGTCGGGCTTCAGGGATTTGACCAATGCCCGCGCAGACTCCAAATATTCATAGAGATAATTCTGTTGCCAGCGTATCATCTGAATCCAATGGGCAGCTTCCGGGGTACGCGGCATCGATTCGCCGAATTCTTTCTGATAGAGAGCCTCGCAGCGGGGGCAGAAGCAGGGCAGCGCGCTGAGAATATCGCTCCACACGCCATCCAGATCATATCTGCTAAACATTTCGTGCAAGTGCTGGTGAACCAGATCACGGTAGGGGCTGTTGAGGCACAAGGTCGGCCAGCGCTCATAGCTGCTGTTGCCCTCGGCATCTTGCGCCATCCAGTCCGGGTGAGAACGCGCCACCTCCGTATCCCACATGTTCGAGTAATAGCCAATCACACGTATCCCATGCTGGTGTGCTTCCTCTGTTAGCTCACCGAGCAGATCCAATTCTCCCAGTCCCGAATGTTTATGCCCCAGCGCCGTATTATAGTAGAAGTTTCCATACTGGCATTTTGCGTAGGCGACGAGGACGTTAATTTTGGCGCGCGAAAATTGAGTGATGATGGCTTTCGGATCGAAAGCGCTTGCCACTCCGTGTAGATCGCTGATATGTCCACCCGATTGACCTGGACGAGTCCAGTCGGGAAGGTGCATATCGAAAAAGAGCCGTCGCCGATTGTCGGCGTACCACGTAGGGATCATGTATTTCTCACCGAATTTTAGTGAAAGTGAACTAAAAATCTTTAGATCAAGAGTACGATGTTTTAGAAAAATTGTCAAGATGTTTTATCGAGATGTTAAAACTGTAGCCTGTGCGCTCCGGGCAATACGAGGCTCACGGATGACGTTACCAGACAGCGCGAAGTGTCGCTATTCGAGAGGTAGCCTTGCGGCTACCCTATCGCCACCCGCCTGATCCTGGTCAGGAAGATGAACGAACAATCAGCCGGGTCGGGATCAATGTTTTCACTGCGATGCGTTCATCAGGTGCCATAATCTGCCGCTGCAGAGTATCAACGGCAATAATCCCCATCTCGCGCTTGTTTACATCAACTGTTGTCAACGTGGGTGATGTATGGCTAGACTGGGACACATTGTCAAAGCTCAAGAGCGCAACGTCATCGGGAACGCGGATGTGGGCTTCGCGGAGGGCTTCAAGCGCCCCCAATGCAGTTCGGTCAGTCACACAAAACACAGCATCGAATTCTGCGTTGCGCTCAATCAGCGCCTTCATCTCACGATACCCCTTGTTTGGAATTCCGCTGGAAATGGACGCCTGGATGAGTGCGCTATCAAGTGGCATTCCTGCATCCGTCAAAGCACACACGTAGCCATGAAAGCGCTCGACGAGACTCGGATATTTGGTGGACCCCTGAATAAATGCGATACGCTCGTATCCCTTTTTGATTAAGTATTGAGTCGCATCATAGGCACCGCGCACATAGTCCGGTATCACACTTGGCAACTTCGATTCGCTCTCAACCGTATCTACCAGGACAGACGGCAATTCCGCCAGTAAAGCATTCGCAATAATTTCTGCGCTAAGAGCGCCACCACCAAGGATGAGCAACCCAGCCAGACTATCTTCATGTTGCTCAAAAAGATGCGGCAAACTGGTACTTCGCTCAACAGTCATGAGGGCAAGATTGTACCCCAGACTACGAGCTTGCGACTCGATGCCATGAATGACATCACCGTAGAACATATCGGCAAAGGGTGAAAGAGGCAATTGTTCGATCAGCAGGCCGATGAAATTCAATCTCGGCACTGCCGCAGATTTGCGACGAGTGTAGCCCAAGCGCTCAACCGCTTCGGCAATACGAAGACGTGTAGTATCGGATAACCCTGGCTGGTTGTGCAGATAAAAAGATACAGCGGTAAGCGAGACGTTTGCCGTCTCTGCGACTTCACGAAGCGTAACACGTGCCGAGGTCATTGCATCATTCCATTGTTGTTCGACAAGGCAAAATACTGGGTTGGTTGCACAACAAATCCTATTTTACTAAAAGATTGACTAAAATTGCAATTTAATGCGCTTAAAGTGTAATGCGGATTGGAGTTTGGACAACCAGATAAGTGAGGGCTACCTGTATGGCACTCGCCAGCGGTATACCTATCATCTTTCATTCAGAGGCCTGCGGCGCCCTGCCGTCCAAGGCTCACAATACGCCGCGTGGTTGCACCCTGACCTGCTGCACATCGCAGGCGTTCACATCAGCATGTCCGATACCGGCAAACCGCAACAGAATTGCATCGCAGAGCGTTTCATGAGGACACTCAAGGAGGAACATGTCGACTACACCGAGTACACCCACTTCGATGATGCTTGTCAGCAACTTGCACGCTGGCTCCACGTCGAGTACAACACCTATCGCGTTCATTCAGCCTTGGGCTATGCCACTCCGGCTGAGTCCGAGAGAGCTGCTGTGCCCCGCGCTAAATTGAATGCCTTTTTTGTCCAACTTTTCCACCGCACTACAAGTTTCAGTGGTGTCGGCTGCTGTTACGATAATGCGCCCATGGAGAGCTTTTAGGGAACTCTCAAAACTGAACTGGTCTATCGCCATTACTACTCCACCCGCGCCCAAGCAAAATCTGCCGTTTTTGCGTATATTGAAGGCTGGTACAACCGCCAGCGCCGCCATTCATCACTGGGCTATCTCAGCCCTGAACAATTCGAACAAATATTTCAGGCTTAACTCTGTGTCCATTGCTCTCGGGCAAGGTCAATAGACCGGGGGCAGATCAGCCACACCCTCAATTATTTGGCTTTGGAGTCATTGTATAAGTCTCTAAATTGCTTATTACGAGTGTTCCCTTAATCATTTTCCAATGACCATCTCGCTCGTCCCACCGCAGGTTCACGTATGTAAGTTTATCTGGTGCTGTGCCTCCACGAGCAATGCTTTGGTTCACAAAGTCCAGTATCCGTATGTAGTTTTGTTGCCACAGCTCAGAGATGCGGCAAATTTCTCCTGTTTCGTTACACCCAATAATCTTGAAGTTGCGCATACCAATTCCAAGAAAGTAGAGCGTTTTAATTGGTGTAGGAGAAGGTAATTTCGGATTTACGGTGGGAGTGAGCGTCTCTTCAATTTCAGTATAGTAGTAGCGCGCACGCCGTTCAGGACTACTATTCCAAGGTGGATTGAGGATTTGGTTGGCTACAGCATCATCCCAATCAGCTTGTACATGATCAATGATGTTCTGTGGTGGAAGGTACTGATATGTAGTGTCAACCGCGTTTGGTATCCGCACCATCATATCCCGCCAAGTATTTACAGTCAGTGGCAACATAGTAGGCTTTGTGGTTAATGTTTGAGTTACACTTGCAGTCGCAAGTTGAACCGCAACCGCCCCCCATAATTCAGTCGGGTGGTACATATCTACCGATGCCGCGCGACTGGCAAACGTCATATTTACAAACAGAAAAAGCAGAGTTAGAACGACAGACTGATACGGTATGTGCTTCAGCATTGGACGGTCATCTTTATTTACCGGGGCACATACGGTACACCGATAATGATCCGTTGAATTGTCTCGCATCAGAATATCCCATTTCCTATTTTAAGAGTGTGGTTGAAACGAGGCAACAAGAACGCGTTTCCTGTCTGATTTCAGCTTAGGTCTTGCGTTAAACTGAATATCAGTAGCAGTGGCCTTGGACACACAATGCCGCTCGCTTGTAATCTCAACTACAGTCACCCCAGTTAGCATATACGCTAAATATTAGCATATATGCTATTCTGCCAACAGAGATTCGTAGTTAATTTCGTTCGTCAAGGTTATTTGATGAACGATTTGGAACAATTCGGCAGTATCATCCGCGAACGTCGACGTGAGCTACGCCTTACACAGGAGGTCGTTGCTGAACGAGCTGACGTACACCCTATATCTCTTGCGCGACTTGAGGGCGGAACCTTAAACATCACTTTTAAAACTTTAGTGCGTGTTGCCGCTGCCCTCGACATCACTTTATGTGACTTAATGTGCAGATTCGACGTGAGCAGGCAACAAGCATCCAAATAGATGTTTTGGAGAATTTCCAAAACGACCACATGCTCGTAGGTAAGTGAGTGTTAAAGCTATGCAAGCAAAAACCATGATTTTTTAGATGCAGTTGCCTTGTCCCGAAAGTGGTCACATTTGTACTTAAAAGTTGCTGTCAGACATTCGGCGTATATGAGACGTCAGCGCAATTTGCTTGTGCCAAAAACCATCAAATTTACGTTCGGAATTTATTGTCAGACATTTGACGTACAAAATGCGTCAATGTACCGTGTTTGTACCAAAAACCATCAAAACTACGCTCAAAATTTATTGTCAGACATTTGACAGACAAGGCGCGCTAAAGCAACTGGGTCGTACCAAAAACCGTCGAAACTACGCTCAAAATCTGTTGTCCGACATTTGACAGACAAGATAGGTCGGTGCAATCGTTTGTAACGAAAACCATCAAAACTACTCTCAAAATTTATTGTCGGACATTTGACAGACAAGGCGCGCTAAAGCAACTGGGTTGTACCAAAAACCGTCGAAACCAGGCTCAAAATCTGTTGTCGGACATTTGACAGACAAGGCACGCCAAAGCAACTGGGTTGTACCAAAAACTGTCAAAACCAAGCTCAAAATTTTTTGTCCGACATTTGACGTACAAGGCGCACTAAAGCAACTGGGTTGTACCAAAAACCGTCGAAACTACGCTCAAAATCTGTTGTCCGACATTTGACGTACAAGCCGCGCTAAAGCACTTGGTGTCGTGCGGTGGAAAAGCGGACAAAAAAGGCATTCATATAAGCGCGGGTCGCAGCAGTCCTCTCGAACTCAGCCGGAGTAATATAGCCCTAAAGCTGAATGAACGCGGTAGGTGTTGTACTCGACTTCGAGCCAGCGTGCAGGTTGCTTACAAGCATCATCGAAGTTGTGTACTCGGTGTAGTCTACATATTCCTCCCTGAGCGTCATCATGAAACACTTCACGATGCCATTCTGCTGCGATTTGTCGGTATTGGACATACTACTGCGCCTGCTCTGTGCAGCAGGTCAGTGCGCAGCCACGCGGCGTATTATGAGGCTTGGATGGTACATCACCGTAGACCTCTAAATGAAAGATCATAGGCATACCGCTGGCGAGTGTTGTTCGGGTAACCGCCTGCGTAACGTCCTGAGTCAATGTGCGGTCGACGAACCAATTGCAGACCACACGGCTGTAGGCGTCCAGCACCACGACGATAGATAAAACGCATACCGAGCCGGATGTAGGTCATGTCAGCGGCCACCTCGTTGGAGGTAGGGGTGATACCCCGAATGACATTGTGAAAACGTCTGTGAGGATGCTTGCTATCGGTGCTTCGTAGGCGAATTTGCCCAATATGGCATGTCATATCCAGCCACGTCAGCACGTTTCGCACGCGCTGCTCATTGGCGACCAAACCCTGACGCACCAGCTGCACCTGCTCCCGACGGTAGCCGCAGAACGAATAGCGCAGCAGCACACGTTCCACCGCGTTCACCAATGCCACCTCATTGCGCTCGGCAGGCTGGTAGTAAGTACATGCTGTGTGGGCAACCCAGCCTCCAACAGATGTCGCTGACCGTCACTTGTGGCAATGCCTCAGCCACTGTATGAGTCATCGCTAGTTGGCTTTCGTATCTGCCAGCCAACTAGCACCGTTTTGTAGCACTTCGTTCTTCATTGTCAACCGCCCAACCATACGTTCCAGTTCTGTCATTCGTTCGTTGCTGTGGTCACTCGGCGCGCTGCTGACAAAGCGTTTATCCTCGAAGATGCCCACTGTGCATTCCATGAACTCCACGCACCACTTGTGTACCGGCGACTCAATTAGGTCTCGTTCTCGGAAAATCTGCGCTATCGTTTTCTCTCCCCATAGCCGCTCCATTACCATCTCGAACTTGAACTGCGCACTGCATCCGCGGCGTTGTTTCTGAGCCATCTTTTCGCGCTCGTCAAGCAGGGTACTCTCTTATCTGGTTGTCCAAATCTGAGCTGCACTATATTTGTTGTATTATACAAAGCCTCGCGTGCCTGACCCAAAGACGCTCTAGAATTGGAGGTGAGATTTGCGCTGATCAGGAATGTAGAACATTGGCATTCTCACTTGAAATACACTTGAATTGAGCGTAGTTTATATGTTAGAATTAAACGTGCAATAAGTTGAGCGTATCGCAGCACAAAAAAAGCCTGCCTTAAGAACATGTGGGGATCTTAAAACTAATGAACCTGCCATCACCCGCGACGACGCACCAACAGGCCATACTCCAGCATATCGCATATACCCGATTGGCTAATCGAACCCAGCTTGCCAAAATACTAGGAACGAGCAACGAGAGCATTGCTTCAACGATGCGGGATGGCAAATTTGTCGAGCGCGGCATTCTTGCGGTTGTACCGTCCAGACGCTACTACCAGGCACATCAATGGCAGGGGCGCGGGTCAATCACGTACCGTCTTACGGCAGAAGGAGCATCCTACCTCAAAAAAGAATACGGCATTAATGCGACTCACTCTCGATCGTTTAAAGTAGCTGAAATAACACATGCACTGTGTCAAGCCGACGTATGGATACAGCTTCGATTATTAGGTTACTCAGTCGAACGTGAACACACGCTGAAGGACAGGCAGGCCGAAATCCGTCCCGACAATTATGTAACAGAGGGTTCCCGCTTTGTCATTGTTGAAACCGAACAGAATATTCTCCAGAATCGGCTGACTGCAAAGGTCAACAACCTATTCAAATATTTTTTACAGGTGCCGTTGGACAGCACGCTGGATAAACGCATTCGTATTGTGTACACCTGGTTGGGACCTCTGGAGGGTGAACCTTCAGCAGCGCATCAGAACGCAATGCGTATGTGGAATTGGGCTTTGAAGGATGCTCAAAAGAGATTTAAGTGCAGTAAAGTGCCTTTTGAAGTCGGCTTTCTCTCACACGAAGAATTTCTGAAAACTCCGACAATCGATTGGTCGGCCTATGCTCCACTTCAGGTTAAGTTTGTGCCCCCAGCCGAAAAATATATTTCTACGCCTTTTCCCGATATCCCTGATGTAGTCTCCATCGTGAACTGCTTTAAAAATTTCAAGGAGGCTTTCGAGCATGTTAATACTATGCAGCAGCAGTATGCGCTTGTTGCTCTTCTCATGGACTGGTTGCGTGAACAACCAGCACTCCTCGAACGATTGCAGGATGCACAACCGGAGAAAGGTAACATCCGTGAACGTCTGGGGCGGGTTGGTGTTGCGCTTCTTGCCTGGCTCGATTGCCCTGCGTATCCATTTGAAGCAGGCTCTGTCGCTCACGTGCAGGTTTTACCTGATGGCGAGGGGCAATTGTATTTAAGGATTACCCTGAATCCCCTACAGCTCAACATGGTTTTAAGAACCATAATAGATGAAGTCTACGCAGGAAACATGAATAAGCTTGTAAACACCCTTCAACTGCTCACCAACTTGTTTACGCATCACGCGCATGAGCTACACCTGAAGTCCCGCTACGATGAGGCACGGCACACACCACAATTTCCGCTCTCCTCTCCGCCTGCAAAGGGCGATCCCGAAAATGATTTTGAACAGAAGATTGAAGAAACTACATGGGCAGAAGAAGCGGAGACCGTTTCCACAACAGAAATTATTGACAATCCTTGGGATGAAATAGATTGGGGACTCGGTGATAACTCCACTCCAGACCACTCAGGTAAAGCAATTTGACGTCAGTTTAGTATGCACGATTGCCGACTTCAATGCAGGTATTTCACAGCCATCAAAATGAACTACATCGCCCCGATCCTCAGACATAACACTCATTCGGAGAGATACTCCATCATCAATTGAAGTGTCTCGCGGTCGGATAGATGCAAGATTACACAAGAAGGTTCCATGTTGAAGTAATTCCTGAGATGCACCGCGCGTTGTGCTATAGACACCGGCATCTGCGATCAGTCGAATAATGTTTCAAGGAGCATTGAATAGCACTTGGCGCGGCATACACATTCAGGATTAACTAACACAGACATGCAGTCCAGTGCTTCATCGGTGTAGTACGAATGCTTGTCGACCTGAATAGCGCCATTGCCGTTGATGCGCTGACGGTATACGCGCGCATGTTCGAGGATAGATCAGGTCGACCACCGATTTCTTATCGCGGGCGGTGCAGCGGGTAATACAGATGCGACACGCACCGCCCGTCGGAAATAAATACCGATGATTGACAGCTGTCGCATGTTCGGCTTCCTGAGCGGAGGAGGTCACGCTCACAGCACAGCCGTTTGTCCACCCTTTTCACATAACCGTATGCGACGCACGCACCACCTGATAGCCTGCGGCGTCTTCAAGGTACATCACGCGCGAGGTTTGGCGGTCCGCAACAAGAAATACTCCATCTGCCTTCGATCCTCTTTTTGCAAGCGCGCCGAAGTCCAGATGCTACTGTTACCATCACCCTCGATCATTGCAGAGCGGTACTCACTTGGAGATTTGTTCTATAATCAGCTTCAATGTCTCTGGATCAAAGTGTTGCAAAAGCATGGCGATAGTGCGCTGCGCATCATCGGGGTAGACTGACACGGACCGTTTGCGAAAGCCCGCAGAAATCGCCGCTGCATTGGCGCTCATTTCTCCTGACAACACAGCTTGGGCAAGATCAGGACGGTCGCGCTGTAGACGCGCAAGTGTATACTGTCGACTGGTGCCTTTCTGAGGTGTTTTCAAGATTATGTTATTACCTTGAACTGGTTCGCGGCGGTTTCCACCGTGTTGATCGATTTCACTGATGAGCAATGTCTCGATAACTCGCCGCATTGATTGCATCCGGTGATAAATATCCGTATTGGATGCTTCATAGCGATGTGTCAATCTCAGAAATGCTCGTAAATTGGGGATTGTCCAGCCTATCCCACCCCGATCAATCGGTGCGGTTACAAACACAGCAAAAGGTAAGCTGCTCCTCTCCCAGGGACGGCTTTCTGTGGCAAGTGCGAGCAGTTCCAGTAAATCGCTTGGATCACCGCCCGGTTGTCGTAAATGACGGACCAGTTCGTCCCGAAGTGCATCTTCGGGATTGGGTAACGGGAAAGTAACTTTACGATTTGGCATTTTGCTTTTCGCTGTGTTTCCGGCATTGTGGTAGCCAGGAAGATTTCAACCAAGCGAGTGCTTCACGACAATCTTCATCCCCTGATGGCTTGTGGCCTAAATGCTTTTCAATGGCTAAATATGTGTATCCCCAAGATACTTGAACAGGCGCACCGAGCAACGAATCAGCCGCCTTTTGGAGTTTGCTGATTTGGCCTCGTAAGTCGCTCTCGATCTGATGCGCGGTTTGATCAGAGGGCAAAGCATGGAAACTATCGACGCCCAGGGGAAGTTTTGCGGTCGCTTCCTGTATGATTGCGTGAAGTGCCGTAAGCGGGACTGCACCCACCTTGTGACGCTTGCGAAGAGCATCAAGGCGGCGAAACTCATCCGCTCCTACGTCATTCGCCGGATCGAGACCAACAGCCCGCATGTCGGTGTGTTCGATTGTGTTTACAACGAAGCTGGCAGAAGCAGTTCGTTCCAGTTGTTCAAGCGATTGTGTACGAACCTCCCTTTGTGCGAGACCTTGCAGACTTTCGTCTCGCATACGATTGATGATCGCCGACATTTTTGGGTCGTCGGGTGCAAGCAAAAATAAACGTTGTGCATCGTTCATGCCTGGATCACCCGTCTCGATCATGCGCATCCCTCGCGCGAAGAACTGGCGCAGCCAGGCTTCATCGCGGATTGCTGTCAAGCAACAAACTACGCTGATCGGCTTATGGTCGTATCCAACATGGGCCATAGCACAGGTGATGAGAAGATGATGTCTGCCTCTCTTGAACTTCGCCAGATTGTCGCGTGCCTCACGGTCGTCAGAAATGGCGATCAGGGCGTTGATGTTGGGGTGAACGCGTTCCAAATAACGCATGACTTCTCGTGCATGTTGCTGATCTGCGCAGCCAACCAGCCCACAAAATTCCGGTCGTATTCCCTTTAACTCCCCGATCTTCTCCACAGCACGATCTATCAAGGGCGCGTAAAATCGCTCGTCACGCATCACAATCCCTAATTGACGCTCTGCCTCAGAGACGACGATGTGGCGAGTCTCTTTGCTCAACAGGTCTTCAAGTGTTACTTTGGCATCGAACATCTCAGCCTCGAAAGGTCGCAGGTACCCTTCCGTTACACCTTCCAGGTAAGATGCTTCGACATCCGGTTGAAGATACTTTATGCCGTCTGCATCCGGGTCGCTATAGTTAGCCAGGATGAGCGGTTCCCCATCGCTACGATAAGGTGTTCCAGTCATCAGAATGATGACTGCCGCACTCTCTGCAAGACGCAAAATCTCGCGAGCGGCTTGTGTACCGTTTTCTAGAACGCTGTTGTATCCCAGAATGTGAGCTTCGTCCAGAACCAGCATAATTCGTCCACGGTGTTCCTGGAAAACTTGTTGGTGGAGTTCAGGACACGACACCAGAGATTGGTAGGTCGAGATATAGCCGGATTGCCTGTTATGACGGCGCAGTAACGGTGGATCATTGGAAACGTGGCAGACACGTCCCATTGCAAGCCGCTCCGAACTGGTTTTTGTGTACGCATTCCATGCCAGTTCAGTTTGTTCACAGAGGTTGATACGTGGAACAAACATGGCTATCGCATCAACAAACTGTTGTAGAAACGCTTCATTGCCACCGAGAAGTGACATGAGTGTTTTCCCGGAACCGGGATGAATATCACACGTGATAGTTTTTTCAATGAGGGTTGGCACTTGACCCCGATTCGCTGCGTGCGCAAGGCGAAGCAAACGGTGTTTGAGGACATCATGGAAGCGCTGTTGAAATGGACGTGCTGTTGACACCGGCTGACGATCTCCTTTTTTGCGATTACATTGTGGGCAAAGTGCTTGACCATTCGGAAGTGAAGTAGTACCACCTCGTCCATATGGGGTGGTATGATCTGCGTGCCATGAAATTTCAAGTGGACAGCCACAATATGTGCATTTACCACCAGCATGAACGTAGAGAGCAGCGCGTTGTCCATGTGCAAAAAAACGTGACATTACATCACCCTGATATACATCAAATTGATGTATGATACAGAATACGATGTATTTCGTGAGTTGTCAAGTGGAATAGGCATATGAATACTGGAGATGTTTTTGTAGAGCGCTTTCGCCGTCTTCGGAGAGACAAAGGTTGGCGTCAACAAGATTTAGCTGAAAAAGTCGGAACAACGCAGCAACGAATAGCGCTTTTCGAGCAAGGAAGAGCCACCCCATCTTTAGAGTTACTTGCTGCTATGGCAATTGCATTTGAAACAACAGCTGATTATTTGCTTGGTTTGTCTAATGAACGAGAAAAATCTCCATTGCCTTTTGCTGAATTAGATGAATCAGAAACGGAGGCATTGCGACTACTTCAAGTACAAAGTGCTGACAATAAGAAGCGACTTGTCGCAGTTCTGCGTCTGGCGGCTCACTAACTCTTCCGATCTCTTTTCATATTCCTACAACCGACATAGCGAGGATATTCACCACCGCATCGCGCTTCTGTATCACACCCGCGATGACCAGCAGCGGCGAGCCAATCACCACCTCGCGGTACTGCTCATAGACCGACGGACGGAAAATGACGTTCATCATGCCGTCCTCGTCTTCGAGCGTGATGAAGTGGTGCCCTTTCGCGGTCTGTGGTGACTGATGCACGACGACCAACCCCGCAACGCGCGCTTCCTGACCATCTTTGGCTGCACCAAGGTCCGCGTAGCCGAGGATACCCTGCTCGCGCAGGCTCCCGTGGTAGAGCGCCATGACGTGTGCGCCTGTGCTGAGGCCGAGGACATCATACTGCACCGCGAGCAGGTCCGCGTCGGTGAAAGGTGGCAGATCGAGGACGAATGGCTCAATCGCGAGTGGCAGCGCATCCGGCATCGGCGGCAGTTCGCCAAGCTGCCAGAGCATCTCGCGGCGTGACGTGTTCCAGCCATCCATTGCACCTACGAGGACCAGCCGCTCGATGAGACGGTGTGGCAGCCGCGTCCGTTGGTGGAAGTCGGAGAGATTGAGGAAAGGTCCTGCTTTGCGCGCCTCGCAGATTGATTCCGCACGTTGTCCGAGACCATTAATGTAGTTCAGCCCAAGCCGGATGCTTTGCCTCGCAACCGTACATTTCGCCTCGCTCAGGTGAATGTCTACGCCTTCGATAGCAAATCCCTTGCGTCGCGCTTCTCCAACGATGACTGCTGGACTCCAGAAGCCCATTGGCTGGTTGTTCAACAAGGCAACATAGAACGCACCTGCATGATCGCGCTTGAGCCATGCACTCTGATAGACCAGCACCGCGAACGCGGCGGCGTGGCTCTTTGGAAAGCTGTAGCCGCCAAAATTCTCAAGTTGCCTGAACACCGCGTCTGCGGTGGTAGCGCTCACACCCTTCTGCGCTGCGCCTTCCATGAAGCGCCCCTTGAGCCGCGTCATCTTCGCGCTATCCGACTTGCCGAGTGTGCGGCGCAGCAGTTCGCCCTCACCGGGGGTCAGGCCACCGAGATCACGCGCGACTTTCAAGACCTGCTCTTGAAAGAGAATGACTCCAAGCGTCTCCTTCAGGGCGGGTTCCAGTTGCGGTGCGAGATAGGTCACGGTTTCCTCGCCGAAGCGCCGCCGCAGATAGGGGTGAACCATGTTGCCCTGAACGGGTCCGGGGCGGATCAGGGAGATGGAGACGATCAGGTCGTTGAAGGTACGCGGTCGCAGTCGGGGCAGGACCTGCGCCTGTGCGCGGCTCTCCACCTGAAATACACCAATCGTATCCGCTTCGCAGATCATGTCGTACACCGCCGGATCATCGAAGGTCAGCGTATCAAGGTCTATTTTCGTGCCTGTCGTTTGCTCGACCAGCCGTAGCGTCTCGGCAACTGCCGAGAGCATCCGCAATCCCAACAGGTCGATCTTGATCAACCCGGCATCTTCAAGGCTGTCTTTGTCCCACTGGATGACAGAGCGCCCTGGCATCGTCGCGGGTTCGGTCGGTACGCGGTCGGTGATCTGCGGTCCGGTGATGATCATCCCGCCGTTGTGGATGCTCAGGTGGCGCGGCAGCCCCTTGATCTGTTTGGTGATTTCCTGCGCTTGCTGCCAGATGTTCGACTGCTCCGGTGTGAGATCGCTAGTTGTGGCTGTACCATTCCCGTTGTTGTTACCGAGCAATCCACCGTTACGCGCATGGACCTGCCGCGCCTGCCCCTCAATAATCTCCAGCGGTAATCCAAGCACCTTGCCGACTTCGCGAATGGCGCTGCGCTCGCGGAAGGTAACGAGCGTACAGGCCATCGCTGCATGGTCGTGTCCGTAGCGCGAATAGCAATATTGAATAACTTCCTCACGTCTGGCTGCATCAAAATCGATGTCGATGTCGGGTGCGGTGGGGCGTTCTTCCGAGAGGAAGCGCTCGAAGACCAGATCATGCGCCAGCGGGTTGATAGGGCTGATATTGAGCAGATACGCCACGAGCGAATTGGCCGCTGACCCGCGCCCCTGACAGCGGATGCCACTTTCACGAGCAAAGCGCACGATGTCCCACACGATGAGGAAGTAGTTGGCGAGTCCGGTACGGACAATCAGCCGCAGTTCGTGGTTGAGCGTCTCGCGTATCTTGCCGGAGAGTTCCCCGAAACGTCGCATCGCTGACTCCTCGCACAAGTGCCGCAGGTAGCCTTCGGTCGTGTCGCCCACTGGGAGCGGAAACGCGGGCAGTTCTTGCAAGCCGCCCGTCAGCGTGAAGTCGCAGCGCGCCGCAATCTCAAGCGTGTTCGTCAGCGCGGTGGGGTAGTCCGCGAAGAGCGCCGCCATCTGTGCGGGCGACTTCAAATAATATTCGGAGTTCGGACGGCGAACGTGGCCGGAGTGGTCGATGGTCACGCCATTTCGGATGCAAACAAGCACATCCTGCAAGCGATGGTCGGCGCGGTGTGCGTAATGGACGTTGTTCGTCGCGACGAAGCCCAACCCGGAACGTTCGGCCAGTGCGACCAGCTTCTCGTGCAGCAGATGCGTTCCCGGCAGCAGATGATGTTGCAGTTCAATCCAGAAGTCATCCGGGCTGAACCAGTCCATATAACGCAGCAGCGTCGCGCGCGCGGTGGTCCAATCTCCAGCACGCAACGCAGACGGGATTTCGCCGTGTGTCGCGCAGCCAGACAGGGCAATCAGCCCGTCGGTCCGACCTGCAAGCGCCACAAGCGGCAGGCACGCCTCACCCTTCGGCGCGTTCGCGCGTCCGATGCTGATCAGCGCGCACAGATTGCGCCAGCCCTGCGCATCCTTGACCAGCAGTGTCAAGTGATGCCCTCCCTCAAGCGTGACCTCTGCGCCGTAGATTGCCTTGATACCAACTTCTTCCGCTACTTTGCCGAAGCGCACCGCGCCGTACACTGCATCATGGTCGGTTAGCGCAAGTGCCGTATAGTTCAGGTCGGCGGCACGGCTGGCGAGCGCTTCCGGTGAGGATGCACCATCCAACAGGGAAAAGTAGCTGTGCGTGTGGAGTTCGACGTAAACTGCTGGATGCTGCAAATTAGCCCCAGAGCTTAGGCTCCTCGAAAGTCGAGGATGTGTATACTAGACCATCTTTGAAATATAGAAGTTGTGGAGCTTTGTCGAATAGTTCTCGCCAATAGCCCGCAAAACCATCTTTTGCATAGTGAGCGACCCAAAATAAGAAATAGCACCATTCCATATATTGATCATCGATAAACGACCGCCGCATCTGAAACTTCCAGCGAAATACTGGCTGCCATGGAACGCCGCTGAAATGCACTTTCTCCAGTCGGGCTTCTGTAAACCCTGCAAAATCACTCAGTGGTATTCCAGGTTTTGGAAGAAAACGACTGCTCCATTCCATTTCTTCTGCCAACTCATATGGAACAATGAAGTCAATATCTTCCCCATTAAGTGCCGCCGACAACTTGTCGAGGATGCTATTTGGCATCGTTTCCTTGAATTCACACGACAAAACACATTCAAAACGCGCGCTCATACCATTCTCCTCAGTCATATGCCCCTTGCATAAACCACGTCCCGTTTGTCAAATCGCGGTATACCGCAATCAGTGTTCCGGCAACGGTCACGCTGAAATACTCCCGCCAGACCCGCTCCTGCCACCAGTCCTCGTCGATCCGCCAGCGCTCGGCGACATGCGCGACCGGGTACAGTCTGCCATCGAGCGTAAAGCACACGGGTTGTCCGCGCGCGTCCGTCTCGACCTCGATCTGCACGCCTTCACCATAAAAGCGGCTCATGAGACAAGGAACGGCTGAAACTGATAGCGCCGCTCGACCACACGCGCATGACGGTCGATCTCGACGGGCCGGGTAAATGCCTCGCGTCCATAGCGAGCGGCTAGTGGACTACCGCTGTAAAGTTGAAGGCGCATTGAGGGTCGGGTAATCTTGAGTTCAAGGAGACCAGACGATGCCGAAGAAAATCGAGATGACCCTCAGCGCGGCTGAACAGGAACAGCTGACTGCGCTGTTGAGTAAGGGGAAGGTGGGCGCGCGGGTGCTGAAGCGCGCGCATATTGTACGGTTGGCGGCCTCCGGCAAGAGCGATGCGGCTATTCAGGAAGCGCTTGGGGTAGGGGAGGCGACCATCTGGCGGACGCGCGCCCGCTATCAGGCGGGAGGACTGAAGCGCGCGCTGTACGAGAAAGCGCGACCGGGCAACCCACGCCTGCTGGATGAAGCAGGGGAAGCGGCGCTGATTGCGGTGAGTTGCTCGGACACGCCGCACGGGGAGCAGCGCTGGACCTTGCGCATGGTGGCGGACAAATTGGTGGAACTGGGGGTGGTCGAGTCCATCAGCGAGGATACGGTTGGACGGGTGCTAAAAAAAACGCGCTCAAACCGTGGCGGGTGGACCACTGGTGCATCCCGGAGGTGAACGCCGCGTTTGTCTGTCAGATGGAAGCGCTGCTGGACGTGTACGCGCAACCGCTCGACGAACAGCACCCGGTGGTGTGTGTCGATGAGCGTCCCTGTCAACTGCTGGGCGATACCCGCCAGCCGCAACTGATGCGACCCGGCACCCCCAAGCGGGTAGACCATGAGTACGCGCGGCACGGCATGGCAAACCTGTTTCTGGCGGTGCAACCGCGCGGCGGTTGGCGGCGGCTCAAGGTCACCGCGCGCCGTACCAAGTCCGACTTCGCGCATTTTCTCAAGAACCTCGCCGACGACCACTTCCCCTCGGCGCAGCGTATTCAACTGGTCGTGGACAACCTCAACATTCACACCCCAGCCGTCCTGTACGACACCTTCCCCGCTGCTGAAGCCCGACGGCTCGCCCGTCGCTTCACTTTTCACTATACTCCCAAGCACGCTTCCTGGCTCAACATGGCCGAGATTGAACTCTCCGTTTTTGCTCGCTCTTTGCGTCGTCGCGTCGCCTCCACCGATGACTTGGCGTGGGCTGCTGCACACTTCCAATGCGTTCGTAACCGCGATAAGCAGACTATCCAATGGCATTTCACCGTCGATGACGCCCGTCGCGCCTTGGCGCGTCTCTACCCTTCGCCTTCACAGCGGTAGTCCACTAGGAACACCTACAACTCACACCATATTGTAGGAACAGCATCTACACTACCTTTTTCGTGATACGGATTTAATGTGCAAAATGGTGGCAAAGCAGGTCGCTAAACCCTCGAAAAGTGTATCACGAAAAATGTAGATGCGAACTGCTTTTGTTGTTGGAGATGATACATTGCCTGATTTCAGGGTGATGCGTTGTTCGAGTGCTGAATGGTCGAAGGTGTGCATCTTGGGACGTGTGGACCTTCGCGTGACGCACCCACCTTGTTGAGTAACTTCGATGCAGGCATTCGTGAGACAGGGCAAAGCAGCAGGAGCAAATATCTGGAAGCTGTGCGGAAGCGATCATGATGAATACTTCCTTTCGAGTGGATGCTCTCGTTGAAACACTCTCATGCGAGACAACCAGGTTCAAAGCAGGCCATCATCCCAGCTTGCGGCGTGCCTTGCGAATTGATTCCTCAACACGCTCCAGTGCATCGAGCATATTGCCAAGCGGATCGGGGGAATGTGTCTGGCGTGGCGCTCTTGTTGTATCTTCTGGTTCAACGGCAGGCGCAGGTGGCATGTCTGAGCCGGGAAAAGTATGAACCGAGCGGCGAAGTAGGCGGCGCTGGCGACGTCTGGCCGCAAGTTCCGACACGGCAGTGATGCTCGCGACTAAACCGGAAAGCAGCAAACCAGGTTTTGCTGCCCGATATATCGGGTCTACCCAGCCCGGCACGCTGAAGTAGCGTACCAACCCACCGCCCGTCGCCTCAGCCAACTGAACGTACTTGTCGGCGACGTCGGTATCTACGCGGGTGAAAATCCACAGAGGACGGTGCAGGAGAATAGCTACCAGCGAGTAATCACCAATCTGTGAAAGCAGATCACGGTCATCCTCGTCCATCACAGCGCGGTTCTTCGATTCGAGGATCAGGGTATCGGTCAGGAAGTCTGGACGGCGGAAGGATGCGCCAAGAGCGGCATAGTAGGCCACACAGCGATTGTTGTCCGCTGGTATATCTATTTGGCTTTTACAGAAGGTCTGGCGCTGTCCTGCGCTCTCGTTGCGTGGGAGATGCAGGTCTGCCGCCAAGACACGCTCACCATCCTCTCCGATTTGTTGACTTGTGGCAGGTGCACCAGTCAGTGGATTGCGGCTCGAATAGCGCCGTCGGGTCGGGTTGGCTGCCGTGATGTTGAGCAGAAGCACCATACATGCCACAAAGCACAGAGTAGCGATCAGCAGCAGCGCTCTACGAATGAGTTTCATCTGTCTGTTCTAGGCTCGAAGGTGATAAGCAGCGCATCTAACAACTTTGTATGAATTCTACTTGCCGCCTTGAAGCCTTTGAACTCGCTACTATACTAAAGTTGTAACGTTTGCCTCCTGTCAGAAAGATAGTAAATGCGCAGGCTATGGAAAGTCGCAGGCGGTGGGCTGATCGTAGCTATCGCAATTGCTCTGTTGGTTGTGAGTCGGGGTTCGCCTGCTCTTGAGCTACCCACACCGCCAGCAACATTCACCTCACCACAGGTTTATTACATCAAAAGCGACGCACCCATCGCGGCCTACAGTTGCGCGGATGTCGATTGCGAGATAGGTGCTGTGCTGCCGGGTGGAAGCCCGGTCACTGTAATTGGCGGATCACGCGGCGACGCCATGCGTCCGATCCAATATCGCAATCAGGTCGTGCTGTACGTGATTGATAGCTGGTTGTCGGTAAAGCCTGTAATGATCAGCAACTCCCTCAGACCACGCGGCGGAGCGAGTGCCATTTGTCGCGACGGTTGGGCATCCTACTCTGCGCACCGAAGCGGTACATGCAGCCAGCACGGAGGCGTAGCGCGCTGGTTTGCGCACTTGGCTCGATAGCGATGTCCTGACCGCTTAAACACCTTTGCATTCTGTGTGAGGCTGTACTTCAATACGTGGCACGCATGTGATTCTCAAACACACGATGAAATTAATCCGCTAATTCGGTCTTAATTACCACGCTTATGTGAATGAAAGCATGTTCACATACAGGAATCACTCTACAACACCCACTTCTTGCCCGCGTATGGAGTCTGACTTTGATGGTTCTCTCCGGCTGCTCAATATGTTCAACTCGGCAGCATGGCCACTACCGGTAGTTTGTTGACACGGGTTAGGCAGAAGAATAGAAATTGATGGGATAGCCGCGGCAAAGGCGGTCAAGTAGATACTGCAAAGAACGGGGCGGGGGTAAGGGCGAGAAGGCTCGCCAGTAGCGGTTGAGCATAACGTAAGGTTCGAGCCAAGCTCTGACTTGGCGCAGTACAAGAGGCCAGGTCAGAGGAGACAACGGGTTGGGCGGAACGCTTTTTTTGTGGTTGCGACAAAGTTGGTGGACTTGGCGTTGGCAATGCTTCTGGCCGCTGAACGCGTTGGTTGAGAGCCGCTTGCCACCAGCGAGAGCGGTGAAGGCACAACAAACCAAGGTCCAATGTCGACGAATGGCCGTATCACTGCGCACCTGATACTGCGCCCAGCCCAAAGTGTGCTTGACCTGCTTATAGCTTTGCTCAACCCAATTGCGCAAACTATACAGCCGAACCACCTCCGGCAGCGTAGCGGCAGATAAGGAACTGGTCAAAGCCCGTTGACTGCCAGGGGCAGGCAAGTTGGTGATTAAGTACCAGGTCGTGAGGTTGGGCAGGGACAAGGGGTCCGTCGTGACTACGATACTCCGCCCGGGTCGCTCTGGTCCGAATGGACCAGCCACCACGTCCAACGCCCACCACTGTTCGCCATGCCCATCCCGAAAGGAACGCTTAATGCTTACCCAATCACCCGATTCCTGTGGACTGAGCCAGGTCGCAGCGAGCGCTGCGTCTTGTAGCGAACCGACCTCTCCGAGGCGATGCCACCAGGCGAACGACGGTTTGAGTGCAAGCACATAGCCAACGCCAAACCGCTCCACACTCTGGCGAAACGTTCTATCTTCGCCGTAAAAACTATCGGCCACTACCGCTCGAAAAGGAATACCTGCGGTCATCGCTTGTTGGACTAATTCCTCGGCGATTTTCAACTTCGTGCGGAAGTCAGGGTGCGCTTTGCCGCCGTCGAACCAAGCCGCTGGTGTGTACGGCTCAACATCCACTGGATAATACAGCTTCTCGTCTGCCCACAAGCTCGTTACCGACACCACCCCATTGTCTATTTTGCCCATGTTCGCTAAATACTGCCGCCCGACGTGCGCCGTCTTGTGTCCAGCTTTTCTGTCGCCTGTTTCGTCGATGACGAGCGCTCCCTGCCCATTTGGCTCCAGACCTGGTGTGCTTAATATCAGTTCGACACGCGCTCGATTGACCGCTGCTGCCTCCCAGGTCGACTCTGATAAATACCATTGCAGGCTCTGCACTCGCGCCTCCTGCGCCCCAACTACTGGCTCACTGTTGGCTAATCCCGTCAGGGTCTTGTTCCGCTCACTTGCCAACACCAGACCACTCAGATACTGCCGGAAGCCTTCGCGTTGATTCACTTTTGAAAACAGTTCGTCGAACCGCTGGCTATAGATTTCCAGTAATCCAGGTGCAGGCCTTGCTACGCGTCGCTCGCTCATGCTTCACCTCCACCACTTGGTTTACCCCACCATCCCCCGTGTCAACAAACTACCGCTAGGGACGCAACAAATTTGCCTGAGATGGTGGATGGCTATCAAGACTCTAGAAAGTGTTATGAATATTGAAGCCGTAGTGGGATTAAAGATGTAGGATAGCTGATCTTATAAAGTTTGGACAGTCGATGGTAGCCACCTGCGATGAGCAAAACAAATCGTTCTGATCTTCAATAAACCAATTTGTAGAAGTTCATAACACTTTAGAGGCTGGCTTTGCTTAATGACATAGCATAACAAAAAAGTCACAATTTTGAGATAAACATGGATTCACTTGTAAAGCAGAAAATGCTAGTTATCATTATATTCATTAGCGCTAACGCCCTAATTTAACTCAGGAGAACTAATCCTATGGTGATACATCCTTCAGATGAAAATACGCCACTGGCCTGATTGGGTAGCAAATAGCCTTACGGCAATTTATTCACCCGATTCTCACTGAGATGTATTACCTCCAAATGCTCTAGGTGAAAAGCGTGGATACTATTAGGTGGTCCATGCGCTTGACTCGATTGACACAAGTAAGTGTCAAATAAATTCGGAGCAATTCGTACATTCGAAGTCCGAATTAACTTGTACTAATTGCCTCCTCAAGATCATATTCACGAGGTAGGCATAGATATATCACTGATTGATAGGAAATTTTCACGCCCGTTCGTGGCGTTGAATAGGTATTACTATCTCGTGGTATGCAGGCTCACCTGTTGCTTTTATAACAGGGAACGAGGGTGACTTTCGCTCGTAAGCTGAAAAGCCTACGGATCGTTACCCGATTTTTTGTGTGATGAGCTATACAACTGTCACGCTGGTCCCTCCAACAGCCGTTTAGGCGAGTCTTGATCAAGTGAAGTGACGATGTGACTCACCAAAAGGTGTGTTGACTGGTACACCCTAGCTACCGAATCTTGCCTAAACATGAGTTAATCAAACGTATCAAGTCGCCCTTCGACATGTCACGGAAGCGGTCGCGCATTCCGCGAGGTAAGTCGTGAGACCGCTTGGGTTGGTTCCTCGGTAGCGCGTTCGGAAAGCTGACCAATGACACGGTAGAAACCATCACCGAAGGCGCAATGCTGGAATGGCTGTAAATCCTGTTTCGCGATGACGCGACATGGCACATTTTCACTGAGTCGTTGCGCGTGGCAATGAGCCATTCCAATGTCACAGTCGCGCTGAATGCCTTGCTGCCACACAAGAACATGCCTTTCAATGTCGAGAAGATGTACTGGCTGATCTACCCTGAGAACAAGGAATTTGAAGCGCTGAATGGCAAAACATTCCAGGCAATCGATGCGCTCTGGCTGCTGCTCTTTCGTACCAGCAAAGTAAATGTAAAGGAGAGTGACAATAATTAATTGAATGAGATGAGCGCCGGGTACTGCAATACCTCAGCGCTCAGAGACATCGCCCGGTATCAATCGTGCAAAGCTCGTGAAGAACTTTATCACTTTCCAACTTTGCACGCCATCGACCACTTTCATTTACACGGAGTTGATAAGTGCTTCACAAGTCAGACGCCAGGAAAATAGCGTTTCATTGGACGCGAGCGCCATTATGACGCGCTACGTTTTCTCCGATGGCACAATCAAGACCGAAAACGGTGTATACCGCCCGGTGCTTAAAGAAAAAGACAAACACACGCAGTCAGTTGTTTTGCTGATTACGTCAAAGTCTCAAAACCAAAATGCTCGTGGTGATGCTGAACTTGAGACGCATGACCTGAGTACAAAAAACACAGAAGTTGAAACCTCGCATACCATTGTCGAGGGTGACAAAGACATTTCAGCGAATCACACGGAGTCAAAATGAGTAAAAACACGCAGCACAATAACACGAACGCTAAACGCACGCGCTTTGCTATTTACGCGCGCTATTCGTCCGAAATGCAGAACGAAATCAGCATTGACGCACAGGTAGATCGCTGTCGTGCTGCTATAGCGGAGCGGGGTGGCGTCCTTGTTGGAAAGCCATATACAGACAGTGCGCGAAGTGGGTGGAGCCTGGATCGCGATGCCTTCATTGCGCTACAAAACGATGCTGCACGAGGCAAGTTCGATGCTGTGATTTTCTGGAAGTTTGATCGTTTGGCACGGGATCATAATCATGCTGTCATGATCAAAATGCTGCTTCGTACTGAGTATAATCTCAAGCTGTATTGTGTTGAAGGCTTTAGCGAGGATGATGACGATTCTCCGTACACGTCCATGATGGAACAAATGCTTGCTGTGATTGCGGCGTTCTACTCCAAAAATCTAAGCAGCGAGACAAAGAAGGGTAAGCGGCAGCGTGCTATCAACGGAGAGTTTAACGGCAGTATAGCACCTGTTGGTTACGAACTCGTCAAGGAAGCACAAGCGAAACCCGAACATCCAGCCGGACTGTATATACACCCACGCCAAGCCGTGATTATTCGCCGTGCATTTCATATGTACGCGACTGGAAAATACAGTGACCTCCAAATTGCCGAATGGATGAAAGCACAACGGCCTATGCAAAAGCTGTCAGCAAAGCGCCTGAACATCAACAAAGAAGCAGTTCGATACATGCTTCAGAATAAGATTTACACAGGGCGCGTATGCTATGCAGAAACCGTATACATTGGAAATCTAAGCGGTAGCAAACGGAGCAACAGACATCGAAAGGAATGGCTGGAAGGAAAACATCAGGGTTTCATTTCAGATGAACTATTTGAACAGTGCCAAAATGTCCGCAAAGAACATGCAAGATATTTTAAGACCTCAGAGCAGATGCGGATATACCTGTTGCACGACCGCGTTTACTGTGCGCGCTGCATCACCACACGACCGATTGGAAACGTAGACCGGAATTTTGGAAAAATGCGGCCCGGGTGGAGTGAACGAATCCAAGCGGGTCAGTATCGGTGTGTCGCGCGCGATAGGGGCTACCATCAGTGCGAACAACCCTATGTTTCCGCACCAAGTATTGACGATCAAGTCGCTGACGCGCTACGAAAAATATCTGTGCCAAAAGGTTTTCAGAATCGTGTCGAGACGGCTGTGCGTGGGCGCGCCGAGAACTCCGACTCACTTCAATTGATCGAAGAGATTGGGCAAGCTATCGAACGTGTAGATTTCCAGTGGGAAAAGGGATTCATCTCACCGGAGGAATATGTTCAGAAGCGCAGCAGTTTACAGAAGGAAATAGAAGCTCTGCGCCCAGTTGATTATGACTCGCTGGCTGAGGCGTTCGATCTCATACACAACTTTGATGTGTATTGGACACAATGCGGCACACTTGACCAGACTCTTGAGGCGCGTCAGCAATTACTCGCGAAACTCGTTGACAAAGTTTTCGTGTATGATAGTAACGTCGTTGCGATTGCACTACATGGTGACTTTGGAGTGGTGCTTGACACCGGTGAGGCTACACCAGTGGAAGTTGTGAACTCGATGCGTGGAGTAGTAAACGAAAAGGGTGCAAACCAGAAGGTTTACACCCAAGACGGAGTCGACGGGATTCGAACCCGCCATCTTCGCCGTGACAGGGCGACATGTTAACCGCTACACCACGACTCCAACACTGCGTTGTATACAGTGATAGGTGAAAGTATAGCCGAGCAGCAGGAGCGCGTCAAGTGTGAGATTTCGGACGCGGGAATGCTTGACAAACCTGCGCCCGCGCGTTACCTTCACCCGCAATTCAGATATTCGACAGACGTTGAGTCGGGCGAGTACGCATCCAGCGATGTTCAGAGAGCCGCTACTTGCTGAGAAGGCGGTACAGGCGCAGATGCGGAATGGACCGATGAGTCGCACGGGCAAAACCGGACGGGTCCAAACCGCTCCGCGCAAGTAGCCCCTGCCGGAGCCGCCACCGTTATCCGGGCGGAGCAAAGTGAGGTACGCGGATGTTTGATGACATCGCGCGGCCTAACCTGGGTGGCACCACGGAAGACCCCTTTCGTCCCAATTTTGGGAAGGGGTCTTTTTTGTTGGCCGGAACTCAGGAGATTGTCATCCATGCTTGTCGCGACCCAGCCCGCCGTCAGTTACACGCCGTCCCAACCGGACGCCATGCGCCTGTTTGAACAAGGCGACCTGCTCCCCATCTACCGCACCTACGCGGCAGACCTCGAAACGCCCGTGTCCGTCTACCTCAAACTCGCGCGCGAAGGCGAACCCGCGTTCTTCCTCGAATCCGTTGAAGGCGGGGAATACATCGGGCGCTATTCATTCATTGGCGTCAACCCGACCGCAATTCTCAGCGTCAAGGATCGCGCCGTCACCGAACAGCGCGATGGACGCACGAACACATACCACCTCGATGCGCGTGAGGACGCCCTGAGTGCCGTCCGCGATGCGGTGAAGCAGGTCACGCCCGTTGCGCTGCCGGGGTTGCCGCGCTTCATCGGTGGCGCGGTCGGCTACCTCGCTTACGACATCGTGCGCCAGTTCGAGCGGCTGCCGAACACCGCGACGGATGACTTGAACATCCCGGATGCGGCGTTTATGCTGGTCGATACGCTGGTCATGTTCGACCATGTGAAGCATCAGCTCCTGATCCTCTCCAACGCGCGCAACACAGGCGACACCGCCGCCGCTTACGAGGCCGCGATTGATCGCATTGAAGCAATCGTCGCACGCCTGCGCGAACCACTCCCGCCTATCCCCGAAAACACGCCGCCGGACGATGAAACATTCGATTCGACGCACAGCCGCGACGAATTCATGGAAAACGTAGAGAAAGCGAAGGAATACATCGCCGCTGGGGACGCCTTCCAGATCGTGCTGTCGCGCCGCATGTCACGCACGACGACCGCGACGCCGCTCAGTATCTATCGCTCGCTGCGCATGATCAACCCGTCGCCGTATATGTTCCTGCTCACCTTCCCGCACGATGACGTGATCGTGATCGGCTCCTCGCCGGAGATGATGGTCCGCTACGATGTCGATACGAACATCGCGAACGTGCGCCCCATTGCCGGGACGATCCGGCGCGGCGCGACGCACGCAGAAGACCTCGCCAACGAGCAGCATATGTTGAATGATCCGAAGGAGCGCGCCGAACACCTGATGCTGGTCGATCTCGGACGCAACGACCTGGGGCGCGTCTGTGAATATGGCAGCGTGAGCGTCCCGGAAATGTTCGTCGTGGAGCGCTATTCGCACGTTATGCACATCGTCTCGCATGTCGAGGGCAAATTGCGCAAGGGGATGGATTGCTTCAGCCTCCTGCGCGCGACCTTCCCCGCCGGGACACTCAGCGGCGCGCCGAAAATTCGCGCGATGGAGATCATCGAAACGCTGGAAGGCACGCGACGCGGGCTGTATGGCGGCGCGGTCGGCTATTTCAGCTACGACGGCGGGATGGATACGTGTATCACAATCCGCACGATCCTGATGCGCGGCGACCGCGTATACATTCAGGCGGGCGCGGGTCTCGTCGCGGATAGCGACCCGGCCAGCGAATACGACGAGACGATCAACAAGGCGCGTGCCGTCTCGACCGCAATCCACAACGCGGAACACAATCTGTTTTAGGATGTACATGCAATCGGCGCGCGGGAATAAATCCACCGCGCTAGTAAGGTCTGGTTATTCCACCGTCGGGAGACCAGACCGTAGTAGCCCGGTCCATTCATGGCCGGGCGTGTCTAAAAAAGCCCGAATAGAAAGGAAACACGCAACCATGATCATCGTGATCGATAACTACGACAGCTTCACCTACAACCTCGTGCAGGCGTTTGGCACGCTCGGCGCGGAACTCTGCGTCTTCCGCAACGATGAAACCACGCTCGGCGAAATCGTCAGCCTGAACCCCTCGCACCTCATCATCTCGCCCGGACCCGGCGACCCGGATGACGGCGGCGTATCGCTCCAGGTCATCGAGCGATTGGGTCCGACCGTGCCGCTGCTCGGCGTGTGCCTCGGCCACCAGTGCATCGGGCAGGCCTTCGGCGGCGAAGTGACCCGCGCGCCGCGCCAGATGCACGGCAAAATCTCGCAGGTGTACCACACGGGCGACCCGCTCTTCGACGGAATGCCCAACCCCTTCGACGCCACGCGCTACCACAGCCTGATCGTGAACGAGCCGCTCCCTGCCTCGCTCAAGGTGACTGCCTTCACTGAACAGGGTGAAATCATGGCGTTGCGTCACGTAGAATATCCGATTTACGGCGTGCAGTTTCACCCGGAAAGCATCATGACGACGCACGGCGTCCGCTTGATGCGCAACTTTCTCGAAAATCCACACCTCGAACTGGCCTGAGCGGAGCGCATACGATGGGCATACAATACGCAATCGGCAAGCTGGCGAAGCGGCAGGACCTGACGCAGGCCGAGGCCGAAGCCGCGATGGACGAGATCATGACCGGAGCCGCCACGCCCGCGCAGGTCGGCGGCTATCTGATGGCGCTGCGCATGAAGACCGAAACGGTGGAAGAGATCGCGGGCAGCGCGCTTTCGATGCGGCGCGCGGCCAACCATCCCGCCGTCCATCGCGACAATCTGATCGATACCTGCGGCACAGGTGGCGACGGCGCAAACACGTTCAATATCTCGACGACGGTAGCCTTCGTCGTCGCGGGCGCGGGGCTACCCGTCGCCAAACATGGCAATCGCTCCGTCAGCAGCAAAAGTGGTTCAGCGGATGTGTTGGCCGCGCTCGGCGTGAACCTGAGCCTCACGCCGGAACAGGTCGGGGAGTGCATTGAGCAGATCGGGATCGGGTTCCTCTTCGCGCCTGCCTTCCACCCCGCGATGAAGCACGCCATTGGTCCGCGCCGCGAACTGGCCGTGCGGACGCTCTTCAATCTGCTGGGTCCGCTCACCAATCCAGCGGGCGCGAAACGCCAGCTACTTGGAGTGTATGCGCCGGAACTGACGGAACTGATAGCGCTGGTGCTGTGTGAACTGGGCGGCGAGGCGGCGTTCGTCGTACACGGTCACGGCGGGCTGGATGAACTCACCACCAGCGGACCGAACCGCGTCAGCGAACTGCGCGATGGGCAGGTCCGCACCTATGAACTCGACCCGGCCTCGCTCGGCTTCGCGCGCTCCGACCCGACGGACATCGCGGGGGGGATGCCCGCCCACAACGCGGAAATCACGCGCGGCATCCTCGCCGGGGCGATTGAAGGCGCGCCGCGCGATGTGGTGCTGCTCAATGCGGCGGCGGGGCTGGTCGCGGGTGGTATGACGACCGACCTTGCGGAAGGGGTGCGGCTCGCGCGGGAGAGCCTCGCGAGCGGCGCGGCACTCGAAAAGCTGCACGCGCTTGTCGCCTATTCCGCGCAATATATGGTGGCAACATGAGCGCGCCGACAGCATTCCCCGGCGTGCTGCTCGGCACGGGGACCTATCTGGATCGTATCGTCGCGAACACACTTGAGGAGGTCGCCGCGCGCAAGGCCGCAAAGCCGAACCTCGCGCCGTATTCCGCGCCGCCTAAAGACTTCGCCGCCGCGCTGCGCGGTGATCACATCCGGTTGATCGCGGAGGTCAAGCACGCTTCGCCCTCGAAAGGCGTGCTGATTGAGCCGTTCGATCCGGTCGCGATTGCGCGCGACTACGCACAGGGCGGCGCGGCGGCGCTCTCTGTCCTCACGGATAGCAAGTTCTTTCAGGGCAGCCTGGACGACTTGCGAGCAGTGCGCGCAGCGGTCGAGCTGCCCATTCTGCGCAAGGATTTCGTGATTGATGCGTTCCAAATCGAAGAGGCGCGCGCCGTCGGTGCGGATGCAATTTTGCTCATCGTCGGTATCCTTGATGATGCGCTGCTCGCGGACCTGCACGCCGTCGCGACGGCACACGGACTGGCCGCACTGGTCGAAGTCCACGACGCCGCGGAGATGGACCGCGCGCTGCGCCTCAACGCGCAAATCATCGGGATCAACAATCGCGATCTGCGCACCTTCGAAACCGACCTCACGACGACGGAGACACTCGCGAAGGGCGTCCCGCCGTCGGTAACGCTGGTCGGCGAAAGCGGTATCTTCGAGGCGGCAGATGTGGAACGGATGGCGCGGGCAGGCGCGAGCGCAATCCTCGTCGGCGAGTCGCTGATCAAAGCGACGGACCGCGCGGCGCAGCTTCGCGAACTGACGGGCGTGCGCCGATGACCTACGTAAAAATCTGCGGCCTGACGAATATCGAGGATGCGCTCGCGGCGGTGGATGCGGGCGCGGATTACCTCGGCTTCATCTTCCACCCGAAGAGTCCGCGCTGTATCACGCCGGATGACTTCACGAAAATTGCGCGTGATCTGCCGACAGCAGCGCGCAAGATCGGCGTGTTCGTGAATGGCTTCAATGCAGATTTTGATGATCTACCGTTCACATATATCCAGCTTCACGGCGAAGAAGACCCGGTTTTCGTGGCGACCGTGCCGCGCGGGTACAAGGCGCTGCGTCCCGCCAGCCTTGAGCAGTTCGAGTTGGAGTACGAGCGCTATGCTGACTCAATTCACCAAAGCGATCCGATGCAGCCGCACATGCTGATCGACGCCTATCACCCCGCGTTGCACGGTGGCACGGGGCAGCAAATCGACCGCGAGATCGTACAGGCGGCAGTCCGCCGCATCCCGCGGCTGATGCTGGCGGGCGGCCTCACGCCGGACAATGTTGGTGAAATAATACGCGACGTGAAGCCCTTCGCAGTGGATGTTTCCAGTGGGGTCGAAGCCGCGCCGGGTAAGAAGGATCATGGTAAGATAAGGGCATTCGTGCAGGCGGTACGGGAGGCAAGCAGCGAATGAATGCGCTGCACAAAGATGCAATGTCCCTGACGCTGACCGACGCCCAACAACAATGGCTCATCCGCGAAATGCAAGCCAACGCCCCGTGCGAAATCTGCGGATTGATCGGTGGACGCGGCAACCGTGCGGAGCAAATCATCCCGCTCCCGAACATCGCCGCCGACCCGACCACGCGCTATCAGGCCGACCCCGCCGCGCTTGGCCGTGCGCTGCGCGAGATCGAGAAGACCGGGGACCTGCTCGCGATCTACCACTCGCACCCGAATAGCGCTCCGGTCCCTTCGCAGACGGATATTGCCGAATGGATGTGGGGAAGCGTAGTATGTGTGATTGTGGGAATGCAAGGAGTAACCGCGCGAGTTCATGGCTGGGTTCTTACGCGACGTACAGCTATGGGTATAGCAGTTTCATCATGAGCGGCTACTGATAACAACCAAGTCCTCGCCATTTGGCTAAAGGGGTATATGCTTCCCAGCTATATTCCAGTGCCTCGCCACTAAATATCCGCACGATCTGGTCGGAAAACAGAACCCCCATGTGACCATCACATTGTTCTACAGCATCATATCCAATGAAGTTAAGAAACCAGGATTTACCGAAGAAACGCCAATCAATTGCGTCTCGATTTTTCGCATCCGGCGCTCGATAAATACTGAACGCCGTTGGAGATGCAGGATAAAGAGAGAAGTAGTCAGCAGCATTAAGCATCGGCACGTTGAATATCAGATCGAAACTGGTGATGAAAAGCACAGTGTCGTCAGTATAGAGGTCTAAGTGCATATATTCAGTATGCCCATTCTGAAAAGAATAGTGCCAGACACCTTCATCGTACTGAAGTTCGCCTAATTCTTGGGGGAATGCAACAGAAATAAGTTTTTTTGCTTCTGTGAGCGTCGTCTTCCCCGGCACAATCCCAATCCAGCACGGTAACTGGCACTCATCCAGATGCAGAAAGGCGACATTCGGCGGGGGTGGCTGCGCTCGCCCAATCAGCACCCCTACGCTCACGGCAATCGTGAGCAGCACAATCAGGGCGAGCGTCCGAACGAGCAGCCAGCGCATCTACGATTGATTACCTGAGCAACGCAGCCAGCGCGTCCCAATCCGTGACCGGGCGCTTGCAGATGAAGTGTTCGCAGACATAAGCGGCGGGCTTGCCATCGACCAGCGCGCGGTAATCGAGCAGCGGCGGGGTCTGGTTGTCTTCCACGTCGTGCGGGGTGAAGGCGCGGATTAGGTTTGGGCGGTACGCGCCATTCACGGTTGCGAGCAGCGCCCGTGTCTCTGCGCGCTGCGGGTCCCCGACAATCGCGACTTCCTGCACACCGCGCACGAGCAAATCCGCCGCGTTGAGCGCTTCCCCGAATGCGCCGGGATATTCGCGCATGGCCGCCGTCACCTTCGCGAGCGCCCCGCGCGCCGCCGCGTCGTACTTGTCGTCGCCTGTGTATGCCGCGAGCAAAGCCAGGACTTTTGCCATCATACTGTTGCCGCTCGGCGTAGCGTTGTCTTGCAGACCGCGCGGACGTGCAATCAGCGTTTCGTGGTCGTCGCTGGTGTCGAAGAAGCCACCATCCGGCGCGGCAAAGTGCGCGAGGACATGATCGGCGAGCCGTCGTGCCTCCGCGAAGTAGCGCGCCTCGAAGGTGGTCTGGTACAGTTCGAGCAGGCCGTCAATCACGTTGGCGTAGTCTTCGAGATAGCCATTCAGCTTGCTCGCGCCATCCTTGTGCGTGCGCAGCAGACGACTATCGCGGACCATCTCGCGCAGGATGAATTCTGCGTTATTGATCGCGGTTTGCCTGTAATCATTATTGCTGAAGGCGCGCGCCGCTTCCGCGAAGCTGGCGAGCATCAGGCCGTTCCACGAGGTCAGGATTTTCTCGTCGCGTCCGGGGTGGATGCGCGTTTCGCGGAGTTGGAGCAATGTTTCGCGGGCGCGATCCAGCCGTTCGTGCAGAGTCGCCTCATCGATCCCCAACTCGTTTGCGACATCCGGCTTCGGCACATTAAGGATGTTTTGGCCTTCAAAGTTGCCGCCCGCTGTGACGCCATAATACGCAATCACCGCGTCCGCGAGTTCGGGTGGCAACGCGCCGCGAATCTCATCCAGCGACCAGACGTAGAATTTACCCTCTTCGCCTTCGCTGTCGGCGTCGCGCGTGCTATAGAAGCCGCCGGAGGGCGCAGTCATATCGGCCAGTATATAGCCGAACGTCTCCTCGGCCACGCGCCGGAAGAACGGGTCGCTCGTCGCTTGCCAAGTCCGCGTATAGAGGCGGCTCAACTGCGCATTGTCATAGAGCATCTTCTCGAAGTGCGGGACCAGCCATTGCGCATCGACGCTATAGCGGTGGAAGCCGCCGCCAAGCTGATCGTAAATGCCGCCATTCGCCATTTTGCGCAGCGTGAAGGTGAGGACTTCGCGCGCGTGGTCGGCGCGGTCCCCTTCGGAATGCGCCAGTGTGCGCAGCACAAATTCCAGATTCATCGGGCTTGGGAATTTCGGCGCGGTTTTGTTCAGGCCGCCATTGATCGGGTCGAAGCCGCGCACCAGCGTTTGATAAGCGCTTGTGAGCAGCGCCTCGTTCAGTTCGCCACCTGCCGCGCCCTCGCCCAGCACGTCGCGCTGCAAGCCTTCCGTGACCTGCGCTGCGAGTTCCTGCATCTGGTCGGCGCGGTTGTGGAAAGCATCGACCACTGCCGCCATCACGCGCTTGAAGGAAGGCATCCCGTAGCGATCATCTTTCGGAAAATACGTCCCGGCGTGGAACGGGCGCGCATCCGGCGCGAGGAAGACGGTCATCGGCCAGCCGCCATGCCCGCCCGTGAAGGCGAGCGTCGCCTGCATATAAATATCGTCGATGTCCGGGCGCTCTTCGCGGTCCACCTTGACGCTGATGAAATGCGCGTTCATGTACGCCGCGGTGTCGTCGTCCTCGAAGCTCTCATGCGCCATGACGTGACACCAGTGGCACGCACTGTAACCGATACTGAGCAGGATCGGCTTGTTTTCGGCCTGCGCGCGCGCCAGCGCATCCGCGCCCCAGGGATACCAATCAACGGGGTTGTCCGCGTGCTGCAACAGGTACGGAGAGGTTTCGTTCGCCAGATGATTCATGTTCGATAATGCCCGTTCATGCTGACATAATCATGCGTGAGGTCGCAGGTCCAGACGGTCGCGCTCTCGGTCCCCATTCCGCAATCGAGCGTGACGGTGATTTCATCGCTCGCCGCAATCGCGTTCGCTTCGCCATCCGCGTAATCGAGCGGAACGCCGTTCGCGCAGAGTTGAAGGCCACCTTTCGGGTCCTTCTCCCCGACCTCGTACCATAGAGACAATCTGTACTGGTCCAATTCGACCCCGCTGCGCCCTGCCGCCGCGAGGATACGTCCCCAGTTCGCATCGCCGCCATAAAACGCGGTCTTGACGAGCGGCGAGGTCGCAATCGTGTTCGCGATGCGCTGTGCCTGTTCCGCATCTGCGCAGCCGACGACGTGTAACGTAATGAATCGGCTCGCGCCTTCTGCGTCGCGGATCATCGCCTGCGCGAGGACCTTGCACAGGCGGTAGAGCGCCCCGGTAAAGACGAAGCGCCGCGCGTCATTCCCGATTTCGACCCCGCTCAGGCCATTGGAGAGCGCCAGCACGGTATCGTTCGTACTCATGTCCCCATCGACGACAATGTGGTTGAAGGTCGCGTCGGTGGCCTGCCGCAGCGCCCGCGCGAGAACCTTCTGCTCCACCTTCGCGTCGGTGACGATGCAACACAACATCGTCGCCATATTCGGCGCGATCATGGCCGCGCCTTTCGCGATCCCGACGATGGTGTAACCGCCATCGGGTCCCTGTACTTCAATGCGCGCGATTTTCGGTACTGTATCAGTAGTCATGATCGCGTGCGCGGCGTCTTCCCAACCTTCCGCACGCAGGTTTTGCGCGGCCAGCGGGATCGCTTTCGCGAACTTTTCCATCGGGAGTTGCAGGCCAATGATCCCGGTGGACATGACCAGCACTTCATCCGGCGCGCAGCCGATCTGTTCCGCTGCCCACGCCGCCGATTGCCGCGCGTTCTGGAGGCCGCGTTCGGCGGTGCTGGCGTTGGCGTTGCCTGCGTTGATGAGGACGGCGCGAATGCGTTCCGGGTGGTTGGCGAGCAGTTCTCTATCGAGCGCGACCGGGGCCGCATAGACCTTGTTCGTCGTGAAGACGCCCGCCGCCACGCATGGCACATCGGAGGCGATCAGCGCGACATCCGTGCCGCCCGTGCGCCGGATTCCCGCTTCCGCAACGCCCGCCCGGAAGCCGGGGACGCTCTCGATGTTCCGCAAAATATCGTCGGTCATGGGTCGTGTTTTCCTTTGAAATGTGCGCGATGGCTATGATAGATCATAGCGCATGTGCGGGCTTGTCAGCGCGATTCGCGTATGATAGAATTCGCCGCGTATTGGGAGATAGTTTAACCGGCAGAACCACGGACTCTGAATCCGTTAGCCCTAGTTCGAATCTAGGTCTCCCAGCAACCTAAAGTGCGCATCTGAACGTCAGCGGGAAATCACGTTGGACGAATACCCAGGTTATGCCCGTTTCGCGACCATCATCCACCAGTCCGATGCGTTCAACGCGCTGATCGCGGCGCTGGTTGCGGTTGGTATCGGCTGGTTGTGGCTGACGCGCAAGGATGAAAGAGTGATGCGGCTCAACCGCGTGGGGCTGGCCTTCGGCGGCGTCCTGTTTTTCATCGTATGCGCGCTTCTATAAATCTGGATGAACGCGGGCGCGTGCTGCTGCTCGTCGTGGGCGCGGCGCTGATACGTTTTATCAATCTGGGTTCGGATGTGTTCTGGTACGACGAGGCGTTCACCGCCTGGATTGCCAGACTTTCCTTGAGCCAGCTCGCGGGTGCGGTACGCGGCGATGTCCACCCACCGATTTTCTATTTTCTGGAATGGGTCATCGCGCATCTATTCGGATCGACGGAATTCACGCTGCGCTTTTTGAGCGCGGTGTTCGGGGTCGTTGCCGTGCTGCTCGCCTATTGGCTCGCGAAAGTGCTTGGCTTTTCGCGCCGTGCGCAATTCTTCGCCGCCGGGTGTGTGCTGCTGCTGCCCGGCGCGCTCTATTACAGTCAGGAAGCGCGCGCCTATTCGCTGCTCTCGTGCGCGGCGCTCTTACTGGTGATCGGCGCTATCGAGCGTCGCTGGTGGCTGGTCTTCTTCGGTGCGCTGGGATGCGCCTACCTGCACAATCTGGGCTTGTTCTATGCGCTGGCTATCGGTGGCGTATGCCTCATCAGTGCGGTTCGCGAACGGCGCGGCCTGCGCGGACCGCTGCTCGCTTTTGGTGGTGCGGCGCTGCTGTGGCTCCCATGGGGCGTGACGCTCCTCGACCAGCTCAGGAACATCGAAGGCGGCTTCTGGATACCGCAGCAATCGCCGTTCAGCTTCCTGCAATTGATCCTGCTCGCAACCTCATCGCGCACGACGCAAATTCTCCAGACTGCTCAGGTTCCGCTCGCCCTCGCCCTCTCCGGCCTCGCGCTGCTCGTGGCGCGTGATCAGTTCCGGGGACGCAAGGGCGCGATCCTCGCGGCGGCGCTGTTCCTCGCGCCGGGTAGCGCTCTCGCCGCGTCAATCGCGTACAAGCCCGTGTTCATCGCCCGGCCATTTCTGGCGAGCATCTTCATCGTGGCGATGCTATGGGTCTACGCCGCATCGAAGATGAAGCGCCGAAATCAGC
Source organism: Aggregatilineales bacterium (assembly GCA_965246845.1). Lineage (GTDB taxonomy): Bacteria > Chloroflexota > Anaerolineae > Aggregatilineales > UBA2796 > JBBRMW01. The sequence continues at coordinate 950,254 of CBDFFR010000012.1, forward strand.
AAGTGTATAGCGGCGGGATTACGCTGCTGCTGTTATTCAGCGTCGGCGGTCACTTCTTCCCGCCTGCGCAGCGCAGCAGCGCGCAGGTCGTCGCGAATATCGTTCGCGCGGGCTGGCAAAATGGAGACATCATCTATTTTCAGTCGCCAACCGCGCAGATCAGCTTCGGCTACTATCTGGACGGTCTGCCGCAGGCCATCGACCCGCGCGCCAACGACCTTAATCAAATGCTCTCGCCATCGACTAAAATCGCGTTTGGATTCAATCAGCAGACCTGGCCGCCCGCCGACGCGCGCCGTGCGTGGATAGTGGTTTGGCACACCTGGACGACGAGCGCGCGTGAGCTGGCCTTTCAGGACATGATCGAACGCAGTGCGACGCTTAAATTTCGTGAAGGCGGCGAGGGCGCGGAGGCGATCATCTGGCTTGCGGATTTGACGGACCCCGCCGCAGCGCAGTAAAAGCCTGGCTATCCTTTTTCGGGCTGGCCGTACAGATTTTTCATTTTGAAATCGAGCGCAAACTGCCGCACCTTGAGATCGATCTCGTCACGCACCTTGCGGAAGATGTTGAGCGTCTCCTCTTCCGTGCCGGAGAACTTCGCCGGGTCCTCGAACGGCCAGAATAGCCGAAAGACGACGCCCGGAAAAATCGGGCAGCGCGCTTCGGCATCGCTGCACACGGTCACGAGATAGGTGAAGAACTGCCCCAGATACTGCTTCACATCCTTCGACTGATTTGCGCTGATGTCGATCCCGATCTCCTGCATCACGCGCACGGCGTAAGGGTTGAGGCCACGCGGGTCCAGCCCCGCCGAAACGACATCGAATTCATCACTCAGATACTTGCTCATGAGCGCTTCGGCGATCTGCGAACGTGCAGAGTTGCCAGTGCAGATAATCAGCATACGTGGTTTATTCACTTCGATACCTCCTTATTTTCGGGCTGCCGGATAAATTCAAAAACGAACGCGCCGAGCGCCGCGCCAAGCACGGGACCCAACCAGTACACCCAGTGATCGCGCCACACGCCGGAGAGCAGTGCCGGACCGAACGAGCGCGCGGGGTTCATCGACGCGCCGCTGACGGGACCGCCCCACAGCGCATCAAGCGCGACTGTACTGCCGATGGCGAGCGCCGCGAGGTGTCCCGCTGCGCGTGTATCCTTCGCGACCGCGATGATCACGTACATCAACACGGCGGAAAGCAAAATTTCGAGGACGAACGATTGCAGCGCATCCCCGGCGGGGACTGTCGTGCCGAGCGTCGCGCTGGTCGGAAACAGGATTCGTAAAATGCCCGCGCCGAGGACCGCGCCGCCGACCTGCCCGCCGACGTAAAACGGCACTTCGCGCGCCGGGAAGTGCCGCGTCAGCGCGAAGGCGAGTGTTACCGCCGGGTTGAAGTGCGCGCCGGAGATATGCCCGCTCGCGGCGATCATCACGAGGATGATCAAGCCGAAGGTCAGCGCGACGCCGACATGCGAAATACTCCCGCCCGTTTGCGTATCGACGATGATCGCGCCGCAGCCCGCCGTGACCAGCGCGAACGTCCCGATCAGTTCGGCAATCGCGCGGCGTAGCAACGAGTAGCGCACAGGTTCAGCCATTCGCGGTGGCTTCCGAGGACATCTCCAGCGCCCACGCGCCGAACTGCGCTTCCAGATCGTCACGCACCTTGCGGAAGGCCGCGAGTTTGGCTTCATCGTCGCCTTCGACGGCTGCCGGGTCCGGGAAGCTCCAGTGAATGCGCTCGGCCTTGCCGGGGAACAGCGGGCAGGTTTCGGCGGCGGCGTCGCAGACCGTGATCACATAATCGAAGGGCTGTTGCAGATATTCGCGCAGGTGCTTCGAGCGCTGCCCGTGAATATCGATCCCGCGCTCGTCCATGACCTGTATCGCGAGCGGATTGACTACAGACGGGTTGGACCCCGCGCTGAACACCTTGAACCGATCCCCGGCCAGCGTTCGCAGCAGCCCTTCGGCCATTTGAGAGCGCGCGGAGTTGCCCGTGCAGAGGATGAGGACCTTTTGTTTCATCAAGCGGCTTTCTGTTGGCTGCGCAGCGCAGCGAGAAAATAGCGGATGCGGGTACGTAGTTCATCGGCGGTCTGCTGGAAGGCGCGGTACTGCGCTTCCGGCTCCTTCACGGTTTTGGGGTCGGGGATGCTCCAGTGGATGAACTGCGCGCTCTCCGGCAGGATGGGACAGGCTTCACGCGCGCGGTCGCAGAGCGTAATCACGTAGTCGAACGACCAGCCGGGGAGCGCGTCGAGTCCCTTGGAAAGCTGGCCGCGAATATCGATGTTCAGTTCATCCATCACGCGCACGGCATACGGGTGGACTCCATCCGGTGCGGTCCCCGCGCTGAATACCGCGACCGAAGCGCCGCCAGACTCGCGCAGCAGCCCTTCCGCGATTTGCGAGCGCGCGGAATTACCCGTACACAGGAACAATACGCGCAGCGGGTCAGCCGCACTGTTTCGATTGTCTGTACTTTCGGCGGCAAGTGCCGGGTGGATTGCCGCGCCCGCGCTCCGATACAGCGTGTGCAGGGTTTCGAGGTCGAGGCTGTAATAAATATCGCGGGCGTCGGCGGCGCTGCGATGCTCCCTGACGAGGTGTATCTCGCGTAGTTTTTTCAGGTGATAGGAGACAAGGTTTTGCGGCTGGTCGAGCAGCCGGACCAACTCGTGTACGCGGTAATCGCTGTGCGTCAGCGAGATGATGAGCTGTCGGCGGCGCGCATCCGCGATAGTTTTCAGGAAGTCGTCGGTTGCGGAGGTCATTCACAAATCCTATCAATATGTATTGATATTATTCAAATTGATGCGATTTGTCAAGTAGTCGACTCGTGCAAAACGCGCGTTCCGCAATTCCGCAAAGCGCGCTACACTTTCCGGCTTCAACCGTAGCGCCGCTATTTATTCGAGGCCACCCACGATGGAATTTGGAATTACTTTCAAGGGAGACATCCCGCCGAAGCGCGTCATTTCGCTGGTCAAGCAAGCGGAGACCGCCGGATTCGATTACTGCTGGTTTTTCGATTCGCATGTCCTCTGGCAGGAATGCTATACGACGATGGCCGTCTGTATGCACGAGACGGAGCGGATGCGCTTCGGTCCCTGCGTGACGAACCCCGGTGTGCGCGATTGGACGGTCGCGGCTTCGACCTTCGCCACGCTGCAAAAACTCAGCGGCGGGCGCTTCGATGTCGGGATCGGGCGTGGCGATTCGTCGCGGCGTGTGCTTGGCCGCAAGCCGCTAAATGTCGAAACGATGATCGAATTCTCGGAGGCGTTGCGCAAGCTGGTTCGCGGTGAAAAAATCGAATATGACGAGCAGCAGGTCGAGTTGGTCTGGTCAAACTATGAAATGCCCGTCTGGATCGCTGCTTACGGTCCGAAGGCGCTTGCCGCTGCGGGCGAAATCGCGGATGGGCTGATCATTCAGCTTGCCGACCCCTGGTTGGTCAAATGGTTCACCGATCAGGCGATTGACGCGGGCAAGCAGGCCGGGCGCGATATGTCCAAATTCCGCGTGATGGCCGCCGCGCCCGTGTGGGTCGGCGATATGGAGAAGGCGCGGGCGCAAACGCGCTGGTTTCCCGCGATGGTCGGCAACCACGTCGCGGACCTCGTAGAGCGCTACGGCACGGAAGGCGGGGGCGGCATCCCGCAGCGCCTGACGGATTACATCGAGGGGCGCAAGGGCTACGATTACAAGCACCACGCCGACATCAACGCCGATCACCTAGGATTCATTAAGAATGACATCATCGATAGCTTCGGCGTGCTGGGCGACCCGGCAGCGCACATCGAGAAGCTGCATGAACTGGAAGCGGCGGGCGTCACGCAGTTCAATATATACCTGATGTGCGGCGAAGAAGAACGCATCCTCGCCGAATATGCGGAACATATCCTGCCGCATTTCGTCGCAGAAAAGGTATAACTACACGCTTGCGGACGCCATTCTTGTCATCTTTTGGCGTCCGCGCTATCAAATTACCTAAGATTAGTTCAATTCTTTTTCACGACACAGGTGCAGCATGACCAACTTATGGTGGGAAATTGGCGTAATCTATCAAGTTTACCCGCGTAGCTTCAAAGACAGCAATGGCGACGGCGTGGGCGACCTGCCCGGCCTCATCGACAAGCTGGATTACCTCGCAGATACGCTCGGTATCGACGCAATTTGGCTCTCGCCATTCATGAAATCCCCGATGGCCGATTTTGGCTACGATGTCGCCGATTACCGCGACGTGGATCCAATCTTCGGTACGCTCGCCGATTTCGACCGTCTGATTGCGGAAGCGCACGCGCGCGGCCTCAAGATTATCATCGATTTCGTGCCGAACCATTCCAGCGACCAACATGCGTGGTTCATCGAATCGCGCGCCAGCCGCGACAACCCGAAGCGCGATTATTACGTGTGGCGCGACGGCAAGGACGGCAAGCCGCCGAACAACTGGGTCAGCGTTTTCGGCGGTCCCGCGTGGACACTCGACGAACGCACCGGGCAGTATTACCTGCATACGTTTCTGGAAGCGCAGCCTGACCTGAACTGGCGCAACCCGGAAGTCAAGCACGAGATGCTGGATACGCTGCGGATGTGGCTCGAACGCGGCACGGATGGTCTGCGCATCGATGTCGCGCATTTCGTCATGAAAGACCCCGACCTGCGCGACGATCCGCCCAACCCGACCATCGGCACGACTAATTACAAATCGTTCGGCGAATACGATACGCTGCTGCACGTCTATAGCAAGAACCACGCCGATAATCACCCGCTCTATCGCGAAATCCGCGCGCTGCTGAATGAATTCGAGCCGATCAGCCCGCGCGTGTCTGTCGGCGAGACGCACATCCTCGATTGGAAGGACTGGGCGAGCTACTACGGCATGGCGAACGACGAACTGCACATGCCTTTCAATTTTGGCCTGCTTGGTATCGAATGGAACGCGAAGCTGATCCGCGCCTCCGTCGATTTGCAGGAAGCCGCGCTCCCGAAAGGCGCATGGCCGAACTATGTCCTGAGCAACCACGACGAACACCGCATCCCGACGCGGCTGGGTCACGCGCGGGCGCGGGTCGCGATGCTGCTGCTGCTCACGTTGCGCGGCACGCCACAAATCTATTACGGCGACGAAATTGGGATGGTCGATGTCGAGATTCCGGCGGACCGTGTGCAGGACCCCTGGGGCAAGCGCGTCGTCGGGCTGGGGTTGGGGCGCGACCCGGAACGCACGCCGATGCAGTGGGACGCGAGCGCGAATGCGGGCTTCGCCCCGGAAGGCGCGCAGACGTGGCTCCCCATCGCGCCGGATTACGCGACGCGCAACGTCGCCGCGCAGCTTGAAGACCCGGCCTCCATGCTGAACTTCACGCGCGGTCTGCTCAAGCTGCGACGCGAACATGCCGCGCTCAATCATGGAGCCTATGCGCCATTGAGTGAAACGCCGGAAGGGGTTTTCGGCTACACGCGCGAGGCCGATGATGGCAGCGGCGAACGCTTCCTCGTCCTTCTCAACTTCACGAGCGAGGCGCAGACCGTCAATGATGTGAGCGGCAATTTTATGTTCAGCACGCATCCCGAACGCGGGACCGCCGATGCAGCCGGGTCGTTCGCGCTGCGTGGCGACGAAGGCGTCATTTTGAGATTGGTCTAATTCACCGGAGAACCGCGCCTCTTCCGTAGGGGCGGACTTGTGTGTCCGCCCGGTATTTCACTCCATCTACCGCCCGATCAGTGCCAGTGCGATCCCGATGATCGATCCGACCAGACTCACCAGAAAGAAGCGCTGCACAACCTGATTCTCGCTCCACCCGCCGAGGATGAAATGATAGTGGATCGGTGATTGGCGAAAGACACGCTGCCCGCCGGACGCGCGGAAATATGCCACCTGAATCATCACGCTGAGAGTCTCCACGACGGGGATGATCGCAATCAGCGGGAAGATCACCCATTGCCCGGTCATGAGCGCGACCGTCGCCAGCGTGGAGCCGAGCGCGAGCGACCCCGTATCGCCCATGAACATCTGCGCCGGGTTCGCGTTATACCACAGGAAGGCGAAGCACGCGCCAACCATGATGAAGCAGAACTGCACGAGAAAGATTTGCCCTTGCAGCAAAGCGATGATGCCATACGCGGCGAACGCGGTGGCGACGATCAGCCCGGCGAGGCCATCCAGCCCATCCGTCAGGTTGACGGCGTTGCTGCTCGCGACGATCACGGCCATCACAATCGGGATGAAAAAAATCGGCGAGAGCTGGATCGTGACGCTAATCAGCGGGATATAAATCTGGTTCGCGAAGCTGACACCGCCGCGCACCACCGACATAAACAGCGCCGCGATAAAGGCGAGAACCAACTGTGCGATGAACTTGGTCCGCGCGGAGATGCCCAACCCCTTCGTGCGCCGTCCACTGATCCCTTCCAGATCATCCACCGCGCCGAGGATGCCGTGACTGACCAGCACGAACAGCGGCAGCAGGATCGACGCGCCCGTGACCTGCCGAATCACGCTGACGAGGTTCAGGCCAAGCGTGATCAGCAGCACCGGGACGAGGATCATGATCCCGCCCATCGTCGGCGTCCCCTGCTTTTTCTGGTTGCTCTCCGGCTCTTCCGGGCGAATATTCTTGCCGAGCCGCAACCGCCGTAAAATCTCGATGAACGGACCGCCCCAAATCACGGTGAAGAAGAATGTGATCCCGCCCAGCGTGAGGGCGAAGGGGAGCGGGTTGGACGTATTCACTTGGTATACGCGCCGCTGATCGCCCAGGTGTTGCCGCCCAGCGCGCGCAGTTGTTCGCGTTGCGCATCGGTCGGGATGTTCATCAGCACGACAAGGCGGTTGACCAGTTTGGAGAACGTTTCGGCGGCGGTCTGGCTCGCGTAAGCGTCGATTTTGTCATACTTGATCAGGATGCTCACGCGCGGCTCGTCGGCGGGCAGGAAACCGACGAAGGTTGCCTCTTGTAGCGACGGATCGTAATTCTGGATCGCGGGGTTGTAAAGCTGCGCAGTCCCCGTCTTGCCCGCAATTTTGTAGCCCTTCACGAGCGCCTTGCTCGCTTCGCCTTCAGTCACGACGCGCACCATGATGTCGCGCATCTGGTCGGCGGTGTCCTTCCTGATAGGCGTCCGCATCGCAAACGGCTCACTGGGGATGACCTGCTCGCCATGTATATGCTTGAGGACGATGTGCGGCTGCATAATTTGCCCGCCATAGGCAATTGCATTCGTGTAGCACAACATTTGCAGCGGGGTCACGCTCAAGCCCTGCCCAAAGCTGTTGGTCGCGAGGTTGCTGTCGGACCAGTACATATCGCCCGGCTTGCGCAATACGCCCGTCGCCTCGCCGCCGAGGTCCACCCCGGTCCGCACGTTGACACCCCAGTGATCGCGCAGGTAGGTGTAGAACATATCGCTGCCCATCGCAATCGCGGCGCTGGTCGTGCCGACATTCCACGAGTGGATCAACACCTGGTCGAAACTTTGCGAGCCATGCCCGCCGCGATCCCAGTTATAAATTCGCGCGCCACCGACGACCAGCACCGATGTATCCACATAGGTCCAGTTGCGGTTGACCTTGCCGCTGTCGAGCGCCGATGACATGGAGACAAGTTTGAAGACGGACCCCGGCTCGTACAGGTCGCTCACCGCAGAATTCTTGAGCGTGTCAGCTTTCGCATCGATGTAATTGTTCGGATCGAACGACGGACTATTTGCCATCGCCAGGATTTCGCCGTTGCGCGGGTCCATGATCAGGATGCTGCCGCTCGGCGCGCCATAGGTCTGCATCCCCTCCGCGAGCATCTGCTCCGCGAGCGCTTGCAGGCTGCGGTCGATGGTCAGGTAAATGTCATCGCCCGGCGGCGGGCGGTTGTTCGGGTTCACATCGAAGGGGATAGGGCTTTCATCCGCATACTTGATTTGCCCCGCGAGGTATTCGTTCCATTTTTCCTCGACGCCGACGTAACCCTTGCCATCCGCACCGAAGAAGCCGATGACAGGACCCGCGAGCGCGCCTTGCGGATAGGTGCGGCGCGGGATCGGGTCGAGCCGCACGCCGTACATTTCCTCTTTGGCGACCTTCTGCGCGAGTTCGGTGGAAACCGGGCGCGTGGTCAGCGGCACATAGGTTTTATCGGTCGCAAGGATCGTGAGCAGGGTCGCGCGGTCCAGCGAGAGCAATTTGCTCAGGGTATCCGCGACCTTCGTTTTGTTACCTACCGTGACGAGGTTCGGGCTGACGCCGATGTTGTAGAACATCTCGTTCCCGGCCAGCAATTCGCCGTTGCGGTCATAGATACGCCCCCGGTCGGGGATTTGTTCGCGCTGCGTGTGATAGGCGTTGCTGGCCGCGCTTTGCAGATATTGCGCGGTATCCAACTGAAATTGGAACGACGCGATGCGCGTGAGCAGCAGCAGGCCGACGACTATCAGCATCGAGGTCAGGACCGACAAACGGCGGGAAAGCGTCGTATCGAGCATCGCGGCAATCTCCGGGTCGAACGTTGATACTATTGTAGAAAGCGTGGTCTATCCGCGCAACACACGGATCGTATCAAAACGGATTGTGGTCGAAGATGGGCGGACACATCGGTCCGCCCCTACGCCAATTCGTGATGTGTGATGGTGAATACGTAAATGCTCCGCTGCCACACCCGGGCGGACGCATCGGTCTGCCCCTACACCAACCCAAAAGGTATACGGTCAACTTGCGTATCCGCTCTCTGACAAATTTCAAATGGCAATCCGCGATGTGTACGGGCGGACCTATATGTCCGCCCTTTCTGACATTTCGATCCCACACTCGCCATAGAAAACGAAGCCGGATAGGATATACTGCTTCTGAGCTTTCGATGAGTACGCAACCCTGATGCCATTTGCAGACCTGCTCCCGGTGTGGATTGTCGGCTTCGCCGTTTCCATCGGGCTGACTCCCCTCACCCGCCAGCTTGCGCGCCGGACCGGGTTCCTCGACCAGCCCAGCGCCCGCAAGGTCCATGCCGCCCCGACGCCGCTGCTTGGCGGGCTGGCGATTTACGGCGCGTTCGTGGTCGCGCTGCTGCTCTTCCGCAACTGGCCGCAGCACGTCGTTGAACTCGGCGCGATCCTCGCGGGCGCGACCGGGCTGGCCGTCATCGGCATGGTCGATGATAAAATCGGCCTCTCGCCACGCAGCAAGTTCCCCGCGCAGTTCCTCGCGGCGGGCGTGGCGCTGGCAGTCGGCATTCGCATCGAATTCACACTGAACCCGATAGTCGATGGCGCGCTAACGATCTTCTGGATCGTCGGGCTGATCAACGCGATCAACTTTATGGACAACATGGACGGGCTGGCCGCCGGGACGAGCGCGATTGCCGCCGGGTTCATCTTCGTGCTTGCGGCGTCGCAAGGGCAGGAAATGGTCAGCACGCTAGCCGCCGCGCTGTGCGGCTCCGCGATTGGCTTCCTGATCTACAATTTCAACCCGGCCTCGACCTTCATGGGCGATACCGGGTCGCTCGTGCTGGGCTTCGTGCTGGCCGTCCTCGCGATTAAAATGCGCTTCCCAGTACACCCGCGCGAGATTACCTGGATCATCCCGATCCTCGTCCTCGGCCTGCCAATCTTCGATACCACGCTCGTCTTCGTGACACGCATTGCGGAAGGCCGTTCGCCATTTCAGGGCGGCAAGGACCACACCTCGCACCGCCTGACTCTTCTCGGCCTCAACCATCGCCGGGCGGTCCTCGCTCTCTATGTCGCGTGTTTTGTGCTGGGTGGGGCGGCGCTGCTCGTGCTGGCGCTACCGCTCCCGGAAGCCGAACTGTTCAGCGTCGGCGTCGGCGTCCTCGCGCTCGCCGCGTTCGGCGCGATGGTTGCCATCCGCTCGCGCGACCTGCGCCGCAAGCGCCAGACTCCGTAGCCTATGCCGAAGCTGCTGCACCTCGCCAAAATGACAGGCGTTTCCGGCATGGAAAAGCACCTCGCGATCCTGCTGCCCGGCCTCGCGAAAGCTGGTTATGAAGTACATTTGCTTATTCTGGTCGAGCCAGATCGACCGATGGATGAGTACGCGGCGGGGTTGCAAGGTGTGCAGGTGACACAGCACGCGATCAAACAGGATATTGATTTCGGGCTAATCGGCTGGCTTGGCGATTTCATTAAAAGCGGCAAATTCGATGCGCTGCATACCCACCTGATTCACGCCGACCTGCACGGCGTCTTCGCGGCGGGGCGCGCCGGGCTGCGCACGATCATCACCACCGGACACAACGATGATCCGTTCCGGCGACGGCTCCCGATTCGGCTTTTTCAGCGCTATCTATGGCGGCGCGTGACGCGCGGGATCGCGATTAGCGAGTCTCTACGCTCATTCATGATCCGGGTGGAAGGCGCGCCGCCGGGCAAAGCTGTCACCGTGCATTACGGCCTGCATCCGGTGAATATTGGTGAGGGTGCGCGGTCCGTCGTGCGGCACGAACTGGGACTTCCCGAACAGGGGACGGTCTTCGGCTCCGTTGCGCGGCTGGTCGAACAAAAGGGGCTATCGGATGGGCTGCGCGCGTTCTGGCAGGTCTCACGGCAGATTCCCGACGCGCATTACGTGATCGTCGGTGACGGACCGCTGCGCAAGAAGCTGGAAGGCGAAGTCGAAGGCTACGGGATCGGCCACCGCGTCCACTTCCTCGGCCACCGCAGCGATGCCCAAACGATCATGGCCGCCTTCGACGCGCTGCTGATGCCCTCGTATTGGGAGGGCTTCGGGCTGGTCGCGCTGGAGGCAATGGCCGTGCGCGTGCCGATTATCGCGACGAATGTAAGCGCCCTGCCGGAGATCGTCGCACGGGGCGAAACGGGCTACCTCGTCCCGGTACAGGATGTGGACGCGCTGGCACAGGCGATGCTCGACATCGGCAATTACCCGGAGCAAGCGCGTGACCTCGGCAACGCGGGACGCGCGCGGCTGGAGCAGCATTTCACCGCCGAAGGCATGATCACGCGCACGATTGATGTCTATCACGGAGTCGGGTTGTGATTACCTACGCAGATGTGGTCGCGGCGCGCGAACGGTTGCGCGGAGTCGCGGCGCAACCGCCGCTCATTCGCAGCGCGGCGCTTTCCACATCGGAAACAAGCGTTTACTTCAAGCCGGAAAGTTTGCAGCCGATTGGCTCCTTCAAGCTGCGCGGTGCATACAACCGCATCGCTACCCTGACGCCGGAAGTTCGCGCGGCGGGCGTAATCGCGTATTCGAGCGGCAACCACGCGCAGGGTGTCGCGTATTCGGCACGGGCGTTCGGGATCCCGGCGCTGATCGTCATGCCGAACGATGCGCCGCGCGTGAAAATCGAGGCGACGCGCGTGCTTGGTGCGGAGGTCGTGCTGTACGATCCGCAAACGCAGAAGCGCGAAGACGTGGCCGCGCGCCTGATACACGGCCAAACACTGGTCCTGCCCTTCAACGACCCGTATGTCATGGCCGGGCAAGGCACAATCGGGCTTGAGATTTTCGATGATCTGCCGGAAGTCGATCAGGTATGGGTCCCCGTCGGTGGCGGCGGGATGATTAGCGGGATTGCGGCGGCGCTGCGTCACTTGCGCCCAACGGTGCAGATCATCGGCGTCGAGCCGGAACTCGCGGATGATGCGCGCCGCTCGAAGGCCGCCGGGCAGGTGGTCGAGATCACAGGCGCGCAGGCCTCGCAAACGCTCGCCGATGGCGTGCGGACGCTCGCAATCGGACCGCTGACCTTCGAGCATATCCGCGAACAGGTGGATGCTATCGTGACCGTCTCGGAAGCGCAGCTTCGCGAGGCAGCGAGGCATTTGATCCTTTCGGAAAAGCTGGTCGTTGAACCCACCGGGGCGCTCCCGCTGGCTGCGTGGCGGGCGCACGCGGGCGAGTTCCCTGGCGCGAAGCACATTGTCCATGTAATCAGCGGCGGCAACATCGACCCGGCGCTGCTTGCGGAACTCGTGCAGGAGCGCTAGTTGGCAAACAGGCCGCTCAAGGTGATGCACATTATCGCGCGTTTGAATGTCGGCGGCGCGGCGCTGCACGTCATGCTGCTCGCAGCGGAGATGCGCGGCACGGAATTCGAGAGCAGCATCGTTTGCGGTGTAGTCGGCGCGGATGAGCGCGATATGCGCTACGTCGCGGATGCGCGCGGCGTCCCGGTGACGATCATCCCCTCGCTTGGCCGTGAAATCTCGCTGCGCCGCGATCTCGGCACGCTGCTTGCGCTCTACCGCCTGATCCGGCGTGAGCAGCCGGACATCGTGCATACGCATACCGCGAAAGCCGGGTTCGTGGGGCGGCTCGCGGCGCGGTTGGCAGGCGTGCGCGTGGTGCTGCATACCTTTCATGGGCATGTCTTTTCCGGCTATTTCAGTCCGCGCAAGACGCAGCTTTTCCTGGCTCTGGAGCGTGTGTGCGCCCGGCTGACGACGCGAATCATCGTGATCAGCGCGGAGATTCAGCGGCAAATTGTGGAAACCTACCGCATCTGCTCCCTGCAAAAGACGGTGGTGCTGCCCATCGGCTTCGACCTGCAACAATTTGCGCAGACGCGGCACGGCGCGGGTGGCTTCCGGGCGGCGAACGCGATCCCCGAAGGTGTGCCGCTGGTCGGGATCGTCGGTCGGATGGTCCCGATTAAAAATCATGCGCTCTTTCTTCGGGCAGCGAAAATAGTTCACGATGCGCGCTCTGAAGTTCGCTTCGTTCTGATTGGCGCGGGCGAACTGCGCCCGGAGATTGAAGCGCAGGTGGTTCGTCTCGGCTTGCACGGTGTGACGACCTTCGCGGGCTGGGTGACGGAAACCGCGCCCGTGTACGCCGCGCTGGATTGCCTCGTATTGAGTTCAAAGAATGAGGGCGTCCCCGTCTCCGCAATCGAAGCGATGGCGGCGCGCGTCCCGGTCGTGAGTACAGATGTGGGCGGCGTGCGCGATTTGATCAGCAAACCGGAGTTCGGATATGTGGTCCCACCAAATGACCCCTCTGCGCTGGCGCAAGCGATCCTTAATGCGCTGATTATGCCGCTCGATCTGGCAGCAGCGCAGGCGCATGTGATGGCGACCTACAGCGCGCAAACAGTCGCGGCCTCTCACGCCGTGCTGTATCGGGAACTGCTCGCACATGCAGGCTGATTCGCAGTGCCTGCTCGATTATGTGGCGCGTTTCGCGGGCAGGCGCGTCCTCGTCATCGGCGATGTGATCCTCGATGAGTATCTATACGGGCAGGCGGAGCGCATGAGCCGCGAAGCGCCGATCCCGGTGCTGGAGTTTACGCACCGCGAGCTAATCCCCGGCGGCGCGGCCAACCCCTCCGCGAACATCGCGCGGCTCGGCGGCAAACCCGTACAGGTCGGCGTGACGGGCGCGGATGCCTTCGCGGATATGCTCAAGCGGGCGCTGCATCGGCGCGGTATCAAACCGGATGGCCTCGTCGCAGACCCCGACCGCCCGACGACGACCAAAACGCGCATTATGGCGCAAATGGGGCTGCGCTTCCCGCAGCAGGTCGCGCGGCTCGATCACATCGACCGCAAGCCGATTTCCGGCGCGATAGAAGAAGCCGTCACGCGCGAGATCGGCATTCATTCGCCGGAAAAAGATGCGCTGATCGTCTCGGATTACCTGACCGGGCTGCTGACACCCACCGTCGTCGAAGCGACGCGGCAGACCGGGCGCGCAGTTGGGGCGCTGCTCACGGCAGATGCGCAGGGCGAACTCGATAAATATGCCGGGTTCGACCTCGTGAAATGCAACGCCGCCGAAGCAGGCGCGTACATTCGGCGCGATCTGACGAGCGATGAAGCCTTTGCGGAAGCGGGCGCGGAAATCGTCGTGCGGCTGGAACTACGCGGCGGGATGCTAATCACGCGCGGGAGCGGCGGTCTGACCCTGGTTGAGGCGGGTGGCGCGGTATCCCATCTGCACGCGCCACACATCGAAGAGGTTTACGATACCGTTGGCGCGGGTGATACCGCGTTGGCGGTGATGACGCTCGGCCTGCTTGCGGGCGCAAGCTACCCGGAAGCCGCCGCACTCGCCAACTTCGCCGCCGGGATTGTCGTCGGCAAGGTCGGCAACTATGCGCCGACCCGTGAAGAACTGGATGCTGCGATCCGCGAATGGAACCGCTAGGCGATGACTTCCACTTTCACATCATCGAGATCGTAGCGCATCCCGACAATTTTGAGTTTGCCCGCCGTGACATAATCGGCGAGGATCGGACCCATCGCACTCAGTCTCGCGACCGTCATCCTGACGTTTTCGCGTACCGACGCATCCACGATGTCCCCGCCGCCTGCGCGCACCTTATCGACCGCTGGCTTGATCGCCTCGGCCAGCACGCCGATTTTGCCGGGGAGCGGTTTGCCCTCGACCGCCGCCACGACCGCGCCGCAGCGCTCGTGACCCATGACGACCAGCAACGACGACCCCAGCACGGCAATCGAATATTCGATGCTGCCAATCACGACATCATCCGCGATGTTCCCGGCAGTGCGCGCCACAAACAGATCGCCCAGCCCTGCATCGAAGATCAGTTCCGGCGGGACACGCGAATCCGAGCAGCTAATGATCGATGCGAATGGGGCCTGCCCTTTCGCGGCCTCCGCTTTGCGCGCGTCATCGAGATGCGGGTAGGTGGATCTGCCTGCAACGAAGCGCTTGTTGCCGTCCAGCAGCCGCGCGAGGGCGTCATCGGATGACACACCGCTGGCCTGCGGAGTCGAAAGTTTGGCAGGCAAGCCTGCCGCATAGTGTGCTGCTTCCACGGGGTTTCCCAGACTCATGGCTGCGAATGTACCTCCCAGACCGAGCATCGTCAAAAAGTGGCGGCGGTTGAGCGTCATGCGCTCGGTAACTTCCGGGGGTTGCGCAGGGTTTTGGTGTGTCATGATTGGGACTCCGTTGTTAAACATTGACACTACAAGATTACTCTCAATTATTGCGACCAGTAATCGCAAAAACATTCCAAAGTGCGCCTTGTGAATTCCGGGAAGGTGTCTATCGGGCTTGTGATACGTCTTCGGTGCGGTTCAGCGATGTCCATTCCGAAGCAAGCATTGAATAGGTCGCCAGATCGGCACGCTTCCCCGCATGAATTGCGCCCTGACGCGCGACGCCCTCCAGCTTGAAACCAAGCCGTACCGCGAGGGCTGTCGAGCGCGCATTACTGACGTCGACTTTCAATTCGACGCGGTTCAGGTTCACTGTATCGAAGGCGAAGCCAACCATCGCCCGTGCAGCCCGCGTCATCAGGCCGCGCCCGCTCGCCCGCTGCGCCAGCCAGTAACCCATCTCCGTACTTCGGATATGCCAATCGACCGGGAAGAACAGCACACTGCCGATGAACTGCTCATCCAGCCAGAGTCCGGTCATCGGCAACCCGTCTTCGGCATAGCGCGTCAAGGCGCGCTTGATATAGCTTTGTACGTCTTCAAGTGTTTGGAAGCGGTGCGGAAAATCGAGCGATTCAGCGAGATAAGCGCGGTTTTCCACAATAAGATCGAAAAACAGGGGCGCGTGCCGCACTTCCAGCACACGCAGATCGAGACCGTCACCGAGATCATATTTGAACATTGCTGCACCTGACTAATGAATAGGGGTGGAGTATACCGTTGGAGGGCGGACACGCAGGTCCGCTCGTAAATGGTCGCGGTTTTCGTGGTGGTGGACACCATACTCCATTTTGATGTCTTTGCCCTGCGAAACAGGTCCGAACCTCTTGACACGAACAACCAACTTATGCTACAACTAAAATATAGTTGATAGTTCAACTATCCAGTCGTTTTGCAGACTTTGTATAGTGTTCAGATAAAGACTTTTCGATCTTGGCGCTTCGCACTTACGGTTTGATCAATGAGGTGTTTCTGGTCGGTGATGACATCGACCGGCAACTTTTCGCGCGGTTCTCGCTAACGGTGCGGCAGTACCACCTGCTCAACTGGCTTGCGATGCGCGATGAATGCGGCCTCTCCGAACTGGCCGATTTTCTGCTTTGCGACAAAAGCAACGTGACCGGGATCGTCCGGCGGTTGGTCGCTGCGGGTCTGATCGAAAAAGTCTCGAACGCGGATCGACGCTATACGAAGGTGCGCCTCACGACGACTGGGCGGCAGGTCCACCACGAGGCCGAGAGCGCTCTGCGCCACTCTATCGAAGCGCGCTTTATGAATGTACCGGAAAGCGAACACGAAGCGCTGCAAGGTCTGCTCGCGCGGATGCACGCGCAGCTACATACTTTCCTGAGCGCCGAAGACGCGCCAATCCCTGTTAGCTCCGCCGCGAGGGAGTGAGCGATTGCTCGTTCGCGCGTTGCCAAATGGTTCAGTCCCGTTTAACGTTTTAGCAGGAGTTCGTAAAAACATGAGTAAACGTCTTGCATTGCTGGCTCTCGCGTTCATCCTTGCGATGATGACCGCGCTCGGTAGCAGCACCCCGGCACGCTTCGCCTCCGCCGCGACCGAAGCGCCGACCCCGACCGCTACGTTTGCGGCATCTGTCGAAGGTACGCTCACGATATGGGCGGATGGCAACCGCGCGAAGGTCCTCAACACCCTCGCGGCGGATTTCACCAAGAAGTATAGCGTCCCGGTCCGTGTGCAGGAAGTCGCGGATATTCGCCAGAACTACAAGATCGCGGGTCCGGCGGGCAATGGCCCGGACATCATCGTCGGTGCGCACGACTGGATCGGTGAACTGGTCGCGAACGGCCTGCTCGCCGCGCTCGATCTGGGTGACAAGAACAAGAACTTCGACCCGGTAGGCATCAAAGCTTTCAATTATGAAGGCAAGTTGTACGGGATGCCCTACGCAACGGAAGCCATCGCGCTCTACTACAACAAGGACCTGATCAAGACGCCCCCGACGACGTGGGAAGAACTCAAAAAGGTCGCCAAGCAACTCCAGGACGATAAGAAGGTTGAACAGGGCATCGCGATCTTCGGCGGTGATGCGTATCACGGCGAGCCGTTCCTGACGGGCTTCGGCGGCTACATCTTCGGGCGCGATGCGCAAGGCAACTACAACCCCGCCGATGTCGGCATTGACAGCGCGGGTGGTATCGCGGCTGGCAACGAGATCGCGCAGATGGTCAAGGACGGGCTGATCAAGCCGGGGACGACGGGCGACAGCGCGAGCGATGCATTTGCCAACAAGAAGGCCGCTATGATCATCACGGGGCCGTGGCGTCTGGCCGATTATCGCAAGGCGGGCGTGAACTACGGTGTGGCGAAGATTCCCGCGATCAAGGGCGTCTCGCGTCCGTTCGTCGGCGCGCAGGGCTTCATGGTCAACGCCAAGAGCAAGAACGAAGCGCTGGCGCAGGCATTCCTGACGGAGTTTGTTGCGACGACCGAGACGATGCAAGCGCTGTATGACGCCGATCCGCGTCCTTCGGCGTGGGCAGATGTCGCCAAGAATACGAAAGATGCTGACATCGCTGTGTTCGGCCAATCCGCCGCCGATGGCGACCCGATGCCTGCCATCCCCGCGATGGCGAGCGTGTGGGACGCGCTCGGCAATGCGTATACCTTGCTGGTCAACGGCAAGGGTGAAGGCACGCAGGTCATGACGGATGCAGCAAAGGCGATCCGCGATAAGATCGCGGCCAAGTAGGTTTGTTCCCGGCGCGGTGGCT
This sequence comes from Aggregatilineales bacterium, assembly GCA_965246845.1. Lineage (GTDB taxonomy): Bacteria > Chloroflexota > Anaerolineae > Aggregatilineales > UBA2796 > JBBRMW01. The sequence continues at coordinate 967,903 of CBDFFR010000012.1, forward strand.
TTAGCCCAGCGCTGTTACGGTCCGGTTTTGCACTCGTTGCGAGGCCGGACCCCTCCCAATAATGGCTGTGCGGGCGTTGCCCTACCCGGTCTGATTTTTTTCAGGATTTAAAATAGTATTTCGCTGATGGCAGGCTGAAAGCCAAAAAGGGCGATATGTATGTCCAACCTCTCGACCCGCAGCATCATCTTTCGGATCATCGCGCTGATCATCATCGACGCCTTTGCGCTCAATCTGGTGGTTGGTATCGGAACGCAGTACAGCGTTCCGCTCGCGGTAGGCATCCTGATCGGCACGCTGATCATCAACTTCGTCTTCATCTTCGACCGTTTTTCCGTCTGGCGGTGGACCGCACCCGGCCTTGCATTGATGGCATTGCTGGTTGTCTATCCGCTGGTCAATACGGTTTTCGTCTCGCTCACGAATTATGGAGACGGCCACCTCGGAACCAAAGACGAGGTTTTAAATGTCCTTGCGCAGAGTTATTACAAACCCGCCGATGCCGTGACGTTCAAGCCGAGCGTCTTCATCTCGAACACGCCCTCGAACCCGGTGCAGGGCAAGGACTTCGTACTGTGGCTGGTGGACCCGACAGGTAAAGCCTTCGTCGGTTCGGTCGAAAAGGGCATCGTCGCGGAAGCCGACGCCGAAGCGCAGTTCGGCAAACTTGGCGAGCGCAGCAGCGCGGGAATCCCGGCGACGATTGGCAATTTCAATCAGGTCGCGCGGCTCAATGCGCTCCGCTATTTGCAAGTCCTCAAGGATCAGGTCGCGATTCGTTCCGGTGCGTACCTTGTGCGCGTCGAGTCGCTCGATTCGGCTCCGCAGCTTGTCCAGCGCTTCCAATACAACCCAACGACAGGTGATTTACTCGACCGCGAGAGCGGCACGAAATATACTGAAGAACGTGGCTCGTTCGTGACGCTCAATGAGCGCGGCGAAAAAGTTCCGCTGCAAGGCGTTGGCGGCTGGTCGGTCAACATCGGCGCGGAGAACTTCACGCGGGCGATCACCAGCGAGAGCGTGCGCGGTCCGTTTTTCAGCGTGTTCATCTGGACGGTGATTTTCGCCATCACAAGTGTCTTCACAACCTTTGCGCTTGGTTTGATGTTCGCGATTATCCTGAACACCGCTGATATTCCGTTTCGCGGCGTGTTCCGCACGCTGCTGGTAATCCCCTACGCATTGCCCGCCTTCATCAGCGTCCTGATCTGGCGCGGTTTGCTCCAGCCAGAAGGGTTGATTACCACAGTCTGGCAATCGCTGTTCCATGTGAAGATGGACTGGTTCGGGGAAGCATGGCTGGCACGCTTTGCGATCCTTGCGGTTAATCTATGGCTCGGCTACCCGTATATGATGATCATCACCATGGGTGCGTTGCAGAGCATCCCATCCGATTTATACGAGGCAGCAGTCATTGACGGTGCGAATTATTGGGCGCAGTTCCGCCGCATCACACTCCCTCTGTTGATGGTCACGGTCGGACCGCTGCTGATCGGTTCGTTCGCCTTCAATTTCAACAACTTCGCGATCATTCAGTTACTCACGCAGGGCGGACCCAAACCGGATGCTGCCGCCGTTGCCGGGCAGACAGATATATTGATTTCCTATACGTACCGCCTCGCGTTCGCGGGGACCAAAGGCATCGATTACGGGTTCGCTTCCGCGCTGACGCTGTTCATCTTCCTGATCGTCGCGGGTGTGACCGTCTACAACTTCCGACTGAGCCGCAGACTGGAGCAAGTGTACAGCAATGGCTAGTTCAAGCGCTGCTCTCAGCAGACCCACAACGAAGGTCAAAGTCGGCTCCAGCCAGGTCAATCCGAACCGCCGTCTGGGGCTGATCGTCCGGTTGGTCATCCTTGTGATCGGCGTGATATACGCGCTGTTTCCCATCGTGATTATCGTCTCGGCGGCGCTCGATCCGGCGAATACCGTCAGCAGCCAGGATTTGTTCAAGCGTGTGACGTTCGACAACTTCACGCAGCTTTTCAACGAGCCGACGCGCCCCTTCGCGACGTGGCTCGCCAACTCCGTTTACGTGTCGTCGGTAAGTACCTTCATTACGCTGGTGATCTGCTCTTTCGCGGCCTATGCGCTCAGTCGCTTTCGCTTCCGGGGGCGGCGCACGACGCAGCTTGTCGTTCTCGTGATCCAGGTGTTCCCGAACCTGCTGGCGATTGTCGCGCTGTACCTCTTCCTGCAAAAATTCGGCCAGATTTTTCCACTCAAAGAGACAGCGGATCGGTGGGCGAAGGACCCGGATTTTCTCCACCAGTTTTTCGCACGGCTGGCTTATCTATTCAATGTCGGGCTGGATTCGCATGGCGGCTTGATCCTGATCTACAGCGGCGGCGCGATTGGTTTCAATACATGGCTGATGAAAGGCTACTTCGATACCGTCCCGCGCGATCTTGATGAGTCCGCGCTGGTCGATGGTGCAAACCAGTTCACGACCTTTTGGCGGATCATCCTGCCGCTGGTCCGCCCAATCCTTGCCGTAATTGCAGTGCTGTCGTTCATCGGCACATTCTCCGACTTCCTGCTGGCCGGGATCATGCTCAAGGACTCACAGCAATACACATTTGCGGTTGGCCTATCGCTGTTTATCAACGGGCAGTATGGCAAATACTGGGGCTTGTTCGCGGCGGCCTCGCTGATCGGCGCGATCCCGATTGCAATCATGTATCTGCTGGTGCAGCGGCAGATTTCCGGCGGCCTGACGGCGGGCGCGGTGAAGGGCTGATGGGCGGGTCAAGCCCCGCCCCTACACAAGACACACGCGCCCCTGTGTAGGGGTCGGGCTTGACCGACCCGCAATTCAATCAACCCGGCTTCAAATCACGACCGCGCGACGAAAAACGTCTGGTACAACAGATACGCATTCAGCAGCGCAATCACCACCGCGACGGTCCACGCCGCGACCTTCAACACGGGACCGTTTACGAACTGCCCCATCTTCGCCTTTTCGCTGGTAAACTGCACCAGCGGCACGACCGCGAAACTGAGTTGCAGCGAGAGGACAACCTGACTCAGGATGAGCAGTTGCCCTGTCCCTTGCTCCCCGAAGAGCGCCGCGACGATGATCGCCGGGATGATTGCGAGCAGGCGCGTCAGCAGGCGGCGCTGCCAGGGCTTCATATGGAAATTGAGGAAGCCTTCCATCACGATTTGCCCGGCGAGCGTCCCCGTCAGCGTCGAGTTTTGCCCGCTGGCGAGCAGCGCCACAGCGAAAATCACGCTCGCCCCGCCGACGCCGAGAACAGGCGTCAGCAGTTTGTACGCATCACCAATATCCGCGACATTCTGGTTTTCCGTACCATGAAAAGCGGCAGCGGCAAGGATCAGGATCGCGGCGTTGATGAAGAACGCAGCCAGAAGCGCGCCCGTGCTATCGATGGTCGCGAAGCGGATGGCGCGGCGCTTGCCTTGCGGCGTCTGCTCGATAGCGCGGGTCTGTACGATGCTCGAATGCAGATACAGATTGTGCGGCATGACCGTCGCGCCGAGGATACCAATCGCGATGTACAGCGCGGATGGGTTGAACACAATTTGCGGTGACGGGATCAGCCCGCCGAGAATGGCAGCGATTGGTGGCTGCGCAGCAAGCAATTCAAACGCAAAGCAGATCGCGATCAGGCCGATTAGTGTGGCGACTAGCGCCTCGACATAGCGGAAGCCCTTGTGCTGCAAGAACAGCACGATGATTACATCGAAGGCGGTCAGCATCACGCCGAACACGAGCGGTATACCGAAGAGCAGGTTGAGCGCAATTGCCGCGCCGATCACTTCTGCGAGGTCGCACGCTGCAATCGCGACTTCGCATAGCACCCACAGCATCAGGACAACCGGACGCGGATAGTGGTCGCGGCACGCCTGCGCGAGATCACGTCCGGTCACGATGCCGAGCTTGAGCGAGAGGTGCTGCAAGAGCATTGCCATAAAGTTCGAGATGAGGATCACGGAAAGCAGCAAATAGCCGAATTGTGCGCCGCCTGCCAGGTCGGTCGCCCAGTTGCCGGGGTCCATGTAGCCGACTGCGACCATGAGGCCGGGACCGGTGAAGGCGGCAAGTGTTCGCCAGAAGCCTTTGTTGACTGGAACCGGGATGCTCGCGAAGACTTCAGGAAGCGAGGGGGCGGTACTTTCCTTGCGCCATGCGCGGCGCTCTGGCACGGGTTGATTTGGAATAGCCATGATTACGACCTGCGAAGTTTTTTAGTCTGATAAAATCATAGTTTAGACTTCCCTAAATTGCAAGGCCAACTTATGCGGGACTCCTGCACATTGTGTATAAAATCTACCCTTCGACAGGGCGCGTGGGTGCGGTCGCGGGCAAATGCGTCAGGATATTGAACGTATCCAGCTCCCAGCGCGCATCGGCGGCATGATGCAGCAGCGAGGTACGCGAGGTGTTCCCGACGTGACCATGTGACGGGTCGAGCAGATCAAGCGCGCTAAGTGTATTGCGAATGGTTCCCCCATGACTAACCAGCAAGATATGTTGATCAACGTGCGTCGTGACAACTTCGTTGATGAGCGCAAGGACACGCAATCCGACGTCTTCCTGACTTTCGCCGCCGGGTCGCCGCATTGTATACCCGCCCGCCCGCACCACTGCATAGCGCTCGCCGTCCCAACGCTCTACTTCTTCCCCGGTCAAGCCTTGCCAATCACCGACATCGATCTCGCGCAGACGCGCATCCGCGATTAGCGGACAATCCAGCTTCGCGGCGATGTATTCAGCGGTCTGGCGAGCGCGCGGCAGGTCGCTCGTATAGATCAGTGTCGCGTCGGACGCGGCGAACGCACCCGCGACGAATTGCGCCTGACGGTGGCCTTCGTCGTTGAGTCCAATCCAAGCGTGGCCCTGCCATTTGCCGGCGATGTTCCAATCGGTCTGGCCGTGCCGGATGAAGGTGAAGCGGGTGGGCATTCTGAATTCCGTTTTGATGAACGATGATTTTAACTGCTACGACTTGGCTTGTGGGGGATGATACCCTGTCCGTACCCAAACTCTGCGCGCTTCAACTATCCTGTCCAAGTTCATTTTCAGGCGTTCGATTGTTGCGCGTCCGGTCGGCGTCAGGCCATGAATAGAAATCCCGTCTATCCATTCAAAATGCTCGTGCCAGTTTTGTTGACGTGGGTTGAACAACGGTACTGTTTGCTGCGTTTGTGGATCGGTTGCGTTCGTTGCAACTCCTTTAATTTGGTTGCAATTGGCGCACGCAAGCGCCAGATTTTCCGGCTGATCACCGCCGTTTGGATCAATGTGTTCAATGTGCATTGCCTGACCAGTCAACTTCTGGCAGGTTTGGCAATATTCGCAGCAAAAATTTGCCCGACGATGGACCAGTCGGCGCAACGCTGCCCATGAAAGATCATTCATTATCCGGCGCGAAATTTTCCAGCGAAACAGCAAATCCACGATCCATCAGAACATTGGCCGCCCATGCTTTGCGCAGCATCAAACGATTGCCGCGCTCGACCAGCACCGCTTGTTCAGTTTCTTCATGAGGTGTAATAGTCCCGCGTGAAGCCCGTTCCCCCAGCACGACCATCCGCTCGTTTAACGCAAGCGGCATTTGTTCGGCCACGATTCCGAAAAGCGTATCATCCGAGAGGTGTTGAAACGCCGCGAGTTCGCGCTGTTCATCCGGCGGCAGGAAGCCCAGACCGCTGGATATTTGATCCAACTGCGCTTCCAATATCTTCTCAATAGGCTGCGCAGTTTGTTCGGCGATGTGGCGCGCACGTTCATAGACTGCTTCCGGCACTCGCAAAGTTACCTGATAATCCATACCTCCTCCCTTCACCCGCGCGGCTGCATGAACCATTCCGTGAAATCGACGCAATGGCCGTCATCATTGAAGCGGATCACGAAAATGTTGTCGTACTGGCGCGCGTTCGATGTGCCATCGACTGCCGTATACGTCGTGCGACCATTCGCGACTGCGGTATCGCCATCGACTGCGATCACGCTATACTCCGCATGATAGGTGTTCGGTGTGTCCGGGTCCGTAAGCCAGCTCGCGATAATCGCCTCGCGACCGCGTAGCGGCTCATCGAACGGGTTGTAATAGTAGGTCGCGTTCTCTGCGAAAAGCATCCCTATCGCAGTCGGGTCGTAGGACTTCCACGCGCGCACATAATCATTCAGCCAGTTTTGTACGACTTGACGCTCGATCATGGTTTCGTCTCCTGAGTTCCGTTCAATCGTTGCGATTTTCGCAGCAATTCACAAGCCATGCACCTGTTTCAGCTTCGCGATCAGCGGTTCAATCGCGCTCGCCGGGTTTTCGCGCGGCGCGGGACCGAGCGGGTCCAGCACAGTTGCATCACCGAGCAGCACACGCGCGGCATTGACCATCCCGTTCGAGAGGACCGTCAGATTATAGCCGCCTTCGAGGATGACGATCACACGCCCACCGCATAATTCCTCGGCCATACGCTTCACTTCCGCCGTGAGCCACGCATATCCCGGCAGCGTCAGCCGTAACTGTCCCAACGTGTGGCTCTCCGACCAATGAGCATCGAACCCGGCAGAAAGCAGGATCAAATCAGGTGCGAAGCGCCGCGCAGCCGGCCATAGAATTTGCGTGAAGAGCGCCTTGAATGCCTCGTCGCCCGTCCCTGCATCGAGTGGCATATTGAGCGTCGTGCTATAGCCGTCCTCGCTCCCGGTATCAGACAGCGCGCCTGTCCCCGGATACCAGGGATACTGATGGGTGGAGACGAACAACACGGTCGGGTCTTCGTAAAATACGTTCTCCGTCCCGTTGCCGTGATGCACATCATAATCGACGATCATCACCTTCTTTACGCCGAAAGCCGCCTGTGCGTGCCGCGCCGTAATCGCGACATTGCTCAACAGGCAAAAGCCCATTCCGCCCGCGATGACGGCGTGGTGTCCCGGCGGGCGCGTCGCGACGAGCGCGTTCTGCACTTCGCCCTTCATTAGTGCATCGACCGCCGCGATCCCGCCGCCCGCGCTGTAGCGCGCGACTTCTAGCGACTCCGGCAGCACATAGGTATCCGGGGTGAGCATCACGCCGTCCATGCTCACGGTGCGCTTGAGCAATTCCAGATATGCGCGATCATGCACGCGCAGGATGTGTTCATCGGTCGCCAGCGCGGGCGCGTAGCGTTTCATCTGTGCCACTGCGCCGCTGCTCTCCATCAAGTCGCGGATTGCTTGCAGGCGGGTCGCGTTTTCCGGGTGGCCGCTGAGGGTATGCCTGTCGAAGCGGGTATCGGTCACGTATCCGGTCGTCATGAATTTTTCTCGTGAAATAGAGTACAATTGAGGCGTGAAAAGACGTCTGATCAGAGTGTAACAGAGGGACCGACGAGTCCCAAAGGGCATTAATCAACATGGCAAAAGATTACGATGTCGTTGTCCTCGGCGCGGGACCGGGTGGATATGTAGCGGCAATCCGCGCGGCGCAGCTTGGGATGAAGGTCGCGATTGTCGAAAAGCAATACTGGGGCGGTATCTGCCTGAATGTCGGCTGCATCCCCTCGAAGGCGCTGCTGCGTAACGCCGAACTTGCGCATATCGTCACGCACCGCGCGAAGGATTTTGGCTTCACCTTCGGTACGGTCGAACTCGATTATACGGTCGCCTTCAAACGCAGCCGACAGGCCAGCGACCGCCTCACCAAAGGCGTCAGCTTCCTAATGCGCAAGAACAAGATCGATACCTACGACGGCTGGGGCAGCTTCACCGGACCGAAATCACTGGATGTGGCGCTCAACAACGGCGGCACGGAAACGCTCAACTTCAAAAATTGCGTCCTCGCGACGGGCGCAAAGACGCGGATGTTGCCCGGCGTGCAGGTCACGAAGCGCATCAAGACCTACCTCGAATATATCATGAGTGACAAGCTGCCCAAAAGCATCGTCATCGTTGGCGGCGGCGCGATTGGCGTCGAATTCGGCTACGTGATGAACGCTTACGGCGTGGATGTGAGCATTGTCGAATTCATGCCGACAATTATCCCGCTTGAGGATGAAGAAGTCAGCAAGGAACTCGAAAAGCAGTACGTCAAACTCGGCATCAAAATTCACGCTGGCACGAAGGTCGAGAAAATTGACGAGACCGACGCGGGCGTGAAGGTGTCGATCAGCAAGGACGGCAAGGCGCAGGTCCTCGACGCCGAAGAAGTCCTCGTCGCGATTGGCTGGCAGCCGCGCACGGAAGGTTACGGGCTGGAAAAAACGGGCGTCAAGCTGAACGAACGCGGCTGGATCGGCGTCAACGACAAGATGGAAACGAACGTCCCCGGCATCTACGCGATTGGCGATTGCACGGGCAATCTGCTGCTCGCGCACGTCGCCAGCCACATGGGGATCATCGCCGCCGAGAACATGGCGAAGCACCCGACGATCACGCTCAACTACAAGATGATACCGCGCTGCACCTATTGCCAGCCGCAGGTCGCTAGCTTCGGTTACACGGAGAAGGAAGCGCGAGAGAAGGGCTACGAGGTCAAATCCGCGAAGTTCCCTTGGCAGGCGAACGGCAAGGCACTCGGACTCGGTGAAACTGTTGGCTTCGTGAAGATCATCAGCGATGCGAAGTACGGGGAAATCCTCGGCGCGCACCTGATCGGACCGGAAGTGACCGAACTGCTCCCGGAACTCACGCTCGCGCAGATGTGGGAACTCACGCCGGAGGAGATCGCGCGCAACGTCCACGCGCACCCGACCCTTTCCGAAGCGCTGATGGAAGCCGCGGAAGGTCTCGAAGGCGAGATGATTAATCTGTAGCAGTGATCGGGCGAACACAGTGTTCCGCTCGTGAAATGAAGACGGGTCGGATGAATCCGACCCCGACGCTGGAGCGCGTATTGCGTTCGTAGTGGCGGACCTGCGTGTCCGCCCGGTATGTTTATAGAGTCAGCTTCAAGCCCTGCTTCGGGACTGGCGAAAGCGCAATCGCATTCCTGAACTGCGTCATCGGAATTTTCCAGTTCTTGCCCATCAGCCGATTGTAGCCGCCCTGATTCCACCAATCCGGGTCGTTGACATACACATTATCGCTATCAAACCCGGTCACGATCACGAAATGCCCGCTGCGGTCGGCCTGATTTTGCCGTCCAAGCAGCGGGCCGTAACTGATTAGGCAGAGTGGCGGGCGGTTGGCGCGCACCTCGTCGATAATTGCGCTCACATCGAGCGTGCTGGTCAGCGTGAGCGTGACGTTGTAGGCCGCCGCGAGCGGGATCAGCTCGCGAGTCAGGAGGCCATCATCCTTGTTGGTCAATGTCGATTTCGCGGAAATTTCGTTGATTGGGACGTTGAGCGCGGGCTGTCCCCGGCGCTGCCTCATATAATCGACATACATGGCGACACAGGCCGGACCGCAATCATTGCGGAACTTGCGCGCGTCGGGGTCCTCCTGCGAGCGGTACGGCACATCGAGCATGACCTGTGAAAGCGTCTGCGCGGTAACGGGCGTCCAGCGCACCGCGTCGAAAACGACCTCGCGCCCCTGCTCGAAGGTCCAGTCGTTGAGGAACACCAAACCGGGATCGGTGCGCCCTGCATCAATGAAGTACGTCCCAATTGTGACCCAGCCACCGGGCGCAGCGCTTTGCGCGACGGAGATCAGGTAATCGTCCGGGCGGTCGCGGAGGCCATGCAGCTTGTAGCGCGCGTTGCCCGTGAGCGCGGGCCGCCCCGCGACGTAGGCTTCGATGCGATACCAGCCGGACGTGCGGATTTGCGGGTCCCAGTAGGCATAGGCGTTCGCGACGCCCTGATCAGTCGGGCGATATTTGCCAATTCCGTTGGGTCCCTGATACGTCCCGAAGCTGGCGCGGTTCGGGTCGTACACACCATCCTGATATTGCGGCGAACCGACCCGCACGACAATCGGCGTGCCAAGCTGCACGGGTGAACCTTCGCCACCCGGCGGCGGAACCTGTATCTTGTTCTCGGTCGAGACATTGATCGCAGTGAATTCCTGCATCCCGATCTGCCCGAAGACCCAATAGCTCAATCCCGTCGCCTTGTATGTATTCACGGCGAGCGTGCGCGCCTGCGTGATTTGCTCCGGCGGCGTGCCATACCCCGATAGTGCCGGAAAGATCGGCTTCTTGTAGTTTCCCCACGCAGCATAGGTTTCGGTCAATGCCTGCGCGGGCGTGTTCTGGAAATCCGGCCAGTAGACCTGCGGGTGAATCGAATTGACGAACGGATACCATTCGTCCGGGAAAATCTCGGCATAATGATTGCGGCGCGAATCGACGCTCATCCCGATATGGAAGGAACCCGGTAGCGCGCTGCGGATCGCCAGCATATACGGACGTATCGCTTTCTTGCCGCCCGCCCAGAAACCGTTGTAGGGTTCCACATCCAGTACCATCGAACGCACACCGGGGCGCTGGCAAACCTGAATGATCTTCTGCGTTTCGGCCTGAATATCGAGACCGCGCGGGACGCACCACGCATGAAATTCAAGGCCATATTTCTGGAGCGTATTCACCCATTTATCGACCGCGCCCGGACCATCGATCCACAACGCGGGTTTGCTATCGTAGGTGGACATCCAATCGGAGCCATCGCTCGTCTTCACCCAGACCGCGTTGATCGCGGGAGAGAAAGTGAGTATGGTCTGCGCCACATCGTCGATGGTCTCTTCACCGACATCGCGGCCATGCACCAGCCACACGCCGATTTTTCCATCATAGGGAGTAATGATCGCCATCTATGCCGCTCCGGGTGGATAGGTGAATACACCGAAAATATGCGATCTCTCGCCTTTTTGCAAGTTTTGCGCGTTTCAGCCCTTGAGGATTTTGCTCAGGAATAATTTACAGCGCTCCGTCTCCGGGTTCTCGAAGATGCGGTCAGGCGTCCCGGCTTCCACGATTTCGCCTTGATCCATGAAAATTGTGCGTTGCGCGACGTTCCGCGCGAAGCCCATCTCGTGCGTGACGGCAACCATCGTCATGCCTTCGCGCGCCAGATCGACCATCACATCCAGCACTTCGGAGATCATTTCAGGGTCTAGCGCGCTGGTTGGCTCGTCGAAGAGCATGATTTTCGGATTCATGGCGAGCGCCCGCGCGATAGCCACACGCTGCTGCTGCCCGCCCGAAAGCTGGCCGGGGAAGGCCGTCGCCTTTTCCGGGATGCCGACCTTATGCAGCAGGTCCATCGCGATTTCCTGCGCGGCCTTGCGGTCGCGTTTGCGGACGATGCGCTGCGCGAGCATGATGTTATCGATCACGGTCCGGTCAGGAAACAGGTTGAAACTCTGAAAGACCATGCCGACTTCGGTACGCACCTTATTGATGTTCTGCGCGCTATCGAGCGGCGTGCCATCCACCACAATCGAGCCGCTGTCGAAGGCTTCCAGACGGTTCAGGCAGCGCAGAATCGTCGATTTGCCGGAACCGCTCGGACCGATGATCGTCACGACTTCGCCCCGGTACACATCGAGGCTGACGCCGCGCAGCGCATGAACCGTACCGCGCGGCGTCTTGAAATGTTTGTGGACATCGCGCGCGGCGATGATGACGGACGAAGCAGGCATGTCGGTCGCAGGCAGAGCGGCCATAAGCGGACTCCTCTAGCCGGGCAGTTGGACCCGGTGTTCAATCGTGCGGACGAAGAAGGACAGCACAAGCGTCATGAGCAGATAGACAACCGCCAGCGTGATAAACGGCGGAAATGGCCTGAGCAGCGCGCTGTTCAACTGCTGTGCGAGGTATGACATCTCATGTAGCGAGATCGCGGCGGTTAGCGACGTATCCTTGAGCATCGCGATAAAGTCATTGCCGAGCGGCGGCAGCACGACGCGCACGGCCTGCGGCAGGATGACATGCCGCATCGCCTGCACATAGGTCATGCCGAGGCTGCGCGCGGCTTCCATTTGGCCCCGGCTGATGCTCTGGATACCCGCCCGAAAAATTTCGGCGAGGAACGCAGCATAGGCTACGCCGAGGCCGAGGATCGCGCGCGTAAAATCCGGCATGGCGATCCGCAGCCCGTCACGGATTGCGGGACCAATCGCGAAGTAAAAAATAAACAGGATGACGAGGATTGGGATGCCGCGCACGACTTCGATATAGAGTGTGGCGGCGTTGCGCAGGATCGGGTTGGTCGAAATCCGCATCAATGCGAGGACGAGGCCGAGAACGAGCGCGAATATGAACGCAATGATCGCGAGGAACCCGGTCAGGAAAACGCCGTCCTGACAACTCTGCACGTTATTGAGCGCACATTGCGCCGCTGTCTCGCTGATCACCTCACGAATTTGCGATTTATTGATTGCCAGATAGCGCAAGTCTGCCGTTTGCAGCAGGTACGAACCCGCCGTCTCGCTCACGAGTTCGCCCGTAATCTCGCTTGGCGGCACGGTCACGCTGATCTGGCAGGCTCCGGCGGTGTCGGGCGTGCAGCCTTCCGGCGTCAGCTTGCGGGTTGCCCGCGTATCGACCTTCAACACGCCGATGATGTCCCCGTTCGGCAGTTGGATGCGATATTCGGTCGCAGTTTCGGTGTAAAACGAGCCTTCAATCACGCGCTGATCGAGCGAGAGCGCGATATACGGTAATGGTACGCAGGATTTCGGCGCGTTTGGTCCGCAATTGGCTGTCGTGCGCTGTTCACGCGCCACCTGATCCTTGCGTATGGTGACATATTGCGGATCGTTCGTGCGTATCGTCAACTGCTCGCCGTCGCGCTGCACAAGGACGCCGCTGATCACCTGCGTCGTTCCATTCAAATCGACGCGGTACGTTACGCGCTGGAAGTCGCTCGTCGTGATTTGCGGGTTGCCCGTGATGAAGTTCAGCGAGCGGCGGTACAGGTCCGTCGTATAGACGCCGTACAGTGCGAGGACAAGTCCAATCGCAAGGATGATTGCCCACCAGGGCAAGCGTGATGCGCGCAGCGAGAGGCTTTCGAGGGAGCGCGGGAGTGGGAGCGTACCGGGAGTTCTATTTGCGCTGTCGGGTTGTGCCATTCGGCAAAAAATCCTGGATTGCGGGTTTCTTAAAGTAACAGCTTAAAAAAAGAAGCCGGGCGGCTCATAGTAACCGCCCGGCCTCGTTTTGGCAATGCGCAGAAGCTACCGCGCTGCGGTTGCTGCCATCGTCGCATTCATGGTGGCGCTGGTGGTCGCCCCAGCAGTAGCCGCACGGGTCGCTGCGGTCGTGGCGCTGGTGGTCGCGCCCGCAGTGGCTACACTCATTGCGCCTGCGGTGAATGCCGCTGGTGCATCCTCACCGAAGTATTTGCGATAGGCGGTGTTGTACGTGCCATCGGCGATGACGGCGCGCAAGCCCGCGTTGATCTTGTTAAGCAGGTCGGCGCAATCCTTACGGACGGCGATACCAAGCGGCTCCGAGGTCAGGTTTTGCTTGACGACGGCGAGGCCGAGGTTCGGCTGTTCCGCGACGATATTCAACGCCACAGGCGAGTCGATGATTACGGCTTCTACGTCCTTGTTCGCGAGCGCAGTGAGCGCTTCCGGCGCGAGCGTGAAGCCGCTCAGGGTCGCGTTCTTGATTTGCGCGGTCGCAAATTCTTCGCCGGTCGTCCCCTTTTGGACGCCGATCTTCAACCCGGCCAGCGCTTCAATGCTGTTGTACTTCGTCGCATCGGCCTTGCGAACCGTGATCGACTGACTGGTGATGAAGTACGGGTTACTGAAATCGACCGTCTGCGCGCGTACCGGGGTGATGCTCGCGCTGCTGATCACGACGTCGTAATCGCCCTGCGCCAGCTTGCCGAAGATCGTATCGAAGTTTTCGTTGGTGATCGTTACATCGAGCGCTTGCGACTTCGCAATCGCCTTGATCAGGTCCACATCGAAGCCTTCAATCTGCTTGGTCTGCTCGTTCACGCTCTCGAACGGCTTGTAGCTCGCATCGGAAGCGATCTTGATCACACCATTGGCGGCACACGCCTTACCTGTGACGGCGGCAGTTGCAGCGCTGGTCGGGGCGGCGGTTGCGGCGGTAGTCGCACGCAAAGTGGCAGCCATTGTCGCGCTCATGGTTGCCGCGGCGGTCGCGGTTGCCGGGGAAGTGGCGGCCATTGTCGCCATTATTGTCGCGGCAGTGGTCGGAGCCATCGTCGCCATCATCGTCGTGGCGCTTGTCGGCAGCATCGCAATCGCGACAGTGGCGGCGCTGGTCGCGGTCGCCGGGGAGGTGGCAGCCATCGTTGCCATCATTGTCGCGGGGATCGTCGCAGCAGTCGTCGCGCGCACAGTGGGAGCCATCGTCGCCATCATTGTTGCGGCACTGGTCGCGCGCATAGTGGCGGCCATCGTTGCAGCAGCAGTCGGAGCGGCAGTGACAGGTACTGCGGCAATCGCGATGAGGGTAAGGCTAGTTGTGGGAGCCATAGTCACCATCATCGTTGCCGCACTCGTCGCGCGCACCGTTGCTGCAATTGTCGCAGCACTGGTTGCGGTCGCCGCAGTCGTCGCGCTCATGGTTGTCATCATCGCGGCGGTCGAAGCCATTGTTGCGGCGGTTGTTGCGCGCACAGTAGCCGCAATCGTTGCAGCGGTGGTCGCGTTAGTCGGGAGAACCGCAACCGCGACGGTGGCGGCAGTCGTTGCACCGGCTGTAGCAGTCGCGGCGGTCGTTGCACGCACAGTGGCAGCAGTCGTCGCGGCGCTAGTTGCGCCCGCAGTTACGGCGGTTGTCGCCTGAGCGGTGGCAGCCGCAGTCAACGTCGGAGCTGTGGTCGGCGGGACGGTTGTGTTAACGGGCGCGGCGGTCGGTACTGTCGTCGGGGTCGGCGTTCCCGCGCAAGCGGTCAGCGCCAGTGCGAGCAACGGAATTGCTCCCACTTTGAGGATACTACGTAAGGTCATACGTCCTGCTCCTGTTCGATTCAGAGGGTTTGCTGGCAGATTTATAACGTTAGCATCATATATGAGGAGAATTAAAAGTCAACAGTTACTTGGCTGATTTAACAACCCACCAGTTCGTCAATGCAGCTTTTCCGCAATGAACACAACCGATGCGCTGCGGCGGTGCGGCTCGATGACATGCCGCAGGCCGAATCCGGCGTCGGTGAAGCGCGTCATCCAGTGGTCATCGGCCAGTTCCGACCGGCGCTGCCCGGTCGCGCGGTACAGCGCTTCGAGTGTGAGCGTCGCGGCGTCGGCCTTCGTGAAAAGCGCATTCGGGACGAAGACGAGCCGCCCACCCGGTTTGAGGACGCGATAGCTTTCCGCGATCATTGCGGGTTCCGTGATGAAATTGGTCGGAAACGTGCTTAGGATCGCATCGAATGCGCCCGCCGGGAAAGGCAGTCCAAAGACATCCGCACGTACCAGTTGCGGCGTAAATCCCAGACGGCGCAGCTTGCGCGCGGTGATGCGCCCCATTGCGCGGCTGAGGTCCAGCCCCACCACATGGAAGCCCATCGCGCGCAAATCGAGGTGAATATTGCCCGTGCCATGCGCCACTTCGAGCAGCCGCGCCGCCGATCCCGGCTGAATGTTCAGGTGTTTGATCCCGCTGCGCCCCCACGCGCGCCATTCCCCGAAACTGACGATGCGGCTCACCAGATCATAAGTCCACGCCAGTTCATTGTAGAGCAGCCGATAGCCCAATCGAAGCAGCCGTACCCACGTGCGACGAATGGGCTTCACAGCGTTTCCAGCGTAAGCGTCACGTCGTCATAGGAAGTCGGCGCGAAGTCCCGTTGTAGCGCCGCAACAAGGTACGGAAAGCGCTCCGCCGGGACGTTCACACCCGCGAGGATGAGCGGCTCCATTTCGGTTTGTTCCGATAATTCGAGCGCCGCAATCAGGCTTTGTTGCAATGCTGCCAGCGCATCCCCGCCATGCCAGCCTGCATTGAATTCAGCCGCCCCATGTACTGCGGCATAGACTTTGCTAACCGTGAGGTTCAGCGGCAAGCGGCGCGCGGTGAGGTCTGCCGTGAGTTGCGCCGCTCGCGCGCTATCCATCTCAAGCGCGGGCGAGCGATACCACAATGCGGCGTCAATCGGCTCCAGACCCGCCGCGTGGCGAACCGTGTTGATTCGATCCGCAAGCAGCGCGGGTAGCCGGATCGAAAAGGTGTGATGCGGGATTGGCGGTATGGGCTTCGCAACGGTCGGCGTTGGCGCAACAGTCCTAAGCGTTGGCCGGATCGGTGCAGGCTTCACCGGACGCGGTTCGCTGCCGTCTTCGTCCGGTGGAAGCCCGTCATCCAGCGGTTCGTAGCGTAGATCGTCGCTCATGACACCTGTCCGAACGTGACCAGCCTGATACTCTCGCTGGCGAGCAGTTCCTTCGCGCTGCGGTGCGTGAGCGCAGTCATTTCGGCCTCACGCGCGACGCCGTAGCTGGAGTTCAGGTCCGGTTCGACATAACCGGGGTGGCACATCAATTCGGTTGTGCCGTCGCCCGTCTGCGCGAGGACGAGCAGCAAATCACCAAGCGTTACGCGCTCATAAAAATCGCCCGCGAAGTGATCCGGGCAGCGCACGCCGGAAGCGGGCAGCGCCGTTTGTATCAGTTCATCGATCTGCGGCGCGATCTCCGCGTACCACGCTTCGGGCAGGCCGGGTTGCAGCTTGCGCAGCATGGAATCCGCGCCCGCCTCGAAGCCGGGATTGCGGATTGGGACCCTGAGCGCGGCGGCGATGTCGAGCAGCGCGCGAAACCCATCCGGGAACAGGTACAGCGTGTGATGATGCGAATCCAAATGATCGGGATCGCGCCCGGTGATCGCGCGGAAGCGCTCAAGCTGCGCGCCGAGTTCCATACGCAGTTCGCTCGCGTACACTTTATGATACTGGGTCAGGAACGCCGCGACTGGGTAAGGCTTGCCGTCCAACCCGTGCAGCGAGGGCGAGGCCGTCAGCAGCGGCATGTTCCCGGTAATCGAGAAGTGCAGGCCGAGGCCGAGGTTCGGTGTCTCCGCGAGCGCGGTCCGCACGTCAGATTCCGCACTGGCATAGCCAACCATTACCGTCGTCGAGGTGACGATGCCTTTCTGGTGCGCGTCGCGGATGCCCCGGCTCACGCCCGGCGTCAGGCCGTAATCATCGGCGTTGACAATCAATGATTTCGTCATGACTGCACCTCATGGTCCAATTCGATAATAACGTCATGCAGTGAATTGCTAATGGAACTCGCCAATACGCCGGAATTGCCCCATATTTGCGCCTGCTTTCGACCCGCAGCGCCGTGTAGATACACCCCCGCCACCGCTGCATCGAACGGATCGACCTTCTGCGCGATGAGGCCGCCAATCACGCCGGAGAGGACGTCCCCCGTTCCGGCCTTCGCGAGTGCGCTGGTCGCAAAGGGTGACACTACACAGCGCCCGTCCGGGTCCGCAACGACGGTGAATGCACCCTTCAAGACGACGATCTGGTTCCATTCGGCTGCCTTTTCGCGCGCCAGTTTCCAGCGGTCGGCCTGTACCTTCTCCCACGCGCTGCTCTGCTCGTCATCGACGAAGCCACAGAGCCGCGCCATTTCGCCCGCGTGCGGCGTTAGCACCGAGCGCGCCGAGAGCCGTTCGTGCCACTTGTCCATTTTCGCGAGCAGGTTGAGCGCGTCCGCATCGATGACCATTGGCGGGAGCGGCGCGAGCGGCTTGGATTCCTTGCTCGCCGCGCCAGAGGCAGGCAGCGCGAACCCGATTGTGCGCCCCTTCGCGCCGCGCCCATCCGCGCTGAGGAGCGCATCGAGCATCGCGGCGGTGGGCGGCTCGTGGCCGATGCCCGGTCCCAACACCAGCGCGGTATACCCATCTAATCCCGCACGGAGTTCACGCGCGGCGGCCTCGTTGAGCGCGCCGTTCTCGTGCGGGAGCGGGAGCCACGTCGCTTCCAGTACGTGCGCGCCGATAATCGACATGAGGACCTGCGGCGTCGCAATCGTGACCAGCCCTGCGCCGACCCGGTATGCCGCCATCGCCGCCAGCGCGGGCGCACCTGTATAATTGATCGAACCGCCCACGACCATCGCCTTGCCGTGACCCTGCTTGCTATCACTGTCAGAGCGCTTCGGGAGTAATGGCGCGACGACCGACGGCTCTGCGAGGTTGAGTTTGTGATCTTTCGGCTGCACTTTTTCTGGGAGGTCGAGCGGCGCAATGTGCAATTCGCCGACAGCTTCCGCACCGGGGAACATCAGCAGGCCGGGCTTCGCGCCCTCGAAGGTGATCGTGTGGTCGGCGTGAAACGCGTTCTTATCCAGCGCGCCCGTATCCGCATCCAGCCCGGTTGGGAGATCGACGGCAACAATCAGCGGACGATCTTTGATCCCGGAATAAACTTCGCCGAAGCGAATAGTGACCTCAGCGAACTGTGAGAAGAGGTTTCGGAATGCGACAGGCGGGCGGTCCTTTTTCCTATCTTCAAGCGCCTTGTGAATCTGGCGCATTTCCTTCTCAAGGTCGCCCTTGAGTGGCAGTTCCGCGCCTGTCCCTAATATTGCATCCACGAGAATATCCGCGTTAGCGACCATCGTGCGCAGCACACGATAGCCCTGCGGCGCATCGAACGCCGTATCCGCGACAAGCACGCCCGCCTCGCGCAGCGCGGTCACTTTCGGGTCGTCGGCGGGGCGTTCCTGCACGAGGAACACGCTCAGGGAGATATTCAGCGTGCCGACCAGCGCCTGCGCCGCAACGAGACCGTCCCCGCCGTTGTTGCCCTTGCCGCAGAGGATCGCAACGCGGATTTCCTGTCCCATGCTCCCCACCACGAGCGCCTTGATCAACTCTGCGACCGCGCGCCCGGCGCGTTCCATCATCTGTTCGTAAGTAGTCCCGGCGGCATCGGCAGCGGCTTCGAGGGCGCGCATTTGTTCGACGGTGAGTATTTTCGCCATGTGTTCTAATCGCTTTGCATAATCCATCTACAAAGCAGATTGTAATGCGCGCCGCTTAAAAACAAAACGAGCGGCTCCCGCTGTGCGAGGCCGCCCGCTTCAACCTATTTGCATGAGAACCTATCGCCCGGAGAACGCCAACTGGATTGCTACACCGATCACCAGCACCGCCATGCACAGCAGCATGAACAGGGTGATGTATAGATTTCGCTTGCCTGTTGTGAGCATTGCCAGCTCCCTCGCTACCATCGTACCCAGACTTTAGCACTGCGACGCCGAAAAGTATTATCAAAGTGCAAAATCTTTGAGCAAATATTGTGCAGACCGTAGAATGCAGTAACAATCGGACGCATCCGCTCACCTGCCTTGAGACCTTCGACAAGCTTTGAACGACATCATCTTACTTATGGCGATGTTTGGAATAGAGTTCATCATCTGGTGTGTTCAGTTGTCTCTTGTGTGTTTGATGGTGGTGAAACTGCAACTCGTTCGGAAGCCACATTGTGTCTTCAAGTATCCGATTAGCATTCTTTCGGGACTTATGTTCATGTGGCTGGACTGGAAACCGCAGCGTCTCGAAAAACATTGGGGCAGCCTCTGGGTGCTACTGTCTTTTTCCCTTATAGTCACGGCGCTTCCTGCGTTCTTGGTCCTGTTTTTGATCGTGTTGATGTTCACATTCTCGATATACGGTGTTGTTATAGCCGGCATCATCGTTCTATGTGCTGCTATTCTTGAGATGAGAATTGTTCGTGGTGTTGTTCGTAACGTCACAGAAAGGCATCCAACTGAATTAGGTTAGCGGCGATTTGCCGAGTACCCGCCACGCGAACCGCAGCATCAATTTCATATGCTCGATGGCTTGCTCCACGTCAAGCGTACCATCTCCCGCATCAAACCAGTGAACGTCGATAGCTTTGCCGAGCAACCGCAGTTTGTCCTCATGAGTGCGCGTCAGGTCTTGGAGTGCGACACGTGACCAAACGATTTTGGGGGCGCGGAAACGTTGCGTCCAGAGCGCGTCGGGTGCGAGACCGGAGGTTGTATCATGCCTCCAATCCGTCTTGCAAGGCAAGCAGAGCGGCGTGCAGTTCTGCGCTCGACATGCGTTGCGTGGGGTCCTTGACGAGCAGACTGCCGACCAACCGCGCGAGGTCTGGGGGCATACCGGGTCGCAAGACAGCGACATCTGGTGCGGGTTGTTTCAAAATTGCGTTGAAGCGTTGCATGACATCGCTTCCCGTAAAAGGGCGTTGCCCGATCAGCAACTCGAACAGGGTGATTCCCATTGCCCAGACGTCAATGGAGATTGAATACTGCTGCGTTTGCAGCATCTCCGGGGCGATATATTCCTGCGTACCCGTGACAATACCCTGCGCGACGGCGGCTTTGCTGAGTTTGATACGTGCCAGTCCATATTCTACGAGAGTTGGTACATCGTCAGCTTTGAAGAGAATGTTGCCGGGCTTCACATCCTGATGCACCAGTCCCAAGCTATGGCCGTGTGCAAGCACATCGGCAATTGGCGTCGTATAGCGAAGCACGTCACGGATTGGCATGGGTTGTGTGCTGGCGCGGTCTGCGAGCGTCCCGCCAGAAAAGTAGTCCATAACCAGATAGTAGAGGTCGTCCTGCTTGGTTACGTCACGTACCCGCGCAATATTCGGGTGGTCGAGGGCGTTAAGCCGCTTACTCTCCGCGATGAATTCCTGCACTCGCTCCGGTGCGCTGTGCGTGTATTCACGGTGCAGCCGCTTCACCGCGACTGCTTCTCCAGTCGTGCTGTCGACTGCATGGAAGGTGTCGCCCAAGCCGCCTGCCGCGATCTGTTCTCTCAACTCGTAACGTTCATTCAAAAACATTTGTAGCTCCTGATTGGAGATTTTAGTCTACAGGTAAACCCGAAAATGCGCCTGCCGACTTGCTATCCACACCTAAAAGGCCGATATTTGTAGTTCCCGTGCACCTGCATTACGCTTGATGTGTGCCGGATTGCACTCTAAAATCGCATAATCTGGTACAACACAGGAGCAAACTCGATGCTGCCACCTTTCCGCAATGAACCTCTCACGGATTTTTCCGCGCCCGCCAACCGCGAATACTTCCAGATGGCGATCAACTACGTGCGGAGCAGGCTCGGCGGCACGTACCCGCTACGCATTGGGAGCAGCGCTATCGAAACGGGCCAGACCTTCACCTCGACCAACCCCGCGCGTCCCGCGGAAGTAATCGGCACATTCGCCAAAGGACGTGCCGAAGATGCAGAGGCCGCGGTCACGGCAGCCGGACGCGCCTTCGAGCATTGGCGCGGGGTCAGCCCGCTTGAACGCGCCCGCTACCTGCTACGTGCAGCGGTCGAAATGCGCCGCCGCAAGCACGAGTTCAGCGCGTGGATGGTCTATGAGATTGGCAAAAGCTGGGCGGAGGCCGACGCGGATACCGCCGAAGCGATTGATTTCCTCGAATATTACGCGCGCCAGATGATGCGCCTGACGCAGGCGAGCGAGGCATTGATCCCGTTCCCCGGCGAAGAGAACGAACTGCAATACATCCCGCTCGGTGTCGGTGTCGTCATCCCGCCCTGGAACTTTCCACTGGCAATCACGGTTGGCATGACAAGCGCGGCGATTGTGGCGGGAAACTGCATCATCCTCAAGCCTGCGAGCATCACGCCGACGATTGCCTACAAATTCTGCGAACTGCTGTGGGATGCAGGGCTGCCGCCGGGCGTGCTGAATTTCCTGCCGGGACCAGGCGGCACAATTGGCGATGCGCTGGTCGATCATCCGCAAACGCGCTTCATCGCGTTCACGGGTAGCAAGGAAATCGGCATTCGCATATTCGGGCGCGCGGCGGTCGTGCAGCCCGGTCAGAAATGGCTCAAGCGGACTGTCCTCGAAATGGGCGGCAAGGATGCGGTACTGGTCGATGAGACCGCAAATCTGGAGGAAGCCGCGCAGGGCATCGTCGCCAGTGCATTCGGCTTTCAGGGACAAAAATGCAGCGCCGGGTCGCGCGCGATTCTGGTGGATCGGATTTACGAGACGGTTGCGGAGCGAGTCGTCGCGTTGACAAAGCAGTTGACGCAGGGCGCACCTGACACGGGCGCGCACATTCATCAGGGTCCGGTCGCGGATAAGAACGCGATGCGGACGATCATGGATTACATCGAACTCGGCACGCAGGAAGGCAAGCTGCTCGCGGGCGGCCACGCGGTCCAGAACGCGGACGGCGGCTACTACATCGAACCGACGATTTTTGGGGATGTCCCCGCGAATGCGCGTATCGCGCAGGAAGAAATCTTCGGACCGGTGTTGTCGATCATTCGCGCCCGCGATTTTGAAGATGGACTGGCAATCGCGAATGGTACGGAGTTCGGCCTCACCGGGGCGGTCTATAGCGGCCACCGCGCCCGTCTCGAATATGCGCGGCGGCAGTTCCATGTCGGCAACCTGTACCTGAACCGCAAATCGACGGGCGCAATGGTCGGCGCGCACCCCTTCGGCGGCTTCAATATGAGCGGCACGGATAGCAAGGCGGGCGGTCCCGACTACCTGTATCTGTTCACGCAGGCCAAAACTATCGCGGAAAAGCTGACCTGAATCAGGATCGGATATTTTGGAGCGCGCAGGTCGTCAAATTGACAGGTTGCCCGCCGTATACTAGAATCACGCCGCAGCATCTTCGCGAAACAGCGGGTGACAATGAGTGATTTCATCGGCAGGCAGCTAGGTCCCTACAAACTGGAAGAACAGCTTGGCCGGGGCGGGATGGCGACCGTCTATCGCGCGTTCCAAACGACGGTCAAGCGCTATGTCGCGGTCAAGGTGATGTCGCCGGACATCGCACGCGACCCCGGTTTCGTAGAGCGCTTCGCACGGGAAGCGGAATTAATCGCCTCGCTGCAGCATCCGCACATCCTGCCTGTAATCGATTATGGCGAAGCGGATGGGACGCATTACCTCGTCATGCGCTATATCGAAGGTGGCTCGCTCGATGATCGGATGCGCCGCCAGCCGCTCACATTGCCGGAAAGCGCGCGGCTCCTCGACCAGATTTCGGCGGCGCTTGATTACGCGCACAAACGGGGCGTGATTCACCGCGACTTCAAGCCGAACAACGTCCTGCTCGATGGCGAAGAAAATACCTATCTGACGGATTTCGGCATCGCGCGGCTGATGGATAGCAGCAGTCATCTCACCGTCACCGGGACGATTATGGGGACGCCCGCCTATATGTCGCCCGAACAGGGGACCGGGCGCACGGTGGACGCCCGCGCGGACCTCTATTCGCTCGGCGTGGTCGTCTATGAGATGGTCACGGGGCGGCTGCCCTTCTCGGCGGATACGCCTGCCTCGCTTATTTTTCAACATGCCTTCCAGCCCCCCACACCGCCACAGACGTTCAAGCCGGATATTATGCCGGGCGTGGTCGCGGTAATCGACCGCGCGCTCGCCAAAAACCCGGATGATCGCTACCAATCCGGCGCGGAGTTGACGCGCGCATTTTCCAGCGCAATCGCCGGACGCGCTCCCGAATCGTTGTCGGAAAACAAGAATTTACTTGTTTCTACGTTTGTCGAACCCGGCACGCCAAAAGGGACGCCACCGCCGCGCGCTGCAACACCATTGGAAAATACGCTCCCGCCGGGCGGAGCCAACCTCGCGCCGCCGACGATCCCGCCGACTGAACCTCCTCAATCTGTCACGCAGACCCCGCCCAACGCGGGGAGCAATGCGCGCCGTTCGCCCGCGCTAATCATCTTCGCGCTGCTGGCGATTGTGGCGGCAGTTGCGGTTGGCGGCGGGGCGTTTGCAATCAACAATGCCAACCAGAACGCCACACGCGAAGGGGAAACAAAGGTCGCGCTGCTGGTCCTCTCCGCGACCAAAACACCTACGGTCACGCCTCAAGCGACAGATACGCCGACGTTCACGGCAACCTCACCCGCTTCCGCAACGCTCACCAACACGCCGCTACCCAGCGCGACCTTCACGACAACAGCGGACGCGAGCCAGACGTTAACTGCTGCACGGCTGATCACGGCTGCCGCTAACGAAACTGCAACCAGCCTCGGCAATCAGCAGGCGAGCATAACGGCGATTGCCAACCTTGCCGCCTCGCAAATTGCTGTAATCACACGCACCTTTCAGGACAACCTGACCGGGACGCGCGCGGCGCTTGCGGCGACCAATAGCAGCAGCACGCTCACGGCGGTCGCAAGCGCGTTTACGCGCGTCCCGCTAACTGCAACATCGCGTGCGACGAATACGGCGGTCCCGGCGAGTGCCACGCCCGCGCCACCAACACGGACAATCACAGTTTCCAGCGTGGCGCCCTCCGCAACCCGTCTGCCGCCGACCCGCACACCGTCGCGTACCGTTGCCCCGACGCTGACCAGCCAGCCGACGAGCGCAATCAACGCAAACGATGCAATACAAAAGCAGGTCGATCAACTTGCTACCGATGGGTATCTGACCAACCACGCGGGGCAGGTCGTCATAGGTCCAGCGGATGGCGACATTTCTGCAATCCAGCAGCAAAACTATTACCGCTTCCGCTCCTTTGAAAAAGTGAACATCAAGGATTTCGTCGCATCTACTACTTTCACCTGGACAAACCCCGGCACGGACGGCGAATGCGGTATCATGGCGCGGTTCTCACAGACCGGGACGAGCGACTATCGATTTTATAGTATCCTGATCGGGGCGAATGGCACGTTTCGAATTATGGCGCGCGTGGGCACCGAAGACCGTAACGTGACGAGCGGCGATATCTCTGGCCTGAATACACGTACCGGAGCCGCCAATACGCTCGTCGTCACCGTCGAGAATGACTTGCTACATATTTTCCTGAACGGTCAGTTTATCTCTTCCGTCACGCTGTTCGAGTTCGATGATCCCGGAAATGTGCTTGTGACGGGTTCGACGCAAAGCGATACTGGCATCGCGTGCAGCTTCAAGAATTTTTGGGTCTACGATCTTAATGCGACACCTGCCAACGGCGCGGCCAATGTGGATTACATTGAAGGTTTGAACGACGCGAGCGGAGACCAGCTTTTGAAGCTGATTACCGATGCAAAATTATTCCCCGCCGACAACGCTCAACCTGCTTTCGCAGAGGCCAGCCGCATGGTATCGCTCGACGCCGACAAGACGGGTGTTTTCTCGCGTCCGGTCGTCGGCGACGCCACGTTGAGCGGTTCGTTCGTCATGACGAGTGATGTGGCGTGGGGCAGTGATGTCACCACGACATCGTGCGGGCTGCATTTCTACGGTTCGCGCTCGCCGAATAACTTTATCACGTTCTATATATATCCGACGCAGGCTTGGTACCTCGATGCGCAGGTGAACAATCAGTGGCTCGACAAGCCGCTCGCGACGGGAACATCGGGCGCAATTCAAGGTGAGCGGACCGCAATCAACCGGATTACTCTGATCGTCAATGAGTCCACGCTAACCGTGTTTGTCGGCAACGAGCGTGTTGCACAGGTTCGCGATCTACCGCTCTCCAGCGGCAACGTCGGCTACTATGTTGGCAAGGGTAACCAAGGCGGCGCGGAGAACTGTACGTTCACGAATACGGCAGTCTGGCGGTCTGGCTCATGAACAATCTGTCGCGGCTGATCCTTGGTGGGTTATGTGCGTTCGTCCTCGCGGCCTGTGCCACGCCTACCCCTGCGCCGACCCGCACACCGCAAGCGCCGACCGTCGCGCCGACGCTGCGCCCGCTCCTCGCGACGCCGACCCCGCGCCCGACGCTGCTGCCGCCCGTGCAATTGAACCCGCCCGATGTCGAAAAGCGCGTCACGCTGCGACTCGTCAACGGGGTTGCGGCGACCTTCGATGTGCAACTCGAAGGCTCGCTGATCGCCACCGCGCTCGGCTTCGCGCTACCGACCGAACCTGTTTACGTTGCGGCGGGTGAGTATCGCCTGCGCGTTGTCCCCGCGGGCGCGGCGCTCGATGTCGGGACGGTCCTGCTCGATATGCGCGTGACGCTCCCCGCAAGTCGCTCCGTACTGCTGGCGCTCAGTGGTACGCCGGAGAAACCGACCGCGACGGTCTTCACCAACGATGTCTCGGCTGTGGAACGGAACAAGGCGCGCTTAACCATCGCGCATCTGCTCACTACGGGCGATCCGCTGCGTGCGGCGAGCGCGGGAAAAGACCTCCTGACGGTGCAGGGCGCAGGCAAAGCGGAGAGCATCGCGGACCTGAACGCGGGCGCGCAAACGCTCGACTTCGCGCTTGGCACGGCGAAGGCAACCCTGAGCCTGCAAACCGCCGAACAACAGGCAATATTTGTCATCCTGCTCGGTGAAGCTGCCGCGCCGAACGCCGTCTACTTCACCGATCCCACAATCCGCAACAGCCGCGCGCGTTTCCTGTACGCGATGCGCGGGACGAACACGCCGCCGAAGGTCGATCTATATCTCGAAGACAAGCGCGTGGCGACCGGGCTGGAATATGGCGGTACGACCGACTGGACGGATTTCACCTCCGCACAATATACGCTCCGCGTTTTTAAAAGTGGGGATGCGCCGGATGGCAAGGCGCAGCCTATCTATTCGACCCGTCTGGATGTACAGCCCGACGCCGCCAACGACGTGATCATCTATGGCGACCCGTCGCTTCCGCAACTGCTCATCGCTGGCGAAGACCTCTCGCGGACGTTGCCCGAATATGCGCGCCTGACCGTAGTAAACCTCGCGAATAGCAGCGAGCGCGTACAAATGTATCGCGGCGGCGTGGTGCAGGCGAACCTCTTCCCGCTGACCATCGGAGAAGCGAGCAAACCCGTCGCGATTCTGCCGGGACCTGCCGATTTCTCGTTTTCGACCGCGACGACGCGCACCATCGTCGAGAACAAGGGGACGTTTTCAATCAAGGTTGGGACTGTATATCTGTATGTGGTCGATGGCGGTGACGCAAATGCCGCGCCGCTCGTCTTCGCGACCGATGTAGGGACGGGTCCGCTCCCCACGCCGACGCTCACCGGGTCGCAGGCCGCCAACCGGGGCTTGCAGGTGCGGCTGGTCAATGCGCTGGCCGACAGCACGCAAGTCACTGTTAAGATTGGCGAGAACGTCCTGTTCAATGCAATCGAGAACGGTCAAATGACCGCGCCGCTGCTCGTCCCGACGCAGCCGGGCTTCTTCACGCTCTATGACGCGAAGAGCGGAAAGCAGATCGCGCAAGTCAATATCGCGCCTGTGGTCAATCAAACGATTCTGCTCATCGCCTCTGGCAAGGCGGCCAGCGCGAAGCTGGTCCAGCAGGTCGAACTGGAGAGGCCGACCACGACGAGCGGCATGGCGCAGTTGATCCACGCGGCGGCGGGCGCGGAGGGGATGCGTGCCGAATTCAGCCTTACCAGTGAAGGCTCAAGCGGTAGTAGCATCGACCGCCCGACAGTGACGCCGACGATTGCCGTGCAGGAGTTCGCGCGGAGTGTCGACTATGGCACGGTCGCGCCGCCACGCTTGTTGCCCGCCGGGACGTACCGGATTGCGGTTTATACGCTCGCGAAAAATGTGCGCGTCGCAGAGGCGACTTTTACCGTCGAAGCCGGAAAGCACACCGACCTTGTGCTTATCCCCGCAGCCAACAACGGCTTCAAGCTGCTCACCTTCATCAGCGGAGAACTCCCGTGAAGGCGCTAGTCACGGGCGCGGGCGGCTTCGTCGGCGCGCATCTGCTTTCATACCTCAGGCAGAACACGGACACGGAACTGCACGGCTCGCTGATGACGCCGGGCGAGCGCAGGCCGGATATTGATGCGCTGGCCGCGCTGCATGTCCTCGACCTGCGTGACCCGGCGGCAGTGAATGGGCTGATTGGGACGATCCGACCGGAGCGTATCTATCACCTCGCGGGGCAATCGTTTGTACCGCGCTCATTCGAGGCTCCCTGGGAGACGCTCGAAACCAACCTGCGCTCGACACTGAATATATTCGAGACTGTGCGGGCGCTTGGCCTCGATACGCGCATCCTCATCATCGGCTCTGCCGAAATGTATGGACTCGTGCGCCCGGAACAGCTCCCTCTCACCGAAGATGCGCCCTTCGCGCCGACCAGCCCCTACAGCGTCAGCAAGATCGCGCAGGACATGCTCGCGCTGCAATATGCGACGGCCTACAAGCTATTCACGGTGCGCGTGCGCAGCTTCAACCACATCGGACCGGGGCAAACCGGACGCTTCGCAATCGCGAGTTTTGCCAGCCAGATCGCGCAAATCGAACAGGGACAGGCGGAACCCGTCGTCTATGTCGGCGACCTGAGCGCGGAACGTGATTTCACGGATGTGCGCGATGTCGTGCGCGCCTATCACCTGACGCTCGAACGCGGCACGCCGGGCGCGGTCTACAATGTGTGCAGCGGCGTCGCACGTTCGATGCGTAGTACGCTCGATACGTTGCTCGCGCTCTCGCGCCGCCCCATCGAAATCCGCATCGACCCGACCCGCCTGCGTCCGGCGGATATTCCCCAACTGGTCGGTGACTGTAGCAGGCTGCACGCGGCGACGGGTTGGACGCCGCAAATTCCATTCGAGCAGACCCTCAGCGATGTACTGGACACCTGGCGTCAGTATCACCGCGTGCAGGCAAACCTACTACAGGGATAATGATTTATGACAAAACGTGCGCTCATCACCGGCATCACGGGTCAGGATGGCTCGTATCTGGCCGAATTATTGCTGGAAAAGGGCTACGAAGTCTACGGCCTCACGCGCCGAACCAGCACCGAGAATAATTCCCGCATCCACCATATTGCGGACCGCCTGACGATGATTTCCGGCGATCTGCTGGATCAAACTTCGCTCACCTGGGCGCTCGAAAAGTCGCAACCGGACGAGGTGTACAACCTCGCCGCGCAAAGTTTCGTCCCAGCCTCGTGGGGGCAACCTGTTTTCACTGGCGATGTGACCGGGCTGGGCGTGACGCGGCTGCTCGATGCGGTGCGGCAGGTCAACCTGAAGATTCGCTTCTATCAGGCGAGCAGCAGTGAAATATTCGGCAAGGTGCGCGAAGTCCCGCAGTGCGAGACGACGCCGCTCTATCCGCGCAGCCCTTACGGAGTCGCGAAAGCCTACGCGCACTGGATCACGGTCAACTATCGCGAAAGCTACTCGATGCACGCGACGAGCGGCATCCTCTTCAATCACGGCTCGCCCCGGCGCGGCACGGAGTTCGTCGAGCGGAAGATCGCGCTTGGCGTCGCGAGTATCAGCCTCGGACGCGCGAAGGAGCTACGCCTCGGCAATCTCGAATCGCAGCGCGATCTCGGCTACGCGGGCGATTACGTGCGCGCGATGTGGTTGATGTTGCAGCAGGACCAGCCAGACGAATACGTGATCGCGACGGGCGAGACGTATACCATTCGCAAAATGGTCGAAACTGCGTTTTCGCATGTCGGGCTGGACTGGCAGGAATTCGTCGTGCAGGACCCACAGTTCTACCGCCCGGCAGAAGTCGATTTGCTGATTGGCGATCCGTCCAAAGCGGGCAAAATCCTCGGCTGGGAGCCGGATGTCGACACGGCGGCGCTGCTGCGCATGATGGTCGATGCCGATATAGCGCTGCTCAAGAGCGGTCGGGACGTGCGCTAAGGTGCGCTTGATCGACTCACACTGCCATCTGACCGATTCACAATATCGCGAGGATTTGGGCGCGGTCATGGAGCGCGCGGCGGACGCGGGCGTGGATCGCGTCGTGATCCCCGCTGTCAATGCGGAGAGTGGCGCGGCGGGCGTGGCGCTGGCCGGACGTTACTCTGGCGTGTTCGCATCGGTCGGCATTCACCCGAACGATACCGCCAATTTCACGCCGGACGATTTGACGATCATCCGCGAACAGGCCGCGCTGCCCAAAGTCGTCGCGATCGGCGAAATCGGGATCGATTACCACTGGGAGACCAGCCCGAAGGACGTGCAGCGCCGCGCCTTCGAGGGGCAGCTCGCGCTTGCTGCTGAAGTGGGGCTGCCTGTCATCGTCCACAACCGCGAAGCGAGCGAGGACGTGATCGCGGTGCTGCGCGCGTGGGTGGCGTCGCTTTCCGGGAACATGAAGGAACGCCCCGGCGTGCTGCATTCGTTCAGCGCCCCGGCAGAGATCGCGGAACAGGCGCTCGCGCTCGGCTTCTATCTTGGCTTTACGGGTCCGCTCACGTATAAGAATGCGGATGACCTGCGCGCGATTGCGGCGCGCGTCCCCACCGACCGTCTGCTCATCGAAACTGACGGACCGTACCTCGCGCCTCAGCAGCGGCGCGGTAAGCGCAACGAACCCGCGTATGTCGCGTATGTCGCGGAACGGATGGCGACGCTGCGCAATGTGACGGTTGAGGAGATTGCGGCGACGACGACCGCAAACGCGGAACGTCTGTTTGATTTGGAGCATGTCAGCAGTTCAACTCAGGGTTGAGCCACAAATACCCCGTTCAACGCCGCCCACGCAATCTCCAAATCTTCCATCGTTGTGCGCCAGTTCACCAGTGCCGCACGTATTCCCCACACCCCGTCGTAGCGCGTCGGCGTCAGGAACAGGCGGCCACCATCGCGCAACCGTTGCAGAAAGTCCATGATCTGCGCCTGCGTCGGCGGCTCACCCGCGACGGTGAAGCACACGACATTCATCCGCACGGGCGCGAGCAACCGGAACGTCTCCGACGCTTCGATACGCTTGCCGAGTTCCCCCGCGATGTCGCACGCCCGCTCCACGATCTCGCGGTATCCATCGCGGCCATACGCACGCAGCGTGAACCACGCCGGGAGCGCCCGGAAGCGCCGCGAGTTCTCCGGCGTCAGGTGGAAGAAATCCGGGACCGCGCCGAGATCGCCGAGATAGGCGGCGCTGTTCTGGAATACATCCGTTTGCAACGTCGTGTGCGGCGAAAAGACCATCGCCGAGTCGTAGGGTACATTGAGCCATTTGTGCGCGTCGATTGTCAACGAATCCGCGTATTCGATGCCGCTCATCAGGTGCGCGTAGCGGGGAGAGGCCGCCGCAAATCCGCCGAACGCCGCGTCGATGTGCAGCCAGAACGGGAATTCCTGCCGAAGCGCAGCTATCGCGTTGAACTCATCGAAATCGACCGTGTTCACTGTCCCACCACTCGCGACGACGATACACGGCGCGCCATTCAGCGCTTCCAATTGCTTGCGCAGCGCCGCCACGTCCATCGCTTCGCGGTTGTCGGGCAGCCGTTCGACGCGCACGAGCGCATCCCGCCCCAGGCCGAGCATCGCCAGCGCCTTGACGCTGCTGCTGTGCGGTTCTGCCGATAGCACCTTCAAATCCAGAATGTCACGCATCCCATGCTGCGCCGCGCTCGTGCCGCGCTGCTGGCTCGCCCATTCGCGCCCCATTGCCAACCCGGTGAAATTCGCCATCGTCGCGCCGGAGACGAACACGCCGCCGAAGCGCTCCGGCAGGCCGAAGAGCGCGCGCAGCATCGCAATCGCCTCAAGTTCGATACTCGGTCCGCTGCTGTGCGAACGATCCGCGAGATTGATGTCATAGGCGCTCGCCAACCAATCCCCGACCAGCGCAGCGGGCGTCGTCCCACCCGTGACAAACCCCCAGTAGCGCGGTCCCGTGCTGGCCGTCATCCCCGGCACGAAACGCTCCCGGAAGTCTTGCAACGCGGCTTCCGCTCCCGCCCCGTGATCAGGCAGCGGCGAGGCAGCAATTACGGCAACATCGGCAGCGGGTGGGATGTCGCCGATGCGGTTCAGGAAGTGCAGCGCTTCGGCCTGCGCAGAGGCGAGCAGGTCCGGCAGGTGGTCGAGGTCGTGTGCAAGTGGAGTCATGGGTTACCTCTAGCAATAGAGACAGCGTAGCGCGTTTGCGGTCCCCACGCGAGATCCATTCTCCATTAGATCACGGAGCCAATGTTACAAGCGGGTCGGTCAATCCCGACCCCTACATCCAACGCGCATGAGTGTAGAGGGGGCGCTTGCCCCGCCCGTTTTCCCGTTACAGCGGACTCTTCGTCGGCGTCCCCGGCTTGCGCGGGAAGCCAATCGGCGAGGACGCGATCTTCTCCACCGTGACGAGGTAATGCGGCTCCGCGACCCCCGGAAGATCAACCTTGATAACTTTGCCCGCTTTGCCACCGAGCAGCCGCAGCGCCTTTTCCGCATCCTTGAGTTCGGTCGCGGCGGTATCGCCTTTCATCGCGATACATACCCCGCCCACTTTCGCAAGCGGCAGCAGATATTCGACCAGTGCAGGCAGCCGCGCCACCGCCCGCGCGACGACGACATCATAGCGCTCACGATGCGCGGTGGCCTGTCCCGCTTCTTCCGCACGCAGGTTGACGATTTCGACATTTGGGATGCCCAGCGTCTCCACGACATGGGAAAGGAATTGTGCCTTTTTTCCGGTCGCTTCTAGCAGGGCGACGTGCAGCCCCGGTATCGCGATGCACAGCGGCAGACCGGGGAAGCCCGCGCCCGTCCCCACATCGATCAGGCGCACCCCGGCGGTGAGCCGTACCGCGTTCAACACCGAGAGCGAATCGAGAAAGTGGCGCGTTTCGATGCCGGGCAGGTCCGCAATCGCGGTGAGGTTGACGCGCGTGTTCCATTCGATGAGCAGCGCGGCATATTGCTCGAAAGCACCCATCTGTGCATCGGAAAGCTGCAAACCCGTAAGCGCGTATGTCGCCTCGCGGAGCCGGGGGAGCGCGTCAGTCATCGTACAACCGTCCGGCGTCCGTGAGCAGGCGGCGGACATCCGGTGCGTCTTTATATGCCGCCTTGAGCGTTTCGTCTTCGATAGACGCGGCGATGCTCAAGACAATTTCGACCGCGACTGTATGATGTATCGAAGCAATGGTGAGGCTGGTCGGCGCGACGATCTCTGCAAGCGCGGCGTGTGCCCGCCAGATAATTTCTTTCTCGCCCGTCTCCTGCGCTGCGATAACCGCCTCGTTGAAGAGGAATTCGGCCTGCGCGTTGTCGCCCTGTGCGAGCGTAACCCGCGCGTGCGCGAAGAGGCCGTGCGTGATCAACGGCTGGAGGCCAAGCGCCCGCGCATCACTCAGGAGTGCGTCGGTATGCGCGGCGGCTTCGGCGACCTGTCCAAGCGAGAGTTCGGCCTCGATAATGCTATACAGCGCGTAAAGTTCAAGTTCCTTGTCACCCTGCGCTCGAGCAAGGTCCAGCGCGTGGTGCAGGTGCACCAATCCATCGATGTGGCGATTTAGCCCGATCAGGTCCACGCCGATATTGCGTTCAAGGTCGGCAGTAAAAACACCGTGCCGCGCCGTAAGTGCTTCCTCGTGCATGGCGAGGGCGCGCTCCATCGCGTGCAGCCGTTGATAGCTCTCGCCGAGTGTGTTACAGAGCGTCGCGCGGTTGAGTTGATCGTGTGTCGATTCTGTTAGCGACAGCGCCCGGCGCAGAATTTGAATTGCCTGAAAGTAGCGCCCGGATTGGTGCGATAGCTCGCCGATAACAGCCATCGTCGCGACCTGCTCATCAATGTCGTTCAGCGCTTCCAGCATCCCAAGTGAGCGGCGCAGCATCACCGTCGCGCGGTCATAATCGCCCGTGAGTTGGTGAAGCTCTGCGCGCTGACGCAACGCCAGCGCGAGTTGCCGCCTTTCGCCGGAATGTTCGGCCAGCAAAATCGCCTGTTCGCTGCTGTTGCGGGCAGCATCCAGTTCGCCCCGGCGTTGGTACAGCGCAGCGCTTTCGACCAACGCGCCGATCTCGCCAAAGGGTCCGGCAGCATCTTCCTTCCAGCGCGCGCAGACCTCGAACGCGAGATCGATCTCGTCCAGATTGGACAGCGAGCGTATCCAGAATTCATAAAGCTGATCGACCTGTGCATCGGTCAGCAGGCTGTTTTCCAGCATGTACATGACCAACTGCACGGTGTCCTGCATCTGCGCATCGTAGTACGTATTGCGCACCACCGCGAGCGCTTGCTCTGGATCATCCAAATCGAGAATAGTTAGATCGAGTTCTGGCATCGTTTAACCGCATTCGAGTCCACAGAGTATAGCCCGGCTATGCGCGATGTTCGATAGCACGCAGTGCGGCGTCGACCACCTGACGCGGCGTAATATCGCGAATGCACGGATGATTGGACGGATGATCACCCGGCCAATCGAGGATGCGGCACGGCGCGCAGCCCATCCCGCTCGTCACGACGACCTGCCGCAACGGGTTCCCCCAGGGACCGAACTCTGCCGGGTCCGCCGGACCGTAGAGATGTACCGTCGGCGCGCCGCTTGCGACGGCGAGGTGCATCGGTCCGCTATCGGAGCCGATCACGACGCGCGCCCGCTCGTATAGCGCACCAAGCTGGCCGAGCGTCGTCTCGCCGGCCAGCGAGATCGCGCGTTGTTTCATCCGGGCGATGATCCGCGCGATCTGAGGATACTCGCTATCGCTGCCTGTGAAAAATAACGCGACGCGCTGCTGTGTCGCGAGCCGATCCGCGACGATTGCCCATTGTTCCGTGTCCCAGCGCTTAATCGCAGTCCCAGCGCCGGGATGAATCACGACGAGCGGTGTATCCGGGCGGATCGCGTTCTCGCTCAGGATGGAGCCGATGAACGCGCGATCCTCCTCCGCAACGGGGAAGCGATAGTCGATTGCATCTTCCGGCACGGCTCCCGACCAGGGTTCCACCAGCCGCAAGCATTGCCGCACGACATGCTCATGCACGAAAGGGACCCGGCGCGTCAGGAACGGCGCGACCTCCGGCAGGTCGAAGCCGACCCGCGCGGGGACCCCGGCCAGATACGCGAGCAGCGCGCCCCACCAGTGATCCGGGCGCATGATAATCGCCACTTCAGCGCGCAGCGCACGCACGCGCCGCGCCCATTGCCATGCCTGCACATAGGGTTGCAGAAGTGATTCCTTGCGGGCGCGCGTGAAGCCGGGGAAGGGTATCGTGAAGACCTGATGTACTTCCGGGTAGGAGGCCATCACCGGAGCCGCCCAGCCGCCCACCAGCGCGATCCGGCGTCCCTTAGGCGTCGCCTTCGCGAGCGCGCTGACGGCGGGCATCGTCAGCAGATTGTCGCCCAGATGATCGGGACGGATAATCAGGAACGTACCGGGTAGCGGCTTCTGCGTGCGCGGGCGGGGCAGCGCTGCGTAGAGCATCAACAATTCGCGGCGCAGGTCTTCCTTCCACGTCAGGCGATGCTGAAAGGCGGTTAATTCCCGGTTGCGCTCCGCAAGCTGCGCTCTATCCAATGCCCAGTTCCTTGTAGCTCGCAAGCAGCTTCGGCGCAATGATCGACCAATCGTATTGATCGCAGACGAATTGCTGCGCGGCGCGGCCCATAGCGGCGCGGCGTTCTGGATCGCGCAGCAGCAAAATCAGCTCCTGCGCGAAGCGTTCCGCACTATCGGCAATCATCATCTCGCGCCCCGGCACGACGGCCAGCCCGCGTGCGCCAATCGCGCTGGAGACAATCGCGCACCCGGCGGCCATTGCCTGCAAAAGTTTGAGGCGCGTCCCGCCGCCTGTGCGCAGCGGCGCGATATAGACCGTGCAGCCGTGCAGAAACGGCGTGACATCCTGCACGAAGCCCGTGATTTCTACATCCGCGCGCTGTCGTATCGCGTCGAGGCGCGGGTGCGGCTTCTTGCCAACGATGAATAGCCGCGCTTCCGGGACGGCCTCGCGCACGCGGTCCAGCACGTTCGCGGTGAACCATAGCATCGCGTCCACGTTCGGGCGATAGCTCATCGACCCGGTGAAGAGCAGCGCCGCCGGACCAAGTTCAAGTTGCGCGGTAGTTTGCATGTACTCCTGTACGTTGATCCCATTCGGGACGACGCGCGCGCGCACTGTCGGCGCGAGGCTATTCAGCAGCCGCGCATCCTCTTCGGAGGTCGCGATCACGCCCGCGCACTGCGTACAGACCCAGCGCTCGAAACGGCGCAGGCGCTGCCACTGCACGCGCGAATAGAGCGTCGCAGGGAGCCGCCGCAGGTTGGCGCGGTCATTGCTATAGATCACACGTTGTAATTCAAATTCCGCGTTCGTCGCGTCATAAATCAGCCTGGCGTTCGGATGCAGCGCCTTGATCAGCGGCAGGTACGACGCCACTTCCAGCCCTTCAAACTGAATCACATCGTATTCGACCGGGGGCGCGAGCAGGCGCGTCAACGCCTCGCGGAACGCTGCCGATTGAAAGCGGCTCGCCATATCCGCATCCTGCGTCAGGAACAGTGTCCGCAACCGCGCCCGCAAGGATCGCTTGGGGGTCGGCACACTCTCGATGCGGCGGCACAAGTCGGCGGCGGGGGTGGTTGCGGGGTCGGGCTGGTCCGCATCGGCGAAGGTGAGCAAATCGATCTGCGCGCCCGCCGCGTGCAGCCCTTCGAGCAGACCAAGCGTCCGCAGTGCGCCGCCCGCGTGTGGAGGGTAGGGCGGCTGGGGAGTCAAAAACAGGAGTTTCATACGTTACGAATTCAACACTTTCCGATATACCTCAAGCGCGATTTGGGCGGTGCGCTGCCATGTAAACGTCGCGGCGCGGGCGAGGCCATCCTGCCGCCATGTTGCGCGCTTTTCGCTATCTGTCAGCGCCAAGTATAGCGCATCTGCGATGCTCTCCGGGCGATCCGGGTCGATGCGCAGCCCGACTTCGCCGACGACTTCCGGCAGCGATGAGCGGTCCGAAACGACAGTCGGTGTACCGCAGGCCATCGCTTCCAGCGCGGGGAAGCCAAACCCTTCATAGAAGGACGGCAGCACCAGCACGCTCGCCGCATTATACAACGCCGGGAGATCGGCGGCGGGGAATGCCTCGCGGATGATCACCTGCGGACCGAGCGCGGCGGCCTTCGCGAAAATAGGCTCGTACAGCCAGCCGCGATAGCCGACCGCGAGCAGTGGCGGCGCATCGGGATAACGTGCGCGCAGCAGCGCGTAGGCATCGAACAGCCCGACCAGATTCTTGCGCGGCTCGAAGGTCCCGATGTGCAGGATGCAGCCGCGCGGCAGGTCGTGTTTGCGCAGAACGGCGTTGATGTCTTCTTCCGGCAAGGGGTGATAGGCCGGATTCGCGCCGAGCATATGAACCGTCACCTTTTCGGGCGTGACCGCGAGTTTATCAACAAGGTCCTGCTTCGTGGATTCGGAGTCAGCGAGGATGTGCGTTGCCTGCCGCACCGCGCGGCTAATCTGCCCGGCATAGTAGCGGCGGCTTTCTTTCGTCTGGAACTGCGGATAATACAAAAAATTCAAATCATGAACGGTAACGACGAACTTCCGCGCGCCGAAACGCGGCGGGATAAAATCCGGGCTATGCAGCAGGTCCAGACGGCGCGGGAGCAATTCTGCGCCCAGCGCGAATGACTCAAGCCGATGATGTGGCGGCGTTTGCAAGCGCGCAGTCGTAAAATTCACCGCGCCGTGCGTCTGAATAGCATTCTGTGGCGCGTGGCGTCCCTCGAACAGGATATACTGATTATCCGCGTCGAGCGCGGGCAACGCTTCCGCAAGGCGGCGCGTATACTCCGCGATACCGCCCTCGCGATAGCTCAACAGGCGCGCATCGATGCCGATCCGCACTAGCGCTTTGGGTTCGGCCATTCGCGCAGCGCGTAGACGGAGAGCGGGATCGCCTTGCCCTTGAGCGCCAGCGGTTCCAGCGTTTCAATCTGCGTGGCGCGTTCCTTGATGTCTTCGCATACCGCGTCGGTCATGTAAATCTGGTTTTCGAGCGCGCGGTCCATCAGGCGGGCAGCGGTGTTCACGATGTCGCCCTGCACATTGAATTCGCGCCGTCCGCGTGTATCGCCAATTTCGGCGGCGAAGACGCGCCCGCGCGACAATCCGATCTGGCAGGTGACGTTGACGGGCTGGCCGCCAACCATTATAGGCTTTGAATTGACCTCGATGATCATGCGCCGGATTGCCCATGCTGCGTTCGTCGCGCGAATCGAGTCGTCGGTATGCGCGGTCGGCACGCCAAAATAGATCACGATGTCCGATCCGCCGACGTGGTACGTCACCTTCTTGAGCATCCCACCCTGCGCCTCGACCATCGCGTTGATTTGCGAGAAGATGTAGCTGAACCGCTCAACCAGCGGACCTTCCTCATCCTCAGTCGCAATATCGACGGATTCCGGCAGGCCAATCAGGTTGACGAACATAATCGTCGCTTCGGGAAAATCCGGCGGGAGCGGACGGTAGGTAAGCGCGTTCTCGACCAGCAGGTTCAATACAGGCTGCGGAATATAGCTGGCAAGCGGCTCGACACGCCGCGTGAGGTCTTCGATTTGCGAGACGATGGCCGGGATGCTGCGATCCAGCAGCACATTTCCGGCGGATTTTGTGACCGCGCCGGAGATCGAGAAATCCTCCAGATCGCGCGCGTCTACGTCATCGACGACCAGCATATGGTTCGGTTTGACGCCCTGCTCGAAACGGTATTGGGATTTGACCTGTTCGTAAGCAGCATCGGTCAGGTTGACGCGGCCTACCATGCCCGCACCTTCGGCAAGTTTGGTACGCTGGACGGCGTTGCCGAGCAGGACGTGTTCCATACGGCGCGGTGTGCCGATGTCGGCAGTGAAAAAGCGTCCGCTGTGAATGCCAATCCGCATCTTGAGCGAATATTGCGCCTGCGCCGTCTCGATAACCGCAAAATTCGCGTCCATCACGCGCTGCATTTTCAGCCCGGCACGTACGGCCTGTGCGGTGTCGCTGTGGCGGGCATCGCGTTGGAACTGCGCCAGCATCGCGTCACCCGTGAATTCGAGCAGCGAGCCATTGAAAGAATTAATAATTTCGATCATCTGCTTGAAGTAATCGTTGAGGCGCGAGAGCAGTTCTTCCGCGCCGACGCGCCCACGCCCGGCGTTGGCTTCCATCAGCTTCGTAAAACCGGAAAGATCGGTGAACATAAGCGTTCCCGATGTCCACGAGTAACGTGATTCTCCAGGACGCGGCAGATTTTCCGAGACCTGCCGGGGGATGTAATCGTAGAGGTTGCGCCCCAGCGCGCGGAGCTGGTCGAATACTTTGGTCAGCACGCGCGCCGAGGGGTTGACCCAAGCCTCGGCATACACGCTGGCAGGCAGCAGCGACCGCAATCGCGGTTCAAGCGCGGACCAGGGCGGTAGCTGCTGATTTTCTGACATGGATGCTCTCGATCCCCAATACGCCATAATGTAAAGAATATTACCCTTTGGTCGCACGTCGGGCAATGTACGATTCTTCACTTTCTTCGTAAATGACGTTTTTCGTAACGGTCTTGTAACGCACTGTAGCGCCGGAATGCTATATCATAAGCGATGGTGATAAGTTATCGACCGGGGATTGTATGTCGCCTGAACGCTCGAACTTGCAATTAGCAGAGATTATCCCGCCGCACACTGATTCGCAGAGCGCCGAAAGCCTGCTCGCACGCCGCGCTGCTGAATTGCGCCTCGTGGCGCGCGTGAGTGCCTCCATCGCAGGTCAGACCGACCTCGGTGAACTTCTCCAGAACGTCGCCGACCTGACCAAACAGACGTTTGCACTGTACCACGCGCACGTCTATTTGCTGAATGAAGCGCGCACCGTCCTCGCGCTGGCGGCTGGCGCTGGCGAACCCGGACGCCTGATGCAGGCGCGCGGCCATTCAATTCCACTGGCACGTGAACAATCGCTGGTTGCGCGTGCCGCACGCACCGCGCAGGGCGTGATCGTGAACGATGTGCTTGCCGCGCCGAATTTTCTGCCAAACCCGTTGCTGCCCAATACGCGCTCCGAGTTGTCGGTTCCGCTCATCATCGCAAACAAGGTTATCGGCGTGCTGGACGTGCAGGCCGACGTGCCGGATCGCTTCAACGAGCAGGATGTTTTAATCCAGCAGGCGTTGGCCGATCAAATTGCGGTCGCGGTCCAGAACGCACGCCTCTATTCAGAACTCAAGCAGACCTCGCTTTCGCTCGTTCTGCGCGATCAGGCAGTGCGCGCCTCCTTGTCGGCAATCACCATCGCAGATGCGACCCTGTCCGATTTGCCGCTGATCTATATCAACCCGGCATTCACGACGATCACCGGGTACACGGCAGAGGAAGCGCTTGGACGCAATTTCCTCTTTTTGCAAGCCGACGACCATGATCAGCCGGAACTGGACCAGCTTCGCGCGGCAATTCACGAGAAGCGCGATGCTACCGTCGTTTTGCGCAACTATCGCAAGAACGGCGAGATGTTCTACAACGAACTCAAGCTGTCGCCGATCGTTGACGATGCTGGCGGAGTGACGCACTTCGTCGGCATTTCGAGCGACGTCAGCGAACGCTACCGATACGAAGGACTGCTTGGCGAATCCACTGCACGCGCCGAATTGCTGGCGACCACCACCGTACTACTATCGCAAGCGACCGATAACGCAGAAATTGCCCACGCGATGGGGCTGATGGGCGCTCAGGTCGGCGCGGTACAGATTACGCTTGAATTTGTGCAGGAAGCGCGCGACGGTACATTGATTGATCTGGTCTGCGTCGCGCGTTGGACGCCCTCCGGCGCGGAAAACTTCATCCCGCCGCGCCCGACCCGGTTTCCAGCGGCACTCGATTTGTTGAAAAGCGGCTACGAGATGCCAGTGCTGATCGAGGACGTCAGTGCGTTTACATCGCCCCAAATGCAGGATGTCGTGAAACAGGCTGTTGATGCTGGCTTCGGCGGTTTCGGCGTTCTTCCGTTGCGCGCGGGCGGAATCTGGCTAGGCATTATGACGGCTGCATGGGACAAGCCGCAACGACTGCGACCTGCCGAAATCGACGCAGTTCAGGCCGTGCAGCCGATGGTCGCCTCGATTGCTGCCCGCCGCCGCAGTGAAATGCTGGCACGGGAAGCGCTCGCCGACAACGCGGCGCTCCTCGAACTGAGTATCGCGTTGAACTCCGCGCAATCGATTCAGGACCTGACCGAACGCGCCGCGAAAGTCATTCTCGCGCCCGAAGCTTCGATGATGTCCCTCATGCTTTATGAGGGGCTGGATTACGACTCGGCGCAAACGGTGACGATGGCGGGGACCTTCGCGCGGTTTCCAAACCCGATGATTACAATGGGCGAAGCGCAGCCACTGACACGCCTCCCGACAGTACGCTCACTAATTGACAAGGAAGTCGTGGTTTACGACGATCTGGAAGTCGATGCGCCATCCGATGCGCGCCGCTCGGATTTGATGGCTATGGGCATTCGCGCGATTCTGGTCGCGCCGCTGGTCTATAGCGGGCGCTTGTTCGGGCAAATAATCGCGATGTCCCATTCCAAACGGCGTCACTCCGAACGCGAAGTCCGGCTGATGCGTGCTGCCGCAGAGCAAATTGCCGCCGCCATCGAACGCCTGACGCTGCTTGAGGAAACCGAACGGCGCGCCCGCGACCTCGACATCGTACGCCGCGTGACTACGGCGACAGCGACGATCCTCGATACGGATACGATGCTTACGCGCGTTTGCGACCTGACCAAAGAGGGCTTCGACCTCTACCACGTTCATATCTATCTATTGGATGATGATGGCAAACGCCTTGTTCTGCGCGCCGGGGCAGGCGCACCGGGGCGCATCATGCGCGAACGTGGACACGCCATTGCCGCGAACAGCCCGCGCTCGCTGGTCGCACGCGCAGCGCGCACACGCTCCGCCGTCATCGTCAACGATGTGTCGCAGGTTCAGGACTTCCTGCCCAATCCGCTCCTGCCAGGGACGCGCTCCGAGATGGCCGTGCCAATGATCGTGGGCAAGCATCTGCTGGGCGTGATGGACGTGCAATCGATGCAAACCGAACGGTTTCAGGAAGCCGACATCGACATTCAGATGGCTCTCGGTGAGCAGGTTGCAGTCGCAGTGCAGAACGCCCTGCTCTATGCGCGCGAAGTTGACACCACCGCGCAGCTTCGCGAACTGGACCGTCTCAAATCCGAATTTCTGGCGAGTATGAGCCACGAACTGCGGACCCCGTTGAACTCAATCCTCGGTTATGCGGAAGTGCTGGCCGACGGAATCGATGGCGAACTGCCCGAAGAAGCTGTGATCGATGTCGGCGCAATTCATGAGAGCGGGCAGCATCTGCTTGGCCTGATCAACGATATTCTGGACCTCTCCAAAATCGAGGCAGGTCACATGGAACTGGACCTCGAATCACTCCCGCTTTCCGAAGTGGTAGAGGACATCGCGCGTATCGTCCCTGCGTTGATCAGGGAGAAGTCGGTGACGTTTGTAAAAGATGTTCCGGGCGCGCTCCCGCATTTGCTCGCGGATCGCCAGCGCTTGCGG
Organism: Aggregatilineales bacterium; assembly: GCA_965246845.1. GTDB lineage: Bacteria > Chloroflexota > Anaerolineae > Aggregatilineales > UBA2796 > JBBRMW01. The sequence continues at coordinate 1,009,996 of CBDFFR010000012.1, forward strand.
CAAATTCTGACGAATCTCGTCAGCAACGCGATCAAATTCACGGATCGCGGGAGCATTCGTGTCGAAGCTGTTCAGAATGCAGATCAGGTCGAAATCACGGTGCGCGACACAGGTACGGGCATCGCGCCGGAACACCTCGGCCTCATCTTCGAGCAGTTCCGGCAGGTCGATAACAGTTCAACGCGGCGCGTCGGCGGAACCGGGCTTGGACTGCCGATTACGCAGCGCCTGGTACGGATGCACGGCGGCGACATTCGCGTGGAAAGCACCCCCGGCAGCGGGTCGGCGTTCATCTTCACGATACCCACTGCACGCGAAGTTGTAGGCAGTTAAGTCGCAATCTGCGAAACTGTTAATGTTACAAGGTCTCAATTCGTCCACTTGAATACCACGCAGGATTCACGTCGAACATGAAGCGCATCCTCTACATCGAAGACAACCCGCAAAACAAGCGGCTTGTAAAGAAAATCCTGACTGCACGCGGCTTTGATGTGATCGAAGCGGGGGACGGTCCGGGCGGGTTGGAAACGGCACTCCGCGAGCGACCCGATTTGATCCTGATGGACATCAATATCCCCGGTTTTGATGGCATGGAAGCAACGGCGCGCCTCAAAAAATCCGAGATCGCGAAGACACCCGTGATCGCGCTCACCGCGAACGCAATGCGTGGCGACCGCGAAAAGGTAATGGCAGCGGGTTGTGATGAATACCTGCAAAAGCCGCTCAGTAACAAGCTCTTGGTGGAAACCATCGAGCGCTTCATCGGCGTAAATGAACCACCAAAGACGCAACCGATCCCTCGTGAGATTTTTCAACAGGTGCAGACTGCCGCAAAACAGGCTTAGGTCGCGCGGTTCAGTCGTGCTTCCAAACCATCTTTGACGGCAGGCCACTCCGCATCGGTGATACTGAACATGACCGAGTGCCGATAGCGTCCACCCTGCGTAATCATGTGGTTACGCAGGATGCCTTCTTCCTTCGCGCCAAGCCGCGCAATCGCCGCACGTGATTTCTCGTTCAGGCTGTCGGTTTTGAGCTGGACGCGGATGCAGCTCATCTCCTCGAAGGCGTGGCGCAGCATCAGGTATTTGGCTTCGGTGTTGATCGCGGTGCGCTGCGCTCGCGGGTGAATCCATGTCCAGCCGATTTCAAGGTTGCGGTCGGTTGGATTGATCGAGTCGTAGCGCGTACTGCCGACGACGCTTTCTGTTCGCGCGTCGAAAGTAGTGAAGGGGAGAAAGCGCCCACTCTGCCAGCCATCGAGCGCTTGTTGAATATAGGCCGCCATATCCTCGCGGGTGTGGATCACCTGCAAGGTCCAGCGCCAGATCGACTCATCCTGCGAGGCTGCGTATAGCCCGTCGAGGTGATCCATCGACATCGGTTCAAGGCGAACGGCGCGGCCTTCCAGCGTGACAGGTTGCAGCGGCACGGCTAACCATCGGTCATGATGCGGTCGATGGCGTCCACAAGCTGCGCCATATTGCGCACCTGAAAAACGCCATCGGAGGCGGGCGCGTAGCGGTGCATGTCGCTGTCACCACTGCCCCATTCGCCCTGCGGCTCCGGGTTGAACCAGATCAAACGGCGGGCGCGGCGCTGCAAATCCGTCGCGAGGTCGATGCGCGGGTCGCGATAGTTGTTGCGTCCGTCACCGAGGATGATAATCGTTGTACGGCTGTCCAGCGCGTCCAGCGTATCATCGAAGAAATTTTGCAGGCTGCCACCGAGATCGGTGTTATAGGAACCGGGCGGGTTGTTATCCAACACCATCTGGATTGCCTGCGCGGGCTGCTGCATACGGAAGTAATCGCTGATCTCGCGCATATTGTCGATGAAAACAAAGCTGCGCGCCTTGCTTACCTGGTCCTGCAATTCATAAATCAGCGTGAGCATGAATTCCGCACAATAGCGCATCGAGGTCGAAATGTCGCAGATCAGGACGAGGCGCGGCTTGAGGTGGCGGTCCTTGAACTTGAGTTCCAGCGGAATGCCGCCATAGCGCAGGTTGTTCCGAATGGTGCTTTTCGGGTCCGGCTTGCCCGTCTTTGCGCGTTTCTGGCGCAGCGAAGCGCGGCTGCGCAACCGTGCCGCGAGGCGTTTTACCTCGTCGCGCAGGGTATCCACGTCTTCCGAGTCGAGGTATTGGAAGGGCGTATTCATCAAATCCGGCTTTTCTTCCGGCGGCTCCTCGGCCATGTTCTTCGCGATGCTCGCGCCTACATATTTGGAAAGCTGTTCGGAGAGCGCGTCGGCGTTCCCCTCCATCATTTCCATGACTTCCTGCACCGCTTCCGGCGACATGCCCATCGCTTCGAGCATTTCCTGCAACTGCTGCATCAATTCGCGCAGTTGCTGCATCCCGGCGGCGCGCTGCATCATGCGCTGCATGTAGCCTTCCTGCCGCATGTCGCTCGCGTTCGGCAGTCCGGCGCGCTGCCCCATCTGGTCCATCTGGTCCTGATCGAATTGCTGGCCGCGCATCATCTGGTCCAGAAGCTGCTTGAGCGCTTCCATATTGCCCATCAGCGATTGAAGCGCATCGCGCAACATCTGCTGCTGGTCGGGCGTCAGTTCCTGCTCCATATCGAACATCGGCGGCGCGCCCGTATCGAAGAAGACCGGGAAGAAATGGTCGAATTCCTTGAAGTCGATGTGTTCCTTGATCAGCGTGGTACGCAGCGCTTCGCGGAACGCCGCCCGGTCGTAGATGCCGATTTGATCTGCGGCGCGCATCGCGTCGGCGCTCTCCGCGAGCGAAATCCGCACGCCTGCCGCGCGCAGGGTCCGTATAAATTCTACTATCCGTTGTTCCATTTACGTCCTCAGCCTATCTCGAAGCGTGTATTACCGGGCAACGCCTCGCCCCGTGCCTCATCGGTTGATGCAGCACGGACTTCGAGCGATTTGGTCATATAATGCCAGCGATAGTTTCCATAGAGCAGCCCCGCCAGCAGCCGGAATTCGGTCCGCGCGACGAGCAGGCCGCGCTTTTCGTAAGCGTGTCGGGCGATCCGGTTGCGCGCCGCGACGAGCAGCGTCAAATCGGTTTTGCCATGCGCCCGCGCCCACTCTTCCGCATAGCCGACCATGCGCTGCGCGATGCCGTGTCCGCGCATGTCTTTCACGACACAGACTTCACTCAGGTAGGCATCTCCCGGCGCGGGTGCATGGCCGAAGACAGAATAGCCGAGGTGATTCCAGAACTGCCGATACAGACCGAGTTCCGTTTTTACCGCCGTTTCCAGCCGTTCGACATCGATTTGCATCCAGGGCATCGGCTCGACGACCAACCCGCCGACGATACGCCCATCCTGTTCCGCGACGATGATCCCGTCGTAGCCCCGGTTGAGCGGTCCCGTATAGATTTGCTGCAAGATGCGAGCCGTCCGCGCGGAGTTCCGGCCAAATAGCACGACCATTTTCAGGTTGAAGGCTTGCGCCATCACCTGCACCAGGCCGGGTAAATCCGCCGGAGTCGCGGGACGGATCAGGATCATCGGCTATCCGCGCCGACCGCCACCGAACGGCGTGGGTGGGCGATTGCCGATACCGGGCGGTAGCCCTGGGGGGCTATTGCGGCGTCCGCCCTGCGCGTCGTCGCTGCCACGTGCCAGCATTCGCCGCGCCCGCTGCACGTCCGCTTCATGCTTGAGCAGCACGGTCAGCGTCGTTTCCAGTGTATGCTGGTCGAGGCTGTCCGCGTTGAGCATCACCAGCGCCTTCGCCCAGTCTATCGTCTCTGCAACGCTCGGCTTCTTCTTGAGATCCATCCCGCGCAGGTTCTGCACGAATTCGACCGCCTGCCGCGCCAGTTTCTGGTCGAGACCCGGCACACGCGCCCGCACCACAGCGATTTCGTTATCAAGGTTCGGGTAATCGACGAAGAGGTACAGGCAGCGCCGCTTGAGCGCTTCGGAGAGTTCGCGCGTGTTGTTGCTGGTCAGGATGACCATCGGCTGATGCTTCGCGGTCAGCGTGCCGAGTTCAGGGACGCTCACCTGAAAATCGCTCAGAATTTCGAGCAGGAACGCCTCGAATTCGGCATCGCTGCGGTCAATCTCATCGATCAGCAGGAGCGCGGGTTCCTCGCTGAGGATCGCTTGCAGCAATGGACGCGGGAGCAGGAAACGCTCGCTGAAAAACACGTCTTCTTCTTCTCCGAGCCGATCCGCCGCTTCACGCAAGTTGGCCGTGTCTTTGAACAGGTCCGTCAGCTTATCGCGCAGAAGCTGCGTATAAAGCATCTGCTTCGCATATTCCCATTCATACAGTGCTTTGGATTCATCCAATCCTTCATAGCATTGCAGTCGAATCAGCTTGCGCCCGGTCGCCTTCGCCCATGCCTTGCCGAGTTCCGTCTTGCCAACCCCGGCGGGACCTTCCGCAAGGATTGGCTTGCCCAGCTTCTCCGCAAGATACAATACAGTAGAAATCTCATCAGAGGCGATGTACTGCTGCTCCGCGAGCGCACCCGTCGCTTCTTTTGGGTCCTTAAACATCAGATTATTCTCCGCGATAACGCACTTGAGACAAGTTTAACACCTACGCATCGAACAGGGGTACTAATCGAAAGGTGAGGGTTCAACCCTGCCAGCGCGGATTATCGATCACTGTCGGGCTGCCCTCACGCTGCACGACGCGCTTGCGGAAGCCCTGATGCTCGATAGTCGCGTAATCATGACCCGCGTTGCCGGGATAAATGAACAGGAAAATCAGGTCTTCGGTGGGGCTGGTATTGACTGAGCGGTGCGCCCACTTCGGCAGCACGTATAACACCCGTCCCGCGTAAAACGCTTCAACCGCCCACTCGCCCGCTTCGGTCTCCATGACCATCATGCCGCGCCCTTGCAGGCAGTAATACACCTCGCCCGTCGCGCGCACCTGATGATAATGCCCTTTCGTCATGAAGTATTCATCTCCGACGAGGCCGGGATGCACTACCGAGACACCGTGCAGCAATTCCCCGGCATCATGAGGGCGCGCGATCTCGTAGACCTCGTAGAGCAGGCGGTCGTCCTGCGCGAGCAGCGCATCATAGGCCGCCGTGTCGCCATATTGACCGCGCATTGAGGATAAATGGCGCTCGGTTTTGTTGTCGTATTCGGTCGGAATCCACTGACCCGGCGGGAGATCGAAACCGAACGGCTGGTTTTTCATAAATGCACCTCTATTTTTATCACTCGTAACCTATCCGACCTCGTAAGCCTTGCCGACATTGGCGGGCGGGCGCGCCTTGAGGCCGAACCCGGCCAGCACCACCAGCGTCATCAGATAGGGCAAGGTCGCGATCAACTGGTGCGGGATGACCTGTTCCAACCCGGCGAATTGCAATTGCCCTTGCAGCGCCGTCAGGAAGCCGAAGAGCAGCGCCCCGGCGAACGCGCGGGCAGGCCGCCAGCCGCCGAAGATCATGCACGCCAGCGCGATGAACCCGCGCCCGTTTACCATCCCGCGCTCGAAGGTGACGCCCGCCAGCGTCAGCGTCGCGCCGCCAAGCGCAGCCAGCGCGCCGCTCAGGAACAGATTCGTATATTGCAAGCGGTAGACATTCACGCCGAGTGTATCCGCCGCGCTCGGCTTCTCGCCAACCGCGCGCGAACGCAATCCCCACGTCGTGCGGTAGAGCGTATAGCCGACCAGCGGCACGACCAGCACTGCGAAATAAGTCAGCAAATCTTTTTTGAAAAGCACTTCGCCGATGTAGAACAACGCGCCGTTCTCTGCACTGAATGGGTTCGCGAAAGCGGGCGGGAAGCCACCGCGCGTGCTGGTCCCCTGCACGTATAGATACCCCGTAATGCCCAGCGCGAAGATGTTGATGACCGTGCCGCTGATCACCTGATCGACCTTGTAGCGGATCGAGAGGACCGCGTGCAGCAGCGCCATGATCCCGCCCGTCAATACGGCGGCGAAGACGGCGAGGATCAATCGCAGCGCCTGCTGTTCGGGGTTTGGGAGCGCCGTACTGAGGAATACGTTCGCCATGTAGCCAACGAACGCGCCGCCCAGCATCATCCCCTCGATGCCGATGTTCACGATGCCGGAACGCTCTGAGACGATCCCGCTCATCGCGCCGAGCGTGATCGGGACCGCGTTGCGGATCGTGGCATTGACGAGCGCGACAATTGCGGTTGGGGAGAGCAACGCGGCCAGTGCCGCGCCGAGATCGATTCCTGACGGTTCCATAGCTTCGCTAACGCTGCCCCCATCCCGTACTGAGCATCACCTTTTCACCGCTTTTCGGCGCTTTCAGGCGGTACAACCCGCGAATAATTTGGTCGGCGGCGACAAACATCAAAATCAATGCCTGAACGACTTGAATCAGATCCGAGGGAACGCGCGAGGTCGCCTGCATATTCGTCCCGCCCGCGCTCATCGCGCCGAATAGAAACGCCGATGGGATCACCGCCAGCGGATTGTTGGACGCGAGCAGCGCGACGGCAATGCTATCGAAGCCAAGCGAGAGGCTTTGATTGACCTGAAAGCGGTAGTTCACGCCAAGCGTCTGGATAGCCCCGGCAAACCCGGCCAGCGCGCCCGCAATCATCATCGTCAGGACCGTCATACGCGCGACATTCACGCCGGAATATTTCGCCGCGCCGGGGTTGAGGCCGACCATCCGCAGTTGAAAACCGAAGGTCGTGCGGTAAATCACGATGTAAATCACGACTGCCGCGAAGATCGCAAAAAAGACGCCGACGTGCAGCGCTTCGGTCCCACCGGCGGGCGTATATAAATTCGGCAGATATGCGGAAGGCAGAATCTCCGGCGTCTGGCCGATAGCGCAGCTTCCGATGGTTTTGCACGCGGCGAGCGGTCCCGCCGGGGCGCTTGGCCGTATTGGAGAGACGATCCATTCCAGCAGCAGGCTCGCGATGTAATTCAGCATGATCGTCACGATCACCTCATGCGCGCCCGTATACGCCTTGAGAATGCCGGGAATCGCGCCCCACAGCGCCCCGCCGACCCCACCCGCGAGCATGGCAAGCGCCACATGCAGCAGCGGCGGCAAGCCCTGTGCCGCGAAGCCGACCCACGCGGCGAGTAGCGCCCCGATCACAAGCTGGCCTTGCGCGCCGATATTGAACAAACCGCCCTTGAAGGCGAACGCGACCGACAGCCCGGCGAAGAGCAGCGGAGCCATTTTCACCAGCGAGCGGACAATCCCCGCATCGGTCCCGAATGCGCCTTGTAACAGCCCGCCATAGGCTTTGATCGGGTCCAGCCCGGCCAGCAGAATGAGAACTGAGCCGATCAGGATTGCCGTAAAGATCGCGAGTATCGGGACGAGCAGCCCGCGCAGGTTGAGCATGGGGCGGGGTAGCGAGAGGGCGCGGCGCGGCGAGGTTTCCATGCAGGACATCCGGTAAATGTCAGGAAATTATAGCGGCTGCGCCGTGCGTTGCTACTAAATGCCTATTGCTCGCACCGCAATATAGGATGATTGCGCAAAGCGTAAGGATACTCGACAATTGCGGCCTAGTCCGGGTGGGTGTAATGAATTCAGATTGAGGAGCCTATGTCTGTTCTGGTGATCGATGCGGGTTCGTCGTCGGTGCGAGCGCTGATCTTCGATGATGCGCTGCAAGTCCTGCACCTCGCCAGCCGCATGCACAGCTTCGACGTAACGCCTGATGGCGGCGTAACCGCTGATCCGGTTGCGCTCCGAACACTGGTCGAAGCCTGCATTGATGAAGTTCTGGCAGCCTTGCGCGGTCCACTGGAGTGCGTCGGGTTCGCCAGCTTCGTTGGCAACTTTCTCGGCGTGGACTCCAGCGGAATGCCTGTCACGCCAATTTCGACTTATGCCGATACTCGTGCGCTCGTACAGCTTGAGCAGCTTTGCATTGTAATGGATCCGGCCACCACCCACGAGCGCACGGGCTGCCCGCTGGCGCTCGCCTATCATCCCGCGCGGCTCCGCTATTTCCTCGAAAATGGGATATACGCCGCGCGCTGGCTGGACTTCGCAACCCACTGTTATGAAACGTGGTTCGGGCAGCGCGTGCCGTGCAGCTATTCAATCGCGGCGTGGTCGGGACTGCTGAATCGCCATACGTTGCAGTGGGACCGCGAATGGCTTGCGCTGCTCGGTTTGGATGAAAGCCATTTCCCGCCGTTGGCCGATGTCGGTGCGGCGCGAGTCGGATTGAGTGCAAACTATGCGGAGCGCTGGCCAGCTTTGGGTGACGTGCCGTTTTGCCTTGCGGTCGGTGACGGCGTAGGCGCGAATATCGGGAGCGGCGCGACGAACGGCCAGCTCGCGATCACAGTCGGGACAACCGCCGCCGTCCGCATCCTGACGCCCGAAGCGCCGTCGCGTTTCCGAATGGGGCTGTGGAGCTACCGCGCCGACGCCACGCACCACCTCACGGGCGGCGCGATGACCGAAGGCGGGAGCGTCTACGGATGGATACGGCGCATGTTCGCGCTGCCACCCGACGCGGAAAATCAGCTTGCCAACACCCGCCCGGATTCGCACGGCCTGACCTTTTTGCCGTTTCTCGCGGGCGAACGCAGCCCCGGCTACAACGCGCGGGCAGTCGGGACGCTGCACGGTCTGCGCCTTGCAACGTCTCAGCTTGAAGTGCTGCAAGCTGCATTGGAAGGCATCGCACACCGCCTCGCGTTGATCGCGGACCTACTCGATGTGCCGCCCGGACCGGTGTATGCGTCCGGTGGGGCGCTCGCCGCTTCCCCGCTATGGGTTCAAATCATCGCGGATGCGCTCGACCGACCGATTTACCAGCCTGTCGAGCGCGAACTCACTGCACGCGGGACCGCGATCCTTGCCCTCCACGCCTTGCGCGGCTCGGCGCTGGATGCGTTCCCGCCGCATGTTGCCGCTGCGCCTGTCACGCCGCGCGCGGCTTTCGTGCCAGTTATGCGCGCCGCACGCGAGCGACAGGAACGGTTGTATAATACGCTCAAAGGCACAGAGTCATGACCGACCAACACGACGGCGCGAAACTCGATTTCAGCGAAGACATGAGCTATGGCGATTACCTCTCGCTCGACGCGCTCCTGAACGCACAGCACCCGCAATCGCCGGACCACAACGAACTGCTGTTCATCATTCAGCACCAGACGAGCGAACTCTGGATCAAGCTGATGCTGCACGAACTGGCCGCCGCGCGCGACCTGCTCAAGCGCGATGAACTCCCGCCCACGTTCAAAATGATGGCGCGCGTCAGCCGCATCATGGAGCAGCTTGTCCATGCGTGGGATGTCCTCGCGACCCTCACACCGAGCGAATACAGCGCGTTCCGTCCCTACCTCGCCCATTCGTCGGGCTTTCAATCCTACCAATATCGCCTGATTGAATTCATGCTTGGTAACAAGAACGGCGTGATGACGCGCCCGCACCGCCACGACGACGCGGTATTCGCGCTGGTAGACCGCGAATTGCATACGCCCTCACTATACGATGAAGCGATCCGGCTGCTCGCGCGGCACGGCTTCGCCATTGCGCTGGATGTGCTTGAGCGCGACTGGACGCAGCCCTACGCACATCATGAGAGCGTCGAACAGGCGTGGCTGATGGTCTACCACGACACGTCGCGCTATTGGGAGCTGTACGAACTCGCGGAAGAGCTGGTCGATATGGAAGATGCGTTCCGGCAATGGCGCTTCCGGCACATGACGACTGTTGAGCGGATTATCGGCTTCAAGCGCGGGACGGGCGGCACGAGCGGCGTGAATTACCTAAAACAGGTCTTGGACACGCAGCTATTCCCGGAGTTGTGGCGTGTGCGGACCAGTTTATAAAACATTACGGACGCCAAAAAAGGGCGTCCGTAAATGAGGGTTCGATTCGCGCTCAGGGAATTACAATTACGCTTCGAGGTGCGCCTCGACATCCATTTCGACGGCAGAAAGCGCCTGCGAGATGATACAGGTCTTCTTCGTCTCCTCAGCACGCGCGGCAAAGTCTTCCTGCGTGATGCCCGCGACTGTACCGTGCGTGATCAGGTGAATTTTCGTGATCTTGAAGCCGCTCGGCTGCTGCGGCGAGAGGTGGACCGTCGCGGTCGTCTCGATCTTGTCTACCTTGAGGTTCGCGCGGCCAAGCCCCGCACCAAGCGCCATCGTGAAGCAGCCCGCGTGTGCGGCGGCGAGCAGTTCTTCCGGGTTGGTTCCCTTGCCGCTCTCGAAGCGCGAAACGAAAGTGAACGGTGTATCGTTGAGCGTGCCGCTGCCGCTCGAAACCGTGCCATTGCCTTCACGGAGCGTACCTGTCCAGGTCGCGCTCGCGGAACGTTCGATGTCTGCCATGACGTTTTCTCCAGATTGTAGTGATGATACAATCGAGACTATATCCACACGGGCGCACGCTGGCAACCGATGCTTCACTTGTTCCTGATGGTTTCGCTGCTCTTCACGCAAGTTCCCGCGCTCGATGCGCCCGTGACTGCGCTCGCGGCGAGCGGGGATGTCTTCTACATCGGACAGGGAACGACGCTGACGACCGCACGCAGCACATCCGGCGGGATTGTACCGGATCGTTCGCTCGATCTGGCACGCGGGCAGATACGCGCGATCACGGTGCAGAACGGTCGCATTTTCGTCCTGACCGATGCTGGAGTCGCGCTACTCTCCCCCGATTTGCGGCTGCTCGATTACCAGATCGGCGGCGGACAGCGCTTCGCCGTTCAACCGAACCGGGTGTTTATCGCGGCGCGTGAGGCCGGGCTGCGCATCATTAATTTGCAAGGGGACCGACTTTCGGAGGCGCGCACCTTCCGGCTGGAAGCGCAGGCGCTCGATATTGCAAACGCAGGCGCGGATCAAGTGTGGGTCGCCGAAGGAGAGCAGGGAATACGGCTCTACCGTGTGCCGGAAGCGGGATCACCTGTGGTCGTCGTCTGGTCGCGCGACTTGCACCCGGCGGTGCGTGTGGCCGCACTCGGAGACCGCCTGCTGGTCGCGCACGGCGGCGCGCTCTCGTTGTTGAATGTCGCGGACCCGCGCAGCCTGAAACTCGTCTCGGAAGTCTCCATCGGCAGCGGCGAAGTTGGCGCGCTCGTGCTGACCCCGGATTGGCTGCTCGTCGGGCGCAGCGCGGCGTCCGGCGCGGATATGATCATCTACACGCACAACGGATTGACCGCGTTGCGCGAAGCAGGCCGCGCCGGGCAGGATGGCGCGGGCGATGCGCTTGTGCTTTCGGGCGGGGCGCTGCTGCTTGGTGGCGAGCGGACCGGATTACGCGCGCTTGATTTCGCGAATGGGAACCTGACCGCGCGTGACGGATGGCTGCTCGACCCGGACAAGATGCGCTGCGAATCGCTCGCGCCAGCGCTGCCACAGCCGCCCGATTTGGCGCTCGTCCCGTCCGCGCCTGTGCTGCGCTGGGGCGCGGAATGCGCGGCACAAGCCTATGAGGTCACGCTCAATGATCGCCCACCGCAGCGCGTCACAGCGCGCGAACTGCCGTTAGATATGCAGACGGATATTGTGCATTGGCAAGTCACGGCGGTACAGGGTGCGCAACGCTTCCCCGGTCCGCACTGGACCTTTGAAACGACCCGCGACGGCACGCTGCAACCACCGACCGCGCTCAAGCGTGAAACGCTGCTTTATGCCCCGCCACTCACCGCATTTTTCGAGACGCCGACCGGGACGTTGCTGCTCGTTTGCGGGGGGTTGATGCTGGGTCTTGTGGCGATAATCGGCGGCGCGATGGCGATTGGCGCGTGGGGACGCGGGCGCGATGGCGCGCGGTTGAAGATATAGCCGCTGTGCGCCCGGTCATGAATGAACCGGGCTATTACGGTTATGGCTTCCGAACTTTAATGCGCGACCTGCTTATAAATCTGCGAGCGTTTGCAGCAGTTGGCGGAATGCCGTCCGGTAATCCTTGCTGAAATCGAAGTGCGGGCTGCGGCGCAGCGCATCCGGCATTTCGACCGCATCTATCACGGCGACCGCGATGGGCTTCTTTTCTTTTTTGAAATAGCTCCACGCCTTCGTGAGCGCTTCCGAGTCGCGGCTCTGCGCACTCAATACGACGACCATCCGCACGCAGTCGCGCAACGCCGGGTTGACTCCCCCCGCCCATTGCACGCCCTCTGCCGCGCCGCTGGGGTCATACCACGTATGCACGCCCGCCTGATCGAGTTCCCGCGCCAGCCGCGCCCCGAATTCGGTTTCCATGCTGCCCGCCGCGATGTACGTTGCCGGAGCCTGCTTCTTGCGTCCCCGGTTCGGGACCAGCTTTTCCGTATCCTCGACCCGGATCGGCGGTGGCGCAGTCATACTCGCGTGCGCGGCGGTCTTCCCGATGCGGAAAACGACGGACCCGCAGGTCGGGCAAGTGCCGCGTGTGGCCGCCTGTCCGCGACTGGTCCAGACGGCTTGCGGCTCCTGCATCTCGACTTTTTCCTTGCATTTCACGCAATACGCTTCAACCATTTCGGCTGCGTCGAGCGCCTCATCTTCGATATTCGGTTCGTGGGCTGCCGTCTTCATGCGCCGCGCGCTCCAATGTTTAGGCCGGGTTGCAAATTAGTGTATCAAACATTTGCGCGGTTGTCCGAATTTGATGAGTCATTCCCCCGTGTCCATTGGCTATCATCTTCACGCAAGTGCATAATAGGGACCACGCTTTACAGAGAGGCATTCTAATGTCGCAATATGCAGCGCTCAACGGCGCGCGGATTTTCTACGAAGACACCGGGAGCGGTCCCGCGCTCGTGTTCGTCCATGCCGGGGTTGCGGATAACCGTATGTGGGATACGCAGGCTGCCGCCTTCGCGGATCACTACCGTGTCATACGCTACGACCAGCGCGGCTTTGGAAAGACGCTGCCCGTCGCGGGCGAATACTCGTTCCGAGAAGATTTGGCGTCGCTGCTCGATTACCTGAAAGTCGAACGCGCCGTGTTGGTCGGCTGCTCGATGGGCGGCGGGACGTGTATGGATTACACGCTCGATCATCCTGACCGCGTGGCGGCGCTCGTCATGGTCGCATCTTCTCCGGCGGGCTTAGAAGTTGATTGGGCTGAATCGCCGCTGGAAACGCCTATCGCCGCTGCTTACGAAGCAAAGGATTGGGACCGCGCCGCCGAACTCGAAACGCAGCTCTGGTTCGATGGCGAAGGCCGCACCCCGGATCAGGTGGACGCCGCGGCGCGTGCGAAGCTCTATGAAATGAACCGCAATGCGCTCCAGTTGAAGGCCGCCGAATTGGGGACGCGCAAGCCGCCGCGCGAACCCGCTGCCGCGACACAGATTGATCAACTGCGACTTCCGATCCTGGTCATCTACGGCGACCGCGACGAAGTATATATCCGAAACGCAGCGGACTATATGGAACAGCACATCGCGGGCGCACGCAAGCGGCTTATGGCAAACACCGCGCACCTTCCGAATATGGAACGCCCCGCCGAGTTCAACCAGATTCTTTCCGATTTCCTGCGCGAGGTTGCGCCCGCGTAACGATCCGCGATCCGGTGTATGAGTCGCGGCTTGCCCGACCCATTTATATTTATTGCGGCTTCTTCGTCGCCTCGGCGGGATTGGAAAGACACCCCGGATAGTTCACGCACGCATCCGGTACGAGGCCTCCGTTCTCATCGAAGCGCCCATTTTTGATGTTGTTCAGGTCCACCCGCTCTGGATGATTCGGATTCGGCATCACGCAATCAATCGCGCCGTTCGGGTTTTCCGGCTTGCGCGCGACGAGCAGCGGTGTCTCCGGATTGAAGTAGTTGTAGACGACACGCGAAAGCCCTTCGACCGCGCGCCACGCATCCAGCGACCCGATCCCGTCCTGATTTGCGCGGCTCTCCCAGATATAGATGACAACGATGTACGTCCCGCCGGGTGAGTAGACAATCGCCGCATCTTCGACGTTTGCGCCGCGCGCCTGCGTCCCTGCCCAACCGTTCTTATGCACGACGCGCGTTCCCGGCGGTACACCGAGTTCGATCAGCCGCCCGATCTGGTTACCACCGAACAGTTCGATCATCTGGCGGCATTCCGTCTGCGTAAAGGCATCCGGGTAGAAGGTGCGCAGTCCGGTATTGTATTCCGCGCACTCGTACATCTCTTGGAGCAGGATCGCCATGTCTTCGGTGGTCGTCTGGCTGAATGGATCGGGCTTCGTGCCGAGCGTCTTATCCGGGCTGATCGCGGGCGGCGCAATTGAAATCTTCCATTGGTCGTCCTTGACGAATAACGGCGCGCTCAGGTACGTGTTCTTCGCGCCGAGCGTCTTCATTGTCGTGTTGATCTGGGTGAGGCCATCAACGACCGCTGGATACAGCTCTGTATAATTGCTGGCAGTCTTGATCAGCAGATTCGACGCGCTATTGGAGCTGCATAGCGCGGACGCTGCCATCAGCCAGCGTATGTCCGTCCCGATGTCGTATTGCGCGGCGCGGAAGCGGTTGATCATGATCGGGATTTTAATCGTGCTGGCCGCCGAGAATGCCACTGACGGATTGATCGAAAGCTCGTTCCCGGTCGCGAGGTCCACCACGACGATAGAGCCAATCGTGCCGGGACCATCGAACGGGAGTCCCTTGCTCTCCAGATAGCTGAAATTGGAGAGAAATTCCGCAAGCGCCGTTTTGAGCGTGGACATGCTGCGATCCCCCGCCGCCTCGATTTTGAGCGGGAGCGTCACGCGGCGGTTTGTCGCGCGGCGCAGCGCGCTATCGATCAGCGGGATCGCGGCATCGATGTCGATGCGCCGCCCGGTTGAGCCAGAACCAAAGGTCAGCGTATTCAGGTCGAAGAACGCATTGCCCGCGCGCTGCTCGTAACGCGCCGCAACATCCGTCAGGAATGCTTGCAGGCGCGGCTTCTGGTACTCCGCTGCGAGCGCAATATCGACGGGCTTGGATGGGCGTCGCCACAGATAATTCCAGAAATCGACCCAATAGTTGCTCGATCCCGCCGAGCGCGCCTGCACCTGTCCCTGCATCTGGTCGCTTTTGATATTGAACCCAATCTGGTTCGGATACAGCAAAATCGGACTGTCGCCATAATCAAGTTGGACGGGCTGCGCATATACTGTCTCCCACGTTCTGACCGCTTCGGTGAGCGATTTACCGCCGACCGGAATACCACCGACGGTTACATCCGCTTGCAGCAGCACCGCCGACGACGTATAGCGCGAGAGTTCAACCGCCAGCAGCACCAGCGCTGCCAGCAGCAACCCGCCCGATACCAATGCCAGCCAGGGCATTTGCCGCCCTTCGCGGCGCGTCCCCATTCCCTTTACGCTCATATCATCACAACTCGACTATTCACGACCGTTCAGTATAGCGGTTGCCAGCCGGAAGACCGCCTCGTGAAAGGCGAACATCGGCGGCGCGTCGGCTTCTCTAATCCAGCGATAATCCAGTAGTTCACCACTCAGGCGTATTTCACCCGGTAAGGCGCGGCACAGATACGCAATATCCAGATGATTCGGCAGAAAAACCGTCGATTCGATCAGCAGCGGACGCTCAACGACAACTTGCAAGCCCGTCTCCTCGCGCAGTTCGCGTTCGACCGTCTGCGCAGGCGACTCACGGCGATTCATCCAGCCGCCGGGCAAGCCCCACGGATGGCGCGGGTGGAAGACGTGTTCGACAATCAGGATTTGGTGCGCGTCGTTGTAGACCGCGCCGACTGCGCCCGCCGTCATCCAGGGCGGGACGACGCGCCGCCAAAGCGTTTGCGAGAGACGCAGCGTGAGCGGCCACCGCATCAGAATATTCGCGAGTTTGCGCTTGTTGGAGTGTGCCATTGCGCGCCATTGTACGACTTTGCACGGCCTGGATCAAAGCTGGAAACATCGTCTTCATAAATTTCACAGGTTCGTTATGAGAAGCGAACACGCCCCGCAACTCAATGGCGCTATACTTTGTTTTCAGCAAGCAAGGCGGTCGATCTCATGGCGGTTTCACTTTTCAACAGCGTCCAATGCCTCGAATGCGGTCACCCTATGCCGCCGGATGCCATGCTCACGGTTTGCCCGGTTTGCGGTGGCGCGTGGCTGGATGCGGGTTATGAGTACGCCGCGCTCGATTGGCCTGCTGCGCTTGCGAAGCGTTCTCCTTCGATGTGGCGCTATGCAGAACTGCTGCCCTTCGATAACTCCGATGCGCGCGTGACGATTGGCGAAGGCTATACGCCGCTGTTGCGTGGCGAAGGGCTGGCGCGCGAATGGGACCGCCCGAACCTGTACATCAAGGATGAGCGCCAGTCGCCAACCGCGTCCTTCAAGGATCGGCAGGGGTCGCTCTCCGTGTCGCTGCTACGCGCAGCGGGCGTGCGCGAGTGCGTCCTCGCCTCGACGGGTAACGCCGCCGCTGCCTATGCCGCGTACTGCGCACGCGCCGGGATCAAGCTCTGGATTTTCCTGACGAGCATGGCTCCCGCCGAAAAAATGCGCGAACTCGGCCTCTACGGTGCGGAGGTGATCAAAGTCACCGGGACCTACGACGAAGCCAAACAAATCGCCGCCGATTTCGCCGCGCGTCGTGGCCTGTACTTCGACCGGGGCGCTAAGGCGGTCGCGGGCAAGGAAAGCATGAAGACCATCGCCTATGAAATCGCGGAGCAGCTTGGGCTGGAACGCGGCGATGGCGAGCGCTGGATCGCGCCGGATTGGTATGTACAGGCGGTCAGCGGCGGGATCGGTCCGCTCGGCGCGATGAAAGGCTTCCGCGAACTGCACGCGCTCGGCCTGATTGACCGCGTGCCGAAACTGGCCGTGATTCAGGTCGCGGGCTGCGCGCCGATGGTCGAAGCCTTCCGCGCGGGCAACGACGTCGCGGAGCCGATCACGCCCGATACGCGCATCACCGTCCTCGCGACGGGCGCGCCCGGTTTCAGCTATACCATGCTCTACCGCCATATCGAGGACTACGGCGGGACGATGGCCGCCGCCGATGATGGCGAAGCCTTCCGCGTGATGCGCAAGGTCGCGCGCCTCGAAGGATTGAGCGTCGAACCCGCGACGGCGGTTGCATTCGCTGGGTTGGAAAAGCTGATCGCGCAGGACATCATCGGCAGGGAAGAAGTCGTCGTATTAAACTGCAGCGGCCACACCTTCCCGGCGGAGAAGCATATCCTTGAAGATCAATATGTGCTGGATTTGGAACTTGGGCAGAAAGCGCGCGAAGGCTTGAGCGCGGCGCTCGAACGGCTGGATGAGCAAATCAAAACCGTCGTCGTGATCGATGACAACCCGAACGACAGCCGCCTGATCCGTCGACTGCTGCAAGCGCATAAAGACTATCGCGTGTTCGAGGCGAATAACCCGGTCGATGGGTTGGAACTGGTCCGGCAGCGGCAGCCCGGCCTCGTCATTACGGATTTGACGATGCCGGATATGGACGGCTTCATGCTGCTCGACAAGCTGAAAGCGGACCCGGCTACGGCTTCGATCCCCGTCGTGATAGTCTCCGCGAAGACTATCACGCACGCCGATCAGGAGCGGCTGGCCGGGCGGCAGAACTCGCTCTGGCAGAAGGGGAATTTCAGTACGCGCGACCTCGTGGAGCATGTCGTCGCGACCCTGAACAATACGGTCCCGGCGGTCGGGCCGCACGCGCCGCGCGAATTCCCAGCAGCGACGGCGAGCCGCCCGAATATCGAAGCAGCATACACCGTCGTCGTCATTGACGACAACCCAAAAGACTCGCGGTTGATTCGGCGCATCCTCGAAGCAGAAAAGCGCTTCCGCGTGATTGAAGTAGCGGACCCTGTGGAAGCGCTGGCGCTCGTGCGCGCGAACCCGCCGCACCTGATCATGCTCGATGTGATGCTGCCCGGCATGAGCGGCATCGAATTCTACCGCGAACTCATGGCGAGCGCGGGTACGGCACATATTCCGGTAATTGTTGTCACGGCGAAGGACTTGTCACGCGCAGAGCGTGCCGCGTTCGGGGATGCGGCATTGTGGCATAAGGCGAATCTGGATCGTCGCCACCTACTGGAGTCGGTGGAGAAGGTGTTGGACCGCGCATAGACAGCTATTTAAACCTGCGAGGTTTTATGACATCCCAACATAGCTTTGAGGAACTGATACAGCAGTTAAACAGCGACGACCAGGCAATACGGTTTTGGGCTGTGGCACAGTTGGGCGATATTGGCGACGAACGTGCTATTCCCTATCTCTTTAAGGAATTGGCAGACTCCCATCGTGGAAGGGTTGCGGCAACCTCGCTTACCAAATATACAGAAATCGTCGCTGAAACTCTGATTGATCTGCTCTCAAGCGCGTCAGCAACGGTTCGCAGAAATGCTGCATCGGCTCTTGGTCACCTCAAATATGCACTTGCAAAACAAGCATTGCTGGATACATTTCTGAAAGATGAAGACGCCGACGTCAGACGTGAGGCTGCGCGTGCGCTCGGGTGTCTTGGTGATCGTGCGCTCGTCGGAACTCTGGTTGCAGATTTCGATAAAGGTTCTTTCGAGGTGCAGTCAGGCGTTATGGAAGCATTGGGTACGCTTGGTGGCGAGGAAGTGGTCGATTTCCTTGCGAAATACATTCAGAGGTCCTACGAAAGAGGATTGGGCGAGGTTCCCACTCATATTATAGAAGGCGCTGTTGTGGCCTTAACGAGCATAAATACGCCCTCGGTTGTGAAACCTATTCTTGATGCAATACGCTTTTTTGACGAAGACTATGGTATATCTGTTTACGCTAGAGACGCGCTGATCGTAATTGCCGAGAGAGACATAGACGCACTCTCGCAAGCAGTCGATGATCCAAATTCAGTCGTGCGCGAAGCCGTGGCCGATGCACTCGAACATGTTCCCAGCATACAATCTCGTGCTTTTTTAGAAAAGCTAGCTTCTGACCCAGTTGAGCAGGTAGCGAAAACCGCAAAGTTCAGTCTAGCACATTGGGAGCGGAAAAAATGAGCCGGATGCTACTCATTGGTATAAAGAATAACTATAATTTTTAGTGTGCCTATTGCAGGCTTAATTTCCAAGTAAGTTTTAGAGTAAAAAGAAAACTGGCCGCCCATACAGGCGGCCATAGCAACAACGATTGACTTACCCATGTGGTGAGGTTTACCGCAGAGCAACCGTCGTAACGACCGTCTGCGCTAAATTGACTGCGCTCGGCAGGATGCCGAACACGACTGTGCCGAGGGTGCAGAGCGCGACCGCACTTTGCAGCGGGAACGGCACGGGACCGCCATCGGCGGTATCGGCCTCGCCCGGTTCCAGGTACATCTTGACGATCACGCGCAGGTAGTAGAACGCGCTGACCACGCTCGTCAGCACGCCGATCAGGAGTAAACCGTTCAGCCCGGCATTGATCGCCGCATTGAAGACGAAATACTTCCCGATGAACCCGGCGGTGAGCGGTATCCCCGTCAGCGAAAGCATGAAGATCGCCATCGCAGCCGCGAGCAGCGGACGGCGCAGGCTCAAGCCCGCGAAGCCGTCGATGTCGAGGTTCTTGCCATCCACACGTTCAACCGCACTCACGACTGCAAACGCGCCGATATTCGTGAAGCCATACGCGAGCAGGTAAACGAGCGCTCCCTGTATCGCGTAGTTCGCAAATTGCAGCGAGACGGTCTGGTTGCCCGCCGCGTCCGAGGTGATCTGGAACGAGCCTGCCGCCGCGACCGCCATCAGGATGTACCCGGCGTGCGCGATGCTCGAATACGCGAGCAGGCGCTTGATGTCGCGCTGTGCGATAGCAACGAAGTTACCGAGCAGCATTGTCAGCGCGGCAATGATCACGACAGTATCCTGCCAGACGGCATGGAGCGTCAGCGTCGTCCCCGGCTCGACGTTGTAGCGCCCGACTACCAGCGTCGGGACAGCAATTGTCAGGACGCGCAGCAGTGCCGCGAACCCGCCGATCTTTGCGCCGACGCTCATAAACCCGGTGACGGGCGTGGGTGCGCCCTGATAGACATCTGGCGTCCACAGGTGAAAGGGGACCGCCGCGACCTTGAAGCCGAGGCCAACGAGGATCAGCGCCGCGCCAATCGCGAGTAGGAAGGGCGACGTCACGCCGCCCGTATTGACCCGGCTGAAAATCGCCTCAAGGTTCGTCGTCCCGGTCGCGCCATAAACCAGCGCGATCCCATAGACGAGGAACCCGGTCGAGAACGCGCCGAGCAGGAAGTATTTCATCGCGCTCTCTTCACTCTTGAGGTCCGGGCGGCGGAAGCCCGCCATGATGTACAGCGGGATCGAGAGCAGTTCGAGCGCGACAAAGACGATAGCGAGGTCGCCCGCCGACCCCATGAACATGATCCCGGAGGCGATCAGCAGCAGAAGCGGATAGTATTCGCCCCGGTCGATGTCCATCCGCTTGTTGTAATCGTAGGAGGCGATGATCCCCAGAAAGGTCGTGATCAGCGTGATCAGGTTGACGAACCCGGTGAAGGCATCGGCGCGGAACATGCCCGTGAAGGCGGCCTGATTCGCGTTGTAGGTGAAGCCGTTCAGGATCGCGGAGACACCAAGACCCGCTACCGCGAGCCAGGGCGTCAGGTCCTTGCGATTCTTCGGGAGCAGCACGTCGATCACGAACAGCACGCACGCCCAGATCGCGAGCAGCAAGGCCGGGAGCGCGACCCCTGCGTTCAGGTCAGGGACTTGCAACATCGCTATTTCTGAGCCTCGGCTGCCTGCGCGGGCTGGTTGGGGATGTAGCGCACGACCTGCGCACGAAGTTCATTCGTGGTCTGGTCGATCAGGCCGAAGAACGGACGCGGATACAGCCCGACGACGAGTGCGGCGACAACCACAATCGCGAGTGCGGTGATCTCATTCCAGGTCAGCTTCGGCAGGTGCAGGTTTTCCTGCCACTTGACCTCACCCATAAAGACCTTGTTCCACATATAGAGCAGGTACACCGCCGCGAGGATCACGCCAATCGCTGCGAAGACCGCGAAGAGCGAATTTGCGAGGGCGGGTGAATTGAACGCACCCAGCAAAATCGTGAATTCGCCGACAAACCCGTTCAGGCCGGGTAAGCCCATGCTGGACATGACGATCACGAGGCTCAGGCCGGAGAAGAGCGGCATCACCTTCCAGATACCGCCGAAAGCATCAATCGCTTTGGTGTGGCGGCGCTCGTAGAGCATCCCGACCAGCAAGAACAAACCGCCCGTGCTGATCCCGTGATTGACCATCTGCAGGATGCCGCCCGTCATGCCCGCCTGTGTCAGCGAGAAAATGCCGAGGACGACAAAACCGAGGTGGGAGATCGACGAATAAGCGACCAGCTTCTTCACATCGGTTTGCGCGTAGCTGACCCACGCGCCATAGATGATCCCGATCACAGCAAGCACGCAGATAAACGGCGCAAACGTGATCGCCGCCTGCGGGAACATCGGGATGCAGAAGCGGATCAGGCCATAGGTCCCCAGCTTGAGCATGACGCCCGCGAGGATGACCGAACCCGCTGTAGGCGCTTGTACGTGCGCGTCCGGCAGCCACGAGTGCAGCGGCCAAATCGGGACCTTCACTGCGAAAGCCGCGAAGAAGCCGAGGAACAACAAGCCTTCGATCAGCGCCGAAGGATATGCGCCCTGCGGAGTCGCGGCGGCAGCCTGCACCCGCGCGATGATTTCATGTATATTGAACGTGCCGAAGTTGTTGCCCATCCACAGGATCGCGAGCAGCATCAGCAGCGATCCGACCATCGTGTACAGGAAGAACTTCACGGCGGCATAGATGCGGTTTTCCGATCCCCAGATGCCGATCAGGAAATACATCGGGACGAGCGAGACTTCCCAGAAGATGTAGAACAAGAACAGGTCCTGCGCGACGAACACGCCGATGACCGCGAATTCGAGGATCATCATGAACGTGTAATAGAGGCGCACCCGCTCGGTGACGTGGTTGAGTGAGAACAGGATCGCGAGCGGCATGATAAACGTCGAAAGCAGGATGAGCAGGATACTCAGGCCATCGACCGCAACGTAGTATTGAATGCGGAAATTGCCGAACGCGAACCACTCGACGAGGTGTTCGTGCTGCGGTCCGGCAATGCTGGCATTGAAGGCAGCGAGCAGCGTCAGCGACGCGCCCGCCGCGATGATCGAGGTGATCAGCGCGATCCATTTGATCTGACTTTCGCGACCGCGCGGCCACAGCAGGATCGGCAGAATGCCGAGCAGCGGCGTAAACAGGACCGACGTGACTAGCAAATCGTTCTTCACGAGTAGTTACCCCCCGATAAGCTGCCGCAGCAGCGGGAACAGGATCAGGAAAATGACGAGCAGCACACCGACGAGCATGGTGAAGGTGTAGGTACGGACGTACCCGGTTTGCAGGCCGCGCAGCCGCCCGGATGCCCACTGGATGACGCGCCCCGGCAGCAGGAACAGGCGGTCGATCCCCTGCCGGTCCACAGGCTCGCTCAGGAAGTGCGCGGCGTTGTTGAAGCCTCGGAAGATCACGCGCTCATGGAACCAGTTGTGCCAGAAGTCCCAATCGAGCCGATCCGCCAGCCATTTCGAGGCGCGGTTGTAAGGCTGTTCAAGCAGTGCGCCATAAATCGCGTCGGTGTACCCTTTCGCGTTGGCGAGGGCGAACGCCGGGCGTGTATCGGCGCGGGCTTCCAGCGGGTCGCGTCCCTTGCGCGTGAGCGGGTTCTGACGCCCATAGATGCGCTCTGCGAGCAGAATTCCAGCGACCGCAACCGCAAGCGCGATGATTGCAAGGAGCGGGTTGAACGGACCCAGGTTCATCGCCGCGCCAACGGAGTGTTCGAGCCACAGCGTCAAGCCTTCGACGTTGTTCCCAAAAGCGAAGGCCACTCCAACGACAATCACGCCGATGAGCAACTGGAAGCCGAGCATTCCTGCACTGGTCGTGCGGCGCTGGCTGCGCAAGGCGAGCAGGAACACCACCGCCGCAAAGATGGCAACAACGAGGACCACTGCGCCGGCGCTGATCCCCAATGGGATGTTCAGCAGGCCGCCGAGGACCGCCAACCCCGCGAGGACGATTAGCGGGATCGTCATCAGATTGACCGACTCCGGCGCGTTTTCAGCAGCTTCTGTGCGCGCGGTTCCGAGGAACACGTAGCGGATTTGCCGCCACATATAGAACGCGGTGAAGAATGCCGCGAGGAGCAGCAGAGCGAACGCGATGAAGCCCTTCAATTCGCCATTGGTGAAGCCGCTACGCAGCGCCGCGCCGAGGATTTCATCCTTCGACCAGAAGCCGGATAGCGGGAAGATACCCGCCAGCGCCAGCGTCCCGATCAAATAGGTCCAGAAGGTGATCGGCATCCGGTGGCGCAGGCCGCCCATGTTGCGCATATCCTGCGCGTCGAAGATGGGTTCGTGTTCCGCTTCTTCCGGGATCGGCGTATTGGTCGCGGTGTGGTGTCCGCCTGCGTTCGCATCGTTGTGCTGGATCGACGGGTCGCCATGTGCGCCGATGTCATCCGCGACAGCGTCGTGCAACGCGTGTTCGCCACCATGATCATCGTGCGCGAGCGATGGATCGTGCGCGCCTGCTTCGTCGTGACCGTGCGCGTGGGCATGTTCATGACCGTGTTCGACCGCGTGGATCACGGAGCCAGAACCGAGGAACAACAGCGCTTTGAAGAAAGCGTGCGTAATCAGGTGGAAATAGGCCGCCGAGTACGCGCCGAGGCCGACCGCCGCGACCATAAAGCCGAGCTGCGAAACGGTCGAATAGGCAAGGACCTTCTTGATGTCCCACTGCCCGAGCGCGACAAACCCCGCGAAAATCGCCGTTCCCGCGCCGACCACCGTAATCACGAACGTTGCGGCGGGCGCAGCCGCGAGGAACACGCTGGAGCGCGTCATCAGGAACAGCCCGGACGTGACCATCGTTGCGGCGTGGATGAGCGCCGAAACAGGCGTCGGTCCGGCCATCGCATCCGGTAGCCAGATGAAGAGCGGGATTTGCGCGCTCTTGCCCGTCACGCCGATCAGCAGGAACAGAACGATCAGCGTCAGCACGACCTGGATCGGGACATCCGTGTTGCCGAAGCGGATGGTGCGACCTTCGCGCAGCATGTCTTCCGCTTGTCCAAAGATACCCTTCGGTCCGACATAGGCCGCGACCTCTGAATGGCCGCCTTCGCTGCTTGTACCGCCTTCGCCACTCGTTCCACCCTCAGCAGTGGGAGCGACCGCCGTTTCAGTGATTGCGGCTTCTGCGGCATGGACGGGTTCACCCGGCTTGTAGTAGTCCAGTGTGCCGAACGTCCAGAAGGTCATGAAAATCGCCATCAGGAAGCCGAAGTCGCCCACACGGTTGACGATGAATGCCTTCCGCGCGGCGTTGCTGTTTCTCCAGCCGTCGCCGCGTTTGCGGTCGAACCAGAAACCGATCAGAAGGAACGAGCAGAGGCCAACGCCTTCCCATCCCACGAACGTCATCAGGTAGTTGTTCGCACTGACGAGGACCAGCATAAAGGCAAGGAACAGGTTCAGATACATGAAGAAGCGCACGAAGCGCGAGTCGCCGTGCATGTAGCCAATCGCGTAGACGTGAATCAGCGTCCCAACGCCCGTAATCACGAGCATCATGGTTACGCTCAACGTATCGACGCGGAACTGCCAGGGAATTTCGATATTCGCGGAAGGGATCGAAATCCAGCTTGTCAGCACGGGCGGGTTGATCACCGCTGCCTCATACCCGAAGCGGCTCAACGCGAAAAAGAGCAGCGCCGCGACGCCGAACGCGCTTGCGGCAGCTACTGAAGCGACCGCCCCGACGCCCTTTTCGCCAAGCTGCCGCCCGAAAATCATATTGATAATCATGCCGCCAAGCGGGATGAAAACCACCAGCGGAACGATGGTTGCAAAAGTTTCCATGTGTGTTGCCTTCAGCCTTGCATCTGGTGCAGTTCGTCGATGTCGATGCTTTGCTTCTGCCGGAAGATAGCGACGATCAGCGCAAGGCCGACCGCGACTTCCGCTGCCGCGACGGTCATCACGAAGAAGACGAACAGGTGGCCGGAGACATCGCCCCACTGCCGCGAGAACGCGACGAGCGCGAGGTTCGCGGCGTTCAACATGAGTTCGACGGACATGAAAATCATGATCGCGTTGCGCCGCACCAGAACGCCGAGGACGCCCATCACGAACAGCACCGCGCTCAGGATTACGAAATATTCAATCGGAATGCTTGGGTTTCCCATCATAGCCCCTTGATCGCCGTTAGTCGGCTGCGCCTTCGGACGGTTTCTTATGTTCGGTGAGGCTCATCGCGGAGGCGCTCGCCTGGTTGAGGCGGCGCACACCCGCCGAATTGCTGACCACGACGCGCTTGCGCTCGCGCTTGACGGTCTCTTCGCGCGTCAGGATGATCGCGCCGACCATCGCCACCAGCAGCAACAGCGAAACGAGTTCAAACGGCAGCAGATAGGTCGTGAAAAGCGTCTCGCCGATGTTGTTGGGACCGCCGAACGCCGAAGCGGTATGGTTCGCGAGGACCAGTTCAGTCGAGCGCCCGGTCGGGCTGCCAGCGGGTCCGGCTTCCGGGTAGAGGACGATCAACTGTGAGGTATTCTCGCGCGCGTCGAGTTCTGCCGGGGCATTCACGCGCTGGTTGTTGATTTCCCACGCAACGCGGTACTTGCCCGCAGGTAGTGTCGTTGTCCGCGAAAATTCGCCATAGGGCAGCGCGGGCGCAAGGATCGTGATGTATTTGGAGCGATCTTCCGGCGCAGGGTTCGGGTTGGCCGGGTCGATGCTGATGAAATTGATCGGCGGGTTGGTGGGCAGCGCATTCACAACAGTGTAGCGGACGGTTTGTACCGCGTCGATTGTGTTCAGGTCTTCGGGGACGATAATCAGCCGATCCGCCGTCGCGATGATCGTGGTCGTCGTCTCCGCGCGTAGCGAGATCGGCTGCGCCAGTGCCGGGGAGTCCGTCGCCGGATTCGGAGTCAGGCCGTTCGTGCTGGCGAAGACGAGCAGGTTGTAATCACCCGCGCGCACTTCGCGATAGCTGCTCGCGGTCCCGTAGCCGACGCTATCCGTCACCTTGTCATTGTTCAAATAGACGGTGACAGGCGGCACACCCTGCCCGACATGCACGACGCGCACCTGCGGCGCTTTCGCGATGGGCTTGAGCGCGCCGACATTGCCCTGCGCAATCGCGAAATAGGCCGTGACGAGGAACAGCGTCACCAGCCCCACACCCGCAATCGGCAGCCACTTGTAACGGGTCGGCTGCTCGCCGAGCTTTTCCGCGCCGAGTAGCATGATCACGAACATGAAGAGGACCATGATCGCGCCCGCGTAGACCGTGATTTGGACCATCGCGAGGAACGGCGCGTTCAGCAACAGATACATGAACGCGAGGCAAATCATATTGGTCACAAGGAACAACGCACTGTGAACGGCGTTGCGGCTGACCAGCATAAACGCCGCCGCAAAAATGGCGACCGCCGCCACGATGAGGAAAATGATCAATTCAAGCGTCATAGCATCCTATTCCCCGCAACCCGGATCGGGGTCCGCGCACACGAGCGAAATCTTGAAATCCGTTTGTGCAGTTTATCGCAAATCCCCGCGCGCGGCAACAGTTTTGGCAACGCGCCGGGTTCGCACGTGAATTCGGAAGCTGTGTTATGCTCGTGCTGGCGTTGGGTTTGGGGGAATGTGCCATGCAATCGAGCCAAACAGGTCGTGGGCGTGGATTGCTGTTGTTGATCGCTGCAATCGCGCTTGTCGCTGTGGCCGGGGTCGTATTGCTGGTCGGGTCAAGTTTGCTGGTCCAGCGCCCCGCGCCTACTTCAACCTCAATCCCCGCTGCGGTTCTGCCTTCCAAAGTGCCGTCCCCCGCACCTTCCGACACACGCGCACCCATTGGCGCGAACGAGCCTTCCCCGACCGCAATCCCGCCCACTTCGCGGCCTTTGCAGACCAAACCATTGCCCTCCCCAACCGACAGAAACTGGCTGGTGACTGCGACCTATGTGGAAATCGATGCAGGCGAACCGCCACCCACCGCGACCCGCCCCGAAGACGCAACGATTGCGGCGCTGGTTGGTGATGCGCGCGGGACCATTGTAGCGGCGATGCTCACGCCTGCGCTGCTTTCGGCGACTGCCATTGGAGCCGTTGTCGATGAGACGGGGCGCTATCTCGGTGAAGGGACGGTCCTCGTCTATGGCTTCACGCGGATTAACCAGCCAAACAATCCCGGCGAATTGATCATGGTCGAACTGACGCTGACCAACAACCGCGCCGGGACCCCTGTGTATACGGAAATTCCTGCGCCGACGGCCACCCCATTCGGTACGCTACAACCGAGCTGGACGCCCGCGCCGCAAATTTCCGGCGGGCGGCTGAACGTCTTCGAGTTCATGAGCGTGTCAGTCTCGGCGCAACCCGCCGGGCTGCTCGAAATTGCGCCTAAAGGCGTGGACCTGACTCAAACCGAGATCGATCCGAATACGCGCCGCCTTCCGACGGATGGAAGTTCGGTTCGCTATCGCTGGCTGTTCGATGCAATCCCGCGCAAGCTGGGAACCGCGCGCGTGACGGTTTCGGTTGCGCATCGCCCGTCGATGCTGCGGACCGCGCCGCGCTTGGGTATCGAAGAGTATACGTTCAATGTCGAAGTTTATGATCGGGAGCAACGTTTCAGCATGGCGCTGTTGCTCACGGGCGCGGGGGTGATGGCCGTCGCGATGGCGATAGGCGTGTTCTCCATTCGCGGCATCGCATGGCGCAGAGAGCGAAAGAGCCGCACGCGCGTCCGTCTGCACCGCGACGCGATTTTCATCAGTTATCGGCGACAGGATAACCCGATGGCGGTTGGCCGTATCTACGGGCTGCTGGCTGCGTACTTCGGGGGAGCTGCCGTCTTCCGTGACCTCGAAATTACGATTGGCGAAGATTTCGAGAAGGCACTCGATGAAAAATTAAAATCGTGCAACGTCGCCCTGGTTATGATCGGCCAGCACTGGCTGGATGAACTTGAGCGGCACAAGAGCGCGAAGGATTACGTCCTGCGCGAGGTCGAGGCCGCGCTGCAAAAAGGTGAACGCGGTGGTTGCACTGTGATCCCGGTGCTGATTGGTGGTGCAGCGATGCCAGCGGCCAACCAGCTCCCGCCGAGCATTGAACAGCTTGCCTACAAGAACGCCGCGACAGTTCGCAACGACCCAGATTTCGAGCCGGACATGGCGCGGCTGATCGCCGGGATCGAGTCGAAACTGATGGGCAAGCGCAAGCGCAGTTAGCCGCGTCGTGCTTGCCTGATTTTGAAAACCTACCTTTTGAACGCTGATAGCGGCATAATGGTAGAGAACATCGAAAACTCGATAAGGGATTTACCCATGCCGAAGATCGCAATTCATGGATTCGGGCGGATCGGGCGAACAGCGCTGAGGATTGCCCTGCAAAACAACCATTTCGTACCCGTCGCTATCTCGGACATCAAAGATGTATCGACGCTGGCTGCACTATTTGAAGTCGATACCAACTATGGACGCTGGCACGAGCGCGTCGAGGCCAAAGAGAGCAGTTTCGTGATTGGTGGCCGCGAAATTCCATATTTCAACGCGAGTCAATCCTTGCCGGATTGGGGCGCACTGGGTGTCGATCTGGTGATCGATTGTACGGGACGGGCGACGACACGCGCCGGTGCGCAGGCGCATCTGGATCGTGGCGCGAAACAGGTCCTGATCAGCGCGGCCAGCAAATCGCTGACGGATTGTGATGCGGTCCTGCTGCCCGGTATCAACCTCGAAACTTATGATCCGGCTACCCACAAAATCGTCAGCCTGGGAAGCTGCACCACCAACGCGCTCGCTCCGGTCGTCAAGGTCCTGCAAGAGTCGCTTGGAATCGACTCGGCCTTCTTCTCGACGATCCATTCCTATACGAACACCCAATCGCTGACCGACCAGCCGATGAAGGATCGGCGCGACTCGTGGGCAGCCGCAGAGAATATCATTCCATCCTCGTCGGGTGCGGCCAAAGCCTTGCTGTTCATCTGGAAAGACCTCAAGATCACTGGCAAGGCGTATCGCGTCCCGACGCGCACGGGCAGTATCGCGGAAGTGACCGCCATCGTCAATCGCCCGACAACTGCCGATGAGATTCGCGATATTTTCCGCAAGGCTGCCTCGGCAGCACCGCTCAAGGGCATTATGGATGTCCTCGAAGAAGAGTGGGCTTCCTCGCGCATCGTCGGCGATTCGCACTCCTCGATCATCGATCTGCCGATTGTGCAGGTGATGGGTGACAAGCTCGTCTCCGTCGCGGCATGGTACGATAATGAATATGGTTTCACATCGCGCCTGGTCGAAATGGCAGCGTGGCTGCCTCAGCCGGAAGCGTTGCTGGTCAAAAGCAGCTAACCCCACCGCTTTAAGGGTAACTACCCGGTCATGGCGAGACCGGACGAACGCCTCGTATGACTCACGGGCGGACACATCGGTCCGCCCCTACACAGCACGGTTTTCGTAGGGGCGGACCTGCGTGTCCGCCCACGCTTTTGCCCTGCGAAGGCTGGGCAGTTACGATTTGGCCTGAATTTGCGCTACACTCTTACGGTCTGCCTTGCGGCGGCTATTCTATTTCAACATAATCGCGAGACCCAAGCGTGCAGAGTATTCCCGCTGCGAACAACCTCAACATCGAAGCCGACGAATTTACATGGCGGCTCACCAACAACGACGATCCCGCGACACCGCTTGTAGAAGCGAATGGCGACGGCGTGTTCTATCCGCCCGCGTTTGCCCGCGCCCGCAAGCTGCCTGATACCGGGTTGCGGCTCGCCGACATTGAAATGATCATCGTCGGGTGGGAAGAAAAGGTCTGGCAGCTTGGCCTGCTGCTCACTGTCGAGGCGGCGCAAGGGCGCGGTGGACGCTGGTGCGGTGTTGTGCGCTGGCAGGATGAGACGGCCAGCCGTGAGGCCTATTCCGCGCGCACTGCCGGGCAATTGCTCGCGGGCGTGACGGGCAAGCCGTATCAATTCGTGCAGCCGCCGACCTTTGAAGCGGAAGAGACAATGCCCGTCCCTACGCTTGCCGTGCAGCGTCGCCCGCTCGAAGCGCTCCCGACCGATACGCCGACCGCAGTGCCTGCAATACCGGAAGCATCACGCTTGCGCCTGCCCGATGTTACGCCGTTGACACTCCCGTTGACCGTCGGGGACTGGTCACTTCAAGAGACGAAAAGCGGGTTGAGCTGGACGCGCAGCCAGCGTTGGCGGCGTGAGACCTTGCTTCGCGGCTTGTTTTTCGTCGTGCTGACCGCTGCATTTGCGTACCTGACTATTGGCGGGCTGACCACCAATTTCGCGTCGGTACAACCCGAATGGCTGCCTTACGTCGGTGTCGTCGTGATGATCCTGATGGCGGGGAACGCGCTCTATCGCTTCGGGACGCTGTTCGCCGCCGGGCGCGTCGAATTCGACCGCCGCAACCGAATGGTGCGCGTCTTCCGGCGCGCATCCGGCGTCAAGCAGTTTCCGTTTGAAAAAATTGAGTACCTGTTGCTGAGTACGATGCTGATGCGTCATCGCCGCGTTGCCAAAATCGGTAATGGGATTATTGAACAGATCGCGCTGGAAGGTTGGCTGCACCTGATGCGGCAAAAGGGCGATTTCATGCAGGTCGTGCATGTCACATTGGCTGAAGGTCGCGCAGTCCGCGCTTCTGAAATCACGCCAGCGAATGACCGCGTGCCGCTCGATACCAGCCAGATCGATACCCCGCTGCATCAGGCGGCACGCGCCATCGCGGATGTGATCGAAGTGCCTGCCTATGTCGAAGAGCGCGGCTGAGGGTCGACAGGTTCTGCGGAAAGGGTCGGTTCGGGAATGATGGCGTTCGACCTGCGGTTGTAGGTCAGCAGCGCATTGACGAATATCCCCGCGAGCAGCCCCCAGAACGCCGCGCCGATTCCTAAAAATGGGACGTTCGCGGCAGTACACAGCAGCGCGACGAGTCCGCCCTCACGCCCTTCGGGGTCTGCCATGCTGCCGGAGATGCAGGTTACGAGCGTCGGCACGAGCGCAATCCCGGAGATTGCGGCAATAAGCGCGTTCGGCAACCCCGCGAAGAGTGCAATTGCCGTCGCGCCGAAAACCCCCGCAGCAAGATACCAGACGCCGTTTGCAGTCGCTGCGACGTAGCGCTTCGTCGGGTCGGGGTGCGCTTCCGGCATGGCGGTAATCGCGGCGGTGATCGCAGCCAGCACGACGCCATGCGAGCCGAACACGCCGAACGCAATGGAGAGCAACCCGGTAATAATCAGCGCACGGTCCAGCGGCGGCTTGTAGCCGTTCACGTTCAGGACGGCCATGCCCGGCGCATACTGCGACACAAGGTTGACCGTCAGGAGTGGTAGCCCGATACCGAGTGCTGCCTGTAAGGTGAAAGTCGGCGCGGTGAAGATGGGCGTTGCGAGCGCGGGAACGAAGCCTTGTAGGTGAATATCGCCGCTCACCGCCGCGACAATGACGCCAACGACCAGCGCGCCAATCGTCGGCGTGCGATATTTCAGGCGTTGCAGAATGAAATAGGTCGCGAGCATCGCGACGACGAGCTGAGGGCGGTCGGGCAGCGCACCGAATACCCCCGTGCCGAATCGAAACAGCACCCCGCCGAGCATCCCCAGCACGACCGGGCGCGGGAAAACCGCCATGATGCGCGTGAACAGCCCCGAAAGACCGATCAAGGTGAGCGCCACCCCTACGAGCAGGAATGCGCCGATGGCTTCCGAATAGGCATAGTTCGGTAGCGCGATTACGAGCAGCGCCGCGCCAGCGGTCGGCCACGCGCCGAGCAGTGGTTGCCGGAAATAGAGGCTCATGATCAGGCTGCCGATGCCCGCGCCAACCGCGACCGCGAAGACCCAGCTTGAGGTCAGCGCAGGTGAGAGTTTGGCTGCGTTCGCCGCCTGAATAACGATAATGAGCGGGCTGGTATAGCCAATGATGACGACCACGAGGCCGGAAAGGATGCTCGCCATTGTGAGCGAGCGCGGCACATCCCGAAGGTTGCGCCGGAAGGTATACTGCGGTGCGATCAGGTTCATATGTGCCTTTGCGGGAAACGAAGAGCGGGTCCGGGGACCCGCTTCACTGAGGATAAAGAGCGCCGTTCGGCTGGACTCTTACGGGGCGATCAGCGCTTGACGGTCGGCGTCGGCGGGAAGAGCGAGCGCGTCGCCGTCGGACCGATTACAAGCGGCGCGCTGCTGTTCGTCGGCGTCGGCGGGAAGGCGGGAGCCTCAAACGGCGCGGAAGTGGGCGCGACCTGACCGTTGTTCGGCGCGGCAGGCTGCGCTACCGGGTTCGTGTTATTGACGATCACCGGGACGGAAACGACCCCGTTACGCTCCTGATTATCGTAGAAGTGGATGCGCAAATAGTAGTTTCCATCCGGGACGTTGTTAGTATCCCAACTGCCGAGGAACGAGCCGGGCGTCGGCCTCGTCGCGCGGATCGGGTCGCCGAGCGGGACCGCCACATCCGGGCGCGAAGCTTGCGCGAGTTCGACCTGATAGCGGCTGAAATTCGCGACATCGACGAAACCAAATATCTGGATCAGGCTACTCACCGTCTGGCCTGTCGTCGGTTGCTCGATAGCAACCTTCGGTTGAACCGTGTTTGCGTCGCATTGTGCGGTCGGGGCAGCGGCGACCGGGAGCGTCAGGTTGTGCTGCGCCGCCCAGTCTTTCCCGGCCTGCGTGGTATTGAGCCAGTTGGCCGCATACTGGTCGATGTTCGTCAGGAATGTTTTCTTCGTGCCGAAGCCGGGGCAATACTGGTTCGCGATCAGGCCGGACCACGTATCAATCGTGATCTCCTTGACCACTGCATCGGCGGCGGGCGGCGGCTGCGCGGCGACGAACGTTTCATTGCGGCGGCGGTTCGTCTCGCAGCCCGCGAGGTTGCCCGCCGGGACCGCGACACCGTAATCGATGCAGACTGCGGCTTGCGCGACGCCCGGCGGGATCGGGAACTGCTGCGCGGTTTTGCCGCGCGTCGCGGCGGTCACAACCTGATTCCAGATTGGAGCCGCGCCCGTGATGCCGCTGACGTTGACCATCGGCGTACCGTCGTTGTTGCCGACCCACACGCCGACGACCAAATCCGGCGTGTAACCGACCGTCCAGTTGTCTTTGTAATCGTTGGTCGTCCCGGTTTTGACTGCGGCCTTGCGCCCATCCGCAAGTTGCAAGATGTTCGGGCAGCCGAAAGCGAGGCAGCGCGCCTGATTATCCGAAAGAAGATCGGTGACGAGGTACGCGACCGCCGGGTTGATCACCTGCGAGGAGACGGGCGGCGTCTCCGATTGATCGAAGATGACCTGTTCCTTGCCGTCGCCGTTCGCGTTCGGCTTGGTGATTTGCTGAATGCCGTAAATCGGGTCAGTCCGTTTGCCGCCATTCGCAAAGACGCCGAAGCCATGCACCATATCGAACAGGCGCACTTCGATGCCACCGAGCGCGGCCGCCAGCCCAGCTTGATCGGGCTGCGTGAGCGGGAATTTGAGGCCGACTCGATCCGCCATGTTCTTGAAGCGGTCGACCCCCAACTGCTGCATTGCGCGCACCGCCGGGATGTTGAGCGAGTTGCCGAGCGCGTTACGCAGCGATTGCGGTCCCCGGAACAAGCCGCCGTAGTTGGTCGGCTGGTAGCCGTTGAAGTCGGTTTGCACGTCCCAGATCACCGTTGCAGGCGTCCAGTACGAGCCGTCGGGCGCGGGTTCCAACACGCCCGCATAGACGAACGGCTTGATTGATGATCCCGGCTGGCGGTTGCCATTTGTGACGATGTTGAACTGCCCGAAGTCCTTGTTGTTGTAATCGACGCTGCCCACCATCGCGAGGATCGCGCCCGTCTGTGGATTGGTGGCGAACACCGCGCCGTTCGTGACGCGATTGCGCGCGAGGTTCGCGACTTGCGCCTTCAGCGCATCTTCAGCGGCTTTCTGGATTGTTGGGTCGAGCGTGGTATAGACGTTGTACCCGGTCTTGAACAGGTTTTGCGCGCCGTATTTGGCTTCCAACTGGCTCAGGATGTAGTCGACGAAGTGCGGGTCGGTGTATTGCGCCGTTGGTACGGTATAGGTCCGCGCCTTGACCTGCGCTTGCAGCACGATGGAGTTATCAACATCGGCTTTGGTCACGCAGAATGGCGCTTTGTCGTAGGGGGCGTGCTGCATCTGAAGACATCCGACCTGCTGTTGCAGGCGCAAAACATCTTCCATGCGCCGGAACGCGGCTTCGCGGTTGTTGACCGGGTTGTAGGTGGAGGGGCTTTGCGGCAACCCAGCCAGCAGCGCCGCCTCGGCTGGATTCAAATCCAATGCGCGCTTGCCGAAATAGGTCTGCGCGGCGGCTTCGATCCCGCTGCTGAAATTGCCATACGGAATCTGGTTGAGGTACATCTCCAGAATTTGGCTCTTGGAATAGCGCCGTGCAATTTCGGAGGCGACGAAGATTTCGATGACCTTGCGCCCACCCTGCGAGGAGGCTACCTGCGTCGGGTCGAAGACGAGCGCGCGCGCAAGCTGCTGGGTGATCGAACTCGCGCCGGAGACTGTCCCGCCTGCTGAAAGGTTCTGCGTGACCGCGCGGACGATACCAATGATGTCGAAACCCGGCGTATCGTAGAAGCGCTGGTCTTCGGTCGTGATAGTCGCATGGATGAGGAAGGGCGAAATCTGGTCGAGTTTGACCAGCGTGCGCTTCCCGGCGTCCTTATCAGAGACTTCTGCAATCACCTTTTTAGAAGCGTCGAAGATGCGCAGCGTCTGCGACTGGCTGTTGACGTTTTGCGCCAGCGCGTCGATCTGCGCGCCATATTGATTTACCACTGAATAGTAGTAACCAATGGCGCCGATTACGCCAATCAACGAGCAGCCCAGCACCAGCACCAGGGCCACCAACGCGCCGCGTACCACACACCCGGTCAGTTGCGAGCGGTTGGCGGCCAGCCCGGTCGGACGCGCACCATAATCCGGCTGCACAGGCTGCACTGAGGGTCCGGGTGAGGGGATCGCAGGCTGCGCCGCGCTTGCACTGATCGCGGGCGACGGGACGGTGATGCCCGATGCAGCGACGGTCGCTTGCGAATCGATAGGCGGCTCATCGATGCCCGGTCGCGCTTTGAGCGTGCTATCCAGATAAGCCGCCGAACGCCCGACCATCGTGGCATCCATATCGTTGATCGAGACGATTTTCGGCATCCCGAATTCGTCAAAGGTCGTGATCGGGGATGCCGTCGTTGGGGCGGGTGTGCCGAAGAGACTACCGTTTGTATTCGGCACGTCGGTCGTAATCGTCGGTCCGGGTGAGCTGCTGGGCAGGCGTCCGGGTGGGTCCTGTTGCAGCCAGGTCGTCCCGTTGTACTTGTACCAGCGGTCGGACTCCATGCCGATCATCCACCAGTTGCCCGTCGGGTCCAGCACCATCAGATCACGAAGCGATTTGCGCAGTTCATCGGCGGTCATATTGCCAACACGATACTTGCGGCGCAGGATTTGCACTTCCGCTTCGACATTGCTGTACTGGTCTTCGGGCGTGGCGGGTGCAATCGGGTCGCCGGGTGGAGCCACGACGGATGCAACGCTCGCGGCGGGGGCAGCGCCACCAACCGCCGGGATCAGTGGTTTGGCGGGCGCGCTTGGCGCGAAGACCGGACCCTCACCCGACTCGACCGGGCGGAAATTGGCGACGGGCGTTGCAATCGGTTCATTGAAGGATGGCTGAATACCAGACGGCTGGAAATCTGCGCCGGGGGCAGCATTAGTTTCATCCGGCGCGGCGCTCGTGCTGCTGGTTGTACTAACGGGCGCGGCTGGATTGGCAGGCTCTGCGTCCGGTTCAGCATCGGGAACGTCCGGCGTCGGCTCCGCGGAAGGTTGCTGCTTGCCTTCGGGGTCATCCGCAGCGACAAAGCCTTTACCGGGTACGTAATTGGAATAATCCATTTCACTGGCGTCGTCGCCCTCTTCGGTGGCGGCCTGCACGGGTTCTGGCGCGGCAGCTTCCGGGGTGGCGGGTTCAGGTGCAGGCGGCGCAACGGGTTCAGGGGTAATGGGTGGCGTCACGGGCTGTTCGGCGGAGCGCGCGCGCGCTTCCTGCGGAACATACCAGCCACCCGATTGCCGGGGCGCTTCGTTAGTCGGCATCGGGATTTCGGCGGCGGGTTCGGAGCCGGGTGTCTTTGGCGTCACGCCGCCCGGCACAAACCAGCTCCCCTCGGAGTTCGCGCTATTGGAAGGCTGCCGCGGTTGGTCAGACATCAAAGATACACCTCTGGACATTTCGTCGGACGCGGATTATACCGCCCCAAACGCAGGATCGCGATAGGCCAAACCGTGCTACAATCTCGCGCGTCCGCTAACAGTGTGAGGCTAGCCAATGAGTACCGCGACGCAGGACGCCCGTTTTTTGCAGGTCGCGCCGACCACACGCCGCCCTTTCGATGCGCTTGGCACGGCGCTTTCAACGGCTGCGCTGGCCGTTGCTGGCGTCGGTATGGTGTGGCTATTAGTGCTTGCGTTCGGCTGGTACAACGCTCCGTTTCCCGGCTTCCTGACCGACCATGCGTTGAATGTGGTCCAGACCAGTTCGTTTGTGGGTGAGGATTGGGCCGGGCTGAATGCGGGTGTAAAGATCGATGACCGCGTTACGGGCGTGGAAGTCGCGGGCAACTGGCAATCGTTCATGGATACGGATGCGGAAGCCGGGCTGCGCTTCAACGCGATCCTGAGCCATGCGCGGCGCGGCGATATTTTGACGCTCGATATTATGCGCCCGCCGGGAGCGCGTACCGCGCAACGTGGCTGCGATACGTATACTTCCGAAGGCGTCACCTGCCGATTCCGCATTGTGCTTGGGCAAATTCCGGGGGGCGATTTCGCGCTCCGTTTCGGAATTCCGATGCTTGTCGGCGTGCTGTTTTACGCATTCGCACTGTTCATCCTCATTCGGCATTGGGGGAACACGACCCCGCGCGTTTCGGCTTCGCTGCTGGGCATTCTCGCGTGCGTTATCGCGGGTCAGTTCGATTTGCAATCGTCCCACAACGCGATGTTGTTCTGGGCGTTGGCAGTCTGCGTCTGCGGCGGGACGATGTTCCAGCTCACGATGCTCTTCCCGGATGAACTGGCGATGGTTCGACGCAGCCCGGTCGTGCGTTTCGTGCCAATCGTCGCGGCCTTCGCGCTATACATTACTTACTACTCGCTTTATGCGCAGCGCGGCGCGAGCAATTATCAGGTGCTTACGCTGCTCTCCTTCGGGCTGCTGGTGGCCGGAGGTGTGACGCTCTTCGTCGCCATTTTGGTGCGGCGCACACGTGCGCCTTCACCGATCAGCCGCGAACGGGCAGGCGTGGTTCTGGTCGCCATGACGGTCGCGTTTGCGCCGCTCATCCTGTGGTTTGCGGTGGAGCTGATCGACCGCCTGCTCACCCTGCCGATGCTGACCTTTCCGGTCATTTACGCGATGCCGACCCTGCTCATTTTGCCGCTCGGCTTCGTCTACGCGCTCTCGGATCGGTCGCTGATCGATATGGACCGCGTGGTAAACGAGGCATTTCTGTATGGCATCCTCGGCGCGGCGCTGATCCTCGGCTACACGCTGCTTACGCTCGCGCTGTATTTCGTCTCGTGGGGTGTGCTGCGTTGGGATAACCCGATCCTGATTGCGGTCACGATATTTATCATCGCGGTTGCATTTGCGCCTGTGCGGATTCGGCTGGAACGGCTCCTGAACGATACGTTCTTCCGGCAGCGCCGCCGCTACGAAAGCAATATCGCGGCCTTCGCGCGACGGCTCACCAGCGTCGTCGAGGGCAAGGACGCCGCGCGTGAATTCCAGACCGAACTCGAAAGTTCGCTCAACCCGCAATATGCTTTCGTCTTTCTGCGCAACCCGCTCACGGGCGAATATGAAGCCGTCGCGGATACCCAGCAGCCGCGTACCGATGTCCGGTTTTCGCTTGGCAGT
Source organism: Aggregatilineales bacterium (assembly GCA_965246845.1). Classification (GTDB taxonomy): domain Bacteria; phylum Chloroflexota; class Anaerolineae; order Aggregatilineales; family UBA2796; genus JBBRMW01. The sequence continues at coordinate 1,047,911 of CBDFFR010000012.1, forward strand.
CCGCTCCTGACCTGGTTTGCGAATGCGCCGATGCTGTATCTGACACCCAACCAGCCGCTCCCGCCCGAACTCGCTATCGAGCGCTCGCGGCTATCGGTGCTTGGGACGCCTGTACTGGCGCGCCTACAATCGGCTAATCGGCTGAATGGCTTCCTCGCGGTGGGACCGCGCCGCGACCGCGCGCCGTACAGCTTCGAGGATTTGCGCTATATCGAAGGGTTGTGCGGGCAGGCTGCGCTCGCCTTCGAGCGGGCGCAAGTCATCCTTGAGGCGCAGCGCAACGAACAGGAATTGCGCGTCCTGAGCAGCGTCAGCGCGGCGCTCAACATCACGATGGATTTCAATACGCTGCTCGAATTCATCTATACGCAAACCGATAAGGTGATCCGCGCGCCGTATTTCTATATCGCGCTCGTGGAGCCGAACACGCGCGAACTGTCCTTCGCGTTTTATCAGGAGAATGGCGAGCGCGATGCGGCCAAAGAAGGCACGCGCTGGCCGCTCGGCAAAGACCTTTTCAGCGAAGTCGTGCGGATGCAACAGCCGATCAAGGTGGAGAGTTTCACCGCTGAGAATACCCGGCGGGGCGGCGTGGTTCCGCTCGAGACGCCATTGCGAGCATGGGTCGGCGTGCCGCTCAACGCCGGGACGGGCAGCGCGCTCGGCGTCGTCGCAATCGGTACGACCGATGCGGGCGTGACCTATAGCGACGATCAAGTGAGCATTTTCGCCAGTATCGCAGACCTCGCGGCGACCGCTCTGGACAAAGCCCGTTTGTTCCGCGAGACGGAAACACGCGCACGGCAATTGACCGTCCTCAACAACATCAGCGGACAGCTTGCCTCCGAATTTGAAAACGTCGAATCGTTGCTCGGCATGATCACGCAGAGCGCCGTCGAAATGCTGCGCGCAGAAGCCGGATCGCTGTTGCTGATCGAAGAATCCGCCAATGATCTCGTCTTTGAAGTCGTGATCGGTGGTGCGGGGCAGCGCCTGTTGGGGACGCATATCCCGCCCGGCGTCGGGATTGTCGGGAAGGTGGTCGAGACCGGAAGGCACATCATCGTCAACGATGCGCAAGACAGCCCGGAGTGGTACGGGAATATCGCCGGGAATGCAGCGCGCCAGAGCGCGTTTCGCACGGAAGCATTGCTGGCGGTCCCGCTCTCGGCGCGCGGGCGCGTGATCGGCGTGCTGGAAGTTATCAACAAGCGTGACCGTACCGATTTCGTGGAAGAAGATGTGAGCCTGCTCACCGCCTTTGCGAGCCAGGCCGCCGTCGGCATCGAAAACGCGCGCCTGTTCCGTATGACCGACCAGCAATTGGAACTGCGCGTCAACCAGCTCGACAACATGGCGCGCATCGATCAGGAATTGAACCGCACGCTCGACCTGCGCGCGGCGATTGATTTAACGCTCGATAATGCGTTGCGCGAATCCGGCGCGGATGCGGGCGTGCTGGCGCTGATCCCGGATGGTGTCCCCGCCTTCGAGATCGCAGGCAGCATCGGCTACCCGGCGGGCGTGTACGCGCGCGGTGAGCGCTACTCGCTCGAATATGGCGTGCTGGGTCGCGTTTACCGCGCGGCAAGCCCGACGCTGATCACCGAACTCGACCACGACCCGAATGCCTTTGAAACGCTGCCAGGCGCGGTCGGGCAGCTCGCCGTGCCGATGATCACCGCCGGAAAAGGCGTCACCGCCGTACTGCTGCTGGAAACGCGCTCGCCCGGCATATTCAATATGATGAATCTGTCGTTCATCAGCGCGCTTGCCGAACACGCCAACACCGCAATCACCAACTCGCAACTTTTCTCGCAATTGCAGCAGGCCAACGCCGCGCGCACGCAGTTCGTCGGGTTCGTCGCGCACGAATTGAAGAACCCGATGACCAGCATCAAGGGCTATTCGGAAACGCTGCTCTCCGGGATGATGGGCGGCCTCACCGATATGCAGAAGTCGTTCGTGAACACGATCAGCCGTAACGTCACGCGGATGCAGCAAATCGTGGAAGATCTGCGCGACCTGACGGCGCTGGAAGCGGGCGCGCTCTCCGTCAAGACGCGGCCTGTCAGCTTCAACAATATCGTGCTGGAAACCCTGCGTCCGCAGCAGCGCGCCATTGACGAGAAGCAGCAGCATTTGATCGTGGATGTGCCGGAAGAACTCCCGCAGGTGCAGGGTGACGAGGGGAGGCTGGTACAGGTCCTGACCAACTTCGTGAGCAATGCGTATAAATACACGCCCGAAGGCGGGACGATTACCCTCTTTGCGGAAGTGGCCGCGAACCGCTGGGATGCGGATGGCGCGCCGGAAGTCATTCACTGCACAGTTACGGATACCGGACTCGGCATGAGTGACGATGACGTAAAGCGCCTTTCGACGCCCTACTTCCGCAGCACCAACCCGGAAGCGCAGGCGCAGCCGGGGACGGGTCTCGGTATGACGATCACCTACGCGCTCATCGAGGCGCACGGCGGCAAGGTGTGGGTCGAAAGCAAGCTGGATGTGGGTTCGACGTTCCATTTCACCGTGCCGCTCGCTCTCAGCGCAGAGACGACCCGGAACTAGACTGCATCAGCTATGTAGGGGTGGTCCCCCTCGCCTACTCCCCGCGCCGGACAGCCAACGCGCCCGCGCCGATCAGCGCGACGTTTTCACCGAGCGCGGCGGGTGCAATCACGAGGTTTTGCCAGTATGCCGGATCGATAGCATAGTGTTCGATTGCCCAGCGCATCGGGCGCAGCAGCACATCGCCCGTACCTTCGGCGACGCCGCCGCCGATGACCACGATCTCCGGGTTGAAGGTGTGCAGCAGGCTCACGATGCCCAGCCCGATCATGCGTCCGGCGCGCGAGAGGATGCGCAGCGCCAAGCGATCCCCGGCCTTCGCTGCGTTCGAGACATGCGCGGCGGTGATGCGCTTCGGGTCGTTTTCGACCATATCAAGGATCGTGCTTGGCTCGCCACGTTCGATCAGCGCCCGTGCCGCCCGCGCGATGGCTGGACCCGCCGCTTCTTTTTCGAGCGTCGAAACCTGATCTTCATCGGTCGAGATGATGATATGTCCGCATTCCGCGCCAAGCCCCGCCGCGCCGATCAACAGTCGCCCGTCGATGATGACGCCGCTCCCGATCCCGGTGCTGATCGTCAGATAAATCATATGGCGGTAGCCACGCGCCGCGCCGAGGTCGAATTCTGCAAGCGCGGCGAGATTGGCGTCGTTGCCGAGGTAGACGGGCGCGCCGAGGCGCTCCTCCAGCATCGCCTTCAATGGGACGTTATGCCAGCCGGGGAGGTTCGGCGGCGCGACAACGACGCCGCGTTGCGGGTCTGTCGGTCCGGGTAGCGAGACACCTACGCCGCCTACAGTGCCGTTTTCCGGCCAGATAGCGCGTGCCTGCGCCTCCATGCGCCCGACGACGGCTTCCAGCCCTTCGCTTGCCAGCGTGAGCGTTTCCGTCCGTGCCTGCATGGTCAGGTCCGCGCTGAAACGCGCTGCCCGCACGCGCGTCCCGCCCAGATCGATCCCGATGAACGTCTCATTGGTCATTGTCGGCCTCGTTGAACAACCCCTGCGCAAAGGGTAGAATAACACGCCATACGTTCACAGCATACGATGATTTCTTAATCAATGTCGAAAGTCACGCCGTCTCGCCAGCAATATCTGGATATAAAAGCGCAGCACCCGGACGCAATTGTATTGTTCCGGCTGGGCGATTTCTATGAAATGTTCGATGAGGACGCCGAAATCGGCGCGCGTGAACTCGACCTGACGCTGACCGGGCGCGGCACGAACCGCGCGGACCGCATCCCGATGGCGGGCGTCCCCTATCACGCTGTCGAAACCTACATCGCCAAACTAATCGAAAAAGGCTATCACGTCGTCATCGCGGAACAGACCAGCACGGAGACGGTCAACGGCCTGATGCCGCGTGAGGTGGTGCGGGTCATCACGCCGGGGACGGTCATCGAGCCGGGGATGCTCGATCAGGGGCAGAACAATTATCTCCTCGCGCTCGCGCCAGAAGCCGACAGGAAACGCGACGGCTGGGCGCGCGTCGGCCTCGCCTATATCGACATCACGACGGGCGAATTCGCGGCCACTCAGCTTGAGGGAACGCCAGAGAACGAAGCGGCGGTCGCCTGCCTCGAAGAACTGGCGCGCCTCAAACCGCGCGAAGTGCTGCTCCCGCGCGCGTGGGCCGAGCGCGGCGTTACGCTGCCGAAGTCGATGCACCTCAGCGCGACGGCAGATTTCACTTTCGAGTACAGCACCGCACGGCAGGTCCTTTTCGATCACTTCGGCGCGTCGTCGCTGGAAGGCTTCGGCCTCTCGGAACGCTCGCTCGCGGTCTGCGCGGCAGGCGCAATTCTCTCCTATCTGAAGGAAACACAGCGCGGCGCGCTGGCGCAGGTCAACGAACTGGTCAGCTATTCGACCAGCGGCTTCATGACGCTCGACGCCAACACGCGCCGTAACCTCGAACTTTCGGAGACGATTCGCAGCGGCGACCGCAAAGGCTCGCTGCTTGGCGTCCTGGACCGGACGGTAACAGGCATGGGCAGCCGCCTGTTGCGAACGTGGATCAATCAACCGCTGCTTGATATGCGCGCGCTGACGCGGCGGCTGGATCATGTCGAAGCGCTCAACAAAAACGGGATGGTCCGTGCTGAAACGATGGAAGCGCTCAAGCCGATTGCGGACCTTGAACGGCTGATCAATCGCATCATCGCGGGCGTCGCGGGACCGCGTGAATTGCTCGCGCTGCGCCTCAGCCTGGAAGGGGTCCCGGCACTGCGCCACGCAATAGAAGGCATCGAAGTGCTGCAAGGCGTTCGCAACCGCCTCGATGCGTGTGCCGAACTGGTGGAGCGCATCGGGCGCAGCGTGGCCGATACCGCGCCCGCCGTGCTGAACATCCCCGGCATCATCCGGCAAGGCTATAACGCCGAACTGGATCAGATTCACGATACCACCCGCGAAGCGAAGGATTACGTCGCGCAACTTGAAGCCGTCGAACGCGAGCGGACCGGGATCAAGGGGCTGAAAGTCGGCTACAACAAGGTCTTCGGCTATTACATCGAAGTCAGTTCCGGCAAGGCCGATCAGGTCCCGCCGGATTACCAGCGCAAGCAAACGCTGGTCAATGGCGAACGTTTCATCACGCCTACGCTCAAGCGCTACGAAGACCAAATCCTGAGCGCGGAAGAGCGCATTGTCGAGATGGAGACGATGCTCTTCCGCGAACTGTGCGGCGCGGTCTCCGGGATGGGGCGGCGGCTGATCGGGACGGCGCGTGCAGTCGCGGAACTGGATGTCTATGCCTCGCTCGCGGAAGTCGCGGCGCGCGAAGATTATACGCGCCCGGTCCTGACCACCGACGATGTGCTGAACATCCGCGAGGGGCGTCACCCGGTTGTCGAAAAGCTGCTGCGCGGGGAGCGCTACGTCCCGAACGATACCTGCTTCGATAGCGAGGCGCGCATCCACATCATCACCGGGCCAAACATGGCGGGCAAGAGTACCGCGATCCGGCAGGTCGCGATTATTACCCTGATGGCGCAGATCGGGTCGTTCGTCCCGGCGCGTGAGGCGACCGTCGGCCTCGTGGACCGCATCTTCACGCGCATCGGCGCGCAGGATGAAATCCACGCCGGGCAGAGTACCTTCATGGTCGAGATGACGGAGACCGCCGCGCTGCTGCAATGTTCAAGCACGCGCTCGCTGTTGATCCTCGATGAGATTGGGCGCGGGACCAGCACCTATGACGGGCTGGCAATCGCGCGGGCAGTGATCGAATACATCCACAATCACCACCGCCTGAACTGCAAGACGCTCTTCGCGACGCATTACCACGAGCTGACCGAACTCGAAAAAATCCTGCCGCGTGTGCGCAATTTCAACGTCGCGGTTGCCGAAGATGGCGACCGGATCGTGTTCCTGCACAAGGTCATCCCCGGCGGCGCGGACCGCTCCTATGGCGTCCACGTCGCGCAGCTTGCCGGGATGCCGCGCTCGCTCGTCGCGCGGGCGCATGAAATCCTGAAAGACCTCGAAACCAATGGCAGTGATTTTGAAAACAAGCGCCGCCGCAAGCAGAAACAGCTTCCCGGCCTTGCCGAACCGAACCCCATTGCGGATGCCGTCAACGCGATCAAGGTCGATGAACTCAGCCCGATGGAAGCGATGATGAAACTCTACGAATTACAGCGTCTCGCCCGCGACGCCTGAAAGGACATATCCCCCCATGTATCACATTGAAAACGAAATCGCGGAGCAGCCGGACGTGATTAGCCGCCTGATTGCCGAAGGGGGCGAGAGCGCACGGCGCATCGCGGACGCGATCCGGCAGTTTGACCCGCAGTTCGTACTCGTTGCGGCGCGCGGCACATCCGATAATGCCGGGCGCTATGCGCAATACCTGCTCGGCATTCACGCGCGGCTCCCGGTCGCGCTGGCTGCGCCTTCGATCCACACGCTCTACGAAGCCGCGCCCAAAATGAGCCGCGCACTGGTGATTGGCATCTCGCAATCCGGGCAATCGGAAGACGTGCGGCGCGTGATTGCCGACGCGCGGCTGCAAGGGGCGCTCACTGTCAGCCTGACGAATGCGCCCGACTCCCCTATCGCGAAGGCCGCCGAGTTCCATATGTCGATCAACGCGGGCGAAGAGATCAGCGTCGCTGCGACCAAGAGCTATACCGCCGAATTGACCGCGATTGCATTGCTCACGGCCTCACTTACAAATTCTGACTCCATGATGAGCGACCTCCGCGCGTTGCCTACTGCTGCCGCCGAGACGCTGCGCCTTTCCGAGCCGATTGCGACATGGACCGAGCGCTACCGCTACATTGAACACTTCGCCTCGCTGGGACGCAGCTACAATTTTTGCACGGCATTCGAGATCAGCCTCAAATTGAAGGAACTGTGCTATATCACAGGGGTCGAATATAGCGAGGCCGACTTCCGGCATGGTCCGATTGCGCTGGTGCAGGCAGGCTTCCCGGTGATCGTCGTCGCGCCGGAAGGCAAGACGCTGCCCGGCATGGCCGATTTGCTCAACAAGCTGGTCACGGAGCGCAAAGCGGAATGTCTGGTCATCTCCAACAACGCAGACGCGCTGGCGCAGGGGACAAAGGCGCTGCCGCTCCCGCAAACCCCGGAGTGGCTCAGTCCGATTTGCGCGGTCATCCCCGGTCAGCTTTTCGCGATGCACCTTGCGCTCGCGAAAGGCCATAGCGTCGATAAGCCGATTGGGTTGACGAAGGTGACGGTGACGGTCTAGCTACCTACATCTAACCCGTTTCTGATGGTCGCATCTGCTCGCCTTTCGTAAAATTGAATATGTACCAGTCCTTGCGATGGGCGGTGTCCGTCTATCGTATCTGTCACAAATGCCCAAACAGACTTGCGCCATTGCCCGCTTTGTGCCACGCTAGTACATAGTCTCGTCCACCAGCTAAGGACGCACAGATGCTCACCTTCGTTTCCGGCTGGCGGAGTCAGGATCGCGATCATGTCATCGTCGCCCATCAGGACTCCACGCGGCCCGCTGTTTACTTCATCGATGAGGCCTCACACCTCCCCGATGACTTCCCGGACGCTCCAATCATCGATCTGTATAGAAACGGATACAACCGTTTCGAGATTACGGATGACCGTATACAAATCGTTCGCCTGAACTACGATACCGATAACGCTCTCATCATCCCGGCGGTCAGCCGCGTCTTGCAGACCGAAACCGAAGCGCAAATTGTCGTAATGTACGATGCCACCGAAAAACTGCGCCGCTTCTACCCATCACTTCGCGACTATTCTGCGCTCCTCGCTTCCGATTCGCGACTGAACGCCTCAGAGGGCGATCACGTGATCTTTACACACGGCGGTTCCTTTGTTTGGAAGGATCGCCTGTTGGAGACGCAAACCGCCGCGCTCGTCGGTGATGAAGAACTCGACATCGGCGTGGTGAACGAGGCGCTCACCGAGTTCGACTACTAGCCCGCCGCCACAACCATACCCCGGCGGCGAGTCCGGTTCCCACCGCCGCCGTTCCTGCGACCACAACAAGCGCCCCGGTCCGTCCGCTTTGCGCGACCGTGCCAAAAGTCAACGCGGGCATGGCCGCCATACACCCAGCATCCGGCGCGATGTCCGGCGCATCGAGAAATGATAGCGCTATCGCCTTCGGGCAATCCCCGCCATATTCCCACACAAAATGCCCCATCGTCGGGAATTCGATAAACGTGCTGCGCGTGAGCGTCTGTGCCGCGAAACGGCCATGTACAGGCGGCGAGGCCGGGTCGTAGGTCCCGCTTAGAATGAGCGCCGGGACGTCGCTCTTCACGGGCTGGTTGTCGCGTGGGTCGGCGGGGTGCGTCGGCCACTTAGCGCAGAACTGCATGAACGCGAACGGGTCCAGATCGAAGTGATAGAAGCCTTTGAAGTGCGGATCGACCGCCGCCCATGTTGCGGTAATGTGATCAAGCGTCGTGAACGGCTCGGATTCCGTACAGTGTATGCTCTGGTTCAAGCCCATGCGATAGTAGATCGGTTCCGCGATGGGCGCTTCCAGCAGGCCGGATAGCTCCCCGGTGTTGCCGTTCGCGACATCGACGATCAGCTTTGGCAGTATCGGGAAGCGGTACGCCTCATACATCAAGCGGTAGAGTAGCCCGACAAAACCCTCGCTATTCAGCCTGCCGGATGTAACGGAACCCGTCAGCGGGTTCTTCACGGCGAGCTGAACAGGCGTTTGCCGGAGCCGATCCGTCGCGCGGATGAACGCCCCCTTGAGGCTCCCGCCTGCCATCTCGCGGCATTGCGCTTGTGCATCGCACGCGGCAAAAAACGTCTCGAACGTCGCCGCCGCATTCTTCGCAAGGTCAGCATAATAATCCACGCCCGGCGGCATGAACACCGAGTCAAGGATAGCGGCGCGCACGCTCGTCGGGAAGTCGCGCAGCAGATAGAGAGCGGCGCGCGTCCCCGCCGACCACGCGAAGAGGTTCACCTGCGCATAGCCGAGTGCCTTTCGCAGATCATCCACATCGGCGGCGATGTCCGTGTTCGTGTAGTGCGTCAGGTCCGCGCCGTTCGTCGTCAGGCGCAGCGCACATTGCAGCGCGCGGTCAGCGTGGTAGCTGGCGGCTTGCTCGAAAGTGCGCTCACGCAGCAGCGTTTCGACTGGAAGATCGCTCAATTCCGGGCAATCGAGCGACGGCTCGGAAAGCCCCGCGCCACGCTGATCCAGCACGATTACATCACGGGCTTGCCGAAACGGTGAGAACGGCCACCAGCGCACCCGCCCGATGACGCTCATGCCCGGACCACCGTGCAGATAAATCACCGGGTCCGGCTGCGCGTTCGGACCGCGCGCCTTGCCGACTGCGAAGGCGATTTTGATCAGACGCCCGCCCGGTTTGGCGCGATTTTCCGGCACGATCAGGAAGCCGCAGCGCACATTCGCATCCGGTGGAAATTCGACGGCGCACGGTGTATCTTCGATACGCGGTGCATAGGGCAGCGGCGTCGTGGTGATCTGCGCGGCAGAGGGACGCGGCGCGGAACCGAACAGAAGGATGCAGACGATACAGCATGTGAGAAAGCGCATAGAGCGTGTTTTGCCGGATTTGGATGCGTGTATGATTTACCCGTAACGAAGGATAGCGTCATTCATGCCAAATCGAAAACTTCTGGTTCTTCTCATCATATTCGTGCTGACCGCGTGTAGTAGTGCCGCGCCGACCCCGACCATTCTCCCACCAACGACTGCAAGTTCAGCGACGCAGGTTGTCGCGCAGAACATATCATCCGATTACAAGGGCATTCCGCAGAGCGTCACGCCGGAAGGCTATCTCGTGCTGGGCAGCGCGCAAACAAGCCTGATCGATTACTCCGATTTCATGTGTTCGACCTGTTACAACTTCGTGACTTCGACCGAGCCGATCCTGATCGAGAACTACATCCGGTCTGGTAAAGTGCGGCTTGTTTTCCGCCCGATCCTCGACTTCGGCGAACGCAGCACGCGCGCCAGCGAAGCGGCACTTTGCGCGGCACGCGCGGGGCAGGGCTGGCAGATGCACGATCTGCTCTATGAGAAGCAGGCAGAACTTGGGAATACGGGCGAAGACAAGCTGGGCGACCTGATGCTCACCTATGGGAAAACACTAGGCGGCATGGATCAAGCCAAATTCGCGACGTGCATCCAGAATCGCGATGCGCTCAAAGCGGTACAGGACGCCGACGCCGACCGCCGCAAGAACAATATTGTCGCGCGTCCGTCGTTCGAGATCAGCGGGCAACGGTTCAGCGGCGCGCAGCCAATAGAGACATTCGCGGCGTATATCGATGCTGCACTCAAGCAGCCGTAAAGAGCCGTCCTATTCTGCGTCTCCGTCAGCCTTGAAAGACAGGGCTGCCGAATTGATGCAATAGCGCTGACCTGTTTTATCCTGCGGACCATCATCGAAGACATGGCCCAGATGCGAACCGCAGCGGCTGCACACAACCTCGACGCGCTTCATGCCGTGACTGTAATCGGTTTTGAGTTCGGCGTTGCCCTGCTCGATTACATCCCAGAAACTCGGCCAGCCCGTACCCGACTCGAATTTGGTTTTCGACGAAAAAAGCGGCTGCCCGCAGGCAACGCAGTTGTACGTTCCTTCTGCTTTGTTGTGGACGTATTCCCCGGTGAAGGGACGCTCAGTAGCCTGCTTGCGGGTTACGGCGTATTGTTCCGGCGTCAATTGTTCCCGCCACTCTGCATCTGTTTTGATGACTTTATTGGTCAAGATACGTTTCTCCTCGATTATTCGTCAAGTGCCAATATGACTTCATTGCATAGAGTATCGTGCAAAGTGAAGTGTCAAGCCAGCGTAGCGCGCGTTTGACGCGCTCACATCTCCTGAATCAGTCGGTTTTCGTGCTGTGACAACACAAACAGGTCTGGTAGCCCGATTTGTTTCCAGAAGGGAAACGGCTCAATACCGAGGCGGTCCGCGAGGTAGAGCGTCAGCACCGTTCCATGCGTCGCGACTACAAGCGTGTCATCGGGATAGGTCACAAGCAGCGCGTCGATAGTGGCATTGAAGCGCGAGAGCGCAGCATTTGCTGTCTCATCCCCAAAAATGAGCGAATCAGGATTGGCGAAGAATGCCTGTAACTGCGCATCGCGATGTGCTGCGCCGTGCCATGCGACATCGCTGCGGACGTGTTCATGCAGACCATCGAAGGCACTCACCGGGATAGCGAGGCTCTCCGCGATGATCGCTCCGGTTTGCGCAGCTTTCGGCTCACGGCTGGTGATAATGCGCGTCGGTTGCCACACTCGGACCTGCTCCGCAAGCGGAATGCACGCCGCGCGCCCGGCTTCTGATAGATTCCATTGATGCGGCAGTTCGGAGTCGATAATCTCCGGTGCGGCGTGCCGGATGAAGAGCAGCGGGGGAGCCACAGTTCAAATGATGGGTTGGATACGCGCAGGTGGATAGCCGCGCAGACCGCCGCGCGTCAGCACCAGTGAGCCAAGCCCAACCGCAGCCAGCAGCACCGAAGCGAGGCTCACGAGGCCACCGATGCAGGGCATCCACGCGAGCAGCCGCCACGCCACACTGAGCGCGAATGCGCCGACGACTGTTGAGATCACAGGCGCAGCGTATAGATGAATACGCGCGAGCAGGACACGACCCGCAATATCCGCGATGACCACCCAGCCGAGAAAAAGTGCAACGCCAATCGCGATCCCGAAGACAAGCACGACCGGGAGCAGAATCAGAGGGATGATGAAGACGAGCGAAATCTGATACAACCACGTAATCACGATGCACGCGCCAAGCGTCAACGCGCCCATTACTCCCGCGTTGAGGGGAGTTGTCGTGACGCAATCACGGGCGCGCTTCAAGCGTGTCGGCGCGAGGATTGCAACCAGCCCCGCCAGCGCTGCCGCCAGAAACGGGACGAATACACCGCCGTAAAAGACTCCGATAAGCGCGTCGAACATCCGCTACCCCGCAATCCGTACCGGGATGCGATACGTGACTTGTTCACCGGGCGTGGTAAACGTACGAACCGCCCATAGCCAGCCGAGGATGACAGGGATGATGGCGAGCGTCAACGCCAGTGTAAGCGGATTGCTCGCGTAGGTCGCGCTGACCTGCTGCAAAAGCAACCCGGCGAGGTCCACCAGCGCCGCGATGCCAATCTGCACGCGCGCAGCAAGCAGGCCGAGCGCCGCACCATTCGTGATGACCCACCACAGCCCGATCAGCGCGATCCCCAACAGCGGAATCGCAGTGAAGGCTGTGATCAGCAGGCCGAGCGCCATGCCCAGACCAAGCCGCTTGTCCATCTGTGGTCGGCTGCCCGCCGCGAGTGCGAGCATCATGCGCTCCGCGAAGCCGTGCGGCGCGTCGATTTTCGGGGCAGTACGCAGCATCCGGTCGGCGCGCTTCATGCGCTCCCAAAGCTGCGCGTCTTCGGGCGTGCGGTCGAGGTGTTCATCGAGCGCGACCTGTTCCTGCTCGTCGAGTAGGCGATCAATCGCGAGGTTCATTGCCGCTTTCTTGCGTTGTGTGGTCATTTCGCACCTTCAAGCGCGAGCCGCAGGGTCGCGCCGCTCTTCGACGTAGTGATTTGCTCTGCGAGGACCTGCCGGGCGCGGAACAGCCGACTTTTGATCGCGCTTTCGGTCGTATCCAGCATATCCGCAATTTCGGCATAGGACATATCGTACCAGTAACGCAGGATAACCGCCGCACGGTACTCCGGTGTGAGTTCCGCAAGCATGGTTTGTATCGTCTGGTTGCGCTCGCTGGTGATTACCGCTTCTTCCGGCTCTTCGGCATCGCTGATCAACGAGGGATGTGGCGGCAAGCCTTCATCGAGACTGAGCCAGGTCAGGCGACGTTTGCGCAGGCGGTCGATGCAGTGGTTGGATGCAATCGAGAGCAGCCAGGTACGGAACGAACGCGCGCCATCATAGCGCGTGAGGTGGGCATAGGCGCGCAAGAAGGCTTCCTGTGCTGCATCTTCGGCTTCGGTTCGTTCGCCGAGCATTCGATAGCACAGATTGTACACGGCGTTCTGATGCAACCGGAGCAAGTCTCCGAAGGCGGTTTCGTCCCCGGCCAGTGCCTGCGCTATAAGTGCCTGTTCGATCTCCACAACGCCCCCTTATGAGGATTCGTGCCTCAATTGTACTATACGGCGGAAGTTTCGGAGAGTTGCGCTTGTATTCTGATATACTTTGGATTGAGCAAACGCGGATACATCAACTGCGCGCCTCATAGCCCGTTTTGGGATGAGTTTTGTCCGAACCAGAGTGCAGAACAATCAAGATGTTGACGTGCCATCTGATCGCGTGATTGTGGTTCAATTGAACCACGCTGCTGCCACGTTTCATTTTACATCACAACCGTAATTCCTGGTTGAAGCAGGCGAGGGCGAGGAGTGCAGCGTGAACTTTCAGCAGAAAGCCGTCGAGGGTGCGCGCGCGTAGATGCTGGATTCGCATACTTTCAAGCTGAGTGGTGAGCGTTTCAATGGTGTGCCGATGGGTGCGGATGAAGCGTCATCAGCGGGTGTGTTGGGACCATGTTCTCGCGCCGGGCAACGACAAGGCGGACGCCGAAGTCGGCCAGGACACGCGCTTCGAGGGGACCGGAGATGTACCCTTTATCACCAGCGACCAGCGCACTGGAGGGCAGGCAAGCGGTCAGGTCATGGACAGCGTGCAAATCGTGAAAGCTGGCGGGCAAGACCTGAAAAGCGACCGGGCTACCGCTGCTTGAGCAGACCAAATGCAGCCGATAGCCATATCAATCGCCCGCGAATGAGAAAGCCTTGCGCGTCAGCAGATCGAAGCGACTCCCGTGTGTATACGCATCGCGCCAGATGAAGAGACTTCGTGGAGCGTACCCAGCGCGTTAATCTCCAGTTCGTAGTACGCATCCCCACCATCGATGAACACCTCGACATCGCTCTCCTGAAAAATAATCGAGTCACGCTCCGTCAGGTGGGCTTCCGCGCGGATCGTCGATCCAATAGCCGACATACAGGTAGTCGTCGTCACATAACGTCGCGACCCGCGTATCGTAAAGCCCCGACTCATCCGTGACCATATCCACGAAGCGCGACGATTTCGGCGCGCGTCTCCACATTTCAGCGGTGAGCAACCCATCAAGTGGGCAAGATATGTGCGGTGGTCGGTCAACCGGGCAGACCTTATGTCGAGTTGTATTATGTGTTAATCCCTTGTGCGCGGCAATTTTTCAAATACGGTCAGTCGAGCCAAACAATATTAGTTTACCCGCGATGACCCTCTGCATGGCGTCCACGCTGGCACGCATTGCATCCAACAAATCGGGACCAGCAGGCGTCATATACGTTTCGCGCATCGCGTCGATATATGCAGCGCGCACTTCGGTGTTCACATTGAACTTGCGCACGCCACGCGTGATTGCCTCTCTGACCTGCGCTTCCGGTAGCCCGGACGCACCATGAAGCACGAGCGGCACGTTCACCGCTGCACGAACTGCCGCCAGACGGTCGAAATCGAGCTGGGGCGGGGAGCGATAGTGACCATGTGCGTTGCCGATGCACACCGCCAGCATATCGATTCCGGTCTGCGCAACGAACGCCGCTGCTTGCTTGGGATCGGTCAGCCGTGCCTCATATTCCGCGACGGTCAGGCCGTCTTCGCTCCCCGAAAGCCTGCCGAGTTCGGCTTCGACACTCGCACCCGAATCATGTGCGAGTGTCGTCATCTGGCGGGTGAATTGGAAATTGCTAGCGTAAGGCAGCGCGGAACCATCGGCCATGATCGACCGGACGCCCGCCGTTATCGCATCGCGGATGTGTTCCGCTGAATTACTATGATCAAGATGTACAGCGATGGGGACACTGGCGTGCTGCGCGGCGCTCAGACACAACGCGAGCAGCGATGCACCACCGAAATCAAGCGCGGCAGGATGAACCTGCAAGATGGCCGGGCTGTGCTTTTGTTCGGCAGCACCAGTCACCGCCTTGACGCCTTCCAAGTTGTAGATATTGAACGCGCCGACGGCATAGTGTCGCTCTTCCGCATCTCTGAGCAAATCAATCATGGAGGTAAGCATTTTGCGGAATTCCCCTACGAGTCCCGCATCTTGCGATAACAAGCGCGAGCAAAAGTGATTCTCCGACATTACCCGCAAATGCTACATATGTCATCCCCGGCCACAGGCTGGCCCCGTCGCTGCGCCAAACCGGGACGCGCCTGCCCCACGCGCAGGGTCGAGTCGCCGCGACTGATCACATCCACCGAACGCAGTTCCGCCTGTAATGCTGCGTGCAGGTTCGCCATGATCGACTCGATCAGCGCCGCCGCATAATTGATCGGCAGGCTACGCGAATTGGTCAGGATGTACAGCAATGGAGCGGGGTCGCGCAGTTCAGCGGTCAGCGCCTCGACACCCCAGCGGGTGAGGACCGCTATATCATGTACCGTTTGCGTACCTGTCGGGTCGTAGCCAAGCACGATCAAATCCGCGCGACGACGTGGGGTATCGCCGTCGAAGTGGCGGGTATCACAGTCCAGCCGGTTGAGTGCCATCACTGGTCACAAATCCAGATGCCGGATGGCACGTTCGCGTCGGGTGTACCGATAGAGTTCATTATGTATGCCGATCCGGGCTTTCGGTTCCAATGATGGCTGGAAAATGATCAACCTTTTGCGGCTGAACAGTTCGCCACGTGGTTAAGCACTTGAGCATGACGACGGCAGGACTGATCTCGAATTAGACACCTATTGCAAGCGTTTCCGATCACATTCAGTAGACATTACGCGGTTGATCGGAAAAATGAAAGTTCGCCAATTCATCGACAAACATTATAATTGAGATCGTGTCTCAATATGACACTCTTGCAAGTTACCAGTGGAGCGATTCAGATGAAAACACTTCGTACTTCAGCAGTCTTGCTGGCAGTAATAACCCTGCTGCTCGCGACTTTTGGCGCAGCGAGGCCGTCGCGCGCCGCCACCCCAATCAAGGTGCTTGCAAGTATTACCATCATTCAGGACATCGCGCAGAACGTCGCAGGCGATAAACTGGAAATTGGCAGCATTGTCCCGACCGATGGCGACGCGCACGGCTTCGACCCGTCACCAGATGACATCAAAAATGTTGCCGACGCGACGCTGATCCTCGTGAATGGTGCGCGACTGGAAGGCTTTTTGCAAAAGCTGATCGATGCGTCCGGCACGAAAGCCAAAGTCGTCGAGGTCAGCACGGGCGTGAAGATCAAGCAATTCGCGGAACCCGCAACCGACACAAAGCCCGTCTATCTTGGCCTCTCCGGGACCTATACCTGTGCGGCAGCAAAAGAGGGTGCGGAAGTGGGCGAGTGCGACCCGCACTTCTGGCAAGACCCGGCCAACGTGATCGCCTTCGTGGAAAACATCCGCGCGGCGCTGACGCAGATCGACCCGCCAAATGCAGCAGCGTATCAGAAGAACGCAGAGAATTACACCGAAAAACTGAAAACGCTCGATACAGATATTGAAGCCGGGTTGAAGGACATCGCGCCGGAGAACCGCGTCCTCGTCACGAACCACGACGCGCTGGGCTACTTCGCCGCGCACTACAACTTCCGCGTCGCGGGGGTGGTGCTGCCGGGTGGCAGCGCAGGCCAGATCACGGACCCCGACCCCAAACAAGTCGCCGACCTGATCGACCTGCTCAAGCAGCAAAAGGTCAAAGCAATTTTCGTGGAGAACATCGCGAGCGACAAGTTGGCAGCCCAGATCGCGGATGAAGCAGGCGTGAAAGTCGTGACCGGGCTGTATACAGATGCGCTCGGCGCGAAAGGCACGCCCGGCGAAACCTACCTCGGCATGATGCGTGCCAACCTGAAAGCGCTGCAAGACGCACTGAAATAATCCGAAGGCGGGTCGCTGCTACTTACAAGCGTGACCCGCCGTTTTGACCTTTTTTAGCCGGAAACCCTTATGCTCTGCACAATAAGAGTGTGGAGCAGCAAATATGCCGCAGATTTGGGAGCCGCAAAACTGGTTCGACCGCCACAACAGGCGGCGGGAGCGAATCGGGGATATTCGGCAGGTCGCGTTGTTCATTGGCGGGGCGCTTGCGGTCCGTGCGGTGATGCGGCGCTTCCCGCGCTACGACGTGCGCGATAAAGTCGTCTTCATTACAGGTGCATCGCGTGGCCTGGGCCTCGTCCTCGCCCGGCAACTGGCGCGGCAGGGCGCGAAGCTGGCAATCTGCGCGCGGAGCGAGGACGAACTCGCGCTCGCGAGCAACCAGATTCACACGATAGGCGCGCAAGTGCTGCCGATTGTCTGCGATGTGACCAATGCCGACGAGGTACGCCGCACCGTCGCAACCATCGAAGAAGTGATGGGACCTATCGACATCCTGATTAACAACGCCGGGATCATCATCGCCGGACCCGCGCGCGACATCGAGCGGCGTGACTTCGAGGACACCCTGAATACGCACTTCTGGGGACCCTACAACACGGTCGAGGCGGTGCTGCCCTCGATGCGGCGTCGCAAAACCGGGCGCATCGTCAATATCGCGTCGGTCGGCGGGAAAGTTGCTGTCCCGCATCTGCTCCCCTATTCGACCAGCAAGTTCACGCTGATCGGCTTCTCGGATGGCCTGCATAGCGAACTCGCACGCGATGGCATTCAGGTCACGACGATTGCGCCCGGCTTGTTGCGAACGGGTTCACACGGCAAGGCGATATTCAAGGGTCACAACCGCGAGGAATATACGTGGTTTACGCTGCTCGATACGCTGCCCTTCATCTCGATGGATGCCGAAGCCGCTGCGGGTGCAATCATCCGTGCGCTGAAACGCGGCGACGCACACCTCACACTGACGATACAGGCGCAGGTGCTGGCACGCTTTAGCGCGCTCTTTCCGAACCTGCTCTTGCGCTCGCTCGCGCTGCTCAATCAGTTTTTGCCGGGTCCGGGCGGGATTGGTACACAGCGTGCCTACGGTGAGGACAGCGAGTCGGCACTTGCGCCTTCAGTCCTGACCGTGCTTGGCGAGCGCGCTGCGGAAAAGAACAACGAATTGCTCCCGCCCGAAGGGTGAGCCGTAACTAGGACGGGTGGACAGTCCGAGGGTGTCTATCCGTCCTATTTCACTCAAACCAAGAGCTGAACGGCGCTCGATTGAGAAATTTTTTAGGTCGATTTGTGTACATTCTGGAGTGTAAACGCAAACCGAATTGAGGAAACTTTCTCATGGAAATGCAAACGCTTCGCGACCTGATGGTCGAACACCTGCAAGACCTGTACAGTGCCGAAAACCAGATCATCAAGGCACTGCCGAAGATGGAAAAAGCGGCTAACAATGCCGAACTCAAGGGTAGCTTCCGTCTGCACCTCACGCAGACTCAGGAGCAGGCACAGCGTCTTGAGCAAATTGCAAAGGGTCTCGGCTTTTCACCTAATGGCAAAAAGTGCAAGGGTATGGAAGGTCTGATCGCCGAAGGCGAAGAGATCATGAAGGAAGACGGCAACCCGGATGTACTCGACGCAGGGCTGATTGCCGCTGCCCAGAAAGTCGAACACTACGAAATCTCGGCGTATGGCACGGCTATTGCGATGGCGAAGCAACTCGGCGAGACGGACTATCTGAGCCTGCTCAAGCAGTCGTTGAGCGAAGAAGAACTGACTGACAAAAAGTTGAGCCAGGTTGCGGAAAGTACGATCAATGTGAAGGCCGCCTCGCACTAGGCTTAACGCCTCGCGCGGAACGTAGTTTGACACGAGGCAGCCGTCACAAACGTGGCGGCTGTTTTTACAACGAGAGAAGGCAGCAGGATGCAGCGTCAGGAAGTCGAATCCACAGTCATTGGCGCAATCGGGTATTCGCGTGTGCTTGAAATTCAGTTTGAGAGCGGGCGCATTTACCAATACTATAACGTCCCGGAGGAGATTTTCCTTGAGATGTTGAACGCGCCTTCCAAAGGCAAATACTTCAACGCAGCCGTTCGCGGCAAGTTTCCTTTCCGCGAAATTGTGTTGCGTGACGATACGCCGAAAGTGGACGAAACAATTAAGGGAGAAAACGACAATGCAGGTACAGGCAAATGACCGTGTTGCGCTCGTAACAGGCGCGGGGAACGGCATCGGCAAGGCGACGGCGCTGCGCCTTGCAAAGGAAGGCTTCGCTGTCGCTGTGGTGAGCATCGAAGAAGACAAGACGCACGAGACCGCTGATGAAATCACGGCAGCAGGCGGCAAGGGACTGGCAATTGTCGCGAATGTTTCCGATCCGCAAGCGATGCAAAAAGCGATTAGTCAGGTGGTCAATACGTTCGGGCGTCTCACGACAGTAGTGGCGAACGCAGGCATCAACGGCGTATGGGCCCCAGTCGATGAGATCGAGCCTGACGAATGGGACAAGACCATCGACACGAACCTGAAGGGTACGTTCCTCACGCTCAAGTACAGCGTGCCGCACCTCAAGAAGCAGGGCGGCGCGGTCACGATTGTTGCTTCCGTGAACGGTACGCGCACCTTCAGCAACACGGGTGCGACGGCCTATTCATGCTCGAAGGCGGGGCAGGTCGCGCTCGCGAAAATGACGGCGCTGGAGCTCGGGCCGAGCAAGGTACGGGTGAATGTAGTCTGTCCCGGCGCGATCTCCACCAACATCGAGGAAAGCACGCACAAGCGGAGCATCGAGAAGGTGAAGACGCCTATCGAGTTCCCCGAAGGCAGCATCCCCCTTACGCACGGCGAACCAGGCAAGCCCGATCAGGTTGCCGATCTGATCTACTTCCTCAGTTCGGACGCGGCAAGCCACATCAGCGGAACGGAAATCTGGATCGACGGCGCGGGGTCGCTGTTGACCTAACCCTCACGGGGCAGCGCGAGCGTAAAGCGGCTGCCCTTTCCGGCGGTACTTTCGACGATGACCCGCCCGCCGTGTAAATTCATGATCCCGCGCACAATCGCGAGTCCGGCTCCGACGCCTTGATCTTCATACTGTCGACGGTCGATCTGGTAAAACATTTCAAAAATATTTTGCAATTGACCCGGCGCGATGCCGCGTCCTTCGTCTTCGACAATAAAAAGTATTGAACCCGCATCGGCCAGGACGCGCATCGTCACAGTGCGGTTAGGCACGTCCGTAAATTTTACCGCGTTTTCGATAAGACGGGACAGCGCCCCGGCCAGATAAACCGGGTCGGCAAAAAAAGCCGGGGTTGATTGCTCATCGATGTCGTTTACCAGCGTGATTTCTTTTTCATCTGCGAGATAGCGTATCGGGTCTGCCGCCGCGCGCAGCAAATCTTCCACAAAATCGATGCGAGCCCGGCGCGCTTCATATTCGTAACGCGCCATTCCGGTTTCCAGATCGACGAGCAGCAGCAGATTTTCGATAAGCCGCCACATCCGCTCCGCGCCTTGCAGGATACCTTGCACGTATTGGCGCAGCTTTTCTTCCGGGACATGACCCAAATCGCGACTGAGCAGGTCCGCATAGGCGACTACAGGCGTGAGCGGGGTACGAAACTCGTGGTTGAAGAGTGTGAGCAAATCCTGTTTCACACGTTTGATTGCGGCGTTTTGCGCCTGGCTGATTTGCGCCTGTCGCCGCAATTTGGCGCGGATTGCCGCGATCAGCGTATCGGGCTTGAAGGGCTTGGTCAGGTAATCATCGCCACCCGCTGCCATACCGCGCCGGATTTGACGCTCATCGGTGAGCGCACTAAGGAAAATGAACGGAATTTCAACCCATTCACGCACTCTGCGCACCTCATCCAGCAGCGCGTAGCCATCCATATTCGGCATTCCGACATCGGATATGATCACCTGCGGAACGATCAGCGAAGTACGCAGGAGGCGCAGCGCCTCGCGGCCATCGCAAGCACTCAGGACGCTGAACCCTTCGTCTTCTAAAATGTCACGTAAGCCGCTGAGGAGATTGCTATCGTCTTCCACGATTAGCAACATTGGAGCATTCATCTCAATACACATCGCTAAACTGCTGAAACAGTATACTACGTCTAATGTGAAATGGAAAAGGTTTGGAGGTCAAAGGCAAAGTCACGGGCAAGCAAGCGCTTGAGAACCAAACAGGTGACTTTGAGGGTGATGCGAGCGGTCAAGCCAGCTACCGTTTTAGCAAGCAAGCGCTCAAGGTTGCGCCCTGTGTTCTGGAGTTGGTGAAAGACGCCTTCGATGCGTTCACGTAAACTGCCCAGCGCGGCGTCGAGTAGCGGATGATTTTGTTGGGACTGGTTGGCGCGTTTGGGAGTGAGGACACAGTTGCCGGTTTCATCGGCAATGCTGGCTTGCCAATCCGCGCCAAGAAAGCCCTTGTCGGCCAGGATGTCACAGTCGTTGACACGGTACAGAACACTCTCGGCAGCAAGACGTTCGTCGGTGTTGGCAGCCACCAGGTCGTAGACGACGGGCAGACCGTCGCAGGTACTCAGCAGCACGAGTTTGAAGCCGAAGTAGTGCAGCTTACGCGCCGCACACTGACCATACCCGGCATACCCTGCAAAGTCACTATGTGTTTTGGACCGTTTGTAGCCTACCACCGGGACAGGTTTGGTATCCAGCAGCAGGCACTCGCAGGTATACCCACCCAACATCCCCAACCACGCTTGCCGTAGTGCTTCCACCACCGCTTGTAAGGCTCGCCCGCGTCGATTGTACTGGCTCTGGTCCACCAGCTTAGGAAACAGGTCCAGATGGTTGGCACGCATGTATGCCACATACTGCGTTTCGCCCGGATATGGCACAAAATCATGCGCCAGCAGCAATGTCAACAATTCGCTGTCGCTGAACTGCGCTTTTGCGCCTGTCTTACCCTTTAGCAGATGCCGTCCCTCTGTTTGATACCAGTCGTCTACCAGCACGTACAGCGTGGTCAAAAGCGTTTCCAGGTCTATACTTGTCATGGGAATGGGTCCGATTGACTGTAGGGGTACCTTCAATCTTGCGTCCCATTCCCCTTTTCGCCAAATTCATTCCACATCAGACGTATACTACCATTGTTCATGGCGAAACGTATCAAAACGGAAGCACGGTGTAAGTCACGGGCGGACACATCGGTCCGCCCACGCTTTTGATCTTGATGCGTTTGCCCTGTTTGCAGGGTTTATGTGCCGGACCCGCTCTCGAACGGTAGCGCACCTTGCGGCAGGCTGATCGACGGCGGCTGCCCAATGTTCGACAACCGCACCAGAAAATGCAGGTTGGCGATGAGCGGCTTCGCATCCGATCCCTGCGGTCCGCCGCCACCCGCCAGCGGAGTGAACACCACCGGGTCGAGCGTGCCAGTCGCGTCGATGCCGATCCCACGCGGCAGCGCATCGGCGACCCCGACCCAGCGTGTGTACGTGATGTTCAGATTACGCGCGTAGGCTCCGAAGATCGCCAGCAATTCCTGTAAGTCGGCGTCCTTCACGGCCTCACCGCCGAGTTCCAATCCGCTTTTGATAAGCGGGAACAGCGCTTTATCCGCGAGCAGCCCCGGTATATTCAGCGTGAACTTGAACACCGCGACTTTCTGACCATCCTGTACAATGTCACTCAGCCGCGCGCCAGTGACCAATCCAGCCGCATCCGCGCGGAAAGTACCCAGCGCAGCCGCCACACGCCCAAGCCGCAGCAGAGCAGTCAACCCGGCGCGGGCGTTGCCTTCGCGCGTAATCAGATTGCGCAGTTCCGCAAAACGCCATTGATTAGCGGTGAGCGCGTCGCCCTTTGCGTAGAGCGTGCTGTTCAGGATGCGCAGTTCAAGCAGCCCCGAACGGTCGAGGTCCGGCATTTTCAGGTTCGCCTTCGTCGTCACCGTCATTGCCAGCGCGCCTGTCCCGCCGTTCAGGTCGCCCCGTCGCAGCCGGGCGAGCGCGTCTGTATCGAGTGCCACCGCGCCACTTCCTTCAGCGGAAAACACGATGTCTCGTTCCGCTCGCCCGCCATCGATCACCAGCGCCGCTTCATAAACGAGCGCGAACGCATTCAGCTTCGCGAGCGCCGCCGGGCTTCCCGCTGCGGTGAGCAGCGCGCAATCTGCCGCATTCAACCCGTAACAGGGTTCCGCCGCTCGCGCCTGCCCCGAAAACATGACGGATAGCGCGGCGGCAACCAGAATCCAAAAACGATTGAACTTCATCCACCCGCCTTTTTAGCGTCGTCGCGAACGAAAGAATCCGAACCCGAGGGGGAGCCACCAAGGAACCCGAAAAGACGGTCCGAAGACGCGCTTGAGGACCATCTCAATTGCGCGGCCTGCGACCATTTCCAGCCCGACCTTGAAGAAGAACGCGAAACACCCTTGCAACATAGCATTACTCCAACCATTACGTGAGCGAGAACAATGTCACGACCCCCAGAATTTCTTCCGTGTCATACGGCTTCACCAGATAGGCGTCGGCGTGCAGCTTTTTGGCTTCCTCGCCGTGTTCTTCAGTCGCGCTGGTGACGACGACCGGAATATCACGGAGTACGGGGTCTGCATCCAGCCACGCAGCGACCTGCCACCCATCCACGATAGGCATTGTCAGATCGAGGATGATCATCGATGGGAGAACACCGTCCGGCTTCGCCGCCTCAAGCACATCCATTGCTTCCTTGCCGTTGGCGCAGACCTGTACCTCAAAGCCCTCTTCGTTCAACACGATTTTGAGCAAATCGCGCAGCAGGTCGTCGTCTTCGACAATCAGGATGTAGTTCATGGCAGGTTCTCCCCGTTTTTCGGGAGAGTATACCCACTAATCACCTACTACGTATGCGATGGCGCAGCCGTTGCGGAACAGTTCGCGCAGCGGTCCGGGCGGGCGATTATTGGACGCGCACGCGCTCGGCAAATAGAGCAGGCGCGGCGGGTCGCCCGGCCATTTTTTGACCAGTGCCGCCGGGTCGCCCGAGAGCCATGCTGCAAACCATGCCACTTTTTCGTCGCGCTGGATCGTCTCCGGGCCATGACCGACGAACGCGCGCAAATCGGTGAATGCGGGGACGATGTTACCAACCTCATAAGTCGCGAGCAGGACCGTCCCGCGCGGATACGCCGCCGAAAGGCGCTGTAAATCGGAGATACGCGCGGCATCCTGAAAGACGGGCGTCTGTACCTTCGTCGCGGCGCTGAACCCGCCAATGAATAACAGCACGCTGCTCGGTAGCAGGAGTACATACAGTAACACGCGCCCGCGCTCGAAGACGATGCGCCGGGTACGCTTGCGATAGCGCAGCGCCGCCGACCAGCCAAGCCGCAGCCCCAGCACGGCGAGGATGCACAGCGGCACGTACAGCCCTTCGAGCAGACGGCGCTGAACGGTCACAGGCAGGTACGCGAGCAGCGGCGCAGCCAAAACCCACGCCAGCAGCAGGGGCAGCCCCACGCGCGACCCACCGCGCCGCCATGCCCAACGCAGAGCGGGCAACGCGAATAGATACAACATACCAAAACCGAAGACATAATGCAGTGGATTTGGCGAGGGGAGTTGATTTTGGACTTGCCACGCCGCCATCACCGGGTTTGCGGTGAAGGCGACCGTGTTGTAGAGCAGCAACGGGAGCGGCACGAGCGCCGCGATCACCGTCTTCTTGAATAAATCCAGCGGGAACGCGCGCCGCCGCGCCCACGCGAGTAGCCCCCATACCCCGAACAACGCATAAAGCACTGCGATATAGAACGGCACGCATACGCCCATCACGAGGAAGCACACGCCCGCCAGCAGCCACGCGGCGATATTCCCGGAACGCAGCAGCAGCACCAACCCGGTAAGCAGTGCCGCCCGTGCCAGCGCGAGGTGTGGCAGCGTGAACAGCAGCAGGAAGGAATAGCCTTCCGGCAAATAGAATTCGACCGGGAGCGAGCCGAACAGATTGCTTTGCCCGATCAGGATCAGCAACCAGCCGAGGCCACCGCCCAGTGTCGCGAGGACGAATGCCAGCCAGCGCGCCGCGCCGCGTCGGATGAACAGCGCGATGAAGCGATGTGTAGCGAGGATGCACAACACGCCGCAAATGAAGCGCGCCGCGTGATAGACGAACGCCGCCACCGCCGCGAACGAGTCCGCTGCGGGAGATACAAACAGCGTCGCGACCTTGCCGAGCAGAAGATACGGCAGGAAGGCGAAGATCGGATCGTGCGGCTCGGTCGTATAGACCATATGAAACAGCCAATCGCCATTCGCGCCAAGCCGCATCTTGGCGAGATAGCTGTAGCCGTCCTCGACGCCGATCAGAAACCCGCCGAAAATCCATCCCGGCTGCCGCGTGGCGGTCAATAGCCCCGCGAAATAGGGCAATAGCAGCGCGGCCATGACCAGCACCGCATAAATCAGCACGCGCTGCCGCTCGTCCGGCGTGGTCAATTCACGGCGCATAGCGCTCATTGCGGTACAGGTATACGCCTTCGATTTGCCGGAGCAGCGTCAGGCCGGGAACTTCCAGCGGAAACGCCGCGACCACATGCGAGACGCGCAGCGCCGCAAGCGCAGTTAAATCCGGCTTCGCATCGCGGTTCACGGTTGCGGGGTCGCCATCCAGCGCTGGCAGTGCGACGGAATAGCCCTGCGCGTGGATGCCGGACGCGGCTTCGACCTGTTTCACATAGCCCGCATATTGAAACGGATCAATCCCGCCGACGATGGGAATTTGGTAAAACACGGCGGCTTGCTGCGGAAAGCTGTAACTCGGTGAATAGACGTGATCGACGCTATCCGCGCGCAATGCAGCCACAAGCGGCGCATAGACATCCACCCAATCTGCCTGTCGCACGCCCTCGACCAAAGTGGAATTGAAGACAAGCATCTCGGCTATGATCAGGATTGTCCACGCGCGCACGACGCCCACATGCCCCAACCCGCCGCGCCGCACTGTGAGCAACAGACCCACCGTCGCGAGTGTGAAGAGCGCGGCGGTCGCGGCAGAGCCTTTATCCAACCCGTAGAACAGCGCGGCACAGACCAGACCGACCAGCCCGAAAGTCAGGCCGAAGCGCGGCAGCCAGCGCCCCACTTGCCGTCGCGTGCCATCCTCGATGAGCGCACGCAGCCCATAGCCCGCGAGGATCGTCAGCGCGAAGACGACGATAATCCACGCCCGCGCCGGGACGCGCCACCAGCGTAACGCGGGTATGATATTCGCGAGGACTGCCCAGGGACCATTGATCCCCAACGACCATAACCCCGCAACGAACACAGCCAATAGCCAGAACAGCACCTTGCGCCGGAATGCCAGCGCCCCGACCAACGCGAGCGCGAGCAGCGCAACCCCACAAAAGGCCATCGTCTCGCCGCTAAAGCGTTGATCGCCGACGAACAGGCCAATCAACAGCGCAGGCTCCATCGAATAAACGCCCGCGTCCTGTACACCAATCCCCTGTCGCGATAGCTTCGGCAGTTCACCGACCAGCGGAAACCACAACGGAGCTGCCAGTAGAACGGCTATCGCGAGACCGATACCCATTAAGGCCAATGTCCGGCGCGGCGGCTTCACGACAAATGCGACATATGCAGCGGCAAGCACGAAAATGAACGAGGAAATCCGCACATCCGCGATGAAGCACAGCGCCACGACAACTGAAAAGCCGACCATCCGCAGGATGCTCCAATCGCGCCTTCCGACGATCCAGAGCAGGACCGGGAGCCACGCTTCCGCATAAATAATATCGAAGTGACCCAACCCGGTTGCCAGCGCAAGGCGCGGCGCGAATTGCCAGGCGAGCGCAAGCGTGACGGCAATGCTTCTCCTGAACCCGATCTGTCGCACGAATGCGAACATGCCGCAACCCGCGATCACAAGATGCAACCACAACAGAAAATTGAGGTGAACAATCGGCGGCAGGACGGCGACCAGCCATTGAAACGGATACCATGCCTTATTAAGCGGGTTCGGCGCGAAGGGCGTTGTGCCATTCATGATGAACGGATTCACATCCGGGAAGAGCCGCCCTTCGGCGATTGAACGCTGCATGAGCAGCGCGTTCGGCCAATGCTGCGTCACCACGTCCGAATAATCTGCATAGCGCGCGAAGGGGAGTGACTCGCTATTCAGCCCTACGCAAAGCAGAAACGCCGCCATTGTCGCGCCGAGCAGCAAAATAACTCTAACCCAGACTTGTGGCGCATCTCTTTCAGGGGTGGCGGCTGCATCAGGCGCGTCGATTGTCATCATCGCAAAAATCGCCCCGGTGTGTAAACAAAAAGGGCGCAGTTTTTCAACCGCGCCCCTCCTTTTGAAACAAAGCTAGTCGTTCGAGACGCCATTCATCACGGCATCCGGGTTCAGGTGAACCGCCGGACCCATCGTGGTCGTCAACACGAGGCGCTTGACGAAGACGCCCTTCGCGCCTGTCGGCTTCGCGCGACGGATCGCATCGAGTACCGCCGTCAGGTTTTGCATGATCTGGTCTTCGGTGAACTGCACCTTGCCGAGCGGGATATGCAGGTTGCCGGATTTGTCGTTGCGGAATTCAACGCGACCCGCACGGGCTTCGCTGACCGCGCGCTGGAGTTCTTCCATCGGGACGACCGTGCCAGCCTTCGGGTTCGGCATGAGTCCCTTACGACCCAACACCTTGCCGAGACCGCCGACCTTGCGCATCATATCCGGGACCGCAATCGCGACGTCGAAATCCGTCCATTCTTCGTTGCGAATCTTCGCGATCATCTCGTCACCCGCGACGAAATCCGCGCCTGCGGCTTCCGCTGCACGGGCAGATTCGCCTTCCGCGAAGACGAGGACGCGCACCGATTTGCCCAGCCCCGCCGGGAGCAGGACGGTAGTACGCACCTGCTGGTCGCTGTGGCGCGGGTCGATGTTCAGCCGCGCGTGCAGTTCCACCGTCTCGTTGAACTTGGCGAAGCTGGCTTCCTTTGCGGCGCGGATCGCCTCGTTCGCCGGATACTGCTTGTCGGGATCGACCTTTTTGGCCGCTTCGATGTACTTCTTGCCGTGTAGCGCCATAATTGGTTAACCCTCGACCGTAATGCCCATGTTGCGGGCTGTGCCTTCGATTTGCTTCATCGCCGCTTCCATATCGAGCGCGTTCAGGTCTTGCATCTTCACTTCCGCGATTTCCTGAACCTGCTTGCGGGTCAGCTTGCCGACTTTCGTAAGGTTCGGCGTGCCGGACCCCTTCTCGACGCCCGCCGCACGCTTGATCAGGAACGTCGTAGGCGGCGACTTGAGGATGAACTTGAACGACCCATCGGTGAAGATAGTGATTTCCGCCGGGATGATCTCACCGATGCGGTTGCTGGTACGGGCGTTGTACTCTTTGGTGAACGCCATCAGGTTGATACCGTGCTGCGCCAGCGCGGGACCGACTGGCGGCGCGGGGGTCGCCTTGCCAGCGTTGAGCGCCAGCGTCACGACGGCCTTGATTTTCTTTGCCATGCTTTTCCTCGTTTTCGATGTTCAAACAGGGCTGCGGGATGCGGCCCCTCCATCTTTGGAGCCACCAGCCGATAGCCGCCAGCCACCAGCGTTAAAGTTCAATAGCACAAGCTGCTGAACCTCAAAGCTGGAAGCTGGAGGCTGAGGGCGGCTTCACTACGCTTTTTCGACCTGCAAGAAGTCGAGTTCGACGGGCGTTTCGCGTCCAAAGAACGAAACCATCACACGCACTTTCGCCTTTTCCATGTCGATGTGATCGACCGTGCCGGGAAAGTCGTTGAACGGACCGTTGATGATACGTACCTTGTCGCCCGGCTTGAACGCGACATTAATATGATGGGCGTCGGCTTCCATGCGGCGCATGATCTGCGTCACTTCTTCGGGGCGTAGCGGCGTTGGCTCGTTGCCCATCCCGACAAAACCCGTCACGCCCGGCGTATTGCGCACGACGTACCACGAGTCTTCGTCCATTTTCATCTGCACGAGGATGTAACCGGGGAAGACACGCCGCTCGACTGTCTTGCGCTTGCCTTCCTTAATCTCGATCTCTTCCTGCGTGGGGACCACCACATCGAAGATTTTGTCTTGCATTCCCATGGTGTCGATGCGCTGCTGGACGGAGTTGCGGACCTTGTTCTCATAGCCGCTGTAACAATGCACGACATACCACTGTTTGGTATCATCGACCGGGATTTCGACGGCTTCCCCATCGATGTTGCCACCGATGAACGTGCGACCACTCTTCGCGGGCGGCGGCGCGGTGAACGGGTTGTACTCCGGTTCGGCTTCCACTTCCGGGGTATCGCGGTTGCGCCGAAAGTTCTTGCGCTTCTTCGGCTCGTCGATGTATACCGGCTCAGCATCGTAATCGACTTTACGTTTACTGCTGTTGTCTTCGTCTTCGTCAAATTCGGGGCGGGTCAGCATCAGATTTGTACCCTTATTCGTAATTCGGGAACAATCTATCGCGGATGAGCCACAGGATCGCGACAACGATAATGATCGCAATCGTGAACAGCCCGGCCAGCGTTCCCCAGTTTGCATCCGCGATGGAAGACGTCAACGCGCCGAAGATGAAGCTGACTGCACCGAGGACTACAGCGGCAAGCGCAGTTACGGCTAGAACGATGCGCGTCAGGCGGTTGACTTCCTCGCGCGTCGGCCAGGCCACCTTGAGCAGCTCGCCGCGCACATCACCGAAGTAATCCCGAATGCGGGCGACGAAGCGCGAGACGATATTGCCTTCGACCTTGCCCGCCTTCTTCTCGCTATCGTCTTCGCGCGCGGGTGTTGGGCGGCCTTTCGGCGCGGTCGAAGTCGGGATTGCATCGGGGTCCAGCCCCTGCGCGATCATGCGACGGCGGCGGCGGTCGGAGACAGCCGGAACCGCAGAAGTTGAACTTTCTTCAACTTCTTCTGTCTCTTGCAGGATTTCTTCGTCTTCATCCTTGCGGTTTCGAGTCGATAGGGCCATAGCACACATCCTCCGGCCAAAGATTTTATTTCATGACATCAAAACACCGTCACAAGGACGGTGTTTCGCGTAGCAGGGGCGACAGGACTCGAACCTGTAACCTTTCGTTTTGGAGACGAATGCTCTGCCAATTGCGCTACGCCCCTAGTTATGCGTTTTCGCAGCCTTTCGCCGCGCGAAGTTTACGACAACTTGCAGAGTATTATGCCGCACTTTGACGCATGGCGCAAGATGCGGTTTCGCGCAAATCTGTCTAGATGCAACCGAGCGCAATTGTTATTAACAGTCGCACAGTACAAAGCACTTCGGAGATCGGGAAAGAAGCGGGATATGATGGCGCAAAGAAACATCGTGGATGCAAACTGCACCTGGCAGTGGATATGCTCGGCCACCTGCGGTGACGTTCCGTTCGCGCTCAAGTCGCAGAACTAGCCGAGCAAGTTCAGTGGGTTACGGGTGATCACGTTGAGGTTGCTTTCGTTGACCTGGGTTACAGCGGTGAACAAGCGGTCGAAGATGTAGTATTCCAAGCTACTCGGCTGGGGGTCGTCAAACTTCCCAACGCCAAACATGGCTTTACCCTGCTTCCCAAACGGTGGGGCGGAGCGTTCTATTTATTGCTTGGCTGGCGCGTTTCCGCCGCCTTGCGCACGACTACGAACGACTCCTGCTGACCTTCAAGAACTTGCACTTTCTCGGCTTCGCCTGTCTCATGCTCAAAAACGTTGTTGACCTATTCAAGCCGCTCATGGCTTGGTAAGTCCATGTCAGGTTCTAGACAAAAACTGGCTCAAGGATTCCCAGTAACTCTCATGACCTTTCACCGATTTCCATAAGGTCTTTGAGCCGTGAAACCCATCACTTTCAGGACTAAATAGCGTTACGAAACCGGGGGCAATGAATCGCACAATCTTTCTAACTTCATCAATTTCCTTCTTGGCACCCGTCACGAACACCGATTTTGCCAAAGACTTAACTGCTTCTGCCACGTTCGTATTCTTCAGGTGCTCTCCAGGGCTAAATGCAATGACCGCTTTTATTTTATCTGTTTTGGTCGCGATCATTAAGGCGAGAGACGCGGAATAGGAGCTTCCTAAAATCAATAGCGGCTTGCTAATATTCAGTTGATACCCATAATCAATCGCGGCTTCAATGTCTGGTCTGGCCTCCAGATAACCGGTTGGCAGCCTTCTTTGTTTTGCCAGAGTCGAAGTTTCGTTAATTACACCGAATACGTTCATGCCTGAGCGCTGATCTATTGCCAGACACGAAAAACCCAGCTTGTTCAATTGGGGAGCAGTTTCTCGATATTCGCCGCGGTTGCAATGAGATCGGTGGCAAAGAAGAACAAGGTTGTGGGGATGATCAACCGCATAGTAGTCTGCCGTAATAGGCAAACCATCTTTCGAGCTAAACAGTAAAGTTTCAAAAGCGCTGTGAAACACCGTCTGCTATTCCTTTCAGTCTGGAAATGTTGCAGGTGGGTAAAACAACATTTGGCATGATTATTCCGTCCCTCAGGCTTCATAACTACTATTATCCATGCCTGCTACTTAATGTCAAATTGTTTTCAACATCCAGCTCACCTTCTACGAGGCTGCAGTCTGTCATAGACTGTGAATTTCTCCCTTGTTAATGGTTTGAAATAGCTCATGTTCGAGATTTTTGTTGTGTGGTCAATGGAAGCTATCCCACAATGAATCAAAAATTGAGCTGTTCTGCTCTTCTATAAGCCAGGTTCTAGAAGTGCATAACAGGCTCCAGGGACACTGCTAGTTCGGAAGGCAGAGTTGTTCGCGCAGACTGAGAATTTTGAACAAAAATACGGCCTTACCTGCCCCTCACTCCCCCCGATCATCATCAATTCACCATGACCCGCTCGCGTGCGCGATCGCGTTAGGATGGCGCGAAGGGATTCAAATCGAGATTGTGCCGCTGCGGTTCGATGTGAGTGGTGGTTGATTGCATGAAGTGCCAGACGCAAACGGCGTACCGACTGCGCTTGTAACGCGCATCGATGGCGAACTATTCAATATTTTTTGGTGCGAAATTGTCTGTGGTTAATTCTGGTCTGTAAAACAAAAAAACAAAAAGGGCGGGTCACATGGACCCGCCCTCGCCTTCCAGAAACCTGAAACGTTAGTTCAGGACTTCGGTGATGACACCCGCGCCGACGGTCAGGCCGCCTTCACGGATTGCGAACTTCGATCCCTTTTCGAGAGCGACCGGGGTGATCAGTTCGACGGCGAGGTTGACGTTATCGCCGGGCATGACCATCTCGACGCCTTCCGGCAGCTCGACTTTACCCGTCACGTCCAGCGTGCGGATGTAGAACTGTGGCTGGTAGCCGGGGAAGAATGCCTTGTGACGCCCGCCCTCTTCCTTCTTCAGCACGTACACTTCGCAACGGAACTTCGTGTGCGACTTGATCGAACCCGTCTTGGCGAGGACCATCCCGCGTTCGACTTCTTCACGCTGCGTACCGCGCAGGAGAATACCCGCGTTGTCGCCTGCCTGCGCCTGATCGAGTTCCTTGTGGAACATTTCGATGCCCGTCACAGTGGTCTTCAGGTTTTCTTCGCGCAGACCGATGATCTCGATTTCCGCGCCCTTTTGCAGCGTACCACGCTCCACCCGTCCGGTCACGACCGTACCGCGCCCCTTGATGCTGAACACGTCTTCGACGGGCATCAGGAACGGTTTGTCCATGTCGCGCTTGGGCGTCGGGATGTATGTATCGACGAGGTTCATCAGGTCCCAGATCGGCTTGTATTCCGGTGCATTCGGGTCCGTCGAGGAGCTTTCCAGCACGGCCAACGCGGAGCCGCGAATGATCGGGGTATCCGCCGGAAAGTCGTAGCCGGAGAGCAGGTCGGAGAGTTCCATCTCGACCAGTTCCAGCAGCTCCGGGTCGTCCATCTGGTCGATCTTGTTCAGGAAGACGACCATCGCCGGGACTTCGACCTGACGGGCGAGCAGGACGTGTTCGCGGGTCTGTGGCATCGGACCGTCAGGCGCCGACACGACGAGGATCGCGCCGTCCATCTGCGCCGCACCCGTGATCATGTTCTTGATATAGTCACGGTGTCCGGGGCAGTCGACGTGCGCGTAGTGCCGCGCGTCGGTCTCGTATTCGACGTGTGTGATGCTGATCGTGATCCCGCGCGCCTTTTCTTCCGGCGCGTTGTCGATGCTGTCATACGCGCGGTAGTTGGCCTGTCCACGCATCGCCAGCACCTTCGTGATCGCTGCCGTCAGGCTCGTCTTGCCATGATCGACGTGTCCAATCGTGCCGATGTTGACGTGCGGTTTGCTGCGGTCGAATTTCTCTTTTGCCATGTTCCCTGTATCCTTCCAATATGCCGGGCGTGATGCAAGGTTTAAGCCCAGAACGGGATTTGAACCCGTGACCTCACCCTTACCAAGGGTGTGCTCTACCAACTGAGCTATCTGGGCGACTCTTGCGCTATGCGACTGTTTTCCGGTTCTTACGCGGAAGAGCCGACGATGGGACTTGAACCCATGACCTACCGCTTACAAGGCGGTTGCTCTGCCAACTGAGCTAAGTCGGCGCATACAAGAGCCGCGAGGCTTGTATCGGAAGTCATTCTAGCATAGCGGCATTAAATCGCAAGAGTGAGTTGAAAAGCGCGTATAATGGCATCGCAGGAGAACAGAGAGCGAACATATGGGGTTGGGTATCGCGGAAATCATCGGAGACAAGCGCGAGGGCATTCTGCGCCTTGTTGAACAGTACGGCGCGGGCAACGTGCGCGTGTTCGGCTCTGTTGCGCGTGGTGAGGCACGCCCGGATAGTGACCTGGATTTGGTCATTGATTACTCTCGCGAACACAGTTTAATTGAGCGTCTCAAGCTCAAACACGCGCTTGAAGATATGATTGGACGACCTGTTGATTTACTCACTGATCAATCGTTAAAGGAACGCGGAAGAGAGCATATTGTAAAAATGTCAATTGCATTATGACCCCAAAGAACGAGCGCGACTACATTGCTGATATACGCGACCGCATTTTGCGAATCGAAACATTCCTCACAGATATGACTGATGAGGATTACTATCAATCTCTTCTGCATCAGGACGCAGTGGCGCACAATTTCACAGTCATCGGGGAAGCTGCTTCACGCTTGTCTCCATCCACGCGAAGCAAATACGATCAAGTACCCTGGCGGGAGATTATCGGGTTCAGAAACATTATAGTTCACGACTATGACGGGGTAGAAATCCGTGAGGTGTGGAGAACATTCAAAAACGATCTTCCTGTACTAAAGGTGGTCGTTGAGACGATGTTGGCCGCAACTCCAAACAACCTGTAAGGTCATCATTCCGTGACAGTTTTCATACGCGCCCCCGCTGGCTCCTCGCGCTCTACGCAATCACATTCATCTATTGCGTGCTGCTCGTCCTCAAACTCGCGCCTACATTGAGCATCGGTGGACCCGGCGGCGATTGGTTTTACGCGCTACCGCGACCGGGTTGGACGGTAGCGCTGATCGTTGGACTGGGCGTCTATTGTTATGGGGCGCTGCGTCTGCTGGAACGCCCCTTACGGCTGCTGCTCTGGTCCTTCGTCTGGAGTGTTATTCTGCCGCTGCTGGTCGCCGCGCTACGCGGTCCGGTTTTCTATGAAATGTTTGCGCGGGTTGCCAGTTCGGTTTCAGGCGGCTATCTGTACGCATCAACGCTGACCAATGATCTTACAAAATTGTTGTACCAGTGGCCTGCGCTGGTCGAGCAGTTTCACAGCGTGATATGGCTGGGCGGTTGATAAAGGTAGCCGTGTTGAGTTTGCGGAGACGTCCTAGTCGTCTTCATCCAGCCGCAGCACCGCCATGAATGCTTCCTGAGGAACTTCGACGTTGCCGACCATCTTCATCCGCTTCTTGCCCTTTTTCTGCTTTTCGAGCAGCTTCTTCTTGCGGCTGATGTCACCACCGTAGCACTTCGCAAGCACGTCTTTGCGGATCGCTTTCACGTCCGCGCGGCTGAGAATCCGGCTGCCGACGGCGGCCTGAATCGGGATGACGAACATCTGGCGCGGGATAAGCTCTTTCAATTTGCTGACCAGCTTTTGCCCTTTGTGATACGAGTCGTCCTTGTGGACGATCATCGAAAGCGCGTCGACGGGCTGGCTATTGACCAGCACATCCAGCTTGACGAGTTCATCCGGCTTGTACGAATCGAAGGCGTAATCGAGGCTGGCATAACCTTTCGTCAGCGACTTGAGGCGGTCGTAGAAGTCGATGATCAGCTCCGCAAGCGGGATTTTATAGGTCAGCAGAACGCGCGATTTATCGAGATATTCCATGTTCAGATATTCGCCACGCTTCTTTGTGACGAGTTCCATGATCGCGCCGATGTAGGTGTCGGGCGAGAACACGGAAATCTTCATCCAGGGTTCGCGAATTTCGAGAATGGTGCCGACATCCGGCAAATCGGCGGGGCTGTCGATGTTGAGCGATGTGCCATTCAATAGCACAACCTCATATTCCACACTCGGTGCGGTCGCGAGGATGTCCAGATCGTATTCACGCTCCAGCCGTTCCTGAATAATATCCATGTGAAACAGGCCGAGGAAACCGACACGGAAGCCAAAATTGAGCGCGGTGCTGGTTTCCGGCTCGAAGACGAGCGAGGCGTCGTTGAGTTGCAGCCGTTCGAGCGCTTCTCGCAAACGCGGATAATCCTCGTTTTCGGTCGGGAAGAAACCCGCAAAGACCATCGGCTTCGCCTGCTGATAACCCGGCAATGCTTCGGCGGCGGGTGCGGCGGCCAGCGTGATCGTATCCCCGACGCGGCACTCTTGCACGGTCTTGAGACCAGTCGCGACGTAACCGACCTCGCCGACGCCGATATACTCAGCCTCTTTCATACCGGGGCTGAATATTCCCAGTTCAATCGGCTCCACCGTTACGCCCGTACTCATCATATGGACGACCTGACGCGCGCGCAGTTCGCCATTGACCACGCGCATATACGCGATCACGCCCTTGTAGGCGTCGTAGTGGCTGTCGAAGATGAGCGCTTGCAGCGGCGCGTGCGGGTCGCCTTTCGGATGCGGGACCCGCTCCACGACGGCCTGCAACACGGCTTCGACATTCAACCCGGTCTTGGCGCTGACCTGCACCATGTCTTCTTTCGCGATGCCGAGCAGGTCTTCGAGTTCCTGCGCGATTTCATCCGGGCGAGCGGCGGGCAGGTCGATCTTGTTGATGACCGGGATAATCTCAAGGTTCTGGGCGAGCGCGAGGTACAGGTTCGCGAGCGTTTGCGCTTCGATACCCTGACTGGCATCCACGACGAGGACCGCACCTTCACAGGCTTGCAGCGCGCGGCTCACCTCATACGTAAAATCGACGTGTCCGGGCGTATCGATCAGGTTGATCTCGTACTCTTCGCCATCGGCGGCGTTCCAGCACATCCGTACCGCCGAGGCCTTGATCGTCACCCCGCGTTCGCGCTCCAAGTCCATGCTATCCAGAAGCTGTGCGTGCATGTCGCGGTCGGAAACGGTTCCCGTAACTTGCAACAACCGATCCGCCAGCGTGCTTTTGCCGTGATCGATGTGCGCGATGATGCAAAAATTGCGAATGTGGGAAGCGTCCAATGGTACAATACTCCGCGACTGTGGCTGACAGCCGCATTATACTTGAAACGGACGCGGGTTAGTAGAGCGGTTGTTATTACAGCCGCGCGACCGCGCGCCATGCCTCCGCGACTTCGTGACCCGCGCGCTGCCTCTGTACCCGCGCGCCGCCGCGTATGATCAACCGCGCAAGCACGACCTTCCAGCGCGGCCAATGCTTGCCGAACATCCGATAGCGGCTCCTCCACAGGTTGAGCAAACTTGCTGCGCGCACCTGTTTGGTGCTTTGCCCCGCCAGATGTGTGACTATCGCGCGCGGTTCACACAAGATTGTGTATCCGGCGCGATGGATGCGCAGCGCCCAATCCACCTCTTCGACGTACATATAATAACCTTCGTCGAAAAACCCGGTTTGCTCGATTGCCTCTCGCCGGATGAGCATCGTCGCGCCCAGCGGATGCCCAACTGCGAACGGCAAGCCGCTATCGTACTTCGCGCGCGGATAGCGCCCGTTCAGGCGGCTGTCGTAGAGCCGACCGAAGAGGCGCGACGGCAAGCGGTCCACTGGATACAGGTCGATTGCAAGCTGCGCGAGACCGGGGAACGCGAACGCGCTATGTTGAAAGCTGCCGTCTTCATATTCCAGCCGCGCGCCGACCATGCCTGCATCCGGCGTTTCCAGCAGCGTATCGAACAGGCGGCGGGTCGCGCCGGGGCAGGTCCGCGTATCCGGGTTGAGCAGATAGACCGCGCGTGGACCATCCGGGTTCGGGGTCGGTTCATCGTTGAAACCGAGCGCCCGCAGCGCGCGATTGTTGCCCGCCGCAAACCCGATGTTCTCATCCAGAGCAAGCAGACGCACATCCGGGAACGCCGCGCGAATAGCATCCGCGCTCCCATCCGACGACGCATTATCGACTACCCAGATTTCATGCGAGAGGCCGCTCGCTGCCAGATCGTCGCGCACGGTGCGGATCGCATCTAGCACCAGCACGCGGACGTTCCACGAGACGATTACGACCGCCACATCCAGAGGCAAGGGTTATTCCCCGATGGTTTTCAGGTTCAGCCCGGCGCTTTGCGCGAACTGTGTGAACGCTGCGAACTCATCCGCTTTCGCTTCGACCAGTTTGGAGCCGCCGAGCAGCGGTTCGATCTGGTCCGGGTTTTTGCGAATCAGGTCAATCAAGGCGTCAGCAAGCGCTTTGGGGATCGTCGTGGAAATGACCATGCCGCCGTTCGGAAACTCCGGCGTGGTGGTCAGCAGGCGCAGTTCCGCGTCGCGCAGGGTCGGCTTGTAATTGCCGAGCGTCCCCGCCGGGAGACCGCCTGCCGCGCAAAGGCCATCTGCGACGCCCTGAACCAGCTTTTCAGCCGTATCGAATTCCTTGATCCCCTTCAAATCGGCAGCCGGGTTCACGCCGCCTGCGCGCAAGGCCAACGCCGGAAGCGTCCACGAGGTCAAATCGCCGCCCGTGAGCCTGCAAAAATCCTTACCGCGCAGGTCCGCGACCGAACGCGGCGGGTTTTTATCCAGCGTCCCGATGTGCGCGAACACATCCGACTTCACGCCGAAGCCGCCGTTTGCATCCTGCACTTTGAACGCGAGCGCCCCGCAGCCCTGCGCAAGCCCTGCCAGCGCGGAACGGCCATCCATAATCGCGGCGCTCGGCTTCTCGCTACAAAGCTGCGTCAACGCTGCCGCTTCGTCGTTGACGAATTCGACCAGAAACGTCACGCCCAGCTGCATGGTGAGAAAATCGGCCAGTTTGCTACCGCTCAGAGTTTTGTCGCTGGTCAGGATCGCGAGGCGGTAGGGACGCGCGTTCGACCCCAGCGGGACGGGTGTATCCACAGGTGGCAGCGGCGTCGAGAGCGGCGTCGGCGTCGCAGTTGGGCGTAACGTTGGTGGCGGGGTCGCCTGCGCGCCACATGCGGCAAGCAGAAGGATGGCGAATAAGGACAGCAGGATACGCATTGGATGAAGCCCTTTCTGGCCGTTAATCCTACCGATCTACGGCGCGGCGATCAACTGCACTTTGATCGGTCCGATGTGACCCTGCAAATTTCCGATGGC
This sequence comes from Aggregatilineales bacterium, assembly GCA_965246845.1. Classification (GTDB taxonomy): domain Bacteria; phylum Chloroflexota; class Anaerolineae; order Aggregatilineales; family UBA2796; genus JBBRMW01. The sequence continues at coordinate 1,086,458 of CBDFFR010000012.1, forward strand.
ATTGTCCTCATGGATCAGGCCGGTCCAGCATTCCTGCGGGTTGCGCGATAGCACGATCTCGCTCATCTGGACCGCGCCCCACACGCTCGCCTTCTGCCCCGGCAGCAGATAATAGAACGTCTCGCCCGCGTCGCTCGTGACTTTGGTAAGTGCATCCGGCGAGCCAATCGCCCACCGATATGGAAACGAACTTTTCGAGGTTTCGCATTGCAGCCCGACGAACCACACGCCGGAATGCGAGATCACCGGGTCCACCTTGCCCGTATACAGGTCGTTCCACCCGTAGACCGTCCCCGGAAACGGCGCAAGCGTGCGGATCGGCGTCTTGCCGTAATTGCTGACGGTCAGCCGGAAGATGAGCAGCCCATTCTGGTTCAATTGAAGCTGTGCATCGGTCGAAAGCACGCCGCCCGGTTCCGGGACGGGCGTTGATGTTGCCGGGCTGGTCGTATAGAAGACCTGCGCGCCGCTCGTTTGTGGCTGAATTTCGGCTTGCGGCAGGCCGCTGTCCTTGATCGTGAGCGCAGCCGTCTCGCGGACGCGCTGACCTGCTGCGTCCTGTGCTTCCGCAACGAGCGTATATGCGCCATCGGGCGGCGGCGTGACGTTGTTATCCGCACCGCCGTCGTAATCGAATGTATGCGCGCCGGAGTCGCCGGGGTTGCGCATTTCGACGCGCTCCGGCATATCGTAGCGTGTGCCATCCGTTGCCAGTAGGAACACCGACAAATCAGACTTTTTCGTCAGATACGCATTGACTGCTATACGGTCCGCGATGCCGTCCTGATTGGGCGAAAAGACCTTCGGCAAGACGCTAAACCCCTGAATGAGCGGGAGCGTCGTATCTGTCGCGGCGACGGTCAGTGTCCCGGTCTTCTGCGAAGTTTCACCAGACTCAGTGCGCGCGGCGAAAGACCATTCGTAATCGCCATTTGGGACGAGCCGCGTCTGGATTTGCCCGGTGAACTGCTCATCTTTCTGCGTGAATCCCGGCACGATGCCGCCGAACAACACATCGTACTTATCCGCGCCGCGCGGCTCATCGTCGCGGAAGGTGAAGGTCTGCCCGGTGGCCTTGTTTTTGAAGCGCAGACTGATCCGCGCGTTGCGATTGAGCGTATAGGAGATGCGCGCGGCGTCGTCCTGCCCGTCCCCGTTGGGCGTGATCACATCCGGCAGGATCGTCACCGTGCCGATCAGCGGGCGCGGCGGTTGCAGGAGAAACGCGACGACCACGCCCAGAATGAGAAGCGCGGCGAGCGCGGCGGGGATCGTCAGACGCGGGGAAAGCCGCATAACAGACCTCATTGACCAGCCAAAACTGGCGAGCAGTATAGCACGAAGCAATGGCGCGACCGTCGGGTCGTCACGCGACCGTACAGCTTATCCCCGGACTGCCTCAACCAGCGCCTTCCCGCGCGCGATGAGCAACCCGGCAGCTTCCGGCGAACCATCGAACTTTTTAGGGACGAGCGAGCTGCCCATCCCGACCGCGACAGCACCCGCATCCAGATAGGCGCGCGCGCTGTCTGGCTCGACGCCGCCTGTCACCATCAAATCGACATGACCGAGCGGCGCGCGGACCTGCTTCACATAATCCGGTCCACCCGCGACCGCCGGGAACAGCTTCACCAGCCGCGCCCCGGCACGCGAAGCGCTCATGATTTCGCTCGGTGTGAATGCACCCGGCATCGGTTCGAGTCCGAGTCCGAGCGCCATTTTGATCACCGGGTCATATGTCTCCGGCGCGACAACGAAGCGCGCCCCCACCTTCGCCACCGCGTCCACCTGCGCGACATCCAGTACGGTCCCCGCGCCGATGCACATGCGGTCGCCGAATTCCTGTACGAGCATCGCTATCGCTTCGACCGCGCCCGCCGAGTTCATCGTGATTTCGAGCAGGTTGATCCCGCAATCGTGCAGCGCCTGCCCCATCACTTTAAGCGCGTCGAGCGAATAATCGCCGCGCACAATCGCGACGATCTTTTCCTGCTTTACCCAGTCCAACACTTGCATTGTTGCCCCCGTTGATGCCCCTCAATAAGAATATGTATTATCCAAATAACTTCGCGTCGGGCAAGCCACGACCCCTACACCGCAAAACCGCGCGTCTTTGTAGGGGCGGACACATCGGTCCGCCCGGCCATCCCGTCTGTGTCATTACCGTTTGCGGTCGTCGTCCTTGTGACGGTTGCGAAAGCTGAATCGGATCGGCGTGCCGACAAACGAATAATCCTCGCGTATCTGGTTCTCCAGATAGCGCTGATAGGTGAAATGGACCAACTTGGTATCGTTGACATGGAACAGGAACGTCGGCGGGTCGATTTTCACCTGTTGCCCGAACAGGATTTTGAGCTGGCGACCGGACCCGTAGGTCGGCGGGTGGCGCAAAATCGCATCGCGGATAATCGTGTTGAGCTTGCTGGTTGGGATGCGCGTCAGGCGTTCTTCCTGCACCTGCACCGCCGTCTGCATCACGGTATGGATGCGCTGCCCGGTCTTCGCGCTGATGAACAGGATCGGCGCGTAGGGGATGAAGTTGAACCGATCTTCGACCGTCTTCTTGAAGTCGTTCATCGTGTTCATATCTTTTTCCACCGCGTCCCACTTGTTGACAACAATGACGACACTCCGATAGGCGTCCTTGATCATGCCCGCGATGTGCGTATCCTGTGCCGTGACGCCATCCACACCGTCGATCACGAGCAGCCCGACATCGGCACGTTCGAGCGCACGGTAAGCGCGCAACACGCTGAACTGCTCGATGCCCGGTAGGATCGTGCCGCGTTTGCGTATGCCCGCTGTATCGATCAAGGTGATCGGCAAGCCTTCCCAAGTCAGGCGCGTATCTATCGCGTCGCGCGTGGTCCCGGCTATCGGGCTGACAATTGCGCGCTCTTCGCCGAGTAGCCGATTGAGCAGGCTCGATTTGCCGACGTTCGGGCGACCGACAATTGCGATTTTGAGGCTCTCGTCTTCTTCGTCGAGGTCTTCTTTCGGCGCGTTCCTGAGCGCGTTGACGACCGCATCCAGCATATCGCCCGTGCCGTTGCCATTCAGGGCGCTGATCGGGAATACATCTTCACCGAGGCCGAGTGCGTAGAACTCTATCGCGTCAAACTGCCGTTCAAAATTATCGGCTTTGTTGGCTGCAACCACAATGGGTTTGGACGAGCGGCGCAGCATTTCCGCGACTTCAGCATCGGCGGCGGTGATGCCGACCGTCGAGTCGACAACAAAGACGATCACGTCCGCTTCCGAAATCGCGACTTCTGCTTGCGCCCGAATTTGCGGCACGAATTCGATGCTGCCTTCGGAAAGCGCATTCGTATCGCGGCTGTTTTTGGGCTGGTAAATCTCGATACCGCCCGTATCACACAGCATAAACGCGGACCCCGACCAATCCGCATCGCCAAAGGTACGGTCGCGCGTCGTGCCGGGAATTTCCGAGGTAACGGCCTTACGTTCCCCGATCAGGCGGTTGAATAGCGTGGATTTGCCGGTGTTAGGCCGCCCGACCAGCGCCACGATAGGTTTCTTCATTTTGGTACACTGCTGCTCACTAGCGAACGCTGTATTATATCATAAGCGAATATGTATCGATTACGCTGCTTTCATCTGGACTATTCTTCGTCGTCCATTTCATCGCGGAGCGCATTCAATGCGTCATCCTCGTCATTATCGGGACTGCCGAGCCACGTTTCCCAATCTTCTGCGTCCCATTCTTCCATATGCGACCATTTGCCCTCAAGTTCGTCGTCTTCGTCGTCGCCCGCATCGAAGACGAACCGCTCCTCGTCATCGTCTGTGAACCACATTGTCTCACCCTCATTCCAGCTCCGTCATCAGTGCGTTGCCAATCATCACAGCCCCGCCGATGATCAGGTACAGCCGTTCGAGGACGCGCACGCGCGGGACATTAATCACGCCCATGACAATGATCAGCAGCCCCGCCGTGACTTCAACATTCAACCGCGTCCGCAGATCGAGATCGCTGTTCTTCATCGCGGTGAAGACGAGCAACCCAGCCAGCGCACGGCAAATCCATTTCGTCGGACTGCTCATGCGCGTAAGCATCGGCGTCACGGCGCTATCCAGAGCCATGACGTTGTTGAGCCAGGCGTGCGTTTCGGCGGGGTAGCGCGTCGGGAGTGAAATCCCGAACTGTTCTCCAAATGCTTGCTTGCCGGGGGTTGGCGCTGCGTTCACTTATGTCTATCCTTGATGCAAAACCTGTAGAGATTGTAACATGCCCAGCTTCAACCCACTCGCGGATGCGCTCTTCACGGATCTCTACCAACTCACAATGCTTGCCGCATATTTCAAGGATGGGCAGCACCGTCGGCAGGTCGCTTTCGAGTACATTTATCGGCAGCCGCCCTTCGGGGGACGTTACGCGCTCTTTGCGGGATTGCCCGCGCTGATCGAATATCTGGAAGCGCTGCACTTCACCGAAGCAAACATTACATTTCTGCGCTCGCTCAAGCTGTTCGATGAAGACTTCCTCACGCACCTTGAGGAGTTCCGCTTTACGGGGTCAGTCGAAGCGTTGCGCGAGGGCGATGTGTTGCTGCCCAGCGTGCATGGCGTGCGCGTCACGGCGTCGGTCGAAGAAGCGCAGCTTGTCGAGACGGCGCTGCTCGCGCTGCTCAACTTTCCGACGCTGATCGCGACCAAAGCCAGTCACGTCAAATTCAGCGCGGAAGGCAAGACAGTTCTGGAGTTCGGGATGCGGCGGGCGCAGGGCGTCGATGGCGCGCTGACAGCTTCCCGTGCGGCGTTCATCGGCGGCGCGGATGCGAGCAGCAACGTCGCAGCAGGCGTGCATTATGGTATTCCGGTGCGTGGCACACACGCGCACAGTTTCGTCATGTTCCACCCGGATGAGCTGACCGCCTTTCAGGAATATGCGGAGGACTTTCCGCGCGGGTCGGTCTTCCTCGTGGATACCTACGATGTGTTCAGAGGCCTGCACCACGCCATGCGCGTCGCGCGGGAGATGGAAGCACGCGGTGAGCGCGCGGTCGGGGTGCGCGTCGATTCGGGCGATCTGGTTTACTGGTCGATTGTCGCGCATGTCCTCTTCGAGGCGAACCACCTGCCCTATCTGACGATCACACTCTCCAACGAACTCGACGAGCGCAAGCTGGCCTTCATCCACAACGAAATCCGGCGCAGCGCGCGCTCGGAAACGTACCTGCGCGAAGTCGGGCATCAGGTCGGCTTCCCGGTCGGGGTGATGGACCCGGAGACGATCATCCGCAAGTTGGCTTTCGGCGTCGGGACGCAGATGGTCACGGGCGGCGAGCAGTCATCGCTGGGAGGCGTGTACAAGCTGATCGCGGTGGAACAGGATGGTGTCTGGCAACCGCGTATCAAGCTCTCGGCGCAGCCGGAAAAGACGACGCTGCCGGGCTTCAAGAAGGTGTATCGGCTGACGCGGCGCGGCTTGATTGTCGCGGATGTGATCGCGCTGCCGGATGAGGTCATTCTGGCGGGGAGCGCGGTCGTCGGGATTAACCCGGCCAACCCCAGCCAGCGCAGTGTCTATGAAGATTTCGACCATGTAGAGCCGCTGCACGTCCAGATTTTCAAAGACGGGCAGCGCGTCTATGACCCACCCACGCTCACCGATGTGAAGCGCTTCGCGCAGGCACGGCTGGATATGATCCGTTTGGAAAGCCGCCGTCTGGAGCAGCCGCATAGCCTCAAGGTGAGCGTGACGGAGGCATTCTGGGAATATCGGCAGCAGGTCAGCGACTCAGCAAGGCAGACGACCACTGCGCAGACTTGAATGGTATTACTTACGCTTCAATCGCTGGATTAACTTGCGAATCTCCGCACGGCACGCGCCTTTGCCGCCTCGACTTCGCGATCTTTCGGCGGCGCATTCGTTTCCAGCGCGGCAAGCAGCCTGTCGGACGCCGCGGCTATCTCGGCAATTGCAGCCTGAAAAGCGACTTCGTTGACTTTGGAGGGTTTGTTGAAGCCGCTGATCTTGCGCACATATTGTAACGCGGCAGCACGGACTTCTTCATCGTTCACAGGTGGCTCGAAGTTGAACAGGGGCTTGATGTTTCGACACATAGGCTCTCTCCATGCCACAATTTAAAGGCTCAACCCAATCACCATTATACCGAATATTTCAAGTGCAGCGAACAGGCATTCTGGTGTCTGATGGCGAACCCTTTTGCGATTACAACCGCACTTATCGAAACGAGTGAACGAAAGCGACTTGACCATCACAAGTACCCTTCGGCAGTTTGGACCTGCGTGACTATTTCCTGAACAATCGATTGACTACAGGTTGAATCTGCGGTTGTAGTATCAGAGCCTGTCATGTACTTACCAATCTACGAAGGGGTTGAGAAGATCAACCACGTTTTTGAGCAAAAGACAGGCAAAGGCGAGTAAGGGTAGACCTTTGAATGTCAAGGGAAGGCGTTCGTAGTCGCGGGCGAGCCAGGCGCTGGAGCGCGCCACAACCCAACGCCTGGGAAGCAAGATGAAGCCACGTTTAGCGTCGGGAAGTTGGCGACCTCCAACCGAATAGCCTGGAATACGTCGTCGACGGCTTGTTCACCGCCTTAGCCCTGGTCTACGAACGCAGTCTCAAGGTGACCACCTGCGACCCATTGGACTTGCTCTGCTAATTCTGCAACTGGGTCCCGAACGGAACGTCGCCGCAGTCTTCTTGCTCGTTAGCAGCCGTGACATGTACTGCCAGCATCAGCCTTGGATACAGTGCTAGAAACGCCCATTCTTCGTCGCTTACGTCGCTTGGACATGCTTTTCTATTGTCCATCTTTCAATTTTATCAAAGTCCATGACTCTAGATCGTCGCCCTCATACGATCCCTTGAGCCGCATCTCCGTAAAGTAATCGCGATAAAACGCTGCCTCGTCCGTGCTGAACACGCTCGCTTGATCAGGTTGCCCGGCACCTGAAACTGTGAAAAGTGTTGTGCGGTAATCATGCCCGGTCCCTCGTCCCAATCCCGACTTTTTCAACCGCTGCAATCAAATCCGCGACGCCCGGCAGCACCGAGGCTTCCAGTTCAGGCGCATAGGGCAGCGGCACGTTCTTCGCGCCCACGCGCACAATCGGCGCATCCAGCCAATCGACCGCCTCTTCCGCAATCAGCGCGGCGATTTCCGCGCCCACCCCGCCCCGACGGTGGCCTTCGTGGGCAATGATCACGCGCCCCGTCTTCTCCACCGAGCGGATGATCATCTCCAAATCGAACGGCACGAGCGTTCGCGGGTCGATCACTTCCACCGAGACGCCGCCCGCCTCAAGCTGTTCCGCTGCATCGAGCGCGTGCCGCAGCATCCCGCCAACCGCGATTAGTGTCACGTCGTGCCCTTCGCGGACCACGTTCGCGACTCCCAGCGGCACGATATGCTCTCCGTCTGGTACAGGTCCCTTGCGGTCATACAGCATCTTGTGTTCAAAAAACAGCACCGGATCGTTTCCGCGTATCGCCGCCTTGAGCAACCCCTTTGCGTCAGCAGGCGTGGCCGGAACCGCGATTTTTAATCCCGGAATATTCAGGAACCAGCTTTCCACGCTCTGGCTATGCTGGGCGGCGGCAGAACCGGGCGCGCCCGTCGTCACGCGCACCACCACCGGGACATTCGCCTTGCCGCCCGTCATGAAGCGCGCCTTTGCGAGCTGGTTCACGATCTGGTCGCCCGCAACGGGCAGAAAATCCCCGAACATGATTTCAATCACCGGGCGCATTCCCATCATCGCTGCGCCAAGCGCCGCCCCGACAATCGCGCTTTCGCTGATCGGCGTATCCAGTACGCGCGCTTCGCTGAATATATCCACAAGGTCGCGCGTCACGCCGAACACGCCGCCGAAGGTCGCCACGTCCTCGCCCATCACGAACACGGTCCGGTCGCGCTCCATCTCCTCGCGCAGGGCTTCGTAAATGGCTTCGCTATAGGTAATTGTCCGCATTGCGTGTGACCCTGCTGCTGTGAATTACCCTGAATTGTAGCGCAATACCCCGCGCTTTGTAGCGTGCCGGGCAAGCCCCTGCACCGAATTGTAATCGCGCGGTGGATTTTATCCTGCGCTGTCAAAACCCGGCGTGCTATTCGATATTAGCCAGTAAGGCGCAGTGCAATAGCCCCATCCAACAATCAACACCTTCGGAGTAGACAACCTCATGCAAGCACTACAGCGTCCTCAAACCGCCACACCTTTTTATCATTTCCCCGCTGCCGACTTCCCAACTGTTCATCCTATCGACTGGTTGACCTCGCACTTCGCGGTCGGAGGCTGGAGTCCAATCAATCGGCTGGGGGATATGCTTACTGCACACATGACGCAAATCGCGCCGCGTAGTGGCTTCACCTGGCATCCGCATCGCGGCCTCGAAATCTATACGTGGGTACTGGAAGGCACGCTACACCACGAAGATAGCGTTGGCGGCGCGGGCGACATTGGCGCTCTGGAGTTGCAGCGCATGTTCGCTGGTGATTACATCGAGCATCAGGAATTGAACCACACCGACGCCGATGCGCGCGTAATCCAAATCTGGTTTGTCGCAGATTCACAGCATCGCGGCCTTGAACCGCACTATCAACAGACCCGCCGCGATGAACTCCCCGCGCGGCGTGTGGGTGATGCAACCATCTACAGCTTGATCGGAGACGGCTCCCCGATGCAGCAGCACATGACCGGACGGCTCTCCGCGACGGTCGTGGATGCAGGCGGCAGCACGCCGATCAGCGCGCCGCATTCCGGCGAAAACCTCTTTGTATACATCACAGACGGAGCCGGAACAGTTGAATTGCCTGCGAACGATGGTGAACTGATGACGAGCACATTGGGTCAATACGATGTTTTCCTCGCGAAGCCGGAGATGCCGGTCGTCCGCGTGGATGCCACGCCCGATGCGCCATTGCACTATTTAAGTTTCTACCTGCCGACGTTTTTGCAATAAGGAACACGGCGAGCCTCTGGATTCTGACTCACCGCGCGCTGTAACCGATGGCTCGCTGGTGGATGGCCTCGTGCGCCTATCCGCACATCAAACATAAGCCAGTGTAGGGGCGGACCGATTTGTCCGCCCACCGCTCTGGCTTGCCCGACTCGTCTCTCCTACGCCTGTCCCGGCTTCAGCACGACCTTCACGCAGCCGTCCTTCTTCTCCTTGAACATCTTGTACATCTCAGGTGCTTCTTCAAGCGAGACCTTGTGCGTGATAACCAGCGACGGATCGATGTCGCCCGCTTGCACGCGGCTCATCAGCGGACGAATGTAGCGGTGAACGTGCGTCTGCCCCATTTTGAAGGTCAACCCCTTCGCGAACGCCGCGCCGATGTTGAACGTGTCGATGATCCCGCCGTACACGCCCGCGATAGAAACCACGCCGCCCTTGCCGCACGCCTGAATCGCAGCACGTAGTGCGTGCGGACGGTCGCTTTCGAGGCGCAGCGTTTGCTTGGCGCGGTCCACGAAGCCGGGCAGCCCGGTCGCGTGCGCTTCCATGCCCACAGCGTCGATCACTGAGTCGGGACCGCGCCCGCCCGTCTTTTCCTTCATGACCGCGATGGCGTCTTCATCGACATAGTTGATCGGAATGCCTTTGAAGAGTTTTGCCTTTTCCAGCCGTTCCGGGATACGGTCAATCGCGAAAACCTGATCCGCGCCCATCATATACGCGCTCGCAATCGCGAATAGCCCGACCGGACCGCAGCCATAGACCGCCACCGAATCGCCCGGCTTGATGTTGCAGTTCTCGGCGGCCTGGTAGCCCGTTGGGAATATATCCGTCAGGAACAACACCTGCTCATCGGTCAGGCCATCCGCGACCGGGACCGGACCAACATCCGCATACGGCACGCGCACATATTCGGCCTGCCCACCCGCATAGCCACCGTACAGGTGCGAATATCCGAAGAGGCCGCCGCCGGATGCACCGTAAGCGGTGTCCAGCATCATTTGCGAGCCAGACGGGTTCGAGTTGTCACAGAGCGACCACTCATCATTCTCGCAATAGTGGCAGTGTCCGCACGCAATCGCGAACGGCACGACGACGCGCTGCCCCTTGCGCAGGTTCGTCACTTCTCGCCCGACATCGACGACTTCGCCCATGAATTCGTGGCCGAGAATATCGCCCGCCTTCATGCCAGGGATGAAACCATCGAAGAGATGTAAATCGGAGCCGCAAATCGCAGTTGAAGTGATCTTGATGATCGCATCGCGCGGGTTAATCAGAATCGGGTCGGGGACAGTCTGGACCGTGACGTGATTCGGTCCTTCCCATGTTAAAGCACGCATCTATCGTACCTCTTGCATCTTGTTCTGCGTCGCGTTTTGGGTATTGTTCGGGGTCGGGTTGGTCGCGGCTTTTTCGGCAAGTTCTTCTTCGCTGTCCCTGCGCCCGGAAGTCTGCCCTTCGATGGTCGAGATTTCACCCGCTTCCATCAACATGCGGAAGCGATACAGGTCCTCCTGAATTTGCAGGCTCGGCTCCTGCCCGAACAGCTTGGCGACGATTTCACCAATCTTTCCGGCGGGCGGATCGTACTTGAGCGAAACGAGGACTTCCGTACCGCGCTTCCCCGGTGCAGTCTTGAAGATGACCGCACCCGCGTTCGGGACTTGCGCGCCTTCCAGTGAACGCCAGCCAATACGCTCGTTCGGCACGTCGTTGATAATCTCGGCATCCCACTCGACTTGTAGCTCGGCAGGCGCTTTCGCGACCCAGTGCGAACGGTCGCCGCCTGTGTTGCTGACGCTTTTCAGATGTTCCATGATGTGCGGCAGGTTCTCGAAGTTACGCCAATAGGCGTACAGCGCTTCGACCGGGCGATTGATCGTAATTGCCTTGTCGACGCGGATGCCCCGATCATGCGGGACGCTGACCTGCTCCGGCTGTTTATCCGTCATAGAAGGTGTCCTTTTTGACAACGTAACCTTGTCTACGTTAAACGTAGCATTCGCCCGCTCAAAAAAGGCTATAAAACCATCCGACGTGATCCTTTACGGCGACGGTTTGCGCGCCGAATTGTTCTTCGCCATATCCGTCACAGTCTTGGTCATCGATTCCGTTTCGCGTACCCCATCCGCGCGCGTCCGCACCTGATCCATATACAACCCGGATGCAAGGAACATCGCCCGCCGCGCGCCCGGTGGACGGTTCTGCCATGAGGGGACGCGCAGTGAACACATCGCAAGTGCGGCAAAATATTCTGTGTCGGTCTTCGGGCTGGCGAGCAGCGCCAAAACAATCTCGCGCACTTCCAGCACAGGCGCGAAGGCATCCCGAATATTCGCGTCGAGGCTTTCCGGTAGTGGCTGGTGATCGTTGAGCAATGCAAGAAGCCGCACCGCTTCCCACGCACTGTCCCAGCTATCTCCGAAGTGTGGCATGATCAAATCCGTGATCAGGCTCGTTTCCAGCACTGCCCAGTCAAACAGCGCGTGACCCTGCCGGGTCCACTCGAAATCGATCAGCCACGCATCATTTGCTGGACCGACGAGAATATTGCCCGTGTGCAAGTCGCCGTGTATCGGGCTAAGTGTGCCGTTCGTCCAGCGTTCGAGCAGCAGCGGCAATTCGGAAAGCGGATTAATCACCGAGCGGCTATTCGGTCCATAAATCGTGCCGGAGAATATATCGAAGGTCGGCTCAAGCGCCTGCACCTGCTCAAACAGATGATCGGCGCGTGTCTTGACCACCCGGCAGACCAGCCGGCCGACGGGTTGCCCGCGATGCACCGGGTTTGTATCGAGGTCCAGCCCGCGTACATCCACCCGGCTGGCGCGTGCGGCGGCTTCCGAGCCGGGGCCGGCGGAAAGTTGCAAGACGCCATCGTCCTTTTTCGTCTTCTGCGCGATGAAGTTGTCAAGGATGACCGTTTCCCCGGTCCGCACTTCCCCGCTGCGGCTCCACGCGCCGCTGGGGTGCAGCGTGCGCAGGTTTGCGGTCGCCTCTTCCGGCGGGATGATCTGTACGGTCAGCGCGGGCGGCAGCAGCAATTCATATTCCTGCCACGTCTGGAAGCGCACAGGCCGCCCTTGTCCCCACCAGTAATGACGAAAAGTATCATAAAGCGACTCGCGGATAAATTTGGCGAGTGCTGGCATACCGCGCGCGTCGGCATATTGGCGCGCGTTGGCGGGGGTATCTTCGCCGGGTTTGCTCACAAATGTATATTTGATGCCGCCGAGCGTGTTATCCGGCAAGAAGGACGGTTCATCGACGATACTGGCTGTATTCGGCGGCAGAATGCCTTTTACAAACTGGTCATAGCGCAGCTTTTCATACTGGATCGCCTGTCGCTCATCCAGCTTGACGACGACAGGCGCATTCAAAATCGCCTGCTTGACCTGCACGAGCAGCACCACCGACCCGCTAAACCCATCCGTCAGTCCGCGCCGGATATAAATCTGGTCCGCGCCGCGAAACATCAGGCGCAGCAAGCGCTCATGAGCAGGTTGCAGCAGCACCGCCGCGTCATCGACCTTGATCGGGATTGGTGGCGGTGTGATTGGCGTGCGTTCGGACCAGCCGCGCACACTTTCGAGCAAACCGGGTACATCCGCGCCAAGTTCTTGCAGGAGTCGCACTCCTACGCTGTCGCCTTCCTGCAAGATCGCGATCAACAACGCGCGGTCTTCGCTTTCAATTCCGCCGTCGATCAGTGCAGATGTGAGATCGAGAACTTTCTGCGCGCGTTCGGTGATTCGATAATCCGGCCAGAAGCGCTGTTCTTCCGTTTCCGGGTACTTCTCCTTCGCGAGCGCCGCATAGAAGAAGCCAAGCAAGCCGCGTTGGTCGAGCAGCGCCGCCGTGACACCACCCTGCAAGCGCGTGAGCGCAACCAGCAAATGCTCCACACCCAGGTACAGTTGGTTGGCCTGCTCCGATTCGCGCCGGGCAATGGCGAGAATTTCCCGAACGGTGATTTGCTCCACCAGTGGCGCTCCTTGCCGGGTCGTTAACAATGAAAGTGACCGGATAAGTGCATTATATCGTTTGTTGTCGCATTCTGTTGTTCCAGGCCAGACTTTACCTATCTTGGCGATTGCCTCACGAGGCTGGCACAGCGGCTACTCAAATCATTATCTGGGTTTTCCGATGCCTTGAGAACATCTGCTCTGCTCACCAGATTAAGGAATAGTTGCCATACGTAACCTGTGCCATGCAGTGCTGCGCTGCGATCCATCGTCGTGATGATCTTTAGGGGCGCTCTTGTAGCTTTAATCACCTCTTCCGCGACGAATTCGGAGACGCGCAGCCGTTCGGAATTGATGGTGATTGTTGGCTATCGTTTAGATAAAGGGCGCTGTTATACTTGAAGGGTAGTATTATATCGTGAAGGCTTTGAGCGAATGCACATCGAAAAAATTGGCGTTTTTCCTGTGGGCTACCTCGAGCCTAACGACGCAAATTCCCAGCGCTACGTTGTCATCGTGCGGTTGGAAGCGAGCGATGGCACAGTCGGGTGGGGTGAATGTATCACGCTCTTTCGTGAGGCAACATTCGGTGTTGCCGCGCTCCTGAAATTCGGCCTTGCGGATGTGATTAAAGGCAAAGACCCCTACGATACCGAAGTGTTATGGAATGCCTTGCGTGAACAGGCGTGGTGGTATGGCAATGTCGGGGGGTTGGCCGCATTCGCGATCAGTGCATTGGATATGGCGCTGTGGGACCTCAAGGGTAAGCTGCTTAAGCTGCCGCTGTATGCGATGCTTGGCGGGAAAAAGCAGGAGCGACTGCCTGTATGTGCGAGTTCGCATCCGAAGGCTTCGACCATCGAAGCGATGGCTTCCGAACTGGGGGACCACATACGGCGCGGCTATCAATCGGTGAAAGTGGGTTTCGGGAAAAAAGGACATGCCAATCTGGGCATCGAACAGGAACGGGACGTACAGTTCGTCAAAGCTGTACGGGAGGCAATTGGTCCGAAAGCCGGACTTATCATCGATGTGGGCGCGAAAGTCCGCTGGGATGTTCCGACGGCAATCCAGCGGGCGCAGCTTTTCAGTGAATACGATCTGCTTTGGCTTGAAGACCCATTCGCGCCGAACAACCCGGCTGCCTACCGGAGTCTTCGCGCCGCTGTGCCGAAAATGCGTATCGCGACGGGTGAACGTTATTTCACGCTGGACGCCTACACGGATCTGTTCGAGGCGAATCTGACGGATGTGGTCCTCGTTGATCCGGGACGCGCGGAAGGCATCACGGGGGCGCATCGCATCATTCAACTGGCAGCGCAGCACCATATTGCGTTCGACGCCCATAGCTGGAGTACAGCGATCAACACAGCAGCCAGTATTCACCTCTCGCTGACAGCGGAGCGTCCCACAATTTTCGAGCTGAAGCCGACCGAAAGCGCGATGCACCACGAATTGGTGCGCAACCCGGTCGCCCATCAGGATGGCTGGATCACCGCACCGGAAGGGTATGGATTGGGCGCGGATGTGGTCGAGGAGACAGTTTACAAATATGCGCTGGAGATGTGATCATCAAACCATCACGACCCCGCCGTTGACATCCAGCGTCGCCCCCGTAACCCACGTCGTTTCATCCGAGCAGAGATGCGCGATGGAGTGCGCGATCTCGATTGGTTGAGCCAATCGCCTCAAGGGTACAGTCTGGATATATGTATCGAGGTTCGCCATCGAGTTCGTCATCATCGGCGTATCCACCGCACCGGGAGCGATGCTATTGATGAGAATGCCAAATGGGGAATATTCGCGCGCCATCGTTTTGGTCATGGCGAGAATAGCGGCTTTGGTCCCGCTATAAACAGTTGCGTTGTACACGGCTCCGATTCGCCCTGCCGTCGAACTGATGTTGACGATGCGTCCCCACTTGCGCTGCTTCATGTCTTCGGCGGCGGCGCGCGTCAGGAAGAACACGGATTTCTGATTGACGTTCACAATCTTGTCGAACCATTCCTCAGTCATCTCTGCAATCGGGATGCGCGGGCAAATGGCCGCGTTGTTGACCAGAATATCGACCTGTCCGTAATTACGAACGACGTCCCGCACAAGCTGCTCAACGGCAGTAGGCTTGGAAACATCGCAAGCATAGGCTGTTGCAGTTTTGCTCTCGCGCGACAGATCATCAACGACGCGCTGCGCACCCGCCATGTCAATATCGACCGCTGCGATAATCGCGCCTTGTTGACTGAGGACCTTTGCGGTCGCGGCTCCGATGCCGCCCGCTGCCCCGGTGACGATTGCTACCCTGCCGTTCGATGTCATGAAGGCCGTTTCCAAATTGTTTTATATCTCCGAAAACAGTATCATTTTGGCGAAGATATAGCAATTATTCCTTGAAGGATCAAACACTTTATGGCTTCAAAGTCAAAAATTGCAGTCGTTGGGACCGGGTGGTGGGCAACCACTGCGCATATCCCCGCATTGAAGGCGAACCCGCGCGCCGAAATCGTACTGGTTGATACGAACCCCGCTGCATTAAGGGCAGCCGCTGAAAAATATGACATCACGGAAACTTTCACTTCGTTGGCGGAAGCGGTACGAGCGCACCCGGATTTGAAGGGGGCGATTGTATGCGTGCCGCACGCCGCGCACTATCCGGTTGGCCGCGAAGTCCTTGAGTTAGGTCTGCACCTGCTCATGGAAAAGCCGATGACACTCCATGCCTGGGAAGCAAAAGCGCTGGCCGACCTCGCGGATTCCAGAAACCTGCAAATCCTGATGGGTTATACCTTTCCCTATCTGCCACCCCTCGAAGAAGCCAAAAAACGCATCGACGACGGCTTGATCGGGGATATTCAGTACATTACGTGCAGCATGACCTCGCTCACGATTGAGTTCTATCGCGGCAAGCCGGAGAACTATCAGCCCGTGATGCAATACGCCGTCACCGCGCCGGGAGCAGCCACCTACAGCGACCCGAAAGTAGCAGGCGGCGGGCAGGCACAGCTCCAAATCACCCATTCTGTCGCGATGATGTTCTATTACGCGACAGGCTTGCGCGCGGAGAAGGTCAGCGCCTTTATGAACACACTGGATACGCAAGTCGATGTCGTTGACGCCTTCGCGGTACGCATGAATAACGGCGCAGTCGCGACGGTCGGCAGTTCGGGGAATGTCGGACCGGGCGATCCTTCGTTGATCGAAATTCATCTACATGGCAGCAAAGGGCGGCTGCTCGTCGAGGGCTATTCCGGGCTGATGTATATGCGGCTGCATAATGGCAAGGAAGAGCGCATCGGTCCGACTCATCCGGTCTATCCCGGCCATGTACCGTCGCAGCGCTTTATTGAAATCATTGAAGATGGTGCAAAAAATTATTTTCCGGGGAAAACGAACGGCCTGTATACTGTTGAACTGCTCGAAGCTGCGTACCGTTCAGCAGAGCAGGACGGTACGCCCGTGAGCATTGCTTCGCTCTACACCTGAAATTATTGCGTACAAGGAGTCGACAAGATCATGAAACGTGTTGGATTTATTCTGAAGGTCAAACAAGACAAAATCGCGGAGTACAAAAAGCATCATGAGGCCGTCTGGCCGGAGATGCAAGAAGCGCTGCGGCGGACGGGCTGGCACAATTACACGCTTTTCATCCGCGAGGACGGTATGGCATTCGGCTACTTCGAGGCGGCGGACAGTTTGCAGGTGTCCCTCGATGAGATGGCGAAGGAACCCGTCAATTTGCGTTGGCAGGAGTTTATGGCTCCCTATTTTGAAGGGCTGGGCGGCGCACGTCCAGACGAGACGATGCTTGAACTGGAAGAGTATTTTCATGTCGATTAAATAGCTTACGGAAGCACAGTTATACCGGGTCAACCAGTGGCGCGAGTGCTTCTCTGGTCGTGACTGTCTCCGTCAGCGTATCGAGCTGGTTCAGGTCATACCAATCCGCACACACATACTCCAGCGAGAGGCAGCCCTGATAACTCACGGCGCGCAAGCGTTCGATGATGTCCGCGAAGTCGAGCGTTCCTTCGCTGTGCCGTGTTTGCAATTTTCCCGGACGTGCAGGCCGGATGTGAACATGCCCTGTATGCGGGATTAGGCGATGGATGCGTTCTACTTCGATGTAGTGCAGCAGAAAATGGGCGTAATCCAGTGTAATTTTCAAGCCCGGTACGCGCTCGACCAGCGCCAGCGCCAGTTCTGGTGTGTCCGTTAGCGAACCCGTATGCGGTTCAAACCGGACCTGCACGCCCGCATCATCGGCAATCGCGACGAGCTGCCGGAACGTTTCCCCCGCAAGATCAAGGTTCTGCTCGCGCGATGCAGTGAGGTGTTCGACGCCCGGCAGTAATGTGAGTCCGGGAATATGGGCAAGCTGACAGAAGCGAACCAAGCCTTTGAAAGCCTCGATATTCTTCTGGCGAACATCGGGATCAGGGTCGTTCATGGAACGCTGATAGAAGCTGTTCGCGAATTGGGGAAAGAAGTCAACCGCGTGCAGTTCATAGCTATCGACCAGTGCGTTCAGATGGTCCGCCGCTTTTTGAGGGTTCGCGCTGGTGTGGTCCGGGTCGTAGCTCACTTTTCCACGATTGTGAAAGCCCGCAATGTCGACCCCCCGAAAGCCCATTGCTTTGCAGATCGCCAGAGCGCCTTCCAGTGAAATTGCCTCAAAGGACCATGTACATACCGTAAGCTGCATCGAATTACCCCTCAAAAAAACCATTAAGTGAAAAGACAAAGCTGATGACGATTGTAGATCGGTTTTCAGAAAATATGTGGAATTTTCGATACCGAAAGAAATATTGACAAAAATCGAAAGACGATTTACAGTAACCAAATTCTTGGATTTTTGCTGAAAGTTTTGTCTTCCTTGTCCCAGACTACGCACAGCCGACGCCGCAAGATTGTCGAGATGCTCCATTCACAGGGGTTTTGCAGTGTCGCGTCTCTGGCACAGGCGCTAGATGTTTCTGATGTCACAATCCGTACAGATTTGAGCGCTCTGGAACAGGAGCGGCAAATCAGCCGTATTCATGGCGGCGCAGTGCTGGCGCGGCAGGCACGCAGCCACACTTTTCAGAGCCGTACCCATATCAACGAAGAAGAGAAGCGCTGGATTGCCCGATATGCGGCGGAGACGGTCGAGGATTACGATAGCATCCTGCTTGATGCCAGCACGACCACCTACCACATGGCTGAATATCTCGCACCGCGACAGGGCTTGACGATCTTCACCAACGGGGTAGAGGTCGCCTATCGATTGGCGCAGAATCCTGAAAATAAAGTCGTCCTGACGGGCGGGTTGCTCCGCTTGCATACCGACTCGCTCGGTGGGCAGTTTGGCGAAAACCTGCTGGGGAGCATTCGCGTAAGGAAGGCATTCCTTTCCTGCACAGGGTGGTCTCCATCGTTCGACCTGATGGACGACGAACTATTGGAGGTGCAGGTCAAAAGGGCGATGGTCGCACGCGCGGATTTTGTAAATATATTGGTCGATTCAACCAAATTCAGCAAACAGGGGTTGACGACATTCACGGGCATCCGCGAAATTGATCGCGTAATCACCGACGAGCAGATTTCAGACGAAGACCTGACTGCGCTTCGGCAAACCGGCGTTCAAGTCATGGTGTGCAGCAATCAGGCAACGCATGTATTCACGCTTGAAAAAGCACAGAAGCCAATCCGCATCGGGTTTGCCAACCTCAACGACGACGTTGCGTTCTCGATAGAAGTTCGCCAGAGCCTTGTGCGCGCTGCCTCTGCCCATCAAATCGACTTGCTCCTGACAGACAATCATGAAGATGGAGTCACCGCGCTCGTTAATGTCGAATACTTCATTGCTGAACGGGTCGATCTGGTCGTTGAGTTCAATCTGGACGCGCGCTATGGCAATGTCCTCATGGAACGGCTGCGCGCGGCTGCAATCCCTGTTATTGCGATTGACATTCCCTTGCCGGGTGCAACCTTTGTCGGCGTGGATAATTATCGTGCAGGGCTGATCGCAGGCAGCCTGTTAGGTCATTATGCGCTACAGCAATGGGCTGGCAAGATCGACAAAGTGCTGTCGCTGGACTTGCCGCTTTCCGGTGCTGTTCCCGGAACGCGGATGCAGGGTCAGCTCGATGCGCTGCGCGATTTGGTCACTATCGCGGATGAGGATATTATTCACCTGGATAGTAAAAACTCATTCGAGCAATCACGGCACGTCATCGCCGAAGTGCTGCCTGCGCTGAAAGCCGCAGAACACATCATCGTATTGAGCATCAATGATGAGACGGCGTTGGGGGCGCAAGCCGCGTTCGAGGAGTCAGGCAGCGCGGAGCGCATGATCACCGTCAGTCTGGGAGCGGATGCGGTGGGTTTGCAGGAACTCCATCGCGTTGGCAGCCGAATACTTGGCGCAGTGGCATTTTTCCCGGAGCGGTATGGCGAGACCATTATTTCCGCCGCATTGCAAATCCTGAGTGGCAAACCCATCCCACCCGCAATTTGCACACGCCACATGCTCGTGCTACCGGCAGACACACCGGATATACTGAATTTGCGCGAGTTCCCCTACGAATGGATCACGGTCACGGAGTATGTGGAACAACCGCACGAGCGAACTCCCGTGACCCCACAAACCGCTACGCCATGACGCAAAAAGGAGGTCCCATTACCAACAGTTTTATCCTCGAACCCACTTCCGACATTTTCTGATTATCTTTGGAGAAGAGACCCATGTTTAAAGTTCGTATTTTCAAAACACTCATGGCGGTGGCGCTGATCACTGGTGCTTCACTGCTTTCGCTTGCACCAGCCCACAACGCGGCTGCCTATGCGCAAGGCTCCTGCGCGACGGCGAAGGACCGCTACAAAATCGGCTTCGCAAACCTGACGGATAGTGTAGACTTCACGAAGGCGGTAGAGGCCAGCATGAAAGCTGCCGCTACCAAAACCGGAAAAATCGATCTGGTCGTCGCCAACAACAACCTCGACGGTGCAACGGCGCTCAACAACGCTGAGAACTTCGTCGCACAGGGCGTCGATGGCGTGGTCGAGTTCCAGACCGATGAGAAGTTCGGCAACGTGATCATGGACAAGTTTCGCAGCCAGACGCCGCCCATTCCGGTGATCGCGATTGATATTCCGATGCCCGGCGCAACCTTCTTCGGCGCGGATAACTACCGGGCGGGACGCATGGCGGGTGAAGCAGGCGGCGACTACGCCAATAAGAACTGGGGCGGCAAGGTCGATTACATCCTCGTGCTGGAACTGCCGCAATCTGGACCGATCCCGGCGGCACGTATGCAGGGGCAGGTCGAAGGCATTCAGGCGAAGTTGAAGACGCCAGTTCCTGAAGCGAACATCATCCGCTTGGATAGCAAGAACACGCAGGACGTCGCGTTCAAAGTCGTCAGTGACGCGCTCCCCAGGATTCCGGCAGATGCAAACATCATTGCGGTTGAAATCAACGACGACACCGCGCAGGGAACCGCCGCTGCGCTGGAAGCAGGCAAGCGCACCGCACACTCTATCGTCGTCGGGCAGGGAGCCGTCGAAAGCGGCCTGACGGAAATGATCAAGCCGAACAGCCTGTATCTCGGCGCGACAGCGTACTTCCCGGAGCGCTACGGAGACAAGATCATCCCCGCGATGCTTGACTTGCTGAACTGCAAGGCCGTCCCGCCCGCGATCTATGTGGATCACGTCTTCGTGACCAAAAGCAACATCTGCCAGGTGATCCCCGACAGCAAGGCGTGCGCGACCCTCAAGGCCAGCGGCGCAGCCGGGACCGCCGCAGCGACGATGGCTGCAACCATGCGCGCGACAATGGCTGCCACTGCCGCCAAGTAAACGCATTTCAACGGAGGGCAACCACCTGTGCGTTGCCCTCTGCCAATTACAACACGATTTGAACTATCAAAGACGATTATGCTTCAGGAAACAGTTTCCAGACCTGCTCGCCTCTCCTTCATAAAAATCAACCCGACGGTAGCGCTTCTGGTTGCGTTCGCCCTGATGTGCCTGCTCTTCGGCACATCCGCGCCCACTTTCCTGAGCCTCGATAACGTGGTAACGATTGCAGGGACGTTGGCCGTCGTCGGAATTTCGGCGATTGGGATGACGATGATCCTGATCACGGGCGGCGTCGATTTGTCGGTGGGGTCAGTCGCCGCACTGACGGGCGTGACGGCGAGCCTGCTTTGGCCGAGCGTCCTTCCGATTTGGCTTGCGGCGGGCGCAGGGCTGCTCTCTGGTCTGCTCGTCGGGCTGTTCAACGGGCTTGTGATCACACGCCTGCGCATCAATCCGCTGATTACGACGCTCGCGACCTATTCCGCTGTACGTGGTCTTGCATTCGTCATATCGGGGAGTCAGGACAATCAACTGGGCGACCCCGGATTCCAGTTTCTGGGACGTGGCAACCTGCTCGGCATTCCATTCTCGCTCATCCTGATGCTCGTGCTTTATCTGCTCTTCTACTTTGTTTTGCGACATACACGCTTTGGCCGCAATTTATTCGCAATCGGCGGCAGCCCGGATGCGGCACGTCTCGCCGGGATCAACATTCGCTGGCATTTGCTGGTTGCCTATGGCTTGTGTGGCCTGCTCTCCGCGTTATCAGGACTGGTGAGCGCTTCACAGCTCGCCGCGGGGCGTCCGCAAGCGGCGTTCGGCCTCGAATTCGCCGTGATTGCCGCCGTTGTGCTGGGTGGGACCAGTCTGGCAGGTGGGAAGGGCAATCTGCTCGGTACGCTCATCGGCGTGGTTTTGCTGCGGACACTGGATAACGGCTTGATACAGTTGAATGTCTCGTCGTTCTATCAGGATGTGGCGCGCGGTGTCGTCCTGTTGCTCACGGTGGGTATCGACCAACTCCGGCTCAAGGTGGAAAAGGCGCGACAGCAATGATCGATGGTACGCCGCTGCTGCAAATGAAAGACATCGAGAAAAGTTTTTATGGTGTTCGCGTGCTGGATCGCGTCTCGCTCGATTTGCAGCGCGGGGAAGTGCTGGCGCTCCTCGGTGAAAACGGCGCGGGCAAATCGACCTTGATCAAGATTCTCAATGGCGATTATCAGAAGGACGGTGGCGCGATTCTGATCGATGCGAACCCGGTGCAGATCAACCAGCCACGCGACGCAGAAGCGCTTGGTATTCGCATGATCTACCAAGAACAGCATTACGCCCCGGAACTCTCCGTGACCGAAAACCTGCTGATGGGGCATCTTCCGTCGCGGGGGCTGCGTATTGACTGGAAAAGGGCGCACGAGCAGGCACGCGAACAACTCACGCTGCTCAAGGTGACACTCGACCCTGCCCGATTGATGCTCAACCTGAGCGTGGTCGAACGGCAAATTGTGGAAGTCGTGAAAGCAATTTCCGGCAACGCCCGTATTATCGTCATGGATGAGCCGACCGCAGCCTTCCCGCCAAACGAGGTGGCACTTCTTTTCGAGGCGATTCGCGCGCTCGTCAAGCAGGGCATTTCGATCATCTACATCTCGCATCGTCTGGATGAGATCGCGCAAATTGCGGACCGCGCGACGGTCTTGCGTGATGGCAAACTGGTCGGGACGCGGCGCGTCGCGGAGGTCACACAGCGCGACCTCGTGCAGATGATGGTCGGGCATGAAGTCACGCGCGGCACATCGGACGCTTCCATTCCATCTTCTGCGACTGTAACAGAAGCAGCATTAAGCGTGAACAAGCTCACGCGTGCCGGGCGCTTTTCCGGGATTGACATTCAGGTCGGGCGCGGCGAAATCGTCGGTATCTTCGGCCTGCTGGGTGCAGGTCACGAGATGATCATCGATGCGCTTTTCGGCGAGGTTCCCATCGACTCGGGGACTATCTCAATAGATGGCAGCCCGGTTTCGATTACTAACCCGCGCGAGGCGCGACGGGCAGGGATCGGGTTGGTCCCGGCGGATCGCAAGGTGCAGGCGCTGGTGCTGGATATGAACGTGCGTGAGAACGTCACGCTTTCCAATTGGAAGCCGCTCTCCCGATGGGGTGTTTTCCGGCGTCGCTCCGAGCAGCAGCATGTGCAGGACTGGATCAACCGCCTGGGCATACGCATGGCGGGTGGCATGGCGACCAAAATCCGGTTTCTGAGTGGTGGCAATCAGCAAAAGGTGGTGCTGGCGCGGTGGCTGGAAGCAAACGTGAAGGTGCTGTTGCTCAATGAACCGACATGGGGTGTCGATGTGGGTGCGCGTGGTGATATTTACAAGCAACTCGAAGGGCTTGCCGCACAGGGTCTGGCGATTTTGCTGGTATCGTCCGATTTGGATGAGGTGCTATCCGTGAGCCATCGCATGTTGACCGTGTACAAAGGCCGCTTGACAGGCCATTTCAGCCGAGCAGAAGCTACCCGCGATGTCCTGCTCCATGCCGCCGCTGGAGGGACCCTGTGAGCGAAAACACCGATATTCAGCCAGAAACAGGCCGTTTTCGACTGCCGCGCATAGATTTCAGTGGCGGGGTGGGGCTGCTCGTTCTCTACGGGGTGATGGTGTTTGTCATCTCACGCCTGTCGCCATATTTTCTGGGACCGCGCAACCTCGTCAACGTCCCGGTATCCGTTGCCGTCATCGGCATGATCGCGATCTTCAGCACCATGCTCATGATCTCCGGCGGGCTGGACCTCTCGGTTGGTGCAACAACGGCGCTGGTGGGGGTAGTCACCGCCTCGATGCAAGGTACGCTCGGTGTGTGGGGAGCGGCGGGGCTTGGCCTGTTGGTTGGGGTCCTCGTCGGATTGATCAACGGCTTGCTGGTCACGCGCGTAGGCATCAATCCATTGATCACGACGCTGGGGATGCTCTCCGCAGTGCGCGGACTGGCATTCGTATTTTCCGGCGGCCTGAGCATCGCCATGCTGGATAAGGATTTTGCCCAGCTTGGACGCGGCAGCATCCTCGGCCTGCCTATTATCGTCGTGGTCGTCGTGATTATGTTCGTCGCAGCAGCAATCGTTATGCGTTTCACAACCTACGGGCGGGCGATGTATGCGATTGGCGGCAATAGCCGCGCGAGCCATCTGGCCGGGCTACCAGTAAAACGCTACCAGATGACGGCCTATATCCTGTCGGGGCTGAGTGCCGCAATCGCTGGATTGTTCCTCACGTCGCGGCTCGGAACTGCCGCGCCACAGGCGTCCACAGGTCTCGAATTGAAGGTGATCGCGGCGATCATTCTGGGTGGCACGAGCCTCTCCGGTGGCAAGGGAACTTTATTCGGAACGCTGCTCGGCGTCCTGATTTTGGGGACACTGGACAACGCGATGACGTTGCTCAGTATTTCCTCCTACTATCAACAAATCGCGCTCGGCGTCATTCTGCTACTCGCGGTCGGGCTGGATCAACTGCGCGTCGGCAATCTGAGCCGCCTTCTACGGTCGCGGTACTGATAAGGAGGCATGTCAATTGTGACGGACCTTGCTCCGCTTTCGCCCGAAAACACATTCCAAATCGACTTCAACTTTCAGCAAGTGCCATCCGCGCTGGCTCTGGATATTCCTCCAGAAGCCGCCGCCGCGATGCTACATATCACCCCGTCCCAGTTTACCACCTATACCGAACTGGCCTTTGCCGAATGCACCCGCACGGCGCAAACGTTGCTGGATGAGGCAGGAACGCGCGAGGCCATCTATAAGTTGAAAACACCACGCGCGGAAATTCCCAATACGATCATGGCGATTGGCGACTCAATTACCACCTATCGCTATGGCTACGCGGAAATCCTGCGCGCGTTGTTGCAATTGGGTGAGCCGGAAACGCCTGTCCAGTTTCACAATCACGGACGTTCGGGATATACCTCCACGCATGGCCTCGAACACACGTTCGCGCAATATCTGGCACAGCGCCCGGATTGGGTGTTCATAAAGTACGGTGTGAATGATACCAAGCGGTTTGGCGGCAGGCGGGGCAAGTTGCTGGTATCGCTGGAGGAATACATCGCCAATATGACGCAGATCATAGACGCATTCCTCGGTATCGACGCTTATGTTGTGCTGCTGACCCCAACGCCCGTTATCGCGAGCCTTGTCAACGAAGCCGCTGATTTTCAGGCAATGGATATGACATGGGATAACGATGATGTACGCGCTTGTGGGGAGGCTTTGAAGGCAATCGCTGTAACGCGCAACGTATCAGTAATTGACCTGTTTTCGATGTTTACGCCGGACCCGTCACTTTACGTCGCGGATGGCTTGCATCCCGGTCCCGCTGGACATCGGCTGATCATTGAACAGGTTTTGAGCAGCATCAACAACGCACTCCGGTAATTGAAGCAAAGGAATTCCAGACATGGCGAGCAAAAAAGCAAAAATCGGCATTTTCGGGATTGGTCTGGCTGCGTACTGGCCGCAATTCGAAGGGCTGAAGGCGCGGCTTGAGAAATATCAGCAGGATGTCGAAACGCACATCGCGGAGCTGGGCGGCGAGATTGTCTCTGCCGGGCTGGTCGATACCGCGCCGGGTGCGCAGCAGGCCGGTGATCTTTTCGCGCGTGAAAATGTCGATTTGATTATTTGCTATGTAGGAACCTACGCAACCTCGTCGCAGGTCCTTCCGGCAGTACAGCGGCGCAAGGCTCCAGTACTGATCCTCAACCTGTCACCTGTGCCTGCAATGGATTATCGAAACACCGATACTGGGGAATGGCTCGCCAATGTCTCTGCCTGCCCCGTCCCGGAAATCTCCAACGCCTTCGCGCGCAGCCGGATCGCCTTTCACGTCGTGACCGGGTTGCTATACCCGGCAGAAGGCAACGCCAGCCGCTACTATGACCGCGCGTGGTCGCAGATCGCGGAGTGGGTGCAGGCGGCAAATGTGCTTCACCAGTTAAATTACAGCCGCTTCGGATTTTTGGGGCATACCTATCCCGGTATGCTCGATATGTATTCTGACCTGACCATGCACCATGCGCAGCTTGGGACGCACATCGAAGTGCTGGAGATGGATGATCTCCAATCGCGTGTAAAGAACATCAGTGAAGCTGAACTTGAGCATAAGATCGATGAGATTAAAAGCATTTTCGATCTTGCCGAACAGGGGCGCGACAGGATTTCGATGCCTGTGACGGATGCCGCCATGCAGTGGTCGGCTAAAGTATCGATTGGCCTCGACAGACTTGTCTCTGATTTTGATCTGAATGGTCTGACATACTATTATCGCGGTCTCGATGGCAACGAATTCGAGGAATTGGGCGCAGGGTTGATCGTTGGCAACTCACTCCTGACCGCGCGCGGCGTCCCGGCTTCCGGTGAGGGCGATTTGAAGACGAACATCGCCATGTTCATCATGGATCGGCTCAATGCGGGCGGCTCCTACACGGAGTTTTATGGGCTAGACTTCAACGAAGATTTTGTGCTAATGGGACACGATGGACCCGGACACATCGCGATCAGTGAGGGGCGTCCGATCCTGCGTGGATTGGGGCTGTATCATGGCAAGCGCGGTTATGGCATCTCGGTCGAATTCAAGGTTAAGTATGGTCCGGTCACAATTCTGTGCATGACACAGACTGCCGATGGACGCCTCAAGATGATTGCTGCCGAAGGCGAGTCGATCCCCGGCGATACATTGCAGGTGGGCAACACGAATTCGCGGCTGCGCTTTTCGCTTGACCCGGCGGAGTTCATCGATCAATGGTCGATGCAAGGTCCGACGCACCACTGCGCGCTCGGCATCGGCCACCAGATCGGCAAGATCAAGAAGCTGGCAAGTATGCTCGATCTGGATTTAGCGGTGATCCACTAAACGTGTCCTGCATAACATCAAATAGCGTTAATTCGCTCAACGCCACTTTCGCCGACCAGCTCATTGAACGGGCGCTTGAACACTGGTTTTTGGCCGAGTGCCAAAAAAGGTGCAAACGCACCGGTGTTCACAGACTAAATTGACGAGGAATGGTCCTGAGTGTTGAACAACTGATACAAACGAAATGCTATGTGAATGATTAACCTGAGTTTTAGATAGGTGGAACACCCTTCGAGAAGTGGTTAGACTTCACGTTACCGCTAACGTGAAAGGTGTTCCAAGGGTGAGTTTACTGGAATTAATTTGGGCTGTGGATGACTTTTGGCAAACGCAACGGGCGGGGAAGCAGAAAGGACGCCAACCGGGATTATGTGCCAGTGAGATAATGACGATTGTGATAGGATTTCAACAATCGGGGTATCGGACGTTCAAGGCATACTACACGCGCGAGGTGCAGGAGCGGTTGCGCAGCCAATTTCCAGGGCTGGTCAGTTACAGTCGGTTCGTGTGGCTGATGCCGCGTGGGC
This sequence comes from Aggregatilineales bacterium, assembly GCA_965246845.1. GTDB lineage: Bacteria > Chloroflexota > Anaerolineae > Aggregatilineales > UBA2796 > JBBRMW01. The sequence goes on from CBDFFR010000012.1 coordinate 1,113,657, forward strand.
GGCGCTTGCTGGAAGCATTTGTCGCCAGTCAGCAGTGTACGGGTGTCACGCTGGTGGACTCGACGCCGCTACGGGTGTGCGACAACCACCGCATTGCACGCCACCGCGTGTTTGCCGGGAGCGCGCAGCGTGGCAAGTCGTCAATGGGTTGGTTCTACAGTTTCAAACTGCATTTGGTCGTCAACACGCTGGGACCGCTTGTGAAGTGGTGCTGCACTCCCGCCAAGTGCGATGACCGTCAGCCGCTCTCCGACTTGCTGGCAGGCGTGTCCGGCAAAGTCCTGGCTGACCGGGGCTATCTGTCCCAGCCCCTTGCCGAACAGGGTATCCAGAGCTTATCACCGATAAACGTGCCAACATGCACACCACCCCTGCCCTCGACCCGGCTGACAAGGCTTTGCTACGCCGCCGCTTCCTCATCGAAACTATCTTCGACCAACTCAAGAACGACTATCATCGCGACCACACCCGCCACCGTAGTCCCGACCACTTCCGCGTCAATCTGGCCGCTCCCCTGTGCGCTTACGCCCTCAATCCCAACAAACCCTCCTTCTCCCTTGCGCTCTGAACTATCCAAAACTCAGGTTCATAATGTGGTTGTGCCGAGTTCGACGATCTCTGCACCCGCCTTCAAGTTCGGCGCAGCGAGTTTGCGCGCTGGGTCTTCCAGACTGAGGCCGTTGAGGAACACAATATCGGCTTTGCCGACGAACTCGACAGCGGATGGCTTCGGCTCGAAGGTATGCGAGTCCGCACCTTCGGGAATTAAGCCGTGAATTTGCAGACGCGCACCGCCGATATTGAACACGATATTTGTCAGAGGCGCTACTGTCGTCATGACGTACAGGGTTGGGGTGGCTAACGCGGAGGTTTGCACAGCTTCGAGCGTTACAACAGGTGGCAAGCTCCCCGACGGCGTACACGCAGCAAGCGCCGGATTTGACTCAGCTTTGGTCGTATTCTGGTAGCTGAAACACAGTATCAGAGATATGCGTTTCGTCCGGACTGTTGATGACAGTCCATACTTCGGTATCACGCAACCGCATCTTGCGGTCAAGCCTGAAGAGCGGGGGACGGGCAGGCTATGATGGTTTGAAGCACATGACTATCGATGTTGGCGGGCTTCCTGATATAATCAAATCGCCATTTGATTATTTTCGGGGAGATAAACGTTTATGACTTACTCGATACACAAGGCCGGGGTGATCGGTTCCGGGACAATGGGCAGCGGGATCGCCGCGCTGCTGGCCGGGGTTGGCATTCCTGTCCTGCTGCTCGACATTGCTGCCAAAGGGACAAACCCCGACGATGCGCCCGCCAAGCGCAACGCCGTCGTGCTGGATAACCTGAACAAACTGCGCAAGAGCCGCCCCGCACAGCTTTTCACGCCTGCCGATGCCGACCTGATCACGCCCGGCAACCTCGCGGACAATATGGAATGGCTTGCCGATTGTGACTGGATCATTGAGGTCATTGTTGAACGGCTGGATGTAAAGCAAGACCTGATGGCGAAATTGGAAGAGGTCCGCAAGCCGGGGACAATCATCAGCAGCAACACCTCCGGCCTCTCGATCAACGCCATTGCGCAAGGTCGTACAGAAGACTTTCGCCGCCACTTCCTCGGTACACATTTCTTCAACCCGCCGCGCTATCTGCAACTTCTGGAAGTCATCCCCGGCGCGGATACCGACCCCGAACTCGTGCAGTTCTTCCAGCACTTCGGCGCAGAGACGCTCGGCAAGGGCGTCGTCCTCGCGAAGGATACGCCCAATTTCATCGCGAACCGCTTTATCAGCATTGCGGGCAACTTCGCGACCGCCTATGGTATCCAGCACGGCTACACCATCGAGGAGGTGGACACGCTGACCGGACCAATCATTGGCCGCCCGAAATCCGGCACATTCCGCCTGAGCGACATTGTGGGCAACGATATATCGATGCACGTTGCGCTCAACCTCTACGATGCGATCCCGGATGACCAGTCACGCGAGATCATCAAAGACCCCGGCGTGACACGCGTTTACAACTTTCTGCTTGAGCGCGGCTGGCTCGGTAACAAGAGTGGGCAGGGCTTCTATAAGCGCGTCGATGTGCATGGCGATAAACAATTCTGGCCGCTCGATTTGAACACGATGGAGTATATTGCTCCGATTCCAGTGCGCTTCGAGTCGATTGGCAAGCACCGCAAGGTCGAAGACACGGGCGCGCGGATCAAGGCGCTGATTGGCGAAAGCGACCGCGCCGCGCAGTTCATCTGGCACTTGCACGCTTTCTACCTCGCCTATGCGTCGCGCCACCTGCTCGAAATCGCCGATAGCATCACGAGCATCGACAACGCGAATAAATGGGGCTTCGCGCATGAAATGGGACCCTTCGAGATTTGGGACGCGCTCGGCGTGCGTGAGACGATCCCGCGCATGGAAGCGGATGGCTACGCGGTCGCGGAATGGGTGAAAGAGATGCTCAGCAAGGGCATCGAGACGTTCTACCAGCGCGACGCACACGGCAACGTTGTCGGCGTCTACGATCCGCAAAAGGGCGCATATGCGGCGCTGCTGAAGGACAAAAACGTGATCGTCCTGCGCGACCTGACGCGCGCGGGCAAGGTCCTCGACCGTAACGGCAGCGCCAGCCTGATCAATCTGGGTGACGGCGTGGCGCTCATCGAATTTCACACCAAGGTAAACGCCCTCGATGAAGACATCTTCAACCTGATCCACAGCAGCATCGACCGCGCCGAAAAGGAATTCACCGGACTCGTCCTCGGCAATCAGGGCAGCCTGTTCAGCGGCGGCGCGAACCTGTTCCTCTTTGCGATGCTCGCGCAGAGCGGGCAGGACGCCGAACTCGAACGCGCGATCCGCTACGGTCAGGAGACGGCGCAACGCATCCGCTTCTCACCCAAACCCGTCGTGGCCGCGCCCTTCGACCGCACGCTCGGCGGCGGTACGGAAATGTCACTCGCGGCAGCGCGCATCGTCGCGCACTCGGAATTGTATATGGGGCTGGTCGAACTCGGTGTCGGCCTCGTGCCGGGATGGGGCGGCTGCAAGGAACTCCTGCGGCGCATCGTCACGCCTGTGATGCAAACCCCGAATGCAGACCCGCTCCCGCATTTGCAGAAAGTCTTTGAAAATATCGGCCTCGCGAAGGTGAGCGAGAGCGCGATGCAGGCGCGCGAGATGGGCTTCCTCATCAGCGGAGACCGGATCGTGATGAACCGCGCGCACCAGATCGCGGAAGCCAAACGCGCCGTACTAGAACTCGCCGAAGACGGGTATGTCGCGCCGCAATCCGCGAAAATCTATGCGGCGGGGCGCGACGCGAAGGCCGCGTTGCAAGTCGGCGTGTTCATGATGCGCGACGGCGGCTACATCTCCGATTACGACAAGCACCTCGCGGACAAGCTGATTCATGTCCTGTGCGGCGGCAACCTGACCGCGCCAACGTTCGTGGATGAGCAGTACATCCTCGACCTTGAACGTGAGGCGATTCTCTCGCTCGTGACGAACCCGAAGACGCAGGAGCGGATCGGGTATATGTTGCAGCATGGGAAGCCGTTGCGGAACTGAGCGGATAGGGCCATCTGAGCCGGATTACTCCGGCTCGCTGGTTGGTTAAATCAGATTTGTGCCGAAGTCTTCATCGAAGACGCGCCAAACGCTGTGGATGTGTTTGCCATCGTTGCGCGAGTCATCGAATTCGAGCAGGAACGTCGGTCCTTGCAGGCGGTAGTAGTGCGGCTTATAGGCTTCGCGCGTGCCAGCCCACCCGAACTGAATGTTATCCAACCCGGCCTTGCTGATGCGCTCGTAATGCTGGGTCGCAATGACTTCCGGCAGCACCGCCAGATAGGTTTTGACGATCTCCACGACGAGCTTTTGCTGCTCTGCGGTGAGCGTACTATATGGGATGCCGACCGATGGCAATGGCTCGACTTTCGGTTTGTTGCTCGTGATGTGTTCGTTCAGCGTGCTTTGCTGGAAGATTGCGACCGCGCGCTGCTTGTCGGTCAGCGAGTTGACCAGCTCGTTGGCGGCGTCCTCTTCGCGCGGCATCGCACGTGTGCCATCGCTGGCGAAGGTCGGCCACGCACCGAGGAAGAATGGCGTCATGATTATCTGTTCGCCGACGACAGTAAATTGCCGCGAGAGGTGATGCCCCTCGAAGCGCCAGCCCCATTGTGCCGCACCGGGCGTACCGAAGACGGTCACGAAGTAGAGCGTTGGATCGCTGTTGAGTTCCTTTTGCAGCGCCATGATGTCGAGCGCCTTTTTGTAACCCGTCTCCGATGTGCTGACGCGCAGCAAAGAGAGCGCGAGCATTTTTTGCGGTTGGGTCATGTCGGTGAGCGGAACGCCATTGCGCGGGAACCCGGCGGGCGTGGTCCAGTGCCAGCGCACGCGCTCCGCGTCGGTGAAGGCATAGGTTGCTTTTGTGCGAGCAGCGCTATCGAGGGAAGCGAGGAATGCGTCTGCGGCCATCGCGATGTTTTGTGCGAGCGGCTGTGCCTCTGCGGTCGGAGCGGCAGTTTGCGCTCTGACCCGTGACATTCCCGGTAAATAGGTCGCGGCCAGACTACCGACGCCGCCAAGCGCGGTCAGACGCAGCAAGTCCCGCCGACTGAGTTTCTTTGTCATATCTATCATCCTCACATTACGGTACACATGCGATACAGGGTAGAGAATACCGAAACATTCAAATCTAAAAACAATTCGTGGTGAGATTTTGATGTGCAAATGTCGTGCCTGTGCCGTCATTCTGCCGTATAAGGCGAAGGCGACTCCCTGCCTGTTTCTTCCTGCAAAGCCTTTTTTGTCAAAATATAGGATACGAAGCGGTCTACAGAGTGTTCATTCGGCAAATAGTCAGAATAAGCGCTGTCCGAATGAACACTCAGTTTTGGATTTTCGAGGCGGATGTATTGTTTGGTCTCAATATCGATCAACCCCAAAACGCCATGCGCGGAGTTCAATACTTCTAAAAGTGTCCTCTGGATGACACCAGAGGCGACGAACATCTTGCTCTGCCCCGTCCCGTGCGCCCAAAAGCCCAGTCGCGCGAATTTGAAACCACATACGACATCAAGATTAATAATTCCGACGATACGATATGGAACTCCATCACGTATGATCTCATTCTCTTTCCAATTCCCATGATACATGCCGATTGCTTCATCAAATTCAAATAAAAGCGTAGTTTTTAGGTCGATTCGTCCACCTTGCGTCAGGGTGAGTTGAGCATCTCTTTCAAAGGTTGTAAAGGGAAGCGTGACAGTACGCTGGTTGGGCAGCAATACTTGTACGCCCGGTTGATCAGCGTTGTACACTGCTATTTTTGCAGTTGCTAACAGCGCCTTTTCAAGGTCTTCGATGTTGAAATAGAGATCAATGCTGTAGTTCAAACCCATGTGTACCTTACTCCTTGTACGCTTATGGCTCCGCTTCGGTTTTGCCCAGATAAGTGAGAATGATATGGTCTATCCGTCCGGTCTGCATCAATGATCACCTGTTCATCATCGCTATAAGCGCGGCCCGCAGCTCCACCGATTTTTGTGGTCGGTCGGTCGGAACCACAAAAACAATGTGACATAAGTAGCCATAGTGCATGGAAGCACACATCAAAAATACTTCGGCAAGCGCCATCAGACTCAGGAGTACGAGTCGCCGGGGTCCCGTACGATCTGCGGCAAAAGTTGTGCCTTTTCTCCGCCCGTCAATGAAGGAAGTAATTCCGCGACCGATTCAAATGCGTTCATCGTTCACCTCAACTCTGACTGGCAATTACGACTGCCATCACAAGCATGAACACCATACACAGCCCGAACACGGTGATAAACGTGTTGCGCGTGGTGTTCGGGTTATAGGGATAGGCAAGCATCGCCGGGACGCCGCCCTGCTTCCATGCCTTGTACGGCATAGCCTGCGTGCGGACGATAGCGGCCATGATGCCAAAGTTGATACCCAGCGCCGCGCCCGCACCGACGAATATCATGAACAGCAGCGATTTGTTAGCAATCGCGATCATAATACCGAGAACAACAGACGCCAGCGCGAGCGGCAGGCCAACCAGTGAGGCGACCTGCGTAGGGCGCACCCATTCCGGCTTACCGAGCCGCTTCCAGTTCTGCGCGAGGAGCAGCCCCGCGCCGAGTGTTGTCAGGAAATAGGACGTCCCGAACAGGCGGTTCGGGTCGCGCGGATCACCGGGCAAGTCAGAGGGCTGCATGGGCTTCTCCTCTATAGCAGGTTAACCGATGACGTTGAGCGGGATAATATCCGCGCTCTGGAATTGCAGGACACTAATACGCGCGGCGCAATCGCGCGCGATGCGGCGGAAGGCTTGCGCGGCCTCGCTGTTTGGGTCCGTGACGACGATAGGACGGCCATAGTCGCCGCCCTTGCGGATGTCGGCGTTGAGGGGCACGCGACCGAGGAACGGCACGTTACGCCGACTGGCGAGCGCTTCTCCGCCGCCGGAGCCGAACAAATCGCCCGCCATATTCTCGACCACGCCGAGAATCGGGACCTGCAACTGCTCGAACATGCCGATGGAGCGCGCAGCATCCCCAACCGCCACATCCTGTGGCTGGCTGACAATCACCGCGCCAGAGAGCGGAACCGACTGCGCAAGACTGAGCGGCGCGTCACCCGTCCCCGGTGGCAAATCCACAATCATGTAATCGAGCGTCCCCCAGATTACATCGCTGAAGAACTGCCGAATCGCGCTGTGCAGCATCGGACCGCGCATGATTAGCGGCGTGCCGTCGTCAGTCAGGTAGCCCATGCTAATCGTCTTGACGCCATAGGTCTCGAAGGGGACCATCTTCTTGTTCACGACCTTCGGGCGTCCGCTGGTCAGGCCGACCATGATCGGGACATTCGGCGTGAGGATGTCGGCATCGATCAGGCCGACACGCGCGCCTTCCATCGCCAGCGCAATCGCGAGGTTGACGCTCACGGTCGTCTTTCCAACGCCGCCCTTGCCACTCCCGACCGCGATGATATTACGAATATCGACGTTCAGGTTGCCGTGCGGCTTGCCGCGCACTTCGGCGTCCCACTTCACATCGATGTCCTTGATGCCGGGGACTTTCATCACCGCGAATTTCGCCGCGCCGTGAATGACATCCTTGAGCGGACAGGCCGGCGTAGTCAGCATGATGGTAAAATGCGCGATACCATCCGGCGTGAGCGAGAGGTCGCGCACCATATTGAGCGTTACCAAATCCTTGCGCAGTTCCGGCTCGATGACCGTGCCGAGCGCGCGCATGACAGCTTCAGGTTGAGGCAGGTTCGACATTGAATACACCCTTTCACAGGTTAATTATACCATTGGATGATGAACTATCCTCTGTGGACGCGCCGTGTGCTACCCTTTGTACATTCATGATCTGGATGAAAACCCGCTTGACCCCCAAACCATTCCTGCGTCGCGTGGCGCTGTTCCTGCTCACGCTGGCGCTCTGCGTCGGCATCCCGACCTACGCACAAACCGACGCCGCGAGCGTCGCGAAGAAGGCCGTCGCGTTCCTGCAAACCCGGCTGCCGAAGCCGTTTCCCGGCGTCGATAGCTATACCTCGTCGCCCGAAACCTTCCCGGACTCCGCGCTCGGTTGCCCCGCGCCGAATCAAAAGCCCGTAGCAGGGTCGGTCCCCGGCTATCGCTTCCTGTTCACGGTGAAGGGCGTCATCTACGAAGTTCGCACGAATCTCGATGGCAGTTTCGCCGTGCTGTGCGACTCCGCGAACGTGAAGGTCGAAACGGCGTTGAGCGTCTACCGCACGCCGCAGTTCAGCATCGCCTACCCGGAAAAATGGACGGCCACCCCGCGCGACGTGAACGAGGTTTATCTGGGGCTGGCTGCCGCGCCGATTTGCACGCAGCCGGGGATGATCGTCACGCTGCTCGGCAAGCAGGCGGCAACACGCACACCGGATACACTTCTGGATGAATATCTCACGGCGAACAAAGGCCAAACCGCGAATGGTGAACGGCAAACCGTCGGGGCGGCGGGGCGTTCCGTGACACTGACGGGCGCGTGTACCGATGGCGGTCCGCGTGGCTACCGCGTCTCGGCGTATATCGCGTTCGGGCTGGGCTATCGCGTGGTGCAGTTCACGCCCGGCGCGGCGGTCAACCAATGGGCGGAGCTGTTCCTAAAAATTGCGCAGGAATTCAGCCCCAGCGCCTCCGGCAACGCGGGGCAGCGCGTCCTCGAACCCGCCAACGCGCCGCCGACGCTGTTCTTGCATGTATACAACGGCAACCTGTACGCGGCGGCGGTCGGGGACTTGCCGGGGACGCCGATCACGCGCGACGCGAACGTGATTGCCGAACCGCGCCGCGCCTATGGTAACGCCCGTGTCTCGCCGGATGGCAAGCGAGTCCTGTTCAGCGATGCGCGCGGGCTGCTTTATACCGCCGTGATTGGCGCGGTCATCAACCCGACGCGGCTCCCGGTGCAGGCCGTCAATACCGGCTATGGCGCGGCATGGTCGCCGGATGGCAACGAAATCGCGTTTGTCGCGGCGGGGGAAACGCTCACCTTGCAAGCCGTCCACGCCGATGGGACCGCCCCGCGCACCCTCGCGACCTTGCAAACCGCACCCTGCGCTGCACGCACGACCAACGCGGACCCCTCGGCAGCGCTCCTGAACGCAGATCGCGGCAACGATCTGTTGCTCGAATGGATACAGCCGGATGTATTGCTCATCGCGCAAACGTGCAGCGGCCTTGGCGTGCTGCGCGTCAGCGGCGGCAAGGCCGAAGCGCTCACGACGCCACTAGTACGGGCGCGGCTCTCGCCCGATAAGACAAAGCTGGTCGGGACACTGCTCGGCAAAATCAGCACGCTCGACCTCGCGAACGGCAGTGTTCTGACGACGGAAACCAGTGCCGATTTCGCGACGTGGAGCGCAGACGGCAAAGCGATATATTACGCGACGCGCACGATAAAGAATACGCTCACACTGGAAGCGGAAAAGGCAGGTTATGCGCCGTTTGAATCCGCGAGCGCGGAACTCACAATTCACCGTCTGGACCCTGCGACGATGCAGGATCAACTTGCCTATCAGACCGAAGGCTATGCAGTCGGGGCGATTGCCACCCAGCCGCAGGGCATTGCCTTCACCGTGATCGCCTCATCTGCCGCGCTGCTCGAAGGTCTGAGTCGCACGCAGAACCCGGCGGAACTGATGCGGCTCGCGCCCGTGACGCAGCTCTATTGGCTGCCGGAGGGTGCGCAAGCCCCGACGCTGCTTTCGTTCGCCGCACAGCCGCTTTTCGGTCCACCCGGATCGTCGGCAAGTATCGGGGTCCCGGTCCCGGCCAATGTACGCCCCGCCAAAACACCAACACCTGCCGGAGCTGCCAAATGAAAACGCTGCTCGTCGCCACTACTAACCTGGGGAAGCTGGAAGAATTCCGTGAGTGGTTCGCGCGCTACCCGGTGCGCTTCGTCTCGCTCGCGGAGGTTGGCCTCGCCGGGATGGATGTCGAAGAGACCGGGATCACGTTCACCGATAACGCTCTGCTCAAGGCGAATGCGTATCAACGCGCGTCCGGGCTGGCGACGCTCGCGGATGATTCCGGGATCATAGTCGATGCGCTGAACGGCGCGCCGGGCGTCTACTCCGCACGCTACGCACCGACAGTCGCAGAGCGCAACGCGAAGCTATTGAACGCGCTGCAAGGCATCCCGCCAGAACAGCGCACCGCGCGCTTCGTCTGTGTGATCGCGCTCGTGACGGGCGACGGCTTGACGGTCAGCGCGGAAGGGACCATCGAAGGCCGGGTCGCGAATGCGGCACGCGGCGACTATGGACACGGCTATGATCCGGTGTTCCTGCTGCCGGATGGCCGCACGATGGCCGAACTTTCAGCCGAAGAGAAGAACCGCACCAGTCACCGGGGGCGCGCTCTCGCGCGGCTGGACCCGGTATTGCAGGCTTTATATGGCGGCGCGTGACGGCAGGTTGCCGAATCGCACGTTTTCGGTAGACTAGGGACGCAAACTCCCAACGCAAGGACCTTACGCGATGTCGCTCCCCGATACTTTGCAAAAACTCCCGCCGGAAATTCTCGGCGTGTTCCGCCATTTGGGAGCCGCGCCACAGCCGGAAAGCGTCGCGCAGATGTCGGCGGCGCTCGGCATGAACGAACGCGCGATCATGCGCTCGATCCGCCGCCTCGTGAATTATTTTTTGATCGAATACAATTCGAACGGGACATATACCGTGAGCAGCGAAGGCGAACGGCTGTATCACAGTTTGCTGGAGGCCGATAGCGCCGCCCCCGCGTCCAACCGTTTCACAACGCCGATTTATTATGCGAAGCGGCAACTGACGGCGGTTGTGCCGCGTGGCGTCCTCGCGGGCAGCCCGGCAGTCGTTGTGATCGGGATCGATGCGCCGCAGGGCAGCACGCGCCTGAGCGAATCCGTCACGGTTGATCTGCGTGTAAAAGCGCTGGGTGGGAACGTCGCGCCGCTGATGGTCTCGCTGACCTGCCCGTCGGATCGCCCAGCGACCCCACTACGCCTGAGCATTACCGCGACGCAGAGCGAAAAGCCGTTGCGTCTGCTAATCGACGCATTCCAGGCGTTTCAGGTCGCGGAATTGACCGAAGCGGGCGGGATGTACGTCGATATTCCGGTCGGCGGCGCGGATGTCACCGCCCGGCGCGCGGTGACATGTACCCTCTCGCTGCGCGATGATCTGTTATGAGCGGACAACTTGCAGCATTTGCGCCGCGACGTCAGCGCCGCTCTGCACTGCCAGATGGATGCGCCCGCCGCGCGCCCAATCGCCCGCGAACCACAATCCGGGAATGAGGCCGTTGACCGCGCTTTCCGGCACGGTGCGGTCGGGCAGGCTATAGCGCCATTTGTGGTATTCGATCCAGTACGGCGCACGCAGGTCTTCGCCCAATAATTGCGAAACCTGATCCTCGACCTGCGTAATGACCTGCCCCTTATCAGCCTCCCAGTTCGTCAAGCTGAATGCGCCCGCCATCTGCGCGAGGATGACACTGTTCCCCGGCGGGACATGGCCGGGTTTGTCATGCTCGAAGGCCAACCACGAGATCGGGTGCGCGCGGTCGCTGTTGATCAGGGCATAATAGGGGCGCTCTTTGAGTACCCGCGCATAGCCGAGCGCGACCGTGATACAGCGGCGGTAGACCGCGCCGCCAAGCGCCTCGATGACCCCCGCAACGCTGGCGGCCAGCGGACTGGCGGCCAGCAGTTCGGCGGCCTGCCCGGATGGAATAGCGATCAGCAGTTGGTCGAATGTGCCGAGCGCCGCACCCTGATCATCGGTCAACGCAAATTGCTCCGCGACCTTTTCAATTTTTCCCACGCGCGTGTTCAGGCGTATTTCCGCGTTCGTTGCCATCGCGAGCAGCTTGCCAAAGGTCGCAAGTCCGTCGTGGTAGGTCCATTTTGGTTCACTGTTTTGCGCGCGGTCGCCCTCGGCAATCGCATTCTGCGCGTTGAAAGTCCAGATCGGTCTGGCAATATCGACCAGATTGCCGCTCGGCAACAGTTCATGCAAGAGGTGGTGCGCCATCGCGGACTCGTCGCGGATGTACTGCGCGCCATGATCTATATAAACGCGCTCCCCCGTCGGCAGGTCGTGCCAGCGCGTCGATGCGCGTCCGCCATAGCCCCGGCTCTTTTCAAAAACGGTAACGCTGGAGCCAGCCTGCGTGAGCGTGAGCGCGGCAGCGAGTCCGGCAGGTCCCGCACCGATTACTGCGATGGTCGGCATGAATACAGCATCTTTCTACTATTTCGATTGAATTATTCGGTTCACGCCGCAGAGTATTGTCCTCAAGTATGAAGAATCTATGCGCGCATGATGATCATATCCGATCTATCACAACACGCCACCCACGCATATTTGCTTTAGTACGCCTTTGCGAAGAGCGCACGGCGGTCGGCGGGCTGTCCGCAAACGATGCACTTGCCGGGTTTCAATTCCTGATCGAGCGGATAGCAGCGCGAAACGAGCTGATTATCTTCCTTGATCTTCGCTTCACATTCCGCACGCCCGCAGAATGGCGAATAGGCCCAACCCTCCTTGACCTGTTCGCGGAAAGCGGTGTAATCCTCTTCGATGGGTTTGATCGCGTCGTCGCGGAGTTTGGTCGCCTGTGCGAGCAGGTTATGGTGAATGTCTTCGAGGAGGCTCTGCACGACGGTCAGCGCGTTCTCCTGCGCGACGAACTGCTTGCCTTCCTTACCGGGAATATCGCGACGTGCGAGCGCGACGCTGTTCTTCTCCACATCCTTCGGACCGATCTCCATGCGGATCGGCACACCGCGCATTTCCCAATCGGCGTACTTGAAGCCGGGCATCAGACCCTCACGGTCATCCAGCTTGACGCGCACGCTCGCGCCCTTGAGCGTTTTGAACATGCGCTCCGCTGCTTCCATAACCTTCGCGCGTTCGTCGTCGTTCTTGAAAATGGGGACGATCACGACCTGGATAGGGGCGAGACGCGGCGGCATGCGCAGGCCGATGTCATCTCCATGCGCCATGATGATCGCGCCGATGAAGCGCGTGCTGAGTCCCCACGAGGTCGTCCAGCAGAATTGCAATTCGTTATTGCGGTCGGTGTACTTGATGTCGAAGCCTTTGGCGAAGTTCTGGCCGAGGTTGTGGCTCGTGCCGGATTGCAGCGCCTTCTTATCGCCCATGACGGCCTCAATCGTGTAGGTACGCAACGCGCCGGGGAATTTTTCCTGCTCGCTCTTCTCGCCTTTGATAACCGGGATCGCGCCCATGTTTATTGCGAAGTCCGCATAAATATCGAGCATCCGCATCGTTTCTTCCTGCGCCTCGTCGTGCGTGGCGTGCGCGGTGTGGCCTTCCTGCCAGAGAAATTCGAGCGTGCGCAGGAAAAGGCGCGTCCGCATCTCCCAGCGGACGACATTCGCCCATTGGTTGATCAGCATCGGCAAATCACGGTGGCTTTGTATCCACTGCGAGAAAGAGTGACCAATGATCGCTTCGGAGGTCGGACGGATCACCAGTCGTTCAGCCAGCTCTTCACCGCCGCCAATGGTCACAATCGCGAGTTCTGGCGCGAAGCCCTCGACGTGTTCGGCTTCCTTCTTGAGGAAACTTTCGGGGATGAGCAGCGGGAAATAGGCGTTCTGGTGGCCGGTCTCCTTGAAGCGGAAATCGAGCGCGGCCTGAATGTTCTCCCACAGCGCATAGCCATACGGCTTGATGATCATGCAGCCGCGCACCGGGGCGTAATCGGCCAAATCCGCCTTTTGGACGACATCGGTGTACCAACGGGAGTAATCCTGGCTGCGCGCTGTGACGCCTTGATTGGACATGAGGTGCGGCTCCTTGCATGGATCGGTGCGGATTGCGCCATTGTATCAGCCGGGAGCGCGTTTGTGGAGAGGTGGGGTCAGGGGTGGTTGAGCGGGTTGTCGATTGCAAAGCCCTCTTTGCTGGCGGCGAGCAGGAGATCATTGTCAGCACTCAAAACAGTTGCCTTGATTTTCATGCTGCTTATGCTTTGCACAGCACACGATAGCTGTATAGAGTCGAGCGCGCGAAGCTGATGTTTAATCGGAAATTCAGCAGCGCGTTTAAGCACTTCGTCATCTGTTCCAATAACGAAAAAGCAAAGTCCATTTCAAGCAAAAAATCAACTCGATTTTGCGACTCATCTGCCCCGGAGAGCTGATTTGAACGTCGCAAGCGCGCAAGCGCCGAACAAACTTCAACAACGGCGATTGCCGATACGACAATGGCATTACCAGCGGCTGGTTGGACCAAACTCCTGATCCAGGAGGAACCGACCTTCAGAAATATAACGTTTGACAATGGCGCTACTGTCAACGAAGAAAGTAGTCATTACCTGGGACCACGATCTTCATCAATGATCTCATCCGCCCTTTTTAGACCACCTCCAAATAAATCGGCAAGTCGAAGCGATTCAGCTTCATCCAAGCGCACAGCTTCGGGTGGCGCAAAATTAGATTCAACGAGCAGCCCTGCCGCCCGGAGTCGTTCGCGTACTTGCTCGCGCGTCAATTCCTCGGCTTCGTTTTGCTCAATATACTCAGGTTCGATGACGATTCGCACAGGTCCGACGGGAACATCCGCCGGAAGTTCGTAGTTTGTCAGCTTTTTGTCGGCGCTGATTTCGGCGTCAATGATGAAATTGGTCATGATTAACATCCTTACTCAATGAAGTTGATTTTACTACGCGAGCGCTTTCGCATTGGCAGCGATGCGTTGTTTCAGCGACATTCTATGCAGAGAACGTGTCATCTGAAAATGGGGTCACAAGCAATGACGCACAATACACCGTTTCGCGAACTGGCCTACCGTTTAGGTCTCGAAAAGCGACCACCGCCCCAAACGGCACAACGGGTGCTTGCTGGTTCTGCCCTGACCGCCGCCGGGCTGACTGCCACCGGGTTGGGCGCGTGGCTCTATGGCCGCTGGCACATCCCCACCGAAAAGCTGGAGATCACCGTTCCGGCGACAGTACAATCCGAACACAGGCTGACGCTGCGCGATTTCGATGGCGAGTGGAAAGTCCAGCTTATTCAGGATGGATTTGGTCCGCTCTATCACCGCCGCTATCAGGTCGATATAGACCACCCGACGCGCAGCAAGGAAGAACTGCTCGCGCTGATGGTCCGTGAGCCAAATAATTTCACGCCGCGCGAACTCGCTTTCTTCGACAAAATGAAGGGCGAGAACGGGCAAATGCGCGTTGGCGATGAATATTACATTCACATCTTCGGTCCCTGGGATGGACCCGTGCGTGCGACGGAAGTAACGCCGACTTCGTTTTCCTTTGTGACGCTTGAAAACCACCTTGAAGCAGGTGAAATTCAGTTCCGGCTGCTGGATCACCCCGACCGCGAGGATGCGCTCCGGTTCGAGATACGGTCGTGGTCGCGCAGCAAGGATGCGAACGTCCATCTCGCCTATTATTGGGCGGGGGTCGCCAAGACCGCGCAAACGATGCTGTGGATATTCTGGGCGAACCGCGTCCGCGTCCTTAGTGGCGGTCATGCCGTCGGACCGATCAGCATCTTGACACACACCGTCCCGCTGGATGAGCAGAAGGAAGCGCAGACGCTCAACCCGATCTATAAGCAATACAGCAGCCGGATCGACAGCTACCGCGCGGCGAAGCTGAACTTCGACCCGTCAAAGCGCGCAGAGTATCTCGAATCGGCGGGTTGGCATATCGACAATTATCAGGTCGGCTTGCCCAGCGAGGCTCCCGGTAAGCCCATCCCCGGCGGCTCGTTCGAGAGCGCCAAACAGGTGATGCAGAACTACGAGTTCCCGGACCCCAGCCTCGTCACCGGGGTTTTCGTGCCGGATGAATCCATCGACAAGCGCGTGATGCTGATTCGTGCGCGCTTCTGGTTCTTCACGTTTATGTTCGGCGTGAAGATTTCCGATGTGATCGATGAAGAACGCATCGACGAGAAACGCGGCAAGGCGCAGGTCTGGGGCTACAGCTACCGCACGCTGGAAGGCCATTTCGAGATGGGTGAGATTACCTTCCAGGTATGGAAGTTCGACCAGACGGGCGAAGTCGAGTTCCGTATTCAGGCCTACTCCAAAACCGGGTACATCGCCAATCCTGCCTATCGGATCGGCTTCCGCATCTTCGGGCGCGGGTTACAGGTGCGCTTCTCGCAAACCGCGCTCGTGCGGATGCAGCAGCTTGTCCTCGCGCGGATGTTCAGCACACCCGAAGAGCAGGCGAAAGTCGAGACGCCGGAAGTGAAGCCAATTGCCGAAGCGCCGCAGGAGTCGAAAGACAAGGTTGCAGAGAGTACATCTGGCGAGGGTCAGTCACTTAACGGCTGAACAAATGGGTGACGACCGTTGCGCCCAGCCCGCCGATACTCTGTGCCATGCCGACGCGCGGATCGGGGACCTGGTTCGCGCCCGCCTGTCCGCGTAGCTGTAGCGCGATCTCGACGGCCTGATATACCCCCGTCGCGCCAAACGGATTGCCGCGCGCCTTGAGGCCGCCGAAGGTGCTGATCGGGAGCTGCCCCGTCAGGCCGAGTTTGCCCTGCGCGGCCAGTTCCCAGCCATGTCCGCGTTCCGCAAAGCCGCTCGCTTCCAGCGCCAGCGTACTCAGGATCGTCGTCGAGTCGTGCAGTTCCAATAGGTTCACGTTCGCGGGCGTGAGCCGCGCCTGCTCGAACGCGCGCCCTGCGGAGAGGTTCGCGGCCATCAGGTAGAGCGGATCGGTCCGGTCGTGGATCGCGACCGCATCCGTACCAACCGCGCTGGCGATGATGCGAACCGCGTTCGGGTGATTGCCCGCACGTTCACTGCTCGTCAGGATGACCGCCGCCGCGCCATCCGCGTCGGGAGCCATATCGAACAGATTGACGGGTTCCGCAACGACGGGCGCGCTCGCGAAGCGTTCCGCTTTGACCAGATTGCGGTACATCGCGTTTGCGTTCTTGCTACCGTTGGCGTGCGCGTTCACGCTGAACCCGGCAAAATCCGCGAGCGAAACGCCGTATTCGTGCATATAGCGGCGCATCAGCAGCGCAGCGAGCGCCACCGGGGTCGCGCCCTGTACGGTCTCATATTCCGAATCGGTGAAGGTCTGCATCGTCGCGCCGCGTTCACCGCCCACCATATCGGTGACTTTCTCGACGCCGAGGACCATCACGGTTTGCGCCAGCCCGCTCGCGATCATCAGGTAGCCCTGCCGCAAGGCAATACCGCCGGAGGCATCCGCGGCCTCGACGCGAAAGGCTTCCACGCCGCGCAAGCCGATATGATCCGCGAGCAGCGCGCCAAGCTGGTGCTGCTTGCTGATGCTGCCGCCGAGCGCGTTCCCGACGATCACCGCATCTACCGTTGGCACGCCCGCATCCTGCATCGCGGCCTGCGCCGCGCCAACCGCGAGCGCGCGCAGCGACGTTTCCCAGTGTTCACCTACAGGGGTCATGCCGACGCCCGTAATCATCACATCATTCATTTTGCATTCCTATGGAGTTGTCTAGCCCAGGTTCAGCTTGTTGCGATAGCGAGCATAGACGGCGTAATCGATGGCGGTGCGGCGCGCGATATATTGGCGCGTTTTCGGCGCGAAGTCGCGGCGGGCAGCAAGCGCTTCCGTCACCAGAATATCGAACGCATCCGACCCCGCGCCACTGCCATAGCTCACGCACAGGATGCGGTCGCCCGGTTTGGCTTCGTCCAGAATTGCCGTCAGTCCGAGCAGGCACGACCCGGCGTAGACATTACCGATCTCGTTCGCGAGCATCCCCAGCCTGATTTGCTCGTCGTTGAAGCCGAGTGCTTTGGCCGCGCGCTCCGGGAATTTCACGTTTGGCTGGTGGAAGACGGCGTGCTGATAATCGTTTGCAGTGGTCCCCAGCAGGTGCATCAGTGCATCGGCTGCGGCTTGCACATGCCGGAAGTAAGCGGGTTCGCCCGTAAAGCGGTCGCCGTGCATCGGATATTTTTCTTCCGCGCGCCGCCAGAAATCCGGCGTATCCGTGACGAAGCTGTATGAGCCTTGAAAGATGGCGAGCGCCTGCATCGCCGGACCGACGATATAGCCCGCGCCGCCCGCCGCCGCCGTATATTCGAGCGCGTCACCCGGACGCCCTTGCGCGGTATCCATGCCGATGCTCATCGCATAGGCCGCCATGCCGGAACCGACGAAGCCGATTGAGGCTTGCAGCGCTTCCGATCCGGCTTTACACGCGAATTCCCAATCGGCAGCCTGCGTATTGGGGACTGCGCCAATAGCCTCAGCAACAATAGTGCTGCTCGGTTTGACGGCGTAGGGGTGGCTCTCGGAGCCGACCCAGACCGCGCGCAGGTCTGTCGGATCGATTTGCGCGCGGGCGAGTGCGTTACGCGCGGCCTCGATGGACATAGTAATCACGTCTTCATCCAGCCCCGCGACGGCTTTTTCCTTGATCGGTGAACCGCCCATCCCGGCGGTCCACACGCGCGCCACTTCCGTACCCGGCAGGCGATAGCGCGGGACGTAGGCTCCGTAGCCGATAATCCCGACAGCGCGATCTGGCCGCAGGACATTTTTAATCTGTGAGTAGTCGTTCTGCATTACGAGTTATTTCCTGGTGAATTTCTGTGAAACGCGCCGACGACGAGCTGTCCGGTCTGGCCGCTGACGATCCCTATCCGCAAACCCTGTCCCTTATCGTAGAGCGGCGCGACCCAGAACGGCAGCAAGATCAGCCGAAGCGTGACCGGGCGAATGGTCGTCGCGGTATGAATCATCTCCGAGAGCAGCATCCCGGTTTTGCCGGGCGCGGCTTTGGAGAGGAGAGGGCGATACTTCTGGCGCATCCGGTCTTCGGTGCGCTCGCGCGCTTTCTGGAAGGCGAGCGGCTTGCCGACTGTATACAGGTGCGCCGGATGCTGCGCGAGGAAGCGCGGCAGGTAGGGCGTGAGCGGAGTCAGGTCGAAGGCTTCAAGCTGATTGATCGGCTCGCTCTGAAGCGCTTCGACCGCGCAAATGAAGACACCTTTGACCTGTTCCGACCACGCTTCCGGGATGCTCGGCGTGAGCGCTTCGAGCGAGGAGCGGATACGGCGCACCTCGACCTCGAAATCGAATGCCCAGTAGGGCAGGTAGACGCCGGAGACGGGTCCGATCTCCACCTGTTCAGAGACGGGGTACAGCACGCCCGTCTGTTTGGAGGGACCGCGTAGCAGCTTGCCGAGCAGCACCCCGGCCTGTATCGCATCGACATGAAACGGGATCAAGGCGCTGGGCTGCTCCAGTACGCGCGTGACCTGCTGAATAGCGACCGTTTTGGAGCCACAAAACTTGCAGCGGGCGGTCATGGGTTCGAGCGTGAGCGTGTGTTCCGCGCCGCAATAGGAGCAGCGAATCGCGCGCTTGCCGAAATTCCAGGGGACGGGGAGATAACCAGTCATGAGATGATGGCCTGTAGTATGGTTCCTATTATGGCTTGCCGAGCATCTCTTCGACAAGGCTTTTCGCACGTTCCAAGCGAATACGATTTTCCTGAATCATGACCGCGACGACTTCCGGGATCAGGTCCGGGGGCGCACCTGCCGCGAGCGCAAGCTGGCGTGCGTGCATCTCCATGTGACCGCGCTGAATGCCTTCCGTCGCGAGCGCCCGCAGCGCCGCCAGATTTTGCGCCAGCCCGACCGAGGCAATGATCTCCGCGAGCGGTCGCGCATCCGGGTTGCCGAGGATTTTCATCGAGACCTGTGCGCCGGGATGTGAGCGCGTTGCACCGCTGACCGTTCCGACCGCCAGCGGAATATCGATGCTGCCGTGCAGGTCGCCGAAATCATCCTGCCACCAGCGCGTCATGCTCGTATAGCGTCCGTGCAGGCCGGCATAGGCGTGCGCGCCCGCTTCCAGCGCCCGCCAGTCGTTCCCGGTCGCGATGCAGACTGCATCCATGCCGTTCATCACGCCCTTGTTGTGCGTGGCCGCGCGGTAAGGGTCAGCTTCCGCGAAGGCCGCCGCCTCGACTATCCCGCGCCCAACTTCCGGCCCGCCGAGCGCCGCCGCCGGGACACGGCACGATGCCTGCGCCCGCCGCCGATCCGTCAGGTTGCTGAGGATGCGCAGCAGGACGCGCCCGCCCGTGATTTCCGCGATGCGCGGTCCCAACTGTTCACAGACGCTGTTGACGGCATTCGCGCCCATCGCGTCGCGCGTATCCATCACGATATGCACGATCAACATCGGTCCGGCGCTGGTTTGCATGAGCGGGTGCAATTCGAGATCGCGCACGCCGCCGCCGCGCCGGACGATGCTGCTGGTCGGGTCGTTCGCGGCTTCGATGAGCGCTTCGCGTTGTTCCCAGACGCGCCCCGCCGCCGCATAGACGTTATCCACATCCAACACCTGTATCTGACCCACCATGATCGGTTCGTCGCTGCTCGTGTGGAAGCCGCCCCCCTCGCGCACCAGTCGCGCCGCATTGCTGCACGCAGCCACGACGCTCGGTTCTTCCACGACCATCGGGATCAGATAATCCTGCCCGTTGATCTGGAAGTTCGTCGCGACACCCAACGGCAGCGCGTAGAGGCCGATCACGTTCTCGATCATCTGGTCGGCGCGTTCCAGCGAAAGCCCGTCGCGGGTGAGCATTGATTGCTCATCCGGGCTGAGCGCTGCCCATTCTGTGACCAGCGCCACGCGATCCGCGAGCGTCAGCTTGTGAAACCCTGTGATGCGGGAAGACCGCAGGTTCGGTAGAGTTGTCCTATCGCGCACGTCATCCGTCATGGCGTCCCCTCGATACCCTGATTTTCGATGCTGAGAGCGCCCCCGACCATGCCGGACCGCTCTCAGAAGCTATCAATTTGTGAAAAACGGAACGAAAGAAACGTTCAAATGGTACTCATCAGAACTCGTTTATCCCGCAAATTCTTTCGGAAATGGGCAATATTCATCATCGTGAGTGGTTTTACGGTTGCGGCGCTGGTGCTTGCATTGAATATTAGCAGTGGAACGGCTCAAGCGTTGTTCGGTGAACAATTGAAAATTGGCTCGCAGGCGCGGGAAGCCAGCATTGCACAGAGTCGCGCGCTAAACCACCTGACAGAATTGAACGAGCAGGTACAGAAAACACAGGATGTTGATGTTTTGCGCACCATAAACGGGCAACGCTTGAACGAAATGGCCGATCTCATCGCACATCAATCCTCTGTAGACGGTCTGCGGTCGGCGGAGGAACAGTCGCGTGAAGCACTTGAAAGATACAACCAGAGTGTACTCCTATCGGGGGTGATTGCGCTGGCAGGCGGCGCGGCACTCGGAACCGCGTTCGCGTACCGTCTCGAATACCGCGATGTGGCGTTCCGCACGCCGCGACAGGTCGAGCAGGCGTTGGAGGCGCAGGTTCTCGCCAGTTTGCCGCCGTTGCGCGGTATCGAGGACAAGCGCATCCATCTCGCATCCGACTTCGCGGAGCCATACCGCACCCTTGCAGCGCGCCTGTTCCCCGCCGATGGGTCCCCGGAAAAGCGGCTGCTGATCACCAGCCCGGAGCCGACCGAAGGCAAGAGCCTGACCGCCGCAAACCTCGCGCTGGCGCTCATTGAGGCTGGGAACCGGGTACTCCTGATCGATGCAAACCTGCGTGCGCCGACGCTGCATCGGCTCTTCAAGCTGACCAACCGCGATGGGCTGGCGAATTTGCTGTATCAATACAATGAAGGTATGGGCAGCCAAATCGAAGGTTTCATTGAAAGCTACGTGCGCCCGACAGATGCAGCCGGGCTGTCTATCCTGACCAGTGGACCGCTCCCAGCCAACCCGTCCGATTTGCTCGGCCTCGCGAAACTTGGTTCGTTACTGCGCGCATTGGCAGCCCATTACGATCTCGTCATTGTGGATTCTGCCGCGCTGCTCGATACACCAGATGCTTTGCCGCTGGTTGCCGCCTGTGACCGGGTGCTGCTCGTCATTGATTCCCGGCGAACACGGCGGCGTGCGGCGTTGCAAGCAAAGCAGCTTATCCGGGGCGCGGGCGGGCGGCTCGCAGGGGCGGCCTTCAACCGGGCGGTCAGGCTATAATCAGTTTCAATGAACACTCAAAGCATAGCTTCCCCCTCACTACTGCGCGTCCTGCCGGAACGCGAAGGCTTCTCGATGCCCGGCAAAGCGCCCGCGTGTCTGCTCCTGCACGGCTTCACCGGGTCGCCGCTTGAAATGCGGACGCTTGCGGACGCGATTCATGACCAGCTTGGCTACGCGGTTTCGGTTCCGCTGTGGCCGGGGCATGGTGGGCTGCCGAACTTGCTGGAAGCGATGGATGAAGACGCGCTGCTCGCTGCCGGACGCGCTGCGCTGGCCGTCGCGCGCGAACAGCACAGCCGGGTTGTGGTTATCGGGTTCTCGATGGGCGCGGCAATCATGGCGCGGCTTGTCGCGGAACGGCCACCCGCCGCTTTCATCATGCTCGCGCCGATGCTGCAAATCCGCAACCCGCTCGTTGCCGTCGCGGGGGTCGCGCGCCGCGCCGCACCTTATTTCTACCCGCTCAAGGCCGCAAGTATCGACAACGTGCGCAAGGAAACCAGCGCTTTCGACCTGGCACTCGATCTGGAGGACCCGGCGGTCCTCAAGCAGATCAAGGGTGAGGTACGCTTTCCCGTCGCGGCGTTAGCCGAACTGCAGCGTTTGCAGGTTGCTGCCCGCAAAACCGCAGGGCAAATCCGTACCCCAACGCTGATTGCTCAGGGCAACCTGGACTTGACACTCGACCCGGCGGGCGCACGGCGCTTCTTCGCGCGCCTTGCCGCGACGGATAAGCAATATATCAATCTGCCAGGTGCAGATCACGACATCGTTATGCCAACCAATCGCGGCCACCGCCAGATGATCGAAAGCATGATCGACTGGTTACGCAACCACTTCGGATAAACAACCATGCCAGATTACACGATCCGCGCACTCGAAACGCACAACGATTATCACCTCGCAGAGGAAGCTCAGCGCGTCATCTGGGACATGACCGACGAATTGGCCGTCGTGCCGCTGCACGTCCTGATCACTGCGCAGAAGAATGGTGGTCTGGTCGCGGGTGCATTCGATGACAACGGGCGAATGGCCGGGATGCTCTTCGGCTTCGCCGGGATCAGCGCAAGCGGCAGGATCAAGCACTGCTCGCACCTGATGGGCGTGCTGCCTGAACTGCGCCGTACCAAACTAGGCGAAGCGCTCAAGCGATACCAGCGCGAGTACGTCCTCGCGCTGGGTGTGGACCTGATCACATGGACCTTCGACCCGCTCGAAGGCGTGAACGCGAACCTCAATATCGGCAAGCTGCGCGCCGTCGCGCGGACGTATTATCCCAATTTATACGAGACGATGCTCGATACGCTCAACGGCGGCATCCCGACGGACCGCTTCGAGGTGGAATGGTGGGTCGCGCATCCGCGCGTTACCGCGCCGAACAACGCACGCGCAGACATCGAAGCGCTGCTCGCGGATGGCGCGCTGCTGATCAACCCCGCAGAGTATGGCGGCTCGCACATCCCCTCACCGGGCGCGATCCACCAAATCGAAGCGGACCGACCACCGCGCGTTATCCTTGTCGAGATTCCGGCGGTGTATCAGGCAATCAAGCAGCAATCATTGGAACTGGCGTTGATGTGGCGCTATCACAGCCGCGCGATTTTCCAGATGCTATTCGCGCTTGGCTTTGCCGTAACGGATTTCATCAGCACCAGCCGCGCCGCCGACCGCCGGAATTTTTACGTTCTGGAACGCGCCGTGCCGCTTTTGGAGACCTGAAGCGCCTTCTAAAACTTTGCTAAAACATGCAAAAAAACTGTATAAGATGATTGATTCTTAACCCAAGTTCATTTATTCTTGCCTATGACTTTGCAGACACACATTTTTTGAGGAGAGAACATGCCCACACGCATTATTCGCCGCGCGACACTCCTGCTTGCAATCGCGCTGCTCTTCGTAAGCAGCCTTGCGGCGGCCACGAAAGTTTCCGCAGCGCGCGACCTGACTAGCGACGCAGCCCAAACGACGCCAACCGTCTCTGACAACACAATCAAGTGGGTCACGCTCGGACCCGATGACTCGTATGTCATCCTTGTGGGCAAAAACGGCTATTCGGCCTACAACGTCTCGACCAAACTGACCGCCGCCCTCAAGAAGCTCAACGGCGACGAAGAGGAGATCAAGTCGGTTACGCTTGCAGCCGATGGCGGCTGGGTCATCATTTACAACGTCAACAGCGCAATGTGGGGCGGTATCCCGCAAGAAGTCGCCGATAAAATTACACAACTCAGCAATGATAACAGCGAACTCTCGCAGGTAGCGTTCACCTTCGATGGCGGCTGGCTTGTTACTTTCGACAAGAACGGCTACTCGGCGACGGGCATTCCGAAGACCGCGATTACCAAACTAAAGGATGCGAATACCAAAGACCGCGTGGTCACGCAGGTATCGTTTACTGAAGGCGGTGATTGGGTCATTCTCTATGATAGTAACGGTTTTTATTACACAGAGGGCATCCCCTCAGCCACACTTGATGTTCTGAATGAATACAACGGTGCGGGACATTACATCTTCTCAGTCGCGTTCGGTCCAAACGATACCTGGGTTGTTGTCACCGATAAAAACGTGGACTGGAGCGATAACGTCTCCACGAAACTCGACGAGAAGCTGCGCGAACTGCTCAAAGGTTAAACAACTGATCGCCTCTCCGTAACTGTTACGTTGCCCGGTTCAAAATGAGCCGGGTATTTTTTTGTCGTTTCCCATTACAAAATCAGCATCGCATCGCCGAGACTGTAAAATCGATAGCCGTCTCGTTTGGCGATTTCATAAGCGTTCATGATCTGCTCGCGTGTTGCGAACGCGCTAACGAGCATGAGCAGCGTCGATTGCGGCAGATGAAAATTGGTGATCATCGCATCCACCACGCGGAATTTATCGCCGGGTCGAATGAACAAATCGGTTTGCTGCGCAATAGCGACGACAGGCCGCCATGCGCAAACATCCGCGCCCGCCTCTCCTGCGGAACGGATCGCGGCGGTTTCGAGCGTCCGCACTGAAGTCGTACCGACCGCAACAACGCGACCGCCGCGCAGCTTCACCTCATTAACGCGCCGCGCTTCTTCGGGCTTGAGTTCGGCGTATTCGGCGTGCAGCTTGTGCGCTTCGAGTTGCTCCGCGCGCACGGGCTGGAACGTGCCGGGTCCGACATGCAGCGTCACATAAATCAGATCGACGCCTTTTTCCTGTAGCGCGAGCAGCAGTTCCGGCGTGAAGTGCAATCCGGCGGTTGGCGCGGCAACGGAGCCGGGGACGCGCGCATACACGGTCTGGTAGCGCTCCGGGTCTGGTAGCGCCTCGTGTATATAGGGCGGCAGCGGCGTTTCGCCAAGCGCGCTGAGGTGCGGCTCTATCGGTTCGGAGAAGCGCACGACGCGCTGCGACCCCTCGCGCTCTTCGGTAATTTCCGCCGTGATTGCATCGGTTAGCCGCACCTGCGCGCCTGTAAACATGCGCCTGCCGCCGACCATCGCCAGCCAGTGTAGATCGTCGATTCGCTCCAGCAGGAAAATTTCCACGACGCCGCCCGTCGCGAGTTTGGTCCCATGCAGCCGCGCCGGGATTACGCGCGTCTGGTTGAGAACGAGCGCATCACCGGGTCGCAGGTATTCAAGCACGTTGCGGAAGATGCGATGTTCGATCTCGCTGGAGTCGCGATGCAGGACCAGCAGGCGCGAGGAGTCGCGCGGTTCAACGGCGCTCTGCGCGATGAATTGCGGCGGTAAATCGTAATCAAATTCACTGGTCTGCATGGGCGGCTCTCGCACGGACGACACTCCAGACGATACCACGTCCCGGCGCAAAGAGGTACGCGAGGATGAACAGCGCGGTCATCGTCAGGACAATCGCGGCACTTGTCGGCAGGCGTAGGTGATAGGCAATCCACAATCCGAACACGCTTGAGCCTGCGCAAATTGCCGCGCTCACGAACATCAATCGCGCCATGCGTTTGGTGAGCAGGTAGGCAGTCGCGGCGGGCGTGACGAGCATCGCCGTAATGAGAATTGCACCAACGAATTGAATCGCAAGCACAGCGGTTGCGGCGAGCATAATCAATAACAGGTAGCGGAAGCCTTCGACCGGATAGCGGAGCGTGCTGCCGAGGACCGGATCGAACGAGGTAATCACGAGTTCCTTATAAAACAGCCGGACGACGATAAGCAACACACCGCCGACCACGAGCAGCAGCACCAGATCGCCGTTCTGGATGCCGAGGATATTTCCGAGCAGCAGTTCTTCGATGCCGCCGCTGCCCTTGCGTGCAGCACTGAGGATCGCGAGGCCAAGCGCGACGGAAGCCGTCAGCACGATCCCGATGGCAATATCCTCGCGGATGCGCCCGCCGCGCGTGAAGAAGCCAATCAGCAGCGCCGCGCCGACGCCCGCCAGCATCGCGCCGAGCGCAAGCGGTCCGTGTACGCCGCCGCTAAGGTAGGCGACCGCGACCCCCGGCACGACGGCATGACTCAACGCATCCGCGAAGAAGGCCATCCCGCGCACGACGACGAACGCGCCAACGACGCCCGCCACAATGCCGAGCATGAGCGCCATGAGCGCCGCGCGCTGCATGAACGCATAACCGAACGGCCTGCAGATGAGTTCAAACAGCGCGGTCCCTTCGGCACAAACCTGCGTCACGGGCAGCACTGGTCCGTGAGCATGATCAACTGCTGATCCGCGTTCCAGATTGCGATTTGACCACCGAAGGCAGGCGCCAAGATTTCCGGGCGGAAAACCTGGGCGGGTGTGCCATAGGCGACCGCGCGGCGGTTGAGGACGAGCAGTTCATCGAAATGTTGCGCGACGGTATTCAGATCGTGCGTGGCGACGAGCGCAGTCACGCCTTCGGATTGCAAACTGTCCAGAATGCTGAAGAGCGTATGCTGCGAAGGGTGGTCTACGCCCGTGAACGGCTCATCGAGCAGCAGGATATGCGCCCCCTGTGCCAGCGCCCGCGCGATGAAGACGCGCCGCTTCTGGCCGCCGGAGAGTTCGCCGATTTGCCGCCGCGCAAGGTCAGCCATGCCCACACGATCCAGCGCCACCCGCGCCAGTTCGCGGTGCTGCCTGCCGGGGAGCCGCAGCCAGCCGACGCGACGCGCCAGTCCCATCACGACGACATCCAGCACGGACACCGGGAATGTCCAATCGACATCTTCACTTTGCGGAACGTAGGCCGCCTGTTGGCGCGCAACATCGCTGCGCTCGCCATTGATACAGATTTCGCCCGTGCGCAGCGGCAACAGCCCGACAATCGCGCGGAAGAGAGTCGATTTGCCTGCGCCGTTGGGACCAATCAGCGCGACCCGTTTGCCCTTCGCGACGCGGAAGGACACGTCTTCGATGGCGAGTTTGCCATTGTAGCCCGCGCTAACCCTTTGCACATCGAGCGCGTAGGAACCGCTTACGGGGTTGATTTGAATATCCGGCATCGTTTGCACACTTGATACAGAGTATCAGTAAGTGTAGCAATACGGGGGTAATTGGTCAATCCACAAAGCGAATCGCGAGCGGACCGATGGGTCCGCCCGAAATTGCAAATGGGTCGGGCGAGCCGCGACCTATACACCGGAGCGCGAACGTCTTCGTAGGGGCGGACCCGTGTGTCCGCCCCTACTTGCCACGCAGGACGCGGTTGGGTAGAGTTGCGCGCTCGATATTCAGGAGCCGCCATGCGAATCGCGCCTTTCAAGATCGAACGGTTTTACGCGCAATATGAATTCACCGCGCCCTATATGCTCTCCTCGTCCGATTGCGAGTCGATGACAATTGCGGACCTACTCGCTTACGAGCCGGGTGCAGTGGAACACTTCGCGCAGCACTGGCTCGGTTACACCGAGTCACAGGGCGCGCCCGAACTGCGCACGGCTTTGGCGGGCATGTATGATGCGGTCAAACCTGATCAATTATTGGTTTGCGCGGGCGCGGAGGAAGGCATTTTCATCAGCATGAACGTGCTGCTCACACGCGGCGATCACGTCATTGTCCATGCGCCGGGCTACCAATCGCTGCACAGCGTCGCCAATTCGCTTGGCGCAGAGGTCTCGCTATGGCTGACGACCGACGCGGAGAACTGGGAACTCGACTTGAACTGGCTCGCGGACCACATTACGCCGCGCACGCGCATGATCGTCGTGAACAGCCCACACAACCCGACTGGCTATCATATGACGGCAGAAAAACAGCGCCAGATCATTGACCTCGCGCGGGCGCACAACCTGATCCTGTTCTCCGATGAAGTCTATCGCGGGCTGGAACACGACCCACAAACGCGCCTGCCCGCCGCCGCCGAACTTTATGAAAACGCAATCTCGCTCGGCGTCCTTTCCAA
Organism: Aggregatilineales bacterium; assembly: GCA_965246845.1. GTDB lineage: Bacteria > Chloroflexota > Anaerolineae > Aggregatilineales > UBA2796 > JBBRMW01. The sequence goes on from CBDFFR010000012.1 coordinate 1,141,567, forward strand.
GGCGCATGGTCTGCCCGGCCTGCGCATTGGCTGGCTGGCGACGCGCAACGCGGATTTCTTCCACAAGGTCGCGGCATTCAAGGATTACACGACGATTTGCAACAGCGCCCCAAGCGAATTTCTGGCGACGATTGCCGCCCGCCATCACGACGAATTGAGCGCCCGCTGTCGCGCGCTGTGCCTCGCCAATCTCGATCTGCTGGATGCGTTTTTTGCGCGTCATACGGACCTATTTACCTGGCAGCGCCCACGCGCCAATTCAACTGCGTTCCCGCGTATTCATGCTACGCAGGGCGCGGAGGCCTTCGCCATCGAGGTGGTAGAGCGCGCTGGCGTGTTGTTGCTGCCCGCAACAACCTACGATTACGGCGACCGCCATGTGCGGGTCGGCTTTGGACGGCGTAACCTGTCGGAAGCACTCGCGCGTTTCGATGAATATTTGCAGAGAGAACCCACATTCCGTTAGGAAAGTAATAGCGGTGCTACGGAAATTGCGAGACCGTGTTTTGGCAGTTAGGCAGGCGTAGCGGATAATTGGACGGTATATCACTTGTCCATGCGAGTCCATTGAGCAACAAATGACGGCCATTACCCTCGCCGAAGCCTACCGGGCCACCGAAACGATGATTCGCGCGCATTCTCGCAGCTTCTTCCTTGCCACCAGCTTTCTGCCGATGCGTGAACGGGTCGCTATCCGGGCGATGTACGGCTTCTGCCGGGCAACCGACGATCTTGTGGATGACCCGGCGGCGTGCAAACCGGAGAGCCTCGCCCTCTGGCGCGCGAAGGTGCTTGCCCCGCCCATGGATGCCGAACACGCGGTCCTCGTCGCGTGGGCGGATACCCGCGCACAATACGATGTACCGGGTATCTATGGCGACGAGCTGATCGAAGGCTGTGAAATGGACCTGATGAAGTCGCGCTACGACACCTTTACGGAACTGGAGCGCTATTGCTACTGCGTCGCCAGCACGGTCGGCCTGATGTCCATGCACATTTTCGGCGTGGCTACGGGCGTCGATTACGAGGATGCTAAGCCGTTCGCGATTAAACTCGGCGTCGCGCTCCAGTTGACGAATATCCTGCGCGATGTGGGCGAAGATGCACAGCGGGGCCGGATTTATCTGCCGCGCGAGGATATGGCACGCTTCAAGGTCTCGGAAGCCGATGTACTGCAAGGCTGCCTCGATGACCGGATGCGCGCTTTGCTGCGCTTCGAGATCGAGCGCACGCAACAGCTTTATACGGAGGCATGGCCGGGCATCGGTTTCCTCGCGAAGAAGGCGCGCTTCTCCGTCGCGGTCGCGAGCGAGGTCTACCGGGGTATCCTCGGTAAAATCACGCAGAACCAGTACAACGTCTTCACGCAGCGCGCATACCTCTCGAAAAGCGAAAAGCTGCGCCGCCTGCCGGGTATTTGGTTTCGGACCTCGCGGCTGCCTTTGAGCTGAATGGTGTGAGCGACTGGATCATCCTCGCGTATATAATTTTCGCCTCGGCTGCGTTCATGTTGGCGGCGTTGCTCGCTGAGCGGCATTACCGCGCATTGTCCATGCTACCCGCAGGCAAATTCCCCGGCGCAGCGCCATCGGTCGCGGTCCTGATCCCGGCGCGCGACGAGGCAGCCAATATCGAGCGCGTAGTCGGCACGCTCTCCACGCAGGACTATCCGAATTTTACGGTCACTGTGATCGACGATCATTCGTCTGATGCTACGGCGTCGCTCGCGGAGGCCGCAGGCGCGGCGGTCTTGCGGCTCACCTCCGAACCGCCGCCCGGCTGGACGGGCAAATGCAACGCCTGCGAACAGGGCGCGCGTGCATCCAGCGCCGATTGGCTGCTCTTTGCCGATGCGGATACCGCGCACACACCGGGTAGCCTCTCCGCGGCAATCGCCTATGCCGAAGCGCACGGATTGGATGCGCTCTCGCTGCTGTTGCAGCAGGAATGCCAGACTTTCTGGGAACGTCTGATCCTGCCGCTCGCCTATCAGCAGTTTTTCGCCGTGTTGCGACCTGCCGCACCCGCCTTCAATGGGCAGTATATCCTCATCCGGCGCGCGGTCTACGAGCGCTCCGGCGGGTTTGGCGCGGTGCGTGGGCGCGTGATGGAAGACGTCGCGCTCGCCGAACGGCTGGCCGCGCTCAACTGCCGGGTGGCGCTGCTCAACGCGGGCGCGTTTGCCAGCGTGCGGATGTATCGTAATTTCCCGGCGCTGCTGCGTGGCATGTCCAAAACTGCATTCACCGCTGCCCGTGATCGTGGGCTGGCCGGCTGGCTGCTCGGCGGACTGACCTTCCTCGGTATGTTTACTTTTCTTCTAATCACCTACGGACTCCTGACCAAATCCCCATTGGCAATTTTGGGTTATGCGTGCATAATTCTCACGCTGTCGGTCGGTTTGCGGCCCTGGGTGCGGCGCTTCGGCGTTCCGCCGGGATATTCCGCGTTAGGACTTTTGGGCTTGGTTGTTTTGTGGGCTATCGGCATGGTCTCCACCTTTCGGGTACTGGGCGGCGCGGGCGTCCGGTGGAAGGGGCGCACCATTGTCGAGCAGCGCTTATAGCAGGGTATTTGAAATATGCCGCTAAATTATTCGTGGTCAGATGAAGCGCCGGGCATTTTACTATGTGTGTTTGATGGCGAGTGGACCTGGGACGAGATATTCAGCCAGCTCAAAGCTATCATGGAAATGACCGAAGCCAGCCCGGAGCCAATTATCGACACGATTGCAGACGTTTCGAAGTCGCGTCGCTTCCCGACAGGCAACCTCGCGCAGATGCGGCGAATGATGACGTATGCTACGCCGAAAGCCGGGCTATGTGTCATCGTTGGTGAACATTTGCTGATCGAAACGGCGGTGCGTACATTCAGGCGCGTGTTTCCGCCTTTCGCCAAAAATTTCAATGTGGCGCGCACACGCGAAGCCGCGCTGCTGACAATCACTCAGGAGCGCGAACGCCGCGCGGCGAAGACCACCGCACTGGCAGGCAGGTAGTTCCCCTATGCAAACGCAACCACTGGACGCGCGAGGCCAAAGTCACCGCGCTGCTACAGCTACGCGCGAGAGGTTGAAGCAATGAACCGTAATAGCCCGATTCATTCATGGTCGGGCGACCGTTGCCCTAGTTATGATCTGGATTAGCCTTTTGCAGGCGTCTAGCGGTTTTTCTTCGGAAAGCTGATGACTGATAGCCGACGGCTCTCTGCTATAATCGACGTCGCTTACCGATATGGAAACCCGCATGTCCTACGGTTTGTTCCTGCTGATCTTCATCGTCCCGCCCATGCTCTTCTTCGGCTGGCAAACGCGGCGGCTGCTCACGCGACGGTTCGCGCTTTCGGTGGGAGCATTGCTCGTATTATGCGTCGCATATACTACACCCTGGGACAACTATCTGGTCGCGACTGGCGTGTGGTCCTATAGCAAGAGCTTGGTCATCGGCCAGACGTTCGGCTATGTCCCGGTCGAGGAATACGCCTTCTTCGTCCTGCAAACCCTGATGGTGTCGTTCTTCACGCTCTGGCTATGGCGGCGGCTGTATCGCAGCGATTGGGATGCGTAGGTCATATGGGATCACCGACCTATCTGCTTCTAATCCTGATCTGGGCAGTGCCGATCATCGCCCTGCAATGGCTGCTCGGCCTCGACTTGATGGTCCGCCGCTGGAAGGTCTGGCTGTCCGGCATCCTGATCCCGACGCTATATCTGACCATGCTGGATGCGGTTCCACTTGGCAGCAAAACATGGACCATCGACCTCGCGCAATCGACCGGAATTTTCCTGCCTTTCGGCGTCCCGCTCGAAGAAGGCGTGTTCTTTCTGTGTACAAACACGCTGGTCGTGCAGGGTATGATCCTGTTTCTGATGCCCGGTGTGACGGCGCGCATCCAGCGTATTCTGCGCTTCGTGCGGCGCGGACCGAACCCGCAGGACCCGCGCGAACCCGCGAATCCGGTACGCGGCAACTTCGGTAATGTAACGCCCAAAACGGGCAAAAGCGCAAAAAAGGCATGACAGCACGGGGCGGCGGCAAGCCGAAATATCGACTGGATCGGCGCGATCTGGCCTACATGACCGCAATCGCGCTGACCGGGTGGCGCGGCATCGGCCTCGACCGCGACACGGCGCGGATATTGCGTAGCCATCACCCTTCGCCCATCGCGCGTGGGACCGAACACCTGCCGCGCACAGGCGGCTTCCTCATCGTTGCCAACCACCATCAGCGCCCCGGTATGTGGATCGGGTGGCCGGGGTCGGTCGTCGCTGCCGCCGTGAATGGGGTCCAACCACAGCGCACGCCTACGCGCATCGTCGTCACCGATTCGCAGCGAATGTGGCTTTTCGGCAAGGAACGGACGATGCCGCTCTCACGTTTCTTCTTCGGACGAATCGCGCGGGCGTGGGACATGATCCCGATCCCGGCAGACCGCGAAAACACGGCGGGGCAAGCCAACGCATTGCGTGCTGTCCTGAAAGCGCTTGGTGCGGGGCAGCCTGTCCTCTTCTTCCCGGAAGGCGAACGCGGAACTGCTGCGGGTGTGATCGATGCGCTGCCCGGCACGGGGACCTTTCTCCTGCTGTGTTCGCGCCGCGCGCCGATCATCCCCTGTGCATTTTGGGAAGAGGGTGCGCAGCTCATCGCGCAATTTGCGCCGCCGCTCACGCTGGCGAGCCGCGCCGACTCCGACGTGCGGGAGCAGGCAATGACAGTTATCGCGCGGATGCTCCCGCCGCATATGCGGGGCGCTTATGCGCCATTCATCGAACCCGGTTAGAATTGGCATATATGACTACCTTTCAAGAAGAAACCACCACCGACCCGATCCGCGAGGCCGCACCGCCACCCGGCGCGGTCGCAATCCCGACCGTGCAGCCAACCGTGACGTATGTGCTGCTCGTCTTGAACATCCTCGCGTTCGTCGCCATGTATATCGCCGAACAGTTGCAACCGCTCGGCACGATCAACCCGATCCTCGAATTCGGCGTGCTGGATTACAACAGCATCGTCGTCAATCACGAGATTTACCGCCTCTTCACGGCGATGTTCCTACACCTCAGCGCCGCGCATATTTTCTTCAATATGTATGCGCTCTATACCATCGGGCGCGGGCTGGAAAGCATCTTCGGCCACATCCGATTTCTACTGATTTACCTGATCGCGGGTCTGAGCGGATCGTTGTTCAGCTTCGTCATTGGACGTGGCGCGTCGGCGGGCGCATCTGGCGCGATTTTCGGTATTTTCGCCGCGCAGTTGGTCTATGTGTATCGCCACCGCGAGGCGATTGGTCCCGCCGCGAACGACGCTATCCGTAATATCCTGCTGCTCGCCGGGCTGAACCTCGGCATAGGCTTCCTGACGGCGGTGCTACCCGGCGGTGTCCGCATCGACAACTGGGGACACATCGGCGGCTTCGTCGGCGGTCTGGTCGCGACTGCTGCACTTGCGCCTACGTTCTCCGCGCGGCTCTCGCCTGAAAATACAGCGCAAGTCGTAGATACGACCCCGCTTTCTACGCGCTGGCCGCTGGGCGCGTTGCTACTGATCATCGAAGTCGTGATTGCGTTTGGCGCGATGCTGACGCTCCCCCCACAAGGATACTGACCCATGCCCTCATGGATTGTCGCGCAACCCGTCGACTACATGGATTCAGACGGCGTGCTGACCGTCACCGCCGTAGAAAAATCCGATTTCTGGCGCAAGACGCATTACGGCTTCATTCACGATGACGGCCACCTCTACGCCGAACCGCTGGATGGCGATTTCACACTTTCTGTGACCTTCACCGGGAACTATCGTAACGAATACGATCATGCTGGGCTGATGCTCTGGCAAGATGAAACGACGTGGGTGAAAACCGGGATCGAATTCACCGAAGGACGCTACTTCATGAGCGCGGTCGTCACGCGCGACTTTTCGGATTGGTCGGTCGCGGTGCTACCGGAGGATTTCGGCGGGGCGCTGCGCATCTCGCTCAAGCGCATGGGCGCGGACATCGAAATTCGTTATCAATTTCCCGGCGCGGAAGGCTGGACGCTCTTCCGCATCGCGCCATTCAGCAGCGCAGCGACCTTGCAAGGCGGGCGTATGCTCGGCGCGCCGTCGGGTGCAGGCTTCCGCGCGATCTTCACAGATTACACGATTACGCGCGGCTGATTATCGTGGAGCTAACGCCCTACCAGCATCCCGCAGACCTGCCGCGCGTGCTGGCCTTCCTCGGTGAATGCAACCGGGACTCGGATTTCCGCTTTTCGGTGCATCCCGGCAACTTCGCGCACCATCTCTCGAATGGGCGAAAAGGTGCGGACCCGACCGGGACGATTTTTCTGTATGAGCCTGCGGGCGTGCTGACAGCCATTGTCACTCTCTTTGCGTTCGCGCCGTGTTCCTACGATATAAATATCAGGCCGGACGCAGTAACGCCGCAACTCTATCGCGAACTGATTGCGTTTTGCGAGGCACAGGCACGCGCGCACATCCCGGCGGGCGCGGATCCTTACGATCAGGCGTATGAAGTTTTCGTCGATTGTCAGGATTACAATGCACTACTCCGCGAGGTACAGATGGCACTCGGTTACACGCACCAGCCACAGCCCTACATGCGCGTAACACTGCGTAGCCTGCTCGACCCACTCCCGGAGGCAGCTCTCCCGCCGGGCTTGACCATGCGCGGCACAACGGAAGCGGATGTAGAGCAGCTTTGCGCGGTTCATAACAGTGCGTTCGGCTCGAAGTGGACCCCGGAATTCTATCTAAAAGTGATGCGGACGCCCGGCTTCGACCCGGCGCGGGAACTTGTCGCTATTGCGCCGGATGGACGCTTCGCCGCGTTCGTGATTATCTGGCCGGACCCGGTGAGCAAGTGCGGCCTCTTCGAGCCGGTGGGTGTGCATGAAGACTTTCGGCAACGTGGGATCGGCAAGGCACTCCTGGTCGAAGGAATGCGCCGGATGCTCGACGCGGGGATGACGCGCGCGATGGTCGAACATGAGGTGGCGAACCCGGCCTCGACCGCGCTCTATGCCGCCGCCGGGTTCCGCGTGATTTACAGCTATTTCGAGGCGACGAAGCGGCTGGCGATGTAACGCTTTACTGCGCGCTGATCCGCTTATCGAGTTGCGTATCCAGCCGTTCGATGGATTGTTCGAGAAGTGAGAGCGGTACGCTCGTCTGGCTGTTATTCAGGGCGATCATGCGCGCAAAGAGCGAAACCTCGCGCACGAATGCGCCCGTCTTCCCGACCAAACGCGGCAGGATCGCGGCGTATTCTTCCTGCCACGTCACACCCATATAGCGATGAAGCATCTTCCGCGCCTGATCTACATCCTCGATGGGTGGGATGTAGAAAATGCGGTCGACCCGTCCGGGACGCTTTGCAATGCGCTCATCGATCACTTCCGGGTAATTCGTCGTCGAGACCATCAATACGCCGCGCGGGTTGTTGGGCGCTTCCATGCCATCCAGCACGTTGAGAATCTGCGATTTGTCGTGCGCCCGCAAATAGACATCCAGTTCTTCGATAAGCAACAGCGTCGGAAGTTTTGAGGCGGCTGCCGTTTGCAGCGCGAAATGAATCTTGCCGAACGATGCGCCATCCTCATCGGACGCAGACACATAAATGACCAGCCGCTTGCTCTGGATCGCGAGTTTCGCGAGTGCCGAACACAGTGTCGATTTGCCCGTTCCCGGCGGTCCGACAAACAGCAGCTTGCGGAATGGCGGCAGGTTCAACTCCTGATATAGTGCGATCCCTTTATCGAAAAAGATGTCCATCTCCTGCTTGATCTCGTGTTTGAGCGCATCCGAGAGAATCACATCGTCCCAGTTCACGCGCGCCTCGAAGCTGCCTTCGACGCCACCAACCACCTTGATTTCCGGGAGCAGCTCGACTTTATGCGCGGCACTGCTGCACACCTTCTCGAAGCGATTTAGGGTGTCAAGTGCGGACGGTGGGCAGAGGGCTATCGGCGTCGTATGCACGCCGTTGTTGCTATCAACGAAAACAATACACACCATCAGCACGGAAAATGCTTTTCTATCCTTCATAAAGTGGAAGAGCATCGCGCCTGAACTTGCCGTTAGTACAATGCCGCGCCCACGCAAATGTTTACGCCAGTTCGCGGGAACGGCCAGCGGGCAAGGAATTGGCTCAAAACCGACATATTGCGTATTGTCACCTAAACTGCGTCCGCTTTTAACGCGCTGCAAGGCCAGCCGATTGAAGCAGTCATTATCCGACCAGAGCGAAACGCATTCAGTATCGGGAAAGCGTTTCTTCCATTCCTCTGCCGCCCATGCAACGAGTGGTTCCTGTACCAACGGACGGTTCAGGCGCGAACCCCAATCCTTAACCTCGTCGAGACTTGGAATCAATGGCAGGTCGTTGGCGATGGCGAGTTCTTTTGGTTTCGGCAATGCGATCTTCCTTATTTGTCGCTGTGTTGGTAAGTATACCCCGACGGGCGATATTGCCTGCTATACTAGGGCGCAGTGTCACTCCGCAGGAGCGGTTTCGTTGGCGACAAATTCAGGTGAACCCCGGCGCTCCTCGCGCCTGCTCTCCAACGCGCAGATTGTCTTCAGCGCGATTATCGCGATTAGCCTGCTGCTCGCGATCAGCTTCAGCGGGCGCATCGCGGCGGGTCGCAAAATGGAGACCGAACGCGACAAGTTGGTGGATACGATAGGCACGCTGGGCGCACAGGCGACTGCGCTCAAAGGCGAATATTCGTATATCCAGAGCGATCAATTTCTGGATGGCTGGGCGCGCGGCGAAGGCAAGATGATCAAGCCGAATGAAGTGCTGGTTATCCCCGTCCCTGGACGGATCACGCCGCAACCGACGCCGACCCCGTTCCGGCTGGACCCGGCTGCACAGCCCGCACCGCCAAATGATACGTGGGCGCTGTGGTGGCAATTATTCTTCGATGGACCGCCGCCCGGATAAACAAAAATCGCCCGATCCAGCACTGGATCGGGCGACGTGATTAGCCTGTCGAGCGAGGAACTACTTCTTCGGTTCCGCGGCGCGGGCGTCTTCGAGGTTCTTGTTGGCGAGGTTGTTCAGGGTCGTCAACGTGGTCTTCACATCTGCGCCATCGAGGATGTTGGTGAACGCCTTCGACGCTTCACCGCGAATCGCCTGATAGACGGAGACTGCCGGCTCTTCCTTGCTGTTCACGAGCAGGTCATAGCCAGTCTTGTACGGAGGGAACGCGGTGAACACATCGGTCAGCGCGGCGGCAGCGGAACGACGAACCGGGAAGTAGTTCGTTGCCTTCGCCCAGATCGCCTGCGGTTCGGCTTCGCTGAACCAGCGCAGGAACAGCCATGCGCCGAGGATTTGCGCAGGGGACTTCTTGAGCGCGATGACGGAATTGCTCGCGCCGTAGACGTTCACGGTCGGCTTGTCGGTATAACCGGGGACAGCAGCGACATCGAACTTGAATTGCTTGGGAGCCTTCTTGATCGCATCCTGGATGAAGGGGATGCCGGAGGTCGAACCCGTATAGAACAGCGAGTCACCATTCGCGAAGGAGGCCTGGTCGCTGCGCGCCGCCGGGTCTACCGTCTTGATGATGCAGCCCTTCTTGAGCAGGTCCTGAATGGCCTGCGGGAGGACCGCAGCCGCTGCGCTATCGTAGGTGAACTTATCGCCCTTGAGGTCGAAGATGTCACCACCCGCCGCGAACGCACCCGCCGCGATGAACGAGGCGTCGGTACGAATCTGGTAGCCATCCTTGCCGAGCTTCTGGTCCTTGAACTTGCAGACCTGCTCGCCGAACTCCGCCCACGACTTCGGGGGAGCCTTGTAACCGAGCGCGGCCAGCGCGTCGGCATTGTAATACAGCACTTCCGCCGAGCGGTAGGTCGAGTAGCCGAGGCGCTGGTTGCCGCGATCTACGCGAATATCCGAAGCGAAGAAATTGGTGAACATATCGGTCGTGAAATCCGAACCGATACCGACGACCGCATCATTGACGTAGGCGTTCAGGTCTACAAGCGCCTTGTTGTCCTGATAGGCGGCGGCCTGGTTGCCATAGGCGACGACGATTTCCGGCAGGTCGCCGGTGCTGATCCCGGCCTGCATCGCCTTGTACGCATCATCATAGCTGTTCTTGGAGACAGCTTCGACGGTGACGCCGAATTTCGCGCCGACTTCGGTATTGAACTTCGTCACCAAATCCTTGACGACCTGTTCACGCGCGCCCGTGTGCTGGTGCCACCAGACGACCTTTGTACCCTTGAGGTCAACGCCCTTGCCCACGCCATCGGTGGCGGGCAGCTTGAGGTCGGCGGTCTTAACATAGGTGCTGCTGCTGGCCTGCACAGTGGCAGTCTGCGCAAGCGACGGGGCGGCACTGCCGAGGGTCGCCAGCAAGAGGGCAACCGCGATCAGCAGGCTTGTAACTTTCACAAATTTCGACATTCTCACATCTCCTGAAATATCGATACACCAGATTAATAACGAACAATTGTTAAGAAACGTTGATCTTCTGTGAAAGTTTTGCCGATTCAGGTGGAAATTCAGCATGGCAATTTTGCGTTTCGATGGCGATGGAGCAGGACAATCAATGAGAAGGGCAGACACATTGAGCCATCCATGCGTAGCCCGCCACTACAAAATCCGCAATGTGCAGACCTGCAAGGATGAAGCGATCCGTCTGCGCATAGCCCGGATGTGTAGGGCGGACCTGTGTGTCAGTCCTACTTTTCTCACGCTCCACTTTCGAGTGTTTCCCCATTACCGGAACACACCGTTTGGCAGGTACAGCCCCGCACAGGTATACTAGAGCGCGTTTGCTCAACGTCACCCCGGAGTCCGGCTTTGCTCAAATTATCGGTGATCATCCCCTGCTTCAATGAAAAGACGACAATCGAAGAGATCGTGGAAGCCGTCAAAAACACGGGCATCGTTCACGAAATTCTGATTGTCGATGATGGTTCGGTCGATGGCACGCGCGATATTCTGCCCAAATGGGACGGCGATTCGATGGTGCGTGTGATTTACCACGAAAAGAATCAGGGCAAGGGTGCGGCGGTGCGGACCGGGTTCAAGGCGGCCACAGGCGAAGTCCTGCTCATTCAGGATGCCGACCTCGAATATGACCCTCGCGAATACCCCTCGCTGATGAAGCCCATCGAAGAAGGTAAGGCGAAAGTCGTCTACGGTTCGCGCTTCCTCGGTGGACCGCGCAAGACGATGTATTTCTGGAACATGATCGCCAATAAAATCCTGACGATCACGACCAACGTTCTCTACAATTCAATTCTGAGCGACATGGAGACGTGCTACAAAGTGTTCCGCGTAGAGGTCGTGCGCGACCTGCCATTGCGTTCGCGGCGCTTCGAGTTCGAGCCGGAAATCACCGCGAAGGTCCTCAAGCGGCGCTATCGTATCTATGAAGTGCCGATTTCCTACAACGGGCGCGAGTGGAATGAAGGCAAAAAGATTAAGTGGACCGACGCGCCAATCGCGGCATGGACGCTCTTCCGCTACCGCTTTACGGATTGAAGCGCGCGGTCACAAGACGGTCGCTGCTGCTTGCACTGATCCTGATCGTCGCGGCGTTGTGCCGCATTCCCGGCCTTGCCGCCGATGTGCGCTTCCACCCCGATGAAGCGCTTTACGCGAACTTCGCGCGCGAGATGCTTCACACGAATGACTTTTTGCTGATCGGACGTGCGCTCGATAAGCCACCGCTGCATTTTTTCGCGATGGCGGGTGCGTTCGCGGCGTTCGGCCAATCAGAGTTCACGGCGCGGCTGCCCGCTTGCTTTGCCAGCCTGATCAGTATTGCCGCACTATATGCTATCGGAAGACGGTTATATGGCCCGCGCGTTGCCTTAATTGCGGCGCTGTTGCTTGCAGCTTCGCCCTTCGAGCGCGCCTTCGCAGCGACCGCGTTCACCGATCCGCTGCTGACGATGTTCATCATGCTTGCGCTGCTAGCGGGGGTACGCGGACGGTGGGGTGCGGCGGGCTTGCTCTGCGCGGCGGCATTTGCGACCAAGCCGAGCGCGTTGGGCTGGCTGCCTTTGGTGCTGCTTATTGGCTGGACGGCGCAGGGCAGCGCGCGCGGCATGGGGCGCTGGTTGCTCGCTGCGGCGGCTGGGCTTGCGCTGCTCGTAGCGTGGAGCGTGGCGCGCGATACGCACCCGGATTTTTGGGCGCTCAACGGCATGAACAACACGCCCGACCGCCTGATCCGCTCTGACGAGGTGATCCCACGCGCGGCGTATTGGCTCGGCGTCGTGTGGGCAGCCTGTCCGCTGGCGGTTGCGGCGTGGGCGGTCCCGCTGCTGCGTACGTTGCGCACAGTGGACCGTATCACTGCCGGGTATGCGGTCGCAGTGATCGGAGCCTACTGGCTGATCGCGTTCAACACCTATGATCGTTATTTGCTACCGCTTGCGCCACTGTTGGTGCTGCTCTGCGCGCGGCTGGTTATCGCTGCTTGCGATTTCATGCCACGACGTTCACGCGCCCCGGCGATATTGGTTGCAAGCGCGGCGTTTATCTTATGGACGCTCGTGCCGCTACCTGTCACAAATGCGTTACAAGTCGGAATTGACGACTTTGCGCGCGACCTGAATGCGCTCCCGGCGGGGACGGTCGTTTATGAACACTGGCTCGGTTGGGAACTCGGCTGGTATCTCGGCTCCGCGCCCGCCGTGCGTCTGGTCTGGCTGCCCTCGGTCGCGGACTTGATCAAAGAGGCGCAACGCAGCCCCGTTTATATGATCGGACCGCAGGACGACCTCGCGCCCTGGCTCGATGAACTGCATACGCGCGGCCTCGTCGCACGCGCAATCAGCGCGCGACAACACTTCATACTGGTGCAGGTTGCGCAACCCTTTTGATACAATTGCCGTAATGTGTGTTGGACACGGATGTGACAACCGTGAGGAGATGCGAATGGAAATTGCACAGGGAGGATGCTTCGAGATGATTAGACGGCTGTTCTTTTCAATTGCACTGGTGGCGCTAATCGCCGCCGGGATTGGGTACACCCCCACGCCGGCACGCGCCGCCGTGACATCGCTCGCCGATTATTTGCCGTCCAATACGGCGGTCTATGCCGACCTGACGACGCCGGATGTCAAAACGACGGTGAACGGGATCGCGGCGCTGCTCGCGCGGCTCGGCGTGCCTGTGCCATCGGGTAACGTTTTTCCGCTGATCGATCTTGGCCTGACGCAGGTTCTCAAGCGCAGCGTTACCTTCGACAAGGACATCGCACCATGGCTTGGTACGAATGCGGCAGTTGGCCTGATCATCAGCGATGACCTGCTCAATCAGCCGATGGACACGCGGACCAATATGCCGCGCACCCTGCAAGGGCTGGCCGTAATCGGCATCAAGGATCGCGCCGCCGCAACCGCCTTCCTCGAAGCAATTTTCAAGGACATCGAAGCGCAGGGCTTGACCTTCGCGCAAAACGCGACGACCTTCCGCGGCGTGGACGCGATTTCATACAGCAATGCCATTTTGGGCTTGCAGATCGTCCTCACGGCAGATGCGATCATCATCCCGATCAACGGGCTGGATATTTCGACGCTCGGCGCAACGACCCTCAGCAGCGATGCGAAGTTCCAGAAGACACTTGCCCTGCTGCCCGCCGGACAGACGGCGCGTGTGTGGATTGGAAACCGTCTGCTCCGCTATTACGCGAATGTCACCTTTGCCGGGATTCAGGCTGCCAATTCACTCTATGGTACGCCAACCGCCATTGCGCCGATGGTTTCTACCGCGCCGGCTGCCTATCTGCCGGGCGTGAGCGACTCCGCGAAAGTCGCAGCGCAAGCGACCACCGCCGCCACCCGCGCCGCGACCGTTAGAGCGACCACCGTCGCTACCACGCGCGCAACCCTCGCTGCAACGACCGCCCCAACCACAGTTGCAACAACGGCGGCAACTGCTGCCGCAACGACTGCCGCAACATTGGCAGCAACCCGCGCCGCGACGCTTGCAGCAACCAGCACTGCGACCGCAGCCGTGACGAGCGCGGCTACCGCAACGGCTGCTGCGACTCGCGCGGCCACGCTTGCGGTAACGCCCGCCGCAACCGGGACACCGACTATCGAGCAATCGATGCAGATGCTCCAGCAGGCTTTTGAGATTTATGATGGCATCGTAATTGGTCTGCGCGGACAGGGCAAGGTCCTCGCCATCGATTACGGCACATCGATCAACCTCGAGGCCGCGCAGAAGCTATCGACGCAGATGGGCTATAGCGTTAATCTGGCGACGATGTACGCGAAGCAAAAGCCACTCACGCTTAAGCTGTTCGATCAGCTTCCGAACGACGCATTGGCCGTCATCTATGGTACGGACCTCGCGGCGTTCTATCGCGCGCTCAAGACGCAAGCGCTGGCACTCGATACGATGAATCTCAGCGGCAGCGCGGGACTCAATCCCGGTCAGGCCGCCGCGTTCTTCACGGAGATCGAATCGGGCTTGAAGGAAAATCTGGAACTCGACATCAACGAAGACATCCTGAGCTGGCTCGGCGGCGATTTCGCGGCCTATATGGTCTTCAATCCGCGCAGCGATTTGGCAGCGGCCAGCCGCGGCCAGTGGCCGTTCGACCATGTACTGCTCGTTGATTCGAGCGATGCGCCTAGATCGACGGCGTTCATCGCCAAGCTGAACAGCGCGTCGTCGGCTTTCGGCAACAAGCCGACCCGCCTCAGCCCCGGCTCGTTCCTGTTCCAGACGGAAAACTCGTTCCGCATTGGCCTCGCGCAGGTCGACAACACCTTTGTCCTCTCGACGGGTTCCGCGCTCGCGAGCGCAACGGACGCGATCAACGGTAACTTCGGTCAAGGACGCACAACAGCCGCTTGGACGAATGCGAAGGCGGTCATCCCGGCGGATGCCTCGCAGGTGCTGTATCTCGACATCACCCGTATCGCCGCAGTCGTCAACCAGCAAATCGCATTCGGAGACATCACGCTCTCCGCGAGCGACCGCCAAGCGCTCCGCGCCATTGATCAGTTCGAGAGCGCGTTGATCTATAGCGCCGTCAAGGGACCCGGTGAAATGACCGGAACCGCCGCCTTGATCCTCAAGTAATACCGAATCTGCTACTGTGGGAGGTTGGATAAATCCGACCTCTACGGTAATGCAAAACTTCACGCCGGGGTGTTCAATCGAACGCTCCGGCGTCTTTTTGGTCATAAATCCAAAACTGTGATGAAACTGTTATACGTCGAAAGCGCGGTTGAGCGCGTCTTTCATGATCTGTTCGGGCGCATCGAACCCGGTCCACATTTTGAAGCCGATTGCACCCTGATACACCAGCATCGAGAGGCCGTCAAGCGTGCGTAGACCACGCGCCCGTGCCTTCGCGAGGAATGGCGTCTGCGGCGGGTTGGGGATCACGTCGCAAACCAGCGCGTTCGCTTGCAGGGCGTCGATATTCACATCAGGAATCGCATCGACATCGGGAAACAGCCCAATCGAGGTGGCGTTGACCAGAATGTCAGCATCAGCGGGGATGTGCTGCGTGCTGTTCCAATGTACGAAGCGCGCATCGCATCCCGTCCGGCTGCGTATATCCGCGACCATCGCTTCACCGCGTTCAACGGTGCGATTCAGGACAAGGATGCTCTGCGCACCAGCCAGCGCGAGTTCCACACAGATCGCGCGCGACGCTCCACCCGCGCCGAGGACGACGATGCGCTTGCCCTTCGGATCAATCTGCCCATCTTCACGCACGCCACGCAAGAAACCCTTGCCATCCGTGTTTTCACCGATGTAGCGGGCTCCTTCACGGCGTACCGTATTGACCGCGCCGATCATCTGCGCATCAGGTGCTACCGCATCGAGATATTTCAGGACCTCGACTTTGTGCGGGATCGTCAGGTTGATCCCTTGAAAATCCATCGCACGCAGCCCGCTCATCGCTGCCGCAAGCGCGGCGGGCTGCACCTCCAGGGTCAAATAGCGCCAGTTCAGGCCGAGCGCCGCAAACGCTGCGTCCTGCATCACGCCTGTCGGGTTTTCCGCGACCGGAAAGCCAAACACGCCAACGAGTTCTGCCTTGTAATTAACCGCCATTGACCGTGTTTCCTCACTATCGTTATCAATCTCTGAACAGTGTGCCGGAAAATGCGGCTTTTTGAAAGTTGAAGAATACGTGTTAAAGGGTTAAATTCAGAATCGTTTGCTGTGGGGTATCGAATGCCCCACGACACTTTTTCGGACTCGTCTCCGACATAATTACATCCATTCACCAATCATTTTGCCAAAGGGGGGATTCAGCATCACACGCTCGCGCCGCCGCATCCTGTCATTTTCGCCGCAAATTCAAGGAGTTCGATAAGCTCATGGGACGAGGAAATAATCGCAACCTCATTATCGCCGGCGTTGTGCTGGCGGTAGTCGTGGTCGGCGCGGTTGTTCTGGGTGGAGGAGGACAAGGAGGGTTATTCGGTTTATCCGGTGCTAACCCGACCGCTCCGCCGCAACAGCAGCAGCCACCACCGCAGCCAACCAGCCCGCCGCAGCAGGCGCAACCGACCAGCGCACCTGCGCAGCCAACCAGCGCGCCCGCACAACCGCAGCCGACGAAGGCTCCAGCGCAACCGACCAGTGCGCCTGTACAGCCGACACGGGTTCCCGTGCAACCAACCAGCGCACCCGCGCAGCCGACAAAGGCTCCGCCGACCGCAGTAGCGGTACAGCCAACCAACGCGCCCGCGCAGCCGACAAAGGCTCCGCCGACTGCTGCGGCTGCACTGCCGACCAGCGTGCCGCCGACGAAGGCTCCTGTACAGCCAACCAGCGTACCGCCAACCGTAGCGGCGCAGCCAACCAGCGTGCCGCCAACTCAGACTTCTGTACAGCCAACCAACGCACAGGCGCGTGTAGCTACACAGGCTGTTGTACAGCCAACCAGCGTACCGCCAACGCAGGCTGCTGCCGGAACCCTGACCAAGCCTGCTGCGTCTTCTGTACCGCCAACGCAAGCTCCGGCGACCCAGCCGCAGGTGCAGCAACTCCAGGCGACGCAATCCGTCGGACCTTCTACACAATCTGCCGGACCTTCCACTCAGGCGGCAACGCAAGCGCCTACGCGCGCCGCGACTCAAGCGGTAACGCAAGCTGCGACCGCTGCTTCAACTCGCGCCGCGACTCAGGCCGCAACGCAAGCGGCTATTGCCGCCGCAACTCAGGCCGCGACCCAGGCCGCTGCGACACAAGCCGTGACGCAAGCTGCGACACAAGCCGCCGCCGCGCCTGCGCCGAATTCGGTGATCCAGCTTGCCGTGCAGTGCAACAGCGATAACACCGTGTCGTTCTTCCTGTTCAACACAGGCGATGCGATGACGTCCTCTGGAAGCTGGAGCGTTGCCAAAGCCGGCGGCGGCACTTCCAACGGGTCATTCAAATTGGCAGCGGGTGGAAGTCAGGGACTTGGGACCTATCCGCTTGGTTCCAATGCCTCGGCGACTTATTACAACCCGTTCGATAACCAGAACAAGTACCTCTACGCAAGTGGAACCTGCGCCGCGCCAACTGCGACGGCTTTGCCGCCGACTGCAACGGGCGTCCCCGCGTCGCGCACACCAAGACCGTCTTCGCCGACGCCTAGACCTGCTTCGTCGACGCCGAATGCGCCAACCGCGACGCGCGTTCCGCCAACGAACACGTCTGTAGCGCCGACCGCGACTCGCGTTCCGCCGACGAATACGTCGGTGCCGCCGACTGCGACTCGCCTGCCGCCGACCAATACGACCGTGCCGCCGACTGCGACGACCGTGCCACCAACGGCCACGCGCGTCCCGCCGACTGTGACGACCGTCCCGCCGACGAATACGACTGTGCCGCCGACTGTGACGACCGTGCCGCCAACGGCTACGCGCGTCCCACCGACGAACACATCTGTACCGCCGACTGCGACAACCGTGCCACCAACGGCCACGCGCGTTCCGCCGACGAACACGACCGTCCCGCCGACGAATACGACTGTGCCGCCGACTGTGACGACCGTGCCGCCAACGGCTACGCGCATCCCGCCGACGAACACATCTGTACCGCCGACTGCGACAACCGTGCCACCAACGGCCACGCGCATCCCGCCGACGAACACGACCGTCCCGCCAACCGCGACCACCGTGCCGCCGACTGCGACGACTGTCCCGCCAACGGCCACGCGCATCCCGCCGACGAACACGACCGTCCCGCCAACCGCGACCACCGTGCCGCCGACTGTGACGACCGTGCCGCCAACGGCCACGCGCATCCCGCCGACGAACACGACCGTCCCGCCAACCGCGACGACTGTGCCGCCGACTGCGACCACCGTGCCGCCAACGGCCACGCGCATCCCGCCGACGAACACGACCGTCCCGCCAACCGCGACGACTGTGCCGCCGACTGCAACCACCGTGCCGCCAACGGCCACGCGCATCCCGCCGACGAACACGACCGTCCCGCCAACCGCGACGACTGTGCCGCCGACGAACACATCTGTACCGCCGACTGCAACCACCGTGCCGCCAACGGCCACGCGCATCCCGCCGACGAATACCAGCGTGCCGCCGACCGCGACCACCGTGCCGCCGACTGCGACGACTGTCCCGCCAACGGCCACGCGCGTCCCGCCGACGAATACCACCGTCCCGCCAACCGCGACGACTGTGCCGCCGACCGCGACCACCGTCCCGCCGACTGCGACCACCGTCCCGCCAACGGCCACGCGCGTCCCGCCGACGAACACGACCGTCCCGCCAACCGCGACGACTGTGCCGCCGACGAATACGACTGTGCCGCCGACCGCGACCACCGTCCCGCCGACTGCGACAACTGTCCCGCCAACCGCGACGACTGTGCCGCCGACTGCGACCACCGTTCCGCCGACGAATACCAGCGTGCCGCCGACTGCGACAACTGTCCCGCCAACGGCCACGCGCGTCCCGCCGACGAATACCACCGTCCCGCCAACCGCGACGACTGTGCCGCCAACGGCTACGCGCGTTCCGCCGACTGCGACCAATATTCCGCCGACAGGTGTGGCTCCGACACGCACGCCGCTCCCGCCGACCGCGACACCGCCTCCGGGCGTGACGCCACCGACGACCGTTCTCTGCGGTGAGGTGACACGTGCCGCAAACGGCTTCCCGGTCATCAGCACAGAAGCGTGCGCGCCTGACCTATCCACCCCGCCACGCGCGACATGGACTCCGATTACCCCCGGTGCGGCAGTCTGCCAGGACTGGCTGGTCTACCACACCAATAAGGGCGGCTCGAACGAGTGGAATGTCTACCGTCTCGGTAACATCCCCGGCAAGGGTTCGACCCCTGAAAACCTGACGCAAGGACCCGCGAATACGTTCAGTATCGCGCCTGCCCTTTCGCCAGACCGCGCACAAATGGCCTTCGCCACCAACCGCGATGGAAACTGGGAAGTCTATGTCGTGCCGACCGACGGACAGGGCAAGCCGCAGCGTGTGACCTATAACACGTTCGCCGCCGACCTCGACCCAATCTGGTCGCCGGATGGACGCTTCCTCGTCTACGAAAGCGTGCGGCGCGGTAACTTCGATCTGTTCATGATCGATGTCACGAAGGGACCGTCGAGCGAAATCCAACTGACAAACAGCCCCGCGAATGAACTCAACCCGTTCTGGTCGAAGGATGGCAAGAGCATCGTTTACGAAAGCGTGAGCCAGGGAACCTCGCAGGTCTTCTCGGTCGACGTGACTTCGCTCACGACGACCCGCCTCAGCGACGGCACGGGTGCAGACTTCAACCCGACCTTCTCGCCGGATGGAAAATACCTGACCTTCCGCAGCTATCGCGGCAGCAACAGCAACGTCGGCGGTCTCTACGTCGCCAATGCGGATGGCTCCAATGCGAAGCTGATCAGCAGCACGACGAACACCGCCTTCAACAGCAGTTGGTCGCCGGATAGCTCGCTCGTCGCTTACCAGAGCAACGTGAACAATGTTCCGAGCGTCTACGTCTATGACCCCGCGACTGGCAAGACCCGCCAGGTGACGGATAAGGTCATGGCCGGGAACAAGGATGCCCTGAACTACGCGCCAAGCTGGTACTGCAACTCCAATACGCTCGTCTTCACCTCCGATGTCTCCGGCAACCCGAACCTGTACAGCACCAATGCGCTCCCGATTGATGCTGCGCCGATCAAGGTTGAAACGACGGCTTCAAAGCTGACGAACGGCACGGGGACAGAACAGAACCAGTACAGCGAAAGCTCGCCGCTGGAAGAAGACGCCAGCACCATCGGGTTTATTTCACCCACGACAGGCAAGCGCTAACAGCGTACTTTCCCGTCAGTTCAAGCCAGAGAGCCACCCTTTTTGGGTGGCTCTCTATTTTTGGGGTAAGTCATTACAACTTTTTTTTGGGTTTTTGCTGTATAGTAAACGGATGAGTGTCTTTTCGATGCACGTATCCCACCGCTTTTGAAGCGTGTCCATTGCACAAAGAGGTTTTTCGATGAAACCAGCCAAATTCAACGCTTATCATGCCGTCACGCTTACGGGGCGGGTCGGCGTCGCCCTTGCGCTCGCCATTGTGATCGTCGTCAGTCTGTTGGGTTCCAGCGTCAGTCAGGCTGCGCCAAATATCGCGAGCGATGCCGCTTTTGCAGCGGCGCGTGGACAGGCCATACCCGACATTGTAACGAATAGACAGACTACCGGGTCTTTTCCCGAAATCCGCATTAATGTCTCCTGCGATCCGAATACGGGTTTCGCGAATGTCACGCTCGTCAACGCCGGTGGAGCCATGAAATCGCCGGGGTCGTATAGCATCTCGCGTCCGATTGGTGGCAATAGCTCAGGCAGTTTCCAACTCGGTGCAGGCCAGTTGTTCGGTCTCGGCTCCGTCCCCGGTCAAACACAAATCGTTGTCACCTACACTGGGGCCAATGGTCCCCAAACGGTCACATCAACGGTTGGCTGCCCGCCCCCGCCGCAAAAGCAACCGACGACCGCCGTGCCTGTTATCCCGACAACTGCCGTTCCGGGCATCGTTACGCGCGTCCCGCGTCCGGTGATCACCAACACACCTGTGCCGCCCTGTGGCGTGATCACGCGGCCTCAGAGCAGCACGTTCCCGGTCGTCAGCACAGACCCCTGCCAGCAGGATACAACCGTCCTCAAACGCGCGGTCTGGACGCCAATCAAGGTCGGCGCGGCGGTTTGCCTCGATTTCATCCTGTTCCACAGCAACCGCGACGGCCTCAATTCGTGGAATGTCTTCCGCATCGAAAACACGTCGGGCAAGCCCGCTACGCTGACCAACCTGACCAAAGGCGGCGCGCGCACTGATAACGTCGCCCCTGCGCTCTCGCCGGACCGCGCGACCATCGCCTTCACCTCGGACCGCGACGGTAACTGGGAAGTCTACGTCGTCGGCGCGGATGGCAAGAGCCGCCCGCAGCGTGTGACATATAACACGTTCGCTGCCGACCTCGATCCGGTATGGTCGCCGGATGGAACGAGCATCGTTTATACCAGCGCACGGCGCGGTAACTTCGACCTCTTCAAAACAGATGTGACGAAGGGACCGGAGAGCGAAGTCCAGATTACAAACGGTCCCGCCAATGAACTGAACCCATTCTTCGCGCCCGATGGCAAAACACTCGTTTACGAGAGCCAGTCGAACGGTCAATCGGAAATCTTCTCGCTGGACCTCGCGACCCTGCAATCCACCAAAATCAGCGATGGCACAAGTTCGGATTACAACCCGGTCTTCTCGCCAGATGGCAAGTTCCTATTGTGGCGTGCCTACCGCAGCGACAACGTAGGCGTCATCTACATCGCCAATGCGGATGGTTCCAACAAGAAGATCATCAGCAACACGACACTCACAGCCTACAACCACAGCGTTTCACCGGATGACAAGCTGGTCTCCTGGCAAAGCGCAGTCGATGGCGTGATGACCGTCTTCATCTATGAAATTGAGAGCGGCAAGACGCGCCAACTCACCGACCGTACGGGCAGTAACGGCAAAGATGCCGCAAGCTACGCGCCGGGTTGGACTTGCAACACCGGGGCGCTCGTCTTTACCTCCGATGTGAACGGAACGACCAACCTGTACAGCACCACCTCGTTCGACATCGATGCGCCCCCGGTCAAGGTCGATAAGGACACCACCGTAATCACGAAAGGCACGGGCAAGGAGCAAAACCTGTACTCCGAAAACGCGCCCAGCGAAGAAGACGCCAGCAGCCTCGGCCTTGTCCCGTATTCGGGCAAACGCTAAACGCTAACCTGCCTTTTCCTCAACCGACTGTACACCGCCGCCCCTCCTCCGGGGCGGCTTTTTTGCGCTGCCTTTCGACCCCTTTCAATGTGCCGAATCGACTCTATCCCCGGATATATGTTACTATCCGCGTGTTTTCAACGCTTTTCTTCCATTCACGCCGACTTAAAGGATATGAGCATGGCCTTCGATGGCAGCGACGAGTCTCTTGCACGACAGGCGCAAGATGGCAATCGCGAGGCATTCCTGACGCTCTATAATCGTTATCTGACAAAGGTCTACAATCGGGTCCGCAGCCGCATCCCGGAAACCGATGTCGAGGACGTCGTACAGGAAGCATTCATCGCAATGCTGCGCTCACTGCATAGCTACGAACAACGCTCACAGTTCGGGACGTGGTTGTATATCATCGTCAATCGACAGATTGCCGATTTTTACCGCCGTCGTCATCGCGGCGGCGGCAGGGATACCGTGCTTGTGCCGCTTGAAGACGCCGAACGGGTGGCCGATGGTTCGCTCCGTGACCGTGATGCGATTGATGAAAAGGTGTTGGTTCAGCGAGCGCTTATGAAAATCCCGGAACACTATCAGGAAGTCATCTATATGCGCTTTGCGGACAAGCTGACTTTCATCGAAATCGCGCAACGGCGCGGCCAATCGCTCGAAGCAGTCAAATCGCTGTATCGACGCGCCATTCAATCCATCCGCGACCAGATTGGCGGTTAGCCACAATGCCCGATCAGGATACCTCCCTCGACAACGAACTTGCAGACCTGACCGACTCCATGATAGCGGGGCGTCAGGCACAAGTGTCGTCCACCGAATTTCAAGGGCTGGAACCGACTGTGAACACGCTATTCAACCTGCAAAATGCGTCCCCTGATCCCGCCTTTCGCGCGCGGCTGACTGCGCGCCTCAATCGCGAATGGGACCTGCTGCATAGCCAGCGCGCACCCTCGCGCAGTTTTAGTTCACGCTCGATCTTCAATTTTATTGCGCTCGCCGCGCTGGTCGTCATCGTGATCGGGGCGCTGATCTTCCTGCCACAGGGACAAGGTACTGGTGTTCAGGGCTTCTCATCGGGGAGCAGTGAATGGCTCCCGATCCTGATCATCGGCGGACTGGCGATTGCGATTGCGGCTTTCGTGATCTCGCGCCGTAAATAGAAAGCGCGGCCAACCCCGCGAGCGCCGCAAGTGAGATCGCCGCACCGATTTTCGGCAGCACAGGTGCATAGTCGAGCCGGATCGTGTGCGCGCCCGCCGGGAGCGCGACGGCCTGAAACGCGCCATTCGCGCGGTAAATTGGCGCGTCGTTGCCATCGATGCTCGCGCGCCAGCCGGGGTAATAGGTTTGTGCGAGGACGAGCATCGCCCGCGCCGGACAATCGGCCTGCACGGTCCAGGCCTGGGTCTCACGCGCCACGACGCGCACGGCGCACGGTTGCGTCCCGCTAAAGGTCGGCGCGGACTCGCTCGCGATGAAGACCGTTTTGTAAGGGTCCCAGGCTGGGTCACTCATCGCCGCGAAAGCGTCCGCGCTGCCAATGGCCTGCGGCGCGGACCACGCAAGCGGCGCGGGCAAGGCTGCATCCGATAACGTGATTCCCGCGGCGGCGAAGAGATTGGGCGCGGGATGCTCCGCGAGGAGTTGGGTGAATTTTTCAATACCTGCCGGGCGGAGCGGCTCGAAGGTATTGAACTGATCGCTGCCCGCGAGAATATTCATATTCGGGAGCAACGCGCGGGCATAGGCTTCGCGTTCAGTGCTGACCGTGCGGTAATCCTTGAAGCGTAGAAAGTCGTTGAACATCAGGCGGTCGATTTCAACGGGCGTGCGCCATGTCCTGCGCAGCGGGTCGGCTGCCGCTGGAACATTATAAAAATCGGGCGGGGTGGTCGGGTTGCTGAGGGCATTGGCCCAAAGCAGGTCGCCCGCAATGAAGAGCAGCGCGATCACCTGCCAGCGTGCCGCGCCGCCACGTCCGGGGAAAGGCTGCGCCACGAGGACCAGCCCGGCCAGCGCGAACAGCACGCCGAGGCCAAGCGGACCGTTTAACAGCGGCGCGTCGGTTGCCACACGCAGCGCGAGCGACAGAATCGCGACCACGCCACCGCCAAAACCGAGCAGCCGCGCTCCTGCCCGGTAGCCTCGGTCCGCTTTCCACGCGGAGAGGCCAACCGCCGCGAGGACTGCCCCGCCGAAGACGAACCACAGCAGCCAGCGTGTGGGAGCCTGAAACAGATTGAAAGTCGGCACGTAGCGGAACAGCAGCACATACATCGGCGTGTTCTTGCCGAGCGCGAAGATGAATGCGACGAGCAGCACGATCCCGAAGAACGGAATGAGCGCTGTTCCCGGTGGTGGTTGCGCGCGGCGGCGTAGCACCGGATAGCGCAGCAATGTCACGAGCGCGGCGAGCGCGGGCAAGCACCCGATATACGCCGCGCTCTCGAAAGCCGCGCCGTTGATCAGGTATGAACCGTCGCCCGGATCGCCATAAAATTTCGGGTTGAAGAGCGTCGGCAGCAGCGGAAGTTCATAGCTGTAAGTCAGCGCGAAACTTTCATCCGCGCCGCTGGAGCGTTGCGACTGGCGTTGAAGTTCGGCGGTTGGCAGCAATTGAAAAGCAGCCAGCGCCGCGCCAAACGCGGTCAGCGCGACCCAGCCGCCGAAGCGCCCTACCCAAATGTTTCGTACAGCGCGCATCGTTATCAACCGGAAAGTTAAATACAGCGTCGCGAGCAGCAGGCTATAAAATGCCCATTGCGCATGTCCGGCGAGCAGCAGCATCCCCGTCGCGAGCGCCCCATAAACAAGGTTTGCAGGGCGTATCGACCGGCTCATGCGGTCGGCGGCCAGCATCAGCCAGGGCAGCCAGGCAGCGCTATCCAGCATCGGGACTGTGCCGAAGCGCGCGACCACCGCCGTATTCAGCGCAAACGCGAGCGCGCCCACACCGCGCCCGAAGCGCGTCAGGCCAACCGAGCCGAGAAACAGCCACATCCCAATCCCTGCCCAGAGTAGATGCGCCATGCCCAGCCACCCAATCGGCGTGGGACCGGGGATCAGGTACAGAAGTACGTTCGGCGGGTAGCCGATGGCGCTCTGATAATTGGCAAGGAGTGGCGCGCCCGTGCCATTGTACGGGTTCCAGAGCGGGAGCCGCCCCGCTGCCAGTTCGCTCAGGGTCAGCGCGCGCCAGGGCGTGAATTGCAGCGCGGGCAGTCCCCAGAACGGGACCTCGCCCATGATGAGGCGGTGAAACAAAAGCAGGATCGTCGCGGCGAGCAGCGTCAGTGGGAGCCAACGCGGGAGAGGAGTTTTTGCGGACAACAGGGCGAGGCTCCAATCCGTGATGATAGCGTGATGAAGGTCGAACGCGCGCTATGATACACTTTTCCGCGCGGCTCTGTCATATACATACACCTGCATTGTTGCCGCAAAGGATTTATCGTGTCGCTTTCCGGTATGCTTCTCGCGGTCGTCGGCGGGTTCATCGTCGGCGTCCTTGTCAATTTGCTTGCGGATGATTTACCTGTTCGCCGCTACCGCCGCGAAGCGCTGCGCACGCCCTTCGCTTCACCGTCCACGATCCCGCCTGCACCGCATTTCTTTCCACGCGCGCCGCTCATCGTGTGGTCCGGGTGGGGCGCACGCCTGACAGGACTTGGGGCGTTCGCTTCTCCGCACTGGACGCGGCGGCTAACCGTCGAACTGTTTATGCCGCTGGTCTATATTTACATCGTCGCGACGTTCGGGAACGAGCCGCGCCTGCTCTTCCTGCTGCTCTATGCCGCGCTATTCACTTTGATTGCGGTAGTGGATATGGAACGGCGCTGGATTTTGACAAGTACGCTCATCGCGTTGGCCTGCATCGTCGTGGTCGAATCCATAGTGACGGGCGCGGACCGCATCCCACAGGCGCTGCGCGGCGCGCAGTATGGCTTCGTTATCGCGGTCGGCGTTTATATTCTGGGAATCGTCTTTGCGCATGGAGTGGGAATGTTGCGGCGGCGCAGGATCGGGCGCACGGTCTTCGGCTTCGGGGATGTGTGGTTGGTCGCAAGCTGCGGGTTGATCGTCGGCTGGCCGAATATCGGCTTTGCGCTTGTGCTGACGGCATTCATGGGTGCGGCGGGTGCGCTCGTGGTCATCTTCGGACCGAAGCGCGGGCGGCGGGGTGCTTTCGCGATTCCCTACGCACCGTATATTGTATTGGGGACCGCCCTGGTCCTCTATCTGCCCTGGCTGGTCGGCGTATTTTTGTCGCGGTTGTATCTGCGCTAAAAGATGAGCGCCCCGGCATAATTGCAGCGGAGCGCTCACGGATGACAATTGCAAAAGATAGCAGCTTACAGATTGCGAATCACGTTGGAGTACAGATTCCCGACTGCTGGACCGAGCGAAACTGCGACGACGACCACGACGACAGCAACGAGCATCAGGAGTAGTGCATACTCGACGAGTCCCTGGCCCTCCTCGGAGGGCATGTACAGCATAGAGCGGCTCCTTTCAATAGAAATGCGAAGTATAGCCCACCATTGTACGGCACAATCCCATCACGGTCACATCACAATTTCGTCCAGATGATACAATTGACGCAGGAGCGCTGAACCTTGAACTGTACCAAATGCGGCACACCCTATAAGATCAACGACGCGGTGTGCATCAAATGCGGCCATGTCCTTTTCGACCCGAAAAGCAGCACGGTCGCGCTGCGTATCGACCCGAACATGGTCCGATTGCGGCGGCAGCGTACCGAAACGGGCGTCCTCTCGCCGGAACGCACTGTTACACTTTTGATACGCGGCATTGCCGAGCGGTTCATCTTCGAGGAAGGGACCGAAATCATCCTCGGACGAACCGACCTGCTCTCAGATTCGCCGTCACACTTCGACCTGACGCGCTACGGCGGGCATGATCGCGGCGTCTCACGCAAACATGCCGTGCTGCGTTTCAAAGACGGTGTGATGCTGGTGACGGACCTGAACAGCTCCAACGGAACCGTCTTGAACGGCACGCGCCTCCCGCCAAATGAAGCGCACGCGCTCAAAGACAACGACGAAATACGGTTAGGTACGCTGCCGCTGGTGATCCGTTACGACGAGCTGCCCGGTATGCCGACTCAAATTGTGAAGACGTAGACCACGCCTTTATCGCCACCATCGGCGAGGAAGCCACTTACGACAAGTTGTCTACCATCCGGTGTTAAAGTGGCGGCGGTTCGCCTGAAGATGATTGGGCGCGGAAAGACGAACACATCCTGCGGGTTGTCCAGTGTATCGAGCGCGGCCAGGCGTAGCTGTGATTTTTTGTCGGGTGTTGCGGCCAGCCATGCGATGCGCTTGCCATCCGGGAACAGAGCAAAAACATCACCGCCGCTGCTGCCGATAGCCTTTTCAGTTTTGGTCTTGATGTCGGCCTGATACAGCTTTCTATCGACGTTATCGTAGTAGATGATTGAATTTCCATCCGGGGTGGCGACAAGCTGACGGATGTTGAAATACAGGCGGTCCGTCTCCTGTTCTTTGTGAATGGTCGTGCGCGCTCCGGTGGCGATGTCCCACACCTCGACGCCGCCATTCGCGTTGGCTGTCACAATCTGCTTGCCGTCCTTCGTGACGATGAACACCGGATATTGATAGCTCCCGCGCTTGTAAACATCGCCCAATGTATCGGCAATTTCGGCATAGGTTTTGAAGCGTGCGGCGAGAATGTGCGTGATCGCGCCCGTACTCACGTCGAAGAACAAGAAATTCGTCGGGTCTCCGGCTGCGACGATCAGTGTGCGACCATCGGCAGTGTATTCCGCATCGCCGCCGAAGAAGGACGGAACGTAGTAGCTCTGCCGTAATTTGCGGCTGGCAACATCCCACAACAGTAAATCCCCATTCCGGTGCAGGGTTGCGAGGGTACGTCCGTCGGGCGAGAATACCGCGTTGCTTACATAATCAGTGAAGCTGGAGAGTGCCTCACCTGCGGGCTTGAGGTCTGCGAGTGTATAAAACGCGATTGTCGGCGGTGTGTTGGGTGCTTTGTTTTCATTAATAAAGGCATCTTCATAGACAGCGAGCAGCGCGCCATTTGGAGAGAGCAACGCTCGCGGCAATTTAAAATTCACTTCGAGGCGACGCGGTTCGGTCGTCTGCGCCTGCGCGGGACGGATGAAAGCGCTGCCAAGCGCGATCAACACGGCAAAAGTTCCAATCCAGCGAAACATAACAGTTCTCCTGAGTTCCAACGCTCATTCAGGTTAGCATGGCTGCACATTATGCACCACTCGGATGAGCGCCGGACTAATGTTTTCAGTCACACGCTGCGCCGCGCAGTGCCGCGCTTGTTCCGTCCCCCGCACAACAGTATAATTAAAACTCTTGTGTAACCAATTTGAGCGGCGCGGGGCGTCCCGGACCGCTTGCGGTGTGAGGACCTATGCCGGATTTTGTATTATGGATAATCGCGTTCATCGTGGTCCTCGGACCGCTCATCCTCATCCACGAGTTGGGGCATTATGTGGCCGCGCGCACGATTGGCGTGACCGTGCTGGAATTCGGAATCGGCTTCCCGCCACGCGCCGTCAAGCTATTCGAGCGCGGCGGCACGGAATTTACGCTGAACTGGCTGCCTATTGGTGGCTTCGTGCGTCCTCTCGGTGAGGATTTCGTTAAGCCGCTTGGCGAGAACGCGACCGATACCGAACGCGCCGAATTCGAGAAGCGCATGTCCGAACGGACCACGCTTGAGCAGAAGCACATCAAAACCAAAGCCGTGATGGAAGCTGGACCCTGGCAGCGCATTTGGTTCATGTCGGCAGGTGTCGTCTTCAACCTGATCACCGGGTTCGTCATCTTCGCGCTGATCGGCCTGACCGGGCTGCCGCGTTCGCAGGTCGAACTGCTGAGCGTCGCGACGGGTTCACCCGCGCAGCAGGCCGGGTTGCAGCGTGGCGACATCATCATGACGCTCAATGGCGTCGAGATTGATACCACGCAGGACATCGAGGATGAGATCGGCGGGCGCGTCGCCAAGCCGATAGACCTTGTGGTATATCGCGATAACAAGCAGCTTCCGCTCACCATCACGCCTTCCGAAACGGATGCGGGCGACGCGACACCCAGCGTCTTCATTACCGAACTGGCCGCCGATTCACCCGCCTCCAAAGCGGGTATGAAATTGGGGGATCGCATCGTCAAGGTGGATGACAAGATCATCACAGGCAACGATGAACTGCTCGCCTATAACAAGGCGCATCTCGGCCAGCTCGTCACCGTTACGCTCGAACGCGACGGCAAGCAGTTCACAGTACAGTTGACGCCGCGCAAGGACCCACCCAGCGGGCAGGGTCCTATCGGCGCGACGATTGCCACCGGGCAGACCGACCCGAATTATGGTATCGCGTTGATCGACCGTGCCGAAGGCTTCCGCACTCGTCCCCTTGAATTCGGCAAGGCGATCCAGTATGGCTGGACGCGCACGACGGCTACGCTTGGCCTCATTGCGGACCTGCCAGTACGCCTGATCAAGGGACAGTTGACCGCCGCCGAAGCGCGTCCGGCCAGCGTCGTCGCGATCTCGCAGCTTGGGGCGGCGGTCATCACGCAGTCTTTCCAGCAGCGCGTGCTGTACCCGATCCTGAACTTCGCGGGATTGCTCAGTATCTTCATCGGGATCACGCAGTTGCTGCCGATCCCCGGTCTGGATGGCGGGCGAATCCTGTTCGTCATCTTCGAGCTGCTGCGCGGCAAGCCGATCAATCAGGAACGCGAAGGGCTGATCCATCTGGTCGGGATCATGATCCTGCTCGGTCTGACGGTCGTTATTGTGGCGAACGACATCATCAACCCGATAAGCCTTGCACGTTAGGAGTATGCAATGTCTGGTATTCACTCTACCTTGGAGGTGCTGCGTGATGCGGAAAAACCGCTGACAGCGGCAGCTATCCGCAGCTTGTCCGATATTACGAAGCCGGAAATGATCATCCTCGCGGCGCATTGGGAGACGATCCCCAACGAGCGCCGCCATACGCTGATCGCGCGCTTCGGCGAACTGACCGAAACCAACTTCGATTTGAATTTCAGCGCTGTCACCGAACACGCGCTGAACGACCAGGATGAAGACATCCGGCGCGAAGCAGTGGAAGCGCTCTGGTACGATGAGGAGCCGTCGCTGCTGCGCAAGCTGATCACGCTCGCGCGCAAGGATGTCTCCGATGGCGTGCGCGAAGCCGCCGTGAGCGCGATTGGGCGCTTCATCCTGCTGGGTGAACTCGGAAAAATCGGACCCACCCTCGCCAAAGATGCGCAAGACCTCGCGCTCGCGCTCTACAACGATGTCGATGAAACCATCGAGATTCGCCGCCGTGCGATTGAAGCGCTTGGCAACTGCACGCGGCAGGGCGTCGCCGACCTCATTCAGGAAGCCTACGACTCCGACGACTCGCGGATGCAGGCTAGTGCGTTACACGCGATGGGCAGCAGTTGCGACCCCGATTGGGGATCGGTGATCCTCGATGAACTGCGCTCCGAAGAGCCGGAGATGCGCTACGAGGCGGCACACGCTGCCGGGGAACTCCAGCTCGAAGAGGCAATCCCCGCGCTCGCTGAATTGCTTGAGGACGAAGACCGCGAAATTCGCGAAAGCGCGGTCTGGGCGCTCGGCGAGGTCGGCGGTAGCGCGGCGCGCACGCTCCTCGAAAACGCGCATGAGAATGCCGAACTCGCAGGCGATGAAGAGATGGTCGATGCCATTCAGGAAGCGCTCGAAAGTGCCTCATTGGTGGGCGAAGACCTGCTCATCGACTAGCTCGATAAGGGCGGACTCATCGGTCCGCCTCTACACGGCGCATAAAATGAATATGCGTAAGGGCGCTTATACGAGCGCCCTTACGCTGCCAGCTTGAGGGATCATGAACGAACAGATGAATACCCCGGCGGATGACCACCGGTACGAACAGAAGATGCGGCAAATGGACAACGAACAGTACATCCGGCAGATGAAAGAGGCGGCGGCGCTGCTCGAACAGGGCGATGGCACGGCGGCGATCCCGATCCTCGAACGGCTGGCAGAGCTATACCCCGACCGCGTGGATGTGGCACTCAACCTCGGCGGCGCGTATATCCTCAGCAAGCGCTGGAAGGATGCCGTCGAACTGCTGGAAATCGGCTCACAGATGGACCCCGGCAACGCGGCGGTCTGGTGCAACCTCGCGGCGGCCTACCTCGGAACGCTGCAAATCTCGACGCACGACAAGCAGGACCGCGCTATTGCGGCCTATCGCCGCACGCTCGAATTGAACCCGTACTATCCGAACGTACACTACAACCTCGGCCTGATCTATGAGGATCGCGGCGAATGGGAGTCAGCGCGCGAGATGTTCAAGAAGGCGATCAAGGTAAATCCGAATGACCGCGATGCGCGCGTGTTGCTCACCAAAGTCGAACGCCTGCTCGCGCAGCCGCCCGCCGGGATCGACCCGCTGGCGAATTGATGTTGCCAGGTACGGCACGGGCGGGTCAAGCCCCGCCCCTACAGAAGACCGCGCTCCGGTGTAGGGTCGGGCTTGACCGACCCATCCCTTCGACCAAACGACTCAAGCGTCCGCGTTGCGCTCCGCTTCCGACACGTCCCACGCATTCAGGCGCTGCCCCGTGATCCCGCGTGCATCCTGCAGCGCCAGCCGCAAAAACGCCGGGGTCAGCCGCAACGGGTCGATCCACTGCGCTTTTAGTTCGTCGGTATAGTTGCGCTCGCTCATCGGCGTGTGCATCGGCTTCCCCGGCGTGACGGTATTCACCGCGATATTGACGTGACGGCCTTCCAGCGCAAGCGTTTTCATCAGCCCTTCGAGGCCGTGTTTGGCCGGACAATAGGCGCTCTCGCCCTCGAAGCCTTCAATCCCGGAGCGCGACGATACATAGACGATGCTCCCGCCGCCGACCATTCCCGGCCAGACCGCCCGCGACAGCAAAAACCCCGCTTGCAGCGCCACATTGACCGCCCGCGACCAGCCCTCCAGACTTGTCTCCGTGATCGGCTTGACATCGAGGATTGCGGCGTTGTGGACGAGGACGCGCGGCGTCCCATAAACCTGTATCGCGCTCTCAATTGCGCGGAGCGTATCCGTAGCGTCCGATAAATCGACCTGCACAGGCAGGATTTCGCCTGCTACGTTCGCTCGATTTGCGCTGAACGTCTGCACATCCATCGCGACGACGCGCATCCCGGCGTCCGCATAAGCCGTTACAATCGCCGCACCGAGTCCCTGCGCCGCGCCTGTCACAACGGCAACCGCGCCGCGCAATGCTTCGTAATCGCTCACGCGCGCAGCCCGCCGATGAAACGCTTGAAGCGCTCCAACCCCTCCTCGAACTTCGGGGAAGGCGTCGTCATCGCGCCGCGTATGAAACCCTCGCCCGCGCCGCCGCCGATGGTCCCCGGCTGGAAGGTGAGCCGCGCTTCCTCACGCGCCTTGTTTACGAACGCCGCGCTGGTCATGCACGTGCTGCGGACGTCGATGAAAATGTAGTAGCTGCCCTGTGGCCGCGTGTAGCCGACGCCGAGAGCATCCAGCGTATCCATCCACAGGTGGCGGCGGCGGTCGTACTCCGCGAGGATCGGCGCGAACCAGTCACGCGAGGCGTTCAGCGCGGCCACCCCGCCAAGCTGCGTAACGATGGGCGCACAGATCATCAGCGCGTGGTGAAAGGGCATCATCGCCTCGATGATCTCTGGCGGCGCGACGAGAAAACCGAGCCGTAGCCCGGTCATGCCGAAACTTTTGGAGAGGCTGTTGATCGTGATCGTGCGTTCGCGCATTCCCGGCAGGCTCGCCAGACTGACGTGCCGGTTCTCATCGAAAACGTAATATTCATAGATTTCATCGGCGATTACCATCAGGTCGCGGCGCTGCGCGAGGTCCGCAATATCGCGCAGGGTCGCTTCCGGCAGGACGGTCCCGGTCGGGTTGTTCGGCGTGACGATCACGAGCGCTTTGGTCTGCGGCGTGATCGCGGCTTCCAACTGCGCGGCGGTGATCGTGAAACCACTCTCCGGCGTGGTCGCGACCGGGATCAACTGCCCTCCCAGAATATTCGTATCGCGCGTGTATTCATCGTAATGCGGCGAAGGCGTGAGCGCGTGGTCTCCGGGGTCGAGCAGCGTCATCAACGCGACCATCAATGCTTCCTGTGCGCCACTGGTGACAATGATCTCCGTCGCGGGATCGGCTTCGATGCCGTTATCGCGATGCAACTTGTGCGCGACCGCATGCCGCAGTTCGGGCAGCCCTGCCCACGCAGTATATTGCGATTTGCGCGCGGTGATCGCGGCCTGCATCGCGTCGAAGACGAAATCCGGCGGTGCGAAATCCGGCGTGCCGCTGCCCAGATTGATCAGACCTTCAAGGTTGATCGAGGTCTGCCGTCCGAGTGAACCGCGCACCCGTTTGGCGCGGTCGGATAGATGCTTTTCGAGATCGAAGGTCTGAATAGGTGCTGCCATTTGAATTCCTATAAAATAATCCATTCGCGCGCCGCCCACGAACGGCGTACCGCGTCCATTGCGCGTTGCGTCTGCAACCCGTCATAAAAAGTCGCGCCGTCGTGCGTCGGACGGCCTTCGCGGATTGCGTCGGTTGCTTCCTTCACCAGGCCCGTAAATGAAACGTTCCAGATACCGCGCCCGACGCCCGGCTTCCCGGCGTTGTCATCGTGTTCGCTCACGTCCTCGAAGTCTTCCCCCGCGCGGGCAAAGTGCAAAATTTCATCGCTGTCGTAGAGCTTGATCGTGCCTTCGGAGCCATAAATCGCGGTGACGTTGCCGACGCCGTGCCGCGCAACCCCGCTCAGGAACACCGAGGCGATTGCACCGGAGCGCATCTCCGCGATCCAGCTCACCTCGTCGTCGGCGGTCGCGGTCCACGCTTCGCCTGTCGTCTTGTCGGTCCGATTAGGAACCATCGTTGCGACCTGCCCGCTCACCGCGCCGACATCGCCGAGCCAGAAGCGCAGCAGGTCGAATTGGTGAGAGCCATTCGCGCCGAGCCGCCCGCCACCCATCGCGGCATCGCTCCACCAATCGCCTTTCGCACGCGAAGCCGGGTCGCCCCACGCAGCGCTGATGTTCACGATGTTGATGTGGCGCACGCTCCCAATCGCGCCCGACGCGATTAAATCTCTGACTTTGCGGCGATTCGGGTTGAAGCGCAGTTCGTGGCCGATCAGGTGGACTCGGCCTTTCGCCTGCGCCGCGTCGAGCATCGCGCGGGCTTCATCCTCGTGCATCGCCATCGGCTTTTCGCAGATAACATGCGCGCCCGCATCCAGCGCGGCCAGCGTCATCGGCGCATGGTAGACGGTCGGTGTGACGACGCAGACCAGATCGACCGGGTGTTTATCGAGAACTTCCCGCCAGTCGCCATAGGCCGCCGGGATATTGAATTCCTTCGCGACGGCCTGCGCGTTTTCGAGGCGGTTGCTGGCAATCGCCACAAGTTCGACATCCGGCACGAGGCGCAGCGCGGGCAGGTATGCTGCCTTCGCAAAACTCGCGCCAAAAATCGCGGTGCGGATCGGCATTATTTCAATCCTCGTTCAGCCAGCGCTTGCCCGACCGCATCCATGCACGCCAAATCCGCTTCCGAATAGTTGCGAGAGATCAGGATACCGCTCGCGCCGCCCTCGAATGCGGCGTGGACGCCTTCGCGCACTTCCTGCGGCGTGATCGGCTTTGTCGCGCCGCCATCACCCACGCCGACGCCGATCCCGGAATAGACTTTACACTTACCGCCTGTCGCATCTACGAGGTCGCGTGTCCATTGCTTGACGTATTCCGACTTGAACCCGCTCATTGCTGCTTCGCCATACGGCGCAATGAACGGCGAAAGTTCAAGGATCGACGCAAGCGCGTTGTACGCGCCTTCCGGGGTCGCATCCGCGAGCAGCCCCTTTTGCCAATTATCGGAGAAGTTCGCGAAGCGTGCGCCCGCCGGGGTGTGATACAACACGGGCTTGAGCCAATCCGCGTACTGCGCGTATTCTGCCGGGTCGTATTGCGCCTTCGCGTAGGGATTATAGGTATTGATGATCTGCCAGATGCCGTAACCGACCTCGTGCTTCGGGTTGAAGTATCGCACAACGCCCGCGATCTCGTGATAAAACGCCTGATGCGCGTCCAACCACAGCTTTTCCCACATCAGCACTTCCGGGTGATGTAGCACCAGCCGCATGAACGAGACGAACACACCATCGCGCGGACGCTCGCCCTTGCGCACGCCTTGCAGAAACAGGTCCATTTTCTGATAGCCTTCGATGGCACGCTCGACGTTGATCCCGCGCGCCCGTGCTTCGGCTTTGAAATAGTCATCGAACCCCGTGCTGCTATCGCCACGCATGATGTCCATCAGTGGGCTGTGCCGCTCGATACCCCACAGCAGCCCGTCGAGATCATGGCTGCGCAACCAATCCTCGATGACCGAATGCCACCACGTTTTATACCCCGGATTGAGCAGCGAAGGCCGCGTCGCGACCTTGCCCCAATGGTCACGATCCAGAAAGTGGACCGACCCCGGCTGCCAGATGTGCCGGATCGCGGAGGAGGACGTTTCGCAGTAATACGGGTAGACCTTCATGCCGCGCTTCTTCGCCGCCGGGATCACCTCCGCAAGCGTATCGAAGCCCGCGTAGAGCGGGTCCGGCGCGCTGAATTCCTTATGAGCCGTGTTTTGATAATATTGCGGGTTCGATTTGAAAAATGCGCCGCCTTCCAGGTTGTCCGGCTCCTGCACGCCGTGATCGGGGAAGCCATAGGCCGCGCGTCCGGCGTTGCCCCGGCTCCACGAGAGCGCCGAGATGAGCAGCGCGTTCACGCCCGCGCGTTCCTGTAGAATATCGAGGACCTGCTCGACGCCTTCATCAATGAAGCTGATCGCGCCGATTTGTACCCCTACCCATGTTTGCGCCATACGAAATCGTCATCCTTTGTGAATTTTACAGGTGAGACGGGCGGACACATCGGTTCGCCCCTACACAGACACGCGGTACTCCGCCGCAAACTATCACGACCGCCCCCGCAAACGCGGATCGAGAAAATCGCGCGCCCAGTCGCCGAGAATATTCATCGCGAGGACCGTCAGCATGATCGCGAGGCCGGGGAAAATCGCCAGCCACCAGCTCCCACTGAGCAAATTGTCGCGGCTCTCCGCGATCATCGCGCCCCACGTCGGCACGGTCGGCGGCACACCGAGTCCGAGGAACGAGAGCGAGGCTTCGGTCAGGATCGCGCTCGCGACATTGAAGGACGCGATTACGATCAGTGGCGCGATGATATTGGGCATCACCGTTCGGAACATGATCGCGATGTTCCGCGCGCCAATCGAACGCGCCGCCTCGACGTATTCCTTCTCGCGCTGCGAAATGGTTTGCCCGCGCGCCAATCGCGCATACGTCACCCACTGCCCGATCCCCAGCACGATCACGAGGTTGATCACGCCCGGACCCAATATCACGAGGAACATGATCGCGAGCAAAATGAACGGGAACGCGAGTTCGATTTCCGCGAGCCGCATGATCACGTCGTCTACGAAGCCACCGACATACCCGGCCAGCAAGCCGAGCAGCGTCCCCAGCGTGCCGCCAATCGCAACGGCGGTCAGGCCGATCACGGTGGAAACGCGCGCTCCATAGAGCAGCCGCGACAGCACATCGCGCCCCAATGTATCCGTGCCGAGCGGGAACTCGACCACGCCCGCCGCGTTCACCGCAAACGGCTCTTTGAGGCGCTTCACAAGTGTTTGGCGGTTCGGGTCCTTTGGCGCGAGCTGTGGCGCGAAGGCTGCGCAGAACGCGACGACGATCAGAATCAGGATCGCGAGCAGCGGCCACTTCGCGCGGACAAGGCTGCGCGACGCGCGACGCCACACGGACGGCTCACGAAATTCGCGCACACGCGCCGCAAGTGACGGAATTGCAGGCGTCAGCGCAGGTTCAGAAGGGAGAGTCGTTTGTACAGTCATCGCGTTAACTCAATCGAATACGCGGGTCGATGTAGCCGTAGAGTATATCGACCAGCAGGTTGATCAGGACGAACAGCAGCGCGAAAATGACGACCGACGCCTGCACAAGCGGTATATCGCGCTGGTTGATCGCGTTGAAGACCAGCCGCCCGACGCCCGGCCACGAAAATACTGTTTCGACCACCACGACTCCGCTCAACAGAAAACCGAACTCCAGACCGAGCATCGTCACGATGGGGATTAACGCATTACGGAAGGCGTGGCGAATGATCACGGCGCGCTCGCGCAGCCCTTTGGAGCGTGCTGTAATGACATAATCCTGCGGCAGGGTTTCGAGCATCGAGGAGCGCACCAGCCGCGCGTTACGCGAGAGCGAGAAGACCGCAATCGTAATTCCCGGCATGAGCAGATAGCGTAGTCCTTCCGGGATGTTCGCGATAGCCAGTTGGAAGTCGCCCTTGAGCAGTGGATCGAGGACCGCAGTGTGGCCGCTGATCGGCAGCCAGCGCAGTTGCAAGCCGACCAGCAAAATCAGGAAGATTCCGAGCGCGAAGCTGGGAATCGATTGGCCGATCATTGCAAAAATCATCGTCCCGCCGTCGAGCGCCGTACCGCGCCGGGTCGCGGAGAAAATACCAATCGGGATTGCCAGCACCGTCGATATAAACATCGCGAAAAAGGTGAGTTCGAGCGTGGCGGGCAACCGTTCCATAATCAGATTGAATGCGGGTTCCTTGAAGCGCAGCGACGTACCGAGGTCGCCGCGCGCGAGTTGTCCCAGGTACGATATATATTGTTCTGGCAACGGGCGGTCGAAACCGAGCTGCGTGCGCAGCCGCGCGATTTCTTCCTTGCTGGCGCGTTCGTTTGCATAGAATATGGTTGGGTCGCCCGTCGCGTGCAGTGACATGAACGAGAGCAACGTCACGCCAAAAATGACGAAAACCGATTGCAAGACGCGCCGCAGGATGTATTTGAACATGGGAAAACCTTCGCTATTTTCAAGACGGGTCGGGCAAGCCGCGACCCCTACACCATACATCGCGCGTTTTGTGTAGGGGCGGACCGATGTGTCCGCCCACAGGATGGGATCGAACGAATCCGATCCCACTATACGGCAGAGTTACTTTAGCTTCGCGCTCTCGATATGGATTTTATCGGCTTGCGCGGTCCAGGTGATGCGGTTGCTCTGGGCGTAGAAATCCGGCTGGAAGTACAGGAACAACCAGGGCGAATCATCGTACATGACCTGGAGCATTTCGTTGATGAGCGTGCGCTGTTCCTTCTCATCGCGAGAGGCGTTCAGCTTCGCCCAGCGGGTGAACCACTCCGGGTTCGGCCACTCTGTGTAGTTGGTCGCGCCCGTCGGTTCGGCGATGTCGGCCATATCGTAGAGCGCGCTCCACGTATCACCACCAGAGCCGAGGAAGAACAGCGGACCGACATCGTGCGCGGGGGTCTTGGCGCGGTAGGTCGCCCAATCCTGAATATCGACATTGACCTTGATGCCGACATCGCTCAGGTACTGGCCGATTGCCTGCACCACGTTCGCATCGTTCAGGTAACGGCCACGCGGACCCATCAGCGTCGTCTCGAAGCGCACGCCGTCCTTGAGCGGGTAGCCTGCCTTGTCGAGCAGTTCCCCGGCCTTCTTCGGGTCATAGGCATAAGGTTGCAGGCTCGGGTTGTCGTTCGGCGGGTTGACCATGCTGCTCGCGCGCTTGCATTCCGTGCCAAGCAGTGAGGAGCAGATCGTCGGCACGTCGATAGCATATTGCAGCGCCTGCCGGACTTCCTTCTTCTGGAGCGGGATACCACCCGGTGTTTTGGCAAACTTCTCGTTGAAATTGATGCCGACGTACATGCGGCGCGTTCCCTGTACCGCGACGCTCTTCGCGACGCCGCTCGCATCGACGGCCTTGATTTGATCCGGCGGGACGTTCTGTACGATGTCCACGTTCCCGGCGATCAGCTCCGCGACGCGCGTGCTGGCTTCGGGGATCGGACGCCATACCACTTTGTCGAACGCAACTTCGCGCAGTTTGAAGTTCGGGACTTTCTGCATCAGCAGATATTCATCCTTCTTCCATTCCACGAACTTGTACGGACCGCTGCCGATGGGGTTCTTGGCCGCCTGATCGAGCGACATCTTGCTATAGCTGTCCTTGCAGTGGATGTACACCTCTGCAAGCAGGCCCAGCGCGATGGGGTTATAGGCCTTCATGCTGATCGTCACCGTCAGGGCATCATCCGCCTTCGCGGTCGTGAAGCCAAGCGCATCGAAGACGAAACCGGGCGTGTTGCCATCGAATTTATTGGCCGTGTCCGCGCCGCGATTGAACGTATAGGCTACGTCTTCGGCGGTCAGCGCCTCGCCGTCGTGACAGGTCAGGCCGTCGTTCAGCACGAAGGTCATACCCAGTCCGTCGGTGGTGTACTTATACGATTTGGCGAGATAGGGGAGAATCTCGCCCTTCGCGTTGATTTCGTACAGCGTTGCGAACATATGGTCCATGATGTTCGACTCGTTGCGCGAAGCCACGTTGTTCGGCTCCAGCGAGGAAATGTCGGCGCTCTGCGCGACGACCAGCGTATCTTTGGCGGGTTTCGCGCCTTGTGCCTGTGCGCTGGCCGCCGGCAGCAAGCCGACGAGGAGCGCCGCAAGCAGCAACACTTTAAGGATGTGGGACGGTGAAACTTTCATCGGTCGAAACTCCTCTTGCTCGCCATATCGTAAAAAAGAAATGGCCTTAAAGAAAATCAAAACGCACCAAGTTTAGCGATCTATATTCAGGCACTTTGCAAGACCTCACCGATGCGGACCGCGCGCCCTTCACGGCTGGATAGCGCGCAGGCTTCGACCATCGCCAGCGAGGACAGGTGATCGCGCCCGCTGCATTCGAGCGGCTCCCCATCCAGCACCGCGCGCACAAACGCGGAGAGCAGCCCTTTCGTCTCCGAGACCCAGAGCCGATGTTCCGGCAAAGGTACGCTTGTCAGCGCGTCGTCGAACCTGCGGGCATAATGCAGCGCCCCAAACTGGTCGCGTTGCGCGATCACGCCATCGGTGCAATCGGTGCGCCACTCGAAGCCCGGCTGCGCCCAGCCACCCTGCCACAGCCCATGATAATTCACGATCATCCCATTCGCGAAGGTGAACAGCGCGGAGACATTCGCATTGCTGGCGTACATACTCCACGAGGGGTTCCACGTCCGCGCTTCGACGCTGAGGGGTTCCGTCCCATAAACGAAGCGCAACAGGTCGAAATGATGGATTGATTGCTCCCACAACATCGGCTGGTCCATCGTCAGCGGATATTTGTTCAGGTCCGCGCGGTTGCCATCGCGCCAGCGCTCATAGGTGAAGCGCGCGAACTCTGGCGTGCCGACAGTTCCTTCCGCGAGCAGCCGCATCGCCGCGCGCGTGACGGGCAGATAACGGAAGTTCAAGCCGACTATCAGCGGAACATTTGCCGCTTCCGCGATCCCGACGAGGTGCGCGGCCTCGCCCACACTGAGCGCGAGCGGCTTCTCAATCAGCATGGCGATCCCGCGTTCGCACGCGGCGCGGATTTGCGGCTCGCGACCTAGCGGCGGGTTGGCAAGGACGAGCGCCCCGGCATCCGTCGTCTGCGCGATGGCCTCTTCTACGCTTGTATAAACGGGATGCTCCCCAAAGCGCTCTACCGCGCGGGCGAGCGCCGCCGAGTTCGGGTCCACATACGCAACAATCTCGCAGCGCGGCTCTTCCAGAAGCACGGTTCCCCAATAACCGCCGCGCACGCCCAACCCCGCGAGGATCACTTTCAACGACATGGCATCACCTGCTCCCGCATCCAATCGACCGTCTCACGCAGCCCCTGCGCGAAGGGTGTCCAGCAGCGGAAACCCGTCGCTTCGATGAGGCGCGCGTTGCTCAGATAGCCGAGTCGCGTCAGGGCGGGGCGGTCAGCAGGGCGCTCCGTGAGCCGGATGAGCGCCGTGCCGGGAATCAGTTCCGCGATTTGCGCCGCGATCTCGTCGGCGGTAAAACGCTGTTCGGAAGCAACGTTGTAGATTGCGTGCTGCCACGTTTCCAGTTTCATCAACGTGCGAACTGCCCGTCCGATGTCTGGTGCATAGGTCCAGTCGCGCGCGGCTTCCCACGCCGGGACGTTGATTTGCCCCGTTGTCAGCGCTTCGTCTACCATCCTACCGACGACGCTCAGGGACGGGCGACTTGGACGCATCGATTCACCGGGACCGTAGATATTGCTCAGACGAAGTGTTGTCCATTGTGCGCCATGCTCTTTCGCCGCCGTCACGACCAGCCGCTCTATCGTATACTTCGCAATGGCGTACATCCCCAGCGGGCGCGCGGCGTCGTCCTCATGAACCGGACCCGCTGCGCTGCGATCATAGATTCCGCTGCTGCTGATGAACATGGCGCGTGTCGCGTGTGCGCCTGCCCATTCCATCGCTTGCAGCGCCGTATCCAGATTGGCGCGTAAGTCCTGCATGGGCGATTGCTTATTCGCGCCCGTCACCGCCGCGCCGTGAATGAACATGTCGAAGAGGACATCCGGCAGGTCGCCCGCGTCGGCTTCGATGGTCGTGATGCGCCCGCGCCAGCTTGCCAGCAGGTCGGCGTCGAAGCACTGATCGAGCGCGTAGACTTCATCGCCCACATTCGCGTAGGCTTCCGCGATGTGGCGACAGACGAAACCGCCCGCACCTGTGATTAATACACGCTTCATTCCATTTCGCCGGCGTATTGCCAATTTTCAAGCACCAGATCGGCAGCGGAGGCAACGTGATTGTGGATCAGCGTCGTCGCGAGCGGCTCATCGCGCGCAATGATCGCTTCGATAATTGGGACGTGGTTCGCGGCGATCTGCGTCGGGTCCGGGTTCAGTTTATTGCGCAGCGACATCACCTGCCGGACGCGGTTGCCGACGATGCTCCACATACTTTCGAGCATCGCGTTTCCGCTGAGGGTGATCAACATGGTATGAAACTGCTGGTCTTCGCTGCTCACGCGGCGCAGGTCGCCTATCGTCCCGGCAACGCGCATCCGCTCGTAAATCTGGTGCAGGGTCGTCTTGGCGTCCGCCGCGTCGCGCTCGATGATGCGCTTGATCGCGAACGCTTCCAGCGCCCCGCGCAGACTGTATAGCTCTTCGATGTCCTTTGGCGTGAGCAGCCGAACCGTCGTGCCGTGATAGGGGACGACTTCGACCAGCCCTTCCGCAGAGAGGCTTTGCAGCGCTTCACGCACAGGCGCGCGGCTGACGCGAAAAGTCGCCGCGAGTTCCGCTTCGATGAGCGGATCGCCCGGCTTGAATTCGCCATCAAGGATCGCGTCGCGCAATTGGTCGAGGACTGCCTCGCGTCGCGACTTCGCTTGTACTTCGCCTAGCTGTGCCATGTGTGCAAAACTTCCAAACCTGCTTGACAGCCGATGAAAACGGTTTCTATAATCATCCGCATTGGTCGATTGTCGACATTCGACGGACGACAGCTAGAATAGTCGCTTTCGGCTTCGGTTGTCAAGAATTTGGGCGCGGAGTTGTGAGAATTGCCAAGATTACGAACCAATGCAGACCGCCTCGTTGAAATCGCGGTCACGGGTGCGGTCAGCCAGCCGACGCTGCGCTACCCCGGATACACGCTCGATCAGGATGGCGTCGGGCGCGTGCTGCCCGGCATGGCAGGTGTGGTCTATAACGCGCGGGTGGGCGACCCGGCCTTCGGGTGGGCAGGCGACCATGTGGAGCCGGGGACATCGATCCACAACGGCGACCCGGCAGCGGAATTCGCGCTGCACTATCTGACGTGCATGGGCAACACTGCAACCGTGACCAGCGGACTGGCAAAGGGCGCGCAGGGCATCGTCACGGGCGAACACGCGCGGCTGTTGATCGACTTTCCCGCAGAAGCCAACGATCTGCTCTGCATCGGCGACAACATCCAGATCAAAGCGCACGGGCGCGGCCTCGCCTTCACGGATTATCCCCAGATTCACTTGAAAAAATGCAGCCCGGCGCTCATTGACGCGATCCCGTTTGAGGACCTCGGTGGCAAAATTCGCATTCCGGTGACGATGGAACTGCCAATCCGCATCATGGGGTCCGGCGCGGAACTCAACCCGGAATACGTCGATCAGGATTTGATGAGCGGCGACCGCCTGCTGATGGTTGACCTCGGTATCGACCGGATGCGCCTCGGCGATCTGGTTGTGATCAACCACGCCGATCATCGCTATGGGCGCGGTTATCGGGCGGGCGCGGTCACGATTGGTCTGTGCATTCACGGCGACTCGATCATGACGGGTCACGGTCCCGGCATTCTGACAATCATCACCTGCGCCGAACCCCTGATCGAATGGGTGATCGACCCCACCGCCAACATTGCCAATTATCTCAAGATTCGGAGCCTCGCGTCATGAGCGTTCGGACTAACGCAGATCGCCTCGTCAGCGTCTCGGTGATGGGCAATATCGCCTCTCCCGGCTTCTCCGGCCTGCCCGCGATCCCCTATTCGCTGACCAGCGACGGGGAGCCGTTCCTGCTGCCGACCTACGGTGGGATCGTCTACAACGTCTC
Source organism: Aggregatilineales bacterium (assembly GCA_965246845.1). Taxonomy (GTDB): domain Bacteria; phylum Chloroflexota; class Anaerolineae; order Aggregatilineales; family UBA2796; genus JBBRMW01. Next base: position 1,185,412 of record CBDFFR010000012.1, read on the forward strand.
GGTTGGCGATTCGGTCTATGGCTGGCTCGCAGATTGCATTCACCCCGGTGTGAGCATCTCGCTCAAGGATGATGTTGGCAATCGCGGCCTGAATATCTTCGCCTGTGTCGGCAACACCGCCGTCGTGATGAGCGGGAATGCAGCGGGCGCGCGGGGCGTCGTCACGGGCAAAAGCGGGCGCTTCTCCGAACACGTCATCATTCACTTTTCGCTTGCGGACCGCGAGAAGATGGCAATTGGCGACAAAATCGTGGTGCGCTCAAAGGGCGTCGGCCTCGACCTTCCCGATCACCCGGACATCGCCCTTAAAAGCTGCTCCCCGGAACTGCTCGACGCGCTGGAAGTTTCCTCTACCAGCGAGGGCAAACTCTCGGTCCCGGTCGCGGCGGTGGTCCCGGCGCACTTGCTCGGCGCGGGCGCGGGTCTGACGAGCGAAGGCGGCTCGCTGCACATCCAGACAGCGGATAAGCAGGAAATCAAAGACGCAAAGTTGGATAACCTGCGGCTTGGGGATGTCGTCGCGCTGGCCGATTACGACAGCCGCTTCAATCATGGCTACTTGGGCGGCGCGGTCGGGATCGGCGTCGTCGGGCAGGGCGACAGCCCGCGTACCGGGTACGGTCCGGGCGTGACGCTGCTCATGACCTCGCATAAAGGTGGGATAACGCCGCTGTTGAGCGACGATGTGAATTTGAAGCCGCTGTTGAATTTATAAGCCGTTAGCTTCCAGCCACCAGCCGCCAGTAAAAAGGCATAAGCTGGATGGTGTAAGGGAGTAGCCAAGGGACTGTAGAAGACCACTACATAATAAACATCAGACCCGTATTCTTGTTTTAGCTGGTGGCTGACGGCTGAAAGCTGACGGCTCCAAAGGAGAAACACATGCCCTACATCAAACACATGGCGTTCGCGGTCCGCGATGCGAACGCCGCGCTCAAAACCTATGAAGACCTTATCGCAGTCGGCTTCGATGCGAAGGTCGAGGATTACCCGAAATCGCGCAACCGGGTCGCGCTGTTCAACGTCGGGAACGTCGAATATCAGCTTTGCCAATCGCTGGACGCGGGCGGGCGCTTCGACAAATGGATCACGGAGCGCGGCTACGAGGGCTTGCACCACATTTGCTACGCGGTGGAAGACATCGACAAAGCGCTCGCCGATGCGCAGGCCAAAGGCGCGACGCTCAAGGAATGCAGCGCGTGCAAGGTGACGGGCAGCCATCCACACCCGGAAGGCTGGGTCGCGTTCCTCGATCAGGAAGCGGGCGGCATCGAACTGGAACTGATGCAGGTCTATACGCCGGAGCAGCTTGAGCAATACAAAGCCATGAAGGGTATCTGATGCCGATTACGCTGGTGCGCGTCCCCGTTGATGCGCTGGATGATTTCACTGTGCGCGCGTTTGTCGCGATGGGCGTCTCGCCGGAAGAAGCGCGGTTATGCGCCAACGGCCTGATGCAAAGCGAGTTGCATTGTCTGCCCGGTCAGGGTCAGGGCGTGCGCCGCCTGCCTGTCTACCGCGAGCGCATCAGCAAGGGCTGGGTGACGCCCGGCGCGCAGTACGAGATTGTGAAAGAATCGCCCGCGCTGGCGCTGGTGGACGCGCATAACGGACTCGGCTCGGTGATCGGGCAAAAGTCGATGCAGCTTGCGGTCGAAAAAGCGAAGGTGTGTGGCGTCGGGACCGTGATCGTCCGCAACAGTACGCACTTCGGGTCGAGCGGCGTCCACGCGCGGCTTGCCTCCGACGCGGGGTGTATCGGCGTCGCAATGACCAACGCCGGGCCGGAGATGGCTCCCTGGGGCGCGGCGTCAGGCGTGGTCGGTACGAATCCCTGGGGCATTGCGGCGCCGACAGGTGGACCGTTCCCGGTCGTGCTGGATATTGCGCTCACGACGGCGGGCAAAGGCATGATGCAATGGTTCGACCGCGAAGGCCGCAAGATGCCGCTCGATTGGGCGCTTACTCCTGATGGTGAGGAGACCGATGACCCCGCCGCTGCGATGAAGGGGGCGCTGCTCGGAATCGGACAATACAAAGGCTACGGCCTCGCGATGCTCACGGACGTCATGACGGGGGTGATTGCGGGCAGCGGCTACGGCGTCGCGCCATACTCCAACCCGGCGGCGCAGGATGTCGCGCATACCTTCATCGCGCTGGACATCGAATGGTTTATGCCGCTCGCGGAGTTCACGGCGCGCATGGATGACTTCATCGCGCAGATCAAACGCGCGAAGTTGCGTCCCGGCTTCACGGAAATTCTCGTGCCGGGTGAGGTCGATTACCGCCGCGAGGTGGAATATCGGCGCGACGGCGCAAAGCTGGATGCGGTCATCTTCGATCAGCTTGCGGACCTCGCTGGCAAGCTGAATATCGAGTTCCCATTCGAGCGCGAGGTCGTGGCATGAACGGACACCTCGCCCGACCGCTGGCCGCACGCTTGAGCGGCCTGAGCGCGCTTCCGGTCCTGCCGGATAACGCTACACCTGTGCCTGAGCATGTGATCGACGCAGCGAAGGCGGCGCTGGATCGCGGCGAAACGCACTACACCGACCGCGCGGGCGTCCCGGCACTTCGAGCGCTCGTCGCGGCGCGCATCGAAAAGCACTGCGGCGTGAAGATCGACCCGAAGGCGGTCACGATTACGTGCGGAGCCGCCGAAGCGCGGTCGGTCGCGGTGCGCGTCCTCGCGAAGCCGGGAACGGCGATCCTCTGTCCGCAGGGTTTCGCGGAAGTGAGCGGAGTCGCGCACCTGATTGGCGCGGAGTGTATTCGCGCAATCAATGCAAACCAGCCAATCAGCCTTGCGGTTCTGACGCCTGCAGATTCGTCAGAAATGATCGAAGCAGCCATCGCGAGCGGCGCGCTCATTGTCTGGGATTTGAGCGTCCCCGGTCCGGCAACGCATCCGGCACTTGACCCGGCAATCGCGCCGCGCGTCACGACGATTGACAGCCTCGATTTGCAGTTCCCCGGTTGGCGGGTCGGCTGGCTGGCCGGATCGGAAATGGCCGACAGGCTGCGCAGCTTCAAACAGAGTTTGACGATTTGCACGACGAGCGTTTCACAATGGGCGGCGGTGGAATGGCTGCAAACGCAGTGAATACAAATCTTGTGAATTTACGCATCCCGGACGAAGTGCGCGCCGTCGCGAGCGACCCGAACCGCCTGCGCCTCGCGCTGATCGAACTCTCCATGCAGGTCAAGGACGCGATCACGCTGGGGCGCGGCGACCCCGACCTCGCGACCCCGCCGCACATCATCGCGGCGGCAGAGCAGGCAATGCGTGCGCAACGCAACGCGCCGACCCCCGTAGCGGGGCTGCCCGAACTGCGTACAGCGATTGCGCACAAACTGCACCGCGAAAATGGGCTGCCCGTCACGGCGCAAAACATCATCGTGACAACGGGCGGGCAGGAAGCTGTCTTTCTGATGATGCAAACGCTGCTCAATCCCGGCGATGAAATCCTCGTGCCGGATCCGCGCTACACCGCCTACGATGACGCGATCCTGAGCGCGGGCGGTAAGCTCGTGCTGGTCCCGACCGACCACGCCGATGCCTTCAACCTGCGCCCGGAACTGATCGAAGCCGCGATCACGCCGCGCACCAAAGCGCTGATCATCATTTCGCCGTCCAATCCAACTTCGGGCATCGTCACGGAAGACCGCGCCCGCGTGATTGCCAACATCGCGATTCGGCACAACCTGATCGTGATCTCCGATGAAATTTATGAAAAGTTCGTGTATGACGGCTGGAAGCATTTCAGCATCGGCTCGCTGCCCGGTATGGAAGATCGGACGATCACGCTCAACGGCTTCTCCAAATCCTATGCGATGACCGGGTGGCGGGTTGGCTATGTGGCCGCGCCGCAGAATGTGATCGATGCGATGGCGCGCGTGAAGGCCGTCACGACGGGACCCGCTGCCACCATCTCGCAATGGGCGGCACTGGCCGCGATCACGGGACCGGACGACGCGATCAACGAGTTTCGCGCAATCTACGCCGAGCGCCGCCATATCCTCATGGATGGTCTGCGCGCGATGGGCATGGATTACAGCGACCCACGCGGCGCGTTTTTCCTGTGGACGCACAGCGCATCGACAGGAATCCACGCGACGGAACTCTCCTATTTGCTGCTCAAGGAAGGGCGCGTGCTGATCTTTCCCGGCACGGCTTTCGGGGAGCAGTGGAGCGGCTATCTGCGCATCAGCGTTTTGCAGCCGACCGACCAAATCCGCGAGGCGCTGGAGCGCACGCGCGTCGTTGTCGAGAAATACCGCCATGATTGACACCGAGCTGGGCAAGCCGCAGCCCCTACAAAGACGCGCGCTCCGGTGTAGGGGTCGTGGCTTGCCCGACCCGTCCTTGTGGGCGGACACATAGGTCCGCCCCTACGAATACACGCGCTTCTGTGAATCCTGAAAGGAAATGATGCCAGAATTAACCGTAGGAACTGCAACCGCCGCCCCCGGCACTCGTGCGCGCGGCGTGATCAACGTGACGACGCTCCCCGGTGGGCGTCCGCTGGATATTCCCGTGATCGTGCTGAACGGCGCGCAGCCGGGTCCATGCGTGTGGGTCGATGGTGTGGTGCATGGCGACGAGCCGGAAGGCACGCTCTGCTGTCACATGCTCGATGCGGCGCTGGACCCCGCCAGAATGCGCGGCTCAGTCGTATTGGTCCCGGTGTTGAACGTCCCGGCATTCGAGGCGGCGCAGCGCGGCAACCCACTCGATACGTTCAGCTATGACCTCAATCGGATTTATCCGGGCAAGGCCGATGGATACCTGACAGAGCGGGTTGCCTTCATCCATAGCGAATGGCTGCGTAAAATTGCAGATTTTGAGATTTCGCTGCATTCCGGCGGCGCACATTCGTATCTCTCCGAAACCATTTTCGCGACTGAAAAGCCGGAGGCGATCCAGCTCGCGAAGGCGATGGGCAAAGACTTCGGCCTGATTTTGAAGAACTTCCTGCCGAAGGGCAGCCCGCCCGCCGTGATGTTCGAGGCCGGGAAACACGGGATCACGGTCGAACTCGGCGGGCGCTCCGCGACGTCACCGAAGGAGTTCTACCGCTGCGGCAAGACGCTTGCCGATGGGATTTTGAACCTGCTCAAAGCCTATGACATCGTTGAAGGGCAGCCGGAATATGCGCCCAAACACCTGACGGGTATCCAGCACGCGCTGCTCGCCCCGACGAGCGGCATGTTCCTCGCGAATACCGACCTCGAATTTCAACAGCCGATGCTTGCAGGCGACCTGATCGCGATTATCGTGAATGTCTACGGCGATACGCTGGCCGAACTCCGCGCGCCGACGGACGGCATGATCTTCGGGCTGCGCGCGTTGCCGAACGTGCAGACGGGCGACTGGTGCTGTTTCTATGCCGAAATTCAGGGAGAGGTCTAGTTTTGGATATTGCGAACCTGACGGACCTGCTCGCGGCGCTGGTCCGCATCCCGTCCCCGAACCCGCCCGGCGACACGCGCGCCATCATGAACTACATCGCGGACTATTGCGCGGCGTTCGGCGCGGATGTGCATCCCTACGCACCCGACGCAAAGCCAGAAGCGGCAAGCATTATTGCGTGCATCGGGCAGGGCGACCCGGTGATCATGCTGCACGCGCATATCGACACCGTGCCGATTGGCGACGAAGATGCGCAGCGCTGGAGTTCCGACCCCTACGCGGCAGAAGTTCGCGACGGTCGGCTTTATGGAAAGGGCAGCATCGATGACAAAGCGCCGCTAGTCGCGATGCTGGCCGTTATGCACGGCCTCGCACGGACGCTCACGCACGGGACGCTGATCCTCGTCGCGGCGGCAGAAGAAGAGGTCGGCGGCCAGTTGGGGACACGCTGGCTCGCAGACAATGGCTTCCTGCCGCAATGCGATTTCATCGTCGTCGGGGAGCAGACGGGCAATCAGGTCGCGACCGCGCACAAGGGCGTAGTGCGCGCAACGGTCCGCGCGACGGGGCGCAGCGTCCACGCAACGAACCCGGATCGCGGCGTGAACGCGATTGTTGTGATGGCGCGGGCGGTTCTTGCGCTGGATGAGTATCACAAAGCGCTGCAACGGCGCTTTCATCCGCTGGCGGGCAGCCCGACCTGTAACGTCGGCGTGATACACGGCGGCAGCACTGCCAACGCGGTCCCTGATTCGTGCATTATTCAGCTTGATCGCCGAATGATCCCGCACGAAAACGCAAATGCCGTGCAGCAGGAATTGCACACGGTGATCGCGCGCATCGAAACAGGCGCAGCGACCCTGAGTGTGGGTGATTTTCTGGTCTCCAACTGGTTCGAGTCCACACTGAATACGCCGCTCTCGAAGCGATTTTGTGAGAGCATCCGCGCGGTCACGGCGCGCGATCCGGGTCCGGTCGGCTACCTGCCGGGCAGCGATGCCAAGCACCTGACGGGTCTGCTCACGGAACGCGGCGGCGAGATGGTCATCTTCGGACCGGGCAGCTATGAGGTCGCGCACGCGGCGGATGAATATACCGATTTGAACGAACTGAAAGCGACTTACGACATTTTGAACCATTTTCTGCACCATGCCTTCAAGGTAGACGGCCCGTGACCTTCGATACCCTGATCACGAATGCCCACGCAGTCACCCTCGACGGCGTGCGACCACTCACGCTCGCCCTGCAAGGCGGCCAAATCGCCGCGCTATTCGCGCCGGGGACCCCAGCCGACGCGCGGGAGACCATCGATGCGAGCGGCCAGCTCGTCATGCCCGGCGCTATCGACATTCACTTTCACTGCCGCGCGCCTGCCTATCCACAGCGTGGCGACTTCGCGACGGAGACGCGCGCAGCGGCAGCAGGCGGCGTGACCACCATTTTCGAGATGCCGATCAGCAAGCCGTGCTGTGCGACGGTCGAGATTTTCAGGAACCGCCGCGCGCTCGGTGAGCGTGATGCCTATGTAAACTTTGCGCTCTATGGCGCGCCCGGTCTGCTCGATCCACAGGAAGTACAAGGCATGGCCGACGAGGGCGCGATTGCTTTCAAAATCTTCATGACGGGCGCGCCCGCCGGACGCAGCGATGAATTCGAGGGCTTGTGCCTTCCCGATGATGAAAATCTGTACCAGGGCTTGAAACTGGTCCGCGAGACGGGGCTGGTGTGCGTCGTCCATGCGGAGAACAACCGCCTGCTCGAATGGCTCACCGCGCGGCTGATCGCGGCAGGCCGTAACGACATCGCCGCGCACAACGAATCGCGCCCGCCGATGGTCGAAGCGCTGGCCGTCGCAACCCTGCTCACGATGAACGAAGACCTGCGGATGAACCTGCATATCGCACACGTCTCCTCGCAAGCGACGCTCGATGTGATCCGGCGCTTCGCGAGGCCGGATAGCACGACGACCGCCGAAACGTGTCCGCATTATCTGCTCTTCACCGAAGGCGACCTGCACCGCGTCGGTCCCTATGCCAAAATCAACCCGCCGCTTCGACAGGACGCGGACCGTGCCGCACTTTGGGGCGGGATCACCGACGGCACGCTCAAATTCATCACGACCGACCATTCGCCGTTTACCGTTGAGGAGAAGGAACGCGCGCGGACCGACCTGTGGAAGACACCACCCGGCGCGCCCGGCGTCGAAGAACTGGTGCTGATGGCGATGGATGCGGCGCTCTCCGGCAGGTTCAGCATCGAGCAGGCCGTGCAATTGATCAGCACCAACGGCGCAAAGCGTTTCGGCCTCTATCCGCGCAAGGGCGCAATTGCGGTCGGCGCGGACGCAGATTTGACGTTCTACAATCCCGATGTGCGGACGACGATCACGCAGGAAATGCTTTTCAGCAAGGCGAAGGGCTGCGACAAGCTGTATGAAGGCCGTACCTTTCAAGGCCGTGTGACGCGCACGCTCGTCGGTGGCCGGACCGTCTTCGCAGATGGACAAATCATCGGGGAACCGGGCTGGGGCAAGTTCACCCGCCCTGATCGCAACGCCATATATCGGAGCCTGCCATGACTCACCAGATCGACTTTCACGAATATTTTCTGTACGATGATCTGACGCGCCACCTGCACGCGCTCGCGGAAGCCTACCCGGCGCTTGCAAGCCTCGCCTCGCTTGGCAAGAGCTTTCGCGGGCGCGAGGTGTGGTGCATGACTCTCACCAACAGCGCGACCGGACCCGACTCCGAAAAGCCCGCGTTCTATATCGACGCGAATATCCATGCCGAAGAGATCAGCACCACCTCGGTCGCGCTCTACACGATCTGGCATCTGCTCACGAACTACGGCACAGATGCGGAGGCGAAATGGCTGCTCGACAATATGGCTTTCTACATCATCCCGCGCTTCAACCCGGACGGTGGCGAAATCAGCCTGACGACCGCGCATCACTGGTGCGGTAACGGGCGCTATCTGCCCGGCGAGGAGCAAACGCGCGGCCTCTGCCAGCAGGACATCGACGGCGACTGCCTGATCGTGCAGATGCGAATCGAAGACCCAGCGGGCGAGTGGAAGCTATCGGAGCGTGATCCGCGCCTGATGATCCAGCGCAAACCGGGCGAGACGGGCGCGGGACCTTTTTACCGCCTGTATCGCGAGGGCGTGATCAAAGGCGAATGGGGCGGTGTGCGGATCGAGATCGAGAAGCCGTGCGATGGCAATATGAACCGCAATTTTCCGGCGGGTTGGCGGCCAGAGTTCCGGCAATATGGCGCGGGTGATTATCCACTCAGTGAGCCGGAAGCGCTCGCCATCGCGCAGTTCATCCTCGCGCACAAGAACATTGCGGGGATGCAGTGCTATCACACACACGGCGGGGTTCACCTGCGCCCGTCGCTGGTCGCGCCCGATAGCGCGATCCCGCGCAACGACCTCGCGCTCTATAAAACCATCGGCGCAATGGGAACCGACCTGACGGGCTACCCGGTGATCAGTGTCTACGAGGAATTCACCAGCGAACCGGATAAGCCGCGCGTCGGTTCGCTGATGCAGTGGTCCTATGACGAGATGGGCATCGTCACCTTTTCGACCGAGTGCTGGAACCCGGAGAAGGCCGCCGGGATTGCGCAGCCCGCCAAATACCAAATCCGTGCGCGCTCCGAAGAGGACGAATTGACGCTGTTGCGCTACAACGATGAACACCTCGGCGGGGCGGGCTTCGTCCACTGGAAACCGTTCGACCACCCGCAGCTTGGCAAGGTGGAAATTGGCGGCTGGACGCATATGTACACCTTCCGCAACCCGCCGCCCGCAAGCATCGCGACCAGTGACGCCGCGAAAGAATTTTTACCCGAAATGTGCCGTGTCAACACGCTGTTCACGCTCAAACATGCTGCATGTGCGCCGCTCATCCGCATCAGTAATCTGCAAACTGAACGGCTGGCCGACGATCTGTACAAGGTTACGGCAACGGTCGCGAACCTCGGCTACCTGCCCACATCAATGACCGAAATCGCGCAGAAGCACGGGACCGCCGCCGCGCCGATCATCACCATCGAAGGCGGCGAAGTCGTGGTCGGCAAGCGTGAGCAGCAAATCGCGCACCTCGCCGGACGCGATGAACGAGTCGCTACATGGTCGCCCTGGATGCGCGACTGGACCCCGACGAGCGCGGCGCTCGAATGGTTGATCCGCGCCGACGCCGGAACCGACATCACGATTACCGCGAGTGCCGAACGCGCCGGAACGCACCGCGCGAAGGTGAGTCTGCAATGAACGCCCAAACTCTGAAAATGGCATATAAACGCAAAGCCGACAAGGTTCAAGCTGCGCTCGCCGAATACGGTCTCGATGGTGTGCTTCTGCTCGACTCCCTGAATGTGCGCTATGCGTCTGGTTTTGCGCACATTCCGTCAGAGCGGCCACTCGGCTTGTATATCCCGGCAACGGGCAACGCGGCGCTGTTCGTCCCGTTGCTCGAACAGGAACACGCCGCCGAAACGTGGATCACCGATATTCGAAACTATTTCGAGTATCCCGGCGAAGAGGATCCGGTCGTGTGGATGGCGCGCGAAGCGGGCGCGAAGCGGCTCGGCGTGGATTCGATTAGCTACGATGTTCATCAAAAGGTTGCCGCAACAGGTATTGACCTGCTGGTGACGCCGTTGGTCGAGCAGATGCGCTGGCTCAAAGATGAATATGAACTCGCCTGCGTGCGCCGCGCGGCTGGTTACACCGATTACTGCCTCGAATACGTTTACAAAAATGCAGTGGACATTATTCGCGGTGGCGGGACCGAACTCGACATCCTGCACGCCTGTCTGGGTGCGACTGCCGCGAAGATGCAGACCGAACTCGTAGATATTTTTGAATTGCGCGGCGGTGCTGTCGTCGGCACGGTCCACAGCGGACCGCGTGCAGCGCTCCCGCACGGTCGCCCCGGCAAGCGCCAGCCGCAGCCCGGCGAAACGCTCATCGCGGGTATCGGCGCGACAGTAGGCGGCTACCACGCGGAAAGCGGCGCGACGTTCATTCTCGGTGAGCCGACGCCCGACCAATGGCACTGTCTACGCGCGGCGGCAGCCTGCAATGATGCGGCGGTCGCGATGCTCAAGCCGTTCAATCACTGTTCAGCCGTGAATGCCGCCGCGCTTGAGCAGATCACCGCCGCCGGGCTGGGTGAGTTCATCCGTCACCGCATCGGTCACGGAATGGGTTTGCAAGGCCACGAAAGTCCTTGGCTCGCGCCCGGCGACGATACGAATCTGCAACCGGGTATGGTCTTCTCGAACGAACCCGGCATTTATCGCCCCGGTGTAGACGGCTACCGCACGATCAACACGATGATCGTCACCGATGGCGCGGCGGAAGTTCCGAGCCGCTTTCTCGCGGAACACCCGCCCGAAAGCCGGATCATCCCGATTGCCTGATGAAAACGATCTCCTGCGAGATAGAATGAGTGTGAGTATCTTTGCAAAAAAGGGGCATGAAGTATGCGTCCTCTAAAATTATTCACAGGCGTCCTTCTGGTGATCGTCAGTTTTGCGCTGATCGGCGCTCCTGCAAGGGCGCAGGGCAGCAATACCTTCGGCCTCAGCAGCGACGATTATGCCCTCTTGAAAGTCGCCAACAGCGCACCGCTCAATAGTTTTGCGTTTCAGTATGCCGCTCAATTTGCGATTAAGGGCTTCGCGACCTTCGCTATCGACGCGGATGTGAAAGGTTCCGGCGCAGTCGATAAGCCCGCCTATGCGATGGATCTCTCGGTGAACGGTAAGGTCCAGTTGGGTACGGCGCAAAACACGTCGCCCAATGCCGAAGTCAAATGGGTGGGTGATACGCTCTACCTCAATCCCGGCGATGGCTGGCAGGCGCAATCGAAAGCCTCAACATTCATTGCCTCCGTCATTCGTCAGGTGCTTGGGGTTGATGCTGCGCCTGCTGCGGTGGCGAAGTGGGACACAGCCAGTATGGGCGGCGTGCGTACCACCTGGGCGGCCTGGCAGAAGGTCGATCCCTCGAAGTGGGTGACGGCGCAGCGACTCGCCGATGAAACGGCGGGGAATGTCAAAGCTGCGCATTTCCAGCTTACCGCCAATCTGTTTGCGTTGATGCAAACCGACGCTTTTGTGGATGTGATGCTCGCCATTTCCACAGCGCAGGGAACCCCGCTTCAAGCCATAGGCCGGCAGAAGGCACGAGACGCCATCCGCGCCAGCAGCGCCCTCTTCAAGAATGTCACGCTCACGCTGGATCAATACATCGGGCTTGAAGACAAACTCATCCATCGTGTCACACTGAATACGGATATGCCGCTTGACCCCTCAAAGGCCGGGTATCCAGACGGTCCATTTAGCGTTACGGGGCATTTCGACCTCACGTTGAGCGGTCTCAATCAGCCACAGAAAATCGCTGCGCCTGCCGATGTGAAGACCGTCACCGCATTCGCCCTGCCATCGGAGGTGAAGCCAGCGCCGCCCGGCGGCGGCATGACGCAATATCTCTACCTCGAATCCATCGCGAGCAAGGGAGTGTATACAAAGACGTTCGACGTGCAGGCAAAGGATCATGTGACCGTTACTGTGCGCGGGCTAGGTCTCGATTTTTATGGCGTAGTCAAACTGCTCGCGCCCGATGGAAAGACGCTGGCAGAAGACGATGGCTCTACTTCCGAAGCGTTCCTCACTGCCTTCGATCCACAAATCGCTGATTTTCTGATCGCGAAAGCTGGGACATACACTGTTCAAGTCACAACCGATGATGGAAAAGCCGGCAGTTTTTTCCTCACGGTCACAGTTGTCCAATAAACATCATTCAACGAGGTCTCTCATGCCCGAACCCGCCGCATGGCGCTACCAAAAAATTCTCAAGCCAATTTTCGATATTCCCGCGCCGCCGCGTGCCTTCATCAATGCGCGCGTGCTGACCTGCGTAGCGGATGAGCAAATCGATGTCGGCTATGTCGAAGTGCGCGGCGGGAAAATCGCCGCCGTCGGTCCGATGACCACTTATGCCGCGTCCGACACCGAAGTGATCGACTGCGCAGGTCAGACGGTCATGCCGGGGCTGATGCAATCGCACGCGCACCTCGCTTGGGATGGCATCCACGACCTCGCGAATCAATCCATGAGTGACTCACCAGAGATCAGCGCGTATAAGTCCGCTGCGAATATGCTCAAGGCGCTGCGTGCGGGAATCACGCTGCATCGCGATCTCGGCATGAACACAAGTAACTTTTTTGCGAAGCAGGCCGTCGAACAGGGCATATTCCCCGGTCCGCGCCTGCTCATCTGCGGCGAAGCGATCATCCAGACAGGCGGGCATACCTACTGGTGCTGCCGCGAGGCGAGCGGCGCGGATGAGATGCGGCGCGCGGTCCGTGAACAGGTGCGCGGCGGCGCGGATTTAATCAAAATCATGGCCTGCCATGATACGCTAGAATTCACCGATGATGAACTCTTCGCGGTGATCGATGAAGCCCATCGCAACGGCCTGCCAATCACAGCGCACGCGACCTACAACGAGTGCATTGAGCGCGTGGCGCGGTTCGGCATCGATGTGGTGGAACACGGTGGCTCGATGGACGACGAGACGATTGCTCTTTTACTGGAAAAGCACATCCCGATTGTGACGACTTTCGCGCCGGTGGTGATGCAGGCCGAACGCGGGCGTGAATTCGGTATCCCGGAGTGGAAGATCGAAGAGCGCAAGTGCGCGATTGCCGATAGCAGCCGCTATCAGGGCTTGATCGATGCGGCAGACGCGGGCGTGCCGATTATTTTTGGGACAGATGCGGGTTCCCCGGTCGTCGGGCATGATGTCGTCGCGCCCGAACTCAAGTTCATGCTCAAACTCGGCGTCGTGAAGGACACCTATGCGGCGCTGCGTTCCGCGACGATCCTCCCCGCGAAGATGAACAAGCTGGAGAAGAAACTCGGCACGCTCGAAGCAGGCAAGGACGCTGACCTGATTGTAATTGATGGTGACCCGCTGGCCGACCTCGATGCGCTGAACCGCGTGCGGATGACCTTCATCGCGGGCAAGAAGATGATCGGCGTGGGAGATTAACCGTATGGCATTCAAGGGCGTCTTCAACATCCTCGCGACTCCGTTCAGCACTGATCTCGCGGTGGATGAAGCGAGCCTGCGCAACCTCGTCGAGTTCCAATTGGAACGTGGCGCATACGGTCTGACGATCCTCGGCGTGTTGGGCGAAGCGGCGAAGCTGACGGTCGAAGAACGCACGCGCGTCATGCAAATCGTCATGGAAACGGTCGGCGGGCGCGTCCCGGTGATCGTCGGCGCGAGCCATCAGGAGCAGGCGACCGTGATCGCGCTCGCACATACGGCATTACAGGCAGGTGCGGCAGCCGTCATGATCGCGCCACCGCGCTTCGAGCAGCCGACCGACGCGAACGTGATTATCTATTATGAGCAGGTCGGCGCGGCGACTGGCGAGATCGTCTTACAAGACTTCCCGCCCGTAACCAACGTGGTACTCTCGGCAGACCTGATCGCGGCGCTCGCGGCGCGCGTACCGACGATCCGCACGCTCAAACTTGAGGACCCGCCGCTGATGCAGAAGATCGCGGCGGTGCAGGCGCGGACGGAGCGACTCGCAATTTTCGGCGGCCTCGGCGGGATGTTTTTCCTTGAAGAACTGATGCGCGGCGCGGCGGGGACCATGACCGGATTCGCCTTCACCGAAGTTCTGGTCGCGGTCTATCGGGCATTCGAGGCGGGCGACCCTGACCGCGCCACCGCGATTTTCGACCGCTATCTGCCGCTGATTCGCTTCGAGAACCAGCAAATGATTAATCTTTCGATCCGTAAGGAACTGCTCTACCTGCGCGGCGCAATCGCGACTCCGCTGCTCCGGGAGCCGTTCGCGCCGATTGACGCCGGGACACGCGGCGAGAGCTTGCAAATCCTGCGCCGTGTCGGGATTAGCGACCCGCGCACGATGCTCCGCAGTCTCTGAAATTTGTGCGGCTTCACAGTGCGGAGTAAGCCTGACGCCCTACAATCGATACATTCGGATGGGTGGCGTTCAAGGGGGTAAACCGTGTTCAGGAAATTTGCAATTCTGGTAGCCGTCGCTGCGTTGAGCCTCGCGGGGGCGGTCACGTCACGCGCGCAACAGGTCACGAAGGTCACGGTCGTTTTGCAATGGGTTGCGCAGGCGCAGTTCGCGGGCTATTTCACGGCGAATGCACTCAACTATTACAAGGATTACGGCCTCGAAGTCAAGATTGTTCCGGGTGGACCGGATATTTCCGCCGATCAGATCGTAGCGGCGGGGCAGGCTGAATTTGGCGTACGTCCGTTCGTGGCAACGCTCGCTGCGCGCGAAGGCGGCGCGGATTTCGTGAGCATTGCCCGCGTGAATCAGGTCCCGCCGCATCTGCTCGTCTCCTTCAAGTCAGCCAATATCAGCAAGCCCGCTGATTTGAAGGGGCGCAAGGTCGGTTCGTGGCTCGGCGGTAATGAAATGGAGCAGTTCGCGCTGCTGCGCCAGTTCAATATCGACCCCGATAAAGACGTGACAATCATCAAGCAGGGCTTCGATATGTCGCAGCTCATCAACGGCGAAGTCGAAGTCGCACAGGCGACCATTTACAACGAATATGCGCAGCTTCTGGAGACGGTCAATCCGGCGACGAACGATCTTTACAAGCCAGATGAACTGAACCGCATCTCTGTCCGCGACTTCAATATCAACACGCTGCAAGATAACATCTTCGCGCGTGAGTCATGGCTCGCGAAGGATGCCAACGCGGATATTGCACGGCGCTTCGTGGAGGCGAGCCTCAAGGGGTGGATTTACTGCCGGGATAACGTCGATGCGTGTGTCGACATTGTTCTGAAATCGGGGACCGCGCTCGGTGCGAGCCACCAGACGTGGATGATGAACGAGTTCAACGGCCTTCTCTGGCCTGCGCCTAACGGTATCGGCATCCTGAACAAGGGCGACGAATACGAGGTCACGGTCGAGACCGCGAAGACCTATAAGCTGATCACCAAAGACCCCGACAAGGCGAAGGTGTTCCGCACGGATCTTGTGCAGACCGCGATTGATAATCTCAAGAAGGCCGGGCTTGATGTCTATGGCAAGGATTTCAAGAAGCTGACGGTTACGCTCAACAAGGGTGGCGAATAGCGCCCGCACCGATCTACGCAATGACGCGGCTAGCTCCTTTACTTCCCGTGAATGATGCTGCCCCGGCTGATCGGCGGTTGACCGTGCGCGCGGCAAGGATGTTACGGAATGCCCTGCCGCTGTTCGTGCTGCTGTGTCTGTTGGCGGTGTTGTGGCAGGTAGTGAAGCTGCTCGGCGGCCCAGTCACGGGCGGGTGGGTCCCACCCTTCAAATTCCAGTTTGCAACCGATTTGAATATGCCCAATCTTGCGGAGATTGCCGGAGCCTTTTCGCGGCCAGCATCGCGGGGTGGTCCGCCGTTATTGCAGGTGCTGGCCGAAGGCGCGTTTTTCACGTTCCGGGTAGCGCTGACCGGGTTCGGCCTAGGCAGCGCGACAGGATTGCTGCTCGCCAGCACACTCATCCATTCCAGACGCCTGAGCCGCGCCGTCGTGCCGTTCGTGGTCGCCTCGCAAACGGTCCCGATCCTCGTTGTCGCGCCGATGGTCGTGATCTGGCTGCGCGCCGGATGGTTCTCCATCGCGATCATCGCAGCCTACCTGAGCTTCTTTCCGGTGACGGTTTCGGCGCTGCGCGGTCTGAACTCCGTGCGCCCGGAAGCGCTTGAATTGTTCACATCCTATGCCGCATCTCCACTGCAAATTTATTTTAAGCTGCGGCTGCCAACCGCGCTGCCCTATTTGTTCATCGGATTCAAAATCGCGGCGACGGCCAGTATCGTCGGAACCATTGTCGGGGAACTACCGTCTGGCATTACGGAAGGATTGGGCAGCCTGATATTGACCTTCGCACAATACTACAGCACCGGACCCGCGAAGCTGTGGGCGTGCATCGTGGTCGCCGCCATCCTCGGTATCGGAACGTTCTCGCTGGTACAAATCGCAGAACGCATCGCTTTTCGCAAACGGACCGGGCTGGCGGTATGAGCGAACGAGCATTAAGTTCGCCAAAACTCGGTGCGTTGGGCTTCAACTGGCCGGGTCTGCGGCGCGGCGCGTTCACAGCGGCGTCGTTTCTACTGGTACTGCTCGGCTGGGAAGCGGCGATCCGCGTCTTCGAGATTCAACAATTTCTGCTACCTGCGCCAAGCGCGATTGCGAATGCGTTCATCCTCAATGGCAGCGAACTTTTCACGTCTGCGCGGCTCGCCATCGTCGAAGCAGGCGGCGGCCTCGCGCTCGGCGTGATATTCGGAACGCTGGGCGCATTGGTCGCGGTGCGCTGGCAGGTCGCTGGGCGCGCGCTTATCCCGTTCGCGATTGGCTTAAACGCCGTCCCGACGCTCGTGTTCGCGCCGATTATGAACAACTGGTTCGGCTCGGTGAATCCATTTTCAAAAATGATGATCGTGCTGACGCTCGTGTACTATCCAATTATGATTAATGTCGTGCGCGGCCTGACGCAGATCAAGCCCGCCGAACTGGAACTGATGCGTTCATACGGCGCGAACCAGCGTGCAATCACGCGCAAGCTGCGCATTCCGAACATGCTGCCCTATTTCTTCAACGCGATGAAAGTCTCCGCGACGCTCTCCGTGATTGGAACCGTCGTCGCGGGCTACTTCGGCGGGCAGCGCGCGGCGCTTGGCGTGTGGATTCTCAATCAGGTGGTGCTGTTCCGGTTCCCGCAGGCATGGGCGGGGATAGCGCTGGCGTGCCTGATCGGGCTGCTCTTCTACGCCGTGTTTTCGGTCGCGGAGCGGGTTCTAATCCCCTGGCACGCCTCGCTGCGCAACGACTAGCGCAGCCATTCCAGCCAGTACACCCCGCGCGAACCGCACGCGACGAGATGCACACCGTCCGGGTTCCACGCCAGCGAATACAGCCCGCCATCCGCGTAGAAGGTATGGATGCACTTCCCACCTTCCCACACTTTGAGCGTGCGGTCACTCGACACCGAGGCGATATAGCGCCCGTCCGCTGATGTCGCCACCCCGTTCACTGGCGCGCGATGTCCGCTTAAAGTCTGCACCGCATCTGTCTGGAGCAACCAGAGCAGGAGTGAACCGTCCTCGGCTGCAAGGATGACTGTGCCACCATCCGCGCTGTAAACCGCGTGGTTGACCTTCGCGGGCGCAGTCCATTCACGAAGCAGCGCGAGGTCCGATGCCGAGCGGATTTGCACAATCTCCGTGCCGGATGTCGTGATGAGTGTAGTTTCATCTGGGCTATATGCTGCCGTGCGCAGGACCGCGCCTTCTTCCGCGACGAGGAAGCCCGCGCGTTCACCTGTGCGCGCGTTAGAGTGCTTCACGGAGTTGGTCCCATTCAGGCCGAGAACGCGGTCGCGCCCCGCCGCAATTGCCTTAGTATCGTTGCGGAAGCCGCGAAAGTAGCGCGTCGGGTCGAGCGCCAGCACACGCCCGGCTTTCTCTAGTGCGATGAGCTGCCCCTCGCCCGTATACGCGATGCCGTAGTAGGTTCCGCGCGGCGCATCGGTGCCATTTTTGGTATTCCTTGTAAGCGCGTTAGCCCACGCCCAGACCTTGATTGAGCGGTCGCTCGCGCCAGTCGCGATGAAGCCGCCGTCGGAACCCCATGTAATGCAGCGCACGACACCGAGATGATCCGTCCAGACGGCACGCGGCTCCCACGTATCCATCGACCACAGCGCCACCGTCCCATCCGATGCACCACTGACGAAATGCCCACCATGCGGATGGAACGCCACACTGCGTATATCCCCGCTTTGCTCATGCAGCGTGCGCTGGCTGTCATCTCCCAAATTCCATAGGACCACGCGCCCCGCACTCCCGCCAATCGCGACGAGCGCGCCATCCGCGCTGAATGCGATACTATACGCGCGAATGCCCGCGATGATACGCCGTTGGCGCTCTACGCCAGAAACCGCGTCGTGAATGACGACCAACCCCGATCTGTCGCAGGACGCAATTAGGCTCCCGTCCGGGCTATATGCCACCCCTTCGATGAGGCCGCTATGCACTGCAATCTCGCGGATCAGGCCGCCGTCACGATTCCACTGCCTCACCATGCCTTCGCGCCCGCCGCTCACGATTTGCCTGCTATCCGGGTGAATTGCCAAGCTACGCACCTGCTGCTCGTGCGCCTTCCAGATTGCGCGCTCGCTCCATGTTTCCGGGTCGTAGGTTGCAATCCTGCCATCGCGGAATGCCGCCGCGAGAAACGATCCATCAGCGCTCCACGCGAGAGCACGGCCTTCGCTCGTGGTGCGAAGTGGCGGCTGTTCGGGTCTGCTTGCGTAGCTCCAGAGCCGTAGTGTTAGGTCGTCGCTAATGCTTGCAAGGTGTTTTCCATCTGGGCTAAATGCGACTCCTTTCACAGAGTCGCGGTGGCCGTCGAGCGTGCGCAAGAGCGCAACATCTGGCAGGTCTGGGAGAGGACGTTCAGCGTGCAGGGCAGGGAGTGGAAGTAAATTTCTCCAAACCTCCTGAATTATAGGATAGCCAAGAAATATTATACGATTGCATAATACCGCTGATACTTCCTGCCAAAAATCACAGCGAATGAGTATGTGTGAAATCTTAGGAAATTCATACAGAAGAGTTTTGTGCGGTATATATTTTTCATCATACGGTTTCGCTCGCATCCAAAGCCAAAGTAGATCAGCTTCAACGTTTGCTGAGTCTACAATCATTGTTTTTTTTGCAAGAAAGTTCATATTGAGCAACGCATCTTCGAATTCCGGTTCGCGTTGTGCGCCTCGCAAATGACTACGAAGATACTGCCAGATATAGCGGTCAGCTTCAGGTAATTCGGACCAATCCGCCACATTATACGAGTCAAGCAGCTTGTTATGCAGCGCATCCGAGCCGGATGCAGAACGAATTTTGAGGTAATCCCGCACCACGTCGTGCAGGCGCAGCGTCCCGGCGTCGAGGTCATAAGCGAGCAGCAGTGACATAGTGAACAACCGCCCGCATAGCCGCCGCGTAAAAACTCCGCTCAGTCCCCACAACCGACCTACTACATCTAGCGGCACATCCACATCTTCAGGGAAGATCACCAGCGACTCGAACCGCGCGCGTTCCTCTCCCGAAAGCCGACCGATGCTGAGTTCGAGCGTGCGCGCAACAGCTTTGTGGCGGTCCGTAACGTTTTCGACATCGAAGACGGTCAAGCCGCCCTCATCCAGCCCTTGTGTCATATCCGCGAGCGCGGCGGGCAGTGGCTGCCGATAATCCAGCACGGCATCGCGCAGCGCGCCATTGACCAGCTTGATCAGCAGCGGCCAATAGCCGAGCCGTTCCGCAAGCCGCGCGAAAGCCGCATCCTCACCGGGCGGCAACCCGAAGCGCAGCAGCGCGAACGCTTCCGGCGCGGCCATCTCATCGACCGCGATTTTTGCGGTATCGAGCGGGAGCGTCGAAGCGTCGCGCGTGGTGATCAATCGTGCGCAACGCCGCCCGCCCTGCACGAACGGCTTGAGGTCGGCGGCGTTCCAGACATCATCGAGAACCAGTAGCAGATCGCGGTCGGCCAACGCTTCGACAAGCGCGGCGGTGGCGGTTTCCAGTGTGTTCGCGTTGGAACGCTCCCCGGTCACTGAGTAGAGCAGGTCGTCTACTTTGGCGGTCAGATTTTCGACCTTTTCGCCGAACGTCACCCACAGGATGCCGTCGTCGAACGCGACCTGCACCCGCTCATCGGCGCATATCGCGCGGGCGAGCGTCGTCTTTCCGTAGCCACCCGCGCCCTTGAGCGCAAGCGTGACCGCACGCGGCTCCTCGCGTTGTTCATTGACAAGCTGGGCGATGGCTGCATTCAATACACCGTTGCGCGGGACGTAATCGGGCGGCAGGTCTTCGACCATGAATGGCACGCGCCGCCGCTGGTACGGTGTGCGAAGCTGCACGAGCAGCTTTTCCCAGAGGATTTGCTGGTCGGGGTCACTCGCGCGGTTACGGAAATCGTACCAATCGCGCTTGCTCATCCAGCGCGGCGCGCGGTCCGGCATGAAGGTCGCCGCGATTACGGGGATCACGCGCGTGCCGATTTGCCGGGCATAGCGCCATTCCTTGCTGACCATTTTCGAGGCGAGCGCCGTCTCGCTCAATAGCAGCAGCATCGTATCGACGCCCCGGATCGCGTCCTCGATCTGCTGCCACCAGTTTTCGCCGCCTTCCATATCGTCGCGGTCACGCCAGAGCGTGAAGCCAAGCGCCACGAGTTCGGCAGACAGCGCGCGGGCGTAATCTGCATCCACGCGGGAATAGGAGATGAAAAGCTGTTTTTCCGGGGAACGCATGGCGACCTCTGGGATGTGTGCGCCCCAGATTGTAACAAGACTCGAACGAACAGGTAGCCTGCGGGCAGCACGGCGCTAGTCCCATCAGCGAGCATTCCGCGCTAGAATAGGAGCGCTATGCAAGAGCGACGATTTACCGCAATGGATGCCACACCCCTATCACGTTTTGATTTGGAAGCCATGATGCGCCAAACCGTCATACGGGCGCGCATGTTCATTCCGTTCGATAGCGGTGGCATCGCGCTCTATGATGCGGAAAGCGGCTTGCTGGTCCCATATGCCTACGAACACGGCATTTCCTGGGTAGCTGCCCCGCCTCCACTTCCCCTCGGTGAAGGAATCATCGGGTGGGCAGCGCAGCAGCAAATGGCGATCCTCGTCGCTGACGTGCAGCAAGACCCGCATTATATCGCGCACGACCCGCTAACGCGCTCACAACTCGCGGCGCCGATCCTATATGAGGGTGAACTACTCGGCATCTTTACGCTGGAAAGCACGATCAGGGGTGCGTATTCGGAGCAGCATCTCGAGATGCTGCAAGCATTGGCCGATCAGGTCGCGCTCGTGCTGCATACGGCTTCGCTCTATCGCGACCTTGAAGGGCGCTACATTCACCTCGATACCGCGAATGCGCAGCTTGTCCTGCGCGCTGAAATCAGCAGGATGGTGACGGGCGAACAGCCTATTGAGTTCACGCTGCCACGCATCGCGGAGCGGCTCGCGCGCCTTGCCGACGCTGAAGCCTGCGCGTTCACGCTTTGGGATGAGGAAAGCGGAACCGGGCGGCGGCTGACTTCTTATGGAATCGACCTGCACGATTATCTGAGCGCGGTGCGCCGCCCCAAAGACCCACGCACGATTACCCGTGACGTTGCTTACGGCGGCCAGCCCATCCTGATCAACAATGCGCGCCAGCTTCACCCCGCCCCGACGCCGCTCATCGCTGAATTTGGCGCGAACGCAGTCATGGCAATCCCGCTCCAGGCGCGCGGGCGCGTGATCGGCGCGGTGATCCTGCTGCAATTTGCGGAAGATCGCGGTTTTACGAGCCAACAGTGTGACAATGTAAGCGGTGTACTGGACCAAATCGCGCTGGCGCTCGATAATGGTTTGCTGCTCAAAGATACGCGCGCCCGCATCACCGAGACGACGCTGCTGGTCGAAATGGCGAAGACGGCTTCCAGCACGCTCGGTCTCGAAGAGATGATCGATCAGGTGATGCACCTGACGCGGCGTATGTTCACGCTTTCGACCGGGGCGGTCCTGATTTTCGATACGGCGCGTGGGCTACTGGTCAATGCGGGGCGCGCGACCTTCGGCGCAGCGCTGGAGAGCGCCGGGCGCACGGTCTCGACGGCGAATCCGCGCAGCCGTCTGGCCGCCGTGTTCAACAGCGGGACGGGAATCGTCCTGAACCAGCTTCAACGCGCGCTCGAAGAACCCTGGTTCGGGTTGCCCGCGTGGGATGCGGTGCGGAACGTGTGTATCGTTCCGTTGCGCGTGCAGGATGAAACGGTCGGCGTCTTCATCGCGGGCGGCAAACCGGGCGATTTCACACGCGGCGATCTGGATGTGCTGAGCGCGATGGGCAGCCATCTGGCGGCGGCGCTACGCAATTCTGACCTGCTGCATGGGACGCGCACTCAGCTTCGCAAGACGCGCACATTGCAACGCATCGCCGCGATTACCAGCGCGACGTTCGATCTCGATGAAATGCTGCGACACGTCCTGATCGAGGCTGCGCAGCTCATGGATATGGACGGCGCGTTTCTGTACCTGCCAAACGAGACGAATTCGCTGCTCGTACCGCACCTCGAATCGATTTATGGATCGCTCCAGACGGTCGATATGCCCATCGTCAACATCAACGATATGTGGCCGATTGCGCAAGTCTATCGCACCGATACACCATACATCTCGGAAGGCGAACGCGCCGGACTCTTCGGCCAGCGCGATTTGATCATCTATCCGCTCACTGCCCGCAAACGCACGCTTGGCGTGATTGCGATGGCGAACCGACGTAGCGGCAGCATCGACGACACGCAAATCGACCTGATGCGCGCGATTGCAGGACAAATCGCGATCAGTATGGAGAATGCCGATTTATTCAATTCCGAGCGGCGACGCGCGGATTTAATGTCCACGATCAGCCAGATTAGCCACGATCTCTCCGGTACGCTTGACCTGCTCGGCTTGATGCGCAAGGTCGCGCGTTCGATGCACGAACGGCTGGGCTATGATGCGGTTGCGGTATACCTGGTCGATCCGGGTGGTACGACGATGACCTGTCAGGCTGCCGCCGCGCGGTTGCCGCATATGCTCCTGCCGGAAGGCTACCGCGCCTCCACCATGCGCGGTGTGATTGGGCGCGCGGCACGCACCGGGAAAACGCAGGTTGTCTCCGATCTGCGAATGGACCCGGATTTCTTCTGGCCGGAGTTCGATCTGCAAAATGCGATGAGCGCTATCGTCGTGCTGATGCGCAACCGTGAGCGCATTGTCGGCGCTATCGAAATCATTTCGGCGCGGGTTGGGGCGCTGCACGATCAGGATATGACCGCGATTGAGACCCTTGCGGTGCAGGTCGCCACCGCTATCGAGAACGCACGGCTGTGGGATCAGGCACAACGCCGCCTGCTCGAACAGGATACGGTGCATCAGATTGGGCAGGACCTTTCCTCGATTCTCGAATATCGCGACCTCGTGACCGCTGTGGTACGCCATATGACCCGCGCGCTTGGAACGGCGTTGTGCCTGCTCGTCACGCACGATGGCACAAGCGGGCGGCTCGTCGTCGATGCTGAATACCGGGTCGCGGAACTCGCGCGCTATCCGAAAGCGGCAGACCTGCGCTTTCTGGGCAAATCGCCCGCGCCTGCCGAACAAGTCTTGATTCAAAAAACGACGACCACGCGCCGCCACGTCCTGCGTTACAGCAGCGACCCGGATGTGCCGCCGGAGCATCGGGACTGGTTCGCGCAGTGCGGCATCACCGCTGAAATGGCGATCCCGATGATTGCCAGCGACCGCGTGATTGGCTGTATGCTCTGGATCGAAGCGCGCGGCGGGCGCACCTTCTCGGATTCGGATGTGCGGCTGGCGCAAACGCTCGCGACGCAGGCCGCTGTCGCTATTGAAAACGCGCGTCTGTATCGGCAGGCACAGCGGCAGGCGAAGGAGCAGGCCGCGCTTCGACAGGTTGCGACGAGTTTTGCAACGCTCGGCAGCATGGATAGCCTGCTGCAAACGCTGCCGGGCGAGATTGCGGCAGCAGCGGATTCGGAAAATGTCGCGTTCGCGCTACGGGACGAGGATGCGATCTTCCGAGTGAAGGCGCATTCCCTCACCTCGCGCCGGCTCGATCAGACCATCCTGGGGCGTGTCCGTTACGAACTGCCAAATGTCTGGCAACAGTTGCGGGTCGGAAATTTGGTGCAGGTCTCGACAGTCTTTCCACTCGTTACACCGGAACAGCAGGAACTGCGTGAACTGATAGGCAGCGCGCCGGGCGTGCATGTGATTGTGCCGATCCTGCGCCGCCACGAGGCAATTGGCATTATCGAAGTCAACCGCGACGACCCGCTGCGCACCTTCGATGCACAGGAATTGAACCTGCTCGAATCGCTGGCAAATCAGGCGTCGTCGGCTATCGATAATATTTACCTGTACGAGCGCGAACAGTTCCGGCTGCGCCAGTTGGAACGTGTACAGGCCAGCAGCCACATCCTTTCCAGTCAGCTCAATAGTGAGCGGCTGGTCGCCTCGATTGTCGAGGAAGCCGCTACCGTGTTCGATGCTTCGGCCAGTAGTTTGTTCATCCCGCGTGATGGGTGCTACCTGCATATTGCCTACCACAATCTGACCGAGACGAGCGCGCAAGTCCTGTGTTTCCCGGATCGGATTTTTGCACAAAGCAAGCCGCTCTATTATGCCGAGATCGGGACGCTGCCGGAACTGAGTGAGGTGGCGTCTGGTGCTATCGATGTGGAGCAGATCGAAAGCATGGTCGGCGTGCCCCTCGAACATGCCGGGCAGCAGATCGCGTGGCTGCTTCTTTATAGCAAATTACGCAAACGCACTTTTTCAGAAGAGGAAATCGACCTGCTGCTGCTTTTCGCCTCGCAAGCGGCCATCGCGCTGGATAACGCGCGGCTCTTTGAGGCACTTGAAGATCGCGCTATCGAGCTGGCAAAAGCCAACCAGCTCAAATCAGAATTTCTGGCGCGCATCAGCCATGAACTGCGCACGCCGATGAACAGCATCAATGGCTACAGCGAAATGCTATTGCGCAATACCTACGGCGTTCTCACCGAAAAACAGAATGACCGGATGGAGCGCATCCTGCGTAACGGGCGTAATCTGCTCGCGATCATCAACGATTTGCTGGACCTGAGCAAGATCGATGCTGGAAAGATCGAGATCAGCTTCGAGCCAGTCAACCTGCGCGACGAATTGAATAATACGCTGTTCGCGCTTGAAGCACAGGCCAGCGGAAAGGGATTGTTCCTGCGCTCGGAAGTCCCGGAAGGGCTGCTGCCTGTGCGTTCCGACGCCGTGCGGCTCAAACAAATCCTGACCAATCTGCTCGGTAATGCGATTAAGTTCACCCCACAGGGCGGCGTGACGATCCTCGCGCGCGATTACAACGATGATAGCCGGGCAATGATCGCAGTCACCGTAATCGATACCGGGATTGGCATCCGCGAGGAAGACCAGCACATCATCTTCGATGAATTCCGGCAGGTCGATGGTTCCGTGACGCGCGAATATGGCGGAACCGGACTCGGACTCGCGATCACCAAGCGGCTGGTCGAATTGATGGGCGGGCGCATCTGGGTCGAAAGCGAGCCGGGAGAGGGCAGCCGCTTCACGTTCATTTTACCCGTCGCGGCGTAGACCCGTTTGTACACGACACATCACAAGACAGCAAGCGCCCGGCGTAGCCCTTTCAAAGCGCGTTCATACTCCGGTTCGGCGGCGGGATCAATCGGCGGCGTCCTGAGTTCGACAAGGTTATCCAGTTCCCACAACACTTTGTACAGAGCGTTGCGGCGTTCGTGACCCGGTGCGAGCGGGCAAATCGCTTCGTATGCGCAGTAGATTTCCACACGGCTGCCGGGCATAACTTCTTCCCACTGATCCTCGATTTGGAACTCCTTGCCGGGGTCGCCACTGAGCGCCCACTCGAAATCGAGAATCCCGGTCAGGTGGCCGTCGGCCTGCAGTACATTGTCGAAGTGCGCGTCGGTATGTACCAGGCGCGATGTATCCACTGCTGCGATGAGCGGCCTTGTGGCTGTGTACGCACTACGGATTTCCGGGAGAAGGGCGGTGTCTACTGCCTGCACTGCTTCCGCGCGCGTGATGTAGCGGGTATAAAAATCATCGACCCAATCCACCCAACGCGCGAGCGGAGCCGACTGGAGCCTGCGTAGCCGCCCGAACGCCGGGAGTGTGACCCCGTTCATAAGCGCCAGTGCTGTCGCGAATTCGCGCGCCAACCCGTGCTGCTGTGCTTCCGTGAGTGATCCGGCGCTAGCCTTGATCGTTTCGCCGGGAACCTTCGACATGAGCAGGTAATCGCGCGGGTCTGTGCCGCCCGTCGTGCCGCTGGCAAGGACGCGCGGTACAGGGATATTCAGCGACTCCAGCGTTCGGTAGGCAAATGCTTCCCCCTCGAAACGCGCGTCACCATGCTCCGGCAGGCCGTCGATGCGCAGTACGTAAGTCTCATTCAGAACGAGGATGATATTGTTCCGTCCATGCGAGAGCTGCCGCACGTCGCGCAGAGGTCCCAGCCCGGCAGCGGCGAGCAGGCGCTCCGCATCTCCGGTCCACGTATAGGGCGTATTCACACACCCATCCGGTTGCGCCGGATCATCTCGCCCGCTGTCTGCACGGTCGCGGGGACGTAGCCCGGCAGTGGCAAAATGCGCTCGTGCAATGTGTCGATGATCCATTCCTTTTGTGGAAAAAATGCCTCTTCGAGTTCGGCGGGTGGTGTGATCCAGTTGCGCGCCCCGACAACGGCGGGCGGTGCATCCAGATCATCGAAGCAGAACTCCGCAAGGTTCGAGGCGACGGTGTGCATAAAGGAGCCGCGTTCACACTGGTCGCTGACGAGCAGCACACGCCCCGTTTTGCGCACGCTCGCGATGAGAGGCTCGTAATTTAGCGGGTTGAGGAAACGCAGGTCGATCACCTCCGCGCTTAGATGATGCTGCGTTTGCAATTCCTGCGCGGCGTCGAGCGCGCGGTACAGCGTCGAGCCAAGCGTAAGGATCGTCAGATCACGGCCTGCGCGCCGGGTCGCGGGTTCGCCCAATGGAACTTCATAATATTCGACCGGGACGCCGCCCGGCACGACCGTCTCCGGCTCCGGGTAAAGACGCTGGCTCTCGAAGAAGATCACCGGGTCGGTCCCGCGCAAGGCGAGCGCGAGCATCCCCTTCGCATCGTAAGCCGTCGCTGGGAACATTACCTTGAGGCCGGGCAGGTGCACGGCGATGCTCGACCAATCCTGCGAGTGCTGCGCGCCATATTTCGCGCCGACCGAGACGCGCAGCACCATCGGCAAGGTAAGTAACCCACCCGACATGGCCTGCCATTTGCACATCTGGTTGAAAATTTCGTCGCCCGCGCGTCCCATGAAGTCGCAGTACATCAGTTCCGCGACCACGCGCCCGCCACTCATCGCGTAGCCGACCGCCGTACCGACAATCGCCGCCTCGCTAATCGGGCTGTTGAACAGACGACGGTAGGGCAGCGCTTCGGTCAGCCCGCGATAGACGCCGAACGCACCGCCCCAATCGCGGTTTTCCTCGCCATAGGCCACCATCGTCGGGTCTTCGTAAAAGCGATGGATGATTGCCTCAAAGAGCGCTTCCGCATAGGTCAGGCTTTTCAGCTTGGGGAGCGCCTTTCCTTCGGCATCCAGCCCGAAACGGTATTTGGCCTGAGTGACGCTCAGGCGCGTCTTCTCGATTGGAAGCAACACCTCTGGTACACCATCGGCCATGCGGTCGCGATAGGCATTGTTGAACATGAAGCCGCCTATCGTATCGAGGTTTGTATTTACGCGCGGAGAGCGCTGCGGGTCAATAGCGACTTTGAGAATGCGCGCCAGGCGTTCAGTCATGTCCGCGTGGAACGCTGCAAGCTGGTCGGCGCTCGCGTGCTTGTTCGTCTGCAAATAGTCACCGTAGCCGAGCAGCGAGTCTTGCTGCCGCCACAGCTCAATTTCCGACTGCTCGCGATAGCTGGACGCATCCGAGGGTGAGTGTCCGCTGAATCGGTACGTCACGGTATCGAGCAGGACCGGACCCGCGCCGGCGAGCAGCGCTTTCTTTTTGCGTTCGGTCGCGTCCGCGATGGAGAGCGGGTTGTAGCCGTCCACGCGCTCGGCGTGCATTGCCTCCGGGTTGACGCCGAGACCGACGCGCGCCAGCACGCCCACGCCCATCGTCTCGCCAACGGGTTGCCCACCCATGCCATAAAAGTTGTTCATGAAATTGAAAAGGATCGGTAGCCCGCCGCGCTCGTCGCCCCACAGTATCCGGTATTGATCCATAGCGGCGAACATCATGGCTTCCCAGACCGGACCGCAGCCGAGCGAGGCGTCACCGATATTCGCGATGACGATCCCCGGCTTGTGCTGTACCCGCTTGAAGAGCGCCGCCCCGGTCGCGACGGGCGCGGAACCACCAACAATCGCATTGTTCGGCATGATCCCGAACGGCGCGAAGAAAGCGTGCATCGAACCGCCCATGCCCTTGTTGAAGCCGCCTTCGCGCCCGAATATCTCCGAGAGCGTTGCGTACAGGATATAGGTCAGCGCGAGGTCTTTGGCAGATGCCGCTTTCGGGAAATTCGCCTCGACGATGCGCAGCGTGTGGCCGCCCATATAGCCTTCGAGGATCGCGAGCAGGTCCGCTTCCGGCAGCTTTTCAATGCTTGAAAGCGCCTTCGCGAGGATTTCCCCATGTGAACGGTGCGAGCCGAAGATCATATCGTCGATGTCGAGCGCGGCGCTTTGCCCGACGACCGCGCCTTCCTGCCCGATGCTGAGGTGCGCCGGACCCTTGTGCTGATATTCGATGCCGCGATACGCGCCTTCCTTCTTGATGTTATCGAGCATCGTCTCGAATTCGCGGATCACGGCCATATCGCGGTACATGCGGACGAGCGCCGCCGTGCCATACTTTTCGGCTTCGACCTTTGGTTTGCTGACGTAGGCATTGACCGGAATTTTCGGGCTGGTGAGCGAACCGCGCGCACGCACGGCTGCCGGGTCGATGAGGATGGATTTAGGCATCAGGTCTCCAACGTCGAACCATTTTCTAAAATCGTCAGAAATTGGCGTGGTGTTACAATCTAAGAGCCTATCCATAAAAGGAGAGGATTGAAAAAGGGGTATATCCGGTTCAGAATGACTTCACCACAAAGCATCGAAACCGGGATATACCTTGAGCGCGAAGCGTACCACAAAACCGAAAAACGTGAACTATTGGAGTGTGCCAGAAGGACTCTGGGAACAGGTCAAGGGACTGCTCCCAGAGGGGAGTGGGCGCGGGCGACCACGCGCGGATGCACGAGCGGTATTGAACGGGATATGGTTTGTGTTGTGGACGGGTTGCCAGTGGAAAGCGGTGCAACGCGAATGGTTTGGGGTGTGTAGTTCAAGTCTGCATCGCTACTTTCAAGAGTGGCAGCAGGCGGGAGTGTTTGCAACGATGATGCAGGCGATGGTGGAGCTGTATGGCGAGCGAGCAGGTATCGGCTGGGACTGGCAGAGTATCGACAGTCGCTCATGCGCAGCGCCACTCGGTGGAGAAGCGACCGGCAAGAACCCGACGGACCGTGCCAAGTTGGGGAGCAAAGTGCATCTGTTGGTGGATGAACACGGCGCGCCGCTGGCGGTCCATGTGACAGCCGCTAACCAGCATGACAAATGGTCTGCCGACGACTTGGTGCTGGCGATTGTTGTCGAGCGCCCACCCACCGAACAGCACTTGTGTGCTGATAAAGGCTACGACTTCGCCGATGTGCAGCAGTTCGTTCTCCAACAGCACTACGTCCCCCACATCAAGCATCGCCGACGACGCGGGGAACCGTTTGTGCCAGACTGTCCCATTCCCGGCGAAGCTCGTTATCCCGCACGTCGCTGGGTTATTGAGCGCACTTTCGGCTGGCTGGTCAAGCGTCGTTCCATCCGTTCACGCTGGATGAAGAAGGCTGCCAATTGGCTTGCCTTTGTTCAATTTGCTTGCGCTCACATCCTTTTCGACTGCGCCATTTATGGATAGGCTCTAAACGAGTCCGGTTGGCTGTTCAGTGACCGCAAGGGAGTCCCGCGCCTGATTACCAGCGACGATGTGCGGCGTGTCGTCGCCAACTGGCCGGAGTTCGGTGGCGCGATGGTCGAGAAGAAGGCCAAGACGCGCAGCAAGGACCGCTCAACCCGTCTGGGGACAGAAGGTATTTACTTCAACCCGGCACGGGCAGTCATGCCCATCAAGCTGCTGGTCAGAGTCGGGAACATGCTCAAGGAACGCGCCTTCGATGTTCCTGACAACGGGGTAGTCAGAGCAGCGCGTGAGTACGCACTCAACCGCATTACCTACTGCGCGCATTGCGAGAAGCTGGCCGCCGAGCAGAACAACCCGAAGCTGCGCACAACCTTGAGCGGTAATCAGCAGAATGATAAATTGCGCTATCGTCACAAAGGCGGCGTGAAATGCGGTTGCACCAACCGTTCTGTGCCGCTTGCAGTGTACGAACACGACTTCGGGCGGCTGCTTACACTATTGACGATTGCGGACGACAAGTTGAACCTGCTGACCGAGCTGGGTATCCAGATGCAGAAAGGTCGCGCCGGAATTGCTCAAGACGCTGACATCGAGAAGGAGAAGCAAGAGGCTATAGCGCTGTGTCAACGTCGCATTGATGCAGCCATCAACCTCTACGGTGATGGACGCATCAGCCGCGAGGACTACCTGCGGCGTGTAGACAAGAACGAGCGCGAGATCGCGCATTGGGAGTCGCGTACAACGGACACGCAAAAAGCCGCAATGGATTTGGCACTGGTGGTGAACGCGGTCAACCAGATTGTACGAGTGTGGGACGGCAGCAACGAAAAAGCCAAGCAGGACTTCGTTCGCGTGCTGTTCACGTCTATCACCTACGACCTAGACACACGCCGCATCGTCGACTTCAAGCTAAAGCCGTGGGCTGACCAGTTCCTCGTGCTACGCGCAAATTTGTATGTCGATCAAAACCGCAAAAGTGAAGAAAATCCGATGGTTGACGCAGAAAATAAAAATGCCCCACACCGTAAAGGCATGGAGCAGGCTTTGCCCCTATCGGGTGTTTGGGGCGCAATCGGGTTCTACCCTTGTGTGGTTACGCGAAGCCGAGCAGGTCATCTTGTGGTACTTATACGCACCCAAGCCGCGTAAGCTCACAACTGCCGAACGCAACGAGCAAATTCGACAGCGCCATACAGCAGGTGAATCGTACTCGGATTTGGCGAAGGTATTTGGTCTCAGCTCGCAAAGAGTCGGTCAAATCATCCATCGGCGACACCACTGATCTCAGTGCCGCGTTAATTTACAGCAAAATGTTCAGTGAAGATAGTCGGTTCCTTTAAACTAAAAACCGCGCTGAAAAATAAAATTGGCGGGAGATGCACTCCCGCCAATAAGTAAATGCTATTGTGTAGCCGTTAGTCTCCCGTACTCGGCAGCACCTGTCCTTTGAGTGCGACGCTTGATGAGATCGGAGCCGGCGGACGCACATCGGGCATGACCGTTGCACCGTGTTCAAAGTCGTCGATGAAGATGTTGACGTCA
This sequence comes from Aggregatilineales bacterium, assembly GCA_965246845.1. Lineage (GTDB taxonomy): Bacteria > Chloroflexota > Anaerolineae > Aggregatilineales > UBA2796 > JBBRMW01. The sequence goes on from CBDFFR010000012.1 coordinate 1,217,063, forward strand.
TCCACGACCTTGCTGACACGCAAGCGCCCAATCGCTTTCAACGCCCCGAACATGACGAAGGCGAACACCGCAGTAAAGGCTACGGTAGCCAGTGAGCCGATGAACTGCACACCGAGCAATGCCGGACCACCGCCAAGCAGCAGCCCCGCCCGGGTCGCCACGTCCACGCCTGTCGGTGCGAAGGTCAACCCCGGCTGTCCGAGCAGACCGATAGCCAGTGTTCCCCAGATGCCGCACGCAGCATGGACTGCGAACGCACCCACCGGGTCATCGATGCGCGCCCGCTCCACCATTTCCGCTGCGAAGATGACGACACCACCCGCGATCACGCCGATGAGCAGCGCATGTTGTGGCGTCACGTATGCGCAGCCTGCGGTGATTGCGACCAGACCTGCCAACGAGCCGTTGAGCGTATAGATCAGATCCCATTTTTTGGAGCGGAAATACTGGATGAACATGCAGGAGATCGTCGCGCCCGCCGCACCGAGCGTCGTATTGAGCGTCACGAGGCCAATCAGCCCCGTATTGCTGGTCCCCAGGGTCGAACCAGGATTGAACCCGTACCAGCCGAACCACAGGATCATCGTGCCGATGGTCGCAAGGCCGAGATTGTGCGCGCTTTGTAGTGGCATCCACTTCCCACCCGGACCAATACGCATTGCGCGTGGTCCAAGCATTATTGCTCCAACAATCGCCGTGACGCCGCCGACGGTATGAACGACAGTGCTCCCCGCAAAGTCGTGGAAGCCCTGCTGCGCGAGCCAGCCGCCGCCCCAAATCCAGTGAACAACAATTGGATAGCTGATCGCGCCCATGATCGCGCTGTAGATCAGATCGCCCACGTAATCCGTGCGTTCGGCCATCGCGCCCGTCGTAATCGTGCTTGCCGTCGCCGCAAACGCGAACTGGAAGAAGAAGAACGTCAGTGTATCAAGCGTGGGGTACGCGCCGAACTTGGCATAAGTCACTGCGCCGTCCTTGAAGGTCATGGCGCTGCTGAGAAAGAAGTTATCGGTCCCGATCAACCCACCCGCCGTTGTACCAAAGGCGATGCCGAAACCCACGGCCCAGAATGCGACTGCTGTAATGCCGGCATCAATGAAGTTTTCCAGCAGTGCGTTGACCGCGCTCGTCTGGCGAATGAGTCCGGTCTCCAGCATGGCGAAGCCTGTCTGCATGAAGAACACCAAAAAGCCCGTCAACAAGACCCATACGGTATCGACCGACGATTGCGAGGCTGCGGCGGGTGCGGCCCCCTGTGCGTGCGCTGTTGTGCCGAATACGGCCAGAATAATTGAGGCGATACCGACGGCCAGCAGGCGCGGCACAACGCGATTCCGTTTTCTTCTCATGAGATGCACCCCCAAATGCAATGTCTTTGGTCAACATATCCAGTGTACTTGATACAATTTTGAGATATATATTCATTCCGAACGAATTTATTATGCAAGTTTTCGGCAAACTGTACAACGCAGGTGCTTTTGAACGAATTTTAACAGTTCTTTCATAATGCAGATGTGCGATGCGCGCTCCTTTAGTAGGCTCCGTTAAATCGTATATGTGCAAATTGCATAATCTTTGCCGCTTCGATAGCGATAGAATATCTTTCCCAGGCAGGATTATTGGATTGTTGATGGTCTGAACTTATGGAACTCGCGCTCGTAAATGCTGCGCCATTCGCGCTGGCACTGATCATCCCGCCATTGGGCATCCGGCTCCGCAAGTCGCTGTTGGGGTGGGGTGTTGCCGCGCTGCTCGCCACGCTGTTCGCCATACTATATCTTCACTTGCCCGCGCTGAATACAGACGGGGTATTCACGGTTTCGGTTCCCTGGGTCCCCGCGCTCAATCTATCGCTCTCGCTCTATCTGGACAATCTATCGCTCGTTTTCGCGTTGCTCATCACCGGAATGGGTTCGCTGGTCGCGCTCTATGCCGCCTATTATTTTGAAGATACAGCCAGTCTGGTGCGCTTCTATCGGCTGCTGCTCGTGTTCATGGGCGGCATGTTGGGATTGGTGCTTTCGGGCAACCTATTCACGCTGTTCATCGGGTGGGAAATCACGAGCATCGCCTCGTTTTTCCTGATCAGCTTCACTGGTCAGGATGAAAACGCGCGACGTGGCGCATTACAGGCGCTGATTGTGACTGCGGGCGGCGGGCTGGCGCTCTTGCTGGGGCTGTCGCTGCTCGGCACAGCGGCGGGTTCGTTTGAACTCTCCGCGATCCTGAGCCGGGGCGACGTGCTGCGTTCACATCCGTACTATAGCGCGTTCGCGATACTGATCTTTATTGGATGTTTCAGCAAAAGCGCACAATGGCCGCTGCATTTCTGGCTGCCCGGTGCGATGACCGCCCCGACACCCGCGAGCGCCTATCTACACTCGGCTACGATGGTGAAGGCGGGAATTTATCTGCTGCTACGGCTCTATCCGGTGCTGGGTGACACGCCGCTCTGGGAGACAGCACTCATCGGGGTCGGCCTCACGACCATGCTTGTCGGTGCGCTGCTCGCCATTCGTCAATATGACTTAAAGGCGTGCCTCGCTTATTCGACAATCAGCCAGTTGGGGGCGCTCGTCGCACTGATCGGCTTGCCGCACCGTGAAGGGCTGCTCGCCGCAATGCTCGGCATATTGGCACACGCGCTTTACAAAGCGGCCTTGTTCCTGATTGCCGGAACTATCGAACACAGCACCGGCACGCGGGACTTACGCAAACTGGGCGGGCTGTATGCGCAATTGAAGCCGCTCGCGATCATTGCGGTGATCGCAGGCTTGAGTATGGCCGGGCTGCCGCCGCTGTTTGGCTTCGTCGCGAAGGAGAGCCTGCTCGACGCGATGTTGAAGGCTTCAAGCCCACCCGGTATTGCTATCGTGACGGTCAGCGCCTTGCTTATGGTGACGATGGCCGCTATTTTCGTGTGGGATGTCTTCTTTCAGCCTGTAACGGATCACACGCCGGACCATATTCACACGCCTGCCGCTGGGTTGCTCATCGCGCCAGGTCTGCTCGTAGCACTCTCACTTGTGAGCGGGCTTTTGCTCAATCAAGTGGCAAGACCGCTACTCTTGCCATTTGTTGGCGATTCGGGGTTGAAGCTGTGGCATGGGTTCAATTCGCCCTTGCTGTTGAGCGCAGTCGCGATTGCGGGCGGATTGACCGTGTTCACTTTACGGAAGCAGTGGCGCGCGTGGCGCTGGCCTGTGTTGCCTTCCGGCATGGCGGTCTATCAGCGTGTCATTCAAACTATCGAAGCGTTTGCAGATGTCGTGCTTTCTTCGCAAAACGGCAAACTCCGCTACTATCTCGGCGCGATTATCGGCGCGGTGGTGCTGCTCATGACAACTGCCGGGTTGACGCATCTGAGTTATAGCGTGAGATCGATAGAATTCACGAGCAGTGTAGATTTGCTGCGCGCTGTGTTGCTCGCCCTGACCATCGGTGCGACATTCGTTTCGATATTGTTCCGGCGTCACCTGCTTGCGGCACTGTCGCTCGGCGTGGCGGGCTACAGCGTGGGTGGCCTGTTCCTGCTCGAACCCGCGCCGGATGTAGCGCTCGTACAATTCCTGGTGGAAACGCTGGGGACCGTCCTAGTGATCGTGATGCTCGGCAAGATCAGCGCCCGCGAGCGGCAGCAGGTCATAGATAATCTGTGGAAACAACCGCGCAGTGGCGTGATACGCGATGCGGCACTGGCGGCGCTGGTCGGGGTTGGGGTCGGCGTGTTTTCGTTGGCAGCAGTGCTGAATCGTCCGACACGCGACACAATCACGCTATGGCATATCCAGAACTCGGAACCGCTGGTCGGTTCGACCGATATTGTCGCGGCCATTGTGACCGACTTTCGGGGAATGGATACCGTCATCGAGATCACGGTCTTCGGCATGGCCGCGCTCGGCGTCCTGACGCTTCTCTCCACACCGGAGCCAGGACGCACTATTCAGTTTTCTGCCGGGCGGGTCTTGCAGAGCCTTCGTTCGCGCGGTCTGGCTGCGCCCGCATCGACTGCCGCCGAAATGGAAGTGGTCGATCCGCAGTTCAAGCGCGAAATGGAAGCCTTCCTCGCGGAGCGCAGCCGATCCGCGCTTTCAACGCCGCTCACGCGCGTGGTCGCGACGGCGCTGCTGCCTTTCGCGCTGCTTATCGCGCTTTCGCATATCGCGTATGGAGCAGGCGCGCCGGGTGATGGGTTTACAGCGGGTGTGGTGAGCGGGCTGGGCGTGGCGGTGTGGTATGTCGTCTTCGGCTACGATGAGGCCAAGCGTCGGCTGCGCTGGCTACATCCGGTCCGGCTGATTGGCGTGGGAATCGGACTGGCGATTTTGAATGCGGCGATTCCGCTCCTGTTTGGTGCGCCATTCCTCACTACCACGCAGTTCAAAGCGCTATGGCTCCCCGCCGGGTTGCATCTGACATCGACTTCGTTCTTTGAAACCGGAATTTTCCTATCGGTGCTGGGCGGCTCAGCGCTCATTTTGGAAACGATAGCGCATCCGCAAGAAGTGGAGGCATTGTAGAGATGAATGTTCTATTTGCGGTCACAACCGGTGTCCTCTTCGGGTTAGGTGTGTTCCAGTTGCTGCGGCGCGATTTGATCAAGGCCGCAATGGGGTTCTATATCTTGTTCACGGCGGTGAACCTGCTGTTTCTCGCAGTCGGGGCGTTCAATGGCAACGTCCCGGCCTATTCGACCAGTATCGGCGAGGGCAAAACGCCCAGCGACCCGCTGGTTCAGGCGCTATTGTTAACAGCTATCGTGATTAGTTTCGGCTCCTACGCCGTCTTGCTTGGCCTGATTAGTATTTCCTCGAGGCGCTATCGCACCGTAGACCCCGACGCAGTAGACCAGCTCAAGCGATGAACACGTTCAATAATCCACTTATCATAGGCGCAATCTTCTTGCCGCTCGGCGGCGCAGCGCTCTCGCTCCTCTCCACGCGAAACCGCACGGTACAGCACGGGATCGGGTTGCTCGCCTGCTTCGGCGCGTGGCTGTGTACGCTCGGCGTACTGTATTTCAATGTCGTGCAGGGTCCGCAGGTGTACCGCGTGGGTGGCTGGCCGACTCCGTATGGAATCGTCCTCGCGCCGGATTTGATTGGCGCGCTGTTCGGCGTGATGGCAAGCACTGTCGTCTTGGCCGGGATGATCTATACACTTGGCTGCCGCGACAAGTGCGTAACCTATCCGGTCTTCATACCCCTTTACCTGTGTATGGCGGCGGGTTTGCACGGCGGGATGTATACGGGCGATATATTCACGCTGTTCGTATTCGTCGAACTCATGGTGATGTCGTCGGTGGTGCTGGTCGCGATCTCCGATAATAAACTCGGCGTCGAAGCCGCGATCAAATATCTGCTGATCAGCGCACTTGGGTCGCTCTTCCTGCTCATCGGGATTGCGGCGGTCTACGCCACCTTTGGCACGCTGACGATGGCCGACATCGCGCGCAAACTCGCGACGGGAGAGCGCCCGCTGCTCGCGCAAGCCGCCGCCGTCATGCTGATGTGCGCGTTTCTGCTCAAAAGCGCGATATTCCCATTTCACTTCTGGCAGCCGGATTTCCACACCACCGCGCCGACTCCTGTACACGCCGTCCTCTCCTCGGTGGTCGTCAAGGTCGGCATTCTGGGGCTTATTCGGCTGACGCAACTGCTCTTCACTGCCGAAGCGCCACTCATCCGCGCGTTGCTATTGGTGCTTGGGGTGATCGGTATCTTTTTCGGCAGCCTGGCCGCACTGCGGACCTATGATGCCAAGCGAATGCTCGCCTATTCGACCTTCGGGCAGATCGGGTTTATCCTGCTCGGTATCGGGTGGGGGACGCCAGCGGCGCTGATCGGAGCGATTGTTTACGCCTTCAACCACGCAATCATCAAATCGTCGCTGCTCATGCTCACGGGTGCAATCTCCAGCCGGATGCCGAACAAGAGCGCGAAGCTGGCGGACCTCGGCGGCGCGGGCAAGGCGCTCACGGTCATCAACGTTCTGTATCTGCTGGGCGGTCTGGCACTCGCGGGCGTGCCGCCGCTCAATGGCTTTATCAGCAAGGTTGCGCTGGTGCGGGGCGGGATCGATGCGGGGAGCTGGATACCACTCATGCTGGCGGTGGGTGCGGGTTTGATTACGCTGCTCTACATGATGCGGACTTGGCAGCTCATCTTCCAGCAGCCGCCCGCGCCAGAACTTCACCTCAAGGCGCAGGGCGATCACATCCTCGCGCCGCTGCTGCTGATTACACTGTGCGTAGCGCTTGGCCTCTTCGCGACCCCGCTTGTCGATCTCGCGACTTCAGCAGTCGCGCAATTAGATGATGCGCAGGTGTATATTACGGCGGTCATGGGAAAATGATCCAGCGCGTTGTCCTCTCGTTTCCAATGGCACTAGCGTGGGTGGCGCTGACCGGATTGCTCTCGCTGGAGTCGTACCTCGTCGGGTTGCTGCTCGGCTTCATTATCCTGTCTCTATTGTTCCCTGAGATGAAAGCCCGTTCGCTTCAACATCTGCGCCTGTGGGACCGCACCTCGGCAGCCGTTCAATATACGCTTGTGCTGTTCCGCGATATTTACCTCTCTGCGCTGGATGTGGCGAGGCGCGTCATCGACCCTGACCTGCCAGTGAAGCCCGGAATCATCGCCGTGCCGACGAACTACGTTCCACCGCCGGATTCAGCCAGCCTGGGCGACATCGTGGCCGCTGTAAGCGCGCACGGCATCACGATCACGCCCGGCGAACTGGTGGTCGGTTTCGATGGCAACGGCATCATGTACGTACATTGCCTCGACGTCGAGGCTTCGGCGGCAAACGCGGCGGACAATCAGGCCAGACGACTGGCCTTGCTACGGAGAATTTTGCAGTGAATACGGTCGTGAATATCGGCGCGCAGATTGCGCTCACCGTTCTTGTCGTGCTGCTCGTCCTGAGCAGCTATCGTGTGTGGCGTGGTCCTTCCCCGGCAGACCGCCTGCAAGCAATTGATACAGCGACGACGCTGCTCATCGGAATTATCATTACGCTTTCGCTGGTGCAGGGAACCGCGCTGCTGATCGATGTCGGAATCGCTCTAGCTGCGCTTGGCTTTGCCGGGACACTTGCCATTTCGCGGTATCTTTCCGAAGGCAAGGTCTTCTGATGCTGGATTTATTACACGATCTCGTGCAGGTCGTCGGGCTTATCGCGTTGTGGGTTGGGGTCATCTTCTGCGCGCTCGGCGTCCTCGGCCTCTTCCGCTTCCCGGATGTCTATGCCCGACTGCACGCATCTGGCAAGATTTCAACGATGGGGCTGGCGGGACTGCTGCTCGGCACGGCGCTCATCATGCCGTCCACCGCGCTAAAAGCCATTGCACTCGCCATCTTTATGGTGATCACGTCTCCGGTCTCGACGCACGCCATCGCACTCGCTGCCTACCGTTCCGGCGTGCCGATGGTCAACGCGGTTCGTGATGAGTGGCGCGATGCACAGTCCACCTCCGATCTTGCAATAGTGCGCGAATCAGAAGACAATTAGGCACGAAGGCGAAATCCAGCCGCAGGTGAATATTGCTGCAAATCGGGGATCAGTTCGACCATTATCAGATTACGGCTCACCTTGCGCAGGGCGGCATGAGTGAGGTGTATCTGGCTCACGATTTGATGAGCGGGAAAGAGGTCGCCTTGAAAATCCCGAATAGCCAGATGATCGCCAACCCTGCCCTCAACGAGCGTTTTCAGCGTGAACTCAAGGTAATGAATACACTGGATCACCCTGCTATCCAAAAAGGGGTTGCATCCGGCCAGTTCAACCGCCAACCGTACCTCGTGACGGAATGGATCGACGGGCGTTCGATGCGCGATCTGATCGAAAGCTCGGCCCCACTGCCACCCGACGACGCAATTTACCTGATACGCAAGATTGCCGATGGTGTGGCCTTTGCGCACGAGCAGGACGTCATTCACCGTGATCTCAAGCCGGAAAACATCCTGATCACTCCGGAAGGGCAACCTGTCATCCTCGATTTCGGCCTCGCGCTCACCAAAGACAGCCGCCGCGTGACCTACGCGAATATTTCTCCGACCTCCGGCACGCCTGATTACATGGCTCCGGAGCAAATCGAAGGTCAGCGCGGCGACGCACGCACAGACCTCTATGCCCTCGCAACGATGCTCTACGAGTTGCTCACGGGCAAGACGCCCTTCACCGGGGACAGCACCCTGATCGTCATGTCGCAGCATTTACGCGGCGATGTGCCGCGCCTCGATAAGGAGCGTCCTGGTGTCTCGCCGCAGCTTGCCGCCGTCGTCACGAAGGGGCTGCAAAAGAACCCGGAAGATCGCTATCCAACAATTCGCGCCTTTGCGGATGCGCTTGCGCACCTCGACACCGCCGATACCTCGATCCTTGAAAAATCTTCGGCTGCTTCGCTCGCGCTGCCCCGATCCAGAGCATTCATGGCGGCGCTGGTTGGGGTCCTCATCGTCGTGGCGGTGGTCGCGGTGCTTATCGTGCAGTTGGTCCGTTGACGATGGCTTCTACTGCTCAGGAAGTCATCGCGCGCGTGGAGCAGGAGAAGATTGTCTTTATCGACTTGCAGTTCACGGATGTCGTCGGCGTAGTGAAGAACATCACGATCCCGGTGCAGGAACTCCCCTCGGCGATTGATCACGGCGCGTGGTTCGATGGCTCCTCGATTGAGGGCTTCGCGCGGATCGCGGAAAGCGATATGTACCTCATTCCGGATTTAGCCACTTTCGCCATCGTCCCCTGGCTGCCGGACGAGCAGAAGACCGCCCGCCTGATCTGCAATGTCTACACACCCGGCGGACAGGCATTCGTCGGGGACCCGCGTGGTGTTCTCATCCGCGCGATTGTAGAGGCGGAGAAGCTTGGCCTGGTGTATAACACGGGACCGGAACTCGAATTTTTTCTGCTTCGCCCCAACGCGGAAGGCGGTTATCTGCTACCACTCACGCCCCACGATAGTGCGGGCTATTTCGACGCTCCCAACGACAGCGCTGCGGGGCTGCGCCGCCAGATGGTTTCGACTCTGGCTGCATTCGGAATCACCGTCGAGGCTCTGCATCACGAAGTCGCCAACGGCCAGCACGAAATTGATTTTCGCTACTCGGATGCGCTGCGTACTGCCGATAATTCTGTGACGTTCCGAGTCGCGCTCAAGAATATCGCGGGGCGCAGCGGCATGTACGCGACCTTTCTGCCCAAGCCGATCCGGGGCGCAAGCGGCAACGGGATGCACGTTCATCAAAGCATGATGTATAAAGAAACTGGCGCAAATGCCTTTGCAGATGCCGGGGACGCGCACGGCCTCTCAATGCTGGCGAAGCATTTCATCGCGGGGCAGCTCGCGCACGCGCGTGGGATGTGCGCCATCCTCGCGCCGCTTGTCAATTCGTATAAGCGGCTGGTCCCTGGTTACGAAGCGCCCGTTTCGATAAGCTGGGGGCGTATCAACCGCTCGGCACTCATTCGCGTACCGCGCGCCCACTCACATGATTCTACGCGCCTCGAACTGCGTTGCCCCGACCCAAGCTGCAACCCCTATCTCGCCTTCGCGGTCATGCTCGCAGCGGGATTGGATGGCATCCGGCGCGGCCTGACGCCGCCCGACGCTACCGATGAAAACCTCTATTTGCGAATGCGGCAGGTCGAACGCCCGGTTGAACTCCTGCCGCGCACGCTCGAAGAGGCGCTCGAAGAACTGGAAAAGGATCAGGTCATCCGCGAGGCGTTGGGTACGCACGTCTTTGAGCGCTTCGTCACTTCCAAACGCGCCGAGTGGGAAGATTACATGCTCGAAGTGACGCAGTGGGAGATTAACAAGTATTTGCCTACTTTTTGAAGATTCAAGGCTGTGCTGCTGCTTTTTACGGCAGGCTCTAGCGTCTCAGGAGCCTGCTCTTCACTTTCAAAATTTGACTCATGAAGTGTGCAGTTCACCATGCTCTACACTGAAATGCACCCGAAACTGGCGCGTTCTCCTACTCTACCGGGTATATCCTGCTGAAGAAAGGTTCAAAGATGAGTCGTCGGCGAGTACATGTGTTGCGGGAAATTAGCGAAGATGAGATGCGTGAACTTCAACGCATCAAAAAATCGAGTAACGCTCCCGCTGAATGGGTGCGGAGGGCAACAATTATCTTACTTGTGGAGTACGGAATGGATTACCAGTCGATTGCATACAAAGCAGGTCTGCAGAGCGGGGATCGAGTATCAGTGCTGATAAAACGGTTTAATGAGGAGGGATTAGAGGCGCTCATCCCACAACGTGGAGGATCCCCAAAGCGTACTTACAGTGAAACAGAGCGAGCGCGCATCCTGCAAGAGGTAGAACGACTATCAGGTATAGCAAGTATTGAAGGACCTCCATGGAGTATAAGCATCCTACAAAAAAGATTGCATCAAACACATGATGGAATTCTGAAAGTCAGTCCTGATATTATACGAAGAGTATTGCATGAGGCAGGATATGTTTGGCATAGGAGACGAGGATGGCATCAAGCGACGCCTGATGTACATAACCTGAGTTTTGGATAGCAAAGAGGGTGGAATACCTTTCGAGAAGCGGTTAAGCTTCACGTCGACCAAAACGTGAAAAGTATTCCAATGACAAGTTTAGAGGAAATATTCTGTGTTGTCGATGACTTCTGCAAGGAACACGGGGCGCGAGCGCGTAAGGGACGGCAACCGGGATGATGTGAAAGTGAAATGATGACCATTCTGATTTGGTTTCAGCAGTCGGGGTATCGCACGTTCAAAGCGTACTACACGCGCGAAGTGCAGGTGTACTTGCGCGGTGCGTTCCCGAAACTGGTCAGTTGCAGTCGGCTCATCTGGCTAGCTCCGCGTGTACGTGCCACCTCGGAAGCGTTCCAGCGAAGCGGAGCTGCTCGTCCCCACCCTGCGCCCCGTCGACATTGTGATTTTGGATAACCTGAGTTGCCACAAGGCCGCTGCCGTCCAGCAAGCGACTGAAAACGTTGGTGCGCGTCTGCTTTTTCTGCCGCCTTACTCGCCCGATTTCTCGTCTATCGAGATGGCCTTCAGCAAATTTAAGACGCTGCTGCGTCGCGCTCGTCCGCAATCTTTCGCTGACCTGCTCACCGCGCTCAAACACGCCCTCGATGCCATCTCTGTCACCGATGCACTTGGCTTTTTCTGCGCCGCTGGCTATCTGAACATCCCTTAATAGCTCAGTCTACTCGTTCACCGCGCTAACGAAAACGTGACTTGGACGCGGGATAGCATCCATCTACGCTGCTTTGCACCACCGCTCAATTCTTTCACGATTGTACCTGGGTTTTGTAGCTGAATGAAAAATAGTGAGTTCCAAGGCACAGTCGAACGACTTTGATCATTGTGTTTCTCCTAGCATCAATAACGGTAAACCAGACGAGTTTGAGCATAGCGTGCTATCAACGACTAGGTTGCAATACAGCAAGCGCATCCAAGATCGCCTGTGGTTCGAGGCGTTTCATGAAGTTTGCATCAACAAACGCAAGCGTGACCTTACCGGATTGATCGACAACGAACGTTCCGGGCATGGGCAGCACCCAGTCTGCGTTACCATTGAATTGAACAAGGTTTGCCGAATACGGGCGCACGTCCTCTGGTATGGTATAAGCCAAGCCATACTGACGTGCTGTGTGGCTGCCGACATCGCTCAAAACCGGGAACGTAAGCGCCTTATTTTGTACGGTCAGGATCGAATAATCAGGTGTTTGGGGTGAGATTGCCACGAGTGTTGCGCCGTTTGCCTTGATCTGTGGCAAAATCGCTTCGTAGGCGCGCAGGGTTAGATTGCAGAATGGGCACCATTCACCACGGTAGAACGTGATTACCACTGGCCCGGCTTGAAGCAGATCGGAAAGCTGGATGGTCTTTCCATCGACATTCGGCAAGGAGAAATCGGGGGCTTGCGCGCTGGTTTGTACACTTGCTTTGACCGCGTCGCTTTTGATCAGGTCTTCAAGCATCTTCCCTACGGCTGCCTGTGCATCAGGGTTGCGTGGCCCGGCTTCCGCGCTCTTTGCGATAAACGCGTTGATCTGCCATTGTAGTCCGGAAGTAACTTGTGGTTGAGATGACATCGTGTGGAATCCTGTTTATGGGTCTAGACGGTAGAGAGTGGAGAAGAGCGGTCGAACTGCGATGCTTAGACTCCCAAGTACAACATTACGACCAGACGGTACGCGGCTTTCCTTCCAGAATGCCATCCACGTAAATATCGAGTTTTTCGTTATAAAAGCTGATCAAGCTCCTGATCTTTGGTGTTTCAGGAATTGGATCGAGATAGCCCCACGCTAAATCAGCGTGCGTTTTTCCATTAGCTGTGATGCTCCAATACGACGCCAATCCCTTATACGGGCATCGGGAGTGGGTTTGGGTCGGCTCCAGGGCATCCATACGAATATCTTCTTGAGGAATGTAATAGCGAGTCGGCAAGCCTGTTTCAAACAGCAGTGCGGCGCGTGTGGTCTCCGCCACCGTCTCACCATCCACAACGACCCGGATATGGCGAGTGCTTGGTATTGTATCGACGCGGTGATAGGGATTGCGTGGATGGACGAAAACTTCTTCGTTTTCTTCGTACCAGGCGTCCATAGACTCCCACTTGAACGCGATGTAATCACTCAGGTTCGGGCGGTTGGATTGAGTTTCGGGATACACCCACGCTACATCTTCGGCGACTTTTTCGCCAATTTGCAGCGTATAGAAAACAGCCATCCCCTTGTACCCGGATTTCTCGGATTGACCACTGGAAGTGAGCAATTCCATACGGACGTCGCTCTTGGGAAAGTAGTAAACCAGTTGATGGCTCGACTCGATCAGCAGTTGCGCGTGCTTACTTTCAGCGATGGTCTCGCCGCCAAATTTGGCGCGAATCCAACGCCCGGTCGGTTCCAGTTTCCATTTGGTCTCGGTTGTCATCGCTATTTTCACCTCAACGTTAAACCAGAAAAGATCATTAATGGCAGGAGTTATGAACCAATCGGTACATAACCGTCATGCGCTTTGGACAGTTTGTAGAAATGATGTCTTACCATGTCGATTTGGACTTGGTGATATTATTCAAGGACAGAGAGCGCAACGCGCGTAACCTGCTCGAATTCAGCGCGGTTATTGGTCGTCCGGCCCATGACGCGCAGGCTGATGATGACGCTCGTCAGAAACCGTGCGCTTGCTTCCAGATCGAGGTCGCTTTGAATTTCGCGCATATCCCGCGCGCGTTGCAAGGCGTCATAAAAGGCATCATACATTCGGCTCAAGCTACCGCTTATGAGCGCTTTGACCGCTAAATCAGAAGATGCTACCTCGAGTTGCGTGTTCACCATCAGGCATCCCTTGCATTCGGCATCCGCCGCCAGAGCAGCAACCAGCCCATCAAACACAGCATGGATAGCGAGCAACCCAGACAAGCCACTGCGAAGGGTTGTGACGACAAACCTATCATTGGCAATGGTAATATAGTTTTCGAGTACTTGCAGAAACAGACGGTGTTTATCGCCAAAAGCATTATAAAAACTGGAGCGCTGAATGTGCATCTGATCAAGTAGATCGGTCAGAGAGGTACGGTCGTAACCTTTCTTCCAGAATACGGCAAGCGCCCGGTTCAGAGCCTCCTCTGTATTGAAAGTTTGTGGTCTTGCCATTGGTTTTTGCCATGTATCGAATGGTTGATTATACTGATATAGTCGAAGCGCTACTCGTAGCGGATCAGCACTTCATCGAGTTTCTTTTTGTGAATGACCGGGACAGTGGCCTGGCGTGCAGGATAACCTACCGGAATAACGACCATCGCCCGTTCGTTAGCCGGACGCCCCAACACTTCTGACAGAAAGTTCATCGGACTTGGTGTATGAGTCAGTGTCGCCAGACCTGCCTGATGCAGGCTGGACAGGAGCATTCCAACCGCAATACCCACTGATTCGGTTACGTAATAGTGTTTGACTTTAACCAGCGGCTCTGCTGTGAGGCCATATGCGTGGGCAAATACAATAATCAGATATGGGGCATCTTCCAAGTGTGGTTTATGCCAATCGGTGCCGAGCGGCGCAAGTGCTTCGAGCCATTCATCGCTCATGCGTCGTTCGTAGCTTTCTCGTTCTTCCCGTTCCGCAGCTTCGCGGATTTGATGTTTCAAGGTTACGTTGCTAACAACGGCAAATGTCCAAGGTTGTTGGTTTGCTCCCGAAGGTGCTGTCGCGGCGGTGGCGACGGCGTTTGCAATGAGTTCAAAAGGAACAGGTTCCGTCGAAAACTGGCGTACAGTACGGCGCTGTGCCATTCGAGCCAAAAATTGTCGAGACTGCGCGAGTTGGTCATCGGGCGACAATCGATTGAACACGAGCGGAATAAAAACTGCATTTTTAGTGGTCATTTTAATCGCATTCCGAAGTATTGACGTCTCAAGTGTACGGCTGATATGCCCTATAACGCAAGGCCAACCACTCAAAACTGTGCGTGCAAATGACAAACAACGAGTTATAAAACTGAAGCATGTGCCTAGTCACATCAACAGGATTGCCTAGAAAGGCAGACTACCCACCGTGTGGCGGTTTATCCAGGCCATGCACGCGCAGCATCGGCCAAACGCATAAAATACCCGTATGACTGTTGTTGAAATCGCCAACAATGTTGCGCGCGGCGTCCACAAATCGATCCACGTCTTTTTCGGTTTGGACAATCATAAGCAGCGTTTTATGCTCAATTGATTTGTTTTCCAATAAATCACTAAGCGAAGGAACGAGCGGCAAATCGTCGCGGAAACCTGCTTGCCGAAGCCGATTAATGCCTGTGCTATCCAAGATTGTTATTCCTGGCGCACCCGCATCTTCCCAGGCTTTGAGAACCTGCGGCATCTGGTCAACGTGATTCAAGATGTACATAATCATGTATGGCATAATGTTACTTTGCTCCCAGTTTTACGGTTGATGTCGAAATATTTGCTGGCGCTTTGAATGCCCATCGCACGAATGGTGGGGTGACAAGTGTTGTCGCAAGGGTGACTAGCACGATGGCAGGAAAAGTGCTGGTAGGAATCGCCCCTGCCTGCAATCCGACAGTGGCAATAATCAGACCCACCTCTCCCCGTGAAACCATACCTGCTCCAACCCGCAGAGCCGAGCGATTATCGAAGCCACTCAATCGCGCGCCCAACCCTGACCCCACTACTTTGGAGGCAACAGCCGCAATCAGTAAGGCGATAGTAAATGGAATTTGATTCCCTTCAAGCTGCCGAAGATTGGTTCGTAGGCCAATACTGATAAAGAAGACTGGGACAAGCAAACCGTAGTTGATCTCGTGAAGGCCAGCTTCAACCTTATTACGGATGGATTTATCAAGGCGTCCCAGACCTATTCCCGCAATAAAGGCACCTGTAATCGCCGCAATTCCCCCTAATGCCTCGGCAGACCAACCAAAGAACAGCACTATCGCAATACTGAATGCCAGGGAACCGCTGCTGATGGGGCGTTTAGAAACCCACGCAATAAATTTTGGCAGAACGAACCAAGCCACCAATAAGGCGGCCCCGAGGAAGACAACCATCCGCACGACAACACCAGCGACATCTGCCAGACCGCCGCCCGTCAATGTGACCGCAACGAGAATTGACAACATCAGAATTGCCAGTACATCATCCACAACGGCTGCGCCGAGCAGGGCTATTCCCTCTTTGGATTGAAGCACACCCAACTCCAGCATGGTTTGGGCCGATATGCTGACGCTGGTCGCAGCCATGCTCATTCCTACAAATAAGGCGGCCTCAAAAGAATAGTTTGCAAGAAGGGCTATTGGAACCGCGAACATCAAAGGGGCAAATACACCCAGTACGCCGCTACTTAGCGCAACTCGGCGTACCTGTCGCAAATTTCCAAGATCGATTTCCAACCCCGCGTTGAACATCAACAGCAATACACCCAATTCAGCGATATGAAACACTGTTTCAGATAAGTGAGAGTCGGTAAATACAGGCCAGCCCAACATGTTAAGCAGGCTTGGTCCCAGCGCAATACCCACGATAAGTTCCCCCAACACTGCCGGCTGACCGATTAAACGGCTAAAATAACCTGCGCTTTTTGCCGCCAGAATAATGATGCTCAAGCTGAGAAACAACTCGATTACGGTATTGTGGGCCATTACACTCCTTATTGTAGATTTTACGTACTTTAACATGGATTGCCCCATTTAGAATTGTATTCGTCTAAATATCGTATTGAGTCGACCTCCATTCTTAATTAATATCTCGGTACGACCGTGACCGAAGTCAAGACAAACCCATTTGCCGCCAAACATCCTTCGAGACGTTTGAGCAGTCAATAGCAGTATCCGTAAGAATCGGTTGCTGGTAGGGATCAATGATGATAGAACGCAAGAGCATTACCGCATGGCAATGACCATCGCGGCAAGTGAGGATTTTGACCCATGAGCAGCCCCACGATACCCACGAAATTGCAAGATCAACTGGATGAGTTCAAGCTGTCACGCGCGCAGACCAACCCTGAAGTGTTTGCGTTGCGCCAAAACGAAACAGCAAAACTTATCGCCACTGGAATCGAGGAGCAGAGCCTTCACGCCGGGGACCATGCGCCGGATTTCACTCTGCCCGATGCACGCGGCGGGGATGTTACGCTAGCGGCGCTGCTGAAAAACGGACCGGTTGTTCTCACCTTTTATCGAGGCGATTGGTGTCCGTATTGCAATCTGACTCTTCGTGCTTATCAAGCCATCCTGCCGGAACTCACTGCCTTGAATGCCACTCTCGTCGGTGTCTCGCCGCAGTTACCAGACTTCGGAATGGCAATGATTGACAAAGCAGACCTCACGTTTCCAGTCTTGAGCGATGTCGGCAATTATATTGCACGTCGCTACCGCTTGTTGTTTATGCTGCCGGAGTCGCTGCGCCCCTACTCCGCAAGTATTACGCAATCGAATGGTGACGAGTCCTGGGAATTGCCAATGCCTGCGACCTTCGTTATTCAGCCAGATGGTGTAGTAAAACTGGCATTTACCCCGGCAGACTACACAAAACGATTGGAACCACAGTTAATATTGCAAGCACTTCGATAGAATCATCGCCCCTCGTCCCTTGAGGGAAAAGGGTTTGAGGGATGATGTGAGTCAAATAAGGATGTGAAAGGAATTGTACGTGGGGATCCCAAGAAAAAACTCGCGTGGCGAATGTGAAGCAGAATTCAGCAAAGCCATCATCAAATTTGAGAAAGAGTATCTGGGGCGTGGCCCACTGGAAGCGCGCACCTTTTTTATCAGCGATATGATATTGATCCGGTTGCGCGGCATTCTAACCCCCGCAGAAATGAAGCTGGCGGAGACACGCGAAGGACAAATCTTGGTCAAAGAGACCCGCCGCCAGTTATTCGAAACCTCTCGGCCCTTGCTGCAACATATGGTGCGTGAAATCGTTGGCTGTGAACTGACCAGTCTGCACACGGATATGAGTACAAAAACGGGCGAACGAGTGGTGGTGCTAACCGTAGACACCAATCTTGATGACAAGTTCGCCTGATCAAGGTCTCAAAAAAGCATTGACAACCACTTCAAAACGATGATATAGTTTGTCGCGTTCAATGAATTGAGTGAACGTCCAAACAAGTTCTAACTCGATTCATTTTCTGTTTTGGCAGACAAGGCAAACAGTACGCTTCCTTGGGAAGCTGACGAGTTGCAAAGTAAGCCGACGTATGAGCCTCCTTGAGGACTCGACGTCGGCTTTTTTATTTCCCCTGAAAGGAAAAACGTGATGAATGCTAGTATTGCTAGGGTACCCGTAACGGTTGCTTGTGGCGATGGAATTGGCCCCGAAATCATGAATGCGTCGTTGAAAATCATGTCTGCCGCTGGCGCGTGCTTGGATATCGAGACTATTGAAATTGGCGAGAAGGTCTACCTCCGGGGTGTCGCCGCTGGCATAGAGAGCAGCGCTTGGGAGTCATTGCGCCGCACGAAGGTATTCTACAAAGCGCCGATTACGACACCGCAAGGGGATGGTTTTAAGAGTCTGAACGTCACCACGCGCAAAACGCTGGGCTTGTACGCGAATATTCGTCCAGTGTCGGCCTACGCGCCCTTTGTGGCGACCAAACATCCGAGCATGGACGTGGTTATTGTCCGGGAAAATGAGGAAGACCTTTACGGGGGCATCGAGCATCGCCAAACCGAGGAAGTCGTTCAGTGCCTGAAGCTGATCACGCGCCCTGGCTGCGAAAAGATTGTGCGCTACGCTTTCGAGTATGCGCGCTTGAATAATCGCCAGAAAGTCACCTGCTTCACCAAAGACAACATCATGAAGATGACGGATGGGCTGTTTCATAAGGTTTTCGATGAGATCGCCGCCGAGTACCCCGACATCAAAGCCGACCACAAGATCATTGATATTGGTGCGGCGATGTTGGCCGATACGCCCGAAAAATTCGACGTTATCGTAACGACGAACCTGTACGGAGACATTATCTCAGATATTGCCGCCCAAATCGCCGGCTCAGTGGGACTGGCAGGGTCGGCCAATATCGGGGAAACCTGTTCCATGTTTGAGGCTATTCACGGCTCTGCGCCAGATATTGCCGGGAAGGGAATTGCCAATCCTTCGGGACTGTTGCTGGCAGGGGTCATGATGCTGGTACATATCGGGCAGAGCGAGGTCGCCGAACGTATTCACAATGCTTGGCTACGAACGCTTGAAGATGGTGTTCATACCGGGGATATTTATTCTGATTTCGTAAGCAAGCAACTGGTCAACACCAACGCCTTTGCTGATGCGGTGATTGAACGGCTCGGACAACTTCCGCAGACCTTTACCCCGGTTCAATATGCCTCTGTAAGCAAGCAGATTCCAGCCCCGCGTCAGTACGTTCCAAAGCCACCCACGAAGAAGGAATTGATTGGCGTTGATATTTTCCTGAACTGGCAGGATCGCAATGCGGCCGATCTCGGTTCAAGATTAAAGACGCTAGACCGGGAGGATCTTAGCCTCGTGATGATCAGCAATCGTGGTCAAAAGGTCTGGCCGAATGGTCTACCAGAGACATTCTGTACCGATCACTGGCGTTGCCGTTTTATGGCAGTACATCAGGGTGAAACGATCACCCCTCTTCAAGTCATTAGCCTGTTGCAGCGCTTAGATACAGCGGGCTTCGACTTTATCAAATCCGAGCATCTGTATACGTTTGATGGCGAGCTTGGATTCTCGGTTGCACAGGGGCAGTGAGTAAGGCTTGTTGGATGACTACAGGCGTAATGGTAAAGCCAGATAAAAGTAGAGCATAGCTCCACTCATTAAATGGATATAGGCTTATCGCTGCACATTAGTCAGGATATTTGGCAGGTATTCATTGAATAGGCCGAAAATGCCTATACCAACCAACAAAATGCCAGATACCCGTTCCAAAAACAGGTGATTGCGCGTAAGAAAACCAACGACCTGTTTTTGCAAGGCACGTGCCAGCAATGGCAACGCCACTAATGGCCAGCCAAATCCTAACCCAAATGCCAGGAAGTAGAGCAGGCCATCAATCAAGGCACTATTGCTTCCCGCACCCAGAACAAATACACTTGTCACCACTGGTCCCGTGCAGGGGAGTGTCATAGGTGCGAGTAACAGTCCATATAGATAGGCCCGCAGCAACGGATTTCGCGTCACAGGGGATTGGATGGTCGCCATACGCGCAAAAGGATTGCGCCCAGCGAGCATCAGGATACCCAAGACGATAACAATCACGTACACGATAGGGAGCAAAATCGTCAGAAGTGAGCCGAAGGAGGCGCGGACAAGATATAACACCAGCCCGATAGCAAGCATCATAGACAGAATTCCAAGCAGCACGAACACCCCCAGAAGTGCTGCGGCGCGCTGCCGATTAGTCGTGCTTTCGATATTACTTGCCATAAACGCGATTAGCCCCGGATAGAGCGGGAGCATACAGGCATTCGTCAGAATCGCACTATTACCGAGCAAGAACGCCGTAAGTAGCTCCCCCACCGCTTACGCTCCTCCGGAGAGCAGCTTGATGACAGCCTCTGGAGATTCAATGCTCCCAGCGCTCAATGAGGAGAAGCGACCATCGGGGTAAATGACAAAATGTGGCGTCGAAGGCGGATTGGCGATGCTACGGCCGAAGACGTTGCTGAGTTCGGTGAGTGCAGATGGTGTCAGCACCGCAAAACGCCAGTCATAACCGGTACTTTTGACATACGCGGCCAAGTCTTCAATCTTCAGATCAGTCTCGACACTCAACCCGATAAACACATATTTGCCATCATCATTCAGCTTTTCTTTGGCAATTTTCACGTTAGCGAGCTGTTGACGACAGTTGGTACACCAGGTTGCCATTGGCTCGACATACACCGTTTTACCCTTGAAGTCGGATAGTTTGAATGTTTGTCCATTGCGAGCGTCGATCAACTGAAGGGTTTGCCAGGTTGGGACTGCTGCCGCAGCATTGGCCTGCGTGGAAGTGGTTGGGACTGGGGTGGTTGCCGGGGTAGGCGATGAACACGCGGCAAGCGCCAATATGGTCAAGATGACGAGTACAAGCTTAGGCATACTGATAATCCTCCTTTCGAGCAGACGTAGCCATAGCACCCTTTCTCACACAGCACAGGTCTATACTCATTTATATCTAATCTGAAGAGCGTTGCGATTTACCCCTTCAGGAGTGTGTCTGCTTGGTTTGCAACAACTTTTCCAAGGCGGTATGTTGATCCGATGCAGTTACAATGGTCAATTTATCGCCTGCCTGTAACCGACTATCACCGTTTGGAGCGATAGCGTGTCCACGCCGCCAAATCGAGGCAATTACACTCCCTGGCGGCCATTTAGTATCTCGCACGCATTGTCCGTCGACTGCTGAGTCCGGTGCGACGCGCATTTCGATAACAAATGCACCAGAGAATGTAGATAGTCGAAGTTGCTCTACCTGATGATGTTCCTGCTGCTTGCGTTGGATCGCAATATCGTACGCACGCATGATGTCACGTCGCCGTAGAATGCCGATCACGCGCCGAGGAGCGTCGCGCGCAACGACGGGTAACCGCCCCAAGTCGCGTTCGCCAATCAGTTGAAGTGCTTGAGCAATGGACGTATCCGGGGTAACGGTCAACACGTCCTGTGTACAAATGTCAGCAACGTTGGCATTTTCAACCGACACTGTTTCCATAGCGCGTGCTAGGTCCTGAATCGTCACAATCCCAAAAAGCAAGCCGGCCTCATCCACAACGACTAACCCATGTGTGTGTTGCTCGTCAAAGAGCACGCCCAAAGCGCTTACGGGCGTTTTGCTGGAAATCAGATGTGGCTCGGACATGGCTTCTTCCACCTTCACGATTTGCATCAAATCAATATCGCGTCCACGTGACAGGCGTACTCCTTTGCGAGCCAATCCATGCTGATAAATGCCATCTGGGGCAAAACGCTCGACGAGAATCAAGCAAACGGCAACGACAAGCATAATTGGCAAGATAAGGTTGTAATCATTCGTGAGTTCAAAGAGTAACAGAATGGCTGTAATGGGCGCACGGATCACACCGGTCATCATCGCAGCCATCCCTGCCATTGCAAAGGCAGCCGGATCAGCGCTCAGGTTCCCGGCAAAAATTGGCTGAATAATCCTTCCATAGGCACCGCCGAACGCCGCGCCGACAAATAGGGATGGGGCAAACATGCCCCCCACAAAGCCACCCCCCAAACTGATGGTAGATGCAACCATCTTGGCGAAGGCTAATCCTAGCAGGAGCGCAATGCTGAACTCCGTACCACTCTGGTTCAGCATCGCATTCATCGTCTCGCGTCCAGTTCCCAGAATCTGGGGAAGAAAAACGCCGATGATGCCAACAATGACTCCGGCAAGCGCAGTTTTGAGCGGCTTTGAAAGCTTGAGGTGATGCCAGACATCATGCTGCCAGTACAGGGTACGGATGAATAGGATCGCCATTGGCGCAATAAGTAATCCCAGGAATACATAGAGCGGGATTTCTTGAAAACCACCTAGCGAATACTGGCGGATACCAAGTTCTGGCCCACCTGCGTCGATGGCACGTGTGAAGACAGAGGCGACGACGCTTGTAAGAACGACTACACTGAAAGAACTCGTTGAAAAATCGCCAAGAATAATTTCTAAAGCGAAAAAAACGCCCGCAATCGGTGCACGAAAAGCAGCAGCAACTCCACCTGCCGCACCCGCCGCAACCAAGAGTCGTACCCGATCATCTGAGAGACGTAAGCGTTGCCCAAACAGCGACCCAAGATTTGCACCGATCTGTACACTCGGGTCTTCCGGTCCAACTGACGCACCTGCACCAATCGAAAATGAAGCCAGGAGTGCCTTAAATGGGACTTTTCCGTAAGGCAAGCGTCCACCAGAATAGGCGACTGACTCCATAATCGCAGCGACTCCGTGATGACGTTCTTCGCCAACGAATCGCTTGTGTACTAGACCGATAACCAGACCAGCAACGGCAAGTAACGGTATTAATGCCCATGGGCCGAGAAACGAGAGTGGCCCCTCAGCCAACCCAATTTGATATATCCTTGTGAAAAATTCATAGCCTTGCCGAAAAAGCCATACCCCACCTGCTGTCGTCAATCCAACGCCTACCGCAAGTATAAGTAAGGTTGTATTCTCCGATATCGACAGTCCGGGCAGTCGTTGTATCCATGAGCGTGTCGTTTTCATGTGGCCGCAGATCCATTGTGATTGAATGTCATTTACATTCTTTTTCTAGTTGTAACACTTTTGGCTCATTCTAAGCATCACGCATAATGTATTTCATTGGATTAGCTGGATTTTGACACTTTTGACTCGTTTTGACGCAAAAGAGCCTTGAATGCATCCACCGCAGAATTGAACCAACTTCTCAGCAATCTAGCGGGGAAGTTATATTTAAATCCTAGGAAAACCGGCAAGTTCCACTGACTTGTTCGCGTATTATCGCAATGCCTGTAGCCCCTACCAGTGGCGTGGCAACAAAGGTCTCTTGACATTGACGTAACGTCAATGTGTACACTCGCAGCAATCCATGCCAGGAGCAATCACCATGTTTCGAATCGGAGAATTCTCCAAAATCGCCCAAGTGTCAGGTCGCCAGCTCCGTTTCTACGACGAGATTGGCCTGCTCAGCCCCGATTTCACCGACCCACAGACATGCTACCGCTACTATAGTGCCCAGCAATTGCCCCGGTTGAACCGGATTTTGGTCTTGAAAGAACTCGGCTTATCGCTGGACCAGATCGGCCAGTATCTGAAGCGGAATGCGTCCATCGATGAAATCCGGGGGATGCTGACACTCCGCAAGGCTCAGATTGAACAGTCCCTTCAAGAAGAATCAACCCGGCTTCGGATGGTGGAGTCACGCCTGCAGCAAATCGATGTACACGGACAGGTACAGGAACCCGACATCATCATGAAATCGGTTCCTGCTCAGCAATTTCTCGCGTTGAGAGAAGTACTGCCCAGTATGGATGCGGTGCGGAAACGGGTTCAGAGACTCTACGCCATCGTCCCCACAATGGTTGGTCAGGCTAACCTCGGTCATCCCGCCGTCGTGATCCATTCGCCCGCTTACGATCCTGAAGCCCTGGACGTTGAAATCGGCTACCTGCTTACCGGAAAGGCTCCACAACCAGTCAGGCTGGCGGAAGATAGTCTGCTGACACAACGGGAGCTACCCGCCGTCGAGACGATGGCGACCCTGATCCATGTAGGACACGTTGATGCCCGCCATCAGGCGATGGGTGCCCTCGGCAACTGGATTGAGCAAAAGGGGTGGCAGTTGATTGATGTAGGACGGGAAATTCTGATGAGTCTACCCATCGAAGGGCGAGACGACCAATCCGTCATAGAAATCCAGTTACCAGTGATCCGCACGGGTGAAAAATTGGGGGCTTGACTTTGACGTTACGTCAAAGCGTAACCTGTAATTGTGGTCTGATGAACATCCACGAAAGCAGAAATCACTCAAACGAGGAATACCATGAGTACTTTAGAATCCCTCATCGAACGAAATCACGATTTCGCCGAACAACACTTCACATCGGGACTACCCATGATGCCGACGCTGCGTACAATGGTTATTAGTTGTGCCGATCCGCGCGCTGATCCCGCTCATATACTCGGGCTTGAGCCGGGCGAAGCGCTCGTTCTGCGCAATATCGGTGGGCGCATTGTACCGTCGACACTTCAGGCGATGGGGATGCTTCAAGGCATTGCCCAGGTCCAGGGAATGAATGTAAGCGGTTCGTTTAATCTGATTGTATTGCATCACACAGATTGTGGGATCACCTGCCTTGAAGGTAAACCTGAGATGCTCGCAGGCTACTTTGGAATTGATGCCGCCACTGTGTCTACCAAAGCGATCTCCGATCCCTATGCCGCAGTAGCCATCAACGTTGCCGCGCTTAAGGCACCGTCTGTCTTGCCTAAATCCTGGCTGGTCAGCGGCCTGGTCTACGACGTGACAACCGGCCAAGTGGAAGTTATTGTACCGGCTGACT
The DNA here is from genome assembly GCA_965246845.1 of Aggregatilineales bacterium. Taxonomy (GTDB): domain Bacteria; phylum Chloroflexota; class Anaerolineae; order Aggregatilineales; family UBA2796; genus JBBRMW01. The sequence continues at coordinate 1,241,571 of CBDFFR010000012.1, forward strand.
CCGCTGAACGGGCGTGAACGCATTATCTGGAGGTGGGGAAATGAATACATCTAAGCAAAGTTCAGCCTTTGGCAAAGTCGGCAGCAGTGCGTCCGCCCAAACCTGGTTCGCTGGTGGAGAACGCATCGATTACGCCCCCAAAGCTGGTACCGTCGGAGCGGCAGATACGCCACTTAAGATATTCCTGCGGCGGGAGGGAGATCCCACGAACGCCGTGACGTTCATGCCTGGATATCCAGACGGTTCGTTCGGTTGGGCAAAGGTGCTACCACACCTGCCGCCCGCCCCAGAAATGCCCAAGTTGTTCGTTGAGTACATCGGTATGGGCGATAGTGATAAGCCTAAGGACTATACATATGGCACTGCCGAGCGCACCGATCTGGTTGAGGCAATTTGGCGCACGTATGAGGTTAAATCAACGACGCTGGTCGCTTTTGACTTTTCATCGCTGGTCGTCCTTGAACACTTGCGACGGCGGCTTGAGCGGGCCGAGCGGGGGGAACCTGTGGGTGGGCCCGAGATACGCGGCATATTCATCTTTAATGGGGGACTTTACACGGACGGACATTCCCATCCCTGGTTCACCACACCCATCTTGCGCCGTCTTCCTGATTGGACGATGGAGGCTATCGGGCGTCCTTTTACGGCATTCAAGCTGCTGGCGGGGGTGATGTGGTCGAAAGGCTATCACGTATCAGATGCGGAAGTCCGCGAACTATACAAAGTGATGACCCGTCACGATGGCCTATTCTATCTCTCTCGCGCAGCAGGTTTCGTTGCCGAACACGAAGCGGATCATGCTCGACTTGACTTCGGTGGTCTGTTCGAGGATTATCGCCACCAGTTTCCATTCCTAGTGGGCGGAAGTGACGAGGACCCCTTTGAACATCAGCAAGTCAACCTCAGCCAAGGCCGACTAGGACAACTCGGCATCCAAATCGAGCGCTTGCCCGGCGGCCACCTCACCACAAATGAGCAGCCGAAAGCCTTAGCAACATTAATTGCCAAGTTTGAGCGAGAACTTGGAACAAAGTGACTTCATGCAGTCTTCCTGATCACAATTCCTGACTCCCGCTTGGTCACACTTACGAAGGCTGCTTCGCATCGCCGTAGTGATCCATTCGCCCGCATACGATCCGGAAGCCCTGGACGTTGAAATCGGCTACCTGCTTACTAGAAAGGCTCCCCAAGCAGTCAGGCTGACGGAAGATAGTCTGCTGACACAACGGGAGCTACCCGGCGTCGAGACAATGGCGACCCTGATCCATGTAGGACATGTTGATGCGCGCCATCAGGCGATGGGTGCCTTCGGCAACTGGATTGAGCAAAATGGCTGGCGGTTGATTGATGTGGGACGGGAAATTCTGATGAGCCTACCCATCGAAGGGCGAGACGACCAATCCGTCATAGAAATCCAGCTCCCTGTGAGCCGGACGGGTAAACAATTGGGGGCTTGACTTTGACGTTACGTCAAACTGTAACCTGTAATCGTGGTCGGGAAAACCGTTCCACACACAGAATTCAGCAGAGGAGAGACGTAATGAGCGCAAACGTAAGCAAACCAAGAATCCTGGTCATGACGGCGGCTGGAAAAACAGGGATGCCAGTCGCGCTGCACCTGCTCAGCGAAGGCTTTCCCGTGACGGCCTTTGTTCGGCAAGTAGATCACCGCAGCGCACGCCTGAAGGCGCAAGGCGCGGACATTTTCGTCGGTTCGGTCAGCGATATTGACGATATGAAACAAGCGATGAAAGGGGCGCAGCGTGCCTACTTCAACGCCCCGACTCCAATGAAGCAGGGAACGCTCAAAATTGCGTCCATCTTTACGACCGTCGCTGCCGAGCAGAAGATCGAGTCGGTGGTCGCGATGAGCCAGTGGCTCGCCAACCCCAACCACCCTTCGGTACACACCCGTGAAGTGTGGCTGGCAGACCGGTTGCTGGCCCTCTTGCCAGATACGGATGTGACCACCATCAACGTCGGCTTTTTCGCGGATAACGACATGCAGTCGATGGCGTTTACGGCCCAGTTCGGACTGCTGATGCTGCCATATGGCGCGGGCCTCAATGCACCGCCTTCCAACGAAGACATTGCCGCCGTCATCGCCGAAATCCTGGCGAGGCCAGGCGGCCACGCAGGTATGACGTACCGTCCCACCGGCCCAAAGTTGATCTCACCACAGGACATGGCAGAGACTTTCTCGAAGGTGTTCGGGCGAAAAATCAGGTATATCAACGCGCCCCTTGGGACGATGGCGAAAGTGATGAAAGGCATGGGGTTTCCAGACTTCCCCATTGCCCAGACCATCGAATACTATCGCGATTATCAGCGTGGAGCATTTGCCATAGGCGCACCTACGGACGTGGTACGGGCGGTCACGGGCAAGGATGCCGAAGATTTTGAGACCATTGCGCGGCGCTATGTGACCTCCATGCCAGATACCAAGCGTAGCTTTCGTACTCAGCTTCGGCTCATGGCACAAATGCCGTTCTGGATGCTGCGCCCAGGCCCGAAAATGGTTTCGCAGTTGGCGAAAGATGAGTTCTCGAGTGAAACGCATATCAGCCTGAGCGCAGACTCCGCCGAATGGCGCCAAAGTCATGAGCAGTGGCCAGAAGCTATCACACTGAGTGCCTCGCAGAGTGACGAACGCCGACCACTCTTAACACCGCTGAATTTGGGGGCTTGACTTTGACGTTACGTCAAACCGTAAACTATCTGCATCAACCGCATGAAGGAGCATAAATCGTGACTTTATCAACGACACCTATTGCCGATGTGACCAAGCATTATAGCCCTGAGGATGCTACTGTCGAAGCAGTGTTAGCTGATCTAGGGAAAGAGGACTCGCCCCTGAACATCGCTGAACTAGCAGGTTCGGATCAATTTCACTCAGGTGGTCTGGAAGCAACCCGGTTACTCATCCAGCGTGCCGGAATCAAAGCCTCGGACCGGGTACTGGACGTTGGCGGCGCATTCGGCGGGCCAGCGCGCTTGTTGGCACATGACGTTGGCTGTCACGTTACCGTTGTTGATCTCAGCGAAGCGTACTGTCGTGTCGGAGAAAAGCTGACGGCGCGCACCGGACTGGCGGATCGCGTGACCTTCCGACAGGGCAATGCGCTTGATCTACCGTTCGACGCCGGAAGTTTTGATGTTGTTTGGACGCAACACTCCTCCATGAACATTGCTGACAAATCGGCGCTGTATGCCCAATTTCACCGCGTCCTGAGCGTCGTCGGGCGGTTGGCCCTGCATGAGGTCACCGCCGGTTCAGGTGAGCCGCTGCACTTTCCAGTGCCCTTTGCTCGGACAGAAGCGACCAGTTTTTTGATGGAACCAGAGATGTTTCGCGAAACGCTGACAAACGCCGGGTTTCGTGAGCTGGAATGGATTGATCTCTCAGACTGGACGAACGCTTGGTTCCAGGAACGCCAGAGTGCGCCACAGAACGGTGCCACTGTATCGAATACACTCGGCTTAATCCGCTTGCTCGGACCAGAGGCCGGACTCATGGCACGTAATTTTGCAATCAATACGCAGCAAGGCCGTGTTCGCGTAGTTCAAGGCGTCTTCGAACGGCTTTAGCCAACTAAACGGTACATTTGCACCGCTTATGGCGGGCGTTCATGAGCGTTCGCCCGCCACGATCCCCTCATTCACTCGCAATTAGGATAAAGGATGCACCCATGCGCCTGAAATATCTGGGACTGAATCACGTGTTACTCCGTGTCAGCGACATGCCCAAAGCACGCGCTTTCTATATCGATTTACTTGGCTTTCAGCCCATTCAACAAAACGACCAGCAGTTTTTAGCCAATGTTCACGGTTCATTGATTGGGATTGTCGCCGCCGATGCACAGACACCGACCGGGGATACCTTCAATCCGTTTCGCATTGGGCTGGATCATCTCGCACTCGGTGTGCCGAATCGCAAAGCACTGAAAGTTCTCAAAGCCGCGCTCGATGGCGCAGGTGTTCGAAACAATGGCATAGAGCGGGACTCTGTTGCAAAGACGGACTACATCAGCTTTTACGATCCAGATGGCATCGCTTGGGAATTTTATGTGATGTCCCTACCTGTTCGCCTGATATTGGCGCTGTCCCGCTTGCTCGGGCTCAGAATCCCGCCACAGGGGTAACCGCGACTGGCTCAAGGTACTCTTTTGATCGTACAGCGACAATCATTGAAGGTTTCCAAATGTTGCAAAAGCACGCGTTCTATAACATTCAAAAGTGCAAAATCCATGTGAATGAGACGGGCAGTGGACAGCCGGTACTTTTCATACACGGCGCACCCGATTCCTCAGCAATGTGGAGCAGCGTTATTGAACAATTGCCGACGGGTTACCGCTACCTTGCGCCGGATCTACCGGGTTTTGGAAAGTCAACCGTAGCAAAAGCTTTCGACTGGTCGATTGTCAATCGCGGACACTGGGTTGCCGATTTGCTCGACAGCATGGGCATTTCAGAGCCAGTGATTTTGATCGGGCATGATGATGGCGGCGGTTTTGTCGCGCCGTTCGCAGTCCAGCATCCAGACCAGGTGAGAAAACTCGTCCTTCAAAACACGCTATTCCACGCTGACTATCGGTGGCATTCTCTGGCGAAGGTGATGCGTACACCACTGATTGGCGAGTTCGCAAACTACTGGCTGCCTTTTCCAATCACACTGCCGTTTCTCGTTTCGAATATGAAAAGCAATTCACCCGGACTTTCCACGACCTATATCGCGGCACTGCAAAAAACGTTGACACGAGAGACGGGGCGAGCGATGTTGAAACTTTACCGTGCGAGTGATCCATCCGAATTCAAGGGATGGGAAGAAAAACTGAATGCACTGATAGCGACGAAGCCGACGCTAGTGTTGTGGGGTGCACACGATCACTATATACCGCTGTGGGTTGCGAAACGCTGGGAAAAGTGCGGCGCTAAGTTGGTGATGTTTCCCGACGGCGGTCATTGGCTCGCTATCGAGAAACCGTTAGAGTACGCTCAACAATTGGCGGCCTTCTTTTAGGGTCTGATCAGACTGCAAATCGGGTTCGTTGCCAATCGTGCCTATCTTTGGACAGCTATAGTCTGTACTTCCCGCTACAAGCGTGTCGCCTCTTGCTTGGTTCTGTTTTTTGCAGGAACTCCAAGCTTACAAGTCTATTCATTGAGGAGTTGCGGATTGCCTGTGGCATAAAATAAAGTGAACTTCATCTCGGAAATTTTCCATCCGTCTGGCCTGCGAACGAGCTTATCTTCGTACTCACCACGAAGAATAAACTCGTCACCGCCAGCCGCACCCGGAAAATAATGCTGACCGGTGAATTGGGATATACAAACCGCGCTGTAACCGTCAACCTTAACTCGTAAATTCGTGTAGAGGTGCTGCGTTTTCAACCCCTCACGGCTGAGATTATTCTGAAAATTCTTGACCAACACTTCACGTGGCACCGTTTGTATAGGAATTCCCATTGATCTGAAGTCAGCGGTAACCTGTTCGGTCAGGAGATCCTCGACCTGCGCCCATTGACGGTAGTCCTGCCCTTCGGCAAATCGGGCGCGGATTTCCTGAATAGCAAGCGTATCGTGAATATGTTGTACCGAATTCGTTTCCATTGTTAGAATCCTGAGTGCTTGAAAGTTCGCATTATGGCTATGATAGACTAGCCAATTGACAAACACAATCACTTTTTTATGCCATGATTTACACCGAGATCCTACATAATGGAGTTAAAACAGCTTGAGTATTTCGTCACGGTTGCAGAGGAACTTCACTTCGGCAAGGCCGCACGGCGCTTGCATATTGCACAGCAGCCGTTAAGCCAGCAAATTAAACGTTTGGAGGACGAACTCGGGACTACGTTGTTTACACGTACAACACGGCATGTTGAACTGACCCCTGCAGGGCAAATATTCTATAGGAAAGCACGGCAAATTCTTAGCGCTGCTGAAAATGCCGTAGAAGCCGTCAGGCAGACAGTCCGTGGGGAACGGGGCGAACTTAGCGTTGGTTATGTTACCACCACGCTATACAACGTGATGCCCGGTCTCATTAGCCAATTTCGATCCCAGTTCCCGAATATTTCCCTTGTGCTGAGAGAACTGCGCGCTTCGGATATTCAATTGCAGGTAAGTGCAGGCAAACTCGATGTTGGCTTGGTGGGAACTCCAGTGGTCTATCCTGATCTTGATTTTTTCGTTCTGCACACTGAAGCCGTTATGGTTGCGCTGCCGACACGCCATCGGCTGAGTGAACTTCAAGAAATCCCTCTAAACCAGCTCTCTGGCGAGCCATTTATCCAATATGCTGCTTTGGACAATCAACATAACTATCGCGGTATCAGTGCCTTATTCGAAAATGCACTTATTTCTCTTAACGTTGTGCAGGAAGCATCAACTGAACAAGCGGTGATTGGGTTTGTTGCCGCAGAATTGGGTGTTGCATTGGTGTCTGCATCGTTGAGTGACTTAAGAGTGTCTGATGTTATCTATCGTCGCCTCATCGAACCATCCCAGACGATTGAAACGTCCCTTATCTGGCACAAGCAATCCATCTCCTATGCGGTGCGGTCGTTCGTAAACTTTGCACGCATACGGAAAGAGGAACGATAGCAGCAAAACGGCGACGCGGATTTATCGTTTCTATGCACGTGGGCCTTGAATTAAAGGACAGTGCCGCGATCCTGCTCACGCATACGCACACTGATCAAAGCGCCAAAGTCTGGAACCCCTAGTGAAGCCATTCGTCATGCAAGGGAGAACAAACTATAACGGTCGCGTAGCTCCCTTGCTTACGTCACTTGGCGGCAATTTCCAACAGTATATCGACCAATGCCTCTGGCATCGTGATCATTGCGTCATGGCCCGTTTGTAGTCGGTACGTCTTCCAACCTGCGTTAATGGCCTTTTGTTCCTGAGGAGCCAGATACTCAAACTCGGTGCAGCGAATGAAAAAGCGTGGAATCGCCGAGGCGGCAGGATTACTCAGCGAGACGCGTTCTTCAAAGGTGCGAACGGGTGTAAACGGCATCTCGCGTTGCAACCACGCGATGTCGTCGGGATCATCAACGCCATAGTCCTGAGGCCGTCCAGGTGGAAGTAACCATGCCTCAGATGCACCATCAGCAACAGTACGCCCAGCGGCATCTACAAGTGCAGCACGCATCGAAGTTACCTGTGCCGTCCCCATAATGTCAAAGAGCGATTGGTTATCTTCTGGAATAAAGGCGTCCAGGAATATCAATTTAGAAATCCGATCAGGGATGATTTCCGCTACGCCTACGTTGATCAGGCCACCGTAGCTATGGCCCACCAGGATAGCATCAGACATTCCGGCGTCTTGAATGAGGCGGACAATATCCTCGATATGGGTATAAAGCCCTACCAATGGGCTAGCCGGATTATCCATCGACTCAAAGCCCGTCAGCGTAGGAGCGTAACTGCTTACCCGTCGCGCACTGAGTGCTTGTTTTACCTTTTGCCACGCCTTCCCGTTGTGCCAGGAACCGTGGATCAAAACAAATGTTGGCATCCTTTCGCGATCTCCTTCAATTTAGCCCGCTGGAACCTGTTGAGACTCAGGTACCAACGGGTAAGAACAAATCAATTGGAAAAGCTAGGCACCTTTGGTGCAGAGTTGGCCCGCATAGCGCAAAACGCCTTGCCCCGTGCCCATATCGACCGCGCCAAATTCCTTTATAGTGCCTGTCGCGCTGGCAAAGCGGCCCGTCCCACCCGTTATCGTTTGGGTCTGGGTCATAAAGTACATCTTATCCGAGATGGGTGTGAGTACGGATTGGTCAGCCGTGTTGAGCAAATCACCCGTGGCCGTCAAGATGGCATGTTGGGTGGTCAGGTTTAGCACTCCATTCGCACTTGGCTCGCTTTTCAGGATCGTACCCCGCACGGCCCCTTGCAAATCGCCCGAAAGCACCGCCAGCGCGGTGGTCTGATCAATGAAATTGATCATGAAAGTGCCGCCCACTTGCGCACAAGCGTTGCTCTCGGCATGAACTGCGCCGGGCACGCTGAGGCCCATCAAGATAACCACACTGAGTAGGAAAAACATACGCCACATTGGAAACTCCTTATTTACCCGGTTCTTCTGAGCCATTCGCGCCTTGTCGGTGACGAACTGATGTGTAATATAAGGGGCATTCTCCGAGTTAAACAGGAGTGCGTTTATAATGGTACTGGTAGTAATGGGCTACGCGGAGAAAGTATGAACAATGAAATTCGTCGCCACGAGTTGGCCGAGTTCTTGCAGTCGCGGCGAGCGCGGCTAAAACCCACCGATGTGGGATTGCCACTGCTGGGTCGTCGTCGCACGCCGGGCTTGCGACGCGAGGAGGTCGCCCAGTTGGCAGGGGTTGGCCTGACCTGGTACACATGGTTAGAGCAGGGGCGCGACATTTCGGTCTCGGAACAGGTCATCGAGAGCATTGCCGGTGCGCTGCACCTCGATCAACATGAAACGCGCTATTTGTTTGGTCTGACTCATCCGCGCGTGAGCGACGGACTTCCGGCTGAAGCTATCGAGTGCGTTAGCCCTGCGATGCAGGCACTACTCGCTAATCAAGGTATCTTTCCGGCCTTTATTTTAGGGCGGCGCTGGGATATTCTGGCATGGAATCGATCGGCAAGTTTACTCTTGGGCGAGCTTGAAACAATGCCTGTTGAGTGGCGTAATCACGTTTGGTTGATGTTCTGCAATCCAGGCGTTCGACAATACCTTGTCGATTGGGAGCAGCACGCACGCCGCATGATTGCCGAATTCAGGGTGAGTTACGGTCGCTTCATGGAAGACCCACAATTCTTGGCTCTGATCGAAACCCTGATCAGCACCAGTTCAGAATTTCGCATGATGTGGCAACAGCACGATGTCACCGGGCGGCGAAACCTGCAAAAAGAATTCGAGCATCCCCAGGTTGGACGGCTGATATTTGAGCAAACAACCCTGTTGGTAAGCGAATCGCCCGATCACAAGTTGGTGGTAAAAATCCCGATGCCAGGAACGGATACACGCGAGAAATTGGCCTTGCTGCTGGAATGACCCCGAAAACGTCTCGAAACGGCTCTGTCACAAAAAACGGAACAGTTGGATAGAGTCAACGACACGACGCAAAAACAGCCGGAGCGAATATGACAGTCGAACCGCCGACCCTTTTCAAATGGCGACATTTCCAGGGTGAAATCATCGCACTGTGTACCCGCTGGTATTTGCGCTATGGTTTGAGCTATCGGGATCTGGAAGAAATGATGGCGGAACGCGGGCTGAAGGTGAGTCACAGCACAAGCGCACGGTGGGTGTTAGCTTACGCGCCAGAATTGGAAAAGTATGTCAAGCCGTCGGATTGAGCAAGACCACCGCTTCATCAAACGCTGCACCAGACCCGGCCAGGGTTTCTTTTCCTTCGACACGGCGCAACGCACACTGGCAGGCTACGAGACAATGCACATGATCCGAAAAGGGCAGATTAAAGGGGCAGAAAAGGGCGACATTCTCGCCCAGGTCAAACTGATCATTAGGCTGTTCGGGAGCGTCGCCTAACTTTTCAAATTTCTGAACGCAAATCAGCTTTTTTCCAAAACCTTACGCTTTTTGCGACAGAGCCGCTGGTTTCGCCCGCCGACGCTGGCCCGTCAGGGACTTCCTACTGATGCCCTTCCCGTCTGCCTGAGACCCGAAACTGACCCCGCCAAGTCAAGTTTCGGGTCGCTTGAATGCCGTAACTGGCCTTCAAAGTAAGAATCCTGACCTCTAGTGACCCTTCGTCCGGTCCCCGTTACCTCTGTCCGATTTATCCCCCGTTCCCGCAGGCAAGACCCATTGGTTACTACCTCTAATTGGCAGAATGGCACTCATACCGCGTTTAACATTTTGCGAAACAGGATCATATCGTCGCCAGGTGCGTAATAATCGCGAATACGCGCCTCAGCCTCATAGCCACACTTGACATAAAATTCCCGCGTGAGCGCGAAACTCGGCACGCCGGATGTTTCAACCAGCAGCAGCCGTTGACCATCCGCTTGTAGTGCGTGTTCCACATAACTAAGCAAAGCCGATCCGCGCCCCATGCCCTGCTGGTCTTTACGCACACCAATCATAAGCAATTCCCAGGTTCGGTCAGTCGCGCGCACGGGTTCATAGTACGCGACGCCTAGCGGCTCTGTTTCTATATCCAGAACGCACACATGCCCCCGATCGCAGTTGCCAGCGAAGTAGTCGGTGATCAGCTGTTCTACGATACCCACCTCATCAGCTGGAAAAAGGCCAGACGTGATAGTCAATGTAACAATGGCAGCAGAGTCGTCAGGTATAATCGGTCTAATCACAAGAAAATCCCTTCGCCAAAAATGAAGTGAGGAAAAAACGAAGTGATCAGGTAAAGTGATGTCTCTCACAACGGCACAAAACCTGAGTACCGCTCCCGATATTATACCAATAACAGCCTATTTTCCGGCAAGTAACAAAGCCCTAACTCAAGCGTGAGACAAATTGTTCTGGCAATGCTGTACACGACAGGGCGGATGAATATGGTCGGACTGTCGCGGTTGACGGAAAAAGGGGCAGTTTCAGGCTTAAGCATCCTCGACCTCAAAGCCTTATTTCCCACTCGCCTCTACTTACACGAAACTATAATTGCTTTGCCCCGACCACTGCCCCCTATATTATTTCTGGCATCTGGCCGTGTTTCACCGAACTTTGCGATATTCGCCCGTTTGATAAGTCCCAAAATGCAGCATAGTTGGCGAAGGTATTGAAACGCGGATGAGGCAGACTTTGTCGGGGTAAATTTCGTGTCATAGCCCGTAGAGGCGCGGTGAGTCGCTATGATTGTCGTCAATAAGCGATTTTCGAGGTTTTACCTTGAGGCATTACAGTCGTAACACATCACCGGCTCGTTAGTGCTCCAATACTCACCCGTATAAGTGAACCCGAGGCTGATGTAAAGACGCGCTGCGATGTAGTTTAGTGGGTGATGATCCAGCTTGATTTTCTGACAATCAGGCAATTCAGATAATCTAGCCATCGCTTGGATCATCGCTGCGCGGCCATAACCTTGTCCTTGAAATCGAATGTCGATAAATATCGAATGAATAATGTACACATCCAACACGTCTTTACCATACATACAAAACCCGATAAGCGTTTGTGCGTTATACAATGCGAACGGTTGCCAGTGCGGTTCGACTTTTGATAATGCAATCAAGTAGGCAGTTGAATCCACAAAATCGCGCTGGTCGTCACCGACGGTTAACGCAATGCATTGCTCGAAGTTTTCTGCGGTTACCTGGCAAAATTGCAGCATGATAGTCCAATACCTCCAACCGACAATGAGCAGGTCATAGCGTCAGTGCTATGACCTATGCGATTTTTCACTCGTCCGCGCCGATTTATTGCCCGACCAATAGCGCATTGAGTGCGGGCATCTCGGCGGGTTGAACATGCGCTGGAGCGATGTACGGAAACTCGGTCTGGAAACGGTTATCGGTCGCCACATTGTCAGAAATGGGCGTATGGGCGACAAGGCTGAGCGTCATATCCATCGCGTCATCGTATTGAATTGAAAATATCACAAGAAGTTAGCGAATGCGCTCTACTGATACGCGAATTGCCACAGGATAATCCGCAGCCATGTCCTGCGGATTTGTCCCTAATCTGGTGATTCCATCGCGGTACTTGTCCATATATGCCGCGATTTCAGTAAATGGAGTGGGTGCCCGATCTACCCACGCTTCGCCAAAGATCACCACGAAATCTTCACCCTCAAAATCCGAACACACACTTAGTGCAACCTTCGGATGGGCTTCGATGTTTTTTAGTTTTTGGGCATTCCTCATCGTGTAGATGAGAATTGATTCCTCGTACCAGATAAACCAAACGGGAGTTGGCTGTGGCAGTCCGTCGGCACGTACTGTGGTAATCCACATATAGTATGAATTGTCGATTAAAGCGCGCTTTTCCGGGTCGATTTGGAGCATGTTGTGTTCCTTATAAGTCCGCGAGATACGTGAATCTATGCTGTCACGAACCGCAGGGCGTCTACAAACGTCATGACCTGCGGACATGGGGCGAGTGGTCGGCCGATTACTGCCCAGCCAGCAGCGCCTTGAGCGCGGGCATCTCGGCGGGTTGAACATGCGCTGGAGCGATGTACGGAAACTCGGTCTGGAAGCGGTTATCGGTCGCCACGTTGTCGGAAATGGGCATATTGGCAACGAGGTTGAGCGTCACATCCATCACATCATCGGTCAGTCGCCGACCATTAAACGTCGCAAAGGTGTACCCGGCTGGTGTGCCGATTTGGTATGTCAGCGCGTCGGGCAATATTCTCGCAGCGACGGCTGCGCCATAGACGGCTGGATCACTGGCAGTCTTGCCGAGTCCGGTGATCATCGCTACCACTCCGGCAATGTGCGCGCTCGCGTTTGCCACATCGTCGGCGGGCTGGCCGTGATTATGGGCGTCGGCTTGGGCGTCGGCAACATTGAACACAGGCTGAATGAGCGGGCGTCCGATTCGTTCGACCTGAGCGAACCGGTCATTTTCGGTGATCGCGGTCACTGCCCAGACATGGATCGTGCCGCTACCCAGCACGGCAGAGGGAATTTCAAGCACGATAGGCGTAACGTTACGTCCGCCAAACAGGTTGAAACCGCGCTTGAACGCTTCTGGTGTGAACCGCTGCTGTGTATATAACGCCTGCTGAAATTCACCCAGGGCGACACCATCGGCAAAGAACGGATCAGCCGAAAGGCCAGCCCATACCCGCCCACCATTTGTCAGCGTCACGATCTCGTTGGTTTTCCCCTGTCCAAGCGGCTCAGCCTTGCTCGCGCTATCGATGCGCTCTACGTTGAACGTCTGGATGTCCGCCGCGTCAAGCTCAGTGAACCGTATCCGCAGCGTCACGTCTTCGTGCCAATCGCCATTATTATCGATGCGAAAGTCATAGAACGCATTGGGGGCGAAACGTGGTCGGCGACGATTTCCCGGCATCCGGGTTGACAGTCATAATCAAGACGGTTTTGTCAGGGGTCGGCGCATCGAATACGTACAGGTCGGCCAGATCGGGGGTAAGTATAATCGAGTTTTATTACCTGTCAAGCCGTGTTATAGAGTAAGAATAGCGAGGGAGTACAATGGTCGCGGCACACATTCCCACTCCGGAAAAAACAATAGCTGAGATGTTTACGAAATTAGGCGAACGGCTGTGTTTGGATTTCATCAATACCAAAGCCCACCGGCTGTATCGCTCCCCGCATGATTTGCTGACGGGTTATCCTGCATTGATCGCGTGGGCAGCCTACAGCGGTATCGTGAACGATGCCGAACAACAGACCCTGCTGCATGAGGTGAAAACGCGACAAGACTCAACGGTTGTATTTGAGCAAGCGATTGTTTTTCGTGAGGTGTTGCATCGCGTGTTTGCGGGCATCGCGCACGCTGATACGCCGAACGCTGAAGATTTGGAGCAGATCAAAAAGGTGTACATCGAGGCGTTGGCGCACAGTCGCTTCAAGTTAGAGGCGAACCATTTCACCTTCATGATCGATGAACACGCGGTGCTGCCGCATATTGTCTTGTGGGCAGTGGCGCGCTCGGCAATTGATGTGCTTACAATCGCTGACCTGAGCCGGATCAAGGAGTGCCCCGGTATCGATGACTGCGGCTGCTTGTTTTTAGATGTCAGTAAAAATGGGACGCGCCACTGGTGTAGCATGGATAGCTGTGGCAGCCGCGCCAAAATGCGTCGTCAATATGCCCGCAAGCGCATCGAACGCGTATCGGATACGACTGAACAGTGAAGCGCTGATTTGGACTCCAAATCAGCGCATGTACCCTTTTTAAACTCCGATCAAATCGGTGAGTGTCAGCGAACGCCCAAGCTATTTGCTAATGCTTGACCTTGTTCACTGCGCAAATCGACCACCTGACCGTTGAGTGAACTATCTGCGCTGAGCACTATCGCAGTAATCAAGCGCGCTGGATCGTCCCCAGTGGGCATCTTGCCTTCGGCATGGAGCGTGCGCATGAACTGTGAGACTTGCCCGACAACTCCCGGCTCTTGCGCGCGCACGCTGGCGGACATTGCAGTATCAACCACACCGGGGTAGATGGAGGTTGCGGTAACGTTGGTTCCTTGAAGCTCAAACCCAAGTTGACGAGTGAAAGTGTCCAGCCCCGCTTTCGACGCGGCATAGGGTCCACCGCGCATTTGCGGATTCTGGCTCACCCCCGATGAGACATTCACAATCCGTCCCCATGGCTGGTTAAGCATATGCGGCACAGCTTCATGCACTAACCAGAATGGTGCAAGCAAATTTACGCGCATGGCTTCTTCCCATTGCTGTGGGTCTAGTGTCCAGGTGGGTCCGAACGGACCCACCACGCCCGCATTGTTGACGAGAATGCTCACAGTACCCAGTTGCCGCGCAATGGTCGGAATAAGCTCCAAACTGGCGTGCATGTCCGTCAGATCGATTGGAAACACATAGGCTTCGCCATCTGCTGTGCGAATTAGCTGAGCGGTTTCCTCAAGTTCTGCTGGACTGCGTGCGGCAATGGCAATGGTTGCGCCATGACGTGCCAACGCTAACGCAGTGGCGCGTCCGATGCCACGGCCGCCTCCGGTGATGAGTGCAACTTTGCCGGATAATACATCTGTGGTCATATGCTTATTTGTGTCCTATGTCGAGCTTCCGAAGTGTTTCGATAATGGTCTGAGGTTCCAGCCGATGTGTCCAATCGGCATCTACAACAGCCAATTCAATGACGCCATTTTGCGCAATCACAAAAGTGCCAGAAATGGGTAGTTCCCACGAGTCGTCGCCGTTGAATTGCGATAGGTTGGCCGAGGTGCTGCGCTGATCTTCAGGAATGCTCCACACCAATCCAAATTGACGTGCCACCTGATTGCCAAGGTCGCTGAGGACGGGGTACGTAAGTTCCTTATGCTGAACCGTGAGCAGGGTGTAATCGGGGTTTTGCGGCGACACCGCGACAAGCGTGGCCTGAAGCGCGGTCATTGCGGGCAGCGCTGCTTGATAGGCACGCAGCGTCAGGTTGCAGAATGGGCACCAGTCGCCACGGTAAAACGTCAGTACGACGGGGCCGTGGGCAAGCAAATCATAGAGGGTAACTGGAGTTCCGTAGGCGTCTGGCAAGGTAAATGCGGGCACAGTTTCGCCTGTTTTGAGCGCCCTATTAGCGATGCCCGACTCGACTAACTGGGCACGTCGTACTTGACGAAGCGCTTGCATTTCCGGCGGTGCCTTGCCCGCCGACTCTTTTTGAAATGCCTCGATTTGCTGCTCGAGCGAAAGCTGTGCGACGTCACTCATAGCTGTTCAATACTCCCAAAATATTAGACCAGTCATTTATTCTACAATCGAGACAAGTGCGCTGACGATATTCTTACAAAATCCACTTAACGAGCTGTTCTGTGCGCTTCCCTGAACGGCTCACATACACTAGGTGGGGTTGTGGCGGGAGCGCTCCAGTAGCTGGAAGTGCATCGGGATTGCCTGCGCAATCTCGACCACCTCGCGCACCTGATAGGCGATAACGCGCTCTGCGCCGGGAAAAGCCGCTTTGTGCGCCTTGTCCCAATGGATCACTGCGTGGCCGCTCAGTTGCAGCGTGCCGCCGTGCTCGAAATCTATGAAGACAAGCCCGGCGTCCGGGTTGAGCGCCAAATTACCGAGCGTGTTGAACATCATATTGCCGGAATAGTCCGGGAATTCAAGAAGCCTGTCGCTCAGGATATGGATAAAGCCAGGGTTGCCACCCCGATGTGAGCTATCGACGCCGCTTTCCGGATGGGCACTGGCGATGAAGAACGTATCCGCCTGCCCGATCCGTTGCTGCTGCCCGGCGCTCAGGAGTGACCTGCGCTGCGCGGCGACGGACGCATTTGCCGCGTTCAGTATAGCATCCGGTTGGCGCGATTGGATATACTTCGGGCAGTTGCCAAACACCTGCTCCAATGTCAATTGCAGCACGCCAGCGGCGCTATACTGAACCTTGCCATTCAGCCGCATCCGCTGCCGTTCGGCAAAGTTGATCGCCAACAAACCGAGCGGCTTTCCATCCGAGAGATTGTGAGCCAGCGGATCGCCATTCAGCGGCTTGGCGTCGATCTGAACGGTTTGGCTGTCAAGCGGGTTCAGAAAACCCGGCGCACCGATCAAGACCGAGGCCCACACATGCCCGTCATTATCGATAGAAGCAACACCCGCCAGAAATTGCTCACGCAAAAACTCAGTCAAATCCGGTGGCAGCGAGTCCCTGATGCCGCGTCCGACACGACTTGCCATATGCTGTACGCCTGCCTGCCGTTGAATGCTCAACTCGCCGTCATGAAAGGGTGTCGCCATGCTGCCTCCGGTTGGGTTACTGATGCAAGTAAGATTGATTGTCCATATCTAACCTTACTTTGTAGTGGATAATTGATCAATGGGCAACATGACCCCCGTTTATAATTCGGCAGGAATAGAGTTCGTTGATCTCGGTGAGCTGTTAGCTATCGATCTGGTGAACACCGAGATCGCCGCGCGCCGCAAGCGCTACGATTTGCTGCAAACACCCCAGGATGTCACGCTGTGGTTTGATACGATGCGGGCCCTGCATCCACAGGAAGATCAGGTTGAAATCGATACGATGCTCGCGCCGGACGCTGCCTTTTTGACCCGGTTAAAGCCGTTTCGTGCGCAGCTCCGAGCACTGTTCGGCGCAATCACCGACGGTCAGACAGCGGACGCAATCGACTTGACATTTCTCAACGCACGGCTTAGCACGGGACACGTGCATTTGAAACCGTCAGAGGGAGGAAGCGCATTCAAAATGGTCTACCAGGCCGCGCCTTTGCCAGGTGAGCCGATTTTATTGGCATGTGCGGTTTCAACGATGCGGTTGTTGGCGGAGCAGCAGCTCAGCCGCTTACACAAATGTCGCAATCCGCATTGCACTTTGTTCTTTTATGACCTGAGGCGCAACGGCACACGCGAGTGGTGCAGCATCGAGTGCATGGATCGCGCGCGTTCTGCCGAACGCTACCAGCAGCTTAAGGCAAGCGCTCAAAAATTATAGGTGCACGCCGAACTTGCCCCTTGACACACTTAGGAGACTGGTCTAATATTGAGCTATGAGTAAGCAAGACACCAAACAAACCCTGTTAGAAATTGGCAGAAGCGCGTTCCTGCGGAATGGGTTCAACCATACTGGCATCAACGAGGTGCTCGAAATAGCAGGCGTGCCCAAAGGCTCGTTCTACTACTACTTCAGCAGCAAAGAAGATTTCGGCGTGCAAGTCTTGGACTATCATGGCCGAGGCGATCTGGCTGCGCTGGACGGCTTCATTGCAGATGAGACACTGCCACCTTTGGCAAGGCTGCGCGCCTATTTCGACGCGAACATTCAGGTCTTGACCGCTCAGGGCTGTGGGCGAGGTTGCTTGATTGGCAATCTAGGGCAGGAAATGGCCGACCAAAGCGAGGTGTTCCGGCACAAACTCGATGAAGTCATGTCGAATTCGATAGCGACAATCAAAGCGTGTTTAGAACAGGCACAGCAGCGCGGCGACCTCGACCCCGCCCAAAATGCGGGTGAGCTGGCCGAATTCTGCCTGAACAGTTGGCAGGGCGCAGTTTTGCGCATGAAAGTCGTCAAGAACGATGCGCCATTACAAGCGTTCATGCACTCCTTCTTCGACATCGTTCTAAAAAATTAGTGTTTAGCGCAGCCTCGTTCTAGCGGGGCTTTTTATTGTCCATTTATAGAAGACTGGTCTAATTTTAGAGCAGTAAGTATTGGTGAAGTTTCACTCAGGAGAATACTCATGGCTTCGATGACAAACAAAGTAGCGTTGATCACTGGCGGCGGTTCTGGAATTGGCCGTGAAGCGGCGTTGGCCTTTGCCCGCGAGGGCGCGAAAGTGGTGATCGCCGGGCGGCGTCAGGACGCGGGCGACGAAACTGTGCAGATTATCCACCAGGCAGGCGGCGAAGCAACGTTCATCAAAACCGATGTCACCAACGAGGCGCAAGTCGCGGCGTTGGTAAGCGCAGTCGTCGCTCAGTTCGGGAGGCTGGATTACGCATTCAACAACGCTGGGATCGAGGGTCAGGGCGGCCCGCTGACCGATTTGACCGAAGCCAACTGGGATCAACTGATCGACGGGAACTTGAAATCGGCATGGCTGTCGCTCAAGTACGAAATCCCGCAAATCCAGAAGCAAGGCGGCGCAATCGTCAACAATGCGTCTATCGTCGCCGACTTGGGCTTTGCGAATCTGGCCGCGTATTCGGCCAGCAAAGCGGGTGTCATCGGCCTGACCCGTTCGGCAGCGATGGAATATGCCAAAACCGGGGTACGAATCAACGTCGTCAGCCCTGGTCCTATTGAAACGCCCATGACCGAGCGCATGTTTGGCAGTATCAGCGCCTTGAATCAGGGGTTCGGCGCGATGATGCCGATTGGCCGTGCCGGAAAACCGCACGAAATCGCCGAGGCAGTCGTGTGGTTGTGCTCGGATGCGTCGTCGTTCATCACCGGTCAAGTGTTGAACATCGACGGCGGCTTTACGGCTCAATAGATCAATAATCAGAAAGTTGAGTTTTATGGTCGCGCGGACGCCCAAAAATGGCGTCCGCTATTTTTTACTGCGCTATGTTCAGGGCTACGATTGTATGGGCAACTTCAAGCACCAAGCGCTGAAGCTCAGGCGGTTCCACAACCCGTATTTGTGTCCCGAATCCGACCACGTACTTTTGCGCCTCATCGCGTGATAAAAACTGTACGCGTAGCATCGTCCAGCCGTCGCTGTCTGGCGGATCGAGCTGCTCGTACCGTCCTTTGATTTCGCCAAAAAAATAAGGCGAGATGTGTGAACCGACGCGAATGGTCGCCACGTAAGGCGAGAAGCGCGTGATCATGTCCTGCTCGAAAGCGCGGCTGGCCTGCTGCCAATAGGCGGCCAAATCGAACCCAGACTCGCGCTCGAAATAGCCGTCGATTAGTGCGACGTGTTGAATACGCGAGAGCCGATAAGTATGTATTGCCGCGCCAGGCTTCCGCCCGACCAAATACCAGACGTTCGCTTTGGCGACGAGCGCATGGGCTTCCAGCACAAAGTCGGTCACTTCACCGGAAAAACTTTGATAACTCATTTGAATTTGCCGATCTTCCCACACCGCTTGTTGAATGAGCGCCAAGCTGCGTGGCACCCCGATCTCCTCGAACCAATTGATCGGGTCGATGTAAAACCGCTGCTGCAAGCGGATGACCTCGTGCTTGTGCATCGTCGGCAGCGCCGCGAACAGCTTGAGCAGCGTGCCCTCAGCGGCTTTCGCGAGGCCTAAATCGGCAAGTGGACCCGCGCCGCCTGCGACAAATAACGTGCGTAGCTCTGGTGTGGTGAAGCCCGTCAGCGAGACACGGTAGTCCTCATCCAGAAAGATGCCGCCATTGTTGCCGGGCTGCGTATAAATCGGGATGCCCGCCGCCGAAAGCGTGTCGATGTCGCGGTAGATCGTCCGTTCGGTGACTTCTAACCGCTCCGCCAACTCGTGAGCGGTGACGTGCGGCTTCGCTTGCAACACCAGCAGCAATGACACCAGGCGATCCGCACGCATCCAACCCTCCTCGTTTAATCAATTCAGAAAGTCTACCACTCAATCCTGATCGAACCTGTCAGGAATGGGTTTGTACACTGGAATAGTCCGCAAAAGCCATGATCATCTATTCCAGAGGTACTGAAATGTTGAACACGTCCACAAACGCTCACTGTCAGGTTCTAATCGTGGGCGCTGGCCCAACCGGGCTGACACTGGCAACTGCCCTCGTCAAATATGGCGTGTCGGTGCGCATCATCGAGCGCAAGCCACAGTTGTCGCGCCACACCAAAGCCACCAATGTTATGCAGCGTAACCAGGAAGTGCTGTATGCGCTCGGTCGGTTGGACGCCTTGAACGCGCTGAGCGGCTTTGCCCGACGGCTCATCATCGACGGCTACGGCCAGACCTTTGGACCGCGCACGATGCACCTCAACGAGACGCCTTACCATGACATTATCCTGTGCGGTCAGCACAATTTCGAGGCGGTCATGGCGCAGGGATTGCAAGAAGCGGAGTTGCCCATCGAGTTCAATACCGAATTGCAAACGCTGACGCAAACCGCGGATAGCGTCTGTGCGACATTGCAAACGCCGTCTGGTGCCGAAACGCTGGACTGCGAGTACGTGATCGGCTGTGACGGCGCGGCAGGCGTGACGCGCACCTTTACCAAACACGACTTTCCGCTGAAAAAAACGGGCGTCGCCATCCGTCAAGCCGATTGCAAACTGAGCTGGCGGCGCATTTCGAGTATGGATCAACTGTGGCTGTTCTATTTCGATCACGGCTTTGCCAGCATTATTCCGCTGCCCGGCGGTGTGCATCGCATCCTGACGATTGAACCCAAGCAAAACATCCCGGAGCGCAACCCGACCCTTGAGGAACTGCAAGCCAAGCTGCGCACGATCACGCATGACGACAGCGTGACGCTCACCGAGCCGGATTGGTTCAGTTACACCGATTTATCGATGGGAATTGGGACGGGGCTGCGCGACGGTCGGATCATCCTGGCGGGCGACGTCGGCAACCCGATTTTGCCGAACGGCGGCCAGGGTATGAATACGGGCATTTCCGATTCGTTCAATCTCGGCTGGAAACTGGCGTCGGTGCTCAAGGACGGTGCGTCCGATGCGCTGCTCGACAGCTACGAGCACGAGCGGCACCAACTGCGCGCGGAGCTTCAAAACGTGCAGTACCAAAGCCTGAAATACACTACGCTCGTGACGCCGCGTTGGGTACAAGCCGCGATCCGTCGGTTGGCAAACCCGCTGCTGAACCGAGGCGGCGAATACAAAATGGCGAAAACGTTCAGCGAGTTGGGGATCAACACCCGTAAAAGCGCGCTCACGCTGGAAACAATAGGCAAACGTGGTTTGCGCGCCGGAGATCGCGTGGTCGATGCCGATGTCGCGCAGAACGGCCAAACGGTGCGTCTATACAAACTGCTCTATGCAGGCGGCTGGACACTGCTCGCGTTCACCGGGACAGGCGTGGATCAAACGCAGCCCGTCGCGGATGCACTGGCCCGGTTTGCACGCACCAATATACCGCATTACATTGTTTCCACGCACAGCCGAGTTGCCCTAGTACTACAACCGCAGAACGGAGGGTAGAATAAGCGCAGGCAAAAAGGGTATTGGGAATGTTGGAGCGTGAAGCACTCAAGGAGTGGAGCCGGGAACTGGAGTTTTTCTGGGTGAACCAGGTCGGCAGGCGCTTTCGACGAGCGGAAGCACGCGAACGCGGATTGAAGTACGTGAAAGGCTTGCTGTCGGAGGCCAAGCACAAAAACGGGTGGCAGCTGGCCGAGACAGAGGGAGAAGCGCAAGCCGACGGAATGCAGCGGGTGCTGAACGGAAGTGTGTGGGATGCGGACGGGGTGCGGGATGCGGTGCGCGAGTGGGTAGGGGAAGCAATTGGCAGTGCGAACGCGGTGGTGGTGGTCGATGAGACGGGGTTTCTCAAGAAAGGGCAGCACTCGGCAGGGGTCAAACGGCAGTACAGCGGAACGGCAGGACGTATCGAGAACTGCCAGGTCGGTGTGTTTCTGGCTTACACGCACGAGAACGACTATGCACTCATCGACCGCGAGCTGTATCTGCCAGAGGAGTGGACGAGCGATGCGGCTCGTCGGGCAGACGCGCACATTGCGGAGAACGTCACATTTGCGACCAAAGGCGCACTCGCGCGAGCGATGCTGGAGCGTGCCTTCGAGAGCAGACTGCCGTTTGGGTGGGTGACTGCCGACAGCATCTACGGGGGGGACTACAAAATCCGCAAACTGCTCGAAGACCATGCCTGTGCGTATGTGCTGGCGGTCACCTCTGCTCACAAAGTCTGGTACGGTTTCAGGCAGATTGCGGTCGCGGCCTTGCTTGCAGCTCGGTCTGAGCAGTCCTGGCAACGCCTGAGTTGCGGTGCAGGTGCGAAAGGCGAACGCCTTTACGATTGGGCTTTCCTGCCGCTGCCACGCGTACCTGAGAACGAGCGCTTCGTCGTCGGCGTGTTGGTCCGTCGCTCGCTCACCGATGCCAAGCTAACCTACTATCTGACCTTTGCCCCATACGAGACACCCCTCCTCACGCTCGTTTCTGTGGCGGGCGCACGCTGGAAAGTCGAGGAGTGTTTCGAGCTTGCCAAGCAGGAAGTTGGTCTGGCCGACTACGAGGTGCGTCACTACACTGCCTGGTATCGCCATATCACCCTCTCGATGCTTGCTCTCGCCTTCCTCACCGTTGTTCGGCACGCTATCGCACTCGATGAACTCCCAAAAAAACGACCCGGACGTCCCCCCACCGCACGTTCCCGTCTCCCTTCCCGAACTACGCCGTCTGCTCACCCGTCTCGTTTGGAACCTCCACCATCTGCCTGATTTCATCTGGCACTGGTCACTCTGGCGCAGACGCAAACAGTTCCTTGCCAAACGCGCGCACTACAAAAAACGTGGCTTTGTTTTAAATCCCGTTCTGCGGTTGTAGTACTAGGAATACCGATGCTCTACGATTTGGACGAGATCGCGCACCGCGCTTACGGCGTCGTGAAGCCGACAGTGTACCTCGTCCGGCCTGATGGTTATGTCGGCGCGCGGGTGCGGCTCGGCGATATGGCGCGGCTAAACGCTTATGTCGCGCAATGGATACCTCGCGGTGGCTTGAAGTTCGATGTGCAGCCCGTTTCCGCGCTGCCTGAGATAGATCACGCCATTACTGAGCGGCAATAGCCATCGGACATCGACCAGCGCATCGGGCAGGGTAACCATCGCATCATGCCCGGTTGCGAGCTGATAGGTTTTCCAGTGGGCTGCAATCGCTTTTTGCTCCTCTGCCGCCAAGTACGGAAAGCCGGTGCAGCGGATGAAAAAGCGTGGCAAAGTGCGCGCAGCAGGATTGCTGAGCGTGAGACTTTCCTCAAAAGTGAGCACTGGGGTATAAACCATTTGGGCCTTAACCCAGCTCACGTTGTACGTCCGCCTTCATCGCTTTTTTTTACCACCTTTTTGAGAATTTGGTGGTCCAGACTCAACTCGGCGTACATCCGCTTGAGCCGTCGGTTTTCCTCTTCCAGTTCGCGCAGCCGCTTCACATCCGAGCTTTCCATCCCCCGTACTTTGCCTTCCACTTGTAGAATGTGGCTTGGTTGACCCCTTGGTCCCGGCAAATATCGGCTACTTTTAGTCCCGCCTCCGCCTGCTTGAGTAGTCCGATGATTTGATGTTCGCTGAACCGTGACGTTTTCATTTTGAGTTTTGTAGTGATTCCTGACTTTAGGGCTCATCCGCAAGAAACGTGCTGTATATGAACAGCCCTGTTCTGCTCTGATGAAGCATATTGTGGATGAGCTTTGGACCGGCAAACTGAGTACACAAATCAAAGAACTTTTTTCACCCTAAGATGACCCTGTTGCGAGATTAGAATACTGTGGCAGAGCAGCACCAAATCTGCGGATGAGCCGACTTTAGCCTCGGAAAGTGAACAAGACATCGGCCTCACCCAAACAAAGTGGCGGTAAGCTCAAGAACCGTTGGACAACGAGGGAAAGGCGATGCACAGCGAGAGCGAGTGGATCTACGAACGAAAACAGTTGTATGCGATGATGAAGGCGCATCCGGAGTGGAGCCTACGGGCGTATGCACGCGAGGTGCAGCACGACTTGCGGTGGGTGCGCAAGTGGACGCGGCGGTTCCGCGAGTGTGGTGAGCCGTCGGCAAGCATGTTTCGGAGCCAGTCGCGGCGACCCAAACACAGCCCCACGCGACTGACCGACAAAACGAAGGACCGTATCTACGCTTATCGCGAGCAGCTGTCAGAGCGTTTCCACCGCAGCGCGGGTGCAAAGACCATCTGGCACTTTTTGAACAAAGCACGCGAACCCGGAATGAGCGTCCCATGCCTGGGCAGCATTCAAAAAACGCTACGCGAACGGCGCTACATTCAGCATCATGTGCGCCCCGTTCCGCTGCCGCTGGTGCTGCCCGCTCCGATGGAAGAGTGGGAGATGGACTTCGGCGAGATTTACTTAGGTGAGGTCGAAGGCACGCTGGAGTTCTTCCTTGTGGTCGACCGCGGAACCTCGCGCGTGGTCTACCTCGAAGGCGCGGCGGGTTATCAAGCCGTGAGCGCATTAGAGGCGGTGATGCGCCTGTTTGTACGCGAAGGCTTACCCAAACGCCTGCGCTTCGACCGTGACCCGCGGCTGTGGGGGAGCTGGACGCGCGACAGCTATCCATCACCGCTGGTTCGTTTGCTACATGCGCTCGGCGTCGAACCGATTGTCTGTCCACCACATCGCCCCGATAAGAAGCCGATGGTCGAACGCTGCATCCGCACCCTCAAATACGAGTGGCTGGCGCGGCACTCGCCCACCACCTTTGCAGACGCACACGCTCTGCTTGAGCCGTTTGTGGTCTACCACAATACCGCGCGACCGCGTCAGGGCGATGCCTGCCAGAACCAGATACCCGATGAAGCGTTTCCCACGCTGCCCACCTTGCGCAAACTCCCCGCGCGTGTGCAGCCCAATACCTGGCTCACCGCCGAACAGGGTCGCGTCTATCGTCGGCGTATCAATGCCAGCGGCGCTATTCAGGTCGACAAGCACTCCTACTACATCGGTGAAGCACTTGCCGGAGTGTCTGTGCTGGTTCATTTGGATGCACCTACTGCAACGTTCCACATCACGCGCGACGGCCACCTGCTCAAGCGCCTGCCGATGAAGGGTATCCACCCACTGGAACTCGACCTCTTCGAGTACCTGCGGCTGGCCCAAGCCGAGGCGCGTTCCATTGAACAATTTCGTCATGCCCACTGGGAACAAACCGGAGAGATGCTTTAGCCCTGAACGTCGGCAGACAATTCAGCCAGCTTTTGGGAACCTGCCCTCGGTCTGCTGTTGCTTCGTCTTGCCAGCTTTCAACCGCGCTTTGACGCCCTCGACTGAGGCCGATGTCCCTCGTACAAACCGAGGCGCATCTCAGAAATCACTACACTTGCCCTTTCAGTTTAGCTGGAAAACTCTACTTTTGCGTGGTCCTACGTTGGGGTCGGTTAACGGTGGAATACGCAATGGATGTTCTCTAAGTCGAAGGCAGCCTCATCATTCAAATTATTTTTTGATCTCCTTGGGGTTGTTGAAGAAAATTATCCTTTTCAAAAGGTCACTGATAAACTCATGGGGTTCGTCGTATCAGGCCTTTGGTCTGAGGAGGAGGTCGCCGTCATGGACAGCGTCACTCGTTAGAAATTGCGCTCGCCGCTTTTGCGGCTGGACCCACCCGAAATGGTCGCCAGCGCTTTTGGCGTTCCTGTTTTCCGCGCATATTTTCTAACGTTTGCGATACTGTTCATGAGGAGACTCCGATGATTCGACGGATATTGCATCCGTTTTACGTCCTGCTTTTGGGTTGGCTGCGTTTCGATGGCCTATGGCACCATCCCGATTTTCTCAAACTGTGGGCCGGGCAAACCATTTCCCAGATTGGCTCGCGTATTTCCCGCGAGGGCCTTCCATTGATCGCCGTGCTGCTGCTGGCGGCTACACCCGCCGAGATGGGCGTATTGGCGGCGCTCGCATCCGCGCCGAGTCTCGTGTTGGGCCTAATCGTTGGCGTGTGGATCGACCGACTGCCGCGTCGCCCGATCCTGATCGTGGCCGATCTGGGTCGTTTTGTCCTGTTGATATTGATTCCGCTCGCGGCACTAACAGGACATCTGAGCCTGTACCTGATATATGCGATCACGGTCGGGGTCGGTGTTTTGTCGTTGGTGTTTACCGTCGCGTATGAGGCGCTGCTGCCCTCGCTCGTCTCGCGTGAGCATCTGCTGGAGGGTAACACAAAACTGGCAACGACCGAATCGCTGGCAGAATTGGGAGGGCCAGCACTTGCCGGACTGCTGATCCAGGTGATCAGTGCGCCGCTGGCGGTCGCTGTGGATGCGCTCTCGTTCCTCGTGTCGGTGTTTAGTCTCTCTGCGATCCGTGCCACTGAGCCGCCGCCCCCCCCGCCCGATCCGGCAGTACCGCCTGCCTTCTGGCTGGAGCTGCGCGAAGGCTGGCGCGTGATCCTGCATCATCCGGTGCTGCGGACGCTGGCGATCTTGCAAATGGGGCGCACGTTTTTCGGCAATTTCTACGCGGCGCTGTACGGTCTGTACGCGCTGCGCGAGTTGGGTCTGTCGCCCGCCACGTTGG
Source organism: Aggregatilineales bacterium (assembly GCA_965246845.1). Taxonomy (GTDB): domain Bacteria; phylum Chloroflexota; class Anaerolineae; order Aggregatilineales; family UBA2796; genus JBBRMW01. The sequence goes on from CBDFFR010000012.1 coordinate 1,267,869, forward strand.
GGATCGTCATCGCAGGCGGCGGGGTTGGCTCGCTTTTGGGCGCGGCGTTCGCCGGATCGCTGCCGCGCCGCTTCGGGATCGGGCCAACGTTGGTGTGGGCCTCGCTGGTTGGCAGCCTGATCGCGCTGCTGACGCCACTGGCGGGCGGCCCATCGTGGTTCGCGGCCCTGATGCTGCTGATCCCGCAGGTCTTCGGCGACGGGTTGGCGACGATCTTCTCGATCAACGAGCTGAGTTTGCGCCAAACGCTCGTCCCTGATCGGTGTTTGGGGCGCAATCGGGTTCTGCCCTTGTGCAGTTGCGCGAAGCCGAGCAGGTCGTCCTCTGGTACTTGTATGCACCCACACCACGTAAGCTTACGACTGCCGAACGCAATGAGCAAATCCGACAGCGCCATGCAGCAGGTGAATCGTACTCTGAATTGGCAAAGGTATTTGCCCTCACTTCACAGCGTATCGGCCAGATCATCCATCGGCGACATCATTGAACTAAGAATAGGGGTGTAAGCGGAAATCGGGATCAAACAGACACTGCTCTTTGAACGAATGTAGTCTCTACAGACCGTCTGGCGACGCTTTCCGAAGCATTTCAACATGCGCTAGGGCTTACTTATGCCCCACCCTCATATAAACTGACGATTATATGATCAAACCTGTCTATGGTCTGAAAACTGGCAAAGCGACAACCAGATGGCACATTTAATCTAAATTCACAAAAAAGTGTGTGAATAGAGTCACACTGCAAGGCTGTGTTAAAATCCCGGCATCTGTGATGTTTTGAGAAAATCATGATACCCGAACAACGCCGCCGCGACATTCTACAACTGCTTGGTGAACAGGGAGCGAGCAGCATTGCCGACCTGAGCGTGCGCTATGGCGTCTCCGAGATGACGATCCGGCGTGACCTGAAAATGCTGGATGGCGAGGGCTATGTCAAGCTGACGCATGGCGGCGCACTCTTCATCGAGCAAGCGATGCAGGGCGAACCGACGTATGCCGCCAAGCAGACATCAAACATCAGCGCCAAAACACGCATCGGGCGTTTCGCAGCACAGGAATATGTCACAGCGGAGGGCGACATGATTGGCCTCGAAGCAGGGACCACCATCGGCGCAATGGTCGCGTTCCTCGCTAATAAACAAAATCTGACGGTCGCCACCAACGGCCTGCGTACAACCAACCTGATGCAGACGCACGCCCCGGCTGCGACGACGATTTGCACCGGGGGTATTCTGCGTAATGTATCGTCCACCTTTGTGGGTCCCATCGCGGAGCAGTTCTTCCGCGAATTTCACATTCGCAAGGTGTTTTTATCGAGCATTGGGTTTACGGTGGGAGCCGGATTGACGGACCCGCAAATGATCGACACGCAGGTAAAAAAATCGATGATTGGCGCGGCGGATCAGGTAATTGCGCTAATCGACTCAAGTAAAATCGGCGTGAAATCATTCATACAAGTCATACCGACGCAAAAGCTCGATGTCCTGATCACGGACAACGACGCAAGCGCGGATGTCTTGCACGAGATCGAGCAGCTTGGCGTTCGGGTTCACGTCGTCTGAGGCCAGTAAACGACTTGACAAATTTCACTCCTTGAACTAATATGTGATTTAATGCTACTAAATGTCACATTTTGTGATTTTATGGCAACACATTTTTGAAAGGAGAGTGGACGCGACGAAACGAGCGTACAGCCCACACTTCGACAAGACAGACATTGCAACCAGCCGAAAATGTTTTGCATCGACAGCTTTGAAAGGAGAACAAGCGCACTATATTTGACAGGTGTGCTTCCCACTTATGAAAAACCACCTTTTGCTCATCGCAATCGCCTTGCTGCTGGTCGCGGCTCCTGGAGCTACAGCACTCCGCGCGCAGAGTGACATACCGCGCAACCAGACGCTTATCATCGATGCTGGCAAGCCACGCATCGAAGCGCCCGAAAACTGGAACCCCTTCGCGCCGGGTACAGGCGTCACGCTTGAGTCCGGGCTTCTTCAGGTTGCCGCCGAGCCGATGTTCCTCCTGAACTACGAATCAGGCAAAATTGAACCGTATCTCGGCGAGAGCATGGACCACAATGCCGCGCAGGATGTCTGGACGCTACATATCCGCAAGGGGATCACCTGGAGCGACGGTGTAGCCTTCAACGCCGACGATGTGGTCTTCACCGCAAAAGTCTTCGCCGATCACGCTGCCGATTTCGGCGCGGGCTGGGTGCGCGAGGTGAAAAGTACTGAAAAAGTGGATGACCTGACGGTGCGCTATACCCTCGTCAAGGCCGACCCATTCTTCCAGTTGAACACCTTCGCGTCCAAGATTGTCTCCTCGCAGATCATTGTGCCGAAGCATATTTTCGAGGGTAAGGACGCCGCGACATTCACCAATTTTGACCTCGCCAAAGGGCTGCCGCTCGGAACGGGTCCCTATAAGCTGGTGAAGGCAAATCAGACCGAAACGACCTGGGACCTCGACCCCAATTACTGGGGAGCCAAAACGAGCTTCACAACGCTGCCCGCGCCGAAGCGCATCATCTTCACCACCGCAGGGACCGAAGAAGCCGCCAGCGCGCAACTGATCCAGCAGAAGGTCGACTCGTCGGCCTCGATCAGCGCCCCGACTTTTGCCTCACTCGCGCCGAAGAACCCCGCGCTGACCGGGTGGTTTCCAAAAGCGCCCTATGCATGGTTCGACCCGTGTGAGCGCAATCTCGAACTAAACCTGAGCAAAGCGCCGTTTAATGATCGCGATATTCGCTACGCGCTGAACTACGCGATTAATCGTGAGCAGGTCGTCGCGATTGCGTATGGCGGAAACTCGCTGCCCTCGCGTAGTCCGTTCCCCTCTTATGGCGGCCTGAATCGCTTCCTCAAACTGGCCGATGACGCCGGATTGTACAAGAAGTATCTGGTCGGAACCTACAACGCTGATGCAGCCGCGAAGCTGCTCACCGCGAAGGGCTACACCAAAGGCGGCGACGGCTTCTACCAGAAGGATGGCAAGGCGCTCGCTTTTGACATCACCACCGCAGATTACCCGGAAATCGTCGCCGTCGGGCAGGTCGTGGCGGAGCAGTTGCAGGAGTTTGGCATCAACGCCACGCAGCGCAAGCAGGACCCCGGTGTATTCGATACCGCGCTGCATAATGGCACGCTCGATGCGTGGATTGGCTGGCAAATGTGCGGTTCCGTAAGCGAGCCGTTCTCCTCGCTGAATTCACTAAGCAGCCAGTTTTTGGTCCCCGCCGGCACGCGCGCGGATTCCAACTTCTGGAAGTTCGACAATGCCGATCTGAGCAAAACGCTGGATGCGTGGGGCCAACTCGCGCTGGACGATCCGCAGCAGGACAAGCAGTTCCTCGCGGCGTATGAAATCTATCTGCGCGAACTGCCTGTAATTCCGGTGGCGCAGGCGATTAAGCTGATCGCGTTCAATACCACCTATTGGACCAATTGGCCGAGCGTCGAGAACAACTACATCCACCCGCCGACGTGGTGGCAGAGCGCGGCGAAGATCATCCACGCGCTGAAGCCGAGCGGCAAGTAACCTTTCTTCCGACCCTCACCCCGGTTTTCCGGGGGGAGATGCCCGCCGCGCTTACTGGCGGCGACGGGGTGAGGGTCTCCCCCAATCGTTATTGAGTATACGAGCGAAATATCATGCGTGGACTGACCCTCCCGTACCTTACACGACGATTTTTTCTGTTTTTCGTGACAATCTGGGTAGGCGCGACGCTCATCTTCATTATTCCGCGCCTGTCACCAAGCGACCCGACTTCGGCCATGATCGCGCGCCTTGAAGCGCAGTCCGGTCCGGTGAAAAACGGCGCAGAACTGATCGCCGGGTGGCGTGCGCGCTTCGGCCTCGATAAGCCCATCGGTGAGCAATACGTCACCTACATTACCAACCTGATGCGGCTCGATTTCGGCTATTCGCTAACGCACTTCCCGACGAGCGCGAACCAGATGATCGCGCAAAGCCTGCCCTGGACGGTTGGGCTGGTCGGCCTCGCGACGGTCTTCTCATGCGTGATCGGGAGTATCATTGGGGCATTGCTCGCATGGCGCGGCACACCCGGTTTGATGCGCGCGCTACTGCCGCTGTCGCTGATCTTCACAGCGATCCCGTTCCTGATGATGGCGATGCTGCTGCTCTATGTTTTCGTCTTCAATTTGCAGCTCTTCCCGATTGTCGGTGGCTATGGCCGCGAGGTCACGCCGGGTTTCAACGCCGAGTTCATCCTGAGCGTAATCCACTCCGGGACGCTGCCCGCGCTGGCGATTATCATTACCTCAATGGGCTTCTGGGCGCTGGGGATGCGCGGCATGTTAATCACCATCGACGGCGAGGATTATGTGCTGCTCGCCCGCGCGAAAGGTTTGCGCGCCGCGCGCGTCTTCTGGCAATATGGCATCCGTAACGCGCTGCTTCCGCAGGTGACGGCGCTTGCGCTCGCGCTCGGCGGGATTATCGGCGGGAACATCCTTGTCGAGTATATTTTTGGCTATCCGGGGCTGGGCTATCTGCTCTATCAATCGATCATTAATTCCGATTACACAGTCATTCAGGGCGTCGTCTTTCTGCTCATCCTGCTCACCGCGCTCGCGATCCTGCTCCTTGATTTGATTTACCCCCTGCTCGACCCGCGTATCACGTATAAAAAGAGTTGATGATGGCAACTTTGGAACTTTCTTCGACCGCGAACGATGCGCTGACGCCCGTACCCGCGCTGCGCCTGCCGAAAAACCGAAACTTCCCGTTGATGATCGGGCTGTCGATGCTCGCGCTCGTCGCGCTGATTGGCTTCGCCGGACCGCTGTTCTGGAATACCAAACTGGCACGCATCGGGACCGGACCCCTGATTTTGCCACCTGCATGGATCGAAGGCGGGCAGGCCGCGCACCCGCTCGGCACGGATGCGGGTGGCCGCGATATGCTGGCGCTGATCATCGTCGGTATCCCGATGGCCTTTGAAGTCGGGATCATCGCCGCCGGGACAGGGACCCTGATCAGCGTCCTGCTCGGCTTCACGGCGGGATTCCTCGGCGGTGCGGTCGATGCGGTGATCCGCACCATTTCCGATATTGCCGTGACGATCCCCGCGCTCGCAGTCCTGATCGTGCTGAGTGTGTACGTGCGGCTGAATTCGGTCGAATTGATGGCGCTGCTGCTGGCCGCCTTCTCGTGGCCGGGACCGACGCGCATTGTCCGCTCACAGGTCCTGACGATGCGCGAGCGCGGCTATGTGCGGATGGCGCGGCTTTCCGGCGCATCGACGTTCAGCATCATGTTTCGCGAGATGCTCCCGAACCTGCTGCCCTACCTCGCGGCGGCGCTGACGGGTGGCATTTCCGGCTCGATCCTGGCCGCGACCGGGCTGGAAGCGCTCGGCCTCGGACCGACGCGCATCCCGACGCTCGGCACGAATATTTATAGCGCGATCAATGCGTCCGCGCTCAGCCGCGGCTTGTGGTGGTGGTGGGGCTTTCCGATCATCACGCTCATGATCATCTTCATCGGCCTGTTCCTGACCTCGCTTGGTCTGGATGTGATCGCCAACCCCCGGCGCAGGGGCAACCGTACATAATGTTGAAAACGAAACAGCTTTTGACGGATTTACAGAGACCCGCCGCGCCGCTCGATGACGCGATACTCGATGTCGCGAACTTGCGCGTGCAATATGATACGCCGAGCGGCGTTATCCCGGCGGTGAATGGCATCAGTTTCAAGGTGAAGCGCGGCGAGACGTTGGGACTCGTCGGCGAGTCGGGATGCGGCAAGACCACGACCGCAATGGCGATCCTGCGTCTGATCCAGTCGCCGGGCAGGATTTCAGGCGGGCAGGTTCACCTTGAAGGCGAGGACCTGCTCGCGCTCGATAGCCGCGCATTGCGCGAGGTGCGCTGGCGCAAGCTGGCACTGATCCCGCAAGGCTCCATGAACTCGCTCAACCCGATCATGCGGATCGGCGCGCAGCTTGCCGATTCGATCACCACGCACGAGGCCATGCCACGTTTCGTCCTCAAACAACGCCTTGTCGAACTGCTGGATCAGGTTGGCTTACCAGAGCATACATTGAAATTGTATCCGCACGAACTGAGCGGCGGCATGAAGCAGCGCGTGTGCATCGCAATGGCCGTCGCGCTCGACCCGGCGCTGATCATCGCGGATGAGCCGACCAGCGCGCTCGACGTGGTGACGCAGCGCGTCGTCGCGCAGACGCTGCGCAAGGTGAAGACCTTCACGGGCGTTTCGATGATCCTGATCGGCCACGATATGGGCTTGCAGGCGCAGCTCGCGGACCGCATCGGCGTGATGTACGCGGGTCATATCGTCGAGATCGCGCCTGTCCATGACATATTCAAAAATCCGCTGCATCCCTATACACGGCTTCTGATCGATTCCACGCCCTCGATTAAGACGCGCAAACCGCTCGCGGTCACGGAAGGGGTCACGCACAACATGCGCAACGCGCCACCGGGCTGTGCCTATCAACTGCGCTGCCCCTACGTGATGGATGAATGCCGGGTGGTCTTCCCGCCCTTGCGCGAAGTCGCGCCGGAGCATTTCGTCGCCTGCTATCTGCACAGGGACCAACAGGCCGAATATGCCGCGCGGATGGAGCGCCAATTATGACTGAACCACTGCTTGAGATTCGCGGCGCGACGAAAACCTACGGCAGCGCACGCGGCAAGGATCAGCCGCCAACCGCGCTGCGTGATTTCAACCTGAGCATTGCGCAGCAGCCCGCCACGATCACGACCATCGCGGGCGAGAGCGGCAGCGGCAAGACCACGCTCGCGAACGCTGTCCTCGGCTTTCACGGCCTGAGCAGCGGCGAGATACGCTACCTGGGGCGCGACGTGGCGACCTTCGACCGCCCGGCGCAGCACCAATATCGGCGCGAGGTACAGGCGATTTTTCAGGACCCCTACGAGGTCTACAATCCGTTCTACCCGGTCCGGCACATCTTCGATATGGTCATCCGCAACTTTCATCTGGCCGCACGCAAGGACGAGGCGCGGGACCAGATCGAGCAGGCATTGCGCGTGGTCGGGCTGCGCGGTGAGGAAGTGCTACATAAATATCCGCACCAGTTGAGTGGCGGACAGCGCCAGCGCCTGATGATCGCGCGGGCGTATCTGCTCAAGCCGCGCCTGATTGTCGCAGACGAACCTGTCTCGATGGTCGATGCCTCGCTGCGCGCGATGATATTGGACATTATGCTGCGCCTGCGTGATGAATCCGGTATATCGTTTCTGTATATCACGCACGACCTCAGCACCGCCTACCAGATTGGCGATCAGATTTACGTGTTATATCGCGGTGAGACCGTCGAACGTGGTGATACGGTGGCCGTGATCGATGACCCAAAACACCCCTATGTGCAGCTTCTCGTCAATTCGATCCCGGTCCCCGACCCGACGGTGCAATGGGACACGCCGATTGAAGTGCCACCGGACGGCAAAATAGCAGCGACCGCACAGGGTTGCCCATTCTACAATCGCTGTGTGTTCCATATGGATCGCTGCCTCTCCGCGCAGCCGCCGCTGTACCGCATCGCACCCGACCACGAAAGTGCCTGCTACCTGTACGATCCCGCAGTCGTCGCATCTACGATTACCAGCACTCCTCAAAAGGTGAATTCATGACGCAGCCGTTCACGCTCTACGTGATGCAATCCGCGCATACCGATATTGGCTACACGCATCCGCAGGAACAGATCATGACGATGTACCTCGATCACTATGATCGGGTGCTGGAGTATTGCAGGCAGACCGCGCGGGCGCAAACCGAACACCGTTTCAAATGGACTTGTGAGACCTTCTGGCAGGTAGAGCATTATTTCCAGCACCGACCGGAGCGTCTCGAAGAATTTCTGAGCTATGTGAACAGCGGACAGATCGAAGTCACGGGCGCGTATCTGCACTTTACGGACCTGATCGATGCCGATGCGTACCGCCGCAGCGTCGAAATCGGCGTCAGATTTTGCCGCGAACATAATATCCCGCTGCGAACCGCGATGCACTGCGACATCAACGGCTGGCCCTGGGCGGTCGCGGATATTCTGCCGGAAGCGGGCATCCCGTTCTTTTGCAGCCAGGTTCACATCGATAACGCGACCGATCCGCTTGGCGCGCGGGGCAGTGCCCATTATCAATGGCTGCTCGAAAACCCACAACTTCGTAAGGACACGCCGATTCGCATCCCGCAGGCGTTCTGGTGGGAAGGTCCGGCGGGCGGGCGCGTGCTGCACTGGCTCAACGAGCATTACCTGCTCGGCAATGTCCTCGGCATCTCCAGCCCGCAGCCGTTTGGCACGGATAAGACGCGCAATTTTTATGAAACTGACCGCGCGACCATCGGCGACATCTACGCGCGTGCGCAGCGCGAGGTGACGCGCTATGTAGACCGTCTACGCGCGGATGGCTACACGCGCGATAAGATGCTGGTCAGCACGGGCGGATTCTACGTCGATAACTCGCGCCCGGATTTGCGCTGGTGCGGCGTGATCGAGCGCTGGAACGCCGAACACGACGACATCAAAATGCGGACGTCAACGCTCGGTGAATGGTATAACGCGCTGCTGGCCGATGGGACCGATGCGCTACCGACCTACCACGCCGCCTGGCCGGACCACTGGGCGCACGGCTTGGGGTCCGGCACGGCGCGTATGGCGCAGGCACGCCGCACGCAGCGCCGCCGCCCGGATGTGAGCGCACTGGTGGAACAATCCGCCGATCCGCAAGCTAAAAGCGCGCTGACGGTCGCCTTGCAGCAGGAGCGGCTCGCGGTCGAACACACCTTCGATGCGTGGTCCACGACGGCGCGCCCGGAAGCATCTGTGAATGACTTCCAGAAGATTATCAAGGAAGCGACCTTTCACCGCGCCGAATTGAACCTCGATGAAGCGGCGAGCTATGCGCTGCACGCGCTCATCCCGGCAGCGGACGAAACGCGGCTGTATGTCTATTCGCAGGCAGAGCCGACGGGCGATGATACCGTGCGGCTGGTCCATTTTGATGCGGGTGATACGCAGATCGACGCCGCGCAGCATGTCCTCGTTAGTGAAAATGGAACGGAATATGCGGTACAGACGGACCTCGAACCGCTGCGGCAGTTCACAGCGTTGTTACTTGTTGAGCCGGAGCGCCTGAGCAGCTTTCAACTCGCGCCGCGCAGCACGCCACGCCCACACCGCGTGAGCAACGACGCGGATTTGCTGACGCTCACGGGAGATAGCTGGCGGCTGCGCATCGACCCGCACACAGGCGGCTTGCAAAGTCTGATCGAGGGAGGCACGGGACGTGAATGGGTCGCGCCCGGTGGCGAATATGCTTTCGGACAACTTGTTCACGAAGCGGTCACGCACCCGGCAGGACGTGAGGCAGTCGGCAACCTCGCACGGATCATTGCGCTGGATATGGCGACCGATGAGGCACGCCGTTATTTCGCGGATGCGCCGCTTGTCGAACATAGTACGCTCGCGATCAACGCCGCGCCGCGCCGGGTCACGGGTGATGTTTATGATGCGCTGCGCCTTTCTGGGAGCAGCGAGCGATTGGGTGACGTCGCGATAAGCTGGCGCGCCTATCACGGCCTGCCGTTGGTCGAGCTGGTAATTGATTGGCACAAACGCTGGAGCGACCTGCCGGAAGCCGCCTACGTTGCGTTCCCGTTCGCGGCTCCCGATGGCGCGCTGAAATTCATCACGGGTGGCGGCACGTTCACGCCGGGGCAATTTGGGCGCGATGGACAGTTGCCGGGGACCGTCTCGCAGTTCTATACCGTACAGGAAGCTGCGCGCATCAGCACACCACAGGGCGGGCGGCTGCTCTGGCTGCCCCTCGACGCTCCGCTCGTCATGCCGAACGCGATTGATTACAACCGCTGGGAAGCGACAGTCGCGTGGAAGTGGAACGGCTTCCTCGCGTCGATGCCCGTCAATCATTACTGGCATACCAACTTCCCGACCAGCCAGCGCGGGTTCATCCGGCTGCGTTATCGCCTGATGCTGACGGCTGAATATCAACACGACGAGCAGGCGCTACAGGCAGCGCTCCCGCTCGATGCGATGGGCTGGCGCTGACCGATGGACGGGCAACACTGGCGTAAAACCTCGCAAACGCTGCGCCCGATCCAGCAGCCCACCGTGCCGGGCAATGGCTACACCCTGTACCCGGCGCACGCGCTGCCCTCCGGGAGCATTGGCGTCGGGTTCGGGGCGCTTACGGAAGCGCTAACCGCGCTCGCTGCACCACGCGGCACGCTGGTCATCGATGGATGCAGCAGCGTCTTCTGGGAAAACCTGCGCGGTGGGCTGGACGCGGTATTTCGCGCGCGCGGAGTGCGTGTCGCATGGCTGAACATCGAAACGGCGCTGCACCCGACCGACGCAATAGAGCGCCTTGTGCAGCCCTTTCTCGGTGGCGACGATCCGCTCTTTGGGACGCGCTTCACGGGTGTACTCGCGGATTTCTTCGACCCCGCGCGTCTTGCTGACTTGCAGCCGGAGGCGGGCAGTGGTTTATCGATTTTGTATGGGTGCGGCGCGGCGCTGGCCGGGTGGAATGCGCCGCTGGTCTATATCGATCTCCCCAAAAGCGAGGCACAGTTTCGGGCGCGGGCGGGCAGCATCCGCAGCTTTGGCGACCCGGCAGGCAGGGATAGCAAGGCTTTCTATAAGCGCGCCTTCTTCGTGGATTGGGTCGCACAGACCCGTCATCAGGCGCGTATCCTGCCGCAAATCGCGCTCTTCGTGGATGAACAGCGCCCCGATGATCCCGCATTCGTGAGTGGCGAGGTGATCCGCACTGCACTGGCAAACCTGAGCCGCTCGTGTATCCGCGCCCGTCCCTGGTTCGAGCCGGGCGTATGGGGCGGGCAGTGGATCAAGCAGCATATCCCGGAAGTTTCGCAGCAGGCGGTCAATTATGCGTGGTCGTTCGAGTTGATCACGCCCGAAAACGGATTGCTCTTCGAGAGCGACGGCCTGCTCATGGAACTCTGCTTCCAATGGCTGATGGCGCAGGAGTCGCGCGCTGTGCTGGGCGACTGCGCGGACCGCTTTGGCGCGGAATTCCCGATCCGGTTCGACTTTCTGGATACAGTCGATGGCGACAATCTCTCGATACAGGTCCATCCGCGCCCGGAGTACGCGCACGCGCATTTCGGGGAGCCTTTCACGCAGGATGAGACGTATTACATTATGGATTGCAAGCCGGGTGCGAGCGTTTATCTTGGCTTCCGCGAGCGGACGGACCCCGCCGCCTTCTGTATCGAATTCGAGGAGAGCGCACAGCAGATTCGCCCCGTCGATGTGCCGCGTTTCATCCATGTGGAAGCAGCGCAGAAGCATGGCCTGTATCTGATACCCAGTGGGACCGTTCACGGCGCGGGGAAAGACAACCTGATCCTTGAAATCAGCGCAACGCCCTATATTTTCACGTTCAAGATTTACGATTGGATGCGCCTCGATCTGGATTCACAGCCGCGCACGCTCAACCTCGAACGTGCTTTCGCGAATCTCGACTTCAAGCGCGCTGGGGAGCGTATCCCGCGCGAGTTCGTTTCGCATCCGGGGATCATCGCGGAAGGCGCGGATTGGTGCATCGTGCATTTGCCGACCCACCCCGAACATTTCTACGATGTTCACCGTCTCGAATTTTCAAAAGAGATCGACATCGAGACGAACGGTTCCGCGCATATACTCAATCTGGTCGAAGGGGACAGTATCGAAGTTGTGACTGACGCGGGGACGACGCATCGCTTTTCCTATGCGGAAACGTTCGTCATCCCGGCTGCGGCAAATCGCTACCGTCTACGCAACCTGGGCAGCACGCCTGTCAAGGTGATCAAAGCTTTCATGAAGCCCACCATTTGAATGGTTGAACAAGCTATCATCGCGCTGGATGTCGGCGGCTCCTCGATCAAGAGCGGCGTCGTTCTGCCTGATAGAGGGCTGGTTGGCGAACCCACAACTACGCCTATCGACAGCGGCGCGGATGCAGATACCGTACTGAATATATTCACGGCGATCATCGTGCGGCACTGGCATCAACTCCCGGCAGGCGTGCCGCCCGCGCTGGCGCTCGGCTTCCCTGGTCCGTTCGATTACGCCGCCGGGGTGAGCCGCATCACAGGCCTCGCTAAATATGAAGCGCTATTTGGCCTCAACCTGCGCCAACACCTCACACAGTGGTTGCGAACGCTCACCGGGCAAGAGGAATGGCCGCTTATTTTCGTCAACGACGCTGAGGCCGCAATTCTGGGTGAAGCCTGCGATGGAGCCGGGCAGCCTTATCGACGGATTATGGGCGTGACACTGGGGACCGGGATTGGGTCGGCATTCATCGCGGATGGGGTGGCAATCAGAGATGGTGACAGCGTGCCTCCGCATGGCTGGGTCTATCCGCTGCTGTTTCGCGGCACACCCGCCGATGAGGTGTTCTCAGCGCGTGGGCTGCTTACCCGTTTCGATCACGCCGGAATTGCAGTAGATGATCTTGAAGCCGCCGCCCATGACCCTGCTTCGCATAGCATCCTCGCGGAGTTCGGCGCGGATTTGGGGATGTTCCTTGCGCCGCTCGCATCTGCATTCGGTGCGGATGCGCTGCTGGTGACGGGCGGTATTGCGCGCTCCTTCACGCTATTCGAGGCAGCTCTCGCAAAGCAACTCACGATCCCGATGCTGGCGGGTGTTCTCGGCAGCAAAGCGCCGCTGCTCGGATTGATGCGCAGTTACGGGAACGTCTGAAACTCCAGAACCAGTACGGTGTGGTTGCCAAGCGGCGGCAGCTCAATATGAATATATTTTCCGTCCGATACAAACGGCAGGTTCAGCATGTCCGGTGCGATGTAGACACGGTCCGGGGCAACTGAACTCCGCACAGAAACGCGAACGCGGCTTGTCGATGCGCCTTGATCCACATGCGGCACGACTGCGCAGTGCGGCGCGCGTGATAGGCCGTCAGGCGAACGATGTAGCGACCTGCATCGCGATTGCGCTGCGTGTGCAAGGTCACTTCGATCCAGCCCGGCGCGTTCGTCGTGATCAGCGCATCAGGTAAAAAGCCTCGCAATACATTCGCGACGAGCGCTCAATAAGCCCAGTAGTCGTGGTTGTGATAGGCGTGGAACAGAGGTGCAGCAAAATACAGGACGTGATTGTTGTGAACCACGAGCGGCGTATTTAGGTCATCGCCAACGGGCGCATGTGCGTGACTGGTGAAGTGTTCCCATGTTCGGTTGAACAAGGCACGACGCCGCCGTATGCGCGGTTGTGCCTTCACGCGGCCAGCGTACTCCAGCCCTTGCTGCCTATTGATGGCGGCCAGATCCCATCCCCTGCCATGGGGGACGTTCCTTCCGATTGCCGTCCCGATCAATAATCACCCATTCGGGATGCTGTTCGGCAGCGAGGTCATCCCACATCACCGTAAAGTAAAGCGGTGCGCGAATCTCAACGCGATGCAAGGCCTCGATCTGCGTGCCTATCAGGTCGAATTGCAGGCGCGGGTGTTGCATCCCTACTTCAGTCGGATAGTACAAAAACCCGTGATGACACTCGCGAAAACCGCCATCGAGTTTACGTGTCCCATCTGCGCAGTTTCCGCGAAAAGTATAGCATCGAACGCCGCGCCTACATTTTCACAAGTGCGCGACGTGTGAAAATCCAGATAGACCTGCCGATACCTAAGCTAGACTTTGCGCATGGATAGCGGAAAAAGAGTGGCAGAATAAGCCTCAAAACCTGACTTTCCGGAAAGGTCACGATGCTTACGCTGCCACTATGGATTATGACCGTCATCGACCCTTTCGCCCAAGCATTCTGGGGAATGGGGACGTGGTATCGGGCGCAAGAAGTGGTGGTTGGTGCGTTGCTGATGACGGGCAAGCGGACGGTCAGTGCGGTGCTGCGGGTGTTGGGACGTGCGGACGAGAAAAACTACGCGCAGTATCACAACGTGCTGAACCGGGCAGTGTGGTCGGGACTGGAAATAAGGGGGCTGCTGCTGCAGACAGTGTTGAAGACGTTCGACACGGGTGGCGCGCTAGTGTTTGGCATCGACCGCTCTTGTTCGGCTCCGTCTGTGGCGCGATTTGACTTTTCAACTGTCCGCTTCTAATCCCAATTTGGTTTTAATCCCACGCAAGCTCATCAAGCGCTTCAATGACTTACTTGCTTATGCTACCTGATGCGCAAATTTTTAGATAAGTATTCGCATTACTCAGGCGGCTTTGGGATTTCTATCAAGGGGAAACACCATGTCCACAGTTTACCATCCGTTCAAGAAGCACTGAAAGCGGGTGGAGATCAGTGGCGACGTTTGAGTTGCGATTTTTCTCAAGGCTCTTCGAGGTTGAGATCATTTTCCGGAAAGGCCTCTTCTAATCCTCCCCAAGAACAAAAAGACTCCTACGATCCCATGCGGTCCATACGGCTCGTAGGCTTGCATCCTCGTAATGCGACCATCTGCGACATCGAAGATGAACACTTGTGGGAAGTTGAGCTTCATGCCGCCCTTCGCAACGTGATGTGTTGCCGTCTCTACCGCCGCGCTCTGCCCGTTCGCGGCCTCGAAATAATTGACAATTGTGTAGCCAAAGGATTGCATACCAGTCATCGCTTCCTTGAAGTTTTCCGCAATGGCCGCTTTCCCCTGCATTCTCGAAATCGGAAAATGCGGGTCAATCAGCACACCGTCTTCAGCAAAGAGATCAATCATGGCATCCAGATTCTTTGCTTCTACTGTTGCAAACATGCGTGTGACGAGATCGCGGAGAGATGTGTTCATACAACCGTCCTTTGTGATGCACTAAAGGGTGTTTTGTCGTGCGAAGTGTTCTGGCTCGTTGCGTGATTTTCGTGCAACGTGGAATCAGCAGCCCTGCTCAAAAACCATTGGTTTTCGCGCATCGAGGCTGCCGGTTTAAGGATCGGAGCATTTACGGGTCAGGAAGCAGATAGCTGGAGAGCGACAGCGATCAGGAAAAGTACGAAGTTCAGGATCACGGCATACACACCAATGTTGTGATACCGCTCTGCGTTGTCAATACGCGCTTTCCAGTTCTTTGGCGGTGCGTCAAGCTGCCAGGTCAGCGTGTCACTGTTGATAGAGACCGTACCAACAACCCGGAGCATGATCCAGAGAAACATGGCGAGCATTCCCACGACCCGAAACCAAAAACCGGGTGTGCCACCATTGAGAACCGTAACAGCAAGTCCTGTGAGTGCTGTCGGAAAAAAGAAGGCGGGGACCAGCACCCGCATCCGCAGTACCATCGCCTGACGGAGTTGTAGTTGCGCACGAGCGTCCAGAACCTCAGCGGGCGCACGGAAGCCGTAGTGGACCACGAACTCTATTCCTGCCAGCAGACCGGCGAAGAACAGGTTCACGAAATTGAGGATGAGGAGAGCGTTCATGATGTACCTTTCGTTTCCAATGACTTACGAGAAGTCGAGACTGCATACTTTCTCAATCGCAAGTCGATTGAGATCGATTTGACTTGCCCTGCGCGAAGCGATCAACCCTGTGGTTGCCTTGTTCCAGAAACTTTGGAGGTTGGAAATATGCCAGCCTTTGATGTACCCGTCACTGTGTCACCATTGAAGAGCAGGTCGAAGCTAAGGCTCAAACGGAATGGTTTGGTCATGGTCGATTGCCACGTAAGCCGGGTTCCCTGCAAAACCGGGTTATTCAGTGGAATCGTCTCCGCGTCGTTCTTCACAACCCCCGTAATGATGCCGCTGTTCTCGGTGAGTTCCAGTACCGCAGGCTGCGCACCGATAGGGGACGAGATGCTGATGTTCCAGGTTCCGGTGAGTGACATGCTGGTTTCCTTTCGTATCATGGTTGCTTTACTTTGCTTTCGAGGTTGCTGTTTGTGCATACAACCAAATTGAATCACGGACTGCTATGGCGTATCTCCCTGTCTGGTTGTACATTCAACCAAATCGACTTATAAAAAATTTACGTGGATGATGGCTTTGCAGCGCGGATCATCTTAAGCAGCAGGTCATACGCGCCTGTCAGGTCGGCATCGGGTTGGGCAAGCTGTTGTAAAGCCAAGCCATCAAAACAGGCAAGCAATACAGCCGCAAACGCTTGTGCCTTCTCTTCCTCTCCCCCAGTCATATCCTGAAGTGCTTCCGCGAACATCTTCCGAATATAGCCCAGCAACTCGCCTAGCACTGGCAAGAAAGCCGGATTACGCAGACCGAGCGCAAAGAGTTCGTAGCGCAGACGATACCATTCCGGTTCCTGCGTAACGCGCTCCCGCGCCGCACGGATAGTCGCCTCCAGCACATGTTCTGGTGGAACAGCATCCCCCACATCGCGCATCATGCGGCCATACCGCCCGCCTGCCTCGTGCAAAACGGCGACGAACAATTCATCTTTGGAAGCGAAATAGTAGTGGAACAGACCGGGAGAAACACCAGCGACGCTTGTGACTTCCTTGACGGTGGTCGCCTCATAACCCTTTTCGGACAGGACTTTGTAGCCCGCCGCAATCAGCCGCTCGCGGTTATCAGCCCGGTGTGTCCATGACTTTTCGTTCTTCGATTGAATTTGTTTGGTCATACAAATAGGATAACATTGCTAGGCTTGGTTGTCAAGGGGAACGGGACATATCCATATCAACAGGCATCGAACACGAACGTCGCGAACATGTTTACAACAAACGTGTTCGTGATATACTTGAAAAGGAATTCACACAATGGAGACGATCAATGGTAACGAAACGAACATCGGACGCTCCCCGAAGTCGGCGGGAGCGCCCGGCCAAACCAGCCCTGACCCGACAGGGGATCGTCGATGCCGCGCTGACCATTCTGCGCGATGAAGGGCTGGACAAAGTGACGATGCGCCGTATCGCGGCAGCGCTCGACACCGGAGCCGCTTCGCTGTACGTATACGTTCGAGACACGGAAGACCTGCATGTGCAAATTCTGGATGCGCTCCTCGGACCAATCAGCGAGGAAGTTCCGACGGACGGGACGTGGCAGGAACGGTTGAAAAAACTGTTGACCCGCTATTCCCTCGTCTTGTTCGAGTACCCGGAGATGGCGCGCATGGCGATGTCCACACAGCCGAGTGGACCTTCTTACCTGTCCTTGCTTGACCAGATTCTGGCGTTGTTACAAGAAGGCGGCGTGGCAGACCGCGAGGCAGCATGGGCAGTGGACCTGCTGTTGTTGTTCGCCACCGCAACTGCCGTTGAACATGGCACATCACGCCCATCCGGGCAAACAGCCGCCGAGGAGTCGGCGCATTCGATCAGAGCCGCCGCAACAGACACCGACCAGTATCCACACATCGCACGGCTTGGTGAAGAACTCCTTTCAGGTCCGGGTCCCGACCGCTTCGCGTGGGGTGTTGACGTCCTGCTCGCAGGCATCCTCACGGCACGTCGTTCACCGACCCATCATGATGACAACTGATACAAAGCAACCGAGAACGAAGGAACTACGAAAATGCCTGCACATACCACACACCACTCTATTGCTATCATCGGCGGCGGTCTGGGCGGACCCCTTCTCGCCCGCGTGCTGCTCGTCAACGGAATTCAGTCCGCCGTGTACGATCTGGATACATCCCTGCACGCGCATCCACAGGGCGGGATGCTCGACATCCACGAAGACTCCGGTCAACTCGGATTACGGGACGCTGGCTTGTTCGAGGGGTTCCGCGAAATCGTGTATCCCGGTGGTGAGGCGATGCGCATCATTGACAAACACGCGACCATCCAACACGCTGATGAGGGATTTGGCACACGGCCAGAAGTCAGTCGGGGTGCATTGCGCGATCTTTTGATCGGTTCGTTGCCGGATGGTGTAGTACATTGGGGGTCGAAAGTCGCCGAAGTCCACACGGCTTCCGACGGTCGGCACGCAGTGACCCTGACGAATAGCGAAATGTTTACCGCCGATCTGCTGGTGGGAGCCGATGGTGCGTGGTCAAAAGTGCGCGCCCTGGTCTCAGGCGTGAAACCGATCTACTCCGGCCTTACCTTCGTCGAAATTCATTTAATCGACGCGGATACCCGACACCTGGATGCTGCGGCGTTGGTAGGCAGTGGATCGATGTTCGCGCTCTCTGACGAGAAGGGAATAACATTCCACCGTGACCCGGACAGTACGCTACATGGTTACATCATGCTCAAAACACCTGCCGATTGGGGACGTAGCCACGACTTCACCGATTCGGACACGATCAAAGCAATGCTGCTCGAACACTTCCCGGATTGGGACGAGCGGTTGCAAGCAACGATCACCGGGGCAGATGGGGCAATCGTACCGCGCCCCATCTATGCCTTGCCTGTGGGACATCGCTGGGCGCGTATCCCCGGCGTAACGCTGCTTGGAGACGCTGCACACCTGATGTCGCCATTTGCCGGCGAAGGCGCGAACCTCGCCCTGCAAGACGCTGCAGAACTTGCGCGCGCCATCATCGCACACCCGCACGACATCGAACAGGCGCTCACCGTCTACGAGCAGGTGCTTTTTCAGCGTGGCGAGGCATCCGCTGCCATGTCCGCAGCGAACCTTGAGATTGCATTCCGTGACGACGCGCCGCAGGGGATGGTTGATCTGATGGCTCAGTATGGCGCGAGCGCGAACGCTCAATAGGCAGTATCACGAAAGCGTCCAGACTTGCGCAGTACGGACCTATGGAACTTGACCTTGCCTCGCAAGTCGTGGATGTAATGCTCTCGCAAGATTAATAACGGCCTGAACATGGCAGAACGTGCTATGTCCTCATACCTTTTGCTGATCCTCAAATTGCAGTTTCTCACCGCCTTTCGCTTCCCCTCGTGTAACATTTTCCGGTTTTCTCCGACTATATGCCTGGTCCGTCATGACAGATCGTTCACGTATACGGCATAGGAGAAGAAATTCATTGTGGAAACCAGGTGATCCGCAAGAAGAACAGTCGATTTTGCTGGCAGCACAGAAAGACCCTTCCCGATTCGGAACGTTGTATGAACGGTACGCACCGCGGGTCTACGCTTACTGCCTGAATCGGGTCAATCATCCGCAGGATGCCGAGGATTTGACCAGCCAGATATTCGTGCGGGCGCTCACATCCCTACCTCTTTACAGGGGTGGGCTGGTCGGTGCATGGGTATTTGGCATCGCCAACCATGTCATTCTCGATCACATTCGAGCCAAAACAGCACATGCCTCGTTCGATATAGGTTCCGTACCGGATGACAGCGAACACTTGCTCGATCAGGTGCTGCGAAATGATGAGCAGGTAGTGCTTCACCGCATTATCTCAACGCTACCCGCTGATCAACAACAGATGCTGGCGCTTCGCCTGTTTGCAGAACTGAGTGCGGAGGAAGTAGGCGCAGTAGTCGGAAAAAGCGCGGGAGCCGTTCGGGTCGCTGTCCACCGTATCCTGAACTATGTGGCAGAAACCTATCACCAACTGGAGAAAGAAGGCAGCCGTGTACAAAACTGAAAACGATGGCGAACGTCTGGATCAATTTATTTCAGCTATGCTGCAGGATGAGGAGCCTCAACTCCCTCCAGAAATGGCTGATTCTGCCAAAGTCGCACGCCTGCTCATCTATGGACAGCGTGCAAACGAGCTGGAACCAATGGTTCAAGTTCGCCTCTGGCTACGAATTCAACAACAGGTTCACCCAATGGTGACTGAGCGGAAGAAGGAAACAATCATGCTGACCCCAACACTAACGACAATGCCCGAACCCGCAACAATGCGTAAAGCGCGCAACAGCCGGATCACGACGCTGGTCGCCTCACTGGTGATCGTCATGTTCGCTGGGCTTACGCTGCAATGGATGAATCAACACAATCTGTTTGGCTCGTTTGGCAGCGGTGCAACCCCGGTCGCGCCCGTCACCCCAACCGCAAGTGTGACAGACACTTCCGGGCCAAAACTGATCGGCAAATCACATCCATCGTCCTATGTCAGTTGGTCGGAAGACGGACAGCAGATCGCCATCGTGGACGCCGCTCATGAAGATGCTGTGGTGCTGTATAACAAAGATGGCAAACAAGTCACGCAACTAACAGGACATGGCGGGCAGATTAACCACCTTGCC
Source organism: Aggregatilineales bacterium (assembly GCA_965246845.1). GTDB lineage: Bacteria > Chloroflexota > Anaerolineae > Aggregatilineales > UBA2796 > JBBRMW01. The sequence goes on from CBDFFR010000012.1 coordinate 1,287,947, forward strand.
TGGTCGCCCGATAGCCGAACGCTGGCTTCAGGGGACGCAAATGGCATCGTTCAATTGTGGTCGGCGGAAGGCAAGCCGCTCCAGACACTCCAGCCAGTGACAAAGCATACGAGCGGTATCGCCAGTCTGATGTGGTCCCCCGATGGCTCGAAGCTGGCGTCCGCATCCGGTGGGCAGGTCTATCTATGGTCGGTGCAGGGCGTCCTTTCCCAGACCTTTGCACTGAATGCCCACTCCAGCGATGGTCAAATGGCGGTAGCGTGGTCGCCCGATGCCTCACGCCTGGCGATCATTGCCAACAACGAGCTGGCTCAACTGTGGAGCGCAGAAGGCACGGTTCTTGCTACGCTCAACACCCAACCCAACCTGATCAATGATCTGGTCTGGAGTCCCGATAGCAGCATGATCGCGGGTGCAACCCAAAACGGGTTGACGGTGTGGGACCGCGATGGCAAGCAGATTTCCGTAACCGCGTCCGATCTTGGTGGCGATGTCGATTGGTCGCCGGACGGCAAAACAATTGCATTCACACCAGTCACAGGGACGAAAGTCGAGTTGTACACCGTCAACGGGGCGAACATATCTCTCGCAAAAATCCTGAAAGCGGATACGACGAAAGGCGGTCAGGAACAATCATTCGACTTCGTACAATTCTCCTATGACGGTCAATTCGTGTCGGCGCTGGGCAGTGCTGCCGATGACACCAACAAGAACATAACGGTTATGGTCTGGGATATACAGGGGCGCATCGCTGGTTCCTATCTCGTACCGGATGCTTCAGAGCGCAAATTCATTGTTGCGTGGTCGCCGAAATCCAATACCATTGCAGGTACAGGGGTGTTTGGAGTGGCATCGGGATTGAAACTCTGGAACCTTGCGGCGGGAAGGACTGCTACCGAACAGGCTAAATAGGCTGCGTTCTGAGTAGTTGGGTGATCAACCCCAACGTTGGGGTTGATCACCTTTTGCTAACAAATCTATCCCATGTTCAACCGAACTTCTACATGCTCTAACCTTCTTATTTTGATCGGTCATCTTTAGCCTTCTCATAACGGGCAAACACGAGAACTAAATCCGTTAGCAGAGAAACAGCAATTAGGCAGAAGATATACTGATTGTGCGACGTCCAGTTCTTAAAAAGGAATTTTGCCCAGTAAAATCCGTAATTCCACATCCAGTGCAGCGCGATAGGAAACCAAAGTACTCTCCACACGAGAAATGCCACCGAAAGCATTATGCCGCCCATCAAGTAAGGTATTAGTGCGGCGAGCAACAACACGTCCCAAGTTGTGGGAGAGCTGGACCGAGATCGAGAATGTTGAGGAGAGTACGCGGATGTGGTTGCGTTAAGTTCGGATATTAGCGGATGGAATACCCTCGCGTGACACGTTCCGGCGAGTGTTCAGCCTGTTCACACCTGACACTTCCCCTTTCGTGCATATCCATGCTCTCCAATTTCTTGTCAATCCCACGTCAGAGTGACTTCGTTCTTCGTGATCTTCCATGTGCCAGTCATCAGTCTATCGAACGATGTACGCGCCGAATAACCACCTCGACTTTCGGGAATCAAACCCATACTGTAGAGACAATTCACATCAGCCTCCACGTGATCGGAGCTGGCCGCTGTGAACATGAAACCGAATACTTCTGCCGCGTGTCGTGGGTCGGTTTTGGCTTTTGGGCTGTGTATCGATGGCGCGCTTGACGCCTCATGATAGACCCCCTCGGGGGCACGGACCAGTTGCTCATTGCGAATCTGCCAGACCTTGAGAATCGCCGGTGGTGACTCGTTGATGCTCTCGGCTTTGATATGTGCGAAGACAGCGCCTTCTATATCGTTGCTGGCCGCAAGCGCAAACGCAATCCGATCATCCATTTCATTGAGGTTGGCTTGAAGCGTCACTGGCTTTGTTCGGATTTTCGGACGTTCCAATGGTGGCGAGGCATCAGCGCGCCTCCAAGAATAGATGAATGAGCCAGCCGCTGGCAGTATAATAATCGCAAGCACCGGCACTGTGTACACAGGCCAGTTAAGGAAGTAAGCCGCTGCGAGGCCAATAAACGCAGTCAGGGCGAGGGTCAACAGCAACTTCATTGTATTGGTCCGCTCCCACTCGCAACGTTCAGTTATGTCAGCCATGAAGGTGTGTTGTGGATTGTTTTGTACCACATTCTAGCATGATCGGAAACGGCACATACGTTAAAAGGGCAGGGCAAATGCATGAACCTGTTTATCTCGGATGACACGCGGGTCATCGTCTACACCAGTCGATTTCTTGTAGCAGTGGACCAATGTGTCCGCCTGTTGCTTTTGTTTTTTCATATGTTCGCCCTGTTATGATTGCTTCTCAAACTGCAGGTTCACGCCACCGACATCTAACCAGTGATAAAGATGCAGCACTCTGTCGGCGATGCGCTCGCCGAATGTAGCGCGGAACTGCGCAGCGGTGAGATTAGTCGTGATGAGTGTCGGACGCAGCTCGTTATAGCGCTCGGAGATGACATCATAGACGTTGCGGCGCAGGTCGTCGGAGATGTTTCTTGCGGCATCCATGTCGCCCACATCATCGATGAGCAGAAATGGTACGCTTGCCGCTGCGCCAACGACCTCCTCATAGCTGAGGGCGCTGTCTTCGCGGTAGGTGCTGCGTATCCGACGGATAAACTTCGAGAAGTCTACCCATAGCACATTCTCGCCACGTCTTGCACGTTCCATCAGGACGCAAGATGCCAGCCCGGTCTTGCCCCGCCCCACGCCCCCGGATAGCACCAGCCCGTAACGCTCCACACCGTCGATAACGAGCTGCCCGTTCGCGAACTGCTCACACACACGGCGGGCATCCGTCTTTCCTTCCCGGTCAGCTTTTGGCTGCGCGTCCCATGACGCGAAGGTGAAGCTGCGATACAGCTTCGGCACGCCTCCACCGTCCATCAGGTGCGCGAGTTTCTCCTGCGTGCGTTTGTCCTTGAGACAGTCGCACGCGCACGCCTCCAACTGCACGTCCACAAAGTCGTTGACGACCATATTTGGCGGCACATCCGGCGGCAAGGCATACGAGGAGTCGTCTTTCAGCCTTGCGAAGTGCAACGTGCCTGTATCGTTGCAGTGCCGACAGGCGATGACCTGTTCCTCGTACAATCCATCCTCAGCGCTTGACGCACGCGGGGAGGGGTCGCGGCTTTGGCGCAGCGCTACTATCCGACGTTTTATATCCTGCGCCGTTGTGATTGCTATCACTGCTGCGGAGGCTGATTTGCTGCTCATCTTTTCCTGCTCCTCTCGTCTTTAACCAGACCCGAATGTTGCGAGCCACATATTCCAGCGGGATGCACTTGCCGACCCACAGCGGCTCGCGACTGTTCTCATGAACGTACTCGGCTACCTGTTGCGGGGTGATACTCTCCTTCACGAGCGCTGACGCAATGGCTCCGTAGCGCGCGTAAGGATTGCCCTTTTGAATGGGTTGGGCAGGCAGTGCCGTGAGGTATGCCTCAATGAGCGCGATGTGTGGCTGTGGGGCGGGAGGGGGTGGCGCGGAACCGGGGGTGGGTGGGACAGATACTGCCTCGACGGTATGTTGTTTAGTGCGCTTGACCTGCTTTGCACCGATCTGGGTGTGTTCAACAAACAAGCGCGACTGAACACCCCCATCGTCCGCCGCGTCGGAGGACGCGGAAGGATTCTGTGTTTGATCTTGTGTTTGGTATTGTGTTTGATTCCGTCTGTCCGACTGACCCCCTCCCGGTCTGTCCGACTGACTGCTTGCTGGTCTGTGAGACTGACCACCGGGCAGTCTGTCCGACTGACGGGTCAGTGCGACTGACCGGGCAGTTCTGGTACGCGACGCTGCACTTGTGCGCTTGTGCTGTTTGCGCTGCTTCAAGCCATCGAGGTCTACACCTGCATCAAAGCTGAGTTCCCACACCTGTCCCTGCTGGGTAGCCGAGCCGATCTTGTGGAGCAATCCATAACGCTCCAATGCCACAAGTGCAGTCAGGATGGCTTCCCGGCTAAGGCCGCACTTCTCAAAGCGGCTGAGGCTGATGGGTGCGCGGCGCTCGTGAATGCGGTCGTGCCAGCCGAGGATATGCCGGGTCGCAAACGAGAGAACCAGCCACTCCTGTGGCGTCAGAAGCGGCATGATCTCATCGGCCAGCACATTCGGCGTCTGAAAGCTGTTCGGGATGTAGTTCGCGGTCATCGTGACGCTCACACTCCTCTCGCTTTGGTGCTTATCGCTGCTTCTTCTGACCGGGCTGAACCCGGTTAGTGGCGGGCTTTTCGGGTTCAATCCGGATTGTGACCGTACTCCGGTCGATGAAGGCATTGAGCTTTGCGCCGGGAAGCAAGTGTTTCCGACACGCAGCCTTGAACTCGTCGTTCAGGTGCAGCCGAGCCTGAATACGAAAACCGGCGTCATGGATCGGGAGCGCGGCGTCAGAGATACGGTTCTTGAGTTTGCCGCCGTTCTTGTGGCAGCCGATGCGCAGCCGTCCGAGGTTGGGTAGTGCGACCCAGCCACCCTCTGCCGCTTCTTCTGCGACGCTGGCGAGATACAACTCGACCGCTTGTCGTGCGTGTTCGCGGGTGAGGCCGCGTACCTGTCGTGAGACGTGTGCGATGCGTTCCGTATGGTTCAAGACTTCTCCTTTTTACTGTCTCCACTGTTGCTACCGACAAGTCCCTGCTCGATTGCGGCTTCAAGTGCTTTCAGATAGGGTTCTCCGGCGCGGCTGGCGAAAGCGAGCGCTTTGTCATAAATCTCCTTGAAGGTTGGTTGTTGCTGTGTAGTTGCGGTCAGTACCGGGCTTTGCAACTGCCAGAAGAAACCAAGCATGACGAGCTGGTTCCAGAAGAGTTCGGCTTTGGCGTCGGCAATCGTCTCTCGCAAGCCACGCTGAAAGTGGCGACGCGAGCCGATGATCTCCTCCTCGTTATCGATGTAGAGACGTATCGCTTCGCGCACCAAATCTGGTACGGTTACTTTGGGTCCGCGCTGGTCGCGAATTTGCTCCAGCTTGCGCTGTAGCTCGCTGCTGACGTAAACATTCAGCCGCGCCTCAAAACGCTTGTGATCGGGCATTACAATCCTTCCTTTTCTGCAACTGTCCTGATTACCTTTTGCGACTCGTGCCATGCCTCGCGTGTAACGTGGCATGATATGAAAACGGGCATGTGTGTCAGGATAAACACGCAGCACCTGACCTGCCCGAAAACCCCGGATACGTGAGCGCCATAGCGCGAACGGCGGGACGTGGTTATGTGATGTGGCAGGTGACGACACGCCGCGCGGGTAGCGCGGGAGTGAGCCGCCCCGGCGCGTGAGGGGCGAGGTGTTAACCTCGCAACGGCTGCTGACGCAGACCGTTGACCGCACGCTCTGCGTGCGGGGCGGACGCCTGCCAGGGCGTCCGCAGTCACAGCGAAGACGTGAAAGGTGGAAAAATGCGGATACTTCATCACTCGTTTCTCCTACGAAATATCGAAGCCGATAGAGCGGTCACGCTGTTTACGTGTGACTTCACGCTCGCGCGGTGGTGGAACCAAGAGCGCCTGGTCGATGGCTGGTAGCTCTAATGTCGCTTCCGGTAACACTTGAACCGCTTGCTCTTGCCCGATTGAAAGGGGTACTGCATTCGAGATATGGCGTTCTAAATCGCGCCCGACGCGCCAGTCTAGGCCAACCTCGCGATCTAGGATGGACGCGAGACTTTGCTCGGCAATGCGGTTCAGATTGGTCTCTCGTTCCAAGCCGCCTTTGTTGCGGACCACATCGCGTTCTTTGACCATGGGACACTCACGCCCTGCGAGCGTCGGGATGGTTCCTGCGCAGAATACATGCGTGTGTAGCATCTGCCGACCGGGTGCGTTTGCATCAGTTGTCTCGCGGTTGTGAATGACGAAACTCAGCTCAGGTACGGCGTAATCGCGTGCCTGATACCAGTCTGCGATGGTCTGAACGGTGAGTTCCGCAATCGCGTCACGGCGACTTTCTTCCGGTAGCAACTTGAGTAGGTCGGGGTCGGGTGCGACGACGAAGTGATGTGCAAGGATGTACTGTCCCGCGAGTTCACGACTGTGCTGGTACACCTCACGCCATGACTTACCCAATCCACAATCGTGCCAACGCTCATAGCCGTCTTCCGGCACGATGTGCTGTGCGTCTTCGCGAAACGTGACGTATTTCAGCAGCGCTTTCAATCCCCCACTCCCGCGACTGTCCGGCTTTTTGTAACGCCAGGTTGCCATACAAATTGGCTTGCTCATCTCTGCACCTATCCTACGTGCTGATGATGAATCCAAAAACCACAAAACACCAGACCCCAGCGCGTTTCTACACCGTTTCTGGACCTTACCTGTCCTATTAGTTTTTTGGATGTCGCTGTTCCGCGCCCAAGAACGCGAGTAATCCGTTTTATCGCTTAAAAGAACGTGCTGAAATGCGAGGAAATGCGCTTCATCTACACGAACCCTGCTTTTTGAATATCTGTACCCAATCTGGACGCTGGCTGTCCTGATGCAGTTTGAGTTCAGCACGCCGCAAGGAAACAATATGACCTGCCTCAACGCAGTACATGAAGGGGCAGAGTACAACGGTTACTTATCCGATGGTTGCTCAATGAAGCAGGCGAAGTCAACAACGCGCGACAAGAACGTACAAACCAACACTGCGCCTCGCGAGGTGGAATATGTCCCGCCCCCGGATGAGCAGATTGACGAGTACGTGCGTTCGCTCTGCGAGTCACTGGCGCAGCAGGACCCCGCCTACCGCGACTTCGAGGTGCGCAGCGGTCTCAGTAGCTATCTGAAACTGTTGGCGAAAGTGGCGACACAGAAGATGAATGCGTTGGCTGAGTCAACACCAGCTCAAGGCAAGCCAGAAGAACCTACAGCGTTAGCGCAAGCAGCAAAGAAAGTGAAAGCGTCGAAGATAAATGCGTCGGTTCAGGCGACACAACCCGAATGCAAGCCAGAAGAACCTACAACTTGAGCGCGAGCGTCAAAGAAAATGAAAACACCAAAGGGCAACGCTACTCAGAATTCCAGCCCAGGTAAATGACCACCCCAGTTGCTTGACAGGTCCGCTGAACAGCGGATAATCTGGTGCATAAGCGAGTAACGGAGTGTTGACGCACCCCGCTACTCTGGCCGATGCACTACTTCTACTAGCGCAGCGACCTTCGACAGACTCTAGCTTGTCGTGGGTGCTTGTGCTACCCATTCGATAAGGAAGTCTACCGATGGTCAAAAAGCTCACCCCCACGTCGCATGTTCCTCGGAACATTGCCCTCTGCTACATCCGTCAGTCCATCACCCGCGATGAAAACGACACCGACAGCCCCGAACGCCAGCGCGCGAATATCGAAGAATATTGCGCCGAGCGCGGCTGGGTTGCTGAATGGTATCAGGATGCCGAAGGTCACAAATCTGGTGCGTCCGAGAAGAACCGACCCGGTTGGCTCGCGCTCAAGAAACGGCTGGACAGTCCCGCTATTGTGGCGGTGGTTGCCAACGACTTCTCGCGCGTGCATCGTAAGATGTACCGTATGGGCGAATTGATGGACTTCTGCCGCGAACACGACATCGAACTGTGCAAGGCAGTCTCCAAAGAAAGCATGAACATCAAGGACTCGACGGTCAGCAGTTGGGTCATGCTGGAGAGCTTGTTCAACGAGATGTACGTCAGCGACTCATCACGCCGGAACAAGGATGTGGCACGGCATCGGCGTAAGCAGGGCAAGACGAGCGGACGGCCACCCTTCGGCACAATGCGCGACGAGGATGGCTACCTCATCCCCTCCAAGCGCGGCGCGTGGTACATGCCCGACGGCTCACATACGGCAGGACTGGAAGGCGAACCGCCACCCGACGACGCTGCCATCTGGCACGGCTACTACGAATGCGCGAGGCGCATCCTGACCCTGTACGCTACGCGAGAGTACGGCTACCCGAACCTCGCCTTCCAGCTTTCTGTTGAAGGCTGGGCATTCCAGACGGGCAAGAAGCAGCCGCGCCTCATCAACGGTGATGATATTCGCCGCGTCACTTCCAACTGGCGTGAATACGCGGGGCTGGCGCTTGAAGGCCGCGCCAAAGACCAGAACGCCAGTGTACTCGACCACCCGGAGCAGGTGCTGGATGCCGCTGACTCAGCAAGAGCCGTCTTCCCGATGGACCTGCTGCGCGGCGTCGCGCTGGCACAATCCGCGCGCAGCGTGACCACCCGACCACCGGGCATCAAGAATGCCGAGTACCACTACCTCATGACGGGTATTCTGTACTGCGCCAAATGCGAAGCCGAAGCCGAAAAGCGCAAGGACGCCAAGTACCGCAGCCGCATTGTCGGTCACAGTGCCAACAAGAAGAAGTATCGCTACCGCCATGCCGACCACCAGTGTCCCGGCAAGAGCCGCTCTGTCTCTGTCGAGCTGGTCGATGGCGACATCGCCCGCTTGCTACGGCTGCTGACCGTCAGCGATGCCATGCTGCCCTACATGACCGAACTCGCCTTGCAGAGTAAGCACGGCACAGACCTGAACGCGCAGGACGAGAACGAAGCCGAAAAGCAGAAACAACGTGCCATTGCCAAGTGCAAGCGCCGTGTCGAGAACAATTTGGAATTGTACCGCGACGGCACTATCAGCCGCGAGGAATACCTCAACGTCAAGCAGAAAGCAGAAGAAGAAATTCAGGCATGGGAAGCGCGCACCACTGACCGCCAGAAGGTTGCCGTTGAGCTACGGACCTGCATCACCTTCCTCGAACACGCCACCCAGCTTTGGGATGATGCTTCCGACCAGGACAGGCAAGGCTTGGCACGGCTGCTCTTTGAATATGTCGTTTACGACCTCGACACGCAGCGCATTGTTCACTTCAAACTCAAGCCGTGGGTCGACCGTTTTCTGGTCCTGCGCGCCTCGCTCTACGACGAAGAAAACAAAAACGGCGCTGATAACAGCACCGTCAAGGATGGAACCCGATTTTGCCCCTAAGCATATCGGAAATGAACCACTTGCTCCTTCTAGTTCCCCTTTGGACAGCCTCTTCCTCTTCGCTGAATTGACCGCCTACCCTCAACGTTCCGCTCTGGAACAAGCTCTGACCATTGACTAGCTAAGGTTTGGACGGTGAACGGGAGAGATGCAACCCTCCCCCGCGCACCTGAAAGACTCGCTGTTCACGGCAGCAAGGCTTCTTCGGTAGAGTGTAACGCACTCCCGTCAAGCGCTTGCCACCACAGCGAAATCGTCAATCGGTTCGACTGAGGAGTAGGCAAATGTCACACGTATTCGTTTTCACGAATCATAAGGGGGGCGTCGGCAAGTCGACGTCAGCCACCAATATTGCGCTCGGCTTGTCGAGCGTCCTCAAAAGCACAGGTGCGTCCAATGCCCGCGTGCTGCTCATTGATACGGATAGTCAGGGTCATGCCACGCTTGTGACCACCGGACGCAAGGATTACGGCAGCAAAGACAGTTTATACACCGTCTTGATGGCCGAACGGCAGCACGCCGCAAAAGTCATGAACGATTGCATTATACAAAGCCAGTGGGATGAGAACCTCCACGTCCTGCCTGCCTCACCGATGCTCGAAGGTGCGGAGCGTGAACTGATTGGCGCAGCGGGTGCGCCGTATCGGATTAGCGACCCACTCAGCAAGATTATGAGCCACTATGCGGCGGTGGTCATTGACACACGCCCGTCATTCTCACTCCTTACTGAGATGGCGCTGATTGCAGCGACAGATGCGCTCATTCCTGTCGAACCACGCTACCTTGAGACAGTTGGCTTATTGTCAGTCATCAGCAAAATCAATGAGATACGCGATGGCTGGCGCATTCCCAATTTGAAAGTCAGCGGCATCGTCGTGACGAAGATGGACAGCCGCATCAAGGGACACATCCAGCTTCTAAGCGAACTTAAAAACCATCCAGTGTTGGGCAAACTGGTGTGCGGCGTCATTCCCGCGAACGAGGCAGTCTCCTATGCACACAACGCGCATCAGAGCGTCTTTAGCTATGACTCGAAGGCATCGGCCAGCCGTGCATATGCCGAATTGGTTGTCACACTCATCCGCCGCATGGTACAGGGCTGAGGTGCATTATGCCAAAGCCAAACGTACAACGCGCCAGCAACCTGCTTGCTTCTGTCACGGATGACATGCTCAGTGGAGACCTCAGCGCGAAATTAAATGACAAAACTCTGCGCGTCGAGAACTTCCTGCTCGACTTGGTGCGTCCGCACCCGGTACAACCACGCCGCGTGTTACCAGAGCGTATCCACCAGGCATTTCACCAGCAACAACTTACGCCAACACAGGCATTGCGCGAGCTGATCCAGATCGTGTATGTTGCCGCACGACAGCGCTCACGTCCATTCACAAACGTACTGGAACTGCTCGCGCAACCAGACGGTGAGAGCGAGACACCAGCCGACCTCTCACCCGAAGAGGCGCTGTTGCGCGATCTGGTAAACCTCGCCGTCACCATCCGCGATGATGGACAGGTGAACCCGCTCACCGTCGTAGACGCTACGGAAGGCGTGACTCGCCTGTACCGAATCGAAACGGGCGAGCGTCGCTATTGGGCAACCTGGCTGCTACGTGATTTCATTCCCGACTCGAATAGCAACGGCACGATCCCCTGCTTAGTCATTCCAAACGAGCGCGCATCAGTGTTCCGGCAGGCGAAGGAAAATACCTCGCGTTCAGGACTGACAGCAATTGCGATGGCGCGTCAAGCCGCGTTGCTCTTGTTATCAGTACATGGCTTCGAGATTCCCAACTACTCAGTAACAAACGACTTCTACCGCCAAGCACTTTTACTCGAGTTGCGTGGTAAACCTGAAAGCACACCTCTAGTTCTAGCTTCAATGGGCGGCATCAGCCGTATGCACTTGAGCAGATATAAGGCTTTGTTGCAGTTGTCGGACGAAGCATTAGAGCTCGCAGACCGCCATGATATTGAAGAAAAGAAGTTACGGTATGTAACTGGGATGCCCACCGACACGCATACGGAGATTGTTCGGCAAATCATCTCTTTTCATCTCACCAGCAAGCAAGTACAAGAACTTTGCTCTGGCGAAGATCAGTCAAGTGATGATCCTCCGGAAAAATTGCCTGCCAAAGCTGTGAAGATGGCACGCACGTTACACTCAGCGAACGAGGCGTCAGCACAAGATGTTGCGCGTGCGCTTTTGCAGGAAGAACACGATGTGCATTTAGCACGCGCTCGAATTCGTTCAGTTGTTGATTTATTAAATGAAGTTGAGCAGATACTCGAAAAGGAGGGAATGTAACCCCGGGGTTACATTCGGATTGGGGAATATTATGAGCAACGCACGCGCACCGCCCTAAACAAAATAAAAAGCCCACCGAAAAAGCGGGTGGGCGTGGACGAGTGATTTCTTCTGACGTGGTAATTAGAAGTATATCACCCCTCACGTCTCCTCGCAACACCTCGCCAGCACCTTGTTGAAAAACAGCTTTTTCGACCTTAGATCGATGTTGCCCGGAGGCGGACCATGAGCAGTCCTGCATTTGTCATTCCCAAAAATCAGAAACAAGCGCGTGATGAAGCCATCGCGCAGATACGACACACACTTTCCGTAATGTTCGATGCCGGAGATACGGTTGAACTGCGCATCCCTGGTATTCAGGGCAAGCGCACAGACAGCGGCTACTTCAATGATTTCGATGCACTGTCCAGCGCTGCCGCAGCCTACGAAGGACGTGCGGACGGCATCTACATTACTGTCAACCCGCTCAACCCGGCACTGCTCGCGCGTAGCGTGAACCGTGTCAAGGAATATGCCAAACAGACCTCAGCCGACAAGGATGTGCTGCGTCGGCGCTGGCTGTTTATCGACTTCGACCCGGTGCGTCCGGCAGGCATCTCGTCGTCGGAAGAAGAGCATCAGGCGGCCATTGAACGCGCGAAAGCGTGTCGGGATTGGCTGGCAACTCGGAGCATTCACGCCATCCTTGCTGACTCCGGCAACGGTGCGCACCTGCTTATTCCCATCAACTGGAGCAATGATGAGGCGACTGCTGCGCTCATCAAGCAGTTTCTGATGCTGCTGGACTCCATGTTCAGCAATGAGCAGGTGAAAGTCGATACGGGCATGGTCGGCGCAAGCCACCTGATCAAGCTGTACGGCACAGTTGCGCGGAAAGGCGACTCGACAGCACATCGCCCGCATCGCCGCTCGATGTTACTAGAAGTTCCAGACGCTCGTGAACCCGTTTCCGTAGACAGCATTGAACAGCTGCTTCCACCTGTCAAAGAAGAAACACTGCCGTCCGCAAAACGCGCTCCCGCGTCCGAACATGTACCGTCCGCAGGGCGCACCTCGCTTGACGACATCAAGGCTCAGTTCGACATGGTAGCATATGCCGAACGGCACTTCGGTGTACAGGCTGTCCAAAGCGGCAAGGAATATCGACTGCCCGGAAATGGCGGATTGCTCATCAACCTCGATAAGAGGATGTGGTATCACCACACGGGTCAGGCAGGCGGTGATGCGATTGATCTGGTGGGCTACTGTCGCTTCGGGACGGGGTGGAACAAGCATGATACCGGGTTGTTCAAACAAGTTTTGCAAGAGGCCGCAGCTTTTGCAGGGATAGTGTTTCCGGCTGCACAATCTCTACAGTCGAATACGCAACACTCACATGAAACGCCGCCGTTACGCTTGGTCAAAGCGCCATTACCCGAAGGCGATAGACCCCCGCCGCTGGATATTCGGCAGGCTGCGCTGACTCCAAGTCCAACGCTGTCCAACCCGCCTGTCTCAAACATGCTGATGCACGTCGATGACCTCGACGACCTGCCGCCGATTCGCTGGCTTATCCAAGACTACATACCCGAAGACAGCCTGATTGAGGTCTACGGCGCACCAAGTGCGGGTAAGACGCAGGTGGTGTTCGATATGGCGCAGACCCTCGCCGCATCTGGCAAGACAGTCATCTATGTAGTGGCCGAAGGATTGCGCGGCTATCGCAGCCGCAAAAAGGCGTGGCAGAAGTTCCGCAAGCAGGACGGTGGTGAACTCTACATCTGGCGCGAACCGGTGCAGTTATTCGACATTCAGGCGGTCAAAGAGTTCATCAGCACCATTCAGAGCAAACAGCCCGCACTCGTCGTCTTCGATACGCTCTCCCGGTGCAGCCTTGGCGCAGACGAAAACAACCAGAAGGATATGGGTATTATTCTGGAGTCGCTGGACCGTGTGCGGCGTGACACAGGCGCAACCGTCGTTGCCGTGCATCACACCAACGCGGCGGGTGCGCGTGAGCGCGGCTCAACGGTCATTCGCGGTGGTATGACCGTGATGCTGGAGGTCTCGAAAGAAGATGACCTGATTGCCGTCTCATGCGCAAAGGTCAAAGACTCGGCAGAGTTCGACACGCTGTACCTCAAACCTGTGCTGGTGGACATCGGCGAAGAGTTGCCTGTTCCAGTGCTTGTTCCTGCCGAAAAGCGCGTCCAGACCAGAGAGGACAAGCTCTCGTCGATGCAGTTGGAAATCCTGCGTTCAGTCGGCATGGAGATGTTCGCCGAGTCCGGCATCAAGTCCAGTCAGTTGGACGAGCTGCTCCCACCAGGTACAAAGCGGTCCAGCAAGTACCACAGCCTCAACGCGCTGATTAGACTTGGCTACGTCTCACCCCACGAGAAAGGTGATCCTTATGTGATAACTGAAGCTGGACGTCTAAAGCTGTCCAACGCCGAAAGCGCGGCTGTGAGCGTCAAGTCCAACATGTCTAAAGCAAGTCCAAACCCATTCATCTGGACATTGCCAGAGGCATGTCCAATGTACAGTCCAGTTCCACACACCTCTGGGTGTGGAACGGACAAGACATTGGACACACGGGCAACAGACGAGAAAACAGACGAACAAAACACGGCTACTGCTCATGTAAATACGACAGCGGCCATCAAGTCCAATGTCCAAACCGCGCCTAATGTACAAGACTCCAAAGTGGACGACATCGAACTGCCGCCGATGACTGCGCAGGACATCGCGCGCTACGCTCAACAGGTGGATGTCCACTATCCAACGACTGATGGTGCGGCGTTGTACAAGATAGCGGAGATCGTCCCGCGCCATCTTCGCGCCGCCTTCGAGATTGCACTTGGCGAGGCTTTCATGCCTTACTTCGAGGAGGTGTTGCGGCGCGAGCAGGACCCGCCAGAAAAGGAAGTCCGCGACGTTCTGGCGCTGTACCTGACCATGGGCTTTATCTCTGCGGACGTGCTCTATGACGGTTACAAACATGCCTGCGAATTAGGTCATAAGATGCCGTTCCTGACTGCGCTGAACTCGCGCAACCCAAAGGCGATCAGTCTGCTGAAAGAGATGATTGCAGGCCAAAAAGTTCGTGAAATGATCGTCATCCAAGCCATTCCGAAATATCCCAATGGCGACGGTGGAAAGGGATAGAACATGCTTGTTGCTGTAAAATAAGACGATGCGCGCACATGCGCGTCGCCAAAAACGCAGGACGCTTGGTTCTACATCACGCAGTACATATTGCCGATCCACCCCTGTAAACACCAACAGTGGCGCACTCTGAGCTCTCCACAGGCGTGGCGTGCCGTCACCTGACCAAGAGAGACCTGACCTTACAAGAAACCAGATACTTGAGGGTGGGGCATAAGGAGAAGTTAGGGTCAAATGGGCTGCCACTTGGACTGGATGCAGTCTGTAGGGACGGTCTGACAATGCCTTTTTGTGCCAATTCCGATATACGCTCCCACGCAGTGTGGCTCCTTATGCCCCACCCTCAGATACTTGACTCAGACCAAACATTTTGACACCCAATTTTGAAGGTAATGCACCGTCCTCAAAAGTCGCGGATGCGATTTCTGTCAGATGAAGTCTGATTTACTTTACTTCAACAGTGATTACGCCGCCGGACACGCTGAAGCTGTATGTGTCAATCCCTCATTCGGGACATCGATCACTTCAACGTCACTCTCAACTGGCGCGGGGACTGGCGCTCACGGGTGCTTTCAGCCCCAAACAGCACTCCTACCCTCGAGCAAGGATGCAGCCCGCTTCGTTCTCCGTTTGCTCTACGCTAGCCAGAAAGCCATACTGCAAACGCAGGAGAAGCACGAGCGCAACGCAGAGATTTTTCGCCGCTACCTGGCATTCGAGAAGGTGTGCCGAAGCTCGCCCTAATGATTGGGAGCTTCGGCATCAGTTTCCAAGCGTACGCTGAGAGAATTTCAAAACGTGTCAACCTGTCAACCCGTCAAAAGCACTGACAGGTTTTTTGTTAGAAGCAGGAAAAAGAATGATCTTGCCAGCCCAAATGGTTACAGCACAACATTCAGCGAATTCCAGAGCTGCTTGTGCTGCTCATAGAATTGTCCGAAATGCTGTTTGGCGTCAGGCTCTTCAATCACTTTGATCAACTGCCGAAGCGACTCTTCAAGGCTGGGGCGCGCGGCTTGACCTTCTTTCCAAGGATATTCTCGAACCTTCGTTGCGAAGTGGCGAAGCACTTCAACCCTTTGCCCATCGTTGATACCGAAAATCGGCTGCTTGACAAGCTCGAAAAAGACTCTCAAAGGCTCAAGTGAGCGCCCCGATTTCGTAGCGGCAACGTCTCTCAAAGAAACGGCACTGTTTAGACCCCTGCACGCAATGAGCGCCATGAAATACCGTTTCAACTGCAAATCGTTCCCCCAAGCAAAGTCCTTTTTTATGTCCGCTTTTATAGCTTCCCGGAAGTCTGATTCTAGTTGGTGTGCGGCCTCCGCAACTTTCTCAGGTATCGTGACCTTGTAGATGGACTCGCCGCGAATGTCGTATCCCCCTTTGTAGGAGAGGAAATTGAATGATCCAGACAGATGAACCACGTCATCAATAACCACATATTTTCTGTGGCTGTTGCCAACCCAAATGATTGCGACCGCGGGAAATCCGCTCGGAAGTGAGATCGTCTCAAGTTTTCGGATGAGTGATTGCTGTGGGGGCTTCTCTTCATCCTCGACTCGCTTGCTGATCCCCCAGCCAAGCAGTGTAATCACATTCTGTGACGCGGCTTCACGAATGATCTGGATGAGTTCCTGATCGACCGCACGATCATTCATCCAAGGTGAAAACACGAATATGCGATGTTTGGCGGCGCGCAGAGAACGCAGAAACTCTGGCCTTATGTCGGCGTCATTCAGCAGCTCTACGGTTCCGCCCAATTCTTGCTGTGCGGCAACCTGAATGCCCTGCTGTTTGCTCTGCGCAATGGTCTGCGCGATGATACGTTCTTGCCGACTTATGTTCTCGAATGGGGATAGAGTCTCTTGCTGGTCCTTGTTGACAATTGCGTTGAATTCTTCCGCTGAAATGCCCATGAGTTCGCTTGGTGCGATATGCCCTTCATTGACCCGCGTTTGGATGGTCAACTGGACTTTTCGGCTAACCTCTCTCGGAAGCGCCGTCTCCGTACCGTAGGGTTGAACTGTGACTAGTAGATCATCCAGTGCCGCATCACGCATGACAAAAACAGCCCAATGTAGATACCCGCTATCGGTAAGCTCGCCGTTCGTGTCTCGAAGATAGAGGCGGCTTGTGGGAATTTCCAGAGGCTTGCCGCTGAACTCAGCCGCACGTTTCACGTTTTCAGTTTGGATTCGTGGTTTGACAAACCTGCCAACAATAGGCAACGCTTCGGTATTGTCTTCGGTGACAGTCGGATAGTCCGCATGTGACGTGGTAAACCAGTCATCCAGAGACGGTATGTAGGAAACCCAGACGCGCATATCTTCCCACTTGGGGATTTCTCGTGTGTTGAGTATCTCGTACCCTCTCTGAGTCACGACGAAAGTTTCTAAATCAAGGGCTTCATAGTCCTGCCGCAAGCTGTTACTCACGCTGGCGATAAAGCGCGAATTGACCCCGAGCAATGCACTGAGATCGGCCTCATCCGGGCGCAATGGGGCGGCAAAAATCCCAGCACGCAAGACAAACTCTTCCAAAATGGGAAGAGGCTGCAACCTTTCAATAGTGCAGATGACACTGCCAGTCCAAACCTGCGTGTAAAACAAGCGCGCACTAAGCACCTGACGGCCTGCTACACGCTCTTCAACCGCAGCCTGCGCTCTCAGACGTTCATCAATAAGCGTTGAGCCGTGAAACATGGTTTAATGAGTCTCACTTTCAAGGGCGATAGCAGCGACACGCCCGTAAATTTCTGTCGCTTTGGTCGTGCGTGCATTTTGAGTGAAATGCGCTTTGCTTCCAACGACGATCAGAAGCTCTTGCGCTCTAGAAAAGGCCACGTTGATGCGCTCTGGGCTTTTAGCAAAACCTAGATCGCCGTGTGCATTGTTGCGCACCAGACTCACGATGACGACAGCCCGCTCCATACCCTGAAAGCGATCAACCGTTCCAAGCCGAATTTCGAGCGCCGGGAAGTTGGTCTCAGCGTCGCCCACTGCGTTTTGAAGCTCTTTGAGTTGCCCTTCATAAAACGTGATGATGCCAATCTGTTTTCGACCTTCATGCGAAACAACTCTCGTCCACTCCTGATTCATTTGTCTGAGAAGCTGCATGATTTCACGAATTTCTGCCGCATTTCTGTAGCTCGTCCCAACCTTTTCTTCAATTGCGTTGGGCTGCGAGACGTCGACCCAAACCAAACTGTTATTCAATCCAAAGCCATTAAACCCATGCGAGCGGGTGTGACCACCCTGGAGCTTTCCATCATAGAACTGATTTATGGCACGCCGGATGGTATCGGTCATTCTGAATTGTTTGACAAGCTGAACCTTAATCGGGTCTGGTGCGCCAGCATACAACACCTCGAACAGTGATTGTTGAATGTGCTGCAAATCGGAGGCATCTACGCCGAGATCTTGCGCAACATCCTGCAGTGTCTCCTTGTTGATCATCGGCGGTAACTGGCGAAAATCACCGACTAGAATAATTTTCTTGCCGTAGAGCATGGGCATGAGCAGTTCGGGAGGAGTCGCTTTGCTTACCTCATCAATGATGACAACATCAAAGTACGGAGGTTGTCCTTCTCGTTTTGAGTGTTTCCATGCTTGTCGAACTTGGCCGCACGTTACGCCCAGCACATTGACGTTCCTAATATAGAGCTGTCGGATAGCTTCTTCATCCAGAGCGTCGTGCTGTTGCAACCGTTGATACCATGTTTCGAGAAGGGTTTGTAAGGGTCGCAGATTTTGTTGCTGATCGGCGGCGAATTGCAGCCAATCTTCTGAGCTTGCGGTATCGATGACCAGCTGAATAAAGCGTGACGACTGAATGTTCTCTGAGGCAAATTTTCCGCGCAATTGCGAGGGAACACAAATCCACTGAGCTTCCCACCACTGCCCTTCTTCTACTAAATGTTGCTCCCAGTTTTCCAATTCTCGGTGAGCAATTTTGACATTGTGCTGTGCTGTGGCAAGTTGGTTTTTGAGAGCAGGAAGCCGCTGTTCAGCCTTGCTCTTTTCTTTGGAGATGAACTTTTCCAGGTCCTGCAGCAAAACCTCGGGTGCAATGACGTCCTGCCACTCGGCTATTTTTTGCCGTAAACGACCAACATTGTCTTGCAGACGGTGCATCATTTCGGCATCAAATGCAAGCGGAATGACATTCCGATAACGTTGAGCAACCTCCGCGAGACCGTTTTGAAGTGAATCCCAGTGCTGCTCAGCAGATTTCAACTCAAATGTGAGTTTATTGCGAAGATCCAGTATTGCTCCCATGTTATCTGGCGCATTTTTACCAGATAGCTGTTCCAAATGAGCGATGTAAACCTGTTTCTCACACTCAAAATAGGCAGCTAAGTTGATACAGGTGCGCTCGTGAGCTTCAACCAAGTTGGAGAGTACACCGATTGAATTTGGCCGAGTTTCCTCGAACATCGGAAGATTTTCAACAAAGCGTGCATTCAACTGGGCCGCGATCTGAAGGTTATCTAATTGATCTTGTATCCGTTCAAGAACATCGAGCGCAGTTACTTGTTGTAAGAGGTTTTCGTAGTGTTCTACACTTTGAAGTGCTTCACCCAAGTACTGCACGTCATCCGGCAATTTTCTTGCGGTTTCCTGAATAAGAGGTTGGATAGCCTGCCCTATGCGCAGCAGTGAAGCTAGGCTGAGCCACGATTCCCTAAAGAATTCGCTGTTGATTTGCCTTGTCGTTAGACGGTCGAATTCTTGCGATGTTACAAGTGAACGGCCCATTCCATCGACATCGAACTGCCATTCACGAAATAGCGCAAATGCTTCGGATACGGCAGCGATATAGGCTGTAAATGCTGGAATCTGCCGTACAAGCGGCAATATCTTCTCACTGGTAACTGCCGCCGCCTCGGGATTTGCCAAAAATTGCTGTGCAGTGCTTTCCAATGTCCGCTGCTGATCCCGTAACTCCAGGAGGAGAATTTCCTTTGCACGGAGTTCGGAAATCGAATTCGCTTCGTGAGTAGTTGCTGTTGTCACTTTATCGCGCAGAGTGGAGATGGCATGGTTCGTGTCATACAGCATTGTTGCATACTGTTGAAGCCTACCCATACCGTCGCGGCAAAATGATAGAAAACTGGCCGTTCGATGCCGAAGGTTTAGCAGTTCGCCATGAGTGTTTTTGGCCGTCTGTTCAAACCAACGACGAATCACATGATCCGCCGTGAATGCAATCCCTTCTTCTTCAACCCGATCCACATTCCCCACGCGCATCACCAGCATATCCTGGTGGTGACCAAAACGACTGAGTGCATTGTCCACCGCCAGATTCGCTTGGGAAGCGAGCAGCACGCGCTGATTCCTTTTGGCGAATTGATAGCATAGTTCTGCAATGACCGTCGTTTTGCCTGTTCCTGGCGGCCCCCAAATTAAGAACAAATCGGGCGCGGCCAAAGCAGCTTCGACGGCCTGACGTTGTGCCGGATTATGGACGATCTTCGGATTCAGAAACTCGTCGGGACGAATTGACGGGACCGATGCAGGCAATCCGGACCGAGTCGCATCAAACAGGAAGTCGCCCAAACGAGGATTTGCCATATCCCCAACGATGAGCTTGCTAAGGGCTTCTTCTTGCGTTTTTAAGCGTCTAATATCACCAAATGCCCAGTAGACCAGCACACCGCGCGACTCAAATGTCCAGTCACCGGAGGCAATGAATCGATTCCTTTGCACGTTGTTGTTGGCGAGGGCTACAAGCAGTTTATTATCTTTGATCTTGATGATGCGACCTAATTCATCACCTTTGACATTGACGCTACCCGTCGCCCAGAACATCTCTTCTTGGGTATCACCCGTGTCAAGGACACTTTTTGGCGCAATGTACAAAACTTCGTTGGAGTCAAGAGCCTGGAGTTTACGGGCTGTATCAGGTTCGACCCGTTTAGTTAACACAAATTCAACGACGACTTCTTCATCGTCAGGCTTGGACACATCTCGAAAGCCTTCATAGGCGATTTCAAATTGTTTTCGGATCACTTGGCGCAATTCGACGTTCAGATAACTTTTCCAGTCAGAAAGCCTCTTCTCAAGCGTACGATCACGCTTTAGCCCCTGATACAAGGGCAATGTCTGAATTTGCTTTACGATTTCTTCTGGAATCTGGTGAAAACTAAACCGATCACTTTCAACAAGCATAGTTTGTATCGTCAAGACATCGGATGATGGTCGACCTTGGGTTGCTGGCACAAGGTCGATGCGCTTTACAAAAGTGTCTTTGCCACTGCTCGGATATGCGCAGTGAAATCGAAGCGATTTGCCTCCAAATCTTGTAATGCTCTCCATATTCGATGGCGAGGCAGTGTCATAGGCGACTACGAGAGCAAATAACCGCTGTGTCTTGCCCTCAAAGTCGCCAAGACCATAGTTCTCAATATTGAATGTATAGGTTCTGCCAAATTCCAATAAGGTACCAATAACAGGCTGTGATTCAGCACTGGCAGGAGCTGATAGCCCTGCGACCTCGAGTATTTTGATGGCTTTATCACAAACACGTTCAGGCAGATATAGGGACAACGGAAAGGAGGTAAAGGTTTGCACCGATGTATATTCCCCAACAGTGTCTTGAAGATTAGCTGATATTATGGCGAGGGACTGTTGAATTCAACAATGCGCTATTACAGCTTTATCTCAATCAGCGACCTTCCATAAGGCGTATTGACTTAAGCTGCGAAAACGGGCAGAAAATCTTGACACGTTTTCAAAACGTCTTAACCTGTCAACCCGTCAGGAGGCACTGACAAGTTTCAGCGATACGCATAAAATACCGTTGCCTCCAGCCCGCGCTCACTGCGACGCTTTTTGTCGCACCGATGAGACCCGCCTCTTGCATTGATCGGAGTGCCTCTTCAATCGCTTTGCGGCACAATCCTTTCTTACGGATCATGTCGCACAGTGCAACGTGTTGAAAATGTCAATTTTTTCGCCTTCAAGAAGCACATTTAGCCCAGAGTTGCGCTTAAACAGAAGTAGTTTGCCGTCAAGAGGATGAATACACCACGGAAGTTCACATGATTGTGGTGGAAGATAATGTCTGAAAGCCACTTGTCGGTCGATTTTTACAGCATTTCTTACACCTTATATATTAATTGCGATCCAGCTACAATTACATTAAGTCTACAATCATTTGTGGCAGGTAACGCCTATGCGTACTGATTATTACACACATATTCCGCTCCCAGCGAACTACATCGAACGGAGCGATTTATTAGCGAACCTCCGTACCGGACTATTGAGCGATGCAGCTAGTCTTGCGCTTATATCGGGTATCAAAAGCGCACCGACGGCACTGCATGGTATGGGCGGTATCGGTAAAAGCGTCCTTGCGCGCGCCTTATGTGATGATCCGGTAGTTCAGTCTCATTTTGCGAGTGGCATTCTTTGGATAACGCTCGGTCAGGCGCCTAACCTTGCCGCTAGGATGCGTGAATGGATTGAGGTACTTGGCGGTAGCGTGAGCGAAAATGCTCCCACCATTGAAACACTTAGCTCACGGCTTGGTCAACTGTTGCAGGAGAGGACCTGCCTTTTGATAATCGATGATGTATGGCAGGCCGAACATGCACAGGCTCTTAATTGCGGCGGAGAACGCTGCAAATTGCTCATCACCACTCGCAATGCTGACATTGCAGCGGCACTTGGAACAGACTTATTTGCTGTACCAACAATGTCTCGATTTGAGGCCATAGAATTGCTTGATGAGTGGGCAGGCAGCGCATTGGTTGCCATTGTTCCCGGCCTGAAAGAACGTGTAGTAGATAGCCTTAGCTGCTTGCCACTTGCTGTGGAACTTGTCGGAGCACAGTTACGACAGCGCAATATCGATGATTGGTTAAGCGATTTTGCCACGCTGGGTGCAGAAATGCTCTACAACGGCAATGTTGGAGAAAGCCTCAGCCGAACATTCAAACGTAGCTTGGAGGCACTTGAAAATTCTGAACGAACACTTTACTTGGCGTTAGGCATTTTCAAAGAAGATGAACCTATTCCCGAAACCGCGATTGTCCGGCTATGGAACCAACATGCGGAACATTTAAACTCTGGTCAAGCGGCGCGTCTTTTAAATAAACTTTCAGCGCGAGCGCTTATTCAGCTTGTATCACGTAGTGGAGAATACAGCATCATATTCCACGACTTGATCCGCGACTTTGTATTGGCTGAACTAACTTCCTCCAATCGCTTTGCAGCTCATCTAGCGTTATTGACGGCCTATCGCCAAACCCAAACCGGTCAAGGTTGGCATTCTGCTCCTGACGATGCCTATCTCTATGATCATTTAATCTATCATCTGGACGCAGTGAACGCTGTAGATGAACTAAAAGCGCTATTTGTAGATCAAGATTGGATGACTGCCCGTGTGTTACAAGCGGGTTACATCTACGATGGGTACATAGACGATCTATTGCTCGTTTGGAAACGGGCTATTGCCGAAAGCAAAGCCCAAGCCCAAGCAAATGAGAATTCTCTGGCTATTGTCGACTGTATTCGATACTTGCTCATCCGCACGAGCATTAATTCTGTCGCGACTAACTATGCACCCGAAATTGTCGGTCGAGCTGTTGAACTTGGGCTATGGGATGTGGAACGTGCAATGAGTGTAGCCGCGAAAATGCCCAATGCTGAACAGCGAGCCAATACGTACACAGCCCTTCTGAAGACCGAGAAACTCAACGAGCTACAACGCACAAAAGCTCGTGATTCAGGGTTCAGAGCCACTCTTGACTCACGCTTGCCGATTATGTTCGCTACAGACTACTCCCCGATACCCACATTTGTCTTTACCCTCGCCAACATCATATCCTATTTGAATGAGGAGCAACGCGCTCAAGCGCTCGGAACTGACATCCACTTTATGTTGGGATATGGATGGGGACGTGCTCATTGGAGTTCAACTCCCCTCGCGCGATTGGTACCTTATTTTACTGATGAATTAGTGCAGCAAGCTGTCAATATCATTAGTCAAGAGAATTTCTACTCATATTATCTTCCCGAGTCACTTCCAGTCCTGATTTCATATCTAAAAGGGGATCAGCAGATTCAAATGGCGCTGTATGCTTATCATGCCATTTTGCACAATATCCAACAAGATGCGGACCACATAAATCATAGTGCAGCCCAGATAGCTGACCTACTGCCTTATCTTCCGGCAGAGCTACATGAGTCGGCTTTAATCAATGGCGTCAAAGCTGTTGTGGAGTGCGTACGGGAAGATAATCGTGTAGCAGGCTTAATCCGATTTATTCCCCATGTATCCAACAATGAACGGGAGCAGCTTGTTGAGCAGGTGCTGAAGTTATCACTCGCTTTAGATATTGGAATGGGGCGTTCGTGGCAAACTTGCGCTCTGTTTCCATACTTGTCTTCCGAACAACAAAAAGAAGCGCTTCCGAAGATAGTGGAAGCAGCTCCATATCCGGGTTGGCTCGTTAATGCCGTTTCTCAGGTCATGCCCTATTTAACCAATAGTGACCAGCGCGATGCAATACTTCAGATCGCCTTTGAAACGGCTTTAGCTGAGACTAATGTAGGCCAACTAGCACCATTCTTAGATGAGCCATTGCTAAAGCGTGCGCTGGATGCTCAGCTACAAATCAGCAACAGAGGTGATGAGGAAGGGCGCTGTTGGGCGTTGATGGCATTGGCAACGCATATACATGAGCCACAAAAAGAGTTCCTGCTACGATGGATTTTCGACAAGCAATTTACACAGCGTGATTCATCCTATCCTGAGTTTCGTGCGCGTATGTTTCGTGAAATTGCTTCGTCTTTACCTAACGATCTTCTGATACCAGCATTTGAAGAGACACTTCAGATGTATCGGTCCACCCGTGCAATGACATTGCCAGCACTTCTGCCACGCCTTACTGAGGTGGAAGCGGAGCGTGCTTTCACTGCCGTTCAAACAAGAGGAAGCTGGGACGACGACCAAATACCAAGCGACCTAGCGCGGATTGCGCCATATCTCATCGGGCCGAGCAGAGAGCAGGCGATTCGGTTGGCAATACCACAAATCATTGCACAACGCCCAATTCCAGTTCAGAATCCAAACCAAGCATCGGGCGGTGAACGACAGGCTGCGCGTGACCATGAGATGGGCTTTTCCTTTCAACTTCGCACGATTGCTGGTCAATTGCAAGGCAGTGAATTGCTACAAGCATTTGATATTGCGATGCACTTTCAACTCGACCAATATCGAGTAGAAAATCTAATAGCTATGATCCCCAATTTGCCCGACAAGGAGCGACTGATTGCAATTCAAAATGCTTTTGAATCGAGTAAAAACTGGAAGTTCGCACGAGTACACGAAGACTTATTTACTCCACTCGTACCATACCTGACTGATAAGCTGCGCAACGAAGCGCTTCGGATAGCTTATGCTCATGATAATAAGCCTACGGGCGTGTTTATCATGGGAAGACTTATTCCGTACTTATCCGAATGGGACAAAGACTCAGTAAGGGGACGGGCCCTAGATATGGGGAAGGCGATTGACCCTGAATCCGGGTCACGCGCGAGATGGCTAACTTGGCTTTTACCTCAGCTTGATAAACCACGCATGGCGGAGGCAGTACGTATCTGCGTCATAGATGAGATAGCCATAATCCGTGAGAAGGGATTTAGTCTGGATAGTGCGTCGATATTGGCAAATCTGATGCCACTGGCAGAAAACCGCGACGAAATCTTACGAATTCTGCACGAATCTGTATTTAGCCATACTATAACAATGGAAAATGCAACACGTGCGGCGGCACTCCAATTCTGCGCGGAACTAGGCAAAATGCCCCCGCTGGTTATATCCGGCGAAGTATATGGGAAAATTGCAAATACCTTCCTTGATATATGCGAAAACTGGCGGTGGTTGTAGTTTGATCCTCCCTCCGCAATCAGGATTGGATTGATACTTGGAAAGCTGGTACAGAAAACGGGGCTGTGCTGGCCGATTGGGTCGTCCGTCAGTGATCGGTCACGCTGTCTGCCAAGAATAGGCGTGATGCAGACCGACCAAGACGGGGCGAGCAATGAGCCGAGCGTGATCAGGCGGCTCGTGAATAGGTGATGGCTGAGTGGGCACTTGCTGACCGATGCCTTGATGCGGTCGTTCGGCATTGAAGTAGGTAACGTAGGCGTTCTTGGCGCCACGAAGATGGGTTTCATTCTGGATAACAATATAATCCAAGCCTTCGCGACGAACCGAGCCAGTAAATCGCTCACAAAAGGCGTTAGCAGGAGGAGCGGCGACAGGGGTCTTGAGAACGTGGATGCCTGCTCCCTGAGTAACTGCCCAGACGTGCTGGCCGTATTGGCGGTCATTGTCGCGCACAAGGAAGCGCAGGGTTTGAGCAAACGGCGTGGCTTCTCGGATCTGCTGCGCAAACCAGGCATCCGTTGGGTGGCGGGTGACACCGATATGTATCACTCGCCGTGAGCCAATCTCGATGATAACGAAGACAAACAACGAGCGAAACAACAGGTCAGTCACCTGAATGAAATCGCAAGCCCAAATTTGGTCGCTATGATTATGCACAAATGTCCGCCATGTCTGGGCGGAACGAGGAGCACGATCTTTCGGCAAATACTTCTGGATCGTGATCTTGCTGACGTGGATATCGAGCTTGAGCAGTTCGCCTCGTATCCGCTCCGCGCCCCACAACCGATTCTCCGACGCCATCCGTTTGATCAGCGTCACCACGTCCGCAGCCAATTCTTGTTTGCCACCAGTATGCCGGGATTTGCCCGACCAGAAGTGCTTGAACAGCTCGCGATGCCAGCGCAGCACCGTGTCGGGCTGAACGAGCACTATCGCCTGTCGCCAGCTCCGCAAGCGGCTCGTCAGCCAGACCATTAGCCAGCGATCCCACGATGTACTGGGGTCGCTTAATTTGCCGTTTGAGCACAATGAGCTGTTGGAGCAGCAGTGCGTTTTCTACTATCAGGTCTGGCCGTGAGCGTATGATGTCGCCGATTGCGCCCAAGACCGGCGACTGACTTTGCGGAGTGAGCCAGCTCTTGATCACGTCTTGAACTCGCTGCGCGACCCCATGCAGCCCTTCCTTAAATAATGCCAGCAGTGTGCCAAACATGATTTACTCCGAGTGAAGCCAATATCCAGCCCGTTAATTTTACGGCGCTCGGCTCGCTGTGTGTCAGTTCAGATATTCAATCAAGGAATTCTACAACCCGATTTTCACTTCCAGATAGACGAATCGGCCAGCACAGCGTTCAGCGTGTGCATTCTATACACGAGCCGCATTGCGTATCGCAGCATAGACCGACTCGATACAACGGTCAAATCAGGCGCAGGCTTGGGCCAACTGCTCGCACCCACATGGGACTTGGTCGGCGGTGTCAAGCACCACGAGACACAGGGGCGAGATCAGCGTTGGATGAAATACGCGCCGCTCACTCACGATCAGTACATTTGACCAGCCCCGCAAAGATGGGTCTTGCGCAGACTCTGTGCTGGCGTATAAAGTGAATAAATCATCGGTGTTTTACAGAAATCGAAACTCGATATTAAGCGGAGATATTTTGAGACTTGAACAAAATTTATACCCCTTCGTTGAAGCACGAAATCTGCGCAAGACCCGACTTAGGGGTTAGTTACCGGATCGTCTCCTAATTCTCCAAATTTCTGAACGCAATTCGGCTCTTTTCCAAAACCATCCACTTTTTGCGACAGAGCCCTTATTTTTGGAGCCTGTTTAGATTATCCTACCTGACACAGACCCTGGCGGCAAGCTGTACGCTTAGTTTGTTCCAAGGGAGGAATGCCACACCCTTGGCAGGGCTGGTTGCGACAGAACCACTCGCTACCTGGGCATTGTTCCGGCGCGTGCGGCTACTGTCTGATTAATCACCTCACGGCAGATTGCCGTAACCGATACCTCATTAGTGAACGCCGCCTCTACTTCTGCGCTTGTTGCCGATCTCCCGCCAACAGGCGTATATGACGCGCTGACCAACGCGGTAGGCGCGGCAGAAGCACGGGCGATGATGGTATTGACAATGTTCGGCACAACGGTAGCTGTTATCCTGTCTCTGGCCGATGCACTGATCATACTGCTGGCGAGCTGCGTTGATAGCACGCGCGTGAGCCTTTCCGCAATGGAGCGGTTGACCACGTTGCCCAGTTGACCACCAAGCGCGCCCGTCACCACATTTAGGATAGTGGTTGCAACCAACGGCCCCCATGCCACCTGATCTCGTTCAAAGTACTGATCAAGCACCGATGCTTCCGCTCCCATAACTGCGGCGGTGGCGGCACCAGCTAACACCGCGCCAAAAGCCGGGGCCGTCCCGCCTGTGAGCACCGTCACCAGGCTTCCTTCAATCGTGATACAGGTATCGCGGACGATCCGTGCAGCGCCAAGCAGCATTTCAACGGTTTCGGTGTTCAGTGCGCCTCTCAAGGCCGCATCGTGCGATTGTCGCGCCGAGTCGAGTGCAGCAGATGCCGCGCGAAATGCGGCTTCTAATGACCCGGTCGAACCCATCCCCATTTGAGTGACTGCGTTGCCCATTTCACTGGCGGCATCCCACCCATGTTGGCGCTGTTCTACCGGGTCTGCGGATGGATTTAGGGAACTGGCCGCATACCGCGATGTTTGGCGCGCCGTGGCAAGATGATTTTCAGCGTGGGTCATAAGCCGCTGTATAATGGGTGGTACGCTTGCCCTTAATTGATTGATCTGTGCTTCGGTCACCGAAAATACGTTGGCCGGACGGATTAATGACGCTGTACATTGCCTGACCACGAACAACAGCGCTTTCTGGATTGTCCAGACTCCGAAGATAATTCATCGTGCGAATCCTGCGATCCGCCGCGTCCCGCTGTGCGGCTTCAATCGAAATTCGGGCGTTTGCGTCTTGCTGATCGCGCTCGAAATTCTGGCGTGAACCGACATCGGTAAAGCCGATTAAACGGCTCAGTTGATCTGATAAAAAGTCAGGAATACTGGTCGAGCCTAGCTGCAACGTAAACGAAATAGAAACAGGATGTTGTTGCATCGCATATTCAATATCTGCACGAAGGCGCGGGAGTTCGCTCATTGGGCTACGGTCGATTAGTGAACGTGCTTGCCGAAAGGAAACAGCTCCATCACTTGATACTTCATTACCAATCCGCTGGACGGTGCCGGAACGACCCTTCAACATCCGGCGCACCGCCGCGTTCCCCTGCGTGCGCTGCATTGCCAGGACGGATTGTTGACGACGCGCAATCGTGCCTTCATCGCCGCCGCCTTGCACCCGCTTTTGACTCACAAGGTCTTGCCGCACGGAAGAGTCCTGAACGGTTTCCTCGGCAACCGATCCCTTTGCGTCAGGCGTTGGTGTGCTGGCTTGCTGATGTTCGCGCGTCATGAACGGCATTACACTTTCACTATGCTTGTCCGTTAGCACAAGTATAATAGCGGCCCGGCTTACCGTTTTGCCTGTTTTTGCTTTATTCCGTCCTTCTTTTGCCAGATTTTGCCATAATTCGCGGTGAGACACCCATGATGCGCTTGAAATGGCGGCTCCCAGCCACGTGACGCTGCTGGACGACTTTCCGGCTTCCATTCGGGCAAAGTCTCCGCGGTAAATCCGCAGCACATCCCCCATCAGAAAGAGGAGCATAACGGTGATCCAGAGGCCGGAGAGGATAATACGTGTATCGAGCCGGATGGTATTTCCCTTTCTCAGAAGATTTTGATTGCCACCGCCAGCCACATCCATTAAGTGGCTGGCTTCCCGTTCGTCATGCCCTATGATTATTTGGCATCCATGCCTGCTGCGGAGTATGTGATTTCAGCGAAGTTCACGGCGGATGGATCAAGCAGCGCCGTAGCATGGGTGTCGCCCTTGAGGTGGTCTAGGAAGAAGGCGGTGGCAAAATGCTGTATCAGGTCGTGCGCACGGATGATCTCCCCGCTGTAGATATCGAGATAGACCTCATGCCGGGCGTCTTTAATCAGCACGAGGGCACGTGCAAGGCTGCTGGCATCCTTAAAGACAGCCATGCCATTTTGCTCTGGCGGGGCAGTCGTATCGGCAGTGCCGACTATAACCATGACTGGCATTGTCACACTAGCCAGGCCAGCCGCGCCGAGAACATCAACGCAGCACGGAGCTAGGGCGACAATGGCTTTAACGCGCTTGTCGGCGGCGCTTTGCCATAAACGCGGTGGGATGCTGTCCAGCCCGACGGTTTTCGCCAGCAGCTGCTGATTGCTCGTATCACAAAGCGCATTTTCCCGTGGGGACATTTTTTGACAAGTGGCTGCTAGTGCGGTGCTGTCTATGACAGCGCCACCTGCTATCAGCGCGGTATAACCGCCGAAAGAAAATCCAGTGACGCCAACAGCATTCATATCTAGCACCTTAGCGAACTTGCCTTCCGCATTGATCGACTCAGCATAATCAATGAGCCATGTCACATCCTGTGGACGATAGCCGAAGCTTCGCACCACGTCCTCCGCACTGGTGATGTCGAAGAAGGTGCTGCCGATGTGATCCGCCGCGACGACGACAAAACCCCATGACGCGAGATGCTCGGCGTAGTGCGTACTTTCAAAGCGCGCCCCAAACAGCCCATGCGAATAGACGATGAGCGGATACGGTCCATTCGCCCTATCCGGCGGCGCATCGAGCAAGGCTTGACCGGCTGTCACCAGTCCATTTAGTTTATAGGTATAGCTTTCTTCCGCGTCATTGGGGTTCAGCGCTGGATACCATAGGGTCGCATTGAGGGTATAATCTCCCTTTTTAAGAGTAAAGTTCATCACGCCGACAACCTGCTCGCCGCGCTGGGTATAGTCGGGTGCTGCGTCGGCTTGTGCCGGGATGTGCATAATGAGTGTCAGTGTTATCAGGGCAGACACTACTGATTTGAGCAAGAACATTTACCAATCCTCTCGTATGAGTCAATTCGTGTATATGAATGCGATGGCGTGCGCAGTGGCAAGGCACTTCCTGACCTGCCATCCAAAGCGGATAGGCGTACCCGTCGCGTGATTTGGTTGTGAATGCAGGTCAGGTCTTTGCGCCCTGTCGGTACTGCCACAGGCGGATGAGCTTGCTGCCGCTGACCAGGACCATGATGACGACAATGCTAACGGTGATCCACGCTGGCAGTTGATCCAACCGCAGCCGCTCGACCAGCTCTGGCGCGGTCTGTGCCAGCCGTTCGGCTAGCGGGTTGAACAGGACGAAGTAAAGACCGACCGCCCCCACCAGTTCCAGCGTGGTCTGCGCTAGCCACGTCCTCAAGGTCCAGCGGCGGCGAATGAGCGCCCACAAGTTGATAACCACATCGCCTAGGGTAGTCACAAGTAACACGAACAGCCAGCTGGTTGGGACAGGAAGTACCTTGCCCGGATCGCTCAGGTTGAAGCGCAGCGTCAAGCCGCCGACTTGCAAGAAATAGAGGACGGCGATGACCATCAGGGTGCCAACAGCGATACCGACACCTGTCTCAAACCGATCCACCGTATTGGGGTCATTGACCGGGGGCAGTTCCAGCGGATTGAATTCCGACGTTTTTGCCTGCGTCCGCAGTGCTTCGCCGGAATGCTGCAAAATGGCGAAGATCATCACCACCACCGCAAGGAAGATGATCGCCACCTGTGCCGTCGTGAAAATCGAACCGATCAGCAGCCCTATCCAGTTGTCGCCCGCCGGTGAAAGCACCGCGCCGATGAAGTTGGCGATAACCACCACCGCCGGAACCAGCGGCAGCCCGAAGCGCAGCACTGTCATCATGAAGGGATACAGATCGGGTCCAACCAGATACTGTTGGTTGCCATAGGATGCTGCCATCGTGCGCGGGTCACCCATCTGTTTCAACACTGAGGTCACCTCTGCCGCTGTGGGTGAGCTTCCGTAGCGATCTTCAAGTTGATCCTGAATCTGTGAGCGCAGTTCAGCTTCAATTTCCGCGCGCTCTTTGGGACCCACATACAGCCCCACCTGATGAACATAACGGTCAATCAATTCAATCATGCTGATCCCCTTCTAGTATTTTCCTCATCACGCTGACGGTCTCGTACCATTCAGCGCGCAGCGTGGTCAACACCTCGCGCCCTGCCGGGCTGATGCGGTAGTATTTGCGCGGTCGCACTTCGCTGACGTCCCACTCGCTTTCCAGCAAGCCCTGCTGCTCCAATCGGCGCAGCAGCGGATAAAGCGTCCCTTCTTCGATGGGCATTCCTAGCTCTCCCAACTGCTGGATCAGGCTGTAACCGTAACGGGCGCTATTCAACTCACTGAGAACGGCTAGCACGACCACGCCACGCCGCAGCTCCAGCCGCAGCTTGTCAAGCGGTTCATTTATTTCACTCATACGCTGTGTATCTCTCAATACTGTGCAGCACCTAGCATCAATATACTGTATATCGCACAGTGTTGTCAATACCACAGTATAGGGCTGTGTCAGAAATCAGCGCAAAATCATTGAGTTCCAGAAAAAGTGTGGTTCAGAGACCATCTTGTCCCCTGTTAGAAATGAATACAAAAACCGATCAGGGCACTGAATTTCTGCCGAAAATGCTTTGGCTGTTCAGGAAGAGATACTGACGAAGTTCATCAAAAATAGTGCAAAACCCACCTCGCATCGTTCATTCACACACGCTAAAGTTTCTATCGGTGTTCGTGGGTTTGGATGGTTGTTCGTACCTCTATCCTACCCTGTACCGGCTACTTCGCGAATCCAAAAGGATGAAGATGTTCCAAATGCTGGTTTAAGAGTGATAACGCTTCGAGTTTCCTGGTGACGGAGGGTTGGATAAAATGCAGGAATAATCCCACTTATCAATTGTGTTGGAGAGATCCCGATGTTGAACCAGATAATCGCTCAATTGAAATCTGTAGCCGCACCCATCCTACGTCAACTTCGCGACAGCGTGCTGGAATGGACCAAACCCATGAGTGAAACCCTGGTCGGCGGGAGTGTTCAGGATGTCGTGAAAACAAAATCGGAACTACTGGTGGAGAATGCGCTGCTCCGACAACAGTTGATTGTCTTGAAGCGTCAGGTGAAACGTCCAGAATTACGGGGACGCGATCGATTCCTGCTGGTTGCCCTGGCAAGCAAGCTGCGGCACTGGCGACAAGCACTCCTCGTCGTCAAACCAGAAACGCTGTTGCGCTGGCATCGGGAGTTGTTTCGCCTGATCTGAAAGCGGAAATCAGCAGCACCAGCCCGCAAGCCGCGTGTCCCTGCCGAAACGATTGCCCTGATTCGAAAAATGGGGCAGGAAAACAAGCTGTGGGGCGCGGAACGCATTCAGGGGGAGTTGCTCAAACTCAATATCAAGCTGGCGAAACGCACTATCCAAAAGTATATTCGGATGGCGCGACCAGCACGATCCGGTGGTCAAACATGGGCAACGTTTCTGAAAAACCATGCCTCGCACATCTGGGCGTGTGATTTTCTACCCGTGGTGGATTTCGCCTTTCAGCATCTGTATGCTTTCTTTATCGTGGAGCATGGTTCCCGTCGCGTGGTTCATGTCGCTGTGACCCGTCATCCGACGGACGCCTGAGTCGCCCAACAAGTACGGGAAGCCACGCCGTTTGGGGAACATCCCCGCTACCTAATTCGAGATAACGACAGCAAATTTGGCGCACAGGTTGCCCGTGTTGCGGCTGGATCGGGCATCACCATCCTGAAAACACCGTTTCATGCCCCGAAACACAACGCCATCTGTAAGCGCTTTTTGGGCAGTGTGCGTCGTGAATGTCTGGATCACTTTCTAATTCTGGGTGAATCCCATCTGCAGCACATTTTACAGGAATACGTCGCTTATTTTAATCAGGAACGACGGCATCAAGGCATCGCTCAGCAACTTCCCGCACCGCGAGAACATGTCTCAAATCCAGTCCCAAGGAGTGCCAGCGTTCAATCCAGATCCTTCCTCGGTGGTTTGCACCACGCTTATCAGCGGGTTGCTTGACGCGAGTTTATGGCTGGATGAACGAAGTAGCCAGCACAAGGGTGATGTCAGGTTGTCCAGGCAGATCCTTGTTGTTAAGTCGAAAGCGGTAGCCCATTCTATATAACGTGCTTCGAACCAACTTTTCGGGCTTCGTATCTTTCGATTTAACACGGGACATAATCTCAGCACGTTTTGCAGGCGGATAAATATCTGTGGATTTGGTCATGTGAATAATACAGGAAATAGTCTATTTTCGTATTATCTGCTTAAGTTCACTTAAACTCAATATATTCTCCGACGCACGATGAACCATTCGATGGCAATTCGCGCACAATACAATCATGTCCGTCTTTGGATCGACTTTTTGGTGGTCGGCTAGGGTACTTACCGGGTTTAAGTGATGAACCTCAATATAGCCTAGTCCTCTTTCACCGTAGTACTCCGCAAAGTCGAAGCCACATCCCATACACTGAGTTCCGTGAATAGCAATCGCGGCAGAGCGGAGCTTACGATTCCGCTCAAAATGGTTTGTGAAGCGCTTTCTAGCAGAGCCTTCGAAGAATTCCTCTTCGAATCTCACTGAATTGAGATCCTCCAATGAGACATCTTCATCAGTACGCAACAGATAGAATGTGAAGTGCGCAGGTTGATTGCCTTCATGAGAAAGGTAATGTAGGAAACCTTCGAAACGAAATCCAGCACCGGGGTACTGCCGTCGATCTCGCCTGTAGAATAATAATAGTTCCAAGCCTCTATTCTCGTGATTGATAACAAGGTTGTTTGTTCTACCGCGTTCTTGTCCCCCCCAACTTAAGATATTGTTCTCCAGTTTATCGACGTACTGCTTCCGATCCGAAGTTTTAATTTCGGTTACAAACAGCCATACTGAATCATAACTCGGAACTCGAAATACTCCGGTATTAAGTGTGGCGTCAACAATGTTGAATACGCTTTGCAATTGGTTTCGCGTATATACTGTTCCAACTATCAACTGCTGAGAAGTTTTCATTGAAACCTGCATTCCGTGGAAGCCATCCTGACTATCTCCAAAATAATCAAAAACGCAGTCACTGGTTCAATTGTATAGAAAGTTAATGTCGACCAGCAGATCGTCGCAACCATTCGGACTCATTTAGGCCAACGCGCGACATCTCATCTGACAAATCGCGCAAGTTGCGCAACCCATTTTCACTTCGAAGTTCTCCCAGCCACTCATAGGCACGTCCACCAACATCTTTGAAGTGGTATGTACCCTCACTTTGAATACTAACTATACGATCTTCGCCATTACGTGGCCCAAATTCGATTAACTTCAGGTGAAACGTCTTGAACTTCGGATGAAGACGGATAAAGGTTTCTTTGCCTAAGGAAACCTCCCTAATAACAATACTAAATTTATCATTACGGACAACTAAGGGAATAAATAAAAAGGCTCTTGCTCCATCCAACCTTACAGCATCGCACACAGGCTGAATGCATAGATAGTATTCCGCCTCCGGTAAAACCTCAGTTTCAGAGGATATTCTTTTTACGATCGTGCCAAGGGTAAGCTGCCTAACGGAGTTTTCATAAAATGATCGGAGATTGGTTAGGATTGCAAATTTGGCATCAAGGTCTGCCGTTCCGGTTACTTTGGATAAAGATGCCGTCAAATTGATGTGTAATGTATCCTTTTGTGTTCTATTAAAAAATTTGTCAGGTAGACCTGACAACCCTTTCTCTACGAGTTGACTTAACTGAGCCTGATCCAATTTCTTTCCAGAGAAAGGCTCTATTTCACTAATTTCATTCGCGTCCAACCAGGAAGAAATGGGGTCACTACTTGCTGCCCTGCCTACCTTTTCATCCTCCAAAATAGCTTCAATTTCTGCCGCTAGTAAGGTAATCAGCAGTTCTTCCGCATCTTCAGGAGTTGGCTGTAAGAATCTATGTGTAAGATATGCAGGATCAAGCTCCGGTTTGAATCGTTCAAGTAAACGAGAGGTATTCTTTCGAATACAACTCATTGCCTCCAATGCAACATTTGACACCAAACCAGCCGTCATACGCGCAAATTCAGTGGTTACTCGTTCCGCAAGTTCGCTGAAGGCAACGGTGCGACTCTGGTATTCTGGCGGAATATACGTATACGGCTTGACAAAGATAGAAATACGAATAGATCCGAATTTTAGCGTGAAATCTTCTCCGTTATTAACATTGACATGGAGCTCCGACTCTATAGCAGTCTTAATGCGTTCAGCAATGTCAGTAATGTCAGGTTCGCCCGTGTATATGATGAACAATCGGACTTGCCGTGGTGTTTCAGTAGCAGCCTTTGATATATGTTCAAGAATTTTAAGGGCTTTTGTCCCCTTATCCTCTGCACCATCTAAGCTCCAATCCAATACGATAATATCAGCGCTGGAAGCTAATTTCTGGGTTGTGTTAGCCAGTGTTAGATCTTTGGTAGGCTTAATTACCGAACAGACTATACCTTTTTCAGCAAAGCTGTTTATTATCGCCTGCGCATCCAGAGAATGTTCGTCTGGATTGGACGCAACTGTGGGAGGAGTTAACGAATAGTCTAAAGCCGGCTCATCTGGATTCGACGCATACTGATCTTTAGGTTTTTCGATAACCTGTTCATCAGTTTCAGGCTCCAGTGCTTTCCTTTCGCCAAACTCCGCCTGATCATCGATTATAACAACCGTTTGTAGAAATTTCTCGGCAATGGTCTTGGAATGTTGAAAAAAAATATCGGCGGAATTATGCACGGTGACCTCTATCGGAGTTACTTCATGAGTTTATCGGACTAATGATAAATGTAGTTCCTCTTTTTTCATAATCCGTATCTAGCTCCAGTTTGAATCCTGCTTTTTTCAGCACCTCGCGTGAT
This sequence comes from Aggregatilineales bacterium, assembly GCA_965246845.1. Lineage (GTDB taxonomy): Bacteria > Chloroflexota > Anaerolineae > Aggregatilineales > UBA2796 > JBBRMW01. The sequence continues at coordinate 1,324,217 of CBDFFR010000012.1, forward strand.
ATATATAAGCCCATTCCACGACCACCTGGCTTTCGCGTGAAGCCCAGTTCGAATATTGCACCGCGATCACGGATTGGAATACCGGGGCCATTGTCAGAAACGATAAAGGCATTTCCATTCGCGGCTAAGTTTACTTCTCGCGGAAGCGGCTGATCCTGTAGCCAAAAAATTGCATTGTCAACTAAATTTACAAACACCGGGTAAAAGGATGAAGGATACCCTTTAATCGTCATCGTGCGGAAAGCATCAGATGCCCGCAAAGTAACGTTGTATTGTTTCAGCCGCTCCCTAAATAGATTCTGCAAGTAATTGAATATGTTAATTCCGATTATATCAGTTGCGCTTCTATATAGACGACGATTAAGTGGTGTGAACATTGACAAATAGCTATCAAGATGCGTAAAACTATCCACAAGCTGCTGATAAACTATTTTCAGCTTCGGATTGTTGTCCGCCCAAGGTTTGAAGTCGTGCAACGCCTTCCTGATTGCCAGGATCGTATTCGAAAATTCATGATCGATGATATTAAGCGCTTGCCCTAGCTGAACCAAATCAACATCAGTATCGACTTGATCACGTAATGCAAGCACCTCTTCCTCCAACGCCGCCGTGATTTCCGCGTCGCCAATCAGATACCCATTTTCATCCTCGTCCCAATTTATATTTTCAAGTTGAGCTTGTAGATGCTTTAGAATTTCAGAATATCTTTGTGCTTCCTGATCAATACGGGTTTCCCATTGGTGATGAATTCCTCCAATTTCCTCCGGCGATTTATTTGTAAGGTCGTATTCATCAAGCTCTTGCTCGATAATTTGCGTTGTACGTCCCAAAGCATCGTTCATTTGCTTTGCTAACGTATCAAATCGGTTCCGACGATCTACGAAAATATCACGCGTAGTTTGAATTTCACGTCGAAGGAGACGGCGGGACTCAACTACTATTTCGTTTAGCAGTAGTCCAATGCGCTCTCTATTATCAAGCGCAAATTTTAATTCGGTACTTGCCTCTGTAATGATCGTTTGGATTTGAGCCTGCGCCTTCAAGAATATCTCATGTTCCAGACGCTCTCTCTCTTCAGCATACGTATTCCAATCCCGTATTAGATGCTTGGTTAATCCTGCACCATTAGGCCGCTTAACTTTATAGCGCTCTCTCAGTTTAGCCAATTTTTGGTTGGCAGATACTTCCGCGTTGATAAGGCCGATCTGATCTAAGTTTTGTGCCGCACGCTTAATATCAGATTCGAGGCTTCGTGTTATCTCGTCAGCTTGCTCCTGGGCTTCGCCGCCATTCACCTTTTCAAAGAAGGATTCCAGGTCATCTGCAAATTGCTTGCGCTTTTGCCGACTGCGTTTCTCTTGCTGTTCCCTGGCCTCCTTTTGGCGCTTAAGATCATTCCGAGTTTCTTCGAAAACTTGAGCATGTTCTCCGCCTTCACGGAAGAAGTCTGCCGCAATTTGCTTTAAAAAGTTTTCAAGAATCGCTCGGAATTCGCGGAACGCTCGGTTGTCTTGAAACCCTTCTCTACCGGCCTTTTCTGCCAAACCGGTGTTCTCGGTCTGTGTCAGTTCAATAGCGCCAAACATTCGGCGATACGAGAAGAAATAGTATGCAGCGCCCTCCGACCTTCGTCTTTCTATATTGAGAAAGTCAACGTCGTTATCCCCATATGGCAAAATCCGGATGCCATCCTTATAAATATATAAGCCGCCGAAATTATCCAGCTTGGTAGTTAATCTATTGAATTCCTCGGGTGGCATTTTAGACTGCCGTTGAACACCTGGAACATAAGCCACATTTATTTGAAAGGGGCCACATGCTGCTGGTTTTCTCGCCCTATTCGTCCATGGCACTAGGTGCTCGAACTCGTTGCCATAAACCGATATAGTTCCCGTAAATTGTCCCATTTCGTCGAAGCGACCTTGCAAATGATGATCGGCACTCTCAAACTCTTCAGGTGTAAAAAACTCTACATCTGCAATCATATCCTCCGGTTGAGAATTAGCATCGCGCCAATAACGTAACGCAGTGGATATTCGTGGAGGTTCATGCTCAGGTACCATAGTATTGCCAAAACCGAGCAATAGCTTTTTTATTCTCGAGACATCATCTTTTTTTCCAGAGCGGTTTAAATCTTCGGCAATTCCGTCCTGAGCAGGCAGAATATAAAATTGTGTTCCATGACCGTTTTTCAAAAGTGAGGGAAGACCCAATAATCTATTTAAATCGCTCAAACTGATGTTGAAGTTCTTCAAATCCTGGCGAATGTTCTCCGCGGTTTCCGGCTCAATATATTCATTGTTCTCCAAAGCATTCACGTTTTCGCGCACTATATCTATCAACTCTTTGAGTTCCGCATCAGAGGGCAGGGTACCGCCTGGGAAAGCCTGTACAGGAATTTCTATTTGGTCTATATTGACTCCTGGAGCGGCAAATAAACCCCAATGCAGGAATGCCGCAATTAGATCTTCGAGTTGACCATCTTTTTTTGCTCTGGTAAGTACCAATACTTGCGGGCCAATTACCGCAATTGCCAGGCGTCCAATTCCTTTTTCACCCGTAATGGGACGTATATCCTTACGGGGGTCTGTAGACGGTGGCTTCAAGCCTTTTCGTGACCCTACTTTGCTTTCAGTACCAATGGTCAGCCAGCGCTTTTCAAAATCCTCCTGGGTCATTCCCAGACCATCATCTCTAAGAACGAACAGGCCACTTGAGCCAAAAAAATCCACTGTTACCTGATCCGCATAAGCATCATGAGCATTCTTAAATAATTCACTGATTGCGTTAGGAACACCAGCAATTTGCTGGCGTCCTAGCATATCTACAGCACGAGCGCGGGTCTGGAACTTAGCCATTTGCGACACCATTAAGGAGTGTTTGATAGTGACTGATGAAGTTCTCTCCAAATCTTTTGGCTAACAAGACAGGGACGGCATTACCAATTTGACGAGACACTGCTCTCAATCCTCCATCAAAGATGAAATCCCGAGGAAAAGTCTGAAGACTTGCTGCCTCACGCGCACTAATCGCACGATTTTGCTCGGGATGCCCAAATCGTCCGTTCGAGATACTTGTACATTTCGTCGTTAAACAGCTTGCAGGGCCGTCCCACTTCAACCTTCCATACACATCAGTATGCCCATCATAGCCATCATGACACTTTAAACGAAGATACTCAGGCCAGTCGCGGCGATCTCCTGCAATAGGCGTATGCTGTAGCCGCTCAAGGTTTAGTTTCGATACGGTAGCGGCTTGATGATTCGGTATACCTGGATGTGCTTCCCCAGCAGCAATTGGCGGGAGATCATGTATCCATTCTCTCACAGTCGAATAGTCGGAATTGCTTGTGCCGCGACCATGAGTTTTCTCGGGAAACTCTAGTTCACCTAACCGGCTTGCGATTAAGACCAAACGAATTCTACGTTGAGGTACGCCATAAGATCGAGAATCAACTAGTCTATGGATATGCCGATAGCCGTTTTCATTCAGGGTTTGCAAAAATACGCCAAACGGCGAGTCTGCTTCTGGATCAGTACGTTGTATACCAGGTACGTTTTCCACAAATACGTAGTGAGGATGATATTGTGCCACAAAATTGCCAAACTGCTCGATTAGAGTTCGACGCTCATCCTCTGGGTCGTCTTGTTTGTTCTGTTGAGAGTATGGTTGGCAAGGTGCGCAGCCAGTGAATAGAATAGGTTCATCTCCGCATTCAGCTATGAACGGGTCGAGTGAGTTCGGATCAAGTTCATTGATGTCGCGCTCCTCAAAATGAATGCCTGGAAAGTTTCTGCGGAATGTATTGGCTGCGTGCGGATCATTGTCGATGGCCCAAACAATATCGATCCCAGCTTCTACAAAGCCTTTGCTTGTGCCACCACAGCCTGAGAAGAAATCGAAGACCTTCATCGTCATGTGATTATAGTACCCTTAGGAATAGCTGCTACCGGATTTAAGGTTATATGGCCTCGGATGAGCTAAAGCGTCATCGCTGGCTTGAGCGATAATCTCTACCCTTCTAGTCATTCGATTTAGGCTATCGACCCAAGATGGGGCGATAATCTGATATCGTCTATCCTCGGGTCTATTATAATAGTCTGACCTGGACTTTGAACATGGGTAGATAAAAAAGTGAGGCAGAATAACGCATCTTGGTAACCAACCCCTAAGTCGTACCACTCAAAAGTTGTCCGGTTTTCATACTTACGCCGTATAAACACGGGAGACATCGTCCCCACTTGAACAAAGATCAACCGCTTAGTTTGTGGGTTGGAAGCAAGCAACACGAAGCGCGGGCGTGGCAGTTCAACCCATTAAAGTCAGCTGTGGAACGGTGTTTTCTACTGTATATCTCCAGTATTCTACCAGTTTGTGATATGGTACTGCTCAATGAAGTGGGCTTCGGCCTTGAGAATTTCCACGTAGTCGCACAGCGCTAGCTGGCCGGGATACAGCCCTTTGATACTGAGGACTTTGACGACGTCACCGTTGATAGAGATGTGGAACAGCGCTTGAGCTGCGTCCAGGTGGACCAGCACCACCGTCGTGCTGGCTACAAAGTCCACCAACGGTCATCCTCTGCTCATGCGGCGCGCCGATACACATTATGAAGTCCACCCAAGACTGGAAAAGCTGTAATGGGTTGGGAGGTATCCGACGCTGATGAGGCTGAGAAAGTTGAATTGCGCTGCCAACATGTTTATCTCTCCTCAGCCAACCTGAACCGGTATGGTCGGCTGAGTATAACGAACAGCAAAGGGCGTGGATCGCGTTGGGACGTGGAAGCCACGCGCTCAGATGAGGTTTATAGCCAGCACGCTGCTCGACCAGTGGCAGCCCGGTCGCTTTTCAGATTTTGCCCGCCAGTTTTCATGATTTGCATGCTGTCTATAACCGGACCGCCGGCTTATCGGTAACCAACCCCTAAATCGGTTGGTTACCAATTAGCTTGATCGCGGCAATGGCCGGGCTGGTTGTCTCCATGCGTATGGAACCATAACGAGGAGCAGTGAATCACCCGATCAAATAAAGTGAGCCAGCGCTCCAGGCACGTATGAATTCTTTCTGCTCATGCGAAAACTGGCATCGGGCGAGTTCCGCTTCAACACGCTCATCAATATCTTCAACGTATTCATTGCTTAAGCGTGCGATAAATATCCATTTAAAATAATCCGAAAAGGGCGTCTCAAATTCTTCAATAGCCTCAAAGTCGCTGGAGCCAAGTTGGTACCAGCGCTCGTAGAGAAAGCACAAGATGATTACCAAACCGAACAAGAAATCGCTGTCGTTACTTGCGATGGCGTGTGGGTGGCTGCTTACCATCCAATTGTTGTCAGAGGGGGCCATAGTTATCCAGGGCGTTTCATGCTTGAGTAGTTCACGCCCTATCTCCTGAATTTTGTGGATCAACTCTTGTGGTACAGAGTGCTGCCGTGTACTGTCCATAAGATCGGAAAGCGCGGTCGGAGCAATTTCTCCGTCGTATATATTCGTAATTGAGAGGCGGTGGGTTTCAACTAAAAGGCTTTTAGTGCCGTGCCATTTCACTAACTCCTGTAAGGTGATCAACCCTTCGTTAAATAAGTCTGTAGCGATACGGATCGACTGTTCAGCAACCGCTGACTTGAGTGTTGGTAAACATGCTTTGGTAATCTCATCTTCCACTTTTTTCCATCTTGCAGAAGGAAGCCCGCCAAACATAGTATGAGAGATCACGTTGACCAGATTTAGTGCAATCTCTGATGCAACTAACCTTTCATAACCATCGGCAGATAAAATGAGATTGGTTAAATGCTTTTGTAACGTTTCTGCAACAATATGCTGATTTTCTTCGGGCGCGCCGGCTAAAGCCATAAACGCACCGCGTCCAAAATCATGGTGTTCAAAGAAGTTGTGAGATGTGTATATCTCAGTAATTGTTTGCCCATCTTCAATTTCCGTTTTCATCGCATTAACACAAATGGCGATCCAGGTTTGTAGGCAGGACAAAGTAATTTCTTGTACCAATGAGAGCCGAGGACGCAGAAGTGCGATACCTCGTGCCGCGAACAGCAAGATATTTATCTTTCCCTCTATTGCCGCATCTTGTGCCGCTTCCAACAAGCAGTGGATTAAAGTATTGGCACCATCGTCGAGGTCTAGTGGACTACCGCTGTAAAGTTGAAGGCGCATTGAGGGTCGGGTAATCTTGAGTTCAAGGAGACCAGACGATGCCGAAGAAAATCGAGATGACCCTCAGCGCGGCTGAACAGGAACAGCTGACTGCGCTGTTGAGTAAGGGGAAGGTGGGCGCGCGGGTGCTGAAGCGCGCGCATATTGTACGGTTGGCGGCCTCCGGCAAGAGCGATGCGGCTATTCAGGAAGCGCTTGGGGTAGGGGAGGCGACCATCTGGCGGACGCGCGCCCGCTATCAGGCGGGAGGACTGAAGCGCGCGCTGTACGAGAAAGCGCGACCGGGCAACCCACGCCTGCTGGATGAAGCAGGGGAAGCGGCGCTGATTGCGGTGAGTTGCTCGGACACGCCGCACGGGGAGCAGCGCTGGACCTTGCGCATGGTGGCGGACAAATTGGTGGAACTGGGGGTGGTCGAGTCCATCAGCGAGGATACGGTTGGACGGGTGCTAAAAAAAACGCGCTCAAACCGTGGCGGGTGGACCACTGGTGCATCCCGGAGGTGAACGCCGCGTTTGTCTGTCAGATGGAAGCGCTGCTGGACGTGTACGCGCAACCGCTCGACGAACAGCACCCGGTGGTGTGTGTCGATGAGCGTCCCTGTCAACTGCTGGGCGATACCCGCCAGCCGCAACTGATGCGACCCGGCACCCCCAAGCGGGTAGACCATGAGTACGCGCGGCACGGCATGGCAAACCTGTTTCTGGCGGTGCAACCGCGCGGCGGTTGGCGGCGGCTCAAGGTCACCGCGCGCCGTACCAAGTCCGACTTCGCGCATTTTCTCAAGAACCTCGCCGACGACCACTTCCCCTCGGCGCAGCGTATTCAACTGGTCGTGGACAACCTCAACATTCACACCCCAGCCGTCCTGTACGACACCTTCCCCGCTGCTGAAGCCCGACGGCTCGCCCGTCGCTTCACTTTTCACTATACTCCCAAGCACGCTTCCTGGCTCAACATGGCCGAGATTGAACTCTCCGTTTTTGCTCGCTCTTTGCGTCGTCGCGTCGCCTCCACCGATGACTTGGCGTGGGCTGCTGCACACTTCCAATGCGTTCGTAACCGCGATAAGCAGACTATCCAATGGCATTTCACCGTCGATGACGCCCGTCGCGCCTTGGCGCGTCTCTACCCTTCGCCTTCACAGCGGTAGTCCACTAGTGCCAATCGCTGGAAAGCAATCTCAGCCACGACAATGCGCTGCTGAGTTTCAATATCACCACGCAATACATTAAATAAGTCCTGCGGTTGTGGATTGGTGCGCGTTAAATGGATGGCAGCAAAATATTCGAGAAAAGTACGATGTGTAAACTGATACAGTGCCTCTCCCTCTTTGGTCGTGCCAGTATCGGTAAATACCCATGCCCTGCCTTTGCAAAATTCTATAAATTGACGCGCGATGGCCTCAGCCTCGTTTTGATCATCGTAGCGCTTCTGTCGAAGGAACTGTGCAGTTTCTCGTACTAGCACCCTTTCACGTACACCATTTTCCCGCTCGGTGCTGCCATATATCCAGTGGGCAAGGAATGCCAGTGTTGCAAAAAATAAATGGTCTTGGAAAGGGTTCGTAGAAGTAATACCACGTTCCCGATCTCGGCGCTCAAACAACACTTCACTGCACTTGCGATATATCTCAGGACGATTTCTCGGAATAGTTCCCTCGCCTTGATATATGTTACAAATTAAGGCAAGCACAAGTGGGTTAGCCTGCAATTCAAAAGGGATTGCTGTAAGTTCCTTTTGGAGAGTCTCTACGTTTTCGTGAGCAGGTGTAAGAGGGGACTCTTCAAGCGAAAACCATTTGGATATATATTCAACAACTTGGGGCTGTGAAAATCCGTCCAGCACGTAATGCGAGAATCTGTCCTTATTCAACGGGGCTTCATCATATCCGGTTTGGCGTGAGGTGACTAGAACTTTGATGTTTGGATAAAGATTGACGAAGGCTTCTATATCATCAACGATAGCTTGGCGTTTCGACGTTTCGACGAGTTCGTCCAAACCATCGAAGATGATTACTGCGCGATTGGACTTGATTATATCTTCGAGATATCCGTCGGGCATGACGAGTTGGTATTGTGCGGTAAGGCGGCTTTTTATAAACTACGTCTGATGTGGAATGAATTTGGCGAAAAGGGGAATGGGACGCAAGATTGAAGGTACCCCTACAGTCAATCGGACCCATTCCCATGACAAGTATAGACCTGGAAACGCTTTTGACCACGCTGTACGTGCTGGTAGACGACTGGTATCAAACAGAGGGACGGCATCTGCTAAAGGGTAAGACAGGCGCAAAAGCGCAGTTCAGCGACAGCGAATTGTTGACATTGCTGCTGGCGCATGATTTTGTGCCATATCCGGGCGAAACGCAGTATGTGGCATACATGCGTGCCAACCATCTGGACCTGTTTCCTAAGCTGGTGGACCAGAGCCAGTACAATCGACGCGGGCGAGCCTTACAAGCGGTGGTGGAAGCACTACGGCAAGCGTGGTTGGGGATGTTGGGTGGGTATACCTGCGAGTGCCTGCTGCTGGATACCAAACCTGTCCCGGTGGTAGGCTACAAACGGTCCAAAACACATAGTGACTTTGCAGGGTATGCCGGGTATGGTCAGTGTGCGGCGCGTAAGCTGCACTACTTCGGCTTCAAACTCGTGCTGCTGAGTACCTGCGACGGTCTGCCCGTCGTCTACGACCTGGTGGCTGCCAACACCGACGAACGTCTTGCTGCCGAGAGTGTTCTGTACCGTGTCAACGACTGTGACATCCTGGCCGACAAGGGCTTTCTTGGCGCGGATTGGCAAGCCAGCATTGCCGATGAAACCGGCAACTGTGTCCTCACTCCCAAACGCGCCAACCAGTCCCAACAAAATCATCCGCTACTCGACGCCGCGCTGGGCAGTTTACGTGAACGCATCGAAGGCGTCTTTCACCAACTCCAGAACACAGGGCGCAACCTTGAGCGCTTGCTTGCTAAAACGGTAGCTGGCTTGACCGCTCGCATCACCCTCAAAGTCACCTGTTTGGTTCTCAAGCGCTTGCTTGCCCGTGACTTTGCCTTTGACCTCCAAACCTTTTCCATTTCACATTAGACGTAAACTCTAAAATTGTTCCACCGATGGTCTTTTGGTACGTTTCATATTCGCGCAAAACAATTAAAAAAGGCACAGGTGCCGAAGCAGTATCAGCTTGTCCAGAGGCGAGATCAACACAAATTTTGTTTGCGAGGGTGGATTTTCCGCCACCGGGTTGACCGAGCACCACCACACGCTCTGTTTTCTTCAAAAAATCAACCAGTTCTAAAGGCTGTTTTGTATTTTGGCTCACGAGATTTGGAGCAACATAAAGCGCATCAAGGGGTACTTTTGGTCGGGCAGAACCATATATTGGCGAAACTAAAACGCCGTGCCGAAGAACAAGCTGAGCGCGAAATGTTTCTTCAAATCGTGTCCATTCAACATTTTCATCTAACGGAGCTGATGTACGAGATTGCCAGCGAACGACTGCTTGGATCACTTTGCTAACCAAGTCAACGACGTCGGTAAATTCGGACACCGTGTGAGATTCCTTGATCTCATTGCGCAGGCGTTGAATTCGCTCCGAAGCCGGGATTTCCATTTTTGCGCGCGACCAATTTGCATTTTCATCGATCAGAAACCACAGACAGGGCTTTCCAGCTTCTATTGCCTTACGGTATTCCAATTCCGTGATCGATTTATCATACGTGGGTGGAATGTATCCGTAGCGCCATGCGAGAATGCCAATATATAAATCACATTTTGCCACGTCAGCCAAGCACACATCTAGGGGTCGTTCCTCGCTGGCCGTGTATGTTTCCATCGAGACGAGTTGGTGGCCTAACTTTTGCAGAGCCAACCGAACTTGCTCACGTTCGTTCTTTAAATCGCTGTAGGTGGAAGAGAGGTAAATGTAAGCCACTGTTGAATCCTTCATAGAGGGTAATCCAGACTTACTGTATAATACCAAATCCTGAAGAAGGGTGAGTGTTAAGCAAAAGCTGACCACTAGTGAAAGAGGGTAGTAGAGCGCACGAGGTCGAGTTGGGTTTGGAGTGCTTGGCAGCGGTGAAGAAGCGCGGTTTCAAGGTCGTTGAGCGTATCAAAGTGATCTGTCCCTTCTTGACCGAAAACCCACGCCTCCAATTGCTCTATTTTCCACCCGCCTGCCCACAGCGCAATTCACAGGAACACGTCTGGAATGCCGCCCGCCAGTCGGTCAGCCACAACCATCGCTTCACCACGCTACCTGCGCTACGCACTGCTTTCGCTACCTTTCTCGACCAAACCTTTTTCAACTTCGTTTGGCCTGAACACTTCGTCCCACACGTATTCTTTCACGTCGAATTGCTTTCACCATTAGGTTTCTAAATGTCAATTATTAACGCAGTCAATAGTAATCATTGGTTATAGTCTGCGAACTTTGCTTGACACGAAAATCATTTGTTCTACAATCTCTAATCAGAACGCATTTTCTATCGCGCTTCTGGAATCAACCAACAATCTCGCATAAGTGAACTCATGGCAAATGACAAGGCAAGTCGCCTCGCAGAGGTCGAGTCGCGTCTCGCAGCAAAGTGGGGACAGGGCATCCTCCGCAGGCTGGAACGCGGCGCAACCAACGCGCAACATCCGCACATCTCGACAGGTTACACACGACTCGACAGCGCACTCGGCATTCGGTGGGTTGCCGCGCGGCTGCATCACACAGACCATCGGGCGCGGTACAGCCGGACTGACCACCCTCGCGCTCAAAGTCGTAGCGCACGCGCAGCACGATAACGATGCAGCGGCATGGCTGGATGTACCGCTCACCTTCGATGCAGAATACGCGGTGCGCTGTGGTGTGGCACTGGATCGGCTGCTCGTCGTGCGTTCAGGAGAGAACATCGCGGATGTGCTGTACGCACTTGTGGGCAGCCGTGCAGTGGGGGTGCTGGTCTGTGATCTGCGGAGCCGCGATGTACGCTTCCCGGATACGTCCGCACTCAGCCGACTAATGACGGCGCTGGCGTCTACTTCGTGCGCGCTCGTTTTCCTCACGGAGCCGGATACACCACTGAACACGCACGCAATCGCGCTACGGTTAGGACTGGAATGCGAGCGATGGCTGATGCGGGGTCGCGACGTCAGCGGTTACCGCGTGCAAGTCGAAGTCCTCAAAAACCGCTTTGCGCCTGCGGGCCGCTGTGTGTCTCTGACCATCGGCCTCGATGCAGGTGCGCGGAGCGGCACACGATGAACCACCAGATTGTCGCGGCGTGTGTGCCGCACTTCTGGGCAGAGATGTACCGCCAGCGCGGGCAGCTTCCTGCCACAACCGCGATCCTGATTGCCAACTCGCGGAACGTGATTGCCTGTTGTTCGCTCGCAGCAGCGCGCGGCGTGACGCCCAAAGCGACGCTCCGGCAGGCACAGACGCTTATACCTGGCGCGGTGGTGCTGCGTCCTGATGCTGCTTTAGAAGCCGACGCATTGAATGGACTGCTGCACCGTCTCGCAGAGGTAACACCGCTTTTAGAATATAGGTCGGGCGACCACCCCAACCGCTCCTATCCCGCTCAAGCTGGTGTGTTCTACTTCGACTTGGAAAACACGCGTCGTGCCGACGCAGTGAAGATCGCGCGGCACATTCATCGCCTGCTCTCAAATGAATTCAAGCAGTCCATCGGCGTCGGGCTGGGCCTTGAACAAGTTCGCCGCGTACGCCGCTTCAAGTGCGGGACTCGAGGTGCAAGTCATTGATGATCCCGCTGCATTCCTCGCACCATTACCTATCGAACTGCTGCCGCTCGATGAGGAATGGGAACGCCGCTTGCGGTTGCTTGGGTTGCGCACGCTTGGGCAGTTTGCCGTGCTGCCACATGCCGCCGTATACCGTCAGTTCGGTAAACATGGCTTGTTCCTGCGTCAGCTTGCCGCCGGATTTGATGTGCGCCGCGTAGAGCCGTTCACGCCGCAAATCGTTGAACAGGTTCGTCATGAGTCGGATCACACCATTGGTCAGCAAGCCGTTCTCGAAATAGTCTTGGCTTCGCTTGCGAGTGAGCTATCGACGCGGTTGCAAAAGCGCGGCTGCATGGGACGCACGTTGCACCTCGCGTTCACATTCGAGGATGGCGCGCGGCGTGAACGGCATTTGACGATGCAACGCGAAGTCTCCGGCGCGGCGTTCATCGAGAAAGCGCTGCGGCTGCTCACCGACGGCATGGAACCACTCAGAATGGGCGTGACCTGCATTGAGGTGACGCTCACGGATGTTGTGCCGTTTGCGGGCTATCAACTGGACCTGTTCGACCACAGGGGTGAGCAGTGGACGCGGCTGACGCAGGCCGTCGAGAAACTCGCTGCACGATATGGACGCGAGGCATTTACCCGACCCGTCGAGATCGACCGTCATGCGCGCGTGGTGGAGCGCCGCTATCAGTTTCAGCCATTCCTCACCTCGTGAGCCGCTTTTATGGTGAAGGCGTGCAGATCGAGGCGGAGACGGACGCGCACGGTCAGCCTGTGTGCTTCACGTTTAATGGCAGGCTGTATCCGGTTGCGCATGTTGCGGAGCGCTGGCGCATTGACGAGGATTGGTGGGCAGAGCGGGTCTGTCGAGAATATTTCAAGGTTGTGATTTCACCAACATGCTTTGTGATTTACAAAGATTGCACACAAAATGCGTGGTTTATGCAATCGGTTTTAGATTGATGGTTCACGGCAGAGCCACCCAGATCATGCGCGGCAGTATGGGTGGGTTTCTCATCTCACTCGTGTTCGGAACCTCTGTACTGCCGTATCCGTCAGCATCTATTCCTGGAACGTATCTTCCAGACACGACTTCGGAGGCGGTCAGAAAGGAAAACTCTTTTATAGCTTGGTTGGGAGTAGTTACCTTGAAGTGTATTGTGGAACAGGCAAAGATATAGATGTTCCGCTCTTCAAATCGACCCTCAGCATCTGTGACCAACATCAATGCTGTTTTTCCAGATTTCAGCACTTCACCATCGTCTGTTGTAATTTCAACGCTTGCATTGGCAATTGGCAATCCGGTACCTGAGGTTGTTATACGCCCGACAATATCTCGCGGGATGGCTAAACAATCCTGTAGGATGAAACGAAAGCCGCTAAAGGAATTCACAAATACAAGCGAAGCCGCACCGGATGCTATCAGGCAGATACACGCTCCAAGCGCACAACCAAGCGCGAATTTCGGTGAGCTTCGTTTCAGCATATGTAGTTCAAACGCCCATCGCACATGAAGCAAGAATATACCGAACTCCACACGCATAGCTACTTCTCCCTACTGGATGGCACGTCCTCACCGGAAGCGCTCGCCGCGCGTGCCACTGACCTGAACTATACGGCGCTCGCGCTGACCGACCACGATGCGGTGTACGGCGCGGTGCGCTTCGGGAAAGCGGCGGAGGAAGTTGGCATCAAGGCAATCTACGGCGCAGAGGTCACGCTTGAAGACGGGCATCACCTGACGCTGCTCGTCAAGGATGCGACAGGTTGGCGCAACCTATGCGCGCTAATCAGCATCGGACGTGCAAACGCGCCAAAGGGCGAGTCGTGCTTGCCATACACGGCGCTCGCGGGTCGAACTGACGGGCTGCTTGCCCTTTCCAGCTGTCCACTACATGGTGAAATCCCATCTGCGCTGCACGCGGGAGATTGGACTGCAGCTCGTGCGGCACTGCTGCGCTACATGGACTGGTTCAGCCCGGATGACTTCTGGATTGAACTACAACATCACCTGCTGCCCGGGACGCACCTGTTGCATGAGAAGCTGGTCGCGCTGGCCGAGCGTTCCGGGTTGGGCTACGTCGCGACGAACAACGTCCACTACGCACATCGGGCTGACCACCGCTTGCAGGATGTTTTGACCTGCATCAGGCACGGTGTGAGCATCGACTACTCCGGCCATGTTCGCCGCCCGAACTCCGAATATTATTTGAAGTCACCCGCGCAGATGGCAGCACTCTTCGCGGACTACTCCGCGGCACTGACGAACACACTTAAGATTGCCGCGCGCTGCGACTTCACCCTGACGGGCGGCTTGCAAGAACTTCCCGCGTTTCCGCTCCCGGCAGGTGAGACAACCGAAGGCTACCTGTGGCGCTTGTGCGAGGCGTCGGCGATGTCACGTTTCGGAGAACTCTCCGGTAAGGTACGCGAGACAATGGACCATGAACTGCGGCTGATCGTCCGTGCGGGACTTGCGAATTACTTCCTCATCGTATGGGACATCGTGCGCTTCGCTCGCGAGAACGGCATTCGCTGCCAAGGTCGCGGATCGGCAGCCAATTCACTCGTGGCGTACTTGCTGGGCATCAGCCCCATTAATCCGCTGGCGCATGATCTCGTCTTTGAGCGCTTCCTCTCGGAAGAACGACCTACCGCACCTGACATCGACATCGATTTCGATGCAGCCAGACGCGAGGAAGTCATTCAATACTGTTACATCCGCTACGGACACGACCATGCGGCGATGGCCTGCACCCTCGTCACCTTCCGCGAGCGGAGCGCCGTCCGTGAGGTCGGCAAGGTGCTTGGCTTGCCACTAGAGGTCATCGAAGGTCAAACGCGGCAGATCCACGCGCGCAATGCCGGACTGCTCAGTAATAGTAATGGGAATGGCACACCTCAACCTGGAAGCAACCTCATGCCGGAGCAGTCGAACATCTGGCAGCAGGCGCAGGAAATCACGAGGCAGATCAAGGGCTTGCCACGTCATTTGTCTATTCACAACGGCGGGATGATCATCACCGGACCACCGATTACGGACCGTGTACCGACCGAACCCGCGACGATGCCGGGGCGATCTGTGATCCAGTGGGACAAGGACAGCTTGGAGGACGCCGGGCTGATCAAGATCGACCTGCTTGGGTTGCGGATGCTCTCGGCAGTTGCGGAGACGCTACGGCTCGTTGAGCAGACGACAGGCGAGCGGATCGACCTTGATGCGCTGACCTTCGACGACCCGGCGGTGTACGACATGATCTGCGAAGCGGACACGATTGGCGTGTTTCAGGTCGAGAGCCGCGCGCAGGCACAGGTTTTGCCCCGGTTGCGTCCACGCACCTTCAACGACCTGATTGTCTCGATTTCACTCATCCGCCCTGGACCCGTGCAGGGCAACATGGTTCATCCGTACTTGCGACGGCGCTTCGGTGAAGAACCCGTGACCTATCTCGCACCGCAGCTCGAACCTGCGCTGAAAGAGACGCTTGGAGTCATACTCTTTCAAGAACAGGTCTTAAAAATTGCGCGCGACCTCGGTGGACTGACGGCAGGTGAAGGCGAACTGCTGCGCCGCGCACTCGGCAAATCGGATAGCGCAAAGATGACGCGCCTCAAGGGACGCTTCATGGAAGGTGCAGCACAGAAGGGCGTGAGCGCAAACACTGCCGACGCCGTGTTTCGGCAGCTTGAGAATTTTGGCGGCTATAGCTTCCCCAAGAGTCACGCCGCTGCGTTCGCAGTGCTGGTTTACCAGAGTGCATGGCTCAAGCGCTATCATGCAGGTGCGTTCTATGTAGCACTACTCAACAACCAGCCGATGGGTTTCTGGAGTCCAGCAGTCATCGTTGGAGAAGCGCGACGCAAGGGATTTGCTATCGAAGGCGTAGACATTCACCTGAGCGAGGCGAAGTGTACCGTTGCGGGGCAAAGCATCCGGCTTGGACTAAACTACATCAATGGTCTCGGACAACGTGCGGAGGCAATTTGCGAAGCCCGCAAAGCAGGACCGTTTCGCGACATCTCCGACTTTCACCAACGGACGCGGCTCCCGCACCGCCTCATCGAGCGGCTGATCCTCGTCGGCGCGATGGATTGCTGGAACACGTCACGGCGCGAGATGCTCTGGCAGCTTGGCGAACTACCGCCCATGCCGGACGCGCTGCCACTCGCGATTGAACCCTTCGCGCTCGACCTGCCACCCTTCACCGATGCGGACCTACTCGCCGCGCAGTACGATGTCCTCGGCCTCAGCACAGGCACGCATGTCATGGCGCTCTACCGCGAGAGCCTGCGTGAGCAGGGTATCCTCGGCTACGCAGACCTGCCCACCACCAAAGATGCGCAGGAAGCGCGCGTTGTCGGGCTGGTCGTCGTGCATCAGTCGCCGCAGACCGCTAAGGGACACCACTTCATCACACTGGAAGACGAGGACGGCATGATGAACGTCATCTTTCGTCCATTGGTCTACGAACAATACCGCGAGGTGGTGATTGGCTCGCCACTGCTCGTGGTCGCGGGTGTCATACAGAAACGCGGTGCGGTGGTGAATGTAGTGGCAGTGTCAGTTGGAAGTTTTTGACCGCATATGCAACTTGCTGAAGAATGGTATTGCTCATTTGTGTCGTCAACTTAAGCAGTATCCAGAGCTTATTCGTTGGGAAGATGCAAGAAGGCACGCACGGTTGTCATAACCTCATGTACTTCTACACGAGTAAATGGCAGTCGCGAGCCTGCCGCCCGGTAGAGTTCCGGGAGCGAAAGCGTTCCGCCCAGGGTGAGCGCATCCCGGTAGGTTTTCCAGACCCCTGTACCGTCTGATTGCGCTTTATGCCAAAGCCTCAGCGCTCCCAAATGTGCCAATCCATATTCCAGGAAATAGAATGGCATTTCATAGAGCAGGCCGATACGCTGCCACGCCGATCCTTGTTCTGCACTCAATGGCTGCCAATCGATCCAAGGCATAAAGCGTTGCGACAGCTCAAGCCAGAGTGCATCCAGTTGTTCTGGCGTTTCCACAAGTTGTGAATAGATGTGATGTTGGAATGCGTCGACCATAGTTATAAAGGGTAGCCAGCGAAGCAGCACCTCTTCGATGGCGCTTTTGTTTAGTCGTGCGGCTTCTTCAGGAGAATAAAAGCCGCCATTTGCCTTCTCAAGAAAAGGTGCAGCCAGGTAGGTCATGGAGATAGCCACAAATTCCGAAAATTCGGTTGGGTAATCGGCTGCCCAGATCAGGTCTTGGTGAGTATCGGTCAAGTAGTCGTGGAAGGCGTGTCCACATTCGTGCAGGAGCAAAGAGACATCATCTGATGTGTTGTTCGTTTCAAGCCGGATGAAAGGCAACCCGCTGACTGGAAAGAACCATTCTTCACCGCCTGGCGGTTTCCCGACGCGCATTTCCAAATCAAGAAAACCGTCACGCATTCGGCCAAACATCTCTCCAAGAGTCGAATCGATGTGAGTGAACACGCGGTGCATCGTGGCTTCTAACACTGCCGGGGGATTGAATGGCGTGATTGGTGGCAATGTCTGCATATCGACTGACATATCCCACGGCATGAGCGCTGCCACACCAAGCGTGACGCGGCGCTTTTCGGCCAGTTGCATGACTATTGGAATAACTTCGACTTCGATCACTGCATGAAAGGCAAGACAATCTTCTGGAGTGTAATCAAGACGGAGCATCTCGCGCCAACGATAGGCACGATAGTCAGCGAGTCCAACATTCAATGCAAGCTGGTGGCGCTTCGCTACTAGGTCGAGAAATAAACCGTTCAGTGGCTCGCGGTCCTCGCGGAGGCGTTTACGGATTGCTCGCCACGCCGTTTCGCGTTTGCTACGATCCCCGTCGCGAAGGTGAATTTCTACTTCGGTGACAGAGCATGTTTTGTCTTCATAGTCCAGCATCATGCTGTAGACGAGTTCACCGTACTCAGCTTCGCGCTTGGAAAGTTGCGATAATAATGCACCATTCTCTTTCCTGAACAACTCCGCTGTAACGCGCAAACGTCGGATGAATTGCGGCTGACTGGGTTGCTCTCCGATAAAAGCTAACAATTTCAGAGTAAGCTGCTGATTAGCAGAGCGAAAATTGGAAAAATCACCCTCAACGAATTGCTGAAAAGCTACCTGTGCTATCTCATTCGTCACATCGTGCAGGTTCGCCCGTTTAAGCCCGGCGCGCATCTCCCATACTTGCTTTTCAAGGTTACTCCAACGATGTAGCCACTCCGGCAGCGCCTCATCGGTAAGGCTTTCTGCGCTCAACTCTGTGAAAGCAGGTCCAACAGTGTCCCAGGTTTGAGGGGCTATCATAGGCTAACTGTCTTCTCTTGCATCTGAAGTCAATGGTAACGTGATGTTACTGTTCTTGCGTTCTATCTACATGACTCGATTCTATACGATCTGCGACAGCGCACGACTATTGGCAGGTTTATACTGTTTCTGCACCCTTTCTGTCCATCTGCGTTTTGAAAGCACACCCATAACTGCTGCACAATAACCTTGCTCGCCCCACGACGACAAAGCGAGCAGGAGACGATTTCAACCCTTGCTCACCCGCAGTAGTACAAACTGGCAATCTATGCCCGGCAGCTTCGATGCGCTCCACAGCAGCGACACATTCCCGACAGATGGTAATGCTTACGGCATACCATCCGTGCCGCACGCGGCGCTCAGTTTAACTCCGGTGTGGCTCGCGCCATACCGCACCCGAATTCGCGCGCAGGACAGCACAGCGGGTGGCGCGGTTCACTTTTTTCTGGATGACTACCGCTTCGAGAGCGTGTGGGGTCATCCACACAAGGCGCTGCGCTACCTGACAGACTTTCGCACACTGCTCACCCCAGATTTCTCGGTCTATGCAGATTGGCCGCTCACACTCCGACTCTGGAATGTGTATCGCTCGCGGTGGTGTGGTGCATGGTGGGTGGGCCTCGGCTTTCAGGTTGTACCGACGCTTGCATGGGGCGGGCGCGAGTCGTTTGCATTCTGTTTCGCGGGCGTAGCGCGGCAGAGCGTCATTGCGGTTTCGACACTTGGTATCCGTGCCGATGATAAGCGCGGGTTCGAGGTCGGCTATCGCGAAATGTTGGAACGTCTCATGCCCTCGCGCGTGCTGTGCTATGGAGAGTTGCCGAACCACTTACGCGACTTAGCGGATGTGCGCTGCTATCCGACACGCTGCGAGAGCATTACGAAGGCGCGGCAGCATGGGCGGTAGGGGTACGGTCAGCACTGCCGCAAAGTTCATCCTGCGGACTGGCAGTGGCATCATGCCGACAGGTCAGGGGCGCGAGGATGCACCGCCAGAACCTGATGCAGTCCAGCCGGAACTTGTAATTGTGCCGGAGCCATCCGCGCTTGTGACGCCTGAAAGTCTGGCGTCGGCGCTCTCCGCGATGAGTACACCCGTCATCGCGGTTGTATCTCCGCGTGAAATGGCAGGTAAGCGCCCACAAACTGAGCAGGTTGGCGGCGAAGGTGCTAAAAGTAACGCGATTTCACCTCCCTTGGCTCTGTCTGACGCTGCTCAACCCGACCGTAGCAACATTCCCGCAAATGTAACAGTAATCAATCAGGAGACGGCATTGGGCGGCGCAATCTATCCCTTTCTTGAGCAGACCGGACGCGCATGGGCGGTCGTATCCAGTGAACTTGAGCAGCCAGCGCAGTATCCATCGCGCGCGACCTTCGGCATGAAGCAGCCGACGCTACGCTATGTCAAGGACAACAAGATCGAGGATGTGTTCGTCGATGGTATGACTACCGAAGAATTCCTCGCGAAGAGCGGCTTGCAACTCGCGATGGACAAGGGCGGCTTTGTGTTATCCAAGCGCCTGAGCCGCGTCATGCGTCCATATTTCGCCTCTGCTTCACTTCCGGCGGGGTCGGTAAACATCCGCTACCTGGCACAAACTGATGCAGAGCAGAAAGTGTGGGACGGCGCGGGGCTGATGTCCCGTGCGATGCTCGAACGGCTGGTCATCCCGCCCGGCACATCACCCGCCAAACGAGCGGAACTGTTGCGTGAGGTCACAGAGTGCAAGCGGGTGGAGTTCACCGTGATGACCGAGCGCGGACAGGACAAGGGACACGCCATCGTCGCAGACGACCTTGATGCCGATTTCGTGCTGCCACTCGACACCAAGAAAGAGGTGCGGCTGACGAACGGCCAAACGTGGGTTGGCGTGAACTTCGTCCATGCACGCGATGAGATGCGCGTCGATATTCAGTCGCTCATCAACCTCCATCCGTTCTTCAATGTGGACCAGTACGCGGGGTGGCTGGATGACGAGGGTAAGCTCTTCACTCAGGCAGTCGAGAGCGGCAAGGTAGATGCCGCCATGCAGCGCATTGACCCATACGCAACGATGGAAGACATCGAAGCATGGCACTTGCGGGAGTATTTCGCGAGTGGCGGTCATGCGCTGTGGTCAGCAAGCGTGACGCGCAACCTGATGAACCAGCACCTCAAGCGCCTCAACGAGAACACGCTGGAGCGCATGAGGCTCCCAATTCCAGGGGGCCGGTACTACGTCTTGCCTATCGGGGTTGGACAAGCCGCAGGCGTCGAACACACCATCCCACGCGGTCACCTCCGCATCGACGCAGAGTACGCGACGGCGTGGGTCAACGACGAAGACTGGCTCGCGATGCAGGACTCGCCAAATGGCAGCGGCATCCGAGACATCTTGGGTGGTGCGGATAACGACGACGCGCTGTGGGTCCACCCCTTCACCGACTATGACGGCGAACAGAAAATGCTCTGCTGGCGCAGCCCCAATCAAGCTGGGGAGTACGTCGTCCTCAAGCCGACGGTTGGCTCGCGTGTGTTGGCGTGGGAAACGGTAGACGGTGAGGTGACGTTCCCACTCGCCAACAGTCGCAATCTCTTTGCGCGGACCGATACCATGCAACGCGAATACCTCAATCTCATCGATCCGAACAGTGCAAGTGGTCTCGGCAAGGGCAAACCGTACAGCGTCGAAGTCATGGATGAGACCATCGAGCGCGCAAAGGCAAACACTGGTGCTTTAGGAATGTACTGGTGGACACTTCATTCATGAAAGGCTGTGTCTGCGGGTGTTCCGCCCGGTATTCAGCGGTGTCAGGCCATCTGGTGTTGCCGTTGTAGGGACACTTGCCGCAGTAGGAAAGCCTCCACAGGTTATTGTTGAAGGTGTAGGCGTACCGTTGCTTCAGCGCACGCCAGGTATGCTCTGGAAATGCGCGCAGAATTTCGACCTGGTCAGCATCACCCTCGATCATCTGGCGCAGCATCTCCAGTTCCTCTTGAGTCCAGTGGTAGTTAAGGTATTCGCGTCCGACCTCTTTGGTCGTGGTGGACCCATCGCGCCAGTAGATCGTGAGGTGTTTTGTCGAACGGTCCACCCGCCTCACATTCACATACTCTGCAAAGCCCGTCAGTAGAGCGCTTCGCTCCTGACGCGGGATACTGCTCCACTGTTGAACGATCCGCTCCAAAACTGGTCGTGCCTGGACGAGTGCTGTAGATTGTTTGCGGCTGGCTGTGGCGCGTGCCAATTCCTCCTGCAAAGTCTGGAGTTCCGCTTCCGCAGCTTCGTAAGTGGCTTGCGCTCGTTTAACCATATCCGGGTGGGTGAGTGTCCCCAGACTGGCGATCAGATTGTCCTTGACTTGCCTGGTCGCTTTGATGGTCTGCTCAATGCGCTTGATGTCAGACTGGTCTCGGTGTGCAACTCCGCTCTGCGCTGTTTTCCACGCTATCTCATCAATGGTTGTGACGCGCAGCCGTTCGACCAGCAACTCGTCAATCACCGCATCAACCATGTAAGCGCGGACACTCCAGACGTTGGCTTTGTAAGGCAGATTCGAGAGTTGATACCGATACTCCTTCCGACTATCGCTCCACATACCGTTCAATCGACGATGCGGACGGTTTGGTAGATCGTCGGTGAAGACAAGGTTTTCATAGGCAGGCGGCTCGACCTGGCGCGTAGACTTGTCGTGCCGAACCCAAGGGCGATAGGGCACATAGTTTTCGTTCGGGTCGCCGTAAAAGTCTCTTGGTGAAATGCGATTGAAGGCATACATGAATAGATCGAGCGGCACAAGTGGCTCGTGATTGTCCCACTTCACAATCACCTGTTTGTGAACCCAATGACCGATGTAGACGACATTGATCAGAATATCGCGCAGTCCAACCGGGTCAATTGCAAGCTGCCCCGTCACTTGCGAGCGATACTCTTTGGGTGTGTGGAACTTGAAGCCCTCCGGGATCATGTCTGGTGTGACGTCTGGGAAGAAGGGACCATATTGCTCGATCTGACGCCAGGTTTTCAGCACATTGCCTTCGTTGGCACGGAACATCTCGAAATACTTGACCACGACCCCCGCCCAAGGCACGAAGGCAATATACTTTTGCAGGTTTGGGTTATGTGACCCATCCGGCAGCTTTTCGCGCAGATCGACTATAAAGCCTGTGGTAATCTTACGGCCTGTCCAGAAGCCGCGCTCGCTGCGGTAGTTCCGCGCTTTGACCAGCTTTCCACGTATCTGATATTCCAGATAGTCGGCTGACCGCTGTGCCTCGTCGCGAAACTGCTGCATGTGATAACGTCCGTGCATCGGATGCGCGAAATCGTAGACCATCGAGGGTGTGAGGACGAGAATGCGGTTGCGTCGGCAAGCGTCAATGAAGATGTTCGGCTCGATTTGCGTGATGTCGCGGAAGAAGCGATCTACATCCTGTGCCGCCACCGCGCCGACTTTGGCTTCTTCGATGAGCGCCCACAACTGCGCCATGCCGGGACGATCTTTCATCTTCTTCGTACCGCTGACACCCGCATCCATGTCAATCATCTTGATGCGCTCCTCAAGCCAGCCAAGCCGCTTGAGATGTTCAACCATATCGACGGTTTGTAGTGTGGTCGAAATGTTGCCGACCTGCCCTTCCGAGGATTGACGATAGTAAACGGCAACCATGCGGTCGAATGGCAGCGGCTGCGCGCGGTACGGATCGGTTGATGGGGGTTCTTGGCGTTTTAGTGAACGGGTCATATTGTTTTACTCTCCTCTCTGCGATGCCCAGACAAACAAAAACGCCTTGTTCTGCGAGTGAGTACGGCAGAAGCAAGGCGCGAATGGTAGAATTCGTGCTTAGCCTCGCGTGGTGTTCCCATCACTCGCGGGGTCAGGCGGGTCGTCGTGTGCCAACACTTCGGCCTGCCGTCTTTTATGCGAGTCAGTGTACTCTCTTTCGTCAAGCTGTGCAAGCACCCGCAACAAAATCCGCGAGATAGCAACCATGTCAACGCTCTCGCATGATTTCTCCTGGTCGGCTGTTTTTGTCTCATCAGCCATTGGCTTGTCGGGCATCACCATCAGCCGCACTCCTGGTCACTTCTGTGTGGTCGGTCATGTCCATTTTTGACAGTTCCGGTCTGGCTTTCTCAGGCGTGCGAGCACTCTGAAACGTGACAACTTGCAATAGAAAATGTCGTGCCATGTGAGACGGTGATACGTCAAGTTTCTCGGCCAAGTCATCAATGGATTGACGTTCCTGTTCCGAAAGTCGGATGCTGATCGATGTCGTGCGGGGTGGCTCTTTGGTCGGCAGACTGAATGGGTTTTGACTGCTCACGAGACTTCTCCTGTCGGCGATACAGACCGTTGCGATACGATGCTGCACAGCGTAAGACAGGTGAGCGGGCAACTCCAGACAATCTGCGGGAGACTTGCGGGAAGTCTGTGGGAAGCGGGATAAACGCGGGATGTTCACAGGACAACGGCGGGAAGACGTGCGATAAAATAGGCGAAGTGTATTGTAATGAGCGCGTTTAGCTGTGAGCCAAACCCATGTCCCTGCCGAATTGCGTCAACGCTACGGCGGTTTGTCCGACCCAGAACTGAAAACCCTGATCCGCCAATCCCTTGAGTCACCGGGCAAACAGGCCGATGAAGCACTCAAGCATTGGCTGATTGCGTTGAGCTTCGCCGATGTGCGTCCACCTGAAAAGTCGAATGTCTCGACCTCGCAGCACCGCCAGTGGGTCGCATTCGCGCTCCGTTACTTGGAACCACTGGCTTCTGGCGGTGCTGATACGAATACACGCGCCGCCGTGTTGGATGAACTCAACAACGCACCCGATGACAAGCTGGCCGCTTTACTTTTCGGGACAACCGACAAGGCTGAAGAGGTCTTGGCGACGTTCTTTCAAAAAACGGTTAAACAATCCACCGTTGCGATTCCAGGTTGGCAAAAAACAGCGATAGATACACTGCGTTGCCCGGATTACAGCGAGGACGTGATAAAAACGTGGTCACGTTCGCTCATCGAGCCGGTGGTCAGTGCAGCAGTGCAGCACTTCCGCCCAGCATTACCGATGGTCGCGCAGGTGAGTTTGCAAGCTGTTATCAATACCACCGAACGATCTTCAGAACTCTATAGTGAGGTGTTCGCACACTTTGTCGAAATAGCGGCCCAATGTGGGCAGAAGGAATATTACGGTCAGGCGTTAGGTTATCAAAACGAGTTTTCCCGACGGCAATCGCTTACGCTGGTCTACGGACGTGCCGCCCGGAATGGGAGTATTTTAGCTCTACCACTTTCTGTTGGTGCTGCCCTACTGTGGAGAGGTGAGTTAATTGGTCTAGTCGTGCCTCTCGCAATCATCGCTTTTGTGGTGGCTCTCTTTTACACACGCTTGGTTAATCATGTCTTAGACACCTTCACTTGGGCGCGGACAGCTCAAGAAACAATGGAAAGTTTGTTGGGCAGTTGTTGAACGCCGGAATTGAAAAGTGAAATGGATATTCCTACAACTCATCGAGACTTTTCTGGCGAAAATAGATAGAAGATTAATCAAGGCGAAAACGATGTAGTTAGCGCCCATGAAATGGGCAGCTTTGCGGTCAAAACGTACCAATAGGACACAAAATTTGTCGATCCAAGCAAACGTCCGCTCGCTGGTGAAGCGCAGCTTGTAAATGTCGTATTTACGACGGAACCATTTTAATCGATTGTGGGTCGAATTCCCCGCTGCTTGCAGCGGGTGTAATTCATTTACCTCAGGAGTTACGCAGTTCAAGCCCAGTTGAGCTTAAAATCCAAGTTGAACGTATAAGTTTTTACGCTCAACTGCATAACCCCTATACCTGTTGCAGTACATTGACTTTTACTTTTTGGGATTGTCTGCTACCCTTCTTTTGGGTACAATCGACGTTTTACTGCGATAAATTTCTTTTGGCAAAGCACCATTCTTTCTTGGTTGCATTCTGCCTGTTTACCTATGCCTTTGTAGGTCTAGAGGAGTTGGTGCGTTAATGAACGATGATTTGAGGCAACGAGTAATCGAGACCTTGCGACGTGGGGAAGATTTACCAGCAGAATGGGCACATGAATTATTCCCTCCAGAGAAGCGAGAATATGAATTAGTTTACTATGGGAAAGAACGCGAAGAGGATATTCTCGCCAGCACAATGGCTGTACCGCTTCAGCCAGTCCGAGCATTCGGGAAATCTATTGAGGCTTGGCAGAATAAGCTCATATTGGGTGATAACTTGCAAGTCCTTAAGCGGCTTAGTGAAGAAAAAAAGGCTGGCAGATTGCTTAATTCCGATGGCACACCCGGCGTGCGACTAATTTATATTGACCCACCATTTGCCACTAAACAAGACTTCCGTGGAGGTCAAGATGAAAAAGCATATAGCGATAAGATTGCAGGTGCTCAATTTATTGAGTTTCTTCGCAAGCGCTTAGTTTTAATGAGAGAACTCCTCAGTGATGACGGTTCAATTTATATACACTTAGATCAACGAAAAGCTCACTACGTAAAGGTAGTGATGGATGAAATTTTTGGGGAACAAAACTTTAGAAATGAAATCATCTGGAGGAACACTAATTCACATAGTAAAGCTGAGACCTATGGTATCACCCACCAAGTCATTTTTTTCTACTCACATTCCTCGCGCGTAAGGTTTAATAAATATAAACGACCGCCTTTCAAAGACTACATTAAAGATAACTTTGAAAAAGATGAGGAAGGCAATTATTTCGCTAAGTCAGATTTGACTGCTGAAGGCACTCGTAATGGCGACTCTGGGAAGTCTTGGATGGAATATGATCCAACCAAAGCAGGTCGGCATTGGGCGATTCCCTCTTTTGTATACGAATTGATTGAGCATGATATATTCAGCTTGGAACCACGCGAGAAACTAGAATACTTGTACGAACACGGCATGATTTATATTCCAAATAAGAAGGGCGCACAACCAAGGTTGAAAAAACCTTTGTCAGATGATATAGGCAATTACCTGATGGATTTGTGGGCATATCAGCCTTATACTCAAGGAGTCTACGAGGGTTCACAAGAAGGTATAGATGAAGATGTCTCTTGGGCTGTCTCGAAAGAAGAACGCACAAAATACCCGACTCAAAAACCCGAGGGGTTACTATCACGCATCATACGGACCTCGACTCGGGAGGGTGATATTGTCTTAGATGCCTTTGCTGGTTCAGGCACTACGCTTGCAGTTGCGGAAAAGTTAGGCCGGCGGTGGATGGGGATAGATAGAGGAAAACTAGCAATATACACGATCCAAAAACGACTACTAAATTTGCGTACAGCGCCAGGTAATAAAGGAAAAAAAATCACTGCAAAGCCATTCGTTCTCTACAACGCAGGTCTATATGATTTTTCTACCCTACAACAGTTACCTTGGAATGATTGGCGTTTTTTCGCACTTCAGTTGTTTGAATGCAAAGATGAACCGCATGAAATTGGGGGAATGGCGCTGCACGGAAAACGAAAAGGAGCAAGTGTACTCGTTTTTAACCAGCATGAATACCCAGGTCAACGTGTTGACGAGGAAACGATCTACAGTATTCATCTACGGATAGGAGACAAAATTGGCTCGCGTTTTTTTATCATTGCCCCGCGAAACGTCTTTGATTTTCAGCAGGATTTTGTAGACTTCGATAGTGTGCGTTACTATGCACTTCGTATTCCCTATTCATTCATCAATGAGCTTCACCGACGTGAGTTTACTGCGTTGCAACAGCCAAACGACGAATTGTCAATAAATGACCTCGTAGATACTGAGGGGTTTGATTTTATTCAACCACCCGCTGTCAAGTGGACAGCAGGCATTCAGATGCGTGAAGACAAATTTATCGGCGATGCGTTCATTCATATTAACCATTTTGAAAGCCGCGCTCAAGTTCGTGGTAACATTGTGCGTGGAGGGGTTGAGACTTTTTCAATGCTATTGCTAGACTTTGATTATCAGGGAGATGTGTTCAACCTAGATACTTGCTATTTTGCAAACCAACTCAGCAAAGACAACTGGTACGCAAAATTTTCTCCCGATCAAGTTGGCAAACAGATAATGGCGATTTTTATGGATATTTATGGTAATGAGGCGATTGAAACTATTCCTCGCGATAAATTTGATCTCACCATAAATTCTGAACTGGCTAATAGAGAGTAGGTTAGATATGCCGTCTTCTGCTGATCGTCAACGTTTCCGTAACGAGGACTTAATCTTAAAAGTTAGTACCGCTATAGACCGTTCTAAATGGGATGAGAGTCGATACGATGCTTTTTTGGATGAATTGTGCGGGAGCCGCGAATATCAAAAGAGTGCAATCCGTACTGCGCTCAGATACTTGCTAGGCGGCGAGTACGACAACTTACTTTCTTTAGCTCAAGCCAACTACAAAGCAAACTCACTTCTTGAAGCCCGCTATGGTTCATGGGCTGGATTGACACGATACTTACAATTCCCTGATATTCTTGCCGCCTCTTTAGATCTTGCGACTGGCACAGGCAAAAGCTACATCCTTTATGGGATTGCAGTAATTATGTTGGCGGAGGGTGTAGTAGACCGCGTCCTTGTACTTTGCCCATCAACAACAATTGAGGCTGGTTTATTAGAAAAATTCCGCTCTCTTGCTGGAAATTCGGATCTAAGTGACCAACTACCAACTAACGCGAAACACTCAATACCAACGATTATAACAGCGAGCCAAACCCTTACCGAGGGAAGCGTTTGTGTCGAAAATTATCACGCGATTTTGGAGCGTACAGGTTCTTCTATTCGAGATAGTTTGATTGGGAAAGGATCACGTACTCTGGTTCTCAATGACGAAGCCCACCATGTTGCCAATGAACCTACAGGCAAGGCAAAACGTTGGAAAGAGTTTTTGACGGATCCTGAATTCGGTTTCAGGTTCATTATCGGGGTTTCAGGAACATGTTATGTGAATGATGACTATTTTTCTGATGTAATATATCGCTACTCACTTCGAGAAGCAATGGAAGATAAATATGTAAAGCGAGTTGAATATATAGCGGAAATGCCAAAAACTAATGAACCTGAAGATGCTTGGCAACTTATCTACAATCGACATGATGAAATAAAGAAGAAACTCAAACAAATCGGATTATTACCATTAACTATTATCGTTACTCAGACGATTGCTCGCTGTGAAGACGTGGCTGATGAGTTACGAGCATTTCTGATAGACACACGAGGACAAAGCTCTGAACTTGTGAAGGAACAGGTTTTGGTCGTATATAACAATGCTCAAGATTTGGTGCGTTTACCCTATGTGGATAGTCCAGCTAGTAAAATTGAGTGGATCGTTGCTGTTTCGATGCTCAATGAGGGATGGGATGTAAAACGAGTTTTTCAAATCGTTCCACATGAGGAGCGAGCATTTAATAGCAAACTGCTTATTGCTCAGGTGCTAGGACGTGGTCTGCGAGTTCCTGACAATTGGAAAGGCGCACAACCTGAAGTTACTGTCTTCAACCATGATGCGTGGGCATCCCGAATAAAGCACCTAGTGGACTACCGCTGTAAAGTTGAAGGCGCATTGAGGGTCGGGTAATCTTGAGTTCAAGGAGACCAGACGATGCCGAAGAAAATCGAGATGACCCTCAGCGCGGCTGAACAGGAACAGCTGACTGCGCTGTTGAGTAAGGGGAAGGTGGGCGCGCGGGTGCTGAAGCGCGCGCATATTGTACGGTTGGCGGCCTCCGGCAAGAGCGATGCGGCTATTCAGGAAGCGCTTGGGGTAGGGGAGGCGACCATCTGGCGGACGCGCGCCCGCTATCAGGCGGGAGGACTGAAGCGCGCGCTGTACGAGAAAGCGCGACCGGGCAACCCACGCCTGCTGGATGAAGCAGGGGAAGCGGCGCTGATTGCGGTGAGTTGCTCGGACACGCCGCACGGGGAGCAGCGCTGGACCTTGCGCATGGTGGCGGACAAATTGGTGGAACTGGGGGTGGTCGAGTCCATCAGCGAGGATACGGTTGGACGGGTGCTAAAAAAAACGCGCTCAAACCGTGGCGGGTGGACCACTGGTGCATCCCGGAGGTGAACGCCGCGTTTGTCTGTCAGATGGAAGCGCTGCTGGACGTGTACGCGCAACCGCTCGACGAACAGCACCCGGTGGTGTGTGTCGATGAGCGTCCCTGTCAACTGCTGGGCGATACCCGCCAGCCGCAACTGATGCGACCCGGCACCCCCAAGCGGGTAGACCATGAGTACGCGCGGCACGGCATGGCAAACCTGTTTCTGGCGGTGCAACCGCGCGGCGGTTGGCGGCGGCTCAAGGTCACCGCGCGCCGTACCAAGTCCGACTTCGCGCATTTTCTCAAGAACCTCGCCGACGACCACTTCCCCTCGGCGCAGCGTATTCAACTGGTCGTGGACAACCTCAACATTCACACCCCAGCCGTCCTGTACGACACCTTCCCCGCTGCTGAAGCCCGACGGCTCGCCCGTCGCTTCACTTTTCACTATACTCCCAAGCACGCTTCCTGGCTCAACATGGCCGAGATTGAACTCTCCGTTTTTGCTCGCTCTTTGCGTCGTCGCGTCGCCTCCACCGATGACTTGGCGTGGGCTGCTGCACACTTCCAATGCGTTCGTAACCGCGATAAGCAGACTATCCAATGGCATTTCACCGTCGATGACGCCCGTCGCGCCTTGGCGCGTCTCTACCCTTCGCCTTCACAGCGGTAGTCCACTAGTCAATGAAATATTGGAAATTGAGAAGCGTTTATCGTCGCGAACTGTTGATGACTCTCCGTATCATTTTGATCTTAACCAAATTGATTATACGATAGAGGCAACATCAAAAACAAAAGATACTCGTAGTGAACCATATACGTTGTTTGATGGTAAAGACTACGTAAATCTTGCGGATGATGTTACAGATCAAGATGTGAAAATTGAGTTTGAGAGAGCAGGAACGGAAAACCGCTACACCTGGCAAACACAAATTCACAGGGCAACATATACGCCAAGACAAGTTGCAGAAGCTATGTACGAACGCCTAGAACAAGCCCAAAACCCGAATGATCCTGACCCCATAATGCGAACGGTCTACACCGATCAGTATTCTGTGGAGCGTCTTGAAGAGATTGTTAGCATCTCTCTTTCTCGAAAAAACATGTCTGTTGCAACCGAAAGCATGAAACAAAAATTTTTGCGAGAACTACGTGGTTTACATCGCGGCAAGTCCGAATATGTAAGATTCACAACAAAACAAAATCGCTTTTTCACTATATCTACCCGTGATCGACAGATAGACAGTATCAGTGCAGCTGAACTACGGAGTAGCAAAACGTATTTCTGGACTGAAGAAACGCGAACCTCATTAAAAGATGAGCAGCTAGAATTTTTTGATGAAGCCACTGAAAGTGGAAGTGGTTATAAATGTTACGAGGTTCGCAACCGTCGCGATTTCATGACGCCCCTTAACGGCGTAATTGCTGACTCGGAAAATGAGCGACGATTTGTGAGAGAGTTATTGGATCCGCAAAATTTAGTAAAGTTTGTCTCTTGGCTGAAATCCACGTCAGGTCGATTCTACGAAATCGAGTATGTCTGGTATAGAGGGGTTGACCCGAAGCGCGGCAAGTTCAGTCCCGATTTTTTCATTCGATTGAAAGAGCCATTAGTGTTAATTGTTGAAATTAAGGACGATGACCAATTGGCAGAACTTGATGAAGAAAATGGAGCAAAGAATCAGTATGCATTAGCACATATCCGCTTAATAAACGATCATTTAGTGGAAACTGGAGCCGATCTGAGATACCAGTTTAATTTCCTTACTCCTAAAAATTTTGCTGTCTATTTTCAAAAATTAAGGCAAGGAGAGATCAAGGGATATCAGTCCGACTTGGATATAAAATTGATCGAAAATACAAGAAAGTGATACATAAATTGTTCTCTAATGGGGAAAGAGATTAGACTTGACTGAGTGGACTCCAAACCCCTTCCCACGCAAGCAGGGAAAGAGGAGTAGGACCGGATACGTCCCGCTTGGGCCAACCAGATGCGCCTTCACATTGCCCATAACAGCGCTCCCCATTCCATCTGAATCGCAAACCAACGTTGTAGCGTCCGATAACTTCTCCCTTTTTCCGTCCCCCGCGACAACCCGACTATTGTCACCCATCTGCTCATACACGGCATTGCCAGCGCAATTTGTTGCAACTGCTTCCACTGACCTTTGTTCAGGTACGCTCAATCGCGCTAAATATTCAGATAGTTCGATAGCTTCAATTGGGTTTCAATTGGGTTCCGCGTGATTTTTCTGTAGAAATGGCCTTATACGTCACATGCCCTTGTGAACAAGCCACGAGCGAAAAGAATCCCTGGTAATTTCTGATTTCCAGACAAACTAACAAGACGCAAAAAATGTGGAAATGAAATGGAAGAGTAGCCAAAGGAGTTTGGACTACTCTCATTTTGAGCATGCTACACGCTAACGGATACCTGCAACACTCGCCACACCGTCTTATGATCTCGTCCAACCAACCGCGCGATCTCTGGTTGTGTGCAACCCGACGCGCGCAGCGAATAGATACGCTGGATTTCGGTCTCACTCAACTTTCGGCAGCGGTTCGGGGCGCGGTGGTAGTCCTCGGCGAACTGGCTCATGCGTCGGATGAAAGTCATCGTTCCGTCATAGGTGGATGTCGTCCAACCGAGTTCGAGCCGTATTTCACCCGGTGTATAGCCCTCGGCCAAGCGCTCCAGAATGAGCAGGCAGCGCTCGAACACCGCCGGGGTATAGTGCGCCTGTACCGTCCTGAACAGTTTCTCCAGATCGAGCCGTAGATTGGCGCGGCGCGTCTCAATGCCGTGAATATCTACATCGTCCCGCTGACTGAGCAAGTCCAGCAAGTCGTTCTGGTCGTTCTCCTCATCGTCAAACCAAGTGAACTGGTCTTCGCGAAGATCATGCCGCACCCACTCCTGTGGTTCAGCCCGACGGGATGATCCTTTGATGTGATGGGTTTGCCGGAGCAGGTCGCGGTATGCCGAGCGCATCGCCAGTTTGCCACAGTTTACCCAGAACGACTCGGCTCTGGTGTCCCACTCGTGCTGATGTCGCTCGTAATCCTCGAAGAGCTTGATGAACGCGGCCTGAACAACATCCTCTACGATGTCGCGGTTGAAGTGCTGCCGCGCCCAGTGATGAAGCCGCTTCTGGATGATCTCGAACTGGCAGTCGAATACGGACTGCCCTTCGTTGATGTTCAATACACCCTGTAAGGCTAACTCGACCCACTGCGCATCGGAAATCACATCAAGCAACTCCGGTTCGCTTGCGAAGACCGCGCGAAGGTGCTGGTACGCTTCGACAAGTAGCGCATCGACATGGCTCTCGTCACCACGTGGGCTGAACTGCAAGCGAAGCTGTGCCTCGACTTGTTTCCAGCGCTTCTCGAAGGTGACGTCATGCGTTGCGCTGCACGGGACGGCTGAGGGGTGATATACTCTGGACATGGCGTTTCTGCTCCATAGAAATGCCAAAGCCGCCTGAGTATTCGCTGTACTCAGGCGGCTTTAGATTCGGATAGTCGCTATGTGCGGAGCAAGCGTGTAAACGCTACTGCTGCTGACTTTTCAGGCAATTTGCAACAGCTACCAAAACCTGCTCAGTTTGTGGTCACTGGCATCTCAATTCAGGGTTTTGGAATGGCATCAACAGTGAACTTGAAGGTCCAGTTTCCCTCCACGCGATAGAACTTCTGTGGATCACTGTCTGGAAGATCAGGGTAGCGACCGATCAGGTTGGTAACGGTCAGTGTCCAGTAACCGAGATCAGCGTATAGAGCAGAAGTGAAACGGTTCTCATAGCATCCCGGCGTACTTGTTCGCGAGGTGCTTTGCAGCGCCTGGAATGGGCTGACTTTTTGCTTTGGCGTGTCGATGGTTGCCAGAATGGACCATTCCTGAATTTGGGGTTCGGGATTTATAAAGCAAAGCAAGGCAACAGCTTGTGATGGTGTGATTCTGACCTCTTGCAGCGTGATTTTTATGCCTTTATTTTCACTGCTTTGAGCAACAGCAACAGTGTGTTGAGGCGCTTCTCCAATGGTAAGGTCAAAACGGAACGGACCCACAACAGGACCCATCAGCCCGCTGATCCTCCCGTTGCCATTTGCATCTAACGTTGTATTGACCTTGATGACATCTTGATCAATCGCCTCCAACATGACTGAGAAGTGAAGCCTGACCTGGGCGAATGCAGGTTTTGCAGGATTTTGTGCAAAACTGTCGATGATGGCATTCGTACCTACGGTGTTGTTATCGGTGTAGGCAATCGCGCTTCCATATCCACCGTCATAACGGATCACTGTGCCATCCTCAAAGGTGAGCGTCGGACGCGACGACAGGTTGTTGTAGCGCTTTTCATTTCGGACAGTCGCGGTGTACCCGATTGCCAACCGATTAGCATCTGCGTAGACCCACTGCACATTGACGCTGAAGTTGCCGAGTGTCTGCGTCAGGTTGACGACTTGACCATACTTCGCCAGGTATGCCGCATCCAGCCCCGGATCGCGCTGAATGACTTGGCGCACCGCGAAGTCAATGGCGTACACGATAATGCCCCCCGATAGCACTACGACCAGCAGCATTGCTACCCACCCAAGGCGGTTACTCGGCACGAAACGACGCATCTTCAGGTGTTTCTTACCTGGAAGCCGCTTCTGTATGCCTGACCACAAGTCCACATCTGCGGGGAGTTCACGCGCGGCAATGCCATCCAGGGTGGCTTGTACCTCTTCTCTTTTCATGGTCATAGTGTCCCATCCACTGCATGTACGGACAACAAGGTTTTCATTCGTTCACGAGCGCGATATAACCGCCATTTCACTGTGCCAAGCGGCGTATGTGTCTTGTCCGCCGTCTCGCTCTCGCTCAACCCGACGTAATAGCGCAGGACAAATGTGGTGCGCTGGTCGGGTGGCAGACTGTTCAATGCGCTTTCCATCTCCTCTGCACTTTCCGCTTGTTCGATGAGCGCCTCAACATCAAACCTGCCAGACATCGACTCGATTGGACTGAGGGAACTGAAGCGCTGCGTCCGTTTGAGAGCTTGCAAGCTGAGATTTGCGACTATTCTGTAGAACCAGGGTGCAAAGGGTCGCGTTGTGTCGTACTGGTCGAAGCGCTCAAAAACACGCATGAACGCATCCTGCACGACATCCTGCGCGAGCGCGTTATCGCGGGCGATCAACTGTGCGGTACGTAGCGCCTTGTCTCCATGTAGCTTTACCAATGTTTCTAACCCGCTGATGTTGCCCTGCTTTAGCTGAGTAAGTGCTTCTTGTTCATCCATTCAGTGACCCTCAGTTGATGCTCTATCTACATATATCCTGACACGAGGCGAAAAGTTGGGTAGGCAAACCTGGAGCCGCATCCATCTGTCACACTGTCACAGGTGTCACAGGCAAGAATCTGTAGTTTCAAAACAAGAAATGATGTGTCACTGTTTTCAAATGTCACAGGTGTCACACCTGTCACAGGTTACTTTTTCCAGTTTTGCGACAACAAAAATGCACGCGCATTTTTTGTTTTTCTGTCGATTTTTTCGTTGTCACAGCCTGTGACACCTGTGACAGCATGGCAAAAACGTGATGACCATCGCATTTCTTGCTGTCACAGGCCATGCACAGCCTTTGATGCGAGTTGACACATAACCTGACAATCTAATGCGATTTGAGGACGATCAGCCCACCAGCAGATCAATCACTCACTCATACGTTAGACTTTCTTGAACGCTCGCTCAGATTGTGGATGGTGCAATATGTTCTCACGTTGGCTGCTCTTCACAATGCTTCTTGTGTCTTTTGCTCCGCTCAGCGTACTTGTGCATAGCGGTCAGCCTATAAATGTGCCGTACATCTACTACTATTCCGACCGTCTGAA
This sequence comes from Aggregatilineales bacterium, assembly GCA_965246845.1. Taxonomy (GTDB): domain Bacteria; phylum Chloroflexota; class Anaerolineae; order Aggregatilineales; family UBA2796; genus JBBRMW01. The sequence goes on from CBDFFR010000012.1 coordinate 1,359,370, forward strand.
TGCCTTCGTGATTGAGCGTGCAGATGGCACAGATACGCGGCTGATGGCGCAGCGTATTCTCGCCCGCGACACGAATAGCGTTGCATCATATATTGGTGGTCCCGGTTTTTCGCCGTCTGGCGGATACTTCGCATATACCGCCGCATCCATTGACGGATGGGGACGCGGCTATGAGAACGCACAACCAGCCATTCTAAACTTGCGGACTGGTCAACAACTCGATGTATTCAACGGCTGGCAGAATGTTCGTTTGGCTTGGTCGTCTGAAGCAGATTTATTACTGGCCGTTCGATACTATTACGCACGCGACCTGGTTGATCCACGTCATGACCTTTTACCTTTTAACGGGTATCGTGTGATGGAAGTGGCTGTTATTAATGCAAACGCAGGAGTGCGCCTTTTTACAGCAAAGCAGTCATTCCCTACCGAGTCCGACGAAACAGTACCCTCACCTCAGATCAAATGGAACGACGCGCGCCACATAGCAATTTTCTTTCAAAATCCATATACGGAAGGGATGCGGTCTGTTGACAGTGTGTTGGCTGCTCGCCTCGATATTGAAGGAGGAATGACCATCACATCAGCTAACCATGTCGAGATTGACACGTTTCGCGCAAACATAGGGAGAGGATGGGATGCTGGCAGTCCAGATGTTGTCAGCCCTGATGGGCGGTTTACCGCTGTTGTGAATGATGGTACTGCCATTCGGGACAATCGCGATATGAAATGGCGTGTGCTGCGTCCCGCACTGCGGAGCTATAACGCTGCTCCGGGTGGTACGGTCATTTGGAACAATGATAGCAAGTGGTTGATGGACTTCCGAGAAGGGCTTCTTGCGGGTGGTGGCGCGTGCTGCTATCACGTCGGGATCGCAACACCGGATGGTGCAATGCGGCGTGACCTCACCAAATTCATGCAGCCGCTCGAGGGTGCTGCTGCTGGATGGCTACCTCCTAACGTAGCCCCATCATTATTCCCGTTGATGCAAATACATAAGCAGGCCACTCCGAGCCGAGTATTGCACGGAAAGATGTGGTCATTTAACCTTCTGTGGTCCGCTGATAAACGTGCGTTATTTGGCGCTCCTGACGGCCTCAACAACTTCAACGCATTAACATGGTTGGTTGATAGTGGAACTTATCAAGAGGTGTTTGTTCCAATTGGAAAAACAGCCACGTTGAAGCAAAATAAGGATGGAAGCTATAGTGTTGAACTGATACCGGAAGATAGCACATTGCAGAAATGGAAGGAACGCTATGTGCTGGCGCGAGACCCCATAAATGATCTGATTGTTGCCTTCAGCAGTAGTGATGGCTACGTGGTTTATCGTGAGTCGACGTCTCAACCGCTGCATATTCTGTCTTCGGCTGATCGTAATTTCAGCGGCTTTGGTATAAGTCCCGACGGTAAACTGCTCGCGTTCAGTGGACCCTATGAACGGAACGTCTTGATTCTGAACACTAGTACATGGAAAGTAGTGGCGAGCATTGATCACCCTGCACCCGGTGTTGCCTTCTCGCCCGATGGCAAACAACTTGCCGTAACCGCTTCATGGGATGTCGAGATTTACAACGTTTCAGACTTGCTTGGTCAATGAGCCTCGCTTGGTTCTGCATCCTCTACCAGCAGGAAATCCGGTTTGAGTTGCCAGACGCGAGTGACGATGCCTCGTACCCGGCGCTGCACGGTGAGCGCGGATGCGCCGGGCAGCAGCTTTCCATCCTCTTTTAACTGTGCGCCGATGGCGGCCATCGTGAATTTCAGTTGCGGTCGCATCTGGCACACGGCGCGGTAGGCGATTTCTGGCAGGAGCAGGATATAGTCGTCGCCGAAGTAGCCGATGATGGGTGTATTCGTGCGCGGCGCGTCTGGCTCGTGTATGTTGCTCGCAATCTGTGCGTCGCCACTGGCGAGGAGCTGCGCAAGCAAATTCAGAAACACTTCACCTGCGCGTTCCTGCTGCACGGCTTGAACCGTATGCGTCAGCACATCCTGCCAGAGTGGAAGCGCATGTTCAGCGTCGCGTCCGGTCAGGAAGTCACGCAGGAGTTCGTAGACGGTGAGCAGTACCGCCCAATTCTGGATCATGCGTCCGGTACTGGCCCGCCCACCACCTGTGCTTTTCAGCTTGTCGCGGTAGCTGCGTACATTGGCGTCGAAGCGCTCGGCGATCTGCTTAGAGAGCGTTCCGTTATCGGCGCGACGGGCAATCCACGCCGCAAAGTGCGGGGTGAACCCGCTGAGGTCGCTCCGCTTGCTATCGGCGTGTGTATTCAGCATTCCACCGGGATCACGTCGTTCCCAGGGTGAGACCTCCAGCACAAGCATTCGCGCGAGGACCGACGCTTCACCCTCGATGGTTGTCTCGCCTGTACTCAGCAGCAGTCCGCGGCAGGGACGTTCCTGCCGCAGCTTCGCCTCACGGGTCAGCCGTCCGCGACCCATCCCACGCGAGTAGCTCTGCAAAAAGCGCGTGAACGTGCGCTCATCGGCATAGCAGGTTTTGTAGTCGTCGACCCAGTAGAGTGCGTCGGCGAGTGGAAAGCCAAGCGTCTCGACGGTGTTCACGGTATCTCCCCATTGGCTCGGCGGGCTATCGCGGGTGAACTGGCCGTAGAAGCTGGTCAATAACGCCGCAATCTCCGATTTCCCGCTACCTGTCGTGCCGACCAGATGCAGGGCAGGACGCGGCGCTGCGGCAGGGAAGAACCGTTGCACCAGCGGCAGCATGGCGAAGGTGAGCAGTGCGGGAGCTAGATTCGGTGGCAAGGCGTCACGCACCGCCGCAAATGCGCTCAGGCTGCGTGTCCAGTCCGTATCCGTGAGACTGTAGTCCCGCAGGCGGCCTTCGAGTTCGACGGTCGGCGGCTGTTCGAGCGCACCGCTCGCGGCAATGCTCGTGTTTGGTGAGACATACACCCACTTGCCATCGACCTTCGTCCAGCCGATAAACCGATAGGTCGTCTTTTGCATGGGTTCGCCAGAAAGGGCGAGCAGCGCCGGGACCAGATGTTTGTTCATCCCGGCACGCACGGTATAGAGGCCGCCTGCGCGTCCGGCGATGAAGCGTGTCACTGCATTGGCGTCGCCGAATAACTCACTGGGGACGTCCAGCGTGATTGTTTTCCCGGTATGCGTCAATTCAAGACGCATGACGTGTTCGGTTTGGCCGTCGTCCTCTACAGCCGTGATCCATTCGAGGATGCGACCGGTCCACGAGGCGACAATCTGCCGTGACTTGCCGTGCGTGGTGAAGCGCTCGTAGATGATCCAGCCATCTTCAATGTAGTAGCGCTCAGTTGGAAGTGCGCCAGAGCTGACAACAGCTTTGTGGGCGTCCCGCTGCGCGCGTTTGTGCATCCGGTCGAGGTCGGTCAGGCGGTAGTCTTCTCCACAGATCGCCTTGATGCGTTTGCGCTCGGCTGCCCACGCGATGGGGTCAAGGTCGGCGCAGGCAATCACTGCCTGGGCGATCTGCTCGGCAGTGGGACTGGTGTTCTGAGCCTGTGACTGCGTTTGCTCAAACTGTGCAATCAGCGTCGTCACCTGCTGATGAGCGTCTGACGATGCGACTATAGTAGTGGGTGGTTTCTTCGCGGGTGGGCTAGGTTGATGATGCACTGGCGCTTGGAGGAGTGGGTCGCGGGCAGTGCGGCTGTAGGCGCTGGCAATCGTCGCTTGCGCTTCGCGTTCCCGCCCCGTTTCACCTGAGCCACCGCCGCGCGGTTCCGCCAGATAGCGTGAAACGAGCTGCGCCTCAGCCTCGGATTGCAAATAGCCAGCATCGCGGAACTGACAAGCAGCCGCGAATAACGCATGGTTCCGGTGTTCAACGGCTGCTCCGTTGTTCAGGTAATCCAGTGTGCTTTGCGGCAGCGGCGCATGACCAGCGTTCATGTATGCGTCCGACCTGAACTGTGCCGTGTTCGGTTTGACGGCCAGCCAATCGAAGGCTGCAAGCGGATAGCGGCGCTCCGGCTCGAAGTGTGTGACCATGACGAGCGCCCCGTTCCGCTCCGGTTTGGTGTTGACCAAGCCCGGCAAGCGCATGATGGATGCGACGGACTTGACGTACTCCGGGTCGCCGTCGAGGGCTGCGAACAGACCACGCAAGATGGCAGCAACCCGTTCACGGTCGGTGTTGTCGGTCAGGATGAAGGGTGCATCCAGAAACCAGTACGGATGCCACCCGCCACCGCTGTCGATGATTGCCGAGGGAAGCGGGTCGAACGCATTCAGGCGAGCCAACCCACGTTCACGCTTGACCGGATCGCCGTCGCAGTCGATGTCTGCCCACAAGACGGGCATCACCGCGGCGTACTCCGCGCTACCCTTTCGCTCGCGGCGTGGGCAAGGTGCGAAGAACACGCCGTAGCCTTCGGTGTTGAGTGACTTGACCTGGTTGAGCGCATTCGCCGCTTTCCCAACTGGCAGCCAGCGTGTCTGCGGCTTACCAGCGCCGGTCGGGTGAATACAGCGCAGTTCCAGCCATAGTGAGGGGTCTATCCCCCGGTACAAGGCTGCCAGAAACTCAGTGCAAGAGATGCTTGAAGACGTGCCGTTCGACACATCGTGTGCTATACTGGCGGACATAGTGTAATGCCTCTTCAAGCAGAGGGTACGAACGGTCTGTCGCCAAACAATCCCGTCCGTGCCCTCTGCGGCTTTGTTGGGTCAAAAAAACTCGATGTCGTGACTGCGTGCTGGCGGTTCGATATGCCGTTCCCGTTCACGGTCAGCCAGCGCTTGACGATGTGCGTGTATGGCAGCGAGTTCCTGTGCCATGTCTTGCACATATCCCTCTCGCCTGTTGTCCTCCGCTATGCCCACCTCACCGATGAAACTCAGCATTTCAGCGAAGTCTTGCGTCGGGTGGCCTTTCAAGCACTGCGCTGTCCACGCGGCGAGCGTCGCTGCCTGAGCGTGTGACAGGTCCTTCGCCAGTGGACGGAACTCCAGGTCAAGTTCCTCTGACTTGAAGGTGGTTTGCTCGGTCTTCGGGTCGTGTGGGAACTGGCGGTAGTAGCCGACGGCGGTTCGCCCGTCGTCGGTACGGCGCTCGCCAAGCCATGCGTCCCACTGCCGCCCCTGTTCATCAAGCACTTTGCCATGCGGTACAGTTTGGGTAATCGCCCGCTGCTGCTCACGGGTGAGTTCGAGCGCGTCGTAGCGCTGCTCCCAATCCGGGCCGATTTCCCGGTCCATGAGATCATGCAAGGTCTGCTCCGTGGCTCGGTGCAGCAGCTCAATGTGATTGCCTTGTTTGTTGCGGCTGAAGTAGAGCGCGTCCCGCTCGCCGCGGCCTTCGTTAAAGTAGGTTCCTGGCAGGATGACATGCGTGTGTGGGTCGTGCAGACCGGGTGCTTGTTTGTCCGCACTCTCGCGGTGGTGCAGGACGTAGCTGTACTCAACCCCACCTTCGACCCCGCGTGCCTCGAAGAAGCGGTCGAGCGAGGTCTCGGTCAACTCACGCACAAACTGCTCTCGCTGTTGCAGCGGAACCATCGCCATCAGGTCGGGATTGGCATTGAACACGAGCGTAAACGCCAGGACGTGCTGGCTCTTGAGTGCATCACACCGGGCAGCGATGTCTCGCACTGAACCGCCGAGGCCACGATTCACCCAACGCTCCATTCCGGCTTCTTGCTGGATATGCCCATAGCGCCCGTCACGGTAGGTCAGGTAGCGCAACAACCCGCCGCTGCTTTTAGCACCTTCAGCGGTTGGCTTCTTGTACTGCACGTTGGCAACGCACATCTGCTTGCTATTCATTTCGACTCACAGGTCAAGGCGCTGGTGAGACGGACCTCGGCCTCCAAAAACAGGTTGGGCATCAATTCCCACATGATTTGCTCGACGCCGTCCCGCGCTTCCTGTTCGGTTTCTGCCGGGATACGCATCGTGCCTTTGCGATACAACGCACCTTCCTTCCAGACTTCCCAGGACATGATCCAGATGGGCAGCGCGACCGGAGCTGTCCACACGGTTTTACAGCGTCGGCTCATTTGCGCACCCGTCCTTCCAACCACTGGATGAGTGTGCTTACTTTGCTATCGAGTTGGACGACTTTCGCGTCTACTTCGGCGATCTTGCCTTCAACCGCTTTGGCGACAGCCTTGCGCGCACCGGGCAAGTCTTCCTGATGGAGCAGGTAGAACTCGACGGCGGCACGGACCACATCCGCTTTGGTGAGCGGGTCCCCTTTGCGCGAGCGGACGCGGCTGATTTCTTCCAGACGGCGCACCTGGTCGGGTGTGAAGCCGACCGACAGGCGCTCGGTGAATTTGGCGCTGCTCATCTGCGGTTACTCCCCTTTATTCAGCGCGACGCGCAAAGCGTCAGAAGGTCGGAAACGAACGGTATGGCGCAGCAGCAGGTCGGGCGTTCTGCCGCCGTTTTTGGCACGCATCACGCGGCGCATCACGCCCGCGCATTTCACCCAATGCGCCTCGGTGTACAGTTTGCCCAAGCCTGTCAGGTGAACTTCGCCATCCATCTTGCCCAGCTCGGCGTGGCATAGTTCGGTCATGACCTCCAGTACCTCACGGATGTCGCGACGGCTGAAGCGGGGAAGACGACGCGCGATTTCGGCGGTCAACTCGGTCGTGTTCAAGGCATTCTCCTTTCTGTCAAAAACACTCCAGCCAATGGCTGGCAAGGGGTGGAATACCGGGTGTTAGATGAGCGGAGCGACAGCACTTCGGGTTGCACGAAATGCGCGCTCGCAGCGCAGTGGCTTTGCGTTGTGCGGCTCGTCACCCGTACAGCGGTGGGCAACATGAGGGCGCTCTTAGCGCCCCTTTGCGCTTTGCGCAAAGCCAGCGATTTAGCTGGCTCGCAAACCCCGCGCGTACAGGTTGAATACCTGAACGTTCCCGCGCGGGGTGCGAGAGCGGTTCGCGTTGCGAACCGATGGGCGGCGTGCGCCGCCCATGTCAGACGGACAACGCTCCATACAAAAGGTCGAAACGGTAGACGTCGGCAGGTTACAAAAAGCAGGGTTATCACCAGCGGTTCTGTCCTATCTTGTCGCGGCGGCGGACTACGGCTTCATCCTCTAAACGGGGTTGTTCCATCTCTGCCGGAGTGGTCAAATCTTCTGTTAGCGTTGTTGCTGTTCGCGCCGAACTGACCCGTTCGGCCAGCTGCTCCAGGTAGCTCGGCAAGTCCATCAGCGACGCGCGTATCCATGCAGTGTCGTCGGCGATCTGCAGCGTTGTTACAGTGTCAATCTCACGGCTCGGGTGGCTTGGTTTGACCTGGATATGTCCATCCAGAAAAGCACGAATAACGAGCCGCAATGCCTCGCTCCGTTGACCTTCTGGCAATCCTTCCCACCACGTCAGGATGTCGCGGTCGGCGTCCGGCGATGCTTTAAAGGCAATCACTTTTGCGCCTCTGGTCGGCTTGGCTTTGCGGCGGCTCATACGCACATCCTTTCCGGTACAACCCGGTGCAACCCACAGGTAAAACAGGGTACAACCGTGCTTCTCACTGACCTGCGAACAGCGCATAGTGCAGGTAGCCGCGTGCGTTTGCGATTTGTGCATCCTTGACCAGTTGAGTCTGGTGATACGCCGCGCTCACCACATCCTGCACCAGTGACGCGCCGCCACCTGACAGGTAGATCACATCTACTGTCGTTCCCGTCTTCCACTTGTCCGACAGCAGATTGAGGGTGGCACTGCGCAGCGGTTCAAGCGCTTCGCGGACATCGGCGCTGTAATCCACCGTCTCGCCGGAGGCGCGGAAACAGCCTGTCCGTAACGTTTCTTCCACGCTTTTGAAGGGCAGCTTTTGCCGATAGGTCCGTTCCAGCAGCGCGGCGATTCGTTCATGCGCCGTGTACACCCCACTTTCGACACTTCCACTCTGCGCGTCCACGTATTCGCCGTCATCATCCAGCGCCAGATCGACCGTGTACGTCCCGACATCACAGACACCGGTACGAACGACATTGTGGCATGGGTTGACCTCTCCGCTGGCGGTCAACGTGTTCGCGTAAATCGTGCCGTAAGGCTGCGGCATGACCATCACCTCAGCGACGTTCACCACGACTTCCGCAGCGCTCGATTTGATGAAGTGCTGACCCACCAGCGCATCCTTCAACTCTGCCGCGTCGCGCATGTGGTCCACGGGCAGTCCGGTCGCAATACGAACATGCACCGCCTCACCGTCCCTCATCCCAGCCAGCAGCTTGCCGAGCGCGACCTTCGCCATGCGAACGCGGAACACATTCCCAATCGTCAGTTCGTTGGCCGTGCGACCTCGCAGCCGAAACAGTTCCCCCGGTGGGAGTTGGCTTTGCGCCAAATCACCGACAAACCAGTTCCCCTCATCGTCGGTGATCTGGTCGCCTGTGTACTTCGTGCTGATCTCCTCTGCCTGAAACTTGATGTCGCGGGCATGGCCGCACACCGACGGAAACGTAACTGTCGCCTGCCGCGTGACTGCCTTTACCACGCCATAGCCGATGTCGAGGCCAACCGTCAGTACCATTTCGGGCTGAGTCTTCTGAACTTTGGAAGCCATCTCGATTTCTCCTGTTGAAAACTGAAAATAAAAACAGCCAAGTCCTACTCCTGTGTAGGCTTGGCTGAAGAACGGGCAGATTGAGTTGAATCCGGTAACGAACGGCCTTCTAGGACGCGCGCTACCTCATAGACATCGAAAGGACACAATTTCACTTGAATTGTGTCTGCACTGCAATCTGCTCATGGTGAGCAAGGCAGTCTACGGCGATCTACCGAAGAACCCGCCCGCGCCGCTTGAGGACTTCATCGACTCTGCCGTGAAGACGGGGGCGGATGTCTCGAAGGGGCGCGACTGGTGCTATGATGCGTCGCAGGCACTCATCCGCTCTCGAAAGTCTGTGCCGCGTCTACTCGCGGGACGCCTCGCCGCGAGCCGCGCGGAAAAAGCCGCCGTCGTGACCACCACGGACCACTGGCTGGATCGTCTCACCACAAAGGTGAAAGCACACATCGAAGACTTCCGCGCCCAGCGAGATGCGCTCGTCGCGAAGACGATGCCACCTGCGCGATTGTTCGACCATGCCTTCAACGCGGACCAGCGCGAGTGGCTCTCCACAGGCGCAGAATTCAACAAGCTGTACAGCGTCACACGTGGCAAAATCCTGCACGGCAAACGCGCAGGTGACAAGCTGACCGACGCAGACATGAACGCCATCCGCACACAGCTTGACCACTATCTGAGCAGGTTCGATGAAGGTGACCAGAACGCGATCCTGCGTTCTGCTCTGGTGAGTACCTATATGAGCGACGATCCATCCGATGCAGCACTCTGGCTAACAGGCGAGAAGACGGAGCGCGGGCAGCTTCCCGGCATGGCACAGAAGACGATACGCGCCCTACGTGAGATGGGCGTGCTGGATGAAGTCGGCGTGGTCAATGGTCGCGTGATCCGCTATCCCGGTGCGAGCATCTCTGAACCAACCTATCAGCGCAGCATCGCCATCAACACCGTGTGGTTCAATCTGTACTGTCGCGAGCAGGCAGCACAGGGTTTGCCCATCACGGCAAGCATGAGCGACATTCCGAAGGCAGAAGCGCGAGCCGCCAAGCAGCGCATCGCCGAACTCGCGCAAACTGACTTTCGCGATATGCAGATGGCGATACGCCCGACCAACTACACCGACAAGAAGGGGAACACAGTTGAGAGGCTCGGTGCGTTTATGCCTGATGGCACTTTGTTGGGAATGATTTCCGCAGACAGCGAAGTTATGCTGATAGAAGGCAATGATCTTGTCTTGAAATGTGCGCTTGCTGCTGACGGAAACATCCGCGTCGTAGGTCAGCTTGTGGATGGGTTTAGCGCATAGCTGTCTCCATATCAGTTATCAAGGAGATTTACACAAGAGCCGAAGTAGTTCATTTGCAAGGAATTCGTCGACGACTTGGCAGAGTACACTACCATTGGACTGTTCATATTCGAGACCACATTTAGAGAGGCCGGGGTGTTCGCCGTGCGCTGTGAGGTGAAAGCAAGCTGATTGCCCTCCCCTATCCACCAACTGTTAACATTCGCTCCCAGTTGTGTTGCCGTCATTGTTTTCAGGTCGACTCGGAACAGATATTGTTGCGGCTGATTGGAAATCCGTCCGCCGACACTAATGACGATGTGACTATTTGCCGCACTAACTGTCGAATACCAGTCGACGGCATCCATGTTCAAATTCTGCACGGACGGGAAAACCTGTCCTGTGGCTTGATCAACGATACCGAATGAGTATTGCTCGCCTCGCTTAAAAATGAAGCCGAGAACTGTATGGGGTATTTCTGGGGATGGTTGAGCAAGCTGCATAATACGTTTCATTTCACCATCCGGCGCTAAGGTCTGCCCGACACCGCTGCCATCCAGATTTGCCCAAGTCAGAACGTTTTGTTGTGTACCATCCGCAGCTACCTTCGTCCATGGAAATACGACCTGATCCTGGGTGATGGAAAGCAAAGTATCCCGAATATAACCCCCTTGCGGCAGCAGTACACCAAGTGCATCTACGATCACCGAGCGCTGGTTTGTGTTCAGGTCAATTATCTCGACATGTATTTGCCCGTTGTGCTGTTGGACAGCGATGGCCTTCGCAATCTTCGGCAGAAGAGACAGATTAATGTCCTCCGGCGAGAAAAAGTAGAAAGGAGTGAGGACGAAGAAACTGTCAATGGTTATTGCATCCAGTCCCGTGATGACAGAGTGGGTCGAGGATGTATTCACATCATAGCTGATCGCATCGAATACAAATCCCACCTTCTCCAGCTTACGTCCTTGTAGAAAGATGAACCTGGACGAGTCGCTCGTCCAGGTCCCCTGCCGAAAGACGCCCTGTGGCTCTGTAGAGCCTACATCCCTTCCGATTAGTTCGCGCGCATGAACATTTCCGTCTCTGTCGAAAATATCAAAGCTGTAGCGACGGCTGATACATGCTTCTTCCTTCTGGCATGTTTGCGTGCTGACGAGAGTGAAGTAGCGACCATCAGGTGACCACCATACGGCTTTATACTCCTTCCCGTTTTCTGAAACGAGTGGCACAGTTGCCAGCACACTGTCGTCCCATAAGGTCAGTCGTGTTGAACCCTCCGACAGTGTGACTCCGGCATAACGATGTCCATCCGGTGACCATGCACCCTCTTTGAAAGCGAGGTTGGCCGCGACAGGCTGAAGTGTATCCGTCGAATAGATACGATGTGTCAATCCTGAAACAACCGGATCGTAGTTATCCAAGAGGGTCACAAAGCGATTATCCTTCGCAAGCGCTCGAAAACCGAGACCTGCTTTAATCCGAGGTCGTTCAACTCCGGTCAACGCTGCCGAGTCAAGTTTCCGTCCGTCGGCATCGAACGACGACAAGCTGTATGTTCCGTTCGGACCAGGCCAGATGAGGAGCAACTTCTGCTTGTCGTTCGTCCATATTAGGCGACTCTTTTGCCACTCAGATGCGTCACCATAGGATGTGGTCAGAAGCGCAAGGGTCTGTGGTGAGACTTGTATGGGACGGCCTTGATCATCTCTTTCCCATTGGGTGAGCAACACTTCGCTAGTGGATGGATTACTATTCGTTGTGCGTACCACTGCATATTTCCCAACATAGTTGTTGTCATAGACGGTGTACTTGCTAGCTGTTGCTTGTACCTTCTTCTCAAGCAATAAGCCTCGCTGTACATCTACAAAGGTTTGCGATGTAGGTTCAGTTGGGTCATTAACGATTGCGCATAAAGTCGGGTTGCCACTGCGACTTGCAGCAATGAGCGCAAGCATCACGCCGCTGATACCACAAATCAGGAGAAGAACAATGCGCAGAAAACGCCAGGGCAGGAACATCACGGCCTCTTCATATCGCGAAAACAGATCACTATCCTAACGTGCTAATCTGCAATAATGCATCCAAATCAGGTTGACGTAGTGTGAGGCGCGGCGAATTATGGATCGGATTTGCATTTAAGAGCAGTACAGCCGAATGCGCTAACGCGCCTGCGCTACTTCTGGCGAGGTAATCCGACCTCAGCGATCTCTCGTCAGGAGCAACTCTCATGCCAAAAGTTATGTTCTACGGCTTTCTATGTTCGCTCACCTGGGGCGAGTACGCGCACCCCCGTAATACCCGCCTGCAACTCTGGTCCGTCAATGGCCCGATGGCGACGGCCAGCATCAACCCTGATGTGCAGCTTCCCGACGGCTACATCGCCATCAAGAACTACCGCGAGAACACGGGTGTACTGGAAGCGCTGCTCGAGGCGGGCGTTATCGAAGATACTGGCAAGCGCGTTCAGGCGGGCTACGAACTGGCGCACCTGTGCCACATTCTGGTCCGCGAGTAGGCCAATCGCTCGTGCTTAAGGAGCATACAGGACAACCTGTGTGTTCCTTCTTTTTTGCAATCGCGGCAACCAAGAGTGATTAGACTTTTTTATGGTGTGTTTTCGTCCAGAATTGCAGGGAACGGGTTTTTGTTCCGCGCCTGCTTGATGAGCGCGTGAAAGCCCATCGCCTTGAGTTTGCCGTAGGGAATTGAGAGTGCGTGTGGGAGCAGGGCTTCCATTGACGCACGGCCTTCGTCATTCTCAGTGTGTAAGACGATGATGGAGTCACTCCCGGTTCTACTCTCGGCCATGAAACGCGCGACTTCGCTCCCGCAATTTTTGCTCTCGACATCTGCTGCGCCATCTTCCAAATCATGGTCGAGGAAAATCAGGTCAAAATAATTTTGTTTGAGCGACTTTATCGCGGCTTTCGCGTGACGACAAATGGTCAGGTGGTGTGGCCGCAACCCGTTTTGGAAGAAGGTCACGCGATGCTGATTGTTTTCGAGAAGCAGGATGTTCAAATCCGCTGGCATTTGGATTCCTCATTCTTTGACGAGTGGCAACAATCCGAGCAGGTTGGCGCGATTATTCTACATCGTTTCAAATAATCGTTGCTGGGCAAGACTTTCGTAGGTCCGCCCTCGTTGGAGTTACACCCAGCCAAAGCGCTTACGCGCTCGCGATGCGCAGGTGAGGCACACGGCCTCGTCAACACCTTCGCGCAAAGGAGCGCACCTGTTATGTCTTTCCAGAATGTTACGATTGTCGGCAACGTCGGGCGCGATGCGGATCTGCAATATACGCAGCAGGGCATTGCTGTCCTCAAGTTCAGCGTCGCGGTCAACAAGACCATCGGTAAGGGCGAGCAGAGGCGCGAGACCGTCACCTGGTTCAACGTCACGCTGTGGCGGGATCGTGGCGAAGCACTGGCCGCATATGTCAAGGCGGGGATGCAGGTCCTCGTCACGGGCGAAGTCGCGGTCTCGCCGTACATCGACAAGCAGGGCAAGGCGGCAGCCTCGCTAGAACTGACCGCAAGCGACTTGAAGCTGCTGACCAGCCGTGCGGAGATGGAGCGGCGCGGCGAAGTAGACTACGATGCCGACCAAGAGGAGCAGCCCGTGAAACCTGCTCTTAAGTCCAACGGCAACGCGCGTCCACTGCAACCTGCCATGCAGAAGGGCAAGCGTCCGCCGGTCGATGATCAGGAAATTCCGTTTTAACGTCGGAAACAGAAAAGGAGACTGGCCACGAGGCTGGTCTCTACTTTTGCGTTTCTGTGTTTTTTGCGGTGGCAACAAAGTGAGCAGGTTTATCTCGAATAGTCGCGCCAGAGCCAGCGTAACGTTTCGGGAAAGATTGCGCCTCCATGCTTCAACGTGTGACCGCCCTCGCCGAAGACAAACTTATAATCGTAGCCGCTGTAGCCAAGTGCAGCGGCCATGTCCTGATTGGCAATCGGCCAGCTTCCGCAACATACATCCAGGTCTTTTGCCCCGGATTGCAGGAACACACGTATTGGTTTCGTCTCTGTTCCCCGAATCAAGGAAGGATAATTGTGTCCACCCCGGATGTTGGTGAAGCTGCCGCAATGACTCACCACTTTGCCAAACGAATCGGGACGTTCCCATGCAGCAGTGAAGGCACAAATACCGCCAGAACTCATCCCACATAGGGCTCGGCCATGAGGTTCGCTGACGATGCGGTAATCCTGCTCAATTTTTGGGATCAGCTCTTCAGTGAGAAAGCGAGCGTATAGATCATTGAGCGAATCATATTCCAGACTTCTGTTATCACTCCCGCCATAGATCGGGCTACCCGGTCCCTTGTCACCAGGCATTACAAAGAGACCCATGAGCAACGGAATAGCACCTTGGTGAATAAGGTTATCGAAAACAGTGGGCGCATGTACGTCTGTCCCTAAATAAAACTCTGCATCTTGAAAAATCATCAAGCACGCTGCCTGTGACCCAGTATATTGCTCTGGAACATACAACCAGTAGTCGCGTTCGACCCCTGGATAGATATACTCACTTCTCCAGTGACTCCGGGTCACCTCTCCGTGCGGAGTGTCTTCCTGTACCAGGGACTCTGTACTGAGCATGTACGGCTCATCCCCGGACATACTCACCGCAAAGCTAGCCGCATCGCGCTGCCGATTGTATTGTTGAAGACTTTCGCGGTCGGGGAACATTTTTACTCATCTTCGTTGAAATTGAACGTACGCTGAGTGGTGGCGATCTTCCCATTTATCCATGTCGTGCTGGAAATAGAGTTCCCGTAGACGGCGGAGCCTGGCTTACCCGCTTTCGGCGACTCGCCCGCGATTATGAACGGCTTCCTGAGATCCTGGCCGGGCTGCATTTCGTCGCGTTTGCTATTCTCTCGCTCGCCCATTTTGTTCACGGTCCTGCTTTCGTTCTATAGTGCATTATAGACCTTAGTGAATTCTGAAACAGCGCGAATGTAACATTTCCCCGCCTCGCTTGTCTTTACAAGCAAATAAGGAGACCGCCCATTGACGCGCTGCGCATGACCTTCGACCCGCCTGCCGCTGCTGAACCGGAGGACGCCGCGCTGCTCCACGCCGCGAAGCGGGACCTGCGTGCGTTCGCGCCGTTCTATGAGCGCTACTTCGCGCGAGTGTATGCGTACTGCCTGCGCCGAACCGGGGACCATCACGAAGCGGAAGACCTTGCCAGCCAAATCTTCACGCAAGCGATGCTGCGCGTCGGGAGCTATCGTGGCGGAGTCGCGGTGGCGTGGTTGTTCCAGATTGCGCATAACACGACCGTCAACGCGCTCAAAGCGCGCAGACCGAACGGCGAATGGCCGCCGGACCTCGCCGACCCGTCACCGCCGCCAATTGAGCAGGTGATCAGGAGTGAAGAACAGCGGCGATTGCTCGCGCTGGTTGCCGCGCTGCCAGCCGACCAGCAAAACCTGCTGCTCCTGCGCGAGGTTGCCGGACTCAGCGCGGAAGAAATCGGGCGCATCGTCGGCAAGCGCCCCGGCGCGGTCCGGACCGCGCTGCACCGCATTCTCAAGCATCTGCAAGCAAAGTTCGAGGATGAACCATGACCCAAACTCCCCCGAACGACCCCTTTGAACAGCAAGTCGCCCGCGCCCTGAGCGCCGATGAAGAGAGCCTTTCCGCTGCAAAAGCGCGGGTCTGGAATACTGTGCTTGACGCTGCACAACGCACAGATACCGAAGTAAAGGGAGATGAAATCATGTTGACCACGCTTCCCGGGCGTTCGCTGCGTACCGCCCCCGTGACCACAGTCGCCGGACTAGTCGCAATACTGATTGCACTGCTCGCCGCGCTCTATCTATTCAGCCCGAAACCGCCGACAAGTGTTACAGGCTTGCAAGCCGCATCCGCAACGCCGACTCCGCCGCCGCTCTTCACGGCGACCCCCGTACCGGGTGAGCTACCCTTAAATCGAGTGCAAACGTTGTATCTCGCGCCAGACACCAGCCAGACCTACACCATCGGTGTTCCATCGGACAAGCTGATTTATGCGATTGTGCAGTCGGACTCGTTTTCCCTCCTCATCGAATATGCCGATAGTAAATCCGGCGCAAAAAGCCAGAAAATCGGAAACGAGGGAGCTGACATCAAGAACGTTGGCTTGACGACGACGCTGCATGTATTGCTGCAACCCGGCGCGGGCAGCACTATCACCTATACGATCTCGTCCGGGCTGGCGGGCATCGGGGGAACGTATCGCCTCGCAATCTATGAAGTCCCCGTAGAAAATTACACGCCGAAAGATTCGACGCGCTTGTTGTGGGATATTCTTTCGTCTGATGTGCCGTACCGGGCATATCGCGTCACCATGACCGACTACTCACGAATTGGCGGCAGCGCGGCGGTTTTCGCAAATGAAGACGTCAATCTCACTATGCTTTCGGAGCCGATCCTACCGGCAGGAAAAGCGCCGTCGTGGGCATGGTATGAGACGCCGAACGCGCGGCAGTATTTGGGATGTCCTGCATCTTCGATGCCGGTAGATCGCACAATTTGCTTTGATGAGGATAGCGGCAATGGAACAAACCCGGTTCTCAATCAGGTCGATTTGAAAAAAGGGGATTCGTATTTGTTCCTCGTCGGCTTCAACAAATTAACAACGACGTTGCCCGAAACACTCAAAGAAACAAGGTACACAATATCCATTTCTGATGGACTCTACCGCGGTGACACGGGGATAATGATGTACAACGACGCGGGCGACCTTTTCAACACGATCTATAGCTGGAACCTTGAAGCTGGGAGTGTCAGTACGCAATCAACGTACAACTATCGCGCCAAGCAGAGCGGCTATGTCGTCCTGCGTATGGCGTCGCAGGAAACAAACCCGCTGTTGAACGTCGCCACTAATTCTTTACCATCCTACACCGACTCAGTTCGATCTCAAGAGACACTTTACAATCATCTTTGGAAGGACCAGATTATCGTGCTTCCAGTCGTACAAAATGAGTCTGTATCAGCAGCGGTCCATGCTGAAAACGTGACGAGCGCAGGGCAGTATCAATTCCTCGCTGCCTTCAATGAGGGTAAGCCTAATGTGAGTCTCTTTGCAAAAGGCGCTGATGCGTTGCATTCCGGCATCATTTCAAAGGACCAACCCATCGCAATTTTCACCTTCGCGACGCCAGACGATTTCGCCTCACCGCTCACCATCTCGGTCGCCTCAATCGATAAGCCCTATCGCCTTGCAGTGGTCGATACGAGTGAGATCAACAGCCCCGGCTATACTCTCGCCGAAGGGCAAGGCTGTAAAACATTTAAGACTGCCGAAACCGGGTTCATCGGTCAAGGGTGCTACGTTTCTGCATCAGACCAAAACATAACAATTCTCCCGAATTTTCGCCCCATCCCGAAGCACACCTATGCGATTGTCGTCATGCCGGAGCAAATCGATGGGACAGGCTCGTTCTCATTGCAGGTGGAAGCAACGAATCCGTAAGTTTCAATGAAACCCGCTGGAGGCTGTTACGCACTTCTAACGAGAGTGTCACATCCGCCAATGAACAGGAAGCCTGCGGCGACGTTCTGTTCGCACCCAAGTTGCGGAGTTGGCCGAACGGGTGCAATGGGTCACGGGTGGTCAGGTTGAAAGTAGCCTTCGCTGACGAAGGCTACTCCGGTGAGCAGTCCGTCGAGGACGCCGCTCTGGAGCGTATTCAGCTTGTTCTGGTCAAACGCCCAACTGAAAAACGTGGTGTCGTTTTATTGCCCAAACGTTGGGTGGTGGAACGAAACTGATTGCGATCTCATCCTGCAGCCTGCTCTACAGAAGGGCAAACGTCCCCATCTCGATTATGGAGAAATCCCAATCAGGGGTTGTATGTGGCGAAGGAGACCGCCGCGCGGCTGGTCTCCTTCTTTTTTGCTGATGACGGTTCGTGAGTGGCAACAATCCGAGCAGGTTGCGCTTCACTTTGCGGCAAGGGTATGATGAGGATGTCATCAATCACTTACGGCGCTGAAAATTCAATATGAAGCAGTTCTCATGGGAAGATCGGGATACGGCAGCCGACGATATGCTCCAGCTCGTGAGGCACGGCACGGAGACAATCCGGCTTGGTGCTTTGCAGGCACTACAAGGCATCCGTTCACAAGCATCTGCTGATGAGTTGAAGCAGATCGTATTGGATACTACCTGGGCTTTTGACGTGCGTGAAGCCGCACTAAACGCATTGGCAGCTTTACTAGATGAGGTGTACTTCCCCGAACTATTGCCGCAGCTCCGGGCATATTGGCCTGACCGATTGCAATCTCTTGAAAAGATTAATGGTCAATCGCTGCAAACCACAGTCGATAGACGATTACGCGCGGAACTGAACTTCTACACTGCAATTCTACACTTTGTCGGTTATCACCTGAGTAATTACGGTTGGCTACATGAGGCAATCGTTGCCCTCGACACTTCGACGCAGATCGATGTGCTTCGGGCTGCAATTGGAGCAACCTGTCAGACGCCGATAGAAGAACGATTAATGGCTCAACTCATCGAAGTGCTGAAACTGAACCCTGAGTTGTTCGATCTGGATGTTGCTCTGGATATTGCAAATCATGGAAATGAGACCGCAGACCAATGGCTTGTCGCACAAGCGGCCCGCATTGTTGAACTCGCCGCGTCAGCAGACCAGACATTGATTGAAGGGATAATGGGCTATTCGCCAGAACTGACAGCGGCAGTTGTTAAGCTCAACCCTGCTCTGTCTGAACTGGATCGTTTTGCAGCCTACAGACAGCAGGCAGCAAATGATACAACTTCCAGCGCCACAACACTGGATTGGACATCTGATTACGACTTCACCTCAACATCCATTGGAGAAAAGCTCCATCAATTCTACGCTCAGGCTGAAGCGGGTGATGATGCCGCACTCACAAGCCTGTTTGTGTTAGTGGATGACTATCGAACCAGCCTTTCCGTGAAGGCGGTAATTACCCACCTGATTGGCGAACTGTGGCCGCGTGAGGGCGTTTTGGAATGGCTGTGTCTGCTCATACGGGACGAGCAGGTCTATAACGACGCTCCGCATTACATGCCTGTGCGATTGGAAGCAGCAGAGGCACTACGCAACACGGAAACTGCAACGGCCTGGGAAGTTATGGCTGATACGGTGTGTTTAACACCTCACTTCAGCGCTTCTCCCTATGTGGACTGGCTCACTGATTTAACCGATGCTCTGAGCCATGTACCCTCTACGCGCAAAGAGGGAGCGTTCAAGGTCTCTCTCCTTGGAGGGTTCCATCTGGCAAACAACACCTCATCTGGCTCCCTAAGATGGATGTGGACGGTGAAGCATCGTCCCTGGTTCGAGCGTCTTGGTGAGGCAAACGACGATCTTGAGGCGATCCTCGCGGACCAGTGAACCGCCAAAACCTTCTTTTTCACGATAACTTCTCAGGGGTGGCAGCAATCTGAGCAGGTTATAGTTGACGCACAGCATACATTTCGCATCAACTCGCAATTCAGGCTATGTGCAAACATCATCTACTTCGTGAACACAACACCGCTTATCAGGCTATCCTGGGTGCAGAGATCGCGTATTTAAAACGCACAACCGCCACGCGAACGAGGCTGCCGCTCCGACTGTTCGGATGGGGTATGGTCCTTATTGCGGTGGTCGCCTTTGTGTGGAGAGTTATCGACACCATCCCGCAGGAGCCGTCGCTCGTATACTGGCTTCTCGCCAAAATCGACCCCTCGCGACTCGACACCTTCAATCCTTTTGACAATGATCCACTTGCATCGTTGGCAGTCTTGTTCAGCGTGTGCGTTCTGGCTTGGGAAGGCTGGTTGACAGTACGAACCCTCCTTCTGAGCGCAAATACGATTGTCCATGAGAGAAACGAGCAGACATGGGAACTGCTCTTGCTAACGAATGTGACTACGTGGCAGATCGTCCGGGCGAAATGGCAGGCGGTCGTCGCGACTCAGTGGAGAAGCTATTTGCTGCTCGCCATCTTGCGCATCGGTGCAATATCGCTGCTTTCAATGCGTTTCGATGTCAATTTTTGGTTCGGCATCTTTCCGTCGTTCGGTTATGGTAGCCCTGGACCTGAGACCGATCCACAGCGGCTACTGGTTTATCTCATCGCAATTGCAGCAGTTGTCTTGGGTGCAATCATGACCACACGGCTCACGATGATGAACCTGCTACTGACGGCGGCATGTGGCATGATTGGCGGATGTGTAGCCAAACACTTGCCCGTCGCGTTCATCTCCGGGGTTGGCACACGACTGACGCTGATACTGTTGATAGCAGCAATTGCTGGCGTCCCCGGTTATTTGGGGCTTCGACCTGATCTTGAGAACTCAACCTATTTTCCCGATCCGGTTGTGAGTACAACAAGCCTGATCCTTGCTTTGACGGGCATGACGGCAATCGATAATGGCGCGGTAGCTGCGGGTCTCCTGATGCGTTTTGGGTACAACTACCGCTGGTCTATGAGTGCTTATGCCTACCCGTTCTTTTGGGACACCCTTCGCGGGCATGGTCCCGCGTTTTTCACTGCACTTCTATTAAGTGCGGTGATATATATGACGATGACGCATATGCTGTTGAAACGAGCCGAAAAGTCTGTTGCGTAATTCCGAACTATGCGAACCCAATTTTATCAGGGTTATCAGATCGAAGAATACGTAAAAGGTCTTTTGCGCTCGATTTAATCTGCATGTCTTCACTATCTTTCAAGCCATAAGGCAGACTCAAAAAGGATTCGTAAACCGGAACGCCACGTAACACCGCATCATGTATCAAGCGTGCTCGCTTGATGAAAATGGCATTTTCGGGATCATCATTGTGAACGAATACTCGTGATGCGGATACATAACACGCTGAATAGTGAAGTAACTCAAAGATGTATGGTTTACCCAGAACATTTTCCGTTGAGAGCAACTCAATCAAAAATGGAATAGCGAGAATGGGAATGTCATCACGTAAGGCATATTTGAACTCACTTGCATTTCCATTGCTGGTGTCCCAAGCAAACCACGGAATGAGGCGATTTTCTAATTTTACGTAGGCACTCTGGCGCGCATGGGCATTCTGCGAGGCAAGATCAAGCAACGCTTGCCGGACCTCTAAAGCGCCAAAGCCTTCCCAGTCTATCACATCGAGGTTATCGAGCATACTTCACCATTTCATCAGCACCATCTCACCAAATCATAAATATACCATCTGTATGAAAGTGCTTGTGAGGGTTGATATTAGATATGGGCGCTGACGCGCCTGCGCTGCTTTCGTGAGTGACGGGTTCGCAGGTGCGGACCCGTTTTCGTTTCACGAGGCGGAGGGGTCAGCGCATGTGTGAAGTCTACACGAGCCGGGTGGTATATCGTGGTGCGGGTCGGCTGGATACGACGGTCAAAAGCGGCGAAGGATTAGGACGATTGCTTGCGCCGTCATGGGAACTTGTCGGCGGAGTAAAGTGGTGGAGAGGGTACGCGGCGCTCACGGAAGCGCAATATACAGCCGCGTACTACGACCTGCTGCGAATGCGCTACAAAGCAGATGCCGCGCCGTTTCTCGCCTTGCTTGAGCAGAGGCAGCTTGTCTTGTGCTGCTACTGCGCGACGGGCGCATTCTGTCATCGTCATCTCGCGGTCGCTATTTTGGACAAGATTGCGAGCGCGAAGGGAATGCCGTTTTCTCACTGTGGAGAGCTGCGCATCGGTTGAGGAGTCGCGCACCCAAATTTAGTCAATGTTTTGGAGAGCCTCATAGTTCCCCATTTTCATGTTTGCTGTTTCACAATTTGAAAGGAATTATCCCATGAATTCCCACGCGAAAACCCACATCGTGGAGGCGGTCATCGACGTATGCCAGCACGATGACACGTTCACCTGCACCTACAGCCTGCGCGCGTTCGATGCGGAGGGGCATGTGTTCCACAGCGCGTTCGAGACGCTGCCCTGCCCGACAGCACACACCAGTGATGAGGCACGTCTGGCACTGCTCATTGGCGTGTTCAAGCGGCTCACCGTGCGACTGAAAGATGACTGCGCACCGTACCTGCTGCGCATCACGCAATCGTCGCGCAACGTGGACGGCTGGCTTTCGCGCAGTTGGAATCGTAAAGCGCCGAATGTTGTAGCGCACATGGGCGAGATCGACGCTTTGCGCGCCCGCTTCCCGGAGGTTGAAACCGTCCTGCTGCCGCGTGAACGTCTGGCTATCCATCTCTCGCTGGCCGACCCGCTGCTGAAAGGAGGTGATGCCCGACGCGCGTGAATTCTACAATTGCATATCGTTTCGTTCGCTCAAGCGCCAGACCTGCGGCGGTCCAGCGCTTTCGTTTTTCTCAATATGGAGCAAGTTCACCTATGGTCACTGCCTACCGTCCGCATATCCCGGATGCGGCATACGAGCGCTACCGGCTTGCATACAACAATACAACCTACAGCGCTGTTCGTCGGGCGCTAGATGAAGCTGCCACGTTCGGCACGCTGCACACAGGTCAGAGCAACGCGCAGTTCATCCTCGACGCGATGAATACACTCATCGATGCGAGTTTCGAGCGTTGCGGCGCGGCTGCCTACGAAAGTGCAGAAAGCAAACTGCATGTTCTGCTTCGTCCGCTCGACAGCCGTATCCTGAGTCTGGCACTGCGTCACCTCGACAACTTCGGCGCGTCAAGGCTTCACCAGCATCCTCTCTCGCCGTTCCTCACCAGCGACGCGCTCAACGTGCTGCGTGCCGAACTCAGCGGCTACCGACATGAAGCCGCGTTGCTCAAACTGGATAAGGCAACCCTTGCGACGGAGTGGCTGCGTGCCGCCGCATTGCTGGTCGGTGCAGCCGCCGATCTCCTCCTGGACAGTCAACAACCGAGTGCGACGTGGCGTGTCGGCGCACAGGACAAGCTGCGCGGCGCGTTCGATACGCTGACTGTCGGCATCCAAGTCGCACATGAACTGCACTACCCACTACCCGACGAACTGGCTGCATCGGTAAGCAAGATGCAGAACTGGCTCCTTGCCCCTGAGCAGCACGAATAGCGAGGTTTCAATGGCAAAGAAAGCATCACCAACCCCACCGCCGACGGTGCTGGTCCTCACCCTAGAACAGGACGGTACAGGGACGCTGCTCGCCCGTCGCGGCGACCTCGCGCATCTGAGCGCGTTCACCTACCACAGCCTGACGGAGATCGTCGCGGCTATCCAGAACGGCGCAAACCAGCTTATCGCAGTCGAGCAGAACCCGCCGAACGTTGATGCTGCGCCTGTCTCAGACAGTGGAAGCGCCACACAGTCGGACCCAACGCCGGACTCAGCAGAGTCAGAAAATGCAGCCGATAGCAGCGCCACCCCGTCCGACGACTCGCCCGCCGAAGAGGAACCAAGCGGCGCTAGGCACGAACTCGACCTCACTTCCACTGAAACGGACCTCACGCTCACGCCCACTGACCTGCTGGGCGTCACGTCTTCGTCGACAGACCCGCAACCGAAGCTGCTTTAGCCGAAAAGGAATAATCCACCATGACTGATCAGACCACTCCCACCCAGAATACCGAAGCACAGCCGGACGCGACACCAACCGCGCCGCTCAAGCGCGTCTTCAAGATCGGCGCAAACCGCATCGTTGAGGACGCGGCGACAGCCAAACTCAGCAACGAGCAGGTCCGCAAACTGCTTGCTGCTCAGTATCCCGAGGTAGCGAACGCCACCATCCGCGAGACGGAGAATGGCGACACGCGAACGATAGAGTATTTACCAGTCCCCGGTAGAAAAGGTTAGGGAGGCATGTTCACGAGTCTGGACGCTCCTGGACTCGTGAACTGTCTGGAGTGTGTCCCGCCTGCCTACTTGCAAGCCGTGTCACTGCTTGGGAACATGCAGCGCGCGGCAGCAGCGGGCGAGCCGCTCCCGACGGTCTCACAAGATGCGCTAACCGTCGCGACCAGCGAACTGATTGCTTATACGAAAGCGTGTGCGGGATTGGCAAACCAGTTGCAACATCTCGCGCCTGTCATCCTCAAGGACCTGGAGTGTCCCGCATGGCCGCTGTAGCTGAGTTGCACGCTGCTCCGCTCCTGCTCTCGGTCCTCATGCAGGACAGCCCAACGCTCGCGCTTCTACAAGCAGTCGCGTGGTTCGACCCGGAAAGCCTGCGCAGTCCCACGCCCGCCGGGTACATCGACTTCGACTACGACGCGGAAGACGAGCAAACCGTCGCGCTGTATATCTGCCGTTCGTGCTTCCCGGATGTCTACGCGGGCGCGAACGCGCTCCTGATGAGCGGCGCGTCGGAGGCACGGCTGGCGCAGTTCATCTGCGAAGGGATCAGCACGCACCTCGTCACGCCTGTCGAGTCGCTGGATGAACTGCGCACAGGTCCACCGCTGCAATGCTTCGGCGTGGACCCGGCGCTGCTTGCGGATGTAAGCGACGAAGACGGCCTGCTTTATCGCAGCCAATCTATTTTCGCGCTATTCGGCCTCGAAGTCGAAGACCACGCGATGGATGGTGCTTGGTCGGTAGCACGGCTGGTCGCTGACATTCTGCACCAGAGCCTCAAGGACCGGACCGCCACGCCTTATCAAGACCTCGATACGCTGCTCACGTGGATGTTTTCTTTCTCCGGGAACTCGCTGGTGGACTGGTCACAGGAAGAGATGTGGGAATCGGGTGCGGAATATCCCGATTGGACGCCCGACGAGATTGAGTTCGTGAACGACATGACGCAGGAAGCGCTCGACCTGATGCAAGCTGTCGAACGCGGTCTGACCCTGCTGGAAAGCGACAAAGCATTCGCCAAAGCGCTACGGCATAACACCGCGCGCGTGTTCAATTACATCAAAAAGAGGAAACAGCAGTATGTTCGCCAATATCTCACAGACGACGAGTGCGCCGCTCTCGCCCGTCGCCTTGCGTGGCCTGAGCGCGATGGAAACGGCGCTCACGGCGAAGCCGATGCTCACGCTTAGTTTCTATGCGTTCGGAATCATCCTCCACAAGCAGCTTGAGGAAGGTGGGCAGGTGGAATATGCTGTCTCGCCTGCACAGCTTGCGGAGACGTTCGCCGGGACGGTCCGCTTCGAGACGGGTTTACTCACAGGCAACACGCTCTATATCGGAGCGGAAGGCGCGAAGAAGCTGATCATCGAGTACCGCCCACCGACCCGCACTGCGCTGTATCTAGAGGGTTCCGAAACGCCGCTCCTCGTGCCGCTCCCCGGCTTGATCATGGGACGCGCCACCAGCGGGAATGACTCACCACGCTACGCGCTGTATGCGGTCAAGTCACGTCCTGAAGCAGCCGATACCCCGCTCTTCCATGCACCGTTACCGAATGTCGGGACGGGCGGTGTCGGGTCCGTGTGCTGGGGCAGCGTCAGGAAAGTTTCAGCGGAAGCGCTCGCAGGCAATCGCCTCGATGAAGATTGGCGACTGCTCCTCGGCAGCGTCTTCACCTCACATGGCGTCAACGGCAAAAGCAAGCGCCATCCAAACGACATCCGCGAACAGCTCATCGCATTGGAAAAGCGCAAGGCACGCAAGTATCCGGTGAGCGACCTAATCACGGTCAAAGCAACCTTCGGCCACCTGCTCACGGAGACGCTGCGATGAATATCCCGCGTCCATTCGACTTTCACCAGCAAATCAGCGAGGTTGTCCTCGTTGGGACGGGCGGTACGGGGTCTCAGGTCGCGCGCACCCTCTGCCGTGTGGTATTCGACCTGCGGCGGCGCGGCCATCACACCCCAGCGCTCAAGTTCGTGGACCCGGATACGGTCGAGGCAAAAAACGTCGGACGGCAGATGTTCACCGATGCGGACATTGGCAAATCCAAAGCCGCTGTGCTTGCCTCGCGCTTCAATCTCGCGATGGGTCTGCAAATCGCGGCGTACACAGAGCCGTTCGACGCGGAGAAACACACCAGCCGCTTCGGGTCGCTGGTCGTCGGCTGCGTCGATAATCATCTCGCGCGGCTGGAACTCAGCAAAGTACATGGTTTATGGCTGGACGCTGGAAACGAGCGCACGGGCGGGCAGGTCTGCATAGGCAATACGAGCGACAGCGCCGAAGTGCAGCGCTGCATCAAGAACGATCACTTCACACATCTGCCGAATGCTGCTCTGCTCTTCCCGCAACTCCTCGAATCAGAGTCACCCGCGCCGCAAAGCGTGATCCCTGCCGCGCCCGCTGTTTCCTGTGCGGAACAGGTGGAAGCAGGCTCGCAGGCGTTACTCGTCAATGACGCAGTAGGTATCGTCGCGGGTGAGTACCTCTACAAGCTGCTCAACCGCTTGCCCGTGACGACATTCCTGACCTACATCGACACCGAAGCGCTGTCCATGCGCAGCCTGCCGATTACGGCAGAGAACCTTCAGAGCTATTTGCGTTGAAGCGCGCGAATCATCTCTTCGCTCGGGATGTGTACTTTGAAATCAGCAAGTCCGATATGCCGAATACCGTCATAGAGGTCATCGACGACTTGCCAGTAGGTCGTGTCACCGCTTGCCTCTATCGCATCCTGAATGAAGGAGAATGTAACAAACAACTCCTTGAGTGTTGGCTGATCCTCTGCTTGCTGTGCTTCAACAGTACGGTTGCGGAGGAAAAGAATCAGGTCGCCTAAATCCATCATTGCCTCATACTTTCACCACCATCGCTGCGTTCGAGGTTCAATGATGAAGGGTAACGGTTCGCCTTCTGAAACGCCAGCCTCGCGATTCAACTCGGCTACTTTTGCCCATGCTTGTTCTTCAGTGAGTGAACTCGCGGCCACCCTATCCAGGTCGCTACTTTGGCGGCGAACGACATTCCAAATCGGCAAATCAGCCGAAGCAGACGAGTCGTAGAATGCACGCTCAAGTGACATGAACCAGTTACTATCCATCCCCACATCAGCGTGTCATCAAGAAACGGCGCACCGTATGCGAACCGGATGCGTGAGTTGGTATCCCCTGCCACAACCCAGCATGGAATAGTCGGACCCGTCCATTCATCGTACCAAATGCGGTATTCAAGATAAGCGGGAAGTAGAAGGGTAGTCAATGCCCCTTGTACGAGCGGGTCGGTAATGGACGCGAGTTGGAGGTGTACCTGCTCGCTTACCTCATCGGCTGTAGGAACCAATTGGAACTCCTCCATTTGGCGACTGAGGATAGCACAGTATTGACTTCAAATTGAACTTCTAACTCTTCCATTTTAAGGGCGAAGTCCATAGTGGACTTTGCCCTTTTTCGTATTCTACGAAAGGAGGCTTTCTCATGACGGTGGATTGGGATCATCCACCGTAGTTTACTCTATGACTGGAAGGAGCAAACCACTCGAAAACCACTGCTTGAGAGATTGCGCGATGCAGGATGCAGCCGCATACGGTACGTTGCTCGTCCATAACCTTCAGTAAACCGCCAGGATCCCCCACGCATCGTGCGAATGAGTGCCGTTCCTACGTCGTTCTCTCTGGCTGTGCTGAAGTTGGTAGACGTCCACTCGCACACGTTGCCGCTCATATCCATCGCTCCGTAAGGAGATGCACCTTCTGGGAAAATTCCTACTGCACTGGTCTGACCGATCTGCGTCTCCAGAGCGTTAAATTTCTGTATATCAAAGCTGCCTGGGAATGGGTATGCGCGACCATCGATCCCGCGAGCTGCTTTCTCCCATTCAACTTCTGTAGGCAGACGGACCTCGACGGAAGCACCGCGTAGGTTGCTCTCGGTGTAGTAGCTGCTCAACCAGCGGCAAAATGCGATTGCATCATACCAACTCACACAATCAGCAGGATGATTCCAATACTTGAACTCCTGAGCGTTGGGACCACTTTTCTGCTGTCTCAACCCGTCAGCGTGGAACCCCGTCCACCAACGCTCGTTGCTGAATCCGTCTGCCGCGTCGATGAATGCCTGAAATTGTTTATAAGTGATCAGGTATTTCGCGACATTAAAGGTGGGCAGTATGCGTGTTTCGCCTTGTTGGTAGATAAACGCTCCTGCCGGAACCTCGCACCATGCAATGTTCGGCAGTCCATTGGGCAGAAGGCCAATTCCGGAACGTTTATCGATGTCCAATAACCCTAATTCCCGGTAGCCTTCGGCACGGATTTGGGGGTCAGAACTCTCCGTCTTTGTGGCTTGTGCTACCAATTCGTCGCTCTCACAATTCGTATGTCACTTTGCAGACGTATTGAGTGAAGTACGGCCACAAGTTTACCATTCAACTTCTGCTTTGGTGGTCGCGGGCGCAATCACGCGCTATCGACATCTAATTTAAAGTCCGTTCACGAGCGAAGTCCACAGGGACTTCGCTTTTTTCGTTTTGCAACAGTTCCTATGGGAGAAAAATGCAGATGACTGACAGAGCTTTATCCGAAGCGCCTTCGCTGGAAGCGGAAGCCGAGGACACTACCGTTGCTTTGCCCGAAACAATACAGAGCAGCCCCGAACATTTGATGCGCTCCGTTCGCACCGATGATGTGACTACCGCACTCGTCGCACACGTCCATGATAGCGAACGCGGCAAACCCGTCATGGTGGACTTCATCGGCTCACGCAATGCCGTCAAACAACTGCTCGCCAAGCCGTTCAATCCGGCTTTCATCGGACCCAAAGCCGAAGGTGCGGCGTTTACGATTTCCGATGGCAGCATGTACACCAACTTCAGATTGCCTGACAGTAACTACAAGGCAATGAGCGCAACCCTGAGCGGCAAACTCACCGAGGGTCGGATCGTCGCGCTGGATGCAACCGTCTCCGCGCCGCGTACTGAATGTTACGTGCTGGTCGTGCGCAAGATTGACCTGCCCCCGCCGGATATGGGCGCGTCGCTGGTCGAATGCTGGCTGCGCTATCTCGATTACCGCGCCACGCCGAACCGTCCTGAGTTCGCGCGCTATGTGCCACCTGTGTGGGGCGCGGATTTGTACAACGTCTATCAGGCACTGCGTTCGCGGATTGGACGCCCGCTGCACGAGCGCTGGATGCCCTGGCTGTTCTCGCAAGTCGCGGACAAGCAGGTGTCGAGTGAGAAGCTGGGCTTGCGCGGCGTGACGCTGTGCAAGTACATCTCCGGCTACATCGACCCACAGGCACGCGGCGCGGTCGAGTGCGGAGCCTACCGTCTGACCTGCCATGAGCGCAGCGACCTGTGGGCAGAAGTCCTCATTCGCAATCCGCAACGCGCCGACGGAATCACCTTCGCAGGAGAGTAGCGCGCGGCAATCAGGATGTAGCTATCAGCAATCCGTAAATCGTTCCACCAGCCGCCGTGAGCCATTCAACGCTCCGGCGGCTTTTTCGTTTTCAGGTCAGTTCAAGAAGGAGTGTGTCTTATGCGACGAGCCGGAGTTGAGAAACTTGGCTACTTTCCGATCCCTGAGCCAATGATCCGTTGGCTCGTGGGGCAGTTCCACGCGCTTGAATCAGGCGCTACCGTGTCTATCGTTGACCCGTGTATGGGTGAAGGTGCGGCGCTCAAGGTGCTGGCTGACGCGCTCCGCGAGCAAGGCGCAAAGGTGCTGCCGTTCGGCTGCGAAATCAGCCGCGCCCGCTACAACACTGCCGTTTCAGGTCTGCTCAATGAGAAGCGCGAGGGCATCAGCCGCCTGCTGCATGGTCCGGCGGAATTCATCGAGACGAGCGGCGGCGCGTTCTCGCTTCTTTATCTAAACCCACCGTTTGATGAGCATGGTCGCGAGCAAAACCGCTGGCTGGACCTAACCCGCGAGTGGCTGATACCCGGCGGGTGGCTGGCGTTCATCACGACGGAGGAGTCGGCGCTGCGAGCGGACACGCAGGAACTGCTCAACCGCCTGTATGAGAACGTGACCTGCTATCGCTACCCGGAAGCGCAACGCCATTTCAACGAGGTCGTAGTCTTCGGGCGACGCCGCACGCTTGAGCAGTCCTACGGGATGCGTCGCGCCGTTCTCTATAGCGCGTCAACACTCACCACCCTCACGCTTGAGGAGCAGTTCGGCTTCGCGCTTCCGACCGGTGAACCGCCCAAACGCTTCGGCATGGTTGTTCCCGAAGTCGAAGAGGGGTTGAATGCATTGCGCTCGTCCGGCATCAGCACGGGTGAGACATGGAAGCGTGCGACGCAGACCGCCTCGTTGCAAAGCCGCTGGCAACCGTTGCTCGAACTCAGCGACGGCCACATCGCCAACCTGATCAGCAGCGGCGTATTCGATGGTCTGGCGATCCATGATGCGGAACTTGGTCGCTGCCTCATCACTGGATACAGCAGCAAGGCACGCAGCAAACCCGTCGTTGAAGTGAGCGAGAACGGCGAAACGCAAACTACGACGGTCAGCGAAATCCCGGTCGTCAATCTCGTTGTGATGAACATCGACACTGGCGAGGTTCATCCCTTCAGCAGCCGCGACCCGCAGCACATGGAGCGCTTCATCCTGCGGCACATCGAGACCTTGAAGCGAGCCATCACCGACACCCTCAAACCCGTTTTCGATGTGGAGACGATGCTCGCGGACTATCTGCCGCATGTCGCTCAGTTCAAAGCGCCGGGCGTGCTGCCGGGTGCAACGCGCCTGCGATTGAATGACGGCGCAAAGGCGCGCGTTACGCACAAGCTGGAAAGTGGCTACCGCGCCGTGAACGAGCAAAACGATCAGATCGAAATCGCGAAGTCTGATGTCGCCCACATCTACCAGAACATGCTGCCCGCGCAGGTCATCAAGGCGAGCGCGATGGCGTATGCGCTCAAGCACAAGACGACCAGTGTAATCGAAATTGGCGGCATGGGAACGGGGAAGACCTCGACTTCGATGCTCACGCTGTACCTCTACCTCGCTAAATGGATTGAACAGGCAGCGCAGCACGACGATAAGCAGGCAAAGATCGTCGTGGTCTGCCCCGGTCATCTGGTCAACAAGTGGGCGCGGGAGATCGCGACCAACTTCTCCGAAATCGAGATGGCGGGGCGGCGCGTGCAGGTCGTCATCCCCGGTCGTGTCTCGCGTCGGAAGACGGCGTACAAGCTCATCGGCGAACAGGTCATCTGCGAAGCGTGTGGCGCAGCGGCAGATGTGAAGCGCAGCAAAGACGAGAAGCTGAAAGGCGTCTCGTTTGCTGATAAGTTGGACCGCATGAAGCGCCTCGTGTGCAGTAATCCGAAATGTGGTTGCGCGCTGATCGAGGCGGTGGATGACTGCCCGGTTGCAGACATCGACGATGCCTTTGCCGCGCCGGGGATGGGTGTCCTCATTCTCTCCAAAGAAGATGCGAAACTGGGCGCAAGCTGGGAACCCGCGTTCATCCGTCGGACCGTTCATGAGCGCGAGAAAGCGACGGGCAAGCTCACCGAGCAGGAGCGCATCCAGTGTCCACACTGCGGCGGGTACGTGCAGAACAAGTGGGGTGACTATCTGCACCCGGATGAGGCGCACGGCAAGCGGTTGTTCTGCAAGAACACGGTCGAACACGCCAAACGCGAGAACGGTAAGGTGGTCATGCAGCGGCAGACCATCTACGAATGGCGCGGCACGCAGTACAGCGCCACGCACTTGCCGGAAGGCGTCGAGCGCCGTCACCTCGTCGCTGTAGAACGTGAGGTCCCGGTGATGGAGAAAGTGCGCTGTGGGAAACCGCTGTTCACCTTCACGCGATTGGGCAACAGTGCCAAGAAGTCGAAGACCGTGCCGAAATCGCGCAACAGCTTCGGCGCGTGGGCAAGCGGCACGACACACACCAATCACGGCTCGGCACGCTGGGAACTCGCCAAAGTCATCGCCCGTCGGCATCGCGGCGAGTACCTGCTCGTGATCGACGAGGCGCATCAGTACAAAGCTGCTGATAGCACGCAGGGCAAGGCGATCCAGTGGCTGATCACCAGCGCACAACGGACCATCGCGCTGACGGGCACGCCGTTTGGCGGCAAGGCATCCTCGCTGTTCTACCTGCTGCACCGCCTCTCCCCGCAGTTCCGCGAGGCGTTCTCGTGGCGCAGTGTCGAATACTTCATCGACCAGTTCGGCGTGCGCGACTACATCACCAAAGTCTCGAACTCCGCAAATGATGGCACGCCAACCACCTACGGCGCACACGTGAAGGAGACCACGCGCATCGAGGAAGGGAACGGCGTGGACCCATCAATCGTGCGCTGGCTACTCTCGATAGGCGTGTTCCTGACGCTGGACGATCTCGGCATCGCACTCCCGCCGAAGGAGGAACGCTTTCACTGGATCGCACCTGAACCGGAACTTGCCGCCGGGTTGTTCAGCCTGGAATGCGTGCGTAAGGAAGCCTCGCTCCTCGCCGCGAAAGGGGATATGTCGATGTTCGCGGCATGGATGCAAGCCGCGCTTGGCTGGCCGCTCTGCCCGGATAAGCCCGAACTTTACCTGCACCCTGACCACCGCAAGATCATCGAGAAGCTGCGCGAGCAGGGCAAAGTCGAAGATGCTGATGCCTACGAGAAGGCACACACAAACGTCTGGGCGGCGGCTGTGCCGTTCACCGACGAGCGCCCGGAGGGAGCCATCACCCGGCAGATCGCCGATGCGTGCGCTCGCGACTGGCGCGAACACGGCGACCGCTCGGTGGTCTACGTCTCCGGTGTGAAGCGTCCAGCCAACAAGCACCTTTATCAGGCGCTGAAGCAGCGCGGCCTCAAAGCCTTCATCCTCTCCACACCCGGCGATATGGAAGTCATCAAGTGGTGCGACCCCGCCGACCTCGCCCGCTGCGACCTGGAGAACCGCGAGACTGTCATCGCGGACGCGCTCGCGGAGAAGGACATTCAGGTTCTGATCGTCAATCCGAGTCTCGTAGCAACAGGACTGGACCTGATCGCGTTCAATCGTCTGCATTTCTGCGGCTTGCCAACCTACTCTGTCTACACCTTCGAGCAGGCGATGTGCCGCTTGCATCGTCCCGGCCAACAGAAGGCGGTGACTATCGACTTCTGGGTCTACGGCGCAGACCCAACAGTGAGCCGCAGTGCCGACAACCAGTTACAGGCACTCGGCATGGCTGTCATGTCGGACAAGGTACGCGCCTCCGCCGTCGTATCGGGCAGCGTTGGAGCGGGGCTGGCCGCCCTCAATCAGCAGAGCAGCGACATCATGTCTACGTTGCGTGACCTGCTTCTCAACGAGAATACAGATGCGCAGCCCGCTCTCGAAGCTAACACCGATGCGACAGCGAAAGCGCCGCACACGGTGGACCCGCGCTACGCCTGGATAGAAGCCGCCATCGAAGCCCACGACGACGCACGCAAGCTGCATGCATCCCCCACACCAGCACTGCTCCCTGCACCAACCGCTCAAACAACCATCGAGGTGCTGCCCATCTGGGCGGCAGCTCACGTCGAACCGGAGGCGGAAGCGCAGGTTGCAACGGCAGCCGAACGGAGAGCTGAAAGCGTATCAGTGGAAGCCAAAGCAGAGACGACGCTCGATGTGCTGCGCACGCTCGCAGCAGAACTGAACGGCACGTTGAAGCTGGCCGACCCACTCCCGCTCTACGCGCCAAAGGTCGCACAACAGAAGCCGAAGCCGTCACCCAAACGCCGGATGAAAATACGGCTCACCGACGCGCCGATGGATAGCCCGATCTGGGTGATCTCTGCACCGTGTCCTGAACCAGAACCAAAGAAAGCAGCAGCCATCGCGGTCGCATCGACTGGTTTGCAACTCCTGCTGTTCTAGCCATGCACGAGGCGCGTAACTTCTTGGACGCGCTGTTCGCGCGTTGCTCGCCGCAAAACTACATCACTCTCACTGCGCTCCCGCCCGTTCCTAACCTCCCGACACCCTCTCGTCACATCCAGATACGTGATTCCGACGCACTCGCGGACGCGCTGGAACGTCTGCACGCGGCGAATACGCTTGGCTGGTCGGCGGTGGTCGGGGTCGGGGCGCGGCGGGCGAACTTCGGACGCTGGAAGCGCGGCGGCAAAGCTGATCTCGCGGAACTGCCCGCGCTGTTCGTGGACATCGACGACACGGACGGCGCGGAGCAGCGCATCGCCGACTTCTGTGCGTTCCAGCATAACTGTAGAAAAGAAAAGGGGGGTGACGCAGAACATAAGGTAGGACATCTCTCAAACAGAGAGAAAAATCCAGCATAGGTTGAGAAAAAGTCTCGTTTTCCAACCTAAATCAAGAAAAAGTCCAGCGACATGGCTGGACTTTTTTACATTTCACGAGAAAGATGAGGAGGCTCATCCAGCTCATTTAAGGAGAAAATCATGAGCTTCCATCGAAAGCCTCCCGCAGGGAATGTGCGTCGAGTACAGCCTATCTCAGGCAACTTGCGGGGAGTCATCACCAACAAAACCGGACGGGTCGTGCAATTTGAGTCCTTTGGAGAACGGTCGCTACTG
Source organism: Aggregatilineales bacterium (assembly GCA_965246845.1). GTDB lineage: Bacteria > Chloroflexota > Anaerolineae > Aggregatilineales > UBA2796 > JBBRMW01. Next base: position 1,393,505 of record CBDFFR010000012.1, read on the forward strand.
CTGCGCCTGGAACGGGACCGTAGCGTTACGGATTATGGTAGCCAACCAGAAACGTTCGCGTATGTAGGCGATGCCGGAAAAGCGTGCCATTACACGCCTGACTTCATCGTGTGGCGAAACACGGGTGCGACCGAGATTCATGAGGTTACGCTCAGCGCGCGTCGAACAAAAACCAATGCGGTGGGGCGTGAGCAGGCTGCTCAGGCTATCTGTAGGGAGCGTGGTTGGCAGTACCTTGTGCATACCGAACAGGAATTGCCAAGGGCTGCTGGGGGGTGCCTCAGGCATGGGAAAGAGTACCTGTCTGGATTGGTTTGCGGCTCAACATCCGTCCTGTGTCGAAGCAGACCGTAACCACATTCCCGTCATTAAGATTGACGCACCCGTCAGTAACCATTCCCCCAAACCCTTGTTCCAACGCATTCTGCTGGAGTGTGGTCTCAGCTACACACGCATTGACAGTGAGGAAGACTTGTTGATGAAAATTGCGCTGATTTTCCAAAAATGTGGAACGGAACTGCTCATCGTCGATGAAATCGAGCACATTACCCGTCCGATGTTGCGACGACGTTTACTGGAAGTGTCAAACTTGACGCGTGGTTTGCCTATTGTCTGTGCCTCTTGTCATCCCCTGACCTGGGTCAATGGCGACGTCGAAGTGGCTGGACGCTGGAACGACTACTTTGAGCTCCGTCAATATACGGGAGAGCGCTTACAAGCCCTCCTCGTTTTTCTGGACTTGCTGCTGCCTTTCACGCAACCCTCGCACCTGGCGGCGGTCACCTGGCACGCCCCGGATGGGGCTGTCAGTGACGGTCCGGCACGGCTCATTGAGCGGTGGACCGGCGGGATTCTACGGGACATCATGATTCTGGTCGCCGACGCCAGCCACCGTGCGATTGAGCAAGGCTTGCCGGGATTGACCCCAGCCCTGCTTCACACCACCTGGCAGGCGATTCAAACACGCCAGGTCACCAATTTTCTCACCTTGCTCCCTCAAGAACGGAGGGTTTTGTCATGAATAAGCCATATGCCTTTGACTGTTTACCCGTGCATCCGGCACCGGAAGCCCTGGAGTCGTTCACAGGCTATATGATACGCCTGGCGGAACTCAACCGAATTCGGTCCGTGTCTGCGTTGCGTATCGTTTTGTTTAACGACCCTGGTTTCCGTCCCCATCTGCGACTAGCGCATACCGATAACGTGTGGCGTCCTTTCGAGCGCTTTGCCACAGCAGCCTGTTGTTCGGTTGAGCAATTAAGGGCAACCACGACCTATCACCTGGTCACGAAATTCGACTGCCCGATGGCCCATCCGTTTCTACAAAACAGTCTGGCGGCTTCCTTGCGCTATTGTCCCGACTGCTTACGGGAGCACAACTATTATCGTTTAGACTGGCGCTTCCTGACTTTACCGGGGTGTGCACGTCATGGGAAATACCTGCTCGACCGCTGCGGGCAGTGTGGTCAAGCCATTGCACTCCTGAATGCCTGTTTGCGTATTAGCGTTTGCCCGCATTGTCAGGCAGACCTGCGGTCGTGTGTGGCACCTTCCCTAACTGAAGACGCGCACCGGCTTACCCAGTTGAGAACGCCTGACCTGGCTTATCTGCTCGCCCCTCAGTCCTGGGAAATGAACGCCCTTGCTATCCGCACGCGTGCAGGGGCCTGGTTAAGCTACCAACGGCAGGAACAGCAACTGTCGAGTATCCAATTAGCACGGCAGCTCGGCGTTCCCCAGCCATACCTACGCCGTATCGAGCTCCCGCAAGCGCGACGCGAGGGACTTCGGTTTCCATGCTATCTGGCCTATACAGACGCCCTGAAGACATCCTGGTCAGCGACGTTTGCCTATGTCAGCCAACATCCAGAGTTACCCATGCGCGCTGCTCAACTCCGCGCGCAACACTTGTTACAACGGATTGAACAGGCGCTTGACCAGATGGAACAATCTGGACAACCTATCAGTAAAAATGCAGTGGGGCGAGCAGTTGGCTTGTCACCGGAGTGTTTCAACCTTTATCCGGACATTCGGCAACTCATGGTCAACCTTCCTGAACGAAGCCGTCAGCAGCGCGAGCGGCAGTGGTTGAAAGCAGCGCAAACGGTGGTGGCAGACTTACAACGTCAACAGCAGCCCATTACGCTCCGGGGGATTTACCAGCGAATTCCCCGCTTTCCACGCAACCTGACGAGCTACCCCCAGCTTCACCACTTTCTCGCTCAGTACTTTTCAGAAGCTTGCCTAACGCCCAAATCGCAGCCTACCCATCCGCAAGAAGCGCTTCTTCTGGAGCGATTGGCAGTCCTGACGGATGACTTGGCGGCTCAAGACCAACCGGTGACCCTTCCCCAACTGACCAAGGCGTTGGGGATAACGCCTGCAACCGTTTATGCCTATCCTGTGTTACGAGTCCGTTTGGCGGAGGTCCGACAGTATTGCAAACAGGTACAGCGGCAACGCGTCGAAGACCAGCTCGTGCAGCAAGCGCAAGCGATTATTCATGAGCAGACAACGCGTGGGCAGCGGTCTTCCATCATTAGTGTCTGTCGCGCGCTGGGTAAGCCATTCCTGGTACTCGCCAAGTATCCACGTCTCTATGCCTTGTTTCAACAGGTTAAATCGCCTCGGGGCAGGCGTCCCCGGCGCAGTAACGATTTAGCCTAAAGTGTAGCGACCAGACCTGCCAAAAACAGGTCTGGCTGAGATATCTGGAGGACACCATGCTGACTTCGGTTCCGCTCTTGGAAGCAGCCTTAGCCTATTGTCAGGCAGGTTATAGCGTATTACCCCTGCTCGGCAAGCGGCCTGCCATAGCGACCTGGCGGCCTTACCAAACAACACCCGCTTCTGAGGCACAACTCCTGGCCTGGCAGCAGGCGGGGCTATTTCATAATCTCGGTCTGGTCTGTGGACCAGCGTCTGGCAACCTGGTCGTTTTGGACCTGGATGGCTGGACTGCTTATCACCGCTTTCGCCAATCCTTTCCGTCCCTGGCACAGACTTATACCGTGCTGACGGGCAGTGGCACCGGTGCGCATTTCTACTGGCGGGTGTCCCATTTACCGCCTACCCGTCGGGTATTGACCACTAATGGGGGTAACTTTGAGTTGTGCGCGCTGGGGCGGCAAGTCGTCGCGCCACCCAGTGTCCATCCGCACACCGGAAACCGATACACGGTTTGTCGTCATATGCCCATTCAGGAAGTCGATACACTGGATGTCTTGCTCGATTGGCTCGCTGTCATGGTGCCTCGTCCACGTCTGCAACCCATTCATTTACGATACACCAACCAGCTCAATCCCCATGTTATTGACACCTTGACCGAAGCCTTTCTCGCGCGTGCCTACAAGCAACGAGGGGATTGGCTCAATGGACGCTGCTTATACCCGGAACGCCATCGCCACCAGGATGCGCATCCCTCTTTCGGGTTTAATCTGCGCTCCGGTTACGGCTACTGTTTGGTCTGTGGCACGCTGCTTGCCAAAGATTTGTGTGCAGTCCTCAATATCGACCTCGCATCACTGGGTGGCTTATTCGCTGTCTGACCACGTTTTTGCGCTTTTCTACGCTTACGCTGGAATTCTCAAGACGCCCTCACTGACTTTTTCTCGACTTACGCTGGAATTTTAGGCTTTTCTACAGTTACGTTGGAACGCACAACTTCGCACTTCCACCGTCGTGCGTCATCTCCAGCGGTCACGGGCTGCACCTGTACTGGTATCTCATGGAACCGACCCGCCGCTTTGATGTCGCCGAATGCGCGCTGCATGGCCTCGCGAGATACTTCAACGGCGACCCGGTCATGTCAATCGCACAAAGTATGCGTTTGGCTGGTACGGTCAATACCAAACCGGGCAGAGACAACGCACTCTGCCACATCCTCGAACATCACCCGAAGCGCCGCTATGCCTTTGCCGACTTTGCGCCGTTCGCGAAATCAGTCAGCAGACCGCCGAGCGTGACAAGTCAGCTATACGGCGCATACGCTCACCGGACGAAGGAGGAACAAACCGAACGCAGAAACCAGACTATCTACAGCATTGCCGATGCCCTGCGCGAACAGGGCTTTCGGCAGCGCGGGACATGGCTCAATGGTCCGTGTCCCAACGCTCACCTGCACAAACACGGCGACCATAACCCATCGTTCGGCTTCAACACCGCGACGGGATATGGGTATTGCTTCGTGTGTGGGTCGATGCAGTTGAAGGAGTTGTGTGCTGAACTCAGTGACGTTCGATTATACGCAACCGACATAAGGCGCGTTAGAGGATGAAGGTCAGATGTAAATCTGTCCTTCTTTTTTCGTGTAAAATCAAAAACCAACGCCAGCCGTTATAATTAGAGGTCGGATGAAATCTTCTTTGAGCGCTAAACAACAACGGATTGCGATGCTCATTGATGGCGATAATGCCCAAGCATCAATGCTTGATAAGATGATTGTTGAAACGACCAAGTATGGTGTAGCAAGTGTTCGGCGAATTTACGGAGACTGGACGGATCAAAGTATGAACGGCTGGAAAAAAGTTCTTAACGGACATGCGATACAGCCGATACAGCAGTTTCGATATACTGCAGGTAAGAATGCAACAGACAGCGCATTGATTATTGACGCAATGGACTTGCTACACAGCAAACGGGTTGACAGCTTTTGCATCGTCTCAAGTGACAGTGATTACACCCGTCTTGCCACTCGCATTCGTGAGGAAGGGATGTTTGTCATCGGAATGGGAAAACGAACTACTCCCAAGCCATTTGTTGTCGCCTGCGATGTGTTCGTACATGTGGAGAACTTGGGTGAAATCGACGATCCACCTGCCCAGTCGCCCGTGTCAAAAACAACGCCAGCATCGAGCAAAAATACGGAACCTGTGACAGAACTGGGTAATCCGATGCCGCTCTTGTTAGAAGCGTTTCAGGTTGCAGTTCAGGAAGACGGATGGGCCTTACTTTCAACATTGGGTGTGGTGCTGCGTCAACTCCGTCCCGACTTTGATCCACGTACTTATGGCTTTAAAGGGTTGGGCTTACTTGTACGTGCCGTACCTGACGTGTTTGCATTGAATGAAGATGGAAAGCACGTGCGAATAATTGCCAGTACCGTTGATACTTAACGCAATCTGTTCAATGTTGAAGGCTTACCCGCAGCAGTGTACCGTGTTTTTTGTACTACCATAAGCGCTCGTGTGAGCTGCCTTGCAGCTTATTACGGTATTAAGCGTAATGGTTGTTTACGCCGAATATTCGCAACATAGGTACCTTGAGCATGTAAGGATGCAAACCAATTTTGAGGCGACATAATGCGCTCGTCGAAATCTCGGCACTCATTGTGGACATCAATGAGCCACCAAACGTGGGGCGCTAGACGCTCAACACTACGATTGCGCGCGTCAAGAGACGTAACGCTGTACGTGCGCAGTGTTTTGATCTAATACCTCTGCACCAAAGGGTTACTCTGTAATCCAAGTAATGTATACCTCGCGTGCCGAGCCGTCGGTCAATGTTTTCAGCTTGTTCCCATGTTCATCGATCACAATGAGCCGCGAGTGTTGGTCTCCGACCTTCGATGTGTCTTGCGCGAATTCTACTGCTATGCACAGCGGCTTTTTCGGCGCGCAATCAATGCCAGTATATTGTGAGTCTTCAACTAACACCGCACTGTTCGTGCCGTCCCAATCAGCCGTAAAAATCTTCGAAGTCGAGCTGTCGGAAACAACATAAGCTATTCGATCCAAGCTGCCAAACCAACTTAAACCAAACAACGATCCCGATGCGTGCGCAGCATACAACAGTGTTTCATTGCTACCGTCAGCATCGATCCGAACAAGTTTGGTCTGATCTCGTTTGAAAAGAATATATTTGCCGTCCGGCGACCACTTCGGATTTTGGTCATAACCAGTGCTGTTTGTCAGCCGGGTTAGTCCCATGCTATTACGATTGATCAGGTAAAGATGCTTCGTATCCCCTTCCAAAACCTCGATCATCAGTTGCGTTCCGTCCGGCGACCACGATGAAAACCCAACAATGAGGTCTTGCGTGATTTGCTTCGATCCAGTTCCGTTAATGGACATGATGAACAGGTTTGCATCGTCATTTTTTTCTGCGTTAAAGTAGGAAATTTCGCTGCCATCTGGCGACACGGCAGGATACCACAGGGTCGTGTCCTGATTATCGGTGATCTTCGTCCGCTCGCCCGTCGGCAGATCGAGAATGTAGAAGTTGTACCGCTCCGGGTCGCCTGTCCCTTCATTCGATTGATACAGGATTTTCCCGGTGAGCTCAGACGGCGTACCTTGTGCGCCAACATTCATATTCACGTTAATTAGGAACATCAGCAATGCGGATGTAAGAACAAACAGGCAGCGTTTCATAAATTCTCCGACAGTTGTGCAATGCCAAGTCAGGGATAGTGTAATCACAGGTCCTGCACTTTTCCAGTGTCTGTCGTTTGGGTGCAACACCGCGACAGGGTATCGATGTCGTTTCGTATTTGGGTCAATCCTGCTCAAAGACTTGTGTGTTGAACTGTACTTTCTAAAGTAGGTTATCGAAAGTTTTCAACGAGACTTGAATACCAGTCACGAAAAGATTTCGTGAATTGCTTTCGATAACCTACTTAAGCCAGTAGTCGAAAGTCATCCACCAATGATGCGCGGACCTGGGTTACAAAGATTATCCTGCCTCATTTGTCAGCATTGGCACAGCGATTCTCCACTCAAAGTGTCCAGGGGACTCTGAATCGGTAGAGTTATGCAACCAAGTAGCGAGCAAAAAGGCTCGGATAAATTGAACTGGCAAGCTCCAATTGTACGGCTTGGGACAGAGTAAACCACTGAATTTTAGTGTGTTCATGGAGTTGCAGATTCGTTGGTGTTCCTGACCATTCTCCGATCATATAGAAGTGGATCAACACCTCAGACGACTCATCACTCTGTTCCGTGACTGCGGCAGTGAGCGTTTCAATGTAGGTCCACTGAGTAGGAACAATCCCAAGTTCCTCTTGTAACTCACGCACCAATGTTTGCGGCTGATCCTCACCAGGTTCCATATGTCCGCCAAACACATCCCAGACATTGGGAAAGACCAGTCGATCCGGGGATCGATGGCCCAACAAGATTTTATTATCCTGGATGAGCAAACCTACTACAATTTCAGGCTTCATCACTGTTTCCTTACAAGAAAGTACCTACGGACTGCATCGGTATACCACCTAGCACCGCTAGTTATTTAGCAACATGGCTATTCTATTGTAGAGCCTATTCATTCGATATGGGTTTATCGTTCACTTGTCTCACACGCTCTTTGTACGTCCCATTGCAACAAATTCGCCTTCTATGAAACAGAGAGTTTGTTCTCATAGGTTCTCATATCAATCATCGTCTTTTCGGGGGCAAAGCCGCCGTATGGACGCGCATGAGCGCGTCCATACGCTGTGAGCTATGGCTCACAGCGCTACGATTGCGCGCGTCCAGCTTCGCCTAACTGGACGTGACTCGCGCAACGTAGCGAGCTAAAGCTCGCCCTTTTCGCTGTCGCTCAAAGGGAGACGGTGCGCGTTCTCGCGCACCGTGCAGAGCCGCGGCTGCGCCTTGCTCTGCTATGTGGCGGGCGAACCTGCCCGCCACCGCGCTACGCGCGCAATCCACAACGCCTCACCCGTCCCACAAAGTCTGGACAGTAGTCGAGCATACAACGCGCCATGCGGCTGCTCACCCCACACCCGTCTCTACCTAAAACCTTTGCGCTGCGCTCTGGCGACTTGCCGCCATGCGCTCACCCCTTGCTTTCAACAGGACAGCTTGCGTCTAGAAAACGTACAGGCCGCTACACGCCCGCCACGTGCGGCGCTATGCTGTGCGTATCGCACGAGTAGCACTCGGAGACGCGATGTCCCGCGAGCGTACCCTCACCGTTCAGCGCACCGTCTACATGACCCCGGAGATGTGGAACTACCTCACGCAGCCGGTCCACAAGCGCGGGCATGACTGCAACGAGAACGTCCTCATCCGCGAAGCGGTGCGCTACTTCATCGACAATCAGCAGCGACACATCAGCGAAGACCCGAAGCAAGCATCGAATGCACCGCACCCTCAATGCGCTTGCGTTGCTGATGCTCATCTGCATATCGGCGATTCTGGTGTACGGTTCGGTGAAAACTCCTGCGATTGCTATTTTGCAGGCTGGCATGAATGCAAGCGCAACGCCAACACTTGCAGCAACAGCTACGTTGCAGTCAACGAACCGCGTGCAATCCTTCGTGCGTTGATTGTGGATGACGGCTCCTACTCCCGGTTCTGGTATCAAGCACCAAACCAAACTCGTTCTGAGCAGTACGGCACACCTGTTGCCGTAGGGATGAGTGAGGACAGCGAATGGCAACATGAGGCGTTGAAGTCAATAAGCGTTGGACAAATCCCGGTCGACAGTACAGAGGTCCCGCAAATCGTGTCCTCGATAGTTGTCACCAACGAGAGCGGGATCTGGTACTTCGACGCGCGCTATATCTATAGCCCGCTCGCCAGTCTGTACATCCCATTCCATCCCGCGAAGTATCTGGATCCGGAACGTCTCATTATTAGACTAACGAGCGATCCACTCCCGGTAATCCTCAAACTATTGAGCAGCAGCGAGATCAAGGCTAAGTTTCTCAAAGAAGATACCACCACGCTGGGGCGGAAGATGTGGCTTATAGAGGGTGAATAATCGCAAGAAGGGACAGTTCTGGGTCGATCAGGAGTGTTTCTTCGTCGTCAAGCAGGTGATCGACTCGCATACCAGAGAAATGCTTGAATTGGATGTCAACACCTCACTCGCATCTTCGACCTTCTCCCTCGATCTGCCCAGTGCAGCTTGGCAGCGCTCGTTCAAAGCCTTCCACGTTCAAAACCCTATGAACCTGAACAATACTTTTTCGCTTCTCAATGTGCCACTTGCTGCCTATACAACTCAGTTGGACGACGCTAGAGCCTGTTATGCACTTCTAACGGTGCCGATAATAAACTTGAAGGATGGAACGAACAGCATACCCAAGCGATGTAAGCGACGAAGAATGGGCGTTTGTGCCAGCATATATGACGTTGATGCGAGAGGATGCGCCACAACGGGGTCACGACTTGCGAGAGATGTTCAACGGACTACATTGGATGATTCGTACGGGGCGTGGACGCAAAGTGCATCTGGCAGTCGATACGCTCGGCCATTTGCTGGCTGCGTACGTCACACCCGCCAATGCACAAGAGGCCTGCGGCGACGTTCCATTCATGCGCAAGTTGCGGAATTGGTCGAACGGGTGCAATGGGTCACCGGCGGTCAGGTTGAAGTCGTCTTCGCTGCTGAAGGCTACTCCGGTGAGCAGCCCGTCAAGGATGCCACTTCGCAAGCTATTCAGCTTGTTCTGGTCAAGCGCCCAACCCACAAACGCGGCTTCATCTTGTTGCCCAAACGCTAGATGGTCGAGCGCTCTATCGCTTGGCTCGCCCGCTTCCGACGCCTCGCCCGCGATTATGAACGGCTCCCTGAAGTCCTGGCCCGACTCCATTTCGTCGCCTTTGCCATCCTCTCGCTCGCCCGTTTTGTTCATGGTCCCGCTTTCGTTCTATAGTGCATAATAGACTCTAGTAGCATTCCTCTAAATTAAAGGAGCATATCTCTTGCAGGCGAGATTATAATCGCATATGTACTGTTGATTAAGTTGCTTTTTGCTGTATTACAACTACCATTCATTCTCTAATTTTCAGGAGCATGGAAAAAAATGGTGTATCTGTTACCTGTCTTTATCATGTTTTGGGCTATATTCGTCACCTCAACATTACGCAAGAGGAATATCTGGTATACACTTTGCTATGCTATATTCAGCTTGTATTTACTCTTCGCGGTTGATAAAGTCTTTTTCCCGATCCAAATTGATGGCGGCTATGCAGATGCTAGAAGACAACTACCATTCTGGTCGGATCTGAATATTATTCCGTTCTACTTCGGCCCATACGGATTAGAAGACGCGCTATCGACGGTGCTTCTCAATGTTCTGCTCACTATTCCGTTCGGTTTTGGCATTAGCTTTATCGTGAATATAAGACCTAGAGTCATATTGTGGATTGCTCCGTGTGTGGGCTTAAGCTTTGAGGGAACACAACTTTTGATCTCAATCTTTTTGCGCTATATGTACCGTATTATGGACATAAACGATGTGATTATGAATGCTCTCGGCGTATTAATCGGATACGGTGCATTTCTTGTTTTTGTGTGGGTCTATGTCTCTGCCTCACAGGTGTTCAAGCTTAAGCATTACGGGTTGACTGCATACATCTATGAGGTCGCACATCGTGTTAAATGGCCTCAGGAAAAGCGCAAACAAGGTGGAAAGTTTTGGGCTAAATAGCGGCTCTATCGTCAACTTCTACTATGCTGTCTATTGCGTCCTCACGATCTGCGTCATACGTTCGCTTTCCAATGGCTCATTTGAGGACCAAGAGCCGATTAATCTCACCGGAGAACTCTCAACCGCATATCAATCCATCCTTGGGGAGCGTCACATGACCCAGATCGTTCAGATGGTGTATCACGGAGAGACCCACGCTGAACACAGCTATGGCTATTTCTGCATAAGGATATACCTTGTTAGAATGCCAGTCCCTTGCGGCACGGTCTGTACAATTGCTGCGCTAGTAAACTGGTCGAACAGCGCCAGAACGGGTTTGACCGGAGTGTTATTCGGAAGCGCGTTCAATACGGCTTGCAGGCGCGTTAAATCTAGGTACAGGATTTCGCGTGGCTGAGGTGGAAACGCAGTTTGTATCGCCTTGAATGTGCTTTCAGTACCAAGTGTATCCGTGCCGCCAAGCGCCCCAATAGTTTGCGTTCTGGCACTGCTATTGACGAATACGAACATATCTCCTGACAGCCCGTAGGACAAGCCCACCTCACCCACCTTAACGGTGTTCAACTTATCCGCCTCTTCTTGTGGTCTCAGCCCCGCGCCCGTGAGGAGCGTATTGACCTTCCCGATGAACTGGTTGGCTTTCGCAGTGTCGCGCACTTGCGCGAGAAACGCGAAGTCGAGCGGAATACCAAGCAACGGAGCCAGATTACTGTTGGGCGCTGGCACGAGATATAGCGCGAAATCACCATTTGCCCATGCGAGCAGATCGTTACGCAGATTGATTGTGGACGCTTTCTCAATCTCGGTTTCAAGATACGCACATGGAGCGGAGAAACTGTATCCATTGCGCGAGAGGATAGCTCTCGTTTTGATGAACGATTCGAGATACAGGCAACCGCCCGCAAAGGCGTTCGGCAAATCAGCGCTCATGACAACCGCAACCGCATTCTTCGGAATGCTGTTGCGGAGCGTCCCGCTGAGCGCTTTGGGCGGTGTATTGACCAATTGCAGGTAGCCTGCCTGCGCAGTTGTGTTTGGGGTAGGCGTCGGCGTGTTGGTGGGTGTGGGTGCAGGCGTATTCGTGACCTGTGCATCAATATTGATGCTAATCGAACTGAACACCTGACCCGTGGTAGGTCCAAGCAAACTGACCAGCAGCAATGTCGTACTGCCTGTCAGGACAGTCGAGGATGCGAGCAGCGCACGGTCCACCGGGAGGTTCAGGAGCGAGGCGAACATTTTGAGAACGGTGGGGTCGAGGTATGACGCCTCGTCAATAATCAGCGCCTTCCCTTCTGCGCGGAGTGCAAATGCCGTTCCGCCGATCTGCTGGATTGCGCTCACGAGCGCCTCTTCCTGCGGTTGCGGGGTCGCGGTGGGGGTTGGCATCGGCGTAGGCGTTTTAGTCGAGTCCGGGTTCATGAGTTGATTGGTAATAATTTGGGATATGTTGCTGATACTCGGACTGAGTGCGCTAAAGAACAGCAAGGCACTGTTGCCGAGAGGAACATGCGAGGCGATATAAAACGTAAGTGAATTGTCCGGCTTGAGCAGGTTCAGAGTCTGCTGGAAGTTTCTGTTCTGCGTCAAGGAGGTTTTCGGTCCCTGCACGATCTCCATGATAAAGTCTGGGTCTCCCACAGCGAAATAGCCCGGCCATTGAACCACTGCAGTCTCGGATGAAAGCAGTGTCATGCGTACACCGGATGCAGTCGCGGTGCTCGTCGGCGCGGGCGTGCTGCCCATTTGTTTTGCGCTCTCACTGCGTAATTTCTGCAGGACCGAATCGAGGCGGGCTTCATCGCGCACCATCGCGACAACCGCGTATTGTGTCGGGTCTACACGCCGGGTAGGTTGATATTCACCAAATAGCCCGCGAATAATATCCGCATATTCGCGTCGTGTCGGGCGCACCGCGATCCCCGCATAATCGCCGAGTGCAGGCAGCAATTCTGTTTCAATATCAACGGCCAGCATTCCGTTGAACAGGATACTGTTCAAATTTTTTGGCAGCGGTTGCCCGAATGCACCACTCAAGGTGGAGAGTAGTTGTTCCGCGGCGGGAACATCACTTAGCTTGAGTTCACCGTAGATCAGCACATCTCCGGGTATGTGGGAGGCCAGTGGGGAGGGCTGCGCGCCTTGACTGGCGAGTTGCACAGCTTGAGCGAAATGACTAGGGAGTGAGGCAACAATAACGATAGCTAGCAGAAAACTGAATAATCGCTTCACAGGCTGATGTCCTTTTGTAAAAATTTTTACTAGTGCTCTACTTTAGTGTGATGCGGTCAAATCTACAAATTAATCTTGATCGGCACTACGTAGTGCATGTGTTTTGATGAAAATGTCATTCTTTCAAGCCATCCATCTTCTTGCGCAACTGCGTGACATCCAAGCTATTTCATCGTGATCAACCACTTCACCGAAATCTGTCCCCAATCTGGACGTTTTCTGGACGTTGCAAGTTTGAGTTCAGCCGTGCCGCACGGCAATAATTCCATTCAACAAGGTTCTGACTCGTTGAATGGAGTTCTCAAGCGCTTATCATGGCTATACCGTCCACTTCCAAATCCGACTGCACACCAGCACAGGAGATGCTCGTCCGACTGCTCATCGTTGCGGAGATGCTCGTCAGCCCGGAAGAAGCTGCCGCAGACAGTCAATTGTCAGAAGCGCAGCGCGCGAAACAGGAAGCGATACGCGCCGCGCTTGAGAAATCACGAGCGGATCAGGACGATGTATAGTTTGCCCGTCCGTTCCCAAGTGATGAGTATGTGCTGACCGATCATGCCGAAATCCAAAAGCAAGCGTATCAACGCAACTCCTGGTTATGTGACCTACCTGCGCACGAGCGATGAAGATGCCCAAGCGCCGGAGCGTTCGCAGGACGCACAGCGCCGCGACATCCGGAGCCGTTTGCTCAATAACTATACGTTGCCTGAACTGGGTGAATACATCGACAACTACACCGGAACGTCCGCCGACCGCAAGCACTATCAACGGCTGCTCACTGATGCCCGCCTGGGCAAATTCTCGCACGTCTTCGCTGCCGTCCCGGACCGCTTTGGGCGCGACGATGTGGAAGCGCTGCGTGCCATCGACGAGATGACCAGACTGGGGATCGTGGTCCGCTTCGGCTCGCATCCCGACCTTGATCCGGCAGATGCGGATGACCGCCTGTACCTCAACATCCTGTTCGGGATGGCACGCCGCGAGTCGGCAGTCACCGGACGGCGCACCATCGGCGGGATGATCTCAAAAGCCAATGGTGGTGGCTGGCCGTACCGCGCACCGGATGGCTACCTCAACAAAGAAATCCGGCTGACCGAACTGGGTTCGGAAGAACAGCTCAAACACGCCCGCTACAAGCGCTGGGTCGAACTGGACCCGGAGCAGGGCAAAGTCTGGCGTCTGGCATGGGACTTGTTGCTGACCGACCGCTACTCCCTTGACGACATCTGCGAGAAGCTGCATGAGCAGGGTTATCGGCGCGCCAGCGGCGCTCCCTTCGTGACCGTCGCGCGGACCAAAGAGGCTCCCGAGGGGGTGCGCGTGGCACATATTCAAGTGCTATCGCGCGCCTTTCACAACTGGTTCTACGCCGGCTGGCTGGCCGTCGACAACGACACGATGCACATCCCGCCGAAAACGATCCGGGGTGAGTGGGAACCGATCATCACCACTGAGGAGTTCGAGCGCGGGCAAGCCATTCTTGCTGAACGTGACCACAAGCCGATGCCGAACAAAAGACACTTCTACTTGCTGCAAGGCATGATCTATCTGGAGCGCGATGAGGGCGTCAGGAAACTGACGTGTGGCAAGCCGAACGCCAACCGCAAACGCGGTGGCGTCTCGTACTATTGTGTACCCAGCAGCAGCCAGAACTTTCTGTGCAAGCTCGTCGATGAGCAAATCGTGCAGCACATCAGCGCGATCACCATCGAGCCGGAGCATGTGCCGGATATTCGCAAAGAATACCTGCGAGATGTGGCGAAGTATACCAAAGACCACCAGCGCGAACGCAAGGTCATGGAAACACGCAAGCGCAAACTGGAAGAAAAGGAACTCAACCTGTGGCGAGCCTTCACCGACCATGGAATGCGTCCGCGCATCTATGAGCAACTTGCAAAGGAGTGTCAGGACGAACGCGACAAGCTGGACCTGATGATGGTGACACTCAAGGCCGAACAAATCGACCAGATCGAGGACCTTGACGCCGCATTCACCATCCTGACCGAAATCGGGATTTGGTTTCAAAAACGCACAACCGAGCGGCAACGTGCTATACTGTTGCAGATGGTCGAGCGAGTTGTCATCAACTCTGAGGGCCGGATTCAGCGCATCGAATGGAAAGCGCCGTTTAGTTACTTGCGGAAGCTGACCGACGATGCAGGTGGTGAGAAGAACACGACCAAAACAGCTAGAAAAGCGAAAACCAGCGGGTTTTCCGCTGGTTCACTTTCGATGTCATTAGTTGCCCCTATCGGGATTCGAACCCGAGTTTCAGCCTTGAGAGGGCCGCGTCCTAGGCCTCTAGACGATAAGGGCATGCCCAGACCTATTTCATGTTAGCAGGGCAGGATGACTTCGTCAAGGTTATATTGCTGCATCCGCGAGGCGGTTTCGACCAGGTTGTATCTTGAACTGCTGTACAACCCATACAAAAAGGGCGACGGCATCACCAGCAACCTAATTTGACTGAAAATCGCCCTTAAACGCGCATTGAGCAGCTTGTAGTGATACCTTGAACCCCGTGACGGCGGCCTGACGACACGCTAGAATTGCCTGAGGTTATGGCGAAAAATACTATGGCTACTCCAGTTCTGATGCCTAAACTCGGCAACTCCGTTGAAAGTTCGATCATCGTGACATGGCGCAAGCACACGGGCGACCTCGTGACGAAGGGCGATGTATTATGCGAAGTCGAGACGGATAAATCCGTGCTGGAAGTGACCGCGCCGGAAAGTGGGACGCTTCTTGTGATGTTCCGTGCCGAAGGTGAGGATGTCCCCGTCCGCACCGTAATTGCGGTCATCGGACAGCCGGGCGAGGATGTTTCTGAATTTGCGTCAGGTGGGATTAACCCACCATCTGCGCCCACCGCTCCCCCGACTCCGGCTCCTTTCGCGATGAAACCGCCTTCCACTGCTGCGCCGAAAACGAATGGACACCAGCCCGTCACGCCGAAAACTACGCGCGAAGACGTGCGGATTTCGCCGCGTGCGCGGGGACTCGCCGCGAAGCACGGCATCGACCCGGCAGCGCTGACCGGCAGCGGACCGGACGGGCGCATCATTCAGCGCGATATACAGGCCGCGCAGCAAGGCCGTGAACCACTGACGCCGCTCGCAAAGGATCAAGCGGCGGGGCGCGATGTACCCGCAAGTGGGAGCGGACCGGGCGGGCGCATCACGGCGGCAGACCTGCACACAGCGCCGCAGCCCGCGCCACAGCCTCAACCATCGCCGGGTGAAATCATCCCAATCAAAGGCGTTCGCAAGGTGATCGCAGAGCGCATGGTCGGCTCCTTGCAAAATAGCGCGCAACTGACGCTCAACCGCACTGCCGATGCCCGTGCGCTGCTCGATTATCGTAAGCGGCTAAAGGCGAGCAGCGAGTCACTTGGGCTACACGGCGTTTCCGTAAATGACCTGCTGCTCTTCGCGGCCGCGCGCACGCTGCCCGCCTTCCCGGACCTAAACAGCACACTTGAGGGTGGCGCAATCCACCGCCACAAGGCGGTACATCTCGCGTTTGCGGTCGATACGCCGCGCGGCCTGCTCGTCCCCGTGATGCGGAATGCGGAGGCATTAAGCCTGCGGGCGCTCACGCTGGAGTCCAAACGGCTCGTGGAAGGCGCACAAGCCGGGACCTTGCCGCCGGAAGCGCTCAACGGCGGGACCTTCACCGTGACCAATCTGGGCAGCCTAGGCATCGAGAGTTTCACGCCGATCATCAACCCGCCGCAGGTCGCGATCCTCGGTGTTGGAACCATCAGTCTCAAGCCCGTACAGGTCGCGGACCAGGTGAAATTTTTCCCACACCTCGCGCTCTCGCTGACCATCGATCATCAGGTTGTGGATGGCGCACCCGGTGCGCGGTTCCTCGCGGCAATAACAGATGCGCTCTCGTCTATCGATTTGTTGAGTGCGGTGTAGCATAGTGGATTATGATCTGATTATCATCGGTGGCGGACCCGGCGGCTACGTTGCTGCGGATCGCGCCGGGAGCCGGGGAAAGCGCGTGCTGCTCATCGAGCGCGAACATCTCGGCGGTCTATGCCTGAATGCGGGGTGTATCCCCTCGAAAGCGCTGCTTGCCTCCGCGAAGCTGTACGCTTCACTGCGAACTGCGGACCGTTATGGCGTGCTGGTCGAACCGCCGCGCTTCGACCTTGCCGCGGCGATGATGCGCAAAAACAAAATCGTCGCCTCGCTGCGCGATGGGATTGCCTACCAGATGAACCGCCGCAACGTGACTGTAGCGCAGGGCGCGGCGCGGCTGATCGACCGCCGCACAGTTCACGTCGGCGCGGAGCAGCATCACGCTTCCGCGCTCATCCTCGCGACAGGGGCGAGCCATATTCGCCCGACCATTGCAGGGTTCGACGCGCCACAGGTCTCCACGCTGTCGGATGCGCTCAGTTGGGAGGCGCTCCCCGCGTCCGTCGCGATCCTCGGTGCGGATGCGCTCGCACTCGGCGTCGGCATGATTTATCTGCTGCTGGGTGTCAACGTTAGCTTCATATCCGAAGCGGCGGGGCTGCTCCCCGATATGGAGCCGGAGATCGTCTCTACCTTGAAGCTGGAACTGCGCGCCGCGCGGTTCTATTTCAACCACACGGTCGAGGCCATTGGCGCAGGGACACTCACGGTCCGCTCTGGTGAGCAGATCAGAACGCTGGATGCGGAGCGCGTGATCTATTCAGCAGGCCGCGCCCCGAATATTGCCGGGTTTGCGGAGATCGGGATTGACGTGGGCGGCGGGTACATCCACACCGATGATCAAATGCGGACCAACCTTCCTGGCGTCTACGCGGTCGGGGATGTGACTGCGCGCAGCATGTGGGCGCACGCGGCTTCACGCATGGCAGAGGTCGCGGTGAATCACATCACAGGTGTAATAGACCGCTTTCGCGTCGAACAAGTCCCTACAATCATCTATACATATCCCGAAGTGGCGAGCATCGGCCACACCGAAGCGAGCGCGATACAGGCCGGGTACACCGTGCGCGCGGCGCGGCTACCGCTCAACGCCAACGGGCGCTTCCTGACCGAATACGAAGACAAGCGCGGCATGTGCAAACTCGTCATTGACGCAGAGACCAACGCCCTGCTCGGCGCAAGCCTCCTCGCGCCGAACGCGAGCGAATTGATTGCAGGTCTGGCGGCAATGGTCGCGGATGAATTTCGCGTGCAGGATGTCAGGGCGCTCACGCTGGCGCATCCCACGATGAGCGAGGTTTACAAGGATACGCTGTATGAATTATGATGTAACTATCCAATATGGGAGATTGAGATATGTCTGACAAGTTGTTTACGATGATGCTGCCTGATGACCTGATTCAGCGAGTGGAAACTCCAACATAGAAGTGGCTAAACTCGTTCAGATTGCGCTTGAAAATGAGCTTGAACGACGTGAAGCAACCAGGCGCTTCTTGCAACTTGCGAATGACCTTCGTTCTGTACCGGACGAACTCAAGCCGACACCAGAGGAAATCGACGCCATTGTGGAAGAAGTACGCTCTCAAATGTACCAGGAAGAAAAGGCGCGGTCGCAGACGTGATCCGTATCGTTTTGGATACCAACATGCCCGATAAGGAGCGTGAATTAAAGGAATGCGCTGTATGAATTATGATATGATATTTTGAATTGAGGGAGACCCACACATCATGACTGACCGTATCGTAACGATTAGTTTGCCAGATGAATTGATGAACGAAATCGAAACGTCCAATATTAATGTTCAGGATGTGGTCAAGGATGCTTTACAGCGCGAGCTGGAGCGAAGCAAAGCGCGAGAGCGATTTTTGCAGGTGGCACGGGACTTGCGATCAATTCCTGATGAACTCAAGCCCACTCTGGAGGAAATCGACGCTGCTGTGCGGCAGGCTCGTGCTGAACTACGTGCCGAACGTGAGGCGGCAAGGTCCAAAACCTGATGCGCGTGGTTTTGGATACCAACGTCTTTATTTCAGCAATATTGTGGGGTGGTATTCCGGGGCATATTTACGAAGAAGTTGCGCGGTTTGAACTCATCACGTCTGAAGAACAGCTTCAGGAATTGAAGCGCGTTTTCTCATATGAGAAGTTTGCGGACACCATCGCGCGAAAAGGCGAAACTCCACTAACGTTGCTTTTAGCTATTCGTGGTGAAGTTCGTGTTATCCAGCCTGCGCAAGTGTCCAGAGAAGTCATTCGTGACGAGGACGATCTTATCATTCTTGGCACTGCGGTTGGCGGCACGGCAGATTATCTTGTAACCGGCGATAAAGATTTTCTCGACGTACAAACAGTGTATCAAAACATTAAGAGCCTATCCATAAATGGCGCAGTCGAAAAGGATGTGAGCGCAAGCAAATTGAACAAAGGCAAGCCAATTGGCAGCCTTCTTCATCCAGCGTGAACGGATGGAACGACGCTTGACCAGCCAGCCGAAAGTGCGCTCAATAACCCAGCGACGTGCGGGATAACGAGCTTCGCCGGGAATGGGACAGTCTGGCACAAACGGTTCCCCGCGTCGTCGGCGATGCTTGATGTGGGGGACGTAGTGCTGTTGGAGAACGAACTGCTGCACATCGGCGAAGTCGTAGCCTTTATCAGCACACAAGTGCTGTTCGGTGGGTGGGCGCTCGACAACAATCGCCAGCACCAAGTCGTCGGCAGACCATTTGTCATGCTGGTTAGCGGCTGTCACATGGACCGCCAGCGGCGCGCCGTGTTCATCCACCAACAGATGCACTTTGCTCCCCAACTTGGCACGGTCCGTCGGGTTCTTGCCGGTCGCTTCTCCACCGAGTGGCGCTGCGCATGAGCGACTGTCGATACTCTGCCAGTCCCAGCCGATACCTGCTCGCTCGCCATACAGCTCCACCATCGCCTGCATCATCGTTGCAAACACTCCCGCCTGCTGCCACTCTTGAAAGTAGCGATGCAGACTTGAACTACACACCCCAAACCATTCGCGTTGCACCGCTTTCCACTGGCAACCCGTCCACAACACAAACCATATCCCGTTCAATACCGCTCGTGCATCCGCGCGTGGTCGCCCGCGCCCACTCCCCTCTGGGAGCAGTCCCTTGACCTGTTCCCAGAGTCCTTCTGGCACACTCCAATAGTTCACGTTTTTCGGTTTTGTGGTACGCTTCGCGCTCAAGGTATATCCCGGTTTCGATGCTTTGTGGTGAAGTCATTCTGAACCGGATATACCCCTTTTTCAATCCTCTCCTTTTATGGATAGGCTCTTAGTGCGAGTATCATTTTGGGCGTCATATGGGCATTCTGGCATGTTGTGCCTTATCTTCAAGCCCATAACGCCCCTGTGTGGATAGCATGGCAATGCCTCGGTACGGTTGGGTTACGAGTGCTAATGGTCTGGCTCTACAACAATACTGAAAGAAGCCTTTTTGCCGTGATCACATTTCACGCCATGATCGACGTGAGTGTCTTCTCGTTTCCCAATTACGGCTCATATTACGACCCCGGTATTGCATTTATCTTCATTGCAATAGCCTCAATAGCCGTTGCTGCCATGTGGGAACCAACAACACTCGCTCGATATAGAGCAGTGAGCCAAACATAGAAACACCCGCTGAATGGAGTTAGATAATCATGTCCGACAACTTTTACGACATTGAATTAGCCGGAGTCAAACGCAAATTACCTTTGATGGAAATTGCGCCCGGCGTCAGGATTGCGATCCTGAATATTCTGGGAGATACCGAACTCGTGCAGGTAAGCGCAGAGCAACTTGCTCGGTTGTTATCCGGGCGTACCCCGGAAGTCATCTTCGCTCCCGAAGCCAAGGCGATCCCGTTGGCGCACATGTTGTCTGTCATTATGAAACTGCCATACGTGATCCTGCGCAAGACCCATAAGCCATACATGGGTAAGTCGATTGAGGCAAAGACACTTTCAATCACTACCGGGACACCGCAAAAGTTGTTTCTGGATGAGAAAGACGTCAAGCTGCTGACCGGGCAGCGCATCGCGCTGGTGGACGACGTGATCAGCACGGGCAGCACCCTGCAAGCCATGCGCTTGATCGCTGAAAAGGCAGGGGCGAACGTGGTGGCGCTGGCTGCTATCGTCACCGAGGGAGACCGTGCCAGGTGGTCGGACGTATTTTCACTCGGACATTTGCAGGTTTTTCAAGATTGACAACACGATTTTCTTATGGCGTGAACTGCCTTGTTGAAGTTGCACCCACAAGCACAAAATGTGTGGATCAAACGATTGGAATGACCAGCACAGGACATGGCGCTCGATGCAACACCGCTTCCATTGCACTACCAAGCACCAGTTTGGAAATCCCTGTGCGCCCGTGTGTTGCCATGACAATCACATCGGATTGACTATCCGTCGCCGTATCAACAATGGTATCAACGGCATTACCCCGAATAGTTTCAATCGAAACTTTGAAGCCGTGTTGCTCGACACGACTTTTCACCTTCTCCAGATAGGCTCTTGATTGTGCAATTACTTCCGCTTCTTTGGGGTAGGGACTGGATACGCAGGCGCGCTTGTGAAGGCAAATTCGATAGAGTTCACCAAACTGACAAAACTATCCGAGTTGTCATGTACGATGACGGATAGTAAATGAATATGGGCGTTGGGGTCAGCAACGCGCATGGCATAGTCGACCGCGGTTTCGGCGAGTTCGGAACCGTCCAGAGTGACAAGTAGTCTTTGGAAGCCCATGATCCCATTCCTTTTTGACATTGAGCATATATCTGACGATGCTTGAAAACTTGAGCCAAAACGCAGGAGTTTTGACTGATAAATAGCACTATTCCTAAATCTTTTAAGGCAATTCTTCTAGCATGACCGTGATCGCTACTTTGCCCGAAGCAAAGTGTGTGCGTTGTTCGCTGCTTAGTCCGGGATGGACAACTTGGAGGAGGGAACTAATCATTTGCAGGTGAGTAGAGATTTCGGCATGACCATTATGAGTTTCACCACGTAGTTGCACTTGAACATCTGCGCCGCCGCGCAGGTTCTTCCACCACGTATAGCCCTCGCTCGTGATGATGGAGATGGTCTCACCCCGTTGCGTGTACTGTACAGGAGTAACATATGTCATACCACTCTTGCGCCCGGTAAAGGTAATGAGCAGATAGATGCGACTAACCAGGAAATGAAACGGTGAGCGCAGAAGCAATTTCATGAAAGGATTCTGTACCTTCAGAAAGAGGCGGAACAGGCGAGGTGGTTTATTTTGTGATGTTGTTTGAGTCATTCTATTTCCTGATTACTCCAACTGCTCTGTACAGCCTCTAGAAAATATCGCCGCCGAACTGTGCAAACCGTGCCGACACATCTATGTTGAACACGATCTGCTCAATTTCCCAATTTGCCCACGGGATGTCATCGTTCCACTGCGTTTCGGCTCGAACTGGAACGCGCAGCCCATCTACCACACCCCATTCCAGTATGCGGTTGCGCCAGCGCCGGCGCTCATCATGTGTTTCATCCTGATAGCGCATCGTTTCAATCTCGCTTATCAGTCCGGTACTCTCGTCAAAGCGCACTGTAAACGCTTCGGCGTCGTCGAGACCCGGCAGGTAAAGCCGCGCCGTCGTCGCATCGCCTGATTCCCAACGCACGCGCGTGTCGGTCAATACAATCGACGGGGCCCACGCCAATACCTCTCCCCAGTACCCCTGAATGGCGGCGCGATTAGTATGTGGTGCGTCCTCTACACGTCCCAGAATTCCCAGATCGAGTATTGCGTGACCTTCCAAATTGCGTTCATGAATACGCAGGAACGGCAGGGTAAACCATGTCGCCTGAATATCATACGTCTAATGTGAAATGGAAAAGGTTTGGAGGTCAAAGGCAAAGTCACGGGCAAGCAAGCGCTTGAGAACCAAACAGGTGACTTTGAGGGTGATGCGAGCGGTCAAGCCAGCTACCGTTTTAGCAAGCAAGCGCTCAAGGTTGCGCCCTGTGTTCTGGAGTTGGTGAAAGACGCCTTCGATGCGTTCACGTAAACTGCCCAGCGCGGCGTCGAGTAGCGGATGATTTTGTTGGGACTGGTTGGCGCGTTTGGGAGTGAGGACACAGTTGCCGGTTTCATCGGCAATGCTGGCTTGCCAATCCGCGCCAAGAAAGCCCTTGTCGGCCAGGATGTCACAGTCGTTGACACGGTACAGAACACTCTCGGCAGCAAGACGTTCGTCGGTGTTGGCAGCCACCAGGTCGTAGACGACGGGCAGACCGTCGCAGGTACTCAGCAGCACGAGTTTGAAGCCGAAGTAGTGCAGCTTACGCGCCGCACACTGACCATACCCGGCATACCCTGCAAAGTCACTATGTGTTTTGGACCGTTTGTAGCCTACCACCGGGACAGGTTTGGTATCCAGCAGCAGGCACTCGCAGGTATACCCACCCAACATCCCCAACCACGCTTGCCGTAGTGCTTCCACCACCGCTTGTAAGGCTCGCCCGCGTCGATTGTACTGGCTCTGGTCCACCAGCTTAGGAAACAGGTCCAGATGGTTGGCACGCATGTATGCCACATACTGCGTTTCGCCCGGATATGGCACAAAATCATGCGCCAGCAGCAATGTCAACAATTCGCTGTCGCTGAACTGCGCTTTTGCGCCTGTCTTACCCTTTAGCAGATGCCGTCCCTCTGTTTGATACCAGTCGTCTACCAGCACGTACAGCGTGGTCAAAAGCGTTTCCAGGTCTATACTTGTCATGGGAATGGGTCCGATTGACTGTAGGGGTACCTTCAATCTTGCGTCCCATTCCCCTTTTCGCCAAATTCATTCCACATCAGACGTATCATGGTAATGACTGCTACGCATAGCATCGTAATAGAATCGGAATCTCGTAGGCATCGGCAGCCCGGTCGGGGCAAGACGCGCTCGACCCAGCACCATGGCCGATTTCATTTCAGGTACGGCATCACCAAATAAAGCGCGTGCGAAGCGCAGCACAGGCATCGGCAGATCGGGTAACAGCGCAGTCAGGCGTGGGGAAGCGCCGGGAGCCACAGTTGAGAAACTTTTAGCTTTGACCTGCAAGCCGATCCAGCCGCCAGTGAGCAGCAAGATGATAAAAGATACAATGATACGGATGAGCCTACGCATAGGAACCTTTCACATTGATACGAAGTTGCCTTTGGCTCGAAATTTATTTGTCCGCGCTAACTCCAACGATTGACCATCTATCTTCTTTTCTGGCAGGACAAGTCATGCTAACTTCGGACGCTTTGATCTATAACTTTCACGCACCCGCTGATTGAGAGTCAAAAGCAGGATTGCAACTCCCCAAACAAAATATAGAATGTGCAAAAAACTGACTGAGCCAAACATGATCACCTGAACGCAAATCCATATGATCAAAATAGCGCCCGCCACGAGAGAGGCTGTCCAGCCCCAATACATATTCTTGAACGGATTGAGCAAGTCCGGCCATGTCCACGACGGTCGTGCGAACAAGCTGTAAGCTACTACGACTGGATATACTCCTACGAAGGTAAGAAGCAGCAGCCCCGGCACTAGGAAAGTGGCGAAAGGTGTATTTTTGAGCATAGAAAGCGGCATTTGCATTAGTCGACCGTTGGGAGCAATGACGAGCAATCGGGCGCTAATTACCGCTCCCAGTCCCAGTAGAAACTGCAAAACTATCAACACCCGAAACATTGAATCCCGTTGCGTAAAATTGTCTTTCACGCAGCTTCTAAGTCCGTACCAGAGGCCAAGACTGGTACATTGGAACCTACTGGATGCCAGGCGCAAGCACGACCCTCATAATCCGGGAAGCGATCATGCGCGTTCAGGTCGCAAACAATCTTTTCGCCTATGGTTCCATCCGTGTTCAGGTCAATACCGGCAAGTTCATACTGTCCCGTCAGAGGCACGCTCTGTCCGCTTTGGTATGCCACACTCGCTGAGTTGTTCATCAATTAGACCCCTCCCTTAAGTATTGGTTGCATTTGCTCGCATAGTAAAAAGCCAGTGGTTCCCCACTGGCGTGTATGCGAATGTGTATCCTGACTTAAACGTTATCTACGGCGGGCCGCGTCAGGTTGACAGGAGGTGCATCTTTCCAGCCAGTGCGCCACGGAGTACCGAGGCGAGGGAGTACGAACCGATCCAGTCCGTAGTAACCCGCCGTTTTCCAGGCGAGTATCAGCAGGATTGCAACGGCGAAGAGCAGACCATTCGTGCTGGCCGTACCCGCCATGACAAAACTCCAGTTCATGAAACCGCCGACGAACGCTGCAATTCCAACGAACAGCCCAACTATCAGGGCAATCCCGACCAGCGTTTCACCAACGGCGACGAATTTGGCAAACCACACGTAGGATCCACTATCGAGTAGTCCTTGAATGAAATTGCGATACCAATCGAATGCGATGGGTGTTTTACCAGTCGGACTTACCGCGACGGCATTGGTTAGAAACCCCTTCAACGCGACCCCCGTCTGGGTCCAGTCAGGATTGCTCAGTTTTCCCAGCCCGGAACTTAGCCACACCCAACCAAGCAGGACACGCGCTACTAACCAGACCACGGCGAACCGGGTGTCTTCAAAGAGTAGGCGTGCAATGGGCGGATTCGAGATGATCCGACCTTTTGTGTCTCGTACAACATGCTCGTTCATGAGTTTGCCTCTTATCTCTAAAACTGCTTTGAGTTGGCGTTTTACCCCGTTTGGGACGGTGATAGTCATCATGCTCGTTCATTGGATGACAATTTTGTGGGTGTTTAATGCTAGTCTGCAGTCAACAGAAACTGCACCAACAACAGTATAGTGCCGAAGTTTTGTGGCAACCTCCGGCTTTGGATGGATTAATCAGTCATCCTTTGGCATGATCTTTGGCTGAAGAGAGGCTTTCAGAAATTCGGAAAGATTATCGATTTATTGCGCAACGTAGCCGCCATCCACCAGATAAGCACTACCCGTCACAAATGATGCACCTTCGGAACAGAGCCACAACACTAAATCAGCAACCTCTTCCGGTTTGCCCATACGCTTCATCGGGTGCAAGCTCGCAATCGCGTTATATGCGTCAGTGCCTTCGGTGATACCAGCATTTGCCAGCAATGGGGTGTAGATAAATGCCGGGCAAATGGCGTTTATGCGGATATTCTGCGCAGCATATTCGATAGCTGCTGTCTTCGTCAGCCCCAGCACGCCATGTTTGGCGGCTACGTAAGCCGGGGAGTTGGCGAATCCGACCCAACCCAGAATGGAAGCCATGTTGACAATCACACCGCCACCTTGTCTCGTCATCTGCTCTAGCTCGTATTTCATGGACAGCCAGACACCAGTGAGATTAATGCTGATCACATGGTTCCAGTCCTCTTCGGTATAGTCGCCAGTCCTGGCGGCTGTTCCACCGATCCCTGCGTTGTTCACGGCGAAATCCAGCCGTCCAAAGGTCTCCACAGTCGTTCTGACGAGCGCTTGAATATCGGCGGATTTTGACACATCAGTCTTGACGAAAATGGCCTCCCCACCAGCCTTCCTGATGCCCGCAACTACGTTCATACCGTCTTCAACATCGGCGATTACGACTTTCGCGCTAACCGCTGCAAATGCCTGTGCGGTTGCCAGCCCAATGCCTGAGCTTCCACCCGTGACAACTGCCACTTTTCCTGAGAGACCGTTCATCGCTCACTTCCTACTGAATTCATAGAAACTGGTCATGAGAATTCACCATCCGGCCCGACCTTCTGCCAAAGCCATCTACACCACTGAAAACATGGCAGGTGTGGACTCGGTGATTGTCTACAACAGAACTTCTTTAACAGACCGCCGGGGGCTGGGAAGCGATGGCCGCGTTGCATAACCCAGACGAAACGGCATGATGCCCTGCCAGTCATCA
The DNA here is from genome assembly GCA_965246845.1 of Aggregatilineales bacterium. Taxonomy (GTDB): domain Bacteria; phylum Chloroflexota; class Anaerolineae; order Aggregatilineales; family UBA2796; genus JBBRMW01. Next base: position 1,419,946 of record CBDFFR010000012.1, read on the forward strand.
CTCCCTGTCAGGTCGCGTAACGCCCGCCCGAAGACAGGGTCAATTCCGCGTTGCCGTTCCCGATCCGCACGTTCACACATTTGGTTGAGCGGCTGCACGGCGACTTCATGCAGGGTTGCCCACAGGTGCATCCGCTGCCACAAGCGACCGCAGGTCATGCGTTGCTTGTTGTCGTTCTGGTCACGGACTGTAATCAGGCCGAATGCGGCGGCTGTTGCTACATAGTTGTCACGGACGTTCTGCACGAAAGTAGCATCGTTCTGCTGGCGTGAGCCATCAGGTAGCACTTTGGCGGCAAGGTCCGTCAGGCCGTCAAATGATTGTGCATCAATCGTTATACCATCAGCGTGAGCCTGCACATCAGACCAAACCTGACGCCACCAGTGGTTGCTATCGATGCTTTGTTGTTCGTCGGCGATCAGTGCCTCGGCAGCAGCTATCGCGTACTTGCCAAATTTGTCTCGTGCTACCGGGTCACCGTACCAAAACACTTGCACATCAGCATCGTTAGAAAGTGCAGCGAGTGAATCGAGAATATCACGCCCGACGGCCTTGGTGACATCATATGGGCTTCGATTGGTGTGACGGTTTGGAATAGCGTTGTACAGTTCAGAAACCTGAGCCTGAGCGGGCGTTAAGGTTAAATGAGCAACATGATCCGGGTATGTATCATCAGGCATCAGGCTGGCTTGGACAGTAAACCCTTCAGCCTGTGCCGCGAGTGCCATATTCTCCACTGCACAGCCTAACCCGATGTGCATCTCACGCCGCAAGGGATCGATGACCCCGATCTGACGGCTGTAATCGGCATAAAGGTTAATTGCCTGCTCACTGATCCGAAAATACCAGGGTTGTGCGTTGTGTGGATTAGCGGCCAGGATACCCGCACTCACAATGCGTTCGGAGGCGGTCCCGGCGTCACGCCAATGCTGCCACGGCGCATAGGCAACTCCCTGCCCGGCACTAAACACACCCTGAGCTACTGTGCGGTATACGGTTCCGCCGACAACGGCAACAATGACTGCCCCGCTCGTCTTCAAGAAAGTTCGTCGATTGATGTTCATCAGGTGAGTTCCTTATCAGTCAGGTTGCCAATTCGGTTTGAACGATATGAAAGACCGGGTAGTCCGCCGCGATCTTTTCAAATTTGACCAGTGGCGCATCCTTGTCCACCGGCATATGGGGCCGCGCTCCCGGTGCGCGCTTCAGGTATGCCTTCAAAATCGGTGCGCGTTGATCAGTCGAAACCTCGTCAAGCTGAACCGCCTTACGTCGACCGCTGCGTATGGCCGCTTTTCCACCTGCTGCCCGCACATTGAGAACCCACTGGGCATTCTGACCGAGCATTGATATCAGGTATTGTTCGCTATCAACAATAGCGATAACCACCGGCAGCAAAACGATCCGCCCTGATTTTCGCCCGATCACTTCCAATGTCACCATGTAGTTGGGCGCGATACCCAGTGACCCCATAAATGCCGATACGTTGTTCATGATACTTGCCAGCCAGTTGGGATGCTGCCCGCGATACATCCATCGGAGGAAGCTATTGTTTTTCATCTGTGTTTCAATCCCTTTCGTTCGTTTTATTGATAGACATGATTGTTTTTCCTTTCAGAATTGAGGCGAATTTGATAAGCCGGCTACGATTGTCAACTGTCGTGATCTGGAACGTATCACCCCGCGAGGAGCCGGAAAATAACCAGCAGCAAGCCAACCAATGCCAGGCCGCCGCAAACAAGCGGGATCAGTCGAGCGAGTCGCTCCGGCAAAAACATGTCCGCGACGAAATCGTTTCCTGTCGCATCACCCAAACGCCGTGCGATCTTGGTGAGCGGACAGCGCGTGCCATTTGCCACAAAGACAACAATTTCCGCTAGCACAAGGCTCACGGCGATCAGCAATCCGGTTCCACCCACATTGAATAGGCCGCTGTAGAGAATGTAGACTATTGCCGCGCTCTCTACGAGAAACACCAACGTATGAAGCAGCTTGATCCGGAATAATAGGGGTGAGCAAACACCTTGTTGTTTCTGTCACTTTATCAACGCTGTTGGCAAGGTCTGTGCCAGTACACTCATGACCAGACCATAGGCACGACGCAATTGTGTCATCTCCACGATGTCCTCCCTTGCCTACTTCAGCGTCAACAAGTAGGCAACCAGATCGTCTATCTGCCCGTTGTTCAGCGTCTGCCCGTAGGTTTGCAGCATGACCCCCGGCGTGAAGCCCTTCACGACGTAAGCGTTCGGTTGACGGATAGACTCGTGCAAGTAGTCCGTCGCGCTCATGCCTGGTTTACGGGTAGTCGCTCGCGACGCGACTCCTTTGAGTGATGGACCGGAGATCGTCATGCCTTGCGTGGTATCGTGACAGCCCGCGCACCCTGCCGATCCATTAAAAAGTGTCTTGCCGCGCGTGAGATCGCCCGTCAATGCACTGGAAACTGCTTTGGTTGTGGTAGGTGGCAGTGTTGGCGCTCCGACGGGTTTCAGGACCGTTGCAGTGGCCGATAGGGTTGGGCTGGCAACCACTCGTGTTGCTGGTGGAGCCTGCGTATTTACCTGCGCGATCTGCGTTGTTGCAGGGTTTACCTGGCTATTTTGGCCTGACGACGGCGTACCAGTCGGCGTACCAAACATTTCCCATAACAGGACAAACCCGCTTTCGGTCGGGATCGATCCACTATTTACCGGTACGGATTGCGTCGGCATAATCATCCCGTCGTGTCCACTCGCTACAGTTGGTTTAACGACAGGCAATTCAGTCGGCGACATATCTGGTACCCGCGTCGTCCTGACCATCGGTGGAAAGACAGGTGTCATTGAGAGTTCAGTTGGCGGCAGCGCTGGTACAAGCCCGGCCTGCACAGTTGCCGGAACGATAGTTGGCGCGCTCCGTACGTTCTGCATGATCACATTGCCCGATGTCCCACAACCCGCCACAAGAAAAAGCGCGGCAAAGGCAAGTTTGCTCTTGAACAAGATCATCCAATTCATGATGTCAGGCTCACTTGATCACCAACGCCGTCACCATGCCGAACATCCCCGTCGGTCCTTCGGCGTGGGAGAGGATATGGCAGTGATAGGCCCAGATGCCTGGCTCCTCACAATCCACAATCACGTCGTACCGTTCACCGGGAGCGATATTGACGGTATCTGCAAGGTAGGGCGTAGGCAGCATTGCGCCGTCTTTGGCGATGACTTGTTGATACATGCCGTGCAGGTGCATCGGGTGGATCATCAACCCTTCATTGTAGTAACGGACGCGGATGCGGTCGCCTTTTTTGGCAATTATCGGCTGTGTGGTCGGCCAACCGCGCCCGTTGATGCTTAACCCAATGCCTGTGTCGTTGAGTACCATCACGTAATCAGCATCAATGCGCGGCTCTCCCTCGCGCTTGAGCGGGTCGATAATGAACGCGCCGAGTAGACCGCGTGTGACCTGTTCGGTGCTGTTATGGTGTGCGTGGTACATATGCGACCCGGAGTTCTTCGCCACAAATTCATAGGTATAGGTCGCGCCTGGCTTGATCACAGGTTGCGTGATGAACGGCACACCGTCCATACTGTTCGGCGTATGAATACCGTGCCAATGGATGGCTGTGCTTTGTTTCATTTGATTCGTCACAATGATACGAACTTTATCCCCTTGGGTCACGCGGATGATTTCGCCGGGGACGCGCCCGTTGTACATCATTGCATCGACTTCCAAATCCGGTTGTGTCTGCCACTTGCCTTCGGTACAGGTCACCTTAAATACTTTTGTATCGGCTTCCAGCGTGAAGGGCATGAGTACGCCCCAGAAATCTTTATCCTTGCCAATGTTGGCGACGAACTGCTTGACGCCCGCTTCGTGCATGACGTCCATTTCGTCGTTCGTCATCTCTTGCACGACGGGATGAAGGGTCGGCCCGTCCAGTGCTGTGAGGTTCGTATTTCGACCTCCCAAAGCACCTATTCCAAATCCGGCGGCGATGGTGCTACCGAATTTGAAGAAATTTCGGCGGTTCAATGGCAATTTACTCATGGTTGCTGTAGTCCTTTGAGGCGACTTGAGAGGCCGTTAGCGGGGTGTGCCCAGGAATGGACGCATGATTTCGATCCGGATTGCGGTAGCCAGCTATCTGCCGCATATAGATGAACAGGAGCGCGGCAACAAACAGGAGGCTGTACGTGTTAGCTGACACCGTGACGATGATGTTGAGGTTGGTGACTCTGCCGCCTGTTTGTGCATCCACCCGGAACTTGTTGATCATCTGTTCGTCCTGTAACAGCGCTTGCGTTTGACGCCTGTTATTCGTCGCGCTGACCGGGAACGATCATCACCGGAATCGGCGATTGGCGGGTAACTTCCTCGGCAACGCTGCCTGTGATATGCGAAGTGGCAGCGGACTTTTGGTAGGAAGCGATGACGATTACGTCATTCAGTTTGGCTGCTTCCAGAATGGCGTCGATAATATTCCCCTCGCGGATGCTGACCCGCACTTCATATTCAGCCGCTTCGAGCCATTCCTTGACCTGATTGAGATATTCTTCGCGGGCGTCTGCTGCGCGCGGGTCTTTCACTCCGGCAATGGGAGGCCAGCCGATTGATCCGTCATGACCAGCAGCCACACTGCGCGACAGGGCATTCACCTCACTTGCGGCGTCTTCAGCCTCTACAGAAAGCAATTGGATTGCTGCGCCGGGTGCAGCAATGTTTGGCAATTGTCCGAGTGCCTGCTCGGAAAGTTTCGAGCCATCAAGCGGAATGAGAATGTGTCGATATGCCATTTATTCGATCTTTCTGTGAATGACAGGAATAAGAGAAAATGTAGTAACAATTCTTGAGCCTTGAGTCACCAATTTTCAATTGGGCGAATACTTCAGGGATTAAACGGTGCGTTTTTACACCTGTTGCGGTTGTCTTCAGTCGCGATTGAGGATGCAGCAGGAATGATGCGTCGCCAGCTTTGCATCAGTAAATTTGATATTGAGAGTCGGTGAAGTCAAAATATAATATAAGACATTATTGTGTTTGAGACACCCTTCTTTGGATGGATTATGTATCATGCTTTGGAAGGATGCGGTCATTTAATTCCGCAGACCAGCTCAATCGCCGTATCAAGCACTAGAGCCTGTTATGCACTTCTAACGAGAGCAATGATAAAGTTGGGGAATGGAGCGAACAGCATACCCAAGTGATGTAAGCGACGAAGAATGGGCGTTTGTGGCACCCTACCTGACGTTGATGCGGGAAGATGCGCCACAACGGGAACACGACCTGCGCGAAGTGTTCAACGGATTATGTTGGATAATTCATACCGGGTCACAATGGCGGATGATGCCGCACGACTTGCCAGCGTGGTATACAATCTATCAGCAGTGCATAAGAGGCTCTAGCGACAGCATCAGCGCGACGCCGCCGAAGGTAGAAGTGATCGGCGACGTAACCGAAATTTTGCCCACCGACAGCACGCGATATAGCAGCGGCGTGCCTGCTATATTCGCTGCGCCCAGCAAGGCCGCCAGTCCGACCGAGCTTCCCGTCGCCGAGGCGGGAATCCCGCTCGCCAGGATCACGATTGCAAGCAGCACACCGCTCACCAGATGGATGTAGAACAGCGTGTGAAACGGCGTCAGTTGAACGCTGACATCACGCGCAACGAAATCCGCCGAACCAAAACACAGCGCCTAGACAAGTCCCCAGATGATGCCCACTTAATACCCCGCTGGGCGCTGGAATCCACCTGTTATCCGGGTCATCGCCTTCGCCAGTGCCAGCAAACGCGACTCACTCCATCGCTTACCGACCAGTTGCACCCCGACGGGCAAGCCGTCTCGATCCCGTTTATAGGGCAATACCACCGCAGGGTTTCCAGTGTAATTGAATACGACGCAGTGGGCATTGCCCAGTTCATAGTCGACTTGCTGCTCATCTATCCGCAACGGAGTTCCCGGTTTGCAATGGCGAAACGCGCTCGTCATGGACACAGGACACAGCAGTGCATCCCAGCCCTCGAAGAAGCCCTCCAATGCGCGAATCGCCTCGTCGCGCTCGTCGAGTGCCTCCAGATACCTCGTTAGTGGCGTCGGTGCGGCCCCCGCTTCCGGTTGGAACGCGCCGACTACCATGCCGATCAGTTCCCCGATACCCGCGCCCATCTTCTCGAAATTTATGAACGACAATGCCGCCTCTTCGACCGTCGCGCCAGCGCCCTGAAGCGCTCGAACGAGTTCCTCCAGTGCTGTGCCGATGTCCGCTGCGACCGGCAAACCGCCGAATGTCGGGGCGAAGGCGAGCCGCAACCCCTTGAGATTGAGTTCGAACGGTGTTTCAACAGGTACTGGCTGCACCTCGGTATCGCATCCGTCCGGCCCGGCAATCAGGCTGTAGATCAGTACCAGGTCATCGACGCTGCGTGCCATCGGTCCGATACACGACATGATTCGGACGCTGCGCACCGTTGAGTGGGGATCCGGGAAGAAGCCGTCAAGCGAGACGCGCCGCTCGGTCGGCTTCAGCCCAAACAGCCCGCAAAAATTGGCGGGGATACGGATCGAACCGGCTAGATCACTTCCCACCTCGAACGGGGTCATACCCGAAGCCAGCGCCGCCGCCGGGCCGCCACTCGAACCACCGGGGGTGCGCGTCACATCCCAGGGGTTATTCGTGCGCCCAAAAATAGGATTCTCGGTTTGCAGAGCGTCGGCCAGCAGCATATGCACATTCGTTTTCCCCATCAGCACACCGCCCGCCGATTTCAAACGAGTGGCGACTGTGCCATCTGCCTTCGGCACATGATCCAGCGGGGGTGCTCCCGTCGTCGTTCGCATCCCTGCCGTCGCATGAGCGTCCTTGAGCGTGAACGGGACACCATGCAACGGCCCCCAGAGTTCGCCGCGCGAGACTGCCGCATCGGCCTCTAGTGCCCGTTTGCGTGCAGCCTCAGCATCGAGCGTCACGACGGCATTGAGCGCGGCATTGTGCTTCTCGATCTGCGCCAAGTGCGCCTCTAGCGCCTCACTTGCGGAAATGTCGCCTGTCCGAATCGCCTCAGCCAGGTGGGTGGCGTCTGAAAAAACGATATCCATCCTAAAATGCCTCCTCACAACGCAATGCTGACCTCTGAGTGTAAAGCAATCGCGGTATATTGATGGTGAACGGCTTGACCTGTGATTTTGATCCGTTTTTCGCTGCCATTTCAGTATCTCCTCTACTTAACAAACCAAAGAGGCAAATCGTCGGCAATCTCCACACCGTGCTTTTTTGCCGCTCGTTTGATGTGTGAGTTAACTAAGAGCCTATCCATAAAAGGAGAGGATTGAAAAAGGGGTATATCCGGTTCAGAATGACTTCACCACAAAGCATCGAAACCGGGATATACCTTGAGCGCGAAGCGTACCACAAAACCGAAAAACGTGAACTATTGGAGTGTGCCAGAAGGACTCTGGGAACAGGTCAAGGGACTGCTCCCAGAGGGGAGTGGGCGCGGGCGACCACGCGCGGATGCACGAGCGGTATTGAACGGGATATGGTTTGTGTTGTGGACGGGTTGCCAGTGGAAAGCGGTGCAACGCGAATGGTTTGGGGTGTGTAGTTCAAGTCTGCATCGCTACTTTCAAGAGTGGCAGCAGGCGGGAGTGTTTGCAACGATGATGCAGGCGATGGTGGAGCTGTATGGCGAGCGAGCAGGTATCGGCTGGGACTGGCAGAGTATCGACAGTCGCTCATGCGCAGCGCCACTCGGTGGAGAAGCGACCGGCAAGAACCCGACGGACCGTGCCAAGTTGGGGAGCAAAGTGCATCTGTTGGTGGATGAACACGGCGCGCCGCTGGCGGTCCATGTGACAGCCGCTAACCAGCATGACAAATGGTCTGCCGACGACTTGGTGCTGGCGATTGTTGTCGAGCGCCCACCCACCGAACAGCACTTGTGTGCTGATAAAGGCTACGACTTCGCCGATGTGCAGCAGTTCGTTCTCCAACAGCACTACGTCCCCCACATCAAGCATCGCCGACGACGCGGGGAACCGTTTGTGCCAGACTGTCCCATTCCCGGCGAAGCTCGTTATCCCGCACGTCGCTGGGTTATTGAGCGCACTTTCGGCTGGCTGGTCAAGCGTCGTTCCATCCGTTCACGCTGGATGAAGAAGGCTGCCAATTGGCTTGCCTTTGTTCAATTTGCTTGCGCTCACATCCTTTTCGACTGCGCCATTTATGGATAGGCTCTTAATGCGCTCCACCGTTTCTGCATCGGTTCAATTGCATATCCAGACCAGCCTATCTCTTCGCCTATCGCACTGATGAAAAATACGACAAACAAGACAGGTATCATTAGGATGGGAAACCGGGGGTCAGGAATCGAATAGCCCAGCAGCTTCATTAATCCGTAGGTCAAGATCAAGATCAGAGGCATTAACAAGAAGATAGGCAAAAACCAAATCTTCTTCCCGATTCTTTTGTAATCGAATTAGACGTTACGCAGTTGACGGAAGAGCGATAGAGGGGTTAAGGAGATAGAGGCGAATGGCCTGTCGAATGATGGACTGTTTGGCGTCGTGCAAGGGAACAGACTGGTGAATACGGTGGTATTCAAGGCGCAGGAAAGCACGAATAGCCAAGCCGATGTGGTTACGCTGTGAGACTTCGAGGCGGAACTGACCGCGCTCGACAGCGGCAAACTGCTTGAGGTTGCGGTGGTAGGTTTCAATGGTCCAGGCATTCTGAGCAGCCGCCCGGCGTTGCAGGTCAGTCATGAGCAGGTTGGAAGTCGCCCAATGTTCCGCGTTGCCGTGTGTGTCAACCGTCCGAAACACTTTGACGAAGCCGTACCCGGTCAAATGCAGGACACATCCGCTGGGTGGGATGTCGATGTCGGAGACCGACTGCATTTGACCCGCTGTTTGGCTCACTTTGCGGTTGCTTTTCAAGCGTGTGAGCCATTCCCAGCCGTACTCCCGAATGCGCTTGAGATTATCCAGACTGCTTGCTGTACCAACCGTCGAAGGCAACCAGCGACGGCGTGAAGCCGCGTGCGTGCGCCACTTCCAGCATTTCTCGGAAGTGGTCGTTTTTGTCCAAGCCATCGTTCGCTTTGTTGTAGATGCGATAGTCGCATGGCAGGCTACTCTGGCCGTTGTCAGTCCAGACCAGCGAGATGAGGTTTATCCCGCGCACCACCCGATGATGTTTCCCAGACCAATGATTGCTGACCAGCGCCATCTTGCTCGCATACGGCTTGTCCAACGTACTGTCGTCAAGGATGAGCATTCCTCGTTCACGCGCAATGCACCCCTCGACCTCTGCCCACAACCCATTGCTATCCGGCGGAAGGCGTTGTAGAAGTCGCGTGTAGGCGTCGTGTGCGACCACCCCATAGGTAGCAAGTTAAGGGGCGGCACGGTCAAAGGCAGCCCACAACTGAAAAGCGGAAGGGTGCTGGCGGCGTTTGTGGCGCGGGGGGGCTGCAGTGAGCGCGGAACGCAAGAAAGCAAACAGGAGCGGGAAGGAGAAGTGGCCGCGCAAGGCAAACGCAAGGAGCGGGAGGTGGGAGCGCAGAATGCGCAAGGCATCAAGCGGGCTGAGGAGGTGCGGGTTCCAGTCAGCAACCAGGAGGGACCAGTGGGCGATGAGCAGGCCGAGCAGTTTGGCGTAGCCTTCGACTTGCTGGCGGATGGGATTGGCCGAGCGCGAGCGAAGCAGCGCGCCGTGCGACTTCCAGAGCTTGAAGAGAAGTTCAATCTGCCAGCGGGTGCGCGCGAGCGTATGCGCCTGGTTGAAAGATAAATCGGGCAAATTGGTGAGGTAGAGAGTCCAGTGGGCAAGTGCGAGTTGACGGGCAGACAGGCTGCGCTGGTCGTGACGGGCATGGTCGAGCAGGCGTGCCAAGCGTGTGCGGCGTTCGGGTTCGGGCAGCGGCGCGGCCAGCAAAAAGGCAGCGCTCGCGGTGCGTCCCGACCCGATTTGCACTGGCACGCACAACGCCGCAGCGCCGTTGAGCAGGCTCGACAAGTCGATAGGCTGTCCCTGCGGCGTGTACAAGCGCGTGCCGACCTTGTAGCGCGAGAGCCAATACACACCTGCCGCACTCCACGCTTTGAAGCGTGCCAGTTTGAAGAAGCCGAGGTCGCCCAGGTGCAGCGCTCCACGCGGCAGCACTGCATCCGCCACCGGGGTCGCCTGGTCATGCCGCAGCATATCGCTCAGGCACGCCTGAATGCCGCCGCGCTGGATTTCCAGTCGGACGCCCACTTTCACCTCCTCACCCGGCCACGCCACCCGTGTACAGTCGGTCACGTATACCCCCTTGAAGCGCGCCAGCACTGGCCTTTCCGTCTCGCGCGTGACTAACCGCGTCAGCGCTTCTTCCAGCAGCGCGCGCATAAACACCACCGCCCGCTCCGTGAACCGCTGGTCCAGTCCTTGTACACTGATTTCCAGCCCTACTTGCCCCGCGCTGTGCTGCAATTGCCGCCGTGTCCCGGCCCCCTCGGCCAACCGTCCCAACACGACCGCTTGCGCAAAGCGCCCGCCACTCACTTTCCGCTCCCGCTTCACAAACCCGGTTGCCTTCGCAAGTGCATCCGCGCGAACTGTCAGCAACTCTCGCAACATCTCCTCGTAGTCAGGTATCATCGTCATCGTGGGTAGGTCCTCTTTTGTGCTTTGGTCAGCTTTAAGAGTACCTACTCACCCTTATCTTGCTACCTATGGCGTCGTGTGCGACCACCCCTTCTCCCTCCGGATGCGTTGCCGCTGCTTCTACGCTGCTAAACACGTTTTGTGCTGCGACCAAAAAATGAATGTAGTCTTGCTCGTCGCATTTGGCTCTGTTCATGCCGCCAATCTTACCATTTCATCCCAACTGCGTAACGTCTAAGAGGCTGTTTGAAAAAACCTGTTCGGTAGAATTGGAAGTACCACCGACCAATAAACCAAACAGGTACAGCAAGTGTGGCGCAAAGGGCAGAAATATACCAGTGAGTTGAGCGATGAGCAGTGGGTGCGACTGAAAAGGTACCTGCCAGATAGACAAGGCGAACGCGGACGACCGATGAAACTGGAACTGCGCGCAGTGGTGAATGGGATGTTGTACGTGCTGAAAACAGGCTGTCAGTGGGCGACGTTGCCAGCGTGCTATCCGGCCTGGCAAAGTGTGTACTATCATTTCCGTAAGTGGTGTCGAGATGGGACGCTTGAGCGCTTGCAACGGGCTTTACGCTATGAGGCTCGCCATGCGGTTGGTCGTCCCGTCCACCCGAGTGCGGCTATCCTCGACAGCCAAAGCGTGAAAACGACCAGTGTAGGTGGAGCGCGCGGGTACGATGCGGGCAAGAAAGTGGTTGGCCGCAAACGGCATATTCTAGTGGATACGCTCGGCAACTTGTTGAGTGTCGTCGTCCATCCGGCTGACTTGCAAGACCGCGATGGGGCGGTGCTACTTCTGGCACGCACCTCCGATACCCTGCGCACGCGCTTGCGCTGCATTTGGGCTGACGGTGGCTATCGTGGCAGACTCAGCCTGTATTGTGGTCAGGTTTGCCGTGCCGTGCTTTGCATCGTCTTGCCTCCGCCCGACGCTTCTACCTTCATCTTGCTCCCGCGTCGCTGGGTCGTTGAGCGTACCTTTGCGTGGTTTGGTCACTTCCGCCGTCTCAGCAAGGATTTCGAGCGCTGCCCTCGTTCCAGCGAAGGCTGGCTTTGGTTCGCTGATGCCATCCGCCTTCTCAAAACCCTTCCGCCCTAATTTTCAAATGGCCTCTAAGTGTTTTCGTATCTCTAGGGAGTCTCAAGACATTGGAAAACTTGCATCATGATTTGAGCAGCCACCGTGCCAGCCTCAAGAGGTAATCGTTAAGATGCGTAAAGTCCAGATTAGTGCATATAGACACGGCATTAACTTCATGGCCGAGGTAACCAACCCCTAAATCGTACCATTCAAAAGTAGAGTATTGGCGGCGAAAGCGTGCGGCGAGAGGCCGCCTAGTGCTTCATGCGGACGAACGGAATTGTAGGTGGGCAGCCACTCAGCAACGATGCTGCGGACCTCGGAGAGAAGGTTGAACAGGTAGCTGTCGAGGACTTCCTGCCGGAAAGTGCGGTTAAAGCGCTCGATGAACGCATTCTGGGCCGGACGACCGGGCTGAATGAACTGTAAGACGACGCTGTGCTGTTGCGCCCAGGCAGCCAGCGTGGACGACACGAACTCAGGGCCGTTGTCAACGCGGATGCGCTGCGGGTAGCCACGCTCGGCAGCGATGGCATCCAGCACACGCGTGACGCGCAGCGCGGGGAGTGAAGCATCGACCTCGATAGCCAGTGCTTCGCGGTTGAAGTCGTCGATGACATTGAGCGTGCGAAAACGGCGTCCACTGGTCAGTGCATCGCTCATGAAGTCCATCGACCAGCAGGTGTTGGGCTGCGCTGGCTGCAGCAGCGGATTGGCAACTCGTTTGGGCAACCGCTTACGTGGCTGGATGCGCAGATTGAGTTTCATGGCACAGTACACCCGATGCACCCGTTTATGGTTCCAGAGATGGCCTTGGCTGCGTAGCCAATCGTACAACTTGCGACAGCCCCAGCGCGGTTGTGCGTTGGCAATCGGCAGCAACGTGCTGACAATGACCGCATCTCCGTCGCGTTTTTTGGTGTACCGATACATGTTCCGACTCACTCCGATGAGGCGGCACGCCCGTCGCTCGCTGAACAGATAGGTACTCCGCACCCCGTCCACCAGCTCACGTTGCACGTCCGCCTTCATAGCTTTTTTTCCACCACCTCTTTGAGAATTTGGTGGTCCAGACTCAACTCTGCGTACATCCGCTTGAGCCGTCGGTTTTCCTCCTCCAGCTCGCGCAGCCGCTTTACATCCGAGCTTTCCATCCCACCGTACTTCGCCTTCCACTTGTAAAATGTGGCTTGGCTCACTCCTTGCTCCCGGCAGATGTCGGCTACTTTTAGTCCCGCCTCCGCCTGCTTGAGTAGTCCGATGATTTGATGTTCGCTGAACCGTGATGTTTTCATGTCGAGTTTCCCTTGCCCTTTCAGTTTAGCTGGAAAACTCTACTTTTGCGTGGTCCTAATTTGGGGTTGGTTACCGTGGCAAGAGACGAGGAATAGTAGCTTCTCGCTTATGTACTCGCGTAGTACAATCAACTGAGGAAGTTTGAGATTGGAATGATGCTGGATTCTGAGTTCCAAATTCCGTTAAACCAAAATCATATTGACTCTGCATGGCGTGAACAGTATCAACGAGAGCTAGATGCGCTAACAGAGCAGTTCCTGCGGCTGAATACAAGTATGTTGACTTTGGAGAGGTTGGAAAAATTTCCGCTGACGCTGTTTTTTTCAGATAATTTTGACTGGGTGTTTTGGTCAACCATTTCCCACGCTCTGATCGATTCAATAATTTTGAATATTTGGCGTATTGCACTTGATGAACAGAGTGACACACTTTCTCGACTAAAAAGTCATATTATGCAGAATCTCACTGATAAACAAGCGACGAATATATTTAAACAGTGCTTGAAAGCAGTAGATTTTGATACGAGAATTAAGGACATGAAGGAGCGCATTCGCCAAATACGTCATAATTTTGTCGCACACTTCAATATTGAAGCGTTGTACAATCCTACGGGGGAGATACCGAATTTTCAACCAGTTACATTTAAGGAATTGAGAACCTGCGTAGATATTGTGGGTGATCTGTTTGACGTATTATGTTTAAATCAACCCATTTTTCACTATAAGTGGTCTTATGCCTCTCAGGGTAACACTTTTTCGCCAAAGGGGCGGATCGATATTGATCGCATTTTTGATGCGGTGATAAAAAGTAGTTCAGTCTTGAATATGGCCGAGAAAGACCCTTTTGGCTGGCAAATGTACTGTGAAAAAGTCTCTGATATAGATTTAGCTCATATAAATCATTATCGCGGGCGATTTGGGTTAGCTTACTTGTACAGGATCGTCCCAGAATGACGACACTCCGCGACCTGCACCGAGAAGCAATGGCTTTTGCCGAACAAGGCGACCTTGCGAAACGTATCAATCACGTAAATGAAGCGCAGACGCTCTACCGACGTGCGCTCGAGTTGGAGAAACAAGCTGCCCTAGAGTTACGCGACGATTATAGCGAGGAGCCATCGCGCTCTGTTCTGTTCCGCAGTGCGGCCACGCTCGCGTTCGATGTCGGCGAATGGCGCGAAGCAGAGAAACTCGTCGCAATGGGACTGAGCGGAGAACCACCTCATGCGATTGCCGAAGAACTGCATGATGTGATGGACCAGATTAGCGCGATCCGCCATTCCTGGCTTGCGCGGACTGAGAGTGACTAGGATTTATTTGCAAACTCCGGTGTAGGGGTCGCGGCTTGCCCGACCCATTTTCAGGTCGTGAGCAGATTGGGCAATGTGGAATGATCGACTTGGAAGCAACCACGAGCCGCCTCGCAGCGAGCTATGCCGGGCGTTCGCTCAACGCGAAGCTATACTACCTTCATGATGCTTCGCAGAAGATCGATACTGTGCTTGTCGTGCCGCTCAAACGTCAAATTGAACCGCACATCATGCTCCTGACGCGCATTGACGGCGCGAAGGTTATCATTGAGACGGACACGACCGATAGACCGCTTGAGGATGCGCTTATTGCGGCGGGTATACCGCCATCGCAAATTGTAGTTGTGCATCAGGGCGACTAAATTGCTTTTGTAATCACAATCGTAGCCTGCTTCGCAGCGAAGTGTGTCATACTACGCACAACTTCGTCCTAATCGCAGACAGAGCCGTACCCCATGCCCCAATACTACCTGCCGGATTACATTGACAACACCACCGTAGATCGTCGCCTCGTGACCGTCCTGAACGAACTGCTCATCAACGTTGGGCAGGATGAACTCGATATCGCGAGCGGCTTCTTCGAGCCGGAAGTATGGCGCATGTTGGCCGATGGTTTGCGCGGCTTGAAGCGCTTCCGTCTTCTCCTCGGACGCGCTCCCGAACTTGACTCCACCGATCCCGCCGAAGGCGCGCTCGACTTACGACGCTACTACCGTGACAAACTGCGCGGCGACCTCGAAAAGTTGCCGCTCAACCGTGAATACGCCCACCTCATCGACGACCTGTGTGTCTTCCTCGAACGCGACAGCACCGAAGTCCGCTTCTACGCCCGCTCGTTCCTGCACGCCAAAGCCTACCTCATGCCGCGCTTCGCCATCGTTGGCAGCAGCAATTTCACGCCATCCGGCATGACGCGCCGCGCCGAACTCAACATCACGCGGCAGGAAGGTCCCGTCGTGCGTGACCTGCGCGAAAACTGGTACGAGGGTATGTGGTCCGAAGGCGAGGACCAGAAGCGCCTGCTGATTGACATGCTCCGCGACTCCAAGTTCGACGGTGCGCGCTGGACGCCGCACGATGTCTTCATCAAAGTCCTCTACGAATACTTCAAGGATCGCATCCTCCTGGAGAGCATCGAGGCGCGGCTCGGCGTCGAACTCGCCAGCTTCCAGCAGGAAGGCTTGCGCGAAGCGATCCGCCTGATCGACCGTCACGGCGGCGTTATCGTCTCGGATGCGGTCGGTCTCGGCAAGACGTACATCGGGATGGGCTTGCTGGAACACTACGTCCTCGGCAAGCGCCGCAAGGGGTTTATCCCGAAAGGGCTGGTCATCTGCCCCGCGCAGCTTCGCGAACTTGTCTGGGAGCCGAAGCTGAACGAATACGGCATCAAAGCCGACGTCATCTCACAGGAGTCGCTTGGCCGCGCCAACTTCGTTTGGAAAGCGTTCAACGGCTACGATGTGATCCTCGTGGACGAGTCGCACAACTTCCGCAACCCCGGCACGTGTCGCTACGGCAACCTGATGAAGCGGCTCGCGACGGGCAAGCCGGAAAAGACCGTCATCCTGATGACCGCCACCCCAATCAATAACTCTATCTGGGACCTCTACAACCAGCTCTCGTTCATCACGCGCGGCCAGGACGCCTTCTTCCGCGACTATGGCATCCGCAACCTGAAAGGCTTCTTCCGTGAGGTGCAGGACGGCGGCCTCGACATCTTCACGCTGCTCGAACAGGTGATGGTGCGCCGCTCCCGGCAGGATGTCAAGCAGCGGCAGGCGGCGGGCGAAGAAATCCGGCTGCCTGGCAAAGGTATAATCCACTTCCCGGAGCGTCGTCTGCACAGCGTCAACTACGACCTGACCACGACCTACGACGGTTTCTATGAGAAGATCGTCACGCTGATCGAAAGCCTGCACCTGATCAGCTTCAATATCGAGCAGCACCGCAAGGGCGACCGCGATGCCGAATCGAAGAAGAAGCTGCAAAGCTCGGAAGCGATCATCGCCATTCTTAAAACGCTCTACCTGAAACGCCTTGAAAGTTCCCTCACCGCGTTCCGTATCAGCATCCAGAACCAGAAAGAGTTTCAGGAGCGCTTCTTCCGTATCCTCGTCGATCAGGAACGTCTCCTCGATCCCGCCTCTAATCGCAAGCTGCTCGCCCTCGAAACCGCCGAAGCACTCATCAACGAGCTGAAAGACGTCGAAATACAAGATTTTGAATTCAAATCGATCCGGCGCGAATTGGAACGCGATATACGCACGCTCGAAAAGATACTGGATATGGTCGAACTGGTCCAGCATCTTGACGACGAAAGCAAGCGTGACACCAAACTCAGCGAAGTCAAAGCCCTGCTCGGCGGCGAACTCGCGAACCGCAAGGTCCTCCTTTTCAGCTACTTCCGCGACACCGCGCAGTACGTCTATGACGCACTCCGCAATGATCCGCAGTGGCAGTCGACATGGAACCGCGCGCCTGTGATCGAAGTGATACACGGCGGCTCGGATGGCGCAAATCGTGAGTCGCTGGTGTGGCGTTTCGCTCCCGTCGCCCACAAGGGCGCGGAAGAGACGGTGCAGGGCGTCCTCGGCAATCAACCTGAAATCGACATCCTGATCTCTACCGATGTCCTCTCCGAAGGCCAGAACCTGCAAGACGCGGGCGTGATCGTCAACTTCGACCTGCACTGGACGCCGATCCGCATGATCCAGCGCGCGGGCCGCATTGACCGCCTCGGTACACAGTTCGCTGAACTCGACATCTACAACTGTTTCCCGCAACAGGGTTTGGAGAGCCTGCTCGGTCTGGTCGAACGGCTGCAAGAGCGCATCCGCGCGATAGATACCACTGTCGGTCTGGATGCCAGTGTGCTGGGTGAGGTCATCGGCACGCGCTCGCTGGACCAGCTTCGCCGCCTGCGCGCGGGCGACTCCTCACCCATTGACACGCCGGAAGGTCAGGCTGGGTTGGATGCGCTGCGCAAGCGCGTCACCGATACACTGCAAACCGTCTCGCTTGATCCCTTCCGCAAGGACACGCACCTCAAAGCAATCCAAAGCAGCTATCACAAGCAGCAGGACACGCTCACGCTTATCCGTGCGCTCGACGAGTTATTCATCGAGAACGACCTGTACCGCGAAGTCGCACGCCCTTCCACCTTCGAGCAAGTCAAAGCCGAAGAACTGGAACTCGTCGCCTATGAGGTGTTTGGCTGAACGGAACCAAATATAAGTTTGCGCTTTGCTTAGAGCCTGTCATGGACTTTGATAAAATAGGGAGATGAACGATAGAAGAGCATATCCAAGTGACGTAAGTGACGAAGAATGGGCGTTTGTAGCACCGTACCTGACGCTGATGCGAGAAAACGCGCCACAACGGGAGCATAGCCTGCGCGAGGTGTTCAACGGATTACGTTGGATTATCCGTACTGGGGCGCAGTGGCGGATGATGCCAAACGACTTGCCACCGTGGTACAGCGTACATCAGCAGGCGGCACGCTGGCTGAAGGCAGGCGTGTTCGAGGCGATCGTGGACGATTTGCGGGTGATATTGCGCTTGGTCGCCGGACGCACTGCCCAACCGAGCGCCGTCATCATCGACAGTCGAACGGTACAAAGCACGCCGGAGAGTGGGGCGGAGGCAGGCTATGATGGTGCGAAGAAACGAAAGGGACGCAAACTGCACTTGGCAGTGGACACGCTCGGCCATCTGCTGGCAGCACACGTCACTGCCGCCAACCAGCAGGACCGCGACCAAGTTGCAGAACTCGGCGAGCAAGTCCAATGGGTCACAGGTGGGCATGTCGAAGTTGCCTTTGTAGACCACGGGTATACGGTTGAACAAGCTGCAGAAGATGCTGCTTCTCAGGGTATCCGTCTGGAAGTCGTCAAACTGCCTGACGCCAAACGCGGCTTTATCTTGCTTCCAAAACGCTGGGTGGTCGAGCGGTCCATTGCTTGGCTGGCACGTTTTCGCCGTCTTACGCGCGACTACGAGCGCCTGCCGCTGACTTTCAAAGGCTTGCACTTTCTCGCCTTTGCCTGCCTCATGCTCAATAACGTCGTTGAACTTCTCAGACCGCTCATGGCTTGGTAAGTTCATGACACGCTCTAGCGCCACGCGATTTCGCAATGGTCCTCTTCGCCCGGCTCCTCCTTCGCGCACACGCCAAGCAACTTATCGCCGCGCCAGACCTCGAAGCTGTCCACCATCCAGAAACGGCGCTCCGGGTTAAGTGTCAGCACACTACGAACCTGCTTGCACGCTTCCGGCAGGAATAGCTTGGCGGTCGCAACTTCCAGCATCAGGCAATGATCCGCTGGGAAACGCTGGAGTGGGACCGGGATAATCGCTGCCCATTTGGCGCTATCCAGCACGCGCGCCTGATAGCGCAGGCTCAGGTCGCTGATGTCGGCAGTATTGTCGGTGTCGTTGACGATCACCAACGAATCATCATCATAGAGAATCATGAGTTCCGGCGACTTGTCCGGCGTTTCGAGGATGCTGGCTGCGCTTTCGGTCGGAAGCGTCGTTGCCAGCGCGGTCGGTACGGGCGTGTTCGCGGCGGCGATGCTGCGCGGCGTGTTGGTCGGCGGCGCCTGGAAGCGCGGCGTATTCGTCGGCGGGGCGAGGCGCGCGGGTTTTGTGCTGGTCGGCAGTATCGCGGTTGCGCCTGTCGTCGGCACGAGTGTGATCCCGGCAGTCGCCTGATGGTGCGGCAAGATAGCAATATCGTTGCGCACGTTCAGTTTGTAGCGCGTGATGGTCGTGCCGTTCTGATACGCGACTTCGATATTCTCCGTCGTCAGCGGCGGCAGCGTCATTTTTTCAACGAAAGGCGACGGCACTTCGAGCAGCGCTTTACCGTTCTCGTCATAAAGCTGAATCGTGGTGACGTTTTGAATCCACTTGCCGCCCGATTTGAACTTGTACTGCTCATTGGTGAAATAGATTGTGCCTTCTTCCGGGAACAGGAACGCAGGAAGCACATCCGGGCGCGCACCGAAGACGGCGATAATCATGAAGTCTTTGTGAAAAGGAACCGCCGCAACACCAACCTCACGATAAGCGGGGTTGAGCGCCGTCTTCTTGTGAATTTCGGAGTGTAGCCAGTAGCGCAGCGCAAACTTCGCATCGCCGACCGCCGCGTTTTCGCCGATAGCAGTCCGCGCCGCTATGCCATAGGCAGGCCACTTCGAGATGTTCGCGCGCTGCGGTGGCAGGTTGCCCTTATCGTCGATGTGCAGGTCGCCGCCGTGCGGCAATTCGCTCATCCCCGCGAGGAAGCGCGCCTGCTTGAGCGCGAGCGCCTGCAACTCCGCGTTGAATTTCATCGGCGGCAGATTTTCGCTGATTCGCCAGGCGTTCAGCCGCGCAATCACATCTCGCTCAACGATGGGGTCCGATTCGGCAATCCCATTGGCGGCTTGCAATTGCGCGGAGAGCAGGACGAGCAGTGTGGCGGTGACGAAGGCGACGAGCAGAGAGTGTTTGAACCAGTGCATTGGATTACCCTCGCGATGATTGCGCATTGGATAACTGTTTGCGCTACGTTGGAAATACTGTATCGGAATTTCGCGCTGGTCAGCGATAAATTCACAGAATTTTCGGTATTTTCAACGTTTGGGTTCGCGAGTGATCGCTCGTTTACAGATACGCGGATTGCCCGGAGGTTTTGACAACCGCCTAATATCAAATCACGTTCAGCTCACGGAGCGCTTGCAAGAGATGCTCGCGATCCGCAGGTTTGGGCAGAAACGACGACGCGCCCAGCGAATACGCAAGCTGCGCATCGTTGAAGACCGTGCAGACGAGAATCGGCAGATCAGCGGTTGCGGGTTGCGCGCGCAGGCGCTGCAAAATCTCCCATCCATCGGTATCCGGCATCATCACATCCAGGATGATCGCACTGGGCGCGAGCCGCGCGATCTGATCGACGCCGGGTTGCGCATCCGGCAGCGAGGTCACGCTGCAATCCAGCCCTTCCAGAAAGCGTTCGATCAGCGCGATCCAGCCTTCGTTATCATCGATCACAAGAATGATCTTGCTGCTTGAGTTCATATGCAGTTCGATCTGCTGCTGCAAGGCGGGTTGAGTACAGGTCACGCGCCAGTGCAGGCGTCCCGCAAGTTTGGCAATCGCGGAGTCCATCGCCGCCGCGTGGTCGGGCTTCCCCGCATAGCTCAGGGTGAGCAGAGTCGCTCCCGGCTCGCCGCGAAAGGACGCTGTAAGCGCTCCCGGCTCCGCCTGCTGGATCGCATAGCTCAACACGCTGACCAATATCTGGTAGGCGAGCGCGGCGTCGGTGGAAAGCATCGGTGTTGAACCGACAGACACCAGATCGACTCCATGCTGCTGTGCGAGACGCGAGACCGCGCCGCGCGCCTGCTGGAACGTGGCGGCGATGTCGACAGGTGCGAATTTGACCTTGAGCCGATCCATCTCCGATTGCAGCGAAAACCCGGTTTCTGATTTTGGCAGCGGTGGCTGGCTCTCGTAGCGGTCCCACAGGATCGCGGCGACTCCCTCCTGTCCACGTTTCAGGTCGCGGTATACCTGCCGCTCGGATAGCCCCAATTCACCCGCTGCCTCCTGCACCGTCAGATTTTCGACATAGAGCAGGTGCAAAATATTGTACAGGCGACCTTCCGACGCATGAAAGCCGCTATCGATCAGCGGTTTGAGCGCTTCGACGGCGTTGATCAGGTCGAAGCGCAAATGGCGGCCAGCAGACTTTGCCGATGAGTCGCTCGTGCCGTCATAGTGCCGCGCCAGCGCGTGTTGTTGCAGGAACGCGAAATCATAAAGGTGTTCAAGCACCTGCTTGACTTGCTCGACAAATGCCTCGAAAAGCGTATTCCCTGCGTGTAATTGTTTGTCCATCGTACAAAATCTCGTTTAAAGAACTGCGGTGTGTCAAAAGTCTGGCAAATCTTTGGCAGAAAGCGCGATCGCCCTCCACTATACTGTTCACTATGAGGCGCGTCCCTCAGTTTAACACACTTCACCCCGGATGCGCTGTCGCCCCGACCGACCGGCGATTTGAGAAAGGAGCCATCAGCGCTCTCAGCCCTCTTTTAGTCGTTCCTGTCAAATTTTCTATGAAGGCTTCAATTATGAACAAAGCGATTTCTCTGGTTTTGGCGCTGCTGCTCCTTAGCAGTGCATTCCTCGCGCAGCCCGTCGCGCACGCACAGACGACCAAGACGACGATCACCGTCGCCGTCGTGAATAACCCTGACCAGCGCAAGCTGCTCGCGCTCTCCGATAAATTCCAGGCCGCCTATCCGAATATCGCGCTCTCGTTCGTGATGCTCCCCGAAAACGAACTGCGCGACCGCGTGACGACCGATATTTCGACGGGCGCGGGTTCTTTCGACATTGTGCAGGTGGGGACCTATGACACGCCGATCTTCGCCAAAAACAAGTGGCTGGCCTCGGTCGATGCGTTGATGAAGGCCAACCCGAAGAGCGTCCAGCCGAACTACGACGTGGACGATCTGCTCAAGGCGATTCGCCTCGGCCTGTCGTACAATAACGAACTGTACGCGCTCCCGTTCTACGGCGAGTCGAGCATGACCTTCTACAACAAGAAGATGTTCAAGGACGCCGGGCTGGAAATGCCCGCCGAGCCGACATGGGAACAAATCCGCGATCTGGCCTGCAAGCTGCACAAGCCGGACCAGAAGCAATACGGGATCGCGTTGCGCGGTCTGCCGGGCTGGGGTGAAGTCCTCGCGCCGCTGGATACCGTGATCAATACCTACGGTGCGCGCTGGTTCGATGAAAACTGGCAGCCGCAGTTGACCAGCAAGGAATTCAAGGAAGCGGTCAGCTTCTACGTAGACCTCATTCAGAAGTGCGGCGTACCGGGCGCGGCCAACAACGGCTTCTCCGAGTCGCTGACGGCGATTGCGCAGGGACAGGCCGCCATGTGGGTTGATGCGACGGTCGCGGCGGGCTTCCTGACCGACCCCACGCAGTCGAAGATCGTGAACGATGTCGGCTTCGTGATGTCCCCGCACGGTCCGGTGCAGAAGGGCTATCACTGGCTCTGGAGCTGGGCGTATGGTATCCCCACGACGAGCAAGCACCTGCCGGAAGCGCTCCAGTTCCTCACCTGGTCCACCAGCAAGGATTACATCAACCTCGTCGGAACCACCTATGGCTGGCAGACGATCCCGCCGGGGACCCGCGAGTCGACCTACAAGAATGCCGACTATTTGAAGGCGGCGGGCGCTTTCGCGGACATCACCCTCAAGTCGATCCAGACCGCCGACCCGACCAACGCCACCCGCGACAAGGTTCCGTATGTTGGCGTGCAGTTCGTCGGTATCCCGGAGTTCCAGGGCTTCGGTACGGATGTCTCGCAGCAAATATCGGCGGCCATCGCGGGCAAGATTTCGGTGGACGACGCCCTCAAGAAGGGGCAGGAAATCGTCACCAAAGCGATGAAGGACGCCGGGTACATCAAGTAGCCAGCAGGTAAGTAGCGGGGCGCGCTCACGGGCGCGCCCTATCCTGTTATGAACTCACGAAAAAACTGATAAGCAGCGGACGCCAAAAATGGCGTCCCTACACCAGACCGCACGGCGTTTTGTAGGGACAGCATTCTTGCCGTCCGAGTTCATAACACTTTCCGCATGATCTTCGATTATTTGCCCCATACGAAGGCTTTTCTTTATGGCGACTTTGGAAAACAAACTGCGTATACAGGTTGCGCCGCCGCCCAGCCCGAAAAAGCGCGATCAGGACCGTAACTTTCGTACCTTTCTATCCAGCCCGGCCATCATTTACCTGATCGTTCTGACGCAGATTCCCGTTATTTTTACGCTTGGTTACAGCCTTTCCAACTGGAATTTCCTGCGCCCGGAGCGCACGAAGTTCATCGGCGCGCAGAACTATCTGGATTTTTTCCAGGATGCGGATGTGCTGGTCATCATCCGTAACACGCTGGTCTTCGCCAGTTCGGTCGTGCTGCTCTCGCTGATTTTCGGAATGCTGCTGGCGCTGCTGCTCAACCGCCAGTTCTTCGGGCGTGGGCTGGCGCGGACGCTGTTGATCACGCCGTTTCTGATTATGCCAACCGTTTCCGCCGTGATGTGGAAGAACATGCTGTTCAACCCCGCGTTCGGGCTGATCAGTACGTTCGTAGTCGCGCTCGGCGGTCCGCGCGTCGATTGGATTAATGATTTTCCGATGGCAAGCATCGTGACTATCGTGACGTGGGAGTGGACGCCATTCATGATGCTGATCCTGCTGGCCGGACTGCAATCGCTCGCGCAGGAAAGCCTCGAAGCCGCGCAAATCGATGGCGCGGGACCTATCGAGACATTCTATTACATCATCTTGCCGCACCTGCGCCGCTATATCGAGATCGGCGTGCTGCTCGAAGTGCTGTTCGTGCTGAACATCTTCGGTGAAATATTCGTGACGACGACTGGCGGACCCGCGACGGATACCACGACGCTCACCTTCAATATTTACCTCGAATCGTTCAAGCGCTGGAACGTCGGACGCGCGAGTGCCTACGGCGTCGTCGCGGTCATCTTCGCCAACATCGTCACCTTTTTCTTCCTGCGGATCATCCGCAGCGGCGAACAGAAAGAAGCGCAGGGATGAAGACCAACCGCCGTAAACTGGCCGGACACGCGCTCTCCGTACTGACGGTACTAATTGCACTACTGATCTTCTTCCCGATCTTCTGGATGTTCCTGACGTCCTTCAAGACCGAAGCGGATGCCTATACCGACCCGCCGCTACTGATCTTCAAGCCGACGCTGGAAAACTATCAGGTGGCATTGCAACAATCGCGCTATTTCGATTATCTTGGCAATACGATCCTGATCGTCGGCTTTTCGACGTTCGTGGCGCTGTCGCTCGGCGTCCCGGCGGCCTATAGCCTCGCTTTTTACCCCGGCAAGCGCAGCAATGCGACCCTGATGTGGGTCATGTCTACGCGCATGTTGCCCCCGGTCGGCGTGATCGTCCCGCTCTACGTCATCTTCAAAAATCTCGCGCTCTTCGATACGCACTTCGGGCTGATCATGCTCTACACGGCGATGAATCTGCCGCTCGTGATCTGGATGATGCGCTCGTTTCTCGCTGATTTGCCCTATGAAGTCCTTGAAGCCGCACGCATCGATGGCTCCAGCCTTTGGCAGGAATTCACGCGGATTATCCTGCCGCTGGCGCTCCCCGGCCTGATGGCGACGATCCTGCTT
This sequence comes from Aggregatilineales bacterium, assembly GCA_965246845.1. GTDB lineage: Bacteria > Chloroflexota > Anaerolineae > Aggregatilineales > UBA2796 > JBBRMW01. The sequence goes on from CBDFFR010000012.1 coordinate 1,444,493, forward strand.
TGCCTGATTTTCACATGGAACGAGTTTTTCATCGCGTTTAACCTGACGATAAACAAGGCCGCGCCGCTCTCAGTGTTCATCGTCTCGTTCAAGACCTCGGAAGGGCTGTTCTGGGCGAAAATGTCTGCGGCTGCTACGATTACTGCGCTCCCGGTCGTGATCGCGGGCTGGGTCGCGCAACGGCAGCTTGTACGCGGTCTGACGGCAGGCGCGGTCAAATAGAGGAACGGAGACAATCTTGCTCGCTGCACAAATTGAAGCGCCCGAAAAAGCGCGCGTGATCGAAGCGCCAGAGCCGCTCGCCGGACCGGGCGAAATCCTGATCGAAGTCGCCGCCGCCGGGGTCTGCGGGACGGATTTGCATATTTTTCATGGGGAATATGAGGCGCGCTATCCGCTCATACCGGGGCATGAGTTCAGCGGGACCGTGACCGCCATCGGCGAAGGCGTACAGCGCTACAAGGTCGGGGATCGCGTCACGGCAGACCCGAATATTCCCTGCAACAAGTGCGCGGCCTGCCAGCACAACGAGCCGAACCAGTGTGAAAACCTCGCGGCGGTCGGTGTTACGCGCAATGGTGGCTTCGCGAAATACGTGGTCGTCCCGGAAGGTAATGTCTTTTCGATTGGCGAACTCGGCTTCGCGCAGGCCGCGCTGATTGAACCGCTGGCCTGCGTCGTGTGGGGACTCAAGCGGGTGCAGGTGCAGGCGGGCGACTCGGCGCTGATCTTCGGCGCGGGACCGATGGGCTGCCTGCTGCTACAAGCGATCAAGCGTTCCGGCGCAACGCGCGTCGTGATGACCGATTCGGTCCCTTGGCGGCTGGAGCAAGCGGCACTGCTCGGCGCGACGGAGACGGTATTGGCCGATGATCAGCAGGATCGACACCTGCGGGCGCTCTCCCCGGCGGGCTTCGACCTCGTGGTGGATGCGACGGGTATCCCGGCGGTGCTGGAAAAATCGATTGGGTTTGCCCGTGCACGCGGTAAAATCTGGGTGTTCGGCGTCTGCCCGCCGAATGCCCGCGCGACGTTTATCCCCTATGACGTGTTCCGCAAGGACCTGACGATCATCGGGAGTTTCGCGGTCAATCGCACTTTTCAGGAAAGTATCGCGCTGATTCAAAGCGGCGCGGTGCGCGTCGAACCGCTTATCTCGCATACGCTCCCGCTGTCGCGCTTCACGGAAGGCATCGAACTCGCGGAGCGTGACCCCAAACGCATGAAAGTTCAATTTATACCATGACCAACTACTTCGATCTGACAGGAAAAGTCGCGCTGATCACGGGTGGCGGGCGCGGCATCGGGCGCGAAATCGCAGGCATCTTGGCCGAATCGGGCGCGAACATCGCCATCGCGGAGATCGACCCGGCAGCGGGTGAGCAGGCCGCGACGGAATTGCGCCAGACCGGGCGCGAAACGCTATCCGTGCAGACCGATGTGCGTAGTTCAAAGAGCGTCGAGGACAGTGTGCAGCAGGTTATCGCGCGCTTCGGCAAAATCGACATTCTGATCGCCAACGCGGGCGTCGCCATTAATACCCCCGCCGAAACGACGACCGATGAAGAATGGCTGAACGTGATCAATATCAACCTGAACGGCGTGTACTGGTCATGCCGCGCGGTCGGGCGGCATATGCTCGAACGGCAATCCGGCTCGATTGTCACCATTGGCTCGATGTCCGGCTCGATTGTCAACAAGCCGCAGCCGCAAGCCGCCTATAACGCTTCCAAAGCGGCAGTAATCCACCTCAGCCGTTCACTTGCGGCGGAGTGGGCAAGCCGGGGCGTGCGCGTCAATTCAATTTCGCCGGGCTATACAGGTACGGAGATGACCAAGCGTGGGTTGAGCATCCCGGAGTGGGGCAAGGTCTGGCTGGAAATGACGCCGATGGCGCGACTTGGCACGCCAAAGGAAATCGCGCTTGCGGTGCTGTATCTGGCTTCCGACGCGGCCAGCTTCACGACCGGGACCGATCTGGTGGTCGATGGCGGCTATATGGCGTGGTAGACCGCGCGTAGTCAGGCGGCGGCAAAATTGTTATCTCAACGAAAAATATAACGGACGCCATTTTCGGCGTCCGTTTTTTATAAGATGATGAACAGCAGGAATGCTGTCCCTGCAAAAAATACGGTTTAGCTCAGGTAATCACGCAGGTTGTGCGCGAGGCGCGGATGCCTCAGACGGCGCAGTGCTTCCTTTTCCAACTGGCGAATGCGCTCGCGGCTCAGGCCGAATTTGTTGGCGATCTCTTCGAGTGTGTGCGGCTCACCACCACCCAACCCGAAACGCAAGCGCAGGATGTGGCTCTGGCGCGGCGTGAGTTCGCTCAATACTTCTTCAATCGTCTCTTGCAAAAGATGCTGCGTCGCGGATTCGACCGGGCTGGGCGTATCCTGATCTTCGATGAAGTCCCCAAATTCGGAGTCGCCGTCATCCCCAACCGGGCGCTCCAGCGCGATAGCGTGCTGGCTGGCGTCCATCATACCGCGCACCGTCTCCGAGGGCAGTTCCATTTCAAGCGCGATCTCTTCCGGCGTCGGTCGGCGGCCAAGATTTTGTTCGAGGGTCTGCGCGGTGCGGTACATTTGGCGGATGCGCTCTGTCATGTGCAGCGGGATACGGATCGTGCGCGTCTTCTGCGCCAATGCACGGGTAATCGCCTGACGAATCCACCATGTCGCATAAGTGCTAAAACGGTTGCCACGCTTGTAATCATATTTATCGACGGCGCGCATCAAGCCGACATTGCCCTCCTGAATAAGGTCCGGGAAGGGTAGCCCCTGCCCCATGTAACGTTTGGCGATACTCACCACGAGGCGCGTATTAGCGCGTCCCAGATGTTCGCGGGCGGCCTGTCCATCTTCGGCGAGACAAAGAAGTTCCTGACGGAGGTGCGCGGCGCGTTCCACGCGGCGAAGCTGTTGATATTTTTCGTTGGAGTTTTTGCCCAGTTCGATGCGTTTCGCGAGTTCGATCTCTTCCTGGGCGGTGAGGAGGGGTTCTTGCGCCATCTGGCGGAAGTAGAGGCCTACGGGGTCATCGGCACTGACGGCGTTAATATCTCCGATACTCGTTTCAGCGACTTCATCGTCGAGTTCAAATTCTTCGTCGCTGTCTTCGTTATCGTCGCGGCTGGCTTCTTCCTGCCGCAATTCGACGCCCATCTCATCTAGCTGATCGAGTACAACCTCTAGGCTGAACTTCTCCTCTGTCTCTTCTTCCATCAGTTCCAGCACGTCGTCGAAGGTGACGAAGCCGCGCCGTTCGGACCGGGACATGAGTTCCTGAATCACTAGGTTTCTAAGCCTCCATGCAGTACAATTCGCGTGGACGTCGGCTTCCGAATAATCGGAAAAGTTGAATCGAGTTTATCACATTTTTATATTTAAGTGAAGTCTTTCCCATATTTACGTGGGTGAATTGGTCGATATACACATAGGCTATCGAGGTAAACCGATGAATATACTGGTCGTCAATCCCGTTTTGCCGCGTGTGAATTCATTTGGTGCGTGTGAAGCTGACCGAATGCAAAACGTCCGTGACTTGCTGCGCTACGGTCATCGGGTGCATCTCCTGACACGCCGCGCGGTACATACACCTGCCGATCAGATCACCGCTTTGTACGCGCAATTAGGTGTGCAGTCGATTACGCTGGTCGAGCCGAAGCACCAGCGCAGTTTACGCCGCTGGGTTCACCCCGCGCTTCTGGATGGTGCAGCATGGACATACGCCGATGTCCCTTTTCAGACAGCACTTCGTCAGCGGATCGACCGCACAAAACCAGATTTGATCTGGTGTCACGGATCATATCTGTGGCCTGTAATACAGGGCGCGAAACCAATCCCAACGGTTGTTCGTTCGGTGAATTTCGAGTCGCAGAGTTTTCTGGAGGAGCGTTCACCCACCTTGCCGAACCGCGTGCGGTCGTTTGCCAAAGCACTAGGCGAGGCGCAGGCGGTGCGGGCTTCCGTGCTGGCCGCGATCACACCGGACGAGGCGCAAATCTATCAGCACATAAATCCGCGCGCAACAGTGGAAATCCTGCCGCTGCGTGCGTTGCCGACGGTTCTGCGCGAACCCGTCGCACCGCCGGACGTGTCTCCGCTGCGGGTATTTTCGATGGGCGCATCGTACAACGTTGAACACAATCGCGCACAGCTTGAATTCATCGTCCGCGAGATCATCCCGCGAATACGGCAGGCCGCGCCCGGCCAGTACGAGTTTCATATCATGGGTAGCAAAGTCCCATCAGAACTACTCGCATTGGCTGCCGACGACCTGATTTTCGATGGTTATGTCCAGGACATTGACGCGCATCTGGCGGGAATGCACATCGCGCTTTCGCCGCGCCTGTATGGAACCGGGATGCAACAAAAGGTATTCGAGCCGCTGGCACGCGGCTTTCCGGTGGTGACGCATCAGAAGGCGCTCGCCGGCTATCCCTTTATAGCGGGCGAAGAGTACCTGGTCGCGGAAGATGCAGACTCGTTCGTCGCGGCGCTGCTGGAGCTTCGTTCGGCGGAGCGCCGCCGCAGGATGGGGCAGTACGCATACCATCGTTCAGCCGAACTTTTTAGCCGGGAGCGGATCGATCAAACCGTAAAGCATATTCTGGCTGTCGCCATTGATACAATCCATGCGACGAAGCGTCAGGAATAGAATTCCACAATCGGGTGTATCATCTATTTTGTGCAAGGAATTTATGCTTCGTATAGGAGGCGATCATGCAGGAATTGCTCAAAAATCTATCGACCTTCGGGCCGATTGGTGCGGTCGTTGCGCTGATTGTGGTGCTGTGGTTTCTCAGCACATTCGTCAAAGTCGTACAGGAATATGAGCGCGCCGTCGTTTACCGCGTCGGCAAGGTGACGCGCAAGCCGCGCGGTCCCGGCCTGATTATCCTCATTCCATTGCTTGAGCGGATGCAGAAGGTCGATACGCGCATCATTACGATGAGCATCCAGCCACAGGATTGCATCACCGCCGATAACGTCACGGTGCGCGTCGACGCGGTGGCCTATTTCCGCGTCAGTGACCCGATCAAGGCGCTGATCAATGTCCGCGACTATATGCAGGCGACCTTGCAAATCTCGCAAACGAGCCTGCGCAGCGTGACCGGACAGGTCGAGCTGGATATGCTGCTCGCGCGCCGTGAGGAAATCAATCACAAGCTGAGCGAGATCATTGACAAGCAAACGCTTGGCTGGGGCGTCGATGTCTCGGTCGTCGAAATCAAGGACGTGCAGCTTCCCGAACAGATGCAGCGCGCGATGGCGAAGCAGGCCGAAGCCGAGCGCGAGAAGCGCGCGAAGCTGATCCATGCGCAGGGCGAACTTGCAGCAGCCGAACAGCTTCATGCCGCCGCCGCGGTGATCGCGCGCGAACCCGCTGCGCTGCAACTGCGCTACCTGCAAACGCTCGCCGAAATCAGCGTCGAAAAGAACTCGACTATCGTTCTCTACGACACGGCCAACCTGCACCTCGCGCTGGGGCGGCTGCTCGGCCAGGCTGATCTCAACGCTGCCAACCTGCTCGATCTGGCACGCGCGCCGCAGCCGCCCGCCACGCCGAATGGAAGCAGCGCGAAGACGCAGGCGATTACGGGGGACTAGAACCAAACGGAATACGCGGGCGGGTCAAGCCCCGCCCCTACACGCCAAACCTGCGCATTGTGTAGGGGTCGGGCTTGACCGACCCACCACCCTATATCTATCAAAATTTACATGAACAACCCCTACATGCAATCCTTCCAATGCACCGTCTGCAAATCGCTCTACGCGGTCGATGCACTGCTTTACACCTGCCCGAAATGTGGCGAGGTCGGCACGCTCGATATGGTCTACGACTTCGACGCGATGCGCGCGACCCTCACCCGTGCGGCGCTCTCCGCAAGTCACGATTTTTCGATGTGGCGCTACCGCGACCTGCTGCCGCTCGCGCCGGGCGATGCAGTCCCGCCGCTGCCTGTCGGCTGGACGCCGCTCGTCCCCGCGCCGCGCCTCGCACAGGCCGCCGGGGTTGCGGACCTGTGGATCAAGGATGACGGGCGCAACCCGACCGCCTCCTTCAAAGACCGCGCTTCGGTGATGGTCGTGGCGCACGCGCTCGCCATTGGCGCGGAGGCCGTGACGACGGCCAGCACAGGCAACGCAGCGGCGGCGCTGGCGGGGCTGTGCGCGAGTGCAGGTCTGCGCACGGTGATCTTCGTCCCGGCCTCCGCACCAGAAGCGAAAATCGCACAGTTGCTGGTCTACGGCGCGCAGGTGTTCCTCGTGCAGGGCAGCTATGATGACGCCTTCGACCTATGTATGCAGGCGGCGGCACGCTATGGCTGGTACTGCCGCAACACCGGGATCAACCCATATACCACCGAAGGCAAGAAAACCGCCGCGTTTGAGATCGCCGAACAGTTGGATTGGAACGTCCCGGATGCGGTCGTCGTCAGCGTCGGCGATGGGAGCATCATTGGCGGCATCCACAAAGGCTTCGCGGACCTGCACGCGCTCGGCTGGATTGACCATTTACCGCGCCTGATCGGGGTGCAGGCCGAAGGCAGCGCCGCGCTTGCGACGGCATGGCGAGCGGAGTCCAGCGGCACGGCGATTTCTCCGATTGCCGCGCACACAATCGCGGATAGTATTGCTTCGGATTTGCCGCGTGACCGCGTGAAGGCGATGCGCGCTGTGCGTGAGACGGGCGGCGTGTACGTCACCGTCAACGACGAAGCGATCCTCGCTGCGATCCCGGCAGTGGCGCGCGGATCGGGCGTGTTCATGGAACCTGCGGGCGCGGCGGTATGGGCAGGCTTGCAGCAGGCAATCCGTGAGGGCGCGGTCCGGTCACATGAGCGCGTGGTCCTGCTCGGTACGGGTAACGGCCTGAAGGACGTGCGCGCCGCGATGCGGACGGTCGGCGCGGGGCAGCCCGTCGGCAAGCAGATCGGCGACCTCGATGCTATACTCATGCCGACGCGAGAGGGGAATTAACGCAGCATGGCCGCACAGGAAATCGTCCTCAATAATCGATACAAGCTGATCGCGCAACAGGCGTCCGGCGGGATGGCCGTCGTCTACAAGGCGCAGGATTTGCAACTGCGGCGCACGGTCGCCGTGAAGGTGCTGCGCCCCAGCCTGACCGGAGACCCCGCCTTCCTCGAACGCTTCAAGGTCGAGGCGGTACACGTCGCCAACCTCTCGCACCCGAACATCGTGACCGTGCATGACTTCCAGCAGGACGGCTCTACCTATTACATCGTGATGGAATGGATCGAGGGGCAGGACCTCAAGAAGATCATTCGCACTGCGGGACCCATCCCGGTCGAGCGTATGCTCAAGCTGGCATTGCAAATCTGTGCTGGTATTGGTTACGCGCACCGCGCCGGGCTGGTCCACGCCGATGTGAAGCCGCAAAATATCCTCGTCACGGGCGAGGACGTGGTGAAGGTCACGGATTTTGGCATCGCGCAGGCGCTCGCCAGCACGCAACGGCAGGAAAAGCAGTCGGTTGTGTGGGGCAGCCCGCATTATTTCGCGCCGGAACAGGCGCAGGGCGAATTGCCGACCCCGGCCAGCGATGTCTATAGCCTCGGCGTGGTCATGTTCGAGATGCTAACGGGCAAGCTGCCCTTCACCGGGACTGACCAGCAGGAATTGGCACTCGCGCATATCCGCGATGCCGTCCCGCACGCGACCGATTACAACCCGCGCGTCCCCTACAATCTCGACAAAATCATCTATAAAGTGATGTCGAAAAACCCGAACGACCGCTACGCGAATGGCGACGCGCTTGGCCGCATTTTGCAGAGCTACAAGCAGCAGGGGACCGAAAACACGGTCGATCAGGCAGCGCTGCGCGATGTCCCACCTCCGAACCCCACCGTGCCGCCCGTGAATGCGCGTCCTGCTGCCGCCGGGTTCACGCCTGCCGCGCAGACTTTCAACCCGGCGCAGCGCGGCGGTACATCCGGCTCGCGCCCTGCACAGCCCGCGAACCAACCCGGCAATACGCCGCCGCCCGTCGCGCAACCAACCAATCCGGCGCAGCGTGTCCCACAGCAACCACAAGCGCAGCAGCCCGCGCAGCAATCGCCGAACGCCTTTGTGCAGGGCAATTCACAACAGTACAGCGGTCTGTACAGCGTCGGCAACCCGAATAATCCTTCGTTGCAGCCGCGTTCGGGTCAGCAGCGCCCCGCCGCAGGCAATCCGCAGCCCGTCTATTCGAGCGGTCAGCCTGCGCCCTATACACCCTCGGTTCCCTATGCCGCCGCGCCCGATGCGCAGCGCGCCCCCGGCGCACCAAGCTACCAGATCGAGCAGAGGCCAAGCGCGTTCAATTCAGTGACGGTAATCCTCGCGATCATCGCGGTGTTGCTCATTCTGGGGCTGGTCCCGCTGTGGCTGGCGGTGCTTTCGAGATAGAGCGCCGTACACCAATTTCGTTCCCGTGTACCCTGAGCAGCGTATTTCAAATTGAAAGGTAAGTACACATGCGACGCAAATCATTGTTGCTTGTATTCGTACTGTTCGCGCTGTGTGGGTTCATCCCGGCACGCGCGCAGGAGCCACCACAAACCAAAATGGTCCCCATTACCGACACCGTGTTCAATATTCAGGGCGTCGCCCCCGAAGGCTGGCAGAACGCCGGGCGCGGCCTCCGCTACCGCAAGCAATCCGCGAGTGATCCTACGCTGCTCGCGCAGCAGGCCGCCCCTTCCAAAAGCGCTGTCGTGCTGAACGCGATATTTCCGCAATTCGGACTCAAGGAAGCACCGAAAAGCACAGGCACGCGCAAGACGCCCGCTTTCGACTGGTCGCTGTACGAATTCACCAACACCATCCAAAACACCGACTTTGCGTTCGCACTCGGCCTCGCGGAGAAGGACGGCAGAACGTGGATCGTCCTTCTCCAAACTACACCTGCCGACATCAAAGCGCTAACTGCGAGTGTATTCTACCCGGCGGTTGATGCGCTTGCGCCGCTGGCCGCGACGAGGCAGGCCGTCGGCTACCGCGAAGATGAAGTGACCTTCAAAAACGGCGACGTCACACTGGCCGGGACGCTGACTTTTCCCAGCAGCGCGGGGCCTTATCCGGCGGTGGTCCTCGTCACGGGCAGCGGCGCGCAGGATCGCGATGAGGATATTGGCATCGGGATCAAGCCGTTTCGCTTGATTGCCGATTACCTGACGCAGCACGGGATCGCTGTACTGCGCTACGATGATCGCGGTACGGTCAAATCGACGGGCGACTTCGCCGCCGCGACAACATGGGACTTCGCGAAGGATGCCGCCGCCGCATTCGATTACCTGCTCACCCGTAAGGAAATCGACGGCAGGCAAATCGGCATTCTCGGACACAGCGAGGGCGGTATGGTCGCCTCGATCCTCGTCGGACAGGGCAAACCGTTCGCATTTGTTGTCTCGATGGCGGGTCCCGCTGCGCCGATAACGGACCTGATGCTCAAGCAGAACGAGAATATTCTGCGTGCGCAGAAAACTACCGAACCGATCATCAAAGCCACCCTCGATTTTCTGCGACAGGCCTATCCGCTGGTCGTGAAAAAGGACTTTGCGGGGCTTGATGCACTGACCGCCACGAATGCCATAATTCTATATAACCTGCTCACTGATGCGGATCGCAAGCAGGCCGGCGATCTGGAAACATTCACCCAGAGTATCGTTGAGAATTCCAAAACCTTCCAGTCCGATTGGTGGGTGAACTTTCTTGGCTATGACCCGCGCGCGGACTGGTCGAAGGCGACAATGCCCGTCCTCGGTGTATACGGCGGGCTGGATGTGCAGGTGGACGCCAAACAAAATGCGACCGCGCTTGAGGACACCCTGAAAAGCAGTGGTAACAAGGATTACAAGGTGGTCACGCTGCCCGACGCAAACCATCTGATGCAATCCGCGAAGACGGGAAACGTCGAGGAATACGCTACGCTCAAGCCGGAATTCACCCCGGATTTTCTGCCGATTGTTGGCGAGTGGATTTTGAAGCACGTTACGCTCGCGAAATAGCGTAACTATTTGGTAGTAGGTGCATTGATGGCGCGGGTGAAATCCCGGCGACACTTCCCCTTATCCCCATTCAGAGTACCGCATGGGGTAGGGGGAGAGGTGTTCGCGCATTCTCAGTCGTAATACTCCGGCAGCATTTTCAGCCCTTCCCACTGTTCCCGATCATGACCAAAAATCACCAGCCCAACCTTCTCCCGTTCCACAAGGTCAAGCAGCTTGTTCGTGCTAGCGCGAATCGCTCCGGCATCCGGATTGCTTTCATCGTCCGGCAGGTCACGAACAAAGCCTTCGCGGAACGCTACAGCGTCAATCGTCAAAAGAACCACGCCCGTTTTTGGCAGCCGCACCAGCACGGATTGATGTCCCGGCACATGCCCACTGGTCTCGATCAACTCTAATCCCGGTAGGAGTTCCATGTCCCCATCCACCAGCCGAATGCGCTCCATCGGCTGATCCCACTGCGGGCGTATGGCAGCAAAACGTGGGTTACTCGCCGCATCCAGATGATGCACACGCTGAACAACATACTGCGCGTTCGTGAATGCCGCGTGTCTCCCGGCATGGTCGCCATCATAATGCGTCGAAACGACGGTATCAATATCGTCCGGTCTTAAGCCAATGCTCGCCAACTGCTCGATAACGTCCTGCCCATTCTCGAACTCTGATTCTGCTTCAGGTATAATCTCCGGCAGGCCGCTGTCAATCAGGATGTTTTTGCCGTCATCCGTCTGCACTAGATAGCAAACAATCGGAATCTGGTAGTCCGGCATGGACCCAACCTGCATCAGATAAAGACGCTTCACGGCATTTTGGCTCATAATCTCCTCCCCGGAATTGAAACATATATTCTATCGCAGTTATTTGTCACGGGCGAAGCGCAGTATCCGGCACGAGTAACAACCTGCCTGTTGTGGCAGATTTGCCTTTATGCGTGATTCGCCCGGATACGAGCAAGCGCCGATTTAGAATTAGTTAAGAACACATTCACGACTCGAAAGTTGCTAGACAAGTATCTAACGGCTGGTATAATTCGACCCTGATCCTCGTGGTGTATTGCTCGTTCGTCGGTATTTACGAAAGGAGGCGCGCCTCTCCGCCACAGGGCGGCACAGGTTGCGCGATCTTCCATGCCATTGAACAACCCCCGCTTTCGCAATTTGCTTGTTTTCATCGTGATCGGTGTCGCGCTGCTGCTAATTGTGTTCAGCCTGCGCACGACCGGCTCCGCCTCGCCCGACCTGCCGATCAGCGAGTTGGCGGCTTCGATTACCCGTGACCCCAGCAGCATTCGCGGTATTCGCGTCTCGCAGAATGAAGTTGGCGTGACCTATGCGAATGGCGTCACCGCCATCAGCCGCAAGAGCGCGACCAGCAGCCTCGAAGAGCAGCTAATCGCGCTGGGCGTCCCGCGCGAATCGATCCCGCGCCTGCGCATCGAATACGTTGCGCCCAGCGATTTGGGTCCAGTGCTGCAAATCATACTCTCCGTGCTGCCTATTCTGCTGATCGTCGGCTTTTTCTACCTGATGATGCGACAGGCGCAAGGCTCCAATAATCAGGCCATGTCCTTCGGCAAGAGCCGGGCGCGCATGTTCACGGGCGACCAGCCCAGCGTGACCTTCGAGGATGTAGCGGGCGCAGATGAGGCCAAAGAAGAACTCAAGGAAGTCGTCGAATTCCTCAAGGAGCCGGAAAAATTCATCCAGCTAGGGGCGCGCATCCCGAAGGGCGTACTGCTCGTCGGTAGCCCCGGCACGGGCAAGACGCTCCTCGCCAAGGCCGTCGCGGGCGAGGCGGGCGTGCCATTTTTCAGCATTTCCGGCTCGGAATTCGTCGAGATGTTCGTCGGCGTCGGCGCGAGCCGCGTGCGTGACCTGTTCGATCAGGCCAAGCGGCACAGCCCCTGCATCATCTTCGTGGATGAAATCGATGCGGTAGGCCGTCAGCGCGGCGCGGGGCTGGGCGGCAGCCACGATGAGCGCGAGCAGACGCTCAACCAGATTTTGGTCGAAATGGACGGCTTCGGGACCGATACCAACGTGATCGTAGTGGCGGCCACCAACCGCCCGGATATTCTCGACCCGGCGCTGCTGCGTCCCGGTCGCTTCGACCGCCGCGTGGTCCTCGACCGCCCCGATGTGCGTGGCCGTGAGGCAATCCTCAAGGTCCACACGCGCGGCAAGCCGCTCGCCTCCGACATCGATCTGAGCGTCCTCGCTCGTTCGACGCCGGGACTCGCGGGCGCGGACCTCGAAAATATGGTCAATGAGGCCGCGATTGTGGCAGCGCGCAAGAACAAGAAGACCATCGCCATGCGCGATTGCGAAGAAGCACTGGAGCGCGTAATCCTCGGACCGGAGCGCAAGAGCCGGATCATCACCGACTCCGAGAAGCGGATGATTGCCTACCACGAAGCAGGTCACGCCGTCGTGATGCACATGCTGCCCAAATGCGACCCGGTGCGCAAGGTGACGATTGTAGCGCGTGGCATGGCGGGCGGCGTTACGTGGTCGATGCCGGACGACGATAATATGTCGAAGACGGCGGGCGAATTCGAGGAAATGCTCTCCGGTCTGCTCGGCGGGCGCGTCGCGGAGCAAATCATCTTCGGCGAAGTCACAACGGGCGCATCGAACGATCTGGAGCGCGTGACAAAGATCGCGCGGTCGATGGTCACACGCTGGGGCATGAGCGAAAAGCTGGGTCCGCGCGTCTTCGGCCAGAAGGAAGAGATGGTCTTCCTCGGACGTGATTTCGGCGAGCAGCGCGATTACAGCGAGTCGATTGCGGAAGCTATCGATGAGGAAGTACATCGCCTCGTCAGCGCCGCGCACGAACGCGCCCACAAGCTGCTGACGGATTACCGCGAAAAGCTGGAAGACGTCACCCGCAAACTGCTCGAAGTCGAAACCCTCAGCCGCGAGGACTTCCTCGAACTGATGGGCGGGCGTCCGCAGAGCGTACCGCGCTACCAGCCGCAGCAGCCAACCAGCCAACCCACGCGTGATGGTGGCGAATCCACGCCGCCGCGTCTAATCCCCGGTATGGTGAACTAGCGTGTGTCTGCAAACCACCGCGCGGGGATAAATCCGCCGCGCTATTACGGGGGTACAGGCCGTAGTAGCCCGGTCCATTCATGGCCGGGCGGTTGAACCATGATCAACCCTATGCACTTTGCCGACGTGCCTTAGCGCAGCACTTCGCATCCATTAGCGAAAAGCAAAACGGCGGTCTCTATGCAGAGGCTGCCGTTTTGTTTGTTCAGAACTTGGGCGGACCTGCGTGTCTGCCCCTACACAGCGCGCGTTTCGTAGGGGCAGACCGATGTGTCCGCCCGTGACCGACACTCACTTCCCAGTCTCCAGTACGACGCCTTTCGAAACCTCGTTGATGACCGCGACCAGCACATTCTGAGCCGCCGTGAAGCCGGGGTTCGCTTCCAGCCACGAGAGGCGCACGCGCGCGAACGCAGTCTCATCGTTCAGCGACGCATCAATTCGCGTAAACGGATCGTCCATACGCTTTTCCTGGACTTCGTTCGTCTCCCAAAAACGGGTCGCGAGCAGGTCCGTCACAATCTGGCGAACCCGATCCGGCGCGAGGCTGCCCTCATAAGTGGCCGGGACGCGCCCTCGCGTGACATTCGAGTCGAGGCGGTAGCGCCCCCCTCCATCGACTTCAAAGGCGGTTTGGCCGCTGAAATCATTGCCGATTGTATATTTGAGCTGGAACCCCGGAGCGTTGCCTTTCAGGAAGGCGCGAAGGATCGATTCCATAAGCTATTTGCTTTCTGTTAACGCGCTACGGCTGAACAATCGTGACCGAGCGACCCGGATAGATACGCTGCACTTCCGTGACAAGGAACCCGAAGTGCCGCGCCTTGATCTCCGCTGCCGCCTGCCCCTGATTATAGTAATTTGCCATGAGGCTGTGGTCGTTCGTCAGGACGCGGCTCGCCGGGGCTTCCGGGTCGGGGTATTCATCGGGCGCGCCGAGCAGCATATGCGAGCCTTCGTGCGCCATTTCGATGGCGGGTGTGCCTGTCCCCTCCTGTCCCAATTCAAAAATATCGCCGCTGCTGCTACCCATCGAGGGACGTCCGCGCTCGTTGGCGTGCAATTTGACGGTGTAATCCGCGCTCGCGTTTTCCGTCGCTTGCACGTTGATCGGGAAGTCTCCATCGCCGGGCTGTGCGCCACCGGGCGAGACGACGCGCACCTTGTACTTGTTGTCGAGATAGGCTGTGATCGCGGCGAAAAAGGCACTTTTCATATTCGCCATGTTCGCCGCCGGGTCGAAGGTTCCCTTCTCCTTGAATTTCACTTCCTTGTGGACCAGCAGCCGCGACCGCGCGATAGTGACCCCGGTGGTGAAGTTCACGCCTTCGGTGGAAACGGTCGGCGTGCTTTCCTGCAAGACGCCCTGTGTCAGCATCGGCTCGATGATGCGCCAGTCACCGCTGCTCAGATCGCTCTGCAAGGCAGCCATCAGTGTCGGCGTATTCTTCACGGTATCGATTTCGGCCTGTGATGCAGCGCGGATAATCGGTTGCAGCAGTTCCGCGTTCGTCCCCTCGTCGGCCATCCATTCGACTTTGGCCGAGAGCGGGAAGCCGAGATCGACTACGGCTTCGGCCATCGTGCGATTGTTGCAAATGTTCGTGAAGATCGCGCGGTAGGTCGCGTTGTTGAGCGCGTCGCGTTGCGCTTGCGGCGCGGCAAGGATCAGCGGCTTGATGTCTGCATAATTCAGATTAGCTTCGGCGTTCATCCAGTCGAGCTTTGGACCGAGTTCGAGGCCGAGGTCTGCAACAGCGGTAGGCATCGTGTTGTTATCGCACACATCCACGAAAAAATCCCGCCAGGGACGGGTATTCAAAACGCTCCGGTCAGCCGCAGCGAGGATGAGCGGGCGAATTTGCGCGTAATCGATGCTGCTCGCGCGCCCTGCCGCCGCACGCACCCAATCGAGGCTGACGGGCAGCGGTGTTCCGAGGTTCGTCACCGCGCGGATCATCTCGCCCGTATTGAAGGCCGAAGCGAATTTGCCGCGATACCCGCCGTTGATCACCGTCGTCTTTTCGGCGGGCGTCAACTGGCCGAGCAACGTAATGACTTCATTTTCCGGGACGTTGAAGCGGTCGAGCATCTCATCCAGTTGCGCGATGTGGTTCACAGCGGCGGGCGCAGGCGCGGCGGGCGGTGGGTCGCGCTGGACCAAGCCCTGTGCACGCATGGCACGCACGACCGCCGCGTTCCCGATGACGCGCTGTCGCGTCAACATTCCCTGCTGCGCCGCACTGAGCGTCGTGATTTCACTACGCTCCTCGCTGGCGGCCTCGCTGTGACCTTCCGAAGCAGGTTCGGCTTGCTTCGACTGCTGGCGCTTCATTACGACCTCACGTTAACGACAAGTTAAATCATATGTCACTATACGCCACATCCGACCCGTGCGCAAGTAACCATCGTGGCGTCATACCCCGCGCGTCAAAACCGCGCGTGCGACCAGCACAATCACGAGCAGCACCGCCCATGCGCCATATCCAATCAGGATCGTCGGGACGAGTGAATTCCCGGCGCGCGTTGCCAGCCATGCCGCGATGAGGAAGCCGACCGTCGGAAAGATATTGATTAGCAAGACTTCGCTGAAATCGGAGAGCGCCGCCTGCTGCTTGTCCGGTTCTGTGCCTGCGTAGACGATCCACAGGCCAAGCGGGACGTTGATCGGCATGGTCGCGGCAATCGCGGCGATAGTTTTTGAATAGCTGCGAATGACCGCAACAAAGATGATGATCGCGATGGAAACGAGGACGGGTGTAACTTTCGACCAATCGATTGTCATGGCTGGTTCATACTTCAGGCGCGCACCGGGCGCTTTGTGATCTCGATCACGCACGCTTCGTCACCACAGGCGCGGCAGTGCGTTTGCGTGACGTTGAACTGCTTGCCGCCGCTGCTCCATGCGAGTCCGGCTTCGAGGATACCGACCGCGAGATTACAGCACGGCGCGTCGGTCTTGCGCCCCCAGCAGACCGGGCAGCGCTGGATATTCCACTTGTACACATGATCATCCTCGCCGAGCGTGACGACCTGATCGGTGAAGCGATTGAAGACCATCGCGAACATATCGAAGCCGACGTGCAGCTTCATACTCAGCGGGAGCGCGCGAATCGGCAAATCCGCAATGCCGACCAGCGGATTGAATTCGCGCAGGCCGCCTTCCAGCGCGCCACGCCCGACCGATTGGTTGAACGCGCGTCCGGCCTCGACGCCATACTGCGCTTCACTTGCCTCCTGCAGGGCGCTCACCCACTCGAACGGGAACGCGCGGTCAAGCGTCGCGTTGGGCAGATTGTCGATGAACTGCGGCAGCCCGGCGCGGGTCACGATCTCGCGATAATCATCCGGTTCGGCCAGTTCCTGCATGGTTGTGAGAACGATCCGACCCATCCGGCTGGGGTAATTGTATTGGTGCGGCATGTTTGTGTTTCCCTTAACGTGAGTCTACCGGAAAAGCGTTTATTGCGCCTGCACGCGGAATAGCTTTTCCTGTATCGTCGTATATTTGAGGCCACCCGCGCTCTGCTCGATGAGGACTTTGTATTCCCCGACAGGCCAGGGAATGCTGACCGATCCTGATACCGCGTTCGGGTCGGGAATTTCATAACTGAGCGGGATCACCGTCGTGCCGGAACACGACAGGATCGCCGCTCCGCAGTCGATTTCTGCCGTCGCCTGTGCGACTGCGCGGTCGCCGTTGTTCGCGCTGGCGCGCAGGATTACACGCTGGAAGCGCGGTCCGATGCGATAATCCCACATAACGCGCACAAGGATTTCATCGCCCGCCTTGAGGAAGACGACCTGCGGGATCGGAGTCGCGGTTGCGTCCGGGTTGCGCGTCGGGGTGGCGGTCGGTTGCGTCCCGACCGGGAGCGGAGTCGGCGTGAAGCGCAGGTTCGTCTCGAAGGCCACGGAAAGATTACGCGAGCGCAGCGAAGACAGCACGACTTCCGAACCGAAGACGAACAGCGCGATGAGGACGGCAATCACAGCCAGCCTTCCCGCCGCGCGGCGCGGTATGGTGGGTGGATCGGGAGGGGTGGTGCGCGGTGTGTTGGACATTTGTGAACTCTTGTACAAGGATTGGTGCTAATTCTATCAAAAAGAGGTTAGACTCCGCGCTACCGGACATAAGGAAGGCTTAAATGCACTTGAAACGGCTTATTGCAATGCTGCTGGCTGTTGTATTCCTCGCTGCGATGGCGGGCGCTGCCTACGCGCAGAACGACGCGCCGCCGCTCAAATCCGATACATTCCTCGCCGATGACAGCCTGCTCACGGAGACACCGTGCGGTCCGCCATGCTTCGACAACATCACGCCCGGCAAGACCACGCTCGAACAGGCAAGCGCGGCGGTCAAAGCAGATACGCGCGTGACGGTTTCCACGCCGGGTAATCCCAGCCTTCGCCTTTCGACGGCGGCGGGTGTCTCCGTCGTGGACATCTTTGCGGTGAACAATGTCGTTGATACGATCACCGTGCGCCTTGCGCCGAAGATCACCTCAGCGCAGATCATCGCGAAATATGGCGAGCCGAAGTACACCATCGTCTCCGATTACACCGCGAAGGAAGTGGCAGTCGGCTTATTCTATTCGGCGAAAGGCGTGATTATTTGGGTCAGCCCCGGCGACCCGGCCAGCAGCCTCACGCCGGAAAGTCCGGTCGTTTTCGCGACGTATTTCATCCCGGAGAACTTCGAGACGCTGATTCGCAATACCCCATTGACCGGGTGGGCGGGCTACGTCGCCTACCAGACGCTGCGCGCAGCAACGCCGATCCGCACGCCGCCCCCGCCGCCGACCATCGCGCCGCTGCCGACTTCCGCGCCCGCGCAGGGCGACGCCGAATCGCCGTGCTACGTCCTCGAGCCGCCGACCGTCGAACCGATTGCCAACCCGCCACGTACCTTCGCCGCACCCGAACAGGTGATCGACCCGACGCACACCTACTGCGCGTTCATCGCGACCGAGCGCGGCGTGATCACCGCCGAACTGTACACAAAGGACGCGCCGAAGCACGTCAACAGCCTCGCCTTCCTCGCCAACAAGGGCTATTATGACGGCGTGACATGGCATCGCGTTATCGCCAATTTCGTCGCACAGACGGGCGACCCGAAGGGCGACGGCTCCGGCGGTCCCGGCTATACCATCCCGCTAGAGACGAACACCAGCCTGAAATACGACCGCCCCGGCATTCTTGGCATGGCGCGCACCAACGACCCGAACTCGGCGGGCAGCCAGTTCTTCATCACCTATGCGCCGCTGCCCAGCCTGAACCCGGCTCCCGGCGGCGGCTACACCATCTTCGGGCGCGTTGTGAAAGGCTTCTCCGTCGTGCAGATGATCCGCCGGCGTGATCAGGGGCAGCCGCCCGGCGATAAACTGGTCTGGCTGCGCGTGGTGGATGCGAGCGCGAAGCAATAGCAAATTTATGTAGGGGCGGACCGACGTGTCCGCCCTGCGTTTCTAACAATCGGGTCGGGCAAGCCGCGATCCCTACACCGGAGCGTGCATGTCTTCGTAGGGGCGGACCCATGGGTCCGCCCTACTACAGCCCAACCCACGCGACCGCGGCCAGCACATCCCCCTGCACATCTTGCGCACCGCGCACCGCGTTCACCCGCGCGAAGCGATCCGGCTCCGCGCTGATCAACTGCTCGTAACCCGCGCGCACCCGCTCATAAAACTCCAGCGCTTCGGCATCCATGCGGTTCCATTCCGCACCGCGCGCCGCGCCTGCCTTGCGCCGTGCAAGCGCCGTTTCCGCGTCGACATCCAGATAGATCGTCAGGTCCGGGACGAAGCCACCCGTCGCAAAATTTGTGATCAATTTCAACATAGCGAGGTCCAGCCCGCGCCCGTAGCCCTGATACGCGAAGGTGCTATCGATGAATCGATCCAGCAACACGATTTGTCCCTCCGCGAGCGCTGGCCGGACAATTTCCGCGACAAGCTGCGCGCGTGACGAGGCATACAGCAGAAATTCCGTGCGCGGGTCCATACCCGTATTTTTAAGCGAATGCACGACCTCGCGCACCTGATCCCCGATGGCCGTCCCGCCCGGTTCGCGCCCGGTCAGCACGCGATAGCCGCGCCCACGCAGCCAATCCGCGAGCAGCGTTACCTGTGTCGTTTTGCCGCTTCCGTCTGGTCCCTCGAAGGTGATCAGTTTGCCGTTTGCCATGTTTTGCCCGTAACCTGCCGCGCGCCTAAAGGTTATCTAACCATATGGACCCGTGCCAACTCTGGCTGATTCGGCTACAATGAGCGCCGCAAGAAGGAACCTTTTTATGAGCAAGCGGATCGTCATCACGGGCATGGGGACGGTGAACTGTATCGGGACGGGTGCGGAAGCGACTTGGGCGCGCCTTAAGCGTGGCGAAAGCGGGATTAGTTGCCTGGACCGCATCGACACATCCGATATGGGCATCAAGGCGGCGGGGCAAATCCGCGATTTCGACCCGGTGGCGCTCTTCGGCACGAAGGAAACGCGGCGCATGGACCGCTATTCACAGCTTGCGCTCGCCTCCGCGCTGCAAGCGTGGGAAATGTCCGGCAACGTCGTCACGCCGGAAAATACCTATGACATTGCGGTGTTGATGAGCGCCGGATTCGGCGGCAGCGAGACGCTTGAGAAGAGCTTCATCAGCTTTCTGGAACACGGTCCGTCGAAGGTGCATCCGCTCTCCTTCCCGATCACGCTCAACAGCATGGCGAGCGCGCAAACCGCCATGCGGCTCGGTATTCGCGGGATCAATTTTTCTGTATCGTCGGCCTGCGCGACGAGCAGCACCGCCGTCGGCGAAGGTGCGGAGATCATCAAGCGAGGTGATGCGGAAATCGCAATCGTTGGTGGTAGCGAAGCGGGCATGACTCGCACAGGGCTAGCCGGGCTGGATGCAATGCGAGCGCTCTCCCATTACACGGGCGACCCGACCAAAGCCAGCCGCCCCTTCGATGGCCTGCGCGATGGCTTTGTGCCATCCGAAGGCGCTGCGGCCCTTGTCCTTGAAAGCTGGGACCACGCACAGGCGCGCGGCGCGACTATACTGGGTGAACTCGTCGGTTATGGCGCGACCAGCGACGCGGTTCACGTCTCCGCGCCGGATGAGACGGGGGGTGCGCAGGCCTTCGCGATGACGCGCGCGATGAAGAAGGCCGGAGTCACACCGCAGCAAATCGGCTATATCAACGCGCACGGCACGAGTACCCGCCTGAACGATTTGACGGAGACGCGCGCGATCAAGGTTGCGTTCGGCGAACTCGCACACAGCGTCCCGATTAGCAGCACCAAGAGCATGACCGGACACGCCATGAGCGCGGCGGGCGCGCTCGAAGCGATCATCAGCATTCACGCGATCCGCGACGGCGTGCTGCCGCCGACGATCAATCAGGACCAGCCCGACCCGGAATGTAACCTCGATTATCTCCCGAACATACCGCGTCAGCGCGACATCACCTACGCGATGAGCAATTCATTTGGCTTCGGCGGCCACAATAGCGTCCTGATTTTCAAGAAGTATCAGGCGTAATGTCCGAAAACTTGATCGGCAAGCGCGTTCCGGTTCTCGATAAAGGCTGGCTGGAACTCGTCGACTTCATGCCGCATCCGGCGAGCGGCGTCCCCGGCGATCTCGCGATTGTGAACGCGGCGCGCGTCAGCTTCATGGGCGAGAGCAAGGGACCGGAGAAAGACAAAAAGTTGCTCTTCTACCTGCTACGCCACCGCCATACCAGCCCCTTCGAGATGGTGGAATTCAAATTCAGGATGAACGCGCCGCTCGTGACGTATTGGCATCTGGTGCGCCATCGCACGCTCTCCGTAAATTCGCAGAGTGGCCGCTATACCGAATTCGAGGAAGATACATTTTACGTTCCATCGGTGTGGCGGCGGCAGGCCGCCAGCAACAAGCAGGCAAGCGACGGACAGCTAGACGCCGCCACAAATGCCGACCTGACGGCGAAATTGCTTGCACATTATGAGCGTTCATATTCACTCTATCAGGAAGCGTTGAATGCAGGCGTCGCGCGCGAAATGGCGCGGCTGTTCCTGCCCGGTTTCAGCGTCTACTATACCTGGGTCGTGAAGGTGGACGCGCATAATTTAATGAATTTTCTGCGGCTGCGTATGGCGAGCGACGCGCAGTATGAAATCCGCGTGTATGCGGAAGCGATCTATCGCGAGTTTTTCAAGCCGCTCTTGCCCTGGACGGCGGAAGCATTCGAGCAGTTCAATTTGAATTCGGCGTCTCAGGACAAGCAAGAAGGCGTCACTACCCTGCCTGCGGAATAGCCTTTACATTCTGAAATATTATTCGCTGACGTTTAACTAACCCAATCCGCGCGACTTGCACAATCTGATAGCCGAGCAGCACGAGAATCGAGGCATGAAGTACCCCATGTGCGATCAGACCCTGTGTCAACTGAAAACGGTCGAGCTGAATTATCATTAGCACGAAGATGCACCACACAACGGCAGGTATGCGCAGCCTCGCCCATCCCATCCAGAGGAGCATTGGTAGCAACACTACCGCAAAATGGTGATACCACATCACGTTTGGGTAGATCACCATCACAAGACAAAACGTGATGAACGTGGGCGTTTTGCTGCGCGTGATGACAGTCAGCAGGCCGCTTACGAGTAACACGCCGAGCATGTACAACGTCAAAGCCTGCTGCGCAACCTGCATCCAATCGGGCGACAGCCAGCCATGCCACACGAGACGCGAAACAAGACTCTGTGATTCGGGAAACTGGGCTAACAGCCACTGGACCATCTCGCTGTACGATATAAACAAATTGAAGCCGTAACGCGCGCCGGTGATGAAGCCGAAGACGATCACGGATGCTACTGTTCCGAGCAGCGCCCGCCCATCGCGCGTCACAAGGAAATAGCCAACTAGCAAGAATGGACTAAGTTTGATTAAAATCGCGATGCCAAGCGCTATCCCCGCACAAAATGGTCGTTTTTCCTGCCAGATAAAGACCAAACACAACATGAACATCGTCAGCACATTAACTTGGCCGACTTGCAGCACTTCCAAAAATGGACTGAAAATCAGCGCAATCGGCAGCCACCACCACAATTGATCGAGTCGATACCCAAAGTGATGGATGAGCAGGACGACCATACCAGCGACAAGCAAAATATTGACTGCAATGAAAAACCCGATTTGTGCGTGATACGGTGATATGGTAAAGGGTTCCAAAAACAAGAGCGACGGCGGCGGGTACAAATAGCCTAATCCGATGTTTTGAACACCATAAGGGTCGACACCATTCCTCGCATCGTTCAACGCACGCGAATAAACCTTGAAATCGAAGAACATTCCGCTAGGGAGCGGCATTCCTTCTGCGAGGCGGAGTTCGGTCATCATACCGACAGTCATAAAGATGAGTACGCCGACGACGATTGACGCATTTAATAACGTGCGCCGTTGAACAGAAATGGTGAGCGGCATTGTTGAAAGTTTCCGGTTCAGCTTTGCTTATCATTATATCCGCAATATAGTTTCTTACCGTGCCGCTGAGGATAGAGTCGGTCGAGCAATTTAGTTCGAATTCATCACCACAGGTCTAATCTTCGCAAGCATAACATCGAGAGGCCAGTTAATGATGACGGCAAGCATGGGTGCGTAGCGCATCAGCACGTAATTGACTGGTCCAACGGTGATTGCTATCCATGTAATGAAACTTACAAATATAAACGAGAAGATACTCGACTCAGGTGAGTTTCGTGGATCGGTCAGGCCAGCATATGCTTGTACCATCTGCGACAACGCTAAATAAGGAGGGAATAATTCAAGTAGAAAAGCTGTAATTAGAATCCGTAAAGCGCGCGCTGATCTACGAGTTCTCTCTGTTTGCATCGAGTTACGAGGCGCAAAATTGAGGGTCAACAGAAGCGCACTCAAATACAAGGTGCTTGCTGACAACGGATTGCTCACAAGGTCTGGTAAAAGGAAGAGGGATGCGCCACAGCTAATGATGCAAAACGTACCGACGACGACAATCATGATAATAAAATAGCGTGCTTCTGCTGGATTGCTTGTCAGATACCGCTCATAACGTGGGTAGTTATAGCCTTCGTTTTGTAGAATACGAACGTATCGAGGTAGGCGAAACGATATTGCAAGCTGCCATGAACCTGCACAAAAGAGAAATAAAAAGAGGAAAAACTCGCCAGTTGACATGGCCGATCATTTCTCGTCAGCAATCAAACAAGTTTACCTCGGAGTAGCAATGGCTGTTGCTAACGTCAGGTTTACGGCAAACGACTCAATAAATTTCGCGATCCGCGCCTGATCCACATACCCCTTCGGATACAACGCAACCATCTGATACGTCACCTGCCGCGCCACCCACACGCGCCCGCGCAGCGCCTTCTCCACACCTTCGGCGTTCACTTCCGCGCCGGAGAGCGCACCGAGCGTCACATCCTTATAGACCGGGTTCGCGACGGGTTGCCCACGCACCAGCGAGCGCTTTGCGCCATCCAGCACCAACACTTTCGCGAGGTCGAACGCCGCAGCGGGCAGCTTATCTGCATAGTTGACATACGCCGCCGCATAATCCACCCCGTCTACGGTAGTTTGATACGTGATGATCTGGATTTCACCGAAGGGAACCGCGTTCGCCTTGCGGATCACGCGCTCTGGTGAACAGGGAAACCACGCAGAGAAGCCTTCCGCCGCGAACGTGACTACGCCCGGAACACATACGGCGCTCTCCGATGTCGCCCCGGAAGTCGGCGCACGGGTCGCGACAGGTGGTGTTGCAGGCGCAAGCACGCGGTTCGGGTTGCTCGCGAATTGCAGCACGCCAAGCACGATGCAAACCGCAAGCGCAGCGAGTCCCCATTTCGGAAACTTCATAGGATGAAGCCCAACCTTCGCTAGAAGGTCAGAACTTCCTCGTCCTGCTTCGTGCTGCCCGCTTCCGCGCGCTCCGCTTCCAGCTTACGCTTGGCGGCCTTGACCGTGTTGAGCGCGAGCGTGGCACAGCGCAGCCGATTAATCACGACCTCGCGCCCCAAATCCTCGATGAACGCTTCATGGTCCAGCGCTTCGACTTCCGCGAGAGTCATGCCGATGATCTGCTCGCTCAGGATCGAGGCCGCCGCCTGGCTGATCGTGCAGCCTTCGCCCTCGAACATCACGTCCGCGATGCGGTCATCCGGTCCTTCGACCTTGATTTGCGCGAGGATCAGGTCGCCGCAGCCGGGGTTGCCGCCGCGCAGCGTCACGCTTGCGTCGTGCATCTCGCCCCCGGTGACGCGGGTTCTCGTAGTGGTCGAGGATATTGTCGATGAATGCCTGTCGGTCGAACATTTTGTCTCCTTCGAGAAGGAATAAGCTATAAGGCATAAAGTATAGGCCAAATCAAAGACCTATGACGGTCATTTTTCGCCTTTTGCCTTCCTGCTTATACCTTATACCTTACCGCTTATACCTACTACTTTTCTATCGGCGCACCCACCAAATTACCCCACTCCGTCCACGAGCCATCGTAGTTACGGACATCCGGGTAGCCGAGCAGATAGCTCAGGACGAACCATGTGTGCGAAGAGCGCTCCCCGATGCGGCAGTAGGCGATGATCTCCTGATCCGGCTTGAGACCTTCGCGCCCTTCGTAGATTTTACGCAAATCCTCAGCGGATTTGAAAGTCCCGTCTTCGTTGACGGCCTGCGCCCAAGGAACATTCCGAGCGCCGGGGATATGCCCGCCGCGCGTCGCGCCTTCGTTCGGGTAGGCTTCCATATGCAGCAATTCGCCACTATATTCCTTCGGGCTGCGCACATCGACCAGCGCGCCGTTGTTCGTCAGATGCTGAAACACCTGATCGCGGAAGGCACGGATTTTGTTATCCGAACGCTCCTGCGCTTTATACTGAGAGGGCGCGAAGACGGGCTTTTCTTTCGTGAGTTCGCGTCCTTCCGCGATCCATTTGGTGCGCCCGCCATCCATGATCTTCGCGTTGCTGTGGCCGAAAAGCTGGAACACCCAGAAGGCATACGTCGCCCACCAGTTATTCTTGTCGCCATAGAACACGACGGTCGTATCGTTGGTGATCCCGTAGCGGCTCATAAGCGCCTCGAAGTTGGGACGGTCCAGATAGTCACGGCGCAGCTTATCGTTGAGGTCCGCTTGCCAATCGATCTGGATCGCGCCGGGGATGTGACCCTGCTCATAGAGCAGAATATCCTCATTCGATTCCACGATGCGAATATTTGGGTCGTTGCGGTGTGCGGCGACCCATTCCGTGCTGACCAGCGAATCGGGGTGCGCGTAGCCTTTGACTTCAATTGTTGGGGAAGGTACGTTCATTTTGAAACTCCTCGATTGGAAAACCATAGGTGCGATGCAACAAAAAAGGCGCTTGTGCTGCGCCTTCGGATGGAAAACAGGGAAGCAGCACCGGTTAGCAGTGCGGAATGCACATGCACGAACAGCAGACCCGACAGACGCAGCGCATATCGATCATTGCGCGGTTGGCTTCGCAAGCTGTTCATTGGCATAGGCGAGCGCTTCCTCGACAGTCGCGTACAATGGGAATTTCAGCTTGCCATACTGTTCCTGCTCGAACGCTTTGATGCCAAGCGTGACGAGTTCATCCGTCCCGACGGCGATGCTGATAATGCGTGGATCGGCCATCGTGCCGGGTGCTTTGCGGGACTGGCTCGACATCGCAGTGACCAAATCCCCAAAAGTCATCTTCATCTTGCGAATATCGAAGATGACATACACACCGCTTGTGTCCGCGCCGATTTTCGCATCGACCGCCTGGGCAAGCGTGATGTTGTCTACACCGACAACATAATCATCGCCGACGGTCGTGATGAGAATTGGCTTGCCTTCAAGACGTTCGACAGTGAATTTCATGATCAACTACCTTGTTGGTTTGAAACACTGGGTTCAGGTGATGGCGGGTTCGCGCACTTCCGCGTCGTGTAGTTCCATCTTCTGCTCGATATGCGCGCTAAGGCGGTTGCGCACACCCTCGAACGGGATGCGGTCCATGATCGGGTCGAAGAACCCGACAATGAGCAACCGCTCGGCGTCCTCGCGGGTCATCCCGCGCGACATCAGGTAGAACACTGGCTCGTCTTCCAGCTTCCCGACTGTCGCGGCGTGCGTGCAGCGCACATCGTTGGCAAGGATTTCAAGGCCGGGGATCGAATCGGCGCGGGCGTCGTTGCTCAGGAGCAGGTTGCGGTTAGCCTGGAAGCCGTCCGTCTTCTGCGCGTGCGGCAGGACGCGGATCATGCCCTGCCAGACCGAGCGCGATTGCTGCTTGAGTGCGCCCTTGAAGAGCAGGTCGCTCGTCGTGTGCGGCGCGTTGTGATTCTGCTGCGTATCGTGGTCGATCAGTTGGTTCGTGTCCGCGAAGTACAACCCGGAGATACGCCCCCACGAGCCTTCACCATCAAGTTCCATTTCGGTGAAGTCTTTGGTGAGGCGGCTGCCCATCGTGCCGATGATCCAGTCCAGTTGGCCGTCGCGTTCGATACGCGCGCGCTCGTGCCGGAAGTCGTAGACGTTTCGCCCGAAGTCTTGGAGGCTGACGTATTTCAGGTTCGCGTTCGCCTTGACGAGCAGTTCCGTCACGCCGACGAATGCAGCATGTGCGCTTACGCTCGTATCGGAGAGGAATTCGTTCAACAAGGTCGCCTGCGCGCCCTCTTCCATCACGACCAGTACATGCCCGATGCTCATCCCCGGCTGCGTGCTGTAGAAAATGCTGTGCAACGGAAGCGGGACGATTGAGCCGCGCGGCACGTAGAGGAATACGCCGTGCGTCCAGAGCGCTGCGTGCAACGCCGCGAACTTGCCATCACCCGGCTTAACGGCTTGCGTCATGAGCGAGGCGCAGACCAGTTCGGGATACTCGCGTACCGCCGTCGTGAGGTCGGTGAAGATCGCGCCGGATCGCTTCACTTCATCTGCGAGGTCATATTGCGCGACTTTGCCATCGACCAGTGCGAGCAGCGCGCCTTGCGTATCGCCGACCAGCGGCGCGTGATATTCCAGCGGGATCGCGTCGAAACCCGCACCGTGCGGCTGGCGCGATCCGACCCGCCACGTTCCAATCGATGCTGCTGTAATCCGTGCGTCGCCAGTCCTCATCCTTGAGTCCGGGCATCGGCAGCGCTTCGTACTGCGCCCACGCCGCTAGCCGCGCATCCAGCAGCCATTGCGGTTCGTTGCGGCTCGCGGAGAGCGACCGGACATCCCCCTCCGTGAAAGTGGGAGCCGCCAGCTTCGCGCTGACGACCTTGCGGATAACTTTGGGTGCTGCCGTCATGGTTATCCGACCGACCCTTCCATTTGCAGTTGGATCAGGCGGTATAGCTCGATGCTGTATTCCGCCGGGAGTTCCTTCGCAATCGGCTCGATGAAGCCGCTGACGACCATTGCGTTCGCCTGTTCTTCATTGACGCCGCGCGACATCAGGTAGAAGAGCATGTCTTCGCTGACCTTGCTCACGCTGGCCTCGTGGCCGATGCTCACGTCCTGCTCGTCGATTTCGATGCTCGGATAGGTATCCGTGCGGCTGTCCTCATCCATCAGCAGCGCGTCGCAGACGACATTGCTGCGGCTGTTCGTCGCGCCTTCGTAGACCTTGAGCAGCCCGCGATAGCTCGACCGACCGCCGTGCATCGAGATCGACTTGCTGACGACCTGGCTGGTCGTATCCTTCGCGTTGTGGACAATCTTGCCACCCGCGTCCTGATACTGACCCTTGCCCGCGAACGCAACGGAGAGGATTTCGCCGTGTGCGCGATCACCTAGCAGGTAAATCGCCGGGTATTTCATCGTCAGTTTGGAGTTGTGAACAATGAAGCCCTGCGAGACGAAGTTACCCGTGCCTTCAACTTCAATATCCCACGTCGGGACAAGTTCGGTCGAGGCTTCGGAGACTTCGACATTGACAATTTCGACTGTTTCCGGGAGTTGGATTGTGGAGCGACCAACAGCGCGATTCACCTTGAACGTAGAAGGCACAACATCCGCTGCCGTTTCGCGCAACCGTGCGCTTACGTGAGCGAGTAGCCGCTCATCCAGACTGAATTCTAGACGATATGCGCTGTGTGCCATCGCTGTAATACCGAGAATTTGCACTTCGCGAGGAGTATCAAATTCAGTGTACAGGCGAGAGGTCAGTCCAACCGTTACGAGTAGCGACGCAACATCTTGAAGGAGTTCCCGGTTTGCAGACTTGATCGAAAGCCGACGCTTGCTCGCGAGTAACGATCCATCTGCATCGATATAGCCAGCAATGAAAGCAAGCCGTTGAGACTCTGGTACAGACCAAACCCACACGGGTACGCGCTTCGTGCGAGCATTTCCCTCAAAGCCATTCAGCAAGAAGAAGTCTGCAAGTTCAATGCTGTTCCATGCAAGATGTACACCGTTTGCGCGTTCCGTTGGTTCAGCGCTAATCACTGCGGTCATTGTCCGCGTGAGCCGTTCACGCGCGCGGTCAGTACGCGGCGTAGAGAAACCGACCTTTGCCCAACGCTTGACACCTTCGGTCTTGCCGGGCTGGATTTGGATGTTGCCGTCACCCATCCAGTAACCGAATAGCCACATAATATCGTCGGTGGTTTGTGCGACATCACCCATACGAGACGAACGAACGCGCGTTATGCGCAAATTCGGCTGATATTGGTTGGCCGAATCGATTTCGCTGGTCAGAGAGGGCATTTGCAACTCATACGGAGCGCCATAGTCCAGCGAAGTCGTTGGAATAATGGCTTCCTTGAGTTGGTCGGCACGAACATACGAAAGCTGGTAACGCCCCAACTTGCGCGGTACATCAGGATTGTACTTATAGCTGTAGAACGGGTGATTGGCTGTCACGTTCAGCTTACGCTCACCAACCGAAACTGTGTGTATCGGCTGATAACCTGAGAAGCGCTTTGCCGTTACCGTGCGGAATACCATCTGCCCTGTTTGATCATCGTATGACAACACCTGTTCGCCGGGTGTCAGTTTTTCAATAGGCTTCACACCTTCTGGTGTGGTGATGGTAGAGCCTTCGGCAAGACAGCCCAGATTCGCATCGTGCCATTCCATTGTCGCGTCTTCATAGGCAACCGCGCGCTTGGTCACAAGGTTGTAGACATTGGGCGACCAGTTCTGAATTGTGGTGTAGCGGGCGCGAGCGCGCGGCTTCACAATGATCTCCACGACTGCTGAATGGAGACTATCAGAACTATAAGTGGGCGCAGTGCAGCCTTCTACGTAATGCACTTTCGCGCCTTCATCAACGATGATCATGGTGCGCTCGAACTGCCCCATGTTCTTCGTATTGATGCGGAAATACGCCTGCAACGGCATTTCCACATCCACGCCTTTCGGCACATAGATGAACGACCCGCCCGACCAGACCGCGCTGTTCAGCGCTGCGAACTTGTTATCCGTCGGCGGGATGATCGTGCCGAAATATTCGCGGAAAAGGTCCGGGTAATCCTTGAGCGCGCTATCGGTATCGGTGAAGATCACGCCCTTCTCTTCGAGGTCCTTGCGGATCGAATGGTAGACCGTCTCCGACTCGAACTGCGCGCCCGCACCCGCGAGGAACTTCTGCTCCGCTTCCGGGATGCCCAGACGGTCGAAGGTATACTTCACATCTGCCGGGACATCGTTCCAATCGTTTTCCGGCTTGTCCGTATCGGTCGCGCGGACGTAATAAAAGATGTTGTCGAAGTCGATTTTGGTCAGGTCGCCGCCCCACGTCGGCATTGGCTTCTTCAGGAAAATCTCGTAGCTACGCAGGCGGAACTCGCGCATCCACGCGGGTTCACCCTTCATCTCGCTGATCTGCGCGACAATATCCCGATCCAGACCCCGGCGGCTCTTGAACGCATATTTGGAATCGGAAACGCTGAACCCGAACTTCTGGTCGTAGTTGTCCTTGATTTCGGCAAGCTGCCGGTTCTGGTCAATCTGCTGGTCGGTCATTTAGTAGCCCCTTACGCCGTTTGCGGCGAACCATACTTTTCTGCAATCCAGTCGTAACCGCGTTCCTGAATGGATTCCGCGAGGTCGAAGCCACCGCGTTCCACGATGCGCCCCTGATACATGATATGCACGAATTCAGGCCGGATGTAGTTCAGGAACTGCTCGTAATGGGTGATCACGATCACGCCGAGCTTTGGTCCAACGAGTTTGTTCACGCCTTCCGCGACCACGCGCAGCGCGTCGATGTCGAGGCCGGAGTCGGTCTCATCGAGGATCGCGATCTTCGGGTCGAGCGTCGCCATCTGCAATATCTCCGCGCGCTTCTTCTCACCACCGGAGAAGCCTTCGTTCAGATAGCGCCCCGCGAAGCTGAGGTCCACCTTGAGTTCGTTCATTTTGGCCGTGAGGAAGCGCCGGAACTCCGGGATCGGCATCCCCTTGTCTTCCGGGTTGATCGCTTTGCGGCGGGCATTGAGCGCGGTCCGCAGGAAGTTCGCGACCGTCACGCCGGGGACCGCAATCGGATATTGAAAGGCGAGGAATAGCCCCGCGCGGCTGCGCGCATCCGGCTCCATTTCGAGGACGTTCTCGCCATCGAAATAAATTTCGCCATCGGTCACGGTATAGCGCGGATGCCCCATCAGCGCATACGCAAGCGTGCTTTTGCCGGAGCCGTTGCGCCCCATCAGCGCGTGGACTTCGCCCTGCTTCACGGTCAAATCGACGCCGCGCAGGATCGGTTTATCATCCACGCTGACGTGGAGGTTGCGAATTTCGAGAACAGCAGGTTCAGACATGGATGTGTCCCGTATTTTCCTGATTTAACTCAGGTGAAATCTTGCACTAATTGACATGAAGTATATCATTCGCTTGCGAATACGTCAATAAACTATATAAAAATAGCACATATTGACATTAGTGTTCATGAGGCTATAATTCAGCGTAGTATTGCAGGAAGGGCTATGCAAGATACACGGTTAGCCGTCCTTGAGCAAATTCGCGCGCACAACCCGGCGACAGTCGCTTCGCTCGCAACGGCGTTGGGCGTCTCGCTGATTACGATTCGGCATCATCTCGCAAATCTGATGGCTGAAGGGCTGGTCGCGGTTCACGCCGAACGCGATGGCGTGGGGCGTCCCAAGCATATTTACAACGTCACCGAAGCCGCGCACCGCTATTTTCCCAACAAATATCACGCGCTCGTGACGGGGCTGCTCGATGAACTCAAGGCGCAGTTGCCACCCGCGCAGGTCGAAGCGATTATTGATGGCATGGCCGCGACCGTTGCGGCGAAATACAACACCTCGCGCAACGATGGCACGCTCGAAGAGCGGCTCGCGCACCTCATCGCGATCCTTGGCGAGGAAGGCTTTATGGCCGAAGTGCAGCGCGTGAATGGCGCGCTCGTCCTCACGGAGACGAACTGTCCCTATTTGCTCGTCGGGCAGCGCCACCGCGAAGTCTGCCGGATCGACCGCGCGCTGATGCAAAATGTCCTCGGTCGGGAAGTCGAACAGACTTCGTGCGTTCTGAATGGTGATGCGTGCTGCACGTTTAGTATCAAGGATGCGTAACCAAATGTCTGACCAAACCAGCAATGAAGTACAGTATGCTTCCAAAGAAGATCATGTCCGCGAGGCGCTGCGCCAGGTCGTGGACCCCGAAATCGGGATGAGCGTGATCGAACTCGGCCTGATCCGCGAACTAGAACTGACCGACGATCACTCGCACGTCACGATGATCCTGACGACGCCATTCTGCCCCTACGCACCGCAGCTCATGGAGCAGGTCCGCCGTACCGTGCAGGAGACGACCAGCCTGCCGACCACGATTGAAATGGGCATGGAAATGTGGGATCAATCGATGATGGAAGAGGGATCCGGGCAGGATTGGGGATTGTTCTACTAAAACCGCGCCTGTTTGAGACCGGAGGACGGGCATACCGGGCGGTCCTATGTGTCCGCCCTCGCATTAAATTCGCTGGACTCATCCATTCTTTTAAAACCCACGCCGTCTGGCGTAGAGGCGGACCTATGTGTCCGCCCTCGCAGTCAATCCGGGTCTGATAAATCCGATCCCTTCACCGAAGCGCGAATTGCCTTATGATTCAATAGACACGGAGGAACTATGAAACGTCTATTGATCCTGCTTTGCCTGATAGCGCCCGCGCTCGCCTGCAATCTCGGCAGCGCAGCGCCGACCCCGACCAGCCCGCCACCGACTGCGCCGATCTTCTCGCAACCAACGCTCGCGCTTTCGCCCGTCGTCGGACCGCCGGGGACTACCATTACCCTCGTCGCGACGGGCTTCCCCGCCGGAGCCGCCGTCAATCTGTTCATCTCGACGGTGAGCAAACCCAGCACCGTCCCGACAACCGCCATCACCATTGGAACCAGCGGTACGCTGACCTTCACGCTGCAAGTCCCCACGACGGTTGATAACGCCGCCGTCGCGAGCAATACGCCGCTCGTCTTCACGCTAACGGCTGCGGCGGGCAGCCCCGGCGCGAGCGCGCTGTTCCTCGCGCTCAGTGCGCAGCCCGGCCAACCTACGCTCGCCGTGATCGCGACCAGCGCCGGGACGGGCAGCACGGGCGGGACCGCCAACGATCTGTTCATCACCTCGCCGGGTATCGATTCGCTCCAGAACACGGGGACTGTGATCGTCACGGGCAGCGGCAGCAGCGCGTCCAGTTCGGTCACGGTGCAGGTCCAGAACTCCGCGAATCAGGTCCTCGGCTCCGCGACCGCCGCGATTGCCGCTTCGCCGGGCTTTGTCGGCGTGTGGCAAACCACGATTGCGTTCACGCCACCTGCCAGCGGGACGGGCTTCATCGCCGCCTTCACCAGTGACGGCAAACAGGCCAGCATCCCGATCTATTTCTCTGGTGCTGCGCCCGTAGGCAATACGACTGTGCCACAGGTCACGTTCCCGACATTGGCGGCTCCAACAGCGCTATTCGGCGGGCAATAGTAGCGGACGGCAAGAAGGCCGTCCCTATAGCATTGGTGGTAGGGACGCCATTTTTGGCGTCCGCAAACTTCAAGATGACGAATCGATCTACGACTCCGGCGTCGAGGTTGACGTGCGCGTAATCGTTGGCGTGCGCGTGATTGTCGGCGTGCGCGTAATTGTCGGCGTGCGCGTGATGCTTGGCGTCAGCGTAATCGTCGGTGTCAGGCTAGGCTTCAAGGTCGGCGTCGGTGATAGCGTGCGCGTCGGCGTTTCGGTCCGTGTCGATGATGGCGCGGGCGTATCGGAAGTGGTCGGCGTCGCGGTCGGGAGCGGCGTATTGGATGGCGTGAGCGTCGCTGTTGGGAGCAGCGTGGAGACAAGGATCACCTGTGTTGCCGCCGCTTTGACCGTATCGTTCGCGTAGGAGTCACCCCAGAACGCAACGTACTGATATTCAAGCTGTGCGGCCTGATATGCGCGCCGCTGTTCGAGCAACCGCCCGCGATAATAATGCCCCGCGCCCGTATCCTTGAGCGCGAGCGACGCCTCGATGTCCTTGAGCGCGTCGTCATACTTGCTGGTCTGGTAGCGCGCGATGCCCCGGCTCAGGAGCGCGGAAGCCTTCGCATCCCCGCGCAGCGCATCGATTGCACGGTCAGGCAAGCCTTCGATGACCGCATCATAGCGCCCCTGCCGGACCTGCACCGCGCCGCGCGCGGCGAGTGCATCCGCGTTGTTGGGCGCGGCAGCAAGGATCGTGTTCAAATCATCTTCGGCGCTCGCGAACTTTTCAAGCGCGAGCGCGGCAGCCAGCCTGCCATCGCGGGCGGCAGCGTTACGGCTGTTCGCGGTGAGCGCCTTGTCGAAATCGGAGAAAGCGTCCTGATAGCGGCGCTGCGCAAGGTACAAATTGCCACGCGCGGTGAATGACTCCTGCGCCGCGTCAGAGGTCGTCTCCGCGACCAACGCCTGATTGAACGCCGCCAGCGCAGTATCCGGGTTGCCTTCGCCCTGCCGCGCCAATCCAAGCAGCGTCCACGCGCGGACCGCGCCGGGGAATTGCAAGAGGTAGCCCTGCGCGGCAAGCACCGCATCGCCATAGGCTTGCGTGCGCGCGTCTCCACTCGCGAGTTTGGCAGCAGTCGCCAGCCGTGCGCGGACGTTGAGCATGTGCGCTTTCTCGTTGAGCGGGTCGAGCGAGAGCGCGGTCGCGGCATCGGAGAGCGCGATCGGCGCGTCGTCGCGACCTAGCGCTGCGATCCCATGCTGGATCAGCAGGCGCGTATCGAAGGGCGCATCGCGAAGCGCGCGGCTGAGGAGATCGTAGGCTTTCGCGTAATCCTTCGTCAGGAAATACGCCTCGCTGGTGATCAGCGCCGCATTATAGAGCTTCGCATCCTTTTCATAGGCGAGCGTCCCTTCGCGGACGGCCTTCTCCGCGTCGCCTTTTTTCAGCGCGACGTAGGCTTGTCCGGCGTGGTACAGCGCGCTATCGGAGGTATAGCCACCAAGCAGCGTCGCCGCGCCGTTAACATCCCCGGAGTCGGCCAGCGTCAGCACCTGATAATAAATCGCCGCCTCGTATTTCGGGTCGTTCTTGCTGAGTTCCAGCCCCTTGATCTCGGTCGCGAAGACGGGGATTGCGGTCGAATACTGTCCGATTGCATAGAAGGCAAGCGCCGTCCGCACGGGACCGCTGACCGCATCGGGATAAAACGGCGTATTCGGAGCGCCGTAAACGCTGCCGGGCGTCGCCGGAGGCAGGAGCGTCGCGGTCCCGGTCGGCGGGTTGCGCGGGGTAGAGGACGGCGTGTTGGTCAGGCCGGGGGTTGCGGTCGCGAGCGGGGTTTGGGTGGGCGTGAGGGTCGGCGTCCCGACAAACGCGATAGCGCCGCCACGCGAGGCCGAGTAGAGCAAATAACCACCGCCGCCGACCAGTGCGAGGATCGCGACCGTACCGACCAGCAGCCCCAACCGCAGCATTGTTGCGCCACCATCCCCGACGCGCCCGCCGCGCTTGCGCGTAAACGTGAACGGAAGCGTCCCGGTCGGAACCGGGCGATAGCTGCCGAGGACGGCATCGAGCTGTTCCATCGCGGCGCTGAGGCGCTCCGTATTCGGGAGCGGGATGCCCGGCGCGGGCTGCGACGGTGAGGCGGGTGCGTCCTGTTCGGGCATTGCGCGCAGTGCTTTTAGCGCGTTTTCATTCTCCGGGTTGATTTCCAGCACTTTCTTGAGGCAGAAAGCGCGTTCGGCGTTGTCCTTCGCGACGCTGCTCAACCACAGCCATGCGCCCTCGCTGCGCGGGTCGCGCCGGACTGCTTCCTGCAATAACTGGCGTGCGGGTCCGGCTTGCCCGGCGCGGGCGGCGGCGATGCCCTGTTGGAGGAGTTGGCGAGCCTGATCGGAGGACATGGCAGCTTCCCTGATGAGGTCAGACGAAAAATGTAAATGGATTGTATCGGAGGCCGCCGGATATTTCACCTTCACGGCGCGATCAACTATGTTACAATTAGCCCATGAATATTCCGAATAGTACCGAAGAACCTATCGACCTTGCCCGCGACATCGCGGTCTGGATCGAAGACAAGAAGGGCGAGAACATCGTCCTGACCGATCTGCGCGCGATGACTCCCGTGACGGACTTCTTCGTGATCTGCGACGCGCCGAGCGACCGCCAGTTGAACGCGATTGCGGATAACATCCGCGAAGAGATCAAGACCAAGTACCACCAGCTCCCCTTCCGCATCGAAGGACGCGGCGAAGGCGGCTGGGTGCTGATGGATTATGGGCGTGTTATCGTCCACCTGTTCAGCCCGAAGCTGCGCGAGTATTACGATCTTGAAGGCCTGTGGAAAGATGCGCCCGTCCTGCTGCGGATGCAATAGCGCCACTACCCAATGCGCCATGTATATGTAGGGGTGGACCGATGTGTCCGCCCTGACTTTTTGTTATAAAACTTTTTCTGCGTTCGCCCGCACCACGTCGCCGATGTTTGTATAGCACTGCCGCAGGTAATCTTCCAGTTTGCGCCAGTCGGCTTCGGGGTCGGCGCTGGTGTGGCTGGTGATCAGGTCGACAGTGTTGTTGGCAAGGACGCGCAGTTCCGCCGAAGGGCGCGCCTCCGCGAGCGTGAGGCCGAAGATCGCGGCGTGCAGTTCGGTCATGGTCGCGATGAAGTTCGTCTTATCCGGCTGGCCGGAAAGCCGACGGTGATCGTCGTTGTAGCGTAATTCGAGCGCGCCGACCTGTACCGGGTCGAAGTGCAGGCCGGAATAGCGTTGCGCCATCGTGTAGAATTTCGTGTAATAACGCAGCACTTTTGCCTCGTCGTGATCTACTGGGACCCACGCCACCGACGCGCGCACCACGTAATAGGCCGCCAACAGCGAGCGCGGAAACGGGATGCGGAATTGTTCCTGACAGAGCGCGACGAGCAAGCGTAGCAGCTTCAACCAGTGGCGGTCATAATAGGCGCGCCAGCCCGTCGCCTCGAACCAGGCGACCCGCTCGGGACGGAATGTTGACGGGCGAGTGGTCATCCTATTCTTTCGGGTTTCACTATTTACCGCTTAAATTTTATAGGCACTATGTTAAACAATGATGATAGAGCTTCGCCCACTGCTCAATGACATTCAAAATGGTATATGCAATATTTGGTCAACGAAGTCTTGCGGCTTGCCCGCTACTATTACGATTTCAAGAAATTCGATTGCAGTCCCAACTGGCACGTCTTGATCCACCAGAATTACGCCTGGCATCGGAAGCGCTGCTGAGACCCGCGCCCAGACAAATCCGGGTATCGTATCCAGATCGTGAGATAATAAAATCCGATTTTGCTGTGCAGCCCATCCCAATACTAGTGGATCGGGTTTGGTATAAAGTTCGGTGTCCTGCACACGGACAATATCGACTTGTGGTAATCTCAGACGCAAGCCGCGCACAATGATATTATTAAAGTTTTCATCGGCAGCAAACCGCATCATTCCTGATTTTCATCTCGAACGCGAAGAATCTCAATGACTCTTTTCCGCAATTCTGAATCGGCTTGTCTGGCCTCAATTTCACGTCTATTTACATCAGCACGCGCGTCGCTTTCGGCCAAGTATTCATCGAGTTGTGACTGGTTCTGGAGGTAGTACGCAATGACGGCGTAGACCTGACCTAGCGAAATTGCTGTGAATTGTTCAGCAATATCTTCTGCGGAAAAGCCGCTTTTATAAGCATTCAGGACAAGATCAACCAACACGCGCGTTTGGCCTACTCTCAAAATGCCGTCGTCCTCCTTTCGCAACGGAACTTCGACCGGACTCAAAACGATTTCCATCACATATCCTTTCTTCGATGACTGCTATTATACGCTCATCGAGAACCATATAAAAATCGCAAAAACCAAGTGTCAGTTTAAACGTTTCAATCCGTCATATTGCACAAACGCGGCGTATCAGTTACGATTGTCCTGATTGCAAAAAGAGAGGCACAATAGACCTCCCGTCATGCTTGCATCATCTCTCGTTTTTGGACAGTTCAGGAGACATAGACGTGTTGAAGAGAAAGTCGATTCTGTCGTTCCTCGCGCTTTTGCTTGCCGCAACCACATTTAGCGTAGCCGCGCCAACCCAGGCGCAAACTCCGGTGACAGTGCGCTGGCGCACTCGCGTCGATAGCGCCGACGAGCAGAAGGTTTACCAGACGATCAGCGACAAATTGAGCGAACAGCTCAAGAGCAAGGGCATCACGCTCAAGTACGAGCCGCAGCCCGTCGATGGCTATTTCGAGAACCTCAAGGTGCAGCTCGCGAGCGGGACCGCGCCGGATATTTTCTGGCTGGCTGGCGCGTACGTCGCGAGTTATGCCACTGGCGGGACGATCCTCGACCTAAAGGACCTTGCGGCTGCCGATAAGGATTTCAGCACGAAGGACTTCTATGCCGCGCCGATGACCGAACTCACACACGGCGGCTCGCTGTGGGGCCTGCCGCGCGATGTCGGTCCGCTCGTCATCTATTACAACGAAGACCTGTTCACGCAGGCCGGCCTCAAGACCCCCGCGC
This sequence comes from Aggregatilineales bacterium, assembly GCA_965246845.1. Taxonomy (GTDB): domain Bacteria; phylum Chloroflexota; class Anaerolineae; order Aggregatilineales; family UBA2796; genus JBBRMW01. The sequence goes on from CBDFFR010000012.1 coordinate 1,482,551, forward strand.
AACTCTCGGCGGATGGCAAGTGGAACTGGGACGAGTTCAACAAAGCCGCCGCCGCGCTTACCGATGCAAAGACCGGGACCTATGGTTTCGGCCACGACAACTGGTGGGGACCATGGGGCTACTGGCTGTACGCAGCGGGTGGCAGCCTCTTCAATGCAGATAAGACCGCCTGCAACCTCGGCAGCGAAGGCAGCTTGAAGGGTCTGCAAGCGTTGCAGGATGCCTATGTCAAGACCAAGACCTCGCCGCTCCCCGGCGCGCAGTCCTCCGGCCAGAATACGTGGCTTGCGGGCAATGAAGCGATGTTCTTCAATGGCCGCTGGTTCACGCCCGCCGCGCGCGGTGCGAAGTTCAAGTGGGGCGTCGCCGAAATGCCGGAAGGTCCGGGCGGCAAGTTCACCTGGGGCTTCTGGGGCGCGTATGCGGTCAACAGCAAGACCAAGCTCTCCAAAGAAGCCTGGGAAGTCGTAAAGGCGCTCACCTCGGCTGAGAATCAGGGTGCGGTCGCCGCGCTCGGCTCGAACATCCCCTCGCGCAATAGCAAGGCCGCGCAGGATGAATTCCTGAAGGTGAACCCGCCCGCCGATAACTCGCCGTTCCTCAAGAGCCTCGATTACGCGACGGGCGAATTCGCGCTGTGGGGCGGCGACCTCGACAACATCCTCAACCAGATCATCCAGCCGGAACTGGATAAGGTTTGGCAGGGTACGCAGTCGCCCGCCGACTTCGCCAAGAAGGTCTGCCCGCAGGTAGACGCCGCGCTCGCCAAGAAGTAGTCTTGACCGTTAATCCGGTGAAGATGGGTCGGGCAAGCCTGACCCCTACACCGGAACGCACGTAGTGTGTAGGGCGGGGCTTGACCCGCCCGGTATGAAAGTGGGTCGGACTTATCCGACCCTTACGCCGCACGGTGACAACTTAATCCAGTTCTGCGCAGACATTTTACGAGATCAGAGGCTCAAGTTAGTGGCAACCGCGACCTTTAATACCTCTCTCAATACACGAACGCAACCCAATTATCTATGGCTCCCCCTGCTCGTCGCGTGGCATTTGCTGGTTGGCGGCGTGCTGGTTTTCGGGGCGATCATTGCAGCGACACAAAACCGCCTGTTCGGGCTGGACCTGAGCGGCGCGGATGTACTCGCACGGACGTTGATCGCCATAGTCGTGCTGGCAATGGGTGCGTTTTCGCTGTTTACGGCCTACGCGGTCGTGACGCGCAAGCGCATCGGGCGGGCGCTCTCGCTCATCATCGACTATGTGGGTTTTATCGCGTTCCTCGTGACGACGCTGCAAGCGCTGAACGTCTTCAACGGCGTGACGGCGCTCGCGGATGCTATCGAACGCTCGTGGCCGTATGCGCTCGGTTATATCATCCTTCTCGTCGCTTATGCGCAGATTGGTCGCCTCCCGGATCGGCTGCACGCGCCATTGCGCCGCGTTGGAAGCATCGCGCTCGCCATCCTCGGCGTGCTGCTGCTGTTGCAATTCGGCGTGCTGAACAGCTTAATCGATGCGGTGAGCCACATCGGTCCCGCGCTCCCCTTCTTCGTACTGACGCTCGCTTTCGGCGCGATGGGCTGGCTGATGTTTCGGCATCCGGCGGCGGTTGCCTTCCGTGAGACGCTCGCCACGCGCGAGGCAGTGATGGGGCTGCTGTTCCTCTCGCCCAATCTGCTCGGCTTCGTCGTTTTCTTCGCCGGACCTCTGATCGTCGCGCTGTTCCTCAGCTTTACGCAATACGAACTGTTTACACCGCCGAAGTGGATCGGTACGCAGAACTATACGGAAATTCTGGGCGTGAACATCGCCGCGAGCGACAACCCGACCGCCGAAGCCAGCACGCTTGTCCCGGCGATTTATCAGGAAGTCGGGCGCGTGACGCTGATCAACCGCACGTATATCTTCACCGCGACCGACCCGGTGTTCTGGATCGCGCTTCGTAACACGATCATGTGGGTGATCCTGATCGTTCCGCTCTCAATCCTGCCCGCGCTGGGACTGGCGGTGCTGCTCAATAGCAAGGTTCGCGGCGTCGGCTTCTTCCGACCGCTGTTTTTCCTGCCTGTGGTTGCAGGCGTGGTCGGCGTGTCGCTGATCTGGGTCTGGCTCTACAACGCGGACATTGGCTCGTTCAATTCGCTGATCGGCAGCATCGTCGAGACTGTGAACCGCCTCAGCGGGCGGCAACTGCTGACCAACCCGAAAATCAATTGGCTCACGCATCAGGATTCAGCGCTGTTCTCGATTGCGTTCATGGCCGCGTGGATGAACCTCGGTTACAACATGATCATCTTCCTCGCGGGCTTGCAGAATATTCCGCGCCCGCTCTACGAGGCGGCGCGCGTCGATGGCGCGACGGGAACGAAGGCGTTCCGCTTCATCACCCTGCCGATGCTCGCGCCGACCACCTTTTTCGTGGTCACGACGACGCTCATCAACGCTTTTCAGGTCTTCACCGAACCCTACGTGATGGGCTTCAACAACGGGCGTGGACCCGGCAACAGCACGGTCACGGGCGTTGTCTATCTGTACAATATCGGCTTCGCCAGCTCGAACCACATGGGCTATGCGTCCGCGATTGCGTGGGTGCTGGTCGTGATCATCTTCATCATCACCTTCATTCAGTTCCGCGCGTCGGAACGGTATACGAACGTAACGTAGGAGCGGAATTCCCATGACGACCCCCGCATTCGGCAAAATTCCGCGCGCGACTCAGATCATGATCATCATGCTGCTTGTGGTCATGCTGCTGGTCATCCTCTACCCGTTCTTCTACATGGTCGGTACTTCGCTCAAGGTCAACTCGGAAATCTATGGCAATCGTTCGCTGCTGCCTTATGCACCCGCGACGACGACCATCAACGGAAAGGAAGAGTCGCTCTACGAGCAGGTGAACAGCGAAGGCCAGACCGTACAATTGATTCGGATCGGCGCGGCGCAAAGCACGGGAACCTTCGCGGACCCGGCGAACCCGGCCAGCACCGTTGATGTGCCGCTCGGACAATCGGAGATCGACCCCTCGCAGCCCGCGCTCACGATCAACGGCGAGAGCTACAAGATTTATAAAGTGCAGGTCGATGGCACGACGCGCAGCCTCGCACTGTTGCGCCGCAACAAGATCAGCCAGTACGCGCCGCCGGGCAAGCCTGAGCAGGTCGTGCTGATCGCCGACGACAAGGTGAAATCGGTAATGGTCTTTGCCCCCCAGTGGCAGAACTATACGCAGGTCCTGACGCTGCAAAACATGGGTCGCGCGCTTATCAACACCAGCCTCGTGACGCTCCTCGTGACTGCCGGGACGCTGTTCACCAGCGCATTGGGCGGCTATGCTTTCGCGCGTATGAACTTCCCGGCGCGCGGCGGGCTGTTCCTGATTTACCTGGGGACTCTGATGGTCCCGTTCGTGGTCATCATCATTCCGCTTTACCAGTTGATGAATGCAATAGGCTGGATCAATCACCTCTCGTCGCTGATTTATCCCTGGGTGTTCAGCGCCTACGGCACGTTCTTCATGCGGCAGTTCTTCCAGAGCATCCCCAAAGACCTCGAAGAAGCGGCGATTGTGGATGGCGCAACGCGACTCGGCGTGCTGTGGCGCGTGTTCGTGCCGCTCTCGCTCGCGCCGCTCGGTACGCTCGCGACCTTCACCTTCCTCTATGCGTGGAATAGCTTCCTGTGGCCGCTGATCAGCGTGAATAGCGGGAACACCAAGGATCAGGTGCTATCGCTGGCGCTGAACGTGCTGCGCGGCCAGTCGGCGCAGGGGCCGGGGTTGGTCATGGCGGGCGCGACGCTCTCCATCGTCCCAGCCATGATCATCTTCATCTTCGCCCAGCGCTATTTTATCGAAGGCGTTTCGACGACCGGCCTGGCGGGGCGCTAGTCCAGCATCTACAAATTAGCGCCCGCTCGCGCAAAATAATTCCGGAAGGTACACTTCCGCGCATGTCTATCTATCTTGTCACCGGGGGAGCCGGGTTCATCGGTTCCAGTATGGTCGAGGCGCTGCTTGAGCGCGGTCACACCGTCCGCGTGGTCGATAATCTGACGAGCGGACGGCGTGAGAATTTGCAGCGCCTCTCCGGTCCGCTCGATGTAGCCGAACTGGACATCAACGAGACGGAAGCGCTCACGAAGGCGATGCGCGGCGTCGAAATCGTGATTCACCTCGCGGCGCTGGCTTCCGTGCAGGCATCCATGCGTGACCCGTTGCGCACGCACCACGTCAACGCGACTGGAACGCTCTCGGTACTGATTGCGGCGCGTGATGCAAAAGCGCGGCGCGTGCTTTATGCGGGGTCCTCTGCTGCGTATGGCGATGCTGACATCGCGACCGAAATCCTGCCGCCCAAGCCGCTTTCGCCCTACGGCGCGGCGAAACTGTCCGGCGAAATGTACTGCGCGGCATTCGCCAACGCCTACGGCCTTGAAACCGTGATCCTACGCTATTTCAACATCTTCGGACCGCGACAGGACCCTGCTTCCGAATATGCCGCTGTCGTGCCGCGCTTCATCACGGGGTTACTGCGTGGCGTGCCGCCGACGATTTACGGAGACGGCCAGCAAACGCGCGATTTTACCTACGTTGGCAACGTCGTTCACGCCAACCTGCTCGCTGCCGCAGCCGACCCGGCGCGCGTGAGCGGCGAAACCTTCAATATCGCGACCGGAAACCCGCTAACGCTGCTCGACCTCACTGCCGCCATAGGTAAGGCGCTCAACCGCAATGTGCAGCCGCGTTTTGAGCCTGCCCGCGCCGGGGATATTCGCCACTCGCAGGCGAACATCGACAAGGCAGGCGAACGGCTCGGCTATGAACCCGTGATCGACTTCGCGGAAGGGCTGCGCCGCACGCTTGATTGGTACAAAGAACACGCCCCCTCAAAGGAACCCTCATGACGGACCAGACCGGGATCGGTGATTTCATCTTCGGGACGCTCGCAACCACAGAAGATCGCGTGCGGACGTTGCTCGATTCGCGGCGTGGCATCTCCGAGCCGCTGCTCGTGCGTGATGCGGATGGGACCATCCGTGTGACGCTCACCGCCGGACCGGATGCACCTGTCGAGTCGGTCACGCTCTACTACACTACTGACGGCAGCGACCCGCGACCGGATGTTCCCGGCACACTCGAACGCGCTTTCCACGAATATCGCCCGCAATGGGATACGCTGCTCTTCGCCTATCTGCGCACCTTCGAGGCAACGATCCCGGCGGGCAGCCTTCCTGAAACGGGGCTGCTACGTTACCGTGTGCAGGGTATTTCGATGGGTGGCGCGGTGTATGAAACCGGGCGGCGCTATTCTTTGCTGCTGGAAGCGCATCCGGTCCCGGAATGGCTCGCGAGCGCGGTCATCTATCATGTTTTCGTTGACCGCTTCGCCACGACCGACAGCGCACCGTTCGCGCAGCACGATGATTACGGTCAGTTCTTCGGCGGGACACTGCGCGGCATCATCCAGAAGCTGGACTACCTCGCCGAACTCGGCGCGACCTGTTTGTGGCTTTCCCCGGTGTTCCCGTCACCCTCGCATCACGGCTACGACGCGACCGACTTCACGGAGATCGAGCCGCGCCTCGGCACGAAAGACGATTTGCGCGAACTCGTTCAAGCTGCACACGCCCGGCAAATGCACGTCCTGCTCGATTTCGTGCCGAACCACGTTTCGGAAACGCACCCGTTTTTCGTCTCCGCACGGACCGACCCCGCTTCACCCTATCGCGATTACTTCACTTTCACGGATTGGCCGGATGAGTACGAAACGTTTTTCGGCGTGAAGTCGCTCCCGCAGATCAATAATGAAAATGCGGCAGCGCGCAAGTACGTGATCGACAGCGCCCTGTATTGGATGCGCGAATTCGGCGTGGATGGCTACCGCCTCGATTATGCTTACGGTCCGAGCCACGATTTTTGGGCGGAATATTACGCGGCAGTCAAGGCGCAGGACCCGCAGAGCGTCCACTTCGGCGAGATCGTAGAGACGCCGGAACTGCTCGCCAGCTATGAAGGGCGCATGGACGGCGCACTCGATTTTCACTTTCTTGCGGCGGTGCGCAAGACCTTTGCCTTCGATACGATGACGGTGGACGCCTTCGACGATTGGCTGACTCGGCATCAGGCGTACTTTCGTGGACGGCAGTTCGCGCTCCCGACCTTTCTGGATAACCATGACCTGAACCGCTTCCTGTGGGCAGCGAGCGGCGATACGCGGCGGCAAAAAATCGCAGCGCTGGTGCAATTCACGCTGCCCGCGACGCCGATTATTTACTACGGAAGCGAGGCGGGTTTGCGGCAGCGGCGCGACATCCGGCAGGGCAGCCTCGCGATTATGGAAGAGTCGCGCGTGCCGATGGCTTGGGACGCGCCCGACGCGGATATGCTCTCGTATTACAGGCAGTTGACCGCGTTGCGCCGTGAGATCGGCGGGGCGCTGCAAGGCTCACGCGAGACGCTCATCGCGGATGCGCAGACCGGGCATTATGTCTACGGCTACTACGCCATCGACGGCACAGATTTCGATGGCGAAATGGGCGTGCTGGTCCTGATCAACCACAGCGAGGACGCCGCCGAACTGGTGGTCGATGCGCCGGGCGTCTGGCGCGATTTATTCAGCGATGCGCAGGTCTTCGGGTCGCCTGCGCTAGTTCTGATTATGGCTGCAGAGACTGGGACGGCGCTGGTCCGCGTGAGCTGATCAACAGAGTATCTACTGTCCTCTGATTTCCCCGCTGCTCAAAACTGCTATAGATCGCTGCTGTGGAACCACTTCATGAATTTCCTGTACACCCTGGAGTGGATGAACAGCAGCAGAAGGTTGAGGAGTGCTGAAAGGGCTGAGTATTCCGCTACTGGCTGCCACGGGAGTCCCCAGAGTCCTTCGAGAAGGATTGATCCTGCGGTCTTGGGCTAATATTTGCCCGCGCAAGGGCGCAAGAGAATAGGTCCATGAGGTCGCGACTACTGAGCCTTCTTGTATATCCAGTTGCATTTGGCATGTCAGGTTGAACTCTCCTCTAACGACGAGAGAACGTATGTATTCTTCCAATGTTGCCGGCAGGCGCGAAGATTGCCCTTCTAAAGGAGCCTGATAGCTGGACACTACCTGTTCCCTGAACTGGAAATGATTTAGGAACTGAATACACGCAACAACGTTTTCTGCGGCATTGAAGGTAAATTGACGACGGTTGAAACTCTGGAAAATAGCATTGGTGTCGTTATGATAATTTTGCACCGAGTTGATCAACCCCGTTGCGACTCCAGAGGCGGCTAATCCTGCGCGCGACCAGTGACCGCGCGTTTGATGAGCAAACATTTCCGGGTGGTTTCGCAAATTTCCACCTTCACCGGGAAAACCATAATTCACTGCTCTCGTCCAGTCTGCCTGATTGACGTTACTGCGTGCTTCATCGGGACCTGCTGCGTTCTCCCGTGACCAGGCGCGGATCATCCGCTGTGCAAGTGTGAGGTCCTGCACATTGATTCTGGCAAGTCGATTTTGAACTGCGGTCAGTTCATAATTCACAGATGCACTTTCGTTTTGAAGCGAAGCAGAATCAGTTGCGCCGCGAATACGTCCCCGCGCTCGATCAAGCCGGGCGCGAATCTCATTAATACCTTGAGTTCGCTCGGTCTGAAGAGTTGCATTTCTAGCGCGAATATCACGCCCCATCGTCGCCCGCAAAGCTGTATTGCGATTTTCTTCCGTGTTATGACCCTGCGAAGTCAAAAAGCTATTTTGCGCAGACTCGCCAGCATGTCCTGCAAGCCAGCCAACTGCTTTTTCTGTTGCCTGTCGAGCCAACCAGCCCGCAAAACCTCCTGCTTCAGGAAACAGGACATCGACGACTGCTTCCGCAGCACGACCCGCTACAAACTCTACTGCCTGTTCAGTTCCTGAACCGAGTAGTTCACCAACTGTTTGTCCGAACTCCGTATTCCCCCAGGCAAGCGCACCCGTCCCTGAACTAAATTCCAGAAAGCGAGTGTAATTTGCCTGCGTCCAATCACAGACCTGAGTGTAGTAATCGGTCGCGGTACGTTCAAGCTCGATAACGCCGTTTAACACAGCCTCGATTTCTGGTGCATCACGCTGCACTATACCGCTGTTCAATCGACGACGCACCGCCGCATTACCCGCCGTTTTCTGCATCCGCAACATGGCCCGCTGGTTCGGCGTGAGGCCGTCACCACCCGTATAGACCGGATGCTGTTGCGCGCTTGCCGCTTCCGGCGAAGCCATCTCCTGTTCCGGGGTCCGCTCATGTACCTGCTCGGTGGCGTGCGTCTTTTCCGGCATGGTGTTTTGTTCGTCCGCTTGATTTACAGCGTATCATAAGTGGAAGGTTGTAATCAGTCTTGCCGTGATTAGCTCTATAGTTTGCGTTTTTTGCTTTCTTTAATGATGGCGCTTGGCGGGACGCCGACAATACTTTTGAAGATGGTAGAGAACTTGCTGACATCTGCGAAGCCCGTGAAGTGAGCGACTTCCGTAATGTTCATCACACCAAGCGAGAGCAGGCGTTTAGCCTGCTCGATTCGTTCACGGGTCAAATACTCATGAGGAGAAAACCCCGTCGAACGTTTGAACATACGCGCGAAGTAATACCTAGAAAGACCGACCAATGCGGCAAGGTCCTCCAAAGATATGCTGTCGTAAAAATAGGCTTTGATGTAGCTGGTGACAATTTCTAACTGTTGATGACTCAATCCGAATGATTTTTGTGCTAATACGTGCCTGGGATTGAGTGTTGAATAATGGCGAACGAGATGGGTGACGAGCGCAAACCCCATAATCTCGACATACATACGCCCGGAGGGATTGTCGTCTTTTGCTTCTCTGATCAACGTGAGGAGTAATTGTTCCAATAGTGGATCAGAAAATAGTGGCATGTTGATGAGGTGAACAGAAGCGGGGTCGCCCTTGACCAATGCCTCCGCGACAGCGAGGACCGTTTGCGGAAAGATGCGCGTATATACATTGTCGAATGGCTTATTCCAGCGGAACATCGCGGTACTTCCCTGAATATTCAGGACCATCCGACCCGTGAATGCTCTGCTTTTCTCATAGTTTCGACCCTCCCGGCGTTCCATATCCGTTATCCCCCGCAAGGGCATAACAATAAAGTGATCGTCCGGGATGCTCAATACGTAATCCGCTGTAGGAATCAGACGTGCAATGGCAATCTCCGGCCCTCCCCACGCCGAACCATAATTTGTGAATTGAAATTGAATGACATCTTCATAGCGGTTTTCGGTCACGATCTCCCTGAAGGCAGGAAGCTTGAGTGCCGGAAGATTGGGATTTGTCATGCCAGATAAGTTGCCACTACTCGCGCGCCAGCCCGCCCGCGAGCATCGTCCGCGCCAGCACCAGCGCCTCCTCTACCGTCATAATCTCGCCCGCAGCCTGTCCCTCGATAATCGCACGAATCAGCACGCCGAGTTCCGGACCCGGCTTGAGGTCCAGCGCCTGCATCAGCCCGTCGCCATTGAGCAGCGGCACAGGCGCGACAATCTGCTCGCGCTGCATGAACCACGCTTCCAAAAGCTGCGCGACGACTTCCAGATGCGCCAGCCAGCGCTTAAGGTCCAGCGTGACGCCATACGTCGCGAGATAATCCGCTTGCGTCAGGATACACACATCCACGCCCGCGTCGCCCGTCGCCCGCCAGAAACGATGCAGCGCGCGGCGCGAAATATTGATTTCTTTGGGGTCTTGCGGTCCATTGATCGTGAACGCGAGCGGACGCATATGGTTACGGATGATGCCTGTTACGCGCTCGATCTCGTCGCTGCTGAACCGCAGCGCACTCAGACGTTCGCGGGCGAGGTCCGCACCGACCAGTTCATGCCGGTAAAAGTGGACGCGCCCATCTTCGCCAACCGAGCGCGTGGCGGGCTTGCCGCAATCGTGCAACAGCGTCGCGAGCAGGATCGTCGCGCGCGAGGTGCGGCCACCCGGCCATTCGCGGGTCAAATGTGCTTGCAGCGCCTTGCGGTAGCGGTCCAGCCGATAGACGATCATGCCGTAGAAGCCATCGGCGGCGGTCTCATCGGTGCGGTTCGGGCTGATCACGGCGAGGACGCGCCCGGCGGCCTGCACTGCCTGCAAGGTATGCTCCCAAACGTCGTAAATATGTGGCGCGCTCTGCGTGACGCCGCGCATCGGTCCCACTTCCGGGATGATCTGCGCAAGCAGACCGACCGCATCCCAACCGCGCAGGACGGCGTGCGTCTTCACACCTTCGAGCGCCTTCACCAGTTCGTCGCGCACGCGCTCGATGCTCGTCTCGAAAATGCGTCCGGCGTTTGCTTTCACATCCACGCGCGTCTGCGGCTCGATCAGCATTCCATATTCTGCTGCTTGCCGGATCGCGCGCAGCACGCGGATCGGGTCCTCCGCGAGGCTGCCCGCCGCGCAACGTCGTAACCGCTTCGCCTTCAAATCGAGCAAACCATCCAGCGGGTCGATAATCGCGTTCGGGTCGCCGCCCATATCGACCGCCAGCGCGTTCATCGTGAAATCGCGCGCGGCAAGGTCTGCCGCCAAATCCGCGCCCCGGAAGCGCGCAACATCGATGATTACCTGCGCCTCTTCAAACTGGATGATCGCCCGCCCCACGCCGCGCTCCGCATCCAGCGGATAGAACGCGCCGCGAAACGCATTCGCGATCTGCCGCGCTACGCGCAGCGCATCGCCACCCGTTACAAAGTCGAAATCGTGGACGGGCTTGTGCAGCAGCGCATCGCGCACCGCGCCGCCGACCAGATACACAGGCGAACCCGCTTTCGCGATCACTGGCCGTAGCGCATCGAGGACGGCGGGATATATGAGCGCTTGCGGCTGGGGTTGTGGCGTCAGATCGCCCGTCATTCGCTCGTCTCTACGACGCCGATATACGGCAAATTGCGATACAGCTCATCGAGGTCCAGCCCATAGCCGAAGACAAATTTGTTCTCGATCTCGAAGCCGACATAATCAATTTTTACAGCGGTCGCGCGACGGCTCGGCTTGCTGAGGAGCGTGCAAATCTGGATGCGCTTCGGCTGGCGCGCCCGGAGCAGCTTGCAAATGTAGGCAAGCGTCGTGCCGCTGTCGATGATGTCTTCGACAATCAGGATTTCGCGCCCGGCGATTTCCTGTTTGAGGTCCAGATCGATCCGCACCACGCCCGTCGATTCGCGAATCTGCGCGCCATAACTCGACACGGCCATGAAATCAATCGCGTGCGGGACCGTGATCTGGCGCATCAGGTCGGAGAGGAACAGCACCGAGCCTTTCAAGACCGAAACGAGCAGCAAATCGGAGACGCCCGCGTAATCTGCGGAGATTTGCGCGCCGAGTTCACGAATGCGGCGCTGCAAGGTCGGCTCATCGATCAGCGTTTCGCGCAGCAGACCAGGGCGCAGATGGTAATCGAGAGTCATAGCGCGTGCGGCTCTGGTGGGCAGAGATGGCGCAGATAATCCCACGTATATATGCCCGTGTGGTGGCCGTCGTCCCAGAAAAATTGAAGCGCGTAATTGCCGACAGCTTGCACGTCTTCAACTTTGTACGAGCGAGCAGGTGAAAGCGTGAGCAGGTTATCGGGCGCGTTCGCCATCCCCATATTCTCGTGACCGCCCCGACACTCCACGCACGGACACGCCTCGCGCAGGTGGCTCAATGGATAATGACAGGTCCGCGCATCCGGCCAGTCGATGACCAGTTCGGCGGTTTGCTTGTTGACGGTGATATTCTTTGGGCGCAGGGGGATATTCATAGCTCAGATTATATCATCAGATGCAGCGAGCGCGGGGCTGAAGCCGCGCTATCACGGTCTGCTTCCCAGTCTCTTATAGATGACCGTGATCGCCCGTCCCATTCATCACCGGGCTTGACATCATTCTTCGTTGCCCGCATCGAGCGCGCGGCGGCGCTGCAGAATATACCGTGCCAGTTGCAAATCCAGCTTGCGATCATCGATGACTTGCGCCATCAGGTCCGCGAGGCGCTCCGGCAACGCGGCACGGCGGCGCGCAGCGACCCGTTCCAGCATGATGAAGTAGCGCGTCAGGTTGTTCAGCGCGCGGTCGAGCGCGGCGGTCGCATCCGGGTTCAGGTCTGCGTCGGCGGCGTAGTAGCGCGCTTCATCGACGTTCTGCATGAGCGTGTTCGTCCGCAGGATGAGCGCCGACGCGACCGCGTGGAAGTTGCGCAGTTCCATATCGATCAGCTCGATTTGCGGGCGCAATCGCGCAATGATCCGCACATATTCGAGCGCGTCCCGGTCCGCACCGCGCCGGATCGACTCGCTAATCTGCGCTTCCAGCGACGTGATCCCGGCAGCGATCTCCTCACGGTTACGCTCCAGATCGCCCTCGTACCATGCCGCATTTTCGGCATAGCGCGCGAGGACCGTTAGCCGTGCCTCGAAGCCGGGCAGCGCCGCGACAGGTGTTTCGGCGGGACGCTCTGCCTCGCCACGCGCGGCGCGGTACAGGGCGCGGAGCAGGCGATTCATGCGGGTGTCGGTTGCGGTTCAGCCTGCCAGAGTTCCTCGTCATAGGCGGGCAGTTCGCAACGCAGGTCGCCATCGGTCCGCAAACCGAGTGCATAGCCCGCCTGCATCAGTTGGTGAATCTCGCTCGTGCCTTCGTAAATCGTCCCGCCTTTCGCGTTACGCAGGTAGCGCTCCACATCATATTCATCGCTGAACCCATACGCCCCATGTAACTGGATCGCTTCCAGCGCAGCATGTACGCTCTGTTCGGTCGCGTACCACTTCGCCATGCTGACCTCGCGCGTGTTGCGCAACCCCATGTTTTTCAACCAGCCAACCTGTAGATAGAGCAACCGCCCGGCGTCGTAGGATTGCTGCATATGCGCGATTTTCTGCTGGATCAACTGGTGCTTCGCGATTTCCTTGCCGAACGTGCTGCGGCTGTGCGCGTAGGCGATGCTGTCTTCAAGGCACGCGCGAATCAGACCGACCGCGCCCGCCGCGACTGTATAGCGCCCGTTATCGAGGCAGCTCATCGCGATCTTGAAACCCTCGCCCTCTTCACCGAGCCGATTTTCCGCCGGGATTTCGACATCCGCGAAAGCGACCCAACCCGTCGTCCCGGCGCGCACGCCTAGTTTGCCGTGCAGTTCCCCGACGGTGATGCCCTTCATCTCGCGCGTGACGATGAACGCGCTCATGCCTTCGTGTCCGGCTGCCGCGTCGGTCTTCGCCACAACGAGGAACTGATCGGCACGCGGCGCGAGCGAAATCCACATTTTTTCGCCATTCAATATATAGGTATCGCCTTCGCGCCGCGCGGTCGCGGCCATGCCCGCCACATCCGAACCCGCGTTCGGCTCCGAGAGGCAGAATGCCGCGATTTTCGTACCGCGCGCCTGCGGGACGAGGAAGCGCTGCTTTTGCGCTTCGGTCCCCCATTGCAGGAGCGCCATGCTGTTCAGCCCGACATGCACGGACATGATCACGCGCAGATGCGTATCCACTCGTTCGAGTTCCTCACAGGCGAGGCCGAGCGTAATGTAATCGAACCCCATCCCGCCGTAGCGCACCGGGATATTAATCCCCAGAATGCCCAATTCGGCCATGCGAGGCAGTTCTGCCGGGTTCATCTGCTGCTGGCGATCCCATTCCTTGATCTGTGGGTAAATTTCCTTCTGCGCAAAGTCCCGCACGAGGTTTTGCGCCATGCTCTGTTCCGGGTTGAGCGTGAAATCCATTTTTATGACCTTGCGCCGTTCGCGTAAATTGGACGCCGATTATACCGCGCCGCCGACCGGATACGGTACAATCGGAAGGATTGCAGGCGGGCGAGGCAAGCCATCGCCCCTACACAATACAAATTCCAGTGTAGGGGTCGCGGCTTACCCGACCCATCCTGACGGGCGGACACATAGGTCCGCCCCTACGAATACACACGCTTTCCAGTGGTTCCCCGCAGTTTTCAGGAAAATCTTATGGCAATGGTCGAACAGGTTGCGGCACAAATCCGGCGCAACGTCGGGCAGGTCATCATTGGCAAGGAAGAAGCGATCAACCTGATCCTCGTCGCGATTCTGTGCGAAGGCCACGCCCTAATTGAAGACGTGCCGGGGACTGGCAAAACGACGCTTGCGCGTGCAGTCGCCGCCTCGCTCGGCTGCACCTTCCGACGCCTGCAATTCACGCCTGACCTGCTGCCTTCCGACATCACCGGGATCAATTTCTATAACCAGAAAACGCAGGAGTTCGAGTTTCTGCCCGGTCCGGTATTCAGCCAGATTTTGCTCGCGGATGAAATCAACCGCGCCACCCCGCGCACGCAATCCGCGCTGCTCGAAGCGATGCAGGAGCGGCAAGTCAGCCTCGATGGTCAGACGCGCCCGCTGCCCCGTCCGTTCTTCCTGCTCGCGACCGAAAACCCCATTGAGCTGGAAGGGACCTTCCCGCTGCCGGAGGCGCAGCTCGACCGCTTCCTGCTGCGCGTACAGATTGGATACCCGACCGAAGCCGAAGAGAACGCGATCCTCGAGCGCTTCCGGCGTGCGGACCCGCTCGCGACTCTTGGCGCGATCACGGAGCCGGGCGTGATCGCGGCGATGATCGCGCAGGTACGCGAGGTGCGTGTCGAAGCGAGCGTTCAAAATTATATGGTCGCGCTCGTCCGGCAAACCCGCGAGAGCGACGAGGCTGCGCTTGGTGCCAGCCCACGTGCCGCACTCGCGTTGTATCGGGCATGTCAGGCATGGGCGGCCATTCACGGTGCGGAGTTCGTTACGCCCGATGATGTCAAGCGCCTCGCGGCTTGCGTCCTGACGCACCGCATTCTGATCAACCCGCAGACGCGCGTGCGCGGACGCACCGCAGAAAACGTGGTTGAGGACATTCTGGCGCGGCTGCCTGTCCCGGTCGGCGCGGGCTGATGTTCGATTTCGAGAAAACGGAGCGTGCCGATCTTGCGGATGGACCCACGCCCGTAAGCAGTGAAGGTGAACGCTCGATCCTCGATCACCGCTGGATGTGGATGGGGCTGTTCATCTTCGCGCTGGGCGTGTTCCTGCGCGATGGCGCACTCGTCGCACTGACCGGGTTCATGCTGGCCGCCGTCGCATTTTGCTGGGCGTGGAGCCGCTTCGCGATGCAGGGCATCAGCTACCGCCGCACGTTCCACCACCGCCGTGCCTTCGAGGGGGAAACGCTGGAAATGAGCGTCACCATCGAAAACCGCAAGTGGCTGCCCGTGACATGGATGCAGGTCGAGGACGAATGGCCGACCGCGTTCGGTCCTACTGATGAGTCGCTGCTTACGGCGTCCTCGGCTACCTACCTCGGCTACCTGGTGAACGTCTATTCGCTGCGCCGCTTCGAGCGCGTGCGGCGGCGCTATACGTTGCACGCGCGGGCGCGGGGCATATATTTTGCGGGTCCGGCGCACCTGATCAGCGGCGACCCGTTCAATCTGTTCGAGCGCGGTGCGCAGGTCAAACAACGCGACGTTTTGATTGTCTACCCGAAACTCGAACCGCTGGAATCGTTCGGTATCGACGCGCGCGATCCGTTCGGCGAAGTGCGCGCGGCGCAACGCCTCTTCGAGGACCCGGCGCGCACGATCGGCGTTCGCGAATATCGGCGCGGCGACAGCTTCCGCGCGGTACATTGGAAGGCGACGGCGCACACCGGGCAGTTGCAGGTCCGGCAGTACGAGCCGACGCGCAGCATGAGCATGGTGCTGTGCCTGAATGTCGCGAGTTTTGAGCAGCACTGGCGCGGCATCTGGCCGGAGCTGGTCGAACACCTGATTCGCATCGCGGCCTCGTTCGTCGGGTGGGGGCTGGAGCGTGGTTATGCCGTTGGTATCCTCGCAAACGCAACGCTTGTGCAAGCTGACCGCGCGCTGCTCGCCCGACCCAGCCGCGACCGCGACCAACTGACGCACCTGCTTGAAATGCTGGCCGGGATCACCAGCTTCATCAGCCGCGAATTCTCCGAATTTCTGCTCGCGGAAAGCGCGCGGCTGCCCTGGGGCGCGACACTACTGATCATCACGGGTTTCGTGAACGAGCCGATTCTGGGCGCGATCCTGCAACTGCGCGCGAGCGGGCGGCGCGTGGTCCTGATCGCCGTCGGCAAGGAAGCGCCACCGCAAATCGCGGGCGTCGTCACGCATCACATTCCGATTGTGGAAGCCGAGCCGATCGCGCCCCCCGCCGCCACGCTTCGCAATTCAACGGAAACGGCGCGCGAACGCTTTTTACGGGAACAGGTACGCTGAACACATGGTATACTAATGAGGGTCATACATAATTTTCTATCGCACCGGAGGTCGAATATGGGCGTCGCGTCGTATAAAGTGGTAGTTACCGTGCCGATTTCACACACGGAAGCTGTGTTTAGCGCGATGACTGCAGCGGGCGGCGGTCAATTCGACGACAATTACGACAGCGTTGCATTCATCGAGCGCGGTGAAGGGCGTTTTCGTCCGCTGGCCGGATCGAACCCGAACATCGGCACAATCGGCGAAATTGAAAAAGTGATCGAAGATAAAATCTCCGTCTCTGTGACCACCGAAAAGTTGCAGGATGTCGTGAATGCGATTCACACGGCACATCCTTACGAAGTCCCCGTAATTGATGTCCACCTGCTGATCGATACGCGCCCAACGGCGGGTGTACTGCGGACCGGAAAGAGCTATCCCTCGCCGAACGCCAACAAAATCGGCTGATCGTGCGCCGCGCTCATTTGCGATTTGGTATGATTGACGAATACATATCAGCGAGCGAACGCACGATGTCCGAACTTCTCCAACCGGCAGATTTCCACCTCGAATACCGCGAGGTCAACGGCCTGCGAATGCACATGGCGCTGGAAGGACCGGAAGGCGGTCCGCTGGTTGTCCTGCTGCACGGCTTTCCAGAATTCTGGTATAGCTGGCGTCACCAGATCAAGGCGCTCGCGGCGGCGGGTTTCCGCGTCGTCGCGCCCGATCAACGCGGCTACAACCTGACCGATAAGCGCGCGCCTTACGACATCTTCACGCTGTCGGATGACATTGCGGCGTTGATTAAGGTGGTCGGCTATGAAAAGGCGACGGCGGTAATCGGCCACGACTGGGGCGGCCTCGTGACGTGGACCTTCGGCGCACGCTTCCCGCAGCTTGTCGAAAAGTTAATCGTGTGCAACGTCCCGCACCCCAAAATTTCGCAGGACGTGATCAAAAACGTCTTCCTGCCGCAGATGTTCAAATCGTGGTATATGTTCTTCTTTCAGGTCCCCGACCTGCCAGAGCGAATGGTCTCCGCGAATGGCTTCCGCGCCTTCTGTGACCAACTGCGCAAGGAAGCGAAGGGGCACGTCCGCGAGGAAGAACTCGCGCATTTCGTCGAGGCATGGAGCCAGCCGGGAGCGATGGAAGGCGGTATCAACTGGTATCGCGCGCTGTTCCGCGAGAACGAACGCATCCAGAAGGCCGATTTGCAGGTGCATGTCCCTTCGCTGCTCATTTGGGGCGATGCCGATGCGTACCTGACCAAAGAGACCGCCGAATGGTCGCGGCAATACATTGATGACCTGACAATCCGGTATCTATCGGGCGTCTCGCATTGGGTCGAGCAGGAAGCGCCGGAAGATGTCAACCGCCTGATTCTGAGCTTCCTCAAGCCAGAGATGATGCCCGCGAATGGGCGTTGATTACGTCATTGATTACGCCTGTCGTCCGAAGGAAGCGCTCTCCACGAGTGGTATCCTCGTGCGGTTGAAGGCGGGCGAACGCGCGGAGTCGATCATCGCGCTCTACCGCGACAATGGCGACATGCGCCCGCCTGTCGAAATGGGTTTCGAGATGGTCCGCCGCACCGCCGAAGGCGCGGAAGAAACGCAGGTCGTGATCGTGCAAAGCCTGCTCGATGAAGCTGCGCAGCTTGCACCTTATGAACACTTCTGTGAAGGCTGTCCGGCCAATGTTCAGGGGCGGCCTTTCGGCTGTTTCGGACGGATCAATTATCCAATCAGCCGCGCTGCCGAGTTGTGGATGCTGCGACGGCTCCCTATCGCGGAGGAGCCGCTCGTGTTCCTGCTACTGC
Organism: Aggregatilineales bacterium; assembly: GCA_965246845.1. Taxonomy (GTDB): domain Bacteria; phylum Chloroflexota; class Anaerolineae; order Aggregatilineales; family UBA2796; genus JBBRMW01. The sequence goes on from CBDFFR010000012.1 coordinate 1,500,616, forward strand.
GTGATGTGATCAGCGAGAGCCGCGAACTGGCGACGCAGGCCGCGCAAATTCGCGAGACGAGCAGCGCGATTTTCGAGACGAAGGAAGTCTTCGGGCGCGTGGTCGAAGGCATCACCGCGACGACGAATCATCTTTTCGGGCTGCTCTTCCTGACGGGCGCGAGCGACCCGATCCGTAGCGTAATGCTTCTGCTTTTCATGGGCGCGATCCCGCGCGATATGGAAGCTGATGCACTTCAAAGCATGACGCCCGCGCCGCCTGACGCGCGCGAACGCTTCCCGTTTTTGCTCTCAATTGAAGACGCTGACGACGAGACGACGCGCGCGCTCAAGGGTTACTTCGCGGCGCTCTATACCGCATATCTCCTGAACGTGACTACGAGCCTTGATGTATGATGCTCAATCTTGTTGAACTCATCACAGTCCAGCCGTTCGCGCTGATCGCGGCTCCGGGTGCCGAGTTCGATGAATTCCGCTGGAATGCACGCGGTGGAGGGCCACTCTATGATGTGCGGATGCTACGCGGTCACGCCTGCCACAGCAAGGACAGCCTGTTCGACGAACTCACAGCAGCGCTCCAACTCCCGCTCTATTTCGGACGCAATTGGGATGCGCTGCTGGACCTGTTACGCGAGCAAGCCGGGTTATATGGTGAAGGTCTGATCCTGTGCATCGCGGATGCGGATCACGTTCTGCTCCACGCTGACCGTTACGGCGATCCATTTTGGGAAGTGCTAAAACAGCGCACAACAGAAGGAAACCCATTACTGCGTATTGTATTACATATCGACAACAGCACGCCCGTATATGAATACCGCCAGATGCGCTTTCTGGAACGGCTGAACGCAGTCTCGATTGCGCCTGCAGAGCGAAGTTTACCAGCGCAATGATACGGCTGCGTCACCATCGCCTGTTCCTGCTGGTTGTGGTTCTGTTCACGGTAGGCGCAATCCTGCAAATGTCGCTCTTGCCCGCGCTGGAAGGCTACGACGAGATGTTGCATTTCAATTATGTGCGCGTGCTGCGTTCGACAGGCGGTGCCCTCCCGGACCGCGCAGAGAGTCAACGCGATGTCACATGGCAGGAGAGCAACCAGCCGCCACTTACCTATTACACTGCTGCGCTGCTAATCAATTTGTTTGGCTTCGGGCGCGACCCCGGTACGCCGCACGCATGGGACGGCATCAAAAACCGCTGGTATACCCCGCCTGACCTCTTCAACATGCGCGACAACCATAATTATTTTGTGCATGGTCGCGATGAGGCAATTCCACTCGCGACGGAAGCCTACCCCGTCTACGCGGGGCGGGTCGCGCGGCTGGCGTCCTTCCTGTGGGGGCTGTTCGCGCTTGTCGGTGTATACCTTGCCGCGCTGCAAGTTTTCAGCGCGCCCAAATGGGCGGTGCTAGCCGCGCTGCTCTTCGCACTCACACCGGAAATGCTGCACCTAAGCGCGGTCTTCTCCAATGACGCGCCGACTGCCGCCTTCGGTGCGATTATCACCTGGCAACTGCTCTGGCTCGTCAAACACCGCGTGAGTATCCCGCGCTTGATCCTGCTTGGACTGCTGATTGGCGCGGCGGGGCTGGTCAAGGTAAATACGCTGCTGGTGTTGATTCCAGTTGCGGTCGCGCTTCTCTGCGCGGGCGCGGCGCAAAAGCGACCCTTGCTGCGCATCGTGCTGAATGGACTGCTCGTCGGCGCGATTGCGCTGCTCATCCTCTCACCCTGGATGATCTACGGCTGGCAAGCCAACCGCTCACCGCTCGGCCTCGAAGTACACAGCATTTTCCAAAATGATGGAAAGCCCGTCAACGGTTTGGGTGAATATCTGGCCGCGCTGGTCCCCGTCTTCGGCAGCTACTGGGGGCGCTTCGGCGCGGGCAGCGTATGGCTCCCGGCCTCCATCTATACGCTATACGCGGCGCTGTGTGCGCTTGCAATCGCGGGTGCGGTTCTCGGCAGGCGCTACATTACGCGCGATCCGCTCCGGCTGCGGCAGGCGGCGGTCCTCGTGAGCATGTGTACCGCGTTCGCCGCCGGGCTGATGTATTGGCTCTATCAGCTTTCCTCGATTCGCGACGGCATACAGGGGCGGCTCGCCTATACCGCGCACGCGGCGGTTTGCATCGTGCTCACGGGTGGGGTCGCCCTGCTCATGAAGCAGTTCCCGCGCATTCGTCGCCTCGTAATGGGCGCGTTTGTGACGATCCCGCTCTATTCCGGGCTACTGATCGCGCCGCTGACACTCATTGCGGCCTTCAGCGTGCCGCCGCCCGCCATGAATTTGCCACCGCTTTCCGGTCCGTCGCTCACCTATGGCGGGAGCATTCGCCTCTTGGGGACGCAAATCGAACAACCCAAACTCAGTGTAGGGAGTAGTCTGATTACGCTGAATATGTGCTGGCAGGTCATCCAGCCGCCTGCCGATACGCGCGAAGCGGTTCTCGCGATCAAACTGCTCACGGCGGAGGGCGCGAGTGTCGGGGATCGAACTACGCTCCTAGGGTTGGGTCGCTACCCTGTTGCGGTATGGGAAGCCGGCTATCGCTTCTGCGACAAGGTGGACGTGATTTTGCGTGGACCCTTCGATGTGGGGAGCGTTTATGATGTCGCGGCCTATATTCTGGATTGGTCTATCAAGGATGAGGCAGGGAACGCGGTCGAAGTGCCGCGTGTCGGTCAGGTGGTGAACCCGGCGGGAATTATGTCGTTGCCTGACAACTTAATTGCCCTACAAGCCGATTTCAAAGGTCTCGCAAATCTGCGCGGGTACACACGCACGGGTGAGCCGAAGGCCGGCGCTGCGCTCTCGCTGGCTCTGTGGTGGAACGTCGCAAAAGCGGAAAATGATGATCTCGCGCGGTTTGTGCATCTTTATGGACCAGATAATTTTGCGGCAGTCCTCGCGGACGGTACACCGCGTAATGGGCAGTATCCCGCCTCTGTGTGGTCTGCGGGAGAGCAATTCAGCGACAGTTTGGCAGTCACGCTACCCGGCGCGCTCAAGCCCGGTCACTACCGGGTTGTCACTGGACTATATTACCGGGCGACGGGTGAGCGGATCTTCGTTAGCCAAAATGGACAGGCCACACCGGATCGCACGGTTGAACTATTCAGCTTCGATATGAATTAGCGAGTCGACTGACCCAACATTGCCAAACCGGGTCACGCTTACGTTTATCTTTCGATTCAATATGGCTCAAGAGCGCGTTTATGGGACCGATGGAGCCAGGATTTGAAAGCGCCGCCGTAAACTCTATTGTTTTGTGTGCCAACAGAAGTTTGTACGGCGGCGTTCGCTCATATTTTCCAGACATGAAGGTTCACGACTTCGGAGGCTGCTTCGGCGTTGGTGGCTAACTCTATGGCGCTTGCCCGGTCAGCGTGTACCTGGCGAAAAACTGCCACATCGTCTTTGCCCCGCTGATCTTGCGGTTAGGGCGCAAGTTAGTTCCCGCATCAACAGTTGCGATGGCAATCGGCCTTACAGGTAGACTTTGAGTGTCCTCTATCTCCAACCTGCTCTGGTTGTCCGCTTCGCTCACCATACTCGCGGACGCACCGGGTCCGATGGGCCAGGTATGCTCCATATCCGTGATAGTATAGTAATCAAGTTCAAATTTTGGCGCACAGGTGTAAGCCGATCCGTTCACACCCGTTGGAGTAGCGATGGCGGTACGTGTGACCGTACACTGGTTGAGTTTCAGCCAGGCATCGATATATTCCTGGATAGGCGGCCTAGTAACGCTTTGACCCAAGATGGCATCAGGCGCGTTACCACCAGCAAGCGGGTTGAGGTTATCAGACGTACCAATCATGTAGATGAGAGGCATTGGGTGAGCCAGCTTGATTGTGGGATCGGCACGCTCAAAGAACATCCCGGCGGCCATCCCAATAGCTGCGAATTGATCGGACATGGCAATGCCCGCGTGAAAGGTCATGGCGGCTCCATTTGAAAAGCCCGCCAGGTAAATACGCTGCTTATTTACCTTCAGGTACGTGGCAATTTTGCTGAGGAGCGCCCGCAGAAAGCTAATATCGTCTACCTGGGGTATCCCCGCACGGTTAGAGCCATCATTCCAGGTCGGTGAGTTGCCCGGCCCTATCGGGAGATTTGGTTTCGCTCTTTCAGCCTGCGGATATGCGACCAGAAACGTATTACTGTCCGCTTCCTCGTTCCAACCGACTTTGGAGATACCTTTCGCGGTTCCGCCATGTCCGTGCAACATCACCACGAGCGGAACCGCCGCACTGCCGTTATAGCCGGTCGGGACATGCAAGACGAAAGCACGCTTCAATGTACCGACGGTGATTTCAACATCATGATCACCGGGGTTCGATAAGGCGTCCTGAGCAAGGGCTGGCCTCAGAATACCGGATGAGAGGAGAACGAACGACGATAACAATATCCCAAACCGCGCGAATTGTGTCCAACGGGTGATCCAAAAACGTGTGCTTGACATATGGCCTCTACAGTCTTCCTAAGGCAGTGCCTTCCGCTGCCATAACGCTTTGCTGCGTCATCGCATGTTGTCTTTATAGGACGTATCGGGGTTTGGCGCAACCTCTACAACGGATAGGGAATAAAAAAACTGAAAACATTCTCTAAAATCTTGAATCGGAACCCGCCGACTTATGTATTATGCGGGGATCACTCATGCCCCACCCGCCGCCGCAACAGCGCCCGCGTATATTCGCGCCCGTAGCGGCGGCGCGGCATATACGTCAGCAAGGTATCCTCGAAGCGCTGTGGGCGTATCCCGAAAAGGTCATAGAGCGCCCCGGAAGGCGCGGTCCGGTTACTCGCCATGTAATCGAACCACTGCGGCGTAATCGGCCAGCGCGGGAACACGCGCCGCAGGTTGGCGTTCAGCGTCCGCATGACATACGGCGGCAGATGAACAATCGTGCGCCGCGTGCGCGAAACGCGCATCACGGTTCGCAGCATTTCATCGAACGTGACCGTCTCCGGTCCGCCGATTTCCAGCACCTGATCGACAGTGTGCAGCGCTTCGAGCGTGCGGTACAACGCCTCGATCAGATCGTTGATAAAAATTGGATGCAGCAACCCCTCGCCCGTACCGGGTTGCAAAAAGAAGAAGCGGTTGGCACGCAGCGCCATCGCGATCCCGTTTACGAAGCGATCTTCTGGTCCGAAGACGACGCCGCTACGGATAATGGTATACGCCAACCCGGAGTTGCGCACCAGTTCTTCGACCTGCCCCTTCGCGCGTAGCAGCGGGAAGGCCGAAGACGGCGCGGCTCCGAGGTGGCTCATTACGATCAGCCGCCCGATACGCGCCGACCGCGCCGCCGTGACGAGGTTGCGCGTGCCTTCCAAATCGATGTGATCCAGATCGCGGCGACGTCCCCACCACTGCGCGCTGGCGAGGTGATAGACGGTGTGGACATCGGCCATGCTCGCGTAGAGCGCTTCCGCATCCTGCACCGTCCCATCCACGATCTGGACCGAGTTCAGCCAATCGAGATGTGCGTAGGAGCGCCCACTGCGCCGCGGCAGCAGGACACGCACGGGCTGCTCTTCAGCCAGCAGACGGGCGACCAGATGCCGCCCAATCAGTCCGCTGGCTCCGGTGACGAGGATCACGACTCGATTTCGATTGCCATGCCGACCGCTTCACCCCCGCCGAGGCACAGCGAGGCAATGCCGCGTGTCCCGCCGCGCGCCTTGAGCGCATGGATCAACGTGACAAGGACCCGCGCACCGCTCGCGCCGATGGGGTGGCCGAGCGCGATTGCGCCGCCGTTCACGTTTAGCTTTTCCATCGGGAGCGCGTAACCATCCTTCGCGAGACCCTTCACATCCGCGAGGACCTGCGAGGCGAAGGCTTCATTCAGCTCGAAGAGGTCCACATCTTCCATGCGCCACCCTGCGCGGTCCAGCACGACTGGAATCGCCTTCACTGGTGCGTAGAAAATCCAGGCAGGGTCGAGCGCGGCCTGCCCATACGCGACAATGTGCGCAAGTGGCGTCAGTCCGTTGGCTTCCGCGTAACCGCGCGTGGTGATCGCGAGCGCCGCCGCGCCGTCGTTGAGGCCGGGCGCGTTGCCCGCCGTGACTGCGCCTTCCCTGTCGAAGGCGGGCTTGAGCGCGGCCAATGCTTCAAGCGAGGTATCCTTGCGGATTGGCTCATCTGTGTCGATGCACAGTTCGCCCTTCTTCTGCTTGATGATCACAGGCGCGATCTCCGCCTTGAAGTTGCCTGTTTCGGTCGCAGCGGCGGCTTTCTGATGGCTGGCAAGCGCGAATTCGTCCATCTCCTGCCGCGTCACGCCGAGTTCGCGGCCAATGAACTCCGCTGCGCTGCCCATGATCTGGTCAGTCATGCTGCACCACAGACCGTCATTGACAAGGCTGTCCTTGAGTTCGACATGCCCATACTTCGCACCGGAGCGTTCCGACATATTCAGATACGGCGCGTTGCTCATGCTCTCCATGCCGCCCGCGACATACAAGTGGCCGTCACCGGAGCGCAGCGCGTTCGCGGCAAGCATCACCGCCTTGAGGCCGCTCCCGCAAACCTTGTTGACGGTCATTCCCGATACGGTATCCGGGTAGCCGCCGCCAATCCAGACCTGCCGTGCGGGAGCCTGTCCGCTGCCCGCGCCGACAACCTGCCCCAGGATCACTTCATCGACCGCGTGCGGATCGATTTTGCTGCGCTCGACGGCGGCCTTGACCGCGATGCTGCCAAGCTGAACGGCGGTCAATGGCTGCAATGCTCCGAGGAACTTCCCCTGCGGGGTGCGCGCCGCGCCGACGATGACAATATCCTTGTGCGATTTCTGCGTTTGCATGAGTTTTTCGTCTTTCTTGCTGATGGCTAACGGAGGCCAAAAATAGCATCCCTACGGAGTGGCTATGCTTTCGGCCACGCCTCGCGCAGCTTGCGCCACGTATCGGTCAGGAGTTCAGGAATCACGCGCGTTTCAGCGGTCACGGCCATGAAGCTGGTATCGCCGCCCCAGCGCGGGACGATATGCAGGTGGAAATGATCGGCGATGCCCGCGCCCGCCGCCGCGCCGATGTTCGCGCCGATGTTGAACGCCTGCGGGTTATAGACGGTACGCAGTGCGGCAAGCGCGCGGTTGGTGGTGAGCATCAAATCGGTGAGTGCATCCGGCGGCAGCGCTTCCAGTGAAGGGACGTGCGCGTAAGGCACGACGAGCAGGTGGCCATTGTTGTACGGATACAGGTTGAGCGTGACGAAAACATGCTGGCTGCGTGCAACGACGTTTTCAGCCTCGTCATCGGCGTTCACTTTTGCGCAGAATACGCAATCCACAGGTTTCCGTCCTTCGGCTTTCAGGTAGGTCATACGCCAGGGGGTATAGAGGTGGTCCATTGGAAGAGAGGTGTAAGGTATAAGGCGTAAGGTACAAGCCCAATCAAATTCAGGTTGCGAATAGTCATAGCTTTCCTGATTTGGCTTATACCTTATACCTTACTGCTTATACCTTCCCCCGTCTGCACCGCTCGCTGCAATATTTCACCTCGTCCCAATTGTTGCGCCATTTCTTGCGGTTGTTGAATGGCCGCCCACACGTCGCGCAGATTTTCGTCTCTTTGGGGAGCTGGCTTTGGGTTTTGCTCACGCTGCTGATCCTTGCAACTACTTGAGAATTATCGCACAATGAACCCCGCGCGGATAGGCTGATAGGCTCTCATCAGGTAGCTGACCGCTCTCAGAAGGTGTTGATGACAACCGAAACGATCCTGCTGGTAGATGACGAACAGAATATCCTCGACCTCGCGACGATGTACCTTGAACAGGAGCGCTACCGCGTCATCACCGCACGCGATGGCCTCACCGCGCTGGAACGGGTCAAGGCCGAACGTCCGTCGCTGGTTGTGCTGGATTTGATGCTTCCCAAACTGGATGGCTGGCAGGTCTGCCGCCGCATCCGCGCAGAGAGCGACATCCCGATTATCATGCTCACCGCGCGCGACGACGATGTGGATAAAATCGTCGGACTGGAACTCGGCGCGGACGATTACATGACCAAGCCCTTCAACCCGCGCGAACTGGTGGCGCGCATCAAGGCCATTCTGCGCCGTTCCGCGCCCGCCCGGACGCCGACCGCCGCCCCGTTGCGCATCGCGGATTTAATGATCGACCCCGCGCGCCGGGTGGTTACGGTCGCGGAGCGCCATGTCGATTTGCGAGCGAAGGAATTCGACCTGCTGCTCACGCTCGCGGAGAATGAGGGGATCGTCCTCTCTCGCGAAAAGCTGCTTGATATGGTCTGGGGCTTCGATTTTTACGGCCAGACGCGCACCGTCGATGTGCATGTCGCGCACGTCCGCGAGCGCATCAAGGGCAGCCGTGTCACGATAGAGACGGTCTGGGGCGTCGGTTACAAACTCGAAATTGCGCACGCGCCATGAATCTGACGCAGGCGCTGCGCCACCGTCCGTTTGCGCTGTTGTGGAGCGGCCAGACGATCTCGCGCTTCGGCGATTCGCTGTACCTGATCGCCCTGACATGGTGGGTCGTTGAAAAGACAGGCAGCGCGGCAGTTGCAGGCAATGTCAGTTTCTTCACGATTTTGCCGATGGTGATCTTCCTGCTGGTCGGCGGCGTGGCAGCGGATCGGTTGCCGCGTGTGCGCGTGATGATCGCGTCCGATTGGGTGCGTGCCGCGCTGGTCGGCCTGATCGCGCTGCTGGTCACGACGGATCGGCTTGAAATCTGGCATATTTACGCCGTGAGCCTGCTTTTCGGGTTCGTTGATGCGTTTTTCCAGCCCGCCTATTCCGCGCTCGTGCCGGAAGTCACACCAACGGAGTACCTCGCCAGCGCAAACGCACTGACCAGCCTGAGCCGCACTCTGAGCGGCATCGTCGGTCCTGCGATAGGCGCGGCGCTCGTTAAACTCGGCGGGACACCAACCGCCTTCGCAATCAACGCGCTCTCGTTCATCATTGCGGGCGCGTGCCTCGTCCCGATCCGCAGGCTCGGCGAAGGCAAGCCGAAACGCGACGATGTGGCGGCGCGCGGCCCATTGAGCGACCTGCGCGAAGGGCTGCGCGTCGTCTTCGCGGACCCCTGGTTGTGGATCAGCATTTTTTACTTCACGATATTGAGCATCACACTGTTCAGCCCAATCACGATTTCGCTGCCGTTCCTGGTGGAGCGCGACCTGAAAGCGGACGTAGATGCGCTCGGACTGCTGACCGCCATATCATCCTTCGGTTCGATTGTGGCCGCCGTGCTGCTTGGTCGCGTGGTGCGCTTGCGGCGACGCGGACTGTTGGTCTATGGCATGGTCATCGTCGGGTCGCTTGGCCTGATGCTGGTCGGCCTCTCCGGGACGCTGTTCGGCGCAGCGCTTGGTCTGTTCGCTTACGGCGCGATGATCTCCGGGATGATTCTGGTCTGGTTGAACACCGTGCAAGAACGAGTCCCCGGCGAACTGCTGGGGCGCGTATCAAGCGTGGATTGGTTCGGTTCGCTGTTGCTGCTGCCTGTGGGCTACGCGGTCACCGGCATATTGACGGACCGCATTGGCGCATCTGCGATATTCATTGGCGGTGGGGCGATCAGCGCGGGCTTGTGCCTGTTGATCCTGCTCGTCCCCGCGATCCGAAGGCTCGATTGAGGATATAATCCGCAGCATGAAACGCTTTACTGTCCCCCTGATTCTCGTAATGCTCGCAACCTTCGCGGTGGCGTGTGACCCGTTGGCTGCCGAAGCCGGACCGCTGCTCGTGCAAATCACTGTGACGGCAATCCCGGCCACGCGACCACCAACCGCGACGCTCATCCCCACTGTGACCGATACGCCGCCCACCGAAACGCCGGTCCCGACGCTCGCGCCGCTTGGCTGCGCGGAAACGGCGGGGAAGATCGTCAAGGATTCGTATCAAAGCAAGCAGGCGAACGCGCAGGTGTTGTATCAAGTCTACCTTCCCCCGTGCTACTGGTCATCGGCGCGGCGCTACCCCACATTGCTGTTATTGCACGGCTCCGATACCGATCAGAATTTATGGACGGATACGTTCAATATCGCGGCAACGCTTGACAGCGGGATTGTCAAAGGGACGCTCCCGCCGATGATCGTGATCATGCCTTCTGGCGGCGAACTCGCCAATACGAATGTTTTTCGAGGGCGCTCCTACGAAATACTGCTCCTTAATGAACTGCTGCCCACGCTCGACGCCAGCCTGTGTACATGGGCGGTCCGTGAGGGGCGCGCAATTGGCGGCATCTCGCGCGGTGGCTTCTGGGCATATCTGATTGGTTTACGCCACCCCGATCAATTCGGCGCGATTGGCGGCCACAGTGCATTCTTCGACGCGAACAACGCTCCCGCAGAATTCAACCCGCTAAGTCTCGCGCGGACCGTGACCTTCACGCCCGGCCAACAGCCGCGCCTGTGGATGGACGCGGGCAAAGACGATTATGCGCGCCCGAATATCGAGGTCTTTGTGAAATCGCTCAAGACGCGCAACATCGATCCCGGCTATACGATGTACCCGACTGGACAGCACAATGCCACCTATTGGGGGTCGCACATTGCGGATTACCTCGCGTTCTATGGCGCGACGTGGCCGCGGAGGGTTCAGGATTTGCCAGGGTGCGGTTCGTGATTCATATGAAGGTTGTTTTATTGTGGTTGGTCGCGGTTATCTATGTTTCCGTCTTCATCGGGACCGCGCCGGGGAGTTCGCGCGCCGCGACAGAGACGCCAACAGCCACAGCAAGCACCACGCCAAGCGCAACGCCGCTCCCCAAACCGTCCGGCTTCCCGGCCAGAACAATTTCGCTACCGGATGAAAAGAGTGGCGCGATCACGCTGCCCGGTTCGGCGGACCGCTACATCTTCTACGCAGATTTTGATCAGATCGTAAGTATCGGCGTATTCACCACCGACGCCGGATTTGGACCGACGCTCGACCTCACCGCGCCGGATGCAACCGTGCTGGCGACCGCGACGGGACCCGACAGTGCGTTGATCGCCGGGGCGCAACTCCCGGTCAGCGGCGCGTACATCGTCACCGTGCGACCCGCGAAAGCCGGGCAGGTCGGGCGCTACGCTTTGCGCGTAAGTAAGGGCGCGACCCTGCGCGATCTGGATGGGGACGTGCTACGCGTCGGCGCGGTGGTGCGCGGCCAGATCGAACAGATTGGGGACCGTCAGACGTGGAGTTTCGATGCGCGGGGCGGCACGAATTTCTGGGTATTAGCACGTCCAGCGCGCGGCAGCAGCCTCGACCCGGTGATCGAGATCGTGAATCCCGCTGGGGAGACCATCGCGAGCGCACACGACCTGAGCGAGGCGAACAGCGCAGGCACGCCGCCGATCCCGGTGCGCGTCAGCGGGCGCTATCTGGTGCGCGTCACGAGCTATCAGAATGCGGCGCGCGGCGGCTACGAACTGACCGTCTACCTCGCCAACCAGACCCCACCGACCGCTTCACGAGGGACGCCGCCGCCGATCCAGATCATGGCGGAGGTACAGCTTCGCGCGGGTGAACGCTATACGACGTTCTTCAAGGGCGTGAGCGGGCAGGGCGTCACGATTCAAATCACAAGCAAGCCGGAAGATACGCCGGGACTCGGCTTTGATCCGATCCTTGAGGTCTTCGGACCAAGCGGACGCCGCGCAGCCTACGCCGACGACGGCGCAGACTCGCCGGACCCGCTGCTGAAATTTGTATTGAATGACGGTGACGGCGTGTATACCGTGAAGGTTTCATCGTTCGCGCTGCAATCCGGCGCGTTCACGCTCACAATCAATTCGCCCTAAAGTCAGGTTGATATCTCGCAAACCGGGCTATAATCTTTTTGAAAAGGGGCGGGTGAGAATATCATGGCGATGCCTGTAAACGAGTCTTCCGAAACGCGCAGCGAGGCTTCGCAGAATACGCCGCTGCCCGCGCAGACGACCAGCGCTGCCCCGCCTGTCAGCACCGAAGATACACCCGCACGCGGCGCACAGGCAATCCACCCGATGCCCGAACACTTCCCCGAAGTCTCTTTGGATGCGCAATCCGGCGACGTGCGGATTGGGACACAGGCGCAGGTCACGCGCCCGCTGCCGCAATCGCTGATCGGGCTGGACATCGAAGACACGAGCGGCCTGACGGTCCCGACACCCGCGATCCGCCCCGATCTTGAGAGCGGTGGGTACGTACCCACAGTGACAGTGCAGGCTCCACCCGTGCAGTCGACGGTCATCAGCGCACCGATCACGCCGTCGCAAATCTCGCGGCGGAGCGCACCGCCAACCCAGCCGCTGCCGACCTACACACCCGCCGATGCGGACCCCTATGCCAGCCCTGTACAGCCGCGTTACCAGCCAGAGCGTTCGGTCTGCGTTCGCTGCGGTTCCGCGAACCTGACAAAAGGCTATGTCGTCGATTTTGGCGATAAATTCCGGCATATTCATTTCGCGCCAAAGCGCATGTCTACGCGCCGCCTGAATTCGTTGTGGACACTACGCCCTTTTAACCGCCTCGCGCGTCTGGATGCGGTCGCCTGCCGGGATTGCGGCGCGGTGCTGCTCACAGTGGATACCGACGAATTGCGCAAGAGTGAACGCCGCCGCCGGGAACCCTAACAATTTCATCCCAAGCCACACGCTCAAAGAATGGTGGCTTCATTCGATTACCTGTCGAGACATGGCAGCATATTCTGGATAACCATCCCGAAATTGATTTCCTGTCAACCTCAATTCTTGAGGTGGTATCAAATCCAGACAGGATACTCGAAGGGCGACATGGAGAATTATTGGCACTACGAAAAGTTCCAGAAGGGACATGGCTTGTAGTCGTCTACCGTGAGGCTGAACCTGATGGGTTTATAATCACAGCATATCTGACACGACGGCTTACAAGTATAGAAAGGCTGGTTCAAAAATGGCCGTAGCAAATCTTGAAACATTCCTTGATCTGTTGCCGGATTTACAACAGGCACGCAATCATTCGCTGGATATGTACTATGATCAGGAAGTTGATGTCTTGTATATCAATTTTCACAAAGACGAGCGGGCCGACGATAGTGAACTGTCCGATGATAATGTCATCATCCGATACGCGGAAAACGGCGATGTTATTGGCTACACTATTCTCAACGCAAGCACTCGCCAGAGATCAGATTAAGCAGTGCAAAGCAACAACGATTACGACAGCCTGATTGCGCAGGAAGGCGCGGTATGGGGCGGCGCGGCGCGCGATTTCGCGAACCGGGTTCCCCCGGATTGGCAGATTATGCGCGAGCGCCCGCCGCACAATATCATTTACCGGCGGCAGATCGACGCGCTCCTGAACAGTATCGAACCCGGCTCGCGCGTGCTTGAGGTCGGCTGCTGGTCGGGCTGGCTCTCGCTGGAAATGGCGCGGCGCGGCGCGTTCGTGACGGGGATTGACGTGGCCGCCGATGCGCTGGAGATCGCGCGCGACTATGCCGCCGCGCACCCGCCACAGGGAAGCGTCGAATACAAGCTGCTCGACATCAACAGCGCGACACTCCCGGCGGCAACTTATGATTTGATCGTCGGCGTCGGCGTGCTGCATCATCTGGTCGAGGTGCGACATGTGCTGGAACAGTTCCGCGCCGCGCTCAAGCCGGGCGGCTGGCTGTTCATCGAGGATACGTTCGAGCGCACACCACGCCTGAACACGCTGCTCTGCGGCGGGCTGTTGATGATTCTGCCAACGCACCTCACCTATCGCGAAAAATGGGGACACCTGTTCCGCTTGCGCAGCGCGGCGCTCTCGCACATGGCCGATAGTGTGGAAGCGAAGGGACTCAGCCCCTTCGAGGGCTACGGAAGGCATCAGCGCGCGGACGACTTGATCCCCGATTACCTGACCGTGCATTCGATGCAGACCAACAGCGCATTCACGGGCTATATCATTCAGCAGTTGAGGCTGCCACCGCGCGCGATTACCGTGCTTGGCCGCGCGCTGAACCTATTCGACTGTCTGGCGATACGGCTGCGGCTGCTGCGTGGGCTGAACTATACGCTTTTGGCGGAAAAGCCGCTCGCCTGACCACAGCGCCGCAAACGCCGAGAAAATGAACAACAGTGGATCGGTCGGGACGCGGTAGCGCGTCGCAGGTATGAATATCACATAGATGATAGTCATGCTGATCTGCACGAACCACAGCAGTGAGACCTCGCGCCACTGTCCGCGCGTCTGCACAATGCCGATCAGTGCCAGAAAGACCAGCGCCCCAAAATAGAGGGTGTGGACCGACCGCCCGATCTGGTCGAAAAGCGGTTGTGCATAGGCGTCTACGGGATCGTTTTGCGAGACGCTGCTTAACCGTGCGATGGCGTTTCCATTTTCGTCGATGACGATGCTTTGTCCCGCGATTGGGTTTTTAGCAGGATAGACCGAAATACTCCAGTATGCCAGCAATTTGACCCAGAACAGCTCCGGAACCTTTTCCGGGTGTTCGCGCAGGAATTGAAAACTCTGGGCGAAAAGCTGCGCACTCGCCTCTTTGTCGTCACCGCTTACAAGTTCATCGGGCGTCGCCCACTGTGTATGATAGCCCGCGCGCAGGAAGGGAATGGTATAGCGGCTGTTGCCGAACCAAAAATTCATCCCGCCGTTGTTCGCGACTGCGACGAAGCCCCGGTACACCTGCGTGTCGCGCACCAGCCAGGGCGTGACGACGAGGACGCCGACAACCGCAACGGGTAGCAGTCGCAGTGCTGTTTGCCAAAAACTGCGTCGGAACAGAAACCACACCGCGACGAAGAGCGCGAGCGGGGCGATCACCGGGCGCGCAAGCACCGCAAGCCCCAGCGCAAGACCATCCAGAACCGCAAGGATGAGCGCCATCCGGTCGAAGCGCTCACGCTCACGCAGGAGGATCGCGAGGAACAGAAAGGCGTGCAGCAACGTCATGAACAGAGGCGTATCGATGAGCGTCAGATTTTGGAAGATCAGGTACGGATAAACGGCGACCATCGCGCCCGCCAGCAGGCCGACCGTCTCTCCGCGCGCGACCGGGCGAATGATGTGCCTGCTGATCCCGTAAAGCAGCAAAATTGTGAGGACATCCAGCAGAATGTGCAGGCAGGCAACCTGGATATAGCCGCGCCCGAAGACGCGATAGACCCCCGCCACGAGGTAGGCGTAGAGCGGCGGGATTTGCGCATCGGGTACGCCGGGAACATAGCCATAGACGCCTGTGGAGAGCAGGTTGCGCGCATAAATGTCATAGGCATCCGAACCATGTACCGTTCCAGTCTGATCCCACGCAAACACGGATGGAAAGGCAAAGAGGACGCCGAATCGCAGGATAACCGTCAGCAGCAGAAGCAGCGGCAATCGAAAGCGTTGCAGTGATTTCATCATGTGCCATCCGGGGCAATATGCGCTCGATAATAATCTCCCGTCCGTCGCACCTCGACGAGAGCGCCGAACAGCGGCGAGAGATTCTCGCTATTGAGCAGTTCCGCTTTCGCGCTATCGCGGAAGATGCGCCCCTCTTTGACGAGGATCACCCGCTCGATCTCCGGCAAAATCTCCTCAATGTGATGCGTGACGAGGATGATCGTCTTGCCACTTGCCGCCACTGCGCGCAATGTATTCAGAAAGCGGCTCATCGCGAGCATATCCAGCCCGGCGGTCGGCTCATCGAGCAGCAGCGCACGCGGTCCCGGCGCGAGCGCCCGCGCAATCAGGATGCGCCGCGCTTCTCCGGTGGAAAGGGTTGCAACCTGCCGCGATGCGAGATGCGCGGCGTCGGTGAGCGCAAGCGCGTCCTGCGCGCCCCGGATCATCGCATCGCTGACGGTGTGATGCGCGAAGCGCGTATAGCTCGCGAGGTATCCGGTAATCACCGCTTCCAGCCCGGTCAGCTCATCGAAGCCGCTGCTATTCATGATCGCGGTGTGCAGGTCACCGGAGACGACGCCGATTAGCATTCGCAAGTCGCTGATGTTCCAGCGATCACGACCAAAAATGCGTATCGCTGGCCGCCCGTCGGGGCGATGTAGCGGGTAGTATTGGCGCGTGATCAGCTTGAGCAGCGATGACTTGCCGGAGCCGTTCGGACCGAGAATCGCTGTGTGTTCGCCCTTCGCGATGGCGAATGAAACGTCGTGCAGGATCGCGCTCTGGCCGCGCTGCACGCTGACGTGATCGAGTTCAAGGACGGGTGTAATTTCAGGCATAGGCGTTTATGTGGCGCAAGGATAGCAGGTCCGGCGCGGGTTGTCACGGCTGAGCAGCGCTTTTGAATAGGTTGCCAAGCGCAAAATCATTGATTTATACTTGTTATGTAATTGAGACGACGGCAACGGATTAATTTATCATGGTAAGATATAGTGCTTACTATCATACGGACATTACAATGCAGACCGGGAGAGGCATCTATGCCGACAGTGGAACAAATTCAGGACGAACTCGCCCTATATGATCAGGCGATGGCCTCCAGCAGTTGCGGCATCACGATTGCGGACGCAAGGCTACCCGATATGCCGCTGATTTATGCAAACGATGCGTTCGAGCGCATCACGGGGTACGCGCCACACGAGGTACTTGGCAAAAATTGCCGCTTTTTGCAGGCGCATGAACGCGATCAGCAGGCAGTGCAAATGATTAGAAACGCGATCCGAAACGGGCAGCACTGTACCGCCCTGCTGCGCAACTATCGCAAGGACGGAACATTTTTCTGGAATGAACTGTTCATGTCGCCCATTTTCGACGAGGAAGGGACGCTGACGCACTTCGTCGGCATCCAGACCGATGTGACAGAGCGCGAGCAGGCCAAACAACAGCTTCAGGACACGCTCTCCGAATTGCGAATGACGCAAACGATGCTCGTCCATTCTGAAAAGATGAACGCGCTGGGGCAAGTCGTCGCGGGCGTTGCGCACGAAATCAACAACCCCATCGCCTTCGTGAATAGCAATGTACATAGCCTGCGCGGGACTTTCGCGGAATTGGTCGAAGCCTACAACGATTTGGAAGCGTTCGCGCGTGCCGGGGCGCAACCCGCTGCGCTCGCGGGTCTCGACAAGCTGCGACAGACAGCAGATGTCGATTTTCTGCTAGATGATACGCAGGACCTAATCGATCAGACGCTTACGGGGCTGCGTCGCGTGAAGACCATCGTGGAAGAATTGCGCAAGTTCTCGCGTCTTGACGAAGCCGAGTACAAGGTCGCCAACCTGCGTGAAAATGTGGAAAGCACGCTGCTCGTCGCCAGCGGGGAGCTACGCGCACGGGTTGCCGTCACGGTCGATATTGACCCGACACTCGAATTCAGATGCGCGCCCGCTGAATTGAATCAGGTTTTCCTGAACATCGTCATCAATGCGGCGCAGGCTATCGACGGTGAAGGTCAGATAACCATCTCTGCGCGTGAGGAAAGCAATTGTGTCGTCATCGCGTTCACTGATAGCGGGTCCGGCATTCCGCCAGAGGTAATCGGCCACATTTTCGATCCGTTCTTCACAACCAAGCCCGTCGGGACGGGAACGGGGCTGGGTCTGGCGATTTCGCA
Source organism: Aggregatilineales bacterium (assembly GCA_965246845.1). GTDB lineage: Bacteria > Chloroflexota > Anaerolineae > Aggregatilineales > UBA2796 > JBBRMW01. The sequence goes on from CBDFFR010000012.1 coordinate 1,518,116, forward strand.
CAAAATCATCGTCGATGGTCATAAGGGGACGATCAGCGCGGACTCGACGCCCGGCGCTGGCACGACCTTTACAATACGCCTCCCGAAGGAGTTACGCTGATGCTCGCACCTGCCAACCCGATTACAATGGATCAACAATCCGACCAGCCCACGCACAACCTGCTGATCATCGACGATGAGACGGAGATCGTCAAGGCGCTGCGCCGCCAGTTTCGCCGCCAGTACACCGTTTATACCGCGGAAAGCGCACAGGCCGGGTACGAGGTCATGACCTCGGTCCCGATCCACGCCATCATCTCCGACCAGCGGATGCCGGGGATGAATGGCTCGGAATTTTTCAGCAAGGTCAAGCACGAATACCCAGATGCGATCCGGCTGCTGCTGACAGGCTTCGCGGATGTGCAGGCCGTAATCGCCGCGATCAACGACGGCAATATCTTTCGCTACATCACCAAACCCTGGGACCCGCTCGAGCTGGATACCATCGTGCGCGAGGCATTCGAGCGCCACGATCTGATTTTATCCAACCGCAGCCTGCTCCATAATTTGCGCCGTGCAAATGACTTGCTCGAAGCGCGTGTCGCGGAGCGCACCGCAGAACTTTCCCTCGTCAACGAACAGCTTGTGATGTTGAACACCCAGAAAGATAATTTCATGGGAACGGTCGTGCATGACCTGCGCGGTCCGCTTGGCACGATCAAGATGTGTCTCGAGCTGATTCAGGATGCGCATGTTCCAGCAGCGCACAAAGGCAATTTTTTCGATGCGATGGATACAACCATTGAAAAGATGCTGGGGCTGCTCAATGATTTGCTCGATATAAACGCCATCGAGACCGGGAAGCTCGCGCTTGAACCGGAAGTGGTAAATATCAGTGCGTTCATCGACCGTGTGTACCAGCTCAATGTACATCTCGGAGCGCGCAAGCAAATCACGCTGCTTACGGAGATCGCCCCGGATGTGGATACCGCGCGTTTCGACCCGAAGCGGATCGAGCAGGTTCTCGATAACCTGCTGGGCAATGCCTTCAAATTTTCGTTCGCGGAGACGACGGTGCGGCTCGCGGTCACGCATAGCGCGGATGCGCTGGTATTCACTGTCACGGATCAGGGACAAGGTATCCAGCCGCACGAACTACCGCGTTTGTTCGGCGCGTTCCAGCGCACAAGCACGATGCCGACCGGGAGCGAGAGCAGCACAGGGCTGGGACTTTCGATCTGCAAGCGCATCGTTGATTTGCATGGCGGCGTGATCCGGGTCGATAGCGTATACGGGGCGGGGACGACCTTTACCTTCTGCCTGCCAGCGCTATCGGATTGAAATTGTCGATTGTGGGCGGACACATCGGTCCGCCCCTACATTGGCACGAATTGTGTTGGGGCGGACCTGCGTGTCCGCCCTTCTTTCTCACCTTTTTGATGCGTTGTCCCGCGCCGTTTCCCTGACGATCTGCGCGCCACCGGATCATGATGATATAATCGCCGCGCTCTCGAAAGGCACGGCACATCTTTATGAATCCAGCCGATTATCTGAAAATCCTCACACGGCGCTGGTGGATATTCGTCCTCGCGGCAGCGCTCGTCGGCGCAAGCGCGTTCGCGTTCAGCCGCATCCAAACCCCGGTCTATCGCGCCACGCAGCGCATTTTGGTCAAGCCCGCGCGTCCCGACAACGGCTTGCAAACCACGCTCGTGAACCTGCTCAACAGCTACAAGGCGTGGATGGATACGAACGATCTGGCTGCGCAGGTAATCAACTCGTTCAACGGGTCGAAGCTGGGCAGCCTCGATATGACGCCGGATCAACTTCTGGGGACGGTGACGACTTCGGTAGACCGCAATTCCAATTTGCTCGTTGTGGATGCGGATATGAAGGACGGCGAAATCGCGGTGCAGGTCGCGCGTGCCTATGGCGAAGCCTTCCAGCAGTGGCGCAACAAGGAAAACGCGCCGCAGCGCCTTGAGGATCGGATCAATGCCGAATTGCTGGGTTATCCAAATTATGGCCTAATCCGTCCGCAGACGAGGACCAATACGCTCGCGGGGCTGCTGCTCGGCGTGCTGCTCGGCGGCGTTGCCGTCTTCATCATCGAAGCCCTTTCAGCGCGCATAATTCGCCGGGGCGCAGATATCGAGCAAACGCTCGTACTGCCCGTCCTCGGAACCATCCCGGAGAACGAGGTAACATGACCCTGATCACACTCAAAGACCCGCATTCCCCGGCGGCGGAAGCCTACCGCACCCTGCGCTCGAATATCCTTTTCGCGGGCGTGGAGAAACCAATTCATACACTCCTGATTAGCTCGCCGATGCCGGGCGAGGGCAAGAGCCTGACCGCCGCCAATCTCGCAGTGGTCCTCGCGCAGAGCGGCCAGCGCGTGCTGCTGGTCGATGCCGACCTGCGCCGCCCCTCGCAACACACCCTCTGGAACCTGCCCAACGAGCGCGGTCTGAGTTCTGCGATGCTCGATGCCTCACAGCTCGCCACGCCACCCTTGCAGGCGACGCACGTTGAAAATCTTTCCGTGCTGACCGCCGGACCGACCCCGCCGAATCCTGCCGACCTGATGATCAGCAAGCAGATGAACGCGCTGATTGAAGCGCTGGCGCGGCAGGCCGATACGGTCCTCTTCGACGCGCCGCCGATCCTCGTCGCGACGGATGCGCCGCTGCTCGCCTCCAAACTGGATGGGCTGCTGCTCGTAATCAAGGCCGGGACGACACGCCGCGACCACGCCGAACGTGCGAAGGAAATCCTCGAACGCGCGCACGTCCGCGTGATCGGCGCGGTCCTCAACAACGCGCCGAAGGACTCGGCGGCAGCGGGGGGATACTAGCCAATGAAGGGCTTGATTCTGAGCGGCGGCAAGGGAACGCGGCTGAAACCGTTCACGTATACGCTCGCCAAGCAATTGATGCCCGTCGCCAATAAGCCCGTGCTATTCCGCGTGATCGAAGCGATCTGCGAGGCAGGCATTACGGAGATCGGGATCGTGACGGGCAGCACGGGACCGGAAATCCGCGAGACGGTGGGCGACGGTTCACGCTTCGGCGTACAGATTACGTTCATCGCGCAGGAGGAGCCGCTCGGCCTCGCCCACGCGGTCAAAATCTCGCGTGATTTTCTTGGCGATGAGCGCTTCGTGATGTTCCTCGGTGATAACGTCTTGCAGGGCGGGATCAATTCGCTCATTACGGATTTTGCGAATAACCCGCAGTGGAATAGCCAGATTGTGCTGGCACACGTCCCGAACCCGCAATCCTATGGGGTCGCGACGCTCACACCAGAAGGCCAAATAGCGCGGCTGGTCGAGAAGCCGCAGCAGCCGGAAACCGACCTCGCGCTGGTCGGCATCTATATGTTCGACTCGACGATCTGGGAAGCAGTGAACGCGATCCAGCCGAGCGCACGCGGCGAACTCGAAATCACGGACGCGATTCAATGGCAGGTAGATCACGGGCGGCGCGTGTTCCCGCATATTCACGAGGGCTGGTTCATCGACACAGGCAAAGCGCCCGATATGCTGGAAGCGAACGCGCGCGTACTGGAAGAACTCACGCCGGAGATACGCGGGTCGGTCGATGCCGCCTCGAAGGTGGACAGCCGTGTGACGGTTGAAGCGGGCGCGCAGATCATCAACAGCGTGCTGCGCGGTCCTGCGATCATCGGGGAAGGGACGCGCATCGTGGATAGTTATATCGGACCGTTCACGAGCATTTATCACCATGTCACGATAGAGCGCTGCGAAATCGAACACAGCATCGTCCTTGAAAATACGACCCTGCGCGACATCGACGGGCGCATCGCGGATAGCCTGATCGGGCGCAATGTCGAAGTCGCCCGCGCGCCGCGTATGCCGCACGCGCTCAGGTTGACGCTCGGCGACAATAGCAAGGTAGGACTGTTATGAAGAATATTCTGGTGACGGGTGGCGCGGGCTTCATCGGTAGCGAATTCGTCCGGTATATGGTCGAGAAGTACCCGCACTACAACATCATTGCGCTCGACAAGCTGACATATGCGGGCAACACAGATAATCTGCTGCCCGTCCACGACCAGCCAAATTACAAATTCGAGCGCGCGGACATCGCCGACCACGCCGCCGTGACGCGCGCCTGCGAGGTCCACGCTATCGATACGGTGGTCAACTTCGCAGCGGAGTCGCATGTGGATCGCTCGATCCTCGACCCGGATGCGTTCATCCATACGGATGTCGTCGGCACGTACATTCTGCTGAATTCCTGCCGGATGCTCGGCATCGAACGCTTTCATCAGGTCTCGACGGATGAAGTTTACGGCACGAAGCCAACCGGGTTTTTCGTCGAAACAGACCCGCTGGAGCCAAATAATCCGTACTCTGCGAGCAAGGCGGGCGGCGAATTGATGGTGCGTGCATATCATGAGAATTTCGGGATGCACACCACCATTTCGCGCGGCTCGAATACCTATGGACCGTATCAATACCCGGAAAAGCTGATCCCGTTTTTTGTCACGGAAGCGCTCGATGACCGCCCGCTGCCTGTTTACGGGAACGGGATGCAAGTGCGCGACTGGTTACACGTCACGGACCACGCCAGCGGCGTCGATTTCATCCTGCAACATGGCGAGCCGGGCAGCGTCTACAACGTCGGCGGCGAGAATGAGCGCCACAACATCGACATCACGCGGCTGATTTTGCAGGCGCTAGGCAAACCCGAAACGCTAATTCGCAACGTGCAGGACCGCGAAGGCCACGACAAACGCTATGCCCTGAGCTGCGAAAAGCTGCGCGCGAAGGGCTGGCAGCGCAAATATGACCCTGCCGCATTCGAGGCCGCGCTCGCGGAGACAGTGCGCTGGTACGTCGATAACGAGTGGTGGTGGCGCAAGATCAAGACGGGCGAGTATCTCGAATTCTACAGGCGGCAGTATGCGGAACGCCTCGCAAGTAGCGCGGTCTAAATATTTGCGGGAAACAATGCGATGCAACAACTGACGGATTTGAAAATTGCGGCGCTCGGTGGCGGGCATGGCCTGCCGAGCGTGCTGCGTGCGCTCAAGCCGCATACGCGCCACCTGACCGCGATTGTGACCGTCGCGGATGATGGCGGCAGCTCCGGCAAGCTGCGCCGCGAATTGGGCGTGATCCCACCCGGCGACCTGCGCAACAATATCGCGGCGCTGGCCGATGACGAAGCGCTGATGACGCAGCTTTTCCAGTATCGCTTCAGCGATGATGCGCTGGAAGGTCACAGCTTCGGGAACCTGCTGCTCGCCGCGCTCGCGAACATTACGGGGAGCATGGAGCGGGCGCTGATCGAGGCCGGACACGTCCTCGCGATACAGGGGCGCGTGCTTCCCGCCAGCCTGAGCGATGTCGCGCTGGTGGCGCAGGTGCGCGGCGCGGATGGCAGCCTGACGCGCATTCAGGGCGAATCGCAAATTGGCGCGCTGCGCGAAGGGCAAATTGAACGGATCGCGCTCGTGCCGGAGAATACGCGCGCTTACCCGGAAACCGTCAAGGCGATCCTCGGTGCGGACCTGATCATCTGCGGACCGGGCAGCCTGTATACGAGTACGCTGCCGAGTTTGCTGGTGGTTGGGATTACGGATGCGATCCGCGCGGGCGCAGCGCCATGCGTTTATATCTGCAATATCGCGACGCAGCCGGGCGAGACGACGGGCTACAGCGCTGCCGATCATGTGGCGGCGATTGAAAGTCACATTGGGACGGGATTGCTGGACGCGGTGATTTGCAATACCGCCTACCCACCCGCGCCGGGAACACGCACCGAATATGTGCCGTTCACGGACTCGGACCGCGCACGGCTGGCAGGCTATCATTTGATCGAAGGCGATCTGACCGAAGCGGAGCATCCCTGGCGGCACGACCCGGCAAAGCTGGCTGCCGCGCTTGGGGATGCGCTGCGGGTGGGGGTGTGAAACATGGGGACGGGCTGGGCAAGCCGCAGCCCCTACACTGGAGCGCGCACATCTTTGTAGGGGTCGTGGCTTGCCCGACCCGGCATTGCTGAACGTGCGGCGGCGATGGTGGTTCCCGATAGCGCTGTTCGCGTGCGCAGCGGCGAGCGGACTCAACGCGCTTTTGACGGCGCTCGATGGTCCGTATCAGACGAGCCTCGGCGTGAGCTACCCGATCCTGCTGCGAGCGGGGAGCGCAGCGGCATGGTGCGCGGTCCTCGCGTGGTATACGCTACGGGTGGCGCGGCGGCTCCCCGGCGCAAGGCGACGCGGCGCGCTTGTGCTGACGCTGTACGGCGCGTGGGGCGTGCTGTGGCCGCTCGTCTTCGCGCGCTCGGATGCAGGGCGCAGCCGGATCGCGTTTCAACTGGTCGCGACGGTGCTGTTGCTCATCCCGGTTTGGTGGGTACACTTACGCCGCTGACCGTCGCGCGGACAATGCATAAAGGGTGTTATGTTCTCTATTGATAGCTATAAAATCACGGTCTTCGGGCTTGCAATCCACTTCTACGCACTGATCCTGATCGCAGGTATTATCGCGGGCGCGTGGCTCTGCGCACGGCGGGCAAAGGCGCGCGGTCGCGAGGCCGAACTGGTCTGGGATGGCCTCGTCTGGGCGATTATACCGGGGCTGATCGGCGCGCGGTTGTACCATGTACTAACGCCTTCGCCCGCGTCTGGCCTCTCTCTCCAATATTATTTACAACACCCGGAGCAAATCCTCGCGGTGTGGAACGGTGGGCTGGGCATCTATGGTGCGGTCTTCGGCGGCGCGTTCGGAATCTGGCTGTATGCGCGCCGCAAAAAAGAGCCGCTCGCGTTCTGGCTGGATATTTGCGTGCCGGGTGTGGCGCTTGGGCAGGCCATTGGGCGCTGGGCGAATTTCGTCAATCAGGAACTCTATGGCGCACCGAGCGATTTACCCTGGGCGGTGCATATCCCGCCGCTCAAACGGCTGCCCGGCTACGAGGCAGTGGAGACATTCCACCCGCTGTTTCTGTATGAAAGCATTTTGAACGGCCTCGCCTGCCTGCTGCTGCTCTGGATCGACCGCCGCTATCGTGAACGGCTGCGCGCGGGCGACCTGTTCCTGATTTACCTCATGTGCTACGGCGCGATTCGCTTCTCGCTCGATTTTCTGCGCCTCGATTCCAACGGCTTCGGCGCGATCACGACGGCGCAATTGCTCTCGCTCGGGATTATCGGTGTGTCGCTGGCCGTGTTCTCATTGCGGCGGCGCGTGGCGGCGCAGCCCGTTACAGCATGAGCAGGGATTAGCCGTCCTCTCGCTGTGCGCTATGCAGCGGCGCTTCGCAATCCGCCTCGTTGAGCAGCGAGTCGGTAAGCTGGCGCAACGTGATCAGCGTATCATCGACCACATCCGCGATGATCAGCAGGCGGTCGCCCGGTTTGCACAGTTTCCAGCCCGCGAAGACGGCCTCGTGTTCGTCTTTCACAATCGTGCAGGGTTTCTCGGGAGGCACGCGCGCGGCCAGCAATTTCGGTACTTCATCCTGCGCGCGTCCCCGGCGGTCGCCGAGGTCATAGAGGATGTATTCATCGACATAGGGCAGTGTCGCGTCGATGCTCGCAGCGAGGTCGCTATCGCGACGGTCCCCCGGCAGGCCAATCACCATCACGGTCCGGCGGCTGTCGAGCGCGTGAATACCATCGCGCAGTGCCTTGAGCGCGGCGGGATTGTGGCCGTAATCGAGGACGATTTGCACACCTTTCGTTTCCGAAACGTTGAAGCGACCGGGGACCATCGCGGCATCGGTGCGGAAGGTGGTCAGCGCGCGGGCGATCATGGCCGGGTTGAGTCCGGCTGCCCATGCCGCCGCCGTCGCCGCGAGCGCGTTGGAGACCTGAAAGCGGATTTTGCCGCCGAGCGTGAAATTCACACGGTCGATTTCGACCAACTCCACGCGCAAATCGCCGACGCCGACTGTGACCATGCCGTTGTGGATGAAGACCGCCGTGCCGCCTTCCGCAAGATGCGAGCGGATAATGTGATGATCGGGGCTGGCTGCGAAATAGACGACCTTCGCATCGGTGGCGGCGGCCATCTCCGCGACATAGCTATCTTCTGCGTTGAGGACCGCCGCGCCATCCCGGTGAACGGCTTCAATGACGACCTGCTTCACGCGCGCCAGTTCTTCCAGCGTGTTTATCCCGCCGAGGCCGAGATGATCTGCGCTTAGGTTCGTCACCACGCCGATTGTACACGTATCGAAGGCCAGCCCTTCGCGGATGATCCCGCCGCGCGCCGTTTCCAGCACGGCGACTTCGACCTGCGGGTGCAGCAGCACCGCCGCCGCGCTCTTCGGACCGGAGCAATCGCCCTCGATGATGCGCTCGCGCCGGATATACGTGCCTTCGGTTGTGGTCATGCCGACCACCCAGCGCGCGGTATCGTACATATGCGCGATCAGGCGCGTGACGGTCGTTTTGCCGTTCGTGCCTGTGACGGCAAGGATCGGGATGCGCGTCTCGCTGCCTTCCGGGAAGAGCATATCCATGATCGGTTCGCCCACGTCGCGCGGCGTCCCGGCATAGGGCGTGATGTGCATCCGCAGGCCGGGCGCGGCGTTGACCTCAACAATCGCACCGCGCTGTTCGGCCAATGGGCGCGTAATGTCCATACAGAGCATATCGATCCCGGCCACATCGAGGCCGAGGATTTGCGCGGCGAGTTCCGCGATTTGCTGGTTACGGGGGTCAACATCATCGGTGACATCGGTTGCGGTCCCGCCCGTCGAGAGATTGGAATTGTTGCGCAAGCGGACGACCTGTCCAAGTGCGGGGATCGAGGCGATGGTCAACCCCTGCTGCGCAAGGACGAGGTTCGCGGCATCGTCCAGCTTGATGCGCGTGAGCGTGCTGCTGTGTCCGGTGCGGCGGCGCGGGTCCTGGTTGACCGTTTCGACCAGTTGAATAATGTTGCGCAGCCCATCCCCGACGACCTGCGCCGGGTCGCGCCGCGCGGCGGCCACCATCGCGCCATTGATCACGAGCAGGCGGTAATCCGCGCCCTCGATGAACGACTCGACCAGCACCAGCCCGCTATATTCATCCGCGATGGCGAAGCCCGCGCGCACCTCGGCTTCCGTCTTGAGGTTGACGCTGACCCCTTTGCCCTGATTGCCGTCTTCGGGCTTGCAGACGACAGGCAGACCGATTTCCTGCGCAATCGCCCACGCTTCATCGGCGGTGCGCGCGGTGCGCCCATCCGGGACCGGGACGCCGACCGCGCGCAGCATCCGGTTCGTGAGCGGTTTGTCCTGGCAAATTTCGACGGCGATAGCGCTCGTCAGCGAAGTTTCGGAAGCCTGTATACGGCGCTGATAGCAGCCGTAGCCCAGTTGAATCAGCGACCCGGTGGGCGTGATCCGGCGCACCGGGATTTTGCGCCGCCGTGCCGCGTTCACAATCGCGGCGGTGCTGGGTCCGAGGCGGTAATCATCCGCGCATTGCAGCAGCGTTTCGATTTCATCCGCGACGTTGAATGGCTCGTCGTGCATCGCGGCCAGCACCATGCGTAGCGCGGTATCGAAGGCGCGGCGCGCGGGTTCCTCTTCCTTGTAGGAGATGACGACGTTATAGACGCCCTCTTCGCCGATGCCGCGCGCCCGCCCAAACGCGACCTCGAAGCCCATCACGTTTTGCAGTTCGAGCGTGATGTGTTCGGTGATGTGCGCGAGGTAAGTCCCGCGATTGAGCCGTTCAACGAAGCCGCCCGGTTTGCCGACGCTGCATTCATGTTTCCACAGGCCGGGCAGCCATTGCGTGATGCGGTCCACGAAGCCGGGAAAGCTGTTGCTGGGGCGCTCTTCGTAGCTCCCGATGTCCATCACGATTTGCAGGACGGGCATATAGGCATACAGGTTCGGGCCGCGCAGCACCCTGATATTGCGTACTGTGACGCCGTGAGATTGAAACACGGGCGAATTCTCCACACGAGGAACACGAAAAATGTAACGCTGATGCGATGAGGGCAACCATACCGACTCAGTGTAGCACAAGTGGCGCGGTACACTCTCGTCCGTTGGCACGAATCGAGACATCGAATGAACCACGCGGATCACGTTCAACTTCTCAAAAATGGCGGTATCGCGGCGGGGCAAACCTGGGCGGATTTGGGCGCGGGGACGGGCGCGTTCACGCTTGCGCTCGCGGAACTACTCGGCACGAGCGGGACAATCTACGCGGTGGATCGCGACCGCACGGCGCTGCGCCAGCAGGAGCCGGAACTGCGCGCCCGCTTCCCGAATATTACGGCGAACTACCTCACAGCAGATTTCACAACGCCGCTGCAACTGCCGCCGCTGGATGGGATCATCATGGCAAATTCGCTGCATTTTGTGCGCGATCAGGCCGCGCTCGTGAGGCGTGTGCGCGGCTATCTGCGTCCGGGCGGGCGGCTGCTGCTGGTCGAATACAATGCCGAGCGCGGCAACCAGTGGGTTCCCTATCCGCTTACGTTCGCGGCATGGGCGACGCTGGCGGCACAGTGCGGCTTCACGCAGACGGAGAAAATCGGGGCGCGGCCAAGCCGTTTTCTCGGTGAGATTTACTCAGCGTCGAGTATATAGCGGTGCGTGTTCTGTAGGGGCGGACCGATGTGTCCGCCCGGTAAATACCCGGTTCGATCAGCCCGACCCCTACACGATGCGCCGCACCCTCCGGTGTAGGGGCCGCGGCTTGCCCAGCCCGCGTATTGAAGACCGGAGATTGCGTTGTGCAGGGAACTTTTTGTATATTCCAGACGTTTGATGATCATATAAGATAAATCAGGAGAAGTAGCCTCAATGTACAAATTCAAGCATTGGTTGGCGGTCGCCGTTGCCGTTACTGTTGTTGCACTCGGCACAAGTGCGACACGGGCGCAGGAGACCCCGAAGTTCGGCACGGTCACAGGAACGGTTGTCTACGATCAGAAAATTTATCTGGCGAATGGCGTGGAAGTGCTGGTCGAACTGGTGGATGTGACAGCGGGGACCAGTCCGAATGCGCAGGCGCTGGCTTCGCAACGGATTATCGCGAATGGGCGGCAAGCGCCATTCGGGTATGCGTTGAACTACGAAGTGGCAAGCATCGACCCGGCGCGGCGCTATACAATACGTGCGACTATATTCATCGACGGCGCGGTGCGTTGGCTCTCGACGGGCGATTTCGCGGTGATCACCAATGGCAAATTCAGCGCCGACGTGATCGTGACGCGAAGCAACAGCGCGCCAAACAGCCTCACCGGAACGCAGTGGAAGCTCGTCTCCTATGGACCGCCGCCCGCGCAAACGCCTGTCCTCGCAGGCAGCACCGTTACACTCGAATTTGAGACGGATACGAACGGAGTCAACGGGTCGGGCGGGTGCAACGAGTTTAGTGGAAGTTACACCACCAATGGCAGCACAATCACGTTCAGCGCGCTTGTCAGCACCCTGCGGGCGTGCGCCGACGACAAGCTGAACGAGCAGGAACAGAAGTATTTCGTGCTGCTCGGCGGCGCGACGCGCTATGAATTTCTCTCTGCGGATCAGTTGAAGATCGCGTACAAGGAAGGGTCGCTCATCTTCGTGCGGGTCGGGGGTGCACCGGCGACGCAACAGCCGTAGTACATGGGTTATTGTTTCAAGGGGGGCGGGACACATCGGTCCGCCCCTACGAAGACAACGCACGTTCTAGTGTAGATACAGACAGCCCGCGCTCACATTGATGAGGTGATGAGGGCGACCCGTCCAGTTTGAAAGTCCACCATTTGTGAGTGCAAGTTCTACCCTTGAGTTCTGCTGAAACCGGTCTATCTCCAGCGGGAGACCGGGACCATCGTTGCTGATGACAAATGAGTTGTCCTGCTCAACAAGGATGGTTATATGCTGTGCGTTCCAGGCGATGGCGTCATCAATAGCTTCGTCTATCACATACCCGACTGCTTGTTGCACGGCACGTTCATCTCTCCCTCCGAAGTACATTCCGGGCATCACTCGGACTGCCACCTGAAACGATAGCACCTGAATATCATCGTCCGGATATGTTCCATAGATTTCTCTTTCTTTCGTATTTGACGAGAACCACGTGTAGGGAATAATCTAAATAACCTGAGTTTTGGATAGATGGAATACCTTTCGAGAAGCGGTTAAGCTTGACGTCATCCCTAACGTGAAAGGTATTCCGCCGATGAGTCTAGTGGAATTGTTCTGTGCTGTCGATGATTTCTGCCAGGAACATGAGGCAAGGCAGCGAAAAGCGCGGCAACCGGGGTTGTGCGAAAGTGAAATCATGACGCTGGTGATCTGGTTTCACCAGTCAGGGTATCGCAACTTCAAGGCGTACTACACGCGCGAAGTGCAAGAGCGACTACGCGCGGCGTTTCCAAAAATGGTTAGTTACAGTCGGTTTTCTGGCTCATGCCGCGCGTGCGACGCAGTCTGGAGACTTTTCTGGGGAGTCGGCGGGGAACATGTAACGGTATTTCGCTGCTGGACTCGACGCCCTTGTGGGTGTGCGACAACCACCGCATTGCGCGCCACCGGGTGTTTGCGGGAAGCGCTGGGCGCGGCAAGTCCTCAATGGGCTGGTTCTATGGGTTCAAGCTGCATCTGGTGGTCAACACTCAGGGTGACATTTTGGGTTACTGCTGCACCCTTGGTAATTGCGACGACCGTCAGGCAGTGCCTGACTTGCTGAGCGGTGTCTCCGGCACGGTTCTGGCGGACAAGGGCTACCTCTCGCCGTCCCTCACCAATACGCTCGCTGGGCATGGTGTTCAACTTGTCACCGACAAACGCACCAACATGCCTGGTCCTGACCTCGACCCGACTGATAAAGCCTTGCTGCGCCGTCGTTTCCTTATCGAAACCATCTTCGACCAGCTCAAAAATGATTTTCACCTTGACCACACACGTCACCGCAGTCCTGACCATTTCAGGGTCAATCTCACCGCCGCCTTATGCGCCTACACTTTCCAGTCCGAGAAGCCTGCCTTCCGCTTTGCTGCATGATTTATCCAAAACTCAGGTTCATTAGGTCACAATCTGACCATTGTCGTTCCACAATGTTGACAGCTTCTACCATGCAAGCTACATTATAAATTAAGGACATGATGCTTGTTGAATGGCTACTCGGAGGTCATTATTCACATCCTAATTACGGGTGGAGCTGGTTTTATCGGTTCCAATCTTACCAGATATTGCATCGAGCAAGGTCACACTGTCACCGTTTTAGATGATTTATCTTCCGGGCATGCGATAAATATTAGTAAACTTGCAAAAGTACGTTTTATTAAGGCCGATATTCGAAATGTCGAGGTATTAAATGATGCAGCACGCGAAAGTGAGATAATCTTTCATCTAGCGGCATCTGTTGGCAACAAACGTTCAATCGAGCATCCGCAACTGGATGCCGATATCAATGTGATTGGAACGTTAAACGTGCTGGAAACTGCGCGCCTACAGGCTGTTCGCAAAGTTGTATTTTCGTCATCGGCGGGTATCTTCGGTGAGTTGAAGACGTTGCCCATTCGAGAAGACCACCCGCAAAACCCCAATTCTCCTTATGGTGTCCACAAACTGGCGGCGGAAAAACTGTGCTTGGTCTACCGCGAACTGTATGGAATGGAGGTGGTTGTCCTGCGCTATTTCAACGTCTTCGGCGTCAATCAGCGGTACGATGCCTATGGAAATGTGATACCCATCTTTGCCAATCGGCTTTACAGCGGTTTGCCAATCATTATTTTTGGAGATGGGGAGCAAACCCGCGACTTCATCAATGTACGGGATGTTGTGCAAGCGAACTACAAAGCCGGAATGGCTATTGATACGAATGGGGTATTCAATATTGGCAGTGGAACGCAGATCACGATCAATTTATTGGCTCAACAAATGGTGGCGTTGAGCGGCACAGACTCACCAATTCACTACGGTCCACCGCGCCCCGGTGATGTACGCGACAGCTTGGCAGACATTAGCGCTGCCCAGGCTGCTTTTGACTTCCACCCTTTGGTGGAATGGCAAGACGGGCTTCGTGAGTATCTGGATTGGTTGAAGTACGATATGCAGCAACACAAGATAGAAGCGCTATGACACAAATTCTGATTCTCGGTGCCACGGGAATGTTGGGACATAAACTATGTCAGGTTTTTTCGGATCAGGGACACGATGTATTTGCAACTGTCCGTACTAACCCATCGCCACAGATACAGACGGCGCTGTTTGCGCAGACGCATCTGCTTCAAGGTGTGGATGTTTACAATTTCGATACAGCAGTTCAGGCGATTGCAATGGTGCGTCCACAATGGATCATCAACTGTATAGGAATAATTAAGCAACTTGACAGCGCAAAGGATCCGATCCCAAGCCTAATGATCAACTCACTCCTCCCACATCGTTTGGCGGCGCTTGCTCATGCCGCTGGTTGCCGAATGATTCATATCAGCACCGATTGCGTGTTCAACGGGCGCAAAATGGGTCCGTATCTTGAAAGTGACCCCTCGGATGCCGAAGACCTGTATGGACGCAGTAAATTTTTGGGCGAGACCACGACGCCGAACAGCCTAACTTTACGAACCTCGATCATTGGACGCGAAATCAATACTCGTTATGGTCTGATTGAGTGGTTTTTAAGCAATCGTGGAAAGACGGTAAAGGGCTTTCGAAAAGCGATTTACAGCGGCTTCACGACCCCAGTTCTCGCGCGTATCATCCTTGACATTATCGCTCACCACCCTGAACTACAGGGTGTGTATCAAGTCTCTTCCGATCCAATTGATAAATTCACGCTTCTTGAACTGGTTCGTGATGCTTTCCGGGCAAACATCACCATCGTGCCGGATGATCAGGTCGAAATCAATCGAAGTATGGATAATTCTCGCTTTCGAGCGGCGACAAACTTCACGCCACCAACCTGGGGTGTGATGATCGATGAACTCAGCGCAGATGGAACTCCTTACGATGTATGGAGGTCCTAAGTCGATGATATTCACGGGAAAGCGTGTGCTGGTTACTGGTGGAACCGGATCACTTGGCCAGTTGATGGTCAAGCGTAACCTTACTTCTTAGCCGGGCGCACCGGAGAGTGTCACGGTCTTCTCGCGTGATGAAGCGAAGCAGCACTACATCCGTTTCGCTTCCCCGAAACGGGAGAGCGCGACTGACGAGGTGATCTATCGTAATTTTCAACAACGGCTGCGCTCCCGCATCGACGACATTCGCGATGCGCAGTCCCTTGTTACGGCGTTCCAGCAAACCGACATTGTTATTCATGCTGGCGCGCTCAAACAGGTGCTGACCTGTGAATGCTTTCTTGGTCAGAGACTGTTTGAAAGCGAGAAAATGCGATAAAAAGGAAGGATGAGACGCAAACAATACGAGAGCGACCTGACGGATGAGGAGTTGAGGGTACTGGAGCGGCTGATCCCCGCTGCGAAAGCGGGAGGGCGGGAGCGGGTCGTCGAAATGCACGAGGCGGTGAACGCCATCTTCTACTTGCTCAAGAGTGGATGCAGTTGGCGAATGCTGCCGCACGAGTTTCCAGCGTGGCAGAGGGTGTACACGTACTTCCGGGATTGTGGGGGCGCTGGAACGAGTTGCTGCGAGAACAGGTGCGTGTGGCGGAGGGACGCGCCGCAACGCCAAGTGCAGGGATCATGGATCGTCAGACGGTGAAGACCAGTCAAAAAGGGGCCACGTCGCTACGATGCAGTCAAGAAGATAAACGGTCGCAAGCGCCATCTGGTCGTGGATATCTGCGAATGGGTCCTTAAGGTCTTTGTGACAGAAGCAAGCTACCAAGAGGCCTGCGGCGACGTTCCGTCCGTCAGGTTGCCTGCTGGTTGCTGCTATGGCTGGACCTGCAACACACGCGCTTCCCACGACTGACCAAACTGTGGGCGGATAGTGGATACACCGGAACCCGGTCGAACTGGCCGAGCAATTGGGGCAGTTGACCCTTGAACTCATCGAGCGTGACCCCACCAAACGCGGTTTTCAGCGCTTGTCGCATCGCTGGGTTGTCGAGCGCACCTTCGCTTGGCTGACCAGCTACCGTCGTCTCGCGCGTGACTATGAACTTCTCCCCACAACCGTCGAAGCGATGGTTTACGCCGTGATAACCCGTCTCATGCTTCGCCGTTTGGCAAAACGTCGCTAACCATCGCTTTCAAACACTCTCTAAAATTGCAAATGTACTGCACCGTCGCGGACTACGCAAGCTGCCGCAGCAGTGTCCGCAAATTAACCTGATGCAGCTCATTGACCTGCCCGGCGAGCAGTATCCGGCTCTTGCCACAGCGCTCAATATAGACCTGGTGACGATGCACCGCGCTGAAAACGTCGATGATCCGCCGGCTTGTTTGGCAATGCTCATCGATGGCCTGACACAAGTTGGGCGCAAATATCAACAACCAGTAATTGTCAGCGTCCATCAACGAACAGCAAATCGCATCACACGGTCTGCAATCCAGATTGATGAAAGCGTATTATGGACGTTCAAGCCATTTGGATTCTTCGATTTTATCCAGCCCGAAAAATCCGCACGCTGCGTCATCAGTGACAGCGGGACTGTGCAGGAAGAATGCACGATTTTCGGCATCCCCAGCGTAACGGTTCGCGACGTTACCGAGCGTGCAGAAACGATTGAGGTTGGTGGAAACATGCTGGGTGGAGCAAACCCTGCCGACCTGCTGCGCGCAGTGGCAACCGTCCCGACACGCCAAATGACTGGGCCCCGCCCCGAATACCTGGAGAAGAACGTCTCTCGCACAGTCACAAAGGTGGTTTTGTGGATTTAGGGTCCTTCTTGCAAGGATGGCTGCATCGCGTCACAAGACAATCGAGCGCACATCCAGAACATACATCCGACGGGTTCCATCATGTGCGGAATCAATGCACACCTCGGTACAATCACGGTTCCATCGTGGGTGAAGATCGCTCCGAATACCCCCGCTAAATTCCGGGGAGGAATAGAAACGACCTAGCATCACTTTTTCATTTTTCTCAATATTGTACAAATATAAATTTCGGTAGGAATCGCTGTCAGGGTATGTATCCAGCAAAATCCAGCGACCATCGCTGGAATATGTTGGGTGACCATCTTCCAGTAGAACGCCTGCTCCAATGGTATGCGACTCTCCAGGTTTATCCGTAAACAGGACAAAGTTGTCACCAATTAATGAATGACGCAGCCAGCCTGTTTGTCTGGCGCGCAAGAACCTGACGACCCAGCGCAGACCGATCCGGTTAATCAATCTGCGGGAATTCAGTTGGATTGAAAGTGACTTGTTACGCGCCCATGCGAGGATTTGATGAGGATTCGCCCAACAGAAATGCGAGACCATGCCCGCCAGAAGGACGTGCAAATCTGCGCCATTCAAATCGGCAGTGACAAGACGGCTGTAAAATGCACCATCGAAGGTACCAGGGCTGGAAAATCGATGCAAGCATATAAACCGGTGACTGTCAGGGCTGAAAAGCACGTGTTCAATCCAGTGGTTTGCTTTGGACATGACGGGATGGGCTTCAAAATTCGCGATCTGCTGGTAAGAAATGAGCAATTTGACCTCATGCGTATGCAGGTCAATTCGGAAAACACCCGTCTTTGCAAGATCACCGGGCGCAGCGCTTGCGCTTGCATAACCATATCCGGGACGCAACAAAGCGAGAATTGTAAAATCAACACTGAGGGCGTACTTCCCATCAGGCGATAGGCAATAAATCGGTAGCGGCAGTACCCGCTCGGTGCGCGTGCGGATATTGAAAAGAACGGCCACAAATTTTTCATCGCGTCGGTCATTAAAAATGAGCGTATCCGGCAACGCCGGAACCCATTGCGTCATTGCGCCCTGCTGCCAACTCCAAGCGGTTGTTTTCGCCAGCGGGATGAACGTGTCGTCATGCTCTCGATCAATGATCCCGACGGTTGCAACGTCATTAGACTTCGGCATATGATCGAAGAAATCCACTTTATGCGCGAGGATATAACGTCCGCTCGCGTCCCAGGGTGATTTATCGTAATATCCAAAAAAATAGTGTCCGTTGCCACGCGTGAGTGGTTGAAAGGGGACTGCGACTTCATAATTGGGAATGGGGACGTGAACCCGACCTGCGGCTTCGTTGTTCGTCATCAGGATGTAGCATCTCGTTCTGAATGGACAGAAATAATAGCCTGTTTGATCGCAAGCGCATCCCGCGCGAATGTCCAATTACTAACTATGTCCAGTGAATGCCTTCCCATTTGCCTCGCAAGTGCCGGGTCTTCACTGAGAGTTCGTATCGCCAGCGCGATTGCATCGACATCGCCAACTGGAACTACAAATCCATTTCGTCCTTCTGCGACTAGATCCATCGAAGTTCCGACGGCATCACTCACCACCACGGGAAGTTCGAAATTCAACATTTCGTTGAGCGCTTTGGGTGATGGGTCGTTGTCTGAGATAATCGCTCCCAGAGTCGCTGCTGAAAAATATTTTGTCACCGTTTCGTAATGTTGAAAACCGAGAAGGTGGGCATTGATCGCAGGATTGTCAGCGATGAAACGTTCAAGTTGCAGGCGCGATGCGCCTTCGCCAGCAAATACCAGGTATATATTGCGAATACCCTGCGCTTCCAGAAGCACAGCAGCTTTCAGCAGGTCGAGCTGACGCTTTCGTTCTTCGAGCCGGGCAACCAGCACCACCATAAAGCCATCAGGCGGGATTCCCAATTCCGCGCGAATTTGGTCCCGCAATGGAAACCATTTGAGATGTTCTGCCTGAAAATAGGCATTATCGACCGCACAGGGGATGAGCGATAGCTTTGCTTCCCTCACGCCATAATGCAAATAATACTCTTTGTTTGCGGTGCAACTATAGAGTACCCGGCTGCACAGGGAAAACAGGAAACGAAGCACCAGCGTGCGCAGCCAGAGAAGCCGCTTGCTGGAACCTGCCAATGTCGCTTCGCCTCGAAACAGCAGCGTCTTTCCGCTCAGTTTGGCGGCGATGATGCTCAACCACGCGGTAACGGTGTCATATCCATGAACCAACACTGCATCGTAGCGGTGCGTGAGCAAGTGCCACGCGAGACCGGGATTAATCCGCCGAAAAAACCCTTTGTGCGGGCTGCGCCCCCAATTACGAAAATAATCAAAGGCATAGCCCTCGCCAAGCGGGACCTCCCATTGTTTTTCGTAGATGTGTTCACAATACAGAACAGTCAGATCGACGTCCGGGTCACGGCCAAGTTCTGACCAGATGGGAATCTGATAGGGTATTGGATGCAGTGCAACGACCGCTACCTTCCAGCGTTTGCTAACCATTCGCGATCATAATCTCACATCTTGAATCACTCATGACGAATCTGAATTGTGATACATCACTTATACTTTAACAATAGTCGGATATTGTCTAACGCGCAATGAGAGAGTACAACTTAGCCATTGGTCATTAGCAATGTTGTGTTGGAACGAGGTTCTATGTGTGGAATTAATGGAATTTTGCGCCTCGATACCCACAGGTCGCCAATAGACCGCGCCGAACTTGTCAGGACTCGCGACGCTATGCAGACACGCGGACCCGACGGCACAGGTGAATGGATCAGCCCGAATGGACAGGTTGGTTTTGGGCATAGGCGGCTTGCAATCATAGACCTCTCGGAGGGGAGCGCACAGCCTTTCCAACGCACGGGCGGGCGCTTTACAATCGTCTTTAATGGTGAAATTTACAATTATGAAGAATTGCGTACCCAGCTCGAAAAACGCGGGCAGGTATTTGTTTCATCCGGCGATACCGAAGTATTGCTGGCACTTTACGAGTGTTTTGGGATCGATGCTTTCCGACAAGCAAGGGGAATGTTCAGCGTCGCGATCTGGGATCAACACGAACAAACCCTTGTTTTAGCACGCGATCCTTATGGCATAAAGCCGCTATATTACACGACCGAAGGGGGCTATCTTCGATTTGCGTCTCAAGCCCGTGCATTGCTGGCCTCTGAGCAAATATCCGACGCCATTTCGATGGCAGGCGCGGTTGGATTTCTGCTTTGGGGTAGCGTTCCGGAACCGCATACTCTGTGGCAATCAATCGCGCCCGTACCAGCGGGCCATACGATCATGATTAAGGATGGACAAGTAGGAACCCCGCTTCGGTATTATCATCCCGGTGCGTATTCAGTATCAGGACTTGACCTTACGGCGGCGGTAAGCGAAAGCGTTAGCGCGCATCTCATAGCTGACGTTCCGGTGGCGGTATTCCTCTCCGCCGGAATCGACTCGGCGGTGATTGCCGCTTGTGCAACCCGCCACTCCCGAACGCCAATCACGACGTTGACAGTCACGTTCGATGACCTGCTGGGGACAGAGGACGACGAGGGACCGCAAGCCCGCCAGATCGCACAGGCGCTTGGCACCCGGCATATTGAAACGCGGGTGACAAAGGATTCGTTTCCTGATTTATGGGAGCGGGCGATGCGATACATGGACCAGCCGAGCATCGACGGCTTCAATACGCTGGTTATTAGCCGGGCTGCCCATGAAGCGGGCTTCAAGGTGGTGATGTCGGGGTTAGGGGGAGACGAATTACTGGGCGGCTATTCGACCTTTCGGCGTGTACCTCGATTGCGAAAGATAGCGGCGTTTGGTCGCATTCCGGCGGTTGCGCCACTTTGGGCCGTTGTTGCCCCGCGCGCATTTCCCGGCAAGCCGCGCTTCCGCGAGATGTTCCGCAGTACCACGCTTGAGGGCGCCTATTGGCTGAGTCGTGGGCTATTTGGACCGGGCGAGATTGGCAATATCCTTGATAGGGATTTTGTCCGGGAAGGCTTTGCACAGTACGACATGGAAGCCACCCTTCATGCTTCACACACGATTGCTCATTTCGATAACGTTCCCATGACCGAACGCGACTGGTATTCCATCCACATGATGGAATCAAGTCAATATATGGCGAACCAACTCCTTCGTGATTGTGACTGGGCATCGATGGCGTTCTCGCTGGAGCTGCGCGTTCCATTGGTCGATGCGAGGCTCCGTGAACAGGTTCTGTTTCACAAGCCGAGCCAGCGCTCGACAATTACCAAATCTCAGGCGATGCGGAGCGTTGCCCCAGAACTTCCCGATTCTGTCTGGACACGTCCAAAAACTGGCTTCAATATCCCGGTACAGCAACTGTTGAAGGGCAGCAAGCCCGCCTCCAAAGGGTTGGGGTCGCGCGCGCTGGCGCTGCAAATTCTAAGAGCCTTCGGTGTTCCCCTCGCCAATTCAGCGGCTCCCCACGCAGTGAACGAGCGCCGCACCCTATGAATACCGTGCCTGATCGTGATACAACGGCGATGAATCCTGCTGACCCCACGCTTGTCAGCCGGGCAAAAACCTCTGCGGTATGGTCGCTCCTCGGCCAGATTGTTCCCCGATTGGTCACCCCCTTCGCGCTGGTGATTTTGACCACGTTGCTCAACGAGAATGCTTATGGAATTTTCGCCGTCTCGACCTTGATCCTGACCTTCGGTGATATTGTCATCTCAAGTGGCTGGTCGGCGGCAATCATTCAAAATAAAAGCGCCAACGATGAACTCTCCTCTGTGGCGTTTACACTCAGTGTCATGAGTGCAGCATTGTGTTTCGTCGTAGTCTGGCTTGCTGCGCCCTATATCGCGAACAGTTATGGAAGCGAGACCCTCATCACGTCGATCCGGGTCTGCATCATCTATTTTTTCCTTTCCGCGCTGAGTGCAATCCCTATTGCGCTCCTTCAACGCGAAATGCGCTTTCGGCAGTTATTCTGGATCATGAGCGGTTTGCCTATCGTCTCTAATCTCGTCGCAATCGGGTGGGCGTTCGCGGGCGGCGGGTTCTGGGCATTGATCGCGGGGCAAATCGCGGGGGCGGGTATCAAGGTGGTGCTGGTTTGGCGGATTATGAAGTGGCGGCCATCACTCCGGTTTCGCTGGTCGGTGGCACAACCACTCTTTACCTTCAGCTTCTGGATCATTACCGCCAGCGTACAAAATTGGCTCTATTTTTACGGCGACAACGCCATCGCAGGAGCGTTTCTAGGCACCGCGGGGCTGGGCGTCTATGCACTGGCCTACACCTTGAGCGTATTGATACCCGGAACAATCGTTTCGGCGCTGGGAGCCGTCGCGTACTCGGCATTTTCGGCGATGCAGGATGACCCTGCCGAAGTCGGACGTAGCCTGGTCAAACTTACCCAGCGCGTTGCAAGCCTGAACTTCCCGATTTGTTTTGGGTTATCGCTGATTGCGGTACCGCTTGTCTCGCTGGTCTATGGCAGCCGCTGGGCAGGGCTGGGCGAGACCCTGCGCGTGCTGGCAATCCTGCCGGGGGGCGTCGCGGTCTGGTGGTTGAATGGTGAGGCGCTGCGCGCAGTGCGCAAGCCTTCAGCCTGGACGCTGGTTGCCTTGATCAATCTGGTGATGTTGCTTCCGCTTCTGTACATTGCCGCCCCCTACGGACTGCAAGCATTCTCGCTTGCGCGTTTCGTGGGCGCGCTGCCTGTCATTCCGCTTTCGATAGTCGCGACCCGGCGTATCCTCAAAGTACGGATCGTTGACCAGTTACGTGCGCTTTGGGGACCCATCGCGGCCTGTCTGGTCATGTATGCGGTCGGTAGCCTCGTACTCGGCGCAATGGGACCTTTTTCGGGTTGGGTTGGCGTCGCTCAGTTGGGGATCGTCATCAGCGTGTCGGTGGCCGTATATGCTCTGTCCTTGTCCCTGTTCGATCCGGGGCTTTTCAGCATCCTGCGCCTTTCCGTGCTATCCTATGCCCTGAAACTCCGGTCGAGGGTCATCTCCAAGCCCCAGATTACACAGTAAGCAGGCATATGGATTTCTGCAACAGTTCTGGGCACAAATCATGATTTATTTCACTCCGAAAATGAGACAGAGCGAAACGTCGACATGACACATCCCGGCATCATTCAAATATCGGCGGGGCTTGGCCTTGATGGGGGTGGGTCAGCTTTGAACGGTCGTTTGATGGCGCGGGCAATTGCATCCTATAGTCAGGAGCATCAGCTTCCATTTAGCGTATTGCATTTGGGAAATACTACCGATGTTCTGGAACCGATCCCGGTGACGCATTTTTCCGGCAGCCAACGCCGGATGGCAGCGGAAATCGCGCGTATCCAGACGGGAAGGCTGCCGGGACACGAACGTCCTTTGCTGGTCTTCGACTTTCTGGGTCCGGCGCGTGTGCAGGCTTTGCTGCCGCGTTTCGTCCGTTCACCCTATCTGGTCGTCATGCTCGGCATCGAGGTGTGGCGCACGCTTGGCGTAGGCCGTCGCCGCGCGCTGACCGGTGCGCAACAGCGTCTGGCTATCTCGACCTACACAATCCAGCGTGCGCGGCAGCATTCGCCCTGGTTGCCTTCCTGTGAAGTGTTGCATCTGGCGCTGGAGCCACGTCCGCCAACCGGGACGGTGGACCAGGCACTGCTCGATCAGGCAGGCACGGGTTTTGTGCTGATTGTTGGCCGGATGTCGGCGGTCGAGCGCTACAAGGGTCACGACGAGTTGATTAACGTGTGGTCCTCGGTTGTGCGGCAGTATCCTGCGTTGAAGCTGGTTATTGCCGGTTCGGGTGACGACGTGTCACGCTTGAAAGCATTGGCTGCCTCACATAATGTCACTGAATATGTGCAATTTGTCGGGTTTGTCAGCGAGGCAACACTCGCTGGCTTGTACGCGCGTTGCGCGGTCTTTGCCATGCCGAGCCGGGGAGAAGGGTTCGGGTTGGTCTATCTGGAAGCGATGAAAGCGGGCAAACCGTGCATCTGTGTTCGACCCGGATCGGGGACGGAAATCATCATCGACGGCGTAACCGGGCGGCACATCGATCCGGATTACTCTGCTCAACTCGAAGAAGCGCTCCTGATGTTCGCTCGCGACCCAAACCTTGCTGTTCAATATGGTCAGGCGGGGCGCGAGCGCTATGATACACACTTCACCTTCGAGGTGTATCAGACAAAGCTGCGTGGCTACCTCGAACGCGCACTGCATTCTGCGCCCAGCTCGTCAGAAGTCAGCGAAGACCGCCAGTGAACACGATTGGTCACATGCCAACCGCAACTTCTAACCGGGAGATCGGATCTAATCGTGTGATCCAGATATTTTTGCATCTGCTGGTTATCAGTGCGTGCCTGCTAACGCGATTGGCTGAGTCGAATTTTGGATTGTCTGGAATACCATTGGTGCTTGTCCTCACCGGGTTATTCAGTATCGTGGTCGTGTTGCCCTGGATTGGCTTGTTCCCGAAGGGAACACCGTTCGATTTATTTCACCCGCTGGTTTTCGGAACCCTGACCTTCAATCTTCCGCAGATCATTATCTCTGCCTTGTACTACCTTGATCTGAATATTGATTTGCACCTTCCGCAGGTCGCTGCATTGCAGGATCGATATGCAATTTTTTCGACGTCGCTTTACTACTGCATCCTCGGAACACTGGGGATGACGGCTGGTTACTTCTTCATTGTGCGCAAGCCAGCCGTTCTGCGGCAAGGCACGATCCTTGATCGGCCTTATAGTGCGTTGCGCCCACACTTCTACGTGCTGCTGGGTATTGGGGCCGTTTCAACCATCGTTCTGCTTCTGGCAGGTATCGGGACCACCCTTTCAGATGGACGATGGATTTTCAGCGGCGTTTTTTCTATGTTGGCATACGCTTCGCCCATTGTGTACTTTGCAGCATGGTACGCTTTTTTCCGCAAGGAGAAGGGCTGGCTGATTCCGTTTATCTTCTTCCTGATTTTTACTGGCATTGATTTTTTGGTGTCGGGCAGCCGGGGTGTGCCTCTCAACGTGCTTATCCTTATCCTGGGTGTACGCCAGACGCTGCCTCAACGAAAAAACTTCGCCTTGTTTGCGGTGGTGTGGGTTCCTGTTGGTCTGATTTTTCTAATCGGCGGATTCTACTTCGGTACTGCAATCAGAGAGTCCTCACGGCGATTTGCCGATGCCGAAGGTACGCGAAATATTGACGTGTTCCAGATTTTGGGGTTGAGCCAAAGCCTCGATACAGGCACGAACTCGCAAGACACCTTACAGCGATTGGAAGACGTGGGCAATACTATTGTTTTAAGGGCAACTGGTGGCCTCATCGCGATGAGCGTCATCGTAGAATATGCCGACTATCGTAAAGGTGGAGAGGTCGAGTACGGGATTGATAATCAAATTATCAATGATTTTCTGACTTCCTTTTTACCGCGTTTTCTCTTCCCGGAAAGGAAAAATATCGGCACGTCCCAACCCATTGGCGCGCTCTACTACAACAACCCTCAGAATAACCCCGGAACGACCTGGATTGGTGATCTTTATCGAAATTTTGGTGTGCTTGGGATATTTCCTGGCATGTTCCTCGCGGGTATCATTTACCGCGCAATCTATTCATTCCTGATCGAAGGTCGTCCGGTCAGTCCACTACGGGGGGGGATTTATTATTTGCTGATTACGACGACGATGCGTTTCGAGGCACAATATAGTTTGTTCTTGCCTCTGTTGATTCGGCTGCTTCTCTTTTTGGTGTTCCTCTACTTCATCCTGAAAGTGGTAGATTTTATCGGCTCGACGTCTACAGGATCACCATGATACTTTATCTGGCCTTTTATCATAATCAGGCGCAGTAGGGAGCGAGGAGTTCCATCCATGCGGATACTTCACATCGGCGCACTGCATAATGGCAGCAACAGTACCAGCATGCGGGATGCGTTCATCAGCCTGGGACACGAGGTCGCATCCATCGACCCGGAGGCACAGTTTACGCTGAACACATCCGTTTCAGCCAAGCTGCTCCGGCGTGTACGCCGATACCGTCCTTTCTCGTCACAGCGCAAAGCGGGTCTCCCGATGGTTCGAGGGATGAGGACACTGCTCAACGATCTATTTCCTGAGAGCATCATCGAAAGCGTTAACTCGGCAATTCAGGCGCTCGCCACAAACTTCAAGCCGGATTTTACATTTTTGTTTCACGACCACTACATTTCGGCGGATACGCTTCGCCTGACCCACCAATACGGTCCAAATTTCTGCTTCTTTCCTGATGATCCATTCACTCCCGAACGGTACACATGGCGAGCAGCAGCGACCCTGCAAGAAGTCGATTTCGTTATGACGACCAAATCTTTTTCGGTCAAGGAACTTACATCTATTGGCGTTCCTAACGTTGTCTTTGTCAACAATTCCTATGCCCCTGATTGTCACCACCCAGTTACTCTCGATGACGATGAACGTGAGCGGTATGGCGGGGATGTCGCCTTCGTCGGCAATTGTTATAGCGCCAAGCGGGCGGATTTTATTGCGCAGCTTGCCGATGCGTTGCCAGATGTGCGGTTCAGTGTCTGGGGGACGCACTGGAGCATGTTGAAGGACCGTAAGCGGTGGTATAAAAATCGACGGTGGCAGACCTGGCCTGCGCTATATCCAAGCACACATGGCGCGGCGTGGTGCGAACCCATGAGCAAGGTCTTTGCGAGCAGTAAAATTTGTTTGGGGCTGCTCTATCCCGGGGACACGTCGAAACGGATTCGTGATTATCAGACGACGCGCTCGGTCGAGATTCCGGCGTGCGGTGGGTTCATGCTCGCTGAGTATACCGATGAACACAACGCGATGTTCGCGGAAGGGAAAGAGGCAGCCTATTTCCGGTCGTTGGATGATGCGGTCGAGAAGATCAAATACTACCTTGCGCACGAAGATGAACGGAAGGCGATTGCCGCCGCGGGTCATGCAAAATGCCTGAACGGTCCAAACCGCTTCATTGATCGTGCGCGCGAGATCACCGAGGCATATGAGCAAATGCAGCGGGGAGTTCTAAGCCGGAGGATTTACCACAGGTAAACACGGCTCAATCAGCGATTGTGTAGCTGGCACAACCTATCATACTCTGTTACTCTCATACACGGTCCAGCCTACTAAAACCCGATTGGAGCTATTGCCCTATGGCGCGCTTTCGCAAGATTTTGGCAACTGGATTCAGGCTGATCCCGGCATACAATTCTTTCCTGTATTATGTTTGCCGCCGCTACGTGGATCGCTATGAGGGCAGCAACGATAGCAATATCGGCGTGAATGGAGAAGCTCAGCTTGTTCAGGAACGGGCAAAGCACTGGAAGATTGTCTTCGATGTAGGCGCAAATGTTGGTGAATGGACGGATTTGGTCCTCAAGGCGAATCCCGAAGCCGTGATCCACTGTTTCGAGCCGAGCGTCGCAACTTTCCGACGTTTGCAAGCCAACAACTACCCATCGACGGTTTATCTGAACAACGTCGGTCTGGGCGATGAACCCGCCACACGCTCACTCTATATTTTTTCAGAGGCGGCGGGTATCAATTCTCTCTATCCGCGAGCCGGACTTGAACTTGCATTGAAGATCGACGCAGCGCAGACGACCGAGACTGTGACGATCACTACGCTGGATGCTTATTGTCGCGAACATGGCATTTCACACATTGATTTTCTGAAGGTCGATGTCGAAGGCCACGAACTGGCGGTGCTGCGGGGCGCGAAAGAGATGCTTTCCAAGCGGCAGATCGCGGCAATCCAGTTTGAGTGCGCGTTGTCCTTCATCGACGCGCGTGTCCTGCTGAAGGACTTTTTTGATCTGCTTCAACCCCTCGGCTATAGTTTTTACAAAATATTCCCAGACCACATTAAAAAGCATGTGCTGTATGATCAGCTCCTTGAGAACTACAAATACCAGAATTGGCTGGTCGTTGCGGATGGCTAGACGTGAATTTTCTTTTTGCCATATGACTTTCCGTATCCGGTCAAACAGGCGAGGAGAATCCGGTGCGTATCCTCATTGATGCCCTGAGTGCGCGCAATGGTGGCGGCATCACCTATATCAACAACTTGATGTCGTATCTGGGTTCAAACGACACCGGACATCAATTTGTCATGCTGCTCTCCCCGGTTTATCAACAGAAGTTGATCGATGCCGTACCAGAAAGCCTTGAGGTGTGTCGCCTTGATCTGGCAGCTACTCCCCTTATCCGGCGCGTATGGTATCAACATACAGGCATGGTCGCGCTGCAACGCACCCAGCATATCGATTTGCTCTACGCTCCGGCAGAAGCAGCCTATTTGCGAAGCGCAGTTCCTGTAATTATGCTCGCACGTAACCTGAGCGTCTATGGTGGAAAAAGTGTCTCCGGGGAGTTTCAGCTATCCTATATACTGCACAGCCTGCTCCGAAAACAACCCGTGTTCATGACGATGCGGCGCGCGCGACACGTCATTTTCGTCTCAAATGTTTTTCGCGATTTCGTTTTGGCGCAGCTTCCGCTTCCGCTTGAAAAGACATCTGTAATCCATCATGGGATCAACCCGGCTTTCCTGAAGCGGATCGACCCTGCACTGCGTCCGGTAATGGAGCGTCCCTATTTGTTAAGTGTTTCGACGGTATTCCCTCACAAAAATTTCGAGACGATGATACGCGCCTATGCAGAACTGTCGCCTGATGCGCCCGATCTAGTGATCATTGGCGAGATCGTAGATCAAAAATATTATCAGAGTCTCATGGCCTTGGTGCAGGAGAAGGGGTTGATCGGGCGTGTCCACTTTCCGGGGCAAATCCCTTACAAAGACTTGCCTGGATATTATCAAGGGGCAGAGGCGTTCATCTCGTCGTCGCGTCTGGAAACGTTTGGGCATCCGCTGCTTGAGGCAATGAGTTCGGCTATTCCAGTGCTTGCCTCCAACCTGCCTGTCTATCGCGAAATTTGTGCGGATGCGGCCTTATACTTCGAACCTTTAGATAGCAGCGGGTTGGCTGCCGCGATCCGACAGGCGCTCACGCCCGTAACTCGTCAGGCGTTGGTCGACGCCGGGTTGGTACGTACCCGACAATTTTCATGGGAGAACGTTGGACGGCAATTGATTGATGTCTTCGAGAAGCACGCGGATGCTGGTTCGTACAGTCCGTCCTCCTCCGACCAGTCAAGTCGATGACTTTATCAACCCTGTTAACAGTTGATCATAACACTCGACAACGCTCTCCATCGAAAATCTTTCAACCACATACTTACGTCCGTTACACCCTTTTTGTGCAAGACGTTCCGGCTTCTCGACCGCTTGCCGCACGACTGCAACCAGTGCTTCGACATCTTCTGGCGGAATATGAAAACCGCAATCCGATGCTTTGACGATCTCGTACACTGGATTCCCGATTTCAACGCTGGCAATCATCGGGCGTCCACCCGCCATGATGGTGAAGGTCTTGGATGGGACCGAGTGGGCAGTCACACCACGCCGCAAGCTAACGAGCATCAAATCCGCAGACGCGATCAAATCGGGCAAGTTTTCGCGGCTTTCCAGAGGCAAAAAGAGGATGTTCTTTGCGTTTAGCGCGGCAGCACGCTTGATCAGGTCCGGCTTGGCGGAACCATCCCCAACAATAACGATGCGTAGATCAGGCAAATTCTCCAGATAGGGTGCGGCTTCGATTAAAATATCGATACTCTGTGCCTGACCGATATTGCCGGTATACATCAAGACGAATTTGCCCTGCAACCCATGACGGCGCGACCATGAATTTTCTTTGTTGCGAGGCGTAATGAAATCAATATCGACAAAGTTGGGGATGATATAGAGTTTATCGTTGAATGCCCCTTTGGTATTCACCTTCCCGGCCATTGCGGACGAAAGCACGGTCACGCTTGAAGCTGTCCGATAAACATAGGCTTCAAGTGCATAAAGCAGCTTAATGAACGGCTTATTGCGAATGAGACCGAGTTCAACCAGGACATCCGGGAACATATCCTGAACATTGAAGACGTATGGCACCCTCCAGATCCATCCGATAAGGGATGCAATAATGCCAGTCGTAATCGGTGTTGAGATTGCCAGAACGATGTCATGCCGTCTGTAAGAGAGAGCGGCTAAAGATGCGAAATTATAGGAAAGGTAACTTAAAAAGCGCTGGAAAGTGCTGCTCTTGTTATTTGCGAGATAGAGCCAGGTATACAGCACACGCAGCTTTCCGCCGATACTGACACTTCGCCGTGCAATCGTGTGGCGATAATCGGGAGAAATCGCCTGCTTGTCATAATGTGGAACGGAAGTAACTACCGTTACCGTGTGACCGAGTCGCGCAAGCCCTTCTGCCAGTCCAGTCGCAATGGCTGCATTGCCGGTAATATCGGGGGCGAAATAGTGAGTCAGAAGCAGGATTTTCATAGGCTCATTTCAGTTTCCGGGTCGCGTCAGGAAATTTTCGAGTCTGTTCCGATTACGCCACGCGCGGAAGGTATGTTTATGATGATGTGCGAGTTGTTTACGGAAGGATTGCGGTGCTGACCGCAGAATGGATGACCAGCATGATTGTAGTTTTCAGCTCCGCATTAGTTGTGGATGCAAAAATTTCCAGGTCGATGGTCATCACCTAATTTACATTATAACGGATGGAGAAAAACGGGACATCTATATTCTATAACAAGGTTTCTGAAAACGACGGTGCTTCGCCAATAATCTCCTGCAACCTTAAACCTCAATCTACAAATGCGTGCTACACTATCTTCTGCTACTAAAAAAGGGGGTGTTTCTGAATTCAGGGCTGTATTAATTGCGTTTTTGTAAATCCGTTCTTGCAGTTGTTAATCTTCCTTCATCCAAAATCGATCCGACAAGTAATGGTGAATGCCCTTGTCAAACAATCCTCAACCTCCCGGTAGCATGCGTGTCCTCATCCTCTCACAGTATTATTATCCTGAACCCGTTCCAAAGGCAGGTGAATTAGCCGATGCGCTAGTTGCACGCGGCCACACAGTCAACGTAATTACCGGCTTCCCAAACTACCCGGAAGGCAAGCTGTACGCTAATTATCGATTGCATCTGTTTCAACGCGAAACGGTAAACGGTGTCCCGATTGTACGAACATTCGAGTACCCTTATCATGGGAAAAGCGTTCCAGGGCGGATGCTGAACTATTTATCCTTCATGCTCTCTGCCCCATTAGGCGCGTTGTTCAGCAGACGTGCTGATGTGATATACGTCTGGCACCCGCCTCTGACTATCGGAGTGGCGGCTTGGTTCATTGCCCGCATCCGGCGGATCCCGTTCGTCTACGATGTACAGGACATCTGGCCGGATAGTGTGGTCACTTCGGGTTTGATGAAAGAGGGCACTGCCGTTACGATTCTGCGTCGTTTGGAACGATTTGTTTATCGGCAAGCCGATCACTTGCTCGT
This sequence comes from Aggregatilineales bacterium, assembly GCA_965246845.1. GTDB lineage: Bacteria > Chloroflexota > Anaerolineae > Aggregatilineales > UBA2796 > JBBRMW01. The sequence goes on from CBDFFR010000012.1 coordinate 1,549,248, forward strand.
CGTGACCGAAGGCGCGCGGCAGAACCTGATTAAGAAGGGCGTTGCGCCGGAAAAACTGACCGTGATACCCCATTGGATAGATGAACGGCTGTTTGCTAACAATGTGACCGATTCCGCACGCGAAGTTCGTACAAAATATGAATGGGACGGGTGCTTTGTGGTTATGTTTGCCGGAAACATCGGCATTGTGCAAGGTCTGGACGCCGTGCTTGAAGCGTTTCACCTGTTGAGAGATGAAACGACAATCCGGTTTGTGATGGTCGGCGATGGTACGGATAAAGCCCGTATTCAGCAGTTGGTGCGGGAGATGGACCTCACAACTCAGGTTCAGTTTATCGATAGCCAACCCGCAACCCGGATACCTGTATTTTTGGAAGCTGCCGATGTGTTATTAGTGCATTTGAAGCGCTCCGAACTTTCCAGATATGTCATTCCCACCAAAACACTGGCCTATTTAGCAGCAGGCAAGCCTATCCTGATGGCAATGGAAGGAGCCGCCGCCGACCTGGTGCAGCAGGCACAGGCAGGTATTCTGGTGACGCCGGGCGATTCGGTAGCGATCAGCGAAGGCATCCGAAAGCTGCATCGCCTGCCGTCCATCGAGCGTGAGGCGTTGGGTGATAAGGGAAGATCCTATCTGCTCGAACACCTAACCAAAGACATTATCATTGATCGCTACGAAACCTTGTTGCGCTGTGTCGCTGAGGCGGGGATTGCAAAAAGGAACAAGAATGCAATTCAATCGTAATATGAGTGTCGGTACATCTGCTAACGCATCGCCTGATTCACAGCGCGGCCCTATCCTCATTACTGGTGCGAACGGCTTCGTTGGTCGCGCGTTGGCAACTGTTCTTGGCGACCGGAATATTCCGTTTCGACGGGCGTTGCGCTATGAAGCAACACCAATGACAAGCAGCGTTGTGGTAGGGGAGGTCGGTCCCCAGACAGACTGGCAACCAGCATTGGGCGGGATCGATGCAGTAATCCATCTGGCGGGACGGGTTCATATGATGCAGGAATTACTGCTGGACCCACTGGCCGAGTATCGAAAGGTGAATGTCGCGGGTACACAGCGACTCGCTGCTCAAGCACGAGATGCGGGAGTGCGCCGCCTCGTTTATGTAAGTTCGGTCAAAGTAAACGGCGATCATACTGTTCAGCCCTTCACTGAAACTGATTTACCTGTTGCAAGTAATGATCCCTATGGACGCTCCAAGCTGGAAGCGGAACAGGCACTGCTGGACCTTCATGCCGCTGGCACGTTCGAGGTTGTCATTGTTCGGCCAACGCTCGTCTACGGACCCGGTGTTAAAGCCAATTTTCTTCAATTGGTACGCCTGGTCGATAGAGGCTGGCCATTGCCCTTTGGTCGCATAAACAACAAACGCAGCCTGATTGCCGCAAGTAATTTGTGTGATCTGCTGCTGCGCTGCACAGAACATCCAAATGCCGCCGGGGAAATATTTTTTGCCAGCGATGATCATGATCTTTCGACCACCGAACTTGTCACGAAGATTGCGCAGCAGTTGGGGCGATCTGTGCTACTCGTTCCGGTTCCGAAGGTGGCGATTGAGTTGGCGGGTCGCCTATTCGATAAAAGCGCGCAGATTGATCGGCTTTGGGGAACGCTTCAGGTCTCGGTTGAAAAAGCCAAAACCCGTTTGGATTGGCATCCGCCGTACACGGTGGACACCGCGCTTGCCGAACTGATCGCATGGTATAGAAACTTGCACAGCAAGACGTAAATCTCATCTCAAAATGCGAAGGGCGATTGGAAGTCTGTTATGAACTCGCGGGAAACGTGCCAATGGTGATTACATGGGAGATGTTACTCGCGTTTTTCGCATTTATGTTAATCCTCTTCCTCTGCGCGGCAAGGTTGACCGCCGAGGTGCGCCACCGCGCACTCACTATTGGCCGCTTGGATATTCCCAACGAACGCAGCTCACATACGGTTCCAGTCCCACGTGGCGGCGGCATCAGCATTGTCGCGACCTTTCTGGCTGGTATCACAATCATGACCGTGACTGGATGGCTTCCGTCAAACATCGTCGCGGTGCTGGTTATCGGTGCGCTAGTCGCCTGCATTGGCTACATTGATGATCACAAACCTGTCGCGCCTCTCATGCGTGCTGCCGTACATTTCGAGGCAGCCATCGCCGGGGTTGCAGCGATGGGTGGCGTCGCTCCTCTCGATTTAGGATTTGTGATTTGGGATTGGGGGTGGTTTGGAAATCTAATTGCCGTTGTCGGAGTGGTTTGGATGATCAACCTGTACAATTTCATGGACGGCATTGACGGCATCGCCAGCATCGAAGCAATTTTTGTCACTATAGTGACGGGGTTTTTGCTGTTGGCAACGGGAAATTTGCCTATGGCGCTCATCCTGTTTGCACTGGCAGCCGCGGTCGCGGGGTTTCTCACGCTGAATTTTCCACCAGCCAAAATTTTCATGGGTGATGTCAGCAGTGGTTTTCTTGGCTACACGCTCGCAGTTTTAGCACTGACGAGTGCAAAAGCGGGGTTCAATATCTGGGTCTGGATTGTGTTGCTGGGCGTGTTTATCGTCGATACGTTCATCACGCTTTTACGCCGTTTGCTGCGCCATGAAAAGTGGTATGCAGCGCATAGGATGCACGCTTATCAACATGCGACTACCTTTTATAAGGGTCATCGCCCAGTGCTGTCAGGTGTACTTTTGATTGATGTTCTCTGGCTCGCGATGGGGGCGATACTCATTGTTGTCGCTCCGCAGTTCAGCATTCTGATCAGCCTGATTGCCTATGTTCCACTGGTAGGCGTTGCGCTTTACTTCGGTGCGGGAACGACACGCCCACAATAGTTTCGACAAAAGATCACGGAGTCAAGGGTGTCAGCCAACGTCGATGCGGACGAGTGCGTCGTGTACTTTCCACCACGTAAAGGTGGCGCAGAGCGGATTATTTGCTGAAGACTACCTGAATCCATTGGTCAGTCGTGAGTTGCGTCCTGAATTCGAGAATGGGTTGACCAAGATTGTAGGTCGCTGCCACTTCGGGGCTGGTCTTGATCACCGATGCATTTTTGGGAAGTGTGATTTGCACATTCACAGAGTCGCCAACCGTGCCGGGCTGTTTTTGCAGCAAAAGCCGATAGCGCCAGTAATTGCCGAATTTCTGTACGATGGCGGGTGTTGTGTACGAGAACTGAAAGCGTTCCGTACCGTCATAATCCACTTTTGTCAAAGTCACGAAATCGACGTACCCCGGCATCGTGACTGTATTCACCCGCGCTTGCAGGTTGCGCGTCGCAGTTATCTTCGAGCCAACAGGTGCAAACACTTGTAACGTATTGAAATAGTTGATGTCTGTGTAATTCTTCAGGTTGAAGCCGGGGTCCTTCATCGCCACAGATGCCGGAAAATCATACTCAATCGAAGTACGGCTTTGTACCGCATTATCGGATTGAATTTGAACATCATACGTCAACTGACGTGTGATTGAGCGATTGGACTTGCTGCCCATATTGGTGTCTGCCACCATCAGGTAGTCGTGGTCGGTTGCCGCGTCTTGCTTGCCAGACCAACCAAGCAAATCGATGGCATCGTTGAGTTTACTCTCCGTGAAGTACAGCATGATGTGCTTCTCACGCAACGCGCGAAAAACCGCATTGAATACCGCCGTACTGTTCTCCGGGCTGACACTCTGCCATTGTTTAAACAGCTCTTTGTAAAAGGCCGCGAGAAAACGTTTGTGCGGCGCATCAGGTTCATCCGAAGCGCGAATCTGATAAACGACCTCACGGAAATTTGCAGGAGTTACAACCTGGTTGTAACCCGGTACCGTAATACTCCCGAACCCTTGTAAAATGGCCTCGAAACCGTAAATGTCGATAGCGATCACACCATCGACGGGAGCGTGCGGATTTTGACCGTTATCGTAAAACCACGCCGCCATTTTTGCGGTCGACGGAAAATCAGCGTACCAACTCCCGTCCCACGCCGTATAGATCGGCTTTTCTCGCTGAATCCACCAGGCAGGAACTGTTATGTTGTTTGCCAGAGCCGCTGGAGGCGGTAATGGGCTTTTGTCTGATGTCGGCTGGTAATCGAAATCAGTAATTTTCAGACGCCGCATACTCAGCCACCCATAGGTGCTGATGTACCCGCCAGAAGGACGTAATTCATCGCTGTTCTGCGCCAAAACCAGGTAGGTTTGTGGGTCGTCGAGTCCCATCGCTTTTGTCAAAAGATCGGGCGTGTTCAGCAATATGGTATTTGCATTTCTGAGTTCCGCCTCATAACTGATCAGCTCTTGCACGGTCAACACGAGCGAGGAGGGAACATCTTCCATACGAAGGGACTTGATTCTCTCATCAGCGGACTGGAAGTGATTGCGCGCGTTAAGCAAACTGCCCTGTCCAAGTCGTAAAAGCTCTACCGCCCGCGCCCCTGCGCTCGATTGGAAGGTTGATGTATTTTGATTGCTATTGAGTTGCAAAAGAAAGTAGATCATGGGTTGCATACCGGAAAGCATATCTGACGCACCATACGCGACCTCTCGTGCGATGGTCAAAGTTTCAATAGTTGCTCCAATATCTTTTCGGATAGGAGAGAGAAATCGAAAGACACCCACTTGATTTTGCGCGGTCTCCAACGTATCGGTCAGATTTTTCAGTGCAAAATTCAAACGATCAAAGTCATCGGTTTTCAGATCGGAATATGCGCCACCCGCTGTCGTTGTCAATATACGCTGCAACTCGCTCCATGAACCCTGCACACGGGCATTTGCATCGGTCACAAGGGCCAAACTGCCGACACCTGCAAGCGCCAGGAGAGCAATGCAAAGAATAAGGAGGTACTGCCACCTGATTTTTTTAGCGAGGCGTTTTACGCTTCTGCGCCAGTTGCGCTTGTGCCGTTTGCCTTGTTTGCTTGCTGAACTGGCAGGGGTTACACCCTTGCGTCGAGGGATGGATGTCGTACTTGGTTCGTTTTCATCTGAGATCATTATGTGTCTTTCACCAGATTAGCCCCACCATTGTAGAAGAACGATTGCAACTATACCACGCACAATTATAAATTCACGCTAACCATGACACATGGTTTGTGTTGGAAATATTCATCAATCGTCATTCAAAAACTTTCAAAAAATCTTGAAGCTGTTGGGTTTATCTTCGCACACATAGGAATTATGTACCAGATTCTTTTGTTAGTTATACTCCGCTTCGTTGAGAAAACTTGTGATCGTTCCAAATTCATACACTTTTGACAATTCCTTAATGATACGGTCAACGGGTTTTTACAAAAGTGCAGTACAATCTAACCATCAATTTCAATTGGAGGCGGGTATATGCGGAGAATTCATGCAAATTAAGCACGCAATTGTATTGAGAAATCGTCATTTTTTCATTATGGATATTATTACCATTGTAGCTGCATGCTTTTTCAGCTTCTTTATTCGTCTGGAATTCATGCTTTCAACGGCACAACTGCAAGGCGCAGCTTTGTTCGTTTGTATGGCTCTGCCGGTCCAGCTTGGGATCTTTACGACATGCGGGATGTATAGCCGATATTGGTACAACGCAGGAACAAGCGAGCTATTGCTTGTTGCCCAGTCGTGCATTCTCGCCGGATTGGCAACCTCCGGTGCCGCTTTACTCATCTGGTCGGTTGCCCCTTCACTTCAGGAATCATTACCCCGTTCAATACCAATTATAGAAGCCGGTATTCTGGCGTTGTTCGTTGCTGCATCGCGCTTCAGCCAACGGGCATATCAACATCGCCGACGTTCATTCAGACATTCGAGTGCTTCCGACGCATCCGAACGTATCCTGATCGTCGGAGCCGGGCATACAGGCATTCAGGTCGTAGAGTCATTGATACGTAATACTAAAGCAACAGTCGCTGGCTTTCTGGATGATGACCTGGACAAGGTCCACACGTGGGTTCACGGTACAAGAGTCATCGGTAAACTCAGCGAACTGCGCGGTGCTGTTCAGCAACACACAATTACGCTTGTGATCGTGGCGATGCCATCCGCCGCGGGGGATGTGATTCGTCGCATCGTCCAAGACTGCCGGACGCTGGGTGTTAACTATAAATCTATTCCCAGCATGAACGATCTTGTCAGCGGGAAGATTTCGCTTAACACCTTGCGCCCCATCTCCATTGATGACTTGCTGCGCCGTCCTGCCGTGAATCTGGATGTCGCTGATGTTCAGCGGCAGGTTTGCGGTGCATGTGTGATGATTACCGGCGCGGGCGGTTCCATCGGATCGGAACTGGCGCGGCAAATCGCTAAACATCATCCGGCTCAATTACTGCTTGTCGGGCGCGGAGAAAACAGCCTCTTCGCGGTCGAAGCGCAGCTTAAAGCCGAGTTTCCGCACGCGACGTTTCAGTTGTTACTTGCCGATGTGCGTGACCTTAAACGGATGGACAGCATTTTTGGGCAATGGCATCCCAAAATCGTGTTTCATGCAGCCGCCCACAAGCATGTTCCGATGCTGGAAGCTAATCCCATCGAAGCGATCATCAATAATGTGATCGGTACCAATAATCTGATCGAATTGTGTATTCGCCATCGTGTTGAACGCATGGTCATGATTTCAACCGATAAAGCAGTCTCTCCCACGAATATTATGGGGATGACCAAACGTGTGACCGAAATGCTGATGATCAACGCTGCCATTCGTAATCCGGGGCGGTTTGTGGCGGTACGCTTTGGAAACGTTCTGGGAAGTCGTGGCAGTGTCGTTCCTACGTTTCAAAAACAAATCGACGCCGGTGGGCCGATCACCATTACCAGCGACTCTATCACGCGCTTCTTTATGAGCATCCCCGAAGCTGCCCGGTTGGTACTCAAGGCAAGTGTGATGCAAGAATTCGGTTCGCTGTTCGTATTGAACATGGGCGAACCCATCCGTATTCTCGACCTCGCACACGACATGATTCGGTTGAGCGGCTTGCAGCCAGAGAGCGACATCGAGATCAAAATCACCGGACTGCGACCCGGTGAGAAGCTGCATGAGGAACTTTTTTGGCCTTATGAACGTTCTCAGGCAATCGAAAAAGGCGCGTTGTTCACAGTTCAAATTCAAGAAGACATTCAAAAGATGGTCACTCAACAACTGGAGCAAATTCACGTGTTAATGCGTGAAGCACAAAACAACAATACGGCGATTGTACGAGAACTGCTGCCCACCATTGTTTTTGCACTACCGGAAACTGCGAAGACCCTCCTGCCGGAAAAAGCTGCTTTCGCAATGCTCCATCCAGCGCAGCTATCCGGGCAAGTGTAAAAATATAATTGGGGTATACTGCTGTGTGGAGCGCATGACAAACGCGTATATTTAGCGTTGCACAGGTATTTAATACCCGCATACCTCGACTTCTGGTTCAAAAAAGGAGAACTCATGACGCCTCGTTCCACTCGCAAAACCGGTACGACAATCGCCTTGCTCACATTGGCTTTTGTCTGGGGGATATTTCCCCTATCCCGCGTAGCAACTGCATATCAGGCAGTTCCAACCCAACTGCAACAACAATTGATCTTGAAAACTGGCAAGGTGCAGATCGTACTTGGCGATGGTACAAAGGTTACCATCGATAGCACGACGACACCGCCAACCGCGAACTCACTATCTCCAAATGCGGCTGCTGATGCCCGACCGTCACCCATATTGCTCCCGGCTTCCGCGCCGTTGGCAATCACGCTTGACGCCACGACCGGATTGCCGCTTGCGACGGTAAGTTCAGGTCAAACGTTCAACACCAACATTGCTGGTGGTGGCGCGGCTGAACTGAACACGACTGTTCCCGCGATAAACGACAAAACTGTCACCATCGTGACCACTATTAGCCCCGGTACGGTTGCAATCGAACAACAGGCAGACACCAACCCCGACTCCGGCAAGACCAACTTCCGGCTTTTTACCCCGATTGGAACGCTGACGATGGATGTTCCGGCAACCGGGCTTCTCACAGTCAATGTCGAAATCGCGACCCCACTCGGCAGCATTAAGTCTGAAACGCAAAACGGCGCTAATAGTGTTGCCCAAGTCGAGATGCCCTCGACTGGTATCTCCGTGAGCGCTGTTGCGGTCTCAGGGTCGCTTTTGGTGAAAACTATCAATGGACAGACAACTACCATAGATACATCAACGGTCGCGCAGGCTGCACGTTCTAAATCAGTGGCAGTAGCAGTGAAGCCCACGGGTGGAAATACTTCATTCCCGGCCAGATTACTGGTCGCACAGGCCACAGGTTCCAACTTCTCAGTGATTCTGTCCGCGTCGGATATTGCCCAACTGCAAAGCGGTGGTTTGGCCGCGTTGCTGCCGATCTTGCAGAAAAATCTCGTCGGCTCGCTGCTCTCTGCTGACCTGATCAGCGCACTCCAGAAAGTATCGACAACGCCGATCACTGAGTCTGTGATTCCGCAACTGGAAGTATTGAACACCATCTATGGTAGGCTCGTCAGTGGCAATCCTTCCCCTGAACAATTACAGTTCGTTCAGGAGGTGACAGTCACCTCGACCCAATGTGCTTCTCCGGCTGCCTCAGGCGTCGGTGGCGTGGCTTGTTCGTAAATCGACACCGCCCTGCGCAGGTTGCGTAGAACACGGGGGGATGCCGTTCAAGGCATCCCTTTTTTGTGTTCGCCGAGGCCGGTTACCTCTACAGGGTCAGGCTACTAACAATCGAGCGTTTTTGATAGAGCGAAACATACTCTAACCCGGCTTCTTTTGCTGCGTCGCGCGCCTCTTTGAAATTACCACCGATATTGTCTTGATGGTGGGCGTCGCTTCCCAGCGCTATCAACCGTCCCCCCATCTCTACATACCAACGCAGTGCATCGACCGTCGGATGCAGTTGCTTTACGGTGCAACGCAGACCTTTGGTATTGATCTCTGGTGTGATGTTTTGCGCGATACATGCCGCCCAGAGCTGACGAACGGTTGCTTCGTAGTCGCGAATGTCGAATTCTCCGTAAACATCGAATCCGGTGCGCTTTGGCAAATCGATGTGCGCAAGTATCTCGAACCCACCTTCTTCAACCATCTGCGTAAGTTCCTTGAAATAAAGACCAAATGCCTGGGCAGGACTACGCGCACGGAAATAGTTCGGATCGAAAACGTTTTCGTCACCATACCAGTGCAGGCTGCCCATCACGAGGTCGTAAGGGTAGCGTTCTAGGACAGGTAAAATTTTACGCCGCCAGCGATGCGGTTCACCAACTTCAACTCCGGCCCGGATGACAAGCGCCGGAAATAGTGATCGACAACGCTCTATACCCGCAAAATAGCGATCTGGATCGTAGAAACCCAGGTCGACATCCAGAATGTGACTGTTGAAATGGTCAGTGAACGCAATTTCCGTCACACCACGCGATATAGCGGCTGCGCACATGGTCGCCATCGATACATGGCAATCATGGCTGTTATCAGAGTGGACGTGATAATCTATCCAGTTGTTCATGGTGGAAAACTCTTATGTCAAATCGGGAGAATCATTTGTATTCACGGCAACGGCTTGTACATCCGGCTTCAGTGCAGGTGCTGAATCGTTATTTGAACCACCATAGCCATAATATCCATAGTAATAACTGTAGGCATTGTCTACATCCCGCGGGTTCAAACGATTGATCACCACCCCCGCTATCGGTATGGATAGCTGGGCAAACTCCTGAATGACGTGTGCAGCAGCCCCTCGGCGGGTTTTTCGAGCCTCAACAACCAATATAACGGTTGCATTAGCAACATTGGCAAGCGTGTAGCTATCGGAAACGGTAAGTGCCGGAGGGGTATCGAAGATAACCACGTCATAGTCTTCGCTCGCCGCTAACTGTTCTACGAAGTCCTGCATTTGGGCAGCTCCCAGGAGTTCCGCCGGATTTGCCGCAGAGTATCCCGCCGTAATGACATCCAATCCTGGAACTTTGGTCTTTTGCACCACTGCTGACGTCAGCAACGACAGCTTGCGTGCCGGATCGATGACTTGCGGTTCTCTGGATGCTTGAGTCCCTGTAAGCGCATCCTTGACGACCTGATTGTATAAACCAGCACCTTGAATACGAGTTCCCATGCTCGTGAGTGCATTCGACAAACCAATAACGTTATTCAGACCGAAAATATTGTGCTGGTTGGGTCTTCGTATATCCGCGTCGATCAGCAGCACACGCATTCCAGTCACGGAAAACATGACCGCCAGATTCGCTGCTGTTACCGTCTTGCCTTCTCCGGGGCTTGGGCTGGTGACGATATAGACGCGATGACTGGCGTTTTTATGCTTCTCTGCGTAGATCAGGCCGACCCGCACCATCCGATAAGCTTCTGAAACAGGCGAGCGCGGTTGCAGCCAAGTAATCAGTTTGTCCGTGTATACGTTTCGCTTGCCAAATGGGGGAACCGAACCCAACTGCCTTATCCCAACCTGCGCACTCATCTCGGCGGGGCTTCGGATTGTGTCATTCAAATATTCAAACAACGTTGCCAGACCAAAAGCTATCACAGCACCAGCCAATGCAGTAATCAACGTGCTGGACAATATCGGCAATCCAGCCGGTTTTTCAGGAATCCGCGCGTTTTCAACAAACTTCAGAGAATTGGCTGTTCCTTCCTTCTGAAGGGCTGCCAAGGTGGTCGTCAACTGTGCAAGGTTTGCTTGTGCCGCGTTGATCTGCGAAATCAATTCGTTGCGGCGTGTTGCCAAATCCACTGGCACGGGATTGCCACTGGTGTTAATTTGCGCACTAACCGAACTTAAATCCTTGCGTGCGGTGTCCAGTACATTTTGAGCATCTGCGATCTCTGTTTGCAGAGTCTTGATTTGCCCCTGCTGATTTAGTGCGAGATCGGTCGGACTGCTCGCAATGAGTTCGGCTCCTAATTCATTTGCAATATCAGCCGCCATAACTGCGTCGGGATAAGTAACTGTGATTTCCAAAAGCGCAGTGTTGGGAACGACACGAACCTGGAAATATCGCAACAATTCCGTTGCTGGCATTTTTATCTGAAGTTTGGTAATTGTGGCTTGCAGGACCGGATATTTCTTGACGATAACAGCATATGTGTCAGCCAGTTGCTCGCTTGTTTGAATAAGGCCCGTATTAGGATTTTGTAGATATTGTGCTGAACCAACCTGAATCGTAACCGAAGCCTGATATTGTGGAGGTTGGATCCGATTGGCAATAAAATTTACACCAGAGGCAAGCATTGCTAGAAGTATGATGAACCATAGCCAGCGTCGCAAAATTCGGAGATACGCTTTTAAATCCACGTAAACCACTCTTTCTTGATTGTCGAGCATCAATGATACCTACCGGGAAGTGTAACTACAATGCGAACTGATTCAAACAAATGGGCAAAAAAAGAGATGGTACGGCTAGTGCCTCAGTTGGCACGCAGCCTAGCCCGTGATCTACCCAGCGCTTCGGGCCTTTCTCCTGCGGATTGTGGCCGTCGGCGTCATTTAAGGACGGTTTGCGTGGGGTCGCGCAGCGCGTTCAACACGTGATCAAGATCTGGCTCACTCCGCAAAGTCAGGCACTGGTCTTGGGCGCAATCGGCGACACAGTCTGTTCATGGTCAGACCTGATGGCAGAAAATGCACTGTTGCGCCAATAGTTCATTGTGCTCAAACGGCAAATCAAGCGACCCCGGTTTACGTCGTGGGACAGGTGGCTAACGGTCTGGTTGACGAGCCGCTGGCGGCAGGCGATAGTTCTCGTTCAGCCCGATACGGTGCTGCGCTAGCATCGCGAGCTGTTCAAGCACTTCTGTCAGGCAAATCCCGGCATACTGGCGACAAACAAGCATCGACTGCGGACGTGGTGGCGCTGATCAAACGGATGGCGTCGGAGAATCGGTTGTGGGGCGCGAAGCGGATATAAGGCAAACTGTTCAAGCGAGCGTATGCCGCAGATCATGCGTACGTAGCAGTGAGAGCTGGCGCTGCGGGTCATTCCACTCCGCATCGTGCCAGCGGCCAATTTGGTCCAGAACGAGGTTTATCGCACGCGGAGACAACCTGCCATCGGGTGCGCGAGCAGAAACTTCGGCAGCGCTCAAGAATAGGACCGTATTGTGTTATCTATTATGGGTTTCTGGTCGGATGACGGATGTAGCCCTAAAGGCAGTGCATCACTTTCTCGTGTTCTCGAATAGCTTGATGTACCCATCTTCTTAAACCATGCGCTGATTCCTGACGCAACCGCAAACTCTGATTAGTCTGTTTTTCTTGACTGTTGCCATCTTGATAGCCAAGCGTACATGCGAAACCATAGGCATCGATCATAATTCATAACACCCTCTATTGTTATAGTTTCTTAGTACCAAATTTGAATGCCAGGAATCTTTCCATGCCTGCTATCCTTTTCGTTGAAGATGATGCCACCATTGCCATGGGGGTGGAATACTCGCTTAAGCAGGACGGTTTCCAGGTCAGTCTGGCTTACCGCCTGGAGGAAGCCCGCAGCCTGATCAAGCGCAGTTCTTTTGACCTGGTGCTGCTGGACTTGAGTCTGCCGGATGGAAGCGGTTATGAGCTGTGTAAAGAAATCCGCGCCGCTGGGGATATACCCATCATCATCCTTTCTGTCCGCGACGAAGAGGCCAGCATCGTTCTCGGCCTCGACCTCGGCGCGGACGATTACCTCACCAAGCCTTTCCGCTTGCGCGAACTGATCTCGCGCATGAATGCCGTGCTGCGTCGGCGCGGGTCGGGCGAGGCCGCTGACCGCGTCCTGATTTGCAGGGATGTGATGGTGGTCACCCAGCAGGCCAAGGTATACAAAAATGGGCGTGAGGTGATCCTGACCGCGCTGGAATATCGCCTGCTGCTTGCGTTGATCGCCAATCAGGGGAGGGTACTCACTCGCACTCAGATTTTGGCTCAAATCTGGGATGTGGACGAGGATTTCGTCAACGACAATACCCTTAGCGTTTATATCAAGCGCCTGCGCGAGAAACTTGAGAACGATCCGCAGAACCCGACATTGATTACGACGGTACGCGGTCTTGGTTATAAAGCAGGCGACTAATATGAATCTTCTCAGCAACATCGAAGACCAACGTTTACTGGTTCGCATGGCGGGCCTATCGCTGGTCGCGCTCTTCGTGGTCGTCGTCCTTGATCTGGCGCTGACTCTCTACGTTAACCATGCGCTCGTGGATACCTATGCTGGCATCGTGGGAACGGTAGCGCAGAAATATCCACAAGCCGAAGCGCAGGTAGTACGGGATATCGGTGTGCCAGACGCCCCTTCCATCAGTGTGGGGTACCAGGTATTGGGGAAATATGGGCTGCACGATCTGGGCGCAGCCCAAAGTGGCATTGGGACCGAGCTGTTGGCGCGTCTATTGCCGATTGGATTGGCGCTGACCGGGCTTACGTGTGCCGGGTTTGCCTTGCTTTTGGCAGAGTATCAGCGCTCCATCTCCGCGCAGTTGACCGGGCTATCGGTTTACCTGCGCCAACTCGACGCTGGCGATTATGTACTCGACGTGCGCGATAACGGCGAGGGTAGCTTCAGCCTGCTGAAGAACGACCTGTATAAAGTCACCGTGCGTCTGCGCGAACAGTCCGAGCTACTGCAAAAGGATAAGACCGCCCTCTCCAACCTGATCGCCGACATCTCCCATCAGATCAAAACCCCGCTCACGTCGCTGGGTGTTTTTGCCGACCTGCTAGCCGAAGACCCCCCAGAGGCGGAGCGGCGTGCGTTTGTCGAGCGAATGCGTACACAGATCGGGCGCATCCAGTGGTTGGTGGCCGTGCTGCTCAAACTCGCCAAGCTGGATGCTGGTACGGCGGTGTTCAAGAGAGAGCCCGTAAACGTCCGTCGGCTGATCGAAAAGGCACTGGAACCGCTACAGATTCCGCTCGAGATCAAGAGGCAAGAACTCGTAATTCGTGGGGAGGATGGGGTCAGCTTTATCGGCGACCTCAACTGGAGTGTGGAGGCGCTGACCAACGTGGTCAAGAACTGTGTCGAGCATACCCCTGAAGGCGGGAAGATCGAGATCAGCTATGGCGTGAATGCCCTCTACACTGAGATCATTGTCAGCGACGATGGCGAGGGGATTGCAAGTCGAGATTTACCGAATATCTTCAATCGCTTCTATCGCCGTGAGAACACTGGGGACAACAATGTCGGCATCGGGATGGCTTTAGCTAAAGCCATCCTCACCGCTCAGGGCGGCGATATTTCCGTCCGGAGTCAGCACGGCGTAGGCACGAGCTTTAATATTCGGGTTTTTAGCGGGGTGGTGTAGAACCGTGACGATGCAATGTACCTCATGGGCAGTTTTTGGGGAGTCTTGAAGACCCTCAACTGGTTCAGAAACCCGCCGCTCAATACCTTCTGGAAGCGTTTCTCTGCTTATGTTTTTCTAGATCGAGTCACTTCAGATTTACGGTTATCACCTCTTCCTGGCGCGCCTGCGATGGGTCTGGCCCATTATGAATGTGTTTTGCGCCAGCAATGGTCTCTCGGAGAAATCCGATTATGAATAATTTGTCACTATTCCCGTCACCGCAAAGTCACTTTACACCCCTATACTGCGAACAATGGGCTATAAAAACTTTGGAGATACGTCGTGGAAATTCTCAAGGTAAACAACCTCTCAAAGGTATACGGAAAAGGTGATACACAGATCAAGGCTATTAATGATGTCAGCTTCAGCGTGGAAAAGGGGGAGTTCGTTGCTATTGTCGGGGCTTCCGGTTCTGGCAAATCAACCCTGCTGCACATTATGGGCGGGGTTGACACGCCCACCTCCGGGCAAGTGCTGGTAGACGGGATAGATATCTTCGGTCTTGACCAGACCAAACTGGCTATCTTTCGTCGTCGACAAATCGGGCTGATCTATCAGTTCTATAACCTGATTCCCATCCTCGACATGGAGGAGAATATCACTTTGCCGCTATTGCTGGATGGACGCAGGTTAGACGAGGAACGCCTCAAGGAGATTGTCACGACGTTGGGGTTGTCTGATCGAACCAAGCACCTGCCGAATCAGCTATCGGGTGGGCAGCAGCAGCGGGTTTCCATTGGCCGCGCGCTGATCAACAATCCCGCGCTGATGCTGGCCGACGAGCCGACGGGCAACTTGGATAGCGCCAATGCTAAAGAGATCATCTCGCTCCTCAAGCTCTCCAACCAACGTTACCATCAGACACTGATCGTAGTGACCCATGACCGCGACATTGCCTTGCAAGCTGATCGCATTATCACCTTTGGTGACGGACGCATCCTGCGCGATGAGGAGGTGCGAGCATGAACATCCTGACGACATATACCCTGAAGTACCTGCGGCTGAACAGGAAACGGACTGCGGTGACTATCTTGGGGGTGATCCTGTCCACTACGCTGATCTGTGGGGTATTCCTGCTAGGCGTCAGCTTTCAGAAGTTGATGATCGACCACGAGATTTTCGTGACGGGGAATTGGCACGCCCAGTTTCTCGCTGTGCCATTCGATAAAGCAAAATATATCACCGAAAACAGTGCCGTCGAAGCGGCGATGTTTAGCACACAGCTTGGGAACGCCACCTACGGCAGCCAGAACACAGTTAGACCATACCTGCGCATCACCGCCTATGACCCTCTTACATTCCAAAACCGACCCATCAAGCTGATCTCTGGACGCCTCCCTCAAAACGGGGATGAGATCGTGATTTCGCGGGTGATGGTCGCAGACTCTGGCCTGGGTCTGGAACCCGGCAGTATGCTGAAAGTGAGCTTCGGTCAACGGAATATCCCCAACCACGATGAGCTTGTCAAGGCATGGGGAGGAGAAGAATTTATCTCTTTGCAAGATAGGGAAACTTTTACTCCGTCCGTTTCCAAGAGCTACACGGTGGTCGGTGTCATGGTACCCCTGTCCAATGAGACCAGTATGCCCGCCGCCTTCCCGGCCTTGACTTACCTCGATTCGGCTCAATTGGCCCCAGCAGACAAAGTGAACATTTCGATCCTGGCGCGTGATCCGCGCAGCATTAACACCACCGCGCCAGAGATGGGGAAGAACGCTGGATTGGCGGTAATCACAGGGGCGGCGGGTCAGGCTAACGAAAGCATCATCTACAACCAAGACCTGTTGAGCTGGATGGGCGGCAGCGCCCGATCCAACTATGCACGCTTCTTCCCGGTAATTCTCGCCACTCTCATCGCTCTGATCGTGTGTGGCTCGGCATTTGTGATCTACAATGCTTTTGCCATCTCGATTAGTGAGCGAAAAAAGCAGTTTGGTATGTTTGCCAGCGTAGGTGCCACTTCGGCGCAGATTCGCCGCATCGTGCTGATCGAGGCTGGCATTATCGGTGTGATTAGCATTCCGCTGGGTATCTTGAGCGCTATCATCGGGGTCGGGATTCTGTTGAAGCTCACGCAGGGGATCGTCACCCAGTTGATCCTTGACGCAGAGCAGGGGATGCAATTGGTAGTCGCGCCGTTGGTCATCGGCTTGACGGTGCTGTTTTCCGCAGTGACCATCTTGCTTTCGGCTTGGATTCCCGCCCGACGCGCCTCTCGTGTTTCGCCCATCGATGCCATCCGCCAGAGCGGCGAGATCGCGACGAGCAAGCCGCTCAAACTGCGTACTAACCCACTCATCCGGCGCGTGATTGGGTTCGAGGGCGAGCTAGCGCTCAAATCTCTCCAGCGTGACCGCAAGAGATACCTCACCACGCTACTCTCGCTCATGATCAGCATCATCTTATTCGTAACTTTCAACTCCCTGATGCTGTACACCAATACTACCCAGAACATGGCTGTCCAGGCGATGAACTACGATCTGCAAATCGACTTGGACTTCCGTCAAACCCATGCTTCTCAATTTGCCGCGCTTGTTAGCCAGTTGCCAGAAGTGAAGCGGGTTACTTACAGACGTTCCCACTATTCGCTGTATGTTCCCGCCCGCGCGGTAATCACCGATACGGCACATCAAGCCTTGCAGGAACTGACCAATCTTAAACTCGAAAATCTGCCCCGCCCTGTAGAAGGCGGTACCTACGCATTTGTTCTCGAGGTAACTGCTGTGGGGTCAGCCGAGTTTGCCCACTATGCCGCCCAGCTTGGTCTGGATGTGCAGCGATTTTCCGATCCATCCGCACCGCAGGGGATTTTGGTCAACCACCCCAGCCTGCGTCAGAACGGCAAGCTGTACGATTTCGACCTGTTCAACCTGAAGCCAGGCGATACGATGACTGTCTCCAAGATGCCTGAGTGGTCTGCCCACACTGGGGACGATTCACCGGCCAGCCTGACATGGACGATAGGTGCGATCACGCGAGAGACACCCCTGGGTCTGATGGGGATAACCCTGACACCAGAATTGATTGTCTCGGATGCCGTATTCGACGCTTTGAGCGACAAGTTGCTGCGAGTGGGCCCGATCAATGCCGGAAACATGACCGTTAAAAGCGATGATCCGGAAGCGGCGTTGGCAGCTATCGAACGGCTCTACAAGTCTACGGTTGGGGGCAATTTCTCATACTATTCGATGGCAGATTTCAATAAGGGCAAAAACCTGACCATGCTAATGACAAACCTGTTCTTCTACGGGTTCCTGACGCTGATCACCCTGATCGGAGTGACCAACGTTATCAACACATTGGATACCAGCATCAAGTTGCGCCGACGCGAGTTCGCCATGCTCAAGTCGGTTGGGCTGACGCCAGGTGCGTTCCGGCGCATGTTGCGTTACGAGAGCCTGTTCTATGGGCTGACCGCCCTGCTATATGGTCTGCCAATAGCGATCGCCTTGAGCGTGGTCATCTACTCCCAGTTCGATACGGTAAGTGCCTTCGCCTTCAGCCTACCCTGGGGGGCGATTGCGGTTTGCGTCGTCGGCATCCTCACCATCGTCTTTGGCACCATGATGATCGCCGGCGCAATGATCCGCAACGACAACATCGTGGACACGATCAAAGAGCAGAATTTGTAGGTTTGTACTGAGCGTTTTATCGGAATTTGAATGAGGAAATCAGAATGTCAAAGAAGCGTTATCTGGTTCTGTCCATTATCTTCGTGTCTGCTATGCTTCTCGCGGCCTGCACGTCTGCCGCTACGCTAACAACTGCGTCCGCAGTACCGACCGGTGTACCAGTTCAAGCCAATCTCTCGTCCATCAACGTTGGTTTGGTTACCGATATTGGCGGCGTGAATGATAAAGCGTTCAACCAGTTGGCTTGGATTGGGGTACAGAAAGCCACCAAGGAGATGGGATTCCAATCGAAATTTATAGACTCCAGGCAACCCGGCGACTATGAGAAGAACATTGAGGCGTTGGCAGCCGAAGGCTATAACGTCATCATCGCCGTCGGTTCGAAGATGGGCGATGCGACTGCTTTGAAAGCCAAACAACATCCCAACATCAAATTTGCTATCGTCGACAATACCTATGTTCCAACCAGTGGCTCGCCATCTTGCGCTAACACCATCAAAGATTGCTACACCGATGGTGGACTAACCAACGTCACGAGTCTGATGTTTGCAGAAGAACAGCTTGGATTTCTGGCGGGTGTCCTAGCGGGCGGCATGTCCAAGTCGGGCTTCGTTTGTTCCATCTCTAGCATGAAGACCCCGGCGAGTGATCGCTACGTGATCAGCTATCGAGGGGGAGCCGTCTGGCAAGCCGGAGAGAATATCAAGGGAATGAATAACTACATCAATATTCAGAACACAGATAGCAACGTTCCTACCATCGCTGACTCCACCGAGGGGAAGGAAACTGCGCATCGCCTGATCGGTGCTGGCTGCGATGTGGTTTTCGGCGTTGCCGCTAACGGTGCTTTGCTGGCTGCAAAGGAAAACAACGTGATGGCAATCGGCTTCGAGGTCGACCAGTACAACACCTATCCCGAGGCAAAGAGCGCCTTGCTCTCCTCTGTGCAGAAGAACGTAGATGTTGCAGTCTACAACTACTTGAAAACAGTTGCCAATGATTCTGTCAAGGCTGGCATCAGCATCGCCACCTTGCAAAACGGCGGCATTGGTCTGGCTCCTTTCCATGATTGGGAAAGCAACATTCCCGCCGATCTGAAAGCTCGAATCCAGAAAGCCAGCGACAGGATCAAAGATGGTTCCATTAGGCTTGATATACCCTCAGCGCGGTAAAATATCTACTCAGGGTCGATCTATGCGACATCGGCAATAATGAGAGAAGCCCCATAGAGGCTACTTACGTCATCTGAGCAGCAATCAGCATGGTGCAAGATGATGGTGAGTACCTAGCTCATTCCCATTCAGGTTTGTTCGGATGTCAAAAGTAGCCACCACAGGGGGAATTATCGAACTGGTTTATTCCCTGAACGAGGGATGAAACAGCGTTATCAGTCTGTCGCACGTGTGTGACAGTATGTTCTGCCCAGCGCCGGGTCCTGAGGGAACCCCTGAATTTGCGCTGTTGTACGGTCCTTATCAGAAGTCGCCGTAAAACCCCTGATTTTAGCGATGGAGATACAAGGCGGGTGAATTCGCTGCGGAGGTGGGCCGGGATAGGGTGGAAACGCCTGACCTGATCAGCGTTTCAGCAACATGGGTGCCAACTGTTCGATATAAAACGTGACGATCTTTCCGGTTAGTTCGAGCGGGTTCAAAGCGCCTCCGCCCTGCGAGGATAACATGACCGCAAGCGTGCTATCCCAACCCTGATCAGCGCTGCCTCCGGTTACATCCGAAACCACGCCGCATTCAATAGTCCTGATTTGTTTCCTTTCGCTGTTCCATCGCGACACCGCATACAAATGCGACGAGTCCAGGTTGACAATATCACAGCCCTGCGTCCGCGCGCCCTCCAGGAAAGCGTTGTCTTCTTTATAAATAGCGTCGCCCGTTATGGCCTGCACCGGGTGGATGGCTTCGAGGTTGGCTCCCGGCCACTGCTGTTGAATCATGGTTTTCAGGGACGGATCAGCCGCAATAATTTGGTCGCTGGTATAGTGCGGCGTTGTGCCATCCGCAACAAGGGCTGTATCTACCAGATAAAAATCGCCCATATGCAAGTCCTTTGTGCCGAGTCCACCCGCCAGCCCATAGGCCAGAATATAATCGAAGCCATAATATGCAAGCTCGTCTACCGTTGAAGCCGAGACGGGACCGCCGTAAACATGCACCAGTGATAAAAAGTTGATCCCGTTATGCGAGAGCCGTTTCACGCTATCGGGCGAAACATGGATGAAATATTGTTCTGTCGTCCTGGTCGGGGCGTATTTTTCCAGAATGTGGGGCGGCGGACAATAGCCGACCAGCGCAATTCTGGTGTCTTCAAACGTGCTGCGTGGGAAGCGCTGGCCGACAAGGTTCGCAGGTAACAAGTGCGGTTGGAGGGACATTGCTTTGAGTCCTGATCAAGTAGACGATGATTTGAACTCATTTTTGCTAAACCTGCCGTGATCACGGACTAAATGCCAAGCGGATCATTCTTGACGCGCGCAGTCAAACGGATTGCTTCCGGCCATGCGAGCTGGAAGCCAAGCGTGTTCGTGAGGATCGATTGAAAATCCGTCAACAGAGCGGGTGTGTTGCGGACCTGACGCGGTGTGGTTCCGCTTGACAGGCAATAAGCCGCGAGCGCCCCGGCTGCCTCGCCGATATTCCACTCGATGGGATGCAGGCGGTAGCAGCCATTGGTAATATGCGTCACACCGAGATTCTTGCAACCGGGCAGCAGGTTTTCGACGCGGACCGGGATGAGCGCTCCAAGCGGTATCTGGTGCGGCCAGTTGGTGATGTCGAGGTAGGTGCGCCGATAACTGGGATGCAGATCGATGCGATAGCTCCCAATCCCGACGGTATCCGCGAATTGTTCCGCGCCTTGCAGATTGCCGCGTGCCTCGACGCCAACATGCTGTTCCAGAACGGTGAACTCGGCGCGGATGCGGCGACTCTCGCGAATATACGGCGCTTTCGCCAGACCATCTGCCGTTCCGAAAAGGTCCCCGCGCATTTTCAGGCCGGGATACCCAACGCCGCCATTACGCCGGGGCGCTTCTGTCTGCATCCAGTAGAAGAGCGAGCGCGCCAGCTCCCTTGAGCCGAGCAAATGTTTTTGCTGTTCATCGGCACTCACGCCTGCAAGCGGTCCGATCCAGTAATCAAGCTGCGGCCAGTTCACGACCACTGCATCACTCGCCATAAAGCCGTCCGGGTAGTGCCTTCGATACGCTATCCGGCGAAAGTGCCAGAGGTCCGTGCCATGTGCGGAGTCCGTATCCTCGATGAAGAGCGGGCGCGTGACGGGTTCGAGCGAGATCGGGTCGCAATATGTCCAGCTTAACATCCGGTCCGGCCAGAATTCCGCTTTGTATTTGGACCAGAACTCGTAGCTGGCGGGCTTCTCGATGGTGTGATCCACATTCGGATAGTAACTCATCACGAAAACCCACGAGTGCGATTGTTGATCGAGCGGATCAGCCGCACCAGGCAGCGCGTTTGGTTCTCCGGTTTCGGCTTGACTTTCCGCGCCTGTGACGTGTTCGACACCTGCCAGATCAAGCAAATCGCCAGGTTCCGTTGCATCGATAATATAGCGAGCGCTGATCGTCACCTGTTCATCCATCTGCGCATCATGGAAGGTGACGGCGCGTATGTTGTCCCCATCCATCTCCGCGCCGATGGGTGTATGTTCCAGCAAAATCGTAACCCGTTGCGTCGAAATATAGGACGCAAGCATTTCATAAAGAACAGCCAGTGCGATACGTGGCTCGTGACAGAGTGGGCTGACATTGCCCATGCCGGGGTTGAATGTCGGGTTCGCGGCCACCTCCGGCAGTAGCGGATAATTGCGTCGGTAGTATTCCCGAATTCCAGCACGCAGCCGCCTGTAGCTGGCCGTGCAGCCGGTCTCCGTGCGGTCGATCCAGGGATTCTCATCGGGTGGCACGCCTTGCGCGGTCAACTGTCCGCCGATCCAGTCCGTCGCTTCGGTCAGGATGACACGTTGTCCGAGTTTCGCGGCGGCAAGCGCGCCTGCCACTCCACCCAGACCGCCGCCTGCGATTAAAATATCGGCTTGAAGTTCACGATGAGTCATAGTCAACCTTTGACGCCGGATGAGGCGAATGTATCGATAATTTGACGTTGCGCGACGATATACAGGATGAGAACGGGAACAACCGCAAGTGTGGTCGCGGCAAGCTGCAGATGCCAGAGCGGGGTTCCATAGACATCGTTGAAGTTGCGCAGCGAGAGCGGCAGCGTAAACAGATTGAGGTCGTCCAGATAGACCAGCGGTTCGAGATAATTGTTCCAACTGGCAAGAAAAACCAAAATCATCAGGCCACCGAGCGCGGGACGGGCAATCGGAAGGGCGATACGCCAGAAGATGCCGAAGCGACCCGCGCCATCGAGCATGGCCGCTTCTTCGACTTCGCGCGGAATGGACAGAAAAAACTGACGCATCATGAACGCGCCCAACACGCTCGGCGCTCCGAAGATTGGGATGATAATCAGCGGAATATGCGTATTGATCAGGCTCAACTGCTTCATAAAGAAGAAGTTCGGAACAATCGTCACTTCCGAAGGCATCATCAATGCGCTCAGGAGAATGACGAACAGCACCAGCCGACCCGGAAACATAATCCGCGCGAAGGCATACCCGGAGAGCGACGCGACAAGCAGCGTCCCGGCGGTGACGAGTATGGCGATATACAGGCTGTTGAAATAATGCTGCGCGAAAGGCTGATAATTGAAGACTTCAATGAAGTTTTCGGGATGCCATGTTTGCGGCAACAGGCGTGGCGGGAACTCGAAAATCGCGCTTTGCGATTTGAACCCGCTCGTGATCATCCACCAGAAAGGAAAAATGAAGGGTACTGCAAGCAGAACCAGCAGGAAGTACAGCGCACCGCGTCTGAGAGCGTCCATGGTGCGTTGAACGCCCCGTTCCGAATAGGGAAAGCGCAGTGTGGTCATGATTGAGCGGCACGACCGCGCAGCGCGAATTGAAGGGCGGTCAGGACAAGCGCAATACCAAACAGGATCGCGGCCAGTGCGCTCGCGTACCCCGTCTTGAAGCCAAGAAACGCTGTGTAGTAAATATAGTAGACGAGGACGAAGGTAGCGTTGGCGGGACCGCCTTCGGTCATCAGGTTGATGTGATCGAAGACGCGCAGTGAGCCGATCACGGTGATCACTGTCACGAACAGCAGCGTGGGAGCGAGCAACGGAAGCGTGATCGACCGGAAAACCTGTATGCGATTCGCGCCATCGACCATCGCGGCTTCGCGATATTCGCCCGGAATGTTCGTAATCGCGGCCAGCAGAATAACCATATTCAACCCGACGTTCTTCAAAACAAGCGTACCGACGACACCAAGCATCGCCCATGTGGGTTCGCGCAGCCAGTTCGGCCCCTTGACGCCGATGATCGACAAAATCTGATTGAGCGTCCCCTGTTCACCCTGTAGCATGAACCGCCATACCACAGCCCACGCGACCGCCGAAGTCACTACTGGCGAGAAGAACAGGACTCGAAAAATCGTGACGCCAGCGAGCTTTTGCGCCAGCAGTACCGCCAGAAACAGCGCCAGCGCAATATTCGCTGGAACAAGCAGCGTCGTGAAGATAAGCGAATTTGTCACTGCTTTTGTGAACAGCGCGTCGTTCGTCAGAATTGTGAGATAGTTGTTCAGCCCCACCGCCTTGACCGACCCGGTGAGTAGATTTCGATCCTGAGTGCTGAATACGAACACCGCAAGCAAGGGTCCAATCACGAATAACAGAAAGCCGAGCATTTGCGGCGCGATGAACAGATAGCCCCACACAGCCTCGTGTCCTGCCGATCCGCTGCGGTGCTGTGCGTTGAGGCGTCTCGCCATCTGCCCGCGCGCGAGTTGTTGAACAGCCATAGAGTGATCCTCATCATGGCCGCTGTCCGGTTTGACCGGACAGCAGCAACTTTTCGGTGGAGTGTGCCGACTTACTGCTTGAGCAGTGGGTCTACCGCCTTGCAGACCTTCTCCATCACCGCTGCGATGTCTGCGTTGGCTGTCCAGAGTTCATCGAAAATAGCGTTGGTGGCAAGGCTGATTGCTGAGAAGTTCGGGTGCGAGGGCAGCACGCGCCCCTTGCTGATGCCATCAACGACAAGCTGCATTTGTTCCGGCTTGAGGCGCTGATTGCTCTTGAGGAAAGCATCGCTGCTCAGGATCGTCTTGCGTGCCGAAGGGAAGAACTGCGCCAACTTCGCGGAGTTGTCCTTATTGGTCATGAAGGCGAGGAAATCAAGCGTCGTCTGCACGTTTTTACCATTCGTGAAGACACCCAGCGCGGCCTGCCCGGTCGTCGCGCCATCACCTGCTGGACCCTTCGGCAGCGGCGCAATGCCCCACTTGAAGGTCGCGCTGTCGAGCTTCGTCAGGCGGCTGATCTGGCCTATGGTCATCGCGCTCTTTCCGGTGAAGAAGTCGGCATTCTCCCCCGGCGGGACGGCACTTTTATCCTTGAATACCATGTCATGATACAACCGAATGGCATCCACGCTGTTCTTGCTGTTCAACAGACAGGTATTATTGGCGTCCCACGCATCGCCACCATAGGCGCGGATGATGGGCGTCAGGGTCGTCCAGAAGCCACCCGGCTTGTAAACGTTGGCGTCCACGCTCTCCAGCCCATACGCTTTCTGCGTCTCCGCAATCTTCTTCGCGGCGCTGGCAAGCGCTGCCCACGTCCATTCGCCCTTTGCCGCCTGTTCCGCTGGCGTCGCGAGACCTGCCGCCGCGAACATATCCGCATTATAGATGAGCAGGAACGGGGACGTGCTGAACGGTAGCGCATAAACCTTGCTGCCTGTTTGCCACAAGCCAAGCGCAGATTTTTCAAAGTCGTTGAAGTCATAATCCGCGCCAGCGGCGAAAGTCGGCGTGAGATCCGTCAGGACTCCGCTGGCGATGAACTGCGGCGCGGTGTTTTCCAGAATCCAGCCGCCATCGGGAGCGTTGCTGCCCGCGAGTTGCAGCGTGAGTTTGGTGGTGTAATCGTTGAACGGGATCGTGTCGAACTGCACAGTGACATTTGGAGTCTTCTTGTTGTATTCGGCGGCGATGCCCTTCAACATATCCATCGCCGGACCCGGACCAATCCAGACTGTGAAGCGCAGTTTGACGGCATTCTGTGCCTGTGCGTGGTGGGTCGCGCCAAATGTAGCCGCGACGAGCAGCAGCGCCAGAACAAATTTGAGAAAACGAGACTTTTGCATGGTGAAAATCCTCTCTGAACTTTTGTTGAACGACTATCGAGCAGCAACGGTGCTTCCGGCATGGAAGGCGCAAGGCAGCGTCACGCGATAGGGCAGCGCCGCCGCGTCTCCGTCGAGCATCCGCAGAAGCATGGTTACGGCTTCGCGCCCCATCGCGGCGCGTGGGATTTCAAAACTGGTCCAGTCGCGAGGTAATTCAACGAATGAAACCGAGTTTCCGAGGACTGCTATCGAGAAGTCTTGCGGGCAGCGCAATCCTGTTTGCTCACCTGCCTGGAGAAGCGCTTCACCGAAGGCGTTATCTTCAGCGAGGAATGCGGTCACGCCGATTGCCAGGTAGCGATTGAGAAGCGCGCTATTGATTTGCGCAGGTTCGACGCGGCAAATCAAGTCGGTAGACGCAGCCAACCCCTGCGCTTGCATCATCCTGCGATACCCGCTCTCGCGGTCGGTGGAGGACTCTGCTTCTTGCATGGTACGGAAATACGCAATGCGACGATGCCCCAACGCGAGTATATGGCCGGCAATCTGCGCTGTCGCATCCTCATATCCAGCAGCGATGTAGGATATGTTGTTTTCCGGAGTGTCGCGGCGTCCGATGAACACATACGGAAACCCTTCCGCCGCGAGTGCGCGTATCTCTGCCCGGTCGGGATGGCGGCCTAGCAAGATCCCACCATCGGCGAGATGCAGGCGGTTGACCCCATTGCGATAGAGCGAACGGCGTCCGGTTGCATCGGCGGCACTCGCGATGAGCAACAAATCGTAGCCTTGAGCAGCGGCTTCGGCCTCTACGCCAATCAGGAACGGGTAGTAGAAATCGCGCGACTCGATAGGAAAAGTCGCCTCAAAGGTGAACACGCCAATGATCCGGTTGCGCCCCCCGGCGAGGCTTTTTGCCGCAGGATTCGCAGCATACCCAAGTTCGCGAACCGCGTCCCAGATGCGAGACTGCGTTGCCTGACTGATGCGTGCGCTTGTGCCGACGCGCCCATTCACCACCACCGATACGGCGGCTTCGGATGTCTTTGCGAGTTTTGCAACATCAGCAATTTTCGGACGAGAACGGGTTTCACTCATGACGCGGCAGATTTCCTGAAAAATGTGGTATTTGATAAACCGATTTATCAAAACAGTCAAAAAACAAACGCTTTTTGATGAAGCGCTTTATCAGAGAGTATAGATAGATTTTTTTCGCTGTCAAGTGTCGGTAATTTTGCAGCCCTGATATTGTGTTTGGCTTGTGCCAATCCGGTGACAGTTCCTGATTTGGTTTACTATGGTCGCCGACCTTTTCGTTGATGATGTCGAGGTTGAAGTTATGCTCTGGTACGTTGTCTGTCGGAGCGACTTGCCTTCGCCTGCGTCCGGCGCATCAAATGGACCTGTGCCAATCGGCTTGGGAAACCTGCACAAACGTGTTGCAATATTCCGCTCGCAAGATAAACTGAAACTTCATTGGACCGAACCTTCCAGGAGGCCATCGATGGTCAAAAAGTTGTTTTTCGCTACGCTGATATTCGTGCTGGCTTTAGGCGGCACCAGTACAATTCTCGCTCAGGGAACGGGTAAAGGCCCGCTTGGTCCGGTCACGCAGGCGGTTCTCAAACGCGGCGAACTCATCTGCGGCGCGAACAAGGCAGGTCTGGCAGGTTTCGCCACGGTCACCGCTGCTGGCGAATGGCAGGGCTTCGACATTGACGTGTGCCGCGCCGTCGCCGTCGCCATTCTGGGCGACGCCAAGAAAGTCACCTTCCGTCCGCTGGAAGCGGGTGAACGGCAGGCCGCAATCCAGAGCGGCGAAATCGACATCATGTCGCGCAATACCACGTATACCCTCAGCCGTGATGAACTGTGGGGAGCCTCCTTCGCACCGACGACCTTCTACGACGGTCAGGGCTTCCTCGTGAAGGCAAGCAGTGGCATCAAGACGATTGACCAACTGGCAGGTCTCACGATTTGTGTTCAGAGTGGCACGACCACCGAACTGAACCTAGCCGATGCCTTCAAGGTGCGCAACCTGCAATATACGCCCAAAGTCTTCAGTGAGGCAGCGGCGACCTGGGATACGTTCGTGCAGGGCGGTTGCGATGCTTTCACGACGGACAAAAGCGGTCTGGTCGCGTATAAAGGCAGTTCACCCGATCCGAGCGCGTATAGTATCCTCGACATCACGATTAGCAAGGAGCCGCTCGGTCCATTAACTTCCAAATCCGATCCGCAATTCGCCGACATCGTGCGGTGGACCGTCTATGCTCTCTTCCAGGCTGAAGAATATGGCATCACCAGCAAGAACGTCGACACCTTCAAAACGAGCAAGATTCCAGAAATCCAGCGTTTTCTGGGACAGGGAGATAACGCCATCGGCTCGCTGCTGGGCATCAAGAACGATTTCGCGGTCGATGTCATCAAGCAGGTCGGGAATTACGGCGAAATCTTTGATCGCAACCTGGGTCCCGATACGCCGTTCAAGCTGGGGCGTGGCCTGAATGCACTTTGGAGCAAAGGCGGCCTGCTCTACTCGCCGCCGTTCCGTTGATCGCCACGACAGCCTAAGAGTGAACGGGGACATTTGCAATGATGGTGTCCCCGTTTCTTTTGTCTAGACCGTTGGAATGGTGTTGTTATGGCAATTGACTCTGCAAAAACCAGGCCGCAATCTCCCTCGCTCATGCGGGTTCCGGCTTTTTTTCGCGATGTTCGAGTCCTCAACGTGGTTTGGCAAATCGTATTTGCGGTGATTCTGATTGCGTTGGTATCTTCCGTCTGGACCTCGATTCTGACGTCACTGGCAAAGAAGAATCTCTTTCCCAACTTCGAGTTTTTGGGAAACCGTGCCGGCTTCGACATCAGCGAACATCCCGCCTGGTACAGCTCAAGTAGCTCTTATGGTCTGGCCTTTCGAGTCGGCGTGGAGAACTCGCTGCGAATTATCAGCGTCGGGCTGGTTCTCACGACTGTATTAGGTACACTGGGTGGCGTGTTCCTGTTGAGCAGCAACTGGCTGCTCCGCACGGCCAGCCGGGGGATCGTCGAAGTTCTGCGCAACACGCCGCTTCTCGTACAGTTGATCGTGTGGTACTTCGTGGTGATGCTCTCCCTGCCGCTATTTCAGGACGCCCTGACCTTTCCACAGGAAGGCTATGTGGTGCTTTCGGCGCGCGGGCTGTTCTATGCGTTTGCTCTCGCGGCTGTGGTCATCGCTGCCCGCGCGCTGCGCGGTTCGTCTGAATTCCGCACCGCGCTGTGGAGCAGTCTGGTCGCTGGAATCCTCACCATCGAGGTTGCCTTTCGTTTACGAGCGGACCTCTACGGTGCGTCCAGTCTGGCGGCGATAGTGTTGAATATCGTCGTGTGTGCTGCGCTCGTGGTCGGCATCCGCATTGCGATACACCCTGCGGTACGCTGGCGCTTGTGGGGCATCGTGTGCGGGCAGTGCATCGCAGGCATTCTGTTTTTTTCCGGGCTGCTGCCAAACGCCGTGTTGGGCCGTATCGAGGTTTATCCAGCGGTCTTGCTCAGCAAGCGCGGTCTCGTCGTGCCTGATCTGGTTCCGACTGCGCGCTTCCTGCCCTGGCTGCTCATCGTCGCTATCGGTCTGGCAATCGGGTTTGTCCTCTGGCGCTATTGGGGACGTCTGGCCGAACGCAATGGGACCCCTATCCACCGGGTTGCGCGGGTATCTCCCATCATTGTCGGCGTTGCGTTGTTGGGCTGGCTGGTGGTCGGGCTTCAACCACTGCCACAAAAAGTTTCCGTGAAACAAGCGGATGGCACATCGGCAACAGTCTCGATTGACGAGGCCAAAGCCGCTGGCCTGTGGACCCGCGCCGAGGATGAGCTGTACGGCCAATGGCCTCTGCTATATTACCCGCCCGCGCAGAAAATCAGTCCGGCGGGACTGATCAGCGGGCTGGCGAGTGGCACATCGATCACGCCGGAATATATGGCACTGCTGCTTGGGTTGGTCATCTACACGGCAGCGTTCATCGCCGAGATTGTCCGTGCCGGGATTCTGGCCGTTCCGCGCGGTCAGATCGAAGCATCGCTCGCACTGGGACTGAGCAGTGTCGAGATGCTGACCATCATCATCCTGCCGCAGGCGTTGCGCGTCATTATTCCCCCGCTTGGCAACCAATTCCTCAACCTCTCAAAAAATTCGAGTCTGGCAATTGCGGTCGCCTATGCCGACGTGGTGCTTGTAACGCAGACCATTATGAACCAATCCGGGCAATCGATTACGGGGATCGTGATGATCATGGCGTCGTACCTCGTTATCAGCCTCGCCATCTCGGCGGCAACCAATGTTTTCAACCGTCGCTTTCAGTTGGTCACGCGCTAACCGAGGCCACCCATGTCGACAATAGTTAATACCGAAGCAATGCGCGCCCTGCCCCCACCTCCGGGAGAGGTTGGGATTGTTGCGTGGGTTCGGACCAATCTCGTCCGCTCCTGGTTTGATACGCTGCTGACTGCCGGCTTCGGTGCATTCATCGTCGCGGTCAGCTACTCCTTCCTGAATTGGGCGGTTGGTCAGGCAAACTGGTTCGTAGTCATCTTCAACTTGCGTTTGATGCTGTTTGGTCGCTATCCCCTCAATCTGGAATGGCGCGTCTGGTTGTTTGTGGCCATCAGCGCATTTACGATTGGGATCAGCCTGGCTGCATGGACGCACATCAAGCGCCGTATCGCCGTGATCATGCTCCTTGTTATTGGTGTACTTTTCGGCGCACCACCCCTGATCGATGCGCTGATCCCGCTCGGTCCGTCCTTTCTCGGCGTCGGCGGCAAGGAGATCACACAGGGCGCATCTGCGGAAACGCCACAGAGCCAGCTTGCGTTCATCGCGAGGGCTGGCGAGCGGGTCGGCCTCCGCATTGCCAGCGAGTTTTCGACCACCGATCAGAATTTGAGCGGGCTTGTGGGCTTTGCCGATAGAGCTGCCGCGCTCCTCGCAAATTCTGCCGCTACACGCCTGGACGCAGCCAGCCAGCAGCAGGACCTGCAGACGCGCCTTTCCAGCGATTTGCTGACTGCCGGGCAGCGAACGCGCCTGCAAGCGCAGCTCGCACAGTTTACTGTCTCCGATTCAATCGCCGATACGTACAACATCGGTCAGGGAACGTTCAAGGTAAGCATATTGCGCGGCACGCAAATGATCGCGACGGGCACTTTATCAAAAGGGTCCGAGCCGTTGAGCGTTGATTTACCTGCTGATGGCTGGTACGTGCTGCAAAAGATGCCCGCATCCGAAAGCGACACAAGCACAGCGATCCTCGAAGCGCGGGGGATCGGTCCCTTGTTGCAGCGTGAGACAGCAGGCGATGCGGGGTCTTCAGTCATCGGCGGTACTGCGTTTCAATACATCCGCGTTACGGATAATTTTACGACGAATGATCCGCGCCCTACCCTCGACGACAGGAATGTCCCGATGGCGCTGTTGATTGACAACGGCTATCGCGATTCGCGAATGCTATCCGATTTTCTCAGGTTGTATCTCAGCCAGCTTTTCAAGCTGCTCGGTATGCCAGTTCTCCTGTTGATTTTCGCAGGTAGTCTTGGCTATTGGGTGGGTCGCCTTGTGGATCGGTACAGGTCCCCGGACATTCATCCGCGCAAGACGTCGCGCCGTGCGGCGGTCTGGCTTTTGATGGCGCTGCCCGTTGTCATGTTCGGCCTGATTTATGGCGTCGGAACGGTGCTGCCGCTTACCGATACGCGGCGGTGGGGTGGCCTGCTGCTGACCATCATGCTGACGGTCGTCAGTTCGATTGCATCGTTCCCGCTGGGGATACTGCTCGCGCTCGGACGCCGCAGCCGTCTTCCGGTCGTGAGCATCGCGTCCACAATCTACATCGAAGTGATACGTGGCGTGCCATTGATTACAGTCTTGTTCATGGCGCAGTTGCTCCTCCCGCTGATGAACCCCGCGCTGGCAGAGATGCCGAATGTGTTTCGTGCAATGATTGCCATCACGCTCTTCGGCGCAGCTTACATGGCTGAGAATGTGCGGGGCGGATTACAATCGATCCCCGTCGGGCAAAACGAGGCAGCGAAGGCTCTGGGCTTGAGCAGCTTCCAGATCACCTTCGAGATTCTGCTGCCGCAAGCGCTTCGCGCGGTCTTCCCGGCTCTGGTCGGCATGGTCATCTCAGGTTTCAAGGACACGTCTCTGGTCGCGATTGTCGGACTTCTGGACCTGACTGGCATCGCCCAGACCATCGTGACGCAGACCGAATTCATCGGGCAGCGCCGGGAGACGCTGCTGGTGATCACGATCTTCTATTTCAGCATCGCTTACGCAATTGCGGCGGTCTCTCGCCGCATTGAAACCAGCGGTTTCGGCGCAACTGTAATTCGCAAATTGTAACTGCAAGTCAAATTCGAGGTTCGACACGTATGACAGTTCAGGCGACCGCACTCACCACGACCCCGGTTCGGACATCCGAAGGCGTTCAGCCCATGATTATCTGCGACGCCGTGAACAAATGGTTCGGTGAATATCACGTCCTGCGTGGTATATCGCTCTCCATCGCGGCACAGGAAGTCGTTGTCGTGGTGGGTCCCTCCGGTTCCGGGAAATCGACGTTCATTCGTTGCCTGAATCGGCTGGAAGAACACCAGAGCGGGACTATCGTCATCGATGGCATCGAACTCCGCAACGACATTGCCAACATCGCCGCGATACGCCGCGAAATCGGGATGGTCTTTCAACAATTCAACCTGTTCCCCCACAAAACCGTTCTGGAAAACATCAGCCTCGCGCCACAGCGGGTACGACACTGGTCGCGCCAAAAAGCAGAGAGCAAGGCGAAGGAACTGCTGGAGCGTGTCGGCATCCCGGAACAGGCACAGAAATATCCCGGCCAGCTTTCCGGCGGTCAGCAGCAACGTGTCGCCATCGCGCGGGCGCTGGCGATGGAACCCAAAATCATGCTTTTCGACGAACCGACTTCCGCGCTCGATCCAGAGATGATAAAGGAAGTGCTGGACGTGATGAAGGAGCTGGCACAGAGCGGCATGACGATGGTCGTGGTCACGCACGAAATGGGATTTGCGCGCGAAGTGGCAGATCGCATTCTGTTTTTCGACGAGGGGCGAATCGTCGAGCAAGGAACGCCACAATCCTTCTTTGAAGAGGCGCAGCACCCACGCACGCAACTTTTCCTCTCCCAGATTCTGTAGCGTCTGTTATAGGCTATTCCCGTCCCTCGGCCTGTAGACAGCGCCGACTTTTCTAAAATCCGCATTGAGAAACCCGCCTCGACCAAAATCCGCGTGTGCGCACACCTCGTTTACGCCCGCTCGCGATCTCCAGATGCGGACCGATACACCCGACCAGTATGTTCGGTAGCGTCAGGTTTCAGAACGCGTTTGAAAAAGGCGTGCCCCTTGGGTATGCTTCACTGGTCAACCTAATGAAAACTAAAGTCGATTAACTGCCCTCACTGCCAGTCCGCTAAGACCCGCGAGTATCACAAAACAACGAGTTTAGGCTATCGTATTTTCCGCTGGCATCGTTGCAATACAATGTTCAATGAGCGAACCGGGACAGTTTTTAATGACCTTCACTGTCCGACCGATATCGTCATGTTGGTCGTGTTGTGGCGGTTGCGTTACAAGTTGAGTTTGCGCGAGCTGGTCGAGATGTTTTTGGTACGCGGTTACACGTTTACGCACGAAACCGTACGCGATTGGGAAGCACGCTTCGCACCCCTGATAGCGGAGCAGTTGCGGGCTAAGCGTCGGAGGCAGGCAGGCAAGTCGTGGTACGTCGATGAGACATATATCAAAGTTCATGAGCAATGGCATTACCTGTATCGCGCGCTCGACCGAGATGGCAATTTGGTCGATACCATGCTAAGCGCCACCCGCGATTTAGCGGTGGCTAACGCTTTTTTCAAACAAGCGGTGGCTACAGTTGGACACCAGCCGGAACGCGTGACGACTGACAAGCACGCCGCTTACCCGCGTGCGATCCGCCGTGCCATGGGTCGCAAGGTGCGGCATCGCACCAGTCAGTATTTAAACAACCGCATTGAGCAAGACCATCGAGGTGTTAAACAGCGCTATTATCCGATGCGTGGCTTTGGAAGCTCTACCAGTGCTGCCCGTTTTTGCTCCGCCTTTGATGAAGTTCGCCACCATTTCCGTATTTGTTCCACCAACCAATCCCCATCATTAGCCGAGCGGCGGGCCACTTTTCATCAACGGTGGAACGAGCTATCGGCTGCGTGGCAAACGAGCTAACCACAAGCTAAATGAATATAGCTTTTGCTGATTTTACAATTTCTCGGCCTCGTCCTGATTCCTGACGCTACCGCTCATTCCGATGCAGTCGCCGAATGAGGCGCGCGATGCAGCACCGCGCCGAGATGATATGCGCTCGTTGAAAGCACTGCGTCGAAATGTTCTCGTGCGGCGTTGGTTCGATTCAGACCGAGGCAGCCGAGCGCCATCATGAATTCACAATGCAGCCGATTACGGCGGTTCAGGTCTTCATCGAACACCAGAAAATCGGGGAGCGAGACGGCGAAGTAGTCCATCTGAACATCGTCGTGCAGGTGCGTTTCGCCATAGGCGACCAGCTTTTCAAAAATTGATTGCGCTTGCGCATAATCGCCGAGCGCTTCGAGCGCTTTGCCCTGATAGAACAGCATTTCGGGCGGCTGATCGTTGTAATACAGCGGTGACGAGGGTTCGAGCGATCCGCGTGAGGCCGCGTGCAGATGGTGTTGTGCCTGATCTGCATCGCCCAACTGCTGGTATGCCAGACCGAGGTAATAATCAATGTGGTTCTCACGCGCGCCGGGCAGTTTGCCCTCACCAAGACTGGATGGGTAATGCCGCGCCTGCTCTAGCTGGTCAATCGCGGCCAGCGGGTCGCCCGCGGCGAGGCAGCGTTTCGCCACTTCAACCAGACTGACGACGTACTGCCCGGTCGTCTTGCCTTCGCCGCCCTCCCAAGGGTGGAAGTTGCGTGCAAGCAGCAGGCGCAGCGCTTCATCATGGCGGCCAAGCAGGTTGAGCAGCGCAATCCATTCAAGCATCAGGTCATCGCGCTGCTCGACAAGCGCAGCATATTTTACGAGGCTGGCGAGGCGCTCCGGTGGCGGCTGGTTCAGGCGCTTGCGAAGCTGATCAAGTTCAAAGAAGACGCGCGCATCGCTTTCATCGAGCCGGAACGCGGTTTCGTAAGACTCTCTTGCGCCGTCGGGGTCATCCCATTTGTTCATATAAGCGAGGCCGAGGTTACGGTGAACCGTCGGGTAAGCAGGTTCACACTCGCGGCTGAGTTCCCAGAGTTGAATAGCCCGCGAATAGCGCCGATGCGCGTAGAAGAAATTGCCGAGCAGATAGGACGCGCGCGCATCGACCGGTTTTGGCAGCGTAGCGTATTGCGCGTATTGCAGGGCGGGGACGCATTCGATCTGGTTGGGAAAGCAGTAATCGGGCGGGAGCGTGCGTGCGCCCTCGAATGCAAACTTCGCGGCGGCTTCGTCGCCCGCTTGTGAATGAAACCAGCCGAGGAAATACAGGGTCAGCGGGTCGGGCGTCGGCGCTTCTGAGAGCAGAGCAATCGCCTCACGGAACAGCCCCGCGTGCGCGTAATCGAGCGAGATTTCGATATAGGTATTCGCCGCGCCGCGCATCCGGTCGCGATAGGTGGTGTCTCCATCGAGCAGAAATTGCTCGTACAGCGCGCCGAAGTTGAAGCGGTCGAGCGTCACCGCCCGCGTCAGCTCTTTGCGCGCTTCCACGTTCTGATTCAAGTGACGCAGCAGCGCGATCCGCAAGTGGCGCGCCTGATGGTGGCGCTGGTTGCGCGAGAGCGAACGGTCGATCAGTTCCAGCGCTTCCGCATAGCGTGCATCTCGGCAGGCCAGCCGCGCGAGTTCAAAATACGCGCTATCCTGCCACGCCGCATTCCAAGTCGCTTTGTAAAACGCATCGAAGGCTTCCGTGTAGCGCCGCTGCATCCTGAGCGCCAAACCGAGGTTGTAGAACGGCTCACCATCGTAGGGGTTCGGGTTGCGCCGGGTGAGGCTTTCGACCGCTATGCGGAAGTGTCGCTCGGCGTGCATAAACGATCCGCTGCGATAGAGCAACCGCCCCATCGCGTTGTTGCAGCGGCTATCGTGCGGGTCGCGGCGTAGCGCTTCCTCGTAATACGGTTTCGGTGAGTAGGTCGCGTGGCGGTACTGTTCGAGGTGCAGGCCGTTCAGATAGAGTTCTTCATTCGACGCGATCTCCTGCGGCGGCTTGGCGGCGGTGGCAGGCTTCGGGATCGTCGGTTCGACATCCGGCAGGGGTGTAAACTCGATCAGCGTGCGCTCGCCCTCACGGACGCGCAACGTGAGCGCTTGCGGCGCAACATTGGCTGGGAGCGCGACAATTTCCAAAAACGCGGCTGTCGGGTCCAAATCGATCTCGCGTGAGAAAAACGGCTCTCCGTTCATCACAAGCTGCACGTTCACATGGCGCGGGCTGCTCACATACACGCCAATTTGCGCCGTCCCGTCCGCGATTTCCAGGTTGATCACGGCGTCTTTGCTCGCGTTCTTCGCTGCGCCGATGCCCTTATAGGGCATGAACACCTGCGTGAACTGCTTTTCTTCGCCCGGCATTAGCCACGAAAAATCAGGCTGGTTGTCAGTGTACGCGCCACACATGAGTTCGATGTACGGTCCGTCCACGTCGGTGAGCTGGCGGTCCCACGCGCGCCCGAAATCGCCATTGCCCCACGTCCATTGTTTCTTGCCGGGAACCGTGTGATGGTTGGCAACGTGCATCATCCCGGCCTGTTTTCCGTGATCGTAACAGCCCAGAAAATCGAAGTCGGAATGATAAGCCATATACGAGGTCGGAACCGGGATGTTCTTGTAGCGCGAAATATCAGTCCCCGGCGCATAGTCCATTTTGTAATACACGCCGCGCGCGATGGGGAACTCCGAGACATCGCGTTTGCCGTGATCCATCACCGCGCGCACATCCGGCGGGAACACCGATTGATAGTCGTCGTTGACGTGTACCGCCGGGTTCGCCCACCAAAGAAAAGTCTGTGGCTGATCGGTCCGGTTGGAGAGCTGCACTGCGATTTCGAGGTATGCGCGGTCCGGGTGCAGCGTGAACCCGGCCATGCCCTTTGTGCGGAACATACGCTCGATCTCACTGAACCAGACGGTTTTGCTGCCGTCGGCGTTCGCCTCAGTCGTAAAATCGACGGGTGCATAGGTCGTTGGGCGGTGGTGCTGCGGCCAGTTGAACTCGATCCCGCCGGAGAGCCAGGGTCCCGTCAGGCCGACCAGCGCAGGCTTGATAACCTGATTGTAATAAACGAAGTGATGCCCGTTCGTCTTATCAAGCGCCATTTGCACGCGCCCGCCGAGTTCGGGCAGCAGCATGATTTTAAGATAACGATTTTCCAGCCAGATCGCGGTCCATTCCTGATCCTGCTTCTCATCGGAGACGCGCTCGATAATCGGATACGGATAGACGACGCCGCTACTCCCTTGATAAACGCGCTTTTCCAAAAACATCGGGTTTTTTTCGGGCGCCCCCACTCGGTAGGTCGGAATTGTCACCCGTTCTTCGCGCACGGTGACAGGATCGTTGGTGAACATAATGCCCCTTTTCTCTGCAATCTACCGAAAATGGGCAGCATAGAGCAATGGAAAAAGTGGTGCTAGAATGGATTATATTGTGATGTTGGACGTAAAGGATCATGTTCAAACGAAGAGAGGGTTTCACCGGGCAGCGGCAATATGTCATTCCGGCGGCCATTCTGGAACGACTGGCGCTGCACCCGATGCTGTATCTGCTGATTGCGACGGATATGGGCTGGTATCCCGACGCGCAGTATCACTACCGTGAACGGGAAAGTGGGACCGCCGAACACATCCTGATTTTTTGTGTACGCGGGATGGGCTGGGTCGAGATTGGCGGAGTGCGGTACGAGGTCGGCCCATCGGAAGCGCTACTCATCCCGCGCGGCACGCCGCACACTTACGGCGCATCGGATGCTGCGCCTTGGTCGATTCACTGGGTCCACTTTCGCGGGACAGAAGCGGATTTTTTCGCGTATCAACTGCCCGAACATGAATATCTGCTTTCGGTCGATGCGCAGACGGCAGCCGCACTTGAGGGACTTTTCACCGAATGTTACGATTCGTTCGTCGGCGGGTTCGTGCAGCACCGCTTGATTTACTGCTCGCAGGTACTGCACCACCTGTTCGGCTGCTTATTCTTCAACAATCCGGCGTTTTCGCCCGCTTTACGCACCAGCCGCTTTCACAGCCTTGAGGCGACTTTTAGTTATTTGCAGCAGAATGTCACGAATATGCTAACGCTCGCGCAGATGGCCGACCATGCAGGGCTTTCGACCTCGCACTTTTCGCATCTGTTCAAGCAGCAGACGGGCTATTCGCCAGTTGACTACTTTATCCATTTGAAGATGCAGATCGCGTGCAGTTTGCTCACACTCACGCCGAAGAGCGTTCAGGAAGTCGCGCTGGAAATGGGTTACGAAGACCCCTACTATTTCTCAAGATTATTCAAAAAAGTGGTCGGTGTTGCACCACGCGCTTACCGTGAACTCGCTTCCTAGCGGCGCACCCGACTCCACAAAATAATCCATCTCATCGCAATTTGGTTCATTGACCCGATGCGCTGCCCCGCCTACACTGGCAGCTATTGGCCCAAAAGGTCTACCCGTCCAAAGTTAAACTTGAGGGACTTAGCAATGAAAAACCTTTCTCGCCGCCACTTTATTCAAATGTCCGGGGCTGCCGCTGTCGTCGCAACACAATTTGGCCGCTTCCCGGCGGTCGGGCGTGCCTCTGCCGCGACAACGCTGAACCTGTGGCATGGCTGGACGGGCGCGGATAATACCGACGCGCTCAACCAGGTGTTGACCAAATTCAATACCGAAAACAAGGACGCGACGACAATAGAAGCGACTGCGCTTGAATGGGACTCGCTATTCAGCAAATGGGTCGTCTCCGCAGCAGCAGGCGGCGCGCCGGATGTCGTGCTGTACCATGCCTCGGAAGTGCCCGAGTTCGTCGAGCGCGGCCTGACGGTCCCGATTGGCGACCTCGTGAGCAAGGTCGGGATCGATTATAAAGGTGTCGCAGACGCGGTCCTGAAAGGGACGCAGTACAAGGGACAGACCTACGCGGTCCCTGGCGACCTGCACCCGATGGCGATGTATTACAACATCGACATGGTACAAACTGCCGGGCTGGATGCCA
Source organism: Aggregatilineales bacterium (assembly GCA_965246845.1). GTDB lineage: Bacteria > Chloroflexota > Anaerolineae > Aggregatilineales > UBA2796 > JBBRMW01. The sequence goes on from CBDFFR010000012.1 coordinate 1,587,685, forward strand.
GCAAGCCGCCGACCACGCAGGCAGAATTTCTGGATTGGGCGCAGAAGCTGACGATCCGTGACAGCAGCGGCAACATCACGCAATTCGGCGTTGACATTCCGGCGACGGGCGCAATCCCACGCTGGATGTGGTTCAGCCTACTCAATCAGTTCGGTGGGCAGTTCCTTGATGCGAGCGGCAAAACCGCCGTCAACAGCGAAGCCTCGCAGCAGGCGCTGCAATTCCTCGTAGACCTGATCTACAAGTACAAGGTCGCGAGTCAGGGTGGCGGCAACCTGACGGGCAATGATGCCTTCGCCGCCAAGCAAGCCGCTATTCGCTTCATCGGACCTTGGGAAGTGAACCTGCGCCTCTCCAGCAAGATGAACTTCGGCACGGCGGTTTGGCCTGTGATCGGCAAGAAGGCCGCAACCTGGGCGAACGCGCACGTACTCTCGATTCCCAAGCAGACCGACACCAGCAAATATGAGCTGGGCGTCCGGTTCGCGAAATGGTTCTTCGAGAACTACGCGCTGCCCGCCAAGACGGTCGGGATCATCCCGGTCTCGCCAACCGCGCAAACCAGCACCGTCTTCACGGATGATGTACGCTACAAGTATTACAAGCCGTTCATCGATACTCTGAAGGACGCCGTGCTGGAACCCGCCGTGCCGCAGTACAGCGCGATCTTCTCCTTCTCCAAGCCGACCCCGCTTTCGACCAACCTGGAAGCCGCGCTCGCCAACGCGAAGTCGGTCAAGCAGGCGCTTGATGATATGAAGACCGGGATCGATGAAGAACTGGCGAAGCCGATCAGCTCTTAAGTTACAAACGCCCGGATCGACCCTAGGTTTTTATAGAAGCGGAGCCGGATAAATCCGGCTCCCAAAATAAACCGTTGAATGAGTTTTGAGGAATTATGGCGAGTCTTTCAACAACTACGGCAACCGCGAGGTTGAATAGCCGCACCTATAACTTGCGGCGGCAGCGCGACCTAAGCGCGTATATGTTCCTCGCCCCTTATCTGTTGCTGTTCAGCCTGTTTCTTTTGCTGCCCGCTGTCGTCGGCATCTTTACCAGCTTCACGGATTGGAGCATCAGCGGTACGCCACACTGGATCGGTCTGGCGAATTATCAAACAATCTTCAAAGACCCGCTATTTTTACAATCATTCACCAATACGTTCTATTTTGTGCTGCTCGCGGCGATCCCGCTGATTGTGGTTGGGCTGCTGCTCGCGCTGCTGGTCAACCAGAACCTGCGCGGGCGTACTCTCGTTCGCACGATCATCTTTTTGCCGTATGTCGTGAGCGTGTCGGTCGTCGGAATAATCTGGGTCTGGATTTTCGACCGCACATTCGGCCTGTTCAACTTCTATCTCACGCCGTTGCGTATCAACCCGCCGATTGGCTGGCTCACCGATGTCAACGCGGCAATGCCCGCGCTGGCCGCGACAACGATCTGGTGGACCGTCAATGCGAATATGATCATTTATCTGGCGGGCTTGCAAGACATCCCCGAAGAACTGTACGAGGCGGCACGGATCGATGGCGCAACCCGCTGGCAACTCTTCCGGTTCATTACGATACCGATGCTGCTGCCGGTGAATGCGTTCGTTATCCCGACAACGGTAATCGCGTGCTGGCGCGTTTTCGGGCAGGCGTTCGTGATGACCAAAGGTGGGCCGCAGGGGCGTACCTTCGTCATTGCGCAGTATATCTACCAAACCGCCTTTCAGAACTTCCGCATGGGGCAAGCGGCAGCAGCAGCGGTGATCCTGCTGATCGTCACGCTGATCTTTACAGTCGTGCAATTGCGCGCGATGAAGGTCCTCTAATATGGCTACTCTGACGCGCGAACTGCGCGACGAACCGCAAAAAAACATTTTGACTACGGTTCTGACAACGCGCGCGTTCCTGTATGCTCTGATGATCGTCGTCGGCGTGATGTGGGGTGCGCCGATGCTGTGGATGCTCGTCACCTCGCTCAAGCCGCCGGAGGTCATCTTCCAGTACCCCGTCAACTGGATACCGAATCCGCCGACCCTGAGCTATTACGCGGGCGTGTTCCAGCGCTTCCCGATGCTGCTCTGGTTCCGCAACAGCCTGATCGTGGCGACGATTACCACCACGCTTACACTAGCTGTGGATACGCTCGCGGCCTATCCGCTCTCGCGTTTGCAGTTTCGGGGGCGCAAGGTCGTCCTGCTGATCATCCTCTCGACCTTCCTTCTCCCGCGCGAGATTTTGCTTGTGCCGCTGTTCCTCGGTCTGAGCCGTCTGGGAATTTCAGACAGCTATTTCAGCTTGTCCGTTCCCGCCGCGGCCAACGCATTCGGGGTGTTCCTGCTCACGCAGTTCTTCGGCACGCTGCCCGCCGAACTGGAAGACGCGGGGACCATTGACGGCTGCACACGGCTCGGCTTCCTGTGGCGAATCGTCGTGCCGCTCTCGCGTCCAGCGCTCGCCTCGGTCGCGATCTTTACGTTCGTCGGCAGTTGGAATGAGTTCTTCTGGCCGCTGATTGTGAGCAACAGCGACAAGACGCGCACCGTCCCGGTCGGGCTTTCCGCGCTGGTCGCGAGTGCCGGGATGTCCACCAGCTTCGGAATTACGATGGCCGCCGCCGTCGTCGCGACCCTGCCCGCCGTGACGTTCTTTCTCGTCTTGCAACGCTACTTCGTGCGCGGCATCGCGACTACTGGCCTAAAGTGAGAGAAACCATGATCAAGCAATCGCTGGATGAGCAGATCGCCTCGATTCGGGGCGCGAATTACGTCCCCTCGAACGCGGTCAACGATACACAGTTCTGGGAAGACTTCGACCTCACGACGATAGATCGTGAGCTGGGATACGCGGAAGCCCTACGCCTGAACAGCGTGCGGGTCTTTATTCAATACCTCGTCTATGAACACGACCCGAAAGGGCTGCTTGAACGTTTCGAGGCATTCCTCGCGTGCGCGGCGAGTCACGGCCTTTCGGTGATGCCTGTCGTCTTCGATGACTGCTTCATGCCCGAACCGTCGCTTGGTCCGCATCCTGAGCCTGCAACGGGCGTGCATAACGGGCTGTGGCACAGTTCGCCGGGTCGCTCGCGCATGACGGCGGCCTATCGCCCCAAGCTGCGGCGCTATGTGGATGACCTGCTCACGACATTCAAACACGACGAGCGCATAATAGCGTGGGACCTCTACAATGAAGCGCAGGTACGCGCGTACAGCGTGGCGCTCGTGCGGGATGTCTTCGAGTGGGCGCGGGCAATCAATCCTGACCAGCCGCTGACGGCGTGCTATTATGGGGCGCTGCTCTCCGACGTGACGAACATTCACCCTTACGTCAGCCCGACACGCGAGCCGGAAGAAGCAGCGCGCATCATTGAGGGGGCGCTCTCCTTCGGCAAGCCGATTGCCGCCACTGAAATTTTGGGGCGTCCCAATCATGGTGAACTTGCGGAAATGCTGCCGCTGCTCAGGCAGCATCGCGTTGGCTGGTATTTTTGGGAACTGATGATTGGCGTCAACCAGACGCGCTACCAGTGGCAACACGCGCCAAAAGTCGAAGACGAGATTTATTTCCAGGGCGTACTGTTCCCGGATGGCACGCCGTACCGTCAGGATGAAGTCGATTTGCTGCTCGCGTTTGCGGAGCAGCCTGCGTGATGGTGTTGAATCCGGTCGCACGCATCGAGCGCATAGACTTTCATGGCTGGGCGGCATGGCGGCTCTTCAACGACCGGGTGAGTGTAGTCGCCGTGCCGGAATTAGGCGGGCGCGTGTTGTCGCTCAAGCTGGCCGACCATGAATTTTTGTTCATGAATTCAACTCTCGCCGGAAAGCGTTTCACCCCGGAAGAGCATCAGGGCGATGGCTCGCTGGTAAGTTGGAAGAACTACGGCGGGGAGAAAACATGGCCCGCACCGCAAGGCTGGGACGATCCGCACCAATGGCCGGGACCGCCTGACCCGGTTCTCGACTCCGGCATATACAACGCGGAGCCGGGTCAAATGGGTACGAGCGTCAGCCTGAGCATGAGTAGTCCGCCCGATGCGCGTTCCGGCCTGCGTATCACACGGCGGCTGACGCTCGCGCCACAGACCGACCGCATTCAGGTCGATTTGAGTTTCGAGAATATCACGGAGCGTCCAGTTCGCTGGTCGATCTGGGATGTGATGCAAATCAACTGCGCTGCGCCGGATGGTACATTAAACGACCAGATGTGGATGTATATACCGACGCAGAACGATCTGCCCTACCACGTCCTGTATGGCGAAGCAAACGATGCGCAATGGCAGCCCGAAATAGTGCCGGGCGTGCTGGGCGTGCATTATCTGGGACACGTCGGGAAGATCGGAATCGGGAGCAACGCCGGATGGCTGGCGGTAGTCGATCAAGCTGCCGAACGTGTACTCGCAGTCAGGTTCAACGTCGAACCGGACGCGGAATACCCCGACGGCGGGGCGTCGGTGGAGTGCTGGACAGAATCGCCCGGCGCACCTTCGCCCGTGCCAATTCAATCGCCCGGCTACCTTCTGGAAGCCGAAGTATTGGGTCCGCTGCGGGTGCTGCAACCGGGTGAGCATTCACATCTGGCGTTGGAATGGCAGTTGGTTAAAGGCGGTGGGCATGTCAAGCAGGTGACGAACTCGGAAATCGAGTTTTAGAACTACGATAATTTATGCCTAAGGTCCGGCTTCTCTATACCCCGGCCTGCTGTAGAAGTTGCAAGATCGTTGCTGACCCCACCCGGACTTGGGAAGGGTCAGCATAACTGAACGGGCGTGTGTCCTTTAGGCTTTCAGGAACACGTCCACGTTCTCTTTGGTGATGACAAACGTACCCGTGCTGTAGTTGATTGGGATTGGCACGACGCCCGCTTTCGCGTCATCCGCCGTGAACTTGAGCGTATTGTGCACTACATCGCGTAGCGCCTTGACACCCTGATAGGTGAACAACTCGCGCTTCTGTTCGACCGATGCGCCCAGCGCGCCCTGCTTAATCAGTTTCCACGACTGCTCGCCGCCCGATACGGTCGTACCGAAAATCTGGCCGACTTTGCCCGCTTCCTTGACGGCCTGGCCGATGCCCGGTCCGCTTTCGGAGTCAAAGCCCGCGATACCTATCAAATCCGGGTGAGCCTGAATTAGCGCCGCCGCAACCTTGGCGGCTTCGGCTTGGTTGCGCTTTTCCTGCTGCGCATCGAGGACGGTGATGCCCGCCTTTTCCATCATTTCCCGGAAGCCCGCGATGGCCTGCTGGTCAATCGATTGCTCGATCAAGCCCTGCATCCCGACTTTGCCCTTTTTACCGTCGAAGGACGCCAGCATCGCCTGCGCTTGCCGCCGTCCGATGTCGGTCCAATCCGAGCCGATGAACGCGAGGCGTTTGCTATCGGGGACATCGGCATCGACGGTAATCACCGGGATACCTGCTTCAATGGCTTTGTTGATGGCCGGGATCAATGCTGAGGGGTCCCAGCCAACGACCATCATGCCCGTTGGCTTACGCGCAGCGGTTTGCTCAACGGCAGCGACGAGGCCGGGAATATCGACGGTTTGCGGTCCGGCGATAGTTACCTTGACGCCAAGTTCCTTGCCGATTTGCTGCAAGGCCGGGTAATCGTGTCCGACGAACAACGTTTGCTGGCGTAGGGTTTATCCAATGTGCTGTCATCGATGACCAGCATCCCCCGCTCCCGTGCGATGCACCCCTCCATCTCTGCCCACAACCCGTTGCTGTTCGGTGCAAGGCGTTGCAACAGTCGCCTGTAGGCGTCATGCGCTACCACGACCTCTCCCTCTGGGTGCGTCGCGGCCGCCTCAATGCTGCTAAACACGCTTTGTGCCGCCACCAGAAAATGAATGTAATCTTGCGCGTCGCATTGGCTTTGTTCATGCCCCGATTTTATCATCCAACTCAACGGCGTAACGTCTACTTGCATAAAAATTTCTATACACCACGTAATTCGAGCGTCTCCGAGTAGTGACAGGCCGCACGCCGACTCGGCGCAACTTCACGGAGCGAAGGCGTCTCTGTCACACATTTTTGGGTTGCATACTTGCAGCGCGGATGGAAAGCACATCCGGTCGGCGGGTTGATGGGACTTGGCATCTCACCAGATAATATCACCTCGTCGGTGCGCTGGCGTGGGTCTGGCTTCGGAATGGAGAGCAGGAGCGCTTCGGTATAAGGGTGCATTGGTTGCGCGAACAGGTCGTCGGTCGTCGCCTCTTCGACTACCTTGCCCAGGTACATCACAATTACGCGGTCTGCGATATGTTGAATAACACTCAAATCATGGCTGATAAACAAGTAGGTCAGCCCAAATTCCTGTTGCAAATCGTTTAGTAAATTCAAAACCTGCGCCCGGATTGATACATCGAGCGCGCTCACCGGCTCATCGGCGACGACCAGTGACGGATTCGTAATGAGCGCCCGCGCGATACCGATGCGCTGTCGCTGGCCGCCGGAGAAAGCGTGCGGGTAACGGTTCAGATGCTTTACCTGCAATCCCACACGGTCAATGAGCGATCTCACGCGGTCGGCGAGTTCGTCACCGCGCGCCAAACGGTTCGCGATAAGCGGCTCACTGACAATATCCATCACGGTCATGCGCGGGTTGAGCGAGGATTGCGGGTCCTGAAAGATCATCTGAATTTGTGGACGGATAGCACGCAGCGCGTTTCCTTCCAGCTTCGCAAGATCAATCTGCTTTCCGTCTTTTGTACGGAAAAGAATGTCGCCTGCGGTCGGCTTCTGCACGCGCAGAATGTTTCGTCCGAGCGTGGTTTTCCCACAACCCGATTCACCGACCAGTCCGACTGTTTCTCCCTGCCGCACGACAATTTCAACACCATCAACCGCGCGCAGTTGAGCCGCGACCCGCCGCAGCAGCCCCTTCTTAATCGGAAAATATTTCTTGAGGCCGCGTGTATGCAGCAGGATTTCAGCGGTCAAGTTCGACCTCCTTATGATGCAAGAAGCAGCGAACGGCGTGACCCGGCTCGACTTCGACCAGCGCGGGTTCTGCATCAAGACAATCGTTGAATACGTGTTTGCAGCGGTCAGCAAAGCGACAGCGTTTCGGCAAGTTGATGGGGACCGGGACATTGCCCGCAATGGCTTCCAAATGGCCGCGCGCACGTGAACCAATATGCGGGATAGAACTCAACAAGCTCTGTGTATAAGGATGCAGCGGGTTCTCGAACAGCGTGAAGACACTCCCCGACTCAACAATTTGCCCCAGATACATAACGGCCACCGCATCCGCGATCTGTGCGACCACACCGAGATCGTGCGTAATATACAGGATCGCCATTCCCAACTCGGCGCGTAGCCTCGCCATCAGCCGCAGAATTTGCCACTGTACCGTCACGTCAAGCGCCGTCGTTGGCTCATCTGCAATGAGTACCGCCGGGCGGCAGGCAAGCGCCATTGCGATCATCACGCGCTGACGCAGCCCGCCTGAGAGTTCGTGCGCGTAGGCGTCGAAGGTCCGTTCCGGCGTCGGCAGTCCGACCCGGCGCAAACTCTCAAGTGTGATCATGCGCGCTTGTTTGCGCTCTGGCGTGGTGTGCAGCAGGACCGCTTCCATAATCTGGTTGCCGACCTTGTGAACGGGCGACAAACTGGTCATTGGCTCCTGAAAAACCATCGAAATCAGCTTGCCGCGCACATCGCGCATGGCGTCACTATCTGCAACGAGTTCTGTAATCTCAATTGGGGCGCTTCCCTCTGCCTGCAACAGAATTGAGGAGCCGGGTTGGATTTTACCCGGTGGCGCAATCAGTCGCATCACTGAGCGCGCCGTGACGCTCTTCCCGCTGCCGCTTTCGCCGATGATACCGAGCGTCTGCCCCGGCATGAGGTCGATGTCTACGCCATCCACAGCCTTGAGTATTCCCTCGTCAAGATGATAATACGTGCGCAAATTGCGAATTGAGAGCAGCGGTTCGAGCATCATGCAGCCTTTGAATTATTGTTTATACGGATCAACCGCATCGCGCAAACCATCACCGACGAAGTTGAAAGCCAGCACGATCAGGAACAGGAAAATTCCGGGGATGAGCAACCAAGGATAGAGCGCCACCACGCGGATGTTTTGTGCATCTTCAAGCAGCGTGCCGAGGCTCACCGATGGAGCGCGGATGCCCAGCCCCAGGAAACTAAGCGCAGTCTCACCCAAAATCACCTGCGGGATTGATAACGTGAGCTGCACAATCAGGTAACTCGCGAAGGCCGGAACAAGATGCCGGAAAATAATCCGGCGGTTGCTGGCTCCTGCGACGATTGCCGCTGTGACGTAATCCTCTTCGCGCAGTTCAAGGAACTTGCCGCGCACGATACGCGCAATGCCGCACCAGCCAATGAGCGATAGAATGAGCGTAATTCCGAAAAACACGGTCGTTGACGGCCAATAGGGAGGTAATGCGGCGCTGAGTGCCAACCACAATGGGATCGTCGGGATAGACAGAATCAGATCGATTAGCCTTTGAATGACAATATCCGCCATCCCGCCGAAGTAGCCAGAAATCCCGCCCAGGATGACGCCAATGATAAAACTCAGCGCCACCCCGATTAGCCCGATGAACATCGACACGCGCAGCGCCAGAAAAATCCGGGAGAACAAGTCGCGACCGAGTTCATCCGTACCGAAAAGGAAGATCGTGGCTTTGCTGCCACTCACGCCGAACAGGTGAATATCCGTCGGGAACAGCCCCAGCAGGCGATATTCGGACCCATGCACGAAGAACTGGATCGGGTAGATTTTCGTGCTATCGATCTCGTTGATTGTGCGTAACGTTTTGGGATCGTTGACCTGTTTGTACCCGTATACGTGCGGTCCGACGTATCCACCGCTGACGAATACGAGCGGCTGTGCCTGCGCGTAGCGAAAGCTGGTGCGCGCAGAAACATCATAGGGCGCAATGAAATCCGCAAATATCGCCGACAGGTAGAGGATGATCAGCAATACCCCGGAGATGACTGCCACTTTATGCTTGCGGAACTTGCGCCAGATCAGTTCGCGCTGCGAGGCGATGTAGTAACGCTCTACCGCGACGTCATCGATTGGCAGCGCTGCCGGGGCATTTGCAATCTTTGCGGGCTGTCTTCTGAGCAATCGGGTGATGTTCATCAGGACTCCTCGATCCGAATACGCGGGTCTACGACCGCAAGCAAAATATCCGAGAGGAGCGTGCCGATCAGAGTTAGCAGAGCGAGAATCATGACGATGCTCCCGGCGAGATAGGTGTCCTGCGCCCTTAATGCTTCGTAGAGGAGCAATCCAACAGTTGGCAGGTTCAGCACAATTGAAATGATGGTCTGACCCGAAAATACCGATGGAAGCAACCAGCCAACCGTGCTGATCAGCGGATTGATTGCAATGCGTACCGGGTAACGGTAGAGCAGGGTCCGTTCCTTCAGCCCTTTCGCGCGGGCGGTATCCACATATGGCCTGCGGATTTCATCGAGCAGCGTCCCACGCAGTACACGAATCAGCCCCGCCGTACCGGACAGGCTGATAATTAGTACCGGGATTGGCAGATGACCGAGAATATCCACGAATTTGTCCCAGCTCATCGGTTCGCCCATATATTTTGGAGAGTACAGCCCCGTCACGCTTAACCCGAAATATTTGTACGCGAGATACATCAGAATCAGGGCGAGCAGAAAGCCGGGCATGGACAACCCAAAAAATCCAATGAAGGTGAACAGGTAATCGCGTGACGAATACTGGTGCGTCGCGGAGTAAATCCCAATCGGGATCGCGAGCGCGTAAGTAAGCGCGATGCTCAGAATGGAGATGAGCAGCGTCCAGGGCAGCCGCTCTGCGAGCAGTTCTGCGACCGGGCGACCATATGAAAACGAGAAGCCATAATCCCCATGCAAAACGATGTTTGTCACCCATGTAAAGTATTGTTGAACGGGTGGCTGGTCGAGGCCATATTGCACTCGCAGTCCTTCGATCACCGAATCATTGATCTGTGCGCCCTGAGTGCGCAAGGCGCTGACATAGGACGAGAGCCAATCGCCGGGCGGCAGTTGAATGATGACAAACGAGATGATCGAGACCATAACGAGGAGAATTGCAATAAAACCCACTCTTCTCAAAATAAATTGCGCCATACGGTTTTCACCTTAAAATTTTCAGGGACACCGCCCGCCTTGCGAGCAAGCGGTGTCATCATATTCACCGGAGCGTTACTTGGCCGGATTTTCCCAGTAGAACTGGTAATGGCGGTTGAAGGTTCCGATACCGATGTCGGCGTTATCCGTGTACGTATTGGTATCGACATTGTGCAGACCGTTGCGCACAATGCCCGGCTTCGGAACTTGGCCGATTGTACCGATACGCCACAAACCTTCTTTCCAGATGTCAAAGATTTCGGTGAGCGCCTTTTTCTGCTCTTCGGCGGCGAGCAGCGGAACCTGACGATAGAGTGTGAGCATCCGCTCGACATTGGCTGGTGGCTTTTCGCCCTTTTCGCCCTGGCTATCGAACCAACTATTCCACTGTGGTCCCCACTGCCAGGCTTGCAGGTAACGGTTCCCGCCGATCCCGACTGCCAGTTCGCCCGCACCATCCATTGCCCAGCCTGCGATCATGAAATCGCCCGAGGTGAACTGCTGCCCCATCAGCGTCCGGTCTGTCGTGCGCAGCACGGTCCGCACGCCGACTGCATCCCAGTATTCCTTCATGAGTTCGCCCATCTTGACCGGAACAGCGTCCTTCACGTCCGAGATGATGAGCGAGAACGGTTTACCATCCTTACGAAGCCGGAAATTTTCACCATCGCGCTTGTCCATGCCCATTTGATCGAGCAGCGCATTGGCTTGTTTAGCGTCGTATTCCGTATATGCCGTACCCCATTCCGGCTTGAAGTAGCTCGAACTCGGTGCGGCGGTCGCCTGGAAAATTTCGCCCTTGCCGAGCGCGATCACCTGATTGACTTCATCACGGTTGATCGCGAAGGAGAGCGCCTTGCGGAAGCGTATATCACGCAGCACGTCCGCATCGGCGGGGTCGCCCGTGTAATTCTGGTTGACGGAATAGGCCGCGATGGATGTCCACAGGCTGGGAGCAAGGAAGACTTTGTAGTTGCCCTTCTCCGCGCCTTCCACAAACGCCGGGTAGTCGGCGACGGTGGTGGACCAGTCCTGATAATCGTATTCGCCCGCGACCATCTTGAGCGCCAACGTCCCGGATTCGTTGAAGATCGTCGCGTTCACCTTATCGATATATGGGAGCTGGTTGCCCGCCGTATCGACTTTGTAGTAGTAAGCGTTGCGCTCCAGCACGGAGCCTTCAGGGACGCTCTTGACGATATGCCAGGGTCCCATCGTTGGGACATCCGGGCGCGCGTTGTACCAGTAGTATCGCTTCGCGCCGAAATATTGCACCCATGTCTCGTAGCCAGCAGCCTTTGCATCCGCTTCGACATTCGGGTTGTACTTCTTGTGGAACTGCTTGAGGTACTTCGACGCCTCGAAGAAGTCACCCTGACAGCCCGTGAAAACTACGCTCGACAGATTGGGGAGGATCGTATAATACGGCGACGCGAACTCAAGCCGCACCGTATACGGATCGACCTTGATCATCGTCATCGGCTTGCCGCCCGGAGCGAACCGCGCCGGGACGTTCGGCTGGAGGTCTTTGTTGTTGAGGATGTCTTCCCAGAAGAAGAGGATGTCATCGGCGGTGAAGTCGTCGCCGCTGCTCCACTTCAACCCCTTGCGCAGGAAAATCGTGAACGTCTTGCCGCCGTCGCCGAATTCCCAGCCTTTCGCGATGTTTGGGACGACGGTGTTCCCGTCACGCGCGAGGCTGAAAAGCGACTCGAATGTCGTGAAGTTCGAGGCCGGGTAGCCTGTGGATGCGGAGACCTGCCCTAGCGTCAGGCTGCCGCCATACTTGCCCACCGACTCGAACGGATTATCGACGAGCGGTTCCGCCGGGAGGCGCTTGTCAACGGCGGGCAGAGTACCCGCTTTGACACGATCCGCGAGCATCGGCGACTCGGCGAACGCGGGGAGTTTCTTCCCTGTGGCTTTCTCATAATCCGCGACGGTGGACCAGCCCCACAGCGGCTTTTTCGCGTCTTGCGCCTGGACGACCTGCGTCAAACCCGCTGGGGCAGCGGATCGTCCCAGCATCAAACAAAAAATGGCGATGACGGCAAACACAAGGCGAACGACGTGTTTCATTAGTTTTCTCCAATCGGCAAATAAGAAGGGTAGCGGAGCAGCTTGCTCACTTTTCTGCGCGGTTCAGCTACTACAGATAGCGGTGCAGCGCTCACTTGCTGCATACAATTTGATTTTAGATCGTTAAATGTGCAGCCATAGAGCAACGCTGCTCAATTGCACCAGACACGCTCAATGAGCCGCAATGCGGGCTGCCATATGTTCAATTGCAGCAGCATTAGCCAGTATGCCGAGTTCGAGATCGTAGCCCCGGCTTTCGCCCGCATTCAGGATAATCAGTTCGCCACGCTGCCGCGCGTCGAGCCGTCCCGCGACCCGGTTGGTGCTGGGTTCGAGCGCGACGACGTAATTCTGTTCGCCGAGCATTCGCCAGATGAACGGATGCGGGAACTGCGCTTTCTGAAAAATCTGGTACGCACCGAAGCCGAGCGACCGGTTCACAATAGCGACCGGAACCGTTTCGGGAATCGGCTCATATTCGTAGACGCGCTCCGTATAGCGCTCATCCGGCGCATCGATCCGCGTGAAGCCTGCAACCGGGTAATCACCCGCCGCATGGAAATTCGCGGCGGGGACGAGTATTTCCGCGCCCACATCCACAACCGGGAACCCGAAATTCGTGTGATATAGGAACATATGCGGCGTCGGGTGGGGCCCGATATTCGTCACGGTATCGCGGATGTTCAGCGCAACGGACCCGACGCGGCTCTCAATCCGGCGGTACAGCAGCAACGTTTCGCCCAGTGCCGTCGCTTGCAAGACCTCGCCTTCTGCCCACAGAACGCACTCGTCGCCGTCCCAGCTCTCGCCATAGCCGACCAGCCGCGCAGGGCGGTTGGAGATGCGCCCGTGCAACCCGTAGGTTTCGGTGCGTTTCGGCGGGTAGCGATACTGTTCCGCTGTGTCTTGCGTCTGAAACAGCGTGTGATCCAACCCGCAAGTGGTCAGCAGACCGCCGCCGAAATTGCGCAGGAAGCCGAACTCTTCGGCCTCGTAGTACCAGGGACCCGCAAAGCCGACAGGTGATTCCCACCCGACGGCATAGCCGCGATAATCGCACCGCCCAATATCGAACGCGCGATCCACCAGTACATCGAAGCAAAAGCCGCTCCCGGTGCGGAACTCCAGCACGCGCACGCCGCGCTCGGCTCCGTCATCGAGGGTGATCGAGCGCACCCCCGCGATTTGTTGAAGGCGTCCGACCTTGTTCAGCAGCGCTTGGCGTGAATAAGTTCCGTCATAGAGTTGGACCATCGGGTTCTCTCCGGTTGCGAAGCAGCGCTAATCCCGCCCGTAAATATTGCGTTTGCGGCGCTTGAATTCCTTGTACACACGCTGCAACTGCTCCTGCGCTTCTTCGGGGCGCTCTGCGAAGTGCGGGCTGGTCAGCACGACGGGCGAAACGCCGCGTTCCAGCATCAGTTCAGCGGTCCGCACCTTGAGCGTATTCACGACGATGAACGCGCCAATGCTGCTCGTCGGTGCGAGTTTGTACTTCAAGCCGCGGACAGCAATCACGGCGTCCCCCGGCGGGGTGCAATTATCAATCGTGATGTCCACCACATCCTTGAGCTTCTTGCCGGATGAATGCCGCGAAACCGTCGAATCGGCGTGCGCGACGGAGGTGACAGCCATCACGGGCAGCCCACGCGCTTTGGCCTGGGTCGCCATCTCGACCACGACTTCGTTGATGCCCGTGCTGGAAAAGCAGATCATGCTGTCATTCGGGCCAAACTCGTAATTAGCGAGGATTGCATCAACATAGCGTTCCTGCCGTTCAAGGAAGAATGATTGCGGCATCCCATTCGCGCCCACGAAATCCGTATAATAGGTCATTGCCAGTTCCACCATCGGGTAGAAACCGGGGTAGGAGCCGATGCGCGGGAACATCTCTTCGACCGACATACGGCTGTGGCCGCCGCCCCAGCAAAACACGAGGCCGTCATTGCAAATCGTGTTCGCGCAGATATGCGCTGCTCGTTCAATCACGTCGCGCTGCGTAGTCGATACGCGGTCGAGGATTTCCTGTATTTGTGCGAAATAGGTCCAGGCCATTGAGTCAGTCATGAACGCTCTCGTGTTTTGGAAAATAAGAAGAGACAGTCTACTTTAACTTTTGCTTTTGAGCAGACCAACGGCGGGTTTGCTCATTTGACTGCGTTTCGGAGCGCTCATCAGCGACAATCAGCGGAATGTGTAAACGGCGGAGTTCTTCGCAGTACGATGCCTCTGGAGCGCTGTCCGTGACGAGTGTGGAGATACGGCTGAGCGGCGCGAGATGCGCAAAGCCGACTTTGCCAAATTTCGAGTGATCAGCGACGACGATGCAGCGGCGCGCGTGTTCGATCATCAAGCTCAGGACCACCGCGTTCGACTGGCTGCTGACAGTCAGCCCGGCTTCGACGCTGACGCCACCCACACCGATCACCGCCACATCGAAGTAGTGCGCGCTCAAGGCGCGTTCGGCGACGCTGCCCGTCAATGAGTAAAAATCACCGTCGGCGCTGCCCCCGGTACAGGTGACGTGCAGGTCGGGATTTTGCGAGAGTTCCATCGCGATGTTCAATGAATTTGTCATGATGCGAAGATGCTTGCGCACCTTCAAATGCCGCGCCACTTCGGTTGTCGTGGTTCCACCACCCAGCACTATCGTCTGATCGACGGGAAGCAACCGCGCGGCGGCCTGCCCAATGCGCGCTTTCGCCTCGGCTGCATCCTGCGCGGTGTGGTCGAAGCTGTCTCTTTTTACGAACGAGGTATCGACCAGTGCGACACCGCCATGATAGCGCCCGACGATCTGCCGCTCTTCCAACTGTGCCAGATCGCGGCGAATGGTCCAGTTGGAGACGCCCAATTGAGCGGCCAGCTCCTGATTCGAGGCGCGCTCCAGCTGCATCAAAATATGAACAATCTTTTCTTGCCGCACCAGCGACCGCGCGTTAAACATACTCATCTCAAAAATCTCTTGTTCGTCTACTCTAATCCTACTCGCGGAGTTGTGCAATGGCGCGCTTGTTTTGCCCATTTACGCGCTCTACTCTTGATCTATTGTGCGTCGCTTTCGCTTGAGGATGATTATGGTAGCCGATTTTTTTCTTGTTTCTTCTGATCGGACAACGACCGTCCGCTTTATGCAGGGCGCGGGCTGGGGCATCGCGATTGAACGTCAGCACGGTCTGTCCTTCCGGCAGCCGCTGCCCATTGCGATAGAATATTATGCAGATGAACAGACCCTTCGGCAGGCTTCCGCCGCATATGATGAAGTACAGCAAAGCAGTGACGGCTCGATCCTCGCGCGTGCACGGGTTCACGTTGCGGGAGACGCGTACGTCGTTGTCTCCGATACATGGACGATGCCTGCTGGCGAACTCCGTCTGAGTCGAAGCGTCACCATCGAAGGGCAGGCCGCAGGCGGCTTCCTTACCGCGATTCGTCTGACGATTGACCAGCCACTCACATGGCTGGATGTCGATCCGTTCGCGCCGGGGATGCTCTACGGTCGTGAGGGGCGCGTCAATCCGCGCGCGATTGGCAGCCAGGAAAACTACGCAGAGGGCGTGCGCTCCGTCATTTTCCGCGAGGATCGCCTCCCCGCGCCCATGTTCGGCTTGTACTTCGCGGACCAATCGGCGATAACGCTGCTGAACCCGGCTCCCGATGCACAGACGATCGCCATTGAAGGCGAAATTCTTGAGCCGTTAACGCGCATCGACAGCCGCCTTCGCGTGGGTGCGTTCGGGTGTGTGGAACACGATGGCGCTCTGGATGTCGGCTACTGGTTCCCCGGTACGGAAGGCGAAATCACCTATCGCGGGCGCGAGTTCCCGTTCGGCCAGCTTCGCACCTGGCGGCGCGTCTATCACCCACTCGAAGCCGGTCTCACACAAACCTACCAGCTTGCAATTCAATTCGGGTCCGCAGCCACCTTCGCGGAGTATTGTCGCGAAGCGTGGCGAGCCGCGTGGCAGCTTTACGCGCCACAGGTGTACGCGCAGGATTTGGAAGCGGTTCGGCGCACTTCTTCACAACTGCTACATGATTTCACGATCAGCGCACCGAACGGCATGACGGGAATCTACTTTTGGGCAGACGCAAGCCCGAACGAAAGAGGCAATAATCCGTACCGTTTCGCGCATATGACGACGATGGGTTTCGTCGGGCGCGGGACCGATGCGGGCTATTATATGCTGCGTGAGGCCGCGCGCCCGGATACGCCAGAGGACCAACGCAGGCAGCTTGTCGCACGGGCGCGGGCAACACTCGACTCGTATGCGTCGATCCCGATGGACCCGCCGCAGGCTGAGGGGTTCAACCTGTTCGATGGGGCATTCTATATCCACAAATTCGTGGAAGGTGGCGGCAACACGATCTATCTGCGCTCGCTGTGTGAGGGCGCAAAGTTCATGCTCAAGGCGTGGCAGGTCGAAGCTAACTCCGGAAATCAACATGAACGATGGCACGAGTGGGGAATGCAAATTGCGGATTTCCTGCTCTCCAACCAATTTGAGGACGGCGGTGTACCCCGCATTTACGTCGTCGGTACGGGAGCCGTCTACAAGGAGTCGCCGCGCTCGACCTATAATGCCATCTCCTTATGGACTCTGGTTTATCAGATCACGAACGACGCGCGCTATCTGGACGCGGCGACCCGCGCGGGTGAGTTCTGCTGGAACGACGGACACCAGCGCTTCAACTTCGTCGGCGGGACGATTGACAACCCGGACGTGATCGACAAGGAAGCAGGTACGCTGTCACTGGAAGCCTACCTTGCGCTCTATGAGCAGACGCATTATCAAAAATGGCTCGACCGTGCGCAGCAGGCCGCCAACTATGCCGAAACATGGATTTACATCTGGGATGTGCCGATGCCTGCCGATGCCGAAGATGGTCAGCTTCACTGGAAAAAAGGCGTTTCGACGGTGGGCTTGCAGCTTATCGCGACCGGACACTCGCTCGTCGATGCCTATATGTCGTTCGATGTCGCCTCCTATGCGAAACTCTATGCGTATACGCGCGACCCGCACTATCATGATGTGGCGATGATCCTGCTGCACAATACAAAACTCATGACGTGCCTGCCTGCGCATCGTTTCGATTTGCCGCAGGAGGGTTGGCAGCAGGAACATTGGGGGATCGCGCCCTCGCGCGGGATGGGGATGCACCGGGGCTGGCTGCCCTGGGTGACTTGCAGCAATCTACAGGGCATCCTTGAACTGGAAGATTTCGACGCGGACCTCTATCAGCGCATGAGCAGTGAACCAGAACATACGGCAACGGCAATCAGCAAGTAACAGGAAGACAACCAGTGGAAATTTATAGCAAGGAACTACCGCTGCTCTGGGAAACGGACGTGATCGTGGTCGGGTCCGGGTCGGCGGGGTCCACAGCGGCAATCGCAGCGGCGCGCAACGGGGCGAAAACGGTTCTCGTGGAGCGCTTCGGCTATCTGGGCGGGACGAGTACGCAGGTGCTGGATACCTTTTACGGATTCTACACGCCGGGCAGCGTCGCGTATAAAGTCGTCGGTGGGATACCGGATGATGTGGTGGACCGCCTGAAACAATCGAACGCGGCGTTCGAGCGCCCGAATACCTACGGAGCGGGGACGGGCGTGACCTACGACCCGATGCTACTGCGCGTGGTTTGGGAACGGCTGGCGCTGGAAGCCGGTGTGCGGCTGCTCTTCCACAGCTTTTGCACCGATGTAACTATGGAAGGCAACCGCATCACGGGCGTGATCGTGGATGGCAAGCGCGGCTTGATGCGGATCGCCGCGCGCATCGTGATCGACTGCACTGGGGATGCAGATGTGTGCTTCCGGGCGGGCGCACCTTACGAACGCGCGGGCGACATCGACCCGGCGCAAACCCTGACGACAACCTTCCGCATGATCAATGTCGATATGGACCGCGCCAAAGGCTTCGGCAAAAAGTCGATGTGGGAAAAAATGGAAGAGGCGACGTTGACAGGCGGCTATGACCTGCCACGCAAGGAAGGAAGCTGGCATATCACCACGCAGCAGGGCGTCGTCCATACGATCATGACGCGCGTGGCCGATGTTGACGCGACCGACCCGGTAGCGCTCACCGACGCGGAAGTAGAAGGGCGGCGGCAGGCGCTCGAATACGCACGCTTCCTGAAGGCCTACATCCCTGGTTACGAGAAGGCCGAACTGTCGTGGCTTTCCGCGCCGATTGGGGTGCGCGAGACGCGGCGTGTGTACGGTCAGTATCGCCTGACGCGCGACGACTGCCTGAGCGCGCGCAAATTCGAGGATGCGATTGGCGCGTGCGGCGCTCCCATCGAAGACCACCATGCGGGAGCAGATACGACCTGGGTATACCTGCCCGATGGGATGACCTACGATATTCCGTATCGCGCGCTGTTGCCACAAAAAGTCGATGGGCTGCTTGTCGCGGGGCGCTGTTTCAGCGCGACGCATGACGCGCACGCTTCCTGCCGCTCGATGGCGCAAACGATGACGATGGGGCAGGCCGCCGGGACTGCTGCGGCGTTGGGTATCCGTGCCGATATGCTGCCGCATGATTTGAAAGTCGCCACTCTGCAAGATCGGCTAATCCAAATGGGCGCGAAGTTCGGCGAAATCGAGGTAGAAAAGTCTCCGCTGCCGACGGGAAACTAATGCTGACCGGCGGTAAGCCAGCGTGCCGGGTTATGATGCCAAACGGTTTCGAGTTCGGCATCCGTGAATCCCTCATCGCGCAGTCGCGGAGTAAACTTAGCGAGCAAATAATCGAACCCCGGTCCACCACCGTAAGCCTTCCAGTAGGAACGACGCGCCATATCCCCGCCGAGTAGGATATGATCGCCCAGCCCGGCATCGAACATGCCACGCATCAGAGCCACGACGAGGTTTTCCGGTTGATATTTGATGCGGCTGGGCGAGTCATATTGCAGGAACGCGCCGCGACGGGCGAGGCGGCGGTGAACGTAGAGGTCCGGGTTGCGGTCGGTGTGGCAAAGCATGACGAAGTTCAGTGGGATACCCGCTTCATCGAAACAATCCAGCAGATCGTCGGTCGCGGTCGCCATATCCGTATGAATAAGGATGGGGACCTGTATCTGCCTGAAAATACGGCCTATCGCGCGGATGTGCTTGCGCGTGTGCGGACTGACAAGTTGATAGTCACTCGCGACTTTGATAAAGCCCGCTTTTACTGCGGTTCGCTGCACAATCGGGCTTTCATAGCCATTCGCGTCCGTGCCTTCTACGAGTTCCGCAAGAAGCAGTTCCGCAATCATTTCTTCATCGTACTTGTACTGCCAGTGATCGGGCAGATAGAACTCGCGCGATTGGAATCCAGTCGCGACGATGATTGGGAGACCTGTCGCTTCGCTGACCTGAATCAATTTAAGGACATTGCGCCCGCATCCGAACGGCTGCGCATCGACAATCGCGCCGCCGTTCAGGTTTTTCCAATAGGTCAGCTCTTCGATGGCTTTTTCAACGCTGTCCAGCTTGAAATCAGGCGTCTTGACGACGGTATAGCCACCATCCATGATGATGTGATCGTGAGCGTTGATCCACCCAAGCTGTTCAACGGGCATTTTGCCGAGCGTAGTTTCGACCGTTGGCATAAGTTGTTTCCTTAAAATCAGTTTTTGCGCAGGGCTTTCGAGTGATTTGAGCATAGCGGGGCAAGATGTGCATCACAAGCACGGTATTGCTCAAACTCCAGACTTATATGATCCAAAAGGGGCTATATCGATTGGACGAATTGCTGCTCGGTATCGATGTCGGAACGACGAACGTAAAAGCGGTCCTCGCCACACCGGACGGACAAGTCATTGCGCAGGCGTCGCGTGCCTATCCCGTAAATCATCTACGACCGGGTTGGGTCGAACAGGACCCCGCCGATTGGTGGCGCTGCGTCTGTGAGGTCGTCCGCGCCTGCGTTGCGGACGCACAGCATGGGCAGGTTCGCGCAATCGGGGTGAGTGGACAGGGGTGCGCGGTGACGCTGATCGACGCGCACGGAGATGTCGTGCGCCCTGCCATTATCTGGATGGATAGCCGTTCCGAAGCACAGTGTGAACGGCTGCGCGACTGTTGCGCGGGTGAGATCGCTTCGCGCAACGGCAAAAGTCCCGCACCATATAACGCCGACCCGACCCTGATGTGGCTCGCGGAACATGAACCAGACTCGATTCAACGCGCGCAGGTCAGCCTGACCGCGACAGGGTATATCACGTATAAACTAAGCGGTCGCCCGGTTGCCAACGCATCCGATGCAAGTATTCTGTTTGCGTTTGACCTGTTCACCAAAACCTGGGCGGAGGACCTGATTGCACAGTTCGAATTGCCCCGGCGGTTGTACCCGGAGATTGCGCCCTGCACGGAAGCCATCGGCACGTTGACGCGCGAAGCAGCCGCAGCATGTGGACTCACGACCGGCATCCCGATTGTAGCAGGGGGAGAGGATACGAGTTCGGCGGGGCTGGCAATGGGTGTCACCGCGCCCGGACAAGCGCTCCTTTCGCTGGGTACGGCGGGAACGTTGTACGGAGTCCAGGCACCCCCCGTCACCGCGCCTGCCCTGCTCACATTTTTGCATGTTCTTCCCGATGTATCGCTGCTCGGTGGCTCGATGGTCGCGGTGGGCGCGGGGTTGGATTGGTGTAGGCGGCTGTTTGGCGCGGCAAGCGAAAAGGCAATGAGCGAACTCGCGGCGGCCTCTCAACCGGGTGCGGGCGGTGTCGTGTTTCTGCCCTATCTGAGTGGCGAACTGCAACCGATCAACGACGGCAATGCAAGGGGTGTGTTCTTCGGCCTGAGTTTCGGCACGGAACAATCCCATCTGGTGCGCGCTGTGATGGAAGGCGCGGCCTTCGCGATTGCGCATAATCTGATACTGGCAACGCAGCACGGCACACCCATCACAGAAATCCGCGCGGTCGGTGGACCGACGCGCAGCCCGGTCTGGTGTCAGATGATTGCGGATGTGACGGGTCAGCCGCTGCTTGTCATGGCCGACAATGCAGGCGCACCGCTCGGTGACGCGCTGATCGCGGGAGCAGGCGTCAAATTGATCCATGATCTTTCACAGACAGCATACCGCGCAGCCTCAATGACAAGACAATATGTACCGGATGTGGAGACGCACGCACGCTACTCTGAATTATTCCTGATCTATGCGGCGCTCTATCCTGCATTGCGCACCTCGTTTGCCGCTCTCGCGTTGTGGGAAGGAAAGATAACCGATGTTGCGTAGAGCGTCGTTCAGCCACATTGATCGGCCAAATCCATGCGCGTCATGAGGCAGACCGCCGCATGTCCAGAAGTTTTCTATCCAATTTTACATTGCTGCTACTTCGATCTTTGGCGGGATGTGTTCACCATCAGGCCGCGGGAGATTTACCCAATGCTCTGAAGGATCGCTTCCGCGACAAATGATACTGTTTGTATTCCAGCCTGTAGGAGCGCGTACGTCTGCTGAGACAAAACGAAGCGTCAAACCACAACGACGTCGGTTCGAATCGTTCGCCTCCGATCCATGCAGCACCCAGCCCGTATGCAGAGACATTTGTCCAGCTTTGAGGGCGAGGACAACTTTCGGCTCGCCATACACTTCGGGGTTGATGACCGTCTGGTTTAGAACATTGTTCTCTTCGGGGCGGCTGACCTCATAGGCTACCTGACCCTGCACATGTGAGCCGGGGATTACCTGCATCGCGCCATTCGCTTCATCAGCATCGTCAATTGCCAGCCATACAGTAACTGTTTTACTGGGAGTGAGGGGCCAGAAAGAGGCGTCTTGATGCCAGGCAACCCGTTTTCCATCGCCTGGCATTTTGACAAAGAAATGCGTCCCCCAGCAGACGAGATCCTCGCCCAACAAGTCCTGCACATAATCTAGAATGCGACCATCGGTTGTCAGGTCGTACACGCTGGCACAGTATTTATGCCATCCATTGATGGAGTAACTGTCTCAACCGGCCAACATCGCTTTTTCCATAAGATCATCAAAATAGGCACGACGAACTGCCATCTCCTCTGAACTGAAGACATCCAGAGGATAGATGTAGCACCGTAATTGCTAGTTGAAGCAGGCAAGGGCGAGCAGGGAAGCGTGAACTTTGAGCAGAAAGCCGTCGAGGGTACGGGCGCGCAGGTGCTGGGTTCCCATACTTTCAAGCTGACTGTTGAGGGTTTCGATGGTGTGCCGATGAGTGTGGATGAAGGCATCGTCGGCAGGGGTGTTGGGCAGCATATTCTTACGGCGAGCGACCACGAGGCGGACGCCGAAGTCGGCCAGGACACGCGCTTCGAGCGGACCGGAGATGTAGCCTTTGTCAGCAGCGACCAGCGCACCGGAGGGCAGGCAGGCGGTCAGGCTGTAGACGGCGTGCAGGTCATGCAAGCTGGCGGGCAAGACCTGAAAAGCAACCGGACTACCGCTGCTTGAGCAGACCAGATGCAAGCGGTAGCCATAGAAGCGCTCGCGTTTCGCAGCACAATAGCCGTAGTAGGCCAGCCCCGTCACCTTGCGGCAGCGCCGCGCTCGCACCCGACGGCAGACCGGCAGCGGCAGGCTGTCGATGATGAACGCTTCGCCCTCCCGCCCCAGGTCCAGCAGCACCTCGACCAGCAGTTCCAGCACTTCACTCAAAGCGTGCAAGCGCCGATTAAAGCGCGAAATGCTCAACCCGCGCTGAATGTGTCCGGTCAGCCGCAGCACGCACAACGCACGTTCGTGATGGTTCCCAAAGTAGCGTGCCGCCAACACCGCGACCGTCAACACCTCCACATCGCTGACCTGTGCCAGCACATGGCTTTGGTGTCCTAATGGTAGTTTGTTGACTTGAAAGTGGAAAGAGAGTAAACCGGAAGTTGGAGGTGCCAATGAGCAGCACGCGCACCACAACCGTAGTGCCTGAACCAATGGAAGATTATTGCCAAGCCTTTGACAAACTGTTTTCGAGGGTAAGTCAGCGTAGTGGCTTTCGAGCCTATCTAAGAGGCCATTTGAAAATTAGGGCGGAAGGGTTTTGAGAAGGCGGATGGCATCAGCGAACCAAAGCCAGCCTTCGCTGGAACGAGGGCAGCGCTCGAAATCCTTGCTGAGACGGCGGAAGTGACCAAACCACGCAAAGGTACGCTCAACGACCCAGCGACGCGGGAGCAAGATGAAGGTAGAAGCGTCGGGCGGAGGCAAGACGATGCAAAGCACGGCACGGCAAACCTGACCACAATACAGGCTGAGTCTGCCACGATAGCCACCGTCAGCCCAAATGCAGCGCAAGCGCGTGCGCAGGGTATCGGAGGTGCGTGCCAGAAGTAGCACCGCCCCATCGCGGTCTTGCAAGTCAGCCGGATGGACGACGACACTCAACAAGTTGCCGAGCGTATCCACTAGAATATGCCGTTTGCGGCCAACCACTTTCTTGCCCGCATCGTACCCGCGCGCTCCACCTACACTGGTCGTTTTCACGCTTTGGCTGTCGAGGATAGCCGCACTCGGGTGGACGGGACGACCAACCGCATGGCGAGCCTCATAGCGTAAAGCCCGTTGCAAGCGCTCAAGCGTCCCATCTCGACACCACTTACGGAAATGATAGTACACACTTTGCCAGGCCGGATAGCACGCTGGCAACGTCGCCCACTGACAGCCTGTTTTCAGCACGTACAACATCCCATTCACCACTGCGCGCAGTTCCAGTTTCATCGGTCGTCCGCGTTCGCCTTGTCTATCTGGCAGGTACCTTTTCAGTCGCACCCACTGCTCATCGCTCAACTCACTGGTATATTTCTGCCCTTTGCGCCACACTTGCTGTACCTGTTTGGTTTATTGGTCGGTGGTACTTCCAATTCTACCGAACAGGTTTTTTCAAACAGCCTCTTAGGGGTCGGATGAGTCCGATCTGCCCTCAATATTTACGGCCAGGATAAATCCAGCCCCTGCACCGAATTGTGTATTTTTGCACATGCCCGGCTTGCGCCTTGCCGAAATAGTGTACAATACACGCGCTTTGCTGCTAGATTATGTATTCATGCCTCACACTTAGGTGCGGGGTATACGGCGACTCTGTGTCCGCTTCGGTGAAAGGACGGCTGCTTTGGCTCTTCTGACGGATATTCTCCGCCTGATTTACTCGCTGTGCATCGCGGTGATGGGCTGCTACGCCGCAGGAACCTGCTACGTGGTGCTTGTCTATCTGCGGCACGCGCGCGAGCCGGACCCGACCCCCACCCAGCCGGATGAGCAACTGCCGAAAGTCACCGTGCAGCTTCCGCTCTATAACGAGCGCTACGTCGCGCGGCGGCTGATCGATGCGGTAGCCACGCTCGATTACCCGAAGGACCGCCTGCACATTCAAGTGCTGGACGACTCGACTGACGACACGACCGATCTGATTTACAGCCGCATCGCGCAGTTGCGCGCGGATGGCTACCAGATCGATCTGGTGCGCCGTAAAAACCGGTCGGGCTACAAGGCGGGCGCGCTGGCAAACGCGATGCAGTATGCCAATTCGGATTTTTTCGCGATCTTCGACGCCGATTTCGTCCCGCCCGCGAATTTCCTCAAGCGCACGATACCGTTTTTTCAGGACCCGAAAATCGGGATGGTCCAGACCCGCTGGGGACACCTCAACGCCGATGACAACGTGCTGACGCGCGGGCAAGCGCTCGCCATCGATGGACATTTCGGCGTAGAGCAGTTCGCGCGCTATCACGGCGGAATCGTCTTCAGCTTTAATGGGACGGGCGGCGTGTGGCGGCGGCAGGCGATTGAAGACGCGGGCGGCTGGTCGGCGGATACGCTCTGCGAAGATTTCGACCTGAGCTACCGCGCGACCTTCAAGGGCTGGAAGTATGCCTACGTGCGGGATGTCGTCGTGCCGGGTGAGCTGCCCTCGCAGATGGCCTCCTATAAGCAGCAGCAGTCGCGCTGGGCGAAAGGCTCCACGCAGGTCCTCGTGAAGCTGTTTCCGCAACTTTGGACGAACAACGGCATGACGGTTCGCAACCGCATCATGGGCTTTCTGCAAATGATGCAGTATGCCGTGCAGGTCTTCATGCTGCTCATGCTGCTGCTCACGCCGCCAATGGTCGTGCTGGGCGCGTTCGATAACCTGACGGTGATTCCATACAGCCTGCTCGCGTTGAGCGCGCCGGTACTCTATGGCCTCGGCCAGATTGCGCTCAACCGGGGGAGCTGGTGGCAGCGCACGATCTATTTCCCGACGCTGATTCTGTTTTGCAGCGGCATGTCGCTCAACAACGGACGCGCGGCGCTCTCCGCGCTGCTCGGCGTGCGGACCGAATTCAAGCGCACGCCAAAATTTCATCAGGACGGACGTACCAACCGCTGGATTCGCAGCCAGTATACCGGGGCATTGACCGCGCCGGATATTGGCGGCGAGGCGTTCATGCTGCTCTACAGCATCTTCGGCATGATCCTCTCGCTGCAATTCGCGCCTTCAATGGCCGGGTTCATGCTGTTCTACATCCTCGCCTATGGATCGGTCGTCGGCTGGACGTTGTGGGATCGCTGGCAGGTTTTGCGTCCGCAGCGCGTCGTCGAGCCAGAGACGATCCACCAGATGGGGCGCTAACCCGCACCGCAAACGAAGCGTAGAAAACAAAAGCGGGTCGGGTGAATGTTCCCCGACCCGCCTTGTTATACGGTTCACGCAAAACCGAACGCCAATAATGGCGTTCCTGCCGCACATGCGAACTACGAAACCTCGACCTTGACCTTGTTCTTCCCGGTGGTGGAAGGACCGTCATCGTTTTTGGTTTCGTTCTTGCGCTTCTCCTGCGCCTGCTTGACCTTTTGCACTTCGCCCTCGACAGATTCGCGGGCGCTATCGATCAGCACCTTGAAGCCTTTTAGAAATTCTTCCTGAGCGTTGCGGCTGTGGTCCTTGAAGCCTTGCGGCACGAGCGCTTGCAGCGCTTTTCCGGTCTCGTTCACTGCCGCAATCTGGTGATCGAGGAAACGTTGCAGCGGCGGGCGGCTGTCGGGCGCTGTGGATTCGGTTTCCGGTGCGGGGTTGGTGGGCTGTTCGTCGAACATGATGTAGCCTCATTTTTCTTGTGGATTATATCCCTTTACATGCGGAACATCCCTGCGGTTGTATCAACGTTGCGTTAATGCGCGATGGTACAATGCGCAGCATGAATGGATTGCTCAACCGGGTGCGCCACTATTGCGAGCGGCACCAGCTATTAAATCACGGGAAGATGCTCGTCCTCGCGGTGAGCGGCGGCGTGGATTCGCTTGCGATGTTGCATATTCTGCACACGCTCGCGCCAGAGTTCGAGATGCGGTTGCATGTCGCAACGCTCGATCACGGACTGCGCGGTGCGGAAAGCGCAGCGGATACGGCTTTCGTTCGCGAACAGGCCGCAGCGCTCGATTTACCCGTGACAGCAGGCTTTGCCGATGTCGCGGCCTATGCACAGCAGCACAAACTGGGGATCGAAGCCGCAGCGCGGCGCGTGCGCTATCGCTTCCTCGCGGATGTCGCGGAGCAGGTTGGCGCGCCCGCGGTCGCGACTGCACATCAGCAGGAAGATCAGGCCGAAACGCTGCTCCTGCACCTGATTCGCGGCGCGGGGCTGACCGGGTTGCGCGGGATGCAACCGCGGACCGCCCTCCCTGACGGAATTGCGCTCGTCCGGCCACTATTGGATACATCGCGCGCCGACCTCGAAGCCTTCCTGAACGAACATGGACTGACCGCGCGCGAGGACGCGAGCAACGCCGATACGCGCTACACACGCAACCGCGTCCGCCATGATGTGCTGCCGCTACTGCGCGCGATCAACCCAGCGGTGGTTGCCAACCTCGCGCATACTGCGCAGACCCTCACCGTCGATTATGGAGCGCTTCATGCGATGGTCGCAGGATCAGATCGTCGTGAGGCATTCGCGGTGCTTCCACTCTCGGTGCAGCGGCTAGCGATTCTAGGCAATCACGTCAACAGAGACGATCTGACGCGGTTTGATGTGGATCGCGCCGTTGAATTCATCCTGAATGGCAAGACTGGGGAAAGCATCAAGCTATCAAATGGACTGCAAATTAGTTTGTCGTTCAACCACATATTGTTCGACGAGGAACCCGATTGGAACGCACCGGGGCTGGAACCGGGCAGCGTCATACCAATCGACCAGTTACCCACTATCGTCGACTTCATGGATGATTGGGAAGTCCGTCTCTCGCGGGGTATTTCGGCGGATGGAGAGTATTACGCGCTCCTGAAAGTGCCTGCGGATGTACGCCTTGCCTTCCGCACGCGCCGCCGGGGAGAACGCTTTACGCCACACGGCATGGACGGCTATACACAAAGCCTGAGCGACACCTTCACGAATATGAAAGTCCCTGCCGCGTGGCGCGACCACGTGCCGCTGCTGACCATTGATGATCAGATTGCGGCCTTCATCGCGCCGACGACGAAGGGCTTAACGATTCGCCTCGCACATCCCTACGGTACTGCAAGCGTCACCGACACCGAAATCTTGTTGATGATCTTTCGCCGCCGCAAACTTCCGATTGCTATTGATCCTTCCTTTATGTACACTTAATACCTCATCCCACATTCAATCATCGAGTTCTCAATATGGAAGTAGAAAACGGACTTTTGCCCGATGCCAACGCTGCGCACGTCCTCGTCGTTGATGACGAGGGCGCTATTCGCTATTCGATTAGCAAAACGCTCCAGCGCGTCGGCTATCAGGTCAGCTCCGCATCAAGCGGCGAAGAAGCGCTGGACCTGATGAACGATCAGGTTTTCGATGTGGTCCTGACCGATATTCGCATGTCCGGTGTGAGCGGCGTCGAACTCCTCTCGCGTATCAAGGAACGCCAGCCGGATACGGTCGTGATCCTGATGACGGGGTATGCCAGCCTGAGTACCGCCGTCGAAGCACTGCGGCTCGGCGCGCACGATTACCTGATCAAGCCGAGCAGCAGCCAGGATTTGCGGCAGAGCGTGCAACGCGGCCTCGAGCGCGCGCACAACCTGCGGCGGCGGCGGGCGCTGCTGGATGCTATTCAATTGAACGTCAAGGAACTGACCGGGACCAGCGCCGAAGCCTCTGCGCGAATGTTGATCCAGTCCCCGCCGCCAATGCAGGCGGTCAACGTCCCGACCTCGACCATGACGCTCGGTCCACTGACAATCTATCCGGGACGCTACCAGATCAGCGTCGGCGATAACTGGATTCCGCTCACGCCCACCGAGTTCGATTTGCTGCTTTACCTCGCCGCGCATCGCGGTCGCGTGGTCCCCTGCTTCGAGCTGGTGCGCGAGGTGCGCGGCTATACCGTCGATGAAACCGAAGCGCGTGAGGTGATCCGCCCGCACATCAGCAACCTGCGCCGCAAACTGGAAAAGGCCGGGCAAGACCCCGACCTGATCATCAATGTGCGCGGGATCGGCTATCGTCTGACGGAGACGAACGACTAGATAAAGAGGTTGGGCAAGCTGCAACCTCTACACCGCTCTTTCTACATAGATTGGGTTCGTCACGGCCAGTAAGTCACCATTCACATCGCGAATCTCGACAACACGCCACCGAAACGCTCCTGCTACAGCCCCCCAGGTGAATTCGCCATTTGAGTCTATAGTTTCTTTGCTGACAATGTTACCGTCCACCACATGACGCAATTTTGCGCCATTCGGAACATCACGCCAGCGGATCGTTAACGTAATCAGCTCATTCGGGAGAGCGTCGCCCATCATGGCGTGTGCGCCAGAAGCTGAAACTGCCGTGAAGTCGAGGACCGGACCGGAACTCACGTAATTATGTCCACGCCGGATCGCGTCGAGGATCGCCATCTCGGTGAGCGCTTCTGCGTAGACGTTGTTGAAGCCGACGCGCAGCCCATCCGGTTGCGGTCCGTGAACATCGGTCCCGGAAGTCGCGGCGATGCGGTAGCCCTCGTTCAGCCACGAATACCATAGCCTCAACCCCATTTCATTGTAACGCGCCCACTCGCCGCCATTCCAAATCTCGACGACGCGCGCCGAACCCGGCATCATTTCCACGTAGCGCCAATCGCATCCGGTGCATTCGGGGTCGCCCGGTGACATCGGGTGTGCGATGACGAACGTACCGCCCGCCGCTTCGACCTCATCCGCGATTTGCGGCATCGAACGTTCGCCCACCTTCACACGCCAGTCGATCCAGTGGCGCACGCCGAGCGCGAGCGCGTGACCATAATAGGTCGTGAGTTCGATACCACCAAAGGTCAGCATTTCGGCGGTCGAAAGGCTATCCATCTGCGCGAGCGGCGAGACGGTGTTGTGGTCGGTCAGGACCATGAAATCAAGCCCTGCCCGGCGCGCCGCCGCGACCACATCCGGTACATCCCAACTGCCATCAGAGTGAATCGTGTGGCTGTGCAGGTCGCCCCGGAACCAGCCCGGTCCGCGCTGCGGGATGACCCCGTGCGGCCAGATCGTGGCGGGTTCCATAACCGGGTCGGTCGAGGCGTCGGCGGTGAGCGTATACGTGATGTCGCCGTTCGGCACGACCATATGCACGTCGATCACGAGGTCCCAGACGCCCGCCGGGATGGGTCCCGCGACGTAGCCTGCGGTCGCGAAGGCGGTACTCAGATCGATGACGTTGTTGTCACGGTTGTGGCCCGCGCCGCGAACGCCCGCCGGGTCGAAGAGCGTCATACTGAGCGCGTTGGCTCCCGGCTGACCGGAAACGAGGCGCGGCGTAAACGCAAGTTCGAGGTGCAGCCGCGTCGTGCCTTCCGGGACGCTGAACGGGTGCGAGATATGCGTTTTGTTCGCGTTCAGACCCAGCGTGCTTTTGATATTCAAGAGGTTCATGAAAGGATTCCTTTTGTGAATTATTCCCGCGCGATGACCGTCACACTGCCCAGCGCGCAACGTATTTCGCGCGTCTCCCCATTCAACAACGCAAATCGCTGGCTCCCGCCGACATGCACGCGCAGCGCATGATCACTCGCGAGCAGACCATCGACAATCACTATCCCGCCCGTCAACACTGCCCGCACCACTTTTACGATGACGATATTGCCGAGCGTACCACCTGCACCTTCCGGCAGCACGTCCACATCATCGGCGCGCACGCAGCCATACACCGATTGCCCGACGCGGACTCCTTCGGGCGGCGCTTCGGCCACGAGCAGCGTATCGGTCCCCTCGATTTGCAATGTCACCTGCGCGCCGGACGCTTTGACGGTGCATGGTAGCAGCGTCGTCGTCCCGATAAAGCTGGCGCTGAACACGTTGGCCGGGTGGCGGTAAACTTCGAGCGGCGCGCCCTGTTGCACGATCTCGCCCTGATTCATCAATAGCAGATTATCCGCGACGGTCAACGCTTCGGCCTGGTCGTGCGTAACCAGCAGCGTCGTACACTTCGTCTCGTGCTGGATTGCGGCAATTTCACCCAAAAGTTCGCCGCGCAACTTGGCATCGAGCGCACTGAGCGGTTCATCCAGCAGCAACAAATCCGGCTGCGGCGCGAGCGCCCGCGCGATCACGACACGCTGCGCCTGCCCGCCCGAAAGCTGGTTGTAGCTGCGGCCTTCCATACCGTCGAGCTGTACCAGCCGCAGCATTTCGCGCACACGGTCCGCGACCCGCGCCTTCGGCCACTTACGCAGCGCGAGCGCCCACGCGATATTCTGGTAAACGGTCATATGCGGGAACATCGACGGACGCTGAAACACCATGCCGAGATTACGGCGAAAGGGTTCCGCGCGCGTAACATCGGTTTCGCCGATGAAGACCTGTCCCTCATCGGGCAGCAGCAGCCCCGCGATGCAGCGCAACAGCGTCGTCTTGCCACACCCCGAAGGACCGAGGATCGCCGTCAGCGAGCCATCCGGGATTTCAACGCTCACCGCTTTGAGCGCATCCACGCCCGCATAGCGCTTGACCAGCCCTTCGACACGAACGCTCGCCATCTATTGTGAACTCATACGAAAAGGCCGCGAAACTGTTTGCGGAAGACGATATAGAGCGTTTGCACGATCCCGATTACCACCAATTGAATGACCAGCACCATCACCGCCACGCCCGGCGTGAAGCCAACCTTGCCAATCTCGCGATAAATATAGAGCGCGGCGGTCGCCTGCCCGGACCCCAGAATATAAGCGGGCGTGAAGGACATCGCGGCGGCGGTGAACGCGATCATCGTCGCCGTGACGAGGCCGGGACCAATCAGCGGGAGCGTCACGCGCACGAAGGTCCTGAGCGGCGGCGACCCCATGACCAGCGCTGCTTCCTCATACACCGGGTCCACCTGCGCAATCGAGGCTTGGAGCGCCCGCACGACCAGCGGAATCGCGCCCATCGCGGTCCCGATGATGATAATCGGAAACGTGCCGCGAATATTCGGGAAGAAGATCGCGACGTAAATCCCGATGGCCGACACATAGGTCACGCCGGGGAAAATGGTCGGCACGAAGATCAGGACGGAGAGCATCCCGCGACCGCGAAAACGTCGCCGTTCGAGCGCGTAGGCAGCGGGCAGGCAGATCGCCATCAGCAGCAGCGTCGTCCAGAGCGCGAGTTCGAGGCTGAACCGGATCGCCAGAAAATAGCTCGGCCAGATGATGGTCTGGAACGCATTGAACGTGAAATTGCGCGGCGGGAACGTAATATCGGTCGTGACCGAATTCAGCACCATTTGCAGGACAGGCCAGATCAGCACGAACGCGAGCGCAAGCGCCGCAACATTAAGGGTGGTGAGGACCGGACGGGAAAGTTTCATCGTTGCGCCGCCGGCTCCTGATTACGCAAATACAGAAAAAGTAGAAACGCGCTGATCGCGGTGAGGACGACGCCGAGCGCGGAGGCCATCGGATAATTATAAAATGGATTGACTTCGCGCTGGATGCGCGTCGCGAGCCAGTTGTTGTTGGGACCGACCAGCACCAGCGGCAGCGTGAACGTCCCGACCGCGCCGGAAATGCTCAACAACAGAGTCCCCGTGATGCCCTTCTTCGCAAGCGGAAACGTGATCCGCCAGAAGGTCCCCCACGAATTCGCGCCCATCGTTTGCGCGGCCTCTTCATACATGACATCCACGCCCGCGATTGCGCCGCGAATGAGCAGCACGGAGAGCGTCGGGATCGACATCCAGAGGATGACCGAGGCCGGGTTGCGCGTGAGTTGCAGCGGTTCGCGAATCAGGCCGAGCGTCATCAGCAGCCAATTGAGCGGACCCTGCGGCGTGAGCGCATAGGCCAGCGCGTATAGCGTAAAAATTTCACCAAAAATAGGCAGTAAAAACGAGAGTTCGATCAGGTTCTTGCCGAACGCCTTGTACCGTGCGAGGAAGTATGCAATCGGCAGCGCCAGCGAAACCGAGATAGTGGATGTGAACAGCGCGACGCCGATTGTCCAGACGAGGCTATTCAGATATTCGGGTTCGGTGAAGACCCGCCCGAAATTGACGAGCGTGAAATCCGGCACTGGCAGCCACATCACGCCTTTGTATAGCTCCCGCGAGTAGAACGCGAACGCGACCTGATAGCCGACCGGTACTGCGAAGACAAACAGCATATAGACCAGTAGTGGCGCGAGCAGGATCACCGTGCCGCGCGTCAGGCGCGACGAACGGCGCAGCCGCGCGAGGCGGTTGGCGGGTTGGGGGGACGGCTGCCCCCCCGCTAGTGAAACGGCGGCGCGAACGTCGGTCATTAGATGCCGACGATGCTTTCATAGGCACGCGAAATCTTCTCCGCGTTCGGGACGTACCAATCCCAATTCACTGTGAGGATCAGTTCCGACGGATTCGGCGCGTAGTACGGCTTCGCCCAATCCGGCGCAAGCGCGCGGTGTTGCGGTGCGACACCACCCGCATAGACGACCAGATACTTGTCTTCCGGCACGTTCCAGCGATTGACGGCTTCCGATGTCGCGGTTTCCTTGTACCAGCCGACATGCTGGAACTCGGTGCTGATCATCCAGTTGAGCAGGACGCGCGCGGCGATGGGGTGCTTCGCGCCCGCCACTGGGGTCATCGTCTCGCGGTCGGCCACGATGCCCGACTTCGGGTAGAACGGCGCGAGCAGGTTGTCGCGCTTGTTCCAGTCGAGCGCCAGCAGTTCGCGCGTGTAGGTTCCCCACAAACCCGCCCACCACGCTTCGCCGGATTGCAGGTTCAGGCGCAACGCCGGGTCGTTGCCGATGTCGCCGAATTTGAAGACCTGCTTCGACATATTGCTCTTCCACCACTGGAAGCCGGCCTGCCACGTCGCGAGGTCCCACAGGCTGCCCGTGACGATGCCCTGCTTGACCAGCGAATTGAGGAGGCCGAGGAACACGAAATGGCCGCGCGAGTCGTTGGTCAGCGAATAGACGATGCCCTTGTTCGCCAGTTCAGGGCGGGCGAGGTCGGTCCAGTCGTTGAACTTGGTGACGTCCACCTTGTCGCGGCGCAGCATTGCCTGCAACCATTCGTAACCCTGATAAACCACGCCGTAGGTTCCCTTGCCCGCGCTGGCCGTTTCGCCCTTGAAGAGATACGCAGGTTCGACGGCGGCGAGGTTGGTCAACAGCGGCATATACTTCGGCTGATCGACGGGTTCACCCCATTCGAGCGCCATGATCCGCGAGAAGAATTCTTCTTCCTTGTCGATCAGGTCAATGCCGAGATCGCGAATGTGGCGCTTGGCGAGCGGCAATTCCTGTAGAAAGCTGCTGAAATCACCTTCGGCGTATTCCAGTTTGACCGGGACGCCGTACAGCTTCTTCGTGTGGTTTGCGAACTGCTCGACGAACGTGATTTCACGCAAGCCGGAGAAGCCCCAGGTGTGCATCTTTACGGTCGCGCCTTCGGCGGTGAGCGCCTGGCCGACCTTCGCCGGATCGCTCAGGTCGGGGTCGCCCGTTTGCGCGATGACTGCCGGGAACGTGAAGCGGGACGACGCAGCCAGACCCGCGCCCGTCACCGACGCGAACTTTAGAAACTGCCGACGGCTAAATTTGCTATTCGACATCACTGCCTCCACTCTCTTGAAAAGGCGCGCGGAGAACGCGCCCCCGGTGACATTGACCTCACGATATTAATTTTTGAGGGCAGTTTGTTGAAATTTGTGTCAACAGACGGCTAACGATTTAGACTGGCGATTTAACATTGCTTCCTCAGCGCAGCCAGATCGGGTTGGACCATGCCTTGCGCTGCGCGTCGTCGCGAACGAGGATGCGGACGTAATCGCTGCGCCAGTTTTCGAGGCTGAATTCAGCCTGCGTGATGCCCTGCTCCGCGATGCTCTTGTATTCCGTCGGCACGCCCATGATGAATACGCGGTTGGCGGGTGTGCAGCGCAGGCTCAGGCGTTTGCCGGGTTCGACCTCGACATGCGTGATCAGCGGTCCGGTGGTGGAATAGAAATCGCCTGCCTTCAGCGCGGCGAGAAGCGCTTCGGGCGAGAGTTCCTCGCTTTTGACCATCACCGATCCGATCAGCCGTTCGTGCGAATTCGGGACGAAGTGCGCGTCGTCGGTCGCGCAGATATTCAAATGTCTGCCGCGTGCCAGCATGTAATCGATCATGTAGCTGCTCTCGGCGCAGTCGTTGTCGTCGGTCGCGCTGGCGTTGAAAATCTCCATCGCATGGATGTCGCCGAGCGCGAGCATGTCCTTATCGGTCATCAGATACCAGTGCGGATGCGGCGCGACGACGAACGCACCTGCCGCGAGCGCCCGCGCTGCGAGTTCAGGTCCGGTCTGGTCCTCCGGGGTGTGCGCGAAATCGAAAGGCAATCCGACGGCGAGGATATGCCAGGTGTTGCCGAGTTCCATTGCGTGCGTATGCGTATGAATTTCCGCGCCAATGATCGTGGTGAATTCCGGCGTGCGGTAGGGACGCGTATCGGTGATCGGCCAGCCGCAATCTGCGACGAAGTGATCGGAGAGCGTGAGAAAATCGTACCCGGCCTCGCGATAAGTGCGACAGACTTCTTCGGGCGAAACGCGCCCGTCGGAACGAGTCGAATGCGTATGCAGGTTGCCGCGCCAGAAGCGACCCGGCTTTGAAAAGGGGGTTTCCATCATTATGTGCGAGTTTCCGATTGAGTGACTATCAGCATAGACGGCTTGTGTTATCTGGCGTTTAAGCACATTGGAGAATTGACCCACAAACTGCCTCTGCCATTTAATCCGGCACGTAAAATTTTGTAACATATTTGATATTACTATAATGTAATCAGCACGCAATTATTGGGGCATCGGCACGCCGATTAGGTTAAACTTGAAATTGCGCAGAGTAGATTTAGGGGATGAGCGATGGCAAGCGCTTCCGAGGTGACTCCGCTGGACAAGCGTTATACACAACTGACCCCGGTAGGGTCAGGCGGTATGGGGGTTGTCTATCGCGCCAAAGACCGCCTCACGGATCAAGTCATCGCGTTGAAGAGCATCCTCGGCGATTACGCGAGCAAACAGAGTGAGGGAACCGCCTTCGACCGCCGTTTGGTACTTGCCGAAGAATTCCAAACCCTCGCCGGGTTGCGCCATCCGAATATCATTAGCGTGATCGATTTTGGCTTCGATTTGAATCAGCAGCCGTATTTTACGATGGACCTGTTGCAAGATGCGCAGCCTATCACATACGCAGGGTTGCGGCAGCCTGTGGAGCATAAACTCGACCTGCTGACGCAGGCATTGCAGGCACTCGTTTACCTGCATCGGCGCGGGATTGTTCACCGTGACCTCAAGCCCGGTAACATCCTCGTCCAGAATGGACAGGTCAAACTGCTGGATTTCGGGTTGGCGACCACGCAGCAGCAAGTAGAGTTCGTCGTTGGCACACCCGCTTACATCGCGCCGGAAGTGCTGCTCGGCGGGAGCGTAACCCCCGCTTCTGACCTGTATGCGATAGGCGTCATTCTGTATGAGATGTTCACCAACCGCCACCCCTTCGATACCACCGATTTTAGCCGTCTGCTGATCAGCACTACGAATACCAATCTGGACCTGACGCCGTTCGCCACAAAAATTACTCAGGGCAGGTCAAGCGCTGATAGTGCAGAACCGACCGTCGTGATCCCTGCCGACCCATCGACAATTGGGCGCGGCGGCACATCGGATACGGTTATTCTGCCAGCGTCGCAGCAGATCGATCCAAAAACGATTATCGTCGATGCAAGACCAACTGGTCGTGACGAGGCTGCAACAGACCAGGCTATCGAGCGCTTCCGCGACATTGTACCAGCAGGTGACGGGATAGCTATGGACCCGGCAATTTCACTGGCCGCTGTGGTTCGCCGTCTCCTGAATCGAAACTCTGCAATTCGGTATAACAATGCAGAGGACGTGATTCGCGACCTGAGCATTGTCATGGGCAAGCCGCTCTCCGCCGAAACGTCGATGACCCGCGACAGCTTTCTGAAAGCTGCCAAATTCGTTGGACGGCAGCAAGAATTAACCCAATTCTTGAACACGCTCTCACAGGCATTCGCGAAAGCGGGAAGCGTCTGGTTGGTCAACGGTGAAGGGGGTGTCGGCAAATCGCGTTTTCTTGAAGAGTTGCGCATCCGCGCACTGGTCAAAGGTGCGCTTGTGTTGCGTGCGACCGCCGCTGAACTGGATGCGCCATACCAGCTCTGGCGAGATTTGTTGCGCCGCCTGCTCCTGAATATCGACGTGAGCGATTATGATGCGGGCGTGCTGAAAGAGATTATCCCGAACATCGATGAATTATTGGAGCGTCCGGTACAGCTCGCGCCCGCGCTTGAGCCGGAACAGGGGCGCAAGCGCATCCTTTCGGTGATCATGAATGCTTTTTCGCAGCAAAAACAGCCGATGCTGATTGTGCTTGAAGATTTGCATTGCGCGCGTGCAGAAAACCTGAGCGTGCTGGAGCAACTTGCGCAGGTTGTCGCCGGGCTGCCGCTGCTCGTCGTGGGTAGCTACCGGAGCGATGAAAAGCTGGAAATTGCGCCGACCCTGCGCGGGCTGCCGACCGTCACGCTAAAGCGATTTGCAGCCGCTGACACCGCCGACCTCACGGCGTCCATTTTAGGCGATGGCGCACAATCGAAAGCACTGCAAGAATTCCTGCACAACGAGACGGAAGGCAATGTCCTCTTCATCATTGAGGTCATCCGCGCTTTGGCAGACCAGGCGGGCAAACTTGGCGATATAAAAACATCGGACCTGCCCACGCATTTGGTGGTCGAGGGCATTCAACAACTTTTGCAGCGCCGTTTGGACCGCATCCCGGCGACTGACCGGGACTTGTTACAAATCGCGGCACTCGTCGGGCG
Source organism: Aggregatilineales bacterium (assembly GCA_965246845.1). GTDB lineage: Bacteria > Chloroflexota > Anaerolineae > Aggregatilineales > UBA2796 > JBBRMW01. The sequence continues at coordinate 1,625,098 of CBDFFR010000012.1, forward strand.
CGAAGTCGATCTGAGATTGCTACATGCCGCGCAGCCCGCCGCCGATCTAAACCGTTGGCTGCTGACGTGTTCCGATGCGGCTGTGCTGGAGGTCAGCAACGAGCGCTGGCAATTCAGCCATGACAAATTGCGGCAGGCGGTACAGGATGGAATTGCCGATAAACCGCAAACGCACCGCACAGCGGCGGAACTGATTGAGAAAGTCTATCCGGGAGCCGCCGATTACGCGCAGTTGCTGGTGAGCCTGTGGGCGACGGCAGGCGACCGCGATAAAGAGCGCGGTTATGCTATCGTCGCGGGCGAGCAGGCATATCAGGCGAGTGCGTATCAGGATGCAACGCGCTATTTTCAACGCGCGCTTGCGCTGCTCGCACAGGACCACACCGCGGACACAGAACAACAGCGCAGCCCTATCCTTGTTGCTCTTGCAAAGTGTGAAGTGCAACTGAATAACTACGAGCGCGCAGTTCAGCTTGCGGAAGAGTCGATTGCGCTTAAAGCAACCCTGAGCGATCCGGCGCTGCACTCGGAGGCTCTCTACGCACTCGGTTACAGTTTGCTCTATAAGGGCGATGCGGAACACGCTGCGCCGTTTCTGGAACAAAGCCTGACGCGCTTCCGCGAGCAAAATAATCTGCGCGGCGCATCGGATGCGCTGCGCGGGCTGGCACGGATCGACTCTGCCCAGGGAAATTATGCCGCTGCAAGCAAGTTCCTCGAAGAAAGTCTGACGAACAGCCAGCAGGCGAATAATCAGTGGAGCGAGGCGACCGCCTACATGGACCTCGGCTATGCCGCGCTGATGCAGGGGCAGTTCGGTCAGGCCGATGCACAGCTCGAACAGGCTTCGCAATTATTTCGCACTGTGAAAAATCAATCCGGGATCGCCAATTCACTGCTGCTGCATGGGATGACCGCGCACTTCTCCGGGAATGATGTTCAATCCACAGCCTACCTGATGGAAAGTTTGGCAATTAGTCGTGCAATTGGCGATCAACGTGCGGCAGCGGGCGCGCTCAACAATCTTGGCTCGTATGCCTCGGAGCGCGGCGATTATAGTGAAGCAGAGCGTTGGCTCGCGCAGAGTTTGCAAGCCTACCGTGATTTGAAATTCCGGTGGGGCATCGCGGCGACCCTCGTTAACCTCGGCCATGCCGCATCCGGTCAGAGTCAAACCACCAAAGCGAAGCAATACTTCGCGGACGCAATGCGGGAAGCAAACGATCTGCACGCTGCCCCATTGATTCTGGAAGTGATCGCCGGGTCCGCGCGGCTGCTCGCCGCTGAAGGGGATCAGGTCAAAGCGCTCGAATGGATTGGTCTGGTGGATAATCACCCGGCGATGAACCCGGATGTACAGAGCATTACGGCTCCACTGCTTACGGAGCTATCCGCCAAACTATCCGCTCCCGATGTACAGCAGGGAATTGATAGCGGTCGAAAACTGGTTCTTGAGGATGTCGTTGCAATCATCATGACTTCCGGCACATCTCCAAATCTCGAAAGCAAGTCTTAGAAAAATTGCCGATCAAGGTCTCCATTTCGAGGTTTGACAAACAATCGCGCACGTCAGGATAGAAAGGCGTTCGGAAAATACAACTCTTCTAAAGGTTGTGTATATATTTTGGAAGAAATACACGCAAATCTATAGATGTGCGTATAATTAGAAAGAACTTGTCTGTCCACTGAGGAAGCGTCAACATGCTACTCCTGCGTAAACTCTCCACCAGCATCCTGCTAATCATCAGCTTCGCATTCACGGCAACGCCCGGTTACGCACAATCGTCGCTGCCGCCACTGCCCTCACAAGCCGCAATTAATAATGTGCTTGCGGGTGGTCCTCCCCGGTTCGTTTCCACAGGCGTCCCCGACAAAGTTGATAAAATCTTCAAGTCGGCGTTCAAGAAATACAAGCCGTTCAACGACGCCGTCAAGGACCTCGATTATGGACAGGCAGTATCGTATTTCAGCCTTTCCAGCACGGTCCTGCGCACGCTGGTCCCGCGTAAAGGTGCAGCAGGGAGCAACCTTTCGCCGGATATTACAGCGCCCGGTGGAACCCCTGCAAAGTTCATCGGCGGTACATACGATGTCGTATACGGCGCTACGTTGATCCTGCTGGTAAATGGCAACCAGCTTCGCTTCTATGTCGATGAGAGTAACTATGGCTCGCCTTATGCCTACATCTCGCATACCGTTTCCTTCGTAGCTCCCGGAGACGAGGGCGTTCTCATTGCCGCCGATGAAGTATGCTTTCAGATTGGCCTGTCGCAGGCATGTGCGAATCCGAACGGCACGGGTGTCGATGGCGCGGTCGTGAGCGTCGCACAGCAAGCGTATAACCAGCTTGCCGGGGTGTACAGTTTCAGCGCCTCGTTCAACTTTAACACCGCTGTGCCGGACCGCGTTGGCGCGAATGCCCGCGCGCAATGTACCGGAGCGAATAACTGCCAGCCGAACGTGGTTTATGTCTCGTCGGGCAGTGCCGGGCAGGGGCAGATCATCGGCCTGATGAGTGTCCTCGCCACCAACGACTTGAAGGCGTATTCAGCGACCGGGACGTTTATCGGCCAGCTTGTACCCGGCTCCTACCTTGTCATTCAGGCGACGGGCGGCGGTGTTGGTAGCCCCGGCGTGTTGTTCCTCGTCGGTGCAACGGGTCAGAACTTCATGATCCCGGCGAGCGGCATCAATGGTCCGGGCGGTTCCGGTAAAGCGGCCATCAAGGACGCCTCGATGCACGGCTGGATGTTCTAGCAACGTCTGTTTTGTCATGAAATCGGGTCAGCAGATCGTCATTCTCTCGGCGTACAAACAAGTCTGCATTTGAAGTATACTCCGGCGCATCACGATGATTGATGCGCCGGAGTTTCATTTGATACCGTGTCAAACAATACAAATCTTTGGGATGTAATCGTCATTGGCGCGGGAATGGCGGGCGTCAAGGCCGCGCATGACCTGCACGCCGCCGGGAAGCGAGTGGTTGTATTGGAAGCGCGGGACCGCATCGGCGGGCGCATCCACACGGAGCGCACCTTCGCGCCCGTCCCCATCGAACTTGGCGCGGAGCAAATCCACACTGACCGCGCCGAAACATGGGTATTGGTCCGCGCGGCGGGGCTGCGCACGGTAGACCTCAACCGCACGCGCGTCAAGCTGCCAGATGGGACATGGCGCACGCCGGAGGAGATGGGCAAGGGTTGGGAAGGAATCAACTTTACGGATGCGCCGCGCCGCGATGAAAGCCTGCAAGCCTTTTACGAGCGCATGGGGCTGGCGCGTGAGGCGTGGCCGTATCAACTGCGCCTGCTCGAAATCGACAACGAACCCGCCCACAAATGGAGCGCGGAGGCGATCCTCAACCATGCTGCCGTCGTACACGACCCCGCAGAAGAGGTTGGGGAAAATGATTACCGCGTCCTCGGCGGTTATGACCAGTTGCCCCGAGCGCTCATTGAAGGTTTGGATATTCGCCTGAATTCGCCTGTCGCACGGATCGAATGGGAGCCGGGGCATGTGCAGGTGTATTCGCGCAGCGGCGAGGTATTTAGCGCTGCGTGCGCAGTCCTGACAATCCCGGTCGGCGTGTGGAAAACGCGCAGTATTGCGTTTTTACCAAATTTGCCCGCCGAAAAATGGTCAGCAGTGGATGCGCTCGGCATTGCGGATATTGTGAAGCTGCATTTCCTTTTTGATGCGCGAGTGCTGCCGGATGATGTCGATTCAATTGTTGATGAGTCCACAATCCCGCCCGTGTGGTGGGATGCGTCGTCTGGTTATGCGGATTTTACAGGGCAGGTGCTGGTCGGGTGGGCAGCGGGCGATGCGGCACGTGCACTGATCGCGGCGGGTGAGACCGAGGCGCTCCAAATGGCGCTCGCCAGCCTGCGCCGCACGCTCGATAACCCCGCGCTGACGTCTCGCGAGGCGCGCATGATGCAATGGAACGATGAGCCGTTCACGCGCGGCGCGTATACCTATACACCGCCGGGGGCGATGTTCGCGCGTCCGGCGCTCGCCGCGCCGCTTGACGATACGCTTTTCTTTGCAGGCGAAGCAACCGCCGCGTGGTACAGCTTCGTTCACGGCGCATATCAAAGCGGCGAACGCGCGGCGCGTGAGGTCTTGCAGGCGACCAGAACGTTGTGACCACTCCCCACGCCTAAAAGCGGGGCTTCTGGACCGATAGGCCGGCGTAGCCTTCAACACATGTTCAGGGGCAACTACCTTAGCGCTCTGGATTACCCACTTTCGTTAACTTGCTGCTTATGGGGTCGCGGCTTGACCGACCCTACACCGGAGCGCCGTTGTCTTCGCAGCGGCTGGATAAAATTCAGCCGTGAGCCACGACCCCATGTAAACCCGCCAGACTTTGTAATGAATTTGAGCGTCAGCGCACGCCCCCTTTGCGGTAAATTCAGCGACTTATTAAATTGGATGCTACTTACACCTCGCATCCACAGGAGCCGCTCACCGTGAAAGCCGCCGTTCACCCCCAAACTGCCCAGAATTCAACCCCCACCAGCGAACCCACCAGCGACGCCCTTGATACTCAGGAATCCGCCGCCCCGCGCAGTGTGCAGCGCATCCTGACGATGCAGCGCACAATCGGCAACCAGGCGACGCAACGCGCGCTCGGCAACGTCATCCAGCGGATGCCAAAATCGGATGAAGTGATCGGCGTCCTCGGCAAGCCGACCATGAATATTGGCATTGGTCCGCTGAAAAAGGAAAATTCGACAAAGTACAAAGAGGTTCTGGCCGCGCTCACCGCGTTGGATGCTTACCTCTCGACTCAATTGGCCGCGACGGGCAACGAGATTAAAGAGCAGCTCAAGGAACTCCTGCGCAAGTTCGACGCAATTATCGAGGCGTGCGGTGACTACGGTGAAGCCGCCGACAACGATGAGGATACCTCGAAGAAGGAACGCTATTTCCGCAGCCTCAAGGTGCAGGCACAGAACGAAAAGACGCAAGCGATTAGTGGCCTGATGGCCGCCGCCGACCACCCAAATCCGAATTATCGACCCGCCTTGCGCGCGACCTTCAACGCCCCCGATCCGCTCGTCATGAACGAGGGGCAGTATCAAAGAGATGTCGGCGGCGGGATGAACACCTTGCAGCAGTATGGCACGGGCAACAACACGGCGTATTTCAAACAGAATACCGCCGAAATGGACCCGCTCTCGATAGATCAGGAGATGCAGGCAATGTTCGCGGTGGATGCCGAAAAGGACCCTGTTAAAAAGGCTGCTTTGATGAAAGATGTGCAAACGCGGCAAAATCAGGCCGACTTTGCAGATCAGGGAGGCATCAGCGCGACGGATACGCACTCCGCCAACCGCGAGGTTGCATCCTATCGGCTGGATCAACTGCTTGACGGAGGTTTGATCGCGCGCACCCAACTCGCGCTGCGCAATGCCGGGACGCAATCCACGCTTGGGAGCGTGCAGCGCGGCGCAACGGGGCAATCTGCCGGGGATGCAAAGATTACCAGTAATGCTGTAGATAAAGCGACTACCGGACCGGGTGCAATCAACGTACAGGACCCAAACCTGATGCGCCTCCTCAGCCGTCTGCAATTACTCGACTCGCTGGCGATGCAGCTTGACCGCCACACCGGGAATTTTTTCTTACAGACGGATGCGAACGGCAACGTGACAAAAGTGACCGGAATCGACAACGATATGTCTTTCGGCACACAAACCGGGATCGAGAAGCGCATCAAGCAATATTCCGCGATGAGTGCGTTCGTCGATGCGGAAATGGCGGTCAAAATCCTGCGGCTGGATGCGGAATTGCTGCGGCTGGCAATGACCGATTTGCTCAGCGCGGAAGAATTGAATTCGCTCAATACACGCTTGGTCAAGTTGCAAGCACACCTGCTCGTTTTGCAAATGCGCGGCGAACTGCTGCAACCTAATCAATGGGACGTTGCCGTAGCCCAGAATTTGTTTACCGAACAAAAAGGTTACGATTACACCCTCGCGCAGAAGGCAGAGAACCCCGCGCGCGGATATTGAGGCAAATTGCTGGCCGCTATCTTTTCGTCAGCGGCCAAAAACAAATGCTTCGTTGCAGCTTTACCTCCCGACAGACTATTAAAAAAGGAACGCTCTCATGAATGAACAGATCATCAAAACAACCGAGATTCAGCAGTTAATCGACCTCTGCAAGCGCAATCTTGATCTGGCAAATGCCAAATTAGGCGAGGAATATTATTACGCCAGTCTCCCGCTCTGCGTGATAGATGCCGTATTCTCTGTCGGTGTAACTTATGAGTCAACCCGACGTGTAGTTATGCGTTTTTGTGATGAAGTTAATCGTCAAAAAAAACGCGATGATTCTAGTTCTACTCTCGAACTCTCCATCACCGATTTCATTGGGATGTACGATGAATGCCCTCCACAAATGATGGCCGACAATGTTTATCAGAACAGACAGCGGACGTCCCCGCGAAACGGCATTCTTAAAGCTGAGGCTGCTCTGAGAGTGGCTCAAACCTTAAAGAATGCGGGTGCTGAATTCAAAGCAGATGTGTTCAAGATTGATAATCCCGCCAAATTTGAGGCAGGATTTAAAGAAATACCAGGACAAGGAAGTGGAATTTCGCTTCGATACTTTTATATGCTGTCAGGCTCAGATGATGAAATTAAGCCTGATAGAATGATCAGGCGTTTTATTGAAGCTGCCATTACGCGCGAACCGAAGATTGAGGAGTGTCTACCTCTCCTATTATCCACATGCAAAATGCTGAAGACAGAATATTCTGATTTGACTCCCCGAAGCCTGGACTACCTCATCTGGAACTTCCAACGGAGTCAATAAAATAGCGCATCAACCCGGCATACTCCGCCGGGCTTCAAACACATTCGGGACCTTCTTCTCGATCCGTTCCAGCAGACGCGAAAGCTGCGCGGTGTTCTCGACAGAAAGAGTCGCAACGATAGACGCCAGACCATTGTTGGTGTTGACGTTCAGGTTGGAGATATTCACGCCCTCATCCGCGACGACGCCCGTAATCTCGTTCAACAACCCTTCGCGGTCCATCGCGGAGATATTCACGAGGACCGGATACGTCGCGCCCGTCTCGCGTCCCCAGTTGACGTTGATCAGGCGGTCGCGCTCGCTGCTGTTGATCACGTTGGGGCAATCCGCGCGGTGGACGGTAATGCCCTTGCCGCGCGTGATGAACCCGACAATCATATCGCCCTGCGTCGGCGAACAGCAGCGCGCGAGATTGATCAGCATCCCCGTATCGCCGAGGACGTTGATCCCGTCATCGGCCTTGACGGGCGCGGGCATCGGCGAATTGAGCTTCGGCAGTGGCGGTGGTAGCGCCGGATGCAGGTCACGCGCGGCCTTGCGCGCATCTTCCAGCTTCGCGGCAATCTGCGACATGCTGATGTCCCCGAAGCCGATTTTCGCGTAGAAATCTTCGGTCGAATCGTTGAAGCGCTTCGCCAGTTCCTCGCGCGAATATTCCGCGAAGCCGAGCCGCTTCAGTTCGCGCTCGATCACGTCCCGACCCTGCGCGATGTTCTGCTCGCGTCCCTGCCTGCGGAAGAAGTTGCGGATTTTCGCCTGTGCGCGGGTCGTCTTGGTATAGCCCATCGCGGGACTGAGCCAATCCCGGCTGGGACCACCGCGCTTGGCGGTGATGATCTCCACATGGTCGCCGTTTTTCAGCTTGTAATCGAGGTTGACCATGTTGCCATTGACGCGCGCGCCCCGGCAGCGGTCCCCAATCTCGCTGTGAATGGCATACGCGAAGTCGATAGGCGTGGACCCGGCGGGCAGGTCGATAATGTTGTTCTTCGGCGTGAAGGCGTAAATCCGCTCTTCCGGCAGCACGTCGGATTTCATCGCCTCGACGTATTCCGCTGCGTCGGGCGCGATGTCTTCCTCGCCGACCTTCTCCATCATGCGCCGGATATATTCGATCCGCTTCTCGAACTGCGCGTCGTACTTGACGCCTTCTTTATAGCGCCAGTGCGCCGCGACGCCGAACTCTGCGTGTTCGTGCATCTCCGGGGTGCGTATCTGCACTTCGAGCGTCTTGCCATCTTCATCCGCGACGGCGGTATGCAGGCTCTGGTAGAAGTTATCCTTCGGCTTCGCGATGTAGTCATCCATCTCGGAGTGAATCGGGTTCCAGAGCGAATGCACGATACCCAGCGCGGTATAACACGCGATGGAGTCCTGAACGATCACGCGCAGCGCGCGCACATCATAGATTTGCTCAAAAGGCAGCTTTTTACGCTCCATCTTGCGGTGGATGCTATAAATATGCTTCGGTCGCCCGCTGATCTGCGCGCCGACAATGCCGTGCTTGGTGAGCTGCGCGCGCAATAATTCTGTGTGGCGCTTGAGGTATTCAGCGCGGGAGTCGCGCGCTTCCGCGATCTTGTCCTCGATCTCGCGATACTTCTCCGGCTGCAGGTAGCGGAAGCTGAGGTCTTCCAGCTCCCATTTGTATTGCCAGATGCCGAGTCGGTTGGCGAGCGGCGCGAAGATTTCCATCGTCTCCTTCGCCATACGCTTCTGGCGCTCGGCAGAGAGATAGGCCAGCGTCCGCATATTGTGCAGGCGGTCGGCCAGCTTGATCAGGATCACGCGAATATCGTTGCCCATCGCGAGGAACGTCTTGCGCAGGAATTCGGCTTCCTTGTTGTAATCCTTGCCCGTCTTCTGCACTTCAGTCGGCAGTTTTTCAACCTTCGTCACGCCATCGACCAGTTTGGCGACTTCCGCGCCGAATTCGCGCTCGATGTCTCCGAGCGTGATACTTGTATCTTCTACGACATCGTGCAGCAGCGCCGCCGCGAGTGTGGGTGCGTCCATCTTGAGTTCAGCGAGCAGGCAAGCGACATTCAACGGGTGCGTGATGTATGGCTCGCCCGATTTGCGCACGCAATCGCCGTGTGCATCCTTCGCGAATTGATAGGCGCGTCCGATGAGTGTCTTCTCTTCGTCACTCAGTTTGCCGTGAACGCTAAAGACCGTTTCCAGGTCCATGTTGTGCCGTCCCGCCCGCTATACGCTTGCCGAATATTTGGCTAATGTTAAACGCGGTTCTTCGATTAGCGATTATAATAACGCGGATTGTGCAAGAAGGAAGTAAATGTACAGCGTAGACGAGGCACTCTCGCGCATCCTTACCACAATTCGACCGCTCGGAGAAGTGCGCGTCCCCATTCTCAAGGCGCGCGGTCGCGTCCTCGCGGAGCCGATCCACGCGCCGCACGACCTGCCGCCCTTCGCCAACAGCAGCATGGATGGCTTCGCGCTACGTGCCGCCGATGCTCGCGAACCGGGCGCGTCGTTGCGCGTCACAGGCGATATTCCAGCGGGCAATCTCGCGCAATCTCCGGTCGGTGCGGGCGAAGCGATGCGGATCATGACGGGCGCGCCGTTGCCCGCAGGTGCGGACGCGGTGATTCCCTACGAGGCGACTGATTATGCAAGCATGACCGACCCGCTCCCGCAGCGCGTGACGCTCACGAACGCGGTCAAGGCTGGCGATTCGGTGCGCCCAATCGGTGAAGATGTGCATCACGGCGATCTTGTGCTGGAACCGGGACGCACCTTGCGCGCGGCGGATATTGGCATATTGGCGGGCTTGGGTATCGCGGAAGTGACAGTCCGCGCCGCGCCGCGCGTCGCGCTGCTCTCGACGGGCGATGAACTGCTCGAACCGGGCGAACCACTCCAGCCGGGCAAAATTTACGATATGAACAGCTACAGCATCGCGGCGCTGCTCGAAGAAGCGGGCGCGGCGGTGCTGTACCTCGGCATCGCGCGCGACACGGCGGCGCAGGTACAGGCGCGCTTGCGTCCGGCGTTCGAGTACGGCGCGGACCTGCTGCTCAGTACGGGCGGCGTTTCCGTCGGCGCGTATGACCCGGTGAAGGAAGTGATCGAGCAGGATGGCTCGCTCAATTTCTGGAAGGTGAACCTGCGCCCCGGCAAGCCGCTTGCCTTCGGGCAGGTGCGCGGTATTCCGTATATCGGCTTGCCCGGCAACCCGGTCAGCGCGATGGTCACGTTCGATGTTTTTGTGCGGCCTGCGCTGCTCAAAATGGCGGGCAAGGACCCGACGCCCGATCACGCCGAAGCCGTCACCGCCGAACCGATCCAGAGCGACGGACGGCGAACCTATATGCGCGTGCGGCTGGAAAAGCGGAACGGGCTGCTCATCGCGCGCACGACCGGGACGCAGAGTAGCGGAGCGCTCAGTTCGCTGGTCAAAGCGGACGGGCTGCTGATCATCCCGGAAGGTGTGACCGATGTTCCGGCGGGGACGCGGCTCTCCGTCCGACTGCTGTAACGAACCCGAACGAGTAGTGTTAACGCTTACAGGAAACTCTCATGGCGACTATCATTCAACCCGACTCGACTACATCCAATCCAGCTTTGATAAATGCTGCACCGCCACGTAACTGGCTGCGCATCCTCTCGATTGTGCTGTGCCTGATCGGGATCGGCATTTCCGGCTACCTGACCTATACGAAAATCACGAACGTCGAGCAGGTCTGCATCAGTGGCGGTTCGTTCAACTGCGAACTGGTGCAAAACACGGTCTATTCACGCATCCTCGGCGTTCCCGTTCAGTTCGTCGGACTCGCGGGGTATATCGCTATCTTCGGCGTGCTGCTGTTGGAAAAACGTCTGCCGGGTAAATCAAGCATCTACCTCGTTGCAGGCATGACGCTGTTCGGGTTCATGTTCTCCGCGTACCTGACGGCAATTGAGGCGTTCGTCATTCATGCGTGGTGCATGTGGTGTCTGGGGTCCGCGATCACGATGACGGCGCTGTTCATCGTTTCCGGGTTGCGGCTCTGGAAGGCGATCAGCGCCCCGGTGCTGATCAATGATCTGGCCGATGACGCGGAATAGTTGATGGGTGGCGTCCTCACCCTGCCGGACGCCGTGAAGAGCCGCCAGGCATTGCGTGCAACAGGCCAGCGGCTCGTTTTCACGAACGGACATTTCGATTTGCTGCATGTCGGGCATCTGGACTATCTGGAGCAGGCGCGGACCTATGGCGATGCGCTCTACGTCGGGATCAATGGCGACGCAAGCACGCGCCGCCTGAAAGGTGCGGGGCGTCCGCTAATCCCTGCGGATGAACGCGCGCGGCTCGTCGCAGGCTTCGCGTGCGTCGATGCAGCGATCATCTTTGAGGAAGATACCGCGACCATGCTCATTGACGCGCTGCGCCCGGATGTCTACGTCAAAGGTGGCGATTACGCGGCGAAAGCATGGCCGGAACGTGACGGCGTGCTGGCCTATGGCGGGCAGGTCGCGCTCATCCCGTTTGTGCCGGAGCGCAGTACCTCGGAAATCATCCGGCGCGTGCGCGCATTGCCGGAATAGAGGTTGAATGTCGAATACCACGCTCGAAATCGAGACGACCGCCGCTACCGCCGCGCCGACTCTGCAAACACAGGCTACACAGGACTCAACCGGGATCGCACGGGCGACCTCGATCCTTGCGCTCGGTACGATTGCAAGCCGCGTCTTCGGCCTCGCGCAGGAAATCCTGATGGCGCATTTCTTCTCGCCCGCCATCGTGGATGCGTTCCAGATCGCGATTACGATTCCACGCGATTTGTACGATCTCGCGATCAGCGGTCACGTCAATTCTGCGATTGTGCCTGTCCTTGCCGAATATGCCACCCGCAGCAAGGATGATCTTTGGGAGCTGGTCAGCCTGCTTTCCGGTACGGTGCTACTCATCCTGAGCGGACTCGTCCTAGCGCTGGAAATCTTCGCGGGTCCGATTGTGAGCATCTACCGCGCCAATATTTCGCCGGAAGCCATCGAACTGACGATCACGCTATTGCGCATGACCAGCCCGGCGCTGCTGTTCCTCGGCATGTACGCGATCCTTTCCGGGACGCTGCTTGCGCTCAAACGCTTTAGCGCCCCGGCATTCGCGGCGGCCATCTTCAATGGAACGCTGGTCGCCTGCATCGTCCTCTTGACGCCCGTGCTTGGTATCGAGCGCGCGGCGTTGGGCTGGCTGCTCGCGGCAGCGGCGCAGTGCGGCCTGCAAATTTACGCGCTGCGCAAAAGCCCGATCCGGCTGCGGGTGCGTGGCGCGCGGCAGCACTCCGGCGTGCGTCGGATCGCGATCCTCTATGCGCCCGTCCTCGTCTCGCTGATTGTGGACGTGTTGATCAACCGCACGTTCAGCTACAACCTTGCTTCGCGCACGAGCGGCAGCATCGCATATATGAACTGGGCGACGAGCCTGCGCGAATTTCCGATGGGGCTGGTCGGCACAGCGATCTCGATTGCGATCCTGCCGACCCTCTCCCGGCAAGCGCTCGACCGCACGAATATGACCGCATTCAAGGCCACGTTGGGGCAGGGTATCCGGCTCGCGCTGTCGCTGATCGTCCCCGCGACGGTCGGCATGTTTGTCCTTGCGGGTCCGCTGGTCGGGCTGCTCTTCGAGCATGGACTATTCGACGCGAGCAGCACCGGAATCACAGCGCTGATGTTGCGCCTGTATCTGGTCGGGATACCCTTCGCGGCGGTCGATTTGCTGCTCGTATTCGCCTTCTACGCGCAAAAGGACTCACTCACGCCCGCCGTGATTGGGCTGATCAGCCTCGCTTTTTATATGCTAATCGCGCTGCTGCTCGAACCCGGTTACGGCCCCTATAGCCTGATGATCGCGGATTCAGTCAAGTTCCTGATCCACACCGGGATTTCCGTAATTTTGCTGCGGCGCAGGCTCAAAGGTTTGGGCCGACAACGCTTACTTTTGACAGTGAGCAAGGTCGCGCTCGCAACCGCGCTCATGGCGCTGGTCGTGTACCTGATCATGCGGACGCTGACCGCCACTCACGAACCGCAGGGCGTGCCAGACCGCGCGCTGCTTGTCTTCTTTCCGGCGGTGGTTGGCGGGATACTGTATATCGCGCTTGCGCGGTTCCTGCGCATTCGCGAATTTGGGTTATTCGTGAATGCGATGCGCGGCAAGGTGCGACGCGCTTAGTGCTGCATCACGGTGATTCTGACCCAAAATCAGAGGCTCCGTAATCAACTTTTTATGTTCAATGCGTCAGTCCATTAGCCTGAAAGCGTCGCTGCAATTGGCAATGCTAACGCTTCGGAATCCCCTTGCTCACCCATACGATGCAGTTCTATGACCAGTTTATAGGTATCCTCGAAGACGCGATCTTCGACGATTCGCCCCCATCGTATCCGTAAAATTTGTACTCCGTAATTGTCGTACAGGCGTCCATCACGCAAGGTAGCATGAACCTTGAAATGCGTATTCACAAGTGTGTTCCAAGGCATTCCGCTCACAATCACCGATTGAACTTCAAATTGAATGCCTGGAAACAAGCGGAACAAACGCTGGAACCAGGCGCGCATCTGTGACAGTGTGTGACATTCACCCCCTATTGCATGGTCGCCAGAAAACGAAAAATAGATGCGAGGCGAAAATTGTTTGAGGACGCCCTCATAGCTTCCGTTGCTCAAATCACGGAAGCCCTTAAGAACACTCGTGCTAACTATCCTGTGATACATGGCAGGTTCCTCCTTATTTCGGCTTGAACTGTAGTAGTTGCTGTCTTACGGTTTCAGCCCACTTCAAGTCGAACCGTGCGCGCTGTATTCCGTAATCTAATGTGAGCAGCCAATATTTCAGATCGGCTTCGACTTGATAGTGTTCGGCGTAGTGTGCCGCGCCCGTTGTGACTTCAGTCTCATAGTGCATGATTTGCTGCCGCAACGTTGCGATCCGTTCGTCAAGAATGTTTTCCAAAGTACCTGTGTCTACATTTGCTCCGAAAAACAATTGTCCTAACCAACCTTCGTGAGACGTCGGCAAGGCTTGCGGTGTGACCAGCCAACGAAGCAGCTCCGCGTGTCCAGTCTCTGTAAGGTGATAGATTTTCTTGTCGGGAGCATCATCCTGCACAACGTGTTCGATTGTGACCCAGCCTGCATCTTTTAATTTGTGCAATGCTCGATAAATCTGACTTTGCTCGGTGTTCCAGAAGTGTTGTACCGATGCCTGAAATGCCTTATTCAGGTCATAACCGGAGATCGCACCGTAGTTGAGAACACCCATAATCATGTGGGGTAGTGACATATGTGCAACAACATCTATAGGCTTTTGCATATAATATTCCAAAGTAAATTTGCTGTCAAGATATGAAACGATTTTTAGTGCATAACGGACTATCGCTGCTCACCAGATGGTGGTTTCTCTTCCGGCGCGGAATAGCTGCTCACCGTAAATGGCAGCGCGTCGCTTTTCTGGGTAGACCCATCCGCGAGCGTGGCTTCCGCGCTGACGGTGTGGCTGCCCGGCACGAGCGCCCACCACACTCCAAACGGCGGCGCGGTTGCGGGCTGCGTCGGTTCATCGTCTACAAAGTAGCGCACGCTCACGGTGAATGGCGGCACGGCGGCAGTGAAACGGATTTGCTGCGCCTCAAAAGGTGTAAGCGGCGTCAGTTGGAACTCTGTATACGGGTCCGGCGTGAGGACGCGCACACTGTCCGCACTTGCGCCGGGCTTTGACGCGACACGCGAGACGGTCCCCGGCGGCTGCGGGACACCGTGCTTCGCCGCCCATTCACGGGCTTCCTGCGGCAGCACCGCGAACACCTGCTCTGTGCGACGGTCGGGCGGCGTATCAGACGCGGCAAGCAGCCCGGTCGCTTTATCGAGTGTGAACTTCTGGTAAACCGTATCCGGGCGCGTCGGTTCCGTCCCTGCGATGAACCAATCGACGCGCGTGCGTGGGCAGAGCGGCGTCGGGAGCAAACCGGAGAGCGCGCAGACCTCGACTTGATGCACGCCCGGCGGCGGTGCGAAACTCTCTTCGGGCTGCCCGGCTAGGACAGTCCGCATGAAGTCATTCCAGAGCGGACCCGCGCCCGTCACGCCGGAAACTTTCACCATCGGCGAGTTATCCGCGTTCCCGACCCATGCCCCGACGACCAGCGAAGGCGTATAGCCAACCGTCCAGTTATCGCGGAAATCGGTCGTCGTCCCAGTTTTGGCGGCGGCGGGACGTGCTATCTCCAGTGCGCTGTGCGTGCCGAAGGAAGGCAGGCGAGCTTCGGTATCGCTCAGAATATCCGTGATCAGGTACGCCACGCGCGTATCGATCACCGAGAGCGCTGGTGTGCGCGGCTGCCATGTTTCCACCACATGCCCGCTTTTATCCTTCACCTCAAGGATGTAGACAGGCGCGGTAGGCCGCCCCTCGTTGGCGAGCGCGGCATAGGCCGCCACCAGATCGACCAACCGAACTTCGCCACCGCCAAGCGTCAGCGCGAGATCGTAGCGCGTCGGGTCCGCGAGCGTGTTCACGCCGAGGTTGTTGAGCAGCCGGATCAGCGCCGGAACGCCGACATGATCGAGCGTGACCACCGCCGGGATGTTGTACGACGAGGCGAGCGCTTCCCGGATCGGGACCGGACCATGTTCGACGAGGCCATAATTCGCGGGCGTATAGCTTTCGAGGCGGCGCGTCACGAACGGCGTCGCGATGTCCAGCAGCATCGTTGAAGGCGTCCACGGATCGGCGCGCGTCGGGTCGAAGGCCAGCGCATAGGTGAACGGCTTAAGCGCCGATCCCGGCTGACGCGGCGCAAGCGCCATATTGACCGCGCCGCTGATGTTCTCATCGAAATAATCCGCGCTGCCGAGCATCGCGCGCACCTGCCCGGTCTTCGGGTCCAGTGCAACGAGCGCGGCATCGGTCGCGTTGTGCGGCGGCTCGCCCGGTTGCGGCTGGTTGAGCGCGCGGAGCTGCCTCTGCGCAATCGACTCGGCGGCGTGCTGCCAATCCAGATCGAGCGTAGTCCGCACTTCCAGCCCACCTTTGTAAAGTTGGTCGGGATAACGTTCCGCGAGCTGGTCCCAGACCGCCATCACGAAATGCGGCGCTTCGATTGGGAAGCGCGCCCGCGCATATTGCAATGGCTGCTTGCCTGCATCGTCGGCCTGTGCAGCCGTCAAATATCCGGCTTCGCTCATCAGGCGCAGCACCGTCTTTTGGCGCTCCTTGCTGCCTGCTGGGTCGCGCAGCGGGTCGTATAGCCCCGGCGCTTGTGGCAGCCCGGCCAGCAGCGCGCATTCCGCGACATCGAGCGCGGAAACATCCTTGCCGAAATAGACCTGCGCCGCCGCCTGCACGCCATAGGCGAGATTGCCGTAATAGGTCTGGTTCAGGTATAGCGCAAGTATGTCTTCACGGCTGTAGCGCGCCGAGAGCCGCAGGGCAAGGATCATCTCGCGCAGTTTGCGGGTGAGCGTCCGCTCCGCGCGCTGGTTGGGGTCCAATAGCAGATTGCGCGCGACCTGCTGCGTAATCGTGCTGCCACCAGCGCGCACTTCGCCGCCACGCAGGTTGATCCACAGCGCGCGCAGGATGCCCACCGGGTCGATGCCGGGGTTCGTATAGAAGCTGCCGTCTTCGGTCGCGACGGTCGCATTCACGAGCGCGGAGGGGATACGCGCGAGCGGGACGACCGTGTTGCGACCGCCTTGCGGGTCGATGATCTCATAGAGCAGTTTGCCATTGCGGTCGGTGATGCGCGTGCTGGGCAGCGCGAGTCCGGCACGCACATTCTCGACTGAGGGCAGCCCCGCGAACAGCCAGAAATAGATGACCACCAGAAATAATGCTGTGATGACTCCAGCCAACGTAAGCAGTTTGTTACGTCGCCGCAATTTGCGCCATCGTACGAAAATCGTCGTTGCAGTCGCTTTTTTCATACGGCCATTGTATCAGTGGAACAAAACTGTTACACAAATATTCGCCTGCGCGCGGCTCACAAGCGTTGAGGGCGCTTGCATTCGCGGAAACGGAGCGCTAAGATGCAGGCATGGAAAAGTCGCGGAACCCCACATTACTAATCGCGTGCGGCGCGCTGGCGCGTGACGTCATCGCTTTGCGCGATACGCATGGCTGGCACGCCGATATAACCTGCGTTCCGGCGCTGCTGCACAATACGCCGTCGAAAATCACGCCCGCCGTCGAACATAAAATCTGCGCGATGCGCGACCATTATGCGCGCATCATCGTCGTCTATGGCGATTGTGGCACGAGCGGCGTACTCGATGCGGCGCTGGCGCGGCTCGCTGTGGAGCGGGTGGCAGGTCCGCATTGCTATGAGCAGTTCGCGGGCGCGGCCTACGAGCGCGTGATGGACGCCACACCGGGAACCTATTTTCTAACGGATTTTCTCGTGCGCCATTTCGATGCGCTAGTCTGGCGTGGCCTCGGCCTCGACCGCCACCCGGAATTACTTGCGGACTACTTCGGCAATTATGAGCAGGTAATCTATCTTGCGCAGCGCGACGACGCCGACCTTACCCGCCGCGCGGTCTCTGCCGCCGAACGGCTGCGCCTGCCCCTGCACGTTCAGCCTACCAGGGGCGGCGACCTCGAAGCCCGGCTTTCCGCATTCTTCCAACCTTTCGCTATTTATCAGGGTTCTACATCATGACCAGCCCGACTATCCTGATCGTTGAAGACGATGACGACCTGCGCGCATCCGTCGAGAATGTCCTGACCGACCGCTTCTATCGCGTGTATGCCGCGCCCGATGGCAAAGCCGCTATGAAAATGCTGCGGCAGGGCGACTGGAGGCCTGACCTGATCGTGAGCGACATCATGATGCCGAATATGGACGGCTATGAATTCTTCGAGGCGGTCCACGAGCGCCCGGAACTGCGTTCGATCCCGTTCATCTTCCTGACAGCGCTGGTCAGCAAAGCAGATGTGCAAATCGGGCGGCGGCTCGGCGTCGATGATTATCTGGTCAAGCCATTCGAGCCGGATGAATTCATCCTCGCTGTGGAGAACAAAATCAAGCGTGCGATGGAGATGCGCCAGCACGCCGCCTCCGAACTCGACGACGCGCGCCGCACGATGGTCCAACTGCTCTCGCACGAACTGCGTACCCCGCTCATGTACATGTCCGGCGGGGTGCAATTGCTCGCGGAAGAGGTCGCCAAGCTGCCGCTCAATGAAACCGCGCAGATGAGCCTCGGCCTTGTCGAAAATGGGACCACACGCCTGACGCGGCTGGTTGAAGAGATGATTGTCTATTCGCAGCTTGCCGCCGGGCATCTGCACGTTCAGCTTGAAACTTCTGGCGCGCTCGCCGAACTGAATGCGTGCGTGCGGGATTCGATTGCCGATTTGCAACCGAAAATCAAGGAGAAGCGCATCCAGCTTCATGTCGCACTGCCTGATGAGTCGCTCTACATTTTTGGTATCGGAGAGATGATCGGCATGTCGTTTGGTGAAATCATCCGCAACGCGGTCGCGTTCTCGTTTGATGACGGAAGCATCTGGGTCGAACTCATGGCCGCCGATGGCTACGCGACGTTCCGTGTAATCGACCGGGGTTGTGGCATCCACGCCGATGACCTCGCCAGCGTATTCAAGATTTTGATGCAATCCAACCGCGCAAAGATGGAACAGCAGGGCGCGGGGATGGGGCTGCCCATCGTCAAGCGTGTAGTAGAGGCGCATCGTGGCTCCATCGAATTGGAAAGCGAGGAAGGACGCGGCACGGTTGTAACGATTATGCTCCCGCTCTACTGAACGCCTCGCTGACGCCTTCCCACGTTCCCGGCAGGTTGCGGTAAAATGGGCGGCATGAACAACCCTATCATCAAATTCGATGTCGCGCTCGCGGCTCCACTCCGCGAAATAGCCGCGCTGGCTACGCAGGCAGAGGCGCTTGGCGTCGATGCGCTGTGGACCAGCGAAGCCGCGCATAATCCCTTCCTGCCGCTCACGCTGGCTGCAGCGCGCACACAGCGCATCGCACTCGGTACATCGATTGCGGTCGCCTTCCCGCGCAGTCCAATGGTCACGGCGCAGCTTGCGTGGGACCTCGCCGCGCAGAGTGAGGGGCGCTTCATGCTCGGCCTCGGCACGCAGGTCAAGGCGCATATTGTGCGGCGTTTCGCGACGGCGTGGGATAGCCCCGGTCCGCGTCTGCGCGATTATATTCTCGCCATGCGCGCCATCTGGGATTGCTGGCAGAACAATACGCCGCTGCATTATGATGGCGAATTTTACAAACTGAACCTGATGACGCCGTTTTTCTCGCCCGGTCGCATCACACACCCGGCGATTCCGGTGTATATCGCGGGCGTGAACCCGTACCTGTGCAAACTGGCCGGCGAACTCTGTCAGGGATTCCACGTTCACCCGTTCCATACGCCGCGCTACCTGCGCGAGATCGTTTTGCCGAATATCGAGAAGGGCGCGGCAGAACACGGACGTACGCGAGCCGATATACAGACGGCGTGCGCTATATTCGTCGTGACGGGCGGGGATGATGCCGACCTCGAAGCCAGCAAGAACGCGATCAAGGCGCAGATTGCGTTTTACGCCAGCACGCCGAGCTATGAAGTCGTCTTGCAGGTGCATGGCTGGGAAGCGCTCGGCCAGCAGTGCAATGCTCTCAGCAAACAGGGGCGCTGGCTGGAAATGGCGGACCTCGTGAGCGACGAGGTATTGAACGAGATCGCGGTCGTCGCGCCGCATGACCAGCTTGCCGCGAAGGTGCGCGAACGCTACGCCGGGCTGCTGGACCGCATCGCCTATTACTTTCCCTTCGATGCGAACAGCACGCCCGAACTGTGGTCGGATGCGGTGCGCGTCCTCGGCGCGAAGCAGGAGTCCACATGAAAGTTTTCGTGAGCGGATGCTTCGACATGCTGCATAGTGGGCATGTCGCGTTCTTCCGTGAGGCCGCGCGTTATGGCGAACTGTACGTCGCCGTCGGTTCGGATCGGACCGTATTCGAGTTGAAAGGACGCTTGCCCATCAACAGCGAACACGAGCGGCTGTACATGGTGCAATCGGTCTCGGTGGTGCAGCGCGCGTTTGTGTCCAGCGGGTCGGGGATGCTCGACTTCGAGGCAGAACTGCGTCAGCTTCGCCCGGAACGCTTCGTCGTGAATGCCGATGGCAGCACGCCCGCGAAGGAAGCGCTGTGCGTCGCGCTCGGCATCGAATACATCGTCCTCAGCCGCACGCCACACGCTGACCTGCCGCCCCGCTCCACGACCGCGCTGCGCACGATTAACCAGATGCCCTACCGAATCGACCTCGCTGGCGGCTGGCTGGATCAGCCGTTTGTCTCGGAGAAGCATCCCGGTCCGGTGTTGACCATCTCCATCGAGCCAAATATCGCCTTCAACGAGCGCAGCGGCATGGCAACCAGCACGCGCAACCGCGCTATCGACCTGTGGGGACCGAAGCTGCCGCCGGGCAACCCGGAAAAGCTCGCGAACATCCTGTTTTGCTATGATAACCCGCCCGGCTCGCAGCACATTTCCGGCTCGCAGGATTCCATCGGGATCGCGATGCCCGGCCTCAACTGCGCGCACTACGACGGCGCGTACTGGCCGGAGCGCATCGAGAGCGTGGGCGACGAACTGACGCTGCAATTCACCGAACGCGCGTTGTACCTCGTCCCGCTCGGTCCACGCGAGGCCGATTACAATCCGCTCACAGACCGACGGATCAGCGTCGATTGCGCGAAGGCGCTTGCGGATGCGGCGGCGGCTTGTTGGAATGCGATTCGCGCGCATGACCTGTCTGCGTTCGGGGACGCGATGCGCCGCTCGTTCGAGGCGCAGGTCGCGATGTTCCCAAATATGCTGAACGGGACGATCCAGACGCTGATCGAGCAGCACCGCCACGAGGCACTTGGCTGGAAATTATCCGGTGCGGGTGGCGGCGGCTACCTGATTTTCGTAGCGGATCATCCGATCCGAAACAGCGTGCAGATCAATATCCGGCGCGCGATGGAATAACCCTGTCCGATTTGGATCGCAGTCAACTGTTTTTGGTCTAGTTCAGCCGTTTTGTTCATCTGGAAGCACGCTTTCCTGCCTGCGAGTCACTTATCGTATTGCCCTTATGATAACGGAACCGTCAACCTCATTGGTCGCAAGCAAAGCGCCATCTGGACTGAGGACGGGGGATTGTTCATAAGCGAAGTCACTTAAGTTCTTGCCGGATGTCGTATCCCAAAGCTGCACATGCGGCTTAAAATCTATGTCGGATCGGTCTGTGGAAAATAGCCATGAGCCGTCATTTCCAAATCGAACGCTCACACCGCTGGTTCCGAGTCCGTCGATCAGAGCAATACGCTCTTGTGTTGCCACATCCCAGAGATAAATTCGCTGTCGACCATAAGCAGCCAGTATCGTGCCAGCCGGGCTAAAAGCCGCGGCAAACGCCCAATCAAATTTAAAGTCCATATCTAGGACAAACAGCTTTGTATGGGTTTTTGTGTTCCAGATTGTCGTGTTGAGATTGCTTGAAATTGCTAATAACCTGCTGTCTGGGCTAAACGCAATTTGGGAAATAATTGGATCGAATTCATTCATATTCAACTCAGCGACAACTTGGCCTATATTTGTATCCCATAGCTGAATGGCTTGTGACTGTACGGTTGGTGAGACACTGACTGCAAATATAGACCCATCCGGACCAAAAGAGGTGATCGGATCGTTGTTCTGATGGTCTGCCCAAATGTGCGTCTGCGTCTTTGCTTTTACATCCCATAGCCGTACACTAAAATCATAACTGGTTAACGCTAGATACCGACCAGTTGAAGCAAAGGCCAACGTTCCAATATTAGGATTTGCTAGAGGGATCGAGTAGGTTTTATTCGCCGTTCCTGCATTCCATAAATCGACAGATCCATCGTGATTAATTATGGCTATCAAACTCCAATCCGGGCTGAATTGTTCAAAACGTCTCTGTGATGCGGATATGTATATAGGTGCTTGGCCTAAATTCCGAACGTCGTATAATTCGACGCCCGCCGTACCAGCGATAGCCAGTTGCGTGCTGTTTGGCGACCACGCAATCGGTGAGCCGCAACTATCTCCATGTATGGCACATAAGCGGGCAACTACGGTCAAGTCTTGGATGTTTGCGGCTGTGATCGGAACCAAATTGGATGCTAATAGAGGGAGTGCAGATAAGACTCCATTGTGTCTGACAAACTGAGCCATAAGACTTGGGATCAAAGTAGCACTACTTGCGATGAGAAGATTGAAAAATAGTAGGATGGCTTTCGGGAGGCGCAAAATCATTTCCTTCGCTGCAACCTGATCGTTTGATCGCGTAACATCTGTACCCTCTTTTTAGCACGTTTTACGCGTTGTTTGGATGTTTTTGCTAAGGTTGTAACAACCATTCATGAACAAGGTAAAAAATAATGCGAATAGCCGAAGCTATCCAGATTGGTCTGCTCGTCGCGATGCGCAGTATGACGCTGCCCGCCGCGCTCAGTGATACGCTTTCCCGCGATGTCGTCCCGGAAGCGGTACGCCGCAATGAACCGTTTCCGTTCGTGCTGCTCCGCAACAAGAACGTCGCGTATTTCCTCAAACTCGCGGCGGCGGGTGAGATCATCGGGGATAAATTGCCCTTCACACCAAATCGTACCGCGCCGGGACCGCTCTTCGGGCGCGTGTCCTTCGCGGCGGGGCTGGCCTGGACGCTCGCGGAGCCGGATGAGCGCACAAAAATGGCTGCGATTGCGGCGATCAGCGCTGCCGTTTCCAGCTTCGCGCTGATGACCGTCCGCCAGCAGGCGGCGAAGACGTTGCACGTCCCGGATATTTTCGTCGCGGTAATCGAGGATGCGCTCCTCGTTTCCGGCTCGATTGGCGTGCGCGGAATGCTGATCGGTGATCGCACTGTGTATCCCGATACGCAGCCGGAATATCTGGAAGATGAACGGGATTTGACCCCGGTACGCTAACTCAGGGCGAAGCGGCAGTCAGCGCCGTGTTGAAATCGACAAAAGAGGTGGTCCCGGCCTGCACTTCGACCTGCCGCGTGATGCGTGTGCCGTTGACCAGTACCGAAACATCGTATTTCCCGGCGGGGATGTCGCCGAGGACGAAGTTTTCGCGCCATTTATCATCGCCATCGACATCGTGATTGCGGCCTTCTGTACGTTTGGGATTTACGTAGGTCACGGTCGTATCGAACTGCTTGCCACCCTGCGAAAGCGTAACAGGCGCGTGTTCGACTGGGGAGCCGTCGCGATACAGGACGCGGCCCGCGACCACGCCGCTATCCAGCAGCGGAGCCATCCACAAGAGCGGATTGCGCGTCGTCCAGTAAAAATTCTGACCTTGCCGCACCTCGAAATGTACATGCGGTCCGGTCACGTTGCCGGAATGCCCGCTCAGGCCGACGACCTGCCCAACCGTGACCGGCTCGTTCAGGCTGACGATGATGCGCGAAAGATGCGCGTAGAGCGTGAACAGGCGCTGTCCCTCGTAGCCGAAGGTGTGTTCGATGATCACGACGTTGCCGTAGCTTTCAGCGCCGTCGGTCACGCCTTCTTCCGACCAGCGGTAATGATCCGCTGCCCACACGACGACGCCATCTGCGGCGGCACGCACGGGTTGGCCGTCCGGGTTCGGCATATCGAGGCCGTGATGCACGCGCCACGCGCCTTCGGGTCCGTTCGAGCCATAGGGATAATAGGACAGGCTGGAGCTATTCGCGTTGGAGTCGACCGGACGCCGGAAGTAGAAATGATCGCGCAAATCGCGCGACATTGGGACCTGTTCGGGCGGCAGGCTCCACTGGCCGAGGCGCGGGTTGCTGTTGCGCCCGACGACGTTGAGCGGCGCGGGGCTGGGAACGGCGGTCACGCCCGCGCTGGTCGGCAGGTTGCGCGGGGGGCGCGTCGGCACGACTGTCGGCGCGACGGGAACTTGTGCCGGGTCGATCAGCGCGGCGGGTTCGGGCGTGAAGGGTGTCGGCGTGAGGTAAGTCGGCGGCGCATAAGTTGGAACCAGCGTCATCCCCTCCAGCACCGGACCGGACAGCACACCGCGCAGCGAATTATCGACCACGACAATGGTTCCCTGCACAGGCGCGGCGGTTGGGGGCATGGGTGGGACGAATTGCACCTGCGGCTGCGTATTACGCCATAGCAGGAAGCTGACCGCGCCGACCGCGATCAGCAGCACCGCGCAGCCTTGCAGGTTGGCGGCTTTCCGTCCGTTCGCGCGTTTATTCATCGTTCCCCTACTGCTGCTTATCGGGCGGGATGGGTGTCGGCGTTTTGGGCGCGCTTGCCGGGGTGCTGGTGAATACGAGCGTCGGGCGCAGCGGTGGACCGGCGAGGAAGGCATCGATTTCGCTCTGGTTGCGCAGTTCGAGCATGGCATCGTTCCATGTCAACCCGTCGCGCCGCTCGAATTGCCAGTAGAGAATGCCCGCCGCGAAGCCGCGCCAGTTGCGCTGTGCCGGGACGCGCACCCAGCCGTATTCTTCCGCAAGCGCGGTAAAATCCAGATAGTAGCCGCCGGGGACCGCACTCTTCACCCTGCCGCCGTTCTCCACCACCTGCGGGTCGGTCGAGGAGCGGCTTGCGAAGTCCCAGGGCAGGCGGCGCAGCGGTTCGCCGAGCGCGCCGTTTTGGAGCGCGTCCGGGACGCGCACGTAGATGCGCCAGTAAGTGTTACCGTTGGCTTCGTCCTCGCGCACGATCTCGATAGGCGGCGGGACTTCCGCGCTGCTGCTATAGACCAGATTGCGGTCGAAATCGAACGAGCGCCCGGCGTAGTGCCAGTTCTGCAAACTCTGGCCGGGGTCCGGGATGTGCCGATCCGTGCCGGAGATTTGCCAGAGCATATCGACGTTCGAGCCGAGAAAATCCACGCCCGCGCGCACCTTTGTCGCCTCGCGCAACGATGCGAACGAGTCGTCTACCGAATCGGTCAGATACAGCGAATGCACACCGCCCGCGCCATTCGACATATCGCGCAGGCGGCGCGTGGGCGGCGCATCGCTCTTGTACCCGATTTCTTCCGTATAGAGAACTGGTGCAAGTGGGTCCGCGCCGGGTGCGTTCACCTTGAGCGCAGCGGGCAACCCTAATTTGGACCAGTTCATCCCGGCGGCGCGCGATTTCGTGGAAATAGTCGTCGCGGCGATACCAACCGCATTCACCGGATAGGCGAGCAGCGTTGTTCCGCTGCCCCCGGCATCCAGCGCGACGATGACGCTGCTGCTGTTTGGCGACCAGGCCGGATCACGCCCCTGTCCCAATACCGTCGGATCGCCACCCGCGATCTTTCGTAAATAGACGAATTGTAATCCCTTCGCGTCGCGCCCGGTATAGGTCATCGCCAGACCATCGGGACTCCAGGCGGGCGCGTCTTCTTCGATTTCCGGCGTGTTGGTGAAGCGCGTCGCGGTCGAGTCGCGCGGGTTGCCGGGGCGGTCCAGATTGCTGATATAAATTTCCGGGTTGCCATCACGCAGGCTGACGAACGCGATCTCGCGCCCCGCCCCGGAAGACCACGCCGGGTTAAAATCCGGCGCGGGGTTTTCCGTCAGCCGGACGGGTTCGGGTTTGCCGCCGGAGCCGACGATCCAGATGTCGAGGTTGCCGCTGTCATAGGCTTCGTAGGCGATATACGCATCGTCGGGACTCCAGGTCGGGTGGCGCTCGTAACCGGGCGTGAAGGTGAGCCGCGTCACGCGCAGGGTCGCTATCTCCATCACGTAGAGTTCCCAGTTGCCGTCGCGATGGCTGGCGAAGGCGAGCCGCTTTCCATCGTGACTCCAGATCGGGTCGCGGTCATCGAACGCGCCGTTCGTCAGCCGTATCGGGCTGGCCGCGCCGATCTCGATTGCCCACAGATTATCATAGCCACGCTCGTGTTGCGCGAAGGCGATGCTGCCCCCGACGCGCAGCGGGTCAGGAACGGGGGTATCGCTCGGCTTGACGGTCGGCGGGGGCGGGAGCGCGCCGCGCGAGGTCGCGGACGGGAGCGGAGTGGGCAGGGCGCCGCCTGCTACGCGCAGGCCGTTAACGCCGGGGTTGCTGGTGAACCACAGCACCAGCAAAATCAGCGACACGAGCAGCACCACCGTGAAGAGGCTCAAGGCGCGGTTCTGCGTGCGCAGCGGGTCTTCGCGGATAATGGTTCGCGTCTGTTGTTCGGCACGGTTCGCCATCACCGCGCGGCGGCGCTCGTCGGTCGTCTTGCCGACCGTGACGGCTACGCCCTGCCCGCGCCGGAAGACGGAAAATAATGTGACCAGCACACCCGCGAGCAGCACCGTTAGCGAGCGCCGGAATTGATAGACGGCATCCAGCAACGCATCGGCGCACCATGCCGCGAGGCGCAGCAGGGCGTTGGCGAGTTTATCCGTCAGGCGAAAGGTACGAATCAACATTCAAAGAGTAATCCCGGTGGACATGCCGGGACATATTACACCGGATTGGGTGAAACTGCATTGCGCCGTCAGAATCCAGCCCATGTGAATGGTGGAGCGTGGTAGAATTCAAAGCACAAACAATCGTTGTGGAGATGCGCAATGACGCCCGAACAGATTGCGTTGGAAGCGACTCAATTGAGCATTGATGATCGCAAGCGTGTGATCAGTCTGATCGTTGACTCACTCGTGGAAAGGCCAGTTCGGACGCAACCAAAACGTAGTGTTCTGGAGTTTGAAGGGGTTGGCGCACACACACGAACAACGCGAGCCGACGGATGCTCAGGAATATATCAATCAGTTACGTGATGAGTGGGATCATCGTCCGTGAAGCGGGACAAACACTCCATCTCAATTTAGC
This sequence comes from Aggregatilineales bacterium, assembly GCA_965246845.1. GTDB lineage: Bacteria > Chloroflexota > Anaerolineae > Aggregatilineales > UBA2796 > JBBRMW01. The sequence continues at coordinate 1,651,746 of CBDFFR010000012.1, forward strand.
GGCGGGCGGACACATGGGTCCGCCCATAGGCATCAAGATAAGGAAAAAAGGGCAGTCCGAGCGAAAATGAGTTTAACCACAAACCAGATTCACAAGGACAGCCCCGATGACGAGTATAGCGCAGGTGAGCGCGCAGATGCAGTGGGTCTTGACGGAAGTAGCCGATGCAGCAGGACGGGTCAGCGGGTGTGTACGACGGGTGCGCAAGTTACGCGGGTCAAGCCTGGTGCAAACGCTGGTCTTCGGATGGTTGGCGAACCCGGCGGCGAGTTTGGAGGAACTGAGTCAGGCGGCGGGGACATGCGGGGTGACGATAAGCGCACAAGGCTTGGCAGAACGGTTCACGGCGCAAGCGGCAACGTGTTTGCGGATGGTGCTGGAAGCTGGGCTGGAGCAGGTGGTGGAAGCGGAGGGGGGCAGTGTCGGCGCGTTAGGCGCATTTAATGGGGTCTACGTGCAGGATAGTACGACGCTCAGTCTGCCTGCTGCTTTAGGGACACTGTGGGCGGGTTGTGGCAACCAGAACGGCACAAGCGCGGGGCTGAAAGTACAAACCGTGCTGGACTACAGTAGTGGGGGTTTGCACTTGAATTTAGAGGCGGGACGCGCCAGCGACAAAACGGCGGGTCTGCCTGAGCTACCAGTGGGTGCGTTGTATCTGGCCGACAGCGGTTACTTCAGCATCCGACGCTTGCAGGCGTTGACGCAACGCGGGGTGCATTGGCTCACGCGCTTGCCCGCCAACGTGCAGTGCGTCGATGCGCAGCAGCGCGTCTGGTCAGCCCCGGAGTGGCTCGCCACGCAAGTCGTGGGCGACCACGCCGAAACGCAGGTCTATCTGTCTCACCACCGTTTTCCCGCGCGCTTGTTAGTGCAGCGGGTCCCGCCCGCTGTCGCTCAACAGCGCCGCGCACGCTTGCAACGCGAAGCACTCCGTCGCAATCGTCCGTCTAGCCCACACCTGCTCGCCTTGTGTGAGTGGACCTTGCTCGTCACCGACCTGCCCGCGCAGCGTCTCGACGCACCTGCTGCCTTCACTTTCATGCGTGTGCGCTGGCAAATTGAACTCCTCTTCAAACTCTGGAAGTCCGGCTTGCGCCTGTCCCCTGCCCGTTCAGCTAATCCCTGGCGTGTCTTGTGCGAGGTCTATGCCAAACTGATTGCCTTGCTTATTCAACACTGGCTCCTGCTTATGGGCTGTGCCGACTCGCTCGACCGTTCCTGGTTCAAGGCCGCCCCCACTATTCACAAACACGCCTTCCATCTCGCCGCCGTCCTCTATGATACCGTCCGTTTAGTTCAGGCGATTGCCCTCATTGCCCGGACTATTGCTCGTTGTCGCTCCACCAAGCGCCGCGCCCATCCCTCTACTTTTCAGCGTTTGTCCGCCCTTGCCCCTTAACTTGATGCCTATGGGCGGACACATCGGTCCGCCCCTACATCGTGCGGTTGTTGTAGGGCGAAACGGTGTGTCTGCCCGAATATTTCAATTCGTCAGCGCCTCCAGCCGATCCACCATCCCCGCCAATATGCTGAACGCCTTGTCGATAGGCTCCGGCGTCGCCATATCCGCGCCCGCACGTCGCAACGCCTCGACCGGATACACTGAACTGCCCGTCTTGAGGAACGTCAGATAGTTATCGACCGCGCCCGTCGTGCCGTCGAGGATGCCGCGCGCCAGCGCGTTGGCGGCGGAAATGCCCGCCGTATAGTTCAGGACGTAGAAACGCGCGTAGAGGTGCGGGAACTGCGCCCAGGTAATCCCGACGCGCGCCCGGTCGATCTCCATATGCCCGCCGTAGCCTTCCTCAAAGAGGTCTGCCATCAGGTTGTTCAACTGGTCGGCGGTGGGCGTTTCGCCGCGTTCGACGCGCGTGTGGAACTCCAGCTCGAAGCGCGAGAGCGTGGGCATGATGAAGAAGTAGCGGTGAAAGTTGCTCATCGCCTCTTCGATGACGGCGATCTGGAAGTCGCGGTCGGTGTTGGTGGCGAGCAGGCTGGCGCGGACCAGCGCCTGATTGAAATTCGAGGCCGTCTCCGCCGCGAACATAGAATAATTCGCGTAGACATCCGGCTGTTCGCGGTTGGTGAAGTAACTGTGCATCGAGTGGCCGAGTTCGTGCGCGAGCGTACTCATGCTCTCGATTTCATCCGAATAGCTCACGAAGATGAACGGCAACGTGGCTTTCGAGCCGGATGAGAACGCGCCCTGTCGCTTGCTCGGGCTGGGGTAAACATCCACCCAGCGGTCTTCGGTCAGCGCCTTCTTGAGGATCGCACCATATTCGCTGCCTAGCGGAGCCATACCTTCAAGGATGTAATCGATGGCCTGCTTGTATTCGACCTTCGGCGATTTGCTACTGATTGGTCCCCAGATGTCGTATGGATGCAGCGTATCTACTTTGAGCGCCTTTTTGCGCACTGCCCAATATTTGTGCCAGACCGGGAGATTACGCTTGAAGGTCTCGACGAGGTTGTAGTAAACCTCCTTCGGGATATTGTCCTGCGAAAGTGCCGCTTCCAGCGCCGTATCGTATCGGTGCGCCCGCGCAAAGAAGACATTCGATTTCACCGCGACCGCGAGGTTGGCAGCGAGCGTGTTCTTGTGCGCGAGGTATTCATCGGCATAGTTTTCCCACGCGCTCTTGCGCGCTTCACGGTCCGGGAACCATTTGGTCGCTTCCAGATTGCTCTGGTACAGCTTGACCGATTCGCCCGCGCTCGTCTTGTAATCGGCGAACTGCATATCGTTGTCGGTCAGCATCGACGCCACGTTATCGACCGCGCCCAGTGGTTCAATCGCCATGCCCAGGATTTCTTCAATCTCCGCAGAGCGGACGTGTTCCTGCTTGCGGAACAAGTCATCGACATAGTGTTCGAGATAGCCGAGGCGCGGCTCGCGCTTGATCCACTCTACGAGCGTATCGTTGCCAATCGCGATCAGTTCCGGGTCGATGAACGATTGCGCGGCGGCGAACTGCCCATAGAGGCCGCGCGCCTGCGCTTCCATGCCCTGTATCTGCTCGTCCTTGACATCGACTGCCGCTGCGAAGCTGGCATAGACATACAGCTTCATCAACTGCCGCAGGAGCGTGATTGTCGTATCCATCGCGTCGGCAACCACAGACGGTCCTTCGTGCAGCCGGCCTTTGTACGGTGCGAGCGACGGAAGTTCGGCGGCCAGTTTATCGCGCGCGGGGAACCAATCCGCGCGTGTAGCGAAGACGCTCTCCGCGTTCCATGTGTATTGCTTATCGATTTTGGGTAGCGCTGCGTCGGTCATGGGAATACTCCACTATTTGAGGGAAATTTCGAGGACGGGCATATTGTGCGTGCTGGCCTGCAATTCGGAGACGCCCGCACTAAGCGCCGTCACATTGCGCAGCCAGAGGTAATCCACCCGCGAAGTGACGTTGTTGATCAGCCGCCACGTAATCGCCTTTTCTGCGGCAAGTCCGGTGAACGGATCGCTGAAATAGGCGGCGGCTTTGTTGTAGACATCTGAGCCGGGCGTATTATAGAACGTCCCGCCGAAAATGGTGCGCGCGGTCAACTGCGGATCATTCGCGGCGATCAGGCTGAATATTTCGTCAAGCTGCCTGATCTGGTCCTGCTGCTGTGCTTCCGGTGTGAGCGCACTCTCGCGCAGGAGCAAGCCCAACTGCGTATTGTAGATATTCAGCGTGCCACCTTCCGGGGTGCGCAGCCGCACAAACTGCACGCCCGTCTGTTTGCCGACGCCGCTCAGGAACTGCGAGCCGCGCGCCTCCACCGGGAAGCGCGTCAGGATCGCCAGCCCTTGCAAGGCCTCGTTGGTCGGGAAGAATTCAGCCTGCATCCCGACCGTTTGAGCCAGCCACGCGACCTGATCGATCCCATAGCTGATCAGCCGCCCGGTTTCGGCTTCCTGTAGTAGCACGACATCCGCGCCCGCTTTGTTGATTTCTGCCGCGATCTCGTTCAGATTTTCATCGAAGTAGAGGCTGAAGCCGCCGTGCAGATTGAGGGTGGTGATCCGCGCGCGGTCGGGCGCTCCCGGCTGCGTGACGATCACCGGACGCGCAAGTGTGTACGTCGCGCCCGCCGCAAGGATTACGAGCAGCAACCCGACCAGTGACGCGCTATAGCGCCCGCCCCGGAACGGCAGCCGCTGCCGTGCGACAATCGCGGGCAGGTTGATTAGCAGCGCGGAAATGAGTACGAGGCCGAGGCCGAGACCGCGTAACGCCCGCAGCGCCGAGGCAAACGGCTCTTGCAGATTGCGCACGAAGGCATATTCATAGGTGAAGTAATCCACACCGCTCAGGGCGAGGAACAGCGCAAGCCCAATCACCAGCGCCGGACCATTGAAATTCACGCGCCCGGCGGCGGGCTGCACCAGCCACCAGAACGAGATGCACACCAGAAATTGCGCGCCGACCAGCGCCCCCGCCGATACCGGACCGCTGAACCGGAAGCCGATAATCACGAGCAACCCCGTCAGCAGCAGCCAGACCCAGCCGCGCCACTGCGCATCGAAGATGACGAGGAAGCGCCGGATGAATTCGCGCACGACCGCCACGAGCGGGAGCAAGGTTGCGGCGACGAGGAACGGCGCGACGGCGTTGCCATCCAACCCGGCACGGCGTCCGGCGGCGTTGGGCAGTGCGAAGAGCGCGAACTCGACGTAGAACAGTCCGCCGAGCGCGACCGCGCCCCAGAGCGCGATATGCGTGCGCGGCGGTGGCTGGTAATCCGGGTCGCGGCGCTCGCGGCTATCCAGCCAGATATTGAGCAGGATCGCGACGAAGAGCAGCATCGAGAGCGCGGCCTGCACACCGAGGAAACGTCCGTCCCAGCTTGGATCCACCGAGCCGCCGAAGGTGCGCAGGATCATATCCAGCCCAAAGCCGAGGACGAATAACGCAGGCAGGATGTCCCCATTACGGCGTGCCAGCGACGCGGCATAGAACGCCCCACAACCCGCCGCCAGAGCCGCGCCGACCACGCCGAGGACGCTATGACCTGCGAAGGTCATATACACGCGCCCAACTGCACCGACTGCGCCGACCAGCGCCCCGAAGTGCGAGCGCCCGATCAGCAGCGCCAGTAGCGGTAGGAACAGCGCGACCCCAATCGCCGCCAGTTCGATTTGCAAATCGAGTGGCTGGATCACACCGGGAGCCGCGCCGACCGCGCCGGGGTTGACCGTCTTCATGAGTTGGTCCAGGCTGCCGAGATGTGCGTAGAGCGTCCCATAGAGGAAGCGGACGGCCTGCACGAAGAACAGCCCAACCAATCCGGCTTCGATATAACGCAGAATGTCGCGGCGGGTTCGCGCCATGCAATTCCCTTCAATGCGTGCGGCACAGGTGAGCGTAGCAGGCTTACGCTCTGCACTCATCGCACATTTTACCTTCCTTAACGCGGCGTGTGCTACAATCTCCCCAATTTAGCCGGGAAGGGACAACATGGAAACCGTCGATAAGATACTGAGCGGTGGGTTTGTCCTCACCATGAACGAAGCTATGGACCTGTACCCGGTCGGCGCGGTCGCGATCCGGGGCGATCAAATTGTCGAAGCCGGACCTGTGAACGCGATCCTCGCGAAATATACTGCTGCCGAAGTGCTGGATTGCACCAATCAGGTGATCATGCCCGGCCTCGTCAACGCGCATACGCACGTCCCGATGACGCTGTTGCGCGGTATTGCCGACGACTTGCGTTTCGATGTCTGGCTGATGGGCTACATCATGCCGACCGAACGCGAATTCGTGAACCCGGAATTCTGCCGCCTCGGAACGCGCCTCGGTTGCGCGGAGATGATACGCGCGGGTGTGACGATGTTTGCGGATATGTACTATTATGAATCCGACATTGCGGATGAAGTGGCGAAGGCCGGGATGCGCGCTGTCCTCGGCCAGACGGTGTTGAAGTTCCCGACGCCGGACGCGGATAGCTACGAAGACAGCCTTGCCTACACACGCAAATTCATCGAAACGTGGAAAGGCCATCCGCTCGTCATGCCAGCGGTCGCGCCGCACGCGCCCTACTCTTGCACCGATGATATTCTGACCGCGTGCAAGGACCTCGCCAAAGAGTTCGATGTACCGTTGTTGATTCACATCGCGGAAATGAAGCAGGAAGTCGAAGACAGCCGCACCGAATTTGGGATGCCTGTCGTCCCGCGCGTGAAGAAGCTCGGTCTGTTCGAGGCGAAAACGCTGGCCGCGCACTGCGTTCACGTCGATTCCGGCGAAATCCGCACGATGTTCAATCACAATGTCGGCGTGGCGCACTGCCCGACGAGCAACCTCAAGCTGGCAAATGGGATCGCGCCCGTCGTGGAGATGCTTGAACGCGAATTGAAGGTTGGCATCGGGACCGATGGCGCGTCCAGCAACAACGTTCTGGATATGTTCGAGGAAGTGCGGCTCGCGGCGATCCTCTCGAAAGGCGCGACGCAGGAGCCAACCGTGATCCCGGCACGACAGGCACTGCTCATGGCGACTCGGATGGGCGCGGAAGCGATGCACATGGGACACCTCACCGGGAGCCTCGAACCGGGCAAGCGCGCTGACATCATCATTGTGGATCGAAACACCATTCACGGCGCGCCGCGCTTCGAGCGCAACCACGACACGACCTATTCGCAGCTTGTCTACGCCTCGAAAAGCACCGATGTCGCGCACGTCCTGATCAATGGCGCGTGGGTGATGCGCAACCGCGAACTGTTGACCATCGAAGTGCAGCCGACCATCGACGCGGCCAATGCGCTCGCCAAAAAGATCGACCGTTTCCTGCTTAGTCGTGAGGGAAACGTGTTGAACAAGCTAATCGCGATTGGCGGCGTGGAGCAGGAAGAGAGCTTCGAGATACAGGTCAAGGCGCGCATCGAAAGTGCGGAAGCGCTCGCGCCGCTGCTCAACGATTACCGCGTGCAGGTCGTGAAGAAGTCGCACTATCGGCAGTACGATACGTATTTCCTGTTCATGGATGAATCACAGGGGCGCGTTCGCTACCGTGAAGATGACCTGATTGATGAGAAGGGTGCGGTCGCGAGTGTGCGCTCGCGCCTGACCTTCACCGCGCCGACCAAAGAGCGCGAATTCGATGAGGCCGTGCTGCTCAGTCGTTCGCAGTTCCTCGCACCGGCGGATCGCCCGCTACGCTTCTACCGCGAATACTTCCGCCCGAACGAGGAGCGGCATATTGAAAAAGAGCGTATTCGTTGGCACTTACTGTATAAAGGCGTGCTGTTCTACGTCAATCTCGATCACATGATCAACCCCGATGTGGATGGTATGTTCATCGAAATCAAGAGCCGCACCTGGTCGCAGAAGGACGCCGAATACAAGGCGATGTTGATCAGCGAAATGCTGGTGAATGTCCTCGGATTGCTGCCGGAGAAGCGCGTCCGCATGGAATATATCGAACTCGTCCCGGCCTGAAAGGAAACACTTCCACCAATGTCCGAAAGAACCGTTGAAATTCAGGAAAAGCTGGCAAAGCTGCGCCGCATCGTGACTGAAAAAGGCTTCGACGGCGTGCGCCTCACGGCAATTCATAATGCCGCATGGGTCACGGCGGGGGCAGCGACCTATGTGAACGAGGGGACCGATAGCGGCGCGGCGTCGATTCTCGTCACAGCGGACCATGCAGTGGTCGTCGCAGACAGCATTGAGACGCCGCGCCTCACCGACGAAGAACACCTCGCCGCGCTTGGCTTCGAGTTCCGCACCAAAGTCTGGCATAGCGCCGATGACCCCGCCGCCGATCTCGTTGCGGGCAAGCGCATCGCGACCGATAGCGACCTCACCGCTGAATTGCTCACGTTACGCAGCAACCTCACGGCAGGCGAAATGGAGCGCTTCCGCGCAGTTGGCACGCTGGCAGGCGAGGCCATGAACGAGGCGATCCAGCGCGTGCGCCCCGGCCAGACGGAATATCAGCTTGCCGGGTTCCTCGCAGAGGCGGTGCGCGCGCGCGGTGGCAGCCCGATTGTCAACCTGATCGCGAGCGACGACCGGATTTATCGCTATCGTCATCCACTACCAACCGCTAAACAGGTCGAAAAGTATGCGATGCTGGTGCTGTGTATGCGGATGGGCGGTCTCGTCGCCTCGGTCACGCGGCTGGTACATTTCGGACCGATCCCGTCGGACCTGCACACCCGCGCCGCTGCCGTAACGGAAGTAGATGCCGCGCTGATCCTCGAATCGCAACCGGGGCGCACGCTCGCGGACCTGTTCGGCATCGCCAAAGCGCACTACGAACGGCTTGGCTACACGGGCGCTATCGATGAACACCATCAGGGTGGTACGGCTGCGTATCAGCCACGAGAGACGGTCGCCACCCCGCACACCCACGCGCCAATCACAACCGGGCAGGCGTTCGCGTGGAATCCGTCAGTGAGCGGCAACAAAAGCGAAGATACGTTCCTGCTGACGGAAAACGGACCGGACGTGATTACGAAAATCGAGGGCTGGCCGGTGAAGGCGGTTCAAATCGGGGACAGGTCAATCGAGCGCCCGCTCATTCTGGAAGCCTAGCGCCCGTTCTGCGTCATTTCCCGCAGCCGCTTCGCAAACGTTTCGCGTATCTGCGCTTCCATCGCGCGGAAGGGCGCGGAGTCGCGGGCGAGTTCATCCAGCCGCTGTGAATACATCAGGCTCCACGCAATCGCACTGACGGCGTGCCGCCATGCCTCGGCGGGTTCCTCGAACTGCACCGCGCACTGAATAGCATTCGCGATCCATGCGAAAATGACATGCGCCGAAGCGCGTTCGCTCGCGCCGATGGTTGCGGCGAGCGCGGCAATCTGCTGGCTGGTTTGCGCGGCAAGCACCCGCCGACCCTCCGCTGAAAGATCATGCGAGATGAGAGCGTGCGCGTAGGCCGGGCGAACGTTCTGCAACAGGCACCAGTTCAGGAAGCGCTCTTCAAGATCGGCATCAAGGACACCTGTGCCAAGCAAATCCAGATAGGTCGCGCCGCTGTTCGCCACGCGCTATTCTTCCTTGTCGCCGAGCGCGGGCGTTTTGACAACATCGCCGATACGCGGCGGGATATTGGGCGGGTTGCGCCACCAGCGGCGCAGCGCTCCCACCACGTCGCGCGCGTCATCCACAATCTCGATCAAGCGCAAATCGCGCTCCGTCACCGTAGATGTAACCGCAAAACTGACAAGGAACGCGCGCCATCCCGCGCCGACACAAATTAGCGGACGGGCAGGAATCTCCGCGACTTGCAGCAGGCTCCAGGCGAGCGCCAGTTCTGCGAGCGTGCCGACGCCGCCGTGCAGCACGACATACGCATCCGGCGCGACAATCAGATGGTTTAGCCGCGCGGCAAGCGTTGGTAGCGAGACCTCTTCATGTAGAAATGTGTTCGGCACTAGACCGCGTTCATTGAATAGCCCGACCGTCACGCCGATCACATGCCCATTCGCGGAAGCCGCGCCTTCGCTGATCGCGCCCATTGTCCCGCCATAGCCGCCCGTCATCACGCTGTAGCCCGCCTGCGCAAGATGCGTTCCGAGGCTGTACGCTTCCTCCCAATCCGGGGTTCCGGGCTGCGTATTAGCGCTTCCATAGACGCCGATCACTTTTTGTTCGGCCAAGACGTTCCTTGAAAAGTATATTAAACTATATGCACAATTGTATCACAATCTATATTAGTTTTTTATGGACTGCAAGCCGATTTTCGCTGTACTATACCTATAGATGAGAATACGATTTACGCGCTTCATGCGGCGCTCACATTTAGACGGGACTGAAAGCTAAACAATGTATACAACCAACCAGATTTTATTCCCGCACACGGTCATCTCACGCTTGCGCAGCACACGCGGTACAGTCTTTACGGCGTTGGTGGATCGCATCCTGGTGGCTGGTGAAGAAAGCGATGAATGTTTGGCATTTATGCTGGTCATGGTCCGGCTCAATGGGTGTATGATCTGCGAGACGGATAGTTACCGGGCGATGCGCGGTTGCGAGGCGTGTGCGGTGCAGACCCTCCGGCGCTACAAGGGACCGGATGAAGAACTGCTCGCGGCGTTCAACAGCGCGCTCGATGAAATCCGCAGCTATCAGTCACGGCAGGGACGTAGTGGAACTGTAGGGGCTGCCTGATCAGGCCCGGTGACTGTGATCAGCCGTATTCACTTATTACTCGAAGGCCGGAACACAGGTTCCGGCCTTCGTTGTTTAATGGGGAATCGTGATCACGATGATCAGCAGCGTCAGAATGAAGCCGACGACGACTGCCAGCACGACCCATTTACCATCCGTATCGCTGGCTGTCGGGGGCGGTGTTGATGCGCTGCCAGACGCGCCTGTCCCCATAGTACGTCGTGACGCGACCACTTCCTTTGTCATTGTCGGCGTAGCAACCGTATTGCTAATCGGGTGCGGCGCGGATGCTGCGCCCGGTGAAACCGGAGTAGACGCGGGTCGGGTAATGACGGTGCGTGCTGGACGCTGTTCGCCGCGCAGATAGTAGCGGCAGCGCACGCAAAACTCCGCGCCGGGCATGTTAGCCGCTCCGCAACGCGGACAAAGACGTGTGGCAGCGGGGACAGCGGTTGGGCGGGTGGGTTCCGCGCGCGGCTGCGCTACTTCGGCGCGCGAGGGTATTGCTTCTGGCAGTTCCGGTTTGAAAGCGGCTTTCGCATCCGGGAATTTGGGACCCGTCAACTCACGGCGGCCTGTGACGACCTCGTTGCCGCGCGGTGCAGCAGCGACCGGAAGCGGGTTCAGCTTATCCAGCAGCGCCCGCCATGTCGCGAGCGGCGGGCAATCCTCCAATGTGGCGCTGCGCCACGCCTGCTCGAACGCGGCTGCAAAATCCGCGCCGAACTCCCCCGCAAGGTAGTCGTGCAGCATCTTGAAGCGCGGCGTATCGCGCTCCTGCATCTCCGCGCCCGCGAAGAAATGCTCGTCGGCGCTATTCTGGCGCACGCGCAGGTTCTGCCAGCCGAGCATCTCCGCGAGGATGATTGCCCCACCGAAGCGGTCCCCGGCAGGCATCCACTGCCCCGCCGTCGCGCTTCTGCGATGCTGGTAGCCTTCTTGTCCCGCCGGGAATTCGACGGGTTGCGGCAAGCCGGGACCGAACATCTCTTCGATGTCCACCAGCTCGATACGCCCCATTTTTGCATCAGCAACGACATTCGCACCCGCGATGTCGCAATGCGCGAGGCCGTGATCTTCGAGCGTGGCTAGAACGCGCGAGGTCTGTTGCGCGACGTGAACCGACTCGGTCGCGGAAAGCGCCTGCTTTTTCGCCACGATGTCGAACCAGGTCTGCCCGGCAACCCAGGGCATCAGCACGCCATATTCAAGCGCCGGATATTTGCGGATGAGGGCGGGGTGCGTCTCCTGCGTGAAGACAGTGCGAAAGGCGGCGCGCAGACCGGGCAGTTCCGCATACTGGCGCAGCGCTTTTCCGATTTGCACAAGCGCTGGGACGCGATACTTCATTTTGAAATATTTGAGCGCGAAACGTTCCTTATCCGGCGCGATCAACTGAATGACGAACCCGCGTGCGCCGCGCTGCACATAAGGGACCCCGCGCAGCGCCGGATGTTCCGCGACATGATACACCTTGTTGTCGATGGTGATCAGCTCATTCAGTTCAAATTTGACCTGCGCTTTGTTCATCGCGGGAGTTCATTCCAATTCACTACAGCGAACGCGATCCAGCTTGCAACAATAATTATCACGAGCAATATACAGCTAATCAATATCGTCATCAGGGCGCGAATTCGTTTTTTTTTAGCGGGTTTGCGTTTTAGTTTGGTTTCGCTGCCGCGCGCTCCCGTAGCGACGAGCGCTTCCGGCGCGGTGGAGGGCGTAAACGTCACCGGGGCGCTCCATGCGCCGGGGAACGTGTAATCATTGAGCGCCTGCACACGGCACGTCACCGGACGCGGTTCGGCATTCGCGGGGAGCGTGACGACATAGCCGAAGCTGCGCTGTTTGACATTCGCGGGTTCATCCGGGCGCAGCGTCGCGTCGATTTCGATGGTATACGGCTGCACACCGTCATCGACCGCAACCCGGTAGCGCGTGGCAAGCCAGACATGCCGCCAGCGCAGCGCCCTGTCCTTCGCAGTTGGCTTCTTGAGTTCGACTTGCGGTAGCGTCGTATATTCGCCGAAGAGCGGCTGCGTGGCGAGATCGATGTCGAACACGCAAATATCGTCGCTGGCGGGCGCTTTGGCCTGTTCCGCCGTGATGCTATTCAGCAAGTCCTGCGACATCTCGCTCAGGCGCGGTGCATAACTCCCTACGCCGTCACTGTGGACGGTGATATGCGCGATACCATCCAGCGCGCGGCGCACCGCGAACGGCTCTCCGTTCTTCATCCCGACGCGGCTGGACCAGCGTTTGCGGGTCTCCCATTGCGCACCGTCGATAGCGAGCGCCTCCCCGTTCGCGTCCCACAACCATGCGCGCATATCGCCCATTGCCGCCAGCCACAGCACGCGCGCTTCCAGATCGACCACGCCCGCCACGAACATCGTCTCGCTGCCCTGCTCGCGCTTGCGTTCGAGTGCGGTGCGCTGCATCGGGGGCAACGTCGTGGTGATGTGTTTGCCGTGTACCAGCGCGTCGGCTTCCGCGACCCACGCCCCATTCAAGGACTCAGTGAGCAGCGCGTGAAGCGGCGCAGAGTCGGTCGCGTCGGATCGGAACTCCCACAGGAGATCGATCAGGCGCAGGCCGAGATAATGCGCCGCGATTTCGCCGTAAAAACTCTGGCTCACGCCGTCGCAGAGCGCGAAGGCAATCCGTCCCACTTCCCAACGATAGGCGATAAAATCCTGCCCCGGCGCGTTTGCGTTGCGCGTATCACGCGAACGCGCATAGACGTAGGTAAGCGCCACCGGACCGGGGACGAGTTCGACGCTCGCTTCGGTTTCGTGCTGCTGTGGGACGGTGATGATCGGCGGCGTCATGCGAGACCTCAGGCGACGGGCGTTGCGCCGGACATTGTGAAGGCCATGCGGATCAGGTCCTTGCTCTGGCCGGGGAAGAGCATGGGCGCGCCCTGCTTGAGACCGTAGCCGAATTCCTGCATTTCGCTCAGGTAGCTCTCCGGGATGGGCGACGAAATGCGCAGCAGCGTCCGCGCATATTCGTTCGCGAGGTCGGCCTCGTTGGTGATGCCGGGGAACTGATCGAGTGGCGGGATCGGCGACTTGAGGATTTTATCGGAGATGAAGATATTCTCGACCAGCACCTTGCCGTCGGGCGTCCCCATGCCCATAATGCGCTGCACGATGGGCGTAGGGTCGTCGCCCTGATATTCACCATCGGTCATATGGCAAATCAGCGGCGCGGGGTGGCCTTCCATATACTGCAATTCCCCTTGCAACAGCTTTTCGGCTTCCGTGAAAGCCGCCGCCGTGTTGGTCCCGCCGCGCGGCGCGAACTCCGGCACGCCGTCGCGCACGAACTGGTCAATCGTACGGACGCCACCGAGGACATCATGCACGACGCTTTCATAGGCATAGATTGCGAGGCGGTAACGTGGCGAGACGAGTTCGCCTTTGGTGGAGCGCGCGACCATCTCCAGCGCGATTTCCTGGAGCGCATCGGAGACGATTTCGACGCGCTTCTTGTCACCCAGCATCTGGCTCATCGACCCGCTGATGTCGAGCAGGTAAATAATCAGTACGGGGGTCGTTGAAGTTGCAACGGCGGTGTAGGACATGGCGGTTCCTTTCAGGCAGGCGTTTGTTTCGCCCAGAATTCATTGAGCGCGTTCACAGTCTCATCCGGGCGCTCGAATTGCGGCAGGCCGCGCGTCGGCGCGATCCGTACCGCAGACCAGTTCGGGCGTGCGAGCAGCTCCGGCAGGCGGTCGAAGCGCACATTCGGGTCCTGATCATAGAGGACCAGCGCGGGCAGCGTCAACTGCGTATACACGCTGTCTAGTATACCCGGTGTGAAGAGCCTCCCGGAGACGAAATAGAGCGGCGCGTTCTTCGCGCCCGGCTGATGCGCGGTGACGTAAGCATAGTCCTGCAAGCCTGCATCGACCGGACCCGCGAACGAGCGCTTGAGGAAATAGCGAATGCTGCGTCGCGAACTCAGCACATCATAGATGACCTGCCCCCAACGCGGGATCGTCAGGAACGAATATACGCGGTTTTTGCCATTGCCCTGCGCGGCTTGCTGGCTGGCACGCAGCTTCTTCTTCGCGGTCAAACCGCTCGGCGAGATGAGCGTAAGGCTGCGGAACAACTCCGGGCGTTTGAACGCCGCAAGTGCGGCAAACTCGGAGCCGAGTGAGAGCGCGACGACATCCACCGGACCGTTCGGGACCTGCTTTTCCAGAAATTCGCAGATCGCATCGACATACAGCACAGGCGAATAGGTGCGGTTGGAACGGTCGGAGAAGCCAAAACCTGGCAGATCGAGCGCATAAACGGGGCGCTGCTTCTGGTAGCGCTCGAAGAGCGGGCGCATCTCGTAGCTGGATCCGGCGGCGTTGATGCTGTGCAGCAGCACCAGCGGCACACCCTGCGCCTCGCGGTCGGCGTAATAGCTCTGCATCCCGGCGCTGGATGAGGCGAAGCTGTAGCGTTCGGCGGGGAGCGCAGGCGGCAGGTCCATATTGCGATTGACGCGCATCAGGCGGTAGCTCACCCAGCCGCCGACCAGCCCAATGAAGGCGAGCATCAGGCCGCCGCAGCTTGCCGCGCCGACGACCAACGGATCGGGGCTTTCGATATACGGCTTCTTGATCGGTTTCTGTTGAGTCATGTGACCGCGCCTATTGGTTGAAGTGCTGCGCAGATTGTAGCGATCCGGGAGGCGATCCGGCTAACCCGCAATCGTCGCGATCAGCAGGTCCAGCGCGAGGACGCCCCCGTTTGCTGGGCCAAACCCGCCAGATTTCACCTTGAAGTCGGTATCGAGCAGTATCCGGTGAATGCTTTCCAGTTCCACGAGCGTATATTTCGCGGCCTGCTCGCGCAGCTTCGGGATCGCGTAGGGCGCAGCTTTGGATGAAACATTCAACAATTCGGCGAGATTGCCGTTGATGCCTTCCGCCTCGAATACTTTTACGATCATCAGCTTGCGATACTGGCCGTAGATCGATCCGAGTAACATCAACGGCTCGTTGCCTTCATCAAGCAGCTTGTGCGTGAGCGCGGCGGCCTGTTTGCCGCGACGGTGGCCGATCAGGTCGGTCAATTCGTAGATGCGTGACTCGACCTGGTTGACCGTCAACAGCTCGATGTCGGATTCGCGGATCGGGCGTTCGCCATTCACATACGCCGCCAGTTTCGCGACCTCGTTATCAGTGGTGAACAGGTCCGGTCCGAGCATTTCCGCGAGCCGCGCCGCCGCACGCGGTTCGATTTGCGCATCGTAGCCGACCGCGCGCCGCGCGATCCACTCGGCCATGTTTTTCGGCACAGCGAACAGCTTTTCGTAACCATGCGTATCGGTCTGCATCAGCTTGAGGACCGGATGCGAGGCGGGCAGTTCATCCGATTCGACAAAGAGCAGCCGTGAATATTCGGGCAGCGTCGGCAGCGCGTTCACGATCATTTCAAGGTCGGCTTTTGAGTCCTTGCTCGCCGCGCGTTTGGCGAGGTCCGTCAAAATATCGTTGACGATCACCAGCCGCTTGTCAGAGAGAAACGGATAGGTCGTCACGTCCTGCAAGGCCTCCGCGATCCGCACCGCTCCCGCAGAAAAGGCGCGGATATTGAGCGAGGCTTCCGTCCCCTTGCCCATGCGCGCCTTCATCAGCCGGACCTCATGCCCGCGCGTGAAGCTGTCCTTGCCGTGAAAAACATAGTAGGTCGGCGCGGGCTTGCTGCTCATCCGTTGCGGGTCGCGACCCGGTGAATAACGACCGTCCCGCCAAACGATTGGACTTCGCGGCGCGTGACGCTCTCGATTTGCAGGTCGCCCGGCTGCCCGGACGTCGTGAAGTGCTTTTGCAGGCGCATCCCCAACGGCTGGCCGAAGAGAATCGCGGCGAGGCTCATCAGCAGCACGACGGGCAGGCGGTTAATGTAATCCTGCGCGCCGCGCTTCGTGCCGACGCTTCCCGCGAGCGCCGCGCCGCTGACGAGCAGCCCCTGCGTGACGAGATTTGTACCACAATTCGGGTGTACGGCGAGGTCACTCTCGCCTTTGCGCATCCGCTCCAATGCCTCGTGTGCTGCGCGTTCGATTTCCGCAGTTTCGGCTTTACCCCATAGCGTAAAGCCATCCTGATCGGAGCGCCCCGACATCGCGAGGTTCGGCACACGCGCACTGAGCAGCGTGATCGTCGCGTGTTCAAGGCCGTGATTGCGCCGCGTGCGCCGGATGAACGGATAGTTCAAGACCGGGCTGGCCGTCTGTGCGAGGGACTGCAACATGAGAATACACCTTGTTCTGGTCGAGCTATTTTACCAGAACCCCGCCTAGAGTTGCTATTCCAGCGCGTCGGCTTTCATGAAGCCGCTGATCGAGCCGAGCGAACGGCTATTTTCAATCACTTCGCTGTCCATGCCGCTGTTTCCATCGACGCTATGCACCGTGCCGCCCTCGATGCTCTTGACGATGAAATGATGTTGATAGGGTTTATCGATGTATCCGACATCGCCCGGCTGTGCTTGCGCTTTGGGTATCGGTTTGATCCCGCCCGCTGAACCCACACCGCTCCCGATTTTCCAGTTGCCGAGCGGGACACCCGCGCTTTTGAGCGCCCACATCGAGAAGTGACCGCACCAGCTCTGCGCCGGGGATTTGCCATTGTACGTCTGATGTGGAATGAATTTGGCGAAAAGGGGAATGGGACGCAAGATTGAAGGTACCCCTACAGTCAATCGGACCCATTCCCATGACAAGTATAGACCTGGAAACGCTTTTGACCACGCTGTACGTGCTGGTAGACGACTGGTATCAAACAGAGGGACGGCATCTGCTAAAGGGTAAGACAGGCGCAAAAGCGCAGTTCAGCGACAGCGAATTGTTGACATTGCTGCTGGCGCATGATTTTGTGCCATATCCGGGCGAAACGCAGTATGTGGCATACATGCGTGCCAACCATCTGGACCTGTTTCCTAAGCTGGTGGACCAGAGCCAGTACAATCGACGCGGGCGAGCCTTACAAGCGGTGGTGGAAGCACTACGGCAAGCGTGGTTGGGGATGTTGGGTGGGTATACCTGCGAGTGCCTGCTGCTGGATACCAAACCTGTCCCGGTGGTAGGCTACAAACGGTCCAAAACACATAGTGACTTTGCAGGGTATGCCGGGTATGGTCAGTGTGCGGCGCGTAAGCTGCACTACTTCGGCTTCAAACTCGTGCTGCTGAGTACCTGCGACGGTCTGCCCGTCGTCTACGACCTGGTGGCTGCCAACACCGACGAACGTCTTGCTGCCGAGAGTGTTCTGTACCGTGTCAACGACTGTGACATCCTGGCCGACAAGGGCTTTCTTGGCGCGGATTGGCAAGCCAGCATTGCCGATGAAACCGGCAACTGTGTCCTCACTCCCAAACGCGCCAACCAGTCCCAACAAAATCATCCGCTACTCGACGCCGCGCTGGGCAGTTTACGTGAACGCATCGAAGGCGTCTTTCACCAACTCCAGAACACAGGGCGCAACCTTGAGCGCTTGCTTGCTAAAACGGTAGCTGGCTTGACCGCTCGCATCACCCTCAAAGTCACCTGTTTGGTTCTCAAGCGCTTGCTTGCCCGTGACTTTGCCTTTGACCTCCAAACCTTTTCCATTTCACATTAGACGTATTGTAGAATTTGACATCGCTCTGCAAAATGGAGTTGTACGCGCCGCCCTTGCCGCCATAGGATGCCTCGAAATATTTATCGAGGTCGCTCCAGCCGTAGCGCGTTGTCTTCCCGGTGTCGGGGTCGGCCTCACCCGCACGACGCGCGTGAACCTTGCCGACTTCGCCAAGCGCGTTGGAGACGACCTGCGCGCGCTGCCCGGCAGCCGGTGGGACCTCACCGACAACCGGCTCGACACCCTCCCCGCCCGGTGTGTCACCGCCAACGAGAGTTGTTCCCGGTGTAGCAGTTGTGCCGGGGGTTGTTGTCCCGCCTGGTGTGACCGTCCCGCCGGGGGTCGTTGACCCACCCGGCATTGTAGCGGGCGTCGTACTGCCGCCAGCATCCAGAGCAGCCCACGTCATCGGTCCGACGACGCCATCCGCGCCGAGACCTTTGCTTTGCTGAAACGTGACGACTGCCGTGCGCGTTCTGCCGCCGAATGCGCCGTCAGGTTGCAATTGCGGTTGCGCGCCCGCCGCGTTCAGCCGATTTTGAAGATCAACGACTTCAGGACCATTGGAACCAACCCGAAGTGTCGAATGGCCGCCAGAAACGTTCTGCTGTACCGGGCTTGAAGCGATCATGCGCCGTACCGCAGCGTTGCCATATTGCTGCTGCGCTGCGAGGACGGTCCGTTGCAGCATCGATAGCGGTGGTGCTGCCGTCGAAACAGTTGAAACAGTCGAAATTTTATTGACAGATTGCGCGGTGTTTGCTGCTGATGCGCGCTCACGCTCAAGCACGGGCGATGACAATTCTGTTGAACGCTGACGACGGAACATAGCGCACCCCCCAACTCCAAAATCGACTTCACTATACAGCATTATGAATTTACGTGCTTGATTTTCAATGCCGGATAACGCTCAATGGCATGGTCGAGAATGCGGTTCACCAGATCGTTGAAGGTCCAGCCCGCCGCGTATGCGGTCTTCGGCAGCGCGTAATCAGGCGCGATGCCGGGTTCGAGGTTCATTTCAAGCACGAAGATTTCTCCCGCGTCGTTCATCCGCAAATCGCAGCGCGCCCAATCCAGACAGCCAAGCGCGCGGTAGGCATCGATTGCCACCTGCGCTACCTGCGCCGCGACGTCCGGCGGCAGGTCGGCGGGCGCTCGTGTTTCGCTTTCCATCGGCTCATAGGTGAGCGTTGGGTCGCCCGTTGCTTCCTTCAACTGTGCGAACATCGGCGCGTCGGGTTCATCCAGCCGGATTCGTTTCGCGCCGAAGAAATGGAGTTCCGCGACGGGGAGCGCATAGGCCGGGTTGTTACCCAGCACCGCCACCGTGAACTCGCGTCCCTCGATGTACTCTTCAACGATCACCGTGCGTTCATATTGACCCAGCACGCGCCGCAATTGCGTTCGCAGCGCGGCCTCATTATCGACCACCGAATCGTAAGTCAACCCCATACTGCCGCCTTCGCTGGTCAGCTTGACGATCAGCGGGAAGCGCAGCGCCGGGTCGAGCGCTTCTGTCCCGGTTCGGAAAACCTGAAACGGCGGCGTTCGCACGCCTTGCGCCGCGAGGATCATTTTCATTTGCGGCTTGTGGTGGCAAAGCGCCTCTGCGAGGACGCCCGACCCGGTATGCGGAATTTGCAAGTATTCGAGCATCGCCGGGACGTGCGATTGTCGCGTTTCTCCGAATACGCCCGTCGCGATGTTAAAGGCGATGTCGAACTCCGCGTGGACCAATTTGGCGGGCAGGTCGCGATCCGCGTTGTAACCCGTGACAGTATGGCCGCCCGCCTGCAATGCTTCCGTCACCGCATCAATGGTATATTGTGAATCCGCGTCCTTGAGCGTCATTTCTGCGTATTCGCGCAGCAATTCATCGGTCGCGATATTATAAATGAAGCCGACGTGCATGGCGTCCTATTCACAAGCAGATATTTCAGAAATTTTAACCCGGAAGTCATTAGATGCCCTACCCCTTCCCGCTCGCTGGTGAAAAAGTGCGGCTGCGTGCCCTCGAAACGCGCGATCTGGATGCAATTTGGACAGCGTATCAGGACCTTGAGCTGGAACTGATCACGAGCGGCGACAGCCCACCCGTCTCCGATGCGCAGGTGCGCGCTTTCTGGCAGCAGCGGATTGACGCGCCCGCGCCGGAACATCGCTACTTCGCGATAGAACCGCTGCAAGGGCAGCCGGGCGTCTTCGCCGGGATGTGCAACCTGTACGATGTGGATATGCGCAACCGGGGCGCGGAACTCGCGATCTGGCTGGCTTCAACGGACCTGCGCGGTCGCGGCTACGGTACGGAAGCGGTACGGCTGCTGCTCGGCTATGCCTTCGAGGTGTGCAGATTGGAGCGTGTGCATCTCGGCGTCTATGACTTCAACGAGGGCGGGATGCGCGCCTATGAGCGTGCCGGGTTCCGTTACGAGGGGCGGCTGCACAACGCGATCTGGTATCAAGGGCGCTATTGGGACGAATGGCCGATGCGGATTTTACGCGCGGAGTGGGAACTCGACCAGAGCATCGTCACGGATGGTTTGCGTCCCTATCGCACTTCGGATTACGAGGGTGCGGCGGCGCTCCTGATTACGCTCGACGCGGAGGCTGACCCACTGCGCTTGCTGCGCTATTTCTGGCGCGACGGATACGCCACCTTATGGACGTTTCAGGTCGATCAACACATTGTCGGACTTGTTCCCATTCATCAAAAGCCGACGACGCGCGCGTTCCAACTCGATTATGTGCTGCCGGAACACAGGGTCGCGGCGCAGCGCGAAGCAGGCCGCCTCATTCTCAATTTCGCATAAATCCTGCTAATGTGTGCAAAAACACAACCTGTCAAAGGTATAGCGTACATCACGTTTGCTATCGTACCCGGAAACTCTCCCGCGTCGCGTGTGCATCCATATAACCCAGCCACCCGCGCGCGACCATCTCCCCGAATTCATTATGCTCGACGGTCTGACCCAACTGCGCGGGGGTCAGGCCGCGCGCCAGCGCGACCGTTTCTTCACGCGTCTTCCTGAACTGCTCGATCAAATCCGGCCAGGGTGTATCGGCGGTCGGGCGGTAAGCGTCGTATTCATCCTGCACGAGCGGCTTGCCCTCGACCAGTGTGCGCAGGCGGTTCAGGCTCCAACGCTCGATCCCGATGATATGCGAGATCGCGTTGTGGTTGCCCTGCGTGCGCGGTGCGCCGCTATATTTCTGGTAAATGCGCTTGCCATGCGCTTCGAGGCTATCTGCAAGCTGCGCCGCCGTTTTGCCCTGCGTTGGCCGAACGATGAATAGATCGTTGAAGAATTTCATAACCGGGTTCGACATGGTTGCTCCATTGTGGGTTTGCATCAACATTCAAGTTTCGGCAAGTGAACCGCGCATTGACAACTCAATTCCAGCGAGCAAACGAGATGCGTGATCATTTTTCTATAACAATCCGGTAGATTTGGACGTTCTTCACGTTCGTGATTGCGTTAAGTCCCTATAATAAGCAGTGCAATGCAATATCACGGGGCAAGCGCATGATCGAAACGCACGGCCTGACCAAACAATTCGGTGATTTCGTCGCTGTAAATGACATCAATATCAATGTCGCCGCCGGGCAGGTTTTCGCCGTCCTCGGTCCGAACGGCGCGGGCAAAACGACAACCGTACGGATGCTCACCTCCATCCTCAAGCCGACCTCCGGGACGGCGCGCGTGGCGGGCTTCGATGTGGTACGCCAATCGACGCAGGTGCGCGCGGCGGTCGGCGTCCTGACGGAACAGCATGGTCTCTACGAGCGGATGCGCGCGCTCGAATATCTGGATTTTTTCGGGCGGGTCTATTCGCTTTCGACGGATGAGACGCGCAAGCGCGGACTGGCGCTGATGGATCGCTTCGGCCTCACCGATGCGCTCACCAAGCGGCTCGGTGAATATTCCAAAGGCATGAAGCAGAAATTGGCGCTCGTGCGCGCGATGCTGCACGACCCACAGGTGCTGTTGCTCGATGAGCCGACGAGCGCGATGGACCCGCAGAGCGCGAAGCAGGTCCGCGAGGCGATTACCGACCTGCGCAAGGATTCGCGCACCGTCGTCCTGACCACGCACAACCTGACCGAAGCGCAACTTCTCGCGGATTCAATCGGCGTGATCCGGCGCGGGCGGCTGATCGCATCCGGCTCCTTCGAGGAACTTGCGCAGCGCTTCGTCGGCGACCCGGTGATGCACCTCGCGCTGGGTTCGGCGATCAACGGTACGGCCTCGCTCATCGGCGACATGGCGCAAATCACCGAAGAAGGACCAGATTGGCTGCGCTATCGCACGGCGACCCCTACGCAGACCAACCCGGCGGTCATTAAACGGCTAGTCGAACACGGCGCGTCCGTCGTGTCGTTGAGTCCGCTGCAAAAGAACCTCGAAGACGTATACCTCAACATCGTGGAAGAAGACGAGGCGGCGCACGGCCAGCCCATGAAAGGCGCGAAAAACTCATGACCATAGCAATAGGCGAACAGCACAGCCTGCGTGAGACGTTCCGTAACGCGCTGATCATCACCCGGCGCGAGGTCCGCGACAGCTTCCGCGACTGGCGCATCATCGGACCGATTTTCGTACTGACGCTCGTATTCCCGCTCATGGCGCAGGCCGCGACCGGGTTATTTGTGCGGTTCTTCGAGTCGAGTGGCGCGACTGGATTGCTTCCCGCATTCCTGCCGCTGCTGCCGATGATCGTCGGCTTCTTCCCAATTTCGATTTCAATTGTGATCGCGCTGGAAACCTTCGTCGGGGAAAAGGAACGGCGCAGCATCGAGCCGCTGCTCTCCACGCCACTGACGAATACCGAGCTGTACCTCGGCAAAACACTCGCCGCGATGATCCCGCCGCTGCTCGCCAGCTATATCGGTATGGGAATCTATCTTGGCGCGCTGATTTTCGGCGCGCAGGCGTGGCGACCCGACCTCGATCTGATCGTGCAGATCGTCGTCCTCACGACCGCGCAGGCGCTTGTGATGGTCACGGGCGCGGTCGTCATTTCCGGCCAGACGACCTCGACACGCGCGGCCAACCTGCTCGCCAGCTTCATCATCCTGCCTGTGGCGCTGCTGGTGATGCTAGAAAGTTTCATCATGGTCACGAACAACCGCTATGTGTTGTGGTATATCGTGGGCGGGCTGCTGATTGTGGATGCGATCCTCTTCACGACCGGGGCGCGGCTCTTCAACCGCGAAGAACTGCTCGGTCGGCAACTGGATACGATCAATATTTCGTGGGCGTGGCGCACGTATCGCAAGCAGTTCATCGACGGCGCACGAACGCCGCTTGAATGGTGGGCGCGAGCATGGCGCGCGGTGCGGCTGGTGCGCGGCCATGCGGTCGTCGTGATCCTGATCATGGCCTTCGTGTTCGCGGGCGGCTTCGCGGTCGCGCGGGTCCGTACCGACCTGCGCATCACCGGGACGACGATGAGCGGCAACGTACCGACGCTGCTGCTCGCGCTTGCGGCGCGTCCGCCCGGTGTGAACGCTGTCGTCGAACAGGATGTGCGCGTCGTGCTGCTTGCGACACTGCTCAGTGTGATGAGTTTCGGTGTGCTGGGCGTCGTCGCACCGATGGCTCCTTTCGCGCTCCTCGGCTATATCCTCGGTCAGCAGGTCTGGGGAACGCTGGACGCGGAATCCTACCTCGCGATTGCGACTCTGCACGTCCTGCTGGAAGCGCCCGCGCTGATCATTGCGTCCGGCGCTGCGCTGCGGCTCGGCATGACCTTCACGCAGCCGAATAAACAGGAGACAGTCGGGGAGCGCTTTCTGCGCGCGCTGGCCGATTGCGGGCGCTTGTTCTTCGGTGTCGTGCTGCCGCTGCTGACTGTCGCGGGTATCATTGAGGTCGTGATCCTGCCTGCGCTTTTCGGAGGACACTGAGACAACGCCGCCGGATTGCGGCATCAGGCTCCAGGCATGATATAATTCCATGCTGTACGCTCTTGAAAGGCTGACGGCATGTTCGAGTTCACCATTAGCGCCACCGCAAACCGCGCGCGAGCAGGCGAATTGCAGACTCCACACGGGGTTTTGCAGACGCCTGTTTTCGCGCCGGTCGGGACGCAGGCCGCCGTGAAAGCGGTACAACCGCGTGAACTTCGCGAAATTGGCGCTTCGCTGGTCCTCTCGAACACCTACCACCTCTATTTGCGCCCCGGTGATGCGCTCGTCGCGCAGATGGGCGGCCTGCACCAGTTCATGCGCTGGGACGGACCAATGCTCACCGATTCGGGCGGCTTTCAGGTATTCAGCCTCGATTCCCTGCGCAAAATCGATGACGACGGCGTGACCTTTCGCAGCCATCTGGATGGCTCGACGCACCGCTTCACGCCCGAAAAATCCATTCAGATTCAGCACAATCTCGGCGCAGATATTATTATGGCCTTCGATGAATGCCCGCCGCCGCTGGACCGCGCCACCGTCGAACGCGCCAACCAGCACACCCACGAATGGCTGCTGCGCTGCATCGAGGAACACGCGCGCTCCGGCAACCCGGCGCAACAGGCGCTTTTCGGGATTGTGCAGGGCGGTATTTTCCCGGAATTGCGCGCGCAATCTGCTGAATTCATTACAGCGCTGGACCTGCCGGGCTACGCGATTGGCGGCCTCGCCGTCGGCGAGAGCAAAACGCAGATGCACGACACGCTGGATTTCACCGTGCCACTGCTGCCCGCCGAAAAACCGCGCTACCTGATGGGCGTCGGCAGCCCGGAAGATTTGGTCAATGGCGTATTGCGCGGCATTGATATTTTCGATTGCGTGCTGCCGACCCGTTTGGCGCGGCACGGCTCCGCGATGACGCGGCACGGGCGGCTGAACATGCAAAATCTCGCCTATGCAACCGACCCCGCGCCCATTGATGAGACCTGCTCGTGCTACGCCTGCCAGACCTTTTCGCGGGCTTATATCCGCCACCTGCTCAAGGCCGAAGAAATCCTCGGCTATCAACTCCTGAGCCTGCACAATCTGACAGTCTTGATCTCCCTGATGCGTGAAATGCGTGCCGCGATCTTCGACGGTACGTTTGACAGCTTTGCGACCGACTTTTTGGCCCGCTACGCCACAGGGAAGGAGCGCGCCGCCGTCAGCACCGCCTAGCGCATTTCACGATCTCCGTCCACTCAGGTTGAGCAAAATTGTTGAGCCTCTATCCCCCGCTTGCGGATACGTGATGAGAGCCGCCAAGCGAACGTTCGTCATTCTTTCGTTGGCGCTGGCAGGTTGTCGGGGTTCGGTCGTGGCGACCAGCCCAACGCCTGTGACGGCTTCGGTGCGCCTGTTCGTCGAGCAATCCGCGACCCCCTTGCTACACGATCTCGCGGCGGGCTATCACCCGGAGCGAACGCTCGTCGGCTGGCAGTTCGAGAGTGGGAGCTATGCCGCGCTGGATCGCTATCTTGCCACGACGCCGGGCGGCTATGCCGTGACGAACTATTTGCCCGCCGACAGCGCATATTGGTCCACCCCCATTGGGCAGGATGCGCTTGCGCTGATTGTCAACGACGCTAACCCCATCGCGGGCTTGAGTGGCTCGCAACTGCGCGCAGTGTTCGCGGGGCGTGTGCAGAACTGGCGCGAAATCGGCGGCGCGGATTTGCCACTGCAAGTCGTCGCACGACCGTATGGCAGCGGCGAAGGCGAGATATTCCGGTCGCTAGTCATGGGCGAAAGGCTGATCACGGGCGCGGCGCAGCTCGCGACTTCAAGCCAGCGTGTGATCGATCTGGTCGCTGCAAATCGCGGCGCGGTTGGCTTCGCCTCGATACGTTACATGAACGGCGCGCAGGGCGTCCACACCATCGCCTTCGAGGGCGTTCTGCCTTCGCCGGATACCCTT
This sequence comes from Aggregatilineales bacterium, assembly GCA_965246845.1. Classification (GTDB taxonomy): domain Bacteria; phylum Chloroflexota; class Anaerolineae; order Aggregatilineales; family UBA2796; genus JBBRMW01. Next base: position 1,677,356 of record CBDFFR010000012.1, read on the forward strand.
ACTACCGGACAATATGGCTTGCGCTCGCCGCTGCTTTTCGTGGGCAGGCAAGCCCCCGGTGATAACGACTATCGCCGTTTCTTTGCATGGGTGCAGAGCCGCGATGGGCAGGCAATCGTCATGAAGAACCATGGCGGGCTGGGTTTCGCGCGCTAGCGGACTTGACAGCCTATCCCGATTTATGTACAGTTGATGACGGTTTTCTATAGGTCAGGAATTTACCATGCCAGGTTATCACATCGGCGACCTCTATACCGGGAAATTGATTCGGTTGGGCGCTGTCAAAGCAGAAGAAAAAGATGTCCTTTCGCGCTGGAGCCACGACGCGGAATACATGCGGATGATGAATTTCAATGTGGCCTATCCGCAGCCGCCTTCGTTCTACGAAGAACAAATGAAGGAAGACCGTAGCTCGAATTCCTTCTACTTCGGCATCCGCACGCTTGCCGATGACAAACTCATCGGCAACACCGGGTTGTGGTGCGACTTTCCGCATGGTGATGCCTGGTTCTGGATTGGGATTGGTGACGCCAATTCGCGCGGCAAAGGCTACGGCTACGACGCGACCGAACTCATGCTCGGTTATGCCTTCCGGGAGCTGAACCTGTACCGCGTCACGCTTGGTGTGTTCGGCTACAACGAGCGGGCGCGGCGCACCTATGAAAAAGCTGGGTTTGTTCATGAGGGGACACAGCGCGAGGTGCTGTATCGCGAGGGCAAGCGCTGGGACCTGCACGATATGGGCATTCTGCGCAGCGAATGGGAAGCCCGGCGCGAACAGGAACCGGAAAGGATGCTTTCACTATGAACTTCGATACACTTTACACGGGGAGCCTCGTCCGGCTCGCGGCACGCATCAACCCCGAATTTGCGGAAGCAATGGCGCGCTGGACGCACGACGCGGAATACATGCGCCTGATCGATAGTGACCCTGCGCAGATGGTTAGCGCCGCGCAGGTTGAAGCCCACATTCAGAAAGAGAAAAACAAAGAGTCACGATTCGAGTTTGCGCTGCGCACGATAGACGGCGACAAACTGATCGGCGAGGGCGGTTTGAATGTGAAGTGGAACCACCAGCATACGTGGCTCGGAATTGGTATCGGCGAGCCGGACTACCGCAACCGGGGCTATGGTACGGATGCGGTAAAGCTGCTGACGAGCTACGCCTTTCGCGAACTTGGGATGCACCGCGTTCAGCTTGGCGTGTTCAGCAACAATCCGCGCGCGATCCGTGCCTATGAAAAGGCAGGATTTATACGCGAAGTCGTCCACCGCGGAACTATTCATCGTGATGGTCAGCGCTACGACGATCATATGATGTCGATCCTGCGCCCGGAATGGGAGGCGATGCAGGAACGCGCGCTAACCTAAAGCTGAGGTGTTGTCATTTTGGGCGGGGCTTGACCCGCCCCTACACAATACAAATCCGGTGTAGGGGTCGCGGCTTGCCCGACCCGTCTTTATTGATTTAAGGTTCAGTCCCGGTCCATTCATGGCCGGGCTTTTTCTTTGAAAAGTTGCTGTTTCCAAAACCGCGCTTCTATGGTATATTGCGAACATAAGTTCTGAATTCCGCGATTGTGGGCGCGTCCGGTGAGGTCGTGTCACGCATTCTGGAATGATCTATTCTCGCAATAGCAGGAAATTAAGAATGGCAGTCGGCGTTATCCGTCCCGTCAATATTGGTGAGGAAATGCGCGAGGCGTACCTCGATTACGCAATGAGCGTGATCGTGTCGCGGGCGCTCCCGGATGCGCGGGACGGCTTGAAGCCCGTTCACCGCCGCATTCTTTATGCGATGTACGATATGGGGCTGCGCCCTGATATGTCGTTCAAGAAGAGCGCACGTATCGTTGGTGAAGTGCTGGGCAAATATCACCCGCACGGTGACGCTTCGGTATACGAGGCGATGGCGCGCATGGCGCAGGATTTTTCCATGCGCTATATGCTTGTCGATGGACAGGGCAACTTCGGCAGCATTGATGGTGACGCACCCGCCGCAATGCGCTACACCGAAGCGCGCATGAGCCAGATGGGGTTCGACCTGCTTTACGACATCGATAAAGAGACGATTGATTACAGCGATAACTTTGATGGCAGCCTTGAAGAGCCGACCGTCCTGCCCGCTGCAGTCCCGAACCTGCTGGTCAATGGCGCGTCCGGGATTGCGGTCGGTATGTCTACAAGCGTCCCGCCGCATAACCTCGGCGAAATTTGTGACGCGCTGGTGTTCATGCTCAATTCGTGGGATAACCTCGACGATATTGATGTCGCAGACCTGATGCGCTTCGTGAAAGGACCCGACTTCCCGACAGGTGGCCTCATCTTCCGCAACGACAAGAACAACGAGGATACGCTGACATCCGCGTATGCGACCGGGCGCGGCAAGCTGACCGTCCGCGCGAAGGCGCACATTGAAAACCTCGGACGCGGGCGCTCGCGCATCATCATTTCAGAAATTCCATTTCAGATCAATAAGAACAGTATGATTGAGCGGATCGCGGAGCTGGTGCGCGATGATCGGCTGGATGGCATCAGCGACCTGCGCGACGAATCCGACCGGCAAGGGCTGCGTCTCGTGATCGAGGTCAAGAGCGGGCAAGACCCAACCGAAGTGCTGACGCACCTTTTCCGGCTCACCCCGCTGGAAAATACATTCAGCGTGATCATGCTCGCGCTGGTCGATGGCGAGCCACGTACCCTCAGCCTCAAGCAGGCACTGCGCGTCTATATCGATCATCGCCTTGAGGTGATCCGCCGCCGTAGCGAGTTCGACCTCAAGCGCGCTCGCGAACGCGCGCACGTCCTGCAAGGGCTGCTCAAGGCGCTCGAACACCTGAACCTCGTCATCAAATTGATTCGCGAGAGCGCCAACGCCGACGCCGCACGGACGGCGCTCATGGAAAGGCTTAAACTCTCCGAAATTCAGGCAAACGCGATCCTCGAAATGCAGCTCCGGCGGCTGGCCGCACTCGAACGCCAGAAGATCGAGGACGAATTCAACGAGAAGCAGCAGATCATCGCGCGGCTGGAGACATTGCTCGCTGACCCGAACGCTATGCGCAAGTTATGCGGTGAGGAACTGATCGCGGTCAAGGCCAAATACGCCGATCCGCGCCGCACGGTGATCGTGAATGGCGCAGCCTCGGAAGTTTCGGCGGGCGACCTGATGGCACACGATGAACAGACATGGGTATCGATCACGACCAGCGGAAAAATCAGCCGCACCGTTGCCGATGTAACGCCGCGTGTTACCAGTCAGAGCGACGAAGCGCCGCGCTTTGTGCTGCCGACCAGCACTTCCGATATTCTGTATCTTGTGACCGCGCGCGGCGAGGCTGTTACAATTCCCGTCGCGCAGGTCCCGCAGCAGGACGATCCGCCACAGGGGACCGCGCTGCATGTGCTTTCGGCACTGACCGCCGAGGATGAAATCGCGGGCGCGGTCCGGCTCTCACCGATGGATGAGGCCGGGTTTCTGGTGTTCGCGACAGCGGGCGGCGATGTCAAACGTATTCGCATCGCGGACCTGCCGGGCATCAGCGCGAACAATTTCACGGTGATGAATGTCGGACAGGATCGGATTATCTCGGTGCTGCATGTTGCGGAAGAAGACGAGATCGTCCTCGCAACGGCGCAGGCGCAAGCGATCCGCTTCAAGGTCAGCGATGTTCGCCCGACAGGGCTGCCAGCGGGCGGGATGCGCGGGATCAAGCTGCTCGAATCGGAACCGGATCGGGTGGTTGGCGCGGGCGTGGTGCGTGCCGGGGCGGTGTTGTGGGTGATCACCGAAACGGGCGTTGCGAAGTGTACGCCGATGAACGAGTACCCGGTACAGGGGCGCGCCGGGAGCGGCGTCCTGACGATGAAGCTGCCGCAGATTGCACAGGCCGATGGCCTCTTCGCGACGGCAGAAAAGGACCTTCTCGCGGCGGCAGCGGTCGGTAATCTCGAAGACACTGCGATTGTGTTGACCACCCGCCCGAAGAAGTTCAAGGTGATGCGCGTCAAGACGGCGCTGCTCACCCAGCGCGCGAAGGGCGGCGGGTCCGTGATCGGCATTACCAGCAAGGAGCGCGTAAACGGCGTTGCGCTTATCTATCCCCGCCCGGAACCCCTCGCGGAGCCTGATGGAACGCTGGAGACCACCGCTGCGAAGTGACTTCCCAGGCAAGAAGACAGGTAAATCAAGACAGGCATTTCGGACTTTAGCGCCAAACGGCCCTGTGCAAATGAATTACGAGAGAACCAGAGGTCATCATGCCATCCGAAAACCCGCTGCTGCTGCCTCTTCCCGATTCACTGCTCGATCAGGTCGAGGCACTGGCGCGCGATCTGGCCTTTGGCGCAGTGACGGGCGCTTGGCGACCTTTCTATGAACTCAACGTGCAGGGTTTCGCGCTTAACCCGGCAGGCAGCGAGGATGAGTCGCTCTTTGATCGCTTTGATGAAAAATGGCAGCCGGACACAAGTAGAAAACTACATTACTTTCTGGAAATACTCGAGTTCGTCAAAAACGACGGCAGTGTGTTCGACCTGACCGAGAAAGCGATCCGGCTGCTCGAAAAACCGATTACAGTCCCCTCAATTTTCATCTCTTACAAACGTGGCGAGAGCAGCGCCCTTGCGCTCGCGCTGGAAGCCCGCCTCAAGCTGGCGGGCAACCCGAACCCGTACCTCGACAAGCTGATCCCCGGCGGCGAATTGTGGGAGCGCGAACTCGAAATGCGCGTGCGCGGCGCGTCCAAATTTGTCGTGATTTTGGGACCACAGGCGGCACAGAGTCCGTATATTTCAAAGGAAATTGCGTGGGCGCTGGATGCACGTAGCAGCATCATTCCGGTATGTCTGCCGGACTTCACGATGAACGCAGCGGGCATCGAAGGACTGGCGGCATACAACGCCATCTTTGTGCGCGACGAAGCGGCCATTGATTACGAAAACGCGATCAACGCGGTTCTGAACGCATTGGGCTACGCGACCTACTGACGCTGCAAAACCGGCGCTGAACCGTAGACGTGAAGCGTCAGGTTCGACTATAAATGACCGGGTTCTTCGGCGTGTCGATGATCTCTCCCGGAGTCGCTCCGGGACACCACGTATGCCAGTCATTAATCTGGTTCTCGTTGCGGGGCTGCGCGAGCCGCATCTTCTCATCCATATAGATCATCGTCATCACGGCGCGCGGCTGGTGAGTGGTGTTGGCTCCCGCGCGGTGGAAGGTCCAACCTGCATGAAAGCTGACGTCGCCAAGATCGAACGGCGTTTCGACTACCGGAAAATCGGAGATTTTGATGCGCTCGCGGATCAATGTCTCGCTCTCGTCATTGATCGGCAGGTGACGCCCCAGATCATATTTCTGGCTACCCACGCAAAACGCAAGCGGACCCATCTGCGGCGGCGTTGCCTGTAGCGGAATCCATGCTGTGACGGTTCTATCGGTTGCCAGCGGCCAGTAGTATTGGTCGGCGTGCCAGGGCGTGATGCCGCCGCCCGATTCCTTATAAAGCGCTTGATCATGGTACAGCCGAACGCCCGTCACCTGCATCAGTTCGGCGGCGAGCCTGCCCAATCGCTGGCTCATCACAAACGTCTTTGCGGTCTCGCTATGCTCCCACAGGTTCATGACCTGCAAGAACGCTTTGCCGTAGGTCGTTCGCATTTCCAATGGCTGGCTTTGCGTGTTCAGTTCAAAAACAAGCCGCGTGATTTCAGCGCCATAATAGCGGAGCGTATCCGCATCCAAAACGTTTTTCAGTTTGATAAACCCGTTTTCGCGGTAAAAATCGATCTGTTCGGACGACAGGGTATAGGGCGTCTCAAGGTCGAGTCGTGGCATGTCGATCATGGGGAACTCCTGCGTCAAATTGAAATATCAAATATGGGCGTTGCTCGTATGAATATAGTACCGCTTTGCCTGATTCGGCAGCATCTTTACTGACGAGCAGCCTCAATATTCGTAGCCGAAGCGTGCCTATCTGACGTGCGAGGGCTGGATGATTCAGTGTTATTCTGTGAGTAGTTTATCAGGTTGCACAAGATGAATAGTTCAATACGCCGTATCGTCATCATCTTCACGGTGTCTCTACTGCTCGCTACCCCTGCGCTTATTTCTGCCTGTGGCGGGTTTTTCAGCGCGCGTGATACAGACCTCTACATGAACGCCTTGCGAATTGCTTTCGCGGTTGATGAAGCGCAAGGAACGGTTACGGAAGTCGTTGGACTGAAATTCGAGGGCGAACCCAAAGATTTTGGCTGGATATTCCCTGTTCCTGCGGAGCCGACGCTCGACGTGACCGACTACAGCTTTCTGGATGAACTCAGCTCAAATACCACAGTTGATTTTGTCAATCGGCCTGTGAACTACTGTGCGCAACTATTTTTTCTGACGGGCGGCGCGGGCGGCGGCGGGGGTCCGATGGGAACCGTCGGCGAAGTGGGACCGTATGAATACGCAGTCGTCAAAGGGCCACAGCCTGCTCCGATGGTGAAATGGTTACGTGACAACGGCTACAAGGTCGATGCAGGTGACGAGGCCACTATCGCGCAATACGTCCGCGAAGGGAATGTCTTCGTCGCGCTGCGGCTCAAGCCGGAGGCGGGCATTCAGGATATTCAGCCGATTGTCCTGAAATACAAATCGAGGCGAATCACGATCCCGGTGCGGATGGGCGCATCGTCGTCGGACGCTGTTTCCATACTCGCATGGATTTTCGGGAATACGCAGTATATGCCGCAGAACTATCGGCGGCTCGCGCTATCCGAAACGCTTCCCTATTTCAAGGATGTTCGTAATCGCAGCAGCGTAGCAGCAATGGGGTTCCCCGGCGGGTATACAGGCTATGAACATGATCCCTACCGCGATGCGTATCAGCTTGGACGCTTGCAGCTTTTGAAGCGATATGGTGGTCATGCCCTGTTTACGGAGTATGCTGGAAAGCTGGCTGATTTTGCGCAGGAGTATCCAGAACAGGTACAAAGTTCGCTGCTGCGCGACTTATCGCATCGCTATCGTTACCTCACGCGGTTTTCCGGCTATCTGACGCCGAGCCAAATGAACCTGGACCCGGTGTTCATTCCAGCGACTAGCACTCCCAATGAAAAAGGAAGGATCGATCTAGGTCCGGTGGTGGACCCGATTTTCGCTGATGGATGTGCAACCCACACGAGCATCAAGCCAGAGGTTGTTCAGGAATTCGCGACCTCACATCGCAGTTTCCGTGAAATGAATGCGGATGTAGCCTACCCGCCCGGCTGGATACTCAGTACATTTACAGTGCAAAGCCCCGACCTCGTTCTGGACACGCAATATAAGGATGCGTACAACATTGCGCAAGAACGGCAGGTATACGCCTTTTCGCCTGAGAGTGTCACGGCGCAGACTGTCTATGATTGGTTTCTCGGCAAGCCGACCCCGCCGATGCTCGTCTTCGTTCCGCTCAAACAAAACGGCTCGGATGGCTGGGATTCGCTTTATATTCAATCCGATACATCTATGGCGCAGAGTACAGGGTGCGATTTCTCTGACACGGAGACGCTATTCGCCCAAATACTTTCTGTTCCGAAATGTACCCTTCCCGAAGGTGAATTCGATTTTTGGGTGCATAGCAGCATGTCGCCAAGCCAGAACGGGCGAGTGACATCAGGTGTGTTTTTCGCGCTGCTGACCTCACGCGCCGACGCGAACAAGAACGGCAAGCTGTATCAGGATATGCTGGCATATACGGGCGCGCACCAGTATTTCGTGCGCGACGATATGCGACACACGCTTTTTCTGAGTGCGAATTATGGCGACCTTTCGCCAACCGTGTTTGCGATCCCCATCCCCGATGACTGGGAAGCACACATCGCGACATGGCCGAACAGGGATGTGATCATCGCGCCAATCGGCAGCAAGCCGGATGATGCAGGTCCCCATATGCGGCTCACCCCTGTCGGCACGCTCGGCTGGACCGCGCGAGAACTTTTCTGGGAGACGGCCAAACCCGGTGATGCACAATTGCCCACAATGGCAGCGCACCTGACCAGTTTGTACGGTGAGCTGAACGGCAAAGAGGCGCTGCTGAAAGCGCTCACGACCTGTTCTGCGGATGCACCACCTGCAACGCAATACCGACAAGCCGACCGGATCGGGCAGGTCGTTATCACCAATATGTATGCCGCCTCGATTTCTGTAGCGGTGAAAGACTCCGCACAATATGGAGCGACGCTGAACATAATGCTGAAGGCGTTCCGCGAGGGCTATCACTGCCAAGCCGGGCATTAGACAAAAGAAAACCCCGCGAAAACGTTTTCGCGGGGTTCCAAAAAGGGGGTTTGTCAGAAGCTATGCAACCGTATCATCACCGACGCTGCCCTCGGTCGCCGCAGACGCAACGACGTTAGATGCCTGCGGACCCTTATCGGTATCTTCGACAGTGAATTCCACACGCTGTCCCTCTTCGAGGTTGCGGTAGCCCTCACCGGGAATTGCGGAATAGTGGACAAACACATCGCGGTCGCCGCCATCCGGTTCGATAAAGCCAAACCCTTTGACACGACTGAACCACTTGACGGTTCCCATTGAACGATTTTCGGCCATTTTGGGTGAATTTCCTCCTACGCACCCGCCGCGCCGGATGACAAAGATGATGAACCTCCCGGCTGCAACTTGCGAATACTCGACTACGCCGGGAGAAAGTTCCGAGGGCATGAGAATCGCTATCGTTTTGCCCTGGCGCGCGTGGTACAAAGGCCGAAAGAGGGCAGCCGTTTTCAGAGAGGCGAGACTCAATTTACCCTTGAAATGCGCGGTTGTCAACAGAGTCTTAATCGAAGTATATCCGAAATTACGCAGCCGGGGCAATAAATTTCTGCACGCTATGCCGCACGCCTGGGTGTTGTATAATCTGGCAATCGGGAGCCAGAAAATATGCAATCACTGGATGCGCCGCTAATCATTACGCTGGAAGAGGTTTACGAGGCACGCGAGCGCATCCGAGCCTTCGTCCGGCGCACACCCACACTGCGTACCGCCCCATTACGCACACCTGTTTATCCGCACGCCGATATTTATCTCAAGTTGGAAAATATGCAGGTCAGCGGCTCGTTCAAGGCACGCGGCGCGATGAACAAACTTCAATCGATCCCGCCGAATGAAATCAAGCGCGGGATCGTTGCGGCATCGGGTGGTAATCATGGATTGGGGGTAGCCTATGCGGGTTATGTGGTCGGCGTTCCGGTGACGATCTTCCTGCCGAAGAGCGCCGCGCCGATCAAGGCGCACAAGCTGCAAGGCTGGGGAGCGCGCGTCGTCTATGCAGGTGATGTATTCGATGATGCTAATCATGCGGCGGTTGCGCTTGCTGAACACGATCACCTGCCCTATTTTCACCCCTTCGCCGATCCCGCCGTGATCGCCGGGCAGGGGACGATTGGCCTTGAACTGCTCGAAGATGTGCCGGAGGTGGATACGGTCATCGTCGCGATTGGCGGCGGCGGCCTGATTAGTGGGATCGGGCGCGTGGTGAAAGCACTGCGCCCCGGCGTGCGCGTGATTGGCGTCGAACCGACGGGCGCGCCGACCTATTACGAAGCGCGGCGGGTCGGCCATCCGGTCATGCTCCCGGAGATCACCACTATCGTCAATACACTCGCACCGCGACAGGGCGCGGCAATCAATTTCGCACACATCGAAGCCTATATCGATGAGATTGTACTGGTCACTGACGATGAGATGCGGCAGGCTGCGCGCTGGATGTGGACGGAAATGGGCATTGCGGCGGAGCTGGCAGGTGCGGCGGCAATAGCCGGGTTGCTCACTGGGCGGATCGTGCTGCGCGCAGGCGAAAAGGCGTGTGTCGTGGTCTGTGGTGCGGGGACGGATGGCATCGACGAATAGCGCGGTCCGGCACGGCTGGTGGTTCGCCTTTCTGTCCATACTCATCGGTACATTTCTGCTGGTCGGCATTGGCTATCGGCATGGGCTGCCCTATATCGACTATGGCGACGAGATGACCGTCTGGACGATGGGGCGCGCGACCTTCGACTCCTCGTGGATACCTTACCAGCCGCAATACCCGCCCGGCATCCTGATCGTTTCCGCCCTCGTACAACAAGCGCAAATCGCGACGGGTGGCCCCTCAATCGATGTGGGAACGACGGTAGCGCTCATGCGCCTTACGACGCTGGCTGCGACTGTGATCGCGACCGGCGCGATTATGCTTGCCGCGCGGCGGCTGGCAGGAGAAGCAGCCGGGATTGTCGCCGGACTGACATTCGGTGTGTTCTACTGGACAAATAATCTCGGCAAGCTCTCGACCAACAATTTATGGGTCGCGCTGTGGATGGCACTCGCGGTGCTGTTCGGTGTGGAAGCCTGTATTCGGCGTTCGGCACGATGGGCATTCGCGGCGCTTGCGCTTGCGCTCATCGGTACGCTGTTCAAGTGGCAGAATGCGGCGGCCTTCGCCTTCCCTGGCCTTGCATTGTTCACGCTCTGGAATGTAAGCCGCCGCCGGATGAGCATGTTCATCATTTTCTACTTGGTTATCGTGGGCGCGTTCAGTTATTGGGCGGTCGTGCTGTACCATGCGCTTGAAGGGAGTGTATATTATCCCGGCACGCCGTCCTATGTGCCGACGCCCACACTCGTTTTGCGCAATTTGTGGGAACTGGTTGCGGTGCAGGCTCCCTTTTTCCTTTATGGAGCGCTGCCTGCGCTGGCGCTGCTGCTCGGCTTGCGGAAAAGCGAACGTGCGATTTATACGCAGCGCGGTCTGCATCTATTCCCGGTTGCGATCCTGCTGATGCTGGTGATCCTCAGCGTCAACGGCGCGCCCGTTTTCGAGCGGCATTATATGCCTGGCTGGGTGCTACTCGCCATTCTTGCGGGCGTCGGCTTCGCGTTGGCACTGCGCGCCGTGCAACTGCCTGTTTTGCGGATTGGGCTGACCGCCGCGACTGCTGTCGCGCTGCTGATCGCGTTTTTCCAAAGCGCAGATTATACGCGGCTCGCGCTGCGCCCGGATACACGGACGGCGCTCGCAGAGTGGGCAGCGGTCGCGCTCGATGGTCCGACGCTTTTCACCGATAGCGGCCTCGCAACGGCGGTCAACCCGCTGTATGGCTATATGGGCAGGCGCGTCGAAACGCCATTGAACCCGGATGGCAGCGCACCAATCACGGAAGCGGCGTTGAACAACACGATTTTGCAGGAGAATTTAATCCGCTATCTTGTCACCCGCCGCGACTTCGACCCGGCGGCGCTCGCCGGGGTCACGCTGCTTTTACGCTACGCCCCGCCGAATAACAATGGAGAACCCTGGTCGGCGTGGCGCATTGGGGATGTGCTGCCGCTGGCCGCCGCACCGCTTGCAGAGTTTGGAGGAGAAGTTGCCTTGCGCGGCGTAAGTTTCTCCCCTGCGGCGCTCTGCCCCGGCGATGCACTCACGATCAACACGCTTTGGGGACCGCTGCGCACCCCGCGCCTCGATTATTCTGCGTTCTATCATCTGCTCGCCCCGGATGGAAGTGAGATCGCACTGCCGCTCGATGGTCCGCCTGCCCGCCCAACCTCGCAATGGATATGGCCCGGCGAAGCACTGCCCGGCGTGCGCAAGGTGTGGACGGTCCCGCTGGGAAGCGTGCCGGGAGCCTATACGCTGCTCGTCGGTGTTTACAATCCATCCAGCGTCACGCGCCTCGCCCTCGCGGACGGCGCGGATGCCTTCCGCGCTGGAATCCTGGAGATTCGCGATCCCACACATTGCGAATCAGCCCCTTGAGCGGTAAAATATATGTTCTGTTTTAGGGAGATTGAAGATGCCACAAACGTCCACCGCGCAGGATGACGCGCGCACCAGGGAAGGCCGCGCCAAAGCGCTCGACGCCACGCTTTCGAGCCTGACCAAGCGCTTCGGTGAGGGTACGGTCGTCCGGCTCGGTGACGCCGCGCACATGCAGGTGGCCTCGATCCCGACTGGCTCACTCGCGGTTGATATAGCGCTCGGTGTCGGCGGGCTTCCGCGCGGGCGCATCACGGAGATTTACGGACCGGAAAGTTCCGGCAAGACGACGCTATGCCTGCACGCCATTGCGGAAGCGCAGCGGCTCGGCGGCGTCTGCGCGTTCATCGATATGGAACACGCGCTCGACCCGCTATATGCCGCGAAAATCGGCGTGGATGTCAACAACCTGTACATCTCGCAGCCGGATACCGCTGAGCAAGCGCTCGAAATTTGTGAAGTGCTGGTACGTTGCGGTGCGCTGGAAGTAATCGTACTGGACTCGGTCGCTGCGCTCGTCCCGCGCAGCGAACTCGAAGGCGAGATGGGCGACTCGCACGTCGGTTTGCAGGCGCGGCTGATGTCGCAGGCGCTGCGCAAGCTGAACGGCGCGATCAGCCATTCGCAATGCGTGATGATCTTCACCAACCAGTTGCGTGAGAAGATCGGCGTGATGTATGGCAACCCGGAGACGACATCGGGCGGACGCGCGCTCAAATTCTATGCCAGCGTGCGGCTCGATATTCGCCGCATTCAGGCCATTAAGCAGGGCGAAACCGAGGCGGGCAACCGCACCCGCGTCAAGGTTGTGAAGAACAAGGTCTCGCCACCCTTCAAGGAAGCCGAATTCGACATCATGTTCTCCGAAGGGATCAGCAAGGTCGGGGATATTCTCGACATCGGAACCGCGATGGAGATGATCGAGAAGCGCGGCGCGTTCTACCGCTATCATGACCAGTTGCTGGGGCAAGGTCGCGAAGCCTCGAAGAGCTACCTGCGCGAGAATCCCGGCATGGCCTTCGAGATCGAACAGGCCATTCGCACTGCGAGCGGGCTGCCCGCCGCTGATGGAGCCGCACCCGTCAAGGCCGCACCTGTGAAGGCTGCCGCTGCACCCGCTGCTGGTAACGACTTCGACCCGGCGGTTGCCATCGAAACGCCACTCTTTGGTGATCTCGGTGGCGTGCAGCCCACCGAGGAAGCGCCACGCCGCAAGCGCCGCAGCAACGCTGCACCCGTCGATGTTCCGCAGGGTGGCACGACCGGATGAAGTATCAAACGACCGTCAACGGCAAGCAATATGAAGTCGAGATCAACCAGAATGGCCGTGTGACCGTCAACGGAGAAGAGCGCGTAGTCGATTTCCACGCGCTCAACGCGCCGCTCTATTCGCTGCTGGTGGATAACGCCAGTTACGAAGGGCTGATCGAACTGCGCGACGGCACGCTGCATGTGCAGTTGCTTGGCGATCAATATGAAGTGACCGTTGCGGATGAACGCACGCAGCGCCTCGAAAGCGCAGGCGGTGGTTTCCAGGCACAAAGCGGTGAGATTGCGGTGCGCTCACCAATGCCGGGGCTGATCGTGGCTGTGCCTGTCGTCGAGGGGCAATCGGTGAACAAGGGCGACGCGCTGATCGTCCTCGAATCGATGAAGATGGAAAATGAATTGAAAGCGCCGCGTGCGGGCGTGGTCACGAAAGTTCACGTCACCAAAGGCGACCGGATCGAGCAGAACAAGACGCTCGTAACGCTGTCATAAGTTCGGTGTAGGAGTCGGATTTTTCCGACTTGGGAACAGGTTGGGCGGACACATCGGTCCGCCCCTATAAAGACGCATGATTTTCCGGTGTAGAGGTCGCGGTTCGCCCGACTCGTCTTCTAATTTTCAATTCGTATTTCAGGGAATCAAAAAGGGCAGCGATCATGATCGCTGCCCTCTTCATTTTTCCTCTAGCGGATTAGCGCAGCGAGGCTGCCATTTGGCCGAGACCAGCGCGCACACTGCCATCCACCACGCGGTCGCCCGCGCGTACAATCAGGCCGCCGAGCAGCGACGGATCGACTTCGTAGGCGATGTCGTTCGCGCCCGTCGCGTTCTTCACGTTGCCTTTTTCCGCATCCGTCAGCGGCAGCGCCGAGACGACGGTGATTTTGTCACCGAGGCCGCGCACTTCCGCACCGGACTGGCTGAAAAAACTGGAGATGATCGACTCCGATTTGGCCGGGTCGAGCGATTGCCCGATCAGGCGTTCGGCAGCCGCCATCGCGAGGCTGATGACATCCGAGCGGACGTCGCCCAGCGCCGCAGTACGGGCGGTGTTGCTTTCGACGAGCGCTTTTGCACGCGCTTCGGAAGCCTCACGCTGTGCATCTTCAACGATGCCGCGTGCCTGTTGTTCGGCACGTCCGCGAGCTTCCTCGATGAGGCGGTTGCCTTCGGCGCGGCGCTCTTCGATGAGTTTTTGTGCGTCGCGTTCGGCGTTGGCGCGAGCCTGTTCCGCTACACGAGCATCTTCAAGGGACTTCGCGATGCGCGCCGAGCGGCTGTCCAGCATCTTGAGAATTCGCGGCCACGCGAGGCGCAGAATAAACAGGATGAGACCCCAGTTGAGCAGTTGCGCGATCAGAAATCCGAGATTTAAGCCAAGACGATCCACTGTAGCCCTCCTTACTCGATCAACCGAGTACGAAGAGGATAACGAGGGCGACCACGAGCGCGTAGATGGCGACTGCTTCCGCGAACGCGATGCCGAGGATCATGTTCGTCTGGATTTGGCCGCTGGCATCCGGGTTACGCCCGATTGCCTGCAACGCGCCGCTGACCATCAAACCGATGCCGATACCCGGTCCGAATACGCCGATCATGGCGAGTCCCGCACCGATAGCTTTGGCGGCGGTAATCGTAGCTTGCTCCATGCTTCAAAGCCTCCTGAAAGGTTTACGTCTTATGCGATAGTTCGAGACAGTTTGCTTTTGCCGGGCGGCGGCCCGGCCTAAAACACAGTGGGTCAGGCGTTGGCTGCCTCGACCGGGATGGTTTCGCCATGCCCGCCATGTTCATCATCACCTTCGGCATGATGACCTGCCATCGCGATACCCGCGAAGACCGTGTACAACATCGCGAAAACAAACGGCTGGATCACGCCGACGAAGGCTTCCAGACCGTTGAAGATGAGCGGCAGTCCCGTCGCAATCAGGAACGTCATCACGAAGATCAGCACCTGACCCGCGAAGATGTTGCCGAAGAGACGGAAGGCAAACGAGAGGATTTTGGAAATTTCCGAGACAATTTCCAGAATACCCACGATGAAGTCAATCGGTCCAAGCAGGCCGCGTGCGGGCTTGTTCGGGTTGCCGATGTTGGCGATGGCGGGCAGGTTGATGTACTTGTACCAGTACGCACTGCCCAGTTCCTGTACGCCGTGAACCTGGATCATGATCACCGCGATGAGCGCGATGGCGAGCGTGAAAGTCAGGTCCGATGGCGCGCCACGCAAGAACGGCGTGATGAAGTAGACCTCACGCAGCGGCTGCTTGACAGTCAGCTTGCCCTTCGTATCCGACGTGACGAGCGTTTGCTCTTCGGCAGTCAGATCGGAGAGTTTCAAGCCCGCTGTGGTATCAACCTTGCGCGTCAGGTTGGCGCGGAAAGTCTCTTCGGCGGTTGCAACTGCGCTGTGACCTTCCCCAGTGCTTTCGCCCCCGGCAGGTGCGGCAACAGCGCGCGTCGCGACTGCTTCCGGCGTGGAAACGGCGCTGCGTGTACCTACAGCGGCGGTCGTCGCCTCATGCGCTTTGCCGTTGACCTTTTCGCAATACTCGAAGTCTTCGAGCGTAGCGCGGTAGCCGGAACTCAGCGACGCCGGGACGTAGAGCGCGCTGCCGTTCGCGTAGTAGCCATTCGGCGCGACGGGGTGATCCGGGCTGGAAAGCTGCGCCGGACCTGCGCACTCCATCACGCCCACCGAGTCGAAACCGGGCAGCAGCTTGATATAGTTCGCGAAGAGGATGAAAGTGAAGATCGCGAACGCGAGCGGGAATACCTTCCGGCTCTTCGGTCCGACGATCCCGCGCGTGAGGTTATCCACGAACTCGACGAGCATCTCAAAGACGCTCTGTAAGCGACCTGGCACTTCCTTCACGTTGCGCACCGCGAGATACACGAAGAGACCCAGCACAACATCGGTGATGAACGTCGTCAGCAACGTGTTCGTCAGCGGCGAGTTGGGCAGCTTTTCGCCCGGTACATAAATGAACGGAAGCGCAACCCCGATCCCCAACCACTTTGGTAAGATGACATGGGGGATGAGGAAGCAGGTAGCGATACCGATAACCAACGCTATTGCGAGCCTGGTTAATCCTTTTCCTGCCAAGGGCGATCCTCCTTTTTGGATGTGGGCGGCGGGTTCGGTGTGATGCTGCGGGTCGCCCCCAAAACCAGAGCCAACATCACAAACAGACTTAGCGGCACGCTGAGGATGATCAAAAGTAAAGTGAACGCTGGCTTCGTGTGCAACACACTATCGAGCCACAATCCGATCAGCAGTGCGCCAATCACGACGACCACGCTGGCACAGCCGCCTTGTGCTGCGGTGGCGGCGAGCGCGAAGTTTTTCAAGCGTTCGGGCGTGCGCTGCTGCATGTGTCGGCGACTTTGCGTATTCTGTCACAATTGACGCTATAAGCCTAACCGACCGCTCATCAAATGTCAAGCGGCGGCGTCGGGAAAATTAAACTTATACTCTGCAGCACTACGGATCAAGGATGAAGCTTAGGAAGCGCGACAGCACGACCTCGAAATCGGGCGGGAAGCTGTGCGACAGGTTGGGATAAATCAAAAACTGATGCTCGATCCCATACTGGTTCAGGCGTTCGACCAGCCGTGCGCAGCCGTTGAGCGCGCCCTTATCGCCTTCCCCGACGAGGATCACCATCCGCAACCGCGAACCTTCCGGCGGTGCGGGCGGCAGGTAGCCAAGCGTGTCATCCAGCCCCATCCAGGGCGCGACGGCCAGCACGCCCGCAACTGGAATGCGCCCTTCCAGCGCCAGCCGGATCGCAACCTGCCCACCCATCGAGAAGCCGGAGAGGACCACGCGCGCAGGGTTTACCGCGTGCGAATGCAACAGTTCATCGAAGTGCGCGCTGACAACCCGCACCGCCTCATCGTAATCGTCCCACACAAACGCATCGGTACGGCTGCCAAGCTGCTCCGATTGCGGAGCCGCAAGCAGCATCCCAATTTCAGGGAGCATGTTGTAATATTTCGCAACCGACTCGGCGGTGGCGTTGTTGCCATGCAGTGCGATCACCGTCGAATAGGGCGGATTTCCCGTGAGCGGCTCCAGCAGAATTTGCGTCGGATGAACCGCGCTTTGCGCTTCGGCCTGCAAAGCGGCGCTGCGCTTTACGAGCGCCTGATATTCGGGGTCCGGCTGCATATTGAACAGATCGTCATCGGTGCGCAGCGCAGCTTCCGCGAACCAGTAGCCATTATCGAGCGCCGCCGCAAGCGTGGCGTTGGCTGCTTCATATTTGCCGAGCGCGGCTTGGAAGCACAGCTTCCAATAAGCCATGCCCCACGCATGTTCGGGGAACTTGTCCTCGTGTTTTTCGAGTGTTTTCAGAGCGTCGTCGAGCCGCTGCTGCTCATATTGCCCGAAGATTTTGTCTTGTAATTCGATGAATTTCACCGCGTAGTCCTCACTGAACGCGGTTGATGATATATCAATTTTGAAAATTCAACTCACAATCGACGCAGCAACTTTTCGTATTCATTGTGTGGCCCGATCCAAAACCAGGTAATTTCGTCATCGTCTAAAATCCCGACAGCACGATAATCCAAATTGACACGCGCAGAATAGATTAGTCTTACCGTATGCACCTTTTTGAATTGCAATCCGGGATGGTGTGGGTCCGCTTGAAAATACCTGTAAGCCTCTCTTGCCTGCTGGCGAACATCATACGGGAGCGCCCTTAGCATTTTGCGGAAGCGCTCCGACGTAGAAGATTTCACAGGGTATCCGGGTCGAGTGGAAGTGTCTTCCCGGTGCGACGTTCGGCGAGTGCTTCATCGGCCATATCAGACAACAAATCCTGTGAGGCGGCAAAAAGTTCCGACCAACGGCGCTCGGACGCCAATTCAGCCAAAAGCCATGCGCCAAGCGAGTCTTGCTCCTGTTCCGGGAGTTCGTTCATCTCTGCAATTGCCTTTTGCATCAGGTTCGACATTTTATCCTCACAAGCTGAATGTCATGCCTGTTATACCACTTTCACCCGCCCCGGATTTGCACCTTCATATTCCGCAATCGCAGCCTGACTGTTGATCAGAAAGCCGAGTTGGTCCACGCCATCCAGCAGGCAGCGCCGCGCGAACTGGTCAATCGGGAAGCCGACCGCGCGCCCGTCTGGGAGCGTGACAGTCTGCGCTTCGAGATCGATCTGTACAGCCAGGTCGGGGTCTTCCTGCGCGAGGCTCATTAACTGCGCGTGCGTTTCCGCATCGACGACAATGGGCAGCAGCCCGTTCTTGAGCGCATTGTTACGGAAAATATCAGCGAAGTAGGTGCTGATTACCGCTTTGAAGCCGTAACCTTGCAACGCCCAGGGTGCGTGTTCGCGCGAGGAACCGCACCCAAAGTTATCCCCGCCGATAAGGACCTGCGCGCCGCGACCTTCAGGTTTGTTCAGGATGAAATCGGGCTTTGGCGCGCCCGCGTCGTCGTAGCGCCAGTCATAAAACAAGCCTTCCGCGAGTCCGGCCTTGCTGGTCGTTTTGAGGTAACGCGCGGGGATGATCTGGTCGGTGTCGATGTTTTCCATCGGGAGCGCAACGGCTTTCCCGGTAAATGGTGTGATCGGGTCCATGTTATGCCATCTCCTTTTCGAGCATCGTGCGAACATCGGTGACGACGCCGCTCAGCGCGGTCGCGGCGGCGGTCAGTGGGCTGGCGAGGAAGGTACGCCCGCCCTTGCCCTGCCGCCCCTCGAAGTTGCGGTTGCTGGTGCTGACGGCATATTGCCCCGGCTGGAGCTGGTCGCCATTCATCGCGATGCACATGCTGCACCCGGCCTCGCGCCACTCCGCGCCCGCATCCATGAAGACCTCGTGCAGCCCTTCGGCTTCGGCCTGGCGCTTGACCTGCTGCGAACCGGGGACGACCATCACGCGCACGCCCTTCGCGATGTGGTTGCCCTTCATCAGCGCGGCGGCCTGGCGCAAATCGGAAATGCGCGAATTGGTGCAGCTTCCGATGAACACCACGTCGACCGGGTGGCCGAGGATCGGGCTATCCGCTTCCAATCCCATATAGGTCAGCGCTTTGGCGAGCGAATCCCGCGCGCTCACATCCGCGAACTGGCGCGGGTTCGGGACGCGCGCGGTGATCGGCATCCCCATACCGGGGTTCGTGCCGTAGGTAATCATCGGCTCCAGCGTGTTCGCATCGATGATTTCCGTGCGGTCATAGGTCGCGCCGGGGTCGGTCGGGAGCGTCTTCCAATAGTCCACAGCAGCGTCCCACGCCTCGCCCTGCGGCGCGTAGGGGCGACCCTGTACATAATCGAACGTGGTTTGGTCGGGCGCCATCAACCCGGCACGCGCGCCACCCTCAATACTCATATTGCAAATCGTCATGCGCCCTTCCATCGAGAGCGCGCGGATCGCCTCGCCGCCGTACTCGAAGACGTAGCCCGTCCCGCCGCCGACGCCGATGCGCGCGATCAGCGCGAGGATAATATCTTTTGCGGTCACGCCCGGCTGCAACTGTCCATCGACGCGCACCTCGAAGGTTTTAGGCTTGGTTTGCAGCAGGCATTGTGTGGCGAGGACGTGCATGACTTCGCTCGTGCCGATCCCGAAGGCGAGCGACCCGAACGCGCCGTGCGTGCTGGTGTGGCTATCGCCGCAAACAATCGTCATTCCCGGCTGTGTCAAGCCCTGTTCGGGTCCGATAATGTGGACGATACCCTGATTTTCCGAACCGAGTTTATACAGCTTGATCCCGAATTCCGCGCAGTTCTTCTCCATCTGCGCGAGCTGTGCCGCCGCAATCGCATCCGTAACGGGGATCAGGCCATCCGCACCGCGCGGCGTGGTCGGCGTGCTGTGATCCATCGTGGCAATCGTGCGGTCCGGTCGGCGCACGGTCAGTCCCCGCTCGCGAAGCCCTGTAAATGCCTGTGGCGAGGTGACTTCGTGGACGAGGTGCAGGTCAATATACAGCACCGCCGGAATATCGCCGTTCGGCGGGCTGACAACGTGGGCGTCCCAAATCTTCTCGAAGAGCGTACGCGGCGCGGGCATATGCGGACCTTTCAATGCGGAAATGTGGCAGGGAAGGATACCGCTCCGCAATCGTTTGTACAAGATGGGATACGGCGCACAACCAAGTTTCTTCGGGTCGGGCAAGCCGCGACCCCTACACCGGAGCGCGCATCTGTAGGGGCGGACCCATGTGTCCGCCCGTTCTGATCAATTGTGCGAAATGTTAAAGCATCCTGCCTTTACAGCCGCGCATCGAGATGATATAACTACCCCCGTACCTGCCGTGCGCGTGATGTCGCACCCGGTTTTGAGCCAACACCCTTCATCGGGGCGTCTCGGTCCGTGGTGGACGCAATAGACCTGCGCTGGTCAAAGCTGAAGCCTATGCTGGATGCCCACCCTGCGAAAGCAGGTTCAAAGCAGCGCGCACACGGCATGGCGGGTCGCAATCATCGAATGAGCCACACGGGAGTTTTTCCGGCGTGGCTCGTTCTTTATTTGCGCGTGATAAACTTGTGGGTGTGCTACATTTTTAAACTGTTCACTTCCTGCGATGAGCGAGGCAAATTGTGAATGAAAATAAGGTGATACTGCTCCACGAACTGCGTGATGCGCGGAGCGGGCTTTGGAATGTGTTAGAGGGTATTACTCCAGCTTTTGAAATTTATCCGGGTTGGACGAAGCGAGAGTTCTTTGCCCATATTGCGGGTTGGGAAGGCGTCTGTTTCGACCTGTTTAGAGCCTATATTGCGGGTGCGTTGCCCAAGCCATATCCCTATTCCGGGCTGGATAATGCCAATGCTCACTTCGTCCGTTCGCGCCAGATGTTGCCACTGGATGACGCAAAACTGGAGTGCGAGATCAACCGCTTCGCATTGGAGACGCTACTAGAGAGTATCCCTGAAATACAGTATAGCGACCCGGTTGTGTTCCCGTGGGGGACCGACACGATTAGCGAGTGGTTACGTGGCTCGGTGAAGCATGAACGAGACCATGCTGCTGAACTTTCAACGATGATAGAAGGCGAACGCTCCTGATATTTCGCTTAATGCGGCCTCAGCGCCCGGAAAATCAACCCGAAGCCGCCGAAGATCAACCCGAACATCAGGATCGTATTGAAGAAGCTGGATGGCGCGAGGTAGATCACCAGATTGGTGATGACGGTCACGAAAATCGCGATCATCCCGACCACAATCAAAATCCACCCAATACGCGAGCGACCGCTGAAAAACAGGAACCCAATCCCGATCAGCACAATCAGCAGCGCCACGCCGGACCCATTGCGCCCCCACAAGACGCTCAGGCTGCTGCTCACGACCAGATGTTGGAAGAACAAATAGCCGCCGATCACGATCATCGCGAGGCCGAGGAAAAACTCGCCCAGCCCGCCCGCTGTGCCGCCTGCGCCGCGTCGTTCGTTGTCGCTCATGCTTGCTCCGATAATCCCATTGCGCAAGTATATCGGCTATCATTCTCGCACTGCAATCTGTTAGAATGTCGTCTTTGGCTGATCTGTGCAACATCCATCCGCGAGGAATGTTATGTCCAAAAACGAAAGCACGCCGCAGGGATCGCTCCAGCGCAACACGGTTCGGTTGCTGGTCATCCTGATTGTGGTTTCTGTCTTCCTGCTGCTGTTCAACTTCGTCTACTTCTTCACTTTCAACGCGGCCAACTGGACCCCCGCCCCAACCTACACCTCCACCTACAACAGTACCCAGAACGCGGAACAAACGGCGCTTGCGGGCAGCCGCACCCCGACCGTAACGGCAGGCGCATCCCCGGCCAGCGGCGGTACGCCCGGAAACCTGTTACCAGGTGCTGGCTCGAATCCTGGACCCGGCGAGCAGCGCAGCCAGGGGACACAGGCCAGCATCGGCACGCCGACCGCCGCGCCCAGCCCGTCGCGTACTGCTGTCACGCTGTCACCGACGGCAATCACGGCCACCGCTTCGCTCGCACCCGCCGATCAGCGCGCGACGAACACGCCCGCTCCATAACCGTGCCGTCCGACCCTGCGCGGTGTTATTGCGCTATAGTTGCAGACTTTCATTGAACAGGTTCACCATGACCAACCATACTATCACCAGCGCCGACAAGAAGCTGGAACTCCTCAAGACCATGCGCGACCGCAGCCGCGAAGGGGGCGGACCGGAGCGTCACGCCAAACAACGCAAGGCCGGGAAGCTGACAGCGCGTGAGCGGATCGAATTGCTGCTCGACCCCGGAACCTTCCGCGAGATGGACGCCTTCGTGACGCAGCGCGGGCGCGATTTCGGGATGGACAAGCCCGATGCACAGTTCATCGGCGATAGCGTGATCACCGGCTGGGGGACGGTCGATGGCCGCCTAGTCTATATCTACTCGCAGGATTTTACGGTGATGGGCGGCTCGCTCTCCGAAGTCCATGCGGAGAAAATCGTCAAGGTCATGGATATGGCGATGAAGGTCGGCTGCCCGATTATCGGCCTGAACGACTCCGGTGGCGCGCGCATTCAGGAAGGCGTCGTCAGCCTCGGCGGATATGCCGATATTTTCCTGCGCAATACGATGGCGAGTGGCGTCATCCCGCAGTTGAGTATGATCCTCGGACCATGTGCTGGCGGCGCGGTTTATAGCCCGGCACTGACTGATTTCATTTTCATGGTCAAGAATACGTCGTATATGTTCGTGACAGGTCCGGACGTGGTGAAGAGCGTCACGCACGAGGATGTCTCGTTCGAGGATTTGGGCGGCGCGTCGGTTCACAGCACCATCAGCGGCGTTTGCCACTTTGCGGCAGAATCGGAGACGGACAGCTTTTTCATGCTGCGCGAACTGCTCGGTTTCATCCCGCAAAACAATATGGAAGACCCGCCGTTTATCGCCACGACCGACGATCCGCTGCGCACGGACTCAGCGCTGAATACGATCATCCCCGAAAACGCCAATAAACCCTATGACATCAAGGAAGTGATAAAGCTGATCGTTGATGACGGGCGCTTCCTCGAAATTCATGAACATTACGCGGCTAATATCGTCGTCGGGTTCGCGCGGCTGGGCGGCCACAGCGTCGGGATCGTCGCAAACCAGCCGAATGTGTTGGCAGGCGTGCTGGACATCGACGCGAGCGAAAAGGCCGCGCGCTTCATCCGCTTTTGCGACAGCTTCAACATCCCGATTGTGACCTTCGAGGACGTGCCGGGCTTCATGCCAGGCGTCAAGCAGGAACACGGCGGGATTATCCGCGCGGGCGCGAAGCTGCTGTATGCCTATTGCGAGGCGACCGTACCGAAGATCACCGTGATCACGCGCAAGGCTTATGGTGGCGCATACGACGTGATGAGCAGCAAGCACATTCGCGGCGATCTCAACCTCGCCTGGCCGACCGCTGAAATCGCGGTGATGGGACCGGAAGGCGCGGTCAATATCATCTTCCGGCGCGAAATCGCGGAAGCCGCCGACCCAGTGGCGAAGAAAGCGGAACTGGTCGCGATGTACCGTGAGAAGTTCGCGAACCCGTATGTAGCGGCCTCACGCGGCTATGTGGATGACGTGATCCTGCCTTCGGAGACGCGCCCGCGCCTGATCAACGCGCTCGAAATGCTGCGCAACAAGCGCGATAGCAACCCGCCCAAGAAGCACGGCAACATCCCGCTGTAAAGCACCATAGGCACATGGTTCGGTTCTACACAGTACGTTTCGTAGGGGCGGACCTGCGTGTCCGCCCTTGTTTTTGAGATTGATACGTTAGCTCTGGCGTCAGTCGCCTTTCGCGCGTATCCGGTTGTTTTTGGGGTTATGCTCCAACTCGACCAGCCCAAGCGCTTCCATCAGCGGCGGCAAATACATCGCGAAGCGTCCGCGCAGGCCCCGCTTCAAGCCATACCAGCCATGCACAGGATTATCGGGCGAGCGCCCCCATGCCTCGACGGTCCCCTCTTTGGCGGGTTTTTGCTCGTCGGCACTGCCCAGTTCCATCCAGTCGCCGTGCTGCTTGAGCATCTCGTACAAATCGTTGATGCAGCGCAAATCGTAATTCAACACCGTCGTGCCGACAGTGCAAACCAGAATGGGCGGGTCGTGCGCTTCGTCCTTGTACATCGTATATTCAGCCGTCCCGGAAGGCGTTTTGAGGACCCAGGGCTGTTCTTTCGTACCTTCTTCTGTAGACATCGTAAGTTCTCCTCACAAATGGTTTAACTTAAATATCAAACTCCATTATGACTCGGTATGAACCGTCGTCAAATCGAGCGTCGTGTCCATCCCGGGCTGGCGGCGCACCGCGCGCAGCAGTTCACGACCAACGCCCGCCAGCGTCCCGGAGCGGGTGAGCGCGTTCACGACCAGCCCCGTTTTGCCATCGGTCGCGGATGACGCGATCCAGAATGCTTTTTCTGCGGCGAACGCGGGCGGCTTCGCCCACAGCCTCATCACGGTTTCGAGCGGCTTGAGGCGCTTTTCGTAGCCGCCCACTACATCGATTCGGTGCAGCATATCCGTATCGACCAGACCGGGATTGAATGCGAAGATACCAATCCCGCTCGCTTTGTACTCTGCGGCCATCGCCAGCGTGAAGACGCGCACCCACGTCTTGCTGCTGCCATACGCATTCTGGAATTTGACAGGCTTGTTGTCGCCGCGCCCAAGCAGGTTGATCAGCTTGCCGCGCTTTTGCTGCGTGAAGTGGTTCAGCGCGACCAGTGAGCCATAATAGGTTCCGAAGATATTGGTCTGCAGCAGCGCCTCGAAGCGCTCACGCGGGACGCTCGCCGTCGGACCGAAGACGCCCGCAATACCTGCGTTATTCACCCAGATGTCCAGCCCGCCGAAGGTCGCCCGCGCGTGGTCGGCCAGTGCTTCCAGTCGCTCATAACTGCCGACATCCGCTGCGAGGCCGCTGGCTTTCAGCCCTTCCTTTTGCAAGGCTTCGACCGCCTGCCCAACCGCTTCCGCTGTCCGCGCCGCGAGGACGACCGCCGCTCCTGATTGTGCATAGCGTCGCGCAATGGCGAGGCCAAGTCCCCGGCTGCTCCCTGTGATGACCGCGACTTTTCCGTTGAGTTCATTCATGGTTGGCCCGCACTTTCAGCTACTAACGACAAAAGTTAGCAATACACCGAACACCATGCCATGATGCCAAAGAAACATACATAAATCAGGCCGCAAATTGCAAGGAGAACCGTTCCACAAATGCAGCACGCAAGCACGATCAGCACGTCCCTGGCAATTTTGGCATACTTCGTCGTCCACGCGCGAAATGTTTCCTGATAGTCCGACGCTTGATCGTTTATGCCGCGCGTCGGTAGCGCAGGTACACCCCAAACCCGAACGCAAGCGCCGCGACCGCGCCCAGCGCTATCGTCTCCAGTATTCCCTTGTACGATTGCAGCGGACGCTCACCCGTTGCGGGCAATCGGCCTTCCGTCACGCGCACCGCCGCCGTCACTGTGCGCGGCAGGCCGCCCGTATAGCTCAGGGTTGCGGCGTTGAGCGCATCTGCTGGAATTGGCAAATCATCCGCTGCGCGGACGCTGACCTGCATCGTCACGGTTTCGCCGGGCGCGAGGTGGCCGAGCGTGAATTGCACTGCTTGCCCGCTAATCGAGGTCTCCCCACGTGAGGCTCCCGCCGAGGCGAGCGTAAGTATTGCAGGCAACGTATCTTTGATAATGACATCGCTGTAGGAGCGCGTGCCGGGGTTCGTTACCAGCAGCGAAAATGTGGCGGTTTCGCCGGGTCGCACGAGCGTGTTATCGACATTGTGAATCAGCAGCGGCTCGTTCGCTAGGACCTGCGCCGGGCATGGTGACAATGCGCTTCCAGCCGACAGCACGGTCATGAGCAACGCAAACAGCATGTTCAGGATGACCATATTTTGCATCCTTTCGATCAGTGCAAGGATTGCCGCCATTATAGCAGGTGCGCGGCAATGTCGAATTTTTGTGATGGATTCGCGTTTTGACCGCATGGTTCGCTACACTTGATTGCATGAACGAACAGGATGAGAACATCACGGCGACACAAATTTCGATGCGAAAATGTCTCATGGGTGCAGGGTTCACATTGCTCCTGATAATCACTATTATCGGAAGCAAACCCATTGTGGCTGCTCAGGGAGCGCCCGCGACGATCACTGCAGGTCCGACGCAGACTGCCCGCGCACAGGTTGCACGCGAACGATTCAGCGGCGAAAGCGCGTTTGCCTATCTCACGGAGCAGCTTCGCTATGGCATTCGCCCGACCGGGAGCGTCGCGCTCACGCAAACCGGGGATTACTTCATTCGCATACTGCGCGGCTACGGCTGGAAAATCGACGAGCAGAAGTTCGATATTAATGTAAACGGCAACATCGTCGTTGGCCGAAACGTCATTGCCTCGCTCGGCTCCGGTCCGGTGATCATCATCGGCGCGCATTACGACACGCGGCTGTGGGCGGATAATGACCCCGATACCACACGCCGCCGTGACCCTGTGCTGGGCGCGAACGACGCGGCCAGCGGAGCCGCCGTGCTGCTCGAACTGGCGCGCGTCCTCGGCAAGGGGTATACGCTCTCGCATGAGATACGCCTCGTATTCCTCGATGCGGAAGATAATGGCAACATTCCCGGTTGGGACATCTTCAGCATCGGGACCTATGATTATGTCGCGCGACTGGATGTCCAACCCGAATACGCGATCATTCTGGATATGATCGGCGACGCGGATTTGAATATTCATTATGAAGGACGTTCGATGCAGGCCGCCCCGAACCTGATGACAGGCATCTGGCAGGCTGCACAAACGCTCGGGTATCAGGATGCGTTCATCCCGGCGCAGCGCTTCACGATGATTGATGATCATGTCCCCTTTATAGATGCGGGAATCCCGGCAGTCGATATAATTGACTTCGATTATCCGGCCTGGCACACCGTTTCGGACACGCTCGATAAAGTCTCGGCGCTCAGTCTGGAGAAGGTAGGCCGCACTTTGCAGACGTATCTGGAGCAAACCGCCGTCATCCAGTAGCAAGAGGAAATCATGCTCGACTCTTCGATGCTGGTACGCTGGCTCGACCAGCACAATCTGGAGCTGATACGGTTGGCAGCGCTCGAACTCACCGCCGATGCCGGACTGCGTGAGACGGTCGAAGCATCGATTCGGGCATTCTTCGAGGGGGTGCGCGATTGGGCGGTGCGCGGAGAGGCCGGGCTGCTCGGCGACGTCCTGCGCGGGTGGGTCTCCGACCGCAGCATGACCACCACCTCCGCAGAGACGAGCCAGATTCCCGCGCTGGTTAGTATCAAACGCGCGTTGTGGGAAGTGGCGCTGAAAAACCGCCAACTGGATACGACGCTCGGCCTGCTGACCGCCTTCGAGACGCTTTTCAACGACTCTATTCAGTTCGTCTCGCGCCTCGAAGCCGAACAACTGCTCGCCTTCGCGCAGGCCGAAATCAATGAGACGCGCGCTGTCGTGCAGCGCATCGATCAGAATAAATCGGATTTCGTGGCGGTCGCCGCGCATGAACTCAAGACGCCACTCACAATTATCGAAGGCTACGCCGCGATGCTGCGCAAGTCGCTGGCCGTCCCGGAGCTGGAAGCCTGTACGCCGATGCTGAACGGTATGGCGAGCGGCACGGCGCGGCTGCGCGACATCATCGACGATATTATTGATGTCTCTATGATTGATATGCACATGCTCGATATGCACTTTCAACCCGTCTGGCTGCGCCGCCTGATCGAGAGCGCGTGCCTCAATGCCGCACCCGCCCTGCGTGAGCGCCGCCTGCACCTTGATCTGCACGATCAGGCGATCCCGGATATGCCGACCTATGGCGACCCGGAACGGCTCTATCAGGTCGTGCAAAAAGTTCTCGCCAACGCTATAAAATACACGCCGGATGGCGGGCGCATCGCGATCACTGCGCGCGAACTGCCCAAATTTGTCGATGTGCAGGTGCGGGATACGGGCATCGGCATCGCACCGGAACAACTGCCTTATATCTTCGAGAAATTTTCATCGCAGGCCGATGTCGCGACGCATTCCAGCGGCAAGGTCAAATTCAAGGGCGGCGGTCCCGGCCTCGGCCTCGCGATTGCGAAAGGGATTATGGAAGCGCACGGCGGCAGCCTTTGGGCCGAGAGCGACGGCTACGATGAAAAGGCGCTGCCCGGCAGCACGTTTCATATCATGATCCCGATGCGAACCGCACCCAGCGATAGCGCACTAGCGCCGCTTTTCAGGAATGGGCAGCAGACCGCATGAAGCAAAGGACAGAACACCTGTGAACGCACTCCCCGCCCCCGCCGCGCGCCTCGCCCGCTTCGGAATGAACCCCTTCGCCGCCATCGGACAGCGCATCACCGAACTGACCGCACTCGGTAACGATATTATTCGCGTGGATATGGGTAGCCCCGACCTGCCGCCACCGGAACCCGTGATCGATATGCTGGCGCGTTCGGCGCAGGACCCGACTCATCATGGTTACGCGCCCTATCGTGGCGAACCTGCTTTTCGCAAGGCGGTTGCGGCCTATTATGCCCGACGCTTCGGCGCGACG
The DNA here is from genome assembly GCA_965246845.1 of Aggregatilineales bacterium. Taxonomy (GTDB): domain Bacteria; phylum Chloroflexota; class Anaerolineae; order Aggregatilineales; family UBA2796; genus JBBRMW01. The sequence goes on from CBDFFR010000012.1 coordinate 1,705,913, forward strand.
GTGGACCCCGTAATGGAAGTGCTGCCGCTGATTGGTAGCAAAGAGGGGATCGTCAACCTCGCGGAAGCGTATCTGGATCATGGGGACGCTGCGCTCATCCCCAATATTGCGTACCCGTCATACGCCGCCGGGACGCTGATGGTCGGCGCGGAACCGATTTATTTCCCGATTCGTCACGAGAACGGCTATCTACCCGATTTCGATGAACTTGCGCAGCAGCCAGACCTCGCCCGCGCCAAGCTGCTCTGGATCAATTATCCGAACAATCCAACAGGCGCGGTTGCGGACCTTGCGTTTTACGAGCGCGCGGTCGCCTTCGCGCGCGAACATCATTTGCTGCTTTGTTCCGATAATCCGTATGTCGATGTGTGCTTCGATGGCTACCGCGCGCCGAGCGTGATGCAGGTCCCCGGCGCGAAGGAATGCAGCGTCGAATTCATGAGCCTCTCCAAGTCGCACAACATGGCCGGGTGGCGGATCGCGGCCTGCGTCGGCAATCGCGAGGCGCTCAACCACCTCCTGCACATTAAATCGACGCTTGATAGCGCTTCGTTCCGGCCAATCTACGATGCCGCGACGGTTGCGCTTGACCAGACGTCGCAAAGCTGGATCGATGCGCGCAACCAGCGCTATCAGGAACGGCGCGACCGCATCCTCGCTGCGCTCCCGCAAATCGGGCTGGAAGCGGAGCCGCCAAAGGGGTCGCTCTACATCTGGGCGCACATCACTAACGGCATGACCGACCGCGAATATACGACTGCCGCGCTTGAAGAAGCCTCGGTTTCGATCACGCCGGGGACGACCTACGGTGATGAGGGCCTACATTACGTGCGATTCAGCCTGGGGATTAGCGAGGCGCGGCTCGATGAAGCGCTCGACCGCCTGCACGCGTGGCATAGGGTGGTGGTTTGAAGGCGCTTTTTTTCAATATCCCCGCGACGGGACACATCAACCCCACGATTGGCTTGATTGCTGCATTGATGCAGCGCGGCGAAGACATCATCGTGGTCAACACGGAAGCGACGCGCGGGCGCTACACACCGACAGACGCGCGGTTTATCGCATATCCGGCGCTGGACGGCGCTGTGGAAAAATTAAACGAACGCGCGCAGGGCGGCGAACTCCCCGATAACGCGCTCGCGCTCGCAGAACTTGCGGAGAAGCTGATCCCCTGGACGCTGGAAACGATGCGCGCCGAAGCGCCAGATTATATCATCCTTGATTCGCTTACCGGATGGGCGAAGCAGGCGGCCTTGCTGCTTGGCTTGCCGACAGTCACGACGCATTCAATCTTCGCCGTGAGTTTGCGATCAATGAAAATCCCGGTGCGCGAATTCACACGGCTGGCGTTCGGCTTCATAAAGCGCCAGCCGCAATATGGGCGCATAGCGCGCCGCACCTGGCACGCAACAGGCGCGAAACCATTGGGGCTGCCGAATGTCTTTTCGGCAACGGGTGATCTGAACATTGTGTTTACGTCCGCGGCGTTTCAACCGGGGAGCACCTCCTTTGTACCTGCGTTCAAATTCGTGGGACCCATCATCGCGCCGCGCCCGGATACGACGAATTTTCCGCTGAAAAGCCTCGCCAATCATCCGATCATTTACATTTCGCTTGGTACGATCAACAATACGAATGTGGAGTTTTATCGGGCGTGTTTCGATGCGTTGCGCAATCATCCCGGCCAAATCCTGATGGTCATCGGTCCGAATGTGGATCGTGCGGCGTTGGGGACGCCACCGCCAAACTTCACACTCGCGACCTTCGTTCCACAGCTTGAAGTCCTGCCGCGCGTCGATCTGTTTATTACGCACGGCGGCATGAACAGCGTTCATGAGGCACTCTGGTTCGGCGTGCCGATGGTGGTGGTTCCGCAGCAGCAAGAACAATTGATGGTCGGGATGCGCGTTGCGAAGAGCGGCGCGGGTGTAGTCCTCGTCGGCAACCCGACCGCCGCACAGATTCGGAACGCAGTCTGGCAGATTTTGCTATCAGAAAGAATCTATGATAATGCCTACGACTATCGCTTTGGGAGCAATCCATACCAGGTTGCCGCCGCAGATTTAGGAAATTCGTTGAAACAAGCAGGCGGCGCTGACCGCGCCGCCGACGAGATTATCAAGTTCACGCGCTCGAAACTGGAGAGCAAGTTTGACTCTAAACGGCATGATCGAAACCGAATCACTGATTGAACGCGCGTTCCTCGTCGCGGGGGACCTGCGCGGCTCCAACCCGGCGCTTCCTGTCGATGAATCGCTGAATGAATTGGCGCTGCTCGCGCAGACCGCCGGGATCGCGGTCGTCGGGCGCGCGGTGCAGCACGTCAAGCATATCGACGCGAACACATTCATCGGTTCTGGCAAGGTCGAAGAAATTCATCTGGAAGTTCAGCAGCTTCACGCCAACGTCGTGATTTTCGATGATGAACTTTCGCCGCGTCACCAACGCGAAATCGAAGAAGTGATGGGCGAAAACATCAAGGTGATTGACCGCTCCGCGCTGATACTGGACATCTTTGCGCAGCACGCGAACACACGCGAGGGCGCGTTACAGGTCGAACTGGCGCAATATGAATATCGCTATCCGCGCCTGACCCGGCAGTGGACGCACCTCGCACGGCAAGCGGGCGGCGGCGGTGGACGCGGTGGCAACGGCGGCGTAGGGTTGCGCGGTCCCGGTGAAACGCAGCTTGAAATTGACCGCCGCGACATCACCCACCGTATCAGCAAATTGAAGACGGACATCGAAGAAGTCCGAGCGCACCGCAGCCGCGCGCGTGACCAGCGTACAAAATTCGGGACGCCTATCGTCGCGCTGGTTGGCTACACGAATGCCGGCAAATCGACGCTGCTCAATCGGCTGACGGGCGCGAAAGTCTACGCGGCCAACCAGCTTTTCGCGACGCTGGACCCGACCACGCGCCGCCTCAACCTGCCCGGCGGCAAGGCGGTCCTCATCTCCGATACGGTGGGATTCATCCAGAAGCTGCCGACGACACTGATTGTCGCCTTCCGTGCCACACTTGAAGAGGTGACGGAAGCGGATATTCTCGTGCATGTCGTGGATGCCTCGCACCCGAACGCGCGCCAGCAAATCCAGACCGTCGAAGATACGCTCAAGGACATCAAGACGCCGGAAATTCCGCGTATCCTCGCTCTCAACAAGATCGACGCGCTGGAAGGCGCACAGTTCGATACGTCGTGGGCGGAAGAATACGACGCGATTGTGCCAGTTTCCGCGAAGGATGGCACGAACATCGAGCAACTCATCGCCGAGATCGAGCGGATCATCATGGATACGATGGTCGAGGTCGATCTGATGATCCCTTACAATCGCGGCGATGTCCTCGCGCAGGTGCATGAGATGGGGATTATCGATGTCGAGGACGCCGTACAGGAAGGCACGCACATCCGCGCGCATATCCCGCCGCGCTTCGCGCCGTTCATCGCCACGTACGAGCGCGGCTAGATGTTCCGGGGTATCGACCGCTCCGCGCGCCTGACCGGGTTGGTCAAGCGCCTCAGCACGGGCTTGTCACGGCGGCGCGGGCTGCCCCTGCTGGTCGCGGTAGGCCTGACGATCCTCAGTTTGATTGTGCATTTATTTCTCGCGTTTGCGTATACGCCCGCGCTCGCTGCGTGTGCGTATACGCTGCTGCACCTCGCGATCCTCGCGGGGTTCATCGGCGTGCTGCTGATTGAACCGTTGGGGCGTGGCTAGTTTGCAACCAAGAATGTTAGATTGTGGAATAATTGAAGCTAAAATGCTTTCGGCTGTACCTCGAATACGCCTCGTGAGCGGAAGAAACATACATCGAACTCAGCAAAAAAATTGACTTGCCCGAGCAGAAGTGGAATACCTTGCGCCCGTGTCCAGGCGAAGACCAGTTCCACAGGGGTAAACTGTCCAATGTGTCCAGTCAGCACAACACCTCGCGCCTCATATCGGGCGAGATTGCCAGTTAAGACAACCGGACGGGTCAGTTCTGACCATTGCAAGCCGAGCGACTCCCCGATTTCATGAGGTAACACGTTGACCGTAGCGCCTGTATCGAGCAAGGCATCAATCTCGATGTTCCGCTCGTTATAACTGAGGCGAAAGTGAAGTACGGGGCGTGCAAGCATTTGCCCATGTTCATCACTGCGCACGCGGTAGGGATAGCGTTCAGCGGTGGTCATTTTCACGCTTGTGTTCGTCGAGCATTGTTTGTAATGTTTCTGCTGCTGCATACGCATCGAACGGCGACCAGATTTCATATTCTGCACCGGGCTGTAGCAGAGAGTCGACCGATGTTTCTTCCTCTGCCAACGCACTCACCAGAATTTGTACCACGCGGAATTTTTCGTTTCGGTCGAGTTGCTGGAGTTCCTGTAACAATTGTTCAGACAACACGGCTTTTTTCTCCCGGTTTTCATTATCATTTTTCGGGCTGTTTTTGAATAATCGAAATCGAGCCGTCCGTCTCCAAAATGGCCCATTTGATCTGGCCGAAGGCTTCGATACCCTCGCTGCGCATAGCGTCCAGTAGCTCATCGGGGTCGATCCGCTCGCGGTTCATCAGGTCTGCCATGATCTGGCCGTCGCGGACCAGTACGCAGGGCTGCCCTTCGATCAGACGTCCGGCGCGCGGCCAGAGGTGCTTGAGCAGCGACGTCAGGTACACAATCGAGAGGACCGTCGCCGCGCCAATCATCGCGTTCGTGAAGGACGCCTCGCGCACCAGTGATTGCGAGACGATCTCTGGAATGAGCAGCAGGGTCACGACTTCGAGCGCCGATAGTTCCCCGAATTCGCGCTTGCCAACCAGCCGCAGGCCGATCAGTACGACGGCATAAGTCGCCGCGACGCGGATAACAATCTCCATCAGGGCAGGCTCGTCGTGCTGATGTCGAGTTGCGCGAGTATTTGCCCGCCCGAAAGTACGCGCACCTTGCCCGCGCTGCGTCCGTACTCGTCGCCCTGAAATTCGGAGATCATCGCGTTCTTTGCGCCGGGTGCGAGGTCCGCGAGCGGGAAAATATAAAAACCATCCTGCACAGTAGTCGGCGCGGGCTTGGTCATGATAAAGCTGAAGTGGTTGAAGTAATCGGCCTCGACTTGCAGAGTTAAATTGGAAAGCCCTGCCGATCCGCTGTTTTCAACGGAGATTTCGAGGCGGCTGTTGCTGTGATAGAGAATTTGCGTCGGATAGCTCGCGGAGAGGATGACGCCACCGTTCGTGATGCTCGCTTGCGCCGTCTTCGTGTTAAACACGCCCAACAGCGCAAGCACCGGAATTGCCAGCATGATCAGCAGCCCGACCGCTTGCAGTGGGCTGGCGCTCACCCTTCGCGCGAGAGGGGGAGCCTCGAACGGCAGTCCTTCCGGCAGCCTATTTGGGATTTTGCATATCCGGGATCGAGCGCGTGAAGACGCCCGGCTCCGTGACGCGCGGCGTGCCTTCTTCGCCCGCAGGTGGCGCGACGATCAGCATATCTTTGGTATAGATCGCGTCGCGGCGGTCGGTGAAGCTGAGGCGATATTCGTGTTCAAGCACAATCGCTTCGGTCGGGCAGGCGTCTTCGCAATAGCCGCAGAAAATGCAGCGCAGCATGTTGATTTCATAGGTCTTCGCGTAGCGCTCACCAGGGCTATAACGCTCCTCATCGGTGTTTTCCGCCGCTTCCACCCAGATCGCATCGGCGGGACAGGCCGCCGCGCAGAGCGAGCAGCCGATGCACTTCTCCAGCCCGTTATCGTAGCGCTTGAGTTCGTGCTTGCCCTTGAAGCGCTCGCGGACCGGGCGCTCCTGTTCCGGGTACTGAATCGTTACCGGCGGCTTGGTCAGGTGCTTGATTGTGGTCGCAAAACCCTTGACGATGTTCATGGGCTATTTTTCCTTTGGCTGCGCTCAATTATAGGCTGAATCGCGGTCAGCTTCAACACCTGTTGCGACGAATTTCACAAACCGGGTTTCGTCCCGATGTAGAGCGTCCGTTTGATGAAGCCGTCCGGGTCGTAAGCCGCCTTCAGCCCCGCCGCGCGCACCGCTTCAATATACTCATCGTGCGTGAAGAGTCCCATCGCGTGCTGCTCCATGAAGTGCTGCACCTCGCCCGGCGTGCCGACCAGATAGTGCATCTCTATTATCGAGAGGCGATCCTCAATTTTGCTTGTGTCCATGCGTGTTACCTTGAATTCCGGCTCGTTGATATTGAGCATCCCCACCCGACCCGCGATGAACTGCTCCGGGTGGAACCATCCCTCAACGAAGAGCATCCCACCGGGCGCGACGTGCCGCGCCAGGTTCGTGAATGCGGCACGCAGGTCATCGACGGTTTGCATGTAGCCAATCGCGGAGAACAGGCAAATCACAATATCGAATTGTTTGCCGAGATCGAAGCTGCGCATATCGCCCTGTATGAATTCAAACTGCGGCAGCTTGCGGCGCGCGATTTGCAGCATCTCTTCCGAGAAATCGACGCCTGTACATGTATAGCGCTCTCTCAGGTGGACGAGGTGCGCGCCCGTCCCGCAACCGACATCCAGCAGCGTGGTACAGGGGCGCGTGCCGAGCGTATCTACCATGCGGAACAGCAAATCGGCTTCGCGGAAATAATCCTTGAGGTGATAAATCCGGTCATAGAGTTCCGCAGAGAGCGTGTAGGTCATCGCATCGCGCTCACGATTTCTGCTATCGAAGCCGCCTTACCAGAAAAGGCGTCCTCACGAATGAATACGCCATCGAAACCGGATGCACGCAGCGCCGCAAATTCAACATGACCGGAACCTATCGCAACGAAGGTCGCGACGGGAAGCTGCCCGGTTTTGACCACCTCATCAATCGCCGTTTGCGAGATGCCCATATCGGCAGCGTAACGTGGCGTATCTCCGGCTGGCAACGCTTGCCAGTCCCGTAATCCATCCTGCACAAGGCGCATATTCTCCGTGCGAATCATCGTTGCGCCCGTGTGAATGTGGCGCAGGGCGCTATCGAGCGTACTTGCCTCGGATATGAATGGGATGTTGAACGCAGCCTTGTCGATGCGGCTGCCCTGATCGAGCGCTTCAATTTCTTCAATGAAGCCAACCCCGATTTCCTGTAACGCCAACGCTTCCGCGACGCGATTGCTATGGACTTGCGCCATCACGGGAACCCGCACCGCCTGCAATATCGCCTCGATACGGTCCAAGTCACGACCGAGCGCCATCACCGCCACCGCGCCCGCCTGTTCCGCGACGCGCGCCTGTTCGATAGTCGCGACTTCGACAATCACGCCGCCTGCGAGGTTCCGCGCGAGCGTGCGTTTGATTTCCAGCAATTGCGCAGCAGTGAGCGTCGGTTCAAAATCCCGCCGGATGCCGAGACCGTTTCGATTGACCATTAATCGTTCTCCTCTTATAACCCAATCGAAACCAATTTCGTTTCGAGGTATTTCATCATACCCTCGCTGCCCTGTTCGCGTTCGAGGCCGCTCTGCTTCATCCCGCCGAAAGGACCTTCGGTGCTGGTCGGAGCCATATCGTTGACGCCGATCAAGCCGAATTCCAGCCCTTCGTACATGCGAATCGCCGTCTTGAGGTCGTTCGTCATCACATACGCGGCGAGGCCATATTCGGTTGCATTCGCCATACGCAGCGCTTCATCGGCGCTGTGGAACGGCACAATCGGCATGACCGGACCGAAGACTTCCTCGTTTGCGATTCGCATTTCCGGCGTGATCCCGGTCAGGACCGTCGGGCGGTAGAAATATCCCTGCGGACGGTCGGCAGGCCGCGATCCACCCGTGACGACAACCGCGCCCTTGCCCTTCGCGTCCTCGACCAGCCCTTCCACCTTTTCGCGATGAACGGCGCTGATCAGCGAACCGACCTTCACGCCCGCTTCCAGCCCATGCCCGATTTTGAGCGCTTCGACCAACGCCTGCACACGGTCGATGAACGGTTCCTGTACGTCGCGGTGAACATAGAAGCGTTGCGGGCTGACGCAAACCTGCCCATTGTTACGATATTTCTGGATCACGCTCTGCTCTGCTGCCCAATCCAGATCGGCATCGGGGAAAATGAGGACGGGCGCGGACCCACCGAGTTCCAGCGAAATGCGTGTGACGTTTTCCGCCGCGCCGCGCATCAGCAGCTTGCCCGTGCGCGTGCTGCCCGTGAAGCTGATCTTGCGGCAAATCGGATTGTGCAAAAACTCCTCGCCCATTGGTGCGGGTTCACCGTTCACGAGGTTGAGGACGCCCGGCGGCACGCCCGCTTCAACCAGTACATTCGTCAGGATCATCGCGGAGAGCGGCGTGAGTTCGCTCGGACGCCCTACGACCGCGCAACCCGCCGCGAGCGCCGCACCCCACGCCCGCGCGAGCAGCCACGCCGGGAAGTTCCACGCGGTAATCGTCACGACCACGCCAACGGGCATATAGATCACCATCAGGCGCTTGTCCTTGACGCGCGCCGGGATCGTCCGGCCATAAACGCGCTTGCCCTCTTCTGCGAACCATTCCAGCAGGTTTGCGCTGGAAAGCCATTCGCCGCGCGCTTCGTATAGCGGCTTCCCGGATTCGTGGACCATGATCGGCGCGTATTCATCGCAGCGTTCGCGCAGAATCGCGGCAGCCTTGAGCAGCACCGCCGCGCGTTCGTAGGCCGTGCGCGCTGCCCATTCCGGCTGTGCGGCCTGTGCTGCTTCCAGAGCGCGGCGGGCGTCGGTCGCATTGCCGAAGGGGACCGTCATCACTTTTTCTTCGCTGGCCGGGTCGGTGACGGTCCATGTCCCGCCGTTCGAGGCATCGACCCATTCGCCGCCAATGTACTGCTTGTACTGGATGCTCATACCAATTCCTTTTTGCGGATCACGTCCAGCCCGCCCATATACGGGCGCAGCACATCGGGGATGACGATGCTGCCATCGGGCTGTTGATAATTTTCGATAATCGCAATCATCGTGCGCGGAAGCGCGAAGCCGGAGCCATTCAGCGTATGGACGTATTCCGGCTTCGCGCCCACGCCGGGACGGTAACGCACCATCGCGCGCCGCGCCTGGAACGCCTCGCAATTGGAACAGGACGAGACTTCGAGCCATTCTTCGCAGCCGGGCGCGTACATTTCGATGTCATATTTTTTCGCCGCCGCGAAGCCGAGATCGCCTGTTACCTGTTCGATCAGCCGATATGGAATTTGCAGCGCGCGCGCCACATCCAGCGCCGCCTCGACGAGCGACTCCAGTTCGGCGTAGCTCGTTTCCGGCGCGACGAACTTGTACATCTCCACCTTCATAAACTGGTGGACGCGCTTGATGCCGCGCACGTCGCGCCCCGCGCTCGTCCGTTCCTTGCGCCAGCAGGGGGACGCCGCAACGTAATAAATCGGGAGTTGGTCGGCCTCCAATACCTCGTCGCGGTGCAGGTTCGTCACGGAAACTTCGGCGGTGGGGAGCAGGTATAGCCCCGCGTCGGCGTCTTCATATACCGAGTCGCGGAACTTCGGGAACTGCGCCGCGCCATAGAGCATTTCTTCCTTGACGAGGTACGGCGTATCGACCTCCGTAAAGCCGTGCTTTTCGACGTGCGTATCGAGGTAGAAGCTGATCAGCGCGCGTTGCAGTTTCGCGCCCATACCTTTCAGCACGAAAAAACGCGAGCCGGAGAGCTTCGCGCCGCGCTCGAAGTCGATGATGTCCAGTTCCGGGCCGAGTTCCCAATGCGGGCGCGGCTTGAATCCAAATTCGCGCATCTCGCCCTGCGCGGGGTGAATGATGTTCTCGGTATCATTGACGCCAACGCGCACGGACGGGTGCGGCATGTTCGGTATCCAGAGCATATTCTCACGCAGTTCGGCTTCCGCTTCCTCGCTCTGCTTAGTGAGCAGGTCCACTCGCTCGCCCATCCCGCGCAGCGCTTCGGAAAGCGCCTCGAAGCCGCCTGGCTCGACTTCGGCAATGTAATCCGGGGCAGGTGGATTGCTCATCAGGTCGAGTGCGGTCGTGTAATCCTTGTCGCGGATCGCTTCGACCACGCCCCACGCCGTCGTCATCAACGCCGAAGGATGCGCCGTCTTGTTTCCCCGAAACTTGCCCATCACCTTGTTCAGTTTATTGCGTTCCGCTTGCAAGGTCTCGGCTTCCAGCAAGTTCGCGCGGCGCAGTTTATCCAGTTCGAGGATACGGTCAACGCGCGGGATCGCGGGTTCATCCTGCAGGTTTCGTAACTGTTGCTTGACCCAATCGGGCTGCTTGCGGATTAGATCGATGTCGATCATTTTTGATTGCCTTTTGGATTGTTCTTTGGTTTGCCGCTGGTTAGGACGGCTTGCGGTTTGTCGGATACAGTAGGCAATAGCGGCGTCGCGGGGCTGGTCGCATCCGGGAAGCGCGGACCTGCCCGCAAATCAGCGCGGACGCGCAACGCAGCCAGCAGCATGCCCACCGCGACAATCGCGAGAATAAGAATATCGAAGACTTCCGGGGGTATCTGGTTCATCTTGTCGCTTTGCTCCAGTTGATCTAAGAGGTACAAACCCATGCTACATATGCGCTCACTTGAGTGTCACTTGGGGCGGTAATTTCCTGGAACGTCTGCGCACCCGGATCATATACGACCAATCTATACGCGTGGGAAGACGACACCACCAAGAGCAACTTGCCGTCGGCACTCCACTTAAAATCAGTTATATCGTTGCTTTGCTGAAACTCGACAGGCGTAGAAATCTGTGTTGCCACGTTCAGGATGTCAACTTCCACTTGATCACTCACGTCTCGCAAATAGGCAAACTGCGTTTCATCGCGGGACCAGCGCATGAAGTACGGATTGCTCGCATTCACTCCATTCAGTTGGTGGTATTCACCGGAGGCAACATCAAAGATGTAATTTACGGTCTTTTTTTCGGCGTTGCCTTGCTGTGATGAACCAGGTACGGTGAAAATAAATTTAGAGCCTTTGGGGGAAATGCTGATCTCACCATTGAAATCATTCTGCAAAATCTTTTGCTGTTTTGCGTCGGCAGTTGCCGCGATGAGTTGATATGACGACTCCTGCAATTGCTTGTAAAGAACTGTCCCATTCGCAAGCCATCCATAGAACCATGCCTCTATCGATTCACGACGAGAAACCTGCTGCACAAGGCCGCCAATTCCTACAACATACACGCCTGCATACCAGCCGTTTCTATCCTGCGGGAATGGGCGCTCATCCGCTGTAGCCGCAAGATACCGATCATTGGGCGACCATTGTATCGACTCTCGAAATATGTTGATATTTTGTTCTGAATTGTAAGGTGCGGAACCTGGTATTCGTGTTATCGGAATGGCTAGGTCCATCGCTGTTTTCGTTCTCGGCATGTACAGCTCATAAACACCAATATCATCTATTGGATTGCGCAGCAAGAGCTTATCGCTTTTATGGCTCCATTGCTCCGGCCAATAATACTCCCGCGTGTCGGTGATTGAGATTGGTTGTCGGGATAAATCCACAATCTTTGTTCCAAGCCTTTCCGCCAGCCCTGTTATCTCATGTCCAATATCCTCCATGTAAACAGCAATCCATCGACCATCAGGAGAGACAAGGACATCCTCGGCTAACGAGCCTTCGAGGTCAAGTGTTTGTGACGTTCCCGCTTCCACATCGAGTAGTGCAAGTTTGCTATTTGAAGTATAGGCAATACGACACGCGCTTTTTGCCTGCACTCCACCGGGAAGCAGCAGGAGCATGAAACCAGCCAGAGTCAGGAGCATCCTTTGCATTTTTCAGCCTCCTGTCGAACGTAGGATAAATCCACCGCGCTACTACGGGGTGATCCAACGGCTCATCTGTAACAGCCCGGTCCATTCGTGGCCCGGCGCTTTTCGCACTCACGCTGAACCGTCAGCGCACCTCTGGCGAGACATCGCGAAGCTGGAAGTTGTCGAACCGTGCGACGCTATCCCGCTCCACACCGAGCGCGACCGTGCCGCCGAGAATGGCGATATTCTCCTGTGCGGCGAGCAGCTTGCCGTTCGCGAAGTACGCGACTTTATCCTGGTAGGTCACGATCAGCAGCGTCACATAGTTCAGGTCTGCCCCGACAGTGACGGGAGCCGCACCCCGGTAAATTTCCCGCACCTCGCCCGTGCTGGTGATTTCCGAGGCGACAACCGTGTACGAGTCGTCCTGCGTGCGGACCAGCGCGAGTTGATACCCGTTCTGGCCTCCAAGCGGGAGTTTGGCCGTCCGCACCTGAATGTAGCCTGTCCCCGGCGCATCGAGTCGTACATTCACACGCAGGTAAATATCGGACGAGTCGAGGAAGCGCTGTTTATCCTGCCCCGCCCCGAAGATCAGGAAGTCGCCCGGCACGAAGCGGAAGACGCGGCTGGGTGCGGCATCCGAATAGGTCATTTCCAGATATTGCTGATGTTCACGCGGCGCGTTACGGTCGAACTTCGGTTCGCCTGCCGCATTCACACCACCTTCCCACCAGTCTTTCTTCGCAAATTTATCAACGAAGAAATCATAGTATTCGGTCAGCAACTGCGCAGGCGTGCGGTTTTCGACCGCCTGAATTTTGTCGAATGCCCATGCCGCGATTTCGGATGCACTGCGCGCTGTCTCCGCAACCAGAAAATCGGTGATACGCACGCCGTCTTTGGGGCGCGTCACGGAGAAGCGAATCGACCCGCTGCGCGGTCCACCCTTGATTTCCTGGCTGAAATTGACGCGGCTGGTCAGGATTGTAATCCGGTCTTCGACGAACTCGAACGTGAATTCCTGGAAGAACCCGCGATTGTAGAAGTTTGTGAAGACCTGAATTGGCTGCTCTTTGCCCGCGCTTGTGACGAGGAACAAGGTCATGTTGCCGCCATCGAAGCGCATCAGGTATGCACCCTCTGGACCTTCGCGCAGCCGCAACTCAAAGCCGCCTTCCTGATTGTACAGGCGACAGGCGAGCAGGAAATTGGTCAGGCTGCCGACCTGCGGCGCGGCAGAACCATTCACGATCTCGATGTAGCGCGTCTGGTCGTTGCCGCCGATGCTGGCATCGGTGTTGTTGGTGCGCGTCCACGACGCGGGGAAATCCGGCGTGCCGAAGTGCTGGCTGGCGGCTGCGGGGCGCTGCACCTTGAGGTTATCGAAGCGTACTGCATTCGACGCACCCGCGTTGCGCGCGAGTAACGAGATATTGCCGCCGGGCAGCGGGTCGCCTGTATCGCGCGCCTGCACGATCAGCTTGTTGTCCTGATAGACGTATACCCGGCTGTCATCGCTCCAGATTAGCCATTTATAGAATTGTTTCGAGCGCACCGGAGCGCTGCCGATGCGCCCGCCCGTCAGGTCGCGCTCGCCCGTCGTCTGGATTGTTGCGCCTGTCCCGCGTGAAACGCGCACATAGCCGGAGGCGAACTCGAACACATAATAGCCCGTGCTGCTCTGCTTGAAGACAATGCGCCCGATAGCTGAATCGCTGTCCAGTTCGGTAGACGCAGTGAGCAGCAAGGTGCGATTATTCGGGTCGCGCCAATCCGGTTGCCCCTTGCCAAGGACGATCAGCGGCTTTTGCAGGCCGCCGCTACCGACAAGCGAGGTGTTGCCACTATCGGGCAGCAGCTTCCAGACCGACGAGTCGAAATCGTACAGGTTAAGCGAGTCGTTCGCCTCGTAATCCGAGATAAAGGGCAGCACACCGGGCAACGGGGTCGCCGTCACTGGAACCGGCGTCGAGGTCACGGGGATGATGTTCGGACCGGGCAGCGGCGTCGCCGTGATGATGAATGGTGTCAGCGTCGGCGTAATCGGGGTATTCGTCGGCGTGAGCGTGATGCTTGGTGTCAGCGTCGGCGTAGAGGTCGGCGGTACGGGCGTAAAAGTTGGCGTCGCGGTGGGCGGGATCGCGGTAAAGGTCGGCGTCAGCGTCGGAGGCACAGCGGTAAACGTGTGAGTTGGCGGGATTGCGGTGAAGGTGCGCGTTGGCGGGATCGCGGTCGCGCTCGGCGGGATGCGCGTCGCCGTTGGCGGGATCAGGGACGGCGGGATCGCTGTGAACGTGCGCGTCGGTGGAACGAGGGACGCCGGGATCGCGGTCACGCTTGGCGGTATCGGCGTTGCAGTAAACGCGGGTATGCTGGTTGGTGCAAATAACGCCACGACAGTGGGCGGAATGGCAGTTGATGGCATACTGGTCGGCGGTACGGCGGTCACTGGTACAGCAGTCGGTGGTACGACCAATGCAGCACTGGTCGGCGGCACAGCGGTTGGTGGTACAGCAGTAACCGGGATAGATGTGGATGGAATTGCAGTTGGCGGTATAACACTCGGCGGTACGGCAGTTGGCACAATCGCGACGACGGTAGGTGCGCTGGTCGGTGGTACAGAGGTGAATGTAAATGTCGGAGGAATGGCGGTAAACGATGGCGTAATTGTCGCGGTCGGACGTGCGGCTTGTGTCTGTGTGAATGCACCATTAAACGTACCGATAATGGCGACTGCCTGCCCTGTTGCGGCGGTAATCGCGATCTGTGTCCCGGTGCTGTTCTGGTTGGCGAGCGCGACTGCGGTAAAAGTCGCGTTCTGATTATTGGAGCTGACCGTACTGAAGATGAAAAACGCGATCACACCCAAAACAGCCATAATCGCGAGGACCAGCCCCGCGCCAATCGCCGCGCCTCTTGCTGCAGCCTGGGTCTGTGTGGAGGTGACTGGCGCAGGTGGCAGCACCGAAGTCGCGGGCGCTCCGACAGGCGCAGATGTCGCGTTGACAGGCGCGGTCCCGGTGGGCGGTTTGGCGGCGCGTGGTGGTTGCGCAGCGCGGGCGGCCTGCAGCTCGACGATGGTGCGCGCGGCGGCTTCCTGCAATTTATTCGGCGAACTCGACGTGTCGCCAATCGCCTGTGTGAACGCGCGCGAGAATTCGCCTGTCGTCGCGTAACGGTTTTCCGGCTGCTTCGCCAATACCTTCTGGATCACGGCATTCACGGCGGGCGAGAGCGCCGGATTGACCTTCGTAATATCCGGCACGGGTTCGCTGATGTGCTTGAGGACCACCGCCATCGGCGTTTCGCCGTTGTAGGGCATTACCCCGGTGAGCATCTCGAAAACCATCACGCCGAGCGCGTAGACATCGGCGCGCGAATCGACGTTGTTGCCCATGCCCTGTTCGGGAGCCATATAGCCCGGCGTCCCGACGGCGATCCCGGTCGCGGTCAGCCCGGCGGAGCTTTCCACCATGCGCGCGATGCCGAAATCGGTCAGGAAAGCATTGCCGTCGCCATCGATCAGGATATTCGAGGGCTTGATGTCGCGGTGGACGATGCCCTGCCGATGTGCGTAATCGAGCGCGGACGCAACCTGACTGAGCAGGAACGCAATTTCGCTGGGCGGTATCTGCTCGCGCACCATCACATCGCGCAGCGTCCCCGTCGGCAGAAAGCGCATGACGATGTACGGCGGATCGTTATCGCCATTGTAATCATAAACAGGCAATATGTGCGGATGTTCCAGCCGCGCGATCAGTTCCGCTTCACGCTTGAAGCGTTCCAACGCTTTCGTATCCGCGCCGAATGAGCGAAAGATGATTTTGATCGCGACGAAGCGATTCATGTTCGGCTGCCGTGCGCGATACACGGCAGCCATACCGCCGCGCCCAACTTCCTCTAACAGCTCATAGGGTCCGATTGTCTGTCCCAACATGGGTTATTCTTTTTCGCCTTGCTGCGTCCGAATTTTAGCGCGCATGAGTGGATAACGCACGGTTGTTCCATCCTCACCCGCGAGGTCGAGGCCGCCTTGCTCGCGTTCGGTGAAACTGTAGAAGGTGAGAACTTCATCGTTAAATCGCTGTTCGAGCTGCTTCTGTACATCAGCTCCGCGATCCAGCGTCGTTATCAGCACGAATTCGGTATCCGATTTTTGCCCGATGAAATCGCGCGGAGTCCCCACGTCGCTGGAGATTCCCGCAAGCAGTGACGCCGCAAACGCGATCACTTCCTGCCCGGTCATGAAGCCATACGCCTCGCGAAACGGTGCGAAGCCTTCAATCTCGAAATCGAGGTAAAACCAGTCGTATTCTTCGGAGAGGACGCGAATACGTTCCTGCACGAGGCGTCCGGTCGGCAACCCGGTTTGCGGGTGGTGCAACCCGTCGCGCTGGGCGCGCGTGACCGCGTTGCGAATGCGCAGCGCCGCGATCTCCGAGTCGAAGGGCTTGATGAGGAAATCATCCGCGCCCGCCTGCAAAATCTCGTTCTGGCGGCTGGATTGTGCGCGTTCCGCAATCGCCATGACGGGGATATGCGCGGTCCGTGTCCGCCCGCGAAGCTGCGCGAGGACCGCCGCGCCATCCTGATCGGGCAGCGCCAGCGCGACGACGATATAGGTTGGCGGTCGGTCCTGCGCGCTTGCCAATCCGCCCGCGGCGGTTTGCGCGGCTTGCACCGTCAGGCCATAGGCGGCCAGCGGTCCGGCCAGCAACGCCGCGGTCGAGGTATCCGCATCGATCAACAATATGCGCGACATCTATTCGGTATCCAGCACGGCATCAACGCGGAACTGACCCTCGATGGCGTCCGGCGCGTTGGCCGTCGCCTTCTCGCGCGGGAGCGAAGGCTGCACCACGTCCTCACGCAGGACGGTCCTGAGCGGCAGCACGGAAGCCGTCGGCGGGATGTTCTCCGTATCCACTTTTTGCAGGTCGCTCGCGTAATCCAGCACAGCCGAAAGCTGCACGGTATAGCGCGCAAACTCGTCTTCGGTCAGGTCCAGTTTGGCGAGTTCTGCGATATATTCCACCTGTTCGCGGGTCAGGCTCATCATGTCCTCTTGAATACGTTAGAATTCGCGGCAACTATTGAGTATACCGTGAGGCCATACGATGCACATCAAGGTTCCTTTTCATTCGCAGGAAGCACAGGACGCCAAACACTTCACCAACGATTGCGGCGCGGCCTGCGCGAGCATGGTGATCGAGTGGGCGGGGCTTGGCCGTCCCTCTGTCGATGCGCTTTCTCTGCAAACCTATTTGAAAGTGTCGGACTCCGCGATTTTGAATCCGTTCTGGGTCGAAAGATTACTCAGCGACAGCGGCATCCCGGCAGAGACGCGCGCCAAACAATCCGCCGATGAGATTTTGAATACGGTCGATAAAACCGGTTTCCCGGCAATCGCACCCGTCTTCTGGTCGGATTTGCCGAACCGCGCCGCGCTGCCGGATTGGTTCGGCGGTCACTACGTCGTGGTGTGCGGTCAGGAAGGCGGCAAGGTCTACATCAACGATCCCGATTTTTGGGGATCACGCAGCGATCAGGGGCGCGATCTGGCGGTCGGCAAGGATGATTTCGCGCTCGCGCTCTCTCGCACTAAGCTGGGCGGCAATGTCGTCTATGTGACCGCACGCCCCGGCCAGCAGCCGCGCCCGGACAGCGCAACCCCCGCGCAACCCGCGCCCGCGAAGGAATTGAATTATCGTCGCGTCCCGACCGGACAGGCGCATGTCTGGAGCGATGCGCTCTGGTTGCGCAGCCTCCCGGCGGGCGCGCAGCTCAAGCTGTTGAGCTACAACGATCCGGTCACGGTCAAGGACCGCGCGCCCGTCGTCGCGACGCTGAACGGCAACGATGCGATCTGGGTCGCGGTGCTGGTCCCGAATGTCGGTGAAGGATGGGTGCTGGAAAGCGGCCTGCACGACCCAAATTCATCCACCTGACCCAGCCGCAAATCCTTCTACGGGTGGATCGCGCTAACTTGCCTTATCACTAGATTCCAAGTAGCGGACTAACAGAGGCGAAGACAGTGTGTAAGGGAACGATAGTCACCTGGAAATAGGGCAAAGACGAAGCGACCGGAAAAGTCGTTGAAGTCCACACAGAGAAAATTACCCGCAAACTAAAGGGTTCGGAGATCACACGAGACGGCACGGCACGAAGGACAATCCTGCGCTATTGATCGAGCAGGAAGACGGCGATCAGGTCCTCAAACTTGCCAGCGAGGTCGAACAGACGAAATAACCGGGCGCGGCGTATCGCGCAACATCTTCGTAGGGGCGGACCTATGTGTCCGCCCGGTATATGTAGAAGCGGGTCGGGCAAGCCGCGACCCCTACACCGGATCATACATTGTATAAACGTTAGATGAACGCTGTACAATTGCTGTATAATGTGTATGTAATCACAAGCGCAGGAACACTTTCTATCAATGGCGAAAATTCTGGTGATCGGCGCGGGCGTAGGTGGGTTGACTGCGGCGGCCTTGCTCGCGAAAGCAGGGCATGACGTGACTGTGCTTGAAGCGCACACCTATGCGGGTGGCTGCGCGGGGACGTTCTATCACAAGGGCTTTCGCTTCGATGCGGGCGCGACAGTAGCGGGCGGTTTCCAGCCCGGCGGACCGCATGAAATCGTCGCGCGGCGGCTCGGCATTACGTGGCCTGTGAAGCGCATCGAACCCGCGTGGACCGTAATCCTGCCGGATCGCACGGTTGCTCGCTATGGTGACATGGACAAGTGGCGCGAAGAACGCGCCGCGAAAGTTCCCGCGTTGCGCCGCTTCTGGGATTTGCAGGAGCGCACTGCCGATATTGTCTGGCGCTTCGCGGCGCGGCTCCCCGAATGGCCGCCCGTCAGTGTCCCCGATTTGACCCGCTTCGCGCTCAAAATCCGCCCGGAGATGGTCCCGATTTCGCCGATGGCGCTCGGTACGCTCGGCAACGTGCTGGACCTGCTCGGCGTGCATGACCGCGCGGCGCGTACCTTCATCGATGCGCAGTTGATCATCAGCGCGCAGGTCACGGCGGGCGCGGCCAACGCGCTCTACGGCATGATTTCGATGGATCTGCCGCGCGCGGGCGCGCACCACGTCCGGGGCGGGATCGGCGGGATTGCGCAAACGCTCGCGGATGCGCTCGAGCGCGAAGGCGGCAAGATCATCTACCGTCAGGAAGTGACGAAGATCGATGTCGAAAGCGGGCGCGTCGTGCGCGTCCATACGAATAAAAAGCAAACTTACGAGGCCGATTTGTTCCTCGGCAACCTGACGCCCTGGGCGCTGAATGGGCTGCTCGCGGAAAACTCACCGCAGCGCTTGCAGCGCGAAGTCACGGGGCGCAAATCGACCTGGGGCGCGTTCACGCTCTATCTCGGCGTCCCGGCGGATAAACTGAACACGCACGAGGACCACTTCCAGATCGTGAAGGATTACAGCAAGCCGCTCGGCGAGGGCAATTCCGTTTTCGTCTCGCTCTCCGATGCCGACGACCCGACGCGCGCCCCGGCAGGCTACCGCGCGGTCACGATGTCCACGCACACGCGCATCGAACGCTGGTGGGAACTGCGCGAACGCGACCCGGAAGCATACAAGGCGCTCGTTGCCGATTACCGCGACAGGCTGCTCGACGGCGCGGAGCGCGCGATCCCGAACCTGCGCGACCATGCGACGCTGATCATGCCCGGCACGCCGCACGCTTTTGAATTTTACACGGGACGCAGCGGCGGTATGGTCGGCGGCTTCCCGCAAACCAGCCTCTTCAAGGCGCGCGGTCCGCATACCGGACTTCCAAACCTGTGGCTCGTCGGGGATAGTGTGTTCCCCGGCCAAAGCACGGCAGGCGTCACGGCGGGGGCGCTGCGCGTGGCTGCGGAAGTGGAGCGCGTCGCGGAGCGGATCGGTCCGCGCGTGGTTGCGCGTCCGGTGAATACAGCAGCGGGGGATTGATATGGCGGTCGTCATCTGGTGGATACGACGCGATTTGCGCCTTGCGGATAATTCCGCGCTGCACGCCGCCGCGCAGCGCGGAAACGCGGTCATCCCGCTGTATATTATCGACCCGACGCTGATCGATTCGGAACGCTTCCGGGGTCCGCGCGTGGCGTTCATGCTGGCCGGGCTGGAAGCGCTGGCGGCGTCGCTCCCAAGCGTGGGCGGGCGCTTGATCATCCGGCATGGGCGACCCGCCGACGTATTACCGAATTTCGCGCGGGAAGTCGGCGCGGAAGCCGTTCACTTCAACCGCGATTACAGCCCCTACGCGACTGCGCGCGATTCCGCTGTGACGAGCGCATTGCAGGCGCGGGGCGTGCGCGTAACGAGCTATAAGGACCTCGTGCTGCACGAAGCGGATGAGGTCATCAGCAAAGGCGGCAAGCCGTACAACGTCTATACGCCTTTTCGTAAGGTATGGGAAGTGTTGCCCAAACCTGCTATTCTGCCTACGCATCAGGCATTGAATACCCCACGCGACATACCGTCGGATGCTATCCCGAAGCCTGAAGAGCATGGCTCCGCGCCCGCCGCGCATCCCATCGCGGAAGCAGGCGAAGCCGCCGCGCATGAACGGCTCGATACCTTCATTGCTGAGATCATCGAAGATTACAAGGAAGAGCGCAACATTCCAGCAAAGGATGGCTCCTCGCGGCTGTCACCCTATCTGCGCTGGGGGATGCTCAGTCCGCGCACGGTGTACTACGCCGCCGCCGATGCGCTCGAACGCGCCAAAACGCCCGCGCGCAAGGAAAGTGTGCGGACGTGGATCAACGAAGTCGCATGGCGTGAATTTTTCTATCAGGTGCTTGCGCGCAATCCACACGTTGCAAAGGGCGCGTTCAAGCCGCTCTACGACACGCTCACCTGGGAGCGCGAACGCGGCGAGCAATTAACGGCATGGAGCGCCGGGAAGACGGGCTACCCAATTGTCGATGCCGGGATGCGCCAGATGCACGAAACAGGCTGGATGCACAACCGCCTGCGCCTGATCGTCTCCTCCTTCCTGTGCAAGGATTTATTGATCGACTATCGCGAAGGCGAGCGCGTGTTCATGCAACATCTGCTCGATGGCGACCTCGCGAGCAACAACGGGGGGTGGCAGTGGTCCGCCGGGACGGGGACCGACGCCGCGCCGTATTTCCGTATCTTTAATCCGACAAGTCAGGGGCAGCGCTTCGACCCCGGCGGTGATTACATCCGGCAGTATATGCCGGAACTGCGCAACGTACCGACAGAATACATTCACGAGCCGTATCTGATGCCGGACGCTGTGCAGCACGAGGCGGGGTGTATCATCGGGACCGATTACCCCGCACCGATTGTCGACCACGCGGAACAGCGTCAGCGCGCGCTCGCGATGTATGGGCGGGTGCGTGGCGAGGCGTGACCCCGTTTGATGATGTCGTTCGTTTGCCAGCAACAGGCGGCAAGCATCGCGGCCATTCTAATCAATCGCGTCGCTCATAATTTGATTGACGCATACAATATTTGTTCGCGTAACTTATGGAAACAACGATGCGCTCTTTACCGTTTAGAATTCCTCGGATATTGATCCGTGCTTGGCTACCAATCCTAATCCTACTTCTGATAATTGTTTCCACAAGCGTCGAACGTTCGTATGCAAGTGTTCTCGCGGACGATGACACTTGCCATGCTTAGCCGTCAACGAACGGTGTATCCTTTTCACCAGACGAACGCTATTTTATTTCGACCGTTGGAAACGGTTCCGTCATATTCTGGGACATCTCGACTGGCAAGATTGTTCATATACTGACGGAGGCCAATCGCAACTTCAGTATAGCTGCAATTTCTCCCAACAGCAGGTATGCACTCACCGCTGGGAATATCTCCAACGTTGGATGGTTCCTCACACTTTGGGATGTGGCAACCAGGAAAGCGTTGTACCGCGTAAACAGCACGGATAGCGCTTATAAGGCGCTTTATGAGTATAAATTTCAAGTTCTGTACAATATTAGCTTCTCGCCAGATAGTAAGCGTCTGCTCCTGATCGATTACGACGGCGGACACCTCTACGACGTAGAGAGCGGCAAGGAGGGCTATTTCCTCCCCGGTCCGATACATGAGAATGATGCGGATTGGGCGCGGTTCTCGCCGGATGGTCAACGGGTTCTTAGTCGCGGACGAGGGACTAATGCGCAAGGCGAAACTTCATGGAATGTCAGCATCTGGGATGTCCCAACCGGAACCAGAATACATACATTCCCGAACGCATATAGCGGTGCATTTTCGAGAGATAACAACTATATCGTTTTACGGGAGAGTGATGGATTTAGTGTATGGAGGTACTCCGATTTTGGTTTTCTGTACAAGCTGGAATACGGTAGTCCAGACATAGTAGAGCTTTCACGAAACGGTTATTTTGCATATTCGAGATACGGTCCCAGTACAGACATCTGGGACATTCGTAAGCGGTTAAAAATAACAATTCCTACCGAGGGTGGACTAATTGTATTTCCCTATAACGCTGAAATCGTATTTGTCCAGCGGTTTGAGCATTATGCCATCTGGGATTTTTCAGGTGACACACCGAGCGAAACCGTTTTCAACACCGAAGAGCCGATTGTAGACTTTGCATCTTCCACGGGGCGACTCGGCGCAATATTAGTAAGCGACGGAACAATCAAAATTGTCGATCTTTTGCGGCACATCGTGTTACGAACGTTCTGCTCGCCCAACTCCTGAGCGATGGATGTTCGAGGCTGAGATTGAACGTTATTGGAGCGGGACGACACACGGATCGTCCCCTATAGCGCACTCTCGGAATTTAGAAGAACACCTTCGCCAGCTTCAAGACACCCTGCTTCCACGGGACGCGATGCGAAATGCCGCTCTGGTTCTTGAACTGGTTGAGGTGCGCGACGTACCATTCGTAGTTACGGATGAGCGCATCCTTATTAGAGAACTTCGGGTTGTAGCCGAGGACGCGCTCCGCTTTTTCGATGGAGACGAAGGAGTCCTTCGAGGCAGTCTCATAGACCCACTTGTAAAGGGGCGACAGGTGCAGCGCTTCCAGTACGCGCAGCGTCCAGATCGCGGGTGTGGCGGGCAACGGACGAATCTTGCGGCCTTTGCCGACGACATCCAGCACGGCCTGATAGTCTTCCTTCATCGTCGTGAATTCCCGCGCGCCGATATTGAACGTATCGTTCACCTTATCGCGGTCGCCCGTCGCGGCGAGGTAAATGGCGTCGCAGAGGTCCGCGACGTCAAGCAGTTGGTAACGGTTGTTGCCGCTGCCGAGCATCGGGAAACCCTTGCCGTCATGCGCCCAATCGTAGAAGAGCGCGAACACGCCGAGCCGTTCCGGTCCGATGAATGATTTCGGGCGAATGATCGGGACGCACATGCCCTTCGCGCGGAATTCCTTGCAGACTTCCTCGGCCTGTACCTTCGCCTCGCCATACGGTCCGACGCCGTGAACACGGTCCTCTTCCTTGAGCGGGTGGTGATCGGGGATGCCGTACACCGCCGTTGATGAAATCTGGATCACGCGCTCGATGCCTGCATCCAGCGCGGCTTTCAGGACGTTCCGCGTGCCGTCCAGATCAGTAGACATAATATCTTCTTTGGTATAGAGCGGGAGCGCCGCCGCCGTATGCACGACGATCTCGATACCCTTCATGGCACGGTCGAGCGCGGCTTTGTCGCGAATATCGCCCGTGATAATCGTGATTTTGTCTTTGCTATCGGCGTAATCGAACGGCGCGATGTCGAACGAGACGACCTTGTGGCCGCGTTCGAGCAGATAACGGACAAGATTGATGCCGAGGAAGCCCGCGCCCCCGGTGATCAGATAGGTCTTCGGTGCGGTAGAATTGGCGGAGTTGGTGGCTCCGGTCGTGTCAGTTTGCATGAGATGTCCTTCGCCTGCGATGCTTCGACAAGTATCCTAAACCGAAACGCTACACAGTTCAATTGCGAAAGCCTCACGGTCTCCTCACAAAATGACGATACAACAGACGGAAGAAAAGACGATACGACATACAGGCGGCGTGGCTGTCCTCGACTATGGTTCGCAATATACGCAGCTCATCGCGCGCCGCATCCGCGAGCAGAACGTGTACGCGGAGATTTTCGCGTGGGACGCGCCCGCCGCGCAAATTGCGGCTTTCGCACCGCGCGCGTTCGTCCTCTCCGGCGGACCGAACAGCGTGTATGATCCCGGTGCGCCGACGCTCGCGGCGTTCGTGAAAGATGCGCCGACGCTCGGCATCTGCTACGGGATGCAATTGCTCACGCATTCGCTCGGCGGGCGTGTGGCGGGGTCGGCAGCGCGCGAGTACGGTCCAGCGCGGGTGCATATCGAGCCTTCGCCATTGTTCGCCCATTTGCCGGAGCAAATCGAGGTCTGGATGAGTCACGGGGACCGCATCGAAGCGCTGCCGCCGGGCTTTCATTCGATAGGCGAATCGGGAAATTCGCCGCTGGCGGGTATGGCTGACGATTCGCGCAAGATGTACGGCTTGCAGTTCCACCCGGAAGTCTCGCATACGCCGCTCGGCGCGCAGATTTTGCATAATTTCCTGTTCGATATTGCGGGCTGTACGCCGGATTGGACGCCCGCTTCGATCATCAATGAAAGTATTTCGCGCGTGCAGGAAACGGTCGGAGCGGGGCGCGTCTTGCTGGCGTTGAGTGGCGGCGTGGATTCGTCGGTCGCGGCGGCGCTCATCCACCGCGCCATCGGGGACCGCCTGACGTGCGTTTTCGTGAACAATGGCCTCTTGCGGCGGGGCGAAGCGGAACAGGTCGTCGAGACCTTCCGCGAACACATGGGTATCCCGCTCGAAGCGGTGGACGCAACCGAAACCTTTCTGGACGGGCTGGCAGGCGTGACAGACCCCGACCGCAAGCGTGTGGTCATCGGGGAGAAGTTCATCCGCATCTTCGAGGCTGAAGCGCGCAAACTGGGTGAGGTCGGCTTCCTCGGACAGGGGACCATCTACCCGGATGTGATCGAGAGCGCGGGTAGTTCTGCCGGAAAAAGCAGCGCGCACATGATCAAGCGTCACCACAACGTCGGCGGCTTGCCGGATGATTTGCAATTCAAGCTGGTCGAACCGCTTCGCGATATGTTCAAGGACGAAGTGCGGCGCGTCGGGACGGCGCTCGGCCTACCGGATGCGATTGTATGGCGGCAGCCGTTCCCCGGTCCCGGTCTGGCGGTGCGCTGTCTCGGTGAAGTGACCTTCGAGCGGCTGGAACGGCTGCGGACCGCCGACGCGATCCTGCTGGATGAACTTGGACGGGCGGGGCTGCTACGCGGCGATACGGCGCAGGCGTTCGCGGTGCTGCTCCCGGTGCGCAGCGTGGGCGTGATGGGCGACGGGCGCACGTACCACGAGGCGATTGCGATCCGCGCGGTGACGACCGACGACTTCATGACGGCGGATTGGGCGCGGCTGCCGTATGACCTGCTCGCGCGGGTGAGCAAGCGCATCGTGGATGAAGTGCCGGGCGTGAACCGCGTCGTCTACGATATTTCGAGCAAGCCACCCGCGACGATTGAGTGGGAGTGAGCGGGATGAAGCCGTCAGCGAGAAGTTGCCCTCAAGCGTTGCGCGGGGCTAAAGCCGCCGCGCTATTACGGTCCAGTCAGTACCGTAGTAGTCCGGTCCATTTATGGCCGGGTGGTGCAAGAACGTGGTTGATGTTGCTCGTCGCGTGTTTGATTGCGGGGTGTACGCCGACGCCTGTTGTAACACCCGTGCCAACGAGTACGCCGACAGTGGCGGCTACGCTGCTGATGGCCGATACGCCACAGGGCGCGGCTCCGACGCGGACACCGCTCCCCAGCGTGACGCCCGCCGGGGTGCAGGCAGTGGTCGCGGGGGCAACTACGGAAATTCCGACGCCGATTAATGGCGGGACGCAGGGCATCACGACAACGCCGATCACGAGCGTACCAAGCGCGACCTCGGCATTGATTGCGGCGGCGAGTAGCGTACCGACCAGCGGCGCGAGCGCGACTCCCGCAGGCGCACAGCCGGGTTCGCCGCCGCCGTTCACGCTGGCGCTGCCCGCCAACTGGAAAGGGACGTATACGCTCGTGCCGATCACGGATGCGCTGACGACCGCGACGATGAACGTCGCAGCCTACGCGGGTCCTGTCGCAAACGGCGGTGGGACGGGCTACCTCTTCGTGTTATGGAATTTCCCGACGCTGCTACCGATCAATCCGGCGGCGCTGCCCACTTCCGTAAAGGACTCACAGGAACAAGCGACGCTCACGGATGGGTATCGGCTGCTGCGCGGTTCGATCCTCGACGCGACGTGCATTGTCAACATTTATGGGCGGAATTACTTCAAACTCGCGGGCGGGAACGGGATTGGGCAGATGTTCCAGACGACGGGCTGCCAGGACAACCGCCCGGATATTGTCGGCTGGTACACCGGGCAGTGGGTCGGCGGGCGGCAGTTCATTTTCTATGCGTATGTGGAGCCGCCTGCCGCGTTCAACGGCGCGCAGCCGGATTTGACGGCGCTGCTTGCATCCTTGCGGTTCGATGGAAACGCAGCGGCGATGGCAACTTCCGCGCCTGTTATGACCGTGACGCCGACCAATACGCCGGAATTCAACTGACCGGATCGACATTCAATACGACGATTCGGGCTGCCCGATCCCGCGTCGATCCGCTACAATGGGCGTTCAGAACAAACAGGCGATAGCGATGGCAGCGGTCGATTTACTGGAAGGGTTGAACGAGGAGCAGGCGCAGGCCGTCTCCGCAGGACCGGGACCTACGCTCGTCGTGGCGGGTCCGGGGTCGGGCAAGACGCGCGTGTTGACGCGGCGGGTGGCGTATCTGATACAGGCTGCCTATGTCAAGCCGACGGTGATCATGGCTGTGACCTTCACGAACAAGGCCGCGCGCGAAATGCAGGAGCGTATCGTCGCGCTGCTCGGTGAAGACGCGCGCGGCGTTTCGATTGGCACGTTCCACAGCATTTGCGCGCGAATTTTGCGACGCGAGATCGCCGCGCTCGGCTACCGCTCCGATTTCACGATCTACGATACGGATGACCAGATCGCGATCATCAAGGGCGCGGTCAATGAACTCAATCTCGATTCAAAAAAGTTCGCGCCGTATCCGCAGTTGAACCGCATCAGCGCGGCGAAGAACGAACTGATCGGACCGGATGAGTACCCTGCGACCACACAAATCGAGAAGGTGACGCGCGATATTTACCGGATATACCAGAAGGTGCTGGCGCTCAACAACGCCGTCGATTTCGACGACTTGCTGATGCTGCCCGTGCAGCTTTTCGAGCGCTTCCCGGAGACGCTCGAACGCTACCGCCGCTTCTATCAACACATCCTCGTCGATGAATTTCAGGATACGAACACCGCGCAATATACATTGCTGAAACTGCTCGCGGGGACGCGCGCGAATTTGTTCGTGGTGGGCGACCCGGACCAATCGATCTACCGCTTCCGGGGTGCGGTCCCGAAGAACGTGCAGACCTTCCGCAAGGATTACCCGAACGTGACGCTTATCCGGCTGGGGCAGAATTACCGTTCGCATCAGGTCATCCTCGACGCCGCGACCGCCGTAATTCGGCACAACAAGGATCACATCCCGATCACGCTGACCGGGCAGCGCACCGACGGACCGAAAATCGTCTTCTACAACACGATGACGGAGGAGAGCGAGGCGCAGTACATCGTCGAACAGATTTCGATGGCGACGATGCGGGGGTATCGCCCGCGTGACTGCGCCGTGATGTACCGCGCAAACGCGCAATCCCGTGCAATCGAAGAAGCGTTCGTGCGTGCGGGGCTGCCTTACCGTCTGGTTGGCGCGACGCGCTTCTATTCGCGCAAGGAAGTGAAGGACGTCCTCGCGTATTTGCGCGTGGTCTATAACCCGGATGACAGCGTGAACCTTTTGCGGGTGATCAACGTCCCCCCGCGCGGGATTGGCGAGAAGACGGTCAAGCAGCTTGAGGCGTGGGCAACGGGGCGCGGGCAATCGCTCTATTCCGCGCTGAAGAGTATGCAGCAAGGCGAACCGGGTCCTTTCAGTGGGCGCGCAGAGAAGGCGCTGATCGACTTCGTGGGGCTGCTGAATACGTGGGAGTCGATGCGCGATACTGCCCCGGTCGGGCAGCTTGTCGATGATATATTGACGCGCACGCGCTTTCTGGATTATCTGAACACGGGTGATGAGCAGAGCGAAGACCGGATCGGCAACGTGAACGAATTTCGAGGGGTCGCCAATGAGCGCGGCGACGAGCCGCTTGGCGCATTTCTGGAACAGGTCGCGCTCGTCGCAGATGTCGCCGATACCCGCGCGGAAGAGGCCGATGCGCCGACGCTGCTCACGCTGCACGCGGCGAAGGGACTGGAATTTGCCGTGGTGTTCATCCCCGGCATGGAAGAAGGTACGCTCCCGCATAGCCGTTCACTCGATGACGAAGATGAAATGTCGGAAGAGCGCCGCCTGATGTACGTTGGAATCACGCGCGCGAAGGATATTTTGCACCTGATTTGGGTGCTGCGCCGTTCGACCTATGGCGGGCAGGGGGATTACCTCGCGCCGTCGCGCTTCCTTTCCGATATTCCACATGAGCTATGGGAAGGCTCCGCGCTCCCGGTGAAGAGCCAGTGGCGCGAGACGATGAGCGCGTACCAGCAGATGACGACGTGGAGCCGCCCAACTTCGGTCGAAAAACTGGAACTAGCTGGAATGCCACCGAAAGCGCGTCCGGTGGTGGCGCGGGCGCGCGTGGAGCCGAAGTATAAACCCGGTCAGAAGGTGAAACACGTCAAATGGGGCGAGGGGACCGTGATCAGCAGCCAGATTCGGAGCGACGTCGAGGAATTGCTGGTCAAGTTCCCGGCGACTGTCGGGACGCGGAAATTGACGGCGGAGTTTATCGAAGCGGCGGATGATGAGGATTGAGAGGGTGGGCGGCGCGAGGTTTTTTCTAGGAACGGACACATAGGTCCGCCCGTAAGCGAGTTTTCGCGAAGTGCTTGACTCTTTTTGCGAAGGTGTGTTACTCTCGTCGGCATGAACGCAACACCCGCGACCGCCCGAATAATAGCCGCCAAAAATGACCAGAAGTGCTGGTCGTTTGGTTACGCCTATTACTTTTACTTTAACGGCCATAAGCACGTTGGAGCGGGCATCGCCTAGTCGCTGGATACCGGAAGTAAACGGGAAACCTGAAGCGCAGAGCAACCACCGCTCTGCGCTTTTTGTTTGTCCGGGTCCGGTCCGTTTTGCAAGGAGGGGCTTATATCGTGGCTTCATCGAACCTGTGTCGCGGAGTGCGCGGCGCGACCACCATCCCGGAGAACACGCGCGAGGCGCTGCTCGATGGGACAAAAGAACTCCTGCGTGAACTGATCGACCGCAACGGGATCGAGCAGGACGCGGTCGCGAGCGTGTTCTTCACCGTCACCGCCGACCTCAATACGGAGTACCCCGCCGTCGCCGCGCGGCAGCTCGGCTGGACCGAAACCGCGCTCTTTTGCGGGCAGGAAATGGCAATCGCGGGGAGCCTCGCGCGCTGCGTGCGGGTGCTGATTCACTGGAACACGGCGCTCACGCAGCCGGAAATCCAGCATGTGTACTTACGGGACGCGGTTTCGCTGCGCCCGGATCGTGCTTTACCGAAACAAAACTAAGGGAACAACACAATGATCGTCGTCATGAAGCAGGGTGCAAGCACCAAGCAAATCGCCGCCATCGTCTCGAAAATCAAGGAACTGGGCTATGAAGCGCACCTTTCCGAAGGGCAGGAACGCACCATTATCGGCATCGTCGGAGAGGATCGTAAACTGATGGATGGAGATATGCTCGCCACGCTCGACGGCGTGGAGCAAACCATGCGCGTCACCACGCCGTACAAACTCGCCAGCCGCGACTTCCACCCGGCGAACACGACGATCATGCTCAACGGCGTAAAAATCGGGAACGGGCGGATCGGCATTATCGCGGGTCCGTGTTCGGTGGAGAGTCGCGAGCAGTTATTGGAGACGGCGCACGCCGTCAAGGAAGCGGGCGCGATTGCGCTGCGCGGCGGGGCGTTCAAGCCACGTTCGTCGCCCTATGCGTTCCAAGGACTCGGCGAAAAGGGTCTGGAAATCCTCGCTGAAGCGCGCGAACAAACCGGGTTGCCCATCGTCACGGAAGTGATGGAACCGGGCATGGTCCCGATGGTTGCGAAGTACGCGGACGTGCTGCAAATCGGCGCGCGGAACATGCAGAATTACCCGCTCCTGAGCGCGGCGGGCGAAACGCAGACGATTGTGCTGCTCAAGCGCGGCCTGAGCGCGACGATGGAAGAATTGTTACTCGCCGCCGAATACGTACTCGCACGCGGCAACACGCGGGTGATGCTCTGCGAGCGCGGCATCCGCACCTTCGAGACGTACACGCGCAACACGTTCGACATCAACGCGATCCCGGTCCTCAAGAGCAAAACGCACCTGCCCATCGTCGCGGATCCCAGCCACGCCACTGGCAAGGCGGAATATGTGGCGGCGGCAGCGAAGGCGGCGGTCGCGGCGGGCGCGGATGCGCTGATCATGGAAGTCCACTGCGACCCCTCGAAGGCGCTCTCGGACGGCGCGCAGTCCTTGCGCCCGGAAGCCTTCGCCAAGCTGGTGACGGACCTGCGCCGCG
The DNA here is from genome assembly GCA_965246845.1 of Aggregatilineales bacterium. Classification (GTDB taxonomy): domain Bacteria; phylum Chloroflexota; class Anaerolineae; order Aggregatilineales; family UBA2796; genus JBBRMW01. The sequence continues at coordinate 1,736,271 of CBDFFR010000012.1, forward strand.
TCGCGGAGGCGGTGGACCGGACGCTGTAGATTAGAAAATAACCGCCCCGTTCGGCATGAACGGGGCGGTTGCCCGGCCATGAATGGACCGGGCTACTACGGACGGCGCACCTTGATTTAACGCATACCGGACCGTAATAGCGCGGTGGATTCATCCCCGCGCGACTGTTTGCCAACACATCCTACTTCGTCTGGAATGCCTCGCGGACCAGCGTTTCATCGAGCAGGCCGCCGGTGTTGCCCTGAGTCGCGTAACGATACAGCGCGACGCGGAAAATCGTATTCACCGCACCTGCCAGAAGCGCGACAATCGCGACCGCGACCACCACCAGAATGATCCCGACGAAGAGCAGGAACGGCGCATTCGACGCCGCGCCGACGACTGTGATCAGGATGCCGGGGACCATCGAAGCGAGAGTCAGCAGCCCGAAGGTACAGCCGAGGCTCAGGCCACCGATCAGGCTTTCGCCCCAAGTCTGGCGGAAAAGCTGCATCGAGCGTTGCAAGGCGGGGAAGGTCCCCAATCCCTCGAACATGATCACCGGGATCGCCAGATAGGAAATGACCGACCACGCCGCCAATACCGTCGCGCTGAGGATCGCGCCAATGATCATCGCGCCGAAGTTCTTGCTATCGCGCCCGGAATTGCGGAGGCTGCTCGCAATCACACCGACGGTCGCTGCGATTGCAGCGTAGCCGAACAGCGGTCCGAACTTCGCCATCGCTGCGTTGTAGCCTTCTTGCAGGGTCATCGCTTCGCCCTCGATTTTGGCGCGGGCTTTGGCGGTGAGCGCAGCGTTGGCGATGGTCATGATCGTATAGGTCACGAGGTAATACACGAACAGAATAATCAGGCCGACAATGTACGCGCCATCGGAAGAGCTGCTGCGCCCCGCGCGTTCAAGTGAGTCGCTGTTCGTGAACGCGCGGAATACGCCCGCGACGGCGAGCATGATCCCGAAAATGATCGAGACGACGAAGCACAGCGCCCCACCGACGAGCGGATAGGCGAGCAGCGAACGGTCTTTCGTGAGGACTTGTAAACTCTGGCTGGCGAGGGCGCTGCTATTGCGGAATGCGTTGCGTTTGCGGTTCATGAATTACCCCCAAAAGTGATTTCCCGGTGTGCTGGATTTATACTCCCATTCCGGTTTTCGCGCTCAATCTTAATGCTTCGCTTGACGCAGACTGTGAAGTTTGTAACAATGAAGCGTTATAATGATTGACTCTGCAAACCTTCCGCGCGTCCTGATGCTCACGCCCTATTTGCCATATCCACCCGTCAGCGGTGGACGGACGCGCACCTATAACTATCTGCGCCAGCTCGCGCGCGACCACGAACTCACGCTCGTCTGCTTTGGCCGCCCGGAAGAACGCGCCTTCGACCTCGCCCCGCTGCGCGAATATTGCGCGCTGCATGTCGTCGAGCGCGAGGGCAGCCCCGGAACATTGCGTGCGGCGTCGCTCAGTCTGACCTCGCCGCAGCCGATCACAATGCGGCTATATCGCAATCCCGCGATGCAAAAGACGCTCGCGGACCTGCTGAACAGAGCGCGCTTCGACCTGATTCACGTCGAGTCGTTTTATATGGTGCAAAATCTGCCAGCCGCAACCACGCTCCCGATCCTGCTTTGCGAGCCGTCGATTGAATACAAGGCATGGAGCCGCTTCGCGCGGGTCGCGCAGCCGATCTACCAGCGTCCAGCGGTGGCGCTCGAATCGCTGAAGATGCGCGTTTATGAGCCGCGCGCATGGAAGCGCGTTGCAAGCGTCGGCGTAATGTCGGAGTTCGATGCCGGGCTGGTGCGGCGACTCGCGCCGGGGGTACGCATCGCGCAGACACCCAATGGGGTTGATACGGAGTTCTTCCAACCCGCGCCAGAAACGCCGCGCGATACCAATTCGCTGCTCTACATGGGCGATTACAAGTATTTTCCAAATGTCGAGGCGGTCAGCTATTTCATGGAGGCGATTATGCCGTTGCTACGTGCGGCGCGTCCGGGGCTGACGCTAACGCTGCTCGGCAAAGAGCCGCCGGAGGCGTTCGTGAAAATGGCGGGGGACCCCGCGCGCGGCCTGCGCGTCCTCGGCCTCGTCCCGGATACACGCCCGTATCTGCAATCTTCGGGCGTGTTCATTTGCCCACAGCGTAGCGGCGGCGGGACGCGCTTCAAGCTGATGGAAGCGATGGCCTGCGGCTGCGCGGTTGTCTCTACGGCAATGGGCGCGGAAGGACTCGGCGCAACGGATGGCGTGAATATCCGGCTGGCCGAGACGCCGCGTGCCTTCGCGGACGCGGTTCTGGAACTGCTCGCGACGCCTGATCTCGCCGCGCGCATCGGGGCATCGGCGCGTTCGCTTGCGCTGGAACGGCACAGTTGGGCGCGCAGCGCGGCGCTCGTGCGAGAACTCTATCAACAGCTATTAAAAGGAACATCAACATGACCGACGACGCGCCGATAATCGACCTCGAACTGACCTCTATGGCGCACGGCGGGAGCGCTCTGGGGCGCTCGGATGGCCGCACGATATTCGTGCCGTATGCCATACCGGGCGAGCAAATCACCGCCCGCATCACGCAGGATAAAGGCCGTTTCGCCTACGCGGAAGGCGTGACGCTCTACGAACCCTCGCCGGACCGCGTGCGCCCGCGCTGCCCGCACTTCGGACCGGGGCGCTGCAATGGCTGCCAGTGGCAACATATCGACTATCCGGCGCAGGTCAAATTCAAAGAGCAGATCGTGCGCGACCAGTTTACGCGCATCGGCGGGATGCCGGACGCGCCAATCCGCGCGGCGATCCCCAGCCCGGAAGCGTGGGCGTATCGCTCGCACATCACGTTTTCGCTGACGCCGGAAGGCGAGTTGGGCTTCGTCGCGACCGATAACCGGACGATCATCCCGATTCGCGAGTGCCATATCATTCGACCGGAACTGCTCGATCTGTATCAACAACTGGAACTCGAAGAACTGCCGGATGTGAACCGCGTGCGGCTGCAAGTCGGCACGGACCCCGAAGACCGGATGATCCTGATCAGCACCGATTCGGACGAGCCGCCGGAAGTCGAAATCGACATCCCTGCGTCGGTGAATTTTCTGTTGAGTGACAACGAGCCGTTCAACCTGATCGGCGCGACGCATGTGCGTTACACGATCAAGGGGCGCGAATTCCGCGTGACGGCGGGCGGCTTCTTCCAGGTCAACCTGCCGCAAGCCGAAGTGCTGATCGATATGGTGCTGGATCGGCTCGCGCTACAGGGGACAGAATCGGTGCTGGACCTTTACTCTGGGGTCGGGCTGTTCACGGCGTTTCTAGCAGAACGCGCGGCGATGGTGACGAGCATCGAAAGCTACCCGCCCGCCGTCACCGATGCAGATGAAAACCTGATCGATTTCGAGAATGTGGAATTGATCGAGGGCAGCGTCGAGGAAGTCCTCGGCAGCCTTGAGGGTCCGTTCGATGCGGTGGTGCTGGACCCGCCGCGTCAGGGGTTGGATGAGGAAGCGATTACGGCGCTGATGGCGCATAACCCGCGTATCATCGTCTACGTGAGCTGCGATCCGTCTACGCTGGCACGCGATGCGAAGCGGCTGAACGCGGGCAATTATTACCTGCGCGAAGTGGTCCCGGTCGATCTGTTCCCGCAGACCTACCACATCGAGGCGGTGGCGACCTTCATCCGACGCCGATGACGAGCAGATAGACGGCTGCGACGAGGAGCGCGAAGAGCGTCCCATCGATGCGGTCCAGAATGCCGCCGTGTCCGGGAATGATCTGGCTGGCGTCCTTGATCGCGTAGTGCCGCTTGAGTGCCGACTCGAAGAGGTCTCCGAGGATCACGGCGAGGGCGACTAAGATCGGAAACAGGACGGTTCGCGCGCTCAGGTGCGACCCCACGAGCAGCACGAGCAGTCCGACGAGCGCGCCAGCAATCCACCCGGTCAGCGCGCCTTCGAGCGTCTTGTTGGGCGAAATGCGCGGCGCGAGCGGACGCCGCCCGAAGAGCCGACCGCCGAAATAGGCGGCGGTATCGGTCATCCAGTTGGTGAGCAGCAGGCAGGCGGTCCAGAACAGACCTTCGGGCAAGGCGCGCAGCCACACCGCAAGACACAGCGGCAAGCCGATATACAGGATGCCGAATGCAGTCATGCGCGCCGTGCCGGGATGCCGCACGACCATTCTGCGAAATTCGAGCAGGCCGCCGACGCCGATCACTGCGAGCAACGCGGTAAAGAGCGCGCCGCCGCTGTAGACAATAAATAGGATGAGCGGCGCGCCGAGAAAGCCGACAATCAGGCGGGTCACGAGATTTCGCTCATGGTGCAACACCTTTTCGATGCTGCTGTCTGCCTTGCTGGAAATGCGGGCTATTTCACTGCTCATGCGCTACCTCGCAGCCTGAATAATCGAACCGGATGCTATTTTTGAATTGCTAACACGCACATTATATGGGAGATACGATTACAAACCATATCATAAATTTTTTAGCAGGTTTGGTTAAAGCGTGGGCGGACACACAGGTCCGCCCCTACATAGACCGCGCTCCGGTGTAGGGGCCGCGGCTTGCCCGACCCGTCCTGATTTTTCCGATTTGTCCCAACGGGCGGACACATCGGTACACATACGCATGTGTTTTCCAAAAAACGGGCGGCAAACCCGAAGGGAATGCCGCCCCATCCTCAATTCACCTGGTCGAAGCGGTCAGGGGCGCGTATTGTAGACGAAGTTGAAGCCGAAGTAGCCCGTCTGCTTGCCCTTGACCATGATCGAGAAGGCATACCCCGTGAGCGGGACGCCGTTCACCGTCACTGGCAGGCTGAACGCAGTCGCGAGCGTGCCATCGGGGGCGGTCGTGCTGGCCGCAACCGGGGTATAGGGCTGGAGCGAATAGAGTGGGGTGATCAGAATGTCGACCGGCTCGTTCGTCGGGAAGTTGACACCTGTGATCGTGATCGTGTCGCCGGGTGCAGCCGAGCGGCGGTCGAAGTTGATCGTCGGGTAAATGCCCGCAGGCGGCAGGACGACACCACCAACCGGGGGCGGGGCGACTGTTACGGTTGCCGGGGCGGTCGCAGACGCCGTTGCCACAGCGGTTGCGGACGCAGTGGACGCAGCAGTTGCGGAACCTGTCGCGGCAGCAGTCGGCGCGGCGGTCGGGAGCGGAGTCACATTGCCACCGAAGGGAATGCACAAACGCTGACCCGCATAGACCAGATTCGCGTTATAGATGCCATTGACCTGCGCAATCGTGGTCCAGCCGAGGCCATATTGCAGGCCGATACGGAACAGGTTTTCGCCGGGCGCGACGATGTGATAGAACTGGCATCCGGTAGTCTGAGCCTGCGTGGTTTGCGCGGACCCGGCAAAGGTCACGAGGACCAGCGCAACGATGCAGGCGAGGCGGCGGAATTGGGTGGCGGGGTGAGCCATGTGTGGCATCCTTTCGTGTAGGTGCGTCCGACTGTGCAATGTATGAGCGCTATCTTACAGCAAATTGCCCGTTTTGCGCCAAAACTTGCCGCGTGGACGACAAAATGGACACTTTGCGGTACAAATAGCCCGCTCAGGAAGGATCAACGATGCTCCCACCCCCCGATATTCATCTCGCCCGGCTGGACGGAACGCCCGTACAGGCTGAATTGACCGCGCTGCCCGGCCTGTTCGGGACATGGCTGCTCGGCCTTGCGGTAGCCGATGCGATGCGTCCACGCGCTACGTTACCCGTCAAGGCGGCGCTTGGTCTTGCCTTTACGGGTCTGATGCAAATAGCCTACGCGCTGCATACGGATGGGCATATCCGCAGCGCGCGGCGGGTCGGCGCACCGATGCACGCGATCATTCTGGAATGGGGCTTTTTCACTAATCAATATCTGGATGAACGAATCACGCCACACCAGCACAATGGGCGCGCGATTGGTGGTCCACTCGCGTCGAGCCTCGGCGTAGCAGGCGGAGTCGGTGCATATGCACTGCTACGGCGCGTCCCGGTGGTCGGCGATCTCGCCGAATTGTGGGTTTACGCGAACGCGGTTATCCTCGCGGTGAGCCTGATTCCGACGCCGCATTTCGATGGTAGCGCGCTCGTCAAGTGGTCCGTCGCGAACGAGACGGGCGAGGAAGCGCTCGGTGATGAAGCCGTACAAACTGCGGGTAGCCTGACGATTGGCGGGCTGCTGGTGAGCGGATTGGCGCTCCTGCTATGGGGACGTGTACGTGCGGCACTGCTGCTATTTGGTGGCGCAGGAGCGGCTATTCTGGATTTGTTCTTCCTGAAAGGGAAGTTGCCCTGATCTTCCGCATAGTTCTTACGTGATTCCGATTTCGGTGGCGTACAATAGCATCCAGAATTTACGATAGGGGGATTACGTCCCGATCATGGAATATCGCGACTATTATAAAACGCTCGGTGTCGAACGCGGTGCCGATGAAAAATCGATCCGCAAGGCATATCGCGACCTTGCCCGTAAGTATCACCCGGACGTGAACCCGAACAACAAGGAATCGGAAGCGAAGTTCCGGGAGATCAACGAGGCCTATGAGGTCCTCAGCGACGCCGACAAGCGCGCGAAATATGATCAACTCGGCTCGAATTACCAGCAGTTCGCGCGCAATGGCAACGGCGCGGGTGGCTTCGACTGGAGCAACTGGGCGTCAAATCCGGGCGGCGCGGGCGACGAAGGCGACCTGAGCGACTTCTTCACAACCATGTTCACCAACGGGCGCGCGGGCGGGCGTACACGCGCACCGATACGTGGCAAGGATGTCGAGCAGCCTATCGAGGTCACGCTCGAAGAAGCCTTCGCGGGGACGCTGCGCATCCTCAAGCAGGGTGAAAAGACGACGAAAATCCGCATCCCGGCGGGCGCACGCGAGGGGACCAAAATCCGCGTGGCGGGCAGCGGCGAGGGTGGTTTCGCGGGCGGGCAGACGGGCGATTTATATTTGATCGTCTCGCTCAAGCCGCACCAGACCTTCCATCTGCGCGAGAACAATCAGGACCTTGAGATGGACCTCAAGGTGGACCTGTATACCGCGATGCTGGGCGGCGATGTGACGGTGCCGACGCTCAACGGCGAAGTGAAGCTGCGCATCCCGGAAGGTACGCAATCGGGGCGCATGATGCGCGTCGCCAAACGCGGGATGCCGATGCTCAACCAGCCGGAAGTGACGGGCGACCTGTACGTGCGCGTACTGATCCAAGTCCCGACGATCCTTAGCCCGGAAGAGCGCGAGGGCTTTGAAAAACTGCGGGCGTTGCGCGAACCTAAAGAATGACCCGACGAATCGCGCAGCATTCACTGGAACGGGTCGACCACGCGAGGCGGCGGCGCAGTGTGGTCGCGAACACAATCACGGTGTTGATGATCGGCGGTACGCTGGCGATGCTCGCGTATATCGCGTGGCAACTGAACAACCCGGCTACGTTGTACCTGAGCCGGGTGTTCGGCGGTCGTTAGCTGCCTTCACCCCAACGGCGCAGACGGTCGGCCATCACGCGCATGACCTGAATCGAAAACCAGGGATTTTGCGCGACCATGAGCATGAAGCGGTGATTGTCGATGACTGCGACTTTCGTATCGGTGCGGGCGGTCGCCGTTGCGCTGCGTGGGAGGGTATCGACCAGCGCGACTTCGCCGACCACGCCGCCCGGTCCGACAGTTTCCACGACGCGCCCATTGACGGCGATCTCAATTTCGCCCTCGATGACGCCATACATCACGTCGCCGACATCGCCTTGACTGAAAAGGATTTCCCCGGAACTGAAGGTACGCTGTTCTTTTTCATTGAGCAAAATAGGGATCGCGGTTGTGGTCATCGCAGCCTCGTTGTGAATCAGGTTGAAAAGGCGCATTATAAGAATTCTTGATTAACAAACTGTGAAGAGAATCCCGGCGTAGCCAACCACGCGGGCGCATGATACAGTTCCAGTAGAAAATCTACCCCGCAAGAGGCGCAAATATGAGCAAAATCCAGCCCCGCCTGCCTAAAGGAATGCGCGATTACCTGCCCGCCGACATGCAGCGCCGCCAGTACGTGATTGCGGCGATCACGGACGTGTATCAGAGTTTCGGCTTTGAACCGATCCAGACGCCCGTACTGGAACTGAGCGAGACGCTGATGGGTAAATATGGCGAGGACGCGGAAAAGCTCATTTTCAATGCGCAGCACCCCGGCGGCAAGGAAGCGCTTTCGTTGCGCTATGATTTGACTGTGCCGCTCACGCGCTACTTCGCGATGTACGAGAACGACCTGCCGCTGCCCTTCAAGCGCTACGCGATTGCTCCGGTCTGGCGCGCCGAACGCCCGCAGCGCGGACGCTTCCGCGAATTCTACCAGTGCGATGCGGATATTATCGGCATTGCAGGTATGGAGGCCGACGCCGAAGCGATTGCGGTCACGGTGACGGGCATCCGGCGGCTCGGCTTCACTGATTTCGTGACGAAGATCAACACGCGCAAGCTGTTGACCGGGATCGGCCAGTATGCGGGTATCGAGGGGGACGCGCTCGGAAGCCTGTACCGCACTATCGACAAGACGGACAAAATCGGACTGGATGGCGTGCGCGAGGAATTTCGTGCGTATGGCTTTGCGGAGGCAGTCATCACGCGCATGATCGACCTGCTGGCGATGAGCGCAGACCAGATCGGGATCGATGCCGGGCGGCGCACGATTGCCGAACTGCGGACGCGCATGGCCGATACACCTGCGGCGGGCGAAGCGCTGGACGATCTGGAAACGCTGCTCAGCTATCTCGACGATATGGGCGGTCTGAGCGCGAATATCGGTTTGGATTTCACAATGGTGCGCGGCTTGAGCTATTACACTGGACCGATCTTCGAGAGTGTATTGCGCAGCGACAATCCGGAAGAGCGCGTCGGGAGTATTTCCGGCGGCGGGCGCTATGATGATTTAATTGGGCTGTATCGCAAGGAGTCGCTGCCGACGGTCGGGACGAGCCTCGGCATTGAACGCCTGATTGTGATCATGGATGAACGCGGGATGTACCCGGCGAACCTCGGTAAAACGGTCGTGCAGGCGCTCGTGACAGTCTTCAATGCGGAGACGCGCGGCGAGTCGATGCGGCTGGCGACACAATTGCGCGAGGCCGGGTTGCGCGCCGAATTGTACATGCAGGACAAGCCGCTCGGCAAGCAGATTAATTATGCCGACAAGAAGGGCGTGGCGCTGGTCGCGGTCATCGGACCGGATGAACTCGCGACGGGGAATGTCAAGCTGAAGCGGCTTGCGGATGGGCAGGAAGTCATCGTGCCGCGCGCGGAAGCCGGGGAACGCGCAAAGGCGCTGATTGGCTAATTACGCCTGAAATCAAATCCCGTATGCAGTTGAGGAGAGAGCATGACCGCACAATCGCTTGAGCGGCTGCTCACGCCGCGTGATCTGGTGAATTTGCCAGATGATGGCAAGCGTTACGAACTGCATCAGGGAGAGCTGGTCGCGGTGGGGATTTCAAGCCGCAAGCACAGCAAACTCGGTGCATGGCTGGTCATGACTCTGTTGCTGTTTATTGAGCGGCAATCACTCGGCGGCGACGTAACGGGCGCGGATGGGACTTTTCAGCTTACGGCGTTCGATACCAGCGTCCCGGATGCCGCATATGTAAGCGCTGCGAAAACGGCAGCGCTTCCGCGAGATACGGTGTTCTATCCCTTCGCGCCCGACCTCACCATCGAGATCAAGTCACCGTCGCAAAGCAAGCGCGATATGCAATTGCTGCCGGTGCTGTATATCAACGCGGGTTCGCGCCTCGTTTGGTGCATCGATACGAAGGCGGAGAACGTGACGGTCTACCGCGCGAATGGGGAGCACTTCACGTTGAGCCGTGAAGATCGGCTGGATGGTGAGGATGTGCTGCCGGGGTTTACGGTTGAACTGGAGCAGTTGTTCGCAGTCATCGACGGGATTTAAATAGTGAGACTCAGCGCTATTTTGGCGTTGTCTCGGATAGAGTCCTGCCAAAAATATCAGATACCCGAAGTGTAAAATCAGGGAATGAAATGCTCGTGATGGCGTCCGCAAGGGTGTACTGCTTGATCTGTAGATAAGTCCCGTCTTTTGGCTGCCAATATTGGCGCACTGTCAGGTGGTTGACATCGACAATCCAATATTCGGGAATTGCTGCGGCAGCATATAGTTTGGTTTTTACGTTCTTATCGATCCGCAGCGTCGAGTCGGATACCTCGATTGCCAGCAATACATCTGCCGCGTTCGGCACACCGCTCTGGTAGTTGGCGACATAGCCGACCAGAACGAAATCCGGTTGTGGTTCGGATCGCGCAAGCCGGATTGGATTTTGTTGAATGACGACCGCTTTCTCCTGTGTTTGCAGTCGGTACAGAATAAAGCCGAGGTGAACTGTAATGTTTACGTGGTCATCGCCAATGGGGGGCATTGTGACTAACTCTCCTTCGATCAACTCAATGGGCGCATCCTCATCAAAAATTCCGGCTTTGATCATCGCATCGTATTCAGCTACGCTGATGCGGTACTTGCGCTCCGCGAGAATGGCCGCTACGTCTTCGTCCTGCCGTTCCTGAATTACTTCCATTGCGCTGATTCCCATTTTCCATATACAAAAATTATACCTGCCGAATTGACATTCACGTTCAACCGCGCGAAAATGACTCAGTATTGTGCGCGCTCCGCGTACCTGAACCGAGGCTCACCATGATCAACGATGCTCTGCAAGATGCAGAAGACCATATGAAAGGCGCGATCAAAGCGCTCGAAGAAAGCCTGAACAGCGTCCGTACCGGGCGCGCCAACCCCGCATTGGTCGAAAAGATGGTTGTCGAATATTACGGCCAGTTGACGCCGCTCTACCAGATGGCGCAGATTTCCGTACCGGAAGCGATGCAACTGATGATCAAGCCCTTCGACAAGGGCAGCATCAAAGCCATCGAAAAGGCGATCCAGAACTCCGACCTCAAGCTGACGCCGAACAGCGACGGCATTGTAATCCGGCTCACGCTGCCGATGCTCACGACCGAACGCCGCCGCGAGATGGTCAAGATCGTTCACCAGAAGGTCGAAGAGGGAAAGGTATCCGTCCGCAACATCCGGCGCAACGCGATGGACGACCTGAAAGAGTACGAGAAGGAGAAAATGATCTCCGAGGACGAACGCGCCGACGGCGAGGACAAAATCCAGAAGCTGACGGACAAATACATCGCGCAGGTCGAACACACCGGTAAGCGCAAGGAAGACGAAGTGATGGGCAACTGAGCGGCTTTTTGAGGATTCTCCAGGGTGCGTGTGTAATTTGGGCTGTGAAACGAGCGTAACCAATGGCAGTTGTAGAACGAGAAAAATCCGTATCAGCAGAGAGCAGCCCGGAGCGCGTCCCCTACCACATCGCGATCATTATGGATGGCAACGGGCGCTGGGCGAAAGCGCAGGGCTTGCCGCGCCTGATGGGACACCGCGCCGGGACTGAAAACCTGCGCCGAATCCTGCGCGCTGCATCCGAATTCGGCGTGAAAATCCTGACGCTATATGCCTTTTCAACGGAAAACTGGGGACGCCCCGAATCCGAAGTACGCGGGCTGGTCAATATTCTGGAGACGGTGATCGACCGCGAACTGAGCGACCTGCACTCCAACGGCGTGCAGCTTCGGCATATCGGGACGCTCGATAACCTCTCTGAAACGCTTTGCGAAAAGGTCAAACGCGCGGTTCACCTGACGCGCAATAACGACAAATTGACGCTTAATCTGGCCTTCAATTATGGCGGGCGGGCGGAGATCGTGCAGGCTGTCAAGCGCATCATCGAGGATAAAATCCCCGCCGAACAGGTGGATGAAACGCTGATCAGCCATTATGTCTACACGGCGGGACAGCCCGACCCGGATTTAATCATCCGCACGGGTGGCGATATGCGCGTGAGCAACTTCCTGACCTGGCAGGGCATCTACAGCGAATATTATTTCACCAGCACGTATTGGCCTTCCTTTGAGCGCAACGAACTATGGCAGGCGTTGCAGAGTTTCAAGGGACGCGAACGGCGGTTCGGGCGGGTGGGTCCGTAATAAACGGCGCATTCAGACGGGTCGGGCAAGCCGCGACCCCCACGCCGGAAGGCGCGTCTTCTGTACGGGCGGACCTATGTGTCCGCCCTCGCTTGTACAAGCAGGACGGGTCGGGCAAGCCGCGACCCCCACACCGGAAACGGCGCGCTTTTGTAGGGGCGGACCGATGTGTCCGCCCGGAAATGTTTGGCGATGGAGCGTGAAGGTTAATCGATGCCCACCGCGTCGAAAATCCCGGCGTCGGCGGTCTTCGGGTCTTCCTTCATGATTAGCAGCCGTCGCAGTTCGACGACCTGATCGCGCAGCGCGGCGGCCTTCTCGAATTCGAGCGCCTTTGCAGCGGCTTTCATTTCCTTCTCGATCTCGCGCACCAGTTTGTCGAGCTGCGGCACATCCAGCGATTCCGGCGCGATGACGGGCGCGGCGTGCTGTTTGTCATTCTTATCGGAGACGATCTGCGCCTTCACGCGGTCGGTCAGGTCGCGAACCTGCTTGATGATCGTTGCCGGGACGATGCCGTACTTCTCGTTATGCGCAACTTGCAATGCGCGGCGGCGGTCCGTCTCACCAATCGCGCGTTTCATCGAGTCGGTCATCACATCGGCGTACATGATTACCTTGCCGTTGATGTGCCGCGCGGCGCGTCCGATGGTCTGGATGAGCGCCGACTCCGAGCGCAGGAAGCCTTCCTTGTCTGCGTCGAGGATCGCGACCAGCGAGACCTCCGGCAGGTCCAGCCCTTCGCGCAGCAGGTTGATGCCGACCACGCAATCATACACGCCGAGCCGCAGATCGCGCAGGATTTCCACGCGCTCGATAGTGTTGATCTCGGAGTGCAGATAGTGAACCCGGATGCCGGATTCTTGCAGGTATTCGGCGAGGTCTTCCGACATGCGCTTGGTGAGCGTCGTGACGAGCGTGCGCTCGTTCTTCTTGACGCGCGCCTGCACTTCCTTGAGCAGGTCATCGACCTGTCCCTTGACCGGGCGCACGTTGACTTCCGGGTCGATCAATCCGGTGGGGCGGATAATCTGCTGCACAACCGCCTGCGACTTCTTAAATTCATACTCCTTCGGCGTCGCAGAGACGTAGACCGTTTGCCCCATGCGCGCCTCGAATTCGGGGAAGTTCAGCGGTCGGTTATCCAGCGCACTCGGCAGCCGGAAGCCATAATCGACCAGCGACATTTTACGCGATTGGTCGCCGCCATACATCCCGCCGATTTGCGGGACGGTGATGTGACTTTCATCAATGATCAGCAGGTAATCTTCCGGCAGGTAGTCGAGCAGCGTATAAGGCGCGGACCCCGGCTCACGGCGGTCGAGGTGGCGCGAATAGTTCTCGATGCCGGAACAGTGGCCGACCTCCCGGATCATTTCGAGATCGTAGCTGCACCGCTGTTCAAGACGCTGTGCTTCGAGCAGCTTTCCTTCACGGCGCAATTCGGAAAGGCGGCTCTCAAGTTCGCGCTCGATATCGCCAATTGCGTCCTTGATGCTGGCGTCTTCGGTGACGTAATGGCGCGCCGGGAAGATCGAAATGTCGTTGTGTTCGTTGATGATTTCGCCCGTCAGGGAGTCGAACTCCGTGATGCGCTCGATCTCATCCCCGAACATCGCGATGCGGAAGGCCGTCTCTGCGTAGCCGGGCATGATCTCCAATGTGTCGCCGCGCACGCGGAACGTACCGCGCTTGAGTTCGGTATCGTTGCGGTTGTAGTGGATCGTGACGAGGTGGCGCAGCAGCGCATCGCGCCGAAGTGTCTCGCCGACGCGCATCTTGAGGACGACTTTCGCCCACGAGGTCGGGCTACCGAGGCCATAGATGCACGAGACCGAGGCGACGATCAAGACGTCCTTGCGGCTCATCAGCGCGGCGGTCGCGGCGAGGCGCAGCCGTTCGATCTCCTCGTTTATGTCGGATTCCTTCTCGACGTAGAGATCGATGCGCGGGACGTAGGCTTCCGGCTGATAGTAGTCGTAATAGCTGACGAAGTATTCGACGGCGTTGCGCGGGAAGAACTCCTTGAACTCAGAGTAGAGCTGCGCGGCGAGCGTCTTGTTCGGAGCCATCACGAGCGTTGGGCGCTGTACCTCCGCGACGACCGAGGCCATTGTATAGGTTTTGCCGGACCCGGTGACGCCGAGAAGGGTCTGGTGGCGCATTCCCTTGTCGATGCCATCGCGCAGGGCGGCGATGGCTTGCGGTTGATCTCCGGTCGGTCGGAACTCCGAAACAAGCTCGAATTGGGGCATAATCCGCTCCGTTTTATGCGCGATCCGCAGCGAACAGAAGTTCGGATTATACTTCAAAAGGGGTGTGAATTCAATGCACGGTTTGCGCCGATTATGCTATTCCGGTGATAAAATCGAAGATAAGGAAGGTGGTCACGATGCTTGAGAAATTCCTGATCGAAGTTCCACAAGAAGTTGCCGACAAGGCGCGGATTGCTGCCGAAGAAACGGGGCGCTCCATCGAATCCGTTTTGTCGGAGTGGATGCAATTAATAAATGAGCAGCAAATCTCATTAAATGCGAGTTTTCCAGTATACACAGTATTCGGGTCCGAGGCAGCAGTTCCAGTCTTGCGGAAAATATTGAGAACGCATTCAGACTCAGCAGACGAGCCGGCATAAATGGCTGGATTTCGGTTTCCGTACAGAGCGCTGCCCGGTGTACCTGACAGTTCAATGGCTCGGTTGCAAGTCGAACTCGTTCGCGGCACCGTATCAATCTATGTTGATGGATTGATCGACACGGGTTCAGCCTCGAACATCTTGCCTTACTCAATTGGTCGAGCGCTGGGTGGAACCTGGAATCGACTGCAACCAGCGCCTATTTTTGGTGCTTTTGGAAGTCGGGACGGGCGTGCGATGCTCGTTTCGCTGAAGCACCCGCAACTTACGCCCGATGCAGGTGTGGAACTTGCATGTGTTTGGCTAGATACAGATAACGTGCCAATCCTATTCGGGCAGGTCAACTTTCTGGAAGAGTTTCGCGTATGCTTCGATGCGCGCAACGCGACGTTTGAAGTCTTCCCGAATGCCTCCTTACCGGATTGATTTGGCATTTCGTGTGCTGCTCGCCCCGTCAAAATTCCAGATGTAGCGCTTGCGCAACGGCGTAGCAATTTACCAGTAACATGCGCCTGCATGACAATGGCTCCCCCGCGAGCGGGTGCATGATACAATGCCGCCGACCAGTGTTTCAGGATACTTACCCTATGCACGTTCGGCGTCTGCTCCTTGTCTCTGCTCTCTTTGTCGTGTTGCTTGGCGCGATTTCCCCCGCGCAGGCACAAAGCCTGGGCAGCTATGATGCTTACGTCTTTACCTCCCTGCTCCCCCTGCGCGATGGTCCCTCGACCAGTGCCAATCAGGTCGCGCTCTTGCAAAACGGCGACCGCATGAATTTCGATGGTCGCAATGCGGCGTCCGACTGGCTGCACGTCACGACCGAATACAATCAGGTCGGCTGGGCATATATTCGCAGCCTGTATATCGCGGACCGTTCACGCGCCAATATTCCAAATCTGCCGATCCTCGCGGGCAATCCGGCAGGCAGCGCAGGCGCTACACCGGGCGGGCAGCCTACACCCAAAGCCCCGACCCCGACGCCACCCGCCGGGGCGCTTCCGCTCCCACCCGCATCCAGCGCGAAGGGTGGGCGCTTTGAACTCGGCGGTCAGGTGCAATATCTGGATGGCAGCGCGGTCAGCGCGATGCAGCGTGCCGGGATGCGCTGGGTCAAGCAGCAGGTCAGCGTTGGCGGCGGCGCGGACATCGGCTCGGCGCACGGCAACGGCTTCAAAATTCTGCTGTCGGTCATCGGCGATAAAAATTCAATCACGAACGATGCCTATCAGGATCAATTTGCGTCCTTCGTCGGCGGATTGGCCGCGCAGGGCGCAGATGGTATCGAAGTCTGGAACGAGATGAATATCGACCGCGAATGGCCCGCCGGACAAATCAACCCGGCAACCTATGTCAAGCTGCTCGCCAAAGCCTACACCGCAATCAAGCGCGCCAATCCGGGAACGCTCGTGATTACGGGCGCGCCAGCACCAACGGGAGCAGAAGGCGCTTACGGGCTGGATCGCGTCTGGAACGATGACCGCTACGTGCGCGGGATGGCTGCCGCAGGCGCGGGGCGCTACGCGGATTGCGTCGGCATTCACTACAACGAGGGCATTGTCAGCCCGACAGCACGCAGCGGCGACCCGCGCGGCAGCTATCCGACGCGCTATTTCTCCTCGATGCTCGCGCGCGGACTGAGCGGGTTCAGTCTGCCTGCCTGCTTCACCGAATTGGGTTACCTCTCGCCGGAAGGTTATGGTCCGTTGCCGGGCGGCTTTTCGTGGGCGTCCAATACGACCGTCGCGCAGCAGGCCGCGTGGCTCGCACAGGCCGCGGCTTCGGCACGCGCCAGCGGACGGGTTCGCCTGATGATCATCTTCAATGTGAATTTCACGGGTTATGGTGAAGACCCACAGGGCGGCTACGCGATGATCCGTCCGGGTGGTGGCTGCCCGGCCTGTGATGCGCTTGGGCGCGTCACAAGATAGTCAGCGCGGTTTCTGTAGGGGCGGACCGATGTGTCCGCACGTCAGGACGGGTCGGATGAATTCGATCCGTCTTGTTGAATTTTCCAAAAACGCGCCAACCATGCGAAAATTGCCAACCAGAAATGCCGTGCTACACTGTACGGCGCACAAGAGGACTATGCTACTATGACCGTTCGTAGATCGACGTTGAACCTGCCCCGCCAGCAGCACCGCAATCAGGTACGCGGGCTTCGCGGTCGTTTGGACCGGAATCTCGCTGCTGATGGGCGCGGCGGCATTTATCGCCATTTACGGTGGCACGGGGATTCTCGTCAACAACCGACCGGCGCTGACCCCCGCCGCGATTGCGGCTGTACCGCTCGTCACACAGTCCGCGACCAACGCTCCGACGCTCGGCGCGATTGCCAGCCTGACGGCGCTCCCGACCGAAACCGATGCCGTGAGCAGCGCCGCCGAACTGGTCGCGCTGCAAGTCACAGTCACACCTGTTCCGGTCCAGCCCGGCTCCGTGACAGTGACTGCGCTGCCCTCGCGTGCGCCACAAAGCGCCGTCACCGCAACGGGTGCAGCCGCCATCGCGACTGTTGCCGCGACTGCGGCGGTTCCGGCTCCGCGTGCGGCGCTGGCGTTCGACCTCGGCATTCAGGTTCAGCCGCCGCCGGATCGCAGTGCTTCAACGCATGAAGTCTGGCTGGATATGGTTGCCAAACAGCTCAAGCTGAATTGGGTCAAGCACCAGATTCGCTGGCGCGACCTCGAAACCACCAAAGGCAAGATCGATTTCGGCATCACCGATTTGATCCTGCCGGAAGCACAGAAATTCGGCGTAAAAGTGCTGTTAAGCGTCGTCACTGCACCGGATTGGGCGCGCGAAAAGGGCATCGCGATCACGGCTGATCGGCAGGGACCGCCCGCCGACCCGCAGGATTACGTCAATTTCGTGACGGCGATTGTCAAGAAGTATCCGGGCGCGGTCGGCGCGATTGAAGTCTGGAACGAGATGAACCTCGATCGCGAATGGGATTCGCCGAAAGGTCTCAAGCCGGATCAATACGTCGCGCTGCTCAAGGCGACCCCGCGATGCGGTGAAGGCCATCGACCCGAACATTCTCATCCTCAGCGGCGCGCTATCGCCTACCGGCGCGAGCAACCCGCCGAAATATTATGATGATTTCGTGTACATGGACCTGCTGATCAAGGCCGGAATGCTCAATAACGCGGACTGCGTGGGCGCGCATCACAACGGCTACAACATCGGTCCGAATGTCACGGCGGCTGACGCTCCGCGCGACCCGAAGAGCCGGACCGCAATCTTCCGGGGTCCCTTCGATAACGTAAACCACTCGTGGAGTTTCAATAGCACCCTGAGCGGATATGCGAGCCGCATAAAGGCAGCAGGCAGCGCGCTCAAGCTGTGCATCACCGAGTTTGGCTGGCCGTCGATGGACGGTATCCTCCTGAATGGCAAAAAAGCGCCCGCGCCTAACGGATTTGGGTTTGCCGCCGATAACACGCTCGCGAACCAGGCGGATTACATCGATCAGGCAATTGACGTGATGAGCAACTGGGGCTTTGTGCAGCTTGCGTTCATCTGGAACCTGAACTACGGTGCGCAGAGCGGATGGGATCCCAAGAACGACAATACGCCGTACTCGATTTTGGGTCCGAACTTCCAGCCGCGTCCCGTCTGGAACAAGATCGCGGACCGCAACTTCCGGGGCAAGGCGCAGTGAACTTCGCGCCAACGGAAGCCTTCAAGACACGTTGAACTCCATCAAACAGCGGGGGGTATGGGCAGCCATGCCCCTCGTGCTTCTCCTCGTCCTGAGCGCGTGCGGCAGTGCGTCTCCGGTCGCGACTCCCACAGCGACGCAGCGCCCCGCCGCACTTGCGCCCGAACAGATCAAAACCGCGACCTTCGAGCCGCTTTCGTATGGCATCCAGACCTTTCTGTGGTGGAACCCGACGCTTCGCGGCCTCGACCTCGAACACGTCCGGCTGATGGATTTCGACACGGTGAAGCAAATCTTCGAGTGGGCGATGATCCAGCCGTTGGATGGATCGTCGTTCGATTGGTCGCGCGCCGATGAGGTGGTGAACGAGGTCACGCGCCGCAATCTCAAACTCGTTGCGCGGGTGGACCACGCGCCGGATTGGGCGCGGCGTCCGGCTGCCAAAGCGGGCGACCTGTCATCGATCTCGAAGCGTGGGGGCGCTTTTGCGGCGAACTGGCAGGCCGTTACAAGGGCAAAAATCGCGGGCTACCAAATCTGGAACGAGCCGAACCTCGCGCGTGAATGGTTCGGCGCGTCCCAGATGCGGTGGGTTACGCGCAATTGCTCAAAACATGCTACACAGCGATGAAAGCTGCGGACCCGAACGCCGTAATCATCTCTGCGGGACTTGCGCCGACCGGGACGACAAGCGCCGAAGCCATCCCGGACGAGGTGTATCTCCTGCGCCTGTATAACGCGGGCTTCGCTGCGTATCATGACGTCCTTGGCGTTCACGCGCCGGGCTACAAGAGCGCCCCGGAAACGGACCCCGCCGATCCCGCGCTCGATGGGCAGCGCTGGCAATCGTTCCGGCACGTCGAGGATGTGCGCGCGATTCAGGTGGCGCAGGGCGATGGCGCGAAGCAGATCGCGATCCTTGAAATGGGCTGGACGCTCGATCAGGTCCACGATGCGTACAAGTGGATCGCCGTCACAGAAGCGCAGCAGGCCGCCTATCTAGTCGGCGCGTACCAGTATGCGGCGGCGCACTGGCGTCCCTGGGTCGGCCTGATGGTCACGATTTATCTGCCCGATCCGGCCTGGACCGAAGCCGACGAACAATACTGGTGGTCAATCGCGACGCCCGGTTACAGCCCGATCATGCGCCCGGCCTTCTTCGCGCTCTCCAACATGGCGAAGGTGCGCGGTGATAAAGCGCTCCCCGCGCGCGACCCCGGCAAGGCAGGCGGTGAATTCACGCCGATGCCGTCACTCGGCACGCAGGCCGCGCCGTGAACCTGATGCTCGCGATCAGCTACTTCCTGCATCTGATCGCGACCGTCGCGTGGATCGGCGGGCTGCTGCTGCTGGTTGTGGTGGCATGGCCTGCCGCGCGGACAGCGCTGCAATCTGCCGACCAGAGCGGCGGGCTACTGCGCCTGCTGGCCGACCTGCGCAAACGCTTCACGCCGATTGCAAATCTGAGCCTGATTGTGCTGATCGTCACCGGACTCGTGCAGATGTCGGCCAATCCGAAATACGACGGTCTGCTCAAAATCGACAACGATTGGTCGCGCGCGATCTTCTTCAAGCACATCGCAGTAGTTGGTATGATCGGCGTCGGCGGCGTAATGCAATTGGCGCTGCTGCCCGCGCTCGACCGCGCCGAGTTGCGCGCCCGCCTCGGCAAGGATGCGCCCGACCTGCCCCGCTTGCAGCGCCGCGAGCGCCGCCTGAGCGCCTTCAACCTTGCGCTGGGAGTCCTCGTCCTCGCCTTTACCGCTATCGCAACCGCGCTTTAAGGCTGGTACACTAAAGCGGTTTGCAAGCCGGAGTTCGCCCGTTGGTACGTCGCCCCGAATTCATTTTGATCGTATTGGTCCTGCTGCTTGCGACATTTGTCAGGCTGGCAGATTTGGCGCGCCTGCCGGCGGGCTTCTCCGATGCTGAAATTGCTTCGCTGCACATCGGCGAGACGGCGAAATTCGGACCCATCGCGATCTTCTACACGGAAGGCGACCGCAGGATCGGGCGTGAAGCCGCCTTCCCGCTGCTGGAAACATTCGTCGCGGGCATTTTCGGCAATGGGCTGTTCGCCTTCCGTGTGCTGCCGATGTGGTGCGGGTTGCTCACCGTCGCGCTAATCTATGCGCTGGCGCGGCGTCTGCTCGCGTTCCCGGAAGCACTGCTCGCGGCGGTCTTCACCGCGTTCAGCGTATTTACGGTCGTGCTATCGCGGGTGATCGTGCCGCAAACGCTGCTCCTGCCCATATATCTGGGGGCGCTGCTCGCGCTCACACAGGGGCTGCACCTGCGTGATGAAATCCGCCCGCTGACGCCCACGACCTCGCCCTTCACGGTCTTCGCGCTGCTGTTCGGGCTGGCGGTCTACGTGCAATACAGCGGCCTGATATTGCTGTTGCTGGTCGCGCTCTTCTGGATTTACCTGCGCGCGACGGTGCAGCCGATTTCGCGGCGTGTGTATAGCCATGCGCTGTTTGCTTTCGTCACGGCCTTTACGCTGATGCTGCCCTACATCCTGAGTACGCTGCGCGTGCCACAGTGGAGCGGCCTCGGCGCGATCTGGAAGGCGCGCCCGGAAACGTTCTGGGCGCTCTTCGGCAATACATTCAACTTGCTGCGCTATGCGCTCTCGTTCGGCGTCCTCGGCCTGTTCGGGCTGGCGGTTATCCTCGTGGTCGCGGGATTGTTCGTGTATGGCGTCGTGCTGGCCGCGCGTCGTTGGCGCACGCCGGGGTTTATGCTCCTGCTGCTGATGCTCGGTACAAGCCTCCTCCTGCCAATCTGGAGCGGACGGCTCGATTATCAGCTTGCACTCGCCTTCCCGCCCGCCGCGTTGCTGACTGCCTTCGGCCTCGCAAGCTTGCTGCGCATCGCACGCCGTACCTGGGAGCTGCCGTTCCAGATACCGCGCCCGGCTTGGGCCGCCCCGCTGGTCACGCTTGCGCTGCTTGCCGCGCTTTCGGTGGAGTTCTTCGGGCGCTGGCCGACCGATTTACAAATCTATAGGCAATTCAACGGCTATCTCGGCAACCTCGCAATTTATCTGGATCGCGTCCCGGATGACACGCCGACGCTGATCTGCGCGCGGTCACTTGGAGGCGCTACGCTCCCCGACCCGATCCTGATGGAATTGATGATGCACCGCCCGAACCCGAACATCCGGTTCAGCCTGTGCGAAACCGCAATTGTGCTGACCGACGGCGGCAGGACGCAGCGCGTTGCCTTCGATTTAGATCAGAACGGGCGCACCCCCGCTGCGCTGCAAGACTGGTTCGCGCGTCTGAAGCGCAAGCCCATCGAAGTACGCGGTGCGCTGCGGACCGCTGTCTACGAGATGGAAGGCGAAGTAGAACTCGCGGATGCTTTCGGGAAGATCACGCTCGCGCCCGTGTCGTGGCCGCCGGACGAGCCGAACGCCGACGACCCGGCGCGGCTGCCGATCCGCATGGGCGATTACCTGACCTTCGAGGGCTATACCATGAATGCAGCATGGACCCTCAAGCCAGGTGACTTTATCCCGCTCGTGACCTATTGGCGCGTCGATTTGGAACAGCGCGGCGACTTCCGGTTGTTCGCGCATCTGCTGCGCGACCCGAATGCCAGCCCTGTCGCGCAGAACGATGCGCTCGACATCGCCGCGCAATACCTGCGCCCGCGCGACATCCTTGTACAGCTCACGCCGATCCAGATCGCCTATCCGTTCCCCGGCGGTGAATATACGCTCTCGGTCGGCGCGTACCGCCTCGCGACTCAAATGCGCCTCCCGGTCTTCGATGAGAGCGGCAAGCCACGCGGCGACCGCATTTTTATCGGCAATATCACGGTAGATGACTGATGTTCGAGATTGTCTTTTTAGGGACTTCTGCTTCCGCGCCGTCTGCCTACCGGGGCCTCGCCTCGCAGGTTGTAATCGTGCAGGATCACCGTTTCATGATCGATTGCGGCGAAGGCACACAACGCCAGATTTTGCGTAGCGGGATCGGCTTCAAGAAGCTGCATAAGGTTCTGATCACGCACGGCCATCTCGATCACATTCTCGGTTTAGCCGGGTTGCTCTCGACGATGATCCGATGGGAAAGTCTGGAAGGCTTCGATATTTGGGCCGGGCAATGGGCGCTCGACCGCATCCGCGATCTGGTCTTCGGGATCGTCCTGCCCGATGAAACGCTGCCCGTCCCGGTCAATCTCAATCCGTTGATGCCGGGTCCCTTTTTCGAGGAGAAGGATTTTTCGGTAAGCGCGTTCCCTGTCACGCATCGCGGACCGGGTAATTTCGGCTTCATCTTTCAGGAGAAGAGCCGCCGTCCGTTCCTCGTCGAAAAAGCGGAAGCGCTGGGCATCCCGAATGGTTCACAGCGCGCGGCGCTCGTGCGCGGAAATGCCGTCACGCTCGCGGATGGGCGCACCATCGACCCGGAAGACGTGCTGGGACCGTATGTACCGGGCGCGCGGCTGGTGCATGTCGGCGATACCGGACGGACAGATAACCTGATGCCCTATGTTGCGGGCGCGCACGCGCTGGTGATCGAGGCGACCTATCTTGAAGCAGAAGCGGAAATGGCGCGCGCACACGGACACCTGACGGCGGGCATGGCCGCGCGGCTGGCGCGCGAAACGGGCGTCGAAACGCTGATCCTGACGCATATTTCGCGCCGCAACCGTGAGCGCGATGTGATTGCCGAAGCGCAGGCGATTTTCCCCAATACCTTCGTCGCGCGTGATTTCGACCGCTTCTCGATTGTGAAGGGCAAACCCGTCGAGAAGGTAATCGACCCGGCGCGCATCGGCGCTCCCACAACCGGGTTAAACTTGCCAGACGAACCCGACTCCACCATTAAGGAATGAACACTATGGGTCTCATGACCGGGAAAAACGCGCTGATTTTCGGCGTTGCCAACAAGAACTCGATTGCGTGGGGGATCACCGAAGCACTGCACCGCGAGGGCGCGACGATTGGCCTATCCTACGCGGGCGAAGTCCTGACCAAGCGCGTGATTCCGCTCGCGCAATCGATCAATTGCGATTTCGTGGAATTGTGCGACGTGCAGAGCGATGAACAGCTCGACGCGACCTTTGCCAAATATAAGGAGCGCTTCGGTACGCTCGACGTGCTGATTCACGCGATTGCCTTTGCCGATCAAAAAGACCTGACCGGAACCTATCTGACGACCAGCCGCGAGGGGTTCAACCGCACGCTCGATATTTCCGCGTATAGCCTCGTCGCGCTGGCACAGCGCGCGGAGCCGCTCATGCCAAATGGCGGCAGCATCATCTGTATGACGTACTACGGCGCGGAAAAGGTGATGCCGCATTACAACGTGATGGGCGTCGCGAAGGCCGCGCTGGAGGCCAGCACGCGCTACCTCGCGGCGGACCTCGGCGCGAAGAAAATCCGGGTCAACGCGATCAGCGCCGGACCGATCAAGACGCTCGCCGCTTCGGGGATCGCGGGCTTCCGTGCGATGCTGCGTTTCAGCGAGGCCGCCGCGCCGCTGCAACGGCTCGTCACGCCGGAAGATGTCGGCAATACGGCGCTGTGGCTGAGTTCGGATTATGGCACAGCGATCACAGGCGAAACGATCTATGTGGATGCGGGCTATCACATCATGGGGTTGCCCGTGCCGCCGGATATGCTCGCCAATATGTGAGACCCCACGCAGGGTTGAATCGCGTTTGTAACGGACCGCTCCGATGTGTTAAAATCGCGTGTGGTGACTCTCCTCACGCCTGATGCTGAATAGCGCTCTTACAGGTCGCGGCGTGTTGTTTCAACGGAACCAGTTTTTACGGAGCAATAACAGGGATGAACACAGACCTTAGTCGCGACCAGCTTTTGGAATGGTATCACACGATGGTACTCATCCGGCGGTTCGAGGAGACGAGCAAGCAGCTTTACCACGATGGCAACATCGGTGGCGCGTACCTGCACCTCTACACGGGTCAGGAAGCTACAGGCGTCGGCGCAGTCCGCGCCTTGCGGGATACCGACCATGTGATCACCAGCTATCGCGATCACGGTATCGCGCTTGCGCGCGGTATTGACCCCGGCGGCCTCATGGCGGAAATGTTCGGCAAGAAGACGGGTGTGAGCGGCGGCAAGGGCGGCTCGATGCACCTTGCGGACCCGACAAAGCGGATGTATGGCGGCTACGGCATCGTCGCCGGACACCTGCCCATCGCGGCGGGCATCGCGCTCAAGGTCAAATATATGAATGAAGACGACGTGGTGCTGTGCATGTTCGGCGATGGCGCGAGCAACAACGGCTACTTCCACGAAGCGCTCAATTTCAGCGCCGTCCTCAAGCTGCCCGTGATTTGGCTGGTCGAGAACAACCTGTATGGGATGGGAACCAGCGTCGAACTCTCCAGCGGCCAGACTGAATTCGTGAAACGTGGGATTGCCTACGGCATGAAGGAAGGTCCGCGCGTCGATGGGATGGATGTCTTCGCGACCCACGCCGCCGTGCAGGAAGCCGCCGAATACGCGCGCAAGAACGGTCCGACGATCCTTGAGGCGCTGACCTATCGCTACGACGGTCACGGCATGTCGGACAAGATGTACCAGAGCCGCGAAGACGAGATGAAGTATTACCACGAGCGCGACCCGATTGGCCGGATGCGCAACACGCTTTGCGAGCGCTTCCCGGATATTGGACCGGACCTCGCGAAGACGGAACAGCAGGTCGAGGAGCAGGTCGCGGCGGCGGTCAAATTCGCCGAAGAAAGTCCCGTGCCGACCTATGAAGATTTGGTCCGCAACGTCTACGTCGAGGCACAAGGCTGATCATGGCAGAAAAAAGACTCTCGATGCGCGAGGCGCTGCGTGCGGCCTTGCTTGAGGAAATGCACCGCGACGAGCGCGTATTCATCATGGGTGAAGAAGTTGGACGCTGGGACGGCACGCATAAAGTCACGCGCGGCTTCTTTCAGGAGTTCGGCGAGCGGCGCGTGATCGATACCCCCATCAGCGAAATGGTGATCGCGGGCGCGGCGATGGGCGCGGCGATGGCCGGGCTGCGTCCGGTCGCGGAAATCATGACGATCAATTTCGCGCTGCTCGCGATGGACTCGATCATCAACCATGCGGCCAAACAGCATTATATGTTCGATGGCAAGTTCACCGTGCCGATGGTCATCCGCACTGCGACCGGGTGGGGCAACCAGGCCACCGCCTCGCACTCGCAAAGCCTCGAACCGACCTTCGCGCACTTCCCCGGCCTGTATGTCGGCATTCCGAGCAACGCCGCCGACGCAAAGGGAATGCTCAAGGCCGCGATCCGCGACAACAACCCGGTCCTTTTCTGCGAAAGCATTGCGCTCTACCCGAAGCCGTCCATCGTCCCCGACGACCCGGATTTCCTGATCCCCATCGGCAAGAGCGATTACAAGCGGCGCGGCAAGGATGTCACGCTGATCAGCTATGGCAAGGGCGTCGATTGGTCGCTGGAAGCGGCGGACCTGCTCGCCAAAGAGAACATCGACGCGGAAATCGTCGATCTGCGCTGGCTGCGCCCACTGGATATGAACCTCGTCTACGAGAGCTTCAGGAAGACCAACCGCGCGGTCATCGTCGAGGAAGCGCTCCCGAATTACAGCTTCGGCAGCGAGATCGCCGCGCGCATTCAGGATGAGATGTTCGATTACATGGATGCGCCGATCAAGCGTGTCAGCGCGCTCGACGTGCCGCTCCCCTTCGCGAAAGACATTGAACTGATGGCGCTGCCCGACGCGCACAAGATCGTCGCCGCCGTCAAAGAGGTATTGTAAACACTATGTCTGAAACAATCACGCTCCCCAAACTCGGCTTCGACATGCGCGAGGGAACGTTCCTGAACTGGGTGAAGAACGTCGGTGAAACGATCAACAAAGGCGACGTGCTGGCCGAAATCGAAAGCGACAAGGCGACTATCGAGGTCGAGTCGTCGGCGAGCGGCATCCTGCTGGAAACGCTCGTCAAACCGGGCGATACGGTCCCGGTCGGCAACCCGATTGCGGTAGTCGGCGCGCCGGGTGAAGCCCCGGCGAATGGTTCTACGCCTGCCGCACAGAACGCCGCGCCCGCAGCGCAGAGCGTGCCGCCTGAACCGCCGACAAGCGGTGCAGATTTGCCATCGGCACAGTCAACGGCGGGCGAGGGTCCGACCAGTGCGCCGCCGCAACCGGAACGCCAGTCCGCGAAGGATGTACCAGCCGCCGCACCGCAAGCCGCGCCACAGGCAAGCGCAGCGCCCGCCGCTGAAACTGACGAAGACCTGCCCGACGGCTTGCGCGCCAGCCCGGTCGCACGCCGTATCGCGGAAGAGCGCAAGGTCGATCTACGGCAGGTCAAGGGCAGCGGTCCCAACGGACGCATCACGAAAGCCGATGTCGAAGGCTATGTGGTTCCCGCCGCGCCTGCACCCGCGCCGATTCCGGTGGCTGCTCCTGCCACAGCACCCGCACCCGTCGCGCCGACCGTTCCCGCCGCGCGTCCCGCGGCAGTCGCCCCGGCGCTCGGTCCCGGTATGGAAGAAGTGCCGCTCTCGCGCCTGCGTCAGCGCATCGCTACGCGCCTCGTGGAGAGCAAGCAGACCATCCCGCACTTCTACATCACCACCGAAGTCGAGATGGATGCCGCGCTCGCGCTGCGCAAGCAGGTCAACGAGTCGCTTGACGATGCTCACAAGATCACCGTCAACGACCTGATCGTGAAGGCAACCGCGCTTGCACTGCGCCAGTACATCAATCTCAATTCGCACTACTATGGCGACAAGGTGATCCGCTACCAGAATATCAACATCGGGATCGCGGTCGCGATGGATGCGGGCGGCCTGATGAACGTCGTCGCGAAGGACGCGGATACGACCTCGATCAGCAAAATGGCCGCGCGCAACAAGGAAATCATCGCGGCAGCGCGGTCGGGCAAGGTCAAGCCGGAAGATGTCGAAGGCAGCACCTTCACGACTTCCAACCTCGGACCCTACGATGTCGATCAGTTCGTCGCGATCATCAACCCGCCGGAAGCCGGGATCATCGCGGTTGGCTCCGCGAAGCCTGTCCCGGTGATCGTCAATGGCGAGATCAAGACTGTGACGCGCCTCAAGGCGACGATCAGCGCTGACCATCGTGTGACGGATGGCGCAGAAGCGGCGCAGTTCATGCAATACTTCAAGAAGCTACTGGAAAGCCCGATGCGGCTGCTCGTCTGAGATAATTGCGCAAAACGTTAATCTGTAGGATGTCGCCCAGTCAAATCGTTGACCGGGCGGCAACATATCTCCAGCCGCTTCCAACGTACTTTTGACGCCACTTTGACCTGACCTGCGCGTATAATACAACAGCATCAGTTTTCCACGAACAAGGGAAAAACCTTATGACCACCGCAGCCGTCAATCCGCCCCGCACCCAGGCGAGCGCACGGCGCATCTATTCACGGACGCGGCTCATCATCGGCGCGGCGGGCGTGATCCTGCTCTCGCTTTTTGCAATGATCATCGTCCAGGCTGCCTATACCCGCATTTTGAATCAGGTGCAGGAAATTGTCCAGGTCAGCAGCGCGAAAGTGGACGCCAGCGAAGCCGCGCTCGCCGCCATCGCCGCGATGGATAGCAGCGCATCGGATTTCGTCGCGACGGCTGCCGACAACCCGAAACACTGGGCGAGCCTCGACGCCGTACATGCCAGCTTCCAGACCTTCCGCGACGAGATGTACGCGGTCCGCGCCAACCTGCAAAGCGAGGATGAGCGTGCGACCTACAACAAGGTCGAATATTTCGCGTTCGATCAGTTCTGGCAGCACATGGGCAACCTGCTCACCGCCGAACAGAACGGCGACCGCGCGACCGCGATCAACGAGTACATCATCGCCGATAATTACCTGCAGAACCAGATCGCGCGTTACCTGCTCGATCTGGAGAAGCTGAATTTCGACTCGATGGTAGCGAGCGGCAGCGACGCGCGCAGCATCGCGCAGGGCATACAATTCGGCGTCGGTGCGATCATGTTCGTCGTGGCGCTCGCGCTGACGGCGCTCGCTTTCTGGCTGCGCTTCAAGGTGCGACGCTACGTTACGCCCGGTCTCGACCTCGCGATGGTTGCGGGTTGGGTCGTCTTCCTGATTGCGTTCGCGCACTTCGCGACGGTTCCCGGCCAGATCGACCGCATGATCAATGACTCCTATCTGAGCATCACGGCCAGCGCGCGCGTCCTCGCGGCGGGCAACCAGACCGCGAGCGCAGAAAGCGCGGCGATCATTGACGCCGGGAATGCCGATTATTGGAATCGCAATTTCGATACGTATCGCAAGTCGGTCGAATATCGGCTGTGCGGCGTCGAAGGCTGCACGAACACGACATTCTTGCAGCCGGGCAGCACTGACCGGATCGCGCCTTCCGTGATTGGGACGGCGAACAGCAGCACGGTCGATCCGTCGCTGCGGGATGGGATCAAGCCGCTTGTCGCCAACGTGACCTTCGCGGGCGAGGCGGCGGCGCTCGAAAAAGCGCGTATTGCCTTCGCCGATTACCTGAAAATCAATACGCAGGTGCGGACGCTTCTGCAGAACAAGCTCGTTGAAGACGCCACACAGATCAGTACCGGGAGTGCCGTCGGGCAATCCGACGAAGCCTTCAACCGCTTTCAACAGGCCATGAACGAAGAACGCGCGGTTAATCGTGGTTACTTCGATAGTACCTGGGCCGAAATACAGGCCGCGCTACGACCCGGCCAGACGGTCCTCGCGATTGGCGGTTACGCGCTGGTCATCCTCGCAGTGTTGGCGGGTGTCTATCAGCGCGTGCGTGAGTTGTAGGGAGTCAATGGAATGAAACGACTGCTGATTGCAATATTCGCGTTTGTGCTGGCCGCGCCCCTCGCACGCCCTACACAGGCGCAGGCCAACAATACCTTTACCGTCGTGACGGAGAGCGCGCCCTCGGACCTCGACCCGGCGAGCAGTTATGACGAGAACTCGAACGTCCCACTGCGCGGCATCTACGAAGGGCTGGTCACGCTCAAGGGCGAGTCGCTCACCGAAATCGAACCCGTCCTCGCGGAGTCGGTCGATAATCAGGCCGATACAGTCTATACGTTCAAGCTGCGCAAGGGCGTCAAGTTCCACGACGGGACCGATTTCAATGCCGATGCCGCGAAGTTCGGCCTCGCGCGGACCGTGACCGCAAAACTCGGCACGGAAGGTATCCTCGGAACCTTCCTGAGCGACCCAGACAAGCAAATCCGCGCGGCGGACCCGTATACGCTCGTGATCACCTTCACGCGCCCGCAGCCGCAATTTCTCGTCGCGCTCGCGGCGTCCTATGGCACGGGACTCGTCAGCCCGACCGCCGTACAGCGCAATAAAGGGAGCGATAACGGCCATACGTGGCTGCAAACGCACGAGGCCGGGACGGGTCCCTATACGCTCGCTGGCGAACTCGATGGCAGCAAACCAACCACGCTCAAGCGCTTCGATGCCTACTGGCGCGGCTGGAGCGGGACGCATTTCGATCAGGTCGTCGTGCAGACCATCGCGCAGAGCGGCCAGCGCCGCCGCGCGCTCGAACAGGGCAAGGCCGACGCCGCGACCTTCCTGCTGCCCGATGATTTGACGACTCTTGAACTGGCAGGCGGCTATCTGCTCAACAAGAACCCGACGCTGCGTATCGATTTCCTGATTATGGCGACCAGCTACGGACCCTTACAGGATGTCAGCGCACGGCAGGCGCTTTCGTATGCGTTCGATTATGCCGCCTACAACCGCGCCGAACTCGGTGGACGCGGCAGGCAGCCGAATGGTCCCTTCCCGAATACGCTGCTCGGCGCGAATCCGAACACCTTCACCTACAAAACCGATCTCAAACAGGCCAAAACGCTGCTCGATTCGATCCGCGCCAAAGTTCCGCCTGGCACGACATTCACGCTTGCGGCTCCCGAAGGGCGCGGCGACCTCGCGGGCGCGATCCTGCGCCAGAACCTCGAGCAGCTTGGCTACTTCCTGACCGTGAAGAAGTACCCGAACGATGAATATCAGGCGCTGCTGACCGCCGGACCTTCTGCCGACCGCCCGGATTTGTTCCTGCAAAGCTGGTGGCCGGATTACAACAGTCCGCTCAACTTCGCTCTGCCGATCTTCGCTTCGGAGAGCGCCGAGGGCGGCCAGAACGCGGGCTACCTGCGCGATGCGAAAGTCGATCAAATCATCAAGGCCGGGCAGAATGCGCGCTCCAATGATGAACTGGTGCGGCTCTTCGTGGACCTGCAAACGGAAGTTACGCAGCTCAACCCGGCGGGTATCTATATGGCGCAATCACCGGACCGCACCGCCGTCAGCGGCAAGATCAAAAACCATTCGTTCAACGTGCTATACCTCGGCACGTTCGATTTCTACGCGATTTCACGATGACCAAACGCGACGAGACCGAATTCAACTTCGAGGCGTATGTCGCCGCGCAGGTCGAGAAGCAGTACAGCGTCCCGGCCTACAGCGGCAAACGCGCGCTCGATTTCACGCCGTTCGAGGCCGCATTATCCGCACTGGATGACGCGACCCGGACGCGCCTGCACGAATTGCTCAACGAAGCCAGCGTCGGGGCGATCCACGCACATTTCGCGGATGGCGCGCTCACTTCGGAGCAAGTCGTCCTCTACTACCTGAACCGCATCCGCACCTTCGACCCCGACCGCCTCAACAGTGTGATCGAACTCAACCCGCACGCCCTCGACGACGCCCGCATCTGTGACGCCGAGCGCGCTGCAGGCAGGCCGCGTGGTCCGCTGCATGGCATCCCGGTACTGCTAAAGGATAACGTTGCCGCGACGGGGATGCACAACAGCGCCGGGGCAAAGGCGCTGGAAGCCGCCATACCGGACCGCGACTCGTTCGTCGTCGCGAAGCTGCGCGCGGCGGGCGCGGTCCTGCTCGGCAAGGCTAACCTTTCCGAGTGGGCGAACTTCATGACTAGTACCAGCAACAACGGCTTTAGTGTCCTCGGCGGCCAGACGCGCAACCCGTATGGGCGCTTCGACGCGGGCGGCAGCAGTTCGGGGTCGGCGGTCGCGGTCGCGGCGGACCTCACGCCGCTCAGTATCGGCTCGGAGACGTCCGGCTCGATCTCCTATCCGTCCTCGCAAAACAGCATCGTCGGCATCAAGCCGAGTATCGGCCTCGTCAGCCGCGACCGCGTGATCCCGATTACCGACGCGATGGATACACTCGGACCGATGGCGCGCAACGTGACCGATGCCGCGTTGCTGCTCGCCGTGATCGCGGGGGCTGATCCCGCCGACCCGCTCACCACTGAAGCCTTCTCGCTCGCGCCGTCAAGCCTGGTGATCGCGAGTGGTGGCAATCACCTCAAAGGGCTGCGCATCGGTATGTGCAGGCCGGAACAGGACACGCGCAAAGGCGACGGCACGATCTTCGACCGGATCGCGACGGTTCTGCGCGGTGCGGGTGCGGAACTGATTGCGGTCCCCTTCCCGGATGGCGTCCCCTATCTGGATGTGCTGCACTACGGGATGAAATTCGGTGTCGCCGATTACCTCGCGGCGACCAAAGCGCCGATAGCCTCGCTCGCGGAGGTGATCGCCTTCAACGCCGCCGATCTGCCCAACCGCGCGCCGTATGGGCAGGATTTGCTAGAAAAATCGCAGGCGATGAGCATCACGCGCGAGGCCTTTGCGGAGATGGTCGCCACTAACCGCGCCCGCGCCCGCGAGATGCTCAACCTGCTGCATATCGAACACAATGTTTCGATGCTGGTCAGTCTGTCGAACCAGCTTGCGCCGCTGTATGCACCCGCAGGTTGTCCGGCGGTGATCGTCCCGGCGGGCTATCGCGACGATGGGGAGCCGGTTGGGGTGGCGTTCGTCGGTCCGTATCTGAGCGAAGGGCTGTTGATCAACGCCGCGTATGGTTTCGAGCAGGCGGCACAGGCGCGGCGCAGGCCGGACGGGTTCTAGCGCGGTAGGGTGACAGACGTGCGTACAACAGTCACCCGGCCATGAATGGACCGGGCTATTACGGTTGGCTTCCGCGACTTCCAACGTAACGGACCGTAGCAGCGCGGTGGCTTTAGCCCCGCGCGTCCATTTGGTGGGTTTGCCCTGATTCATCCCCGCGCGTGCTTCTACCACGCAGCGGCGAATGATGTACAATGTCAACCTTGCCCACCCTGCGAGGTCCCCGAATTGCCGCTCTTCGTCGTGTTCGTCTTCGCGTCCGTCGTCTTCGGCGCGGGGCTGCTCTTTTCGCCCGCGCTGCCGACCCGCCAGCCCCGTATCGCGCTGGCCGGAGCGCTGGCACTCGCGGGGGTGCTGGTCCTCGCGGTCGGTTATACCGCGCTGTTTCGCTGGGATACGCTGATCGTCGATTACCTGTGGTTTGGCCTGATCGTCGGCGTGTTCCTGACGGGGACGTTCTCGCTCGGCATGTTCAAGGCCGAAAACGAAGGCCGTAAGGAAACAGGCTGGCCGGGTCCGCGCGAACTTGCGTTTTTCGGCGTGGTCGCGCTGCTGTTCATTGCACCGACTTTAATATTTCCGGTCCCACTGGATACCGATGCGCAGGGCTTCGGCTATCTCGGTCTGGTGCTGCGTGAGGGCGGCAGTCTGACCACGCTCGCGCCCTTCCACCCCGAAATTTCGTACCTCTATTCGCCCGCTTTCCCGGTGCTGGTCGCCTACCTCGCGCACGCGCTCAACGCCGGGATACAGAATATTCAGCTTGCGCTCGGCGCGGTCCTCGCGTTCCTGTTCGTCGCACTCGCCTATGATTTCGGCAACGAGGTCGAAGAAGACCTGACCCGCCGCACAGGATTGTTCTACGCGGGCGCGGCGCTGATCGGAACCGGGCTGCTGCTCGCGACCCTCGACTCGCATTATACGACGCTGCTGGCGCTGGTTTTCGCGCTTGGCTTTCTGTGCTTCACAATGCGCGTGCTGCGCGGTGGTGGCTGGAAGGCGGCAGTTCCAGCGGCGGTGCTGCTCGCGGGCGTGCCACTCTCGCACCCGGATACGACGATCATCCTGATTCTCGGCTTCGCGCCCTGGCTGCTCACGCTCTGGATCGCGAAGCCGCGCCCGACCTTCCGGCGCTGGCTGCTGGCCGGGTTCGGCGTACCGCTGCTCGCCTTGCTGCTGATCGCGCCCTGGCTCGTGAAAATCGCGCCGCTGCTGGGTTCGAGCATCGCATCACCGTTCGAGATCGATCCGCGCCACCTGTTCGTGCTGGTCGCCTATCACGGCGTCGTGATTATCCCGTTCGTACTGTGGGGAACCGTGATCGCGCTGCGCCGCCGCTCGCTCGTCGATGTGCTGATGCTTGGCTGGCTGCTGCTCGTGGTCGATTTTTCGAGTATCGGGATATTGCCGCGCCTGCTATCTGGTCTGCTTGCACCGCTCCTCAAATATGACTATCCGTTCAGCATCGCGTGGCATGGTCCAATTATTCCGTATACAGTCCTCGGGGCGATGGGCTTGCTCGCGGCGGCACGGCGCATCGGTCCGCGCTTTGATCCCTTTGTGAAGCGAATCAGCTTGCCCGCGCTGGCCGCCGCCGCGCTCGTGATCGTCCTCGTGGTCGCGCTCAACCGTCCATTGCTGGCCGCGAGCAAGGCGACCCCGCTCATGATTTTCGGTGCGTTCGCATCCGCCGCCGATGTACGCGCGATGGAGTGGCTCAAGGCCAACGCGCCCGCCGATGCGCTCATCCTCAACCACCCCGGACCGCAAGAGGGCGATTGGGTTCCGCTGATCGCACAGCGCGATACCGTGTACTTCCGTCCGCAGCCGTTCTATCGCGGCACAGAACGCTCCGACGCGCGACAGACGGCGCTGCTCGCCTTCTGGCAAAACCCCGCCGACACCGCCAACGCTGAATTATTGCGCCAGTACAAAATCAGCTATGTGATCGTCCCGCAAATCGCCGCGCAGCCGGACGCACTGGCCGGGATGTTCCGCTGGCGTGCGCCCGTCCCGACTGCGCTCCTGAACATCCGCGCCGACCTTGCGCCGTACCTCAAACTCGCTTTTGAATCGGATGGCGCGCAGGTCTATCAGGTCATGCCGTGAAGATCGTCCACGTCGCGCCCTATTACGCGCCTGCGTTTGCGTATGGCGGGGTTGTCGCCGCCGTGACCGGGCTAGCGAGCGCACAAGCCGCAAACGGGCATCAGGTGACGGTCCTCACGACGGATGCGCTCGCCCCCGGCAAACGCAGCAAAACCGCAGCGGAGCGCATCGACGGCGTGAGCGTGCGGCGTGTCCCGAACCTGTTCCCGCGACGGCTCAACTTTTCGACGCCGCGCGGCATGGCGAACGCGCTGCGCGTGCTGGACCCGGATGTAATCCATTACCACGAACTGCGCACAGTTGAAGCGTTGCTCACGCTGCCATATGCCCATGCGCCGCGCGTCCTCTCGCCACATGGCACGCTGCCCTATAGGACCGGGCGCGCGATGTTCAAGAGGACGTGGGATCGGCTGTTTGGCGCGCGGATGTTGTCACGTTTTGGGGCAGTCGCGGCACTCACCGCTGCGGAAGCCGACGATATGCGCGTACTATGGAGCCTGTTTCACATCCCGCTCCCGCATATCGACATCATCTCGAATGGCGTGAACGTCCCGGCGGCGTGGCGCTTCACGACGCGCCCCTATACGCAGCCCGATCATGGCGCGTTCAATATTCTGTACCTCGGACGGCTGCACGAGCGCAAGGGCGTTCACCTGCTCATCCCGGCCTTCGCGGAAGCGGCGCTTCCGAATACGCGGCTGATCATTGCCGGACCGGATGAGGGGATGCTCGCGCACCTGCAAGCGCTCGCGGCGCAGCACGCCGTCGCGGACCGCGTGCTATTCACGGGCTATATCGAAGGGCGCAGGCGCGAGGAAGTCCTCAGCAGCGCGGACCTCTTCGCGCTCCCCGCCGAAGGCGAAGGGCTGCCAATGGCCGCGCTCGAGGCGATGGCGGCGGGCGTCCCGGCGCTGCTCACGCCGGGCTGCAACCTGCCTGATGCGCCCGCGCGCAACGCCGGGTTGATCGTCGAGCGCACGGTTCCCGCGCTGGCAGCGGGCATTCGCGAATTGATGGGCGACCCGACCCGCCGCGCCCGGATGGGCATCGCCGCCCGCGCGTGGATGGTCAGCGCCTACGGCTGGGGACCCGCTGCGTTGCGGATGCTGCGCCTCTACGACCAGATTTTGAGTAAAAGCGGATGATCGCGCGGGCGGGCGGGCTGCTCCAGCGCAAATTCATCCGCGATACGATCACGCTGCAAACCGGGCAGTTCTTCGTGATCGCCATCGCCGGGCTGACACAGGCGATCCTTGCGCGCGGGCTGGGCGTGGATCGGCTCGGCTTTTACACAACTGTCGTGACGCAGTTCGCACTCATTGGCACTTTCGAGATTTCCGGCGGGGCGCTGATCATCAAAACGCTGCTCGCCAAAGCGCTCGGCGCGAACGATGCCGACGCCGCGCGCGAACAGCTTGCATGGTTCGTGAAGGTCGCGTTTGTCTCCAATGGATTTCTCGTCTTCGGCTTCTTCATTGCGTTTTCGCTGTATGGCGGCGAGGCAGGGGGGGTGACGCGCTGGCTCGCCTTCACGCGCCTGCTCGATCTGCCGTTCGCGGTCGTCACGCTCTCGCTGGCCGCGCGGCGCTCGATGCGGCGGGTCGTGCAACTGGAGACGGCGCGACTGATCATTGGTTCGGCGCTGACCATCGCGGCGGTGTTCACGCTACAAGTTGAAGCGATCATCGCCGCGCAGCTCGCGACGAGCGCCCTCTTTTGCGCGTTGGGTGTGTACCTCTATCCACGCTTCGCCCGCGAAGATGCGCGCCTGCCAGCGCTCCCCGCCCTGTTGCGCGAACTCCCATTCGTGCCGCTGCGCCGCTATATGGGGCAGGGCGTGCTGTTTTCGATTGACAAAAACCTGAGCGCGTTCACTGTCGAAACGCTGCCGCTGCTCATCCTGAGCGCGTGGAACAAAATCGATCTCGCATATCTCGCAATCGCGTACAAGGTGATTACCTATCCGGGACCGTTCATCACGGGCTTCGCGCGCAACCTCGAAAGCTATCTGCCGTTCAGGACCAGCCAGGGCGCGAGCCTGCGCGCGATCTTCATCCGCGCCACGCTTGCCAGTGGTCTGATCTGGTCGGCGGGGACGGTCGCGCTCGCGTTCGTCGCGCCGTTCGTGCTGCTGGGCGTCTTCGGAGCCGAGTATGCGCCCGCGATTGGCTGGATGTATCCGCTGCTGT
Organism: Aggregatilineales bacterium; assembly: GCA_965246845.1. Lineage (GTDB taxonomy): Bacteria > Chloroflexota > Anaerolineae > Aggregatilineales > UBA2796 > JBBRMW01. Next base: position 1,772,855 of record CBDFFR010000012.1, read on the forward strand.
TGCAATCGCTCGCGGTCGGGTTGGGCGTCGGGCTGGGGACCGCGTTCCGCACGTTGAACAAGCCGCAATATTCGATAGCCGAGTCGGTGATTGTGACCATCCTGTTGCTCCCGGTCGGTACGTATTTGATTATGACCTATGGGGGCTACGGCGCGGCGTGGTATATCGGCCTGAGCTGGCTGCTGAACACAGTCGCGGCGATTGGCGTAGTGTTCTGGTTAACAAGGAAGCAGCAGCAATGACGTTTTCGGTAGATTTTACGGGCAAAGTCGCGCTCGTCACGGGCGCGGGAGACGGCATCGGCAGGGCGGCGGCGCTGACCTTCGCGAAGGCGGGCGCAGCGGTGTTCATCAACGACATCAATCCCGACCGCGTAGAGCGCATCGTCGCGGAGATCACAGAAGCGGGCGGGCGCGCGGCGGGGTTGATGGCCGATGTCGCGAACAAATTTCAGGCAAGCGCGACGGTCGAGATGTGCCGGGATAAATTCGGCGCAGTGAACCTGCTCGTCAACGCGGCGGGCGTGGAGAAGCCGGGCAGCATCTTTCGGCTGGATGAATACGACTGGCGGCGCGTGATCGAGGTCAATATGACCGGACCGTTTTTCATGTGCCAACTTGTCGGGCGCGTGATGGCCGATGAAGGCGGCGGCGCTATCGTGAACGTCGCGAGCGTCTACGGCCACCCGCTGACGAAGCTGAACAACGCCGTCTATGGCGCGAGCAAGGCCGGGCTGATTGGTTTCACGCGGGAGATGGCGCGCGAATTCGCACCGATGGGCGTGCGCGTGAACGCGGTCTGTCCGGGCGACGTGCAGGAGACAGCGGCGCAGCAGGTCGAACCCGCCAACCTGCTTGGCCGCGTCGGGACGCCGGAAGAAGTCGCGGATGTGATTGCCTTCCTGTGCAGCGATGGGGCGCGGTTCATCACCGGACAGGCGCTGCATGTCGATGGTGGGCTGGCGACGGTATAACGACGTCGGATAAAATTATGTGGGTGGGCGGACCTATGTGTCCGCCCGTGATTGATTCTGAATGTGCCAACGTTTCAAATCACCCGTGCCGTGTTATCATCGTGCGCAAACGATTTTCTCTATTCATCGAGGTCATTTTTTACCTATGAGCATCACGCCACGCATGAACCGGCTGTTCGCGCCGGATGGCAACTGTTTCGATGTCGCGGTCGATCACGGCTTCTTCGGGGAGCGCTCGTTCCTCGGCGCGATTGAGGATATGAAGAGCGTCGTGCATACGCTCGTCGAGGCCGCGCCTGACGCAATCCAACTCAGCATCGGGCAGGCGAAATATTTGCAGAATATCCCCGGCAAGCACAAACCCGCGCTCGTGCTGCGTACTGACATTGCGAATGTTTACGGCGGCAAGCTGCCGCGCACGCTCTTCTCCGAAATCATTCAGGAGCCGCTGGAGCAGGCGCTCCGGCTGGATGCCTCGTGCGTGGTCGTGAACCTGTTCATGCTGCCCGAACAGCCCGAAGTGCATCAGTCGTGCATCCGCAATATCACGCTGCTCAAGCCGCAATGCGAGCGCTACGGAATGCCACTCATGATCGAACCACTGGTCATGAAGGACAATGCGACGGCGGGCGGCTACATGGTCGATGGCGACCTGAATAAAATTCTGCCGCTGGTCAGGCAGGCGGTCGAACTTGGCGCGGATATTATCAAGGCCGACCCGACGGAGAATATCAGCGACTATCACGAGGTCGTGCGGATTGCGGGCGATATTCCGGTCCTCGTGCGCGGCGGCGGCAAGGCAGGGGAAGCCGAAATTCTGCAACGCACCTATGACCTGATGCAGCAGGGCGCACACGGAATCGTCTATGGCCGCAACGTGATCCAGCATCCGAAACCCGCCGCGATCACGCGCGCCTTCATGCAGATCGTCCACGAAGGCGCGAACGTGCAAACCGCGCTCGCGAGCCTGAGCTAAACACATGGCACGCAAACAACTCCGCTTCGGGATTATAGGCCTCGGCCTGATGGGGCGCGAATTCGGCAGCGCCGCTGCGCGCTGGTGTCATTTGCTCGACCTCGACTACATCCCGCGCATCACAGGGATATGCGATACGAACCCCGCCCTGTTCAACTGGTGGGATAGCAATTTCGACACGATCAAGGTGCGGACGGGTGACTATCACGATCTTCTCGCCAGCGACGAGGTAGACGCGATCTATTGCGCCGTGCCGCACAACCTGCACCAGCAGGTGTATACCGACATTCTGCGCGCGGGGAAGCACCTGCTCGGTGAAAAGCCGTTCGGGATCGATCAGGCCGCCAATACAGCAATCCTCGCGGAAATCGCGGCGCACCCCGATCTGGTGGTCGCGTGTTCGTCGGAATTCCCGTTTTTGCCGGGCGCGCAGCGTGTCGTCAGGGCGATCAACGAGAATCGTTTCGGGCAGATCATCGAAGTTCACGCCAGCCTCTTGCATAGTAGCGACCTCGACCCGAACAAGAAAATCAACTGGAAGCGGATGGTCGCGATCAACGGCGAATATGGCTGCATGGGCGATCTCGGAATGCACCCGCTGCATATCCCGCTGCGCGCCGGGTGGATGCCCGCCAACGTCCGCGCGCTCCTGAGCAACATCGTGAAGGAACGCCCGAACGCCGAAGGTAAGCTCGTCCCCTGCGAGACATGGGATAACGCGACCCTTTCCTGCGAGGTCCAGACCGCCGGGCAGCACTTCCCGATGTTCATCCAGACGCACCGCATCTCACCGGGTGATACGAATACGTGGTCGATCCGCATCCTCGGCACGCAGTTCAGCATCGACTTTTCGACGAAATATCCGAAGACGTTGCGCACGCTCGACTATATGCCCGGCGGCGAACAGGCCTGGAAGCATCTCGATCTCGGTTACGAAACCGCGTATCCGACGATCACGGGCGGGATTTTCGAGTTCGGCTTCTCCGATTCGATGCTGCAAATGTGGGCGGCGTTCTGCGATGAACTCACCAACGGACGCGCCGCGATGCGCCAGCCTTTCTACTGCGCCACCCCGCAGGAAACCGCGCTGCATCACCGCGTCCTGACCGCCGCGCTGGAAAGCGGCAAGACCGGGCAGACCGTCATGCTGCAAGGGGCGTAGGCGGTGTCCGGGCGGCGCAATGTGCGTGAAATCGACGTGGTGGTGAGCGGCCACCTGTGCATGGATATGTTCCCGGATATGGATACGATCCCGCGCGCGGCGCTCGCGCTGGCCGGGACGCTGCTGGAGACCGGACCGCTCGCGATCTCGACCGGGGGCGCAGTCTCCAACGTCGGGCGGGCGCTGCATCGGCTCGGCCTCGATGTGCGGCTGGTCGCGGCGGTCGGCGACGACCTGATCGGGCGTGCGACGGCGCAGCTTCTCGGCGAGCAAGACCCGGCGCTGAACCGCCATATCCGGTTCAGGAGCGGTGCGCCGAGTTCGTATACGATTGCGCTTTCGCCACAGCGCACCGACCGTACCTTTCTACACTACCCCGGCGTGAATGGGACCTTCGGCGCAGCGGATATTGAGTTCAATCTGCTTCGTGAAGCACGCTTCTTCTATCTTGGCTATCCGAGCATCCTGCCGAAGCTGATGGAAGACGACGGTGCGGAACTCGAAACAATTTTCGCGGCGTCCTACAAGACAGGAGCCGTGACCGCGCTCGATATGTCGCTGCCGGACCCGGCGGGACCGGGCGGGCGCGTCGATTGGCACAAACTCATCGCGCGCACGCTGCCCTTCGTGGACGTCTTCGTACCGAGTATCGAGGAAATCCTGTTCATGCTGCGCCGCGCGGATTACGACGCATGGCGCGGTGCGGTGGTCCCACACCTGACGCGCGCGTACCTGCGCTCCCTTGCCGATGAACTGCTCGCGATGGGCGCGGCAGTCGTCGGCTTCAAACTCGGTGAATTCGGGATGGTCCTCTACACCGCGAACGACGCGGCACGTTTCGCGCGCTTCGCGACTCTCGATAGCGCGGCGTGGGCGGGGCAGGAAGTCTATCATCCGGCCTTCGCGGTGACAGTCGCCGGGACGACGGGCGCGGGCGATTGCGCTTATGCGGGGCTGCTCGCGGCGCTGCGGCATGGGCTTTCACCAGCGGGGGCGGTCGAATTTGCGTGCGGGGTCGGCGCGTGCAACGTCGAAGCACCGGATGCGTCGAGCGGGGTTCGCTCGTGGGAAGCGACCCGCGCCCGGATTGCGGCGGGTTGGCCGCTCCGCACCGAAACGCTGACGTGAGGCCGCCGTTTGGCCGCCCGCGCGCGCCGCTGTCTGGAAAATTCGGTACAATTTCAATCGAGAGGTGAATTGTGGCGAAAGAATATATGATCCCGGATGCGGCTAAACCGTCGGAGTCCCTCATACCCGCGAAGCCTGTCGCTCCCGCACATCATGCGCGGTGGCCCGCGACGCTCGCGTTCATTGCAATTGGCGGTATGTACCTGGTCATTTCGCCCGCGCGTTCGATTGTCCCAAACTGGCTTCCGCTGGCCGTCATCATCGGGATGATCATTCTGATCCGGACTGCGCTCTATCGGCAGCGCTATCGCCTGAACGAGCTACTTGCCATCTCTGCTGCGACCATCGTGACGATCTCGCTGGTGGTCAGCGTCTTTCTGCTCGTTATTTCGCTTCCCACACACCAGACAGGCGCGATTGCGCTGCTCGGTGATGCTATCGCGATCTGGGTGACGAAGGTGCTGGTCTTCTCGCTCTGGTACTGGATGCTGGACGGTGGGGGACCCGGACGGCGACATCCGACGCAGCACGTTACGGGCGATTTTCTGTTCCCGCAGGCCAACCTGAACAGCACGAAGAAATGGGTCCCCGGCTTCGTGGATTATCTGTTTCTGTCGTTCAACACCAGCACTGCCTTCAGCCCGACGGATACCGCGCCGCTTACGCCGCGCGCGAAGCTGTTCATGATGGTGCAATCCTCGCTCTCGCTGATGACGCTGGCCGTCCTCGCGGCGCGGGCGATTAATATTTTCTGACGCGCCGGCGCAGGGAATGCCGGGCGGACCGATGTGTCCGCCCTAAAAGACAGACGTGATCCGATTCAGAAGCGCGGCGAATTTAAGATATTTCATAGCAGATTTGGCGGGATCAACAGGCTTCTGAACACGCGGTCCGCTTTCCGCGCATGTTCCACACCGCCGCGCAGCGAGATTTGCCCATGCCCCGGCAGCAGTGCATCGAATTCGAGCGCGGCGACCTTCGCGACGCTGCTTGCATAGGCATCGATGCGACAATCCGGCACGTTTTGCAGCAGGATCGTCCCGTTCCAGAAGATGAGATCGCCGCCGATAAACGCCGTCCGGTCCGCGCCTTCCAGCAAAAAGCTGATGTGTCCGTCAGAGTGGCCGGGTGTATCGAATACACGCAGGATCAGCGACCCGACCTGAATCACGTCGCTCTCGCCAACCGCGCGGTCCACCTCACACGGCTGAATGTAATAATCCGGCGGGTACACCCCGGCGGCTTTCGCGATCTGCAAGCCCATTGGTGCTTCATCCCCGGCGCGGATCGCAGGCGCGCAGCCATGCGAGGCGATCACTTCCGCATCCAGCCGGGAACGCGCCTCACGCGCCGCGCCGATGTGATCCGCGTGATAGTGCGTCAGGATAATCTTGCGGATGCGGCGCGGGTCGAGACCATCGGCGCGGATATTCTCAAGGATCGTGCTGAAATCATCGGCAAGCCCGACCCCGGTATCGACCAGCGCCAGTTCGGAGCCGCCATCCAGCACATAAACATGACAATCCCGCGCGCCGGAGATGTTGAACCCGGTCCAGCCACCGCCGACGACATGCAGCGCGTGCGCAAGTTTCATTACATCTGTACGGGCGTGTGGCTGCTCGCGGATTGGATCACGGCTTCCGCGATTTGCAGCGCGATTGTACCATCGCGTCCGGTGACTGGCGGCGCGCTGCCCGTCTGGATGCTCACGACGAAGCGCTCTACCTCATGCACGAAGCCGCCGCGCAATTCGCCATCGACTCGCGGCATGAAGCTGGTATCGGGGTAGCTCGCGCCGCTCTCCGTACTGAGCAGAATACTTTGCTTGACGAGTTCCAGTTCGACGCGCCCTTCCGACCCCTGCACGACGAGGACCTGAATCCGCCCCGGCGGGGTGTCCGTTCGGCAAAATCCAGCCCGTCTCGCAGACTGCAAGGACGCCATTCGCGAAGGTGATCATCGCCCAGTTGCTGTCTTCGATGTCGTAACCGGACTTTGCAGGACTCCGAACTGCGATTCGGCATAGACACGGATGGGTTCGCTGCCCGCGATCCAGCGCGCGATGTCGTAATCATGCACGCCGAGGAATACGGGCAGCGAGCAGCGCCCCTTGAGCCGATCCTGCGCGGCCTTTCCATTCAGGCGGCGCGTCTGGATATATTGCACAGCCCCAACGCGACCCTCATCCACAAATTGCTTGATCGTCGCGTAAGAGGTCGAGAAGCGCAGTGAATGGCCGACCATCAGCACGCCTTTCGATTGCTCCGCTGCCGCGAGTATCTTTTGCGCATTGACGGTCGTATCTGCGATGGGTTTTTCGACCAGCACGCTTTTATTCAGCGAAAGTGCGGCCAGGCAGGGGTCGAGGTGCGCGTCTTCCGGCGTGGAGATGATCACGGCATGGACATCAGGCGCGTCGATCAGCGCCGTCGAATCCGCATAAAAATTTGTATTGAACTGCTTCGCGGCGGTCTGCCCGATGCTCTCCATCGCGTCGGAGACGCCGACGAGCGTTACACTGGGGAGCTGGTTGCAGATTTGGGCGAAGGCGCGTCCCATGAAGCCCATGCCGATTACGCCGATGCCGATTGCGTTCTGGTTGTTCATCGTGGTTCCTGTTGAAAATGACTAACGAATGCGACCGCGCGCGAGATACTTTTGCAGGCTATCCGCGAGGATATTCAGCGACAGCACGAGCAGCATCAGCGAAATGCCGGGGTACAACCCATACCAGGGCGCGCGGTACAGATAGCCCCGGCTGATGTTGAGCATTTGCCCCCACGAGGGCGTCGGCGGCTTGACCCCCAGACCGAGAAAACTCAGCCCGGCTTCAAGCTGCACCGCCCAGGTTGCATTGATGGCGACCTGCACCAACAGCGGCGGTAGCGCGTTCGGGAGCAGCGTGCGTGTCATGATGCGCAATTCCGATGCTCCGACCATGCGCGCGGCCTCGACGTATTCCATCTCGCGCTGTTGCAGGATCGTCGCGCGAATCAGGCGCGCGAAGGTCGGCACGCTGACGATGCTCACCGCAATTGTGCTGTTGACGACGCCCTGCCCCAGCACCGCGACCAGTCCCAGCGCGAGCAGGATTGCCGGAAATGCGAGGATCGTATCGAGCAGGCGCATGATCACCGCATCGACGAACCCGCCGAGATAGCCCGCCAGCACGCCGAGCAAGACGCCGACCAGCCCTGCAAAAACGATCACCGCTGCGGCAGTCCCGACGGAAACCTGTGTGCCATACAGGACGCGGCTCAGAATATCGCGCCCGAATTCATCCGTGCCGAAGGGATGCGCATTCGACGGCGCTTGAAAGGCTTCCGGCGGGGTCATCGCGAGCGGGTCATAGGGCGCGATCAGCGGAGCCGCGACCGCGATGAAGATCAGCGCAGCGAGGATCGCCGCCGCGAGCCACCCGGTCCAGTTCCTGCGCAGCGCGTACCGCCGGAAGGGATGCGGCGCAGCGCGGGGTGTGTTCAGCGCCAAATCCGCGCGGGTCAAGGCCGTCATACGCGGTTTTTCGATGTGCGGTAGCGCAGGCGCGGGTCGATCAGGCCATAGGACAGGTCGGCGGCAAGGTTAATCACCAGATAGAACAGCACCGCGAGCATGATGATCGCCTGCACGATGCTGTAATCGCGCTTCTGGATCGAGGTGATGAGCAGCCGACCCAGCCCCGGCCAGTCGAAGATCGACTCGGTGATCACGACGCCGCCGAGCAAGCCGCCAAGCTGCAAGGCGAAGACCGTCACCATCGGGATCATCGCGTTCTTGAAGGCGTGGCGCACGATCACGCGCCGCTCCGATAAGCCCTTGCTGCGCGCAGTGCGGATGTAATCCTGACTCATCACCTCGACCAGCGACGCCTTGATGAAGCGCGCGAACACCGCCGAGATATACAGACCGAGCGTGAACGACGGCAGGAGGATGAAGCGCAGACCGTTGAGCGGCTCCTGCACTATCGAGGCATAGCCGGAAGAGGGCAGCCAGTTCAGGCGCAGCGCGAACAGCAGCACGAGCAGGATACCCAGCCAGAAATCGGGGATGCCCATCGCGAGGCTGCTAAACAGAGTGATCAGGTGGTCCGGCCAGCGTCCGCGCCAGATCGACGCAATAACGCCGAATGGGACTCCGATTAGCAGCGCGACGACGAGCGCCGCGAGCGCCAGTTCCAGCGTCGCGGGGAGCCGCCGCAAGATGAGCTGGCTCACTGGAAAATCGTTGATGAACGATTTACCGAAGTTCCCCGTCGCGATGCGTCCCAGCCAGACGAGATATTGCTGCGGGATCGATTGGTCCAGCCCCATTTCGGCACGAAGGGCGATGATCTGTTCCGGCTTCGCGGTCGGTCCGAGCATCACCGTCGCCGGGTCGCCGGGAATCAGGCGGATCAGCGCGAACGCGACCAGCGAGGTCAGGACGAGGACCGGGATAAATTGCAGCAAGCGCCGGACGAGGTACTGCGTCACGCGGAAGAATCCCCATTTTTGTTCGTTAGGGCGGACACATAGGTCCGCCTCTACATATTCGGTGTTCTCCGGTGTAGGGGTGACGGCTTGCCTCGCCCGTTTATTGGTGAATATGGCGCGTCTGTGTACGGGCGGACCTATGTGTCCGCCAACCCCATACAACAACGGCTATTTGCTCGTCGTCACGTCGCGCAAACGCGGCTGATCGTAGATACCGCGATCAAATCCGGCCAGCGTCTTGGCCTGCGCGAAGAGCGTGTAGCGGAACGCAATCGGCGCGGCCCACATTTCTTCCATCAGCGAGCCGACGGCCTGCTTCATCGCTGCCTTCTGCGCGGCGGGGTCGAAGGTGGTATCGGTTTTAGTCATGCCCGCGACGTAATCGGCGGGCGGCTTGCCATCCGGCCACACGATATTCTTTTCGGTCGAGAAGTTGTTGCTGAGTGAGATGCGCGTCGGGAACCAGCCCGTCCCGCCCGCGAAAGAGAAGATCGCGCCGAACTTGCCTTCGAGCAGGACAGGGACCCACTGCGCAATATCCATCGGCTCGATATTGACCGTGCTGCCGATTTTGGCGAGGTTCGCTTTCAGGATTTCCGAGAACTGGCTGAACTCCGGGAAGGTGTTCGTCGTCGCGATGCTGAACGTGATGCCGTTTGGATACCCGGCGGCGGTGAGCAGCGCTTTGGTCTTGTCGAGGTCGAACGGATACAGCTTGTCGTATTCCTCGAAGTAGGCCGGGGAGAACTTCGGGAATGGCGTGCCAATCGGGTCGGAGACACCAAATAGCACGTTTTTGGTCATTGTCGCTTTATCAAGCGCGTAAGCCATCGCCTGTCGCACTTCCTTCTTATCGAAGGGCGCTTGCTTCGGGTTGAAGCCGAGATAATAGAAGTTGGCCGCGTCCGCGCCGCGCGTCACGTTGAACGTCCCTTTAAGGCGGTCGTATTCGCGCGGTGGCAGGCTCAACACGAGGTCGATGGACCCCTGTTCGAGCGCTGCGACCATTGCCGCTTCATCCGCGAAGAATTTCACACGCGCGCTTTCCAGCTTCGGCACGCTCTGGTCCCAATACCCCGCGAAGCGCTCCAGATCGAGGTAGTCACCGGGAACCCATTCCTTGATCTTGAACGGACCGCTGCCGCCTTCCGCGCTCTTTAGGCCGCCGAACGCGCCGGGCTTGATCAATGAGATGAAGCCGAGCGCGGGGATGATGTACGCGACCGGAGCGGAAAAAGTCGCCTCTACGCTGTCGTTGCCTTTCGCCACAACATCCTTGAGGGTTTGCCAGTTCGGGTACTGGTTGCCGCCGTTGGTCGCATCGGCGGCGCGCTTGATGCACGCGACCACATCATCAATAGTCGCCTTGCTGCCATCGTGATAGGTGATGCCCTGCCGCATTTTGAGCGTGAGTTTCGCGCCGTCTGTGCTGGGCGTCCATTCGGTGATCACGCCCGGTTGTGGCTTGACCTGATTATCGAGGCGCACAAACTGATCGTAGACGTTTTCCATCATCGGGTAATTGTTGAACGTCATCACGAACGGGTCCAGATTGTTCAGGTCGCCGACCGTACCGACGACGACGCGCCCCTTCGCGGCTTGCAAATTTTTGATGAACGAAAATTGCGGAGCGACGAAGGCTCCGGCAGCGAGTAGCGAACTGCTCTGTAGAAAGGCGCGGCGGCTGAGGCGATTTTGCGCGGGCATTCTGTTTTCTCCTGCAATAACGGACCGAACGGAACTTTTCTAAAGACTGGTCAGACCAGCAGATGAACATACAACCAGATTATTGCGGAGTTGGATTTTCGTCAAGCATTTTCGGGTATGGATACAACCAATTTGTCACAATTGCTGAAACGCGCATACGGTATAGGAGTCAGATTTATCTGACCCGTGCTGCATTTACCCAGCCCTTACACATACTGCCCCGTTCATTTCCGCGCGAAATGCGGGATCACCTCGCGCCCGATCATCTCTACCGCCGCCAGAAGGTCAGGACCGAGCGGCGGTCCGAAGCTGAGATGCCGGACACCCATCGCGACCAATCCTTCCAGCCGTTCGATCAGGTCGCGCGGCGTCCCGACAATCCCGATTTTCAGCATTTTATCGGTCACGAGCGCCTTAGCTTTCGCGATGTCGTTTTCGACCATGACCGCGTGTTCAATAGGTGCAAAATCTTCTACCATCAGGCCGAGTTCATCATAAATCGATGGACTCAGCGCATGGCCGTAGTACGCGATCTTCTCCTTGAGCGGGTCGAGCGCAGCCTCCCGATCCTCCGCAATCGAACACCACACGCACGCCGCGATGTCTACTTCATCAATATCCCGCCCGATCTGCGCCGCGCCTGCTGCAATCAGCGGCGCAACGCTCGCGTAATGCTCCGGCGGGAAGCAGAGCGGCAGCCCGCCATCTGCCCATTCGCCTGTTGCAGCCAGCATCTTCGGACTCATCGCGCCAAGGTAAATCGGGACGACGCGCGCAGGCTTGAAGCGCAAGTAGGCTTCCTCGCCCCACTGTAAAAATTTGCCGTTGAGCGGCGCGCGGTCGCCACGCAGCAGCGCACGGATGACCTGCGCAGTCTCCGTGACAGCCGCCAGCGGCGTCACCTGTGGAATCCCGACCCATTTCAGAAACTGCGCCGCGCCCGCGCCCAGCCCCAGGTTGAAGCGCCCATTGGAGAGTTCATCGAGCGTCGCGGCCAGCATCGCGAGTTCGCCGGGGTTGACGGTGTACGGGTTGACGATGCACGTCCCGATCTCGATGCGGCGGGTCGCGTTTGCGACGGCAGCAAGGATGATCGGACCGCTGCGGATGAACAAATCGTTGCTCACCCAGAATTGATCGAAGCCCGCGTTTTCGGCGGCGACAGCGAGCCGGATATATTCCGGGAGGGTCAGATCGTTGTTGAGGCGAATTGAGAATTTCATAATTGTGCGTTTCTATGGGGAGGATTAATCAGGCGCGTGTTAGAATGTCGCGAAGTCTAACACCCGGAACTCACGCATGACCAGCACGCATACGGAAATCCTCATTATCGGCGGCGGCGGGATGGGTCTCTCCGCCGCTTACCAGCTCGCAAAAATGGGCACAAAGCCGCTCGTCCTCGAACAATTCAAAATGGGACACACGCGCGGCTCCTCGCACACCGAACACCGCCTGATTCGCCGCACCTACAATGACGATATTTATTCGACGCTGATGCCGCATTCCTACCGCCTCTGGGCTGAACTGGAGAAGGACGCCGGGCGCAAACTGGTCTATCTCTGCGGCGGCGTCGAAATCGGACCGGAAGACGACCCGACGCTTACCGACATTATCCGCATCAGCCGCGAACTCGATGTGCCGACCGATGTATGGACGCCCGCCGAAGCGCGGCAGCACTACCCACAGTTCCACCTGCGCCCGAACTGGATCATGGCCTTCTGCCCGATGAACGGCTTCGTCGCCGTCGATGACGCGCAGGCCGGGTTGTGGGAGACGGCATTGCGGATGGGCGCGACGATCCGCGACGAGGAGCCGGTGTTGCAAATTGAGCCGCTCGCGCACGGGGCGCGCGTCGTCACGACGAAGGGCGAATACACCTGCGACAAGCTGATCGTCGCGGCGGGCGCATATGTCAAGAAGCTGCTCGCGCAGACCGGGCTGGATGTGCCATATTTCATCGAGGTCAATCAGGTGCAGTGGTTCGAGTCCGATGACCCGGCGATGTACATGCCCGATAAATTCCCGGTGTGGATCGTGCGCGACGACCACGAGCCGATTGGCGGGACGTATGGCTTCCCGACCTTCCGCTATCCCGGCACGAAGGCGGGCATCCACCACTCGAATGTGTTCATCGACGTCGAGCAGTACGATCAGCAGCCGCGCCCGGAAACGACGGAAAAAGTCGCGGCATTCATGCGCGAATTTATCCCCGGCGCGTCGCAGAAAATCCTCAAGGTCGGCGCGTGCCTCTATGACTTCCCGCCGGATGAGCATTTCGTCATCTCGAAACACCCACAGTATCCCGACATCAGCATGGCGAACATGGCCGGACATGGTTACAAGTTTACGCCATTGGTGGGCTTGATCCTCGCGCAGTTCGCGACACAAGGCCGCACGGAATTCGACCTGACCGGGTTCGATGTCGCGCGCTTCTTCGATGAAAACGTGCCGCGCCGCAAGGCAATCCACGTCGATGTGATGCGTGAGCAGGCGCTCTAGACCTCGTTTTGCGTTAAGAAAAGCCGGTGAGTAATGGACGCTGGGAATGGCGTCCTACTTCACAGTTAGAGTGTCTCGAAAACCTGCTGGACGTATGCTTGAAAATCATTCACACTCAATCACAGTAGCTTACGAGGTGCGGATATGAAAATCGTCTGCAAACTCCCGATCATCGGCGTTGTTATCGCAATTTGCGTGATGTTGCCGCTGCCAAAACAAATCCAAGCGCAAACAAAAATACGCTTGAGGTTAGTCGATGTTCAGAGTGCCGTTGATGATATTCGATGGTCTGATGATAGTCAGTCTATCCATTATGCGTACCAAAATGCCTCAATAGGCGCAGGGTATTTGCAGGCAACGGCTTCTATAGCAACAAACACGCTGACTCGTTCAAAGGTCATTGATCCCAGCGCGATCAAAACCCTGTCCAATGAAGAGAGATTGCTCTTTGATGCCGGAGATGCAGTAGCAGCAATTTCCCCCAATAATCGGTATGCAGTGTTCATCAGTTCAGGAACATATACATTCCATGTCGCTGATCGCCAAACCCGCAATGTTATAGATACCAAAGTTATAGGGGACGCTTCGGATTTCAATGTTCTGTGGAACAAAACGAGTTCCGCATTTATCCCTTTGTTGTCATTTTCCGGGTTTCCCGGCGGATTCTACACAAATCTGGATCAAGGCCTCTCGTTGCTGCATATTTCTCAGATAGGGCAATTTGCATCCGACAATATGATTCTCGACGTGGTGCAGTCAAAGCCATTCATCTTTGGAGTGTCCAGAGACGGAAAATTCATTCTCGCAAAGGCGAGTGGCAATACACCAAACGCACCTGTTGCTGCGCTCGTTTTAATTAATGGTCTCGATAAGGACCAAAGTATCATCGTGATGCCCTTCGATAGTGACCAGGACTTACTCGCCGGAGCATTCTCTCCAACTGAGGACACCAGAATTTTAGCAGTCACCAAAGCAGGTTTGGTCGAATATGATCTGGTACATCGAGAAAACAAAGTTCTGGATAGCTTCATCAATACGGATTGGGCGACAAGCGCAATCTTCTCGCCTGATGGAAGATGGCTTGCCGTCATTCACAATACGACTCAGGACGGTACTTATCTGTACGTCGGTGATACAGCTCCATAGTGGAAATTTTCTACATTCACACAACCGCATTCGGCGCGACCACGACCACCTCCGGCGGCAGTTCCAGCGCGTTCACTTCGGCTTCGAGCGCGTCCGCCTGCTTGAAATAGCCCTCAAGCCGGGTTTGCTGATCCCGATAGCGCGACGACACCGCCTGCAACTGGCTGAATACGGGCGCGAGGATTTGCTGCCCATATTGCAAGAGCCGCGTCCGTTCGCGCGCGGTGAGGTCGGTGAGTGCGGTCCGATAGCTGCCTTCCAGCGTGGTCATGCTGCTCTCAAGCTGCGCCTTCGCGTCGCGCGTGACGCGGTTGTAATAGACCGCCGCGCCGATCCCGCCGCCAACCAGCGCAACGGGCGCAAAGATCACGCCGAAGAGAATCGTCAGGCCATGCACGGCTGAAATCCCTGTCGCGGCACTGAGTAGAAACGCGACCAATCCGCTAATTACGGCCCCCACGCTGATCGTGAAGCCGCGCGCGTTCTGCGCGAAGGTATTCTGCATTTCCTGCAAGACGCTCGTGCCGGAGACGGCCTGCAACTGCGTGTTCGCGGTGGAGAGCGCGTTTTGCAACGCCGCGCGCTGATCGGCATAGGCCGTCGCGTCGAGCGATCCTGCTTGCAGCGCAGCATCGATCTTGTTGAGGCGCTCGATCACGCCCCGCCAATAGGCGCGGCTGCCATCTACGACCGCGCTCACGTAGCCTTCGGAGAGGGTTTGCAATTTGGAGACGGACCCGGCGACGACCTGCGCCTCGAATTCGGCGCGCAGTTTTTCGCGATCCAGCCCGCGAAACGCGCCCGTGATGCGCAGCCGTTCATCGATGAAGCGCTCACCGCGTTTGCGCGTCCCTTCCAGAATTGTGCGAATTTCGGAGAGCGTCGCGGTCAACTGGCGGTCGATCTCCTTGCCTTGCGCGTCGAGTCCCCTCTGGATGTCTTCGGCCTGCGCGGTGTCGCCCGTCGTCGCGCTCAACTGCGATTGCAACGTGACCCGGTAGCGTGCGGCCAGCGTGCGCAAGAGCGAAAGCTGCGTGAGCAATTTCTGCTTGGCGGGCGGGACCTGCTCGAAGACGCCGCGCAGGTGGTTCCGCACGAAGTCCATTCCCCAATCGCCGCGCGCAAGACTGCTCGCCATACTGCCGTCCTTGTTGAGCGCCCGTTTCGCGCTGACCATGAAGATCGGCGGGCGCAGATCGAGCAGTTCATCGGCCTGCCGCTCGACGAAATTATGCACATCCTGCGACTCGCGCCCTTCCAGCAAATCGGCCTGATTGATCACGATGATGATCTTCTTGCCATAGCCGCGCGCGAGGTCGAGATACAGCCGTTCGGTTTCCGCGAAGGCGCGCTTTGCAGAAATGACGAAAATCACCAGATCGCTGCGGTGCAGGAAGTTCTTTGCGATCTGCTCGTGCTTCGCGAAGACCGACCCGGTTCCCGGCGTGTCGACAATGACCACGCCCGGACCGCCCGTATTCGGGTGGAACCATTCGCGGATTGCGTCCCCTCGCAGGCGCGGCGCGGGCTGCTTGAGCGCCGCATAGCGGATCAATTCAATCGCGTCTGTCGTCGGCGTGATGCCCATCGGCAGCAGCGCGTCACCAAGCAGCGCGTTCACGAAGGTCGATTTGCCCGCGTTGAACTCCCCGATGATGACGACCATCAGGAACATCTCGCGCAGGTCGGCAGCACTTTCGAGCAGGCGCGCCTTATCGTCGCTGCCCTCGGTCAACCCGCCAATGTAATCCGCTGCGTCGGTCAGAAGCCGCACCTCGCGCTCGCGCAGATCGGCCAACGGTCCCTCAATCACCATACCTGCCATCGAGTTAACCCCTCATGTGCCGAGCGCCGATAGCTCACGTTCGAGCAGCGTGAGCGCCTGCGCGTGCCGTTCCACTTCCGTTTTGAGCGTATCAGCCTGCTTCGTCTGTATATCGACCAGCGACAGGAACGGAGCCACCGCGTCGCGCCGGACCTGCTCGCCATAGCGTAGCTGGTCCTCTCCAATTTTACGCATTTGCGCAGTGAAGCCGTCCCGCGTGGCATCCATCCGCTCCGCGAACGCGCGCGCCATTATCCACCCACGCAGTGGCACGACGCCCAGCCCGGCGGCCATCAACACGAGCGTCCCCAGCACGAACAGCACCCACGAACCGCCATTCGTACCCACGCCGACGCCTGACCCCGCCGCAATCGCGAGGATCACGACCACCAGCTCATAGATCGCGAGCATGATAACGACGCCCTGCACGGCGCGGTCGATCCGCTCGAATTCAACCACGTTCGCGCCCATGATCGCCGCCGCGAATGGAGCGCGCGTCTGTGAATCCAGCGCACGGCGATAGCTCACGGGTGGTTGCAACCTGCCGATCAGCTTGCCCTGTATGGCGGCGGGGAGCGCGGCGGCTTCCTTGCGTGCGTAATCCACCGCGTCTTCCGTATCCTTGATGTCGTTCGCTTCCAGCCGCGCGCTCAGGGTATCGACCAGCGGCGTCAGGCGATCAAGCGGTTCAAATACTTTTTTGGAATCGAACGCCGCCTTCGCAGGCGTTGCCGCGCCAAAACGCCGCCGTAAAATGCCCAACCCGGTTAGCTCGACCAGACCGCCGCCCGCCAGCCGCGCGCCGCGACTGATCTGGAACACCTCACGAATCGCGGCCTGCCCGCGCTCGCTCACCTGCCCGAAGGTCGCTTCCGCTTCCTTCACCGCGCTATCGACCAGTGCGCGCTGCGCCGCGACCCCGTGATCGATGGTCGCGCGCACGTTATCGGCGGCCTTCCGATAGCCGGAGAGCGCCTGCTGATCGGTATTTACAAGCGCAGCGGCATTCGCGAGCGCCGCCCGCCCGATTTGGAGCGGCGTTTCCAGCTTGCCGCGCACGCGCTCGCGGTCGTCCAGTTCCTGCAAGATGAAGCGCTCGATTTCTCCGAAGCCGCTGGCTTCCCAGAGCGCTGCGTCGCGCGGTTCGTGTTCGCGGGCTTGCGCGGCCAGCTTCGCGGAGACCATCCAGATTTGCGGCTCAAGCGCTTCGCTGCGCGCCTCGTTCACCACGAACTCACGGAGCGGCGCGCGGTCGGCTTCATCGATCAAATCAATCTGATTGATAAGGATGATCACGCGCTTGCCATAAGCGCGCAGCCCGCGCAGATATTCGGCGTTGGCTTGCGACATGGCTTGCGTAGCGAGCAGCACGAGGAACACCGCATCGGCGCGATGCAGGAAGCGGCGCGTGATCTCGTCGTGGCCTTTGAAGACCGATTCCAGACCCGGCGTATCGACCAGACTCACCCGCTCCAGCAGCGGCGACGGGTGAAACACGGTATCTGTGTCGCCCGTCATCAGGCGTTGGAAGGCCGCGCCGTGCCGCAGGATGATGATCCGCTCCGTCGTCGGGGTCGCACCGACGCCGAGCGCCTGCGCCCCAATCAGCGCGTTCAGGATGCTCGACTTGCCGGAATTGAAACCGCCCGTCAGCACGATCAGGAACGGGTGATCGGCGTGGAAGAGCGCATCGCGCGCCTGTTCCATCTGGTCGGCGGGCAACCCTTCGATGCGCGCAAGCGTCTCGTTCAGGGCGCGCAGCGCTTCGCCTTCCTTGCGGCGCAGATTTTCGTATTGGAGCAGCAAACTCGCCATTTAATCCGCCATGCTCAGGCAATAGAGCGCGAGCGCCGCGAAGGGTTGATAGGGTTCCAGCGCGGCCTTCACCTGCTTGTCGGTGACGGGTTCGCCGCCGTAGAATGCCTTCGAGACGGCAGCCCGCGCAACCGTATCCACCGGGACATTGGAATAACGCCCTAACAAAATCATCAGCGTACCTGCCGCGTAATCGCCCACCCCGCGCAAGCCGACGAGCGCTTTGCGCACCTCTTTATCGGAGAGCGCTGACCCCGCTGCGAGCGCTTCAAGGCTGATTTCGCCACTACACAATCGCCGCGCGTTCTCGATTACGTATGGCGCGCGGTAGCCCCACCCAATGCTCTGTAAATCGGCGGGTTCCAGAGCCGCAACCACCGCCGGACCGGGGAACGCCTTCCACTCCGCATTCGCCGGATGTGGAATGCCCCAGCCTTCGACCAGCCGCCCGATCATGCGTTTCGTCAATGTCCAGGTAGTGTTGGTGGTCGCGATCACGCGCACCAAATCTTCCCAGAGGGTCGCGCTGCGCAGAATTCGTCCGCTGCGCCGCGCCACAACATGCGCGAGGACGGGCTGCGCGCCGCACATTTCGTAAAATACGCTCAGGTCGTCATCGAAGCGCAGCATCCAGCGCACTTTCGCGAGCAGGTCCGCGCGGCGTGCATCGGTCAATTCGATAGCACCGCCGTCTGCGTCGATGCGGAGCGCGTTTTCACCGTCAATGCTGATGTCGATATGCCACACCGTCCCATCATCGAGTTGGAAGGTGTAGCCCATCGAACGCGAATCGGCAGCGTAGGTATGCGGTGCGAGCGCGACCCAGCCATGCGAGGCGACGACCTGCGCGAAGTCATAGTTGTGGGAGAGCGGAAGCGTGAGTGTGTTCAAAGGGTCCGGTTGCCATTACAATTGAGAGCGTAGCACAAATGGTGATTATACCGCCCACGCGGGCGGCTGGAATGAGGCGTCGTTGAGTCGCAAGCGTGTGAACCGCATCGGCTGCGGATGTTTATTGGTGGGGTGGTTCGCGTTTCTGATTATCGTGCCGTGCGGGGTGATTAATCTGGTCGTCAACAGCGAAATTGTAATTACGAAAAGCGGCGTCCCGGATGACCAACTGCGCATCTGGTTGATCAACAGT
The DNA here is from genome assembly GCA_965246845.1 of Aggregatilineales bacterium. Classification (GTDB taxonomy): domain Bacteria; phylum Chloroflexota; class Anaerolineae; order Aggregatilineales; family UBA2796; genus JBBRMW01. Next base: position 1,791,702 of record CBDFFR010000012.1, read on the forward strand.
ACGGAGAATCGCGGGATTGGGTTCGCCAACGGGTATCTCACGCAGACAAATGGTGATCAGGTCTGCACGCAGACGGATTTACGCTTCCTCCTCTGGAAAGGTACACCGCCGGATAAGACGAAAAGCTGCACCTGTTACCAGAAGCAGGGTGAGGCATATTCCGCAACGAGCATGGATGACGGGACGTGTATGGTGGTGAAATAGGGAGAATGATTCATGGCTGAGTATACGTTGCCGCTGCTGCCAGAGCCGCTTGAGCCGTATCGCGCGATGATCGAGGCGACGGTTCGGCCTTACATTAAAATTGATTACACCATCTCGGAAGAGACTACACCATTCGATAGCAAAATTGGTGGCGATCCATATTTCCCGTTGGACGATGAATATCCAACAGATGAAGCAGGTCGTCCTTTGGCGCTGCTCGCGCAAATCAATTTTGAGGAAGTCCCACATCTCGAACACTACCCGGAAAGCGGAATTTTGCAGTTCTACATTTCGCTCTACTTTACAGAAAATGATGGTGGATATGGTTTCGACCATGATGCTCCGCACTCACAAGCGAATTGGCGGATTCTATGGTTTCCAGTCGTTGAGCGTGATGAAACAAAGTTGATTAATGACTTCTCCTTTGTACCAACTAACCTTAACTATCCTGACGGCTATGGACTTCCATTCGTCAATGGCGAGGTATTCATTTCGCGAGAGACACCAGCACGGCTCTCGTTTAATCTAGGCTACGCGCCCGCGACGACTGGCGATTATCACTTCGAAATACTTCTATCAGGCGCTGAACCTGAAACAGATATTTTTGAGCAATTTGGCGACCAGCGGTTTGATATACAAGACTTGTATGGAGAGTTGTTTCGAGGGCAGGTGCATAAAATCGGTGGATATGCGACCTTTGCGCAAATTGACCCTCGTACTTACGACCAGAATGGAAACAAAGTAAGCCAAATCAATCCTGAAAATCCTTCTTTGCTTCTACTCCAAATTGAGAGCGATCCTCATATCATGTGGGGCGATGCAGGAGTGGCAAACTTTTTCATCGATCAGCAGGATTTAATCAATCGCGATTTCAGCCGTGTGCTTTATAACGTCGATGGAGCCTAAATCGACTTGCGGCTTGAGTGCAACTGTTGGCAGATGAAGTCAATCACCTATGACAGACGATAAAACGTATTTGGGTGTGGAAAAGCATTCTTCCTAAAGTATAAAATCTCCGTTCGCGCGCCCGGTTTGATCATGTTATAGTGGTAGCGGGGGATTCCAGACGTGGCAGCCTACGGCAGACTCGACGTATACCGTCCCGAAAGTCCAATAGAGACCTACCCGCTCGAAAAGGCGACGGTCGGTGTTGGACGGCAGCCGGGCAACGACATCACGATAGATACGGCGGGCGTTTCCCGTTACCATTTCACGCTGGAACTGCGCGGCGAGTCGGTGTATCTGGTCGATAAGGAGTCGCAGAACGGGACGTATGTGGATGGCGTGCGGATTAAGGCCGATGAGCCGCACCCATTGCGCGAGGGCGAAGAAATCCAGGTTGGCGATGCGCGCATCGTCTTCCATTCCGCCGCACAGGGCGACATCCCGACCAGCGAACAGCAGGCCACGACGACCAGCGAACCCACCTATTCGCTCGAAATCGAAGATGCCGACCTGAGCGTGACGCCCGGCGCGCACTCGCAGACGATCCTCAAATTCAGGAACACCGGGACCGAACCCGATACCTATACCGTACAGGTCGAAGGTATCCCGAAGGAATGGATGCGCCTCGACCGTCTGGAGATCGACATCCCCCCGGATTCCGGGACAAGCGCCGTCCTGAGTATCAAGCCGCTGCGTCGCCCGGATAGCGCGCCCGGCGACTATACGATTCGCGTCAAGCTGGTAAGCAAGGCCTTCCCGCTCAACAGCGTGCAGGCGTCGATCAAGCTGCACATGCTTTCCTATGGTGGCTTCGGTATGGTTCTCGGCACGCCGCGCGTCAGCGAAGGTCAACCCGTCGAACTCTTCACGCAAAATCAGGGTAGCGGCCAACTCCCGCTGATCTTTATCGGGCATGATCCATCGCAGCGCCTGACCTTCGATTTTCAACCTGCGTCGGTCACGCTCGGACCCGGCGAAAAGCGCACGATTCGTGCCTACATTCACCCGAAACAGCGGCGGTACTTCGGAGCGCGTTCGGAAACACGCTTCGATATGGTGGCGCAGTCGCGCGATCCGTCCGGTTTTCAGGTCCCCGTCTCCGGCACGTTTTCGGATGGACCGCGTTTGCCGGCGTGGTTCCCGCTGGCAGCACTGGCCGGGATCGGTGCGCTCGTGGTCGCGGTGATCCTGTTTGGTGGGCTAATCGTCTTCCCGACGCTTGCCAACCGCGCCATCACGCCGAGCGCGACGATCACGCTTACCGCAACTGTCGGTCCATCTGTGACCCCCATTCAAGTGATCATCCCCAGCTTTACGCCGCCCGCGAGCGAAACACCACCGGAGACGGCAACGCTTCCGCCCGCCCCGACGCTCCCGACCCTGACGCCATCGGACACGCTGCCGACGCCCGTGACGCCGCTCGCCCCGACCAGCGAGCCGCCCTCGCTGGCCCCGGCAGCTACCCCGTTAGGTCAAGGTTAGGGGACGATCAGCACCTTGCCGCGCGTCAGGCGGTCTTCCATGTACCGATGCGCGCTGGCCGCGTCGCTCAACGGGAACGTTTTGTCGATCCGCACGTCGAGTTCGCCTGCCGCCATCCATTTGAACAGGTCGCCCGTGCGCCACAGCACTTCCGCGCGGTCGAGGACATACCACTGCAATGTGGGGCGCGTCGTGAAGATTGCGCCGTAGCGGTTCAATAGTTGCAGATCGAGCGGCTCTACCGGACCACTCGCCGCGCCATATAGCACCGCGTAGCCGCGCGGCCTCAGCACGCGCATACTCTTCGTGAAGGTATCCTTCCCGACCGAGTCATAGACCACATCGACGCCCTTGCCATTCATGATCTTTTTGGTCTCGACCTCGAAATCCTGCTGGCTATACAGGATGACGTGATCCGCGCCCGCGCCGCGCGCGAGTTCGGCCTTTTCTTCGGTCGAAACCGTGCCAATAACCTGCGCCCCGCAGCGCTTCGCGATCTGGCAGAGCAGCAGTCCGACACCCCCCGCCGCCGCGTGGACGAGCGCCGTCTCACCCTGCTTGAGCGGATACGTAGAGAAGCAGAGATAATGCGCTGTCATGCCTTGCAGCAGCACCGCCGCCGCCTGTTCAAGGCTGACCGCATCCGGGATTTTCACAGTCTGCGCGGCGGGCGCGATGGCATATTCCGCGTATGCGCCCCTGCCGCGCGCGGTTCCCACACGGTCGCCGACCTGCAAATCGGTCACACCGTCGCCCAGCGCGTCGATGATCCCGGCGAATTCGGACCCCGGCATGGAAGGTGTTTTCGCGTCGGCGTATGCGCCGCGCCGCTGGTAAATCTCAACGAAGTTCAGACCTGCCGCCTGCACCTTGATACGAACCTCACCAGGACCGGGTGCGGGCATCGGCGCGTCTTCGTAGGTGAGTTTCGAGGCATCCCCAAACTCATGAACAACAATGGCTTTCATGGTATCCCTTCACTGCTATTCGTCGGCTGCATCGCCTATCGGAAACTCCGGGGGGGTGTAAGTCTGTTCGATTTCGTCCGGCGACTCGCCACGCTGGAGCCGCCCCACCACGTCGTTGAATTCATCGCCCAGGTCCTCGCCCGTGCTGTCGCTCATCTCGCGCAGGTAGCGCCCCATCAGTGTCGGGTCGGCATCGGCGAGCGCATCCAGCGAGGCATCATCGGTTTCCGCGTCCCCGAACCGCGCGCCGAACGATTTTGCGACCCCGACGCGCGTGATCCAGCGCGTCATCTGCTTGCTGCCACAGTTCGGGCAAGTCGGCACGGCCTCGTCATAGGCCGCATAGGTCTTATAAACAAGTGCGGATTTCTTGCCGCAGTTCTCACATCGAAAATCATAGACAGGCATAGTGCATCTCTCATCGCGCAACGGATTAGCCATAGAATATAGCAACCTAGCGCAGGGATGTGCTACCCTTGCCGTTAACTTTTATTTTTTGGCGGGTGAAAATTCGGATGCTAAATGGTTAATGGTAAAAGAAGTTATGGTACGTCTAATGTGAAATGGAAAAGGTTTGGAGGTCAAAGGCAAAGTCACGGGCAAGCAAGCGCTTGAGAACCAAACAGGTGACTTTGAGGGTGATGCGAGCGGTCAAGCCAGCTACCGTTTTAGCAAGCAAGCGCTCAAGGTTGCGCCCTGTGTTCTGGAGTTGGTGAAAGACGCCTTCGATGCGTTCACGTAAACTGCCCAGCGCGGCGTCGAGTAGCGGATGATTTTGTTGGGACTGGTTGGCGCGTTTGGGAGTGAGGACACAGTTGCCGGTTTCATCGGCAATGCTGGCTTGCCAATCCGCGCCAAGAAAGCCCTTGTCGGCCAGGATGTCACAGTCGTTGACACGGTACAGAACACTCTCGGCAGCAAGACGTTCGTCGGTGTTGGCAGCCACCAGGTCGTAGACGACGGGCAGACCGTCGCAGGTACTCAGCAGCACGAGTTTGAAGCCGAAGTAGTGCAGCTTACGCGCCGCACACTGACCATACCCGGCATACCCTGCAAAGTCACTATGTGTTTTGGACCGTTTGTAGCCTACCACCGGGACAGGTTTGGTATCCAGCAGCAGGCACTCGCAGGTATACCCACCCAACATCCCCAACCACGCTTGCCGTAGTGCTTCCACCACCGCTTGTAAGGCTCGCCCGCGTCGATTGTACTGGCTCTGGTCCACCAGCTTAGGAAACAGGTCCAGATGGTTGGCACGCATGTATGCCACATACTGCGTTTCGCCCGGATATGGCACAAAATCATGCGCCAGCAGCAATGTCAACAATTCGCTGTCGCTGAACTGCGCTTTTGCGCCTGTCTTACCCTTTAGCAGATGCCGTCCCTCTGTTTGATACCAGTCGTCTACCAGCACGTACAGCGTGGTCAAAAGCGTTTCCAGGTCTATACTTGTCATGGGAATGGGTCCGATTGACTGTAGGGGTACCTTCAATCTTGCGTCCCATTCCCCTTTTCGCCAAATTCATTCCACATCAGACGTATGTTATAACCCCTAACGAGAGAGGGGGAGCCAGCCGTCTGGAAGTCCCTTCCTCTTTGTAAGGGATTTAGGGCGGGGGATGAGTGACAAAATTGCGCTTTAGTAGACTAGCGCAAGAGAAGCGAGGCAGAAAAGGAGTACACTGAATGGATGAAAAAATACAGAAAAAGAAAGGCAAAGATGCTCATCAAGAAGTACATCATCAACCTGACCAAAACGGAACGGAATGAGCTATACGCGCTGATAGAAAATGAAGGCCGCGTAGTCGGCGGGTGAAACATGCCAAAATCCCACTGGAAAGTAAGTTTGGCAAGAGTGCAGCGAAAGTAGTGGACTGGGTGGGGTCGGACATGCGACGGTGTAACGGACGCAGCGACGCTACGTCGAAGAAGGACTAAATGCCGCAACTGAACGACAAACCGCGTCCAGGTGGGAAGCCTAAACCATATGGCAAACAGCAAGCAATTATAATTGCGCAGGCCGTGCAATGAAACACCAGACGGGCAAGTCCGTTGGTCGATGCAACCGCTGGCCGACCGACTGGTCAAACTCACGATAGTAGAGCAGCCGGTCTCGCATGTCACGGTGCGCCGCGAACGCATGATCCAGAGCGAAAAACTGACAAAGCGCAGGGGCTGGGGCCGTCGATTTCGCAGGAGATCGTGCATGAGCATGGCGGGCGGATCACCGTCTCCAGCCAGGGGGGAGCGGGACAACTTTCATCGTCTGGCTGCCCATCGAGGCGGCGCTCACGCAAACTATCGGAGGAGTGAAAGTATGAAAATTTACACAAAAACTGGCGATAGTGGCGAAACCTCGCTTTTTGCCGGAGGCCGCGTCCCCAAAAACGATCCGCGTGTAGAAGCCTACGGTACGGTCGATGAACTGAATTCATGGCTCGGCCTGATTCGTAGCTATCCTGTCTCTCAGGAAACACAGGATTGGCTCGAAACTATCCAAAATGATTTGTTCGTCCTCGGCGCAGACCTCGCCACGCCACTCGATAGCAACCCATCATGGCTGGTGCGGATGACCGAACCCCCAGCGCAGGCACTCGAAAGCGGCATCGACCGGATGGATGAGCAGCTTGCACCGCTCAAGGCGTTCATCCTGCCCGGCGGGACTCCTGCGGCGGGCAGCCTGCACATCGCGCGGACGGTCTGCCGCCGCGCCGAACGGTTGTGTGTAGCGCTTGGGCAAACCGAAGGCGTCAACGCGCACGCGCTGACTTACCTCAACCGCCTTTCGGACTTTCTGTTTACACTGGCGCGGTTCGTCAATCTGCAAGCCGGCGAAGCGGAGACGAAATGGCAAACCCGCTCGTGAGCAGGCCGTAGAAAGGGCGTTAGCATGGCCTTCGGATATTCGGTCTACGATGCGCTGCGCCCTTATGCGGGTGGGGTCGGCTGGACCTCACCCGCCGCCAGTTCGAAGTGGTTGCCGGGCGTGTGCTGAATGGCCTGCGCAGTGCTGCTGCGGCTTGAAGGTGCGCTCCCGATGGGACTAAGCGGCGTGCGTTTCGGGGTTTCAAACACCGTAAACAGGGTTCCCGGTTGGTCGCTCTTGCCTCTGACGCCGGATGATCCGCTCGCACTGCATTTCTTCATCGTCGCGGAGTCGCACGTCCCACTGGTCCTTGTTGCGCATGTAGACTCCGGCACACCACCCGACCGCCTGATGGTCCTACTAAGTGCTGATTTGCCGCTCATCGAAAGCGCCCGCGTTCTGCTCGCGCAATATCAAGGCGGCGTTTGATAATTGTAGCGCTCGTGTGCGTTTCCGATACGCTATATCGGCAGAAAACAATGTCCCAACCGCTGCCAACCTGACATCGGCAATCGCGCGGACGACTTCCTGGCGGCGGCCTTCGCTGAACTTAGGGATACATTGGATCAGTGCGCTCACGGGCTTTGCTCGTATGGATGAGTAGCGGATAGTTGTGAGCAAGTATAGCAGTGCGCCCGCATGATTTACAGTGCAGGGCAATCTGCACGCACCTTGAATAGTTTGAAATCAAGGTAGTTTTTCGATCTGGTATGCAAGTAACACAGCAGCACTTACAATAATACTTCCGGGGTCGATAGCACGTACAGTCTCGTCATCATCGGGCGTCGCTTCTTGTGATATATGTACATGACCTGATCTTTCATTCACTCGATCAGGGCTCACGTCCTCAATATGGATAACAGACCCTAGTTTCACGCCCGCCGTCACACAGTAATTCTCAGCCTTTTCTTGCGCGGCTTTAACAGCACGCCGCCTTGCATCTGCACGTACCTCCTTTAATTGAGTGGTTTGTAGATCGACAGATGCCACATGATTAACACCAGCATCAATGACGCCGACGAGAATATCCTCAATTTGATCCAAGTTCTGTACGAGAACGTTGAAGGTCACACTCGCCAAATATCCCATGAAATGCGATTCGCCATTTCTATATTCGACTGATTCGCCTAGTGTTACTCGTGACGAACTGACATCATTCAACTTCATAGTAGATAGAAATTCGTTGACCTTTTGTGCGCCTTCACGCACTTCCTGAAAAGCATCTCGTGGCTTTTGAGTAATACGGGAGACTGAAAATGTGAGCGATGCAATATCCGGTGCTACCCGAATTGTAGATGACCCAAACACGTTGATGCCAAATGGGTTGTAGATTGCTTGGGTTACGTTCATGATTATTGGTCCTCTTCCACCTAACAAACGGTCAGATATTGTGAAAAAACGACTGCAATTTGGTCCCGAAACACGCTTGATTTTACCTCAAGAAAGCTGAAATCGCATCTGTTTTCAAGCAATCACAAATTAATCCGTCTTCTAGTCGCTTATATTTAATCATCACCCGAATCTGTATAATTTAGACGTTACGCAGTTGGGATGAAATGGTAAAATTGGCGGTATGAACAGAGCCAAATGCGACGAGCAAGACTACATTCATTTTTTGGTCGCAGCACAAAACGTGTTTAGCAGCGTAGAAGCAGCGGCAACGCACCCGGAGGGAGAAGGGGTGGTCGCACACGACGCCTACACGCGACTGCTGCAACGCCTTCCGCCGGACAGCAATGGGTTGTGGGCAGAGGTCGAGGGGTGCATTGCGCGTGAACGAGGAATGCTCATCCTTGACGACAGTACGTTGGACAAGCCGTATGCGAGCAAGATGGCGTTGGTCAGCAACCATTGGTCTGGGAAACATCATCGGGTGGTGCGCGGGATAAACCTCATCTCGCTGGTCTGGACTGACAACGGACAGAGTAGCCTGCCATGCGACTATCGCATCTACAACAAAGCGAACGATGGCTTGGACAAAAACGACCACTTCCGGGAAATGCTGGAAGTGGCGCACGCACGCGGCTTCACGCCGTCGCTGGTTGCCTTCGACGGCTGGTACAGCAGTCTGGACAATCTCAAGCGCATTCGGGAGTATGGCTGGGAATGGCTCACACGCTTGAAAAGCAACCGCAAAGTGAGCCAAACAGCGGGTCAAACGCAGTCGGTCTCCGACATCGACATCCCACCCAGCGGATGTGTCCTGCATCTGACCGGGTACGGCTTTGTCAAAGTGTTTCGGACGGTTGACACACACGGCAACGCGGAACATTGGGCGACTTCCAACCTGCTCATGACTGACCTGCAACGCCAAGCGGCTGCTCAGAATGCCTGGACCATTGAAACCTACCACCGCAATCTCAAGCAGTTTGCCGCTGTCGAGCGCGGTCAGTTCCGCCTCGAAGTCTCACAGCGTAACCACATCGGCTTGGCTATTCGTGCTTTCCTGCGCCTTGAATACCACCGCATTCACCAGTCTGTTCCCTTGCACGACGCCAAACAGTCCATCATTCGACAGGCCATTCGCCTCTATCTCCTTAACCCCTCTATCGCTCTTCCGTCAACTGCGTAACGTCTATAATTGTGACAAGTTGTACAGCGTTGGCACATGAATCGAACCCGCCTTTTCAATCTGCTCTCCATCGCCTTCGCAGGCGCGGCAGCCGCCATGCTCGTCCTCGCGGCGTTGCTGCCGTTCTACCTGCTCTTCAAAATTGACTACGCGCCGACTCTCGCCTCGAATGCGATTATCGAGCGCACCCCGCCTGATAACGCTATCGCGCTGCAAAACGCGCTCGGACCGCTCTCGTTCCCGTTCGCGCTGCTGGGCGGGATTATGCTTGTCGCGATGCTGGGGTTGGTTGTGGGTCCGGTTCAAGCGCTTTTACGGCGCGTCAATCCGCTGGTTGCGCTCGTTGGTGCGTCGCTGTTCATGCCGCTGCTCGTCTGGTCGTGCTTCCCGGACCACATGACGCCGCTCGCGCTCGCGCCGTTCCTTGCGACGGGTCCGCTTCTCCATCTGATCACGCGCCGCGACCCGACACGCCTCGCAAGCGGGCAGGGAATCAGCCGCCGCGATTTTTTACTGCGCATGGGCGTGTTCAGTTTCGGCGGGCTGGCGCTCTCCGTGATCGACGGGCTGCCCCTATTCCTCTCCGCGCTGAACGCGACCCGACCGGGCAGCAAGCTGTTCGACTTTGCAGCGCCCGCGCCACGCGCCGCCGGGTTCCCCGCGCCGCGTTCGCTGCCGGAAGTGACGCCTTCCGAGTCGTTCTACGTCATGCGCAAGTTCCCGACCGTCGTGCCGCCTGCTTCCCCGGATTTTCAACTGGTGATCGATGGCGCGGTGGATCGTGCGCTGCGCCTGAGCATGGATGAATTGCGCGCAATGCCGCGCACCGACTCGTACATCACGCGGCAGTGCGTAAGCAATCCTGTCGGCGGTCCGCTGATCAGCACGGCGCTCTTTTCCGGCGTGCCGCTGCGCGATGTACTGGCGAACGCAGGTGTACAAGCGGGCGCGGTTCAGGTAAAATTCTACGGTCGCGACGGCTACGATGAGAGCGTCTCGGTTGAGTACGCCCTCCAACACGGCCTCATCGCCTACGCAATGAACGGGACCGCCCTTTCCGAGGCGCATGGTCCACCGCTCAAGATGGAAATCCCCGGCCTGTACGGGTTCAAAAACATGAAGTGGCTCACGCGTATTGAACTAATCACGGCACCCTATCGCGGCATCTGGGCGCGCGAAGGCTGGACGGAGACCGCTATCTACAAGACGATGAGCCGCATTGATGCCGTGACGCTCACGTCGGACGGAAGTGCGACGGCCTGCGGGGTCGCCTTCGCGGGGCTGCGCGGGATCGCGGGCGTGGAGGTACAGGTCAATGACGGTGAATGGCGACCTGCGACGTTGCATACCCCGCCACTCAGCGGCCAGACGTGGGTGCAGTGGCGCGCAGACCTGCCCGAACGTGGCGATCTCTCGGTGACGTGCCGCGCAAGCGATGGCGCAGGCGAACGCCAGATCGAGACGAAACAAACGCAATTCCCGGATGGTGCGAGCGGGTTGCATACGATGGCGGTAAAGCTCTGATGAATGAAAGCTGGAAGGTCGAATTGCACAGCCACACCGTCTGGTCGAAGGATTGCCTGATCGGGCTGGACCAGATGGTGCGCGAATGCGAGCGTAAGGGCGTGGACCGCATTGCAATCACCGACCACAACACTGCACAAGGTGCGCTTGAACTCGCCAAACGTGCGCCCGATCTGGTCATCGTCGGTGAGGAGATCATGACCACGCAGGGCGAATTGCTATGCTTCTTCATGCAGGCGACGATCCCGCGCGGCCTGACCCCACCGGAGACGATCAAGCGTCTGCGCGAGCAGGGCGCGTTCATATCCGTCAGCCATCCGTATGATCGGTTGCGCAAAGGCGCATGGAAGGAAGCTGACCTGCTCGCTATCATCGATCAGGTGGACGCGATTGAAATTTTCAATTCGCGCTGCCTGTACCCAACGGACAATGTGAAAGCATATGCGCTCGCCAAACGGATCGGCAAGCCCGGCACAGTCGGCAGCGACGCGCATATTCGGTTCGAGATCGGGCGTTCCACGTTGCGGATGCGCTCTTTCGAGGATGCCGCCAGCTTCCGGCAAGCGCTCATGACAGCGAAGAGCGAGACCAAACTCAGCCCGGCGTGGGTGCATGGGCGCAGCACGCAAGCGAAGTATATGAAGCGCTTGGGTCTACGCAAACGGCTGTGGGAGGGCGGGTGAATCTGTGACAGACAACGCGCCATCTAAAGAGCGCCACTGGCGCGTCTTCGACCATGACCCGGCCTACTACTCACGCGGGCGGCGCTTCATACGCGGCGTCGTGCTGCCTGTCGGCGCGTGGCTGACGCGCGTGAGCGTCGAAGTTCACGCTATAGAGCATATCCCCGCGAGCGGTCCTGCGATCATTATCATGAACCATTCCGGCGGGCTGGACCCGCTCACGCTCATGAAAATCATCCGACCGCGCTTCCTGAACACGATGAGCAAGATCGAAAACTATACAATCCCGCTCTTCGGGGCGTTGATGGGTATCTGGGGCGCGTACCCGGTCATGCGCGGCGCGGTAGACCGCCGCGCCCTCGATTACACGCTCAAGCTGCTCGCGGCGGGCGAAATCGCACTCATCGCGCCGGAAGGCACACGCCAGCCGACCATGATCGAGGCCAAAGACGGGCTGACCTTCCTCGCGATCAAGGCGGGCGTGCCGATTGTCCCGGTCGGGCTATCCGGGACGCGCGACTATTTTTCAAATCTCAAACGCCTGCGCCGCACGCGCATCGTCGCGCGGTTCGGTCCGGCGTTCCGCTTCCGCATCAATGGGCGCAGCCGCGTCCCGCGTGACGAAATGGCCCAGATGACGCGCGAAGCGATGTACCAACTCGCGAAGCTGGTTCCGCCCGAAAAGCGCGGGTTCTATTCCGATATAATGCAAGCGACTACCGATACTCTGGACTTCATCTAGTGAACAATACCCCTCTCGAAATCATCGAAAGAACTTACGCAGGCAAAATCAAGGCCGTACAGCCGCGCAGCGCCGCCGCCGCAATGGGCGTGCTTGCCGGGGATGAACTGCTCGCGATCAATGAGCATCCGGTGATGGATGTGATCGACGCGCAGTTTTACAGCGCCGAAGAACGCCTCGCGCTCACGATCCGCCGCGAAGGTGAGGAGCGCACGCTCACGGGCAAACGCCGCTACAATCAGGCGCTTGGCCTCGATTTTGAGCATCCGACCTTCGACATCGACATCCGGCGCTGCAACAACCTCTGCGAGTTCTGTTTCGTGTTGCAAATGGCTCCGAAGATGCGTCGCACGCTCTACATCAAGGACGACGATTATCGCTATTCGTTCCTCTTCGGCCATTTCGTCACGCTGACCAACCTCACGCCGCACGATTGGAACCGCGTGAAGGAGCAGCACCTCAGCCCGCTGTATGTTTCGGTCCACGCGACGGACCTTGAACTGCGCCGGAAGTGCCTGCGCAACCCGACCGCGCCGGATGTCCTCGCCCAACTGCGCGAACTCGCGCCGCTCAATTTCACGGTGCATACGCAGCTTGTGATCACGCCGGGGCTGAATGACGGCGAAGCGTTGCGCCAATCCGTCCATGATCTCGCGGAACTATGGCCGACCGTGCGCTCGATCAGCGTGGTCCCGGTCGGGCTGACCAAACACCACAAGTACGGCAAGCGGACCGTTACGGACGAAGAAGCAGGCGCAGTGCTGGATGCGTGCGAGGCGTGGCAGGCAGAATTCCGCGCGCGGTTCGGCGTCGGGTTTGTTTACCCGACCGATGAATGGTATCTGATTACGGAGCGCGCATTGCCGCAGGTCAGCAGCTATGACGGACTCGCGCTGCACGAAAACGGCCTCGGCATGGTGCGCAGCTTCCTCGATGAGTGGGAAACCGTGCGCGCCGCCGAAATCGCAGCACTCGCGCCGCGCGTGAATCACGTTACACTCGTGACCGCGACCCTCTTCGCGCCGACGCTTGCGCGCACCGCCGAACAGTTCACGCGGGAGTCGGGCATCCGCGCGGATGTGATCGCGGTGCGGAACACGAAGCTGGGCGAGGGGATCACCGTCGCGGGGCTGCTCATGGCCGCAGATGTGATCGAGCAGTTGCAAGGGCGCGAACTCGGCCAGGCTGTGATTCTGCCGCGCATCATGTTCGACCACCCGGATGGCGTGAGCCTCGATGATGTGCCGCCGCGCGCGGTTGCGAAGGCACTGGGCGTCCCGGTCGCGCTGGTAGATCAGATGGGCGACGTGCTGGACGTGGTGAACGGGCGCGGTCCGTTGGTCTTCGATCCCGATGAAACGCTCCTGCGCCCAATCATGCGCGAGGGTGGGTGGGCAGTGGAGAAATATCTTTGACGTCAGCAAACAACAGAGCCACGCAACGCAACAAAATCCTGATTGTCGATGACGACCCGGAAGTACGCGCCCTACTCCGCGATCTGGTCCTCAATCCATCGCTGTTCGAGGTCCACGAAGCCGAAGACGGCGCAAGCGGCCTGCAACAGGTCCGCGCCATTGCCCCCGATATGATCCTGCTCGATCTGGTCATGCCAGACCTGAGCGGCAACGATTTTCTGGTGGCACTGCGCCAACAGGGTTTTAGCAACCCGGTCCTCGTGATGACCAAACGCGGCAGCGAGATGAGCGCAATCGATGCCTTCCGGCTTGGCGCGGTCGATTTTTTCACGAAGCCAATCCGCGAGGCCGAAGCGCTCAATATCATCGAGTCGCGCCTGAAAGATGTGCAGCTTCGCCGCGAGCGGACCGCGCTGGTCGATGAAGTGCGTGCGACGAACGCGCAGTTGCAGGCGCGCATCAAGGAACTGACCACGCTTTCGCAGGTCGGGCGGCGCGTGACCACCGTGTTCGACCTCGAAACGCTCTTCGACCGCATCCTCGAAGCGGCGATTTACATGACCGAAGCCGATCATTCCGCGCTGTTGCTGATGGATGAATCGACCAACCGCCTGATGCTGCGCAAGGGGCGGGCGCTGCCGCTCGTTTTGCAGGAAAAGGTCGGGGAACCCGTCAATGATGGATTGGCCTCGCTGGTGATGCAATCCGGGGAACCGTTCGCGGCGGCGGGCGATGGCCTCAAACGGTTCGCGATCACGAGCGGCCTCAACGCGACGATCTACGCGCCACTACGCATCGGAGAGAAATCGATTGGCGTGCTGACGGTCGGCAACCACAAGAAGCGGCGCGCTTTCGATGAACAATTGATGACCGTGATGGGGACGCTCGCCGATTATGCGAGCATCGGGATTACCAACGCGCGCCTTTTCAACGCGCTCGAAAGCCGCGCCAAATCGAGCGAACGTGCTTTCGAGGAGATGAAGGCCGGGCTACGGGCGCGGCTCCAGAGTTTACAGGCCGCGCTTGACCCGAAAGCCGACGCCGCGCAGAAAAACGTCGCCGGGTTGCTGGTCTGGGTGGAAAACGCGAAGCGGTGAGCAGACGCTCTAGCGCCTGCTTGCGAGGTTGACGAATATCGCGATGACCCACCCGGCGGTGAAGAGCATCCCAAAACGGGTGTGAAGCTGTGCCGTTTTGCGCAGGACCGGGTGCAGCGCCTTCGGGTCGCTATTCGCGGAGACGCGCTGCATGAGCGCCACCGCCGCCGGAAGTGTGGCGAGCGCGACGACGGTATACCAGGGCGCGAGCTGAAACACGATCATCGCGAGCAGCAGTGCATAGCTCCCGCCGATGAGCAGGAAATATTCGAGATTGGCACGCCGCCGTCCCAACAGCGTCGCGAGCGTGCGCTTCCCGATCTGGCGGTCGCTTTCGAGGTCGCGCAGGTTGTTGGCGTGCAGGATCGCGGCGACGAGCAGCCCGACCGGGAGCGCGGCAAGCAGTACCAGCACGTTGATTTCGCGGACCTGCACATAATATGCGCCCAGCACAATCACCGGACCCATGAAGATAAAGACAGTGATCTCGCCGAGACCGATATAAGCGAGCGCGGCAGGTCCGGCAGTATAGAAAAACCCGGCTAGTACGCTGACGACTCCCAAAATCAGGATGAACGGTCCGCTCACGCTGACCAGATACAGCCCGATCAGCGATCCAATCGCAAAGGCCGCAATGCCTTCGATGAAGACCTGACGCGGCGTGAGCAGCCCAAGCTGGATCGCTTTGCCGATACCAAGCGATTCGACCGAATCTGCGCCCTTGCGATAGTCGTAGTAATCATTGATCAGGTTGGTTCCGGCCTGCAGTGCGATAGAGCCGATCACAGTCAGCACGAACAGCCATAGGTCGAACTTGCCTGCGTAGGCGGCCAGTGCCGCGCCAAGCGAGACGGGGACCACCGCCGCGCCGAAACTCCAGGGACGCGCCGCGCGCCACAAAATGCCGAGCGTTCTCCGCACCGGGTTTTCTTCCGCACTTGCCGCGCTGCGCGGCTGCCAGGGGATGAGCGCGGGCGCGATGAAATCAAGGGCGAGGCTGAACGCCCAGCCAAGCAGCGCGAAGACGACGATCCCCGCGCCGAGCCGTTCCAATTGCAAAAGCTGAAAGGCGTTCCACGTCAGATAACCGATGCCCTCCTGCGCGCCCGCGAAGACTTCCGCGCCGAGCAGCAGCGTCAGCGTGTAGGAGAGGCCGAGTTTGAGCGTGTTGAGGATGCTTGGCAACGCCGCCGGGAGCGCGACTGTCAGGAAAATGTCGAGGCGGCTTGCGCCGAAGCTGCGCGCGACCTCGAAATATTTAGGTTCGATGCGCCGCACCGCCGCCGCTACATCCAACAAAACAAGGAAGAAAATCCCGAAGCCGAGTGAGAAGATGCGCGTCCGTTCGGAAAGGCCGCCGAGCAGCGCGATAAAGAAGATCAGTACGATCTTCGGGATCGGGTTGAGCAGGGAAGCAATCGGGTCGAGGATCGCGTTCACGAGGCGGCTGGTTCCCATCAGCAGACCCAGCAGCACGCCGGGGATCGCGCCTGCGAGGAAGCCGAGCGTCACGCGCATGATGCTGGCTGCCAGCGCCGACCACAATTCGCCACTCTGCGCAAGGTCGGCCAGCGTGCGGAGGATGTTGCTCGGCTTCGGCCAAAACAGCGGATTGAGCAGCCTCACCGATACTGCCCACTCCCATGCGAGCAGCAGCAAAATCGGAGAGAGGACGGGCAGTATCGATTCGAGATAACGCAGCGGGCGGACGCGAGTCATAGATGATCCTCTTTGATTATTCGGCTATGCCCGGTCCACCTCGGCGCGAAGCAAGCCCCATACTTCCGCGAAGAGCGCCCCGAAACGCGCATCACTACGCAATGTGAGGACATCCCGCGGGCGTTCAAAATCGACGGGCAAATCCGCGAGGATGCGCCCCGGACGCGCCGACATGACGACGATCCGGTCCGCGAGCGTGAGCGCTTCATCGATGCTGTGCGTGACGAACAGGATCGTCGTCCCGCTTTCCTGCCAGAGTTTCAGCAGCGTTTCCTGCAAGAGCAGCCGCGTTTGCGCGTCGAGCGCCCCGAAAGGCTCATCCATGAGCAGCACATCCGGGTCATAAGCGAACGCCCGCGCCAGCCCGACGCGCTGCTGCATCCCGCCCGAAAGCTGGTGCGGGTACGCTTCCGCGAAGCGTTCAAGGCCGATCTTCGCCGCCCATTCGCGCGCAATGCGGTTGCGCTCCGCATAGGGAACGCGGCGCGTGCGCAAGCCGTAGCCGATATTTTCCAGTGCAGTCATCCAGGGGAACACCGACGCGCCCTGAAAGACCATGGCGGAAGCAGTGCGCGTCGGGTCGGCGTGGTGGATGATTGCAGTACCCGTCAGCGGGCGTTGCAGCCCGGCCAGCGTGCGCAGTAACGTCGTCTTACCACACCCCGACGGTCCGACGATGCACACGAATTCACCTTCGTTTACGGTCAGGCTCACGCGGTCAAGCGCGAGTAACCTGCCGGAGCCGGAGCGGTCCGCGAACTGCACGGAGAGGTCGGAGACGGAAACCTTTGGGGTGTTCATATTGCTGATTATAACGCTGTTGTATAATGAAAGTGGCGCATCTGTTATAATATTCCGCTTGTGTCGAAATGTATGAACGGATACTCCGCAATTTGAGAAAATCCCAACGAGACGTCGTAACCCCGGTTGTGCTGCGTCGACAGCTTCTAATTATCACGGGGCTGCTTCTGTTCATCGCATTTAGCCGCGTGCTACGGCTGAACACAAATGGGTTTCATAAGGATGAAATCTGGTCCGTCTGGCAAACCTTTGGCAGCCCGACGCAAATTATCGGGTGGACACCCTGGGACTGGGGACCTCTTTACTACCTCTTCATCGGTCTCTGGAAGGAATTGGTGGGGCTGCATCCCATCGCGTTACGCACCTCTTCTTCTCTGTTTTCGATTATTACAGCCGCATTCATCTACCGTCTTGCGCAGAAGCAGTTCGGCTACACGGCGGCGTGCCTCGGCGTCCTGGCCTATGGTGCGCTGGGTTTCAGTATGTATTTTTCTGGAATTCTACGTGCATATGCGCTGCTCGAACTGGTGGGTGCGTGCGGATTCTGGCTGATGCTGCGCTATTTCGAGCGCCCGGTCTGGCGGCGAATGATCCCCCTTGTACTCAGCCTGTCTACACTGATCTATATTCAGCTTTCCGGCGTGTTCATGATTGCGTTCATGGGTCTGTTTTCGTTAGTCGTGTATCCCCGCAAGTGGTCGCGCTGGGTCGTACCGCTCGTCCTCACCCTCGTTGTATGTCTTCCCATTCTGCCGCGTATCTTCGGGTACGCCTCAACTGCCAATCCCATGCTCGCCACAAACAATACCCTGGTCAACGATGTCCTCCGATTGTTAGCGGATTATGCCGGAACCGGAGCGCCGTTGTTGCTGATCATCGCTGTTGCAGCGGGCATTATGCTCTTCTGGCGCAATCCACGCTGGCGGGTGGCGTTGGTCCTGAGCTGGTGGGCAACATTCCCTTTACTGCTTGGGCTGAATGGCCGCCTTCGTGGTTTCTTCTATAGTGAGTTGTCGCACGTCTATTTTTCGCGCTACTTCTGGTGGGTGGCGTTCTCATTCGTGCTATGGGTCGGGTGGGGGTTGTCACGTTTGACGGTGCGGCTGAGAGTCGTGAGCGTTTTGCTCCTGAGTGCTTGTATTCTCCTGCCACTGCCATCCAGCTATCAATCTGACGCTGCGCCCTACGTGGAAACATTCGGCTGGCTTGCGAAGCACGCGCGATGGGGTGATGTTTTGCTCATCGATAAATCGCTTCGGGACAATCATCCGCCTTATGAGTGGGAATACATCGTCCGCACATTCATGCCGAATGGCATCCAAATCGTCGATGCACCGGGCGCTCATCGTCGGGTTTGGTTCGCGGGCATAGATACGTGGCAGGACCCACAAACGCGCGCTGCAGTGGAGAAGGGACGCATTGCAGAGGAATTCGTGGGACCCTGGAATTTTCTCATCCGATTGTACGAAGGACCTCCCGAAGAAGCGGGCATCCGATTCGAGAACGGAATGCGCTTTCATGGTATGGACCTGCTTGACACAAAGCAGATGTCGCCAGTGGTGACATTCCTCACGGGCGAAAGTGTGCGTGTGCGGCTGTGGTGGTCGGTGGATGAGCAACCAAAACTCGATTACAGCGTTGGCGTGTATATGATTTCGCCACTCACCGGACGGCTGCTTTTGAATAGTAGCAGCGCACCGCAAACCGATCCCAAAGAAACCAGCCAGTGGCAGCCGGGCCGTTTTTATATCGAGGAACGCACGCTCATCCTGCCCGTCAACATCAAAGCGATGGAGATTCCGGTCACGATGTCCGTTTATCAGTCATGGGACAACACGCGCATCGCTGCGCCGGAACAGAACAAAGACAAATTACTGACGTTGCTTCGGATCGATCTGCAAAGCTGGGAAGTGACACCGGGCTAGGTGCGTGGCACGCGCGAACGAATCAAAGACTCTTCCGCGTTGTCGGCGAACGGCTCGAAATATTTATTGACCAACGCCGGGAGTGCGATTCCGCCGACGTTGGTGCGCTTGCGGTAGGCTTCGCGCGCGGCTTCGAGGGTCTGCCAGGGCTTTTCAACGGGCGTGCGGATCGCATCGTGCAGCATTAACCCGCCGAGGACGAGCGGCATATAGAGCAATGAAAGGCTCATCGGCAGGCGTCCGTCGAGCGCGTCCGCGATGCGGCTGGCTTGCGCGGCATGTTCATCCGGCGCTCCAACCGGGTCCTTCACCGCGCGCGAAAGCATGAAATAGGCGACGCGCACCGCGTCATGCAGCGCGGCAAGGTACAGCGCGCGGGTCAGGCGGGTCGGGTTGTTTAACGTGTCGGGGTCATCGATGAATGCCGCAAGGCGCTGAAACCAGCGCCCCGCTGTCAGGCTGAAACCCGGCTCCACCTGCAAACCATCTTCAAGCACATAGGTAACGCACTTCGCGATCAAAATCGCCTCACCGGGCAGCAGCGGGAAGCGAATCAACTGGAAGCGCCGCTCCGTCTCGTCGATCACCGGCTCGTACATCTGCGTGCGCGAGACCGTATTGGCGATTTGCAACGTGCGCTGTTCGACAGTCGCGTACAGGCGCTCGTCCTCCGCAAGGCGGCTGGCATCCCACAGGCTTTCGAGGCGCGGCGTGCGGTTCTCCGTCTTGTTGAGGACCACGCCGGGGATCACGCTGAACGCGCCATTAAGCGTGTTCAGCACGCGCGTATTGGCGGTGCGGCTGTTCGCGCCGAACCCGACTTCGTTGCGCAGGATATTGAGGCGCATCGGCGAGAGCGGGACCAGCCCCGGCACGCGCCCGCCGCTCAAATCGCGCATGACGCGCCCGCGCGGGCGGTGGAATTCGAGCAGGACCGAGAGCGGATAGTTCTCACCGGGCGGCGTCCCGACCTGCGGCGTGATCGGAATATGCAGCAGTCCCACTTCGCCCGGTCCGAGCGTGACGGGGATCGTCTCCTGCGCGGTAAAGATCAACAGGCGGTTCCCGGCGGCGTCCTTCTTCGGAAGCTGGACCGTGACCGTGCCTTCGACCTTCTGGTCGTAAATGTTTTGCAGGATGAGCAATATCTCGAAACTCTGGCCGACCGCCATTTGCTTCGGATAGATGCCCATCGCGGCCTGTACTGCTTCCGTGTTCAGCCGCGCCCCGGCACTGAGCATCCCCAGCACGTCCGGGTAGTATATATTGCGTTGTGCGGACCCTCGCGCCTGCATGGGCGTCTCCTCCGAAAAATAATTAAGGGAACGTCGATCAATAGCGTCGAACGCGCAATCTTTCAATAGGATCGAGGTAGCGCTGCAAGTTCAACTGCCCATCGATTTGCGCGAGCGCGCGATCCATCAGGTCGTCGTGCAGGTTGAAGGCGAATTGGTTGTCGTCGTTGCGTTCCAGCTCGCGTTTGATACGCGCATTGATCAACATTTCCAGCGCATCGAGCGCGTGTTCACCGGGCATCATGAGGCGCGCGTTGCTGAGGATACCGCCCATCACCAGCGGAAGATAGATTCGCACGTAATCGAACGGCGCGCCCTGCCCGCTGAACGAGGCTGCCAGCGAAACCGCGTATTCGTGCATTTCATCCACCGAACCGAGGTCTTCCGTCGTATTGCTGCGAAGCGCGGTAAAAGCAGCAATCGCGGCCTCGAACAACACATCTGCAAACAGGCGCTCGGTAATCAGCTTCGGCACATCCTGCGCGAGCGTCGGCTCATTGATCAATTCCTGACACATGCGCAGGAACCAGTGTGGGTAGGCGTGCGTGTCCGCGCGCAGATTCGGCGTAAGCTGACCTGTTTCCAGAACGAGCAGCATCAGCTTCGCAATGACGGTCGCCTCGCCTGCCCACAGACGGTATCCCCCTGCTTCGGCGCGGTACTGAATCGCGCTCAACAACGGGACAAAAAGCTGCGCGCGATTGAGCTGTGGCGTCACGACGGAGGTATACGCACGTGCCTGCGTCGCGAGATCGGCATTGTCGTTGAAATCCGCGACCGTCCACAGGCTTTTCCAGCCCGCACGCGGTGGCTGTTCCAGCTTGCTGATGCCGGGCGGCTGGAGCGTGAACGGCGCGGTAAGCGTGACGCTCGTGCGGGTTTGCTTGCCCTGCGTCGCGACCGAGAACGAGAGCGCCTTGAGCTGGTCCACTTCGCTACGCGCGGTGTCGCTCAGGACATTCTCCACAGCGGCGGCATTGCTGCGCGGGGTGCGGACCTGCTGCGCGGCGGAGTCCTCGCGCTTGATCTCGACCTCGATTTGCATCTGATAGCCCGCGCCCGGCGTACTCTGCGGGTTGGCAATCGCGGGGAGCGAGACGTAGCCGACCTCTGCCGGACGCAGCCCGACGACGATCTTCTTATCCGCTTTGGTTGCGAAGCGGTTGCGCGTGCCGCTCAGGTCGCGGTCGGGGATAATCAGGCGCACCTGCGCATCGAGGTCCGCGCCGCTGTTGTTCTGGATCAGCAGCAGCGCCTCGAAGACCTGCCCCGCGACCGGGGAACCGGGGCGAATGCCGAACGCCACATCCGCCAGATCGACCGTCAGCCGCGCGCCCTTCGTGATTTCGCCCAAAATATCTGGATAGTTCGCCATAAGGTCCCCCTGCCCATGTAGTGTACCTCATTTGAGCGGAACCATCTCCGGCGTGAAGCCCGTCGGCGCTTCGTAAAGCAGGAACACCAGTTCCGTCGTGTTCTCCGTATGGTTCGGCTCCCAGAATGTGGCCGTGACGGGTATCGTCTGTCCTCCCGGAAAGAGCGTCCGCAGGCGGGCCAAATCGTCCTGACGTTCGCGCGGGAGCATGACCGCAACCGGGCGCTTGTAGGCTTCCGGGTTGAGGTTCCAGCCCGCCATCTGGTCGAGCGCATCTTCGGTGAAGTACCACGCTTGCCGGGGGTACATCTGGTATGAGACGATGTTGCTGTTCCCGACCCGGCTGGGGAATTTGCCGAGGATCACCAGAAAGCGCCCTTCATCGACGCTGCGCATAGCCGTCTTCGCCATCGCATCATCGTAAAAATTCGTAGGAGAGAACAAATAGTGTTGGGTCGGCAGATAGTCCAGATACCAGAAGAGCGTGCCGCCGATGAGCAGGAACGCGCCAATCGCGAGCGTGATTTTGCCAATCAACGCGGGACGCTCGAATATCCGCCCAAAGGCGATCCCGATGCCTTGCGCGCCCGCGCCGACCAGCAGCGCCAGCGGCGGCAAGGCCGGGACGAAGCGTTCATACTCCGGGGGAGTCGCCCCGAAGACGCCGACGACGACCATCACGAGGAACGCCCAACCAGGCGCAAGCGCCCAGCGCGGTCGTTTCCACAACAGCAGAAAGCTCATGCTGACCCCGATCAGGAGCAACGGCGGCGCGAACGGTCCGGTCAGCGGCGAACCCGGTCCGACCCAGGGCGAGTTGTCGCGCGTCGAATAGAGTGCGCCGAAGGTGCGGAAGATTTGATCCGCTGTGTACTGGCCGAACTCACCCTGCGCGATTTTGCGCCCCAGCTCCCCATTCAGCAGAATATTGGTCGCATCGGCGCGGGTACTCACCGGCTGCCTGAAATAGACCAGATGAAAAAAGTGTGGTGCGAGGACCAGCACCGCCACGACCGGGATAATCGTCAGCTTGCGAAGCTGCCCGGCGACGACGCGCTGGGCCTGATCCGGCTGGGCGCGGTCCCGCATCCATTGGAAGATCAACCACGCCACCATTGCGACCGGGATTAACCGACCACCGATGTAATACAGTTGCGAATGCGCGAGGAAAACCCCGGCCAGTGCATAATCGGTGTTGGAACGCCGCCGCAGCCCGCGCAGCAATAAATAGAACGCGAGTGCCCCGAAGAGCGAATCGTAGGGCTGGTTCAAGCCCTGCCGTGCGAAGAACATGCTCATCACGAGCGGCGTTATAAACAGCGCAGCGACCAGCGCCGCCCGCCACCCGTAAATCTCGCGTGCAAGCAGGTAGAGCGCGCCGATACCGAGCGTACTGGCAATTGCGGCGGGCAGTCGCGCGGCGGCAATCGTATTCCCTAGCAACTGGATCGCAAGGGCGATTTGCATGGTGTACGTGCGCGGGTGGCTATCGACGCCCGGACCAAACGGATTTTCGATCATGCCACCCTGAAACAGGTCCAGCCCTTCGCGCGCAAACTTCGATTCGTCGCCATCGAAGGGAAGGAGCGTCGTGTTCAAATTCGTGAGGCGTAGAACGCCCGCGAAAAGGACCAGCCCGACGATCAGCGCCCATTCCCAACGCAGCGGCTTTTTATCAGGCGAATAGGGTTCGCCCGCTCGCGGCGCGACGGCCAGCACGCACGCGACCATCGCGCCCAGCCACAGCGCCAGATATTCCCAGATCGTCGCGCCCGGTGGATATTGCACTGCGCGCAATGTAACCCAGACTGTCAGGCCGACCGCAACCGCGACCCACCCCCGGCGAATGCGCAGCGGTTCGACATAATCGGAGTCCGGCGTAGCGGGCGCAACCGTGCTGTCATAGCTCAGATAGGGAGCGCGACCGATCAGATAAAGCGTAATCGCCGCACCGAACAATATCCAGACCAGACCGCCGCTCGTCACCAGATTGGGCGGGTCGCGAAAGATCGCGAGT
The DNA here is from genome assembly GCA_965246845.1 of Aggregatilineales bacterium. GTDB lineage: Bacteria > Chloroflexota > Anaerolineae > Aggregatilineales > UBA2796 > JBBRMW01. The sequence continues at coordinate 1,815,332 of CBDFFR010000012.1, forward strand.
TCGCCCCCAAACATCATTGCCAGACCGAGCAGCATCATCAGGAAGCGCGGAATTCGCCCCGTCGCGAGCGGCAGCGCGGGCGCTGCGGGTTGAGCCGTTTGTTCCATGCAATTAGGACTTCGTGAGTGAGTATTAGTGCTTTGGTCGTGGATTATACCGTGTTCGGTGTACACTCAAGGTCTTAAACAAGGCAGGGCAAGGGTGATCCGAAGCACAGTGTTTCGATGTGGGTGGGGGATATTGATAGTGCTGCTGGCGGCGTGCGTGCCTATTCGGGATGCGCTGCCGACGGTCAGCAGCGTTTCGATGGAGCAAACCGCGATTGTGCTGACGCAGGCTGCGCCGCCCCCCGGCTTTCAGGGCGCGGTCGCGTACCCGGTGCTGGATGCGAAGCTGAAGAAACTCCCCACATGGCGCGGCTCCCTGCTGCTCACCTTCGTTGGCGTCGATGCGACATTGAAACAGCCCACGACAGCACGCATCACGGTCGATATTTTCAGCGATGAGCTACGCAGCGCGCGGCGCGTCCTGTTCAGCGCAAGCGGTCCTGCTTTTGGCGTCACACAGGAACGCGAGATAGAGGCGGTGCGGCTCGCCAACGATTATTACTGGGCGTTGAAAGTGCCTGCAGCGTGCGCCGTCGTAACCGACGACAGTGCGCGCAAGCGGGTCGCGGACCTGACCGCAGCCGCATTCATCGGCGGCGTGAAACGTGCCGTTCCAACCGGATCGCGCGACCAAATTAATGGGCAGGCTGCATGGGAATATGGATTCGCGCCCGATGATCTCGATTTGACGCTGATCCACACCGATAACGTGGGCAAATTCACCATCGCGGCGGGCAGCCTATGGGTCGCGCCCGCGCTCGATGCGGTTGTGCGCTATACCCTGACGATAAATGTGACGGATGTGCGCCTGCTCGAAGGCGACCTGCCCGTGATCGGCCAGCTTCGCGTTGTCTACGATCTAAAGGAAGTTGGCGATGCCTACAATATTTCCGTTCCGTTCGGCTGCTAATCCGTGAGGACATGATGAAAACAAGAGTGCTGCTCGTGGTTGTGATCGCGCTGGTGCTTACGCACGCTTCTACCGCTTTGCTCGCACAAATGGCGGCTTCCTATCCCATAATCGCGGTAGACGGGAACACGATTGCCACACTCGATGTAGAGGGAAACCTGATCGTTGCGGGGCGCGATACGCCATCCACACCGCTTGCGCGGCTCAAGATTGCGCCCGGCGCGTCGGGGTTCGGCACGGGCGTCCTCGCGTTGAGCGGTACGACGCTCGCACTCGGCCAGCCAACCAATGCCGAAGGTCGCGGCGAGGTGGCGCTCTATGAATTGCAAAGCGGCAAACTCACGCTTACATCGACGCTGATCCGGGCTGCGCGTCGATTCGGAATTTGGCCGCGTCGATCGCGCTGAATGGGACGACGCTCGCGGTAAGCGCCAAATCAGAGGATGGCGACGCGATTTATATTTTCGACAAGCAAAACGGCGCATGGAAGCAAGCCTATCGCGACTTCGAGCAGGACGAGACGATGAAGCAATTCGGGGTGAGTCTCGCCGTATCGAGAGAATGGTTGTTTGTCGGGACGGTCGCCGCCGCTGACCAGCCGGGAGCCGCCGTACTCTACGCGCGCACAACGGATCAATGGACCAAAGCGGGGAAAATCATGCCGCAGGCGAGCAAGGCGGGGGACCGCTTCGGAGAGACAGTCGCGTTGAGCGGACGCACGGCGGCCATTGGCGCACCGGGCGCGAACGTCGCCTATATTTTCACACGCGGCGATGCGTCGTGGGATGAACGCGCCGCACTTGCCGCAACGGATGCGAAGAACGCTCCGCAAAACGTGACCGAATTTGGGCGCGTCGTCGCCGTCTCGGATACGGATGTATTCGTCGGCGGCAGCAGTGCGGCGGCCCTCTTCTCGCGCGTGAACAGCCCGACCTGGAAGCCGGAAGCCGTGTTCGCCGCGCCCGCCGACGATGCGCAATTCGGGGCGACGGCTGCGCTCGGCAGCGGCTACGCTGTCATTGGTGGCGACAAGCACTTTTTTGTCTTCACACGCGCAAAAAAATGGGCAAAACCCGTGACAGTGACGCTGCCAGCGGGTCAGTAGTTCACAACACTAGGCTTGCGGCGAAGGCGTTATCCCGTTGCCTGAGCTGGTGCTGGGTATCTCAGTTTGTAAGGGTGGTTGCAGCGTGAACGGGATCGCCGTCGGGATGTTGCTTGTCGGCGTCCGGGTCGGCGTTGGTGTAATAGACGGTATCGGCGCGAGCGTCGGCGGTGGTGGGATAGTCGGCGGTACGGCGCTGGGTGGAACTGCCGTTGGCGCGATGATGATTGGCGTCGCGGATGGGATGAATGGAATCGGCGTCGGCGGCTGGAATGGCGTAAAGGTCGCGGGCGGGCGCGCCGTCGGGAAGTTGAACTGAATTTGCGTGGGTGTCGGGAACAGCGGGAGCGCCGTCGGGAAAACGAGCGGCGTCTGCGAGGGCTGCAAAGTTTGCGGCGTGATGCTCGGATAGGGCGTCAGCGTCGGACCTCCGGCAGTTCCTGTCAGCGCTGCGGGCGAAGGCGTCCCGCGCCGCGATCCGTTACCCCCGGTGATGAGCAGCAATGCACCCAGACAATAACACGGGAGTGTCAATAGTATCACGAATACCAGCGCGGTCTGTACCTGGCGCTGGCGACGCAACGCGGCATCCGTAACGCGGTCCATTCGGGTCTATCCTCTACGGTGAGCGGCAGCACCCGCAATGCTAACACACGCCGGAGTCCTGCGCTAGTTCGGCGGCATATCCCACGATAACCCAAGTGGGATTGCGTGGGTTAGCTAAATGCCGGATACAGGTTCTTCAGCGGCTTTTCCCACACGGCGAACACCCGGCAGTGTGCTGATTTTGCGCATCACTTCGCCCATCACGGTCGCATCCGCGCCCTGGCTTGCCAGCGCGACAACGCCACCGTGTACCGTCGCAAGCACGTCATCGGGCAATATCGCCCCGACCGCCCCGCGCACATCCTCGTCGTCGCGCAGCAGGGCGCTTTCGACGCGCAGCACGCCGGGCAGTTTCGTGGTGTTTTCGAGCAGAACGCCTTTCGCCTGCTGCGTGCGGATGTTGCCGCGAAACGTCACAACCCCATCCAGTACGGTGTAGGTGAAGTAGGAGCGCGACATCTGGAGCGGCGAATAGCTATGTACAATGCGCGCGATGTCTTCTTCGATGTCCACATCGGGACGGTGTTCGGTATTCATGGATAATTCCTTTCGCAGATTATCGCTTGATTGTGGATGGCTTGTGGGATTTTGGCAACCGACTCAGGTGAAGGTCACAGGCAAGTCGAATGTCTCACCGGATTCGTAATCCTGTTCGTCGCCCGGTGAGTATATGGTAACGAATCCGCTCCCGATCACTCTGGCATCCGCCTTACCTTCCCTGAGAATGATCCCCGCGTGGTCATCCAACCCGATGACGAGCGTGCCGGACGTCAAGCCCTGCGAGAGCCGCGCGTAGTTGAAGCGTCCCGCAACCACCTGATGATGCGGCAGGATCGCGATATTTTGCAACAATCCCAGACCGGGTGACCAGATGCCACCCTCCCAATATTGCTCGCAAACCGCCATCGCCCCTGCCCCGCACGCGGAGAGGATCGCGCCGCGCGCCCACGAGCGCCCGATCATGCGCAACGCGGATGAACCCTTGAGGACGCTGGTGGCATCGAGCGGGCTGCCATCGGTCAGGTAAATCGCGTCCGCGTTTTCCAGTGTGAGTTGCTTCTCGGCGTTTTCGGCGGTCGAGTCATCCACGACCATCGTGTATGCAGACTCCGCGCTGAGTGCGTCGAAATAGCGCACCCCCGGTTTGACCGTGCGGCGGGCGTGTGCGGCAGCGGCGGCGGGGACAATCACCAGTGTGGGATAACTGATCCCGGTCAGCTTGAGCATCGCGCGGTCCAGCGCTTCGTTTTCCGGCTCGAATTCGCCGCCGCCGCTCAAAACAACGGTGCGCGTCATTTGCCGACCCCCTGTGTGAGGTGCATCCGCAATTTTTGCGCCGCCGCCTGCAACGTCTCATCTTTTTTGCAAATGGCGAAGCGTGCGAGGTGACGCGCAAGCCCTCGATCCTGCTCACGGTAAAAAAACGAGGGCGGAATGCACGCCACGCCGATCTGCTGGATCAACCAGCGCGCGAATCCCGCATCATCCCGCACGCCGTCCGGTGCGAGCGGTCGCCAATCAGCCATGATGAAATAACCGCCCTGCGGTTTCTGCACCGCGAATCCCGCATCCTGCAAAACATCGAGCAGGAAATCACGCTTGTGCTGAAACGTCTCATGTACTGTCGCAAAGTACGCTTCTGGCAGCGTGAGCGCGGTCGCAGCGGCGGCCTGTAAAGGCGTACTGACCGCAAAGGTGATGAACTGGTGCGAGCGCAACACGCCCGTTACGAGCGCTTCCGGTCCAATCGCCCAGCCGATCTTCCAGCCCGTGACGCTGAACGTCTTGCCGAGGCTGCTGATCGTAAGCGTGCGCTCGGCCATGCCCGGCAGCGTCGCCATGCGGATATGCACCGCGCCGTCATAGAGAATATGCTCATACACCTCGTCGCAAAGCGCAACCACGTCGTGTTCCTGGCACAACTCCGCGATAAATGTCAGCTCTTCGCGGCTGAAAACCTTCCCCGTTGGGTTGTGCGGCGTGTTGATGATGATCGCGCGCGTTTTCGCGTTGAAGGCAGTGCGCAGTTCATCCGGGTCGAACATCCAACCCGGTTCGCGCAGCGTGACGTAGCGCGGCACGACGCCGCACATCGTCATATTCGGCACGTAGCTATCGTACACAGGCTGGAAGACGATAATCTCATCGCCGGGGTCACTCAGGCCGAGGATCGCTGCGAACATCGCTTCTGTCGCGCCGGAAGTGATCGCGACTTGGGATACCGGGTCAATGCTCTGCCCGTAGAAGCGCTTCGCGTGCGCGCTGATTGCCTGCTTCACTTCCGGGATACCCGTCAGCGGCGCATATTGGTTCCGCGCGCTCTTCAATGCCGCGACTGCCGCCGCGACCACCTCCGGTGGACCATCGAAATCGGGCGCACCCTGTCCGAGGTTGACCGCGTTGTGTGCGCGCGCGAGTGTATTGATTTCAGTGAAGATCGTCGTGCCGAAGGACGCGACGCGGCTTGCCATTTGTGGCATGGCATCTCCTTTGGGTATAAGCCAGTTCGCGGAATTTTGGTGGTCACTACGGAAAGCCACACGTTTGCATAACAAGTATAGACACAGGGACACTGAATTTGGAAGAGATTATTTACAACGACGACCCGAATGCCATTTAAATGAGGTTTGTCTTTTCAGCCAGCGTTTATTGTGACCATGCTGGCGTTTCCTGATATTTCGATGTCGTAACGTCCGGTAGCATCTTCGTAGCCAAGGCTTTGCAGCCGCAGATCGTTCCTCACCCCGCTAAGAGGTTGATCATCAAACGTAATCGCAGAGGCCCATCCAGTAAAACGCACGCGCGCAGGAATGCCACCCGGACGCTGAATAGTGACCTCCGATGCGCCCCCGCTGATCCTTAGCGGAACCGTGCCAGCGGGAACGGGCAATCTTATCTCCACCGAACTCGACCCATAACTTACATTCAGTTCGACCAGATTCAGGTTCGTGAGATCAGCCTTGACCTCCGACGCGCCACCTTTTATTTCTATCTGCCACGGAATGGTAGCGTTGAGCGTGATTTCTGCGTCTTGCTGTCCCCACTCCAATAGCCACAATCGGCGGCGGTTTCGGATGCTGACGGTTCCATCATTGATTTTTATATCCGGTGGAGTTCCTTCGAAACGCGCCTTATAAAGTTCGGGCAATCGTGAATCTGCATTCAGTTTGAGCATCGACGCACCCGATAAAAAGATCAGCCGTCCGCTCTTAATATTTCCCAATGTGGCAACAAAGTCTTTTTGCGCGCTTTTCGGAGCATTCCGCAATCTGGTTATTTCTTCTTTGGAAATGATGTTCGTGTCCCGGAGAAAATCTGTTAGGAGCGCAAGTTGCCCTTGATCGTATTTCGATGCCAGATCATCCCATCGCTGCCCAACGGAGTCGAAGAGCGGTCCGATTTCCTTCATCGCTGTCTCACTCGGACTTAGCCGAACCAGGACGCGCCTTCCGTCGTTTGGGTCATTCTCGCGCCGTACCATTCCGGCTTTTTCCAACCTGTCTATCATTCCTGTGATTGCCCCGGTCGTTAGCCCTGTCTGTTCGGCGAGCTGCCCGGCAGTTGCGGGTCCAGTGTGTTCCAGAATATCGATAACCTGTAAATCTGTGACAGCCATGCCTATCTGTGCGGCTGCCGCACGAAAAAAGAACGCGCTTAATCCATTGAACTGGCGTATCTCACGCAAAAGTTCGGCGATTTGGGCGTCATGTTCATCAGATGAACTACTTGACAATTTCGAGACCTTCCTATAAAGTGAATATATCTTAGTGACTAAGAGGATTTTGAAATAAAATCTTAGTCACTAGATAGAACAATTTTACCATGAAACGCAGAACCGGGAGAACCCAGATGCCATTCCAGAACAGAAAGAGGGTAGAGCAACCATGATGATCCACGCAAAGGGATTACGCAAGTCGTTTGGGAACCATATCGTCCTTGACGGGATCGATCTCGATATTGCCGAAGGGTCAATATTTTCGCTGCTTGGTCCAAATGGTGCTGGCAAGACCACCACTGTTCAAATACTCTCTACACTGATTCAGGCCAATAGCGGGGAAGTCCACATCGCCAACCACGATCTGAACCAGGAACCCGAAGCCGTCCGCGCCGTCATCGGTATGACGGGCCAGTTTTCCGCCGTCGATAACGTCCTGACGGGCGAGGAAAATATGATGCTGATGGCAAACCTGCGTCACCTCAATCGACGCGAGGGACGCCGCCGAGCTGCCGAACTACTTGGTCGCTTCGATCTGACGGATGCGGCAAAGAAACCCGCTTCTACCTATTCCGGGGGAATGCGTCGAAAGCTCGATCTCGCGATGGGTCTCATCGGGAATCCGCGCGTTGTCTTCCTTGATGAGCCAACCACTGGTCTCGATCCACGCAGTCGGCAGATCATGTGGCAGATAATTCATGACTTGGCCGCCAGTGGTGTGACCATCTTCCTCACGACGCAATATCTGGATGAAGCCGATTATCTCGCCAACCGGATTGCTGTTCTCGATAAAGGCAAACTCGTTGCCGAAGGGACACCCAGCGAACTCAAACGACGTATTTCAGGCGGTCATATCCAACTCGAATTTACCGACGCACTGGAACTCGAAAAAGCGACACGGCTGCTTGGGGGTACGGCAAACCCTGATAATGCACTCGCGCTACGGGTTGCGGGCAATGGTAGCGCCGCAGAACTGCGGGAATTATTGGGTCGCCTTGACGCAGCTTCAATCGCTGTCGCTGGATTGTCGGTTCACACACCTGATCTCGATGACGTGTACTTCGCGTTGACTTCCCAACCCAACAAGAAAGAAGTGTTCCAATGAACGGCATGCCCCATATAATTCCCGACTCACTAACGATGCTGCGGCGTGTTCTCGTGCATATGCTGCGCGCCCCGGCTGCCACCCTCATGTCAACCCTGGCAACGCCAATTATCCTGTTGCTCCTGATGTACAACGTGTTTGGTGGGGCGGTGCAGCAAGCCGGGACGATAGGCAGCACGACAAGGTATATCGACTATCTCACACCGGGACTGCTCCTGATCACAGCCATCTACGGCATGGGGATGGCTACGATGCGCGCCAACACGGATATGACACAAGGGATCATTTCCCGCTTCCGAACGATGTCTATTTCCCGTGTCTCCGTGCTGAACGGGCATATCATCGGCAGTTCACTAGGGGCGATGTTCAGCATCATCGTGATCACCGTCCTGGTGTTTCTCACCGGGTTTCGCCCTACCGCAAATGTGGGTGAATTGCTGGCGGCGCTCGGCCTGATTGTACTCTTCGTACTCGCCGTCACGTCGCTGGCCGTCGCAATAGGTATTGCGAGCAAGTCACCGGAAGCCGCCAACAGTACCCTGTTCCTGCCTCTTGTTCTACCGTTCATCAGTAGCGCGTTCATCCCGCCCAGTTCAATGACGCCAGTGGTTGCCTGGATCGCTGAAAACCAGCCGTTCAGCCCGGTCGTTGATACTGTGCGCGGGTTGTTGATGGGTACGCCAGTTGGCAATCGTGGGCTGGTTGCTGTTGGCTGGTGTATCGGTATTGGTCTGATCGGATATTTGTGGTCGCGTGCCGCGTATAATCGCAACACGAACCAGTAATTCCTGTTATGTCGTTGGTATTCCCGCCATCAACCGCAGCCGCCCCGCGATCTGCTCCGCACGGTAACGCAGCACGCCCGGATAATCATCCGTCCAGAGCGGACCGTCCTTCGCGGGCGGTAAAAAGTGGGATAACAATGTCTGGTCGATTTCCGGGTTGGCCTCCGCGAAATCGGGCAGGTACGCGGAGGGCAGCTTGCCGAGCATGACATTGTGCAGCGCGGGCGGGATCAACAGCAGGTTCATCACGAGATCGGCCTCGTGAACCGCATCCAGCCCGGAGAGCGCCCTCTTATTGAAAATAAGTCGGCGCTCCTGCTTGGTCGTCGGAGATAGTACGGTCGAATCCAGCTTGATCGGCTTGTTGTCGATGAAGTCACGCGGACCGCTCAACGCCATCAGGCACAGCACCGCGTTCTTGAGCGCACCTTGCCGCTCGTTGCGCAGCTTGAGCAAATCGTTCGCGCCTGCCGCGCCGCGTACCGAAAGCAGTATCGGCTGATTGCGCAGCAGCAAATCCATCACATCGGACGCATCGCGCGCCATCGCGGTTACGGCGGCCTGCGCATAGCGCGCCGTGATGCCCGCCCGCCAGAACCATTCTGTCAAGCCTGCTACCTGCGCCTCGTCCGGCTGTGGCGTGGACAGTTTCGCGTAAAAGTAGCCGAGCAGCGGCAGCATCGCGCGGTAGGGCAGCCATTCATAGCGCATTACGCCGAACCGCTCATAAAGTATCGTGACCGCATTGAATAACCCGCGTATGCAGCGCTCCCACACCACCTCGACCTCTTCCACGCTCAGTTCAAGCTGCGCGGCCTGTGTCGACGTGCCACGCAGGTACAGCGCGAGCGTCTCCGTCACGACTTCCGGCTCGACCGCGCCGAACGGGGTTTCTTCAAGCGTGCGGTTCAAGTCCTTCTTGATGCGGTCGCGCAGGTTGAAATCAGTGGACCACGTAGACGCGATGATCAGGTCCGAAAGGCTGAGGCGCTTGCCACCCTGATTGATGCGCTTGAAAATCTCCGCCACATCGTCGAGCGTCTTGTCCTCGATCATGATCACCGAAAACGGGTAATTCTTGAAGCGCATCCGGCAGTCGCGCAGGCGGCGGCGCTGTTCCGGCGTCAGCTTGTCTTCGAGGTCGTAACGGTCGTCATCCGTCAGGTCGCAGAACGGAATATAGCGCGTCTCGTCCCCGCGTCGCAGCCGGAAAAGCCCCTCATCGACATCGAATACAATATCCGTGTACGCGCGCAGCCGTTCGATCAACGCGGGGTCGCTGTTCGGGTCGGCCTCGTGCCGTTCGATCAGTGGACGGGCGTGGCTCACGACGTAAAGCGAGGTAATACGCTGCTGCCCGTCGAGGATGAACATCAATTCATCGGAAGGCTTCGGCGGCGGGAGTTTGAGACCCGCGACATCGCGGAAGTATTTATTGTAGAAGGTCGGCGCTCGCCAGATAAAAAAGCTGCCAATCGGGAACTCACGGTAGATCGAGTCGAGCAGCGCGACAACCTTGTTCCGCTCCCAGACCCACGCCCGCTGGAAATCCGGGACGCGCAGCCGCCCGTCGCTGATCGCGGTCGCGAGGCGCGGCAGGTCCCACCGCAGGACTTCGATTTTGCTTGGTTGCAATGCGTCTCCATTCGCTGATTTGCAGACGGAGCGTGTATTTTAGCGCTATAATGCTGTCTCGTCAGGAAGATGGGCATGAATTCAATACCCGAAAAGAGAAGATGTAAATGGGAATTCACATTTCAGTCGAGAGTATCATTCGGCATCCAACACGAAGGAATTTGAACGGACCGTATCAAATACAGGAACTAATGCAACGTGCAAAGATTGGAGCGATTCAACGTACATTCGGTTTAAGTGAGTTGTCTTGGGAAGAACCTTCCTCAATAGAAGGTTTTATCACTACGTCAAGTTTTTCGCGTTGGGCCGCCGTACAAAGACTCGCATTTGCAATTGAGGTGCAGACTGCTACTGGCGACCTCGATTTGCAAGAAGTTGTATATATTATGCGTAATGGGAATCACGGAACAAGATTTCTCGCGCGCTATCGTCATTTATTGCAACACGATATTTACAACGCTTATTGGTTGCCTTTCGGCTTTGATAGTCCAAAACTCGTAAGTTTCAAGTACCAAGAGGCACAAGAATACCGGAATTATTTTTCAGTTGGGTCAACTCAGCAATTGATAGCTGAATTGATCGATTTACGAAATACCTGCGCGTCGATCTGTGATCTGGTTGGAAGTGACACCTTGATTTCAGTAGACGATCCGAACCCACTTTCTTGGGGCAAAACTCTTGACTTATGTGTAACGCTTAACGAGGCAACGCTAAATAGCGAACAGCTAAATCTTCCAATGGAAATTTCTTGGTGAGATCATGATCTACCATCTCAGCCGTGCCTCCACCGCATCATGATCGCTCAAAAACATCTGGCTCCCATCAGCCAAGCGGTGTTTCTGCTCAAATCGAAACCGCGCCTGCGCCTCGACCTGTATCCCTTGCGGCGCGCGATACAGGTTGAAATCAATCGCGGTGGCGTAGCGCGCGGGCATCACGGCCATTGGTCGGTAGGTCGGGCGGGTGTTCCCCGATAGCGGGTCGGTCAGGCCGCTGCGCTGCAAAAACTCATCCGCCAGCCAGCTCCCGCGCGGCACATTGAAATCCCCCGCGACGACGACCAGATGATCCGGCGGCTGCTCGTTCACTAGATCGGCAAGTTCTGCGAGCTGTTCCCATTCGTGCCGCGCGAAGCGATTGCCGCGCGACCAATCGCCCGTATAGTTCGCGGTCAGGTGCGTATTCATCACCACAACCGGGAGTTCGCCAATTCGTATATGGGTAATCAGCACGCCTTTGTGTAGAATCCAATCCGCGAGCGCAGGCGTATACCACAACCCGCGCTCACGGTAGAGGACGAAGCGCCATTCCGTCAGCGGGTGGCGGCTGAGGGTCAACAATCCACCCTTCGGCGCGTGGACGAACGGCGCATACTCGCGATAGGGGTACGCTGTGCAGCTTTTGATGAGCAGCCGCCGGAAGGCGTGCGCCTGCACTTCCTGCAAGGTGATCACATCCGCGTCAAGCGCGTTCAAGGATGCGCCGAGCGCCCGCAGGCGCTGGACAGTCCCCAGCGCGGGGACGCCGAAGCAGTTCATCGTGAGCGTAGTCAGCATAGCAAGGGTTTAGCAGACGCGACGGTTTTTGGCGAAAACGGCTACTTATGGGGGAACACTCGTGAAACTTTATGATCTGGCACGCTATGGATTGTGGCTCGCCGTCGCGGAAACGGCCTACGAGAACCGCGCGATGTACCATATGTCCACGACCTGGCTGCCGCACCTGATCACCAATTCGCTCTCGCTGCTCTTCCCGGAAATCGTCGGCGCCGCGTTGCCATTGCTGAATCCAGCACCGGATGACTCCGCGAACGATCTGGAACTGGCAGAAAAGACCCTCGCGGGAATGGCCGTAGATAACCCGCACTATGTCGGCTACGTGACGCCGCTCGCGGTTGGCTACATCCTCTCGCATCCGCGCTTCAACATCTATAAGGGCGAACTGGCCGATATTCGCGTGCTGGGCTTGGGTCTGGATGCGCTGCCGCATTCCGCGACTGCTTACGGCCTCGCCGCGCTCACCGCCGATACTGCCGAATATGCAGCGACGATTGTTCATAGGCGCAATGTCCTGTATCCGCTCGTCAAATTGGCAGCGAACAACCCCGCGCTGTTCTCCGGGCTGGTGGTCGCTATCGCGACGCTCTTTTATGAAGGCGGCGAGTATCGCGTTCACCGCTACGAACTCGCGAAGCAGAACGGCGACATCACCAAAATCAATATGATGTGGAGCGTTGAAGACACTGCCCGCGATGTCACCGCCAACGCGCTCGGCTGGCTGGCCGCGATGATCTTCCGGCTCGTGCGTGGGCGGCGCTGATGACCGTCGACGCGCTGGTTATCGTCAACCCGCGAGCGCAGAGCGGCGGCGCGTCGAGCAACGAGCGCGAACGTGAACGCGAATCAATCACGGCGCGATTGAAGGCGCTCCCCGAAGCTGCGACCGTCGCATGGACTGTGACCGATCATCCTGGACACGCGACCGATATTGCGAAGGAAGCCGCCAATGCGGGTACGCGCTACGTCTTCGCGGCGGGTGGCGATGGCACGATCAGCGAGGTCGTGAACGGACTAATGCAGGTTGAGCAACGCCCGGTTTTCGGCGTGCTGCCCTGGGGGACGCTTAACGACTTTTATCACGCGCTGGTCGATGCGGAGCGCGCATTGCCCGCTGACCAATCCTGCATAAGCCTCGATGTTGGGCGCGTGCAGGTATATGCGCTGGAGCGCTATTGCTGTTTAAGCATCAGCGTCGGGTTGAGCAGTTGGGCGAATATGCAGTATCAGCAGGCCGCGCGGCGCTTCGGGCGCGTTTTGGGGGCAATTCCCGCAGTCTTGAATACGCTGCTCAAATACCGCCGAACGCCGGGTATCTTGCTCCGGCTGGATGAGCAACCGCCGAAACGCCGCCGAATGCTCGCGCTCGCCATCGGCAATGCAGCAACGGTCGGCGGCGGGGTACGGCTCACCCCGGACGCGAGGATCGATGACGGCAAGTTCGATCTGTCGATCATTAAAGAGATCAGCCTGTGGCGGCTCGCCCTCGTTCTCATTGGTGCGCGGCTGGTGCGGCACTATCGTTCGCCTGCGCTGGAGCAATTTCAGGCGCAGCACATGAGCATCACCTCCGCGCGACCGATTACGATCAACATCGATGGTGAACCGCTCCCGCTGCCCGGTTCGCAGGCGTCGTCGCTCTCTGTGACGGTGCTTGCGGCTGCGCTGCAGGTGGTGCGTCCGTCGCAGATTACAGAAAACTAAAACAAAACGCCCGGCCATCAATAGACCGGGCGGTTGCGGTTGGCTAATCCCACTTCGCGCGTCGATTCCTCTACGCGGATTACGGCGCGACAGGCTGCGTACTCGCGTCGATGGAATACAGGAAGCGAACCAGCTTGCGGCGATCTTCCGCATTGGTCAGGCCATCCACGCCACCCGTCCCTGCGGCGCGGTGCGTGATGAACTTATCGCTCATTACCTCTTCGATGGAGTTGGCCGTACCGTTGTGGAAGTATGGCGGGAACGCGAACACGCCGAGCAGCGACGGTGGGACGAATCCGTCTGCGCCGAGCGGCGGCTTGCCATTCGCGCGCACTTCATTCTTGATCGCCGGGTTGAACGTCCCCACATTGCTGAGTTGCGCGGTGATCTGCCCGGCTTTGAGCAGCTTGAGGTCGGTGATCGGTCCGTCGATACGGCTGCTGGACCACTTCGGGCCGCCGTGACAGGACTGGCAATTGTTCTGGATGAAAATCGCGCGTCCTTCGATCACATCCGGGTCTTTCTGGTTGGCGGGCGAGATCGGGCCGCGGATTGTTTTCTCATAAGCGATGATCGCGTCCCACGCATTCACGAGCTGGCCGCTCTGTGTACGGAATTTGAGCTGACCGCGTGCCGAATTTGCGGGCGCGAGCTGCGCCGGGTCGCCAATCGTCAGGCCGCCGATTTTGGCAGTCGCTTCCAGCGCGCCGCTCGCATCGGTGAGCAGCCCCTTACCGCCGGATGCCGTGCGAATGTTCAACTCGAAGTCGTGTTCCTCATCGAACACAGCGGACCAGTTCAACGCGCGCTGGAAGCCGCCTGCGAAATCCTGATGCTGGCTGATCGTCCGGCGCGGACCCGAACCGAATATCCAGACGACGTTATCCGCGAGGCCGAAGGGGTGGCACGAACCGCACGATCCCCAGCCATCAGCGGACATATTCCCGACGCCCTTCTCGAACTCCCCGACCGACGTGTTATATAGTTCCTTGCCTGCCAGCGCGAGTTCTTCCGGGGTTCCCGCCGTCGCTAGTGCGGCAGAGCGCATCGTGCCGGAGACCTGTTCGGGGTTGCGCGTGAGGTCCAGCACGGTCACATCGCGCGAGACGTAATTGGCAACATAGGCGCGCGTATCCGTGCTATTGATGACGATGCCGCGCGGATTGCGCCCGACCGCGACATCGGCAATGCGGTTGTCGAGCGGGTTGGTCGCGACCGCCGATGCGCCCGTTTTCGGGTCCACCGCGATCTTGACGACGATATTGCTACCCGCGCTCACGACATAACCGACATTTTCCTTGTTCTTGAAGGCAATCGCCCAGGGAACCGTCGGGAATAGCTTGCGCGTCCCGGCGGGCTGCGCCGCGACTGCCCTGTGCAGGTTGATCGTCTGGCCTGCATCCTGATTGTTGCTTGTGTTGATGACATGCAACAGTGCGTGCGTGTTGTTGTTGAAGCGGATCGGACCATTCGGCGATGCGCCGGTATTCGGCAAATAGGCGAAGCCGTTCTTGATCGCGATAGCCTGCAACTGGTTCGGGTACGCGCCCGTTACGAACGTCGATTTGAGCGTCTTGCCGTCTGCTTCCTTTTCCTTTGACTCCTCTTTGGCAATGGCATCGGCGGGCGCTTTGAAGCCCGTATCAGGCAGATTCTTAAGGATCACCTGTCCCGCGACCGCATCTGTCTTGGTCAGAATGCGCGTGACGAGCGCCGTTTTCGAGTCGTCCTCGCCATCCAGCTTGTTCGTCGCGAACGAATAGAAGTGCGTGATATACGCGATCTCGTCGTCGTCCTTGTCGTCGCCATTGTTAGTGATCGCAATGCCGCGCGGCTCGCTACCGACCGTCGGACCGATGTTCGCAATTTCGACAAGCACGGCCTTTGTATTCGTGTCAATCACGCTCACTGAGTTCGAGCGCGCGTTGGTGACGTAAACCTTCGTGCCGTTTGGCGTCATCGCCACGCCATACGGTTCTGTACCGACTTTCAGCGTTTGGCCGACTGCCGCGACCGGGTTGCCGCTCCGGTTGATGGTGATCACCGAAACTGTGCCATCAATGGTGTTGGCGGCATAAACCGTGCTGCCATCCGGCGAAATAGCAACGCCCGAAGGCTCGCGCCCGACTTTGACTTCGGCCAGTTTCTGGTTGTGGTCCTCGCGCACATCGAAGATCGTCACGGTGTCGTTATCCGGGTTCGCGACCGCGAGCAGCGAGTCATCGGCACTGAGCGCGAGCGGACCGGATTTCGTCGGGCTTGCAAAGCGGCTGGGTCCCTGCGCGAGCAGCGGTCGCGTCCCCGCCAGCAGCAGCGCCAAAACAGCCGCACTCATCAAAACTGTGCGTGAATGTAAACGTTTGAACGAAATAACGTGCATGGCTCCACTCCCCCTCATCGGTGTAATAAGACGATTACATTATGTCTGAATCCGATTTTGGCGCAACTCTCTGAAATTGTGTGCTGCTATACCAGTACAAATCCACACGGCGTCGAAGGAGGTTGACATAGAACGAATTTTCCAATACACTATACGCAACCATTTGGTTGCACATTGGAGAAATGAGTATGCAGAAGGCAGGGGTCGAACGAAATATCTGGATCAATGCACCTCGCGAACGGGTCTGGCAGGCTATCCTGCAACCGGATCAACTCGCACAGTGGTTTTTGCCGCCCGCTATGGCCGCTCAGATGAAGCATGACGATAAGGGTATGCTCTCCGTGTCGATGGGCGGCATGGATATTCCCGCTGCGATGATTGAAGTGGTCAGCGAGTCACGGCAACTGAAAAGTCGCAGTCTGCCGGATATGCTGCTCACGACAACATACACACTCGAAGATGAAAACGGTGGCACACGACTGACGGTCACCATGAGTGGGTTTGACGCACTGCCAGAGCAGGCCGCACAGGAACGCCTTGAACCCAGCAGCGCGGGTTGGGAAAAGGCACTGGACAACCTGAAGGCATATATCGACGGTGCGAGCCTTCCTTTTCCAGAGGGATACATTGCCAGTTTATACGGCTATCGGAGAGAATCCAGAGAAATCTTTGCCGTTGAACGCACCATCTTGATCGATGCGCCTCGTGAGCGTGTCTGGCAAGCGATTACCGATCCGAAACAGCTTCAACAGTGGTTTTCACCAGCAACCCCCTGGCTGCTATCTGCGCTGGAAGTTGGCGGACGGCTCTACATCTACAATTTAGAAACAGAGACCGAGATGTATACGCAAGTGATCGATCTTCTCGAACCGCTTCATCAGTTTGTTACCCGCACAATAGCAGTACCCCCGGAAATCCAACATGCTACAGCATGGCGCTTGGATCAAGAAAATGGTGGCACACGGGTAACAATTACCCATTCAGGCTATGAATTGGAGCCGGATAGCACTCGCCACCCGAATATGGAACAGAACGCATTCGGTTTCGGTATGATGCTGGCGAACCTGAAAGCGTACAGTGAAGGCAAGGACCTGCCCAACCCCTACGGCTTTTAATCCCGGCCATGTAATCCCAAGTATACGGGTCGAGATGGCTTATTTCACCCGTATACGTCGTTTCCGCACAGATTACCCAGCAACGTTGAGGGCATAAGTGATATGGATAATGCACCGATTTTTGCTGCACTGGCTGATCCGATGCGGCGCAAGCTGCTCATCAATCTGGCAGACAACAGCCCCAAAACGGTGACGCAGCTTGCCAGTGAATATCCTATTACACGGCAGGGAATATTGAAACATCT
Source organism: Aggregatilineales bacterium (assembly GCA_965246845.1). Taxonomy (GTDB): domain Bacteria; phylum Chloroflexota; class Anaerolineae; order Aggregatilineales; family UBA2796; genus JBBRMW01. Next base: position 1,832,300 of record CBDFFR010000012.1, read on the forward strand.
GCAAATCTTGCGTGATGCCGGGTTGGTGACTGTTCATCAACAGGGACGCGACAAACGTTATACCCTCTCACCTGAATCCCTGGGCGAGCTGGACCAATGGATCAAAGAACTCAACGCGAAATGGGATGAACGGTTGCTGCGACTCAAGGCGTTTATCGAGAAAGAGTGACGTCCTGTTGATCTACAATTCAATCGGAGCGACTCACGGAAATTTGACAGCGCGCCTCATTTGTTCTAAAATGTACAATCAATTGTGAGGTCGCAATTCGAGCGTTCTCACTTCTTTTCAGCAGTATCTTTACGCGCACCAACCCGCGTTTCGTTCTTCCATTTTAGGAGGTCGCCCAATTATGGCTCTTGCCGCCGATCTAACCAAAGGTCTGCTCGACCAGATCAAGTCGTATAAGAGTGATGTCAAGGCCGTCGAAGTCGGCCACATTGAAGAAGTCGGTGACGGCATCGCGCGCGTGAATGGAATGCCGAGCGTGAAGGCCAACGAACTCGTACAGTTCGTGGATGGGACGCTGGGAATTGCCTTCAACCTCGAAGAGAAAACCGTCGGCGTGATCATCATGGGCGATTTCACCAACCTCAAGGAAGGCGACGAAGTACGCGGCACGGGGCGTATCGCGTCCGTCCCGGTCGGCAAGGGACTGATTGGGCGCGTCGTGAACGCGCTGGGTGAACCCATCGATGGCAACGGTCCGCTGCAATTCGATGAATATTACAACATCGAACGGCTTGCCCCCGGCGTCATCGAGCGCAAGAACGTCAGCCGCCCGGTACAGACGGGTATCATGGCAATCGACGCGATCATCCCGATTGGGCGCGGTCAGCGCGAATTGATCATCGGCGACCGTCAGACGGGCAAGACCGCCGTTGCAATCGATGCGATCATCAACCAGAAGGGCAAGAACCTGATCTGCATCTATGTCGCGATTGGGCAGAAAGAAGCCCAAATTGCGAGCGTCCGCACCACCCTTGAGAAGTACGGCGCGCTGGATTATACGTGCATCGTCGTCGCGAGCGCTGCTGACCCCGCCGCCCTGCAATACATCGCCCCTTACGCGGGCTGCGCGATGGGCGAATGGTTCATGGAAAACGGGCAGGACGCGCTGATCATCTATGATGACCTGAGCCGCCACGCCTGGGCATATCGTCAGGTCTCGCTGCTTCTGCGCCGTCCGCCGGGTCGCGAGGCGTATCCGGGCGACGTGTTCTACCTGCACAGCCGTTTGCTCGAACGCGCCGCACAGCTTTCCGATGCGAAGGGCGGCGGTTCCTTGACCGCATTGCCAATCATCGAAACCCTGCTCGGTGACATTTCCGCGTACATCCCAACGAACGTAATCAGCATCACCGATGGACAGTTGTTCCTCGAAACCGACCTCTTCAACGCGGGGCAACGCCCGGCAATCAACGTGGGTATCTCCGTGAGCCGCGTCGGTGGTGACGCGCAAACGAAGGCGATGAAGCAGGTCGCAGGCCGTCTCAAAGGCGATCTTGCGCAGTTCCGCGCGCTGGCAGCATTTGCGGCGCTCGGCTCCGACCTTGACAAGGCAACCAAGCAGCAGCTCGACCTCGGCGGGCGCTTGCAGGAACTACTCAAGCAGCAGCAATATCAGCCGTACTCGCTCGAGGAGCAGGTCGTCTCGATCTACGCAGGCACGCGCGGCTATCTGAACGCTATTCCGGTCAACAAGGTCAAGGACTGGCAGGGCAAGTTCGTCCGCTACGTCCAGACGCAGTACCCGGCCATCTTCGCGAGTATCCTCGAAACCAAGCGCCTGACCGATGAAATCGAAGCCGCCCTCAAGCAGGCGCTGACCGAATTCAACGGGTCGTACAACACGTAGAACCGCACATAAAATTATGGAAAAGGGTCGGTCTAATCCGACCCTTTTTGTTTTTTATGGATTGGTTTCATAAAACGCCGCCAGCAGCGCGTACAACTCGATCATCGCGCCCTGATCGAGGATCGCTTTGTGAGGATTATCGACGCCCGTTGCGCCGCTCCAGTCATTGCTGAACAAGCCGTTCGCGTCGCGCGCGTGGTCCCACGCATAGAGCAGGTTGTCGCACATCGAGTCGATATATTGCCTTTCGGGGTTCGGATCAGCCTCGTAAAGCGCGATGTAGCCGCGCAGCAACACCCCATTGAACCAGGGCGTTCCGGGGTACAGCGGTATTTCGGACCCATTACGCGGCACGGTAAAATAGCGATGCGCAGCCTCTGCCAGTGAGCGCGCCTCGTTCAAATAGCGCGCCTCGCCAGTAGAGGTATAAAGTAGCGCGTTCGTGTGCAGTGGCGTCCCGGCGTTGTACGTAAAGATTCGCGTGTCGATGCTGCCATCCGCGTTCACCGCATCCCAATAGACACCTTCTGGCGTCTTGAGCGGGTCCAGCCAGCGCAGCAACCGCTCTGCCCATTGCAGGTAATCGGGTTCGTGCGTTTCGCCGTAGAGCATCAACGCCAATACCGCCGCCGGACCGTTCGAGCAGGTGTTTTTGGTGGCGGTCTCCTTCTCATTCCAGTAAATGCCGCCGCTGCCGCCCGCCCATTCATCCGTCCAACCACTGATTGCAAATGCGAACATCTCCCGCGCCTTCGCGAGGTAATGCGCGTCACCGAGCAGGCGGTACGCCTCGATGAAATCCATCCCCAGCCATTCGTTATCGTCGTAAAATTTTGTATCGCCTCCTAAGCGGCGCACGTAAGCGTCATAGGCCGAGAGCGTGCCGGGGCGCGTTCCCTTGTCATCGTAATATTGTTCCAGCGTGCCGAAGATGCGCAGCAGGTCCGCGCGGTAGCGTTCCCCGACTTCCGGCAAGCGTGCTAACGCATTCACGCCCGATAGCACTGCCGAAAACGGCCACAAAAACGAGAACGGCTTATCCGTCGGCTTTGGCGTGGAGTTCTCCCGATAGAGCGACTCTTCGGGGTCGTAATAATGCGCCTGCACCGCATCGTAGGTCAGTATCGCTTTATCAATCAACGTCTGCGAAGCCAAAATATTTACCCTTCTGGAGTGCGGAGCCGGAACATTCCGACTCCGCGTGAATTATCGCGAGGAGCCTACTTGATCGTCCACTTCTCGAAGCGCTCGTCGCCGTTCGTCTGCGAAACGGTGCGGGTCACGTTCGGCTTTGTGACGAAAACGCGCGTCCCCCAGTACAACGGCGCGATCACGGCGTCCTTCGAGACGAGGATGTCTTCGGCCTGCGAATAGAGGTCCGTGCGCTTGGTTGCGTCCGTCTCGCGTGCGGCCTGATCGACCAGCGTATCGAAAGCGTCACTCTTCCAGCGGGTGTAGTTGTTGCCGCTGTTGGAGCGGAACACCTCGCGCAGGAAGTTATTCGCATCCGCATAATCTGCCGACCAGCCAAGCGCGTAAACGCCGGGCGGGTCAGTCTGGATCGTTTGCAGGAAGACCTTGAACTCCTGCGAGACGATGCTCACCTTGACGCCGAGCGTTTCCTGCCACATCTGCTGGATCGCTTCGGCGACTTTGCTCACAGCGTCGCTCTTATAGAGCAGCAGCGTGATCGGCGGCAATGTATCGACGGTCAGCTTCTTTTCATCCAGATAGGCTTGCAGCGACTTCTTGGCCGCATCCACATCGAAACCGATGCCGAGCTTCGGATACTTCTCGACGGTCGGCGCGGCGGCGATTCCCGGACGGCTGAACCAGCGCGCGGGCGTACCGCCCTTGTTCACATTTTCGACAATCGACTCGCGGTCGATGGCGAGCGAGAAGGCGCGGCGCACGCGCACATCATCGAACGGCGCTTTGGTCGCGGTGAAGCCGTAGTAGGCGCTGTTCAGTACAGGCGCTTCCGAGATTTCAGCCTTGAGCGTCGCATCGACACGCGCGCGGTCGAGGTCCGCAAGCGGCACGGTCGCGATGTCGATTGTCCCGGCCTGATAGTTGTTGAACGAAGCGGCCTGATCGAGGAAGGTCATCACGATCTCATCAATCGAAGGCTTCGGCGAATTCTCGATTCCCGGCCAGAACGGATTCTTGCTCAGAGTGAGCCGCTCATCGTGCTTCCACTCCGAGATCACCCAGGGGCCATACGACAGCGAGTTGCCCGGCTCAAACCACTTGGCGCCGCTCTTTTCGATAGCCGATTGCGGCTGCGCGGCGGCGTTGGTCAGCGTCAGGATGTTGATCGCGTATCCGGCGGGTTCGGAGAGCGTGATCACGAGCGTCTGATCGTCGGTCGCCTTGATGCCCACTGCGTCCCGTACTTTGATCAGCGCGTCGCCTGTCTCTTTGCTCTTGTTGAACTCCGTTGCGCCCTTGATGATGCTTGTGAACACATACGCATATTCGGATGCGGTGCGCGGGTCGAGCGTGCGCTTGAGGCCAAATTCAAAATCCTTCGCGGTGACGTAGAGCGTCGCGCCCTTGTCATCCTTCGCCTCGACGACTGCCTTACCATCCCAACGGACCCAGGGAATGCCCTTGCGGATCGTGAAGGTATAGGTCAGGCCGTCCTTTGAGACTTCATATTTGGAAGCCATACCCGGCTGCACGTCGTTCAGGTTGGTCTCGACGCCGCGCACCAGCGCGTAGTGCGTCTCCGAGGTGATTTGCGCCGAGGCGAAGTCGGTGACGAGCGCGGGGTCGGCTGTGGTGATGTCACCCGCGCCAATCGGGTTGGGGATGCGCAGCCGCTTGACGGTTTGCGCGTGCGCCGCGCCATTCGCGCTCACGCCGACGAGCAGCGCCGCGATCACCAATGCCAGCAATAAACGAAAGCCTTTTCGCTGCATTCTCAATGCACTCCTGTGAAACTTTGTGAAATTGAAATTGTAACGCGGAACCGAAAAGCGCATATACTTGTGATTGTGCAGTCTTGAACAATCGGAGGACAGCATGAACAATTCGATAAACGTGACTGTCCCGCCACCCGCGAAAGTTTCACGTCGCGAATTTCTCTATTATCTGTGGGGCGCGAGCGCGGCGGCGTTGACGGTCGGCGGTTGCGCTGCAACTACGCGGCTTATGAACACCTATCCTGAACTGCCAAAGTCTGTGCCAATCGCGCTCGAAGATATTCCGGCAGTAGGCAGTGGTCCTATAGGAATTCCCAAACTCAAAGCGTGGCTGGTGCATCTTCAAGAGGGACTCATCGTGCTGAGTGGCATTTGCACATTCATTCCGGTTCCCTATCCAGTTAAATGGGTTGGCACAAACTGCCGTTTTGAATGTCCTCACTGTGGAGGCAAGTACGCACTAAATGGGCAGCGGATAGAGCCTTTTGTGGCAAGCGATCTAAATCGCTATCAGGTCAGAGTGAAAAATCTAAGCGGCTGGATCGAAACATCGATGTTAGGTGAACCCGTTCGTGCTGACAATATAAGTGAATTGCTGATCAATCCAGCACGCACAATTTATGGGCGCGTTGGCTCGATTGATTGGTCAATCAGGTATTGTGTGGAGTAGTACAAAAATGACCGTAACAAGGGACACACTCGCGTCACCCCTTGCCCGTGTCTCGCGCCGTGAATTTCTCTATTATCTGTGGGGAGCGAGCGCGGCGGCGCTGACCATTGGCGGCTGCCGTCTGACCGATTTATGGGCATTTCAAACCTATCCTGAACTGCGGAAGCCGTATTCTGTTTCCTTGAATTCAATACCGCCGAAAGGAAGTCCTCCGCAGTGGCAGTGCGATAGTTCAGGCCAACCATCTGTATGGTTCTCTCATATAGATGCCGGTTTATTGGCACTCAACGAGACCTGTCCATATAAGGGCTGTATAGTTGGATGGGTAAAACCAAATAGTCGCTTTGAGTGTCCTTGCTGCGGGAGCAAGTTCACTCATGATGGTACTTACATTGAAGGACCCGCGCCTAGAGGACTGCGTTGTTACGTCCTTCAAGTAAAAACAGCCCATGAATGGCGCGAAAGTTCACCCTCCGAAAAGGCAGTATCAGTTGATGACGCAATAGAGGTTTATATCGATCTCACCCGCTTGATTTTAGGAAAGCTACGACCTTAAAACCAGTTCAGTAAATTCAGCCTTCAATAGCCAACTTGCATCTAGCAACAATATTATTTATAATTTTCAATAACTTGTGAAAGTTGTCGCAAATGCCGAACAAACTACGCACGTTCATTCGCATCATATTCGGGATGGTCAAATACGGCGCACTCGATGGGTGTATCGCAGGAGCGTTGTTTGGCCTAGTAATTATGGTCGGCTATGCTGCCATTGGATTATTCAATTGGAGATCGATTGTATATGTCGGAAGCGCCGTAGTATTTGGATTCTTTGGAGCGGCTGTTGGGGGTTGGTGGGGACTGATTGGGGGCATTTTTCTCGGCTTCGTGCAAGGCATTGTTCTCGGTGCGATCACATTGAACTATTTTGGAAAAGATTGTAATAATCCCACCGTGTTGCGCTTTATGCTCGCGCGTTGCGCCGTCGTTTTGTGCCTGGGGATTGGTATCGCAGGAGCATACCTGCTTCCAGCGATACGATTAATCAATTTTCCAAACTTCGGTGTGACCCTTCTCTTCTGGATAGTTCTGTGTCTGATTGCTGCTGAAACCAGCCGTCGGGCTGCAACAAAAGTCGCTCTCGATTACCTGAAAAGGTGAGTAATCAATTGACACCGACGAACCCTGCGCTCCACCCCTGATCCGGGACTGCGACCCCCGCGCGAAAAGGGTTACTATTGACAGCGTGCTTCTCCCAAATCGCAAAAGGGTCGCAATCGATGAACGTCCTTTGCGCATTGGCAGAGATGGTCCCCTTCGCAAAGGCGGGCGGCCTCGGAAACGTGATCGGCAGCCTGCCGAAGGCACTGCGTAAAATAGGTGTTGATACGCGCGTGATCATGCCGACGTAGGCTTCATCAACCGTGAGGCGTTCAATATCGCGCCGCTCTTCGACTTCCGCTTTCCGAAGCGTGACGGCATGGCCGATGTGAACGTCAGGACCAAGGAAGCGAATTCATGTGTCCACCCTTACCTTATTTGGATGGCGGGGTTATTATCGGAAATTCGATAATCAGAGGCTCACCCAATGACGGTGCTACTTTCCAGAACTTCGCTTGCCGCACGCCCGGAGTGGCAATTGCGCGCCCTGCGCATCGCGCTGTTCGTCGGCCTGACGGCACTTTCGGCGCGTATCAGGATTGAACTCCCCGGCACGCCCGTGCCAATCACGGCGCAAACGTTCATCGTGTTTCTGGCCGGGATGCTGCTCGGCTCGCTTGAAGGCGCAGCCAGCCAGATTGCCTACGTCGGCCTGATTGCGCTCGGCGCGCCGTTCGATTCACGCGGACTCGGCACAGCGGCACTGTTCAGCCCCACAGCGGGCTATCTGCTCGCATTCATCCCCGGCGCATTCATCGCGGGGCTGCTGCGCGGACGGCACGTTTTGCTGAATATCCTATGCGGGATCGGCGCTGCGCTCGTAATCCATACAATTGGCACAGCGGGCGTCGCGATCAGTCAGAAGATTTCGTGGCAGGCTGCCGCGCTGCTCGGCTCAGTGCCGTTCATCCTGCTCGATACCGGGAAGGCGTTGCTCGCCGCTGCGCTGGTGAACCTCGGTTACGCGCGGCGCTTTCTGCCGCTGCGCGACCTCGAACGAAAGCCGTAGCAGCTCGATGGCGCGGTTCACATCTTCCGGCTCGCGAATATAAAAACTGACCCATCCCGTTTCCGGCAGGAGATGATGCGGCGCAGCGCGTCCGCTGTTCACCACCTCGTCACGTACCTTGACCGGGAACGGAATGTCCACCATCGAGTCGCCGTGAATATGCCCGATTTCGCGCTTCCCGATGCGGAACTCCGTCCCGCCAAAGCGGTGCGGGTGCGCCTCGATACCTTTCCATGCAGATACAGTATCTTTGATTGTTTGCTGTGCGTTGCTTACTGACATTTGATTAACTCCGATAATGATTAGAACGCCTGTTGCGTCTTCACCTTACGTATTCATGATAGAATGAGCATGGATGTTCGGCAGGCTAGACGGTCGCGCCCGCAAGGGTGAGGAAAGTCCGCTCTCCATAGGGCAACGGTGCTGGCTAACGGCCAGGCGGCGCAAGCCGACGGAAAGTGCAACAGAGAAGCAAATTGCCCTGTCCGCAAGGGCGTGGCGAGGGTGAAACGGCGCGGCAAGAGCGCACCGCGTCTCTGGTGACAGAGGCGGCACGGCAAACCCCACCGGGAGCAAGGTCAAACAGAGGCGAGGGGCTGCCCGTCCCGTAATCAGCTTCGGGTAGGCTGCTGGAGGCGCGGGGTAACTCGCGTTCGAGAGAAATGATCGTCCACGACAGAAAGCGGCTTATCGGTCCGCCGGACATCCATCTTACGCTATAATTTTCTTTGCGAATGCTTAAAACCTGGGTCGAAGGAGAGTCGTAAGTGCGCGATTGGAAACTCACGGTGGGCGACCCGCTGCTTTTACGTTATGCCGCCGATTGCCGCCTGACGCGGACTGACTACACGAACGATCAAAGCTGGGAAGTGGCGCTCGGCGCCCCGCAGGAACCCGCGCTGGCCGTTCAATCGCGCTATGGTGGTCGAGTCGGGCTGGCGCGCATCGTCCCGATGTGGATTTTTCCGGGACGTGCGGTGTTCGAGGCGAGCGCTTATGCCGAGCCTGTCACCTTGCGAGCCTTCGCGCCAAATTACGCGAAATTCACCACAAAGCTACTCCCCACACTCGCGCTCACGTTTGAGTTGTGGGTCATGGACTCGCACGCGGTCGGCGGGCGCTTCACGCTCACCAACGAGACGCAGGCCGCACAGCCTGTGCGCCTCGATCTGATCCCGCAGATCGCGCGTGAAGGCAAGCTGGAACGTTTGACGCGCCTCACGACGCCGGAAGGTCACGGCGCGGTCACGCTCGGTGCACTTGCGGGCATGGAACCCGTGCTGCTGCTTGACGGCGCGGACCTCACGGTGGACCAGACCGCCGAAATGCCGAAGCTGAACGCGCCGCTGGAAATCCCGGCGGGTGGAACGATGCAGGTGCGCTGGGTCCACGCGGGCGAGGCCACTCTCGAAGCGAGTTTACGTGAAGGGCAGCGCTGGCTCACGGCGACGGATTGGGACGCGGCTTTTGCGCTGATTGACCATATCAACAGCGCCGGACCGGAAATCGAAACAGGCGATATTGCCGTCGATGCCGCGCTCGCGTTCAGCCTGCAAACCGTGCTGCGCAGTTTCCTGAGCGCGTCCTCCACGCTGCCCTTTCCGTCGCCAGTCGGTTCGCGCACACCTGCACGCGGATATGGCGGCACGAGCGGAACCAACCACCCTGCCGACTGGATGGGGCAAACCGCCGCCGATGTCTGGATGGCCGCGCCTACTGCTGCGCTCGCAGCGCCGGACCTTGCACGCGGGGCGCTTCGCAATTTTCGCGCAGTACAGGGCGCGGATGGCTGGATCGATGGACGTCCCGGTCTCAGCGGCGCGCGCGGCGGCCTGTTGGCGGCTCCATTGATCATTGCTGCCGCACAGGAAATTTACAACCTGACGGAAGACAAACACTTCCTGACGGAAATTTATGGAAGTTTGCAATCGTTTTATCAGCGCTGGTTCGGCTCCGATATGGATCGCGACCGCGACAGTGTGCCGGAATGGGCGACGCCGAGCCAGGCGATGCAGCCGGAAAGCCCGATTTTCAATCGCTTTCGGCGCTGGTCGGCCAATGCGGAGATCAGCAAAGCGGAGACGCCGGACCTGCTCGCACTGCTCCTGCACGAAGCGGATGCGCTCGCGGAGTTGGGTCGCATCGCCGGGCGCGATGCGACCGTGCAAAATACAGTCAACGCGCAATTACAAACATTATGGAACCCGGCGCGCGGCGTTTTCCTGTCACGCGACCGCGATACACATCTCAGTTCGGCGGGGGGTCTGGTGTTCAGGGGCAAAGGCGACGAGTGGTTCACCGACCGCAAGCTGCTGGAACCTGCCGGGCGGCTGCTCATCCGCATCATCGGCGGGCAGAACACCGCTCCGAACCTCGAAGTGCGGGTCGAAGGCATGAACACGAACGGCGACCCGATCATGGAGACCGTCCCGACTTCTGCCTTCGTGTGGTACTCCGGCCTGGGGACGGCAATCACCGAAGAGATTTACGCGGATGTGCGCTACATCAAATGTGAGCGCCTCAGCCGCGTCTTTCAGGTCGAGGTCTCGCAGGTGCGGCTGGATGGGGTGACGCTCGCCAATCGCTTGCCGTTGCTCGCAGGCGCGACCGACGAACAGGAGACGGCGATTATTCAGGATTTGACGAAAAACTTCCTGCACGAGGCCGGACTTTCATTCGCGAGCGCGTCAGATATGCCCGACCTGCCTGCCGACAATCCCAATAACGCCGTTTCGATGCTCTGGAACGCGCTGTTCGTTGAAGCGCTGCTGACGCGCGGACAGCATCAGTTGGCAGCGGACCTGATGCAGCGCTTGATGCAAACGGAAGTGCGCGCCCTGAAAAGCGGGCGGGCGCTGTTCGCGAGCTACCATACGGAGACAGGTGCGGGGTCCGGCGAAACCGATACGCTTTCCGGGATTTTCCCGGTACATCTCTACCTGCGCGCGGCGGGCGTGCGCGTCGTCAACAATCGCCGCGTGTGGGCAGGCGGTCCATTCCCGTTCAGCGCGGAGATCACAGTGCGGCAGCGCGGCGTCATCGTCACGCGCAGTAGCACCGGGACGCGCGTGCGCTTTCCTTCCGGGACCGAGCGCACCGTTGGCACGGAATGGCAGCTTATCGAAGACCCGGAAGGTGTCGAGCCGGAGGCTGAGGTGGCACTACCACCTCCACCCGCCCCCATCGAACTGCCTGCGCCCGTTGAACCGCCACGCACCTACAAAATCCCGGTTCGGCGCGGCGCGAATGATTAGCCTTTTTTCCTATCGAAAAATAGGCTAGGTGGCTCATCACAAAGAATTAACAATTGATTGAAAAACCGTGAAAAAGGCGTCGATCTTTGCGGCAGAGAGGTATGCTTTGCCTATCCCTGCCGCTTTCATTCGGAAAGGGCATTAAACAAAGATGCAAACCCTCATGTTCGCCACTGGAATCGAATGCAGCTACCCGACAATCCAGCACGGCGCGCATCGCGTCGATGAACTGGAAACCACGCACCACTATCAGCGTTGGCAGGAAGACCTGCACCTGACGCGCGACCTCGGCATCCGTTACCTGCGCTACGGCATTCCTTATCATCGCGTCAACACCTCGGCGGGACACTATGACTGGTCCTTTACAGATATGGTGCTGAACGAAATGCGCCAGATCGGGATCGAACCGCTGGTTGACCTGTGCCATTTCGGGATGCCGGACTGGTTGGGGAACTCATTCCAGAACCCGGAATTCGTCCCCGCTTTCACGGATTACGCGCGCACCTTCGCGGAGCGCTACCCCTGGATTCGGTTCTATACGCCAATCAATGAAATGTTTGTGTGCGCCAAGTTCAGCGCGCTTTACGGCTGGTGGAACGAACAGGCTGCGGACGAGTGTTCGTACCTGCGCGCGGTGACGCATATGGTCAAGGCCAGTTTGCTTGCCGAACAGGAAATCCTGAAGCTGCGCCCGGAAGCCATCTTCATCCACAGCGAAAGCTGCGAATATACGCACACGCTATCCGGCAATTCGGCGCTGAATGAACGTGTCGAATGGGAAAATCAGGTGCGCTTCCTCGCACTCGATTTGCTGTACGGGCATCAGGTCCGCGCCGATATTTATGCGTGGACGATGCAGAACGGCATGACCCCCGGCGAATACAAGTGGTTCATGAACCAGTATCACTATCGCTGCGTCCTCGGCACGGATTACTACATCACCAATGAGCGGATGCTCAACGCCGATAACGAGGTTGTCTATACGGGTGAGGTCTTTGGCTGGTATCTGATCAGCCTCGATTATTATCAGCGCTATCGCATCCCGCTGATGCACACCGAAACGAATATCCGCGAAGAGTCCAACTCTGTCGGCTGGTTGTGGAAGCAGTGGCAGAACGTCCTGCGGATGCGCGCGGAAGGCATTCCAGTCCTCGGCTTCACATGGTACAGCCTGACCGATCAGATCGATTGGGACTCTGCGCTGCGTGAAGCCAACGGCAACGTCAATCCGCTTGGCCTGTATGACCTGAACCGCCAGATTCGCCCGGTCGGTTCCGCGTATCGGGATTTGATCCGTGAGTTCGCGTGGTTGCCTGTCGTCCACAACAGCGACTTTTTCCAACTGAATTGAGCGCATATACACATCAAAATGGGATCAATCAAGGGGCGGACACATAGGTCCGCCCCTACACCGGAGCGCATATTTTGTAGGGGTCGTGTCTCGCCCAACCCGAATATTGGGCGAGACACACAGGTCCGCCTCTATATGGCGCGGGTTTTCATAAGGGCGATCTTGTGTAGTCGCCCACTGATCAGGGTAGACTATCTGGGACTACACTTTTCCAGAAAGAGCAAACCCGATGCTGAACAGCGCCCGCGTGACATTGCGTGCAATCCGTCGCGATGATTTGTACCGTCTCTGCCAGTTCAACAACGATGTCGTAATCGAACTATCGGGCGGTGGCGACCCGCCGACGCCGCAAACGCTCCAGCGCCTTGAAGCGGAGTTCGATCAGGACTCCTCGCGCGGGGGACGCGACGGCGCACGCTTCGCGATTGAAGCCGACGGGCTGTTCATCGGGCAGTGCGCGCTCTTCAATTTCAACGCGGTTCACGGTACATGCGAACTCGGTATCGCGATTGGCGACCACGATTATCTTGGCAAAGGCTATGGTCGCGAGGCGATCCGGCTGCTGCTCGATTATGCTTTCCGGCTGCGCAACGTGCGTAAGGTTTCGCTGATGGTAAACAGCACTAACGCGCGTGCAATGGGCGCTTATCTGGCGTGTGGCTTCAAAGAAGAAGGTCGCTTGCGCCGCCACGTCTGGAGCAACGGAGAATATATCGATTTGGTGTCGATGGGCATTTTTGCCGATGAGGTGCGTCTGCAATAATCTATCTTGATTTATTGTATTGAGATTTTGTATCAATTAGATTACAAAATTTACACCAAAAGCGCACGGTTGGCTTACAATTGGGCAACATTTCGCGAAGGCTTCACATAGATTTAGTCGCGGCTTAACGTCATACTACTAACTTCTGCTTGTATCCTAACATAATGTGGGAGTGCAAGTGATGTCCGTTGCCAAACGAGTTTCGCGTTCTGTGACGTTGGTTTGTACAGTTTTGATGGCGCTGGCGCTGGTTGCCGCGCCGGGACGTGGCGCGCAGGCACAAGCCGCGAGCGCACCGCCGGTCCTCATTCTTCCTATCGATCAAGCGCAGTTCATCATCGGCCAAAAGATGGATGTTCGTATCGAAGTCTGGGCAGATGCCGTCCCCGCCGATTTCGCCGTAAAGGTGAATGGTCAGGATGCCGCGACCGTCTTCAATTCCAAACCTGTCAGCGAGAGCTGGAAGTTTGACGCGACGAAGGGCAATGCCCTCAGCTACACCTATCGCAGCGGCCTGACCGGGACGATCACCGCGCAGGGGACCACCTGGCGCAACGTCTCGATCAACACGCCCGGCGATTTCAAGGTCGAAGTGACGGCGGGCGGCAAGACGACCTCCGTGACGTACACGGTCCGCGCCGCACAGAGCGCGAAGGCCAAAAACGCGATTTTCTTCCTCGGTGACGGCATGGCGACCGGAATGCGGACCGCCGCGCGCCTCGTTTCGCGCGGCCTGAGCAAGGGCGGCAAGTACAATTCGCCGCTGTTTATGGACACGCTCGGCGCGTTCGGCGAAGTCTCTACCAACGGCTACGACTCGATCCTGACCGACTCCGCGAACAGCATGTCGGCATATATGACCGGGCAAAAGGGCGTCGTCAACTCGATGGGTGTCTATGCCGATACGTCGGACTCGAACGATGACGACCCGAAAGTACAGACCATGTTCGAGCTGGCAAAGGCGCAGGGCAAATCCGTCGGCGTCTGCGTGACCTCGCGCGTGACCGATGCGACCCCCGCCGCGACGTGGGCGCACACGCGCCGCCGTGCCGATGAAGATAAGATCATCGATCAGGCGCTCAAGCTGGGCGTCGATGTGATCCTCGGTGGTGGTGCGATCTTCTTCCAGCCGAAGAGCGTCCCCGGTTCGGACCGCAAGGACGACCGCGATCTGTTCAAGGAATTTGAAGCGGCGGGCTACACCGTCGTCAATGCAGGCAAGGACCTCGTAGCAATCGATGCGAGCAAGACGAACAAGCTGCTTGGCATTTTCAGCGCCTCGCACATGAATGTGTGGCTCGACCGCAACCTGTTCCCCGATAACGTGAAGAGCAACGGACCGGACCAGCCCGGTTTGATGGAAATGTGCCAGAAGGCCATCGACATCCTCAGCAAGAACAGCAACGGCTTCGTGCTGATGGTCGAAGGCTCCGACATCGACAAGCAGGAACACTCGATGAGCTGGGAGCGCGCGGTCGCTGACGCTATCGAGATGGATAACGTCGTCGGCTATACGAAGGAATGGGCCGCGAAGAACGGCAACAATACGCTGATCAGCGTCATCGGCGACCACGCCCACGCCTTCGATGTCTATGGCACAATTGATCTGGCGCAATTCGATGCGCTTGCTGCGAAGATGAATGCCGCCGCGACCGCTCCGGCGACGCAGAGCGCAACCGCCGCCGCAACATCGGCAGCAACTGCCCCCGCTGTCGCGCCGCGTGTCTTCCCGACGCTCGACCCGCGCCTAGCCGCGATTGGTGTCTATCAGAATGCAGGTATTCCCGATTACAAACCGGGCAAGAACAACTTCCCGGAAAGCTGGACCGTCAAGTATCCGCTCGTTGTCTCGTGGGGCGATCATCCGCCGTACACTGAAGATTTCCGGCTAGACCCGAAGCCGCTCGACGGGGCAGTAGTTCCAAGCGGCAGCGTGGCCGTCCCGAACCCTGCGCGTGACCCGAATGGCGTCTTCTTCACGGGCAACCTGCCCGGTGACAACAACCAGGCTGTCCACACCCTGCAAGATGTCCCCGTAACGGCGATGGGTCCCGGCTCGGAATGCTTCAATGGCTGGAAGGAAAACACGGAAGTGTTCTTCTGCGTCGCCAACGCGCTCGGAATGAACCCGGTCTCCGCGCCCGCGACTCCGGCGGCCTCGGTGGTCCTCCCGCTGGCGCTGCTCGGTGCGCTCGGCGGTTCGACCGTCCTGCGCCGTAAACTCATCGTCCGCTAACGCGGGTTTGATACGCTGATAGGCGGGGAAGGGCAGCCTTCCCCGCTTCTGTTCGTGAACAGGAATTGACTCAGATGCGATGGATTGCCGTGCTGTTTGTAATCGCGCTAGCTTCCGCGTGCAGCGCAACCGCAAGTTCAATTTCAGCCGTGACGCCGCTCCCGCTCACTGCACCCACCGTCGCCGCGATGCCGGACACGTCATCAAGCAGCGCCGCGACCACTGCATCAACCCCAATCAAGCTCTCCGAAACGCTGCCCAACTTCCTGAAATTCAGCGAAATGTATTCAGCGCGCAGCGTGCGCTATGGCCTCACGATGTCCGATTATTTGAAAGCGCTCGATGGAAAGCTGGTGCAGATGGAAGGCTACATGGCTCCTCCGCTGCGCGCCTCGCTCACATTTTTTGTCCTGACTGAATACCCGATGTCGTTGTGTCCATTTTGTTCCAGTACCGCCGATTGGCCGGATAGCATTATTTTAGTCTATCTGGAAGGCGTCGAGGTCCAGCCCACAGTACGTCCAATTCGCGTGACGGGGAAGCTGGAAATCGGCTTTCAGGTGGATGCCGAGACGGGCTTCGTCAGCATGGTTCGGCTGCACGCGCAGCGCTACTATGTGTTATGACGCTGCGCCTGCGCAACCTGCGACATATTTATCGCGAGCCGGGGCTGCCGCCGCGTGAAGTCTTGAATATCCCGGTGTGGAGCGCTGAACCGGGCGAAACGATCCTCTTGCGCGGCAAGAGCGGCAGCGGCAAGACGACACTGCTCAATCTGATTAGCGGCTTGCTCACGCCGACCGAAGGCGCGGTCGAGGTCGCAGGCGTGGATATGGCACGGCTGCCCGAAGCGAAGCGTGACCGTTTCCGCGCGCGGCATGTCGGCTATGTTTTTCAATTACACCACCTCTTACCGCTCACTGCGCTTGAAAACGTCGAAATGCCGCTGGCTTTTCTGGGCGAAAATTCCCGCGAGCGCCGCACGAAAGCCTTACAAGCATTGGAGTCGGTCGGACTCAGCGAATGGGCGCGCAACAAACCTGCGCAACTCAGCACGGGGCAGAGGCTGCGCGTCGCCATCGCGCGGGCGCTCGTGATTGCGCCGCCCGTGCTGCTCGCCGATGAGCCAACCGCCGCGCTCGATGGCGATATGGGGTTGCAGGTGGTTGAACTACTGGAACGGGTTTGCGCAGAGCAGCACGCCATATTAATCGTCGCCAGCCATGATCCCGCGTTGATCAATCGTTTTCAACGGGTCGTGAACATCGAAGCCGGGCAGCTTCAGGAAGCAGCCTGACGTGTTCCGCTACGTGGCGAGCCTCGCGCTCAAGAACATGCGCAGCCGCGCCGTACAGAGCGCCCTCACCGCCGTGATCGTCGCGCTTGCGGTCGCGCTGATGGTCGTTGTGATCGTGCTGAACGACGGCGTACAGCAAGGCGTCATCGAGGCGAGCGAGGCGTTTGGTGTGCTGGTCCTCGGACCGAAAGGCAGCGCGCAGCAGTTGGTCGTCAGCACGATATTGTTGCAGGATGTCCCGGTCGGGCTGGTCGATCAGAGCGCCTACGCACGCTATATACAGGACGATCCGCGCTTCGTCGTGGTCCCCATCGCGATGAGCGACAATATTGGTGGCGCGCCGATCATCGGCACGGATGCGAATTTTTTCAAATTACGGCGCAGCACGAACGCGCCGCCACTCTTCGCGCTGGCAGGCGGGCGCGCTTTCACAGCGGATTTCGAGGCAGTGCTGGGCGCGGAAGCCGCGAACGCGACCGGACTCACGGTTGGCGCGCAGTTCCACTCCGCACACGGCATCGGCGCGGGGCTGGCGAGCGATGTTCACCTCAAGGTGACGTACACCGTCGTCGGGGTTCTGCGTCGGACCGGAACGCCCTACGACCGCGCCGTGTTCGCAACGACGAACAGCATCTGGCAAACGCACGAGACGAGCGGCGAACTGGCCGACCCGCGCTTTCAGGCTCCCGACATCAAGGCGCAGCCGGATAACCCCGCGCAACCGCTCATCGCGCGCGGCAAGCTGACCGCCGCGTTCATCCTGCCTTATGGCGTTCCGCTCGGCGACCTCTACCGCCTCTCGCAGCAAATCAACAACTCGCCCTATGTACAGGCCGCCTTCCCGGGTGCGCAGCTAGGCGCGTTATTCAATTTGCTCAATCAGGGTGGGCTGGTCTTGAACGGCGTGGCATGGCTGGCGCTCGTCATGGCCGGGTTGACCATTCTGCTATCGCTGTACGGGACGACGCTCGCGCGGCGGCAGGGCATCGCGATTATGCGCAGTCTGGGCGCGTCGCGCCGTGTCATTTTCGCGACGGTGGTTTGTGAGGCGGTGCTGCTCACGGCGTTTGGCGTCATCCTCGGCGCAGCTCTCGGACACGCGGTTGCCACTGGTATCGCGGGGGTTATCACGGGGAGCAGCGCGATTCCGGTCACGGTGCGCTTCATTGCAAGCGCGGAATTGCCGATGCTCCTCATCCCAATGCTGCTCGGTCCACTCGCGGGACTCATCCCGGCGGCGCTTGCGTATCGCGTCGATGCGGTCGAACATCTTTTCGCGACCTGAGCGCGATTTTTGCTACCTGGGCGGGTCAAGCCTGACCCCTACACCAACCCCGACCGCTTCTGACTACGACGCGAAACCGAATCGACGATTACGGCGGCCAGCAAGACCAGCCCCGTCACGATGAATTTATCGCCGGAACTGAGGCCGAGCAACCCCATCCCGTTATCGACACTCGCAATCACCAGCGCACCAAGCAGCGCACTCGATACCTTGCCGCGCCCACCAAACAGGCTGGTCCCGCCGATAACAGCCGCCGCGATTGAATACAAGAGCAGATTGCCGCCACCTGCGTTGGTATCGACCGAGCGCAGCCGCGAGGCGAGGATGATCCCGCCGACGCCCGCCATCACGCTCGAAATCATGAAGACATAGATGCGATAGCGCTCGACGTTGATACCCGCGCGCCGCGCCGCTTCCTTGCTCCCGCCAATGGCATAGATGTAGCGCCCGAAGCGCGTTTGTTCCGCGACGAAACTGAGGCCGACCAGCATCACCAGCAGCAGCACGCCGACGAACGGCACACCGCGCGATTCGTTGCAGACGGCGACCGTCGCGAAGATCAGCACCGCAAGGATCGCCACGCGCAGCCCAATCACATAAAGCGGCCTCGCCGCCAACCCTTGCGCGCCACGCGCCCGTTCGCCGAGAAGCACGCTTAACGTATACAACCCGACAAAGACAAGAGCGACCAGCCAGCCGAGTTCCGGCGAGAGGTAGGTATTGGCAACCCCGATGATCGTCTGATCCTGAATAATGACCGTGCCGCCATTGCCGATAATGCGCAACACGACCCCGTTCCAGCCGAGCAGACCCGCCAGCGTGACGACGAACGACGGCACTTGAAAAGTGGTGATCAACAACCCATGCAGCAGCCCGACCCCTGCCGCGACGATCAGCCCGACTACGACCGCGACGTACCAGGGTGCATTGGTCGGCGGGAGCATCAGGAGCGTCATACTGACCGCCGCGACCGCGCTCACGTAGCCCACCGACAGGTCGATTTCGCCAAGCAGCAGGATGAATACCACGCCATACGCAATCGCCGTGATGCCCGCCATCTGCGGGATCAGGTTGACAAAGTTGCGCGCCGTGAGAAAGTTATCGTTTTGAGACTGAAAAATTATTGCGATGATGATCAAGCCGACGATGATCGGCAGCGGACCCAGATCGCCAGAGCGCAACCGCTTGAGATAACTGCGCAAATCGGTCCCCGGCGCGGGCTGGTCACGGTTGGCGAGCAAACTGGTCCGTTGTGGTGTGGTCGTGGGCGGGATGGGCGTTGGCGAGGGGTTGTTTAGCGTGGTCATGAGTGTTTATCCGGCTGTGTTCGTATGTTGCAGCGCGCCCGCCGTCATTGCGAGGACGATTTCCTGCTGCGTCGTTTCGGAAGTGTTGAAATCGCGTACATTCTGCCCAAGCCGCAAGACCGTGATGCGATCCGCGACCTCAAATACATCGTACAGGTTGTGCGAGATGAGCGCGACAGCGAGATTTTTCTCCGCGAGTCGGCGCACCAGATCGAGAACCTGCCGCGTCTGCGCGACACCGAGCGCGGCGGTCGGCTCATCGAGGATCACCAGCCGCGAATTCCACATGACGGCTTTCGCCACCGCAATCGCCTGTCGCTGCCCGCCGGATAGCCCCGCGACGGGCTGCCGCACCGAGCGTAGTGTGCTTACGGAAAGCGAATTGAGCGTTTCGATACAGGCCAGTTCCATGCTGCTTTCGTTCAACCGAAACGGCGGCGTGGTCCGTTCGCGCCCCAGAAACATATTCGCGACGACATCCAGATTATCAGCCAGCGCCAAATCCTGATAGACGACTTCGATACCGAGCGCCGCGCTGTCACGCGGTCCGCGAATATTGACCGGCTTGCCATCGAAGAAGACTTCGCCCTCGTCGAATGGATAAATCCCGGCGATACCCTTAATCAGCGTTGATTTTCCCGCGCCGTTATCGCCCACCAGCGCGAGGACTTCGCCCCGCCGTACCTCAAAATTCACCTGAGTCAGTGCCTGAATTGCGCCAAAGCGTTTGGAAACGCCTTTGAGCTGTAGTAAAGGTTGCTCTTGCAAAACCGTATCCTCAATAAAGCGCAGGTGTCGCGCTTTCGATTTCCTAATTATCGCTGCCAAAAAGAAGCTGGGGAACGCCCGCTGTTGTGACGTTCCCCAGCCGTGAAGTGAGTAGAGACGAGGCGCTCTACTTGGTGGCGGTGGCGGCCATTGTGCCGCTCATCATCATCGCGGCAGTCGCCTTCATGGTGGCGGCCATCGTGCCGGACATCATCGCGCCGGAAGTCGCGGCCATCGTCGCGGGCTTGAGCGCATCCGCCGGGCAGAACTTGGCAAAGTCGCCAACGCAGATGTCGGCCCATGTCTGGAAGCCATCGGCGATGACGGTGCTGGCAATGTTATCCTTCGTGACGGCGACGGGGACGAGCAGCACCGACGGTACATCGGTCTTGCCGTTGTTCGTCTTGCCGGTCGCCAGTGCCTTCGTATCGCCCTTCTTGACGATAGCGACGGCGAGCGCGGCGGCGGCCTGCGCCTGCGCCTTGATCGCCTTGTAGACGGTCATGCTCTGCTTGCCAGCGAGGATGTTCTGCAAACCACCGACGGTCGCATCCTGCCCGGTGACGGGGAGTTGCTTGAGACCCTGGTTCGCGAGGGCCGCGCTGACCGCACCAGCCAGACCATCGTTCGCGGCCACAACCGCGTCAACCTTGCCGCCCGTCTTCGTCAGGATTTGCTCGAAGATGGTCAGCGCTTGTTGGTTGTCCCAACCCGGAACCGACTCGTCGGCAACTTTCGTCCAGCCGCTCGCCTTATCCGCGAAGAGCGGGTCGATGACGGAGGCGTAACCCTGCTTGAAGAGAGTCGCGTTGTTATCGGTCGGGGAGCCGTTCAGATAGACGACGCGCGGGTTCTTGATCCCTGCGGCGTTCACGGCCTTGACGAGACCTTCACCTTGCAGGCGGCCAACCGCGACGTTGTCGAAGCTGACATAGAAGTCCGCGCCCGGTCCCTGAATGGTCAGACGGTCGTAATCGATGATCGCGATCTTCGCGTCACGGGCTTTGGCGATGATCGCCGCGCCGGAACCGCTGTCGAGGTTGACGAGCAGGATCACCTTCGCGCCGTTGGTGATCGCCTGGTCCGCCTGCGTCGCCTGGGTGGTCGCGTTGCCTTCGGCGTTGACGATGCTGAAGGTCACGCCAGCGGCGGTGAGGGCTTCCGTGAGGAACTTGCGGTCGGCACCTTCCCAGCGAGCCGACGACTTGCTATCCGGCAAGAGAACCGCGACATCGGCATTGGCTGCCGAGGCTGGGCGCGACTGCGCGAAGAAGGAGAAGCTGCTCGCGAGCAAAACTACTGCCAAAAGAAGTGAAAAACGGTTGCGCATTGATGGAAATCCTTTGATGCTGTCCAAACAGGGTGAATTCTAACAGGCGTTGCGCAACGCTGCAAACACAAATACGAAGTTCACAAATCAATCGCGCAGCCGGGTCCGGCAAGCCGCGATCCCTCCACCGCAAAACCGCGCGCCTTCGTAGGGGCGGACCTATAGGTCCGCCCGCAATGACGGCTCGAAGACGGGTCGGTCAAGCCCGACCCATAGGTAGCAAGTTAAGACTGAATAGCATCAAAAACCGCCCATAACTGGGCGGTGGAAGGACGCTGGCGGCGGTTGTGGCGTGGGGTCGCAGCGGCCAAGGCGGGACGTAGCACATCAAAGAGGACGCCAAAGGGGAAGTGACCGCGCAGCGAAAGCGAGAGCAGCACGAGGTGCGTACGCAGGATGCGCAAGGCATCGAGTGGGCTGAGGGTGTGCGGGTTCCAGTCAGCGACCAGGAGGGACCAGTGGGCAATGAGCAAAGCGAGGAGTTTGGCATAGCCTTCGACTTGCTGGCGGATGGGATTGGCGGAGCGCGAGCGGAGCAACGCACCGTGCGACTTCCAGAGTTTGAAGAGGAGTTCAATCTGCCAGCGGGTGCGGGCGAGGGTATGCGCTTGTGCGAAAGACAAGTCGGGCAGATTGGTCAGGTAGAGGGTCCAGTGGGCAAGCGCGCGTTGGCGGGCAGACAGGCTGCGCTGGTCGTGGCGGGCATGCTGCAGTAGACGTGCCAGACGCGTGCTGCGTTCCGGTTCGGGCAGCGGAGCCGCCAGCAAGAAAGCCAGACTTGCGCTGCGTCCCGACCCGATTTGCACCGCGACGCAGCGCGGCGCGTCACCCTTGAGCAGGTCCGACAGGTCGATAGGCTGTCCGTGTGGCGTGTACAAGCGCGTGCCGACCTTGTAGCGCGAGAGCCAGTAAACGCCTGCCGCACTCCATGCCTTGAAGCGTGCCAGCTTGAAGAAGCCGAGGTCGCCCAGATGTAGCGCCCCGCGCGGCAGCACGGCATCCGCCACCGCCGTTGCCTGGTCATGTCGCAGCATATCGCTCAGACACGCCTCAATCCCGCCGCGCTGCAGTTCCAGGCGCACCCCCACCTTCACCGCCTCACCCGGCCACTCCACCCGTGTGCAGTCGGTCACGTACACCCCCTTGAAACGTGCCAGCACCGCCGTTTCGGTCTCGCGCGTGACCAGCCGCCTCAGTCCCTCTTCCAATAACGCGCGCATAAATAGGACCGCCCGCTCGGTAAACCGTTGGTCCAGCCCTTGCACACTGATTTCCAACCCGACTTGTCCCGCGCTGTGCTGCAATTGTCGCCGTGTCCCTGCCCCATCCGCCAACCGTCCAAACACCACCGCTTGCGCAAAGCGCGCTCCGCTCACTTTCCGCTCCCGCTTCACAAATCCTGTTGCTTTCGCCAGTGCATCCGCACGCTCCGTCAGCAGTTCTCGCAACAGCTCTTCATACTCAGGTATCATCGTCATTGTGGGTAGGTCCTCTTTTGTGCTTTGGTCAGCTTTAAGAGTACCTACTCACCCTTATCTTGCTACCTATGGGGTCGGTCAAGCCCGACCCCTATACAATACTCGATCTGTTGTAGGGGCGGACCTATGTGTGCGCCCACCGTATACACGACTCTGTTATGGACCGACACGCACCCCCGCACGCGCCTCCAGCACGGAAAGCACCGCTGCGTTGTCCAATTCACCATCACCCGCCGCGACCATTGCGTCGAATAGCGATTGCGCGGCCTCACTCAATGGGAGTTCGACGCCATAGGCGGCGGCGGTATCCAGCACAATATTCAAATCCTTGAGCTGCATATAGGCCTTGAAGCCCGGCGCGCGGTTGCCCTGGCGGAGGCGCTCCGGCTTGTTGTCGAGCGTCCAGCACTGCGCCGCGCCGCCCTTGATCGCTTCCACCACCTTGAACGGATCGACGCCGCCCTTCGCCGCGAGGACCATCAATTCGCCCATCGCCGCCATCTGCGCGCCGACCATGATCTGATTGCACGCTTTCGCGATCTGCCCCGCGCCCGCGCCGCCGACCAGCACCCAGCTTTTCCCAATCGCCTTGAAAATCGGGGTCACGGCGTCGAAATCGGCCTGTTCCCCACCGACCATGATCACCAGTTGGCCGTTGATTGCGCCGACCTGCCCGCCACTTACCGCCGCATCGAGCGCACCGACGCCGACTTTATGCAGTTCTGCCGCGATATGCCGCGCCGTCTCCGGCTTGATCGTGCTGTTATCGACGTAGATCAAGCCGGGGTGCGCGCCCTCGATGATCCCATCCTTGCCGAGGACCACCTGATCGACATCCGGCGAGTCGGGCAAGTTCGTAAACACGACATCGACCTGCGCCGCGACTTCCCTTGCTGAATGAGCCGGGATCGCGCCTTCGCTCGCGAGTTGGTCCACAATCGCGCGGCTGCGGTTATGAATCACGACCGTGAAGCCCGCTTTCAACATATTGCGCGCGATAGGCGCACCCATCAGCCCCAGCCCGATATACCCGATTTTCATTGTATCAATCCCTAATCTACGATGAGCTGCACCGATGAACCGCCGTCGCGCACCTTTGTCACGCGCAGGTGCTTCTGGAAAGCGTCTTGCAATTCATCGACGTGCGTAACGACGAGGATCAAATCGAACTGGCTGCTGATGCGGTTGATTGCCTCGACCAGCCGCTCACGCCCGGCACTATCCTGTGAGCCAAAGCCCTCATCGATGAACAGCGTTCGCAACTGCGAGCCGGAGCGCCGCGAGAGGAACTTACTGAGCGCGACGCGCACCGCAAAGTTGACGCGGAACGCCTCACCACCTGAATAGAGGCTGTAATCGCGCGTGCCAAGTTCGTCGCTGATCAGCAGGTCGAGCGTATCCGCAACCGTACCGGATTTCGTCTCCTTCTGCATCTGGAATTGAACCTTCATGCGCCCTTCGGAGATGAGCGAGAGGATCGCGTTGGTCTCGCGTTCGAGTTCGGGGATCGCGCTCTCGATAATCATGGCCGGGACGCCGTTCTGCCCGAACGCCTTGACCAGCTTTTCATAGAGCATGTATTCGTAGTTGAGGCTATCGCGCTCCTCGATTCGCTTGTGGCGTACCGCGCGTGTATCTTCCAGCGCCTTGATTGCATTCTCGGCAAATCCGCGCTCCGTTTCGGCAATTCGGAAGTTCTTGTTGGCTTCCGCAGCTTCGGTCCTGCGTAGGGCTTCCTCACGCACGAGGTCCTCTAGCTGCTGGCGTTTTTCATTGAGTACGTCGATTTCTGCATTGCAATCGACCAATTCCTGCGTCCAGCGCTCCCACTGCTCTGCCGACCGCGCGAGCGCTTCTTGCAAACCGGGCAACCCGGCTTCGATGCGCGCCAGCTCATCGTGATACTTTTCGTAATCGCGCAACTCCTGCAAGGTATCCTGCGTCTGGTCGTGCGCGGCACGGTCGTAGCCAAGTGCGGCGAGCGCGGCTTCCTGTTCGGCGAGTTCCGCCCGCAGTTCATGTGAGTAGGCTTCCGTTTCGAGTTGCACGGTGAGGACTTCGAGTTCCGCGCGGGCTTGCTGCACGTCATCATAGGCACTTTGCGCTGCCTGATACTTCGCCTGATATTGCCCGATCTCAGCCTGCAAACTCGCGAGCGACCGCAGTTCATTTTCGATTTGTTTGCGCGTCGAGTCCAGGTCGCGGCGCTGTATGCTGATTGCTTCAAGCCGCGCTTCATTTTCCGTCATGGCTTGCTTGCGCTCGTTTGCATCGGCTTCCGCTTGAAGCATCGAATGCTCGCGGTGATCGCCATTCAGCGGTTGGCCGCAAGTCGGACAGGCCATCTGGCCGTTCGCGCTGTTGAGCGCCGCCCAACGGCTGCGCAATGCTTTCAATTCGCGCTCGTGGTTCTCGTTTTGCGTCTCAAGCCGTGTCCGCTCGTTGTCGCTCTCTGAAAGCGTAGTTTGAATAGCATCCAATTCGGCGCGGCGACCATCTAACGTAGCAAGCCGCTCCTGCCGCATCCGCACACTTTCCGCGTGCGCGCCTACTTGCGCGGCGTCGCGCTCGGCTTTCGTAATCACCTTGCGCAGTGAGTCGCATTCATGCGTCAGTTTGTTCGTCTCTTTGTCCAGGTCGCTGCGCAGCTTGACAATCCGCTTTTCAAGCTGGCTGTACAGCCTTTCGCGTTTGCGGAAGGCCGCGTCGCTCTGCCGGGCGAGTTCGAGCGCAGCGTACCCTTCTGCAATGGCTTCCTTTTGCGCGATCAATCCCTGTGCGCGTTCGATCTCCGCGCCTTTGCGCTCCATATCGTCCTGCAAACCTGTCAGGTCGCGGTTCTTCGCGCGCTGGCGGTCAAATGCGGCAGTGAGCGCGATACTGGTTTCTCTCATGCGGTCGCTTGCACCCTTGACCGCATCGTAGCGCAAATCGGCGTCAGCTTTTGCGGTAGTCGCGAGGGCAACGCGGTCACATACGACATCCAGACGGCGGCGCAGTTCCGGCTCTTGTGCCAATTTTTCATTATCATCACGGATTTGCATCTCGCGCAGGTCACGATCACGGCCAATCGCGTCCCGCTTCTTCTTCGCGCGGTCCTCGTAAATGCCCCAATCGGAAAGGTTCAATATCTCCTTGAGAACGCCTTTGCGATCCTTCGGGGTCATCATCGTGAACGAGTCGGCGCGCCCCTGCTGCAAAAATGCCGAATTTACAAAGACTTCGTACTTCAATTTAAGCAGGTCGTCAATGGCCTTCTGCGACTCGCGGACTTTCTCGTTCAGGATATTCCAGCGGTCTTCGTTCCATGCCGTGAGGACGAGTCGCGCCGTGCCGCCTTTTTTGCGCTGACGGTGGACCCGGTAGCGCTGGCCGTCCTTCGTAAATTCGACCGCGACGCTCATCTCCGTCTGCCCGAAGTAGATCAAATCGTCGTCGCTGCTCGCGCGCGCGCGCCCCCACAGCGCCCATGTGACCGCATCCAGCAGCGAGGATTTGCCCGCGCCGTTCGATCCGCTCAGGCACGCGAGGCCGATCCCTTCCAGATCGACGGGCGGCGGCGTCCGGTACGCGAGAAAGTTTTTGAGTTCGATTTTGGTGAGGAGCATTTGAGATCAGCCAGTTACGCTACATGGCTATTAGTTTACCAGACGGGACGCAGGTTTTGCACGCTACTGGCGCAATACATTCGCCGCGCTTTCGAGCGCCGCCACAACCTGCGCCACTGTCGCCGCCACACCACCGCCCTGTGCCAGCTTCGGACGCCCCCCGCCGCGCTCGAAGCCCAACGTCGCAAGCGCGGTCTTGAGCGCCGTCACCATATCCAGTGGTACATCGGCGGCGCACGCGAAGACGAACGCGCACTTCTCGCCCGCCGCGCCGAGCAGCGCGATATGTCCGCTCTCCGATGAAATACGCGAAGCGAGCGCGTTCAATTCATCCATCGGTCGCTCCGCAAAGGCGCGCCGCGTCAGTTTGTATGGACCAAACGGCACGGCGTCTGCGAGGAGCGCAACCGCTTCCGAGTCCAGCACCTGCTTCTTGAGCGTCTTCATTTCTGCGCGCAGTGCTTTGGCCTCATCGCGCAGCCGTGCGACCGCGCCGGGAACTTCCGTAACCGGCACGCTGAAATCGCCCGCAAGCTGAAACGCAAGCGCGTTCTTCGCCTCGTAATCGGCCAGCACGCGGCCTGCCGCTTTGAATTCGACCCGCGCGCCGCCTTTGAATTTCTCCTGCCGGATGATCTTGATTAAGCCAATCTCGCCAGTACGTTCGACATGCGTACCGCCGCACGCGGTCACGTCGAAGCCGCCAATCTCGACCACGCGCAGTTTGCCCGTCACGTCGGGAATTTTGCGCAAACCAAGTGTTGGGATGTCGGCAGCATCCGGCCAGTAGCAGCGCACCGCGAGATCGCTTTGCACTACTTCGTTCGCCAGTGCTTCGACCGCCATCAGATCGGCCTGTGAAAGCGGACCGCGATCCACGTCAATCGACATGCTCTCAAGCGTCATGTGGACGCTCAACGTCGCGGCGTGCGCGGCCTTCACCAGCGCGGCGGTGAGGATGTGCTGCGCGGTGTGGTGCTGCGTCAGGTCGCGGCGGCGTGCGCTGTCGATGCGACCTTGCGCAGTATCGGTATCGAGGTCGCTTTCCAGAATATGCAGAACCGCGTGATCGGCATCCCGGATTTGCACCTCGATCACGTTCACGCCGCCAAGCGTGCCGAGGTCATAAAGCTGGCCGCCACTCTCCGGGTAAAAGTATGTCCGGTCGAGGACGACGGCGGGGCGCTCCTTATAGGTCGTGCGCTCAGTGACGTGCGCGGTGAATTCAAGCGTGCGCGGGTCGTCGTAATACAGCCGTTCGGTCATCCCCGGCGCGGCGCGGTCAGGTCCGCGAGTTCCTTTTCCAGTTCGAGCCGCCGCTGATCCGCCGCCTGCCGCGCTTCGTCGCGCAGTTCACCCAGCGAACGGCGCGCATCCCGCCGCGACTCTTCCCCGCTGGCCGGGGCGATGAACAAAACAATGACCGCTCCGAAAACCGCGCCGACGAGGACGCCGAGCGTAAAGAATGTGATTCGCCGCATGATGATCTCCCCTGATCTGCCGCTAACTGTACCACGCTCAGGGGATCGGCGGCAACGCGGCGCAGTTTCCATCCCACGCCATGCGGTAGATAGTCATGTGGATCGGCTTGGGCGCAGGTTCCGCCGTGTATGCCGGACACAGGCGCTTGTCATCGAGCGACATCACAATCTGAAAATCCGAAACCATCATCCAGCGCACGCCGCGCTCCTGCATCAGACGCACAACTGCCTCGTTATCCTGCACAATCGGCACGATCTCCGGGCTGACGAGTCCCGCGAGGTCCAGCAGCGGACGCGGCGCGAAATAGCCAATCGCGCCGATGTCGTGCGTCGCGAGCAGTTCATTCATCGGGATATGCTGCGCAATCCACCGTGCCGAATCGACCATCTGCGTATTGATCAAGCGCTTGTCTTCGTTATAGACCGTGATCCCGATCACCAGAAACACCGCAAATCCACTGACGACGATGATCCGCAGCGCAGAATACGCAGAGCGCACCGTCAGATTGCGCGCACGTCGCGCCGTCAGCAGCGCGGTTCCGGCAGCGCCGAGGATCAGGATCGGGGCAAGCGCCGGGATCGAATAGCGTCCATGTTGATAGGGAACGGGTAGCTGCCACGCATAGAGCAGCAGGATCGCAAGCGAGGCGACGGGCAGCGCGGCCAGCCGGATCGCGGATCGGTCGGCGCGGATGCGTTTGCCGAGCAGCCATAGCGCGTACACGAAACCGGGCAGCAGAAAGGTTTGCGGTCCCGCGATGAGGGGCGTCACGACTTCCTGAATGCGCGTCCAGATCGGCCATAGATAGACGAACGAGAGTTCGGCCTGCTTCGCAGCGGAAGTATTCGGGAAGAGCGTCTTGTTCAGGCTGTAATTGAGCGCAAAATACGGCGCGAGCGCAAGCGCGAAACCCATCGCCGTCGCGACCGACCAGCCGATCACGCGCCGCCATTCGCGCTTCGGGGCGAGCAGCTCTGCGAGCAGCGTAAACCCGCCCCCGCAGGCCAGCACGAGCGCACCTTCCGGGCGCATCGCCAGCGCGATCCCGCCGAGCAGACCCATCGCCAGCCCCGCACGCGGTCCGGGTTTGGGCAGCCATGCAAGCGCGATGATCCCAAGCGAGAGCGCGATCAGGAGGATCGTCTCCATGCTCGCCGCGCTGACCCAGACCAGATGCCACGCGAAGACGCACGCCAGCCCCGCATACAGGCCGAGTTGTGGCTTCTCCGGGAACAGCCGCCACGTCAGGCGTTCGGCAAGTATCGCGGTGAATGCGAGGCCGACCGCGCCGAGCATGTAGGTCCATATAAAGTATGGAATGTGCAGCCCATAGCCGACCGCGAGCAGCACGGTATACAGCGGCGCGGTCGAAGCGGCGCTCGGCACACCCGGCACGAACGCGAACAGCCCGGTCTCGGCGAGGTTGCGCCCGTACACCTGATGGATCCATGCGTCATCGAGCGGGAACCCGGCGTTGCCATTCAGCGACGTGAGGACGGCGTAAAACGTCACGATCAGGATGGCGAGGGCGACGAAAAGGCGAACGTGGTGGCGTGGCTGACTCACCGAACACCTCCGGCGCGGAAGCCCCGGCCTTCAGGCATGGGGAGGAGCGCCACGATTATCAACCAGTTGAATGTTACGCTCAGATGTGTTATGCTGAGTGCATGAAATTGACGGCTCAACTCCAACTCCTTCCAGATAAAGCGCAACACGCAAGCCTCAAGGCGACGATGGAACGCGCCAATACTGCGTGCAATGCGATCAGCGAATACGCTTGGGAGAGCAAGTCGTTCAATAAGTTCGACTTGCAAAAAGCGGTGTACAACGACATTCGTGTGCGGTTCAAGATGTCTGCGCAGATGACTGTACGCTGCCTCGGCAAAGTTGCGGACGGCTACAAACTGGACACGCAGCGCAAGCGTGTGTTCAAGGAACACGGCGCAATTGCCTATGATGAGCGCATTCTGCGGTATCGTACAGAAAAGCGCGTTGTCTCCATCTGGACGCTCAACGGGCGTATCCCTGTGTCGTTCGCCTGTGGCGACCGCCAATTGGCACTGCTTGCCTATCAGAAAGGCGAGTCGGACCTGCTCTACCAGCGCGGCAAGTGGTACTTGCTTGCGACCTGCGACATCCCCGACCCGACCGAGGACGAGGTGGACAAGTTCCTCGGCATTGAGGGCAACGCCGACCTTACGGTTCGCGGCGTCATCAACCTCGCCACCGACAGCGACGGTACGCAGTATCAGGGCGCAGCAGTTCAGAACAAGCGGCTGTGGTCCGCCAAACGCCGGAAGAAACTGCAACGCACTGGCACAAAGAGCGCCAAACGTAGACTGGGCCAGATGAACAACAAACAGGCGCGCTATCAAACGGATGTCAACCACTGCATCAGCAAGCAACTTGTTAGAAACGCGAAACGCACGAAGCGGGGGATTGCCCTTGAAGACCTCAAGGGGATCAATCTGCGGACCAGGGTTCGGCGCGAGGACAGGGCAGCACGCGGCAATTGGGCTTTCGAGCAACTTGGTTTCTTTATCGTCTACAAAGCGCATCTGTACGGTGTTCCGACCCGGCATGTGGACCTGGCCTATACCTCGCAATGCTGCGCCGCGTGCGGACATATCGAGAAGCGAAACCGCAAGAGTCAAGCTGAATTCCTTTGCGTGAAGTGCGGGCATTGTGCCCATGCGGACGTGAACGCGGCAGTGAATAATTCCTTTTTGGCGGCTGTCATACCGCCGATAGTGGTGGGCGGAACGGTGGCTAGACCATCTTTCCGTTCGACTGCAAGCCCCCGCCTTTAGGCGTGGGGTCTATGACTTCTGAACCTCGTAGATGTAAATGGGTCTGTCCTTCGTGTCGCGGTCGGTTTCGATCAACCGGATGATTGGTGACGCATAGGACGGCGAATAGAGCGGGTCCATCGGCGTCGTGCGGTTCCAATCAACGATGATATGCGTCACGCCATACCGCCGCACGAGTTCTGGGATTATGTCCGGTCCAGCGTTGGGCAGGACGACCGCGCTCCGGCCTGTCAGGTAGGCGAACGCGGACGGGTCATTGACCATCACCACCGCATCGGCGGGCAACCGCGCGCCAATCTCGCGATAGAACGCCCCGGCGTTGTTGCGCGCCATACTCGCGACGAGCAAGATCGTGCTCAACCCCGCCGCGATGACCACGAGCGCCGCCGAAAAGACGCTCAACGCCTGCTTGCGCGGCCAGCGCCGCCGCTTCGCCGCCCATGTCACAACATCCTCCAGCCCGACCGCGCCGAGCGCCATCCAGAACGGGACCAGCGCCGCCGCCGAATGGAGCAGCCCGCCGCGCGGTCCGGGCAGCGCGAAGATGAACGTCATCACGAGATGCAACCCAACCGCATACAGCGCGAACGGCGCAAGGAACGCATCCCGTCGCCGCTTCCATGCCGCGATCAGCGCAAGCGGTAAAACGACGATCATCCCCTCGACGGCGATCCACGTCCAGAGCGTGCCGCTTTCGCCTGCCAGCGCATCCCAGCGTGACCGCAAGATATTCCCGACTCCCCAATTCGCGAAATCGGAGAACGACGCGCCGGGTGGATAATTTGCGATCTCGTCGTAGGTGCGCATATACGCCGTCTGGAAACCGCCGACCGGGAGCGCCGTACCGACCGCGTTCACGTTGCGGATGAACCAGGGCGACATCACCAGCAGATAGGCGACCAGCGCGATCCCGGCTCCGCGCATCTGTGGCTGTGACTGCGGACGCGGCCACAACGCGATTGCCAGCAGCACCGCGAGCAGCAGCACGCCATCGGCGCGCGTCAGGTGTGCCAGTGCGCAGAGCGCCCCCGCCGCCGCATACCAGCGCAGATTGTTACGCTCCCGTGCAAGCGCCGTACAAATCAGCGCCCCCGCGCCGACAAGCCCGTACAGGCTGAACGTGTCGGTCGTCGTCCAGTACCCAATGTAGAAGCCGCTGAATAACGTGAGCAACGCGGCCAGCCACGCCGCGCGCCGCGTCCCGCCGAGCCGCAGCCCGACGCCATACGCGAGCAGCACCAGCCCGATATAGCACAGCGCCATCGGGAGCTGCGCCGCGCGAAAAGTCGCGCCGAAGAGCGCCATCGACGCGGCTTGCACCAGCGAGGCGAGCGGCATCCAGTAGAGGTGACTCGGCACGGGCAAGCCGGATGGCGCAGCGATATAGGTCCACAGGGCGGCATCGGTCAGGCCGCGCCCGGTCGCGAGGCGTTGCGCGGCATTGAAGTAATAGTACGCATCGGTGTAGCCCGGCTGCTGGATCGCGAGGACGAGCAGGACCGCAACGACGCACGCGATCCCGGCCAGTCGCACCAAATCGCGCCGGATCACGGTCGACGGCATAGCGTTAGCGATCATTCGCCACCTGCCGCAGTTCGCGATACAGCCCGAAGCACAGCCCCGCGAGCAGCGCCGTCCGCGCCAAAATAAGCATTGTGAAGACTGGAAGCTGCGCGCCCGCGATCACGCCGCCCGTATCGCCCGTTCGGGCGAAGAGCAGCGGATATTCGACGAAACTGAGGAAACTGAGCGCGACCGCGACCAGCACTCCGGTTCGCGTCGGGAAGCAGAGCAAAATCAGGGGCAAAAGCGTCGTCTGCCACTGCGGACTCCAGCCCTGCGCCCACAGGAAGAACAGCAAAATCGTCAGCGTCGCGAACGCGACCATGCCGCGCGCATCGAAACGCCGCACCCGCGCATAGATAAATGCGCCAATCGCGCCAAAAACGAGCAAGCGTGGCAGCGCGGGAACCGTCGCCGGGTTGCCCTGCAATTCATAGGCTTTCGCCGGGTCGAAGCGATCCGCGACCGGACCGAAATTCCCGGTTTTGTAATTTCCGTCAAGCAGCGCCCAGACCGTCTCATAGGACGCTTTGTTGAACTGCGCAGCCAGCGACGGCACGAAATAGCGCGAACCGCCCGCCGCCACGTACCAGATTGCCACACCAATAATGACGCTGACCAGTGCCACGCCGATAAAGTGTATCGCATCCCGCACAGGCAGGAACCGGACCGCAACGGCGCTCAACGCCAGCGGCCACAGTTTGAGCAGCGTCCCGAACGCGGTAGATGCAGCGGCTCGGATTGGTTTGCGCTCGATCAGGTTCGCGATACCGAACAGCACGGCGAGCGTCACCAGCGGCTCGAAAGTCCACCACGCCAGCGCGACCGGAGCGGCCAGCAGCGCATACACCCAGCCAAGCGCGATCCCTGTCTCGTCGCGGTGGATGCGCCGCCCGATGCGGACCACGAGCAGCAGATTGGCGAGGTCGGCGGCGGTCATCAGCAGGCCGAGCAGCAGCGCATAGGTGCCGAATTCTGGCGCGACGCTGTACGCCGCGAGCGAGATGAGCGGGAAGGCAGGCGGGAACTCGTACCAGAAATCGCGATAGGGCAGCTTGCCCTGCGCGCTCAACGCCGCGAATGCGTGATAGGTCTGGAAGTCGCCGAAGGTCGTCAGGCCGCGCTCGATCCCGCTCACGATCATCGGCTGGTAAATCACGAGTAAGGTCAAGCGCAGCGCGAGAAACAGCGTCACGAGGTTGCGGCGGTCGCGCAGCAGCGGCGGCAGGGTATTCACGCGGTTTTCTCGAATACAGCCGACTGCGTATCGCTATAAATTTGCTGCCAGCCCGGTTCGGCGCGCAGGATGCGGACCAGCGGCGCGTCCTTTTCAACAACGACCAGCCGGATACCATACGCCGCGAAGGTGCTTTGCCAGCCCTCGCCGAGCATCGCGAGCCGCCATTCCGTCAAAATCCTGTCGTCGTAAAGGTCGGTCCGACCATCGACGAAAACCTTGTATTGCGGCGCGGCGAACATCAGGTAGCCACCCCAGTTGTAGGTATTGAACATCGGTCCGGCAGGCGCGGCGGCATTCAGGAAATCGGCAGTCCGCACCGGGAGGATGTCGCTCTGCGCATCGCGCACCGTTTTCGGGTTGAGCGCGAAGGCAACCTTCACGCCCGCACCGAAGAGGAGCAGCGCCAGCAGCAGCCAGTTCACCGCCACAGCCGCACCACGCGGCGGGCGCGGGGGTCGCACCGTCACGCCTGCGTTTTGTAAAATCGTCGTCAGGTGGCGGCACAGGACAGGCGCACCCGCCACCGCGAACACCGCGAAATTGCGCTGCCAGATGAGTGCCATGAAAGCCGTCCCGGAGACGAGCAGTAATTCACTAGAATCGATACCACGCTTGCTATAGCCGACCGCCGCGAGGATGCCGAACAGCAGCAGCACGAACGGCCATGTCTCGCGCGTGTGAAAATCGGGCGATGCCCATTCCTGAATATAGGCTTGCAGCGACCCGATCCCGGCGGTGCGGAACGGATAAGTTAACATCTGCACAGTGTACGGGTTGAGCAGCAGCGCCGCCACGCACAGCAGCGCGATCAGCACCAGCTTTCCAATTTGCCGTGAGGTCAGCGCGCCGGGCTTGTTCAGGATGCGATCCAGCGTTTCGCCCGCGATGTACGCGCCGATGAAGATGAAGCCAATCGCGAAGCCGCTATGCAGGTTGACCCACAGCGCCATCAGCGGCACGAGCAGCCACAACCGATCCACCTTCGCGCGCTTGTTCAGTTCGAGCAGATAGAGCGTGACTGCGCTGAGTAGAAACGACATCATCTGCGGACGCGCCGACCAGAACACGGCGGCGGTCGAAGCGCTCAGGATCGCGACGAAGCCGCGTAGATAGACGCTCCCCGGCGAGGTCGCGAAGACGAACGCCATGCCCGCCGTCGCGAGTAGCGCGGTATACACCGCCAGCCCGACCGACCCGCCATCGCCCGGTACGCCCGCGCCGCCGAAGCCACGATAGAACGCGACCATCACGATTTGCGAGAGCCAGCTCTGGTTGATCCAGGCCTGCCCGCCGCGCGTCAGCGAAAACGGATCGGTGTATGGGACGGCGCGCGTCGCGAGCGTGTATTCGCCGCTGCGCAAATGCCACCACGTATCCGTATCCGCCGGAACGCGCACGGCCAGCGCGAAGAGCAGGATGAACAGAATCGCGACGGCCAGCCGCTGCGTATTCAGCCACGCGAAGGGAGCGCGCACCTACGGTTCGTCCCTGAGGCCGAGAAAATCAGTGATTGCCATGCTATTCAATTGAACATAGCTGCCCTCAATCGAGTCGTCATCGAGCAAGGTCGCGAGGCCGACACCGCAGCGGTCCGTCGCAAGCGGG
This sequence comes from Aggregatilineales bacterium, assembly GCA_965246845.1. Classification (GTDB taxonomy): domain Bacteria; phylum Chloroflexota; class Anaerolineae; order Aggregatilineales; family UBA2796; genus JBBRMW01. The sequence continues at coordinate 1,867,297 of CBDFFR010000012.1, forward strand.
CTGCTTACGGTGGCGAACCAGCCTTCCTGCCGCAGTCCGACTCCGATCAGCCTGCGCTCATCGAAGGTATATATTACTCGCGTGAAGTTCGTTCCCTCGTACGTAGTCATTACGCCGCGTGTAAGGGTGCTGCTGCCTTGTGACCTCTGTTCGATCTCAACGATACGGTAGCGCGCTACGGGAGTCCCCGGAACGTCCCTCGATAGAACTACGATTACGTTCGCAAGCGTTGGCTTCTCGATGAGCGGCGTCCACTGCCCGGTGTAAACGTCATCCGTCCCGTCCTTGCGAACTTTATAGAAGGCGAACGTGCAGCTTGCGGGACCATCCGCGAACGCGAGATGATCTTCATCAAGCAGAGCCACGCCTACTGGCTTCTCCGTAGGATACGTGAATTCGAGCGCGTAGGAGGCGGCTCCGGGCGTGACCTTCAGATTACCCTCGCTCACATCGCCTGCCTGTGTAATCAGTTTTACGGCATAGTGCGCAGCCAGCGTGCGCAGGGTTGCCGTCGCTGTGGCGGGTCCCTGTGCAGCGTGCGTGTGCGGAGCGGCGAGCAATGTCAGCCCGATTAGCGTCAGTGCGATTGTTTTTCGGAACATTAGGTTAATCCGTTCTCGCAATCTCAATCCCCGCTATAATATCCTCAAATTTGCGAAGAACACCAGCGAGGGCTTCTAACAATGACATTCTGGAATCGGATGAGCAACGCGCCGACCCCGGCTTCGACGGCGGAAGCCGGCCTCGCGTGCGCGGTCGCCGCGCTGACCTACAGCGGTCCCTTCACGGAACTCGAATCGCGCATCCTGTCGGTGTTCCGCGACCTCTTCCCGCCGCTCAGTCGGCTCGCGGAAGCGCAGTTCAACACCGCGCTCCAGACCGCGATTGATGTCGTGCAGACGCAGGGCGCGGCGCAGAACATCCAGATGTTCGTGCAAAATTACGTCGCGCCCGCGATCCCGAAGCCGGAAGACCGCCTCGCGGCGTATCGCTACGCCTATGCGATGGCGATGATCAACCTGAACGTCGATGACGGCGAACAGGGCTACCTGACCGCGTTGAAAGCAACGCTCGGCCTCGATGCCGCCGCGACGCAGGCAGGCGAACAAAGCGTATTGACCGAATTCGCGACGCTGCATCGCGCGCTCGCTTCCGTCATTCTCGGCTTGATGGTCATCGCTGCTGACGGACAAATCCAGCAAGCTGAGCTGGACGAGTTGCGCGCCGACCGAACGATCCTGACCACCGTTGCCACCCTGGACGATACGCAATTCGATCTCGTCTATGACATCGCCGTGAACGTCTATAACCGCTTCCTGATGGATGCCAATAACCGCCGTATATTCCTCTACAACGTGGTCGCGCCGCGCCTCGATACGCGCGATTTGCGCACGCAGGCGTTCCGTTATATCGCCAGCATCGCCACAGCGGACGCGGATATTTCGCAAACCGAGGTCAACACCATGAAGGACATTCTGACCGCGTTCGGCATGAGCGATCAGGCAGGCGAGGCGGTTTTCGCGGAATATATGGCGCGCGTGAAGACCATCGACGGCCAGCCCGCACAGCAATAAATCATCAACCGGATACGTCCCTGGCATGTCGTCCTCGCGGCGTGCCTGTTCTATCTCGTCATTGTCGGACTGACCTTCCGCGACTCGCTGGAATTCGTCTACGTCGGTTCACAATTCGACCCATCGCTGTATTCGCGCTCTGTCGAAGGCTACGATGGACAGTTCGCGTATTTCATCGCGCGTGACTTCACGAATGCCGCCGCACGTCTGGATGTCCCCGCCTACCGCTACCAGCGGATTTTGCTGCCTGCGCTGGCGTGGGTCGGGTCGCTCGGCGGGCGGCCTGATCTGCTGCCGTTCGCGCTTATCGGGGTGAACCTTGTCGCGCTCGTTGCCGGGACCGCGCTGCTCGAAACCTTGTTGCGCACGCACAACGCAAGCCGCTGGTACGCGCTCAGTTACGGCCTCTTCGCGGGCGTGTTCGTCGCGGTCCGGTTCAGCACGAATGAACCGCTCGCCTATGGGCTGGTGATCGCAGCACTGCTTGCCGCCGAGCGAAAACGGCTGCTTGCCTTCGCGCTACTGATGGCGCTGGCCGCGCTCGCGAAAGAGACGACGCTGCTCTTCACGGGTGGCTATCTGCTCTTCCTGCTATCAGAGCACCGCCTGCGTGATGCGTTCCGTGTCGGTATCGTTGCGCTGTTGCCGTTTGCGCTCTGGCAAGCCGTCCTTTATCAAAAATTCGGCACGTTCGGCGTCGGGTCGGGCGGCGCGAACGCGACTCCGTTTGAGATCATCCCGTTCAACGGTATCTGGAAGATCGCGCCCTACGGCCTGTCCATCTTCGCCGCCAATGCGGTGATCCTGTTTCCGGCGGTCGTCGTCCCGACGCTGTGGGGGCTGTATCGCGCTGTGCAGGACCTGCTTGCCCGACGACCGAATCCCTACGTCTACCTCTTGCTGGTCAACGCGGGCGTGATGCTCTTCGTCCCGTTTTCCACCTACCGGGAGCCGTTCGGCATTCTCCGCTTCATACCGGGGCTGGTCATCTGCATATTGCTTTATGCCGCGCTGCAGCGGGCGCGGCGTGTCTTGAATTACAGCCTACTCTGGATACTCTTCGGCCTGCGTGTTCTCGGCTGAGGGCAGCGTGAAACAGAAGATGCTCCCGCCGCCGGGGTTGTCCTCGATCCAGATATGGCCGCCATGTGCTTCGACGGTCAGCTTGCAGAAGGTTAGGCCGAGACCCGTCCCACGCCGCCGCCCGCGCGAGCCATCGACCTGCTGGAATTGATCGAAAATCCGCTTCTTGTAATCATCCGGGATGCCCGGACCGTCATCCGCGACTTCGACCAGCAGCATCCCCGGCGCGCCATCCCACAACCCGGCGCGTATCTGCACATGCCCGTCTTCCGGCGTAAACTTAAGCGCGTTATCGACGAGGTTGAGCAGCACGCGCTCGATCTTCGAGACATCGATGTACGCTGCCGGGACGCTCTCCGAGACGAACGCTTCCATGTGAATTTCAAGATCGGTCGCGATAGGCTGTAATTCTTCCTGCACACCGCGCGCCAGCGGTCCGAGGTGCAGCGGTGAACGGTCCAGCACCATCGAACCGCTTTCGATTTTTGCAATATCGAGCAGCGAATCGACGAGGTTCAGCACCTTGCGGAGCGCCCGTTGCGAGGCGTCCATCGTCTTGTCCATGATGATTTGCAGCGAGTGATCTTCGGGGCGAATCTCGTTGATCAGCTTCATACTGGCCGAAATTGCAGTGAGCGGCGAGCGCAGGTCGTGGACGATCATCCGCGAAAGGTCTTCGCGCGCCTGCGCTTCGGCCTGCGCGCGGCTGACATCGGAGAAGACCATCAACAGGCCGTTCACGACTGCATCCGGTCCGAAGGTCGGCGCGAGCGTGCGTTCGATGAAACGTGGCTCCGGCTGGTCGATTGCGTAGGTGTGTTCGTTTTCGAGTGCGGGCTGTTCGCCGTCGCTGATCTGCGCGAGCAGGGCGTGCAGCGCTTCCGCCGTGAAGCCGAGCGCCTTTGAATAGCGCTGCTGCGGCTCATTGAGCAGCATCGGCAGCGAGCGGTTGGCGATCAGCTCGGCGCGGAAGCCGAACAACGTCTCAAGGCGCGGGTTGCCAATCAGGATCGTTCCGTCGCGGTCGAGCAGCAGCACGCCTTCGTGCATCGCGTTCAGGATCGCTTGCAGGCTGTCGCGGCTCTCTTCGATGCGCCGGAAGAGGCGCGCGTTATCGAGCGCGATCAAAGCGAGGTTGGCGAGCTGTTGCACGAACAGCACCGCATCTTCGCCATAAATCTCACCCTCGCTGTTCGGTGAGCCGCTTTGAAGGTCGATCACGCCGAGGATGTCCCCTTCGCGCGAAATGGGGACGCACAGTTCCGAGGCTGCGCCACCGATCACGACGGGCTGGTTGTCGCTCAATGCGCGGAAAATCGCCGGGCGCTGCATGATTTCCGCGGTGCGGCGGTTATCGACCCCGCGCTGCGCGACAATCTGGATCGGGTCGCTGGCGCGTTCGGGTCGCAGCAGGAGCAGCCCGGCGCGGCTGCGTGTGGCGGCAAGCGCGCGGTCCAGCACGAGCGTGAACAGGCGGCTCAGGTCGAGCGTGGCCGTCAATTCCTGATTGATTTGCGAAAGTGCGGAAAGCTGGTCGAGGCGGCTTTGCAGCGCGGCATCAGTGCGCCCGTGCAGGCGCGTATGATTGATCGTGAGCGCCGCGAGGTTTGTATAAATCCGCAAAAATTCGACTTCTTCATCGCTGAAATGGGGCGGGTCGCGGAAGTAGGCGACCATCTCCCCAAGCAGATCACCGCCGATCATGATCGGCAGTTCGATCAGCGCGACGAACGCATTGCGTAGCATCCGCGCGCGGATCGGGGTTGTGTGAGGCGTGACACGCACATCCGTCACCGCGAAGGGCTGCGCATCGGAATAGGCCGTCTCGGAAAGCAGCAAAATCGGCGGCAAGCCGCCCTCGTAAGGTGGCAACTCGCCAGATCGCCGCGCGACGGTCAGCGCCTGCGAGCCATCTTCGGGATAGAGCAGCACCGCCGCGCCATCCGCGCCCGTGACTTCGATCAGCAGCGTCGTCACATGCTCCAGAGTGATCGCCGGGTCGAGCGTCGCGCCGAACAGCGACGAGGCATTGTTGAGCGCGGCAAACTGGCGCGCCCGGAGCAGCGTCCCGTTTCTTTGTCCCGTCATCGCCATATTGTCGCGCTCCTATCCAGACAGTTTCCTAACAATTCTACCGCGAACCGGGAACGGAGTCGCGTCACAAAGTTGATCTAATGTGTCGTCGCGTCGGGTGTTAGCGGGTCGTCGTGGTTGCTATGTGTCTGGTGCGTGAGGAAGAGCGCCCCGCCAATCAGCGCGATCCCGACCGCCAGCAGCAGCAAATCGGCGGGCGTACTGTATTTCAGATTCACCGCAATCTGGAAAAACTTCACGATCAGGATCAATATCACGACATTCGCCAGGCGGCTTTTCAGGTCGTCGATGCTGTGGATGAGCAGCAGCCGCGAGGCAACTTCAGAATGTTCGATAATGTCGATTTTGCCGATGAACAGCTCATACAATCCAAAAGCGAAGACGACGAGGACGGCGCTCAACAAATACTCATCCACAATTTCGATGATTTTGGTGATCGTTCCCCTATCGATGTCGGCGCGCGCCGTCTCACTGAGTGTAGGGCTGAGTGTGCTAACCAGGCTGGAGATGAGCAGCACGACATCCTTGAGGGCGAACACGACGATCAGCAGAGCGAGGATGATGCTCACGATGACCGGGATAATCATCAACCAGCGCGACTGGAACAGCATACGCTCGAAAGTTTTCATCATTTAAAGTCGGTTTCCATGTGAAAAGCGGCTACACGGAAACGAGTATAATTCAGGAATGCGACGATTTTTGCTGCTCACGCTGAGTCTTTGTTTAATCCTCACCTGCGCACTGTTGATATTCCGCGCTGGTGCTGTGGAGCGCGCGGCGTGGTGGGAGTCGCTCATGGATTGTGAGCAGCCGTGCTGGGGCGGTGTGCAGCCGGGGCGCACAACCGTCGCCGATGCGGGAAGCATTTTTACAGAAACACTCAGTCTGCTCGTCTCGCCACGCTACTACCGCACGCCGCCGAGCGCGATGTACCAGTACAATCTTGGCCGCGTCTTCATCCCCGATGCGGTCATCCTCCCCGCGTTGTACATTTATCCACAAACACCATTCACGCTCGGCGAGTTCGTCCTCAAATTCGGACCGCCGGAGCGCGTGCAGGTCGTCAGCGTGCGCAGCTTCCGCGATTGCAGCGCGAATGGCGTGCGATGCAGCGTCTTTACGCTGCTCTATCCGCAGCTTGGTATCAACCTGATCACGCAGCCCGCGCCCGACCGCATCCTGCGCCCGGCGTTGAATATCGCGACCCTGACGCTTTCGCGCGATGCGGAATTCCTTGCATTGGAAACGGGTAAGTGGCGCGGCTTCGGCGCGGCGGGGTTGTATTTGCCTTGATTGCGCGCTCCGTAAAATTCGCGTCGTCGAAGCCGTCTGATCGGACATACTCAAAATTACCCGTAACCCCTTACCGGGCGGGCTGAAAGCAGATGATATACAAAATGAGCAACGCATCCTACACCCCAAAACGTGCGCTGGTGATCATGGCGCACCCTGACGACATCGAATTCTCCTGTTCCGGGACCGTCGCCCGGTGGGTCCGCGCGGGCGCGCAGGTCGCCTATGTGCTGGTCACGAGTGGCGATGTCGGCATCGCGGAGCCGGGCATGACGCGCGCACGCGCGACAGAAATCCGCGAGGAAGAGCAGCGCGCAGCAGCGGCGGTTGTCGGCGTCCACGATGTACGCTTCCTGCGTGAGCCGGATGGCATGGTCGAGGCGACGATGGCACTCCGCAAGAAGCTGGTGCGCGAGATTCGCAGATTCAAGCCGGATGTGGTCATCTGCGGCGATCCACAGATCCTCTGGGCGGGCGATGGCTACATCAACCATCCCGACCACCGCGCGGTCGCGCTGGCTGCCGTCGATGCGATCTTCCCGGCGGCGGGGCAGCCCAATCTCTTTGAAGAACTCGCGGATGAAGGTCTCAGCGCGCACAAGCCGTACAAGGTCTACGTCAGCGCATGGGAAAAGCTCGATACCTATGTCAATATTTCGGACGTGATCGATCTCAAAATCGAGTCGCTCCGCGCGCACAAGAGCCAGATGAAGGATTGGGACCCGGAAGAGCGCGTGCGTAGTTGGTCGGCAGAGACAGCGAAGGGCAAGGAAATGGACTATGCGGAAGGCTTCCGCGTAGTTACATTCAGCGACGCGGCTCCCGAAAAGAAGGAAGAAGCCGCCGCGCAACCCGCTCAGGAAACGCCCGTTGTACCGGAACCTGTGGCCTAAACCTGCAATAAATGTCGGTGGGTGGACCGATATGGTCCGCCCCAATCTTAAATTTTTCTATTGGTCTGACTTTACATTTTCATTCCCCCGTTGGATAACAGCCGTGAGCGAACCTGCCGCGATGCGCTATACTTCGGAGACTTGAAGTATTGGTAGATCGATGCTGCGACGTATGCTTCTGTTCCTGACTCTGCTTTGCGTCATCATGACGGGCGTTCGCGGGGCGAGCGCGCAAACGGCAGAACCCGTCAGCGTCACGGGCATGACCGCCGATGCACGCGAATTGATCACACAGGCGATGGCGGCCTACCGTCGCGGTGAGTTCCAGACCGCATTCAAGGCTGCACGCGCTGCCTATCTGGATTATTTCGAGAATGCAGAGCCGCCGCTACGCGCGGTGAACCACGATCTCACCGTCGACATGGAGTTTCGCTTCGCGGACCTGCGCTCGAAATTGCAATTGCGCCGTTCGCCGGAAGAGATCGAAACATCGGTCGCGGCGGTGCGCGCGGGCTTGATCGAGATTGACGCGATGTTCGATGCGAGTGGCGCACGGCTCGCACCCCTGATCGCATTCTCAACGAGCGCGGTGATCGCGTTGCGCGAAGGGCTGGAAGCACTGCTCGTCATCGGGATCGTGATTGGGGCGCTGCGCACTACGCGAACGCGCGGCATGGGACGCTATCTGCTGCTCGGTGCGGGGGCGGCGCTGCTGGCCTCGCTTGCGGCGTGGATGCTACTGCATGGACTGCTTTCGGTGGTTCCGGTGGCGGGGCAGGTCATCACCGCAGTTGCATCGGTCGGGGCAGTCGCGATGCTGCTCTGGGTGAATTTCTGGCTTGCGCGCAGACTTGACCAGCGCCGCTATCTGGAAACCCTGAGCGCGAAGGCATGGGCTGCACTCGCATCGGGGAGCGCGGCGGGGCTGCTGCTGGTCGGGTTCAGCGCGTTCTTCCGGCAGGGTTTGGAAGCGGCGCTGCTCTATGAAGTCCTGCTTGGCTATAGCAAGCGCTCGGAAGCGTTCATCGCGCTCGGCGCGGTAGCGGCACTGGCCGGGATGTTCGCGCTGACCATGTTGTGGGTACGCGCGGGACGGCAGATCGCTCCGGCGGCGTTCTTGCGGCTGGCGATGCCGCTGCTGATGCTGCTCTCGGTCGCGTTCATCGGCGGCGCGGTCGCGCAGTTGCAGGAAAGCGGCTATATCCCTGTCACATCCGCGATCAAGCTGGTTCCGCGCCTGCCCTATTTCATCGCGACCCTGACCGGGATTCACCCGACTTGGGAGACGCTCGGCGCGCAGGCCGTGCTACTTTGCATGTACGGAATCGCGTTCGCGGCGTTCATACTACGCCGACCGCCTGCCGCGTCCGTCCCGCGCCCGGTTTTGGCGAATCAATCATGAAGCGGCTGATTATCTGCGCCGCGCTGCTCATCCTCGCGGCGTGCAGCAACGCGCCCACCGTACCCACTCCGGCGCTTCCCCTCGGCAAGGGTCCCGGCGCATCCTATGAATTAATGTATCTTTTTCGCGACGAATCGGTGGAGGCGACGCAGGCGTACCAACTCGCAGGCGTCGTGACCGCCGTGAGCGGTGCGCAACCGCCGCAGCGCGTCCTGCAAAAATTTCCGGTGGATGGTATCGCCGTCCCCTGGGATGTGCGTCCCCCGGCGGCGCTATCCCCGGATGGACATACGCTCGCGCTGGTGCAATGGGATGAGAAAATCGGACGCGCGCTCACGGTCGATGGGCGCACGGGTGCGGCGCGAGCGCTGCCCGGCATTCGCGTCACGGGCTTGTTCACGCCGACGGTGTTGGGCTGGTCGCGTGACGGCGCACAGGTTTACTTTTACGATGAGACGATGCTCCCCGGCAAGGTCTTCGCGTTCACTATGAGCAGCGATGCGATCCAGCCGCTGTTCACGCTTGAGGATGGCGCGCCGCAAACCGCAATGGAGACGCTCGCGCCGGATTCCTCCGCGCTGATCTATTGCACGACCATCGGCAATCGCGGCTGTGCAGGCTTTGCGTTGCGGGCGCTGGTCGATGGCGCGCGGACCCCCGTAGCGCTGCGGGCGGGGCTGGTATGCAGCGGCTACCCGGCGCTCAAATGGTCGCCTGATGGCCGCGCATTGGCGCTGGGCTGTATCGACAGCGCGCATCATTATTCGGTAGAATTGATCGACCCGGCGACAGGTGCGGTCCGCTCCTTCGCGATGCCAGAAGAAGTCAATGATTTTGCTTGGAGCGCGGATAGCCAGCAGTTGTTGATCGACCTGTGTGCGGGCAATTACATCAACGTCGGCGACCCGGATTGCGGACCGTTGCGCCTGCTGGATGTGGTCGCCGGGACGGTCGGCAAGGGTCCCGCGATTGAACGCACCGAAGCGCGGCGGCTGTACTGGCTGGGCGATACGCTCATCTTCAACGAAAGCACGGGCGGCGGGCAGGAAGCGACAATGTACTTCTACGACATTCCGACCCGCCAGAGCAAGCAATTCACGCGCAACGCCAGCACCTACGCCGACGCGAGTTTCACGGTTTTGGCGCTGCGCCCGGTCAGTTAACGCACCAACGGAGCCACCAGCATGATTAACCTGATCGGCCACAAACTTGGCGAATATACCATCGTCGCAAAACTGGGCGAGGGCGGCATGGCCGAAGTCTACCGCGCAAACGAGGCCGCGATGAACCGCGATGTGGCGGTCAAGGTGATTGGTCCCGATCACCAGAACACGCCGGATTTCACGGCGAAGTTCGAGCGCGAGGCGCGCACGATTGCTTCCTTGAGCCATCCGCACATCGTCAAGATATTCACGTTCGGCGTGATGCGCGGCTTCCACCTCAAATTGATCGATCCGCTCGCTGATCCGCGCAAGGACCTCGCCTGGTTCGCGATGGAATTGATGCCCGGCGGCACGCTGCACGATCTGATACGCGAGCATCCGCTGACCGTCGCGGAAATTCGACTGTACCTGAACGACCTCGCGGATGCACTCGATTACGCGCACGGGCGCGGCGTGGTTCACCGCGACCTCAAGCCGCGTAATGTCCTGCTGGATGAACAGAAGAATGGCTTCCTGTGCGATTTCGGCATCGCGGCCATCATCGGGCAGCCGGAAAAGCGCAGCGCGGATGATCCGCTGGTCGGCACGCCTGTCTACATGGCCCCGGAGCAATGGACGGGAGCGGAGACGGGCGTGTGGACCGATGTGTACGCGCTAGGCGTGATGCTCTTCGAGATGGTGGCGGGCAAACCGCCCTTCGATGAGCCGACGCCCTACGCCATGTTTCAAGCGCATATGCACGCGCCTGTGCCGGAGTTCACCCGCACCGATGTGCCGGATACCGTGATGGCCGTGATTGAGCGCGCAATGGCGAAGGAGCCGGATGCGCGCTATGGCTCTGCCGGGGAACTGGCACGCGACTTCGATAAGGCGTTGGGCGTTCAGCGCTCGCGCTACTCCTCGGAAATTCAGGCGCGTCGCGTGGGCGTTGCTCCTGCGGCGGTTATCGACGCTGTGCCACCTGTGCTATCGAAAACAGCGGCGCTCCCACCACAGACAAAGCCCGCGCCCACCAGCCCTACGTTAACGATCCGCGCGTACCAGATCACGATCATCGTCATGGCCGCGATTATTGTCATGCTGCTCGTGATTTGTATCGGGCTGTTGAGCGCACGGTAATCTCGCACATGGTCTAACTCGTAGTTTCAGGGAGGTTTTCAGATGAGCAACGATTTCTGGTCTAAAGACAGCTATTTGGAGCGTTTGTTGGAGTGGCGTCCAGATTCGCCTTTGAGTCAGGTCTCACACGATCTCATGAACAGGATCACTGGCGTACTGTCCACGCTGGACCTCATATCAGAGGATGTTGAATGCGGGAACATCACTGCTGAAACTGGGGAAGCGATACGCATTGCCAGGCAAGGAGCGCTTGACATCAGTGAGATCGCGCGAGCAATCGCCGAATACGAAGAGAAGATAGTCCTGCGTTGATCTTTGACTGCAATAAAATTGTCGATTAACCCGGCTGTTGTGCTATTTACCGCCGCAGCCATATTGCGCCGCATCATTCGGGTTGCGATCCACATCCGCGCTTTGCGGGACCAGCTTCAACCCGAACGGATTGCCAAAGACGGCAAGCGTCTGGTTATCGTTCGTCCATGAAAAGCCACTGACGAGCTGGAACGAATTCGATGCGCGAATGTAGCAATTGCGGAAGATATGCCGCGTTGATTTGCCAAGCGCATCGAATACCCAGATGCCATCGGCGGTTGCTTGGTCGACGGGCGGCTGGCTTTCACGCGCCCCGACCCGCTCAATCAGAAAAGCGAGATAGCGGCCATCTTTCGACCATGCGAGCTGCTTGATTTTCAAATTCGGGTCGAGGCCGAATTGTGAGGCAGGCGAGAGGATATACAACTGCTCCCCGATAAACAGGTTGCCGCTTTCATCCAGCCCGGCCACCTCGCCCGTGTTCGGGTTCAACGCGGGCGAGGTCAAACCTGCGCGCGGCGTCGGGAAGACAACCTGTGTACTTTGCCGCCGGATGCCACCGCCCGGCAGCGTGATGAAGTTCGGGCGCGGTGTCGCCGTCCCTGCAATCGCGGTCGCCAGCCGCATTTCATCGGATAGGATCGGCGTTGCCTGCTGTGGGAGCGCGGATGGGTTGACATTTGGATTCGGTGGGAGCGGTGTTACGGCGACGGGCGAGCGTGCGGGAATGGCGGTCAGGGACGCGCGCGGAAGCGGCGTATTGGCGACCGCTGCGGTTACAGTGACCAGACGAGTCGGCGGGATTCGGCTGGGCAGGCGCTGCGTCGGAACCGGAACGATGGTCGTAGTCGGGGCGAGGCCGACCCGTGTAGCCGGGCGCGGAAAAGTCCCGACAATACGCGGCGTGCGGGTTGCGGTCGGGATGGGCGTAAAGGTCGGCAGGCGCAGGCCGAACGGCGTAGACGTGATCGGCGGCGCAGGCGTGAAGGTGGTTGTCGCGGTGGCGGTCTGGGTAGTCGTCGGCGTATAGGTTTCGGTCGGGACGGCGGTTGAGGATGCGGTAAGCGTGAGTGTCGGCGGGACGGGTGTTTGCGTCGGCGGTATGGCGGTGTTCGTCGGCGGGATGGGTGTTTGGGTGGGGCGCGCGGTACGGGTTGGAAGCGCCGTCAAGGTCAGGGTTGGGAGTGCTGTATTGGATGGCGTGAGCGTCACGGTGGACGTATAGGTACGGGTGACGGTCGCGGTCGAAGTCTGACTTGGTGTGTAGGTCAGGATTGGGAGTGCGGTGTTGGATGGCGTGAGCGTCACGGTGGGTAGATCGGTGGGTGTTCTGCTTGCGGTCGAAGTCCGGCTGGGTGTATAGGTCGAAGTCGCTGTCGGTGTCTCGGACGGTGTAAATGTAAGTGTCGGCGTATAGGAAGGCGTCAGCGTCACGCTTGGGAGCGGCGTTAAAGTGAGAGTCGGCACATCGCTCGCAGTTGGCGACGGCGTGAATGTATTCGAGGGGGTGAACGTCGGCGTCGGCGTATTACTCGGCGTGAGCGTGATTGTGGGTGTATCGCTTGCAGTTGCCGAGGGTGTGAACGTGTTTGATGGGGTAAAGGTTGGCGTCGGCGTATTGCTTGGTGTGAGCGTGATCGTGGGCGTATCGCTCGCGGTCGCTGACGGAGTAAACGTGTTCGACGGAGTGTAGGTCAATGTGGGCGTATTGCTCGGCGTGAGCGTGATGGTGGGTGTATCGCTTGCGGTCGCGGACGGCGTGAAGGTGCTGGATGCGGTAAAGGTCGGCGTCGGCGTGTAGGTCGGGGTGAATGTATTCGATGGCGTGAAGGTTACGGTCGGCGTCGGCGTATCCGTCGCGGTCGGGAGCGCGGTATCAGATGGCGTGAAGGTCGGCACCGGGGTATCGCTCGCGGTCGCGGTTGCGGTGAGCGAAGGCGTAAATGTTGCAGTCGGAGTCGGCGTGAGGGTTTCGGTTGCCGTTTCGGTCGCGGTTGCGGTACTTGTTTCGGTTTCGGTGGGGGTTGCCGTCGCGAGGGGCGTCACAGTCGCGCTGCTGGTCGGGGTCGAAGATGCGGGGATGATCGTAGGCGTGACGGGGACACCCGGCGGCAGCTCGCACGCCAGACCCGCCAGACACAGCATCAGCAGCACCACCCCGACCCTGCGGTTCATGCGCGCCCTCTGCGTTACGCCACGCTCACCTATCATTATAGTAGCGTAGTATATCCCATCAGGATCGCGCGCCTGATAGGTGCGTTGCTGACAGAATCAGGCGTCCACCGCATCGACGTAGAGCCAGCGCCCATCCTTCTGCTTGAAGAGGCTGCGCTCCGTATAGCTGACGTCGCGCTCATCCTCAAAGAGGACCGCGTGAAAAGTCACGGTGTCGCCCCCGGCGGCGAGGATTTGCAGCCCGGCGAAGCGTGTCCCGTCGCTGAACTGCTGGAGTTGCGCGCGCAACACGTTACGGTCCCCGAGAAGATGCGGGCTATCGGGGTGCGTCGTCGCCATGATGTAATCGATCTTGCCGAGCGCGTAGGCACTGTAGCGCGAGCGCATCAGGGCTTCAGGCGTGGGCGCGGCGGTTCCACCATGAAAGGGACGACAGCACTTTTTGTATTTGAGGCCGGAATGGCAGGGGCAGGGATCGTTTGGTGAGATTTTCATCGGCGTTCAGGACTTCGTAAAGTACGGGTAGGATACAATACCTGCATCGTTTTTTGGAGACTCTACCCGATGCGCTACCGCCCGAACTGGCTGCTGATCACGCTTGGAGCGGTTGTCGTCGCTATGCTGTTTACCTATCCGGCGTGGCGCACGGCGGTCGTGCTGCGCCCGCGCGGTCTCGATTTCGCGGAGGCGAGCGAAGGCCAGCGCGCTATCCTCAACGGCGAAATCCGGCGCACGAGCGCGCCCTATGCCGCGACTGCTTATGCCGCGCTGCTGACCTCGATCCCCGCGCCGACGAGCGACAACCCGACGCCGGACGGCTCGCGCTTCCAGGCCGTGAAGGGCGGTGACTTCATGGAGATCAATGCGCTCCAGACCGGGAAGGGACGCGCCGCAATCCTGCGCAACGCGATCAACAATGCGCTCATTCTGCGCTTCGATGATTTTATTGTGACGGGCGGTCCCGACCTGGCTGTGTACCTCTCGATTACGCCGCGCCCACTAACTGCCGGCGAAGTGCGTGCGGGCGCATATTACAGAGTGAGTACACTTAAAGGTACGCGCGGTAATCAGAACTTTGACCTCGCGCCGGAATTGAGGCTGGAACCATACAAGAGCGTGGTCGTGTTCAGCGAGTCGTTGAACATCGTGTATACCTACGCGCCGCTGAATTGATGCAACTGCGGATCGCGATGATGTAGGAGCGCGGCTTGACCCGTCCGGTACGAAGAAGATGCGTCGGATTCATCCGACCTCTAAACCATAGTCTTGAGGGCGGACACACAGGTCCGCCCCTACAAATACAATCGCGATCCGGTGTAGGGGCGGGGCTTGACCCGCCCGTTCGCCCGACCCATCAGGCCAGTTCCGCAAGGCGCGCAGGAGCTTCTTCTGGCGTGCAGGCCAGCGGCAGGATACCCGCGTTCAAATCCAGCCCCTGCGCGGCGGCAATCCGGATCGTATACAGGCGGGCTTGTATTGCGCGCTGATCATCCTCGCGGAAGGTATCGAAGGTATCCGGCAGTGTGGAGTAGTCGAGTCGCCGACGATAATGATGGTGGATCGTATCTGCATACGCTGCATCGAAATCGAATGTCACGCCGGAGATGGCTTCCCCGCGCCTAAACGGAATGAAGATTTCGGGAATCGGTTGTTCGACCGCAAAGGGATACAAGACCACAGTTTCATCGAATGTTTTGCCTTCGAGCCGCATTTCATAGACGTAAATATTGAATGGGAACGCACCCGCTTCGGGATACTGTACGAGTCCTTTTTGATCGGATGAGCGATCATGCAAATAATCGATTTCCACGAGCGGCACACCCGCATCGATCAACATGAAGCGCTTGTCATAGTATTTCTGGTGCCGGGAACCGCCGGGTTTATTTGCCGGGGAAAGCAGCTCGATCCATGCCGCCGGAAGGCCATCAGGATTGCTCTCCAGACGATAAATTGAAAGCGCCTCGATATATTCCTCTTCGTCAAGCGAAAACAGGTCCATGATCGGTATCGTGATGGCTCCCGGACGTGCAGCCGGAGCGTGTGTCACCTGCGAAGCCGTCATTTGCGCTTCTCGCTGCCGCCGGATGCTTATATCCGGTCCCAGACTGCGCGCGCGGCTCGCAGGTTGAAACAGCGCACCATATTTGCGCACTTGAATATCGCCCGTTTCGCGCACAACGTAATAGCCGAGCGGTTCCAGAAAATCGCCGAGCATCACATCGAGCGAGGCAATATGCCGCGCGTGGAATTCTTTCCAACTCACGCGCGAATCGATGTGCGGATTGACCCCGCGATACGGGTTTATATTGGACCGAATAGCAGCCACGTCAAATCCTCTCTTGCGGTATGATTATATGCTGACGGACCCCATTTCAAACACTGCAAAAGTCGGGAGTGTCCGGGTTTGTGCGAGGCTGCCTTATTCAAGGGGGAACGATGCTGCGCTCCGATTACGTCCTGCTCGCCTATATCTTCTTCCTCGTCCCGCTGATGCTGGTCGGCTTCGGGTTCGCACGGCGACGGCTGTTCGTCCCGCACCACAAAGCGGTCATGACGCTGGTGATGATCATTAACTGGATACTGATCCTCGCGATCATGATCCCGACCTATGTAGAGGTGGTCCCGTCAGGCGTCAGGACGGGAACCTACACGCCGTCGGTCGTCGTCCCGATATTGCACGGCTTGATCGGCGGCGTGGCACAGGTCATCGCGACTTATCTGGTGATCCGCATGTGGTTCGAGAACCAGCTCCCGGATTGGTTCAAGGTGAAGAATATCAAGCGGCTGATGCGCTTCACGCTCGCGATGTGGCTGCTCACCGCGCTCTTTGGGCTGGGCGTGTGGGCGACCTTCTTCCAGGAGCGCGTCAAGGCCGCAGGCGCGACCCCCGCCGGGACGCCCGCCGCCACCGAAGATGCGACCCGCTCCGCCATTGGGACGCCTGCCGCAACCGTCGCCGCGACGGATGACGCAACCCCCGCGGGGACCCCGGCAGCAACACCTGCCGCCACCGAAGACGCGACGCCCGCCGCAAGTCCCGCTGCGACCGAAGCAACTATCCCTATCACTGTCGCAAGCGCCGTTCCTCCCGCAACGAAAACGATTGCTACGCCCGCTGCGACGAAGGCGATTGCTACGCCTGCCGCGACTCCGGCTGCGACCCCATAACGTCGTTCAGGTCGCGTATCTGGTAGTGGTCGCCATCCATGAAGCCGCGCGCCCGATAATAGGCGCGCGTCCCAACCGCGCTGATCACCGCAAGCTGCACATAGCCATTTTCGCGAGCAAGCGCCGCCGCGCGTTCGACCAGCCGCGTACCGAGGCCGGAATGCTGCGCGCGTCCCGCCACGTTCGTACCGAGCGCAAGTTGAGTCCCGTAGACATGCACCTCGCGGATGATCGCAGCGTGTCCAAGTTCCGGGATGAATGATGGCGCATCAGGCAGGAACAGGCGCAGGAAGCCCGCGATTTTGCGCTCCGGCGTAATCCATTGCAGAAACATCTCGTCCCCGGCGGCGGTCCGGTAGCGGATTTCATCCAACGTGAGCAGATCCAATGCTTCATCGCGGATTTCACGCGCGCGGATGTCACGAACTGCGCGCCCCTGCGCTCGCAACCGGGTTTCCGCAACCTGCCGCAGGTTCGTCACCCTGTTACCAGCGACAATATCCGTGCCGGGAATGTCGCGGATCACGCGCGTCAAACGGCAGGTTTCGGGCGTTCGGGCGAGGCATTCCGCGATCAACTCCGTGAGCGTTTCGGTGCTGTAGGGCTGCCATTCGCCGCGCTCGTAGTAGCGCATCAATTCCGCGCTCTCGATTAGTGAACATGGATAGATTTTCAATTCGTCCGGGCAATAGGCCGGGTCCGCGAACAATTGCGCATACTCCGCGAGGTCGCTTTGCGGCGTCGCACCGAGCAGGTTAGGCATCCAATGCAGGTGCAGCTTGAAACCCGCGCGCCGGAAGAGCGCAATCGCGCGTTTGGCGGCGGCGCTATCGTGACCACGCTTGTTTATTTGTAACACATGATCATTCAGGCTTTGCAGCCCGATTTGTACCTTTGTACAGCCGAGCCGCCGCAAGCGGATCACTTCTGTTTCGGTCGCATAATCGGGGCGCGTCTCGATCGTCAGGCCGACACAACGCAACGGCGCGCGTTCGTTCTCGTGCTTCGCGGCAGCCAATTCATCCCATGTCGCGTACTCCGTGACTGCGGTTCGCTCCGGGAGCGCGGCGGCCTCACGCGAACGCCGCAATTCACCCTGATAGAACTGCGTTACCGCTGCGTTGTAATTCTGCCCGGCGAGCGGGACACGCGGCGCGGTGTTTGCCCCCGGCAGGAGTTCGCTTGCGCCTTCCAGCAGCGCGCGCACCTCGTTCGTGCGATCCGCGCCGCGCCCGAAATCATGCAGCGCGTCGAAGATGCGCCGGATGAACCAGACCTGATAGCCTTCCGGGTAGAAACTCCACGTCCCGCCGAGAACGATGATTTCCAGTTTGTCGAGTGGGTGTCCGGTATTGTGGTAGGCGCGCAGGCGATTGTACGCTTGCAGGTACGGGTCGAATGCGTTGGCTTCTGCGCGCTGTGCGCCGGGTTCGTCGCTCAGGTAGCTTTTCGGCATCCGTACATCGTTCGGGCAGAAGATGCACTCACCGGGACACGGATACGGCTTCGTGAAAATCGTGAGCGGCGTAATCCCGGACGCGCTGCGCACGGGCTTGAGCCGCAGCCGTTCCGCGAGCGCGGCATCTGGTGCAATCGCGCCCTCTGCGCTGAACGTGCGGTACGCGGAGACGAGATCATCCGCGCTGAAAAAGCCTTTGCCGTCTTTGAGATGCGCTTTTAGGATGCGTTCGACCGCGCGCCGTGAGGGGTCCGGCTCGGCTGCCAGCGCCCGCAAAATCGCGAGCAGCGGCTCTCGATAGCGCGTCAGGTCGAGCGCATGGCGGTGCAGCTCAGGTGTAGCCAAGCTGTACGGCCAGCGCCGCGCCGACGATCCCGGCCTCATTGAGCAGCGTCGCAGGGACAATCGGCGTATTAATCGTCAGGCGCGGGATGAATTTGTTCGCGTTCTTGCTCGCGCCGCCACCGACGATGAACAAATCCGGCCAGAAGAGGCGTTCCAGTTCGTGCAGATATTCATCGACGCGCGCCGACCACTTGCGCCAGCTCATTTCACGCTCGATCCGCACACTCTCGCTGGCGCGATGTTCGGCATCGACTCCGCGTACTTTGAGGTGGCCGAGTTCGGTATTCGGAAGCAGCACGCCGTTGTTGAATATCGCGCAGCCGATCCCCGTCCCGAAAGTGAGCATGAAGACGACGCCTTTCTTGTCCTTGCCCGCGCCATACTGCATCTCTGCGAGTCCGGCGGCATCGGCGTCGTTGAGGATCGAGGCTTTCACGCCTGTATGCGTCTCGAAGAGCGTTTTGGCGTCCGTGCCAATCCACGAGTGATCGACGTTCGCGGCGGTCTGCGTCACGCCCGCCTTGACAACCATCGGCAGACCGCACCCGAAGCGCTCTGTAACCTCGAAATGGCGCACCACTTCCGCGACGCAAACCGCGACCGCTTCCGGCGTGGCGGGGTGCGGCGTCAGAATGCGCAAGCGCTCCCCAATAAGATCGCCTTTTTCCAGATCGACCAGCCCGCCCTTAATCCCGGTCCCGCCGACATCGACGCCCAGCGTTGCATTCATCGCGTAAATCCTGACAGTGGTTTGAAATAATGTGGGGAAGTTTATCGCAAAATCACGCCGGGACGAAATACGTTAAGCCGGGTCGGGCGAACCGCGACCTAACCGGATCACGCATGTTTTCTGTGAAGGGGCTGTGGCTTGCCCAGCCCGGTATACAGACAGGTCGATTGAATACGACTTCCGTTACATCCGCGCGTTCGGATGATTCTTCTTGTAAATATCCGCGCCTGCCCGCCGTGCCGCTGCACGTACTTCTTCTTCCAAATCGTTGCGGAAGGCATTTTCAAGCGCGGGAAGCGCGGCCTCATCTCCAAGCAAACGCAATTCCTCGATGGAACGCAAGCGGACCTCGGTGCTTTTATCCGCGAGACGCATGATGTTGTATTCGACCAGCCGCTTATCCGCCATAATGCTTAATCCTCTGCGCGGTATGCGCGAATGCCGATGAGTGCGCTTGCCGCCGGGAGCCACAGCGAACCCGCCGCGACGATAATCCAATAGACTGCCACCCCGAAGGGCGAGTCGCCATCCGTCACGAGCAGCGAGGCGAAGGTCGCCGCGACCACGAACGCGATAGCGAGGAAAACGAAATTTTGAAGGTTCGGGGCGGCGAAGGTGATATTCGCCAGATAGCTGGGTTCGTTCGGCTTGCGGTTGACGAAAAGCGCTCCCACAATGATAGCAAGCAGTCCCGCAACCAGCACAAACGGCAAAAACGGAATGATGCGCTCGTCGGCCAGCCCGATCAGCAGCGAGACGAAGAGCGGCGCGCCAACGAGGATCGCTTCCCACCATTCGAGCAGGAGCGAGGTCTCCTTGACGACGCGGAAGCGTGGTCCGACGAACAGGAACAGCGCGCCCGTGACGACCAGCGCCCCGATCAGCCACGTCGTCGCGACCTCGATAGTCATGGGTCCCCATCCGGTCACGGTTTGCACCGGATACCACTTGACCCAGATGCCCCAC
This sequence comes from Aggregatilineales bacterium, assembly GCA_965246845.1. GTDB lineage: Bacteria > Chloroflexota > Anaerolineae > Aggregatilineales > UBA2796 > JBBRMW01. Next base: position 1,887,073 of record CBDFFR010000012.1, read on the forward strand.
AGCGCCCCGACAGCCGCCGCAACGAGCAGCGCACGCGGGTCCAGCGCGCGACCCTGCATGATCAGCACAAACGCGAGCAGGCCATATAAGCCCGCCCCGGTTTGCAAGCCCATACCGCGCACCAGCAAGTTCGCAGGCAGGTTGTTGAAAATATCGCGCCCGACCGTCGCGGAGGCGAGCAGGCCATATACGCCGCCGAGCAGCACCAGCCCGCCAATCTCGCGTGCTTGCCCGCGCACCGCCAGGTCGAGCGTGATGCTCGCCAGACACAGGTAGAGGACTGCCCGTGCGAGCCATTCCGGGAGCGTGTGTGCGGGTGGGTTCTGCCACATGATGATCTCCGAGAAGGTCATCAGTACCGCGCCGAACAACAGGCGCAGGCTCCACACGGAGAGCCGTTCGCGGGGTCGGAAGTTCGCGCGCAGGCGCGCCGGGAGCGGTACGTTCGCGGACATCGAGCGGCCTCTGCCTTAATTCTTGCCGAGGGTATCCAGAAAGTCTTCGTTGCTATCGGTCTGGCGCATCTGCGCGAGCAGCGCTTCGGTCGCGCCCGTGATGCCCATCCCCGCGCCATTCGGCGGGTCGCCCATCATCTGGCCGATCATCCGGCGCATGACCCACACGCGCTGCAAAATATCCGGTCCAAGCAGCAGTTCCTCACGGCGCGTACTGCTCTTTTCGATGTCGAAGGCGGGGAAGATGCGCCGCTCTTGCAGCTTGCGGCTGAGGTGCAGCTCCATATTGCCCGTGCCTTTGAATTCCTCATAGATCAGGTCGTCCATGCGGCTCCCGGTATCGACCAGACAGGTCGCGATGATCGTGAGGCTGCCGCCCTCTTCGATGTTACGCGCCGCGCCGAAAAAGTGCTTGGGTGGGTACAGCGCGGAAGGATCGAGGCCGCCTGTGAGCGTGCGTCCGCTGGGCGCGACGGTCAGGTTATAGGCGCGTGTCAGGCGCGTAATGCTATCCAGCATGATCACCACGTCACGCCCCATCTCCGCGAGCCGCTTGGCGCGTTCGAGCGCCATTTCCCCAACCCGGACGTGGTTCGTCACCGGGTCGTCGAAGGTGCTGCTGATTACTTCCGCGTCTACCGAGCGGTCAATATCGGTCACTTCTTCCGGGCGCTCGCCAATCAGCACGATCATCAGATGCACATCCTGATAATTGTGGCTGATCGCGTTGGCGACTTCTTTCAGCACCGTCGTCTTGCCGGATTTCGGCGGCGAGACGATCAGGCCGCGCTGCCCCTTGCCGACGGGCGCAACGAGGTTGAGCAACCGCGTGGAGAGGACACGCGGGCTGGTTTCGAGGTTGTAGCGCACTTCGGGGAAAATTGGAGTCAACTGCTCGAAGATCGGGCGCTGCTTGGCGATCTCCGGGTCCACGCCGTTCACGGCTTCGACGCGCAGCAGGCCATAATATTTTTCGCTCTCTTTGGGGGCGCGCACCTGCCCGATCACCATATCGCCCGTGCGCAGCATGAAGCGCCGGATTTGCGTCTGGCTGACGTAAATATCATCGGGACCGGGTAAATAATGTTCTGAGCGCAGAAAGCCGATGCCTTCATCCACGATGTCCAGCACGCCGCCGCGCAGTTCGTGGCCTTGTTTTTCGGCCTTGTCGCGCAGCAAGCGGACAATCAAATCCTGCTTCTTGAGGCGGCTGAAGCCAGCGACATTGGTTTCGCGGGCGAGGCCGCGCAGGTCTTCAAGCGTGCGTTTTTCGAGTTCTGCAATATCCATGAGGTTTGCTCCGGGCGGGGCGGTAATTGAATCTAAGTGCGGGTGGGGTTGAACAGGTGAGGTCGCGTGCGCGGTACAACTATGCCGCACACAATAACATGAATCATGGATGTGCGCAACCCGCCAAGGGTGTTACCCGGAGCGAATGCAAAGTCAGGAAAGGCGAAAGAGTCAAGTTGAATGAAAGCGCCGGGGCAAGCATCAAATTGGCGAGGGTAGACAAAATGACGCAGGTGTATGAGGGATAGGACCAGATGATCGCGGATGTCATCCAAATCGTCACCCCTTATCAGTGCAATCCATGCACCGATAAGGGGATACGCATCACCCGGAGGGTGAGATCGACGCCTTCAAAACTTCCCGTAAGGACATCGGCGGTCTGTTGATGAGGCGCGCAAGGGTTGGGTCTACCCGGTTGAAGTCCCCTTCCCGGCTTGCGCGGAAGATGCCAAGAAGCAAGTCAGCGCGCTGCTGTGGAACACCTTGCGCGATCAAACCATCACGATATTGAGCGTCCGGCACAACGATGCGACGGATCGGGCGGTGCGCCAGTTCCGAAGCGATGGCCGCGATGCCCTCCAGGTCGATGGTCTCGGAAGCAGTAAGTACCGGGGTCAGGCCGTCCAGAGCTTCATCAATCAAGGTAATCGCGGCTACCTCAGCCAGGTCAGATTGGGCTGTCCAGGCCACTGGACCATCCTCCGGGGCGGCTACCTCGCCAGTCTTAAGGGCGTTGCCAAGCAGGAATAGTGCAGACGCCGCGTAGTAGCCGTTGCGGAGTGACGTAAAGGCTACTTCTGACTCCTGAAGCATGACCTCGGTGGCCGCGTGGATCGCCATAGGCGGAAAGAACGATGTCGGGGACGATCCCATCTGACTTGTGTAGAGTATTCGGCGAACACCAGCTTTTTTGGCGGCGTCGATTGCTGTGCGATGGTGGTTGAGACCCGTCTCACCGGCGGTACCGGCTGAGACAATCAATACCTGTGTAGCCCCCTCGAAGGCATGGACCAAGCTCGCAGGATCATCGAAATCACCCCGACGAACGCGGACACCATGCTTTGTTAGTTCGTGCGCTTTTTCCGGGTCGCGGACGCTCACGCCGATTTGCCCGGCGGGAATGCGCGCAAGAAGTTGATTCACCACTGCCCGACCGAGTTGGCCGTTGGCTCCAGTAACGATGATCATGATACTCTCCTGTTGCTTCTGTTCTTGTTTCTCATTTGCCAGACCGACTCTCGCTCAGGCCACTTTCTCCACCGGAAACTGAATCTCGGTGAGGGCGTCGTCAAGATTTTCACCCCGGCGCAGGCGAATCTTCCGGCGTGGTCCAGTGATGGTGTAGGCATTGTCTTCCATCCAGATTCCCAGCGCTCGATAGGCCGACAGCACCTGTGAGGGATGTCCGAGATGAAGCGTACTCGCCATGCGAGGGAACGCGGGCAATTTGCGGCGTGTCAGTTGTCCCTCACTACATGCGATCAGGAGATTGGCATCACGCTCCGTAACCGGAGCGACAATCTCTACTGAACTTGCGTTTTGGTCGTCCTCACTTATCGTATGAAGGACGATCAGATGATCGATGGGTTTGACTCCGTAGCGCTTCAACAGCGTCTCGATTGAGTCGATCCAGTGCGCGTGATGGGCCAAATCAGCCATCGTGAGGTGCAGAGCGACACCTGTGATCGACTTGACAGGCTTGATCACAATTTCATAGGTGGGCATGCAACTGCCGTGATCAAGGGCGCTCAGGCGCGCTTCGATCCGCTCGAGTTGCGCCTGTTCGGTCTGGATTTGATGCTGGAGTTGTGCCTGCCGGAGCCGCAGCATCGCTTGAAATGCTTCGGGAGAGATTCCTTCATCCAGAATCCTGACGATCTCGGTGAGTCCCAAGCCGAGTTCTTTATAGGCCAGGATACGATGCAGTTGCGGCAATTGGTCCATCGTATAAAACCGATAGCCAGTCGCAGGATCGACATGGATCGGCTTGAGGAGGTCGATCTCGTCGTAGTAGCGCAGGGTGGTCATCGACACCTCGGCGAGTTTGGCGAAATCACGAATCTTTAACATTGCATCTCCCTGTTTACGAACGGGTTTACCGCTCATATCAGCAGCATACAACATTCGTGCAGGGCGAAAGTCAAGAGGCAAAAATGAGCAAATGTGAGGGAGAATTGCGGTGTGAAAGTAAACTGCGCCAGCGATTACCGTGTGCAGTCAATTATCGAGTATCGCCAGCTCAGTTTGGGCAATGCGTGTCGAGTCAGCGACAGCATCGATCCCGGCGATCTTTCCGTCCTTGAAGGTGAGATTGATGACGAGCATCAGCCGCCCGCGTGGTGCGACGACAAGGCCCACGATGCCGTTCACAAGTGCTGGACGTATTCCCTGCGCACCTCCGCGCCGCCCGTACATCTTTGCCACGCGCTGCGCCCCGCGTACCTCCAGAGTTTCGCCCGATGGCGTCAAAACCGCATCGCTCCGCAACACGACTTCGGGGTCGAGTATAGCGAGCAGCGCGTTGAAGTCACCGGCGCGTGCTGCCGTAAGGAAGGCATTGACGACTTCACGCTGGCGGTTCAGTTCGGCGCTGGGGACAGTAGCCGCGCCGCGAACCCGGCGACGTGCGCGGCTGGCAAGTTGACGAGTCGTCGTCGAAGAGCGTCCGACAATCGGCGCAATTTCATGAAAAGGTATGGCGAACACGTCATGCAGCACGAACGCCAGTCGTTCGTCAGGAGCCAGCGTATTCAGCACGACCATCAGCGCCAGACCAACCGAGTCGGCAAGCTGCGCTTCATGTTCGGGATCAATTCCGGCTTCGCGGCTCGCGATCTCGTCTGGCGCGTCTAATGAAGCTTCGCGCCGTGACTTGCGCGAACGCAGCATATCCAGGCATATCCGGGCAACTATTGTCGTCATCCAGCCGCCCAGGTTTTCGATCTCGCTTGTGTCCGAAGCGCTGAGGTTGAGCCATGATGCCTGCACCGCGTCGTCTGCCTCGCTCAACGAGCCGAGCATCCGGTAGGCTACTGCCCGCAGGTGATCGCGGTGCGCCTCAAACTGCTCTGCCAGCCAATCATGTCTATCCATCAATGCTTTCGCCAAAAATGAGCTGAGGAAAAGGACGGTAATCAGGTAATGTAATGTTTATCGGAACAACACAATACCTGAGTAGCGATGCCCGGAATTGTACTCGCAACATCCTGTCTTGCGCGCCATGAAACGAAAACCTGGCGAAAGCAAATGCAGTATATGGGGCTGCAAGAATGCCATCCCTACGGAATTGTTGCGTATCGCTCAGGGCTTGCGCGTAGCCGTCGCAATGGGAGTTTGTGCGTCGAGAAACGTGAACGTATCCCAACTCATTGTGAGCGTCGGAAGCCACGCTGATTTATCGAGAATATCGACGCCCGATACTTCCAGCGCGTAATCTGCCGAATATAGAGAGCCATTTTTGCCATTGATCAGGACAGCAACTGCGCTGAACGGACCATCCGGGTCGTTATATGAAACCAGCCAGCGATCCTTATCGCCACGCGAATCTGATCTGACAAGCCTCACGGTGCTTCGCGCGTGCAGCGCTGTGACCCATGCGCGGGCGTCTGTTTCATTGATAATTTGCTTGCCAGAGGCGACCAGAATCTGGAGCGTGACCGGTGTTGAATTCACTATTCCAGAGATGCTGGCGAATACGCCCGGCTCGGCGTCATCTTCGCTCCACGTAGCCGGATAGCGGATGATGTAGCCTGCCTCCGCATCTGCTGTCGCGTGCCACCATAATGGCACAGAGAACAACGACGGAACATTATAAAAATTGAATGCCTCCCATAATTTCGTTTCCAGAGTATCGAGCAACCCCGGATTGTTGTTCGGAACGATGACGCGTACCGTCTTTGTCCATCCGTCCCCCGCTAGTTCGGTAGTCTGGCGAGCGAGATAGTGATAGCCGTTATGCACGAGTTCAAAGGATACGATATGCCGCGTTAGTGTGGTTCGGCGGTCCAACTCTGTGTAGCCGCCATTGTATCTCTCCCAGTCGAAATCGAATTGTTGCGTGTCGTAAACCACATCCAAATCCGCAAGGCGCGTCACCGGAGCGGCGTTATTGCGGTCAGCGTAAACGTGTAGTACGCTGTGCTGCTCACAACTACTGAATATCGCCCCAATATCGCTACTATTGTATCCCTTACGATTGTTCTCGTGGTCCACGACGTACTCATCATCAGTCGAACAATCGAACCCGACGAAGTGCGGGATGGAAAATAATCCGGTCGGGTGAAAATACGTGTAATCGTTGGTGATCGGGGTTCCACCGGGCGGGACTGTCGGAAAGGCCGCTGGTCTCGGCGTTGCGGTCGCGGGCAGAATTGGCTGCGGCACGGGCGGCGGTGGTGTAGTCAATAAACTTTGTGAAACGCTCTTTTGCGCGGGCAGCGCAGCAGCAGAGATCGTCACGCTGCCCGCGAACACGGTTACAAGCATCAATAGAGACAGACGGTGAACGATTTTGCGCATGATTCTGGCCTCCACCTTATTTGTTTTTAACCAGACCAGATTATACTGATAAACGATATTCACCGCTGACATGCAGGAACTGCGTTCATGACCGATGCCGACCGTCCCGATCCCGATGCGCTGCTGGCGACTATTCAGAAAGAGGAAGCCAAAGAGCAACGTGGCAGCTTCAAGATTTTCTTTGGCATGGCCGCCGGGGTCGGCAAGACCTACGCCATGCTCGAAGCCGCGCAGCACCGCAAGCATAATGGCGTTGATGTGGTGATCGGCTATCTGGAGCCGCACGGCAGGCCGGAGACCATCGCCAAAGCTGAGGGGCTGGAATGTGTGCCGACAAAGCGCATCGAATATAAGGGTTCGACGCTGCAAGAGGTCGATGTCGAAGCGGTCATCAAACGCGCGCCGCGCCTCGTTCTCGTGGATGAACTTGCGCACACGAACGCGCCTGGCTCCACGCATCCGAAGCGCTACATGGATGTACAGGACCTGCTCGCTGCCGGGATCGATGTGTATACCACAGTCAACGTGCAGCACATCGAAAGCCGCGCCGACGCGGTAGCGCAAATCACGGGCGTCACCATTCACGAAACGATCCCCGACACGCTGATCGATATGGCGAACGAGATCGAGCTGATCGACCTCGAACCGGATGAACTCATCAAGCGGCTTGGTGAGGGCAAGGTCTATGCGACCGAACGCGCGCAGGTTGCAGTCGATAAATTCTTCCGCAAGGGCAACCTGACTGCGTTGCGCGAAATGGCGCTGCGCCTCACGGCGGAGCGGGTCGATCATCAGCTACAGGATTATATGCAGGTCAAACACATCGCCGGGCCGTGGAAAAGCGGCGAGCGGTTGATGGTCGCGGTCAGTACCTCCCCCCTGAGCGAGCGGTTAATCCGCTGGACGCGGCGCATGGCCTACAACCTCGAAGCGCCCTGGATCGCGGTCTATGTCGAGTCGCCACAACCGATGACCGACGACGCCAAAGCGCAGTTGAACCGTAACCTCTCACTGGTTCACAAGCTGGATGGCGAGATCATCACGACCAGCGGCACGAATACAGTAGACGCGCTGATGCGGGTCGCACGCCAGCGCAATGTCACCCAAATCGTGATGGGCAAGCCGCAGCAAACTAAAATTCAGGAATGGATGAAAGGCGGCTCACTGGTCAATCGGCTGGTGCGGCAGAGCGGAGAAATTGATGTATATGTCGTCTCCGGTGACGAGCAAGAGAGTGACGAACGGCTGCTCTCCAACCTGCCCTCACCGCATCTGCACTCCGGCGTAAATCAATACATTCTTGCGATTGTCGTTTCAATTGTAGCGGTCGCGGTTTGTTTCCTGCTGGAGAACTGGCCGTTCTTCCGCGAGACGATTGGCGATTACCGCGCGATTGCGCTGATTCTGCTCGCGGTGGTGGTCGTGTTGGGCAATTTCGTCGGGCGCGGACCGATCCTGCTCGCGGCGGCGTTGAGCGCGATCCTGTGGGATATTCTATTCATCCCGCCAACCTTCACGTTGTTCATCACGCAGCCGCAAGATTTCATGATCTTTCTGCTCTATTTCGTAGTTGCGGTAATCACGGGCAACCTGACTGCCCGCGCCCGCAACGAGGGTAAATTCGCGATCCAGCGTGAGGAGCGCATGTCCGCGCTGTATACGATGGCAAACCAGATCGCGGAAGCCAGCACCATCGATGAGGTCTTGAAATCGGCGGTGGAACAGGTGGGTGAGGTCTTCAATAGCAAGGTCGCGATCACACTCCCGCAACCGAACGGAAGGCTCGCCAATGCGCCACACGCGGCCAGCACGCTCGCGCTCAATGAGCGCGAAATGGGGGTCGCGTCTTATGCTTTCGAGAAAGGCGAACCCGCTGGCCGCTTCACGGATACCCTCAGCGGGACCAGCACGGCCTATCACCTGCCGCTCGTCTCGCCGGGCGGCGTTGCGGGTGTGCTGAGTGTGGATGCGACCGATACGGCGCAATTTTCGGTCGATCAGCGGACTCTCCTGCAAACTTTCGCCAACCACATCGCGCTTGCGGTCGAGCGGGAACTGCTCGATGTACGGTCGCAGCAGGCCGCCGTTATCGAAGAGTCGGAGCGCATGTACGCCGCGCTACTCGACTCAATCTCGCACGAATTGCGCACCCCGCTCACCACGATCAAGGGCGCGACCAGCAGCCTCGTAGACCCTGCCACGCAGCGCAACCCGGATGCCGCCGCACCGCTCGCGCATGATATTCTGGATGCGACCGCACGGCTGGATCGGCTGGTCGAAAACCTGCTGGATATGAGCCGCATCGAATCCGGCCACATCCAGCCCCGTCTGGAGTGGTGCGATGTGCGCGAACTGATCGACGTCAGCCTCAAAGAGGTCGAACGCGAGATGCAAACGCACGATCTCGTGCTGGATGTTGCGTCCGACTTACCACTCGTCCGGCTCGATTTCACGCTCATGCAGCGCGTGATAGTCAACCTGCTCTACAACGCCGCGATCTATTCGCCACCCGAAGCGCGCATCCGCGTCACGGCAGAGACCGAAGCGCGCGAACTGGTGATCAGCGTCGCGGATCGGGGTCCGGGGCTGCCGCCGGACCTGCTCGAAAGTGTGTTCGTCAAGTTCTGGCGTGCGCCGGGTGCGCGCGCAGGCGGGACCGGACTTGGCCTCTCGATATGCAAGGCGCTGGTCGAAGCGCACGGCGGCACGATCAGCGCGGAGAACCGCCCGACTCGTGGCGGGGCGCGCTTCACAATCCGCATCCCGATGACCGGGGACGCGCCGAAGGCCATCCCGGAAGCGGTGGGTCAGTCGCTCCGGTGACGCCGTGAATGCGGCTCGAAATCCGTGATGATGCGCGCGGTGGTCAGCCCCGCCGCGATTGCGCCCGCGATCAGCGCTGCCCGAACTGCGGAAACACCCGCTTCTGAATACCGACCCGCGCTCAGGTATACCACGGTCTCGTAAGCGGCCACACCCGGAACCATCGTCAGTACGCCGGGGATTGTGTAAATCGAGCGCGGCGCTTGGATCACGAATGCCGCCCCATAGCCGACCAACCCCACCGCCAGCGCCGCCAGAAACGTCGCGAGTTCGGTCGAAGCGCCGGCATGGATCGCGAGCGAGCGCAAGGCAGCGCCCAGCGCGCCGACCACTCCTGTTAAAAACAAAGTCCGGCGCGGGACGCTGAACAATATGCCAAAGCCCATCGTGCCGAGTAGCCCGAACAGCGCCGGGACGCCGATCACTTGCCAAAGTTGAGCAATCATACAAGCATGAAACCGAATAGCGACACGCTCACCACTACGCCAATCCCGATCCCGATCAGCAGCAGCACCGCATAGACGCCCCGTGCCACGCCCGCGACCAGATGGCCCAGCAGCAAATCGATCAGCGAGGTCACGAGCGGCACGCCCGGCACAAGCAGCAGCACCGACGCAATGATCGCGATGCGCGGCTGCGGCGCGCCGACCGCCCGCGCGAACCATAACGCGAAGCTGCTGGCAACGGTCGCGCAAATGACGGTCACGGGCGGCGGTTGAAGGCGCGCCTTGATCAACCGCACGCGCAAAACCTGCGTCAGGACGGCAGCGCAAAACGCAGCAGCAAATTCAAGCGGTCCCCCATTACGCAGCACCGCGAACGCGCCACAGCCCAACCCGCAGCCGAGCGCAACCATCCAGACCGGATAGGACGGCGGGCTGGCCTCGATGCGGTCCATGCCAGCGACCAGCGCCGCGACGGTTAACGCGCCGTGCATCTCACGCAGCAGCAGTTCCGCATCGTAGACGCGCTGCATGTTCACGCCAATCGTCCGAATGCGTGCGATCTGCGTGTGATCCATAAGGCCACTATGAACGCTCAGGATGATCCCGGTCGGCGTGACGTAGGCTTCCACGCGATCCGCACCAATCAGCGACCCGGCACGGCGCATCGCCTCATCGACGCGGTATGCAGACGCGCCGCCACTGAGCATCAACAGCCCAAAGCGCATCGTCGCGGCGCACACGGCAGCCAGTTCGGGGTCGGTCAATTCATATCGAGCGCCACAGGCATCGTGAACCAGAACGTCGTCCCCTCGCCCGGTTCGCTTTCGACGCCCATTTCACCGCCCTGTGCCTCGACGATCTTGCGCGCGATCACGAGTCCGAGTCCGGTTCCCTGCGTACCTTCGGAGGTTTCGGCGGCGCGGTAGAAGCGCTCGAACATGCGCGCCAGACTTTCTGCGGAAAGCCCCGGTCCGGTATCGCGCACGGCGATCCGGGTCAGAAGCGCGTCACTATCCGGGTCGTGTTCGGGTGCGGCTGTGATGAACACCTGTCCGCGCTCGCGGTTGTATTTGATCGCATTGGTGAGCAGATTGAGCAGCACCTGCTTGGTCTTATCGCGGTCGCCGCGCACCAGCAAGGCTGCCTCTCCGCTCACCGAAAAGCTGATGCCGCGTTCATCGGCCTGGCTGCGCACGATGTTCACGCCCTCGTTCGTCAATTCGACAATCGCGAAATTCTTGCTTTCGAGCGTGGTGCGTCCCGATTCGAGTTTGGCGAGGTCGAGAAAATCCGTCGCGAGGCGCGCCAGACGGTCAGTTTCATCCTGCATGATCGTCAGGATTTCAGTGCGGCGCTTCTCGGGCAGTTCGGGACGCAACAGGAGCGTGGTGCTGGCCTTGAGCGCGGCCAACGGCGTGCGCAGTTCGTGAACCATTTCGGAGACAAAATCGTTTTGCTGGAAGAGGCGCGCATTCACAATCGCGATTGCTGCCTGCGCCGCGAGCGCCCGCAGCGCGTCTACATCGTCTTCGGTCCAATGCCCCTCGCCGCGCTTGTTGAGCGCTTCGACGACGCCGATCACCTTGCCCTTCGCGACCATCGGCACGCCGAGCAGGTTGCGCGTATTGTTCTGCATTGTGTCGTCCACGACGCGATACAGCCGTGTATCCTGCTGCGCGTCCTCAACGAGGACCGGCTCGTTGTGCGCGGCAATCCAGCCCGCGATGCTGTTCTCCTTCGGCACAACAAAGACTTCCATCGCGCCCGCCGAGAGCTGGGTCGCGGCCTCGAAGCGCAGTTCGCCTGTGCTTTCATCGATCAGCAGTATCGAGGCTTCTTCTGTATCGGTGAGTTCCGTCACGGCATTCAGGATCAGATTTAGCAGCGCACGTACATCGAGCGTGGAATTGAGTTTCTGGCTGATTTCGTTCAGCCGCTCATAGCGTGCCAGCAGCCGCAAATAGCTGCGAATTGCTTCCTCGCTGGAGATCATCGACGGTTGTTGAGGATTCATGCTGCGTTTTCGTCCATCCTGCGCGTACTAGCGTTTGGCGAGTTCTTCCGCGAGTTTGCCCATCTGGTTAGCGATGACCGCGCTCGGCTGGAACGCTGCAATTGGTTGATTGGCTTCCGCAGCCTGAAAGACGATTTCCGGCGCGGGCGAGATGACGGCGAGCATTTCGTGGCCGAGGATTTGCTCGGCCTCCTGCCACGAAATCTGGACCGAAGACGGCGCGCGGTTGACCAGCACGATATTCATTTTCGCAGCGGTGATCCCCATCGGCTCGATCTCGCGCATGATTTCGTGCGCCATCAGCAGCGCCGCACGGTGCGGTTCCACGACGAGGATTAGCGCGTCAATCTCGCGCAGCAGGCGCGCCGTCTGCCGCGACAGCCCCGAACCGAGGTCCACCACGACCGAGCGCGCCATGCCGCGCAGCGTCTTCACGATGGCCGCCATCGTCTCCGGGCTGGCGTTCAGGTTGGCTTCCTTTGGGCGCGTCGAAGAGAGCAACAGCCGCAGCCCGGAAGCGTGTTTGAGCAGCTCCGCCTCAACCACCTTGCTATTAATTTCGGCGGCTGGCTTGCTCACCAGATTGGCAATCCCGGAAGCGCGCGGCTGGCCGAACAGCATCCCCAACGTGCCTTGCCCCAATCGAAAATCGGCCAACACGGTTGGACCCTTTGCGGCGAGGCTGGCGGCGATGTTCCCGGCCAATGTCGAGAGGCCGACCCCGCCCTTCGCGCCGAGGAAACCGAGTGTCGTGCCGTCGGATGTGCGTTCGGTGGTTGCAACGGGAACGCCACGCCGCGCGAGCAGCGCCTTGACGTGCGCGACCAGCTCCGCCGGGCGGGTCGGCTTGGTCAGGTAATCATCCGCGCCCGCCTCGAAGCCCGCCACTTTGTCATCGACCATCACCTTCGCCGTGAACATGATGATCCCCAAGCCTTGCGTGGCCGGATTTGCGCGCAGGCGGCGGCAGACTTCGACGCCATCCATATCCGGCATCATCACGTCTAGCACCACCAGATCGGGGGCTTCGCTCACCGCTTTTTCGAGTGCCTGCGTTCCATTCGGAGCGATCACAATCTGGAAGCCCGCACGCTCCAGCGCCAGTCCGATGAGTTTGAGACCTTCTTCATCGTCGTCTACTACGAGGATTTTCTGTGTCATGCCGCTGTCCCTTCCGAAATGCAACGGGGAGTGTAGCACGCGCGGGGGAGTGCGCGCAAAGGGCGGTCCCTCTGCGCCTGAGTTTGAATTGGTTTGAAGCAGTGATGTAAGAAAACCAAATCGCTAACCAAGTATCGTGCGGTTTGCGTTCCAATGAATATTAGTGATTCTCGCTTCATAGATGGCACTCTTCCAGTACCGTCCTTCCCGGTACTGCTGCCTTATTTCGACGCAACTCCCAACATGCAATTTTCTGCTTACCAGCGCCCGACCAGGTATCAATACTCCATCGGCGCGACACTCACCGCGACGATCATCTCCTCACGAGCAGAGCCACGATGCACGCCCTTGATTGGGGTCGTATCGCGATAATCACGCCCGCAGCCAATCCGCACGAAATGGTGATCGACGAGCAAATTATTCGTTGGGCAGAAGCCGCGCCAGCCCGCGCCGGGTCCCATGTAGACTTCACACCACGCATGGCTTGCGGTCGCGCTGCGCACGCGCCGCTCCTCACCCATCGACATGCTCTGCATCATTGCGCCGGGGCTGGCAAGCTGCATCATTGTCGGCTGGTTGACGACCGGGTTGAGGTAGCCGCTCACATAGCGCGCCGGGATGCGCAACGCCCGCAACGCCGCGATCATTAGGTGCGAAAAATCCTGGCAGACGCCCGCACCGATTGTCATCACATCATCGGCGGTCGTATCCGTCGTGGTCCGGCCTGATTCGTAGCCCAACCCGTGATAGACTGCCTCGCGAATGGCGAGCGCCGCCTGATACCAGTCTTCGGCGGCGAGTCGGGTAAACTGCGCCGCGAACGCGCGCACAGCGGGCGAATCGCGCGTGAGCAGCGTCGGCTGGATGTAGGCGAACTGCTCCACCGTATCAATATTGGAAGGTGGCGCTTCAATCGGGATCAATGAGCGTTCGCGCGTCTCGACGATACTTTCCGCTGTCACGCGCACCTCTTCCGCGCGCAGGATCGTCCAGTGTTCGACCACCAGTTCCGCGTAGGTCGTATATTCGCCGACCGCTGCCTTCGGGGAGACTGTCAGGCGATAACGCAGGCAGTTCTGCATATTGTCGCTGGCGGGTTGCAAGCGCGCTTCCATCGCGACGGCGTGGACGGGTTCGGAGTAGCGATACAGCGTATCGTGCAGGACGCGCAGGTGCATCAGGCGACCTCGTAGGAAAAATAGGCATCGGTGATCGCTTCGTTGACCACCAGCAGATTGTCTTGCAATTCCTGCAAGAAGGGCAAAATCTCGATGTCTTCCAGCCGCAGATAGTGCAGGTCGGAGGCCATACGACCCATCAACCGTTCGGCGTCGTTGGCGAAGCGCTGCACGATCTGCCCGGATGCGTAGCGCAGCGAATGCGCGGCCTGTTCCAGACAGAACAGGATCGAGCGCGGCGATTGCTCATTGAGCATCATGAATTCTATCGCCTCCCGCGAGGCGACGGGCGCGCCGTAGGTCTTATGATAAGCTTCGAGGCTGCTTGCGCTTTTCAGCACCGCGATCCAGTAGAGCGTCTCCATGTATCCCTGCGTGCGGCTATAGGCCGGGTCGAGCCGCGCCGAGAGCAGGCGGCAGGTCGTATTCGCGCGTTCGAGGTAGCGCCCCATCTGGATGAAATGCCAGCCTTCGCCGTGCATCATCGTCTGATCCGCGAGTCCCTGCATCAGGAGCGCCCCGTTCTTGACCACGGAGAGGACTTCGTGCGGGTGCTGGATCAGCTCGTGCAATTGCAGGCGATTGACGAAGTGGTACATCTCGTTGATCTGTTCCCACATCTCGCTGCTGATCTGTTCGCGCGCCTGCCGTGCGTTCTCGCGCGCGGAGCGGATACAGCCGAGGATCGAGTTGGTGTTGGTCGGTTCAAGGCAGACCACCTGTGTTACCGAGAGCGCGTCGATCTGCGCGCTTGATTTGCCCGCGAAGAACGCTCCGCAGCCATTGATGCGGACAATCGGCTCCCAATCCGCATCGTTCCCGATGAACGCGCTCGTATCAAGCAACGAGACGAGATTGACATCCAGCACGCGCGCTGTGAACTCCGCACGCTCCCGGTAGCGCGATAGCCAGTAGCACGCATTCGCAACGCGACTTAAAAGCATCGTTGACAACGCCTTTTCATTTGACCGCGATAATGATCAGGATTCTGTGACATCGGCAACTCTTCGTTTTGGAGGATGCCTGTCAAGTATAGCCCGGTGTGGTCCGGGCAGGATCAAGCAATTGGCACAGTCACCCTTGCAAACTGGCGAGGTACTCCAGCGCCGCGATTCCCGGCAGGAAGAAATAGCTTGCGCCGCGCGTTGTCACGAACTGAGGCACGCCGCGCACCTCCCGGCTGAATGGAAAGCGCGGAATCGTCACAACCGTATGCGGATTGCCCGATGCGCGCGCCGCCGTGATCGGGTCTCTGCTGTCGTATAAACCGCCGAATTGCGGATCGTTAATCCACGCGCCTTGAATGAACTCGAACTGGCGTTTGATGTCCGTGTTGAGCGCGATGAAAATCAGGCCGCGCGGATGGTCGCCGTTGGTTCCATCAAAGAGCGAGCCATAGGAGCGCCCGCGCCGCAAAATGGCATGGCGTCTGACGGTTTTGAGGGATTCCGGCGGGCTGGGTTCCAGGCTGTCACGCGGGTTGGTTCGGCGCACATGCGAACCAACCGGGCAGGCGATGCCGAGCGGATCAGCTTGCGCGAACAGGAAAGCATTGTTCCGCTTCATGTCCTCTCCGAGCAACGGATCATCAGCATCCGGCGCGAGGACCAGCGGAGCGCCACTGCGCCAGCGCCCGACCATTTTCGCGCCGAGATAGTCCATTTGCTCCGCTGTGCCATCAGTTGCACTGGACAGGAAGGTATGCAAGGCGGCGACATCCTGTGCCAGTTTACGAAAAACCATGTAGGTCCCGTTTTTGCCAAGCACATCGCCACCCGGCACGGGCGAAAGGTGTGCGTATTCATTCATGTAGCCGAAAACAAATTCGCCCGCCTGCACGTCTTCGGGCGACGTGGTTTCCTTCGCGCCCGCGATCCCCGGCTGCGAAATCCCATCGAAGAAGCCGAAATGCTCATGGCTGTCGGGTGTCCGGTAACCGTTCTGGGTACATACCTCCGTCAGCCCTGCCGCCTCGAAACCGGCGCGATACTCCTCCCGATAGGCGTCACGTCCGGCGTGAGCCTCCGCAAAAAGCATGAGCAGCAGATCGAAATGATCTGTGCCGGGTCCGCCGTAGTCCCACGTCGCCGGGTCGCTCAGGTCCGTATCGCCCATGATGCGGGCGCGGTTTTGCTCCGCGGGACCTTCCCTGAATTCAGCCGAGAAGGTTTTTACGGTATTGTCGGGCAATCCTAATGCGCCCAGCCCCGTTGCAGTCAATGCAATGTTCATGCACCGTTCCGGCTTCACGACGGGTTTACGCGCAGTAGTTACTCCAGGGACCTGTTCGGCGAGCCAGTGTCGCGCTTTCGCGGCATCGTCAATGCGCAAAAAAATATATCCGGCATGGTCGAGGTGGCCGTATCCACTCAGTACCAGACCCTGTATCTGATCAAATTCAAGCATGATGACGACTCCTATGAACGTTTGTGTTTAAAGTCGATTGAGCCACTTGCGAGCGACCTTCATGCCGAAGAACCGTCCCATATCATCACTAATCGCGAGATTGTTGATGATGTTTCGGACCGTCATATCCGGGTAGGCGCTGTAAAACACCTGCGCGCGTTTCTGGTTGTCGATGATTGCCTGCTTGAAATACTGGCTGTTTCGCGAACCGCCTTTTGGCCATCCAACGCAGTTGCCGAAGATCAAATCCAGCCCTCGCCAGGCGTGATCAATGAAGTCGTCGATATATTTCTCCCACGACCCATCGTAATTGCTTTCAAACATGAGCCGCTTGCCTTCGCCAGCGCGCCCGTTGATGATCGACCAGCGCGCGAAATGGATCGTCGTCATGTCGGACAGTTTGCCGTCCTGAGTGAAAGGCGGGTTGCTCAAGGGTCCGGCGACCAGCAGGATAAAGCGCATCCATAAAAAGCGGCTCGGCTCGATCCGCGCAATGATCGTCAGTTCGTTCTGCACAATCACGCGCTCGGTGACGTCCAGCGGAATATCCAGCGTCGGACCGGGATCACCTGCATCGAAACCGGGCGGGCGATAGGTCAATCGGTTCAGCGCGGCATTCAATGGCGAGAGGATCAGCCCAACTATCCGCGCAATTACCCCCAAAATATTCAGGCGTGCAGGTTCAATGATGACCGGGATGCGGCGCGCTTCACTTGCAAAACGTTCAGACGCGGGTGTATTCAATAGATCGCGCAGCGAGTCGCGCAGTTCGCGGGTGCGGCGCACCTGCTCGACGCTCCGGTTAAAATAGGCGCGAAAGAAGACCGGGTTTGCGAACGAATGGCGCTTCAGATAGCTATGGAATTGTCGCCGGAATAGCGCCGGGTCCGTAATGCGTGTGGTCGGGTAATCGATGCACGCGCCCCAGATCAAATCGAGCGTTGGTCCGAGCCACGCGATCAGGGCATCGATATAGCTGTCAATCGCGCCATCGAAACTTGAGGTAAACAGCAGTTGCGGTGCGCTGGTCTCTTCATCAAAAATTACCCAGCGACAAAAATGCGTGGTGGTGGCTTTCGTAAAATCAATATGTGAATTGTGGCGAATATTATTACCAATCTCAAGGAGCAAACTCTCTAAAGCCACCCTTTCAGCAGGTTTGATAGCTGTGACAACTGTGAGTGCATGGTGCATAATTTTCCGATCCCCCGATAATGTCCAGCATAGTCGAATATTGAATCGCGCGCAACTCTCGCGATTTCACTGAACACTGCCGTCATGTTTCACGGCGTCATCCGATTTCAGATGGGAAATTTGGTGCTACACTGACCTGCATTATCCAAAAAATCGTGCGGGTCCCTATGTTGAACGTAAATCATCTGGAACTCATTGGAAATCGATACCGCATATCAGCGTTGATCGGGACAGGCGGGATGGGTGAGGTCTACAGCGTTCGGGACCGCCTCAGCGGTCAGCAAGTCGCCCTCAAGCGGGTGACAACCGAGCGGCCCCAAAACGTCCTGACGGAAAGTGATCAGATGCGAACCGTCCGCTCCGCTTCGCTCCTGCCGCTCGCGAATGAGTTTCAATTGCTGGCCTCGTTGCGCCACCCGAATATTATCAGCGTACTGGATTACGGGTTCGATGCTGGCCGCCAGCCGTATTTCACGATGAGCTTTCTGGAAAACGCGCAACCCGTCAATGAAGCTGCGCGCGGCCAGCCGCTTGTCTATCAGCTCGCTCTCATCACGCAGATATTGGAAGCGCTGGCGTATCTTCATCGTCGAGGCATCCTGCATCGCGATTTGAAACCGGGCAATATCCTCGTCAGGGAGGGTCAGGTCAAGCTGCTGGATTTTGGTCTATCGATAGCCAGAGCAGCCCACCAGCGAAGCGAGACGACTGGCACGCTGGCGTATATGGCTCCCGAACTGCTGCGTGATGGAACCGCGAGCGAGGCCAGCGATCTATACGCGGTCGGGATGATTATCTACGAAATCTTCAACGGTGCGTTTCCATTTGCTTTCGATAATATCCACCAGTTGATCGAGTTCATCACCACACAATCGCTTGATGCGCACAGCCTCGCCGTACCGCCGCACATCGCGGATGTGATCAGCCGTCTGCTCGCGAAAAACCCGGCTGACCGCTATGCCTCGGCATCGGAGGTCATTCAGGCACTCACTCGAACCGACACAATTCCGGCGCAAAGCGTCGAAACGCGCGAAAGCTATTTGCAAGCAGCAGAGTTCATCGGGCGGGATGTCGAGTTCAGGCAACTGGTGAGCGCGCTATCGAGCGCCATGCGCGGCGAGGGAAGCACCTGGTTGATTGGTGGCGAGAGCGGCGTTGGTAAGTCGCGCCTTGTCGATGAACTGCGTTCGCGAGCGCTCATCGAAGGAGCCGTCGTGCTGCGCGGTCAGGCGACCAGCGAGGGTCGCATCAACTATCAGGTGTGGCGCGAGGTCATCCGCCGTCTTGTACTGATGGTCGAGCTGAACGATCTGGAAGCCAGCACGATCAAGCTGATCGTGCCGGATATTGATCTGCTGCTTGAGCGCGCCGTCGCGGATGCGCCGGAACTGGACGCGCAGGCTGCCCAAACCCGGCTATTTTCAACGGTGGTGGACCTCGTTCAGCGGGCAGGCGTCCCGCTGCTGATCATCCTCGAAGATTTGCAATGGGCAGGCGATGAAAGCATCGCCATGTTAGCATCCGTAAGCCGCATCGCGCCGCCGCTTTCACTGTTGCTCGTCGGCAACTACCGGACCGAAGAAAAGCCCGATTTGCCCACGCGCCTGCATATGGCACAAACGATCATCCTCAATCGGCTGAACGAAGACAACATCGCTGCGCTGAGTGCGTCGATGCTGGGTCCGAACGGGCGGCGGAAGGATATTGTTTCGTTGCTCACTCGCGAGACCGAAGGCAATGTGTTTTTCCTCATCGAAGTGGTCCGCGCGCTTGCTGAGGAAGTCGGCAGTCTGGAGAAAATCGGGATGCGAACGCTCCCGAAAAGCGTCCTGACGGGTGGCATTCAACGGATCATCGCGCGCCGCTTGCAGCGCGTCCCGGAAGGCGCGCGTCCGTTGCTGGCGGCGGCGGGCGTGCTGGGGCGGCAGCTCGACCTCCCGATCCTGCACAAGTTCGACCCGAAAACGAACATCGAAACATGGCTAACCCTGTGCGGCGATGCGGGCGTGCTGGCCGTACAGGAAGGCAAATGGCGCTTCGCGCACGACAAACTGCGCGAACAGGTGATCGCCAGCCTCGCGGAGCCGACCCGCAAAACCGTTCACCGACAGATCGGCGAAGCGATTGAAGCGGTCTATCCGAATGTGGCGGACCAGTTTCCCGCCCTCGCCTTTCACTGGGATGCCGCAGGCGATGCGGAAAAAGCCCGCATGTATATGTCGCTTGCGGGTGAGCAAGCGCTCGCCGCCGGATCGTTCACCGCCGCAATTGGGTTCTTCGAGCGTGCGCTCACGTTCGACCACGCCGCCGACCCGGTGCAGATTGCGCGCTGGCATCGCCAGATTGGGCAGGCCTGTCTGGGTCTGGGGCGCGTTCAAAGGGCAGATACCAGCCTGCGGCAGGCAGCAGCGGTATTGAACCTGCCGATCCCCAGTGAAGGTCTGGCGCTCCGGCAGGCAATCCTTCGCCAGATCGTCTGGCAAGCCAAACATCGCTTTTTTGGTACGCGCAAGGTAAACCGCACTGATGCCGCCCGGACACTGGAGATCGTCCGTATTTACGAGCAAATCACGCTGCGTTACTATTGGGATAACCAAAAACTCCCCGCATTTCATGGCGCGATTGCCATGCTCAACGCTGCCGAACGGATCGAACCCACGCGCGAACTCATCCGCGCCTATGCAAGCACAGTCATCGCGGCCAGCGTCGTACCCGCGCAGCGCATCGCGCAGTCCTACGCGTGGCTGGTCCGCGATACAGGCACAAAGATTAATCACCCGCCATCGCTGGCAGCGGCGTTGCGTGTGATTCACGTCAATTACATCGGCACTGGTGATTGGGCAACCGAGCAGAAAATTTATGAGGAAGTGAAGGCGATTGCCGGGAAGTTTGCAGATCACCGCGTCCTGGGGGACTGCACCGCGTCCCATATGATTGCGCTCACGCTTCGGGGCGAGATCACCGCCGCAAGTGAACTCGTGGAACCGCTGCACACCCTCAGCGTGCAAACCGATAGTCAGCAGTTTCAGATATGGTATCTCACGACGCACACCATTCTCACGTTTATTCAGGGAAAATACACAGCAGCCTTTGAGACAGGGACCCGGCTGCTGACACTGGAAAGTAACCATGATCCCGGCGAAGGCCTGATGCTTAGAAGCCTGTGCATCATCGCGCTCGCTGCGCTGTATGCAGGTCAACCCGATCTTGCGTTTCAGATTGGGCGTCGCGCATTGGTCATGACGACTGAGGCCGCGCCCGTCAAATCGACGATTCTGGAAGGCTATGCAGCCATCGCCGAATTCTGGTTCGAGGCATGGACTCGCTATCCGCAAAACGCCGAGTACGCCGCCAATGCGCGCCAGACGGCGAAGAACCTCACTCGCTACGCAAAGATTTTCCCGATTGGAAAGGCACGTGCGCTGCTTTGGACCGGACTTGCAACACAATTGTCCGGGCGGGGTGACGCGGCGCAGAAGTTGTGGCAGCAAGGGATGGCCTACGCTCGACAACGCAAAATGCCGCTCGACCAGATCGAGCTGTGTTACACCATCGGGCGCTATTTACCGGAAAGCGACCCGAACCGTGAAGCGATGCTCGGCCACGCGCTTGAACTTTCAGAATCGTTTGGTCTTGCACATTATACGAGGCTCATCGAACAGGCATGAAATTGCAGACTGAATTACGCACCCGTCTAAAGGCACTGCTCGCGGCTGAACAAGCCCGCTTTGCTGCTGCGCATCCACGCTCGAAAGCGCTCTTTGAACGCGCACAGGCGAGTTTGTTGGGTGGTGTGCCGATGAACTGGATGGTCAAATGGGCGGGCGAGTTCCCGCTTTTCGTCAGGGAAGGACATGGCGCGCGATTTACGGATGTGGATGGTCATGATTACCTTGACCTTTGTTTGGGTGATACAGGCGCGATGGCTGGACATGCGCCGCCCGCTATCGCCGACGCGGTAAGCGAGCAGATACGACGTGGCGTTACGTTCATGCTCCCCGTCGAGGATACGATGTGGGTTGGTGAAGAACTGACGCGGCGCTTTGGTCTCCCGTACTGGCAAATGACCCTGACGGCCACCGATGCAAACCGCTTTGCGATTCGGATCGCGCGCCAGATCACGGGGCGGCAAAAAATACTCGTTTTCAACTGGTGCTATCACGGCACTGTGGATGAAACGTTTATCACCGCCGATGCGAACGGGCAGGGCGTGCCGCGCAAGGGCAACATCGGTCCGCCAGTGGACCCCGCAATGACCACACGGGTCATCGAATTCAACGATATAGCTGCGTTGGAGCAGGCGCTCGCGCCGGGCGACATCGCCTGTGTTCTGGCTGAACCCGCGATGACCAATATCGGCATTGTTCATCCTGAGCCGGGCTATCACGAGGCCTTACGAGAAATCACCCGGCGCATCGGGACACTGCTGATCATCGACGAAACGCATACGCTTTGCACGGGTCCGGGCGGTTACACTGCGGCATTCGGACTTGAGCCGGATATGCTGACGCTGGGGAAGGCCATTGCGGGTGGTGTCCCGGCGGCGGTCTACGGCCTCAGCGCCCATGTCGGCGAACGCATCCAGCGGCAGATGACGATTGAGCAGGCTGATACAGGTGGCATCGGCGGCACGCTGGCAGGTAACGCACTCTCCGTCGTGGCGATGCGGGCGACACTCGAAAAAGTGCTTGTTCAGGCAACCTATGACCGGACGATCCCGCTGGCGGCGCGTTTCTGCGCCGGGGTGGAGGCGGTTATCCGTGAGTTCGATCTGCCTTGGCATGTGACGCAGCTTGGCTGCCGCGCAGAATATCGGTTCAGTCCGACTCGCCCTCGGAATGGCGCGGAAGCGGCTGCCGTCGATGATCCCGATCTGGATCGCTACATGCACCTTGCCGCATTGAATCGGAATATCCTACTAACGCCATTTCACAATATGGCGTTGATCGCACCCGAAACAACCGAGGCCGAGATTGACTATCATACGCAGGTTTTCCGCGAAAGCGTGCTAAATTTACTTTCGTGAAGCAACTATTTCTCGTGTGACATTCCGATGCACGGGACCTGTTCAAAAGGAGATTTTTGAAATGAAGAACATGAAGATCGCAAACTGCGACCTCGACGCCTCTGAAATTTCGCTGGGCTGTATGCGAATTGCCGAAATGACGAAGCAGGACATCGCCGCTCTGATTCACACCGCGCTGGATGAAGGCATCAATTTTTTCGACCACGCCGATATTTATGGCGGTGGACAATCGGAAGCGAAGTTTGCCGAAGCGCTGGACATGACGCCGCGTGTGCGCGAAACGATGATCCTGCAAACCAAGTGCGGAATTCGCAAGGGTTCATTCGATTTTTCCAAATCGCATATTCTGGAAGCAGTCGATGGCAGCCTGCAACGGCTACGCACGGATTATGTTGACGTCCTCTTGCTACACCGCCCGGACGCTCTCGTAGAACCGGAGGAAGTCGCCGAAGCGTTTACCATCTTGCAGGATAGCGGCAAGGTCAAATATTTTGGTGTCAGTAATCAGAACCCGATGCAGATTGAGCTGTTGACGAAATTCGTCAAGCAGAAGATCATTTTCAACCAGCTACAACTCAGCATCACCAATTCGGGCATGATCGATGCGGGGATCAACGTCAATATGGAGATTGATCCGTCGATCAACCGGGATGGCAGCATTCTGGATTACTGTCGCTTGAAGGAAATCACCATTCAACCCTGGTCTCCGTTCCAGTACGGATTTTTCGAGGGCGTGTTCCTCGACAATGACAAATTCCCGGCACTCAATCAGAAAATCAACGAGATCGCAGCCACCTACAACGTGACCAATACCGCGATTGCGATTGCCTGGATTTTGCGTCATCCCGCCCGGATGCAGCCCATCATCGGGACCACCAACCCCACCCGCGTGAAGGATAGCTGCAAGGCGTCCGGCGTGTGGCTCACCCGACAGGAATGGTACGATATTTATCTGGCTGCGGGTAACAAGCTGCCCTGAACCGCGTGCAGATTGCTATAGTTTCCGCGAAATCACAAAATATTCTCAAAACTTGTGCATAACCCGCAAAATCAGCTTTGCGCCGTCTTGCAGATGGTGTATTGTAAGCTGGGCCGACGACAAACGGCGTTATGCTACTCGTCATGGATCATTCAGAAGGTTCGCGGAACATGCACAAAAACCTCAATCGTTCACTGCTCATCGTCATCGCAATTCTGCTTGGTGTGGGACCCTTCGCGACGGGGATGGTCGCGGCGGCGCAGACCGATACAGGCGCAGCGAACCTCGACGCGACCTTCGCCGCCGAATGGATGCAGGCCGCTTACGACCATGTGCGCGGCGACTCGGTGAACGCGCCTGCCGCCTCGCGCGTGTATGCCTATATGGGCGTCGCGATATACGAGGCAGTGGTTGCGGGGATGCCCGGTTACGTCTCGCTACATACGCTCTTGAAGGACATGCCCGCCGCGCCTGCCATGCCATCCGGCGTGATCGACTGGCCGAGCGTGGCGAACGCGACCCTTTCCGATGTGATGAAGCACCTGCTGCCGACCGACGACAGCGTGAAAGCTGCTGACGACCTGCGCGCCAAACAGACCGCCGCGCGCACCCGCGCTGCAACCAAAGCCGTCATCGACCGCTCGCTCGACTATGGGGATAGCATCGCGGATACGCTGATCGGCTGGCTCGATGCGGATGGTTACGACAAGTGGGCGAAGGAGCCGTATACCATGCCGACGGGCGAAGCGTGGATGTATACCCCGACTTCGGCGGGCGCCAAGCCCGTTGGCGCGTATTGGGGCAACCTGCGCACCTTCACGCTCGCGAATGTGGACGATTGCGAAGTGCCGCGCACGGTCGAATTCAGCACCGACGAGAATTCCGAATTCTACAAATACGCAAACGAGGTCAAGACCGTCAAGGAAAATCTGACCGACGCACAGAAACTTTCCGTGAACTTCTGGATCGACACGCCGGGGCAAACGGGCGCGCCCGCCGGACACTGGATGTCGATTGGGACGCAACTTGTCAAGCAGTTTAATCTCAAACTCGGCAAGACTGCGGAAATGTTCGCGCTGCTCGGCATGGCGCTAGGCGATGCGTTTATCTCGTGCTGGCGCATTAAGTATAAGGAACCGCTGCTTCGCCCGCAGACGTATATCAGCCGCTACATGCAGCGCGATTGGACGTCCTATGTTGTGACGCCGCCCTTCCCAAGCTACACCAGCGGCCACAGCACCGCGAGCCAGGCGGCGGCAGAAGTCCTAACGGCGCTCTTCGGTGAGGATAAGGCATTCACCGACGCGACGCACGCAACGGACGCAATCAAAATCCCGGCGCAGAAGTATAAGTCGTTCTACGATGCTGCGGCTCAGGCGGCGATGTCGCGGCTCTATGGCGGCATTCACTATCGCTTCGATAACGAGTCCGGCTTGAAGCAGGGCAAATGCGTTGGGGAGACGGTGGTGAAAGTCGCGGCGCTGCACCCGACAACGTGACACAGCGGTAATCGAGAGCAGGCAAACGTATTAAAATGAAACAGGCATCCCGTCACGGACGGACACATCGGTCCGCCCCTGCAAAATACGCGCTCTGGTGTAGGGGCGGACACATGGGTCCGCCCATAGGCATCAAGATAAGGAAAAAAGGGCAGTCCGAGCGAAAATGAGTTTAACCACAAACCAGATTCACAAGGACAGCCCCGATGACGAGTATAGCGCAGGTGAGCGCGCAGATGCAGTGGGTCTTGACGGAAGTAGCCGATGCAGCAGGACGGGTCAGCGGGTGTGTACGACGGGTGCGCAAGTTACGCGGGTCAAGCCTGGTGCAAACGCTGGTCTTCGGATGGTTGGCGAACCCGGCGGCGAGTTTGGAGGAACTGAGTCAGGCGGCGGGGACATGCGGGGTGACGATAAGCGCACAAGGCTTGGCAGAACGGTTCACGGCGCAAGCGGCAACGTGTTTGCGGATGGTGCTGGAAGCTGGGCTGGAGCAGGTGGTGGAAGCGGAGGGGGGCAGTGTCGGCGCGTTAGGCGCATTTAATGGGGTCTACGTGCAGGATAGTACGACGCTCAGTCTGCCTGCTGCTTTAGGGACACTGTGGGCGGGTTGTGGCAACCAGAACGGCACAAGCGCGGGGCTGAAAGTACAAACCGTGCTGGACTACAGTAGTGGGGGTTTGCACTTGAATTTAGAGGCGGGACGCGCCAGCGACAAAACGGCGGGTCTGCCTGAGCTACCAGTGGGTGCGTTGTATCTGGCCGACAGCGGTTACTTCAGCATCCGACGCTTGCAGGCGTTGACGCAACGCGGGGTGCATTGGCTCACGCGCTTGCCCGCCAACGTGCAGTGCGTCGATGCGCAGCAGCGCGTCTGGTCAGCCCCGGAGTGGCTCGCCACGCAAGTCGTGGGCGACCACGCCGAAACGCAGGTCTATCTGTCTCACCACCGTTTTCCCGCGCGCTTGTTAGTGCAGCGGGTCCCGCCCGCTGTCGCTCAACAGCGCCGCGCACGCTTGCAACGCGAAGCACTCCGTCGCAATCGTCCGCCTAGCCCACACCTGCTCGCCTTGTGTGAGTGGACCTTGCTCGTCACCGACCTGCCCGCGCAGCGTCTCGACGCACCTGCTGCCTTCACTTTCATGCGTGTGCGCTGGCAAATTGAACTCCTCTTCAAACTCTGGAAGTCCGGCTTGCGCCTGTCCCCTGCCCGTTCAGCTAATCCCTGGCGTGTCTTGTGCGAGGTCTATGCCAAACTGATTGCCTTGCTTATTCAACACTGGCTCCTGCTTATGGGCTGTGCCGACTCGCTCGACCGTTCCTGGTTCAAGGCCGCCCCCACTATTCACAAACACGCCTTCCATCTCGCCGCCGTCCTCTATGATACCGTCCGTTTAGTTCAGGCGATTGCCCTCATTGCCCGGACTATTGCTCGTTGTCGCTCCACCAAGCGCCGCGCCCATCCCTCTACTTTTCAGCGTTTGTCCGCCCTTGCTCCTTAACTTGATGCCTATGGGCAGACCTGCGTGTCCGCCCACGCATTGGATCGCGTTTGCCCTGCGACTTGCCCGCTTTTTCATTCCATGCTACAGTGCTGCAAAGGAGGCTCACGAATATGCACTCCATTCGTGTTCCACAGGCAGTTGAAGAACTGCATCCGAAAGCCGCCGAAGTTAGCACGCCCGACATGATCCCGCTGCGCGCGATCCAGACCAGCAGACCGGGAAAGATTACAGGTTCGACGCTGCTGCATATGCAGCGCACGCTTGGCAATGCCGCCGTGCAGCGTACCCTCGCGAATCATTCAGGCAGTGCCGGGTGTTCATGTACAGCGTGCCGCGTGCAGCGCTATTCCAAAATTGAACCGCGACAGGCTGTGCAGCGTTGCGCAGCGTGTGCCGAAGCGCGGGAGGAACAGCCCGCCACCGCGCAACGCTGGTTCGGGGATGATGACAGCGAAAGCGCCGACGGTGCGGAATCTGCAAGCCAGCCGGAGTCAAGCGGCGAAAATAGCGCCGCGCCAGAGTCGTCAGGTCCGACCGCCGAAAACGATGCGCCTGCGCCAGACTGGTCAGGTCCGACCGCAGAAAATGATGCGGCTGCACCAGAAAGCGCATCGGGCGATGACAGCGGAAGCTGGACCGACTGGCTGCCTGATTTCGGTGACTCTAATGAGGACGCACCCACCTCCGACGAACCCCAATCCGGTGAGGACACCCCGGCTGAGGGCGAATCGGGCGAAGGCGAAGTCAGCTATGGTCTACCCGCTGACACGCGCCAGATGCCATCGGTGATCGATTACGGCGCGATGGCGGGTGTTTTCGATGCCGAAGGCTTCTGCAAATGGGACAATATCAGCGGTGACGCCAACAATGATGCCATTGTGGCGACGACGCTCCCGAATGGCAAGATTAAAGCAACCGGAACCACCGTGATGACTTTCAGCAGCACGGCAGAATACACTTTGCCGGGTGTCCCCGCGAGCATCAAGAGCGATTGCGAACGCGAGAAATATCAAAAAGCCATTGATACGACCCTGCGCGCACACGAAGAACAGCACAAGGCGGCTTTCCTGACCTATAACGGTACGGCATCCGCGCCCGTGAATGTCACCGCCGATAGCGAGAGCGCTCTGCTTGGCGCGGTTTCGGCAGCGACGCTCGACCCGACCAACGAAAAGCGCTACAACGCGGCAAAAGCGAAGAGCGCGGCGGTGGACCCGGCGGGCGGTTTCAAGTTCACGCCGGACCTGTCGGGCTGCTGATTGGTCTCTATTCGACTTGCCGTGCGGCAATCCGCTCTACCAACGCGCTGCGCCGCTCCTGCACCTCGCGCCGCTTGTCGATAGCCGCGCGCAGCACATCCACATCGGCGGTTTCCGGCGAACCGCTGTTGAAGGGCGGCGCGGGGTTGTATTCGATCATCAGTTGAATCTCCTGTGCGACTGCCATACCAAAGACTTCCGCTGCGACGACCAGAGCGAAATCAATCCCCGCCGTGACCCCGCCACCCGTGATCCGGTTGCGGTCGATCACTACGCGCTCGCGCACCGCTTCGACACCGAATTTCGGTAGCAGATCGACCGACAGCCAATGCGATGTCGCGCGATAGCCCGTAAGCAGCCCCGCCGCTGCGAGGACCAGACTCCCCGTACATACGGATGTCACGTACCGCGCTTGCGCTGCCTGCTTACGCAAAAATGCGAGCAGCGCTGCATCCTGCATCGCGTCATAAATTCCGGTCCCGCCCGGCACGAGCAGCAAATCGAGATCCGGCGAGGCATCGAACGTCGTATCCGGCAGGATCGCGAGTCCCCGGTCGCTGCGTACCGGATCGAGTGTTGCCGCGATCAGGTGGACACGCACACCGGGCAGCCGCGCGAGGACTTCATAGGGTCCGGTCAGGTCGAGCTGCGTCAGCCCGGGGAAAAGGATCAGGCCAATCGTGAATTGCATCGTCCGCTCCTGTGGTAAGCGCTGATGTGGTTGCGGTTGCCTGACGTGCAACTGACACGCCGTAGACAGCAACCCCGATATACGCTATCCTAACGCGGATTTTGCACATTGAGGATGTATCCGTGAAACGATTTCTGATGACGATGACGGCGCTATTTGCCCTGTTGATGGCCGCGCTGCTGATGATTGCCCCGGCTACGCAAGCGCTCGCACAGACAGGCGCAACGACGACTCCAATCCCCGGACGCCAGCCGACCGGAACTGCGGTTCCGGCCACCGCCGCGCCCGCTGCCGCGCCGACCTCGGCGGTCCCCGAAGCGACCCCCGGCGAGCAGATGATGACCGCCTATTTCAAAGCCAAAGAAGCGCTCGGCAAAAAAGTCGGGCGTTCGCTGGTCGGTCGCCCGGTGAAGAGCTGGAGCTATGAGATTTTCGCCTTCAACGATAGCGAACTCGGCTGCGCGGCATCCGGCGTCGCCGCCAAAGCGGGCTTCGTCGGCGGCTATAAATTCATCATCACGCTGTTCGATAATACCAGCTACGAAATTCACACGAACGTGGATGCCTCCAAAATCGTGTTCTGCACATCCAGCCAGACGACCACGACAGCGGGCGGCACTTCGCCCATCACCGGGAACATCGGCGGCACGCTGGAAACTGGCGGGCAGGTACAGGAATTCAGCCTCGCCACTGTTGGCAAGATGAACCAGGCTAAGATGAAGTGGGTCAAGTTCCAGTCGTCGGTCGGCAACGGCGGCACGGCGGGGCTGATCGCATCAGCGAATACACAGGGTAAGAAGGCGCTCATCTCCGTCATTGGCGACAAGACGCAGGTGACGAATGCGGCCTATTGGGATACCTACGCGGCCTATGTCGCTTCGCTTGCAAAGGCAGGCGCGGGCGCTATCGAGGTCTGGAACGAGCAGAACCTCGACCGCGAGTGGCCGAACGGCCAGATCAATCCGGCGACCTATACGCAGTTGCTCGCGAAGGCCGCGACCGCGATCAAGGCCGCCAACCCCGGCACGATTGTGATCAGCGGCGCTCCGGCTCCGACAGGCGCGGCGGGTCCCGGCGGACAAAACCCGGCTTATTGGAATGACGACACGTATTATCAGGGCATGGCGGCGGCGGGCGCGGCCAATTACCTCGATTGCGTTGGCGTCCACTACAACGAAGGCGTGGTCAGCCCGAACCAGACCAGCGGCGACCCGCGCGACAACTATCCGACGCGCTACTTCTCGACGATGCTCAACCGCGCGCTGGCTTCGTTCCCCGGTAAACCTGCGTGCTTCACGGAAATCGGCTATCTAACGCCAGAAGGTTACGGTCCACTCCCGGCGGGCTTCACCTGGGCGCAGAACACCACCATTGCAAACCAGGCTGCGTGGCTTGCGCAAGCGGCAGTCGCGGCGGGTGCATCGGGTCGCGTCCGGCTGATGATCGTTTTCAACGTCGATTTCAGTTACTACGGCGCGGATCCGCAAGCGGGCTATGCGATCAATCGCCTGGGTGGAAGCTGCCCGGCGTGCGACGCGCTGGCCGCTGTCTCGTAGTTAATCCGGCGTAGGGGTCGTGGCTTGTCCGACCCGATTTACCAGAGGCGGGGGAAATTCCCCCGCCTTTTTCGTTTAATCATGCAAGACAATCCTCAACTATGCCTGCGCACTCCGATAGCGCGCTCGACATCCAGCACGAACAGAACGCCATGCCCGCGCTCCGTCAGGTCGCCGAGCGTGCGATTCGCCGCTGCAACCAGCACATCGACCGTGCCTTCCTCGCAGACCGAAAAAATCAGTTGGCTGCGCGCTTCTGCGTTAAACAGAATCGCTGCCATCGCAGAGGCCATCGAGCCGATCACGGTGGGCAGTTCGACCGCGCTGCGTTGCGCTTCCTGTTGCAAGGAATGCAAGCCATGACTGCGGATGATCGTCACGCCCGGCGCTCCGGCAACGTCCCATGCCTCCGCGACAGTCAGGCCGAGTTCGAGCTGTGCGGTCACAAGAATGACTAATTTCATATCGCCATACCCTTTGTTGCCGCGCCGTGCGGGAAAGCCTGCCGGACGAGCAGCGGCGCGATCAGCGTCGTCAGCAGAATCACCAGAAATAGCGCGGAGAACAGCGGCGAATTACGCTCAAACAACCCGGTCGAGAGGCCGAGTGAGGCGATGATCAAGCCCACCTCACCGCGCGCGACCATACACACGCCCAGTCGTAGCGCGTCGGTACGGTTCATTCTGCCGAGCAGCCCACCCGCGCCGCAGCCCAACACTTTCGAGGCAACCGCGCCGATCAGCAGCAGCAGCGCGAGCGGCAGCGTGGAGAGCGTGAAGGTGCGCAGGTTGATTTGCAATCCCACATTGATGAAAAATACCGGGACGAACAGAGCGAACGCGGCATAGCTCGCTGCGCGTTCGATCTCATGTTTGACCGCGCCATCCGCCCGGCTGAGGCCGACGCCCGCGATGAACGCGCCCGTGATTGTCGCGACGCCACCCAGCGCTTCCGCGCTCCAGCCGAAGAGCAGCGCCGCCGCGAAGCCGATGCCCGCTGCGCCAAAGGCTTGCTCCAATACCGGGCGGTGGCTAATCCAGCGCATCACGCGCGGCAGACCATACCACGCCAGCAGGAATGCGCCGACCAGATAGGCGACCATGCGCGCGACCGTGACGAGGATCGAGCTGTTTTCGCCGGAACTGCCGCGCCCGAATACCGCCAGCGCGACCGAAACGAACAGGATCGCGACCACATCATCGACCAGCGCCGTCGCGAGCAGCGCATTTCCCACGCGCGTGCGCAGTACGCCGAGTTCGAGCAAGACCTGCGCGGAGATGCTCACCGAAGTTGCGGCCAGTGCAATCCCGGCGAAGATCGTTTGATTCGCAGGCAGGCCGAAGAGGAGGCCAATTGGCAGCGTGAGCAGGACGGGCAACGCCGCGCCGAGCAGCCCCGCCGCGATTGCTACGACGCGCGCCCGCGCCAGTTCACCGAGGTTGACTTCCAGCCCGACGAGGAACATCAGCAACATGACGCCGATTTCTGCGAAGGCGTGCAGGAGTTCATCGAGCGCAGCGCCATGAAAGATCGGCCAGTGGTTGAGGTCCAGCAGCGTCGGACCGAGCAGCACGCCGATCAGCAATTCACCCAAGACGCGCGGCTGCCCGAAGTGACGCGCCAGCCCGCCCGCCGCCCGCGCCGCGAGGATGATCACCGCCAGCGCCAGAAACAGCGCCGCAATCGTCGCGTTGCCCATTGATGCTCCTGTGCGCCTTTCACAAAATGATAACCTTTCTCTACAACCTTAACAATCCATCTGATATAATTAATCGGATTATTCCGAGTGAACGGGGTTTCGAGTGATTCAGACACGCAATGACATCCGCAACATCGCCATTATCGCGCACGTCGACCACGGCAAGACGACGCTCGTTGATGGTATGTTGAAACAATCGAAAGTATTCCGCAATGCGGAGACGGCGGGCGAGCGCATCCTCGACTCGAACGACCTTGAGCGCGAGCGCGGCATTACGATTTTGGCGAAGAACACCGCCGTGACCTGGGGTGTGACGAAGATCAATATCGTCGATACCCCCGGACACGCGGATTTCGGCGGCGAAGTCGAGCGCGTATTGAACATGGTCGATGGCGCGCTGCTGCTCATCGACGCGGTAGAAGGTCCCATGCCGCAAACCCGCTTCGTACTGCGCAAGGCGCTTGAAATGGGCTTGCGCGTGATCGTCGTCGTGAACAAGGTGGACCGCCCGAACGCGCGTCCCGCCGAAGCGCTCAATGAGACGTTCGATCTGTTCATCGAACTCGGCGCGTCGGAAGAGCAGGCCGATTTCCCGGTCATCTATGCGATTGGCTTGCATGGCAAGGCGGGCTTCGCGCACGACGCGCTGGCCGATGACCTCGCGCCGCTCTTCGAGACGATCATCAAGGAAATTCGCGGTCCGCAGGTCGAGACTGATAGCGTAGCCAAGCTGCTCGTCACCTCGCTCGAATATGACGAGTACAAGGGGCAGATCGGCGTCGGGCGTTTGAATTCCGGCGTGCTGAAGCGGGGCATGAGCGTTACCCGCATCGCTGCCGATGGAACATTGCAACCCGGCAAGCTGCAATATCTGTTCACCTACCACAACCTCGCCAGGCAGGAAGTCGAAGAAGTGCAGGCGGGTGATATTTGCGCGTTTGCGGGCTTTGAAGTCCTCGGCATCAGCGATACGATCACGGACCCTGCTGATCCGACGCCGCTCCCGGCCATCCGCGTCGAAGAGCCGACCGTCCGCATGACCTTCGGCGTGAACACCTCGCCGCTCTCCGGGCGCGAAGGCAAAACGGGCTGGGGAACTTCGCGCCGCCTGCGCGAACGCCTCTACACCGAATTGCAGCACAACGTCGCGCTGCGCGTGGCCGATACCGAACAGCCGGACCAGCTTTCGGTCAGCGGGCGCGGTGAATTGCACCTTGGTATCCTGATCGAGACAATGCGCCGCGAAGGGTATGAATTCCAGGTCAGCAAGCCGGAAGTCATCTACCACCGCGACGAAGCGACGGGCGAAATGCTGGAACCGTTCGAGGAAGTCCACATCGAAGTCGCGGAAAACAGCGTCGGCACGGTCGTTGAAATGCTCGGCGCACGGCGCGGGCAAATGTCCGATATGCGCCAGCAGCGCGGAACGACGTTCATCAAGTACCTCGTCCCGACGCGCGGCTTGCTCGGCTTCCGCCAGCACTTCCTGACGGCGACCAGCGGCATGGGGCAGATCAACAGCCTGTTCCACAGCTACCAGCCGATTGCGGGACCGATCAGCGGACGGCAATTCGGGAGCCTCGTCGCGTGGGAAGATGGCGTCGCCACAGGCTTCGGCCTCGAAGCGGCACAGGAACGCGGGACCCTGTTCATCGGTCCGCAAGCGGATGTCTATGAAGGCATGGTCGTCGGCGAACACATCCGGCCAGAAGACCTGGCGGTCAACGTCGCGAAGGCCAAGCACCTGACGAACATGCGCAAGAGCGTTTCGGAAGAATCGATCCGGCTGACGACGCCGCGTAACATGAGCCTCGATGACTGCATCGAGTTCCTCGCGGAAGACGAACTGCTGGAAGTGACTCCGCAGAACCTGCGCATTCGCAAGCGTGTCCTCAAGAACGACGAGCGCCAGAAGGAAGTCAAGCGCCGCGAGAAGATGCTCACGGTCTAAGCGTAAATTCGGGCGGGTTAAGCCCCGCCCCTGCACAATCCGCGCTCCGGTGTAGGGGTCGGGCTTGACCGACCCGGTATTTCCCATCGATACGGCATTCGTTCTTGCAGCCGCGCAGCGTATTCGATACACTGACGCGGCTGTTTCGATGTACAGGTACTTGTATGGCAATGTTCAGCCGCCAGTTAGGGGTCGATCTGGGTACGATCAACGTCGTGATTTATCAGGACGGTCAGATTGTGCTGCAAGAGCCAGCGATGGTCGCGCTCACGGTCGAAGACGAGCGGATCGTCGCGATTGGGCAGGAGGCGCGCGATATGTTTGGCCGCCACCCGGAGCATATCGAGGTCGTGCGTCCCCTGCGCGACGGCGTGATCGCGGATTATGAAGTCACGGAAGCTATGCTGCGCTTCTTTTTCCAGAAGGTGAGCGGGCGCGCGCGCATGTTCGGCGGGCGTCCGCAGGTTATGATCAGCGTGCCGTATGGCGTCACAAGCGTGGAGCGGCGTGCGGTGCGCGAGGCGGCGGTACAGGCCGGGGCGAAGGAAGCGCTGATGATTCACGAGCCGCTTGCGGCGGCGATTGGCGCAGGGCTGCCGATCAAGACGCCTGCCGGGAATATGGTCCTGAATCTTGGCGGCGGCACATCGGAAGCAGCCGTAATCGCGATGACCGGGATCGTCGTCGCGGAAGGCATTCGCGTCGGCGGGATGCGCCTCGATGAAGGCATTATCAATTATGTGCGCCGCAAATACAACCTCGTCATCGCGCAGCCGACCGCCGAATCGGTCAAAATCCAGATTGGCGCGGCCATCCCCGGACCGGATGAATTGACGATGGAAGTCCCCGGTCGCGATGTGCGCTCCGGCCTTCCACGCACGATTACGATCACCACCAGCGAAGTGGTGGAAGCCATCGCCGACCCGCTGCAAATGATCGCGGGCGTCGCGAAGGCGGTCCTCGGCAGGACGCCGCCGGAACTCGCTGCGGATATTATTGATCGTGGCGTGACGATTACGGGCGGCGGGGCGCTGTTACGCGGAATTGAGGAATACATCACCCGGCAAATCGGCGTACCCGCGTATCCCGCCGATGATCCGCTGATCTGCGTCGCGGTCGGGGCGGGCCGGGCGCTGGATGATGCCTCGATTCTCAAGCGTATGTCGATTGGATGACCGCACAATCGTGTCAACACCCCGGTAATTCAGCGAATACTCATGACCATGTGCGAAAAGCTCTCTACAATGAATACCTTCCGCACCGATTGGCAAAGTGACGATGATCGAACAAATTGAATGGCTGGGTCACGCCAGTTTTCGCTTCCTGACCGACCCATTGATTTACATCGATCCCTGGCGAATTCCCCGGCAGTCGTGTCCTGCTGACGTGATCCTGCTCTCGCACGATCATTATGATCACTGCTCCCCCGCCGATGTCGAAAAGCTGCGCGGACCACATACGCTCGTGATCGGGAACGCGATGGCCGCGCAGGTGATCGAGAATGTGACCGTCCTACGCCCCTGGCAGACTATCAACGTTGGGCGCGCGTGCATCAAGACCGTACCCGCTTACAACGCGCACCATCCCCGCGAATTCGAGGGGCTTGGCTTCATTATTTCGGTGAACCATTATGATATTTACTTCGCGGGCGATACCGACCTCATCCCCGAAATGGACCGTATCCGCGCCGATATTGCATTACTGCCCATCGGCGGGCGGCAAACGATGAACGTCACGCAGGCAGCGCAGGCGGCGGTCCGGCTGCATCCGCGCTGGGTGATTCCCAGCCATTGGGGGACAGCAACGGAAGGCGGTTCGGCGATTGATGTCAAGCGGCTGGTGCTGGAAATCGGAACGGCATCAGAAGTCGTCTCGCTCGCGACCGCCCATTAAATCTCTCTGTCGAGCGGACACATCGGTCCGCCCTTACGAAGACCGCCCATTAATCCGACGCGCCGCCATTCGGCATAATATCGAACGTCGCCATATACGGTAAATGGTCGCTCGTGAGCGCTGGTCCAACATGCGCCTCCAGCGTCTCGACGCCGTAGCTGTGCCACAGATAATCGATTTTGATCATCGGCGGCACAAACGAAGGCAGCCCCGCGACGAGCGCGTTCGGCCATGTCGCGCCGAGTCCCCACCCCGCCTCGCGCCACGAATCGCGCATCACGGCTGCAAGCATGTCATACGTCCCGGATTGCGAACTCGTGTTGAAATCGCCGCCAACAATATAGGACAACCGCTCGCCGCGCACTTTGTCGAGCAGTTCGGCAGCCTGCTGGTTGCGTGGTTTGTCGTTCCAGCCTGATGCAGCGTTGAGATACCAGAAGCGGGTATGGATGCGCGACGCGCCAAGCAGCGGATAAGGCAGATGAATATTGTATACGGCTATTTTTTGCCCACTCACATCTAATACCACGCGCTGATGATCAAAAGCTATATCCTTCCCAAGCGCGAAGTCGCTTTGTTCCACAAACGGAAACTTCGATAGGATTAGGTCGCCAGTTCTAAAGCGCTCATACACCTGATATGGATATGTAGTTTGTAGCGCCTTGATTCCTTCATTTGCATACTGGTTCGTAATCTCCTGTATGAGGATCAGATCAGGATTTGCGCTTGCAATATATTTTTCGATTACGTCCGTCTGGTTGTTTTCAAACCAGATATTGAACGTCATCACCTTGAGAGCCGCGCCCTTCGCGGTGGGTATCCCCTTCGGCACGTAGAGCGGTCCGTAGTGCAGCATGCCGACGACGAGCGCTGCAGCGCCGATTAGCGTTAACCACCGCGCCCTCAGCAATAGCGTGAGCGGCACGGCGACCAGCAACGGCAGGAATCCATATAGCGCGAACGTGTTAGCAAAACTCAGCGGGTAGAAGCGATCCCCGGTGAGCAGCCGCGCGGGGATGTACAACCACATACCGAGCAGGTAGACAGCAATGATTAGCAGAATGAACACACGCACATAGCGCAAGACCCGGTTACGTCGCGTCATACGGTTTTCACTCCGTGTCTGTTATGAGTGGGTACGAAGCACGCATAAAGAATGTCGCAAGGAGTGACTGATCAGATGATTAAATCAGGGGAGCGGCGGTCTGGCGTAGGAGTTGCGGCTCTCCTGACATGCCTAGAAACGTTCGGCGATGCGCGGATCAAGCGCGTCGCGCAGGCCATCCGCGACGAAGGTAAAGGACAGCGCGAGCAACGAAATCGCAATCGCGGGGAAGAGGACCGCCAGCGGATGCGAGAATATGCCCTGCGACTCATTACGGATGATCTGCGACCAGCTTGGATTGCCGTTCAGTTCGACGCCGATGTTGAGATACGTCAGCGTCGCTTCTTCGATCACGACGGTCGGGATGAGGACCGCAATCGTGACGGCAATCGGTCCGACAAGGTTGGGCAGCATGTGGTCGCGGATGATCTGGAAATTCGTCGCGCCGACCGACCGCGCGCCAATCACATACTCCATCTGGCGCAGGCGCATCGTTTCCGCGCGGACGACGCGCGCAAGCTGCGGCCATGCAGTCAGGCTGAACGCGAGGGTGACGGTCCACAGGCCGCGCCCCAGCATCGCTACCAGCACGACCGTCAGCAGCAACGAGGGCAGCGAAATCGAAACATCGGTAAAGCGCATCAGGAACGAATCGACACGCCCGCCGATGAACCCCGCGATGATCCCGATGCTCGCGCCGATGCACAGCACCGCGAATGGGACGACGACCGCCACTGCTATAGACACGCGCGACCCGAATATGAGCAGCGTCAGCATATCGCGCCCAAGCCCATCCGTGCCGAGAAAATGCTGCGCGGTCGGCTCGGAGGCAAATTGGATAAAATCGTATTCACGCGGTCCATAGGGCGCGAGGTAATCCGCGCCCAGCGTGATACCGAGATAAACCAGTAGTACAAACACGCCCGCCACTGCCAGCGTATTCCTTTGGAAGCGCAACCGTGCCTGTTCCCACGCCGAAACAGGCCGTATCGCAGGCTTGTTCGGGTCGGAGAGCCGCGCCGCATTCCCGGATTGCGGAGCAGGCGCGGACCATGCCGGGCGCAGCGCGTCGGTCACAGTGCGCTACTTCGATTTCGGGTCGAAGGCATCCCGCACGCCGTCACCGATGAAGGTCATGCCGAGCGTAAGCGTCGCTAATGCAAGGGCGGGGATTAGCACCTGTTCGGGGTGCGAGAATATGCCCTGCTGCGCGGTGACGATCATCGTTCCCCACGTCACAGTCGAAGGATCGACACCGACGCCGAGGAAAGTCAATGTCGCTTCGTACAAAATCGCACCGGGGATACCCAGCGTGACGAGGACAATAATTGGACCTAGAATGTTAGGCAGAATATGCCGTCGCATCATCCCCGCCGATTTTGCACCGATGCTGCGTGCGCCCGTTACATAATCCATCTGCTTGACTTGCAACACCTGACCGCGCACCAGCCGCGACATCGTGACCCAACTCGTTAATCCTAGCGCGATGAAGACGACGAAGACTGATCGTTGTGCAAGCACGCTAGTCAGGATGATCAGCAGAAGCAAATCCGGGAACGAATTCATCACCTCACCGAAACGCATGATCAATTGGTCGATACGCCCACCATAATAGCCCGCCAAAAGTCCAAGTGGCACGCCAATTGAAATGATAACCGCTTCCGCGACAAACCCGACCGAGAGCGACACACGGATGCCATGCATCAATCGGGTTAGCGTATCGCGACCGAGGTTATCAGTCCCCAGAAGGTGCAGCTTGCCGGCTTTTGGACCTTCTTCGATACGATAGCCAATTGGCTTGTCCATACTCTCGGATTGCTCATTTGGCGTAAATGGCGAGATAACATCCGCTGCGAGGAAGATGAATACCCAAAATCCGATGATGACGCAGCCAATCAGTGCCAGTCTGTTCCTGCGGAAACGTCGCCAAGCAAGCTGATTGGGCGTCGTTGAAACGAAATCCTGCCGGGCAATCGGCTCGCTCGCGGACAGAGAAGGAATACTCACGGCCATGATAAGACTCCTTACGCGCGCGTGATACGGGGATCGATGAACGAATAGGTCAGATCGACCAGAAGGTTGGCGAGGGTGATGATCAGCGTATAGAACAACGTCACACCCATCAGTAGCCCATAATCACGCTTGAAAATCGACTGTACCGAACTCCGCCCCAACCCTGGAACCGCGAATACGGATTCAATGACGAATGTTCCGGTGATCAGGTTTGCGGTCACGATACCCACCAGCGTTATGACGGGCAGGAGTGCATTGCGCAGGACGTGCCGAATATTGACAGTGGTGGCCGGGAGTCCCTTCGCACGGGCTGTACGTACATAATCTTCACCCAGCACTTCAAGCGTGGCCGCGCGCGTCAGCCGCAGGACCAGCGCCGTTGGACCAAGTGCCAGCAGCACCACAGGCATAATCCAGCTTAACGGCTCATCGCGCTGGAACTGGTAGGGTAATGCCCTTAGCACGACTGAGAACAGAACTATTGCCGCGAGTGCAAGGACAAAGCCAGGCACAGAGATTCCGATGGTGACAAACAACATAGCTGCTTGATCGATCAGGCGGTTGTGACGTAGCGCAGCAATAACACCGAGCGGTATTCCGACCCCGAGTGCCAGAATAATTGCACCGAGACCGAGTGAGGCCGAAATTGGAAAGCCGTCCGCGATAATTTGATTGACGGTGCGCGTCCCGCTGAACGAGGGACCAAGATCACCGCGTATCGCATTTGCCATATAGTCAATATATTGCGTGAAGAGTGGTTTATCGCCATTGAAGCGCTTGAGAATGTTCTGCCGGACTGCGGCAGGAACTGGCCGCGAAGCCGCTGTGTCCCACGGACCGCCCGGCGTCAGGTGCATCATAATAAAGGTGACTACCGAAACCGTAAACAGCACCGGGATGATTTGCAAAACACGACGCAGAAAATAGCCAAACATATAACCCCGCTTCGGTAGATTAAAAAGCGCCGCGTTGACGCATTCCTCATTGAATAATTGAGGGATACGATGCCTCGTACCCCTCACCGCTAAAACACGGATCAGCAGACGCGATTACTGAATGTCGATGTCTTCCCAGAAGTACGCACCGGGATAGCCACCATCAAGCAGGCTAGTTTTCGCATTCTTGACACTGGGCTTGATGAGGATCAAGTTCGTGCTGATGATCATGAACGAAACCGGCGCGTCATCAACAAGGGTTTCCTGTGCCTTCTTGTAGATGTCCACTTGCTTGGTGGCGTCAAGCATGTTGTCGCCTTCTTTCGCCAGCCGGTCGAAATCAGCACTTTTATAGGCGGAAATATTGAGCGAGTTGCCCTTATCGCCACCGCTGCCCATGACCAGACCTAGGTAGTCGGAGGCGTGCAGATAGTCCGCGCACCACCCAGCGTAGGTCAAACCCTTGAGCTTGTTGGCATCCACCGGTTCGTTGGTTGCGGCCTGAAAGACTGCACCATCCATCGGGTTGGCGCTGATGTCGACGCCGAGAACCTGCTTGAACTGGTTCTGGAACCAATCAAAGCGGCGTTGCGGGTTTGCGCCAGAGGTGTAGTTAAAGCGTACTTTCGGGAAGCCCTGCCCGTTCGGGTAGCCTCCATCAGCGAGCAGCTTCTTGGCCTTTGCCGCGTCGAACTTGAACTGTAGACCTGCCTTCGCGTCTGAGCCGGGAATACCTTCCGGGATGAAACTGTAGTAGGGCGCGGAAACACCTTGCGTAATTACACGCGCATACGCATCGCGGTCAATGGCTGTCGCGAATGCTTGACGAACCGTCTTGTTATTGAACGGCGGCTCGGTGTTGTTCATTGCCAAGTACGATACGCAGGTCCCTGGATACTGGAGAAGTTGCTTGCTCAGTACAGGATCAGTCCTCATGCTTGGGATTTCCGCGCTCGGAATAATCGGAGCAACATCAAGCTGACCCGCCTTGTACCCGGCGTAGGCAACTGCAGCATCATCGGTGAGCGGCATATCGATGCGATCTACCTTCGCAGCCGTACCGCTGAAGTTCGGGTTTTTCTCAAGGACGATTTCTTTATTGTGGTCCCAAGTCTTGAGGATGAACGGACCCGTGCCTACCACCGGACCATTGGCCGGGTCGGTCCACGCACCCGTTGCCGAGTCGCCTGCACGTTCGACGTTATCCTTACGGACGGCAAACGTCGCCCACAAGGTCATGATCGAGTTCAGATAACCGACTGGCTTGATCAGCTTGACTTCAAACGTCTTGTCGTCAATGGCTTTGACGCCGAGCGTATCAGGTGTTTTCGAGCCATCGATGATTTCAGTCGCGTTTTCGACTAGATCAGCAACGAGGAACGAATAGGGTGAGGCAATCGCCGGATCAACCAGGCGGCGTAGTGCATAGACGAAATCGCCTGCGACAACGACTCCCTTGCCGTCCGACCATTTGTAATCACCCAGTTTGTAGGTGTAGGTCAACCCGTCCTTCGAGATGCCACCATTGGCGACTGTCGGGACTTCCTTCGCGATGCTCGGTACAGGTTCATTCTTTTCGTTGTAACGCAGCAGGCCGCGGAAAATGGCATTGATCAACGTGACTTGGTTAACATAGCTTGCGCGCTGCGGATCGATGGTATCTGGCTCGCTCATACCATAACGCAGCACCTTCGGAGTTTGCGCCTGAACGGTGGTTGCCGCAAACGATGCGGGTGCAATCAAGGCCGCGAGCGCGATCAGGATGACCGCAATGCGGAGGCGGTGGAAACGGGTGGTATTCATAGGTCTCCTCAATATCAAGAAACTGACCATCTTGCATGTGACGACACTGGTATACACATGCCTTGCGCCAAAGGTTCAAATTTCAACGACGATCTCTGATCGTTGGCGTTATGGTGATGTTAACAGACAAATCCGGCGTGTTCAAGACGGGTCATTTGTCGCTTCGCACGAGAGCGTTTTTACAAGTTCTTTATGTTTCAAAACCCAAAATACGTGATACGCTATGACCAATACCGTATTTTCGGTCAATTGGTCACGAGGCGCAGTATCGAACCACAATCCACTGACAGAGCGAACCGTATTCTCGATGCCGCCGCCGCGCTCGTCCTGCATTATGGCCTCGATAAGACGACGGTAGACGACATCGCGCGCGAAGCGGGCATCAGCAAAGGCGCGATTTACTTGCACTTCAAGAGCAAGGACGATCTGATGGAAGCACTCATCCTGCGCGAGACGTGGGCGTATATGGACGCTTTCATGATCGATATGAATTCCGACCCGATGGGCGGCACACTCGTGAATATGTTCAAACACGCGCTCACCGGGCTTGCGCGGAGGCCGCTTATGCGGGCGCTCTACAACCGCGATATGCGCGTCTTCGGTGATTACATACGGCGACGCACGCCGGACTATCAGGCGCGGCGCTTCCTGCTCAACCGCGAGTATATCGCCGCGATGCAACAGGCCGGGCTGGTACGCACCGACATCGACGCGGAGCAGATGAGCTATCTTTTTTCAGTCATCGGGCAGGGCTACCTGACGCTGACGCCGGAAATCCTCGGCGCACCACTGCAACCCTTCGATACCTCGCTCGCGCTGGTGGTGGATATGTTGAGCCTCTATCTCACGCCGCCCGGCCTGACGGACAGCGATGCTGGCAAACGTATTCTGAACGTAATGATTGAACAGGTGCGCGCCATGATGCGTAACCCTGATAAGGAGAAGAAACCATGACCATGCCCGCGATTGAAATCCGCGGCCTCACCAAGCATTATGGAAGTGCGAAAGTCGCGCTCGATCATCTGGACCTGAGTATTACTCAGGGTGAAATCTTCGGCTATCTCGGTCCGAACGGCGCAGGAAAGACGACGACGATTCGCTGTCTGCTCGACATCATCCGCCCGACCAGCGGGAGCGCTACCGTCCTCGGCATGGATGCGCAGAAGGACGCGGTGGCGCTGCACAAACGGATTGGCTACCTGCCCGGCGAACTCAACCTGTGGGGCGGCCAGACCGGGCGCGAAGTCGTCAGCTATCTGGGGCGGCTGCGCGGCAAGGTCGACTGGCCGTATGTGGACCGGCTTTCCGAACGCCTGTCGCTCGATCTCAAGAAGAAGGTACGCAGCTATTCGACCGGGAACCGCCGTAAACTCGGCCTCGTCCTCGCGCTGATGGATCACCCGGAACTGCTGATCCTCGATGAGCCGACCAGCGGCCTCGATCCACTCATTCAGCAGATTTTCCATGACCTGATGCGTGAGGTTCGCGCCGAAGGTCGTACCGTGTTTCTCTCCTCGCACATTCTTAGCGAAGTGCAGGCGATCTGCGAGCGGGTGGCGATCCTGCGCGATGGCAGGCTGCAAACGGTGGAGCGCGTCGTAGACCTGACGACGTTCAAATTCAGTGATTTGACGATCACGTTCCGCGCACCTGTAGCGCCATCACTGCTCGCGCAGGTCCCCGGCGTCTCCGATGTGACCGCTACCGGGAATGCGCTGTACTTCCGGCTCAGTGGTGATTTCGACCCGGTGCTGCGCGCGCTTGATGGTCAATATGTCATCAGCCTGCACACTTCCGAACCCTCGCTTGAGGATATTTTCCTGACCTATTATGGCGGTGAGCCACAGACGCGCGCCGCCACAGCACCCGAAAAGGAGCTGGTACGATGAATGGAGTCGTCTTTTTTGAAACGCTACGGCGTACCTGGAAAAGCACGCTTGGCTGGGCAGCCGGGGTCGCGATCATGGTCGTCTATGTCGTTGCCGCCGTGCCTGACATCAAGACTCTGAATGAATACGCCAAACTCTTGCAGAATACGCCGAAAGCCGTTCTGCTCATGATGGTCTCGGCGGACCAACTGGCGCTCGCCACACCGCGCGGCATGTTCGGCTATCTGTTCTTCGGGTGGATCATGCTGATCCTCGTCGTTTACGGCGTGATCGCCGGACTGTCGCTCACGGCCAATGAAGAGGAGAGCGGCATCATGGATATGTTGCTCGCGCAGCCGCTCCCACGCTGGCGCCTCGTGCTGGAAAAATTCGCCGCGTATACGATCAATATGCTCGTGATTGCATTGATCACATTCCTGATGATCTGGCTGGTCACGGCGAATTCTACAATCTTCAATCTCCCGGCGGGAGACATCGCGGCGGCGTGCTTCAACCTCGTACCCTCGATGGTCCTGACAATGGCGGTAACGGGGTTCATTGCAACGGTGGTACGGCGGCGCGGGACGGCAATTGCGCTATCGGGCATCTTCGTCGTTGTGAGCTATGTGCTGGCTCTGATCGGCCTGCAAACGGGTGGCAACCTCATCGACAAGTTTTCGTTCTTCACGTGGTACGATGGCGCGAACGTGTTCGTGAAGGGTGTGCAGTGGGGCGGCGTCGCGCTGCTTCTGGTCGCGGCAGGTGCGTTCATCACTGTCGCAACAGCGCTATTCCAGCGGCGGGATGTAGGTGTAT
Organism: Aggregatilineales bacterium; assembly: GCA_965246845.1. Taxonomy (GTDB): domain Bacteria; phylum Chloroflexota; class Anaerolineae; order Aggregatilineales; family UBA2796; genus JBBRMW01. Next base: position 1,931,156 of record CBDFFR010000012.1, read on the forward strand.
AACCTGGTCTCAGTGAGCCGGACTCACTCCGGCTTGCCCTATCTAATCCGAAATGCGCAGCGGGTTGGCAGCCCCATCCATCTTTGCACTGGATCGCAGCACGCTCGGTGCAACACCAATCAGTCGCTTGAATGCTTTTGTGAACGCATACGCCGACCCGTAACCGACCCGGTGCGCCACCATTTCGATAGTGAGCGCCGGGTCATCAAGCAACAACGCCATCGCGATTTGAATGCGCCAGCGCGTCAGATATTTGACTGGCGCTTCTCCAACGAGTTGCGTAAAGCGCGCTGCAAAGGTCGAGCGTGAGAGATGTGCCACGCCTGCCAGTGTTTGCAAGTCCCATGCCTGTTCGGGGTGCTGATGGATAGCTTCCAGCACACGCCCGATCTGCGGATCGTAGAGCGCACGTAACCAGCCGCCCTCGTCGGCGGTGTGGTGTGCGATCCAGTAGCGCATCACCATGATAAACAGAATATCCATCAAGCGGCTGATCACGGTTTCATAGCCGGGATAGCGCGATTGCGACTCCGAAATAATCAGGTTGACAGGATTGGTAAGCCATTCTTCGGCATGTCCATTCTGGTTTTTGACCTGAATGAGTGGCGGCAGCAGCCCGAATATTGGATACGCAGCATCACTCACGGGCCGGAACTCGCCGCATAACAGCGTCGTAGTGGACCCAGCCTCGTTGTGGTGCTGGTCGAGAAACGCGCGCAAGGGAATGGGCGCGGTTTGCGAATCATCGCTCAACGTATATTGCGCGATATTCGAGACGATCACGACATCGCCCGCTTCAAGCAAAATGGGCGCGGCCTGCTCGCTCATGCGTAGCCACGCCCGCCCGCGCTCGACCAGATGCAGCGCAGCGTGATTTGGCTGGGTGAAGCGAATGCCCCACGACGACGCAACTTCCAGCCGATAGAAAATTTGCGGGTGCAGGCGCAGTATTTCAAAAACGCGATTCAGCGCGTCGGCCATATCTGTCCCCGGACGATTGGATAGGTGAACCGGATAGGCAGCTATTCTATCGCCGGATGCGGCGTTGTACACTGCGCTCGTTCGGGTTCACCTGATGAATGGATACATCGTCATGCTTCGTAAATTCATGTTGCTGCTCACGCTCGTCATGGCCTTCGGGACCATCTCCACGCCCGCATCCGCACAAGCGCAAAAGCCCGTCTATGTGCTGGTACACGGTGCTTTCCAGGATGCGACAGGCTGGTCGCCCGTCATTAAGGCACTACTAGCCAAAGGTTACACTGCCATCGCAGTCGAATGGGCGGGGCGTGGCACGGATAAGACGCCCTTCAAGGACATCACGCTTGAGAATTATCGCACCGCCGTCCTCGACGTGATCAAGAAGCAAAGCCAGCCCGTGATCCTCGTCGGCCACAGCTTTGGCGGGATGGTCATCTCCGATGTTGCGGAAGCCGCGCCGGATCGAATCAAGCAGCTCGTGTATCTGGGAGCCTATCTGCCACGTTCGGGCGACAACCTGCTGACCCTCAGCGCGCTCGATAAATACAGCATCCTCGGCAAGGAAGGCAACTTCCTCGTCTCGAAGGATTTCACCTATGCCTACATCCCGAAGGAAGTCTTCCCCACCGCGTTCTGCCCGGATTGCAACGCCGATCAATTGAAAGTGGTCGCCGCCTCGCAGCTCGATGAACCGCTCGCGCCGCCGAATACGAAGCTCGTCCTCACCGATAAAAATTTCGGTTCGGTGCGCAAGAACTACATCATGACCGCGCAGGATATAGTGGTCAGTCCACAATTGCAGGCGCTAATGATGTCCTTCACTCCGGTTGATCACGTCTACGCAGTGAATGCGGGTCACGCTGCGTATGTCACCGCTCCTGATGCAGTCGCAGATGTTCTCGTGAAAATCGGCGCGGCGCAATAGCGCTTTCTGCCTGCTGAACGCATCGTCGTTCGGGCGCATCGTGGCGTATAATGCTGCCTGATGCGCCCTGAGCAGGAACCAATCACCTTGGACTCACACTCATCCAACCGCAATGCCGCGCTCGGTCACGGGCTGCCGCCATACTCCGGGATTTCCACGTTCATGCGTGCGCGCCCCACACGCGACCTAACGGGAGTCGATCTCGCAGTGCTGGGAATTCCTTATGATGCGTCGGTGACGTACCGCACCGGTGCGCGCTTCGGTCCACGCAAAATACGCGAGGTGTCATCGCTCATCTGGGGCTATCACACCAAATTCGGCGTGACTCCGATGACTGATCTGAATATTATCGATTATGGCGATGTGGATGTGATCCCGACCGATGCTGTCCTCAATCTCGCGCAAATTCAGACCGGCATCGCAAGTATTGTCGAAGCCGGGGCGATCCCGCTCGCGCTCGGTGGCGACCATTCGATCACCTTCCCGATCCTGCGCGAAGTCGCGAAAAAGCACGGTCCTGTATCGGTCATTCACCTCGACTCGCACATGGATACGTGGGAAGGGTCACACGGTCAACGCTACACGCACGCGACTCCGTTCCGCCGCGCCATCGAGGAAGGGCTGATCAACACCGATGCGTATGTACAAATCGGGATTCGCGGACCGGAAGAGTCGCCTGCCGATATTCAGGACGCGCTCGATCTCGGCGCGCGGATCATCCCGATTGAACGGGTGATGGATGAAGGGATTGCAGTGGTCGCCGCGGAAGTGCGCGAGCGGATGCGCGGTCCGGTTTACCTCTCGCTCGACATCGATGTGGTTGATCCTGCCTATGCACCGGGGACCGGAACGCCGGAAGTCGGCGGCCTGACGAGCTATCAGTTATTGCAACTTGTGCGCGGCCTGCGCGGGCTGGATTTCGTCGGGTTCGACATCGTGGAAGTGAACCCGCTCTACGACCCGACGGAGATAACCGCGCTGCTGGCCGCCAACCTCGCCTTCGAGTTCCTGAGCCTCGTCGCTATCGGGGTGCGCTAGTCGGGGCGATAAACGGGCGCACGGGCAACGTTACTACCTGCGCAAGCAGTGCGGCGGGGCGCTCACGCAGACTCGCTGCGCACTCCGAGGCGACGAGGAGCAGAATATTCGATGCCTGCGTGAGCGTCCACTGCGCATAATCGGGGTTGCGCGCAGCAAGGTAGGCATCCGCGCCCGCCACTGCTGCGCTCGCGTAACTCAGGAGCAAAAACGTCGTGTAATCCGCGTTGCTGCTCAAATTGACACGGAAGGCTTCCGTTGCGGACCAGCCCTTGAGCGCTTCGTGATCAGCAAGCCTGAGACTGTGAACCGCGTCAGCAAATCTGAGGCCGTGTAAAGCGCGAGCGTCAGCGCGGGCGTGCGGGTTGGGGTCGGCGCGGAACCCGCGCTCAGGACCGCTCATGCAGCAAACCAGCACATGACCAGCCCCGCCGCGACTGCAATCAACGATTGCCCACGTTCCCACCCGGTCCGCTGCTCGATGGTGTGTAAGTTCATGTTCGACGCTCGCTTCGACATCCAGCGGAGCGCGCGGCGTCATAGCACGCTGACGACCTGCACGGTCGCACGCCTTCGATGTTACCGTCGGCGAGCCCGCGCGGCCCACCTTCAGATCCCCACGCTCCATCTTTCAGCCGTACTGTTTTCATGAACCATGATTTTAACTCATTCGTCGGCAGGGATCGGCGTCACTGCCGAGGATGCCAGACAATCCATTGTTCGATCTGGTTCAGGTGATCGATCATGTAATCAAGGACACGACGCAGAATTTTACGTGGTGTGAAAGTGCGTCCGTCTGTATCAACGAGATTCAGTGCGCGTCGCGATTACTGACTAGCGAAGACTGCCGCGCTCCCCCAATCCTGTGTGGGTATCCACGCCACAAGCGACGTAAAGGACAGATTGAGTTCACGCTCGATTGCATGCGTATCTGCATCCAAATCGAGCGATGCCGGGCGGCTGGCCAACATCTCATAATCATCAATCAGCGAGTTTACGATATGCTCACCCAAAAGTCTTTGGGTGCATACGCCACATAACTGATCGTGCGCTCTGTCCCTGCGCTGATGCCCTCGGCCAGGTCGGGACCTGTGAACTGTTCACCAATGCGAAAGGTGCGCCTGGCGAGATCAGGTCGCGCCAGCGCAGCGATAGCAAACGCCGTTTGATCTTCAACGCTGATCCAAGTCTGACGATGCGCGACGGGCAGCGGATAGCGCAGTTCGTCGTGCTTCACGCAGTTCGGTGCGCTAAACGGTGCGCTCAAATTCGCGAGATAGCCGACGGGCTAAAACATGACAACGGGCGTACTCACTGCTCGAAAGATGCGTTCAGGGGGGGCTTTGCTATCGAAGGACCCACTCCCCGTAGGCGAGGTTGGAGCGGGTCCGATCAAGGTGAATACCGTTAACGGCACATGCGCGGCAGCAAGCGCATTCACTACCGACCGCGCATAGGCTTCGATGACCTCCACGACCGGGATAAACGGCAAATGCACGAACGCGCCAGATACGCCTTCCAATGCACGTTGGAGAGTCTCGGGTTCTGCGAAATCCGCAACCGCCACTTGAACCCCACGCCCGGCGAGGCTTTGTAGATGTGCCTCCGTGCGCGCTATCGCCCGTACAGGTCGGCCAGCATCAAGCAAGGCCTGAACAACGGGTTCACCCTGCGCGCCTGTTGCGCCGAATACTGCGATTGGCTGAGACATTTTGATACCTCTTTTTAGCTCAACTAACACGCTCAGTATTGTGAGTAAACACAAAAACCACGAGTAGGCAGCACTTTGCGGTATGGTTGCAAAATAGAAACTAAAGGCAACGAGGCCATATTAAAATGACGACAAAAGGTTACGGATGTGCAATTGAAGCGCTCATGGAAGCTATTGGTGGAAAGTGGAAACCCGTTATGCTGTACTACCTCATGGCCGAAACCAAACGCTTTGGTGAATTGCGGCGGCTCGTGCCACAGGTAAGTCAGCGTCTGCTCACGCAACATTTGCGAGAACTGGAAGCGGATGGATTGATTCACCGGGAAGTCTATCGAGAAGTGCCGCCCAAAGTTGAATATTCTCTGACGGAACTCGGTCACACGCTGGTCCCGCTGTTGCTCCAGATGCACGATTGGGCTGAAAAATATTTGGTCAAGATGGAGACGCCGGAGCCGGAAACAGAAACTCTATAGGCAAACTTTATACGAGTTCAGGCAAGTCAAATGCTCAATTGGAAAGAACAGCGCGGGTTCGGTGCAGGGGCTGTGGCTTGCCCAGCCCGTCCATTCCGGGCGGACCTGTGGGTCCGCCCCTACAAATAATCTAGAGGTCGCGGCTTGCCCGCCCCCCCACATCATTTATCAGCCGAGGTCGGCCATCGCCTTCGTGAGCGCGTCACGCGATGGACGCAGACGATCCTCGCCGATTTTCGTGAGCGGTTCCTGCGGCAGGTGCAGCACGTCCGCGAGCGTCGGGCGATCCTCGTTGACGTAGATCAGGCCGGTGATAAATTGCTGATTGTCGTGCGCTTCTTCCAGCTTGGCGAGCGCCGCATATTTATCACGCGGGTCATGGCCGCGATCCAGCTTCTTGAGGATGATCTTCGAGCCGTCGTGCATTGTGACCGGGATCGTCTCGCCTTCCTGATAATCCACGCCGATTTGCTCCTGCGGCATGACGTAGATCACGTCTTGCAGGATTTCGCGGTGATCCTTGCCCCACGCATAGCTCTTGGTGCTGTCGTCGTGGTTGTTGAAGGTCACGCACGGGCTGATGATGTCGATTACCGCCGTGCCGTTATGCGCGAACGCGCCCTTCATCAGCGCGGAGACCTGCTTTGGGTCGCCGGAGAACGAACGCGCGACATAGCCACAGCCTGCAATGATCGCTTCCATGCACAGATCGAGCGGCGGGAGTTCGTTCAAGCCCGCATATTTCAGCTTCTGACCCTGATCAGCGGTCGCGCTGAACTGGCCTTTGGTCAGGCCGTACACGCCGTTGTCTTCGATGATGTACACAATCGGGACGTTGCGGCGAACCATATGCTTGAATTGGCCGAGGCCGATGGATCCCGTATCACCGTCACCGCTCGCGCCGATGGCGATCAGCTTGCGGTTGGCGAGCGTCGCACCCGTCGCGACGGAAGGCATCCGTCCGTGAACGGTGTTGAAGCCGTGCGCGCGGTTGAGCCAATAGGCCGGGGTCTTGCTGGAGCAGCCAATACCGGACAGCTTGATCACCTGCGTCGGCTGGATGTTGAGTTCATAGCAGGCATTGATGATCTGCGCGGAGATGGCATCGTGGCCGCAGCCAGCGCACAGCGTCGAATCCGCACCCTTGTATTGCGCCTTTTCGAGGCCGATAGCGTTGGTTTTGATGTTCCGGGGGGGAGGTGCAACGGTCATAATATCAACCTTCCTGTTCAAGTATTGCGCCGGAAATCCAGCGCGCGGTCAGGGGCAGGCCGTCGCACTTGGCAACGGAGAGAATTTTCGTCGCGAGGTCCGGCAGTTCCATCTGGATTAGCCGCGCCATCTGCCCGTCGAAGTTGTTATCGACGACGTATGTGTGGTCATGAGCTTCGACGAACTGCCGTAGTTGCTCATTGAAGGGCAGCGCACGGATGCGCAGATAATCGGCCTTGAGACCCTTTTCGGCCAGCAGGTCGCGCGCTTCGGTCACGCCCGGATCGTTTGATCCGTAGGTGATTACGCCGATAGTCGCGCCTTCGGTGGTTTGCAGGATGGGAGCCGGGACGAACTTGCGCGCGGTGTCGTGCTTGTGGAAGATGCGCGCAAGGTTCTTTTCCCAGTCGTCAGGGCGCTCGGAATAGGTCGCCTTATCGGTGTGGCCTGTGCCGCGTGTGAAGTAGGCCGCGAGCGGGTGATCCGTGCCGGGGAGCGTGCGATAGCCCACACCGTCGCCATCCACATCGCGGTAGCGCGCGAAGCCGCCCATCCGCTCCAAATCCTCGGCAGTGAGGACCTTGCCGCGCTGCAACGGCTGCTCCGGGTAGTCAAACGGGTCCGTCATCCACAGGTTCATGCCGAGGTCGAGATCGGAGAGGACGAGGACCAGCGTTTGGAACTGCTCTGCGAGGTCGAGCGCGGCGATCCCGAAATCGAAGCATTCCTTCATATTGCCTGGTAGTAGCACGATGTGCCGCGTATCGCCATGCGAGAGGAAATACGCGGAGATCAGGTCGCCTTGGCTGACGCGCGTGGGCAGCCCGGTCGAGGGACCCATGCGCTGGATGTCCCAGATCACCGCCGGGATTTCCGCGAAGAAGGACAAACCCGCGAATTCGCTCATAAGCGAGATACCCGGACCGGATGTGCTGGTCAGCGCGCGCGCGCCCGTCCAGCCCGCGCCGATCACCGCGCCAATTGCGGCCAGTTCGTCTTCGGCCTGCAACACGGCGAGCGTCGTCTCGCCCGTCGCGGCGTCGGTGCGCAGCTCCTGATAATCGCGGATCGCATCGACCATACTTGTCGAGGGCGTAATTGGATACCACGCGACAACCTGCACGCCGCCGAAAATCGAGCCGAGTCCCGCCGCTTCGTTGCCTTCGATGAGGACCTTGCCGGTAGTTGCGCTCATGCGCTCCACGCGGAATTTATCGGACGGCGCGTAATTATCCTGCATATGCTTCGCGCCCGCCTGCACCACGCCCATATTGAGCGCTATCGGCTTGGCCTTGCCCTTGAAGTGAAACTTGATTGCGTTTTCGATTTCCTGCATATCGAGGCCGATCAGTTCGGAGAGCGCCCCGACGTAGACCATATTTGCTACGTAATCGCGCAGGCTTGCATCCGCGCCAGAGGCTTTCGCGATGGCGCTGACGGGCATCCCGAAGTAGGAGATGTCCTCGCGTTGCTCGCGGATTTTCCATTCTTGCGGATAGAGGCACAGGCCGCCGGAAGCGAGCCGCAGGATGTCATCGCCCTGCGTCGCGGTGTTCATCGCGACGAGAACTTCATAATCTTCGCGGCGCGCAATATAGCCGTCCTTGTTGACGCGGATGGTATACCATGTCGGCAAGCCGGAGATATTCGAGGGGAACAGGTTCTTGCCGTTGACGGGGATGCCCATCTTGAACAGCGCGCGGATGATCGTGTTGTTGGCAGTCTGGCTGCCGGAGCCGTTGACCGTCGCCGCCGTGATCGTAAAGTCGTTTACGAGCGGATGATTGCTCATTTGCGGGGCGGTGTTGGCTCCGGGCTGAAAGTTGAGGGTCATATAAAAAGCACTCCTGTTTATTCGTGCGCCGCTTCGTGCGCCGGGTCGATGATTGGATAGAGAGTCTCGGCAGCGAGCGTCTCGAAAGACACGCCCGTGTTGAGCCGCAGCAGGCGCGTATGCTCGACAAATGCGATCCGCGCGGCCTCGAATTGACCTGCAATAATCAGGTCCAGTATGCGTTCGTGATAAGTCCACGCCTTGCGCCAGTAATCGAGGTCGGCGTAAAGGTTACGCTCTACCGCTTCGTAGGCTTCCCAATAGGCTTCGAGCAAGCCTTTCACGAATGGGTTGGCGAGGTGCGAGAAGGTGAGCAGGTGAAATGCGCGGTGTTCCTGATGGGGTATCTGGATACGGGTTGGGTCCGACTCCAGCTTGCGCCATGCGGCATCGATCAGTTCGCGCAGCCGCGCTTTGTCTTCATCATCCAGCAGCGGAATGGCTTCGTGCCAGAAAGCGGCCTCGAGGTGGTTGCGAACTTCGCTGAATGCGTCGAACTGGCCGCGATCCCGTGCGAGCGCGTACCGCAAACTCAGCCGGATCGCGGGCAGGAAGTCATATTCCTTGACGCGAATGCCGGTTCGGGGGCGCACCTCGACAATGCCATGCACGCGCGCGACTTCCAATTGTTCGCGCAGTTTGCCGATATTGATGTTCAACAGGCCGCTCAGTTCCGCCAGCGAAGGGAGCTGGTCGCCGGGCTGCTTGTCGTGTTCGACAATGAAATTCAGAAGGTCCGAGTCGAGCATTCAATCATTTGATCAATAGGATTATTCAGATAGTATACGCCAGTTTGGGCAAATTGCAAAGAGGGATTCGTTCAAGTTGTATAACAAACGGCTGTAAGAGAGGGATTTCGAGTAGCGGGAATGCAACTGCGTAACATCTATTTCTATTGCTGTGGCAGGCTGAAACACACCGTTGTGCCATACCCCGCCCGGCTTTCTGCCCAGATTTTGCCGCCGTGCGCCTCGATGAAGCGTTGCGCAATTGCCAGTCCCAATCCGGCGTGGCGGTGGCTGCCTTCCGAGTCGCGGCGTGCCTTATCACCCCGGTAGAACTGGTCGAAAATATGCGGCAAATCATTTTCGGGGATCAGCGAATCGGAATTGAACACCTCGACCAGCACATGCGCCCCGGCGCGGCGCGCTGTAATGCGGATTTCGCCACCCGTGACAGTATGCTGAAACGCATTGTCCAGCAGATTGTGCAGCACCCGTTGAATTTTCTCCGGCGCAATCAGGACTGGATCGATCCCTTTGTCCTTGATTTCCACCTGAAACTGAATATTCTGGCGAGTGGCACGGGCGGCCATGCTGCCCAATACTGCCGAGAGCAAATCACGCAATGAGGTCTTCTGGAGGTGCAGTTTGGTCTGCCCGGCATCCATCAGTGACAAATCGAACATATCATCGATCAGTTGGCTGAGCGCGGTGATCTCGCGATTCATATCCTACGTCTGATGTGGAATGAATTTGGCGAAAAGGGGAATGGGACGCAAGATTGAAGGTACCCCTACAGTCAATCGGACCCATTCCCATGACAAGTATAGACCTGGAAACGCTTTTGACCACGCTGTACGTGCTGGTAGACGACTGGTATCAAACAGAGGGACGGCATCTGCTAAAGGGTAAGACAGGCGCAAAAGCGCAGTTCAGCGACAGCGAATTGTTGACATTGCTGCTGGCGCATGATTTTGTGCCATATCCGGGCGAAACGCAGTATGTGGCATACATGCGTGCCAACCATCTGGACCTGTTTCCTAAGCTGGTGGACCAGAGCCAGTACAATCGACGCGGGCGAGCCTTACAAGCGGTGGTGGAAGCACTACGGCAAGCGTGGTTGGGGATGTTGGGTGGGTATACCTGCGAGTGCCTGCTGCTGGATACCAAACCTGTCCCGGTGGTAGGCTACAAACGGTCCAAAACACATAGTGACTTTGCAGGGTATGCCGGGTATGGTCAGTGTGCGGCGCGTAAGCTGCACTACTTCGGCTTCAAACTCGTGCTGCTGAGTACCTGCGACGGTCTGCCCGTCGTCTACGACTTGGTGGCTGCCAACACCGACGAACGTCTTGCTGCCGAGAGTGTTCTGTACCGTGTCAACGACTGTGACATCCTGGCCGACAAGGGCTTTCTTGGCGCGGATTGGCAAGCCAGCATTGCCGATGAAACCGGCAACTGTGTCCTCACTCCCAAACGCGCCAACCAGTCCCAACAAAATCATCCGCTACTCGACGCCGCGCTGGGCAGTTTACGTGAACGCATCGAAGGCGTCTTTCACCAACTCCAGAACACAGGGCGCAACCTTGAGCGCTTGCTTGCTAAAACGGTAGCTGGCTTGACCGCTCGCATCACCCTCAAAGTCACCTGTTTGGTTCTCAAGCGCTTGCTTGCCCGTGACTTTGCCTTTGACCTCCAAACCTTTTCCATTTCACATTAGACGTATCCTGCAAGTAGCGCGTCGATTGTTCGGGGTCGGATACCACGCCATCGATGAGCGCTTCGTTCATCGCGCGGAGCGAGGTCAATGGGGTGCGCAGATCGTGCGAAACCCACGCCACAAGGTCGCGCCGCAATTGTTCGGTGGCCTGTTTTTGCTGGTCTGCCTCGCGCAGCCGTTCGGCCATTCTATTGAAGGAGGCGACAAGGTGCGCCAATTCGTCATTGCCGAAGAGCGGCAGGCGCGCGCTCAGGTTGTTGTCCTCGCCAAGCGTATCAGCAGCCAATGCGATTTCGCGGATTTCGCGCGTGAGCAGGCGTGAGTGCAACAAGCCGAACGTGAACGCGAGGATCGTTGCGAAGATGAGCAGCGATGTCACCAGAATCGAGTCGAATTCTGTGATGAACATCGAGAGCGCAATCGCCAGCACGTTCACGAACAGGATCACGATGATCAATCCGGTGTTGACCATCAGCGACAAATGCAGGCTGCGCATCAGGCGAATCACGCGCTGCTGATACAACCCGTAGCCGATAATAATGCTGATGCCGCCCGTCCCGAACATCAACGCGGCGAGGCTGAACAGACCTTGCGGCGGGATGCCCAGAAGCGCGCTGAAGATCGACGCGCTCAATGTGGCGACGATGAGGCCACCAATCAGCGGAGACAGACTGCGGGCGAGTATTGGCTTCACAGCGCGATCACATCACTCATATTGGAACTTGTAACCGACGCCCCACACGGTTTGCAAAAAACCGGGTTCATCCGGGTCAGCCTCGATTTTCTCCCGAAGGCGGTAAATGCGCGACGTGACCACGCTGCTATCCAGATCGGGCGCATCTGCCCAAATCTCGTTCAAAAGCTGCTCGTGGGTGAAGACCTGATTTGGATTGCTGGCGAGGAAGAAAAGCAGATCGAAATCTTTACTGGTGAGCGCGACTGCTACACCCTTCGCGGTCAGCGTGCGACTCAGCGGGTCGAGTTGATAGCTGCCGAAGTGCAGCGCGGCGGGCGTCTGGCGGCTGCGGGTATCGCTGCGGCGCAGGACGGCCTTTACGCGGCCAACCAGTTCGCGCGGGCTGAACGGCTTCACGACATAATCATCCGCGCCGATCTCGAAGCCGAATACGCGGTCGATTTCATCCTTGCGTGCTGTGAGCAAAATGATCGGTATATCGGTCGTCACGGTGAGCAGGTTTGCATCCCGATCCCTCAGCAGCCGCGTAATCGCGAAGCCGTCCATACCGGGCAGCATGACATCCAGCAAAATCAGGTCGGGCGGGTTGTCGCGAATGGTCGCAAGCGCCTGTTCGCTGTTCGCGGCTTCCATGACGCGGAGTTCGGCCTGTTCCAGATATTTGCGGATAACCTCGCGGGTACGCAGTTCGTCATCGACGACCAGAACGGCGGGCAGTTTGCCGGAGCGTGACAATTGCGATTCTCCTCAATCCTGAACAGAAAAACCGCCCGGTCACGAATGGACCGGGCTATGGTGGTCGGCACGCCTTAATCGAGCGGACCGTAATAGCGCGGTGGATTTATTCCTGCGCAACCGTTTTCGGACACACGCTAGTTTGCAGACGCCCCGGCGACGAACATAAGTTGTTGCGGGTTGGCGGCAATATAGCCTTCTCCGTCATTATACGAGATTTTGTACCAGCCTTCGCGCGACTCCAGTACAACGAATGCGGTTCCCTTGCCAGCGCTGCCCAGCAGTTCGCTATCGGGCGCGGGCTTGCGATAGACCTGCACCGTTTGCGAGAGCGCGACATACGGTTCGCGCAGGGCGGCGGGCTGCACATCCGCAGGGTAGGTTTCCGCGAGCAGGTCGTTGATCGCGGCCTCAGTCGCCTCGTAACCGCCTTCGCCAATTGCGCGATAGCGGATATGCCCTGCCTTGTCGATCAGATAGATCGTCGGCCAATAGCGCTGTTGATAAGCCGCCCATGTCGCCCCGGCGTTGTCCTGCGCGATTGGATAGGTGATGCCGCTTTCCTTGAGCGAGGCGGCGATGTTCTGAAGCTCATGCTCGAAGCTGTATTCCGGGTAGTGGTTCCCGATGACGACCAGCCCCTTTTCGCGGTATTTCATATACCATTCCTGCATATAGGGCAGGGTGTGGATGCAATTGATGCAGCTAAACGTCCAGAATTCGAGCAGTACGACCTGCCCGCGCAGCGTCGCCAGGCGCAGCGGCTTGTCGGTGTTCAGCCACGCGGTACTGAGCAATTCCGGCGCGGTTCCATAATCTGGCAGCGTGGCGCGATTCGATGCTTTAGGGGTGTCACCCGCCGGGAATGCTGCCGCAGGTTGCAAACTACTCCCCACCACACCGATCAGCAGCGCGGCAATCAAGCCCACGAAGGCAATATTACGCATGTCGATTTCCTTTTTGTCCTATTCAGGTTTTGACAACAGGGGCGGTTTGTGCCACCGCCCCTGTGCGACCGTGAGCGCGTGGTTATTTCGCGGGGGTAGTAGCGGGCGCGGCGCTCTGCGAAGCGACGATGGTATAGAAGAAATTGAGTTGCGCGCGCAGGATGCTGCACTCGGCGGCTTCGCCCGTGATCAGGGCGGGCTTGAGCGTGCCGCTCGCGTCCATCATCGCGGAGGTGCTGCTTGGAACGGCCAGAAGCTGCACAATCGCGTCGATGCCTTTGTCGTTAAGGATTGCATCTTTCGGCTTCGTTGATTTGGACAGCGCGGCGAAGAGCGGTTCGTACTGCCCTTTTTCAAGTTTGGATATATCGACGACAGGAATATCCTTGCCCGCAGGCGAAACTGCCAGCTTGACCAGGAACGCATCGAGGTTGAAATAGCTTTCGGCAGTGTAGAGGCTCAGGATCACATCGGCATCACAGACCACCTTTTTGGCCTGTGCCTGCGCCTGAGTATTTGTGAACAGGGTCGCCGTCACGAGCAGCGCAGCGAGCAAAACGAGAGTAATGATACGGGAAGTACGCATTGGGTAACACTCCTTGATCCATCGGGATGACCGTCAGGATAGAGGCGACATCTCGCGCAGTTCTGCCATCTGAATGAGTGCAAGATAAGCGCCTGTGCGACGATCCGTGTCCTTATCTTTGCAGCATCTTTTGAGCAGCAGCACGGCGCACGCAACTTCCGCGAACGGACTTCCTCTACCACCGCGCTTGATTACGTCTGCCCTTTCCTGTATCATACGCCACCGATTTGGATCACACGGGAACTGACGAACATGAAGGTCATTCTGACTGAATACGTTTATAAGCACGGCGTCGCTGGCGAGATCGTGGATGTCGCAGATGGGTTCGCACGGAACTATCTGCTGCCCCGCAAACTCGCTGTCAAAGCGACCGAAGCCAACCTCGGCAAGCTCTCCGAGCTACGCGAGGCGGCGACCGAAAACCGTGCTGCGCTCAATGATAAATTGGGAGCCGCTGCCCGGCAGATCGATGGTGTGGAGATCGTTTTCGGCGTCAAGGCCGGGAGCAACAACAAGCTGTATGGCTCGATCACCACGCAAATGATTGCCGAGTCGCTCTTCAAGAAGACGGGCGTAGACATCAACCGCCGCCGCATCTCCGACCGTTCGCTACGCGAATTGGGCCGCCACCGCGTCCCCGTTCGGATGGGCATCGACCAGACGCCGATGCTGAACGTCGTCATCCTGCGCGAAGAGGATGTCGCCGCTTATCTCTCCGGCCAGATGAAGGGTCCCGAATTGACGGAAGTGCCTATCGACCAGCCGCTCGAAGACCTGCCGATCCCCGCCGAAGTCGCGGCTGAATAACGTCGCATCGGCGCGATGAGCGACGCGGAACTAATCGGCGCGGATTTGCGCGCAGCGCGTGAGGAGCGCGACCTGTCGCTCGTACAGGCCGAGCAAGCCACGCGCATCCGTATTTACTACCTTGAAGCGCTCGAAACCGGGCGCTTCGAGATTTTGCCGTCGCCTGTGCAGGGTCGCGGCTTCTTGAAAAATTATGCTCGTTACCTGGGTCTCGATCCCGACCCGTTGACGGTCCGTTTTGACGTTGCGATCAATGGTGCGAACCGCCGTTCGCGTTTCAAAACGCCGCAATCCGCGCCTGCCGTCCTGAGCGACCCCGCGCCGCGCAAGAACAGCTCTCGCACGACGATCCCCGCACCCGATTCCAAGCCCGTCCCTTCCGCACCGCGCACCACCCGCACGCGCACGCCTCCCGCGAGCGGAGCCATCGCACGGCAGCGTCGCAACCGGAATACCGCGCTACTCACGCTGCTCATCGCGCTCATTTCACTGATCGGGCTGATCGTCCTGCTCGTCCTCGCCGTGCAGAGCGCGAACCAGAACAGCGATACGGGTATCCTCTCCACACAGCCCACCGTGCAACCCAGCGCAACACCGACGCTCGACGCCAGCGCGACCGCGATGCGCCCCAGCCCGCTCCCGAACCCGAATACTCCGGCGGCGGTCGCACCTGCGGCAGGCAGCGTCAATGTCCAGATTGCGGTGCGGGCGCGGACGACGCTCAAGGTTTTCGCGGATGGTGCGCAGGTCTATTCCGGTGTGCCAGGACCCGATACCGTTCTGCAATATCAGGGCAAGCAGGAAATACGTATCGAGTGCGGGAACGCGGCGGCCATTGATGTCAACGTGAACGGTGTGCAGCAGGGCGAATTGGGGCAAAATAAGCAGGCCATCAACCGGACGTTCACGGCAGGCGGTTCGACCAGCGTTCCGGTCGCGGATGCGCCTGTGAATTCGACGCTCGCGCCGACTGTAGCGACGCAGCCAACCACCGCGCCAACCGCTGCAAAAAACCCGGTGCAGCCCACCAAAACGCCGCCGCTCGTCGTGCCAACGCGCCCGATAGCGACTGCAACCCAAATCGGTGCGGCAGCGCTCCCGGCCAGCCGCGCCTCAATAGCTGTTGCCGCGCCACCGACGGTTGCATCCGCCGCGACTAAAGCGCCGACCGCGACGCTCACGATGAGCGCGACCTACGCCGGGGTGAACTTCCCACGCGCGACTGCCACGCAAGATATTCGCCCGAACTAACCAAAGGACCTGCTCTATGCTGCGCCGCAATCCGCTGATTTACGAGATCAATACCTGGGTGTGGTTGAATGAATTGAGCGCACTGGCCGGGGAACGCATCACGCTCGGGAATGTTCCGCAGGCGGTGGTGGATGCGCTTGCGGCGTGGCGGGTCGATGCGATCTGGATGATGGGCGTTTGGACGCGCAGCGCAGCAGGCCGCCAAATCGCGCTCACGCACCCGGATTTGCAGGCCGAATATCGGCGCGCGCTGCCTGATTTTAGCGCGGAAGATGTCGTCGGTTCGCCCTATGCAGTGCGCCGCTATGCGGTCGACCCGGCGCTTGGCGGCGCGGACGAGCTGGTTGCGTTTCGCGCGCAGCTTGCGCGGCACGGCCTCAAACTATTTCTCGATTACGTGCCGAACCATGTGGCGGTCGATCACCACTGGACGGAAGACGGACCGGGCGCGCTCGTGCAGGGGATGCTCTCCGACCTTGAGCGCGACCCCGGCACGTATTTCAAGGCAGAGAATGGCCGCATCTTCGGGCATGGTCGCGATCCGTACTATCCGGCGTGGTCCGATACCGCACAGGTCGACGCCTTCTCCGAAGATGCGCGCCAGCAAAGCCGCGCAACGCTACTCGACATCGCGACGCAGTGCGACGGTGTGCGCTGCGATATGGCGATGCTGCTGGTCAACCGCATCTTCGCCCGGACATGGAAGCGCAGCATCGAACCGCCGCAGGAGTTCTGGAGCGCGGTCATCCCGGCGGTACGCACGGCGCACCCCGAATTTACATTCATGGGCGAGGTGTACTGGAATATGGAAGCGGAGATGCTCGCGCTCGGCTTCGATTACACCTACGACAAGCGCCTTTACGACCGGATGCGCGACGGCGGCGCGGGCGCGATTCGTGACCACATCGCGGCAGGGCTGGTCTATCAACAGCACATGGTCCGCTTCACCGAAAACCACGACGAAGCGCGTGCGCTGAGTGCCTTCAAGACGGTCGAAAAGACATGTGCGGCGAATGCGCTGGCGGTATTGCTGCCGGGCGCGAGCCTGCTCTACGAGGGGCAATTCGAGGGGCGGCGCAGCAAATTACCCGTACAGCTTGGCCGCCGAATGGTCGAACCCGTCGAGCCGCGCATCCTCGACTTTGCGCGAAAGCTGCTCGCGGAAGCGACTGATGATATTTATCACGCCGGGACGTACCTCGCGCTGGCGGTTGCGCCGCGCCGCGACCACGATGATACCAACAACGCCCTACTCGCCTTCGCGTGGACGCATGGGGCCGATTGGCGCATCGTCACCGTGAATTACAGCGAGCAGACCGCGCAAGGGCGGGTCATATTGCCCAACCCGGCCTGGAATGGCGCACAGGCTCGTACCTTCATTGATGCGCTCACTGGAGATGTGGTGCAGGTCCCTGCTGACGACCTGTTGACAGGGGGGATGGCTATCGAACTCGCGCCGTATCAGGTACGCGTGTATCGTGTCGAGTAGCCGAAGCTAGTTCGGGCTTGCGACGCCGTTGGCGGGCGCTGCAAGCTGCGCTTTCAGGCGCGCGATCTCCGCATCGCGTTCGGCAAGTTGATCGACCACATTATCGATACGCTCATCTGCGAACTGGTGCAAATCCATCAGTTGGGCGCGTGTCTCAATCACCGACATGCAGACCAGCGAGAGGTCGCGCATAATCTCGATTTGCTCCGGGGTCCAGTCGCGAGGCTTGTAATCGATCACACAGAACGAACCCATTACATCGCCCTCATTGCTCTTGAGTGGCATTCCCAGATAGCCGATTGCATCCAGCTCTTTGACGGCGAGGTTGTCCTGTACAAACGGGGTTTCGCGGGTGTCGGAGATAATCAGCGGTTCACCCGTTCCCAGCATGTAATGACAAATCGAATAGGAAAGCGGCAGGTTCGGATTAGTCACCATCGATTCGGGCAGCCCGGTCGAGCTTTTCATGAACTGGTGATCGGCGTCGATGAGAGAAACCATCGACACGGGCGCACCGATAATCTTGCTTGCAAGCTGCGTCAGCTTGTCGAAAACAAGTTCAGAAGGCGTATCCAGCAGCGCGAGTTGTTGCAGCGCTTGCAGGCGGCGTGTGTTGGTGAGAGCGTTGTTAATGGTATCGAGCATGGTTTCACCAGTAGGTATCGAATAAAGACGAGTATAAAGCACACCTCACATGATGCGCTGCGATTTTCACAAAGAATTCAGGGTTGAGAGAAAATTGTGAGACCGGATGTGGCAAGCCGCATCCGGTTGGAGAGTTAAATAATCTCGCGAGCCAACGACGGTGGTCCGCCGCCGAACCCGGCGACTTTTTCTGCGTCAGTCGCTTAGGTCGGAATTTGCGTCTTCAATCGCGCAATTTCCGCATCTCGCTCGCCAATCTGATCCAGCGCATTGTTCAAGCGGTCTTCGGCGAATTGGTGCAGGTCCATCAACTGGGCGCGGGTTTCGATGACCGACATGCACAGCATAGACAGATTGCGCACAATCGCAATTTCCCGCTCGCTCCAAACGCGGGGTTTACCATCAATCACGCAAAATGAACCCAGAATATCGCCTGTGCTGGTTTCGAGTGGCATACCCAGGTAGCCGATCACATTCAAATCGGGGATCGCAAGATTGTCTTTCACGAGCGCTGTCTCTCGCGCATCCTCGATGATCAGTGGTTGACCAGACGCGACAATGTGCTGACAAAACGAATGAGTCAATGGGGTCTCTCGCATCGACCGCCAGGGTTCGGGCAGGCCGACCGAGCTTTTGAAGAACTGGCGGTCCTGATCGACCAGTGAGACCAATGACACCGGCGCACCGATCATATCGCTTGCAAGCTGCGTAAGCTGATCGAAAACCTGTTCGGAAGGCGTATCCAGAAGCGCCATTTTATGGAGTACATTGAGGCGTTTGGCATTGGTGACGCCTGCGGCTACCACATTCATCTCTGTATTTCCTCGATTACGATACTGAAGTTCACGCCTTCACTATATACGAATAACACCTTCTTGCGAATATTTTTTTGGATATTACTTGTGATTTGTTATGAACCTGGAACGACCGGGCAGTATGAAACCCGGTCGGCGCACTCTACAGAGCGGGGGCAGTTGGCGGGGTATCCGTCTCGATATTGATCGTGCGGGTCTTGACCTGCTCGGCCTTCGGAATCGTGACAATCAGCATCCAGTTTTTGAAATCGGCGCTTGCCCCTTCCGGGTTGATCGGGATCGGGATTGCAATCGTGCGTGCGAAAGGACCGTACTTGCGTTCGCGGCGCAGATAGGTCGCGCCCTGCACGTCGTCTTCCGGGCGCATCTCGCCCTTGATCGTCAGCGAGCCACCCGTCACGCTCACATCGATGTCTTCCGGCTGCACTCCGATCAGCGGTCCTGCCTTGACGACGACCGACTGCGCGGTTTCATACATATCGACCGCGATCACCTGCGAACCGCTGGCCGAAGAAAGCCCCTCTTCAATGAAGCGGTTCACGCCATCGCGAAGGTTTTGCACAGTTTTCAACGGATCAAATCCCTGATTAGCCATTACGCATTCCTCTACTGTCTTGATCACTCTCTACGCAGGGCGACGCTCCGGCGTTGCGCTCAGGGCTGCTCGTGCCGGAAATCGACAAAACGATAGCCGACGCCGCGCTCTGTCAGGATGTAGCGCGGGTTGGCCGGGTCCTCTTCGATTTTTTCACGCAGATAATTCACGTACAACCGCACGTAATGCGTTTCGTCGCGATATTCGTAGCCCCACACCTTTGCGAGAAGCTGCTCGTGGCTGACCGTCCAGCCTGCGTTTTCGATCAGGTGATACAGCAGCCGATATTCGGTCGGTCGCAGCTTGATATGCTGACCTTCGATGACGACCTCGCGGCGGTTGAAATCGACGGTCAGGTGGTCGTCCACTTTCAATAGCGAGCGGTCCGGCATATTCGGCATTTCGGCACGGCGCAAGACGGCCTTGACGCGGCTCGAAAGTTCACGCGGACCGAACGGCTTGGTCACGTAATCATCCGCGCCCAATTCGAGCCCGCGCACCTTGTCGGCTTCCTCGCCCTTGGCGGTCAGCATAATCACCGGGATAGTTGAAAACTCGCGCAGCATTCGGAGCGTCTCGAAGCCATCCAATTCCGGCATCATCACATCGAGGATCACGGTATCGGGAAGCTGCGTGCGGATTTTATCCAGCGCTTCGATACCGTTGTGTGCCTCGACGACCTGATAGCCGTCATGCTCCAGATTGAGCCGGATGAAGCCGATCATGCGTGGCTCATCATCGACGACGAGGACGCGGCGCGCATCGCGGGGCAGGGTGCGGGGAACTTTGGTAGTCGCCATCGGCTTAGTAGCGAGTGCGGTCTTCGCGCACGGTGGTGATGATCTCTTCCTCGTCCTTGTTCGGCAGGATTTCGACAAAGCTGATGCGCCATGTCGGGAGCATGATCGTCGTCACGTCGCTAAGCAGGTAGTGCAGGTCTTTGTTGTCCTTGCGGCGCGGGTTGGCGATTTTCAGCCAGGTATCCGTCGCGGCGGGAAGTTCATCGACTTCGGCCATGATAGCGTCTTCATTCGCGACGTGGATCAATATGGTGTATGCCATGTGCCAGACCTCAAGTGGAGCGATATGTCACTCTAGTATATCAAACAGTGTGCAAAGCGTGGCGGTCCATAGCTACTAGAAACACAGGTTTTAGGCTAAACCACCGATTGCTTGCCAGGCTTCAGAAAATCAGTCGTAGCAAGGGCGTCACCGTCCTGTAACACGCGCTTCGTCAAGGCGGGCAAGGATTTCATCGACTGTTGCGTCGATGGTCAAGCGGGAGTTATCAACCCACAGGCCGATCTTTGGCGTATCGGTGAGTAGCCACTCATGAAGCAATTCAGGTGTCCAGCCTATGTAGCCGCGCTTGTGCCGCTCGTTGTCGCGCTGTAATGCAACAGCAGGGTCGGGACGCAGCACGACCACATACAACGGATGATGTGCATGAAGTGCAACGACGTCACCCAGAAGTTGTCCGAGTATCACATCCTGATAAACGACCGCAAAACCCGCATTGCAATATTGTTCAGCCGCCAAAGCCGCGATGCTATAGCGCAGCCGAAGCTGTCGTGAAGCGTCCTCTGACATTGGCGAAGCGATCTCAGCCTGACCATTGATGATCATCCGGCGAAATATATCCCCTCTCAAATGGACGCTTTTTGGGATGCGTTGGGCTATGGCTTGCGCAATCGTTGATTTCCCGGCTGCCATGATGCCAGTGATAAGCAACGTAGCGGATGTCAGCATGTGCGGCCTCTATCCTGTCCGTTCGTGGTCGAAAGCCTGCCCCAGCGCGCCCGGCGGCTTCGAGCGCAAGAGCAGCAGTGTCACCGACCGGAAGCGCTTCGGGAGCGCGTTGCCCAGACGGTCGAGCAAGCCACTGCTGACGAGCGCCAGAGTCGCGATCATGAGCAGCCAGGGGATCGCGTTCAGCAGCGCGGGCGGGAGTCGCACCGTGCCGCCTTGCAATGCAGTCGCAAAGGTGCTGAGACCGCGCACGAGATACGCGCCGACGGCGACCCGCACCGGATACCATCCGCCGAAGATGACGATGGCGAGCGCGATCCAGCCATTGCCGCTGATGTCGGCTTCCGACCACTTGGAAGTCACGTTGAGCGTGAACGCCGCGCCCGCCAGCCCAACGAGCATCCCGCCGACCGCGCTATACAGATAGCGTGTGCGACGCACGCTCACCCCGCGCGCGAAGGCCGTCTCCGGGCGCTCCCCAACCGCGCGCAGCCCCAACCCTGCCTGCGTACGGAATATCCAGAACCACGCGGCGGCAATCGCGAGATAGCTCAGGTACGTAAACGCATCCTGCTTGAAGAAAATATCCCCGATGACCGGAATCTGATCGAGCAGCGGAATATTGAAATAGGGCGGTGGCAAGCCCGGCCTGCCGACGACCGGACGCCCCAGAAAGATCGCGAGGTCGCGGCACAGCAACGTCAGGACGAACCCGACCGCGACCTGACTTACTTTCAATTCGATGCTCGCCGCCGCGACCAGCAGCGCGACCAGCGCACCGACTGCCATCCCTGCCAGCGCCCCCGCGATGATGCTCCCGCTATCCGTCCCAACGACGAACGCGGCCAGCGCGGAGAGCATCAGCGAGCCATCGAGAGAGAGATTGACGACACCGACGCGCTCCGTGAAGGTCTCGCCGATGGCGGCGAGGACCAGCGGCGCGGCGGAGCGCAAAATCCCCGCGAGTTCATCCGTGAGCGCCATCAATCGATCCTTTGTTCACCACTCGGTTTCACCGCCCAGCCATAACAGAAAGCGCCCCGACTCAGTGGACGTCATCCGGTCGATGCGGTCGATCATCGCCGTAACGGTTAGCCCGACGTCCTGCTCCGCGCCCGTGCCACCCATGTCTGTCCTTGCCCAGCCGGGGTCCATCGCCGCGCAGAGGATGTTCTCGGGCGCGAGTGCATAGCCGAGGACGCGGCTGTACATCGCAAGCGCGGCCTTGCTCGCGGCATAGCCGAACGAACCGCGATATTCCGGCGTGCGCTCGCCTGCCGACGCGAACCACGACGCGATATTCACGATACGAGCGGCCTCGCCTTTGCGCAGCAGCGGCAGCAAGGCTTGTGCGACGAGTAGCGGACCAATCGCGTTGACCTGCATCACGCGCGTCTGGCTCTCCATCGTGAGCGTTTCCAGCGCGTCGAGCGGTTGCAGCGTGGGCGCACCATAGCCCATCCCCGCATTGTTAATCAAAATATCGAGGCGGTCCGTCCTGCGCATGAGCGCCGCCGCGCACACCTGAATCGAGAGCGTGTCGCCACTGTCGATCTGTAAAACCTGCACGCCGGGCAGCGCGGCGAGTTCGGTTGCTGTCTCCGGGACACGGCACGCGCCGAAGACACGATCCCCACGCGCCGCATACTGGCGGGCGAATTCCAGCCCGAAACCCCGATTTGCGCCCGTGATGAAAACCGTCTGCACTTTGAACTCCCCGATACGCACGTAGATTGTATCGGGTTTTGCCCTATCCACGTAGAGCGCAGCGGCCTGAGTACAATGCAAACGCATCAAGATCAAAAGCGTGGGCGGACACGCAGGTCCGCCCCTACAGAACGCGCTCTGTGTAGGGGCGGACCGATGTGTCCGCCCGTGACTGATTTCTGTCTTGATGCCTTTTACGTGGACCCGATCAGGGCAAGATACACAGGTCCATCCACCGCAACCGATTTTCTGCAATAGCGCGCTGGTCGTCGTTTTCGACGGCGAGTGTAAGCCGGGGTATAATCTCCAGTGGGGGAGTGGATGCAGCTAGACCTGTCGAAAACGGAGACGTGGACCGTGTTGGTCGTGGACGATGAGCCGGACAACCTAGAACTCATTTCCGACGTGCTGCAATATTATGGCGCACGGGTCGCGATCACGAACACGGGCGTCGCGGCGCTGACCTTGCTACCCACGCTTGCGCCGAACATGATCATCCTCGATCTTGGGATGCCGAAGATGAACGGCTGGCAGCTTCGCGAACTCATCCGTGAGTTGTCTGCCTTCGCGCAGACGCCTATCCTTGCGCTCTCCGCGCACGCGATGGTCGGGGACCGCGAACGGGTCCTCGCGGCGGGGTTCGATGGCTATCTCTCCAAACCCATCAACGTAAGTACGATCATCGAAGACATACGCGGCGCTCTCGAAATCCGTGAGGAATAAACCGATGCCGGATACGCTCACGCACCCCGCGCCGCGAGATGCACGCTGGAAGCCGCCCGTCCGTTTTGCTACCTTCCGCGAACAGCTTGCCAGCGCGGTTCTCCGGCCTGCTCGGAGCGCGGCTCGCGACCGCGCCGGAACCGCTCCCGGAACGCCGTGCAACGCAGGTTGCCGCGCTCACCCTTGAAGCGCTCTCGCTCGCAGAGGTCGAGGCGCGGCTCGCTGCCGGGGACACAGACCCGGCGCTGTACCTGCTGCGCGGCGGCTATCGCTTCGCTGCCGGAGCCTATGAACAGGCCTCCGCCGATTATGCATTGGGGATTGCGCAGGGCGCGGCGCAGCGCCTTGAGTCACGACTGTACAGCGCAAGCGCAGTCGTTTGCCTGAGCGTTCTGGATTACGAGGGCGCACACCACGACAGCGAAGCCGCGCGCGCGCTGGACCCCGATAACGCGGAAGCTGCGCAGGTTCGTGGTCTGCTCTGCGCGGAGACGAAGGACCTGCGCGGCGCAGAAACGGCATTTGGCGAGGTGTTGCGCCTACAGCCCGATGCGGCGCGCAGCATCAGCAACTTCGCGTGGCTGCGCCTGCTGCACAAGGATACGGATGTCGCGCTACGGCTCGCGGACGATGCGTTGGGACGCGACCCGCTGGACGCCACCGCGCGCTATGTACGGGGCCTGATCCACGCCGGGCGCAAGCAACGCGCGTTGGCCTGTGCGCGACTACCGCGCCGCACTTGTAAATTGGCCGAATATTCACAGCCCGCACGCGCAGCACTATTTCGATGACATGACTGCATATATCGACCGCTGGTCGGATAGCGAGACCCAATTATGAATTCATCTTCGTATAATAAAGACCGCACGACGCCGATCACGCTGATGATCGTCGACGACCACCCGATGATGCGTGACGGCCTGCGCCGCGTACTTGAGATTCAATCCGACCTGCGCATCATTGCGCAATCCGGAAACGGCGAAGACTCGATTGTTCTGGCGCGCGAAAAGCTGCCGAATGTCGTCCTGATGGACATCAACCTGCCGAAGATGAACGGCCTCGAAGCGACGACGCAAATCAAGGCCGAGATGCGCGACCGCGTAATGGTGGTGCTGATGACCGCGCACGACGACTCCTCGCAGATTCACTACGCGATGCGGACGGGCGCTTCCGGCTACTGCTCTAAAGAGATCGAGGTCGAGAAACTGATCGAGACGATCCGGCTGGTCGCGCGTGGCGGCTACGCGGTGCATGGGCAGCCCTTCACGGAGCGCTCGCTCCATGCGTGGCTGGAAGAGCAGGCGGGCGCGGCCTCCTATACCGACTGGCGCGAACCGTATGGACCCCTCAGCCCGCGCGAAATGGAAATCCTGCGTTGCGTTATTCGCGGCATGAGCAACAAGCAAATCGCGACCGAACTGGGCATCAGCCATCAGACCGTCAAGAACCACATGACGAATATTCTGGATAAACTCGGCCTCGAAGACCGCACACAGGCCGCCGTGTACGCGCTTCGACAGGGTTGGGTGCGGATGGGACCCGGCGAAAAGCCACCGGAAAACGTCTAGCGATCACAAAATTCACACAAAATTAGGATTTGTCTGGAAATTGTTCGCGAGAAGACAGCGAAACATGCTATAGTGATGCGCCATAGCCTAACCATGTTGGGAGTCTTTATGGTCGCACCTCCTATCGCCAATCCGAAAGATGCCCTGATCGGGGAAGTCCGCACGGAGTCTGACCGCATCACGACGCGCCTGCGCGAACTTCAATCGCTGATCGATCAGAGCCAGCAGGAAGTGCGGCGCTTACAACAGCGCAGCGTGGACATCAATTCACAATTGACGCGGCTCGAAGCGAACTTCGACAACGTGCCGCGCCCCGACATCAAGGTGATTTACACGAATGCGCTCGACATCAAAGGTCGCCTGCTGACCATGCAGGGGCAGCTCGAAAAAGTCCAGCAAGACCGCGCGCAGCTTGAGAACTTCGGCAATATCCTCAAGCAGGTTCTGGATCGCTTGCAGGGCATCAGCGCGCAAAGCCTCGCCCCGGCGGGTGTGCAGCGTTCATCGGGCGCGAGCGAAGGCAGCACCGGACCGCTCTCCTCCGACATGATCATGCGGATTGTGGATACGCAAGAAGCTGAACGGCAACGTCTGGCGCGGCAGTTGCACGATGGTCCGGCGCAATCGCTCACGAATTTCATCCTGCAAGCCGAAATTTGCCAGCGCCTTTTCGACCGCAACCCGGATCGCGCCGTCGAAGAACTCGGCAACCTCAAATCGTCGGCTGGCACGACCTTTCAGAAGGTGCGCGATTTCATCTTCGATTTGCGTCCGATGATGCTGGATGACCTCGGCCTCGCGCCGACGGTCAAGCGCTATGTAAATGCCTTCGGCGAGAAGAACGAAGTCAAGATGTCGCTGAACATTTCGGGCGAGGAACACCGCCGGATGGAGCCGCACGCGGAAGTAACCGTCTTCCGGGGCATTCAGGAAGTCCTGAGCTATGCGAAGGAATTTTGCAACGCGACGCAGATCAGCGTCCTGCTCGACATCGCGGGGGATGAAATTCGCGTGACCGCCGATTTCGATGGCAAGCCCGTGAGCGAAGTCGAAGCCACGCCCGAACTCAACCAGCAGCAATCGCGCGTGTTCAGCCTGAATACATTCAAAGAGCGCGTGGAACTGGTCGGCGGCTCGGTCAATATTTACGGTGGTGAGGGCGAAACCAACCGCGTCGATCTGGCCGTCTCCGCACAGGAGCGTTGAAGTTGCCGCTTGTACTCAGGTCCTATTCAGCCAGTTGCGGCAGTCGCATTATCGGCTACAATCGTTCGCAGTCACGTGTGCGGTGGCAGGGCATTCGACCCTCCGCTCGCCGTAAGTTCTGGAAGATTACGTCAGTGGAGAGCGTCACCCAATGAACCGTCGAGTCCTGATTCTGCTACTGTTGCTCATCATCGTGATTGGCGGTGGCGCGTTGCTCTATTTCACCGTCATCGCGCCCGCGTCTCAGGCCGCTAACAATATCGTCCTGACCACGATCCCCGACCCGAACAATCCCAACCCGATTGGCGTGGCTCCGGTGGTCAATACGCCGACTCCGATTTCCTTCACGCCGATCCTGATCGCAGTGCAGGAACTGCCGCGCGGCATCCGCATCCCGGAGAACGGCGTCGAAATTCGCAACTTCCCGACGGCCAACGTTCCAGCCAACGCGATTGGCGCGAACCCCGCCGACCCGAACGACGTGGCGCGCGTGTTGAAGGATGTCGTCGGCAAAATCGCGCGTACTGACATCGCGCGTGAGCAACCGCTGCTCTATACGATGCTCGTTGACGACCTGACACAGATCGCGAAAGTCGGCTCCGACGCGGCGGCGGTAATCCCGCCCGGCTTGCAGGCGATTACGTTGCCCATCGACCGCAACAGCGCCGTCGCATTCGCGCCGCGTCCCGGCGACTACGTGGACGTGATCGTCTCGTACCTGTTCGTCGATGTCGATGAGGAATTCCAGTCGCGCAAGCCGAACCTGCTCAACTTCACGATTGTGAAGCAGGACGGCACGATTGATATTGTGCGCGGTATCGCGGGTCGTGTCGAGCCGAGCAGCCTCTCGAACTTCCCGGTCATCGTCGGACCCTCCGAAACGCAGCGCCCGCGCCTGACCACGCAGCGCACTATTCAGGCCGCGCTCGTGATCCAGATGGGAACCTTCCCGCTGACGGGCAACTACATCGGCAATACGCCGACGCCCGCCGTCCCGCCGACGGTCGCCAACGACACCGAGCCGACACGCTCCGGTCCGCCGACTGCCGTGCCGACGCAGGTGGTCCCGGAAGTGATCACCGTTGCCGTGCAGCCACAGGAAGCTATCGTGCTGGCGTGGCTGATCGAAGCGCGCGTCCCGCTCACGCTCACGCTACGCAATGCGCGCGATGTGACGAGCAAGCCCTCGACGCCCGTGAACCTGCGTTATGTCGTTGAACAGTATCAGGTTCAGCAGCCGCCCAAGCTGCCCTATGCGCTCGAACCCGCGATCCGTTCGGTTCGCCAGCTTGTGACCGGGACGCTGGTTCCCTTCGCGAGCGACGTGCAGGCGCAGCCCGCAAAATAATCGGGATGCGTTTGTGATGGGGAGAGCGCAACCGCCTCTCCCCTTTTTGTTATACTTTGTTGTAGTGATGAGTCTGGAGCATCGTGTCGTATGAGCAAGTTAGCAGGCGTTCCGCAGGGCGACAAGAAGCCGATGATCCGCGTTATCATCGTCGATGACATTCCCGAAACACGCGAAAACCTGAAAAAGCTGCTCGCCTTCGAGCCTGATATTGAAGTCATCGGCACGGCCAGCACCGGGCGCGAGGCGATTGATATTGCCATCGCCAAGAAGCCCGATATTCTGCTGATGGACATCAACATGCCGGATATGGACGGCATCACCGCCACCGAGCAAATCAACAAGGCGGTCCCGACGGCGGGCGTCGTGATTATGTCCGTACAGAGCGAGGCCGATTACCTGCGCCGCGCGATGCTTGCCGGGGCGCGCGATTTCCTGACCAAGCCGATTGCCGGCGATGAACTTTATTCGACCGTGCGCCGCGTCTACGAACTCACACCGCGCGCCGTTGCGATGCCGCAATACATGCCCGGCCAGCCCGGTAGCGATGGCAAAATGGCGGGCGACCGCGCGGGCAAGGTGATTGTGATTTACAGCCCGCAGGGTGGCGCAGGCAAGACGACAACTGCCACCAACCTGGCAGCGGCGATGATGCGCGAAGGCACGAAGGTCCTGTTGGTCGATGCCGATTTGCAATATGGCGATGTGGGCGTGTTCCTCAACCTGCAATCACAGAACACGCTCACCGAACTGGTCAAGAATGTCCTTGAAGATGACCTTGACATGGACCTCGTGGAAAATGTGCTGGTCAAGCACGACAGCGGCCTGAAAGTTCTGCTTGCGCCGAGCAGCCCGGAAGACGCGGAAACCATCGTCGTCGAAGGCGTGACTACACTATTGACGCGGCTGCGCAAGCAGTTCGATTTTATTGTGGTCGATACCGCCTCCAAACTGGATGACCTCGCGCTCAGTTTATTCGATATTGCCGACCGCATCCTGATCGTGACCAATCCGACGCTACCTGCGCTCAAGAATACGCGCATCGTATTGAACCTGATGCAGCAGTTGAAATATGTCGACGAGAAGTATCAACTGGTCTTCAACAAGGTCAACGCGGAGTTCGAGCGCAGCAAGGTCGTCCCGCCGATTGCGGCCTTCGAGCAGAAACTGAAGCGTACCGGCATTATTCAAATCCCGGAAGACGAGCGCAAGGTCCTCGCCGCGCTCACACGCGGGACGCCGCTCATCGCGAGCAAGGAACGTAATGTCTCGCCCGCGCGTGAGTTCTACGCTCTGGCAGACCTGATGCGAAATCAACTCTCGCCCGCGACGCCCGAAGCGGTGGGGAGTCCCGAAAAAGCTGCTCCGCAGCGGCTTTCGATCTTCGGCGGGAAACGTTAGCCCGGTTGTATAGGAAGTAAACGATGTCTCTTCTTCGCCGTATCAATCAAGGAAGCACACCGCCGCCCGCGCAACGCGGCGGGGAACAGGGCAACACCCCGGCGCAACAGCCCGCCGCGCCACCGCCGCCCGATCAATCGCGGCTGGATGCGATGCGCGACAAGCGCGTGGCGATGCCCGCCACCTCTGCGGCAGCGCAGCAGCAAAAGGACGCGCTGGTCGACATCAAGGTGCGCGTCCAGACCAAGCTGTTGAGCGAACTTGACCCCTCAATGGATACGCGCTCGCCCGAAGTGCGTTCGACGATTGAAGAACTCTTCGCGACGATCCTCAACGAAGAAAACATCATCCTCAGCCGCAACGAGCGCGCTCGCCTCTTCGACCAGATCATCGCGGAAATTCTCGGCTTCGGTCCGATTGAAATTCTGCTCGCGGATGACTCCGTGACCGAAATCATGGTCAACGGTCCGAAGAACATTTATGTCGAGCAGAAAGGCCGCCTCACACGGTCGAATGTCACCTTCGAGAACGACGACCATGTGATGCGCGTGCTGGACCGGATTGTCGCCCCGCTTGGTCGGCGTATCGATGAAAGCTCGCCGACAGTCGATGCGCGGTTGCCGGATGGTTCGCGCGTGAACGCCGTCATTCGCCCGATTGCGCTGTGCGGTCCGACGATCACGATCCGTAAGTTCTCCAAGAAACCGCTGACGGTCGAAGACTTGATTCGGTTCGGCTCAATGACCAGCGAAATGGCCGAATTTCTGCGCGCGTGCGTGATGGCGCGTCTGAACGTCGTCGTCTCCGGCGGCACGGGGTCCGGCAAGACGACGCTGCTCAACGTCCTTTCCGGCTTCATCCCGGATGACGAGCGGATTGTGACCATCGAAAACGCGGCAGAACTGCAATTGCGGCAGGAACACGTCGTTTCGCTGGAAACGCGCCCGGCCAACATCGAAGGGCGCGGCGAGGTCAGCATTCAGGATTTGGTCGTGAACTCGCTGCGTATGCGCCCGGACCGCATCGTCGTCGGGGAGTGCCGTTCCGGTGAAGCGCTGGACATGCTCCAGGCGATGAACACCGGACACGACGGCTCGCTGACCACCGCGCACAGCAACAGCCCGCGCGATACGCTGGCGC
Organism: Aggregatilineales bacterium; assembly: GCA_965246845.1. Lineage (GTDB taxonomy): Bacteria > Chloroflexota > Anaerolineae > Aggregatilineales > UBA2796 > JBBRMW01. The sequence continues at coordinate 1,961,181 of CBDFFR010000012.1, forward strand.
GTCTGGAAGTGATGTGCCTGATGTCCGGTATGGAACTCCCAATCCGCGCGATCCGCGAGCAGATTGCCTCGGCAGTGCAGTTGATCGTCCATCAGGAACGCCTTCGCGACGGCGCACGCAAGATCGTCAAAGTGACCGAAATTCAGGGCATGGAAGGTGAAGTCATCACCATGTCCGATATTTTCGAGTTCGAGCAGACGGGCATCGAAGCCGGGAAAGTGATCGGGCGCGTTCGTCCGACCGGACTGCGCCCCAAGTTCATCGATCAGATCGAAGCCGTTGGAATCCACCTGCCGCCGTCAGTGTTCGGGATCGGGATGCCGCGCTACTAGGCGTGCCGAAAAAGGAGTAAGGAAGCCCTCGTGAATATCCCTCTGATTATCGGTATTGTCGTTGTCGTCGTCGTCCTGCTGCTCGCGGTTGTCAGCATTCGCGGGCGTAACAGCAGCGTCGTGGAAGATCGTCTCGGTCGCTATGCGGATTTCCAGCAGCTTCCCCCTATCGAAGGCGACGACCGTAAGGTCGCCAAGAAGGACAAAGACAAGGAGAGCGCGCTCTCCAAGCGAATGAATGCGTCGCTCGAAAAGAGCGGCTTTGGAGCGCGTTACAAAACTGAACTGGCACGCGCCGACCTCAAACTGACCATCGCGGAATTCGCCGCTCTGCACGTCATCGCCGCAATTGGCCTCGGCTTTGTGTGCTATTTCGTGCTATTCACGGGCCAGTTCGTGATGGCAATCCTAGGCGGCGCGGTCGGGATGTTCATCCCGCGCTTCTATGTCTCCTATAAGAAGAGCAAGCGGCTGCGCAAGTTCGAGGAACAAATGCCCGACCTGCTCAGTCTGTGGGTGAACTCCCTGCGTTCCGGTTACAGCACCATGCAATCGCTGGATGCCATCGCGCGCGAATCGGGCGATCCGAGCGGTCCCGAATTCAAGCGCGTCATTCAGGAAGTGCAGATCGGTCTGCCACAGGAAGCTGCGCTCGCGCACCTGCTCGACCGGATGCCGAGTGAAGACCTCGATCTGATTATCACCGCAGTAAACATCCAGCGCGAAGTCGGCGGCAACCTCGCGGAAATTCTGGAAACCATCGGCCACACTATCCGCGAGCGGATCAAGCTCAAGGGTGAAATCCGCGTGCTGACGGCGCAGGGGCGCATTACGGGCTACCTGATCAGCTTCCTGCCAATCGCGCTTGGTTTGTTCCTGAACGCCGTCAACCCCAACTACGTCGGGCGTCTCTTCTCGGATCGTTTTTGCGGCTGGCCGATGATCGCGATTGCGCTGATCATGATCGGCCTCGGCACGGCGATCATCCAGCGTATCGTTGATATTGAGATTTGAGGAGGACTGCCCAATGACAATGCAACTCTTTGGTATCATCGTTCTGGTCGTCGCCGGGGTCGGTCTGCTTGGCGGGCTGGTCTGGGTCGGGCAGCGCCAAAATTCGGGCGCGGACCCGCTCATGCAGCGCCTCGCCAGCATCGCGGATCGTGAGGTCGCGCCTTCGCTCTCCGATCTGGAAATGTCGCTCTCGTTCCGTGAGCGCGTGGCGATGCCGATGCTCAAGGCGCTCTCGCGGCTCGTGACTACGTTCACGCCTGAACAGCAGCTTGAACAAATCTCGCACCAGCTTGAACTGGCGGGCAAGGCGCAGACGATGGATGCGCGCATGTTCTTCGCGCAACGCATCCTGATGATGCTCGCACTGGCGGCGGGCGCGTTCATCGTCTTCTTCGTCGTCTCGAAGAACCCGAACGCGCTGCTGTTCATCGTCGGCGCGGCGGCACTCGGCTACTTCCTGCCCGCGCTGCAACTGAAAAGCCAGATTTCGCGCCGCCAGAACGGGATCACGAAGGCGCTGCCGGATGCGCTGGACCTGATGACGATTTGCGTGGAAGCCGGGCTTGGCTTCGATGCGGCGATGGGCAAGGTTTACGAGAAGTGGGATAACGATCTCGCGCTCGCCTTTGGCCGCATCATTCAGGAAATTCAACTCGGCAAGGCGCGCCGTGATGCGCTGCGCGATATGTCGAACCGCATGGACGTTCCGGACGTGAAGAGTTTCACGGCGGCGATCATTCAGGCTGACCAGCTCGGTGTGAGCATCTCGAAAATCCTGCGTATTCAGGCCGATCAGATGCGCGTTAAGCGCCGCCAGCGCGCGGAAGAAAAAGCGCATCAGGCTCCGGTCAAGATGCTGATCCCGATGGTCTTCCTGATTTTCCCATCGATCTGGATCGTTCTGCTCGGACCATCCGTGATCGTTCTGATGCACACCAACACCCCAATGTGACCACCTCAAGCACGGGACCGTCGGAACCTCCCGGCGGTCCTGCACGCCTCCGCAAGGCGTTACGCTCCCTCGCCGATAGCAGCCTCGATTTGCTGTTCCCCCCACGCTGCGCCCATTGCAAACGCCCCGGCTCCCTGCTTTGCGAACCCTGTATCGCGCTTATTCCACACCTGCCGGATGGTCCCGCGCCCGCACACCTCGACACGTTTTACGCGCTTGGCGGCTTCGACGGTCCCTTGCGCAGCGCGATTCATGCCTTCAAATACGATGGGCAACGGCGCATGGCGGGCTGGTTTGGGGAACGGCTGGCGGCGCTCGTATTGCCGCTCCACGCGAATGTGATTGCGCCTGTGCCGCTGCACCCGAAGCGCGAACGCGAGCGCGGCTACAATCAATCCGCGTTGCTCGCCTCCGAAGTGGCCGAACGGCTGCACATTCCGCATGATGGCGCGGTGTTGCGCCGCACGCGCGTCACGCAGCAGCAAGCACTGCTTGGCTATGCCGACCGTGCAAAGAATGTGCGCGATGCGTTCAGTGCCGATGCGGAGCGCGTACACGGCAAGGCAATTATTTTAATTGATGACGTCTGCACCAGTGGCGCAACCCTGTCGAGTTGTGCGGCAGCGTTGCGCACGGCAGGCGCGCTACATATTTATGGCCTCACCGTCGCGCGGACGCTGCGCGACGACCCTTCCTGATTAGGAGATTAAAAAATGAACGTTGAAGTGACCAGCCGCAATGGACGTTTGACGGACGCGACGCGCGATTACGCAGAGCGGAAACTCAACCGCCTCGACCGCTACCTTCCGCATATTACGCAGGTCCGGCTCGAACTCGCGCAGGAAACCTTGCGCACTGGCGACCGAACAATCGCGCAGTTGACGGTACGGCACGACTCCGGCGCGGTATTGCGCGCGGAAGTGAAAGACGGCGCGGACCTGTTTACGGCAGTTGATGCAGCAATCGACAAGATTTACCGCCAGATCGAACGCTATAAGGGCAAGCTGCGGCGGCGCGGCGGTGAGATTGCGTCGGATGTCGAAGACTCACCCATCGACACGCCCGAAGAAGACGATGATGCGCTGGTCGTCAAGCGCAAGAAAATCGAAATGGCTCCGATGAGCGAAGAGGAAGCTATCGAGCAAATGGAACTGCTCGGCCACACGTTTTTCGTGTTCTTCAATATCGAGACGACCGCAATCAACGTCGTGTATCGCCGCGAGAAGACGGGCTACGGGTTGATCCAGCCGCTATTTGGGTGATTGCAGGCGGTTGAGTCGAACATACTTCTGCAATTCGTACCAGGCCATAATCAGGCTCAACCGCAGCCCGTGCAGACCATCGCGGTAGCCGCGCAACGTGAAAAATCGCCAGATGAAGTGTCGGATCGGCTGCAAGATATAGTTCTGCGGCTTCGTGCGGACTCCTTCTGCATGCAGTTCGGCGGCGGCGAGCGACGTATAGCGCTCCTGCTTTTCGATGAACTGGCGCAGGTCGCGATAGTTGTAGTGAACGAGCGGCGTTTGCAGGTAGCACGCCGCGCCTTCGAGGATGACGCGCTCGTGAACCGCGCGCGTCAGGTCGTAATGTGCCTTGTCGCGGCGCAGCAGCCGTAGTTGATAGTCGGGATACCAGCCCGCGCCGCGTGTCAACCTGCCCATGATGTAATTGTGGCGCGGGACCCAACCACCATCGCACGCCGGGTCATCCATTTTCGCGCGGATTTCGGCGGCCTGCTCCGGGCTGGAGCGCTCATCCGCATCGACGAAGAAAACCCATTCCTCGCTGACCGCGCGTAGTGCTGCCTCGCGCTGCTCTGAATAGTTCACGAAAGGATGCGTGAGCGTATCCGCGCCTGCCGCCCGCGCAAGGGCGAGCGTATCATCCGTGCTGCCGCTGTCGAAGACGAGGACGCGATCTGCCCATGCCAGCGACCCGATGCAGGCCGCGACATGCTGTGCTTCGTTGTAGGTCAGGATGATCGCGACCAGCATTCGCGCCGCCTAAAATGCCAGCGCCGCGTGCGCCTCATCCGGCGTCGGCAGCCCGGCCAGCCCAACGCGCGTGACGGACATCGACGCGAGATAACACGCTTGCTCTGCTGCGCGCCGCGCGTCTTCGGTCCGCGCAAGCAAGGTCAGGAATACCCCCGCGAAGACATCCCCCGCCCCGGTCGCATCCATCACCGAAACGGCAGGCGCGGGTGCATCGAACGCCCATGCGCCGCCTTGATAGACCGTGCAGCCCTGCGCCGCGCGCGTAACGACCAGCAGCCGCGCGATGCGGCCATAATGCGCTTCCAATGCCGCATCGCGCCCGATGTCCTCTTCGCTCAGGATGCACGCCGAGAGGATCGGGAGCAGGCGGTCGGCGCTCTCCCACGCTTTTGGTCGGATTACGCCCGCCGCGTCCCACGCGCGCATCCATCCTTGCGGCGTCGCTGCAACCAGTGCTTCGGGGAAAGCCTCCGCGAGCGCCGGGTCCACTTCATCCGTGAGTGGTGCAAGGTGGACAATCTGCGCATCGCGCCACGCCACCGGGACGTGTTCGAGGCGCAAAGGCTGCGCGCGGCTTTTCAAATATTGGATGCGCCGCTCGCCTTCATAAATATTCTCGAAAATGGAACTCGTTTGCGACGGCACGCGCGCCAGTTCGATACCGGGCAAATCGGCCAGTACGGGGTCATCGTCGCGGATGCTGGTCACGGCGGCGACGCGCAGCCCTAGCGCGAGCGCAGTCCCGCCGGAGTAGGAGACTGTCCCGCCGAGGCGCGGTCCCGCCGGGGTCTCATCGTGTGTGATGTGGCCGATCAGCAAATACTCCGGCGCGACCAATCAGCGACCCTGCCGCTTCGGAACAATCGTCACCTTGCGGCGCTCGCCCTCGCCGACGCTCTCCGTCGTCACGTCCGGGTTTTCGCGCAGCGTGAGGTGAATAATCCGGCGTTCGGCGGGTGTCATCGGCTCCATCGAAACGGTGCGACCACGTTCCACCGCTTGCGCTGCCATTTTGCGGGCGAGCCGCTTGAGCATCTCCTCGCGCCGCGACTTGTAACCTTCAATGTCGATTACGAGGTTCGCGCGCTTGTTGAGCTGGTTGCTCGCCATCAACCGCGTCAAGTATTGCAACGCAGCCAGCGTTTCGCCTTTCGTGCCAATCAGGTCGCCAAGCGACTCGCCGCGCACTTCCAGCAACCAGTGCTGGACCTCATGACCGTCCGTTTCGGCGCGGCGTGGCCTGACCTTCGCCGCGACACCCATATGATCGAGCAGCGTTTGCAAAATCTCGACGCCGACTTCCGCTTCACGATCTACCGGACCGCTTTCGGTGGCTTCCGGTTCGGCTGCATCTTCATCCGGGATGTGGTGTGGGTCCGCGCGAACGGGTGGCTTTTGTGCGGGAGCCTCATCGCGCAACGTGAACTTCGTGCCTTCGGATTGGCGCAGCGCGGCGCGCGATTGTTCGGAAAGATGGAAGGGTTCGGGGTCGGCGGCTGGCACAGGCGTGGCGGGAACAACCGTTGGGCGTGGGGTTGCCGCGGGGCTGAACGTGACCGGGCGCTCGATAGGCGTCACGCGCACACGCGCCAGTTTGGTCCCCAGACCGAGCAAGCGTCGTTGCGGCTCTTCCAATACTTCGACACTGACGTTATCGCGGCTCATGCCAAGCTGCGAAAGCGCCTGTTGTATGGCGCTTTCGACATCCGGACCGGTCGTCTCGATAGGTTCAGGCATAAATCCTCTAAGTTTCGCGTGTGGCGCGCGTGAATGCGCGATTATTTGCTGCGCGGCTTGGCCTTCGCGCGGGGTTTGGCATCGAACGTCGTGACGGTGCGCGGCGCAACTTCCGTGATGGTCGGCTCTGCAGCCTTACCGTTCTTAGGGGCGGCCTTTTCGCGCTGCGGGCGGGCGTTGATCACGTCGCCTGTTTTGCTGGTCTTCGTCACGGTCTCGCTGGTCAGACGCGGCACTGGCGCACCGTTGGCAGTGGCGAGTGCAGGTGTCTCACGCTTCTTCAAGCCGAAGGCAGCGCGTACATCGACCTTGCCGAGCAGCGCATACTGCACGATGCCGATAATATTACCCACAATCCAGTAAATCGAAAGCCCTGCCGCGAACTGGATCGAGAAGAAGCCGATCATCAGCGGCATCATGATCGTCATCTGGCGCGACATCTGCACGCTGGGGTCCTTCGGGTCCGCGCCGGGGTTGACGGGTGTGATCAGCTTTTGCTGTATCCACGACGAGGCAACCACGAGGATCGGCAGGATGAAGGTCGTATCCGGCTGACCGAGGTTCCAAATCCAGAAGCGGTTCTGGAGCGGGATCAGATTCGCGAGGCCGGGGACCAGCAGGCGGTGGCTCACATCCAGCACTTGCAGCGGAGAGGCCGCCAGCGCAATCGTGATCGCGCCATACAGCCCAAGCAGGATTGGAAGCTGGACGACCAGCGGCAGACAGCCCGCGAACGGGTTGACTCCATACTTCTTATAGAGTTCCATCTGCGCGGCGGCCTGCTTCTCGCGGTCGCCCTTGTGCTTCTCGCGAATTTCCTTCATCTCCGGCTGAATCTTCTGCATCGCCTTCGATGATTTCAACTGCTGCCAGGTCAGCGGAAAGACAAGCATACGGATAATCACCGTGAAGACGATGATCGTCAGGATCACATTGTTGCCGAGAAGCTGATAGAAGAACAGCAGCGCGGTAGCGAAGGGGTTTGTCAGGAAATCCATAGCGAGTGCATCCAGTACAAGAAACGATGGTCGGGGCGCTGCGTATTAGGGCTGGCTGGTCGGCTGGAAGACGCTTTGCGCATCCGCAAGCCGGAGCTGCCAATCGCGCTGGCCGCTGCTCAGGTTGAGCGCAACGACGAGCTGATCTTCGGACATGGTTGTGAACACGGCAGAATTACCGACGATAAGTATATCGCTCAAAATGCGATCACTCATCACCAGTGCGGAAGTCCACAACGGTTTCTTATCTGCGTCCACCGCGTAGGCTTTCTTGCCTTCCGTGCCATAGACAATCATCGTCGGGACGACTTCGGATTGCGCCTGTCCGTTCACGGTGCGGACGATTGTGATATTTTTGGCGATACCGACGCGCCCGCGAATGCCGCCCGGCACTTCGGCTTCCGGTGGGATCGTCCACTTTTCGGAAAGCGTCTTCGCATCGAGCGCGTAAAGCGTTCCGCTCAGGTCGCCTAAATACAACACGCCTTCCTCATAGACGGGGCTGGACCATACCCAGTTTTTCGTCTTGTAGCGGTTCGCGACTTTGCCCGTCTCGCTGCTGATGTCGACTGCCACGAGTTCGCTGTTCCACGTCCCGATATAGAGCATTCCCTGTCCATCATAGGTGGGTGCATCGGCAGCCGCGCCACCCAGATCGACCTTCCACTTTTGTTCTAGCGTGGTCGCGTTCAGCGCATACAGGTAATGATCGAGCGAGGAAACGTAGAGCGTTTCGCCAATCACCAGCGGCTTCGCCCAGACGCCGTAATTCGTGCCGTCGAACTTGACTTCCGTGCCAGTCTTGCGGTTATAACCGCGCACGCCCTTGTCGCCGATGCCGATATAGACCATATCACCCGCGAGCGTCGCCGGGCTGACGACCTTATCCGCATAGGTGGGGATGCGCCAGTTTTCGACGACCCCGCCGTTCTCCGCGCGGAGTGCGTAGAGCGCCGATTGCGCACGGTTATAGGAACCGACGTATAGCGTACCATCATCAGAGACGGTCGGCGCAGCGTAGAAGTGCGGATTGTTGGTCAGCTTCTTGAGCCATAGCACCGGGCGGCGGTCGGAAGGGACGCTCGCGCTGGGGTTCGGGTCGATTTTGAAGACCTGCTCCTTATACGCGGCATAAATGTATTTGCCATCCGTCGAGAGGTTCGCCCAGCTTTCGCCCGTCACGACGGACGAGCAACCAGTCAGGAACAGAACCAGAACCGCGAGGCTGACTAGCCCTTTGAAGTTACGCATTTGTACTCACAACTCTTACGGTACGGGGTCATAGCCGCCGGGGTTGAACGGGTTACAGCGCAGAATACGCCGGAAGCCCATCCACGACCCGCGCAGCAAGCCGTATTTATCGATAGCGATATAGGTATAACGGGAACAACTCGGCTCGAAGCGGCAGCTTGGCGGGAGGACTTTCGAGAGCGTCATCTGATAGAACCGGATCGCACCCAGACCGATGTACTTCATCGTTTCTCCTCGCCCTTAAGCAGTTTCGCGCGGCGCAAGAGTTCTTCCGCCGCGTCACATAACTGAATATACGTTGCGGTAGCGGCTTCGTTGCGCGCGATCCAGATCAGATCGAAGCCTTGCAACAGCCCGCTATGCCGCGCCCGCACTGCTTCGCGCATCCGCCGCTTGACCCGGTTACGAACGACCGCGCCACCGACCTTTTTGGCGACGATGAAGCCGTAGCGGTTGTGGTCCAGCGTATTCGGAGCGCTATTGAGTGCCACAAGCGGATGCCGAATCGTCCGTCCGATTTTCCGCGCGCGGGCGAAATCGGCGCTCGCGCGCAGCCGCAACGGACGCAGCATTAGCTATTCCAGTTGACCTTCTTGACGTGACGCACCTGCACTGCCAGGACATGGCGGCCTTTCAGACGGCGGCGCGCAAGCACTTTGCGACCACCGGGTGTCGCCATGCGCTGGCGGAAGCCATGCACGCGCTGACGGCGGCGCTTCTTGGGTTGGTATGTACGCTTGATCATGTTCGGGGTTCTCCAACCGCGTCGCGCGGCCTGTACACAATCGAAAAGCAGCTCTCGCAGGCTGCAAACGGTGCAGAAGTATATAGGATCGGGGGCGGTGGGTCAAGCGTGGGGTTGCGTCATATCGGCGATTACAATAGCAGTGCGCGGGGCTGAAGCCACCACGCTATTACGGTCTGATTGATATTTGGGAACCCAGACCGTAACAGCCCGGTACATTCATGGCCGGTCGACTTTGGCCGTCCGGTGTAAATCATTTCGTTTTCTGTCTGCCAATTGCAATTCGCCGCGCTCTTCTCTACAATGGGGCGCTTCATTCTCCAATCGAAATCCCTAAATCGAAAATGCCAAAACGCACGGACATCAACTCGATCCTCATTATCGGCAGTGGACCGATCATCATTGGACAGGCGCAGGAATTTGAATATAGCGGCGTGCAGGCCGTGAAGGTGTTGCGGCGCGAAGGCTACCGCGTGATCGTCGCGAACTCGAACCCGGCCTCGCTCACCACCGATGTCGATTTCGCGGATGTGAGCTATGTCGAGCCGCTCACGCATGACGTGATGCGGATGATCATCGAACACGAACGCCCGGATGCGCTGCTGCCGACGGTCGGCGGTCAAACCGCGCTCAACCTCGCGATGGAACTGGCGAAATCTGGCACGCTGGCCGAATTCGACGTGGAACTGATCGGCGCGAATGCTGAATCGATTGAATTGGCCGAAGACCGCGCGCTGTTCCGTGATGCGATGATCGAGATCGGCCTCGCGGTCCCCGAAAGCGAGATGGTCTACACCATCGACGCAGGTGTCACGGTCGCCGCAAGCATCGGCTACCCGGTGCTGTGTCGTCCCTCGTTCACGCTCGGCGGGACGGGCGGCGGGATTGCGTACAACGAAGATGATTTGCGCAAGACACTGGCGCGCGGGCTGGATGAGTCGCCCGTCGGCTCTGTGCTGGTCGAACAATCCGTACTCGGTTGGAAAGAGTACGAACTGGAGATCATGCGCGACCGCAAGGACAATTTCGTGATCATCTGCTCGATTGAAAATCTGGACGCGATGGGCGTCCACACAGGCGACTCGATCACGATAGCGCCCGCGCAGACGCTCACCGACCGCGAATATCAGGTGCTACGCGATCAGGCACGCGCGATTGTCAGCCGGATTGGGCTGGCGACGGGCGGCGCGAACGTGCAATTCGCGGTGAACCCTGCCGATGGGCGCGTCTTCGTGATCGAGATGAATCCGCGCGTCTCGCGTTCTTCCGCGCTGGCGAGCAAGGCGACGGGCTTCCCGATAGCGAAAATCGCCGCGCTGCTGGCCGTCGGGTATTCGCTCGATGAAATCCCGAACGATATTACGAAGAAGACCAGAGCCAGCTTCGAGCCGACACTCGATTATGTGGTCGTGAAAATCCCGCGCTGGAACTTCGAGAAGTTCCCCGGCGTGGATGCCACGCTCGGACCGCAGATGAAGGCCGTCGGCGAGGCAATGGGTATCGGGCGCACTTTTCAGGAAGCGCTTCAAAAGGCTGTCGCGGGGCTGGATATTGGCATGGCCGGGTTCGGCTTCAAACCATACCCTGCGACCGCTGAAACGCTCCGCACGCCGACCGCACAACGCCTGTATCAGGTCGCGACCGCAATGCAAAGCCTGACCGATGCGGAAATTGCAGCCGCGACGCAATACGACCCCTGGTTCGTGTGCCAGTTGCGCGGGTTGTTCGATGTAGCGGCGGACTTGCGCACGGGCGACTCACCGGATTACCGCGCGCTCAAGCAAATGGGCTTTACAGATCGCTACCTCGCGGACCTGCTCGGCAAACCAGAGCGCGACATCCGCGCGGAACGGCTCGCGCAGGGCGTCCGCGCGAACTTCTACCGGATCGATACCTGCGCCGCCGAATTCGAGGCGCTCACGCCCTATATGTACAGCACCTATGAGCGCGACGACGAGGTGAACCCGACCGACCGCCAGAAAGTCTTGATCCTCGGCGGCGGTCCGAACCGCATCGGGCAGGGTATCGAGTTCGATTTGTGCTGCGTTCACGCCTGCTTCGCGTTGCAAGAACTTGGCTTCGAAGTGATCATGGTCAATTGCAACCCGGAGACGGTCAGCACCGATTACGATACCGCTGACCGCCTCTACTTCGAGCCTGTCACTGCCGAACACATCATGAACGTGATCGATGCGGAACAACCGCACGGCGTCCTCGTGCAGTTCGGCGGGCAGACGCCGCTCAACGTCGCGCGGGCGCTCTCCGATGCGGGTGCGCCGATGTGGGGAACCTCCGTCGATTCGATTGACCTTGCCGAAGATCGGCAGCGCTTCAACGACCTGATGACGCGGCTCGAAATCCCGCAGCCGGAAGGCCGCATCGCGCATACGCTCGAACAGGTTTTCCAGTATGCCGACGAGGTAGAGTATCCGGTCCTCATCCGGCCAAGCTATGTTTTGGGCGGGCGCGGCATGTCGATCACGTTCGACCGGGCGGCGCTCGAACGCGCGCTAACCACCAATGCCGATCTGTGGGATTGGGAGAAGGGCTTGCTCATCGACCATTACCTGCAAGATGCCTACGAACTCGATGTGGACGCGCTCGCGGATGGTCAGCGGGTCGTCATCGGCGGGATTATGGAGCATATTGAAGAGGCGGGCGTCCACAGTGGCGACTCGGCGTGCGTGCTGCCACCTTACAAAATCACGCCATACCATCTGGATGAAATTCGCGAATATACGGAACAGCTTGGCCTCGCGCTCGGTGTGCGCGGGCTGTTCAATATCCAGTTCGCGATTAAGGACGACATTGTATATGTGCTGGAAGTCAACCCGCGCGCCAGCCGCACGGTCCCCTTTGTGAGCAAGGCGACGAATATTCCGCTCGCCAAACTCGCCGCGAAGGTCGCCGCCGGAAAGACGCTCGTGGAACTTGGCTTCACCGAAGAGCCGACCGTGCGCGGCTTCTTCGTCAAGGAGGCGGTGCTACCCTTCCGCAAGTTCCCTGGCTCCGACCCGGTGCTTGGACCGGAGATGAAATCGACGGGCGAAGTAATGGGACATGCCGCCAGTTTCGGCCACGCCTTCGCGAAGAGCCAGATCGCGGCGGGGATGGATTTGCCGCTTTCCGGCGACGTGTTTTTCAGCGTGAACAAATTCGACCGCGTGGCGGCGGGCAAGCTGGCAAAGGATTTCGCAAACCTGGGTTTCCGCATCTGCGCGACGGAAGGCACAGCGGAGTACATCACGAAGGTGAACGTCCCGGTGCGCGTGATCAATAAGGTCAATCAGGGGTCGCCAGATATTCTGGATGCGATTCGTAGCGGCGAGATCGCGCTGATCGTGAATACGCCACTCGGTGGACAGGCGCACGACGACGGAATCGCGCTGCGCAGCGTTGCCTATCAATACAAAATCCCAATCACGACGACCCTCAGCGCGGCGGCGGCAGCATTGCAGGCAATCCGCGCGCTCAAGCAGAAGCCGCTACAGGTGGAGAGTTTGCAGGCGCACCACGCCGCGAAAGCGTGACGCTTTCTAGAGTCGGGGCATGTGTCGCGCTTGCATAAGTTCGCCTGTTTCCTGCTCTACCGGGTCGGCGCTTTCCTGCAACCGCGCCGCGACATTTGCCTGATCTGCATCCGGGCGGTTTTGGCTCAGTTTGAACTTGCCCTCCAACCGCGTGATCTCTACCTCGAAGCAGATGACGGCTTGCATCATTTTACGCATGTACTCTTCCGGCAGACCGTCCATATCCCAGGCGGGGTCGCGTGGCGCTTCATGCTGGTTCACGAGATTACGCAGCAGGCCGTGTATCCGCGTTTCATCCGTGATGAGACCTGGTACACCATAGGCATGAACCGCTGTATAGTTCCATGTCGGGACATTTGATCCCGGTTCGTACCATGTCGGCGTGATGTAGGCGTGCGCTCCAGAGAAAATCGCAAGTGCCTCATGCCCTTCGTGAATATGCTGGACCTGTGCATTGGCGAGCGCGAGATGTGCCGTGAGTGTTCCGTTCTCGCCGCGTTCTGTATCCAGCAAAAAGGGGATGTGGCTACCTATCAGACCCGCTTCGCCGTTCGTAACGAGCGTTGCGAAATTGTGCGCGTGGATGAACTCAAAGAGGATAGCGCGGTCGCTTTCCTTGAACGCTTTGGGAATGTACATTGATGTAAACCTCGCGCGCCGTTTTTATACTTTGGAATTCTACATTTAATTGGTTTACGATCAATATTTTCGGGTAAGCCAACGACGGTAAGAACGCCGGGTCAATATACCTGTACCTTCGACTAGATTTGACGTGATGTATCTTGTCACGTGATTGACGTTTGGCTATGCTGTGTGTCCTACACAAAGGATCACAGCAGCATGAAAATCAGCACGATAGGTTCCGGGCGCATCGGTGGCACACTTGGCAGGAAATGGGCGGGCGCGGGTCACGAGGTGTTTTTCAGTTCGCGTAACCCGCAGAGCGCAGAAATGCAGGCGTTGCTCGCGCAGGCTGGTCCGAACGCCCGCGCAGGGCTTCCACAGGACGCCTTCGCCTTTGGCGATGTAATTTTGCTCGCGATGAGCGGGACCGCGCTCGAAAGCGTGCTGAAAGAGGCGGGTGATTTGAAGGGTAAAATCCTGATCGATGCGACCAACCGCTTCGATGGCGTCTCCAATAGTCAAGCTGCGATGCGGCTACAACCGGGCGCGAAGGTTGTCAAGGCATTCAACTCGGTCGGCTTTGAAGTTCTGGAAAATCCCATGTTTGGTGATGAACCTGCGTCGATGATGATGGCGGGCGATGACGCAGACGCGAAGAAAACTGTCGCGCAGCTTATCACCGATGTGGGATTGGAACCCGTCGATCTGGGCGACGCAAGCGTAATTTCCGCGCTTGAGGGCGCAGTCGGCGCGATATGGATGCCACTCTCCCGACAGTATGGGCGCGGGGTTGCTCTGCGGGTCCTGAAACGCTAATCACGGTAAAAAGGAAAGTTCGCAGTGGAAGAAAGCAACGTCTACGATAACGTGATGCCCGGTGCGACGACGAACCCCCTTATCCAGACCCCCGATGCTATTGATGAGGCGTTCGCGCAGGGGTCGAACAAGGTCCTCAAGGCGGCAGCGGAGACCGCGCGGGCGATCATCGGCGCGCATCAATCGGCAATCGCTATCGTCGTACAGCAGGACTGGAGTTCGGTCCGTAAGTATTTCTCGCTCTCCGATAAATACGCGGCATGGGCAGAATACAAGACTGCTGCAACTGGCTATGGCACACATGGCTGGCTGCTACGCGAAAACAAGCCGATCCGACTGACGCAAGCCGAACTCGAAGCGCACCCGGAATGGAAGAACTTCGGCCTCGAAGCCGGGAAGCACCCTCCGATGCGCGGCTGGCTGGCCGTCCCGCTGGTCGATAGTAAGGGAATCAACTGGGGCTTGTTCCAACTTTCGGATAAATACGATGGTGACTTCACCGCCGACGATCAAATGAAGCTGTTGCAACTCACGGAAATCGTCGCGGTCGCGCTCGAAACGTTGTGGGACGTGCGCAACCTGCGCAAACAGGTCGCAGTGCAGGGATAAACCCAACGGCTTGACACGCTTTTTCCGAATTCACTATACTTGGGCTTCTGTCGGCCACGAGTGTAAAAAGGAAAAAGCGTCATGCGCTCTATCGTCCGCGAATTTCAGTCCTTCATTATGCGCGGCAATGTACTCGACCTTGCTGTCGGTATCATCATCGGCGCGGCCTTCACCGCGATTGTGAATTCGCTGGTGCAGGACATCATCAACCCGATTCTTGGCCTGTTTTTAGGGCGCGTGGATTTCACGAACATCTATGTCGCGCTTGACGGCAAGCAATACGCCTCGATCAAGGCGGCACGTGACGCAGGCGGCGCAGTCCTTGCCGTTGGCAGCTTCATTCAGGCGATCATCAATTTTGTGATCGTCGCGATTGTCGTTTTTTTCCTGATTCGCGGCATCAATACGATGATGCGACGTGCTGCACAAATTCGGCTGCATCGCGCCAAAACCGCTGCCGGGGTCGCCGCTGCCGCGCATGAGGAGTCGCTCTCGGTCGATCAGCAGCTTTTGACCGAAATCCGTGACCTGCTGCGCACGCAGAATCCGCGCGAAGCAATCAATGCCGGGCAAGCCACCGGGACGGATTAGCGTTAACTTGTTGCAAAAGGGTCGGGCAAACCACGACCCCTTCGCAGATTACCGCGCGTTAGAGAACAGGCAGCGCTTCCACACTCGTCTGATAGAGGCTGCCTTCGCCCGGTATCAGGTCGAGCGCGCGGCCTACTTCATCGAGGACGGTCAGCGCGCGGTCGAGGTGCGCTCTCGTGTGCGTGGCCGTGTAGCTCGTGCGGAGCAGGCTCATGTTCGGCGGCACACCCGGCGGCACGACCGGGTTGGTATACACACCGCCGTTCAGCAAGCCGCGCCAGGCCATCCCGGTCCGCATGTAATCGCCGATGATCAGCGGGATGATCGGCGTATTGCTGCGCCCGATGTTGTAACCAAGCCGCTTGAGGTTGGTCCGCATATATTCGGCGTTGTCCCACAGATTTTCAATGACACTGGTATCGGCTTCGAGAATATCCAGGCAGGCTAGCACCGTCGCGGCGTTGGCGGGCGGCAGGCTCGCGCTGAAAATGATCGTGCGTGCGGCGTGCTGGATGTATTCCAGCGTGTCAGCCTTGCCGGAGATGAAGCCGCCGACCGACGCGAACGACTTGCTGAACGTCCCCATCGTCACATCCACATCGTCTTCGACGCCGAAGTGCGCCGCCGTCCCGCGCCCATTGCCGAGGACGCCGATGCTGTGCGCGTCATCGACCATGATCCGCGCGCCGTGCTTCTTGCAAATCGCGATGATTTGCGGCAGCGGCGCGATGTCGCCACCCATGCTGTAGACGCCATCCACGACGACCAGCTTCCCGGCGTTCTCCGGGATGCGCGCAAGGACCGCATCGAGGCTGCTCACGTCGTTGTGGCTGAAGCGGCGCATCTCGCCATAACACATCAGGCAGCCATCGACGATGCTGGCATGGTCTTCCTTGTCGCAAATGACGTAATCGCCCTTGCCAACGAGCGCGGTAATCGTCCCGACATTTGCCTGATAACCAGTTGTGAAAGTCAATGCCGCTTCCGAACCCATGAAGCGTGCCAGCCGCCGTTCCAGTTCGAGGTGGAGTTCGAGCGTGCCATTCAGAAAGCGACTCCCGGTGCAGCTCGTACCATATTCCGCGATGGCGTCTATCGCCGCCTGTCGCACTTTCGGGTGCGTCGTCAGGCCGAGGTAGTTGTTCGAGCCGATCATAACCACCTCGCGACCCTCGAACGTCGCCGTCGCGCCTTCCGAGTTTTGCAGCGGCAGGAAATACGGATAAATTCCCTGTGCGCGTGCCTCTTTGACGGCGGTAAAGTTGTGGATTTTGTCGAATAGGTCGGCCATGCGGCAATCCTCTACAATCCTAAAATGAAGGTAATATTGTAACACCAAAAAACCAAAACAGGTTTGCTTATGCGGGCAACTTGTGCTTTTTGTAACAAGTTCGTTGCAAACAAAAAGCCGGACGCATCTGCACCCGGCTTTCTCTTTATAGGTGAACGATCACAGAGTCGAAGGAGGAACTTCGGTCTTCTTCTCGACAACAGTGGTCGTGGTGGCGACGGCTGGCTCGTCACCGGAGATTCCCTTGCGGAATTCCTTGATCGCGACGCCCAATTCGCCGCCCAGTTTCGCGACCTTGCCGCTCCCAAAGAGCAGCACAACAATCACCAGAATAATCACCAAAGCGGGAAGCGATACGTGAGGCATGTCACAACTCCTTTTCCGACCGTTTTCACGATTATAACATGATTATCGCGGACTCGACCGGAGTTTACATGATTTTCACAACTTCTCAGCGCGCCCTCACCATCCCGAAGGCAGACAGGCGTGGTACGATCAGATACAGATAGTGAATAAGCGAAACTATGCAAGTCGATACCATCACGGATAGTTTTACCTCTGGCCTCGAGGTCTGCTTCGAGATATTGCTGTATCTGAATAGCCGGATGCGCCACCTCGCGCCGGGAGACTGCTTCGAGTTCATCAGCACCGATCCGGAAGCGCGCGAGCGCGTAGCCGAATGGTGCGACCTGCGCGGCTATTGTTTGCTTTCTTCCGAAGCGATGCTTGAAAATGGCTGGCGCTTGCTCATCCAGAAATGACCGAAATTCTGCTCGCCTCACAGAAGGGCGCAATTGAACGCGCTGCTGCCCTGATCCGTGCCGGAGAACTGGTCGCATTCCCGACCGAAACCGTCTATGGACTCGGCGCAAATGCGCTTGATGCGAGCGCCACCGCGAAGATTTTCACCGCGAAAGGGCGACCCCGTACCGATCCGCTGATCGTGCATATTGCGGACATCGTGCAGCTTGCGCCGTTGATACAACGGGGTGGTAACCTGATCTACGGGGTCGCGACCAAATTCTGGCCGGGACCGCTCACGCTGGTCTTAAAACGCTCTGCGCGCATCCCTGATAATGTGAGCGCAGGACTACCGACCGTCGCCGTGCGGATGCCAGCGCACCCGGTCGCGCTGGCACTGCTACGTGTAGCGGGTGTACCGATTGCCGCGCCGAGCGCGAACCGCTTTGCGCATACCAGCCCGACGACTGCGCAGCACGTCTACGCCGACCTTGCCGGACGCATTCCGCTCATTCTGGATGGTGGACCGACCGCAATCGGCGTCGAGTCGACCATTCTGGACCTGACAACGCGCCCGTTGCGCGTACTGCGTCCCGGCGGCGTGAGTCTGGAAGCACTGCGTGCCTTCATTCCATTGGATATTTTGGTTGAAGAGCGGCACATCGACGCAGCGCGCAATACCGAAGCACTCCCCGCGCCGGGAATGCTGCTCAAACATTATTCGCCCAACGCGCGCTTGCTCCTGATCGAGGGCGACTCCGAGGCCGTGCAGCGCGCAATTATTGAACGCACACGCGCGCTCATCGAGACGCACACGCGCGTCGGGCTGCTGCTCGCGGAAGAAGATCGGTTAAGCGTAGAATCACTGGACATCCCCAGGCTATTCCTCGGCAAATTGAACGATGTAGAAACGGTCGCGACGGGATTGTTTGCCGCGTTACGCGCGTTGGATGATTCAGGCGTGGAAGTGATCATCGCGCGCGGCTTCCCTGTTATCGGCATCGGCGCGGCGGTCCGTGACCGTCTGGTACGCGCCGCGAGCGGTGAAATCATCAATGTTTAGATGCGTGTGATATACTTTTCGCCGTTTGATCACATTTTTGCTGATGGCTGAAGGTTTTGGATTCATGTTCGATAAACTCAACGGCATTCGTGCCAGATACGACGAACTCGAACGCCTGATGAGCGACCCGCAAACGCTCATGGGCGATTATTCGGTAATCTCCGGGATGGCGCAGGAACGCTCCAAACTGGAGCCGATGGTCGAAACCTATGAGCGCTATCGCAAGGTAGATGCCGACCTGCAAGGCGCGCGGCAAATGCTGCAGGAATCCGAAGCCGACCCGGATATGCGCGAGATGGTGCAGGAAGAAGTCGCGAGCAAGGAAGCGCAGATTGAAGCGCTCATGACCGAACTCACGCAAATGCTCATCCCGAAGGACCCGCGCGACGACAAGAACGTTTTTGTCGAAATCCGGGCGGGCGCGGGCGGCGACGAAGCGGGCTTGTTCGCGGCAGATTTGCTGCGGATGTATTTGCGCTACGCAGAGGATCGGCGCTGGAAGCCGGAAACGCTCTCCGAAAGCGAGAGCGGCATCGGCGGCTTCAAGGAAGTCATCTTCGCGGTAAAAGGACAGGGCGCGTTCTCGCGTCTCAAATATGAGAGCGGCGTCCACCGCGTCCAGCGCGTCCCGGCAACGGAGAGCGCCGGACGTATCCACACCAGCACGGTCACGGTCGCGGTGCTGGCTGAAGTGGATGAAGTCGATGTGCAGATTGCGGATAAGGACCTCAAGATAGATGTGTACCGGTCGCAGGGCGCGGGCGGCCAATCCGTCAATACCACCGACTCGGCGGTACGCATTACGCACCTCCCGACCGGGCTGGTCGTTGCCGTGCAAGATGAGCGCAAGCAGCTCCAGAACAAGATTAAGGCGATGAACATCCTGCGCGCCCGACTGTATGAATTCGAGATGGAGAAAATCCGCTCCGAACAGGACTCCGCACGCCGCAATCAGGTCGGCACGGGCGAACGCAGTGAAAAAATCCGTACGTATAACTTCCCGCAGAATCGTGTCACCGACCACCGTATCGGGATGACGATTTACAACCTGCCCGGCGTGCTGGATGGCGACATCGACTCGTTCATCGACGAATTGATTTTGCAAGACCGCGCGGGCAGGCTCGGCGAGGGCGCGGGCGACGAGGACTGATGCAGGTTGGTGAAGCGCTCCGGCAAGGGACCGAACGGCTGATGAATGGCGGTTCGGGTTCGCCCCGGCTGGATGCCGCGCTGCTGCTTGCGCATACGCTGCAAACCCCGCGTGAGGCGCTCATCGCACACCCCGAACGGAATATTTCGGAAAACGAGGCGCGCACCTTTGAAAGCATGATCGTCTTGCGAGCGCGCGGGATGCCCATCGCCTATCTGCTCGGTTCGCGCCCCTTCTGGGATCGTACTTTCCGCGTGACTTCGCATGTCCTCATCCCGCGCCCGGAGACAGAAAAACTGGTCGAGGTCGCGTTGCGGTGGGCGCGTGAACAGCCGAAGCCGTTACGAATAATCGATGTGGGAACCGGTTCGGGCGTGATCGCGGTCACGCTTGCGGCGCAGTTGCCGAATGCGCAAGTCATCGCGACCGATGTTTCGCTGGCCGCACTGCGCATCGCGCAGGAGAACGCCGATGATCTACCGAACCTGACGCTTCTTCAAGCGGATTTGATGGAGCCGTTCACCGGACGCTTCGACCTGATTGCGTCGAACCTGCCCTACATCGCGTCGGCGGAGCTATCGATCCTCGATGTCGCGAAGTTCGAGCCGCTGGTTGCGCTCGATGGCGGCGGGGATGGCCTGCGTCTGATCGAACGGCTGCTGGTGCAGGCTCTAACACGTCTTGCTTCGCCGGGGTTGATGCTGCTCGAACACGGCGCGGATCAGGGTCCGGCGGTGGCGGCGCTTGCACGATCTGCGTTTCCTGATGCGCAGGTGCAAATCATCAAGGACGACGCCGGGCTGGATCGACTGGTGCAAATTTCGCGTTAGAAAACTGTGCGTCTATGCGATTTTGCCCGGACGCCCTATAATTTCGCACACTCGATGACATTGAACAGGTCGCGTCATGGAAGCATCGTCTGGTATCAATCTCTCCTGCATCGTTCCGCTGATAATCATCCTGCTCGTGGGTGGTGTGCTGTTCACAATTGGGCGGCGCATTATCCGCTTTACCGATGAACTGGCGCTCTTCGGGCTGATGTTCAATGGCGTTCGCGAGGTGGTCGGACCCCAGCGCTTCTCCATCGGCTGTGGGATGGTCGCATTGCTCGCCCTCCTTACGATCACCCTGCTCATCCTCTCTGTGATGAACCTCTCCACCTGCTTTGGCGCGTCCCCTACGGAATTCTGCCGCTACTTCGCGATAGGCGGGGGGCGCTGACTCGACGCGCGCCTGATGAACCCTTCACGCGCCACCGCGCAGCGGCTATGATAGGCTGCTGCTCTGTCTACGATTGAGGCGTATTGTTCCATGAACCGATTTTTCCGCTGGCCGCTGCCGTCTATGCTGTTGACCACGCTGCTGGCTGCTACGCTCGTCCTCCTGACGGGGATCGTACCCGGCGCGGCGCAACCGCTCGATCAGGCTCCGGCGACAAATACCAAACGCCCGACGCTCATCCCGACCAATACGCCGCGTGTGACCGCAATTCCGACCCGCACCACCACGCCGACCCGCGCACCAACCGATACGCCCGCGCCGACTCCCACGACCGTCGGACCGCTCGAATACCCGGACAACATCAACTCGCTGACCGGGCTGCCCTTCCCTGACGACGTGGCGAAGAACCGCCGCACGATGATAGTCAAGGTCTCGAACTATACGCCCGTCGTGCGCCCGCAAACCGGCCTCAGCGATGCCGACATCGTGTATGAATATGAAGTCGAAGGCGGCGTGACGCGCTTCGCTGCGTTCTACCGCTCACATGGCGCGGAAAAAGTCGGCTCGATCCGGTCAGGACGCCTGTTCGATCTCGAATTGATGAATATGTACAATGCGGTCCTCGCCTACAGTGGCTCCAACGACCCGATCAAGAAGATGATCCTTGAAGGCTATTGCCTGAACGACAAACTTGGCGCGATGGTCTGCCCGGAAGGTCAGGAAAAATATCGCAAGACACTCCGCTCGCAAGCCCTGACGCCGCAGTTCGGGGACAACTGCCCGCCCTTCTGCCGCTTTCCGCGCCCCGGCCTCGCCTTCGAGCATACGCTCTTCGGCAATGTCTTCCAGATGTGGGACCTCGTCACCAAGCGCAGCAATAATCAGGGAACGAACGTGCGTGGCCTCGCTTTCGATGTCAACCCGGACCCGAACGGCGGCATCGCCAATGATATTTTCATCAAGTGGTACAACGATCAGGATGCGCGCTGGCAATACAACCCGACCGACGCGAAGTATTACCGCTGGAACAGCGGCCTGCCGCATATCGACGCGGCTACTGGCGCGCAACTGACAGCGGATAACATCGTCCTGCTGCAAGCCTATCACGTCAACCGCCCCGATATTTATGAATCGGAGACCGGTTCGCCCGCCGTCGAAATCTCGATGTGGGGCGGCGATGTCGCGTGGGTCTTCCGTGATGGGCAGTGGTTCAAGGGGACGTGGCGGCGCAACCGCGACAGAGGGGCGCTATACCTCTACTATGCGGATGGCAAGACGCCCATGCACCTCAAACCCGGCCAGACGTGGTTCGAGGTTGTGCGCCCGCAGATGTTCGGCGTGACCATCGGGCAGGAGCTTGTCGATACGAAAGCGACCGAAACGCCCGCCGCGCTAACGGCGACCGCCCGCGCCCCGAAAATCCCAATTTTGAACCTGACGCAGACCGCACAGTTCGCGGAAGCGACGACGACCGCCAGCGCTCTGCAAATGAGTATCGGCACGACGCCGACCATCACCGCGACGAAAAAACCGTAGCGCGGTAAAATCAGCGGAATGAATACACCGTCCTTCACCCCGGCCAATGTGGAGCGCTTTTCCGGCTTCGCGGAGACGTATGATCGTTACCGTCCGTCGCCGCCCGAAGCGCTCCCGGCGCTACTCTGCCAGTATGCAGGTATTGCGCAGGCTGCGCTCGTGGTGGACCTCGGCAGCGGGACGGGGCTTTCGACGCGCGTGTGGGCAGATCATGCCGAACGGGTAATCGGCATCGAACCTAACCCCGACATGCGCGCTCAGGCTGTCCGCGAGACGACCGCGCCGACAATCGAGTATCGCGAAGGTTACAGCGCAGCGACCGGGCTTCCCGACGCGAGCGCGGATATCGTAACGGTAGCGCAGGCGCTGCACTGGATGGAGCCGACCAGCACCTTTGCGGAAGTTGCGCGCATCCTGCGACCCGGTGGAGTCTTTGCGGCGGTAGATAATGATTGGCCGCCGTTTATATCCCCGGCAATCGACCACCAATTCTACGAGTCGCGCCGCCGCGAACGTACTCTCGTCGAGGCTGGCGATTATGAGCGCGATATTCGCTCTTGGGCGAAACCCGGCCATCTTGACCGCATGGAGAAGAGCGGCCAATTCCGAATTGTCCGCGAATTCTTCCTGCACAAGCAGGACAGCGGAGACGCCGCGCGCATGATTGGGCTGGTCCTCAGTCAGGGCGGCACGCAAACCCTGCTCAAGGCCGGGTTGAGCGAAGGTGACATCGGCATGACGGCATACCGCGCGGCGCTTGATACATTCTTTGGCGGCGTGGCGCGTACATGGTGGTGGACCTTCCGCGTGCGGATCGGGGTGCGCTGAGTTGCGGGATGCCGTGCGCGGGGCGCTGCTCTTCGTCCTGCTTGCCGCCGTGTACTTCTTTTTTTTCAGTGGCGTGGCGGTCAGCAACGATGAGGTCCAATTGTGGGATGGCGTTCACAGCTTTGTGCAGCAGGGCAATCTGTGGTTGAACTATAGCGGCGCACTTCGATTGCCGGGCAACTATCCGAATAACGTACCCGTCCCGACGCTCGACTCGGAGCCGGGGCAGGTCCTCGCGGCAGCGCCGTTTTTCGTCGCAGCGCTGTGGCTGCCGGGGCTTGGCCTCGTACAAACCGTGTGGCTGCTGAATATTGTGTTGACTGCGCTCGCCGGGACGCTCATCTACCATTACGCGCGATTGCTCGGTTACGAAGTACGCACGGGGATTGGCGGGGCGCTGCTCTTCGGCCTCGCGACGATTGCGTTTCCCTATAGCAAGACATTTTTTCGCGAACCACTGCTGGGCGTCCTGTTGCTCATTTGCACTCACTGCCTAGAACGCTGGCGGCGTGGTGAACGGCGCTGGCTGTTGCCTGCCGTTCTTGCATTGCTCGGGGCATTCCTGACCAAAGACGCGGCGATCCTGATCCTCCCGGTGCTGCTCGTGACTGTGCTTCCCCCGATCCGCAAGGTAGATCGGCGTTCGCTGCTCACGGCGGTTGGGCTGGTCGCGCTGGCGCTCGTCGTCACGGTGATCCTGTCCCGTGTGGTCGGCGGGCGCTTCGACATCGCGGCGCGTGTGGGTCGTCTGCTCGAAAATTCCGCCGCAATCCCGGAAGCGCTCGTCGGCTTTCTGATCAGCCCTGGACGGAGCATCTTCGCGTTTTCGCCCGTGCTGCTGCTGGGCATTCCCGGTGGCATCCTTCTGCTGCGGCGCGGCGAGGTGCGGCTGCTCCTGATAGCAGTTACCGCGCTGGTCAGTTTCGTAGTCGGGTATTCGCTGCTGCAAAACGTGAACTGGTACGGTGGCACGGGTTGGGGTCCGCGCTACATGGTCCCATTGACGCCTTACCTCGCGTTGCTGACGCTGCCCGCCTTGCAGGGTCTAACCCGCGCGCGGCTCCCCGCGAAAATCGGCGCGGGCGCAATAGTCGCGGGGAGTGCGGCGCTGCAAACGCTCGCGATGATCGTCCCGCTTGGCGATTATTATCGCTTTCTGGAGGATGAGAGCGCACGGCTTGGGCGCACGCTCGTTGGCTGGATCGCCGGGACGTGGGACCTTGCCTACATCCCGCAAACGGTGTTGCCGCGCCTGCTTGGAAAAGTATCGTTCGACCTCGCGTGGGATGTCAACTGTGCGGCGTGGGTTGGCGTGGCGTGCCTCGTCCTCGTGCTGTGTGCGGCGCTGGCATTGCGCAGACCGTCGCGATTAAATGGGGTGGCGCTGCTCGTTGGACTATTACTCGTGTGCTTCGCCGGGCTGCGTGCGGCGTCCAGCGATCCGCGCTACGGCGGCAACGACCCCGCTGCGTCCCACGCTCTGCAAGCCATTGAGCAGGCGACCCGACCGGGCGACACAGCGGTTCTGCTTGGCAGCAATGCGTATCGCGCCTATTTTATGAACAACTATCGCGGACGTGCGCCGATCTTTCAAATGCACGACCCGCCCGGTGAAGTCGATGTCCCCGGTCGTCCGCTGCGCATGACGATCTCGCCGCTGCAACTCGACCCGGCTAACCTCGATGCGCGTGTGGACCCGGCCACCACGACGATGCTCCCGCGCATCGCGGCGCTTGCGAGCCGCTGGCTCTACATCACGGAATTTCGATATGAAGACCGGACGCGGACCCGCGCGCTTGAAAATTATCTGGCGCGCCACTACTTCCCGATACGTGAAGTGCTGACGACCGATACCGCGCGCATCATCGAATACAGCGCACAAGATGCCGCGCCTGATGGTGTTCCGCCCTGGCCTGCGCGGAGCATCAATGCGCAGTTTGGAAAATTGCTCACGCTCGTAGGCGCGGATTTGCCGGAAGCGGTGACGCGCGGTGCGGTGCTGCCCGTTTCGCTGCTGTGGCGCTTTGAGGGCTGGCCGTCCGACACAGACAAGTTCGATTACAGTGTGAATATTTCCCTGATTGCACCCGATATTGGGACGGTCGCGCAGCGCTCCGGGACGCCGCAAGGGACTTTCGGACGCATGAGCGAATGGGTCGCGGGTGGCTTTTACCGCGATAACCATGCGCTGCAAGTTCCCGACAAACCGGGCGAGTATGAAATCTGGATTGTGGTCTACGATTGGCGTGACAACACGCGGCTCGCGGTCGCGGTCGCGGATCATCTCGTCCTTGCAAGCGTGCGGGTCGAATAGCGGATGCGGCGCGCGGGAGTAGTGTTGATCGTCGGCGGGGTAGTCGTGTGGTTGCTCATCGGTGGTGCGGTCCTGTTCAGCCTGATCGAGCCGGCTCCACGCTCGCCGACTATTGCACCGACGATGCAGCCAACGCGCGTAGCCATCCAACCTGGCGCGAGCGCAACTCAAACGGATTCTGCAACGCCCGCGCCGAGCGACACGCCATTCGTTCAGCCGCCGACTGCAACCGCGCTTCCTGCAACGGCGTCAGCGACGCTTACGCCCACACCGACGGCCACACCCGCCCCCCTCACTATCAGCACGTCAATCACAACATCGACCGAAGCGCCAACGCGCCTATCTTCCGGCTGCACGCCGCCTGATGGCTGGACTACGTACACCGTTGGACCGGGCGACACGCTCTTCGGGTTCGTCCTCGGCAGCAAAAACACGCTCACCGTCGAACAGATCATGGGGGCGAACTGCCTGAAATCGAAACTGCTTTCGCTTGGACAGGTGTTATATCTGCCGCCGGGCGCAGCGGCCAACGCGCCGAAAGTAGATGACGGTCCTGCCGAGGGTCCGAGCCTACCTGCCGGGGTGACGCGCAAGGCAGCCTGTCCATGTACGTTGAGCATTCGCGCGGGCTGGCGGCGGGAGCAAATCGCGGCGGCGGTTGATGCGGTTCCGGTTGGCTTCACCGGGCGCGACTTTCTGGCGGTGACGGGTCCGGGCGTTGCGGTGAGCGGCTTTGCATTCCTTGAAAGCAAGCCTGCTACGGTGAGCTTCGAGGGCTTCCTGTTCCCCGGAAGCTATGCGCTTGAAAACGCGAGCAGTGCCGCCGATCTGCGGGATATGATGCTGCGTGCGTTCGGTGCGGCGGTCCCGGATGGCGTGCGCGCGGAAGCAGCATCGCGCGGGTTATCGTTCTATGCAGTCGTTGCCCTCGCGAGCGTCGTTCAGCGCGAATCCTATGCACCATCCGAACAGGTGCAAATCGCGAGCGTGTTTTACAACCGTATGGCAGCGGGTAAGGCGCTCTCCAGCACAGCGACGGTACAATACGCGGTCGGGAGGGCGGGGGCGTGGTGGCCGAAGATCGGCGCGGCAGAATTGAAAAACCGCTCGCGCTACAACACGTATATCTGGTTGGGTGTCCCTCCAACACCGATCTCGAATCCCAATCTCGACGCGCTGCTCTCCACATTACGCCCCGCGCAGACGAACTTTCAATATTTCGCGGGTGATTGCAACGCTGGGGGGAATTTCTATACGGCGACGTATGCGGAATTCGAGGAGAAACTGAAAGCGTGTGGCGTTTTGAAATGAAAAGGCGCTTTGATTAGCGCCTTTCTGATCTGCTAAAGCGATTTGACGACTTTTGAAAACACGTTTCCGATGACCGGACCCAACAGAGATAGGATGACGATCACGACGACGGCAACCAGAACGAGGATGAGCGCATATTCGACCAGCCCCTGACCTTGTTCTTTCGGAATGTAAAGCATTGACGACTCCTGGAAGTACAGATAAAGTCCTTCCAGTGTACGGGATGCACGGCAAGCGTCAATGTGTTTTGGTATAACAAACATCCCAAATATCTAATAAATGTATTTCAATGATGTAACGAGTGTGCTACAAACGGCAAAAAGCGCTCAGGACTATTGCTGCCTGTACTTGGGTTCCGTATAATGCAAAGGCGCACTATAGAACGCCTTTGCACGTCAAAACGGGAAGAACTAGATATTCTGGACGATGTTCGAGAAGACGTTGCCGATGATCGGACCAAGCAGAGAGAGAATTACAATCACGACGATAGCGACAAGGACGAGGATGAGCGCGTATTCGACGAGGCCTTGACCTTCTTCACGGGGGATGTACAACACGATAATCTCCTATGAGATAACAGAGTCATAACGATACCGCCAAAATGTAACATATTTTTAGTCGGATCATGGGTGTTTATTCCTACAAATTGTAATGATTTTGTTATAAAGTGGTGATTTCGTGAAAGATGTAAAGAATTGTGGCAACAAAAAAGGCACTCCGTAGAGTGCCTTTTCACGTCGAGACAGGAAGAACTAGATGTTCTTGACGATGTTCGAGAAGACGTTGCCGATGATCGGACCCAGCAGGGAGAGGATCACGATGACGACAATGGCGACGAGGACGAGGATGAGCGCGTACTCGACGAGGCCTTGGCCTTCTTCACGGGGGATGTACAGCATGTTGATTGCTCCTGATATGAAACCGACGACATGCAACAGTTTAAGTTATTCGCCCGGAAAGTCAAGCCTAGCGGGATGTAATTGTGACTATTTTCCCACTTCTGTTACGCTCCTGAAACAAGATCGCTACGTTTGAGCGTACCTGATTCTATACATATTTCACAAGCTGCCCAAATCTGTAACAATCTGTTAGATGAAGTGCTACCCATGTGACGCATTTGATAGTACCTTTGGTATAGTGTGGCATATCCCGCCGCAACAATCATCAGGAGATTGCTTCGATGGCTCTGGTTCGCTTCATTCACATCACCGATACGCACATTGCGGCCGACCCCGCCTTCACAAGCTATGGACACGCACCCTACGCGAACCTGCACGCGCTGGTCGAGACGATCAATGCGCTTCCCTATACTGTCGATTTCATTGCGCATACAGGCGATGTCGTGGAGGATGGCAGCGCCGCAGCCTACGCTCTCGCGTATGAATTGCTCGCAAAGCTGAAATTTCCGGTACGCTATCTCGTGGGCAATCACGACAACCGCGAGCGCCTGCAAACGATGCTGGGCATCGCGAACCCGACAGCGAGATACGAAATCGATTTTGTGGCGGGTGGCGTCCAGTTCGTCACGCTGGATACGACTGGACCGATTGCGCCGGGGGGAGAACTCACGCCGGAGCAGCTCGCGCGGCTGCGCACGTTTTGCACACCGGACGGTCCGCCGCTGGTCATCCTGATGCACCATCAGCCATTGCTGCTCGGTGTGCGCTGGCTGGATGAACACATTTTCAAGGATAACGGCGGCGCAATGTATCTGGAAAATCACGCCGAATTCGAGAGTGCCATCGCCCCGGCGCGCGAACGGCTGCGCGGCGTGTTCTTCGGGCATATTCACCGTGCTTTTCAGGCGATGCGCGGCGGTGTGCTGTATAGCAGCGCGCCCTCGACCTTCGGCCAATTGCAAAGTTACCCGACGCTTGAGATACCGCAGCCCGCGCCGCAAGAGCCGGGCGGTTACTGTCTGGTCACGGTTTACGATGCGGGGACAGTCATCCAGCAAATTGCGCTTCCGCGCCCGAAATAGCGCAGTGTAAACGCATCAAAACGGAGTCATTCACGGGCAGACACATGGGTCCGCCCATAGGCATCAAGATAAGGAAAAAAGGGCAGTCCGAGCGAAAATGAGTTTAACCACAAACCAGATTCACAAGGACAGCCCCGATGACGAGTATAGCGCAGGTGAGCGCGCAGATGCAGTGGGTCTTGACGGAAGTAGCCGATGCAGCAGGACGGGTCAGCGGGTGTGTACGACGGGTGCGCAAGTTACGCGGGTCAAGCCTGGTGCAAACGCTGGTCTTCGGATGGTTGGCGAACCCGGCGGCGAGTTTGGAGGAACTGAGTCAGGCGGCGGGGACATGCGGGGTGACGATAAGCGCACAAGGCTTGGCAGAACGGTTCACGGCGCAAGCGGCAACGTGTTTGCGGATGGTGCTGGAAGCTGGGCTGGAGCAGGTGGTGGAAGCGGAGGGGGGCAGTGTCGGCGCGTTAGGCGCATTTAATGGGGTCTACGTGCAGGATAGTACGACGCTCAGTCTGCCTGCTGCTTTAGGGACACTGTGGGCGGGTTGTGGCAACCAGAACGGCACAAGCGCGGGGCTGAAAGTACAAACCGTGCTGGACTACAGTAGTGGGGGTTTGCACTTGAATTTAGAGGCGGGACGCGCCAGCGACAAAACGGCGGGTCTGCCTGAGCTACCAGTGGGTGCGTTGTATCTGGCCGACAGCGGTTACTTCAGCATCCGACGCTTGCAGGCGTTGACGCAACGCGGGGTGCATTGGCTCACGCGCTTGCCCGCCAACGTGCAGTGCGTCGATGCGCAGCAGCGCGTCTGGTCAGCCCCGGAGTGGCTCGCCACGCAAGTCGTGGGCGACCACGCCGAAACGCAGGTCTATCTGTCTCACCACCGTTTTCCCGCGCGCTTGTTAGTGCAGCGGGTCCCGCCCGCTGTCGCTCAACAGCGCCGCGCACGCTTGCAACGCGAAGCACTCCGTCGCAATCGTCCGCCTAGCCCACACCTGCTCGCCTTGTGTGAGTGGACCTTGCTCGTCACCGACCTGCCCGCGCAGCGTCTCGACGCACCTGCTGCCTTCACTTTCATGCGTGTGCGCTGGCAAATTGAACTCCTCTTCAAACTCTGGAAGTCCGGCTTGCGCCTGTCCCCTGCCCGTTCAGCTAATCCCTGGCGTGTCTTGTGCGAGGTCTATGCCAAACTGATTGCCTTGCTTATTCAACACTGGCTCCTGCTTATGGGCTGTGCCGACTCGCTCGACCGTTCCTGGTTCAAGGCCGCCCCCACTATTCACAAACACGCCTTCCATCTCGCCGCCGTCCTCTATGATACCGTCCGTTTAGTTCAGGCGATTGCCCTCATTGCCCGGACTATTGCTCGTTGTCGCTCCACCAAGCGCCGCGCCCATCCCTCTACTTTTCAGCGTTTGTCCGCCCTTGCCCCTTAACTTGATGCCTATGGGCAGACACATCGGTCCGCCCCTACACAGCGCGCATTCCGTAGAGGCAGACCTGAGTGTCCACTCATGCCTTCGGCCTTGATTCATTTGCTATGCGAAAATAGCTCCGCGCTCCTATACGAGCGCGCATTCGGACGCTATAATTAACGCATCTTTAAGTGATCTTCAATGGGGTCTTGCGGATGAGCGAACCCACCGATGGCGACCTGATACTTCGTCTTTGCCACGAAGATTTATCCGCGCTTGAAATTCTTTTCGAGCGCTACAAAACGCAGGTTCACCGAACCGCGCTCGCGATCACCCACGATGTCGCGGCTGCCGACGATATTCTGCAAGATACGATGCTCAAGGTCTATCAGTACGCGAACCGAATTGATACCGCGCTACCGCTCGCGCCCTGGCTGTACCGCGTGACGGTGAACCTCGCCTACTCGTGGACGACGCGCACCCGCAACCGCTGGACGAGCATCGAGAACATGGTCGATCACCTGATCAGCCCGGTCTTGCACGCCCCGGATAAAGTCGCGGAGGCGAATGAAGAGTCGGGGCGCATTCGTGATGCAATTGAGTCGTTGAGCGTAAATCAGCATGTGGTGGTTGTGCTACACTATCTGGAAGGGATGGACCTTCAGCAAATCGCGGAAGTGCTTGAACTGCCCGTCGGCACGGTGAAAAGCCGCCTGCATTATGCGCGTGAAGCGCTGCGCCGACAGCTTGGAACTATGGAATGGGAGAGCGGATTGGCTCATGGCTATGCCTGAAAGACTCGAAACCCATACGCGCCTCGATACCCTCATCCGCGACCACCTCACAGCGCAACCGGATGGAGTAGCACACTCGGCGCAGGTCCTGCGTGCCGTCATGCAGCGGGCGCAAACCGAAGTCGTGCAGTTACCCGCTACGGACACCCCGCCAGCGGCGCAGAATGAAAGTCCCGTCATGCCGCCTTCTGCGCTGTTGCACCGTGAGCCGCTGCCTGTCACGAACCGCGCCCCGCGCCGCAACTCTGCCGACGCGATGCTCCACTATCGTGAATTGATGGACCTCAAAATGCTCTGGTTCATCGGTGGGACCGTCTCGCAACTCAAGTTGAGCCGTTAGGATCATCATGGCGATACCCAGTCCGCGCATCATCATTGTCGAAGAAAATCAGGGGATCGGACTGTTGGTGCGCGCTTCCCTCGCGCTGCTCAACCGCCGCCCGCGCTTGATCGAAACGCCGACGGGCGATGATGCGTGGGATGAATTGCAACTGCGCGGCCCCCGACCTGCTCATCACCGCGCAGGCGCTGAACGGGTCGTTGAGCGGTCCGCAGCTTGCCCTGCAAGCGAAGAAAGCGGTCGCGGCAATGCCCGTGATCGTCCTCGGCGCGGAAACGGATGACGAGCCGACCAGCGAGGACCTTGGCCTCCGCACCGTTCCAATATCTGCGCCGTCCGCTGATGCCGGAGTTGTTCATCCGGGCGATCCGCGTCGCGCTCGAATGGACCGGAATCCGCGCCCGCCGAATCCGTGTCGCTGGACCTGATGGGTCCTGTACCGCTGATCGATAGCGATAAACTGCGCCCACTCTGCGAAAAGATGATGCGTGAGTCGCAGGCGATGTGTTACATCCTCGCGGACCGCAACGGCAAAATACTTTCCTATGGCGGCATGGCGGGCTACTTCGACCGCGATTTGCTGGCTGCCGCGCTCGGTCCGACCTTCGCGGCGACGGCGCAGCTTGCCCCGATTTTGGGCGAGCGCCCGCGCGTACTGAAATATTATGATGGTGACAAATTCGATGTGTACAGCCTTGGGGTGGGCGCGCACCACTTTCTGAGCCTCGCCTTCGATGGGACGACGGGCAACCGCGCACTCGGCAACGTGGCGCGCTTTGGGCGCACGATTGTCGATGAGATGACGGCGGTGATCGGTACGGCAGCCTACCAGATACAGGTGCAGCCAGTCGGGTCGGCTCCTGCCGCGCCGACGCCGCAAGCCGCAGTGGTCGCGCCCGACCCGCTCACGCAGCCGCGCGGACGTCGCCGCGTTGTCGAGTCCGAATTACTCCCGGCGGTCGCTCCCGGTTGTAATGCCGATGATGGACCCGATCTCTCAACTTCGACCCGCGCATTCTGGATGCGCTCGATTCCGTTGATCTCGCCGAAGCGGAATCGCTGTTCGACCCGGCACGGATGGCAACCATCGCCAATGGGATGGGTTCGGCGAACCGTATGTCGCGTGATGATGCCCAGGCGCAGGGCATCATCACCTGGGATAACGACTAGGCGGCGCAGCGCTCCCGGAGCGCTTCCGGGCCATGCTGCCTGGATTCCTGCATCACTTGTGCATATAGGGAATCGCTGTTGGATTTCTTCAAACGAATGGCAAGCCTTATTATGGCTTTAATGGCTCTTTGTAGCAGCCGCGTATTTCTATCGGAGAATAGCCATTTTAATGCTATCACTTGTGCTGCAACAGAAAGAATAGCCGAGGTAGCATTTTCTGCGGACGATAAATTTGTATTGGCGACTTGGGACCTTGGCAAGGTTAGGTTGTGGGAAACTAGCACAGGCGTGGTCACACAGACCTTTTCAATTAGTGATGTTTTGAGCAGCACAGCACTGTCATCTAACGGCAAGTACATTGCAGGCGGTGGTATTCATGCTGCCTATTTGTGGGATATACAAACAGGTGCGCTAATACGCAAGTTCGAGCGAGAGAGCAAAGATGTGTATGGAACTCAAGTCACATTTTCACCTGACGGACTTCGTTTATTATCAGGGGGGTTTGACGGAGCAACGCTTTGGGACGTAAGTTCCGGAAAACAAATTTACAAGTTCCCTGGAGATATGGAGCGCGCACCGATAGTATCAACGGACGGAAGATACTTAATTACATACGATAGCAACGAGAATCATTATCTTTGGAACATTGAACTGGGGATTCGTATTTTTTCATTCTTGGGTATTGCTGTCTTTGATGCAGGTCGAAATGCGCTTTTGCTAAATAATGGTGAACCTAGTGAATCATACTTGCTTGATCTTAAAACACAAGCGCAAACACCTTTCTTCGAGGTGCAGATCACACCCGCTACTCAGTTTAGCGCAGATGGAAATTATTTGCTCACAGATGACGGAATTGATACTATATTTATTTACAACACCACTAATGGAAAATTATTGCAGACCAATTCCACAGTGCAGTCACTATGGACATATAAAATAACTCTTGATAGTAGTAGAGCGATTTTACCTTCATACAAAGTGGAAAACTCCTCGAATAAGTATATTGTGTTAGATTTAGAAAAAAATGTGGCTCTTCGTGAATTTGATATTGGTTTGCATGAAGTAATTTCTTCCGCTATTTCTTCCGATAGTAACTATTGGTTAACAGGACTTCAATCAGGCGAAATTAAGATGTGGAATTTAACTACTGGAGATGAGGTGCGGCAGTATTGCTAAATTAAACACGTTCATAAATGCTATTTCATTTATGAGGGTTTGAAGGCAAGTAGACACACCGGGCTTACACAACGTCGGACAACGAGGTTGAGCTGTTATCGACCAAACTAATACCAGTTTTGAGCGGTAGTAAATATCGGGCGGGTCAAGCCCCGCCTCAACATTATACGCGCACTCGTATAGTGGTCGCGCTTGACCACCCCAGAATTTGTGGTGGAATTCGGTCGCTGTCTTAAGCGGCGCAGCGCGCGGGGAGCGCTTCCGCTTCTGTAACCGTCACGGCAGCCAGGATGCGATTCTCAGGATCAATTGACCAGCTCTGGACGGAGAAGCCCGGCTTGAATGTCGCGCGCTGTTCCGCCTGCGCGAGGTTCAAAACTTCCGTGTCGGTTTTCCCGACGCGATCTTTCTCCGAATTGAACTGGATCGTGAGTGGAATCGTGAACGGCTGGCGGGTCGTCTGGCAGATCAGTGCCTGCACTTCGCCATTGGACTGCGTGTAGGTGATTTTCGCGGTCGGCAAATCGGTGCGGCGCAGCCAGGTGTCGAAGAAGCCGGAGAGGTCGCGCCCGCTGATTTCCGTCGCGATGGCCTCAAAATCGGTCGTGCGTGCATTCTTGCCGCTAAAGCGTTTGACGTACCCCTTGAGGATGTTGAAGAACGCTTCGTCGCCGACCTCAAGGCGCAGCATATGCAGCGTAAAACCTGCTTTGACGTAGGTATTCGCCCCGAACATATCCCCGACCTGCGGTTTAATAATCGGCGCGCGTCCCGTCGAGGCGCGCACGCGCATTTCCCAGCTATCGAGCAGCCGTTTCGCGTTTTGCGCGCCGCTCTTCGCCTCGAATGCAAGGTACTCAGCATAGCTGGCAAAGCCCTCGTTGAGCCAAATATCCGCCCACGTATCGAGCGCAATTAAGTCCCCGAACCAGTGGTGCGCCATTTCATGCGCGACGAAGGTATATACCTTGTTCGAGTCGGAGCGCGCGAACGAGTCCGGCAGGACGGTCATCGTCTGCGCTTCCATGCCGACCGCATCCTGCCCGACGAGGACCTGCCCATAGCTCTTGAAAGGGAACGGTCCAAACCACCCAATCTCGCGCGTCATGATCTCACCTGTCGCCTGTAATACATTCGCGGCTGCAGCGGCATCTTCGGCGTAAGCATACACCGTCAGCGGTATGTCGAGTCCGGCGTTGGGGAGCGGCTTCGCGACGTAGTTCTTAATCGCAACAACGGTGAGATAGGTCGCCATCATATCCGGCATATCCCAATCGAAGGTGTGATAGCCGTCGCCTGCAGTTATCGGATCGCCCTGCTGCGTGCCATTCGCAACCGCTGTCAGGTCATCCGGGACCGTGATGTGATAGGTGAAGGTCGCGCGGTCGCGCGGGTGATCATTGCATGGGAACCAGCCCCGCGCGCCATCCGGTTCGTTGACCGCGAAGACATGCCGCGTTTCCCAATTCACATCCAGACCAATGGGCAGGAAGCGCAGATATTGACTCTGGAAGGTCCCCGGCGTGCCATCGTATTTGATGTTCATCGTGAACTTCTGGCCGAGCGCGGCGGGTTTCGGCAGCGTGACGAATAGTTTGAAGCGATTCGCGTCCTGCTTGAAGGTGGCGGTCTGACCATCGACCTGCACGCCGCGCACGGTCAGCGATGCGAAATCGAGGCTCAGGCTACCGAGCGAATCGAGGGTGGAGAGTGCCGTGATGACCGTTTCGGCGTCGAGCGTGTGCGCCTCAAAATCGAATTTGAGTGAAAGGTCGTAGTGCTGAACGTCGTAGCCTGTATTGCCGAGTTCCGGCATGTACGGATCACCGATGCTCGCGCCGCCTTCCTGCACGGCATGGGCTGTGCGCTGCGTCGGCAGGAACAAACAGAAAACGATAACGACACATAGTGCGCGAGACAACCCTTTGAATTGCATACCAGTACACCTTTTTGCGCTACGTTAGCGCCTGTTCGATTGAAATATAACCCGGTCCGCATCGTGTACCCACGCGCCTATATCGCGGATGTGTAGCCGCCCGTCATCGGCGCTGCGTCCCAGCAGTACCACGACCGGGAAGCGCGACGCGACCCGCTCCGCGATTGCATCTGGCGGCGTGCCGGGCTTGGCGCGCAGGACGGACATACTCAGCGACGCATACAGGCGGTCAGGTCGCCCGCCGCGCACCGCCGCGAGGAGCATTGGACCGTCGGTGCGGAGCAGGTCCCACAGCGCTTGCGACTCATCGAACCGGATTTCATCCAGCACCATCGCGGGCGGGTTTGCCGAACGTGCAACATCGATTTGCGCCGCGAAATCGGGACCGGCGAAATGCACTTGTAGAGGAATACGCGGAAGTTCGTGCGCGCGTTCGATAATCACCGTCCCGATGGGGAGTAGCCCGATTAAAGCCCCTGATAAGGTCGTCTTGCCGCTGCCGACTTCGCCGACGATCATCACCCCTTGCCCGTTTGAAACCGCATCGCGCAAGGCGTCCGCTTCGGATTGTGTGAGGAAGCGCTCACCGATTAGCATTTCGAGCGTGGGCGGTTCGCCGTGCAACCGGATTTGGACGCTGTAGCCTATCGTCGTCGCGGGCGGCTGCGCGGCGGTGATGCGCGCTCGTCTGCCATGCAGCACCGCGCCCGTTTCGATGAACGATGCGTCCCACGCGGTCCCTATCATGCGCCCGACAATGGCACGCAGCAGCGGTTCATCGAGCGTGAGGTCCAGCCGCGTTTGCTTGCCGTCACGGGTCCGCGCATAGGCGTCTCCCTTGATGCTGATCTCCACGATGCTGCTATCCGCGATGATCGGGTCCAGCGGTCCATACTGGAAAATATCGGAGTAGAGGTCGTCCAGCAGGCGCAATCGTTCTTCGCGCGTGAGCCGGATACTCTCCACTTCCAATTGATAATCCAGAATTTCCGCGAGCATCATACGCCGCGCTTCCGGGTCAGCGTCCGTGATTTGGATCGTGGGCGGGGCTTCTGCCTTGTATTGCGCTTCCGCGCGCTCACGCAGGGCAGCGACGGAGATTTGCCGCCGCCCATTGAGCCATTCCAGCCGTCGCGATGAGGTATTCACGCCTAGCCCTTCAACACGCCGCGGCGGATGAAGAATTTCTCGATTTCCGCTGCCCAGAACACGACCGTACTCAGGGCGAGGCAGATCGCGAGCTGTGCAGGCGTAAGCGGGATTGTGTTGAAAATCCCGTTGAAGAACGGCACATATACCGACAGAAGTTGCACGACGAGCGTGAGCAGCACCGCAAAGAGCAGGAAGCGATTGCCCGTGATCCCGATCTTGAAGATGCTTTCACGGTGTGAACGCAGCGCCAGCGCGTGACCCATTTGTGCTATCGTCAGGTAGATGAAGATCATCGTGTTCCAGGTGCGCGCCTCGTAGGTCGGGACGCCGTTCTTGAAGTTGCTGAATGCCCAATAGCCGAGCAGCAATCCTGTCGTACCCATCGTCGCGCCGATGATCACGATATGGCGACCCATGCCGCGCCCGAAGATACTTTCCGTCGGCGGGTAGGGTGCGCGCTTCATGCCGCCCGGCTCGCCTTTTTCGACGCCGAGCGCGAGCGCCGGGATACCATCTGTGATCAGGTTCATCCACAGGATTTGCAGCGTCGTCAGCGGGAGCATCATGCCCGGTATCAACTGCGTGATGAGCAGGACGAGCAGTTCCCCGGTGTTGCTCGCGAGCAGATACTTCACGAAGCGGCGCACATTCTCGTAAATCGTGCGGCCTTCTTCGACCGCGCTTACGATGGTCGCGAAGTTGTCATCGACCAGCACCATATCGGACGCCTCTTTACTGACAGCCGTTCCGGTGATGCCCATCGCGACGCCGATATTGCTCTTCTTGAGCGCGGGCGCATCATTCACGCCGTCACCCGTCATGGCGACGACATGGCCGCGCGATTGCAACGCCGTAACAATATTCAGCTTGTGTTCCGGCGCGACGCGCGCATACACCGGAATTATTTCGACGGTTTTCTCCAGTTCGGCTTGCGACA
Source organism: Aggregatilineales bacterium (assembly GCA_965246845.1). GTDB lineage: Bacteria > Chloroflexota > Anaerolineae > Aggregatilineales > UBA2796 > JBBRMW01. The sequence continues at coordinate 1,998,730 of CBDFFR010000012.1, forward strand.
TGGTGGCGAGCTGCTGCCCAGTGATCACGCCGTCGCCTTCTTTGGCAATCCCAAGCTGGCGCGCGATATTGAGCGCTGTGAGCGGATGATCGCCCGTGATCATTACTGGACGGATTCCCGCTTGCTTACAAATCGCGACCGCATCCCGCACTTCGGCGCGCGGCGGGTCGATAATGCCGATAATGCCGACGAACACAATATCGGTTTCGACGGTCTCCGGTGTGAGCGCGGCGGGCAGCACATCGAGCAACCGGAAGCCGAGGCCGAGGACGCGCAAGCCATCCTGTGCGCGCTCGTTGTTAGCAGCGAGGATGCGGTCGTGGTATTCGGGCGTCATTGGCTTGATCTGGTTGTCGATCCAGACGTGCGCGCTGGCATCCAGCATACTGTCGACGCCGCCCTTCGTGAAGGCGATATATTGCAGCGTCCGCCCACCGAATAAACCGAGAAAACGCTGTTCCTGCGGCGAGGGCGCAACAACCTCATCACGGACATGAATAGTCGTCATACGCTTGCGTTCGGAAGAGAATGGGACTTCGCCCGCGCGCGGCAGTAACTGATCGAGGTGCGCCTTTTGCAAATCGAACTTCGCCGCCGCAACCACGAGCGCCGCTTCCGTCGGGTCGCCGACCACGCGCACATCTTCCGGGTTAGGTCCGGTGCGTTCTGGCACGGCGTCGTTACAGAGTGCGTTGCCGACGAGGACCATCACCTGCGCGAGTGTGCTTTCGCTGACCTGTACTGAGGGATCAGCCAGTTCGTAGGCTTTCTGCTGTACCGCTTCACGCAGGGTCATCTGCTCGCCCGCGACATCGAGGACGGTGACAGTCATCCGGTTCTCGGTGAGTGTCCCCGTCTTGTCTGAGCAAATCGTCGTGACCGAACCGAGCGTTTCCACAGCGGGCAGCTTGCGGATGAGCGCCCGCCGCCGGAGCATCCGTTGCGCGCCGAGCGCGAGCGCAACTGTCACCACTGCGGGCAGCCCTTCCGGGACGACAGCCACCGCAATCGCGACGCTGTTCAGCAGAATATCCTGGATCGGGTCGCCTACGATCAACCCGATGATGAAGGCGACAACCATCACGCCGAGCGAGCCAATCAGAAGCACCCGGCCCACTTCGCCCATGCGCCGTTGCAACGGCGTCTCTTCCGATTCGACATTTTGAATCGCCGCGGCGATACGGCCTAGCTGCGTCTTCATGCCCGTCTCAACGACGACAGCAACACCCCGCCCATAGGTGACGGCAGTTCCCATATAAAGCATATTGTGGCGGTCGCCAAGCGGTGTGTTGATCGCTTCGACGGGCGTAGGTGTCTTCTCAACCGGGACCGATTCGCCTGTGAGCGAGGCTTCCTGTACGCTCAGGTTCGCGGATTCGATGAGAAGCGCATCGGCGGGGACGATGCTCCCGGCTTCCAACAGGATGACATCGCCCGGCACGATGTCCGGCGAATCGACATCCAGCGTTTGTCCGTTACGCCGGACGCGCACGCGCGGCGCGGCCATCTGCTTGAGCGCGGCCATTGCTTGTTCGGCGCGGTATTCCTGCACGACGCCGAGGATCGCGTTCAGGACCACAATCGCGCTGATCGCGATGGTACTATCCCATTTACCTAACAAGCCAGAAATGACCGCCGCGAAAATGAGCAGCAGCACGAGCGGTCCCGTGATTTGCTCCCACAGGATCGTGAGCGGACTGGTAATGCCTTTTTCGATCAGTTCATTGCGGCCAAGCGCCAGCCGCTTCGTGACTTCTTCGCTGCTCAATCCGGTCTGAAACCGGACTTGAAGCTGCGTAAGCGCCTGCTCGCTTTCGAGCGTATGCCAGGCGGTTTCCGTTCCGACGCGCGGCTGCACATCAGGGTTCTTGAGGGGAGCCAATGCAGTCACGTACTATCTCCTTTTACGACGCGATGGTGAATGCACAAAGCAGTCCGTCGCGGGACGCACAGATTATCCACGAAACACGTTAGCAACGGCTGAATTGTACCTGAATTGGGCGTGACCACAGATAATTCGATTGTGAGAGCAGTTATGTATGGGGATACATATTGCGCACAACCGTGTGCAATCCTGTAAAAACGTATAAAACATTGATAGAAAGGGATGCTTTTAACTTGAAAAAAACTCTATCTTTCTTATACTTTGCGTTGTTCGACACCAACACATAATCGCACCATCAGGAGAAACTGCACATGTCTCAACGTTCGTTCAAAATCGGAATGCTGCTCGCATTCATTGCATTCATGGCTTCCAGTATTGCCATGTCGCACCCGGCACTCGCGCAGGCTACCCCGACGGCAATTACAATCGGCGATACCGTCAAGGGCGAAATCACCGACAAGGCGTATGAATTGACCTACAAATTCAGCGGCAAGAAAAATGACCTGATTGTCGTGCAAGCCGAAGCCGACCCGGACGCCAAGCAAGCGATATATTCGGTTAACATGCAGTTACTGCGCGATAGCAAAGTTCTGGCGGATACTGCCAAAAGCTACGCCTCCAACCTGATCCTGCGCCTCTCGAAGGATGGCGACTATACGCTGATTGTGACGCGCCGCGACGGTAAGACAGGAAAAGATAAAGGCAGCTTCATCATGCGCGTGAGCATCCCTGATGAACTGACCGATGGCAGTACAATCGACATCACGCGCGGCGAAGAAAAGGGTGATTTCTACAGTACCTACTACTCACTGCCAGATACCGATGACCTGTTCACGCTGACGTATAGCATCGCGAAGGGTGAACCCGGCGCGGATTTAGCGGTGTACAAGGTGTCGCCTGATGGCTCGACTGAGACTGTAGGCAATCTGTCGGGTGATCTCGCAGGCGGCAGTATGGTGATCAATCCGGGCGAAAGCGTGTTCTACATGGCTCGTGTCAACCTGAGCCGCTACACCAACAATTTCGACTTTTCGCTCTCTCGCGCTGTCGTCAAGAAATAGTCGTCACTGCGAAGCGTGACTGCACGCAGTTTATCATTGTAGGTTAAAACAGCGCGGATGCAAGTATGGGGCATTCGCGCTGTTTGATCTGAATTTGGCGTGACCAATGGCGGTTTGCCCGTGATTTACCGATAACCCTATTTGCATAATGACTGACGAGTAACGCTATGGCTCACTTTTCACACCCGAATCACAGTTCAGAGTGCGATGTGACCTTCCTCAGCGAAATCAACGCACCCCTCAAGGCCAGTATCAACCGTGTGCGCGTCTCGCCCGGTTACAGCGTGTATGGACCGCCCTTGCATATGATCGGTGTTCACCTCGGCGCGTCGGTTTCCGTATTGCATCGCTATCATAAGCAGGAACAGATACACGCTTTTCAATCGGGCGATAGTTTCATTGCTCCGGCGGGGACATCGCTCGAATCCTCGCACGCTATGCCGACGGACGCACTGTATATTTTTCTGGACCCGGATTTCGCCAGTCAACTGGCGACCAGGGCGGATCGGGAACCGCTGCTGCTGCGCGCGGCGCTCGGTTCACAGGACCGGACGATCACCTATATTGCACACGAATTACTTTCCGAGCTGAATGCAGAAGCGGCGAAAATGCAGATTTACACCGAGGCGCTTTTGATGCATTTGGGTACTCATCTCATTCGATATTATGCGGCAAATGCGGGCGCAATCGCGCACACCGCACCACCTCGCTATCCGAATAGCCTGCGTCGCGCGGTTGAGTACATGCACGATAATCTGGCGCAAAATGTCTCGATTGCTGATCTCGCTGCGACCGAGCATCTCACCGAATTTCATTTCAGCCGCCTCTTCAAGCGGACGTATGGTATCTCGCCGCACCAATACCTGATTCAGAAGCGCGTACAACGCGCCTCCCGGCTTTTGCAAAATCCACGCCTGACGGTCAGCGAAGTTGCGCACGCGGTAGGCTTCGCAAGCCACAGCCATCTCACGCGACATTACAAGCGCGTCACCGGGCGCACGCCGCGCGGGTGAAGAAGCGCACCCATGAAAAAGAGAGCAAGATCGTGACAGCCTGTGCGCGCCACTCGCTCTAAAATCAACGTGAAAATGTTTCGATGCGGACCGAAAGGTAGAGGAAACGCACGATGAGCGAATACAAGATTCACGTTCCACAGGCAACGCTCGATGATTTGCAGCGGAGGCTGGCCGCCACGCGCTGGCCGGATGAGGTCGCGGGCGCGGATTGGAATTATGGGACGAACCTCGCCTACCTGAAGCAGTTGGTTGGTTACTGGCACAAATCTTTCGACTGGCGGGCGCAGGAAGCCACGCTCAACGAGTTCAGTAATCAGCGGATCACAGTTGACGGCGTGGGGTTGCACTTCATCCACGAGCGCGGAAAGGGGGAAAACCCGATTCCGGTGCTGATGCTGCACGGCTGGCCGAGTAGCTTTGTCCAGATGGTGAAAATCCTGCCGCTGCTGACCGACCCGGTGGGCAACGGCAGCGATGCTGTCGATTCGTTCGATGTGATTGCCGCCTCGCTGCCCGGTTACGGCTTCTCCGACCGCCCAACAGAACCGGGGATGAGTCCGCGCCGGATGGCTGAATTGTTCCACAAGCTGATGACGGAAGAACTCGGTTACGAACGTTATGCCCTGCGTAGCAGCGACCTGGGCGCGGGCGTGGCGACCCAGCTCATCGCCTTGCACCCCGAAGCGATCATCGGCGCGCACACCTCTGGGACCAACCCGTATATCGGACAGGTTCCGGATAACCTCTCGCCCGCCGAACAGGAATTCGTGAAAAAGGCGCAAGCGTGGACGCAGCAGGAGATGGCCTATGCGATGGAGCATACCAGCAAGCCGCAAACACTCGCCTATGCGCTCAATGATTCGCCGGTCGGCCTCGCGGCGTGGATCATCGAGAAGTTCCGGCGCTGGAGCGATTGCGACGGGGATGTCGAGAAGCGGTTCAGCAAGGACGAATTGCTGGCGAACCTCACGATTTATTGGGCGACGGAGACGATCAACGCCTCGATGCGGCTGTATTACGAAGCGGCGCGCGACCCCGGATCATGGGGCGGTGCTCACGTCCCTACCGCTGTGATCATGCCCACGAAGGATATGTTTCCGACGCCGCGCGAGTGGGTGGAGCGTAACGGTCCGGTAGATCGCTGGACGGAGACTGACAAGGGCGGCCACTTCCTCGAATGGGAAGAGCCGGAATTTGTCGCGCAGGATATGCGCGAGTTCTTCCGTCCGTTGCGCAACCCCGGCAAGTAGCACGCACAGCAGGATATGAGAGCGGAGCGCTAAACAATCACGCTCCGCTATTTCTATAATTAGAGGAAGGTTGCGTATGGACACGGATTTGCAGCGTGGTTCATCGGCGTCAGAGTCGAACAAACCAGCGGGCGCGCTACCGCTCCTGCTGCTGTGCATGGCGCAGTTCATGCTCATCCTCGATATTTCTATCGTGAATGTCGGGCTGCCATCCATCAAGACCAGCCTCAACATCTCGTCGGAAAACTTGCAACTCGTGGTCACGCTCTACGCCTTGACCTTTGGCGGCTTGCTGCTGCTGGGTGGCCGTCTGGCAGATATTCTCGGCAGGCGGCGCGTCTTTGTGGCGGGCGTCTTCGTATTTACGTTTGCCTCACTGATTTGCGGTTTTGCACAGAGCGATACGCTGCTTTTCGCTGCGCGTGCGGTACAGGGCATCGGCGGCGCGCTGGTTTCTCCCGCTGCGCTCTCCCTGTTGATTTCCCTCTTCCCCGAAGGCAAGGAGCGCGATCAGGCGCTCGGCGTCTGGTCACTAGTGGCGGCGATTGGTGGCGCGGCGGGGCTGCTCCTCGGTGGCATCCTGATCACGATTGCCGATTGGCGCTGGATGTTCCTCCTGAACGTGCCGATTGGCGCTATGGTTGCGGTAGCTTCGCTGCGGTTCTTGCCCGCAGGCCAGCCCAACCGCAAAGGACACATTGACGTCTTTGGTGCGGTTGCGATCACAGCGAGCCTCATGGCGCTGGTTTACGGGTTAGGACGTGGTGGGCAGCAGGGATTCGGTGAGGGCGTCACGGTAGCGGTACTGGCTGCTTCGGCGGTGCTGTTGCTCGTTTTTGTCGTGATTGAACTGCGCGTGCGCGAACCGCTTCTGCCGTTCAGCCTGTTTCGCTCTCGAACCCTGACGGGCGCGAATATAGCAACGCTGCTGTTCTCCGCTGTCATCATTGGGAGCGGTTACTTCCTGACGCTCTACTTCCAGCAGGTATTGGGCTATTCCCCATTGCAAACCGCGTTCGCATTCCTGCCACAAACCATTGTCGCGGCGGTCGTCTCGCTCGTCGCCGCACGTTTCGTTAATCGAATCGGCTTACGTCCGCTGTTCGTGGGCGCAATGCTTGCGCTTGCTCTCGGCGCGGCGCTGCTCAGTGGGATTGCGCCGAATGCGAGTTACTTTATTGCGGTTCTGCCGGGGTTGATGCTCGTCTCTATTGGGCTTGGGATCGGCTTCACGGTGGGAACACTGGCCGCGACTGCTGGCGTTGATGCGGAACAACAAGGCGTCGCTTCCGGCGTACTCAATACAAGCCAGCAAATCGGCGGTGCGATAGGGCTGGCCGTGCTTGCGGCGATTGCGGTACAAGTCACGAACGGCAGTGCAGAACCGCAGATGCAGACGGCGGGATATAGCGCAGCGTTCCTCGTCGCGAGCGGCTTTGCGGTAGCAGCGGGGCTGGTCGTGGCTGCGCTCGTGCGGAGCCAAACCAATCCCGCTGTCATGTAACAGTCGGAAAAGAACAGAGGTTTTTGAGCGACGCCCATGATATAGTATGGGAAATGCGGCCTCTGTTCAGGAGAAACGAAGATGGGAAAGCGAATTTTGCTCGTTGTGCTGGCGCTGCTGGCGCTGCCGACCGCATGGGTAGTCGCGCAGACCGCGACCCCGACTCCCAACCCTACAGGCTATGGTGACGCGCCGCCTGCCGCGCTCAACACCGCGCTTGCCGATTTGAACACGCGCCTCAACCTGCAGCTCAATCTCGAAACCAGTTTCAACGACGCGACCTCGCGCTGGCAGTGGATCGAGCGCGATTATGCGAACACGGCGCTCGATTGCGCAAACCCCGGCGAAGCATTTGCGATTAAAGGCGTGCGCGGCTACGAATTCCTGTTCGTTTACCGCAACCGGACCTACGATTACCGAATCGCGAAGGACGACCCGGCGGCGGTGCTTCGGCGCTGCTTCTATTGGGACACGCTCCCGACCGCTCCGGCAAGCGCGACGGCAGCAGCGACCACGCAGGCCGTGACCACCAGCGGTGGCGGGACGACGACCGACATCAGTGCGAATGGAACCCCCGGCGCGTCGGCGGCGGTGCGCAGTGATGGCACACCGGAAGCAGTCTACACCGCGCTCGGCCAGTTAAATACCCTGCTCAAGACCAACCTCACGCTGCAAGACCTCAGCACGGCAACGACCGCGTGGAAGTGGGTCCCACAGACCTTCACCGATGATGCACTGAATTGCGCGCGTTCCGGCTACACACCTATCACAGGCACGTATCCGGGCTATCTGATTAGCTTGACCTATCGTGGCACGGTCTACGAATATCGCGCCAACCAGACAGACCCGACCTCGACCTTTCTGTGCGCGCGTCGTTAGAGATTACTGCCCGGTGGCGTAGGCGCGCACCGCGTCGTACACTGCGCGCGGCGTGAAATCCGGCGCGACGAACGCCCACGCATCCGGGTAGCTGCGGCTTGGCACAGGCACACGAAAATACCACATGCAGAGCGCGTTGACCCAGGCCCAATCGCGCTCTGCGCGTTCATAGGCCGCGAGCGTATAGGCAACCCGCGCGCCCGGTCCGACCGCCTGATTCCAGCGCGGGTCATCGTTCCAGCCGCTTTCGGTGATGTATACGGGCTTGGCGGCGTCTCCATTTTCGAGCATGATTTCGCGGATGAGTTCAGCCCGCCGAAAGTTCAGCTTTTCGGGCGCGGGCGCTTCGCCTTCGGATGCGGTCAGGCCATAGGTGTGGACCGCCAGTGCATCGAAGTACGCACCGCCGCCCGCCTGATAGATGCCACGCAGGAACGTCAAATCATTGGTCGCGTTGACGCCACCCGCTTCCAGCGTGGGCGCGAGCGCACCGCCGAGGACGACGACATCCGGGTTTGCGGCGTGTGCGGCTTCATATACCCCTTTCAGAAAGCCGACGTATTCTTCCGGCGATACCTCACGATAACCCCACTCGAAACTCAGGTTCGGCTCGTTCCACGCGACGAGATGATCGACCACGCCGCGATAGCGCTTTGCAAACGCCCCCACGAAGCGCGCAAAATCCGGGTAGTAGGTCGGGATCAGGCTATTGAGCGTGGTCTGCCATCCTTTGCGGGACTGTTCCTCGCGCGCCCACGCCGGGACAATGCCGAGTCGCGCAATAATATGCAGCCCCTGCGCTTTCGCCATGTTGACGACGCGATCCGTGCCGCCCCAATCAAACGCGCCGCGCGCGCCCTCGATATAGGCCCAGGGGAACAGCTCAACAATCGTGCTTGCGCCCATGCGCGCCACCATATCGAGCGTGCGCTGTACTTTCCAATCTTCGACTTCATCCGTCAGGCGGGTATGCACGCAGACTTTCGGGTGGAGCGTGTGTAGCGATTCGGGCGGCTCGGTACGCAGGTGCGGACCTGCCGGGGAGAGACTGGAAATAAAAACGGTCAAAACGAGAAGACGTAAGGCGTAGGGAGCAGCGCTGCGCGTGAGGCGTCCAGCGTGGTAAGCGAGATCAGCGCGCGTCGTCTTCAAGCAGGCCGTAGATCATCACATCGACCATCCCATCGACCCACGCGCGTTCGGGGAAGAGGCGCATAAACACGCGCGCAGCTTGTGGCATCGCCCGTTCGGAGATGACGATGCCCATGAACAGCGAGAGGATTGTCCGCGCGACAATCACATCCGAGATTGGGCGCAGTTCGCCCGTCTTTTTGATACGCCGAAACAGGTCGTTGGCGGGACCGAGCAGCCGCGCACTCAGCGACACGAGCGCGGCGGTGTTGCTCCCCGCGCTCTCCACCATGAGCGATTCGAGCAGGTCTGTATGATGATGGGCGGCGTCGACCATGCGGCGCATAGCAGCCCGCAGCATTTCATCAGCGGGACCTTCCGGCACACCCGTGAGCGCCGTCTCGAACTCGATTACAGCGGCATCGAGCGCGGCGCGGTCCAGTTCAGTCAACGACGCCTGGCCCCGAGATCGGTAATCTGGCGAAAGACGGTGATTGCGGTCATGCCGAGGCGCAGCGCGTCCCCGGTTTCCAGCTTCGGACGCACGCCCGCGTTGTTCTCTTCGACCGACTGGACGTACATATGCGCGCCGATGAACCCGGCGGCCAGCCCCAACAGCGCCCCGATGAAGTAAATCGGGGTACGCGATTCGCTTTGTTTATTGCTCATTGTTAATTTCCTTTTGAGCTATTCTAGCGCACATGCGGCGGGTGGCCGCCAGTCGCGCGTTCGAGCCACGCAAGCCGCTTGCCTGCGCTGACCACTGGCCTGCTGACGATCCACGAAAGCTGGCGCGAGCGGCGGTTGAGGCCATAGGCCAGCCGATACCCGGTGCGCAGCCCCTGCCGCGTCACGCGCTGGCCGCGCATCATCAGCAGAATGAGCGCGACCATAAGCGCATACGGCAACATACACAGCAGCGTCAACGGCAGCACAATCAGGAAGGTCATGAACGCGGCTACGGTCCCGACCTGCCTGCCCCCCATCGTGGCGAGCAGGAAGAGCGGCACGCCGATGATGACGAGCGCCGCCGCGACCGCGACAGGAAGCACGATCCCGCGCACGGCCCGGCGGCGATATTCGCGGTGCGCCTCGCGCGGGGTGGTCTTGAGTTGGTGGGTCATCCCTGTACGACCACGCGGAAGTAGTAAGTGATCGTCGTGTCTCCCGTGCGCACCTGCACGGTCAGGATGTAGACGCCCGGCGCGGCGGGCAGCCGTTCAAGGATGACGTTGCCCTGTGGCTCGGTCTGCTGCTTGATGATCCGCACGCCATCCGCTTCGCGAACGCTCACGATGGTCTGGTCGGGCGCGGGACCCTTGAAGATGAACAGCACATCGGCGTCACGCGCGGCTTGCGGCACGGGTGCGTTCGCGCTGATCGCACTGCTGGTGCAGGTCTGCCCGTTCGATGCGGCCGCATCCAGCTTGCACGACTCGATAGCGATGGGGCGATAACCATTGCTCGCGACGAGGAGCAGCATTTGCGGGACCGTGCTTTCGAGACTCGGTACGGCGGCGGTTGCTACCTGCGTAGGAGTGGCGGTTGCTGCTTGAGTGGGAGCGACGGTTGCTACTTCGGTTGGGGCGGCTGTTGCGGCTTCGGTAGGCACGGCGGCTGTAATCGTTGCTTCAAGCGTCGCGGCTTCAGTGGGCGCAGCGGTCGCGGAGAGATCGGTTGCCGCTGCGGTTGCAGAAGCGGTCGCTTGTTCGGTCGCGCTCAAGGTCGGTGCGGCACTTGTCGCGCTTGCAGTCGGCGCGGTGGTCGCGGCGGGGGTCATCGGTTCGGTCATCGCAGGCGCGCCGACAGTGCCGAGTACGGAGACGGTCGCGGCAGGCGTCATTGGTTCGACCATCGAAGGAGCCATCGTCCCGACCGCCGAGGGAGCCACTGTTGCCGCGCTGGTCGGCGCTGCGCCGTTCGTGGTCGCGCTCAGGGTCGCGTTCGTCGGGGCGGCGGCAATTGCCTGAGAGGTCGCCGCGCCCGCTGCGGTCACATTGATTAGGAAGGCGTAATAGACGAACGGCTGGTTGCCCTTCGCGTCAGCGGTATACACGGCTTGCGCTTGCAGGCGACGCACGCCTGTTTTGAGGTCTGCCGGAACTGTGTAATCGAGGGAATTGGTCGGGTTCGCGGCGACGGTCGGCTGGCCTTGCGCGTTCGCATCATCCAACAAGACGACTTTGAACGAGTCCAGACCTTGCGGAGCCGGGTCGATGATGAAGCTGATGGTCCCGCCCACTGCAACGTCGATTTGCGACTTCGGATCGGGTTCATCCACGACGTCGCACTGTGAGGTCCCCTTGTCATCCGGCCAGCAGTAGGAGCCGAGCAAACCGCGTACCGTCTTCCCGCCGACTTGCGCGGAGATCGTCGGGCGCGCGGTGGCCTGTGCAGAAACGGCGCGGGGAGCTACGCTCACGAGCATGAGCAACGCCAGCAGGAGCGCGAAGGTCCGTCTATTCATCGTGAATTCCCTTTCAGAGATGAGGCCAAATCAACACCATACAGCGGACTGCGGAACGGCGCAAGCGCCAGCTTCAATGTATATTCAAACGCGGCTTGCCGATTGAGCAGCCCCGCCGTGAGGATGCCAATCGCGCCTTCGCCGCGCCGCGTATCGTGGCCGCCCGTGAGCGCATCCATGACGGGACCGAGTTCCGCGCCGTCGCGGAGCATGGCCGCCGCTGCGTCGGGGAGCAACACGCCCCCGCCACAACCGAGGCCGAGCAAGCCAGCGCGGTCCACGACGGCAGCCCAGTTGGTGAGCAGCAGCCCATATTCGGTTTCCTCGACGCCGCCCTCGAAGCCGATGCCCAGTTCGGCATCGGACCCGGCGAGCGCTGCTCTTGCGCGCTGGACCGCCCCGGCGCGGGTTTCTTCCGCACCCCAGGGCTGCGCACGCACGCCGGAGGCGACATCCAGCCAACGCCAAGCCGCGACAGGGTAAAGCGGCGCGAGGACGGCTTGCGCAGCCTGCACTTTGACGGGGTTGGTCGAACCGACACAGATGACGATTTGCATACGGGGCATTTTAGCATTTGGCGGGCGCGCGGGGCAATATTCTGTTACGCACAAACGAAACGGCGACCCTGTGAGGTCGCCGTCAATTGATAAGTTGTGAAGCCTAGTATTTCGCTTTTGGCGAAAGCTTGGCTGCTTCTTCGACCAGCGCCATCAATTCAGGTGACAGCCCCGGCGAAAATTCTTCCGGGCGTTCCGGCGCTTTGGGCATCGGTGCGCCTTCGGGCGGCTCATTCTGCGTTTCGACCGTCGTGCCATCGTTCATTGGCGATTTGCCGTGAAAGATCGCACCTAGTTGCGAGCCATCGAGACGGAAATGATGCTGACGCAAGTGCAGCCCATCATCCATCAGCGCCTTGACTTCGGGGTATTTGGTCGCGTCGAAGTTCGGGATGGGAAGCACCTTCCCCCAGTTCACGCCCAGCGACTCAAGCGCCTTCGCGAAAACGAGCTGATGTGCGTGGTCGCGCACGATCAGGTAAGCGACGGTCGCGCGCGCCGTCTTATTCTCGGTCATCTCGTAGATGCGGCACTTCTGCAAGCGGCCTGTGGATTCGAGCATCAGGTTATAGAGCAGGTCCAGGACGAGGTTGCCGCTGTTGTAGACATACGACCCCAGCCAGGGATTGCCCGCTGCGTCGACGGGCAGCGCACCCTGCGCACCAACGAGGAAGTGGTGAATATTGCCGCCCTTCATGGCGACTTCGAGCGGAGTTGAGCCGCCCGCGCCGGGCGTTTCCTTCGATCCATTGCTACCGGCTTTGTAGTGCGGCGCACCATCGAGCAGGTTGGCAATCGTGGTCGCAATCAGCTCGACGTGGCTGATTTCCTCGATGCCGACCGAGTGAATCAAATCCTTGTAAGCAATCGCATTGCCGCGAAAGTTGAAGGTCTGGAACAGGTATTGCATCATCGTTCGCATTTCGCCGAACTGTCCGCCAAGCCCTTCTTGCAGGGCGTTCGCTGCCAGCGGATCGGGTTCGTCGGGTACGATTTCGTTGATGAGGCGTTGTGTATGAAAGTACATGGTTGCTCCCGCTCGTTGATTGGTCGATTTCCCGTCGAGTGTGAGGCGACAATGTCGGGTAGGCTCAGTATAGGGACTGCGCCTTAAAAAGTTGTAAAAACCTGAGCTGAGGAGCGATATAGAGAGCCTTCCACCGCAAGGTTTACAATGTGCGTCAGGACGGATACAGGATACGAGCGGGTTCACCGCGAAGGAAACGGTGGCAGGTCGCGCGGGAATAAATCCCCGCGCTATTACAATACCTTCGCCAAAATTTCACGGAGAGATTGTTACGCTTGAGTAACGGGGTTTTGACAAAGCAGAACCTAATTCATGCCCCTGGCGAAGTCTGATGAAATAGTTTTCAGAGTAACCTGTACCCTGCTTTTGGTTGAGCAAAGGAATTTGCGTTAACGCCCATGAAACTTAGCGAAGGTATTGAAACTCGCGACAAACTATTAATCACTTGGTAGTGGATGCCCATAGATTTCACAACCCGGTGCGATTGCCGAAAACGCATACCAACGAATGGTATTGTGGTAAGGACGCTCAGCTTTCACGGGTTTGCCATCAATATATAGCACCCCATTGCGATAGCGCGCGTTAGCACTCAGGACAAGCTCTTGCCCGTAACGCTTAATCCCGGTGGGTTCAAAATAGAATACGGTAGGCAAGCCAACTTCTTCATTCAGGACGATTACCACCCCGCGCCCGTCAACGCGATCCACAATAACGTTTTGCGCTTCGTAGAGGCGGCTAATCGGATAATAGCGGCGTGTATTAGTCGTCCAAATCCCTAACCCCATCTCAAACGGGCGGAGACGGCTATCATCAGATCCTTGCGTACCCAAAAGGCCATTGCCATAATCGGGCATTTTCGGCAGTAGATACTTCGCATTCCAGCGATTTGCAGTAGCCATCGTGTCATCATTGATATCATCTATAATTGCGATCTGTGCATTGGGATAAGTCAGCAGTACATCCATAGCACGCACCTGCATTAAGGGACTTAGACCTTCCAGTGACGCACCCACCATGGAGCCATGTACACAACCGCCGGTAAGGTGATTCCAATACGACTGAGTTTGCTTATCGGAAATGAGTATCATCACATCATAATAGCCTTGAGCAGCAAACGTGAAGACTTGCTCTTGATAGCGCGCATTGAATATTCTACCAGCGCCGCACAAACAACAGAATGACGCCATCCATTGGATATTCGCCAACGAGCCTTGTGCGACATGGTGATAGATCATCGCCAAGAGTGGCAAGAGAATGGCTGAATCGGCCAGGGGCGCGAGAAGGTATTGTTCTTCGGGCGAAATTTGTCCTTCTGCGAGGGCATCCCCAAGCGATATATAACGTGATACCGTGAAAGAATCAGGCTCTGGTTCATCTAGCAGGATTGCTCGTTGGGTATCGAAGACGGGTAGCATAGTTCCTCTTAATATCAGTCATGTGTCGCAGCGCACGTCTGAAAAACAGCGTCAATTAGGCTAAGGTAGTTTGATGCAAAATTACCTGAACAACCAGTTTGCCACTACCCACACCGATTATCGGATTGGACAAGCCAACCTATTCGCTTCTTTCATAACAATACTCTCGCAAATTTTGATGGGGGTAAATGCAAAGGGCTTTGCTCAACCCAAAGCGTAGCATCAATTACCCTGAAAACTAATTCGTTAGCCTTCGCACAGGCGCTTGAATTAGTTTGTGCTTTATCAAAACACTCATTGCTCAGGTTCATAAATTGCACCATGAAATTTTGGCGAGGGTATTGATTGGTATACAACAATGTATTTGGTGTTGGACGAGAGGTCGTGTTCGATATTACAGGATTTCGTGGCGCTTACAAACCACTACAAACACGTTGTCCATTTACGAAGTGGCGCTAAAGTATTCACAAAATGAACCTCACTGCGACCTGCCGCGTACTATAGTGCACTTGTGCAAAATCACGGCAGCCAAACCCCATTAAAATTTGCAATCCCTATCTCCCCCTCACTACAATACGGCGCTACAGCGAAATTTTAACGGCGCGCACCCTGCCGCTGTGGTTTTGATTTACACAGATCGCTTTATGAGACGGAAGGAGTTCCGCGTTGCCGCTCTTGATGGAGGTCAAGGACCTCGTTACACGTTTCAAAACACAGGAAGGCGTCGTCCACGCGGTGAACGGCGTTTCCTATACACTGGATGAGGGCGAAACGCTGGGCGTCGTCGGCGAATCCGGCAGCGGCAAGAGCGTTCAATGCCTTTCGATCATGGGGTTGATCCCCAGCCCGCCCGGAATCATCGAATCCGGGACGGTCATGTTCCGCAACCGCGACCTGCTCAAACTGAGCAAGGAAGAAATGCGGCAGGTGCGCGGCGCGGAAATCGCGATGATTTTCCAGGACCCGATGACCTCGCTCAACCCGGTGCTGACCATCGGACGGCAGATCACCGAAGCGCTCAAGCTGCACCTCGGCATGGATAACCAGCAATCGCGCGAACGCGCTATCGAACTGCTCAATCAGGTCGGCATCCCCGGCGCGGCGCAGCGTATCGACAACTATCCGCACCAGTTTTCGGGCGGGATGCGGCAACGCGCGATGATCGCGATGGCGCTCTCCTGCAACCCGCAGTTGCTGATCGCGGACGAGCCGACCACTGCGCTCGATGTGACCATTCAGGCGCAGATCATCGACCTCGTGAAGAAGCTGCGCGACAAGATCGGCATGGCGATGATCTGGATTTCGCACGACCTCGGCGTGGTCGCGGGTATCGCGGACACGGTGCAGGTGATGTATGCGGGCTTCATCGTGGAGCGCGGTCCGGTGAACGACGTGTTCAGCGACTCGCGCCACCCGTATACGATTGGCCTCAAGGGAGCGCTGCCGCGTATCGACCAGAAGGGCGACCACCTGGTATCCATCGAAGGCGCGCCGCCGGATATGCGCAAGAAGCCAGTCGGGTGTCCATTCGCGCCGCGTTGCAGCTTCCATGTAGAGAAGTGCTGGAAAGAAATGCCGCCGCTCGGCCCCGCAACCGATGGCGACCCCAAACATATCGCGGCCTGCTGGGTCGATGTCCGCACCCGCAAAGAAGAAGGAGCGCCCTCCAACAATGTCTAACATGACCGCTGCTGCGCCTGCCGCAGCCCCCATGAACGAGACGCGCGAGCCGCTCCTGCGCGTGAGAGGCCTCAAGAAATATTTCCCGATCACCTCCGGGATTATCTTCCAGCGCGAGACGGGCGCGGTGAAGGCCGTCGATGATGTCAACTTCGAGGTGTACCCCGGTGAGACGCTCGGCATCGTTGGCGAATCCGGTTGCGGTAAATCGACGATGGGGCGTACCGTCTTGCAGCTCTACCGCCCGACGGCGGGTACTGTCACCTTCGAGGGGACGGAACTTTCCACGCTCAAAGGCGAAGACCTGCGCAAGATGCGCCGCCGGATGCAGATGATTTTCCAGGACCCGTATGCGAGCCTCAACCCACGTATGACGGTCGGGCGCATCATCGCCGAGCCGCTCAAGGTCCACAACGTCGGGAACGCGAAGGAACAACAGGAGCGCGTGCAATATCTGCTGGAGCGCGTGAACCTGAACCCGTACTTCGTGAACCGCTATCCGCACGAATTCAGCGGCGGCCAGCGCCAGCGTATCGGTATCGCCCGCGCGCTCGCGCTCAACCCGTCGTTCATCGTCTGCGACGAGCCGATCTCCGCACTGGATGTGTCCATTCAGGCGCAGGTCGTGAACCTCTTGCAGGATTTGCAGGGTGAATTTGGGCTGACGTACCTGTTCATCGCGCACGACCTCTCGATGGTTCGCCACATCTGCGACCGCGTGGCGGTGATGTACCTCGGCAAGATTGTCGAAGTCGCGCCGAGCGATGAACTGTATAGTAACCCGCTACACCCGTATACGCAGGCGCTTCTCTCCGCCGTCCCGGTCCCGGACCCGATGGTCGAGCGCAAGCGGCAACGGATCATCCTGAAGGGCGACGTGCCAAGCCCCGCGAATCCGCCTGTCGGCTGCAACTTCAATACGCGCTGCCCGGTCGCTATCGATGTGTGCTTCCAGATCGAACCCGCGCTCGAAGAAGTGCGCCCCGGCCATTTTGTAGCGTGCCATCGGGTTAGTTGAGCGAAGTGGGCCAGGTATCATTTCGGCGGGCGGACACATCGGTCCGCCCCTACAGGAACGCACGATAGAGCCAGACCGTGACCAATGTTCATATCGCACGAATCACGCGCACACGAGCGAAGTTGCGCGTGATGTCACAGCGTCCGGGAATGCTGCTTGGCGTCGTGATCCTCGTCGTGTTCGCAGCAGCGGCGCTCGGTGCGGGTGCGTTGCAGGGGGGCGGCTTCATCGAAGACTATGCCGCCGCGCATCCCGGTTCGAGCTATGCACCGCCATTCACCTGCGCGACGGACAACGCGCCCGGCCAGCCGCAATATTGCTTCATCCTCGGCGCGGATAAGACCGGGCGCGATTTATTTTCGCGGGCGATCTACGGCGCGCGCGTATCGCTCTCGGTGGCGGTCGTCGGCGCGGGGACGAGTTTGCTGCTGGGGACGGCTTATGGCGTGGTATCGGGATACTTTGGCGGTCGCGTCGATAACGCGATGATGCGCCTAATCGATTTTCTGCTGGGGCTTCCCGGTCTCGTCGTCATCATTTTGTTGCAAGTGTTCTTCAAAGCGCTGGATGATTACCGCGAGCAGGTAGGACCGTTCGGCGCGGCGTTCGTGGAACTCAACCGACGCACGGGTGGGCTGTTCTTCATCTATGTGGTGATCGGGCTGCTGAGTTGGGTCGGGATGGCGCGGCTGGCACGCGGGCAGGTCCTCGCGGCGAAACAGAAGGAATACGTCGAGGCGGCGCGGGCGGTCGGGGCGCGGCACGGGCGCGTGATCTTCGTGCATCTGCTGCCCAATATCGTCGGTCCGCTAATCGTCGCGGAAATGCTCGCGGTCCCGGCCTATATCTTCACGGAAGCCTCGCTCTCGTTCCTCGGACTCGGTATTCGCCCGCCGACGCCAAGCTGGGGCGATATGCTGATCCGTGCGCAGCGGGAAGGCTTCGCTTCGCGTCCGTATCTGGTGCTTGCGCCTGCCGTCGCGCTGGCGGTGACGAGCCTCGCTTTCAATCTAATCGGGGACGGCCTGCGCGACTGGCTGGACCCACGTGGGGGGATTCGATGAATACACCTGTTTTTCGTGCGCTGCGAAGTGGCGCAATCACGCTCACCCTGATCGAGGCTGACGATATTCCGATGATTGAGGACCGGATACGCGGCACATCGGAATTCGAGTATTTTTCGGATGAGCTGCATGAAAACTACCTTCCGAAATATGACTCCGACGGGAAGCGAACGCAGTACGGTTTTTACGCGGAGATAGACGGACAAATCGTGGGATTCAGCCTGTTCAGTGTGGATGACTGGCACGATTTGCGCGGTTCGACGGGGGCGGATACGCTGCCGGAAATGCGCGGGCGGGGCATTACGCCGAGGAGCAAGGCGCACCTGTTCTATCTGGGGTTCGCGCTGCTTGGCTTGAACCGGATTGAAACCGCGTGCCTGATCTCGAATGTGTCCTCGCAACGGTCCATCGAGAAGACGCCCGGCTTCGAGTTCGAGGGGATTTTGCGCGGCTACGAGCGCAACGACTCGGATGAATTCGAGGATGTGCGCTGGTATGGCATCCTGCGCAGGGATTGGGAACGGCTGTATAATCCGGCGGATGTGGAAGTTTTATACTAGATCATCACACGCGCGCGCGAATAAAGCCGCCGCACTACTATGGTCCGGGATATGTAGCATTGCAATGCTCATTGCAGCGCTGGCCTGCACCTCGAACGATACGCTGTTCATCCATCTGACAAATACTCCTGTCCCAACGGTGACGCCGACCGCTGCGCTTACCAGTTCACGTTACCAGGCGGGCGATATGCTCACGTTTGTTGCCCAGCCATCACCGGGGACGCTCGCGGAGAGCGCTGACCGTGCCGGGAATGCGAGCGGCGGGGCGCTCTGTTTCACGGGAACGCAGGTCACGGTCTTGCAGGGAAGCGCGACGGCCTATCAAATCCGGTGCGCGTCGGCGGTGGGGTGGGCGCGAGAAGCGAATTTGACGGCGCTTGCGGTCGGCGGGCGTGCGATTGTTCAAGCAGAAACGTTTGTGACCGATGACCCGGAGCCGGACGCGACCACCAACCGAGCGGACACCACGCCCTGCAAGGCGAACGCAGCGACTAGCATCCTCGACCTCGCGACAAGCGGCGGCGTGATCTATGCGAATGTGCAATGCGGTACGGCAGTCGGCTGGCTGCCCGAAGCGGCGTTGAAGGCCGCGCCGTGAACCTGCTGCGCTATACGCTGTGGCGCATCGCGGGGGCGCTGCCCGTGCTGCTGGTGATAACGTTCGTGACGTTCGCGCTCGTGCGGTTGATCCCCGGCGGTCCGTTCGACGTGGCGAATGGCAAGCCCGTCCCGGAGAGTATGCGTGCTTCGATGCAGGCGCGTTATGGGCTGGATAAGCCGTTTTTGCTGCAATTCGGGGAGTATGCGCTGAACGCGGTGCGCGGCGATTTCGGTCCGTCGCTTGGGCAGACGCTCGGCCAGCCCGTCAGCGAGATTATTGCGGCGCGGCTGCCGACTTCGATGCGGCTTGGCATACTGGCACTGATTATCGGGTTCAGCGTCGGGATACCGCTCGGTGTGGCCGCCGCCGTGAATTATCGCCGTGTCGGGGATACTGTAATCTCGGCACTGTGCGTGCTGGGTGCGTCCGTGCCGGGGATCGTGCTGGGTCCGCTGCTGATTTTGCTGTTCGTGAATGTCTTCGGCTGGCCGGGACCGGACCCGCGCGCATGGACGCAGGCGGGCGCGTGGAGCTGGGAGTTCATCAGCCGCGCACTCCCGCCCGCGCTCGCGCTTGGGATTGGCATCGCAGCGGGGATCGGAAGGCTCACGCGCGCCAGCCTGCTCCAGGTTCTGGATGAGGATTTTGTGCGTACCGCCCGCGCGAAGGGCTTGCGCGAACGGCGCGTGGTGTTCTGGCACGCGCTTAAAAATGCGCTCATTCCGATTGCAACGATTGTAGGACCGCTGCTCGCCGCCGTGCTGACCGGGACGTTCTTCATCGAGGCGATTTTCGGCGTGCCGGGGTTGGGTGATACGTTCATCAACAGCGTGACCGACCGCGATTACAATTTGCTGGTGGGGGTAACGGTGTTGTATTCGACATTCCTGATTGCCGGGAACCTGCTGGTCGATCTGATGTATGCGTGGCTGGACCCGCGAATTCGGTTTGGGTAGCTGATAGTCTGTTGAAGCGAGAAAGAGATTATGAAGCGCATGATAATTGGTTTTGTTGCCGCTGTGTTTCTACACAGCGCACGACCTCAACCAGTACAATCCAGTATTTATCAATACGCATTTCTCTCGACCTCCGACAAGTTCAAAACACAGTTAGTGTTGGTGAATCCTGCGACAGGCATTTCAGCTGAAGATTTGCGCATCGATTTTGACACCAAAAACCTCATAAACAATATTTGGATCGATCCGACGAAAACGAAAGGTATTTACCTGAATACGGAGGCGGATGGGATCAGCCATTCATGGCGGCTTGTTGACTTTATATCAGGAAAAATTCACACAATCACAAATTGGGAGCAAGTCCCATCTTTATATTTTCTACCTGACATAGACGCAAATGCAGCGTGGTCGCCCGATAGCAAATATTTCGCGCTTAAAATATTCTCCAGAAATTCGAGCCATGCGTACATATATAATGTTGTGAGACAAACTCTGCGCGAAATACCGGTTGCACCCGGTGATTCGGTTCGATTTGCCTGGTCACCGGACTCGTCTCTACTTGCTATGGATCGATATTCCTGTCAGAAAAATACCTGTGGTGTATACCTCGAACTAATCGACCCAACCCGATTGAAAGTCATTTCTAGCGTTGACTATAGCTTGGCGAGTTTTCATCCCTATGATATTTCTGGGCTTTGCGATTTGCACTTCTCGCCGTCGGGTCGCTATCTTAGTTTTACGACAAACTGCGACGGGACAAATTTCGATGCTGAAAAGGAAGTTTACCTGTTTGATGTAAACTCAGGCGAAACCATGCGGATCACAAATTTGACGTTACCCATTCTTGCGCAAAACGAACGCCCACCTGTTTCCGCTCACTACAATATGTTATGGTATAACGATAGTACATTGATTATTGGGTTTGCTCTTCAAATTTTAGCGAATGTAACGGGTGTAGTTGTAATATACGACGTAACCCAACACAAATCGACAGTGATTGCTCAAAAAATAGTCGGTGAGTGGGCAATAAACTCAATCTCGAAAAGTGTTGTGGGAAGGGTGGTGAGTCCTGATTTCATAACATCTACGGCAGAGACGTTTCGCTATACTTCATCAAGATTGGAAGAGGAGCGCACCTTACTTCAAGGTTTCGGCTGTAAACTTTTATGGTCGCCTGATGGCACAGTGTTGAGTCAGATTAAATACTCGGGTCCGAATTGTACTGGAACGTTGCAGGAAATTCAGTTCAACCAAGCGGATTATTCGCTGATTTCAACATTTACCAAACTTCACGTCAAGACAGATGTAGATGAGTGGACACATTCAGTAGGATGGATACGAATTACCCCATAGCAATACGGGTAACGGCATAAATACATGAACCTACTGAAATTTGATATAAACGCTTGTCGGTGAACGCGGCCAACCTATAGAATTGATTTGAGACAAATCTGGTTTGAGGGGGTTGGACCATGACAAGGGCAATGTCGAGCTACTGGTGGGTTTTTCTGCTGCGCGGTGTTCTGGCGGTGATCTTTGGCATTATCGCATTACTGTTTCCGGGGATGGCACTGACCTCGCTGGTGCTGGTCTTCGGCGCGTATGCGCTGATCGATGGCATTTCCGCGATTGTTCTCTCAATAGGCGCGCGGCGCAGCGATACGCAGTGGTGGATGCACCTTCTCGAAGGGGTGGTCGGTGTGATTGCAGGGGTTATCGCGTTAATTTATCCTAGTATTGCGGCGCTGACGCTCCTGTACGTTATCGCAGCATGGGCGATTGTTACGGGCGTGATAGAGATCATTCTCGCGTTTCGGTTGCGCCGCGAGATCACCAACGAGTTCTGGCTCGGCCTCGGCGGTTTGCTCTCTATCGCTTTCGGCGTTTACACGCTCATTTTCCCCGGTGCAGGGGCGCTCGCATTAATCACGTTGATTGCTATCTACGCGATCATCTTCGGCGTGATCTTCATCCTGCTCGCGTTCCGTTTGCGCTCGCACACCCCGACTACCCCGACCGGGAGCGGCTTGCCGCAAGCGACCTGATCCGCAATTTAGACGTGCTGCCGCGAGGTTACGGCAGCACGGCCACGCATTCAATTTCCACCCGCGCGCCAAGCGGTAAACTGAGGCCGCCGACCGTCGTGCGCGCCGGGTAGGGCTGCGCGAAGTGCTTCATGTAAACCGCGTTCATGCCCTGAAAATCAGCCATGTCATGCAGGTACACATTGCACTTGACTACATTCGCGAGGGTCGTCCCGGCGGCGATTAGGACGGCTTCGATATTCGCGAAGACGCGCGCCGTCTGTATACCAATATCGCCTTCGACCAGCTTCATCGTGGCCGGGTCGAGCGGCGTTTGCCCCGCGCAATAGACGAAACCATTGGCGATAATCGCCTGTGAATAGGGACCAAGCGCGGCGGGCGCGTTTTCGGAATGGACAGCTTGCAGGTTGCTCATGGTGGGAACCAGTTTCCTTTGTATTTGAAGGCGGCGGGTGAGTCGAAACGCAGCGCGTGTTCAAGACGGATGCGGTAGCGATCCGCGAAGGACTCCGGCAGCGCATCCGTTGGAAAATACTGTAAATCGAGCGATTCGTCATCATCGGTGCGCAGTTCGCCAGCGAGGACGCGACACTCGAAGACGATGCTGGTTACGGCTACCTGGTCGCCGTTCGGGTAGGTCACGACCAGCGACGGTCCACCATAGACGCCGATGATACGCACGGGTTCGACAGCCAGCCCGGTCTCTTCCATGACCTCGCGCGCGACCGCATCCGCCGGGTCCTCGCCGGGGTCGACCGCGCCGCCCGGCAAGCCCCAGCGGTGATTGTCGCTGCGTAGTTGCAGCAGAATTTCGCGACGTTCGTTGAAGATGATCGCAGCGACACCGGGTGTCATCAGCAGGTCGGTCCCGATTTTGGCGCGCAGTCCCGCGACGTATTCGGAGATGGGCATAGGTTCGGCCTTTCGTTGCGGTAGTATAGTAGCAGCACAGAGCAATTTCAACCGCAGGAGCGACGAAAAGCATGATACGCGGAACCTTCATTCACCCCGAAATATTGGGCGCACTCGGCACGGCGGGACACGGCAGTACGATCCTCATCGCGGACGGGAACTATCCTTTCGTAACGGGGACGAACCCCGCCGCCAAACACGTCTACCTGAACTTCGCGCCCGGCTTGCTCAGTGCAACCGATGTACTGCGCGTCCTCGCGACCGCAATTCCCATCGAGGCCGCGCTCGTGATGGCTCCCGACAACGCGCCAGAACCGTCGATATTCACGGATTTTCGACAGCTTCTGCCGGGTATGGAATTGACCACAACGAGCCGCTTTCCATTCTATGAAGCGGCAAAGGATGCAAGTACCGCGCTCGTCATTGCGACGGCAGAGCAGCGCGTTTACGCGAATATACTGCTGACGATTGGCGTGATTATGCCGTGACGACGCAAGAGCCTGTTATGCACTTTCAAAAGTCGGCTTGAAGCGGGTCAGAATGGATCATTTATGGCTCAAACGCACTTATTTTGAGCCTTCATTGCCAATCAAATCCAAAGTGCGTAACAGGCTCTAATCTATCCCACATTGTGGTGTGAATGGTTCATTGACAGATAATCTAACAACATAGGTATTGCCCGCATTTGAATCGTCGGCCTTCAACTCAATACCCACCGCGAGGGGAGGGTTATGGTAGTATGCCTCGCCAGAAGAAGAAGACCTCTCTATCCAATTAACGAATGACAGATCGAACGCACGTATCATTTCTGACCAAGTCCGACTACTTTTGTATGTCCAAGAGTCCGTACCGTACAAACAGACTGGAGTTTTACGTAAGGAGTAATGACTTTCTTCGATCATGACGTCATTTGCGGTCAAAGCCGAGAGTATGGGTACAACGGATTGTCTTTTAGCTTCGAGGGCTGGCAAATCAAAAAGCTGGATTTTCAAATCTGAAAAGTAAAATAACACGCCAAGAACTACCACGAAAAGAACGATCAGTATGCAGCTTCTTCGATACGTTGCTCCGTTTACCATGTAAGCCCCTGGAGTCTGTAATACACTCTGCGTGTTTGGAACAACAATGGCTCAGGTAGTCCAATGCTTGGTATCGCCGTATAGAAAACTACCTATTCTATTACGTTTTTTCCGATTCACGAGCTATCTTGACCCATTTAGAGTCCAAAATTTGAGAGTGTATAGCAGGCTCTACACCGCCTCCCCCGAAATGACATACGCCGCCGTCGCGGTATTGGTTGCGAGCGCGACATTATGTACGTTGCAGATGCGCAGCAAGGTTTGAATATCCGGGTCGTGCGGCTGGCTGGCGAGCGGGTCCACGAAGAAGAAGACCGCGCCGATTTTGCCTTCCGCGACCATGCCCGCGATCTGCGCGTCCCCGCCGAGCGGACCGGAGAGCAGCTTCGTCACTTGCAGGCCACACTTTTGCTCCAGAAGGCGGCCAGTCGTGCCAGTCGCGACGAGGTGGAACGCCTGCAAGCGCTCGCGGTTCTGAATCGCGAAGGCGACCATATCTGCTTTCTTGCCGTCGTGCGCGATAAGGGCGATGGTTTTTTGTGGAATTATCGGGTCGTTCATCATCACCTATCTTGTGCAGGCTGGCGTGCGGATCGTGGTCAGGTCGGCGTTGCTATCGAGCAGTTCATAGGTCACGGTGACGTTGAGTTTGGTACTGGCGGGCGCGGTCAACCCAACTGCGCTTGTGACGCCGGTAAAGGTCTGCACGACGCGCACCGGAGCGCCGACACGCGCATCATACGCGGCTTCGATCTTCGCGCCGTTCGGGGCGGTTGCCTCGAAGGTCGGATAGTTGAAGCCGTTGAAGGCGGTGAAGCGACTCACGCGGGCGAGCGTGAGGCCATCAGGCAGCGCGAGCAACGCAGTTGTCGCGCTATCGAGGCTCGTGGCCTGCGCTGCGGTCGCTGTGGTGACGCGGCAGCCCGACTGCGAGGGCGGCGTGACGACATCGCGGTAGTATTGCCCGCCCTTGAGCGTATATTCAATCCTGCCGGGAACATAGAACGCCGGGTTGACCTTCGAGATGAGCGCGCCGCCCGTTTCCTGTACGGTAATCGCGACGTTCGCGGATGAATTCGGCGCGAGCGCTTCCGGTCCGCGCCTGACGAGCAGCGTGAGCGTCCCGCTCAGGATCGGCGATCCGCTTGCGGTCTGGTAGACGAGCGTGACGCGATAATTCACCGCCTTGAATTTGGTGAAGCCGACATCCGGGAGCGTGACAGCTTGCAGAATGGTCGGCGAGGCGGAAATTGTGGCGGGTACGGCGGTCGGCGCGACCGTCGCAGGGGATGCAATGCTGGTCGGCGGGGGTGGATTGGTGGGCGGGGCTTGCGTCGGGCTGGGTCCAATCGTCGGGGTGAGGGTAATCGTCGGCGGCTGCGTGATCGAGGGCGTGAGCGTGGGCAGCGGCGTTTGTGTGAGGGTCGCCGTCGGAACCGTTGGTGTTGGCGAGAAGGAGAAGGTCGGCAGCGGCGAATTTTGCCATTTTTCGAGCAGCAGTTCCGCCTGTTCGACGGCCTTCAATACGCCATCGGTCTGGATGATGCGCTGTACCGCGCCGCCTTCGCCCGCAATCCGGTCGAGATTGGCGAGATCGCGCGGGGTTTTGCATATCTCGCGCCCGGCCTCGACCAGCGGTATGAGCAGCCGCGCGGCTTGATTCGCCTGCGCGTTGAGCGGTTCCCAATCCGGGTAGTTCTTCGCATCGACGGCGAAGGGGCGCGCGGTCGCCTGCCCGTTGAAAGGACGCTCCGCGCAATTGAGCGGGACACGGCTTTGCACCTCTTCCCAGCGCTTGCGCAGATAGCTGGCATCAGCCCGCGTAGCAGTCAACCGCTCCTGAATGCCTTTGGTGAGGTCCTCGCGCGGGGATGGCGCACTGGCTCCGGCAACGGGCGAATCGGGGTCTTCACGGTTGAGCGCGCGCGCGGCAAAGACAAGACCATTCCCGGCCAGTGTGACGACCAGCAGCAACGCGAGGATCGCGCGCAACCGGGTGAGGGTCGCAATGGGAAGGGACAGCCTGCGCGCAGCGGGTTCCGGCGGCGTGGCTCCCTTGAATTTGGCTTCTGCCATTCGGAAGTGGCGCAGCACATCGGCGGCGGCCTGCTTTACGGACGGGTCGACATCGGTTTTGTTGTAGAGCGAGGCAAGCGGCGCGATCGACCGGGGATCGTCCAGTTTCGCGATCTGCTGGATAAGCTGTTTCTGGCGGCGCGGATTGCTACTATCGAGCAGTTGAACGATCAGCGTATCCAGTTGGTCCGGCATGAGCGCGTCCTATTTTGAAACGGTGAAGCTGCACGTATAGGTTTCGGAAGGCTTATCCGTACCGGGACCATAATTATCGGTCCCGTCGTTGATCGCGGCCTTCCAGGTGACATTGTATTCGATGCGATAGGTCCCGGCGGCAGGCGTGCCAATCGGAACAAACCAGTAGGTGACGAATTTGCTGCCGAGCGGCGTCACCTTCGAGCTGTACTTCGCCCATTCGCCGAGGACCTGCCCGTTCACCTTCACCGTATAAATCGCATTGTTCAGATGATCTTTCATCTGTTCGGGCGTGGTCGCGATCCACGACCAGAAAATGTAGACGCGCTGCCCTTCGGTAAACTTGCGGTTGCGCTCGGCGGCGGTCCCGGACGGCCAATCGCAATAAGCGAGGACATCCGTTTTGCGGTCAATCGCGGCGGCGTGTGCGGGCGCGCCGCTGTCGATTACGACACCGGCATCGGAGGTCGGCGCGGCGGCGGTCTGCGTCTGGATTGCTGCCGTCGCGAGCTGGGCGCGCTGCGTGAGTTCGAGCGTGGAGAGCGCGGGGACCGTCGCGCCGGGGTTGGCGAGCGTGATCATGCTCGCGTTCATCCAGCCTTCGGTTCCATCATCGAGCCGCACCAGCGACCAGTTTTGATCGGTGCTGTTGACGAGGACGGTGATCGCGCTGCCCGCTTTCAGGCTGCCGATAATGCGGAAGTTGCTGCCCGGCCCGGCGCGCAGGTTTACGAGGTTCGCATCCAGCTTGATGACGGCTTTCGCGGCGGGGAAGGGCGTCTGCGTCGGGGTAGCGGGTTCATCGGTCGCGGTGGGCGCATCCGTCGGCGTGAGAGTGATCGCGACGGTCGGTGGTGGGATCGGCGTGATGGTCGGGATAGGCGTCGCAGTGAAGCGCTGCGTCTGCGTGATAATCGGCGCAAGCGTGTTCGTCGGTGGCGCGACAACCACGACCGTCGGGAACAACGCCGCATTGTTGATGTTACACGCGCTTACCAGCAAAATCGACGCGAGGAGACACGCCGCACGCACCCTTGAACGAATACCCATTATCAAGTCCTACCCTGAACGTGGGACAAGAGTAACCGCAAATCGGGAATGGGACAAATTAGAGGCAGAAAGTATTGGAATCAATGGGAGTGGGCAGACCTTTGTGTCCGCCCCTATAAAATCCGGTGTAGGGGTCGCGGCTTGCCCGACCCGTTTTCAATTTTTGGGGTGGGCGGACACATCGGTCCGCCCTACAGGGCGCAGATTTTGGTGGCGCTATTGGATAGCGACCGTATATTGATTGGTGTAGTCCCCGGCGGCGTAAACCACATTTCCATCGAAGACGCTGCTCCGCAGAGAGAGCGTACTCGACAACGTGACTCCGCTGCCGGACCAGCCCGATAGCAGGACCCACCAATCAGTACAGGTCAGGTTGCTGGATGTGTAAGGCGCGGTCTGCGTGATCGCGCTGGTGTTGATGGCACTGCCATTTATACTGAAAGCCGCACTGATATTACGCAGGTTGGTTTGCAGTGTACTGGCATTGGCAGCGCACCATGTCACGACCCAGTGGTAGGATTGGCTGCGGCTGACTGTCGCGGTTCTGGATTGCGTACCGGGCGCGATGCTCTGCTCGAAGGGACTATCGAGCGTCGTATCGAGGTCGGTGAGCTGCTGGTTCGTGTTTCCGCGACTGACGTTAACGTTGCCATTCAGCGCGGACCCGCCCGGCTGCGCAAAGGGCGTGGGCTGGCCTGCGACAGGCTGATCGTTGTAGGAGATGGTCAGCGTGTAGTTCCCGGCGGTGAAGCCCTGCGCCTGTTCGTAGCGGGTCGCCGCGACGGTATACGTCCCGCGCCCCGGCAAGCGGATACTGCGCAAGGTCGCGTCGCGATTGCCCGCGCCGTCATCATCGTAGGCGAGAATATTGTTATTCGCGTCAAGCAGGACCAGTACGGCATCGAGGTTACCGGAGTTTCGGCGCATCGTGATCGTGATGGTATCACCCGCTTCGACGCCGAAATCCCAGAATTGCGTGAAATGGTTGTTATCGAGCGTTCCCTGCACGGTTGGATGCGCTGGGTCTTGCGGTACACCGGGGATGGACGTGGGCGAACTCGCAGAGCGCCCGGCATTGGGACCATATAGGCGCTGCACTCCGGCCATGTCGTCGGGTCCGGGCTTGAGGTTATAGGGGCTGTAGGCGTAGTACATGAGCGCGTTCGGGCTATTGCTGTGCAGCAAGCCAACGGCATGGCCGAACTCGTGCGCGGCCACACCGAGGAACCCAATGTCACGCTGATTTTGCGGCGGACCCATCACCCAGTTCTCCTGATCATCGAAATTAATCTGACCCGCGCACGGGCTGGAGGGCGGGCAGGTTTCACCGAGGATATTGGAAGGTCCATCGATGTGGTTGAATTGAATGACGAAATCGGAACGCCCGCCCGTCACCTCACGAAACGTCAGATCGGTGGCGTTTGCCCACGATTGAAAGGCTTGCGCGATCACACTGCGCACAAGCTGCGGATCGAAGCCCGGCTGCGTATTGACGATGCGATAGGTCGCGTCTTTGTGATCAAGCGGTTGCGAAAGCTGGTAAAACTCGCGGCCATTTGGTTTTGCATCGTAATAGATCGCGCCGCTGGCGGTCTCCTGCAGGATGATCAGGCCATATTGCCCGCTCCCCTGCGCGTTCGCATTGCGGATGACGACCTGATACGTGCCGGGCGTCGAGAGGACAATTCCTTCAAGGCGCGCGACGTATTTCTCGGCGTTCGTGTTCTCCCCGATCAGCTTGCCCTGCGGATCGTACAGGCTCAGGACCGGAGCCAGTTCGCCACCCGTAACGGCCAGACTGATCGTGAGTTTGTCGCCCGCGACCGCGTTGAATGTATATGTCGCGGATTGATTTGCGTCGAGTGTGCCGCTGGCTGGCTGCCCATAGGCGAGCAGCATTGCGTTTTGTGCGATAGCGTGCGTGAGGCCGAGGACGGCCAGCACAAGGACGACGAGCGCGCCGGCTGCGTAGAGATTGAACGTTTTCATCAGCTAAAGCTCGCCCCGCCGCCAGAGTCCTTGTCGTCGCCTACCTTGCCGATGTTGCGGTCCTGCTCCGCGCTGGGACGGAAACCACGTTCGACAGGCGGCTCGACGGGCGGGGCGCTCGATTGATTGAAGGGCCCGGGTGCGCTATTGCGAGAGTTCCCGAACAGACCGCCCAAGCCACCAAGACCGCCACCACTCTGGCCGCCGCCGCCTAAACCGCCTAATCCGCCACCCGAAAGGCCGCCGCGCGCCACGCCACCGAGGAGCGAGCGCAGCAGGCCGCCGCCGCCGACCACCAGCAGCAACAGCAGCAAGCCGCCGCCGATACACACGATGGCCGCAATCCCGCCCAAACCGGGTAGCTGGAACCCGCCATCGTTCGGCTGCGCGACGCCGGGATCACTGACTGGGGGAACCACACCGGGGTTCGTATTGCCGCCATTGCTGTTCGACCCCGCACCGACACCGCTGCCGAATGGAATTTGTATGCTGAATTCTTCACGCGGTGCGAGAGCGCTACCAGAGATAACGGTTATGTCGTTACCGTTGACCTGCACTTTTGCGTTCGCTTGCGAGGGGCGAATCAAACTCGCGTCGGGGACCTGACCCGCAGGCAGCGTGATCCGTACCGTGCTGCTCTTTACGGTGAAATCATGTTCAGCAGGGACCACGCGCCAATCGACCATGCCACTTGTCGGGCTTGTCGTCAGGTAGTTGATTTGAACCACGAAAACCGCGCCGCTGTTTTGTGGCGTCGGGAGCGTGTAGTTCAGCGTGCTGGATTGCAAAAGCGCGTATGTGCCACGCTGCGCGCCATCGCCCGCTGTCAGTTCGGTTGTAGAACCGTCACTATTCAATACCACAAATACGTTCTGGATTTGAACGGGGCGCGTCCAGGAGCGGTTTCCACGGCTGAGAGTTCCTCCAGTAACGTGGATTTCCTGCGTCTCCGCAATCTGGAGTTGATCGCTGCCGGAACGAGCGACAATGCGCGCATCCCAGCGGTTGAATTCGACGGACGTTCCCTGCGCATGGATCATGCCGGGGAAGAGAGTTAGTGCCAGCATGAGCAGCAACGCGAATTTTGTACGCAACACGCACCTCTTTTTGTAATGAGCCACGCATGAAAGTGAAGACCTGCGCGTAGATCATTGCGAAGTGTATGGAGATCATATCAACACGTCCTAAATGGATGAGACGATTCAAAGTCTGTCGCATGGAATGGATCGATGTGCCGTACAATTTAAGGACAAGTTAAAAAGATGGATGGCTGATGAATTCCCTCGCACCCTTTTTTGTGGTCGTCGTCTGCTATCTGCTCGGTTCGATCCCATCCGGTTATATGATCTGCCGCCTGCATGGGGTCAACATCTTCAAAATCGGGAGCGGCAATATGGGCGCGACCAACGCGACACGCGCTATCGGCCTGCGTTGGGGCGGGGTGGTGATGCTGCTGGATGTCGGGAAGGGCGTCCTCGCGGTCGCGGCCTCGCGCTGGTTGATGCCGTTAGACGCGCTGGCGGGCAGTATCCTCGGCGCGGTCGCGGTCGTGATTGGTCACGATTGGTCGCTGCTCGCCTCGCTGATCACCGGGACGCTGCGCGGCGGAAAGGGCGCGGCCACCGCTGCCGGAACGTGGCTGATGCTCATCCCGCCGCAAATCATCCTGCTCATGCTCGCGTTGTGGGGGCTGCTCATCCTCGGCACGCGCTACATGTCGCTGGCGGTGCTGATCGCATTCGGGGTGGGGACATTGTGGGTCGTCGGGTTGAGCATCGGGCGCATGATCGACCCGATTTATTCAATCTATGCCGTGCTGGTGTCGGCGCTGGTCTATTATCGCCACCGGGAGAATATTGTGGCGCTGCTGCATGGTCGCGAACGGCGTATTGTGGGGCGCGTTCCGTAGATACCGATCAGGTATTCCTACGCCCTACCAAAAGTGGGGTTAAGGGGATAAATGCAACGTCCGTTATAATCGTCCGGTGGCTTATACACAGAAATCGGTAGAGGTAAGTGTGGCGACGCTCCATTTAATGGTTGGACTTCCTTGTTCTGGAAAAACAACGCTTGCACAAAAACTTGAGCATGAACTATCAGCCCTTCGACTGACAACGGACGAATGGCATATACGACTATTTGGTCAAGATGCAGAGGAGCCGGAACACGATGGCAGACACACTCTCATTGAGATGATGCTGTGGAATATAGCCAGTAGATCACTTGAATTAGGAACGAACGTCGTACTCGATTTTGGTTTTTGGGCGCGAGAGGAACGCGAAGACTATCGGTCTCGAGCAAAGGACCTTGGGGCCAGCAGTGAAATACACTTTCTTGATGTGCCGACCGATGAGCTGATACGACGGCTCACGGCAAGAAATTCGCAGTCTTCGCCATCAAGTTTCTACATTCCTGAAGAAATGATGAAGCCCTGGATTGGGTTCTTTCAAAGACCAACGCCCGACGAACTTGAGCGCCGAGACTAAAGACGAGCGCACATCTTGCGATGTTGCGTTTTTCTACCAAGTAGTGGCTTTATCCAAAACTCGTGTTAGTTAGCGTCCTTGCGCGCCAGTTCCGCGAATATGGGTTCCAGCGCGGCATACGAGCGGTCAAAAATGCGTACCATCCGGTTATAGAGTTCGCGATTGGCGGGTTCCGGCGTAATCGTCTCCGCAACCGGGTTCATCGTCAGCGCAACCTCGAAACCGGAGTACATCCCGCAGCCGACCCCGCCGATGACTGCCGCGCCCATGCTCGTCGCCTCTTCCAGCCGCACCAGCCGTTGCAACGGGACGCCATACACATCCGCCATGATTTGCGCCCAAAGCCGTCCGCTGCTGCCGCCGCCGATCAACCGAATCGAGTCAATCGCCCCGGATTGCGCGTTAAGAATATCCAGAATGAGGCGCATATTGTAGGCCACGCCTTCCATCACTGCACGCAGCATATCCGCGCGCGTGTGTCGTATCGTCAAGCCGATAAAATTGGCACGCGCGTCCGGGTTCCAGCGCGGCGCACGTTCCCCGGCGAGGTAGGGCAGGAAGAGCAGATCATTGGAGCCGGGTGGTGCGGTCTCGGCAAGGGCATTCATCAGCTCGAATGCCCTGCCCGGCTGCAATAATTGTGGTCCCACATCGGCAAGGTGGTCACGCGCCCACTGGTACGCCCCGCCCGCCGTCTGCATGGTCCCCATCGGGATCACCAAATCCGGGACGACATGCCCGAAGGTGAAGACGCGCATCGTTTCGTCGATCACCGGTTCGCGCGCGGCGGTTGCAATCCAGGCCGACGTGCCGACGTAGCTATACGCGACCCCTTCGCGCACCGACCCCGCACCGACCGATGCACACGCGCCATCGCCGCCGCCGAGGACAACGGGCGTCCCGGCCAGCAGACCAAGCTGCGCGGCTACCTCCTTGCGCACGCCACCGACATTGAAGATCGAGTACAGGATTTGCGGGAGTTTCGCGCGGTCCAGCCCGGCGGCTTCGAGGATCGGCCTGGACCATTCCCCGGTTTTCAGATCGTACAGGTTCATTCCGCTTGCATCGGAAGGATCGGTCACGAATTCGCCCGTCAGACGCGCGACAATCGCATCTTTGGCACACACAAATTTGTGCGTCCGCGCGAAGAGTTCCGGCTCGTTGTCGCGAAGCCACAGGATTTTTGCGAGCGAATAGACCGCGCTGAGGCGGTGTCCGGTGATGCGATACACGTCCTGTACGCTGATGCGCGCTTCGAGTTCGCGCACCTGTTCGGTGGCGCGGCTGTCCATCCAGATAATCGCGGGGCGCAGCGCGCGGGCGTTCGCGTCGAGCGCGACAACGCCCTGCATCTGCCCGCTGAATGTGATGCACGCAATTTCCGCGCCTATAACGCCCGTTTTCAGGAGCAAGTCGCGCGTAGCGGTGCAGACCACGCCCCACCATTCCTCAGCCGATTGCTCTGCCCATCCAGTACGCGGAAAATCCGTGTCATAAGTATAGCTGAGGCTCGCGGCGAGCCGCCCCGCTTCATCGTAAAGCGTCGCCTTATCACCCGTCGTGCCGAGGTCGTGCGCGAGGATGTACGGCATCTAGCCCTTCACCGCACCGACCAGCAGCCCGCGCACGATGAAGCGCTCCAGAATGAGCGCTATCGCGACAATTGGACCGACCATCAGCGTCACCAGCACCGAAATATTGTCCCACTGCGGTCCGCGCGTGGCGTTCTGCCCCGCAACGAGCAACGGCATCGTCTGCGTATCGCCGCCCGTCAGGAACAGCGCGACAGTGTATTCATTCCAGGCGAAGACCAGCACAATCAGGAACACCGCAACCAGCCCCGGTATGGCGAGCGGCAGCACGACGCGGATCAAGGTCTGGTAGCGGTTTGCGCCATCGATGAACGCGCATTCTTCGAGTTCGATAGGCAGGCTGGAGAAGTAATCGCGCATGAACCAGATCACGAGTGGCAAATTGGTCGCCGTGTAGACGAGGATCAAGCCCGGCAGCGTGTTCAGCAGGCGCAACTGCTGGAACATGATATAAATCGGCAGGATTACGGCAATCGGCGGGAGCATCCGCTGCGAGACCAGCCAGAAGCCGATGTCGTTGTTCGTCATGCGGCCTTTGAAGCGCTTGCCGACGGTCAGGACGAGCATGATGTACACCGCGCCCATGATCAGGATCGCGAGATACAAGGGCAATCCAAGCACCATCAGCGCCAGCACGCACGCCACGCACAGGATGAACAGGCCGACCAGCGCGGGCTTCGGGCGATACTCGAAACGGGTGAGCGCATAGGACGCCATCGAGCCGAGCGTGAGCGCCAGCAGTGCGCTCAGGATCGCAACGACGACGGTGTTTCCATAAGGCTTGATCACCTGTAATTCGACCTGCCCAAGAATGCGGTTCCACGCTTCCAGCGTCGGCTTGAAATCGACGAACGGGATGTATTTCGGGTTGCCGTCGATGTCGCCGCGCGTCTTGAAGCCGGTAATGATCAGCCAGTAGAACGGGAACAGCGCAACGAATGTCCACACCGCGAGCAGGATATAGGAGATCAGCTTGCGGAAGGGCGACGGCTCGAAGGCGGTGCGGGTTTGGAAAAAGCGGCGCATCGCGTCAAATCCTTTCCAGCAGGCGGCGGCGAATATGCGTGAAGAAGACCAGCGAGAAGAAGGTCACGACGAAGAGCAGCAGATAGGCGAGCGCCGAACTCGTGTGCAGTTCCGGCGCGCGGAAAGCTTTATAGGCTGAGAGCGTGATCGATTCGGAAGCCGTGCCGGGACCGCCGCCGAGCAGCGAATTGGGCAAATCGACCAGCTTGAAGGCTTCGATCATGCGGATCAGGATCAGCGTCGTGCTGACGGGCAAAATCTCCGGCAGGATGATGTTGCGGAACATCTGCCAGCGCGTCGTCCCATCGACCAGTGCCGCTTCCATCACCTCGCGGCTGACGCCTTCCAGCGCTGCGAGCAGGATGATGAACATGAACGGCGTCCACTGCCATGTATCGGAGAGGATGATTACCGTCCGCACGATATTCGGGTCCGTTGCCCACGAGAATTTCTCAAGACCGAGCGCGACCCACAACGGTTTGACCGGACCCTGCACCGTATCAACCAGCATTCGGAAGAGGAAGCCGACGCCCACAGGTGTGACCATCATCGGCAGCAGGAACGCCACGCGGAAGAAGCGCCGCCCGGCAAGTTTCTGCGTGAGCAACATCGCGAGGCCGAGGCCGAGCAGATATTGCAGCGTCACGCCCCCGAACACGAAAATTAGCGTAACCGTCAGCGTGCCGGGCAATCCGTTCCCGCTGAACGCGACGACGAACTGCCATGTGAAGAACATCAGCAGCGAAATCGTGATCAAGCGGAACACAACCCCGACGGGGCGAAAGCGCGGGCTGCGGATGTATTGATAGAGCATATAGAGCAGAAAGGCAAGCGCCGCGCCGAGGATCAGATACCCGGCGGGACCGACCTCGCCGAACCTGCCAAGGAAGTGACGCTGTTCGGAACCGAAAAGCTGCTTGATATAGTTGCCTAAACCGATAAATTGAACATCAATCGGGTTGGTCGTGACGTTGATGCGGGACAGGGATAGATAAACGGAGACAATCAACGGAAAAATTGAGAAAGCAAGCACCAGCAGGACGGCGGGCAGCAGCAGGACCAGCCGCGAGGAGTCAGTCCGTTTGGCGCGTTCGAGGCTGGCGGATGCGGATATTTTAGGGAGGGTTTGGGTGTTCGCGGCGGCCATATTGAAAAATTCCAGTAAATACTTTGAATTGACGAATGCGAGCGCAAGGGCGGACCTGTGTGTCCGCCCCTACACGACGCGGGTTTTCGTAGGGGCGGAACCCATGTGTCCGCCCTCGATTGACAGTCCTACTGCCCGCCCTTGATACCGAGCGTGGACTTATACGCGGCAAGCTGCTTGTCGCGCCCAAGTTCCTCGGTGATTTCTTCCCACTTGTCGCTGATCTGCTTCGCCGCTTCCGCCGCGGTGAGTTCGCCCGCGAGGTACTGGCTGACCGCCGCATCGAGGACGATCTGCTGATAGCGCTGGTTCTGTGGTACGCGCAGGTCGAGCATCATGTTCGGACTGTTCAGGCTGGCCTGGATCGCGCCGAGATAGTCCTTCGCGGCGGCGTCGCTGAAGCCACCCTTGATCCAGTTGTCCAGCTTGCTGAAGTGGCTCGTGCGGTACGGGTTGAAGCCCGTTTTGCCGATGGTCACATCCACACCGGAAACTTCCGGCGAGCTGACGTAAGCGTAATAATCGAAGAGCGCATCTTTGGTCTTCGCATCCGCGCCCGCGCTGATGCCGCCCGACCAGCCGCCGAACGCCGCGAACGGCGCATGGTTGACGCCATCGGTCGCATTCGGGCAAATCTTCGCATCGCAGGCGACCAGCTTGCCCGTCGCGCGGTCCAGCACCTTCGTGTAACCGGGGTTGATCACGGAGCCGACTTTGTCCTTGACTTTGGATTCCGGCGCGACGGAGAGCGCGCCGATGTCACCCCAATCGAGCGTGAGGCCGCACTGCCCGGCGGTCATCAGGCCGCGCGTATCGCCGACACCGATTGCCAGTTCATTCGGCGGGCCGTACTTGTTGGTTTCCTTGTAGATTTCAAGCGCACGGATAAACGCTTCGTTGTCGATCAGCGGCTTGAAGGTCGTCGTATCGAAGAAACCGCCCTGCGAGGTTCCCTGCGCTTGCAGCATCCCCGACGCGATGGAGGTAATGAACCAGTAGCCCTGCTCGCCGCGCTTCTTGGCGATGCACGAGCCGTAAATCTTCTGGCCGTCGATTTCCATGCCGTTGATCTTGGCCGCTGCCGCGAGGTAATCATCCCACGTCTTGGGCGCGGTCAACCCGGCCTTCGCGAACGCATCCTGCCGATAGTAGACCATCTGGAAGTCGCCATCGAAGGGGATCGTCAGCGTCTTGCCCGCGTAGCCAGAGCTGAACGTGCGGAAGAACTGGCCGACATCATCCCATTGCAGGGTCTTGTTCGGACCGACGCGGGGCGTCAGGTCTTCGAGGAAGCTGGCATAATCGACCAGCCATTGCGGGGCGAAGACGAAGCCCTGATAGCTGTTCGTCTTGTTCACCTGGTCGGTCAGGATGGTTTGGTAGAGGTCCGAGAACGGTACGGTGATCACATTGATCTCCGCGCCCGTCTTGGCCTTGAATTCAGGCGCGTGGCGGGTCAGCGGCTCCGCGATTTGCGGTCCGGTGAAGGTCACGAGGTTGATCTTGACGCCCTGATATTTCAGCGGAGCAGCTTGCGAGGGGCGAGCCGCGCTCAGGGAGACGAGCAACAGCGCGAGGATGAGCGCTATGGCGTTGAACTTTTTCATTGTTGAAGATTCTCCAAAGTAAACTTAATCGGGACGTGAAAGGTTGCGGTAGTTCGGAACCGGGTACGCTCCTTTCGGGAACTTTTTGTCTTGTAATCGTTTTCAAGCGAACGCCTCTGAGTCTAAACAATGGGACGCGGGTTGTCAACCTTCCCGCTATTTCCATAACAATAGGGCGGACACATAGGTCCGCCCCTACGAAGACGGCGTTGTGTGTACATTGGTAGATACGCAGGTGCGTTCTGCATTACGTGCGGATGATAGGGGCGGACCTGCGTGTCCGCCCACCTGTCCAAATTGACGACCTTCCCGCGATTCGCCAATCCGACGCGCGCCGCTATACTCTTCGCGCACATCCGGCGGCACAAGCAACGAGAGCGCCATGATTCGATTTATCGCCCGGCGGCTGGTGCAATCCGCGCTGCTGCTGGTCTTTGTCAGTTTCGTCATATTTATTCTGATGCAAAATATCGGCGATCCGGTCGCGACGATGGGCGGTCGCCAGCCGCTCGATGGCGCGGATCAAGTACGCTTGCGCTGCCAGCTTGGGTTGAACGACCCGATCCTCGTGCAATATGCCTACTGGCTGGTCGGCAACGACTTCACGACGCGCGAATGCGACGGCGAACCCCCCCGTCCCGGCACGCGGCGCGGCATCCTGCGCGGTGACTTCGGAACCTCACTCAGTGACCGCCGCCCGGTGACTCAGGTGATTGGCGAGCGTGTGCCGAATACGCTGTTGCTGATGATCCCCGCGCAAATCCTGATCGTCGTCTTCGGCGTCGCCATTGGGATATTCTCCGCACTGCGGCAGTATTCGTTTTACGACAATCTGTTTACGGGCTTGTCCTATATTTTTCAATCCATGCCGATTTTTCTGATCGCGCTGCTGCTGATTTATATCTTCAGTGTGAACTTCAAGCAATGGGGGCTGCCCGCGCTCCCGCCGAACGGCATGTACGACCCGCTGGGCGACCGCTCCGCGAGCGACGTGCTGGCGCATATGATCCTGCCCGTATTGAGCCTCACGCTGATCAGCGTGGCGGGCTACGCGCGCTTCACACGGGCGAGTATGCTGGAGACGATGAACGCCGATTACGTGCGTACCGCGCGCTCGAAAGGTATGTCGGAGCGGCGCGTGAACCTCGTCCACGTCCTCAAAAATGCGTGTCTGCCGCTCGTCACGCTGATCGGACTGGACCTCGGCGCGTTGATCACAGGCGCGACCGTGACCGAATCGCTTTTCGCGTGGCCGGGGTTGGGGTCGCTCTTTCTGGATAAACTCGGCTTCGCGGATTTTCCTGTATTGATGGGGATGCTCGTACTGTTCACGCTCTCGATCATCGCCTTTCAACTGCTGACCGACATCGCCTACACCTGGTTCGATCCGCGCATCCGCTACTAGGCAGGATTATATGGCCGCGACCACCCTCCCCAACCCTGCCGCACCGCTGCCCGCCGCGCTCGGCGCGGATACTCAAACCGCAAAGTCGGGCAACCGCGTTTTGCGCCGATTTTTGCGCCACCGCGCAGCGGTGCTGGGCATGATCATCCTGATCGGGTTGGCGTTGTTCGTGGTCGGCGGCTCGCTGCTGCTGCCCTACGCGCTCGCGGTTGACCCCGCGCCGCGTTTCAAATTGCAAGCGCCGGGTGTGGAACATAACTTCGGCACGGATCAGATTGGGCGGGACATCCTCGCGCGGCTCGTTTATGGCGGCCAAATTTCACTGCTGATCGGCATCACGGCAATGCTGCTTTCACTGCTGGTCGGGACATTGATCGGCGCGCTTGCCGGATATTACGGCGGGCTGCTCGATTCGCTCCTGATGCGCCTGACGGAAGCCGTCCTGACGATCCCGCGCCTGTTTCTGCTGCTCACAATGAGTAAATTTTTCGGCGGGCGCGTGCCGCCGCTCATCATCGGTGGGCGCGAATTCAGCGGCAGCGTGATCGTGATCATCGTGATTTTGGGGATTACAAGCTGGCCGGGGCTGGCGCGCATCGTGCGGGCGCAGATTTTATCGTTGCGGCAAATGGAATATGTCCTCGCGGCGGAGTCGCTCGGCGTGCGACGTGGGCGCATCCTGTTTCGCCACATTCTGCCGAACGCGACCGCTACGATCATCGTTTCTGCAACGCTCGGCATTGCGAGCGCGATCCAGAGCGAAGCCTATATCAGCTTTCTCGGCCTCGGTGTGGATAGCAAGACGCCGACGTGGGGGAATATGTTGCAGCTTGCGCCGCGCTATCTCGGCTCCGCGCCCTGGATGTGGTTGTTCCCCGGCGCGCTGCTGCTGTTGACGGTGTTGGGCGTGAATTTCGTGGGGGATGGCCTGCGGGACGCGCTGGACCCGAAGAGTCAGAAGGGATAGCTGTCTGATGTTACGTCGGGCGGACACATCGGTCCGCCCCTACGAAGCCATACATGGTCTGGTGCAGGAGCGATGGCTTGCCTCGCCCGGTTTTCCAATGCGTGGGTCGGGCAAGCCGCGACCCCTACACCGGAGCGTAATTATCTTTGTAGGGGCGGACCTGTGTGTCCGCCCTCAAAACCGGAAAACGCTACTTGATCGCGTTCTCCAGCCCGACGATCATCTCATCAACGGCTTTCTCCACCGTCAGGCTGCCCGTCAGGATTTTCTGGAAGGCAGGCAGCGCGACATTGGTAGACCAGCCGGAGTAACCGACGAACGACGGCGGCAGCCGCCCGACCTTCGCGGCTTCGATAGCCGAAGCGTAGAGCGGATTTTCCGTGATGCGCTTGTCGCCGGAGACCTGCTCGGAAGACGGGAAGTACCCGGTCTTGTCGAGGAAGGCAATCGCCGGGTCCGCTTCGCCCCAGAAGCTGATCCACGCCCACGCCGCATCCGCGTTATCGTTCTTCATGATGCCGTTATAGAGGTAGCTCACGCGCGTCGTGGGGGCGGCGGGACCGGTCGGCTTGACGGCGGTGCGAAACTTATCACCGAGCGCGCCCTTGATCTCGGCCAGCGAGCCGGAGTGATGCCAGACCATTGCAGTTTGCCCGGTTTTGAAGCCTTCCATGATCTGGCGATAGGCGTCACCGGGCGCGCTCGGCGGGACTGCTTTATATTTGGTGAACAGTTCGCTCCAGAATTTCATCGCGTCGATGGCTTTGGC
Source organism: Aggregatilineales bacterium (assembly GCA_965246845.1). Lineage (GTDB taxonomy): Bacteria > Chloroflexota > Anaerolineae > Aggregatilineales > UBA2796 > JBBRMW01. The sequence goes on from CBDFFR010000012.1 coordinate 2,039,146, forward strand.
GCGGTCGATGGCAACCTTGCCATCCTTGAGGATCGGGGAGCCGAACGCTTCCAGCATATCGACGACGAACTGCGCACCGCCGCCACCGCCGCGCATCCCGAAGCCGAAGCGGTTTTTGGCCGGGTCGGTCAGCTTGATCGCCGCGTCCTGAAACTCCGCAAGCGTGGTCGGGACTTTCGTAATCCCGGCTTCCGCAAAGTAATCCGGGCGGTAGTACATCCAATCTACGAACGTGAACGCCGGGATGCCATAGATTTTGCCATCCTGCGTGATGCCTTCCCAGCGGTTCGCCGGGAAATACTTCTTCTGGTCCCACTTGTTGACGCGCTCGGTGATGTCGATCAGTCCGTTCATGGCAACCATGTCCGCGAGCCGTTCAGAAGCGATCATCGCGGTATCGGGGCGCGTTTCGGCGGCGACCGCTGCGGTGAATTTCGCCATATAATCTGCATTCGGGATGTTCTCCGGCGCGAGTTCGATGTCTGGCGCTTTCTTCTTGAAGAGCGCAATGACCTCGGCCATCCCGTCGAATTCGGATTGGCTCGTGAAGTGATGCCAATAGCTGATCTTTTTCGACTGCGCGGCGCGCACGGTCAATGGCAGACGCCCGGCCAGCGCGACGGCTGCAGCGCTTACGGCTGCGCCCTTGAGGAATGTACGGCGGCTAAAACCTTTTTGAGACATTTTTTTCTCTCCGGTAGAATTTTCAAGGTAATGAACACGAGTCACGAATACGGTTTCTCTCGTTTGTGGTCCTCCGTTGATTAACCTTTGATCGCACCCGCGGTGATCCCGCGAATGATCGATTGCTGGATGAAGGCGAAGAAGATGATCACCGGGACGATGCTGATGATCCCGCCCGCGCTGAACGTCCCCCACGGAAGCTGGAACTCGCCGATCATGAGCTGCAAGCCGACCGGCCAGGTACGCGAGCGCTGGCTGGTGGTCAGCATCAGGGCGAAAAGGTATTCGTTCCACGCGCTGATCGCGACGAAGATGGCGGTCGCGACGAGGCCGGACCGCACCAGCGGCAGAACGATCCTGTAGAGCGCTTCGAGCCGTGTGCAGCCATCCACCCGCGCCGCGTCTTCGAGGTCTGGCGGGACCGCATCGAAGAAGCCTTTCATCATCCATACGCAGAGCGGCAGCAGAAAGGTCGAATAGGCCAGCGCGAGGCCGAATTGTGAATCGAGCAGCTTCAAATTGCGCAGGACGATGAACAGCGGCACGATCAGCAGCACCACCGGGAACATGCGGATCACGAGGTAGAACATCAGGAGCGCCGAACGCCCGCGAAAGCGATAGCGCGAGAAGCTATAAGAGGCGAGCGTGCCGAGCGTCAGGCAGATCAGCAGCGTCAGGACGGTGGTGATCAGGCTGTTGCCGATCAGCGCAGAGAAGTTCGAGCGGCTCCAGATATTGGAATAATTTTCAAGCGTGACGCGCTGCGGGATGTACTGCATCTGCGTCGTAATGATGTCCGCTTCCGGCTTGAGCGAGGTGAGGAAGGTCCAGACGATGGGCGAGATCGTGAAGACGATGATCGCGAGGATAAAGGTGTAACTCGCCAGATCGAGCAGCCGCCCACCGCGATAGATCGGCGCACGGCTGGCGCGTGGCTTCGCGCGGGTCGCCATTTACTCGCGCCCCACGCCGGAAAGCCGGACGTACACCGCCGTGAAGAGCATCAACAGCATCAGCATCACCACCGAAATAGCACCCGAATAGCCGAAGTTGAAATCCGAGTAGGCGGTTTTGAAAGCGAACGAGGCGAGCGTTTCGGTCGCGCGTCCGGGACCGCCGCCCGTCAGGATGATGATCAAATCGGGCGAATTGACCAGCCCGATCACGCGCAGCACGACCACCGCGACGATCACGGGCGTGAGCATCGGCAGCGTGATTTTCGTCAATTGCTGCCAGCCCGTCGCACCATCGACCGACGCGGCCTCGTATAAATCATCAGGAATACCTTGCAGCCCCGCCAGCAACAGCAGTGTAAAAAACGGGAAACCCTGCCAGAGCGCGACGAGCAACACAGTCGGGAAGGCCGTGTTCGCGTCGGCGAGCCAGGGATAGTAGCGCGGGATGAGGCCGACCTTCACCAGCAGGTCGTTGATCACGCCCAGCCGCGAATCGAGCATCAACGCCCACATATTGCCTGCTACCACTGTCGGCAATATCCAGGGCAGCAAAATCAGGATACGCGCGAAGCGCATCCCACGCAGGGGGCGGTTCAGGCACAGCGCCGTCACCAGACCTAGCGCAAGCTGGCTCAATACCCCACCGACCACCCAGATTACGGAATTGCCCAGCGTGCGCAGGAACACCGGGTCCGCGAAGAGCGTTTGATATTGCGCCAAGCCGACAAACCCGGTCTTGTTCGGGCGGTTCAGGCGCAATTCCTGTACGCTGAAGCTAATCCCCGTCAGGACCGGGTAAATCACCACGACCAGCACCAACACCAGACTCGGCGCAATGAGCAAATACGCCCAGCGCCGCCCTTCCGACGCGCGCGACAAGAGCGCCAATGGATTGAAGGTCAGGCGATTTTTCGGTAAACGTCGTGAAGAAAGGGAGCGATCCATATCAAAAAAGAACCCTGCAATTAGCGCGATTATAAATTATAATTTTGAAACCGCAAATTTTGCAGAGGAGCGCCCCATGACCGAAGTTGAGAGTATTCTGAGCGTGAACCATCCGCTGGCCGAAGGTCCGCTGTGGCATCCGGTGGAGCAGGCGCTCTATTGGTGCGCCATCGACGCGAACTATTTTTATCGCTGGCAGCCGGGGTCGGATACGGTGCAGACGACCGAAATACCGGATCAAATCGGTTGCCTGGGTTTTCACGAAGCCGGAGGCTTCATCCTCGCGACGCGGATCGGCTTCGCTGTTTATCGCGACGGACGCTATACGCCGCTGACGGGCAATATCGCCTATCGGCCCGCCGCGCACTTCAACGATGGCGCCGTGGACCGTGCCGGGCGCTTCTGGGCAGGTACATCCAACGAGAAGCCTGAAAATCCGCTGTACCGTCTGGATGTGGATGGGACCGCGACAGTCATGGAGCAAAACGCGAGCATCTCCAACGGGATCGGATGGAGTCCCGACTCGAAAACAATGTACTATGCCGATTCGGGCGCGGAAAATGTCGGCATTATCTATGCTTATGACTACGACCTCGCCACAGGGAACATCACCAACCGCCGCGAGTTTTTCCGGTCGGATAGCAGTCACGGCCTCCCCGATGGGCTGACAGTCGATGCAGGGGGCGGGGTGTGGTGCGCGTTCTGGGACGGGTCGAAGGTGATGCACTTCGCCGCCGATGCCACGATCATCGAGGAAATACGGCTTCCCGTGCCGCGTCCGACTTCATGCTGCTTCGGTGGCGCGAATCTGGACGAGTTGTACATCACGAGCGCAGCATGGGAACTCGACCTCGCGCAGTATCCGCTCGCGGGCAATATCTTTCGCGTCAAGACCAGCGTGCGCGGGCTGCCCGAACCCATGTCCAAACTTGATTTGAGTTCGCTTTAACAAAGGGACAGGAAAAATGAAAATTGGTCTTTTGGGTCTGATCAGCAGCGATTTGAGCGATGTCAATTATGAAAAACTGCGCTTCGCGACGGAATTGGGCTTTCACGGCGTCGGGGCGCATCTCACGGTTCCGGCGGAGACAGTATCCGATGAAGTAGCCGAGCGCGTCCCAAAGCTGTTCAGGGATCAAAATCTCCCATTTCTCCAGCTTTGGGGACCCTACCCGTGCATCATATCGCCGGATGAGACCATCCGCGCGGCGGGGGTGCGCGGCGCACAGGAGATCGCCAAACTCGCGGCACGGATGGGCGTCAAAGAATCCGGCGTGCGCCCGACAAGCCTCAACCCGCGCGGCGACTGGTGGCCGCACCGTGATAATTATCTGCCGGAAACCGAAGAGCGCCTCGTGAAGAGCCTTTCTGAAATCCTGCAAGTCGCGGAAGCGGTTGGCGTCGATCTCGTGCTGGAAGTCCATGTCACGACGACGCTGCGCTCCGCAGAAGTCATTCGCCGTGTGATCGAGCGCACGGGCAGCCAGCACTTGAAGCTGAATCTGGACCTCTGCAATTTTATGGGAGACCTGCCCACCGCCTTCGACCCCGCTCCGACCATTCATCATCTCTTCGATGTGCTTGAACCGTTTATCGCGACGGTCCACCTCAAGGATTTCTATTTCGAGGATCGGCTCGTTGTTCACATTGCGGAGACGGTGATCGGCACGGGTGAAATGGATTTCACGCCGATCTTGCAGCGCGTACAGCGCTGGAACCCGGAGGGCTACGTCGTGATCGAACATCTGCCACAATCGCTGATCCCGCTCGCGAAGCGCAACCTGACGCGGATGATCAGCGATCTCGGCTATTTATCGGGAGCCTGATGCAGTAGAAAGGGAGTCCATTTTGAAAATTGACGCGCACCAACACTTCTGGAACCTGAGCGAAGTAGAATATTCGTGGCTTACCCCTGCATCCGGGGCGCTTTATGCAAACTTCGAGCCGCAAGACCTTGAACCCCAGTTGCAAGTGGCAGGCATCGATAGGACCGTCCTTGTACAAAGCGCGAACTCCTACGAGGATACGGCCTCGATGTTGCGGATCGCAGATGCACACGACTGGGTTGGCGCAGTGGTGGGGTGGGTAAATCTGCTCGACCCGGTTGAAACCGCGCATCACCTGTCGCTATTCGCGAAACACCCGAAGTTTCGCGGGGTTCGCCACCTGATTCACATTGAACACGACCCTGCCTGGGTAGTGCAAGAGAAAGTCATCGAGTCGCTGCGCATTCTGGCGTACTTCGGCATGATCTTCGAGGTGGTCGCCGTGTTTCCCGACCACCTTCAACACGTCCCAACACTCGCTAGCCGCGTGCCCAACCTGACCCTAATTATTGATCACCTTGCCAAACCGCCAATTGTGGCGCAGCAGATGTCGCCCTGGACGGAGCAATTGAAGGCGGCTGCCGGGTCGCCCAATGTTCACGCAAAGCTATCGGGGCTGAATACCGCCGCGTCAGCCGATTGGGATGCCGCCGAACTCAAGCCTTATATCGACTTCGCCTTCGATTGCTTTGGTGCAGACCGACTGATGTTTGGCAGCGATTGGCCGGTGTGCCTTCTGGCAGGGGATTATCAGCGGGTGTGGAGAGAAACAAATGCTGCTTTGGAGAACCGCACACCGATGGAGCGTGAGGCGATTTTCGGTGGCACGGCACAACGTATTTATGGACTGTAGAATAGTCCTGAATGGGTGAATGGCGAACAGGTGAGCAATTGCTATATGCGCTTTGAATTGTGCCGCGCGTCCCATTAGAATCCCCGGCACAAACTGGATGGAAAGAACCGCGATGCGCAGCAGAGTTCCGCGTAACACACTCAGTATCTTCCTCGTGATTGCCGTTTTCGTGAGCGGATTCGCGCTCGGCAGCCTGCGCTCGGCAGCACCCGTTGCCGCCGCGCCCGTCGCGCCCGACCAGAAAACGCAGCAGTTGTTTGAACCGTTCTGGCAAGCGTGGAACACCATGCACCGCAGCTACGTCGATCCGGTGGATGACAACGCGCTCATGGAAGGCGCGCTGACCGGAATGATGGACTCGGTGGGCGACCCGCACACCAATTATTTCGACCCGAAAACATACCAATCGATTAGCGACGAAATGGCCGGGCAGTTCGGCGGTATCGGCGCGACAATGAAGAAGGACGACAAAACAGGCGCGTTCAGCATCGTCTCCACGTTGAAGGACTCACCCGCACGCAAGGCCGGGTTGACGCCCGGTGATGTAATCGTGCAGGTCGATGGTGAAGATGTGACAAAGCTGACGCAAACGCGCGTTGTGAGCAAGGTACGCGGCCTCAACGGAACGGATGTGACGCTTGGCGTGCTGCGCGATGGCAAGGAACCGCTCCAGCAGATCAAGATCACGCGCGCGGTGATTAAGCTGGAAACCGTCACGACGCGCCTCTTCGAGGGCAGTATCGGCTACATTTCGCTGCAAGAATTCAACGACGTCGCGACGGCGGAATTACACAAGGGCTTGAAGGCGCTCAATGCCAATTCGCTCAAGGGATTGATCCTCGACCTGCGTGGCGATCCGGGTGGCTATCTGAACACGGCGGTCGATCTGGTCGGCCAGTTTGTGACAGATGGCGCGGTCCTGATCGAGCGCGGCAGGAACGGGCGCGATATTATCCACAACGTCGAAACCGATACGGATGCACTCGCGCCCGATGTACCGCTGATCGTGCTGGTCGATGGTGGTTCCGCGAGCGCTTCCGAAGTGGTGAGCGGCGCGCTGCAGGATCATCAGCGTGCGCTTATCCTCGGCAGCCAGACTTTCGGCAAGGGATCGATGCAAATTTTCGAGCCGCTCTCGAATGGCGGCGTCGCGCATGTGACGATTGCGCGCTGGTTCACGCCGTCCGGTCGCTCCATTCAGGATGTCGGCGTGACGCCCGATATTAAAGTGACGTGGGACGTCAAGGCCGCACCGGACCGCGATGTGCAGCTTGAACAGGCAGTTCTGATCCTGCGCGGCGAGACCTGATCTCAGATTCGTCACAATCGCGTTTGCAGGGGCGGATTGCGGTATCCGCCCGATAAAATTAGTTGATCGCGATCTTGACCATTCCTTAAATTTTGATAAAATTCAATGCAGAACAAATGTTTTATTTGGTTCTAATCTCATTCTATGACAGGTATGCTAGACTAAGCGCTATGAAGAATCAAGTAAATTCAACTCCGGGGTTAATCACCCGCCTGTGGCGCTGGTGGATGCCGATACAGGTGATCATCGTTGTCGGGCTGATCAGCTTCGTCATCGGCGTATCGGGCATGATGAGCCTCGCTGTACTGCGGGGCGATATATCTGCGCGCGTCTATGTGATCGCGCCGCCAATCGCGCAGCCGCGTCATTTCGTCGCGCCGATTGCCAACGGCATCAGCCCGGTCTTCACCGCCGAAGTGCAGCATTGGTCTGGCAAAATTGTCGAGTGGGCGAAAGAATACGACGTTGACCCAAACATGCTGGCGACGATCATGCAGATCGAGTCGTGTGGCGATTGGCAGGCCGGGTCCAGCGCGGGCGCGCAGGGACTCTTTCAGGTGATGCCGTTCCATTTCACCGCAGGCCAGGACTCGATGGACCCGGATACGAATGCCCGCGCCGGGATTGCCTACCTCAAGCAAACGCTGAACGTCGCGAATGGACACTTCGGACTGGCACTGGCGGGTTATAATGGTGGCGCGAGCCTGATTAACGCGGGCTGGGCGCGCTGGCCCGCGGAGACGAAGCGTTACTATACGTGGGGGTCGGGTATCTACCTCGAAGCGACGCAGGGTGTGGCAACCAGCGCAACCTTACAGGATTGGCTGGATGCGGGTGGCATCGGCCTATGCAGGCAAGCCGCCGCGCGCATCAGCGGTACGCCTAACGCGCCGACGCCTGTGACGACGGGCGTGTAATCTGCTTGCCAGCCAGCCGCGCCGCCGATTGCGGGTCGTGCGATGGCAGGTAAATCGTCGGCGTTGATTGTACAAATTCAAGCGTCTTGCGCAGGGTTTCAACCTGCTGCTTCGGGGCGCGTGTCGGTCCCTGCATTGCCTGATCGAGCAGCGCGGCTTCGTCGTAGGTCACATCGCCACTCAGAAAATATGATAGGTCACCATCGCGCACGACGACGGAAATGTGGTTCGGCGTATGGCCGGGCGTCGGGACTGCAATTACTGTGCCGTCTTTGGTCAGCGGATAGCTCTGCGCGAAGGGTCCGAGCGGTTCCGGTGTGAGCGCAAAGTGCGTCGGGGACAGCCACGCCGGGAGTGGCGTAATTGCGCGGTTGAGCAGTGACCGCGCATCGGTATATTCAGCATCGCGAATATAAATCGCTGTGTTCTGAAAGTGCTTGAGGCCGCGCACATGGTCGCCATGTATATGGGTCAATACGACTTTCGTGATGTCGGACTGTTTGATCCCGCGTGCTGCAAGCTGCGGACCGATCTCCTCTTCCGGCGCGATGACATAGCGCGTCGCGGTGACGAAATCCGAGACCGATGTGGATGAGTCACCCGTATCGACGATGATCACACCTTCGGCATGTTCGATTGCCCACGCATAAATCGGAATGTCGATAAATTCGTGCTCACCGTGCAGCTTGACGAGGAACGGGAACATACCCCCGGCTCCGATACTCCCTTTGATGAACAGCGGTTTGACGCGCACGGTTCCAGTCTGAATGGCAGTGATGTTCATGATTGACTCCTGTTGTGCTTTCTCGTGTTTGACACTATAATGGTCAACGTAGTTTACAATATAGTAAACCGAGTTTACAAATTGTCAAGGGGTCAAAAATGGCTGTTTCCCTTACACGTGATGAACGGGACGCGCTTCGCGCTCAGGGCAACAATTCAATCGCCCGGCTGATGCTCCAGGTCTACCGAAATTTTCAGGCTACTGCCGCACAACGCTATGCAGCGCGCGACTATGCAGGGTTGACGCTTGCGCATACACTGCTCATGGCCTCTCTCGATGATGAAGGGACGCGCATCGGCATTCTGGCCGAGCGGATGGGCATGACCAAGCAATTTGCGGGTCGGCTCGTCAAGGAGCTGGAAGGACACGGCTTCGTTGCGACGGCGACCGACGCGACTGATCACCGGGTCACGCGGGTACAGGCGACGGATGCGGGCTGGCGCTACTTCGCGGATGCCTGCGAGGTCAAAAGCGAAATCGAGGCCGAATTTGAAAGGCTGATCGGCACGGAAGCCATGAACCTGCTAACCGCTGCGCTGCGCAAGGTAACTGCATCTGAAACGGGCGAGCCTTCCGAATTGAACCTGCTTGAGGGGCAACTCTAGACACGGCTATGGAAATCACAAAAACGATTCACCTGACCGAACGCGCAGATTGGCGCAAGTGGCTCGCCGAACATCACGACAGTGAGAATGAAATCTGGCTCGTGACCTATACCAGAGCCTCCGGCAAGCCGACTATCCCCTATATCGAGACCGTTGAGGAAGCACTTTGTTTCGGCTGGATCGACGGGATTGCCAAGAAATTGGATGCGGAGCGTACCGCGCAGCGCTTCACCCCGCGCAGGCCGCGTAGCAACTGGACCGAACTCAATAAGGACCGCTCCCGGCGGCTCATCGAACAGGGGCTGATGACGGATGCCGGACGCGCGAAGCTGCCCGACCTCTCGCTTGAAGCATTCACGATTGCAGATGATATTCTGGCTGCGCTGCGTGAAGACTCGCAAACGTGGGCGAATTTTCAGGCGTTCCCGGAGAGCTACAAGCGCATCCGTGTTGGTTTCATCGAAGAGCAACGCAAGCAGCCGGAAGTCTTCCAGACGCGGCTCGCCAATTTTTTGAAGAAGACGCGCCAGAACAAGATGTTTGGTATTTTGGAGTAGGAAACTCAAGGATCGATAAAATCAGTGTCGCCCGTTACCCGCGACCGTATTTTTCGACCTCACCCTGCATCGTGCCTTGCCACATCTGGCGATACATCTGCAAATCGCCGAGTGCCGAAAGCAGCGGATAGCGGAGCGTTGCGGGGCGGTTGTGTTCCACGAAAAAGTGTCCTACCCATGCGAAAGCGTAGGATGATAGCACCGCAAACACGAATAGTTTTGGGCTACGGCGGAGCGCGGCCAGCAGCAGCCAGAACAACAGATTATGGGTTCCCCAAAAGTGCAATTGGCGCGTGAGCGGATTCGCGTGTTCACTCACATAATACGGCCAGAATTCCGAAAACCGTTGATACCTTTTACCGTACATGGTGTACCCTCGTTGAATTGAAACGGTGCGATAGTGGAGTGCGCCGCATGTTCCTGCTGCTTATCCCGCTCGCGATTGCGATCATTCAACTGCTATTCTATGCGATTTGTACGCCCGGTAATCCAGTACGTGCGGTCTCGCCCTCGCGTTTCGATAAGCCCTTCGCCGTACTGCTCTACGTCCTCGCGTATACGTTGTCTATTCTGCGGCTGCCCTTCGCGCTGGGTCCCTATTTCTTAAAAGTCGTCGCTTTTCTCCTCACGCGGAAGCGCTATACAGTCTCGCACTACGCCGATAGCGTGGAAATCCTGCGCATTCTCGGAGATATTATCAATTGGGGAGTCGGCGTCGGCTTCATCTACGGTATCCGCGCGCGGTTTCCGCTGATCAGCGAGGTTTTGTATCTCAGCGCGATTGCGGAGGCGATCCGGCTCGTCTTTGAAAAAGAGCAAATGATTTTGAGCGCGTTCTGGCAGGTGTTGCCGCATCGCCGCTTTGCGCGCAGTGCCAGATTATCGACAAAAAAGGGCTTCGCGGCTCGCTACTGTCTCTACTATCGAATGGAAGATGACGAGCGCGCGGCGTTCATCCTGAATGTGTTGCACGGGAAAGCTGATGCCGATGCTTCCACGAAGCTGTCCTACATCTTCGCATTTCGCATCGTTGAAGCGGATCGCGGGCTGCGCGGCGGCGTGGTGCGCGATGTCGCGCGCGGTGAAGTCTATATTCACCGCCGCTGGACCTCCGATCCCTTTCTATTGATTGGTCTGGCGCTGCGGCGTTCGCCCTGGCTGTTCGACCCGCGCTACTTGCGCCGACCGTTTTACTATCGCAGCGAATCGAACCGCCTCGCGAGCCTGTTTGTGTGGAGCCACGCGCGCTACTCTCCTACCTATGCGCTTTATCAATTCGGACACGAAATCAAGGCCGGGCGCTATGATCTGTTCTATCGTGTGATGCGCTGGATGGGTCTGGATGTGGAGCCAAAGGTGCAGGCCGATGGCAGCTTTCGATACGATCAATTCCTGACGTGGGTTGAAGCCAAACTCAGCGGCGTTCCGGTACGAAAACAGCGCCTTCTCTGGTCAGATATAGAAACGCTTACGGATGTCGGGCGACGACTCGCATCAGGTGAGCAACTTTCGCCCCTCGAAATTGCGACGCAATACACCTACCCGCTATGCTACGTCGAAGATGTGCTTTGGAGGCAAATCATGACCCTTCCCGACTTTTACAACCCCTCGCTGATCGGCACGCGCTACGAACCGGATTTTGCCCGTGCATATCAGGCCGGGCTGGACGCTTACCAGAAGCCGGGCAACGACGACTCGCCGCGCGTGTTGCTATGGCTCATCGACGCGCAAATCGATTTTGTCTTCCCGGATGGGCGACTGGCCGTGCCAGGCGCGGTTAAAGATACGCAGCGCACGGTCGAATTCATCTATCGCAATACGCCTCAGATCACGCACATCGCGGCCTCACTCGATACGCACCTACCCACGCATATTTTCTTCGCCGGCTGGTGGCAGGATACGAACGGCGCGCACCCTGCGCCCTACACGGTGATCACGGCGGAACAGGTCGCGCGCGGCGAATGGCTGCCGACGCAGTTCCCGGATTGGTCGCGAGATTACGTAAGCACGTTGGAACAGGTCGGCAAGAAACAGCTCATGATCTGGCCGTTCCACTGTATGGAAGGCACGTCCGGACGGTCGCTCGTGCCGGCGCTCTCTGAAGCAATCCAGTATCACAGCGGCGCGCGGCACGATGCGCCGACCTATCTCACTAAAGGGACGATCCCGGAGACGGAGTTCTACTCAGTGGTCGAACCGGAAGTAAAAGTCCTCGGCAGGCCGGATGGGACGCTCAATCTGCACTTCCTCGAATTTCTGGTCGAGTTCGACCTGATCTATATTGCGGGGCAGGCGCGCAGCCATTGCGTTTTGGAGACGATGCGCTCGACGCTGCGCCACTTCGCGAACCGCCCGCACCTCGTCGGACGGCTGCGCTTTCTGGATGATTGCACCTCGTCGATTGTCGGCTTCGAGGAAAGCACCGAAGCGCAGATCGCGGAATTCGTGCGCGAGGGTATCCGGCTGGTGAAGGCCGGAGACGCTATCAGCTAGGCACAGGCCACACCCGTATCGTACCATCCGCGCTCCCGGACGCGATGTGCAGTCCATCCGGGCTGAACGCTACGCTATTCACCCAGCTCGTGTGTCCCGTCAGAGGCTGGCCGACGAGCGCGCCCGTCGAAGCGTCCCACACGCGCACCGTCATATCGCTGCTCCCGGAGGCGATTAACCGTCCATCCGGGCTATAGGCAACCGACCAAACCGTATCGCTATGTCCGGTGAACGTATTGCCCTGTTCCTTCCCGCTCGCGACATCCCACAATTGCACATCGTCGTCATCATCGCCGGAAATAAGCGTGCGCCCATCCGGGCTGAAGGCAACACTGTTTATATCAACCGTCTTTCCAGTGAAGGTGTGTAGAAGTGCGCCTGTCGCGGCGTTCCAATAGCGCACAGTATTGTCTTCGCTGGCGGAGGCGAGATAGCGCCCATCGGGGCTGAACGTCACACTGCGGACCGCATTCGCGTGTCCAATCAACGGCGGCAAAATCACCTGTCCGAGTGCCGCATTCCAGAGGCGGATCGTATTGTCTTCGCTGCCGCTTGCGATGAACCGCCCGTCTGGACTCCATGCAACCGCATACACAGTATCCGTGTGTCCGACGAAGGGCGAGCCGATTTGCTTTCCAGCTGCGACGTCCCACACACGGATAGATTTATCTTTGCTTCCAGAGGCGATGAAGCGTCCATCCGGGCTGAATGCGACGCTGTAAATCATATCCGTATGCCCCGTGAAAGGCTGACCGATCTGCTTTCCGGTGGCCGCATCCCACAGGCGCACGGTCCGATCCGCGCTCCCGGATGCGATAGTGCGGCTATCCCTGGCATAGGCCACGCTGACGACAAAGCTGGTATGTCCGGTGAATGGCGGTCGCAGAGTCGGCGCAGATGTCTCCGCTACGGTTCGCGCGTCGCTAGCGCTGACGGTCGGCGGGGTCGTTGGCGAAGCGGAAATGAATGTGTTCGTCGGCGGGAGTGCTGTGTTGGCACTGGTTGGCGGCGTATTGGTTACGTTGCTGATGACAGTAATTGGTGTGATAGAACTTACCTGTGCAGCGGCGACCGTCGCGCGGAGCGTGGGCGTTGCAGTGGGCGGCGTCGCGGAATTGGCACTTATGAACAGGCCGCTGATCACCAGCCCCACAACGAGCAAGCCGAGCAGCGCGACGGCGGGTAAGGTGCTGCGTCGTGCGTTGCGCGGAGTCGCCACCGGAACAGGTGCTACGGGTGGCGCGGCGCGGCTTTTCAACTTGACCGGGGTTGCTTTGTCGATGAATTTGGCGAGTTCGAGGATGCCTGCGTCGAAATAGCGCGGATAAAATTCGATGCCTTGCTTGCGCGTGATCGCCTCGATGTCATCCGGCAGTCCCTTTGGCGGGTTCAACCCTTCCCAGCAGGCCATCACAATCGGCTTGTTTTTCTCCAGCGCCTCGCGAATTTCACGCCGCACCCAGTCGTCCGGCTGGTTGATTCGGTTGGCATCGAAGGTATGTTCGGTAACGACCAGCAGTACCGCGTCGGCATCGGCGAGGTTCGTCATGATGTCAATCTGAAAATCTGGCGTACCGATGCTATCCAAATCCATGAATATATTGGCGTCAAGCATCTCGGCGAGGCCGTTCCGCAAATCTTTGGCGAAGGTCCACGCCTTGCGCCGGTAGCTGATGAATAGGGTTTTGTTCATGACACTGCCCCCGCACCGCGAAAAACGCCGCGCGCGGCATTATAGCGCGAAACGAAGTCTGGCATTGTGATGTTTTGCGCCTCGCCTCTCCGGGTGCGCTTGTGTTAAAACAGCGAAATGCGTATCCTGTAGGGGTCGCGGCTTGCCCACTTTCACCCGCAACGAGGCATCATGTTCCGCAGCATCATCGCACGCATTCAGACGAGAGAAGCCGCGCCATTCTGGTCGCTCGCGACGGCGGTTGTATTCACCGTCGCTTATATCATCGTCTACATCGCGGCACAGGCCATCGCGATCACCCTGACGGGCGGCAACCTCGCCGCGCCGAACCTGAATTATCTGCCGCTCGGCGTCGGCATTGCGGGATTGATCAACGCGGCGGTGATCCTGCAATGGGTCGCGCGGCGTGCCGCCAATGGAACAAGCGCCCAAACCCTGCTACGACTCGCGCAAACTGCGCTTCCGACCGTGATCGTCCTGCTCATTTCGCTCGCGAGCGCCTACCTTATTGATTTGATTGGCGTGTTGACGCGGCTCAAGGGTAGCCAAATCGTGCCGCCCACTTTTGAGGTGTTGCGCGACCCAAATACATCGTTTGTCGCGTGGGCGGTCGCAGTGGTCGTCGTCCTCATCGTGCAACCGCTCGGCGAAGGGCTGACCTTTCACGGGCTGCTCTATCCGGCACTCGCGACGCGCTACCGTAGCTGGGTCGCGATCCTCGGCACGGCGGCGCTCTTTACGCTGGTCAATCTGATTCTGGCGGGACAGGGTGGCGTCTGGTACGCTGCGCTGCAACCATTCCTGATGATGGTCGTCGTCGGCATGGTGCGCGCCTACACACAATCGACGCGCGCCGCGATCCTTGCCCGTGCGATGTTCGGGCTGTTCTTTGTCCTATCGGCGCTGCTGCTGAAATGACCGATTTCACCGTATTTTATACCGTCTCCCTGCGTGGCGAACTGCGCGTATTGCCCTATTTGCAAACGCTGATCGCACAGGAACGCGCACGGAACAACGGTCCCGCGCTGCTGGTCGATCTGGGTGAGTCGTGCCGCGCCGATTGGCCGATCTGCCGCGCGACGGAAGGCCGCGCTGCGCTCGTTGCGCTGGACGGAATGGGCTACGATGCGTTCTTTTTGAGTCAGGAGGAGCCGCTCACGCGCGATGCAAATACGCTCGGCAAGCTGCGCGATACCGTATTGACCGCCGTATTGTTGCCCGGTGAAGCAGTCACGCTTCGCAAGAAAATCGGTGAGGAGCAGTATGTGAACGTGTGTGTCGTGGGTGGCGAACACGAACCGCAGGATGAAAGCGATGCAGACCTGACGCTCTTGCTATCGCGTGGGCTGCCACTCGCCAGCCGCGTCACGGAAACGGGCGCAGTCGTAATCGAGGATCGACGCGAGGCGCGCATCCCGGAATTGGGGCGCGTCGATATTCGCGTGACGGAGAGCGACGACGGGCGCATTGTTGAAATCACTGCTCAGGCGCGGATCGCGATCCCGGCGGGTATTCGCCCCGATGCGTCGATCCTGAGCGTCGTTGAATTTGTAGAGAGCGAGGCAGCACAGGCCGCGCGCCGTCGCTGACCCGCCATGTCTTCATTGCACGACGATTATTTGATCCGGTTGATGGCTCCGTTCTTCGCCGCGATGGGGCAGCTACTGTTCCTCAAAAAGGAGCGCAAGGCGCAGGAAGCGTTGGTCCTGATCAACCAGACCAGCCAAAAATTGCTCGGCCTCGATTCGACGCTGCTCTCGCGCCTCTCGGAGCGCTACCTGCTAGAGCTATTGGAGAATACGACCGATTACGGGACCGCGCGTTGTCTCGTGATGGCCGCACTGGTCAAGCAGGAAGCGGATGTACACGACATGCTGGGTGATGCCGACCTCAGCATTGCGCTCTATAGCCGCGCATTGCGCTTCTATCTTGCGATCATCCCGGACCATAGAATCATGGATGAGGAAACGCATCTCGCGACGCTCGCCGAGATTGCCGACAAGCTGCGCGGCGCGGATGTACCACGCGAGACACGGTTGCAACTCTTCCGGCTATTCGACCGCATCCATCGTTATGCGGAAGCCGAAAACGTCCTCTATGATATGCTGGATCAGGACCCCGCCGACGCGGACGCGATGAATTTGGGTATCGATTTTTATGAACGGCTGCTGGGGTTGCACCCGGCGCGGCTGCTCGCGGGCAAACTCCCGCGTGAGGAGGCGGAAGCGGGCTTGCTTGATATGCGGGAGCGGCTATCCGACCTCAGCATGAATCGCGGTGAAAAGGGTCAGGCAGATGATCCGCCCGACCCGCAATGAAGTGGATTAACGAACTGCTGTCGCGGGGAGCGTCGCGATGATCGGTGCTGCTGCAGTAGCGGCACTTGTTGATACGGACGTCACGCTCAGGGTGGCAGCGCTCGTCGTTGCGGCGCTTGTAGTTCCAGATGCAGTAGCGGCGCTAGTTGCACGCACAGTCCCGGCGGCGGGTGCGCTCGTAATGCCCGGTGCGAAGGCAAGCGTCAGCATATCCTCACTGACTACAATCTGCGGTGTACCATTCGCGCCCGCCGTGATTGTGATTGTCGTATCATGGTACGGGCGAAGCTGGATCGCGAGCGCGGCCAGTTCCTGATCCTTGACCGTGCCGCCCGCCTTGCGGACGACGAACGTTACCGCGCCGCTTGGGACCTGCTGCGCCGCGCTGGATTGACCTGCGCCGAGCGCCGCCGTGAAGGGCTGGTCGGTCCCCTTCAAGTACACGTCGAACGTTTCGGCTGCCTGATTGACGATTTTCACATTGGTGAAATCGACTTTGCTGATAACAGGGATTAGCGTCACGCTGCCCTGCGTGCGTCCGGCGACAAACAACTCCACAATTTCATTCGCGCCGACAGTTACATCGACAGTCGCGTAGGTTTTCCCCGTCCCATCGGTCACGCTGAACGAATACGTGCCGGGTTCGACATCCTGATACGCAGAAACATCGAGGAACTTCTGATTTTGGCTGAACTGCACGCCTTGTTTGTTCGCAACGCTCAGGTTCGGTCCGCCGGAGACAGTGCTGATCACGCGCACGCGCGCCTTGCCCTTCGCATCCGTGCGGACAACCGTGATTGGCTCAATTGCAAGGCTTTTGTTTTCTTGCAAGCCGACCACGACAAGGATATTCGAGCCGTTGGACTTCACGCCGTAGTTCGCTTGTGCGACCGGGCTGCTAGTTGCTGGGGAACCAGCAGCGCGAGCGGTGAACCCGCTCAGGCTGGTAGGTAGGGCGACGAATTCCGTCACGTCGCCGAATTTGAGATTGGTGGCAATCGGCGTCGTGCCATTGCCAGCGTAAATATCGACGGCGGGCGCATCTGCTGCAAGGTGCGCAATACGGATAAATCCGGCGTCTACGGCGGTCGGCTGCGCGGTCTGTGCTGCTGCTGGACCAAATGCTACGGCAATCAGCGCGACGAGCAGTGTCATGACAAGAATACGATTTCGCATGGGTGAGCCTTCTTTGTAATTTCGACTTGCAGTCTCATCTTGACGCAAACTTCCAAATAAGTTCTAAACACAAAACGTTTACGTTCTTCACAAGGCTGATAGCGTTCGTATAGGAGCATCGTGATTACGCTTGAAGGCATTGACGTATTCCTTTAAGGACAGTTCAATATGCTTTCCAGACGTAATTTGCTCAAAGGTGGCGCTGCTGCATTCGGCGCTTCGCTGCTCGCTACCAGCCCGCTGAATGCGTTCGCGCAGACCACCAACCCGTCGGTGATGTCCCCCGCCGCGCCTGTGCCGAATATGAAGGCTGTCCTCGATGAACTGGCCGCATTCCAGGCTCCACCACTCCCGGAAGTCAATGCCCGCATCGCGCGCGACCTGCCAACCGCAGCCGACGCCGTACAATCGTTGCTGCAAAAGCAGGGCAAGCCCATCACCCCGGAACCCGTCGGCAGCGTGACCTACAAGCTGATCCCCGGTGACGCGAGCGTCGGCGCACCTGAACCGATTCTTGCGCGTGTCTACACGCCAAAGGGTCCCGGACCATTCCCGATCACGGTCTATTTTCACGGCGGCGGCTGGGTTATCGCAAACCTGAACACCTACGACTCGTCGGCGCGCGCGATTTGCAACGCCGCCAATACCGTTGTTGTCTCGGTTGCCTACCGCCAATCGCCGGAAACGACCTATCCCGGTCCGGTCAACGATGCGTATAGGGCGACACAGTGGGCGTTCCAGAACGCGCAGACGCTCAACGGCGACGCAAAGCGCGTAGCAGTTGCGGGTGAGAGCGCAGGCGGCAATATGGCAGCGGTCGTTTGCCTCATGGCGCGTGACAAGGGCGGCTCGATGCCCGTTCACCAACTGCTGGTTTATCCAGTCGCGCAACTTGTCTCTCTGGATACTTCTTCGTACCAGACCTATGCCAACGCGCAGCCCCTGAGCAAGGCCTCCGCTGCATGGTTCTTTGCGCGCTTCCTCGCGAACCCGAACGACGCGAAGAACCCCTATGCTTCGCCACTGCTCTCTCCGGATTTCAGCAAACTGCCGCCCGCCACCATCATCGGCGCGGAAATCGACCCTCTGCAAAGCGAAGGCATGGATTACGCAAGCCAGTTGAAGGGCGCGAGTATTCCCGTCACCTACCAGCTTTTCAAGGGCGTCACGCACGAGTTCTTCGGCATGGGCGCGGTCCTCGATGAGGCAAAGCAGGCTGTCGCGCTCGCTGGGCAGGGGCTTCGTTCCGCGTTCGGGGCATAGTTGATACGTGGGCTGGGCAAGCCGCAGCCCCTACACCGGAGCCGTGTTGTCTGGTGTAGGGGTCGGGCTTGACCCGACCCGGTTTTTTGTGGGCGGACACGCAGGTCCGCCTCTACAGAAAACATATATAAGCGCCTTTTTTGACTTTTTTTGCCTGTTTGAAGCAAAACGACTCCACAATATTCGCTCACGCATATACCGATAGTAATCTTGTTCAGCACCTGCCGATGACATTTGTGGAAAGCGCACAAACCGCACATAAATTACAATTATTTGCTTGACACGTTTCCCAATCCGATTTACTCTCATTCGTGCTGGTCAGACCAGCAGACTATAAGACCAATAGGAGTGTCTATGCCGCTCGTCCCCGTCACCCGTGTTACCACCTCCCAAAATGTTGCGGATCAAATTCTTGAAATGCTGCGTAGCGGGGAACTCGTCGCGGGCGACAAGCTGCCCAGCGAGCGCGAATTGATGGAAATGCTGGATGTCGGGCGCTCCTCGATCCGGGAAGCGCTGCAAAGCCTCGCAATGCTCAATATGATCGAGATCATCCCCGGTGTCGGTACGGTCGTCAAGGAGCCGGATACGAGCGAACTGCTGCGCGCGGATGTGATCGGCTTCCTGATCAGGGAATCAATGGCGCGTGAACTGCTTGAAGCGCGCGAGATGATCGAACCCGCCAGCGTGAGGCTCGCCTGCCTGCGAGCGACCGACTCCGATTTGCAGGAACTTGACGCGCTGCTCGATACACATGCCGCGCTGCTCGCTGCCGAACAGCCGACCAACGAGATTTCCGCGCGCTTTCACATCCGGCTCGCGGAAGCCGCGCACAACCGGGTCGTGATCCGCTTCATGGAATCGATCCTCGAACTGCTTATGCAGCGCGCACGGAAGGCCGAACATACGACCGCATATGCTGCCTACGCCGTGCAGGAACTACAGGAACACCGCGCTATCTTCGAGCGCGTGCGTGACCGGGACGCAGACCAGGCAGTCGAACTGCTGCTACGTCATATCGTCCATTCTGCCGCGACCTACGACGCCACCGGAATCGCCTGAGAGGAGCGCCTATTGATCATCCAAACAAACTCTCTTTATGCCGCCGAACTTACTGCCCGCCTGATTTGAAAGGATGAACCCATGATTGCCAACCGACTTCGCCGTTTGATCCTGACCGCCGCCGTGATGCTGCTGGTCGCCGCGTCGTTCAGCCTCACCGCCAGCGCACAGAGCAGCGTCAAGCAGATCACCGTGACCTATATGGAATCCGGCACGTATAACAAGGCGGCAGAAGCGCTCGCGCCGCAATTCGAGAAAGATACAGGCGTGAAGGTCAAAGTCGTCGCCTTTCCCTGGGCGGTGCTGCGTCAGAACAACACCAATGACCTCCTGACGGGCGCGGGGCAGTACGACGCGATGAGCGGCGGTTACTATCTCTCCGATGTCTACGACAAGTTTGTGCCGCTCGATGATTACATCACGAAGAGCAACTACGCGGATGGCATGATTCCCGGCCTGCTCGAAGTCGGCAAATCCGAGTGGAACAAGGGCAAGCACATCGGCGTCCCCTATGGCATCGATTCGTATGGCCTGATGGTCAACAACGACATCCTCAAGGCGGCGGGCGTGGATGCCGCGAGCGTCAAGACATGGGCAGATTTCATCACCGCGTGCAAAGCGATCACCGCCAAAGCGCCGGGCGTCGCCTGTTTCAGTCACTCGACGGGCAACCCGGAGCAAATCGGCGCGTTCTTCTTCAGCGGCTATGATGGCTACTACGTCAATAAGGCCGGCAAGTATGAACTCGATAAAGCGAAGGCTGTCGCGTTCGCCAGCCTGCTCCCCGAACTGTGGAAGTATCTGCCGCCGAATGGCAACGCCCTCAGCTTCGATGAAGCCGAACAGCTCTTCGCGGATGGCAAGGCCGCGATGCTCGTAGACTGGCCGAGCTTCAGCGCCAAAAAGCTCGACGACAAGGCGACCAGCAAGGTTGCGGGCAAGTGGAGCCAGGTCGCCTTCCCCGGCAGCGGCTTCCCGTGGTTGAGCCTGTGGCAGCAGTTCATCCCGGCCACCGCGAAGGACAAGGATGTCTCGTGGAAGTGGATTCAGACCTTCGCGGGCAAGGAAAACGCAAAGGCCAACTTCGTCAACTTCGGGATCAACTCCGTGTGGCTGAACGTCTACGAAGATAAGGACCTCGCCGCGCAGCACGCGCACCAGTGGCCCGCCATGCTCGATAGCTTCAAGCGCGCGAAGAACCCGCCGCTCAGTGGCGAAGCGCAAGACTTCCTGACGAACACAATGGTACAGGTCGCGACCGGGCAAATCTCCGCCGCCGATGCGATAGACCAGATCAACACGAAGTGGGCAACGCTCGATGTCCCGGCTTCGCAACTGGATGTTGCGAAGGGCGCGGGGTTAATGCAGAAGTAAGTTCGTTCCTTCCCTCCCGGATTTGTAGGGGTCGGGCTTGACCGACCCATCTTCTTCATACCGGGCGGGTCAAGCCCCGCCCCTACACAAGTCCGCGCGTATGATTGTAGAGGTCGGATGAATCCGACCCACCAGAAAAACCGTGCGGGTCAAGCCCCGCCCCCTACACGTACAATCGCGCTCCGGTGTAGGGGTCGGGCTTGACCGACCCGCCCACCACAAATTGCAATTTCATCAAAATGATCAAGGGTAAAATTTATGGCCGTCGCGAATGCCGTTTTACCAATCGAAGAAAAAATAAGCCGCTGGCAGCTTTTCCGCGCGCAGCTTTCCGAACGCGGCGTACTGGCGCTTTTCCTCGTCCCGGCGCTGCTCGTGTTGATTATCGTGCAGGGTTATCCGCTGGTCTATTCCGCGTACTTTTCAACCGTAGATTGGTCGCTCGCGAAATCGACGGAGCCGGGCGCGTTCATCGGTTTCGCGAATTATACAAAAGCATTCACCGATAAAGTTTTTCTGGATGCGGTCAATGTCACAGTCGTGTTTGCGCTCGCGGCGACGGCGCTGGAGATGCTGATCGGCTTCCTCCTCGCGTACCTGACCATCGGAGAAAGTGTCCTCCTGCAAATCGCGCGAACGATCCTGATCATGCCGATGGTCATTGCGCCCGTCGCGGTCGGGACGCTGTGGCGCATGATCCTGAGCGCCCGCGCCGGATTGCTCAATTATGGCCTCTCGCTGGTCGGCATCGCGGGACCGGACTGGCTCGGCAACCCGAACCTCTCGCTCGTCTCGCTGGTGATTATCGACGTGTGGGAATGGTCGCCGTTCGTGATGGTGATTTACGTCGCGGCACTGAGTTCATTGCCCATCGAGCCGTTCCGCGCGGCGGCAGTCGACGGCGCATCGCGCTGGCAGATATTCCGGCATATCACGCTACCGCTGCTGCTCCCCGTGACGCTGCTCACGCTCATGTTCCGGCTGATCGATACGCTGCTCACGCTCGATATTGTGTATACGACAACCTACGGCGGTCCGGGCTTCAAGACGCATACGCTCACCTTCTGGATTTACCAGCAGGGTTTGCGCTATTTCAACATCAGCTACGCGGCGGCGACCTCGTGGATACTCTTGATCGCGTGCCTGAGCATCGCGGTCGTATTCCTGATATTGCGCAGCCGCCTGAACCGCCGGGGAGCCTGATTCATGACCAGCGAACGTAACAGCCGCCTGCTTGCAAACCTGCGTACCGCCGCGCGCATCTTCCTGATTTTACTTTGTGCGCTGATCGTCAGTATTCCGTTCGTATACCTGTTCCTGAACAGCGTCAAGCCGTCGAACGAATTCCTGACCGTTCCGCCGACGATCATCCCTTCGCGTTTCACGCTGGAACATTACCAACTCACGTTCGACCCCGGACGCGATACGCTCAGTTACCTGATCAATTCGCTTGTGATCACGACCGCGACGACGATCATCTCTGTGCTGATCGGCTCGCTGGCAGCGTACAGTCTGTCACGCCTCAAGCTCCCGTTCCGGCTGTCGTCGATCATCGCGTTCGCGTTCCTGATCGTGCGCTTCTACCCGAAGATCACGACGACGCTGCCCTATTACATCCTCATGACGCGGCTCAAGCTGCTCGATACGCAAATCGCGGTGATCATCGCGCATGTGAGCCTGACATTGCCGCTTGTCGTGTGGTTGATGCTCACGTTCTTCGATGAGCTACCGCGCGAACTGGATCATTCTGCGATGCTCGATGGTTGCGGACCGTTGCAGCGCTTCATCCGCGTGATCCTGCCGCTGACCACACCCGCGCTGCTGACCTCGGCGGTGCTGACGGCGCTACTCTCGTGGAATGAATTCCTGATGTCATCGAGCATCGCGCCCTCGAACGCGAAGACGCTGCCGAGCGCAGTCTCTAGCTTCATCACGGATAAAGGCGTGCAGTGGGGTCCGATGTCCGCGATGAGTACGGTGATCGTCGTCCCAATGATGTTGTTCGCGCTGTTCGCGCAGCGCTATCTGGTGCGCGGGCTGACGCTCGGCGCGGTGAAGGAGTAACGGGCATGGCGACCGTACAACTGCTCAATCTAACGAAAAAATTCAAGGATGTGTACGCTGTCCGCGACGTGAACCTCGAAATTCATGACAGGGAATTCATGGCGCTGCTGGGTCCTTCCGGCTGTGGCAAGACGACCACGCTCAATATGATCGCTGGGCTGGAAACACCAAGCAGCGGCCAAATCCTGATCGATGGTCGCTCCGTGACGCATGTTCCGGCGGCGCAGCGCGACATCGCGATGGTCTTCCAGACTTATGCGCTGTACCCGCATATGAGCGTCTATCGCAACATGAGTTTCGCGCTGCGTATCCGCAAGCTGCCCAAAGAGCAAATCGACAAACAGGTGCGTGAGGCGGCGCAAATCCTCGGCATTACCGCGCTGCTGGAACGTTACCCGCGCCAGCTTTCGGGCGGGCAGCGCCAGCGTGTGGCGGTCGGACGCGCCATCGTCCGAGACCCGAAGGTGTTCCTGCTCGATGAGCCGTTGAGCAATCTCGACGCCGTGCTGCGCGTGCAGATGCGAACCGAACTCAAGCTGATTTTCAACCGTCTTGGTGCGACTGTCGCCTACGTCACGCACGATCAGGCCGAAGCCATGACGATGAGCGACCGCGTGGCCGTCTTTTTCAATGGCAAATTGCAGCAAGTCGATACGCCGCTCGCGATTTACCACGCGCCCGCCAACCAGTTCGTCGCGGGGTTTGTCGGCAGCCCGCCGATGAATTTCATCAGCGCGACGGTCAGCGCGGACGGGCGGCTGTGCCTCGCGGCGGGTGAATTGGATCGCCTGCCCGATGCAGACCTGCGCCCTTATAGCGGCCAGGCCGTGACGGTCGGCATCCGTCCTGAAGATTTGCAAATCCATGCCGCAAGCGAGGATGACAAGGTGGGTATTTACGCGCAGGTGCAGGTCGTGGAGCAATTGGGCGCGACGACGCTAGCCTACCTGCGCCTCGGTGATGGCTTGATTGCCGCGCAGCTTTCCGCGAGCAGTCCGGTCGCGGTCGGCCAGCGCTACGCCGTCACCTTCCCGCCCGCGCGCCTGCACGTCTTCAAAGGCAGCGACGGTGAAGCGATCCGCACGCCCGGCAAACCCTAATATTCACACGTATTCACTGGGAGAACTCGTGACCACCAAACATCTCTTCGCCAGCATGACCTGGCCGGAAGTCAACGAAGCCATTGCCGAGCAGCGCGTCGCGGTGATCCCCGTCGCGGCCATCGAGCAGCACGGCTATCACCTGCCCGTCGATACCGACAACCTGTTCGTCGAGCAAATCTGCAATCGCGCCGCCGAACGTGCGCATGAGAGCATCGTCGCGTTGCCGCCGATTCACTACGGCTTCAACGATCACAATATGGATTTTCCCGGCACGATCTCAATCAAGATGCAGCATTTTATCGATTACTGCTTCGATGTCGGCGCGAGCCTCGCCTATCACGGCTTCCGGCGCATCCTCTACGTGAACGGACATGGCAGCAACGGACCGCTCTGCAACCTGATCGCGCGGCGCATCACCAACGAAACCGAAGCGCTCGCGGGCAGCATCAACCACTGGGAACTCGCCTACGATGTGATCATCGGGCAGGCCGAAGCCGGACCGAAGGGTGTGGATCATGCCTGCGAATGGGAGACAAGCGAATATCTGTACCTCAAGCCGGAGCTGGTGCAGATGGATAAAGCCGTCGATGAATATGCCTCGGATCGTGGCGGTCCGCGCTGGCTGTACCCGCACCTGAGCGGCGGCACATGGGTCTATTTCATGAACAACTGGAGCCGCATGTCTGAATCCGGCGTGAACGGCGCGGCGACACTCGGAACCGCGAAAAAGGGCGAAGTCATGATCGAGGCGACGATAGAGCGCCTGATCGAGGTCGCGCGCGGCTTCAAGGAGATGCCGACCGCACCGCGCGTCGATCACCGCATTCAGCTTCACCCGGAGCCGAAATTCTGACGCCCTACGCTGCATCGGTTGTTTGGGAATTCGACCCGCTGGCCGTCCTGCCGGGGACGGTTCGGCGCGTGGCGTGGGCATTCGCGACCGCGCCGGATGGTACGCCCGTGACGGTCCCGCTGATCGTCATCGCCGGGGAGCGCTCCGGTCCGGTGGCGGCGCTCACCGCCGGGATACACGGCGACGAATACGAGGGGATTGTCGCGCTGTGGCGGCTGGCCGCGCATATCCAGCCGGAACAGGTTGCCGGGCGCATCCTGATTATCCCCATCGCGCATCAGGCCGCCTACAACGCCGCCACGCGGACCAGCCCTATCGACGGCGTGAACCTCGCGCGCGTGTTTCCCGGCGACCCCGGCGGAACGATCACGTATCGGCTGGCGCACCACCTTTTCGCAAATATTGTGCGCCATGCGTCTGTGCTGGTCGATTGTCACAGCGGCGGGGTGCGGATGGCCTTCGCGCCCGTCGCGGGCTATTATGGCGCGGAAGGCGGGATCGATGCGCCAGCGGCGGCGGCCTCGCTGGAAGCGGCGCGCTGGATGGGCTTGCCGAATCTATGGGCGATGCCGCCGCGCGCGGGCGTACTGAGCTACGAGGCCGCGCGGATCGGGATTGCTGTCACCGGATGCGAGATCGGCGGGCGCGGCGGGCGTATCGAAGCCGATTCGCAGATGTACTACGATGGGATCATGCGCGTGCTGCGCGCGAAGGGCGTCCTTGCGGGCGATCCCGGTCCGCAGCCGATTTATACCCAAACGCTCGTCGGCGATTGGGCGCTGGCTCCCGCCGCCGGATTGCTCGAAAATCATGTCGAATTGGGCGAACGGGTCAAGGCGGGCGCGCGGCTCGCGACGATCTATGACAATATGGGCGCGGTCGTCACGCGCATGACCGCCCAGACGGACGGGTTCGTGATGGGTGTGCGCCACCTGCCCGCGATTCAGGTGGGCGAATGGGCGACGTGCGTTGTCGAGGAGAAACCGCTATGACTGGAATGCTTGAAGGGAAAATCGCGGTGGTGACGGGCGGCGCGCGTGGGATCGGTGCGGGAATCGCGCGCTACATGATCGCGGAAGGCGCGCAGGTCATCGCCGCCGACCTCGTGCCGCCGGACCCGAACAGCGCCGAAACGCGCGACGTGCCGTTCGAGTTCGTGCCGTGCGATGTGACGCAGCCGGAACAGGTCTCGGCGCTGGTCGATGGCGCGGTGGCGCGGCATGGCCGGGTCGATATTCTGGTGAACAATGCCGGGCTGACGGGCGGATCGGGTCCGTTCCTCGATGTGGAATTGAGCGATTGGGAGCGCTACATCGGGACAAACCTGACGGGCGCGTTTATTGTGGGGCAGGCTGCGGCGCGGGCAATGGTCGCGGGCGGGGTGCGTGGCCGGATCGTCAATATCGGATCGGTCAATTCATTCGCAGCGGAGCCGGACTCTTCGCCCTACGTCGCGAGCAAGGGCGGTATCCTGCTGCTCACAAAAGCAATGGCGGTGGACCTCGCGCGTTATGGTATCCTCGTCAATTGCGTTGCGCCGGGTCCGATCACGGTAGACCGCAATGCCGCGATCTTCGATGCCGAACCGCTGCGCTCGCGGCTCGCGCACATTTTACCGCTCGGCGCGCCGGGGACCGCACGCGACATCGCTACAGCGGTCGTGTTTCTGGCTTCCGATCTGAATCAATTCATCACGGGGACATCGTTGCTGGTCGATGGGGGATCAATGGCGGACTTGCATTATGCTTGATATACACACGTCTACAATCACGGACATCATCCAGAAACACGAGGCGTGGCGCGCGACCACGCTCAACCTGATTGCCTCCGAAAACCTGATCAGCCCAGCGGTGCGGCGTGCGCTCGATAACGATCTGGTCGGGCGCTATACAGATTACACCGGGCGCGATTTGCGTTCGCGGCGCTATCGCGGCAACCGCTATGTGATCGAACTGGAAGAAGCTGCGGAAGCACTCGCCAAACAGGTTTTCCACGCCTCGGAAGTCGAGTTGCGACCGCTCTCCGGGCATATTGCGGGTGCGTGCGTGATCCTCGGCCTGTGCGAGGCAGGCGATACGATCCTCGAAGTCGGGACGACAGGCGGCAGCCACCGCATGGCCTCGAAATTTGCGGAGCGCTCCCCGGTGCAGTTGAACGTGCAGTTTTTGCCATTTGATGAAAGCCGCTGGAACATCGATCTGGCGGGCGCAGTGGCGATGATCGAACAAACGAAGCCGAAAATGGTCATCGTCGGCAACAGCGCGTTCCTCTATCCGCACCCGGTCCGCGAACTACGTGCCGCGCTCGACCACGCGACGAATGGAAGCGGCTTCCTCATCTATGACGGTTCGCATGTCCTCGGCCTGCTCGCGGGCGGTGCGTTCCAGCACCCGCTGGAAGAGGGCGCGGATGTGGTCTATGGCAGCACGCATAAGACGCTGCCAGGTCCGCAGGGCGGGATCATCTACAGCAACCGCGCCGACCTGATGGACCGGATCGCGAAGGCGCTCTACCCGCCGCTCGTGACCAATCACCACTCGTTCCGTATCCCGGCGCTGGCGCTCACCTTCGAGGAGATGCTCGCGCACGGCGCGGACTACGCGCAGCAGGTGATTGCCAATTCGCAGGCGCTCGGCGAGGCATTGGCTGCGCTTGGTGCGCCGCCGCTGTCCGTCGGTGGCGTGTACAGCCAGTCGCATAGTCTCTTGCTCCCAGTGGCGAGTTTCGGGACAGACGGCGCGCAGGTTGCGGAACGGCTGGAAGCAGCGGGCATCATCTGCGGCGCGTTCCGCGTCCCGGATGCGCTCGGCGGGAAGGGCTTGCGGCTCGGCACGCAGGAATTGGCGCGGATGGGCGCGCGGGAAGGGGATATGCAGCAGGTCGCGGCGCTGATTTACGCCGGGCTGACGATGAATGAACCGGACACGACCGCCGCAAACGTTGCCGACTTTGTGCGCGGGCTGCCGGGGCTGGCATTCGCCTGATGATCCTCGTTCTCGATCTGGGAACCAGCCGCATCAAGGCGTCCCTATTCACCGATGAAGCAACGCCTGTCGCATCGACCAGCGCGGGCTATCCAACGCATTCACCCGCGCCCGGCCTCGCGGAGCAGAATCCCGCCGAATGGTGGGCAGCGGCGGGCGAGGCAGTCCGCGCACTGTGGACGGCGGGTCACGATGCGGGCGCGGTCCGCGTGATCAGCGTTACGGGGCAAATGCACGGCGTCGTCCCGGTCGGTGCGGAGAATACGCCGCTGGGTCCGTGCCTGACATTACGCGACCGCCGTTCGGCAGAGTACGCCGCGCTGCTTCGGCGCGATCTGGGCGAAAGTGGAATATATCGCGTGACGGGCGCGCGGCTGGATGCGAGCAGCCCGCCCGCCAAATTCCTGTGGTATCGCGCGCACGCCGATTTTTATCCGCAAATCGTGACGTTCCTCGCGCCGAAGGATTGGCTGCGCCAGCACCTGACCGGGGGCGCACCGCTCACGGACGTGATCGACGCGGCGGGCATGGTCATCTACGATGTGACGCGCGGCACATGGTCGCGCGCGATGGCCGACGCCGCCGGGATCACGCTGAATCGCCTGCCCGCGCTCGCCGCGCCGACCGACCGCGCCGGGACGCTGCGCCCGGAAGCCTCCGCCGCGCTCGGCATGAAGGCGGGCGTGCAGGTCGTCGTCGGCGCGGCGGACGATGTGGAGTTCCTCGGCGCGGGGCTGCTCGACCCCGGCGACTGTCTGGAACACCTCGGCAGCACCGGGTCGCTGCTGCTGGTGGTCGATCATCCCGCCGACGACCCGACCGGGACGCTTGAACTGTATCCGCATCTGCTGCCCGGTCGCTGGCTGATAGGCGGCTCGACCTCCAGCGCGGGCGCGGCGCTCGATTGGCTGCGTAACGTGATTGCCGGGGGCGCGCTGCTCAATCTCCCGCCGTTGAATTCACACGCGCCGCCGCTCTTCGTGCCATACCTCGCGGGCGAACGCAGCCCGGTCTGGGACCCGGACGCGGGCGCGGCATTCTGGGGTTTGAGCATGGCGCACGGGCAGCCGGATTTGATCCGCGCGGCGTTCGAGGGCGTGGCCTTTTCGCTGCGCCACCTGCTCGATGCGCTGTGCAGCATCGGCGTGGGCCCGCCAGAAATTCGTAGCGCGCCGGGCGACGACCGCGACTGGCTGCGGCTGCGCGCGGCTGTTTATGGGCGTCCGCTGCGGCTGCTGGATGGCGGCGACCCGACCGCACGCGGCGCGGCATTGATCGCGGCAGTTGCGCTCGGCACGTTCCCGGATTTGGAGAGCGCAGCGCGGGCTGTTATTCGCCTCGCCGAGCGGATCGACGCGCAGCCGGATGAAGCGCTCGCTGCGCGCTACGCACAATATCTGGCGCTCTCGCGGCTGATTTTGGAAAATGTGGGGAGCCGCCGCGCGGTGATTACCTGACGGGGGTTTACTGTGCGGTCGGTTCGCCCGCCTCGGCGCGCAGCCGTTCGGAAATCTCCCAGGCGTTGAGGCGTTCCCCGGTCGTCGCGGTCGTCGCGAGGCTGACGTAAGCGGGCGCAATATAGATCGGATCGATCCAGTGCTGCTTTTCCGATTCGGAATAATTCACTTCGGAGAGCGGCGTATGCGTGCCGTGACCCGGCGTGAGCGTGTTCACCCGGATATTGAACGGTTGCAGTTCCATCGACATCGCTTTCATGAACCCTTCAAGGCCATGCTTGGAAGGCACATAGGCCACCTCGTTCAGGAAGCCGCGAATGCCGGATGCCGAAGACGTGATGAGCAGCACGCCGCCGCCCTGCTCGCGGAAATGTGGATACGCGGCCTTGAGGAGGACAAACGCCGGACGCAGGTTGATATTGATGTGGTCGTCCCAATCTTGCAACGTAGTCGCCTCGAAGGATTTGGTGCGCAGGATGCCCGCGTTGCTCACAATCGTGTGCAAACCGCCGAGTGCCGCAAGCGCATCGTTGACAGCCTGCGTCGTCGCGTGCGGGTCCGCGAGGTCTACAGCATAGGTGAAGACCGTCCCGCCTTCCGCGCGCAGAGCTGTCGCGGTGGTTTCCAGATCACCCGCCGCACGGTCGAAGAGCGCGACCCGCGCCCCGGCGCGCACGTAACCCGTCGCGATGGCTTTGCCGATGCCCATTGCGGAGCCAGTGATGATTGCGGTCTTGCCTGCCAGCGTGCCGTGCAGGGTATGCGGAAAGGGATTGGACATGATGGTTGACCCGCCTTGTGATTCTTGGTATCGTTTGCCGGATTATTGTCTACCGTGACAATCCTCGCAACATCTGGAAACTACTCATGCCCTTGAATATCCTCGTAACCTCGTACCTTGAACCGGAACTGGTGGAGCGCATCCGCCGCGAAGTGAGCGGGATCGAGGTGGTCTATCGCCCGGACCTGCTGGGCAAGCCTACCTATAGCGCGGAACACAGCGCACAGCCGCAGCGCACACCGGAACAGGAAGCCGAATGGCTGCGCCTGCTGGCCGTCGCCGACATCCTGTTCGATTTCGATGTTACGCACCGCGAAGACCTGCCCGACCTCGCCAGAAACGTGAAGTGGATTCAATCGACGAGCGCCGGGATCGGACAGTTCGTGAAGCGCATCGGCTATGCAGAGCGCACCGACTGGATTTTTACCACGTCGAGCGGCGTCCACGCGCGCCCGCTGGCCGAGTTCGTCCTGATGGCGATGCTGATGTTCGCCAAAGATGCGTTCCATCTGCAACGCGAGCAGGCCGCGCACCACTGGCAGCGCTATTGTGGCTTTGAACTCGCGGAAAAGACGCTCGCGATAATCGGACTCGGCAAAATCGGGCAGGAGACCGCGCGGCTCGCGAAGGCGTTCGAGATGCGCGTCATCGGCAACCGCCGTAACGCCGAAGGCGGTCAATTGCCGAATGTCGATGCGCTGTTCGGTCCCGAAGGCCGTGACCAATTGCTCCGCGAAGCCGATTTTCTATGCCTTGCCGTGCCGCACACGCCGGAAACCGAAGCGCTGATCGGCGCGCGTGAACTCGCGCTACTCCCAGCGGGCGCGGTCGTAATCAATATCGCGCGCGGAGCCGTCCTCGATTACCCGGCGCTCAAGGAGGCGCTGCGCTCCGGCCACCTGCGCGGCGCTGCGCTCGACGTAACCGACCCGGAGCCGCTCCCGCCCGATGACCCGCTCTGGACGCTGCCCAATGTCTTGATCAGCCCGCATTCGGCCAGCACCGCCGCTTCGGAGAACCGCAAAATCGTGGAATTGTTCATCGACAATTTGAAGCGCTATCAGTCTGGGCAGCCGCTGCGCAACCGTTTGGATACCGTGAGGCTGTATTGAGGAGCGTTCAGGGCGCAGGCCGTTTTGGGTCGGTCATCAACTGTTTGAATAGTGCCTCTGCCACCCTGCGATCCGCCTCCGCGTTCGGATGCGGGTCCACTTCGCTCAGGGTCCAGCGCTCGGCATCATCGGGCGCGAACAGGTCTAGGCCGCTGAGGACTTCTGCTCCGCGCTCCCGGAAAAACGCTTCCACACGGCGCAGCGGCGGCTCCGATTCTGTCGGAAGTGTCAAATACGGCCATGTGAAGACAATGAGCCGCGCACCCTGCGCTTTCGTCCAGTCGATCAGGCTTTGCATCTCGGTGGCGTGTATCGTCCATATGGCTGCGTCGGAATATACGCGAATATTGTTGCGCTCACCGCGCTGCATCGAGGCAATGAAATCCTGCCTGTAAACCAATTGCCAGTAAATGTAATCGAACAGGTACGATTGATCGATCAGGAAATTACCCGAAGAGGGTATATCGAACTGCACATTACCCGCGCCGTACACCCGTTTCATTGCTTTGCCGATGTCATCCAGCACGTAGGAGAGGACCACGACATCGGGCTTATAGGGGTAATCCTGCAAGGCGGCGAGGTGTTCCGGCGTATCCCATCCGGCATCGGCGAGATTGAACACGGCATACCGCGTACCAATCAGCTTTTGCAACACCGCCGAGGTGCGCGCTTCGGGGTCGCAGACACCGTGTCCGGCAACCAGACTGTCGCCGACCAGCATCACACGAATTTTATTCTGCACATCGGCAGCGGTCCATTTGCGGTCACGGTAGGTCAGGTTCCCATTCACGGATTGTGGCTGCCAGCAAACGGAATACCAGCGGCGGCTGAGTCGCGAGAAATTGAAGTAGTCCGTTTGCAGGTAGATATACCGGAAATAAACCTCGCCGAAGATGCACACGAGGATAAAAGCGAATAATAGCGCAATGACCGCGATGCGAACCGAACGTGCACCGCACCACAATCGCTCCATACCGTCTAGACCTGCCCGATGCCTTTGGTTACGCGCATAAAGACCTGTTCGAGGTCCTGCGTCTGTTCCGCGAAGTTGATTGCCGGGACGCCTTGCGCGGCCAGCGTTTGCACCATCGTACTCAGGACCGTATCTTCACCCGTGAAATCGACACGAATGCGCTTGCGTCCCGCTTCGTCGGGCAGGTCCGCGACATTCAGCACGCCGGGAACTGTGCCGAGCGCGGCCTTCGCCTCGTCCACCTTGTCGAGCAGGGTGATAATCACCTCGCGGTTGGGCATCAACTGCCGCCGGATTTGGTCCATTGGTCCCTGCATGACCATTTTGCCGGAGTCGATGATCCCGATATGCGTACATATTTCGGCCACATCCGCGAGGATGTGCGAGGAGAAGAAGATCGTCTTGCCAAGCCGCGCCAGTTCGGTCATCAGCGCGCGGATTTCGACGCGGGCGCGGGGGTCCAGCCCGGACGCGGGTTCATCGAGGATCAACACCTGCGGGTCGTGGACGAGCGTGCGCGCGAGGCACAGCCGCTGCTTCATCCCGCGCGAGAGTTTATCGACCATATCCTCGCGGCGCGGCGTCAGGTCAACCAGCGCCAGCAGGTCGTTGATCAGGCCGCTGCGGTCGCGCTCCGGGATGCTGTAGCACGCCGCGAAATAATCCAGATATTCCCAGACCTTCATGCCATCATAGACGCCGAACGCATCCGGCATATAGCCAATCACGCGCCGCACATCCAGCGACTGCTTGCGTACATCCAGCCCGGCGACGCTCGCCGACCCGCTTTTGGGCAGCATGAGCGTCGTCAGGACGCGCATTGTGCTGGTTTTGCCCGCGCCGTTCGGCCCGACGAAGCCGAAGACCGCGCCGCGCGGCACGCTCAGGTTGAGTTCGTTCACAGCGGTCAGCCTGCCGTCGTAGCGTACTACGAGGTCGCGTGTCTCGATAATCGGGGAGTCTTGCATTTCCATTGCGTAGGTCCTTCAACTCATCGCGGGCGTGCCGCTCAACGAGACATCGATTCGATCATAGGAGGCAGCGCTACCCGGCGCGCGTACCTGCACGCGCACCGCCGCGCCCGGGCCAGCATAACGCGCAAGATCGGCGGCACTGGTGAATGTATAGCCGTTGGCGGTTGGGGCGGCGAGGTCGTCCCACTTGCCCGCCTGCCAATCCCACAGCGCGACAATGCCCTGAGTCGCGTTCGCCGTTCGCCGCACGTTGATCGAAATGCTGCTCACGCTCGCGAGCGCAAAATCGGGATGCGGGTTGAATTGAAAAGCCGCGCTGTCGCCACCGATGATATACAGTGAATAGGGCGAATAATCGCGTAATGTCGTGCGCGTGAGCGGCGTCCAGATGGTCTGGCCGGGAGCCAGGTTGAGCGTACCCGCAGGCGGCACGATTTGCGATTGCAGGGTGGCGAGGTACAGCGTCAGGTCTTCGGTGTTGAAGCCGCTTTCCGGCAGGCGCGTATCGGCCACCACCGGACCATTGGCAACCCACCCCGCGAAATAGACCGCGAAGCCACGCCCCGCGCCGCGTTCGGCATCGGAGGCGACTGCATGGGCGAAGGCATCCTGCCGCCGTCGCAAGGCTACATCGGCAAGGCTATCCGTGCGGCGCTGCCCACCACCCGCAAGCATCAATTCCGCGAGTGAAGCATCGCGCGCCTGTGTGTTGCGGAAGCTGGTCGGACGCGCGCTGACCAGTATCGCCGGGTCGAAGCCGCCATTCAGCAGCGATGGCACGGCGTAATCGAGCAGCGTGGCGGTGAAGTTGAAAGTTTGCCTTGCGCCGGGTTCGAGCGTGCCGAGGTTGACCACCGTATTCAGGCACAGAACAACCGCATCCGTAAGCGTCACCGCGCTCGTGTTCTGTACCTCGCCTGTGATGCTGATCTGGTTTTCGCGCACGAGCGTTACGCGTGCGCTGCCAGCCAGCGGGAGCGCCGCATTATACGCGCTGCTGTAAAAATTCGCGGATAGCCCCGAATCAATGGGTATCCCGCTCGCGCTGAACCGCGCTCCTTCGACGACCGGGATCGCATCGACGACGTTCTGGAACAGCGGGCGCAGCGCGACGCTCTCCCCTGCCTCCACGCTGTAAGTCCCGCGACGGGGCGCAAGCACGCCCATCACGCCATCAACGCGCGCCCGCGCCTCGCCCGGCCACTGCTGCACAATCTGCAAGCGGCTGATCGTGGGCAGTGTGCCGCGCAGGTTCGCGCCAACCAGATATGCACCCGCGCTCGTCAGCAGGATAATCACCGGGATCGTCGCCCATGCCCATTCCAGACGGCGCAACGCCCGCAAGACGAAATAATTCACCGGACCAATGAGCATCACGTAGAGGAACAGAAATAGCACCAGTTGCGCGACATCTGGCAGGCGCAGGCCGCGCGTGGTCGTGATCGCGCGCGTCGCGCTGGTCTCATCGATTACGCCTCTGGACCAGCCGGGCTGCGTGGTGAGCGTGCTGAACAAACTCGTCCACAGGTTCGCGCGCTGTCCCCAGCCACGAAGCGGCTCAAGGCCGGGGTCGAAAGCCAGATAATCGACTGTCCCCGCGCCGAGCGTCCGGCGAATGAGAAGCGGATTGCCTTCCTGTTCGAGCAGGACGCGCGCTCCCGGCACGAGCGTCCCTTGCGCGATGGGGATGCTCGTACCGGCGAGCGTATCCGAACCGTAGCCCGCGAAGGCAGCGACGGCTTTGAGATTGGTCAGGGTTCCGGTCCCGGAGGGAATAAACGGGAGCAGAGTCGGGAAGGCTGCCGCTGTTTTCTGCCAGTTTGGTCCACCGCCGATGACCAGATGCCCGCCCGCCAGTACCCAATCCTCGATGGCGCGGCGGCGGTCGAGCAGCAGCTTTCC
Organism: Aggregatilineales bacterium; assembly: GCA_965246845.1. Taxonomy (GTDB): domain Bacteria; phylum Chloroflexota; class Anaerolineae; order Aggregatilineales; family UBA2796; genus JBBRMW01. The sequence continues at coordinate 2,074,164 of CBDFFR010000012.1, forward strand.
GGTATCGATGTCGTTGAAATAGAGAATATCGAGGCTTTGCAGCGCCTGCGCGAAGGGCGGCAGCTCATCCAGCGCAAGGGCGGCCTGCGCCACGCCGGACCCGGAGCGCGCCCCGCTCAGGTCCACTACGCCGCCCGGCGCTTCGGTCAGGACACCAATCAGGATGTCTGTCGCAGCGAGCCGGGTGAGCGGCGCGCTGGCGCTCTGAATCACCGCGCCATCGGAGGCGACGAGATCGATTTGTACGACAGAATTGTAATTATTCAGCGCCGCGTAGAGAAAAACTTGCTTGCTGGATTGCGTGGGGAGCGAGATGGGCGTCGCGTAACCCGCTGCGTTGAGTTGCAGCGCAGCATCGGGGCGGATACGCAGTTCACCTTCGATGGGTGGTCCGTCGTTGGCGACCCGGATAACAATTGGGAGCCACTCCCGCACCTGAAAACGCCCGTCGAAGCCTGCGCTGGCGCTCATCCGCACCGTGTTACCGATACTCTGCGCGTCGCTACTACGCACGGGGAGCAGGCCGAAGAGGGCGGCCAGCATCGCGATTACACAAACTCGTCTCAATTTCACTGCAACACCTCGTCCCACGCATAGTTTAGCTTGTGACGCGCTGCCCTGCCAGCGTACTAACGTTGCGAAAACACTCTCACAGTTCTATAATTAACCCATTTCATTCCTTCGTCCGACGCTTATTATCTCAACCGGGCGGCCCTCATGACAGACTCAGCCTATCGTTTTTCAGGTCAGCTCGTGCCAGGCGGCACAACCCAGGATTCCGCAGGAACCAAAGCATTCAGTGTAGAAGGAGCGCTCCAGGTCGGCTTCGTGTTGCAAAACCGCTATCGCATCACGAACGTTCTCGGTATGGGCGGCATGGGGTCGGTCTATCAGGCACGCGACCAGCGCTTCACCAATGTCGTGCGCAATGTCGCCGTCAAGGAGATGCTCAACCTCCAGACTGACCCGCAATTGCGCGAGCAAACGATCCGCAACTTCGGGCGCGAGGCCGACGTACTGGCGAGCCTGATGCACCCGGCCATTCCGCAAATCTACGACGTATTTGCAAGTAAGGAACGCGCCTATCTGGTGATGGAATACATCGATGGCAAGGACCTCGAAGCCTACCTCGATCAATCTCAGGATTTCATCCCGGTCGAAACTGTCCTGAAATGGGCGATTGAACTGTGCGATGTCTTGCAATTCCTGCACACGCATCAGCCGGACCCGATCATCTTCCGCGACATGAAGCCCTCGAACATCATGATCGACCGCAGCGCGCGCATTCGCCTGATCGATTTTGGGATCGCGAAGCCGTTCCAGCCGTTGAAGATGGAAGCCGGGACGCGCATCGGTACGGAAGGCTACGCCGCGCCCGAACAGCATTACGGCGCGTCCACGCCGACCGTCGATGTCTACGCGCTGGGCGCAACCTTGCACCATGTTCTCACGCGGCGCGACCCCCGCCACGAACTGCTGCACAGCTTCTTGCAGCGCCCAATCCGCCAGTACAATCCGCGCGTCTCTGCTGAGCTGGAAGCGTTCGTCAACAAAGCGCTCGACCCGGACGCGACCAAGCGTTTCCAAAGTGCGCTGGAAATGAAGGAGGCGTTGGAGAAAATGGGCGCGCCGCAGGGTGGACGCGCCCGCGCGGAAACCAATTACTTCACCGAGTCGAGCAGCGCCTTTGCGCAATCGGCAATGCTCGACGATGTGGATACCGGGATCAAACCCGTCTGGAAAATCAAGGTCGAGGATGAAATCCGGTCTACGCCCGTCTACTACAAAGGGACGGTTTATATCGGGACCTACGATAATAACCTGTATGCGTTCAACGCATCCGACGGCAAGCCGAAGCTGAAATTTGCCTCGCATGAGGGCATCTCCGCGACTCCCGCGATAGCGCCCGATGAAAACCTGATTATTTTCGGCAGCGAGGATCGCAAGCTGTACGCGCTCGATCTGCGCACGCATCGCGTCACCTGGGAATTCGAGACATCGGGACCGATCCGATCCTCGATCATGACCGCGCACGGACACGCCTTCTTCGGCAGCGACGATGGACGGCTGTACGCGGTGCGCGCCTCGAACGGGCGGCAGGCGTGGCGTTACGAATCCGGCTCGCCGATCCGCTCGCGCCCCGCCGTCACCGAAGATCGGATCGTGGCGGGCAACGAGAGCGGAGATGTGGTCGGGCTGGACCTGAGCGGCAGCATCAAATGGCGGATGAAGACAAAACGCGCCGTGACTTCCAACATCGTAATCCATGACGGGATCGCCTACATCGGCTCGCAGGACTCGCATATCTACGCAGTGGATGCGGGACAGGGCTGGACGGCATGGCGCTTCCGCACGCAGAAGGCGATTGTTTCCTCGGCGTGTGTAGACGGCAAAATGCTCTACATCGGGTCTGCCGATGGTTTCCTTTATGCGCTGGACCTGAACGGGCGCGAAGAATGGAAATTCAAGACTGAAGGCCAAATCGTCGCCACCCCGATTGTGTTCAACGGTGTGTTATATTTCGCCTCCACCGATAAGAAGGTGTACGCTATCGACGCACGGCGTGGCAGCAAACGCTGGGAATTCGCGACGGGCGGCCAGATTACCTCGTCGCCGTGCATCGCCGAAAACCTGCTCTTCATCGGCTCGACCGATCAATATTTATATGCGCTGAACCTGTAGGACCACGAAAGATGTTGCAAACCCTGCGCCGCTGGTTAGGTCCGCGTTCGGAGCCAAGTGAGAATACAATGGAATCTCTTCCCAAAACAACACCGCTGCATAATGAGCCTGCCGTACCGTCCACACCGGGCGAGGCGAGCGTGCTGCTACCGGACATCTCCGAGCCGATCATCACGGCAGGCGGGGACCAGACCGATCCGGGCGACCTGCTCAATCAGGATATGTATGGCGGTACACGTCCGCTGCCGCCCGTCCAGAACTATCAGAGCGCTCCGGGTCGCCATCTCGTTTACGCAGTGAACAGCGATACGGGGCGCGTACGTAGCAACAATCAGGATGCTGTCTTCACCTTTTTCAGCTCGCACATCAGCGCCGAGGACCGCCCCGATTTCGGGCTGTTCGCGGTTGCGGATGGCATGGGCGGGCATGTTGAGGGCGAGAAAGCCTCAGCGATTGCGACGCGCGTGGTCGCGACGCGGATCATCGAAGCGCTTTACCTGAACACGATTTTGGGACCGAAGGATACCGAGCGCCCGATCATCGCGGAAGTGCTTTCCGCGGCGATTTTGAAGGCGAACGAAACGATCAACGAGCAAATCCCGGATGGTGGCACGACGCTCACGGTCGCGGTCATTATGGGCGATATGGCGTATATCGGGCATGTCGGCGACAGCCGCGCCTATCTGTTCAGCGGTGATGCGCTCGAACAGGTCACGCGCGACCACTCGCTGGTGCAGCGCCTGATCGAGCTGGATCAACTCACACCGGAAGAAGCCGCGCACCACCACCAGAAGAACGTGCTATACCGCGCCATCGGGCAGAGTGAAATGCTCGAAGTCGATTCCAGTACGCGCCGCTTGCCGCCCAATTCGCGTCTGTTGATATGCAGTGACGGGCTGTGGGGGCTGGTCGGCAATCCGATGTTGCAGGAGATCATCCGCTCCGCGAAGTCGCCCCAGGACGCGGTAGACCGGATGATCAAGGCCGCTAACGAGCGCGGCGGCCCCGATAACATCACTGCGCTTCTGGTCCATTTACCGGGGTAAGGCGATGAGTTCCACGCCGGATTATTACGCGCTCCTCGGCGTATCGAGAAGCGGGTCGGAAGAAGATATTCATCTGGCCTTTCGCGCCCTGACCAAGCGGCTGCATCCCGATGTCAACAAGAACATCGGCGCGGCGACGCAATTCAGGGAAATCAACGCCGCACATGACCTGTTGAGCAACTTTTCGGAGCGGCAGCGCTACAACGCAAGCTACAGGCCGGACACGGCGAACCTGCTCAATGTGCGCGTGACGAGCAGCCAGCGCACGCTTCCGCTGCTGGATGAGCTGCAAGTTCTATATATGCTTGTGGACATCACGGCTGACCCGGCGCAGGCCGTCGGGACGTCCGAGGCGCGGCTCAACCTCACGCTCGTCCTCGACCTCAGCAAGTCGATGAAAGAACACCGTCTGGAACGCCTGAAAGCCGCGACCAGCAGTATCATCGACCAACTGGACAAGGACGACATCCTCTCGATAGTCACTTTCAGCGATGAAGCCGAGGTGCTGCTGCGCGCCGAACCCCTCCGCGATAAACCCGGCGCGAAGGGCAAAATCGCGCTCATGCAGCCTATCGGCGGCACGGAGATGTTCAAGGGACTGAGCAAGGGTTTCGCCGAAAATCAGCGCTTTGCGAGCAAGAAATATGTCAATCACATGATCCTAGTGACCGATGGCCGCACCTGGCAGGATGAACCGCAATGCCTCGATCTGGCCGAACGAGCGCACAAGGAAGGGATCGGCATTAGCGCAATGGGCATGGGCGACGAGTGGAACGATACCTTTCTCGATCAACTCGCCTCACGCACGGGCGGCACGTCCGAATATATCAATACATCGGGCGCGGTAGTGCGCTTTATGAATGAGCGGGTGCGCTCGCTGGGGCAATCCTACGCCGAACGGCTGACCCTCTCCGTCGCGCCAGACCCCGATATTCGGCTCGAACTCGCTTATCGCCTTCATCCGACCGCGCAGCCCGTGATGCTCGATCAGGACCCGATCCCGCTCGGTTCGCTACAAGTGCGCGGCTCGGTTTCAGTGCTGCTGCAATTTCAACTCAACGCACAGACGCGCCCCGGAATTCGCCCGGTCGCGCGGCTGGATGTCACGGGCGACGTCCTGCGCGAGCAGCGGATAGGCTACAAGGTCATCGCGGACATGAGCGTCGATGTTGCGGAAGGCGTCGAACCCGCCGAAACGCCGCTGCTGCTGATGGATGCACTCAGTAAATTCTCGCTCTACCGCTTGCAGCAGCGCGCGGAACAGGCCGTCAACGCCGGGGAGTCCGCACAGGCGACCAAACATCTGGAAACACTCGCGACACGCTTCTTGCAGGCCGGCCATACCGAGCTTGCCAGCAAAGCGAGCGAAGAAGCGCAGCGCGTCCGGCAAACCTCGCATTTTTCAGCCGAAGGGCAAAAAGCGCTTAAATTCGGTACACGCACGCTCGGTTCGCAGGAAGCGCGCTCGCAAACTGTCAAGCCGCTGGCGCTCCCACCTCCGTCGTCAGCCACCCCTTCGACCGGAATCTCCGCCGCGAATCGGCGCGACCCACCAAAGGGGCTACCTTGAAGATTTGCCCAAACTGCGAAACACCGAACCGCGAGGGGACTCTTTTATGTGAAGAATGCGGTCAGCCGTTGACAGGGGTTCCCTCTACTGCAACCACGATCCTGAAAGGGACCGACACGCTGGGGCAAAAACCCTCCGTCAAAACGTGGGGAACCGACCACTTTGCGCTGGATGCGTCACTGGTCATCCGCGTTCGCGAAACCAACGACGCGCTAACGCTGCAAGTTGGCGCAAATGCGCAATTGATCATCGGGCGGATCGATCCGAACACAGGCGCAAAGCCGGAAATCGATCTGCACCGCTTCTTTGCGCAGGAGAAGGGCGTCTCGCGCGTTCATGCGGCGCTACGCCGTGTGAACGACAACCTGACCCTGACGGACCTCGGCAGCATCAACGGCACGCACCTCAACGGCCAGAAGCTCCCGGCAAATCAGGCGCGAACCATTCACGATGGCGATGAAGTGCGTATTGGCAAGCTCGTCGTCCACGTCTATTTCAAATGATCCGTGTATTTGCGGCGAGCGAAAACCTTGCGGCGGTGCTGCGCGGTCTGTCACAAATCGAGGTGATCGCGGCTGATGGCGACCCGATAGCGCAAATCGCGGATACGCAGCCGGCGCTGATTCTCTTCGATGGCGCTGCGCTCCCGGTGTGGGCAGCCGAAAGCCGCTATAGCCCCGCGGCGCGACGTATCCCGGCGCTGGCCGTTGGCGGCTCACCGGAAGCGGCGCGTGCGATTGAAGTTCATCTATTCGTCAGCGAAGAAGATTTTTTGAGTGCGCCCTATGCGGTGATCGAACGTTACGCGAAAGCCACCAACCGCGCGGCAGAAATCGCGGCGGGCTGCGCCGAACCGCTCCCGGAGATGGCGCGGCGTGGTCTGCATGAATTCAACGCAGGCGAATACTTTGAAGCGCACGAGACGCTTGAGGCCGCCTGGAACGCTGAGGCCGGACCCGTCCGCGAAACCTATCGCGCGGTGCTGCAAATCGCGGTCGCCTATCACCATGTTGTGCGCGGCAATTACAACGGAGCCGTGAAGATGTTTCTGCGTTCGTTGCAATGGTTCGCGCCGCTCCCTGAACAGTGTCAGGGTATCGACATCGCAGGGCTGCGCGCGGATGCGGCGGCGGTGCGTGCCGCTCTGGAAGCGCTCGGACCGGATCGAATCGCGGAGTTCGACCGCGCGCTGCTGCGGCCTGTCCGGTTCGATACGCACACGAATGGGAAGCACCTGTGACCACCTACGCCGAACACGTCAGCGAGCCGGGCGACCAAATCGACGCTGAATTCTGGAAGCAGCCGACCGGGATTGCGGTCGAATGCGACCCGCTCAAATTCCTGTATATTCCCGACCATGTGATGACCTTCATCACCGCGCAGATGGCGCGCATGGTCTATCGCTACCAGATTGACAATATCGCGACCCGCCAGCAAATCACACACGCGGTCATGATCACGATGGGCGGGATGCTGCCCGGCGTGCTGCTGCACGATCACCTCGCCTGGACGCTCAACAAGAACATCCCGCCGATTGCCTTTGGCACGCTTGGCGTCAAATTCTACGCCGGACCGGGGCAGCCGCTCGACGCGCCGCAAATCCTGCACCCGCTCTCGATTGACGTGGCCGGGCAGGTCGTCGGCGTGATCGAGGATTTGGTCGATCTGGGTGGGACCGCGCGCTTCGTCGCGCAGCATTTGCGGGATGAGCGCGGCGCGCGTAAGATCATCCTGATCGCGCCTTATTTAAAGAACCGCATCCTTGTCGAAGAGATGGACGTAATTTCCTACGGCATCGTCCCGAAAGATACCTGGATCATCATGCCGCGTGAAAAGGTGGAGACGTTGATCAAGCGCGTTCCCTTCTGGCGCGATGCGGGCGCGTCGCTCTCCACCTGTGAGGAAAACCTGCTGCGTATCGGCTACCCGCATTACCTCGTCGATATTTACCTGCGCGCGACTTATGAGCGCGGCTGACATGCGTTTTCGCGCTATTCTCAACGACATTTTCCGACGCCTGACGGGAATTTTCAATGCGTAATCTGTATTTACTACGTCACGGCGAAGCCGGGAGCCATTTCGCGACCGGGGACGACTCGCAGCGTCCGTTGACCCCGGAAGGCATGGAAAAGATGGGACGACAGGCGCAAACACTGGTGCGCTGGAAGCTGCACGTCGATCTCATCTTGAGCAGCCCCTACACGCGCGCTCGCCAGACCGCGCAAATTGTCGCCGATGCGCTCGGCGTACCGTTACGTGAAGACGCGCGAATTGCATCGATGGCATTCACGCCCAAAGCGCTGGCGGCTATCCTTGCAGATCATACCGACGCGAAAGCGCTCTTGCTCGCGGGTCACGAGCCGGATTTCAGCCGCGTCCTTTCACAGGTGGTTGGTGGCGGCAAATTCGACTTCGCGAAGGGCGGCCTCTCGCGGGTCGCGCTGACTGACTCCAAACCGCCATCCGGCACGCTCGAATGGTTCCTCGCGCCGGAAACCATGCTATAACGTGGCTACAGCGCGCTTTTGGACCACAAAAACGCCGGATTGGAACGTAGAGCAGCAATGATCGGCGTGAGGTAGGCCGCGATTACGGTATCACGCCGAATGACCGCAAGCGGCTCCCCATTTGCAAGGCGCAGAGCGCGAATCGCCGCGAGTGCCGCCGCCGTCCCCGTGCCGGGCTGCGCGCCGGGACGCTGTTCGAGCCGCAGATCAAGCGCCTGCGTCGCGCAGAGCAGTTCGAGCGCGCAGACTGCCTGCGCATTCTCAAGCACTTTGAGCGCCTTCCGCGCTGCTATCGTACTCATACTGACGTGATCCTCGCGGTTGGCGCTGCTAGGGATGCTATCCACGCTGGCCGGATACGCGAGCGTCTTGTTCTCGGAGACGAGCGAGGCGGCGGTATATTGCGCGAGCATCAAGCCGCTATTCAGACCAACCGACTCCGGCGGCTCCGCGACGAGGAACGCAGGCAGGCCGCGATTGAGTTTGGGGTCCGTCAAGGTGAAGATGCGCCGCTCCGCGATATTGCCCATCTCGCACAGCGCGATCACCAGAAAATCCATCACGAAGGCGAGCGGCTCCCCGTGAAAGTTGCCACCGCTCACGATCTTCGTTTCGCGTGGTAGTTCATCGCCAAAGACCAGCGGGTTATCCGTCACCGCGTTGATTTCACCCGTGACCACGCGCTCGACGTGATCCAGCGTTTGCAGCGCCGCGCCCATCACGACCGGGGCGCAGCGCAGGCAATAGGGGTCCTGCGGCGGTCCCTCTTCCGGTCCGAGATCGATTGTGGGACCGCCGCGCACGAGCGTACTTCCGGCGGTCAGCGCGTCAATTCGTGCAGCGGCGGCGCTTTGTTCAGCGCTCCGCAACGTATTAATGTGCGGCAGGAAGGCATCACGGAAGCTGCACATCGCTTCCACCGAGAGCGCCGCGCTCACCAGCAGCGCATCATACAGGCCACGCGCATCGAAGGTCGCGAGCGCCGCCACCGCCGCCGTAATCGACGTGCCATTGATCAGCGCGACGCCTTCCTTCGGACCAAGCCGCACGCGCGTGATTCCCGCCGCCGCCATCGCCTCCGCGCCTGTCATCTGCTGCCCGTCGAGGATGCAAAACCCTGTCGCGCCCGGAACGTCCGGGTCGCCGGGGAGCGGTTCGCTCATCGGGATAACGAGGTGCGCCAGCGGTGCGAGGTCGCCGGACGCGCCGAGCGAGCCTTGCGAGGGGACGACCGGATGCACCCGGCGGTTGAGCATCTGCACGAGCGTATTGATCACGACGCGCCGCACGCCGCTGTATCCCTTCGCGAGGCTAGCGGCACGGATCAGCAGCGACGCGCGCACGACATCCTCCGCGAATGGCTCCCCGACCCCTATGCAATGACTGAGCAGCAAATTCCGGCTCAGGCGTTCCACATCCGCGATGCTGCGCAGCGCGGTCTTGCCTGCGTTATCCCCAAACCCGGTATTGATTCCGTAGTAGGCAATCGGGCGCTCGCCCTGTTCGCGCATCGTCCTGGCGACCCATGCCGCGCTTGCCGCGATGCGGTCATCAGCTTCGGTCAGTTCTGCGATTGGCTGGAACCCGCGCGCGACGGAAACCACAGCGGCGAGCGTGAGCGGGCGGGTCAAATCGAGCGGCGCGGAAGTATTCACACGGCATCCTTTTGAAGAAGTACGCGCAAGTGTACCCCGTTTGGACTTCGCACCGATTTTTGGTACGCTCTCAAGCATGAATACACCCGCAACTCGCGCCTTGCACGTCGTCATGTTCTCGCAAAAAGTAGATGCGAGCGATTGGCTGCTGGGGTTCACCGTCGATTGGATCAACGCGCTCGCAGACCGCGTGGCACGGCTGGATGTGATTACGCTTGAGCAGCGCGCGGCAGTGCTGCGCCCGAATGTGCAGGTTCACACGCTCGGCAAGGAGCGTGGCGCGGGTCGCATCGCGCAGATACGTCGCTTCGAGCGGCTCACACTGCAATTGGGGCGCGACGCAGATGTGTTCTTCGGCCATCTCTCCGCGCGCTATACCTGGCTGGCCGAACCCGCCGCACTTCGTCACCGCGTCCGGCAGAGTATGTGGTATACACATCGACAGGATGACATCGAGGTGCGGCTCGCGCTGGCCTGTTGCAAATGGGTCCTGACCGCAGCGGATGGGACGTTTCCAGTACGCAGCCCGAAGGTGCATGTAATGGGGCATGGTATCGATGGCGAGCGCTTTTCGCCGGGCGACGCGCTCCCGGATGCGCCGCCGTTGGTCCTCGCGGTGGGGCGGCTTGCGCCGATCAAGCGTCATCACGTTCTGCTGGAAGCGGCTGCGCGGCTGCGCGACGAAGGCGTGAATGCGCGTTATGCGGTGGCGGGCGGCACGACGGGCGTGGAAGGGGAGCGCTATCGCGATATGCTGTTGGCAAGGCGCCAAGCATTGAACATGACGGAGTGCTTTGAACTTCTCGGACCTCTGCAAGGGGACGCGCTGATCGCGATGCTGCGCCGCGCGAGCGTAGTCACGAACCTCTCCCCGGTTGGGCTATTCGACAAAGCCGCGCTGGAAGGGATGTGCGTCGCGCGTCCGGTGCTGGTCACGAATCCCGCCTTCGACGCCCTGCTGGGTGAATATCAAACGGAGTTGCGCGCCGCCGCGCCGGATGACATCGACTCGGTTGTGGAAAAATTGCGCGGTCTGCTCGCATTGGAACCCGCCGAACGTGCGCAAATCGGGCAGGCACTGCGTAGACGGACCCTGCAAGCGCACAGCCTGCAAACGCTCATAGACCGGATCGTCGCGCTATGGTCGGGAGGATAAACATGCACCCCACTTTCGACGCTGAACGCCTGCTGACGCACATCCGCGCGCTCGCCGAACCGCGCCCCGCCGGGAGCGCTGCCGAACGCCGCGCTGCGCAATTCGTCATGGACAGGCTTACCGCGTATGGCCTCGCCGATGTGCAGCAGCAGGAATTCAAAAGCACTGCGCGCCTCTCCGCGAAGGCCACCCCTGCCTTCTTGATCATCGCAGCGGGGCTGCTCGTCGGCTTGCGGCGCGGTCGCCTGTGGCAGGTTGTGGGTGGGTTGCTTGCGAGCATCGGTGGATTGAATTTAGCGAATGTATGGCGGCTGCGCCCGATGCCCTGGGAGTCGGCATTTCGCGTCCACACCTCGCAAAATGTCCTCGGTCGGATTCCGGCCAGCGCAGATCGTCGCAGGCGCGTCGTGATCCTCGCGCACCTCGATAGCAGTCCGCACCGCCTCAGCGCGCACCCGCGACTCACGGGCTACTTCCCGCTGGTTGCGGATGGGAGCATTATCGGCGCGGTGGTCGGCGGCCTGTTGAGCGTGGTCGGCATCCTGTGGCCGCTGCGGGCGCTCGGCGGGCTTGGGATGCTCTTCGGCGCGGGCGCGCTTCTCGCAGACGAAGCCAACGGGGAAAGCAGCGGCGCGAACGACAATGCCAGCGGGGTCGCGGTCGCGCTGATCGTCGCGGACGCCCTGCGCGCGGAACCGCTCCAACATACCGAACTCTGGCTGGCCTTCACGGGCGCGGAACAGGCGGGCGCAAATGGGGTGCTTGCGCTTGTCGAGCAGCACGGGGAAGCCTTCTCTGATGCGCTCTTTATCAATCTGAAAGCGGTCGGCGCGGGCGAACTGGCTTGGGCGACGCGCGAAGGACTAGGCATTCTGTCGTCGTATGGTCCGCGCTTCGGGCTGCTCCCGGTCGCGGAACGTGCGGCTGCCGCGCACCCGGAATTGGGCATCATGGGCAAACCGATGAACATCATCGATGATCTGACCGTGATACAGGATTGGGGTTTCAGCGGGATCACGCTCACGGGGTATGATCGCGTGACGGGCGAGGTCCCTAACCTGCACCGCGCGTCGGATACGCTCGAAGCGCTGCAACCGGAAACGCTGGTCCGCGCGGCGCAGTTCGTGCGCGAAATTCTCTTACAGATCGATAACGATTGAGCGCGAAAGAATCCGGGCATGTCTGCTTGTCTATAGAGGCAATTCAGATTGAACCCGGATGAGCGCGCACCCGCTCTTTTATCGTATAGGAATATAAGGGATAGCAATGGAAATCGATACACAGGTTTTGCGGCAGGCGATGCGCAATTGGGCAACCGGAGTCACGATTGTGACCTCTGCGGCGGGCGAAGAAAAAGCAGGCGCGACGGTTAGTTCATTTACCTCGGTCGCGCTGGAACCGCCGACGGTGCTGGTCTGCCTGAACAAGGGGACGTATGCTCACGAGGTCATTCAGCGGTCAGGTGTCTACGCGGTGTCGATGCTTGGGCTGGATCAGGAAGTGCTCTCCAACCGCTTCGCGGGCGCGGACCCACTCGTGACGGATCGCTTCGCAGGGCTGCAAGCGCTCACATTGCAGACAGGTTCGCCGCTGATTCCCGGCGCGCTGGCGTGGCTCGATTGCCGCGTCACGCAAACACTCGATACCGGGACGCATAGCATTTTCCTCGCCACTGTCGTCGGCGTGCAGGTCAATTCGATGGATGCGCCGCTGATCTATCACAACCGCAGCTACAAGCAGATTGTAGACCCGGTGCGCGAGGTTTCGTAGCGAACACACGCGGCCACAGCGTGTCTGCAAACCGCCGCGCTATTACGGTCTGGGTGTCCGCTCAACTAAGGTGTACAGACCGTAGTAGCCCGGTCCATTGATGGCCGGGCGGTTGAACTATGATCACCCACGTTGATTTTGCAGACACGCCCTAGTAGACGAACGGGATTAGCTTGCGCGTCTTCGCTTTGTATGCTGCATACCCCGCGTAGCGCCCCGCGAGCATTGTCTCCTCGTGCGCGGCTTTGCGGTCGAAGAAAACAAACAAAATGAGGGTCAGGATCAGCGCCGGGACGCTGGTGCGGAACAGCGACCAGCCGAGCGCGGAGAGGATCGCGCCGCTGTACATCGGGTGGCGTACAAAGCGATAAATGCCGCCCTGCTGCAAGCGCCCATCATCGACGGGTTTGGGGAAGACAGACATGCTCCCGCCGAGGTCGCGCAGCGCCATCGCGACGATGTACAGCCCGATCAGCAGAATCACGATCCCGGCGATGGTCATCACCGTTGCAAGCGGATCGTAGATGATCACGAAGTCACCGATCCGCGCCGGGATGAGGAAGATCGCGACGAGCAAAACGATCTGGGTGACGACCCACGCGGTCCCACGATTTGAATTTGTTGTCATAGGCTTACCTTATTTTAGATCACGCAATTGTTGCAGACGGGCAAGACACTTTTGTAGACTTCGTGCGCTTTCACTGGCAACCTCTGGTCGCCATCCATTCTTTTCATCTCTAACAAATTCAATTAACCGTGAGCTATAGGCAGGACCAACTTCAATACCGCTCCCCTCGCGTGGAACCATATCCTCGCGAATCGCTCCTTGTCTGGAATGATGTGCTACATCAACGAACGCCCGTTTGGGACGCTCCAATGTCTCTGGATTTAAGGGAATACGTGTTAGCGGTACAGAGAAATATTCTGCGACTCGCTCCCGATCAGCGAGCAGCCATGCTTCAACAGCGCGTACTATGATCCGGCAACACATATATTTAGCAGGTTCTGGTAGTAGCGACTGGATGTATTCCCCGGCGCACAAGGCATCGTGATCCAAATCGATCAGAACTACAAAATGCGTTTGTCGTGCAGCATAGTTATATCCTTTTACCTGCGGAACCAGGTTTTGTTTTCCATTTTTCACATAAATTGTTCCAGATTGAGCGCCTATGTGAGTAATCAATCGCTCAAGAACTGATCGATCCGTCGCACCTTCAACGGCTCCATAGATCGGCGGCGTGGTGTGATCCATTACGCTAAATATTGCCTATTTTTCCAAAAAACTGGCAACTTGCTCGACATTTGGCGGCTTGGTCGCCTGGATGACAATTTCCCCCAGGTTCAAACCGGCGTCCGTGAGATCGGCGACGGTTGGTATATCGCGCGCCAGTCGCACAGATGTTCCTTCCTGTTCAGGATACAAAGTTAAAATTTCGTCGAGACCGATACCCTCGCTGTTGAGCATCTCGGCAGAGTGAGTGCTTATCAGTAGCTGGCGTCCAGTCTGGCGCTGTAATCTGGCGAACATCTGCGGAAGAACCCGGATGATTTCAAGATGCAGGGAGAGTTCCGGCTCCTCCAAAAGCAAGGGACCAACGCCATCCAGCGTTGCCCACAGCAACCCCATCAGGCGCAGTGTGCCATCCGAGAGCTGATCTTCGTTAAACCATACACCTTGAGGACGCCAGTTTTGAAATTTCATGCGTAAGTGAGGTGTACCACGGTTGTCTCGTGTCAAATCGATGGCCTGTAATTGAGGAATCGCAACAACAAGCGCGTCTTTTATTCGCCTTAGACGGCTGTTCCGCTGCGTTTCGCTCATGGCTGCGATACGCTCCAAGAAGTCACCTCCAAACGGGTCGCCTACTCTCCCAAATGAGCGTTCTGGTTCACGAACGAGTTGCGGAACAATATGCAGATAGCGGACCTCGGTAAAAAAGGTCGCGATTTCCCGAAATGCCCGATTTGCGTTCACCTGTTCGAGAAAGGTTTGAGTAAGACGTTCCACGTCCTGTACATCTTTTTCATCAGGACGTTCGAGTAGAATTTCACCGTTCTTTATTACACGTTCTCGCTTAATGGTAGGTCGTCGCTGTTTATCTTGATTGAAAATCAACTGGTAGGTCCATTGTGATGGTGTATCTGAACCTTCGATGGAGACTGAAAGCAAAATATCGGAAGACTCGCGGGCAGATGAAAAGCGTAATTTCGACACACCGCCGCGTCGCTGAACAGCATCCTGGAAGCCTCCACCTACCGAAACTATATCGCGTAAGAAACGAAAGACATCGAGAAAATTGGATTTCCCGGCGGCGTTTGGTCCAACTAAAAAAGTGCGACTTTGCAATGCACTATCAATGCTTTTGAAATTCCTCCAGTTCTTTACCTCTATTCGCGAAAATTTCATTTTATTATACTCCTATGAGGAACAAGACCATTGTACATAATCTTTCCTGAAAATACAGAAGCATAGTCGCAATCCTTATCGTTTTGTGCTATAATCGAACGCATGTGCGGAAGATTTACTGTCAGCAACATCGACCCGGCGGCGGTCTCGGCAACATTCGATATACCGGATGTCCCCGGCAACCTGCCTGCGCGCTACAACGTCGCGCCGACGCAGCCGATCTTCACGGTGGTCAACACCCCGGAAGGCGCGAACGCGCTGCAAGTCATGTTTTGGGGCTTGATCCCGTCGTGGGCGAAGGATGCCTCCGGCGCGAGCAAGCTGATCAATGCGCGTGCGGAGACGCTCGCGGAGAAGCCGTCATTCCGCACCGCACTAAATAAACGGCGCTGCCTGATCGTCGCGGATGGCTTCTACGAATGGCGCAAGGAAGAGGAAGGTCCGAAGACGCCGATGCACATTCGCCTGAAAGCAGGCGGGCTGTTCGGCTTTGCTGGCCTGTATGAGCGCTGGACCGACCCCAATGACGGCGAGCCACGCACGACCTGCACGATTATCACCACGCAGCCGAATGACCTGATGGCCTCAATCCATAACCGGATGCCTGTTATCATGCCCCCGCAACACTACGCGGATTGGCTCGATTACAAGCACATCACGGGCGCGGATTTGCTGCCCCTGCTCGCGCCCTATCCGGCTGACCTGATGACTGCGTATCCTGTCTCGCGTGCGGTGAACAACGCAGGTTATGAAAACGAGTCATTAATCCAGCCCGTCTAATTTCAGGGCAGGTAGGCAGCCAGCTTGCTCGTCAATTCGCGCAGGTCAATCGGCTTGGTCACGTAATCATCACAGCCCGCTTTCAAGGCCCGTTCACGGTCCCCGACCATCGCGTGCGCGGTGAGCGCGATGATTTTGATTTGCTTCAACTCCGGCAGCGCGCGAATAGTTTTGGTTGCCGTCCAGCCGTCGATAATCGGCAGCGATAAATCCATTAAAATCAGGTCCGGCTTTTCTTCAGTCGCTTTCCTGATGCCTTCCTCGCCATCCCGCGCCAGCACGACTTCGTAATCGAGCGTCGTCAATACATCGAAAATCAGCGTGAGATTATCGGGATTGTCTTCGATGACGAGAATACGGTACGGCAAGCTGTGCGGACCTCGTTGGATGTGAGCCAAGTATAGCGCTCTATAAACTTCCCCCCAACCCGGATCGTCTTCATTCGTAGCGCGTCGTCTCGACAATCGCCCATGCGATCAGCGCGCCCAGCGCGACGATCCACGAATTTGCAACGACTATCGCCGGGATTGTAATCGCTGCGATGAATACCGCGATGCCGTTGGACGTGACCATCTCCCACAGATTTGCGCGTTGTATCTTGTTAGAGCGCTCCGACTCGATAATCCCCCATGCGATGAGCGCTGCAACGGCAACCAGCCCGCCTTGCCAGTCTGCGTGCGTGGCTACTGAAACAATGGCAATCGCCGCGACTGCGAGCATCGACCCGGCATGAATGAGCATTCCCCACAGAGTCATCGGCCCGCGTTCACGTTCGCGTGCATCTTCCAGCGCCAGGCTGCGCTTCCGCTTGCGTTGAATTTGTGCATCGTCGCCCGCTACAGCCACGAAGGTTTGCAAGGCCAGCGCGTGGCCGCAGTTCGAGCAATATTTCGCGCCGCTCGCGTTCGGCGTGCCGCAATCGGTGCAGTATCGCGCAACCGCAGTTTGCGCCGCCCCTTCCGGTTCGCTGTTTAGCAGGTCGTCGAGCGGGTGCAATTCGCCATCCGAACCAATTTTGACCGCTTTCGCTGCGCTTTTGCTCATGGTTCCCCTCTCCTGCATCTATCCGGTTTACGAGATTACCCTGAAAAGGTTGCGGCTATCCGTCGCGCGTATGCTGGTGCGTGATCTGGAACAGGACGATCCCCGTCGCGACGGCGGCGTTCAGCGAGTCGAACGCATTCACCATCGGGATACGCACGCTGATGTCCACACCCTTGCGCGTGACCGGGCGTGATCCATCGTGTTCGTTGCCGATGATTACGGCACTACGGCGCGCCCATTTTTCCTCGAAGACATCCCGCGCGCCGCTCGCTTCCAGACCGTAAATCCAGAAATCGTTCTTTTTGAGGCGCGCGAGGTCTTGCGTCAGCGACGCGGATTTAATGATCGGGATGTGGAAGATCGCGCCTGCCGACGCCCGGAAGACCTGATCGTTGATCAGGCTGCCACCGCGCGCGGAAAGCATCACCGCCGAAACGCCCGCACAAACGGCTGTGCGTATAATGATCCCGACATTGCCCGCGTGTTGAAGCTGATCCAGCACCACGACGGTCAATGTCGGTGCGTCGGCGTTCGCCATCAGGAAGGCTTCTAATTCGGTATATTCGACCGGGCTGACGACTGCAACCACGTCCTGATGTTCGCCCGTGTGCGCGAGGACGTTCAGCTTCGCAATGTCCACGAAGTCGAAGCGCACGCGGTTTTCCTGCGCGAGCGTTTTCAACTCCGCGATGTACGGGCGGCGGCTTTGCACGCTAAAATAGATGCGGTTGATTGGGTGGCCGGAGCGCAATGCCTCGGAGACCGCGTTGTAGCCGAAAATTACGTCTTTCAACGGTTGTCCTATCGTAGTCGATGGTTAATTGTACGCGCTTCATGCGTGTCATTCCAGCGTGAATGCAACCGCAATCACGCCTTGCGAGTATTTATTCTGCGTCCTGACTTTCTCACGAGGAATACCCGAATGAACCCCACCTCTCGAAACATCGTTGCCGAAGCACACCAGATAAACAACGACTTCGCGGCAAAGTTGAACGATACACAACGCACCGCCGAAGGGCAGTATGAACCGTACAGCGCATGGAGCGCGAAGGACGCCCTCAGCCACATCTCGTTCTGGATTGAACGAACCGCCGACCGCGCCGAGGCAATGAATTCTGGTGCGCCGGGTCCCGCTGACGAAACCGACGATGTTTTGAACGCGAGAGCGTATCAGGAGCGGCAGCACTGGACATGGGATGCGGTGTGGATCCGCTTGAACGACGCGGTGGATAGGGTGGGCGCAGCTATGGACGCTATGCCTGCGGATGTCCTCGATAAAAATAACGAAGGTAACGCGCTCATCAACCGGATATACAGTAATCTGATATGGCACGGCGGATGGCATATCTCCGATTACTGGCTCGCGCAGGGCCAGCGTGAACGCGCCGATAGCCTGCAAACCTCGATAGTTGAACGCTCGGATCGTCTGCTCGGTCCCGCAGGTCACAGCAGCGCAGCCTACAACATGGCGTGTTACTACGCGAAAACGGGCGCAAACGCGGATGCGCTGAATTGGCTTCGGGAGGCTGCGCCACTCTCCCCATCAATGCAGGAGTGGGCGCGCAAGGACCCGGACCTCGCGCCGCTGCATGACGCTCCCGAATTCGAGGCGGCGCTTGCGCACACAGCATAGCCTGAACATGATTCAAGCGTCCGGTGAGGACACGCCGCACGTCCTCGCGATCCTCACCGATGCAGTGTTCTGGCTGAATTCGCGCGGGCTGCCAACCATCGATCCGTCCACACTCGACGCGGTAATGATCCCGGCGGTCGCGCGCGGTGAGGTGTACCTTGCGTGGCTGAACGGCGCGGCAGTCGGGACAATTACGCTGCAATGGGCGGACCCGCTTAACTGGGGAGAGCGCCCGAACGACGCGGGCTATATTCACAAGCTGGCGGTGATCCGCGCGGCGGCAGGCAATCAAATCGGCGCACACATGGTCGCGTGGGCAGAAGACCAGATCATCGCAGCGGGTCGCGGCTATAGCCGTCTCGACTTCCCGGCGAGCAACCCGGCGATGCACCGTTTCTATGGGCAATTGGGGTATGAGCTACGGGGTGAAAAGGTCATCAACGGGATGACTTTGAGCCTGGGAGAAAAATTGCTGGGTAGTGATCGAGCGTGATCACTGCGGCACAGTTCCAAAGACTGGCCTTGACGCTGCCCCTATTGCTGCGCGCGCCGGAGGCGATGGTACAGGATTTCCAGCGTGCCGCAACCGTTTCACGGCTGCCGAGAGGTCGCGATGTGCTAATCGTTGGTGTGGAAGTCGATAGCGCCGTGCTGCTGCTTTCGGGCGTGGTGCGCGTTTACCAGATCGGCGCGAGCGGACGCGAAATCACGCTCTACCGTTTCGGTGAGGGCGAGTCCTGCATTCTGACCGCCAACGCGATCCTCAGCCACCAGAGTTTCCCCGCGATTGCGAGCATTGAACAGGATGTCGAAGCGGTGATCATCCCGGCAAATGATTTCCGCGCATGGATGGGCAAATATGAAATCTGGCGCGAGTTTGTATTTAGCTTGCTGATGCAGCGCCTGTCAAGCGTGATGGCGATAGTCGATGAGGTCACTTTCCGGCGCATGGATGCGCGCATCGCGAGCTGGCTTCTGGAAAAAGCGCAGACGCGCGCGAGTATTCACGTCACGCATCAGGAGATCGCTGCTGAATTGGGAAGTTCGCGCGAAGTCATCAGCCGCATCCTTGAAGGCTTTGCGGCGCGTGGTTTCGTGCGGATCGAGCGCGGCACGGTCTACCTTGACGATCTCGCGGCCTTACGCGAAGTCGCGGCTATGTGACTTCATCACAGACATGCGACGCGACGGCCTGTAAACTTCGCTTCATTGCTCACCTGACTATAGAAAGAAGGTCTGAAATGAAAGCGTTCGTTCAACTTATGGCGTCGTCGTTTGGTCGCGTCCTGCGCATCGTTGCCGGGGTCGCTCTGATCGGCGGGGGACTGCTCGGCGTGGGCGGGACTGGCGGGTTGATCATGGCCGTCATCGGTCTCGTGCCGCTGCTGGCCGGGCTGCTCGATTTCTGTGTATTCGCGCCGCTGTTCGGCCAACCGTTCAACGGTGCGCGCATCCGCGCCACGAAATAACATAAACAAAAAGGGCGAACGCTCGCACGTCCGCCCCTCTGAACTACCTCAAACAAACAGGGTTCAGCCTGCGCCGACCGGAGTTGTTGTCGGCGTGGTCGTGCCAAACGTATCCGGTTCACCGTTGACGATCTTGAGGTCCTTGATCGAATAGGCGCGCCCGTTGCGCGTGACTTTCACGAACGAGGACGACACCCATCCCGTATTGCCGTTGAAGCTGACCTGTATCCAGCTCCCCGCGCCGTTGCGTCCGAGGACATCCACCTGCGAGTTGCCGGGGACGAGGCCGAGCGATTCGGCGGTTGCGGTCGGGTCGCGGCGCAGTTGCAGGTTCGCGCCCGACTCGAGCAAGATCACGGTCGCGACGATGCCCTGCACGGTTGGGAGGGCAACCTGGGTAGCATTCCCGCGAATGCCGCCCGGCACGATCTCCGTCACGGTCGGCACATCCTTCACATCGACGGGCTTGCCGTTGTATTTGGTACTCAGCTTGACGAAATCCGCCGACATCCAGCCGGTGATGCTGCTGCCTTCGACATCGTACTGCGCATTGAACCAAATCGTACTCTTCGGCTCTCCAACATTGCCCGTGAGCGCTACCGTCGTCTTGCCGAGGATGAACACAATCCCGCCCGAAGGGATGAGCGCCAGCGATTCGCCCTTCACGTTCGGCGTGCGACGAAGCTGAACGTTGGTTCCGACATCGGTGGTGATCGTGCCAATCGTGCGCTTGTCGTCGCCCGCAATCGGCGTCGCGCTGGCGTTGTTGAATTCACCAAAACGGTCTTCCGGGATTTGCGGGAAGGCGAGCAGCAGGTCGATATTCGTGCGGCTGATCGGGCGCCCATTGTTCACGAGGTCGAGGAACTCCGCGTTCCCCCAACCCGTCACCGTGCCGCCTTCCGGCACAGGCGCTTCGATGAACAGCCATATATCCGCGCGCAGCGTCGCGACGAGCGTAGGCGTCGGGATTTTCGAGGCGGTGGGCGCGGGCGTCGTCGTCTTGCTGCCCGGACCCTTCACACCGAGGACGCGCACGACCGTGCCTGCTGGCAGCAGGCTGAGTGTTTTGGCATCGGTACGCGGATATTCGCGCACCTTGAGGTTCACGCCTTCGTTGGTGATGACCGTCCCGGTGATCCCCACCTGCACGTTCGGGCGCGGCGACACGCCAATCGTTGGCACGGGCGCGGTTGCAGTCGAGGCGGCAGGTTGCGCGGGGGCGTTTGTCGTCGCGCGCGGTGTGCTTGCGGCAGTCGTGCCAGTCGGCGCAACCGCAACCGCCGTGCTTTCAGCCGCGCCGGGCGCTGTCGCGGTGGGCGCGGAGCCGGGCGCTTCGCTCAAGCCCGTCGTGGCGAGTATGAGTTTCGGCGCGGAAGCTGCCCCCGCGACGATCAGATCGGAGATTGTGCCGCCATTAACAGTGAGGTTGCCCGTCACGTTTTGGTCGCCGACCGCCGCAACGAAGCCGTAAACGCCCTTACTGACTTCGCTGCTTTGCGGCGCAGCGCCATTCGCGGCATTGCTGACCAGTGCCTTGTTATCTAGCGAGAAGGTCAGCGCGCCACCTGCGAGGTTGACGACATTCACGCGGGCGCGGTTCGCATCCAGTGTCGCCACATTGTCGTTGATCGACACCAGCGCGGGCGCGGTTGGCTCCCCGTTCAGGACGACGGTGAGTGCTTTGCTCTTTGTGCTGTCAAGCGTCAGGGTTTGCGAACCGAACGCCGCTGCCGACGCCGCTGCGCCTGCCGTGCGGAATTCAATTTGTGCGTCGCCCGCCGCGAGCGCCAGATGTTCCGAGAATGCGCCTTCGGCCAGCGCGGGAACGGTCAGCTTGCCATTCACATAGACATCGACCGGGGCTGCGCCGCTGACGGCGTGAACGAAGCGCACCAGCACATCGGTGGCGGCGTTAGAGGCAGTCGGCGCGGTGAGCAGCAGATAGTTCGGCTTTACGCTGCCTTCGACCGTGCCAAGCGCGACCAGTGTATTATGCGTCCCGGCAGCAATGCCGATGGGCGTGGCTTTGACAATCGCGCCGCTCAGGTCGCCACCCGCCGGGACAATTGCCAGTTCCGCGCCGCTGGCAGGCAGGTCGAATTCACCATAATTCTGGCCGTACTTCAAACCTTGAATGAGCGGACCGCCATCACCGCGCACGATGTCGATAGGCGGCGCGTCCTTGATCGCGTGGACGGCGGAGAGCCGCGCATTCCCGGCGGCGACCGGACCCAAATCCTGCGGGAAGACCAGCGCTTCCGGCTTTTGCGCCGTGCCGCCGACGACGATCAACTGATGATCCTTATCGGGCGTGATTGAGAGCGTAGCGGTCAGCAGCGCGGTCCCCGCCGGAGCGGAACCCGCCCCTGTCGCTGTTACCGTGATGGCATGATCGCCCGCCGCAACGTTCAGATAGCGCGTCGCGCCCGAAAAGTTGAGGCCCCGCGCGGCCAGTATATTGTCCACAAACACATCGACCGCCGGACCGCCGGGCAGCGCGTGCAGGAAGCGCAGCGCCCCGCCTTTCGCGGCCTGTGCGCTCGCACGACCGCCCCACGCGGCGGCGCTGAACATGAACAGCGCGACAATCAGGAAAGTTTTCGACTTCATTCTGTAAAACTCCTTGCTTGATCAACCCGGACCTGATCCGGCTCCCGAAAGAGCCGGACGACTACAGGCATTGTATTTACGTAGGGCGGTGCGGGCGGCCTGTATACTGTCTGCGTACAGTGGCGGCTAGGTCCCTTCCTGCCACTGATTGAGATAGGAAATCTGCTGTGCCGTCAGCGTATCGATCTGGATGCCGAGCGCTTCCAGCTTGAGGCGCGCGATTTCGTTGTCGATTTCGACCGGGAGCGAGTACACTTTGTTCTCCAGCGTCGCCCCATTCTTCGCCATGAATTCCGCACCGAGCGCCTGATTCGCGAAACTCATATCCATCACGGAGGCCGGATGGCCTTCTGCAGCGGCGAGGTTGATCAGGCGTCCCTCAGCGAGGATGTTGATCACGCGCCCATCTGTCAGATGGTACGATTGCACGAACGGACGCACCTGCTTGGGCGGCTCGTTGCACATGCTTTCCAGCGCGGGCAGGTTGATTTCGACGTTGAAGTGGCCGGAGTTCGCGATCATCGCGCCGCTCTTCATCACCTCGAAGTGGTGTTTGTCGATCACGCTGATGTCGCCCGTGCTGGTCACGAAGATGTCACCCACACGCGCTGCTTCCTGCATCGGCATCACCATGAAGCCATCCATCACGGCTTCGAGCGCCTTGATCGGGTCGATTTCCGTGACGACGACATGCGCGCCCATGCCCCGCGCGCGGCTCGCGATACCGCGCGAACACCAGCCATAGCCGCCCACGACGAACGTGCGCCCCGCGAGCAATACGTTGGTCGCGCGTACAATGCCGTCGATAGTCGATTGCCCCGTGCCGTAGCGGTTATCGAACATATGCTTGGTCATGCTGTCGTTGACGGCCACGACCGGGAAGCGCAGTTCGCCATCGGCGGCCATCGCGCGCAGGCGGATCACACCCGTCGTCGTCTCTTCCGTGCCGCCCTTGACGAATTCCAGCAGTTCGCGGCGGTTCTTGTGAATCTCGCTCACGAGGTCCGCGCCGTCATCCATCGTCTGGTGCGGTTTGTGATCCAGCACGGTACTGATGTGGCTGTAGTAGCGCGCGTTGTCCTCGCCCTTGACCGCGTATACAGGAATTTCGTCGTGAACGACGAGCGAGGCCGCGACATCATCCTGCGTACTGAGCGGGTTCGATGCGCAGATGACGACATCCGCGCCGCCTGCTTGCAGGGTGCGGACGAGGTTCGCGGTTTCGGTCGTAACGTGCAAACATGCGGATAGGCGCAGCCCCTGCAATGGCCGCTCGCGCGCGAAGCGCTCCCGGATTTGGCGCAGGACGGGCATTTCGTTCTCTGCCCATTCGATACGATAACGCCCGCCGGTGGCGAGCTTCAGATCAGCAACGTCGTGTTGTGCGCTCATGGGACTCCTCAAATGGTATGTGAATGTGGTGTCCTCTTGGCGGCGCTCCGCCGATAAACAACGGCGCGGGATTGTACATGAGGAGCGCGGTGAATACAAAGGGCGGGTTGGCGCGTGTCAGGGGAGCGGCGGGAACCTGAGTGGCTCTGTATTTTGCCGTCAAACCGGGTATCATATTCGGAGAAGGAGCAAATGATGATTACATTGCAAATCAGCGAAGAACTTGCCGCCCGGCTTGAACGTTTAGCGCGCATCGAAGGCACAACCTCCGAGGATGTCCTCGAAAAAGCGGTTGAATCATATAGTCTCAAGCGTCCAGAAGATCGCACCATTGCGGAGCAACAAGCGGCAATTAAAGCAAATGCCGGAATATTCGATGACGAAGTAGGGGATTTATCCGACCACGTAGACGAAATCGTTCAGGAATATCTCAGGGCTAAATGGCAGCTCTGATCGACACCAATATTCTCGTGGCCTATTTATTCAAGCGCGAGAACAAACATGAAATCGTGCAGCGCACTTTGGCCGAAACAGAGAGACGCTCCTGGTAGCAGCGCCCTGTATGGTAGAGCTTGCTTTCCTGCTCACGCAGAGGATGAATTACAGCTACATGGTTCGAGGCTTACAAACTATTCGTGAAAACTACCCTATTGAGCCACTACAATTTGAAGATATGAAGCGTATGGAAGACATTATGCGTCGGTATGAGAGTGCAAAATTCGATTACACGGATGCCGCAATTATGGCGCTTTCCGAACGCCTGAATATCACGCAGGTGTATACTTTTGACCGTCGCGACTTTGCGATTTTCCGTCCGCGTCATATTGCCAGCCTTGAATTGTTACCGTAATAACACATGCGCTGACCCGGTATACTTCAATAATCTACTTACTTACGCTCATTAGACCCGGAATGATGGAAAAATGAACAAGTTGCCCTTGCTAAAATCTTCGTTTCTGATTGTTCTGTTGTGGGCGTTGCCCTCCCTGCACATGAATACTCCGGCGCATAGCGTTCAACAAACACCCGCTGCCACGCCCGATAGTGTCGGAATTACGGCGCAGAATGCCCCAAACCTGACAGCCTCCAGCTTTCTCAAGGGGCATAGCGGCACAGTTTACAGCGTGAACTACAGTCCCGATGGTGCGTCGCTCGTCTCCGCAGGCGCGGATAAAACCGTGCGCGTGTGGAATATCACCAGCGGTCAGGCGACAAAGATCTACACTGAACATACCGATGTTGTGGGCAATGCAGTTTTCAGCCCGGATGGTCAGCTCGTCGCGTCGGGCGGCGTGGATTCCAATGTGAACCTGTGGAACCCGGCTGATGGCAAAACGATTGCGGTCCTCAAAGGCCATACCGGATTCATCTCCGGACTTGCATTCAGCCCCGATGGGTCCACACTCGCGACGAGCGCCAGCGACAAAACCGTCCGGCTGTGGAACGTGAAAACCGGGGAGATGACCGGAAACCTGCACGGCCATAGCAAAACGGTGTATAAAATTGCGTTCAGTCCCGAGGACAAGATACTTGCTTCCGGGAGTGGGGATCGGACGATCCATTTTTGGAACATGACGACGCAGCTCACCACGTTGATCCTGCGCGGTCACAGCGACGAGATAACGACCATCGCTTTTAGCCCTGATGGAAAAACGCTCGCGTCGGGCGGGCAGGATAAAACTGTGCGTCTGTGGGATGTCGCGGACGGACACGTGATTGCGACATTGACCGAATTCAAGGACGTCGTCTATGGTGTTGCCTTCACCCCGGATAGCAAATTGCTGGCGACCAGCAGTGCCGATGGGACTATCCGGCTTTGGGACGTCGGCGACACCGCCAAATCACTCGTGACACTCACGGCTGGTTCGGCGGCAACGATGCTGGCCTTCAACCCCGCTGGAACCCAACTGGCATCGGGCAGCAGTGAGGGGACGATCACGCTATGGACAATTGCCTAATACAGTAATCGCTCATGCTGAGGCGGTCGGCGCGCATCTACGAGCGGGCAGCCGCGATAAAGGGATCATCCCTGAGCAGCATCACATGCACGACCGGAGCCGCCTGTAAGAAACCCTGCCGCAGCAGCGGATCGTCAATGGCCTGCGCGATGCTTTCCAGCACGTCGAGCGCGGCGGAAAGATTGATCGCCGCGAAGGTCGGCTGCGTCTCGATGCTGCGCTCGACGACGGCGGCGTGTGCCTGCCAGAGCGTATGGCGGTCACTCGTTTTGCGTGCGAAGGTGAGCGCGTCCTGAAAGCACCGCCGCGAGAGCGCTGCTTCGCCTTCGGCATCCGCAATACGACCCAGCAGCATCGATACCCGCGCGAGGTGGCGCTCGGAATTCAGGTCGCGCGCAAGGCGCAACAGGGAACCGCCGTAGCGTCGCGCTTCTGCCAGCCTGCCCAGCCCGTAGAGTGCTTCCGCAAGGCTGAGCAGCGCTTGCATGAGTTCATCGCGGTCGCCATCCGCGCCCAGCCGTACCGCTTCATGGAGCAGCATCAATCCTTTTTCTGTCTCGCCAAGCGCCACCAGATCGACGCCCAGATTGCGCCGCAAATCGATACCGGATGCGTCACCGATAATCGCCAACGCCTTCTCATGATATTCGCGCGCCTTTTGCATCGCGAAAATGTGCTGATACCACTCTCCAAGATTGTTGTAGAGGATGCTCAGGTTATATAAATCTCCCCTCTGCATACAAATATCGACCCCGCGCAAACCAGCCCGGAGCGCATCCGAAGGGCGTCCCATCACATCATAGACAATCGACAGCGAGATCAGCGCATGAGTTTGCTGTTCGCTGTTGCCGATCACTTCATTGATCGCGAGTGCCTGCTGGAGTAGAAACACCGCTTTTTCGGAGTCGCCCTGCGTCCACAGCAAATCAGCACGCAACCGCAGCACGCGACTGACCAGCACCCGTTCATCGGCGCGGTTTGCCAGCGTGTGCGCGTCATCCAGAACGCGCGCGGCTTCCAGCACTTCGCCAGCGCGGTGCAGTCCATTCGCCAGCGCGACGCAAGCCAGCGCTTGCCCGCCCGGATCGTTGACGCCAGCCAGCCAGGTGCGCGCGACCCCGATTGCATCTTGATTCAGGTTACACCCGATCAGCGCGTCGATATAAATCTGGTAGAACTTTCCCTGCGTTTCAGGCGCGAGGCCGGGTGAGTCAAGCGTGCTTCGGGAGTACGCGATTGCTTCCTGAAACTGTCCGTTCAGGAAGGATTTGCGTGCGCGTTCAAGGCTGTTTTCGATGAAGGGTGGTGTGTCACTCATAGGAATAGTATAAAGACAAAGGCGTTCAGATCGTGTAAAAATGCTGTCACAATCGCGCCTTGACTGCCCTCTGCGCAGCCGCCGCAATGTCGCCTGCGTTATGTGGCTGTGATTACCGGGGGAGCGACCGCAAGCCGATAAAAATTCAGAACGAGCGACCCGATCTCGCGCAATGTAGCAGTGAAAGTATTTATCGGGCTGAGAGGCCCCTGCGTGGCTTGCGCAGGACTGAGCGTGACCGAAACCCCATACGCATGGAATAGCCATTCCGACCGGAACAAATGAAAGTCATCCGTGACGATGATCGCGCTCATCAAGCCCTTCGTCGTCATCACCTTTTGTGCTTCGGCTGCATTTTCAAGCGTCGTCGTGCTGACATCCTCACGCAGAATCGCTTCCGCCGGGACGCCGAGTTGCAGCGCCAGATCGACGCAGGTTTGCGCCTCCGTGCGCGGGTGATTATTCGTATACCCGCCGGTGCAGAGCAGATACGGTGCAAAGCCGCGCTGATATAACGCGATAGCGTGTCGGGTACGCCGCGTCTGCGCGCGATTGGGAGTGCCATCGTCACGCGTCCCCGCGCCGAGGACGACGATCACATCCGAGCGCACCGCGCGGTCAGCCTGCCCATACGCCACGATGTACACGCCGAGCAATACCGTCCCGACGACGCCGATCACGATACCAATCAGCACGATACGCAGCGCAGATCGCCGCGCGTTCAATATTGAAAAACCGCCATGAACGCATCCAGCGCCGCGCGTGACGGCGCGCGAATATTGAACATCCAGGTCGTGTGAAAATATAGCAGCCGCACCGCTTCGCTCTTATCGACATTCAGCACGTAGCCGAACCCGCTGCCGAGGCGCGTAACCCGCGTGATCAGCCCTGCCGCCATCGCGAGCTGTTCCATTTCGCTTTGCGCCTGTGAATAATTCACCGATGATGACCCCGAAATCTGGATCGTGTCGGCTCCGCGCGCGTAGCTCGCCGCGAAACTCCCCGTGCCGTTGGTGAGCAGCCCCGTCAGCGTCTTGCGTGTATATTCCTTGAGTTTGGTCGGGAATAGTTCGCTGAGCGTCTTGACAGTCGGGATCGCGCGCCGATCCAGCGTATAGACGACGCTGCCCTGCGGACCCGCAACCGGCAGCGAACTTCGCGCGAGCAGCAGCCCACCAAAAACGATCATACCCAGCACGACGACCACGCCGCCCGCCATCAGGAATCCAATCAGCAGCCCGCGCGAACGATCCGGCTCATCCAACGTCGATTGCTCCCCTGTTCAACCCGGTAACTTTTACCTCATTTGATGCAATCCAACCAGCACTCACAGTAAACGAAAAGAGGGCAGGTCGCCCCGCCCTCTCTACACCACTAAACAGGTTAGAACTACGGAACGACGGTATAGCCGACAGGCAAATTGTTATTGCCTTCGTTCGGTCCTTCGTTCACTTCCTTGTTCAGGTCCACCACGACCTCAACCGTAAAGCTGCCCGTGCCACCCTGTACACCCGTCACATTCAGGTTCACGGTGGTTGATTGACCCGCCGCAAGCGACCCAACGGTGGCTGCCGAGTACACATTGCCCGGCTGCCATGAGGCTGCGATAGCGAATTGCCCGGCGTTCACCGAGCCGCGATTCTGGATCGTGACCGAAGCGACGAATGGCTGGCCGACCTTGAGTTGCGGCGGGTTGAGGACCACGCTGATTGGCACGAGGTCCGGGAAGGGCTGCGCGCTCGGCGTCGGCGTAAACGGAAGCGGCGTCGGGCTGGGCGGTGGCTCCAGAATCGGGATCGTGGAGAGCGCACCCGTTACCGTCGTCAGTGAGGCTTGAATCCAGCCGCGCCCGCCCGCGAAGTCGACAGCGAGCCACGCCTGATCGGGGCTGACGCCCAGCACCTGCACGACATCCGTGCTGCGCAGTTGCCCGATCTTGTCGTAGTTCGTACCCGGTCCGCTGCGCACGTTCAGTGCCGCGTTTTTGGGGCGCGCGGTCACACCCTGCGGCGTGGGTGGTATGAGCGGTGTAGCTGTCGCGGGTGCGGCGGTCGAAACCAGCGTCGGGAGCGGAACCGTGCCGTTCGGGAGCGCGCCCTTACCCGTTTCGTCGTAACGCGCCTTGACGACCGGAGCGCCGAACGCGCCCGTCTCATACGCATATACATCCGCGCTGAGTTCATTGCCGCCCAGCGCGGCGTTGAAGTGACCCTGGATCGACTCGACGCGCGGCAACGCCAGCAGCGCCTTGATCAAGCCATCCGGCGCGATACCGCCGCGTGTGGCCGCGATGATCAGGCCACCCGCTGCATCATAGGCCGCAACGCTCTTCCCGGTCGGCACTTCACCGAAGAGCGCCACGTAATCGCGCACGAATTCACCCGCCACGCTCGTCGGCGCGCTGTAAACCCAGTTGCTCGCGCCGATTACGCCTGCGCGCAGGTCCGGCGAAAGCGCCGTGCGGAAGGCCGTTTCGACCGCATCCGGGTACGCATATGGACCGTTATAGCCTTGCGAGCGGAGTTCGCGCAGAAGCTGCGCTGCTTGATCCGCCGTACCGAAGGCGACCACCAGATCGGGCGCGGAGCTGATCAGCACCGCCGCCGAGTCGCTCAACGCGCCGCCCTGCACCTGCAAGACCGTCGTTGCGGGTGTCTTGCCAAGCTGCCCCAGGCTAGTCGTATACAGCGTCACGCGCGACGAAGAAAAGCTGTCGCCCTGAAAAATCGCGATCTTTTCCTTGTTCAAATCGCTCGCGGTATAGATCGCGAAGCCTGCCATCTGGCGCGTATCGCTGGCGCGCGTGCGGAATACGGAGCCAGTCGTCTGCACGTTCGGGTTCGTCGCGCTGGTGAAAACCGGGATGCCCGCACCGACCAAAACGCTCTGGCTGGCCTGCGTCAGTTCATCAAGGTCTGGTCCGAAGATAGCGACCGCACCCGCGTTCTTGAGATCGCGAATGGCCGATTCGACTTCTGCGGGCGTGTTGGCATCGCGCTCCTGTACTTCCAGTCGATAGGTTTGCCCACCGGGGACGGTCGTGTTTCCGCGCGAATTGAAGCGCGAGACCGCAAGCTGCACGCCATGCGAGGTTTCGCTCCCGATGCCGCTGATCACGCCGATCACGAGCGTCTTGGCTCCCTGACCCTGCGCCGCGCTACGCAGCACGCCGCTTGTCAGCACCGCGAGCAGCACCAGCGCCACGAGGCCGAGTTGTCTGCGAAAAAGTCTGTTCATTTCATTGCTCCTATGCCATGCACAAAAGTCGCTCGTCTCAATTGTAGAGCAGATCGCCTCTCAAATACCCAAAAACGGATCAGTGAGCGCGATTTCATCCCGCAACTGCGCGATGAACGTCCCATAAAATGCGAGCCGCTGCGCGCCCATCCCGCGCCCGGTCGCCGTCGTCAAGGCGCTCGCCCAGAACTGCGCGCGTTCGAGCGGCCACAGCGTCAACATACGCGCCGCTTCATACGCATGTTTATCGCTCAGGCCGAGCGGCATCACAGCGGCGAGGATATTGCTCGCACCGATTTTATCCAGAATATCGGCATCCATCACGTATAGCGATTCTGGCGGGTTGTCGCGCACGATCTCCGCGACCTGTTCCTCGACCGGGCGCTCGTCGTCGTAATCATAATTGTGGTCGCGGATGGCGCGCTTCACCCGTTCGATGAAGGGGACGGCGTAGTCTTCCTTCGCGAGGAACTTTTCGGCGGTCTCCGCGCCCCGGTCGCCATGATAGGCGTGTTCGACGGTGTAGCTATCGACATCGTGGAACAGCGCCGCGACCTGCGCCACCTCGCGTGTTTCGGGGTCCGCGCCCTCGCTATCCAGAATGGTTTGCAAATTCTTGAAGACGCTCAGCGTATGCCAGTAACGCGCCGTCGCGCGCCGTTCGCCGTGCAGCGGGTCCCCGGCGGTCGCGTGTTTGAGCATATAGCGTTTGATATATTCCGCGATGCGCTTGTAACGCGGGTCATCCATAATTAAAATCCTGAAAAGCACTCTTCACGAGAATGATTATAAATAGACGTTCCGCAGTTGCAATCCCCCACACTGAGGTAAGCAGGGCAAACGCATCAAAATGGAAACATGGTGTCAATCACGGCCGGACCTGCGTGTCCGCCCCCGCTTTTGATTTTGATGCGTTTGGCCTGCGGAGCGGAGGCGAGAACATACCTTCAGGGACAACGAAAATCAGGGAGAAAGCGCAGGGAAAAAAGAAGAGAGCGTTTCAACTAAGAACCCGAGGCCAACCGCCAAATCATTGTGACAGTTTTCAAGCAGGACTTCCGGCCTTTTTGCCAGATTGCAATTCATTGTTATACTGCTCTCATGTCCGCACCTGACGATGCACTCGAATCACTGCGCCCGCGCTTCGCACGGTGGGCGGCGGCGCTGCGCCGGACGGGGTGGGATAGCTTCGCGCTGACGATGCTCGATGCCGGGGAGCCGCTCGCGCCGCTGGGCGCGCAGGCGCTCTACTTCCTCGCACCTGCGCTCATGGTTTTTGCGCCGCGCGATGCCGTGCAAGAGATCGCGCAAGTACTGGAAGCGCCGGGCGGCATCGAATGGCTGCGGCAGGTCTTGGGTACGCATTAGGGCTTCACGCAAGAAACAGGCAAGCGATGACCACATCCGCGCTCGAAACACTGGTCCTGTACCTGGTCATCCTGTTGGGAGTGGCCTTCACGATTTTCGGCGCTGCCCGCTCGCGCCGAACGGCCTTGCGCCCGATTTTGGCCTATGAAGCGGTTGGTCCGGCGGCGGATGAGGCCGTCGAGACCGACAAGGCATTGCATATTTCGCTGGGCGGCGCGGCAGTCCGTGACGAAAGCACGCTCGCCGCGCTTGCAGGTGCAGAAATTCTCTACTTCGCCGCGCAGCGCGCCGCCGTCGGGGATCGCCCCACGCTCGCAAGCGTCTCCGACCCGGTGACGCTCGCCGTCGCGCAGGATTCGCTGCGGCGCGCATTCAAGGTGCGCGGCAAGGCGCGCCAGTTCCGGCCACACTTCGCGCGCTGGTATCCGCAGGGGCAGCTTTCGCTCGCGTTCGCGGCGGGTGTCAGCACCACGATGGCCGATGAAGACATTCTGGCAAATATCCTGATCGGGCGCTTCGGCGCGGAACTGGCACTCATCGCGGAGACGGCGATCCGGCGTGACCAACAGGTGATCGCGCAGAGCGACCGTCTGGAAGGGCAAGCAGTCGCCTATGCGTTCAGCCGTAACCCGCTGATCGGTGAGGAACTTTACGCGGGCGCGGGCTACCTGAACGAGACGCGGCTGAATCGGGGCGGTATCGCCGCGATGGATATTCTGCGTTATCTGCTGATCGTCAGCATTCTCGTCTATGCGGCGCTCACCTTCATTTCAGCGGGGACACCATGACCACCCAATCTCCCACGCGCCGCCGTCGCGGTCCGAATCTATGGGCGGTCCTGCTTGGTGCGGTGGCCGCGCTGGTCGCGCTCGTGACGCTGCTCGGACTCGCGCCGCTGCCCGTCGTGCCGAATGAATTCAATCTCACGCTGGCGCAGGTCAGCACGCTCAATATCCGGTTCGTGACCATCGTGGGTGCGTTCGCAGCGCTGCTCGGCGCATTCAACCTGATTCGCGTGCATGTCCGCAAATTGAGCAGCCGCACGCGCGGTTCATTCTATAGCGCGATCACGCTGCTCGGCTTCGTCGGCGTGATCGTCGTGCATGTCCTCGACCGCGCGGGCGTCTTGCGCGTCGCGCAGCCGGACCCCGCCAATCCGATCCCGCTTGTCTCGCTGATAGTCCTCGATACGGTGCAGGTCACAATCGAATCGGCGCTCGGCGGGCTGCTCTTTTTCACGCTGGTGTATGCTGCCTATCGGATGCTGCGCCGCAACGTCTCATTCTGGA
Organism: Aggregatilineales bacterium; assembly: GCA_965246845.1. Classification (GTDB taxonomy): domain Bacteria; phylum Chloroflexota; class Anaerolineae; order Aggregatilineales; family UBA2796; genus JBBRMW01. The sequence continues at coordinate 2,107,058 of CBDFFR010000012.1, forward strand.
ATATGCTGTTCATCGCGGCGTTGCTGGTCGTGCTGATCGGCTACATCCCGCTCACCTACCTGAATTTCCTCGTGCCGATCCGCGACTGGTTGCTGCAAGTCCCCGTCTCGGCGGGAACGCGCGGGCTGCTGCTCGGTGTCGCGATTGGTAGTGTGGCGGTCGGGGTTCGCGTCCTGCTTGGGCAAGATCGTTCTTTTCGCGAATAGGATATAGGTATGCCACCGCTGTTCGATGACGAGGATTTGCCAGTTTGGATGCAGGCCAGCGGCGTCACCTTTCGCGGGCGGGATGTGCCTTCCGACGACCTGGTACGCTTTGCGCGAATGCAGACCGGCGAAACCGGGAATTTCCCCAGCGAACCCGCGCCGGGGATGCCGCTCACCTGGCCGATCACCGCGCCAACGACACTCCAGACCCCGGTAGAGCTACCACCCCCGCTCCCGGATGCTTTGCCCCGCACGCCGCCCGCGAGCGGACCGCCACAATGGGTCAATGACGCGTCGCCCAGCGAACCGCTCAAGGTCGAAGCGCGCGATCTGGCCTGGCTGGATGAGACGCCCGCCGAAGCATCCTCGCCGCAACCGTTGACCGATATGTACGGCGTCTCCGATGCGCTTTTCGGCTCTATCGAAAATGCTGCCGTCAACCGTGAGGCCGCCGAAGATGCACAGCGCGTCGAGCCGATGATCTCTGGCACGTTGCAGGATTTCGATTTGTCAGCGGTCCTTGCGCTGCCGCCTGTCGAGCCGCGCCAATCTGCGCCGCTGCCGCCGCCGCTTCTCGCCTCCGATCTGCCGGACTGGATCACGGATTCCGGTCCGGTCAACGAGGCCGATGCGTCCGATGATTTGCTGGAAGCGCTCAAAACCGCGCCGCCCGCAAGTATGGCGAGACCCGCGCGGGCGACGGACGCCGACCTGCCGGATTGGATGCGCGATGTCGCACCGCAGGCCGCGAATGATCCGCCCGCCGCCGAACCCGCGTTCGACTGGCTGAACGAGGTTGTACCAGAGCCAGATGTTCAGGCGCAGCGCGCCGGGACAGCACCGCTCGCCTTCGATGACGATTTGCCGGACCCGAACGCGATCCCGGATTGGCTGCGCGGTGACGATGCCGGGCTGCTCGCGCCGCTGGATATGGATTCGGAGTTGTCCTTCCCGGCGACAGGCATCGACCCCGCGAAGGCCAAACCCGCCGAAGCGCAGACCGATACCGTTTCCAGTTCCGACCTTGATGCGATGTTTGGCGCGATGCCCAAACCGACAGGCAAAACCGGGGCGTTGCTGCTGACTGGGACCAAACCACTCGGCGCACCTGGAACCGGAGCGCTCCAACCGCTTGAACCACCCCCGCCGCAGCCACCCTCCAAGCCCTCTGGCCGCCTGCGCTTGCCGGGAACCGGTGGCTTGCGTCAGCCGGATAGCGGCTCGATACGCACTCCGGGGAAGCCATCCACTTCCGGCTTGAGGTCGCTCGGCGCGGCGGATAGTCAACCCGAACGGCCAAAGAGCGGCGGCCTGCGGGCGCTTTTCAACCCGGCGCAAGCAGAAGTTTCCTTCGACGATACGACTATCGACGAGCTGATGGGGCCGCCTTCTTCCGGGCTGCGCCTCGCGGAAGAAATGGCAAAGGAAGAAGCGTCGCAGCGCGCTCAATCCGAAGCGCCGTCGCTGCTGCGCGACTCGCGCTCGATAGGCAAACTGCCGGAGCGCCCATCAACGGCACAGCCCATGCCCGTCAACCTCGCGCCCGCCGCCGACCTGCCCGATTTCGTGCAGGAATTGCGTCCCGCGGATGCGCCTGTTGAGATAACGATAGGCGGTGTCGAAGTCGGGATCAAGGAGCAACCGCTTTCCGCGCTCAACGACCAGTTGCGGCAGCTTCGCGACCATTCGCGCGAACTCCCATCGAGTGGTGAAACGACCGCCAGCACCGAAGGCGCGCTCGCTGAAATCTCCGGCGCGCTGGCCGCCGTCCCATTCGCTGCACAATCTGCACAAACCGCCACGCCCGTGCGGACCGTCCTGAGCGATTTGCAGGCGAAGCGTGTACGCGCCCTGCAAGCGCTGCTTGAAGTGGAGGAACCCGCCGCGCCCGGAACCGCGAAGCGCACCCGCCGTTCGCGTGTGAAACTGGACCGCATGGTGATCGCGGTGCTGCTCTTCGTGGTGGTCACGCTGCCGTTCCTGACCGGGTATGCGAATGTGATGGTCCCGCCTGACCTCGCCAACCCTTCGCCCGAACAGGCGGCGGTCTTCAATACGCTGAACGGCATCCAGACCGCGCAGCCCGTCCTCGTCGCGTTCGAGTATGGCCCCTCGGCGTCCGGCGAACTGGACGATCTGGCGCGCGTGCTGCTGCGCGAACTGTTCCGGCGCGGCGCGGTCCCGGTCGTCGTCAGCACCAATCCGGCGGGCGCGCTGCACGCCGAGTCGCTGGTCGCCTCACTGGGGCGCAACGCAGCGGAATTGAAAGCGCTTGGCCGCGACGAGGCCAATCCGCTGCTGCCCCGGCGCGAATACGTGATCCTGCGCTACCTGCCTTCCGGCGCGGCGGGCGTGCGGGCGCTGGTCAATGGGATTTACACGGGCGGTTTCGATACGACCGCGCAGTTCAGCACCGATATACAAGGGCAGCCGATCCCGAATCTCGTGCCTGCTTCGCTCGCCTCCGCGCCTGTCCTCGTCCTCGCGGAGACAAGCGAAGACGTGCGCGGCTGGGCAGAACAATATCGCCCGCCTGCGCTCGCAACGACGGGTACTACACCGCAAAAACTCGTCTTCGCGGTTGCTGTAGCCGCCGATGCGACCGCGCACGCCTACGCCAAATCGAGGCCGGAGAGTATCGTCGGTCCGCTGGTCGGCCTCAAGGACGCGACGATTTACCGCGTGCTGCGGCAGGTCGCGGCGGATAGCCCCGAAGCCGCCGCGCTCTTGCAGCGCTGGCAATCGGTCGGGCTTGCGGCGCTCGTCGCGGGCGTCTTGATCCTGCTTGGCGCGATGTTCAGTATCATCGGCGCGCTACGGCGGCGTGGCGCTCCACAGAGGGGGATCGTGTGAACCTCGACCTGATTGCGCTTTATGCCGGGGCAGTGCTGACGCTGATGGTGTTCAGCTACCTGCTCGGCGACAACTTCCTCTATCGGCTGGCTGTGCATCTGTTCACGGGTGCGGCGGCGGGCTATATCCTGATCGTGAGCATCGAATCGGTGCTGCTTCCGTGGATACAACTCACGCTCGTCGGCGGCTTCTCGAACCCGGCCTTCGTCCCCGGCCTGATCCCGATCCTGATCGGCGTGTTGCTGCTCTTCAAGCTATCGCCGCGCTTCTCGCGTTTCGGCAATCTCGGCCTTGCGTTCGTGATCGGCGTCGGCGCGGCGGTGGCGCTGTGGGGTGCGGTCGCCGGGACGCTCATCCCGGTCGCGTTTGGCGTGGCGCGCTCGTTCACGCCCGCCAATCTGGTTGAAGGAACGATCCTCATGATTGGGACGGTCTCGGTGCTGGTCTATTTCACTTACCTTGCGCGGCGCAGGCCGAATGGCACGATCACGCAGCCGCTGCCAATCCGCGCGGTCGGGCTGGTCGGGCGCGGGTTCATCATGGTCACGCTGGGCGCGACCTATGCGCTTCTCATCCTTTCCGCGCTGACGGCCTTCACGGGCGTTCTGGTCAATCGGCTGCTTATCTTGCGAGGGGGTTGAAATGGTCTTTCAGGATGAGAACACCCTCCTCGCGCCGCCCGAAACTGCGCTCCCCAGCGCGGGAACGTCGCTGCTCGGTGCGGATTTCGGGAGCGTCCATACGCGCGCGGTCTTCATCGATCAGGTCGATGGACAATATCGGCTGGTCAGCCGCGCACAGGCATTGACGACTGCCGACGCACCCTATGGCGATGTCACGGTCGGGCTTGGCCGCGCGCTGGACCAGATGACCGCGCTTATCGGGCGCGGCTTCGTCGCGGGGGATCGGATCGCGATTGGTCCCGGCTTCGGCGCGGTCGGCGCAGAGCAGTTCGTCGCGACGGCGAGCGGCGGGCGACCAATGTGCGCGGTCCTCGTCGGCCTGATGCCGGAGGTCAGCCTCGCCAGCGGACAGCACGCGCTCGGCAGCGTCTACACCGATCTTGCGGATGTGATCAGCATCGGCGATTTGCGCTCCGAAGAGGCGAAGGTCAATGCCATTCTCGGCAAGCGCCCGGACCTGATTTTCATCGTCGGCGGGACCGATTACGGCGCGCAATCGACCATGCTGGCGCTCGTGAAAACGGTGCGGCTGGCGATCTCGCTGCTGCCCGTCGAAAATCGCCCGATTATCGTCTACGCCGGGAACGAAGCGATGCGTGAGACGGTGACGACGATGCTCACCGATCTTGCGGAAGTGTTCCCGGCGGCGAACGTGCGGCCTGCGCTCAACCGCGAATATCTGGCGGGTGCGGAACTCGAACTGGCGGTCGCCTATGGCCGTTACAAGGCGATGACGGGCGGTTATCGCGATATGCCCGCGCTGACGCGGCTCGGTGTGCTGCCGACGGCCTCCAGCTATAGCACCATCATCCGCTATCTGGGCAGCGTGACGAGCGGCGGCGTCCTCGCGCTCGACATTGGCAGCAGCACGGTCACAATCGCCGCCTCGATTGCGAAGCGCGGCTATCTGAATATTCGCCCCGATCTGGGCGTCGGACACAGCGCGGTCAGCGCGGTCGGGCAAATCGGCGCGGAGCGCGTGCTGCGCTGGCTGACCTATAAATCGAGCGTTTCCGACGTGCTGGATTACGTCTACAACAAGACGCTCAAGCCCGCGACGATTCCTGGCACGCCGGAAGAACTCGAAATGGAATTCGCGCTCGCCCGCGAGATCGCCCGCGAAGCACTGGAAAATGCGCGGCGCGGCTGGATTCGCAGCGCGCAGACTGCCTCCTTCGCGACCCTGATTGGCGCGGGCGCGGTCCTCACGCAGGCGCTCGACCCCGGCCTCTCCGCGATGCTGCTACTCGATGCGGTGCAGCCTTCCGGCGTGGTGCGCCTGCAAAGCGACCCGTATGCGGTCATCCCGGCGCTGGGTGCTGCCGCCTATATGACGCCACTGGCCGCAGTGCAGGTCCTCGAATCGGGCGGTCTGCTCGATCTCGGCACTGCGCTGTGTACGGAAGGCGTGACGCGCGCCGCCGACGCTATGCAAATCGACGTGAAATACAGCGACGGACGGACCGCCAGCCGGATCGTCCCGAACAACGCCTTTCGCCTGATCGACCTGCCCGGCGGGCAACGCGCACGAATCACGGTGCGGCTGGCGCGCGGTCTCACGCTCAACGGCAAAAGCCGTCTGACGCTGGATGTTGATGGTGGCGCGGCGGGTATCATCTGTGATACGCGCGGGCGTCCGCTGCAACCCCCTGCTGATCTCGGCAAGCGGCGCGACCTGCTGGTTCGCTGGTTCGTCGGCGCGCGTGCTGCTGTCACGCAAGCGCCGCGCGCGGAAACTTCCGGTCCGGCTCCGACCGACGAGGAAAACCCCTAGATGGCGCTCACCTTCTACCCGGAATCGCATTATATCCTGCCGATGACGACCGTGCGGCGCGACCGCAAGCTACCCGATGACGTGGCGGCAGGCGAGGTCCTGATCACAGAACGGCAGCGCGTCGAACCCTCTACGACCCTGCTACGTGGCGCACGGGCGGGGCGCTTCCGTGTCGTGCCGATCAAGCCCGCCGCGCTCGGCGTGCGCCGTCTCTCGGACATCAAACCGGAGTGGATCATCGTGCAGGAAGGCACGCTTGTCCGTGCAGGCGACCCGCTGATTCAACGTGGACAGGGACGCGGCGCGCGTAAATTCAGCGTGCCATTCAGCAGCGTCGTGGCGCGCATCGAGCCGGACCGCTTCATTCTTCAGGAGACACCGGAGACGGTCGAAGTTCGCGCGCTCTATACCGGGATTGTGTCCGCGCTGCGCAGCCGCCGCGAGGTGCAAATCGAGGCGGTGGGCGCGCTCGTGCAGGGCGTCTGGGGTAACGGGCGGGATACCTTCGGGACCGTCGCGGAAGCCCCCGAAGCGGGCTTGCAATCGCTCGCGAACGAGGAAATCCTGACGACCTATCGTGGTCAAATCCTGCTCTCGCGCCTGCCGCTGACCGCGCAAACGCTGGCCGTCGTCGAGCGCCAGCAGGTCGCGGGGGTCATCGCGCCCGCGATGCCCGCCGAATTAATCCCGCAAGTCCTCGCTATGAAAGCGCCCGTGTTGCTCACGGAAGGCTTTGGCGAGCATAAAATGTCGGACATAGTGTACAATCTGCTCCGCGACAACGATGGGCGGCAGGTGGCGCTCGATGCCGTCGAACCGAAGCGGTTCAGCGCGCAGCGCCCCGAACTGTTCATCCCGCTGCCCGGCGGTGTTTCGCTCCCGCCGCTGCCCGAACGCGGGCAGGGCGTGTTCCCCGGTGTGCAGGTGCGTATCGCCCGCGCGCCGAATGCGGGACAGGCCGGGCGCGTGGTCCGGGTGTTCGAGACGCCGCAGGTGCTGGAAACGGGGCTGCGCGTGCCGGGAGCCGAAGTCCAGCTCGGCAGCGGCAAACTCGTCTTCGTGCCAATTGACAATCTGGAATCGCTTGGCCGAGCGCTGGATCGGCGTCGCTAACCACAGGGGGATTTAATGACCGATAATTTCGACGATCTGCGCGACCCGAATGAACCGGGTGAACGTAGCGAGCCGGGCGGCACGGGCAACACCCCGGACCCGTTCGGCTTCGACGACCTGAGCAGCTTCGATGAGCCGACCTTTCGCGATCCCGGCGTCGATGCGGATTTGCCCGATGAACTGGGACCCGCCGAGCCGACCACGCGCAGCCGGACGTTCATCCTCGGCCTGTTCGGGTTGATTGCGCTGTTGATCGTCGGTCTGGTCCTGATCCTCTTCGCTGCCGCGCAAATCGGGCAGGACAACGAAAATCGCCGACGCACCGCCGAAGCGATTCAGGCGACCAACAACGCCGTGCAAACCTTCGTTGCGGGGACGGCTACTGCCAAATCGTGGACGCTGACGCCCTCCAACACGCCGCAACCAACTTTCACGCCAACCTTTACACCGTCCGTGACGCTCACGCCGACGCTGACACCCTCGGTGACGCTCACCCCGACCGCCGCGCCGACGCTGACCTTCACGCCGTCCGCGACCATTTCCGGCACGCCTTCGATTACCGTTGTGCCGCCTACCGCAACGGAGCTACCTACCTTGACCCGGACCGCAATTCCCACGCAGGCAGGTATTCCCGGCACAGTGGCCGCATTAAGTACCCTGAGCGCGCAATTCCAGAGCGGCCTCAACGGTATCGCCGCGCAGCAGACGCAGAACGCACGCCTCCCGACCCCGCGCAGCGCATCAGCCTTCTCGACAGGGACCGCGCGGGCTATCCAAAATCAGCAATTCCAGGCGTACTCGACCTTCGCCTACGACCAGTTGACGAGCATCCCGCTTACGGTGACGGCGCTCTCCATCCCGACCGCAACCCCGACCAGCGGCGCGGGCAGCGCTCCTGCCGCGCAGGGAACGGTCAGCCCGACGCCCACACCTGTCGGCGATCTCGGCGGCACGCCGATGGGTAGGCAGTCCGACCCGCGCTATATGAGCGCGCTCGACCGCCCGCTCGCACAGGCTACGCCGACGATCAGCGCGGCCAACCGCACCGCGACTTCCAACGCCGACACAATCTCCGCGATCCAGATGCAAATCGAGCAGTTGCAAGCGGCCAGCACTGCTAACAGCTTTCAGGCGACGGTCAACGCCGTACTCAACCCCGGCGGGACCTTTTCCGCGCCCGTCCAGACGCAGAACGCGCGTCTGGAACAGGGCGGGACGGCGATTGCGGTGCAACTCACGCTCGATGCAATCCGCCTGCAAGCCTTCACGCAGCAGCCGACCGTAACCCGCCTGCCGCAATCCGGCCTCTATGAAGACCTGACATCCGGTGGTGCATCGCCTGCAAGTCTGGCGCTCTTCGCGCTGGCGGCGTGCGGCCTCGTCGTCCTGATTGTCGTCGCGCGGCGGTTGCGCGTGCGCGAATAATCCGCAGGTCACGTTGCGCTAATGAAACGGACGTCAAAAACTGGCGTCCGTTTTTTGCATTATATTCAGTGTTATCCTCTCTGCACAAAACTTAATATTCCGGCTGATTTTGCAATGAACCTGCGGTAAAATCGCCCCTTCAAAGGAGATTTACGCGATGGGCATTTTGTTTAAAGGCGGTACGGTCGTCAATGCGGGCGATAGTTTCATGGGCGATGTATTGGTCGAAGGCGAGACGATTACGCTGATCGGCCAGAATTTGCCGAAAGTCGGGCATCAGGTGATCGATTGCAAGGGCAAGCTGGTAATGCCCGGCGGCATCGACGTTCACACACACCTTGAACTGCCGTTCGGCGGCACGTCGAGCAGCGACGATTTCAACACCGGACATAAGGCGGCAGCGTTCGGCGGGACGACCTCGCACATCGACTTCGTGATCCAGCCGAAGGGCGGCAGCCTGCACGATGGCCTTGCGACGTGGCGCAAGAAATCGGTGGACAAGGCGCAGATCGATTATGGCTTCCACCTCGCGATTACGGACCTGACCGATGCCGTGATGAATGAAATCCCGACGCTGGTGCAGGAAGGAATCACCTCGCTCAAATTGTTTATGGCCTACAAAGGCGTATTCCAGGTCGACGACCATACCCTTTTCCGCGCGATGCAGGTCGCAGCCGCGAACGGGATGCTGATCATGGTCCACGCCGAGAATGGGGACGCTATCGACGACCTGATCAAGGAATATCTTGCGGCGGGCAAGACCGCGCCCAAGTATCACGCCGAAACGCGCCCCGCGCTGCTCGAAGGCGAAGCCAGCGGACGTGCGATTGCGCTGGCGGGCGTGGCGAAAGCGCCGCTCTACATCGTCCACATGACCTGTGACGAATCGATCTCGCAGCTCCGGCTGGGACGTGCGCGCGGCCTGCCCGTGATGGGCGAGACATGCGTGCAGTATATGTTCCTGACCGCGAAGGACCTGGACCGCCCCGGTAATGAGGGCGCAAAGTTCGTCTGTTCGCCGCCTGTTCGCACCGAAGCGGATCAAAAGGTGCTGTGGAGCGCGCTCCGCGACGGGACCTTGCAGGTCGTCAGCACCGATCACTGCCCGTTCTGGTACGAGGGCGGCAAGGATGGGCGCATCCCTGGTAAGGAACTCGGCGCGGGCGATTTCAGCAAAATTCCAAACGGCTTGCCCGTGATCGAAGACCGCCAGATGATCATGTGGCACTTCGGCGTCGGTGGTGGACACTTCGACGCGAACCGTTTTGTCGAACTGACCGCGACCAACCCCGCCAAAATCTTCGGGATGTACCCGCGCAAGGGGACCATCGCGGTCGGCTCGGATGCCGACATCGCGGTTTGGGACCCGAAGGCGCGGCACACTATCAGCGCGAAAACGCAGCATATGAACACCGACTACAATATCTTCGAGGGCTTCAAGGTGCGCGGCAAACCTGTACAGGTTTTCGTGCGCGGCAAGCAGCTTGTCGATGGCGAGAAGTGGCTCGGCACGCCGGGGCAGGGCAAGTTCATCAAGCGCAACCCAAACGCGCCTGTTCTCTAGCCCTATGGAGCGAGGCAAACGCATCGGGATCAAAAACGAGGGCGGACACGCAGGTTCGCCCCTACACAGAGCGCGTTTCGTAGGGGCCGACCGATGCATCTGCCCGTGACTTCCGTTTTGATGCGTTTGTCATGTCACATGAAGGTATGGAAGGCGCTGCGCATCCTGCTCGCGGGCAGCGCCTTCCTCGCTGCAATTATCCTCGTGTTGAATACAGGCTTGCCGGACCGCGCGCGCGCGGTCGCGTCGGGCTATCTGCCGGGCGGCGTTCCCATCGCGCCGGAAGCGGGGGCGGCGGCTCCTGCGCTTGCGGTGAACACGGTCGAGGGCGCACCGTACACTTTCACGCCCGGTACGCCGCTCGTCCTCAACTTCTGGGCGACGTGGTGCGGTCCGTGCGCGGCGGAGTTCGAGATGTTGAATGCGACTTACGCGCAAACTCCCGGCGTGGCGTTCCTCGCGGTAAACATGGGAGAGGGTGCGGACGCGGTGCGCGCCTGGCTGGATGTTCACCCCGCGCGCTTCACCATCGTGCGGGATCGCGATGCACAGACCTTCGACCGCTACCGGGTGCGCGGCACGCCTTCGACCTTCTTTATCGATAGCAAAGGCATCATCCGGCAAATCGTGTATGGTCCGTTGAGCGCAGCAGGGCTACAATCTGCGGTCGCTGCCCTTCAATAACGGGAACCGCCCGCTTTTGCAGACTCAATCTACAGGCGCACGCCTGAACCGCATCCTCTATGGCCTGAGCAAGCGCTGGCTGCGCGTGATCCTGATCATCATCGGCGTCTATATCAGCCTGCCCTTCGCCGCACCCGTCCTCATGCGGCTGGGCGCGAACCAGCCTGCCTATGCCATCTACGGGATGTATAGCCCGCTGTGCCACCAGTTCGCGTTTCGGTCGTGGTTCCTCTTCGGGGAACAGACCGCCTATCCAAGACAAAGCGCAAATAACTCCACATACAGGCCAACTGATGTGGTGTTTGGCGTAAGTAGACTGTCAGCTAGTAGATGGAGCGCCAACGTCCCTGGATACAGGTCAATTGAGGACTATGCCACGAATTTCACCGCCGGGAAGTCGATCCCGCCGGATACGAACCTCGCCGCGTGGACGCCATTCCTCCTCGAAACCGCGAAGGAATTCATCGGTGATTCGCGCATGGGCTGGAAGGTCGCGCTGTGTGAACGCGATGTCGCGATCTATGGCGCGTTGTTCCTCGGTGGCCTGATCTTCTCGATACCACTGCTGCGAAACCGTCTGCGCCCGATCCCAATCTGGCTTTATTTCATCCTCGGCATTCTGCCGATTGCGCTGGATGGCGGTATTCAATTGCTGAGCGAACCGCCGATAGCGCTCTTCGCCGCGCGAGAAACGACGCCGCTCTTCCGCACGCTGACGGGCGGCCTCTTCGGGCTGATGAATGCGTGGCTGGCGTTCCCATATCTGGAAGAATCATTCCGGCTGACGCGCGCGGAAATCGAAGAGAAATTTGCGCGCAAAGGCAAGGCGCTTTGAAGGTCCTGATCACGGGCGGGGCGGGGTTCGTCGGTGGTGCGCTCGCCAATCGGCTGGCCGCAAATGGCGACGAGGTGCGCGTACTCGATGACCTGAGTACGGGCGATGCCACCCGGCTCGACCCGCGCGTACAGTTCACGAAGGGCAGCGTGAACACGATCCCGACGCTCTGGAAGCTGTTGCAAGGCGTCGAATGCGTGTTCCACATTGCCGCGAAGATCAGCGTCGCGGAGAGCGTACTGTATCCGCGCGATTACAATGATGTGAATGTCGGCGGCACGGTGAGCGTCCTCGAAGCGGTGCGCGATGCAGGCGTGCAGCGGATCATCCTGACCAGTTCGGGCGCGGTCTATGGCGAGCAGAACCCGACACCACTGCGCGAGGACATGCCGCCCGACCCGCGCAGTCCGTATGCGGTGAGCAAAATCTGCGCAGAATATTATGTCCGCACCACCGGGATTTTATGGGGGCTGGAGACGGCTAGCCTGCGCCTTTTCAACGCCTATGGACCCGGCCAGCAGTTGCCGACAGCGCACCCGCCAGTGATCCCCTCGTTCCTGCGGCAGGCTCTGCGCGGCGGCTCGATCATCGTGCATGGCGACGGCAAGCAGACGCGCGATTACGTGTACATTGATGATGTGGTGGATGCGCTTGTCGCCGCCGCGCGCGTGAGCGGGATCGACCGCCGCGTAATCAATATCGGCAGCGGGCAGGCGACGAGCGTGAACGACCTGATCCGCATGATCGGCGATATATTGGGCAAGGAACTCGCGCCGCTCTACGTCCCGACTGCGGATCGCGGCGCGTCACGGATGCAGGCCGATGTCTCGCTCGCTCGCGAGCTATTGGCTTTTGAGCCGAAGGTGCTGCTCGATGACGGGCTGCGTCGCACGATTGGGCAGGATGCGCGTTTCCAATAATGATGTCGCAGGGCCTATTCCTCAACTCGTTCCGGGGATAATCGAATTTATAAGCGCCCGCCTGCTACCCTCAACGGCGTATGCCGCGCGACGTACTCTTGCACGAACTCGCGCAGCATGGCCGAGACATCGTATGCAATAGCGAGCGACTCCCTTGAATCGATCACGCCGAGTTCAGGCGCGAACTCCCAATCGGTCGCTGCAATCCGATAGCGCCGCGCCGGGTCGATTGGTTGCCCATCAATCTGTATCATCCCTCCGACGAGTTGCGCGCCGCTGATGTGCAGCAGCCCTATCGCCTGCCCGCGCATGAAATGCGGGCGTTCTGCCGCGTTTTGTGCGTCCTGTCCGCGCGTGATGAACGTCGCGAGTTGCGCGCCCGTCATTATGGTGATCGCGAGACTCGCCGGGGTCCAGCACGCATCATAGAGCGTGAACGCATCCAGCGGACCCGCCGCCAGCGGCTTGACAATCGAGTTCCCGGCAAACACAAGCCCGATTTCTGCGTTACCCTGTTCGCGTAGTACATCCGCCATCAAGTCCGCCGCCGTGCTTTCGGCGCTATCGGAGACGGTTAACGTTTCCAGCAGCGTACCGATCACCTGCCCGCGCAAGTCACTTTCAACTTGCTCCAGCAGGTCAGCTTCCAGTGCGACGATCTCTGCTTTCGGTAGTGTCGTCTCTGCTACGGGGAAGGTTCGCGCGCCGATGACCGCCACACGCTCGCCATCGAATTCCAATTCGACCATTCCGTAATATTGCGCATAATGACGTGCCTGCGCGATCAATACGTCCCCGACCCATTCCCCGTTTTCGACAAGCGTGTGCGAATGTCCGCCGATGATAAGCTGTATCTGTCCCTGCAAAGCCGCCGCGACCTGTTTATCGTCGTCGTAACCGAGGTGCGACAGGAAAGCCACGATCTGTGCGCCCTGCTCGCGCAGATTCGCCGCCTCGCGCCGTACTACTTCGATGCTGTCCAGAACGCGCAACCTGAACAAGTTTTCGTAGATTTGCTCATTCGCGAGCGTCGCCGTACACCCAATCACGCCAATTTTCGCGCCTGCCGCTTCCAGCATCACCGAAGATTGCACACCCGCGAGCGGCGACCCGTCCGGGTGGACAAGGTTAGCGATCAATAGCGGATACTTTGCGATGGCGGCCTGTTCGGGCAGGATGCGCTCTGTGTAGCGCAGCAATGCAGCATTGCCAACGGTGAACGCGGCGCAACCCATCGCGTTCAACAGGTGGTGAATTTGCACACCTTTGGTCAGGTTGGAAAGAAGGTTGGTTGTATCCTCGACGTCGCCCGCATCGAGGTAGACGACCGCGCCGGGAGTATTCGCCGCGCGCGCTTCATCGAGCAGCGTGGCGATCTGCGCTAACCCGGTCGTGCGCCCGTGAACGTCGTTCGTGTGGAAGAGGATGATTGTGGTCATTGGCAATCGCGAGAAATAAGCACCAGATTCTGCGCGCCGAGTATACCCGCGTGTTGTATAATTCACGCATGAATATCGGCAGCAACGACCAACCGAAAGTCCAGATCCCGGACTACCCGACCTACGCCGCCGCGCGCACATTTCTCTCGCTCATGAACGGCAAATCGCGCCGGACGCTGCTCGCGATGCGCGAGACAATCCAGCACTTCATTGGCACACCGCAGGAATCGCGCGACTGGTCCGAGCCGGAGACGTGGATACCCTCATTGCTCGCGGGCGATGAACGTGCGCTCGCGACGGCGCTATGGTCCGGCGGCCTCGTCAACCCGCGCCACCTGAATGGCGTATGGGCGTTGTGTACCGCCTATGGGCTGCTGGTCGCGGGCGAAGACGATGCGCTCTATATCAGCCCGCTCGGTCACAATTTTATCGAAAATGCGGATGGCGAAGCTGCGCAATATCTCGACTACAGCGAGGGTTTGTTACACCTGCTCGCCATCGTCGCAGAACATGGACCCGGCAAACGCGCCGACCTGCTCCCGCCCTTCGCGGATTTCCTCGGCCAATATACCCGCGCGAAGGCTTCCGCACGCTGGCTGCACCGCATCGCCAACCTCGTAGACCGCGACCTCGTGCGGCGCGACGACGTGACCTATCAAATCTCGCCCGGCGGCCTGAGCTATCTGGAACGGGTTGCGCACCGCATGGAACCGACGGGCGTTCCGCTCGCCGCGCATACGGTTACTGACCTGCGCAAGCTGCTCGCTGAACAGCACGCCGAAGTGCGGCGGCGCATCACCGAAACGCTACGCACGATTGACCCCTATCGGCTGGAAAAGCTGGTGAAAGCGCTGCTCGGCGCGATGGGCTATGAGAAGGTAGAAGTCACGCGGCGCAGCGGTGACGGCGGCGTGGACGTGACGGGCGACATCCGCGTGGGGATTACTTACGTGCGCGAAGTCGTGCAGGTCAAGCGTCAGCAGGGCAATATCCAGCGCCCAATTCTCGACCAGTTGCGCGGCTCGCTGCACCGTTTCAAAGCGTTGCGCGGCACGATTATCACGGTCGGGCGGTTCAGCCGGGGCGCGCAGGATGCCGCCTTCGAGGTCGGCGCGGCTCCGATCACGCTCATCGACGGCGAACGCCTTATCGACCTGCTCATCGAACACGAACTCGGCGCGCGCAAAACGCCTATCGAAGTTCTGAACTATTCACCCGCCGATTTTGAATTTCTGGATGACGAGTAGGGACGCTATTCCCGGCGTCCGCTGGTTCGCCACTCCATCCTAAAGAACCGCGATGCACAGCGCCAGCGCACGGCGCACTTCCGCATCGGTGAAGGTCGCCCAGACCGGGTTCACGCCATCCAGCAGGCGCTGTTTTTCGGCCTCGCGGTTCGCCAGATAGCGCAGCACCGGACCCTTATCCTCGCGTTCGTCCGCATGCTTCAAATAATTTTGCAAGAGGTCCGCCGCGACGCGCGCATCCTGCAATTCGCCGAGGTGGTCTTGCAGCGCCTTGACCGCGCTCACGACGCCTTTGCTCTCCGCACCCAGCACTTCGCCAAAAAATTCGAGCAGATAGCGAAAGCGCTTGCCTTCGATGCGCAGTTGGTGCAGCGTTTCCAGCGCAGCCACGCTCAGGATCGGCTCGTAGGCGCGCATCGTCATATATTGCTGGTAAATCAGCGTCGGCGCGACATGCCGCACAAGGCGCGGCGTCGGGTCCGTGTTGCGAACGGTGCTGCCTGCCCCGGCGGTCGTCAGAAATTCGTGGAACTCCGCGACGAATTCCCGAAACGCAGCACTATCCAGATGCGCGACCAGCCGCTTACGCGCGACCGCTGCGGGCTTATTGAACTGCGCTGTGAAATGATCCAGCCCATTCCGCTCCTCGACCGCCAGCGTTTCGACGTACTGCGCCACCTTGCCCCGGAACACATCAAGGTCACGCACCGCACCGAGCAGGTCTGCCAGCGTTTTCAGCGACCGCGCATACACCAGAATTTTGTTCTTGTACCAGGGCGCGAAGACCTTCAAGGCGCTCCGCATCCGGCGCGTGGCGACGCGCATATCGTGGATCGCCTCGTCGTTTTCGGCACGCGCGCCCGGTTCATGCTGGAGCATGATCTCGAACTGGTGGAAAATGATCTTGCGTCCAGCTTCGCTCATCGCGTCGTCGGGCAGGATGCCGGGTGCGGCTGCGAGCGTCAGCGGAAGGCGCGGGCTGTGAATACCCTGATGGTCAGTTGTTAGTTCGTTCTGTGACATGGTTGTGAAGTTTAAGGTTATGTTAAGACGTTAGCGGGAAGTTTACAACGGGTGGCAAGAATGCGCAAGTGCGGCGTACAATCTATCTATTGCTACAACGAATACGGAGCCGCGTTTTCTGCTTGATGAACGATCCCGTTGATTCGGATTACACACCGCTGCTGCGCGCCCTCGCTGTCGGCGCGGGAACCTCTGTCCTCAGCGCTGCGGAATGGGGAAAGCGCCTGCGCCCCATCCCGGAAGGCGACCGCTTCAGCGCCGAATTGCGCTCGGAATGGCTATCCGCCGTCGCCCCTTCCGTGGACTGCGAAAAGATTGCCGAAAAAGTGCGTGAACACCTCGCCGAATGGCATTCCGGCTGGCCGAATCTGTGGGCGCATCTGCTCCGCGTGGCGGGCTATACGCTGCGGCTCGCGCCATCAGTACAGGTCGCGCCCGAACACGCCTACGCACTCGCACTGCTGCACGATGTCGGCAAGTTGGATGAGCTGCGCGACGGCACGCCACATGAAACTCTGGCCGAAGCGATGACCCCCGCCCTGCTCGATGGCGCGTTCCCGGATGCGACGATCCGGCAAATTGCGGCGGCGGTCGGCAAGAACAGCAAATCCGGCGATCCACTGGTGCGGCTCTTGCACGACGCCGACAAGCTGGACAAGATCGGCGCGAGCGGAATCGTGCGCCGCGTCTCGCTGGTCGTCACCATCGAGAACGCACGCGAGGCGCTCTACCGCATCGATGACGACCTCGCGCGTTTCCCTTCCATGAAGATCGAGGAAGCCGAAACGATGGCCGGGCGCAAGCGCTATTTCACCAAAACCTTCCTCGCGAAGGCGCTTTCGGCGGGCGTCCCGCGCTAGAACGCCACCGCCAGCAACGGATCGTTCGGGTTGACCGACATCGCCGCGCAAATCAGCAATATCCGGCCACTCGCCATCGCGCGATATTCCGTGATCGGCTCCCCGAAGTAATCCTTCACGACCCCGACCACCTGATCCTTACGCACCATATCCCCCAGCTTCACCGCCGGATACCAGCAGCCGCTCTCCTGCGCACGCACCCAGGGCCAATCCATGAACTCCGTCAGGCGCACGCGCGTCGGCGTCCCTGTCAATATGCCCAAACACTGCGCCACGTTGCGGCAGCCGCGCAGCAGCAATTCGGTGTTCTCCTCGTCGAGGATGCCAAGCTGTCCTGCCTCCGCGAGCAGCACCGGGATACCCAGCGCCGTCCCGGTCGCGACGGTCGTTCCCGGTAGATGACTTGGATGCAGCAGGTATTCGATACCAAATGCAGAAGCAAGGTCGCGCAACTGCTCGTTCAGCGCTGCATCTTCACCTACGATGAAGCCAACGAACGGGATCAACGCCTCCGGGATGTCGCCGCCGTGCAGGTCTACCCATGCGTCGATGTGCGGCACGACTTCGGCCATGATCACGGCAGCCATGCGCTCCGCGACCGTGCCGCGCGCCTTGCCGGGAAACACGCGGTTCAGGTTTTTGCCGTCTTCCGGCGTGACGAATGCCTGCCGCGCGTGGAAGCTGCTCAGGTTCACCGGGGACATTACGATCACCTGTCCGCTGATCTGCGCCGGGTCCAGCTCGCGCCCGAAGCGGATCGCCGCCTCGATGCTCGGATACTCGCCACCGTGAATGCCCGCCGTCACCAGCAGCGTCGGACCCTCGCCCACGCCATTCACCACCACGACGGGCATTTGTACCGCCGTCCCCGGCACGCTCAGAAAACCGCGCGCCTTCATGCCCGGCTCCGCGTGAATGTCGCCAATCGCAAAACTGTTTTTCATCGTCTACTCGCTTTTTTGTATTGGATAGCACACGCTATTATAATGAGCGTTCTCTGCAAGGGTGCAGAACCCATATTTTGAGGGTTACAGGAGATCGTATGAAAGCCTTTTCGCGTGCCGCTATTGTTGCCCTTTTGCTCTCGCTGGTGCTGGCCGGGTCCGCCCGTCCGAGCGCTGCGCAGGGCGACCTCGTTTCGCTCTCGGCCAAAGATTGCACCTATGGCGGCGAATTCAAAACCATCGCCGCGACCGATGCCTCGACAGTAAAGTTCACGCTCTGCGCGCCGGACGCCGCCTTCCTCTCGAAGATCGCGTTCCAGGCCTTCCAAATTTCGCCCGCCGCGTACCTGCAAAAGACGGGCGGCAAGGGCGACATCAACAACCTGCCCATCGGCACGGGCCCCTACAAGCTGGAAAAGTGGGACAAGGGCAACCAGATCATCCTCACCCGCAACGAGGATTACTGGGGTGACAAGGCCAAAACCAAGTCGGTCGTGATCAAGTGGACCGCCGACGCCAGCGCCCGACTTGTCGAATTGCAAGCAGGGACAGCCGATGCCATCGACAACGTGGCACCGGGCGATTTCGCCGTCGTCAGTGGCGATAGCAATCTCAAGCTGCTCGAGCGCCCCGCCACAAATATCATGTATCTGGGGATGCAGAACACGATTGCGCCGTTTGATAACGTCAAGGTCCGGCAGGCGATCGCCTACGCCGTCGACAAGAAGCGCATCGTGGATAACTTCTACCCGAAGGGTTCTACTGTCGCCACGCAGTTCGTCCCCACGTCCATCTTCGGATATACCAAAGAAGTCGAGCCGTTCCCGCACGATGTGGCAAAGGCGAAGCAACTTCTGACAGAAAGCGGCGTCACACTCCCAATCAATGTGACCCTCAGCTACCGCAATGTCGTCCGCGCCTACCTGCCGCAACCGCCGATTGTCGCGACCGATATTCAGGCGCAGCTCAAGGAAGTCGGCATCAACGTCACGCTAAACGAAGTCGAATCCAGCACCTATATTTCGCAGACCAACAAAGGCGCGTTCCCGTTCTTCCTGCTTGGCTGGAGCGCCGACTGGCCGGATGCGACCAACTTCCTCGATTACCACTTCGGCGCGGGCGCGAACCCGACCTTCGGCAAGACTTTCAAGGAAATCACCGAGCCGCT
Source organism: Aggregatilineales bacterium (assembly GCA_965246845.1). Classification (GTDB taxonomy): domain Bacteria; phylum Chloroflexota; class Anaerolineae; order Aggregatilineales; family UBA2796; genus JBBRMW01. The sequence continues at coordinate 2,125,796 of CBDFFR010000012.1, forward strand.
GGCGAAGGCGCAGCAATCCGCCGATCCGAAGGTCCGTTACCCACTCTATCAGGAAGCCAACAAGCAGGTCCGCGACCTCGCCCCGATGGTCCCGATTGCCAACGGTGGTTCTGGCCTCGCCTACAAATCCACCATTTCCGGCGCGCAGGCCAGCCCGCTGACCGATGAGAAGTTCGCCGTCATGCAAAACACGAAGGGCGATCAGATCGTCTTCATTCAGGGCGGCGAACCGGGCGGCCTGTATTGCCCGGATGAGACCGATGGCGAAGCCTTCCGCGTCTGCGGACAGGTGGCCGAAGCGCTCTATGGCTACGAAATCGGCGGCACGAACCCGATCCCGAAACTCGCGACGGCCTGCACCCCGAATGCGGACCTGACCGAATGGACCTGCAAGATTCGTTCTGGCGTCAAGTTCCATGATGGCACTGCGCTCACCGCCAACGATGTTGCGCAGTCGTGGATCGTGCAGTGGGACGCTTCCAACCCGCTCCATGTCGGGCGCGAGACGCAGTTTGCCTACCTGACCGCGACCTTCGGCGGCTACCTGAACCCACCGCCCGCCAAGTAAATCTCGTACAGTGCGGTGCTTGTCTTGAGTAGGGGTGGACCGATGTGTCCACCCTCGCCACGCCGCAATGTCGTTTGTAGGGGCGGACCTGTGTGTCCGCCCTTCATCTCTTCTTCAATGATTTGGCCGGAGTTTGTTCATGGGTGCATTTCTTCTGCGCCGTCTCATCCTCGCAATTCCCGTCCTGTTTGGTATCCTGCTTGTGACCTTCATCCTGGGGCGGCTCATACCGGGCGATCCATGCCGCGCGCTGCTCGGCGAAAAAGCCACCGCGCAAACCTGCGATGCGTACCTCAAGCGGAAAGGACTAGATCAACCGCTCCCGACGCAATTCCTTGTTTATCTTACGAACGTGCTGCGCGGCGATCTCGGTGACTCGTTCCGCTACAGCCGCCCGGTGGTGGACCTGCTCGCGGAGCGGCTGCCCGTCACCTTTGAACTGACGATCATGGCAACCATTTTTGCTGTAATTATTGGTATTCCGCTCGGCATTATTTCCGCATACCGCTATAACTCCGCGCTCGATGTCGGTACGATGGTCGGTGCAAATGTCGGCGTCTCGATGCCCGTCTTCTGGCTCGGATTGCTGCTCGCCTACTTATTCGGCGTCGTCCTCAAGGGGACGCCCCTCGCGCTGCCGCCTGCAGGTCGCCTCACTGCCGGAATCGTACCGATCCCGTTCTATACCGCGTGGGGGTTGGTCAAGGACGGGCAAACGCCGAGCAATGTTCTCGTTTTCCTTGCACAATTGAACCTGCTTAACGGACTGATCACGGGCAACCTCGCGCTTGTCGGGGATGCGTTCCGGCATCTGATCTTGCCCGCTGTCGCGGTCGGGACGATCCCGCTCGCGATCATCGCGCGCATGACGCGCTCCAGCGTATTGGAAACACTCGGACAGGATTACGTGCGGACGGCGCGCGCGAAGGGCTTGCAAGAGTTCCGCGTGGTTACGCGCCACGCCCTGCGGAACGCGCTGCTGCCCGTCGTGACGGTCATCGGCCTCAATTTCGGCGGGTTGATCGCGGGCGCGGTCCTCACCGAGACGATTTTCGGCTTCACCGGGATCGGCAAAACGCTCTTCGATGGCATCACCGCGCGCGATTATTCACTGGTGCAGGGCATCACGCTCGTGACGGCTATCGCGTTCGTCTTCATCAATCTGTTCGTCGATGCGCTCTATAGCTTCCTCGATCCGCGTATCCGGTTAGGCTAGAACATGGACACCGCACAACCCGCCGCAATCAGCCTTCGCCCGCCGCGTGAAAAAGTCGCAATCAAATCGATTTCCGTCAGAAACACGGTCGCGATTTGTATCCTCCTGACGATACTGATTCGCCTCGCGCTGATCGGCCTGACCGCGCTGCTCGATATTGTCCCCGCGTTCGCGCCCATCAACGCGCCGTTCAAATTCCTGAATAGCCTGACCTACCTCGTCGCGCTCCCGGCGGGTATCGCGATTTTCCTCTACGACCGGACGCGCGGCGGGGCGCTGATTGAAACCGTGACGTCCCTGTTCCGCAAGCGCGTCGGGCTGATCGGCTTTGTCATCGTTACGATGCTCGTGCTGGCTGGCGACTTTGCGCCGCAAATCGCCACGCACGATCCGATCCTCTCCATGATCGGGCAACCCGGCGAAGTTGGACGGCTCCCCGGCAAAGCGCCGTGTATCGCTGCGTTCGGCTGCGCGGAACCACAACATTTTCTCGGCCTTGACCTGAACGCGCGTGATATGTTCAGCCGTATCATCTTCGGCGCGCGGACCTCGATCCCGATTGGGATTGCGAGCGTCGCGTTCGCGATCACGATTGGGACGATGCTCGGCTTGCTGGCGGGCTATATTGGCGGCTGGTTCGATAACCTGATCATGCGCTTCATGGATGTGCTGCTCGCGTTTCCATCGCTGCTGCTCGCGATCACGATTGTCACGATACAGGGTCCCGGCCTCTCGAACGCGCTGCTCGCGATTGCGATTGTCTCGATCCCGGTGTATGCGCGCCTCTCCCGCGCGAGCGTGCTTTCGGTCAAGGAACTCGAATACATCACCGCCGAACGCTCGATTGGCGCGACCCCGCGCATCATTGTCTTTCAGCAGATTTTGCCGAATATACTGACGCCGCTGATCGTGCAGGGGACGCTCGGTATTGGCGGCGCGGTGCTGGATGCGGCTGCGCTCTCGTTCCTCGGACTCGGTGCGCAGCCACCTACGCCGGAGTGGGGACAAATGCTCAGTGAGGCACGCAATTATGTGTTCACTGCGCCGCATCTGGTTTTCTTCCCCGGCTTCGCGATTATGCTGACGGTGTTGGGTTTCAATTTGCTGGGCGATGGTTTGCGCGATGCGCTGGACCCGCGTTTGAACCGGAACTAACGCGAAACTTCCGTTACGGGTTCACCGGCATACGCAAGGACGATCTTTTCGTGCGGAATGCCTGCCTGGACAAGCGCATCGACCAGTGGTTTGTTGTTGATGTCATGTTCAACGAATATCTGCTCGTTCTCAATACGCGCAATTAACGAAGTGGTCGTCATCCGTTTGCCTTTAACGATTGCGGTGGAGACAATAGTAAAGGTGGATTGATCAGCAGATGCGGTTAGTACGCTGAATCCATTCATCCCTTTAACAGCATAGCCCGACATCACCTCAAGAACAACGTCTTTTAACGAACCCATGAAATCACCTCTTCCACTACCGGATCAAAAATCATTAGCAGGACACCCAAGTTCCGAATTGCTTGTTGTGCAACTGGTGCCTAGAAGATGCCATCATCTTTGGCGGGCATGACGTCACTCCCCGGTTCAGGCCAAATCGATATGATTTTATCTTTTGTTCCCGGACGAACTGAAGGTTAACGCGGCTATATACCCCGCGTCAACGCCCACTCCCGCGAATACATATAGCTCGCCAACGCCAGCCCGCCTACCGCATACACAATCGTCGCGAGCAACGCAAGGATGATCCCGCTACCTGTCAAGGTCTGCGAGAACAGGTCGCGTATAGCGATGATCGTCCCCAGAATCGGGACCGCGTAGAAGCCCGTCCCGGCGTCCGGTCCGACCGCGAAAATGGTCAGCAGGACCAGCGCAGGAATGACCAACTGGATCAGGAACAGGAACACGTTGCTCTCGCGGTAGCTCCCCGCGAAGCTGCAAAAGACCATGACAAGGCTGTTCAGGAGAATAATGAAAGGTATCAACAGCACGACCAACAGGCCAAGCAGCGTCCCCAAATTGCCCGTACTGCCCGAAATCACCGACCCGATCTGTCCAAGCGAGGGCGATTGCAGCGCCATGATCTTCGGCGCGGCATCCCCAAGCAGCGACAGCACCACGCCTTCGACCATCCACAGGCTCATCACGAAGAACGACGCGAGGAACACGATACTCAGCTTCCCCGCGACAAGCCCGACCCGGCTGGCAGGCGTGACGAGGATGCTCTCAATCGTCTGCCGCTCTTTCTCCCCAACCGTCGTATCGACGACCAGCCCTAGCCCGCCGCCGATCAGCCAGCTCGTCACGGCCAACGGCAGGAACACCGCGCCATAGCCCGCCGCGCCGCCTTCGCCCTGTTTGGGCGCGCTGCTGCTCGTGATCGCTTCCGCGGCGGCAGCGGCAGCAGTCTCATCGGTGACGACCGGACTGAGCCACGATCTATCGTAGCCGACCGCTTTTAAGCGCTGCTCGAAAACGTCATCTCGATAGCCCCCGATCTCCGCGCGAACCGCGCCAATCGCGAGCGTCGTCACATACGTATTGTCGCGCCGCGTGAGCGTCAGATGCGCGCTCCGTCCGGCAGCCAGTTCCGCGCCGAAATTATCCGGGATGCTTAGTTTGATCAGCGCCGTCTCGGCTTTGTCCTGATCGACCAGAATGATCGCATCGCTCTTGCGGAAGAGGTCCGTCAGTTCGGGTGCGGCGGCGCTGTTCTCGATATAGACCGGGAAACCCTGTGTGATATAGCGCGCGGTCTGCCCGCCGATGAACAGCGCGGCAATGATCGCGATGCCGGGCAGCACGAATGGCGGCGCGAGCAGCCAGAAAATCGTTTTACGGTCGCGCAGCAGTTCGCGCAGTTCCTTGCGCGAAACGATGCGGAAGACGGAAAGCGCAGTGCGAGTGGCGTTCATTTTTTGAGTTTCTCCGTCTCAGCTTCGCGCAGGGCTTCATCACTCAACGCGCGTTCTCCGACGACTTTCACGAACGCCGTTTCGAGGTCGTCCGTACCATTGGCCGCCATGATCTCCTGCGGCGTCCCCGTCGCGAGGATTTGCCCGCGATGGATAATCCCGATCCGGTCGCACAGCCGCAGCACTTCATCCATCAGGTGCGTCGATAAAATCACGCAGCGGCCTTCCTGCTTCGCGCGGCTGATCAGCGCCCGCACCGCGCGCATACTGACCACATCCAGCCCGGCGGTCGGCTCATCGAAAATCAGGTTGGGCGGGTTGTGGACGAGCGCCATCCCGGTTACGACCTTGCGCGTCATCCCCCGGCTGAAACCCTGCGTCTTGCGGTCGATGAACGCTTCCATACCGAGGTCGACGGCAATCCGTTCGATGTTCTCTTCGAGCGCTTTGCCGCGCAAGCCGTGAAGCTGGCCGATGTAGCGCATACACTCGCGCGCCGTCAACTGCCGATACAACCCCGCGTTCTCAACGAGAATGCCGAGATTGGCGCGGACCTCTGCCTTCTGCTTGCGAATATCGTAACCGCCGACCGTCGCCGTGCCGGAATCGGGTTCGATCACGGTGGAGAGCATCCGCAGCGTAGTCGTCTTGCCCGCGCCGTTCGGTCCGAGCAGCCCGAAGACTTCTCCATCGTGCGCGGTGAACGCCACATCCGTCACAGCTTGAAATTTCCTGAATCGTTTGGCGAGGTGTTGGACCTGAATCATAGGAGCATAACAGTGTTGATAATGGGGTGATCTCTTTGCTAGACTCTACACATAGGAGCCTTAGTCTATTATGAATAGCTGGAATTTTCAAAAACAGGTCGCGCGGCGCTTGCTCGTGCTGAATGCCGCGAATATCGTGGTCGGAGTCGCGCTGCGCCTGTCTCGCGACAAACTCACACAAGGCGTCGCGGAGCAGAATATCGCGTGGGGCGCGATCAACTGCGCGCTTGCCATCGCGGGCGAAACAGGTTCGGATCATCAGAAGGCGCAGCTCGCAGACCCTTATGACGAAGACGTGATGCAGAGCAACTACAGCAATCTCAAGCGTCTGCTGTGGGTCAACACCGGGCTGGATGTGCTGTATATGCTCGGTGGTATCGCGCTCGCTGCGCGCAGTGCAGACCATCCGAAGCGCAAGGGGACCGGGATCGGGATTGTCCTGCAAGGGGGATTGCTCTTTATCTTCGACATATTCCACGCTTTGGAGTGAGCGCCCATGCAAATCTTGAAGACGATAGCGGAGTTCCGCGCCGCGCGTCGGGCGCTCACGGAGATGCTTGGCTTCGTGCCGACGATGGGTTATCTGCACGAGGGGCATATCTCGCTTGTGGAGCGCGCAAAAGCGGAGAACACACACGTCGCGGCGTCCATTTTCGTCAACCCCACGCAGTTCGGTCCCGGTGAAGACTTCACGACTTATCCACGCGACCCGGCACGCGACCTGGCGATGTTCGAGCGCGCAGGCGTGGATTTTATCTATATGCCGCCTGTCGAAGAGATGTACCCGCCCGACGCGCAAACCGCTGTCGACGTCGTGGGGCTGTCGACGCTGCTGGAAGGCGAACACCGTCCGGGTCACTTTCGCGGCGTGGCAACCGTCATCGCGAAGTTGTTCAATATCGTCACACCGGATCGCGCTTACTTCGGCCAGAAAGATGCGCAGCAGGTCGCCGTGATCCGCCGCATGACGCAGGATTTGAACTTCCCCATCGAGATCGTGGCGGTCCCGACGCGCCGCGCGCCGGATGGAGTCGCGCTCAGTTCGCGTAACGTCTACCTGAACAAGGTCGAACGAGAGGCCGCACCAATCCTCATTCAGGCGCTTTCAACTGCGCGCGACCGCGCCATTGGTGGGGAGCGGAACGGTCCCGCGTTGCGCAAACTGATGGAAGATGTCCTTTCGACGGAGCCGCTCGCGCAGGTCGAATATGTCAGCGCTGCAGATGCGGATACGTTGCAGGAATTGGACGGCACTTCCGACCGTGCGATCTTGCTTTCGATGGCGGTGCGCTTTGGCAAGACACGGCTGATTGATAATGTGGTCGTCCCCGCGCTTTAGCGCGCCAGTTCAGTCCAGAAGAAGCTCACCTGTACCGATGGCCTCAATTAAATACATCGCATAAACGTTAAACGGTCGATGTTCCCATACTCGCTCGTCCGACAGAAATTTGAATTCAAGTGCTACATCTGCATCTCTAAAAAGGTGATATTGGTTGAGATGTTTAGCCCATTTTTGACGTAGAGGTTCGCGCTCGTCAACTTTATACCCACAATTCATCAAACCACTGAGCAAGAAATCGTCTGCAACGTCAAATCCGAGCAGCGTCCATTCACGGGAGGGGGCTGTAGGGATCATCCCGTACTGTTTCTCAAACGAATGATGCCTTGTGATACTCATCCATTGAGTTATTCCAATCATCCATTGAGCGTAATCTAAGCTTTTCGTTGCGTCCTTTAAGCGCTCTAAACTATCCCAAAGCTCTTGACGCGGACCCACCCAATCAGGCGATTCGATTTGCAAGGTGTGAAAAAAAGAATTCCAAACCATTACATCTACAGACAGGGGTTTGATTACATCACTTGAGAGCAGATATGTATCGATGCGGTCAACATCCCAACCATCTTTGAATTTCAAGAAGTTTTCACGAGCATCAAAGCCGATAACCAGCTCAGTATAATTTTGCACGATACAGAGTTTCCTTCCAGTTCAAAAATATCCTTAATTCGTTCTGCTGCCAAAACTTGTACAATAGAGCCAGTTTCACCTACCCACAACGCAAATAAGGGAACCACACCCATGTCCGATCTGCTCTGGTACTTTCCGCCTGAAGACTTCCCGGCGACGCTCACCGAATGGCAAGGCATGTCGCTCAAGATGCGCTACAGCGGCGATGCGCCGCGCATCCTGATGTATCCCTTCACGGGCGAAAATCCACTCGCCAGCGGCCTCACGGCGCTCTTCGCGGAGTGGGCGCTGCGCTGGCGCGGTCCCGCCTTCAGGTTGCTCGTGACGAAATTCGGAGACGATGCCGAAGGCGGTACGACGTGGGACGCCGGAATGCTCGACATCACGCCGCAGAACTACCCGGTCGAATGGGCGGTCGGCAGCGCCACGCTTTCCGGCAGCTACGCCAATGACACGCTGCAAATCGCCTTGCAAAACGGCGCGGACGCGCACTTCTGGACGCTGAACGGCACGCTCCCGGAAATCGTCGCGGGGATGCTCCCGCTCATCCCGCAGGTATTGGAGCAGCTTGGCATCCATGCAGTGAACTGGAAGCCGGAAGAAGCGCCGGAAATTCAGGATGCGGCGGCGCTGACACGGCTGCTCGCGGCGTGGGGTGAAGTAAATATTCGGCGTCAACTAGTCGAAAATAATCTCGAAGAGCATGATTTCGCGCTCGCCAGTGCCATTCGCCGGATGCTCGACGCCGCGACGATTGGTAGCCCGTTTGCGGCATGGGTCGCGGTGCGCGCCCTGACCCCGATCCTCGCCGATGAATTCTCGTCGCAGCAGCCGACCGCCGAAGATGCGCTGCTTGCGCTCGCCAGCCTCTATCCGCGCGTAGCGTGGCCGTCGCTCGCGCTCTCCTTGCACGCCTGGGATAACGCCGATTTCGACCGCACCGCGCAGCTTCTGGAAACCGCCGTCGAATCGGATGTGCGCGTGGTCGATTCGTGGCAGATGCTCGCGATTCTCTATGAGGAGGCAAACGAACTGGACCGCGCCGAGCAGGTCTGCCGCGAGGCCATTAGCGGCAACGTCGCGGACGCGCTGATTTACTATCGGCTCGGTTCGCTGCTGGTCGATTATGGCGACGATGAAGACGAGGACGAGGCGCGCATTCAGGAAGGGATCACGCTCCTGCAGACCGCCGAAGGCGACGGGCTGATCGATCCCGAAATCCCGATGCGCCTGATGGATGCGTATTACAGCGTTGGGGATGATGCCGCCTCGTGGGATGTGTTCCGCCGCCTGATTGAATATGATAAGGACGGCTCATATATTCTGGAAGTCGCAGATAACGCGGAGATGTATCTCTTCGAGGAAGAGGGGCTGGCCGTCCTGAAAGACGAAGCCGAAAAGCAAAACCGCTATGTCTTGTATGCGGCCTACCTCCGCGCGCTCGGCCAGTTGGGACGCTCCGACGAAGCTTTGCCGCTGCTGGACAAAGTTCGCTCACTCGCAACCGATGATTACGACAAGGCAGCGACGGCGCTCCTCGCGCTCGAACTTGCGGACCCCGACTTCGAGGATAACTATACGCAAATCGCGCTGGACATCGAAGAGGGTGTGATCCCCGACAGCGGCATGATCGATATGCTGCACGCGGCGCTTGCGAAGGAGCCGATGTTCGCGGACGGCGCGGCGACCCTCGCGGAAGCCTACGAAGCGCGGGATGAACTCGACGCCGCCTTGAGCGTCCTCGATGAAGCGCTCAAGTTGCTCCCTGATCATCTCGAACTTGTCCTCGCCAAAGCCGATGCGCTGTGGGTGAAGGAGAGCGATCAGGAAGCGGAGCAAGTTTTGCTTGCCGCGCTTGAACGTCACCCGGAAGACGTCGCGCTGCTCTCGCGATTGGGTGAATACTACATGGAAACGGGCGATGGCAACCGCGCCGCGCTGTACCTCGCCAAAGCGGAGTTCATCGACCCATACAATCCCGAACTGGATCGGGTCAAGGAAGAAATGTTCGACGGCGGCGACGATTTTGAAGAGTATGGGATGGCGATTGAGGACGATGAGGACGACAACGAAGATAGCGCCGACGCAGAAGACGACGATACCGACGCTTGATCAGCAAACATCGGAGAAAACATCATGACTGACCAAACCCTGCCGCCTGACTCGATCCGTGAATTCATCATCGCGTCGCATTTCAACCTCGCTAAAGTGCAGGAAATGCTCGCCGCGCATCCCGAACTGCTGAACGTGCAATATGACTGGGGTGCGCAGGGCGGCCTCGAAAACGGCTTGCAAGCAGCTTCGCATATCGGCAACCGCCCGATTGCAGAGTTTTACCTCTCGAAAGGCGTGCCGACGAGCATTCACACCGCTGCGATGCTCGGCAATCCGGACGAGGTAAACGCCTTCTTGCAACAGGACCCGGCACTCGCCAATGCGCCGGGCGTGCATGGCATTTCGCTGATGTTCCACGCCGCGATGAGTGGCAGCGTTCCGCTTGTGGAAGCGCTCAAAGCGGCAGGCACAACGGAAGGCTATAGCCACGCCCCTCACGGCGCGATCAACTATCACCATACGGAGATGGTGCGCTGGTTGCTCGCGAACGGCGCAACGGACGTGAACGCGCCGGATTATCAGGGCAAGACGCCGCTTGACCGTAGCTTCGAGGAAAATCTGAGCGAAGTCGAAACGCTTCTACGCGAACACGGCGCGCAGGCTACACCCGCGAAATCCTCTTAGGTTGAGACCGATGCCGCCTGCAAGATCGGCTCCGGCGCGGGGTCTTGCACGCGGTTCACCTGAAACATAATGCCGCCAAGCAAGCGCAGGGCGGCAGCGCACAACATCGCGCCGGGGATGCCAATCAGCCCGCTCAGTGGAACCGCAATCAGCGGCGCGGCGAACGCGCTCAGGTTGAGCGCCGTTGTGTAATAGCTCAGGCTCATGTTACGCTGTTCGGGCGTGCTGAGTTTGAACACCACATTGATGATGCTCAGGTCCATGCCTGGATGGATCAGGTTTACGGCGATGTTGGCAGCGATGATCAATGGGAAACTCTGCGCGAAGGCGACCGTGAACGGCAAAATCCATGTCATGATGGCGGCGGTCCGCATTCCCCAGAAAAATCCGCGTCTGCGGGTAATCGCTTCCCATACGACATAACCGAACACCGCGCCAAGCGTCCCCGCTGCGTTGTTGATGCTGATCGCTCCATCGCTCACATGCAGCGTGTTCACATAATGCAGTACGAAGAGCGGTCCCGGCAGGTTGATTCCAAATTGGTAGACGAACGTATTAAGCAGCGTTTTTTTCATTTCGCGGCTGAGTGGCATCCGCGTTACGGGAGTTGCTTGCTGTGGGGTACTGAGCGCTTGCAGTTTTGGTACGACCAGTTTGTGTAAATAAATCTGGCTGCCTATCGAGGTGACGATACCGAACAAATAGAGCGCTTGATAGTTGAATGGAAACAAAGCGGTAGTCGTATCCAGATATGCACCCACTACCGTCAGAACGGCGACCGTCACCAGTGACCATATAATCGTTCGTCGCGAAAAGACGAAGGCTCGGCGATCTTCCGGAATAATATCGCCGAGCATGGCGTTAAAACCATTTGCAAAAAACGCGTTCGGAATGATTAGAACCACAACCCACGCCACAAAGAATATCGCTGCGTTATCGGGCGCGATTGTCGGCAGGACGACCAGCACAAGCTGTCCCGCCCGCATGAATAACAGACTATGCAGTAACCATTGTTTACGGTTTTTTCTAGTCTCAAGATAACGCGCCGAAGGTACACTGAGGATCGCTGTGACGAGTGCGGGCGCGGAACTCAGGATGCCGAGAAGGGATGCAGTCGCACCGAGTCTCAGCGCAAAAAGGCTGTTGTATGTCATAATCGCGCCGAGGATCGCGGCGAATAATATTTCACTGTAGAGGTATCGAATATTCGCCGTGTTCACATCAGCGGAAAGCGTAGAAGTACGGGGTTTGAAGATATTGATAAACATGATTTTTGTCGGTTCGTTGAGAGGCGCTACTCATTATAAACACATTCGGCATAGATTCGGTTTGTCTCTTTTTAACGTTCGCCTGACGCTATCCTCCTGCGGCAAGCCTGAAAAATTGATCGAAGAAAGCCCTTGACGATGGGCGCATTGCGGCTATAATGCAGCCCATACGAGCAAACAGCGACACCAACGCACAGACGGTGAAGCAGCTCAGCTAACAACGGAGGGTGGCAGAAGGCAGGGAGCGGCAACGCAAACAGAAAGGCAAGCGCGGGAGCGCGAACCTCGATGACCTGTCAGCGCCGACAAGCAGTAATGCAGTCGGTTTTTTGTCGCCGTAGCGCCTCGGTTGTGGTGAGCAGTTTGCAACGTGAAGAAGCACCTTAACAGTTGAACAGTGACAGGAACAGCAAAGAGCACACAGCGAAGTGTGAGCAGCCGTCGAAAGATGCGCCGCTTGCGCGAAGCGAAAAGTGTACAAAGAAAAACATGAGCTTCCTCACGAAGTTCATGCGTGAAAGGAACCCCGTAGACAGGTCTTGGTAAGGGACTTGTCTCGCAGGCGAGAGCGGTCGGGTGGAGCGGGTAACACCTCGAAGCTGACAGCTCGAACCGAAACAGATACGGAGAGTTTGATCCTGGCTCAGGATGAACGCTGGCGGCGTGCCTAATACATGCAAGTCGAACGGAGTACAGCAATGTGCTTAGTGGCGACCGGGTGAGTAACACGTAGCAGACCTGCCCTCTTGCGGGGGACAACAACTCGAAAGGGTTGCTAATACCGCATAGTGTCATGGGGTTTAGAAGCCCATGAACAAACCGAAAGGGCGAGAGGAGGGAGCTGCGGCCCATCAGGTAGTTGGGGAGGTAATAGCTCACCAAGCCGATGACGGGTAGGGGACCTGAGAGGGTGGACCCCCACACTGGAACAGACATACGGTCCAGACTCCTACGGGAGGCAGCAGTAAGGGATATTGCGCAATGGGCGAAAGCCTGACGCAGCAACGCCGCGTGGAGGATGAAGGCCTTCGGGTTGTAAACTTCTTTTGATGGGGACGAGGAAGGACTGTACCCATCGAATCAGTCACGGCTAACTACGTGCCAGCAGCCGCGGTAAAACGTAGGTGGCGAGCGTTATCCGGATTTACTGGGCGTAAAGGGTGTGCAGGCGGGTTCGTAAGTGGTGCATGAAAGCCACAGGCTCAACTTGTGGAGGCTGTGCCAGACTGCGGACCTAGAGTATGCTAGAGGATTGTGGAATTCCGGGTGTAGTGGTGAAATGCGTAGAGATCCGGAGGAACACCAGAGGCGAAGGCGGCAATCTGGGGCATAACTGACGCTGAGACACGACAGCATGGGGAGCGAACGGGATTAGAAACCCCGGTAGTCCATGCCGTAAACGATGATAGCTGGGCGTCGTGGGGTGAAAGCCCTGCGGTGTCGAAGCCAACGCGCGAAGCTATCCGCCTGGGGAGTACGGTCGCAAGGCTAAAACTCAAAGGAATTGACGGGGGCCCGCACAAGCAGCGGAGCGTGTGGTTTAATTCGAGGCTACACGAAGAACCTTACCTGGGTTTGACATAGGGGTAGTAGACGGCGGAAACGTCGTCGACCGCAAGGAGCCTCTACAGGTGCTGCATGGCTGTCGTCAGCTCGTGCCGTGAGGTGTTAGGTTAAGTCCTGTAACGAGCGCAACCCCCGGGGCCAGTTAGAGTGTCTGGTCCGACTGCCCGTGACAAACGGGAGGAAGGCGGGGATGACGTCAAGTCAGCATGGCCTTTATATCCAGGGCTACACACACGCTACAATGGTCGGTACAATGGGTCGCCAACCCGCAAGGGGGAGCCAATCCGTCAAAGCCGGCCTCAGTTCAGATTGTGGGCTGCAACCCGCCCGCATGAAGATGGAGTTGCTAGTAACCGCGCGTCAGCCATAGTGCGGTGAATACGTTCCCGGGCCTTGTACACACCGCCCGTCACGTCATGGGAGCTGCTCACGCCTGAAGCCGGGATGCGAACGTGCAAACGAGGCTACCGTTCAAGGCAGGGGTGGTGACTGGGACGAAGTCGTAACAAGGTAGCAGTAGCGGAAGCTGCGGCTGGATCACCTCCTTTCTAGGGACGACGAACTGTGAGTGTGCTGCGAAGGGCAACCCGGACGCGCAAGCCGACGAGTTGTGAGTAACAGCGGAAGCATTCACCAGGTCTCGCTAGACAAAAATAGCGCCGTGTGCGCTCATCCTTTTCCTGTCACTGTTCAGCCGTTAAGAACGATGAGCGGGAGTGAATTGTCACTCCCGCTTTTTGTTTGCCTGCTTTTATTGTTTATCCACGACGTAAATTGTGAATGCGGACTCGACATGCCAGATTTGTGGTGACGTGAACAGGTTCCAGTCGGTTCCGCGCTGCTGTGCATCGTTCATCAGGGTCGTGAGCTGGTTTTCTGGTTCAAGCAAAATGTATATTCGGGCGCGTGCATTTAGGTCTTCACCACTGGTAACGATATTTGTAGGTACGGCAAAGTCCCGATTGAGGTAGTAGCGCGTGACTGCATCCCAGCGGTCGAGAACTCCATCAGTAGGTCGCAGAACCGGCGCGAGCAGTGCCGCCGCATCACGCGCATAAAGCGCCAAGCCCGTCTCTTGTGACTGCGCAACTGTGTTTTGGACTGCGACATTCAAACTCAACAGCGCGGCCAGCACGACCATAGCGCTCAATAAGAAACCTTTTTTAACAACTATTTGCCTGAGTTGGCTACGCTTTACAAACAAAGCGAGGCTATCCGCACCAATGGCTATTCCAAGCGCAAGGAGCGGAACAAAATACAACCAAACCCGCACAAAGGGTATGGCGCGCTGCACGACTAACAGACCGCCACTCCATATCAGCGCTGCCCAAAACGGATTGGAAAGGCGCGCTTTGCTTTGGCGCAAGACGAGACCCGCCACTAGAATGACAACCACCCCGATGCTCAATGAGAGCGGTAAGTCGCGCGTCCACTGCTCCCACACATTACGCAAGAATGGACCCACCTGAGCGCTAAATTCAGCCGGTGATTGCGACCGGACAAAGGGATTATTGAGCAGTGGTCCCAAGCCGCTTACAAGGATGATTGGGAAGTACAACAGTGCTGTCAGACCAATCGTCACAAAGTTTAGTAGCAGCCAGTAGCGTAGCGCAGCATTTCGGGGTTTCTGTCGCCAGCTTGCTGCGAGCAACCACAGGCTCAGAACTCCGAACGGATAGAGCATCGTGGGTATCGTATAAAAGCCCAATGCCAACAGTATTACGCAAAAAACGGATGCAGCGTAGTTGCGCTTCTGAATTCCGTAATTCGCAAAAATGAAGGCGCAGATAAACAGCATGATTTGAAGCATGTAACCGCGTGCATTCGTGGAGAACTCGACCAGCGGTGAAGAGGCAGCAACCAGCGCAGTTCCAAAGAGCGCGGTCAAAGGCGGCACGAAGCAGCGCGCAAGAACGAAAAAGGCCGGGATGGCCGTACAACCTGAGATAAAGACGGGCAACCGAATCATCGGTTCACTGTTACCAAGCAGAAGCGACAAATGCACGAGCAGTGAATGAAAAATGTGATTATTGGGCTGGGTATAGTGTGTCGCGATGTACGGCAGCGAACGCACGCCGAAATCCTGCACGGTGAGCGCTTCATCGAAGCGGAGCGGCTGTGTTAGAAAGTGAAGACGTAGCGCAGTTCCGATGAGCGTTATCAGCATGACAGCGGAATGCACATCATTTGGTTCGGCATGGATGGCTGCACGCACATCGCGGAATAAAAGGCGTGCGTCGTTTGCTGTTTTCGCGATAGTGACATTGAGCATCACAGCAAGCCATCTTCTGCATATAAGTGTGAGACTCGCGAGAACAAACAGGAAAAATGCGACCAAACGCCATTTCAAGGTTGGGACTTGCACATCGAGCAAACCATTTGCAAATTTAGGCTGGACGACCAGCAGAATCGAGATTATCCCCAGACTTGCAGCGAAGATAACTAATGCGCTTATTGTGCGACGTGTGGGCAAATTCATGATTAACAGGCAAATTCCTGATGAAAGGGCGAGTGTAGCACGCAAATTGGCGGAAAATTGGTCTTGACTAAGGAGTTAGAGCCTGTATAATTCCCGCCAGTCAACTGACACCAACGCAACACGAACGAGACGAGCGAGAAGGTAGCAGTATCTTTGACAGCAACGACAGGCGCGCAGAACCGAAGAGGCGGGATGAAGTAGAGCGGTCGAACGCACTACATTTGTAACGCATCCGGTGACGCGGCCTGACCAAGCGAAAAGCAAGTCAGGTCGTTTTGTTTGTGGGGTCGGAGCCAAACGAAGTATCGAAACGCTGAACAGCCATGTTCAACGGCAACATGCAGCGTGCGGTAAACCGAATAGCCCACGGGTGGAAAGTCAGAAGACGAGAACCTTACAAAGAGAATACGTGAAGAAGCACGAGTAACACTACACGAAGATGTGTGCGGACGTGAGAGGCAGCGCCGTTAGAAGCGCGCCGGATGCAGCGACAGCGCAGGGACGTTCCAGCAAGCAAGTGGCAACACTGGCTTGTAGAGCGCAGTTCCAGCGATAGAGCAGGCTGATGTCGGGCAAAACCAGGAACCATGCGGCGAAGTTCGCCAGAACAACGCAGTTTGGGAATGGGCGCGCGGCAGCAGTTGAAAAGCATCAACGGACCGGACACAGCGAAGCGTGTAGGTACACCCTCGGTCAGCGACCAACGAAGCACGCGGTTTGCGGGAGCAAAGAGCGGGCGGGGTGGGTTGCGCCAGACGAACGAATGGGTTCACAAGTGGAGCGGGTTCAGCAGTGAAGCGAGATGTGGCGGTTCAGCGACGGGAGTTGCGGGGCGGCAGGCAGCGTGGAGCGGTTGGAACCGGAAGCGCGTGAATGGACGTTTGTGTGGTCAAATCGAGCGGTGAGCGCAAGGTAGAAGCACGAGAGAATCAATTTCTCTGGGTGACACATGTGTTTGCATGCGAAAGCAAAAAGAAGCTACCAGGGCACAACGGGGATGACTTGGCGAAGGTCGCCGAAGAAGGACGCGGTACACTGCGAAAAGCGTAGACGAGGCGTGTGCAGCCGTATAAATCTACGATGTCCGAATGGGGAAACCCACGTCACGGCATGGTGACGTACTCACGGCTGAACACATAGGCCGTGTAGAGGGAACCGCGTGAATTGAAACATCTTAGTAGCGCGAGGAAAAGAAACGATTTCGCGAGTAGTGGCGAGCGAAAGCGAAGCAGCCCACGCAATCAACGACTGAGCCGAACCGGGTGGAAAACCGGACAAGAGAGGGTGAGAGTCCCGTAGGCAAACGGTCAAAGCGTAGACGAGTACCGCAGGGCACGCTAATCCGGCGGGAAGATGGGGGGTCCACCCTCCAAGGCTAAATACGACCTTCGACCGATAGTGAACCAGTACGGTGACGGAAAGTTGAAAAGAACCCCGGTGAGGGGAGTGAAATAGACTCTGAAACGTTGTGCCTACAAGCAGTCAAAGCCCGGTTACGGGTGATGGCGTGCCTTTTGGAGCATGAGCCGGCGAGTTAATGGGTGTGGCAAGGTTAAGGCAGGTACAGCCGAAGCCGCAGCGAAAGCGAGCCTGAACAGGGCGTCCAGTCGCATCCATCAGACACGAAACCAGACGAGCTACCCATGTCCAGGATGAAGCTGGGGTAAAACCTAGTGGAGGTCCGAACTGTTGACTGTTGCAAAAGTCCTAGATGAGGTGTGGGTAGGGGTGATATGCCAAACGAGTTTGGAGATAGCTGGTTCTCCCCGAAATCGCTTTAGGGCGAGCGTGATGTGTTTAGGGACGGAGGTAAAGCACTGACTGGGCTAGGGGGCGCAAGCTTACCAACCCCAATCAAACTCAGAATACCGTTCCTCCAAGCATTGCAGTCGACGGTGTGAGATGAGTTTCATCGTCGAGAGGGAAACAACCCAGACCCCCGGCTAAGGTCCCGGAGCGGTGGTTAAGTGGCAAACGAGGTGGTCGTGTTCAGACAGCCAGGAGGTTGGCTTAGAAGCAGCCACCCTTTAAAGAGTGCGTAATAGCTCACTGGTCAAACGCGGCTGCGCGGATAACGTAACGGGG
>CBDFFR010000013.1:0-21984 GCA_965246845.1 Aggregatilineales bacterium
ACGCTGTGGATGGTCTTCACGCTGATCGCGGTCTGGCTGGTGGTGCGCAGCACACGCTACGGCCAATTTCTATTCGCGACGGGCGGCAAGAGCGAATCGGCGTACTTCACGGGCATTCCCGTAAATCTGGTCAAGTTCAGCACCTATTTATGGAGCGGCCTTTTCGCGGCGCTGGCCGCGCTTGCGCTAACCGTGAACACCGGGACGGGCAGCCCGCGCAGTGGCGATTTGCTCACGCTCAACAGCGTGGTTGCGGTGGTCCTCGGCGGTACTCGCCTGAGCGGTGGGCAAGGTGGCGTAATCGGCTCGATCCTCGGCGTGGTGATTTTGGGATTGATCGCGAATATCATCTCATTCGCGAGCGTCGATAGCTGGGCGCAAACGCTCGTGAGCGCATTGATCATCATCTTCGCGCTGGTTGGACCCGGACTTGTGCGGCTCGCGCGGAAGGCGGTCACACGATGAACACGCCGCTCTCGCGTCCCCTGACACAGCGCATCACAAGCCCATTGCGCCGCCTCAGCCCGCCCGCGCTCGCGCTGATACTCGCCGTGCTGCTGTTTCTGCTAGGCGGGATTATCAATCCGAATTTCGTCAGCATTTCCTCCGCGACGAACGTGATCCGGCTGGCGGCGTTCCTCGGCATCATCGCCGCCGGGCAAACGCTGGTCATCCTCAGCGGCGGCGAGGGGATCGATCTCTCCGCGGGAAC
The DNA here is from genome assembly GCA_965246845.1 of Aggregatilineales bacterium. Classification (GTDB taxonomy): domain Bacteria; phylum Chloroflexota; class Anaerolineae; order Aggregatilineales; family UBA2796; genus JBBRMW01. The sequence continues at coordinate 713 of CBDFFR010000013.1, forward strand.
GGTCGTCACGCTCTCCGCGATACTCGTTTTCCGCATCACGAACGGCGACGATGCGATGGTCCCGGTCGGCCTCGCGGTCGCGCTGACCGTCGGCGCGGCGATTGGGTTCATCAATGGCGCGGGCGTAATGCTGGTCGGCATCCCGCCGCTGGTCATGACGCTGGGCATGGCGGGTGTCGTTACCGGGACAATTCTCATCGTCACACAGGGCAACCTGATCGGCAAGACGCCGGAAGTGATGCCGCGCCTGATCTCCGACCCGCTGCTGTTCGGCGTCCCCGGCGTGGTTTTCTTCTGGTTCCTGCTCGGCGGCGCGATGTGGCTGCTGCTGGAACGCTCCGCTTATGGGCGGCGGCTGTTCGCGATTGGCGTCAACCGGACGGCAGCGCGGCTCTCCGGCGTGCGTGTGCAGCGGACGGTGATCATCACCTTCGCACTAAGCGGGATGCTCTCCGCGCTGGGTGGCTTCATGCTGCTCGGCTTCTCGCAAACGGTTTTCCTCAATCTCGGTGATACCTACCTCTTTCCGTCGATTGCGGCGGTCGTCGTCGGCGGGACGCTGCTTTCCGGGGGCAAAGGCAGCTATTGGGGAACCATGTCGGGCGCGCTGGTCCTGACGCTGATCGATAGCCTGCTGACGGCGGTGCGTGCGCGCGTTCCGGAAATTGGCGAGGCGTACAAGCTGATCATCCTCGGCGTGACGCTGGTGATTTTGCTGTCGTTTTATGGGCGGCAGCGCAGTGTACGGGGGTAGTAGGTATAAGGCGTAAGGTATAAGGTATAAGCAAATACGGGATCGGTCAGTCCCTGCATAGAATTCGTTCGATGCAATAACCCGCTTATACCTTACACCTTACACCTTATACCTTTTAGAAAGGCTTTTCCATGCACAAAATCACGATGCTCGGTACAGGTCTGATCGGGATGTTCTACACGATGACGCTGCACGGCTACCGCAGCCGCGATCAGGTGGCGGTCGTCTATTCGCGTACTGCCGAGCGCGCCGCGAAGTTCGCCGCCGATTGGAACATCCCGAGGACCACGACGGATATGGCCGCCGCGATCAACGACCCGGAAACGGATGTCGTCGTGATCGGCCTGCCCAACCACCTGCACGAGGAAGCCGTCACGCTCGCCGCCAAAGCGGGCAAGGCGATCCTTTGCACCAAGCCTCTCGGACGCACCGCCGCCGAAGCAAAGCGGATGCTCGACACGGTGGAGCAGGCAGGCGTGTTCGGAGGCTATCTGGAGGACCTCGCCTATACGCCGAAGACGCTCAAGGCGCTCGCCAGCGTGCAGAATGGCGCGCTCGGCAAGGTGCTGTGGGCGCGCTCGCGTGAGACGCATCCGGGTCCGCACAGCGATTGGTTCTGGAAGAAGGAATACAGCGGCGGCGGCGCGATTGTCGATATGGGCTGCCACTGCATCGAGATCGCGCGCAATTTCATCGGCAAGGATATTCGCCCGGTCGAGGCGATGTGCTGGATGGATACGCAGGTTCACCCCATCGAGGCCGAAGACAGCGCGGTCGGCCTGGTCCGCTACGCGAACGGCGCGATTGGACAGTTCGAGGTAAGCTGGACCTTCCGCGGCGGGATGGACCTGCGCGACGAGGTTTCCGGCACGGAAGGGACGATCTGGCTGAACCACTGGATGCGGACCGGGATCGAGATGTTCACGGCGGTTGGTGAGGGCGGCTACGTCGCGGAGAAAGCGGAGAGCGAGCGCGGCTGGTTGTTCCCGGTCGGGGATGAGGTCGGGGGCCTCGGTTATCGGGATATGTTCGCGGAACAATTGAACGCGCTGGACGCGGGCAAGCCGCCGATGGAAGGCTTCTACGATGGTTACGTGGTGAACGCGATCATCGACGCGGTGTATAAATCTGCGGAGAGCAAGCGTTGGGAGCCGATCCAGCTCGACGACTGGCGCGGCAAAACGGGGGACGACGGCAAGGCGGCCTTCACCGAGTACGACGCCGAGTTCTATCTGATCAAAGAGGAAAAGATGCCAGATGGCCGCACGAAGGTGATCCTCAAAAACAAGCAGAGCGGCGACGTGATCCAGCGCATTCAGGAACCCGCGTAGGTTTCTATGCGGCGCAATTCCCGGCAGCTTCTTCCAATCCTGCTTATCATAGCAGTGCTGCTGGGAATCTTCGTGCTGATGGCGACTTCGTGGCCTGTCGGCTCGGACTACTTTTTCTATTTCTATCCTACAGCATTCGATGTTCGTAACGGGTTGTCGCGCCTCTACGACAACCCGCGCCGCTTCTTCAACGCGCCCTGGACGCTGGCGCTACTCGTCCCGCTGACCTATCTCGAAATCCCGACGGGCGAGGCCGTGCTGAACGTGCTGTCGCTGGTCGGGATTGCGCTCAGTGCTACCTTGTTGGTGCGCAGGCCGCCGCGCCTCGCGTTCATCCTGATCTTCGTAAACCTGTTCACGCTCGATGTACTAGTACGCGGCAATTTCGATGCGTTCGCGCTGTTCGGGATCGCGCTTGGCTTCTATGCCATTCGCGAGCGGAAGGCGCTGCTGCTTTCGGTGGCGCTGGCCTTCATCGCAGTCAAACCCTCGAACGCGATATTGACCGTGATCCTGTTCGCGATTGCGATACGCGGCTGGTCACTACGAGAGATCGCGCGGGTGCTGGTTGTCCCGGTCGTGCTGGGCGTGTTGTGCATGATCCCGTTCGGGGTGGATTGGCCGCTGCGCTATCTCGCCTATATCCGCATTTTGCAGCCGGATGATTTCCTCGCGGCGACGATCTGGAAGGCGGCGGCGCAGTTCAATATCCCGAACGCGATCACGGTACTGGTTGCGATTGCACTTATCGGCGCGTTTCTGGTCGCGGCGTGGCGACGCGGCTTCACTTTATGGAGCCTGTCGCTCTCGCTCGCGACGATGTTTTGCGTGACCGTCTACGCGAACGATAGCCATTACGTGCTGCTGATTCCTGCGCTGCTATATTTCGCGGGACGTGAGCGGCGCGTGTTTTTCGCGGCGTATGCGCTGATGTGGCTGCCGCTGATACGCGGGTATTATGGGTATAGCGCCGCATGGATCGATCTGGTTTACCCGGCGTTTCTGCTGGCGATGCTGTGGCGCTTGCCGCCGCAGGGGATGGGCGTGGAACGGCAGGAAGGGGTGGGTCGGTCAAGCCCGACCCCTACAGCCCAGCGTGCCGGGTCTTCGTAGGGGCGGACCGATGTGTCCGCCCGATAATCGGGTCGGGCAAGCCGCGACCCCTACAGCGCAGCGCGCGTTATAAACAATCCACGTCGCCCATGCCGACCACGACATACCCCTGAATGTGCTGCGAGATGACGCGCCCGCCGAAATCGCCCTTGACGTTGATATGCACGACATATTGCCCCGGTTCTTTCACGCCGACCGGATTAACGAAGATCGTCACCGGTTCATCGACGCGGACGCTCGCGGGTGCGGCTTCGGCGTAAGGCGGGTCGGGGTTCGGCGCGGGTTCGATGCGCAGTTTGCCGGGGCTTGGGTAGCCGGAATTGCGAATCGTGAACGTGCCGAGCGGTACGCGCTTGAGACAGGCCATCGAGACATTGGCGGTCATCGCGTCGGAGTGCAATTCGAGGTGCGGAAGGTATTCGCTCGTGTAGTGCGGCATGGCTTGCAGGCGCTGGAAGGCAAGCGTCGGGCTGCCATCGGAGCGGAGCAGGCTGAACCAGCGCATGTGGCTACACGCGGCCATACCCGCCAGTCGGTTCCAGTTCAAATTCCAGACGAACATCGGACCCGCCCAGAGCCAATTCTCATGCGCGTAGCGGAACGCCCGCACGAGGTAATCCGCCTGCTGCTCGCCAGAGACACGAAGCCACGCGAAGCCCGCAAAATCCGGGTCGGAGTCGCTGCACGTCGCGCCATCTTCGGCGGGGTTGCGCAGCCAGCCGAACTCGGTCAGCCAGATTTGCTTGCTGATGCCGCGCTCTTCCATCAGCTTGCGGATGAGTTCCGTCCGGCGGAAGACGAGTGTGGCGACGGTCGGCGCGACTTCGGGCGGTTGGTTGTAACCATAGGGGTGATAGCCGAACGCATCCATCCATTCTGCCGCGCCGTTATCGAGCATCTCCCGCGCGAAATCGAGATCGCTCACGGCATCGCGCCCCGGCGTGGTGATCGTCGGCGCGAGTCCGGCGCTGATCACGATCATCTCCGGGTTCACGGCCTTGATCGTGGTATAGACGACACGCAGCATTTGCGTATATTGCCACGCATTCGGCTTGAGAATCCACTCGTTGACGAGGTTCGGCTCGTTCCCGGCCTCGACAGCGGTAATCGGTGAGCCGATCAGCCCGCGCGCGACGCCCGCGACATCGGCTTTGAACTGGTTCCAGTCGTTCGGCCACTTGAGTTCCATCCGATACAGGATGCGCTTGCCGGGGAACTTCGCAGCGTCGCCCGTATCGTAGATTTTGACCCAGTCCATGCCAAGCTGCGAGACGAGGCCGGGATCCACATTGGTGTTGGGCGCGAAGTGTACGCCGTAGCCGAGGTGCGGCTCGATGGCCGCGCGGGTGGTGGCGTTATGCGCGGGGGAGAGCGCCGCGATGATGAGCATAAGGAGGAGGGCGGCGCGGGGCATGGGTATAACATCGAAGCGCATGGTCAATTCCTCGCGCGGGGCTAAAGCCACCGCGCTACTACGGTCTGGTTATGCCGGGGCTTCGGACCCATAACAGCCCGGACCATTCATGGCGTGGCGACCCGCACGCGCCGCGAACCCTGTTCGTGCAACTGCACCGGAGTATAGCGCGCGGTTTGCGTTATAATCTGCGATATGCTGACCTATCTGCTGCGGCGCGTGGGCTTCTTCTTCATCACGCTGATCTTCACCTCGATCCTGATCTTCGTCGTCACGACGCTGCTGCCCGGCGATGTCGCGGGGATCATCCTCGGTCGCGAGGCCGCGCCGGAAGCACGCGCGAACCTGCGCCGCGAACTCGGCCTCGATCAGCCTGTCGTGATGCAATATACGACGTGGCTGACGCGCTTCGTGCGCGGCGACTGGGGCGAATCGTATTCACTGCGCACGCCGATCCAGCCCGCCGTGCTGCAAGGCTTGAACAATTCGCTGCGGCTGGCGCTGATCGCAATGCTGTTTTCGATCCCGCCTGCGATTGCGCTTGGCATCGTCGCGGGACTGAACGAGAACAAGGCGCTCGATACGATTATCTCCGTCGGGACGCTGATCCTCGTCGGGTTGCCGGAATTCGTGACGGCGATCATCCTGATCAACCTGTTCGCATTCCAGTGGAAGCTGTTCCCGGCGATTGCGAATGTCTCCAACAGCTCGACTTTCGCTGAAGCGCTGCCGTCGTTGATCCTGCCCGCGATCACGGCGGCGACGGTGCTGCTCGCGTATATCACGCGGCTTACGCGCGTCGGCGTCGTGACGGAATTGAAGCGCAATTACGTTCGTACCGCGACGTTGAAGGGCTTGCCGTACCGGACGGTGATCCTAAAGCACGTCTTGCGGAACGCACTGCTGCCGACGGTGACGGTCGTGGCGATTAGCCTCGGCTGGTTGATTAGTGGGCTGGTCGTGATCGAGAATGTGTTCTCGTATCCGGGGCTGGGTCGGCTGCTCAAATATGCCATCGACGGGCGCGATTTGCCGCTCATTCAGGCGATCACGATGATCACGGTCACGGTCTTTATTACCGTGAATCTGCTCGCGGATTTGTTGTACAGCTATCTCAATCCGCGAATTCGCCTGCAATAACCATGCTCATCGCGCGGTCGTATCTATCCCCGAATATGGCGGCGTTGTACAAGGCGCTTGCGGAATGTTTCGCGCAGGTCGCTGGCGATGAAGTGCAGTTCGCGCAGGCGGAATTCGACGCGATGGACGACCCCGATATGACTATCGGGCGGGTAGACCTCGCGTTCGTATGCGGGCTGCCGCTCTCGCGGCTGGAAGGTCGTGGGTCGTTGGTCCCGCTGATCGCGCCCGTGATGGAGGCAGCGCGCTACGGCAATAAGCCTGTGTATTTTTCGGATATTATTGCGCGTGCAGATTACCCAGCGGCGCGGCTCAAAGACCTGCGCGGCGCGACGTTCACCTTCAACGATTTGGGGTCGCAGAGCGGTTATAATTCGATGCGCTATGCGATGCTCGAACGCGGCCTGACCGATGGGTTTTTCGGCAAAGTCACGCAATCCGGCGCGCACCTCAAATCGATACCCGCCGTGCTGAATGGCGAGGCCGATTGCGCCGCGATTGATAGCCTCGTCCTCGATCAGGCGATGCGGACCGACCCGACGCTCCGCGAACGCTTGAAAGTGGTCGAGTCGCTGGGACCGTATCCAAACCCGCCTGTCGCGATTCACCGCAGGTATCTGGAGCAAAGCAGCGCGGCAGAGTGGGCAGATGCGCTCATCCGCGCCATTCCTGCAAATGTATTGCAAGAGGCGCACATCATGCGCTACCAGCCCGTCGGCTTCGCGGATTATGAAGTGTTGCGGGCAATGTACGATGCGGCGCAGACCGCCGGGTTCATGACGATCCGCTGATACCAAATTCGGGCGGACACATCGGTCCGCCCCTACACCATACGCGCGGCTGTGTAGTGGCGGAGCAGACGTTTGTGTAGGACAATGGGACACGCATACGCAAACTCGTAAGGGATGAGCATGAAGCTCCAGAGAGTCGATCACATCGGTATTATCGTCAATGATTTGCCTGCCGCTACAGCATTTTTCCTCGACCTCGGCCTTGAAATGAAGGGGGAGGCGAAAATGGAGGGCGAGCTGCTGGATAACCTCCTGGGACTCAGCGGCACGAAAACAGAGTTCGTCATGCTCGGCTTCCCTGAGGGTGAGGCAAGTCTGGAGATCATCAAATTCGTTGCCCCGTCACATGCAAACGGCATTCAGGATGACGCTGTAAATGCGTTGGGCATCCGGCATGTTGCCTTTGTCGTTGACGATATGGAAGCGGTGGTTGCCCACTTGAAACAGAAGGGATATGAAGTCTTTAGCGAGATACAAAACTATGAAAACATCTATAAACTATGCTACTGTCGCGGTCCTGAGGGGATCATTTTAGATTTGGCGCAGGAAATCAAATAGTCCTCTGTACCAGAAATTTCAGAGGTCGATGTAGCGGGACAATACGCCGCGCGCCCACGCGATCATCTCTGCGCTATGCTGCGCGGGCGCGTTGAGGATTGAGAGCGCGATCAGGGCTTCGCCTTCGAGCGCAGGCAGGGGCGCGGTCTGCGGGTTGATGGCAAGCTGTGCGCGCTGCTCGTGAAGACACGCCGCGCATATATCGGTTTCGCCTGCGACCAGCACCGCGCCGCAAAATTCGCAAGCCGTCACGAACGGACCGGGACCGTATTCGGCTTTACGGCGGGCGCGGCTTTGGCGGGCGGCGGCAGGAGCGAAATGCGCTCGATCCGCATCCCGTCCATTGCTTCCACGCGCAATGTCATTCCGTTTTCGAGCGCGACCGAATCCCCGACTGCCGCGATCCGCTCCAGGCGACCCATGATATAGCCGCCAATCGTGTCATAATTCGGATCGACGAGGTGCGAGTCGAATTCGTCATTGAACTCGGAGATTTTCATCAGCCCGGTAATCGAGGCCGAGCCGTTCTTGAGGCGCTGCACATCGGGACGCGAGGGAGCCTCGAATTGATCCGTGAGGTCGCCGATGATCTCCTCGATGATGTCTTCGAGCGTGACGAGTCCAGCGGTCCCGCCGAATTCATCCAGCACAATCGCGATTTGCTGCCGCCGTCCGCGAAAGCGCGCGAGCAGGTCTTCGACGGGCAGCGTATCCGGGACGAGCAGCACTTCGCGCGTCAGGCTGCGGATTGTGCGCTGCTCGCGTGGATTACTAAGCGCTTTGATCAGGTCCTTCACATAGAGGACGCCGATCACATGGTCGGCGTCTTCCTCGTACACCGGGAACTTCGTATGCGGTGAGGTCGTCGCGAGTTTGACCAGTTCATCGAAGCGCGCATCGGCGTCAACCATCTTCATCTCGGTGCGCGGGATCATCACTTGCCGCGTGACCAGATCGCGAATATCGAAAATGGAATTGAGCATCTCGCGCTCGTTCTCCGCGAGGACGCCGGTTTGCTCCGATTCGCGCACGATCTGCCGGAGTTCCTCGACGGTGTAGATCGAGGTATGCGCGCCTTCGACATGCAACCCGAACATGCGCAGCACGCCAGATGCGGCTTTATCGAGAAGCCAGACAAGCGGCTGCGTGAGCGCGACGAATATCCGCATCACGGGGGCGAGCAGCACCGCCAGCCCTTCCGGGTTGCGCAGCGCAGCGATTTTCGGGACCTGCTCCCCGAACACGACGGTAAACCCGGAGACAATCAGCAGTGAAATGATCAGCGGCAATGCGCGAATAAGGCCGCTCAGTTCGGGCGGGACCGCCACCCCGCCAAACAGCTTGTTGATCAGCAGGCTAAACGCGATTTCGCCCTGATTACCGAGCGCAAGCGAGACGATGGTGATGCCAAGCTGCGCCGCCGCTACCAGCTTATCCCGTTCACGCGGGGTACTGAGCCAGCGCTGCAAGGTGCGACCGCCCGCGCTGCCCTCGGCGGCAATCTGATCGACGCGTGAGCGCCGCGCGACGACGACGGCAAATTCCATCGTGACGAAGAAGGCGTTGATCGCGATCAGGACCACCACCAGCAGAAGCTGGCTGAGGATTTGCCCAATGCTGATGTTTGCTGCGGATTCGTTCAACCTGCGAAATTTCCTGCTACCGAACTGAGATACGGACGCGCACTAAATGCACCTTCATACGTGATGCGCCGCCGCTGGATAATTGGCGTGTTCGATGCGCCCATCGGGATAGGTGATCGTCACCTTCGGCATGATGTTCATCTGGCAGCCGCGCCCGGCTGCCCAATCGGCCAGCGCCTTCATCTTGCGCAGCGAAGCGAGGATGCGTTCCGCGCGCTGGTAGCCGAGCCGATAGCCGAGAAAGACGGGCTTCTCGACGCTGTAGACCTGCAACGCTTCGCCCAGCGCAATCGCGAATTTGGCGGGGTCGCGTTCGGTTTGCAGGTGGCGCAGCGGTTCGGCGGCGGGGCGTTCCAGATTATCGATCACGACGCCAAGCAAAATCGGGCGGTGGAAGAGCAGCGCCACGTCGTCGCCATTCGCGATAGTCATCTCGTCCGGGATCGCGACCTGCGCGCCCGCTGCGTCGGTCAGCTCGATCACGAGGTCGAAGGCTTCCTGCCGCTCGCCGAGTTTGTTGATCTCGTCATCGGGCGGCACGAGGTCGTAAATAGATTGCATGATCGCGTTGCTTGCCTTCTGCGCCAGCGCCTTGCGCTCGCGGTAATTCTCGCTGGTCGGGACGGGCGGGATCAGTTTGCCGATATTGACCGTGACCTTCGGACGCTGGAACTTGAAGGCTTTATCGAGCGCGCCGACCACGCCGCCAAAGCCCATCGGCAGGATTGGCGTTTGCGTTTGCTGGCTGATATAGGCCACGCCGAGCCGCGCATCCCCGATCTTGCGGTCCCACACGCCGCCTTCCGGAAAGATACCGACGCTCCCGCCGCGTTCCAGAATATCGCTAATCGACTTGAGCGCGTTGCGGTCGATCTCGCCGCGATTGACGGAGAGCGCGCCGTACAGCTTGAGCATCCACGCGAAATTGCTGCGTATCGGGACATCGCCGCCCGCGACCAGCTCAATCGGCCAGGGCATCGTCGTCGCCATGAGCGTCGGCTCCGCGTAGCCGACATGGTTGCCAACGATGATCAGCGGACCGCGCTTCGGGATGTTGGCGTAGCCGCTGACGGTCACGCGCGCGAGCGCGGCGCGGATGAAGCGGCCAAAGAACAGGATGATTTTGCGGCGGTTGTAGTGCGCGAGTGGGGCTGGCATAATTCCGTGTCGTTGTTGCAAGTTGAACTATTTTAACATTGCGCACGTTAAAAAGATGTGTGAAATATCGGAGCAAAAAGCAAAACATGCTGCTGGCGCTGGATGTCGGGAATACGCAAGTCAAGGTCGGGTTGTGGAACGGATCGGCGTGGACGCTCGTGCGGCGGGCGCGCACGCTCCCCGAACAGACCGCCGACGAATACGCGGTGCTGCTGCATGATTTTCTGGGGACGGCGGATGTTACGGGCGTGGTGATCGGGAGCGTGGTCCCGGCGCTGACGGAGACTTTCGCGGCGCTCTCGCGCGAATATCTGAGCCTCGCGCCGCTGGTCGTCAGCAGCCGGATCAAGACGGGCGTGCAAATCGACATCGATTACCCGGAGCAGGTCGGCGCGGACCGCATCGCCAATTCGGTCGCGATCCACACGCTGTACGGCGGTCCGGCCATCGGGATCGGCTTCGGGACCGCCACCGCATTCGATGTGGTCACGGAGGACGGGCGCTACATGGGCGGGAGCATCGCGCCGGGGATTGGGGTGGCGCTGGACGCGCTGGTCGGGCGCACGGCGCTCCTGCAAAAGGTGGTGATGGAGCCGCCGCCGAGTGCGATTGGGCGCAACACGACGCACGCGATCCAGAGCGGGATTTTTCTCGGCTATCTGGGACTGGTGGAAGGGCTGGTCGCGCGTCTGAAGGCGGCTATGCCGGGCGGAGACCGCGCGCAGGTGATCGCGACGGGGGGCTATTCAGGGATATTCAAGGATCACGCACCCGTGATCGATCACGTCGCGCCGACGCTCACGCTCGACGGCCTGCGGATTTTATACGATTTGAATCTCTGAAAATCAGCCCGTCCCGCCGGGATTGTTACGGCTACGTGCGGCCTTGCCCAATTGCTGAATATGCGTGAAGAAATCGCTATCGGTGACTTCATCCAACTGTTGTTGCAGCTTGGCCTGATCGATCTGCACGCGCAGTTGTTCGACTTCGTTGCGCGCCTGCACAAGGTCCGCTTTGACGCGCCCAAAGAGCCGCGCGTTTTCAATCGCGATTGCGGATTGGTTCGCGAAGGCGGTCAGGATCGGCACGTTATCGGCGGTGAAGACGCCCTCGCCGATGCGATTATCGGCGTAGAGGATGCCGATGATGTTGTCGTGCAGCGCAATCGGGATGCAGATAATCGAGCGTAGATTGTTGCTGAAAACGCTGTTCTGGTCCTTGAAGCGCTCATCGGTCTGCGCGTTGGTGGTCAGGATCGGCGCGCGGTCGGCAATGGCGCGGTCGATCACGCTGCGGCTAAATACGCGCTCGTCTTCGGGCAGCGTTTCGCGGTCGCCGTTGCGCGCGGTCTTGGTCGAGAGGCGACCCGAATCCTTGTCGCGCAGGAGCAAATAAGCGCGCTCCGCACCCGTCAGGCTGATGATGGTATCGATCACGTCCTCAAGCACCTGATCGAGATCGAGCGACGAATTGATCAGCGTCGAGGTCCGCACCAGCTCTTCATACAGCCGCAGCCGGGTCGAACTCGCACGGCCTTGCTGTTGCAGTGCGCGAATATCACTCACCACGCCATTCGACATGCCGACCAGATCGACCGAAAACTGAAGTCCGCGCTTGCGCAGCACGTCGATCATCTGCGCGAGTGCCTGTTCCAGCTTTTCGGCGTTGGCGGCCAATTGCCCAAGCGTTTCCGTCTCTGCCGCGCGTGTTTCAGCCATGCCCGCTCCTGCGTGTGAATTCACCGACAAGTATACCGCCGTATGGATGAGCGTGCAAAGCGGCACGGTGCGGGGTCAGGGCAAAGGCATCAAAGGCGCGGGCGCACACGCAGGTCCGCCCCTACAAATACAATCGCGATCCGGTGTAGGGAGCTTGCCCGACCCATCTTCAATTCACGGGCGGACACACAGGTCCGCCCCTACGAAGATGCGCGCGTTCTGATACGGTCATGGCGGGCGGACACATCGGTCCGCCCCTACATGGCGCGGGTGCAATTTTCCGTCGAGCTGGTTGGCATCGTAGAACGGGCGCGTTTATACTTCGATGATTGCTGCCCACACCCCAGCCAAAAAGATCGCCAATCGCGCTATAGCCTCGCTCAAGCTGCTGCCCTGTCCCTCCTAAAATACAAACAACCTGATTCTTGTTTTGATTCCCGCGAGCGTTCGTGGAACGTATACAGCACGCGCTTTATATGCGGTTTTGTATTGGATCAATGGAGTGGTGGAGACGCGCTATGAAACCAGCAAACACGCCGACCTCGAATAGAGAGAGCAGAGAAAATAGAGAAATCAAGGCGCTGACGACGATGCGCGCCGTAGCTGCGGCGCTGGTCTTTTTCTACCATTTCGTCTATCTGGAAAATATGAGGCCATCGGTCAGTGTCCTCGATGCGATCCTTGAGAATGGCTTTATCGGCGTCACGATCTTTTTCGTGCTGTCGGGCTTCCTGCTCACGCTGCGCTATTATGGCGACGTGCGGGATCGGCAGTTCCGCTGGGGGGCGTACCTCAAGCGGCGCGCCGCTCGTATCTATCCGGTCTACTTCTTCATTCTGGCGGGGCTGGGTCTGAGCGGCACGGCGATCAACGTGACCAATCTGACGCTGACGCAAGGCTTTTTCGCCCAATTCGTGCAAACAGGCAATATCGCCGCGTGGTCGCTGACGGTCGAGGAGGCGTTCTACCTGATCCTTCCGTTCGCCCTGAGTGTGCTGGTGCGGCGGCGCAACCTGCTGTTCAATCTGGTGCTACTGATCGGCTGGACGCTCGCGATGCTTGGGCTTGGCTACGGGCTGATTGCGTGGTCGAACAGCAGCGGTATCGTGCAGGATGGCGGGTTCATGAGTAACGCCACATTCATGTTGACGCGCACGCCATTCGGCTACATCTTCGATTTTTCCGTCGGCATCTTCGCGGCGATCCTGTATTTGCGGCGCGGAGCATTCGGCGTGCGGTTTTCGACGGCGCTGTCGCTGGCGGGGATCGCCGGGGTGGTCGCCTGCCAATGCCTGATGGCGAACCTGGGCGACGATGTGGCGAAGAAACCATATGTTTATGTCATTGCGGCCTGTGTCGGCCTGCTGCTCTATGGCCTGACCTGCGAGCAAGCGCCACTGGCGCGGATCATGGCGTGGTCGCCATTCGTCTATCTGGGACGCATCTCTTACGCGCTGTATCTAATTCAGTTGACGCAGTTCACGTTCTTCATGCGTCCGTGGAGCCGGGTGCTATTCTATGCGGGTACGAATGTCATCAGCGCGGGGCTGTACCAGTTCATCGAGGAGCCAGCGCGCAAGCTGATCCTGCGCCGCAGGAATTATGTACCCAAAATTGCCCCGATTTCGACCTCGGCAATCGATGCGTCCTGATGCGTTCACGGATTCGCGCGGTGTGGCAACGGCTCCCCGCGCAAGCCCGCGCGCAGGTTGCGCAACGCGAGATCGGTCATCGCGAGCCGCGTTTGCAGGGTTGATGTGCCGAGGTGCGGCACAATAAGGCAGTTTGGCAGCGCAACCAATGGATGATCGGGCGGGATCGGCTCCGGTTCGGTCACATCGAGCGCCGCGAAGCCCGGACGCCCGGCTTTGAGCGCTTCGATCAGCGCGGCAGGGTCCACGATCTCGCCGCGCGCGACGTTGATCAGGGTCGCGTCGGGCTTCATCAAGGCCAGTTCGCGCGCGCCGATCAGGTGGTGCGTTTTCGCGTTGAGCGGCACAGTCAGGACGACAAAATCCGCGCGGGCGAGCAATTCATCCTGTGACACCTGCGTCACGCCGTCCTGCTCGATGGGGTGCGTATGCGCCGCTAGGATGGGCATCGCGAACCCGCGCGAGCGCGCCGCAACCGCCTGCCCGATGCGCCCATAGCCGAGAATGCCGAGCGTCGCGCCATAGACCGCGCGCCCCAGCAGCAACGCGGGTTCCCATGAGCGCCAACGCCCCGCCCGCACATGCTCCACACCGCCCGCGACATTGCGCGCGGAAGCGAAGAGCAGCGCCCACGCCATATCCGCCGTCGCATCGGTGACGACGCCCGGCGTGTGGCCGACCGGGATGCCGCGCTCCTTCGCATACGCGAGATCGATATTGTTCACGCCGACCGCGTACTGCGAGACGACCCGCAGAGCGGGCAGCGCATCGAAGAACGCGCGGTCCAGTTTATCGCTCAACATGCTCACGACGCCCGCGCAGCCCCGCGCCCGGCGGAGGAGTTCCTCGCGCGGGGGCGGGTTCGTCGCATCTTCCCAGACATCGAGCGCGAATTCGGCGGCGAAGGGTTCGAGGCCGACGATGCGGCGCGTGACGAAAATACGGTCCATTGAATTACCTCAAGGCGGTGGGCGACGGGCGCGGAGTCAGACGAATCGGCGTGATATTCACGATGACGGTCGGGATCACAGCGGCAATTGGTACATTCTGCGGGTCCGTGCCAATCGGCAGCAATTCGACCACATCCCCGCGCACCCAGCCGCTTAGGCCGTTCGGCATTTTGATCAGGAACCAGATGTCCTGCACGTTGGTCCCCGGCGTGCGTGATTGCACGATGGCGGTATCCTGCACGTACATCTGCGCGACGACGGCGGCGGCAATATCGGGCGCGCCGCGCACATTGGAAGGTTTATCCACGCCCTTGATGATCGCGGTATAGGGCGAACCCTGCGCGGCGGACGTCGGCGGCGCGGTGGCGGGGGTGGTCGGCAGGGTCGAAACGCGCAGCGGGGTTGTCGTCACCGGGTACACACTCGCGGGCGTATCCGGGAGGGGCGTTGGCGCGAAGAGGCCACGTACCCCGCCAAACTGTCCAAGCAGCAGCGCCCCGGCGCAGACGAACGCCACGCTTGCCGCGACGATCAGCAGCACGAAGCGCGAACGGCGCGGTGTGCGGATCATCTGTGAGGTCGGCTCGTGAACGGGGATCGGGATCGCGATGGGCAGCGGCGGGAGCGTGGAAGGCGTCGGTCCGCGCGGCGGCGTGCGGCGCGAACGGCTCAACATCGGCAGGTTGACGAGCGTTTGCGTATCACAATCGCCAATCGCGCGCACGAACGCGGAGGCAAATTCGGCTGCCGTCTGGAAGCGGTCATCGGGCTTCTTCGCCAGCCCCTTGAGCAGCACGCCATCCAGCGCAATCGGAAGCTGCGGGTTCCATTCGGAAGGGCGCGGCGGCTCCTTCGTGACGTGCTGGAGCGCAATCGCGACGGGCGTATCGGCATGGAATGGAAACTGCCCCGTGACCATCAGGAAGGCCATCACCGCAAACGAATAGAGGTCGGAGCGCGAATCGAGCGTGCGCCCCTCGTTCTGCTCCGGCGACATATAGTGCGGCGAACCGAGGACCGACCCGCTAGCCGTCAGATGCAACGTGGTATCGAGCAGCCGCGCGATCCCGAAATCGCTCAGGAGCGCGCGCCCGTTTTCATCCAGCAGCACGTTTGCCAGCTTCAAATCGCGGTGAATAACGCCGTGCTGATGCGCGTAATCGAGCGCGGCAGCAATATCCGTCAAATAATTCGCGGTGTTTTGCAGCGAGACCGCGCCATCGATCACGAATTTATCATGCAGCGTGCCGCCGCTGAGGTATTGCATCGCGAGGTAGAGCGCATCCTCGACCGCGCCGAAGGCGATCACCGGGACGATGTTCGGGTGTTCGAGGCGCGCCGTGATCTGCGCTTCGAGTTCAAAGCGCTGCCGGAAACTTTCGATGTGCGAGAGCTGGGACGAGAGAATTTTAAGCGCGCATTGCTGGCCGCTCGGCGCATGGATCGCGAGGTATACCGCCGCCATGCCGCCCGCGCCCAGCAGATTTTTGATCGCGAAATCTCCGAAGCGTGTCCCGACCCTCTGATACACGTTTAGTCCTTGATGATGCTCCCACGCGACCTGCCACAATCAAACGCTGATAGGAACCAAAGCACGGCGGCTGAATAAATCTGTGCAATAATTGCAGTATAGCACGGGCGACGTTTGCGCGTGCGATTCACCCTTCAAATTAGCGCCTTCGTGCGTAAGACTCACAATTCCTTTATGTCTACAAACCGCGCGTTATCCCTGCGCAGTCCCCGCAAACGTATCCCGCTCGAACTCGATTTGCCGGATTTGATGTCACCGACGGGTGCGGCGATGGCTCCCGCGCCGGATGCGGCGTGGATGACCGATCTCGGCCTCGCAGATGTGGTGGCCGCCCTCAGCCGCGACCGCCGCTACGCGGGCTACATCCGAACGGCGCTGATGAGCCTGCCCGCTGACCCGCAAACGACGCGCTGGCGGCAGGCGACGCTGCGCGATTTCGTTGAAAACCCCGCGCTGGTGGAGCGCGTGGAGCGCGTCCTGCCGATGATCGCGGACCTGCGGCAGGGTCACGCGCTGCTGGGCAAGCGGCAGCGCGGCGTGCTGCTGGAGACGGTGGACCGCCTCTCCGAATTGAATATCTATCTGACCGCGATCCGCGACCTCTCGGCGGCATTCCATGACGTTCCGCTGCACTCGGAAGGGCTGCGCCGCCTGCGCGATGCGCTCTCGACCGCGCTGGAAAGCGAAGCGATGCGCGCGTTGGCCGACGAACTGCCCGCCTTGCAAGCCCCGCTCGGACGCCTCGCCAGCCTGACGGTCGGGATCAACCTCGACCCGGACCTCAAGCCGGTGTCGGTGCTGCTGCTCGGCATCAACGAGCGCCCTTTCGGAGAGGCCGCGCCGCTGCTCGAACGGCTGCTCGGCCTGCGCACTGCCTCCGACGCCGAAGCCGGGATTGCGCCGCTGCATGGTGTCCCCGCCGACCCCGACGCGCGCCCGCTCAACGTGCTGTTTCAGGATTTGGACCGCCTGACGACGCAGATAGCCGCGCCCATCGCGCGCGAACTGGAACGCTATACCCGCGCGAGCAGCGCGCCGCTGCACCGCATCGAGGACCAGCTCGCGTTTTATACATCGGCGGCGCGGCTCGCTGAAAAGCTGCGCGCGGCGGGCGTCCCGCTCTGCTTCCCGGAGCTGCTCCAGGCGGCGGGACGCGAGACGGACCTGCACGGACTGGTCAATGCCGCGCTTGCCCTGCGCGCTGAACACGCCGTCGCGAGCGATGCCCGCTTCGACGCGGAAGGCCGTTTCGCGCTCCTGACCGGACCGAACAGCGGCGGCAAGACGACCTATCTGCAAGCGGTCGGGCTGGCGCACGTCATGGCGCAGGCGGGGTTGTTCGTCACGGCGGCGGAAGCGCGGCTCGCCCCGGTTGATATGATCCTGACGCACTTCCCGGCGCTGGAAACGCGACAGCAGGGACGCCTTTCGGAGGAAGCCGCACGCCTGCGCCAGATTTTCCTGCAAGCGACGGATACAAGTCTCGTCCTGCTCAATGAGTCGCTCTCCAGCACGACGCCGGGCGAAGCGTTGGCGCTTGCGGGCGAAGTCGTGGCGGCGCTACGCGGTATCGGTGTGCGCGGCATCTTCGCGACGCATCTGGTCGAGCTGGCCGAACGCATCCCGCAGATCGAAGCGGCTATCGAGGGCGACTGCCGCCTGTACAGCCTCGTTGCGGATGTTGAAACCACACCGGAAGGGCGCTTGCTGCCGACTTTTCAGGTGAAGCGTGGCGCGCCGCTCAAAGCGGGCTATGCGCAGGAAATTGCGCGCAAATATGGAATCAGCCTCGCGCAGATCATGGACGCGCGGCGCTCAGTTGAATGAAGCGACCAGCGCCCACACGAATGAAATCAGATAGGCAGCCAGCCCGATAAGGCCGTTCGTGCGGTGTCTCAGCGTCCCGCCCCGCAAGCGCGGCATGATCAGCATACATGAGGCCGTGACGGTCAGCACCGGGAACCAGGGCTTCCCCCAACTGGTGATCAGCACGCCGCCCAGCGTGAACCAGACCAGCGCAAAAAAGACATGGTGCAGCCAGTGCAGGTTATGGGTATTGATCAGCCCCATTTGCGAAGACGTACCGAAGGCGATGGTTCCCAGATAGGTCGTGAGGCCGAGAATGATCGAGAAGACTACCAAGCGCGTGTGTCCAAACGTTTTCTTAATTATAGTTGCAAGTGTGGGCGAATAGTAGCTACGCTTACCTGCATCTGAGGGCGGACACACAGGTCCGCCCCTACAGAAGAGCGCAATATGTCGGTGCAGATATACGGGTCGGTCCCGATGGAAACCCGTGAGAGGTGAGGGCGGACACATCGGTCCGCCCCTACAGAAGAGCGCGATGTGTAGGGGTAGATATGGGTCCGTCCAGATAGAAACCTGCGATGTGTAGGGGCGGACCTGCGTGTCCGCCCATCTTTCTCATCTCTCAAGTGGAAAATGGAGCCTTTCCTTGAAAATCCTGATCATTGGCGCAACCCCGCTCGGCGCGTACCTCGCGGCGCATTTCACGTTTTTGCAGCAGGATTACCACTGGTATACCTCGCCGCAGGTGGCCGCTTCGGTGCTGGATGCGGGCGGCATTCTGGCGCTGGGCGCGCGCGGACGGCGCTGGGCGCGCGGCGTGCGGATGGTCACGAGCGCGGGCGAGGCATACAGCGAACAATACGATGTTGTATTCATGGCGATACAGGGGTACGCGGTCACGGATGCGCTGTACGAGATGATGCAGCACGCGCCGTCGCTGCGCGGCTCGCAAACGGCATTCGTGGCGATGCAGCGCGGGATTGGTCCGCACGAGCGGATTGCCAGCGTTTTCGGGGAGAAGCACACGATCCGCGCCGCGCTCACGACATGGATCGAACACCCGATCAGCGGGGGGCAACCCGCGCCGCATATCTTCGTTCGGATGCCCTCCGGTGGAGTCGCCGTCGCGGAAGGCCACCCCCTGAGCGCCGAAATCGCGGCGCTGCTATACGCCGCTTACCTGCCTGTGCTGCTCGGTGACTCGCGCGAAATCGGCTGGAGCGCGCTGCTCTGGCAATTGCAGGCAAATACGATCCCGGCACTGATGGACCTCGACGCCGACGACGTGTATCACAGTCCGTCGCTCGCCGCGATAGAACACGCCATGCTGCTCGAAGCGCTGGGCGTCATTCAGGCGCTTGGCGTGCGGCTGATCGACCTGCCCGGCGCACCGGTGCGGCGGCTCGCCACACAGTTGCAGCTATACCCACCCGCCCTTTTTGCAGAGCGCGGTGTCCGCAACCCGGCTCCGCCAAGCCTGCGCGTCGAACTCGAACAGGGCATCGACCGTAGCGAGGCCGCCTACCTGAACGGCGCAATCGCGGTCAATGCGCGCGACCTCGAACTCAACGCGCCGATCAATTATGTCCTCGCGCTGACGCTGGATGACATCGCGAACGGGCGCGCACTGTGGGCGATGTTCCGGGGCAACCCGCGAATGCTGGAAGCGATCATCAACGTCGCGACCGACCGTTAGGGATGTGGCCGCGCAGATAGACGGGAACAAAGACGTTTCTGGAAAGTGCCTCGTGGGTCGCCAATCCCAGACAGAAGATCAGCCACGCGATCATGAATGTCGAGGCGTCCAGCTCGAAGTTATCGGTCAGGCTGTTCACAAGGAAGGCAACCAGACTCCATAACGAGAGCGCGGCAAGCGCAACGAGGAACGGATCGCCGCGCGGTTTTGCGTGTGCCAGACGCCGCCACAGGGTCCAGCAGATCATGATGAATAGCGCAAGACCAGGAATGCCGTGCTGGTACAACGCGCCGAAATAACCACTATGCGACCCTGCGGGGAAGGGTAAATTGTACACATCGCGTTCAGTCCCCCAGCCGAGCAGCGGACGCTCGGCAACCCCGGCGAAGGTCGCCAGATAGATTGCAGTGCGATTGTTCAGGCTGCCTGGTCCGCGCAGCACCAGAAAGCCCTGCAATTGCGTCTGAAGTTGTTTCGGGGCGAGCGCAAGCAGCGAAGCGCACGCCATCAGCAAGGCGAGCGCTCCCCACAGCAGGACACGCCGCGAAACGTGCGGCAGGCGCACATTGAACAGCAGACAGACGATGCCACCCGCCGCAAAACCCACGAATGAGATGCGCGCCGTCGTCAGCGCGAAATTGACGAACAATGTGGCGTAAATCGCGAGCAGAGCGAATTTTATGTACTTCTGCGCACCGGCCCAAAAAGCGAAAGCGATGGGAATAGCGACCGCCAACGCCGCCGAGTAGAGCGTCGAAAACATGAAGAAACTTTTGATCCGGGCAAAGGTAATCCCTGCGAAGAATGATACCTCTGCCAGTCCGTGACCCGCGACAAGGCTCCCGTAGCTCGTTTCCCGTATCCACTTTGGAAGCAGCCGACCCAGCGCTGTATCGAACAACCTGCCGGTATATGGAAGCCGCTGGTTTTCCGGCCAAGTCAGAGCCTGATAGGGAAGCCCAGCCAGTTCGATGGCGATACATAAGGCCGCGCCGATTGCCAGCGCGAAGAGCAGAGCAACCAACACGCGGCGGACTGCGCTGCTCTGGACTTGAATATTGGTAAAGATGAAAACGAGCAGCGCCGCGCTCACGCCCGTACTCAGGTTGCGCACGAACGTGATGTAACGTTCCGGCTCGACGATGAACGCCGCCGATGCAAGCTGCACCGCCAGATAGAGCAGCCACAGCTTGAGCAGCGCGTCCCAACGCAGCTTCGACTCGCGCTGCGCGACCACGCAGGCCGCGCACAGCGCCAGCCCCGGAACCCAGACAATCTGATCGATGCCGAGCAGCCACCAGAGCGGAAACAGGCCGACAAGCCAGGCGAGCAGCGTCAATGGCGGGATGCGAAGGAGACTATCAAGTCGTCGGCGCATAATTATTCCAGACGTATCATCAGGCGCAGCGCAGCGATTGCGCGCTGGCGTTCCGGGGTTGGCTGGAGCCACGCCGCGCGCAGCATTCTGGGCAGCGCGGCGCGCGGGTCATCCGTAAAATCCGCCCACGCCTGCCACACACCTGCTTCATAGGGCGCGATCCGGGTCAGCGCGTGGAAGCCATTCTCCGCGAGCGTGTGATACCTCGTGGCTTCATCGGAGGAGCGCGCGAAGAGGACGTAAAGCTGCACGAGCGGATAGGTGACGCTTATATCATAGGGCGCGAGCGCTGCGGCGCGCTGCATCCGCTCATACGCGAGGTTGATTTGCGCTGCCCGTGCCGCGCCGCTCGCATCGGCAGTGTTGAGCGCTTCGGTTCCAGCCTGCACGATTACTTTCGCATCGAAGGGGCGCAGTTGTGCCGCTGTGCCAGCAGGTAGCGGTCTGCCGCGCTGCGTATCCCCTGCTGCATCGCGCACCGCCAAAAATACGAGCAGCAGCCCCGCGCCGATGGCTGCGTAGTGCGTTACAGGCCAGCGTAACGCCGCGCGCAGACCTACACGCAGCACGAGTGCAATCACGCCCGCGCCTATCCATAGTGCCGCTTCTGCGAACATCGCGGCAAGCGGGTCATCG
>CBDFFR010000014.1:0-601522 GCA_965246845.1 Aggregatilineales bacterium
GGCGGTCGGCTGGTTGAGCAGCGGCGACCAGCTCACGCCGCCATTGAACGAAACCGACGCGCCGCCATCGCTGCCCAAAATCATGCGCTGCGAATTGGCCGGGTCTACCCATAGATCATGTTGATCGACGTAGGGTGAATTCAATTGCCTGAAAGAGCGCCCGCCATCGACCGATTTCCACAATTTACGGTTGGGCAGATAGACCGCATCCGGGTCGCTGGGGTCCGCGACGATATGGCAAAAATAGGACGCGCGCACGGTGAAACTGCGATTGTTGTCCATCCAGCTCCACGTCAGGCCACCGTCATCGGAGCGATAGACGCCGCCCTCTTCAGCCTCGATCAGCGCGTAAACGCGGTCCGGGCGCGCGGGCGAGATCGCGATCCCGATTTTGCCGAGCAAACCCTGTGGCAGGCCGGGGTTGTGCGTAATGTCTGTCCATGTATCGCCGCCATCGACCGATTTGTAAATGCTGCTATCCGGTCCCCCGCTGCTATACGTCCAGGGACGCGCGAAGCCTTCCCAGAAGGCGGCGTACATGAAATTCGGGTTGCGCTGGTCTACTGTAATATCTATCGCGCCCGCGTTCTCGCTGCGGAACAGCACATGCGCCCATGTTTTGCCGCCGTCGGTGGTACGGAACACACCGCGCTCACGGTTCGGACCGAAGCGGTGTCCCCATGCGGCGACCCATGCAATATCCGGGTTCGTCGGGTGGATGCGGATGCGCCCGATGCTGTGCGTCTCCGCAAGGCCGAGGTGTCGCCAGCTTCGCCCACCGTCATCCGAACGATATACCCCGTCGCCATGCGTCTGCCCGTGTATCGTGCTGCATTCGCCCATCCCGACGTAGAGCGTTTCCGGGCTGGAACATGACACGGCAATCGCGCCGACCGAACCGCGCTTGAAGTAACCGTCGCTGACGTTGTTCCACAGAAAACCGCCGTCTGTCGTCTTCCAGACGCCGCCTCCCACGCCGCCGAAATAGAACGTCATCGGCTCGCGTGGATGTCCCGTCACGGCGACGGTTCGCGCGCCGCGATAGGGACCAACCAGCCGCCAGCGGAGCGCTTCGATACCTTGCAGGGATGAGCGACACAGTAACCTTTCCAGTAGAATCAGAATTAGCGCGCATAGGCGCGAAAGGGGTTATCGTGCGTGAGGCGGCGGATTGTCGCGGCGTCCACGCCCGCCACGCGCAATTTCGGCAGAAAGACGCGGCTCAGATACGAATAGGGCTTGCGCTCCCCGCCATCGGATAGCGCCGGGTTGTAACCGACCCGATCATGACTGAGCAGGACATGATCGCCCAACCCGGCATCGAGCAGGCGCAGCACCCAGCCAATGTACTGCTCGTCGCTGAACATATCGTCTATGGCGTCAAATTCGACCCATGCACCACGCCGCGCAACTTCCAGATGCAGGGCGGTATCCGGCTCCATCTGTGTATGAATCCAGATGAAGCGCCGCGCCGCGTGGCCTATGCCTTCGATGATGTCCAGTTGTTCGAGCGCGACCCGCCCGCGCACGGTATGGCTGCCAATCGTCGCATTGGCTTCGATGCCTGCCCGCGCCGCCGCGCGTAGCAGCACCTTTTCGTGGTCCAGCAAACCATCATCTGCCGCGCTGAGTTTGATCCACCCGGCGCGCAGACCCGTCTGGTCGATGTCCTGATTCAGTTCGTGCGTCATCCATTCGTAAAGCCCATCTTCGCCGCATTCCTCGACCTTCTGACGCTTGAACGGCTCCTTGAAATTGCCAGTCGCGACGACGACGGGAAGCCCGGACCGTTTCGAGATCATTTTAAGAATATCAGGACGGCGTGCGCCGCCAAACGCGGTCGCATCGACCAGCGCTGTCACGCCTGCTGCCTGCGCTTCCTGTACATCGGGGAGCATTACCTCCGTGACGAGTTCCGCGCTGATTCCGAAATCTTCCCCGGTGCGGAAGTTCGCGAAGAGATGTTCATGCGGCAGAATCAGGCCGAGTTCATCCGCGTGTTTGGGTCCCAGTGTCGTGATTAGTGCGGGCATGGTCTAGAAACTGCTCACGAGCGCAAAGCCGTCCTCAAGCGCCCCTTTGAACGCGGTCAGAAAGCGCGCGACTTCCGCGCCATCCGTAACGCGATGATCGGCGGAAACGGTCGCGGTCATCAACTGCGCCGCGACGACGCGATCCTGCGCATCGAAGACGGGGACGCGCTGTACGGCTCCGACTGCGAGGATCGCGGCGTGCGGCGGGTTCACAATCGCCTCGAAGTGTTTCACGCCGAACATACCGAGGTTGCTCACTGTGAATGTGCCGCCGTCCAAATCCGTTGCGTTAAGCCGACCCGCGCGTGCGCGTTCTGCCGCCTGCCGCGACTGTGCGGCGAGGTCCGGGAGCGCGAGCGTCTGGCAGCGCGATACGACAGGCGTAAGTAACCCTTCATCGACCGCGACCGCGACCGCGAGGTTCACATCGGCGTGCTGGATAATCGCATCACCGTCGAAGGTGGCATTCAGGTTCGGGAACTGCACGAGCGCCAGCGCCGCCGCTTTCAGAATCAAATCGTTCACAGAGACGGCGATCCCGCGCGCCTTGAGCGACTCGCGTAATTGAAGCGCGCGGGTCATCTCTACATCCATCGCGACGTAAAAATGCGGCGCTTGCTGTTTGCTCTGGAGCATACGCCGCGCGGCGGTCTGGCGCATCTTATTTAGCGGAACGCGCTTGCCGCTGGTCTGCGTCTGCGCTGGAATTGGTGCTGGAGGCGTGATTGGTGCTGTGGGTGCGATGGCCTGTGGGACGCTTGCGGCGCGAGGCTGCGCGATCCAGCTATCAATATCCGCCTTGCCGATGCGCCCGCCGGGTCCGCTCCCGGTCAGCGCCAGCAGATCGATCCCGTGCGCGCTCGCGAGCCGCTTTGCAAGCGGGGACGCATTCGGGCGCTGCCCCTTGCGTGTAGCCCCATTAAACGAAACAGCCTCCGGTGTAGGGGTCGCGGCTTGCCCGACCCGTTCCGTTCCATTTGCTGGCAGCGCAATTTCCATCTGACGAATCAATTCGGCTGGTAGCGCGACAGCCTCCAGTGCAGGGGTTGCGGCTTGCCCGACCCGTTCCGGGTGCTGTTCCTCAATCCGCGCGATCACCGCGCCGACCTCCACCGTATCGCCTTCCTGCGCGACCAGTTCAGTTACGGTCCCGCTATGGAAGGACTGTATATCAACCGTCGCTTTGTCCGTCTCAATCTCGACCAGCGGATCGCCGTGTTTCACTGTGTCGCCCGGCTGCTTCAACCATTTCAGGATGACGCCCGTTTCCATGCTCTGACCCATGCGCGGCATTGTCACATCGGCGGGCATAGCGCTAGACCTTTCCAAGCGTGAGGCGCGCGGCCCTGATAATATCCGCAACAGAAGGCAGCACGAAACGCTCCATATCCGGCTGGAAAGGGAGCGGCACGTTGAGCGAGCAGACGCGCTCGATAGGCGCATCCAGATCACTGAACGCGCATTTCTGCACCATCGCCACGCATTCGGCAGCCCATCCGCAGCGCTCCACGCCCTCGCTCACGACAACGAGGCGGTTGGTCTTATGAACCGACTCCAGTATCGCCGCTTCATCCAGCGGAACGAGTGTGCGCGGGTCGATAATTTCCGCCTCAATCCCGTCTTTGGCGAGTTCCTCTGCTGCTTCGAGCGCATACAGCACCATGCGCGAGGTCGCTACTATCGTCACGTCGCCGCCGCGTCGCTTGATGTCCGCGACCCCGAAGGGAATTGTATACTCCCCGTCGGGGACTTCGCCCTTTGTCATATACAGCATCTTGTGTTCGATGAAGAAGACCGGATCATCCATACGGATCGCGGTCTTGAGCAAGCCTTTCGCATCGTAGGGCGTCGCGGGCATCGCGATGAACAACCCCGGCACATGACACAACCACGCCTCAAGGCTGTTGCCGTGCTGCGCCGCCGAAGAGCGCCCGCCGCCACCTTGCGCGCGGATCACGAGCGGGACCGTCACCTGCCCGCCGGACATATAGCGCACCTTCGCGACCTGGTTCACGACCGCATCCATCGCGCGCATCACGAAATCCAGATATTGCAGTTCCGCGACCGGACGCAGCCCGGTCAACGCCGCGCCGAGTGCTGCCCCGACGATGCTCTCCTCCGCGATAGGGGTATTGATCACGCGGTCATTGCCGACGACTGCCGAGATATTCTGCGTCGTTTTATATGCGCCGCCCCAGGGATCGCGCAAGTCCTCGCCAATCAGGAATACCTTCGGGTCGCGTTCTAGTTCCTCGCGTTGCGCGTCGCGGATCGCCTCACGGTAGGTAATTTCAGTCATGGCGACACCCCGCGCAAGCCCTTGATCGCACGCGCGCCGAGTTCGCGATCCGAATAGACATCATCGAGTGCGGCTTGCGGCGGCGGTTTCGGCTCGGCTTCGGCAATTGTGACTGCCTGCTGCATCGCGGCGTCCTCTTCCCCTTCGATGGCGTCAAGCTGCGCATCGGAGGCCGTGCCGAGCGCGAGCATCTTCTGCCGGAGTCGTGCTATCGGGTCGCGCGTCTTCCATAGCTCGACCTCTTCCTTTGGTCGCGCCGTGCCGGGGTCCCCGATATTGTGGCCGAACCAGCGGTAGGTCTCGCTATCGATGAAACTGGGACCTTCGCCGCGTCGTGCGCGTTCGACTGCCTCCGAGACCGCGTTGTAGACGGCCAGAACGTCGTTGCCATCGACCTTTTGCGAGGGCATTCCATAGCCCGCCGCCCAGCGCGCAACATCCGGGATGCCCTGATATTCCGCGCGCGGTGTCGATTCCGCATAATGGTTATTCTGACGCACGAAAATCATGGGCAGGCTCCACAACATCGCCATGTTCATCCCCTCGTGCAGCGGACCGCAGCCCGTCGCGCCGTCGCCGAAGAACGCGAGCGCGACCTGATCCGTTTTGCGATACTTCGCAGAGAGCGCCGCGCCCACCGCAATCGGTACGCCCGCCGCGATGATCCCATTCGCGCCGAGGATGCCCTGGCTGAAATCGGCAATGTGCATCGAGCCGCCTTTGGCATGGCAAGCGCCGCTCGCGCCGCCGAATAGTTCCGTAAGCGCAGCCTGCACGGAAACGCCTTTGGCTATCGTGTCGCCATGCCCGCGATGCGTACTCGCCATATAGTCATCGGGGCGCAGCGCCGCACACGCGCCGACGCTGGTGGCTTCCTGCCCGATACTCAGGTGCAGGAAGCCGGGCAGCTTGCCGCCTGTATAAAGCTGAAAGGCGGCTTGCTCGAATTTGCGGACGCGCTGCATCACGCGGTACAGATCGAGCCAGTTAACTTTTTCGGTTGTCGTAAGCGCGGGCATGGTCACGGAGTCGCCCCTTCAAAATATTCTTATAATCAAAATCTGCCAAAAAATAGCACCAAACGCGCACTAAGTCAAGCCATTCAATCAGGCTTTTGAGGCGCTTTGCACAATTCACACGTTAGTTCGTCCAAATCGGTTGACAGCATATACAGACCGTGCTACATTTTCGCTCGTTCGCCACTATTATCGGGGCGCGATGCTCAGTCAGCACCGGCAAAAATTGATTCTTGATTATTTGAGAACGCATCATTCCGCACAGGTTCATCAACTGGGTGGCATCCTTGAAGCAAGCCTTTCGACGGTACGCCGCGACCTGAATGAGCTGGAGCTGGCCGGGTCCGTGCGGCGTGTGCATGGTGGCGTGATCATCCTCGAAGACGCGGAAGAGTCGCCGCTGCAAACGCGCAGCGCTGCCCACGCGGAAGCGAAAGCGCGCATCGGGGCTGCCGCCGCTGCACTCGTTGAAAATGGCGAGACGATTATCATCACGGGCGGGACGACCACCGAAATGATGCTGCCACACCTCGACTCGAAGGAGAATGTCACCGTGGTGACGAATGCGCTCAGTATCGCGTGCAAGCTGGTCACCAGCCCGAACATCAGCGTGATTGTATTGGGTGGTTGGTTGCGCCACAGCGAGTCGTCGCTGCTCGGCCATTTGACGGTGCAAGCGCTGCGTGAAATCCACGCGCACAAGATTTTCCAGGGAACATTCGGGATCGATGCGACGCTCGGCTTGACGGGTGCTTACGTGCAGGAAGTCGATACCGACCGCCAGTTGATCGCCGCCGCGCGGCAGCTCGTCGTGTTGGCCGATTGCAGCAAATTTAACCAGACCGGACCCGTGCGAGTGGCGCAGGTTGAAGCGATAGATACCGTTGTAACGGATACGCAGGCCACGCCCGCGCAGGTCGCGGCGTTGCGTGAACGCGGCGTTGCCGTGATACTCGCCTGATGAATAAGGAAAACCCTCGTATGGCGTATGCCACTTTTCCCGAAATTATGGATCAAGCCGAAGCGTGGCAGGCGACCCTCGATGATCTGGCCGAGCGCGGTCCCGCACTCCGCGATTATCTGCGCGCGAATGCGTCCGATAAAGTGATTTTCACGGGCTGCGGCTCGCCCTATTACCTCAGCCTGACGGCGGCGGCTCTGTGCCGGGGCGAAACTGGCCTCGCTGCCGAAGCGCACCCCGGTTCGAGTCTCTGGCAGTTCCCGTCGATGACGCTACGCAAGGGTGAAAAACCGCTGCTCGTCGTGACTTCCCGTTCCGGCGCGACGACGGAACTTTTGCAGGCGGTCAAGCGCTTCAATGAATCGGCAGGCGGTCCGGTCCTCGCGATCACCTGCTACCCGGAGTCGCCGCTGGCAGATTCACCCTTCGCGCTGATCACGCAGAAGAGCCAGGAAATCAGCCTGTGCCAGACACGATCATTCACCTCGATGCTGATTGATGCGCTGGGGGTAATCGATGCGCTAGCGGGGCAACCGACGAGCGATCATTTGCACGCCCTGCCAGAACACGTCGCGAGGCTGCTGCGTGATAATGCCGCGCTCGCGGAGCAGATCGGCTCCGACCCGACGCTGGAGCGTTTCTTCTTCCTCGGCAGCGCGCCCTATATTGGCCTCGCGAACGAAGCGATGCTAAAAATGAAGGAGATGTCGCTCACGGCTTCGGAAGCGTATCACTTCATGGAGTTTCGGCATGGTCCGATGTCTATGGTGAACGACCGCACGCTGGTTGTCGGTCTGCTCTCCGAAGCCGCGCTCCCGCACGAACTCGCCGTTCTCGCGCAAATGCGCCGGATGGGCGCGCGCACCCTCGCGATTAGCCCGGTTCCACTCCAAAACGAGGCAGGCGCGTTCAGCGTGACCCTGCCACCCGGCCTGACGGATACCGAACGCGCGCCCCTTCTGCTGCCCGTCTTGCAGCTTATGACTTATTACCGGACGCTGCTCAACGGCCTCAACCCCGACCTTCCCAACAATCTTTCCGCTGTAATCAATCTGGATGCCAATGCCGTCGCCGGAAAGTATGCCTAGTCCGTACTCCAGCCGCCAACGCGGACTGGTTTTTTGGAGGAATGCTTGATGTCAAAAATGAATCGCCGTCAATTTTTAGGAGCCAGCGCAGCCCTTGCCGGGGCTGCGGCCACGCTCGGCCTGCCGCGCATGAGCTATGCGCAGGGCGTCGCCTACAAGGGCGAACTGGAGATGTGGGACTGGGAAACCGGACCCAAGCAGGAATTTATGGATGCCATCCGCACCGCATTCGAGAAGTCGAACCCCGGCATCACGACCAAGTACACAACGTTCGCGTGGGGCGACCTCGCCACCAAGATTTTGACGGCCAGCGAAACCAAATCCAACCCGCCGCTGTCGAAGGTCCACAACGAATGGCGTCCGGCGCTGCAAAAAGCGGGGCGTCTGGCCCCATACCCGGATGATATTTTCGATTTCAGCAAGCTCGCCAGCACGCCGTTCCTCAAAGACCCGACGACGGGCAAGGTGTATACCTCGCTCTTCGGCTACTACTGCGATCAGGTCTTTCTGAGTACCGAAGACCTCGCTAAACAGGGCATCAAGGAAGATCAAATCCCGCGCAAGTGGGACGACTTCATCAAGTTTGCACAGCAGCTCACGACGAAAGACGCATCGGGCAAGATTCGCCCCGGCATCTCGATCCAGCACTACTACTCGCAGCAGTGGCTCTGGCAAACGCTCGTCTACCAGCAGGGCGCGTTCCTCTACAACGAAGACGCAACGCAGGCGATTTGGAACTCCGAAGCGGGCGTCAAGGCGCTGCAACTGATCAAGGATTGGTATCTGACCTACAAGATCGACGATGTGAATGGCGACCGCAGTTTTGACCGCTTCCAGAATCAGGATGCGGCAGGCTATATCAGCCAGGGATACACGGCGGGTGACTTGCTCGACCCGAAGGGTCTGATGTACAACAAGTGGACCACCGCCGTTACGCCGACATGGACCGGCAAGCCGCTGCCATCGTGGGGGCTGCTCTCGCCGGAAGAAGGCTATGCCGTCTTCGCGAATTATCCAAAGGAAGTACAGGATGCCTCGTTCGCGCTGATCAAGAACATGATGGCCTCCGACGAAAACCGCATTAAGTGGTCAGTTCTCATTCAGGGACCGACCGACCGCGTGGACCTGCTCAATTCCGAAGAGATCAAGAAGAACGACATTGGCAAGGTGATCCAGACGCAGGGCGAGACGATCCCCTATCGCATCAATGCGGGCGAGCAGCCGTTGGAAGCCGTCAACTTCTGGAAGCCAATGTTCGAATCGGTCCTGCTCAACGGCGTGAGCGCGAAGGAAGCGCTCGATACTGCCACCGCCGGGATGAACAAGGCGCTCAAGGATACGCCGCGCAAGCTGCTTATCCAGGAACGTTCATACAAGGCTCCGGCAGGAACCTAGTCGCGGGTCTTTGTAGGGGCGGACCTGCGTGTCCGCCCGCAAAAGAGGGTCGGGCAAGCCGCGACCCTTCATCAGATACGATGTGCATTCTGTAGGGGCGGACGATGTGTCCGCCCGAAATTTCACATAGTTTTTCGAGGACTTGGGCGATGGCAACGATCACGAACGCTCCCGGTACGCTCGCCGCATCCAAACCCAGCACGCGTGTGCGCTCCGCTTCCCGACGCCCGCGCGTAACATGGGACAAGCTGTTGATCTGGATCGTGTTAGGTTTCGGGGCGATCATTATGATTGGTCCATTCTACTGGACAGTCATCACCTCGTTTAAGACGACTGCCGAAACGCGCGCGCTCCCGCCGACCTGGATTCCGAAGGTATGGGTCGATGACAACTGGCGGGCTATCTCTGGCAAACTGGATTATGGTGGTACGCTGGCCGGCTTCTTTATCAATAGCCTTTTCGTCTGCACAATTATTACGGTATTCACGATTTTCACGAGCGCCCTTTGCGGGTACGTCTTCGCCAAATTCAACTTTCGCGGCAAGCGTATTTTGTTTTGGGTGGTCTTGAGTATGCTGGTTGTACCTTCCAGCGTGACGCTGCTGCCGCTCTTCCAGATGGTGGTCAATTTTGGGTGGAAGAACAACTATCTGGCGCTGATTGTGCCGATCATCTTTAGCCCCTTTGGGATTTTCCTGATGCGCCAGCAAATGGCGAGTATCCCCTCTGAACTGATCGATGCGGCGCGTATCGATGGCTCGACCGAATACGGGATTTTCTTCAAAATCATCTTGCCGAATGCACGCGCAGCAATTGCCGCGCTCGCAATTTTCACGTTCACCTTCCAGTGGGATAACTTCCAGTGGCCGCTGATTGTGCTGGATCGGGTGGAACAGTTCACCGTCCCGCTCGGCCTCTCCCTGTTTCGCGGACGCAATTCGATTGCGGTGGGTCCTGTCGCCGCCGCAAGCATCGCGACGATTATTCCCGTCCTGATCGTCTATTTCCTTGCCCAGCGCCGCTTCGTCGAAGGGATCGCGCTGACGGGGCTGAAAGGCTAACATGGCGACTACCCTAAAGGAGCCGCCCGGTACACGGTCCCGGCTTGCCAACCTGATCCAGGACCACAAATTTCAAAAGAATGTGTTCATCCTGAGCGCACTGCTCCCGATGATCATCTTCTTCGGGCTGTTTTATATTTATCCGGTGATCAGTGGCATCCTGGGGAGCCTGACAAATTGGCGCGCGTTCGTCCCGGCGCGGGATTTCGTCGGGCTGGCACAATACCAGAAATTGTTCGCTGACCCGCTTTTCCTTGCTTCGTTGAGGAACACGTTCGTCTATACGATAGCGTATCTGGCGATCAACACCTCGCTCGCATTGGCGCTGGCGCTGGCCGTCGACGCTTCCGGGATGTTTCGTTCGCTCTTTCGTACCATCTACTTCTTGCCCGTCGTTACTTCGGTCGTCGCGACGGCGTTGATCTGGACCTGGCTTTATCAGCCAAATTACGGCTTGATCAACATTATCCTCGGTTGGTTCGGCATTCCCGCGCAGCCATTTCTGCGCAGCCCCGCGCAGGCGCTCATCTCTATCGTCTTCTACGCCGTCTGGAAAGAAGTCGGTTATGATATGGTGTTGTTCATGGCCGGGCTTTCCGGGATTAGCCCATCATTCTACGAGGCGGCGCGGGTGGACGGCGCGAACCGCTGGCAGATATTACGCTTCATCACGCTACCCCTCTTGCAACCGACACTCGTTTTTGTGACGATCACAGGCGTCATTCGCTCTTTGCAGGTGTTCGGACCTGTCTACATTATGTCCAGCCAGAGTATCAACGATCTGCCGGGCGGTCCGCTGAACTCGACCTACGTAATCTCTGTGTATCAATATCAGGTCGCGTTCAAGCAGCTTGAACTCGGCTATGGGTCCGCAATGGGGATCATGCTGTTCATCATTGTGTTGGTCGTGACTCTGTTCCAATCGCGCTTTCTGCGGCGGCGCTGGGAGTATTAGCGCCGGACGGAATGCGCCTCGGGTTGCGGGTGAGTGTTCAGAGCTGGACCAACGCTTTACGGCAGCGGTAGGTCGGATTGATCCGACCCATCCGTATAGTTTTGCCAGTTCGGTACGAAGCTCAGCCGGGCTGCGGCTCCCGCACCAAATCCGTATCGCGGAACTGCATTGAATACAGCCGCGCGTAGAGGCCATCCTTCGCCATCAGTTCGTCGTGCGTGCCGAGTTCGACCAGCCGCCCGGCGTCCAGCACGGCGATCCGGTGCGCAACCTTGATCGTACTCAGACGGTGCGCGATGATCACCGTCGTGCGGTTCTGCATCAGGCGTTCGAGTGCGTCCTGTACGAGGTGTTCCGACTCGTTGTCGAGCGCGCTGGTCGCCTCGTCCAGCAGCAGAATTCGCGGATTTTTCAGGATCGCGCGGGCGATAGCGATGCGCTGCCGCTGCCCACCGCTGAGTTTGATGCCGCGCTCCCCGACCTTCGATTGATACCCATCCGGGAAACCGATAATGAACTCGTGTGCGTTGGCTGCTTTCGCCGCCTCGATCACGTCCGCTTCCGTCGCGCCGAGCCGTCCGTACTGGATGTTTTCGAGGATCGACCCACTGAATAGCAGCGTTTCCTGCGGGACCATGCCGATTTGCTCACGCAGGCTGCCCTGCGTCACGTCGCGCACATCATGACCATCGACACGGACCGCACCGCTATTCACGTCATAGAAGCGCGGGATCAGGTTGAACATCGTGGTTTTTCCCGCACCGCTAGGTCCAACCAGTGCGACGATTTCACCCGGCGCAACGTCCAGCGACACGGCTTTGAGGACTTCGATCTTGGTGTCGTAATGAAAGCCGACCTGATCGAAAGTGATGCGTCCCGCGACCGGGGGTAGCGCCTTCGCGCCCGGCTTGTCCTGAATGGTCGGCTCCATATCCAGAATCTCGAAGACGCGCCGCACTTCGCCGAGGCTCTGGCGCACGTTGGTATAGAACCCGGCGAGGCTGCCCAACCCTGCCGCAATGGTCACTCCGTAGATCAGGAACACAGCGATCATCGAGAGCGTCAGGCGGCCTTCGATCACCTCGCGCCCGCCGAACCACAGGATTGCGGCCAACGCCCCAAAGCCGAGGAAGGCCATCACGCCGCCGAACGCTGAGCGGTAGGCTGCACCGCGCAATGTCGCGGAAAAGGCATTCTGCGTTGCCGTGTTGAAGCGTTCGACTTCATGATCTTCGCGGTGGAAGCTGCGCACAATCCGCACGCCACCGAGCGCTTCCTCGGCGTCTCCCATCGCGGAAGCGAACAGGTCATTGATGCGCGTGCTGATTTGCTGCAAGGGACGCCCAAATACAATCGCGACGACCAGAATGATCGGCAGCAAAACGAGAATGAACGCGCTCAGGTTCGGGTTGATCAGGAACACGATCACGATAGACCCGACGAGGCTGAATATTTGCGTGACCGCGCTGGTGATCTCGGTCGTCAGCAGTGACCGCACGCCCGTCACGTTCGTTGATATGCGCGTGATGAGTTCGCCCGTGCGCCGTGTCGCGAAGAAATCCAGCGAAAGGTGATTCAACTGTCGATAGAGCGATTGCCGCAAATCAAGGACGATCCGCTCCCCGACATACGAAAGCGTGAAGCCTTGTATCGTGGTGAAGATGGATGACAGCGCAAAAAGCGCAATCAGGCTCAAGGCGAGGCGATTCAGCGCGTCATACCCCACACCTTTCGCCAGCGCGGATTCGAGCAGTTGTCCGATCACGAGCGGGAAGGCGAGGCCGATCCCGGTGGAGACGAGCAGCGCAATAAAGGCGATCAGCATGTAGCCGAGATATGGGCGCAGATAACTGAACAGTCGCCGCCAGCGGATCGGCGTATCGGGAATGGGGGACTCATCTTCTTTGGGGCGCGCACCCCGCCGACCACGACCGGACATCATCGCGTTGGATCCTTTATTCATAGAGTGGGAGATAACAGAATGTAATCTCCGATAGAATGGAGTACGTTGCTCATCCTTACCGGGTTGCGCCGGGGTATCATCCACGCACCCGTTCAACAGCGCTTTTGAGAAGTATCACAAAGTTGTAACAGCGGTCCAAAGGTCCTAAATCATTAACGGGCGGGGTGTTAGACTTTAGCAGGTGAATAGTCCGCATTATAGGTATTGTCAACCTTCGAGGCAGTATGAGCAGCGAACAGACACCCCGCTACATCGGCTCGTACAAAATCATTGATGAACTGGGTGGCGGGTCTTTCGGAACCGTGTTTCGCGCTTTCCAGCCATTTCTGGAGCGACAGGTTGCCGTAAAAGTTCTGCACGATTATTTTTTCGAGCGCGCACCCTCGGAACGCATGTTCATGAACGAGGGGCGCACAATCGCGCGGTTGCGTCACCCGAATATCGTCAACGTCTATGAATTTGGCGTCGCGCAGGATTCATTGACGAACCAGACGATCAACTTCATGGTGATGGAGTATCTGCCGGGTTCGACGCTGCAAAAGCGGATGCGAGCGGATCGCCTTTCGATTGAAGAAATTGTCCGGCTGGTCGAGCAGGTGGCGCAGGGGCTGGCCTATGCCCATGAACGGAATGTCATTCACCGCGATCTCAAACCTGCCAATATCCTGTTTTCCGAAACGAACCAGCCCGTCATCGTCGATTTCGGGCTGGCGAAACTAGCAGAGGATAAACTCGCCGTCACTGAAACAACAGGCGACGGACAACCAGGCAAAAGTGGACCGCCATCGATTGGTCTGACGACGCTTGGCATGATGGGGACCCCGAGGTACATGGCTCCAGAGCAGATGACGGGTGAGCGGATTACCCCGGCGACGGATCAATTTGCGCTCGGCTTGATTGCCTATGAAATGCTGGCGGGACAGTTGCCCTTCGATGCGCCGACCGTCAGCGAACTGGCAGTGCGCCGCGCGATGGACCCCTCACCGTCCATTCTCACCCTCGCGCCCGATCTCCCGCCCGCAATCGGCAAGGTCATGGATCGCGCCCTGGCACTCGACCCGGCAATGCGGTTTGAGAGCGTGGCAGCGTTTGCTCACGCCTTCGGGGATGCGCTCCTGCCGAACCATCACGAAGAAGCGCCCCGACAAGTGATTGATCCGCTCTACGCCGCACAGTTACAAATCGCGAATCGGTACGTCAGCGGGTTTTTGGCGGGCTTGGGTCTGGTCATCCTGATCGCCATTCTGTTTTGCGCGGCGGAGTTCCTGCGCGGCTATGCAGTCGGCAGTTCGCCCGAATTTCTGTGGGATGGGCTGATCGTATCGAGTTCACGCCTCACAGATGGGACGCGGCAGGTCAACGGAATGCTACCTGGCAGCGTCGCGCAGGCCGCCGGATACCAGATTGGCGACAAAATTCAGGATGATCTGGTCCTCGATATTGCGAACCCGGAAGGGGCATATCTGGTCAATGGCGTTACGCGGTCGGCACTCAACGTCGATTGGCGTCCCAAACCGGGGACTCTGATCGAGCGCCGCGTGCTGCGAGGCAGCGCTACCGTCACGCTGACCTATGTTCTCCAGCGCAGCGCCTATTCGCTGATCATCCTCTCCGCAACGCTGGTTTCGGCGCTGGTTGGGCTGCTGTGCGGCTTCTGGATGTTGCGGCGCTGGGGCGCGGAACCCGGTGTCCAAATCTATGTCCCGCTCACGTTCCTTTTTAGTCTCTTCATCGTCGCGCGTGCGGTCGCCAATCTGATTCTGTATCTGGATACATTGACCTATCATCTCTCACTGGCATTTCTGCTGCACATCATCATCGTCTTTCCGCAGGAAATGGCGTGGGTCAAGCGGCATCCACGCCGCATTGGGCTACTTTACGCACCGGTCGTGGTTGGCCTGTACTATTTTCTGACGCGCTCTCCAATCATCCTGCCAATCGTGCATCTGCCATTGCAAGCGCTGGATTACGTGGTTTACAACATCGCGATTTTCGCGCTGATTTACCGAAAATGGCTGCGCCGCGACATGAAGACCTACCCGGATGTACGCTGGCTGATTGGTGGCTTCGCCTTCGCAATGGTCTTGAGCGCATATTATGTCATCGTGTTCTACCTGCTCCCGGTAGAGGTTCTCAACAATGTGTTGGGTGGCGCGACACTGCAAACGGTCATCAACGATATTGTACTGGTGCTTCTACAGAGCGTCCTCCCGATCCTGATCGCCATCGGCGTCCACCACATCCAGAAGCAGATCGGCACAAGCGCGTCGCGCATGGTGGTTGTGCCGACGCCACTATAGCGCTTCATGGTCACAGCGCCGCGCGATAGAGCCTTTCGATGAGTCAATGAAAGTCTTCTATAGCACGCGACAGCCTCTTTAACATCTGCTTATTCTCACTATAATGAAGCGTACAAAGAGAGCCTCCCCGCGCCCTCTCGACGATTTTATTATGGAGCAACCCCATGAGTGATACCCCCGTCCGCAACCGCTTCGGCGCGCGTGCCACACTCGACACTGGCAACGGCGGCGCCTTTTTTTACAGCCTGCGCGCATTGGAAGAAGCAGGCTACGTACACGCGCTCGAAAAGATGCCCGTCTCAATCCGTATCCTGCTGGAAAACGCATTGCGCGAACACGATGGCTACATCATCACCGATCAGGATGTGATGAACCTCGCACAATGGTCCCCGAAGCAGACGACGCAGACCGAACTGCCATTCAAGCCCGCGCGCGTGATCTTGCAGGACTTCACGGGCGTGGCCTGCGCGGTGGACCTCGCCGCGATGCGTTCCGCGATGCAGCGCTTCGGGCAGGACCCGAACAAGATCAATCCGCTGATTCCGGTTGATCTCGTGATCGATCACTCGATCCAGGTCGATCAATATGGGACGCCGGATGCGCTCGCGGTCAACGTCAATATCGAGTTCGAGCGCAACCAGGAGCGCTATGAATTTCTGCGCTGGGCGCAGCAGGCTTTCCAGAACTTCCGCGTCGTGCCGCCTTCGGTCGGGATCGTCCATCAGGTCAACCTCGAATATCTGGCGAAGGGCGTGCTGACGCGCCCCGAAGACGGCTCGCGCGTCGCCTTCCCGGATACGCTGGTCGGCACGGATTCACACACCACGATGATCAACGGCCTCGGCGTAGTCGGGTGGGGCGTCGGCGGTATCGAAGCCGAAGCGGTCATGCTCGGCCAGCCGATTTATATGGTCACGCCGGAAGTGATCGGTTTCAAGCTGACCGGGCAGCTTCGCGACGGTGCGACGGCAACCGACCTCGCGCTGACCGTAACGCAAATGCTGCGTGCGCGCGGTGTGGTTGATAAATTTGTGGAATTCTTCGGTCCCGGCCTCTCGAATATGCTCCTGCCGGACCGCGCGACCATCGCGAATATGGCTCCCGAATATGGCGCGACGATTGGCTACTTCCCGGTCGATCAGGAAACGCTTGAATATCTCAAGGCGACAGGCCGTACCGATGAAGAGGTCGCGCTTGTTGAAGCCTACTACAAGGCGCAGGGGCTGTTCCGTACCGATGAAACGCCCGACCCGGAATTTACCGACGTGCTGACGCTCGACCTCGGCGCGGTGGAACCTTCCGTCGCGGGTCCGAAGCGCCCGCAGGACCGCGTGCGCCTCTCCGATATGAAGAAGGCGTTCGGCGAAGCGCTCCGCGCGCCCATCGACAAGCGCGGCTTCGCGCTCGATGAAGACGCGATGGCGCGCAAGGGCAAGGTTGTCCTCGCGAATGGCGACAAGGAGCCGATTGGTCACGGCGCAGTTGTCATCGCGGCGATCACGAGCTGCACGAATACCTCCAACCCGTCGGTGATGCTCGGCGCGGGCTTGCTCGCGAAGAAGGCCGTCGAAAAGGGCTTGAAGGTCCCGCCCTATGTGAAGACGAGTCTCGCACCCGGTTCGCGTATCGTGACCGAATACCTCAAGTCCTCGAACCTGCTGGAGCCACTGGAAGCGCTCGGCTTCGACGTGGTGGGGTATGGCTGCACCACCTGCATCGGCAACAGCGGACCGCTCCCGGCCAACGTCGCGGAAGCCGTGACCAGCGGCGACCTCGTGGCTACCGCCGTCCTCAGCGGCAACCGCAACTTCGAGGGGCGCATCAATCCGCTCGTCAAGGCGAACTATCTGGCCTCGCCGCCGCTCGTCGTCGCCTATGCGATTGCGGGGACCACCGACATCGATTTCAATAACGACCCGATTGGCTGCGATCAGGACGGCAAGGAAGTCTACCTCAAGGATATTTGGCCGACGCAAGCCGAAATCGCTGCGGAAATGCACCATGCAACTGTCCCGGAAGTTTTCCGCCGGACGTATGGCAATGTTGAGCAAAGCAACCCACTGTGGAACGCAATCCCGGTTGCAGGTGGCGGGATTTACCAGTGGGACCCGGACAGCACCTATATTCAGGAGCCGCCGTTCTTCGACCATCTGGGCGAAACCAAGCCGCAAATCGCGGACATCACAGGCGCGCGTTGCCTCGTCTTCGTGGGCGACTCGATCACGACCGACCACATCTCGCCAGCAGGCAACATCGCGGTCGATAGCCCCGCCGGGCGCTACCTGCTCGAACGTGGCGTGACGAAGAAGGACTTCAACAGCTACGGCACGCGGCGCGGCAACGACCGGATCATGACGCGCGGCACGTTCGCCAATATCCGGCTCAAGAACAAGCTGGTCCCCGGCGTCGAAGGCAACATCACCGAATACTTCCCGACCGAAGAGAAGATGTCGATCTTCGATGCCTCGCAGAAGTATCAGAAGGACGGCACGCCGCTCGTCGTGATCGCGGGCAAGGAATATGGCACGGGGTCGAGCCGCGACTGGGCGGCGAAGGGAACCTCGCAGCTTGGCGTGAAGGCGGTCATCGCGGATAGCTTCGAGCGAATCCACCGCAGCAATCTCGCGGGGATGGGCGTCCTGCCGCTGCAATTCAAGCCCGGCGCGAATGGAGAAACGCTCGGCATCACCGGTCGCGAGACGTTCAGCATCGAAGGCCTGACCGATACGCTGACGCCGAAGCAGGACGTCACCGTCCGCGTCATCCGCGACGACGCTACGGAGTTCACCTTCCCGGCGGTGCTGCGTCTGGATACGCCCATTGAGGTGGATTACTATCGCAATGGCGGCATCTTGCAGACGGTCATGCGCGGTGTGATGGCGTAAACGCAGTTATAAGCAGGATAAGGACGGATCAGAGATGGTCCGTCCTTTTTTGTTCAGCAGCACTTTTTGACAGCATCGCGCGCACTCAATAAACTCTTCGGGATTTTGCCCCGAACCCGGAGGAGCGCCCGATGCCCAACCTTTTGATCTCCAATCACCCGCTGATCAAGCATAAACTCGCGATCCTGCGCAGTGTCGATACCCCGCCCCCGCAGTTCCGCCAACTCGTGCGCGAGATCGGGATGATGCTTGCGTATGAAGCAACCAGCGACCTCGCGCTCAATGATGTCACCGTCACAACCCCGATGGGGCAGGCGCGCGGCGAAAAATTGCAAAACGAGGTTGGTCTCGTCCCGATACTGCGTTCCGGCCTCGGTATGGTCGATGGCGTGTGGGAGATGATCCCGGTCGCGGAAGTGTGGCATCTCGGCCTCTACCGCGACGAAAAGACGCTGCGCCCGGTCCAATATTACAATCGGCTCCCGCCCAAACCGCGCGTGCAGCTTGCGCTCGTGCTGGACCCGATGCTCGCGACGGGCGGCTCCGCGATTGCGGCGGTCGATATTCTCAAGGAGTGGGGCGTCCCGAAGATTAAATTTGTGGGAATGATCGGCGCACCGGAAGGCGTCAAGGCGCTCTCCGACGCGCACCCGGAAATCGATATTCACCTCGCCGCGCTAGATGATCGCCTGAACGAGATCGGGTTTATTGTCCCCGGTCTGGGTGACGCGGGCGACCGCCAGTTCGGGACGGGACACTAGGCGCCGCTTACAGGCTCGGCCTTGCGATAGCGGGCGACGTTCATCATCTGCGCCGATAAATCGACAAGAAGTTGCACGTTCGGAATCTTCCAGACGTAGGGTCCAACTTCATCTTCCTGAAAACCGTCTACGCGCCGTACAATCAATCGATTGTGCCGAATACGAACGTTTTCTATCTCCCTCCAGCCGTAAACCTGACCATTCGCTTGCCGGAGCATGTCATTCGAGATGTGGATCGGTCCAAATGTCATACGCTCTCCTGCCTCTAATGCAGCAAGCGCACCGGGGAACATCTTTTTCGTGATGATGGCCTCCAGCTTCTCGCCAAGTTCCCAAACTTCGCGAATTTGATCGTCTAAAACAATTTCACGCCCGTCCTTCAGCCGTATTTGGTACGAGTGCGTGGTACGGTCATAATATTTTCTGACGGTTATCAGGCTGCCAATCTGCAAGCGTGAGTAGAACGACCGGACTTTGCCACGTATCGATTCGATTTGCTCCCATACCACCGTCTTCACCGCATGATTTTTTTCGATCTCGATCCCGTTTTCATAAAGCCGAACGAACTCACGGCGATAGACAACCGCCGAAGCAAATCCCAACATAGCAAGTAGACCGAAAATGAAGGCGAAGATGGAATCGAAAATCGATAAAAACTCATCTGACGGGAAGCTGCGTGGTGTACCGGCGGCAAGTGTTAAAAACATGAAGCAAATGGCGAGGCTGATAATTGACATAAACACACCGATATAGAGACGACGCGGCGAACTATATTCGGCGAGTTTGGAACCTAATTCGTGCCTTGTTTCGATATTCACAGCAAACCTCATGAGCCGAGCAAGTTAACTGCATGATCCTTGTGATTATACTTTTGAAAACAGCTCTGGTCTAAAATTGTCGAAGACGCGCATTGTTTGCGCAGCATCAAAGCTCGTCATGCTCGAAGCCATGATACGCCGTCCCGCGCCCCGCGCCCATCTTCCAGCCCGCCGCCGCGCGTAATGCCCCTTCAACATACTTCTGCGAAATTTCGACTGCTTCAGGCACAGCATGACCTTTCGCGACTTCGGCGGCAATGCTGCTGGCGAACGCGCATCCGACGCCGCGCGGGTTGACCTGTGCCGCGACGCGCGCAATGGTGAATTCATAGAAGCGCTCGCCGTCGTAGAGTAGATCGAGGATCGTCTCGCCCGGCAGGTCGCCGCCTTTGACCAGCACATAGCGCGGTCCGAGGGCGTGGATTGCTTGCGCGGCGGTTCGCATCTCGTCCCGATTGGTGATGTCCGCCTCGCTCAGGATCGCTGCTTCCCGTAGATTCGGCGTGACAATCAGCGCGTGCGGGAAGAGGTCTTTGCGGTAAGCATCCAACGCTTCGTTGCTGACCAGCCGTCGCCCATCGCCCGCGATGAGGACGGGATCGACAATCAAATTTGTGATGGCATACTGCCGCGTCTTCGCGGAAACAACCTGAATAATTTCAGTGGTGTGCAGCAGCCCGGTTTTAACCGCATCCGCGCCGATGTCCGAAAGCACTGCGTCGATTTGCGCCGCAACAAATTCCGGCGGGAGCGTTTGCAAGCCGTGAATGCCGAGCGAGTTTTGCGCAGTGACGAGCGTGAGCGCGGACATCCCGTAGACGCCGCGCGCCGCGAAGGTCTTGAGGTCGGCCTGCACGCCTGCCGCGCCGCTCGAATCGGACCCGGCAATCGCGAGGACGCGCGGAATTTGAGCAGCCATGCTATGGGGTTGCGTGTTCGTGTGCGACCAAATCCACGAATTGATCAAAGAGGTTGAGTGCGTCGTGTGGACCCGGTGCGGCTTCCGGGTGATACTGCACGCTGAACATTTTGAGCGGTTCACAGGCCAACCCTTCGATCACGCCGTCGTTCAGGTTGAGGCGCGTCACAACCGTATCAGCGGGCAGCGTCCCCGGCGTGACGGCGAAACCGTGATTGTGAACGGTGATGCTCACGGCCTCGTTCTGCGTATCGATCACTGGCTGGTTGGAGCCGCGATGCCCGAATTTCATCTTGTGCGTTTTGCCGCCGAGCGCCAGCCCCATGATCTGGTGTCCGAGGCAAATCCCGAACATCGGGACCTTGCCCGCGAGGTCGCGCACCGCATCGATAGCGTAGGTCGCGGCGGCGGGGTCGCCTGGTCCGTTGGAGAGGAACACACCATCCGGCTTCTGCGCGAGGACATCCGCCGCGCTGGTCTGCGCCGGGACGACCGTAACACGCATTCCCCGGTCGGTGAAGAGCCGCAGAATGTTCCGCTTGATCCCGTAATCGTAGGCGATAATGTGCGGCGCTTCCAGCGCGAGGTGCGGTTTGCGCGCGGCGTCATACCAGCGCGGATCGTTTGGCTGCGTCCAGTGGTACGGCTCTGCGCAGGTTACTTCCGGCACGAGGTCGAGACCATCCATGCCGACCCAATCCTGCGCCATTTTCAGCAGCACTTCGGGATAAAGCGCCGCTTCCCCATGCGCGATGACGCCGCGCATCACGCCGCGCGTGCGCAGATGGCGCACCAATGCGCGCGTTTCGACTTCTGCGATACCGATCACGTTCTGCTCACGCAGGTACGCATCGAGTGTATGCGTCGCGCGCCAGTTCGAGGTACATGGGCTGAGTTGGCGCACCGCAAACCCGGCTGCCCAAACACGGTTGCTCTCCGGGTCCTGCTCATTGACGCCGACGTTGCCGACCTGCGTTACTGTCGAGGCGATGATCTGGCGGTGATAACTGGGATC
Organism: Aggregatilineales bacterium; assembly: GCA_965246845.1. GTDB lineage: Bacteria > Chloroflexota > Anaerolineae > Aggregatilineales > UBA2796 > JBBRMW01. The sequence goes on from CBDFFR010000014.1 coordinate 21,470, forward strand.
GGTCAGGACTTCCTGATAGCCAGTCATCGCGGTGGTGAAGACGACTTCACCAACGGTTGCGCCCGTCGCGCCAAACCCGACGCCGGGGTAAATCGAGCCATCTTCCAATACGATTGCTGCGTTATTGGCTTGCTTGTTCACGTTGTTCATTATGGATTTTCTTCATTGCTATCGCTGAAGGCTCTTCTGGCAAGATTAATTTGCTGCCGAACTGCCTCCGGCGCGGTCCCGCCGATCTGGTTGCGCTTGCGCACCGAGGACATGAAATCATACACCTCGTACACGTCTTCCTGAAAGGCTGGACTGAGCGATTGATATACCTCAAAAGGCAGTTTGGAGAGCAGCGTATTCGTTTCAAGGGAGCGGCGTACCAGCTTGCCGACGATGCCATGCGCCTCGCGGAACGGCACGCCACGCATCACGAGGTAATCCGCAACGTCGGTCGCAAGCATTCCTTCATCCAGCGCCGCGCGCATCTTTTCCGGGTTGAAGCGCAGCGTTTGCACGGCTCCGGTGATCGCGGGGAGCAGCGTGAGCAGCGTATCGGCGGCATCGAAAACGGGTTCCTTGTCTTCCTGCAAGTCCTTGTTGTAGCTGCTGGGCAGCCCTTTATAGGTGACGAGAAAGCCCGTCAGGTTGCCAATCACGCGCCCCGCCTTGCCGCGCGCAAGTTCAAATATATCCGGGTTCTGCTTCTGCGGCATGATGCTGGACCCGGTAGTGTAGCGCTCATCGAGGTCGATGAAGCCGAACTGCGGCGAACTATACAGGATCACGTCTTCCGCGAAGCGGCTGAGGTGGATCATCAGCATCGACGCCGCAAACAGGAATGACGCGGCGAAGTCGCGGTCCGATACACCATCGAGGCTGTTTTGCGTCGGACCAAAAAAGCCCAATTCAATCGCGAGTGCTTTGCGATCCACAGGATAGGGCGTCCCCGCGAGCGCACTTGAACCCAGCGGCGATTCGCCCGCAAAATCCAGCGCCACTGCAATTTGTACCAGATCGCGGCTCAACATCTCTACGTAGCTCATCAACCAGTGCGCAGTGGTAATCGGCTGCGCAGCACGCATGTGCGTATACCCCGGCATGAGCGTTTCGGTATGTGATCCGGCGACTTCTGCCAGTGACCGAATTAAGTCTGAAATTCCGACGTAAAGTTTTCCAACAGCGTCGTGAACCCACAACCGAAAATCCGTCGCAACCTGATCGTTGCGGCTGCGCCCGGTGTGCAGTTTGCCCGCGACGGCTCCAATCAGTTCGGTCAGGCGGCGCTCGACGGCGGTATGAATATCCTCGTCGCCTGCCGCAAATGTAAACGCCCCCGCCTCGAACTCGGCGCGGACTTTTTCCAATCCACTCGTGATTGCAGTTGTCTCCTGTGCGTTCAGGATGCCCGCGAGTCCGAGCGCCCGCGCCCAGGCGATACTGCCGCGTATATCTTCGGCAACCATGCGCTTGTCGAAGGGCAGCGAGTCGTTCAGGCTGCGGAGCGAATCGGCGGCGGCGGCTTCGTACCGGCCATGCCATTGCGTGTTCGATTGTTGGGGTTTGTCGTTGTTCATATCAGCGCGTCTGTGCGTTGCTTCCAGTTCCACCATTTGAGCAGTTCGGGATCGTGCTGCTCATGGGAAGCGAAGTATACCGCACAGCGCAGAACATAGAGCATACAGCGGTCGATCTGCACGCCTTGCATTTCGCACATTTCGGCGTAGAGCCGTTCCGGGTCGCGCCCGTCGAGGTCGGAGACGGAGTTGATCCCGATGTTGCGCAGGTCCTGCGCGATGGATTTGCCGATACCGGGAATACTGCGCAGGCCGCGCAGCGCGGGAGATGTGATATTGACGACTTCGACCATCGGAAAACCCCCTTGTTTTGCGCTGGTAGGAAGAGGATTATAGCACAAAACAGAACGGATGTGCATTACATCTGCATCAAGGAGTTGCGAGTGTTTTCTCCGTCGCTGCATTGTAATGAATTGAGTAAAAATCGGATTTCGTAATCGTTACTTTTCTTACGGTCAGTAGTGCGATTTTGATTTTGCAAAAGAGCGCGCAATTGTGCAACGGAACAAGCCATATTCGGGATCGGCAATTTCATGCACGCGTTCTTTGCCAACCTGAGCCAACCAAATTTTCATTGGCTCCGCTTTTGGAGAAGGGACAGATTGACTCAGACGAAGGATTTGTTCAGTATCCAATTGTCTCTCTTGCCTCTGCTCTTGTTCGGCTTCGCTAATATCCACAGCACCTTATTCGGCCTTTTTCCAAGGTAAACGCATCAAAGTTAAAAGCAGGGACCAGACACATAGGTCTGCCCCCTGCAAAGCCGCGCATTTTCCGGCGTGGGGTCGGATGAATCCGACCCCATTCCAGTCTAGTTTTGTTCGGCGTCCTTGCGGACCGGTAGTTCATAGGTCGCGCCTTCCTGCTTGTGGAAGGTCACACCGCTTTCATCCGCATCCACGAGAACGACATCGCCGCGATGGAAGGTTCCCTTGAGCAGTTGCACCGAGAGCGGGCTTTCCACGAAGCGCTGAACTGCGCGCTTGAGCGGGCGTGCGCCGAACTGCGGATCGTAGCCCTGCCGTGCCAGCCAGACGCGCGCCGCGTCGGTCAGCTCGACCACGAGGCCGAGTTCGCCGAGACGATCCGCGACCAGCGCCATCTGGAGATCGACCATCCGCTGCACCTGCTCCAGCGTGAGCGGGTTGAAGATGATGATCTCATCGATGCGGTTGAGGAACTCTGGCCGGAAGGCGTCGCGCAGCGCACGCTCGATCTTCTTGTGGTCAGCGACGAGTTCCGGGTCGTTGTTCGGGATGAAGCCAAGCGCCCCGCCGCGCTTCGCGTAATCCGTGCCGAGGTTGCTCGTCATGATGATCACGCTGTTGCGGAAGTCCACCGTGCGGCCTTGCCCATCCGTCAGGCGACCATCATCCAGCACCTGTAACAGTGCGTTCCAGACATCCGGGTGCGCCTTCTCGATCTCATCGAAGAGGATCACGCGGTACGGACGGCGGCGCACCGCTTCCGTGAGCTGCCCGCCCTCTTCATAACCGACGTATCCCGGCGGCGCACCGAACAGGCGGCTGACAGTATGCTGTTCGCGATACTCGCTCATGTCGATCCGCACCAGCGCGTCTTCGTCATCGAAGAGGAATTCGGCCAGTGCCTTCGCCAGTTCGGTCTTGCCGACGCCGGAAGAACCGAGGAAGATGAACGAACCGATGGGGCGGCGCGGGTCCTTCATACCGCTGCGGGCGCGGCGGATCGCATCGGCAACAGCGGCAACGGGTTCATCCTGCCCGATGATGCGCTCGTGCAGCACGTCTTCCATGCGCAGCAGCTTTTCGGATTCGGTCTGCAACATCTGGTTGAGCGGGATGCCCGTCCAGCGCGCGACGACTTCCGCGATGTCGCTGGCGTCTACGACTTCATCCAGCGTGTTTTCGCTGCGCCATGCTTCCGCTGCGGCTTCGTAATCGCGCTCGGTTTGCAGCCGTTCCATTTTGAACTGCGCGGCGCGTTCGTAGTCGCGCGCGAGTCCGGCGGCTTCTTCGTCAGCGGTCACGCGGTCCAGTTCGGTCTTGAGCGCCTTGACGTGCGGCGGCATACTATACAGTGCGACGCGCAGCTTGGCCGCCGATTCATCCAGCAGGTCGATGGCCTTATCCGGCAAGCGGCGGTCGGTGACATAGCGCGCGCTCAACTTGACAGCGGCGATGATCGCCTCTTCGCTATAGCGGACCTTGTGGTGCGCTTCGTAGCGAGGCGCGAGGCCACGCAGCATTTCAATCGTCGTTTCCTCGCTCGGCTCTTCAACGAAGATCGGCGCGAAACGGCGGTCGAGCGCGGAGTCCTTTTCGATGAACTGGCGATATTCATCCAGCGTGGTCGCGCCGATGCAATTGAGTTCGCCACGTGCGAGCGCCGGCTTCATCATATTGCTCGCGTCGAGCGCGCCCTGCGCCGCGCCCGCGCCGACGACCTGGTGCAGTTCGTCAATGAAGAGGATGATCTCGCCTTCGGAGCGCTGCACTTCCTCGATAGCGGATTTGAGCCGCTCCTCGAATTCGCCCCGGAAGCGCGACCCGGCGATCATCGCGCCGAGGTCGAGGCTGATCACCTTTTTGTTCAGCAATGGTTCAGGGACATCGTGGGAGGCGATGCGCTGCGCCAGCCCTTCGACGATGGCCGTCTTGCCGACGCCTGCCTCGCCAATCAAGACCGGGTTGTTCTTCGTGCGGCGGCTCAGGATTTGGATCACGCGCAAAATTTCGTTATCGCGCCCGATTACCGGATCCAGCTTGCCTTCCTGCGCCATACGGGTCAGGTCACGGCTATATTTTTCAAGCGTGCGGTAGCGGCTCTCGGCCTGCGGGTCCGTCACGCGCTGACCGCCGCGAATGTCCTTGATCACATCGAGGACACGCTCACGCGAGACGCCCGCTTCCTTCATGATCTTGGCGATGGAGGTGCGCGTCTCGGTCAGGATCGCGAGGAAAAGGTGTTCCGTGCTGATGTATTCATCTTTCAGGCGGGTGGCTTCTTCCTGCGCGACTTCCAGCACGCGCTTCACGCGCGGCGTCATGAAGACCTGTCCGACGCCGCCACCGTAGATGGTCGCCTTCGGGCTGGCTTTCAGGATTTCATCGAGTTTGTAGCTGATTACGGCCTCGTCAACGCTCATACGCGCGAGGATTTGCCCCGTCACGCCTTCCGGCTGTTCAAGGAGCGCGAGCAGGAAATGCTCCGTATCGACCTGATTATGTCCATAGCGTTGGAGTATTTCATAGGCGCGTGCGGCGGCATCCTGCGCACGCTCGGTAAATCTGTCAAATCGCATCATTCCGGGTATCTGCACTTTCCGACAGCAAAGGCTATCGAACAGACTTCTTTGTTGATGGAAGTATACGGGGGGTTGATCAGATTTGTATCAGAGGGGAGTATGCGCGGTGTTAGAGATCAGAAGTTGCGGACGCCAAGAATGGCGTCCCTACAGCAGCGAAGCGCGGGGCTGAAGCCACCGCGCTGAACGTAGGCTGCTCAAGCTGGCGCGTGCTTCTGGGTACGCTGTGTCGGTCGAGTGCCTGGTTTTAGCCCGGCTGCTTCAGCACCGGGCGGCGCTGAATACCCAGCCCGTACAGAGTGCATAACACGCTCTAGATGCGAACGGGACGGGCAAGCCGCGGCCCCTGCGTATTCAAAAGCTAGTCGGTGAGTTCGGTATTCTGGGCGGTACGGCGCAATGGCTGCGCATCGACCGGGATGCCGAACGCGGATTGCGCAGCACTGGAAGGCAGCCGCTCGACATTGACTGTCTGGCGACGCAACGTGACCTGTTCCGTGTATTCGGTCTGCGTGATCTGTTTGGTCACGCGGATTTCCTCGCGCAGGATGTAACGCTTGGTGATGATGACTTCTTCTTCCACCACCGGGATGATCATCGTGTTGCCGTCGTCCTCATAGCGCACCTGCGGGATTGCGTCGATAACGCGGTTCAGCGGGACGTGTTCGACCTGTACCTGCTCGTGGTAGAGCGGTTCGGTTACGGTCTGTGGCGCGCTCTGCACACCGAGCGTAATCCGCACGATGCCATCCACCACTTCACGGTGTTCGACGCGCAGTTGTTCTTCGACAATCGGGATGATCAGTTCGCCGCGCTCCTCGATGATTGCGTCCCAGTTTTGGGTCGCGCGCGTTTCGGCAACAATTGGCTGGAGTTGATCAAGGTCGTGATTGATTTGATCGGTCATAGCGTCCTCGTCTGAGATTGAAATGAAACCGGGGAAGCAGACACCCAACTGCCTGCTTCCCCAAAAAGAGAATGACGTGACCCCGCAGGTCAGCGACTAGCGGCGGTTGCGGATGTTGTCCCAAGCATAGCGAACGCTATCCTTGAACTCGTCCCAACGCTGGCCGGGGTACTTCTTTTCCCAATCGGCGCGAGCGGTGGATTCAACGCTGGTCCAATCCGAATTACGGTACGAGTCATCGCTCGCGAGGTCGAAACCATAGCGATAGGCGGGTTCGTAGCTCGTATACTTGAGATTGCGACCCTGATAGCGGGTGTTGAAATCGGTCTGGAAGGCGTTCGCGTAGTCGGCATAGTTGTACGTCACGCCGGACTTCATACCCGTTGCCGGGGTCTCTTCGACCTTGACATCGGTGCGGCGAACTGTATCCGAAACGGTCTCGGTACGCTCGCTGGTCTGCTTGCCAATCGCCACTTCCTCAACGACGCGTGCTGTCTTGTTGACGACAGCCTGTTCCGCGCTTTCGGTCATGGAGATTTCCTTCTCCTGGAAGGGATTCTCACCCGCATTGATCGCGCGGTCCACCGGGCGGCGGTCGACTGTGACGTTCTCTTCACGCAGCTTCACATCGACCTCGACGGGGCGCTCGCTGACGGTCGTATAGGCGCGGACGCGACCCTTCTCAACCTGACGCTTCTGCACATCGATGCTTTCCTCGACGACCGGGAGGACCGTCTTGCCACTGGCGTCAATCGTCTCGTTCATCTGCGTGCGACCCAGGTTGGTTGCGGCGGGCTGTGTGCTGCCACCGATGGCAGCGTTGACTGCGCTCTTGTCCATACGGACGGCCTGGAAGCGCTTCATATCGTCATCGTTCGGCGTGGTTGTGTCGTCGAACTTGTTCCAGCCCTCTGCGCGCCAGTTTTCGGCCTGATTGTGAACATCGACCGGACCGTAATTATCGAGGATGTCACGCGCGCGGTCGGCCATACCGTCATCGACTTCGGCAGTCACGAGGACGCCGCCGCGACGAAGGCTCTCCGCATACATATCGGCGTCTTCCGCATCAATGCTATGCGTCTTCACCAGCGCCGCGACGATGCCGCCCGTCGGCGCACCTGCGACCGCGCCAATCACGCCGCCCGTGAGCGCTGCAGCAATCGGACCCGCCGCAATGATCGGACCGATGCCGGGGATTGCGAGCGCACCCAGACCAATCAGCGCACCGATGATGCCACCGGAAACCGCGCCGAAGCCCGCACCCTGACCCGCCTTCACCGCGTCGTCATCGACCGGAGCGGCGGTCGTACCGTCGGCGTTCACATACGACGAATATTCGCCCGTCGCGTTGTTGGCGACGACGCTCACACGGTCACGCGAGACACCGGACGCGACCAGTTCTTCGACTGCGCGGTTGGCGTCGTTAATATCATTGAAAACTGCAACTAGAGTCTGCATGTTCGATGCTCCCTTTGGCTGGAATGGACTAACAGCAAAGAGCATACGGCAGAACCCGATCCGGGTGAACGCACAAGGGGCATATCTTGGGCTAGACCAGTCAGGCTATTTCGGCATGTGACGGGTCGGGATGCAGACCCGCCAATCGGCCTATATCGCGCCTTGCGCAGGGGTCGCGGCTTGCCCCAACCCGTCCTCCGATGTAGGGGCGGACCTATGTGTCCGCCCGCCATCCCCGGCTAGAACCGCACCACCACCGCCGTAATATCATCCGGGTTGCAGCGCTGGTTGTCCTTGTCTTTTGAGCGCGCCAATGCAGCCTCACCCAGCGCAACGGCAGGGTCGGCGGCTTCTGCGAGGCCGCGCGTAATCTCCGCTTCCGACAGGTTTTTATACAATCCATCCGAGCAGAGCAACAGCATATCGCCTTCCGCGACCATATAACGCGAGCGCTGTACCTGCACCGGACCCGGCTCCGTGCCGAGCGCGTTGATGACGACGTTCGCGCCGGGGATGCGCAAGGCCGGGTTGCCCGTCACGAACCAACGCCAGGCGAGGTACGTATCGTAGCGCTGCCCGCCGATTTTGACGGACCCCTGCACTTCGGGTTCGGTCTGCCCGTCCCATACGTTGACGATCTGCGCCACGCGGTCGCCGTCCTCTTCGCTCATCTGCCCCTGATTGACCATATATTGCACGTTGTCTTCGTCTTTCAGGAGCTGAAACAGTTCGCCATCGCTGTAAATGTATGCGCGTGTATCGCCGACCTGCCCGAACAGCAGCCGCGCGCCGCCCTCGCACAGGATCGCGACCGTCCCGACCGCGCCGACGCGCTGATTCAGCGGCGAGCCTTCCCCGCCATTCAGCGCGGCATAGACTTGATCATTGGCGCGTTCGAGCGCCGCGATCAGCCGCGTTTCGGCTTCGCCACCCTGCGCCGCGCTAACATCCGGCGACAGATTTTCCAAATCTTCAATCAGGACCTGCCGTGCCGTCTGCGAGGCATCGCGCCCGGTCAGCGTCTCGCCCGACGCGGTGACGTGCTGGTGGCCGCCCATGCCATCGATGACCGCGAAAACGGGCGCTTCGCCACCATTGCCACGCTCATCGCCACCCGCGAAGACGAGGCTCGCGTCCTCGCAGCGATCCGGGTGCTGCACGGACGCGACGATGTATTCATAGATTTTCAAGAGCTACCCTTTTTTCGGCGGATGACGCAGTTGGTCGAAATCGAAATCGGTCAGGTCGGGGGCGGGTTCGCCATCCAGCAGATCGGGCGCGACTTGCGGTTGTGGCGCGGGGGGTGGCGTTGGTTTTGCTTTGGGCAGGAGCGGCGGGCGCGTCCCCTCGAAGGTCGGCGGGAGTTCGACAGCGGGCGGGTCCGGCTGCGTAATCGGCGCTTCCTTCGGCAGAGGCGGCGCGGAAGGCGTGCGGAACGCAGTACGGAAGCGATGCCCGCAATTGACGCAGACCTTCGCTTCCAGTTTGTTGACCGTCCCGCAGCGCGGACACCACTTCTGCCCGCGCGATTTCATGCTCAGGAAGACGTGGCCGCACTGCGTACAGACTTTCGCGCCGAGTCGGTTTTCGTGGCCGCATTCCGGGCAACGTTTGCGCGGCGTAATGGCGGCGGGTGGGGTGTCGGTCACAGGTGCGGCTCCGGTTTAGGTGTCGTCTTCGGTCAGGCTGACGGTCGATGTGCCGAGCGCCGCCGTCTTGCGCGCGACATCGCTACCGCTGGCTGCATCGAGAACTTGCGTCATGTTGCGGTTGCCCGTCGCCTGCGCGATGTCCAGCGCTTCGGTACGGTGGCGCTCGGCGGCCTTCGAGTCGCCTGCGTTGAGCGCCTCGGTCATTGAGCGCATCGAGGCGGCGAGCTGCCCCTGTCCGAGGTAGCCCGCGACAACCGGGTTCACCTGATTGATCTGTGCCTGATCGGTCGTTTGTTGCAGGATCATCCAGGTCGATTGGTCGCCCTTCTCTTCGGTGCGTTGCCCGCCCGCGATATACACCACCGCAGGCTTGGCTGCGACAACCTTCGCGCCGACCGCCGCCAGTTCGATGTGAACCACGAAGTCGCGGTGGTCCTTCGCGGACATTGGCGGGACCGGGACGACCCACGTATGGCCGTCACCGACGGGCGCGGCCTCGCCCTTGACCCACTGCGGATAGGCCTGCGAGAGTGAGAGGATTTTCGCGCCCGTCGGCGTCCAGAGTTGCAGCGCCACATCGGTCGCGACGGTACGTGCCATACGCGCCACGAGCGCGGTAAATTCCTTGACGAGATCGGTCGGGTTCGGGACGGCTTTGGGCATCCAGCCGTTCGTGATTTCCGCCATTTTGGTCAATTCGTCCGGCGTCCAGTCGTTGCCATAGCCATACGCGCACAGGTGCAGCGAGGCCTCGGCAGCCTGCTTGACTGCCCCTGCGAGCATCGTTTCCGGCTCCGTGTTCTGGCCGTCGCTCAGGAAGATACAATATTTCGCGGTGTTTCCGCGCAGCACACCCTGCGTTTGCAGCGCCAGCTTGATCCCGGTGGACATGGAAGTGCCGCCGAAAATCGAGATGCGCCGCAGGGCGCGCCGGAAGTTTTGCACCAGAATATCGTGATCCATGCCGGGCGTGATGCGCGTCAGCGGAACGACTTCATTGGCGTGGTTATCGAAGACGATGATACCGAGCGTGATTCCGGCGGGCGCGGTCGAAATCAGGGTTTCCACGCTCTCGATCATGTTGTTGAACTTCGCGCCCTGCATCGATCCCGATACATCGCAGACGAGCGAGACGACCGTTTCCTGCTGCACAGGTTGCGGCGCGTCGCTCGCGGAGACCGAGACCACGCCCCAGAACGAATTGCTCGTCGGCGCGATGAACGGGTTGTAGTAGGTTTTGAAACTGAATGCGTTGGACATTCCTGAACCTCGGATTAGCGCCCGTAGCAGGGGGCGCGTCTGCAATCTTGTTGAATTCGGACGGCTTACACCAGCGACCACGACCGCGCGGGCAAAATCTTCTCGCTGATGATGTGGTCGCGGTCGGCTTCCGCATCGCGTGCAAGATATGTACGCCACGCTTCTTCGTTTATGCGCGCGAGGTCCGCGACCGTCTTGGGTCTGCGGCCAAGCGGCCAGTTGATGTTATCCGGGACGCCACCCGCCTTGCGCGCGAGCGTCAAGGCCGTGTGGTAGAAATCCGCGATCAGCCGAAACGCTTGCCGCGTCTCGACGCCGTTCTCGTGCAGCGCGTCGATAGCCCGTGCCGATTGATCCAGGCTGGTCGGCAGCCCGGTCAGCGCGCGCTGGTTGTAGAGCGCGATCAATTCAAGCAGCACATCGTTGTAGCTCGCGTTGCGGCTGCCGACCGTCTCCAAAATCTGGATCGCGTCCGGCGTCTCGTTCATCGCGACATACGACTTCGCCGCCCCGATATAGGCCGCGCCGACATTCGGCTTGGATTGGATAATCGCGCGGTACTCGTTGATTGCCTGCGCATTGTTCCCACTGCGGCGGTACAGGTCCGCGAGCAGCAGCCGCCCGCGATAGTCGCCTGGCTTGATCGCCATCATGCGGCGGTAGCGCTGCGCGGCCTGATCATAGACGCCTGAGTTTTCGAGCAGTTGCCCTTCCGCGAGCGCGATTTGCCACTGCTGCTGTGCATCGGAGAACGTTTCCGCCTGATCGAGATCGGTTTTGGCGGCCTGCGCGTCGCCGAGACGGTTGTGAATGAGCGAGCGCAGGACGTGCGCCGCCGCGCCACCCTGATTGTTCACCGCCTGATTCGCGAGTTGCAGCGCGCGAGTCAGGTTTTGCTGTTCATAGGCTTCCTGCGCGCGGAGCAGGATCGTCGCTGCCGGATTGGTCTGCTCGACCTGCGGCAATTCGATCTTGACGGTCCCCGTCCCGGCGGTCGTCATTGTCTGTTTGGTGACGCCCGCAAAGCTGACCTGCGCACGGTGCGCGAGCGCGGCACGGCGATCTGGCGACTGACCGCGCACGTAGCCGAGGACGCCATCCAGTTCAGAAAGGATTTCATCGACGTTCTGCGGGCGGTCCTCGCGGTTCTTCGCGGTCAGCCATTCGACGAAATAGAGCAGCGAGTCGTCGTACTGGTTCCACGGAAACTGGTCGGCGGGCGTGAGCGTATATTTATACGCTTCGGTGTGGACTTCTTCCATGCCGACCAGTTCCGCGATGGTGCGCCCAATTGTGAAGTAGTCGTCGCGCCAGTCGGGGTGCATCGCTTGCGGGGAGTGATAGCCGGGCGTGCCGCGCGCGGGCTTCGGTGGGACGTTCGCATCGTAGCGGTACGCCGTGCCGAAATCGAGCAGAACTTCGATCCGCTCGCCGTTCGGGAGCGTCATGCTTTTGACGTTGCTCGGCTTGAAGTCGCAATAGATGATCGGCGGCGTCAGCCCGCCCAGATATTTGAACGCGGGCAGCAGGTTCCTCACCCGCAGCAGCGCTTCTTCCGCGGCCATCGGCTGGACCAGCTTGCGCGTGGTGGCGTCTTCGATCTCATCCGACCAGCTTGGACCGGAGATGTACTCCATCACGTAGCACAGTTCGTTTTCGACGGTGAAAAAGTCGAACACGGAGACGATGTTCGGGTGGCGAATGTTGATCAGCGTCTGCGCTTCATCCTGCAATGCCTTCCGCAGACTTTCATCCTGCGCGACGATGGTTTTGATCACGACCTGCTTGTTCAAATGCTGGTCGAAGGCACGCCACGCGCGCCCCATTCCACCCTCGCCGAGGATGCCTTCCAGCCCATAACGGCTGGCGACCACCGCGCCGACGGTCAGTTTGCTGGGCGGTCCGCTCTTCGCTTCGGTCGGGAGCGCGGCAGCAACCGTGCCGTTCGTCTCCTGCCGGACGATCTTCAAGCCACAATTCGGGCAGTGTTTCGCGTTCGGACGCAGCGCGAAGCCGCAGTTCGGGCAGGTCAGCCCGCTTGCCGCGATTCCCGCCGTCCCGGTCTTGAGCGCTCCGGTTGCCATCGCCATCGCCGCCGTGATCGGCTTGATTGGCGTCGAATTCAATTCCAGACCGCACTCGTCACAAAAGCCGGTGGCGGTACTGGTCATCTGCCCGCAGTGCGGACACTTGATTTTTTCAAGGCTGTTTAGCGCCATGATATGTCGCTCCTAGCGCTCCATAAACGTGAGTTCAATCTTGCCGAAGCGCACCTTGTCGCCATCCTTGAGCGCCTGCGCCTGCCCCTGCGAGAGCTTCATGCCGTTGACGCGCGTGGCGTTGGTGCTGCCGAGGTCTTCGAGGTAATAGCCATCCTCGCGCTTGCTGATTTGCGCGTGGCGATGGCTGATGAATTTGCCGTCGTCGTAGCCGTCGAAGTCAATTTGCGCGCTCGGCTCTTCGCGCCCGATGAGCGTGCTATCGCCCAGCTTGAAGATCGTCTTCGTCTTCTCGGAGAAGAGGCGCGGACCCTCGAACGCGGGTGCTTCGGGCGGTGCGGCGGGGACGAGGCTTTGCGGAGCGGGGTCGGGGATCGCATCCGGGTCAATGGCGACACCCCCCGTGACGGAGACCGACGCCGAGGGCGATGCCGCAACGCTCGTCAGGTCAAAGCCGCACTCCTCGCAAAAACGCGCACCCGCCTCGTTCCAGTGGTGGCAATTCGGACATTCCATAATGGATATTCTGCCTGCTAGAGAATGTATTCAGCAGTGCGTATTATATAACGATTTCAGGTCAAAGGCGCGTCAAAAGTATGCAAGAACGCGCGGGGGTCACATCGGATGTTTATCCACATAAAACAAATATGCGGGCGGACCGATGTGTCCGCCCGTGAATTGAAAAACGGGTCGGTGAATTGAAAAACGGGTCGGTCAAGCCCGACCCCTACACCGAAACGCAATTGTATTTGTAGGGGCGGGGCTTGACCCGTCCGGTTTGCACGGAATTGACGTTAATTATCCGCGCGCGACTTCCAATTGCCGTTCCTCGACCAACCGCTGGTAAATCTCGATCCAGCGATCCGCGACGCTGTGAATATCGAATTGCTCGCCGATTCGCAGCGCCCCCGCGGAAAGATCAGCACGCAGCACGGGGTCCTCGGCCAGCCGTTTGAGCGCCGCGCCGAGCGCTTGCGGCGTCTCCGCGAGCAGGCCGCCCGTCTGGTTCGCGGTGAATTCGCTCCACCAATCGGCTTGCATCCCGATGTAGGGTTTGCCGCAGGCCATCGCCTCGATTACTGAAACCGGGTTGGCCTCGCTCAATGAGGCTGTGCCAAACAGATCGGCCATCGCGAGGTAGCGCGGAATTTCCGTGCGTGGGACCGCGCCCGTGAAGTGAACGCGCTCGCGCACCGGATCGAGCATTTCTTCGAGGATTGGACGCATCTTGCCTTCACCGAGGATTACCCAATGCACAGGCGCGCCGAGGCCGACCGCGTGCATGAAGCCTTCCGCAAACGCTTCCAGATTTTTTTCCGGCGTCAGCCGCCCGACGTACATCACCACGATTTGATCCGCGCCAATGCCGAACGAGTCACGCGCGATGGGGCTATCCGTCTTCTCGAACTGCTCAAGGTGAATGCCGTTGCGCATCACGATCACCCGTTCGCCGATGTCCGGCACGAGTGAACGCATCCAGCGCGCGGTGTTCTCCGAAGGCGCGGTCGCCAGCGCGCTGCCGCGTATCGCTTTTTCCATTGACGCGCTGACCACCTGCCGGATCGAAGGGCGTACCGCGCGCGGATAATTGTTCGTATACGTATCGTGGCGCGTGTGGCAGGTGAAGATCGCGGGGCGATCCAGCCGCGCGGCAAAGGGTAGCGCCATGTTCGCGATCAGGAGCGGCTCGTGAATATGAAAGACATCGAGCGTGTTGGCGACCCGCCGTGAGGCGTTGTCGAGCGTCAGCGCAACGTGAAACGGCAGCTTGCCCATCGGCAGCCCCGGCGTTCGATAGACGCCCGGTTCGGGGTGCGTATCGGTCGTGTGTCCATAAGTGAAGACGAACGACGAGCGGTGCTGCGCGAGTAGTTCGCGGTGCAATTCATCCACGAACGAACTCACGCCGTTGATAATCGGCGGGTAGCTATCCGTAAACTGGCCGATGCGCAGGGTGTTGGTCGCGACGCGAGGTGGCTTTTCGCGAATTGGAAACAATCCTCTCAACTGCACGATGATACACCTCGACGCATTACGGCATTACGAAAGTGTAACACCGCCGCTCCCCCGTTCGCTACGGCCTTCAGGAAGATTTAACGAAACTCGTTGCTCTCATCATGAGACGAGAGCAGCGCTGCACAGATCACGAACAAGGAGGCACGGCGCGCACGGCTTGACGCTACCCGCCGCGATTGGCTATACTCCTCGATAGATTTAGCCAATTTCGTCGTAACTATGCGTATAAAAAAGGGAGTCGCCATGTCCGATCAAAGCGTCAGCGCGGACCTTCTGGAAATCCTGCGTTGCCCGGTCGCCGTCCACTACACCGATAAAGGCGATGACCCCGGCAGGCTGCGCCTCGTCAAGGGGACATGGCTGGTCTGCGACGATAGCGGCTACAAATATCCGATTGTGGATGCGATCCCGCGTATGCTGGTCGATATTGGCGAGAAGTACAAAGACACACCCGAAGACGAACTGCCCGTCCCGCCGCCGGAGTCCTGATGCGACGGGCGGCGCTTGCGTGGCTGGTACTACTTGCGCTGCTGTGTGGCTGCGCCGCGAATGCCGATCCGCTCCTGCCCACGCCGCCGCTCGAAACGCGCACGCCCTCACCGACGCCGACCGTCCCGACCCGCACGCCTTCGGCAATCCCGCCCAGCTTCACGCCATACCCGACCGATACGCCGCCCGCCACGCTCGCGCCCGGCCAGACCCCGACGGCGCTCATGAGTGGGGCGCTGCCGACCACCGTGCGCTATGCCCCGACCGCCACCAAACCCAACGTGCAGCCCGGCGCGCTCGCGATTGAATACTTCACAACCACCGTCACGAGCGCGCGTCCCGGCGATAAGGTGAAGCTGTATTGGTCGGTACGCGGCGCGGAGAGCGCGATCATCTATCGCCTGCGCCCGGACGGAACGCGCGATTATACGTGGCAGGTCGGGCAGGCGGGGTCGCAGGACGTGCTGATTGGTAAGGACGACAAGGAGCAATCGCGCTTCGTGCTGACGGTCTCCGATGCGTACACGCGCATCGAGAAGGGGCTGACGATCACGCTCCAGTGTGCGACCTATGCGTGGTTCTTCACGCCTGATCCAGGGACCTGCCCGGCTGCCGAGGCGAGCATCGGTACGGCGGTCGCGCAGGCCTTTGAGCGCGGCCAGATGATCTGGATCGGCGCACAGAAAAAAATTTACGTGCTGTTCGCGGACAACGCAAAGCCGGGTTGGTCCGTATACACTGATGACTATATCGACGGCAGCCCGGTTCGCGACGACTCGATCAGCCCGCCCACTGGCCTCGACCAGCCGATACGCGGTTTCGGCCTCGTTTGGCGCATGAAGCCGAATGTTCGTGAGCGGCTGGGCTGGGCGCGCGGCGCGGAGACGGCCTTTGAGGGCGCGTATCAGGCCGATAGCGCAGCCACGCCCGATACGATGTACTATCTACGCGGACGCGACGGGGCGGTGTATGCCCTCAGCGCGAAATCCGGCAAATGGACGACCCTCTCCGCAACCGCAGCGCAGGCCGCCGTGACCACCACGCCGCGCTAGGTAATCAGGAACTTTCCACCCATGATCAATGAAGACGACCGCGACCTCGCGCCCGCGCAGGACCTTGTTGCAAGCAGCGGAAGCGCGGCCCCCGAACCGCTCCGCGAAAAACTTGGCGCGGCGGTCAGCGAGGTTTTGCGCATCGAACAGGAAGAATGGACGCCGACGACGCCCATCACCGCCAGCTTTCACGGGACGCTCCTGCTTGACGCAGAGCCAGCCTTCGACAAGCTGGAAGCCGCTTTCTCACCGCTCAACCACACCGCGATCCTGACGGAGAGCGGCGGCAGGCAGACCGTCCGCGCCATCAAGGGGCGCGTCACCGTCAGGCCGCGCGAGTGGTGGCCGAATTTGCTGCTCTTCATACTGACTGTGTTCAGCCTGCTTTTTGTTGGGTCACTGCAAGACCCCGCGCCGTTCGTGAGTTTCTTCGATCTGCTGCGCGGGCTGCCCTATGCGCTCGGCGTGCTGCTCATCCTCGGCTCGCACGAACTCGGCCACTATTTCGCGGCGCGCGGTCACGGGGTTGCCGTCACGCTTCCCTATTTTATCCCGATGCCCGTCCCCGGCACGTTCGGGACGCTCGGTGCGTTCATCCAGCTTCGCGAGCCGATGCGCAACCGGAAGGTGCTGCTCGACATCGGTGCGGCGGGTCCGCTGATTGGCCTGTGCTTCGCAATCCCGATCCTGTTGATCGGCCTTGCCACTTCGCCTGTCAAGCCGACAGTCGCCAGCCAGGTCTTCATGCTGCGCAGTTACGGCGGCGAATACATACAGGAAGGCAATTCGATCCTCTACATCGTTGCGAAGATACTGGTCTTCGGGCGCAACCTGCCAGATGGGATGTCCGATGTGATCATCAATCAGCTCACGATGGCGGGCTGGACCGGGTTGCTCGTGACGGGCTTGAACCTGATCCCGATAGGCCAGCTCGATGGCGGTCACGCGCTATTCTCGTTGATCGGGGAGCGGGCGCGCGTGCTGTTCTTCCCGTTCATGGCAATCGTGGCCGTGTTGTCCTACTTCTACACCGGATGGGTGATCTGGCTGGTGCTGCTGTTCGTATTGGGGCGCGTCTATGCCACGCCGCTCAACATGGTCACGAAGCTGGATAGGCGGCGGCGTATCCTCGCGGTGCTATGCCTCGTCGCCTTCGTGCTTGTCTTTATGCCCTTCCCGGAGTCGATTTATTCCGTGCGGCTGTGGACTAGCTGATTACAAAATTCCTTGAACCGGGTCGGGCAAGCCCGTCAGGTGAGATTCGGCGCTTCCCACGTCTCGCCCTTGTAGGGGTCCTGTTTCGCGATCTTGTTAATGATATAGGTGAGGACCACGCGCAGCGTACCGAGCAGCGGCGCGCTCAGGAACGCACCCGCCACGCCGCCGACCGCCGCACCGAAGAACACGCCGAGGATAATGATCGGAATCGGCAGCCGCAGCGCATCGCCCATGATGTACGGGGAGACGACGTTCCAGATGATCTGCGAGATGACGAGGTTGACGAGGACGACCGCCAGCGCGAAGGTCGCGTTATCCAGTTGCGTGAACACCGTCGAACCCTGCAACAGTGGGAACAGCGCGAGTGGCACGAGCGCGATGAACCCGCCAATCGTCGGGATCAGGCCGATAATCGTCACGATGATCGAGAGCAGCACTGCGTTTTGCACGCCCATCAGCGTCAATTGCAACCACGTCACCACGCCGACGATCACGCCGAGCGTCAATTGCCCGCGCAGGAAACCGCGCCAGACGTTCATGATCTTGATCGAGAGCAGTCCGATCTCGCGGTGATAGACGGCGGGTACGAAGCGGAACACGCCCGCCTGATAGCCCGGCAGTTCGATCAGAATCAGGAATGAGAGGAACAATGCGAGGAACAGCGTCGAAATGAAGCTGAGAACCCCGGTCAACATGCCACCGACGATGTTAGTCGCAATTTGCAGCGTCGGACCGAGATCGACCTGCGGCGCTGCTGGCGCGCCTTCGCTGGGCGCACCGCCGAGGAACAGCGCTTTCGCCTGTTGGATCACCGGATCGAGCTGGAGATGGATGCCGAACACTGTAATGTCTGAATCGCCGGGCTTGTAATCCTTGAAATAGGTCGTGATGCGCGTGTTCAAACCACTCAGTTGCTGCAACCCGGAGTTCACCCAGTTCGAGACCACTGGAAGCAGGTTGATGATCGCCGCGATCAGGATCAAAATTACAATCACGTAGAGCAGCGCGACGCTCACCTTATAGGAGAAGCGCGTGCGATTGGCGAGGAAGCGCGCAGGCAGGTACATCAGCAGCGAGACGAGCAACGAGGCAATCAACACCTGCGCGATAGGACCGAGGAACGCGACGAAGAGCAGCGTCCCCAGCACAAGCACAATCGCGATGAACTGCCTAATCCAGCTTGCCCACTGCGGCTGATATTCCAGATGCGGGTCTTCCGGCGTGAGGACGCGCTGCGGACGCGGATCGCCTGTCGGGTTATCAGGCGTGAGGATACGCACTTCCGGTCTTGGATTTTCTGTCATAATTTCAACCTTTTTGTCGAGCCGCGCCCATTCTTGTCAGATAATTATAGAGTTGTGTGCATCGAATCGCTAAAATCAGGGCAAACGCATCAAAATTGAAAGACGGGCGGACACATAGGTCCGCCCCTACAAAGCGCATTCCGTAGGGGCGGACCTGCGTGTCCGCCCACGCTCGCACTGCGTCCGCTGTTTGCGCAGCACTAAAGGTCGAGGATCGAGCCTGATCGAAAGGACGGGTCGCGCTGTGTAAGGCGCAATAAGTCTGCTAACGTCAATGGACATTATACGGGATACTCTTCAATCAAGGGTTCAAATAGATCGGGAAAAGCCGGTCAAAGGGTACAAGAGATGAGTTGGTGGCGATATATTTACGATGACGATTCAGGCGTGAAGCCGAAAGTCACATGGCGGCTGCTGCGCCGCGTCCTGACCTATGCGAAGCCATACCGGGTTCACCTGGTCGTCTCACTGGTGACAATCTTCATTCAAGGCCTGATTGTCGCCGCAAATCCAGCGCTTTTCCGGCAGTTGATCGACTTCGCACTGCCGAATCGCGATGCCGCGCTACTGGATCGCATCGCCTTCGGGCTGGTCGCGATCCCGGTCAGCAATGCGCTGCTCGATATTCTACGGCGCAACGTCACGGCGCGGATGGGCGAAGGCATCATTTACGATTTGCGCGTGGCGACCTTCGCGCACTTACAACGTATGTCGCTGCGCTTCTTCACGAACAGCAAGACGGGCGAATTGATGAGCCGCGTCAATAACGACGTGGTAGACGCACAGCGCGCAATCAACGGGACGATTTTGGGGATCATCACGAATGTGATCACCGTCGTCACGGTCCTCGCAATTATGCTCACCATCGAATGGCGGCTGACGCTGCTCGCGCTGCTGGTCGTCCCGGCGTTCATCGTCCCGGCGCGGCGCATCGGGGAACGGCTGCGCACGCTCGCCCGCGCGCAGATGGACCAGAACGCGCGCATGAACGCGACCATGAACGAAACGCTGAACGTGAGCGGCGCGCTGCTCGTCAAGCTGTTCGGGCGCACCGGAACCGAAGTCGAACGCTTCCGCGAACGCGCGGCGGGCGTGCGCGACATCGGTATTCAGAATTCGATTGCGAGTATTCGGCTGTGGCTCGCGCTGGGCTTTATCAGCACGGTCGGTACGGCGCTCGTCTACTGGGTCGGCGGGCATCTGGTCATGGATGGCGTGTTCACGGTCGGCCTGATCGTCATGTTCGCGGCTTATCTGGGGCAGCTTTATGGACCGCTGCAATCGCTGACGAATGCCCCGGTAGATTTCGCGACGTCGGTAGTCAGCTTCGAGCGCGTCTTCGAGGTTTTGGATATGCCGCTCGAACTCACCGAAAAGCCGGATGCGTTCGCGCTGCATGATGCGCGCGGCGAAGTGCGCTTCGAGGACGTGACCTTCACCTACACCGATGAGGACGATAAAGCGCGGCTGCGCGATGTGCAGCGGCGGGGCGGTATGGGCAACATCATGGCCGTGATGAGTGGCGATGACACGCGCAAGAACGGCGCAGCCGAAGTCCCCGCGCCGCATTCACAGGCGCGCACGATGGCGCTCACGGAGGTCTCCTTCGACTTGCAGCCGGGTCAGCTTGGCGCGCTTGTCGGACCCAGCGGCGCGGGCAAAACGACGATGACCTATCTGCTGCCGCGCCTCTACGACCCGACCAGTGGGCGCATCCTGATCGATGGTCACGACCTGCGCGACCTGACGCTGGAGTCGCTCGCGGATACGATTGGCGTGGTCACGCAGGAGACGTATCTCTTCCACGATACGATCCGTACCAACCTGCTCTACGCGAGGCCAAACGCGACGGAAGCGGAAATCATCGCGGCGTCGAAGGCAGCCAACATCCACGATTTCATCATGGGGCTCTCGGATGGCTACGATACGATTGTCGGGGAGCGCGGTTACCGCCTGAGTGGTGGCGAGCGACAGCGCATCGCGATTGCGCGCGTGATCCTCAAGGACCCGCGCATTCTCGTTCTGGACGAAGCGACCTCGCATCTCGACTCGCAATCCGAAGCGCTCATCCAGCAAGCGCTGGAGACGGTCATGAAAGGCCGCACGAGCCTCGTCATCGCGCACCGCCTGAGTACCATCCACAAGGCCGATGTCGTGCTGGTGATGGATCGCGGCCAGATTGTCGAACGCGGCAAGCACGCGCAGTTGATCGCGCAGGGTGGCCTCTATGCGGCGCTCTACGAAACGCAGTTCGCGGCGCTGCTCAACGAAGAACGGTCGATGGTCGAGCCGGTTGGCAAATAGCGCATAACACGTGCTTCGCAGGGGCGGACCTATGTGTCCGGCCCTGATCCGTACCCCAGGGCAAACGCATCGAATGGACGCGCTACTACGGTCTGCTGCGCTGGAAGTCGAACGCGCGCTCCGTAATAGCCCGGTCCATTCATTGTCGGGCAACGCTAACAGTCCTTGCTGCGTTTGCCGTGTCGCATGTTATGAAACAATTGTTCAGTTTTTGATATTTGTGCTATGCTCGCCATGTAGACTTTGCGTCCTTGTGAAATACAGAAAGGCAGCCCCGTATGATGCAAATAACGCCTTCGTGGGTCTTCGACAGCCGCGCCGAAGAAGCCGTCAATTTCTACGTCTCCATTTTCAAAGACTCAAGGATCATCATGATCTCGCACTATGGCGAGGGTGACCCCGGTCCAGCGGGGACTGTCAGCGCGATTGGCTTTCAACTACTCGGTCAGACTTACTTTGCGGCCAATGGCGGCGACCAATTCACGTTTAGTCAGGGACTATCACTCTACATTAATTGCGATACGCAGGAAGAGATCGATTACCTGTGGGAGCGGCTTTCCGAAGGCGGTGAGAAGCAGGTTTGCGGTTGGGTCGTGGATAAATTCGGCGTGTCGTGGCAAATCGCGCCGACAGTGCTTGAAAAGATGCTGCACAAAGCAACTCCCGCGCAGCGCGAACGCCTCTACAAAGCGGTCTGGGGAATGGTGAAACTGGACATCACAGCACTGGAGGCGGTCTACGCGCATCCGTGATGCGCCCATGATCCGTAACCCAAACGGCGTTGACGCGCACCCCTCCGGTATGATATTATCTGCTTGTTAAGCAGCAATGCACGCATGATTTCAATCACAAGCGCCAATTGGCGTTTTCGCCACTCGCGAGGGTGGCAAACACGGCGGGGAGAACCAGACGGTGAATAACCGAGGGCTAGTCTCCCCGCCGCTCTTTTTGTTCGCTGACCATGCAACGGAGGGGTGAACGTGGCACGCTATATTTTCTGTACAGGCGGAGTTGTCAGCGGCGTCGGCAAGGGAGTGACGGCGGCGGCGATTGGGCGGTTGCTCAAGGCGCGCGGCATTAGCGTCGCGATCCAGAAACTCGATCCCTATCTCAACATCGATCCGGGTACGATGAACCCATACCAGCACGGTGAGGTATTCGTCACCGATGACGGCGGCGAGACCGACCTCGACCTCGGCCATTACGAGCGCTTCATCGATAAAAACCTCTCGAAGGAGAGCAATGTCACGGCGGGGCGCGTCTACAACGATGTGATCAACGAGGAGCGGCGCGGCGTGTTCCTCGGTGGCACGATTCAGGTGGTCCCGCACATTACCAACGAGATCAAGAAGCGCATCAAGGCCGTCGCGAAATCCAGCAAGGCGGATGTAATCATCGTTGAAGTCGGCGGCACGGTTGGCGACATCGAATCGCAGCCTTTCCTCGAAGCACTGCGCCAACTGCGCAACGATATGGGGCGCAAGCGCGCGATGTCGGTCCACATCACCTACTTGCCTTATCTGGCCGCGACGGGCGAACTCAAAACCAAGCCGACGCAGCATAGCGTCCGCGATCTGCGCGGGATCGGCATCCAGCCGAATGTGATTCTCGCCCGCACCGATTACCCGGTGTCGCGCGACTTGCTGGATAAAATGGCACTGTTCTGCGACGTGGACCGCGAGGCAGTGATTCCGTTGGAGACCACACGCACGCTTTACGAAGTGCCATTGATGCTCGAAGATGCGGGTTTGGGCGATTACATTGTCAGCAAACTGCGGCTCAAGGCCAAGCGTCCCAATCTGGACGAATGGCGGGAGATGGTCGCGCGCATGAAGGAGCCGAAGCCGAAGGTCCGCATCGCGATTGTCGGCAAATACATCGAACTGCGCGATGCCTATATGAGCGTCAAAGAGGCGCTCTTCCATGCCGCCAACGCGCACGGGCGCGATCTTGAGATCGACTGGATTTATTCCGGCGATCTGGAAAAAGGGGAAGGCTTCGACCGTCTGACGAAAGCGGATGGGATCGTCGTCCCCGGCGGCTTTGGAGATCGCGGCATCGAGGGCAAAATCCTTGCGGCGAAATACGCGCGTGAGAACGGCGTGCCATACTTTGGGCTGTGCCTGGGTATGCAAGTCATGTGCATCGAATTTGCGCGCCACAAAATCGGCCTCAAGGATGCGGACAGCACCGAATTTCACAAACATACGCGCCATCCGGTGATCGACCTGATGCTCGATCAGGTGCATATCGAGAACAAGGGCGGCACAATGCGGCTTGGCTCCTATGAATGCTGTCTGGAGCCGGATACGCTGGCGTTCGCGGCTTACGGACGTGACCAGATTTTCGAGCGTCACCGCCATCGCTGGGAATTCAACAACACCTATCGCGCGCAGTTCGAGCAGGCAGGCATGATGTTCAGTGGCTCGAACCCGGAATATGGCCTCGTTGAAATCTCCGAACTGCGCGGCCATCCGTTCATGCTCGGCACGCAGTTTCACCCCGAATTCCTGAGCAGACCGAACCGCCCGCATCCGCTGTTCAGCAAATTCGTCGAAACGGCGGCGGGGCGCGCCCCAATTCCGGAGATAGAGGAACGGAACCGTGAGCTGGCTTGAGGAATTCTGGGCGGATATTCTGAGCGAGGAACCCGACCGCATCACCGCTGTCTGGCTGACGCTCGATAGCGAGTCGCAGCAATCGATCTACACGCATTTGCAGCGCATGGCGACCGAAGACGGCTGGATGGAGAGCCAGCAAAAGGCCGCGCAAGCCGCGCTGGATGCACTCGATAGCGCCGACGAAATAGACTGATGGCTCGTTTTTGTAGGGGCGGACCGATGTGTCCGCCCACAACTCTAACCCCATGACTACGTCTGAACTTTTCACGGAGCGCACCCTTCGCGAGGCGCTCTATCCACGTCCGTTCCGCTTCCACGCTCAGGCCGAAAGCACAATGGACCTCGCCGCGCGATGGACGAATGCCCCCGCCGGGAGCGTTGTCATCGCGGAGGAGCAGCTTGGGGGGCGTGGACGCTTCGCGCGGCGCTGGCTGACCCCGGCCGGGAGCGCGCTCGCGTTCAGCGTGATCCTGCGCCCCGCCGCCGAAGCACTCCCGCGCGTGGTGATGCTCGGCGCGGTGAGTGTCCTTGAAGCGCTCGCGCCGCTCGTGCCTGTTACGCTCAAATGGCCGAATGATGTACAGGCGCGCGGTCGCAAGCTGTGCGGTGTGTTGAGCGAGGCGCACTGGCAGGGTGAAACGCTCGCATCTGCAGTGCTGGGCATCGGCCTCAACGTCGCAGTGCCGTTCGCCGGGACGCCGCTCGCGGAAACGGCGATCAACCTGAGCGATCTGACCAACGCCCCTATTGACCGCGCCGCGCTGCTGGCCGCGATCCTGCGCCGTGTTGATTATTGGAGCGTGCGGCTCGCGAGTGATGAACTCTTCGCGGCGTGGCGGGATGCGCTCACTACGCTCGGCAAGGAGGTCACAATCAGCGGCGGTCAGGCGCTCATCGGGCGCGCGTCCACCGTCTTCCCGGATGGTGCGCTAGAATTGATCGATGCAGCCGGGACTCCACACCGGGTCTATGCGGGTGAGGTCTCGCTGCGCGAAACTGAATAACGGAAATGATCAGCGAACCGGACGCCAGGGATGGCGTCCCTACGTAGATGGCGCGTTTTGTAGGTACGGCATTCTTGCCGTCCACTTAACTGTGTAACGTGTATTTATGTGTGTCTCGTCACAGCAATAAGATTTTGCTGATGGCTGGAGGCTGATGGCTGGAGG
Source organism: Aggregatilineales bacterium (assembly GCA_965246845.1). Classification (GTDB taxonomy): domain Bacteria; phylum Chloroflexota; class Anaerolineae; order Aggregatilineales; family UBA2796; genus JBBRMW01. The sequence goes on from CBDFFR010000014.1 coordinate 45,990, forward strand.
CGTATTGTAACAATGAGTATTCGTCTGGATTGGCAAGTCGAAACCGATGTCGCAGCGGAACGCGCGGGTGAAGACCCGGCAGCCCGTCGCTTGCGCAGGCGGCAGCGGCTCGCGCTTATCGCTTTTACGCTGCTGCTGTTTGTGCTGGCAGGCGGCGTCGTGGCGCTGGTCGCGTGGCGGCTGAACACGGTCGATACGACCCTGCGGCAGGGCGTCATCAACGCCGCCCGGGCTGAACAAAACGCGCTCAAAATTGGCGACCTGAGCGAATATATAAGCCTGATGCGCGGCGGCAACACCAATTACATTCCCGAACAGACCGCGCGCTTCAACCGCTATCAGGATTTGAAGCAGAAGGGCGCGATTCAATTCGGTGGCAACATCGATGCCGAAGTGGACGGGCAACGCGGTCGCGCGCTGGTCGAGGAGACGGTGAACGGGCAACCTGCGCTCGCGCTCTGGTATTTCTGGCGCTATCCCGATGGCTGGCGGCATGTCCCGACCGATTACACCTTCTGGGGAGAGACGCGGGCGCTCGAAAGCAAGACCCTGATTGTGAGCTATAGCAGCACCGATGAAGCCGTTGCGAAGGCGCTTTTCGAGAGCGCGGGACGCTGGTGGGCGGATGGCTGCGCGGCGCTCGGCTGTACGACGACGCCCGCCTTGCACATCAAAATTATGCCGTGCATCGGCTGCGCGCCGCGTTGGGACGGCGCCGATCCCAATTTGCTCGTCGTCGCCTCGCCACTCGCAACGGCTGCTGACCGCGCGCCGCTGAACTTTTCACCTGAACAGGAAGAAGCCATCGCGGAGCGGATCGCCGAACATAGCTTTGAGGTAGCTTCCGGCGCGGTGCGTCCGAACGCGAACAGCGATGCGGCGTGGCTGCAACAGACGATCACCGAATGGCTGGCAGCAGCTACCCTCGGACGCGGCAACCCCGCACAAATCGGCTTCATCCAGAGCGTGCGCGATGCCTATGGCGCGGAGACGATCCCGGCGTTGGTCAAGGCGCTCTCTCCGAATTCCGACATCAGCATCCTCGGCAAGGTCCTCGGCCAGCCCTTGAACGCGCTCACTGTCGATTGGCGCACTTTCTTTCAATGGCGGCTTGCGCTTGAACGCGAATTGCTCAAGGCCAATAATCAGAAGGATTTTCTGGCCTTGTGGGATAGCGGCGCGGATGCGCTCGTGAATGCACGGCGGCGGTTGGCGCAGCCGGGCGCAGTCCTGGCGCAGGTGCAAAGCGTGACGCTTGGGGTGACGGCGGCGGGCATCCCGGCGGCGCTGGTCCGCACGACAGTCAATAACGCGGCGTCGTTGGTCGAGTTTCACATCGTCAATGGGACCTGGAAGCGCTTCGCCTGACGAACCTGTTATTCAATTTCGACCCTGATCTGGTTGAGACTTGACCCATAACAGGTTATAGTCTCGTTGGAACCCGAACGCGCATGACACAGGCTTCACCTTGACGACCACCCGGCAGCTTGGTAAATACGAGATACAGGAACGCCTCGGACGCGGCGGCACGGCTGAGGTCTATAAGGCGTATCAACCGAGCCTGGATCGCCATGTCGCCGTCAAAATGCTGCACCCGTTCCTGGCCGATGACCCGGAGTTCAAGGATCGCTTCGAGCGCGAGGCGCGCAACGTCGCCCGGCTGCGTCACCCGAATATTGTGCAGGTCTATGATTTCGAGTTCGACCCGCCGAGCGAGACCTATTACATGGTCATGGAGCTGATCGGCGGACAATCGATCAAGGAGCGGCTGGACAGCACGAAGGAGCGCTTCCCCGAAGCCGAAATTTACCGGCTGATGAGCGGCGCGGTGAGCGCGCTGGCCTATGCCCACGCACGCGGCATGATCCACCGCGATGTTAAGCCCGCCAACCTGATGCTCGATCTCGATGGGCGCGTCGTCCTGACCGATTTCGGCATCGCGAAGATCGTTACGGGTATCCAATTCACAGCCAGCGGCGGCATGATTGGCACGCCCGCGTATATGGCTCCTGAACAGGGACTCGGTGAAGCGGGCGACGAGCGCTCCGACCTGTATTCGCTCGGCATTATTATGTATCAAATGCTGACGGGCGTGCTGCCCTATGATGCCGAGTCGCCGCTGGCCGTGATCCTCAAGCATCACAACGAGTCGACGCCTTCCGTCAGGACGCGCGCGCCGGATGCTTCCGAGCGCATTGCCGCGATTACCTATAAGGCGATGCAGAAGGAGCCGGAGAACCGCTTCCAGAGCGCAGACGAAATGCTCAAGGCGCTCGAAGACCCTTCGGTGGTCGTCCCCCCCGCGCCGCCGCCCGGCAAAAGCGGACCGCCTTCCAGCAAAATTATGTTGGCGGGAAGCGCACCGCCGCCGCCCATTATGCCGACGACGATGCCGCTTGATGCGACGGACACACCCCGTCGCCGTCTGGCTGGGTGCGGTGGTTTGCTGATTGTCGGGATCGCGATCCTTGCGCTCGGTCTGGCCGGATTCGCATCGGGCATCATTCCCGGCATCCTGCGTGGGACCAACACGCCCACTGCAACGGCGACGGCCACCGCCACGCAGACCGCGCTGCCTTCCGCGACAGCGACCTCAACAGCAACCGCAACGGCGACGGCCACCGCCAGCCAAACCGCAACGGCACTCCCCACCACGACACCAACCGATACCGCAACCAGCACCGCCACGCCACCCAGTACCGAAACCGGGACCAGCACGCCGAGCGACACGCCCACCACAACGCTTACACCGAGCGATACCCCGACTACGACGCAAACCGCGACCGATACTGCGACTGCCACCTTTACGCCATCCAGCACGCCGACCTTTACGCCGACTGCAAGTGCGACACTGACATTCACGCCGACTAGCACATTCACCGCCACGCCGAGCGACACGCCTACCCATACCGCGACGCCGACGATTACCCCCTTGCCGACGATCACGCCTTCACCGACGCCGAATTTCACGGCCACGCTTGCCGCGGCGACTAATGCCGCGCTATACCTGACCGTGACGGCGCAGGCCGGGACGCTGGCCGCGATCAACCAGACGCAGTTTGCGCTCGTCACGCCGACGCCCAATTACACCGCGACCGCGCTGCTCTGCCGCTCGCAATACAGCATCGTCAGGCAAGCCACGCCGGACCGCGACCCGATCCGCGCCAATACCGATTTCGAGCGCGTGATCACGCTGCGCAACACGGGCGATTGCGATTGGCTGCCGGGTATGTATCTCAAGTACCGCAGCGGGGAAGCGTTCGATGCGCCGCTGAAAATCGTCATGGAAAACACGGACCCGATCCCGCCCGGTGGCGAGGCGCGTTTCACCTTCCGGGGGCATACCCCGCGCAAGGGCAATACCTATAGCGGTATCTGGGAAGTGCGCCTCTCGCCCGATAACAAGCTGCTCGATCCCGCACTGACCATTAGTTTTTTTGCGTATGAATGATGAGCGCCGAACCCCGCCGACGTGTTGACCGTGAATTGGCTTCCGCGCTGCAAAAAGAACAGCAGCGCGCTTATGAACTGGCTGCGCTCTACCAGCTTGCGCTGGATGTCATGTCGCAGGCCAACACCTCGATCACGGATACGGCCAACGCCGTGCTGCGCAATATGCTCACGCTGCTCAATTGCAAGGACGCCGCGCTGCTCCTGATCGATGACCGCAATGGCTTCCTGATGCCCGTCCGCTCGTGCAGCCAATCCGCACCAGATGATACGAACTGGCCGCCGAATGAATTTTGCGAGCGTGTCTTTGGTAACGCCCGCGCGCTTGCCTGGGCAGACCCCAACGACGGTTCGTATCTCGGCGTGCCGCTCGCCTACAAGGAAGCGCGGCTCGGCGTCCTGATCGCCTATCGCCCGCCTTTCCGCGAGATATTTGGCGATGAAGAAATCCAGTTGGTCACGCTGATCGGGAGCCTGTGCGCAACCGTCCTCACGACGGTGAACCTGCAACGCTCGCTCTCCGACCGCCTGAGCGTCGCGCAAACCGTCATGGATGCGTCGCCCAGTGGCCTGCTGCTGCTCGAACGTGGGCGCGTCGTGATGGCGAACCCGAACGCACTGTTCATGCTCGGTCTGGACCCGCTCGATTATGATTACCCACTACGCCTCGATGGACCGGATGGCCTGTTCAGCGAGCGCGTCTGGGAAGCATTGGATGAGGTTCCGCCGCGTTTTGATTATCGGCTGGTCGGCGCATCAGGCAGCCGGACGCGGCGGCTCACGGTCGAGGTCGTCTCCGTCAAGGTCGAGACGGTGCTACTGCAAATTAACGATGTGACGCTGCTGCGCGAGATCGAGGCCAAGCGCTCCAAAGCCGTCAAGGAAACCTCGCACGAACTCAAAACGCCGCTCACCGTAATGAATCTCGGTCTGAGCAACCTGCTCTCCTATTACGAATCCCTCCCGGATGAAGAGCGGCGGCTGATGATCGGGGATGTGCTGGAGCAGGTCAACGAGATGCAGCAGTTGATCGCGTGGACGCTCGATAGCAAGCCGGAGGCACGCCGCGCAAAATCGACGCTTGCGCCGCTGCAAGCACCGACGCAGGTGATCGCGCGCCTGATCGAGGAAATGCGTCCGCTGGCTGCCGTCGGCAATATCGCCCTGACGTGGAACGCCGAAGGCGATATACCGCTACCTATTGCGGAGCAGGACCTCAAAACGCTCGCGCGCAACCTGCTCTCCAACGCCGTGAAATATACGCCGGATGGAGGCGCGGTGGCGGCCTATGCTGAAATCGACGGGCGCTGGTTCGTCTTCACGGTGGCCGATACGGGGGTTGGCATTCCCGCCGATGAGACGCAACGGATTTTCGAGCCATCGTACCGCGCCAGTACGCGCGGCGAAGTCGAAGGCACGGGGATCGGGCTGGCGCTGGTCAATGAGATTGTGGTGCGCTGCGGCGGCAATATTCAGGTTGAAAGCGAAGTCGGACGCGGCAGCGCGTTCATGGTGCGTATCCCACAAGCGCGCTTCTGATCTACAGCGCGCCCTCGCGCGCGAGAATATTCCGCAGCAAATCGCGCCGCGCATTCCCGCCGAGCAGTTCCAGTTTGCGCACGTCGAGCGGGTCAATCGCTTCGCGCAGCAGCCGGATTTCTTCGGCGCTTGGCGGCGCGCTTTCGTGTAAATCGGGCGCGATCTCAAGCGCGAAACCCGTCTTTTTCTGCACGGCGTCGGCACGCACGCCGGGGAACGTCGCGACCAGCCGCAGCCGCCCGTTAGCCCAGTCGAATTCACCCAGATCACTGACAAGGTAACGCGGTCCCGCGCCGCGTTTACGTTCCGGCGCGTGACCCATCCCGCCGATGAAATCGCAGCGTTCAACGAATGTCACCTTGCTGTGGCGCGGCACGTACAGATATACCTTGTCACTGACCACGCTCACATCCGGGATACCGCCGACACCCGGCAGCCGCATTCGCGGTTTCGCATAATCCGCGCCAATCGCGATGTTGTTGAAGTTCCCGGTGGCGTCTACCTGCGCAGGACGGAAAAACTCCTTGAGGTGCAACCGGGGCAAGACATCCAGCGCGCCGCTTGCGAAGCCGACCGTCATCAACGCCTTGCCAAGCCAGAGCGTCTCCGCCGTCGCGACGCCAAGCGGCGACCAGTCCTCGCAGATACCCTGCCCGATAGCGCTTGCAAAGCATAAATTCGGCGCGTGCGTACACTTCGCGAGGATATACCCCGCCGCGACAAGCGGCGTCGCGATCCCCTGCGCGACGACCTCGCCATCGACGATCTGTCGCGCGATGCAGACCGCCATCAGTTCATCGACCGTGAAGTCATTTTCAGAATTCGACATAGTGTGTTAGCTTAGATCAGAAACCGGGCGTTGGCAATCGAAGGAAAATAGACATGCGGCGCAATGCGCTTTTCGGGCTGATAGTAATCGCGGTGTGGATCGTCCTGCTCCCGGTCGCGGCACAGTCTCCCGCGCCGACCGTCACGCCGCAATTCGCGACCTATACCGTGCAGAAAGGCGACACGCTCTACCGCATCGCCACGCGCTTCGGGACGACAGCGGCACAGCTTGCCGCGCTGAATGGGCTGCCCAACGCGAACGCGATTTATGTCGGGCAGGTGTTGCGGCTCCCTACGGGTGCGGTCCCGGTAGGCATCCTCACACCCCCCATATCGCAAAATGAGTCCGCTACTCCAACTGAAACGGCGCTCCCGACAACGGAAATTACCCCTGAACCGCCCGCGCAGCCGTCCGCACTTCCGACAAACACGGATACACCTGTTCCGGCAACTTCAACCCCCTTAAATATGGGCGCGTTCAGTTTCGGCGTCACGCTGGATTCCTTCGATGAAAAAGCGCTCCCGGCGCTTGCTGCGCTTGGCGCATCATGGGTCCGGCTGGATGTGCAATGGAAGCAGATCGAGCGCGTGCGCGGCATTCGCGATTACGCGCTGCTGGATCGCCAGATCGATGCGCTGCATGGCGCGAGTCTCAAACTTCTGCTGACCGTCTGGACTGCACCGGACTGGGCGCGCGGTGCGCAGGATGAAGACGGTCCCCCGCTCGATTTCGCGCTCTATAGCGGATTTGTCGCGGACCTTGCAGCGCGTTATCGCGGACGCGCAACGGCTTACGAAATCTGGTCTGAGCCGAACCTGCGCCGTAATTGGAACGGACAACCCCTGAGCGCAGAACGGTATACCGACTTACTGCGCGGGGCATACGACGCCGTGAAGTCGCTCGATCCCGCCGCGCTCGTTGTCAGCGCGGGGCTTTCCCCGACCGGGTACGACGACGGCAGGAACGCCATCGATGACCGCGCCTTCCTGCGCCGCGCCTTTGCTGCCGGGTTGCGCACCGTGTCCGATGGCGTAGGTGTGCATCCCTTCGGCTGGTCGAACCCGCCCGATGCGACCTGCTGCCAGCAATCGAGCGGCGTCACCGGATGGTACAACAACCGCGCGTTCTATTTCATGGATACGCTCGCGGATTATCACCAGATCGCGAAGGCGGCGGGTAGTACCGCGCCGCTGTGGGTGACAGCCTTCGGGTGGGGCGCAAGCGAGGGCGTTGCGCCTGCCGACTCGGTGGATGCGCTGCGCTTCGGCTTCGTGCGCGCGGTCGATGCCGCCGCACAGAGCCGCTACGACGCGCGGGCGCTCGAACTCGCACGGCTGCAAGGCTTCGTCGGTCCGATGTTCGCGTTCAGCTTCAACGCCTGCGCGAACAGAGCGGACCCCGCCGCGCCCGATTTTTACCCGTGCTACTATGCGCTGCTGGATTCATCCGGCACGCCGCGCCCGTCTTATAACGCGATCAAATTGCTTTTGCGGCCATAATATCAAAAGTGGGCGGACACGCAGGTCCGCCCTGCCATCCCAATTTAATGTTTTTGCCTCACCTGACATCTATAGCATATACTCATAGAGTTTTCGCGCCGTATGCAAGCAAGGAAATCGTGTAATGACAATGCCGCGTGGACCGATCCGCCACGAATTGCTGAGTTGGGATGATGTAGACCGCCTCGTGGATACGCTCGTGCCGCAGTTGCGCAGCGCGGGCAGCTTCGACGCGCTGATGATGATCACGCGCGGCGGGCTGGTCCCCGGCGGACTTCTCAGCGAGATATTGGGGATTAGTTACGTCCTGATTGCGGCGGTCGATTTCCCGATGGAGTCGAATATTCCGCGCGCGGGGCTGGCGGCGTGGCCGTCGTTCCTGCAATTTCCCGATGACGCGCTGATCAACCGCCGCCGCACGTTGATTATCGACGACGTTTGGGGCAGCGGACGGACCAGCACGGCGGTCAAGAGCCGTTGCGAAGCGGCGGGTGGCGCGGCCTTCACCTGCGTGTTCCACTTTAACCCGTACCGCTCGCTGTTCTCGCGCGCGGAGCCGGATTTTTACGGCGCGGTGACGGATGCACACATCGTCTATCCGTGGGAAGTGGATCGCGGGATGCGCGGTATCCCGGTCGGGCAGCCCGAATTATCGTAGGCCGCCAGCAAAATACAGGTCAATTAGCATCGAGTCATATACAATCATTCGGAATGATCGTTTGCTTTTCTAAGCGCATACCCGCGCAACTTTCTGGCTTTGCTGGTGACTGGAGGCCGGGGGCTGGCGGCCAACCCATAACACTTGATGGAGTTAATCCCAATGGCGAGCGTAGCGCAAATTCTGGAAACGATGGAATACGGTCCCGCGCCCGAAGCCGCCGCGACCGCGAAGGAGTGGATCGCCGCGCGCACGCCGTTCAAACATTACATCGGCGGGGCGTGGATTGCATCGGATACAACGTTCGAGACGGTCAACCCCGCGACAGGCAAGCCACTCGCGTTGATCGGGCAGGGGAGCGCCGCGAACGTCGATGCTGCGGTGGGCGCTGCGCGTGCCGCCTTCGCGACGTGGAGCCAGAGCAGCGGACACGTCCGCGCGCGGTATATGTATGCCATTGCGCGCCAAATCCAGAAGAATTCGCGGCTGCTGGCCGTCCTCGAAACGATGGATAACGGCAAGACGATCCGCGAGACGCGCGACCTCGATATTCCGCTGGTCGCGCGCCATTTTGCCTATCATGCGGGTTGGGCGCAGCTCATGGCCGCGGAGTTCCCCGGCTATGAACCGCTCGGCGTGGCGGGGCAGATCATCCCCTGGAATTTTCCGCTACTGATGCTCGCGTGGAAGATCGCGCCTGCGCTTGCGATGGGGAATACGGTCGTCCTCAAGCCTGCGGAGTTTACCTCGCTGACGGCGCTCGCCTTCGCGGAGATTTGCGAAGCGGTGGGGCTGCCGCCGGGCGTGGTGAATATCGTCACGGGCGACGGCAGGACGGGCGAGGCGATTGTCAACCACCCCGGCATCGACAAAATTGCGTTCACCGGGTCCACTGAGGTCGGGCGTATCATCCGCAAGGCGACCGCCGGGACGGGCAAGAAGCTGTCGCTCGAACTCGGCGGCAAATCGCCGTTCGTCGTCTTCGAAGATGCCGACCTCGATAGCGTGGTCGAAGGCGTCGTCGATGCAATCTGGTTCAATCAGGGCGAGGTCTGCTGCGCCGGGTCACGAATATTGGTGCAGGAAGGCGTCGCGGATGCGCTCACGCACAAGCTGCGCGCCCGCATGGAACGGCTGCGCGTCGGGGACCCGCTCGATAAAGCGATGGACGTCGGCGCGATTGTCTCACGCGAGCAGTTGGACAAGATCACGCGGCTGGTCGAAGTCGGCGTACAGGAAGGCGGGACGCTCTGGCAGCCATCATATGCCTGCCCGACCGATGGCTATTTCTACCCGCCGACGCTGATTACCAATGTCGCGCCCGCGTCCACCGTCGCGCAGGAGGAAATCTTCGGCCCGGTCGCGGTACAGATGACCTTCCGCACGCCGACTGAAGCAATCGCGCTGGCGAACAACACGCGCTATGGGCTGGCGGCAAGCATCTGGAGCGAGAATATCAATACCGCGCTGGATATTGCGCGCGGCGTGAAGGCCGGGACGGTCTGGATCAACAGCACCAACCTCTTCGATGCGGCGTCCGGCTTTGGCGGCTACCGCGAGAGCGGCTACGGGCGCGAGGGCGGCAAAGAGGGTTTGTATGAATACATCAAGCGGCGCAAGCACGAGACGCCAACGCCGTTTGTGTACGCGAGCGCGCCGTCGCTAAACGGTACGACACCGCACGCCGACTCTACTGTGCTGCCCGCGCTGGATCGGACGCCCAAGCAGTTCATCAAGGGCAAGCAGGCGCGCCCCGATTCCGGCTATAGCATGGCCGTCCGCGATCCGCACGGGCGCGTGATTGGGCAGGTCGGCGAGGGCAACCGCAAGGATATTCGCAATGCGGTCGAAGCGGCGCGCGGCGCGGAAGCATGGGCAGACGCGACGGCCTACAATCGCGCGCAAATCCTCTACTATCTCGCGGAAAATCTCTCGGCGCGTGCGGATGAATTCGCGGCGCGCATCGTTGCGCAAACCGGGGCGACCGCCGACCGCGCGAACGCGGAAGTGCAGGCCGCCATTGAGCGGCTATTCACCTACGGCGCGTGGGCAGATAAATACGACGGGCTGGTCCATGCCACCCCGATTCGCAACCTGAGTGTGGCGCTCAACGAGCCGATTGGCGTGATCGGGATCATCTGCCCGGATGATGCGCCGCTGCTCGGCTTCGTGGCTGCGTTTGCGCCTGCAATTGCGCTTGGGAATACGGTCGTCGTCGTGCCGTCGGAGCGCTTCCCGCTCTCCGCAACGGATTTCTATCAGGTGATGGAAACCTCCGATGTGCCTGCGGGCGTGGTGAATATCGTGACCGGGAAGCAGGCCGCGCTTGCGGCGGTCCTCGCGGAACATGGCGACGTCGATGCGCTGTGGTGCTTCACCGACGACGCGGACCTCGTGAAGAAGGTCGAAGCAGCGAGCATCGAAAACATGAAGCGCATGTGGATTGGACACGCAGCGGATTGGACGAGCGCGGGTCACGAGAATGACGCCGAATTCCTGCGGCAGGCCGCGCAGGTCAAAAACATTTGGTGTCCGTATGGTGCGTAGATGAGCGACCGTCGCAAGGAATCGGTACGCGGCCTCGGCCTGACCAAATCCGAGTCGCAGACCTATTACGAACGCGCGCTGACGCAGTTCGGGCGCGGCAACTACGAGGAAGCCGTCGTCGATGTTTCCGAAGCGCTGCACTATGACCCGAACCGCGCCGAACTCTACGCGGCGCGCGGCTTTTTCTACGTGCAGTGGGCGCAGGAAAAAAAGCTCGCCGACAAGCTGGAAGATGCAATCGTCGATCTGAATTACGCGATCAAGCTGAACAAGCGGCAGTGGTTCGCGCATCTGGTGCTGGGCATGGTCGATTTCAGCAACGGGCAATGGTCCGACGCCTTCAAGCACTTCAACGACGCGAAGGAAGCCTCGCCGGGTCGCCCCGAACCCTGGTTCTACCGCGCGATTTGCCACTATAAATTGGGGAAGCCGCTGCAAGCCGAAGAGGAGATGCAGACCGCGTTGCGCTGGATGCCCGAAGGCGACAAGCGGCGCGCCGAAGCGAACCGCTGGCTCAAGGAATTCGCGAGCGCTGTACAAGCGTCGTCATGAGCAGCGCGACGCCGACCCCGATGAGCGCCCCCGCCGCTGCCCACACAGGCGCACGGGCGAGGATGCCGAGCAGCACCGCGAGCGGATAATCCGGGAAGAGATGGCTGTGCAGCGAGGTTTTGATCAGCATCAGCACGGCGGTTACGAGCGTCGCACCCGCGCCGATTGCGCCCCCTGATATGATCGTGCCGGGGAACCAGACGCGCCCTGGTAGGTCGCGCCCACCCGCGACCCTGAAAACGGCATGGGCAGCGAGAATGCACGCCCCCGCCGCTCCGAAGACCGCCGCCAGCCAGATTGAATCTTCCGGTGTGAGCCACAGGAACGCGGCAATACCATAGGCGAGCGTGATGAGTGAGAGCGGGCGCGGGTAGGATGGAATATGGAGCATAACAATTCCGTTACGGACAATTTGATAACAATGATGTATCATCCCTCAGGTTATGATCCTGATCAAAAGAAGATGCAAAATGCTGGCAGATCAACATACCCTTCACACTGAACTCATCGTGCCTGGCGTTACTCGCGAATGGATCAACGAACGCAAAATCGTTGTGTTCCATATTACCGACCAAAAACAGGCGGCGGTTGATGCGTGGCTCGCGGCGACGAAAGACGCCCTTGACCATTGGCCGGAAGACGATACGCCGCGAATTCTGCATCACCTTGAGCGCTTGGGGACTCCCTCGCAAGCGTCGTACACCAATCGCAAAATTGCGGAACAACACCGCAGTTATTTTCTCATTCGCAAAACGCGCATTGCGACCGTGCTGCGTAGTCCCACACTCGTCGGTCTGATTCGCGTGATGGCGCAGGTCGGCACGTTGAGTATGCCGAACAACGCGAATGTTATTCCGTCGGCGTTCAGCGACCGCGAGAAGGCGATTGCGTGGCTGCTGGAAGTGTAACCGCTTCCACATAGGAACAGTGGCACAAAGTTTGAATGATATTGAACTGAGTGCCTGTTTACATATATTTCGGGTGTGGAATCTCTCGCTTCGTCAGTTTCCGCAGATAATCAATCACACCAGCCGATTGATATTGTCTGTAGACTGTATTTTCCTTAACCGAATTGGCGGCCAATTTCAATAAAGACTTATGCGCCTTCAAGATTATCGGCATAACCAATGAAATGTCCTCGGCACGAAAATTGCAAGCAATCGAACTTTCGACACTTGCATATACTCTACTGTCAGACAAAAACGCATATTTCTCAATTTTGAAGAAATCTGCTGCTGTGAGCTGATCTTCATCGAGAATGATGTGTATACCTTGCCGGAAAACGGCCATGACTTCAAGTCGTCCCACGTTCAGGCGTATGTATTGACCTGTTGATGCCAGTGTCGTTTCCCACTTTCCTGTTCCAATGCTGTTGACAAAAAGTAATGAGTCAGCAAAGACATTGAAACACTTTGTCCGTACATCTTCCTTTGGCAACAACAGTTTGGCAATCGCGTGTACCACGACTTCTTTATTGCCATCTAACGGAACATCTCTGACATACCGCTCCAAAGTATAGGCATCTTTGTCGATTCGGCGCTCAACTTCAGAGACTTTTTGGATTAACCCGTGCAGCATTTCATAACGAGGGAAATTTTCCATTGGCGCTGGCGCACTCACAGTTTCTAACATGCGGTCGTACTGTACAAATTCATGGCCGTTAGTTGAAAATACGAAGCGGACGTTTTTAGCCAACACATCAGCGTACATCTGACCTTGTGCCAAGCCGTAATCAGGCGGTAGGCTTTCCTTTTTAGCCTCGATGATAGCAGTGTGAGTTCGACCATATCTGTGGTGATCTACAAACAGGACGTAATCCGCTCGAAACATTACTGTCTTATGCTCCGAATCGTAATAGAAGATCGCTTCCCGCTGAATACGAGTGCTATGCCAGCCAGCCTTATTCAGCACAGGGTCAATTAGCTCTTTGCGCGTTAAATCTTCCAAACGTGTCATTGTGAGTCCCCAAGTTATCAGAAAGGGGAGTCTAAGGTGAATTCACCAACTATTTCAACAAGAAGCTATGACAAACCTATCCCATTCTGGGTGTGCAATAAACTACCCGTATCGAAAACTTGCTCTCCATAGCTTCGTAAAATTTAGGCGCGCAGTTGTCACATCCGCCCAAACTCTTTCGCGAGCTGGTCCGCGCTCAAATGAATCAGCGTCGGGCGACCATGCGGGCAGCTACGCGGATTCTGGCACTGTTCCAGCATACGGATCATCTGCTGCATCTCCGCATAGCTTAGGACCTGCCCGGCCTTGACCGCCGCCGCCTTGCAGACGCGCATCAACACCTTCGCTTCGATGCTCGCCGCGCCCGGCTCCGCGCCGTCTTCCAAATCATCGAGAATCAGATGTAAAACACCTTCCGGGGAGCGCGTCGCGAGGATGTCCGGGACGGCGTTCACGCGGACGGTGCGCTTCCCGGTCGGTTCGATCTCGAAGCCGAGAGCGGTCAGGCCGTCGAGGTGTTCCGCGATCAGCGCCGCCGATGCCGGGGTGACTTCGAGATCAATCCCGCCAAGCGTGCGCTGCGAATTGCGCTGCTGCGCGGCCTGCGCCGTCATGAATTGTTCAAACAAAATGCGCTCGTGCGCGGCGTGCTGATCAATCAGATACATGCCCGCTGGACCTTCTGCGATGATGTACGTCGCGGCAACCTGCCCGACCACGCGCATCGGCGGCAGCTTGCGCACGTTTGCGCCCGTCGCATAAGGTGGCGGCGCGGTGACGGCGCGGTTCGGCGTAGCGGGGACGGGTTCGCGCAGTGAATTAGCGAGCGGCGGCTCCGGCGACTCGTCATCCTCAAGTGCGGGTTCGTTCTCGCGAAGCTGGCGCGGACGCAGGCCGGATTCGCGCACATCGTCGCTGTAGCTGGTCTGCGAGCCATACGACGCGCGGCGCGAGTCCCCGCGCAGCGAAGGCGGAAATGTAGGCGTATAGGTCGGCGTGGGATCGGGGCGCGGCGTGTCATCGAAGAGCGCTCCGGTCGCGTTCGGGACGGGCGCGTGTTGCGCGACTGCGCGGCGTACCGCCGTCTGCACCGCCGAAAAGACCGCATCTGCCGACCGGAAACGTACTTCCGCCTTGGTCGGATGGACGTTCACATCCACCTCTTCGGGCGGTAATTGAATGAGCAGTACCGCCAACGGGTAGCGGTCGGAAGGCATCAGCGTATGGTACGCCTGCGTGACAGCGTAGGCGAGGCTGCTATCCTGTATCGCGCGACCATTCACGAAAAGCTGGATATGTGAGCGCGTGTTGCGGTTCAGGTGCGGCGCGCTGGTGTAACCGGAAACATCAATCGCGGGCAGGTCGGCGCGGCGGCGTTCGGTCGGCGTGACCTCGATCATCTCGCGCATGATCTCCAGCCCAAGCGTTTCGACCAGCACATCCGCGAGGCTGCCGTTACCCGTCGTCTGGAAGACGAGCCGCCCGTCCTGCTTGAGCGTAAAGCGCACGCCCGGATAGGCCGTCGCGTAGCGTGTGATGATGCCGTCGATATGGCGGCGTTCGGTCGTCTCCGCTTTCAGAAATTTCAAGCGCGCGGGCGTATTGTAGAATAAGCTTTCGACGGTGAAGACGGTCCCGACCGGGGTTCCGGCCTGTCGCTTCTCCTGCGTCACGCCGCCACGCACGCGCATCAATGTTCCGGCGGTTTCGTTCGCGGCGCGCGTCAACACCGACATTTGCGAGACGGACGCGATGCTCGCGAGCGCCTCCCCGCGAAAGCCGAGCGTCTGGATTTGATACAAATCTTCGACCGTTTGCAGCTTGCTCGTCGCGTGGCGCACAAACGCGAGTTCGACTTCCGCCGCCGGGATGCCGCCGCCATTATCGGAGACGCGAATCAGGCCGCGCCCGCCGCCTTCGCTCTCGACCTGCACTACCGTCGCGCCCGCATCGAGCGCGTTTTCGACCAGTTCCTTGACGACCGAGGCTGGACGTTCGACGACCTCACCCGCCGCGATTTGCGCCGCGACGATTTCCGATAGTACATGAATTGTCATTGCAGGGTTCCAATACTAAGGATACCAGCGCATATCTGCAAACCATCGCGCGGGGGTGAATCCACCGCGCTATTACGATGTGCTGTCCACTCGAACAATCCGCACCGACCGTAATAGCCCGGTCCATTCATGGCCGGGCGATTGGAGCGTGACAACACGCTTCCATTTTGTAACCACGCCCTACTCAGTCGCCGCACCGGGCAGGTTGGCGCTCACCAACGGTATCGTCAGGGTGAAGGTACTACCCTCGCCTTCCACGCTTTGCAAGGTGACATCACCTGCGTGCAGACGCGCGATATTCCGTACAATGAAGAGGCCGAGTCCGGTCCCCGCGACAGGTGCAATGTTTTCACGTTCGACGCGAACATACTTGCCGAAAAGGGTAGCCTGGCTTTCGGCGGGGATGCCGTAACCATGATCCTCGATGCGTATTGCGATTTGTGAATCCGTCGAATTGAGAGAAACCTGCACCGTATCGCCCGCGCGACCATATTTAATCGCGTTGTCGATCAGGTTGTTGAGCGCGCGACCGATCATCATCTTGTCGAGATAGACGGGCGGTACTTCCGGGTCCAGCGCGGCGCGCAGCGTGATTTGCTTCTCCTGCGCGTTGGCGAGGTTGGCATCGACCAGTTCCTGCGTGAGCGCGGCAAGGTCAAAGACTTCGCGCCCCGGCTCGTAATTGCCCGTTTCAGGGTCCAGCCGCCCCGCCGTCAGGATTTGCTCGATCATATCCCGCATTCGGAACATCGCGGCCACCATCCGCCGCAACCAGACCGCCTGCTTCGGGGGAAGCTGCATCGTATCCGGCAGCAATTGCGCGAAACCGAGCGCTGAAGCAAGCGGGGTACGCAGATCGTGCGCGAGGTCGTGCAAGACCTCTTCAAAGGTCACTTGCCGCTGTGCCGCTTGCACGACGAACGCGAGTTGCAGCGCAACGTGAGTCGCGATGACTTGCGCGTCTGGTGATAGCCCATCGGGTTTCATCAGTAGCAGGCGGCCAAGTTGATCTCCATGTGCTTCCAGCGGATAGATGTATCGCCCGAACGGTTCTACGGAGTCTGATTTTGAGTCGAGCAGATTTGTTGAACCCAGTCGCGTCTCGCGGCGCTGTTCACCTTTCGTCACGGTCGCGACTTCCAGCGCGATTTGCTCACAGCCTGTCGCGGTTTTGAGCAGATCAAGCACGCGCGGGAAGGCTTTTTCGCCCTGATCTGCGATGGCGCGGGAGATTTCCACAAGCGCGTCGAGCGTAGTAACCTGGGGCATGGTCTTCGATATTTCTGGAGAGGTCATTGAGCGTACTTCCCGACGTGAGATTAAGGCACAATTATACCGTATTTCGCCCCTGTCTTCACGAATTTCACAAGCCTACCGCTGCGGTACGCCGACCACCTCAACCGCGAGCGATTCTGCGTTGTCTACCGTCGCCAGCAGTGCGCCGCCAATGGCTTCACTCCGCACGTAACCGAGCGCAACTGCCCCGCCAAGTGGATGCGCGGCGCTGCTCGTCACGCTTCCGACCGTGCGCCCTTCAACGGTGAGCGACGTCCCCAGTGGCACGAGCGCGGGCAAATGCAGCTTGACGAGTGACCGCGCCAGCTTGTCGCGGCTCTCCATGCGCGCGATGATCTCCTGCCCGATATAGCAGCCCTTCGCGAAGCTGACCGACTCCCATAGCCCGGCTTCGAGCGGGATGTAATCTTCGGTCAGTTCGTGACCTGCGGCGGGGATGCCCGCCTCGATGCGCAGCAGATCGTAATCGGTATCGGAGAGCGGGACCGCATCGGTAGGAAGTAGCGCACGTACATCGACCTCCGGCGCGGCGAAGAGGGAATAACTGCGCGCCCCGCCGGTCTGTGGTCCAGCGGAAAGCAGCAGCGGCGCACCTTCCCATAGCTGGTACATCGGAGCCGCACTCAGGCCGGGCGCGGTTTGCTCAACCCAGGTTGTTACCGCCGGACCGATCAGCGTGAACTGCGCGAGTTCTCCGGAGAGGTCGCGCGTCTTGATCTGGTCGTTGAAAAAGATATGTTTTTGCAGCCAGCCGCGCACGGTGCGCAGCATTCCCGGTCCAGTGATCGCGAGCGCGGTTTCACCACGATTGTAGACGACCAGTTGATCGATGATGCGTGCCAGCGCTGTCGTGAGTACGGTTGGCCGACCCATCCCGACGGGCAGGCTATTCAGGTCTTGCGTAGACATGCGGTGCAGCAGGTCCAGACGGTCGCGCCCGGTCAGCTCGAAGCGCCCGAAGTAGCCGGAATGGTCGATGTACGTGAAGCCGCTGTGCGCGGCGGTGTATTCATTCATGTTTTCCTCGATATTCATCATTCAAAGTTGAGATCGCGTGCTTGCTGAATTTGAACGACTGCCTTGCGTATTTCCTTGAGATCACTTTCACTAACATGCAGGGCTAATTCAGCAAAGATTTTTTCAAGGGGTGAATTTAAAATCACAAGCAGGTTTCCAATATCGCTTCGATAAATGTTTACACGAAACCAATCCTGTTGTCGATACAGTGATGGGAGCGCATATAATTTGAGGAGTAGTAGTCCCTCAATTGTTGCGGTTCGGATGGTTTGCTCGACGTACTCTCGCATTTCGCTATGCTTCTGCCGAACTTTTTTGAAGAGCGTATTTTTTGTAAGCAAGAAATCTACAGGTAAATTCTCAAACTCCCCGTGTGCAAAGTACAAATTCTGCTCGGTGACTCGAATTTCTGGCAGTTTTTTGAGTGCTGTTGCGGAAATGATTAAATCAATATCCTTCGTATTCCGATTTGGAACGTATTGCAACATTGCAATTCCATCGACCAATAAACAATCGATATTGCGTTTATTCAACAATGCAAGCAACTTTTCCACAGAAGCTGGAAACAGGTCAGGATTCATGTCTACACCAGTCCAGTTTTTCGGATCGAAGGCGGTGGCCTCATAGATCACCTGTCCGATATTCACGGGTGGGCGCGCGTTGTTGCTCATAGGTAAATTATACCGCATCGGTCGCCGGACATATCGGTCTACCCCTGCACCAGAGGGTGCGTTTCGGTTTAAATGGATGGGCGGGTCAAGCCCCGCCCCTACACCAAACAGCGCGCGTTTTCGTAGGGGCGGACCTGCGTGTCCGCCCGTGTTCTCTATAGATTCTGTGCTACCTTTATCCGGAATAGCTTTGCAATTCAGGGGGAACCTATGGAATACCGTAAACTTGGCCGAACCGGGCTGAAAGTCAGCGAATTATGCCTCGGCACGATGACCTTCCGCTGGACCAGTTCGGAAGAAGACTCGCTCAAGGTGCTGGACCGCGCATGGGATGCCGGGATCAATTTCATCGACACGGCGGATGTCTACAGCCGCTGGGCAGAGGGCAACCCCGGCGGCGTCGCGGAAGAGATCATCGGGAACTGGTTAAAGGGCAAGCCCCGCGACGAGATCGTGATCGCGACCAAAGCGCGCGGGCGCATGTGGGACGGTCCGAACGGCGAAGGTCTCAGCCGCCAGCACCTCATGCTCGCCGTCGAACACAGCCTGCGCCGTCTGCGCATCGAAACGATTGACCTGTATCAGGTCCACTCGCCGGATTGGGATACGCCGCTCGATGAGACGCTCCGCGCGCTGGATGATCTCGTCGCGCAGGGCAAGGTGCGTTACATCGGCGCGAGCAATTATCGCGCGTGGCTGCTCACGAAGGCGCTCTGGACCAGCGACAAGCTCAACCTCGCGCGCTTCGATTCGATCCAGCCGCATTTCCACCTGCTCAACCGCGCGGAAGTCGTCGAGCCGGACCTCGCGGCGTTGTGCCTCGATCAGGGTATCGGAATGATCCCGTATAGCCCGCTGGCTGGCGGCTTCCTCACAGGAAAATATACGCGCGACGTGATGCCGGAAGGAGCGCGTGGCTCCGGCAGCGACCGCATGAAGCGCTATATGAACGAACAGGGCTGGGCAGTGCTGGACCTGCTGCGCGAGATTGGACAGGCGCATGGAAAAAGCATCGCGCAGACGGCGCTCGCATGGCAGAACTCGCTCGCGTTCATGACTTCGCCGATCATTGGCGCGAACACGGTTGAACAGTTGGATGAACTGCTCGGCGCGGTCGGCTATCGCCTGAGCGAGGAAGAGATGAAGCGCTTCGACGAGGTGACGGGGCAGAGCCGCGAATATTTCCGGCGTTAATCAGAGGCAATTAATCCAGCGAGCGGACACATCGGTCCGCCCCTACAAATACGCGCGCTTTGGTGTAAGGGTTGGATTCATCCGACCCATTTAATTCATAGCGTCACCTCGGCGGCCTCTTCTGGTATGATTCAGCCATAGATTCAGCGAGAAAGCACTCATGACGATCACGATTATCGGCCTCGGACCCGGCGACCCCGAACTGCTCACGCGCCGCGCGTGGCGCATTCTCAGCGAGGCGCAGGAAATCCACCTGCGCACCGCGCGTCACCCCGGCGTCGAAGCGCTGCCACCCAGCGCGACCCGGCACAGCTTCGATGATTGGTACGACCGTGCCGCCGATTTTGACACGCTCTATCGCGACATCGCGGCGGAAGTGATCCGGCTCGGTGAGCGCGCGGAGGGCGTGGTCTATGCCGTGCCGGGGCATCCGCTCGTCGGGGAAACGACCGTTTCTCACATTTTGAAAATCGCGAAAGAGCGTAGCCTGAACGTGCAGATTGTCGATGGCCTCAGCTTTCTGGAGCCGACCTTTGCCGCGCTCGGCATGGATGGCATGAGCGGCATCCAGATACAGGATGCAGTCGATGTCGCTGCGTTGCACCACCCGCAGATCAACCCCGACCAGCCCGCGATCCTCGCGCAGCTTTATAGCGCGGCGGTCGCTTCTGATGTCAAACTCACGCTCGCCAACCAGTACCCGGACGATCATGAGGTCATCCTTGTGCATGGCGCAGGGACGCCCGACCAAACCCTTGAACGGCTGCCGCTCTATGAAATCGACCGCAGTCCGCAGGTGAGCCACCTGACCTCGCTCTATGTCCCGCCGCTGCCGCGCGCATCCAGCTTCGAGCGCTTTCAGGAGACAATAGCGCACCTCCGCGCACCGGAAGGCTGCCCTTGGGACCAGAAGCAGACGCACCTGACACTGCGTAAGTACCTCCTCGAAGAGACCTATGAAGTGCTGGCCGCGCTCGATGCCGAAGACCCCGACGCGCTGCGCGAAGAACTGGGCGACCTGCTCTTGCAAATCGTGCTGCACGGCCAGATCGCAACCGACGACGGCGAATTCCGGCTGGCCGACGTGGTGGAGAGCATCAACAGCAAAATCATTCGCCGCCACCCGCATGTCTGGGGTGATGTACAGGTTGCGGATGCGGAAGGCGTCGTCACAAATTGGGAAGCGCTCAAGCGGCAGGAAAAGGCCGAAACGCCGGACGCGCCGCAATCGATCCTCGCGACGATCCCGCTCGCGCTGCCTGCGCTCTCGCTCGCCGAGAAATACAGCAGCCGCGCGGCGAAGGTCGGCTTCGATTGGACGGACGCGGCGGCAGTGCTGGTGAAGGTCCGCGAGGAAATCGAGGAAGTGCAAACCGCGCCGACCGATGAAGAACGCGCGAAGGAGTTGGGCGATGTGCTGTTCAGCGTCGTGAATTGGGCGCGCTGGCTGAATATCGACGCCGAAACCGCGCTGCGCGAGACGTGCCAGCGCTGGGCGGGGCGCTTTCAATTCGTGGAGCGTGAGGGCGGCGATCTCTCGAAGCTGACCATCGCAGAGATGGAAGCGCTATGGGGGCGCGCGAAGGCGAGCGGGCTGTAAGCAGCAAATTCCGGTGTAGGGGCTGGATTTATCCAGCCCGATTTTTCAATACGCGGGTCGGATGAATCCGACCCCTACACCGGAGATCGCGTGCATTCTGTAGGGGCGGACCGATGTGTCCGCCCGTAATCATCCATAATCACGCCGACGGCGCATCCGCGAACGTATACTCGAACTGGTACGTATGCCCGCCTGCCTCATCGATGGCGATGCTCATCTGTCCGGAAACGCCCGTCAGGTCGTCCGTTCCCGAATCAGGAACCACGCCTATCGTCAGGTCTCCGACACCGCGCGCCATCTTGCCGTTGTGTTGCAGCGCGAACGTCCCCCGGCGGCCATGCAGCGTGCCGCTCACCTGCTCTATCGCGACGTACCCCGCGGAAGCCTCGACCGCTGTGCTAAAGGCAAGCATTTCACCCTTGCTGGTTGCTTCCAAATCGCCATGAAAGCTCTTGTCGATGGACAACCTGCCGAGTGGAGGATGCGTTGACGCTTGTGGATTCAGATTGACATCGAAGGTTCCGGTTGCAGAAGTCATGTGCAGTTCCCGATTTGATAAAAGGACGATCAGGTGTAGGGGTCGTGGCTTGCCCGACCCGTCTTCCTCCTCGACGCCGCGCAATCGCTATTTCTTGCGCGGCGTGGCTGTCACCGTGATTGGCGTCGGCGTCAGCGTGCCAATATCCGATGCGGCGCTGATCCCGCAGGTCGTGAGCGCTTCCGTGAAGTCGCTCTTGATGCTCTGCTCCTTCTTGAGCTTCTCCGCGAGCGCAAGCCCGGCATTGAAGAGCGACACGGCCTGCGTACATTGATTCAGCTTGTAGAACGCAAGGCCGCCATAGTAATACACACCTGTTTCCTGGGAACCGAGCGCCGCTGCACGCTGTGCCGATTGCGCCGCCTTCTCCCACAACCCATCGTGGTACTGCGTTCTGGTCGCGACGACATAGCACGGCGCATAGTTCGCGCTCCGGTCGATGCAGCTCAGGCTGGTTTCCATCGCCTTGGTGAAGTTGCCGTTTTTGAAATAAATATTGGCAAGCTGGTTCATCAGGCCGGGGTAGTCTCTATCGCGCGTGATCGCATCGGTGAGCAGCTTTGTCGCCTGATCTTCCTGATCCTGCGAACTATACAGCCCCGCGAGGTCCACAACGATATAGCCGCCCCACTGTTTTTTGTCGTTGTTGCTGGCCTGCAATGCCTGCTTATACCACTGGATCGCTTCCTTCGGCGCGCCGCTGGATTGCGCGATCTGCGCACGCACATAATACCCGTAGGCGAGGTTCGGGTTTGCCTTCACTGCTTCGTCGGCGTAGGTCCCCGCCGTCTTGTAATCGTTGAGTGAGTAGTAAATCCCGGCCAGCACCGCGCTCGCCATCCCCGTCGGGTCGCCAAGTTCCTTGCCGCGCAGCGCGTAGCCAATCGCCCGCGCGGAGTCTTCGGCATAATCCATCACGAGCGCGGTTACTATCCAGCCATCGGGTGCTTCGGGGTTGGCGTTGATCGCGCGCAGCCCGGCTTGCAGCGCCTGCGCCTGTACCGTCGGGTCCTTTGGGTTACGCATGATCATCGTTTGCGCGAGTATCGGATGCCAGATCGTCTCGTTCTTCACGCTCTCCGTGTAGGACGCCATCGCGTCCAGCGCGTCGTTGATGCTGCCGCTTTCGAGCGAGGTCATGATGCGCGTTTCGAGTTCTTTGGCGGGTAGCATGGCGGTTGGCGTGGGCGCGAACATCTGCGCGACGCGAATATTGCGCCCAACCCATGTATTGAGCGAACTGCTGATTTCCGTGCGCAGGTTCCACACGATCAGCAGGCCGATAATCGCGGGCGGTGTGATCAGATATAGCCACAACCAGCGCAGATTGAATAGATTGCGCTTCTGGCGGCGCGTGCTGTAGCGTTTGGGCGTCTTGAGGTACATGGCTACTGGATCGGAGCGGGTCGCGGGGTCGCGGTCGGGATTGGCGTCGGCGGGATGTAATCCGGGTTCTTGCTGGCGCAGAGTGTGATACCCTGCCGCGTCAGCCGGATCGCGGTATCGCTCGTCGTGAAAGTCAACACTTCGTTGAAGAGCGGATAGGCTTTCTCACAATAATTAAGATAATACTGTGCCAATCCTTGCAGATACCAACACTCTGGGAACATCTGCGCGCGCGTGATCTTGCCATCTTTCACGCTCTGCTCTTCCTGCTTCTGGCAAGTCGCGAAGGCGTCTATTGCGTCTTCGTAGTCGCGCTTGTTGTACCAGACCTGCCCCTGCCACTTACGCGCCTCGGTAAAATCCTTATCGAGGCCGACTGCAGTTTTGCAGTTTTCGAGCGCTTTGGTGTTCTCGCCGATGTTGAAATAAGCAGCGCACTTGCGCGTATACGCCTTGATATTCTTGTTGTCGAGTTTTAACACCTCGTCGTACATCGCGACTGCAGCTTCCTGCATTCCGGCGGGGGCGCTGGGGCGGTTGGCGCGGAACAGATAGAACGCCGCAAGCTGGAAGTAGGGGAAGGTCAGTCGCGGGTTGACGCCGAGCGCCGCTTTGAATTCCCGCTCCGCGCCCTGGTTGCTGCCCTTGTTGAACAGCGCTGTTCCATACGCGATGTGCGAGTCCACACTATCCGGGGCGAGCTGGGCGGCCTTCTCGCCATAGGTGAGCGCGTTTTCGTAGCGGCTCGCGGAAGAACTCGCGAGCGAAAGATACGCAAAGCCATCACCGTAATTGGGATCGAGGCTGATCGCGTTCAGGCCTTCCGGGACCGCGATTTCGGCCTTCTCGTTATTCGTCAGCGCAAAGGCGAAAATTGCGTGCGCGCGGGCGCTCTTCGGATACGCATCGGCGAGGATGCGCCCCCACGCTTCGGCGTCTTTGGTATAGCTGTATACGCGGCGGTCATCGTAGCTGCGGTAGACCAGCACGCGCACCAGTTCATAGCCAATATCGAGGTTGACCTTACGTGCTTCCTCACTGGTCGGGTCGGGCGCGACGCAGCGCGGGTCGGCATATTTATTGCGAGGGACGCCTTTTACGGCGAGGCAATAATTGTCAATCGCGGTTTCGAGGTCGCCGCTCAGGTATGCGGCATACGCGCGCTGTGCATACGTCCCGGCGCTTGGCAGCGGCGTCTCGACGCTCCCTAACGCGGCCATCACCGCCGGACGCACCGTTTTCATTTGCCACAAAATCAGCACCATGAAGCCGACGATTGCCAGCCAGCCGATTATCTTCCAGCGCGCGATCCCGCGTTTGCGACGTCCGAAGAGCGTACCATCCGCGAGCGCGGAACGATCACGCCGGATGTAATATTCTTTCGCCATCCTGCACCCCACTTGCGCGCTACAGGATAACAGCACCGCGCTTGTGGGGCAACCGCCGCTGATCGGACTCTAAGGTGACAACGTTTGACATTGGCGTTCAATGAGGTGGGCGGACACACAGGTCCGCCCCTACAAATTGCCCGCGAATTATTTTACACGGCAGGCAATTGATCAATCGAGATAATACGTGGGTTGGTGTAGGGGCGGACACGCGTGTCCGCCCACATTTTCAACGTCACCCGCGCTCCGTGTAGGGGCGGACCGATGTGTCCGCCCGCAAGAGTATGTTAGTGCCGATTTACGCCGTCTCTCCCAATACCTCATCGATTCGCTCCACCACGTCATCAGAGAGCAGCACGCCCGCCGCCTTCACATTCTCTTCGACCTGGCTCACCTTCGTCGCGCTCGTGATCACGCTCGATACCCCGCTGTGGCGCAGCACCCACGCGAGGCCAAGCTGCGCGCGGCTGATGCCGAGTTCATCCGCGATAGGCTTGAGCGCCTTCACCTTTTCGACGTTCTCCGGCGTGAAGAAACGCTCCTTCGCCCAATCTTCGCGCGCGAACCGTGAACCCGCAGGTACACCGTTGTCGTACTTACCGGTGAGCATCCCCTGCGCCAGCGGCGACCAGATTACCAGCCCGGTCCCTTCCGGTTCGGCGACGGGCAGCACGTCATCTTCGACGGGCTTGCGATAGAGCATCGAATATTGCGGCTGCTCGGTTTGCGGCTTAATCAGGCCGTATTTATCGCACACATCGTAAGCTGCCTGGAGGTCCGCGCCGCGCCATTCGGAAGTCCCCCAGTAGAGGACCTTGCCCTCGCGAATGAGATCATTCATCGTCCGCACCGTCTCTTCGACCGGGGTGTCCGGGTCCGGGCGGTGGCAAAAATAGATGTCGATGTAGTCCGTACCGAGCCGCTTGAGACTCTTCGTGATGCTCTCGCGGATGTGCTTGCGCGAGAGTCCCCGGTCGTTCACGTCGTCGCTCATCGGCCAGAAGACTTTCGAGGAGATGACGAGTGTATGGCGCGGATATTGCTTGAGCGTCGCGCCCATTTGCTCTTCGGCCTTGCCGCGACCATATATATCCGCGAGGTCGAAAAAGTTGATGCCGAGGTCGTGCGCTTTTTCAACGCAGCGCTCCGCTTCTTCAGCTTCAACCTTGCCCTCGCCGTAGTTAATCCACCCGCCGAACGAAACAACGCTGACCTTCATGCCCGCGCTGCCTAAACGTCTGTATTCCATGTTGAAAAATCGCCCCTTGCATATTCACTGCCGATGCACCGAGAGATTATAAGGCAATTGTTGAAATGAGCATGTCGCACGGGTCTGGTCTTGGGGTCGCGGCTTGCCCGACCTTTTCATTCTTGCCGGGCGGACCGTTGTGTCCGCCCGTGATTGACTCCCTGCGACTCTTTTGTGAAACCGGCGAAGCGCGTGCTTCGCCACAAAATGCGCTACAATGCTCTCGCATGTCGGAGAAAACGCGCGCCCTGCAAACGATCCTGATCGCTACCGCCATCGCGCTGGTTGCGGTGCTGGTGCTATCCGCGTCGTTCGCGCTGCTTCCCGCGCCACCACGCGCCGCGACCCCGACCTTTCCGCTGGGCATCCAGCTACCCGATACACTGCCGCGCATTTCCGAATAGCCAAAAGGGTCCGCCATGCGCTTCGATTTTCCTTCCGCTCTGATTGGTTTCGTCGTCGCGATGGTACTGGCGCTGGTCATCTACCAACTGCGCCACACCCTGGGACGGCTGCGCGGCTCGATGCAGACCCGTGCGGGCGGCACGGCCAAATTCCTGCGCACGTCCGCCGAGTCGCGCTATAGCGAGGAACTCTCGCGCGCGGCCAACCGTTCGCACATCGCGGGCGCGCAGGTTGAACTCTCCGAAATTTTCATCGAACCGCGCTTCATTCAGGCGATCAAGCCCATCGACCTGGATGAGACGGCGCACGTCGGCAGCGTGTTCCATGTCGTGCCGCTGGTGCATGAATATTCCGCGATTTACGCGCCATATAATATCCCGACGCTCTCCATCGAAGACCTGCGTTCGGGCGACCGCCACCTCGCGATTTTAGGCGAAGCCGGGGCGGGCAAATCGACCGCGCTGGCGATTATGGCGCTCTACGCGAACAGCGCGATCAATTTGCAAAGCCTCGACTCGTTGGTGGAGCAGGTCGTCGAGGAAGAAGACAAGGACCTCAGCGAGCAGGAACGCAAGGAGCGCGCCCGAATCCGGCTGGAACAGCAGGAACGCGCGCTGGCACAGCTTCGCGCCTCGCAGGAGCGCGAATCGGCGCAAAAAGAGCAGCTTAAAATCGAAGTACGCGAGCCGATTGATTTCAAAACACTGCTACCGATTCTCGTTAATATCCGCGACATCGACCTGAACCCGGCGGGTTACAAAAATCGCAAATCGCTCGACCCGGCGGAACCACTCGTCAAGGCCGCGATTGCGCGCCTCGGCGGGATCACCGCGCAGACCGCGCCGCGTGCGCTCTACAACCGCCTCGCGGCGGGCAAGGCGCTCGTGCTGATCGATGGCTTCGATGAACTGGGAGCCGCCGCATGGCCGGATAAGCTGGCCTGGCTGCAACTTTTCATCGAGAACTACGGCGCAAATTTCATCGTCACGAGCGGACCCGTCGAAGGCTACGACGCGCTGGTCAATACGGGCTTCACACCGCTTTATATACGACCCCTCAGCGACCCCGACGCGGAAACGCTCGTCGCGCGCTGGTCCGCCGCGTGGCCGTATATCGCCGGATCGCGCCGCCGCCCCGCGCCCGCGCCCGATGACAAATTGGTCAAGCGCATCCAGACGGGCAACCGGGGGCGCAATGTACTGGACCTCACGCTCAAAGCGTGGACCGCGCTCGCCGATGAGGAGAAGGAACAAGGCCGCCGCGCCGGGTACGATTATTATATCCGCGCACACCTTGATGGCGGCGACCGCGTCGGACTTGCGGCGCTCGCGGCGAAGCTGGCCGATGATAATTTCGGCTACGCGAAGAAAGCCGACCTGAAAGCGTTCGCGCTGCCCGATAGCAAGACGACACTGGCCGACATCGCGGAGAAGCACGGCGGCAAGGGAACGATCCTGATCGACGCGCCGGGCGACGCAGTGGCTTTCCGGCATCCGGCGCTGGCCGCCTTCCTCGCTGCCGAAGACCTGCGTGAAGCGCCGCGTGAACGGATTGCGCACGTCGCGACGCTCCCCGGCTGGCGGCTCGCGATGCCCTTTGCGGCGGCGATCATCCCGGTCGAGGTGGCGGTCATGGCGCGTCTGACGGATGCGCCGGACCTGCTCTTCGATACGCTCTTCGAGGTTGCGAAGTGGCTCTCCGATGCGCCCGCCGATGTCGGGTGGCGCGGCGAAATCTTCCGGCGCTATAGCCTCGCCCTCGGTGGACCTTCGCAATTCCCGCTGGTTCGCGAACGCGCTGCCGCCGCGCTCGTCTCGACGCGCGACAAGGGGGTATCGTTCATTTTCCGGCAGGCGCTCAAAGCGCCGGATGCGGGCGTGCGTCGCCTGGGGTGCGTCGGCCTCGGCGCGCTTGGCGACCCGGAGGTGATCAAGGACATCGGACCGCTGCTCGGCGATGCGGACGCGGATGTGCAGCTTGCGGCGGGGCTGGCGCTCGGCGCGCTCAACAGCGAAACGGCTATCGAAACGATGATCGCCGGGCTGCTCGATGGTGAGGAATCCTTGCGCCGCGCCGTCGCGGAAACGCTGGCTGCGCTGCCCGAAGGCGGCCACGAAATTTTGCGCGAGACGATCCGCTCCGACGATATGCTGGTGCGGCGTGCCTCGGTCTTCGGCCTGAGCCGCATCAAAGCGCCCTGGGCGCTGGCGCTGCTCTACCGCACGCTGCTTGAAGATGCGCAGTGGTATGTCCGCTCCGCCGCCGAGCAAGCCTTCCGCGAGGCCGAAGTCGCGGCGGGCGATGGACCACTCGCGCACCCGGAAGCGGATTCGCTGGTCTGGTTGATCGAATGGGCAGCCGGGCGCGGCGAAGGCGTCCCGAACGGTCCGAACGCGCGGCAGGTCCTCGTCCGCGCCTTGCAGGAAGGCGAGCCGATCCAGCGCGCCGCCGCCGCGCTGACGATTGCCTATCTTGGTTACGTGCCGGGACTCAAGCCGCTGTATACCGCCCTGCGCGACAAGGATGAGATGGTGCGCGGCACGGTTTACGAGGCGCTTGGCCTCTTGCAGGCGCGGCTCGGACAGCCGCTTCCGGCTGTCGCTTGATCCATTGCGCTTTTTGGGGCATAGTTAAGCAAACCCGCTGCGCGCCCTCGCAGCACCCGGACTAAACCGAGGCCAGCCCATGCCGAGACAACTCAGAGGAACGCTCCAGGACCTGCACACGACCCAGCTTTTGCACCTGATCAACCTTGCCAAGAAGACAGGGACGCTGCACATCTATGAAGGTGTCCCGACGGGTCGCCAGATCATCATGGGCGATGGCGAGACGAAGCGCCCGGAAGTCGTGCCGGGCAAGGAACGTGCGCGCGCCTCGTTCCGCGAGGGCAAGCTCGTCCACGCGATGGCCGCCGAGCAGGACCCGCATATGTCGACTGTCCTGCGCAAGGCGGGCAAGCTGACCGATGAGCAGCACCGCATCATCCGCCAGAAGGCCGCCAATCACAGCGATAAGGCGCTCGCGCTGCTGCTGATCAACGCCAATTACGTCACGCAGCAGGATGTGATCGCGGCGATCCAGCGGCACACGCTCGGCATCGTCTACGACGTGATGGCGTGGAACAAGGAGCCGTTCCTGTTCGAGGAGGGCGAATTGCCATCGAGTGACCGGATCACGGTCCCGATTGAACTGGAAAACGTGATCATCGAAGGCACGCGCCGCACACGCGAACTCGACCAGCTCACGCAGGAACTGCCGAACCTCGATTTCGCGCTGCGCTTCCCGGAAGCGCCCGGCGACAAGTTCAAGAATATCCAGTTGACGACCGAAGAGTGGCGCGTGGTCGGCTTCATCAGTCCGCGCAATTCGATTCGCCAGATCGCGCGCGCGTGCAATATGAGCGACAATGAAATCCGGCGGATCGTCTATAGCCTGCGCAGCGCGGGTCTGGTCGAGCTGGTCAAGCCCGCCGCGACGCGCGATACGCCTCCGGTTCCCGGCACGCGCCCGCTCTCACAGGGAAATCAGCAGAACGGGCAGCAGCAGGGCGGGATCACCGTCAAGGCTCCGCAGCGCGAGGTCGTCTTGCGCCTGATTGACCGCCTTAAGGCGAGATAATCAGGCTATCATAGTATGTACGCATTCATCCGAATTGTCCGCCGCATCCCGGCGGGCGCACTCAGCGGGATATAGCACTTATGGCGATGCAGACCGTCAAGATGGTAATCACCGGACCCTATGCGTCCGGCAAAACCGAGTTCATCCGTAGCATCAGCGAAATCGACGTGGTGAGTACCGAAGCAGGCGTTTCGGCTGGCACGCGCGAATTCGAGATCAAGCAGGAAACAACCGTCGCGATGGATTTTGGACGCATCACCGTCGGCGACGACCTGGTGCTGTATCTCTTCGGCACGCCCGGCCAGCGCCGCTTCGATTTCATGTGGGAAATCCTCGCGGAAGGAATGCTCGGCTTCGTCGTGATGGTCGATAGCACCAAGCCGGAGACGTTCCGCGAGGCCAAATCGATCCTCGAAACGTTCCGCGCCTATGCGCCCACGCCCTATGTGGTGGCCGCCAACAAGCAGGACATCGAAGAGGCCTGGCCCGCCGAAGACCTGCGCATCGCGCTCCGTATCGAGGATCATGTCAAGCTGCTGCCCTGCGTGGCGCGCGACAAGGAATCGGTGAAGGACGTGCTGCTCGAACTGCTCTATGCAATTCTCGAAGAAATCGATAGCTAACCAACACTGCACGTTGTCCGGGAAAACACTTTGACCTCCCTCGTCACAGAACACGGCATTCTCCATTATGAGGCGTATGGGCGGGGGCGTCCGGTACTGCTCCTGCATGGCTGGCTCGGCTCATGGCAGCTCTGGCGGGATACTATCGAGACGCTGGGCAAGGAATTCCGCACCTACGCGCTGGATTTTTACGGCTTCGGCGAATCCGGCGCGACGGACCGCGATGCGTACAGCGTGACCACCTATGTCGAGATGGTCTACCAATTTATGGAACAGCTCGGCATCGCGAAAGCGCCGCTGATCGGCCATTCGATGGGCGGCACGGTCTCGCTCTATACCGCGATCTTGCACCCTGAAAAAGTCGTCAAGGTGTGCGTGATCGGCTCCCCGATCAATGGCAGTTCGCTCAATTTGCTGCTCAAACTTTCGGGCTATCCGACTATCGCGCGGCTGTTCTGGCTCTCGCCGTTCCTGCTGAAAGTCTTCCTCGGCAGCTATAGCTACCTGCTCGCGAAGGATGGCCGCCGGATGGCCGCGATGATGCGCAAGGACATCTCGCAGGCGAATGTGACCTCGTTTTTTCGCAGCATCGGTACATTGCGCCAGACCGATTTGCGCCCGTACCTCGCGCAGGTGCAGGTCCCTACGCTGGGTATCTATGGCAAGCGGGACATCATCGTCAACCCGCGCCAGAACGAGGTGTTGAAAAAAGGCGTCGCGGGGTCGGAAATTTCGTGGTATCCAGACTCCGGGCATTTCCCGATGCTCGACGCGCCGCAGCGTTTCAATGAAAACCTGCGCACATTCCTGTATGGCAAACAGGTCATCACACCATGAAGCATTCGATCCGGTTGTTCGGCCTCGCTATTGTTGTCTGCTGTTATGCCCTCGCCGCGTTTGCAGCCACGGGAAGCGCCAGTCCGGTGCAAGCACACGCTGCCTATGCTTCGACCACTGCGCCGACGCCTACGTTGCTCCCGGATGCAGTGCTTTCGTATGTCGAAGCGCGCGATCAGCTCATGATCAATCTCTACCAGCGGATCAGCCCGTCGGTGGTTCATATCACCAACCGCGCGGGGCGCATCGACCGCGTGACGGGGGTTGCGCCGGAACAGGGCAGCGGCTCCGGCTTCGTGTGGGATGTGGATGGGCATATCGTCACGAATAATCATGTGATCGATGGTGCGGATGGGATTGATATTACTTTCGCGAACGGGATGACCGTCCCGGCGGATTTGGTCGGCACGGACCCTTATTATGACATCGCCGTGTTGAAGGTCGATCCCGCCGGGATGACGCTTGCGCCGCTCACGCTCGCGCCATCTTCGGAAGTGCAGGTCGGGCAGACGGTGATCGCCATCGGCAACCCGTTCGGGCTGGATCGCACGCTGACCAGCGGCCTCGTCAGCGCGTTGGGGCGGCGCATCGAGACTGAACAAGGCGCGCTCATCGGGCAGGCAATTCAAACCGACGCAGCCATTAACCCCGGTAACTCCGGCGGTCCGCTGCTCGACATTCACGGACGTGTGATTGGGATCAACACCGCGATCAATTCGCCGTCCGGCGGGTCGGTCGGGATCGGGTTCGCTGTGCCATCGGATGTTATCGGTCGGGTCGTCCCGGTGCTGATTGAGAATGGTGAATATCCACACCCCACGCTGCGCATGACAACAGCAGAAGTCGGTGTCGAAGTCATGCCATCCGGCGATATGCCGCGAACCGGGCTGCTGATTATCAAAATATCCAGAAGCAGCGCGGCGGATAAGGCGGGGCTGCGCGCGGGGACAGTCACGCGCAAGGGATCGCGCTACATTGTTGAAGGTGGCGATATTATCACCGCCGTTGAGGGCAAACTGATCAGCACGCGCGGCGATTTTCTGCTCGCGCTCGAAGAAAACCACGCGCCGGGCGATATGGTGCGCCTCACGATCTGGCGCGAGGGTGACACCCAGACCATTTTCGTCAAACTTGAGAAGCAATAACGCGCGGTGCGTCGGTTCAGCTTCTTCTATTGTGTGCTGTTCGCGGCGCTCGTCCTGAGCCTCGACTCACCGGCGCAGGCACAACGCCGCACGCCTTCGCCAACCGCGCCGCCGCCAACCGCCACCGCGCGCGTTTCCTCAACGCCGACCGCGCCGCAGCAAGCGCTCCCCTCGCCGCTCTGTGCGCTCACCGCGAGCGCGCTCACCTGCTACGAACCACGCCGCGCGCGGGCGACCGTGATTTCCGGCAAGGATGAGGCTGTCGCGGATTTCGCGCTCTCGCCGGATGGCGGCTGGGCGATCTACCGCGCCGATGCGTCGCTATGGATGGTCTCGCTCGATGGCGCACAGCGCGCACTGGTCGATAAGGATGCCGCGCCGCCTGCCTTCATGGAGAGCGCGGCACAGTCGATTGCGTGGTCGCCGGATGCGCTCGGCCTCGCCTATACGACGGCGGGCGGCTTCCGCACGCTGTACCCCGGTGGCAGCAGCGCGGCGCAGAGCGACCGCCCCTATACCAGCCTGCGCTGGTCGCCCGATGGCGCACGGCTGGCCGCGCAAGCCAGCGACGGCGGCTGGACCTTCCTCGAAAGCAAACCGGGCGCGCTGCGCGTGCTGCGTCGTTTCACGGATGCCGCCGATGTCGCGTGGGTCGATGAGTCGAGCGTGGTCGTCGCGCCAGTCGCGGGCGGGTTGCTGCGCCTGAATGTGACTGCCGCTTCCGATACGCCGCCGATCTGGTACATCGCGGATGAGCCGTTCATCAAACTGCGCTCTGGCGAACCGGGCGAAGTGCTGGCGCTCAACCCGCTCGCGGGGACCACGCTCGGCAGGGCGGTTAGCATCAGCGCCGATGGTAAATGGCAACCGCTCGGCTCCGCGCGACTCGATTCGCGCGTCGAGTGGGGACCGGACCCCGGCAAGTTGATGTACTACATCACGAGCGGCACGCCGATCCTCGTGGACCGCGCGACCGGGTACGAGGACATGCTGCCCGTCCGCGATGCCTCGCGCGTGGTCTTCGGCGCGCTGGCCGCCCCCGAAGTCGCAGGCGTGAGTATGGACGCCGATTTATATTTTCTGGCCGCCGACAGCGTGGGCGTGGCGCAGCTCTGGCGGCTGCCGCGCAACGGAGCGGCGCTCACGCAGCTTTCGCGCACACTCTCACCCGTCAGCGCGTATGCCGTACAATCTGATAAAATAGCATACACGACCAACGCCGGGACGATCCTCGTCAATCTGGACGGGTCGATCCCGGACGCGGCGACCCCCGACGCCGGGCTGCTCACCACGCCGACGCCGACCCTGCGACCACCCCCGACGGCGGTTCCGGTCGAGTTGAAAAACGTCGGCTGGCAGCCGGGTCCCTCGGTGGTGCAGCGCGCGGGTGGCAAGGCGGCCAGCATCAATGAGCCGCTTGGCTCGCTGACGGGGCGCTATGCCGCCGGGACGCTCGGCGCGGAGCGGGCGCTCGTCGTCCTCGATTGGACAACGGGCAAGCTGGTCCGCATCCGGGGCATCGCGGGGGCGACGGCGCTCCGCTGGGTCGGCTGATCTTCTCGCAATTCAGGAACAACAACGGCTATGGCAGAAAAAATTCTGGTGATTGAAGACGAAGCCCGCATCGCGCAATTCCTTGAGCGCGGGCTGATTTATGAGGGCTACCGTGTCGATACCGCGCACGATGGGCGCATGGGGCTTTCGATGGCGCGCGACAACCCGCCCGATCTGGTCATCCTCGACTGGATGCTGCCCGGCCTCGACGGGCTGGAAGTCTGTAAACGGCTGCGCAGCGCGAGCAGCGTCCCGATCCTGATGCTGACTGCGAAGGAAGAGGTCGAGAACCGCATTCAGGGGCTGGATGCGGGCGCGGATGATTACCTCGTCAAGCCGTTTTCGTTCGATGAACTACTGGCGCGTATTCGCGCGCTGTTCCGGCGCAGTACGCCCTCCAGCCACCCGGAAGTGCTGCACTTCGCGGACCTCTCGCTCGACACCGGGACGCATCGCGCGATGCGCGGCGGGCGGGCGATAGACCTCACCGCCAAAGAATATGAACTGCTCGAATTGTTCATGCGCCACCCGCGCCAGGTCCTCACGCGCGAAGTCATCTTTGACCGCGTGTGGAGCTATGACTTCGGCGGCGAGAGTAATATCATCGAAGTCTATGTGCGCTACCTGCGCCAGAAGACCGAGCAAAGCGAAGAGCCGCGCCTGCTGCATACTGTGCGCGGGGTCGGGTATGTGCTGCGCGAAGGGGATTAGGTCGCCCGCCATGAACGGACCGGGCTGTTACGGTATGGTGTCCCCAATGGCGCAAAAACCGGACCGTAATAGCGCGGTGGCCTCAGCCCCGCGCCATGTGCGGTTACTCTTCGCGGACTCGCACGTAATACGATCCGCGCTTCTCGCCCATACGCTGAATCAAGCCTTTGTTGACCAAATCGGCAAGGTCACGCCGCAGCGTTTCCGAATGCACGTCCGGGCAAAGTTCCTGATATTCGCGGTTCGTGATCGCGGTGTGGCTCCCCAGATAATCGAGCGCAAGCTGCTGGCGCGGGTGGAGCGTGAGCGGCTGCGGCGCGGGTGATTGTGCCAGCGTCCCGCCATGCAACACTGCGCGGAAGCCGCCCCCCGTTTCCGCGAATTCCGGCGCGGGCAGTTCCCCGGCCTGCATCAGCGAGAGGATACGGTCGATGCCGTAACCGAGCCGCTCGATGAAGCCCATATCGGCCAACACCTGCACAAGGATCGAATTGCGCGAAAAGCGCTCGTCCACCATATTCGCGAGCGTGACCGGACCGGGCAGCCTGCCGGGGCTGGTCACTTCCATCCGGTCCGCGAAGAGATACAGCCGGATGCCATCGCCCTGCACGCTGTAGTCGCGGTGCGCAACGGCATTCACCAGCACTTCGCGCGCGGCTTCGAGCGGAATTGTATATTGCTCGTCGCGCTGCATCGCGCCTGTGAGCCGGACCTCGTGCCGCAGGTGGTCGATCAGGAACGTTTCAGCCTTGCGGATTTGGTCGGGCAGCGCGCCGCTGATCTCCTGCCGGGTGAAGACATCGCCCATCTGCTGCCCGGCAAACTGCACCGCCGTGATGAACGCGCCGCGTATGAAGCGCGTCGGGTCTTTTCCAAAGAGCAGCAGTCCCGCGTGCGTTGGCGTCGGCTTGCCATCGCAGAGGCGCACGCAGCCACGCCGGATCAGCAAATCGAGCGAATCGGCGCTGTTGAGCCGCGCGGCGTAGCGTTCGACGGCGCTCCAATCCAGATCGCTCAAGCCTGCATCGGGGATAACCGCGTCCTCGAAGCTGAGACCGCCGCGCTCGATCAGCAGCCGCCGCAGGCGTTCCGGTCCAAGCGGGATGTTCTGTTCGGCCTCGCGAATCAGGTAGCGGCCTTCGACTGCGTAAACGTGCGGCAACCCGTCCGGGACCGTGACCTGCACCGACGTTTTCCCGGCCTGCGGGATCGGCAAAATCAGCGGCGGCTCGGTACTCAGCGCGGCTTGCAAAACCTGATCGACAAGCGACCCGGCCTTGCGCGGCGCAGGCAGCGTGAGAACCCCGCCGCGTCCATTGGCGAGCGCGGCGAGCGTCTCCGCGAGGTCCATGACGTCACGCACGGAAGTCTTCGCGCGGGGGGCTGAATACATCCAGAATTTCGCAGCGTTCGACGCCGACGAAGCTGTGCGGCGTATTCGAGGGGACGACTACCGATTCGCCTTCTTCGAGCGCGACATCCACGCCATCGACCATGTAAACGCCATGCCCGACTTTCAGATGCGAAATCTGCTCGTGCGGGTGCTGGTGCATTTTGATACTCGCGCCCGCTTCGACATGAATTTCCACGACCATCACTTTTTCGCCGTCCGCGATGATCCGCCGCTGCACGCCCGGAGCCATCGTCACCCACCCTGTAACGTCAAAAACCTTGCTTTGAACATTCACGATTAAACCCCCTGCACCTTTTCGCGCTCTATTGCCGTATAGTTGATTCTATCGCAGATCACGCAAACAGGGGAACAAATGAGCGCACTCGGCAACATCATCTGGATCATTTTCGGCGGGTTCGTCGCCGCGTTGTACTACCTGATCGGCGGGGTCGTGCTGTGCCTGACGATCATCGGGATTCCATTCGGCCTCAAGTGTTTTCAACTGGCGGCTGCCGTGCTGACTCCATTCGGGCGGCGCGTGGTGAAACATCCAAACGCGACAGGCTGCGTCGCGACCGTGTTCAATATCGTGTGGATTGTCGCGATTGGCTGGCAAATCGCGCTGGTGCATCTGTTCTTCGGCGTGATACTCGCGGTCACAGTCGTCGGGTTGCCGTTCGCGCAGCAGCATTTCAAATTAGCCGCAATTGCGTTCCTGCCGTTCTCCTACGATTTGGAGTAGGTCACGGGCGGACCCATGGGTCCGCCCACGCTTTTGATAATGATGCGTTTGCCCTGAACCGCGCAGCCCTGCGATTTGCAGTAGGCGACCCGAACCGGGTACAGTAGACGCCCACAGCAGCAAGAGATTGACTTATGAGCAAATTGACACGGACGCCGGACCTGATCCGGCAGCGGGAGCAGCATACCCCGCGCGGTCTGAGCAACGCGCATCCCATTTTCATCGACCATGCGCAGGGCGCGCGCGTGTGGGATGTGGACGGCAAGGAATATATCGACTTCGTGGGCGGGATCGGCGTCCTGAACGTCGGCCATAATCATCCGCGCGTGGTGGCGGCGATCACCGAACAGCTTGCGCACCTCTCGCATATGTGCTTTCAAGTCGGCTATTACGAACCCTACGTGCGCCTTGCCGAAAAGATGAACGCCGCCGCGCCGGGCGCGTTCGCGAAGAAGACGGCATTCTTCACCAGCGGCGCGGAAGCGACCGAAAACGCGATCAAGATTGCGCGCGCATATACCGGGCGTCCGGGCGTGATTGCCTTCACGGGCAGCTTTCACGGGCGCACGCTGCTGGGGCTGACGCTCACGGGCAAGACCAAGCCCTATAAGCAGAACTTCGGTCCCTTCGCGCCGGAAATTTACCGCGCGCCATTCCCCTACGAGTATCGCGGCTGGGATACGGAGCGGGCGCTCGCCGCGCTGGATGAGGTGTTCGAGACGCAAATCGCCGCGAATCAGGTAGCCGCGATCATCATCGAGCCAGTATTGGGCGAAGGCGGTTTCGTCCCTGCGCCCCTCGCGTTCATCGAGGCGCTGCGCGAATTGACTACGCGGCACGGCATCGTCTTCATCAGCGATGAAATCCAGACCGGGTTCGGGCGCACGGGCAAGTTCTTCGCGATTGAACATAGCGCGGTCATCCCGGACCTGATTTGCTTCGCCAAGAGCATCGGCGGCGGGTTGCCGCTCTCCGGCGTGACGGGCAAAGCGGAGATCATGGATACGCCGGAGCCGGGCGGCCTCGGCGGAACCTTCGGCGGGAACGCGCTGGCGTGCGCGGCGGGGCTGGCCGTCTTCGAGATATTTGAAGAGGAAGATTTGCTCGCGCGCAGCGAAGCGCTTGGTCGCGAACTGCGCTCCGCATTCGAGAATTTGGCGCGGCGCTTCCCGCAAATCGGAGATGTGCGCGGCATCGGTCCGATGATTGCGATGGAATTTGTCCGCGACCCGCAGACCAAAACGCCCGCGCCGGAACTCGTCAAGGCGATTATCACCGAAGCGCGCGAGCGCGGTTTGTTGCTGTTCAGCGCGGGGCTATACGGCAACGTGATCCGCTGCCTCGTGCCGCTGGTCGCGACCGAAGCCGACATCGCGCAGGGTCTGGAAGCGCTGGAGAGTGCAATCGCGGCGGTGGTCGGCGAAGCGGAGGTGGTCAGGTGATCGCCAGCAGCGCCCTCGACTTTCTGCCCGCTGCGCTGCAAGAACGCCTCTCCAGCGCGACCGGGAAGACGTTTCAAGTGATCAGCCCTGCCACCGGGACGCCCATCGGCGCGGCGCAGGACCACGACGCCGCCGACGCGCAGGACGCCATCGAGCGTACCGTCGCCGCCTTCGCGCACTACAAGCTAACGACTGCTTACGAACGGTCGGCGCTGCTGCGCAAGTGGTTCGGGCTGCTGATCGAACACGAGCTGTCGCTCGCGCGGCTGATGGCGCTTGAGATGGGCAAGCCGATCAGCGAGGCGCGCGGCGAGGTACGCTACGCCGCCGGGTTCATCGAATGGTACGCCGAAGAAGCGCGCCGCGTCTATGGCGATACGCTCCCCGCGAGCGCGGCCAACAAGCGCCTCTTCGCGACGCGGCAGCCCGTCGGTCCGGTCTACGCAATCACGCCCTGGAACTTCCCGATGGCGATGGTCACGCGCAAGGCCGGACCCGCGCTCGCGGCGGGCTGTACGTTCATCCTCAAGCCCGCCGAGCAGTCGCCGCTAACCGCGCTGTATATGGCGTGGCTGTGGGAACAGGCGGGCGGCGACCCGGATGTGTTTCAGGTGATCACAACCGCCGACCCGATCCCGGTCACGCGCGCGATGATGGACGACGCGCGTATCCGCAAGCTGACTTTCACCGGGTCCACCGAAGTCGGCAAGCTGCTATACGCGCAATCCGCCGCGACGATGAAGCGCATTTCACTCGAATTGGGTGGACACGCGCCGTTTCTCGTGTTCGCGGATGCGGACCTCGACCTCGCGGTGAAGGAAGTCGTCGCGTGCAAGTTCCGCAACGCGGGGCAAACCTGCGTCTGCACCAACCGCGTTTACGTGCAGGAGCGCATCGCGGAGGCGTTTACGGAAAAGCTGGCGGCGGCGGTCGCGGTGCTGCGCGTCGGGGACCCGTTGGACGCGAACACGCAAATTGGTCCGCTGGTTGATGCACAGGGCTTGCGCAAAGTCGAAGCGCACGTCGCGGATGCGGTCGCGCGCGGGGCGCATATCGTTACGGGCGGCAGCGCGCGGGATGGCCTGTACTTCGACCCGACGGTGATCACGAACTGCGCGCCGGGGATGCTCGTCATGGAAGAGGAGACATTCGGACCTGTCGCGCCTGTCCTGACCTTCCGCGAAGACGCCGACGCAATCCGCGCCGCGAACGATACCCCCTATGGCCTCGCCGCGTACCTCTATACACGCGACCTGGACCGCGCGATTCGCGTGTCGGAAGCGCTCGATTACGGTATCATCGGCCTGAATGACGGCTTGCCGTCGGTCCCGCAAGCGCCATTCGGGGGCGTGAAGCAATCCGGCATCGGGCGCGAGGGCGGCTACTGGGGCATTCAGGAATATCTGGATGTGAAGTATATTTCGCTCGCCCTGCATTGATTGGACGGATCGGTCAAGCCCGACCCCTACACCAGAACGCGCAGCAATTTGTAGGGGCGGGGCTTGACCCGCCCGGAACTTTGGAAATGTGGGTCGGTCAAGCCCGACCCCTACACGAACTTTTTAAGAGGAAAATCTGCATCATGTTCAAAAAACTCTCCCTTCTGCTCGTCCTTGCCGCGCTCATCGTCTCGCTCGCGCCCGCGCGTTCGGCGCACAGCGCGGGTGAAGGACAACTGGACATCATCGCGTGGCCGGGCTATATCGAGCGCGGCGAATCGGACAAGGCTTACGACTGGGTAACGAGCTTCGAGAAGGACACGGGCTGTAAGGTCAACGTCCTGAACGCGGCCACCTCCGATGAGATGGTCTCGCTGATGAACGAAGGCGCTTACGACCTCGTGACGGCTTCCGGCGATGCGAGCCTGCGCCTTGTCGCGGGCGGGCGCGTGCAGCCCGTCGATTTCGCGAAAGTGCCGAGCTACAGCACAGTCGACAAGCGCTTGCAGGCCGCGCCCTGGTATACTGTCGCTGGTAAAAGCTATGGCGTGCCGTACCAGTGGGGTCCGAACGTGCTGATGTACAACACGGCGGTGTTCAAGACCGCGCCGACAAGCTGGAGCGTCGTCTTTGAGGAGCAAACGCTGCCCGATGGCAAGAGCAACAAGGGGCGCGTACAGGCTTACGACGGCCCTATCTACATCGCAGATGCGGCGCTGT
This sequence comes from Aggregatilineales bacterium, assembly GCA_965246845.1. Lineage (GTDB taxonomy): Bacteria > Chloroflexota > Anaerolineae > Aggregatilineales > UBA2796 > JBBRMW01. The sequence goes on from CBDFFR010000014.1 coordinate 86,045, forward strand.
ACCTCTCCAAAAAGCAGCCGGACCTGAAAATCACCGACCCGTATTCGCTGGATGAGAAGCAATATGCCGCCGTGCTGGACCTGTTGCGCGGACAGCGCAAACTCGTCGCGCGCTACTGGCACGACGCGGTGGTGCAGACGGACGACTTCGTGAATGAAGGCGTCGTCGCGTCCGGCACATGGCCGTATCAGGTGAACCTGCTGGTCAGCCAGAGCAAGCCGATTGCCAGCACAATCCCGGTCGAAGGCGCGACGGGCTGGGCAGATACCACGATGCTCGGCGCGAATGCCAAACACCCGACCTGCGCGTATCTGTGGCTCGAACATTCGTTGAACCCGAAGGTGCAGGGCGATGTCGCGGCGTGGTTCGGTTCGGTCCCAGCGGTTCAGGCGGCCTGCTCCGCGAGCGATTTGCTTGGTAAAGAAGGCTGCGCGACCAACGGCATCGAGAATTTCGACAAGATCAAGTTCTGGCGCACGCCGGAGACGAAGTGCGCGGATGGGCGCGGCGATATTTGCGTACCGTACCGCAAGTGGGTCACGGATTTCGTCGCGGTGATCGGCGGTCGCTAGGACGCGCGTTATCGCAACGCGGCGCAACGTTCGGCGGACCGTGAAGATTTTGGTCTTCGCGGTCTCGCTCCTATTCGTCCTGCGCGCGTGCGTTATTCGCCCTGGAACCGACCGCCCCGCAAGCGCGTTCAATACGGACCGTAATGCGGTATGGCTCGGTATCGAATGGGTGAACGACGCGCAAACGGATGCAGCAATCCGCGCGCTTGCCGCCGAACTCCGCAGCAATCGAATACGAGATGTTTTTGTTTACGTGAGCTACTTACGTCGCGACGGGCAGTTCGGACGAACTTTCGAGAAATCAGAGAACTTTCTTCGGTTACTGAAAGAAGTCGCACCGGAGGTGCGTGTACAAGCGTGGATCGGCGTTCCGCTGAAAAACCTTTCGGGCGGCTATGCTGATCTGGGCGACCCATCCACGCGGCGCGCAATTGCTGATTTGTGTGCGGAACTCGCGCGCGAACGCGGTTTTGCGGGCGTTCACCTCGATCCTGAAATCATCGAAAGCGGAAATCAGGACTTTCTTCGGTTGCTGAAAGAAGTCCATTTGCGCATCGATCAAGGCGTGATCCTCTCCGTCGCGGCTCATGCGTGGTGGACGCCGCGCTATATCCGCGAAGTCGCGCAGGTTGCGGACCAAATCGCGGTCATGAGCTATGATAGTGCGTTACCTTTCGCTTTCCTCTACACAAATTGGCTGCGCCTGGTCGTCGTGAATTGGACTCGCGCGCTGGATGGTTGGAGCGGCGACCTGTTTATTAGCATTCCAGTATCCGAGGAGTGGTCCGCGACGCATAACCTGAACTCAGAGAATGTTGTGAGCGGCTTGCAAGGCCTACGTCTAGGCTTGAATGATTTGGATGCACGTCCAAACGCGCTCACCGGGATTGCGATTTACCCATATTGGGACATGAACGCGGAAAAATGGCAGATTTACCGACGAGATTGGTTAGGAGTCAACCCGTAATGCAGCAATACAACCTATGGATCGATGGCGGCTGGGTGCAGGGCAGCAATCCCGCGCTCATGCAAATTGAAAACCCGGCCACAGGCCAACCGCTCGCGGAAGTCTACGACGCCAGCCGCGCAGACGTGGACCGTGCGGTACAGGCCGCGCACGCCGCGTTTTACGATGGGCGCTGGTCGCGGCTGACGCCTGCCGAGCGTTCCCGCGCGCTCTACAAACTCGGTGATCTGCTTGAGCAGAATGCGGAGCGCTTCGCCCGTGCCGAATCGGAGAATACGGGCAAGCCGTTTGGGTTTGTCAGCCTCGGCGCGGATTTGCCGTTCAGCGTCGATAACCTGCGCTTCTTCTCCGCCGCTGCGCGCGATACACACGGCAACAGCGCTGGCGAATATGCGAAGGGTTTCACGAGTATCTATCGTAAGGAGCCGGTCGGCGTGGTCGGGCAGATCGCGCCCTGGAATTACCCGCTCATGATGGGTATCTGGAAGTTCGGACCCGCGCTCGCGGCGGGCTGCACGGTCGTCCTCAAACCCGCGCCAACCACGCCGATTACGTCCTTGCTGCTCGCGGAACTGAGCGCCGAAGCGGGCATCCCGCCGGGCGTATTGAACGTGATCAGCGGCGGCAACGATGCCGGGCAAGCGCTGGTCGAGCATCCGCTGGTGCGTATGGTCAGCCTGACGGGTTCGACGGGGACGGGTAAGAAGATCATGAAGACCGCTGCCGATACGCTCAAGCGGGTTCACCTCGAACTCGGCGGCAAAGCGCCGTTCATCGTCTTCGAAGACGCCGACGCCGAAGTCGTGGCTGCGGCTGCGACGCTTGCTGCGACCTTCAACACCGGGCAGGATTGCACCGCTGCAACGCGCATTTACGCGCACGAGAGCAAACTCGGCGAGGTGCAGGAAGCGCTTGTCGCCGCGATGCGCGCGGTGAAGGTGGGGGAGCCGTTCGCGGAAGGCGTGCAGATGGGACCCCTGATCAGCGCGACGCAGCGTGACCGCGTGGAAGGCTTCATCGAGCGCGCGAAAGCGGGCGGCGTGAAGGTCCTGACGGGTGGCACGCGGCACGAAAACGGCGGCGGTTATTATTTCGAGCCGACCGTGATTGCGGACGCGGATCAAAAAGCGGAAGTGATCCAGAGTGAGATTTTCGGTCCGGTGTTGACGGTAAGCAGCTTCCACGATGCAGAAGACGCCATCGCACTCGGCAACGATGTTCCGTATGGCCTCGCGGCTTCAGTCTGGTCGAAGGACCTCAGCCGCGCCATGCGGGTCGCACGCGAACTCGAATTCGGCACGGTCTGGATCAACGATCATATTCCACTTGCGTCCGAGACACCGCACGGCGGTTTCAAGCAATCTGGCTTCGGCAAGGATTTATCGGCTGAGGCGGTGAATGATTACAAGATCACGAAGCACGTCATGATCAAAAACTGAGCCACTAACCTCGTCGCTACTGATTTGCCGAAAGTAGGGACGATTGAGAACTACAAATACTTCTGCACGGCAGCCGTGAGTTTCTCAAGAAAACTCTCATAGCGGCTTACAGTTAGAACCGCAAGATATGCGCTTATACGCCATAACTCACGTCTTTCAAGGAAGTCGGGCGAGATCGTGGCTACCTCGTTATATCCGCTGAAAACATCATCAGGCACGGGCTGGAAGTAGTCGATCAGGGCGAGGTCAATTTCCGGGTGTCCATAGTACACAGCAGGATCAATCACTACTGTGCCTTTTTCCGTGCTGATGAAATTGTTTTGCTGCGCGTCACCATGCAGGAGCGTCGGCCTGATTTCAGGACCGCACAGGTCAGGAAGTCGCGTTATCAGCTTTTCGACCTGCCGCATCGTATCCAATGACACCGCTCCGGCATCTACCGCAGTCCTGAGCCAGGGGCGCAGCCGCCGCTCAGCGTAAAAGGTCGGCCAATCGCTCATCAGGGTATTATCCTGATACAAAGGTCCAAAGTAGCCGGGAGTCTCCAGGCCGAATTCGGGTCCCTTCACCTGATGAATTCTGGCAAGTGTTCGACCAAAATCTCGCCAGCGGTCCGGGGTCTTTTCTACTGCTTGAACAGCCTCAAGCAGCATGATACATCCGCCATCTACCGTAATGAGATCAATCGGTGTTGGGATGAGGACCCCGGCATGTTTAGCGAGCAGCCGCAGCCCTGCAAGTTCAATCTGAAATTGCTCCAATCCATTTGCCGCGTCGCTAAACTTTGCAAATACACTGAAGGAACCATCAGAAAGGACGAGTGCTGGATGACTCGCAAAGTCAGCAAAATCCATAATATTCTGTACTTGCCAAGAACGACCAAGATACCGCGTAACTACCTGTTCGACAGCCATCCGAGTAGGCTTATTTAGCAGTTTATTTGGCGGCCACTGGCCGCGCGGCATACTTTCGGGAAGTTTCAGGGTCATCAGCATTTCTCGTCTGTTGAACGGCTTAATTCTATACGCCAGTGCGATGTTTCCGAGAACATTGCAATTTCAGCGCGGCTGGAAAATAATTCGCATCCTAAGTTGTTCTTTTCTGTGAGAAAAGACGTAATGCTCAAGAACTACGCATTAAAAGTGGTTGTGAGGCTGCGTGATGGCTGACGGTGTGCTGCTCCAGACGCTCGCCCTGTCGTTGAGTGAAGCGGCAGATGGCGCGCGCTGCCAGATCGAGGTGCGGCACGATCCGGCGGCGCTTGGGTCGGCGGCCTCGCTCTGGCTGGAACTGGATGGACGCCTGATCGATCAGCCGTTGACGCAGTTCGTCAGCCGCGAGGCGAGCAGCGCAAGCGCGATTTTTGAATATGCGGAACAAGTCGCGGGCGAGGTAGCGTTATGGCTGCAAACGCAGGGTTGGCGGCGCGTCGATTCGGGTCCGATCAAGCACGGCGAAGCGACCCTGTGGCGTCTCGTTTATAATGCGCCGTCGCGCAGTCCTGATAGCGTCACGACGGCGCGGTTCACTCCCTACCTGAGCGCGCTCAAAGCCGAAGCAGAATGCCTGCTCGTGCATGAATACAGCTACGAGTCGCGCGGTAGCCTCTCGCTCGCCGATGAGGTGCTGCTGCGTTGGGGGAAGCAATCCCGCGCGCTGCGCAGCGCCGACTCCGCGCAGCCGGAAGCGCTGGCGAGCCTCTTCATGGAGGGCGAAGCGTTTGCGGAACAGGCTGCCGCGTGGCTCACGCAGAACGGCTGGAAGTTCACGCGCCGCGAACGGCAGTGGCAGCGCCCGCAATCGCTTTCCAATTTTGGCGCGACGAATATTGCGATTACGCGCCATTTCGAGCGGAAGAAGCGGTTTGGGTTGTTCTAGCGGGAACGTGATTGCTTTGTAGGGGCGGACCCGTGTGTCCGCCCGGAATTGAAAAATGGGTCGGTCAAGCCCGAACCCTACACTGGAGATCGCATCTTGTGTAGGGGCGGATCCGTGTGTCCACCCAAAATTTCCGTAACACTAATTTTAAGGAATTATCCGCTGACTGTCCCCCATGCGAGGGGTACATTGGGACTATCCATAAATGCGCCCTACTGCTCATGATGCAATCTCCATTTGGTCTTATAGTATGCATAAGTCGCAATCGCATTTGCAAGATTGCATCAGATAAGGAAACTCACTATGTTGAAATGGGCGATTGGTTTTCTCGTGATCGCGATTATCGCGGGTCTCCTCGGTTTCAGTGGTGTCGCCGCGACAGCATCGGGTATCGCGCAAATCCTGTTCATCATTTTCGCTGTGCTGTTCGTCCTTGCGCTGTTGGGTGGGTTGTTTGTTGGTCGCAAACTGATCAATTAACGTTACTGACAGTCAATTGAAGAGTGAGATGAGCCGGAGCTATTCCGGCTCTTTTCATGCCAGGCAAGCGGCGAAGGGCAAGGCACGCTACAATCGCTTAACAAATCCTTCACATTACGGAGAGTGCCTCATGGCCGACCAGCCGCTGATCCCGCCTTTTGGAAAAAAAGTTCATCTCAAGGATTACGACCCCGGTTATTCGGGTGGACTGCACAACGATGACACCTCCAAGGCGCAAATCGAAGCCGACCTCAAGCGCCTCGCAGAACTGCAAAATCGCCTGTATGCGGACTCCAAAAAATCAATATTGATTGTTCTGCAAGCGATTGATACGGGCGGCAAGGATGGCACGATCAGTCACGTTTTCCGGGGGATGAACCCGCAGGGCATACAAATCACGGCGTTCAAAGCTCCGACTGCTGCCGAACTTGCGCACGATTTTTTGTGGCGCGTGCATCCGCATACGCCGGGCAAAGGGATGATCAGCGTGTTCAACCGCTCGCATTACGAGGATGTGCTGATTGTGCGTGTGCATGACCTCGTGCCGAAAGCGGTTTGGAAGGAGCGTTACGATCACATCAACGAGTTCGAGGAAATGCTCGCCGAGAGCGGCACGACGATCCTAAAGTTTTTTCTGTATATCTCGAGAGAAGAGCAGAAACAGCGCTTCGAGAACCGCATCAAGGACCCGGAAAAGAACTGGAAATTTGCATCGGCAGACCTCAAGGAGCGCGAATATTGGGACCAGTACATCGAGGCATTCGAGGACATGCTGACGCAGTGCAACACCAAACACGCGCCCTGGCACATCGTCCCCGCGAATAAAAAGTGGTATCGCAATCTGGTCGTGGTGCGGACGCTGATCGAGGCGATGGAGAAAATCGACCCGCGCTATCCCGCGCCGGAAAGTGACCTTTCCCAAATCGTCGTGCCGGATTAATATGCCGGGTCGGTCAAGCCCTACACCGGAGATCGCGTCTTGTGTAGGGGCGGGGCTTGACCTGCCCGACCAAATAGTATCAGACCAAATCAGGAGCGCTATGCAAATTCATCACCTGCACGAGTGGGACCTCTCGCCCGCCGAGGCAATCGCACTGCAAAAGCGGCTCGCCACGCAAGCACGTTTCGATGATCCGCTCGATCTGAACGCGGTTCGCACCGTTGCGGGCGTAGATGTGAGCGTGCAGGAGAACATCTCGCAGGCGGCAGTCGTGATCCTGAGCTATCCTGCGTTGCAGGTGATCGAAACCGTTACGTATCAGATGCCGACGCCATTTCCATACATCCCCGGCCTGCTCACCTTCCGCGAGGGTCCGGTTCTGGAGCAGGCATTCTTGCAACTGCAAACCGAACCGGATGTGTTCATCTTCGATGGGATGGGGCGTATTCATCCCCGACAAATGGGCATTGCGACGCATTTGGGGCTGTGGCTGGACCGTCCGACGGTCGGCTGCGGCAAGACGATGTTCGTGGGCGATTACGTGGAGCCACCACCGGAGGCCGGAATGAGCGCCCCGCTGATGTATCACGGGCAGCAAATCGGCGCGATCCTGCGCACCCGCGCGAAGGTCAAACCCGTGTTCATTTCCGTTGGGCATCGTGCAAACCTTGCCAGCGCGGTCGAACTCATTCTGCGCTGCACGACGCGCTACCGCCTGCCGGAGCCGATCCGCGCGGCGCACAATGCGGCGGGGAAGATGAGTTAGGAAGCACAGCGGGGAAGGGGAACGAGAAAGCACAATGCGAACAAGATTTATACGCTTGCTGCGTGCATTCATTGTCTTCGCCGTAATCGTTGCACTCGTGGGACTTTATGTGCTTGGCCTGTGGGGATACCGCGCAATGACGACGGTTGCTTCGCGCTGCGGCGGCGACCCGACCCAGCGCGCCAACACGCCCGCGCAATTCGATTTGCAGGATGCCTCGGCGTATCGAATGGCGCAGTTTGAAGCCGTGACATTCGCCAGCCGGGACGCGGCACAGAACCTGCGACTGAGCGCGTTCTACGTCCCGGCAGATCAGCCAAACGCCCCCGCGGTGATCCTCGTGCATGGCGTATCCGGTTGCAAGCGTATCTCAAGTATGTTGCTCACGGCGGGGATGCTGTACAACGCCGGGTACACGGTCCTGCTGCTCGATATGCGTAATCACGGCGACTCGGCGAGCGACAACGGCTTGCAGGCCGCCGGGACCAAAGAATATCGGGATGTGCTGGGCGCGTATGATTATCTGGTGAACTCGCGCGGTGTGCGCGCCGATCAGGTCGCGCTCTATGGATTTTCGCTCGGTGCAGCGACGGCGCTGATCGCGGCGGGGCAGGAACCGCGCATCGCTGGAGTGTGGGCGGATAGCCCGTTCGCGGAAGTCTCCACCGAACTCGATTTCATATTTCGCGGGAGTTCAGCGCTCAAGAACCTATCCCCCGTCGCGCTGTGGGTCGGCAGGCTCGCCACCGGGGACAACCTTCAAAACGCGCTGCTTTCGCCGCTTGCGCAGGTCTCGCGAATTGCGCCACGCCCGGTCGCGTTCGTTCACGGCACAACGGACGAAACAATCCCGTACAGCGAGACAGAACGCCTTGCAAGTGCATTTACCGCCGCAGGTGACGCGCCCAAAGTCGTGTGGTTCAGCGAGGGAAACGGACACGGCGCGGCAATTTTCGCACATCTGGAAGCGTATGAGCAGCGCATGGTCGCGTTCTTCCGCGAGGTCTTTGCGAGGTAAAGTTATTGCTTTAACGCATCTGGTATAAAATCAGGCAGATGCTATCGCCACAAGGATAAAACATACAGTGAATACGCGAGCAATCGGTGCGCTACAGGTCTCCGTGATCGGACTCGGCTGCAACAACTTCGGCGGGCGCATCACGCTCGATGAAACCGCAGCGGTGATCGACGCGGCAATCGACGCCGGGATCAATCTCTTCGATACCGCCGATGTCTATGGCGGCACGAAAAGCGAGGAATTCATCGGACAATTGCTCGGCGCACGGCGCGAGAAGGTGATCATTGCCAGCAAGTTCGGGTTGCCTATCGCGGGGCAGGGCGAGGGCGCAAGCCCGGCCTACATCCGGTCGGCGGTGGAAGCCAGCCTCAAACGGTTGAATACGGACCGAATCGACCTCTATCAACTGCACCAGCCGGATAGCGCCGTGCCGATTGCGGAGACGCTCGGCGCGTTGAACGATCTCGTGCAGGCAGGCAAGGTGCGCGAGATCGGCTGCTCGAACTTCTCCGTCGCGCAATTGCAGGAAGCGGAGTCGGCGTCAAAGGCGGGCGGCTTCGCGCGGTTCGTGAGCGTGCAAAATGATTACAGCCTTTTGCAGCGCGAACCGGAACAGGGCGTCCTCGCGGAGTGCGAGCGCTTGCAAATCGGATTCCTGCCCTATTTCCCGCTCGCAAATGGGCTGCTCACGGGTAAGTATCGGAAAGGGCAGCCGCTCCCGGAAGGTACGCGCCTCTCGAAAGGTATCCGCGCGCAGGAGACGCTCACGCCGCGCAATCTGGATGTGGTCGAAGCGCTGATTGGCTTCGCGGAGTCGCGCAGCCACACGGTCCTTGAACTCGCGTTCTCGTGGCTGCTCTCGCGCCCTGCTGTGTCGTCGGTCATCGCGGGCGCGACGAAGCCCGCGCAGATTCACGCGAATGCAGCGGCGGCGAACTGGACGCTTACGCCGGATGACCTCGCGCAAATCGATGAGTTGCTGATGCAGCCCGCGTAGCTATCTGAATATTCCAACGGGTCGGGCAAGCCGCGACCCCTACACCGGAGCGCGTAGGGTAATGCCCCGCTTCTTAGCCTAAATACGCCGCGCGCACGCGGTCATCATTCAACAAATCGGCGGCGCGTGCCGCAAGCGTGATCGATCCCGCCTCCAGCACGTAGCCCCGGTCGGCGTGTTGCAAGGCCAGCCGCGCGTTCTGCTCTACGAGCAGGATCGTCACACCCGCCGTGTGCAGTTTGTCGATGATGTTGAAAATCTCACGGACGAGAATCGGGGCGAGGCCGAGACTCGGCTCATCCAGCAGCAGCAGGCGCGGGCGCGACATCAACGCGCGGGCAATCGCGAGCATTTGCTGTTCGCCGCCGGAGAGCGTGCCGGCAAGTTGTTTGCGGCGCTCGGCGAGGCGCGGGAAGGTCGCAAACTGTTGATCGATGTCGCTCAGGATTGCTGCGCGGTCGCCGCGTGTGTACGCACCAAGCATCAGGTTATCGTAAACCGTCAGGCGCGAAAGCATCCGGCGACCTTCCGGGCTGTGCGCGATGCCCATCCGCACTGCCAGATCAGGTTTGGCGCGCGTGATGTCCTTGCCGTCGTAATGGATGCTGCCCGTGCGCGGCGTGAGCAGTCGCGAGATGGCGCGGAGCGTACTTGTTTTGCCTGCACCATTTGCGCCGAGGAGCGTGACCGTCTCGCCGGGGAAGACTTGCAGGTTGACGGCTTGCAAGGCCTGAATGCCGCCGTAATTCACGGACATGTCGCGGATGTCGAGCAGGGGCGCGGCGGTCATCAGGCTTCACCCAGATAGGCTTCGATCACCGCCGGGTCGCTCTGGACGGCTTCTGGCGCACCGAGCGCGATCAGCTTGCCGAAATTCAGCACGGCGATCTGGTTGCAAATGCCCATCACCAGCGGGACGTGATGCTCGATCAGCAAAATCGTCAGGTTGAATTGCTCGCGAATGGCCTTGATGAACTGGCTCAGGTCGCCTTTTTCGTTGGTGTTCATCCCGGCGGCAGGTTCATCAAGCAGCAGCATTTCCGGCTTGAGCGCGAGCGCCCGCGCGATTTCCAGCCGCCGCTGGTCGCCATACGGGAAGTTGCGCGCCTTGACGTGCGAACGGTCCGCGAGGCCGACCAGATCGAGCAGGTCAAAAGCGGCTTCGCGGGTCGCGCGCTCTTCGGCAGGCGAGGGCGGCAGGCCGACGACGCTTTGTAGAAAATTGCTGCGCTGGTGCAGGTGGCGCGCAATCATCACGTTTTGCAGCGCGGAGAGGTTGCCGAAGAGCCGAATGTTCTGGAAGGTACGCGCCATCTTCCGCGCGGCGATCTGGTGCGGCGGCTGCCCGGTGATGTCCTTGCCCTTGTGGATGAGCCGCCCGGCGGAAGGCGTCGTCAGCCCGGTTACGATGTTGAACATCGTCGTTTTGCCCGCGCCGTTGGGACCGATCAACCCGAAGATTTCACCCGGTTCGATGGCAAAACTCACGTCGTCAATGGCTTTCAGGCCGCCGAAATTGCGCGAAATGCCCTTCACCTCAAGCAGCGCGCTCATGGCTGCACCTTCACAATGGGCGCACGCGCCATATCCGTTTTGCGGCGGCGCGCGAACCACTCCGGCGTGATCAAGCCCTGCGGGAAGGCGACCGCACCGAGCGTGATCAGCACCCCGAAAATGATCAGGCGGCTATCTGCAATCAGCTTGCTCACCGCGACGGGCAAACCAGGTATCCCGGATGCCGCGCGCAGCACTTCCGGGAGCGCGGTCAGGAGCAACCCGCCCGCGACCGGACCGAGGACCGTGCGCGAGCCGCCGACCAGCACGAACGCAAGGATCAGGATGCTTGAGTCGAACGTCCCGAAGGATGGATTCCAGGTGTTGTTGAGGTGCGCGCTGATCGCCCCGGCGATGCCCGCGACGATCCCGCCGAGGACGAAGGCGAGGACCTTGTAATGCGTCGGGTTGATCCCGATGGTTGATGCGGCGAGTTCGTCTTCGCGGATTGCCGTCAATGCGCGCCCGGCGCGAACCCGTTCGAGTCGATAGACGAAGAACATTACGAAGAGCAGGACCGGACCCGCCAGCAGGATATACCCAAATTTGGTCGGGAACGGCTGCGGGATGTTTTCAATACCGGGCTGGCCTTTCGTAATATCGACAAAGACTATCGCGCTCACGCGCACGATCTCCACAAAGGAAATGGTCGCGAGGGCGAGGAAAATCCCGCGCAGACGCAGCACGATCCGGCCAATGATGAACGCGAGAAGCCCGCACAGCGTCGCCGCGATGAACATTTCGAGCAGCAGCAGCGCGACCGGATACAGATTTTCGCCATAGACCGCATCCCGAAAATTCTGCGTAGAGAGCAGCCCGCCGACGTAGCCACCAATCGCGTAAAAGCCCGGACTGGCGAGCGAGAGCTGCCCGGCCATCAGCGGCAGATACAAACTCAAGGCGAGCAGCGCGGCGATTAGCATGGTAATTATCGTGAAGCCGTAGGTGCGGATGAAATCGGCCATGCGGCTACACCTTTTGCACGAGCGAACGGCCCAGAATTCCCTGTGGGCGCACGAGCAGGATAATAAACAAAATCAGAAAGGGGATCGCTTCGCGCAGGCCACCATATTGCGAGGGCAAGAACGCGGGCAGCACCGCTTCCGCAAGGCCGATCACGATCCCGCCGACAATCGCGCCGGGGATGTTGCCGAGACCGCCGAGGACAATCACGGCCAGCCCTTTCAGGCCGTAGGTAATTCCAAAGTATGGACCCGCGACGCTCACCGGGACCGCGACCAGCGCGCCCGATACCGCGCCGAGGACGCCGCTCAGGAAAAAGGTCAGCAAGATCAAGCGGTCCGGGTTAATCCCTAACAGGCTGGCCGTTACCGTATCTTCGGAGATCGCTTGCAGCGCCTTCCCGACCTTCGTGCGGGTGATGAACAGCGTCAGCAGCACCATAATCAATATTGAAACAAGAAAAATGATAATTTGCGTGGTGCGAATCAGGATGCGCCCATCGAGGCCGAGCGCGGGCGCAAAGTTGATGTTGTTGGGCAGCGGTCCGAAGGGATCGCGTGGATAAGTATATGGCTCCGCGCCGACGAGGACCTGAATGATATTCACAATCGCGACCGTCACGCCGAGGCTGGAAACCAGCGTGAGCAGCGGGTCCGCGCCTTTGCTGCGCAGTGGACGGAAGGCGATCCGCTCGATGACAACCGCGACCAGCCCGGCCAGCAGCGCACCGAATAGCAATGCCAGCGGGAATGGCAGAGAGAGCGGCAAGCCCTGCTCTGCGAGGATGCCGTTGAAGCCGAAACGCGACCCGGTAAACACATACGTGAAGTACGCGCCGAGCGTGAAGATCGCGCCGTGTGCGAAGTTGATCACGCGCAGGATCGAAAAGATCAGCGTGTAACCCAGCGCAAAGATCGCGTATACGCTCCCGATGGCGACGCCATTCAGTATATTTTGGATCAGCAGCGTGAGACTCATTGAAAGGGTGTTTTTTCTTGAATAAACCAAAAACTGGTAGGGTTGTTCAGGTAGGGCAGACACATAGGTCCGCCCCTACACCGGAGCGCGTATTGTATGGCGTAGGGGTCGGGCTTAACCAACCCATCTGGAAGAACCGGGCGGGTCAAGCCCGGCCCCTACAGTGGTTTATTTTGCGGCGGCGGCGAACGTCTTCACAAGCACAAATTCGCCCGTCTTGCCATCGGCGGCCATCTTGATTTGCGCTACATAGAATGCAGTCTGCACGAGTTCGCCGCCTGCGACATCTCCCTTGTCATTCTTCACCTTTGTAAAGGAGATTTTACCAAGCGGTGTGTCAAAGGTCCCCGCCTGGATTTCGTCATTGAGGGCTTTACGCAGCGCTGCGAGTCCCTTCAGATCGAGCGTGTTGCCCTTCGTCTGGAGCGCGGTGAGCGCGTCAACGACGATCTGTACGCAGGAGAATGCCTGCCCGGTGAATTGCGGCGGGTTGATACGCCCTGTCGTGTCGCGAAATGCTTTCACGAACCCCTTGTTAATGGGATTATCAAGGCCGCCGCTGTACGCTTGTGCGATCAGCACGCCGTCGCACTTGTCCTGACAGACCGGGAACATATTCGCCGTATTCAGGCCGTTGCCGCCGATGATCAGCCCCTTGAAATCGAGTTCGCGAAGCTGCTTGACGAGGTTGCCACCATCAACCGCGAGGCCGGAGATGATCACGAGGTCCGGCTTCGTATCGAGCGCCGCGCCGATCTGCGTGGTGAAATCCTTGTCCTTGACGGAGAAGGTCTGCACCGTCGTTACCGTCATGCCAAGTCCCTTTGCGCCGTTCTGGAAGACGGTCGTTTCGCTGGTGCTGAATACGTCGTCCTGTGCATAGAAGACTGCAACATTCTTGATATTCGGGTTGAGGTCCTTCGCGACGACGACCGCGTTTGTGGCATACGCGGCCACAGGCGCGGAAACGCGCGTGACAAACTGGCCGATTTGCGGGATGCCCGCCGCTGTATTCGAGGGCGCGAGGACCGGGACGCCCGCCGTATTCGCCACCGGGTCGGCGGCGCGTGCCTGCGTGGATAGCGTCGGACCGACAATCGCGACGACGTTGGCATTGATCAGCGAATTGAAGGCGTTGACAGCGGTTTCCGGCGCGCCAGCGGCGTCCTGATAGACCAGCTTGATCGGACGCCCGTTCACGCCACCACGATCATTGAAAAACTTTTCGGCAATCTGCGCGCCGACAACCTGCTCCTGGCCGAGCAGCGCGGTATCGGAAGTCTGCGCGACGGCAATCCCAATCGGGATAGGCTCACCGGAGAGCGCCTGCATGGTCCCGGCCATCGTCGCTGCGGCAGTGGATTGTGCAGCACGGGTCGGGACGCTGGCGGAACTCATCAACGCGGCAGTGGCGATGACGACGGCGCTTAGAAGAGCAAACAAACGCGAAGAAGTGGGTCTCATCGTGGTGCATAACCTCAATATTCAAACCAAAGTGAATTCTGTCGGACGGTCACAACTATAGCGCAAGGCGGCGCGCTTGCGCTACTGCTATCCCGAGAGGCGGGCGCGGCTTGGCACTGTCCAATGCGCGGGCGGACCGATGTGTCCGCCCGCGCAGATTTCACCCAACCGCACAGTTGCGCGCCGCGCGGTTCCGGTCCACAATCTGCCGCCACTATTTGCGGAGATACTACGTGATGGCGCACACCCCATTTTTTGCAACCCTGCGGCGTTCGCTGCGCATTGCCGCGACGCTTGAACGGCAGGGACTTTCGACGGGCGAAGGTTTGGAGCGAATTGAGATCGCGGCGGGGCTGTCGCGCCGTGACTTTATGAAGACGGCGGGACTCGCGGCAGCCGGAGCCGCATTCGCGCCGGATATTGCGCGCTTCGCAGCGAATATTAATGCCGCAACCGCGCCGAACGTCGTCATCGTCGGGGCAGGCGTCGCTGGATTAACCGCTGCCTATCGGCTTGGACGTGCGGGCGTGAAGGCGCGCGTCTTCGAGGCGAGCAAGCGCGTCGGCGGGCGCATGGAAACCAGTCGCGGCAACTTTCCCGGTGGTCAAATTGCGGAAAAGGGCGGGGAGTTCATCGACAGCGGGCATGACGCGCTGCTTGGTATCGCAGGCGAACTCGGCCTCGGCCTCGCGGATTTGGCCGCCGCCGATAAAGGGCTGACCGATGAATTGTTCTACTTCGGCGGCAGCCTCTACAAATCGGATGACCTGCTTGAAGATTTTCGCGCCGTCGCGAAGGCGGCTGCCGACGATTTGGAACCCTTCGGTGATAAGACCATCGATTACAAGACGCCGAACGGCGGCGAAGCACTGGATAACCTGAGCATTGCGGCGTGGTTCGACAAGCACGACATCAAGGGGACCATCCGCGATATGCTGACGGTCGCCTACACGGGCGAATATGGTCTTGAAATCGGGGAGCAGAGTTCGCTCAACCTGCTCACGCTGATCGGCAGCGGCGAAGAGAAAATTGACCTGTTTGGCGAGAGCGACGAGCGCTACCACATTCGTGGCGGCAACGATCAGGTCCCGACACGCCTCAACCAGCGTATCCCGCGCCCGGTCGAACTCGAACAGGTCCTGGAAGCCATCGCCCCCGGTACGAACGGTGGCTATACGCTCACCTTCCGCAAGGGCGCGACCGCGACCGATGTGCAGGCCGACGCGGTGATCCTGACGATCCCGTTCACCACCTTGCGCAAGGTGGATGTCTCCAAACTGGACCTGCCCGCCGCGAAGCTGAACGCGATCAACAATCTTGGCTATGGTGCGAGCAGCAAGGTCATGGCCGGATTCAAAACGCGCGTGTGGAAGCAGCAAAAATCGACGGGCAGCGTCTACACCGATTTGCCGTTCGAGCAGAGTTGGGAAACGGTCCGCTATCAGGGCGGGACGCGCGGCATCCTGACGGATTTCTTCGGCGGGGATAAAGCGCTCGCAATTCTTGATGTGGACGGCGCGCAGGCAGCGGCAGATTTCGCGAAACAGCTTGAGGTTATCTACAAGGGCGCGCAGGCGGCATTCGACCCGGCAGCGGTCCTCGTCGCGGATTGGCCGCGCCAGCCCTTCGCGCTGGGTGGCTATTCATGCTGGAAGGTCGGGCAGTTTACGACGGTCAAGGGCGCGGAACCGGAGCCGGTCGGTAAGCTGTTCTTCGCGGGCGAACACACCAGCGCGGATTATCAAGGGTATATGAATGGCGGCGTGGAGAGCGGGGAGCGCGCGGTCGCGGAGCTGCTTGAGGCGGTAGGACTCACCAAAGCAAAATAATCTGTATCAATCAACCCGCGCATCTGAAGGGGCGGACCGATGTGTCCGCCCTATCTTTTTCAATCGAGTTCTGTATCAGCGTCCCCGCGCCGTACCGCTTCGATCTCTGCTTTGATTTCGTCTTCGGTCATGCGTGGTTCAATCTCGCTAAATGCTTCTGCCATTTGGCGAAACTCAAGGAACGCCTCGCGTCGGTCGAGGTCCGCTTGAGTGACTTCAATGCTCGACCCGTTTGCACCATTCACAGGACCCTTGCGCGCAGTCTCCGCTTTCAGAAACCGCGCTATCGTCTAGTTGTTCAGGGCATCCAGCTTGCGCCCGTCCTGCACCACATCTTCGGGAAGTTCAAGCGTGATTGGCACCGTGTTCATGCGTCGCGATCTCCAATACTCTTGATGAAATTGTATCAGGCGCCCGAACCGCGTAACTCGGTGAGGGTGTTTTCTATTTGCGCATTGGTCGCGCCGCTCCGTCTCATCATTGCCCTTACACCGACTTCACCTTCCGCTCTATAAATCGCTGTAATGCGGTGAAGAAATATCTGTTCCTCGTCTCCAGAGCTACCACTGTCACGTTCCTGTTTCCATTCTTCCAAATAACTCATATAGATAGTTAGATCAGGATGACGACTTTGTTTTGTAAGAACAACAGCGTGTTCTTCATAGTTTATTGCTTCGTCCAATTTTCCTTGCTGCTTGTAGATAGAGGCAATATTGCCATACAAGGCTGCTTCAATTACCCGGTCGCCTATTGCTGTTATTATGGGTAGGGCTTGATAATAAAAGTCTAATGCAGGCGCTAAGTCTTCGCGTGCCTGATATACGCTCCCAATATTATTAAGAACAGCCGCTTCAATATTGAGGTCGCTAATTGCGCGTGCAACCGTAAGTGCTTGCTGGTAGAAGTTAAGCGCTGCATCCAAGTTTTCAGTTAACCGATACACCATACCAATGTTGTTGAGGGTCGCCGCCTCACCTTGTAAATCTTCAATCTCATGCCGACCGATGAGTGCTTGATGGAAAAAATTTAGTGATGTACTCATATCTCCCATATTGAAATATAACGTGCCTATATTGTTGAGAGTAACTGCCTCGTCCTTTAGATTGTTTAATGCCCTTTCAATCACCAAGCTCCGCTCATAGTAACGGAGAGCGTCGTTGTAATATCCCCACTCGTTATACCACAGTCCCAATCCATTGAGAAACAGTCCCTCACGACGAAGACCCGTTCCTTGTACCGCCGACAAGCCCGCCCATAACCAATTTCTTCCCTGCACTCCAATGTTACGACGAGAAATATAAATACCCACATTTGCCACAAATTTAGCTGTTGTTTCACGCCACGCTTCCGGCACTTGGACCTTTTCTGCCTCAAACAACGCATCCTGTTTTGCGGGGTCATCCGTCCCGGTGAAACGTGCCACCAGCTCATCCCCAACCATTGCAACCTGCGGATAATCGGCAGAAAAGTTGTCCCACGTCTCAATCTTTTCATCTTGAAAGAGGTCGGCGGCAAAAGCAATCACATACCCATAATGACGCCGCTGCACATCCTCGAAATCGCCCGCCGTGCGCAACAATCCCCGCGCATACGCCCTCAAAACGCGGTGTTGCTGATAACGTCCCGGCTGGTTGGGCGCGTGTTCTAGTAGCCCTTCCAAGAGCAAAGTTTCGAGTGTCATTTCGTCGTCCACATCCCACAGTGCGTAAAGATGTGCCTGGCTGAAACTGAGGTCCATCGGCAGTACACCGAGCATTTTGAATTGTTCACGTTGCGTCTCGGTCAAAATGTCGAGCGTTTGTTTGAGTGTGATGCTGACGCTCTCCTCTTTGCTGTCGCCCTTGTCCAGTTGAATATCCGCAAAGGGGTCGCCTTCGCGCAGTCCGCGCCGCATGTCCTCGATCACTGCGTCGATCCCGCCCACCTTGCGCCGCCGTACCGCTCGCGCGGCTAATCTGAGCGAAAGCGGATAGCCGCCCAATACCTCGCTAAGGGTTGCTAGTTTGGGTACATCCGCATCGTTCAGCTTGCCCGCGCCATCCTGTTCGATCAGATTGCGTAGCATCGCCGCGCCCTCGTCCTTTGGCAGCTTGCCAAGCGCCAGATCGCCGCAGTCAAGGTCGATTGCTACATTCTCGCTGCGCGTCGTGACCAGCAGGTGCGCCTCATCCGGGACGGCTGCGCGCAACCGCTTCGCCAACGCGAGGCTTTCCGGCCACACATCATCGAGGATAAGCAAAATCGGCTCTCCGCACTGCAATTGCGCTGCTTCCGCGATGATGCGCTTCACCTGCGGCGCGAGTTTCGCGGCATCCGCATCCGTCGGCAGGTCGATCCCCGCGAGGTCGCGCGCCCACCCACGCAGAGTCGCGCGTTCGGTTTCCTCGTTTGCGCCCTGCCCGATTTCTGCCCAAAGCATCAGCCCAAAACGGCGCTCATCAGCGTTTGCGAGCCGCTGCGCGAGCGCCTTTGCAAGCGTAGTTTTGCCCATGCCTCCGACTCCGCGCACCGCCGTCACCGCAACCGAGTTGCCCGCCGTGAGCCGCGTTTCCAGCTCCTTGAGGATTTCCGCACGTCCGGCGAAATACGGCGGTGGTGGCGGCACGCTTACGCATTTGTATTGCGGCGTGACATTTTCCGGGTAGCGCTCCTTAAGAACCGTTGCGAGCGCGGCTGTGATCTGTTTGGCGAGATTATCTGGCGTGGTGAAGAACCCGACATGGTTGGCCTTCACGCGCTTTTTGAATTCGTCGAGCTGCGCCTGTTTGTCCATCTCCCATTTGGATTTCGGCCAACCAAAATCATCGCTCATGATAAAGCACAGACGCGGGATCGGCTTGCCGCCGCGCTGCACCTCGCCCGCCCAATCATATTCAAGTTCGGTGATGCTCTTGCCGACGTAGCCGTCCGGCTGCCAGCCGTAACGATAGGCATAAATCCCGATGAAGATTTCGGAGTCGTCCACCATACGCTTGCACAGGTCCACCGGGTAATCGCCCGTGACGGGCCAATGTTCCATGCCGTTCGGCTGGATTTTGAGTGTGGTCAATACCTTGATTACTTCTGTGCGGTACTCCGGCAGGTCAATACTCGTGCTGCTGATGAAGGCGTCGATGCGGTTTTTGTGCGGGGTCGGCATGGAGGTTCGCGCGCTCCTGTAGTGCGGAGAAGTATACTGTGAAGGGGCGTGGTTAGAAACCTTGCCCCTTCACAGGAGCGCGCGGGGGCTGTAGCTTGCCCGTTATGCGCTGACTTTCGCACCTATTTGCCGCAGCAACCCGAACAGATCGAATTGCGTCCAGTCTTCGATTGCTTTGCCCTCCGCGAAGCGCCAGATGACGATCCCGCCGACCTCGATAGGGCGTCCGGTTGGTGCGATGCCCATAAAGTCCCCGGTGTGCGTGCCGCGTGCGATATAGCGTGTGATGACGACATCCTCCCCGGCGATGAGCTGATCTTCGACGGAGACGCGCGCATCGGGGAACGCGCTGCGCGTGAACGCGACGTTTTGCTTCGGTCCCGCCGGACCTGCGACCTTGCCGCTCAGGGTGAATTCCGGCGCGAAGATGTCATCTGCGAGCGCGAGATTGCCCGCCCAGCCTTCCTCGAACCAGCGTCGCATCATGATTTTGTTGAGTTCTGCCGACATAGTAATTCCTTTCTGATGTGAACCTGAACGTGTTTTTGGACGGCAAGAATGCCGTCCTTACGGGTCGTTCGATTAAACCAGAACAGCACGCCGCTCGGTGAGCGCCTGCACCTTCGCCAAAATCGCGTTCTGTGTGGCTTCATCGGCTATCGCGCGCGGCCACGCAACCTGTTTGCTATTGGTGTTGAAGTAGACGCCGCTGACGCCTTCGACTTCTGGCGACGAAGCGAGATAGACGCTCGACCGCGCGGCCTTCGCTGCGGAGTCTTCGCCGCCATACAGCGTCCGGCTGAAAATCGGCCACGCGAGGCGCAGCACGCGCGGGAGGTACTTCGGCTGCATCGAGCGCGACATGTTGGTTTCCGCGTTGCCGGGATACGCCACATTCAGCGCCACGCCCGTCCCTTCCAACCGCTTTGCGAAGGCCGCGCTCATCGCCATCATCACGCGCTTGGCGTGCGAATAGGTCATCAAGCCGACGTAGCTCTTTTCGGCTTGCAGGTTGTCGAGGTCGATAGCGCCACTCGGCAGCCCACCCGTAACGTTGATCACGCGCGCAGGACGACTCGCCTTCAGGGTATCGAGCAACAGCGCAGTCAGCAGATAGGGCGCGATGACGTTTACGGCGAAGGTTGCTTCGATCCCGTCGGCAGTGAGGCGGCGCTCGCCTTCCATCAAGCCGACATTGTTGATCAGCACGTCCAGGCGCGGGTAGCGCGATTTGTAATCATTTACAAGCTGTTCGATCCCGGCCTGCACCGAGAGGTCAGCGAGCATCAATTCGACTGAACTGCTGCTGCTCGCTTGCTTGATTTGTGCTACGCCCTGTTCGCCGCGCGTGCGGTCGCGCCCGGTGACGATAACGTGTGCGCCGAGTTTGGCGAGGCCGATGGCGGTATGCTTGCCGATGCCGCTGGTCCCGCCGGTGATGAGGATGGTTTTGTCTTTCATGGTCAACGATCCTTTTAGGCCACTAATCTTTCGGTAGCTAGTGATATGAATAAATAAAAGCGCGAATTCTTACTCGCAGGGATCGGAAATATTTTGTGCCATTTTGTGCAACCATTCCTTGACGATAATCTGCTCGCTATCCGTCAACCCAACCAGTAAACAGGCTTGAATACGCTCCATTTTCACGCCGAGGTCATGTTCCAGCGCTTTGCCGCGCTCCGTCAGGAACAATTGCTTGATGCGCGCGTCGTGTGGACTGAGGCGGCGCTCCGCGAGTTCACGATCCGTCAGGCTGTCAATCACCCCGGTGAGCGTCGCAGAGGAGACGCGCAGCCGCGCTTGAAGCGCGCGTTGTTCGAGGCCGTCTTCTTGCCAGAGCTGGCAGAGGACCTCAAATTGCGCACTGCTCAAATCTTCGCTCTCCATCGCCTCGTTCATGGTGCGGTCAGTCGCCAACCATGCACGGCGCAGCCAGAAGACGGGGCTTTCCAGATATTCCGTAAATTTCACAGGCGATCCGTATTCGCTAGGTGGCTATAGAATATCACACCTGTTTTTGATTGTCAACAGCTTACGCGGGGCTAAAGCCACCACGCTATTACGGTCCGGTGACGATTACTTTGGGGAAATCAGACCGTAGCAGCCCGGTACATTCATGGCCGGGCGGCGATCCGAACCTATACCGGATTGCGCTACTTCGTAAATTGTCCCGCCCCGCCATCGGTCAGGAAGTCGATCACCATCGAATCGACAATCGTTTCGACGGGCGCGCGGTCATCGGTGAAGAGGACATCGGAGCGCACCGTCGTCTTGAGGTTGGCGAGCGCTCCCTGCAACACGGCACGCACGGCGGGGTGTGCATCGGCAGGGAGCGCGGCGAAATTGGCAGCGAGGTTCGCGCCTGTCGTCTTTGCGTTGGTCGCGACGAGGACCGTATTGAACGAGCCGGGGACATCAATCGTGTACACATCCGTGAAGACGTGTGAAAGCGTATTCGTGATCGCTTCGACCAGCCGCCGATCCTCGCGCTTCGTCGTACTGTTATAGGTGCGTCCAACGTTGCTAATCACGACGCCTTGCGGGGTGAGGTGCGCGCGAACCTCTTCAAAAAACTCAACGGTGGTCAGGTTCCACGGAACATACGGCACGCGGTACGCATCCAATCCCACCACATCATAGCGCTTGTCGGTCGCCTTGAACGCGAGCCGCCCATCCTCGACGACGATGTTCAGATTCGGTTCGGTCATCTCGAAAAAGCGCTGCCCCGCCGTCACAATCGCCGGATCGATTTCGTAACCATCAATCGCGACCGGACCGAATGCCGCCGTATACTGCCGCGCGATGGTCCCCGCTGCGAGGCCGATCAGCGCGACCTGCTTGATCGACTTGCCATCGAAGGGCGGCGCATTGAAGAACGGCCCGGCCATAAAATAATCCCACGTCCGGTTATAGAAGAGTGCCTTCTCGTTCCATTGCGAATGGATGCCCTGCCCCTCGTTCAGGTAAAGCAGCCGCGTCCGCGTGCCATCGCGCTCCCTGTATTCGACCACCTGAATGTAATTGTAAGCAGACTCTTTCTCGTAAAGCAGCGTCGTCCCGTTCGGCGGCGGGCGTAGTGGACCGTTCAGCAGGAGCGCGGTGAGTGCCGTCAAGAGGATCGGCATCCACGCAAGGCGCAAGGCCGCGCCCCGGTTATGCAGCGCGAGGCCGACCAGCGCGATCAGAAGCAGCAGCATACTAAAAATGAAGAAGGTCGTCGTCGTGCCGAGTTCAGGGATGGTATACAGCGCAGGGACGAACGTACCGACGATGCTGCCCAGCGTCGAAATGGCGTACATGCGCCCGGCGATATTCCCGGCGGCGGCGACATCGCGCAGCGCCAGCCGGATCGCGAACGGCGAGACGCAGCCGAGCAGCGTCACCGGGACCGCGAACAAGACCATCACGACGACAAAACCGCCGACCGCCGCGCCTGCCCGGAACGCGACCATCGCGGACCCCGCGCTGCCGAGCAGCGGACGCGCGATCACGGGCATCAGACCGCCCGCGAAGGCTCCCCACGCGACGATCTGGTACAGGACGCTCAGGCGCGGCGCGCGGTCCGACCAGCGCCCGCCGAGGAAGTAGCCCGCCGTCAGGTACACCAGCGTCAGCCCCAGAATGCTCGCCCAGACCGGGTTGCTCGTGCCGAAGACGTAGCCGAGCAGCCGCGACGCGGTGATCTCAATCGCGAGCGTACACATCCCGGATGCGAAGACGAGCAGGTAAAGCATCCAGCGGCGAGATTCGTTTGCCGTCAAACTGATCTCACCCTATAGTGCGCTTTCTGAACGGCGGCGCGCGGCGATCATGCGCAGGACGTGGTTCAATTCGTCGCTGCGTAGTAAATAATTCACAAGGATGAACGCCGCGCCCCCAACGCCCGTGAGCAGACCGATACGGATTATGTCGTTGCCTTTGCTGCCGCCGATGCGGTTGAGGACGACACTCGCGGCGAGCATCGCGGCGGTGAGCGCAAGCGAGGCAATGGCCGTCTTCGTGATGGTCGCTATCAGCGCGCCCTCGTGAATGCCGTTCCAGCGCCGCCGCAGGATGAGCAGCAGCGCTAGTAGCTCGACCGTGACCGCAACCGTATTGGCGAGAGCCAATCCCGGTACGCCAAGCGCGCCCGGTCGCGTCAGGGCATACGCAAGCGCGATGTTGACAATAGCAGAGAGCAGCGCGACGAAGAGCGGCGTCACGGTGTCCTTATCGGCGTAGAAGCTGCGCGCTACAATCTCGACCGCGCTGTGGACGATCACGCCCGGCGCGAAGAACACGAGGACACTATAAATCAGGCTCGCGCCCGCGTCGTCGAGCTGGCCGCCTTCGAGCAACCCGACGGTTGGACGCCCGACCAGCACCAAAAGGAACGCCGCCGGGATCGCCGCGAAAAGGATATAGCGCAATGCGCCGCTCATCGCGTTTCGTTTGCCCTCGCTGTCGCCCGCCGCACTGAGCGCGGCCAGCGTCGGGAAGATGACGATACCCAGTGCGGTTCCGATCAGCGTTTCGGGAAACTGCATCAGCCGCCATCCCCAATTGAAGGCAGAGACCGCGCCCTCGCCAATCCCATTCGCGAAATAGACCGCGACGAGCAGGTTCAGGTTGAGCAGCGCGAGTCCAATCGCGCGCGGGATCATCAACGCGATCACGCGCCGGAAGGTCGGGTCGCGCCAATTGAGGAACGGACGCCAGCGCATTTTATAGAAGATCAGGCCGGGGACCTGTATCAGAAAATGCGCTGCCGCGCCCAGTACCGCGCCGTAGGCAAGCCCACGCACGCCAAAGCGCGGGGCGAGGAATACGATCCCGAATAGCAGCGCGAGGTCATAGAGCAGCGGCGCGGCGGCGGGTAACAGAAAATGCTGGTGACTCTGCAAAATGCCGATACTCAAGCCGCTCATGCAGAAGATAATCAGGCTGACCAGCAGGATACGCATCAGATCGACGGTCTGCGCTTGCAGGAGCGGCGTCATCTTCGGGGCGAGCGACCCAATCAGCGATGGCGCGGCAAGGAACACGATCCCGCTGATGAACAACGCGGCGAGCAGCACCGTGTTCAGCACGTTCGAGGCCAGTTCCCACGCCTGTTCGCGTTTGTCCTGTGCGAGCAGCCCGCCAAACATCGGGATGAAGGCATAACTGAGCGCACCACCCGCGATCAGGTTGAAAATCTGCTCAGGGATCGTGTTTGCGGTCACGAATGAATCATAATCCGCACTAAGGCCGAACTGACGCGCAATCAAAAACGTCTGGCCGAGGCTGACGACTTTCGAGCCAAGCGAGAACGCCACCACAATCGCGGTCGAGCGCATGATCCGGCCAAGTGTCGGACGGATTGCGGGCGTAGTTGCGGCAGGCGTGCGGGTCGTCGTCACGGAGCAGCCTGCTTCGCGGCGACGGGTGGCTGGAAGGTCCCATTCTGTACCTGCGCGAGCGCATCCGCGGCGGAAGAGAAGTTCGGGTTGAACTTCAATACGGCTTTGAAGTCGATAATCGCGCTCGGCTTGTCCCCCGTTGCAGCCGAAACCATCCCGCGCCAATACTGAGCCTCTTCGATGGGCGCATTAGCAAGCGTGACATTAGCCAAGACGCGCACATCTTCGTAGTACCCCATTTTGTAATACGCCTCGAAGACGTAGAACTGATACCAGAAGAATCGCCAGGGAAGTTGTATCCCGGTGTTACGGCTCTTGTCGAACACCGTGATCGCGCGCCGATAGTCGCCAATTTGCGTGAGTGCTGACCCGAAATTGTGCCACGCGAACGGGTTTTCGGGGTCCTGTTTGACCTCCTGCTGCGCGAATTCGACGGCGTGCCGCAGGTTGTAGGACGGATCGGCATCCGGTCCGAGGATCGCAGCCAGTTCCATTTCGCGTTCGCGCGGATAGACAACGATGTACAGGCGGTTGAAATGCTGCCAGCGCTTATCCAGATCGTCGTATTTTTCCTGCTGGCCGAGTCCATCCGCGCCGAAGCCGAGGTTGGTATCGCCGCCGTACATGATTTGCGCGGTGTCGTCGTAGCCGAGGACAGTCAGATAATGCCCCGCCCAGCCATCCGCGAGGTTGTAGCCCGTCTCCATAATCACGCCGAAATTATTGGAGACGAGGCGCTTGATCAGGTGCAGCGTACCGACCACGCGCACAAGGGATTTCACGCCCGTTTTGTTCAGAACGAAGTTGACCAGTTCACGCGGCGAAACGTTGCGGTCGTCGGCGTTTGGCTTGATCGCGGTGCGCGCATCGTCTTCGTTGCCGCTCCACCCGTAATATTGCAGCACCTGCGTCAGGTTGGCAGGTCCGCAGTCGTTCCACTTCTGATAAACGCGCTTGATCCCGGTCAGGTGATAATTGACCGGGAGCGGTGGCTCGGTCGGGGTGGGCGGGTTGGTCGGGATCGCGGTCGGGAGCGAAGTCGGCGTAGGCTGCGGGGTGCTGGTCGCAGCGACGGCGACCACCTGACCAAGCAGCGGGGTTGGCGTGATCGTACTGAGCAGCGAGGTCGGCTCCGGCGAGGACGTGAAGGTCACGGTCGGCGTCGGAGTCTCGGTCGTGACGAGCGCGACACTGAGCATCGCGGCGATCTGCGTCTCATCCACCGATTGCGCGGTCGGGAGCGTGGTCGCGCGGTACACGCGCGTCGGGCGCAGCGTGCCGAGGACCGGGATTTTCTCCGCGAGGCGCGATTGATCTTCCGGCGGCAGGCTGCGGAAGGCAATTGGCAGGATAATCAGCCCGGCCAGCACCACGCCGGAAATGAGGATCATGCTCACGCCGAGACAGCCCAAGCCCCATTTGACCCAGTTCAAACCGCGCGGGTGGTCCACCTGCGGCTCTGCGAAAACTTCCGGCGCTCTTTCCAGTACATCGCTCATAAGGACTCCCAACACCAACTCACCGACGCATCATAACCCAAACGCGCGCGCCTGTAAATTGAATGCGCGTCCGCGTCAGCCATGCGTCGACTTGACAGCAATCTGCTATTCAGTGTACTCTCGAAAAAATCGGCTTCTATTCTGGTCAAAAAACCGCCCAATCGGTTTATTTTTGGAGAGTAAAAATCGTGTCTGAAACACCTGTCACCCAACCGGAGAGCATTGTCATCGCGCGTTTTTCGGATTGCGATCCGTTCGGGCATCTGAACAACGCCCGCTACATCGACTACTTTCTGAACGCGCGCGAAGACCACCTCGCCACTTTCTACAATTTCCTGTTGTTTCAGCACACACAGCAGCATCAATCCGGCTGGGTGGTCTCGCACACGGAGATTACCTACCTGCGTCCGGTGAAGGTCGTAGAGGCAGTGGTAATCCGTACTGCGCTGCTGCACTATTCCGATTCAGTGCTGGTCGTCGAGGGGGCGATGCTGGATAAAGACACGCGCAAATTAAAGGCGCTGTGCTGGTTTCAATTCGCCTATGTCAGCCTGCAAACCGGGCGCACCGCTTCACATCCCGACGACCTGACGCAGCTTTTCCAGTCGATCTGCCTCCCGGCAACTATCTACGCCGATGGTTTTGCAAACCGCGTTGATTCACTTCGGAAAACGGGCGATGTGGTGCAAAGTAAGTAGTCTGTGCGCGTATCAGCCGTTCGTCAGGCGATGAAAGGTCGGCTTGAGCAGCGGGTAGAGTTCGAGGAAGGTTTCGTAGCGCTCCGCGTAGAACGCCGACCGCACGCTATCCGGCTCGGTGAGCGTGCTTTCCGATTGGACTACGGAACGCAGTTCGCCATAATTTGAATACACACCCGCCGCCATTCCCCCCAGCAGCGCCGCGCCGACCCCCGCCTTCTCTGTGCCGCTCGCGAGGCGCAACGGACGCCCCAGCACATCCGCGACGATTTGCCGCCAGATCGGGCTGGCAAGCCCGTTACCGCTCGCGACTGCCTCATGCAGCGGCGCGCCGAGACTGAGCATCAAATCCACAATTTGACGCAAGCCGAACGCGACCCCTTCCATGACCGCCCGCGCCAGATGGCCGCGCCCGTGTCCGAGCGTCAGGCCAATGAACGCGCCGCGCGCCCCGGCATCCATCAGCGGGGAGCGTTCGCCCACCAGATAGGGCAAGAAGAGCAGCCCATCCGCCCCAGGCGGGACCTCGTTCGCCGCGTTCGCAAGCTGGTCGTAAGCGGTCGGGTCGGCAGTGAGCGCCAGCGTGTCACGCAACCAGCGCAGCGATAACCCCGCGGAAAGGCTCGCGCCGAGCAGATACCAGCGGTCCGGCGGTGCGTGGCAGAACGTATGCAGCCGCAAATGTGGGTCCGCATCCGGCGCGGCGAGCGGGGCAAAGACCTGCCCGCCTGTGCCAAGCGTGATCGAGCCGCGTCCGGGGTCGAGCAGACCGTTACCGAGCGCCTGCGCGCATTGATCCGCGCAGCCCATCGCGACCGGGATGCCCGCCGCAAGCCCGAGGGCTTCCGCCGCCGCGCGCGTGAGTTCGCCCGCCCGGTCCGCGCTTTGCAGGATTTTCGGGAACAGCGACATAGGCAGGCCAAGCGCATCGATAATCTCTGGAGACCAATCGCGGGCGCGTACATCGAAAAGGCCGGTCGCGGAGCCATCGCTGGGGTCCATTGCGGCTTCGCCCGTCAGGTAATAGCGCAGGGCGTCCTTCGGCGTGAGCGCAACGTTGGCGCGGTCCAGAACTTCCGGCGTATGTTTGCGCATCCAGAGCAGGGTCGCGGCCATGAACCCGGCGGCGGGCGCGGTCCCGGCCACTTGCGCGAGGGTCGCTTTGCCGATCAATTCGGTAATTTCATCAACTTCGGCGCGGCTGCGTTGATCCGGCCAGATGATCGCATTGCCGACCGGAGCGCCCGCCGTGTCGAAGAGCGCGCAGCCGTGCATTTGCCCGGAAAAGCCGATTCCCGCGATGTCGCGCGTCCACGCTTTCGCTGTCGCCTCCCGAACCGCCGCGCAGGTCGCGTCCCACCAATCGGCGGTCAATTGTTCAGCGTAGCCCGGCTGCGGGATCAGGATCGGGTATTCACGCTGACCGACGCCGCGCACCTCGCCTGTCTCCGTGACGATGACCGCTTTCACGCTGGATGTGCCGAGATCGATGCCGAGGAGATGCGTCATACCGGGACAGGCTCTTCTATAGGTTCATCATTGATGATAACGGGCGCGGGTTCGGCGGCTTCCCAGCGGTCGATGCGCCGCAGCAGCAGCGCCCATATCGCGAGCGGGACCATGCTCGCAAATCCTGTTGCGAACACAACCGGGCGCACCGCATCCCCATAAACGCCGTTGGTCGCGACCCCAGTAACAATCGTGCTGATCACGGTCGCGAGCTGGAACCCGGCCAGATCGAGCGAGAACATGCGGCCAAGATAGGAATCCGGCACGATCTTCTGGATGATCGCGGAACTATACGTCCAATAGATACTGCTGCCCATCGCCTTGACGACGAGCGCCCCCGCCGCGAGCAACAGCGCCCCGGCGCTCCCGAAGAGGAACCAGCCGACCGTGATGCACGCATAGCCGACAATGACGAAGCGGCGCATACGTTCTGGTGTGCCATTGTTGACACGCTGCATCAGCGCCGGACCCAATACCGCGCCGACCCCGAAGAACGCATAGAACAGGCCGAGCGAACCCGCGCCGTCCTTGCCGACGACGAAAATCTGTGTGGCGTAGATGATCATCAGCGCGTCGATGCTGCCCACGCTCCCGCCAAGTTTGATCAGCAGCGAGGCCGCGACCGCCGGATGCGCTCTCGCGTAGCGCAGACCATCGAGCAGGCCGCGACGATTTGGTATCCCGGCAGAAGTGGTCACTTCGACCGCGCGCTCATGCACAGCGCGGCGCGGTATCGAAAGGATGAATGCCGCCGACAGCGCAAAACTGCCGGCGTCGATCACGAGCGCGAGCGGCGTCCCCAGCGTGGCCGCGACGACTCCGCCAATCGCCGCGCCCGCTGCCAGCATCACCGACCATGTGACGGACCCCAGCACGTTTGCCTGCACGAGGTCTTCCGGCGCAATCAGGCTCGGCAGGATGGCCGACCGCGCAGGCTCGAACAGCGCGGAGAAGCACGATTGCAGGATCACGAGGATGTATACCAGCGGCAGACGACTGGCATCCGTCGCGAGCAGGAGCGTCAGGACGATCAGCACGCGCGCGGCATCGCTGATGATCAGCAGTTGCCGCCGATCCGCCCGATCCACCAGCACGCCCGCGAAGGGACCAATCAGCAGCGGCGGCAGGAAGCGCGCAAGCAACAAACCGCTCACCGCGAGACCTGCGTTTTCGCCGCCGTAGCGCGTCACGAGCGCGGAAAGCGCGATCAGGCTGAACCAGTCGCCCAGCAGGCTGACCGCCTGCGCATACCACAAGCGCGCGAAGCCGGGGTTACGCCGCAGCAGCGCGAGATAGCCTCTCACGTCGCCTGCGGTTCTTTGGTCTGCGCCGCCTGTTCCGCGATGGCGACCATCTCCGGCACGCGGTAGACCTTCACGCGCGGACGGCCTTTCGGCACGCCTGCGGCTTTTTCCGCGGTGTCGAGCGCTTGCCAATCGGCATAAGTGAAGTAATCCGGCTTGCGTGCGGTGAGCAGCGCTTCGACAGCCGCGCGCGATGCCAGCGCCGGGTCGAGCGCCGGGAACTGCTTTATATCTTCAAGCAGCGAACTCACCGTATCCGCGCTGTCGGGGCGGTTCGTGCCGATGATGCCGCTCGGTCCGCGCTTGATCCAGCCGACCGCATATTCCCCGACGACGAGCTTGCCTGCCAATGGGTCGGAGACGCGCCCCTTGATGTTCGGGATCACGCCTGCCTTCGCATCGAATGGCACATCAGGCAGCGGCACGCCTGTATAGCCGATGCTGCGGAAGATGATGTCGATGGGCAGCGTCTCGAAATTCTCTGTCGCTTTCGGACGGAGCGAACCATCCGGGGATTGCACCAGTTCGTTACGCACCAGTTTGAGCGATTGCACCTTGCCCTCGCCCATAATCTCGACGGGCGAGACGAGGAAGCGCATGATGATTTTGCGCGGCCTGCCCGCTGCGCCGCGCTCGATGAAGAGCGCAAGCGTTTCGAGGTTCCTTTCAGCTTCGGCGTCGCGCTGTTTGGCGAGCGCTTCCTTGCTCAGTGCGTCGGCCTGCCCCTCCACCGGGTCGATGATCACATCCGCTTCGACCAGCTCACCGAACTCCTTGAGTTCCTTGTTGGTGAAGGCGGCCTGCCCCGGACCGCGACGACCGAGCATGTAAATTTCGCGGATGTTGCTCTTCGCCAGCGCATCGAGCGCATATTCCGCGATGTCGGTCTTGGTGAGTTCTTCCGGGCTGCTGGCGAGGATGCGCGCTACATCCATCGCGACGTTGCCATTGCCGACGACGGCGGCTCGCGTCCCGCTCAGGTCGAATTGCAGGTCGGCGTAATCGGGATGCGCGTTGTACCACGCGACGAACTCCGTAGCGGCATGGCTGCCGGGCAGCGCCTCGCCGGGGATGCTCAGGCGGCGGTCGGTCTGCGCGCCGACAGCGTAGATAATCGCGTGGTAGCGGGTTTTGAGGTCCGCGAGCGTGACATCCTTGCCAAATTCGACGTTGCCATAGAAGCAAAATTGCGGGTTGGCCGCGATTTTGTCATATACGACCGTCACGCGCTTGATTTCCTGATGGTCCGGCGCGACGCCGCCGCGCACCAATCCAAACGGAGTCGGCAACCGATCATACATATCGATTTCGACGGTGAATTGCTTCTGCTTGAACAGGGAGTCGGCAGCATAAAAGCCCGACGGCCCCGATCCGATGATCGCCACGCGCAACGGCTGTTCCACCGTCCCAATATCCGGCATTGTTACCTCGAAGCTGTGTTCATTTTCACAAGGATTATACCGCATCCGGTGCTGGACCGAATAGAATATATGTGCGGATGTTCACCACTGCCCGGCCATGAATGGACCGGGCGATCACGGTCCGGTATCCCATTCGTTGAACAAACCAGACCGTAATAACGCGGCGGCTTCAGCCCCGCGCGGCATTATCCTCGCGCGTTCGTACTCGACATTCTCCCAAGCGGCAGCGGATTGAAATTCGTCTCGCGGTCGTAATAATCCTCGTTCTCGATGCGCTTGAGCGCGTTCACGACGAGATACGTCACCGGGGTAAACGCGACTTCGACGCCGACCTTGAACAGGTAATTGGAGACGACGAGGCTGGTGAAGGTCGCGTTGTCGAGCGTCCCGCCGAAGGCGATCAGCGTGAAGAGCAGCGTATCCACGCCCTCGCCCACGAGCGTCGAGCCGATGGTTCGCATCCAGAGATTGCGCCCATTGCTCCAGACCTTCATCTTCGCGAGGATCACGCTGTTGCTCAATTCGCCCGCGAGAAACGCGATGAGGCTGCCGAGGACGATGCGCGGCGTCTGGCCGAGGATCGCCTCATATGCCGCCTGGTTGTTCCAGCCTTCGGCGGGCGGCAATGTCTGCACAATGCTGAAAATCAGGACGGTCATCAGCAGCCAGAAGAAGCCATTCCAGATCACGCGCCGCGCCCGCTGGTAGCCGTACACTTCGGTCAGCACGTCCCCGAAAATGTAGCTGAGAGGGAACAGGATCGTCCCGCCGTCGAAGGTGAACGGTCCCAAAATCAGGATTTTGGTCGAGGTCACGTTGGAGATGATCAGGACCGCAACGAACGCGGCGGTGATCACATCCAGCAGGCGATAATTCTTCGTATTCATAGCGATTTCCCGATACAGCGCTGCCCGGCCATCAATAGACCGGGCGACTACGGTAGACTCTCACAAACGCTATCGAACCGTAACAGCGCGGCGGAGCGAGCTGCGGATACGTTATACCGTTTCGGTCGGCTTCGCGCCCTTGCCACGATTGCGGATCGCGGCGCGAATTTCCGGGTCGCGCGCGAAGTGCAGGACGACAGGCAGCACGGAGATAAAGAGGATCACGACGATGATCGGCAGCAAAATCTTGTCGATTTCATCCGGCTGGATGTGCAGCGTCTGGATCAGCCAGTTGCCGAGGAAGTAGCCCGCCAGCGTCACGCCGAGCGCCCAGAGCGCCCCGCCAATGATATTGAACATCAGGAACATGCGATATTGCATGTGGCCGACGCCCGCGACGATGGGCGCGAAAGTCCGCACGACCGGGATGAAGCGCGCAAGGATGATCGTTTTGCCGCCGTGCTTCTCGTAGAAGGCCTGCGCACGGACGATGTTCTTCTTGTGGAAGAGGATGTTGTCTTCGCGCTGGAAGAGGCGCACGCCGACGCGCCGCCCGAAGGCGTAGCCGACGTTATCCCCGATGACCGCGCAGAGGAAGAAGCCGACCAGCAAAATCGGGAGCGAAAACGAGAGCGCGGGGGTGTTCGTCTTGACGGCGAGTTCGTGCAGGACCGTTTCGCCTGCGCTTGAGGCGAGGAACCCGGCGGTGAAGAGCAGACTATCGCCCGGCAGGAAGAAGCCGATCAGCAGCCCGGACTCAGCGAAAATGATAGCGAACAGCCCGATGTACCCGACTGTCCTGATAAGCTCGACCATGCGGCGGCTCCTTATACTCGTCTTTTGATAAGACACCAGCGGCGCATTATATCAGTACGCACGACGTTGGCAATGGGTCACGGAGGTAATGTTATTTGACCGTGAGATCGGCTTCCGCGTGCCTGGCTTCGGTGCTATCCCGCAGCTCACTGTGACTTTCACGCATAGAAACGCGCGACCATGCGATCCCACAGGCGAGCCGGGAGCATCCGGTGCAGCATGGGCATCATGCGCGCCGTTGTGCCAATTTTGTAACGAGCGCGTGGGCGCTGTGTCTGCATCACGTTGAGGATGGTGCTGGCGACCTGTTCCGCCGTGATATACCCGGTCGATTGTTGCGAGAGGCGGCGAAAGGCATCAATGATCGGGCGGTACGGGCTGTCCGGCGCGGATTGGATAGATTCGACCGTCGCTGTGGCAAGCGGCGTCGATACCGGACCGGGTTGAATGACAGTCACGCGGATACCAAACGGCCTGACCTCGAAACGTAGCGCATCGCTGATCGATTCAACTGCATATTTGGTCGCGTGGTATGCGCCTGCCAGTGGGAATGTGAATTCGCCGCCCGCTGAACCGATATTGATGATATGTCCGCTGCGCTGCCGGCGCATCGCGGGGAGTACAAGCTGCGTCAAACGAACCAGCCCGAATACATTGGTCTCGAATTGCCGCCGCCATGCTTCCGGCATGACCTCTTCGATAGCTCCCATCTGGCCGTAGCCCGCGTTATTGATGAGGACATCGACTGCGCCGTGTTTTGCTTCGATTTCGCGCACAGCGGCGGACATTGACTTCTCATCGGTCACATCGAGCAGGATTGGCATTGCGCCTACGGCTTCGACGGATGAAAACGTGTCCATGCGGCGTACCCCGCCATAAGTGACATAGCCTGCTGCGACTGCTTGTTTGGCGGTTGCATTGCCGATGCCTGAATTGCTGCCCGTGATGAGGATGACCTGTGGTTTTCTTGCTTGTGACATTGCCCATTTGCTCCCTGTGAAGTTCAATGAAAGCAGTGTACACTCTGGAGCATACTCCAGAGTCAAGAGGTGAAAATGCGAATTGGTGAAGTGGCACGTTGCACCGGATTAAGCGTCGATACGCTGCGGTTCTATGAAAAGCGCGGCCTGCTGACCGATGCTCACTTCGAGCGCATGGAAAGCGGCTATCGCAAATACAACAAAGCGGCTATCGAGCGCTTGCGGCTCATCAAAGGCACGCAGGCCGCAGGTTTCACGCTCAACGAGATCGGCATGTTATTCGAGCGCTGGGAAGCCAACGAACTCACCAGTCGCGAGATTGCCGCGCAGCTCACCGAAAAATGCAACGAAATCGCGGCAAAGATCGCGGAATTACAGCAGGTGCAGGTCTATCTGGAACAGAAGATTTGTGCGGTGACGGGTGTTTCAGTTGCCCAGTAAAATCGGAGTCAAGGCATCTCTTCGCGCGGGCGTTCCCGCACCCGCAAGAAAATCTCAATCACCACAAGGCCAAGCGCGAGGAAGCCGCCCGTCACGAGGTTGAGCGTGCGGATCATCTGCAACCAGCCTGCGATCACGACGAACAGCCCCACCCACATCGATTCACGGAGCATCATACCGCCGCTCGCGCTGAACCTGCCGACGAAACGGCGGTTGAGTATCCAGACGAAGGGCAGCGCGGTCCCGGTTGCCGCGATGTACAGCAATATGAAGAATATCCAGCGTGGAAAGGCGAGCGGCGTCACCGTCGTGACGAGCTGATAGAGCAGCGCCCACCCGATCCCAGCCATCACGCCGGATGCGATCAGGACGCCATTTTGCCCGGCGAGGCGGCGTTTACGGTTGATTCC
This sequence comes from Aggregatilineales bacterium, assembly GCA_965246845.1. GTDB lineage: Bacteria > Chloroflexota > Anaerolineae > Aggregatilineales > UBA2796 > JBBRMW01. The sequence continues at coordinate 120,375 of CBDFFR010000014.1, forward strand.
CGGTGCAGCGCTCATGTGCGGTTAGCCCTCATTCTCGAACGCGGGCATTTCCGGCGCGTACATGAACAGCGGCAGCCGCGCATCTTTTTCGCGCCATGCCGAACGCAACCACGCGAAATCGGGGTCATCGGTATTCGCGAGCGATTGCGCCGACCCTGCCAGAAAGTTCAGATAATAAGTGGTATACCCGTGCGCACTGACGACCGGGTGATAGCCTTCCGGGACCAGCACCACGTCATCGGTCCGCGCGCGCAGGATCGCGTCGATGCGACGGTCGGCGGTATACACTTGCTGGAGCGCGTAGCCTTCCGGCTTGTCGATTTTGTAATAATAAATCTCTTCGAGCGCGGCTTCGAGCAGACGTCCATCGGGCGCGACGGTATGTGTATCATGCTTGTGCGGCGGGTACGAGGACCAGTTGCCGCCGGGCGAATAGGTCTCGCTCACGACGAGGCGCTGGCAATCAAACCCCGGCGGGATGATGGCGTGAATCTGGCGGGTCGCATTGCCGCCGCCGCGCAGTTCGGGCGTGATGTCGGCGGGCGTGATGAGCTGTATCGGGTGATCCTCGCTCGTCGGGACCCACGCCGCCGCGATTTCGCATATGTCGGTGGTCGCGCGCAGCCGAAAATCGGTCCGGCGCGGCAGATAGAGCGCGTGCGGCAAGCCCCCGAACACGTCCCTGCGCTTCCCGACTTCCGCGAAGTCTCCCCAGTTCGTCTCTATCGAACAGGTCCCGCCGAGGATGACAATCGCCATCTCGTGTTCGCCCGTATACGCTTCCCAGACCTCATCGGCGGGCAGGCGACGCGCTTCCATCGTCAGATATTGCCATCCGGCGAGTTCCGGCGTGATGCGCGTGATCAGGTATGGATTGAGCGGCTCCGCCCAGGGACGGATGAGCAGATTTTGCGCGGTGTACTCCATTGCGAGCTAGACCTGCACGAACTGCCCCGCGTTCAGCACGAACAGCGTGACGGCGTGGCTTTTATCCGCGCGTGCGGCGGTCGGGACGGCGGCGCGGATCGTACCCAGCACGCCTTCGACCTGCCCTTCATCCACGCCGATCACGAGCGTCGTGCTGCCGCGCCGCAGGAAGCCGCCGACGCTGCTGATATGCGTCACGGAGTAGTTCTTGCCGACCAGCGCCTTTGAGACGACATCGACCACATCCGAGGCGACGATTGCGAGAATGAGTTTTTTCACGGGATACTCCTTTTTGAGTTTTCAGCCTTCGGCCATCCGCAGCATAGCGCATGTCATTGACCCTGCTGAAAGCTGAGAGCTATTGGCTGATGGCTATATCTGCTCGAAATAGTCCACATCGAGGATGAGCGCGATCCCGCCACCGACCTCGACTTCGACATAGTTATAGAATGCCCCTCCACTCGGCGCGGACCCCGCCGCAATCGGCGTGAATTTGGTGCGCTTCTTGCCAAGCCGCTGGATTTCATCCATCGCGGTTTGCAACATTGCCTCTTCGACGCCGATCAGCAGCGTCGTATTGCCTTGCTGCAAAAAGCCGCCCGTGCTGCCGAAGCGCGTCACGCCGATGCGTTTGGCGCTGAGTGCATCCACGACGGGCGCGGCGTCCAAATCCTGCAATGTACAAAGGATTAATTTCATCAAACGCTCCTCTCCCGCACGCGGTCCTGAATGAACGTCCAGACGCGCGCGAAGACCTGATCCATCTCTACGTCGTTGACGATGATATGGTCGCTCTCGCGCAGCGGCATGGTTTCGATACGCGCCGCGTTGACCATCTCGCGCTGCAAATCGCCCATCACTTCATAGGGAATCAGGCTATCCCCTTCGGAGTAGATGAGCAGCGCGGGCGCGCTGATTTTCGGGAGCGCGGCGCGCACGACGGTTTGCAGCTTGAGCAGTTCCGCGATGCCGGTAGCTTTGTGCGCGTAATAGGAGACGCGCCCGGTCGTCGGCAGTCCACGCTCCTGCTGGATGCGCTTCACGCGCTGGTCGATTTGGTCCGTCGCGCGATCATATTTGCCGACGGTCATTCCGGTATAGCGCAGGACGTGCGCCATGCGCGACTGACGTTCGGGGATGCGCAGCCGCAGCGCCGCCGCAATCGGGACCACGCCCGCGACTGGATATTCTGCGGCGACGAGTAGCGCGCACAGCCCACCCATCGAGAGGCCAATCGGGAAAATATAATCGCAGTGCGCGCGCAGCAGGTGATAGCCATCCAACGCGGAGGCGATCCAATCCGGCCAACGCGAATGGTTGAGCAGCGAGACATCGATTCCATGCCCGAAGAGGCGCGGACCGATGACCATTGCGCCCTGTTCGGCGAGGTGCTGGCCGAGCCAGTAGACTTCCTGCGGCGAGGCGTTCAGCCCGTGCAGGCACAGGCAGCCGATGCGCGCTCCGGCTTTGGCGGCATCTCCGGGGAACAGGAACGGCTCCGCGCCGTCGAGCAGTTTATACATAGTGTGGGGATTTTAACCGCGAACGTTGCGCCACGCCACGTTGCGCCGCCCCGACCAGCGCCGCGCAGCACGATTCCACTCTGGCAACCATGACAAAAAGCCTACCGCGAGCGCGATCCAGAGCGCATAGACGAACGAGCGGAACGCGCTCGTCGGGTCCAGATAGAACAGGTAATCGGTGGAACTGTAGCCGCTCACGGCGTCGCCCGCACTGGCGGCCTGCGCCATGCACAGCGCATAGTTGCCGAAGAGCGCGAGCCAGACCGTGAACGCGCCCGCAAGCGAGCGGAGCAGCGGTCTATCGGGCAACAGCGCGACCAGCGCGAACCCGGCGGGCATGATGAACGCCGCACCGAAGAACGCAAGCGGCGTCACGAGCGGGTCCGGGATGTTGTTGTACGTGGTGCGGAAAATGAGGAAGACGAGCATCGAGAGCAGCCCGCCCGCGAGCAGCGGCAGCCCGACGCGCGGCAGCCTGCCCCACGCGCGCAGGCGATGCGCAGGTTCGAGCGCGATGAAGACCGCCAGCGCGAACAGCACGCCATACGTCACGCCGACGTTGAGGACCGCGTTGGCGAGGACGCCGAGGCCAAGCCCCGACGCGCCCTGCACAAACAGCGTCGAATAGGTGAAGATGCCGATGCCGAGCGCAAAACCGGACGTGATGCTCAGGTAGCGGTAGAGCAACCGCAGCGGATGCTCGAAAAGCTGCGCGAGCGTGAGCTGAACAAAGGATTGCCGCCGAACCGCCGCATCGATCCCCGGCGGGTAGCTGCCCGCCTCATCGCGCAGGAGTGTCAGCGCGTGCAGCGCGCGTGGGTCTTCGGCAGCGCGCTCCGCAACATAGACGGCGGCGTGCGTGGTGCGCAGGCGGCCAATCGTGCGCGCGGCCTGTTCAAGAACACCGGGGTCGGCGTCCTGCGCGGCAAGGGTCGCCAATACGTCATCGATGATTGCGTTATAAGCCGTCCTGCGCCACGCCGTCGCGGGGGTCGCGCGCTCTTGCAGGAGGATCACGCCCGCCTCGCGCACGCCGGGGTCCGGGTCGCGGCTGATGATCGTCGCCACGCGGATCGGGATCGCGGGCGGGTTCGAGTCCTCAAGCAGCGTGAGCAGTTCAATCGCGCGCAGCCGCGACGCAGGGATGTCGCTCGAAAGGGTTTGCAGCGCGACGGAGCGGCGGTCGGCGGTGTTCGTTACGGCGGTCCACCAGTGTTCGACCTTGAAATCGTGTTCGAGCGCGGTGCGCAGCATCAGGCGCTTGCCCGCGTCGGTCAGGTCGAGTCCAGCGCTATCTGTCGCCCCATAGAACGAATCGATGAATTTGTAATCATCCGAATAGAGCCGGAAGCGCCCCGCGCCATCTGCCCACTCGTTGAGCGCGGTATTGAACAGGTCGTTGGCCTTGTTGAGCGCGAGCAGCGCGGGATCGTTGATCGGCAGCAGTTGCAGACCGAAATCATCCGCGCCCGTTGCCCCGCTGTCGAAGCCATCCAGCGTGAGCATGAAGCCATCCGCGAAGTCACTGGCGGCGGGGGCGCGCTCGCTTTGCTGCGTATCGCGGAGCGATTCGACCAGCGCGGTCGCGCTTGTGTAGCGGTCTATGGGGTCGAGCGCCATGCCCTTGCGCAGCACCGCCGCGACGGGTTCCGCGATGCCGGGCGGGATCGGGAGCGGTGCATTGCTGGTCAATTGCGCGATGTTCCAATGGCTGCCACCGGATTCGGGCGTCTCGCCGACGAGCATTTCATAAACCAGCGTGGCGAATGAATACAGGTCCGAACGGTGATCCGCGATCTCGCCGCGAAGCTGCTCCGGCGACATATAGGCGAGCGTCCCCGAACCGGATTGACTGCTTGGGTCGCCGACCGTCACCGACAGACCGAAATCCGCGAGATATGGGCGGCGCTGCGAGTCGAGCAGGACGTTCACGCTCTTGATGTCGCGGTGGACGATCTGCTTCTGGTGCGCCTGATCGAGCGCATCCGCGAGCGGCGCGGCCAGTTTGAGCGCTTCGGAGAGCGGGACGCCCGCCTTGCCGATCAGCTTGCGCAGCGTGCCGCCCGCCATATAGCGCATCACGATATACAGCCAGCCTTCTTCCTGCCCATAGGTGTAGACAGGCAGAATATACGGGTGTTCGAGTTCCGCGATGGTACGCGCTTCCGTGACGAAGCGCTGCGCCTGCTGGTCGGGCGTCCCCATTTCGGCGTTGGTCGTGGCCGCCGCAAGGTTGATCGTCTTGATCGCGACCGTGCGCTTGAGCATCTCGTCCTGCGCGGACCAGACCGCTGCCTGTCCGCCCTGCCCAACCTGTTCGATCAATACATACTGCTGGAGTCGTTTGCCCGGTTGCATCCTGCGCCCTGCTTTCGTGTGCTGCACCAGTATAGCGCAGCACGGTCTGCGTTCGTCACTACTCTTGAAGGGACAATAGCCGATGGAAGGGAAAAGGGCGAACGCCCAGAAACTGGCTCGTCTTGATCCGTTTGCTTGCGCTCACATCCTTTTCGACATGGCCTTTAAGGGATAGGCTCTACTCTATGTTTCCGTCATGGTTCACCAGCGGACTGATAACGGATTAAAAGATGGAGGAGAACAACTTGAACCGCAAAGCGCAACTGCTGGCTCGCCTCGATGCGATAGGCGAGTCGCTCAAAAACACCGGAGATGCACTAGCCCTTCTCGGCCTCGGTTCGGTAGGTCTCGAAACAGCACGGCTCGATGACTATTCTGATCTTGATTTTTTCGCCATCGTCAAACCCGGCTCCAAGCAAAGGTTTATGGATGATCTTGAATGGTTGCGCGTAATCTGCCCGGTAGTTTATATATTCAAGAATACGCCGGACGGCTACAAGGTGTTGTTCGAGGATGATATTTTCTGTGAGTTCGCTGTCTTTGAACCCCACGAACTCGCCACAATCCCATTTGCCGCGGGCCGTATAGTTTGGCAAGATGCCTCATTCGATGCTTCATTGGCGGCTCCGCGCACGCAGACGATCCACGTTGAGAACACGCCCGAATTTTCAGTGGAAGAGGCACTGACCAATCTGTACGTCGGGTTAGGGCGCTTCTGGCGGGGAGAAAAGCTCTCTGCGGCGCGCTTCATTCAGAATTATGCCGTCGATCATATCATCAGGCTGTCCAGGCATATCGAGGCCGAACAGCCCGCTTCCAAAGATGTGTTCAACCCGGAGCGGCGCTACGAAGAGCGATTCCCCGGTATTGCAGCGCATATGCCGGAGTTTATCCAAGGCTATGACCACAGCCCTGAATCAGCCCGTGCGATCCTGACCTTTCTGGATCAGCATTTCGCGATTAACCCGGCTATCAAAGCAAGGATTTTGGATTTATGCGCGCCATCGCGGGGTGCGAAGATGCCGACAGACGTGTCTGGTACTTAGCCAAATTTTAACCGGACGTGCGAAAACTATGGACGTTAGAGAACAGAGGCGAAAAGCCTTCATACTTCGCTAACGCGGTTCGTGTTATTCTCCTCACATCGCAACGCGGCGGATTCGAGCCGCGCATTTTTCGCCAAACAGGGAGTAGTTCACAATGCAGCTAGGAATGGTCGGCTTGGGACGCATGGGCGCGAATATGACGGAACGCCTCTTGCAGCATGGGCATCAGGTGACTGTCTTCGACCTCAACCCGGAATCGGTCAAAGCCTCGGAAGAAAAAGGCGCGTCAAGCGTGGCCGGGCTGGATGGGTATGTGGCGGCGCTGCCTACGCCGCGCGTCGTTTGGGTGATGGTCCCTTCCGGCAAGCCGACGGAAAGCACGATTGGGCTGCTGGCGCAGGACCTGCAAGCGGGTGACATCGTGATCGATGGCGGCAACTCCAATTACAAGGACTCGATCCGGCATGGGGAGATGCTCGCGGAGAAAGGCATTCACTTTCTCGATTGCGGCACGAGCGGCGGCATCTGGGGTCTCGCGAATGGTTACTGCCTGATGATCGGCGGCGAAAAGGATGCGTTTGCCATTGCCGAACCGATATTCAAGGCGCTCGCGCCGGAGAATGGCTACGCGCATGTCGGACCTTCTGGCGCGGGACACTTCACGAAGATGATCCACAACGGCATCGAATACGCGATGCTGCAAGGCTACGCAGAAGGTTTCGAGATCATGCACGCCTCGAAATTCGGGCTGGACCTCGGCCAGCTTGCGAATCTGTGGGGACAGGGCAGCGTCGTCCGCTCGTGGATGCTCGAACTGGCCGCGCTCGCGTTTGCTGCCGAAGGCAACGATCTGGAGGCCATCAAGGGTTATGTCGCGGATTCGGGCGAAGGCCGCTGGACGGTGCAGGAAGCCATCGATCTGGATGTCCCCGCGCCCGTGATTACACTATCATTGTTACAACGCTTCGTCTCGCGACAGAATCAGTCCTTCAGCGCCAAAGTGATCGCGACGATCCGTAACGAGTTTGGCGGTCACGCCGTCAAGAAGAACGACTAGAGGAGTCGCCATTATGACTGATGCCATTGCCCCAAACCCCCTGATGGAAGGTCTGCAAGACCACCCCACGCCGACGCCCGCGATTGTCGTCATCTTCGGGATCACGGGCGATCTCTCCGCGCGAAAGCTGATGCCCGCGCTCTATAATCTGCTGGTCGATGGGCAGCTTCCGACCCCGACAATCATCCTCGGCGTTGGCCGCCGCGACTGGAACGACGACACGATGCGCCAGAACATGCGTGGTGATGTCGAAAAGTTCTCGCGGCAGGCAATCAACGATTCGCTCTGGAACAGCTTCGCCGGGTCGATTTTCTACCAAAAGGTCGCCTTCGATAGCCTGGACGATTATCACAATCTCGCCGAACGGCTGACGCAGCTTGACAAGGATCACAGCGTGGGCGGCAACCGCCTGTTCTATCTGGCCGTCCCGCCGGATCAATACAGCACCATTGCAGATCACCTCGGCACTGCCGGGCTGAACCGGAGCGAGGGCTATACGCGCATCATCGTTGAAAAGCCGTTTGGGACCGATCTGGACAGCGCCCGCGCGCTCAACGCCGAACTGCGCGAGGTGTTCAACGAAGACCAGATTTACCGCATCGACCATTACCTCGGCAAGGAGACGGTGCAGAATATCAACGTCTTCCGCTTCGCCAACAGCATCTTCGAGACGCTCTGGAACCACCGCTATATCGACCATGTGCAGATGACTATCGCAGAGACGGTCGGCGTCGGGACGCGCGGAGGCTTTTATGAGAAGGCGGGCGCGCTGCGTGACATCCTGCAAAACCACGCGCTTCAAACGCTCTCGCTGGTCACGATGGAGCCGCCCGTCGCATGGGACGCGCGCGATATTCGCGACGAAAAGGTGAAGCTGCTGCGCGCGATCCGCCCGATCAAGCCCGCCGACGCGCTCAAATACAGCGTGCGCGGGCAATATAGCGCCGGCTCGGTTGCAGGCGAAGACATCAAGGGCTACCTCGAAACCGACGAAGTGGACCCGCACAGTACCACCGAAACCTACGTCGCGATGAAGCTCTATATCGACAACTGGCGCTGGACGGGCGTACCGTTCTATCTGCGTACCGGGAAGGCGCTGCCCAAGCGCGTGACGGAGATCGCCATCGACTTCAAGCGCCATCCGAATACGCTCTTCAATACTGAGTCGAACGACCCGAACCGCCTCATTCTGCGCATTCAGCCGGACGAGGGGATCACGCTGCGCTTCAACGCCAAGCTGCCGGGGCAGGCGCTGAATGTGCGCGATGTGAACATGGACTTCAGGTATGGGACCAGCTTCGGCAAGCCGACCGCCGAAGCGTATGAACGGCTGCTACTCGATGCGATGCTCGGCGACAACAAACTCTTCGCGCGTAACGACGAGGTAGAGGTCGCGTGGGCGCTCATGACCAACTTTCTCAAGGGCTGGGCAGAGAGCGGCGTGACCGCGCTACCACAATACCCGGCGGGGACATGGGGACCGGAAGAGGCCGAGGAAATGTTGCACGCCGACGGGCGGCACTGGCGGCGGCTGTAGCGTCTGTTATGAACTATGGGTTTGCGGACGGCAAGAATGCCGTCCCTACAAAACGCGCTGTCTGCGTAGGGACGCCATTTTTGGCGTCCGGATTGCTCAATTGTGTAACGTCTAAACTTCATTATTCACTCGAAAGGCGTTTGGCACAAATAGCGCACCTTCCATAGAGTCTCGCATGACACGCGCGGCCTGTTTTATTTGCGCGATGCAGGTGTTCGATGCCTCAAATACGAGTGACGTGGTTACGTTCCATTCTGTTGCTGTTCATCCTGAGCGCGTGCGGGAGTGCTGCACCCGCCACACAGACTGCGGTGTATCGGACCCTCTCCGAAGTCTCCGCACGACCTACGCTCCCGCCGCCGACCAGCGCTATCGTCCTGACGATCACGGGCAAGATTGGGCGCAGCAATGTCCCCGGTTTGGAAAAAATGGTCGCGCTCGATCTGACCGGGCTGGAGTCGCTGGGCATGGTTGAATACAAGGTGCTGGATAAACAGGGCGAAGGCCGCGCGGCGGTGTTTCAGGGCGTGCTGTTGCAGACGCTGCTGAACGCAGTGTAAATGCTGCCCGATGCGACGATGCTGGCCTTTATCGCGCGCGATGATTATCATGTCGAGATACCAATCAGCGACCCGCAAAATTATCCGATCCTCGTCGCAACCCGTCTCGAGGGGCAGCCGCTCGCGCTGGATCGGCGCGGTCCCGCGCGCATCATTTACCCCTACGGCTACTTTCCTTTCGATGAAGTGCAGATTGATCGGCGCTGGATATGGCAGCTAAAATCGCTGACTCTCAAATAAAAATCTACAAAACACGCGGCACGATCAATGCGTTTCTTGGGTTGTTCATTATCCTCGTCACGGTGATATTGACGATCATCATGTATACCGCAGTGCAGCTTTACCGCTCGTCGATTGCGCAGGAAGACAGCGTGCGGCTGGCGGCGCGCAATCTCGATTACAGCGAGCGCAATTTTGGGCAAATCACGCGCTGGTCACTCTATGCGCTGGTCGAACTATCGTGCGAAACGATAAATATAGGACGGCTCGAACAGGTGCGCGCGTCGCTCAACATCACCGCGCAGCGCATCCAGCTCCCCATGTTCCGGGACTTGTACAATGGTTCATTAAAAGCCGACATTGACGGCCTTGCCACGATAATCCTGAACGATGTTGATCCAAAATTGAATGCGATCATCGCCGCTCCGCAGGATGCAGCGCTCAATTCCGCATTACGCAGCGATGCGACGAATAGCGCTCTGAGGATTGAACAGGCAACGAATGAAGTTTTGCTCAAGGCCGAATTCGTGCGCAAGGAACAAGCTGCGGAACTAATCGAGATCACGCACCGCAGTTCGGACCGAACCCGCGAATCATTCACGTTTCTGGCCGGTGCGGTGCTGCTCTTCATCATCATGGCGCTTTTCACGGGTGCGGGGGTCGCCAGTTTTTTCAGCCAGCGCGAACGGGCGAGGCTTGCGCTCGAACAACTCAATCAACATCTCGAAGCGCGCATCCACGAACGCACCGCTGCCGCCGAAGCCGCTGCTGCCGAGGCACAGCGTGCCTCGCAGGTGCGCTCACTCTTCCTTGCCAATGTCAGCCACGAACTGCGCACGCCGCTCAACCCGATCCTCAACTTTGCGCACGCTGTCGCTTCGGGGATGCTTGGTCCGGTGACGCCGGAACAGGTCGATGCACTTGGCATAGTGACGCTCAGCGGCGAGCATCTCCTGAGCCTGATCAACGACGCGCTGGATATTACCAAAATCGAGAGTGGACAACTTGCGCTCTATGTCGAGTCGGGGATCGACCTGTACCGCGAGATGCAAATCGTCATCCATGCTGCGGAAAGTATGCTGAAGGATAAACCCGCCGTGCAGCTCGAAATCGACATTCCCGATACGCTGCCGCTCATTACGGGGGACAAGCGGCGCATCCGGCAAATCTTCCTCAATCTGGTATCCAATGCGTGCAATTACACGGAACAAGGGCGCGTTATGTTCCGATTGATGCGCGTGGGCGACGATATTTTAGGGGTGGTTGCGGATACTGGACCAGGTATCTCCGCTCTAGAAGTCGAAAGCGCGTTCCAGAACTTCCAGCAAACGGAGAACGGGCTACGCAAAGGCATGGGGACGGGGCTGGGTCTGCCCATTGCGCACTATCTCGCGGAAGCGCATTGCGGGCGGCTGTGGCTGGAAAGCCGGGTCGGGGTTGGCACGACGTTTTTTGTCAGCCTGCCGATCTATAGCTCACTCGCGGCGGGGGTCGTCCGTTCACCGGAAGTCACACAAATAGGGTAATCCGATGTCCTTGAATGGAAAACGTATTTTCATCGTTGAAGACAACATCGAGAACAAAGCAGTCATGCAGCTATTGCTGGAAAAGGCGGGCGCGCTGGTCGCCTTCGACCGCTGGGGCGTCGCCACCGTCGAGAAAGCGCTCTCTTTCATGCCCGTCGATCTGTTTCTGATGGATTTAATGTTCCCCAATCATGAGGATGGCTATCAAATTGCGGATCGGCTACGCGCGGTCCCGGAACTGCACGCGATCCCGATTGTGGCCGTTTCCGCCGCTGACCCCGCCGACGAGATTGCGCGTGCGCAGGCGCATGGGTTCAGTGGATTCATTGCCAAACCGATCTCGTTTCACAATTTTGTGCCTTATATCGAAGGCGTTTTCGAGGGTAAACAGGTTTGGAATTAGGGCGGACACACAGGTCCGCCCCTACAAATGCGCGCTCTCGTGTAGGGATCGGATTCATCCGACCCGTCTTTATATACCGGGCGGACACATCGGTCCGCCCCTACATGGCGCGGATTACGGCGGACATAACGGTCGGCTCCTGCCTGGTGCGGGTTTCGTAGGGGCGGACCTGCGTGTCCGCCCACCCAAATCAAACCTAGCACGGTAAACGTTGCGCGCCTTCACGCATTTCTTGCAAGTTTCCGGGTTCCGCTGTACAGTCGTTTGACGTGTTCCGGCTACTCAGGAGACTCCGACAATGAAGCGTTTGGTCCTCATCGCCTTAACTCTCGTGTTCGTATTGAGCTTCGCCGCGATTGCCATGCCGGTCGCCGCGAAGGGATCACAGCAAACCGTACAATATACGGGCGTCATCCTCGCCTCGCAGCTTCGCGTGCGTAGCGGTCCCGGTAGTTTCTATGGCACGGTTGGCTATGCGAACTGGGGCGTCAAGGTGACGATCCTCGGTCGCGATGCGCGTGCAAGCTGGGTCAAGGTACGCGATGCGCGCGGCACGACGGGCTGGGTCTCCGTATTCTGGGTCCGCATCAGCCCGAATACGCGCTATATCGATATTCCGCTCGCCAATCCGATCCCCTAGTCGCCTCGCCTGATTACACGCGAACGCCCGGCTTGTTTTGACAAGTCGGGTGTTTTTGTTTTAATTTCTATTTGGTGTGACTGTTTGCGTAGGGCTGGCAGGCGGCGCGGGCGGGACGTAAACCGTCTGCCCGGTGACGACCCGCGAGGGGTCCGCGAGGCAGTTGACCCGCTGGAGCGCATCGACACTCGTGCCATATTTCGCTGCGATGCGGAAATATGTCTCCCCGACGGAGACTGTGTACTTCGTCCAGTCTGCCGGAACCTGACAGGCGCGCAGCGTTGACGTAACAGTTGCCGTGAATGTTGGGCTGGCTGTTGCTGTGGCGGTCGGCGTTTCCGTGGCGGTTGGTGTTGCGGTCGCTGGTTCAGTTTCAGTCGCTGTTTCGGTTGACGTGGGGCTGGCGGTCGGTGTGTCCGTGACTGCATCGGTCGCGATCACAATTTGCAGCGTTGCCGAAGCGGTGGTCGTCGGTAATGGAGGCGTCGCGCTGTTACGTGCCGCGAGCAGTAGGATAACCAGTATGACGGGCAGCGCGGCGAGCGCGATCAGTCGCGATGAAATGCGGCGCGGGGTCCTGATTGCTTCGGTGACGGGTGGCACTTCGAGCGGCTTCGCGAGCGTGCCTTCCGCGCGGATCGGGATCGGTGGACGCTTGACCGCCCCGGTATACACCGGGCAGAACCAGTGCCGCGCCCGCAAACAATATTCCGCTTGATATTCTGCTGTGACGGGCAGCGCATCGCTCAGTTTGTGGCAGCGGTTTTCCGGGGATGGATAATTCAGCACCGAGTCGGGATCGCGCGCGGCGGCCAAAAACGGACAGATTTCGGGCATGGCGCGCGGTTCGGGCATCGGGGTTCCATCGCGTGGATTGTATCGGGGAGCGCACAGGATTATACCGCGCTTTGCAACCTTGACTCGCGCCGCTTGCAGCCTCTATGATCTCAACAATGTTCAAACTGCTCTCCACCACACGCTTTCGACTGGCTGCCCTCGCTCTGCTGGGGCTGGCGGTGATCCTGCCCTGGCCGACGCACGGCTCCGATTGCAGCGGGTCGCCGCTCTCGCCGCGCCTGATGGCGGGTGGTGTCGCGCGGGCGGCCTACCTCGGCACGGGCGGCGTACTGGTGCGCAGCTTCCCCGGCGACGATGCGCGCTCAGTGGCGACCCTGCCCGAAGGAACCGCGCTGAACGTCGTGCGCGGTCCGACCTGCGCGGGCGGTCAATACTGGTGGCAGGTCGAAACGCTGATGGGGCAGCGCGGCTGGGCAGCGGAGAGCCGTGCCACGCCGGGTGGCTACGCGCTCGAACCCTGGCAAATCCTCGTTGATTTGATGCAGAAGGACGACTCCGGCTATAGCATGGTCCGCGCAAACAATGCGGGCTTGCTTACACGCCTGACGCGCTTCGAGGTCCCACGCCTGACGGAGACGATTGGGGAACTCTGGCCGCCGCAGGAAGTGCGCCCGCTCGACGAGGCGCTCGCGACGGTCCTGCGCGATTGCCCCGCGCAAGCCTATCTGCTCAATCCACTGGTTGCGGGGCAAACCGCGCTCGATCCAGTCCCGGTCGAGACGGGACGCTATACCGCGTTCCCCTCGCCCGATGCGGCGCGGCTGCTGATTATCCGGCATTTGTGGCGGTCGGTCGTGACCTGTCGCGGTGAGCCATCCGATACACACGGAATCGACCGCGTGAGCCTGATCGTCAACGGCGCAGAGCGCGTGCTGTTCGACATCCCGGCGAGCGCGCGGCTGCCCGGCTTGCCGCGCGAGGATACGGCGTTCAATCGTGTCGAAGCATTGGTTTGGTCGCCAGATAATCGTCATGCGGTCGCGACGGTGCGATACGGCGAACGGACGCGGCTCGTGTTGCTCGATACGCAGGATGGAAGCGTGGCGAGCCTCGATGAAGGGCTGTACCCGGCATGGTTCCCGGATGGCGAGCGCATGGCGTGGCTGCGCTTCGATAGCGCGGTCGTCAACCTGATCACGGCACGCAAGGATGGCGGCGGGCGACAGACAATTGCGCTCCCGGCCTCGCTCGATTACACGAAAAGCTGCTTCGCGCCGCTGTGGAACGTCCAGGTGACGTGGCTGCTCGTCCCGACGCGCGAGGCGGGCTGCAAGGCGGCGGTCGCTATCGACCTCGCGAAACGGCAGGCGTTCGCGCCGCTGCCGATCCCCGAAGGTGCAAATAGCCCGTCGTGGATTTTGGGGGATAGTGCGCTGCTGTGGCCGCGCGTGAATGGCGACGCGCTGGAGTTCGTCGTGCAATTGCTCACGGGCGAAACGCGCATCCTCTCCGCGACTATGGACGCGGGTGAAACGCTGGACGCGCTGCGTATATTCCCCGGTGGACACGCGGCGCTGGTCGCGTTGCGCGGGGGGAAGGCGGCGCGTTATTTGCTGCTGTCGTTCGAGCCGGATGGTGTTCGCACGCTAGTCCCGTAGATTACGGGCTGCGCCCGACCGAATTCCCCGCCTGAAACGTGCAGCTTGTATAATCATCCTTGATGACCAGCCGGAAATCGGCGCTGGCGTTCGGGTCCGGTGCGGATTGTACCTGCGTTGAGCGCAGCGCGAAAATGCGCGTGAGCGCGCCCAGGCTGCCCGGCTTGGCTTTTCCGGTGAAGTCATAAAGCGTGGTGCGCGCCTGTGCCTCGTCGTCCCATTCGCCTTTCAGGATGGGCGTGAAGCCTTCCCACGCGAGGCGCGAGGCCGCGACCTGATCCCAATCCGCGTGTGAACTGCCGTTGTAGACTTCGATCACAGGCTTTTCCACGTTGAGCGCGTTTCCGGTCGGCGGGGTATAGAAACGCATCATCAATGTGCGGATCGCCTCACGCTGCGGCATGAGTACCATCGCGCCCGCCTCGCTGGTTGCATCCGTGACGGCGGGCGGTCCGATCACGTAGCTGCGCAGTCGCGAGGAGTCGATTTGCCCCGCGAGCGGCAGCAGCGACAACACATCTCCCAGATTCAAATTGGTGTCCACGATCTTTGTGAGTTCCGGCCAGAGCATCGGCAGCGTCTGCAAGAGGCCGCCTTCGGTCGCCTTGCGGAAGACCGCGCGCAAAACAAGCTGCTGCCGCCGCGCCCGGTCGAAGTCGCTGGTCGTCTCGCGAGAGCGCGCATACCACAGCGCCGATGCGCCATCGAAATGGTTCACGCCGACCGGGAGCGTCGTCCACGCATAATTCGACTCGACGCCTTCCTTACGCCCCGCGATCACCCGGTAATCGTTGAGGCGGCAATCATTCGCGACATCCACGCCGCCGATCCCGTCGATAAGTTGCTTGAACCCCACGAAGTTCACGCGCGCGTAACGATGGATCGGGATGCCCGTATACCATGTAACTGTGCTGCGCAGCAGGTCGATCCCGCCGCCCGGCCATTTCATGAAATCGCCGTATTCCGCCGCCGTGTTGATCCGGTCGAAGCCGTGCTTCTGGATATATACATAAAGATCACGCGGGATGGAGAGCATCGCGACGGTTTGCGTCGTCCGGTTGATCGAGACGATGAGCAGCGTATCCGTGCGGTAATCGCCTTCGCCGGGGCGCTTGTCGCTCCCGATCAGCAGAATATTGAAATAATCGTTGTCGCCGGGCGGGATAGCGGCGGCGGGCGCAGGGACCCCGGATGGCGGAAGCGCGGTCGGAGTTGGGCTGACGGCGCGCGAAGGTGTAAAGGTCGGTGTGATTGTGGGCGTGCGGGTGCGCGTTGGCGGGAGTGGCGTCCATGTCCCGGTTGCGGTGTCGCGGGGTCCCGGCGTGAAGGTATCGAGCGGTGCATCGGTCGGCGCAGGCGTCCAGCTTGGCGGGAGCGTGAGCATGGAAGGCGCGGTCGGGGCTTGTGGCGTCGGCTGCAATGTCCAATCGAGTGCAACAGCGGCGGCGCGCGTGACGGGTTGCGCACGCTCGTTCGCGCTGTAAACCGTGTAGCGCACGCCGACGACGATCAGCGCCGCAACGATCAGCAGGGCGAGGGTGGTGAGGGTCATCAGCAGGGGGTCGCGCTTCATGCCTGCGGATTATAGCGCGGGTGGCGTCGTTGTGTGATCCTGCGGTTAAGGATGTGTGAGACGAACGGCAATCCTTGTCTCACTCGCTGTTTGCGCTACACTCTGGCCGTGACGTGGAACAGGAGTTGCCAGTTATGAAACTTCGCGGCAAAATGCGGTTTGTGGTCGCCTTCATTGTCAGCGCTTTCGTGTTCTACATTGCCGTTATTACGAACTTCACACCGACCATAATTTCTTATAAATCGCCTGTTGATGTGGATGTTACGCGCTTTCCACACCCGCTCACCGTCATTATCGCCACGCTAATTGTTCAGGCGGTCTGGTATGGCATGTATCGCTGGTATCGGCGCGATCCGGTCAAGCACGCGCTTTCGACCCTGAATGAGGCCGAACGGCGGGCGCTCTTGCACGAACTCACGCGCGAGACTCCGCTGCGTCTGCACACCGACGATGGCGAATTACTGGATTTACAAGCTGAAGACGCGCCGCCACGCAAGCGCAAACGTGAGATGGCAGAATAGACGCTACGGCGTATTGGCAGGCTGCGCTTTTTGCGCAGCGAGGCGTTGTTTATACTGCGCAAGCCGCACCAACATATTCCACGCATTGTTTGTCGCGACTAGCAGGATCGGGATGACACCCCAGACAAGCCAGTATAGCTTCGAGATGTCTCCGCTCAACAACGTGAGCGATACGTAGATAAGCAGCGCTGAACTGGCGAACGGCACTTGCCATAATAAAAAGCGCAATTGAAATCGCCCCGGTGCGTGCTTGCGCATTTCGCGATAGCGCTTGATGCTCGTTTCGACCGAGCGAAAAGATTGAAAAATTGCGACGGCGAGTAGCGGGATACCAATCCCTGAGGGGGACGCATCGGCGCTCGTCATCACGAGAGAAATGACCAATACGGATACAAAATTGAGCAGCGTTCCCTCAGCCAGTTCGCGCACACGGCTATCGACACTATCACTGAACAGGTCGATATGCAGCGACACCGCGATGAACAGCAATCCGGTGAGGGTCGCCGCCGCACCGCCCGCGAGAATGTAGAAGTTTTGCCATTTTGCGACAGCTTGTGCGAACGTGTTTTCCATCGGATGCGGCCTCGTGAAGGGGATAGTACGCGACTATCCCCATGATATTACTCCGCGAAAGTTAGCGCACGTAAGCCAGCGGCACACCGCCATCCACCGTCAGAATTCCGCCCGTCGTCTTTGCGCTCTTGTTCGTGCTGAAGAACAGGATCGACTCCGCGATGTCTTCCGGCAGGATACTCACCTTGAGCGTATTGCGCTTGCGATAGAACTCATCCAGCTCTTCCGGCTTGATGCCATAGGTCGCCGCGCGCTCTTCGCGCCAGTTGCCATCCCATATCCCGGAGCCTTGCAGCACCGCATCGGGCAGCACGGAGTTTACGCGCACGCTGATTGCGCCGCCTTCTTCCGCGAGGCAGCGTGCGAGGTGAATTTCTGCTGCTTTCGCCGCGCTATAGGCTGATGCGTTCTTGCCGGACGCGAGGCTGTTTTTGCTCCCGACGAAGACCAGCCGCCCGCCCATGCCCTGCGCCTTCCATAGCCGGAACGCCTCACGCGAGACGAGAAAGTATCCTGTGCCGAGGATCGCCATGTTGCGGTTCCAATCCGCGAGCGTCGTATCTTCAATCGAAGCGCTGCTCGCGATTCCCGCGTTACTGACCACGATGTCCACGCCGCCATAGCTCAGGACCGCGTGCTTGAACGCATCCTGCACCGCCGTCTCGCTCGTCACGTCGCACTTGATATAGGTCGCGCGCCGGAAGCCGCTACGCTTGATGATCTCTTCGGCGGTCGCCTTCGCGCCTTCCTCGTTGATGTCGGCGATGACGACGTGCGCGCCTTCCTGCGCCAGCCGGATCGCCGTAGCGCGTCCAATACCACTGGCCGCGCCCGTGATGAAAGCGACTTGCCCGGTCAGGTCACGATCCGGCGGGCGCTGCTTGAGTTTATACAGTTCCAGCGGCCAATATTCGATCCCGAACGCCTCCGCGCTGGTCAGGCTGACGAAACTTTCCAGCGCTTCTGCCGCACCGATGACCGAAATCGCGCGGTGATAAAGCTGGTTGGAGACATCCGCGCCCTGCGCATCTTTCCCGGTCGTGATCATGCCGAGGCCGGGGATCAGGATCACGCGCGGGCTGGCATCGCCGATCTGGTCGAAACCGCGCTTGTTCTTCTCGAAATAGTCTGACTTGTAGCGTTCGCGATAATCCGCGACCCCGGCTGCAATCGCCCCCTTGAGCGTATCCGCGCCGCTGGTCGGGTCCCAATCAATGAAAAGCGGCTGGCGCTTGACGTGAACGAGATGATCCGGGCAGGCAGCCCCTTCCTGGCTGACGGTCGGCGTCTTTTCGCGGCCTGCGTAATCGCGCGCGGCGTCCGTCTCGTCAACCATGAGGATCGTCGGGCGCTCTGCGGAAACGGCAGCGCGGATCAACGGCAAGACTTCGGCCAGCACTTCACGGCGCTTTTCCGGCGCGAGCGGCTCCACTTTCAGCACGCCGAACACGGATTTGCCGCGCTGCTTATCCGCGATGTAATCTTCCGCTTCCTGAATGATGCGGATCGCCGTGTTGTACGACGATTTGCTATCCGGTCCCCACGTTACGAGGCCGTGCTTGCCCATTACCACGCATTCGATGTTTAGGTTATCGATGACCTTCTGACCGATCCACTTGCTCAGGGTGAACCCCGGCTGAATGTAGGGAACCCACGCCATCCGGTCGCCATAAATCTTGCGCGGCGTGTCCTCGCCGGAAGGCGTGCAGGCGATGCTAATAATCGCGTCCGGGTGCGTGTGATCGACGTGCGGGAATGGTACGAAAGCGTGCAGCAGCGTTTCGATGGATTGGCGCGGACGCCCCGGCTCGATAGCGCAACGCTCCAGATAGGCGACCATCTCTTCATCAGGCATTGCCTCGCGTGCGAATAGCGGATCGACTTCATCCAGCTTCAAACCCGCAAAACCGCGCTCGGTGATGTCCGCGATGTCGGAGCCGGAGCCTTTGACCCACAGCACCCGAACATGCCGCCCGACGTGATCCTTGAACAAGACTTTGGCGCTCGTGTTGCCGCCATAGATATTGACCACTGTGCGATCCGAGCCGAGCAGCCGCGAGCGATAGACCAGCCCATCGAAATCGGGCATTTTCGCGGCGTCGGCGTCATTCCACAAATTTTTTGGCATTCTGTTTTCTCGGTCCTCGTTACTGGAAAATCGATTGCGCGACTACTATTCTAACGAGGACAGCGTAGCGCGGCTACCGAATCGGAAGACGGGTCGGGCTAGCCCCTACACCGGAACGCGATTGTCTTTGTAGGGGCGGACCTGCGTGTCCGCCCAAAAATGGAAGATTGGTCGGGCAAGCCGCGACCCATACACCGGAACATGAATGTTTTTGTAGGGGCGGACCGATGTGTCCGCCCACAATTTTCACCGCGATTCGTGCAGCTACGCCTCGTTCGTCAGCTTGATCGTCTTCTGCACGCCGCGATGGACGATGCGGAATTGAACTGTCTTCCAATAGGGCGGCAGGTGCGGATCGAGCGCGAATGTGTCTCCGTCGAGGTGCAGCCCCGCGAACCCGAACACGAGCGCCTGCCACAGCCCACCCGCCGCCGCCGCATGGATGCCATCGCGCACGTTGCCCTTGTTGTCTTCGAGGTCAATCGTCCCGCCGTGCATGAACAGGTCATACGCCTCATCCGTCAGGCCGAGCCGCGCGGCGACCCAGGCGTGCATCGTCGGACTGAGCGATGAGCCGTGATCGACCAGTGGATAGTAATACTGCCAGTTGCGTAGCCGGGCGGCGTAATCCCCGACCGCTTCCGGCAGAAGCGCCGTCAGCATCACGACATCGGCTTGCTTGATTGCCTTCACGCTCTGGATTTCCTCGTGTCCGATGATCGCATCGATGTTCGTGGTCTTCGGCTTCCAATAGGCAAGATTGATCGGCTTGAGGTTGAAGAAACCATCGAATTGCTCCAGCACGCCGAGGCCGGGGTCCTGCGGGATGTACATCTTCGCGATGATGTCGCGCCACTTGTCGAGCCGCTCCGGGGTGATATGCAGCCGTTCACGGAGCGCGGTGGACTGCATCGGGAAATGTGTTTCCAGCCAGCTCAATACATCCAGC
This sequence comes from Aggregatilineales bacterium, assembly GCA_965246845.1. Taxonomy (GTDB): domain Bacteria; phylum Chloroflexota; class Anaerolineae; order Aggregatilineales; family UBA2796; genus JBBRMW01. The sequence continues at coordinate 140,371 of CBDFFR010000014.1, forward strand.
GCGGAACGCAAGTGCCAGCGCGCCACGCTGTTCGTGAAGACGCTGTTGTTGATGTTTTCGTGGTATTCATCCGGTCCGATCTGCATCGGCAGTTCGTAGCGGTCGTGTTCCGGCTTCCATTCAGCGCGCGTCCCCCAGAACACGGCGGTATCGAGGAAAATCTCCGCGCCATAATTCACGAAAAACTCTTCGTCGTCGGTCCACTTCCAATACTGCAGGACCGCGTAAGCCACATCCGTCGAGATATGCTGTTCTGTGTCGCCCGTCCAGATGCGGATGCGCGATCCGTCCGGGAGCGGGTTGGTCCAGCGCGGCGTCGTCTCTTCGCCCGTGTCGGTGCTTTCCCACGCATACATTGCGCCTTCGTACCCGGCTTCCTTCGCCTTGTTCCGTGCGCCTTGCAGCGTGTGATAGCGGTACATCAGCAGGTTGCGCGCAATCTTCGGCTGCGTGAGCGTGAGCAGCGGGACCATGAACAATTCGGTATCCCAGAAGACATGCCCCTTGTAGCCAGGTCCGCTGAGGGTTTTCGCGCCGATGCTCACGCGCTCGTCGTCGCGCGGCGCGGCGATCAGAATATGGTAGGTGCAGAAGCGGATCGCGCGCTGTGCCAGTTCGTCGCCCTCGATCACAACATCGGAACTATGCCAGTAGGTATCCCACGCCTGCTTTTGCTCAATCAGCAGTGCGTCGAAGCCGAGCGTCACGGCGGTATCGAGCGAGCGCCGCGCGGCTGCGGTCGGGTCGGCGGCATCGCGCGTGCTGTGGATCGCGGTATAGCGCTCGAAGACGACCTCTTCCTCGCGTTCGACCGATACCACGAATTGCACAGCGGGGCGCGTCGCGTCGCCGTTCTCGATTGATTCCTGTGCGCCCTTCATCGCGCGCAGTTCGGATAGCACCGTCACGCCGTAGCCACTCTGCCCTGCGACGTTGTACAGACCGAAGCGCGCCCCATCGATCAGCGGCGTCTGTTCCTTCCAGTGCTGCACACCCTCGTTGGTCGCGGTCCCATCGACCCACGCCCTCGCACGGATTTCCGTTTGTCCGGTCAGCGCGCGGATGCGGATGCGCTGCACAAGCAGATGTTCGCGCGCGAGGCTCGCGAAGCGCTCAAACTTGATTGTGACGACTGCACCGTGACCATTCGACCATAAAATCTCGCGCGTGAGCAACCCGCTCTTCATGTTCAGTGCGTGGCGATAACCGAGGACCTTGCCCGCCTGCATATTGAACACCTCGCCGTTGATTGTAATCCCTAGCGAGAGCGGGTTGGGCAACACGATCAACTCCGGGACGAGCTGCCCCGCCGCGTGGTCATAGACGCCGTGAACGATAGTCGAGGCGAGTTCGCCGGGATAGCCTTCCTCGAAGCTGGCACGCACGCCCATATAGCCATTGCCGACCGTGTAAATCGTCTCGGTGTGGTGCAGTTTGCCGGGGTTGAAGGGCGCTTCGTACAGCTCCCAGGAGCGTTCAATCGGGTTCATTCTGAAATTCCTTTTTGAGTAAAACGGCTTGAGTCGCGGATGATCAGGCGCGGCGCGATCAATTGCTGCTGTGGACAATCTTCGCCGCTCAGGATCGCAACCAGCAAATCGACGACACTCGGACCAATTTCTTCCAATGGCTGGCGCACCGAGGTCAGCGCCGGGCGCAGGAACGCAGCCACCGGGTCGTCATCGAAGCCCGTCACCGCAATATCTATACCGGGTCGCAACCCCGCCGCCTCGACCGCGCGCATCGCGCCAATCGCCAGCGTATCCGTCAGCCCGACAATGGCGGTAGGGCGCTCGTCTGCCGGCAGCGCGCGCATCGCTGCCGCCGCGTGCTGGCCTGCATCCATCCTATTGATCACGCGGCTAATCCAGCCCGGCGCGATGGGCAGCCCCGCCGCGTGCATCGCCTCGAAATAGCCCGTCAGCCGATGCCCACCGTTGATTGAGCCTTCCGGCCACGCGAGGATCGCGATTTTGTGGTGTCCGTTCGCGATCAGGTGTTCGACCGCCATCCGCACGCCCGCCGCGCTGTCCACATCCACATACGGGAAATCCCATTCCGGGTTGCCGCGCCCGAAGGCGACGAACGGGAAGCCATGTTCCATCAGCATCCTGATCCGGTCGTCGTCCTGCACGGTCCCGGAGAGGATGAAACCATCGACGCGGCTGGTCCGTATCAATTCCTGATAGGCGCGCACGGGCTTTTCCGGCTGCTGCGTGAAGGTCAGGACGTGGTAGCCGCGCGCTTCGGCGGCGAGCGCCATCTGATAGATGAAACGGTCCAGCACGGGGTTGATTACGCCATCCGGGATGTCGTGCCAGGCATAGCCGATGATCCGCGCTTCGCTGGCTTTCAGGTTGCGCGCGGTGATGTTCGGGCGATAGCCGAGGCGGTTGACGGCCTCCAGCACGCGGCGGCGGGTCGCCTCGCTGACCGGGGCGCTGTTGTTCAGGACATAGGAGACGGTCGCGATAGAAACCTGCGCGGCGTCGGCGACATCCTTGATCTTGACTGGCATTGATAAATCCACAAAGGGGCTTAAACGTTTAAGCAGATCATAGGCACGCGGGATCGGGTTGTCAACAAGGCCGAAGCGTTACTCCCCGCGCGATCTGGTATAATCCATGCCTCATAAGGGTCGCAAAACGAGCATATCCAATGGCGCATGTCTCGAAAATCATTAGCAAAACTTCCGCCCAAAATTACCCTCGAATTCATGATACAGGCAGTCAATATTTCGGCTGTCTGGATGACTCAACACTGGTTCAGCATGAACGTAAACTGCCCGCCGAGCAGGTCAAAAATTTTATTCGGAACGCAATCATCGAGGCGAATGGAAAGTCCAGCCGCGAAATTCTCTCGATTGGACCTGGTGAAACAGCACAGCAGGCACAGAAAAAATTCACCAGTGCAGGAAAAAAGCTGCTCGACTATTTCAGGCAATATTGTATTGACCCGGCTGCCACTGCGCATCAAACGCAAGGAAAGCACTACACGACTGTCGGACAAGAGCTATTTCACCGCCGGACGCTTCAAAAAGAGCGCATGAACTCCGGTTGGCGTTATCAATATCTGACGGTTTCGTGTGCCACGAACACAGGAAGATTTGGGAACGTCTCTGACATTGGCACAACCGAGGGCGATTTTACGGCGCGTATAAAATTCCAAAATTATGCAGAGCCGCATTTGAATCTGTATGTTTCGGTAAAAAATCGTAAAAACACCGTAGGCGGGCAGGATTATCCAAAAGTTGCGCGTTCTCTTGAAGCAGTCGCAACCAATGATAAAAACCGAAATGGTCCTTATTTATGTGTTTTCGGTATCACAATGGATCGGGGTACGCGGTCGATTCGTCGTGATAAAGGACAACAGGCGCATTCCCAAAATACGGAAATCTGGCTCTCGGATTACTTTTGGCCGTTCTTCACAAATTATTCTTACGAAGAGATCATGACGCTTGTACTTGAAGTGCTGCAAGAAGAATTCACCGGGAGCGAAAATGCCACACAGATCGAAGCACCCCGTGAAGTCCTAGAAGCGTTCGGCGCGGCATGTGCAAGTAACGGTCTACTCGATGATGGGGGCAACTTCAAGGACGCACGCGACATTGTACGCTTCATCTGCGCGCCCCAACGAAAGGCCAAATTGTGATCGCGTCACGCGCCGACATCACGATTCACAAAGCGGGCAACCCCTATACAATTATTTGTGGCGATAGCCGCGCCGAACTTGAACGTTTTGAAGGTCAAGTTGATCTAATTGTCACCTCGCCACCCTATGCGGATGCGCGTCGCAAGCATTATGACGGAGTACACCCCGATCAGTACGTCGAATGGTTCATGACGTTTCACGAGCCATTTCTCAAGGCACTTAAGCCCACCGGGAGCCTCGTTCTAAATATCAAGGATAAAGTTGTTGATGGGGTGCGTCACCGCTTCGTATGGCAAACTATCGAGGCACTCAGCGAGCGCGGCTGGTATTCAATCGAAGATTATCTCTGGCATAAAACAAATCCGATGCCGGGTAGATGGCCGACCCGTCTTCGCGACGGGTGGGAATATTGCTTTCATCTCGCGAAGTCCAGAAAGCCTTTCTTCAATGCCGATGGTGTACAGCAACCTGTCGGCAACTGGACCGAATCGCGCTTGCGAAAACTTGGAGACGCCGATCTGACCAGACACAATTCGGCTAATGACAGTGGCTTCGGGCGCGATCTCTCCAAATGGGTTGGCAAGGAAACCGTCTTACCCTCGAACGTCCTCAGTTTGGCATTAGTTGGCAAGAACAAGGGACACCCCGCAGTTTTCCCTGTAGGGCTTCCGCTATTTTTCATCAAATTGCTCTGCCCGGAGAATGGGTTGGTCGTGGACCCGTTTGGAGGGAGCGGCACAACAGCGATTGCTGCACTTCAATTAAACCGACCGTGCGTACTGATCGATAATAACCCACAATATTGCATTGAAGCCGAAAAACGCTTGCGAGACGAAGGCGCTGAGTCGGAGAATATTCAAGAAAAACTATTGTGAAGCGTAAATCATGACAGCACATGAGAACTGGCACATCACCGGGCATGAATGGGCAGTCGAGCAGCTTTCGCGCACCCTCGCGCACGACCGCCTGCGCCACGCCTATCTCTTCACAGGACCGTCCGGCGTCGGCAAAACGGCGCTCGCGAAAGCCTTTGCGAAGGCGATCAATTGCACCAGCGAGAGCGAGCGCCCCTGCGGAAAATGCCGCGCCTGCAAGCTGATCGAGGCCGACGGCCACGCCGACGTCAACCTGATCGAGGCGCAGGACCGTTCACTCAAAATTGAGCAAATCCGCGAACTCGGTCATACGCTTGCGCTGCGCCCGGTCGAGGCGCGCTATCGCGTGGTCATCATAGATCATTTCGATGACGCGCAGGGTCCCGCGCAGGACGCGCTGCTCAAGACACTCGAAGAGCCGCCGCCCTATGTCGTGCTGTTGCTGATCGCGGAGCGGCTGGAAAAAATCGTGATGACGATCCGTTCGCGCTGCCAGACGATCAAGCTGCGCCCGCTCCCGGTTGCGACGGTCCGCACGGCACTTGAGGAACGGGGTATCGGCACGGAAAAAGCTGCGACATTGGCCGCACTATCGGGCGGGCGGCTCGGTTGGGCGTTGCGCGCTTCGACCGATGAGAAGTTCTTGCAGGACCGTGCCAACGCGCTCGATGCGTTGGAAGGCTTGATCGTCGCCGACCGCGTGACGCGCTTCCGCTTTGCGGAACAGGTTGCGGGCGAGAAGGACCGCATCCCGGCGCTACTGGCGTATTGGGAAAGCTACTGGCGCGATGTGTTGCTGCTTACGAGCAGCGCGCAGGTCGGCGTGACCAACCGCGATCACCGCCACGCGCTCACGCAGCTTGCGGGCGCGCTGCCTCTCGAAGATGCGCTCGGCGTGTTGCGGGCGCTGGAACGCACGGCGCGCTACCTTGAACAATATACCAATCCGCGCCTGACGCTCGAAACCCTGATGCTGGACCTGCCGCGCTACAATCTGCTGCCTGCACCGCCGGGTGCTTAACTGGAGATGATCATGATCACCGATTTCACGCTTTCGCTGCCGCAATGGGCAATCGACGAACACGCGCGCCTGCCCTCGCACATGCGCACAATCGAAGAACGTATGGCGGCGGTCATCCGCTTTTCGCGCCTGAATTTTGAAAATGGCACGGGTGGACCGTTCGCGGCGGGCGTCTTCGAGCGCGATAGCGGAAAGCTGGTCGTCATCGGCGTGAACCGTGTGGTTCCGTCCAACTGCTCCTCGGCACACGCGGAAGTGATGGCGCTCTCGCTCGCGCAGCAGGCGCTCGGCACGTATGACCTCGGCGGTGCGGGGATGCCCGTCTATCAATTCGTGGTTAATTGGCGTCCGTGCGCGATGTGCTACGGCGCGACGTTGTGGTCGGGCGTGCGCTCGCTCGTGATTGCGGGCAGCGGACCCGAACTGGAAAGCATCACCGGGTTTGATGAAGGTCCGATCCATCCACAGTGGGATGAAGAACTCGCGAAGCGCGGCGTCGAACTCACGAATAATGTCTTGCGCGAGGAAGCGCTCGCGGTCTATCGCGACTTCGCCGCGAGCGGGAAGCTGGTCTATAACGGACGCGGTGGCGACTCGACGTAACACCCGCTTGCCGAATGCTCATTTGCATCTCTTGACCTTGACCCTGCGGTAACCTTTATGCTGTACCCGCAACGCGCAAGCATCAGGGAGAGGCCGAATGTCCATTCTAAAGAATTCGTTATGGTATCGCTGGCTGCTCATTGTAACAGGTGGCTTGTTCTTGTTCAGCCTGAGCTTCATCGTGCTTCCCGCGCCTGTTCAGCAGTTTTTCAACTGGATGGTGTCTTCCACGATCAACATTCCGGTCACGCTGAACAGCGAAGGTATTCACTATGTCACCTTCGTTTACGGGGTGCTGGGTGCGGTGATGGTCGGCTGGTCGATCATGCTGGCGTCGATGCTGCTCACGTCCTTTCAGCGCGGCGAGCGGTCGGCGTGGTGGGCAATCGCGGCTTCGATTTGCGTCTGGTTCATCCTTGATAGCGCATTCTCGCTCAGTATGGGGTTCTGGCAAAACGCGCTGTTCAATGTCGTGTTCTTCGTCCTTTACACCGTGCCGCTTGCCGCGACATACGCGCATTTCAATCGGCAGCGTGGATGAACGACGCACGCCTGACGATAGGCGAGGTCGCGGACCTGCTCGGCATCACGCCGAAGGCAATTCGCCACTATCACGAACTCGGCTTGCTGGCTGAACCCGCGCGCAGCGAAGGCGGCTATCGCCTTTACCAACCGCGCGACCTGACTACCTTGCAAGCGATCCTGCGTCTGGGGCGGTTTGGCCTTTCGCTCCGTCAAATCGGATTTATCCTGCATTCCGAAGACTCGGATGCGCTGCTCGGGTCCCTGCTGCGCGACCGCAACGCCGCTCTGGATGACGAGATCGCGCGGCTCCAGCGGCAACGGCACGCAATCACAGCATTTTTAGACGCAGACGAGCGCGTGTATTCAGCACCGCAAACGGCGATAGGTCGAGATGCGGCAACGGTTGTTTACGACACGATCAAACCTCTCTCGAACGGGCTTGCGGAGGTCATCGTTCAGGTTGAAGCGAGCGCATTGACAAGGCTGGATAGCTTTCAGTGGCCGCCCGGCTATGATGAATATTGGAACCGCACGGCGTCGGCGTTGGCAGCGCGGGCGATGACCGATGAGCGACAGATCATGCTCTGGCTGGAGCGCTACCTCACGCTGCGCGAGATGACTCCCGACGATCTGCAAGCGCGAGCGTGGTTGAATAGCCTGCGTGACAACCCGGCGCGTGGTCTGTTGCGACGCTGCTGGAACTTGCCCATTCTGGATAGTTTCGCCGATAGTGAGCGCATCCAACGGGTAATGTTTCTGCTGCTGAACGAGGATGCGTCGGCGCTCCAGCGCGAATTCCTCACGATTGTGCTTGTTACACCCATCCCAGACTGATGCGTCCCCGCTCCTGCTCGATTCCCAAAATCTCGACCTCGATCACGTCGCCGACGCCGGGTTGCCCGCCCTCTGGTATCTGGCTGCGATGCAGCAAACCGTCCTGCTTCACGCCGATGTCGATAAACGCGCCGAAATCGACCACGTTGCGAACCGTGCCGCTCAAGCGCATTCCGGGGCGCAAGTCGTCCATCGAAAGGACATCGCTGCGCAACAGCGGCGGGGCGACATCTTCACGCGGGTCGCGCCCCGGTCTGATCAATTGCTCGAAAATGTCATCGAGGGTCTGCACGCCCGTTTCCAATGTGGCCGCCAACTCCTCAAGCGGCTGCGCAGCGCGGATTGCAGCCAGCGCGCTGGTCCGCTGCGCGAGAGGTGCGCCAGCGGTGAGGGCGGCGCGTTTGAGCAATGCCTCCGCGACCGGGTAGCTCTCCGGGTGGATCGCGCTCGCATCCAGCGGATTGTCGCCACCGCGCACCCGTAGAAACCCGGTGGCCTGTTCAAACGCTTTCGGTCCGAAGCCCGCCACTTTGCGCAGCGCTTTTCGGTTTTTGAACGCGCCATTGGCCTCGCGAAAGGCGACGATATTTTCCGCGTTTTTGGGACCGATCCCGGCTACATGCGTCAGCAGCGCCGCCGACGCAGTATTGGCGTCCACGCCGACGCGGTTCACGCTTAATTCGATCACGCCATCGAGCGCGCTGGCAAGCTGCTTCTGGTTCACATCATGCTGGTACAGCCCCACCCCAATCGACTGCGGATCGATTTTGACCAATTCCGCGAGCGGGTCCTGCGCGCGCCGCGCGATGGAGACGGCTCCGCGCAACGTGACATCAAGTGTCGGCATTTCGGCGCGTGCCAGTGCACTGGCGCTGTAAACGCTTGCGCCTGCCTCGTTGACAATCAGGTACTTCACCGTCGCGAGCTGGCGCGTCAGTTCGGCGGCGAGCTGTTCCGTCTCGCGTGAGGCCGTGCCGTTCCCGATGGCGATCAGCGTCACGGCATGGCGGTCCACCAGCTCACGCAGCGTTTGCAGGGCGCGTTCAGTTTGGCGCTGCGGCTCATGCGGGTAAATCGTCGCCGTATCGAGGACTTTGCCCGTCGCGTCGATGACCGCCACCTTGCAACCCGTGCGGAAGCCCGGATCAAGTCCAAGAATGACACGTCCGAGCAGCGGCGGCTGGTTGAGCAACCCGCGCAGATTGGTTGCGAAGACGCGGATCGCGTGGGTCTCGGCCTGCTCGGTGAGCGCCCGTCGCACATCGCGCTCGATAGCGGGCAGCAACAGGCGCTGCGCCGCGTCGGTGATTGCCAATTCAAGCTGCGCGGCGAATGGCGAACGCGCATCCGGTCGGAAGACGTTGCTGATCGGTTGCTGCCAGTCGCGCTCCGCGACATCCAGCGCGACGCGCAGCACTTTTTCATCCTCACCGCGATTGAGCGCCAACACCTGATAGGGCTTGAGTCGTTCGACGCGCACTGCGAAGCTGTAATATGTCTCGTAGACCCGTTTCGGATCGTCGGCGGTTTCAATCCGGCTGCACTGCACCACGCCATAGCGCATTGCACGCTCGCGGACCTGACTACGCACGGCGGCGTTATCGCTGATGGTCTCGGCAACAATATCACGCGCGCCACTCAGGGCATCATCCGGCGTCGCGACTTGCGCATTCGTGAAGGTCGCAGCGATAGCTTGCGCTGTTTGCGGGGTGCGTGCTTGTTGCAAAATGAGATCGGCCAATCCTTGCAAGCCGTTTTCACGCGCGATGCTGGCGCGCGTCCGGCGTTTCGGCTTGTAGGGCAGGTACAAATCTTCGAGCGCCGTCAGGCTTTCGGCGGCTTCAAGCTGCTGATCGAGCGCGGGCGTCAGCTTGCCCTGTTCGCTGATCGAGGCGCGGATGCTCGCCCGCCGTGCATCCAGTACGCGCAATCGTTCCAGCATCTCGATCAGGTTGCGGAGCTGTTCTTCATCCATGCTGCCCGTCGCTTCCTTGCGATAGCGGGCGATGAAGGGGAGCGTGTTGCCCGCGTCCAGAAGGTCGATTGCCGCCGTGACCTGCGCCATCCGCAAGTTCAACCGTCCGGCGATTTTTTGGGCATGATTTGACAATGGCATTGGCGCTCGTGGGGTTCGTTCTGATTCTGCGTCTACTGTATCAAGCAAGCCGTAGGTGTCAACGAGCATTCTTCCGGTCGTGCCTTTGAACCGCTAACCCATAGGCTTCGGCAAGCAGGTCCTTCACCTTCTGAAAGGTCTGCTCACCAGGATTAAGGACGCAAATGAATGATTGAGGTGCATAAACCGGATGCGGCATAATGACGTCCAAAGCCGTGTAATCGTCTGCCTTCGCGTTGTTGGGACTTTCTCCAAACAGCTTGATGAACGTTTCTCTGCTCACGCCAATGTTGAGACGGAATACGCTTGGACGGTCAAGATTTGAAAGCCGATCATACTCGTTGTCAGAACTTCCTAACGTAGCGAATGCCAGCATACGTTCTGTGCTGTAGAAGAAGAACGTGTATCCGAAATTTTCACTGATTTGAACATCGGCAAACGTACTGGTGATATAGTGCGTGACGAATAGCTCATCCATGACTGCCTCCGGGTTCTTTGTAGAACACAAATGCGGCAAACGGACTGGTTATTATATTACACCCTCAACAGTGGAGGATAGGGCAAACGCATCCCAAGGGCGGGCGGACACAGCGGTCCGCCCCTACACGGCGCGGGTTCCGTAGGAGTGGAGCTGCGTGTCTACTCACATTGTTTGAGGTATAATGGAACAGGTGTGCATAGTAATCAACGCGGATGGTTGAAGGCTGACGGCGTAGCGTAAATGACTGAACAACTGACCTGGTTCGAGCGGCACGTCGCGCGCCTGCTCGTTGTCCTCTATCACGGTGGTCGCCCGGTGCGCAGCCTGCTCGAAGGCGAGACGCGGCAGTTCGACTCCGTGTGGGAATTGCAGCGCTTCGATTTCTGGGTACGCGAACCCGGCCACCTTGCGCTTGCGCTTCTGGACACCGCAACCGCCGATGATGCAGAGCGCCGCGCGATAGTTGACCGGATGCTGCTCGATGACGATCTGGATACGCATCGCGTCGCGCTGCCCGGCGCGCACTACAACACGCTCGCGGATTTCGACTCCAGCGTGAGCTTCCTCACGGCTCGCGCGCTCGTCGCGGACCGTCCCTCGTTCACGCGCGGCAAGAACTACGCGCACCAGATCGTACTGGAGAGCGCCGGGATCGCTTTTACCGAACGGCTGCTCGCGGAGTGTCCAAGTTTCGGGTGGTACAGGCAGCAGTGCGAGACGGTGGCCGCATACTTTCCGCAACTTGAATTGATCGACCTGACGCTGATGCCCTACCTCGCCCCGGACCTGACCCCGATACAGGCGTCCTCCGCGCGGCTGGCGGGCGTCATTCGCAATCGTTACGAACACATATTTGGAAACACAGAGCATGTTGTCGTTTGAAAAACTGGTGAGCGAGACCGCGCAGCAGCTTGAAAAAGAGCATCCCGAACTGGGGACCGAAGCAGTGCGCGAGGTACTGATCGATGTCGGGATCGATGATATGTTGCGCGATGCGCTGCCCGCGCCGCAAGGTCGCCTGGTCGTCCACAGCCTGCAAGTGACGGGGACCAAGCAGCACGCCAACGGACGCACGGAGCCGTTCCGTTACGAGCGCGTATTGGGTAACGGCCTGTGGGCGTGGGTCGGCCACAACGGAAGCGGCAAATCGACGCTGCTGGGCTGCATCCTCTACGCGCTCACCGGGTCCGATAGCGGCATCCCGAAGCGCATTCGCCCCTGGCTGCGCGAAGTGCTGGTACAGTTCAGCGTCGGGGAATTGCCTTTCACCAGCCGCATTGCGCGCGGCGAGGACGGCCTCAAAGGTGGTATTTACCGGGGCTTGCTCACACATGAGCAGCTTGAACTCGGCATCCTCGATGCGGCGGCGCAGTTCGATGGCAAGGAAGATTTGCGCGATTCGATAGACCGCTTCTTTTTGCAACATCTGGGCATTACGACCCTGCGCTGGACGGCACACGGCGCAGAGAAGGACGACCCCGACCTGCACGCGCACAGCACCACCTGGCGCACCTATGCGACCGCCATGCACATCGATGATGATAGCTATGATTACCTGATCATCGACCCGGCCAAAGGCTTCGGGCGGCAGGACCGCAAAATCCTCGAAATGATGCTCGGCGTCGAACAGTCGCGCATCGTCTCCGAAATTCAGGTACAGGCCGATTTCGCGAAGGAAGCCTATATGCGGGCGCGGACGCGGCTCGGCGGGCGGCGCTCCAACGTCGAAGAGCAGATCATCACGCTGGAAAAAGAAGCGCGCGAGGTCGCGGCGGCGCTGGACCTGATCCAGAACGGACAAAGCGTCGTCGCGGATGATACCCCGTCTACGAACCGCCGCGAGGAACGCGCCGTACTGCTCGCCAAACAGAACGATCTGAGTGAACAAATTGGCTCCCTGAACGGGCAGCGCGTCGCCGTCGAGCGCGACCTGCTGGAAGCGGAGCGGGAAAAAATCGCGCTGCAAGAGCAAACCGAAGTCGAATATCTGGTGAACAGCCTGATCGTGACGCGCTGCCCGCACTGCGAGGCGACCGTCAACGTCGATGACCGCCTGAGCCACGAGCGCAGCGCGCATGTATGCCATGTCTGCACGCAGCCGATGCAGCGCACGCGCACGCAGGCCGATATGCACACGATCATGCGTGAACGCGATGCTGAAATCGGTTCGCTGCGCGGCACGCTCAAGCGCGTCCAAACCGACCTCGTTACGCTGACGCAGGCGCTCAACGATGCGCGGGCGCTCTCCGGCATCCTGAGCAAGGAACTCGAAAACGATGTGATGCAGGCGCGGCAGGGATTCAACGCGAGCTACGCCACGCTGCTCGTGCGCAAGGGGCAAGTCGACGGCCAGCTTGAACAGCTTCGCGCATCCGCTGCCGAAATGCACGCGGAGCAGGCCGAAATCGACGCCGCCGCGCGCTGGCAGATTATCCTGCAATCGGCAGCCGACATTGCGGATGGGACCGTCTTCGAGACCAACGAAGACCTGTTCAAACAGTTGGGCGCGCTCGTCGTCAGCCTTGCTCGACAGTTCGGCGTGCCGGACCTCGAAGAAGTGTTGATCGATGAAAAGCGCTACGTGCGGATGTGTCAGGATGGGATGCAGTTCTCGCATGGCGACCTCGCGCGCAGTGAGCGCGTCAAGTTCAAGGTCGCGTTTCACCTCGCGTTGATGCTTTTGCAGGTGCGGCAGGGCGTCGGGCGTCACCCCGGCTTCCTGATCATCGACACACCCGGCACGGCGGAAGTCAACGAGGCCGATTTCGTGGCGATGACCAAAGACCTCGCGACCATTCACAACATCTATGGCGACCGCCTGCAAATCCTGCTCGCGACCGCGCGACCGGAAGCGCTGGCGCACCTGCCGCCGGGTGTGGCGGTGGCGGTCGGGGAGGACGAGACGTTTTTCTAATTTGGAGTAGAAGACGGTTTGACGAGGGCAAGTTACCATGCGTGTCCTACAGCGTTTGATGGTCATGTTCGTAGCCGTGGTTTTCGCCTCTGCGCTCCTCACCTCAACCGTGTTGCCCGTCCAATCGCAAGGCAGCACGGTCATCCCGCCGTCTACCGCAAACGGCGTAACCGATCCGCTCCCCACGCTGGAAGCGACTCTCGGCTCCATGCCTGCGGATTGCCCATCCGGTGCGGAGCCTATCGAACTCTCGGATCGCTTCGCGCCGGGCGTCGGCGGCGGTCCGGTATGGGCGGTGAGTATCGATAAGCACGGGATCAATCTGGGTGACTTCGGAAGTGCTTCGGCATGGCCGCCCTATGGCTACCCGGTCAAAATCCTTTGGGTTTTGAAGGAAAGCTACAGCGGAAAAGTTCACATGACGGGTAAAAATCTGCATACCGGAGAACCACTATGGTTCGAGATCGGAGGCGAACCCGCGACAACAAAGCCGGAATTGGGCGCTCCCGGTTTACTTGATGCGGGCGCTGGCAAGCAGTGGCTGTTATATAACTCCTATCTGTATATTCCCGGTGCAGGATGTTATGAACTGGAAGCGACATGGAACGGTGGCATATGGCGGTTCTCGTTTCCGGCTGGGCGCTTGCCCATGCCAACTTCGGTCCCATAACAATCGTTAGCGCCGCCTCGCAAAGCCGTTTATCATAGGCGGCTATGCGTTTTAAACTCGCTTTTCTCCTGACAATTCTGCTCGCCGCCTGTACGGGCGCGCCGACGACCGCCGTGCCGACGCTAGTGCCGTCGATCACGCCAACGCCTTTCACTGTCGTGGAACTCCCGACCGAACCGCCCAGACCGCCCGTACAGCTTCCCACCCCACGCGAGCCGCCACCGGGTCCAACCCTGCTGCCGCCCCCAACCGAGACGCCGCCCGTCACGGCCACTGCTTCGCTTACGCCGACCGATTTACCCGTCGTGCTTGAAGCGACCGCGACCATCGGCCCCACCTTCGCCGCGACGCTGACGCCGACCATCACGAATACGCCACCCGCGATTGTCGAAGGCGCGCCGCTGTTCACTATCTCCGACGCGGAGCCGGACGCAATCCGCGCGATTGAACTGCACCCTACCGCGAAGGAAATGCTGATTTCGCTTTACGACGGCGTGACGGGGCGCGTCGAGCGTGTGCGCTGGGATGGTCCGCAACCGCAGCGGATTCGGCTCCCGGATGATGTTACACAGCCGCGCTATTCACCGGATGGAGCGCGCATCATCGTCAGCGGCCTGCGCGTGATTACTTCCAGCGGCGCAACGCTCACCCCGCAGGAAGCACGCATCGCGCAGCACGTCGGAATCACGCCCGCGTGGTCGCCCGATGGCAAGCAGATCGCGTTCATTCGCGCCTCGTCACCTGTCGCGGGTGAGTGCGATTCGGATTGTTACAGCCTCGTCGTTTACGACATCGAGAAAGACGCTGAAAGCGTGATCGTGACGCGCCCGTACCTCGGTGGACCGCCTACGTGGTCGCCCGATCATACGAAGGTGCTGGTCTCGCTTTCCGGTGAGGGCGGGAGCGCGCTGGCTGCTGTCACGCTCGCGGAGCGCAGGCTGATTACGCTCGTCCCGGATCGTAATGCACCGCCCGAAGCGCTGACCTTCACGGCGGCGGTCTGGTCGCGGGACGGCGCGCAGGTCTTTTATATCACGCAAGCTGCCGCGCTGTTCGCCGTCGATGCAGGGGGCAGCCTGCCGAGGCTGCTCAATCCCGCCGCTGACAAGCCGCATTTGGTCCCGAATAGCGATACTCTGCTCTATCTGGGTCCGCTGCCCGAACTCGTGGAAGGGCGCGCGGCCTACCAGCTCTGGCAGATGGATGTGACGCGACCGGGGCAGGCCACGCGCCTGAGCGCCGCGATCTTCTTCTGCGATCAGGCCGCCTGGTCGCCCGCCGGGGATACGCTGGCCTGCGTCGATGTCTCGGCGGCCAACAACCAGCCGACCGTCCTGCTCTATGCTGTGCCGGGGAGATAGCACTAACATGATGCGCCCGAAAGGTCACAAGGGACAGGCCGCCGTCCTGATGGCGGTCGTGATCGCGCTGCTCTTCGCGCTGTTCACGCTGATGTTCGAGGTCGGACGGCTGCTTATCGCGCGTGAGGTGATCATCTCCGCGACGCGGCGCGCGGGCGAAGCCGGGCTATCCTACATCGTCGATTACGCGCGCAATCGCGCCGATTTCAACGAAAAAATACTCGCTGCGCGGCGCAATACGCAGGTCTGGCAGCCTTTCTATGAAGAAAAAACGGGCGTCCCGAAATTTATTCGCGCGCAAATCTTCCGCTATCTGATCGAGAATTTGAAGGAAGGTCAGATTTTCATCCCCCAATCGGAAATCGATAAGGTGGGAATTGGCGGAATCGTATTCCCATATAAAGAACCGAACTGGCCGACCTCGACGATTGGCACGACGGTCAAGGTCACGGTCGCGGTTCCGCTGATGCTGCTCGGCCAGTTCGGGAGCATCCCGATCACGATAGAGACGACCTCGATCACGAGCATCGAAGAAGTTTTGGGGATTTCCACAGCGCAAGGCTCTGTCATCGGCGCGGGCGGCACATCCAGCGAATTCACCGGGGTCTCACGCGCGATACCGGGTTCGACGGTCGGCTGGGTGGAGCCGTTCCTGCACTTCAACGAGAGCCACCAGAAGCTCATCAATCAATTCTGGGGCTGCCCGAAGTCGCCCGTTTCGGCGTATTCATATGCACTGGGCAGGCACGCCGGGATGGATTTCGGCGTACCGGAAGACTCGCAGCTTTTCGCGGTCGCGTCGGGGACAGTGACCTCGACCGGGGTGTATCCCAACCAGGTGAAGCCTGCGACTGGTAACTTCGCCGTGATCCTGCAAACCGAGGGCGGCGTCCGCGTGACGTATATGCACATGTCGGAGATTGTCGTCAAGCAGGGTGAACAGGTAGTCGCCGGGCAATTGCTCGGCACGAGCGACGGCGACCCGGCCAAGCACCCGCCCGGTTTTGCCGGGTTCAGCACGGGCGCGCACCTGCACTTTCAGGCTGCCCAAGGCGGTCCCGAAGGGCGTATCAATTTCGATTTCCCGTTCGATATTGACCCCGCGCCGCTGCTCGGCATTACGGAAAATGCCGCGCGTCCGCCACCCGGACCGAAGGAAGCGTGCGCTTACGGCGCGCCGCCACCCTGAGTCGACAGACAGGCTTCGCGCGCGGCATCTGTGAGGCCGGAAGGCGCGGCTTCACGGGTCACGAGCAGCACATTATCCTGTAAAAACGCAGCGTTCCAGCCCGACTTCAACAAGCCGCAGATATATGCCTGCGGGCTGCCGAACGAGACGAAGCGCGTATCGGCCAGATCGACCAGCACGCGGTCACAGGCGGTATAGTCGCCAATGCCGATCACGTAGAGTTCACGGCGTTGCCCGTAATGCGCAGCGATGTTGTTGCTCGCTGTCAGGCAGCGCTCATCATTCACCAGTGCTTCGGCGGCGCGCAGCCCGGCGAGGCTTGCGCCCGATTGCAACACATAAATCGGGGCGAGTGGTTCCTTCGGCAGATAGGCCAGCGGACCGAACACCGCGAACAATCCGGCGGTCATGATAGAGCAGAAGACGAGCGCGATCCGCTGCACGAGGCGCGGCTGCATCGAGCGCCGCCAGTGATTCATTCCGTACAGTCCCTTGATCGACGCGATCATCAAAAATGGCACGACATCGGCCATATAGTGATGGTAAACGCTGCTCTGGTTCGGATTCGCAGAGAGCAGCGATAGCGCAAGCGCGGGGCTGGCGATGAACAGGATGCCCGGTCGCAGCAGCGAGGTGAACGCGAGCGGCAGGAAAAGCTGGAACAGGAAGCGCAGTTTATTGGGCGTATCCGGTCCCGTGAGGTAAGCGATTTTTTCCGCGAGCGAGCCGTGAAAAAGCCAGTCGTAACGTAATATCGCCTGATTTGCGAGTGCGGTCCCCTGTGCGCCGGGGATGATCACGAAGAAACCGAAGACCGCCCACGCCACGCCGACGATGCCCCAGACCAGACCGCCGCGCCAGCGCCCCGCGAACCACGCATATAGCCCGAAACACGCGACGACCAGCCCCATTTCTTCCTTGCAGAGCAATGCAAGCAGCAGGCACAGCGAGAACGCCCGGTAGTGCTTCAACTCGAATTGATCCAACGCCCAGAGCAGCAGCGGAGTCGTGAGCGTGAGCGGGTGAAAATCGAAGGTGTTAGACCAGCCGACAGTCGGCGTCAGAAGGTAGAGTAGCGCAAAGAACGCGCCCGCCCAATCGCGTTTCCATGTGCGCCGCGCGATGCGGTAGACAGGCCACGCGCCCGACGCGAGGACGAGCGTTTGCAAGATGAGTAACCAGCGCTCATCGTGCAACAGCCATTTGAGCGGCGCGAGCAGGAACAGGATCGGCTCGACGTGGAACGCCCAATTTGTTTGATGCACCCCTTCGAGGGTGAATTGCATCAGGCGGCCTTGCGCGGTATTCCACAAAATCTGATCGTAGAAGGCAAGGTCGAACGCGGTGGAGTTGTAGCTCGCGTGCCGTCCCAGAGTGAGCCATATAAAGCACGCGATATAGCTCCCCGCGAGGACGATTGCCCCAACCTGCCAGCGCCGCGCCCACCGTCCTTGTCTCGGATTCGCTTGCATCGGGTCCCCAGACTCGCGCGGCGAAAGGCCGCTACGTTGCGGCTTATTGTAGCGTTTTGTGAGGGATCGCGGCTGGTCCTAAGGGTTAAGGGCGGACACATAGGTCTGCCCCTACAAAACGCGCTGTCTGGGTGTAGGGGTCGCGGCTTGCCCGACCCGTTTTCAATCACCGGGCAGACTCACAGGTCCGCCCCTACACCGGAAGATACCTCGCTACTCTGCTTCTTCCTCGATCAAACCCTTCACCCAGATTTGCGCCTCACCGGGTTGCAATTCGACGCGGATCGAACGCGCCGGACCCGTCCCGATCACGCCGCCAAGTGTTGGGAGCGTGACCTCGCCTTCATTCTTCTGCCAGAACGGGGCTTTTTCCATCCCGGTGATGTCGCGCTTGTTGCTGAACACGATCTCGAAGCGCGAGCGCCCCGGACGGATCGCATAATCGACGATGACCTCACCCGCCCAGGGGTAGCCGAGATTCGTATTTATGATGACCACGCATTCCATATCGGCGAGCAGGCGACTATAAGCAAGAATACCGTTCGGCTGATCGCTGTAACCGAAGTGCCAGCCATCACCCGCGATTTGTCGGAAGTATTGCCGCCCATAACGCAGTGCGGGGTATGTCTTGCGCAGTTCGGCCAGCCGCGCGATGATGCGATAAATCGGGTACTCCTGATCAAAAGCGTTCGGCTTGCCCCAGAGCGCCTCGCGGACCCATTCCATATCGTTACCGCGTCCACTCAAGCCCTGTTCCGTGCCGTAATATATGCACGGGATCCCTTGCAGTGTGAAAATGGCGGTCAGCGCCATCGTGGTCTGGTCCAGATACTTGAACTGGTCTTCCGGGTCGGAGTAGTGAATGCGGTTAGGCACATCGTGGTTATCGAGGAAGGTCACGAAGTAGCGGCTGGCGTCGCCCTGTGAACTGACGACCTGCTGCGTGACGTGCTTGCGGTTTTCGTACATCAGGATCACGTCAAGCGGTGCGGATTGTCCCTTGATCACGGGGATTAGCTTGAAATAGAGCGGAAAATCGAGCGCAGCATCGACGCCCACCAGTTCATTGCCGCTCTGCGCCTGCCGCCCGATGAAGCGCGCGATCTTCTCTTCGCCATCGAAAACTTCGCCATAGGTGAAGAAATTCTTCTTGCCAATCGTGATTGCATATTCGCGAATGCGTGCGCCGAACAACTGCGCGAATTCCGGCTCGATATATTTAAGCGTATCGATACGGAAGCCATCCAGGTCGAACATCGCCATCATATAGCAATAGCACTGGATCAGGACTTCCTGTACCGGTTTATAGAAGCCGAGACCCGCCACTTCCTGCGTATAATCCGTGACCATTTCCTTGAGCGAATAGAAGTCGCCCGCCAGTTCGTGAATCTCCGTCGGGCGGTCGAAGGCGTTGCCCATCCGCCGGAAGAAATCGTTGCGCTGGAGTTCACGCGGCCAGACGAGCGCATCCTGCGAAATATCGGGATCATTGGGCGGGTTCTCCCAATCCTGTCGCGGCTGCCCGGTCTCGTCGCGCCAAAAGATTTTGTAAGGACCACTATCGCGCCAGGGCGCATCCGAGCTGCCGTTTTCATAGCCGAAAACATCCCCGACATGGTTCAGCACAATATCGAGGATGACGTAAATACCGCGTGCGTGTGCCTCATCAACCAGATGCCGGAATTCATCAATGGCGAACTGCGGGTCGGCTTTGGCGCGTTCGGGGTCAGAGGTGTAGCGCGGCTCCACCGTCAGATAATCCTGAATGCCGTAGCCATGATAGGCATAGCCGTTCCACGCAGGTTGCTTCTGGATCGGCGAGACCCAGATCGCGCCGACGCCGAGCTCCTTCAGGTAATCCAGCTTTTCGATGATGCCGAGGAAGTTACCGCCCTGCATTCCATTGAACGGCATATTCCATTCGCCTTTCGGCGGTGCTTTGGGGCTATTGAAGCGGTCGGTAATCGCGAAATATATCCACACGTCGCGCCAGTCTTCCGGCGACGGGTGATACTTATATTTTCCAAGCTGCGCATCATTGAGTATGCGTGAGACTTCTGAACCAAAGGCTAGACGAGGCATGAGTGTTCTCCATTCCGGGATATTGTGACGCCCGGCTATATTGGCGATGAGCAAACATCCTAATCCTAGCAGACTCGCGCATTGGGTACGCAATCGCAACGGCTGCTCTACGATTTGCTTCACACGGGCAAAATACGAACAAATACGCACGCACCCGATGTAAAATAGATGCAGAATAGAGTCGTCAGAACATCCATTACGAAGAGGATACGCATCATGGCTTCACGATTGATCCGCGCCTTCGCGCTCGTCGCAATTGCGGCCTTTACATTACTCGGTAGCGGCTATACAGCGCAGGCGCAAATCGCGTGCGTCGTGCGCCCGGATTGGAATTCGCAATATTCGGTCGGCGCGGGCGATAACCTATCCCGTATCGCGCAGGTCTTCGGCCTGACCACACAGGAACTCGCCGCCGGGAACTGCATCGCGAACCCGAACCTCGTATACGCCGGGCAGGTTTTGCAGGTCCCCGCGATCAACGGCGTGCGGCGCATCGCCTTTCAGGTCTTCGCGGTCACGTCGACCGTGCAAAGCCAATTACCCGCCGCCGGGATGGACTCGTGGGTATTGGGAGCGCAGGCCGGACAAACCTTGACTGTCCAGCTCGCAACCAACGGCGGCAAGAATATCCTGATCATCTATGGTGCGGATGGAAACGTGCTGCTCTCCGACCACGCGGAAGCGACCCAGTTTAGCGTCGTTTTGCCGACGACGCAGGATTACCGGATCGATGTACGTGGCGACGTGAACGGACCGACCGCCTATACGATGGCAGTGACGATCCCGCCGCTGCCGCTGCCTACCAATGTCGCGCCTGTGATCCAGCGCATCGTCTTCGTGCCGGGGACAGCAGGCGCGAATTTGGCGGGGACGATCAGCGCGACAGGCGCGGCGAACTATATCTTGCGGGTACTTGCCGGGCAAACGCTGATCGCGCAGGTCGGGTTGAGCGCGGGTTACGGCGCGCTGATCGTCTATGGCGCGGATGGGACCGTCTTACAGAGCGCGGGCGCGGGGTCGTATTATTTCAGCCGCGTCGTGCCGATCACGCAAGATTACATCATTACGGTTCGTGGGAACGGAACCAGTGCGGCGAGCTACGCGCTATCGGTGTACGTGCCGCCACTGCAATAATCACGTTTGTGCGGGAGCGTGTGTTTTCTGCGTAGGGGCGGATCGATGTGTCCGCCCGTTAAAACGGGTCGGTCAAGCCCTACACCGGAGCGCGATTGTTCTGGTGCAGGGGTGCGGCTTATCTAGACCTTGACGACTACGTAGCGGTCCTGCTTCATGGAACTAAAGTCGAGGAGCGTGGCAAACGCCTGTCCGTTCGGGTCCTGCATGAATTTGGGGGTCCATGCTGCCGCGTCGGTTGCTGTCTCCCAATGCAGAACGATCACCCATTCTCCGTTTTCGCCCTTTGCTGCTTCCCGGCTGATAAAACCGGGTTGCTGCCGGATTTGCCCGCCAGCGAGCGCTGTTTCGGCAGCCACAAACGCCCCTTCATCTGTGCCTTCCTTGAGTTTGAAACGCGCGATTTCAACGATTGCCATGTTGTCATGTCCTTCTTGAGCTGTGTTCAGCGGTCTTCATCTGTGAAGGATACGCCTTTCTATAACAGAGCTAAAGGTAAATACGCGCCGAAGCATGGTGAATCCGGGTTTAGCCTTGCGGGAGTGCGAGCTGCGTCCGAAACGTCACGGGGGTCAGCCGGGTGTAGCGCTTGAAAAATTTGACAAGGTTGGTCGGCTCATCGAAACCCGTGCGGTCTGCAATCTCCTTGATCGATAAATCCGTGTGGATCAGCAGCCGTTTGATTTCAAGGACGACACGCTCATCGACAAAGAGCTTTGCGTTCTTGCCTACGATACTTTGCGTGACCTGATTGAGTTTCTTCGGTGAGTAGCCGAGCGTTTTTGCATAATCCACTACATTGCGCGTGCGCGAAAAGTCGCCATCGACCTGCGACCGAAAGCGAGCAAATTCCTCGTATTGCGCAAGGACGGCAGGGCTTGCTTCGCTGCGTTTGCGGCGCTCTGCGAGAAGCAGGATTGTCCTCAGCAGATTGCGGTAAATATCGTATTTGAACACATCTGCTTCCGGCTGATCGAATTCGTGCTTCAACTCCTGAAATAGAATCAGGCAGCGCTGATAATCCGCATCATCGAGGCACAGCGTCGGGGAGTGCAGCGAAACATCGAAAATGCGATAGCTTTCCAGAAGTTCCCGATCCTGCGAACTTTTATATAAAAATTCTCTGGAGAAGGCCAGCACGAACGCCTCGTTATCGGTGTTGATTTCCCACTGATGCACCTGATTTTCCGCGACGAATAATAGCGTTTTTTCCTGATAGGGATACACCGTAAAATCGACGCGATGCCGCCCCTGTCCTTTCGTGAAGAGGACAATCAGATAGGAATGCAGGCGTTGCGGCGTATCCATCGGGTAACGCTGATGCTGAAACAGCATTTGCAGTGGCGCGAGCATGAAATCCATTGCGGGGCGCGGCTGCAGGAACGGACGAACATCCAGAATTTGTTCTGACATGGCAATATACCAGTTTGCGTTACAGAGCGGATGGGGTGCGACGGGTCGGTCAAGCCCGACCCCTACACCGGAACGCGAATTTTCTTCGTAGGGGCGGACACATCGGTCCGCCCGTGAATTTACAGGGGAGCGTGTCGGATGAATCCGACGCCTACGAATATGATCACTTTAAGCATTCGTCTTGAAATCGTAAATTCCGTCGCGGACCGCCCAGCGCGCGCTCGTTTGCGGACAACGCAGCGCATCACCGTCCCGAACGAGAACCGACTCCGGTTGATCCGGGTTGACGAAGAGCGCCTCCAGCGGCGCGAGCGGCGCGGCTCCCGAAGTATCCATTTCGTTGCGCGTAAAGATGCTCGGCGCGAGCGGCAGGACCGCGCCCAACGGCTGCAACAGGTTATCGACGCTGACCAGCGCCTTGAGCGGGACGCGCCGCTTGAGCCAGCCCGCGCGCAGCCACGACACGGCGAGCGTCCGCGTCTGGATGAAACCCGTCGCGCGCAGCCATTCGCGCATCGTCGAGGGGTGAAAATCGTAATTGAGCGCGACAAACTCCACCGGGTTGGGGTCGAACGGGTTCCAGGCCTGTTTGCCCGTGATATAGCGCGCGATGGCCTTCACGTTGAGCTTGTTTGCGAACTCGAAGACGAACACGGCCTGCGGTGCGAAAGTCCGGCGCACCTGCCGCAAGACGCCCACCGGGTCCGGCATGTGGTGAATCACGCGGACCATGATCCCCGCATCGAAGGCGTTTTGCGCGAAGGGCAGGCGGTTCAAATCCGCGACGACGTATATATATTTATCGGAGTCCCCCAGCCGTTCGCGCGCCTTTTCGAGGAGCGAGCGCGAATAATCGACCAATACAATCTGATCATACTGCGCGGCCTCATCCGCGAGGCGACCGAACCCCGCGCCGAATTCGACATAGCGCTGTGCGCGGGGCGGGAGCAGTTTGCGCAGCGCGGCGCGCTCTACGGCGTCTTCGTAGTCGCGTCCCTGATTTTGCCAGAACTCGGTTTCGTAGCCGCTACCTTCGTAATCGCAGATCGCGGGGGGCATATTTGTCATCGCAGGATTATCATTCATTATTACCCCATTATAGTGCGCGATCCGGTGTCGGGGTCGCGGCTTGCCCGACCCGTCTTTTCGGGCGGACACACAGGTCCGCCCCTACGAAGAAAACGCACGGTCCTCCGTGAGAGGCTTGCCTGACCCGCGCTTGCGTTATTTCGGCGGCAGGATGCCGAGGTCCTGCACGCGCGTCGGCGTCGGCGGGTTGGCGAGCGGCGTCAGCGTAGCCGCGACCGTGTTGGACGCGGTACTCCCATTAAAATTGCCGCCGACCGGAGATGGTGCGAGGAAAGTCACTGTCGGCGCGGAAAGCGTGGCGAGCGCCCCCGGGGCTAGTGTTGGGATGAAACCAGGCGGGGTGGCGGTCCCCGGTATCGGCGTGAAATACGCTTGCGGGAAGCCCGGCCAGGGGTCGCGGGTCGGCGTCTTTTCAACGAGCAGGTTCACGCCGCCCGTACTCGCCCGCGCGAGGAACGGCCAGAAATCGCTCCAGCTACTCGGCAGATTATCGAGGATGAGGACATAGCGGCGTAGCACGTTACGCAGTTCATCGACCGCGACATTGAGCTGCGTATCCTGAATTTTGATGAGGACCGGGACGTTCAGCTTGACGGGCAGTTTGTCATCGACCGGGACGTTCAGGCTCAACGCGACGGGCAGTTCCAGACCGACCGGCAGCACAATATTCACCGAGCCGTTGATCGTGCCGCCACCGCCGGGCAGGTTGAAGGTCGTGTTAGCGCGGATTGGGACGGCGGTTGTCAGCTTGACAATCGTATTGGCCGAATAAGGAATATTCAGCTTGACTGGAACCACATCATCAACGACGATATTTGCAATGATGTCGCTCTTTTTCAGGCCATAGAATGCCTTATCCAGCCCGAACACCAGATCGTTGACCAGCGTGTTCTTGATGTCGAAGATGAGCAGCACGAGGACGATGATCACCCCGAGGAAGATCAGGTTGAAGATGACCGAGAAGGCGATTGCGACATTGCGCAGCGTCCGCCAGTAAACCCTTGCTCTAACCATCGCCCAATCTCCCGTTGCTTATCGCACGCCCCGCATACAGTACCCGATCTACGCACGATGGTCAATCAACACCGAGCAAGCGTGGCAGGTCTTGCAACGCCCATGCGAGGCGCGTACCGTGCCAGGTGAGGAGCGATCCATCGACCGGGTAAATTGCGCCCGTGCGCGCGGCGGGGCAATCGAGGCTGGCGAAGGCGTCTGCATCCTGCTCGGTGAAGGGGTACGGCTCATCCGGCAGCAGGATTATATCCGGCTGCGCGGCCGCGATCTCCGCGAGCGTGACGCGCGGGTAGCGGGTATCGCGGTCTGCTGCTGCGCGCGATTCGCCTTCGCCCAGGTCAGCAGCCAGCGGATAGCGCCGCTCGCGCTCCGCGAAGACGTTCAGGCCGCCGCAGATACGCAGCAGATCGCTCAGATAGGTCTCCGCGTTCGCTGTCATCCAGGGGTCGCGCCAGATCGGGACGAAGACGCGCGGCGGCGTGCGGTTGATCGTGATGCCGCTGATCCATTCATATATCACCTCGATCAGGCGCACGCGCGGGACCATCTGCGGTTGCTCGAAAACATCCATCATTTGCCAGAGCAGATCGAGCGCTTGCCGGACGGTACGCGGCTCCGTTGCCCAGACTGCGATCCCGGCAGCTTGCAAAGCGTCGGCATCTTCGCGGCGGTTCTCCTCGCTGTTCATCAGCACCAGATCAGGTCGCAGTGCGCGGATCGCGGCGATGTCCGGGTTCTTTGTGCCGCCCACTTTGGGCAGGCGCGCGACCCCTTCCGGCGGGCGTGTGCAATATTCCGTGACGCCGACCAGCCGCGCGTCGAGGCCGAGATCGAACAGGCTTTCGGTCATGCTCGGCACGAGCGAGACGACGCGCTGTGGGACGAAGGCGACAGGGCGCTGGAAGCTGAAGGTATAGGTCGAGTCAGTCATCGCGTGTCCGGTATGGGAAATAGAGGGATCATTGTAGTTCGAGATGCAGGTTCGGGCGAGCGCGAGTTGTCATATGCGTTTGCTGTGATGATCCTCTTTGGTCGCTTTTCATAATACGCTCACCCGCTTTTTTCATCTTTTTTAAACATGCCGGGCGACTCGATCCTGTACAATCAGAGTATATGCGACCTTGCCCGCAAGCGGCATGGTTCGCACTCGACACGTTGCGAAAGGGTCCCCTTTGAAAATCAAGAACCTGATCAAAAGTGCGCTGCTCATTGCGATGCTACTAAGCGCCTTTGTCCTCACCGAGTCTGCGGCACACGCTGCCGCACCTGCGACGCCGCT
Organism: Aggregatilineales bacterium; assembly: GCA_965246845.1. Lineage (GTDB taxonomy): Bacteria > Chloroflexota > Anaerolineae > Aggregatilineales > UBA2796 > JBBRMW01. The sequence goes on from CBDFFR010000014.1 coordinate 166,094, forward strand.
GCCCTTTCCAACCTTCGGAGCGCTGCCCGTAAGTGGCGGCACGCCGACTTCGCCGCCCGTGCCAACGGCGACCCCGCAACCCGGTGTGACGCTACCCCCCGCGCCAACTTCACCGGCGGGCGGACCGATCACGCTACCCACGCTGCGCTCGGATGTGATGGGCATTCAGATTCAGCCCGACCTGACCGAAGTGCAGTGGAAGCAGATGAACGACTTTGTGGCCTCGCTCGGCATGAGGTGGATCAAGCTGCAAATTTCGTGGCGCGAATTGCAACCGCAGCAAGGGCAATGGTCGCAGCTCGACGCGATCCTGCCCGGCTATATCCAGTATGCACAGGGGCGCGCGGGCAATGGCGTTCGCGTCCTGCTCAGTGTTGCCAAAGCGCCGGATTGGGCGCGTCCGGCGGGTTTCAGCGGTGACGGTCCCCCGCGCGATCCGGCGCTGCTCGCGGCTTTTGTCGGTGAGGTCGTGACGCGCTACAAACTGCGCAACGAAGACGCGATTGAAATCTGGAACGAGCCGAACCTCACTGCGGATTGGAACAACGTCCCGCTGAATGCCGCGACGTATATGAGATACTTCGACGCCGCATACAAGGCGATCCGCGCCAAATCCGGCGTGCAGATCATCACGGCGGGACTCGCCCCGACAGGCGACGGTCCCGGCTCCGTAGAAGACCGCCGCTATCTGCAGGAAATGTACAATGCCGGGCTTAAAAATTACCCGGATGTCGCGGTCGGCATTCACCCTTATGGATGGGCAAATGCACCCGATGCGCGCTGCTGTCAGAACTCACCGGATGGCTGGAAGGATCGCCCCGCGTTCTACTTTCTGGAAACTATCGACGCCTACCGTCAGATCATGGTCCGTAATGGGCAGAGCAGCAACAAACTCTGGGCAACGGAATTCGGCTGGTCGACTTTCGACAACCTGCGCGAAAAAGATCATGTGAATGGTCCGCTCGCCAAAGCGCCATCCGACCCCGGTGTGGGCTGGGCGCGGCAGTTGAACGAAGCGCAGCGCACGCAATATACGCTACGCGCGTTTGACATCGCACAGAATGGCGATTATGCGGCGTTTATGGGTCCGATGATGCTCTGGAACCTGAATTTTGCGGATTTGCCGGGATACGTGCGCTCAGATACAGATAGCCGCCTTGAAGCCGGATTCAGTATCCTGAATGGTGACGGCTTCCCGCGCGCGCTCTATGATGCGATTTCGCAAGCGCCGAAGAGGTAATGTCAGTTCAGGTTAAATAGAAATGGGTCGGATAAATCCGACCCGTGTTATCACACTAAATCCAGGATTAGTCCAGATAATCGTGCAGGTGCATCTTCTGGTTGAGGCGGCGCAGCTTGCTGAGTGCCTCGTGCTGCAACTGCCGGATGCGCTCACGCGAATAGCCCATAATCTCGCCGATTTGCGCCATGCTGTAACCTTCGCCACCATCCAGCCCATAGCGCAGGCGCAGGATAGCGGCCTCACGGTCGGGCAGGCTACGCAGCAGATATTCAATCGCTTCGCTCAAAAGCTGGCGTGCGGCGGCTTCTTCTGGCAGTTCGGACTCAGTATCGGCGAGCAGGTCCTCACGCGGGCGGTCCTCTTCATCCCCGACCAGTTCATCGATCTGCATCGGCTCGCGCGCAGCGGAAAGAGTCGCAAGCACCTGTTCGACGCTCAACTCCGAGGCGGCGGCCAGTTCTTCGTAACTCGGTTCGCGCCCCAGTTTCTGCGAGAGTTCTTCACCCGTACGGCGCAGCCGTCCCCAGCGCTGACCCTGATTGATCGGCAGCCGGATCGTGCGTCCGCTATCGCCTGCCGCGCGTGCAATCGTCTGGCGAATCCACCACGTCGCATAGGTGCTGAGGCGCACGCCGCGCTCCGGGTCGAAGCGATCCACCGCTTTCATCAGGCCGAGATTGCCTTCCTGAATGAGGTCCGCGAGTGAGAGGCCGCGCCCCTGATAACTCTTCGCGATGCTGACAACCAGCCGTGTATTGGCAATGATCAAATCGGTACGCGCCTGCTCGCCTTGCGCGATTATGCTCTCCAGCTTGGCGCGCTCTTCCCCGGAAATTTCCGGGCTGCGCTCCAGCCGAAATGCAGTGCGTTTGCCATCCTGTACGGCACGCGCCATTTCCTGTTCATTGTCGCTCGTCAGCAGCCCGGAAATGGGACGAATATCGCGAAAGTAGAACTGTACCAAATCGGCATTGGGGTCCACTGCATTGCGCGCGGCCTGCCCGAACATTTCAGCATCGACGGTCGAGCCGCTTTCGGTGGTGCGGCGTGTCGCGGGGAGAGTGGTCATTGTCTACCTCCATCTGATACATTGCATGTTACGTATTTATCGAGAGTTTGTCAACGATTGTGCAGGGTTCTCATGCGTCACTGATAGAGTTTGTACAATCCACCGACGTATGAGATCAGGCTTCCCGGAGTCGAAACGAAAATAAAATGATCTGCGGGGAAGTTCAACTGTCGTTTAGTCTAGTCCAGACGTGAGCATCTATGTTAGGTGAAACGTATAGTGTTTGTCTGAGCCACCTGGCCTATGTTTCGGATTATTTTGCAGGGCAAAGCGGATCGTGTACAGTAGAGCGACCTTCCCATAACGAGGCTGACGGCTATGCTCCGTTCCCGGACACGCGCTCTCCTGATTTGTATTGTAATGCTTGGTTCGATGTTCGGTGGCGGGGTTCACGCGCAGACCGCCGCGCCAACGGTTACGCCCGTCGTGGCAGAAGCGCCGATCCTGCTGGCGACGCTCCCGCGCGTCGGGACGCTCGATCTCACGGGGACATTACGCGCCGCGTTCACGACGGCTGCATTTACAGGCTACCGCGCTACGGTGCAAGGCGTGACCGCCCGTATCACCGATTCGGCGTCCGCGCGCGATGCTGCGAAAGCAAACCGCAACGTGGTCGCCGTCGTATGGGCGGACCCGCTCGATCCGCAGAACCAGACAATCAATCTGCACATCGAACTGCTGCGCCAGCGCGAACTGGAAAGCTATCACCCGGAAACGCGCGTGAATGTCACGCTTGGCGGGCGGTTGAGCTATCCGACCAGCCTCAGCATCCCGGTTAGCGCGAAGCTGACGCCCGCATCATTGCGTGCATTTGTGCAAACCCAGATTTACATTGGCCTTGCGGATTATGTCGCCGCGCAAACGTCGATCACGGCGCTGAATACCGCGCTCACGGCGAACAAGGACCTCGACCGCGCCGAGGAAGTCACCGCCGTTACAGATTTCACGCGCGGCTATCTGGCCGGACAATTCGGCGCGACGCGCTCCGCATTTGAGTTGTTCGACAGCATTGTGAAGAGCAGCAACGTCCCGACGGAACTGGCAGCGCTGGCCGCCGCCAATCAGGGCGCGGTGTTGATCGATGCCGGACAGCTACAAACCGCGACAGAAACGCTGGACGCGGCGCTGAAACTCGACCCGGGTTCCGTCCACGCGCTGCACATGCGCGGAATCGCGCTGTACCTGCAAGAGCAGGAACAGCAGGCGTTGACCGATTTCGACGCCGCGCTCGCAATCGAAAAAGACAATCCATTCGTCCTGAATTCACGCGGCTGGCTGCAATATCAGGCAGGCGAACTTGACGCGGCGCTGACAAATCTGGATGCCGCACTCGCCGCTGATGGCAACCGATTTGTGGATGCAATTATCAGCGAAGCGCTGATTTACCGTGCCGCGCGCGAATATCCGTCAGCACTGGCGCTCATGAACCGCGCGATCAGCCTTTATCCCAACTATTTCGTCTCGTATTCGATACGTGGTGGCATCCACAACCGCCTCGGCAACCTGACCGCTGCATTGAGTGATTACAACCGCGCGCTTGAACTCAACCCGACCTATGCGCTTGCCTATGAGAATCGCGGAGCTATCTACGAAGACCTCAACCAGCTTGATAATGCGCTTAACGATTACAACCACGCGATAGAGCTGGACCCGACCTCGCCCTATGCCTATCTGGATCGCGGCCATCTGTATCTGCTGCGCAATCTGTTCGAGCAATCCGTGCTGGATTTGTCGCTCTCGCTGCGCCTTTTCGGGCAGCGCCCTGCGTCGGTCCTGTACTACTATCGCGCGCAGGCGTTCCAGGGGCTGCGCCGCTGGGATGACGCGATCAAGGATTACAATGAATATATCCGGCTGGATGCGCAGGGCGCATTCGCGACAGCGGCAAAGCAGGCGGTCGCGGTGATCCGCGCCTATGTGACACCGACGCCGACCGCAACGCGCGTCGCCAGTACAGTCCCACCGACGCGCACTTCGACCGCCCTCCCGCCAACCCGGACCGCGCCGCCGCTACCTTCACAAATCCCGCCGAGCAGCACTTCGACCGCGCCCGTCATACCCACGCTATCCGAAGACCAGATTATCGCTACGGCGGTCGCGCAGACCGCGATTGCACAGGGTCGCCAGACCTCGGTAGCGGGTACGATCAGCGCGATCCAGACCCGAAGCGTGCCAACCGCCACAGCACAGCCACCGACGCGCACTGCGCAGCCACCAACATCCACGTCTGTCCCGCCCACCCGCACCACAGTTCCACCGACACGGACACCGCTCCCGCCAACTCAAACCGCACTCCTACCCACCTCCACACCCTGATAACGAAACCGGGACCGGATTATATACATATCCGGTCCCGTTCTTTTTCAATTAACAATGTGTGCGATCCGGCGTAGGGGTCGCGGCTTGACCGACCCGTTTTCATCCATAGCGGGCGGGTCAAGCCCCGCCCCTACACATTGCCGTGCTATTCTCCCTGCGCCTGCGTCCAGCCATTCACGCCGTCGAACCTGCGCAGGATTTCCATCTTGACTACATCCAGACCAAGATCGCTCATCCGCTTGAGCAGCGCGTAAATCTGCGCGTGCGTGACGGTTCCCTCGGTCGCGAGGAAGCGGCAGCGCCACTGGTCGCTCATGAAGGTCGGCGAATGCACATCCGGGTAGGACTTCTGGCCGCGATTGCTGATCAGCTTGAGTTTGAGGCCGTCGCCGTTCGCCTTGTCCACATCCGGTCCATAGAGGTCCGGGTCGCGCTGTGCACTGTTGAAGGTATACACGTCCACGCCTGCGACTTCGATCTTCGGCTCGGTCTTGATCTCGACCGGAGCCTGCGCCTTTGTGGGGGGCGCGTCCTTGCGAACATACGTCACGGGTTTCAGCTTCTCCGGCATCTTGCCGAGGTTATCGACGACGGCCTGCGCGAATTCTGCCGTTCCGACCTTCTGCTTACTCACGCCTTCCTGATAAATATCATAGGTGTGGATGCCTTCTTCGAGCGTGCGCAGCCATGCGTTATGCACGCGCTCGGCCATCTCGTTCTGGCCGATGTGGACGAGCATCATCACGCCGCCGAGCAGCAACCCGGACGGGTTCGCGAGGTTCTGGTTCGCGCGGCGCGGCGCGGAGCCGTGAATCGCCTCGAACATCGCGAAGCCGTCCCCGATATTGGCGGACCCGGCCAGACCGACCGACCCGGCAATCTGCGCGGCCACATCGGAGAGGATGTCACCGTACAGGTTCGGCAGCACGATCACATCGAAGGTTTCTGGCGAGTCGGCCATCTTCGCGGAACCGATGTCCACAATCCAGTGTTCGTTCACGATGTCGGGATATTCTGCCGCAATTTCGTCGAAGACCTTGTGGAACAGGCCGTCGGTCATCTTCATGATATTGTCTTTGGTGAAACACGTCACCTTTTTGCGGTTGTTGGCGCGTGCATACTCGAAGGCATAGCGCACAATCTTCTCGCTGCCGGGGCGCGAGATCAGCTTGAGTGCCTGATAGACTTCATTCGTCAGGCGATATTCGATGCCCGCGTACAGGTCTTCTTCATTTTCGCGGACGATCACGAGGTCCATGTTCGGATACTTGGTATCGACATAGGGCGCGTAGCTCACGGACGGGCGAATATTCGCGTAGAGGCCGAACATCTTGCGCGTACCGACGTTCACGCTCTTGAAGCCGCTGCCCTGCGGTGTGGTGAGCGGCGCTTTATAGAACACGCGCGTTCGGCGCAGCTTGTCGAAAGCGCCTTCTTCGATGCCGGTCAGGTTGCCCGAAAGGTAAACCTGCTCGCCGACCTTGACTTCTTCGAGGTCGAGGTCTGCGCCCGCCGATTGGATGATGTGCAGTGACGCGCGCATGATTTCCGGCCCAATGCCGTCGCCGTAGGCCACTGTGATCGGGGTTTTTGCCATGTTGTTGACTGTCCTCTAGTGTGGAAAACCTGCGCGAGGGGGATGGCTCGCGCGTTTGATGTGTACTATAACAAGCCGCTACGCATCTGGCAAAGGGACGCGGCCTCTGGTGTCAGCGCTGTGCTTGCCCCTCCGCGACGGCCTGCCGCACGAGGTCGAGTTCATGCTGCAAGGTCGCGACATCGGGCGACCCGGATTCGAGCGTGACGGCTTCGACGGGGGTATTCGCGACGGTCCACGCGAGCAGCGCGACTTCGCTTTCATCGAAGGGCAAATGCTTGTCGAGCATTTGCGTCCCATCGTTAAAGGGATGATTGACGTGAATTTCGCGCACGCGGTCGAGCGGGAGCGCATCCAGATAGAGGCGCGGATCGCCCCACCGCATGTTAAACGCGCTGATCTGTGCGTGCGCGAGATCGAGCAACACGCCGCAATCGATTTGCCGGATCAACTCTGAAAAGGTATCCGGCTCGCAGACGTATTCATAGGCATTCGTCGGGTGATAATTGTAGTTTTCGAGTAGGAGCGGCATCCTGCCCAGCCATGCTTTCAGACGCAGACCATTCCGCACGATGTTCGCGAGGCAGCGCTCGCGCGTCTGCAATTGTTCCGCGTTCGCGCCACGCCAGTATTCCAGCGTGTGACCCTGCGGCTCCGCGCTCGCGCCGATTCCCGTGCTGAACCAGGGACAATTCGCGGCGTTCAGGAGTTCGCGTGCCTTTTGCATCGTCTCCGGCACGAAGGGGTCCTCGTAATTCAACCAGAACGTATAGGCGACATCGTGAATCAGGACAGGTGCATGTTGCAGCGCGCGGCTCGTGACATCCAGCCCTTTGTCGGCATCGACCTTGATGAAATCGACCTGTACCACGCCGGAATCAAGCGCCTCGAAGAGCGCGCGCGTGACGGTCGCGCCGATGGTGATCATCCACCCACCGCTTCATCGATCAGCCGCCGCGCCAATGCCGGGTCGTTCGTGCAGAGGTCTTCGATACCTGCCGCGATCAGGCCGCGCAACAGCGGCTCGCGTTCCTCGTGCCAGCTCATCAGGCGTAGCCCCGCCGCGCGCACGGGCGCGAACCACTCCGGCGTCAGGAAGGCGAGCGGATCCGGGTAATCTTCCCACGCAAGATTGAGGCCATCGGCGCGGCACGCCTTCGCGAGCAGCACGGGGTCGATCCCGGCCTGCCGATAGCTGAAACAGGTCTGCGCTAGTGGCTCCGACTGCTTGATGAAAAAGACGTGATCCGGTCGCGCGCCGAACAGGATGCAGTGTTCGAGCATCCCGGCTTCACGCACACGGTCCAGTACATCGAGCGCAAGCCGTTCCGTAAAATCCTTGAATTCGATATAGATGCCCATGCCGCGTTCATCGCAGAGCGTCAGCACGTCCTCGAAGCGGGGGATATATTCGCCGCTGTCGAGCGGGACTTCCAGCAGGGTATCGAGTGGCAGCCGCGCTACCGCCTGCTCGCCTTCCCCCGGCAGATGTACCGAGGCATCGTGGTAGACGACGATCTGCGCGTCGGCACTGTGGCGAATATCCAATTCGATCATCTCCGCGCCGACATCGGCGGCGAGACGGTAGGCGGCCAGCGTGTTATCCGGCGCGGTGATGGATGCTCCGCGATGTGCAACGACTCGATACATTATGCCTGCCTTGTGTATTGGCTGCTAATCAAACACGACCACGCCTTCCGGTCGCGCGCGGCTGACCTCGCGCGGCGGCGCATCGCCATCGTAGACGAGATAGCGCAGCGGGAAGAGCGCTACCTGTTCGCCTTCGCTCAACGCGAGCGATTTGGGCAGGTACAGCTTGAGCGATCCCAAGCCTGGCACATCCGCGAACGCCTTGCGATAGTGGCCGAGGTCGAAAAGCTGCGTGAGCGTGCCGTGCCACGCGCCCGCGCTCCCCGGTGGCAGTAGCGCGACATCTTCCGGGCGGATCGCGACGGTGAGCGAATGGCCGAGGCTGCCCTCCGGCGCGGGCAACAGTTGATGCGCGCCGCTGCCATCGCTGACCGAAAGCGAGAGGTCAGCGCCCTGCGGCTTGGCGTTGATCAGGTTCATCGCGCCGATGAAATCCGCGACGAAGAGCGAATTCGGGTGCGCGTAGATGACGCTCGGCTTATCCAGTTGTTCGACATTACCCTTGCTCATGACTGCGATGCGATCCGCGAGGCTGAGCGCTTCTTCCTGATCGTGCGTGACGAAGATCGCGGTGATGCGGACCTGCCGCTGAATGCGCCGCAATTCCTCGCGCAGCCGCACGCGGAGCAGCGCGTCGAGGCTGCTGAACGGTTCATCGAGCAGCAAAATCTTCGGTTCGAGGACGAGCGCGCGGGCAAGCGCGATCCGTTGCTGTTCGCCGCCGGAAAGCTGCGCCGGGTAGCGCGGTCCATAGGTCGAGAGGCCGACCATCTCCAGCACGCGGCTTACTTCGCCGTCGATGGCGGCCTTGCTCATCCCGCGCAGACGCAACCCGAAGGCGATATTGTCATAAACGCGCATATGCGGCCACAGCGTATATTTCTGGAAAACCATCGCGGTCGGGCGCTTGTTCGGTGGCTGGTCCACGACCGAAACATTGTCGATCAGGATGTCCCCGGCGGTCGGGTCCTCGAAGCCCGCGATCATGCGCAGCGCCGTCGATTTGCCACAGCCGGAAGGTCCGAGGATGCACAGGAATTCGCCATCATTGACCGTAAAATCGATGTTGTTGACGGCGGTTACATCGCCGAAGCGCTTTTGCAGGTTGGAGAGAGTCAGGGTTGCCACGAATTCGCCTCTTTAGACACCAAAGCCCGCCGAAATTGCGCCGCCGCGCAGAAAGCGCTGTGCGACGATCAACAGAAGTAGCGAGGGCAGCCACATCACGAGGGAGACAATCGCGCCATATTGCACGACGACCGCATTGTTAATGAGCTGGTACATGATAATTGGCAGCGTGCGGACGTTCGGCAGGCCGATCAGGAGCGCGCCCTGTGCCTCGTAGAAGGTACTCACGAGCGTGAGCAGCACCGCCGCCGCGAGCGAGGGCAGCACCTGCGGCAGTGTAATTTGCAGGAACACGCGCCAGCGCGACGCGCCGACATCGAGCGCGGCTTCTTCGAGCGCGCGGTCCACGCCCTGAAAGGCCGAAGTCGGTATCCAGATCATTAGCAGAAGTGTATTCACCAGTTGAATCAGAATTACACCGGGGACCGTCCCCACGAGGTTCAGCCGGAAGAACACGACCGCGATGCTGACGTACAGACCGAAACGCGGGAAGGCATTCGTCGCGAGGAACGAGAGCAGCAAGAACTGGCGTCCCCGGAAGCGTAGCCGCGCGAACGCGAACGCGGCGGGCAGGCAAATCAGCGCGGAGAGCGCCGTCACCGTGACCGCGAGACCGATACTGAGCGGGAGCGCGTCGCGAATATCGGCGCGGTTGAAGGTCTCTTCCCAATAGCTGAGTCCCCAGGTGGTCGGGACGAGCGAGGGGTAGCGCCAGCGCTCCGCGAACGCCCAGAGGAAGACGCTGCTGATCGGTCCGAGGATCAGGAAGACGAGGACGATCAGCACGAAGACGCCGAAAAGTTCCTGACGGCGGTTCTGCGCGGCGATGCGCTGGCGCGGTAGCGCTACTGTGAGCGATGGCGTGAGCGTGGTTGCCATAATTACCTAGCGCTCCCCGCGCCCACGAACAACGGTGCGGACGTAGAGCAGCCCGATCACCGCACAGAACAGGAACGAAATCACCGCGAGCGTTTCCGCGCCGGGTTTATCCTGATAATCGCTATAGGTTTGCTGCATATAGACGCCGAGCATCTGCGGCGCGGCGGGTCCGAGCAGATAGGGGATTGTATAGGAGCCGAACACGCCGATGAAGTTCAGGCAGAAGACAATCAGCGCTGGACGCTTCACGAGCGGCAGCAAAATTCTACGGAAAATGGTCAGGCTGCCCGCGCCGACATCGCGCGCGGATTCGATCAGAGCGTTATCGACTTGCCGCAGTCCGGCGGTAAGTACCAGCGTTGTGAACGGAATACCTTCCCAGACGAGGCCGATCACGATCCCGGATGGACGCAGATAGGGCGTCACAAAGCCTTTGATGCCGAGCAGCGAAAGCAGCGTATCGACCGTGCCGCGATTGCCCATGAAGCGGATCAGTGCGAAGGCGAGGATAATTCCCGGCACGAAGAGCGGGAACAGCGCGAGGACTTGAACGGCGGAAGCGATGCGGCTCGTTGAGAAGCGGAGATAAATCGCCAGCGGAAAGCAGATGATGAATAGGAAAAATACGGTCGCGACAGTGATTGCAAGCGTAAAGACGAGGTTACTTACTGCGATTTTGTTATTTATGAAGGTACTGTAGCGCGCGAACGAGAACGCGCTTATGCCCGTTTGCTCATTGTCGATAAACAGGGTGCGGACCGTCGCCTGTGCCGCCGGATAGAAGATCAGAAATATCATGATTAATAATGGCGGCGCAACCATCAGGTAGCCGAGAAGCGGTCCGAAGTCGCGTCGGCGTGGGGTGTGCGGGAGCGGGAGGGTGGTCGTGGCAGCCATTTCGATATTGCGACCTGATGATTGATTAAATGATGAAGATGGGTCGGATAAATCCGACCCCTACAGATTGCGCGCGATCCGGTATAGGGGCGGGGCTTGACCCGCCCGCGTATTGAAACTGGATTACGGAGCCTTCGTTGCAGCCATCGTGCCGCTCATGATCGCGGCTTTCGTCGCGGCCATTGTCGCGGCGGCAGCGGCGGGAGTCGCCGTCGGGTCTGGCTGAATGTTGGTCGCGACCTTCTCGTACCAGCCCTGGTTACGAGCCGCGCCATACGCGCCACCCGGCCAGAACGGGACGTTGCTGGTGATGACGTCGGTATATTGCGTCTGGAGTTCTTTCGGGAGCGTGGACCACTGCACAGCGGGGAAGCCGCCGATGTTCTTGACGACACCGACCTGCTGTTCCTGCGTGAGCATGAAGTTCACGAAGTCGTAAGCACCTTGCAGGTTCTTCGCGTTTTTCGGCACGGAGAGGTGCGCGTAACCGCCCGGCATCGGCAAATCCTGGAACTGGAAGACCTTGACCGTATCCGGGAGGACGCCCTTGCTCAACGCTTGCAAGGTCTGGTCCGACCAAACGGAGGCCATCGAGACGGAGCCATTGGCGAGGAGCTGGAGGACGGGGTTGTTGCCCGCCGGGTACGCGCCACCGTCATAGATGAAGGGGTGAATTTCGCGAAGGAGCGCCCATGCCTTGTCGTACTGCGAGAGCAGTTCCGGCTTGGATTCGCCTGCCTTGAAGAGCGTCGGGTCCTTGCCTGTCACTTCGTAAATCGCGCGGACGACAAAGTTGCCACCGCTACCACCCTTGTCGGGACGGCAATAGACGAACTGACCGGGGTGCGCCTTGATCCACGCTACGAGGTCCGCGAAGGTCTTGGGAACTTCGGCGGCGGGGACTTTTGCACTGTCGTAGGCAATCAGGACCTGCGAACCACGATAGGGAACATCGTTTTCGGAACTGATGCCCGCCGGGTTCAGGTTCTTGTAATTGGGGACGTTGCTGGCGTTGATTTGCGCCCACAGCCCAGCCTTAATCAGGTCCGGGTAGCTCTGTGCATCGAAATCCAACACTTCGGCTTGCGGGTCGGAGTTGGTCTGGAGCGCTGCGAGCGCGCGGTCGGCAATCGTCTTCGTGCCTTCGCCCGCGCCGCGAGCGTTGACGAAGTTGACGGTGTATTGCGGATAGGCTTTCTCGAAAGCGGGCTTGACGGTGTTGGCAAACCAGTCGGTGATGTTGGTGTCGCCGTCGCTATAGACGTTGACCACGCTCTTCGTACCCTGGGCACGGACCTGTGCCGCACCGAACGAGGCCGCGACGATCATGGCGGCGAGCGCGATCACGCGCAATCTGGCGGAAAGCAGTTTCATTGGGGTTCGTTCCTTCGTCTGTATCCGAACAGGGCGCATGATGTCCGATCAAGGTCAAAAATGCGCGTTAATTGTGTTAAGCGTTCAGATCATTTTGATGAAATTAAAACGCACGATTGTTAACCTGATCTGCGATATATGACAAACATCATTTAACGATTGGGCGACACGCTCTGGATATGAATACACAAGCTGATTTACAAAACTGGCTGATGGTTGCAGAAGGCGCGGCACGAGCGGCGGGTGCGCGGGCGCGTATCGCGTTCAAACTGCCACGCAACGTCACTGATAAAGGTCTGAACGACCTCGTGACGGAGACCGACCGCGCGAACGAGGTCCTCATCGCCGGGGTGTTGCGGACTGCCTTTCCGCAGCACCGCATCGCGGGCGAAGAAGGTACGCGCATCGCGGATGCCCCCGCCGAGGATGCGCCGACATGGTGGATTGATCCTATCGACGGGACATACAATTTTGTTCACGGTGTCCCGCGTTATTCGGTGAGCATCGGCTGCATCAGCGCGGCGGGCGAAGTGCTGGTTGGCGTGGTCTACGATCCGAGCTACGACGAATGCTTCACCGCGATACAGGGCGGCGGCGCGTTCTGCAATGGCGCACCGATACAGGTTTCGGGCGCGGGGCGGTTGCGCGACTCCTTGGCCGCAAGCGGCTTCCCATCCAACCTGCGCACGGAAAACAATAACACGCCGGAGTGGAGCGCGTTCGTGCCGCGCTGTCAGGGCATGGCACGAATGGGGTCGGCAGCGCTCGATCTGTGCTATGTGGCGGCAGGGCGCTTCGAGTTGTATTGGGAATGGGGACTCGCAAGCTGGGATATGTGCGCGGGCGTGCTGATTTGCCGGGAAGCGGGCGGCACGGTCACGGATTTTGCGGGCGGTCCGCACGATATTCACGGCGGTGGCGAATTACTGGCATCCAATAGCAATGTTCACGCGGAAGCTATCGAAGTCCTGCAAAGCGTCCGTAATCCAAAGAAGGATACCAATTCATGACATTGCCGATTCGCCCGCCGATCATCGTCAACCACATGGCCGCGCTGGATGGCGCAGCGCCGCCCAACTCACTGGAAGCAATCCGCGCGTGCCTCGATGCGGGCGCGGCGTTCATCGAAATCGACGTGACGGCGCTCGCCGCCGATGATTATCTGCTCGTGCATGACCCTATCCTGCAATCGGAGACGACGGGCGCGGGCGCGGTCGGCGGGGCGACACCAGAGGCAGCGCGCGAACTGTATATCAAGCATCGCGGTACGAAGACCGGGTTGCGCGTTCCGCTGTTGAGCGAGGTCGTGGCGCTGCTGCTCGAACACCCGACGCAGGCGCGGCTCCAGATCGATTTCAAGAATATGACGCCCTTCGCGGATGACGAACCGCTGCATCGGCTACTGCGACTGATCGAGCCGTTAGGGGCGCGCGTGATCGTCAGCAGCGGCGCGGATTGGCAACTTCGCAAGCTGCGGCGTTTCGCGGGCTGGCTGGACATTGGATTCGACATCGGTAATTATATGGATTGGCGCGAACCGGAATTCGCGATCCATCCGGTGATGCTGCGCGGCGCGTATGGCTATTGGGATGAGCATCCGCTTGCGGCGCAACGCTTCTGGCCGACAGCGGACTACCTGCGCGACCGTTGCGAATCGTTTATGGGGCTGGTTGCGGGGGTGAGTATGTTCTACATCTCGCATCGGCTGCTCGCGCAAGCGCTGCGAGAAGGCTTCAACTGGGCGGAACGGCTGCACGAAGGCGGGATCAAACTGGATGCGTGGACGCTCGACATCGGCAACCCGGAAGCGGAAGTCAACGCGCGCACACTGCTCGAAGCAGGCGTTGATCAATTCACGACAAATACGCCGCGCGAAATGGCGGCGTTGTTGAATGCGGTGTGAAGTAAAATAACGCCCGGTCAATAGATTGGCCGGGCTGAATGTTATAGGGAGATTTAGAGGCTGGGCGTCGCGGGCGCAGTTGCTGCCGGGGTCGCGGATGCACCGGGCGTCTTTTGCGGCTTCGGCGTCTTGCCGCCAGCCATCTCATTGGCAAGCGGATTCGGCTTGTTCATGAGCGCGGTCAGGTCGGCATTGAGCGTAGCAAGCACCTGATCAGCGACCTCCTGCTTGATCTTGCCACTCTTGACGCGCGCATTGACATAGGCAGTCAGCTTCGCCGCCGCCGTATTGACGATAGCGACCGGGTCTGCGTTGTTGGCTCTGGCAATATCCGCGAAGCTCTTCCCGGCGCGCAGGTCCTTGAGCATATCGCGCTGTGAAACACCGGTCGCCTCAGCGGTCGCGGCGAGGAGCGTAAGCCCGGCTTGCATTTTGGCGGCGAGCTTGACCGCGCCCGACGCGAGCTGCTTGGCCTTCGCCTTGAACTGCGCATCGAAGGTCCCATTGAGGGCAGCGCTGAGGAGCGTATCCATCGTTGCATTCAGCTTGTCGGCCTGCTCCTGCGTCAGCTTGCCGTTGGTGACAGCGGCTGCAATTTCGGTCGTGAGCGTCGTTGTCGCGGCGGCTTTCACAGCCGAAACATCGCCACCCTTTGCAGTAATGATCATGGTCAACGTCTGACCGTTGAACAGGTCGCGCAGCAAATCCTTCCCGGAAATGCCCGTGACGTCGATAGTGGCAGTGAGGACCGCGCGCGCGACGGCGGCTCCGATGGCTGTTTTTTCGGCATTGGTGGCGGCGGGCGTTCCGGTTTGCGTAGCGGCGGGTGTCCCAGCCTGTGCCTGCGCAGCGGTCGAGCCGCCAAGTGCAAAGACGGCAAGCAACGCCACAACGATGGCGGCGGTAAGCACTTTGGTAGAGAGTTTCATTGTAGGGTTCGCTCCTGTGATTGGGTGATCTAAACAGATGTTCCGCTGATGTCCCCCTTCCCCCAGAACGAGGGAAGGGGAGTCATTCGTCTGGAAGTCCCTCCCTCCTTGTGGGGAGGGATTTAGGGTGGGGGAATGCAACGGCGCAACGTCTAATAAACACATCATGCCGCGCAGTTGTAAAAAATGTTTTATCGGCGCAACACAGTCTGGTAAAGTTTTCGGTGCGCAGGTGCGTAGATATTGCATTTCGGTTAGAATTCGGAACAGGAATCCCGGAGAAGTCATGTCAAATAACAAAAATCCGCGTGAAGCGCTGCAAGACCGCGCGCTTTCCGCGATGCTCAGTAATGCGTTCTTCACCTGGCCGAGCGCGGTGCTGATCAGCCTGTTCACAGGTCTTGCGCTGCTCAATGTGCCGATTCTTCCGGGCTGGCAAAACTGGATGTGGCTGATCGCGGGCGCGCTGGCCGAAGGCGCGTACCTGTGGGCGACGGTAACGGACCCCGAAGCGAGCCGCAAGGCCGTCTCGAAGATGCTTACGGAAAAATATGATCCGCGCAGCATCCGCAACGACAACGCGCGCGGGCAGCTCCAACGCGCACTCGAATACAAGACGCAGATCGACCGCTTTGTCGCGCAGCAGACCGGGGCGCTGCGTGCTTCGCTGGAAGCGACCGCTTCTGAAGTGAATGATTGGGTCGGGCTGATTTACCAGCTTGCGCGCAACATCGACACCTTCGAGGGCAACACGATCATCGCGCGGGATCGGCAAAACGTCGCGACCGAGATTGCGAACCTCAAGCGCCGCCTCTCCGTCGAGACGGACGCGGATGTGAAAAACGAGGTACAGGAAGGCTTGCGAGTCCGGCAAAACCTGCTGACCAATCTGGAAAATATCGGCAACACGGCCAAGCGGACCGAACTGCGTATGGAAAACACCATCGCGCAACTGAGTACCGTCTATGCGCAGATGCAGCTTCTCGACGCGCGCGACCTCGATAGCGGGCGCACGGTGCGCTTGCAGGCTGACATTCGCGAAGAAATCGCGCAGCTTTCGGATACTCTGGCCGCGATGGACGATATGTACAAGCAGGGTGGGCAGGTCGCGGCGGCGGTCGGCAACCTCACCGAACCGAATACCAGCGCAACGCAGGACGCCGGAACGACATCAAGCACCGCCGCGCGGCGCTCCGGGAGTACCTCGTCGCGGTCGTAGCTATGATTGATACTACAGGAATTGCAATCCGGCCAGCCGGGATGCTGGATGTCCACGCGCTGCGGCGGCTGGAACAACTCGTCTTCCGCGACGATGCGTACAGCTATCTCAACCTCTCGACGCTGATCATGTGGCCGGGCGCGGCCAATTTCAAGGCGACGGACTCCGGCGGGACGATCATCGGTTTCGTGGCGGGGCAGCCAAGTTACAGTTCGCACGCGGATTGGATCATCACGATTTGCGTTCACCCGGATTATCGCGGGCGCGGCATCGGCCATTTATTGCTCGCGACCGCAGAAGACGCGATGACGCAGGACGTGATTCGGCTGACGGTGCGCGTCAGCAACACGCGCGCGGTCAAGTTGTACGAGACGGTGGGATACGTGCGCGTCTATACGGAGCCGCGCTATTACCACGATGGCGAAGACGGGATAGTGATGGAGAAGCGGCGCGCGGGTCGGCTATAAAGGGGAAATCTGCATGGCATGGCAAAACTACACCGAAAGCCGGACGCAGCACAGCGTCGTCGGGGATTTGCGCGTTTACCCGGCGCTCTATAGCCCGCAACTCGATAACACGCGCGATGTGCTGGTCTGGCTGCCGCCGACCTATGCGCAGGGGGAGCGCCGCTACCCGGTGTTGTATATGCACGACGGCGATAACCTGTTCGATTCGTATACAAGCTATGCAGGCGAGTGGCAGGTCGATGAGACGTTGACGGCACTCAGCGCGGAAGGGTATGAGGCGATTATCGTTGGGCTGCCCGTGCGTGGCGCAGACCGCCTCAAGGAATACAACCCGTTTCGCTCCGCGACGGAAGCGCGGCTGGATGGACGCGGCGCGGCGTACATTGATTTCGTCGTGGATACGATCAAGCCCCTGATCGATCAGGATTTCAGGACGCAACCCGACGCCGCCAACACGGGGCTTGCGGGGTCTTCGATGGGCGGCTTGATCAGCCTGTACGGATTTTTGACGCGGCAGGATGTCTTCGGGTTGTGCGGCACATTCAGTACCGCGTACTGGTTTGGCAGGAATGGCTTGCGGGAGACGGTGCGCGAACACGCACGCGGGACCGGCAAAATATATCTTGATGTCGGCACGCAGGAAGGCGGGACGCTTTCGCGCTGGATCGATTCAAATATCGACCCACACCGCCTCTATATGGAAGGCGTGCGCGAACTGCGTGACGATCTGCTCTCGCATGGATACGAGTTGTCGCGCTCGTTGCTCTATGTCGAGGAAGAGGGCGCGGCGCACCGTGAGGATGCGTGGGCGCGGCGGCTGCCGGATGCGCTGCGGTTTTTGCTGCCGCGTACGTTTTAACCGCCGCACAAGTAGCGCAAATGGAACCGCTCATAGTCGCTCCACAGCCCAATATTTCCGGGCTGCCAATCAACCTGTCCCGGTTTGCGATACTCGAACGAGATTTTGATAATTTCAAAGGTATCGCTGCTGCCCGTCCCCAGTCTGACCTCGACATTCAGGCCGCGTATTTCTGCACCGCCGAACTGTGCGATGTCAGTTTGAACGTACTAGTCTGCATTTTTCTTGTTGCAGGTTGCGAGCAGGCTGGCCGCGCCTTCTGAGTCATTGCGCACTATTGCATCGAAGTACCAATGGCCGAGCCATGCGGATGGTGGATACGAGATTACACCCGCTATATGTCCAAATAGCAGATAAATCATGAACAGAATAAGCGCGTCTACGAGGACGACACCTAGGATGATTTTGTACCATTGCCTGCGGCGCATCTGAGGAAACGTCGATTGCAGAGATGTTTCATTATTCATCGTCGAGACCCCGATACCATGCTTCAATGATATGCGGATTTGCACGACGAAGTTGAACCTATCAGGCTAACGTATCTATCGCGTTTGGTGTGTTCGTGCGTCACAACATTGTCACGATTGTTCATTGGGCAATCTTCCACCGCTTGCGTATCACCCAACAATTGCTTGTGAAAAATCGTACATCTTGCCTAAATTGCAAGCATATATTATGCTGATGTTAAATAAAACGTTTTCATCCCGGCATAAGGAGCCATCATCCCATGAACATCGCAGCACAACGCGGATTTGTCCGTGAGTTCGACCATATCAAAGGGCGCGGCCTGATCGAGAACGAGGCGGGTGATTTCTACCCAGTGCGCTATTCGGCAATTTTGGGCGAGGGCGTGCGCAGCCTGCGGATTGGCGATTGGGTGTTGTTCGAGGTGGAATGTACCGACAAAGGTTTCAACGCGGTTCGCGTCGAGCAAACGAAGCGGCGCTAATACGATAATTGCTGCAACCGTCGCGCGGGGATGAATCCACCGCGCTATTACGGTCCGGTGTCCGCTGGATTAAAGTGTGCTAATCGTGGTAGCCCAGTCCATTTATGGCCGGGCGGTTGAACACAACTATTCTGTTTTGAGTTTCCAGAAACGCCATGCTGTGCCTGGTGCTATTCATCAGGCTATTGTTTATCAAGTCTGGACAACCTGCACAAAGCTAACGCGCATTAATTGACTTTCAGCCCTGCGCGTGAGTACAATTTGCCTGATTAATTGCAGAAGCCGTCAGTTTATGGTCGATGCCGTCATCAGCGCCGCGAATATCGAGAAGCCGACCCGAAACCCGATACGCGGGAGTTCTGAAGGGATGCGTTCGGCGGTGACTTTTGGCGCGATCCTGTTGGGGTTGTTCATCGTCTGGGAAGGCGCGAAGCTGCTCTTCGGCATCCCGGAATATACGCTCCCGCATACCTGGGACATCGTGGGATCGCTCTTCCAGCCCGCGCGCACGAATGGACCGCTGCTCGGTGAAATTCTGGTGAAGGCAGCGCTATTCACCTGGGGCGAGGCAGCGCTCGGCTTCACACTGGGGAGCGTTGTCGGATTCGGATTGGCGGTCGTCTTTGCGCAATCCGGCCTGTTGCAGCGCGGGTTGATGCCGTTTGTCGTCGCCTCGCAGACTGTACCGATCCTCGCGGTCGCGCCGATGATCGTGATCGGCTTAAGCAACCTAGGGACGGCGCGCTGGGTCTCCGTCTCGATCATCGCCGCGTACCTGTCCTTCTTCCCGGTGACGCTGAATGCGCTGCGCGGCCTGACTTCGGCCAACCCGCTCGCGAATGAACTTTTCAACAGTTACGCCGCCAAGCGCCGCCAGATGCTCTGGAAGCTGAATATCCCGCACGCGCTGCCGTATATCTTCACCGCCCTGAAAGTGAGCGCGACGGCCAGCATCGTCGGCGCGATTATTGGTGAGTTGCCCTCCGGCATACAGGACGGCCTCGGCGGGGCGATCCTCAACTTCAACCAGTATTACAATTCCGCGCCGCCGCGCCTGTGGGCGACAATCCTGATCGCGTCCGCGCTCGGCATCCTGTGCTATGCGCTGGTCGCGCTGGCCGAGCGCGTCATCGTTCGCTGGACGCCGCCGGATTTGGCGCAAGCATGAGTAGTATGGGCAAACTCAAAAATCAATGACACCTTCGCTACCAATCGTCTCGATCAACCACATCGACAAGCGCTTCAAGGCGCAATCCGGCGGCGCGACGACCGCGCTGCAAGATGTCTCGCTGGATATATATCCCGGCGAATTCATTTCGCTGATCGGCCCTTCCGGGTGCGGAAAATCGACACTGCTGCGCCTGATCGGGGATTTGCTCCAGCCGACGACCGGTGAATTGACCGTGAACGGCAAGACTGCACATCAGGCACGGCTGGACCGCGACTACGGGATGGTCTTTCAGGCGGCCACGCTGCTCGATTGGCGAACCGTGCTGCGCAATGTCGAGTTGCCGCTCGAAGTGATGAACAGCCCACGCGCACAACGCACCGAACGCGCCCGTGAAATGCTCAAGCTGGTCGAACTCGGTGAGTTCGAGAACCATTACCCCTGGCAGCTTTCCGGCGGGATGCAGCAGCGCGTCGCCATCGCGCGGGCGCTTGCTTTCGAGCCGCCGTTGCTGCTCATGGATGAACCCTTCGGCGCGCTCGACGAGATGACGCGCGACCGCCTGAACAACGAACTACTTTCGATCTGGGCGCGCACGCACAAGACGGTCGTGTTCGTCACGCACAGCATACAGGAAGCCGTTTACCTGAGTACGCGCGTGGTCGTGATGAGTCCGCGTCCGGGGCGCATCGCGCAAATCATCCCGATTGACCTGCCGCAGCCGCGCGGACCGGAAGTGCGCGATACGGAAGCGTTCTTCCGGCTCGTCACGCGCGTTCGCGAAGCGTTGCGCGGAACCGGAGCCGCCGAATAGATGGCTGCGCTCGCTCTGTCATCCATTGAAAGCGATATCCCCGAAGCGCAGGCAAGCCACGCGCGCGATTACGGGGCGGTGATCGCGATCATCCTGACGGTCATTTTCTACCACATCACCGACGCCGTTCTGCGCGAGAGTTCGCCGCTCGGCCTCGCCTTTCGCAATGCCGCCTTGCGGCGCGTGCTGTGGGTGCTGTTCGCGGGGACGGCGGCGGCGCTCGTCGCGTCGGTGGTGCAAAGCCGGGCGCTGCGCAGCATGACCCGGCAGGTGATCGACTCAACCGCCGCGTTCTGCCTGACGTTGGCTGTCCTGAATGCGGGCTTGTTCGTCCTCGCGGGGCGCGGGGTGGCGCTGGCGGCTCCACTGACGGCGCTAATCGCGATTGGCGGTGTGATTGCGGCGCTGGTCCTCGCCGCGCCCTGGGAACGCGGACGGCTGTGGCGCAAGACCGGGCGTCAAACCGCACCCGCGCTGCTGATCGCGTTCGGGGTGCTTGTCGCTTGGGAATTGATCATCACTGTCTTCAATGTAAAACAATTCTTGCTCCCGAAACCGACGGTGATCTCGCAAACGCTTTTCGAGACCTTCCCGGACCTGATCTCGAAAAGCTGGGTGACATTCCAGAATGCGCTGTGGGGCTACGCGATTGGCTGCGGATTGGGCGTGTTGATCGGGGTCGCCTCGGCGCGGTACAGCGCGTTCAGCCGCGCGATTTTGCCCTTCGCGATTGCCGCGAACAGCACACCGATCATCGCCTTCGCACCGATTATGGGCTTCTGGTTCGGCGTGACACAGCCCGCCTCGAAGATCGCCGTCGTCGCGATTATGGTCTTCTTCCCGTGCATGATCAACACCGTGCGCGGGCTGCTCGCGGCAGATCGCGGCGCGCTGGAATTGATGCGCTCGCTGGCGACGGGTGAAGTTGCAATTTTCCGCAAGGTGCGCTTTCCGGCGGCGCTGCCGTTCATCTTCAACGGCCTGAAATTCGGCACGACATGGAGCGTGATTGGCGCGGTCGTCGCGGAGTTCTTCGGCGGGACGACGCAGGGCATCGGCTATTACATCCGCAACAAGCCCACAGCGTTCGATTTCGCGGCGGCGTGGGCGGCTATCGTCATCGTTTCGTTGCTCGGCATTTTGTTCTACACCATCGTCTCGCTGGTGGAACGGATCGTGATGCCCTGGCACGTCTCGTTCCGGGAAAAATCGGCATAGGGGTTATATAAGTGGCTCGCGCGCAGCCCTCAATCAGCAGCAGTACGAGGTTGCCGGGTTGAGGGCTGAGGACGAGCGGTTCCAGCGAAGATCGGTCACAAAATCAAGAGGATGTTGCTCATGTTTTCCAGACGGCTCAAAATCTCTTTGTTGGTGCTGGCAGCGCTTCTGATGAGCGTGGTCGGCGCGGCGCGCAGCACGCAGGCGCAAACGCTGACGCCCGTGAAGCTGCAACTCAAATGGGTCGCCCAGGCGCAGTTCGCGGGCTACTACGTCGCGCTCGATAAAGGGTTCTACAAGGAACAGGGACTCGACGTGACGATCCTCCCCGGCGGCCCGGACATCACGCCGTTGCAGGTGCTGGCGGGTGGCGGCGCAGATTTCGCGCTGGCGTGGCTCCCGGATGGCCTCGCGGCGCGCGATAAGGGCGTCGATCCGGTGAATATCGCTCAGGTCTATCAGCGCTCCGGGATGCGCGAGGTGATCTGGAAAGACACCGGACTCAAGAGCGTGAAGGACTTCAAGGGCAAGAAGATCGGCGTGTGGTGCTGCGGCAACCAGTATGAACTGTACGCGGCGCTCGTAAAGAACAGTATGTCGCCGGAAAACACCGATGATGTCACCATCGTCAACCAGCCGTTCGATATGAACCTGTTCCTGAACCGCGAAGTCGATGCGGCAGCGGCGATGACCTACAACGAACTGGCGCAGGTCCTCGAAACGAAGAACCCGAAGACGGGCAAGCTGTACACGCTCGATGATCTGACCGTCGTTAGCTTCGGGGACGAAGGCACCGCGATGTTGCAGGACAGCATCTATGCGTCGGCGGCGTGGCTCGCCAAAACGGGCAACGCAGATGTCGCCGTGAAGTTCCTCGCGGCCAGCTTCAAGGGCTGGGCATATGCGCGCGATAACTTCAAGGAGAGCGTCGATATTGTCCTCAAGAACGGGACGACGCTCGGCACGGGTCATCAGACCTGGCAGCTCAACGAAGTCAACAAGCTGATATGGCCGTCGGCGAAGGGCGTGGGCATTATGGATGCGGATGCGTTCAAGGTGACTGCGGACATCGCGCTCAAGTACAAGCAGATCAGCAAGGCTCCCGACGCGGATGCGTATCGCACCGACCTCGCAGAGAAGGCGAACAAACTGCTCACCGACGCGAAGGTAGATGTGACTGGCGACAAGTGGAAGGCGGCGGAAGTCGCGATCACCGAGGGCGGGAAGTAAGCGCGCCTTCAGTCATCAGATAGATAACCAGACCCGACGCATCATGCCGCCGGGTCTTTTTTTTGCGCATTTTTATTCTAATCCGCGCACCGGAACATTCAGCGTGATCACCTTCCCGGAGGCGAATGTGAGCCGCAACGTGATTGTCTGCCCGGTTTCGAGCAGCTTGCCCGGCGCGCCATTCCCGGTAAGCATGACGTGATTGCCGCCCGGCTTGAGTTCGAGCGTCCCGTTTGCGGGCAGGTCGAGCGCAACCATCTCCGCCATGCTTGCTGTGTCACCCGAGATCGTCGTCTGGTGCAGCATCGTCATCGAAGCGGCGTCCGTCGTCGCGCTGACCAGTTTATCGGCGGGACCGTCGTTTTTGAGGGTCATGTAAATGGAAGCGTTGTTGCCGCCATCGAGCGGCGGCGCGAGCCGCACGTAGGGATCGATGACGGTAATCCCACCCGCGCTTTTTGTGCCGCACGCGGTCAGCAGTACAAGCAGGAAACAGAATAGTATAGCCGCCAGCCGAAACGTGATCTTTAGCGTCACGGCTTACTTCGTACCGCCGATGGGCTTTGCATTCACCAGTTTCGGCGGACGTGCCGGACGTAACGTGATCATCTGCGAGAGCGCCGGGCGCTTGCCCCCGGTGAACGCATCCAGCGCAACGGGTTTCTTGTCCTTCGCCGAGCGCTGGATCGCCTCAAGGATGCGAACATCGGCCAAACCTTCCTGACCATTCGGAGCGGGCTGGCGATTTTTGCGGATGCACTCCGCGAAATATTGCGCAACCGCGCCGAGATGATCGGATTTGCCATACTTCACATCGCGCTCCTTCTCCCCGGTCTGGATATGGTGCGTCTTCGCGTCGTTGAGGCCGAACGCCGCATCGAGGCGCAGGCTGCCCTCCGTGCCGACGACGGTATAGGTCGAGGCACGCGCCGCGCCGAAACTGCACGTAAACATCGCGAGCCGCTCATCCGGGAAGCGCATCACAACGCTGGTCATCTCCGCGACCTCGCCAAAACGCGGGTCGCCGGGGCGCGAGGCATCGACGGCTTCCACTTCGACAGGTTCCGCGCCGAAGATATAACGCGCAGCATTGATGCAATACACGCCGACATCGGAGAGCGCCGACCCGCCAAGGTCTTTATCCAACCGGACATTGCCCGCTTCGACCTGTTCCAGATTGAGCGACGAGAACACGCGCAAATCGCCGAGTTTGCCGGATTTGGCGAGCGTGACCGCGCGCAGGTTGGCTTCCTCGAAGTGCAGGCGGTAGGCGATCATCAGCTTGACTTTGTTTCGTGCCGCAGCGTCGATCATCTTCTGGCATTCGTCGACTGTATCCGCCATAGGCTTTTCGCAGAGGATATGAATGCCCGCATCGGCAGCGCGCACGGTGTAATCGACGTGCAGCGAGTTCGGCAAGCCGATGTAGACCGCATCGACGTTCCCGCTTTTCAGGCAGGCTTCGTATTCGTCGTAACTGTAGCGGCCTTCGATCTGATATTGATCACCGAGTGCTTTCAGCTTTTCGGGCGAATCGGAGACGAGCGCGGTCACTTCCGCGTTGTCGGTTTGCCGCACGCCGGGCAGAAAATAGCCCTGTGTGATCCAGCCGAGACCGACGGCGGCGTAACGAACCTTGTTTGACTTGCGCGAAGAACGTTTTTTTGTCGCCATGTTCAGTATCCTCAAGCGATGGTCTGTCAATTGTAGAGGGGTTCGCCAATGGAACCAAAGGCGGGGTCGCGGTTTCCGTAGGGGCGGACCGATGTGTCCGCCCGCCTGTCAATCGGACGGGTCGGGCAAGCCGCGCCCCCTACACCGGACACATGCGTTGCTCTTCGTAGGGGCGGACCTGTGTGTCCGCCCTCCGTCCGCCCGCCCAATCAATTGTGATACGTTTGTCTTGCCAAAGGGAAGGCGGCGGTAGCACGACGCCTGACTATCCGGTACACTATGCTCTACGTATAGTTGCAGCATCCGAGGTTTTCTATGGCGCGCGGCAAAATTCTCGTAGTCGAAGATGATCCCGACATCAGCACGATGCTCCAGTTCTATTTCAAGGGACAGGGCTACGATGTACAGGTCGCGATGCGCGGCGCGGATGCGATTGAGCAAACGCGCAAGAACATGCCGCAGCTCATTGTCCTCGATATTATGCTCCCGGATATTGACGGCTACACCGTCTGCCGCGAACTGCGCAGCACGACGCGCACCAGCCACATCCCAATCATCTTCCTGACGCAGAAAGACGAACGCAGCGACAAAATTGTCGGGCTGGAGCTGGGCGCGGACGATTACATTACCAAGCCGTTCGATATTGACGAACTGCGCCTGCGCGTGCGCAACTCCATCGACCGGGTGGACCGCGAAAAGAGCATGGACCCGCGCTCCGGGCTGCCGAGCAGCAAGCTCATTGAAGAACAACTGCGCGACCTGATGCGCAAAAAAGAAGCATGGTCGTATATCGACCTCAAGATCAACGACTTCGAGTCCTTTCAGGAAATTTACGGCTCGGTCGCGGGAACTGAAGTCTTGCGCTTCGTCGCGCTGCTGCTCGGTGAGGTGATCGATGAGATGGGGACGCCGGATGATTTCGTCGGCCATGCCGGGAACGACAACTTCATCCTGATTTCGTTCTCGCCGCGCTCCGAACAAATCAAGGATGAAGTCGTCGCGCGCTTCTCCGAGAAGGTCAAAGGACACTATTCGTTCATCGACCGCGAGCGCGGCCACGTCACGATGGACTCCGGCGAAATTCGCCCGCTCATGTCGCTCGCGGCGGGGATGGTCGGCAACACGCGCCAGCAGTTCGCAGATATTCGCGAAATCACGGAACTGGCAGCGGAAGCGCGGCGTCGTCCGGCGGGCAGTTCAATCGAATCGGTCGAAACATCCTGGTAGTGGGTCGGGCGTGAGGTAACATGGGCGGCGTACTCCTGCTTCTGGTTCTGGGCGTATCGCTGACGATTGCGGTCCCCGCCATCGCCGCGCTGATCCGTGAGCGGCAGCGCATTCAGGATCGGATGTCGAACAGCACCCTGCCGATCAACCTGCCTGAAAACGAGGATGGCGTGATCGTCGCGGAAGGGCGCGGCCATCTGGTCTTCGTCAACGCGCAGGCGCGGCAATGGTTCGGCATGAATGGCGGCGAGCCGAGCCTCGAAGCGCTGGCCGACTCGATCCCCCGCATCGAGCAGGAACAGTTCATGGAGCTATTCGGACGCGAAGGACAGGCGTCTTTTCAGGTCGGTCCGCGCCGCATCGATGCCGCTTCGCACTTCGTCCCGCACAAGGACTCGACGCAGCTTGTCGTTGTGCTGCGCGAACTGCCCACTTTACAGACGCAGACCAGCGCGCCCGCGACGAACGGCAATGGCCGCAAGGCTCCGCTGCCCGTCCATGCCGGGCGCGACCCGCAGCAGGTCGTCGCGCTGCTGAACAAAATCACCGACGCGCTCAACGCGGAAATGAAACTGGGTGAGACGTTGAATGCGCTGCTCGAAAGCCTGCGCGCGGTCGTTGCTTTTGACCTGGGCGAAGTCACGCTCTGGGAGCCGGATTTGCAGATATTGCGTCCGGCGGGCTGCGCGGGCGCGGAGGCTGCGGAATATACGGCTCAGTTTGAAAAGACGGATGGCGTCTACCACCTCGACGACAGCTTTTCGGGCTGGCTGGCACGCTATCGGCAGCCGCTCCTGATCGCGAACGCGAACGCGCGGCCCGATGTGCGTGCCAAGATTGCGGGTACACAATTCGTCAGTTTTGTGGGCATTCCGCTGCTGCGCGGCGATAAACTGGTCGGCACGCTGGAATTGGCGAGCGCCAAACGCGGCGGCTTCAACCATGAAGACCTCGCGCTGCTGCAAGCCATCGGCGGGCAAATCGGGATCGCTATCGAAAATTCGCGCCTGTCGCAGACGCAGGCCGAGCGCGTTTCGCAACTCAGTGGTTTGCAGCAGATTGCGGAGGCGATGGGATCGTTCGCCGCCCCGCGCGAGATGTACGGACAGCTCACCAGCCGCATTGGTGGGCTGATGAACTCCGATATTGTGGGCGTGCTGGTCCTCGACAGCGAACAGGCAATTCTCGACCCGCAGCTTCCTTTCCTGAACGTCCCGGATAGTGTCGCCGCGTTGTTCCGGTTGCCCGTCGGCGAAGATAGCCCGCTCTGGCGGCTGTGGAAGCGCCGCGCGTCGTGGTATACCAACGAGGCGAGCGCCGACCCTTCGGTGCGTGAATTCGGCCTGATTGCGCTCGTTGAACCGCTGGGTATTCAACGCCTCTCGCTGACGCCGATGCTTTCCGGTGAGCGCGCGGTCGGACTGCTGCTCGTCGCCAATAAGCGTGATGGGTCCGGCATCAATGAAGACGATATGCGGCTGATGTCCGTTTTTGCCTCGCAAACCGCGATTCTGGTTGAAAACGCGCGGTTGTACCAGCGCGAACAGGAACGCACCAGCGCAAGCAACGGTCTGGAGCAGATTACGCGGGTGCTGGATGTCCTCGAACACCCGGCAGCGCTCTATGCGCAGATTACGGAGCGCGCCGCGCGCCAGATGCGCGTGCAATATGCGGGTGTCCTGCTGCTGGATGGGGCAGGCGTCAAACTCGCGGCGCAGGAACCGCTTTACGGATTGGAACGCGCGATTGTCCCCTATTATGAGGTGTCGGCACAGACACGCGAGGCACGCGCCCGTCTGGATACTGCATGGTACATCAATGCGCTCGATAGCGACGCGAAGACGCGCGAAATGGGCATCGACGCGCTGGGGCGGCTGGTCGATCTACGGCAGGTCGCCTTTGCACCGCTGCACGCGGGCGGTGAACTCGTCGGCGCGCTGCACATCGCCAACACACTGAATGGCGGCGCATTCACCGAAGCCGATATGAAAGTGCTTTCCGGCCTCGCGGTGCAGGCTTCCAACTTGATTGCGGACTCGAAAACCTTCCGCGAGACGCAGCGCCGCGCACAGGAAGCCGACGGTCTGCGCCAGATTGCCGAAGTCGCTTCGATGAATTTGCCGCTCGATGAGGCATTAGCGCGTATCGCCGAAAACACGCGCGTCCTGCTCGATTGTCGCGCGGCCTCGGTCGCGCTGCTGGACGAACGAACCGGGCAGCTTGTGATACGGCCAGAGCTGACGCGCGGCATCAATGCCCTGACAGAGCCATTCCTGATTGATATATACGACTCTGCGATGCAAACCAGCGTGGTCGTTTCGCGGCGGGCATTCCTCAGCAACGATATTCCGAACGATGGTCGCGTGCTGCCGATTTATCGCGCGTTCACCGAGCGCTATGGGTTGTTCAACACGATTCAGGTCCCGATCATCGCGCGGGACAAAAGCATCGGCGAATTCAGTGTCGCCAACCGCACAGGCGAATTTACGACGAACGATCTGAGGCTGGTGCGCGCAATTGCAGTGCAGATCGCCGACACGCTGGACCGTGCAAGACTCTTCGCGACGACCGACGCCGACCTGCGCGCACGCATCGAAGAGCTGGACTCGCTGACGCGCGTGAGCAATGAATTGAACCAGACGGTGCAGCTTGAGCGCGTATTGGAAGTAATCCGCGTCGAGGCGGCGCGGACGACGCAGGCGCGCGAAGCGACCGTCCTGCTTTTGAAGGAACGAGGCGAGTGGGAGACGGACAAACAGCCGTTCGTACAGGAACGCATCGGGGACTCGACCCCGACCGATGGCGCGCTGCACAGCGTCGAGCGCAAGGTCATCCTCGAAGGTCGCGCGCAGCTCGTCAACGACTATGCGCAGGACCCGCGCGAAACGCTGGTCGGGACCCGGCGCAGCGCGGTCGTCGTCCCGATCCGCTACAACGATCAGGTGCGCGGCACGATCCACGTCCTGAGCGATACGCCCTCCGCATTCACTGAACGCACGATTACGTTCATGCAGGCGCTGGCAAATCAGGCGTCGCTCGCGCTCAGTAACGCGATGCGCTACCAGCAGCAGATCGAGCGTAACGATCAGCTTACGCAGCGCGCGGACCAGATTTCGCAAATTTTCGAGGTGAGCAATCTGCTCCGCACAGAAACGCGCCTTGAGGCGATCCTCGATGCGGTCGCGGTCAGCGTGGTTGAAACCGTCGGGTTCCGCATTGCCTTAATCAGCGTGGTCGATAATGAACACGACGTCCTGCGGCGTGTCGCACAATCGGGCGTCCCGCTCGCACAATTCGAGGAAATCAGCAAGGTCACGCCGCCGCTGGCGATGGTCGAGTCGCTCTTTCAGAATCGCTACCGGATGAGCGCGTCGTACTTCCTGCCCGGCGAAGAAGAAGCGCAGTGGATGTCGCCCACGCTGGAACGGACCGTCGCTTCCAGTGGATTCGCGGGCGAAGGTCCGAATGCGTGGCGCGAATCGGACCTGCTGCTTATCCCGTTCCGCAACGTCGCGGGGCAGCTCATCGGCTTGATGAGCGTCGATCAGCCGCGCGATGGCAAACGACCAACCCGCGCTGTGATCGAGACGCTGGAAATCTTCGCCGCGCAAGCCTCCTTCGCCGTCGAGAACTTCGGGATATTGCAAGCCTTCCGGCGTGAAGCGCAGGAAACGCGCCGGGAGCGTGACCGCCTCGCACAGCTTGCCGCCGTGACGAGCGAGATCGGGCGCGCCCCGGATTTGGAGAGCCGCGTACAGATCATCGCGGATGGAATCCGCGCGCAGGGTTGGGGGCGCGTGTTGATCACGCTGCGCAACGCGGATATGGAACCACAGGAGACGATTAGCAGCGGCTACACCGAAAACGACCGCGCGCGGCTGCGTAGTGTTTTACTGCCTGGTATTGTCTGGCAGCAGCGCCTGAGCGACCCGGAATTTCGCAAATATCGGCTGGGGCAAGGTTATTACATTCGCCACTCCGACCCCTGGATGACGGAAAACAAGCTGCTCGCGGGTGAGACGCTTTCCCCGGAACGCGCCGCGCCGCAGGGGTGGGACCCGCTCGATTGCGTATACCTGCCGATCTACGGCCTCGATCAGAGCCGCGTCGTCGGTATCATTTCGATGGATACGCCGTCTGATGGAATGCCGCCGACTGAAGCGAGCCTGCGCCCAATTGAACTATTCGCCGCGCAAGCCGCCGCGACCATCGACAATACGCGCCTGATCGAAGAGCGCACGCGCGCCGCCGAACAGGAAACGCGGCTGAACGCGGTCATGGAAGCCGTTTCCAGCACGCTCGATCCTTCTGAAATCATGGCCGCCGTCGCGCGTGGCCTGCGCGATGTCGTGCCGTTCAGCAGTATGAATGTCGCGCTGCAAAACTGGTCGGAAGACATGTTGGAGACGATGCACATCCGGCAGAGCCGCTATGACCCCGGCGACTTCGCGACCGACCCGACGCCTGCCATTCCCATCGAAGGGACGGCGCTCGGTCGCGCCTATCGCGAGCAGACCGCGCGCTACTATCGCCTCGCGGATGGCGACCCGAACCTCTCCGATATGAGCGCGTGGCAAGCCGAAGGCGAACAATCAGCGCTGGTGGTGCCGCTGATCGCGGGTGGTCGGGCAGTCGGGGCGCTGCACCTCGGCAGCCGCAACCCGGATGAAACCGGGTTCCGGCGATTGTTGCCGCTCGTCGGGCGTATGGCGAACCTGACCGCCGTTGCGATTGAAAACGCACGCCTGTTTCAGGAGGCGATTGATCGCGAACGCTTCTCGGCCTCGCTGAACCGCATCGGGCAATCGATCAACGTGCTGCTCGACCTGCGTAGCGTGCTGGATACGCTCTGCGCGGAAATTGTCAACATTCTGGATACGGCGGGCGCATATGTCTGGCTGGTGCGCGATACAGAACTCGTAGCGGCGGCGGGGCGCGGCGTCGGCGTCGAACAGGTACTTGATGCAAAGATCGCGCTCGATACGCCCGATTCGCTGGTGACGGCAGCCTATTACGAAAAAACGCCGCTCGTCGTCAACCGCTATGCGGGGCAAACGCGCTTTGCCGCGCTGCTGCAAGATACACCCATCGAGGCCGCGCTGGTCGTCCCACTGATGCGTGACGAGCGCGTGATCGGTGTACTCGTGCTGGTCCATACCGACCCGAACCGCGCGTTCATCCCGCCCGATGTAGAACGCACCGCGTCTTATGCAGTACAGGCCGGGATCGGGATTGAACGCGCCACGCTGGAAATGAACCTGCAAGCGCGCGCCAGCGAATTGACCGCGCTTTCGGAAGCCTCCGGCGAACTGACCGCGACGCTGAACGCCGACGAACTGGTGAATCGTGTGGTCGAGCAGTTCAGCCGGATTTTGCGGTACGATACGGTGACGCTGTGGCTGCGCGACGGCGATGTGCTGATCATTCGCGCGGTGCGCGGTTACGAGAACGGCGACGACCTGCTCGGCGTCCGCGCGGAGATCGCGGATAG
Source organism: Aggregatilineales bacterium (assembly GCA_965246845.1). GTDB lineage: Bacteria > Chloroflexota > Anaerolineae > Aggregatilineales > UBA2796 > JBBRMW01. The sequence goes on from CBDFFR010000014.1 coordinate 197,398, forward strand.
TGAACTCTTCGAGCAGATCGCCGCGCAAGGGCAGGTCCTGACGATTGGGGACGTGACGGGCGACCCGCGCTTCCCGCCGCACCCGGAGCGCCCGATGCGCTCATGGATGGGCGTCGCGCTCAATTACAAGGACGCGCTGACCGGGCTACTTGTCGTTGAGAAGGAAGAACCGCGCTTCTATGCGGCTCCGCAAGAACAGCTCGCGCTCGCCTTCGCGAACCAGGCGGCTGTCGCCATCGAAAACGCGCGCCTGTTCCAGCAGCAGGACGCCGCCGCGCGCGAAAACACGCAGCTTTATCAGGATGCGCGCCGCCGTGCCGCTGAACTCAACGCGCAGGCGCAGCGGCTGGCGCTCGTCAACCGCGTTTCGACCGCGCTGGCTTATTCGCTCGACCTCGAAAATGTGTTCGAGGTCGCGCTGCGTGAACTGGCGGGCGTCCTCGCGCTGGATCGCGGCACGGCAATCATCATCGAGCAGCCCGATAAGAAGCGCGGCAAGGTCGTCATGGAATTTCCGCGCGGGGATGCTCCCGCAGATTACTTCATCCCGCTTGAAGGCAACCAGATTTACGACCTGATCCGCCGCACACTCCAGCCGGTCTCGATCACGGATATTCACACCGACCCGCGCGCGGAGCGGGTCCGCGAACTGCTCACGCGCTTCGACGTATATTCGACAATCACGGTTCCACTGGTCGTCAGCGGGCAGCTTATCGGCTTCATCAGCATCGACTCGACGCGGGATTACCACGAATTCAGCGCGGATGACATCGAAATCGCGCAAATCATCGCCGGGCAAGCGGCCATCGCGGTCCAGAACGCCGACCTGTTCTCGCAGGCATCGGTGCGTACCCGCGAACTGGAAACGCTCTTCGAGGCCACGCAAGTCACGAGTTCGTCCCTGAATTTGCAGGAAGTCGCGCGCAGCGCCGCGAACCAGATGCTCCCCGCGCTGGAAGCGGATGCGTGTACTGTGCTGCTGCTCGATGAAGTGGACAACTGGCTGGATGTGCGGGTCGATGTTCACGCCGCGCCCAACCCGCAGGGCGTACAACGCGCCGGGCTGCATTTGCCGCTGACTGAATTCCCGGCACGCGACCGCGCTTTGCATAACCAGCAAGTGATCGCGCTGCATACCAGCGATGATGAAATCGACGTATCGGAGCGCCGCCTGTTCCTGATGCGCGGCACGCAGGGGCGCTTGCTCATCCCGCTGGTTGTTCGCGAGCAATCGATTGGTCTGATCGTGGTCGAAATCATGGACCCGCAGCGCCGCTTCAACCCGGCGGAAGTGCGGCTTGGCCGCGCGCTCGCAAATCAAGCGTCAATCGCGCTCGAAAACGCGCGCCTGCAAACCGAAACGACCGAAAAATTGCAGGAACTGTCGGTTATTAACGATATGGCAAAGGCGCTCGCGGCGAGCATCGAACCCGCCGAAATCTACAGCGCCCTGAGCAGCCATCTGCCGATGCTCACGCACGCGGAGATGCTACTGCTGGCGGTCTATGACCCGGATGCCAACCAGATCAGCTATCCGGTTGCGTTGCGCGACAACAAGCCTATCGCCGCCCCGCCGCATGTGCTGCGCGACGACGAAATTTCGTATGTGATCAAGCGCCGCGTGCCGCTGCTGCTGGTCGGTGACGATATCGAGGAAGTGGTCCGTATCTTTGGGGTGAAGCGCTCGATCCTCAACGCGCGCTCGTTCCTCGGCGTACCGCTGATCACGGGTGATGCGGTGGTCGGCGTGCTGGCCGTCGCGGACCAGAGCAGCACGCGCGCTTTCGGGCTGGATGACCAGCGCGTGCTGACGACCATTGCCTCACAGGTCGCGGTCTCGTTGCAAAACGCGCGCCTCTTCGAGCGTAACCGCCGCTTCACGAACGAACTCGAATCGCGCGTGACGAGCCGCACCGAAGAACTGCGCAACGAGCGCGACCGCCTCAACTTCCTGTATCGGATCACGGCCAGCCTGACGGCCAGCCTCGATATGGAGCAGGTCCTGAGCCGCGCGCTTGAAATGGTCGCGAACGCGGTAGGCGCGGAACTGGGCGCGATCCTCGGCATCGATTCGATCTCCGATAATCTGATGTTCCGCGCCGTCTACGATGCACAGGGGAAGGCCGCCGAACCCGCGATCAGCCTCTCGCAGCGTGAAGGACTGGTCGGCTGGGTGATCCAGACCCAGCAATCGTTACTATTGGCGGATGTGCAGGACGATGGGCGCTGGCTGCGCAGCGGACCGATGGACGACGAACCACGTTCGGCTATCGTCGCGCTGCTTGAAGCCAACGAGGACATCCTCGGCGTGATCACGCTCTACAACCGCAAGCCGAATGCGTTCAACGACGATCACCTGCGCCTCGTCACCGCCGCCGCAGGCCAGATCGCGACCGCGATGAACAACGCCGATCTCTACGGCCTGATCCGTGAGCAGGCGGAACGCCTCGGCGCGATGGTCCGCCGCGAGCAGGTGGACGCGACCAAGAACGCCAGCATCGTCGAATCGATTGCCGACGGCCTGATGGTCGCGGACCCCAGCGGCGAGATCATCCAGTTCAACAACGCCGCAGAGCAAATCCTCGGTCTGCCGAAGAAGCAGGTGATGGGGCGCTTCATCGGTGACGTCGCGGGGCTGTATTCGACGGGTGGCGCGCAACGCTGGTTGAACGCGCTGCAAACCTGGATGGACGACCCGACCGCGCACAAGCCGGGCGACTCGCTGCAAGAACAAATCGAACTGCCGGATGGCAAAATCGTGAGCGTGCTGCTCTCGCCTGTGAACATGGGCGATCAATTCCTCGGCACGGTCTCGATCTTCCGCGACATCACGCGCGAGCGCGAGGTGGACCGCCTCAAATCCGAATTCGTGGCGACCGTCAGCCATGAACTGCGCACGCCAATGACCAGCATCAAGGGCTACGCCGATCTGCTGCTGCTCGGCGCGGGCGGGGCGCTCTCCGACCAGCAAAAGAACTTCCTGAACACGATCCGTACCAATGCCAACCGCCTCTCGGTCCTCGTCAACGAACTGCTCGAAATCTCGCGCGTGGATCGCGGCGTCGTGAAGATGAACATGCAGCCGACCAATCTGGGCGAGGTCGTAGAAACGAGCCTGAGCCACTTGCGCGGTCGCATCTCCGCCGAAGACAAGGACCTCAAGGTGAGCAGCTTCATCAACAAGGGGCTGCCGCTCGTCAGCGCGGATTTCGACAAGATGGTGCAGGTCTTCAACAATCTGCTCGACAATGCGTTCAGCTACACCTATGCTGGTGGTGAAATTTCTGTCGAAGCGAAAGCCGACGGCGAGGATCACGTTGTCGTCAGCATCCGCGATACTGGCATCGGCATCCCCAAAGAGGCGCAGTCGCGCGTCTTCGAGCGCTTCTTCCGGGGCGAGGAAAACCCGCTCGTGATGGAAACATCGGGTACAGGTCTTGGCCTCTCGATTGTTCAGGAATACATCGCCATTCACAACGGCGAAATCTGGCTGGAGAGCGAACCCGGTCAGGGAACCACCTTCTACGTTAAGCTGCCTGCACTTGTATAGGACACTCTCCATTGGCGAAAATCCTGATAGCGGAAGATGAGCGCGACATTCGCGAACTGATCGATTTCACCCTGACCTATGCCGGGCATCAGGTCTTTAAGGCGGCCAACGGTGCGGAGGCGGTCGACCTCGCGCCGAAGGTGCTGCCGGACCTGATCATGATGGATGTGCGGATGCCGCGCATGACGGGGTACGAGGCCTGCCGCCAGATGAAGACGATGGACACGGTGAAGCATATCCCGGTCGTGTTCCTCTCGGCCAAAGGTCAGGACTCGGAGATCGATAGCGGGCTGGACGCGGGCGCATATGATTACATCCTGAAACCGTTCGAGCCGTTTGTGCTGGTGCAGCGCGTCGGTGAAATCATCGCAAAATTCCAGAAATCGTGAGTGTAGAGACCTCGTGAGCGCGATAACCATTGATAACAACCTCGTTCACTATGAGGTCCTCGGACGCGGACGCCCCGTAGTTTTGCTGCATGGCTGGCTCGGCTCGTGGCGGTACTGGATTCCGACGATGCAGCAACTGAGCGTGAAGTATCGGATTTACGCGCTCGACCTGTGGGGCTTCGGCGACACCGACAAAGAGCCGACGCGCTACAGCTTCGCCGCGCAGGTCAAACTCCTGACCGATTTCATGGATAAACTCGGCATCGCGAAGGCGGCCATCGTCGGGCATTCACTCGGTGCGGCGGTCGGGATTACCTTCGCGCGTCAGTTCGCGGAACGCGCGCCGCGCCTGATGCTGATTAGCCCGCCGCTGGCCGATCTGGGTACGCTCGATGCCCCTGTGCCGCTCGCCGCACCAGTGATCAAAGCGACTCCCGTATCCTCCGACCCGGCGGCGACGCTACTGCGCAATCCGCTATTGAATCGCAGCGCGACGAGCATTCCCAGCCCGCAGCCGATCCAGACTGCCTCGCTCAACCCGCCGCAGCCCGCTACTAAACAGGGAGCGGCCAATCCACTCGTGGCGCTGCTGACTACGCTCAATGCGCGCGCTCATGCTCGAACGGCAGATGGGACGCGATGCAGAAAACTATGAGAAGTTACTGCGCGTCGAGGTCGATAAAATGGACTCTGCGTATCCAGTCGCGCAGCGCATCCAGCTTCGTCGGGATCGACCTCGCGGCACAGCTCAAGCAGCTTACGACCCCGGTATTGCTGCTGCACGGGCGCGACGATACGTTCATCGAGCCGAACGATGATGTGATCGCGCGCATCGCGAAGAACAAACCGGATAACCTGTTCGTGCCGTTCATCGTCCCGGATTTTCACCATTTCCCGATGCTCGAACATGCCGCACGCTTCAACCGACTGCTGGGGGATTTTCTGGACGCGCCGGACCTCAGCAACGTGCAGATGAAGGAGCAATGGAAGCGCCAGCTTCGTTAAACCATGCGCCCGAATGCCTATTGGATCGACCCGACCGACCCCGCGACGCTGCTTCCGCTGGTCAGTGCGCTCAACGCCGAAGGAACGCTCTTACGAGGCGCAGCTCGTACAGAGCGCCGCGTTGCAAAGCCGTCCGTTCTCCGTCTTCATCGACTATTTGAACCGCATCGAAAGCTCAGACCCGACGCGCGACCCGTTCACCTTCGATATGGATGCGGATGAGCTGATCGTCCTGAACGACGACCCCGCCGTGATGCTGGACGCGCTGATCGAGATGGCGCTTTACATGAAAGGCTTCCTAACGCTGCTCGGCGTCGAACAAACATGGAAGATACAGGTCGCGATTGGCGCATGGCGGCATGTGCGGCGCGGGATGCGCGCAGGGCTTGGCTTGCCTGTCACGCCGGAACGCGCGTGGGCGGCGCAGGTCAACCCGGAGAGCGTGAGTGTCTATGATGAGGATACGTTTACGCAGATTGTCGCGCTCGCGGGCTGCCCGGATGTGGATGTCGTGTTCCCGCCGGGGACGGCTCCCGAACTGGTGAATGCGTACCAGCATCTATCCCGGATTATCGCGCTCGTCGCGGATTCAATCACGGTCGCCGATCATGTGGAATTCAATCAACGGCTGCTGCGCGCGGTGTCACTCATTGAGGAAAAGATCGCGCCGCCCTCGCAACCGTGAGGATTTTGGGGACGGGCAAGTCGCGCGTGCATGTGTAGGGGCGGACCGGCGTGTCCGCCCTCAACAGTTACAGGTTGGGCAATCTACGCAGGTCTTCGTAGGGGCGGACCGATGTGTCCGCCCGATTCCCCAAACCCTGATAAATTATATATAATCTGCCGCCATTTAACTATTTTTGGATGAGCATAAAACAATCATGCAACCCGCCGCAACCACAACCGCGCACGACTCGCAATATTATATCGACCTCGAAGCGCAGTATGGCGCATTCAATTACCAGCCGCTGGATGTCGTGATCGCGGGCGGTCAGGGCGTGTGGGTTACAGATGTCGAAGGGCGGCGGCGCTATCTGGACTGCCTGAGCGCCTATTCCGCAGTCAATCAGGGACACGCGCACCCGAAAATCCGGCAAGCGGTGTTGGAGCAAATCGACCGCGTGACGCTCGTTTCACGCGCGTTCCGCAGTGATCAGCTTGGACCATTTTACAAGGAAATCTGCGACCTGACGGGATATGAGCGCGTCTTGCCGATGAACAGCGGTGCAGAAGCCGTCGAGACTTCGATCAAGCTGGCGCGCAAATGGGGCTATACCGTCAAGGGCGTGGCGCATGATCAGGCTGAGATCATCGTCTGCGCCGGGAATTTTCACGGGCGCACGACGACGATCATCAGCTTCAGCACCGAACCCGCCTACCGCGATGATTTTGGCCCCTATACGCCCGGCTTCAAGGTGATTCCCTATGCCGATGCGGAAGCGTTGGAACGCGCGATCACTCCTAACACTGTCGGGTTTCTGCTGGAGCCGATTCAGGGCGAAGGCGGCGTGATTATCCCGCCCGCCGGATACCTGCGCGCGTGCCGCGAGATTTGCACACAACATAATATCCTGCTGATCAATGACGAAGTGCAAACCGGGCTTGGCCGTACCGGAAAGCTGCTGATGCAGGATCACGACGGCGTGAAAGCGGACATCGTGCAGCTTGGCAAGGCGCTCTCCGGCGGCTTCTACCCGATCTCAGCGGTGCTATCCAGCAGCGCGATCATGAGCGTTTTGCAACCGGGGCAGCATGGCAGCACCTTCGGCGGCAACCCGCTCGCGGCGGCGATTGGACGTGCGGCGCTACGCATCATCACCGAAGAAGGTCTGGTTGAAAATGCTGCAACGCTCGGCGAATACTTTCCTCGACCAGCTTGCTGAGATCAACAGCCCGATTATTAAGGAAGTGCGCGGAAAGGGCTTGCTGATCGGCGTCGAACTCAGGCCGGAAGCAGGTGCGGCGCGCGGCGCTATTGCGAAATACTGCGCGAGCGCGGCATCCTCGCGAAGGAAACGCACGAGCATGTGATCCGCTTCGCGCCGCCGCTCGTGATCAGCAGGGACGAAATCGATTGGGCGCTCGAACGTATCCGCCCGACATTGCTCCAATAGTCCGTGAAATCGTGTACAATCAGCCGAATAAATAACCATTGGCGTGCGGGGCGGTACGAATGAGCAAGGTGAATGTCGAACAGGTCAAGGCCTCAAGCGCGGGGCTGCGCGGTCCGCTGCTTGAGGACCTCGCGCGCAGCGATGCAGTCCTGAGCGAGGCGGGGCAGGTCCTCATCAAGTTTCACGGCTCCTATCAGCAGGACGACCGCGACGAGCGCAAGGGCGGCGCGAAACACTATTCATTCATGATTCGCTCCAAGCTGCCGGGCGGCCAACTCAACGCCGCTCAATACCTGACGCACGATGATATTGCATCCGAATATGGAAACGGGACGATCCGCATCACGACGCGGCAGGGTATTCAGTTTCACGGCATCATCAAGAGCGACCTGCAAGAGACGATCCGCGCGCTCAATCTCGCACTGGTGACGACCTTCGGCGCGTGCGGGGACGTGGTGCGCAACGTCATGGCCTGCCCCGCACCCTCGGCAGACCCGCAGCGCACCGCCGTACAGGATTTTGCGACTGAACTGAGCAACGTTCTCCTGCCGCGCACGCGCGCTTATCACCAAATCTGGTTGGACGGGCAGGAAATAGTCGCCGACGAGGAAGACGAACTCTACGGCAAGGTCTACCTGCCGCGCAAATTCAAGGTCGCGATTGCCTTCCCCGCCGATAACTGTGTGGATATTTACACCAACGATGTCGGCCTCGTCGCGCTCTTCGACGAGGCGGGGACCCTGAGCGGCTTCAACGTCCTCGCAGGCGGCGGCATGGGGACCACGCACGCCAACGAAGAGACCTTTGCGCGGCTCGCGGATGTGATCGGCTTCGTCACGCCGGAACAGACGATTGAGACCGTCAAGGCGATTGTCGGCATTCACCGCGATCACGGCGACCGCACCAACCGCAAGCACGCCCGCCTGAAATACATCCTGCATGAATGGGGCGCTGCCCGCTTCCGCGAAGAACTGCAAAGCCGCGTGCCGTTCGCGATACAGGACGCGCGCCCGATGCCCGCCTTCGACGTGCCGGATCATCTCGGCTGGAACGACGCGGGCGACGGCAAGCTATATCTCGGCATTCACATTGAGAATGGGCGCATCGTGGATCGCGGCGCGTATCGCTTGCGGACCGGGTTGCGCGCGATTATTGAACGCTTTGACCTGCCCGTGCGCCTGACCGCGCAGCAGAATATATTGCTCGCGGCTATCGACCCGGTGGATCGTCCGGTAATCGAGGACATGCTGCGCGAATATGGCATCCGCACAGTAGACGCGCTCTCCAACGTGCGGCGCTATGGCATTGCCTGCCCCGCGCTGCCGACCTGTGGCCTCGCGATTACGGAAGCCGAACGCGCGCTGCCCGGCCTGCTGGATGAAATCGAGGCCGATTTGGAAGCGCTCGGCCTCGCCTCGGAGCCGATCAATATCCGCATGACGGGCTGCCCCAACGGGTGCGCGCGTCCGTATGTCGCGGAACTGGCATTCGTCGGGCGCTCCTTGAACAAGTACATGATTTATCTCGGCGGCGCGGCGAACGGGACGCGGCTCGCGAAGCCTTTTATGGATGTCGTGCCATTCGAGCGGCTTGCGGCGACGATGCGCCCGCTCTTCGCGTTCTATCGCGAGGGACGCAACGCGGGCGAGTCGTTTGGCGATTTCTGCGACCGTGCCGGGTTCGATACGCTGCTGGCACATATTGCAACAGCGACCGCTCAAACGAGCGCAGCCGCAGATTGAGCAACGCGCGCACCGCAATCGTGCTGGCCGGGCATGGCTCGCACATCAGCCCGGAAACTGCCGGGCTGGTCTGGGATGTTGCGGACCGCATCCGCGCGATGGGTGTGGTCCACGAGGTCGCGGCGGCGTTCTGGAAGGAGCAGCCGTCGTTTCATGATGTGCTGCGCAGCATCGAGGCCGACGACATCACCGTGATCCCGGTCTTCACCGCGCGCGGGTTCTTCACGCAGGAAGTCATCCCGGCGGAGATGGGGCTGACGGGTCCGATTACCTATCGCGACGGGAAAACGATCCGCTATACGAAGACGCTGAGTGAGACGCCGTTTCTGAACGAGGTGGTGTTGAAGCGAGTGCGGGATGCCATGACCCGCACTAAAGGGATTTGCCGCGATATTGTGACGATGAAACCGCAGGAGTGCGCAGTTGCAATCATTGGACACAGCACAAAGCGCAATCCCGAAAGCCGAAAGGCAGCGGAAGCCTGCGTGCAATTTATTTCGGACAATATAGAACTCAAAGAAGTGGTGGCCGTCTTCCTCGATGATGATCCACCTATTAAGGCAGCATTTAGCCTTACTACTGCACCATTATTGATTGCAATTCCGCTGTTCATTGCGGCAGGGTCGCATGTGACTATTGATGTTCGCTCCGAACTTGGCCTACGTGAACACCAAAATCAGCGCGCTTTCGCATACCTTTCGCGCGAACTCGTCATGACCGACCCGGCGGGTGTCGATCCGACTCTCATTGATGCGCTGCTCAATCTCGCCAAAGATGCCGGCGTACCCTTGCGCCCACCTGCCACCAGATTATCGACCACCGGTTTTCCGGCGGCGGGCTGTAGCGAATTGTGGGAGACCGTCACGGAAAAAGGCGCGATGCGCTTCGGGCAACTTCACCTCACGCCGACACAGATTGACATGCCCGCCGATGATGTTTCGATGAAACTGCCGGATGAGCGCATCCGCGTCACCAAAGCGGGGTTTCGACCGCTCGCGAGCGCGCGGACCTTGCCGCCGAAAACGACGCCGCTCTACATTCGACACGCGACCGATTTGCATTACTTTGTCGAGTCGGTGTACCCCGGCGCGGTCGCGGATTGGGCGCTCGCGCGTCAAGGCAAATTCATCCCCAATACATTCGAGGCGTGCATCGGGCGGCAGGTCGGGCAGTTCAAGCAACTGGAGGGACTGGCGCAGGAAAAGCGCGCGGACCTCGTGAGCCGCATCTGCGGGCGCTGCATCAAACATCCGTCGTGGTTCGATGGTGAGATCGGCGACATCCCGTGCGCGGAGCCGTGCAACTTCTGGTTGAGTGCCGCGCTCCGCGAACATACAGGCGACGAATGACCGTCGGCAAAGTCTATCTGGTCGGCGCGGGACCAGGCGACCCGGACCTGATCACGGTGCGCGGACTGAGGGCGCTGCGCGAGGCCGATTGCATCCTCTATGATCGGCTCGCGCCGCATGAATTGCTCTCCGAAGCGCGACCCGACGCAGAACAAATCGATGTGGGCAAGGTCTCGTTCCGCGCGCAGCAAAAAATGACACAGGACGAGATCAACGCGCTCATCGTGGAGCGTGCGCAAGCCGGGAAGGTCGTCGTCCGTTTGAAGGGCGGGGACCCGTTCGTATTCGGGCGCGGCGGTGAGGAAGCGCTCGCCTGCCGCGCGGCGGGTATTCCATTCGTAGTTATCCCCGGCGTGACGAGCGCGATTGCGGCTCCGGCCTATGCGGGCATTCCGGTCACACAGCGCGGGCTGGTCACGGCGTTCACGGTGTTCGCCGGACATGAAGACCCTACAAAGCCCGACTCCACGACCGATTTTGCAGCACTCGCCGCCATTGCGAAGATGGGGACGCTCGTGCTGCTCATGGGCTTGATCAACCTGCCCGCGCTGATCGATCAATTAATCGCCGCCGGGCTGGACCCGGCCACACCCGCCGCGTGCATCGAAAACGGGACGCTCCCCACGCAACGAGTCGTCAGCGGGACCGTGCGCGAGCTGCCGACGTTGGCCGCCGCTGCGGGATTCAAGCCGCCTGCCGCAACGGTGATCGGGCAGGTCGTGACGCTGCGGAATGCGCTGGAGTGGTTCTAGCCCTTTTGGTCAAAGTTCACAAGAACCAAATCACAAATTCTGTGCAGATTGCCGCACGCACCTTGAAAAATCGCCCGTATACTGTAGCCAGTGGTCCCATGCGAAATATTTGGCGAGCGTGATTGCCCATGTCTCCTTTTGCCCTCGAAGCGATTCCGATGACCGACATTGCCCCCCCTTCTATTGACATCGGCCATCACAACGTCTCTGATTTATTGGAAAGCCTTTCGCTGGAACAGCGTTCGGCGTATGGTCATAAATATGATCAACGCGCCCCCGAACAGGTCGCCACCCGCGACGGGCTGATCATGACCTGGGACCGCCCCGCACAGGCTACCTTGCGGCATATGCGTTACCGCGCCGAACTCGCGCGCCAGCATATTCACGTCGTCAGCCCGGAAGGGACCTTCGACCTGAACGGATACAGGCGCGATTTGCACACCCTCATCGGGGAGCGCGCAGTCCGCATCGTTCCTTATTTCCCATCGCACAGCGTCGATGGGCTGGTCGATCAATGCCTGCCAGAAATCGACGCGGCGCATATCCAGCGCTTCGGGTTGCCTTCCGATATTGCCGAAGTGGTCAAAAACAAGCAGACTTTTCACGAATTCATGCGCGATAATTTCCCGACGCTCATTCCGCGCTTCGATGTCCTGCTCGGCTCTGACCTGATGGACGAACGCATTCAGTCACCCATCGAAATCGTGATGCTGCAAACCGCCGAATTGATCGCGCAGGCCAGCCATTACGGGTTGAACATGGAAGGCTATCGCAACGGCGTCGTGCTGCGCAAAATCCTTTCCGATGGCGGCTTCGGGACGCTGATCGTCCGGCAGCGCGCGGATGGCTACGAGGTGATTGGCGATCAACAGATCGTCGCGCCGACACTCCCCGAACTAATGGCACAAGTCCTCACGCCGACATCGCGCTACCTGATGACGCGCCTGCTCGAACTCGACTCCAGCCCCGGTATCTCGTGTATGGTGCGCGACGGCCAGCTTTTCGTGCTGCCGCTCAATAGCCAAATTCAGGACGAGAGCGGCGCGGCGGTCGGGACCAAGACGCTTGGCCTTTTCGCGGATGACCTGCACGACATTGAATTCCGCCACCGCCACGAAGAATTGATTCAGGCATTCGCCGTGCAGATTTTCGACCGCGTATTGAACCTTTGCCCGGATCGCGGCGCGATCAACGCCATGATCAATCTCGATTTCATGGTGACGAGCGAGCGCGAACAAAAGCTGTATACGCTCGTCCGCAACACGCCGGAACTCAACCGCCATATGTGGCATTTGATTTCGCAGCGCTATCAGGTCGCGGAGATGAACCCGCGCATGACCAACCTGACCAGCGCGGCTAATGGCGTGTTGACGATCCTCGGCCTGCCGCACGATTTTTCCGGCTATTCGCGGCTGCTCGCTGCGGAAGGCGACCTCGGCCTCGTGAATTATGATAGTAAGCTGCTGCACATGCCGGAAGGCATGACGCGCGACGATGTGTATACGTGGTTTCTGGAACGCGATCACCGCATCAAGCGGCTTGGCTATCGCGAGGGCGGCGTGATCCTGCGCATGATGCCGAAAGAGATCGACGGCGAATTGATGTGGTCGAAGGGCGCGGGACTGACAGTGTACGGTCCCAAAGCGTGCTTTGCGGAGATTGAAGACCTCGCGCTGCGCAATTGAATAAAAATTAAAGACGGGTCGGGCAAGCCGCGACCCCTACACCGGAAATACGCACGCATCTGTAGGGGCGGACCGATGTGTCCGCCCGTGAATTATTGCCCATCCATAAATATTTTTCTGAGCTTGTTTTGCACCAAAATCTGGACGAAAACCCATGACCGATATACTGACTGCACTTGACCGCCTGTTCGTAAACGCTGAAGCAAGGTTATCGCAATACACCGAGTCCTTCACCTCGCAAGAGTTCTTGCGATGGCTCATTCACGATCAACAGCACGCGTATATTGATCTACTGGTCGCGTGCAGCCACCTTTCAATTCCCTTCGATCAAGCACATCAGAAGATCGGCAGGCGCTTGAGTTCAGTTGCTCCTAAATGCGGTTTTGAGCCTACCGGGAAGGCAAAGGACAAGAATATTTTTGGTCTGCCCACAGCATCAGTAATCTACACGCGAACATCATCACCAGAAAAGCAATTGTAATTAACCGGGTCGGGCAAGCCGCGACCCCTACACCGGACAACACACGCATATGTACGGGCGGATCTATGTGTCCGCCCTCTACGATCATCTATCACAACCCCTTGTGCTGATTAACGAACCCCCGCATTGAACACCCGTGCTTTTCGTGCTGCCCGACTCACGGTATAATTCACCGTAGAAAAGGCAGCACCCAACGCATGTGGAAACATTACTACACCGCTTCTTCCGTTGATGACGCCCTGCACCTGCTCTCCGCGAACGCGGGACATGCGCGGCTCGTTGCGGGCGGTACGGACATCCTGATCGAACTCGAACGCGGCATCCGCAAGGGCATCGATACGCTGATCGATATTTCGCGCATCGTGGGGCTTTCCGATATTGTGCTGGATGAGGCAGGGCAGGTGCGTATCGGGGCGCTCGTCACGCATAATGACCTCGTTGCCAGCCCAATTATCCGCGAACGCGCCTTTCCGCTGGCGCAGGCTGCGTGGGAAGTCGGCGCGCCTCAAATCCGCAATCGGGGGACGCTCGCGGGCAACCTGATTACCGCCAGCCCCGCCAATGATACGATTACGCCGCTGTGGGCGCTCGGCGCGTATGTCACGCTGCGCTCCCTGAGCGGGCAAATTCCGGTCGAACTGCCGGATTTCTATCAGGGCGTGCGCCGGACAGTTCTGCGCCCGGACCAGATGCTCACGCATATTCATTTCCCGGCGATGCAGGCCAACCAGCGCGGCACGTTTATTAAACTCGGCTTGCGCAAGGCACAGGCGATCTCGGTCGTCAACGTCGCGGTCATCCTCACCTTCGAGGGCGAGACCGTCACCGATGCGCGTATCACACTGGGTAGCGTCGCCCCGACAATCCTGCGCGTGACGGACGCGGAGCAAACGCTTATCGGCAAATCGCTCACGCAGCAAAGCATCCGCGAAACCGCGCGTGCCGCCGCCGCAGTCCCGCACCCCATCGATGATGTGCGCAGCACTGCCGAATATCGCGCCGAAATGGTAAAGGTCCTCGTCGCGCGCGCCTTGCGTACTCTTGCCGCGAACGAGGAGCGCAAATCGTTCCCGGTTGCACCGCCGCTACTGCGCACGCCATTTCACAGTATGTCGGATAGTGCGGATTATCCGGGCAATCCTGCGGAAGCGCACCCGATTGAAACGACGATCAACGGCGCATCCTATACGCTGGAAAGCGGCCACGACAAGACGCTGCTGCGCCTGCTGCGCGAAGATTGCGGCCTTCCGGGGACCAAAGAAGGCTGTGCCGAAGGGGAATGCGGCGCATGTACCGTCTTCATGGATGGCGCGGCGGTGATGGCCTGTATGGTTCCTGCCCCACGCGCGCACGGCGCGACGATCACGACCATTGAGGGACTAGGCATGGGCGCGGACCTGCACCCCGTCCAGCGCGAATTCATGGAAGCGGGCGCGGTGCAGTGTGGTTATTGCACGCCCGGCTTCATCATGTCCGGCGCGAAGCTGCTTGAAGAAATCGCGCAGCCGACGCACGCGCAGGTGCAGCAGAGCATCACGGGCAACCTGTGCCGCTGCACGGGCTATTATAAAATCATCGAAGCGATACAGGCCGCCGCGCGCGAAGGTCATAGGAACGCTACCCAAAATATAGGCGAACCTGTATGACGCGCCTTGCGGTCCTCTCCGATATTCATGGCAACCTGCCTGCGCTGGAAGCCGTAATCCGCGATATGGAAGCGCTCGCGCAGCCTGTCGAGCAGGTAATCGTCGCGGGTGACAGCATCAATATCGGCTTGCAATCGGTCGAAGTGCTGGACCGGATCGCGGCGCTTGGCTGGGCGGTCATTCGCGGCAACCATGAATTCTACCTGCTCGATCACGGCACGGAGCGCGAACCCGCTTCGCGTCGCGATTTTACGATGCCGCCCTGGTTGAGCCGGACGATCCCGAAGCGTTGGCAGGCGCGGCTGGCGGCCTTTCCGGATACCCTCTCGCTGCACTATCCCGATGCGCCGCCCGTCCGCGTGGCGCATGGCGTGCCGGGCGATCCTTGGCGCGGTATCTATCCGGGAGAATACCAATCTGACGCCGAGGTTGCGGGGTTGCTCGCCGGGACGCGGGAACGGACGGTGATCCTCGGCCATACGCATTTGTCATTGAAGCGGCGCGTCGTCTCGGCAAGCGGCGAATGGCAGATTTACAATCCGGGGTCGGTCGGCCTTGCGCTCGATGGGCAACCGGGGACCGCTACGTATATGTTGCTCGAAGGCAGCCTCGCCGGGTGGCGCGCCGACCTGCGCCGCGTCCCGTTCGATTTGCCGCACATGCTCGATGATTTGGAGCGCAGCGGCTATGTAGAGGCGGTTGGTCCGGTTGGGCGGCTACTCATCGAAGAACTGCGCACGGGCGAACTGCGCATCCAGCCGTACAGCAAATGGGCGCACGAGCAGCACCCGCTCGCACCGATGACGCTCCCACTCATCGCGGAATTCCTCGCGCTCGATCCGCTCCAGATGCGCTCCTACATGCTACCCCAATATCAATTCGAGTATGAACGCGCGCTTATACAGGTGAATGAACATGGTTAAAAAGGCAGAAGTCGTCAGGAAGCGCAACCCGCTCCTTCCCATATTCGGAATTATCATCGCGGTTGGGCTGTTGGTCGTCGCGATGTCACTGGTTCCGCTGACAATCGACCTTATCAATAAAGTCTCGCCCGGCTTCCGTGTACGGGGCGTAGATTTCTCGATAGCGCCCGATCCAGCGGTCGCGGGTTCGCCGCTCAAACTGACGATGGCAAGCGGCGGGCGCCTCTTCCTCGGCTTGGCAATCTGGCTGTTCCTGCTTGCGTTTGCCTATGCGTTGGTCGCGGTCCTCGCGGGCAAGGACCCGAACAGCGCCAAAGACGTCAAGCTGCCGCCCCGTAAAGAAAAGCCGAAGAAGTTCTAAGCCGTGCCAGAAAAACAACCCCCGATCATCGGCCAGCGCCTGCGGCGAATCGACGCGCTGGGCAAAGTCACCGGACAGGCGGCCTACCCCGGCGACATCGACCTGCCCGGCCAGCTCTGGTTGAAGGTCAAATTCTCCGAGCGGGTTCACGCGCGCATCCTCGCGATTGATACCTCCGCAGCCAAGGCGCTGCCCGGCGTGGTTGCCATCTTCACGGCGAAAGATCTGCCATTGAATGAATACGGCCTGATCATCTTCGACCAGCCCGTGTTATGTGGGCTGGGCGGCAAGCCGGGTGCGGAAATCGTGCGGACCGTCAGCGATCAGGTCGCGCTCGTCGCGGCGGAGACGGAAGCCATCGCCGCCGAAGCGGTGAAGCTGATTCGTGTCAGCTATGAAGACCTGCCCATCCTGACGGATATGCACGCCGCCATGCAACCTGGCGCGCCGCAATTGCACGCCGATTCGCCAGATAACATCGTCTGCCATTACCGCATCCGCAAGGGCGATTTGGATGAGGGCTGGGCGCGGGCGGCGGTTACGGTCGAAGGCACGTATACGACTTCATGGCAGGAACACGCCTATCTGCAACCGGAAGCAGGCGTCGGCTATATCGATGAGGAAGGCCGCGTGACGGTCGCCTGTGCCGGGCAGTGGGCGCACGAGGATCAGGAACAGATCGCGCACGCGCTCGATTTGCCGAAGGAGCAGGTGCGCGTGATTTACCCGGCGATTGGCGGCGCGTTCGGCGGGCGCGAGGATATGTCCGTGCAAATCCTGCTCGCGCTCGCGGCGTGGAAGCTGCACCGCCCGGTGAAGATCATCTGGTCGCGCAGCGAGTCGATCATCGGCCACCACAAACGCCACCCGATCCACATTCACACGAAATGGGGCGCGACCCGTGAGGGCAAGATCGTCGCGGTCGAAGCGCGCGTCGTCGGGGATGGCGGCGCGTATGCCTATACCACCTCGAAGGTGATGGCGAACGCGAACCTGATGGTCACGGGGCCGTATTGCATCCCGCATATTCACGTTGATACCTATGGCGTGTACACGAACAACATCCCGGCGGGTGCGTTTCGCGGCTTCGGCGGTCCGCAGGGCGCGCTCGCTGCCGAAGGGCAGATGAATAAACTCGCGCAGGCGCTTGGCATCGACCCGGTAGAGCTGCGCGCGCGCAACCTGCTCGGCGAGGGCGACCTCACGAGCGTCGGGACGCCGCTGCCGCCGGGCGTGACTATCGATAAAGTGCTTGAAAAATGCGCGCTGGAAAGCGGCTACTGGCAATGGTCGGAAGGCTTCGCGCGGACCGCGCTCACGCCGCCCGATGAAGCGCACAAGCGGCGCGGGATCGGCATCGCCTGCGGCTTCAAAAACGTCGGGTTCAGCTTCGGCTTCCCGGAACAGAACTGGGCGACGGTCGAGATTTATGGCAATGGTGAAATCGAGCGCGTGGTTGTCCGGCAGGCGGGCGCGGAAGTCGGGCAGGGCGCGCATACCGTCTTCGTGCAAATGGCAGCGGAAGCGGTCGGCGTGCCGCTGGAGCGCGTGACGCTGATCGGCCACGACACCGCGCACACGCAGACGAGTGGCAGCGCGTCGGCCTCGCGGATGACCTTCATGGCCGGGAATGCAATCAAGGGCGCGGCAGAACGCGCGCTCGCCGCGTGGGCGAACGAGGACCGCCCCGCTATCGCAACGTTTCAATATCGCCCGCCACCGACGACGCCTAATGATCCACAAACAGGCCGTTCCGAACCGAACTTCGCCTATGGCTATGTCGCGCAAATCGCGGAAGTCGAAGTCGATATTGAAACCGGGCAGGTCGATGTCGTGCGCGTCGTCTCCGCGAACGACGTAGGCCGCGCGATCAACCCGAACCTCGTGCAGGGGCAGATTGAAGGCGCGGTCGTGCAGGCGCAGGGCTATACCGTCATGGAAAAACTGGTCAGCGTGGACGGCGTGATTCGCAACCCGTACCTTTCGACGTACCTGATCCCTTCCGTGCTGGATGTCCCGCGCGAGGTCAAGTCGATCATCCTCGAATATGCCGACCCGATTGGACCCTGGGGCGCACGCGGCATGGCTGAAATGCCGTTCCTGACACTCGCGCCCGCGATTGCTGCCGCCGTCCACGACGCGACGGGCGTTTGGATCGACGATATACCGATGACGCCGGATGTCGTCGTGGGTCGGCTGCGGGAAGCGGGCATTGGCGTTCTCTGACCTGCGCGTGACGGTGCGCGGCGGCGGCGATCTCGGCTCCGGGGTCGTATACAGGCTGCACCGCGCCGGGTTCACGCTGCAAATCCTTGAACTGGAGCGCCCAATGCTGGTCCGTCCGGCGGTCAGCTTCGGGACCGCGATTTTTGACGGCTCGATCACGGTGGATGGTGTGACCGCGCGCCACTTTTCCAGCCCAGCCGAATATGACAAATACCCTTTGAAGCGCGAATACATCCCGGTCTATATCGACCCGGACGGCGCGTACCTGCCCGGCTCCGATGTGGTCATCGACGCGCGTATGGCGAAGGTGAACCTCGGCACGCGCATCACTGATGCGCCCCTTGTCGTCGCGCTCGGACCGGGTTTTACCGCGCACGGCGATTGCCATGCCGTGATCGAGACGAACCGGGGTCACAACCTCGGTCGTGCGTACTACAACGGCAGTGCGGAGCCGGATACCGGGACGCCCGGTGTGGTCAACGGGCGCGGTGCGGAGCGCGTCGTCCGCGCTCCTGAAGATGGCTACATCACGCGGCAAATCGAAGTCGGCGAGACGGTCCGCGAAGGGCAGTCGCTCGCCTGGATCAACGACACGACGCCGCTGCTCGCACCTTTCGATGGGATACTGCGCGGCCTGATTCACCCCGGCGTCTTCGTGCGCAAGGGGCAAAAGGTCGGGGATGTGGACCCGCGCGCAAAGCGTGAACACTGCTTCACGATCAGCGACAAGGCGCTCGCGATTGGCGGCGGCGTGCTTGAGGCGGTCCTGAGTTCCGAACACGTCCGCGCTCGGCTTGCTGGCGCTGAGACCAGACTTCCGTGAAGCTCAAACAAGCGTTCGCCGTGCAGCGCGGCGATATGGTGGCGTTCGTCGGCGCGGGCGGCAAGACCTCCGCGCTATTCCGGCTCGGCGCGGAACTCGCCGCGGAAGGCTGGCGCGTGGTCGCGACGACGACGACGCGGATCGCGATGGATGAACTCGGCAACGCGCCGGGCGTGGTCGATGTAAGCGTTGGCATCCGGCCAACGGCGGTCACGCGAGCGCTCAATGAACACGGTTTTGCGTTCCTCTATTCGCAGGTGCAGAACGGCAAGGCGCTTGGCCTCTCCCCAGAACAAGTGACGGCGCTCGTGGATACGCTCGATAGCGATGTCACGCTCATCGAAGCGGATGGCGCGCGGCGGCTGCCCTTCAAAGCGCCCTACGCGCACGAACCCGTGATCCCCGCCGGGACATCGCTTGTCGTGCCTGTTGTCGGCTTCGACGCGCTGGGGCAGCCGCTGGATGACGCGCATATCTACAACGCCAGCGGGATGATTGAACATTTCGGCTATCCGCCCGGCGAGCGCGTCAAAGCGCCCTGGGTCGCCTCCGTGCTGCGCGACGATGAATTGGGGCTGAAAGGTGCGCCCGCAACTGCCCGAATCATCCCGCTGATCAACAAGGTTCCGGCCTCTGGCTATCCGCGCGTGCGGGCGCGGTTGATGGCACGGTTGATGCTCATCTCCGAGCGGATTTCCGGCGTGGCAATTGGTGCGGTACAGCATCCGCAAAGCCCGGTTTACGAGGTGCGGCGGCGGGTGGCTGCGATTGTGCTGGCGGGCGGCCTCGCGAGCCGGATGGGGCAGCCGAAGGTCCTCATGGAGTGGGACGGACGCCCGATCATCAACGCCATCGTGGATAAACTGCGCCGCGCGCGAGTCGAGCAAATCATCGTCGTGACGGGACACCGCGCCGGAGAAGTGCGCGCGGCCATCGCCAAAGAAGGCGTGACGATCATCCACAACCCGGATTATGCGAAGGGCGATATGCTCTCCTCGCTGCAAACCGGGCTGCGTGCCTGCGCGCCGGAGATCGCGGCGGGCATGATTTGCCTGGGCGACCAGCCGCATCTGGATGTGCGGATCGCTTACGATGTGATGCTCGCCTATGCGCAGGGCAAGGGGCAGATCGTCGCGCCGAGCTACCAGATGAAGCGCGGCCACCCGATTTTGATTGATCGCGCCTTCTGGCCGGAATTGCTCGACCTGCCGCCGGGAGCCGCGCCGCGCGACGTGATCAACCGCCACGCGGAAGCGACGGCGTATGTCGTCAGCAAGGACGACAGCATTCTGCGCGACATCGATACGCCGGAAGATTACGCGCGGGAGCGGCGGCTGGCGGGTCTCTCCTGATGAGACCAGAAAATATTCCTGTAGCTCTCGTTGCTTCCATTACATTTATTTTCTGGGGATTATATAGCTATGTTCGGCAGCAAACATCAGGGGGAACAAGATGGAACATGCACACGATCAAAGGTTCACCTGCCAAACGAATTGGTGCGTTGTACATTCTTGGAGGCGTATTTATTCTTGAGGGCGTAATTGCATACTGGATGTCAAACTTCCCAGTCTTTTTCTGGATATTTGTAGTATGTGGAAGCATCATAATTGGTATTGGCGTACTGATTGGCGGTCGTCATAAAGGGTAGTATCAAATAAATTAATGTTTTGGGTCGGTCAAGACTAAACCTCTACGCACAATACGCGCTCCGGTGTAGGGGCGGACCGATGTGTCCGCCCGGTATAGAATGAAACGGGTCGGATTCATCCGACCCCTGCACAAATCGCCCTCTGATGTAGGGGCGGACCTGTGTGTCCGCCCTGCACAAAACGCGCGTATTCGCGCCTAGTCGTAACGCGGCAACCGCGCGAGGCTCCCGCTCGTCACGCGCACATAGGGCAGATACGCCCACCCTTCCTGCGCGTTGCTCAAACGGATGCGGACCCACGCGCGGTTTTTCTTGCTCCACGCGATGATCTCGAAATTCTCACCCGATGCCACCGCGCCGACCTTCTCCGCATTGCGTGAGGCATAGCTGCGCAAGATGAACGCAGTACGTGCGTTACCCGTCGCAGGCTGCACGGGACCGGGCGTCGCCGCCGGGGTATCGACGCGCGGCAGGTTATCCGTCGTGCCGGGGTACAGATAGACGAGGTTACGGAAAATCCAGCCCCGGCTGCCATCACCGCGACCGAGATCGATTTGCACCCACTGGAAATCGGTGCTGACCGCCGTGACGGTGAACGTCTGCTTTGCACGGGCGCGAGCAATCGCCGGATTGTTTGTGCTTGGGTCCGGGCGAATATTCGCGCCATCGACGATCACTTCGCACAGCTTTTGCGCGCCACCAATCGAGGTCGGCGCGAAGGTCGCGGTGACGAGGCCGCTGGCGTTGGTCCCTGCGGGGAGCGTCGCGCTCACACTTAGCACCGTCCAATCGAAGAGCGCCCCGGCTTGCCCGCCGACTTCGATGAATTCCACGCGCAGGTTGTGTATACCCACGCCGAGGTTCACATCTTGCGTCGCCGAACCGAACCCGGATGTGCCGAAGCCGCCGAGTTTATCCAGAATCAGGATTTCATCGATGTAGAAGCGCATTCCGTCGTCCGCGCCGATACGGAACCGATACGACCCCGCCGCGAAATTCTGCGATAGCGTCCAGCGTGCAGCGAAGTTATCCGCCGGAACGGACGCATCCGGGGACCCGGTTCCCCAGTTGAAATTGATCGTCGCGTCGGTGCGCGTCAGGACCGGGTTGCCCGAAAAGCTGGTGTTGTTCCAGTATTGCCCGGTCCAGTTCAGTCCCGTATCCGCGCGGACCGTGACGCCGGGGAATGCCGCGAATGCGAGCAGCGTGGTCAGCACCAGCGTACCCACCAGAGCCGCGAGCCAAACCCGCGTGTGCTTTCTGGTCATGTTCTCTTCTCCAATCCAAAATCTTCGTCCCGTGAGTGTATCAAGGTTTCGCGGATGCGGTCAACTTCGGTCAGGCAAACGTACAGGGCAAACGCCTCAAATGAAAGTACAGTGTCGGTCACGGGCGGACATGCAGGTCCGCCCCTACACCGTGCCGCACTTTCTGCGTAGAGGTAGACCTATGTTTCCGCCTGTCTACTCCATTTCAATATGTTTGCACTCTCCTGACCCCTCAAACCGCTTTACATGAAAATTAAATGCTGCTATGCTGATTGCGTTTCTATTTTGTAAAAGGGGAGAAATCGTGAACACCACCAGCACCGTCGCTCCGGGGCAAAATTCGGTTATTGGCGTCCTTGTCGGAATTTACACACTAATACTTGGCGTAGGAACTTTGTGTGTCTCGGTTATCTCAATCACTGGTGGAGCGCTATTGGGTGGTCTTGGAAGCGCAATCCAGCAATCGGGTGTCAATACCAATGATGCGGCAACGGCAGCGGCAGCGGCACAGCTAAGTGGAATTGGTGGTGGAGTTATTGCACTGATTGGCTTTGCTTTGCTCTTGATAGCAATTGGGTTGATCGCTGTTGGTGTCGGTGATTTTATGCGGCGTAACTGGGCATACAATGGCACGGTACTCGCACACGGAATTTACGCCGTTCTAAGTGGCGTAAGCATACTGGCAAACGCCCGAAATGGATTGCCAATTTTCAGCATTGTGTTGGTCATCATTTCGGTGGTTATTGTCGTCCTGTTCCTGACGAACGCCGATGTGAAGCGCTCTTTCGGTCGCGTCTAGTTTTTGTTTGCTTCCCCTCGCTATGTGGCGAGGGGCTTTTTGTTTTTCGTAGAAATGTAAAATTTGTAGTAGCAGGAGAACCCGATGAACCGCCAGCACATGCCCCAAACTGAACGTAGTAAACCCATTCAGAACACCAATCTGCAAGCCGAAACAGCCGCCGATGATGCGCGCACGCCATCTGCACTTACCAAAAATCAGCAATCGGTCGTCGCCATGCAGCAGACGCAGGGCAATCAATCGGTGCAGCGCTACCTCGCCGGGCAGAACGCTATCCAGCGCGACGGTGACGACGAACTGCCTAATCAAATGCCCGCGCCGGATACGCAGGATGTGAAGCCCGGTGAAGACCGCGACTCCTCAAGCAACTTGCCGAACACCATGCCGAAACCGGATGAACTGGAAGAAGCCTCGTAACAGGCAGCAGTCGCTTTATGCGCGGGTTGGCTCCGGTAAACTTCGCACAGGTTCGGGGATAGGTGGGCGGTCAGCCTCGCGGTCGTTCAGCACGTCCCGGATATATACCTCGCGCACCAGCACGACCACAATCACGCAAAGCGGCACGGAAAGCAGCAGCCCCAGAAAGCCGAAGAACAGCCCGGCCAGAACCTGTGCGAGGATGATCAGGACAGGCGGGATATTCGTCTCCTGACCCATCAGCAGCGGCGCGATGAACTGGTTGATCACCAGTTGCAGGGCATAGAAGACTGCGACCACGACAATAATCTTCGCGGGCGCGTTGATGATCACCACGCCGAGGATTGGCACAATCGCGACCAGCGGACCAAAGTTCGGGATGAACGAGAACAGCCCCGTAATCGTGCCGAGCGCCCCGGCCAGCGGCACGCCCATCAGGAACAGCGCTAATCCCGTCGTCAGTCCCGTCATGACCATGATCAACAACTGCACTTGCAGGAAGCGCCGCAACGAGGCCTCCAGCTTCGACATGACCTCCAGGGCGCGCGTGCGATAGCGCTTCGGCAGCAGCCGGATCGCACCGCGTTGGTAGGTTTCCGGGTCCGTGACGAAGTAGATGCCCATGAAGACGACGATCAGGATACTGAGCAGCACCGAGGCCACGCCACCAACGAACGGAAAAACCTGCGAGGGGATCGCGCTCAGGCTATTCAACACCTGTTCGGAAAGCTGCTTGCCGAGCGTCGAGAGGTCGATCTCGCTGAGGAAGCTCAATCCGGCGGGCAGCGTCAGCGGTGGCGTCAACTGCATCGCGCGGCGCAGCAGCACGCCCAAATCGGTCGCGTCCAGCCGAAGTGAATAGGGCAACACCTGTGTCCCGCTGCTCAGGATGCGCGTCAGCACGGCGACCAACTGCCGGAATTGATCGATGAGGCCGGGCAGCACAAGCGCCGCGCTGATGATAATCCCCGCCAGAATGAGGATCAACGTCAACGAAATCGCCATCGAGCGCCGCAGCCCGCGATTGACGAAGAAGCGCACGGGCGTCGTGATCAGCAGCGCCAGCACGACTGCGCTCAGAGTGAGCATCAGAATATCGCGGCTGAACCAGAGCGCGACCGCTCCCGCGAACAGCCCGAAGGCGATCACCAGATAGCGCGTAACCTGACCGGGTTGGGCATTGCTCATGAGTGTTCGCGAAAAACGGTTCGCTTTTCCCCTGCATTTCTTCTAAGATTGTAACCCAAACACTGAGTATTCGGTTCACATCATGGGACGATTGGTTTCAATCCACCACTGCCCGGTTTGCTATTACACGGTCGAGGACGAACTGCATCACGGAACCAGCGGCGTCAGCCCGTTTTTTCTGCGCAACCATTATGCGCTGGCGATTTGCAATACCTGTCACAATCTGGTCTCCGTCCTTGTCCCGAACGACAGCGCGCAGAACGATCAAGCGCTCGCGCAGGCGCGCTCCGAAATCGTGCAAATGGAAGCCGACGCGGTGATCGGCGACCCGCGCGCCCGCGAAATGCTGCCCTTCTTCCGCGAGTCGCTGGATACGTTCGATGCCGATATGCCGGGCGAGGCCAGCGCTTGCACGGTCTGCGGGAGCGAAGATATTTCGGTGTACGAAATAAGTGGCGAGTTGCTGGATGAACAGGATGCGTGGCTACCTTGCCCACGTTGCGAAGAGGGAACCTTGCTCGTGGAAGCGAGCGGCCATTGGGATTGAAAATATGAATACGCAGCCTGAGAAAATGGAGCCGGGCGTTCCCGGCTATACACCACCTACGCCGCCGCTCGTCGTGCCGGAGCCGCTGCCGCCTTGGGCGCTACGTCGTCCGCTGCTCGCGCTCTGGTATCTTGCCTCACGCGCGGGCGATCATGGTCGCCTGACGCCCTTCCGCAGGTTGACGCACATCACGAACCATATCTATCTCGGCGGCCAGATCAGTGCGCGCGGCTGGGCGGTGCTGCATTCGTGGGGCGTGCGGGCGCTGCTCAATATGCGCGTCGAATGGGACGACCGCAAATCCGGCATCAAGACGGATTATTACCTGTGGCTGCCGACCATCGACGGCACGCCGCCGACCGTCGAACAGCTTGCGAAGGGCGCGGCCTTTCTGCACGATCAGGTACAGGCAGGCAGGCCGACCTATGTTCACTGTGCGGCGGGGCTTGGACGTTCGCCGACGCAGGTAATCGCCTATATGATGACGCGCGGCCTCTCCGATACCAACGCGCTAAAATTTCTACTGGAGCGCCGCCCGTTCATCGCGCCCTCGGAGCGGCAATTGCTGCGCCTCAAAGAATTTGCGGAATACATCGCGAAGCACAAAATCGCGTATCCCGAAGACAACGCGCTTGACCCCGTAAAGAGCGAAGAGGAAGCCAAAGAGGATGTCCCGGCCATCGGCACAGATGCCGAAGCTGCAAAAATCTTGCAAAATCGGGGAAGCGTAGAGCGCGCGTAGAGCCATTACGCACCGCACCGCTGTAAGATTCGGCCTACATTCTCACGCATACGAATCGCAGGCCATCATGCAGCCCACACGCCGCGTCCCGCTCCGGTATCATAATCCCGCGCCCGTCTACGCCAGCGCCTCGCGTCCGCTACAGCCGGAGTATGTGGTCGCGGCGCGGCGCGGCATTCATCCGCTATGGTATCTGCTGCTTGGTGTGACCGGGTTAATTGCAGCAACGCTCTTCACAGTGGGCGCGGCGCTGCTCTTGTTCTATACTTCCGGGCGCATACTTCCGGGCGTGACCTCGCTCGGCGTCGCGCTGGGCGGGCAATCGGTCGAAGATGCCGCCACCGCGCTCACACAGAATGGCGGGGTGCTGACACTGCGCGATAGTGAGCGCGTATGGCAGATCGCGCTGCATGACCTCGGCATTCAGGTTGATGCGAATGCGACTGCAAATGCAGCACAGGCGCGCGGGCGCGGCGACGGCAGTTTCATCTCCGCGATGAACGGCGAGCCTGTCTCGCCCGTGTTGCACATCGACGGCGCGGCGGTCGCGGATGCGGTGCGCAAACTGGCTGCAACCGTCGATGTGCCTGCGCGGAATGCAACGATCCGCGTGGTCAACGGCGCGTTGCAGGCGGTCCCGGCGGCAGAAGGACGCAGCCTCGATGTGGCGCGCACGACCGAGCGCCTATTGCGCGCGGCTGCCGATGAACTGCGCAGTGGCGAATTTGAACTGAGTATTGCGGTCATTCGACCGAACGTGGTGGACGCTACGCTGCTTCTAGACCGGGCGCGGTCGCTGCTCGCGTCACCGCTCTCGATTACCGTCTCCGATGCAGTGACGGGGCAAGCTGCCGCGTGGAACGTCGCGCCCGCACAGTGGGGACAGTGGCTTTCGACGGAGAACACGGCCAACGGTGTCAATTTCGCTGTGGACCCGGCAGGCGTGAGCGCCTACCTGACGGCACAGGCCGGATCGCTCGGCGCGGATCGCAGCATCGACATCGACGGCACGGTGAAGGCGCTCAACAGGGCGCTTGCGGCGGGCAGCACCAGCGCGTCGGCGCGCGTTCAATATAAGTCAACGACGTATCGCGTCGGCGCGGGCGAAACGCTCTACGGCATTGCGTGGCAAATCGGCATCCCCGGCTGGAAGATCGCGAAGGTGAACCCCGGCGTCAACATGGACGTCCTCAGCGCCGGACAGGTGATCACACTCCCGCCGAAAGACGCGAATCTGGAGAAGCCCGTCATCGCGGGCAAGCGCATCGTGATCAGCATTAGCCAGCAGCGGATGCGTGTCTACGAGCATGGCGCGCTCAAGTGGGACTGGGCGGCCAGCACGGGCATTTCGAGCAGCCCGACCATGCCCGGCGTCTTCCAAATCCTCTCGCACGAGCGGAGCGCCTATGCAGGCAACTGGAACCTCGACATGCCGAACTTCATGGGCATTTTCGAGGCCGTGCCGGGCTTCACGAACGGCATTCACGGGATGCCGACGCGCAACGGCTATAGCATCCTCTGGGAAAGCTCGCTGGGGCGGCCTGTCACCTTTGGCTGCATCCTGCTCAGTAATCCGAACTCTCAGGCGCTGTATGCGTGGGCAGAAGAAGGCGTCGTCGTCGAGGTGCAGCGCTAAACCTGTGCGCGGACCAGCACAACCACGCTACAATCATTTTCCATGCAAACCCTGATCGGTTTATTTGGCGACATACGTACCCGGCGGCGCTTAGTTGTTGCCGGGTTGGTGCTGCTTTTCCTTCCATATCTCGGCTACATCGCGTTGGTGATGAGCAGCGGCGCGGCTCCAATCGACTACCAGACCTTCATGTCGATAGGCGAGCGATTGCGGAGGGGCGAAGAAATCTATGGAAACAACAGTTTCTATCCGCTGCCCTTCGTAATGGTCTTCGCGGCGTTCAGCGCCTTACCCTACCCCGTGAGTGTGTTCCTGTGGCTCGCCTTGCCGCTGGTTGCTGCGCTGTTCGCGACCAGACACCCGTTGGCAGCGCTGCTTTATGCACCACTGTTTAGCCATGTCACGGGCGGGCAATCCGCGCTGTTCGGCCTGATCGCGCTGTGGGGCTATCGCAGCCGACGCGATCCAGATAATGCTGCCGGAGGTTTCTGGCTGGCGTTTGCGCTGCTCAAACCGCAGCTCAGTATCATTCCACTTGTGTTCGCAGGGTGGGGGTGGGCGCGCGTGTTGTTGCACGAACGGCGCGTGCCGCGTCAGGCGTGGGCGTGGCTGTTCACGGGCGCGGCGCTCTACCTGCCGAGCTTCCTGATCATCCCGGATTGGCCGTTGCGCTGGCTGCGCAATTCGCGCCCGCTCTGGGAGCGCCCGATGGCGGCTATCGTGCCGCGCACACTGCTTATGCTCGATGTCGCGCCAGGCAGCGTGATCTTCTGGTTACTGCTCATGTTGATCGCCGGGCTGCTGCTCTTTCTGATCTGGCGTCTCAATCGGCGCGCGCTCACTTTCGATCTGCTAGTGCTCTGGGGTTGCACCGTGATTCCGCTGTTTCACGATTACGACTTGATCCAACTCATTCCGTTGTTCGATGCGCCGCTGCTGGCGTGGCTGGCCGCCGCGGTTTCAATTCCCGGCTGGATTGTTATCTTCTTCGACTATGGGAGCATCCGCGCGTGGTATGTTTTCAGCTTCATTCCGTTTGCGTTGCTCTGGGTCAAACTAGCGCAATCGAGACGCCCTCGAAGGGTGTCAACCACACCTGCAATACTGGAAAAAGGCGTCGTCGAGGTGCAGTGCTGATAAGGCAGTGCGTTTAGTCAACACCAGGTTTTCATCTAGAACGCGCATAACAGCATTCTCCAGTTTCGGGATACACTTTTCTCACGCTGCACAAACCAAAGCGAGGCGACGATGAACACCCCGGCAGACACTCCGCAGTTCTTTCCCGATCCGCCAGAGTCAAAATATACCTTCGAGCGCTCATTGCGTAAGTATTTTCTATTCAACCCGACGCGCTGGCCGAAGATTCGCTACGCACCCAAGCCGCAACCACCCGACCCGGACGGGCAACCGGAAGAATTCGACAAGTTCATCGCCGATAAGCACTATGGGTTTGTCACCCGGCTGATGCTGGCAAAGGCGGGCGTCCCCGCGAGCAGCGTGGTTTATGAAGATGTCAAGGTCCTGAACCGCGTCCTCGTGCGCCCGTTCATCGATGAAGACTACAACGCTGGATTCTGGCAAAACCAATATTTTCTTTTTCAATGGTTGTTCGCGCTGTTCGCGCTGTTTGCTACCATTTTCGCGGTACTGGCGACGGCGACGACGGTTGCCAGCGCAACGGCGGCTTCGCTGACGACTACGCTCCCCGCCGACGCGCTGCCCGGTATTTTCAATTATAAACTGGCGGGCTTCTTCGGCACGCTGACGACGATCATGGCTGTGATCGTCACTATCCTTGTCTCCGCCTACAATCGCGACCGCCCGCAACGCACATGGTACGAGAAGCGCCGCAGCGCGGAGAGCCTGCGCAAGCAATATTACCTGTACCTGATGCACATGCCGCCCTACGACAACCAGCGGCACGCCTTCGCGCTGCAAATGATCGTCGCGCGCATCCAGCACTCTGGCGACCAGAAACCGGATATTCCTGCCGATACACCGCCGCGCGCGCCGGCGCACACCGAGGCCGATAGTGCAGCCTTGATCACGCTCTACAACGACCTGCGCATTCAGGAGCAAATGGTCTATTATAAACGGCGCAGCCGCGAGTATGATTTCAACGCCGATGTGACGCTCTCGCTTACGCTGGTTGTCCCGTTGGCGGTGACGCTCATTGCAGGCTTCAACGTCGCGTATACCAACCCGTTCGTCGCGCTCGTCATCGTGATTTTGCCAAGCATCGGGGCGCTCTTCGCGACCTTCCAGCGCGTCTACGATTGGGAGAAGCAGCAAACCCTTTACCAGAAATCCTTCGAGAGCTTGCAGGAAGCCAAAATCATCGATAGCGCCGGGAAGACGCCGCCGGAAATCCTGCGCGCGTTGGTGGACGCGGTCGAGAACGAGCTTGCGAAAGAGTCCGACCAGTGGGGAGCCGCGCTGAACGAGATCGCGACGGAAATCAGCGCCGAGCAGATCATCGACGCTTTCAAGAAAAAGACGAGCGCAACTGAGGATGAGGTGCGCCAACTGCGCCAGCAGCTTGGGTTGAAGTAGTTCACTTGCAGTAATTGACTCGCGCTCTGGTCGCCGATTGTGCGAGGCAAATTACACTGTAGGGGTCGCGTTGGACCTCTACGATTGCCTGCCATAATTCATGAACAGCAGCGGAATAACCACTTCATCCGGCGTCAGCCCGCCGTGTATCCCGCGCTTGTCTTCGGCCTTGCCCTCGTGCAGCCACCACACCCCATCCGCGCCGCGCGGCAGCAGGACCAGATTGCCGACGCGCTCCCAAAACTTTGGCGTTGGCGGCAGCGCACCGAAAAACCCCGCTTCGACCAGCGCCGTTGTGCGCCTGACGAGCATCCGCTCCCCGAAGCGTTGCGTGAACCACGCTTCGGCCTCATCCAGACATTCCGGGCGAATGTAGAGAAACAAATCATGCTTCGACCCGGCGGGCTTGAGCAGCTCGCCCGCGCGGTTGGTTCGCATCCAGCCGCCAATCGTCGCGAGGTCGTGATCGAGGTAGACGGTCCGCGCCGGGTCCGCCTCGATCTGGCCGTGATCGGCGAAGGCGAGCAGAGCTATATTGCGTGCTTCCTTCGCGAGCCGCGCGTGCAAAAAGCGCTCAAGCTGGTATAGCACGGCTTCCGCTTCCGCCGCGACGACGTGCGAGCCGGGTCCGTATCTGTGACCCAGTGCGTCTATCGTGTCGATATACAGCAGGTGATAGCTCTTCGCGCCCGGTTTCTGCGCCGCGATGTTATCCGCGAGCAGCGTCAGCCCCTGCGCGATGGTCTTGAACGCGACCGTCTCCGCGCCGCGCTGCATATGCTGGCTGTACGTCGAATAGGCGTATTCGCCGCTCTGGTAAACGAACGACCGGATGCGGTCTTCCGATTTGGCCTTGAGCCAGAGCGCGGTCGTCTGCGGCGGGAAGATGCGCGCCGGGTCGAGGTGATCATCGCGCTTGAGCGTCTCGCGTTCGAGCGTCCCGGCGCGGCTGAACGGCAGCGGCGTAATGATTTTATCGACGGCGGGTTCATAGTAGAACCACTCGTGTATCCCGGTCTGGCTGGGCAGCGCGCCGGAATAGAGCAGCGAGGTATGCGCCGCCGTCGTGGAAGGGAACATCGATGTGCCTTTCGAGACGACGCCATGCTCCGCGAAGCGCCGCAGGAAGGGCGACCCCTCTCCGAAGCGCTCCCAGTGCGTCCACCCGAAGCCATCGATGAACAGCAAAATCACATGGTCATAGGGACCCGCTTCGCCGCCGAATGCCGCTGCCGGGAGTGGCGCGGTCGCCCCGCCACCCAGCAGATGCAGCACCGTTTCCGGCAGTTGCGAGAAGCAGTAGCCGCCATACAGCGGCTTGACGTAATGCTCTGCGTAACGTGCGGCGTCCGCGAATGCGATAGATTCCGTGTTGATCATACCGGCTTGTGAACCCGCCCAAACAGCCGGAACCACGCGACTCGCCCGTCCGCGCCGCGCAGTACTTCGCCACCCGCACCTTTCATAACGCCATCCATGACCTTGTAATGCGTCTCATCATAAAACCGGAACTCCATCGGCGGGTATTGTTCACCGCGTGGCGGCGAGTCCTTCTTTGGAAAGCCGCCGCGATCCACAACAAGCATGATCAGCCGTTCGCCCTCGCGCGTGATCTGGATCACCGACGAGGCCATTTCGTAGGAGC
The DNA here is from genome assembly GCA_965246845.1 of Aggregatilineales bacterium. Taxonomy (GTDB): domain Bacteria; phylum Chloroflexota; class Anaerolineae; order Aggregatilineales; family UBA2796; genus JBBRMW01. The sequence continues at coordinate 228,887 of CBDFFR010000014.1, forward strand.
CGAGGATCGGTTGCGCTTCCGCTTCGGAGAGCGTCCGGTAGGATAGTTCCGGCGCGGGCAAGCCGAGGACGAACGTGAGCGCTTTGCTTTCCATTTCGCGGTTGAGTGCCGTTCCATAATCGCCATTGGTGAGCAGAATGAACGCGAACTGGTCCGCATTGGAGATGAGCAGTTCGGCTTTTTGGCCGCCCGTCGCGCCGCCGTGTCCATACAGATGCTTGCCGCCGCGCACGGAGCTATACATCGTCAGCCCGACATAGCGATCCTGCTCGTCGGTGGCGGTCGTCAGGCCACGCAGCGCGCCCATCGACTCGACCGAAAGCAGCCGCGTTCCATCCGCTGTGAGGCCATCGCTGAGGTGAAAGCGTGCGTAGATGAGCATGTCCTCGATGCACGAGACGACGCTCCCGACCGGACCCGCGTTGCGCGCGATATACCAGGGGCGCGCGACCGTCGCCGCCTCCCGGATGACCTCGTGACCGACGACGAAACGGTGCGTCATGAGGTCCCACGGAAAGTAGAAGGTATGCGTCATGCCGAGCGGCGTGAGGACCCGTTCCTGCATCGCTGCCTCGAAGCTTTGCCCGGTGATCTTCTCGATCACGCGCCCCGCGATATAAAACCCGGCGTTGTTGTAGCTCCAGAGTTCACCCAGCGGCGCGAGCTGCGGCACATCGGCCAGCGCCGCGACCATCCGCGCAAGCGCATCGTCGCCCCACCCGGTATCATCGAAAATATCTCCGACCCAGCCGCCCGTATGGTTGAGCAGGTGGCGCATCGTCACGCGCGCCGCAACCGTTTCATCGCTCAGAGTTAGTTCCGGTAAATACGTGCGGACCGGCACATCCAAATCCAGACTACCCGCCTCAACGAGGATCGACGCGAGGACGCCCGTAAACGTCTTGCTGATCGATCCGACCTGAAAGAGCGTTCGCGGCGTGACAGGCTGCGGGTTTTCGATGCTCGTCACGCCGAAACCCGCCGCGTGCGCTTCGCCATTCTCGATCAACCCGAAACCCACGCCGGGAATGAACAGGCGCGGCATCGCGTCCTGAATATCCGCGCCAAGCTGCTGAAAGTGCGCGCTGCTCATGGCCTAAGTCCCTTCGAGGTCTTTGTGCTTGGTCGCGGCGCGGGTCGCTTCCAGTTCGCGGCGGTTGGTCAGGACTCGAAACGCGATGTGGAATGTATCCGTCTCGCCCGGCGGAAGCATCCGCAAGCGGCCTTCGCGACGTGCCGATACGCGGCCTTCCGGCAGGCAGTTCCCCGGCTCGATCCCGACCGTGTAATCGCCAAAGCCCATCTGTTTCCACTCGGTCAGGTGGTTGAGCGTACTCGTATCGAAGATGACCTCGACGCCGAGGTTAAGCGGCGGGTTGACAATCGACGCGCTCACCGTCTGGTTTTTCGGCAGCTCGTGGAAGAAAACCTGCTCGGCGTAGCCCGGCGTCGGTGCATCGAAGCGGTTCCAGCGCCCGAGTCCCGGTTCGGCAACGGCATCGCGCGGCGTGACGCGCCCGGCGTGGGTCAACATCTCGCTATCCGGGGAGACAATCGGCCAGCCGATATTGCAGTGATAGAGGACCATCAGCGGCGCGGGTTCGCCGCCGAAATTACGCACGCGGTCCGTGATTTCGATGAGCGGTTCGCCCGGCGTGATCTCGATAGTCCGTTCCAGCCGCAATTTGGCATGGAAGAGCGTCACCTCGTCGATGATGCCGTGCAGCCGCAGCCGCCATTCGTCATCGTTCCAGACGCGCTCGACGCGCACATCATAGGCGGGCGTCGTCCCGATGCGCCCATGCAATCCAAGCGTCTCGCCATTCTCCGGGTCCACGCCGTCGCCCGGCGCGCCCGCCTGCGTCAGCCCGCACAGCGCCAGCAGCCCGCCATGAAAGGTGCGCAGCCAGCCGCGCCCTTCGGGTTCATAGCGGCTGGGGTTGGCCGCGCCCGTGCCGCTTTGCCACGCGAGCGGGATGCCGTTGTAGCTCGCGCTCCCGATGTCCATTGCGCGGTCAAGCAGCACCGTAAAATCGAACCCGCTCCCCGTCCGTACCTGCGCCACGCGCACGCCGCGCTCCTGCCCGTCTTCAATCGTCACAAGTTTTATATCGGCGATCTGGCGCAAATCGCTGGTGTAGCCTTCCAGATCGCGCCGTGTAAATTCGCGTCCCCAAAGTTTCATAAAAATGCTGCTGCCTTTCAGGTGTGATGACCGCTGACGAGTATACCCAAGCCTTGACCCCCTGACGCGACTTTTGTACGGGGCAAACGCATCAAAATCAAAGGCGAGGGCGGACACGCAGGTCCGCCCCTACACAGAGCGCCTTCCGTAGGGGACACACGGGTCCGCCTATGCCGCACGTCTTTCGTATGGGCGGACCGATGTGTCCGCCCGTGATTGACATTTGTATCAATAGTTTAGTGCCAACCGCGTATAATCTGCGAAATATGGATCGTTCGCCCAATGCCTGTTTCGCAACACGATATAGAAAATAATGTCGCGCTCTCTACCAATATGATCACCCGCGCCGAACTGGAACAGGAACGGCAGCGCTATTTCGACCTGTTTGAATTCGCCCCGGATGGCTATATCGTCACCGACCTCAACGGCAAAATCTTCGAGGCCAACCACACCGCCGCAACCCTGCTCAACATCTCCGGCGGCTTTCTCATCGGCAAACCGCTCACCGTCTTCATCAAACTCCCGGAGCGCAACGTGTTCCGTCTCAATCTGGCGCGTCTGCGTACCGAGCGCGGCAAGTGGGATTGGATAACCGTCTTCACCCCGCGCAGGCGAAGTCATTTCACCGCGCACCTGCACGCCGCGCCCGTTGTCCATGATGCACACGAAATCACCGCGATCCGCTGGTCGATCCGCGATGTGACCTCGCAGAAAAATCTCGAAGACAAGCTGCGCACCCAGAGCGCCCGCCTGCAAGCGCTCTCCCGCCACCTCGTCGAAGCGCAGGAAATCGAACGCCGCCAGCTTGCGCGTGACCTGCACGACGAGATCGGCCAGCTCCTGACCGGGCTGAAATTGACGCTCGAAGTGAGCCAGAATCAGCCGGAAGCCGCGCCCCGCCACATCGCCAATGCGCTCGGCCTGATCGACGGCCTGATGACGCAGGTACGCCGCCTCTCGCTCGATCTGCGCCCGCCGATGCTCGATGATCTGGGGCTGCTCGCCTCGCTGCACTGGTCCTTCGAGCGCTACACCGCGCAAACCGGAATTGCAGTCACTTTCATGCACAGCGGCATGGATCGGCGCTTCCCGCCCGCTATCGAGATCAGCGCCTACCGAATCGTACAGGAAGCGCTCACCAATGTCGCGCGCTATGCCGCCGTCCGCGAAGTCTCCGTGCGCGTGATCGTGAACGACAAAGCCATCTATCTGCACGTCGAGGACACCGGGCGCGGCTTCGATATTCAAGCCTCGCTCCAGAAGCCTGTGAGCAGCGGCCTGACCGGGCTATACGAACGCGCCGCGCTCGTCGGCGGCAGCCTGCAAATCGAATCGACGCCCGATAAGGGAACCCGCCTCAGCGCGGAACTCCCGCTCGGCAACGCGAAACTCTAAAGAGGTGTGTCCATGTCAAGCATAGCGGGTGTGATCACGATTGCGCTGGCCGATGATCACCCCGTCGTGCGGCAGGGCTTGCGCGCGCTCTTCGACGCGGAACCGCATTTCTCGGTCATCGGCGAAGCATCGGATGGTATCGAGGCGATCCGCCTTGCCGATCAGGTGCGCCCGGATGTCTTCATCGTGGATGTGGCGATGCCGACCGTCAACGGTATCGAAGTCACGCGACAGGTGACGCAGCGCACCCCGCAAACGCGCGTCGTGATCCTCTCCATGCACGGCACGGAAGCCTATGTCGCGCAATCGTTGAAAGCGGGCGCGCTGGGTTATGTCCTGAAACAATCCAGCAGTGCCGATTTGATCGCGGCCATTCGCGAAGTTCACGCCGGGCGGCGTTACCTCAGCGCGCCGCTTTCCGGGCAAGCCATCGATGACTATCTGCGGCACGAACACGACCAGGCCTTCGACCCCTACGATACCCTCACCACCCGCGAGCGCGAGGTGTTTCAGCTCGTCGCCACAGGTCACAGCAGCCAGCAGGTCGCAGACCTGCTCGTGATCAGCCCGCGCACCGTCGAGATTCACCGCCGCAACATGATGCACAAACTCAAATTGAAATCCCAAACGGAACTCGTGCGCTTCGCGGTGAAACGCGGGTTGTTCCCGGTTTGAGGGCGGACACATCGGTCCGCCCCTACAAATACGTCCGCGCACCGGGCGGACACATCGGTCCGCCCCTACACACCCATGCCCCTAATCCGCCGCCGTCGTCTCTTGCTGAGGCGTCTCTTCGACCTCTTCCATCAGCAAAATCACCCCACGCACCGCTTGATCCACGCTCTTCAGCGTGGCACACGTCACCCGGCACTGGATGCGCTTGCCGCGTCGGTTCGTCGCCGCCAGCACGATTTCCTCCTGCACGTTCTCCTGCGCCAGGCTCATCCGTATCGGCTGCTTGAGCGCCTCCACAGGCAGCCCAATATCGAGGTTCAGGAAATTGCGGTTCTGCGCCTCATCCGCGCGCAGCCCCCACAGGTCCGCTGCGCGGTGGCTCCAAATCTGCACTTGCAGGTTACGGTCCAGCACGACCACGCCGACGCGCAGGCTTGAGAGAATCGATTCGAGGAAGCCATTCGACAGATTTATCTCGTCGGTGCGGCGGCGCAGTTCATCATTGATCGTCTGCTGCTCCTCGTTGGTCGATTGCAATTCCTCATTCATCGTTTCCAGCTCTTCGTTGGTGGAGTGTAGCTCCTCGTTGGTCGTCTCCAGCTCCTCGACGGTCGATTGCAATTCCTCGTTGGTCGTTTCCAGTTCCTCATTGGTCGATTGCAATTCCTCGTATGCCGTTTCCAATTCCTGGCCGACTTGTTCCAGTTCGGTCTGGAGTTTGTTGTAGCGCGTCATATCCGAGAAGCTGAGGCTCGCGCCGAGCGAGTTGCCGTCTGCGTCGCTCATCACGACGATCTGTACTTCCAATGTGCGCAGCTCCCCGGAACTCGTCGTCCACTGCATATCCTTGATCGTGACCGGACGCCGATCACGGTAGGCGTCATCCATGCGCGCGCGCAGCGCCATAATTCGGTGGGATAGCTCCAGGTCCTGGAAGACGCGCCCAATATCCTGTAGAACCAGATTGAAGAACGACCGCGCCTGTTCATTCACCAGCACGACGAGGCCGTTCACATCGACGACGATTTGCGGCGTTGGACTGGCTTCGAAAGCTGCTTCGCGGAAGCGTGAATGCTCGGATTGATTGCTCATGGCATCCTCGTCATCCTGCTGGGCAGGCGTCAGGTACAGGTCGCGCCGGTTTGTCTTCGCCGATTTCGAGAAAATGCGCCGTTTCAGATCGACGGCTGCAAACACGTTTGAATTCGCGAGCAGCATTTCGGCCTTGCCGAGAAACAGATATCCGTCGTTCATCAGCGCGAAGTGAAACCGCGAACGTATTTTCGCCTGCGCTTCCGCATTGAAGTACATCAGTGCGTTGCGGCAGATCAGCAGATCGACGCGCGAAATCGGCGCGTCCTGCAAGAGGTCGTTCCGCCCGAAGATGACCGAACGTCGCAAATCCTTGCGGAAGGAAAAGCGCGGTCCAATCTTATCGAAATATTTGGCGCAGAGTTCCGGCGGTATACCCGCGATTTCGCGCTGGCTATAATTCGCCTGCCGTGCGTAGTCCAGCGCTTCATTGTCAATATCCGTCGCATAGATTTTGACGCGCTCGCGGAACTTGTCCGCGCCGAGTGCTTCCGCCAGCACCATCGCGATGGTATACGGCTCCTCGCCCGTCGCACACCCGGCGCTCCACACCCGGATAGGGTGATCGGGTTCCCGGTTGATGATAATCTGCGGGACGATGTCGCTGCGGATGTACTCCCACACCGTCGCGTCACGGAAAAAGCTGGAGACGTTGATCAGGAGCGTATTAAAGAGCAACGGAAATTCTTCCGGGTGAACTTCCAGAAAATCCAGATAATCGCCAAAGGTCTCGATAGCGAGCGCCTGCATCCGTTTCTGGAAGCGCCGCATCAAACTGGCAGGCTTGTAGCCGCTGAAATCGAATCCGCGCGTGTGCTTCAAATAATCGAGAAGCGCCTCGAAGCCGACTCCGCCGGACTGCTCCTGTATCGGTGTGTTCTTCGGTGTCACGCGGGCCTCTCGCCTGAACTACTATTCGCGGAGATGCTGCCCCCCTTACGTTCACTTGCGTCTTCGCTCACGGTCGTGCTGAACAGGTTCACCAGCACGTCGCGGATCACGCCCGCGCGCTGCTTTGCGTCGCTTGCTTCCTCTTCATAGCGGGTCGCGGTCAGCGTGCGCCCGTTCTCGTGGCCGCGATCTGCCATGCGCGACGAGAGCGCCGCGCGTTCTTCGAGCGCCCGCAGCGCCATCCACAGCGCATCTTCCACCGCTTCGCTCTGTTCCGCGAGCAGCGTTTCGGCGGAATAGGCATGTCCGACGCGGCAGCGGAAGCGGACCAGATTGCCCTCGTTGATCTCGAAGAGCGATCCGCCACATTCGGGGCAACCGAAACCAGCAGGCTTGCCGGGACGGTTCAATTCGGTCAGGGCGCTGGTGTCCATATCTGCCATTGCAGCTTCCATTTCCATCTCGTCCGGCGGGGGTGGCTGGTTATCCTCGACCGTCTCATGCGCCAGTTCGATGATCCGGCTGGCGAGTTGCGCGACGGTCAACACGGCATCGACGTTTACGTTATCGATAGCGCTGCGCGGCATCCCGGTATACATCGCCTCGTCCGGCGATTGCACCAACGCGGTCCCGCCCCGGATTTTGATGCCTATCAGTCCCGCCGTGCCATCATCGAGCGCGCCCGATAGCACCACCCCGACAGCCCGGTTTCCATAACTGCGCGCGGCGCTGCGGAACAGCGGGTCGATAGCAGGGCGGTGTCCGTTTTCGCGCGGTCCCGGCGACAGGTGGATCATGTTACCCACGATCAGCAGGTGAAAATCCGGCGGCGCGACGTAAATCATGCCGCGCTCGATGGGCTGGCGGTCGCGCGGGTGAATTGCGCGTAATTTGCCGCTGCGCGTCAGGATTTGCGGGAGCGCGCTGGAGCTATGCGAAGGCAGGTGCAGCACGATGAACAGCGCGGCGGGCAAATCGGCGGGCAAACGGCTGACGAGCTGCGTCAGGGTTTCGACACCGCCCGCCGATGCACCAATCACAATGATGTCGCGTTGTGCCACGTACTTTTAGCTCTTGAATACTCTTAATGCCATTATTTTACCATCAATATCACCAGATTATGGTATCTATAACGCTGTGTCTGTGATCGCTTTTGCATTGACTTTGATGCAGGCGGGCAGACCGATGTGTCCACCCGGCATGAAAACGGGTCGGGCCAGCCGCGACCCCTAAATCGGACCGTAATAGCGCGGCGGCTTCAGCCCCGCGCGCCTCGGATCACCCTCAAAACTCTCGGTAAAACGAGCGCCGTTCTAGATCAGCGTAGGCGTGCGGCTCGGCAGATGAAACCCGTAACCATTCGTGAGGACATGCAGCTTGATGTTGAAGCCAGTCATCACATCGTTGTTCTGCACGTTCGCATAAGTAATCGCGGAGCCATCGATGATATAGACCGCGCCCGCGCCAAGGACCGTGCATTGCGCTTCCGGGTCGATGATGAACGCCGTATCCTCATCGAGTCCGAGGCCAAGCAGGAATGGCGCTTTCGCGACCGTCGAAATCAAGCGCCAGATACCGTCGTGGCTGGAAAAACGCGGATCGGTAGCGACATCTTCCAGCAGCCGCAAGCCGGACGCAGGAGTTTTGCTTGCACGTACTGGATGATCCGGCATCCCGTCCAGAATCATCATCTCGCTGAGTGCTGCCGCGCCGCCGTCGTCACCAACCAGCAGGCCGCCCTTCGCATAAAACGCGGGCAACTCTGCGTGCAGCGCCGATCCCTCGATCACCTGCGCGAGGCAGTGCGCGTTGCTGCCACCGAAAAAGATGGCGGATGCGCTGCGAATCAACGTCACATGCGCCGTCTGTGAAGCATCCTCGCGCGTCGCGATGGTCACGCAATCGATCTGGCGCACGCCCGCGCGCTTGAAGAACGCGACGCATTTATCAATATCCGCACCCGGCGAATTCGTCACGATGACCAGCCGCCCGGCGCTCTGCCGGACACGGCGCGCGACTTCGTTCAGGATCACGCATTCGCCGTCTCTATCGGCATGGCCGCCGATCAGCATCAGCGTTCCATATCCAGGCTTCCGGGGCTTCGCATTCAAGCGTGAATAGCGTTGATCCATCGTGAGGTCCATCGTGTTTAATATCCTTCCTTACGGTACGAATAGGAAGCAATCACAGGGGGCGCGATGGCGATCTGCGACGGGAGTTCGGGCGGGTAGGCGGCCAGTACATGGCCGATCATCTCTGGCGCGAAGCCCGCCGCGTGTGCAGCAGCAGTCGCGGCGAGTGCGTTTTCGACCGCCGCCGAATTCTTGCCCTGCTGTGTAAACGCAATATCGGCCAGCTTCGCGACGGGGTTCCGTTCCTTGCGCGAGGCGATCACGATCATCTGGTCTTCGACAATCACGCAGGTTTCGCCCTTCGCCAGATGCGCGAGGATCACCGGGTTGGCGGGGCGCGTGCTGAAAAAGAGGACATGCGCGGCAGCCGATGACGCCAGCCTGACGGCGTGCGGATCATCCGCGTTCAGCACGGCAGCCTCATTGACGGTCTGCACGAGGACGCGGAACAGCGCCGCGCGCTCATCCAGCATACTTGTTCCTTCGATGGCGTCACAGCGCACGCGCGCGACGACGCCAATCCTGCACTCCGCGAAGGCTAGTGGACTACCGCTGTGAAGGCGAAGGGTAGAGACGCGCCAAGGCGCGACGGGCGTCATCGACGGTGAAATGCCATTGGATAGTCTGCTTATCGCGGTTACGAACGCATTGGAAGTGTGCAGCAGCCCACGCCAAGTCATCGGTGGAGGCGACGCGACGACGCAAAGAGCGAGCAAAAACGGAGAGTTCAATCTCGGCCATGTTGAGCCAGGAAGCGTGCTTGGGAGTATAGTGAAAAGTGAAGCGACGGGCGAGCCGTCGGGCTTCAGCAGCGGGGAAGGTGTCGTACAGGACGGCTGGGGTGTGAATGTTGAGGTTGTCCACGACCAGTTGAATACGCTGCGCCGAGGGGAAGTGGTCGTCGGCGAGGTTCTTGAGAAAATGCGCGAAGTCGGACTTGGTACGGCGCGCGGTGACCTTGAGCCGCCGCCAACCGCCGCGCGGTTGCACCGCCAGAAACAGGTTTGCCATGCCGTGCCGCGCGTACTCATGGTCTACCCGCTTGGGGGTGCCGGGTCGCATCAGTTGCGGCTGGCGGGTATCGCCCAGCAGTTGACAGGGACGCTCATCGACACACACCACCGGGTGCTGTTCGTCGAGCGGTTGCGCGTACACGTCCAGCAGCGCTTCCATCTGACAGACAAACGCGGCGTTCACCTCCGGGATGCACCAGTGGTCCACCCGCCACGGTTTGAGCGCGTTTTTTTTAGCACCCGTCCAACCGTATCCTCGCTGATGGACTCGACCACCCCCAGTTCCACCAATTTGTCCGCCACCATGCGCAAGGTCCAGCGCTGCTCCCCGTGCGGCGTGTCCGAGCAACTCACCGCAATCAGCGCCGCTTCCCCTGCTTCATCCAGCAGGCGTGGGTTGCCCGGTCGCGCTTTCTCGTACAGCGCGCGCTTCAGTCCTCCCGCCTGATAGCGGGCGCGCGTCCGCCAGATGGTCGCCTCCCCTACCCCAAGCGCTTCCTGAATAGCCGCATCGCTCTTGCCGGAGGCCGCCAACCGTACAATATGCGCGCGCTTCAGCACCCGCGCGCCCACCTTCCCCTTACTCAACAGCGCAGTCAGCTGTTCCTGTTCAGCCGCGCTGAGGGTCATCTCGATTTTCTTCGGCATCGTCTGGTCTCCTTGAACTCAAGATTACCCGACCCTCAATGCGCCTTCAACTTTACAGCGGTAGTCCACTAGTCCCTCGCGCAGGATGCTCTGCGGCGCGATCTCCAGTATGGCGGCTTCGGTGTGCGGATGCCGCAGCACGGTATGCGCGCCGCGCACGTTGCTGGCGTCCTCGCTCCGTACCGTGTGTTCACCGATTGTTACGCCGTCCCTGCTTGCCGTCCCGACCGTCCAGCGCGCCATCGTGTACATCGTGCGCAGCAGATGCGTAATCGCCGTCGTCCCGGATGCGCCACTCACGGCGAGTAGCGGGATTTGCGTCGGCGCGGTCGCCGGATACAGCAGGTCGAGGATCGGCGTCACAATATCGCGCGGCTTGTCCTGTGCTGGTTGCATGAACTGCGCGAGGTCCGGCGCAGCAGATACGCCCGCGATCACGCCGTTCTGCGCATCGAACGGCTCCGCGATGTCCGCGCAGCGAATATCCACCCCCGACACGACTAACCCTATCGCGTGCGCAGCGAGGACCACCAGCCGCGCCGTATCGGGATGCACCGCGTCGGTCACATCCGTGATCGTCTCTCCGCTTCGCAGCAGCGCCGCGACCATATGCCCATCCACGACGAGCAAGTGATACGCTTTGCCGCCGCAGTCCCGTTCGATGATCACCTCTTCGCAATAAACGCGCGCCAGATCGAAGCCCACGCACACATTCGCCTCATAACGCAATCCGGCGTTTACCCCATTTTCCGCGTTTCCCCTGTTTTGTCCTGTGACGTGGTTCGGGCTGGTCCGTACAGGCGTCCCAATGCGTTTCGCGGCAGCCCACGCATCCGTCGCGCTGGAGACGACGGCGCTCTCCGGCACTGGTAAGCCGATCCCGCGCAATACGCTGTAGGTCAGGGAGCGCGTCTGCACGATCTGCGCCGCGACTGCACTGTTCAGCCCCATCTCGGAGGCCAGAACGCGCTTCTGGTGAATCCCATAGCCAAGCTGCAAGGCAGGTACATTCGGGTCCAGCCGCATGACCGGGATGTGCCGCGCCTTCGCTGCGCCGACCAGCGCCTTCAAGACTTCGCCGGAACGCTGCTTTTGCACGATGGCGAATAGCGCCGCCGTCTCGCGGTGAAAGTCGAACGGCGTGTTCCATAGCGCCGCCGCCGCCATCGCAAGCGCACACTCCAGCACCGCCTGCGCTAGCGCTCCCTCCTCGCAGGCAATCACCAGTTCGTAGGTCATGGGGGTTGCTGTGGCATGGACCCGCGTAAACGCAGGGGAGTATCCGAGCCAGCGTTGCAACTCACCGATGAGCGCCGCGACCAGTTCCGCGCCGTTCATCGTGGCGGGGTTGTGCTGCCGGAAGCGTGCAGCGTGCTTCGTGTCATCCGCATACAGCGCAGCGATCCACCCGGTCAGGATCGTCGCTGCCGGGACCACTCTGGCCTGATAATCGCCCGGACTTCCAAAATCGAGCAGGGCTTCCAGAACCGGACCCGCAGCATGTCGGTTCGGACCCTGCAATACAGAGCAGGCGCATACCTGAATATATTCCGTCTTGTGCTGTGTACCTTCTCCCGCTTGAATTAGCAACGCCGCGCTCCCGAAACTCGTAATCACCGGGAGTTTATATTGCGGGGGCAGGATGCGACATACGTAATGGCACGTAATTTACAAATTTAACAATTGTGTCGCGTGCTGCACCTGCATATACAGCCCTGCAAGGCATGATGTAGTTCGTTGATCTAAGCCGCAGTGCTGTCAGTCACGGGCGGACACAACAGGGTGGGCGGACACGCAGGTCCGCCCCTACACCGCGCGCATTCCGTAGGGGCGGACCGATGTGTCCGCCCGTGACGGACACCGTGCCTCCGTTTTGATGCGTTCGGCCTGCCGCTGCAATGTTTTGGCTTGACGCGCCCCGAATTGTCCTTATAATGCACTGGTTGCCGATGTGTCCGCGTCGGTGGGAGCAGGTGCGTCTATGTTTGAAGGATTGACCGATAAACTTCAGGGGATTTTCGACCGTCTTGGGCAGAAAGGCACGCTTTCTGAACAGGATGTCGATGTCGTCATGCGCGAAGTGCGGATGGCGCTGCTCGAAGCCGATGTCGCGCTCCCGGTGGCGAAGGATTTCGTCAAGCGGGTGAAGGAAAAAGCGGTCGGTGCGGAAATCCACAAGGCGCTCAAACCCGGCCAGATGGTCGTCAAGATCGTGCATGAAGAACTGCTCACGACGCTCGGTGAAGGCGGGACCCTCTCTCTCGCTGGTGCTTCGCCGCGCGTGCTGATGCTGGTCGGTCTGCAAGGCGCGGGCAAGACGACGATGGCGGGCAAGCTCGCACTGCGCCTGCGCAAGGAAGGCCGTCGCCCGTTCCTGATCGCGGCGGATACGCAGCGCCCCGCCGCTGTCGAACAGCTCCGCACGCTCGCCAAACAAATCAACATCCCGATTTACGATGAAGGCACGAGCGCAGCGCCGCCAGACATCGTGGAACGCGGGATCAAGGCCGCCATCGCCGCCGACGCGACAGTCGTGATCGTCGATACGGCGGGTCGTCTGCAAATCGACGAACGCCTGATGGATGAACTGGTCGAGGTCAAGCGCCGCGCGAACCCGGCAGAAGTGCTGCTCGTCGCGGATGCGATGACCGGGCAGGAAGCAGTTCGCATCGCGGAAGGCTTCAACAAGCAGGTCGGCATCACCGGGCTAATCCTCACGAAGGTCGATGGCGATGCACGCGGTGGCGCGGCGATCAGTATGCGCGCGGTGACGGGCGTACCGATCAAGTTCCTCGGCACGAGCGAGAAAATGGACGGGATCGAGGTCTTCTACCCGGATCGCCTCGCGCAGCGCATCCTCGGCATGGGTGATGTGATGTCGCTGATCGAAAAGGCGCAGGAATCCTTCGACGAGAAGGAAGCCGAACGGCTGCAAAAGAAGTTCATGCGCGCGGAGTTCAACCTCGAAGACTTCCTCTCGCAGATGCAGCAGGTCAAACGGCTGGGCAGCATCGGCTCGATCATGGGCATGATTCCCGGCATGAACCGCTTCAAGGATATGATCAACGAAGCCGACGCGGAAAAATCGATGTCGAAAATCGAAGCGATCATCCGCTCAATGACGATGGACGAACGCCGCGATCCGCGTCTGCTTGATGCCAGCCGCAAGCGCCGTATCGCGCGCGGAGCGGGCTATGTCAACAACGCAAAGAACCCGCAGCACGAACTACAAGGCGTTCAGGAAATCAACCAGTTGCTCAAGCAGTTTCGCGAGATGCAGAAGTTGATGAAAGCCATGAAGGGCGGTCCGCGCAACCTGCGAAACATGTTCAAGCAATAATTCAGCATACAGCCAAACCACAGGCAGGAAGTAGTTTTCACATGGTCCGTATTCGTCTCCGTCGCGTAGGTCTCAAACGCCAGCCAAGCTATCGTATCATCGTTGCCGACCGCGAAAGCCCGCGCAACGGCAAGTACCTCGAAGCGATTGGCTTCTATAACCCGCGCACGGTCCCCACCACCCTCGAACTCAAGGAAGACCGCGCGCTTTACTGGTTGAGCGTCGGCGCGCAGCCTTCGGAACCCGTCGCGCGTATCCTCGGCTGGCTCGGCACGGATAAGCGCCTCGAACGCCTCAAGAAGGGCGAACCGATGGAAACCCTCGTCGCGGAAGGCGTCGCCGCCGCAGCCGCGCGTCCCCCGGTCAGCCCGAAGACGTTCCACGCCGCGCCGAATCCGATCACCGCGGCCACCCTGGACATCGAGAGCGAGTCGTAAGACTGCCCTCTACAATTGCCCGGCCATTGATAGACCGGGCTGTTACATCGAACGCAATTCTTATTTTATGGCTGTACGCAAACCTGTTTTGCGAAGGTTTTCATGAAAGAACTGATCGAGTATCTTGCGAAATCGCTAGTCGATAACCCGGACCAAGTGACCGTCACCGAGACGCACGCCGGCAACGCGACCGTTTTTGAACTGCACGTCGCCGAAGACGATATGGGGCGTGTGATCGGGCGCGAAGGCAAGGTCGCGAACGCGATCCGGGCGCTGGTGCGCGTCGTGGCGCAGCGTGAAGGTACGCGCGTCTCGGTCGAGATCGTCTAGCCCGCTCATGCCCGACTCACCGGAGTATCTGGTCCTCGCGCGGGTCAACCGACCGCACGGCATACGCGGCGAACTCAGCCTGCAAATTATTACCGATTTTCCCGAACGGCTGCGTGATCTCGGCACGGTCTATTTCGGCGTGCGTGAGGATGGCTCCGGCACGCTGACGCCGCACACCGTCGAAGCCGCGCGCCGCCAGAAGGAGAATACCTGGCTGCTCAAGCTGGCAGGCATTGAGGACCGCGAGGGCGCGGACCTGTTGCGCAGCCAGTATGTATTCGTCTCGCTGGCCGATGCCGTGCCGCTGGCAGAAGGCGAAGTGTATTTATTTCAGGTGATGGGTATTCGCGTCGTCACCGTTGAGGGTATAGAACTCGGCACGGTGGTCGAATTCATCGAGACGGGCGCGAACGATGTCTATGTGGTGCGCGGCACGACCTACGGCGAAGTCCTGATCCCGGCAATTGCGGGCGTGATCGTCAGCACGGACCCGGCGCAGGGCGTGATGACGGTGAACCTGCCGCCGGGTTTGCTCCCGGATGACAGCGAGTAGTATTGGAAAAGCGGACGCTGCGCTACTGGGTCGCGCTCAACCGCGTGAGCGGGATCGGCTCCGCGCGGCTGAACGCGCTCCTGCAAAACTTCGGCGACCTCGAAGCCGCGTGGCGCGCACCCGACTCGCAGCTTGAGCGCGTGATCAACAACCGCCCCGCATTTGAAGCCTTGCAGCGCGCACGCCGCACCGCCGACATCGACTCGGATTTGGATGCAGTCGCGAAAATCGGGGCGCGCGTCCTGACGCTGCACGATGATGATTATCCGGCGCTGCTCCGGCAAATCGGGAATCCGCCGCCTGTCCTCTATATTCGTGGTGCAATTCAGGAAATCGATCAGCACGCGGTCGGCATCGTCGGCACGCGCACGCCGTCAGACTATGGATTGCAGGCGGCGCGTGCGCTCTCGGTGAATCTCGTCAAGGCAGGCGTGACGATTATCAGTGGCCTTGCCAAAGGGATCGACACCGCCGCGCACAAGGTGACGATTGCCATGAACGGGCGCACATTCGCGCTGCTTGGTCACGGCATCGATTCGGTCTATCCGCGTGAAAACGAAGCGCTGGCGCTCTCCATCGCGCAGCACGGCGCAGTCATCACCGAGTTTCCGATTGGAATGCGCGCCGATGCGGGCAACTTCCCGATGCGCAACCGCCTGATCAGCGGCCTCTCGCTCGGCGTGGTCGTCGTGGAAGCAGGCGCGAAGAGCGGCGCGCTCGGCACGGCACGGCACGCGCTCGAACAGAACCGGGAAGTGTTCGCGGTCCCCGGTAGCATTTTTTCCAGAGAAAGCGCGGGCGCTAACCTGCTCATTCAGGCGGGTGAGGCAAAGCTGATCACCAGCGTCACCGATATTCTGGATGAACTCGCGCTCGATCTGCCGCTCTTCCAGCAAATGCAGAAGCCCGCCGACGCGCCGCAATCGACCGCGATCAGCCGCGAACCGCTGCAACAAGAGCCGCCGCCCGCTCCACCACCCGTTGCCGCGCTGCCCGATGAATTGAACGACACCGAACGGGCGATCCTCTCCGCGCTTTCCGCTACTCCGCTGTACATCGATGAGATATGCGCGGCGAGCGGCCTTTCGGCGGCGCGGGTGACAAGCACTTTAACCGTGTTAGAATTGAACGGATACGTCCAGCAGCCTGGCTCGCGCTGCTTCATCCTCGCTCGTCTGTAGCGGGGGAGCAGCCGGGCGCGCATCCCCTACGAGGCGATGGTCATGTCCAACATCATATCTCCCACGCGCACCGAAATTGTCGGCGTGCGTTTTCAAAAAGTCGGCAAGCTCTACCATTTCGAGTGCAAGGATTTTCCTGATTTGAATCCTGCGGATCACGTCATTGTCGAGACGATGCGCGGTCGGCAGCTTGGGCAGGTGATGGGCTTCGTCAACCCGGAAAAAGGCGTCGGCGATTACAAGCCGATTTTGCGCATCGCGACCCCGCGCGAAATGCTGATGAAGCAATATTGGGAAGAGCGGCAGGTCGAAGCGCTGATCAATTGCCGCGAACGCGCTTCGCACCTCGGCGGCTACGAGATGTGCAAGTTCGTCGAAGCGCAGTACAACTACGATGGCAGCTATCTTTCGATCTCGTTCAGCGCCGAAGACGCGAAGGACAAAGTGAATATCAACCGCTTGCGCGGTGTCCTCGCGACCATTTACCCGAAAACGAAAGTCGAACTGCGGCAAATCGGCGCGCGGGATGTCGCAAAGGCGATTGGCGGGATGGGCGCTTGCGGTATTCCGCGCTGCTGCTCGACCTTCCTCACCGATTTCAGTCCGGTCTCGATCAAGATGGCGAAGGCGCAGGGCATTTCGCTCAACCCCTCGGAGATCACGGGCATGTGCGGGCGGCTGCGCTGCTGCCTCGTCTACGAATACGAGCAATATGTGCAGGCGCGCAAGGAACTCCCGAAGAGGAACAAAGTGATCGGCACGCCCTACGGCGAAGGGCGCGTCCTCGATGTCCACCCGCTGACCGACTCTGTAACGGTGCTGGTCGAAGACATGCGCTATACGCTCACGCGCGAACAGATCCAGCCGCTCGATGAACTCAACGCGCTCACGAACAAGGCCGAGGCGGGTTGCTCAAAGAGCGAGGGCGGCGGCTGCGATTGCGGCGCGAAGGGCAAGAAAAACGACAATGAGGCCGTCGATACCCAAAATACCGACGAGGACGAGTTCGATGAGTGATGCTCCCCCGGTTACGCGCTCCGTGATGGCGCTCTTCGCGCACCCCGACGACCCGGAATTCTTCGCGGGCGGCGCACTCGCCAAATGGGGCGCGGAAGGCAAGCGCCTGTTCTACGTCCTCGCGACCAGCGGCGACAAGGGCAGCGATGACGCGACGATGACGCGCGAGCGGTTGATCGAAATGCGCGAAACGGAACAGCGCAACGCGGCGGCGGTCGCGGGCGCGGCTCCCGAAGATGTGATCTTCCTGCGTAACCCGGATGGCGAACTCTTCCCGGACCTCGCGCTGCGCAAGCAGTTGACGCGCGTGCTGCGGCAGTATAAACCGGACATCGTTGTGACCTGCGACCCGACCGCGCGCTGGGGACGCAACGGCGGCATCAACCACCCGGACCACATCGCGATTGGCAACGCCGTCATGGATGCGGTGTACCCGACCGCGCGCGACCGCTTCAACTTCGTCGAATTGTGGCGCGATGAAGGGCTGGAACCGCACAAGGTCCGGCATGTCTACCTTGCCGGGACGCACGAGCCGAACATCCGCACCGACATCACGCCCTTTGTAGAGCAGAAAATCCGCGCGATCCTGTGCCACCAGAGCCAGGTCAAGGACCCGGCGGCGCTGGAAAAGCGCATCCTCGGCAATCAGGATGCGGACTATCTGGAAGACAAGCCGCGCTATACCGAACAATACCGCGTGCTGACGCTGGGGTGACTCAACATGGATGAGATCGTCATCGTCAATTCGCCCGTCGCGAACCTGAAAAGCGTGACGAACACGCTGCGCCACCTCGCGATCCCGTTCCGGGTCGCCTATGCGCCCGCCGACCTGCGCGAGGCGCGCAAACTGCTCTTGCCGGGCGTCGGCGCGTTCGGCGCGGGCATGGCCGGGTTGAACGCGGCGGGGCTGGTCGCGCCGATCCGGGAACATGCCGCACGCGGGACGCCGATCCTCGGTATCTGCCTCGGTATGCAGCTTCTATTCGAGGAGAGCGAGGAGCTAGGCCGCTTAGCGGGGCTGGGGCTGCTGCCCGGTCGGGTGGTGCGCTTCCCGGTGGAAGGTCCGAAAGTGCCGCAGATTGGCTGGAATCAACTGGCGGTCTGCGCGGACTCAGCGCTGCTTGGTGGGATTAAATCGGGCGGGTATGCCTACTTCGTGCATAGCTACCACGCCGCAACCGACGCCCGCCTCATCCTCGCCAGCGCGGATTACGGGATCGACTTCGCGGCGGTGGTCGGGCGTGGCAACATCTACGGCGCGCAGTTCCACCCGGAAAAGAGTCAGGGCGTCGGGCTGCGCCTCTTGCGCAATTTCGCGGAGTTGGACGCATGATCATTTACCCGGCGATAGACTTACGGGGTGGTAACGTCGTGCGCTTGCGGCAGGGCGACCCCGACCAGCAGACAACCTATAGCGATGATCCAGTCGCGACCGCCGCACGCTGGATCGAAGCAGGCGCGCAGTGGTTGCACGTCGTCAATCTGGACGGCGCGCTCTCCGAAGCCGGACCGAACGAGCGGATCATCGAACAGCTTTGCAAACTTCCGGTGTCCGTACAGTTCGGCGGCGGCCTGCGCACTGTCGACGATGTGGCGTGGGCGGTGAACGCGGGCGTGGCGCGCGTCGTCCTCGGCACGGCGGCGGTTTTCAACCCGGTGCTGGTGCAGTCGCTATTGACGACCTACGGCGCGGAACGGATCGCGATTGCGTTGGATGCGCGTGACGGACTGGTCTCGATTTTCGGCTGGCAGCAGAAAACCGACTTCACGCCCGCTGAACTCGGCACGGATTACGCGCAAATGGGCATCAAGCACGCGCTGTATACGGATGTGAACCGCGATGGTGAGCTATCCGGCGCGAACATCACCGCGACCGCCGCGCTCGCCAAACAAACCGGGCTGCTCGTGATCGCATCCGGCGGCGTGAGTTCAGTTGAGGAAATCCGCGACCTGCGCAAGACGGAACTGATCGCGGGCGCGGTCATCGGCAAGGCGCTCTATGACGGCCATTTCACGTTACAAGATGCGCTCGCGGCGGTACGCTGATGCTCGCGAAGCGGATTATCCCGTGCCTCGATATTAAGGACGGGCGCGTGGTGAAGGGCGTGCAGTTCGTGGACCTGCGCGACGCGGGCGACCCGGTGGAGCAGGCCGCGATCTACGACCGGGCGGGCGCGGATGAACTCACGCTGCTCGACATCACGGCGTCACACGAGGCGCGCGGGACGATCCTCGATGTGGTGCGGCGCGTCTCCGAAGCGATCTTCATTCCGTTCTGCGTTGGCGGCGGGATACGCACCGTCGAAGATATGCGCGCCACGTTGCAGGCGGGCGCGGATAAAGTCTCGCTCAATAGCAGCGCCGTCCGTGACCCGGACCTGATCGCGCGCGGTGCGGAGCAATTCGGCTCACAGGCGGTCGTCGTCGCCATCGACGCGCGCAAGGCCGATCAGCGTTGGGAAGTCGTGATCAACGGCGGGCGCATCGCGACCGGATTGGACGCGGTGGAATGGGCGCGGCGCACCGAAGCACTGGGCGCGGGCGAGATTTTGTTGACGAGCATGGACAGGGACGGCACACGCGACGGCTATGATCTGCCGCTCACGCGCGCGATCACCGAAGCGGTGTCGATCCCGGTGATCGCCTCCGGTGGCGCGGGCGCTCGCGAACATTTCTACGATGTCCTGACCGATGCCGGAGCCGATGCCGCGCTCGCCGCGACGCTGTTCCATTATAAGCAACTCACGCTCACGGAAGTAAAGGATTACCTGCACGGGCGCGGCGTCCCGGTGCGGACCGGAGACCCGTATGTCCTCGTTTGAGGCCATCGCGCCCGAAGCGCTCGCGGCAAAGCTGCATTGGGATGAGCGCGGTCTGCTGCCCGCCGTGGTGCAGGACCAGACCACGCGCGAAGTCCTGATGGTCGCGTGGATGAACCGCGAGTCGTTTGCGCTCACCCTGCAACGCGGCGAGGCGGTCTTCTGGAGCCGCAGCCGGGGCGAACTCTGGCACAAGGGCGCGACCAGCGGGAACGTGATGCGCGTGCGCGAAGTGCGCGTCGATTGTGATGAGGATACGCTGCTCCTGCTCGTGGACCCGGCGGGTCCGGCCTGCCACACCGGGGCGGTCTCGTGTTTCTACCGCACTATTGAGGACTTATGACCGAAATTCTACTGTCGCTCTTCGCCACCATTCAGGACCGCAAATCGAACCCGGTATCCGGCTCCTATACGACCTCGCTCTTTGAAAAAGGGGTGGATGAAATCGGCAAGAAGGTCGGTGAAGAAGGCGTCGAAGTCGTGGTCGCGGCGCTCTCCCAATCTGATGAACGGCTGATCTCCGAACTGGCCGACCTCGCCTATCATGCGCTGGTCCTGATGGCACAGCGCGGCATCACGCTTGAGCAGGTCGCAGCGGAACTGGAGATGCGCCACCGTTGACACACCCCAACCCGCCGTTGTATGAATTCCCCGGCTCGAACCCGGCGGGGCGCTGGGTTATCCTGAGCTATGCGAATGGCTTTCCTCCACAGACTTATGCGGCGATGCTCAAGCCGCTTTTCGCGGAATATCATGTCGCGGCGATGCACATGCGTCCGCTCTGGGAGCCAACTCCGCCGCCGGATTCGCTTCGCCATTGGCGGCAGTTCGCGGATGATCTGCTTGAAAATCTGGCGACGCTGACGCCGGACCCGGTGATCGGGATCGGTCACAGCGTCGGCGCGGTGACGACGCTTTACGCCGCGATCAAGGAGCCGCAGCGCTTCCGCAAGCTGGTTTTGATTGATCCGACGCTGCTGCCTTCACCTGCATTGTGGGGAATTCGCTTCGCGCATCTGATCGGGCGCGAGGCGCGGATACCGCTCGTGCAGCAGGCCTTGCGGCGCGGTCGGCGCTGGCCGGATGCGGAAACCGCCTACCAGTATTTTCGCGCCAAGAAGCTGTTCGCGCGTGCAGGTGACGACATCGTGCGCGCGTATACCGAGAGCATCACGACGCCGCACCCGGAAGGCGGCCTCACGCTCGCCTACGCGCCGGAATGGGAAGCACAAATTTTCAAGACCATCGCGACCGATGTTTGGCAATTGCCCGCGCGCCTGAAAGTTCCCACGCTGATTTTGCGCGGTGAACATTCCGATGTGTTTTACGAACGCAGCGCGGCACGCTTCAAGCGCATCAATCCAGCCATCGAGCTGGTGACGCTTCCCGGCGTCGGCCACCTGGTCGGGCAGGAAGCGCCCGACCGCGCCGGACGCGAGATCGCGCGCTTTCTGGCGGAATAATGACCATCAAACTCGCCCGGCCATTATTGAACGGCGCGAGTATGGCATAGTCTCTCGGCGGCGGTATCGACCGACATACCGCGGGGATTTATTCCCGCGCGCCATTTGCGGACGCTGGTTAGAATAGCGAAAGCTGTTCCGGGGAACTCTTTGGCGGTTCGTCGGGCGTATTGTTTTTCGCGGGTACTGCTGACGCACCCGCCATTTCGCCGCGCTGTTTGATTTCGGCGACGAGGCCGGGCAGCTTCGCGAAATCGGCAAAGGCTTCGCCGCGCAGCCCCGGATTGCGCAGCACGGCGGCGGGGTGGAACATTGGCAAATAGGCGCGCCCGTCCGCATATTTGGGTTGGCCGTGTATCGCGGAGATTTTCGCGCCGGGCAGGAACAACGCCATGCTATAGCGGCCAAGCGTGGCGATGACCTTCGGGTTGACGAGTTCGATTTGCTTGTAGAGGTAATTCTGCGTACAGGTCAGCACTTCGTCCGGCTGCGGGTCGCGGTTGCCCGGCGGTCGACATTTCACGACATTGGTGATGAACACCTCGCGGCGCGTCATGCCGATGCTCGCCAACAGTTCTTCGAGGAAGCGCCCCGACGCCCCGACGAAAGGCAAGCCCTTCTCATCTTCGTTCTGGCCGGGTCCCTCACCGATGAACATAATCTCCGCGTTGGCGGGACCCGCACCGGGGACAGCGTTGGTACGGCCTTCCGCGAGCGGGCATTTCGGACAAACCTTGACCTCTTTCGCAATCGCGACCAGACCCGCGATGCGCTGTTCGATCTGCAACTCAGCCATAATATCCTTTGGCATAACACGCTTTTAATGATGCGATTTTAGCGTATTCGTGCGCGGGTTGCACCGCCTTAGAGGTTCAATAGAAAGGCACTTGCGACCCGTGCAATTTGCCGCTTGATCAGCGATAGTAGGGACGAGATAGGGTGTACCGATGAACCTGGAAAATGTAGTATCGAATTCGATGCAAAACAAAGTCGTACTGGTGACGGGCGCGAGTTCGGGAATCGGCTTGTGGACCGTGATCGGCCTTGCGCGGCAGGGCGCGACGGTGATCCTGCACGCGCGCAATCAGGAACGCGGCGAGGCAGCGCTCGCGGAAGCCAAAGCGCGGTCGGGCGCGACGCGCATTCATTTGATGCTTGCCGATCTCGAACACGCGGATGAAATCCGGCTGCTTGCGCTGCGCGTGCGGCGTATGCACGAGCGGCTTGACGTGCTGGTGAATAATGCCGCCACGATCCCGCATCAGCGCACGCTCACGCGCGACGGCCTGGAAGCGCAGTTCGCCGTCAATCATCTCTCCTATTTCATCCTCGCGCAGGAATTGATCCCGCTGCTCACGGAGAGCGCCCCGGCGCGCATCATCAACGTGTCTTCCGCCGCGCATAACTACGGATACTGGAACCCGGCGGACCCGCAAGGCGAGCGTTCGTCCTATGGCGTGATGGGCTGGGGCTGGTATGGCACGACCAAATTCTACAATATCCTGTTCACCTATGAACTCGCGCGGCGGCTGCAAGGCACGGGCGTAACGGTTAACGCGCTGCACCCCGGCGTGATCGGGACGAATCTGTACCGCGCCTTCCCACCGATTGTGCGGCCCGCCGCGAAGTTCTTCATGGGCAGCGCTGAACGCGGCGCAGCGACTTCGATTTATCTTGCATCGTCTGCGAAAGTCGAAGGCGTGACGGGTAAATATTTCGTGGGCAAGAGGACGCGGTCGAGCGCACGTGGCACGTACAACGAAACGTCACAGCGCGAATTGTGGGTCGTGAGCGAGCGGTTGAGCGGGCGTATCAAGCTGGATACGCCGGAGTTGGCGCGCGTCTGACCTCACCAACTCGCCCGCCTCGCACCTTATGAACTTCACCCCATCGTCCTATCAGCAGCGCATCTTTTCATTTGTCCAGAATGAGCAGGGCGACGGCATTGTGAACGCTGTTGCCGGGTCCGGCAAAACGACGACGTTGATTCAGGCGGCGCGGTTGCTTAAGACAGGTTCCGCGCTGTTCGTCGCGTTCAACAAGCATGTGGCGCTTGCGTTGAAGGCGCAGCTTGCGGGGACGCGCATGGTCGCCAGCACCGTTCACAGCATCGGCTACCGTTGCCTGGCGAACGCGCTTGAAGCGCCCCAACTCGACGAGACGAAGTACAAGACGCTCACCCGCGACTGGATTCTCAATAACGTTTTTGAACTCAAACAGGCGCAGGTCGCCGACTTACTGGATAGCCTCTCGAAACTGGTGCGGATGGTGCAGGTCACGCTGGCCGACCCGAAGGACGACGCGCAGCTATCGGAGATCGTGAAGCGCTTTACGATTGACCTTGACCCCAAATATTTCGATGCCGTGAACGCCATATTGCGCAAGGGGAAAATCGCCGCGAGCAAGGAGAAGCGGATTAGCTTCGACGACATGATCTGGCTGCCTGCGGAGTGGGCCCTCAAGCCCGCGAAGGCGAGTTGGGTATTCATCGACGAGGCGCAGGACCTGAACGCGGCATCCGTCGATTTGATTGGCAAAATGCGCGCTCCCGATGGACGTATGTTGTTCGTGGGCGACCCGCATCAGGCGATTTATGCTTTCAGTGGCGCGGATGCGGAGAGCTTCCACAACCTGAAAAGCAAATTTCGGGCGACCGAATTGCCACTTTCAATCTGCTATCGCTGCCCGACCACGCATCTCGATTTCGCACGCAGGTTGGTCCCGGAGATACAGGCGCGTCCCGATGCGCCGCCGGGCGTGCTGATGGACCTCACCAAAACCAGCTTCTTTAAGGAATTGAGGCCGGGCGATCTGGTGCTTGGCCGCAAAACTTCGCCGCTGGTCACGCTCTGTATTCAATTGATCCAGCGCGGCACGGCGGCGCGCGTGCGTGGCCGCGACATCGGCAAGGATTTGGTCTTTCTGGCGCGGCGCATTGCGCGCTTGATCGGCTTCTACTTCGCGGAGTTTGCCGTCTTCGTGCAGATTTACCGGCAGCGGCAGGTGCAATACCTCACGCAGCGCGAGGATTCGGCGTCGCAGCTTCAATCACTGCACGACCGCTGCGACGCGCTGCTCGCGTGTTATGATGCCTTCGAGACCAGCAGCTTCGACCAGTATTGCCGCGAAGTCGAAGCGCTGTTCAGCGATGAACGGCCAGCGGTCTGGCTTTCGACGGTCCACCGCGCGAAAGGGCTGGAGGAGAACCGCGTGTTCATCATCGAGCCGGATGACCTGCCGCTGACGTGGATTGGACAGCAGGCATGGGAAGCCGAACAGGAGCAAAACCTGTATTATGTGGCGCTCACGCGGTCGAAGCACGCGCTCTATTTTGTATATGATGATGAGCCGACAGATGAGCCGCTCAATAGCTGAAAGACGCATCCTTTCAAGGATGAATACCAAATCCGCAACCAGTGGGTCGGTCAAGCCCGACCCCTACACAATACGCGCAGTCTGGTGTAGGGGTGGGGCTTGACCCGCCCAATCCAATAAATACATTGCCCGGATTTGGAATAACTACTGCCCCGCGCTCTTCGGCGCTTGCTGGTTGATCCACGCCACCGCATCTGCAATCGGCTCCGGCTCGATTGGTGCGAAAGTATCCTGCGTGACATCGCTCGATTTGCCGAGGCTGTGACCCAACCCGGCGTAGGGCTTAAGCGTGACCTGTGTATTGCCCACATCCGTCAGCGCTTTCAGGAAGGCATCCGCGCCGCGCGCGGGCGTGTTGCCATCGTTCGCGCCGTGCAGGATGAGGACGGGCAGTTTGGTCAAGCGTGCAGCCTGTTCGGAGGACGTGGGCAGCGCTCCCGCATTCTGTGGGCTATAGAAGCCGAAGATGCTTTGCGGCGTGAGCGTGAAATCGACCAGCCCGCTCACAATCTCCGGCGTGAGTTCGGTCGCGAGGTCGATCACTCCATCCTTGTTTGTATCGAGCAGGGTTGAAACCAGCGGCTTTTGCGGCGTGCTGGACGGGTCGAAAAGCAAAGTCGCAATCTGCCGCGCGGTCACGCCGCCCTTCCCGGTATATGCCGCCGTGATGAGCGCCTTCACGTCCAGTTTTCCATCGGGCTGTATACTTTTCAGGTATGGAATGCCGACTTCATTGAACCAGAACGTGATTGTTTCTTTCCAGGAGAGGCCAACCACGCCCTGCACGATCAATCCCGCAACATCGGTGGTGCGGCGCGCTGCAATTTCCGCGCCCACGACCGTTCCTTCGCTCCAGCCCCATAAGAACACGCGCTGCTTATCCACAAGTGCATTTTGCCGCGCTGTGGCGAGGACCTTCTCCGCGTCGTTCGCAAAGATTTTGAGCGAGGTCGCCTGAAAAAACTTCGGATCGACCTGTCCCGGTCCGCTCACGAAATGCTTGTTGTAGCGCAGCACGGCAATTCCCTGTTCAGGGAGTGCCTTTGCGATGTCCGCAAAGATCGCGGAGACGACTTGCGGCTTGCCGGAGGTGTCGTAGTTCGTATAGGTTGCGTCCATATCAAAGGGACCCGACCCCGCAATGAGGATCACCGTCGGGAACGGACCGTTACCTTCGGCGGGGTAAGTCAACTGCGCTTTGGTCTGGAAGTCCCCAAAATCAATCGTCAGGTCTTGTATGCGCGGCGCAGCGGCAGCGTTTGCAAGAGGCGGAATGGGCGCAAGGAGCGTAACCATTATCAATAATCCCGCGATTATGCGACGTAGAGTCATAGTTATCCCTCTCTGGTTGGTTTGCGTGGAACAACTTGAAGCTGGCAGCTTGACGATAGAGGTTGAAGGAGTAGATTGGAACCACAAATGCCATATCAACATACTTATTCTAACATATCCGCCCTGCTGCTTATCTCTTGGTAACTGCTGCTCACCGCCAGACGTCAGGGTTGCGTGTGGTGGACAGCGGAAAAGACGCTACAATCAGCGCACCCGCGCCGCAAGAAAAGGACCACGATGAGCGACAAGCTGCTTGCCCGGAAAGGCATCGTCACCGCCGACTTCCTGACGGACAAGTTCCGCATCTCCGGGGATGTCACGCTCAAGACACAGCCTTTCCCGGATATGATGAACGACAAGGGAAGCCCTTTCTGCCGGATCGAGAACGTCTATGTTTCACCTATCGATGACCCGACGACGTTCCGCGCGCAATATCCGGTCGGGCAGGTCCGCAAGCAGAGCGTGATCGCGGTGGTCCTCACCCGCGAGGAAGATGGCATCGCACGGCATTCGATGTATCATGTCAAGCCGGATGCACCCGTCTATTTCAACCTGTATGTGACGGCGGGCGAATACGAGATACGCGGCGGGGTCAAAATCGCCTCACCTGTGGATGTCGATAACATGCTGATGCAAAGCCTCGATGCGTTCATGGCGGTATTCCGTGCCACTGCCTCCCTTGTTAGCGACCCCGAAATTCAGTTCAGCGGCGGGGCGCTGCTGCTCAACCGCAACTATGCAAATATTTACTGCGTCGAACGCGCCACAGGATAAATCACAATATGGCAAAAGTGCTGGTCATCGACGACGACGCCGGGTTGCTGCAAATGGTCAAGCTGATGCTTGAACGCGAGGGGCATACCGCGATCCTCGCACAGGGTGGCGAGGCCGGGCTGCTCGCGGCACAGACACAGGAGCCGGAAATCGCAATCGTGGATTTGATGATGCCGGGTATCAGCGGCTACGATGTGACGCGCCAGTTGCGCAGCAATCCCACGACGGCGCGTATCCCGGTCCTGATCCTGACGGCGCGCAGCCAGCCGATGGACAAGCAAATGGCGATCAACGCGGGCGCGACGGCATTCATGAGCAAGCCCGTCTCCTCACGCGAGCTGACCACACGCATTGCAGAAATCCTCGCAAATCCGGCTGCTGGCGCGAACAATGGTCCATCGCGAACCGACGCACCCATTTACAGCAACCAACCGCCGCCGCCCCCACCGAGCAGCGGTTCGACGCGCCGCGTGCTGCCTATCGGAGTCGAAGCTGCACCGACGCCCGCCGCACCCGTTGCCCCACAAATCCGCAAGCCAGAGCGACAGGTCCCGCTCACGGCTGTCCTCGGTCTGCGTCCGGGGGTAGGCGCGACGACGGTAGGGGTCAACCTGACCTTCCTCTTACGCCGAACCGTAGAGCGCGTGTGCCTGGTCGATCTGGCGCTGAGTAATGGACAGGTCGGCGCGCAGCTTCATCTCTCGATGAGGACCTCGTGGGCGGATTTGCTCGCGGTGGGTGAAAATCTGGATGTACGCGCTGTGAGCGCGGTCATCACGGCGCATCCGCAGGCTGGGGTCGGGATTATCGGCGCACCTGGCACGCGCCCGCCGCGTCCGCTCTCGCTGGATGCGACCGTGCAGATGTTCAGTACGCTGGGCAGCGGCTTTCAGCAAATTGTCGCGGATGTCAGCCCGGCCAACCCCTCGCTGGCCGCCGTACTTGCTATCGCGAAGACGATTATCGTGGTCGTCGGCGATGATATGACCGCTGCACAGAATCCGTTCAACCTGCCGCAGGTTTTCAGCGGCTACGGCGTGAACCTGAACAGCGTGCGGCTCGTCGTCAACCATAGCCAACCCGAACCGGGTGTACCGCTGCAAGCGATCAGCAAGGCGTACAACATGCCCGTCACGCTCGAACTGCCGTATGATGTCAATCAGGCTCAGGCGGTGCGGCGTGGTGTCCCGGCGGCGATCATGGCTCCCGAATCGCCGTTTGCACAGGCAATCGCGGGGCTGATCAAGACGCTGTAGCAATGCGGCGTTGCTGGTTAAAAGTGCAGAAAAGAGGATAATGCTAAATCTGTGACATGCCGCAGGTGGTGTCGCCGATGTTTAAGCAGAGGGAGTAATCACGACGCCAAGAAATGAAATCACGTCGTCGTCTAGTCATTAACCTGAGTATCGCGGTTGTTACGACATTTGCCTGTTGTGGCGCAGTTCTATATTTGTTTCTCAGCTTTATGTTGGGTTCCATCTCCGCTGTTGGAGTAAATACCTGCGACCCGAAAACACCCACCATCACCGAAGAATTAGGCCAGTTCAAATTTCCTCCCAGTATGCACAATCTCCAGTCCAACTGTTTTGGAATCCAAGGCTGGATTGGAAATGCACAATTTGAAATGTCACCAGCCGATCTGGACTATTTTGTTAGCCATTTGCAAATCAAACCACCACTCACAAACAATGGCGTTCCAGTAGATGATGATCTTGCAACCAAAGCAACTACGTTCAAATCTTTCCTGCACGGAAGCTATCGCACTTTTTATAAAAACGGCAATTCGTTCTCACAAGATGTTGTAATCGATACCAGTAGTCCACTACAGTATTTTGTCCACATAAATTTTGGCGGCGGGTGATTTTTCGGGGGTCAAGCCGTAACCTGAGTGTGTATCACCTCTGAACAATAAGGTCTATTCTTCGCTTCTACTCACCAAAGCGCCGTATACTTTCCATGCTCCTAAAACTCAGGAAATCGATGAAACCTATCATCTCCCTACTGGTTGCCCTGTTGTTTGTAGTGACGGCGTGCCGCCCCACCTATCAATGGCGCGGCGACCCGCTGGACCCTAAAGCCGCGCCGGATTTCACGCTACCGGATGCAAACGGGAGTACGTTTACTTTGAGCGCGCAGGTGGGGAACGTGGTCCTGCTCTATTTTGGCTATACGCACTGCCCGGATGTGTGTCCGACGACCCTGAGCGACCTCAAGCAGACGCTAAATCGCATCGGGGATGATGCAAAGCGGGTGCGCGTCGCATTCGTCTCGGTAGACCCCGCGCGCGATACTGCGGACGCGCTGCATGACTATGTGAATCGCTTCGAGGTTCTATCATTTATCGGCCTGCGTGCAGAACAGCCGCAGCTCGACCCGCTGCTACGCGCGTATAATATCGCGGTTCGCATTGAGCCGGATGGGACCGTGACGCACAGCAGTTCGGTCTTGCTGATCGACCCGAAAGGCGTGTTGCGCGTCAAATTTCCGTATGGTCTCAGCCGCGAGAGCATGGCCACCGACATTCAGAACGCGCTCAAAAGCTAGGACGAGCCGCCCGGCGTCGATTGTACGCTCGCATCATCCATATAGAGCAGGACGCCGAAGCGCAGCACATCGACCTCGGCGAGCGGCTGCGTCTCGTTCTCGTTGGTCGTCGTCGCGGTGTATACACCGACCCCGCCAGAGATGATCTGTGGCTCGGTCTTGATGCGGATCACCTCGCGCCCGTTGATCCACCCGATCAGGCTGTCCTCGTTAACGACAACACGCAGGCTGTTCACCTCGCCCGGCGGCTTGACCGCATCGCTCGGCGTCCAGCGTTCGCGCAAATTTCGTAACTCGCTCCACTTGCCACTTTTGCGAAGCCACATGCTGACCCGCTTCTGACCATCGAAGGCGAACACATAATATTCGTCGTCACTGCGATAGCGAAAGACAATGCCCGTCGCGGAAGGCGTCTGGCTTTTATCGGAAAGGCGCAACTCGGCGTCGATGGTGATTGGGCGGCCATATTCAGCCGAGCGCCGATTGATGGTCGTCGTGGCAGCGGTCGCGGGCAGCATGTTACGGATGCGCAGCACGCCATCCTCGAATTTGCGGTAAAGCTGATCCGTGCTGCTGCCGAGCATCCATGCGCTGTGCTGCTTCGTACTGAAATCATCCGTAAATTCGACGGAACTTTCCGTCATGGAGTTGCCGAGCGGCGCGGCGATGGTCGGCAGCACGCGCAGGGTTGGCAGAATTGGCACGAAATCCGGCGCGATAGCCGGGCGCAGCGTCACGCCAAGCAGGACAATACCGAGCGCGGCGATCCCGGCCAGTCCCAGCAGCGGACGGTAGGGGAGCGCTTTGTCGCGCATCATCTTTTCCTTGCGCGCAACGACGGGCAGCACGACGGTCCCGACCCCGGAGCGCACCCCGGTCGCGAGGTTGCCCAGCGCCGCATCGCGGAAATCCAAGGCGAGCGCCCCGGCATTCTGATAGCGATCTTCCGGCGCTTTGGCGAGCGCACGCAATACAACCGCCTCAACTGCTTTTGGAGTGCCGCTCGCGGCCAGTTTATCGAGCGGCACATCCTCGTTGACGTGCTTGAGGATGATCGAATAGGCGGTTTCGCCATTGAATGGCGCGGCTCCGGTCAACATTTCGTAGAGGACGACGCCAAACGAGTAAATATCACTGCGCGCATCCAGCGCGTCGCCCGTTGCCTGTTCGGGCGACATATAAATCGGCGTCCCGGTCGTCATTCCGGTTTGGGTCATCGCCACGCTGGACGCCAGCTTCGCGAGGCCGAAATCGGCGAGGACGATCCCGCCGCCGTTGTTGTAAAGGATATTGGCGGGCGTGACGTCACGGTGGACCATGCCCTGCTGGTGCGCGTAACCGAGCGCGCCGCAAACCGCCTCGACAACCTTCTCAATCTCATCCAGCGAGAGGCTTTTTCCGCTGGCTTTGGCCTGTTCCATTTTTGCGCGCAGTGTCGGACCCGTGATCAGTGGCATGACCATGTAATAGAGCGGTTCGCCGTTGCGCTCCTCATGGTCGAAGTCGAAAACCTGCACGATATTCGGGTGGTTCAGCGCCGCGACGAGTTTGGCTTCGCGCTCGAAGCGATTTTTGAAATCCGGGTCTTCGGCGAGGTGTTCATGCAGCACCTTGACCGCGACAAGGCGCTCCAGGTTCATATCCCAGGCACGGTACACGGTCGCCATACCACCGCGCCCGATGCGCTCCCGAATTTCATAACGCCCAAGCCGGGTCCCGAGTACGTCTGCCATGTGTGATCATCCTTGCCGCGCGCTACTATCAAAAAGGATTATACGTGGTTCGCGCTAAATGACGACAGGCGCACTTCTATCACGTTATACCTTTGAGACAACGATCATGCGCAGACCTTCCAGCCGTTCTCGTTCTTCAGGACGATGTTCGTGCCGGGATAATCGGTATCGAAGGATTGCGCGGCAATTGTCCATTTGAGTTTGCCGCTGACTTTGACCTGCGCATCCGTCGCGTTCTGGTTCAGGATTTCATATTTCAGGCCAGAGGTATCGAACCGCGCGACGCTCATCTGCGATTTCAGAGAGTCCATCGCGCGCATCATGCCCATCGCGGCGTCTTTGTTCGACGTACAAATAAAAGCATCGATATTCGGCTTTTCCGCGAGCGAGGTTTCATAAAAACTTTTCACGACATCCGAGGGTGAGGGGCTTGCGCCGCAGCCGACAAGCGCGACCAGCATGATCGTAAAAAAAACCGTTTTGAGAATGTTCCGGTAGTACATCATGGTTTTTCCTTTGAACAGGCAAAACGCCCGAAAGTCGTCCCCCATGATTATAGCCGGATTGCCGCGAACCCAAAACCCGGCGCGGCGACGCGCATCAGCGAATTGGCGGCAGGTCGAGCGCCTGCAAATCCTGCATGAGCTGATCCGGCAGCGTACACGTCTCCGGGATCGTGGATTGGTGGATCGCGTTGTTGGGCGCGGTCGGGTTGTAGGCATTGTAGACCTGCCGCGCAATTTCCGAGACGCGCGGGAACTCGTTCGGCCAGACGAGAACCGGACGTTCCCACATCATCACGACCAGCACGAAATCGCCGCCCGGCGTGAAGACAATCCCGGCATCGCCAAGCGTCTGATCGACCCAGCCGTGCTTGTGCGCGACCTGCACACCCGGCGGGACCCCGGCCTCGATCATCACACCAATCTTGTCGCTACTGAGCAGGCGCACCATCTGGCGGCATTCAGTCATCGTGAATTGCCCGCCGAAGGTGGTGGGCAGTGGTCCCGTCCCATCCAACGCGCATTGATAGACGCTGCTCAGGAGGTAGCCGAGGTCTTGCGGCGTCGCCTGATTGAACGGGTCGGGGTCCGCGCTCTTCTGGTCAATCCCGGTCTGGATCGTACCGACAGGTACATTCGTTGCGCGCGGGTCGATGCGGATCGGGCTGGTGATGAACGTGTGCGTCAGGCCGAGCGCGGTGAGCGTCTCCGTAACGGCGCGCGACCCGGCCACCATGTCGCCATTCCCGGCGAAGCCGAGCATCGCGTTCGTCGCGGAGTTATCGGAGCAGATCATCATCCGCGCGAGTTCGTTGGCGAGCGTATCCTGCGGCGGGTTATCCAGCTTGCGGTAGGCTTCAACGAGGATCGGGATTTTGATAAGGCTCATGCCGCTGAACGCGACCCCCGGCGCGAGTGAAACCGCTGCGCCGCTCTTCAAATCCATCAGGAACGCGCCTGCCTGCCGGGGGCTGTTCGGCTCGAATTTGGAATTGAGAAGATAGCTAAAGAGCGAATTGCCAAGCCGCAGCAGCTTCGTATCCGGCGTGGGTGGCTGTGCGGCAGCCCAGGGCGCGGGCGCGGTCACGACCTGATTGGGCGTCGGCGTCAGCGAGGGATAGCCGAAATTACTGGCGCTGGTTGAAGGCACGCTGTTCAGGTTGCCGATCACCTTCACGGCGTCTTTATAGACCCATGCCCGCCCGCCGGGGACCGCCCCAACCGCGATTTCGATCCAGTTGAACTGCGTATGCCGCCGCAGGACCGGGTAACGCGCGCCCTGTGTCAGCACGCCGACGCGCGGGAACTCTGTACCGGGACCGTAGCGCAGGTTCGTTTCGCCCAATGCTTCTGCGAAGACGTTGGTTGCCGCCGTCGCAGTTGCGGCAAGCGTCGATGTCGGTGCGAGGGTGAGCGTCGGAATGCCGGGTGTCGTCAGGACAACTGATTGCGAGGGCTGCGCTTGCTGTGGTGAAGGTTGCGCGGTCGGCACGCCCAACGTGCCTTCGGTCGTCTCCGGCAGGAGCGGCGCGTCGTTCAATTCGCCGCCCGCAAACTTGACCAGATCATTGAACACCCAGCCGCGCCCATTCCCAAGATCGATGAACACCCAGGGAACCCGCGCCGCGCGACCCAGCACCGGATAGCGCGTGCCGCTGGTGATCGTCGCAAGCTGCGCAAACGTTACGCCGGGACCAGAGCGCACATTCGCGGAGCCGACCGCTTCCGCAGAGAGGGTCCCGCTTTGCGCGGAAACAGGCGCGGCGCTTTGTGCGGTCAGGATTACGATGAGCGCGAACAGAGCAATGAACAGGCGGCGTATCAGACGGGCGTGCGACAAATCCGATCCCTCATCAAATGCGGCGCTCATTATACGAGCGGGCGGCGCACCCGATCAAGGATTCTCACCCGATGATCAGCTTTCCCGATGCTGACGGGCGCGAATTGTGGAGAGTTTTGCAACAGTTCGGGTGAATATCCGTCTTTATGGATGAATATGCAGCTCGTCACGGAAAGGAGAGCGCTGGATTGCATGATACATCTGAAGAAGATAGTCGCCTGATGCGTGCGGCGCAAGGAAACCCGGCATTGTTCGAGCCAATCTATGCTCGCTACGTCGAGCGTATCTATGGCTACTGCTTGCGGCGCGTTGGCGACCGACTGGAAGCGGAAGATTTGACCAGCCAGGTCTTCACCCGTGCGTTGATTACGCGCGCCAGCTTCCGGGGTGGGATGGTGAGTGCGTGGTTGTTTCAAATCGCGGCGAACGCGATCACCGATCATCTACGCCAGCGCCGCTTGCACGTTTCGCTGGATTTGTTCGACATCGCGCAGGACGCGGAGCCGCCCATCGATGTACTGGTACAGGATGAAGACCTGACCCGCGTTCGACGTTTGCTCGAAGGCCTTCCAGCGGACCAGCGTGAGCTGCTCGACCTCAAACTGGGCGGTGGCTTGAACTCCGAAGAAATCGGGCGCGTTGTCGGCAAAAGCGCGGTTGCTGTCCGCTCCTCACTGCACCGGATGCTGCGCCGCCTGTATCAGCTCTATCTACAGACCGAAAAGGAGGTACGGAAATGAACCTGGAAACGCCCCCTACAGAGGACGAAACCGCCCTGATATTCGCGTACCTTGAGCAGGTCCAGCGCGACCCGGATAGCCCGCCGCCTATCGGACTCGACCCCGCCTTTGCTGAATTGCTTCGCCATGTCGCGCGTACCGCGTCGACTCAGCGCCTCAGCGAAACCGCCAAAGCCGAAATCTGGCACAAAGTCCGCTTTCAGGCAGCGCTTCCCCCAAACTCCGATTTTTCATCCAACGGGAGACACCCACCAATGCTTGATCAAACATTCGCTACACCTCGCAAGCGCGCGTGGCGCGAACAACGATTCCTCACCGGGTTTGCAACGCTGCTCGCGATTGCGCTTTTCGCGCTCGCGGCACGGCAGTTCTTCGCCTCGTCGCGCGGTGTAGGCAACGGAGCCGCCGCGCCGAGTATGATCCCATCCCCGACATCACAATCTGGTATGCCGTTCGCCCCGGCTTACAGCTATCTGGCGCGCCAGCCGCCTCGCTCCGTCGTCTGGTCGCCGGATGGGACTCAGTTCGCCGCCATCGAAGGCGCACAGGATGAACAAATCGCGCTGCGCGACGTGACCAATGGGCGCTTGGCGCTCCTGATCGGTCACAGCGGGCGGGTGAACCAGATTGCATGGTCGCCCGATGGTAAGATGCTTGCTTCGGCAGGTGAAGATCATTCGCTGCGTGTGTGGTCCGCGAAGGGGCAGTTGATCACGATTTTCGGACGCCATGCGAACCGTGTGGATAGCGTCGCGTGGTCGCCCGATGGGGCGCTTCTCGCCTCTGCATCCTCGCTGGATGGAACCGTGCGCCTGTCGTCGCCGACGGGTGAATTCGTCCGCACTTTGCAATTCAGCCCGACTTCTGCCGATGGCGCGACGCGACTCTTCTGGTCGCCTGATGGCAAAAATCTGGGCATCCTGTATAGCGATAGCGTGGTCGATATTTGGACGCGCGACGGAAAAATTGCGTTTTCGTCGAACCGACAGACAATGCTCGTCAACGGCTTTACATGGTCGCCCGATGGTCAACAATTCGCGCTGGGGACGGTGAGTCGGGGTCTGCTGGTCTACACCGCGCAGGGCAAACTTGTTAGTGAGACGGGTATCGCGAGTGATAACGCATCGGCCAGCGATGCTCTGAGTTACCCGCACTGGTCCAGTGATGGAAAATACATCACGGTCGCAGATTTCATGAACAGGCTGCATATTGCCTCCGGGTTGACGAGCGGCCAGATCATCCTTACGCAGAGACTCGGCATGTCAGTATCCGACATCACGATTTCACCGGATAGCAGCCTGATCGCGGTCGGCCTCACGGATGGTAGCAGCGCGCGGATCGATGTGATGGATCGCCAGTTGAAAGTACAGACGAGTTTTACCGCGCAAGGGATCGTACAAGGCGGGGTTAATGTCGCGTGGTCGCCGGATGGCGAGCGGCTGATCGGTGTTTTCGGCGGGCAGGGCGCGCAGGTCTTCACCGTCACCCCTTCGATACGCGCCGCCGCGTTACAAATAACGGCTGTTTCCGTAGCGGCGGACCCCGCCATGCTCTATCAGGCAACTTTCGTGCCGACGATGGTTCCTACGCTCGCCCCTGCGCAGTCCGGCGTTGTCCTGCCGTTGAAAATGGGCGAGACCGTCCAGGGTGAACTCCGCGCCGGGCAGCGCGAGCAGGGCTATTCGTTCACCGCCGATGCCGATGGTCGCCTGCTCATCCTTTTGCAATCGGATGATTTCGCGGTTACCGCCTATCCACAGGTGACGTGTGAGGGGAGCGGCGGGAATGGAAGCGGCGGGGGCGGCAGCGTTACGGGCGGCAGCCCGCTGATCAAGGCGCAGCTTGTCGCGGTTTG
The DNA here is from genome assembly GCA_965246845.1 of Aggregatilineales bacterium. Taxonomy (GTDB): domain Bacteria; phylum Chloroflexota; class Anaerolineae; order Aggregatilineales; family UBA2796; genus JBBRMW01. Next base: position 264,754 of record CBDFFR010000014.1, read on the forward strand.
CAAGGGTGGCGCGGTGCAGCTCGTCGTGAGCAGCATTTCCGGGACGGAAGCGGGCAGGTTCACGCTGACGGTCTATCCCTTGCGTACCGAGTCGATTACTCCGGGTGAAGTAGTGGCCGGGACCATCGACGCGAACACACCGTATCATTACTATCGCCTGTCTGGAGCAATGGGCGATACGTTCACAGCGCAGTTCACATCCGCAAACGGTAATCGCATCGCGCTTGCCGTCGATGAGCCGAATCAGCCGCTCAAAACTGCATCCGAAGCAACCAGCCGCGTTGTGCTGCGTGAAAATGGCGATGTCGGTGTGTTGATCGCCCCGGCTACCCGCGATGGCAGTGGAGCCTTCACGCTCAAGATCGACACGGATGCCGCGCCGCTGCTGATAGATCAGGCGCAGCGCATCGACCTCACCGCGAAGGAACCGCTGCGCGCCTTCCGCATCAAGGGCAGCGCGCAGCCTGTCTTGCTCACCCTGAAAGGATTAAGCGGCACGTCTGGAGCGGTTGTGACGGTGCGGCAGACTGGATTGGCGTTCAGGACGCCGCCCCTGTTGGCGACCCCGAACACCGTACAGCTTGTACTCCCGGTGACGCCCATCGCAAGTTTGGAAATCGATTCGCGCAGCGATCTCTCGTATAAGCTGGCGCTGGAACCTGACGCGGAGTACATCGTCTTCGTTGAACTGCGGGGTGGACCAGATGATGCGTTCAGCCTTGAAATAGGCGCGAGCAGCGCAGTGGGTCAGTAGCGAGCAAAAAATATCGTCAGGTCCGATCCGGTTTGCGAGAGGTGGGGTGAATCGCCCCGCCTCTCTTCGTTTTAACGAGAATGAGAACGCACGGTCTGGTATAATCCTCAAACAAATTTTCTACGGAAATGAAGCGGATGTTCACGCCCACCGAACATATCCAGACGATCCTCAAGAACCTGCCGCACAAGCCCGGCTGCTACCTGATGAAGGACGCTAAAGGGACGATTATCTACGTCGGCAAGGCGATCAACCTGCACAGCCGCGTCCGCAGCTATTTCGACAACACCGTCGATTCGCCCAAAACGTTGCGCCTGCGCGAAGCCATTGTCGATATTGAGTTCATCGTCCTGCCCGATGAAGTCAGTGCCTTGCAGACCGAATACACGCTGATCAAGAAGTATCTGCCGCGCTACAACGTGCGTCTCAAGGACGACAAACGCTACCCGTATATCGCGGTACGCTGGCAGAATCCTTTCCCGAAAGTCGAGCTGACGCGGCGCATGGATCAGGACGGCTCGCGCTACTTCGGTCCGTATACCGCTGCATGGTCTGTGCGCGAAACGCTGGATGCGCTGCGCAAGGCGTTCCCCTACCTGACCTGCGACCGCGAGATCGACGGCAAAGACGAGCGCGCGTGCCTCTACCACGACATCAAGCTGTGCAATGCGCCGTGCATCGGGGCGGTGAGCCAGGAAGAATATCGCGCGAATATCTCCGGCCTGATGGATTTTCTGGATGGGCGCAGCGAGACAATCATGAAGGACATGCGCGGCCAGATGGCGACCGCATCCGAAGCGCTGAACTTCGAGCGCGCGGCGGGCATTCGCGACCGCTTGCAGGCGATGGAGCGCGTCGTCGAGCGGCAGAAGATCGTCGCGCCTGCGGATGTCGATCAGGATGTGATCGCGTTCTCGCAAATCAAGAACGATACCTGTGTGCAGGTGCTTTTCATCCGGGGCGGGAGGCTCGTTGGGCGCGAATATTTCATGCTCGATAACGCCGAAGATGCGAGCAATTCCGAAATCCTTTCGGATTTTCTCATGCAGTTTTATGAAGAATCCGCGCAAACGCCGGATGAAGTGCTGCTCCCGAATGAGATTGAAGAGTCGAAAATCATTTCCTCGTGGCTCAAGGACAAGCGCGGCGGCAAAAAGGTCAAGCTGACCGTCCCGGCGCGCGGCGACAAGGCCGAGCTGGTCCGCATCGCGTCGGAGAACGCGCAGGAGACGCTCACTATGCTCCGCGCGCAGTGGGAAGCCGATACGAACAAGCAAACGATAGCGTTGACCGAATTGCAACAGGCGCTCAACCTGCCGACCGTCCCAAATCGGATTGAATGCTTCGATATTTCCACATTGCAAGGTACAGCGACGGTCGCCAGCCGGGTCGTCTTCGTGCAGGGCATCGCGCGCAAAGCCGAATATCGCAAGTTCAATATCAAGACCGTGCAGACCGTCCTCGAACCGAACGACTTCCAATCCATGCGTGAGGCGTTGGGGCGGCGCTTCAAGCGCTATGCAACCGCCGTCGAGGAGCAATCGAGCATCGCGCCCGGCAAGAAGGACGACGATGAAACGTGGCGGTTGCTTCCCGATCTGCTGATCATCGACGGCGGCAAGGGGCAGCTTGGCATCGCGGTCGAAATCCTTAAGGAATATTATCTGCTCGATCAGGTCCCGGTCGTCGGCCTCGCCAAGCAGTTCGAGGAAATCTACGTGCCGGACCGTCCCGATCCGATCATCCTGCCGCGTCGCTCCGAAGGGCTGTTCCTGATGCAGCGCGTCCGCGACGAGGCGCACCGTTTCGCGATCACCGCCAACCGCAACCAGCGCGCGAAGAAGGGACTCGTCAGCAGTCTGGAACAAATCGCGGGGATCGGTCCGGCCAAGCGGAAGGCGCTGCTCAAAGCCTTCGAGAACGACATCGACCGAATCAAGGCCGCGACAGTGGATGAACTCGCCGCCGTATCGGGTATCACGCGCAAAATCGCGGAGGACATCAAGGCGGGGCTGTGAGACTGGTGTTCGTTTTCGCGCAGGGCTGAAGCCGCCGCGCTGTTACGGTGAGATTACATAAAATCAAATTGACCGGACCGTAATAGCCCGATCCATTCATGGCCGGGCGGCCGTGTTGTACAATACCCTCTACCGGATCAATCATGATCGGGCAGCAATCTATTCCCTATTTGCGGCGGTTCCCCCGTCCGCTCCAACCCCAATATGAATACAAACGGCTTCCTCGTCGTGGATAAACCCGGAAAATTGACCTCGCATGATGTGGTCGCGAAGGTGCGCAAAGGCACAGGCGTCAAGAAGATCGGCCACGCCGGGACGCTCGACCCGATGGCAACGGGCGTCCTCGTGCTGTGCCTCGGCTACGCGACGCGCCTGAGTGAATACGTCATGGCGTCAGATAAAACTTACCAGACCACGCTTATGCTCGGCATCGAAACCGATACCTACGACGCCGACGGACGCCCAACCGCCGAAGCCAGCGAAGCTGCCATGAGCAGCGTCACGCAGGCACTGCTTGAAGCCGCGCTGGTCCCGTTTCGCGGTCCGATTTTGCAGGTCCCGCCGATGTACAGCGCGATCCAGAAGAACGGCAAGCGGCTATATGAACTCGCGCGCAGCGGGATCGAAATCGAACGCGAGCCGCGCCCGGTTACGATTTACGATTTGAAGCTGTTGAGCTGGAACCTGCCGTACATCGTGCTGGAGGTGACGTGCAGCGCCGGGACCTATATCCGAAGCATTGCTCACGACCTCGGCACGGCGCTCGGAGTCGGCGCACACCTGACGACGCTGCGCCGCACGCGCTCCGGCAAGCTGGATGACCCGATAGATTGGGGAACGATCCAGAAGGCGATGAACGAGGAGACATGGGACCGCCTGCTGATCGATGAACACGTCCCGCTGGGGCATATCCCGGCAGTCGCGCTCGATTCGATTGAAGCGGCGTTGTTCCAGCGTGGGCAGGCGGTGACGGTCGAAAGCCTGCCGCCCGATTTGGACAGCGCACGGCCAGATGGCGGCGAACTGCGCGTTTACGATCCCGCCGACCGAATGATCGGCATGGGCGAAATGCGCGCGGGGAAGCTATATCCGGGGAAGGTCTTCGGCGCGTGATTTGGCGGAGGGCGTCCCGTCCGGCATAATTGCAGCGGATAAACACTTGTGAGCGACTCTGCGTGATCCACCTCTACAACCTCAACGACGCGCACCCCGATCAGCCTTCGACGGTCACGATTGGCGTGTTCGATGGTGTGCATCGCGGCCACCAGTATTTGATCCGGCAGTTGGTCGCGGAGGCGCACGCCGCCGGGACGCGCGCCGTCGTCATCACGCTGCACCCGCACCCCGATATTGTGCTGCGCGGGCAGAGCGGGCGCTATTACCTGACGACGCCGGATGAGAAAGCGGACCTGCTTGGCGCGCTCGGCGTGGACCTCGTGATCACGCATCCCTTCGATGACTCGGCGCGGCAGGTCCGCGCAGCGGCATTCGTCGATGATCTGCGCGCACATCTGGATATGAAAAGCCTGTGGGTGGCCGGGAACTTCGCGCTCGGCTACAAACGCGAAGGCAATTTCGACTTCCTGCGTGAGCAGGGCGCGGAGAAGGGCTTCGCGGTTGTAGCGCTTGACTTATTGCAAAATGAGGCGCATGGCGTCATCAACAGCACGGAAATTCGTGCAGCGCTGAACGCGGGCGAGGTTGAACGCGCGGCGGGACTGCTAGGCCGTCCCTATGCCATCAGTGGAGAAGTGATCGATGGCGACAAGCGCGGGCGGACCATTGGCTTCCCGACGGCGAACATCGCGGCATGGAGCGAGCAGATCGTCCCTGCCAACGGCGTGTATGCGTGCCGTGCGACCCTCAATGGGGAGACTTTCGAGGCAGTGACGAACATCGGCAGCCGCCCGACCTTCGATGGCACGGGGACGCGCATCGAAGCGCACCTGCTTGATTTCGACCGGATGATCTATGGAGAAACGCTCACGGTGGCGTTCCTAGAACGGCTGCGCGGTGAGCAGAAATTCAGCGGGATCGACGCGCTGGTGGCGCAAATCCACGCCGATATCGAGTCCGCGCGGACGCTCTTCGCATCTATGAACAAAGGGTAATCCATGCCGAGCATACCGCCGCCGGAATATTGGACCGAAGCAGTCTCCGGCATTCTGACGCGCTATATGGATAAAAATACGCTTGTCGTCGGTCTGGTCCAACTGGCGGGAACCGAAATCGCAAGTGGCACGATTTACTTGCGCTATGCAATCCCGACGCTCGCGCCGCCAATTCGCGACCTAATCCCTGGCCTGATGGTCGGTGAACGTGGCGGCGCGTTCACCGGGCGCAAGGCGTGGGATTATATGCAGGAGCGCTGGGAGCATCACCTGCGTGCGGATGTGGTTGGCCTCTTCGCGAAGGACGCCGCGCCTGCGCAGCTCTTTTTGAAGGAACTCGATTTCGGTGCGGAGGTGCGCGTCTATGCGTATCCGAGCGCGGAGTCGTTCACACCGCTTGCACGGGTGGAAAGGCTCGTCACCGGATCGGATGCGCAGGTTCCCGACGAGCTGCGGGAGTATTTGAAACAATCCTCACAGTAGACGAGCATGTGTCTTTGTAGGGGCGGACCGATGTGTCCGCCCGGCATTACGGACGGGTCGGGCAAGCCACGACCCCTACCGCGGAGCGCGTGGTTCCCCATTGCAGGGGACAGGGCGTGTGCAATTCCTGCGTCCGTGCTACGATCATCGGCAGACTCAGGAGCGTGTGCATTGAACGCGGAAATCGTCTCTATCGGAACCGAACTGCTGCTTGGTGAAATCAACGACACCAACGCGACATGGATCGCGCAGCAGTTGAAAGACATCGGCGTGAACCTGTTCTATCGCTCGACGGTGGGCGACAACGAAGGGCGTATCACGGATGTGATTAAACTAGCGATGAGCCGCGCCGACATCGTGATCACGACGGGCGGCCTCGGTCCGACGGTGGACGATATGACGCGGCAGGGCGTCGCCAGCGCGGTTGGGCAGCCGCTCGAATTCCGCGAGGACTTGTTGCGCGAAATCGAGGCAAAGTTCGCGCGCTTCAACGCAAAGATGACGCCCAACAATCGCTTGCAGGCGATGATGCCGCAGGGGGCAACCGTGATCGATAACCCGGTCGGGACCGCGCCCTCCTTCCGCTGTGATACGCCGAACGGCGCAATTATCAGCCTGCCGGGGGTCCCGCGCGAAATGAAGTACCTCATGGAAAACGCGGTGCTGCCCTGGCTGCGTGAACGCGCGGGGACGAGCATTATCAAGCTGCGCGTGCTGCGCACAGCGGCGGCGGGGGAGTCGTGGGTGGGGGAGCAGCTTACCGACCTGATGAAAGGTGAGAACCCGACGGTCGGCACGGCGGCACATTCCGGCTTCTGCGACGTGCGGATCACCGCGAAAGCCGCGACCGAAGCCGATGCCGATACAATGCTTGCGGACACGGAAGCCGAAATCCGCAAGCGTATTGGCGGCTTCATCTTCGGGGTGGATAAAGAACCGCTCGAAGGTGCGCTGCGCGACGCACTGCGTGAGGCGGGCGCATACATCGCGATGTGTGAGACGGGGACCGAAGGCAACCTGTGCAAGCGGCTGGCGTTCGGGTCGGATTTGCTCGCTCGCGCGGTGCAGTTCGACACAATCGCGGAACTCGCCGCTTATCTCGATTCGCAGAGCGAGGATTTGGAAGCGCTGGCCGTTGCCTCTGCGCAAAAACTGCTCGCGGAGACGCCCGCACAGGTCTCGATCAGCATCGTTTCGCGCGCAGATGGTACGGTGATCAGCGTCACCGACGGGGCAAATACGCGCACCCGCGCCTATGCCTATGGTGGCGTCGATCAGGGCGGACCGGAGTGGGCGACCGGGTGGGGTATTTCGATGGCGTGGCGCTTGCTGCGGGAAGCGGCAGAGAAGACGCAATGAGGGCGGCCACATGGGGACCGCCCCTACACCGCGCATGAACTCATTTCGCGAAAAATTGATCGCGGCGCAGGCGGCGCACGGTTCGGCGCTCGCAGTCGGCCTTGCGCCCTGGCCGGAGAAACTGCCGTACTTCATTGTGCAGCGCCATGACGATCCGTTTCTACCGTTCAGCAAGGCGATCATCGACGCGACAGCGGAACATGCCTGTGCATTCGTGTTCGATTTCGCGGCCTATCTGTGTCTGGGCGCATCGGGCGCGGTGGCGCTGGAACGCGCGATTGCCTATGTGCCTGCGCCGCTCCTGAAAATCGTGCATGGTCCGTTCACGAGCGCGGCGTACCTGCGCGCCCTCTCCGAAAGCGGGTTCAACGCCGATGCGTTCACGGTCGTCATCAACGATGCGGACGAACTTGCAGCGCTTGTGAACACAACTGCGCAGGGCGTCTATCTGGATGCACGCTGTAATCTAAACACAGCTGGGACCTACAGCCCCGGAGTTTTGACCTACGGTGACACGCCGCTGCGCTGGATCATCGACGAAATCAGCTTCGCCTCGCGGCGCGATGATTACCGCGAAGCTGCCACCGCCGCCGCCCAACGGTACCGCGCCGAATGATTGTTGGGATCACGGGCGCGGCGGGCTACCTCGGCGGGCGGCTGATCGCGTATCTCGGCGCGCAGGGGTGGGTCGAACGGATTATCGCGTTCGACAAAGCGCAGGTCGAACCCGCGTCAAAAGTGATCGCGTATCCATTCGACATGACGAACGCGCGTGACACAGTGACGCTTGCTTCCATCCTCGTTGAACACGGCGTCACGCATCTGGTTCATGCCGCGTTTCAACTCCAGCCGACTCTGAATGATCCGGCGGGCATGACACTCACCAACGTTTTGGGTTCAAGCCGCGTGTTCCGCGCCGCGCTCGGTCATGTCGAACACCTGACATTCATTTCCAGCGTGGCGGTCTATGGCTATGGCGGTTATACGTCGAAACTGAACGAGAATGCCGCCTTGCACCCGACGACAGACTACGGACGCGATAAACGCGCAGTGGAAGATACCCTTGCACGCAGCCCGGCAGCACCGCGTACCGCGATCCTGCGCTTCGCCGCGATAGCAGGACTGCACGGCGCGCAGCGTTCTCCGCTCCGAGCGCTGACCGCGCAGCCGTTTTTCATCCTTTCAGATGGGGGACACGCGCGCACGCAGGCCGTTCACGAGGACGATGCGGCGGCGCTGATCGCGGCGGCAGTACGCGAGAGCGCGAATGGCATATTCAACGCCGCGCCGGATGATGTTGCCGCGTGGTCGGATATTGCGCAGCTTTCGCGGCGGCCTGTGCTATCGCTGCCGCGTGTGGCGCTCAACGGCGCGACCTTACTCAATCGGACGCTGCCCGCGCTGGAAGGCTTCACGCGCGACGTGGTGGACCTCTTCTCCGCGACGCTCACCATCGATAATGCGGCAATCAAGGCGGCGCTTGGTTGGCAGCCGCGCTATGGAACATGCGATGCGTTCTACGAGATGTTCAAGGCATCCGGGACTTCGCGCTAATTGACTGCCGTGCAGCGAATGATCGAAGCAGCCCGAACAGCGCGAACGCAAAGACCAGCACATCAAGCGCGCGGTCGGCGCTCAAGCCCGCGAAAATCGCTTCGCGCGGCTGCCCGGAGAACATATTCGCGATATAGGAATAGCCGCTTAGGAGCAGCAGCGCGACCCAGAACCGCGCGCTGCCCGCCACAGCGACCGCCGCGAGGACCAACACTGCATAGCCCGTGCTAATCAAGGGCAGATTCCAGCGCGGCGCAAGCGTCCCATAAACATCCGGCGCTTCGGTCACGAGCAGCGCGGGATAATCGGCCAGCGTGCGGACCTCGCTTCCGTAGCCACATGCCGCCGCATCGCATCCAGTTTGTATGCCGAAGGCGAGCAGCGGCACGACCCACGCGCACGCAGCGAGGAATGGCGCGAACGGTACACCGCGCAGCCTGCACACAATCCAGCCGCCGATAAATCCACCAAGTGCCGCGCCGTGCCAATCCAGACCGCCGCCGAGCGACCAGACCTGCGCAGGATAGAGCGTGTAGTAGCGCCATTCGAGTAGCAGGTAAACCGCCCGCGCGCCGAGCGCCCCGCCGACCACCGTGCCAAGTCCGGCATCCAGCCAGCGCATGACGCGCTCTCCGCGTCGATGCGCGCTCCATGCCAATACGCCCGCGCCAATGCACAGCGGGATGAGCAGCGCCCACGCAAACGCGCGGATTTCCAGCGACCCGATGCGATAGATGACAGGGTTCATGAGGACAACTCAATCGGAGAATTTTTCGGACAGACAAACGACAAACACCAGGACGGTCGCGGCTGTCGATGCCAGAGTACGCGCGGTGTGCAGCCGCATCCACCGCGAACCACGCCCCTGAAATTCCGTGCGTACCCGTTCAGCTTCAGCATCGGAGAGTGCGTTCACATCAATCTTTTCAAGCACGTTGTTTAGTGGAATGTTACCTGCAATCGTCACACCGTTTGCGCCAAAGATATGTAGCATTGCAGCCACTATCAAGGCTACTTGCGATCCGCCGCGATGTAGCGTCGCGGCAAATGGAAGCAGAACTGTCGGACCGAAGAAGCTCAGGAAGAAGACCGGATTTTTAATCCGGATGTTGATGGCTTGCATTGCCGCAATGTGCCGGGTTGCCGTGATGCTACGGAGCGCCGGAACAATTGCGACGCTGAACGCATAAAATACTCCGGCCAACAGGCCGCTCAATGTCCCCGCGACGACCAGCACAATGTTTTCAAGTGACATTAGGATTGCCTTTCTGCAGTTATATGAACGCGGATACTCAGGCCTAGTGAATAAGTTCGACGGGAAATTGAACCTCCGTGACCAGATCGCTCCCATCAGCGTTCTGTGGAACCTGTAAGGTGATTTCACGCGGCGTACCCGCAGGACGATAGCCGTGATTGTCTGCCCACATCGCCAAGCCGGAATATCCTGCATGAATTTTGTCGAGCGCGCCCACTGCTACGAATGTTGCCATCAGCGGGATGGCAGGCAATTCGTGGAAGGCGAGCTGCAAACCATTCTTCAGGGGGATCAGGTCGTGCATCTTCGCTTCTACGATACAGCCCAATTCCAGCTCCATACCGCGCGTCGTTCGCTCATTGCTGCGGCAGATGCAGAAACAATGACCGAAATGCTCCAGTTTTGGGAGCATCATTCTGATTTGCCCGAAAATGCGCAGTCCACTTTCAAAACTATCGACTTGCACGCGAACGCTCATTGTGGATAAAGCAGGAATCTCCTTTATCACGACGTTGAGCGGACGGTCAGCTTCCGTATCTCGAATAGACTGCAGGCGGGCTTCGATGTTGCGAATACGCCTTAGATCGTTCTGCAATCGACGCTCGATTTCGCTCTTTTTTAGAAGCAGCATTCCTTGCATCTCCTCTGCAGAGAGCGTAGTTTGCATGGTTCCACGAATTTGGGCGAGTGATAGCCCCAGGTCTTTCAACACGAGGATACGGTTCAAGTGTGCCAGTTGCTCCGCGTTGTAGTAGCGATACCCGGTCAAAGGATCGATATGTGCAGGGTTCAACAGGCCAACCTCGTCATAGTAGCGCAGCAAGCGTCTTGAAACTTGTGCCAGTCTGGAAAATTCGCCGACTGTGAACATAGTTGCTGTTTCCTTCTCGCCAATAGTTGTATCATAGAGGTTGACGCAGCGTGAACCTCAAGGGCTTCTCATCTCCTACTTATCCACGATACATTTCAATAAGGACATACGTTCGACCCAATGACGAATGCTACCCTGCATCAGTTTCCGCCCGGTTTCCTGTGGGGGACCGCCACCGCCGCGCACCATGTCGAAGGCGGGCAACGCAACGATTGGTCGCGCTGGGAAACCGTTCCGGGGCATATTCATCGCGACCAAAGATCGGACGAGGCGTGTGAGTGGTGGAGCGGGCGCTACGTGGAGGATTTCGACCGCGCGGCGGCGCTGCACAATAACGCCTTGCGCCTTTCTATCGAGTGGAGCCGGATCGAGCCGGAAGCGGGGCGCTTCGATGATGCTGCAATTGACAAGTACCGCGAAATGCTTAAGGCGCTCGGTGCGCGCGGCCTCAAGCCGATGGTCACGCTGCACCATTTCACTAATCCGCTCTGGTTCGCGGATAGTGGGGGCTGGGTAAACCCGGCGGCGGTCAGATATTTCGCGCGGTATGTGCGCTATGCCGTCGAACGGCTGCACGATTTATGCGACCTGTGGTGTACGATCAACGAGCCGATGGTCTACGCCACGCAGGGCTATTCGTTCGGGGTCTGGCCGCCGGGGATGCGGGACCGAGCCGCGCTCACCAGCGTCATCGTGAACCTGGTCCGCGCACATGCGGCAGCGTACCACGCCATTAAGGAAGTGCAACCCGCCGCGCAGGTCGGGTATGCGGCGCATGTCGTCGGCCTCTCGCCCGCGCCGCCTGCGTTGCTCAATCGCGCCGCCGTGCGGATCGTGGACAGCAGCTTCAACCGCGCCTTTCCGCTCGCGTTGCGCGATGGCGTCTTGCGCTTGCCGGGGTCGCGCGCGGTCCACATCCCGGAAGCGCGCAGCACGCTGGATTGGATCGGAATTCAATATTACCAGTGGTTCGAAGTCGGCTTCGACCTGCGCGCCCTGCAGTCGTTCTTTCTCCATCAGCGCCCGCCGCGCTCTGGTCTGGTGGGTCCCGCGCCCTGGGGCGGCATCCGGCCAGCGGCGATCTTCGACCAGATCAAGTGGCTGGACCGCGCGCTGAATCACACGCCGATCTATATCACCGAATGCGGCGTCCCGGACCCGACCGACGCGCTCCGGCAGGAGTACCTCGTGCAGACGGTGCGCGCGGTCTGGCGCGCGGTCAATTTCAATTTTCCCGTGCGTGGGCTGTTCGTGTGGTCGCTCCTGGATAACTTCGAGTGGGACAAAGGCTATGACCCGCGCTTCAGCTTTGGCCTCTATGCCGTCGATTTCGAGACGCAAGCGCGCACCGCACGCCGCAGCGCAAGCCTTTACGCCGAAATCAGCGAACAGAATGGTTTGTCTGCGGAGATGGTCGCGCGTTACACGCCGCACCTTTCCGAAACGTTGTTCCCCGGTCTTGCATTGCCCGCTCAGTAATCGAGGTTATGATGCGCCGACTTGTCCTGCTGCTCATTCTCACCCTTTCCGCGTTTGGGGTCCCCACCGCCGCGCAGACCGCGAAGAAGCCCGCTCTGCCGCTCTTCGCCGCGATACAAGGCACGAGCTACGGTAACAACGAGGGTGATCTCTATGCCTTTCTGAACGGAGCCTTACGCAAACGCACGAATTACGGCTTCAATCAGGAGCCGATCACCGCGCCGGATGGTCAGAATATGAGCTTCAACTCCGTAGCGCAAGGCTACACCGAATTGCGCAACGATAAGTATTACGTATTTCCCGTGCCGAGTGACATCTCGATCCTGAACACGGCGACGTTCGAGGCGCGCAAATTGACCGCGCAGCCTGCGCAAGACCCAAACGCGCTTGGTCCCACATACACGTTGCGCTCCTCGCCTGCGTGGTCCCCGACCGGGCGGCAACTCGCGTGGACGGAAATCGATGTGCAGTTGGTCCCGAAGGAAGCCCGCGAACTGACCCCGGAGCGGCTCGTGGTCTACGATCTGGATACGGAGACCTCGCGCGTAATTACCGCCGAACTCCCAAAACACTCGATTGTGAACGCAACACGGGCGATGAGCGTCCTCGCATGGGGCTACCCCGGTCTCGCTGTGATTACGTTCCAGCCGGGTACGGTCGATGATACAGAGCGGGTCGCGGTTTATACAGCGGCGGGCGAAATGCTCTGGGAATATACTTCGGAAACACCGCTCGGCTTCCGCTATAGTTCCGCGATCTGGGTGCAACGTAGTGATGGGACCTACGATTTGACCTCTGTCGAGGGACAATATCGCTTCGATGCGAAGACCGGAACGCTCGACTATCCCAACTGCCTGACGCCGGAACTCTATAGCCCGCTTGCGCCGAAAGGCATTTCCATGTTCTACAACCAGCTCACGTCTGGCGAAGGCAACCCGGTCTGGGTAATCGCCGTCAATGGCGAGATCAAGACGGAGATGGCCGCTGCCGGACGCTATTACTACACATCCGGGATCGCGATTGCGCCGGATGGCACTCAGGGCGCGTACATCGTCTATCCCGGACAGGGAACCGACGGCGGCCTGTATTTCTATAAGACGAACAGCGGCAAGGCACGGCTATCGGCAAACGGGGGTAAACGGCATCGCGTGGGGACCGACGGCGTGGCGCTGGCGTGCGGCGAGTGACGCCGCCTCACTGGGAGAAACTTGCCTGACACCGTGAGTGAGGCGCTCTTCATGCAGGCCGCGCTCACGGAAGCGCGGCTCGCTCTGGAAACGGGCGATGTCCCGGTCGGCGCGGTGGCCGTGCTGAACGGGCAAATCATTGGGCGCGGCCACAACCGCCGCGAGGCCGACCGTGACCCGACCGCGCACGCCGAAATGCTCGCGCTGCGTGAGGCTTCGCAAGCCGTAAAGCATTGGCGGCTCAATGACGTGACGCTCTATTGCACGCTCGAACCGTGTACGATGTGCGCGGGCGCGATGGTGCTGGCACGGCTGCCGCGCCTCGTCTACGCGACGGCGGACCCGAAGGCGGGCATGGCGGGCAGCCTGACCGATTTGCTCAATCATCCGCAGTTGAACCACCACGTCACGGTCGAGAGAGGACCCGGCGCGGAAGAGGCGGCTACTCTGTTGCGAGATTTTTTCGGGGCGCTGCGGGCGCAGGGGAAGCGGCATTAATAGATCGCGCTTGCTCACCGCCTTTGGCGTGATCCTGTTGTGTGGCGGCCAGCTTGCCATGTTCCGCAACCCGGCGGGCGCGCCTGTACCCTTGCAAACCGCCGCAATGCTGGTTGGACTGGTATTGTTTTTTTGCGGAGTGCGCGGTGTGCCTCTGACCGAGCGCGACTCGCCTGCCAACAAGCCAGTACGCTCAATACCGCGTCTGCGGATTCCGTTGCTGATAGTAAGCGTCGCGCTCTTCGGCTGGACGGCGCTCCGCACGTTACATGCAGGAATCTCCTTCTGGGAGCAAATCGGAACGTGGCTCGCGGCAATTATGCTGCTTGTGCTGGCAATTAGACGCACACCTGTAGCGTTCACGCTGAACCCGTCCGAGCGCGCTGACAAGTTGCTGATCGTCGTCTTGTTGCTCATCGGCGGTCTGTTCATTCACTGCATCGATCTGGATGCCACACCCGCGCTGATGGATCAGGACGAAGCGCTCTTCGCAACCGAAGGCGCTGCACTGGTGCGGGATGGCTTCGCGGTCTCGCCTTTCGCACCCGGTGTGCAATCGCACCCTTATCTGTTTCAAGGGATGATCGGCCTCTCGATAGCGCTTTTCGGACAGACTTTCTTTGCGGCGCGGCTGGTGAGCGCCATGTTGGGTATCGCGGGCGTCCCAGCGGTGTACCTGCTGGGTAAGGCGCTGTTCGGGGAGACGACCGCACTGTTCGCTGCGCTGTTTATGCTTGCCTGGCCGCTGCATGTCCTCTTCGCGCGCATCGCCATGAACCAGCCCGCCGATCCGCTGTTCACCACGCTTGCATTCTATTTTCTGGTGATCGGGTTGCGGCGTGGTAATGGGCGTTCGTTTGTACTTTGCGGAGCGCTGCTCGGTGTTGGGCAATTGTTCTACCTCGGTGGTCGGCTCGCGCCGCTGGTAATGCTCGCGTGGATTGTCTACACATGGATGCGCGAACCTGCGCTCATCCGGCAAAATTGGCGCGGACTCTTGTTGGTACTCGCTGCATTCACGCTGACTGCGCTCCCACAGCATTTGTATTTACTCGTGAATGGCCTGCCGCTCACGACGCGAACCTGGGTGAGTATCGCTGCGACGGGTCAATTCGATTGGCTGGCAGCCAATGCCCCCGATCAACTCTATCGATCCGTATTTGGCTTGTTCACGCTGCCCGATATGAGCTGGTACGGACAAAGTTCCAACCTGCTCAATTTCACGGGCGGACCGCTCTTTCTCATCGGTGCGGCGCTCGCGCTTGCGTTGTGTTGGCGCAAGCCGAACTATGCGCTGCCGCTCGGCTGGACTTTTGCCGTGATCCTGCTCGGCTCGACGTTTTCAATCCAGCCGCCGCAATATCAGCGCTACTATCCGGGCGTCTCCGCAATGGCGCTACTCGTGGGGATCGGCGGGGTCGCGCTGGCACGCGCTATCGGCTGGCTATCGAACCGCCTGAGCGAAAGCCGCGCTCTGGCGTTGGCCTGCGGCGGGCTGGTGCTGCTGCTCAACCTGCTATTCCTGTTCGGCGTATATTTCCCGGAAGCGGGATATTTTGCGAATCGCGCGAATCGAGTAACGAATCAGCTTGCGTGGCTGATGCGCGATGCCGTTGATCAGGGGAAAGTGGTTATGCTATATCGGAACCCGATCCCGACGACGAAAACGGAATTTGTGACGGGCGGGGCGACTTCGGAAATTTTCAACTCGCTTGGCGTGGATGATACGAACGTCGTGCGCTACGTCATGGGCGCGCGTCTCTATATTGTGCAGGATGTGACGGACGAAAGTGTGCGCGCGCCGGCGCAACCATTCGCGGTGTTCATTCCCATGTTGTATCGTGCGGAAGTCCAGCATTTCACCGAGAGCCAGCCAGACACGAAATGCTACATTGTTCCCGCCGAAAACATTGCTGCTTTTTATATGTGCGTCTCGGATGTAAAGTAATCGGGTTGGCGGCATTCGGAAGTAAGGCATTCTTGAGTATGCGGCCTGACTTTCTCATTCGTTCTCATCTGCATCTCAGCAAAATCACGTATCTTTGCGCACGGTCTGATTATTCACCCCACACCGGAGACTCCGATGTTTCAGGATACCGAACAAAGCCTTGCCAGCACGCTCCTTACGGCGTCCACGCAGATTCCGACGGAAGGGACCACCCTTCGCCGCCTCTTCGCGCTCATCGGAGAGCAGGGTATGTTGATGTTCTGCATGGTCCTGACGATTCCATTCCTGCTGCCCGTTTCAATACCGGGAGTCAGCACCGTATTCGGGCTGCTAATCACGCTGATCGGCGTCGGCGTCACGCTCAACCGCGTTCCCTGGCTGCCGCGCGCGCTGATGGACCGCCACCTCAACGCGGAACACATCGTTCCAGCGCTCGAACGCGGCGCAAAGCTCTTCGCGCGCTTCGACCGCGTGATCCGTCCGCGCTGGCTGGCAATCACGCACGGCGCGACGCTCAACCGTGTGAATGGCCTCGCGCTGGTCCTCGCAGGGCTGCTGCTGATGGCTCCGCTTGGGTTCATTCCGTTCTCGAATACGGTCCCGGCGCTGGCGTGCCTGTTCCTCGCGGCGGGGATGTTGCAGCGCGATGGGCTGTTCGTGATGGCAGGCTATCTGTTCCTGATCGGGACCATTGTATATTTCGGCGGGCTGATCGTGGCGGCGCTGGTGGCGGGGAACAGCCTGCGGGGGTTGCTGGGGGGCTGACTACCGCGTTTGGTGTTACATTCATCGTGCAGGAGTCGTGACTTGCCCGACCCTAATAGTTATTGTTTAGATGGAGTCGGGAACAATGGATGCAAGTTGGCTATGGCTGCTTGTTCCTTTCGTGGTTTTCTTATGGATTTTCGTTCGGTCACTACTATTCCAACAGCGACGCTCCAAAGAAATCCTCACACGTTGGCTCCAAGAGAACAACTTTCGGCTTGTGAGTTCTAAAAGACGCTTTCTCCAGCATCCCATGTGGTTATCGACGACCCGAGTGCAACTGGTATATTATGTGACTATTATTGATCGTAACGGAACACAGCGTAGCGGCTGGTTGCGCATGGGGAGCGCTTTTCGGGGATTACACAACGATGTAACGAAAACGGTTTGGGATACAAGTACAGGCCATAAGACACTATGATTTCGTCACTGCACTTGCAATAGCTTATTGAGCGACAAACCAAGCATGAATACTGCCTCGTTATTTGCAAGTTTTTGCACGATTCTTTTGGGAACGTCTATATTCGCGCTGATTCGTTTCCAAAACCACTACCGACGACGGAACGCAAAGGAAATACTATATATCTGGACGCGAAACAATCATTATCAGCTACTTAATGCGGAAGAACGCGGGGGATACCACCCACTTATGTGGACGACGAGCAAATATCAGCGAATTTTCTACGTGACTATCATCGATACCGCCAGGCAGCAACGCAAAGGTTGGGTCCGGGTTGGCGGTTTCTGGCGAGGCCTCCTTGTAGATAACGCACAGGTATTTTGGGACGAGGGGGAGTAGCCGTTAGATTCTTCTAGTCGGCTTTGTTACACGCTCGCAAAATCCTCAAGGCTTTCCGAAAACTAACGCCGCACCAACAGGTCAGTCAGATACCCTATTCCTGCAAGTTGCAGGAACGCGACAATCACAGCCGCCCCGCCACCAAAAACTACCCATGTTAAGGCAGTACCGAACAACAGTCGCCACCACGCTAGACTGTTGAGCAGCAGCGTATCGCTGGCATCGGCGCTCCCACTATCAGGTACAGATTTCTTGCGCAGTCCGAGCGAACTTTGCAGAAGGGTGCGAATGTAACGTGTTCCGACCGTGAAGAGTAAAATAAGCATCGCTATAATAGCGGTAAGCGGGAGTGGTCCAAGCCAGACCAGCACATTAATGGTAATTACAATCAACATCAATGGCGCGAACGCCAGCACCAACGCCAGCACCAACGCCATGAGGATTTGAAACGTCAGACGGTCCAGCGCCCACGCGGTCATAATGATTTCGCGCTGTTCCAGATAGGCTTCCAATTGCGGGTATAACAGGAAGTACCCGATAACACCCGCCATGATGAACGGCCACAAAAACCAGAACGCTGTGAGCGAGAGCGGCGCGAAAACTCCTATAACACCCGCCGCAAAGCCGATACGCCGCGTAAAGCGGTTCGTAAACTTGCGCTTGCGCGCTATGTGAACCGCCGTACCTGCGCAGGTTAAAACGCCGATGCAGCTCATAAAGAGAATGGCAGGCGCATAATCTTCCGTCGAAACGAGCAGAGGCGACGCAATGACCGCGATCATTGTTGCAAGCGTGATCAAAATAGCAGCGCGCCTCGCGATCTTGGCGGCGTCTGCGTATTCCGATGGTTGAAAGATATAGCGGAAAACACGCGCAAGGACAAACGAATAGATGAAAATCAGCGGCGGTATGAAAATTGCGGGAATGATCGCGAGCAGTATTGCGAAATCATCACGTTTTGGAACTGGGGGTGCGGGAAGTTCTGGGAAACGAGTCAGGACGTACTCGCGCGGGATGGGTCCGGGGTCCCAAGGAGTTGGACCAGACAGAACACCTTCAAAACCGAGCGCGATATAGATTGTGTGTGGATCGACGGGTGAGACATACCAGTTTATCGGAGATGGCATTTGGAAACGGCTGTTGGTCTCCAAATAAATAATTCCGTCAGGACGAAAAATCGGAGTGATAGGTCTTTTAGATACCTTCCAGAACCAGATGAGACGGTACGGGTCCGGCTCATATGTTGAATTTCTCCAATATAAACTGACCTCGGCAGAATCAGAAAAAATGCTGTATTTGTCTGATCTCTCGTACTTGGCAGGACTAGGAAAGGTGAAAGCCGACTTCACCCATGTTTTTCCAAAATCCACCGTCTTATATGTACCTCTGCTTGAAGTATCAAATGAACCTGAGCTGGACGAAGACGATCCCCATCTCCAACCAGAAATCTTAAGGAATGCAAGTCCCGGACTGCTTGGATCAGCGTAAATCTCACTAACGCCGGGGCGAATGTCAAGCATTGGGCTGCACGCCAGCGTCGACAGCGCCATCATCACAAACGGCACAACCCACAGCCACCGCTTCATGTTCATCATGCTACACCCGCAGCATCGTCGCGAACCAGCCATTGATCCCCAACTGCGCGACGAATACCGCGCCCGATGCCACCGCCGCGACGACCGCCCAAACTACCGCCGTCCCGAAGAGCATCCGCCACCAGCCAAACCCCGCGACGCTCGGCGATTGCTCGGCGTCGGGTCCGTTCTTCTTGATTGCCGCCGCGCCGCGCACCCGGATATACAGATAGACCGCGCCCGCCGCGACCGCAATGATACCGAGCGCCCCGACAAGCAGGAACGGCCAGCTCAGGTAGCGGAAGCCGAGAAAATTGGTCCCGAAAAGTATTGCGCCAAGCGGGATGAACATCAGCCCGAAGAGCGCCATCACTTCCAGCGTGAGGCGGTCCAGCCCCCAGTTGGTCAGGATGTGCTGGCGCTGCTCCATGTAATACCCGATGCGGCGGTGCAATATCGCGTAGCCGAACACGCCCGTGATGATGAACGGCCACAGGAACCAGATTGCCGCCACGCCAAGCGGCACGACCGCGCCCGCGAACCCCGCCGCCAACCCGATCCGGCGCGTGAATTTGTTCGTGAAGTGTCGGGTCCGTGCCGTGAATATGGCGGCTCCCGCGCTGAGGAGGACGCTGAATACGCCCATTAGCGCGACGACAGGATAATAATCGACGCTTTCCGTCACGAGCCAGAGCGCGACCGCGAGCGCCGCCGCGACCGTCACCACCAGCGCGACCTGCCGCGCCAATCTGTGCGCGAGGGCTTCCTCTCCCGGCTGGAACAGGTAGCGGTACACGCGCGACAGCAAATAGGCGTGGATGAGCGGCAGCGGCGGGACGAGCAGCGCCACGATCACGACGAGCAGAATATTCAGCGGGCTGGTGAGCGTGAGCGGCAGTGCGTGCAATTCCGGGAAGCGCGTCATTTTCCATGCACGCGGCGCGGGTCCGGGGTCCCAGGGCGTTGGACCGACAAGGACACCTTCGGTCCCTAGCGATATGAAAATCGTGTGCGGGTCGGCAGCGGAAACGTCCCACGCAGGCGAGTACGGGACCATGAACCAGGGTCCCTCGCTGTCGCTCACCACGCCATCCGGTCGGAAGAATGAAATGAACGTGGTGCGCGGGTAACTCCAGAAGCGGTTGCCGTTCGTGAATGGCTCCGAAGGCGACCAGTACAAGGCAGGATCGTTTCGCGTGCCGACAATGTGGTACTTATCGTGCAGCGGCGTTGTGGTCAGGTCCGGCGCAGGAACATCGACGCGCGCCCATGTTTGCCCGCCGTCGGTCGTCTTGTAGGTGGCGTCCACATTGTTCCCGTCCACATAATCATACGTGTTGGGATTTGTGAAATAGCGGTCGGAACCCTGTATGCGAAGGTAAACCGTCCCGGCGTTCTGCTGATCGGCGTGGATGCTCTCGATAGCGGGCGGCGTGTACTGCGGGCTGTCGCACGCTATTGCCGCGAGCGCCATCATCGCGAATGGAATGAGCCAGAAGTAACGTCGCATCGGCAGACCCTCGTTCAAGAACACCGGGCGGACACATCGGTCCGCCCCTACGATACGATCTACATATACAACAGGTTCAGCTATTTTGCTTAATCGCCGCGCGGCGTCTTTCCGATACTTCCCTTGCAATCTCATTGAGCGCGGTCCGTGCGCGCGGGATAAAGCCGGGATCGTCGGGCAGTTCGCCGTAGTGTGCGCGGCTATAGGCGTGCGTCAGGTCCGTTATCAGTGAGCGATGCGCAGGGAATGTATTTTGCAAGGCTGACTCGAACTCGAAGGGCGTTTGCGCGACAGGGCGCGGCGTGCCGCTCTGTTCGGCAAGCGCGAGCAACCGCGCATAGAGCCGCCGCACTGTCAGCGCCGCGAGTGCATCCCGCCCGCCGGGGAGCAGCCCGGTCAGCGCATCTTGCAGGTTTTGCAAGCCGTTCGCGAGGGCGGCACGCAGCCCGATCAGCGGGTCCGTGCTGGCGAGCGTTTCCCGCTCCTCGCCGTCGCGCGCGGTGATCACGCGCCGCGTCCGCACCCGCGCGAAGATAACGAGCAGCAGCACCAGCATTATGAGCGTGATGCACAACAGCGGCGAGGCGTTGATCAGGTTTTCGAGCAGAGGGTTACGGGTCGCGGCGGCTTCCTGCGCCTGCTTCAATGGGTCGCCTGCGGCTGTCACGATGGCGGGAACATCGACACGCCCCATCAGGCGCGAGATGAGACTTTGAAGTGCGGTCAGCAGTGGCGAGAGCAGCGTCACGATGACGGCTACAAGCGCGATGAACGCATTGCCCAGACCGCCCAGCAATCCCTCGAAGCGCAGACCGCCCAGCACCAGCGCAACGACATAGCCGAACGCGCTCAACGCGCCCGCGACAATCACCGTCAGGCGCAGCCAGCGCGCCCCAAACGCCGACCGTTCCAAATCGCGGTTGAGGCGCAGGCTCGCGGACCGTGCAAGTGCCGTCGTGACCAGCCCGAAGAAGAAAAAGATCGGGATGAGCAGCAGCACCGCGCGCCGGATGCGCTCTTCCGGGATGAGCGCCGCGAACATCAGACCGACGATGCCGAGCCGCAACGCGAAACCCGCGCGGGCAGGCGTGACGGTGATCGTCGCGAGGTGCGAACCGCGAAACCATAGGATCGCGACCGCAACGACCGTGAATGACCACGCCGGGAGTGCCGATTTGATGGGTAGGAAAGCGGCGAATGGCGAAGCGGTCCCCGGCGGGATAATCGATATGGTGAGGAGCGACGCAAGCGCGATCCCGATAATCACCGCAAACTGGATTGCCGCGTTGGGGACTTGTGCGCGGTTCAGCCAGCGCAGAATCAGGACTGCGCCGCACAGGTTGAGCGTGACCGCGAGTGCCGTCCACGTTACGGGGCGCTCCCACGCGCCGGGGATGAAGATCAGCGCGTAAGGCGTGAGCCAGACGGATTCGACCAGCCCCATCAGCAGGTAGAGTAGTTCGGCGCGACGGTTGGGTAATGCGCCTACAGCCATCAGCCTTCAGCCTTCAGCAAAGCGCCATTCACCGCCCGCCACCCGGTATAATATCCAGCATAATTCAGGAATATCATCATGACGATTGATTCTACCCGAAAAGATGATCCTTGCGGACCCGGAAAGCTGCTCGCGCCAATTCGTTCAACGCGGCTGCGCACGAGTGTTCCGGGTCCGGTCGCGCAGGCGGCGCTTGAGCGGTCAAAGCAGGTGATGAATAATCGCAGAACATTCAATAGTCAACTGCCGCTTGTTGTGCAGAAGGCGCACGGGGCGCTAGTCTATGATGTGGATGGGAATGTGTTTATCGATTTCGCGTGCGCGATGCTCCCGACCGGACACACGCCCGATTCGACGCTGACAGCGCTGCGGAATGGGGCGGAGACGTTGTTGTATCTGGATGCAGGGATCGGAATATCTGATTTGGAGTTGCGTCTTGTGGAACAATTATGTCTTCTGTTTCCACATCAGACGACGAAAGCTGTAATTTATGAAGAGATGCATGACATCGATCTCAACATGATTTCAATATTGCCGAGTTTCCGTACAGAGTTCATCCCGCAAACATTGATAGATGATTACACTTCACGCCACCATGCTCTGGTCATAGACGAAACATTTTCAGGATTGGGGCGTACCGGGAAACTATTTGCGTATGAATATTTCAATCTTGATCCCGATGCAATTCTGCTCGGTCGCTCGGCGGCTGCCGGTTTGCCGTTTGCAGCCTTGATCGGCAAAAGCGATTTTATAGACTCGCTTAGCATCGAAGCACACCCGATTTCTGCTCTCTCGTGTGTCACAGCTTTTGAAACTATCGGTACAGTCATGCGGGATAACCTGCCAACTCGTGCTTTGCAGATCGAGGCGCTCATCCGCGAGCGTATCAACGAGCTGCGCGAACGCTACCAGTGGTTGGGGCAACTATGCGGCGTCGGGTTGGCACTCTCGCTTGATGTCTCTGATGGCGCACGCGCAAAAGCAATACAAAATACGACACTGCAAAGCGGTCTCATTTTGACGCTTAATCCAAGCCACACGAATTTTATCCGGTTGCTCCCGCCGCTTATGATCCCGGAAGAGCAGCTTCACGAAGGGCTGGATATTCTGGAAGCGGCACTCGGCGCGGTATGAACCTGCTTTACGACGTGCTGTCCAGTTCCAGATTATCTAAAACCAGGACACGCACCTGCGTTATCCGCTTCAAGCCATTGTCATTGGTCAAAAAGGCGTCACATTGTGCGTCGAGTGCTGTAGCGATGTGCAGAGCGTCCGGTGTCCGCAAGTTATGATATGCGCGCAATCGTGCAGCAGACTCAGCTATCGACTGGACGACTGGCAATAAACGGAAATATTCGCCCGAAATCAGGATGTCCCGGTAGGCTTTTTCCAGATCATTTCTGCCCAGCTTTATAGGCTGATTAAGGACTTCAGCCAATGAGATTACCGAACTTACGGCCTCGATTGGCGTGTTCTCGATAAATGAAATTATAGCTTCCATACGTTGCACATATACAGGGTGTTCTTCCACATAGTAGATGAGCGGTGCAGCTTCAACATACAACCGTCTCACACCCTGCAGGGCTGGTGTGAGTTTCAACGTGACTGATCCCATTCATTTCGCTGTTGATCGATATAGTCCTGGGCATCAATTCCTGTCCAGATTTCCTTGCCTAGTCCCCGCAATTCGCGAAGACTATGCTTCTGATCAGGTGTCCGCGGTGGCTCGCTGAGAATATCGACCATGAGTTTCATAAGTTGTTTGCGCTCCTCCAATGGGAGTGTGCGGATTTCTTCCAGAAGCTCGTTTACAACCATCTTAGGCTCCTCAAAAAATCTCGTTCCAACAGGTTCCAGATAGAACGAATGCGTACTATTTTACCACCGGGTCACAATTCCAGCTTTATACGGCTTCGGCGTAGTTCCCTGAATATATTAACGTTGCGGGTTGTTTCGCGCCTTGCCGCCGCCACTGCATCGCTGTAAGATAGCCAACAACACTTTCAACTATGGACCTGCATTGTGATACCGCTTTCGCAACCTGCGCAGCCGACCCGCGCCTCAACCTTCCGTGTGCGGTTGTCGTGGGTAGACCTCGCTATCCTGCTCGCGATCAGCCTGTGGGGCAGCAATTATGTGGTCAGCAAGGCCGCGACGGATACCGTCCCGCCGCTGGCGTGGAATGCGCTGCGATTCAGCGCGGCGGCGGTCGGGTTCTACGTGCTGCTGCGCGCCGCAAAGGTGCGGCTGGCTATTCCGCGCCCGTTGTGGTGGCCGCTGATACTTTCATCGCTGGTCGGCCACGCGCTTTATCAACCGCTGTTCATCAACGGCTTGCACCTGACCAGCGCGAGCAACGCCGTCCTAATCCTCACCATCGGACCGATCTGGATTATCGTCTTCAACGCCGTGCGCGGGCAGGAGCGCATCACGCGCGCCGCGGTGCTTGGCTTGTTCGTCGCGCTGACAGGCGTGGTGATCGTGATCATCGGGCGTTTCGCGGGGCAGCATGAAGCGGGGGGCGCAGGGATCACGGGCGATTTGCTGCTCATTGCCTGTACGATAGCGTGGGCGGCGGGCGTACTGCTCACGCGGAAGCCGTTGCAAGCGGGCGAACCCATCGTCGCGACGTTCTGGATGACGGTTTGCGGCGCGGTCACGCAAATGGTGATCGGCACGCCCGCGCTGCTCACGATGGAATGGCGCGTGATCACGCCGGGCATTGTGACGGCGATGCTCTATTCTGGCGTGATGTGCGTCGCGGTCGGGAGTGTGCTGTTCAATTTTGGCGTGGCGCAAATCGGGACGTCGCGCGCGTCGGTCTTCATGTATGTACAGCCGCTCGTGACGGCGCTACTGGCCGTACTGTTCCTGAACGAACAGTTTACACCGTTGTTAATTGGCGGTGGCCTGCTGATATTCATCGGCGTCAACCTCGCGCGCCGGACGTAGAAGTTTCGCGCCGGACGGGTTACAATCCCGCGACTACGCCAATCCGGGAGCCGCTTTCGTGACCGATAACGCGCAACCCTTCCTTTTGGAACGCCTCTACGCCACGACGAAGGAGCAGCCCGACAGCCCCTATCAGCTTGCCGCGCGTTCTGCCGGAGCCAGCCCCGCTCAGATTACCGAATTTCGCCGCCTCGCCAACCTGCTGCCGCCCATTCCCGGCCAGCGCACCGACGCGATGCCCGGCTCGCTTGGTCTATTCCGCGCCGAAAGCGCCGATTACGTCCTCGTCAAGGCGCGGCAGGGCGAAGGCGGCTTGCTTCAATTTCAATACCTGATGTTTCCGGCGCAGGCGTTGCGGCGGCTCGGCGGCAATATTCGCGTCTTCGAGGCATGGGCGCGCGAACCGATCCCGACCTTCGAGGGCGTGCGCGAAGACCTCACCCCGTTTCAATTCGGCGGACTCGAACCCGCCGATGCCGACGCGCAGACCGAAGATATTTTCGCGCTGCTCAAAACCTGCAAGAATAACTTCAAGACCGTCGGCGGGCTGCTCGCCGGGGTCGTGCAGGCGATGGGGCTGGCAATCATCAACGCGCCGCCCTCGCTCGCGGAACGGCTCACCTTCATTCAGGGGTTGCTGACGCTGCTGCCGCGTCCGGTGCGCGCCGGGATCACCTGGGCGAGCAGCGTGATCGACCCCGCGCGCACCAATTCACAGATCAAAATCATGGCATGGGATGCGCGCCCGGCGCGTCACCTCGTCTTCGATTGGGCAGCGGGCAAGCTGCTCACCGATGCGCCGACCGATACCTACGCGAATTATATGCTCTCGCAATTGCGGCTCGATACGTCGCTGGTGCTTGAGCAGACAGCGTACCTTGAGCGGACCGCAATCTGGCGCACGATGCGCAAGGACGACCTTTCCAACGCGCTCGCGTGGGCATCGCGCCGCGCCAGCCTCGATAGCACGATCACGAGCGGACAGGCCGCCGATCCTAAAATGGTCGCGGGCGTGCTGCGCGAAGACCCGACTCTCTCCGACGAGATGCGTATCGCGTATGCGAAGCACATGCTCGCGCTGACACTCACGCTCGATGAAGCCGAACGCAGCGATGTCCTTGCACCCGTTGCCGCCAAATTCCGCGCCGTATCCGATGCGCTTTTCGAGACCTTGAAGGAAGAGGCCAGCAAGCCGAACCGCGCGCTGGCCGTCTATCACCTGCTCACGCGCTGGATCACGCAGGCGACCGATACCTTCGAACCCGCGCGCTGGCGTCCGCTGCTTGGCCTCGCCGCGCTTACGCGGAGCCAGCCTGTCTACGCGGAAGGCAAGCCGGAGAAAATCGCGGCGTTCCTCAATGGCTTTCTGGATGAGTCGCCCGCGCTCGGCCTCGATTCGGCAATCGCGCAAATGATCGGCGCTGCGCGCAAATTCGGCTATGCGAATGAAACCGTCGCGCGGAGCCTGTTTCTGCTCGCGGTGATGCACCTCCCGGCGGGTGGCTTGCAGCGGTTGCTATCGGATAGCGCGCTCGTCGCGAAGCTGCCCGAAGCGCTGCGCACCGCTGTCGCGAACCTCGAACCGGATGCGCCGCAGCCCGCGCCGGTTGGTTTGCTCTCGCGCGCTGCGGAAGCCTATGGACCGGAGCGCCGCAGTTTGATCCTCGCGCGTCTCGCGGAGTGGGCGCTGCTCATCCAGCGCGCCGACCTGCTGGACCCGGACGTGCTGAACGGCCTGATTGTGGTCGGCCTCTCGCCCGCCGGGGAGCGGTTCGACCTGCTATTCGAGCATATCGTAAACGATCTCAGCCAGCTTTCGATGCTGCGCACGCTCGATCAAAAGGCGCTCCGCTCGCTGGTCGGGATTAGCCTCGTGCGCGGACGGATGGATATGGCGATCACGCAGCTTGAGTTCTATCAGAACGAACTCTACAAGGGTGCGCCGCCCGAAATGATGGGCGCGCTCGCGCAGGCGTTATTCCGCGAGACGCCGCTCTCCCCGACGCAGATTGAAACGACTTTCGACGCGATGAGTACCAGCCAGCTCCGCGCCTCGACCCGCGCGCAGGCACACCTCGGCGCGTTGCTCGCCAACAACTGGTCGCCCGATGTCTCCAGCATTGCCAACCGCCTGACTGCGATGATCTCCAACGATGCCAGCCTCGTTTCGGCGGTCGGCTATGATTACGCGATGGCGCTGGTCAAGATGACCACCGAACGGCATGATGTGGTCGAGACGCTGCGCCTCTCTTCTGCGCTGGTCGAAAATGCGCTGCTGCTCGGCGTGCGCGGTCCGGATGTGGTCGAGCGCATTTTCTCGATGATCAACTGGGGACCGGAGATGACCTCCAGTTCGCTGGAAGTGCTGCGCAGCTATGTCCGCCGCGCGCCGATGAACTACGCGGTCGCGCTCACCGGGCGCGCAGGCACGCAGTACGGCGCGGAAACCGGGCAGTCGTTGACCGCCACCTACACGATGCGCTTGCTGCTCGGCGCGGGTGGCAGCCTGAACACCTTCACGGAACAGGTCAGCGTCGCGGCGGCGCTGTTGCAGGATATGGCCGCGACTTATCACGAGTCGCAGGAAGCGCCGTCCGTCCTCGCGCTGCGCCGCACGGTCGAATCGATGTCGGGTGGCCTGACCGACGCGGAGCGGGACCGCCTCGCGCAAAACCTGTACCGGATTGGCGCGCAGATTGTTACCTTCGCGCGGCGGCGCAATCGGGTCGCGGCACGCGGCACGGGTCCGCTGGCCGATCAGAGCGCACCCGCTTCCGGGGTGGATGCGCTGCGCTGGATTGGCGCGCATTATGCCGATGGACGGGCGCATCCGCTGGTCCTGCAACGCGCCGATGCGCCGCACCTGGTCGGTAGCCGTTCGGTGAATATACTGCTGCGCGAAACGGACCTGATCGCGGCGCTCTTCTATAACCTGAACGCCGCCTTCCCGGAGAACGCGCCGACGCTCGATAACAAGGCATTCCGCTCGGAAGTGGATAGCTTGTGGGGGTCACTCAGCCTCTATGTGCAGCGCCAGATACAGGAACCACTCGCGCGCGGTTCGCAGCATCTGGGCGAGATCATTGGCTATATCGGGGACCGCGCGAGCGACCGCAGCCTCGCCAGTGGTGGGTTCGGCGCGCAGTTGCAGCGTGGGCGGGCGCAGCCGCGCAACGTGATCGATACGCTGCGCTGGATTAGCGGCTACTTCGCGCGGCAGCATTATTAAGGGGTAGCGCCCTACGCCGAATCGCGTTACGGGAGGCATTGGATATGTTTCTATGCAGGCTCGTTTTGTTGAAGCAGTGAAACTTTGCGATCCATGACGAACGCGAAGCCCCATAATACCAGGCCAAATAGTGGCAGCAAGACGTCAGGCTCTCGCAATACACTATGTGCAGATAGCGCCAGCAAGAGATCATATAGAAATCCGGCAAACGCGAAATCCTTCAGTGTTCTGGATTTGTTGGTGAGCAGCGCGACCAGACCAAAAATTTTAGCGAAGCCATTGAAGTATACGGACCAGGCGGGAAACCCAAGCCGGGCATAGCTGGCATAGGACCCTTCGAGATCACCAAACGTCAGCGCGATAGAACTCACGAACAGCAAGGTGAACAGGCCGATGGCTATCCAGTACAAGCGAACCGTACCGGATGTGCTGCGAAGGGCTACGCGAGATTGTGGAAAAGCAGACATTGTACACTCCCTGAAACACGAATATCTCATCTCAATATAAAAAATACTTCTTCCGCGATTCTGCCCTGAAGATGAATGCCCGGTGAGCAAGGAACCTGATCGACGTTAGCTTGATGGAAACTTTGCCGCTTACACTACCCCGTAGCTCACCCGCGCCACCGTGATCACCTGCCAACTGTTCAGCCACACCCCAGCCGTTTACGCTGTTCACTGATACACTGTTTGCACTTTAAACGTTTTTGCACGTCCGCTCCCCGGCGCGTCCTGGGGAATGCCACTGCATAACACTAAAAAAGGAGAAAACAACGTGCCTTCGATCCGTCGTGCCGTTCAATCGGACGGTCCCGAAATCCTGAGTCTAATCCGCGAACTGGCCGATTATGAAAAGCTGCTGCCACCTGATGATCAAGCCGCCGCACGGCTGCTCATTGATGCCTTTGGACCCGCGCCCCGCTTCGAGATTTTCCTCGCGATTGAGGATGATGCCATCGCGGGTTATGCCTTCATCTTCGAGACCTATTCGACGTTTCTGGCGCTGCCGACGCTCTACATCGAGGATATTTTCGTGCGGGAGGCGTTCCGCAAGCATGGTATCGGCAAGGCGCTGTTTCAGCATTGCGTCAGGGAGGCACACGCGCGCGGCTGCGGTCGGCTGGATTGGACCGTGCTGGACTGGAATCAGAGCGCGATTGAATTCTACCAGCGGCAGGGCGGCAAGCACCTCGCGGAATGGCAACTTTATCGGATTACACGCGAGGAGATTGCAGCGCTTGTTGAGGGATGAAGGCGAGGCTGCAAAACTGATGCGTTTGCACTATTGGATACTCACCTGCGCTTCGCCTATAATCACCACAACATTGAAGTAAGGGACCTCGCCATGCTCAAGGATTTCATGGATCGCCGCAAGAAGCAGGAAGAAGTCAAGGAGCAGAACCGTCTGCCCCCCGGCCAAAGCCTGACGCAGAAATTCCCCGTGCTGCACTACGGTCCGATTCCGCCATTCAACCCCGCGACCTGGAACTTCAAAATCACAGGTCTGGTCGAAGAACCGATCACCTGGACATGGGAAGAATTCAACAAGCTGCCGCGCCGCAACGTCGAGATGGATATTCACTGCGTCACGCGCTGGAGCAAATTCGATACGCAGTGGGAAGGTGTCCACCTGAAAGACCTGCTCGATCAGGGGATTATCAAACTCAAGCCGAACGCGCATTTTTGTATTCAGCACTGCGAATATGCGTTCACGGTCAACCTCGATGTGCAGAGTATGCTCGACCAGAACTTTATGTTCGCCACGCATTTCGATGGCAAACCGCTCGATGCCGAACACGGCTATCCACTGCGCGGCGTGATCGGCGCGATACCGGGACGCCATGCGCCATCCGACCGCTACCTGTGGAAGGGCGGTAAGTGGCTGCGCGCGCTGGAATTCACCGAAGCTGACCGCCCCGGTTTCTGGGAGCAAGCGGGCTATTCGATGACGGCGGGAATCTGGGAAGAGGAGCGCTTCTCGCGGCGCGGCTGGTAGCGCCTGAAACGCGCCAGACGGTGGCGCTTAACGTCACTGTCTGGGAACTTGCGCGACCACGTTCAACCCTAACGCTTCCACTTCATCGCGGTTCCGCAGGGTGCGGTCGAAATATTCCGCGACAAAGGCGAGCAGCAGCCCCAACGCCAGCCCGATACCAAGCCTGATCAGCGGCGCGATGCGTTGCGTGATGGGGACGGCAGCAGCGGCGGGTTCGGGCGCATCCAGTGGGACGATAACCGTTTTGGTCTGGTCGGGTCCGAATTGCGGCCAGTAGGTTTCGGCGTGGTTGACGAGCGCATCCACCGCCGCAAGGCCGATCTCGCGCAGTTCATCCGCATTCGGCCAACTCTGAACAATAAATTGGAACACGCTCCGGTTGTTATCCGAGGTGATCACGCTGCGCAGCGCGTCCTGTGCAATGGGTTTGCCGCGCTTCGCGAGCGCAGCGGAGAGTTCCTTCGCAAAGGACTCGGTGCGTATCCAGTCCTTGATGCCATTTACGGCATATTCGGAAGCGAGCCAGGGCGTGTAGTTCGTATCCTGAAAATTGCCGCCGTTCGCGGGCTTCGCGGAGGCCGTGAAGCGCATCACGAGCGCGTAGCTGACAGGCGGCGCGATCATGGTGCGCAGTGCAGAGATCGATAGTACACCTGCCACGATGACCGGGATCAACACCAGCCACCAGCGGCGTTTAACGATTTCAAACAGGGAAAGCAGTTCCATTGGGGTACTCATTGAGGATCGGTCAAGCCATGCCCCTACACTGCGCGATGGCCTGTGTAGGGGCTGTGGCTTACCCAGCCCGTTTTTTAACTATTCAGGGGATCGAGCCGAGCGTCGTGCAGCCGGGGCAGCCGCCACCCGGACGGATCAGCGCGTAGCCCGCCTGCGGATCATCGGACGTGTAGCTGGTGAAATCGACATTGAAGACGATGAACAGCCGCACGCGCGCATCGCTCTTGGCGATCTGCGCGGCCTGCGCGATCCACGCAGCCTGCTGCGCGACGGTGGTACGACTCGCCCAGCCGAAGTTGGCAGGCAACGCGCCGTAGCCTTCGGGCGACAGGTAGCCGATTTCGGTGTAGCAGGCCTGCTTGCCGGGGAAGGACGCGAGCGCGCGGTTGAGCATGGGGCGGAAGTAGCGCGTCGGGTAATTATCGCGTGGGTCGCCGCTGGTTTGCGTCGGCGCGACAATGCCTTCGTTATAGTGAACGCCGATGCAATCTGCATAGCGACCCGCGCCTGCCGCTGCCATCTGCGCGTAGTAGCGGTCGTCGTTCACGACCTGGCCGGGGTACGCGCCTTCCGCGCCCGTCGGAGCCGGAGCGCCGCTGACGACGATGGTATTGGGGTTCACGGCCTTGATCGCGGCGTAGGCTTTGGCGAGCAGCGGGACGTAATTCGCGCCGCTGATCTGGCCGCGCGGCCATTCGCGGTCGAGGTTCATCTCGTTCCAGACTTCGATGGCATCCGCGCCTGATTGCGCCGCGCCGCGTACATAGCTGGCGAAGGTATCGGAATAGCCCGCTGAAAGCACGGAGTTCTTGTCACCGATGACCGAGAGCAGGATTTTGAAGCCCGCGCCGTGCGCCTGATTGATCAAGCCCGCTGCGTCGTCACCGACGCGCGCCTGCCGCTTCACCCAGGTCATCTTCGCGATTCGCATCGCGCCCTGCGTGCCGCTGTTCAAATCCTGAATCTGGCCGCCAAGCTGGAAGTTGCCACCGGATGGCGGCGGCGCAGGCGGCGTACTACCACCCGGTGCAGTGGTCGGGACCGGACCAGTGCCACCTGAAATATTCAGGCGCTGCCCGACATAGATCAGGTTCGGATTGACGATGCCGTTGGCCTGCACGATGGCCGCAACGGTCGTCCCGAAGCGTGCCGCGATGCGCGAGAGCGTATCGCCGGGTTGCACGACATAGGCACCACCGCCGGGCTGCACGGTGACGGGCGGCGGGTTGCCCGACGGCATGGGCGTCAGCACAATCGGCGTCGGGAGCGTGCCGCCCGCACCGGGGATGCGAAGCGTCTGCCCCACATAGATCAAATTCGGATTCGCGATGCCGTTGATGCTGGCAAGCACGGCGGTCGAAACGCCGAACCGCAAGCCGATACGGAACAGCGTATCTCCGGTCTGCACAACGTAGGTCGTCTCCTGTTGGGCGACCGAATAAGCGCGTGCGGGTTGCGGCGCAACGGATACGGCGACGAGGCTGAGACAAAGAACGGTGAAGAGCAAAATCAGTCGGCGCATGAATAGGGTTCCTCCGAAGGGAGAGACTATCACAAAATTCTAATTTGCGAACCTGACGATTGGATAACTGCGCCGCTGATTGCCATACGCACGTAAGCCGACGTCTAACAAATGACCGCTGAATGATTGTGATAAAGCTGGAATTGTGTGCTTATTGCTGAATTTCTAATGGTGTTCTATCGTGCATTCACCTAGTCAGAAGCGCGGTCATACGCTAGATTCAGTATATAGAGGCAGCAGCGTCGGTTCCCATCGTCTTTCATCGATCAAACCAGCCGCCGCGCCGCCACAGAGCAGAGGAGTCAAGACGTGCCGAACAAGATGGAGCGCTTTACCCAACGCGCGCGGCGGGTACTCAGCCTCGCGCAGGAAGAAGCCGAGAGATTACAGCACAGCTACATCGGAACCGAACACCTGCTATTAGGCTTGATGCGTGAAGAAGGCGGCGTGGCCGGGCGCGTATTGCGCGATTTGGGTCTCGATCAGCGCCGTGTCGAAGAATTGGTCGAGCGCATGACGCGCGCCGGGCAGCGCACCCCGAACGCCCGGCTGGACCTCTCGCCGGGTACGAAGAAAGTCCTCGAACTGGCCGTCGATGAGGCGCGCCGGATGGGACACCACTACATTGGGACGGAGCATTTGCTGCTTGGCCTCGTGCGCCAGCAGGAAGGCATCGCGATTGATGTCCTCAAGCGCCTGAACGTCAGCCCGGAAGAAGTCCGGCGGCAGACGCGGCGCGTGCTGCAGGAGAACCCCTCGCAGCCGCAGAACCGCCCGCAGGCGACGACGCCAAACCCGTTTGGACCCCCGCCGACGCCGTTGGGCAGCGGGTCCTCGCGCAAGAGCCAGGCCAAGACGCCGCTCGTGGATCAACTCGCAACCGACCTGACCAGCGCCGCCGAAGAAGGCAAGCTGGACCCCGTGATCGGGCGCGAGAACGAAATCGAGCGCGTGATCCAAATCCTCAGCCGCCGCACCAAGAACAACCCGGCACTGATCGGTGAGCCGGGCGTCGGCAAGACCGCGATTGTCGAAGGGCTGGCACAGCGCATCGTCAACCGCGAAACGCCGGAAACGCTGCTCGACAAGCGCGTGTTACAACTCGACGTCGGTAGCCTCGTCGCCGGGACGATGTATCGCGGCCAGTTCGAGGAGCGCCTCAAGCGCGTAATCGAGGAACTCAAGCAGTCCGATAGCATCCTGTTCATCGACGAAGTACACATGCTCGTCGGCGCGGGGTCGGCGGGCAGCAGCGTCGATGCGGCGAATATCCTCAAGCCGGCACTTGCGCGCGGCGAATTGCAGTGCATCGGCGCAACGACGTTCGATGAATACCGCAAGCACATCGAATCCGATGCGGCGCTTGCACGGCGCTTCCAGCCGATTTTCGTGGATGAGCCGAGCATCGATGAGACGATCCAGATTTTGCAGGGTGTGAAGGAACCTTACGAAGAACACCACAAGATCGAGATCACCGACGAAGCGATTGAAGCCGCTGCGCGTCTCTCTGCCCGCTACGTCCCGGATCGGTTCCTGCCCGATAAGGCGATTGACCTGATCGACGAAGGGTCGAGCCGCGTTCGTATGTACAAGTCACCGGAAGCGATTCGCGTCCGCCGCGCCGAAAGCGAACTCGCGGACATCACGGAAGAGCTGCAAGAGCTGTCTTCCGATATGACCGATGACCAGCGCACGGAACTTGTTTCGCGCCAGTCTGAACTCGAAGGGCTGTTGAAGGGTTACAAGGCCAATTGGAACCCGGATACGCAGAAGCCGCAGCTTACCGCCGAAGACATAGCGGAAGTTGTCTCGATGTGGACGGGAATCCCGGTCACGAGCATCGCGGGCGAAGAGTCGCAGCGTCTGATCAAGATGGAAGAGTTCCTGCACTCGCGCATCGTCGGGCAGAACGAGGCAATTGAGGCCATCTCGAAGGCCGTGCGCCGCGCCCGCGCCGGGTTGAAAGACCCGCGCCGTCCCATCGGTTCGTTCATCTTCCTGGGTCCGACGGGCGTAGGCAAGAGCGAACTGACCAAAGCGCTCGCAGAATTCATGTTCGGCAGCGAAGAAGCGCTCATCCAGCTCGATATGAGCGAATTCATGGAGCGGCATACCGTCGCGCGGATGGTCGGCGCACCACCCGGATACGTGGGTTATGAAGACGCCGGACAGCTTACCGAAGCGATCCGCCGCCGTCCGTATTCCATCGTCGTCTTCGATGAAATCGAAAAGGCGCACCCGGAAGTCTTCAACATGCTCCTCCAGATCATGGAAGAAGGCCACCTCTCGGACGCACGCGGGCGCAAGGTCGACTTCCGCAACGCGATCATCATCATGACCAGCAACGTCGGCGCGGATACGATCAAGCGCGGCGTTTCGCTCGGCTTCGCGCTGCCTTCAAATGAAGCGGTGGACGAAGCGCGGACCTACGAGGATATGCGCAAGAAAGTCATGGAGCAACTGCGCCGTGCCTTCCGGCCAGAGTTCCTCAACCGTGTCGATGCAACTATCGTCTTCCGCTCGATCACACGCGAAGAACTGCACCAGATCGTCACCCTCGAACTGCGCAAGGTCAGCGCGCGAATCAGTGAACAGGCGCTTGTGCTTGAAGTCACTGACGTCGCGAAGGACCTGCTCGGCACAAAGGGCTACGATGCGGAGTTCGGGGCGCGTCCGCTGCGCCGCGTGATCACGAACCTCGTGGAAGATCGCCTCTCCGATGGCATCCTCTCCGGCCAGTTCAAACTCGGCTCGACCATCAAGGTCGATGCGGTGAACAATGAGATTGTCCTCACCGCCGTCGAAGGTGAACCGGTCGCGGAAGGCCAGCCAGATGGCGACGAGAGCGGCGCGGAAGTCGGCTTGACGCCTTCGCTGAACTAGGCGTTTTCAACCGCCCGGCCATAAATGAGCCGGTCTACTACGGTTTACCGCTGTTGGCCGTTACCAGCATCCATATCAAAGGGTCGTGCAAACGCATGACCCTTTTTAATTCGCGAGTTATTTTTAGAAAAACAAAACGGGTTGGCAGAAATGCCAACCCGTTTTTTCTGTGGACGCGAAGGGGATCGAACCCATGACCTGTACAGTGCGATTGTACCGCTCTCCCAGCTGAGCTACGCGCCCAGAACAACGCGCATTATAGTGGAGCGCCGCGCCGCCGTCAAGGTATAATTATGAGCAACTTTGCGCTAACGAAGTACCCGAAATGCACCTGAATATTCCAGTGTTTGAGCAACTTCAATCGTGCAAAAATCTGCTGATTTCCGGGATGGGCGGCGGCTTCGATATTTTTTGTGGACTGCCGCTCTATTTTGAATTGCGTGACCGCCTGCCAAATGTGCATCTCGCGAATTACAGCTTTTCACTCCTGCCGGGGATGACTGGCGCTCAACGGGTTTCCGAAACGTTGTACGGTGTGAATGCTGATAGCCACCAGTATGTTCCCTATTTCCCTGAACTCTATTTGTCACAGTGGTTTCGTGAGGCACGAAGCGAAGAAGTCACAATCTGGTGTTTTCAGAAAACAGGGGTTGTCCCGCTCATCGAAGCCTATCAAGCGCTAATCGAGCATCTTTCGATTGATGGCATTTTGCTCATCGATGGCGGCGTTGATAGCCTGATGCAAGGCGATGAACCCGAAGTCGGAACCATCCTTGAAGACTCGATCTCACTTTGCGCGGTCAACGAACTGCGAACTGTACCGCTACGAATGACGGCGGCGCTCGGTTTCGGAGCGGAACAGGATATGGCCTATGGCAGCGTGTTCGCCAATATCGCGCAGCTTGCCTACAGCGGCGATTTTCTAGGGTCCTGCTCGCTAATCAAGCAGATGGAAGCCTATCAGATGTATGAAGATGCCCTGCTCTATGTCCAAAACAAGGCAGGTCAGGACCCGAGCGTAATCAACTCTTCGGTCGTATCGGCGGTGCGTGGACACTTCAGCAATTTTCACCTGACGAAAAAGACTGCAGGCAGCCGTCTCTGGATTTCGCCACTCATGCCGATTTACTGGTTTTTTAACTTTCAGGCTGTGGCATCTCACAATCTGCTGCTCCCATCGTTGCGCTATACGAACACGATCAACGATGTCGTCCGCGCGACATGGGCTGCGCTCAACCACGCACCCAAACGCAAAGCGGAAGCCGTGCGGCTATAATTACACGCGCGACTCACCCTTGACACTCCCCACACCTTGCCCTAAAATCCGACCCACACCGCCGAAGTGGTGAAACTGGCAGACACGCTACGTTCAGGGCGTAGTGCTTAACGGCGTGTGGGTTCAAATCCCACCTTCGGCACACTCAAGTACATTTTTTGCTATCAGTGTAACTACAACCATATCTTTGCCGCTTTGGCAACATTATGGTTGTAGTTACACTGACCATAGTTCCCACACGAGTGGGGGTGAACCGTCAGCTACGATGGACGATTTTGTACGGTTAATAGTAGTCCTCGCGCGAGCGGGGGTGAACCCAGGGCAATTGCATCTAATTTTTCACTGAAAAGCGGGGGGAGGGGCTTGCCCCTCCCCTACACAAAGCCATCGTATGGGTAGGTGCAGCTTGCCCGCCCGGTTTTCTCCTTCATTTCGATGTAGTAGCCCTGGGTATACGCTGCTTCAGCCTTCCCGCGCTCACCGGGAAGGTTGCTTTTTACCCTGAATTATGAGTGTAAGATAAGAGACAATGCACGTCTGTCGATCTGCGCGGTTCTCGTGCGACGTTTGGTTGTAAGGCAAACACAACCGCACGATACGATAAGGCAAGGAGCCTCACCCCATGAAATACATGCTGTTCATCTATGGCGACCCGACCCTGACCGCGAACTATACCCCGGAGATGGTTCAGGCCGAGCAGAAGGAATACTTCGGCTTCAACGACGAAGCACGCGCCCGCAACCTGTATGTCTACGGCGAAGCGCTCCGCCCGGCGACCACCGCCACCACCGTCCGGCTGCGCGAGGGCAAGATGCTGGTCAGCGATGGCCCCTTCGCCGAGACGCGCGAGGTGCTCGGCGGTTACTATCTGCTCGATTGCAAAGACCTGGACGAGGCCATCGAGATGGCGGCCAAAATCCCCGGCGTGCGGTCGGGTTCGATTGAAATCCGCCCGATTGTGACCTGGGAATAGGCCAGCCTGACCATCCCCATATGACCAGCAGCCAGCACGCGCCCAACGTCCCGGAGCAGATCGACGCCATCTTCCGGCGCGAACAGGGGCGTGTGCTGGCTGCGCTCATCAGCCACCTAGGTGACTTCGACCAAGCCGAGGATGCCTTACAGGACGCGCTCCTGCAAGCGCTCGAAGCCTGGCCCACACGCGGCATCCCCGACAACCCCGGCGCCTGGCTGACCACCGCCGCGCGCCGCCGTGCCATCGACCGACTTCGCAAACAATCGAACCGCACCCGCCGCGAAGTCACGCTCAGCGACGACCTTCCGGCGGACGATGCGCGCCTGGAATCCGACCCCGACATGGCTACTCCCATCCCTGACGAACGTCTGAAACTGATCTTCACCTGCTGTCACCCGTCGCTCGCGCTCGATCTCCAGGTTGCGCTGACGCTGCGCACGCTGTGCGGGCTATCCACCGAAGACCTAGCGCGCGCCTTCCTCGTCCCCATCCCGACGATGGCCCAGCGCCTCACCCGCGCCAAAACCAAAATCCGCGATGCTGGCATCAGTTACCAGGTGCCGCCGCTGGAAAAACTCCCCGAACGGCTGGACGCGCTGCTGGCCGTAATCTATCTGATCTTCAACGAAGGCTATGTCGCGACCAGCGGCGCGGCGCTCATCCGGGCCGACCTGTGCGAAGAAGCGATCCGGCTGGCCCGGTTGCTGGTCGATCTGCTGACGCCGACGCCGCTCAGCGCCGAACCGCGCGGGCTGCTGGCGCTCCTGCTGCTGACCCATGCGCGGCGCGCGGCGCGCATCGATCAGCAAGGCGGCCTGATATTGCTCGAAGATCAGGATCGGGCGCGCTGGGATCGGGCGCAGATCATCGAGGGGACGGCGCTGCTGGACGATTCGATGAACCGTTTTCGGCTGCCCGGCCCCTATCAGATTCAGGCGGCGATCAACGCGCTGCACGGGGAGGCGCCCAGCGTCGCGCAGACGGATTGGCGTCAGATCGTGCTGCTCTATGAACGGCTGCTGACGCTCACGCCTTCCCCGGTGATCGAGGTTGCGCACGCGGTGGCGGTGGCGATGGCAGACGGGCCACAAGCCGGGCTGCGACGATTGTTCGCGCTGGAGTCCCGAATAGCGGGTTACGCGCCCTATCATGCTGCGCTGGCCGAACTGCTGCGGCGGACGGGCCAGCGCGAGGCCGCCCAGGACGCCTATGGGCGGGCATTGGCGCTCTCCAGCAACGAGGCTGAACGGGCATTCCTGCGGCGGCGGCTGAGCGGAGCGGAGCCAGCGGATCGGTAGGGATGCGGCTTGCCCCACTCTGTTTTCTTCTTGATTTAGATGCGATTGCCCTGGGGGGTGAACCGAACCTAGGTCGATCTACTGGCAATGTGCGAGTGTAGTCCCCGCGCGAGCGGGGGTGAACCAGTATCTTCTTGAAATGCCAGATAGGCGAGTGAAACGTTGCTGGAATAAATGTAATTATGGCAAAGTTTTGATTGTATTCTGCACTTTCGGCAAGGTTATGATTGGAGTCAGCAAATTCAGACATTAAAGCTCTTGCTTACGATCCAAGTCAAATGGCAAAGTTATGCTTGGATCGGCGGCAAAGATATGGTTGGAGTTACACTAATGATTCAGCGAGTTATGCGACGATCAGTGTCCCCGCCTTTACTGCCTCTTTGAGCAGTGGCACGACGCGCGCGACGACGTCCACGAGCGGACCGGGAACCGTCGCGCCGGACGCGAGGATATGCCCGCCGCCACCGAGCGAGAGCGCCAGTGCCCCGACATTGTAGCCGGGCTGCGCGCGGAAGTGCATCTCCACGTCGCCATTCCCGCGCTCGACAAATACGCCCGTCACGAACGCCTCATCCGCTTCGTTGAGAAGCTGCGCGAGGCCGCCCGCGCCGCCTTCTTCGGTATATTGCGCGGCCAGTTTTGCCTCGCGGTCCACGACCGCCCAGATCGCGCCGTCCTCGATTTGCAGGGTCGGCATGACCTTCGCCCACAGCCGGAAGGCCGCCGTCGAACGGCGGTTGACGGTCTGCTGTGTGATCGCCGTGAGCGACGCACCCGCGAGCATCAGGCGCTGCGCCTTCGCGAGCGTATCCGCTGTCGTCTGGCTGATGCGGAAGGCCAGCGTATCGGTGACGATCCCGGTCAGGAGCGCAGTCGCGGCGTCCTTCTCAATCGGCCAGCCCATCGCGTCGAACCAATCGACCAGCACTTCGCAGGTCGCAGGCGTGACAACATTTAACAGGTTCACCGTGCCGAAAAGCAGGTTCGTTGCATGGTGATCGACCATCAGGACGGGCGTACCAAGCGCGAGCGCGGCTTTCCCGGCGTCACCGAGACGACGCGTATCGCTCGCATCCAGCGAGATGACCAGATCGGCGGTGAAGTTTGGCGCGAGGCCGGCAGCGACCCCGCCCGACTGCGGAATGAACGCGAGGTGCGCGGGCGTCCCGCCATCGACGACGGGCGTCACCTGTTTGCCGAGCGCCCGCAGCGTGAGCGTGGTCCCCATCAGGGAGCCGATCGCGTCGCCATCCGGGTAGATGTGCGTCACGGCGACGATGCGCGTCGCGGAGTCGATGAGCGCCTTTGCTGCCTGCCAATCGGGAGTGGTCACGAGTCTTCCTTCTTTGCTGTATCGGGTGTCAATGCGGGCGCGTCCGGTGTGCGCGGGAGCTTCAGTTCGTTGAGCCGCCGCTCGATGCGGTCCACATGCGCGAGCGAGAGGTCCCAATGAAAGTGCAGGACGGGCGTGCGGCGCAGGCGGATACGCTGCCCGACCTCGCGCCGCAGGAACCCATTGGCGCGTTCCAGCCCGCGCATTACATCGCGCTGGCGCTTTTCGTCGCCAAGTGCGTTGACGAACACATCCGCGTATTCGAGTTCCGGGTCAAGTTCCACTTTCGTCACGGTAATCTGGTGCAGCGCGGGGTCTGTTACTTCGGTCAGGAATAAATCGCTCAGGATTTCGCGGATTTTTTCCGACATGCGCTCTTGTTTGACGGACATGGGCTACTCCTGCCCGGCGAGCGTTTCCGCCTGCGTGACGAGCGCTTCCAGTTCGGCCAGACCCTGCTTCCAGAAGGCGGGATCGTTCAGGTCCACGCCGACTCTGCTCAAAATCGCGTGCGGCCAATCCGAACCGCCCGCCGCGAGGACTTCTACATACTTCGGCGCGAACGACGCGCCTTCCTGGCGATATTTCGCATAGAGCGCCAGCACAAGCAGTTCTCCGAACGAATACGCATAGACGTAGCCAGGCGTGTGCAGGAAGTGCGGGACGTAGCTCCACCATAGATGATAATCTTCGCGGAGCGTGATGCTATTCCCGAACATCGCATTTTGTGATTGCGCCCAGAGTTCGCTGAAACGTTCCGTTGGGAGTTCGCCTTCTGCCCGGCGCGCGGTGTGAATCGCATCCTCGAAACGGTTCATGCTGATTTGCCGGAAGATCGTCGCGAACGAGTCTTCG
This sequence comes from Aggregatilineales bacterium, assembly GCA_965246845.1. Lineage (GTDB taxonomy): Bacteria > Chloroflexota > Anaerolineae > Aggregatilineales > UBA2796 > JBBRMW01. The sequence goes on from CBDFFR010000014.1 coordinate 305,471, forward strand.
ATCTTGCTTGCGACCATGCCCAGTTTGCGTTTCGGATCGTCTTCCTTCGCAAGCAGGTCTTCAAAGACGAGCATCTCCCCAAAGGTCGAGGCCATTTCTGCGGTGGTGAGCGGCGTATTGGCCTGAAACTGCCCGCGCTCGCGACCGAGATACTGGTGTATGCCGTGTCCGAGTTCATGCGCCAGCGTGGAGACATCGCGCCCGCGCCCGGTGAAGTTCAGCAGGATGTACGGATGTACGGCCACGACTGTAGGAGAACTGAACGCACCGCCGCGCTTGCCGGGGCGTACTGGACCATCGATCCATTGCTTATCGAAGAACATCTCTGCGACATCGCCCATCCGTGCATCGAACTTGTGATAGCCGTTCAGAACAATTGTTTTGGCATCATCCCAATTGAAACGGCGTTCGTCTTCGAGCGAGAGCGGCGCATAGCGGTCATAATCGAACAGTTCGTCAAGGCCAAGCAGTTTTCGCTTGAGCTTGTAATAGCGCGCCACGATGTCGTAACGGCTGGTCACGGCGTCGATCAGCGCCTGCACGCTTTCGTCGCTGGCCTGGTTCGACATATTGCGCGATCTGATCCACGTCGGGTAATGGCGCAGCGCGTCGTTGCTGGCCTTATCCGCGAGCAGCGTATTGAAAATGAAGGTGTTCGTGCGCAAATCGACGCGCAATCCCTGCGTCAGCGAATCGGCAGCGGTTTTGCGCACTTCCCGTTGCGGGTTGTACAAATTACGCAGTACAACCTCACGCGAGACTTTTTCACCGTTCAGGTCGAAGCGCGCCGCGCCCTGCGTCTCATCGAAGAAGCGGGTCCACGCTTCTGCGCCCGTCACGCGCTTTTCCACCATGATCTTTTCTTCCGGTTCGGAAAGCTGGTGTGGGCGCTGCAAACGTGCTACTTCGAGGTAATGTTTGTAGAAGGCAAGCTCCGGGGCATCGATAATCCGCTTCGCGTGAGCATCTTCAGCGGCAGCCCATTCCAGCTCGAAAAACAACAGTTTTTGGTCGATTTTCGCCTCGCGCTCGGTCAGTTTTTGCAGGAGCGCACCATAAGCCGCGTTGTTTGTATCCGTTGCCCAGCGCAACCCAGCATAGTTGGCAAGACGGCCAAAATCAACCGTGAGGCTTTCAAATTCCCGCAGCGCATTCAATATCGCTCCCGCGTCGAGGCTCCCGATCTGGCCGCGATACTCAACCGCATACCGCTCCGCACGCGCGTCGAGTTCATCCAGCGCTGCGTCGATCCCTGCGTCATCGCCTGCGTATAGATCGGATAAATTCCAGGCGACATCTTCCGCGCCCGTGCGCTCTACCACCGCATTCATCATCGTCAACTGCCTTCTATTTCGTGGAACCTGTGAAACGAATCCTAAACGTTCTATGCGCAGAGTGCAAGGCTTCGCAGACCACAAAGGCGGACCCGCGTGTCCGCCCCTACATAGCGCAATTCTCGTAGGGGCGGACCGATGTGTCCGACCGCCGCAATGCAACTACCCTTCGCAAACCTGTCGCGAAACCACCGATTGCCGTTTGACCCCGCTAAAAAGTGTGTGTATAATGCCAGACGAACCCCTTTGTGTGCAGGAGAGCAGAAGTTAATGTCCAATACTTCGATTTTCGGTAGCGAAGAAGCCGTCCCGGAGACGGTTGTGCTGCCTGCCGAACCAGCCACCGACGCGCCGGTGAACAACCCTGACTTGCCGGAAGATATGGGGCAACCCGTGCCGGATGCGCCGCAGGATACTTCGACTCTTGCCACAGAGGACCAACCCGCATCGCTACTGCCCGTCCCGCAAGATGTCGGCGATCCGGGCATCGCGCAGGACGCCGGGACGATTACCGAAGCAGACCTTGCCGCGCCTGATCAAGACGTGAACGCCAGTGCAGCCGATGACTCGATGCCTGAAGCTACCGTGCCTGAGACTACTTTGCCGGACCAGCCCGAAAGCGCTGCGCCGAGTGCGCCTGAGACCACCGCACCGGACCAGCCGGAAAGTGCTGTACCGGGTGACGATACACAGTCACACGACGACGGGGACGGCGCATCCGACGATGCGGCTCATGAAGACGCGCAGGAAATCACGACCGGCGCAAAGAAGGGCGAAATTCTGGAAGGTACGATCCTGCGTACCTCCGCGACGGAAATCGTCGTCGATGTCGGCCTCAATGCCGAAGGCGTGATCCAGAGCCGCGAACTGGAACGCATGGACAAGGAAACGCTGGACTCGCTCAAGGAAGGCGAGAAGGTGTTGGTCTATGTGATTTCGCCGCAAGACCAGAAGACCGGAAACATCATCCTCTCGCTGCAACGCGCGCAGGAAGAGCGGGACTGGCGCGACGCCGAACGGCTGCAAGGCACAGGCGAAGTCTTCCAGGGCAAGATCGACGGCTACAACAAAGGTGGCCTGATTGTGCGCTTTGGGCGCGTGCGCGGCTTCGTCCCGGAGAGCCAGGTCAGCCGTGACCGCCGCCGCCGGACCGAAGGCGCGGACCCGCAGAACAAGTGGGCAGCCATGCGTGGCGAGGATATTTCCGTCAAGGTGCTGGAAGTGGACCGCGCGCGTAACCGCCTGATCCTCTCCGAGCGAGACGCCGCGCCGCAGCTTCGCGAAGCGCAAAAGTCGCGCTTGCTGGATGAGTTGAGCGTCGGTGATGTGCGCGTCGGGCATGTGAAGAGCGTCGCGGATTTCGGCGTCTTCGTGGATGTCGGCGGTGCGGATGGTCTCGTTCACCTGACCGAACTCTCGTGGAAGCACATCGTGCGCCCCGCCGATGTCTTCAAGGTCGGGCAGGAAGTCAAGGTCGAGGTGATCAGCGTGGACCGCGAGCGCAAGCGGATCGGCCTGAGCATCAAGCGGCAGGAAGAAGACCCCTGGACGGCGATCACGCGCAACTACACAGTCGGCCAGCTTGTGCAGGGGACGATCACGAAGCTGACCAAGTTCGGCGCGTTCGCGCGGCTGGTGGAAGCGCCGGAGATCGAAGGTCTGGTTCACATCAGCGAACTGGCCGATCACCGCGTCAACCATCCGAAGGACGTGGTAAACGAAGGCGACGTGCTGACGCTGCGCATCGTCAAGATCGATCAGGTCGAGCGGCGGATGGGTCTCAGCCTGCGCCGCGTTGACTCGCCGGATTTCATCGAAGGTGACTTCCGCCGCGCGACACGCCCACCGGGCGAGGTCATGCCGGATATTGCCGAGCTGGAAGCCGCTGCGTTTCGTGAAGACGACCAGCGCCGTCGCGACCGCAAGAAGGGCGGCGGTTCGGGTGGTGGTAACGCGGGCGGTAGCGGTGGTGGCAGTGGTAGTGGTGGCGGCGGCAACCCCGGCGGTGGCGGCGGCAACAAGAAGGGTGGCAAGCGCGGCGGCAGTCGCGACTTCGACGACGATTACGAATATTAATCGCCGCGCCCTGTAGACAGTAAAAAAACTGCCCTCCGAAAGAGGTTGCCGTGAATATGCGGCAATCTCTTTTTCTATTTGTTATGGCTGCAGCGTGAAAAGCGTCACCTCTGGCGGGCAGTTAAATCGCACATACGGAGCGACCATGCCAACCCCGCGATTGGTATACAGTGACATCCCGCCGATTACGTAAAGACCGGCATCGTATTTTTGGCCGAGTGTTGGGAGGGCGATTGCACCCCTGCCGGGAATCCGCACCTGTCCGCCGTGCGAATGCCCTGAAAGCTGCAACCCGACCCGGCCATCGGCGGCCACTGTATCGGCATAATCCGGCTCGTGCGCGAGCAGGACCAGCGGCGCATCGGCTGGAATGCCTCTCAAGGCGCGCGTGAGGTCGTGATGCTGCTCCCAAATATCATCGACACCCGCGAACCAGAGTGCATCCGTTCCGCGCTTGATAGCTGCCTGATCGTTGAGCAGCATCGTTACATTCCCGGCCTGCGCGATGGAGTCGCGCGCGGCCTTCGGGTCGGTCCAGTAGTCATGATTGCCAAAAGTGCCAAAGATCGCATCTCTGGCGTGAAATGCCATCAGCGAGCGCGTCACCTGATCATAGACGCCGGGCGGTTGGGCGCTCACGAAATCGCCCGTGAAGGCAATCACATCCGGCGCAAGCGCGTTGACTCGTTCCGCAATCCATGCCATACGGTCATAGGTCATCCACTCACCGAGATGCAAATCGCTCACCTGCGCTATAGTGTATCCATTGAACGCAGGCGGCAGATGTGGCAGCCGGATTGTTATCCGCGTGATGTCAAGCGCCCAGGGTTCGATGCGCGAAACGTAAGTCAGGCTGCCGACCCCACCCGTACCGATAACGGCGCTACTCACGAGTGCCGCACGCAGGAAGCGCCGACGCGATAGCTTTTTAACCATGACGCAGAGTGTCCTTTTGATACTGCATATACAGTACGTCCGTCACGTTTCCCCGGTTCGCGAACAAAATCCCAGATGCAAACGTATACTTTACGTAGGTAATGGGACCAACAATATGGAAAAACTAAAACACAGCGAGGTTCGTGCGCGTGCCGAAGCACGTTTCGATGGGACTGGCCGCATCTGGCGCAAGACATGGCGTGTCGGGCTATATTTTATTCTATTTGCCCTGATGAACTTCATCGTTTGGGAATGGTTGCCACCTGAGAGCCATAATCCGTTCTTCTTTACCTATTGGGCAGATTCAAATCGATGGGTTCGACACATATTTTGGTACTACGTCGGTGTGGCCTACGGCCTTTTATTTGCGCTTTGCCTGCTGAGTCTGTTCGTTGATCTGATTCGCGAAGGCATTATCCAGTGGGCAATTCAGCGCGAGATGCGGCTCGAAATGCTGCGGCTGCAAATCGCGCTTGAGGAAGCGCGCGGCGGGCGCTCCCTTTCCGGCGACGAGGAAAAAGCTAAACGTGCTGTCACTCTCAGCGACGACGGCGAATTGATTTCGGTCGATGAGACGGTTACGCGGCGGGGAACCTCGCGCAGATAAGCATATCTGCGATATGATGCTCGTAAGCAGGAGGTCAAGTTGATTAAACGCAAGCGAGGTGAACATCAGCAGCTTGAGGGCTATGCGCGAATATGGCGCAAGGTCGGCCTGCTCGCAGCCTATTTGTTTTTGTTGGTCATCATATATCAACTGATGAATACGTGGACAAATGACAATCCGCTTTTTCATATTGATAAACACTATCCCGGCGGTAGCGAGTCCCGTTTGCGGGATTTCTGGGGCTACTTCACCCTGTTTTTTACAGGGCTTTTCGGTATATGTCTCTTCGTTACGCTTGTCGAATTTGCGCGAGAGTCCTATATTCAGCGCGCGATGCGCCGCGAGGAGGACCTCGAATTGCTGCGGCTGGAACTTGAAGTAGAAGAAGCGCGTAATCATTCTGTAGTGGAAGCAACGAACACGGAAACGGTTCGTTTTGTAGAAAAGGCGAATGTACATGAATAAAACCAAACGCGGTGAACTCCGCGCAAAAGTCGAACAGCAGCTTGAGGGTTATGCGCGCATCTGGCGCAAGGTACAGCTTTTGGGCCTGTACTGCATCGGGTTATTGCTAATGCAACACCTCATTCGTAATTCGACAATCAACAATCCGGTTTTCCGTGAATTCAGGAGTTTTGGTCCCACAGCGTATGGCTGGTATGTCACCGATTTCTGGTTCTATTTTCTCGGCTTCTTCGTCCTGCTGTTCTTCATTTGCGCAGCCTCGCTACTCATCGATTTCGTCAAGGAGTCGTTCGTACAGCGCGAACTACGCCGTCAAACTGACCTTGAGATGACGCGATTGCAACTCGCGCTCGAAGAGGCGCGCAACGGGCGCATCTTGCCGGGCGAAGGCGAAAAGGTGAAGCGCGCGATGGTCCTCACCGACGACGGCGAATTGATCCCCGAAGATGAAGAAACAGGCGAGCAAGACGCGGTGCGCGGACAAATTCAGCGCTAGGCAGGCAGCGCGGTGCGGTCGGGCTGGAGGACGAGCAGCGCACCCGGTGGGAATTGCAGCGTCGCCTCTTCGCCGACCGAGGGCAAATTGAGGTCCGGCGTGTTGAACGTATCCAGCCGGACGGTTTGCGCCCCGGTACGGACGCGCACGCGCACTACCGATCCCAGAAAGCCTACGTCCTCGACCTTCCCGGTCAGGCGGTTCATGCCCGGCGTCACCTGCGCATCGATGCGGATTGCTTCCGGGCGCAGCGCGCAGGTGAGCGTCGTGTTCATCTGCTCCGGCGGGATGCCCGCTTCAACAGTCAGCGTTTGCCCATCCAGCGCGATGTGATAGGCATCGACCGCTTTGGCTTCGAGGACGTTCAGCGTCCCAACGAAGGATGCGACGAAGCGTGTCTGCGGCACATTGTAAATCTGCTTGGGCGAGCCGACCTGCTCAATCCGACCCTTGCTCATGACCACGATCCGGTCAGAGACGGAGAGCGCCTCTTCCTGATCGTGCGTGACGTAAATCGTCGTGATGCCGAGCCGCCGCTGAATCGCGCGGATTTCCTCGCGGAGTTGCACGCGGATTTTCGCATCGAGCGCGGAAAGCGGCTCATCCAGCAGCAGCACGTCCGGCTGGATCGCGAGCGCCCGCGCCAGTGCGACGCGCTGCTGCTGGCCGCCGGAAAGCTGGTGCGGGTAGCGGTTGCCGAATTCGCGCATCTGGATAATATCGAGCATCTCATTCACACGCTCGGTGATCAGCGACCCCGGCTTGCGCGCAATTTTCAGGCCGAACGCGATGTTGTTCCAGACGCTCATGTTCGGGAACAGCGCGTAGGATTGGAACACCATCCCGACGTTGCGCTTGTTGGCGGGGACATAGGTAATATCCTTGTCGCCGAGCAGGATCACGCCGTTGGTCGGCTGCTCGAAGCCCGCGACCATGCGCAGAGTCGTCGTCTTGCCGCATCCGCTGGGACCGAGGAACGAGACAAATTCGCCGCGCTCGATTTTCAGGTTGAACGACTCGACCGCCGTGAAGGTCGCGAACTGCTTGACGACATCGTTGATTTCGAGAAAGCTCATGGAGTTTGGCCTCGGTGAATAATTCAGCGGATGAGAGCTGTTTGGACGCGCCCGCCCCGGTTGCGGCGAGTCAGGACCTGCACGCCCGCGATGCACAGCCACGTCAACCCGAAGCTGACAATCGCCAGCGCGGACGGTTCATAGACCTTGCGCGCGGCGGTCGCGGCCATATACGGACCGAAAGCGGGCTGCGAGAGCAGCGAGGCGATGGTGAATTCGCCCATCGCAATCGCGAAGGTGATGAACGCGCCTGTCAGCACCGCGCGGAAGATATTCGGGAAGATGACCCGCACGAGGATCGTGTACCAGCTTGCGCCGAGACTCTGCGCGGCTTCCGTGAGCGTGCGGACGTTGACCGACTGCAACCCGGTATCGACCGCGCGATACATATACGGGAATGAGAGCGAGACATATGCGCCGATGAGCAGCACGTAGACGCCTTCCGCGCTATCGGTGAGCGGCGTCCGGTTATAGGCGCGTATCAATCCGAAAGCGACGATCACCGCCGGGATCACGAACGGGATCAGCGTCAGGAATTCGACTATCGGACGCAGCCAAGCCAGTTTGAGATTGACCCAATAGGCGGTCGGGATGATCAGAACCATGCTGATTGCGATGGTGATCAACGCCGTCTGGAATGAGAACAGGAAGCTGTTCCCGAAATCGGGAGCGCTGAAAATGTTCTGGTAGGCCGTGAAGCCGAGCTGTCCGCGTTTGGCTTGCAGCGAGAATTGGAATGTCGCGTAGAGCGGCACGAAGAAATAGAGCAGGATGAAGGCGAGGCACAGCCAGGACCAGAGCGATTGGCGACGGATCATCGTGTGGAGGTCTCCATAGTGCTGCCTAGCGCGCCAGCCAGCGCATCGAAACGCGGCGGCAATACGTGTATATCAAAATAGTGAACGCCATGACGACGATCATCCCGAAGGCGAGCGCGTTGCCGAGGCCGGGATTGGCGAGGCCATCCGTGCTGAACTGCGCGGTCACGAGCAGCGTGACAACCATGTTCTGCCCCGCGCCACCACCGACCAGCGCATAGGCGGTCGCCTGCGTGCCGAATGCATTGCCGAAGAGGAGCGCGACCGTGCCAACGATGCTGGGGAACAATATCGGCAGCGCGACATAGCGCCAATAGTGAAAGCGCGTGCCGCCCAGATTTTCGCTCGCCTCGCGCCATTCCTTTTTCAGGCTGTCAATCGCCGGGACGAGGATCAAAACCATCAGCGGAATCTGGAAATAGAGGTAGACGATGCACAATCCCCAAAAGCCGTAGAGCGTGAAATCCGGGTAGAGGTTGATGCCCGCCGTTTTGAGAAAATCCGTGAGGACACCGAGGCGGCCAAGCGTCGAGGTGAACGCGAAGACGAGCGGCACGCCCGCGAAGTTCGAGGCCACGCCGCTGAACGAGAGGATGCCGCCCTTGATCCACGCAGGCAGCCCGCCAATCGTGATCGCGCAGGCCAGCACGAAGCCGATTGCGCCGCCCAAAATGCTCGTGATCAGGCTGATTTGCGTGGTTGTCCAGTATGCGCCGATGATCAGTGGCGTATTCAGCGAGACGATGTTATCGAGCGTGAATGTGCCGTCGCTGTTGCGCGCGAAGGTGCGCGTGACGATGGAGAAGGCCGGGAAGAACTGGAAGGCCAGCACGAAAATGAAGAAAGGAAGCACACCGAGCAACGTCAGGCTCAGGCGCAAAATCGGGCGGGGAGGTCGTGAGCGGCGAACGCCGATGAGCGGTGCGGATGCGATGTCGATTGCCTGCGCCACGTTTGACCCATCCTCATGCTAGGTTGACAGGGGAGAAGGGCGGCTGGTGAGCCGCCCCGAAAGTGAGGAGAGATTACTTGTTGAACTTCACGCCGACAATCGACGGCCAGCCCGTCTTGATTGCGTCGAGGACCTTGCTGATCTGCTCGACAGTCGGGAAGGCGACCTTGATGTCGGCCTTCGGCAGCTTGGCGGCGAGTTCGGCGGGGATGACGGCGCGCTTTTGCAGGTCGTCGAAGCGGACGGGCTTGGCATAGCCGTTGAGGAATGTCAACTGCCCGGCGTCGCTGTAGATATATTCCTGCCACAGACGCGCGGCATACGGACGCGGCGCGTAAGCGGAGATACCATTCAGGTACACACCCGCGATGGAGCCGCTCTTCGGGTACACAACGGCGATGGTTACGGTGTCCTTGTTCGCATCGCGGTTGGAGAGCGCGTTGTAATCCCAACGCAGCGCAATCGGCGTTTCGCCCTTCGCGACGCCTGCGGGTGAAGCGACGACGGGAACGAGATTGCCGGATTCGGCCAGTTTCTTGAAGAATTCGAGGCCGGGAGCCGCGTCATCGACGGCGGAACCGTTGCCGATAGAAGCTGCCCAAACCGCGTGGATGGCCTGGCTCGCGGAAGTCGGGTCGCCGGAGATGGCGATCTGACCCTTGTATTCCGGTTTGAGCAGGTCCGCCCAGTCTTGCGGGACGTTCTTCACAGCGGTCGTATTGACCTCGAACGCCATCGTGCCGTAGTAGTTACCGTAGTAGTAGCCGTCCTTGTCCTTGAGCGCGTCGGGGATCGTGTCCCAGGTCGCGACCTTGTACGGCTGAAGCAGGCTTTGACCCTTCGCGAGCTGTCCCCAAATGAAACCGACGTCGATCACGTCCGGGTTCTGCGGACCCTTGTTGCCAGCGTTGGCCTTGATCGCTTCGACTTCATCGCCGGAGCTGCCATCGGGGTTCAGGTCGGAATACTTGAGGAACGGATACTTCGCGAAGAATTCCTTCTTCATCTGGCCGTAATTCGCCCAATCATCGGGGAGGGCGATGGTCGAGAGCGCGGCTTCCTTCTTCGCGGCTTCGACGAGGGCATCCATACCACCAGCGGCCTTGAGGTCGATGGGACCCGGCGCGGGGGCGGCAGGGAGCGGGTTGGGGGCGGCGGTCTGCGCGAAGGCGAGGCGCGAGTTCATCGCGAAGGCAGTCAGGCCAACGCCCGTGAGCGCGCTCATCTGCAAGAAGTGACGGCGGGAAATCGAGTGCTTGTGCGCCATGTGGAGTTCCTCTACAAGGTTGTCTAAATTGGACAAACGGAGAGAGCGTAGCCAGCGATTGCTAAGGATTTGTTGTCTATCGTTTAACAGCATGTGATCGCTGCTCGCATCCATTGTTAAACTTCGGCGTAATGTCTATAACGGTGTGCTACGATTTGCATTGGGGGACCTCATGGTATCGGAAACGGAAGCGCGCCAGCGGCTTGTCAGTTATTTTCAGCAATTCAAGACATTTTCTGCCGTTCAGGTGAGTCAAATTGCTGGTCATTTTCGCTGGCGCACATTGGATACAGGTGCGTTTCTGGTACAGCAAGGCGAGACAACCTCGCAGATCGGGTATGTCGCCGAGGGGATTTTGCGACTGTATTACATTGACCGCGACGGAACCGAGCGCACCAAATCTTTTTGTACTGAAAGTCATCTCGTCGGCGCGTACAGTGCGATGCTCCTCAGGGAGCCAAGCCGCTTTTACATTCGCGCCGAAGTCCCAAGCGCCCTGTTGATGCTTCCGTTCGATACCCTCCACACCTTGTCAGAAGCGAACGCCAACTGGCAATCGCTGCATTTGAAATTGGTGCAGGAACTGTTCATTCGCAAGGAACGCCGCGAAAGTGAACTTCTGCTTGACGATGCAACAGAACGCTATCGCAAATTTCTGGAACAATATCCCGGCCTTGAAGACCGGGTGAAGCAATACCAGATTGCGTCTTATCTGGGTATCACCCCGGTTGCCCTGAGTCGCATCCGAACCCGATTGAAGGCGTTAACCCAGGTTAATGACCGGGGGGCGACCCTGTGAGATGATGTAACCATCATTTCCAGGAACAGAGGAACCTCTCGTGACGATCTCTCAACAAAACTTGCTTCTGCCGCCCGTGATCTTGAATGTCGGTCAGGGTCGTACCCTGTCCATGCTCGGTGTCGCAGTCACATTCAAGGTGGAAAGCGGCGCGACGGGTGGCGCTTATGCACTTTGGGAATATTCAGCGCCCGCGCACTTCGACGGACCAGCCGCACATTACCACAAACTGACCGATGAAGCGTTCTATATCCTTGACGGAAGCCCGATCTTTCAATTGGAAGATCAGGTAATCCAGACGCAGCCCGGAGCGTTCGTGTTCGTTCCACATGGCACTCTTCACCGTTTCTCCAATCCCGGTTCCACGCCAATACGCATGTTGACGTTCCGAACACCCGGCGGCACTGAGGGGTACTTCGATGCCTTAATCGCACTCATTCAGAAATCAGGCGGGCTGCAACAGATCACTCGCGATGATATGCAATTGCTCGAACAACAGTACGATCAATACGCGCGCTGAGGGATGCGCCTCAGCCCAACTGGGTGACGTCGATATATAAGGCCTCGTTTTGAGGATTTTCCGCCGATTGCATCGCCATACTCTCCAATCGCGCGGGGTCTGAATCCATATCCCGGTAGCGGATAACCTCGAAGCTCCCCGCCAGAGACCTAACCTGTGCGGGGACGCCCAGCGCCACCGCACGGTCTGGCAGCGACCGCGTGACCACTGCGTTCGCGCCGATAGCGACATCATCGCCAACGGTGATCGATCCGAACAGCTTTGCGCCCGCCGCGATGTAGACGCGATCACCGAAGGTCGGTCTGCCTCTGTGCGTACCGCGCACGGATTGCCCGATCACAACACCGGGCGACAAATTGCAGTTGCTGCCCATCACCACCGGACCCATGATCACGCCGCCGAAATGCCCGATGTACAAACCGGGTCCAATTTGAGCGTTGGGCGCAATCCAGACACCCGTGTACACCTCAACGAAACGCCCCAAAATCATGAGGATCACTTTCAGTGGCAGCAAGAGCGCGCGGAACCTTCCGCGATAACTCCAGACCGCATGTTGAATACGGTACATAACGCACGCCAAAGATGCCGGACACATGATCGGCATCGTCCACACAGACCTATTATCCGTCACTCGAAAACGGTCAAGGTCAGCAGCGATGTCTCCCCAAAGTGTTCGCTTCATTGGCCTCGCCCATAGTTTATTAACCGTCGCCGGCTTTCAGCATCGGTGCTGGAAAGTTCAGCGGTTTCACACGCACACGACCAACCAGATAACCGACGGTGGTGATCACGAGACCCGCCACAATCACCGTCGCGCGCTGCAAACCGTGAATATCCCGATGAAATAGAACTTCGCTCAAGTTCCGCAAAATGCCACGCGGCAAAACGCTCATCACATACGAGCTTTCGGAATGAAGGCCATCCTGCGCGCCAACGAGCCTTGAAATCAAGGCCTTCGATAAGCCTTCCGAATAGCAACGCGAGCGGAAGTAGCGCCATGTGGTTCGCTTGCCGGGGACCTCATGCTGAATGCGCGCGGCGGGTTCGTAGAGGAACCAGCTTTCCGGGCGGGACTGGTGCGCGCGGATGCAGAACTCCGTCTCTTCGCCACCCAGTGGGATCGTTCCGATACGCCCGATCTCGCTGCGGAAGCCACCCACCTCGTCGAAAAGCTCGCGCCGGATGCACATATTGCCGCCGATCATATTGCGTACCTTGCCGCTCTGCGTCGGAAGGCCGCGATAGGTACAGCCGACCACCCAGTAGAATTCATCGGGGAGCCAGCCGGGAAAGCCGTCGAGCCAGTTCGGTTCCAGCTTGCCGCCGACACCCATCACCTGCGGGTCCGCCATCGGCGCGCAAAGCCGCGCGAGCCAGTCCGCTTCGGCTACTGCGTCATCGTCCAGAAATGCCGTGATTGGCGCGCTGGACACGCTGATCCCGGTATTGCGCGCGCCGGAAAGCCCTTTGCGCTCGTGATTTGCGACGACGCGGACGGCGGGATACTGCGCCTGCACCCGCATATAGAGCGCCGGGTTGTAATCGACCACGACGATCACCTCAGCGGGCGGAAGCTGCTGGTTCAATGCCGAGTCGATGGCCGCGCAGAGTGCCACCCAGCGGTCTTCCGTGTAGCAGCAGATGATCACGGCAGCGTCAAGCGGTTGAATATTCATCGTGCTGGCGACGCAAGAACCGCGTCTGTGGCTCCTTTCCTGACATCACTGCCCAACAGCCCGGAATACAACTGCTCGATTTGCGGGATGACAGCACTGGCGTAGTAGTCCTCCGCACGCAGCCGCGCGGCGTGTCCCATCCGTTCGCGCTGCTGCGGATTGTCCAGCAGCGTGCGGATCGCCTGCCGAAGTGCTTGCATATCTCCGGGCGGGACCAACAACCCGCTCTCCCCATCGACGAGGATTTCCGGGAAGCCGCCGAGCCGTGACGCGATCACCGGACGCCCGGAAACCAGCGCCTCGATCACCACCAGCCCGAACGGTTCAGCCCACCGCGACGGAGCCAGCGTAAAGAGGCTGCGCCGAAAGGCCTGCATCACCGCGTCGTGCGGCCAACTGTGGAAGACATGCACATTCGCGGGCAGGTTCTGGAGGACTTCCGGGAACGCACGGCCAATCATGACGAGCGGCGGCGCGTCGGGGATACCTGCGTAGGCTTCGAGCGCAATATCCGCGCCTTTGGTCGTATTCAAGTCACCGACGAAGAGGATGTATGGCTCGTCCGGCAGGCTATCGAGCTGTGGAAAATGGGGGAGTTCGCGGGTCGCCATATCATCCGCGACGAAGTTGGAGATCACCCGATAGGGGACCTTTTTACCCGTGAGGCCGTTCCCTTCAGCAACCGCCGCGCTCACCGGGACAAACATATCCGCCGCCGCGCGCTCGGCAAAACTCGTCACCCAGTTTGCCGCCGCGACGGGTGGACCTTTCAGCCCGAAATGCTGGCGAGAGCAAACAAAGCACTTCGCGATGCCCGGACCGCTGCACAGCGTTTCATCCATGAACATCAGCTTCTTGGTTGGGCAGCGCATACTATAATCGTGCAATGTGACGACGAATTTGGCCTTGCTCCAGCGCTTGAGCGGCGTGAACGAGTGCAGCATCCAGTTATGGCCGTGTACGATCTGCGGATGCTCCGCGAGAATGAACCTGCGGATGGCGCGAACCACTGCCGGATCGGGGAAGGGAGGCGCGTGGCGGCGTGAAGTCTGGAACATCGCGCTGCCACCTTTTTGCGTGGTACTTGCGATGCGGAATACACGCACGCCGTGATCGTCTTCTTCCGGCGGAAGATCGTCGTGCGCGAGGGTCATCACCGAAACGTCGTGACCGCGTTCGCGCAGCGCGAGCGACAGGCTGCGGACGTGTTGTTCCTCGCCGCCGATCACAGGTGGATAGAACTGCGCGAGCATCAGAATCCGCATGGGTTTGGTTGTGATGCTTGCGGGCAGATTGCGCGCGGGGGCGTTGTCGTATTGCATCAGGGTAGCCATAGCGTCACCGACCGATAGCTATTCGCGCTGTCTTCACTCTTGAACAACTGTGCCTCGACCTTTCCTGCCGTGCTTTCGGATAGTGCGAGTTGATAGGTGTACACTGCCTTCGCGGAAACCGTAACGGGTATTCGTTGCTCGACTGGTTTGCCGTTGAGAAGCACTTCCAGAAAGTAATCCGTCGTTTCTATTTCCTCGTTCATAATTGCGATCCGCACCTGTCTGGCTCCGTTTTTATCATCGCGCAGCGCGGAGAGGATAGTGAACGGCTCGTTCGGCTGGTTTGCTTCTCCATAACGCGCGAGTGAGACAGACGTGACCGCGAGGACCAGCGCCATACCAAACAGCGCGAATTGGCGCATACTCATCAACGACTTGTAGCGGCGCGGTTGAGTTAACAACCTGTCAGCGAACAGGCGGCGGATCGCCGCGACCATACACGCGCTCCAGATAATCGCCATGAGGATGACCAGCCACGCGCTCTCTGTAACCCCGACTGTCCAGTTCAGGAGCAGTCCGCTAACGACTGTTACAGCCAGACTCAGACCCAGCGACATTGCGACTCGCTCGACGGCTTTGGGCATACGGCGCGGAAACATTAATGTGATCAAAGCGTACCCCGGTATGAAAAGCACCATCGGCAGCGTGAGGGCCGCGCGCAACGGGGGAATTGGCAGTTTGGCGAGAACCGCAGCGCACCCGGCCAGTGCGTAGAGACACATGAACAGGAGATCGAGCATATTACGGCGCTTTCGCTAACTGGCTGACATCGTAGAGCTTGATCGCGCCGCCATCGTAGATGCGGTCGATCCCCTGTACACCATTGAATTTCTGCAACACACTGAGCGCCGGCGGCGTCGTGTGTGGACGTCCGCCGTTCTCGGTGGACTCGAAGTACGCGCCGAGAATGGGCAACGCCGTCGATAGCCGCTCATCCACAACCAGTAGACGAACGTTTAGCTTGTTCAACAACAGGAGTTCATTCGATCCCAGCGTCGGCGCGAAATACACATCAGCAATATCCACATTGTCGCTCAGATGTGTGATGGGGCGCTGATTGCCCAACGCAGCCATCAGCAGCATGTTGATTCGATCCGCACCGATGCGCGCTTTCGGTGGCAGGTTCGCACCTACCCACTCTGCGGCGGCGATTCCCTGCGCCTCGATTGCACGCGGGTCACCCGCGACGATATACGGACCCGCCAGGCGTCCCCAACCGGGCCAGCCGGAAATCGCGCCACCGACGAAGATCACGGTGATATAACCGATGGCGACGAGTCGGCCAAGCCGCGTATTGAAGCGCGAGCGACCGGAAAACAGATTTACGAAGGCGACCGCCAATACGAAGGCGATTCCCCAGAACAGGAAAGCCGCCGAGCGACTTGCCAGTTCCCAGCCGCGCGAGGTCAACCGAAAGGCTTGCATCGCCGGGTAGACCACCACGAGGCAGCCGAGCGCCAACGCCAGCGCCTGCCTGCGGTAACGCCGCCAGACGAAGAACAAGCCGACAGGCAGCATCAGCAGAATAAAGGCGACGGCAGCGACGCCCGCGACACGCTCCCATAGCGGAGAAACAACCCCGGTGGAACTTTGAAACAACTCCCGACCGATGGCCTCTCCAGCGATGCGGCGCAGCAATTCAGTGACCCCGGTTCGTATTACGGGACCGAGATACTCCGAGGTGGTGTTGCCGACGTAGTTTGTCCAGCTCCCGATAATCAGCACAATAATTGCGGAAATCAGCGCCAAATCGAGCCACGCTCGCGAGCCGCGAATTCGGAAGAGCGAAATGGCCGCCCAGAGGACCACGATACCCGCGAAAGCAAACCCGGTGAGGTGGTGCGTTACACTAATCGCATATATCAAAAGCATGATAATGAGCGCGAACCGCACAATATCGAAATCCCTGCGGCGCAGGCGGCGCGCGATCACGAACAGGCCGAACGTTGCCAGCGGCAGGGCAAGCGACTCATAGGAAAACTCGCTGCTGAAAAATAGAAAGTTCGTATGACACGTATACAGGAGCGTGGCGAGCGCGGCGATGCGCGGCGAACGGCTGATCTCCGTGAACAGCAAATAGAGCGAGAGCATCAACAGGACGCGCGCGACACCGATCAGGATGATCCCGGCTTCGCTGACGCTCAACCCTGTGAGTTGCGTTATCGCGCTCGTAATCAATTCGAGGCCGGGGTACAACGGACTTACAGGGAGCAGCGTATTTGGTGAAAAGAGGCGTTTCGTCTGCAATATATCGTTGACGGTTTGCCAGTGCAGGAATTCATCGAAATACGCGAACTGGCTGGGATAGGCCAATATCTTCACGCAATAAAAAGTCAGGCCAACGAGGACCACCAACCCAATCCGCTCGGCAGGTCTAATGCGTTCCGAGAGCAGCCGCCCGGCAGCCGCCGCGAAAAACAGGCAGAGCGTCACCCAGAACAGCGCGGGCGGCCAATCCGCTCCATAACGGCTGGCGGTATTTGCGACGGCCAGTGAGAGCATGGTCAGCCCGGAGCCGACTGCGAAGACGGGGAGCAGCCCCCAGCGGGCATGGCGCAGTCGGGTCCGGTACACGCGCTGGCTCACGGTCCGCACATCGAAGGTGTGAATGCCGCGTGGTCGGGCGTCAGGGCTGATCGGGTAGGAGGTTGTCACGCCGGAATTCCTGCAACCCGCATATAAACATCGAGCAGCTTCTCCGTACAGGCTTCCCACGTCGGGAACTCCACCGCCGCATCGGAGATGAACGGGTGGTAAAGCTGTTCGATGATCGCCGCCGCGAGGCATTCATCGTCGCAGTCGGCGGGTACACAGGGGACCAGACCGCGCCGCGCGAGTTCGGCCAGCCCCGCATTATCCGCGACCAGCACCGGGCGGCGCAGCGCGAGCGCTTCCATGACGGTCACGGGATGCGCCTCATAATCGCTGATGAGCGTGACCAGCGCCGCCCCGGACATGAGCGTTGCCATCGCGCTACGTTCGCCCGGCGGGATGGAACCGATTTCCACAGACCCGCCAAGCCCAAGTTCATTTGTCAATTCACGCAAGCGTTTCTCGTAAGGACCGCTGCCCACAATGCGCAACCGTGCTTTCGGGAAAGCGGCCAGCACACGCGGCATGGCGCGCAGCACGCGCTGATGTCCTTTGTACTTTTCGAGCCGTCCAACCGAAAGAATGAGCGGCTCGGCGCTGTTTCTAGCGATTGGTGTTTGCACTTCGGGGAGTTGCGCGCCGTTCGGAATCACGACGAATCGCTCGCGCGGTAGGTGCAATCCCCGGCTGAAAAAATCCGCTTCAAAGTCCGAGACGCCGATCAGTTGCGCCGCATCCTTGATGAGCGGTCGGAGGGCATTGCGCTGGATACCGCGCACGGCGTTTCGCAAAGCGGAGGAATGTCCGCCACTATGAAATGTCACCACATACGGGATTTTTGCACGTCGCGCGGCAAGCATTGCCATCGGCGCGACAAAGGTATGGTAGCCCTGACAATGGACGACATCCCAGCCGCCTTCCGTCACCGCACGGTACAGACGTGGCGTATAGTACAAGTCCATGCCACGCGGGTACGCCGGGAAGCGACGCACGGTGACGCCATTTACGATTTCCTCCGGCGGGAGTTTGCCGCTTACGTCGCTGGTAAGGATGGTTACGTCGTGTCCAGCTTCGCTCATTCGCCGCGAAACCTCGTGGATGTGCGTTTCGGTCCCGCCCATGTAAGGGAAGTAACGCGCAGCGACCAGCGCGATACGAAGACGGCGCGGCATATCCACGACACGCTCCGGGATGTGTGCTTCTCGTAGTATCATCGATTACCACCTGGCTGCTTGCGACTTCATCACGGGGTGCCAGTTCGGTTTGGGGTAACGCATAGACTCAACGGCTCCAAAGCCGCAGGCACACCCTCAGTTACCGAACATGGCGAAAGCGATCAGTACGACAAGCGCTACTGCATCTCGATTTGTGCTGTGGAAGGAACATTGATGCGCGCTGGCACACGAGTCTGGTGAGCGTGCAAACGCTCGTTCAGGATCGTTTTCAGCACCCGCATTCCATCACGGAAAGCGCGCAGATTGCTTTCGCCGTAAATACGCGGCGACTCGAAACTCGGCACTTCCAGTACCTTCAGCCCCTGCCGCAGGACGCGCAGGTTCATAAGGGTTTCGATCTCGAAGCCGTCCCTATCGAGTTGCAATTCTGGTACTATATGCGCCCAGAATGCATTGTAGCCGTAGCACAGGTCGCTGTAGCTGCACTTGAACAACAGACGCACCAATGTCGTCAGGCCGAAGTTGCCCAGCTTGCGATGCAGTTCCATGTCGGATGTGCCGCCGCCCTGAATGAACCGCGACCCTTTGGCGAAATCACAGCCGCTCAACAGCGCACCGACATACATGGGGATTTCGGCGGGATTGGTCGAACCATCGGCATCGAGCATGACAATAATGTCACCCGTTGCCTTCTGGAAGCCTGTCCGAAGAGCGATCCCTTTGCCCTTGCGCGGCTCAAGGACGATAACCACATCCTCGCGAAGTTGTTTCGCAACTGCAATCGTGTCATCGGTCGAACGACCATCGACGATGATCACTTCATGAACCCACGCCGGGATTTTGGGCAACACGTGAGGCAGGTTTTTTGCCTCGTTCAGGCACGGAATGACGACGCTGACGGTCGGGCGAGAACTCGCGCCGAAGATGGGGGGCAGGATAACCTGCTCAGTCGGAAGGCCGAAGGAATTCAACTCCATGATGACATCCTCTCACGGATCAGTGGACGGTAGTTCCAATACAAATAAATACAATTGAGAGATGAGTTCAGGGAGGTTGCGATGTGGGAGTACGAGTGGCCTGCTGGGAACGCTTCTTGTCGAGTTCGCCATAGGACTTTGGACCTATGCAACTCACAAAAGAATTATAAATGTGGCAGAATCAATTTGCCAAACGTGGAGAATAGAGGTTTAATTAAGAGGCGTCAGATTGTATTCATACTTTGATAGAAATATAGAGATGAGTTGAAAAGTGTAAATGAAATTCATGTATAATCAATTGCATACTTGTAACCGGACGACTTTCCGGTTATCATCTTCTGCTTGTAAGCGAAAAAACACTGTCAGGTCTGCGGCGGGCTAGCGTAGGGCGCAAATTAACTATGAATGGACATGGGGAAAGATTGAAGCGGCGATATACTGTGTTGTTGAGTTTAGAAGTTATGCAATTGCTATTCCCCCACCCTAAATCCCTCTCCCACAAGGAGAGAGTGACTTGCAGAGGGCGCACTCCCCTTCCCTCGTTCCGGGGGAAGGAGGCGGGGGAAGGGGCAAACTGCGTAGCATTCACGGCTTGATGAAAACCCTGCGATCAGCCCGCTCACTTGAAACATATCGTCTTCTTTAGCACATCGCACCCCTTCTTTCTTAAGCCGTATTTTCCTTGACACCATGTTTTGTACAAGAGAACAGGATGATTGTAATCAGCATGTTACACCGAAAGGCACTACGCCAGAATTTTGGCGTGTATAGTCAACAAATGAGTATCACAGAGCATGAACACCCCGTTACTGCGTCGCGGATTGCGCTCCGGGAGCCTTTAAATATGAACCAGGTTTTTAAGACTTTGAGGTGCGGCCTCGTTGAATTCGCTGTCGTCCGAGTCGTGCGTGACCAGAAAGTCTATTTTCAGGTCGAGTATCGTCTCTACACTTATTGTGACCCGGAAATCATCGTGCGCGAGTTCGAGAAGGCGCTGATCGAGCAGTTGGGAGGGGTAGTGCAGGCTTTGCAGCGGGATGGCGATCATGGCACGATGACACTAATCCCCGTCATGGATGAGCCGGGCAACGCGGAGACTTTGTTATACTAAAGACTCGCTAACCTTCGCGCAGCATTGCTCGTCACTATAATCCTGATAGTGATTGACTGTCCTGCAAAAGAGAGGAAAGCGATACGCACGCCTGATGCTGCCTTACATAAAGCCGATTCCGAACAGATACTTCGCCGCCTTGCGCGGCGTGCCTGACACTCTGGCAATCTACTTTCGACAAGGCACACGATTTTCACTCTTCGCGCTATTGCTGGTTTTCACCTTGCCCCTTCCGCAGGTGACGCCGCCTGAATTTATCACGCATGAAGGGACGCAGTTCATGCTGGCCCGGCGTCCCTTCCTCGTGACTGGGACGAATACGCACTATCTACCCTGGGCTAAGGCCGGGGAAGTCGATGCACTTCTGGATGACGCAGCCGCGATGAACCTGAACGTGGTCCGCACGTTCCTTTCTGTTGTGCGCGGCTCACTGAACGAACGCGAAAAGCCGACGATCTGGGATTGGAAGCGCAATGACAATTCGAGCGCGCTTGGGATGAATGGTGTCTATTTCATCTATTGGGATACGGCGGCTGGCCGTATGGCCTTCAACGATGGTCCTGATGGATTGCAGCGCGTCGATGAACTGGTCGCGAAAGCCAAACAGCGGAACATCCGCCTGTTGTTCTCGCTGCTCGATTTCTATGACTATACCGGCGGTTCACAGCAGATGAGCGCCTGGTATGGCAGCACGGATCGCTACACGTTCTTCTTCGATGACGCGCGCACCCGCGCCGATTACAAGGCGTGGGTACAGCATGTTCTGGAGCGCGTCAACCCGCTCACGGGCGTCGCCTACAAGGACGAACCCACCATCTTCGGTTGGGACCTGATGAATGAGCCGCAATTCAGCTCGGTAGACCTCGCCAACCGCTGGATTGGCGAAATGGCGGCCTATGTGAAATCCATCGACCCCAACCACCTCGTCGGTTCCGGGAGCGAGGGCTTTTTTGCTGGAAAATCGGGCAGCGAACCGACCACCCAGTTGAACATCCCTGGCATCGATTTCGCCACGTGGCATGTTTACCCCACCCACCACAATGTCAGCCCGCAGGATGTCGTCGCGCTCAACGAGGCGCATTGTGCGCTTGCGGCGCAGGTGGGTAAGCCCGTTCTGCTTGAGGAATTCGGTTACGGCGCGCAGAATGCAGATCAGGCAAACGTCTTCCGGCTGTGGCTGCAGGCTATCGCGTCTAACCCCGATTGTGGAGGCTGGCTCTTCTGGCGGTTGACAGCGCGTATGGCGAATGGCAGTTATCCCGCGAACAACTATGAGCGCTTCGACATTCACAATGATAATGGTCCGACTGCGCGCGTATTCAGCACGGCAGCGCGGACGGGACGTGCATTTCAAATTGCGGAGCTTAGTACGAACACGCCTGCGGTCGCCATCACCCCGACGATGCTTCCGACCATCTCCGCATCCGACACATTTGTGATGGGCGTCAACGTGAATGGTCCCGCCGTCACGATTGAAGGCCAGCAGTGGCAAAGTTACGCTTCTGCATTGGCTACGGGTCTGAAGGTCACAGGCGGACTAACTGATGCAAAGATGCTCACGCCGCAACCCGCCGTCGATGCAGATACGGGCGTGATGCTGAATACGCTGCTCTACACCGATCAGGAAACCGGGACACTGGCACTGACCCAGCCGATTGCCAACGGGTCATACTCGGTCTATCTATGGGCAATGGAAAACTACCGGCCCAGTGCGCGAAGTTTCGAGGTACGCCTTCAGGGACAGCTCGTCTCCAGTCAGGTTGGTGATCTGGCGTTGAATCAATGGGCGCGGTATGGTCCATACAAGGCCGTCGTGAGCGATGGCGCGCTGCGGATTGAACTCCGCACCTTGCGCGGACGCGCCTTATTGATGGGATTTGCCGTATACTCTCCATAGGCTGCACCTGCCGCCGCAACGAGCCGAACTGCATTACGAGTAGTGACTAGGCACCACAATCTGCCCGCGTCAGCACATCGTTACCACACCGTTATCCGTGCGCAAGGTATATAAAGCCGCGAACTGCTACACTCTACGTTCGGTAGATGCAGTTCGCGGAGTGGAGAAGTTTGGATGAGCAACGTAACAGCGGCTGCGGGAGTGCAGCGAATTCCACTCCTGCGGCAGGTGATGAGGCTGCGGAATGACTCCCTTCTGCGGAACAGCCTGTTTCTCATGGCGACCAACGCCTTTACGTCAGGGCTGGGATACATATACTGGGTCGTCGCTGTCCGCACCTATGCCGCGAGTGATGTAGGTCTCGTTTCAGCCGTCATTTCCACGATGACACTGACGTCGCTGATTTGTAATCTGGGGTTTACGCCTGCGCTATTTCAGACTCTGGCGCGGCGTTCGCCCGGTCATGACTGGTCGTTGACGCTGAATACGTCCTTTTTGGTGACGACGATCACCAGCCTTGCCGGGGCTTTCGTCGTGCTGCTCCTGTTTCAGGCCTCCCCGCAGTTTTCGAGCGTCGTCCAAAATTCGGGTTTCGCCGCCGCATTTCTGGTTAGCGTCCCAATCTGGACGGTCGGTAATCTGATCGATGCGGCGTTCCAAGCAGAGCGTGATTCCGGCAAGGTCCTGACACGCAACGCAGCATTTGCGATCCTGAAGATGGTGTTGCTATTCGGGTTTGTTCCGCTGCATGTGGGCGGGGTCGGCATCTTTTTATCGTGGGTGTTGGGCTGCGCACTATCACTATATATAGGTATTCGGCTGCTGCGCCGGATGGACCGCCAGTACACTCCGGTGTTTCGGGGGGCATTTCGCGAAGCACGCTCTATGCTCTCCTCGCTCATCGGCCACCACTTCATCAGTATCGGCGGCGCGCTGCCCTTCTATCTTCTGCCCGTGATCGTCACCGCGCGACTCTCGGCGGAAGATAACGCCTATTTTTACACGACATGGATGCTCGGGACGTTGTTCGCGATCGTCTCGGTTGCGGTCGCACAATCCCTTTTCGCCGAAGGCGCGCACGCCGGGACGCACCTGCTCCAAAGTATGCGGCGCAGCATCCTGATCATCATCGCACTGCTCGCGCCGATTATGGCTGTATTCTTGCTCTTCGGCGGCCAAATCCTGGGCATCTTCGGCCCGAATTACCCACTACGCGGCCTCGAGCTGCTCCACATACTGACCATCGCGACCGTCCCGGATGCGATCACGAGCGTGTATATCAGCGTGTTGCGTACCCAGCACCGTCTGCGTGAAGCCGCTTTTCTGAACATTCTGATGGCCTTCATCGTCCTGATCGTCGCGTGGTTTCTGCTGCCGACGATGGGCATTTCGGCTGTCGGATGGGGCTGGTTCATATCACAAATGGTCGGCACGGCGATTGTCGCTGTCGATTTTGTGGTTACGCGCCAGACCCGGAAGGACACGCTTTGGGCGGAAGTCGCGCCCGAACCGGGTCCAGCTTAGTAGCAGTCGCTCAACCAGAGTGGGTTATACCGAATCCGGGTAATGCTATTTGGGCGGGTCAAGGTCCCCTACACCAGACCGAACAATGTGAAGGGGCGGGCTTGACCGACCCACTGTCTTTACGGATTTGGTTTAGCGGTCAGCGCGGATAGACCTTGTTGTACTTCGACAGGTTGCCGAACGTATTTGAGGCGTAGGGTGCTGCCTGTATTCCAGTCGCGAATGCGGATTTGGACTGCGTCGAGCTTTCGATAGGCCACGTCAGGCTGCTGTTGTTCGCATTCCAGTTGAAGTACACAAATGCCTTGATGCGCGGGAACTTCACAGGGATGTCCGCCAGCATTTGCTTCATCCATGCGGCCTTCTTTGCGCCACCATCTCCGTATTCGACAGACCCCGTTTCACCGATCATCAATGGCTTGCCAGGCGCAACGGTCGTGATTTCCTGATAGCTGTTCTTGCTATTTTTTACCACGCTCGTATCACCCATATAGACCTGGGTAAATTGCAGCCAGGGCATCGCGTTTCGATTGAACTGATTATAACCATCGAGGCAAATCCAATCGACATAAGAGCTACCTGGGTAGACCTGCGCCAGTGGGGTCGTGTTTGAACTGCTGATATTCGGACACCAAACCCATGTCGCGTTTGTCGCGCCCACCTGCTTGAAAATGTCATAGACGTGCCGCCACGCACTCACGAACTGCGCGGGCGTATTCTGGTTGATCTGCACTGCCCACGGGAATTGCCAGTTTCCGTTCATTTCCCAGTTGAAGCGCAGGAAAAAGGGATAGCCCCATGTTTTTGCGTCGGTCGCCCACTGCCGCACGAAAACGTCGAAATCGCCGCGTGCAACGTTCGCAAGCGTATATTTGGGCTGGACCATCGCGCAACATGACCACGAACCCCAGTGCAACAGCGGGATGGAACCGTGATTTCGCACATTGTTGAAGTAACCTGTCGGGAACCTGAGCATCGTCCCCGTCGGGTATTCCCATGGCGCGCCCCAAGCGATAATTGACATCCCTTTTTTCGCGATGTTTTGCTCGAAATTCGCGAATAAGCCGCCGGGCAGGAAGTTTGCCGAGTCGGGCGGTTTTCCATAGAGCGTTGCGCCCCAGTAAATTGATCCGTTACTCGCTGCCTGTGCGGATACAGGAGATCCCAGCGCAGCAAGGAGACACACGGCGGCGAAAGTAAGCAGTCCATAGCGCAGACAAGATTCTCTGTTCAATGAGTTATCCTCCATTGTGTTCGATAGACGTCTGTGTTTTTTGAGTGGTCTAACAGTACGAAAGTAAAAAAGATAATACCCACGACGATTGCTTGCCGCGCCGTACTATGGTCCTGAAAATCGGACACGCTGAACGATTACTTAACGGTGATTGTGGATACTGGAGCAATATTCGTACAGAAGCATGGAGACTCGATTGTGACCCCTGTTCAACCCTATTCCAGAACACAAAAACTCGTGATCCTGATGTCTCGCCGGGGACGCGGCATTTCGCCATTATTGATCCTGCTCATCCTCGCTATACCTGTCGCCTTCGTGACGTTCGTTTTGCCCGCTGCCGGTCCCACGCCTGTATGGTATGTCGTTGCGGTGGATACGACGCTCGCGAGTATCTTTCTGTTCTGGCGGCTGATTGTCCTGACTGGCAACGCGCTCCGGCACATGCGAGCGCGGCCAAACATCGCGCGAATGCTTGCCGGGGATTACCTGCTTCACTGGCATTATGATCCGGAAATGTGGCAGCGCTTCGCGGAGAGTGAATACCGCCGTGACCGTGATATTTCGCGCAGCTTTGTGACTTTGCGGCAGGGCGCAATCGGTTCTGTCCTGTTTGGTGGGTTTGTCGCGTGTGCGATGCTGGCCGTCAACATCACAGAAACTGCAAAAGCAGGTGGCAAAGCGCCCTATTCGGCAGATTTCCTGCTTCTGTGCATCGCCATTGCGTTTGCGCTGCCAATGGCGGTGATACTGCTTCAAATGTTCAACCTCTATCTTGGCGACCGCCACTCGGATCGCCAGCGGCGAAAGCGAGTTCCCGAAATCTACCTGAATCGGCAGGGTATTTACGGGCTGCCGGGTGGGTACATGGTGCTTCCTGCAAAAAGCACAAAAATTCGCGTTGAACCCGGCGAGTTATCGGTGCTTAAGGTCGAGGTGACGCGGACAATCTACTCAAAAAATGGAGCGTTCCCACAGATCAAAGTGGAGCGCATCTTTATTCCTCGTGATCAGTTGCCAGAGGCGCAGGGGATTGGCGGATACTTCGGATAGCTGCGCTGTACCCAAGGCAAAAAGATGAGTTCGTATCCGTACACGAACAATAGACGATTGGTGAACGGTGCGTCTGTATCCTGTAATCATCAAACACAGAAGGTACAGAGCAAGTGAAAATCATGAACACCAGCACGCGCCCCATCCGGGCGCTTCTCACCTTCGCCGTCCTGTTAGGATTGGCAACCACTATCGCGCCGCACATTGCTCATGCACAGACCCAGAGCTGCGGCACAGGGCGGGGACAAACACCCTGTCCACCGGAAAACGGTGCGACGCCCGCCGATGGTCGAATGAACGAAGGTCGTCCAGCCGATCCGTACATTCTCTATTGCATCACGGGTCAGTTGCAAATCTACAAAGTCAATGCGCAATCGCGCGGCGAGTTCTATACGCAAACGGCGCTGATTTTGTTGAAGCAGATGAACCCCGCCCGCTCGAAAGTGACGCTCGGAAAAGGGTTCGCCGTAGATCGCAGCAACGATAACCTGACTGTCTCTGGTCCCGATCTGTTCCAGTTCCAGTTTAGCCTGGACACCTGCTTGCAGCGTGGTGGCGTGGACGCTCGCAATGCGCAGCCCGATTTCAATCGTGACGGAATTGCCGACGTTGTGACCGTATCGCAAGTAGGCATCGCACCGTACGTAAAAGTGATCGATGGGAGAACCGGTAGCACGCTGTTGGATATAGTCGCCTATGAACCTTCGTTCAAAGGTGGACTCCGCGTAGCCGTAGGTGAT
The DNA here is from genome assembly GCA_965246845.1 of Aggregatilineales bacterium. Lineage (GTDB taxonomy): Bacteria > Chloroflexota > Anaerolineae > Aggregatilineales > UBA2796 > JBBRMW01. Next base: position 332,127 of record CBDFFR010000014.1, read on the forward strand.
CTCAACGGCGATGGCGTTCCCGACATCGTGACCGTTCCGGGCGCGGGTATGGCAGTGAATGTCCGGGCCTTCGATGGCAGAAATGGACAATTGCTGGCCTCGTTCTTCGCCTTTGCACCCTCATTCAAGGGCGGCGCGGTTGTCTCTATCTCGAATGTGAACGGCGACGCGCAAAATGACATCGTGGTCGAGGCGCAGATCGAGGGTCGCACGCATACCAACGCCTTCGATGGTAAATCTCTCGTGCTGCTTCAAGCAAGGATTGAGTAGACACCCTGTTGTGCAGCCCTATACGCTGCCTCCGTACCCTGCTTTTAATAGAGCAGTTCCCGCACCTGCTACGCTCCCAAACCGCCCTTATCCGTCCAATCTGAGGAAATCATCATGAGCCTGTCCCAAAACCAAATCACGCTCGTTCAGAGCAGTTTCGCCAAAGTCGCGCCCAATGTGGATGCCGTCGCCAGCCTTTTCTATGATCGGCTGTTCACGCTCGACCCGTCGCTGCGGCCTATGTTCAAGGCCGACATTACGGAGCAAGGCCGTAAATTGATGCAGATCATCGCCTTCGCCGTTAACTCACTGACCAATCTGGAGTCACTGGTCCCGCACGTTCAGGCGTTGGGACAGCGGCATGTCGGCTATGGCGTGACGCAAGCGCATTACCAGACTGTCGGCAGCGCCCTGATCTGGACTCTCCAGCGAGGTCTGGGTGCGGAATTTACGCCGGATGTCGAGGATGCGTGGGTTATGGTTTACACGCTATTGGTCGCGGTCGCGACTGAGAACGCCTACAGCGTCGAACCCGCGTAAGTCAGTCACGGGCGGACCGATGTGTCCGCCCCTACGGAATGCGCTCTGTGTAGGGGCGGCATTCTTGCCGTCCGCAAGTTGTGCATTCCGGGGAGGTGCAAAGTTGATAACCAGTTCTGTGTCTCCTGTACAACGGGTTCTGATCAGACGCTCCTTCCGTAAGGTAGCGCGTCAACCCGACCGGGTTGCGGCGCTGCTGTACAACCACCTGTTTGAAATCGCACCTGCCTGCAAAATGCTGTTTGCGTGCGATATGCGGCAGCAGGGGCGTAAACTCATCCAACTGCTCGCGATCAGCGTGGTTGGTCTCGATACACCCGAAACACTGATTCCCGCCATTCAGGAACTCGGTCAGCGGCATATCCGCTACGGGGTGACGACCGCCGATTATCAGCCAGTCGGCGCGGCATTGATGTATGCTCTGGAGCAAACGCTCGGCACGGATTGGACCCCGGAGCTGCATCAGGCATGGGTAGTTTTTTATGAGTTCATTGCACAGACTGCGACATTACCGCCGGGTTGACATATAATCAGCGCCAAATCACTTGAAGGTTTGGCATGGCAACTGACATCCTGAAAATTTACGCTTTTGGTGGTCTGTCCATCCAGCAATCTGGCAACCCGATTAAAAATTTTGTTTCGCGGAAAGCAGATGCTCTGGTTGTCTATCTGGCGCACGAGCGCGGCGAGCATCCGCGCGAACTGCTTGGCGAATTGTTGTGGGATGATCTCACACAAGAAAGAACGATGGGCAATCTGCGGACAGTGCTTTCCAGTTTGCAGGGTCAGCTTGCACCGTACCTGACGGTGACTCGCCAAACCATCGCTATCAATCCAGACGTACAAATATGGCTCGATACACAGGAATTTGAAGCGGAACTGGACTCGATTGAACAGCAGGCCGCAATTCAAGGCGGCATCTCGCGCACTGCCGCAATCAAACTTAAAAATATTCTGGAACTTTTCAAAGGCGACTTTCTGGCGGGCTTCAATCTGCGCGATAGTCGCGGGTTTGAGGGTTGGCAGTTGCTGCAACGCGAACGGCTGCGCGGACGTGTCATCGAAGCAAAGCACCGTCTGGTCGAGCATCATCTGGAAACCCATCAATATGGCACGGGCATCGTGCAGGCGCTCAATCTGCTGCAACTCGACCCGCTCTGGGAAGATACGCACCGCCAGTTGATGCTACTTTACGCGCGGTCCGGGCAACGCAACGCCGCGATTGCGCAATATGAAAGCTGCCGCACGCTTCTGGATGAAGAATTGGGCGTCGAGCCGGACGCCGAGACCCAGACGCTTTACAGGCAAATCCAGACCGGGAAGGTCGCCGTCGCGGTTGAAGTAAAAGTACCACCGCATAATCTGCCGCTGTTGAAGACGCCGTTCATCGACAGGCCAATCGACATGGAGCATGTGACCAGTGCGCTTGAGAATATACAATGTCGCCTGTTGACCGTGCTTGGACCGGGTGGCAGCGGGAAAACGCGACTGGCAGTGCAGGCGGCAATGAACCAGCTTACGAACGCTGCGGATGGCGTTTTCTTTGTGAACCTCGCGCCCGTGCAGATAGCCGAACGCCTTGTTTCAAGTATCCTGGACATCTTCCAAACGGATCGAAATCGGCAGACGAACGAGCTTGAAGAGCTGGTCAGATATTTGAGCCAAAAACAGCTATTGATCGTCCTTGATAATTTCGAGCAGCTTGTGAGCAGCGCGGAGATCATTTCGGGGTTGCTTGAGCGCTGCCCGGATGTCAAATTCCTCGTGACATCGCGAGAGCGGCTCAACGTTCAGGAAGAGTGGATCGTCACCGTGAGCGGGATGCCCTTCCCGGATGCAGCCGGACCCGAACTCGAATTGTATGGAGCGGTGCAGCTCTTCAAGCAAACTGCACTGCGCATCTCGCCGGGCTTCTCGGTCACAAGCACCGCCAACGAAGTTATCCGCATCTGCAAACTGGTACAGGGGATGCCGCTCGCGCTTGAACTGGCGGCGTCCTGTCTGCGGATGCAGACCTGCGCACAAGTCGCGGATGAGATTGCGCTCAATCTGGATGTCCTCCAGACCTCGTTGCGGAACATGCCGGAACGCCATCGCAGTATGCGCGCGACGTTTGAGGCTTCGTGGAGCCTGCTCACCGGGACGGAACAACAAGCGCTCAAGCGCCTCTCCGTTTTCCGGGGCAAATTCGAGAAGCAGGCGGGGCAGCAGGTGGCGAAAGCGCCTCTCAGTGTGCTGCTTGCGTTACAGGATAAATCTCTCTTGCAAGCACATGAAGGATACTTTGAAATTCATCCGCTGCTCCAGCAATTCGTGGCTGAAAAACTTCAGCAGCAGCCGGATGAGGCACGCGATAGCGAAAGCGCGCACTGCCTCTTTTATACACAACGCCTTGCACAGTACGAGACACAGCTCAATCAGGATACGATACTGGAAATTGTCGCGAAAATGGCCGGAGACATGAACAACATCCGCGCGGCATGGGATTATGCAGCACAAACAGGTCAAGCAGAGTTGCTCATCCAGTTCTTGAAGCCACTGTACAGCTATTTCGATGTGCAATGCCGCTATCTGGAAGGCGAAGAAACTTTTGCGAAAGCCGGGCATTTGCTCACGGCGCGATCCAACAATGTACCGGCTGCGCGGATGCGCGTGCTACAGGGGTCGATGCTTGTCTGTATGAGCCGCTACGCCGAGGCACACGTTGCCATTCGTGAGGGTCTGCCAATTTTGCAACAAAAGGGCCTCTCGTGGGAAGTACGGATCGGTCTGGCTTCGCTGGGAACCATTCACTACGCATCGGGTGATTATCAAGCCGCGTGGTCTTTTTACGAAAGCGCTCTGCCCTATTATCAGAAAGCCGAAGAGATAGCAGAAGTCGTCAACATTCTGGTGCGGCTGGGGGATATTGCAGCGGTCCTGGGCGATTATGAAAAAGCGCGGCGACTTCTGGATGAAAACGCGGTCCATATCGACCGGATGACCAGCAAGCGCGGACGTATTCTATTCCTCACGACGCTTGGAGACCTGGAGTATAAAACAGGCAATTATCGCATCGCCGGGCAGCGCTTCGAGGAGAGTCTATCGCTCAGTGAACAAATGAATGATAGTACCAGCCGCGGGGTTGCGCTGGTCAGTCTTGGCCGCATTGCCTATGCGCTTGGCGCGTATGAAGACGCGCTTCAACTTTGCAAGAAGAGCGTCGATGTTTTCCGTGAACTTCACAACCGATGGAGTGAATCGTTCGGCATTGCGCATATTGGCCGTGCCTATCATGCGCTCGGCTCCTACCCGGACGCACTGGCTCACTATGCCGCCGCGCTCGCCATTTGTCGCGAGATGGGAAACCGCTGGGTGATGTCGTTTACATTGCGACAGGTGAGCAAGACACGCTTGAGCATGGGCGATGTCGCCGAAGCATCCCGGAATGCACTCAAAGCGGTTGAATTGGCGCGCGAGATCAAAGCGACGCCGTTGCTATTGGATGCGTTGACAGGCGCAGCCGAGATTTTGGAGTGTACAAACCGCATCACGGAAGCTGCCGAAATAGCTGTTTTCGTGAGCGAGCATCCGAATAGCGAATATGATACGTGCCAAGCCGCCAATCTCTTGCTCACGCGGATTCAACATAGTATAGATGTACCGCTTCGCCGTGCAACTCTTCACGAAACTACAATAGAGATGCTGATCAGCCAACTGGACTCGTTGACAGCATCAGAACCATAGTCATTTCTGTGCGGCACTGTCACAAAACAGCATCCTTCGTTGTCATCTTCTTCTGAAAGTGATTGAACATTTGGAGGAACGATGTCACAGCCAACACAAATCGTTATTATTGGTGCAGGGTACGCGGGGATGATCGCGGCGCAACGTCTCGCCCATTTCACCAAGCCGGAAGAAGCACACATCACGCTCGTCAATGCGACCGATCATTTCGTGGAGCGTCTACGGTTGCATCAAATCGGGACGGGGCAGCCGATCCGTCAACATCGCATTACCAGCATGATCAATCAAAAACGTGTCACGTTCGTACAAGCCGAAGTGACGATGCTCGATGCGGCAAACAGACAGGTTTGCCTTCGCGTCGCAGGCGAGACCCGTTCGCTCGCCTACGACATTCTGGTCTATGCGCCTGGCAGTCGGGTCGGTGCTGAAACCGTCCCCGGTGTATCCGCGAATGCGTATCTACCAAACGGCGAGTCGATACAGCGATTGGCCGAACGGCTTCCAAAGATAGCGCAGGAAAACGGAAATGTGGTCATTGTCGGCGCAGGATTGACGGGTATCGAAATGGCGACGGAACTTGCCGAGACCTACCCCGACCTGCGGATCGAGGTAATCACGCAAGGGACGCTCGGCGCGGACCTCTCCGTGAAAGGTCAGCAGGCACTGCGTTGGCAATTCCAGAGTCTGAAAATCGCAGTCAGGGAAAATACGCGCGTCACTCAGGTAGAAGTCGGACATATCATCCTTGCCGATGGCGAGATCGTCCCGTGCGCAGCAGTCATCTGGACTGCCGGATTTAGCGTGCCGCTGCTGGCAAAGGATGCCGGGTTAGCGGTCAACGACTTCGGGCAACTATGCGTCGATGAAACGCTGCGTTCCCTCTCCAATGACGCAATCTATGGTGTTGGAGATGCTGCTGAGGTCATACTCGGCTCCGGGCGTCCGCAGCGTATGGGGTGTGTGACCGCGCTCCCGATGGGCGCACACGCCGCTGCCAATATTGCGGCCACCCTTCACGGCAAGCCGCCGACGCCGTTCCGTTTCGGGTATGTGATCCGCTGCATCAGCCTCGGACGGCGTGCCGGATTGGTGCAGCAAGTCGACGCGACCGATCAACCGCGTGAGAAGGTGTATACGGGGCGCACGGCGGCGGTGATCAAGGAACTGATTTGCTGGTACACATTGTTTTCGGTGCGCGCCGAACGCTATATCAGCCCGCTCTACCGTTGGCCGCAGCCTGTACAACCGTCTGCCGCCCTTGAAACCAGAGCAGCGCGCGGATGACGCCGGAGCAATTCGAACAATACCGCCCGCGCCTGTTTGCGATTGCTTATCGGATGCTTGGGACGGTGATGGATGCCGAGGATGCCGTACAGGATACTTTCCTGCGGGCGGCATCCGCACAGGTGGAAAAGCGATCCGAAGGCGCATACCTTCGGACGACGCTCATTCATCTTTGCATCAATCAACTGCACTCGACCCGTGCGCAGCGTGAACAGTATATTGGTCCCTGGTTGCCCGCGCCGCTCCTGACCTCACCGGACCCGGCGGATGCGGTCGGGCAGGCCGAAACGATGTCTTTTGCGCTGCTGCGCCTGATGGAACAGTTGACGCCGGAAGAACGCGCCGTTTTTGTCCTGCGGGAAGCATTTGATTATGGATATGACGAGGTGGCGGCGATCATCGGCAAATCCGGGGTCGCGTGCCGCAAGCTATATAGCCGCGCGCGTGCGAAAGTCAGCCGCGAGCCGATCCCGGCAGATGAAGCGCCTGCCCACCATCAATTGACGGCACGGCTGATGCAAGCCTTTCGGAGCGGCGAAGTAACAGCACTCCTCGAGCTGCTCGCTACAGATGTGGTGCTGCGGTCGGATGGCGGCGGCAAGGCAAGCGCGGCGACACACCCGCTGCATGGCGCACAAGTTGTCGCCAGCTTTGTGATGGGCTTGATGCGGCATACAAGGCCAGGAGATACATTCGAGCTTTTGCGCTTCAATGAGCGTGAAGGATGGTTAATCCGGGATGCACAGGGCGCGATATTCCTTGTCATCCTGTTTGAAGTGCAAAGCGGCCTCGCGCAAAACCTGTACTTCATTCGCAACCCCGACAAGCTGGCGCACTTGCCGTCGTCAGGGTCATAGCAGGAGCGAACAAGCACCAAATCGCGGTGCAGTCTTGCCGCGTGAGTGCTAAAATTTGAACAAGCACATCGCTCGAATTGCATCTTGAAGCCCATGTACTATTCAATTCAGCCGTCCGCGATCTTGCAGCCGTGTATTCGCTGCTTTTGGGCGTTGCATGAAAATACGTCCAGCAATGCCGCGCCGCAGGTCATCACGCCTGATTCGTATCTTGAGCTGGTTTTCAACCTGGGTGATCCATGCTACGTCGGTGATGGTTTGGCGGAGCCATTGCCGCTCGTCTCGCTCATCGGGTTACGTACAACACCGCTCAGACTCTGGACAATCGGGACGACGCGCGTGATTGCTATCCGCTTTTATGCGTGGGGCATTCTGCCCTTCGAGACGCTGAACCGGATCAAATCAGAGAATGCAGTAGTTCCGCTGGGCGGCTTCTGGGAAACTATCGCGGGGCAGCTTGCAGAGCGGGTTTACACCAATGATTATGTCGGCGCGATGAACTGTTTGGAGAACGCGCTCCTGATGCAATACCGCGACGCCCCGCGTGATATGGGGCTGATTGGTCGGGTGGCACACACGCTTTACACGACCACCGACTCCATGCGGATTGTGGATATTGCGGCAGCGTATGGACTTTCAAGCCGACAGTTGGAGCGCTTGTTCGGCGAGCTGATCGATGTATCTCCCAAATTGCTGGCGCGCATGATCCGTTTCGAGCGGGTTAGCCACGCCTTATACGCTGTGCCGGAAGTCAGCCTGCGGGCAATGGCGTTCGAGTACGGCTATAGCGATCAGGCGCACTTCATCCACGATTTCAAAGCCTTTGCCGGACAGACGCCCGGCGCGTTCGCAGATTGGGCGCGGCATCATCGCCCGTAATAAGTATTCCTGTCGCAAATTTACAACGAGCGAACGTTCACGTTTTCTATAATCGCCATATCAATTGTTTTGATGAAGGGCGATCCCACGATGGAAGCGATAGAACGTGTTCCAGTATTGATTATTGGTGGCGGACCCGCAGGGCTTACTTCGGCGTTGCTGCTCGCGCGGGCTGGCATCCAAACCGTCCTGCTTGAACGACATTCAGGCACATCGATTCACCCGCGCGCGCGCGGCTTGAACGTCCGCACGATGGAAATATTCCGCGCGTTGGGGCTGGAAAATGCAGTGCAGGCGGCAGGCGCAGCATTGGCGAAAAGCCGCTATATGCTGTTTGTTGAAACGTTGGCAGGTAGGGAAATCAGGCGCATGCCGGACGATGAATTGATGATCACGGGCGATACGCTGGCCGGGTTTACGCCATGCAACTGGTCACAGTGCGCGCAGGATGAACTGGAGCCAATTCTGGCAGAGGCAGCACGAATAGCGGGCGCGCAACTTCGCTTCAATTGCGAATTCATTTCATTGGAACAGGACGCAATCGGTGTGACTGTGCGGGTACAAGATCGCGCAACCAGGACACTATGCACTATTCAGGCGGATTATGTCCTTGCCGCAGATGGCGTCCACAGCCCGGTACGTGAGGCTCTCCAAATCACGCGAGTCGAACGCGATGTGCAGGGCTACTACGTCAATATCTACTTTCGGGCGGACCTGAGCGCGCTCGTCAAGGATCGCTGGTTCGGCATTTGCTTCGTCGAAAACCCGGAAGTCAACGGGCTATTTTTGGCGGTCAACAACACGGACCGCTGGCTGTTCAACGCCGAATATCACCCCGATAAAGGTGAGTCACCCGCCGATTTCACGCCGGAACGCTGCCTCGAACTGGTACGCAAGGCGATTGGCTTGCCCGATCTGGAAGTAGAGCTTCTGAGCGCGCTCCCGTGGGAAGCCGCTGCACGCTACGCCGAACAATTCCAATGCGGGCGTGTTTTTCTACTGGGTGACGCAGCGCACAGTATGCCGCCCGCTGGCGGTTTTGGCTTGAATACCGCCGTTCAGGACGCGCATAACCTCGCGTGGAAACTCGCGGCGGTCGTGCAAAAAACGGCGGCTGCTACGCTACTCGATACCTATCAAGCCGAACGATTTCCAGTCGCAGCGGCGGTGGTCGATCAATCGGTGCGCGATTATCAGGCCGATAGTCCCGATGCGCCTGCCGAATACGGTCCGCCCGGCGGCGAACAATCACCGGAAGATAGCATGATCCAGATGTTGACGCTGATACTTGGCACGCGCTATCAATCGACGGCAGTGTTGCCGGGTGTAGATGATGCGCCTGTCGAGTCGGTCCGCGACTTGCACGGCCAACCGGGGACACGCGCGCCTCATCTTTGGGTGGAGTACGAGGGTAAGCGCATCTCGACGCTGGATTTATTCGACGGCGCGTTCGTCCTGTTGGCAGGGTCCGCTGGAGATAGGTGGATTCAGGCAGCGAAGGACACCGCGCAAAAACTTTCGATGCGGTGGGATGCTTACCAGATCGGTGCGACCCTGATGGATATTGAACAGCGCTGGTTAGCCGTGTACGGCGTTGAACCCGATGGCGCGATCCTGATCCGACCGGATGGCATTGTCGGCTGGCGGAGCGCGCCGGGTGAGGCTGCTACGGCACATCGTCTGGAAACGGTGACGCTGACTATTTTGGGTGTGAAACACGAAGAAAGCTAAATACGGTCTGCTGCGCGGGAATAAATCCCCGCGCTATTACGGTCTGGTGTGCGCTCAATGAAGGTGTACAGACCGTATTAGCCCGGTCCATTCATGGCCGGGCTACTCCATGACTGCCCGTACTTCAACGACACCGAAGCGTGCTGCCGGGAGTTTCTTTGCCATCTCAAGCGCCTCGTCCCAATCCTTGCAGTTCAGGACGTATACGCCGCTGATCTGCTCCTGTGTCGCGGCATAAGGACCACTATTGATCACAGGCTGCCCGTCACGATCACGTACTGTTTTCGCGCTGCTGCTGGGTGTCAGGCGCAGATTGGCCTCTCGAATGCCACGTTGTTCAATGTCCCTGACGAAGGCCCCGAACATCTGAACCTGAGTATCCCGTTCCTGTACCGTCAGCGACGCCCACGCCGCTTCATTACCATACGCAAGAAAAACAAACCGCATTATGTATCATCCTGTTCGCTTGAATTCCGGTCATTTGCGCTATGTTCACCGTGATCGGTGCTGTCGGCGCGAGAGGTTATCCGCTTCAATTTGTCAGGGTTGAAGACCTGATAAATATGCAGAATCTGTCCGTCGCACAGCTCGAAGCTGGCGACGCATACGGGTTGTTCGCCTGTGTAAAAGATCAAAGCCGATTGCCCGTTGACTGCTTCAATCTGGAAAGTCAGATGTGCCGACCAGCGATGAAATACGCCGAGGAACAACCGGGCGACTCGGTCTGCGCCGAGGATGTCATTGCGGACGGCGCTCACCTTGCCGCCGCTGTCGTTGGTGACGACCACTGCCGGGTTCAGCAGCACCAGAAGTTCGGAAATATCGCCATCCAGACACGCGCCAAGAAACTCCTGAACGATTCTCTCAACGGTGTCTGTCGTGACTTCGTAACGGGGGCGACCGTGATTCACCCGTTGGCGGGCGCGATGCCCGATCTGTCGGCAGTCGTCCGGCGTCCTGCCGACGATCCCGGCGATGTCCGCAAACGTGTAACTGAAGACCTCGTGCAGCAAAAACACAGCGCGGTCAAGCGGCGCGAGGCTTTCCATCAGCACCATGAAGGCGGTGGAAATCGACTCGTCAAGTTCCACAATGTGCGCGGGGTCGTTGCTCTCGGTGGATTGCATGAGCGGCTCCGGCAGCCACATTCCAACATATGCTTCACGTTTGACATGCGCCAGACGAAGATGATCGACACACAGCCGCGTTACGATGGTCATGAGGTATGCTCTGGACGAACGCACCTCTGCATCCGGCGTGTTCTGCCAGCGGATGAACGCTTCCTGTACGATGTCCTCGGCATCCATCACGCTACCGAGCATCCGGTATGCCAATCCGAACAACGCGGAGCGATGCTGCTCAACTTCGTCTGTCATTTGCGTCCCGACTATCCGTTGACCAGCTCAGGAATGCGCGCCGGGTCGGGCTTGCGCTGCGATTGATACCAGCCGGGCATCATACGCAGGCTGACATTCATCCGGTTCCAGCCATTGATCTCGACAATCGCCATCGTCAGGCCAATCAGTTCCGTTTCGCTGAACTGCTGCCGCGCCTGCTCGTAGACATCATCCGGCACAAAGCCATCGGTGAGCAGCGTCACAGCTTCCGTCCAGGCGAGCGCCGCGCGTTCACGGTCGCTGAAAAAGGGGGTTTCGCGCCACGCGGCGATACTATGCAGCCGCTGTTCGGGTTCGCCGCTGGCGCGGGCATCCTTGACGTGCATATCCAGACAGTACGCGCAGTGGTTAATCTGGGACGCGCGAATGTTGATCAGGTCGATCAGGCGCTGATCGATCTCTGTTTTCCTGACGTATTTATCAAACTCAGTCAGCGCCTTGATTGCATCCGGGTACACCTGTGAATAGTCGATTCGCGTTTGCACGGGTCACACTCCATCTTGCATCGTCGATAACGGACGCTTGATGCGTCTGCAAATATAGACGGATAGCGACGGGAGAGTGTGACAACCGGGCAGTCAAGTCCGCAGCCGTGTCGTTCACACGAGGCGTTAGGGTGTGCGCGGCAGCGTAAAAATCGTGCTGTTATCGACCGGGCTGTGATAGCTTTCCGGCGTATGGCCTTCCCAGAACATCGCGTATTTCTCGTTCAGACACAGCCCGAAGTTGAGCTTCTCGAAGAATTCCGGGCTGCTTGTCACAACGAGGATTTGGCGGACCTTGTGCGCCTTCGCATCGGCGATGCACTGGTTGACGAGCATCGCGCCGTACTGATTGCCCCGGCTGCCCGCCAGCACCGCCAGCGAGCGAATCTCCGCGATTTTCGGGCTGTAGATTTCGAGGCAGACGCAGCCGACGATATGATCATCGTCCTCTTCGATCACGTAGAAATCGTGGATCATCTCCGCGATTTCGTGCGTTGGACGTGGCAGCAGCTTATCGAGGTTCGCATCGATCACCGCCTTGATCCCTTCCACATCGGCCAGAACCGCTTTACGCAGCATTCACCAAACCTCACCGCAATTTCCAAACAGGACAAAGATGACTATTCTACAGCAATTGCGCGGAAAAGTTGACCCTTGATAGGCAAACCCCGCATGATATACTCAGCGCGCCTGCGGGTGACTAGCTCAGTTGGTTAGAGCATTCGGCTGATAACCGAAAGGTCAGAGGTTCGAGTCCTCTGTCACCCAAACGGGCGTGTAGCTCAGTTGGGAGAGCATACGCTTTGCAAGCGTGAGGTCGCGGGTTCGAGCCCCACCACGTCCACAACTAGCCTGCGGCAGCAGGCTTTTTGTTTGAATAGGTGCTGCTCATGTGCCTGGGTGTATATCTGCCTGCATCCCGGAATACAGGCAGAATCATCATTGCGGCAGCGTTTCGCCTATAAGTTGGAATTGCTTTACGGGTTGCGCTGCCCCTGTCAACTGTGTGATCAGTGCCGCCGCTTGCCCAACGCCATCCTCGGCGCGGATTTTGCTTCCCAATTCTGCGGCACGCTGACGCATCCTTGTGTCGTTCACCGCCTCGGTGATCGCTTGTGCCAGTTTTTCGGCAGTTAAACGCTTTTTGGGAATAGGTGCGGGGCCGACTCCGAGGTCGGCTACGCGCTTTCCCCAGAAGGGTTGATCACCGAAGAATGGTGTAATGATAGAGGGCACACCGGCACGCAATCCGGCGGCAGTGGTTCCTGCCCCACCGTGATGCACGACAGCGGCCATCTGCGGAAACAACCAGCTATGCGGTACGGATTTAAGCATGTGTACCGTGTCTGGCAGATCACTTTGGCTCAAGCCACCCCATCCCGACGCGAGTACGCCCCGCTGACCGGAAAGCGAGAGTGCCTCAAGCATAAGCTGGGTCGTCTGCTCCGGGTTGCGGTTTCCCATGCTGCCAAAACCGATATATACCGGGGGCGACCCGGCGTGTATAAAATCGACCAGATCGGTCGGCGGGTTCCATTCAGCAGGCGCATCCAGAAACCAGTACCCTGTGACATGATTAAGCGCGTTCCAATCTGTCGGTCGTGGCAGAACGTGCCTGCTATAGCCGTATAAAATGGGGATGTTCTGCCGCTGTAACGCGCGGTATGGACCGAACAGCGAGCCGCGCGGCATTTTTAATTCCTTGCGAATGGCGACATCGATAATGCGCCCGCTCTGCCACAACATTTGTCGCACTGGCAGGAACGAAAGTCGGTTGAGCATACTCCCGAAGGGCAACGTCGGCGTCAGCGGACCGGGGAAGGCACTGGTCGGCGTCAGCGGAAAAAGATACGCCTGAATGACGGGAATGTTCAGCTTTTCAGCAATTGAAAACGTCCCACCCATGCCACTCACCCCGGCCACGATGAGGTCCGTGTTATCGAACAGGGTCGGCATTTTTTGCGCCATCCCCTGCGCGCGTCCCTTCATGGCAGACATCATGCGGCGCATGATTGCCAGAAAATTGCCGCTTTCCATCACCTTGCGCCATTCTTCGCTCTGGAGTACCGCTTCGACACTCTCCCCCATCGAGGAAAACTCCAGACTTGCATCAGTCGCGAGCGACTCGAAATCGTCACTGGTGATGATACGGACGCTGTATCCTGCCTCCTTCAAGCCCTTTCCTAACGCAATGTAAGGTTGTACATCGCCGCGTGTGCCTGATCCAACGATTGAAATCCTCATGAGTGATCGCCTCCTATGCCGTCCAAAAACAGGTCTGCCAAAAATTCGGGAATCTCTTCCCAGCGGGATTCCAGCGTCGTATCACCCATGATGCGCTCGACAATCAGCCCAAGAACGAGGCCTGAGATTGCGCGTGCGGCGAGCGCGATATTTGCGGGTTTGATAGCGTGGCGCTCTGCCCACCTCCGTAAAAGCAGTTCTCCACCTGCGAGAGCGGGTTCGAGAATATGCTGGAAATAGAGGTCTTTCATCTCCTTGTTGACCATCATTTCCGATACGATCACTTTGAACAGGGCAAAGTTATCCCCTTCGAGTGCCATCAACGGGTATCGAAACGAGACTTTCATAAACTCGCGGAAGTCCATTTCATCGAGGTTTATGCTCGCTTCTTCGGGCTGGATGGACATACGCATCTTGTCGAAAATTCCGAGCAGCAGAGCGGTCTTGTTCTCGAAATAGTTGTAAATCGTGCCGTCTGCGATCCCGGCGGCTTTCGCGATGTCGTGGATGGTCGTCGGGTGGAAGCCTTTCGCTGCAAAGACTTTCGCGGCAGCGTCCAAAATCTGGTTGCGCCGCGCCTCGACAAGTTGTTCCTGGATGCTTTCCTTCATTTTCACCGCCTTGAATGAATGCACACTCATTTGAATGACTATTCATTCAGAGTATATGATGATATTTTCGCATGTCAAGAGGTCGCGGTTGCCAGCACCACACGAATACACTAGACTCTCATGTATGGAACTCAACTTTTTCGACCCCAGTGAAGCCCCAAAGCCGCGCGATCAGGTGACAATCGAAGCCCTGCGCGCGACTCCCTATCCCGATGGCTGGCGCGTGCGAGTCGGCGTGGATGTCACGCCCTTTCAGGAGCGGCCAAGCCTCGAAATCCGGTTGCACACGGCAGCGGGGCGCGAAGTCGCGGCACTCAGCATCATCGAGACGATGCACCGCGCGATGGAATTCACGATCCACATTCGCGGCGTGAACAACCCGACCGGGCAATACACCCTCTCCGCTGATTTGTACTTCGGTGACGAGCGCGACAAAGTGCAGGCGCACGCCGAAACGCCGTTCGAGATCGCCTAGAAAGGCTGTAACGATGCCACTGGAAACCGATGCAGAGATCAAAACGCTGCTCGAAAATGCCCGGCATATCGCGGTCGTCGGCTATAGCACGGACCCCGCGAGGCCAAGTCACGGCGTCGCGCAGCAGTTGCGACGCTTCGGCTACCAGATGTCGCCCGTCAACCCGACTGTGAAAGGCGTCCCCGACGAGACGATTTACCCGACACTCGCGGACGTGCCGGGACCCATCGACATCGTGGATATATTCCGGCGCGCGGAAGCGGTTCCGGAGGTGGTCGAAGAGGCGATCCGCGTCGGCGCGAAGGCAATCTGGATGCAGATTGGGATCGTCAACGAAGAGGCAGCGCAGCGTGCGGAAGCCGCCGGGTTGCAGGTCGTGATGGACCGCTGCATCAAAATCGATTACTGGCGTCTGATGGGCGACCGATGACGATCCTCGTCATGGGCGCAAGTGGCAACGTCGGGAGCGAAATCGTCAAGCTGCTACCGCGCGAGCAGGTCAGTATCGCGAGCCGTAACATCGCCGAAGGACAGAGCCGCTTCCCGGACGGCTACGACATTCGCGAGTTCGATCTCGAACGCCCGGAAACACTCGCGCCGGCGCTGGTCGGGGTCGAAAAACTCTTCCTGATGCGTCCGCCCGCGCTCACCAACGTCCCCAAATATTTCGCGCCCGCGATTGATGCGATGCGCGCGGCGGGTGTGCAGCAGGTCGTATTCCTGTCGCTCGTCGGCGCGGACCGCAACCGCGTCGTTCCGCACCATAAGATTGAAAAGGCACTTGAAAGTTCGGGGATGGCGTGGACCTTTTTGCGCGCGAGTTTCTTCATGCAGAACCTTAGCACCACACACCGCGCCGAAATCCGCGACGGTCACGAACTCGCGCTCCCGGCGGGCAATGGCCGGACCAGCTTCATCGACGTGCGCGATATTGCGGCGGTCGGCGCAAAGGCGCTACTCGAACCCGGCCACGAGCGCAAGGCGTATATGCTCACCGGCTCGGAAGCGCTGACGTATGGCGAAGTGACTGCGCTCATGACGGAAATTCTCGGCGTGCCGATCCGCTACCGTCGCGTCAATCCGCTCACGTTCGCGCGGTTACAAATGCGGCGCGGCAACCCGCTTGGCTATGCGCTCGTCACGATGGCACTGTATACGACAGCACGACTTGGCCTCGCGGGGGCGCTCTCGAATGAAACGCAGGCAATCCTCGGACGTGCGCCGATCACGTTGCGGCAGTTCATTCAGGATTACCGTTCCGTATGGCTGCCGCCTGAGCGCAATTAGCTCGCGTGCCATTTTTACAACTCAACGGCGTTCATCTGCACTTCACCGATACCGCGAACAACGCGCCCGCGCTCATCTTTTTGCACTACTTTGGCGGATCAGCGCTCTCGTGGGAGCCTGTCATCGCTGAATTTGGCGATCAGTTCCGCTGCATCGCGCTCGATTTGCGCGGCTATGGCGACTCCGACGCGCCCGCGAATGGCTACAGCGTCGCGCAAAACGTCGATGATCTTGCCGCGTTGGTTGAAGCGCTGGAATTGCGCGCGTTTACGCTGGTCGGCCATTCGATGGGCGGCAAAATCGCGCTGGCCTACGCCGCCCACCAGCCCACCGCCTTGCAAAATCTAATCCTGCTCGCGCCATCACCCCTCAGCCCGGAACCCATCGCGGAGGACGAACGGCAGCGTTCGATTGAAAGTCACGGAACACGCGAGGCGGCGCAGCAACTTCTACAGAAAATTGTGGCGCATCCGCTCCCCCCACCGCTCGCAGAGCGCGTGATTGAGGATAACCTGCGTACTTCCGGGGCATCATGGCGTGCGTGGCTCGAAGTGGGCAGCCGCGAGGACCGCTCCGCGCTGATGCCGCTTATTCGGATTCCAACGCTGATCGTGAGCGGCGCAGCGGACCAGACGATCCCGCCGGAAGTCGTGCAACGCGAGGTAACGGCGCAGCTCGCGAATGCCCGGATGACGCTGCTGCCAGACGTCGCACACCTGCTGCCGCTGGAAGCACCGCGCGCCATTGCCGATCTGATCTGCGCCAACGCGCCGAAAGTTACCTGACCGTCGGAACGTTCCAGAGATGTGCTGCTTACATCCACAGGACGGCTTCACTTGACTACACAAACGCAACCAAAAACGAATAATGCAGGCCGCTGGGTCCTGCTCGCGACGATCCTCGCGTCGAGTATGGCCTTCATCGATAGCAGCGCGCTCAATGTCGCGCTGGATGCGATGCAAAAGGACCTCAAAGCCAGCGGCGCGGACCTGATCTGGATCGTGAATATTTATACGCTGCTGCTCGCCTCGCTGATTCTGCTCGGTGGGTCGCTTGGCGATCACTTTGGGCGCAACCGCATCTTTCGGATCGGGATCATCCTCTTCGCAGCGGCGTCGTTCGTGTGCGGTATCTCGCCGACCGTCGGCGTGTTGATCGCTGCCCGCGCGGTGCAGGGCGTCGGCGGGGCGCTGATGGTTCCCGGCAGCCTCGCGATCATCTCCGCGTCCTTCCCGGAAGAACAGCGCGGACGGGCGATTGGCACATGGTCATCCTTCGGGACGATCACGACGATCCTTGCGCCCGCGCTCGGCGGCCTGCTCGCCAATGCCGGGCTATGGCGCGGCGTATTCTTCATCAATATACCGCTGGCCGTCGTCGCGGTGCTGGCGCTCACGCGCGTCCCGGAAACCAAAGATGACGACACGCCGCGCGAACTGGATTATGCCGGAACCGCGCTGATCGTGGTCGGCCTCTCCGGGCTGACCTATGGCGCGATTGGGCTGGGGCAGGCTAACCAGAGCGGGGCGTTCGACCCGACGCCACTGATTGCACTCGTGGTCGGCGTGGTCGCGCTGATCGCGTTTGTGGTGGTTGAATCACGCAGCAAGCATCCGCTCGTGCCGCTCTCCCTTTTCAAACAACGCACCTTCAGCGGTACGAACCTGATGACGGTGTTCCTCTATGGCGCGTTGGCCGGGGCGCTGTTCTTCTTCCCGCTCAACCTGATTCAGGTGCAGGGCTACCCGCCGAATGTTGCCGGGCTGACGTTGCTCCCGCTCTCGCTTGCGCTGGCGGTACTATCGCCGATTATGGGCGGCCTCGTGATGCGGATCGGTCCGCGCGTGCTGCTCACGGTCGGTCCGGCGGTGGTCGGGCTGGCCTTCATCTGGCTGGGTAGCGTGGGCCTGACGGCGGGACCGGATGCCTACTGGACGACGTTCTTTCCGGGCATCGTGCTGCTCGGTCTGGGGTTGGGGATCACAGTCGCGCCGCTGACAACGGCAGTGATGGGCGCGGTCCCCAGCCATGAGGCGGGCGTCGCTTCCGGCGTGAACAACGCGGTTGCGCGCTCGGCACAGGGGTTAGCTGTCGCGGCGCTCGGCGGGCTGGCGCTGGTCAGCTTCTCGAACGGGCTGGCGGGGCAACTCGCAACCCGCAACATCGCGCCGGAAGTGCGGCAGCAGGTGCAGGGAACCGCCAGCAAACTGGGCAGCACCGAAATACCGAAGGATTTGGACGAGGCGACCGCCGCGAGCGTGAAGCAGGCAATTCAGGGCGCGTTCGTGGAGATGTTCCGGCTGGTGTTCTATATTGGCGCGGGGTTGTCGTTCATCAGCGCGATTTGTTCTGCAATCCTGATCGAGAACAAACGCACGGATGCTGCGACATCGAAAACAGGCTAGGGAAAGACGGCTCGGATAAATCCGACCCCTACACCGGAGACCGTATGCCTTCTGTAGGGGCGGACCGATGTGTCCGCCTGGTATGAGAACCGGTCGGGCAAGCCGCGACCCCTACACCGGATCGCTATGCTGTAGGGGCCGGATTTATCCGACCCGCCACGTAAACAGTTTGGACTTATTTCAGCTTCGCGTCTGCAGCCTCGACTGCTGCCTCGACTGCGCGCAGCCCCGCCGTCACGTCGCCCGTGATGTGCAGCCGGATCGCCCGCCGCCCGTGTTCTTGCAGCGAGATCATATCGCCCGCCGCCTGCGCCTGCTTGAGCGTGCTGAACCCGAAAGTCGCCTGCGGGATCATCGGGTCGGCGTGGTCAGCGACGGTGATTTGTACAAAGACGCCCGTATTCGGACCGCCTTTGTGCAGTTGTCCGGTGCTGTGCAGGAAGCGCGGACCGAAGCCAAGCGTCACCGCGCGCTTGAAGGTGTGCCGCACGCGGCGGCGGATCGCTTCCAGCGCTTCGACATGCTCCGGCGTCATCGTCGTATAGGCCATTACTGCGATGTAATCCCCAGACCGCGCGAGGCTCAGGAAGGCCGCGATGTGGTCAGCGAGCTGCGCGCCATTGTAGCCGCGCTCCGCGACCAGCTTATCGAGCAGCGCCGCCGTCTCCGCACTGGCGTACAGGCCGACTGCTTGCTCCGTCAGGACGGGGTGCGTCTCCGGCAGCTTGCCTTCCTTATTGAATACATCGAGCAGTCGGTTGGTGTTGTTCTTGCTCTCCGTGACGTTCGGCTCATCGAACGGATTGATGCCGAGAAGCTGCCCCGCTACTGCCGTCCCATACTCGAACCGGAAAAATTCCTGCGCGATGTCGAAGCGGTCCCGCAATTTGTAAGTGATGACCGGGTGGCCTGCCTCTTGCAGCGCCTTCACGCCGTCATCCGGGTTGTGCGCGCTGTCTTCGAGGCGCAAGTAGACGAACAGGCGGTCATCGTCATAATCGTGCGGGTTGCCGATGCTCGCGCCCGCGACCGGGATGATCCCCTTGCCTTCCTTGCCCGTCGATTCGGCGATGAGCTGTTCCGCCCATGCGCCGAACGACTCCAATTCCGTGCCGCTCAGGAACGTGATTTTGTCGCGCCCTCTCTGGCCGAGCGCGCCCATCGCCGCGCCGAGCCACACGCCGGGATGCGTCGTGACCTGTACCACAGGCTCGCAGGCTTTTTGCATCTGTACCGCCGCATCGACCAGCTTTGTCAAATCCAGGCCAATCAGCGCCGCCGGGACCAGGCCGAAGTAGCTCAACGCGGAATAGCGCCCGCCGATGTCTGCCGGGTTGAGGAACGTATGCGCGAAGTCGAGTTCCTTCGCCCAACCTTCGAGTTTGCTACCGGGATCGGTAATCGCGATGAAGTGCGCGCCCGCGTCGGTGGCATACTTCGGATAGAAATAGCGCTGCATGGAGAGCGTTTCGAGCGTCCCGCCGCTCTTGCTCGCGACAATGAATACCGTCTTCGCGAGGTCTACGGTCCGCTCCACCGCGAGGATCGCTTCCGGGTCGGTGCTATCGAGGACGAGCAGTTGCGGATAGCCGTCCTGTTTGCCGAAGGTGCGCGCGAGGACCTCCGGTGCGAGGCTGCTGCCACCCATGCCGAGCAGGACGACGTGCTGCCACCCGTGCGCTTTCGAGTCGGTTTGCAGGTCCGCCAGCCGCTGCATATCGAGGCGGCCATCGGTCAGGACGGTGAGCCAACCGAGGCGGCTGTTGATGCTCGCCATCGCTTCCGTGTCAGTCTTCCACCATGTCGCGTCATGATCCGCGATGCGCTTTGACGCCTTCTCGGTTCCTGCCTTCTGGACCGCGGCTTCGACATCGGCGGCATATTGCCCAAAGACGAACGACTGACGCTCCCAAATGCCGCTGCGCAGCAGCCGGACCTTGCCGCGAACGCCGTTCAGCAGCTTGTTGAAGCTATCCACAAATTGCTCTACGCCGTCTTCCTGCAACTGCTTCGTGATCATCTCCAGATCGATCCCGGCTTCGGCCAGCTTTTCGAGCGTAGTCAGCGCCTCATCCAGCCCTGCTTCGAGCGCGGGGGCGACCGTGCCGTGATCCTTGAATGCCTTGAGCGTGGCGGGCGGGACGGTGTTCACCGTTTCCGGTCCGATCAGGGCGTCCATGTAGAGCGTATCCGGGTATGCCGGGTTTTTGGTCCCGGTGCTTGCCCAGAGCGGGCGCTGCACCTGCGCCCCGGCGGCGCGCAGTTTCGCGAAGCGCTCCCCGTGAAAAATATCGCGATAACGCTTGTAAGCGATCTTCGCATTTGCAATCGCGGCCTTGCCGAGCAGTTCCCGGTTGGCCGAAAGGCGGTCGATGTCGCGCCCCTGCGCCATGCGGATATTGTTCTCAAGCTGCTGATCGACAATCACGTCGATCCGGCTCAGGAAGAAGCTCGCTACGCTCGCGATCCCATCTACGGGTTTGCCTTCCGCGAGACGGCGCTCCAGCCCACGAATGTAGGCGTCCATCACCCTGACATAGTTTTCGACCGCGAAGAGCAGCGTCACATTGACGTTGATCCCGTTGTAGATCGTCTCTTCGATGGCGCTCAAGCCCGCATCTGTGCCGGGAATTTTGATCATCAGGTTCGGGCGGTCTACGATCCCGAAGAGGCGCTTGGCTTCCGTGACCGTCTGCTCGATAGAATTGGCAGCGAGTGGCGAGACTTCAAGGCTGATGTAACCATCGATGCCGTTGGTGCGGTCGAAGACCGGGCGCAGAATGTCGGCGGCTTCCTGAATATCCTGCACGGCCAATTTATCGAAAATATCCCCGGCTTCGAGTTCGAGGATCGCCTGCATCTGCACATCGTAGGCGCTGCCCGCGCCGATGGCTTTCTCAAAAATCGTCGGGTTCGAGGTTACACCGACGACACCATCTTCATCGATCAGGCGCTTGAGTTCGCCGGAATGAATTAGATCGCGGCTGATGTTGTCGTACCAAATCGACTGCCCGTATTGTTGAACGTCTACAGGGGGGTTGCCCGCCATAATCAAATCTCCTTCTTGCTGCTTTGACAAAATTAACAGGTGAAAACGTACCCACGACTCCGGTATAGGGGTCGCGGCTTGCCCGTCTTGAGGGCGGATACACAGGTCCGCCCCTACACATACAGTCGCGTTCTGACGCAGGGGTCGCGGCTTGCCCGACCCGTAGCTAAAACGTGCCTTCGATCACATGCCCGGCTTCTTCGATGGCTTTGGTCTTCGCGACGCGGCGGACGTGACGCTCTTCGTTCGTGAACTGGGCGCTGACAAACGCTTTCGCGATTTCTCGCGCGACCTCGACGCCGACGATCCGCGCGCCGATGCACAACACGTTCGCGTTGTCATGTTCGACGCTCTGGTGCGCGGAGTAGGTATCATGGCACGTCCCGGCATAAATCCCCTTGATCTTGTTGGCTGCGACCGCGACGCCGATCCCGCTCCCACAGACGAGGATACCGCGTTCGGCCTGTCCGCCGAGGACCGCGACCGCAATCTTCTCCGCGAAATCCGGGTAATCGGAAGGCGTTTCGGCGCTATCCGTGCCGAGGTCGGTGACGCTGTGGCCGAGGTTGGTGAGGTAGGGGATGATCGCCTGCTTGAGGTCGTACCCGGCGTGATCACCCGCGATGGCGATGTTCATAAGGTGTCCTTCTCACTTCATTCTATCTGGTGGGTGAAAACCGAATAACACCCATTGTCCGCGCGCTGCAATAAACTTTACACTGTTGACGTGCAATTGAATGACCGTCGCTCGTCCTGTAGGTGTCTTTCCAATAATGAACAGTGCATCTTCGCTCCATTCAAAATGATCTTTCCACATCTCTTGACGCGGATTGAAAAGGGCAACACGCATGTCACTGACAGGATCAATGCCGTCGACTGCTTCATTCTTGTACAAATTACAATACGGGCAACTGAGGGCAAGATTATCGGCATTCGTGGGACCATCCAAATTTCTGGGTTTGATGTGGTCGCACACCATATAGACGACGATATCTCCAGATACCTGACAATATTCGCACCGATTACCCGCGCGTTTTTCAACGAGTTCTCGAAGTTTGGCAGGTATGGAAGCCACTGCTACCGCTTGTTGAGGACGCGATGGACATCAAAGCCACGTTCGTGCAGCAGCTTCAACGCCACCGACCGGATCAGCACCCACTTCGACCATTTTTCTACTAAACGCACACGATCTCCTTGTTCTTCCTCGGAGAGCGTCGTATTATTTTCAGAAAAATAGTCGAGCTGGCGTTCCTCGCTCATGGAAAGTTTTTCGTTGGCGGTTGCGCCAAGCTGATCGTCCGTGAACCGATCAAGAATCGCTTCGATTTCGTCTGCGTCGTCTGGATATTCGTCGCTCAGCAGGACACTCAGGCGACGCCGATCAAGTAATCTTTCAAGGGGCAAGTGGGCAGATTTGGCGATTTCCTGGAGGTTCGCATACTCGTCTTCCGGGATTTTAATCATAATGCTACGTTCCACTTGCCCACTCTCCTTCAAAACTAAAGCAGCGACTTCGCCGCTTCGACGACCGCCTCAGCCGTGATGCCGAGTGCCTTGTACACCGCTTCATACGGACCTGATTCGCCGAACCGCTCCAGGCCGATCACACGCCCGGCCAGCCCGACCCATTCCCACCAGTCATATGGCGACGCCGCTTCAATTGCGACCCGCTCCGTGATCGTCGGCGGCAGGACGCTGTTGATATATTCGGGCGACTGCTGCCGGAACAATTCCATGCTCGGTATGCTGACTACGCGCGTCCGAATGCCCTCT
The DNA here is from genome assembly GCA_965246845.1 of Aggregatilineales bacterium. GTDB lineage: Bacteria > Chloroflexota > Anaerolineae > Aggregatilineales > UBA2796 > JBBRMW01. The sequence continues at coordinate 355,140 of CBDFFR010000014.1, forward strand.
TTCTGCAAGGTCTCGCGCGCAGCCATGCACAGGCTGACTTCCGAGCCGGCACTGATCAGGATCACCTGCGGGCTGCCGCCATCCGCTTCGGCGCGGATATACCCGCCGCGCGGCACGCCCTCGAACGCGGGTTGCGGTTCGTAGACGGGCAATTTCTGGCGGCTGAATACCAACACACTTGCGTAATCGGATTCCATCGCGACCTTCCACGCGGCGACGGTTTCATTCGCGTCTGCCGGGCGCAGCGTGATCAGGTATGGGATCGCGCGCAGGCTGCCAATTTGCTCAATCGGCTCGTGCGTCGGACCGTCCTCGCCCACACCAATCGAATCGTGCGTGAAGACGAAGATCGGGTTGGCTTTCATCAACGCAGCGAGGCGAATTGCCGGGCGCATGTAATCGGAAAAGGTGAAGAACGTCGCGCTGAATGGTTTGGTGATCCCGCCGTGAACTGTCAGGCCGTTGATGATCGCGCCCATCGCATGTTCGCGGACGCCGAAGCGCAGGTTACGCCCTGCGTAGTTATCCCAGTCGAAATTGCCCGCATCCTTGATCGTCGTCTTGGTGGATGAAGAGAGGTCCGCGTCGCCGCCGATCATCGTGGGGATGTGCTTCGCGATGGCGTTGAGTGCTGCACCATTGCTATCGCGCGTGGCCTGCGCGGGCGACCCGGCATCGAAGCGCGGCAGGTCGGCGTCCCAGCCATCTGGTAATTTACCCTCGAAGCCGAGTTCAAAAGTCTTTGCGAGGTCAGGGTACTGCGCTTTATACGCCTGGAAACGCTCGTTCCACTGCGCTTCGGCGTCTGCACCCTGCTCGACCGCCGAGCGGAAATGTTCCAGAACATCGCCCGGTACGAGGAAGTCCTCATCACTCGGCCAGCCGAGGTTTTCCTTTGTGGCCTTCACCTCGTCCTTGCCAAGCGGCTCCCCGTGCGCGGCGGATGTGCCTTGCCGCTTCGGGCTGCCATAGCCGATCACCGTGCGGACGGAAATCATTGTCGGACGGGCCGTCTGCGCGCGGGCTTCTTCCAGCGCCGCCGCCACCGCGTCCGCATCCATCCCGTTTTCAACGCGGATCGTATGCCAGCCATAGGCCTGATAGCGCATAAGCGTGTCTTCGGTCCAGACCGCCGCCGTCGGCGTACTGAGCGCGATCTGGTTGTCGTCCCACATCACGATCAGCTTGTTCAGTTTGAGATGTCCGGCGAGGCTGGAGGCTTCCGCGCTGACGCCTTCCATCAGGTCGCCGTCGCTCGCGATCACATACGTGAAATGGTTTACGATCTCGTGATCCGGCTTGTTGAAGGTCGCCGCGAGGAAGCGCTCGGCCATTGCCATCCCGACCGCCATAGAGATACCCTGTCCAAGCGGTCCGGTCGTGACTTCGACGCCGGGCGTGTGGCGGCGCTCCGGGTGGCCGGGCGTCTTGCTCCCGGTCTGGCGAAACGCTTTGAGGTCATCCATCGAGACGTCGTACCCGGTCAGGTAGAGCAGTGCGTAAAGCAGCATCGAACCATGTCCGGCGGATAGCACGAAGCGGTCACGGTCCGGCCAGCCGACATCACGCGGGTTGTGCTTGAGGTAGCGTGTCCAGAGCGCATAGGCCATCGGCGACGCGCCGAGCGGCAAACCGGGATGACCGGAATTCGCCTTTTGCACCGCGTCTACAGCGAGAAAGCGGATCGTGTTGATCGCCTTTTGATCCAGTGTCTGGTCCTGAAAAGCGGGAAGTAGCGGCAATTGTCCTGTCTCCTTTGTGGTGCTTGCGCCAATGGTCAATCCGGTTCATAGTATCCAGATTGTAGCGCGAAAGCACGACATCGCGCGTTGAACCAGCGAGGAGTCACGACATGGCGAAAGTTGTTGAAAGTATCACCGAAACCCTGCAAGCATTCATCGCGAAGCAGCATATGTTTTTCGTCGCGACCGCGCCGGGCGAGGGCGGCCACGTCAACCTCTCCCCGAAAGGTCACGATTGCCTGCGCGTCCTCGACCCGCACCGCGTCGCGTACCTCGACCTGACGGGCAGCGGCAACGAGACGAGCGCGCATTTGAAGCAGAACGGACGCATCACGTTCATGTTCTGCGCGTTCGATGGACCGCCAAATATCGTGCGGCTGTATGGGAGCGGGCGCGTTGTCCTGCCCGACACATCGGCATGGGACGATTACGCGCCGTTGTTTCCAAACTACCTTGGCGCGCGGCAAATCATCGTTGCGGAGATCGAGCGCGTACAGACCTCGTGCGGATACGCAATTCCGTTTATGGATTACGTCGGGGAACGCGATACTGACCTCAAATGGGCAGAAACGAAGGGCGAGGACGGTCTGATCGCCTACCGTAAGGAAAAGAACGTGTGCAGCATCGATGGATTAGTGACGCCGCTCGGCGAACAATTCAGCGAACAATTGCAGCACGAAACCGAACAGGAAACGCCCTAACCATGCCGTCAATCATCCCAGATAAATATAACGATCTACTGGAAAACGCGATAGTCGTGACCCTCGCGAGCATTATGCCGGATGGTGCGGTGCATCAGGTCGCGGTCTGGCGACGCTGGGATGGCTCGCACATCCTGATCACCTCCGACGCCAATGCGCAGAAGGTAAAGAATCTGCGTGCCAACCCGCACGTCTCCGTGTTTGCAATCGACCCGAAGAACAGCGGACGCTACCTGTCCATTCGCGGCACGGTCGAGGAAATTACACCTGAAGGCGTGATCGCGGAGCTGGACCGCCACACGAAAATGTACACGGGTGCAGATGAATACTTTGGCAGTGCGGAGCCTGTCGAAAACAAGGCCACGTTTCAGGGCGTGATTATACGGATACGCCCGGAGAAGGTGATCACGTCGGGATAGGTATCAGCCTGTCGAATACGGTTTCAGTGGGGCGCTCAGGGAAGTCCCGCACCCCGGTCAGACCTCAAAAAACGATAGATTATTCTGCTGCCATCGCTTCCAATTCCAGTTTCCAGCGTGGATCAAGGAGTTGGGCGCAGACAACGGTTGATGCAGGCGAATGATTGCCCAGATACTTCTTCCGCAATCTGACATTCGGTTCATCGTATTCAGGGCTTGCCAAATAGGTCCTGATAGAAACGAGATTAGTATAGGTCATGCCGGCAGACGCGAGGATGGCTCCCAGGTGCTTCCAGATGATTTCGCCCTGCTCCTCAAATGACTCCGGCATGGTTTGCCCATCTTGCAAGTAACCGTTCAGCCCACTGATGATCAGGAGGCGTGAATTGCCAGCAATCTCAACGGCATGACTATAGTTTTGATAGGGTGGATAGAGTTCGTCTGGATTATGTTTGATGATTGGCATTGATCATCCTCCAATGTGGTGGCAGACCTTCACCAATAAAAGCGGAAAGAGAAAGCACCCTAATCAGATAAAATAATACAAAATCCGTCCATTATTGTCACATGGACGGAACAGGGCTTATTCCTCAGTTGCCGCGCCGGGGTCGGGCTGCAAGCGCGTTTCAACATCGCGCATCAAAATGCAGATCAGCGATGAGAAATTTGGTCATCATAGTTGAGGAGTGTACTCCGAAGCAACGCAGCGGGCGAATACAAAATACGGCAGACGGTCAGTCTGGCGATTATAAGGTTTATGATACAAGAAGGCTCAAATACTGATTTTGTTATGTCTTCGCTAAAATTTTGTGGTATAGTTTTCGGAAAGACAATTACACTGCGGTCGTGTTCCGATAACGATCTTGCGTTCTGTTCCTTACAGGAGTCTCACCATGAAGCGTTTACTCGTCGCCGTCCTTATCCTCGTTGCGTTGACCTTCTCCGTGACTATGAAGACACAAGCGATCAGCGGCGGAACAAGTGCCTCCAACGTTCTTGTGTCGTGTAACTCAGTCGTCGCTACCGTCACATCGAGCGCGTCCTATGTGGCTGTAAATACTTACTCGTATGTGGAGATGGTCAGCCGTTGGACGAACTACTCCGTCACGCCCGGCGTCCCGACACGCCTGTCGATGAGCTTCCCTGCCCAGGCTTCTGGAACAATCATAAATGTTATGATCTTCGGCGGGACAACTGCGGATGCTTATAACAACTGGGACAATCAGACCTTTTTCAATGATAATATTGCCTGTACAGAGACCATACCGGGTCCTGGTATTCCCAGCGGTTTCCTTCTACGGACGATTACTTGCAACACGCCCGTCTATAACATGGCAGGTGGGGACCCGGTCGGCAACGGCGACAAGATTACCGCAGGTCAATCGTGGTTCGTCAGTCCGACTGTAAAAAAGGACGCAAAAGGTCGCTCATGGACGGAAACATTCATCGGCGGCATATCGGATGGCTTCATTCCCTCGAACTGTGTAGGCGGTAAACCAGCGGGCTACAGCGGTTCGTAAATGACCGTTTGAGAAATTGCGCTAAAAGTCCGTCCATGTGGAAATCATGGACGGACTTTTTTTATTCGTCGCTGGCCGCGCCGGGGTCGGGCTGCAAGCGCGTTTCGACATCGCGCGTGGAGATGCCTTCGACGCTGATCATCTTGTCGCGCCCGTCCTTGCCCGCGACGATCTCCACCACTTTCGGCTCGACGCCGAGCCGCCCCGCCAGAAATTCGATCAACTGCTGGTTGGATTCAGCATCCTGTGCAAGCGCCGTCAGGCGTATCTTGATTGTGCCGTCTTCCTGAATAGCGGCAATTTCGTTGCGCTGTGCGCGCATGATGACGCGGACCGTGAAAGCTGCGCCGCGTTTGGCGTCGGTGATCTCGAATTTACGGTTCATGAGTACCTCACAGGCTATAAAGTAGTCGTATGATGATAGTGTTAAGTACGATTGCAATCAAGAGGACGATCATTGGGCTGAAATCCAGATTGCTCAGACTTGGGGGCAGCCGCCACCGGATCGGGGCGAGGATCGGCTCGGTCGTACGCCGAATTGGAGCGAGAATCGGCTCGGTCGTGTTGTAGATGAACTTCACAATTTGATTGTAGGGGTCCGCGTTAATCCAACTGAGCAGCACCCGCGCGAGGATCAGGACCTCGAACAACTTAAATCCGAGATCGACCAGATCAGCGATAAACCTCACAACGCGCCTCGCTCTCCGAATATCGCGCGCCCGATGCGGATCATCGTCGCGCCCTCTTCAATCGCCACCGCGTAATCGTCTGTCATACCCATACTGAGTGTATCCCATGCCGCGCCCGGAAACTCCATTGCAAGCGCATCGCGCAGTTCGCGTAGCGCACGGAAGACGGGGCGTACCTGCTCGCTATCATTGGCAATCGGGGCGACGGTCATCAAGCCGCGCACTTGCAGGTTTGGCAGCGCGACGATCCCGCGCACTGCGTCCCACAGCGCCGTGCGTACTTTTGCGTCAACCTGCCAACCGTGCGCCGCGTAACCCTCTTTCGAGGCTTCGCCGCTGATGTTGATTTCAAGCAGGATCGGGAGCGTTTTACCGCGCGCCGCCGCGAAGCGAGCATAACGTTCTGCGATTTTAAGGCTATCGACGCTATGCACCCAATCGTAAGTCGCGGTGATGTCTTCGGCTTTGCGGCTCTGCACATGGCCGATCATGTGCCACGTCAGGCCGGGGACAGCGGCGTTCGCGAGCGCGATTTTCGCGGATTCTTCGACGCGGTTCTCCCCGAAATGCGTTATGCCTGCGTGTGCAGCCTCGATCACGCGCTCCGCCGGGTGCGTTTTGCTGACTGCAATCAGCGTAACGCTTTGCGGGTCGCGCTTGGACAGCGCACAGGCCGCCGCGATTTGCGCGCGAATTGTATTCATACGCCCTGCAATCGTCGTCTCACTCACGCGCGACCTCGCAACGCCATTACCGCGCCAAAGCGTCCGGTCTTGTTCTGTTCGGCACGGTGCGAATAGAACTCATCGACGTGTTCCACTGTGCATAGGCCAGAGACTTCGATCTGCCGGACGCCCGCCCGTTCGAGCGCGAGGCGATTGCACGCCCACAGGTCGAGGTACGCGCTGCCGTCTTCTGCACGGCGCATCAGTCCATCAACGGTCCCGAATGCGCCGCGCACGGCTTCGACCACCTCTTCCCCGACCTGATAATGCGCGGGTCCGATGCTCGGACCAATGCCCGCCTGCACGTCTTGTGGGTCCGTGCCAAAGGCCTCGCGCAGCGCGTCCAAAGTTTCCGCGACTACGCCGCCGACCGTTCCGCGCCAACCCGCGTGCGCCATGCCGAGGACGTGGTGCGCGGGGTCGTAGAGCAGCACCGGGACGCAATCGGCAAAGCGCAGATTGAGCGGCAGATCAATTACATCCGTGATGATCGCGTCGGCCTGCGCGAGCCATTTGCGGTCGGCGGGGCGTTCGCGCGCAAGGACGACCTGCGTGCCGTGAATCTGCCAGACGGTGCAGGCACGGTCAGCATCGAGCGAGAGCGCATCGAACATCAAGCCTGCGTTGCGTTCGACAGCCGCCGGGTCGTCACCAACCAGCGCCCCAACGTTCAGCGAGGACCAGGGCGCTTCGCTCACGCCACCGAGCCGCGTAAAAACGCCATGCGTCAACGCGGGCTGACCCACCCACTGCTCGAATTCATAATAGACCGGACCGCCCGTTTCGACTCGCCGCAATGGAAACTCCATTATCCACATGCGCTCATTATCCGAACTTTGCGGCGGGATGCAAGGCCGGATGTATGCGATTTTTACGATTCTTTTGTACTTTTTGATTGCTAAATCGCGGTTTTTCCTTTAATCTGTGTATAAGGCAGTTGTGCCGCACGTATAGCTAAATTGGGGGTCATTATGCGCCGCTCCGTTCGCATTCTATGTATCGCGGCCTTTCTTGTGAGCGCCGCGTTGACGCTGGGCATGAACACGAATGTGCAAGCCAGTGTTTCGCAAGTCGCCGCGACCAAAACCAAAACACCGGTCCCGGATGAACCTACCGCCGAGCCAACCAATGAAGCCATTGACGACGACACTTTCCCGGAAGTGATCGACCCGAAAGGGACAAATCCGAAGCTGATTGTTGCCCGTTTGCAAGCAGATGGCCTCGTGCCGAAGGGTGGCAAACAAATGATTGCCGTCCCGGATAGTTTCGTAACGACTTCCAACCCCGGAATTAGCACTTACCCGCTTGGGCGGGGAACCACCGTAAAAAACATGGTTTTCCAATTTGGAATGGGATGGTCACGCGCCGGGATCGGCAGCGGGTGCGGTATTGAGTTTCGCAGCTTCACGACCAGAGCGAAGCAGGGCAATTTCTGGCGCTATATCCTGCAGGAAACCGGGGCCGAGACGTTGCTCCACATCGTCAATGGGAAGAGCGCCATTAGTGTTTCGCTGGATACGACTGACTACAAAGCAGGCTATTATGCCATCGTGACCATCCTCGCGCTGGATGATACTATTGCGCTTTACCTGAATGGCGCGCGCCAATTCGTGAAGACCACCACCGATGTCACCGATGAAGGGAACTTCTTCCTCGTCATCTACAATGATGATCTGGCAGAAACCAAAGAGACGACCGACTGCCGTTACCAGAATATCTGGGCGTGGTCATTCGATTAACGCCGTTGCGGACGGCAGAAATGCCGTTCCTACGCCACGACAGCGCTTTTGTACGGACGCCATTTCTGGCGTCCGTTTTATTTAACTGAATAGCTCTGTTACTGTCGAAAATGGTTGGCTTTGATGTTCTTCGCGGCGAGAGCGACCGTCTCCGCGACACGTTTGGCGCGCGTTTCGGGACGCTTCGCCGAGTCGATCCACCACAAGATATTCTTTTTGGAAGTCGCGGGGAACGCATCGAAGTGTGTTCGCGCAGTATCATCGGCTTGCAGTGCGTCCGTCAGGTCGGTGGGAATGGTGAGCGCTTCAATCGCATCGTAGGCGGTCCACGCGCCGTTTTGCTTCGCCGCCTCGATCTTCGCGAACCCGGCGGGCGTCATTTTGCCTTCCGCGATCAGGCGCTCGACGCGCTCCTTGTTCAGCTTCGACCAGGGGCTTTTCGGGCTGCGCGGTGAGAAGAGCTGTTTATAACGCTCCTCATCTACTTTGCCCGGACGGCTATCCACCCAGCCGAAGCAAAGCGCTTCCTCGACGGCTTCCGCATACTCGAAGCGCGGCTTGCCCGTCTCCTTCTTGTAATTGATTAGCCACACGCCAGAAGAACTCGCGTGATGCGCTTCCAGCCATGCGCGCCACTCCGCGCGGCTGTGCGCGTGGAAGCTATCGACGGGTGCTGCCTGCTTCGCCATCGTTTGCCTCAGTCGAAAATAACCGTCTTGCGATTGTAGAGCAAAATTTTGTGTTCGGTGTGCCATTCGACCGCCCGCGCGAGGACCCGTTTTTCGAGGTCCTTGCCGCGTTCGACCATCCGCTCCAGGCTGTCGCGGTGCGAAACGCGCATGACGTCCTGCTCGATGATCGGTCCCTCGTCGAGGTCCTGAGTGACATAGTGGCTGGTCGCGCCGATCAGCTTCACGCCCCGGTCGAAGGCGCGCTGATAGGGCTTCGCGCCGATGAACGCGGGCAGGAAGCTGTGATGCACATTGATGATTTGCGATGGGTAGGCTTGCACGAAGGCCGGGCTGAGGATTTGCATGTAGCGCGCGAGGACGATCAGCGTCACGCCGTTAGCGCGGCACAGATCGATTTGCTGCTGTTCGATCTGCGGCTTGTTCTCCGGCGCGACGGCGAACTGGTGAAAAGGAATGCCGTAGAATTCCGCGAGCGGCTTGCAATCGGCATGGTTACTCACGACGAGCGCAATGTCGCAGCGCAGCGCCCCGGCCCGGTGGCGGTAGAGCAAATCCGCGACGCAGTGATCCATTTTCGAGCAGAAGATCGCGACGCGTGTTTTCGTGCTTGAATATTCGAGCCGCCAGTTCATCCCGTTGTGCGCGGCGATAGGCGCGAAGGCGGCGCGGAATGCAGACTCATCCAGCGCAAAGCCTTCGAGATCCCATTCGACACGCATCAGGAAGAGTTGCTTGTCGTGATCCTGATGCTGGTCGGCGTGCAAAATGTTGGCATTATAGGTATACAGAAAGTTCGCGATGGTCGCGACCAACCCCTTTTTATCGGGGCAATCGATGAGCAGAATGGCGGTTTGCGGTTCGTGCGGCATGGAGTCTCTGAAATGATAAAAGGATGATGATTATACCCGGCGCTCCGTCGTTGTGCGCAGAATGTTAATTTTCACAGGCGTTGAACCGTTGCTATTACGGATTATTAACATTATATTTTGCGGGAGCGCCCCCGCGCTAAAATTCGGTTAAAGAGGTAAAAGATGAACAAACCCGTTGTTGGAATTCGTGCAGCGGCGCTCCTCGCGCTCTGCGTGGCGCTGGTTTTGGCCGCAGCGCCCGCTCGACTGTCGGTGGCACAGGTCGCGACCGCTGCGCCGACGCAGGCTGCCGCATCGACGGATGGCGTGGCGACGATTACCGGGTCCGTCACTGTCACCAGTCCGTTTGCGCTGGAAGATTCCGCCGAACCGTTCCTCGCGCTAATCGATCTGACCGCATTCGTCAAGCGTGACCGCGATGCGAAGCTGCCTTTTTCAGATCAGACGATTGCCGGATTGACGGGCGATATTTCCAAAGGCGCGCGGTTTACGATGTCGCTCCCTATCCAGCCGCGCGGCGCGCTCAATAATCTGAGCAATGGCAAGGGCGGTACGGGCGTCATGGTCTTCGCGGTCGATTACGACACGAACGCGATTGGCGATGCGTTCATGGGTCCTTATGAATGGACCGGGTGGCCGGGCGGGCTGGATTCGCTTCAATTCGACCCCGGTACGTATGAAGTCTCTGCTGGACACATGCTCGTCTGGTCGCCCGATGACAACCAGTTCTTCCCGACCGGGTACGGATCGGACACAAAACTCTTCACGGCAGATGACCCGACGGGTCCCATCGGGCGCGGCTGGACAGTCGTGAACCTCGATAAGACACCGTTTGAGCAAATCCGTACCCGGACTGTCGAGGTCCCGATCCTCGAAGGGCTTTCCGCTAACAACGATCTCTCCGCGTTGAGCTATACGGCAGCCTTCGACGCGCTGGTGAAGGACCTGCGCGTGCGCTATACCTTCACCGAATACAAGAAGATCGATTGGGATGCGCTGGTCCGCGATATTCGTCCGCTCATTGTGCAGGCGGAACAGGCGAAGGACAAAGACGGGTTCAGCATTGCGATGGGGCGTTTTGTGGCGCGCTTCAAGGATGGTCATGTCTATGTAGACACCCCCGCCGATTATCTCACAGCGCAAACCGCTGGTGGGATTGGCCTCGTCCTCAGCCAGGCGGATGATGGTCAGGTGATCGCGCGGCTCGTGCTGGATGCGCTGCCTTCGGCGGCTGCCGGGATTAAGGTCGGGGCGTTGATTACGCAGTGGAACGGCCAGCCGATCAATACTGCGCTGGATGCGACCGAATTGCTCTTTACACCTCAATCCAGCCCGATCAGTAGTCGTTTGCAACAGCTTCGCTACATCATGCGTGCGCCCGTCGGGACGAAGTACAGCATTACCTTCCAGAACCCCGGTGAAGCCGCGAAGACGGTGACTGTCACATCGGTTGCGGAACGGCAGAGTTTCAGTTTGTCCTCGACGCGCACGCTCGGCCCGACCACTGCACCGGAAGAGCTGCCGATCACGCTCAAGCTGCTGCCTTCCGGCTACGGCTATATCAAGATCAGCACGTTCAGCGGCGACAGCATCCTGATGACGCGCAGTTGGGAGTATGCGATCCAGAAAATGACCCAGCTTCAAGCGAAGGGCATCATCGTCGATATGCGCTCCAACGGCGGCGGTTCCGGTTTGCTTGCCGATCACTTTGCAGCGTCCTTCACACAGGAGTCCTTCGTTCTCAACGAGACATATGCTGCCGATAAATCCGGCAAGTTCCTGTATGTCGGCAAGAGCGTGATCGACCCCGCGCCTGTGCAGTGGGAAGGTCCTGTCGCGGTGCTGGTCGGACCAAGCTGTGCCAGTGCCTGCGAAATCTTCTCGGCGGCGGTCGCGCACGATCCGAAGCACCTGATCGTCGGTCGCTATCCATCGGCGGGCGTCGAAGCCGGAGTTGAACCCTGGACCCTGCCAGATGGTCTCTATTTTCAGGCTCCGGTCTTCCAGATTCGTTACCCGGATGGGCGCATCTTCCTTGAAGGCACGGGCGTCGTCCCGAACGTGAAAATTCCGGTCACGGTACAGACGCTGCTCGCGGGCAAAGAAGACGACATCGCGGCTGCGGAACGCGCACTCGATGCGCAGGCCGGGATCGTCGCGACCCCGGCGGCGACGGTTGCCCCGGTCCGCACAGTTGTAGCCACTGCTGCTGCGACCAGCCCTGCAACGAGCGCTGCGACGGCAGCGGCGACCACCCCTGTAACGGCGGTTGCTACGAGTGTCGCGACGGCGGCTGTTACGGCTGCGCCAACATCTGTCGCAACAGCAGCGCCGACACTGCCCGCAACGATTGCAGTGACACTGCCCGCTACGGTACGCGCCACAGTCGCGGCAACGTTGCCCGCGACCGCAACACCGTAACCCCGCTCAGGTAAAAATGCAAACAGGCCACGAAATCTCGTGACCTGTTTTGCTTTATTGCGGTTCGTTCTCTTTTTTCAAGCGTTCAAGCGAATCCAGCACGCGCTGCAAATCCGACGGGAGCGGCGCGTGAACGGTGACAGGCTGCTTGGTCGCGGGCGAGACGAACGTGAGCGACTCTGCGTGCAGGAACTGGCGCGGGATGTGGACTGGACCACGTTCCTTGCGATGCCCGTAAACTGTATCACCAACGACGGGCGTTTTGATGAACGCGAGATGCACGCGAATCTGGTGTGTGCGTCCTGTGTGCGGCAGCACTTCCACGAATGTCATATCGCCATAATCGGTGAGGACGTTGTAGGTGCTGAGGGACTCGCGCCCATCACGCACGACTGCTTTTTTGTTGCGCTGGCGCGGGTCGCGGCCAATCGGCGCGTTGATTTCGCCCGTCGGGGTGGCGGGCATCCCATGTACGAGCGCGACGTAGCGCTTCTGGACGTGCCGCGCCTTGAACTGCCGGAGCAGGTTGCGCCGCGCGTCATCCGTCTTGGCGATCAGGATCACGCCGCTCGTGTCCATATCGAGGCGGTGGACAATCCCCGCGCGGCTCCGTTCGCCGACTTCGGCGGTTTGCGGCCAGCGGTGCAACACGGCGTTGACGAGCGTACCATCCCAATGGCCGAGCGCGGGGTGAACGACCATGCCCGCCGGCTTGTTGATCGCGGCGACAGCCTCATCCTCGTAGACCACATCGAGCGGGATGTCTTCCGCGAGGACCTCACGCGCTTTGGGTTGCTCCGGGATGGGATAGCTCAGTTCGTCGCCCGCATCGACCTTGTACGACGCGCGCTCGGCCTTGCCGTTGACGGTCACGCTGCCGTCCTTGATAAGCTGCTGCACGCGCGAACGGGAAACGCTCGCATCGGCGTGGCTGAGGAGCGCGGTCAGGAGTTTATCGAGGCGTTCCCCGGCGGATTCAATGGGGACGGTCTGGCTGGCAGGCGAAGATTGTGTTTGCATGGAATGAGTCTATCACAGGTACGCGGCCAAAGGTACAGCGGCGTCGGATGAACCCAGTGCAGACGCATCAGGATCAATGGCGTGGGCGGACACGCAGGTCCGCCCCTACATCCAGAGTGGCGCATTGTGTAGGGGTCGGGCTTATCCGACCCAGTGTTGAATTCCGGGCGGGGCTTGACCCACCCATACGGAACGCGCGCTGTTTAGGGGCGGACCCATGTGTCCGCCCGCGACTAAGGATGAACCAAGCGAAGATAACTGCATTACGTCTAGAATAGAATCTATACCAAAAGCGAGGTGAACCGTGTCCGACCTACCCAACCCGCAGCAAGCCGACTCCGCACAGATCACGCAAATTATGACGACCGAACATTTCACGCTGCAAACCGCCCGCTCCGCGACGATCTCCGATGCGAACGGGCGCACGACGCTGTTTCTGGGGTCAGTTTCAAGTACGCTGGTGGCGCTCGCGTTCGTCGGGCAGGTCTCGAACATGGGGGAGCCGTTCGCGCTTTTTGCAATGGTGTTGTTCCCGGTCCTGATTTTCATCGGCCTGACGACGTTCATCCGCGTCATGGAAACCGCAATTGAAGACATCATCTATGCGTGGGAGATCAACCGCATCCGGCACTACTACGCGGAAGTTGCGCCGATGGTCCAGAAATATTTCATCCAGTCGACGCACGACGACTGGCAGGGCATGTCGCAGAATATGGCGATCTTTTCCGGGACGCTGCAAATTTTCCTGACGACGGCGGGCATGGTCTCCGTCGTGAATAGCGCGCTGGTGGGCGTCTTCACGGGGATCGCGCTGCGGGCGCTGGTGAGCGCGGCTTCGTCAGTCAGCCTGATCGCGGGCGTCGTGGCGTTTCTCGTTTCGGCGTTCCTGCATGTGCGCTATCAGCGGGTGCAGTGGAACCGCAGCACCGCGCGGTTGACGACGTTGTTCCCCGCAGAAGGCGGCAAGACTCAGGAACAATAGCGCAGAAGTCCCGCCGGGTTACTTCGTGAAACCGGACGCGCTGCACGAGTTGTAATCCGCGCCCAGCACGACGCGGAAATCGACCGTCCGGTTGGGGTCGGGCTGGCTGATTACCGCAGTTGTCTTGACGTTGAGCGCTTTGAGCATTGCGGTCAGGCTGGCGGGCTTGGCGCTGCCGGTGTAATCGTAGACGACCGTTTTGGGCGCGATGTCGCCGTCGCCCTTCGCTTGCGCGTCGAAGCCGCCCCACGACAGCCGATCCACCGCTACCTTGTCCAAATCTTTCGATTGCGTGCCGTTCATGACCTCGATGCTATAACTTTCCGCGCCCGTTTTGTTGGTCGTCGGCGGCGTATAGAAGCGCCCAATCGTATCGAAGAAGCCGGGTAGCATCGGGATTTGCACATCCGCGCCATCGGCGGCGAAGTGCTGCAATTCATAGCCCTTCGACATATAGAAGCTGCGAATATCACCCGGTTTGGCGGCCAGCGCGACCGGGACGAGGCTCAGAATATCCGGGAGCGAGAGGTTGGTTTGCATCACGCTCGTGATCGGTCCCCACAGTTCCGGGATTTTGGCCGCGAGGTTTTGCTCGCGCGCGGTGCGCCACATCGCGCGCAAGACCTGCTGCTGGCGGCGGCTGCGGTCGAAATCGCTGGTGGACTTGCGGACGCGCGCATACCACAGTGCGAACGCGCCGTTCATGTGGTAATAACCCGGCTTGAGGTCGAACGGCGTATATTCGCTCGGCTCCGGCGTGCGCTGCGTGACGGGACCCTGATAGCGCAAGTCGGAAATCGGGCAATCGACCGCAATATCGACGCCGTTGAACGAATCGATGATCGATTTGAACCCGTTCAGGCTGATCCGCGCGTAATAATGGAGCGGGATACCGAAATTATAGAGGACGGTCTGTTGCAGCAGCCCAAAACCGCCCCCCGGCTGGAAGCCAATCGACTGCCCGTAACCGTAGGCGACGTTGAGGCGCTGCATCCCATAGGTGGGGATGTATACGTACAGGTCGCGCGGCAGACTGAGCATCGAAACGGTGTTCGTCGTGCGGTTGATCGAGACGACAAGCATACTATCCGTGCGGAAACTCGGATCAGAGGGGTCCACATCCTGATCGGAGCCGATCAGGACGATGTTCAATACATCGAAGTTGCCCGCCTTCTGACGCGGCGCGGGGCTTGGGATGGCGGTCTGCTGCACGCGCGCAGTGGTTGGGATGGCGAGCAGCGGCACGGTCGGGACCTTGAGGGGCGCAGAAGTGGCCGCGACGGGTGATGCGCTCGCTTCCGGTGGCGCGGCTTCGGTCGATGTGGGGCGTTTGGTGTTGGTCGGGAGCGGTCCGCTGGTGGGTGTTACGGCGGGACCCTGCGGCGTCGCGGTCACGATTTGCGCGCGGGCGAGGATGAGCGCGCGATTGCCCCGATAAACCCCACCTACCTGCGTCGTTGTCGTTTCTGGTTCGGCGGGCAGGCATTGCCCGGTCTGCGGGTCTGGCGCGAATCCTTCCGGGCAGGTGTTGACGGTTTCTTCGGTCGGTGGGACGGTCGGCGTATTGGTCGGCTGGCTGGTACGCTTGACCGCGAGCGTGGCGTTCGCGAAGCTGATTGCCGTCGCGGAGCCGGGATAGCTCGCCTGCGCTGCGGAATAGTGCGCGTTCACGCCGAGCGTGTTGCTTACGGCGTTGAAATTATCAACGAGCGCCCGTCCCAGAAAAAATATTGCGACCACGCACGCGACGACCACCACCGCGCGCCCGATGAACCTCAAAACCCGTTTGAACATGCCGTCTCTCGTCTGCTTGCCCACGCGCTATCTTACCATATTGCACAATCTGTCTAAATGTAGCAAGCCGCGCGTGTGGCAAGCGGCGGCTTATAAATAACTGCGCACAATCTCGCGTAGCTGTGCGGCGCGATGCCGGAAGGTGTGTTCCTTCAGGACGCGCGCCCGCGCCGCTTCCCCGACCGCACGCCGCTCGGCCTCGTGCGAGAGCAGCCAGCGGTAGCGCTCGACGGCTTCCGCTTCGTGTTCGATCATATATAGCTCGCGTCCCGGCTCGAACCACGTTTCAAGGCCGAGGTACGGGTTCGCGACAATGCACGCGCCCATGCTCGCCAGCTCGAACGGACGCGAGCTGGACGAGGCGAAGACGGAAGCGTGCGCGCGGCGCGTGACGCACAGGTTGATCTTCGCACGGCTGGTATATTCGCGCAGTTTGCTGAATGACAGATACGGGAGCATCTCCGCGCGCTTGAGGTCGCCGAGACCGCGCCCGCGTACCGCAAAGCGCGCATCCGGCAGGCGGTCGCTCGCGTCGGCGATCATCGCGTCGATCCACGATTCGCGGTATTCGCGCGTGTGACCATAGAAAAACACATCGAGGTCTTGCGGCACATCGACCGGGCTGAATACATCCGGGTCCGCGCCATAGTAGAGCGTATCGACGCGACGCGCGCCCATTTTGCGCAGTTCATCCGCACCGCCGAGACTGTTAGAGATGAACCCGGCATATTCGCTGAGGTCCGCGCCCTGATATATTTTGAAGCCGGTCGCGAATCCGGCAAAGGCGGGCAGGCTGGCGGGCACGTCGCCATCATAATAGAGAACGGGCTTGTGGAATTTATCTGCGACCGCTTGCGCGAGGCCGACCACATGGTTGAGCGGGATTGTCAGGAAGATTACCGCATCGATGTCCGGCTGCGCGGTCAGCGTCTTTTCGAGGAAGCCCGCCCATTTTGGCCGGATGAATGTCTGCGCGACCTGCCGCGTGAGCTTGTCCGCTGCGCTTTCGCCGCTCGCTCCCGTGTTGACTGCCTTGCGCGAGCGCGGCGCACGGTCGCGAATGGTTTTAAAAAAATCGCCCTCGCGCTGGACCGGGTTAGGCAGCGCCCGCCACCATAAGGATTCGATAGCGGGACCCTGATAGGTGGTCGCGACCACCTCCACGCCAATTTCATATAGCCCTTTGAGCAGTTGCCACCACGCGGGGGTCGCGCTGAACGGCTGCGTCAGGTCGAGGGACGAGGTGATGAACAGGAGTTTCATAGGACCGGGATCATATCATGCTTTGCTGCATATCGAATTGTTTGACATTGCCGTAGCGTCAAACTGTACACTCCTGATGAATATGCAAGGAAGCGCAACGATGTTTCGGATTGGTGAGTTCTCGATCATCGCACAGGTTTCAGGCCGTCTGCTGCGTTAGGTGTACTTGCCACCTGGATCGAGCAAAACCACTGGCAGATCAGTGGGATGGCGCGGGAAATCCTGATGCAACTACCGGGTAAGGAGGACGAAGCCGTGATCGAGCTTCAACTACCAGTCAAACGAATCGGCGCGAAATTGGGGGCTTGACTTTGACGTTACGTCAAACCGTAGACTGTGAATATCCTCGCAAATAGGAGAGAAAACAATGTCCATTATCGACACCCTGACCCAACGCAATCGTGAGTTCGCGGAACACCAGTTCAGCGTAACCACAAGCCTCATGCCATCCTTGCAGACGATGATCATTTCGTGCGTCGATCCGCGCGTTGACCCCGCGCATATACTGGGCATCGGCCTCAATGAGGCTGCTGTGATCCGCAACGTCGGGGGCCGAATCACGCCGGGGACGCTGCAAATGATGGCGATGCTGCAAACGCTCAACCCAACACCCGCCGCTGCGCCTGCCGCCGAATTCAACATCGTCGTCCTGCATCACACCGATTGCGGAATCACGCACATGGTGGAAAAACCCGACATGCTGGCGACCTACTTTGGAATCGACAAAGCGGAACTGGCGGCCAATTCGGTCAGCGATCCATGGGCTTCGGTTGCGGTCGATGTCGCGCTACTCAAGGCGAATCCGCTGCTGCCCGCGACGTGGATTGTTCACGGGATGGTATACGACGTAGCAACCGGGCGGGTCGAAGTCTCGCCCAATACGCTCGAATAGCGCAACATCTGTTCAGAATGCGTCACGCTGCACTTGCGTACATGCCGCGTTGCCGATTAGAATCAGCGCCAAAGCATCCCGGAGACGCCCCATGATCAACCAATCCCACGCAACCCAGCAGCGCGACGACAAGGTACGGAAGGCCATGCAGGGCATCGCGCCCTTGTGGATGGTCAAGGATGAATGGCGAGCCGAAGAGGAATGCCTGCTCTTCGACCTCGCCTATCAGCATTCGATTTACGGCTTCATTCAGGAGCGCTACAAGTACGATGCGTTCAACAACGTGATGTATCACTTCGGCTGGCGCAAGCTGGATGAAGAAAAAGCGCTCGTCATTCAGGAGACCCCGGTTTACATCGAAGGCGAAGTGAGTACCGCCGCACCAGTGGACCCGAAACCGCGCGGCTGGTAATCTACTGCCACTCGCCTACCGTCTCGTGATGCGCCTCGATATATTCATTCACGAGCGTTTTGGCGAGCGGATAACTACCGACCAGCGGGTGCGCCATGAGCGCGTCATAGGCCAACTTCTTCGAGCGGTAGCGGATCGCCTCGCTCGCGAGTCGCTCATAGCGCTTGACGTCGCGCATGAGCAGATATTGGCTTTCCGGGACGCTGCCTATCGTGAGCGGGTGCGGTCCGTCCGCGTCCACGCGGCAGCTTACCTCGACGACATCATCCGGCTCCATGCCTGCGATAGCATTGCCGTTAGGAACGTTCAGCCCTGTATATTGCGGCACGCCCGTCGCGATGGCTTCCACGCAGCCGAGCGCCACACCCGCATAGCCCTCATCGTCGCCCGCCACCGGAGCCGATTTTGGTCGTGGTGCATCGTGACGCGCGTGCGCCATATACGTTGCACTGCGCTTGCCCATCACTTCGGTCCAGATTGAGATTTGCTCTGCTGTGGTCGTCGCGGCGCGCAGTCGCGAGAGCAGTTCCGCCGTCAGCCGCATCACCTCTTCGCCGCGCGTTTCCGGCTTGGCGAGCAACGCGGCCAGCACTTCGTCGCGATGGTAGAAGTAGTGCAGGTATTCATTCAGAAACATTTTGAGGCTGGTCACGAGGTCCGGGTCGAACATCGCCATGTGCGTCGAGGCGATGAACTGCGGGTCGGTCAGCAGCGCGGGCAGGACTTCCTCGCCGCCTGTGCCGTCTTCATCGGCCTGTACTTTCACCGAGCGCGTCCACGATAAATGGTTGAGGCCGAAGACCTCGTGCCGCACCTCTGCGACCGGGATACCGAGGAAGCGGCTGGCGGCATTCTGCGCGCCGTTCGCGCTGTCGCAGATGCCGATCACGCGCTTGACACCCGCATCGTGCAAGCCTTGCGCAACGAGTCCCGCCGGGTTGGTGAAATTATAGACCCACGCGCCGGGCGCGATTTGATCCGCGAGGCGGCAGTAATCGAGGATTGCGGGCAGGCTGCGCATCGCCATCGCGAAGCCACCCGCTCCCGTCGTCTCCTGTCCGAGGACGCCGTGCCGGAAGGCGATTCGCTCATCGGCAGCACGTCCCGCTTCGAGGCCGGGGCGAATCGAGGTGATGATGTGCGACGCGCCCGTTAACGCTTCGCGCGCGTCGGTCGTCAGGTGAATTTGAAAGTCTGCGTTTTGCTGTTCGGCGAGCGCTTTGCACATGCCGCCGATCAGGTCCAGTTTGTCGCGGTCGAGGTCCATCAGCCAGACTTCTTGCAAATCGAGCCGGGCGGCGCGGTGGATCAACGAAGGAATGAGGCGGGGGGTTCGCACGCTCCCGCCGCCGATGAACGTCAGTTTCATGATTGTGCTGTCCCTGCAATGAGAAATTTCTAACCGTATTCTATCCTGTTCCGACGGTTATTGCGCGGCACACTGGTTCGGGAGTTGGCTACACAAGTCGCTGCATACCGCGCCATCCGTGCCGATATAGCCGATGTAATATTCCTTGCCGTTGAGCATCGCGCTGTAGCCACCCGAACACGGCTGTGGAACTGCGGAGCGCGCCTGCGCTGCCGGGGCGGGGCTGAAACAGGTGAGCAGCACAGCGGGGTTCGAAGCCGCGCTCTTGTTGATGATCAGGACCGCGCCGGAGAGCAGCGGATTGGATTTATTCGTATAAATCTGTGCCTCGTAGACGCCCGCCTGCTGGTAGCACCCGGCCACGCCTTCGATCAATTTGACAGCCGCCGAAACCTGCACGTTGCCCGTCAGCGCCGCGCCGCCCGCGAGGAGATTGCTGATCGCACCGCGCAGGTCGGCGGTGTTGGTGATGTTGTAGGCATCGAGTTTGGGCATGAGCTGCTTTGCGGAGTCATCACGCGCGGGCGTGACCGCGCTGCACGCCGCGACCAGCACGATACCGAAGATTGCGAGTAGAACGTGCGCCGCGTGGTTGAGCCGTGAGGAGATAGTCATGATAGGGGTCCTTTCGGATGGCCGGAACTGTGTTAAAACTACCTTCGCATGGATTAACCCCGATTGGGAGACCTGTTTTTGCGCGCTTTCCCTACGTTTCTGCTGCTCTGTACGTTGATATTCGTGGCGGCTGCGCCCGTCCGTGCGCAGGATAACGGTCCGGCGGAGGCCGCGCAACGCCTGAACGCGCAACTCGATAAAATCATCGACAAGCGAAAGCTGGCCGTCGCGGTGCTTCCGGTGACGCCCTATCACGGCGTCGATGAGGCGGGCTACCAGAGCGCGGACTTGTTCCCGGTGGCATCTGCCTTCAAGGGACCCGTCGCGCTCTACTTTTTCGAGCATGTGGACCCGGCGCTGTGGCGATCCATCCCGGTCCGCTACTGGAGCGTGAAGGCCGCCGCGAGCGTGCCAGCGGAATATCAAGCCGCGTGGAACGAACATCACGCGGTCCTCTTCGATGTGTATCAAATGGCCGTCCTGAGCGAGAACGAGGCGACCGCGCGCACGCTCACCTACGTTTGGAAAAATTCTGCCGCGAAGGATTATGGCGAGAACCCGGTACGCGCCTTCAACCAGTGGAGCTGGGACCGCGTAGGCATCTCGAAGCGTTCCGGGTTGCGCGCGTGGCTGATCAGTGAGCGTACCTGTCCGCGCTGTTACGATGACCGCCTCGAAGCCGCGACGCTCATCTACGGACGCCGGATTTATTACCTGAATAACACCTATACGGCACGTGACCTCGCGCTGTTCTGGAAATATTTTGCGATAGAAGGGCGGCGGCTCGGCTATTTCGATGTCGCAGACGCGCTCATGCAGGATCAGCATTACGGGCTGGTCGGCAAGACGGCGCGCACCTTCGGCATTCACACGATCAGCAAGGATGGCTATATCGCGCCGAATAGCGAGAACGGCAACGGCTACCGAATCAGTACCGATGGCGGGCTGCTGCGCTTGCCGGATGGCGAAGAGTATGCGGTCGCGTTTCTGGCGTTCGACTCCGGCGATTTGATCATTCCGTCCGCGAAGGCGATTAGCGAGGTGTTGATCGAGTCGCAACGCGCGGAGTTCTAGAAAAGCCGCGCTCCGGTGTAGGGGCTGTGGCTTGACCAGCCCGGTTGCGCGGGTCGGGCAAGCCCAATTCCTACACCGGACAGGCGCGTGTTTTGTAGGGGCGGACCGATGTGTCCGCCCGGCATATTCTGGACGGGTCAGGCAAGCCGCGACCCCTACACCGGAAAAATCCGCAAGCATCCCGCTAGTCGAGATTCCGCATCGCCAGCACCTCGCGCGCGGGCGTGCGGTCGCCCGTCGAATTGATGCGGCGCGGCGACATCAAATAGGTCAGTGTGAAGCCGTGCTGTTCATACAGGCTTACGATGCGCTCCGTCGCCTGGTTCGAGAGCAGCACCGGACCCGGATGCACGGCGAGCCATTCCGCGAGCCGTACCTGCTCCGCCCACGCGAAGCCGCCCTGCGAGTATTCGGTGAACTCGACATCGTAGGGCGGGTCGGCGTAGATGAAATCGTCGGGCTGCACGTCCAGCGCGTTGAAGGGTCCACTATTGAACTGCCAGTGTGCGAGGACTTCCCGATACGCCGAAAAATCGGTGAGGTAGTTGATCGTTGTGTATTTGCCGAACGGCACGTTGAACGCGCCCGTGCTGTTGAAGCGGCAGAGGCCGTTATAACCCGTGCGGTTCAGGTAATAGAAAAGGCTGGCAGCTTCGGCGCTCTGCGCCTCGCCCTCGCGGATGAGCGTATTGAAGCGCGTTCGGCTCGCATAATAGAGCGTGGAGTCGTTTTGCATCGGGATGGTGATTTGCAAACCGCGCTGCAACTGCCTGTAGAAATTAATCAGGTGCGGGTTGATGTCATTGAGCAGCGCGCGATCCGGTCGCAAGCCGAGCGCGACGGCCAGCCCACCGCAGAATGGTTCGACGAGCCTGCGCTGCGTGTGCGCGGCCCAGAGCGGTTGCAGGTGCGGCACGAGCCAGCGTTTGCCGCCTGCCCATTTGAGGGGTGGAGAGAGAATCATCGCGCGGGGTATGTCTGCAAACCGCCGCGCGGGGCTGAAGCCACCGCGCTATTACGGTCCTGTTTCCGCGAGGTCAACGCATACGGACCGTAGTAGCCCGGTCCATTCATGGCCGGGCGGTTGGACAATAGCAGCACGCCATGACTCTGCCGACCCGCAATAGTCATGGCAGGTTATACACATCGCGCTTGTTCCAGCCACTCATCTCCGCAATGGCGCGCGAGGCGTCCTTGCGCGGTTCACCCGCCGCGATGCGCTCTTTAAGGGCGGCACGGACGCGCGCCTCATCCCAAAGTTCCTGCATGATTTCCGGCGCACCGCCGATCACGAGCGTAATTTCACCGCGCGCTTCGGTCTGGGTGAAACGTGCAATCGCAGCGCTGGCCGTCCCCCGGAAAATCTCCTCGTGCAATTTGGTCAATTCGCGCCCAACCGCGACCGGACGATCTCCCACTACATCAAGCAGGGCGGCCAGCGTTTCGAGCAGGCGGTTCGGGCTTTCGTAAGCGATCAGGGTCCGGCGCTCATCCTGAATATCCCAGAAAAACTCGCGCAGCGCCTTGTCCTTGCGTGGCAAAAAGCCGAGATACACATAGCCATCGGTGGGCAGGCCGGAGCCGACCAGCGCGACCTGCACCGCCGACGCACCGGGCAACGGCACGACCATCACGCCGCGCGCGATTGCATCACGGATTAGTTCATAGCCGGGGTCGCTGATGCCCGGCGTCCCGGCATCGGAGACGAGCGCGACATCGCCGAGTGCCAGCGCGTCGAACACGGCATCGAGTTTCGTGAGCTTGTTGTGTTCGTGGTAGCTGGTCAGGCGCGTATGAATATCGTAGCGGTCCAGCAAAATCTTCGTCTTGCGCGTGTCCTCGGCAGCAATCAGCGATGCTTCCTTGAGGATGCGGATAGCGCGCAGGGTGATGTCTTCCAGATTACCAATCGGCGTCGGGACGATATACAGCGTACCCATTCGCCTACCGCGTCTGGATGAGGGTCACGAGCGCGACGTTCTGTGTACACTCCGCGCGTGTGGAGACCTTGATTGGCGCGGAAATGGCCGCGCCCGTCTTGCTCAGTACGGTGAGCGTATAATCGCCCGCCAGCGGCTTCGAGCCGAGATAGACCTCGAAGCCACCCTGCCCGTAGCGGTTGTCGCGCTCACTATATTGCGTCTCGTCCACGCTGCCGCCCTGCACGCTGATCGCGATCCCGATCAGCGGCTTGCCCGCCGCATCCTGCACTACGCCCGCGATGCTGCTCCAGTTGCAGCCTTCGGCGGTCTTGTTCGCCTGATATTTGACGGCGCGCGCGGTGAACTGGAACCCGGCGGGCGTATTTGCGGCGGGTGCGAGAGTCGGCACGCGAGTCCCGGTGCGGTTGCCCGCCGGGGTTGCGGAGGGGCGAGCGCCAATCACGGGCGTATTGCTGGCCGTCGGGGTTGCCGTCGATGTCGGCGTATCGGTGGGCGTGAAGGTCGAGGTCGGGGTGAAAGTCGGGGTGATTGATGCGGTGGCGGTCGGCGGACCGGGCGTGAAGGTCGGCGGCTCGGTCGCCATAACCATGAGGGAAATGCGCGTAGGCATCGGAAACGGGTTCAACGACGAGCGCGGATTGCTGACGAGCAGCGCCGTAAAGGCGATCATCGCGACGCTGGCAAGCAGGAAGAACGCCGTCACTACATCGAAAAATGCCGAACACCCGCGCCGTTGCGGGGGCGGTACTTGCGGGGGTGGCGCGTCCTGAATACTCATGGCAGCTCGGCGGGCTTGACCTGAACGAAGTTAACGAAGACCACGTTCTGGTCGCATGAATCGCTAAACTTGAGTTCGACGGGCGCGGAGACTGCTTTCCCCTGCCGATTAACTAGTTGCAGTGTATACGAGCTGCTACTGATACCCGTCCCAAGTTGCGCGACGAACGAGCCAGGATTATACAGCGCATCGTTGGCCGCGTTCGGTACGGCCTCAACAGTTTTGCGGTTAGGGCTGGTCAGGACGGCCTTATATTTGGCGCGGATCGGCTGCTTGCCGAAATCGATCACGGAACCTGCCACGCCCATGAACGCGCAGCCCTGCGCGCTATCCGGGTTGGGTCCCGCTATCGGCGACCCCTGATCCAGCACGAACGGGAACGCGCTTTGTACGGTCGGCGTCAGGCCGATAGGGGTACGGCTCGCTACGAAGCCGCGCGGCGTCTGTGTGCGGGTGGGGGGTACACGGGTCGGCGGCGGGCGCGTCGCAACGATGCTATTGGGGATCGGCGTTGTCGTGATCGGTCCGCGCGTGAGGGTTACACTCGGCGTCACGGTGGCGGTCGGCGTCTCGCTGGGGGGTACGGTGGGCGAGGGCGTCAGCGTAATCGTCTCCGTTGGCGGGACGTTGGTTGGCGTCTGTGTGATGGTCGCAGTGGGTGGGATCGGCGTTTCGGTGGGTGGGATCGGCGTGCGTGTCGGGGTGGGGGTAATCGTCGGCGTTGGCGTGATCGTCTCGGTCGGGTACGCAGCAGCGGTCGGCGTGGTGACGACCAGCGGGCGCAGATTTGCCGGGACCGCGATGAACCCGCGATACATGCCAAGCGAGCAGATCAGCGAGGCGAACGCCAGCAGCAGGAACACGAGCGCGATAATGTTGTAGGTGGTTTTGCGGGCCATGTGTTCCCCTGGGTGCGGTTAGGGCTGCGCCGGATAGCGAACGATGCTCGCCTGCTTGACGAGGCTCGCGACCCATGCCTCGAAGACTTCTTCCTGCAACTGGGCGCGCGTTTGCGGGTCGATGGGGCGATCCTTCGCACGTTCAGTGACCTGAATGATGTGGAAGCCGAGATCGCTCTGGATCGGTCCGCTGGTCTGCCCCGGTTGGAGGACGAACGCCGAATCCTCGACGGATTTTTGCAATAGCTGCCCGCGCGGGAACCAGCCCAGATCGCCGCCGTTGGTTTTGGTCGTCAGGTCGAGCGAATATTGCGCGGCGAGTTTGGCGAAATCACCGCCCGCTTTCAATTGCGCGGCGACCGTATTGGCCGTGTTCAGGTCCGTGACGAGGATGTGCCGCGCGTGGACCATCTCAGTGGCGGTCGGTACACCGCGCGTAACTACATCGCGGATTTTGTTGGTGACGAGCGCATTACGCACGCCCGCGCGCCATTCCGCTTCGCTCATCTTGTCGGCGGCAATGCTCGCGAGCAGCTTTTCGCGCCCGCCCGCCGCCTGCGTGTAGCTCGCTATCTCCGCGTCGAGGTCCGCATTGGTGACGGTGATCCCCTGAATGCGCGCGGCTTCCTCGATCAGCGCCTGCTCGATTAGCGACGTCAGCACGGTTTCCTGAAAGGCGCGCAGGTCGGCGGGCATTGCGTCTCCAACAGTGCGGCGTGCTTCCAACTGGCGGTTCACGGCGGTCGTGAGCGTCGCCATCGTGATTTGCAGCTTGCCGTTGATCAGCGCCGCGAGCGGGCCGCCGGGCGTCGCCTGTGCGTGCGCGATGGATGCGCTGGTGAGCGTGAAAACAAGCAAAACGGCGAAGAACAGCTTCGCGCGGGAGTAGATCACCTTCAAAGCAAAATCCTCGATAGCCTGCAGAGAATTTGGACGCGCGAAGTATAGCAACGGATTTCGCGCGCGGCGAATCACCGGATGCCCGGTTCAGCGATGTCGAATACACTTTACAGCATTGCTAAACGTATTAAACGATGTGGCGAGGTGGATCATCATGGGCAATTTTTATGTCAACTTCGGTGTCCGCTCATCAGACCTGTCAAAAACGGTCGCTGCGCTGCGGCAGGCCGGGCGGGTGGCGTATATTGCTCCACCCGCAAATAATATTCTTGTTGTCTATGATCGGGACAGTGATACACAGGACGAAAGCGAAATCGTCAAAGTTGGAGGCCTGCTCTCGGAAAGCGTGAGCAGCGCGGTTCTGGCAGTGTTGAACCACGACGACGATGTACTGTGCTATTGGCTATTTGAGCAAGGCAGGATCATCGACTCGTATAATTCGGCTCCGGGATATTTCGAGGGCGACGATGTACTTCCAACCTCCTCTGATGTAGAACGCTTATGTGAAGCGTTTGACAGTCCCGGCGTTTTTGACGAAGTTCAAGCCAATCTTCAATGGAGCGAATACGCTTTTGTAGTTGAGCAGCATCAGGAACTTGTCGAGCTGTTGGGGCTGCCTGATGCTTCTGTCGGGAGCGGCTACACGACAATTTCTCAGAATGAGCCGCCACTTGGTATGGAACTCAGCGATTTGCAGCGAATCGGTTAATTCAAAGCACACACTTTAAAAGTCGTCGCGGTGTGACTCTGCGCTTGACGATCCCCCCTCGTTCCGCTACAATGACCCCTCACGAGTCGCTGTTGTGGCTCGTTTTTTCACGTACTTTCGCGGTTGAACGGCATGTTTCTTGTCCGTGAGGCCGGGTTTGGGAGGCTAGGCTCATGGCAGATCAGTATACGTTGGATGTGCATCAGCGCACCATATTGGGTAAGCAGGTCCGGCAGCTTCGCCGCGACAATTTGATCCCGGCGGTCGTTTATGGTGCAGGCGGCCAGCCGATGAATATCTCGTGCCCGCGCCGTCCGCTCGAAATTTTGCTCTCGAAGGCGGGCGGGACGCACATCGTCACGTTGAACATCACTGACGGGCAGCCGCAAAGCGCGCTCGTGCGTGAAGTCCACCGCCACCCGATCCGGCGCGACCTGATTCACGTCGATTTCCTGCGTGTGGACCTCTTGCGCAAGCTGCGCGCGGAAGTGCCGCTGCTCTTCGTCGGGCTGCCCAAGCTGGGCGTAGACCTCACTCTGGCGCAGTTCATGACCGTCGTTGAAGTAGAATGCCTGCCGAAGGACATCCCGGATCACATTGAAGTGAATATCTCCGGGCTGGCTGCGGGTGGCGACCATGTGACCGTCGCGGACCTGCCACAGTTCGAGGGCGTGGCCTACGTCACCGACCCGTCGGATGTGATCGCGCGTCTGGACTTCACCAGTGCGAACGCTGCCGATGCCGCTGCCGACGCAGCGCTGGCCGCCGCCGCGACCCCGGAGCCGGAACTTGCCAAAGCGAAGGGCAAGAAGGACGACGACGACGACGCGAAGAAGTAATCGCGCGGTCGGCAGTGTGTCGTGGAATATGAAGCGGGTGGAGAGATTTTTCTCCACCCGTTTTTATTTATCGATGTTTCGTAGCGCAAACCGGACGCCAAGAATGGCGTGTGAACACGTTAGCGGTTGACCGACCCCATCATACTTTCCGCGTAGCGCGTGCCGATTGTCGCGCCGTTCGGCATAATCTGATCAAGGTGCGCGAGGTCATCCGGGGTGAGGTGCAGCTCGAGCGCGGCGATGTTCTCACGCAGGTATTTCTCGCGGCGCGTGCCGGGGATGGGGATCATCTCCGCGCCCTGTGCGAGGACCCACGCAAGCGCAAGCTGCGCCGCCGTGCAATTTTTGGACTGCGCAAAGGCTTCAAGTTGCGCGACGCGCTCCATATTTTGCTTGAGGTTTTCGCCCTGTGCGCGCGGCATGGTGCGCCGGAAGTCGTTCGGTTCGAGCGCGTCTGCCGAGGGAATCTGCCCGGTCAGGAAGCCGCGACCGAGCGGGCTATAGGCGACGAAGGCGATATTGAGTTCGCGGCAGGTCTGCAAAATGTCGCCTTCCGGGTCGCGCGTCCAAAGCGAATATTCGGTTTGTAGCGCGGCGATGGGGTGAACGGCGTGCGCGCGGCGGATGGTCTGCGCGCTCGCTTCCGAGAGGCCGAGGAAGCGCACCTTGCCCGCCTTCACGAGGTCGGCCATCGCGCCGACGGTCTCCTCGATGGGCGTGTTCGGGTCTACGCGATGCTGATAATACAGGTCAATCGTCTCGATGTTGAGGCGTTTAAGACTGGCATCACACGCAGCGCGTACATATTCCGGTTTACCACTGATACCGATCCGCGCGCCGGTGAGGTCGCGCTGATTGCCGAACTTGGTAGCGATGATCACCTGCTCGCGCTTGCCTTTGAACGCGCGGGAGAGCAACCATTCGTTATGCCCAATGCCGTAAATATCGGCGGTGTCGTAAAAATTAATGCCGAGATCGAGTGCCTGTTGTAACAGTTGCAGCGATTGGTCGTCATCCGATTTGCCATAAAAATCCGACATGCCCATACAGCCAAGGCCGAGCGCAGAGACTGTGAGGCCGCTGTTTCCTAAAATTCGGGTTTGCATTGTCACGTTCCTATTGGTGTTTTGCGTTCCGATCTCGGCGTAGACGATGCGTCGATGCTCAAAACTACGTGTACGGAGCAAATCTGGATATTGCTCATTTTGCTCTCTTGACAAAAAGTAAGCACTGTACGATACTGTTTACAATGTTTACTAACGTGAATAATGCTACGATGAACCGTCGCGAACGCCAGCACGACAATATCCGCGAAGAAGTCAAAGCCGTCGCCCGCAAGCATATGGCCGCGCAGGGGACCGCCGCGATTTCGTTGCGAGCGATTGCTCGTGATATGGAACTCAGCGCTCCGGCCTTGTACCGCTACTTCCCCAGCCGCGATGACCTGATCACGGCGCTTATCGTGGACTCGTTCAACTCGCAAGGCGAGGCGATGCGCGTTGCCGTCGAACAGGCGGGACCGGATGCGCTCGCGCAGTTGGCGGCGTTCATGCTGGCCTACCGGGACTGGGCGTTGACCCACACAGTCGAGTTTGAACTCGTCTATGGCAATCCGATTCCTGATTATCACGCACCCGCAGACATCACCTCGCCCGCCGCACAGAATGCAATGGGTGTGGGCGTGCAAGCAATCGACAACGCGATCAGGTGCGGGGCGCTTGTGCCGACCATGACTATAGACGACATCCCGCCCGAAGTCCGCCCGACTATCGAAGCGCAGAGTGCAAGTTATACGCCGCCTGTCTTGCCTGTGGCGCTGTACCTGGCAATGGTTTCGTGGGGGCAGGGGCATGGCCTGATCATGCTGGAACTCTTCGGCCATCTGCAACCGACGCTCGGCGACCCGGCGGCGTTCTACCGCCAACAGGTGGGGGAACTCATCAAACACCTCGGCGGCAGAGTGGACACCGCGTAGCGCGGCGTTCGCGATATTCATCAGACAATTTCTGTTTCGTTCGCGTGTTTCACGGAGCGTTCTGCTTCGTGTTGCCAGCATCCGGCTTCATCAACATCGAAAGGTCAACCATGAACAACTCCAGTGAACTGCACGTCATTTTCGGGACAGGACCACTCGGCAAAGCGACGATGCGGGCGTTACTCGCAGAGGGCAAGCGCGTTCGGATGGTCAACCGCAGCGGCAAGGCTGACGTCCCGGATGGCGTGGAAGTCATCGCCAGCGACGCTTACGATGCGGGCAAAGTGCGGTCAGCGGCATCGGGCGCGACGGCGGTTTATCAATGCGCGCAGCCTGCCTATCAGGATTGGGTGACAAAGTTCCCGGCACTGCAAGCCAGCATCCTTGAAGGCACAGCGGCCAACGGCGCGAAGCTGATCGCCGCTGAAAATCTGTATATGTACGGCGAATTCAGCGGACCACTCCGCGAAGACATGCCATACAACGCACACACCCGCAAAGGCAAGGTACGCGCAGAGATGGCGCAGACGCTGATCGCAGCACACAACACCGGGAAGGTGCGGGTCGCGATTGGTCGCGGCGCTGACTTTTACGGCCCGGAAGTCCTCGACTCGACTATTGGCGACCGCGCAATTTACCCGGCGCTTGCTGGCAAATCCGCTTCGCTCGCTGGCAATCTCGATTTGCCGCATACCCTCACTTACATCAACGACTTCGGGAAGGTGCTGGCGGTCCTCGGCACGCGCGACGAGGCGCTAGGGCAGGTCTGGTTCGTCCCGAATGCTGAAACCGTCACGCAGCGGCAGTTCATGACCATGCTCTTCGAGGAAATCGGGCTGCCGCCGAAAATGAGCGGGATGGGCAAACTGATGATGCGGCTCGGCGGTATCTTCATCGTCGGCGCGCGGGAAACGGTCGAGATGATGTATGAATTTGAGAAGCCGTTCGTCGTGGATAGCACCAAATTCGGGCGTGCATTCGGCATCCACGCCACGCCGCTGCGCGAGGCGATCAAGCAGACCGTCGCGTGGTACAAGGCACATCCGCAGGACAGCCACTAATCAGTTTCGACAAAGGAGTTTCCAGTATGCCAGGTGTTATTCCGGGGCGTTATACCGCCCAAACAAATGAGCCATTCGTCGTTTTCCTGATCGGGATGCGGATCAACAGCTTCCGCGCCGTGCGGCAATGGGTCCCAACTTTCCAGTCGATGGGACCGATGCTCCGAACGCTGAACATGCACCCCGAACAGGGGTATCTCGGCGGCGAGTTTTTTCTGTACTGGCGGGGCGTCGCGCTCGTGCAATTCTGGCGCTCGTTCGAGGATTTGGAACGATTTGCGCGCGACCCGCAAGAGCCGCACCTCTCCGCGTGGAAACGTTTCAACCAGGTCACGACCAAAGGGAACAAGGTCGGGGTCTGGCATGAAACGTACCGCGTGGAGGCCGGAGCCTCGGAATCAGTCTATGCGAATATGCCACGCTTCGGGCTGGGCGCGGTCATGCAGCACGTCCCAGCGGTCGGCAACCGGGAAACTGCGCGCCGCCGCATGGGTGGCATGAATGAACCTGCAGTCCCAACACCATCGTCCGACAGCACATTGACCTGATTCGTCGCCTGTATTGCGCAAAATTCGGCATACAGGTAAGATACATAATGCTGGTTCGGTCTACGAACAGCAATTGAGTACACGAGCAATCATGCAGACGACTATTTTGCGGGTCTGTCTCTGTCTGAAGCAGGGGCGTTAAGCACCACTTCAGCGCAGACTAACGACGACCAACGGCTGAAAAACGGCGCTTCGCCCCTGAGGTAATGGTGACAGGAACACCATTATCGTCGCCTGCATCCGCAGGCAAGGGACGAGGCGCTTTTTCTTGCCCGTTGGTCGTTTTGTTTTCCCGATAGCAGCATAACGAGGACTACAGCCAGATGGCTTTCATGACGACCGAACTCAAGCGCCCCGTAATCGCGGGCGCACAGCGCATCGAAGACCTGATTGGCAACACGCCGCTTTTGGGCTTCAATCGCATCACGGCACACCTGCCCGCAGGCGTCGAAATTTATGCCAAAGCGGAGTGGACCAACCCTGGCGGGAGCGTCAAGGACCGCGCTGCGCTGAATATCATCCGTGAAGCCGAACGTGCCGGACACCTGCCCGGCAAGACGATCCTCGACAGCACCAGCGGCAACACGGGGATCGCCTACGCCATGATCGGCGCGGCGAAGGGCTACAAGGTCAAGCTGTTTTTGCCCGCCAACGCCAGCCCGGAGCGGCTCGCGATCCTGCGCTCCTACGGCGTCGAACTCGTGCTGACCGACCCGCTGGAAGGCTCTGACGGCGCGATTCGAGCGGTACGCGACCTCTACAAGCGCGAGCCGGATAATTATTTCTATGCTGACCAATACAACAATCCGGCCAACTGGCAAGCTCATTACAACACGACAGGCGTGGAAATCTGGGAGCAGACGGGCGGGAGCGTGACGCACTTCATCGCGGGACTCGGCACGAGCGGAACACTGATGGGAACCGGGCGGCGGCTCAAGGATTTCGATCCTTCGATCCAGGTTATTTCGTTGCAACCCGACTCGCCGTTTCATGGCCTCGAAGGGTTGAAGCATATGGAAACCGCGATCAAGCCCGGCATTTACGAGCCATCGCTCGCGGATCGGAATATCGGAATCGGCACGGAAGCAACTTACGCGATGGCACGCCGCCTCGCACGGGAGGAAGGGCTGCTGGTCGGGATTAGCGCAGCGACGGCGATGGTCGGCGCGCTGATGGTCGCGGAGTCAATCGCGGATGCGGGCGAGCAGGCGGTGATCGTGACGCTCTTCCCGGACAATGCGTACAAGTATCTATCAGGTGCGCCGTTCCGGGATTGAGACATTGTACAAATGTTCGATTAGCAGGTATACTCAGTCTGTGTTGCTTCACAAGGAGTACGCCCGATGAACAGCCTTGCGACCGAAAAACTCCCTTATATTCAGGCACTCAGCTCGCTGCGCGACCAGATGCTTGATTTGCTTACCGATGCCGATCTCGCATACAAACTACCGGGTGCAAACTTGTCACTTGGCGAGGTGTTGCATAATCGGGGGAATGTTCAGGCGTCCTATACGGACTCGTTTCACAGCTTCGTACAGGAGTTCAAGACGGATCATGCGCCGTCTGATGTCGGTGGTAGCGTCGCAGCTTTGCGTGCGTGGTACAAGTCCACTGACGAACGTCTGGAGGCGACGATCAGCGGCTATTCCGAAGCGGATGCGCAGAGCCGAATTGTCCGGCGCGAGAGTGGCTATGAAGCGCCTGTTGCGCTCCAGTTCGAGTTCTATTCGCAGGCACTGTTCATCTTCCTCGGCAAGGAAAGCATCTATCTTCGCGCGCTGGATAAGCCGCTGACTAAAGAGTGGATTGAATACGTCGGGTGATGTCGCTCGCTATCCCGAAAATGTGTCGCTTTCTGCCTTGACACCATTCCGCGTTGTGCTAAAATCATGCCATAATGTGGTTGTAGCTCAGCGGATAGAGCATCTGCCTACGGAGCAGAGGGCCGGGGGTTCGAATCCCTCCAGCCACATAACAGCACCATTCTGGGCCGCACTAATTTGAAGGAATTGTGCGGCCCACGCTTTTAACGTGAAGTCCGTGATCTGGTGCGTATCCAGGTCGAAAATGATCTCCGAAAACAGCGTGTGAACGAAGGCTTGTTTGTCTTCGGCACTCGCCTCTTGCCAGCGACCGCCCATGTCGATCAGCATGGTGGCCGTGACTTCGATCATCTGGCGGATTTGGCCTTCTTCGTTCATGACCGTTTGCAGGTGCGCAATCTGGTTCTCGTTGTCCGAGATGTGCTTCTTGAGCGTTTCCTCGTCAATACGCGCCATCATGAATAGCTTTTCGGCGTTGCGGATGCGCTGCCGACACAGGTTGATCTCAGTGATTATCTCACCCCGGCGGTCTTCGGTGAGGTCTTGCTGATTGAATAATGCAAGCTGCGCGACCATCTGCGGAATCACATCCGGCCTGATCGTCAATGCAGCAATCAGGCGTGCAAACTCCTGTTCCAAAACTTCGGCTTTGACCGATTTGTTATGACTGTCGCATTTGTGCCGCCGTTCGGAATGACGGTAGCGCGGCGAATGCGAACCATCGTACCCAATCAGATAACCACGCAATGATGGATCGTCGCGTTCGATAGCCAGCTTTTCGCAGTGTGCGCAGTAGGTGATCCGGGAGAGCGGAAATATCCGCACGTCGGCACGATTACCAGTGTCAGGCTTGCTTTGCGATTTTTCGCGGAACCTTTCGGCGCGCATCATGCCGACACGGTAGCAAAGTTCAACATCAATCACTGCACGTTCGGGGTTCAAATGCACTGTTTCCGGTGTAATCTCTCTGGCATTGCGGCCCGTAGCCTTGCTGCCCAAAAGCACCCCGCCATATTCCGGCCAATTGGCGATAATGTTCCGGATGCTTTCGCGTTCAAACAGCGTGGGATTACCATCCACATCGCGGAAACGATAGCCTTCTGCATTCAGCACTTCGGCAATCCGACGAGTACGGGATTGCCCGTTGGCGAACAACCGCATTGCTCGTTCGGCAGCCTCGAAGTACCCTCGCCACACCGCGTCCGTGGCCGGAGACTGGCTACGTAATCCTTCGATCTGTGTACCATCCGACAACAAACAGCCAGACGCCCTCTACACTGCGCTCCAAAAACCCGCTTTTGCCATCTTTCCTGGGGCGGTGTGTACCAAATGGCACACGACCAACTGCAATCCCGCCAGCGCGACGATGGCGAACACTGTCCTTTTGTTTGCGAGAGATGTCCTCAGCATAATATTCATTGAACAAGCTCTCCATCATAACCCACATCGTCGCAGTGAGATCAGTGACATCAATCGACTTTTTATCAGCCGCCTTGACCAATTCAAGATGGCCTACTTTGCACAACTCAATGAGCTGCCCCATGCGAAAGCCTTTACGGTGAAAACGTGAAAGGTCATTGGCAACGACTGCCACCACGTCAGGCGCGCTGACCCGTTCCTTGAGCGCGAGCCAGCCCGGACGGTTCGCTTCTGTTGTTCCTGATTTGTGTCCTTCGCGGTCTTCGTAGAATTCAGGCGTCCAGCCACGAAACTGGCAATACTCAAGACAATTGGCCTTTTGACGGTCAGGGCTGTCCTCGTCATCTTGAGTTTTGGTCATTGAGAGGCGAATGTAGCAGAGGGCAACTGTGCGCTTGGTGGACATGGCAAACTCCTTTAGAGGGTCGGGTGGGTAGCACGGACGCCACCGACACGTTAGAGTTTGTCGGAGGTCAGTGCGCTAGAACTGTTAGTGCATTGGCTCAGAGTGCAGAAGTGCTACCAACACTTCTGTGCTCGTCTATGCACTGATATTAACGTTCTTACGATTCGGTGTCAATCGACTCAGGCGTCACACTATTGGCGCTTCGGTTGAGTTTTACTGCCTGGATATGTGCAATCACACTTAGAAAATTTGAGAGGCCATGAACAATTTCAGGCTCGCTGAAGCGCGCATCTGTTGTCGCGAGTTGCCGACAAATGTTTTGTGCTGCCTTGTCCAACGCTTCGGGCAAAGGCACGACATAAGTAACCAGTTTTTTCGGGATTGGAGATTGAGACATTCAACTCTGCTCGATATTGCTTTACCGTACAATTGATTGTTCCTAATTCGCGGGCATGTGAACAAACCTGAGTGGCACGGAAAAGGTGGAGATTGGGTAGAGAACGCACCGGCCAGCAATCAGCCCATATTCAAGGAGTATCAAACAAATGGAAAAACGGATATATGGTCTTGCAACACTGCGTACAACCTCGAAGGAGATGCTGCGCGTTGTGTACAAATTCACACGCGGAATGCGTGAGTCGGTGCCAAAAGACAACCTCGCTGCATTCGACGAAGCAATCCGCAAGATTACTGAAGGGTGCGAGACGATTCTTCGCATGAAGTTCAGAGATGAAGACGACACAACGAACAAATAGCCGCTAAATACATTTCGATAAGTTACACCTAATCTCCACCCTTTCTGTCCCACTGCGTCCTGTAGTGGGACTCGTTTGCTTTCTACAATGCCGTTCGTGACCTGCGACAGCAATTCGGCTGTGCGGGAGACGAACGGAGTTGTATGCCTCATGGACTTGAAAACACAGATCGAACAGTTCTTCAACGACCTCAAAGCGATCATGCAAATTCTCGCGCCAATCTGCGCATTTATTGGTTTGGTTGGAGCCGGCGTCATTTACATGGGGTCAAGTTGGCCGGTAGTCGGACGGCTTAAGCGTAACAACCCGGAGCTAATGGACAACATGTTCATTGGCATGGCTGTGTTGCTCGCCGCCGGGACCATCTCCTCGCTGGTTGTCTTCTCGTAAAACCTCAACCGTCATCTATCGGTTGTCAGCATAAGCGGGAGGTTTGCCCATGTTGGGGTATGTAGAATTCAAAAGTCATGTGATTCGTCGCAACGAGAAGGGGGTGTTCGGCATCCCGTTCAAGCGGCTGCTCGGATGCGGGTTAGGTGCAGGCGCGTTGCTGACACTGCTGCGCACTTTCGCACCGGAGTATGCAGTTCTCATTGCGTTGGCGAGTTTCGGCGTGATGCTCGCGCTTACCGCGCCACACGGTGGTATCGCACGGTACAAGCACATCCTGTACAGCGTGCGCTGGTGGCTACTCACGTCAGCTTCACTTGCGCCCAGGAGCGTAGCCGGACAAGTCGCGCGTGCGCTCGGCGTGCCGGGTGAAGGCATCGACATCGACGCGGGTGTGCTGTTCTCCGCGTCAGATGATGCACCGCGCACACAGCTTTCGGACTGGGTCTCATTCACGAAACCGCTTGCAAGTGCTGGCGACACACTCTCGTTCGAGACCTCGCCCGGTCTAGTGTTACAGGGGAGCGCCTGATGACGCTACGTGGTCGCAAAAAGCAGAACGGCGCACTCCGCACGCTGCTGATGGAGCCGTTCGACATCGGGATGCACGCTACAGATGCGGGTGTGGAAGCGTTGCAAACCCGTTTCACTAACTGGCTGCGCGGGCTGAATACGCCCGCGCGCTTCGTGACGTGGCTGATGCCCGCCACACTTGACGAGAAAATCAGCCGCCTGTCGCAAACAGCGCGCGATCTCAACAGTGCGGACCGCGTGCGTGCCGACCTGCTGATGGAGTATCGTCGGCACTACGAAGGGCTGCAAAATACCGCCGACTATCAACGCTCCCTGTGCGGCATGGCGCTGTGGACCGATGACAACCCGCGTGCGCTCACCCGGATAATGAGCAGCGCACTGGAAGCGGTTACAAATGAGGCTCAGTGGCCGCCGCTGCTCACCGGGCGCTATCGCGTCAAAAGTGCGCCGTTCGGACACCTCGCACCGCTTGGCCGTCCGGGTGGGCGGCTGCTGTGGGCGCTGCTGACCAGCTACGAGTTCCTACCTGCGGAGTGGAACTTCTTCAAGCCGACCAAGCTGCTGCTCTCGCTCGGCTTTCCGTTCGCGCTGGCGCTGGACCTGCCGCACACCTATGAGCGCATCGAAGGCATTGAGGCCGTCGAGACGACCATCACCGCCTATCAGGTCCATCTCGCACAACTGCGCGGTGCAGAGGACAGCCGGGCTGTGCAACGCATCACCGACTGCCGCCGCGCTCTACAAGAACTCAACGAAGGCGACGCGCTGCATAAGGTGACGGTCACGCTCGCGATTGCCGCGCCTGACTTGAAGCTGCTTAAGGAGCGGATCGCACTTGTGCAAAACCTGACGCGCCCGTACTTCCTGTTGCGGCAGGAGGCGGGGGAACTGCTGCGGCGGGCGGTGGGTGTGTTCGCCGGGCAGCGCACTGCGCGAGTCGGCTTGCCGGATACCAGTTGGCGCGTGACGAGTCGGGAACTGGCCGTGATGCTCGCGCCGCTGGGCTACCGTAAGCTATCGAATACCCACGGTGTGATGCGTGGCGAGGCTCTCGAAGGCGGCTACCCGGTTTTCCACAATAGCTGGGTAGATCGACGCGCGACGCATGAAGTTTGGGTCGGCGTCACGGGACACGGCAAAACTTTCGCGAATAACTGCTATCTCACCCGTGAATACGCGGAGAACGGTATCGCCTTCGACCTGCTGGAACCGATGGGACACGGCAAGCACCTCGCGCGGGCAGTCGGCGCGACGCCGTTCAGCCTGAGCGCACGCTCCACAACGCTCAATCCACAGGACATCGTGTCCGATACGCTGCTTGAGCAGAAGAGTCATGTGACACGTTTGTATGAAACCGTGCTTGGCCGTCCGCTCACCGGCGGGCAAAAGGAGAACATGGAACGCGGTCTGCTTGGCCGGGCGCTGGAACTGCTCTATGGCGGCTATCCCGACCTGAGCAAGATCACGCCAGATCAGGTTCCACTCTGTCAGGACGTGTGCGATGTGCTCGTCGGACTGGGCGAGAGCGAGCGGCAGAAAATCCTCGCGCGTGAACTTGCCGACGAGATTGCCTCACTCTGCACCGGGTCGGGTCCCTGGTCGCGCTTTCTGAATGGCGAGACGAACATTGACCTCTCACGCAAGGGTCGGTCGTGGATACCGCCGCGCGTGTTCATGTTCCACGAGATGAGCGATGACCCGATCCTGCTCGCGCTTGCCTATACGCAGGTCCTTTCCGCGATGCGCCGTGACGCGCTCATCGACGATACGCCGCGCATTATCGTCGTGGATGAGGTCTATCGCCTGATGCGCTACGACGCGCTGCTCGACTTTCTCATCGAAGCGGCTAAGACGTTCCGCACACGCAGAAAAAAGCTGATCTGTGTGGATCAAAATATGAGATTTTTCACCACCGACAAGGCGCGTTACATCCTCGAAAACTCGCCTATCAAGGTGATTTTCAATCAGGAGCCGGGCATCGATGTGTTTCACAACGACGGCGCATTCGCTCACCTGAACGCGCAGCATAAGCAGCGCATCGCACAGCTTGAACGCTTTCAGTACGTGTTCGATGTCGCAGGTGAGGGTATTTGGGCAGTCACCAACCACGCCAGCGACGGGGAGATTGCCCGTTTCGGGTCGAGTTAAGGAGAAGCCATATGAAACGCGAGAATAACGCGCAGCCAGATCAGGCACTGCGCGAAACGGAAGAGGCTGCCTACCACGCTTTTCGCGAGTGGCCTGTATTGCTCGTACTGCGCAAGAAAGAACTTGCGGCGCTGGGATCGACACCGACACGGACGGATAAACCAGCTGTGACAAACGAGGCGGCAAAATGAAACTGCTCATTGTCGATACAAAGTCCAAAGCCGCGAAGATTGCGCCCCTGCTCGATACCGAGTGGCATATCGAGGCGGCAGGTACAAACTTTGGTGAGTTTCCAAAGGACACACTGGCGGTTGACTACTCGCGCGGATTTGAGTGCGTTTTGCAGACCACCTCGCAGCAGCGCACCACACTTACACGGCTCAAAAAGCTGGTCGCGAGTGCCGAGGCTGTTTACATCGCGACAAACACGGATGCAGAAGGTGAAGCGCTGGCATGGGAGATCGCGCAGGGTCTCGCACCGAAAATCGACCTTACGCAAGTTCGTCGTGTATGTTTTTCAGCGTTGACGAAAGATGCAGTCGGCGCGGCACTATCAACCTGGCGTGGACTAGATCAAAACACAGCCGAAGCGCACCTTGCACGACAAGCAGCAGATCATCTGGCGAGCTACGTTGCGTCGAAGGTTGCCTCGCGCGTCATTCACCCGCAATGCCGTGTGGAACGCTTTGAGGCGGTGTGTCTGCGCTTCGTGGTAGATCGCGAGCGTCTCCGGTCAATGTTCAGAACTTCGCCAATGTGGGTGCTGGATGCTCATTTCAGCACGCGCGGCGTTCACTTTGCGGCGCGTCTCACTCAGGCGCACGGCGTCCACGCCGACACATGGAAAAAGTCGGTGGCGATGAGATTTGCAACTGCGCTGCGGGGAACCCCGTTCCATGTAGTCGAGTCGCAAAGGACAAGTACACCACAGCGGCCACCACCGCCATTTGTGACTGCAACGCTTATACAAGCCGTGTCGGAGATGCTTTCGCTGACGCCAGACGAAACGCTGCAAACTGCATTTCGTCTCTACGAGCAAGGCTGGATCACCAATCCGCTTTCAGACGTGGCAGCTATCCCTCGTGAAGTGCAGGATGCCGCGCGACTGCTCATCCGAAAAGAGTACGGCGCGGCCTACGTTCCGGTACTTCCGCCCGTGTATAGAGCGTCTGACGACCCGGCGCAGACCGGAATACGACCGACTGACCTGCACCTTACCGGACTTTCCCATCTGAATGGTGAATTGCGCGCTCTGTACCAGCTCATTCGACGGCGGCTCATCGCGTCTCAGGCGAGCGTGGCACGCTTCAATACAAGCGTCGCGTTCCTCGCGCCGAGCGACAAAGCGCCGCAGGAATTACGACACCTCAAATTTGTGGCGCGCGAACGCAGTCTCGTCTTCGATGGCTTTCTGCGCTACCTCAATCCGGCAACCAGAAGCAGCGGTGACGAAACCGCGCCGCTGCCCAAACTCTGGAAAGACCACACGCTGCTCTGCTCATCGCTTACGCTGAATAAGGCCGAGTCGCAACCGCCGCCACGGTATACCTACGCCTCACTGCTTGAGGAATTGATGACTGCTAGTGTCAACCGTCCCGGCGATTACACGCACGCACTACATGCGCTCGTCAGTAATCAGTACATCACAGACATCAATGGCGAACTCACACCCACTGACCTGGGCGTGCGCCTATCCGACATGCTCACCGGGACGTTTAGGCGCACATTCACACCGTCCTTCAATATTCAGCTTGAGGCACAGTTCGACGCCATCGCCACTGGAAAAGCAAATCGGCTGACGACGCTCACCGATTTCTGGAGCGAACTGTCTGCCACTATTCCATCTGTTCACGAGGGTACGCCAAAAAGTGAGACCTCTCGACAGCGACCGAGCGCACAACTGACCCATCAGCATGTGAGCGGAGGCTGATACAGCATGACAACTCAACCAAATAACATTTCATCGGTGGAATTGCTGAATGAGATCGAGGAGTCGGACTTCACGCCTGCTTCGCCTGGCACGGTAGACCCCTTCGACGATCTCCTGTCGTTCTTCGCGGAGCCGACGTTCGCCCCAATCCAGCCGGAGAAATTCGCAGTGGTCGATCTGACGATGGACGATCCGCTCATCGCGGCGGCTGCAATGGACTATGCACAGGTCGTAGAGTCTACACCCACACATCCCGCGGTCATTTTCGAGGCGTATCAGAATATGTCGAACGCTGATGAGAACGAAATAGCGGAAGCAAATTTACCAGCGTCAACGGTGCAAGAGACGGCTGAAGTCGATCTGGATGCGTTGCAGCAGATAACCGACCTGAACATTGCACCAGAGCAGGACCAAACGCCGGAGAACGGTATCGCGCGCGAAGATGGCTCTACTCCTGAGTTTGCAGGGACGCTACTCACCGCAGTCGAGATAGACCCGGAGCAGGTCGCGGCAGAACAAATTCGCCTTGCACGAGAGCAGGTCCTCAACGCTCTACACGGGACTGGTTTGACCGTAGTGGGTGAACTGGATTTGGAGCGTGACACGTACTACGACCCGGAGCTAAACGAGCGGCTAATCTGCGGGATTTTTCAGCGAGATCAGGCGAATCCGACGCAGGATTGCCGCGCCATGCTGGTTTCGCTCACACCCGGCACAGACGGACTTGGCTTTCAAGCGGATGCAACCGAGTTCGGGATCACGGGTAGCATGGATGCAGTGTGCCCCACACATGACGCCGTGCGCCAAACGCTGGATAGCAAAGGTGTCGATGAGGCGCTCACGCAGGTTGAGGAAATAGAATTTGAGCGGCTCGCGCTTGAGCAAACACCCGAACTGGATCGGCCTGCTCCCTCCAAAGGGCGAGGCATCGCTATATGAACAGGCGCGTGGTGCTGCTCGTTGCTGTACTGGCTGTGGCGGTGGGCGTCTTCGTCTTCGGTACTGCGAATGTACTGCGCTCAGGGATACAGGAAGTAATCATAACGGTCAGCGCAACGCCGCTACCTATGGATACAGACGCACCGACTCGCACGGCCACGACGAGACCTACGGAGACGTACACGCCAACCAGCACCGCAACAGCATCCATCACACCGTCGCTCACGCCCACGCTCTCCACGCTGGTCGTGCAGGTGAGCGCCATCAACTCGGATGTCACACTGGCGTCTGTATCAACTGCACAGCCGGCACGTAGCGCGACGCCACTCCCGACGTTGCTTGTTCCGTCACCCGGTCTCACGCTCGTCTACCTGCCGACAAGCAGCACAGTACAAAGTGTCGGCTGGTTTCGCTATGGGGTGGATCATTCCGACCTGAAGCGCATCGGGCAGTGGCCCGGCGCACGGCTCACGTTGCACTTTCTGGGTGCGGCGGCAAGAGTGCGCTATGCGCGGCTGTCGAGCTATGGTGTATTCGAGGTGCGCATCGATGGACGGACTGTGACGACGGTAGACGCTTACATACCCAAATCGGCGACGAACGGCGATTTTGCAACAACCGAAGTATTCGGACTGGTGCACGGTTGGCACACACTAGACATCCTGCGTCTAAAGTAGGTTATCGAAAGTTTTAAACGAGACTTGAATACCAGCCACGACTAGATTTCGTGAATTTCTTTCGATAACCTACTTTAGGTACAAAGCGGTCAAGCAAGTATCACAGCCTTAACGCGCTGATTAGACTTGGCTACGTCTCACCCCACGAGAAGGGCGATCCCTATGTGATCACTGAGGCCGGACGTCTAAAGCTGTCCAATGCTGAAAATGCAGTTCTGAGCGTCAAGTCCAACATGTCTAAATCAAGTCCAAACCCATTCATCTGGACATTGGACACACAGGCAAGCGACGAGAAAACAAGCGAACTGAATGCGGCTGCTGATCCCGTAGATGCGGCAGTAGGCAGCAAGTCCAATGTCCAAACCGACACCACTGTACAAGACATCGAAGCAGACGACATCGAACTGCCGCCGATGACCGCGCAGGACATCGGACGCTACGCTCAACAGGTGGATGTCGGGTATCCAACGACCGATGGTGCGGCGTTGTACAAGATAGCGGAGATCGTCCCGCGCCATCTTCGCGCCGCCTTC
Source organism: Aggregatilineales bacterium (assembly GCA_965246845.1). GTDB lineage: Bacteria > Chloroflexota > Anaerolineae > Aggregatilineales > UBA2796 > JBBRMW01. Next base: position 397,284 of record CBDFFR010000014.1, read on the forward strand.
GAGATTGCCCTTGGCGAGGCTTTCATGCCCTACTTCGAGGAAGTATTGCGGCGCGAGCAAGATCCATCAGAAAAGCTGATCCCTGATATTCTGGCGTTGTATCTGCCGATGGGCATCATCTCAGCAGAGAAGCTCTACGAAGGCTACAAACACGCCTGCCAAATGAGTCACAAAATACCGTTTCTGACGGTGCTCAATGCACGTAACGAGAAGGCCGTCAGCCTACTGAAGGAAATGGTTGCTGGCAAATACATTCGTCAGAACATCTTCATTGACCGTCTGCCGAAGTACCCGGACCAGCACGGCGGGAGATGAATGAGTTCATATACGGTTCAAGGCGTTGGTGTATCACTTGGGGTTGGGCTAGCGATGGGTGTCCAGACTGGGACTGTGCGGGTCGGGTACGGCTGAATAATGATCGTTGCGGTGGCTGTTGGCGATTTGGTTGCACGCGGCGTCAGCGTGGCGGTCAGCTCAATTCGAGTCGGTGGCGAACCCGGCGTATAGCTTGGAATGAATATTGGTTCGGGCGTATCAGGCACCGGAAATGGCGTCCATGTATCGCGCGCATTCGTTGGGGTCGGATAAAGCGTAAATGTCCCTTTCGAGGTATCGAACTTCGGGCAGGTTGGGTCTTCGTCCTTGATTCCGTATAAAATGCGTTCCGAACCAGAGAGGTCGTGCCAAAGTCGAGAACATGCGTACAAAATAAACTTATGATAATCACTGTCCCAAATTCGGGCAGTTTTGTCATAAGACGCCGTGACGATTTGGTTTCCGTCAGGACTGAACGCTGCTGTACTCACCCAATTTAAGTGGCCCGCGAGCGCGCCAAGAATCTGACCATCTTCAACACGCCAAATGCGTGCGGAATTGTCAGCGGATGCACTAACAATCAATTGACCATCCGGGCTGAATGATGCACTGTAAACAGCGTCGCTGTGACCACGGAAGATACGTACAAGTGAACCGTTTGTCACATTCCAGATACGCACCGTTTTGTCATATGAAGAAGTAACAATTGTACGTCCATCCGGGTTGAATTCAGCATCTGTAACCGCATTATTGTGGCCCGAAAACGTGAGTATCAAAGCACCATCAGAAACGTTCCAGAGGCGCGCTTTGTTCTCATCTGACGAGGAAACGATAGTGCGCCCGTCAGGGCTAAATTGTGCATTATAGACGGAGTTCAGAGGACCGTTCAGCGTGCGCACCAGAGTTCCTGTGGACGCATTCCAGATGCGAATGCTGCTATCGGCGGACGCGCTCACAATGAATTTGCCATCTCGGCTAAATGAGGCGCAGTTTACCGTGTTCGTGTGTCCTGACAGAGTTAGCAGCGTTGTGCCAGTCCCAACATCCCAAACCCGCACGGTCTTGTCGGCAGATGATGTAACAATGTGCCTTCCGTCATAACTAAACTGAGCACTTGTGACAGCAGCAGTGTGGCCTACTAAAAGCCGAATTTGGGAGTAGGTGTCACGATCCCAAACGCGTGCAGTGTTGTCGTTGGAGGCTGTCACGATATACCGTCCATCAGGGCTGAACGCAGCACTTTTTAGAGCCTCAGAATGGAGTGATAACAACCGAGGTTGCGCCTTATTTGCAACGCTCCAAACAATGGCAGTTTTATCTTGAGAAGCACTGACAATATAGTTTCCGTCTGGGCTAAACGCTATTTTCCGTACTGCGTCGCTATGACTGGGCAAAATTGCCAGAACCGCGCCTGTCTTTGCATCCCACTCGTAGACAGTATTATCATCAGAAGAAGTCGCGATGATCTGACCATCGGGGCTGTATGCAACGCTACGAACTGCGTTTGTATGACCCGTTAAGACGCGCAACATAACGCCGCCGGAGACATCCCAAACGCGTGCCGTTTTGTCCCACGAGGAGGTGACAACATATCGCTGGTCGGGGCTGAACGCGGCGCCACTAATCAAATTTGAGTGACCTTCTAAAATGCGCAATGTTTCGCCATTTTCGGCGTTCCATACGCGCGCGGTTTTATCGGCTGAAATAGTGACAATGAGGCGACCATCGGGGCTATACCATGCGCCAGTTACGCTTGACGTATGACCGGACATTACACGGAGAACCGTTCCTTTGGAGGTGTCCCAAATTATGGCTGTTTTATCGTTTGAGGCAGTTACGATAAAACGACCGTCTGGACTAAATGCGGCACTGTTCAAATTATCTGTGTGGGTTCCGATAACCTTTGGAAGAACACCTGTAGCATTATTCCAAATGTAAATCTCATTTTGAGAGACAGCCAAAATATTTTGCCCATCAGGACTATATTCAATGCTGTTTATCAAACCTCTATGCCCAAAAAGAACATGTAGTAAGTTTCCGTTGTGTGCATCCCACACATGCACTTTTCGATCTTTGGACGCAGTAATTATAAGTTGACCATTTGGACTAAATGCCGCATCCGTAACAGACTCCGTATGCCCAATCAATGCTATGATTTCTTTGTTTACATTTAGTGCTTTAACTAACGCAGCATACGTTTGGTCGCTATATGCGAGTTTTAGTCCACGAATAGCGAGAAGCGCGGCTGGTATTTTGCCAGAATTCGTATTTTGGATTATAGCTTCAGCTTTTGCCGCAAACGAAAGTGACTGACTGTATGCCTCTGAAGTTGCAATCGCTACCAAAACAGGCGTCAAAGTTGCATTTGCGTTAGCAACTTCCGTTTGGGCGTTTTTCACACCAATTAATGCGAAAATCGCCAAGCCGATAAACCCGATTACTGCAACTACCAACGCGCGGATCGTCTCGCGGCGTTGCCGTTTGGCGCGATTAGTTGCAGTATCAGCGGCGGATTTCGCGGCGGCCAGTTCTTTCAATCGCCGCACATCTTCGCCCTTGAGATACGTCTCACGTGCAGCACTAGCCGCTACAAATGCCGCCACGTTCTTGCTGACCATGTTCCGCGCTGCCCACTGCTGTGCGTTGATCAAGCGTGTACTGCGGAACAGCAGGCCGTCATCGTCCGCGCGTGAACCGCTCGGCGTCCACTCGTCTGCCGCCTGTGTGACCTGCTTGCCAAACAGCACATCGCCGCGATTTTCCGCGATCCAGTCCTTGAGTAGCATCCACTCCCGGATCAATGCCTCGTGGCTGACTTCCAGCGCATCCTGATCGGCGGTCAGCAATCGCCCATTCACGAACGCCGCAATGACCTCGTTCAACACGGTGCTTTGCAAGTCGTCCGCGAGTTCCAGTTCGCGGTCCAGGACTCGGCGGCGGGTGGTATCCTGTTCGGTCGCGCCCAGTTCGATCAATTTGAGGAACAACGCTTTGGCGAGATCGCGGTGCGAATCGGTCGGCAAGCCCTTGTAGAGCGCGTCCGCATGTACCTGCAACGCACCGCTCACACCGCCCACTGCCTTGTATGCCGCATACGTCAGGCGGCGGTCCGGGTTGTCCTTGCAGCGCTCGAAAAGCTGGTCCAGCGCGAATTGCAGTAACGGCAGCGCTCCGGCACGGTCTCGGACCTCAAAGACCAGATCGGCGGGCAAGCCTTCCTCGAACGTGAGTTGGACATCAGGCAGCGCGGCAGGTTTGAGGATCGCGTCCTTGAGGTCGATCAGCGAGAGCGGTGGGATCGTGCGCTGATGTCCTTCGATAAGTTTGGCGAGTGACTCGTAGTTCAGCGGTCGGTCGTAGAAATCCGCACGCATGGTCAGAATCACTATCAACACGCCGTTTCGCTCCGTCGCGGCGGTCGTGAGCAGATTGATGAACTGCTGGCGTTCAGGTTCGCTCGCCGTCTGGGTGAATAATTCCTCGAACTGGTCGATGAACAGCACCACGCGCCCGTTCGCGGTATTGACTATATTCCGCGCCAGCATGTCCAATCCGTCGCCAGCGCGTGCATCCAAATCTTCCCGGATCGCGGTGTTGCTCTTGCTGGACTGCTTCGATACTGTGCTGGTCAATGCCTTGAGCGGACTTGCACCTGGCGTCATCGGTGGCAGAAACACCCATTCGGGATTCGGCTCGCGCAGTTTTGGAATTAATCCGGCACGGACCACACTCGACTTGCCCGATCCGCTTGGTCCGATCACCGCGAGAAAGCGTGTATCAGTCATGCCATTCACATCAGACACGAGCTCGGCGGTCAGTTCGCTGCGTCCGAAAAAATCGCCCTTATCCGATTCATCGAACGCTTTCAAGCCCTTGTATGGGTTGCGCGGCGTGAATGTAAAAGGGGAGACCGGATCGAGCTTGCTCACGGGTGGCGAAACGGCGACAGTATTCCCGATAGTCCCACTCTTGCTCTGCTCACGGTCGATTGACTCGACAATCAGGGCGAGCGCTGCGGCGTAATTCGCCGGACGCGCATCGATCCGCTGCGCACTGATATATTCGATTTTGGCAGAGTCCGGCCAGCGATCCCCCTTGATCCAGATCGCCAGAACGGGAATGCCCAACATCTCCGCAATCGCCAGTTCGCCGCGCACCGCACGCGACTCCAGAGACTCCGGGCTGACCATATACAACAACACCGAACACTGCCGCAGTGCATCGCGGATACCACGCTCCCAATCCGGCATTCCAGGTTTGAGGCCGTCCTTATCAATCCAGAACTGAACGCCGCGCGCGACCAGATCGTTGGTGAGCGGGTAGACGACCTCGCGATTTGCGCTGGCGTATGAGACAAAGACCGGGCGTGTATCAGGGCTGGGAGACATGCTGATTGCTGTTACACCAATAACTCATCGAATGTGTGTTTTGTAAGCCGGATGACTATATCTAGGCGACTTGTAAGCCGCAAGGCGAATATTTCAATCGATATTCGCCTCGAAAAGGTGCTAACGAAAAGGTGGCATACAATCCGCCAGACAAGAAGCAATGTCTGAGGTGAACCATGTTTTTCCCTGCAATACGGTGTTAACCCGAACGGTACGCCTGTGGAAATCACGCATGTTGGCCGCGGGCGAATTCAACTCCACTGTCCATACTGTGGCGGGTTACTCCTTGCAGGAAAGGGAGAGCGTATGGCGCACCACTTCGCACATATCAGCGACACCTGCGCACCAACGAGGCGGGATATGGCTGCTGTGTCGTTACCTGCTTACGACAACTTCAACAATGTAGATAGACGTTACACAGTTGAGGGAAGAGCGATACAAGGATTGAGCAAATAGAGACGAATGGCTTGGCGAATGATGGACAGTTTAGCCTCTTGAATGGGGATAGACTGATGTATACGGTGGTATTCCAGGCGCAGGAAAGCACGGATAGCCAGACCGATGTGGTTGCGTTGAGAGACTTCAAGGCGGAACTGACCGCGCTCGACAGCGGCAAACTGCTTCAGGTTGCGATGGTAGGTCTCAATTGTCCAGGCATTTTGAGCCGCTGCACGGCGTTGCAAGTCAGTCATGCGCAGGTTGGAAGTGGCCCAGTGTTCCGCGTTGCCGTGTGTGTCAACGGTCCGAAACACCTTAATGAAGCCGTACCCGGTCAGATGCAGCACACAACCATCGGGCGGGATGTCTGCGATGTCGGAGATAGAAAGCTGCTGACCCGGTGTTTGGCTGACTTTGCGGTTGCTCTTAAGCCGCGTGAGCCACTCCCAAGCATACTCCCGAATGCGCTTGAGATTGTCCAGACTGCTGTACCAGCCGTCGAAGGCGACCAGCGACGGAGTAAAGCCGCGCGCGTAGGCTACCTCCAACATCTCGCGCAAGTGGTCGTTCTTGTCCAGTCCATCGTTGGCTTTGTTATAGATGCGGTAGTCGCACGGCAAGCTGCTCTGCCCATTGTCGGTCCAGACCAGCGAAATGAGGTTTATCCCGCGCACGACCCGGTGATGTTTACCGGACCAGTGATTACTCACCAGCGCCATTTTACTGGCATACGGCTTGTCCAACGTACTGTCATCTATGACCAGCATCCCGCGCTCACGGGTAATGCACCCCTCCACCTCTGCCCACAGTCCGTTGCTGTCTGGCGGCAGGCGCTGCAGCAGTCGCGTATAGGCGTCATGTGCCACCACGCCCTCTCCCTCCGGGTGCGTCGCCGCTGCTTCCACGCTGCTAAACACGTTTTGCGCCGCTACCAGAAAATGTATGTAGTCTTGTTCGTCACATTTGGCTCTGTTCATGCTGCCAATTTTACCATTTCACCCCAACTGCGTAACGTCTAGTAGAATTTTTTTCAAGCATCACTATCCCGTTTATCAGGAAGGAATTGGCTCGCTGACGGAATACTATCGTTTCGAGGATGTGAAACCCGTCTTACGTGATTTGCGCCGGATGAAGCCGAAAGCGCTGTCTGTACTTGAACAAGGTATTGTAGATGGCAGCCGTCCCGACATTGAACTACAGTGGGAGAGTCAACAATCGAGCAGCGGCGTATTGCTGGGATCAAACCGGGCATTGAGCGTGCGCGAAAGAATGGCAAGCACATTGAGCGGCGTACCGGCAAAGAGTCGCCGGAACAAATTCTTCAGAGATCTTATTCTGCAAGTGTGCATTCGGCGCTGGCTGTTGGGTTGTCGTTGCGAGATGCCGCGCGCTGCCGGGGTGTCACTTGGCACTGTGCAGAAGGTTAAGGCCGCACTTGGTAATTCATCCGACTCAGCATCCGAACGAACGCTGATAACTCGTACTGATCTTCCAAACGGTGACTTGGATACTATCTGGTGTTTTGCTGCCGAGAAATACGTTGAGCTATGGGGACAGCGCTGGTCATGGTATGAAGCACCCAACCCAATACGCCTCAATGACAACTCTCCGTACTACATTCACTTTTTCGGCCTTCTACATTACATCGGCGAAAAACGCGGGGAGGTTATCAACAACATCCTGTACATACTGAACACAGGCAAGGACGATCCTGTCAAGCGCCTGCGACTAGCGAATGCCGAAAGCGCATGTTGCGTCAGCTCAAGGACCGCTACGGGCAGCACGTGCGAATTGCGACGCTGAGTAGCGATGAAAAGAAGGTTTACGAACGCTTGTTGGTCAAACGCCTGGTACAAGACGATCTTGGTTGGGGATACACGTTGTCAGTGCCGGGACAGCAGTTACAAGTGTAGTCTGCCATATTTTCGACGGCACAAATTGAAGGTTGAAAATGACCAAAATTCGCTACTGAAATGTATCATCAAAAATCTGGCACATGAAATCTCGTCCGAACATAAACAGCCTGCTTTTTATGTCCACGTAACGGGTAAAGCACGCCCGTGATACGCCACTGTAACCATTAACAGTTGGTGCTGAAAGCTGACTTTTGTGCCGTCAATGATGAGTTGCACTTGTCCACTCGTACTCGCTGCTAACAACAGCCTGCGTGCCACCTGCACGTACCACTCACGCACCCGCACAGCACCATTTTCTAGAAACCGTTCTAGCCGTCGCACAATGCTGACCCGCTTGATGCGTAGCGGTATCTGACTTGCCATTCGTCCGCCTTGTACACTTCTCGACAGGAAAATGCCCATCATCAGGAATACCATGTTTGTGACCCGGCTATCCACCTCAGCCGGGCGCAGCTTCGCTAAACGCTCATGCAAACTGCGATACAATTGACTTGGGGGAACGTGTCGCATCTCAGCTCCGCGTTGGTTTTGTCTGGTAACTCAACCTTACACGGACGCCTTTGCCTTCACAATCCCCTTTTTTTCTACTGTTGGGTAGTTAGTACTGAAACCTCACCTGTGTTGCACTTACTTTAGCACGGGTGTTCGCTTCAATATAGATCGACCCGAAGAGGGTGCTGAAATGTTCTACGGCCTGCCCCAATGCGGTCGCGCCGTGATATTCAATGTAGATCGACCCGCAGAGGATCCCAATACGGACGCTATTGCACACCTGCAGGCGCTTCGACTTTCTTCACCGCCTGCATTTATGGCGTAAAGTTTATGGGTTCATCCTGGCGCACTTATGTGACAGCGTTTAATATCCCCAGCGCTTTCGGCAATGGTGGCGGATTCTCGCCTATCATGGCAATCCGCACGACATCGCTGCACGCTTTCCCGTTGCATAGTTCGGACAGGCAATAATTCCACTCCCGGTTGACCTGCTCACTGGCGGCACTGTTCGCTGACCAGAAGAGCATGAAAATGTCGGTCAGCGAGATCGCTTCGGCCAATGTAGTTTCCCACAGCGCGCCGGATGGAATGCTCTCGGTATCCAGAAATACCTCGTTGCCTATAAAGCGCATTGCATTATAGAACTGCTTCGCGACATCGGCATCCTTCCGCGAATAGGAAATGAACACCTTTTGTGCCATCTTTTTCGACGGCGAATAGATAGACTGGTCCAGCGGTGCATTCTCCTTGACAATGAGGCTCGCCTCAAGCGTTGCAATCGGGACCATGCCATTAAGATATACGGTGAATAGTAGCAACAAGGGTCCGGGCTGCTGACGGTTGACTATGAACCTGAATTTAGCCTCGACTTTATGACCATCCCAAATCATCTTCACCAGCGGCGGCTCGAAATGGACATTCGGTGTAGACATTGGCTTGATTGTGAGTTCTGCGCCATGAAGCAGCGAGACAGGCGTACCTGTCGTGTTGCCTTCGCTGAGCGGCACGCGCCGATTCACGTTTTCTACATCCTCCGCGCCACGCATTTCTGGGAGTGCGTCCAGAGTGTGCGCAAAAATCGACAAATCGCGCAGCAAGTCGGGGGAGACCTCTGACGGCAGATAGGGCGTGAAATAGACATCCGAGCGTTGCTCTCGCTGGTTCCAGATTGGGAGCAGGCGTTGCAACGCCGAGGGGACGTTTTTCAACAACGCTGCAAAAGACCCGCTGGCTGTGCCGCTTGCTCCGCCCGCACTCGGATTGTGCAGTACCGCCTTGACCGCTAATCCATCCCTAATGACGTACACGCCATTAGGTGTATCGAGCAGTTCATCATGGATCGCGTTGTTGTCTTCCGGTGTGTCCATTGAATAAACTTCGTCGGCGGGTTCAAATGGTGGTTGGTCGGCATAATCTGCCAGCGTGCGCGTGGCATCGCTGCCCGCCGTTATGCTCTGGATGAACCGACTCAAGCGGGCGACCGCTACGCTCGTCCCCGACAAAACGATGACGATAAATGGGTCCTGGTGGGTCTTATCAAGGGTGAGTGCGAGTGCTTCCAGCTCCAGCAGGATGTTCTCTAAAAGCAACTCGCCCTCGAACGCGACGAATTCGGTTCCGTCTTCCTCGATCAGCCATTTTGCAATAGTCATTTTTCTACTCCCTTGTGATCATCGATAATTTTGCCAAGTGGTTGTAGCGTGCCGTCTGCGGCGTTGTACAACCAGGGTTCGCCCGCGTACATCACCGCTGCGCCCGGCAACCGCCCGGTGACGAAGCGCCGCATCACGGTCTCCGTTTGCAGGTCGAAGACCGCGCCGTTCTGCGTGTCACGGAAACTGACGAGTGCGTAGGTATCCTGAAGTACAGGGGGTTTCATACCAACGCCTATGTCACGATATGTGGTGGTTACGTGCATAGCCATCGGGTCGATCTGATACACGGACTCGTCACCCTCGCACGTCGCCAAAATAACGGTGTCCGAGACGACAGCGTATGCTGAGAGCGTCGTACACGTTTCCGGCAAGTCCGCACGTCGGAGCGCGCGTGTCACCGTATCGAAGCCGAATAGTCCCTTTTCCACGAGTGTTGATGGACTGTTCAGCACCGGGAGCGGCGTAATGCTGAATATCAGCACCGCCCCCGCGCGATGCAGCCGCGTCGGGAACAACGGCACGGGATACCCGGTCGGGTCCCACTGTCCGGATGCGGGGTCGAGCGCGAAGAGGACCGGGCTGTCTTTCAGATCGCCCAGATTGCTCAAAATCGCGTTGGTGGCCTGTGTAGTCGCCAGAAAGCCACCCATGAACCAGAGCCGATTCCCGACCTGTACGGGCGCAATGCTGACCACATTCGGGTTCGGCAAATCGTAGACGCCGCGTTGCTCGCCGCTTGCCGCGTCCAGCCGATAAATTCTGCCGTTCGTTGCATTACTGACTGTTACCCACACATCGTCTGCCGCTACAGTTAGTCCTGTTACCGCATCGCCCAGTCGCAGCACGCGCGTCTGCATGGTTTTCGTGTCGATCAACGTGACGCCCGCGCGGTTCACCATGTCCCCGCCGATATACGAGTGTGTCACCCACAATCCATCGCCCACCAGTTGTATGCCCTGGACTGCCCCATCAATCGGAAATACGCGCGAGTCGATCACCCACCCGCGTGTCGTATCGAACCCGGTCAATGGAGTGAACGGCTCCAGCGCGAGAGACAGCCGAACCACGCGCCCGATATTGCCAGCGGTGCTATAGGCCCACATCGCGCCGGATGCCGGATCAGGTAGCAGGCCCCGAATGTTTTCAACCGTGATGCTTGCCCGTGCCGTGCCTGCTAACGAATTGAAGACCGAGATATTGCCCGTCGAAAGTTGTGCGACCCACAGGTCATCCCCTAACGCGGCAGGAGGCGGCTGGTCGCGGTCCGGTGCGAGTTCCGGTGCGACGTAGAAGAAGTTCGCTGGTACATGCACCAGCGAAGCGCGGTCCGCGCAGGTGATCCAGAAGGTTCCAGAATCCTGAATTAGATCGCGCGGTTTATCACACGGCGTGAAGCGGCGGAATAGCGATCCATCGGACAGCCGAATGCCAACCACCCGATTTTCGGTACTGCTGACGACCCACAGATTCTGCGTATCACTAACAGCGCGATCCAGCGTCGTAACGCCGCCGACATCGATCCGTGTGCGCTGACCTGATCTCAAATCCACAGCCATGAGCGCCACGTCCGATGCCGCCCAAACCCGCCCGGTGGTGAAGGCCAGCCGACCGGTCACCGCCATATCATCGAGCGCAAACTCATTGATCTTGCGCATTGCCGTATCCACGCGCACGAGCATCTTTTGTTCAGAAGCGATAAACCATACTTCTGCCGGGTTGACCGTCGAGAGGATTGGCGGTCCCACTTTGAGCGGCAGTGTTAACGACTCCGCGATGGTCCCCACATCAGGATCGAGGCGGCTAAAGATGCTGTGATCGGCGTCCTCTTGCAGGATATACACGGCGTCCCGGACCGTGAACACGGTTTTTACGCGCATTTTGAAACGGAGGGGCTGTGCGTTCCACCCGTCGCTCTGTTTAGTGATCCTGATGATTTGTGGGCGGTTATCGAACCCGACGTACAACGCACCACTGCATACAGCAGCCAGCGGCATTCCCCCTGCCGGGAGGGTCAGCGTCTGCAGGCGTGCGCCATCTTCTGCGTTGATTGCGGTCACGCTGCGCGCGTCATCGGATTGCGCCCACAGCGCGCCCACGCACTCCACGAGCGTACTGATTGCGTCATCGAGCGTGATCACGAGTGGGCTACCCATCACGCTCAGGCGGGTCAGCGTGTGGTCAGCATAAACCCAGGTGTATCCAGCGGCAAGCAGCGGCGCACGCCCCGCTGAATTGGCAGTGAATGTCGCCACATGCCGCCCATCCATCGGGTAGCGGCTGACGTGGTTCGGCGGGCTGCTCACCCATAGCGCATCCGGCGCACGCGCAATGTATGCGGGTTGCTCCAGCGCTGGTGCTGCCTCGCGCGAGATATTTCCCTGCACGAGCGTCTGCACGCTCTCCTGCTGCGCTGCTGTGACTGCCCGCGCACGGTCCCGTTCGGCGATGATTTGCGCCCGCGCGGACCCAATCAGGAGAACTGCGATGATCATTCCCAGAACGATTGCGACCTGCCGTACACGGTTAGGCGCAGCGGTGAACAAGGCGCTGTCGCGCGTTTGCAGGTAAAGCAGTGGCGCGATCACTTCGCGGGTCGTTTTATCATGTCTTTTGTTATAGACACGCGCCCGCGACAGCGCCAGATCAATCGGCAGCTCAGCGGCTAACATCTGCATGAACTCGACGGAGAAGTCGATCAACCTGCGAAAACCGACCTCCGTTTGCATCGCTACGACCGCCGGAATTTCGGCGCGCGCGATGGATGGCGCGAAGGCGGCCAAACCCGCTGTGGCTTGTTTATCTTCGTCGAGGACGACCTCCGGGCTGCCTGTCTTGCACGCCAGCAAATAGATCAGTCGCACGTCCTGATTGGCGAGCAACTTGAGCAGCGCTCCCGCCGTGACATCGACTTTTTGACCCGGCTCGCGTTCGCTGTGCAGGAAAATATGTTCCGAAGTTCCATGCCCGGCATATATCACCACATGATATTTGCTGTTCGGGTCGTTCTTTTTGGCGAGCAGCTTCAGTTCTTTCTCTGTGTCAACCAACCTGGCGGTGAACTTGATTTCGCGCCCGGTCCGTAGCCACCGCCACCCACTGCGCTTGTTGGCGCTGATCATCCGGTCCAGTTCCTCGCTGGCAAATTTGATGTCTTTTTCCAAATTACCGTAACCTGGTCCGGGGTCCGCGCCGCCGATGAACAACACGCGCAATTGACCGCTAATCGGGCGCGGTCTTTTGGGTACGGGGGCAGCCTTGCTTCGGGCGAATTGACGTACAAAGGTTTCATCCTGACGAAGCGTGACGATGCCAATCTCGTCGTGCATCGCTTCCCACGGCCAGACTTGCAGTTCCGACGCACTGCTATCCAGCACCAGCGACAAACGCAGATGTCCATCGCTCCCGGCATTTGCAGATTCCTGACGCGCGCTTTGCAATGCGCTTTCCGTCGCGCTCCCAACAGGAAACAACGCGCGGTAGAGATGCGCGCCGAGGAGGTTAAGTTCATCTGTTTCCAGACTCTTTGGAGAGCGCAGTTTTTCCAGCAACCTCATATCTGCCGGGTCCGGCGGCCATACGAACGGCTGGGCGATTTCTGCCACGCCCGGCATCGCATCGGTGTCTTTTCTGGCATTTTTGCGGTATCGGAGCGAGGACAGGCGCAGTACATACGCGCCTGACCCCGGCTGTGCGGGATCGGCGTTGCTGATGTGCAGCGTGATGATTTCGTGGATGTAATCGGCCATGTAGGTTATCGTGACCTTTTACCTATTTCGCTACCGGGCTGGAAAGCGCTATTGCACCGGAGTAGGGTACAGAATCGGCAGGTGCGCTGACGTTGCACGCTGCGCCGTACCCGGTGAACTTCATCCCCCCGGTCAGGTCGATGATCACGTCGTCCGTTGCGCTTAAGCCGAAGAGCAGCTTGCCAAGTGTCATGCTTCCAAAGACGTTGACCCGATTCAATTTCACCTGCGCCGGGTCCACATGCGTTTCGGAGCGCAGGTCCGCTTCCGGCACGAAGAGGGGGATCAGCGAGGTCATCGCCCCAATATTATCTGCGCCCTCGCCCAGATTGACGCCGCCAAGTTTCGCGATCAATTTGATCAGGGTCGGCAAGCCATCTTTGGAGCGCAGGAAGCGTTGAACGTCGTAGCGGGTGTTGAAAATAGCCTCATCGCCGCTGGTATCGGTCCGTGTGGTTCGGATGAACTTGCTCAAGACATCGGCCAGCGCCAGAAACTCACCAGGGTCTATTGGCATAGTTTCCGCCGTCGGTGTCCCGCTGAGCAGGGACTTGATGATCGGGTTCGAGCCGCTTGCGAGCGTCCCCAGGACCAATTCATAGAGCGTCGCGCGATACCAGGGAGTCTGAACACCCGTCGCGGCCTCGACCCCGTGCAGGTAGAATGTGCCACCGACCGCACGCACTTCATAGATTACAGTGCGCGTCTTGTCCTGATAGTTTTGGGTGAGGTTGAGCGTCGCCTGAAGCGTCAGTTTCTGCGGATCACTCAGGTCTACCCAGCAGCCGCTGCCTTTCACGCTGAACACGGCCTCATCGACATCCACCGCTACCGTAAAATCGCCGTTGAGGTCGAAGGTGACATTGCTCGCGGCAAAGGTGTTCGTCGTCGCGCTGTTGAGCAAATCGCCCGTGCTGCCCGTATTCGCGATAGGCGTGAGCGTGGGCTTGCTGGTTGGTGTTTCGCTGGTCGCGGCTGTGGTCGATGCGGCGGTCGGCGTAAGCGTCGGACTGGCGGGCGTCTGCGCCTCACTACTGGCGGTGGGTGTCGGGGTGCGTGTGGACGTTACCAGCCGGAGCGTCGGGCTGGCTGGCGATTTTGTACCTGTCCGGGTCGGGAAGACGATTCGCGTCACGGGCAGCGGCGTCGACGTGGACGCACCGGGCGGCTTCGCCGTGACGATGGATGGGCTTGTCGGTCGGTCGGTCGGTCGGTCGGTCGGCGTCGCGCTCGGCGGGATGCTTTGCGCAGCGGCGGCGCTGAACGTAGTGCTAATGAGTACAACACAGCCGAGCAAGAGGACCGCACCGGGCTTTGTCAGTTTGGAGAGACGATTGTGAAGCATGGCGACCTTTCCGTGTGAATTTGCGGGTCAACAGGTTATTTTGTAACGGTCACATTCAAGCGGTGAACATAATTGCCTTCATCGACGGTCCCTTTGCGGAACGGGATTTCTTCGCGTACCTTGACCTTGATGCGCAGGATATGCAGATCGCCCGCTTTCCAGCCGCTCAGGAGCGTCGTCCACTTGCGGCAGTTGTCCTGATCGAAGATCAGGATTTTGTCGTCGGGAATTTGATCGCTATCCACGAACAAGCCAACGATCAACGGGCGGGAAATTGCGTTGATGGTGCGTGTCCCATCCGAACACCAGTTGAATGCAAAGCGCAGTTTGTTCCCCGGCTGCACTGTCGTGTCATAATTCTCCTCGTGTGGCGTGGTGAGCAGTTTGAAATTGACCCCTTTCCACACGCTGCCCGCCTTGTTCGCGTCGGCTGCGTTGCGTGGTTTGGCCGCCGTGAGCGTGCTGGCGATCTCCGCGACCTCGCTATCATCGGTTGCAGGCGCGAGCGGGTCGGGCGGCCTCGTTTCGTACTCAGGTTGTGCCGCATCCAGAGTGAGCGCAAGCGAGCCGATGCCTGCCTTGAACGAGGCCCAGCTCGGCCACCCTGCATCGACCAGATTGCTTACGAAAGGTTGCGGAGTTCCACCCGCCGCCGGAACCGTGTAAATGATATGCGGCGCATCGGATTTCCACGCGACGAAGAGGACGGACGCGCCATCCGGGGACCACGATGTCGCTCCGACGAATTGCTCCGGCATCTCGGCGAGCTTTTTGCCCGCTCCGCCGTTCGCGTCCATGCTGAAAATCACTCCGTTGCCATTCAAAATGCCGACATAGGCGATCTTCTTGCCGTCTACCGACCATGCCGGGTCGCTGTAATCGCCATCGGTGTTGTGCGAAAGCTGGCGCGGGCTGCTGCCATCCGTATTCACGCTCCACAGTTCATAGCGTTCGGTAGCGTTGTTCGCGTACACAATCTTTTTGCCATCGGGGGACCATGCCGGATCACTGTAATCGCCGTCAAGCTGCTTGTTGACTTGCGTGATCCCGCTGCCATCAGCCTTCATGATGAACAAACTGTTGCGCCCCGGACGGTTGGAGATGAACGCGATGTACTGGCCGTCCGGCGACCAGACAGGCATCACGTTGGCAGTCCCATTGTTTTTTGTGAGCTGCTTTTCACCACTGCTATCGGCATTGATCGTGAAAATTTCCGTGCTGGAGTCGCGCGAGGAGGAAAAGACAATCGTGCGGCGGTCGGGGGACCACGCCGGGTCGATGTTGTCACCAGCGGTCGTCAGCTTGCGCGGATCGCTGCCATCGGCATTCATGATATAGATCGCGTGTTCACTCGCTCCCGCCGCGTACACCACCTGATTTTCAGCTTGCGCGGCGCGCGACTTTTGCGGGGTCCATGTCACGACAGCAGCCGCGAGCGCGGTTACGATGATTAACAGTTGTTGTAGATGATAGGGTCGGCGATTGATCATGATGACTCCCCGTGATAGTTCCTTTGCGCGAAATTATTCAGCCCGGCTCGATCCAGTAGTCGTGGTTCTGGCCTTCCGCGACCCAGCCGACAAGGTTGCCGTAGTTCACACGCCACCAGATGAAACCCTCCGCACAAAGGGGTTCGCCGTATAAAGTGAGCGTCGTCCCCGCGCCCAACAGCGCTATTTTCTTGCCATTCGCGCCGGCAGAGGCGCGCAGCACAAGGGAGCGAACACCTTTCGAGATGCGCGCGGTTTTTGCGTTGGCAAGGCGCGGTGCAGGGGCATCCGGACAGCTTTGCTGCATCCGCAAGGCGGCGTCCCCACTCTCCGCAAAGACCGCAAGTTGCAACGGTTCTTTTGGCGCTATAGACGCCCATGCCGGATAGCCGACCTCTATCCCGGCATGGGCGATGCGATAGACCGACTCAGGATCGGCGACAGTCACGACTTCGATTGCGCTGGGTGTCTGTTCATTCCAAAGCATATAGGCCAGCTTCGCGCCGTCCGGCGACCACGCGACAGCACCCATAAAATAACCGGGCAAATCACGCGGTTTGGTGCGTTTGTTCGTTTTGAGGTTCAGGACGAATACGGCGCTGTTTCCATCGCCCGACCCGATAAAGGCAATTTGTGTGCCATCCGGCGACCACGCGGGAGCAGTGAACTCACCTGCGCTCGTGATGGTGAGTTGGCGCAGGTTTATCCCGCTGCTGCCCATCAACCAGATTTCGTTGTGACCCGTCTTGTTGCTGGCGAAGGCAATTTGCTTGCCATCCGGCGACCATGCAGGCGTATCATATTCCGCTTTGAGGTCACGCGGGGAAAGCATTTTCGCGTCGCCATCTTCCAGCCGAACCACGACAATATCCTTCTTGCCCGATCGATTGGAGATGAACGCGAGATATTGGCTGTCCGGCGACCAGGTTGGAGTCGCATTATAGGTTCCATCCTCGCTGGTCCCCGTGATCTGCCGTTCCGCGCGCGTCGTCACATCCATGATGTATATATCGGTGCGCCCTTCGCGTGTCGATGAATATGCAACCCGTGTGCGATCCGGCGACCACACCGGTTCTGTACTATCCCCGCGCGTGGTCAAGCGGCGGGTTGCGCTGCCATCTGGGTTGACCAAAAATAACGCGCGTTGGTCGCGCGGGCCGCTCGCCTGGAGCATGAGCGTCTCGATGCTGCCGAGCGTCGCTGCTGCCGCCGGGGTTCGCGCCGGTTCTGCGGCAATTGATCCAATATCTGAAGCCGTCGCCGTCTGACTTCCAGCGGGCGGGAGCCTCGTAGCGGGAACTACCGTCAGTATTAGCGCGTCGTCGTTATCACTCGCTTGCGCCGTTGCATCCAACCATCCGCCGATAGTCGTGATCACCGGGTTCAAGCCGAATGGGTCAGGCTCCACGATATACCACGCGAGCAGCACCCCGACGATGATCAGATAGAGCCGAATACGACGCTTCAAATGACCGCGACGACGTTGCGGTGAGCGGTATTGCCTACTCATCCAGTGGGTCCAGAAAATAGTTGGTTTGCGTGCCTTCGGCAGCCCACCCTGTCACGCCCGTATCGGAGTCGATCTTCCACCAGATCAGTCGGTCAATGCACTTCGGTCCATCGACAACCGTGAAGGTCTCGCCTGTGCGGAGTTCGCCGATTTGATTTGCGCCCGTTCCCGCCGCCGCCCGAACACGGACCGGGACGGCTGCCGCGCCGGAGTCGAAGCGCAGGACTGTGCCGCGCATCCCGACCATCAATTGTGTTGGTGGCGCACCGGGACAATTGACCGGGGGAACTTGTCGCGGTCCGCTACTCGTGCGCCCACTCTCGCTGAAATCGATTTTTAGTTTGCCAATCGGCTTGTGCGATGCCCACGCAGGCCAGCCCATATCGATGCCGTCTTTGGTATATTGCTTCGCGCCGCCACTGGCAATGGAAACAATCTGCAACGTATACGGCTTCCCGGATGCGTGCGCCGCGAAGATGAGCGACTTGCCATCGGGCGACCACGCCAGGTTTTCATAGAATAGGTTCTCGGCGGGTTCAGCCACGAGGCTTTGGTTTTTGCCGTTCACATCGATGGTGAACAGCGTGCTGCTCCCCTCCCGGACGGACACGAACGCGATTTTGCGGCCATCGGGCGACCACGCTGGAGAGGTGTTTTCCGCGTCGGTGAGGCCGTTCAGCGTAGCGGTCAGCGAACGCGGGTTCGCGCCATTGTTGTCCATTGTCCAGATTTGGCGGGTTTGCGTCTCTGATGTGCCTTTATCGGAGGTGAAGGTGATCAGCCCGCCATCGGGCGACCAAACCGGGTTCTCGAAAACCGCCGTTTTGTCTTGCGTAAGCTGCGTGATGCTGCCGCCCGTTGCGGAGGTCAGGTATATATCGGACTTCCCGGATTTATTGGAGACGAAAGCAATATATTGACCATCCGGGGACCAGCTCGGTGTGCCGTTGGCGGTCCCGTTGTCTCTGGTAATCTGTACTTCGCCCGCTCCATCTGCGTTCACGATGTAAATATCCGTGACGTTGGCGACCATATCGCGTTTGGCGCTGAAGGCAATGCGACGCCGATCCGGGGACCAGTTCGGCTCGATGTTGTCGCCTGTTTTGGTCAGTTTACGGGCATTCGTGCCGTCGCTGTTCATGATATAAATATCGTGCGCGTTGGCCTGTCCCTGCGCATAAACGATTTGGTCCACCGTGCTTTGTGCAGCGGCGGACGTGGCAGATATATGCACCAGCAGGACGGCGCTCACCAGCAGGGCGAGTCGGCGAAAGAGGTTGGCAGCCATGCTGTATCTCATGAGTCCATGGGGACGAGCGTATCCAGCCCGTCTGCGCTCTGGACTGCCCAGCCAACCGCACCGGACGGCGCTTTGACCTTCCACCACGTATAGCCACCGCTCGATTTGGGACCTTCGATGACCTCCACCACAGTCCCGCGCGGCATCTTTTCGATGACCCGGGCGGTCGTGCCGGGCGCGCTGCGTAGTTTCAATCCATCGTCACGTACATAGACGCGCGCCTTCCCGCCGGGAGTGAGTGTCTCCGTTGCGGTCGGGTCCGCGGGCGCGATGTCCTGTCCCTCCAGTGGTTCGAGCATATATTTATCCGCGATGATTTCAGAGGTCCAACCCGTGTAGTCCCCATACTGGACGCGCCACCACATCACCATTTCATACGTCGCGTCGGCGCGGATGCATTCCGGTCCAGAAAGAATCTTCACGGTATCGCCAATTGGCGCATTGATCAGGATTTCGCGCGAGGCGGCCCCGCGACGGATCGGCTTAGTCTTATCGGTACCGGCGATCCCGCGTATGATTTTAGCCTCGACGCCGACATTCACGCGCGACGGCGCGGCATCCGTACACCGGATATTGGTCGCCCGGAAGCGCCCCGGCATTCCGTCGGCGCTCCCGGAATTACCGCTTGTCGCCGCAATGGGCTTGAGGGATGCCCAGGCAGGCCACCCGGCATTTTGCTTGGCTTCGGTCAGTTGCGTCATCTTCGCATCGGTGAGCGAAACCGCACGCACGGTATGGTCCTGCGCGCCTGTCCACGCCATGAAGCCGATACTCTGACCGTCCGGGGACCATGTGAGCGCGTCGAGAAAGTAGTTTTCCAGTACGAGGAGCTGCGTTTCGGCGCTGCCATCGCGCCCGGCGGTCATGATAATCCCATCACCGTCTTTTTGCAGGACATACGCGATCTGTTTGCCATCTGGGGACCAGACCGGGGAAACCCTGTCACCGTCGTCTTTCTTGTTGATCGAGCGGGGGTTCTTGCCAGCCCGATCCGTGACATAAATTTCAAACGCTTCGGCCTTGTTGCTGCTATACGCGAGCTGGGTTCCATCCGGGGACCACGTTGGGGAAACGCTATCCGAACCAATTTCGCGCGTAATCTGCTGGATATTGCCGCCATCGACTTGAATTGTGTACACGTTCAACGATCCGGTGCGGTTGGAGACGAACGCGAGCGACTTGCCATCGGGGGACCAGCGTGGCTGAGTGTTGCTGGTCGGTCCGCTGCTCTGCGTGATTTGTTGTTCGCCGCTGCCATCCGCATTCACCACATAAATGTTCGTCTGTTCCTCGCGCCGGGAGGAGAACGCGATGCGCGTCCGGTCGGGGGACCAATCCGGCTCCGTGTTGTCGCCTTTCGTGACGAGTTTACGTGCGTTCGT
The DNA here is from genome assembly GCA_965246845.1 of Aggregatilineales bacterium. Taxonomy (GTDB): domain Bacteria; phylum Chloroflexota; class Anaerolineae; order Aggregatilineales; family UBA2796; genus JBBRMW01. Next base: position 417,261 of record CBDFFR010000014.1, read on the forward strand.
GCCGTCGTTATTCATCGTATAGAGGGTGTGCGCGTCTGCCTCCCCCGCTGCATAAACGATCTGATTGCCTGCGTCTGTGGCAGATTGCGCTGCGTAAGTTGAGGTGGCGAATACAGGCATCACTAGACTAACCAACAGAAGGGCATCGGCCAGCGGCCTGATATGCTGCACTCTCATCGGGTTATCTCCCACCATGTCGGTTTGTCGATGCGCCAGCCGACAATGCCACTATCCGTGCGTAGCTTCCACCAGATGAAATATTCAGCGTAGACCGGACCGCCAATCACTTTTGCCACATCCCCATTGCGCAGTTTTAGTTTTTCGATGGACCAGATGCTTGCCTCGCGGCGCAGGTGGCTACCATCGCCATTGTCGTTGATACGCAGGTTCCTGTTCACTTTGAGGTCTGGCGTGACGGTCGCCGGGTCAACCACAGCGTAAGCGGATGCGTTGTTGACGATATAGGCGGTCGTATCATTGCCCAGTACAACCTCACGGAAGCCGTTTTTCGTCTTTCCGTTCCACAGGATACGATCTCCCCACAGCAGCCGCCGCAGACTCTTGGAACCGCTCGACGGCTGGCTATAGGCATAGGCGTTGTAACCACGCTTGATCTCGTAGACCTTGCCCTCGAGAGGCGGGATCAGGTCGTGGACGTCTCCGGTGAATGGCTGGGTATCGACTTCCGGGTCATCGCCGCTGGCCGGAGCGCCGCTCGCTTCCGCACCGGTGCTGGCGCGCGGCTTGAGCGACGCCCACGACACCCAACCGACATCGTTCGCGCTCTCGCTGATCTGCCGCGCCGATCCATCACTGATACTGGTGATCTGGATGATATGCGGCTGCTGTTCCGCCCACGCCATGTACGCAATCGACTTGCCATCCGGGGACCATGTGACCGACCCGATATATTTTTTATCGACGGATGTGATCTGTCGCTGATTTTTGCCATTCTTATCGACGGTGTACAGTTCGCCGTTGCCATCATCATTCGAGGCGAACGCGATGGTGTTTGCATCGGGCGACCACGCCGGGTACGTAAAATCGCCGTTCTCGTGTTTGGTCAGTTGGCGCAAATTTTGGCCGCTGCTGTCGATCAGCCAGATTTCACTCCGGTCAGTTTTGTTGGACGCGAGCGCAATTTGCGTCCCATCCGGCGACCACGCGGGTGTATCGAAATCGGCGGTCAGGTCTCTGGTCAAGCGCCGGATGTTCGTGCCGTCCGCGCGGATCGTGTACACGTCCTGTTTGCCGGATTTATTGGAAACGAACGCGACAGACTGCCCATCCGGGGACCAGCTTGGTGCATCGTTGTAGGTCCCGCTGTCCTTCGTGAGCTGTGTTTCGTTCGTGCCATCCGCATCGATGATATAAATATCGGTCACTTCGTTGCGCTTGGAGCTGAATGCGATTTTGCTGCGGTCCGGGGACCATGCCGGGCTGGTGCTATCCCCCGTTTTGGTGAGCTGCGTCTTGCTGCTGCCATCAGGGTTGGCGGTATATAGCACATGGCGTTCCGGCTCGCCTGCCGCATAGGTAATACGGCTTTCGCTCTGGGCGCGTGCGCTGAACGGCAGCCCCATCAATAAAATACCGCCCATGACGATCAGGCGAACCGCACGCGATAAAGTCTTGTGTATCATGATCAACCTTCTTGCGCTCATCTACTCGTTCGGGATGGGTTCAAGCCAATAGGTGGACCCGGAGCCTTCCGGCGTCCATCCAGTCACGCCGCGCCATGTGACGCGCCACCACGTCAGGTTACTCGTACAATTGGGTCCCTCGACGATTTTGAAGATCGCACCGGCGGGCATCGTCGCGACGATGGTGCGGCTGCCCGGTGACGCGCGCATATCGCTGGGGTCCGGCGGGACGAGCGTGACACGGCCTCGCTTCCCGACATCCAGCCGCGAGAGCGGCGAACGGCTACATATGCGGCGCGTTTTGGCGGGCGTATCCGTCTCCGGGTTGAAAATCGGGCTTTCATCCTCATCGGTCGCGCCCGAAGATGCACCAGTTGACAGCGCGATTGCTTCTACTTTGGCTGGACCGGACCACGACGCCCAGCCAATGTCTTTACCGTTTTCGGTGAGCGACCGCGCGCTGCCATCAACGAGACTGACCAGTTGGATCGAACGGTTTCCGGTACTTTTCCAGACCATGAACGCAATCGATTTGGCATCGCGCGACCATGTGACCGAGCCGACGAATTGTTCCGGCAAATCCGCGATCAGGTCGGGCGCACCGCCGCCGCTGCCGATGGAAAGCACCGTACCATTTCCATTCTCGACCGAGGCAAACGCAATCTTTTTGCCGTCGGGGGTCCACGCCGGGTAGGTATAATCGCCTTCTTTATGCCGCGTAAGCTGGCGCAGGTTTGCACCCGCCGTATCCATCGTCCACAGCTCGTATTGGCCTGTTTTGTTGCTGGCAAAGGCTATTGCCTTGCCGTCCGGGGACCACGCCGGGGTATCGTAATCGGCGTTGCGTTCCTGTGTGAGTTGGTGGACATCGCCCTTGCCATCGGCAGCCGCGTAGTAAATATCGTTTTTGCCGGATCGGTTGGAGACGAAGACCAGATAGCGCCCATCCGGGGACCAGCCCGGCGCGATATTCGCAGTCCCGTTATTCTTTGTCACCTGAATTTCGCCCGTACCATCGGCATTGACAACATATATTTCTGTCACACCGTCGCGCGTCGCGCTGAATGCGATTTTGCGCCGATCCGGGGACCAGTTTGGATCGGCGTTGTCGCCCTTGCTGCTCACCTTCTTGCGATCCGTACCATCCGGCTTGAGGGTATACAATTCGTGCGCGCCGGGGATTCCGACTGCGACGACCAGCCGATCATCTGCGCCTTGTGCATCGACGAGGCGCGGCAAGACCGCGAGCAGCACAATGATCCACATGCCGAACACGAAACGATTAACGCGCGGGTTCAAGGTAATAATCCGAGCCTTCGCCTTCGGCAGCCCATCCCGTCACAGCAGAAGTCTGAATCTGCCACCAGGTCAGGTTACGCGCACACTCCGGCCCATCTTTCACCGTGAAGGTTGTCCCCGGCGCGATCTGGCGTATTTTGGAGCCGTCCGGGGTTTTGCGGACCCAACTCGACATCGGCGGCTCGTAAGTCACACGGCCTTTCATCCCGACCGTGAGGCGCGAACGTGGTGAGCCAGCGCAAAGTTTGCTCCCGCCTTCGTCACCCCCGGCAGTATCCTGCGGACCATCGCCACTGCCCGTATCGACGGCCACCGGACTCACTTTCTTGAACGATGCCCAGGACGGCCACCCGGCGTTGTCGTTGCCGCTGCTCAACTGTTTGAGCGTGCCACCGTTAATGGTCACGCTGCTGATGGTATGCGCCTGATCTTTAGTCGCCATGAACGCCAGTTGCTTGCCGTCCGGCGACCATGTAAGCGAACCGACAAACTGTTCCGGGATGGTGACGACCAGCGATTGATTTTTGCCGCTGGCCTCGACGGTATAGATTTCGCTTTCGCCATTCGCAATTGAAACGAACGCAATCAGCTTGCTATCCGGCGACCACGCCGGAGCGTTGTAGTCGCCATCGGCATGTTTTGTCAATTGGCGCGGATTGCTGCCATTGTTCGCCATGATCCAGATTTCGGATTGTCCTGTTTTGTTGCTGGAGTACACAATCGATTTGCCGTCGGGCGACCAGGACGGCGTATCGAAGTCGGCCTTCGGGTCGCTGGACACCTTCGACGAGTCGCCACCGCTTGCGCTCACCATGAAGACATCCGCTTTGCCGGACTGGTTGGAGATGAAGATCACGTTCGCACCATCCGGGGACCAGTTCGGTTGCGCGTTGGTGACGGCGCTCCCGCGCGTAATCTGGCGCTCGCCAGAGCCATCCGCATTGATCGCGTATAGATGCGTGTCGTCGCCGCGTTTGGAACTGAACACGATCTGGCGGCGGTCCGGGGACCAGTTCGGCTCCGAGCTGTCGCCTGTGCTGGTTAGTTTGTGCGGGTTGCCACCGTCGGAGTTCATCACGAACAACGCCCGGCTGCCGAGCGCACCTGCTGCATATACAATCTGATCGGCTCCCTGTGCGTGCGCCAGTGATTGCGCAAGGATTACCATGCCAAGCGCAACACACGCGCCGAGACGCTTCAGCATCGCCATCACCCTAGTCCTCACAAGTCGTTGCGGAAATTGGCTATGGATCGGTCACGAGCGTATCGTTTTCGGCAGTGACTTTGCTCACTTTTCCGGGAATCAGCACGTTGGTCACGTAATCGCCGAGCGCCGACATCGCCGCCTGCCCGACTGGAGTATTGCTGCCGACCTCTTTATCGGCGAGCTTGATAGAGGTGAACTGGATCGATGGCTTGCCATCCTTGACGGTGAGAATGCCGATGATTTGAATGGGAACCGAAATTTCCTTGCCCGGCGCGATCACTTTGGTGATCGGGTCCGTGATCGGGTTATTGGGCAGCGTGACGTTGCCAGTGACGATGATCGTCCCCTTGTCGAACGTTACGTTCACATCGGTGATCGGACCAAGCGTGCCGCCTGTCAGCAGGGTCGCCTGCTCGCCCGTGATCGTGTTCTGGGCGTTCGGGTTGATCGTGATCGTCGGTTGCGGCGTGCCGGAACCATAGACGCGGCTTTGCTGCGTGACCTGCGGCAGTTTGACCGTCGGGCTGGGACCGCTGGTTGCATCCGCAGGTGCAGCGACCGTTACGGCAGTCCGGCTGGGGATGATCGTCGCGACGGTCGCGGTGGGCGCGACAGACGTTTTGATCGAGACCGCGATATGCGTGACAGCGGCGGTACGCGGCACCACTGTCACCGTGCCGATAATCAGCCGTCGGGTGCTTGTCGGTCCAGAGGTGATGACTATCGCAACCCCTGTCGGCGGGACGGTGACACTCCCCACGACGGCGCGCGTGTTAAAAGTCGTCACGGCGGCAGTCGGTGCGACGGTCCCCGCCAGCGTTACGGCGGCGGTTGGGCGCAGCGTCGGGAGGTCGCTGGTACTCAGTTCGAGAATATCCAGCGTGAGCAAGCCTGGCTGCTGCGTCAGCTTTTGAACTTTTTTGCGGATCAGGTAACCGGTCAGCCAATCGTTAACGATCCCCTCGGCCTGTTTGCCGCGTTCGGTGTTCGTCTCATCACCGCCGTTGACCTTGACGGATGTGACCTTGAAGCGCAGTTTTTCAGCTTCCACGCTCAACGTCCCGATAATCTCCAGACTCACACCGATTTTGGTTCCGAGCGGACCATCGACAATCACTGTCCCGGTGATTTGTATCGAATCCGCGAGGATAGTCAGTTTCAGGTTCTGGATGTCTTTTTGCGTCTTCTGGATGTCCTGCGTGGCGGTTTCATCGGTGAGTAAAAGCTGTTTCGCGACGGGCGGGAGGGGGGTCGCGGTGGATATTTTCGGCAGTTTGATCGTCGCCGTCGGGCTGACAGCGACGCGCGTGACGGGCGCTGTCGCCGCCGCCGTCACTGTGCCTGTTGCCCCGATGGTCGCTGTAGGCGCTTGTACCGCAAACGCGACAAACTGAACATTTGAGTCGCTGCGTGCGGATTTGGTCGGCGTGATCGGGTCGGGGGTTTGAGTCGGCTCAAGGACCATCACGCTGGTGCGTGAACCCTCTTTGATGGCCTGTACTGTCTGGTAATCGGATGCAATCGTCACATATACGGTTGCGGTCGTCTCCAGATCGACCGGGCGCAACGGCGCGAAGGCCATGCTGAGGGTCCAGGGTAGGGCAATCAACACGACGAGGATCACGAGCAGGACGATTGTTCCCGTAGAGAACGCGCGTTTGGTTGGTTGCATGGTGGCTAGTTGTCCTCTGCGCTCATGATGCTCATGCTAACGGCATTGGTCTGCGCGTTATCGTCCGGCTTGTTATCGGCGCTGTTCTGATACACACACGCAGACTCGCTGAGTTTGCCGTTCAACTGCTGCATAAATGTGGTATTGGAGACCAGATTGATGTTCGCGTAGCGGTTGCGGCCTTCCAGTTCATCCGAAAAGGTCAGCGCGTAGTAGCTGTATGACTGGTTCGAGAGGTAAGCTGCCCAGCTCAGGACGAGCAGCACCGCCAGCGTATACACCCATGTCCAGCGCTGCCGCACGAGCGAGACCAGCACGCGCTGGCGGCTAACCCAGGTCTCCTGCAAGCGCAGCGCCAGAACTGCCAGCCCGATACAGACGAAAATCTGCACAATCAGATAAAGCCACGTATCCGCAATGTGTCCAGCGCTGTTGAAGTCGTTGAACTTCAGGCTGCCCGCCCAGCAGTAGATACCCAGACTCGAAGCGAATCCGTTGTAGCCCCAGTGCGTGGCCGTGAAGGGTTCTAGCGTCTGGAATAGTGGACGGAACTGCGGGCTGCTGACGACCAGCACAGAAAAGGCTAGGATGACGTTGGCGATGATGATCGCGATCACGAGCTGCGTTGCCCGGTCGTTATTGCCGCCCACGAAGGCAGAAACCATCAATCCGGCGCTGAGTGCCGCAATCGACCCCAGCGTGAGCGTGATAATAATGCTGATTTCAACCAGCGAGGGCGCAAGCGGCGAAGTCGGCAGTTCCTTCCCCTGCAACTGCACGAATGCGGAAAGAAACAGCGGCGAGACGATAATCGCCATGCGTGCCACGCGCCGTAGACGTGCCGCCGCGCTCATCTTGCGCAGTGCTTTATTGACGAAGAGCGTCCCGATTCCGATACCGAGCAGTAGCACCCCCGCGAGCAGTACCGCCACCCGCGCGATGGGCATCCCGGTCAGCGCGAGCATTGTCAGACTGCCGAGCGCCCCCAGTACAACCGCCAGCCACAGCGTTTTGGAAATGAGATAGGCCAGCGGGTTAAGCCCTTTGGCGCGCTCGTGAATGTAGATGCGGAATTCTTTGCTGATCTCGCGATGGCTATTGAACGCGCCCGTGATGACGACAAGGATCACGAACAGGACGACGGTTTGCCGTGCAGCGGAGGCATCACGCGCTTTCAGGAACACTTCGGAGGGCGCAATCAGCAGCAGAAAGCCGGCGACGAACGCGGAGAACAGGATTGTAAAAATCCCGCCCAGGTCGTTGTAGCGTCCCAGAAAATAGCGGCTGGACAGGATGCCGAACTGCCGCCAGAACGAGTCGTTCCGCACCTCGCGCCGGGCCGCCTGTGGATGTTCCTTCAACGCGGGCAACGGGATTGTTCGCCGTTCGGCGCGTTTCTCATCGGTTTTGTGTTCGTCGAAAATCGTTGCCCAATGCTCGAATTTGTCCGACGAAGTTGCGGGGGCAAGCCCGCGCTTGCTCAAATCATCTTCGAGCCATTGGAAAACGGCATCCGCGCTGCCTTCGGTGAGCAGCTTCGAGTTGGCGATGAAGACGACCTGATCGCAACGGTCGAGTGTTTCGAGTGTGTGCGTGATGAGCAGCACCGTTGGTCCATCGCCATTGTTCTGCTTGCCAGAGAGGCGCCGCAGGCTGTCCATTAGGTCGCGCTCCGCGTTCGGGTCGAGGTTGCTGGTCGGCTCATCCAACAGTAGCAGCGGTGGATTGGTGAGCAGTTCGGCGGCCACGTTGACTTTTTTACGTTCGCCGCTACTGAGCATCCTGATCTGGCGATCCATGCGTGAGTCGCGCTCCTCGAAGCCGAGGACGATTAGCGCATTCATAAAGCGCCGTTCGATCTCCTCATCGCTCACGCCCGGTAGCCGCAAACGCCCGCTGTGCAGGAGCGATTGGCGCACGGTCAAATCCTCGTGCAGGACATTATCGACCGGGACATAGCCGATTTGTTGCAGCCAATATTCCGGATTGTCATACAGGCTTTCGTACCCCGATGCGCCACCTTGCACGTCGTGTTCCTGAGTGAGCAATATCTGCCCGCTATAGGGCTTGTCGCCGACGAGTGCCTTGAACATCGTCGTCTTGCCGGCTCCGTTCGGACCGACGATACCGACGAACGATCCCGGCTCTACGGAAAAACCAGCACCTTGCAAGAGGGCGAGTTTGGCGGCGCGTCCCGTGAACGCGCCGCCGCCCTTCACCACCCACAAATCCTCGACCCGAATCGCAATCGGCCTGTACTTGTCGGTCATGGTGCGCGCTTTACTGCTTGACTTCAGCGCCGACAACCTGGCATTGCAGGTCTACCAATACTGTGTAAGTCCCCAGTACATCGCCCTGGTTACTCCCTTTCCCGGCCTGCACATTGCCTTCGCGCAGCACTTCGGTCCACTCGATGTTGTACGCATAGATATTCCCGGCGGGGACCTCGGCGGGGATGATGCAGCTCTTCTCGCCGCTGGCATTCGGAATATCGTAGGTATCGTAAATACGGTCCTTGACGTCTTTTTCGTTCAGGTTCGCGTTTTTGTTCAGCACGAGCGTGATCGTGTGCCGATACTGCTTCTTGACGTTGATACTGGAGGTCAGGTCGGTGGTTCCCTTGCTGTTATCGACATCCCCGGTCGTCTCCTTCGTGACCTTGCCGAGCTTTTCACGCAGGTCGACGATGGTGAATTCCTGCGCGCCTTCGCACGCGGAAAGGAAAATTGACAGAATGAACACGAGTGCGGTGACGATTTGCAGGCGGCGGGCGTGAGCGTGCGTCATAGTATCGAACTCCCCCTATGGAGTGCAATCAAGTCGGATGTACGTTCGGGCAATTGAATCGAGTGTGGCGGACCCGTTTTACGCGCTAAACGGGCAATGCGCGTTGGCAAGCAGAGCCTGTCTCTAGACGTCCCACTTGCAGCCTTCCGGCACGGCATACGCTGTCGCGTAAATCTTGATGTCTGGCGATGGCGCGGTGAGCGTGAAACCGATGACCATCCCCTTCGAGACCTTTGCGTTGATGACTTCGCCATTGGCGAGGAACGGTCCCTCGGTCAGGATATGGCGGTCCTTGTCCTTGACCTCTTTGCCGTTGGTGGTCAGATAAAAGAACGAGTCGTATTTCTTGGTGCTGGGCGCGCGGTACAGGTCCGCGACCACCACCAGACGCCCCGCAATCGTGCTTTTCCACGACGGGTTCAGCGAATCGAACGTGGTAATCGATTGCACACAGCCGGGCGGCGCGACCTTCGGGTTGGCATTCTTATCGAAGAACTTGATCGAGTCTTTCGTGACCCACCCACCAAAGGCGAAGGTGTCGCAGACCCACAGCACGCGATACCACTTGCGCTCGACATCATCAATATCGAAGACGACCACGCGCGCATCTTTCGGAATGGTAATCAGCTTGATCGGCTTGGCGGTTTTGCCGAATTGCGGTTGTGTGAGCAGATCGACATCTTTCAATACCAGCGACTCGGGACGCGCGCCATCGAACCGCTTATCGGTCTGTTTTGCGCAACCCTGAATATCTGTAGCAGAGGGGGTGGCCGTTTGGGCGGCAATACGTGTCTGTGTGCCAGTGGCGAGAAAGGTGAGCAGTATGAGCGCGACAAATACCAGACGGCTGACCATGTACATGCCTTTTCTGCTTAAACGAGAGATGAGAATGATTGTGCATGGTTAATAATTAAATTGCAAGGGGTTTGCAATTCTAAAATGTAACAAATCCAAGTTAGTAGCAATGAATGTTAATTAGTTTTGATATTACGAATATTTGTGACTAATGTTCAATGTGGACGAAACGACCCTCATATACTGTCCGAGAACGATAAACAATGAGTAAAATGGAAGGATGACAAAAAGACAGCGATACCCAAGCGATTTGACGGACAAACAGTGGGCGCTCATTGAACCGCTGATACCCGCTGCGAAAGTAGGCGGACGGGAGCGGACAACGGACATGCGGGAAGTATTGAACGGAATATTCTACATTCTGGCGGGAGGTAACTCATGGCGGATGATGCCGCACGCTCTACCGAACTGGAAAACGGTGTATCACTACTTTCGAGCCTGGCGAGACGACGGGACATGGAGGCGCATGAACGACGCGCTGCGTGAGAAGGTGCGAATTGCCGGCGGAGGAGACGCCACACCGAGTGCTGGGAGCATCGACAGTCAGTCAGTCAAGACCAGTTAAAAGGGGGCGTGAGAGGCTGGGATGGGGGCAAAAGAGTGAACGGACGCAAGCGGCACATCGTTGTGGATACGATGGGCATGGTCCTCAAAGCCTTTGTCACAGAAGCCAATTACACAGACCGTGACGTTGCTTCCTGGCTCATTCCCTTGCTGCCCTCCCGGTTTACGCGTCTCAAGAAGCTGTGGGCAGATGGAATTTACCGGGGTGAGGAGTTTATCGCTGACATGCGCCAACAAACTGGCATTACCGTCGAGATTGTTGAGCGTGACCCACAGGTCAAAGGCTACCAGAAGTTACCCTTTCGCTGGGTCGTTGAACGTACCTTTGCATGGCTATCTGGTTATCGTCGTTTTAGCCGCGACTACGAACTCTTGGTTCGCACCGGCGATGCGATGATTTACGCCGCTATGGTTCATCTTATGCTTCGCCGCCTTGCTCCCAACCGTTAACTATCGCTTTCGGACAGTCTCTAAGCTCGACTTTGCGCGTCAAGCGGCAAAAGCGAGCAGGTCGTTGAAGCGTTCAACAAGTTTTCGCGGGAGTTTAACCATCTCAGGGTCGGAAACGGACAGTTGAAAAGTCAAATCGCGCCAGATGTGGAGGCGAACAAGGGCGAGCGCATCGCTGAAGGTCGGAAGGGCTTTGGCGTACCAGGCGGCGGAGCGGCAAGGGATGCCGTGTTTAAGAATGAGAGTGTCGGCCAGAACAGCAACCAGAGAAAATAAGCCAAAGAGGGCAGGAGTAGAACGGACGATGGCTTTGGGGGACCATTGGCGCTGGGTTTCGACACCGAGATGGGAGCGGACTTGTTGGAAGGTAGTTTCCATCTGCCAGCGACGGATAAAGTAAGCCAGCATCAGTTCAGGGTCGAGGGTTGGGTCGGTGGATAGGAGGGCTTGTGGCTCGAATTGAGCAGCCACATCACGAATGAGCAGATAGCGAATGGGGACGGCAGGTAAGCCATAGTGGAACCAGACAGCATTGACAACGGTGAGGTCAACCAGGCGTTCTGTTTGAGCATAGCAGGCTACCGTCAAGCGCAACCAGACAGTTTCAGGGTTAGCTAAGACCCGCTTGGGAGTGGGTAGGCGCGTGCCTGTTTTGCGCGGACGGCCTTTGCCTGAATAGGCGGGTGCAGGCATGTACAACGCTGCGTCCATCCGCAAGCGGGTAATGAAGGTCACGGGTGCGGCAAGTGACTGGCAGTGATGGAGGAATTCGAGTGCGGCGTAGGTGCTGTCGCCGACGACCACCAGCGCCCGGTTGGGCAACCAGCGACGTAGTTGGCAAACCAGGTGTGTAGCCCAGTGGGTGATGCTTTTGGCCTTGCGCCCACGCTCGGCGTAGTATCGCTCGGAAGGCGCAAGTACCGTCAGAAAGGGGAGCGCCCAGACACGCTGCGCCCACGGAATAGGCGTCAACCACATCAGACTTATCCATCTCAACCCGCTCGCCTTCACAAAATGGCTGTGGCTTGACCGGACCGCGTCTCGATAGATACCTTTTGTTGCTATCTTCGCCCCCCGTCGCCGCTCTATCGTTTCGTCTATCCCGAACACCAACGGCTCACCCGTATCAAACGTCTTGAGCAGCACGCGCAACAGTATGACGCTCACCTCAAGCCCCGACCACACTGCTCGGTTGAGAACCTCGTGATAGCGTGCGTAATCGTTGTCTTGAGCGCGCCCTAACACGCGCAAGATTGAACTGACCGTCCGCTTCCCGGTTGCAAGCAGCGCCCCCACCACCATTTCTTGCGCCCGATACCATGTGCTGCTTCCCCAAAACGCTTGCGCGAAGGGGTCCCCAAGGTGAATCGAACCACCTATACATGTGTGTCTTGAAATGCTATTCAAATATGTTGTGTTGTGCTTCGCAATACCTTGTGGGTAATGTGAAATGACAGTCACAAATGAAGAGAACATCAGCCTGCTTCCACAGTTGGTGGACCAAAGCCAGTGCAACCGTCGAGCGCGCAGTGGTGCGGCTAACCGAACCGCTGCAATGGGCTTGTGCTATCTGGGGTTGGACAGTCCAAGTATGGTTTGCTCAACCCCAAACCTGTGCCTGCGTTGGGCATAAAACCAACAAGCAGCGGAGCGATGTTCGTGCCATAGCCATTGATAGTTACTGTGCTGCCGCGACTTTTGCTATTTTGACTACAAACTGGCGCTGCTGACGACCCTCGCCGGCTTTCCACTCGTCTGCGACCAAGTTTCCGCTGCAACACGCTCGTCGTTGGCGGGAACCGTGCGGGACCGCGCGTGTGACATGCACATTCTAACTGACAAAAGCTTTCTCGGTGAAGCCTAGAAAGTCGACCTTCGCCAGACAACTGGCAACTTTTTCTAGTCCCAGACGCATCAACCAAAATCTCAAACCCCGTTTTCTTTCGACCACTTGCTGGGCAGTCACGCGAGCGTAACGAGGAGACTGCCCACTCAGAACACTGATTACAATCCAGAACGCTTGTTCGTCATATCTGAGCGAACTGGCGGAGACCAGTGACCTTTTTGCCAAACTGCGCCATCTTTATACGGAGGCACGGTTGTCCGCTGCGCCAATTGCGGAGCCAAATCGTAAATCAACGCGCATCATATTGCAGGGTGAAGTGGCAAATCCGGCCAACCCACCAAGTGGCTGCTACTTCCACCCACGCTGCCACTCTGCGACTGATCTGTGTGCCAAAGAGTCACCGCCATTGCGTGAGGTTACATCAGAACACTAGGCTGCATGTCATTACGCCGATACGCTCAACTTGAAGGGTATAACATCGTAGCCGAGATCAACTCCAAGCTGATTTTCCTTGCGATGTTACGCGCTAAGGTGTTCGATGATAGCGCTAGTTTGTTGACTTGACCTAAACAGAACTAGTACTACAACCGCAGAACGGAGGGTAGAATAAGCGCAGGCAAAAAGGGTATTGGGAATGTTGGAGCGTGAAGCACTCAAGGAGTGGAGCCGGGAACTGGAGTTTTTCTGGGTGAACCAGGTCGGCAGGCGCTTTCGACGAGCGGAAGCACGCGAACGCGGATTGAAGTACGTGAAAGGCTTGCTGTCGGAGGCCAAGCACAAAAACGGGTGGCAGCTGGCCGAGACAGAGGGAGAAGCGCAAGCCGACGGAATGCAGCGGGTGCTGAACGGAAGTGTGTGGGATGCGGACGGGGTGCGGGATGCGGTGCGCGAGTGGGTAGGGGAAGCAATTGGCAGTGCGAACGCGGTGGTGGTGGTCGATGAGACGGGGTTTCTCAAGAAAGGGCAGCACTCGGCAGGGGTCAAACGGCAGTACAGCGGAACGGCAGGACGTATCGAGAACTGCCAGGTCGGTGTGTTTCTGGCTTACACGCACGAGAACGACTATGCACTCATCGACCGCGAGCTGTATCTGCCAGAGGAGTGGACGAGCGATGCGGCTCGTCGGGCAGACGCGCACATTGCGGAGAACGTCACATTTGCGACCAAAGGCGCACTCGCGCGAGCGATGCTGGAGCGTGCCTTCGAGAGCAGACTGCCGTTTGGGTGGGTGACTGCCGACAGCATCTACGGGGGGGACTACAAAATCCGCAAACTGCTCGAAGACCATGCCTGTGCGTATGTGCTGGCGGTCACCTCTGCTCACAAAGTCTGGTACGGTTTCAGGCAGATTGCGGTCGCGGCCTTGCTTGCAGCTCGGTCTGAGCAGTCCTGGCAACGCCTGAGTTGCGGTGCAGGTGCGAAAGGCGAACGCCTTTACGATTGGGCTTTCCTGCCGCTGCCACGCGTACCTGAGAACGAGCGCTTCGTCGTCGGCGTGTTGGTCCGTCGCTCGCTCACCGATGCCAAGCTAACCTACTATCTGACCTTTGCCCCATACGAGACACCCCTCCTCACGCTCGTTTCTGTGGCGGGCGCACGCTGGAAAGTCGAGGAGTGTTTCGAGCTTGCCAAGCAGGAAGTTGGTCTGGCCGACTACGAGGTGCGTCACTACACTGCCTGGTATCGCCATATCACCCTCTCGATGCTTGCTCTCGCCTTCCTCACCGTTGTTCGGCACGCTATCGCACTCGATGAACTCCCAAAAAAACGACCCGGACGTCCCCCCACCGCACGTTCCCGTCTCCCTTCCCGAACTACGCCGTCTGCTCACCCGTCTCGTTTGGAACCTCCACCATCTGCCTGATTTCATCTGGCACTGGTCACTCTGGCGCAGACGCAAACAGTTCCTTGCCAAACGCGCGCACTACAAAAAACGTGGCTTTGTTTTAAATCCCGTTCTGCGGTTGTAGTACTAAGAAGTGGATGGCAACGTCAGAATTGATGCGGAAACGGGTCGCGGAGAAAAAGTCCGCCAAAAGAGTGTGAGCCAACCGGTAGGCTGTAGCTAGGCGTGGACTGGTCACATAGCGGCGAGATGCTGGATATTATGGTACGTCTAATGTGAAATGGAAAAGGTTTGGAGGTCAAAGGCAAAGTCACGGGCAAGCAAGCGCTTGAGAACCAAACAGGTGACTTTGAGGGTGATGCGAGCGGTCAAGCCAGCTACCGTTTTAGCAAGCAAGCGCTCAAGGTTGCGCCCTGTGTTCTGGAGTTGGTGAAAGACGCCTTCGATGCGTTCACGTAAACTGCCCAGCGCGGCGTCGAGTAGCGGATGATTTTGTTGGGACTGGTTGGCGCGTTTGGGAGTGAGGACACAGTTGCCGGTTTCATCGGCAATGCTGGCTTGCCAATCCGCGCCAAGAAAGCCCTTGTCGGCCAGGATGTCACAGTCGTTGACACGGTACAGAACACTCTCGGCAGCAAGACGTTCGTCGGTGTTGGCAGCCACCAGGTCGTAGACGACGGGCAGACCGTCGCAGGTACTCAGCAGCACGAGTTTGAAGCCGAAGTAGTGCAGCTTACGCGCCGCACACTGACCATACCCGGCATACCCTGCAAAGTCACTATGTGTTTTGGACCGTTTGTAGCCTACCACCGGGACAGGTTTGGTATCCAGCAGCAGGCACTCGCAGGTATACCCACCCAACATCCCCAACCACGCTTGCCGTAGTGCTTCCACCACCGCTTGTAAGGCTCGCCCGCGTCGATTGTACTGGCTCTGGTCCACCAGCTTAGGAAACAGGTCCAGATGGTTGGCACGCATGTATGCCACATACTGCGTTTCGCCCGGATATGGCACAAAATCATGCGCCAGCAGCAATGTCAACAATTCGCTGTCGCTGAACTGCGCTTTTGCGCCTGTCTTACCCTTTAGCAGATGCCGTCCCTCTGTTTGATACCAGTCGTCTACCAGCACGTACAGCGTGGTCAAAAGCGTTTCCAGGTCTATACTTGTCATGGGAATGGGTCCGATTGACTGTAGGGTACCTTCATAGACGTTACGCAGTTGGGATGAAATGGTAAAATTGGCGGTATGAACAGAGCCAAATGCGACGAGCAAGACTACATTCATTTTTTGGTCGCAGCACAAAACGTGTTTAGCAGCGTAGAAGCAGCGGCAACGCACCCGGAGGGAGAAGGGGTGGTCGCACACGACGCCTACACGCGACTGCTGCAACGCCTTCCGCCGGACAGCAATGGGTTGTGGGCAGAGGTCGAGGGGTGCATTGCGCGTGAACGAGGAATGCTCATCCTTGACGACAGTACGTTGGACAAGCCGTATGCGAGCAAGATGGCGTTGGTCAGCAACCATTGGTCTGGGAAACATCATCGGGTGGTGCGCGGGATAAACCTCATCTCGCTGGTCTGGACTGACAACGGACAGAGTAGCCTGCCATGCGACTATCGCATCTACAACAAAGCGAACGATGGCTTGGACAAAAACGACCACTTCCGGGAAATGCTGGAAGTGGCGCACGCACGCGGCTTCACGCCGTCGCTGGTTGCCTTCGACGGCTGGTACAGCAGTCTGGACAATCTCAAGCGCATTCGGGAGTATGGCTGGGAATGGCTCACACGCTTGAAAAGCAACCGCAAAGTGAGCCAAACAGCGGGTCAAACGCAGTCGGTCTCCGACATCGACATCCCACCCAGCGGATGTGTCCTGCATCTGACCGGGTACGGCTTTGTCAAAGTGTTTCGGACGGTTGACACACACGGCAACGCGGAACATTGGGCGACTTCCAACCTGCTCATGACTGACCTGCAACGCCAAGCGGCTGCTCAGAATGCCTGGACCATTGAAACCTACCACCGCAATCTCAAGCAGTTTGCCGCTGTCGAGCGCGGTCAGTTCCGCCTCGAAGTCTCACAGCGTAACCACATCGGCTTGGCTATTCGTGCTTTCCTGCGCCTTGAATACCACCGCATTCACCAGTCTGTTCCCTTGCACGACGCCAAACAGTCCATCATTCGACAGGCCATTCGCCTCTATCTCCTTAACCCCTCTATCGCTCTTCCGTCAACTGCGTAACGTCTACTTCAATCTTGCGTCCCATTCCCCTTTTCGCCAAATTCATTCCACATCAGACGTATGGTAGTAAATTCCGACCTGTGTACCGTACAGCGCTATAACGCACATTAGAATAGGTATTCATGTCAAAATTAATGTGGATTGAATCCCGATTTGGGCGTATGTCGGAATTCATGAAATTTTCACGCGGTTGGATAATGCATCTTAAAGCATTCGATGTTAATTTATCGTAAGTGCGCGTTGCGTTGTGAATTAAGTTCACAATGTTGTCTACGTGCTGCGACATTGGTATGTCATTCGTTCAATAAATGAGAATTGCATTGCAAGCAGATGGATACCTATAGTAACCGCATGAAGGACACTTTGGGCGATTACGCGCAGTTCATCTTCGATTTCGAGAACGCTTCTAGTTTGCGGAGCCTGCGCTCACCACACGCGCCTTTCATCTTCTACTTCCTATACCAGCAATTCAAACGCAGGCAGCGCGTGATCGTTGCCTATCAGGAACTTGTCGAAACGCTGGACTCAGCGCTCGATGAACGTAACGCGGTGGAACCCGGATCGTTTCCGCGCGCAGCGAAGAATTACATCGACGACTGGAGCAAGACGCTTCACCTGTTGCGCATTTATCAGGGTAAGCAAGACGAGTGGCAGTGCGCCTTGACAGCCGATGCCGAACGAGTGCTGCTGTGGCTGGAAGAAATGCGCCAACGCCCATTCGTCGGAACCGAGTCACGCTTCCGCAGCATTTTTGCCACTCTGGATGAGATTGCTGCAAATAGCAACAGTGACCCGCAAACACGGGTCGCTTACCTGCGCGCTCAACAGGATCAATTGCAGGCTGAAATTGACCAGATTCAACGCACCGGCAACGTTCAACGATTAAACGATACCCAATTGCGCGAGCGATATTTGCAAGCGAATGAAAATGCACTACGCCTGTTAAGCGATTTCGCAGCGGTGGAGCAGAGCTTTCGTGATTTGGCGCGGCAAATACAGGAAGCTGTTCTGCGTCCTGACTTGCGCAAGGGGGCGGTACTTGGCGATCTGCTCAAGGCTGATGAAGCACTTGAAGCCTCCGATGAGGGAAAAAGCTTTCGTGCGTTTTGGCATTTTCTGGGTTCGCCAACGCAGCGCGATGAATTCACACGCTTGCTGCGTGTGACACAGCAGCTTGAAGAACTCGCCGAGGTGCGCCAGCGGTCAATATTGCCAGGTTTGACGAAGCGCTTGCAGGAGGCAGGCGGCAAAATCATCGAATCCAACAAGCAGCTTGCAACCCAGCTGCGGCGCATGTTGGACGAGCAAAGCATCGCGGAAAGCCAGCGTGTACGTGAACTCTGCGCACAGATCAAGCAACTCGCGTTTCAGCATGTGAGCCATCCACCAGTCGGATCGGCCTTCAGGGAGTTTACGACAGTCGAAGTGCTGATCCCGGTTCAGATGCTTCTGGATCGCCCACTCTGGTCACGTGGCGAGGCAGCCTATGTCGAACCGCCCGAAGCGCTCGTGCCGGAGGATAGGTTCGACCCTGATGAATGGGCAGAACTCTACGCGCAATTCTACGTAGACGAGGATGAATTAGTGGAGCGCATTTCACATTTTCTGGACGAGCGTGACACCATCTCGTTACGCGAAATCCTGAACACATATCCGACCTCGAAGGGCATTAGCGAGGTATTGACGTACCTGAAAATCGCGGCAGAAGCACCGCATATTCTTGAGCCGGAACGCACTGAAAGCATTTCAGTCGCGCAATACGAATCAGGACGGGAAGTCCTTGTGAAAATACCATACACCGTTTTTCGCCGGATGCCCCGTACATGATGACTGATGCGACACAACCCGCCGAGCCTGCCCCTTACGCGCCTGCGTTAATCCGGTTGCTGCAAGGCGTGGTGTTCACGGATGATCGCGAGATATGGGATTTGGTGTTGCGCTACGAACACCCTATCAATGCGTATTTCGCACAGATGGGTGTGGCGCTCTACTGCGACGAGGCGAGCGGATATGCGTACCTCCGGCAGCCCGCCACAGAAGACGGCGATCCGGCCAGTCTGCTACCACGCCTGACACGGCGGCGTGAACTGACCTATTCCACAACGCTTCTGCTCGTGCTGCTCCGCGAGGAGATGAATCAGTTCGATAGCACCCTGAGTGAGAACACGCAGTTGCTGCTACCGCACGAGCGTTTACTCGAACTGATGGGTCCATTTTATAGCGCGGGCGATGACGAACGAGCTGTCATCCGCAAGATGGAACAGGACATTGGCACGGTGGTCGATCTCGGTCTGCTGAAAAAACAGGATGCCGGCGGCCAGTCCAGCTATCTGGTACGGCCCGTCATCAAGGCATTTTTTAACGCTGAAACGCTCGAAGAAGTAAAGGCACGCTTACTCCAACATGCTCACGATGAATCCGCTTGACGAAGGGTACGCCCTCGAAACACTCGAACTCTACAACTGGGGGACATTCGACAAGAAACCGTGGCGCATCGATCCATTGCGGCATACCGCGCTGCTCACGGGAAGGAATGGATCAGGCAAGTCTACCCTTGTCGATGCGCTTCTCACCCTGCTGGTTCCGAACCGGAAACGCACGTACAATCAGGCGTCCGGCGACCGTCGCACGGAGCGCGATGAAAAGACCTACGTACGTGGCGCATTCAACCGCCTCCGCGAGAGCAGCAGCGGCGATGGACAAGTGCAATATCTGCGCGCGAATACAGGTGCATATTCTGTACTGCTCGCCGTTTTTCATAGCCCGACCGCGCGGACGCCCTATATTAGCCTCGCGCAGGTATTGTGGTACAGCGACAACGGCCTGAATAAATTTCACGTCGTCGCCAGGCAAGCATTATCGTTCGATGCTCATTTCAAGGTGAGTGGAGCTGTTATTGGACTCAAAAAGAGCCTGCGTGCCGTCGGAGCCGAAGTCTACGATCAGTTCAATGAATATAGCGCTGCATTCCGCAAACTGCTTGGCTTGCGCTCAGAAAAAGCGCTGGAAATCTTTAGCCAGACCGTCTCTCTCAAAGAGGTTGGGAGCCTCAATAAATTTATTCGCGAGCATATGCTCGAAATGACGGATGCAAAAGCGCAAATTCAGCAGTTGCGCGACAACTTCCACGATTTGACGGCTTCTCATGATGCTTTGATCAAGGCACGCAAACAGCAGGAAATGCTCACGCCAATTATCCAAAACGGCGATAGACATGCGCAGCTTACACGCCAGATCGAAGAGGCGACCAGCGCGAGCAATGCCGTTCCTCTATACATTGCCTTCCGTCGCGAGGAGTTGATTGCTGATGCCCTCCAGTCAAAGCATCAGGATTTGCAACTGTATGGGACCGAACTCCAGCAAGTCCAGGCGCAATTTGCCGCGCTGGATGAGCAGCGGGTCGGTCTCGAAGTCGCGATCAAATCCGATGAAACCGGGCGACAGCTCGCAGAATTACGAAAAGATGGCGAGCGTCTGCGCGGCGATCTTGTAGAACGTCAACGACGCGCAAAGGGTTACAACAGACAGGCGGTTGCGCTCGATCTCGCGCTCTATGCCAATGCCGCTACGTTCCACGCAAATCGGATGCGTTCGGAAAGCGCACTTCCGGAGTTGAGATCACAGACCGAGGCATTCTCCGTCCAACGGGACGATTTGCTCAAAGAATTGGTCCCACTAAAGAGCAAAATCGACGAACTGAGCGTCGAAATTGCGAACATGAGAAACCAGCAAAGCCAAATCCCGCAACGCAGCATTGCTATCCGCAAGATGATCACTTCCGAGCTGCATCTGAATGAGAGCGACCTGCCATTCGTCGGGGAACTAGTGCGCGTGCGCGACAATGCCAGCGAGTGGGAAGGCGCGGTCGAGCGCGTGCTGCATGGCTTCGCGCTGAATATTTTGGTCTCGGATCAGCACTACCGGCGCGTCAGCCAGTACGTGAACGAACAGCACCTCGGTGGACGTCTGGATTACCGGCGCGTCGAATCGACCATTCAGACGAACCGGGGGCGCATCAACCCGGATATGCTCGTGATGAAGGTGGAAGCCAGACGCGACTCGCCTCACACGGAGTGGCTGCAGTCCACCATTGCGCGCGAGTTCGATTTTCTCTGCGTGCGCTCGATGGATGAGTTTGAACACGAGCAGCGCGCGGTCACTATCAACGGACAGATCAAGCACAACGCGAGCCGACATCAGAAGGACGATAGGCGGAATATCAAGGACCGGACAGCATATGTCCTCGGTTGGGATAACCGCGCCAAGCTGCGCGCGTTCGAGCGCGAACTGGCAGACCTGCAAACCCGCGAAACTGAAATTGCCGCGCAGCGCGATGATGTTCAGCGCGAGCTGAAGCGTATTGAGCTGTTACAGGACAAATATAAAGATTTCCTGCGGGTCGATGATTACGTGCAAATCGACTGGCGCACCGTTCAAGCTGCGCTCGATGATGTAGTGCAACGCATTCGCGACCTCGAAGCGAGTTCCAATCAGCTACGCGAACTGGAAGCACAGTTGAATCGCTGCAGGGTGGAACTAGGCAGGTTGAACACCCAAATCAATCAATGCACATTCCTGATTAAGCAGGCCGAAGCTGAAATCGCTGTCTTGCAAAAGGATCGTGCGGCGGCGCAGCGCCTTTTAACGGAGAATCCAATTGCGCAATGGCAGGCTCAGGGTGAGGCAATCCATGCCGAGATCAGCAAGGTTGAGCCGCTCACGCTAAACACATGGCACGAAGTGCAAGATCAGCTACGCGGTCGCTTCGTTGGGCGTGCGAGTAATTTCACTGGCGACCGCAACAAAATCGCTCAGACGCTTGAAGGGCAGATCACCGAGTTTCGCATGACCTACCAAATAGACACGGAGCATATCGGTAGAAGTTTGGGGGCGCTGCCCGATTTGCGTACGTTACTCGACCGCATCGTTCACGACGATTTGCCGAAATATGAAACACGGTTCAAAGAATTACTCGACCGCAAGATGCTCGACCACATTCAGGCATTCAAGGCAGAATTGGAGCGGCAGGAGGAAGAATACCGCGCCGTTGTTGATCAACTCAACGAGTCGCTGGTGCATATTCCTTATGAGGCCTCAGCCTATATTCAGTTGCAAGCAGAAGGAAGCAAGGACGATGAAATCGGCGGGTTCAAGCAGGAAATGGCCGCTTGTCTCGATGACACCTTACAAGGCGGAGCCGAAGTAAACGAGCGCGCGTTCGAGCGCGTTCGCCAGTTGATCAACCGTTTCGAGAAGGAACAGCGGTGGACCGATAAGGTGAGCGATGTGCGTAACTGGCTGAACTTTGCCGCAGTCGAACTGTGGCGAAGCGACAACACCGAGAAGCGGTATCACAGTGACTCGTCTGGTATGTCTGGTGGACAGAAAGCGAAACTCGCCTATACGATACTCGCGTCAGCGGTCGCGTACCAGTACAGCATCACAAATGCCGATGTCCCGGCACAGACTTTTCGGTTCGTGGTCATTGATGAAGCGTTCAGCAAAGTGGATGACAAGAACGCGCGCTATGCGATGGAGCTATTTGAGCAGCTTGGGTTGCAGCTACTCGTAGTCACGCCACTCGATAAGATTCATGTTGTGGAGCCTTTCGCGGGAGCGTACCATCTCGTAGTGAACAACGAGGACGGCAGCAATTCGCGCGTGATGACGCTCACCATCGATCAGTTCAAAGAAGCGCAAAAGCAGTTCGTGGTAGGGCGGGCTGCATATTAAATGCTCTCCCCCGCCGAACTCCGGGAAAAGCTGCTGCGTAAATATCGGTCAGTGCAGGTCGCCTGGATAGCAAGCGCGTCAGGCTTCCCGATGCGCTTTACGGTCGGGAAACCGCCCCAGTCGCGAGTGGAATTACAGGCAGCGAATGCGGCGCTTGTCGCCGATAGCAAGCGTTACGGCTACGTGGTAGAGCGCGAGCGGCGGCGCTCCAAATCGCTCGGCGTGCAGGAGTTTCCCGTTGTGGTGGTTATCGATTCACTCGATATTTTTCTGCGCGTCCTCGATAAGCGTGCGGAGTTCGCAGATTTTCAACAGGATGTCGATTTTATACGTGCCGCAATTCCGGCGTTGTCTGAATGGTTGACCCGACATCCCGACGACGTTGTGGAAAATCACGGAAACTGGCCGCACCTGGTTGAGGTCTGCACCTATTTTCTCGCAAATCCCCACCCGGATTTATTCATCCGCGAATTGCCGATAAGCCCACATACTAAATTCATCGAACAGAACCGGCGCATTGTCCGCTCTCTGCTGGATACGTTGCTCGGCAGTGTACTCGACCCAGCAGAGGGCGAGTTTCACGCGCGGTTTGGCCTGCGTGTCGATGAGCCGCTGCTTCGGCTCCGCTCGCTGGATAATCAGTTCGAGCGCAGGTATGGTCTCGCTCTGACTGACATAAGCGTCCCGGTCTCGCAATTGAACGCCATCGATCTGCGTACCGAAACCGCCATCGTTGTCGAAAATAAAGCACCATTTCTCTCGCTGCCGCCCCTCACCGGGACATTCGCGCTGTTTGGGAGTGGCTTCGATGTCGGTTCTTTGAAAGGCGTACGTTGGCTGTCTGAATGCCGCCTGTTATATTGGGGCGATCTGGATGGGCAGGGCTTCGAGATTTTGGCGATGCTACGGCAAAACATTCCGAATGCCCAGTCCGTGTTGATGGATGCGCGAACGTTTGATGCTTTTCAACGCTTCGTTGTCCCAGGCACGCCGACATTACCCGTGCCTGATCTGGCACTCACGCCTGATGAGCAATTGCTCTACAATTGGCTGGTTGAAAACAATTTTCGGCTGGAACAGGAGAAGTTGACCGCAGAATACGTTTTAGCAATGCTGCGAGAGGCGCTTGCCACTGTGTGACCGAGGTTGAACCCTCTTGTCGCCATTCCGTCACCTGCGCCGCGTCTCTTATTCAGCGGCAGTAATTCACCTACTCTGCGAGATTAGCGAACTTTGCTTCACCAGCGCTTTGTGCCACCGTGTAGTTTCCTGTAGCGAGCGCAGCGAGGTAAGCGATGTAGTTCCGGGTATTCAGCGACGGTACTTGCGATTTTGGCTTGAGGGCGCGCTCGGTGGCGGTCTTTTCCAGAATACGCACGCCGATACCCAATGCGTCGACATACTGCTCACGTTGCAGGCGCGTAAGTTGTGGCAACTGCTCCCCGATGAGCGACCACGCCTCAATAATCTGTGTATAGACTTCGCCGCCAAGCGCCTTGTAATCAACCTTGCGCGGGTCGTCGCCGAGAATGCCGTCCAGTTTCGTTTCCAGTGAAATATTATCGACGTCAACCAACTTCGGGCGAAGCGCGTGCAGCAGCGCTGTTTCCCACTTCGCGGCATGATCGCCCACGTAGCCCAAGCCCGCTACCGGCTCGAATTCTCCGCCCGCCCAGATCGTCAATGAAGAGCGTCGCATGACGGCGAACGCCGCGCGCTTGATAGCGAGCGTCTGCTCCAAACCAAAATGCCCGGTGAGCGCGAGGACGGTTTGGAAGCCGAGCAGCGACATCTGCTCGAAGATGCTGGTCATCAACGTTTCGATCAGCGAAAGGTCAAAGCGGATGGTGTGGGGATATGGCACACCGCCCACCGCCCAGGGGGTGAGCGGCCCCAACACTGCACCAAGCCGCTCCGCTATTTCTTCACTCAATTGCTGCGCGACAAGCGAATCGAGGCCGACAGGCAAATGATAGCTGTGCCATTCCGTCGTCCCGAACGGCAGGATGATCAATGGATTTGCAGCGAGTCGCGCTTCAAGCTGTGCTGCAAGGAGTTCATCGAGGCGGAATAGCGTCATCTTAAAATTTCACCAATGTACGAATAGCGTGCGGGTCGGCAGCCGGGTCCTTGAACAAGTCGGGCAAGTCGTGAAGCCCGATAGTTGCTGTCACAAGTTCATCAATCTTGAGTTCGCCGCGTTCGTACCAATCTACGAACAGCGGAAAATCGACAGGTGGATGGCATGAGCCATAAATGCACCCACGTATCGATTGCTGGCGGCTCATGAACAGACGTGGCTTGAATGCGAACTCCGCATCGCGTGCCGCCGCACCCACAAACGTCAAGCAACCGCCCTGTGCAAGACAGCCAAGCGCCTGCGACATGACCGCAGGCACGCCCACCACCTCGAAAGCATGATCCGCGCCGCGCCCATTGGTCAATTCCAGAACGCGCTGTACTGGGTTGTGCTGCTGCGCATTAAGCGTATGCGTCGCGCCGAAAGCCGACGCGAGGCTCAGTTTTTCATCTAGCAGATCGACCGCGATGATCATCCCCGCCCGTGCGAGCCGTGCGCCCTGCACGATATTGAGTCCAATACCCCCCGCGCCGAAGATGACGACCGTATCGCCCGGTTCCACTCGTGCGGTATGCAGCGCTGCGCCTACGCCCGTCGCCACCGCGCAGCCGATCACCGCCGCGCTCGTCATCGACATCACAGGCCGCAGTGGGATTGCGCCGTCGGCGGGCAGCACGACGTACTCTGCGAAGGTTCCGGCGTTCAACATCACATGCAAACGTTCGCCATTCGCGCGGAAGGTGCGTGGCGCATGTGTCGTCTGCACGTTTTCGCAAAGGTCCTGCTTGCCACGCGCGCATTGTCGGCAGTGTCCACAGGCAACCCGCCACGAGATCATCACCGCGTCGCCTGCGCGGATGTGTTCGACGCCCTCCCCCACGCTCTCGATCACGCCCGCGCCCTCATGTCCCAGAATCATCGGGGAAAAGCGCGCATCCCGGACAGCGGCGAGGTCAGTATGGCAGATACCGCTCGCGACGACCCGGACGCGCACCTCGCCCGGTCCTGGAGGGTCGATCAGGACGGTTTCGATCTGCGGCAGAACGCCGGGGCGTTCCAGAACGAGGGCCGGAGTCTCGATCCGCTCCGTCACTTATTTAACTTTTTCGCGTAATATTCCGGCGCGATTGTCCCCGGCTTATCGAACCACTTCGGCACATCCACGCCCGAATAGAGCAGGATGTTCCCCCAGGGGTCGAACGCGCCCGTGCGGACGATTACCTTTGCCTGTCGCGCGATCCCGCCCAGAATGTCGGCGTGCGCAACGGTGTTGTGATCCGCATCTGCGAAGATGCGCTGCACTTTGGCGAGCAGTTGCGGGTTGTTCGTCGCCATTTCTGCGGCGTAGGCTACCTTTTCCGCGACAAGTTCAGCGGCAATCGCGGTCAAGACCGTTTCGAGGTCCGGCACATCCTGAATGACGGCCAGATCGACGCGCCATGCGTCGCGCGGAATGGGGAAGCCCGCATCGCAGACGATCATCAGGTCGCCGTGTCCCATCGAGCCGATGACGTGGTTGAGTTCGCTATTGAGAATGAGGCCGCGTTTCATGTTGTTTTCTCCAAATTTACGCGCCGTAGCGCTGACTATAAAGCGCATCCGCTTCGGGGCGGCGCGCGAGCGATGGGATAACGCCAAGTTTCGTACAGGCGAGCGCGCCGCAGCACGTCGCGAACTTCACCGCATCGAGCAGCGGACGCCCTTCGATGAGCGCGACCGCGAGGCCGGAACTGAACGCATCGCCCGCACCCGTCGTATCCACCACGTCGATGTCGAGGCCGGGAACTTCGGTTACATCGCCTCCAGAGATCACGATGCACCCGTGCGCGCCCTGCGTGACGATGATCGTCTTGACGCCCTGCGTCTTGAGGTGCTGCGCGAGCGTGAGGGTCGGTGTCGCATCGTCGGGCGCGAGGCCGAGCAGGATGCGCAGTTCCGTCTCGTTCGGCGTCAGATAGTCGATGTGCTGGAACGCAGCGGGGTCCAGTTTCGTCGCTGGCGCGGGGTTGAGCAACGTCCGTACTTTGTGGCGGCTGCCCAGTTCCATCGCGCGCACCGCCGCAGCAGGCGGAACCTCAAGCACGCTCATTACGATGTCGCTCTCCCGGATCGTCGCTTCTGCGGTGTCGACATAGCGCGCATCCATGAGCATGTTCGCGCCCATATCCAGGATGATAGCGTTGCCGCCCGCCGGGTTGACGATGATGAAGCCGACCCCGGTAGCCATGTCATCCGTGATGCGGACGTGGCGGGTATCGATCCCTTCCTGCCGGTAGAGGTCCGTGCCGATTTCTCCCAATTTATCGTTGCCGATAATCGAGACGAAAGACGACTGTGCGCCAAGCCGTGCCGTCGCGACCGCCTGGTTGGATCCCTTCCCGCCCGGTCCCATATCGAAATCCGAGCCGATCAGGGTTTCGCCGAAGATCGGCATTCGCGCCGTGCGCAGGGTCATTCCGACCGCGAAACTGCCTACAACCGTGACTTTATTCGCCATAGAAAAATTCTCTGAAAAGGAAAAAACGATGCACGGCTATGATGATAACGCATCCGCGTAGTGTGTGGCCTGCCCCATCGCGCACGCGAGGATTTGCTCATCGGAAAAATCAGCGCGGCTGAACTCCCCGGTGATGCGCCCCCGATACATGACAAGGATACGGTCGCACTGCCCCATCAATTCCGGCAGTTCAGACGAGACGACCAACACACCCGCGCCCTGCGCCGCAAGGCGGTTCAGAATGCCGTAGATCTCCGTCTTTGCGCCAACGTCGATACCGCGCGTTGGCTCGTGCAGGAGAAATACGCTCGGCTGGGTAGCGAGACCGCGCGCGACAATCGCTTTTTGCTGGTTGCCACCGCTCAGAGTTGCCATTTGCTGCTGCGGACCGGATGTGCGTATATCCAGTTGCCTGATGTAGTCGCGCGCCATGCTGCGCGCGTTCGCACCTCGCAGCACACCGAAGCGACTGACCGCTTTCATGTTCGCCGCGACGATATTCTGCTGGATATTCAGCTTGAGCATCGCGCCCGTGCCGCGACGGTCCGCCGGGACAAGCGCGATCCCGTGACGTATCGCCGCCATCGGTGAACGCAGCGCCACCTCGCGCCCGCGCACCGCAACCGTACCGCGATCCGGAGGACGGATACCGAAGAGGCAGTCGATCAATTCTTCTCGTCCCGCGTCCGGCAAGCCTGCGACCCCCACGATTTCGCCCGCACGGATATGAAAAGATACATCCTGCACTGCGCGAGCGCTCGTTAGGCCGCGTACCTCAAGCACGGTTTCGGGTTGGACCTGCGCGGCGCTCTGTCGATGGTACAGATCATTGATCGCGCGTCCGACCATCTTGCCGATCAGCAGATCGACGGTTGCGTTCTCTGCATCGAACGTATCCACGTTGCGGCCATCGCGCATGACCGTGATGCGGTCCGCGAGCCGCAAAACCTCTTCCAGACGGTGCGAGATATAGATGATCGCGACACCCTGATCGCGTAGCTCGCGCAAAATGCGGAACAGCGCTTCTGTCTCTTCGTGCGTGAGCGCCGAATTCGGCTCATCGAGGATCAGGACTTCGGCATGAATGGAGAGCGCCTTCGCAATATCGACAAGCTGCTGCTGCGCCAGCGACAAGCGCCCTACCGGAGCGCGCGGATCGAGATAGCCCATGCCAAGCTGCGTGAGCAAGGCTTTCGCCTGTTCAAAAGCAGCGCGGGTCGGCTTGAGGCGCAGCGGAAAGTGCGTTGCGCTGGTATTCATCGCGATGTTTTCCGCGACCGACAGGTTGTTGCACAGTGCCAGTTCCTGATAAACAACGGCGATCCCCATTTTTTGTGAGGCTCCGGCATTCGGAATTTGCCGCGCCTTGCCGTGAAACAGGATGCGCCCGCTATCTGGCTGCAACTCACCCGCGAGGACATTCATCAGCGTACTTTTGCCCGCGCCGTTCTCACCGAGCAGCGCGTGAATTTCGCCCGGATGAATCGTCAGGCTGACGTTATCGAGCGCCAACACGCCGGGAAAGCGCTTCGTGATGTTTTCCAGTTGAATGATCGGTTGAGTGTTCATTTTTTCGGAGTACCGCTCCGACCCGGCACAAGCTGCCGGGTCGAGTATGCAGGAGAAGGTCGGTTACTTGCTTGCGGTCGCGGCCATTGTCGCGCTCATGGTTGCAGCCGGGGTCGCGGGCTGTAACTTGGCATCGACGTTCGACTTGTCCACCACTTCAGCGCCCGTGTCGATCCCCTTCACGGGACGACCATTCACGGCATCCACCAGAAGTTGAACCGCGCCGTAGCCCTGCTTTTGCGGACCCTGCCCGATGGTCTTTTCGATCACGCCGTCCTTGACGAGTTGTAGCGTGGTCGGCAGCAGATCGAAGCCGACGATCTTCACCTTGCCCGTCAGATTGTTACGCTTGACGAACTCGCCTGCGGCGGGCGTTGAGCAGCATTCCAGCGAGACGATACCCGTGACGGTCGGGTTGGCGAGCATCGCGTTTTCGATGGCAGCGTAGATCGCCTGCGGCTCGGTCCCGGTGTTGACGGTGGTGACGATCTTGATGTCCGGGAACTTGGCGAGCGCTTCACGCGCCCCCTTTTCACGGTCGAGCGACCACTGCGCGGAAGCATCGAGCGTAGTGATGATCACGCTGCCCTTGCCGCCCAGCGTGTCGCCCATCAGTTTGCCCGCCGCGCGCCCGGATTCGATCAAATCCTGCCCGACGAAGCCGAGGCGCTTGCTGCTGGGGTTATCGGTATTAAACGTGATGACCGGGATACCCGCCGCGAGTGCCTTGTTGAGAACCGGAGCCAGTGCATCGGTGGAGACGGATGAGACGGCCAGACCATCGACATTGTTGGCGATCAGGTTTTCCAGCTCTGCGACCTGATCTTCGGCTTTCGCGCCGACCGGACCGACCAGCGTGACATCGACACTGAACGCTTTGGCGGCCTGTTCGACGCCCGCTTTGATCTCCGGCGCAAACTCATTCGAGACATCGTGATAGGAGACGCGGAAGGTTAGCTTCTGGCCGCTCTTGACCTTCTGCGCAATCCGGTCAGCCAGTTTGAAGCCGCTGTTGTCCTGTGCTTTGCCGGGCTGCGCGGTGGCGGCGCTCATCAGAAGAAGGACGGCGACGGTGAATAGAACAGCAATTTTGCGGAATTTGAAGGACATTTCGGAAACCTTTCTTTGAAGTAAATCGAACAATGAGCGATATGAATATCGCGAGGGCACGTACTTGTTTTTTTGCTGATTAGCCCCTTTCTCCGATCCAAATTAACGGGATCGCGTCCACTTGTCTATCCCGACCGCGAAAATAATCACGGCTCCGATGATGGCGGTCTGCCAGAACGGGGAGATGTTCAGCAAAACCAGACCATTTCGCAGGACGCCGATGATCAACACACCGAGGACCGTGCCGGGGATAGTCCCCTCACCGCCGGAGAGCGCTGTGCCGCCGACAATGGTGGCGGCGATGACATCCAGTTCCAATCCTAACCCGGTGCGCCCGGCCTGTCCGCTTGGCAGGAAGGCGAGGCTCAGGATGCCGGAAAGCCCCGCAAGCACACCCACCAGAATGAACGCGATCACTTTGGTGTTGCGGACGTTAATCCCGGAGACGCGCGCTGCTTTCGCGCTCCCGCCAACCGCGTACACGCGGAACCCGAACACCGTGAAGGACAACAGGAACCAGCCGAGGACAGCCACCGCGATGAAGAAAACAAGCTGCATCGGTATCACATCGAAGAGCCGACCCTGCCCGATGAAGAAGAATTGTTCCAATACGGCGGGACGTGCGCCGAACTTCGCATCGACGGTCACGGGCTGGCCGTTCGTGATGAGCAGCGCGACTCCGCGCGCTACACTCAACATGCCGAGTGTCGTGATGAATGAGGGCAGCCGTCCGTAGGTACTCAGCAGGCCGTTCAGGAAACCCACTGCGCCACCGATCACGAGGCCGAGGACAATCGCCGGGATTAGGTCCCACCCGCCAATAATGGACATCCCCGATATGAGACCCGCCAACGCATAGGTGGAGCCGACCGAGAGATCAACCTCACCCGTGATCAGGATGAAGGTCATCCCGACCGCCATAATGCCGATCAGCGAGACCTGCCGCCCAATGTTGAGCAGGTTGTTCACGCTCAGGAAGACCGGGCTGGCAAAACTCAGATAGAGGCACATCAGCAGCAACGCCACCAATACACCCGCTTCACGCGCGGCAAACAGACGGCGTACGCGGTTCGGCCTGAGCAAAGGCGCGGCGGAAACATTCTCTGTGAGGGGCGTCGTCGCCTGTGTAGTCAAAGTAAAAAGCCTTTCGTAAAGAAAAAGCGGGAGTGGTCTTTTTAGCCACTCCCGCAGCGCAAGTTCAGACCGGGATGCTCAACCCTTCGGCACGGCGCAGCATCGCTTCCGCGACGGCGGTAATCTCCGCACGCTGCACATCTGTGGCCGTTGTGATCAGGTCCGCGACCAGCTCATTGCAGCGATCCTTGAGGCTGTTGTAATCCGGGAATTCAGGGCGCAATTCGTGAATTTTTTCCAGCCACGTCGCGCCATAATGAGCATGGAGTGTTTCATCCGCCCAATCGAATTCCATATCGTGCTGGCTGGTTGAGTCGTTCATTTCTGAAAATGCTTTCGCACGGCTCGACTTCTTCCCGATGTTTTTGGTCTCGAAATAGGCCAGCATTCCGAGCAGATAAAGGACATGCTGCCCCTTCGTACTGTCGTAGATATACGTCCCCAGCGGAACCTCACCAAGCGGAATGCCCCATTGCTGCAAGCGGTCGAAGCCCATGCGCGCGTGGCGGCTCTCGTCGTAGCACCAGCGCGCCGCCTGATGAACGAAGTCCCACCCCAGCAGGTCCGCGAAGGCATGGATTGCCGCGCCTGCGGCTTCTACCGCCCAGACTTCGTTGACATGGCTGACCGCGCTGCGCAATTGCAGCCGCAGCCCTTCGCCATAGGGATAATTCGGGACAATCACATCCGGCCAATAGAACTGGCAGGGATAGAAACGCTTGTCGCGCGCAGGTACTTCCGGCAGGTGATATTCCGTGTGACCGGGGAGCGCCCCGCGTTCCTGCAAGGGTAGCGCTTCATCGAGCGTGATACCGCCGATTTGAGCGAGCCGACGTCCCAGCGTGGCGGACCACTCGCGAGCATTTGTGCGTGTCGCATCGTCAGCTTGCGCGTTCATCTCATCCGCGAACGCGCGCAGGGTATCGACCTGCGCGCCTTTATCCGCGACAGCCGCGTTCAAGAATCGGATTGTCGGTCCGTCCGCAATTTCATCCGCTTCGTCGAGATATTGCTGGTAGGCGGCAAGCAACGCGGGCTTGAAAACCTCTGCCAGCGACAGGATGAAGGCTTCGGGCGAGGGCGCGTGAATCGCTTCCTCGACAATATCAATTAAATCCTGATTGTCGCCCATGTTCATCAGGCGGCTGGGATAGTGCAGTTCGAAAACCCGCTCGCGCAGTTCGTTCGCATTGACGGCATCTTCCCAGGTCATTCTAGGCAACAGCGTTTTGACCTCGAACTGCGGAATTTTCGCGAGCCAGGCGCTCTGCGCGATGACCAGCGACTTTTCAATGAAGAAGAAGCGTTTGAGCATACTGGCCGTATCCAGCCGCATTCGTTTGGCGCGCGAACTTGCTCCGGGGAGTGATTTTTGTAATTGCACGCTTGTGATCTCCTTCATGCGTTTTGTGTTGAAAGGGGCGGCTCGGTCCCGATAAAGGCCGAGTCCATGCGCGTATCGCCGTCGCGGGTGACGATTGCGGACAGGCGAAAACGGTCGCCGCGCAGCCATATATCCGATAGCTCAATTGGCTTGCCGTCTTTGGTATAGGTGAGCTGTTCCAGATACATCACGGGTGCGCCGGGCGCAATATCGAGGAGCGTTGCAATTTCCGGTGAGGCAACCTGTGCCTGAAAAGTGCGCTGTCCCCATGTCAGATGCAGGCGATACTGATGCTCCAGCGTCGCGAAAAGCCCCTGCCTCGAAAAATCTACCGCCTCGATTCCCGGACAGCGTGCATGGACGACGTAGTTACGCAGCACTGCCGAGCGCAAGCCCTGTACGGTACGCACCCGGCTCAGGGCAAGCACGCGCGCATCCGGTTCGGGGAGTGAAAGCAGCGCTGCCACACGCTGCGAGGGCTGCACCACCTGCTTTTCAAGCACCATCGTCTCGAACGGAATTCCCTTCTTAATCAGGTCTTCGGAGAAAGCGACGAGATGTTCCGCCAAAGGCTGCTCGATCATGCGGCTGGCGACGAAGGTTCCGCGCCCATGAACCGTAATCAGCAGCCCTTCATCGATAAGGTCCGCAATCGCCTTGCGCAGGGTCCCACGATTGACGCCCCACGTTTCTACCAGCTCAAGTTCGGGTTTGAGTTTGTAGTGTTCCGGCCACTCACCGCTCAGGATTTGTTCACGCATGTAATCACGAATTTGCCTAAAAATGGGTTCCGGACGGTTGCGGTTGACATAGAAAGTCATTGTCAGCTCTCTCGTTCTTCGTGACTAAAAGTATAAGTCCTAAACTGAGAGGTCTGCTTTTGACTACAGATGTCTATAGTTGTACATAATCGCATTTAATTTGTCAACAGTAGAGTTGAAACATAAAAGCGCTTAATCATTCCGGATGGTGTTTACTTTGAGGGGGAACCGAGTTGGATTTGGCCGAGATGATACTGGTGAAGCATGAACGATTTTACATATTGCTTGTGTATCCCATCATTCTATCTGGTCACGTCTACTGCGTTTCCCCATGAGCGCGCTACATGATAAGGGTCGGAACGGTTAAAATTCCAACGCTTCAAATCGTTGCCAAGCACGAAAAAAAGCGCACATGAACGTCGCGGCTTATTGTCTGCATCCTCCGCAAAATGCGTGAGCGTGCCTTCCCAGACCCACTCGCGCACCAGCGCGAGGCGTTAACAACTTCGCTGCGTTCGACCAGAATACAACACAGACCATTCGCTCATCGAACTCGCCCCTAGGTATAACCGCCTCATGGTGTGCAGGTGCAGACATAAAGGCCGTTCACCAACACTTTAATTCACTCAGCTAGGTGACATGCCGCACTATGCCCCTGCTCGATCTCCCTCAACGCAGGTGATTCGATTTTGCAGCGCGCGATCTGCGCCGCCGGACAGCGCGGCGAAAAACGGCAGCCTTGACCATTCCAGGGTGCGCTGAAAATATCCTGATTCAGAACGGGCTTGTCCAACATGCGTTGCGCCGGGTTCGTCGAAGGGACATTGCTCAGGAGCGTTTGCGTATAGGGGTGCCTGGGCGCGCTGAAGATTTGCACGGCACTTCCCTGTTCGACAATCGCGCCGAGATACATCAACGCGACCTGATCGCACATATAGCGCACAACGCTGAGATCATGGGTGATCAGCAAATAGGTGAGGTGGAATTCACGCTGCAATGAAATGAGCAAATTCAACACTTGCGCCTGCACGGAAACGTCCAGCGCGGAAGTCGGCTCATCGAGGATGAGCAAACGCGGCTGCAAAATGAGCGCCCGCGCGATGCCAATACGCTGCCGCTGCCCACCGCTAAATTCGTGTGGAAATCGGTTCGCATGTTCCGGCCTGAGGCCAACCCTATCGAGCATCTGTGCGACTGCCGCAGCCAGCGCTTTTCCCGCCGCGCGTTTGTGAACGATGAGCGGCTCCCCGACAAGCTGCTGCACGGTCATACGCGGGTTCAGCGACGAATATGGGTTTTGGAAAACCATTTGGATTTGCGCGCGGATGGCACGTACTTCATGCGGCTTTTTCGCAAGCAGCGACGTTCCCTCGAAAAGAATATCGCCTGATGTCGGCTCGGTCAGGCGCGGGATGATACGTGCGAGCGTACTTTTGCCGGAACCGGACTCACCCAGCAGCCCGAACGTGCTGCCCGGCGCAATGTCGAGCGTGACGTCATCGACGGCGCGCACGCCTGCCCCGAATACCTTTGTGACGTTACGCAGTTCGAGGATCATGAATTTCTACGTTGTCATACAGGACACAGGCGGCGGTGTGATCGGGACCCACAGTATGGAGAGGAGGGAATGCCTGTGTGCAGCGCTCCATCGCAAATGGGCAACGCGGATGGAAGCGACACCCCGATGGGGGCTTGAGCAGGTTCGGCACGGACCCCGCTACGCCTTGCAGTTCACCGCGCGCAATGTCTTCAGAGGGAATCGCGCGCAGCAAGCCTTGCGTATAGGGATGCTTCGGGTTTGCGAGGATTTCCGCCGTCGATCCGACTTCAATCACGTTCCCGGCGTACATCACGGCAATGCGGTTACAAAGCTGCGCAACCACACCGAGATTGTGCGTGATGAGTAGCACCGTCACGCCAAACTCACGTCCCAAATCGACAATCAGCCGTAAAATCTGCGCCTGCACCGAAGCATCCAGCGCCGTCGTTGGTTCGTCCGCGATGAGCAAATCGGGCTTGCCCGCAATCGCCATTGCGATCATCACACGCTGACGCATCCCGCCGCTGAACTCGTGCGGATACTGCCGGATGCGGCGTTCCGGCTCCGGGATGCCGACCCGCCGCAAAAGTTCAAGCGCACGCGCGCGCGCCTGTTTGCGCTTTTTACGGCTGGAAGGCAGCCAGCGGCGCGGGATCGTCGTCGCGCTGATCGCGTCCTCTTTCGCCAAAATCGCATCCATCATTTGTTGTTCGATGGTGAACACCGGGTTTAATCCGGTCATCGGGTCCTGAAAAATGACGCCGATATGGAACGCGCGCATCGCGCGGAGTTCGTTCGCGGGCTTGCGCAGGATGTCCTCACCCCGGAACCAGACTTCGCCTCGCGGATAGCGTGCGGGCGGCGTCGGGACGAGACGCGCCAGCGTCATCGCTGTAATCGACTTTCCGCAGCCTGTCTCGCCAACCAACCCCAAAAACTCGCCCTGCTGAATAATGAGGTTGATACCATTCAGCACCTTTAGCACGCCATCAATAGTGACAATCTCCGCGTGGAGATCGCGGATTTCAACCAGATTTTGTGCTGTCATGCCTTGATCGTCGAATTCGGGTCTAGCAAATCGCGCAAGCCGTCGCCCAGCAGATTGAAGCCCAGAACCGTCACGAACATGAACAGGCCGGGGAAGGTCGAATACCACCAGCTACCGGGAATGAAACGCCGTCCCTGCGCGATCATCGATCCCCAATCCGGTTCCGGTGGCAGCACGCCCACGCCAATGAACCCCAGGGAGGCGAGGCTGAGGACTGCCAGCCCAAAATCCATCGAGGCCTTGACGATGATCGCTGTCATCAGGTTGGGCAGGATATGCCGGAAGATGATCCGCGTATTGCCCGCACCAATCGCTCGCGCCCCGGTCACGAAATCATCCTCACGCATCTTCAACATTTGTGCTTCCACAAGGCGGCAATAGCCCGGCCACCATGTCAGCGAGAGCGCAAACATAGCATTCAGCACGCCGCGCCCCAGCGCCGCCGAAATCGCCAGCGCGAGGAAAATGCCCGGAAAAGTGAGCATAATATCCGTCAGACGCATGATGATTTGGTTCACCCAGCCGCCCGCATACCCAGCGATTGCGCCCAGTGTGACGCCGATTACCACGCCGACCACAATAATGATCACGCCAACTTCGAGCGAAACGCGCGTCGCCATGATTGTCCGCGAGAAGACATCGCGCCCGGCGTCGTCTGTACCGAAGAGGTGTTCAGCGTTTGGCGCTTTCAGTCGGTTCGCCATATTCACGCTGCCTGTCACATCGTCGGGGTAGGGAATCCATAACGACGCAGTGAATGCAATCACGATCATCAGCAGGACGATCCCCAACCCGAACACAGAAAGGCGGTTGCGCGAAAAGCGGTACAAGCCACGCCGCAAATCCTGCAACTGGCTATCGTGGTTCAGCCGCCATAATTGCAGGCGGCTCATCGGTCTGGCGGTCGAAGGAAGTGTCGCCATCTTATGCGAACCGGATGCGTGGATCGAGCAAGCGATAACTAACGTCGGTGATCAGGTTGACGACTACCACGATCACGCCAATAAACAGCGTAGACCCCATAATCGGCTGAAAATCGAGCAGTAGCGCCGCCTTGAGCGCGTATTGCCCGATGCCCGGCCAATCCAGCACGTACTCGATCAGGGGCGCGCCGCCCAGCTCGAAACCGATCACGAAGCCGATCATGGAGACGGTTGCAATCAACGCATTTTTCATCAGGTAGCGCATCCAGATAATGCGTTCGGGGATACCGTTCGCACGCGCTACCTGCACAAAGTCCTTGCGCAACAGATCGAGCAGATCGCCGCGCAACTGTCGCGTAACCAGCGAGATCACGATCAGCGATTGGCAAAAAGCAGGCAGGATGATGTAGCGCAGTGCGATTCCGAAGGCTTGCGTGTTGCCCGCGAGCAGCGTATCGATCAGCAATATTCCAGTATAGGTCGTCGGATAGGTTGCGCGCGGGTCGAAGCGCCCGCTGACCGGGAGCAGGCGCAGATTTTGCGCGAAGATAATCTGGCACACAATCGCGATCCAGAAGACGGGGATACTCACGGTCCCAATCGAAACGAGGCG
The DNA here is from genome assembly GCA_965246845.1 of Aggregatilineales bacterium. GTDB lineage: Bacteria > Chloroflexota > Anaerolineae > Aggregatilineales > UBA2796 > JBBRMW01. The sequence continues at coordinate 454,069 of CBDFFR010000014.1, forward strand.
CGAGGCATGGTCCGGCCAGCGGTCACGCCAGCGTGCGGAGACAATCGCGAGCGGCAGGCCAACCAGCAGCCCAAAGAGCGTAGAGACGGCAGTGAGTTCGAGTGTCGCCGTGAAATAGCGCACGAGGTCCGGCCCCACTTCGCGCTTGTTGCTGATCGAATAGCCCCAGTTACCTTGCAGCAGCCCGGCCATATACTTCAAATATTGCTCCGGGAGCGGACGATCCAGCCCGAATTCCTTTGTCAGCTTTTCGATCTGCTCCGGGCGTGCTTGCGGTCCCGCTGCCAGTTTCACCGGATCGCCGGGGACGAGGCGCGACACCGTAAAGGTGATTAGCGACAGCCCCACCAGAACCACAGGGATGAGCAATAGCCGCCGCAGCAGGAAGCGCAGCATCAGTGATAGGTTCTCCGTGAAAAATCAGGTAGCGGGACATGAATTTGCGTCTATGCCCCGCCCTGAATGATGAAGTTTGCGGAGTGCAGTGGCTACTTCGCGTCGTCGATCCACAAACGCCAGAAGTCCACGCTGATGTCCCCGAAGTATTTGAAGCCCTTCACGCGCTTGTTGAAGCCCAACACGTTCGGGGAAACATAAACGGGAATATCTGGCGCTTCGCTGGCTACGGCGGCCTGAATTTTCGCGACCAGTGCTTCGGCTGCCTTCGCGTCGGTGGTCACACGAAGCGTATCGAGCAGCTTGTCCACATCTGCATTCTTGTAGAACGAGCAAGCCTGAAAGCTGCCCCCGGTCGGGCGGTCCCAGCTCGCGCTCGAATACTTCTCGACCAGCCACGTATCCGCGAGCGGCGGAAACTGGTCGAAAATGAAGCCGATAGCGGGACCGGTATCCTTCGAGCCGCACGCACCGACAATATCCGGCCAGTTCTTCGGGACGAGGTTCAGCTTGATATTGTACTTTTTGAGTTCATCGAGCATGATCAGCCCGGCGGCTTCCTCGAAGTCCAACCCCGACACATACACGAAATCGAGCGCGATACCGCCGCTTTTGTAGGGCGTCTTGTCCAGATATTCTTTGGCTTTGGCAGGGTTGTAGCTGTATTGCGGGTCCAGTTTTTCATCATAGCCGGGGACGCCCTGCGGAAGCGGTCCCGTCATCATGCGAACATACCCGCTCTGGCTATCCGCGAACGCCTTGCGGTTGAAGCTATAGGCGAGGAACTTGCGGAAATTCGGATCGGCGGTCGGTCCGGTCTGCGTGTTCAGCTTGAGATAGCCGCCGAGCAAACCGAAGTCCACAAACGCGGTGGTGGATGCGTTCGCATCGATCTCCTTGATGTCGTTGACGGAGATCGTATCCGCAATGTCGAAATCGCCCGCGAGCAGCCCTGTTTTGCGCGTGCCGACATCTTCCGACTTTTTCCAGACGACGCCAGCCAGCCGTCCCGCGCCCGGCCAGCCCTGCCAGTAATCTGGAACCGCTTCGATTTCGTAGCTGGTCCCGATCTGCCAGTTCTTGATGCGGAACGGACCACTGCCGACTGCATTCTGCGCGAGGAAGGCCGCGCCCTCGTCGCCATCCTTCTCGTTCTTTTTGGCCGCTTCCATGCTTACAATCGGCTGCTCAAGGAAGGCGAGCAGGCGGTCAAACGCGGCATATGGCGTCTTCAGGGTCATCACGACGGTTTTGCTATCCTTCGCGACGATGCTCTTTTCATCGAGATAGCCGAGAATCAGGCTGGACCGCTGCTTTTTCGCGCGGAGTGTGCGCTGATAGGAATAGGCGACACTTTCCGCAGTGACGGGCGTTCCATCGCTGAATTTCGCCTTGTCGGTGATCTCGAAGGTCCATTCCTTTGCGTCCGTCGAACTGCTCCACTTCTGGCACAAGCCCGGTTCGACAGGCTGCGGCCAGCCGCCCTCGAAGCGGAACAGGCGGTCGTAAAGCTGGCGCATGATCGCGTTGATCGAATAGTCCTGACGGTCGGAAGGGTCAATCGAGGCAATGTCCTGTGAGCCGCCGTAAATCAGGACTTTCGGCTCTACTGCCAGCGCCGCGCTGTGTTGTGGTGCAGGCACAGTGGCATAGCTCGCACGCGCGCCACCGAGCAGCGCAGCACCACCCGTCGCGGCAGCGAGCAGAGTGAGGAACTTGCGGCGGCTGAGGTTGCCCGCCTGAAAATCCGTGATGAGTTGTCTGGTGAGATTGTTTTGTTCGGAAGCCATGCTCTTTTTCCTCCTGGTAAGCCGTTGCACGACGATTTTTTGTTAAATTGCTCGCGACTATAGCGCGTGCGAATACCCATCGCAATCACGCTTGTGCAACTTGCATAAGCCGCGCATAAACTCATTGCGAGCGCACCCGTGCCGCCTATAATCGAGCGTCAAGGGCGGCGCGAGCGCACATGATTTCAGGAGCGGGAACTTATGCGGATTGGAATTGATGTCGGCGGGACGAACACCGACGCCGTGTTGATGGATGGGCAGAAGGTCATCGGCTGGTCGAAAAGCCCGACCACGCGCGATGTGAGCAGCGGCATCACCAGTGTTCTGCAAGCGCTGCTTGCGCAGACCAACGCCGCCCCCGGCGACATCAAAGCGGTGATGCTCGGCACGACACATTTCACCAACGCGGTCGTCGAGCGCAAGCGCCTGAGCAGAACGGCGGTTTTGCGGATAGGGCTGCCTGCAACAGCAGCGCTCCCGCCTTTCATTGACTGGCCGGAGGATTTGAAGCAGGCGATTGGTGGCGTGAGATACCTCGTACACGGCGGCTATGAATTCGACGGTCGCCCGATTGCGCCATTGAATGAAAATGAAATTCGTGATGCGGCCAAACGGATTGCGGATCAAGGTATACGCTGCGTAGCGATCTCTTCTGTATTTTCGCCTGTGAACCCCGATCAGGAGCAGCAGGCCGCGCAGATTGTCGCCACCGAAATACCGGACGCCCGGATTAGCCTTTCGCACGAGATCGGGCGGATCGGCTTGCTCGAACGCGAGAACGCCGCCGCGATGAATGCCTGCCTTTCCGAACTCGCGGTGCAGATTGTGCAGTCCTTTCGCGGAGCCTTGAGCGGCCTCGGCATTACCGCGCCGTTCTACATCAGCCAGAACGACGGCACACTGATGAGCGCCGATTTCGTGGAAAAATATCCGGTCCTGACCTTCGCTTCCGGTCCGACCAACAGTATGCGCGGCGCGGCGTTCCTCTCCGGCCTGCGGGATGCGGTCGTGGTGGACATCGGCGGCACGACTTCGGATGTCGGCGTGCTGGTGCAGGGCTTCCCGCGTGAAGCCTCGGTTGCGGTGCGGATTGGCGGCGTGCGGACCAACTTCCGTATGCCGGATGTGTATTCGTTCGGTCTCGGTGGCGGGAGCCATGTCCGGCCTGAGCCGCTCCAGATTGGTCCGCAGAGCGTCGGCTACGAGATCACCAGCCGCGCCCTTGTCTTCGGCGGGCAGGAGCTGACGACCACCGATGTCGCGGTTGCGGCGGGCATGGCCGATGTCGGTGATAAAACCCGCGTCGCCCATCTTGACCGGGCGCTGGTCGATAGTTCGCTGGCGCGCATGTGGGAAATGATCGAAACCAGCGTAGACCGCATGAAGACGGCGGCGGGCGATGTCCCGGTGATCCTCGTCGGCGGCGGGATTATCCTCGTCGGGGATCGTCTCAATGGGGTGAGCGAACTGCACCGCCCCGAACACGCTTCGGTCGCCAATGCCATTGGCGCGGCGATTGCGCAGGTGGGCGGCGAAGTGGACCGTATCGTGAGCCTCGATGCAGTGCCGCGCGAGCAAGCCTTGCAGCAGGCGAAGGACGAAGCGCGGCAGCGCGTGCTGAACAGCGGCGGCATCCCGGATACGATTGAAATTGTCGATGTCGAGGAAGTGCCGCTCGCCTATTTGCCGGGCAACGCTTCGCGTGTTCGCGTCAAGGCTATTGGATCGCTTGCGGTCGAATAGTGATGTGGCAACTCAGCGAAGACGATGTAGAGAGCATTGCCATTGGCGCGGGTATCCTCGGCACGGGCGGCGGCGGGAACCCGTACCTCGGCAAGCTGCATATGCAGCAGGTGCTGCGCGACGGCCATTCCGTGCAGATCGTGGATTTCGATGCGTTGCCAGATGACGCGCTGGTCTGCGAAGTCGGCGTGATGGGTGCGCCCACCGTCGGGATTGAAAAGCTGCCCGGCGGCGACGAGGCGATCTGGGCGCTGGATGCACTGGAAAGCTACATCGGGCATAGGATCGACGCGATCATCTGTTCGGAGATCGGCGGCTCGAATTCGATTGAGCCACTCGTCGCGGGCGCGCTCACCGGCAAACCCGTCATCGACGCGGATGGCATGGGGCGCGCCTTCCCAGAACTGCAAATGAGTACGCATTTCCTGGCGGGGATCGCGCCTGCCCCGGCGGCACTGGTCGATGAGAAGGGAAACCGGATTATCTTCGGCAACATTACGGACCCGAAGGCGCTTGAACGCTTTGCGCGTGACCTGTGTATCGCGATGGGCTGCCGGACAATGCTTGCGCTTCCGGTGATGACCGCGAAGCAGGCGCGCGAATCCGCTGTGCGGCACACGCTTACCCTTGCACGTCGCGTTGGGGATGCAGTGCGCGCGGCACGGCAGGCGAAGGACTCGCTTGCGGCAGCGGTGTTGACGGTGACGGGTGGCGTTCAGCTTTTCGAGGGCAAGCTGGTCGATGTGCGCCGACGCACCACAGGTGGTTTCGCGCGCGGTGAGTTCATCGCGGAAGGATTGGGCGCGGATCGTGGGTTACGGCTGCGCGTCGCTTTTCAAAATGAAAACCTGATCGCGTGGCGCGAGTTGCCCGATCATGCTGAGGTACTTGTGACGGTCCCCGACCTGATTTGCACGATTGAGTCCGACACGGGCGAGCCGATCACCACCGAACAACTCCGCTACGGTCTGCGTGTCACTATTCTCGGCATTCCATGTTCGGATAAATGGCGCACACCGCGCGGGCTGGATGTCGTCGGTCCGGCGGCGTTCGGCTACCCGGATGTTGTGTTCCAGCCGCTTGCTAAAACTGAAGGTCTGGGCATTGAATAGGAGGCTACCTGTATGAAACGGTTAATAGGCGTCGAAGAAGTAGAGAATATTGCGCTTGGCGCGGCGGTACTGGGAACTGGCGGTGGTGGCGATCCCTATGTCGGCAAGCTGATGGCGATTCATGCCATTCAGGAACACGGACCCGTCGAACTCGTCACCATCGACGAAGTACCCGATGATGATCTATCGGTGGCAATCGCGATGATGGGCGCGCCGACGGTCATGGTCGAGAAAATGCCGGGCGGCAACGAATGCGTAGATGCGTTCAACGCCGCGCAGAGCTACCTCGGCAAGCCGATCCGCTACATTTATTCAATAGAAGCAGGCGGGATTAATTCAACCATCCCGATCACGCTTGCGGCGCAGCTTCACCTGCCAATGATCGATCTTGATGGCATGGGGCGCGCCTTCCCGGAAATACAGATGGTCACGCACAACCTCTTCGGGATTACGGCCACGCCAATGACGATGGCCGATGAGAAGGGCAACAGCGCCGTCCTCGCGACCATTGACAACCGCTGGATGGAAACCTTCGCGCGTAGTATTGCCGTGAATATGGGCGCGACTGCGCACATTGCCGCCTATGCCGCGACGGGCAGGCAGCACCGCGAAGCTGCCGTCTTCGGCACGATGAGCTTTGCGGAGCGCATAGGCAAAGCAATCTACAGCGCCCGCGCGGAGCATAAGAACGTGATTGATGCGATCCGCGCTGTGACGAATGGATTTGTCATCTTTCATGGGAAATTGGTCGATGTGCAGCGCCGCACCGTCGCCGGATTCGCGCGCGGCGAGGCTACTCTGGATGGTATCGGCACAGACGCGGGCAGCCGCATGACGATCCAGTTCCAGAACGAGAACCTGATTGCGAAACGGGATGAAGAAGTCGTCGCGAGCGTCCCGGACCTGATCAGCATGGTCGAAGAAGATACAGGCGAGCCGATTACGACCGAGCAGCTACGTTATGGCTACCGCGTGTACGTTATCGGGATGCCCGCGCATCCGCATTGGCGGACGGAGCGCGGCCTCGCGGTGGTCGGTCCGCAATACTTCGGATATGACACACCGTATGTCCCGGTGGAGCATCGCTTCGGATGATCGCACGCTTGCTATATGTCAATTACGCTTCCGGGTTTATCTTCGTCTTGCGAAGAATTCGCTCAATGTGCTTCTGGCTCAAATCAAAGCGTTTGGCAAGCTCATCATTCGTCGTGCCTTCCAAATGCCGCTCATAGATTTGAGCATCACGCTGCTTTTTGTCGATTTTGGGTGCTTTCGCGGGAACGTGTGTATAGATGTAATCCAACACAGCCTCGATACAACGCCGCATATCGACCAGCGCAGCAGGGTACTCCGATGGGCATGTATCCCTCCAGCCACATAACAGCACCATCCTGGGCCGCACTAATTTGAAGGAATTGTGCGGCCCACGCTTTTAATGTGAAGTCCGTAATTTGGTGCGTATCCAGGTCGAAAATGATCTCTGAAAACAGGGTGTGAACGAAGGCTTGCTTATCTTCGGCACTTGCCTCTTGCCAGCGACCGCCCATGTCGATCAGCATGTTGGCCGTGACTTCGACCATCTGGCGGATTTGGCCTTCTTCGTTCATGACCGTTTGCAGGTGCGCAATCTGGTTCTCATTGTCCGAAATGTGCTTTTTGAGCGTTTCCTCATCGATGCGCGCCATGATGAACAACTTTTCGGTGTTGCGGATGCGCTGCCGACACAGGTTGATCTCAGTGATTATCTCACCCCGGCGATCTTCGGTGAGGTCTTGCTGATTAAAGAGTGCAAGCTGCGCAACCATCTGCGGAATCACATCCGGCCTGATCGTCAATGCAGCAATCAGGCGTGCAAACTCCTGTTCCAAAACTTCGGCTTTGACCGATTTGTTATGACTGTCGCATTTGTGCCGCCGTTCGGAATGACGGTAGCGCGGCGAATGCGAACCGTCGTATCCAATCAGATACCCACGCAATGATGGATCGTCGCGTTCGATAGCCAGCTTTTCGCAGTGTGCGCAGTAGGTGATCCGCGAGAGCGGGAATATCCGCACGTCGGCACGATTACCAGTGTCAGGCTTGCTTTGCGATTTTTCGCGGAACCTTTCGGCGCGCATCATGCCGACACGGTAGCAAAGTTCGACATCCATGACTGCACGTTCGCGGTTCAAAGGCACGGTACAGACTAAGAGCCTATCCATAAATGGCGCAGTCGAAAAGGATGTGAGCGCAAGCAAATTGAACAAAGGCAAGCCAATTGGCAGCCTTCTTCATCCAGCGTGAACGGATGGAACGACGCTTGACCAGCCAGCCGAAAGTGCGCTCAATAACCCAGCGACGTGCGGGATAACGAGCTTCGCCGGGAATGGGACAGTCTGGCACAAACGGTTCCCCGCGTCGTCGGCGATGCTTGATGTGGGGGACGTAGTGCTGTTGGAGAACGAACTGCTGCACATCGGCGAAGTCGTAGCCTTTATCAGCACACAAGTGCTGTTCGGTGGGTGGGCGCTCGACAACAATCGCCAGCACCAAGTCGTCGGCAGACCATTTGTCATGCTGGTTAGCGGCTGTCACATGGACCGCCAGCGGCGCGCCGTGTTCATCCACCAACAGATGCACTTTGCTCCCCAACTTGGCACGGTCCGTCGGGTTCTTGCCGGTCGCTTCTCCACCGAGTGGCGCTGCGCATGAGCGACTGTCGATACTCTGCCAGTCCCAGCCGATACCTGCTCGCTCGCCATACAGCTCCACCATCGCCTGCATCATCGTTGCAAACACTCCCGCCTGCTGCCACTCTTGAAAGTAGCGATGCAGACTTGAACTACACACCCCAAACCATTCGCGTTGCACCGCTTTCCACTGGCAACCCGTCCACAACACAAACCATATCCCGTTCAATACCGCTCGTGCATCCGCGCGTGGTCGCCCGCGCCCACTCCCCTCTGGGAGCAGTCCCTTGACCTGTTCCCAGAGTCCTTCTGGCACACTCCAATAGTTCACGTTTTTCGGTTTTGTGGTACGCTTCGCGCTCAAGGTATATCCCGGTTTCGATGCTTTGTGGTGAAGTCATTCTGAACCGGATATACCCCTTTTTCAATCCTCTCCTTTTATGGATAGGCTCTAATTTGTGTCGGACAACAAACGCTTTTCGAGGCCGGGCATTACCTCAGAAACGTCTGTATCGGTGAATGAGCTTTCTTGAGCAGGTGTGCTAAGAGAACGCGCGTTGCGCTCATGTTTTATGGTGTCGCGGATGCGCCGATCTGACAACCCATATGTACTTGAGACCTTAAGACCTGCTAAAGTGTGTTACAGCCCTTTACAGTATCCACCGTCGAAACTTACTTCAACAATTTCAACTGATTTACGTTGTGCGACAAGTTTGCCCCGGCCTACAGCATACTGCTTGACCTATATGCGTGTAGCGGGTTTTTGTCTCCATTACCTGTGTCTGCCTCATTTTAGAAGTTACTTAACCGTTTCAGTGCTGGCGTTGCCAATCACTTTTATAGTTCTGCTTGGTCCAAGTCAACAAACCATCGTTAGTCCTTTGAACACACCGGCGCAACAATGAAACTAAAATCAGCTCGAACTCGATTTTGGCTCGGATATTATGCCCTTCAAGTCGAGCGTTTCGGCATAATGGCAAGCAGCATAGTGTCCCGGAGTAATCTCGCGCAATGACGGCGACTCTTTGGCACATAGCTCGGTTGCATAACGGCAGCGCGGGTGGAAATAACATCCGCTTGGTGGGTTGGCCGGATTCGCGACTTCACCTTGCAAGATGATTCGCGATGATTTGCGATTTGGCTCCGCAACTGGCGCAGCGGATAGCAGTGCCTCCGTATAAGGATGGCGCGGTTTGCCAAACAGGTCATTGGTCTCCGCCAGTTCGACAATCTTGCCAACATACATGACCGCGACTCGATGCGATAAATGCTCCACGACAGCCAGGTTATGGGCAATAAACAAATAGGACAACCCTAACTGTGCTTGCATATCCTTGAGAAGATTGAGAATCTGTGCCTGAATAGATACATCCAGAGCTGACACGGCCTCATCACAAACAATGAGCTTCGGATGGCAGACAAGTGATCTTGCAATCCCGATCCGCTGCCGTTGCCCACCGCTGAAGGCATGAGGGTAGCGCCGCATGTGGCGCTCCTCGAGACCAACAAGCTCAAGAGTTTCGCGCACTCTTTCTCTCGCTTGGTCCCCCTTCGCAATTTTATTGTGGATTAGCGGTTCCATAACAATATCAAGCACTGTCATGCGCGGATCCAATGAAGAATACGGGTCCTGAAAAATCATATGGAAATTGGGCCTGACCGCGCGCAGTGCTTCACCCTTTAGCTTTGTAATATCAACCCAGTCCGAGTCGTTCACCCGGAAGCTGACTTGGCCGCTGGTAGGTTCAATAGCGCGAACTACCATTCGCCCCAATGTTGTTTTGCCTGAACCTGACTCACCGACAAGCGCCAAAGTCTCGCCAGCATTCACATACAGCTCCACATTGTCAACCGCGCGCACATGACCAACAACACGTCCAAGAAATCCCTTGCTGATGTCAAAGAATTTTGTCAGGCTCTTAATCTTGAGAATGGATTGTGCTTCGACCAGTCTAGATTCTTGTCCAATCATCTTCCGGCTCCGTTTCATCACTATACAGAAAACACCGAACGAAGTGACCTTCCACATTTTCCGAAAGGGCTGGCACCGCTTTATCGCATTTGCCCGGCATTGCGGACGGACAGCGTGAAAAGAACGGACACTGCACTGGCGGATCCATCGCACTGGGTACGGAGCCGGCTATGACTTCAAGCCGTTCCACACGGTGTCCCGGTTGTGGTATCGAGCGCAAAAGTTTTTGAGTATACGGGTGCAGAGGATTTATAAAAAGTTGTTCAGTTGTCGTCGTTTCCACGACTCGCCCAAGATACATCACGTACACGCGGTCGACATTTTCGGCCACCACGCCCATATCATGGGTGATGTAAATCATCGACATGTTCTCCTCGCGCTGTAACTGCTTGAGCAAATCGAGGATTTGTGCCTGGATAGTCACATCGAGTGCCGTGGTAGGTTCGTCAGCGATGATGATTTTCGGCTTACAACTCAATGCCATAGCGATCATCGCCCGTTGGCGCATACCGCCGGAAAGCTGATAGGGATATTCATCGTAGCGCTGTTCGGGGTTTGAGATACCCACTCGCTTGAGTAGATCCACAACATGGTCATGGATTTCATGTCGGTTGAGATCGGTATGGTTAGAAACCATTTCACTGATCTGGAAGCCGACTGTGTGAATCGGCGAGAAGGCCGCCATAGGTTCCTGAAACACCATAGAAATCTCGTTCCCGCGAACCGCACGTAATTCGGCGGCACTGGAGTCAAGGGCAAAAATATCAATGACATGGCTATCCTTGCGCTCCAGAAGCGCCCTGCCCTTCACGATTTCGCCAGGTGAAACGACGAGGCGAAGAAGCGACTTCGCCAAGACGCTTTTTCCGCATCCAGACTCACCAATAACACCGATGGTCTCCTTATCGCCGACGGCGAGACTAACACCATCGACAGCCTTCACAATGCCTTCATCAAGAAAGAAGTAGGTTTTCAGGTCCGTAACGTCAAGGATATTCATCAAGGGTTCCTGTAAAGGTAAACGAGAGCATTTCGTTTTCCAAGTCGCTACACTGATTGACCCTTCCAGCGATCCAATCTGGTAGCCGATACTACTTCGCTGCTGCGTTCACAGCCCAGATCGAAGTCAACTCCCACGCTTTCAGACTCGTCATAAGAGCGCTGCCGCCTTCGGAGAAGACTTCAATGCCAGTGCTATTCGGGTCAGGAAACATCAACGCTGTCATCGTAATTAAGCCATCATTGGCGAAGACTTCGACCGATGACTGATCGACGAAGATACGCATCTGGAGGGTCCCGTTCTGCGCTTGCAGCGGCGCTGTGGCGACTCTGGGAAATTTTGCATTGAATGTGCTGTTTTCCGGGTTTGTTCGGTCGATAAACAGGGTCGATGTTTGTGCATCATAGCCAACCTTGATGCCTTTATCACCATTGGCCGCAAGTTTAAAGCCGAACCGGGATGCCGGATCGACAATCTGGAATGTAGCATCAATCTCGTATGTATTGCGCTGCGGTCGGAACTCCTTAAGCGGCATAACCCCTTTTATATTGAGGCTCCCGACCTGGATCGCATTCTGGCGTAGCTCGGCAATCGCAGAAATCGGTTGCTGAACAAGGCGCACTCCGCCTGCGAGTGAGCGAAGTTCAAGCGTGCGTGGGAGTGCCAGTGCGCCTTCTCCCCAGGATGTCGGTACATCCTGAGCATATTCCCAGTTACCCATCCACCCCATCGTAATGGTGCGCGTCTCGACCTGATCATAGTCTCGATAGGTTCGCACTGCGTAATAGTCTGGTCCGAAGTCCAGCCAGTTGGCCTGTTCACGAGAAGTCTGCATGAGCATGTCAGAGAACAAAATATGATCCAGATTAATGTGACCAGAGCCACCAGAGGTGTGATCGTCAATGATCTGAATCTGCGCTTGGGCGCCCTTGAATTCAGAGACATCCCAGCCGACCCATTTCATTTGAGTAGTCCGATCACCGCCTGCGCTTCGGACGACACTGCCGTTGATCAACAAGTTGATCCCTGTCTGCTCTGAATGTTCGGCACCGGAAACAAGAAAATTGATAGCATTGTTCGCAATCGGAAAGGGTGGTGATGTAATCTTCACTGTCCCCGGATCACCTGTGTATGAGGCAGGCGGGTAGGTACTCAGAAAACCTGAACCGAGAGACCCGGAAACCTTGTAATAACCGAGGTCGTTGCCCGTTCCAATCGCGATTGGGCGACCATCAATTTTCCATCCTTCGGGCAAGCCATGTTCAAAGTCGGCGAAGACCGTTCCCGGTATGCCCTCCCCACGCAGAAGATAGCCGTTCGCATCGGGATCGAGAGTAAACCGTTTGCCATCAAAGTCACCAATGAAGTATTGCTCCTTATTGGGTCCCATCCCGCAGAGCAAAACCCACTTTGCTTTGGTAGGATCGCCATCGACTGGCAGCTTGAATAAATCCGGCACTTCCCAAACCTGAGAACGTGCGCCGACAGGACCGAAATCGCTGAGATGTTCCCATTGTTTCAGGTCGTCCGATGCGTAGAAACTGACCTTGCGATCATCGGGAAACGCAATCACCATGACCCATCGTTTTGTTTGATCATCGAAGAAGACCTGTGGGTCGCGGAAAGCGGCTTTCCTTGAAGTAAGTATGGGGTTCCGGTCGTAAAAATTGAAGTTGGTGTAGTCGTGGCTGATCGACAAACCCTGCGTTTCTACGCCGGTCGCGTTGTTGTGCATACTGTAAATTGCAATCATCGGGGACTGTTCCCCACTGCCAAAGCCGCTCGTATTCTGCTTGTCAACGACTACAGAGCCTGAAGCATAGAAGAATGAGGAATTACCACCGAGCATGGGATAAGGCTGCTCCGTCCAGTGGAGCAAATCTTTCGATGTGGCATGTCCCCACCAGAAGACATGATAAGTGCCGTTATAGCGGACCATGCCATCCGGGTCACCGATCCAACCGCTCACGGGCGAGAAATGGTATTGTGGACGAAATTTCTCGGTGTATGGAGCCACGTCGGGAACTTTGGTTTGCACGAAAACCCTCAACAGTATTCCAGTGACCAGTGAAATTAGTACCAACCGCATGACCATAACAATCAAAGCCATATAACTCCTCGGTTCGCAACTCGATAGTTAAGGGTTCACGGTCCGGTACTCAAAACCGCTCACAGCTACGACAGTCCCATCAACGAATAGCCCGCAGCACCCAAGCGGATTTGAGTACATTCTGCCGCTCAATGCAACCTGTTCGTTGACATAAGCCACAACAGCGGTCTTGTCGATGATGATTTTGAAACGCAGCGGGGTGTTCATTTCGATTTTGAGTGGTCGGTCCAGTTCTGGCATGTTATCCACGTACCATGAACGATAACCGCCTACTTTGCCGAACTCCAAACGCTGACCTTTTAAATCAAAGCGCAGGAAATACCCGGAGTCGCCTTGCTTGTCCATCCGAATTAGAATACCTGCGCGGCCAGCGTCTTGCTCAAAGCGCAACTCGCCTTGCAGCAAGTAAGTTTCAGGCATTGGTTTGCTCAAAGCCGTACTATAGCTGTGTGCTGCCTGGCCGCTGCACACATCGCCACTTTGAGTCCAGCCCGTTTCAAGGGCGTCAAGCTGAACAGGACTCGCATCGCCAAACGCGCCTTCCGCTTCCGGGGGCAGCCGAACCGAAAGCATCCCATTGGACTGCTGAATGACTTCGTGGACAGATAAACAGCCGCCCCATTGCCATTCGCCTTTGTCCGTATCGCCTAATTTGGAGGGGTTCCAGCCAAACAAGAACCGCCGTTCCCCATCGGAGGCAGTTTTTGCCGCATAAAAGGCGCGATTGTCGAACTGATTATCATCTGGAGAGGTCCATGGCCCATCGGGTGACTGGCTCATCACGTACCGGGTAGCGGTGTGCGTGGTGTATTCTGAAAATATCAGATAGTACCAGTCGCCGATCTGGAACCAATCCGGGCATTCATGACCGTGATAGCGTGCAGGTGCATAAAAAGGTTTTTCAATGGTCCAGTTCATCAAATCATCGCTGCTCAATAAAACCGTGCATCCGCGTCTGGCGGCTGAACCAGCTTTCAGGCGGGCGGCGATTAACATCGAATAGCGTCCCGTTATCGGATGTTTGTAGACGAATGGATCACGCCAGTCATGGCGTTCATAGATCGAGTCGTCGGGATACCACACCTCGTCGGGAATTTTGGTCCAGGTGAGCAGGTCATCACTCGTCGCGTGCATCAATGCCTGCTCGTGATGTATGTCATCGCGCAAGTACGGGTTGATGCCCGTGTAAAAGATGTGGTGCTTCCCCCGGTCGTCAGTGTACACACCGCCCGTCCCAATCGTGCGATCTTGCTCCTGTCCGGTCCCTTTGTGCAACGCGACGCCGTGATCTTCAAAATCTACAAAATTGGCTGTAGAAATATGTTCCCAGCCCGTCCCGATATTGTATGAATCGTCGTCGCGGAACGCTCGCAAGTAGAAGATGTGATAACGACCATCGAAATAATATGGGATAGTGTCCCCGATGACGCCTGGCCGAGGTTTAAAGAAGAAGTTCATCCTGAGTTCATTCCTTTCCAGTCGTTCACCGGGTGTAAGGGTCGGCGGCATCGCGCAGCCCATCGCCGATAAAGTTGAATAGAATTACGGCAAACATCACGAACGCGACCGGCATGAGCAACCATGGATAGGTCGCGACGACGGTTACATCCTGCGCCTGTTGCAGCAGCGATCCCCAGCTAATATTTGGTGGAACAATGCCGAGACCGAGAAAGCTCAACGTGGTTTCGCCCAGGATCATGCCCGGAATGGCAAGCGTGATATGTACGATGAGGTAGCTTGTGAAACCCGGCAGCAGATGGCGAAAGATGATCGACAGGTGACCAGCGGATGAGATGCGCGCCGCCATAACATAATCTTCCTCGCGCAATGAGACAATCTTCCCACGCACAACACGGGCAAGCCCGGTCCATCCGACAAAGGACAAAATTATCGTAATCGCGAAGAAAATTTGTATCCCTGTCCACGTATGTGGAATCGCCGCCGAAAGCGCGATCCACAAAGGAATTTGAGGAATACTCAGCAGGAACTCGATAACCCGTTGAATAATCAGATCGATGACACCCCCGAAGTAGCCTGAGATGCCTCCCAGCACAATCCCCAGTATGAAGCTGATAAAGACACCCACCAAGCCGATAAAAAGCGAAATGCGGGCAGCATATAGAATCCGGGAGAAGAGGTCGCGCCCCAGATTATCCGCACCCAGTAAAAAGTAGGGTTTGCCACCGTCGGCACCAAACAGATGCCTGTTCATGGGAATAATTCCAGCCAATTTATACGGCGGCGATTCTGCAAGTAGCGTTACCCGGTACTGGGTCGTCTTGTCATCAACGACAGAACTATAGGCGAATGTTGTTGAATTGGGCCGGCTTTTCGTACTATAGAAAAATGGCAACGTAAAATTGCCGTTAGCATCGGCAAAGTGCAGCTCCGTTGGACCAGCATAAATCTGGTCCGGAAAGCGGCGAAGTGGGTCATAAGGTGCAACAAAATCAGCGAAAATCGCCGCCAGATAGAGAATGACGAGTAAACCCAAACTTACTCTGGCAACCCGATGTTTTTTGAATTTTGTCAGGATCAATTGAAACTGGGAAGCCGTGTCCAGCTCCTCTGCAATTTTCAGGCGGCGCGCTCGAGTACCCGCGTGACGCCGTAGCAACTCTTTCCCACGGCGGTTTACATAGTGATCTGATACATCAGGCTGGGTTGGATGATCTGGTACATCAGGCCGTGTTGGACTCTGTATGCTGCCGCTCGCCTCAATTGGGCTATTCTGATATTGTTGCGTCATTGGATTAAGTATCTCCCACGATTAATGACCAAAACGGATACGGGGATCAACCAGCGCCAGAAGAATGTCCGAAACAAGGGTCCCGACGATGGTGAGGGTACTCAAAATCATAACTATCGCGCCCGCCAGGTACATATCTTGAGACAAGATAGCGTCGAGCAGGACCGGACCCGTTGTCGGAAGGTTCAGCACTTTTGAGACAACCACTTCCCCACCGACTACAGCGGGCAACGTCCAGCCAATCGTGCTGATCAATGGATTGATCGCGATCCGAACCGGATAGCGCAGGATGAGCGTCCACTCTTTAAGCCCTTTTGCGCGCGCCGTAGTCACATACTGTTTCCGAAGCTCATCCAGAAGTGATGCGCGTAAGATGCGGATAATGCCACCAGCGCTGGTCACTGGCAAAATGAGCAACGGCAGCCAAATGTTCTTTAACAAGTCAATGAGTTTGTCAACCGACCAGGGAGCATCTCGAAAGTCCGGTGAGAACAGTCCCGTAACAAACCACCCTGTTTTGGTATACACAAAGTACATCAGTACAAGGGCAAACAGAAAAGCGGGTACGGACAGGCCGAGAAAAGTAATAAACGCAATCACGTAGTCCCAGATGGAATACTGTTTAAGCGCGGAAAGGATACCCAGCGGAACCGCAATAGCCCATGTTAGCAGAATCGACACCAGCGAGATCGCAATGGTTCTTGGAACACGTTCGGAGAGGATTTGGGCAACTGGCACGTTGTAGCGGAATGAATTTCCAAAATCGCCATGCAGGACGATTTTGCTGATCCACATGAAATATTGTTCGACAAACGGTTTATCAAGTCCGTATTGTGCTTGGAGTGCCGCCTTCTGAGCGACATTGACTTGACCGCCCTGAAGCTCGAGGTTTCTGATGTAAGTATCCACGAAGTTACCCGGCGGCAATTGGATGATGATGAATGACATAATCGAGATTAGCAGCAGAAATGGGACCAGGATTGCCAATCGACGGAGAATAACTTGCCTCACGGCTTGCTCCTTGGGTTAAGCTAACCGGGCACCCGGTCGTTCTAGGTGCCCGTTACATGCTTACAATAGGATTACGGTAGCTTGCTTCCGAACCAGTAGCCTTCGGCGTTGATGAAGGTATCCAACTCGACCGGTGCGCCCTCGTTCGGCGTGTTGTGCAGTCGGGCGTCAACGACGTTGGGTTGGGTTACGGCCCCGGCGGTGGGGATCATCACGTAGTTGTCAGCAAACCATTTCAGCAGCTTGTCGAAGACTGCTTTACCATCGGCTGACTGTGGCGGGAATGCTTGACGGGCAGCGTCAAGATCGTAGAACGTCTGGAGGTAGGCAGGGGGCTTTCTTCCCTTTGCACCTTGAGTTGTGACGTAGGTCCACGTCGCTGGCGACCATGGTCCCTTGCTGACAGGTTGGTAGTCACGCGAGATACCACCGACCCAGCCCGGGCCGTCGTTCCACAACAACGAGGCCATGATTTCGTTTGCGGCCTTCCGTTGATTGAACAAGGTAACATTGATATGCTCGATCTCCGTGTGCAGACCGACCGCATCTAGCTGCTGCTTCAGCAGTTCAGACACAGCATCCATGTCACCTTGTTCAGCCGCATGGGTGATGCGGAAGACAAACTCCTTGCCATCTGGACCCAGACGGTTGCCGCTGCTGTCGCGCTTATCCATCCCAAGCGCATCCAGAAGCTGATTCGCCATCTTCTGATCGTTGTACTTGTACAGCGGATCCACGGTTCCATATAGCCCGAAGTACACGGACTGGTTTATATCCTCTGGATTTATCGCCAGCGTGATCGCCTGGCCGAAGCGGCGTTGCGGATCGGTGATGAGCTTTTGCCACACGCTGTTCGGGTCATCGTACTGGAAGTCGTGGTTCATGAACAACAGTTTGGGATTGTTGAACGAACCTGTTTTGAAGATTCGTAGTCCGTTGGCTTTGGCCGCTTGCACGTACACGGGCATGTTGTTCAGGCTGATGTCATTGCCGCCCGATAGGGTGACTTGCCCAGCCAGGATGGCATTTGTCGCGGCTGCCAGGTCAATCGAGATGTTGTTGACAACCTTATCGACATACGGAAGCTGATGCCCGCTCGCATCAACGTGCCAGAAGTATGGGTTCCGCTCGAAGACGCGCTGGGTCTCATTTACTGTAGTCAGCACCCATGCGTTGAGGGTTGGCAAACCAAGCGCTTTTGCCTCGCCTACATCCCAGTGACTGGCATCTTTCAAGTTGATCAGTTGAATCCAATCGGCCTGCTTGTTATCTGCGACCAGCTTGGCAAGATCATCTGCCTTCGCATATTTCGCATGGAACTGTTTGAGATAGTGGGCAGGCTTGAAAATGATGTCGTAACCAGGAATCCAGGAGTTCAAGGCACCGACGAAGAAACCATAAGGTTTACTGTACGTCAGTTCAAAGTTGAGGTCGTCGGCAACCTTGAGTTGGGCTGGCGGCTTGCTGGGATCGCCCTGTGTATACAGTTCCGACGGATAGGGCCGCTTTACATCCAGGTCCTGATAGAGGTCCTGAAAAGTAAAGCGCACGTCCTCGCTGGTGACGGCAACACCGTCGGACCATTTAAGGCCTTTCCGAATCGTGAACTTGTATGAAGTATAATCGTCTGAATGCGACCAGGCACTCACGACATTTGGCAAAGATGCCTCGGTGGTTTGGCTTGGGGAGCGCAAGATCATAGCGCCACCACCAATGTTAACGAAGCCGGTTGGACCAGTTGGCGCAATGTTGAACGTTCCGCCGTACTGGCCGTCTTCCCAATTCGTGTACTGTTTTTGCAGCAGGACGCCAGGACCAACGACAAATGTCTGGTCGGGAAGCCGCTGATCGATGGGCGGCAGCTTGCCAGATGCAACGCGATCAGCCAGAAATGGCGGTTCGATAAAGCCGCGCGCAGACTTGCCACCTTGCGCTGCGGCGCTGCTACTGAGGGTGGACAACAAAAGGGTCACAACAATCACAATCACAGACAAACGGGTTTTCATTTTTTCTCCTAACACACTCGACAACTAAACAACCTGACTTGGCATCGGTCACTGACACTGTAGAAATTGGACGAAAACACCACCTCCTCACATAATTTACAGCTTAGCAAACTGCTTTTGCCGAACACTTGAAAACATGCACTTTTGAGACCCGTATCATCTAACAATCGGTTTTCACAGTAACCTCCCTAGAAAATCGAGCAGTTCGGGCTTGAGTAAGCTACATCGCCGAGATTAGCCAGATGCTAAATGGTTCAAACGCAAATTAACTCGACCCCCAGGCCTCTGATAGTTGCCTGGGCTTCTGTTGATAGACCAGTATCGGAAATCAGCAGGTCGAGTTCTGAAAGGGGCAAAACCTTGGCGAATGCTACACATCCCCATTTAGACGAATCAGCGAGTAGAACTACCCGACGAGCAGCCTGTCTCATCAGGCGCTTTCCGCGCGCCAGCTCGGCGCGTGTATCTGTTACCCCAAATTCCCCATCCATTGCATTCGCACCCAGAAAGACGGTCTGGACAGCCAGTTCGTTTAGATCACGCTCGGCATTGTGCCCCAGCGTACTAATCGTTTCGCGAATGAGGGAACCGCCCAATACGATGATATGTGCATTCGGCAACGACCCTACCTGAATAGCGACGTTCAAGGCATTCGTGATCACAGTTACGGAAAGGTCAACGCTCAGGCTTTTTGCCATTTCCATCACGGTTGTGCCTGCATCCATAATAATCGTTTCGTCGGGAGCCACAAGCGTCGCCGCGTAACGACCAATCCGGCGTTTCGCTTCCAGGTTGACAGATGCCCGTTGGGCATAGGCGACAAACAAGCCTCCGTTTTCATTGAGGATTGCGCCACCGCGGTCACGTAGCAAGAAACCCTGCCGGGTTAGCGCTTCAAGGTCGCTGCGTATGGTGACTTCCGAAACCTGAAACAATTCACTCAGTTCACGGACGCGAACGGAGCCATTCTCTCCTGCAAGCTGGGTGATATTTAGTCTTCTCTCAACTGCTGACAGTGATCTTGGTTCTTTTACTTTTCCCGATGTCTTGTTTGTCAACGTGATTTTGCTCCATAGTGCCAACAAGCGAAATTGTAAGCCAATATAGCTAACGACTCACGTCAATCCTAAACTCTGGATATTGAAGAATGATCGACAGCACGACCGACAAAAATAGTCAACAAACTGGTTCAACAACTTTGTTGTGAATATCCTTTCTGGTTCTTAAAAAACGAAAATTTTCGCTCAACAGCAAAAACGGACATTTTCATCAGTGCCGTGACTATAACACGCAAGTTTTTGAAAGTCAACATATTGCTTTTGCTTGTCAATGGCCTACGTGACGTCTCGTTGAAAGTTGATTTACGGCACAAAACAGCCATGTTCCAGCCCATAATTCGCAAGTCATGCGTCAGCGATAAGCAATTTGCAATAGCTTATGAAGATTTTAGAAACGAGCTGACTTTCGATAGATTACGACTATAACGTCGAAAATTTACAGTGAAACAGGAAAAATACAGGGGTGGGTTGAGATTCGTACAACTGTCGAGGAAATCGAAACCAGCACTGTCACGTCACATTGAGCAAGTTTTCGGCAAGGGGTGGACATGCGGCAAAAAGCGCATAGGTGATCTACCGTCACCCTGACAGGAGCGTTTTTTTCCTTTGTATAATGTTCTGACGTTCTCGTTAATGAAATTGCAGTCAGGCGATTGGCAGGTCGGCTATCCCTTTGGAGTCAACTACCGCCAGATTGAACTCATCGGGTAGACATTGAGCGATACAAGTCGAACAACACCATCGACAGTGAAAAGCTCCAAGCCATCACTCCCTGCGTCCGGGAAAATCTGGTACGAAAGCACGACCTCACCATCATTGCCGAACACTTCCACGGAGGACCAGTCTCCCAGAATCCGCATCTTGACTTTGTTATTAACAGGCGGCATCGAGACTCGGTGCATGATAGGAAAAGAGCTATGAAAAGCTGTATCCCCGGATTGCCGCCGATCCACAAACAGTTG
The DNA here is from genome assembly GCA_965246845.1 of Aggregatilineales bacterium. Taxonomy (GTDB): domain Bacteria; phylum Chloroflexota; class Anaerolineae; order Aggregatilineales; family UBA2796; genus JBBRMW01. The sequence continues at coordinate 474,647 of CBDFFR010000014.1, forward strand.
TGAAAGCTGCGTATCATAGCCTATCGTTGTGAACTCACCGCCATCAGAACTTTTGCGTACCCGAAATCCAAAACTGGTAGCCGTTCCAAGATCGAATTCCACGACAATGTCAAAGGCTTTCCCAGTGACACCTGCTAACAAATTGCTACCGACGACCACAGGCTGATCGGACCAAAAGTGACCTGAGCCACGGAGCTGATCGACCTGTGGAACCGGGGCTTGTACCAATCCCAAGCCCATTGGATAGCGCGTAAGCGCTAATTGGCGTGGGATAGTCATTGCGCCGCGCCACGGTGATGTGGGGTTATTCGTGCCATACGTCCAATTCCCCATCCAGCCGAGCAGGATACGGCTCTCATTCGGGGCATTGTTAAAGGATATTGCTGCGTAGTTGTCCGGTCCGTAATCGAGCCAAAGAGGTTCGTAAGTTTCGTTTATGAAATTGGCACCGTCAAAATGTCCCACGAGATAGATTGATCCGTGTGCGTCCGCGGGTCCCGCACCCCATATACTCAGGGTCAAAATCCATTTTGTCTGCCCCTCAACCTGCATGGAAAACAAATCCGGGCATTCAAAAACGGCACCTGGCACGTGCGGGTCCTTGAATTCGCCAACTTGCGTCCAATTAATCAGATTAGTGGAAGCAAGGATTTTGATGGCGCGACCTGCAGCAAGGACGAGTACCCATCGGTTTGTTTCAGAATGCCAGAATACCTTTGGGTCACGAAAGTCTTTCCCGCCGACGGGGATTACGGGATTACCTTCATATTTGGTCCAGGTTCGCCCCTGATCGCCACTATAAGCAATACCCTGACTTTGGTCCATAAAGGAAAAGATCGCCACGAGTCCACCGCCCGGAACAAGGCCACTGGTATTTTGGTCGTCTATAACAGCACTGCCAGACCAGATTGGTCCGAGGTGGTCGGGGTAAAGAGCCAGTGGTAGCTCTGTCCAATGCACAAGGTCGGGACTAACAGCATGTCCCCAGTGTTCCGGCCCGATTCTACGACTATCAAGAACAGTTTGATAAAACAGGTGATATTCGCCCTTATAGTACACCAGTCCATTAGGATCATTTGCCCAGGCATTGTGTGTACTATAGTGAAATTGTGGGCGATAAAGTTCATCATATCGAAAATACATTTCCTGATCACTCAAAGCAGCATCCTCCATCTTTGAATAGGGATCACGAGTGTGTGGCTAATTTTTCAGGTGACCCCATCCCGCTAAAACAAAGGCAATGTTCTCATTGCTGAACCAATATACGTCTGATGTGGAATGAATTTGGCGAAAAGGGGAATGGGACGCAAGATTGAAGGTACCCCTACAGTCAATCGGACCCATTCCCATGACAAGTATAGACCTGGAAACGCTTTTGACCACGCTGTACGTGCTGGTAGACGACTGGTATCAAACAGAGGGACGGCATCTGCTAAAGGGTAAGACAGGCGCAAAAGCGCAGTTCAGCGACAGCGAATTGTTGACATTGCTGCTGGCGCATGATTTTGTGCCATATCCGGGCGAAACGCAGTATGTGGCATACATGCGTGCCAACCATCTGGACCTGTTTCCTAAGCTGGTGGACCAGAGCCAGTACAATCGACGCGGGCGAGCCTTACAAGCGGTGGTGGAAGCACTACGGCAAGCGTGGTTGGGGATGTTGGGTGGGTATACCTGCGAGTGCCTGCTGCTGGATACCAAACCTGTCCCGGTGGTAGGCTACAAACGGTCCAAAACACATAGTGACTTTGCAGGGTATGCCGGGTATGGTCAGTGTGCGGCGCGTAAGCTGCACTACTTCGGCTTCAAACTCGTGCTGCTGAGTACCTGCGACGGTCTGCCCGTCGTCTACGACTTGGTGGCTGCCAACACCGACGAACGTCTTGCTGCCGAGAGTGTTCTGTACCGTGTCAACGACTGTGACATCCTGGCCGACAAGGGCTTTCTTGGCGCGGATTGGCAAGCCAGCATTGCCGATGAAACCGGCAACTGTGTCCTCACTCCCAAACGCGCCAACCCGTCCCAACAAAATCATCCGCTACTCGACGCCGCGCTGGGCAGTTTACGTGAACGCATCGAAGGCGTCTTTCACCAACTCCAGAACACAGGGCGCAACCTTGAGCGCTTGCTTGCTAAAACGGTAGCTGGCTTGACCGCTCGCATCACCCTCAAAGTCACCTGTTTGGTTCTCAAGCGCTTGCTTGCCCGTGACTTTGCCTTTGACCTCCAAACCTTTTCCATTTCACATTAGACGTAATATAGTACACGATTGATCACACCTCTGCCAAGATGCGATTCGCTTCGAGAACTTCCCGCGAAGTAGAATACAAACACGTTGGTCACATGACAGGCGAAATAGAGCGAATTGATGTCACCTCAAAAAAAAGTTTTTTCACAGCATCTTGGTCCCATCACGGATGAGCAGTTTCACGCAGCGCTTGAACATTTCAATTTGGGTCGATTTATCCGAGCCGAGCCTATTCCGTTTGGCCTCTTTGGTCAAAATGTCTTTATTACCAGCACCGAAGGCGAGTACGTATTACGAGGCAAGCCCCATTTTTGGTGGCAGTTCCCAACGGAGCAGTTCTTTACACGCTTTCTCCATGAACGCACCCCAGTTCCCGCTGCCTGGCCTTACCTCATTGACTCTACAACCAACATTTTTGGGTGGAACTATGCAGTCATGCCTCGTATGCCAGGCCTGCAATTGGCTGATCCGAAGGTTAGAGCCAATCTGATTGCTTCGGAAAAAAGTGCAATTGCCAGAACGCTTGGCGAAACTCTGGCACTAATGCAAGAGACAACAGTGTTATCCAGTGGCCGCTACAATGCCGCTACAGGTGAAGTCCAACCCTTTGATCTGGCACATGAACTAGCGTGGCCGTTCGCAGTAGAGTCAGATGCACAATTGCGTCGAATTGCGCCTGCTACAATTTCCTTTAGCGAACGAGTGAAAGCCTGCCTTCGCCATGAACTTGCCAACGCGCAAGTCACCAATCCGGTGGCGACTACCCAAGCGGATTTGGATTGGGTCGAGGAACTTATTGCTGATGCTGGGGAGGCACTTGACGACTCGTTTGAGCCAGCCATTGTGCTTCAAGACTATAAGCGTGAGAATCTGGTCGTGTTGAAAATTAATGAACGCTGGCAGGTAAGTGGGGTATTCGACCTTATGGACGCCTATTTTGGCGATGGTGAAGCCAGCCTGTCCCGCCAATATGCCATCTATCTGGATGAGGATCGGGACATGCTACTGGCACGGGAATTTCTGCACGGATATTTGATTCGAAAAACACCGCGCGCAGGTTTTACGAAACGCTTTCCGATTTATATGCTACTTGATCGCGCCATTATCTGGGCATTTGTGCATCGGCACGATCCAGGCGCGTTTGACAAACAACAAACCTTTCGGGATTGGGCAAGTCCGTACACATTCCTTGCAGAGGCAATCCCATAGTGGTAACAGGAGGAAATCGATGAGCAATTCAACCAAAATCCGCTGGGGCATTATTAGCACTGCGAAAATCGGAAGTGAACAGGTCATTCCGGCGATTCGCGTCTCCCGGAACGGGCAAGTCGTAGCAATTGCCAGTCGCGAATTACACAAAGCGCGTGCGTTAGCCGATATGTTCGACGCTGAACGCGCCTACGATAGCTACGAGGCGCTATTGGCCGATCCGAACGTGGATGCCATTTATAACCCACTGCCAAATCACGGTCATGCACCCTGGACGATTGCTGGTTTGCGCGCTGGCAAGCATATTCTCGTTGAAAAGCCAATGGCAATGAACGCTACGGAAGCGCAGGCAATGGTCGAGGCAGCACATGCGACTGGCATGTACCTGGCCGAGGCATTCATGTACCGTTTTCACCCGCAGCACGCGCGTGCATTTGAAGTCATTGGGTCCGGCGCACTCGGTCCGTTGACTACGATAGATGCTTCGGCTTCATTTTCAATGTCTCACGCGGACTCGACCAATGTGCGCCTGTTCCCTGAGATGGGTGGCGGTGGGTTGTGGGACGTGGGCGCGTATTGCGTGAATTTCATCCGTTGGCTGTCCGGGCAAGAACCCGATGAAGTGAGTGGTTTTGCTGCTTACGGACCAACCGGCGTTGATGAAGGATTTGTTGGAGCATTGCATTTTTCCAGCGGGTTGTTGGCTCATTTCGAGTGTGGGATGCGCAGCTTCGGGCGACATCAATACACAGTTACTGGCGAAAATGGCCGCTTGCAGGTGGCCGCGGCCATTCGCCCTGACGAAAAGCCCGGAACTGTACAGGTTTTCCGTAAGGATCAATCTGAACCGGAAACGATCACGGTCCCCGCAACCAACCAATACGTGTTGATGGTCGAAGACTTTGCTGATGCGATCCTGAATAAGCGCCCACCACGTTTCGCACCGGAAGATGGTGTTCAGAATATGCGGGTTCTGGATGCGCTCGCGCAGGCTGCCCGCGAACGTCGAACCGTCAGGCTGTAGCCTCCGGATAACGCTGCCGCAAAGCGTCTCGCAAAGCGTTAAAGTGTCTACGTTCGGCGACTGCTACCAGCGTGCTGACATATTGTTCGTCCGGCACATCATGTAGTTCGTCAGAATTAAATACCTCAAGGGCTTGAGCCATTGCCTCAGCTCCGATTTTTGGGTCAGTCTTGCCTTGCGAGTCTTTGATCGAGTTGATCGCAGAGCCAGCAAGAAAAAGAATATTCCCGGTGATGCCTCGTCTTTTAGCTTCGGCAAGATTTAGGCCAATATTGCCCTGATCCAATGCACCGGCGCGGGCAATCATGGTCGGCTTGATGCCGGGCATCGCGCAGCTCAACATTTCCTCGGAGGCTAGCCATTCTGCACCAAATGGCCGGATATACGGTTTGGCACCGGGTCTTACTGGTGCTGTTTGGCGAAAGTCAATGCCGTCCAGCCGTGCAAGCATATCAATGACCTCGCGCCAGATGGCCCGTGTTTTGACGCCAATACCTGCATTATGCCCATATATGGCTGGTGGTCGCTCCATGTGTTTGGTAGCTTCGCGTACCATGCGATAGGTTCCTCCGGCAAACGTCTCGCTGAGCATAACAGCGGTTGCGCCAGCATCAATAACTCCTGCCAAAGTATCGAGCATTTCATGCGGTGCGCCGCTGATATGCGGTGCAAAGATCAATCCCAGACCTCCCCGCTTGTCCTGAGCCTGTTTAATGGCTGCCACTGCCCGTCGAGTACGCTCGGCAACAGGTGAGTAGTCAAGGTTTGGATACAAATCCTCATCTTCTTTTATGAAGAGAAACATCGGATTTTCAGCAGCCTGAGCAACCAAACTGCCCACTTCATCCGGTGTGATCCCTGCTGTCGGCTTCAGGATAGTGCCAAAGGCCGTTTGATCCGGTGCAAAGCCGGTGGCTTTTCTAATCCCTGCTGGTCCGTAGGCAGGTCCCGGAAAGGTCCGAAGCACAGCTTCGGGGATTTTCAAAGAGACGAGGCGTGCATCCCGATTCTCGTAAAAATCAAAAATGATGGCGGCGGCAACGGTATGTAAAATATCGCAAGAGGTAAGATGCCCATCTGGCTGAAGCATCATTTTTAGTGGAAAGGCAATGTGCAGCAAACCAACCTGACCAGCGGTATCGAATGCATCGATGCCTGCCGGCTGTGCAGAACACTGTTCTAGCAGAGAACCAGGGGGGGGATGGTGAATGCCGCTTGTCGCATGGTAGCTGATTTCCTCGACAGCATCTACCAGTTTGCTGGTGCGAAGTGCCATGAAATAGGTTGCTACAATGAAGTCATCCATTGCTGGTGCTGGCTTGACGGCCAGATATTCGCCTACAACTTTGCGCAGGACAATTTCCCGCGCATCGTTATCGTAGGAGAGTGTTTCAAGTGTCGAGGCGTCCATTGGTTTATTCATCTTTCTATGAGCCTATTCAATCGGTTTTCAGGCTGATTCAACAACGCCTCGACCATTACCTGCGTAGGTACGGCCAGATGGCCTCCGGTACGGGTTGCCTTGAGTGCTGCTGCCGCACAAGCGAAACGGACCCGCTCGTTTGTCTCCATTCCACGTGCTAGACACGCGGCATACGCACCATGAAACACATCACCACACCCATTCGTATCCACTATTTCTACTGGAAAACCAGGTTGATGGTGAACAATGCCGTCTTCGCTCAAGTACCAGGCACCTGCGGCCCCGCAGGTTACTACGACGACCTTTCGTTCCGATGACCATAGCTTTCGCGCCGCAATATCCGGTCGTGACTCCCCCGTTAGAATTGTTGCGAATTCGATTGACATGATCAGGTGATCGACTATACCAAGCAACTCATGAAAATGGGGGGACACATTCAATTCCAGATCAGACACAATCGGGATGCCTGTTGCCCTTGCGATCCGTGCTGCGCGAAGCATTCCATCAAGTCCCAGATGATCGACCAGCAATACGCGCGCCGCTTGAATAACGGAGGCATCGGGCAATTCGGAGTGTGCGCCGGAAATCTCGCTCAAGTAGAAAAAAATGTTTCGCGTTGAACCTTTATCACCAACAATAATGGTCGAAAGTATTGGCCGCGCTTCAGGATGCCTTACGACAAAATTGAGATTTATGGCTTCTTCGGCCAGCTTCGTGAGAGTATATTCCGAGAACTCATCATAGCCTAACACACCTGCATAAGCAGCCTTGCTACCCAGACGAGCTACAGTCACCAACGCAATGGATGCCAGTCCACCGAAATAACGCTCTCGTCGAACGACCTGTGTTTTCAAATCAGCTACGGGAAACTCTTCGACATATAGCACATCATCAACGGCTACGGCACCTATGCCGAGGACATCAAAAGTGAATGGTGACAGGGATTCTCCATTAGCCATTTGCCAGGCTCGCGTGCGTTTTCACGAAGCATTTAAACATGGGAGACGCCTCCGTAAGATAGATTCGGCATTTGGGTATTAATTCCTGGCAAAGTCACATTTCGCCTTGAGTGTTTCAAAGAAATACTGACTGTGATCGCACTCGAGCCTGTAATAATTGCCAATCAACAATACTTAAACTGTAAATCGTAACAATTAAAAAGTCAATGGGTTTCTTTTACTTTCATTTTGGCATATGGTGTATCAAGTTTTGATTGATAGCAATTGAGATGGATAACAGTCTAACGCGCATCCCACGCGGAGCAATTATGCTGACCTTATACGGAAAACAGACAGGGTCGGTGTCCATTTTTGGCGGCAATATAAAAAACGCCTGAGACATTGCAAAAAACGCCACAGCCGATATGATAAAGTACGAACCTTTTTTGACATCAGCGGTTAATAAAGAATTTTTGGAGACACGAAAAATGCAAATACAGGTCGCGAACGAACCGTTAAAGAGCGGCAAGCTTACATTGACTTTAGAGCGCGCGGGCTTTTATTCTGCAGCACAGGGCAAGGATTTTCCATCACATCAACACCCCGGCTGGGAAATCCTGTATTTTACAGCAGGGCAAATTCGCTGTCAGATCAACCAGGAGTTGTACGATATTCAGCCGGGAACCTTGCTGATCATCCCGCCTAATCAACCGCATTGCGAGTTTGCCATGACCCCTTATGCCAACATTTATGTGCAATTCACTTTAAGCGGCGAACCTCGCTGGCCGCGCATATGCAGGGACAGCAAGGATCACGCGCTTCTGGCAATCTGCAATCAATTCGCACAGGAATTCGGCGGGCAACTTTACCAGAGTGACGAACTGGTGCATCTTTTGCTGCAGCAGCTCGATATTTTGCTGATGCGTGAGCAGCTAAGAAACGAGACATTTTCGGCGGAACACATCGTCAACAAGGTAGATGGGTTGCTGCGAACGCGCTTTACAACCGCGCTCACCATCAAAGCGCTCGCGCAAGAAATCGGGGTTTCACCGTCCTATCTTCGCGCGCAGTACAAACGACTGCGTGGTGTTACGCTCATGCACTCGCTACAAACCATGCGTCTGGATTATGCGATTAACATCATCACCAGCTCAAACTTGTCGCTGGAGGTGATTGCACAGATGACCGGGTTTAATTCGGCCAGTCACTTGAGCCGCTATATCAAACAATATACGGGCAAAACGCCAGGCACAATACGCCATATGTAAGCAATTCCGTTTCCTTCTCATCGCGATGTATGGCGATTTTTGCAACTGAACGAACGTCATGTGCATTGTGCTGAATAGGCGCATTCATACAATACAGTGCATTGAGGCGAACTGCCCAATCATTTGGTCGCCACTTACATCTTCCTGTTTTTAGAAGGAGTCAACCATGTCTGTTCATGACAAAATTAGTCGCCGTGAAATGCTCAAGCGGCTGGGAGCCGCCACCGCTGGAGTTGCGGCGACCGCGCTATTGCCCGGACAAGCGCTGACCGCGCGCGCTGCCCGTGCATCCACCCGCCTCGTCATCATGACGACATTCGACGCGAACAAAAGTGCCGACCTGATCAAAGCGATAGAGACCGCACATCCGGGGGTAACGGTAGACTGGCGCAACCTGACCGATGAGCGCTATGTCGAGCTGTTCAGCGCTGCCGACCTCGCCAACGAGCAAATCGACATTATGGATTTGAATGGACAGGACCTGCGCCGCTACGCCACTGCTGGCCGGATGCTCGATCTGACCAGCAGCGTCAAATATGCGGATCGTTTCCGCGACATTTCGACGGCCACCTACCGAATTGATGGAAAGCAATGGGCAGTGCCGCGTGGCGGGATCAGCGGATTTTCTTTCCTGTACAATAAAAAGCTGCTTGACAAGGTGGGCATGACCAGCGAGCCGACGACCTATGACGATCTGGTGAAACTCGCACCGGAACTGAAAAAGGTTGGCGCGTCCGTGTTTACCCATCAGGGAAAGAACGTTTATCTATGGCCGGTGTGGCAGTTCTGGGCATTCGCGCAGACCTCCGGCAACCAGCCCGTCGAAAAGACGATCAAATCACTGCAAGGCGAAATGAAGTTCACGGACCCGGAACACGTCGCCGCGCTTGAAATTGTGTACAGATTTGGTCAGGATAAACTGTTCATCGACAACGTATTGGGACTGGACAACGACACCGAAGCGACATTTTTTCAGGGGAAGGCCGCCTTCTGGTATTGGGGAACCTGGGAAATTGGTAATTATCGCGCCGCCAAATCCCCTAAAGATGGCTCGAAGGACAAAGTACCCGACCTCGAAATGTCAATCATGCCGCCCGTGTTGGCCGTTAAAGATAGCAAGATCAGGCGGCAAAATCCGGGTGGCGTCGGGTCAGCGACCGGGATATATGCCAAAATCGCGCCCGAACGCAAGGAGCTGGCGTTGAGTGTCGTCGATTTAATGACGAGCGACCCGTGGGTGAAATGGTGGAACGCGACGCAGGCCGACCCGGTTTCGAGCAACAGGAATGTGACGGCCAGCGACGATCCTATCGCGCTTAAGTACGCGAAAGAGTCGTCGCCGAACCAGTTCACTTACCTCGACTGGCTCTACCCGCCCGAACTCACGAAAGCGTTTCAGGAGCAGTTGCAGGCGCTTGTCGCCGGGTCGACCCAGCCCGACGCAGCGGCAAAGGCGATCCAAAAAACGTTTGATGGAATCGTCGCTGATGGTTATCAGTTCGGAAAGTAAAGATTTCGTCTGAGTCAGACCAGTGCAGACGTTACACAGTTGCGCAAACCGGACGCCAAGAATGGCATCTGCGAATCCAGATCGTGTTCAACCGTGTAACGTCTGAACACACGTTTTTCTGAGGATATATGTCCACTGTCGATAGCATGATCGTCATCGAAACTGCGGAGGCGCGCCCGACTGTTTTGAAAACGAGGAACGCCACGCGCAAGCACTGGCATCTCTATTTGTGGGTGCTTCCCGCGCTGCTGGTCTACGCTGTCTTCAAACTAGGTCCGATGATTGGTGGGTTGGGGCTGTCCATGCTGCGTTGGGATGGCATCAAGGACGCAGTTTTTGTCGGCTTGCAGAACTTTCAGCGGATGGCTGACGACGATAAATTGCTCCCGGCGCTGCTGCATAACGTTCAATATGCGCTGGGAACCGTTGCGGGCAAAATCTCACTGGCACTGTTTTTGGCGATTTTGCTGAATCAAGCACTGCGCGGACGCACATTCTATCGGACGATGTTGTTTCTGCCTGTGATCATGTCGTTCGCGGTCGTCAGCATCCTGTGGACCTGGATGTATAACGATCAATTCGGGCTGATTAACAGTCTGCTGCGGGCGCTCGGTCTCAATGCGCTGGCTATGCAGTGGCTCGGCGACCCGCGTTACGCGCTTTTGGCACTCATGTTTGTGGATATATGGAAGTGGTATGGCTTCCACATGGTCATTTATCTGGCGGGCTTGCAGTCAATTCCGCAGGAATATTATGAGGCGGCACGGGTGGACGGCGCGACGCGCTGGCAGCAGTTCGCGCATATCACGCTACCCCAACTGCGTCCGGTGACGATTGTGAATATCACGCTTGCGCTGCTGGGAGCCTTCAACGTCTTCGAGATTCCGTACATCATGACGCAGGGCGGACCCGTCAACGCAACCAATGTGCTGTCGTTATACAGTTACTCGCAAGCCTTCCAGTCGGGTCGGATCGGGTATGGCGCGGCACTGTCCTATGTCATTCTGCTGATTGTCGGCGTGATCGCCATCGTTCAGCTTCGACTCACCGCTGCCGATGAAACGTTGAACAAGGAGGCATAGCCGCGATGGAACGCTCGATTGACCAGCGCAGCGCAGCCACACGTTACCCCTTGTTGATAGGGGTTCGTGGAGAGCGGATCGTCATCAATCTGATCAGCCATTGCATTCTGATTTTTTTTACCATTCTAGTCGTTTTTCCAGTCGTCTGGATGGTCATCGCCTCGTTTAAATCACGCGGGGAACTGACCTCGAACGTCTGGGGACTACCACAAGTGTTTACGCTGGATAACTATGCCAGCGCTTGGGAAGCGGCGCACCTCGGCACGGCGCTCCTGAACAGCATCATCGTCGCCAGCGTAACGACGCTGCTGGTGCTGATTTTGGCAATGTTGGCCGGGTATGCGCTTGCCCGCTTCAAGCTGCGTTTCACCGTCGCCATATTTTTGTTGTTCGTGTTGACAATGCAGGCTCCCGTACCGATCATCCCGCTCTACGTAATGATCGTGAAAATCGGGCTGATGGATACGTTGGCAGGGTTGATCCTGCCCACCGTTGCAAGTGGTTTACCACTCGCAATCTTTATTTTCAGGGCGTTCTTTCGGCAACTGCCCGCTGAGATGGTCGAGGCTGCGGTCGTAGACGGCGCGACCCAGTGGACGGCCTTCTGGCGCATCGTCGTTCCTGTCTCGACGCCCGCAATTGCGACCGTGACGATCCTTCAATTTCTGGCGACGTGGAATGATTTTGTAAATCCGCTGATTCTTCTGCACTCGGCAGCGCGTCAAACCTTGCCCATCGCCCTGCAAGCATTCTCGTTTACGTTTGGCCGGACGGTGTGGGAACAGGTTTTTGCCGCGCTCACAGTGGGTTCGATTCCCGTGATTATCATCTACCTGCTGATGCAGCGCTGGTTCATTCAGGGGCTGACATCCGGGGCAATCAAAGGCTGAGGACACAATGACACCGCTTATTCTTGAGAACGAAACACTGCATCTGGAATGGAACCCGGCCAATGGCGCGCTGACGAAGCTGTACGCGGTACAAACGGATTGGAAATTGCTTGACCGCGCTCATCTGGGGTTGTCATTTCAACTACTGCTTCCGCTGCCCGGTCGTCGCAACAATCTGGTGTTGGGCGAACAGCAAACGCTTACATCCGCGACGATGCAGGAGAATCAGATCACGTTCGTCTGGGAGGAAATCCGCTCACAATATGGGGGACAGCACCCGATTAAGGTCGTGATGGAAGTATGCCTTGAGCGCAAACAGGTCATCTTCACGGTAACCATTGAAAATCGTTCTGAATACGTCGTTGAAAATGTATATGCGCCCTTCCTGGGCGATGTTCAGCGTCCACCACGCGCCGAATGGTTCAAAACGTTTATATATACCTATGCCAGCGCGCAGGAAATGTCGATTTTTCCGACCTATCAGAACACACGCGGCTATTTTGGTATTGACTCCCCGATGCAAATGTCAGCGTGGGGTGCGGGCGTCGGCGCACCGATGTCGCCATTCGTGTTGTTACGCGAAGCCCGGCAAGGGCTGTATGTCGGAGTCAACAGCGCTTCATCGGAACTGGTTGCATGGTATAGCGAACTGCGTCCTGGTTATGCTAATTCACTCGTGGCGACCCCGACTGCAATCAATATCCTGAACGGGGAAACACCCGCCGGAAGCAAAATTGGAGAGCATGATGTGATCGTGCGCTTTGCGGCGATCCACGTCCCCTACATCGCGCCGGGTGAAACACGCACGCTCACCCCGGTTGCGCTTGAAGCCTATCAGGGCGACTGGCAGCAGGGTGTAGATATTTATCGCGACTGGCGTAAGTCGTGGATGCACACCCCGGCAATCCCCAAATGGGCGGATGAACCGCATGCCTGGCAGCAAATTCACATCAATTCACCCGAAGATGAATTACGGCTGCGCTTCAGCGACCTGCCACGCATCGGCGAAGACTGCGCGCGGCACGGCGTTAGGGCTATTCAACTGGTCGGCTGGAACGATGGCGGTCAGGATCAGGGTAATCCGTTGCATGATCCTGATCCGCGTCTGGGAAGCGCGGCTGAATTGAAGGACGCGATTGCTCAGATTCAGGCACTTGGCGTCAAAGTCATTTTATTCACTAAATTCACCTGGGCGGACCGCGCGACGGAATGGTTCCGCAACGATCTCCAGCGTCAGGCGATCAAGGACCCTTACGGCGATTACTATCACTATAGTGGCTATCAATATCAAACGGCCACGCAGTTGCTCGACATCAATACCAAACGGCTAATCCCGATGTGCTTCCTGAGCGAAGATTACCTGAAAATCTGCGAGCAGGAGTTCATCAAGGTTCTGGAACTGGGTGCTGATGGGATGTTGTTCGATGAGAGTTTGCACCACTCCCCTGCGCTGCTCTGCTTCGATGAGTCGCACGGACATCGTTCGGGCGCGATGGTCTACGCCAACGACCGGGAATTGATTCGGCGGTTGAAGGTGTTGGCTGACGGCTACAACAAAGATTACCTGTTCTCGGGAGAGGCGTGCTACGACTGGGAATTCGAGCAATATCATCTTTCCTATCATCGCAGCGAACAGGCCAGCCATATCCCGCTCTCGCGTTACATGCTGCCACACGCGGCATTAATGACCGCCGTGACGGGCTTCAATGACCGTAATATGCTCAACCAGTGCTTGCTATATCGTTACATTATCAGCTACGAGCCGTTCAACTTTAAAGGTCGTCTGGATGACTATCCGCTCACGCTGGCCTATGGCAAACAGATGGATGCATTACGTCTCGAACTGCGCGATTTCTTTTGGGATGGCGAGTTTCAAGGCACGTCTCTCGCGCAGGTGATGACTACGGACGGAGCCGCGCACACGCCATATTCAGTCTTTCAGAACCGCAATACGGGACAGTCGGCGGTCGTCGTTGCCAACTATGAAAATCGCCCGATCACGATCTCTGTGCAGCTTGAGTCGGGTCAACCTCTGTCCCGTTATCGGCTTGTCGATGATCCGATCTGGCACAGCATACATCAGGAAATTGCGCTACCTGGCTACTCCGCAGCAGTTGTCCTGCCCTGAAGTGTGTCACACCGCATCCACGAATATAGTGGGTCAGGCCTGAATGCATAAGGGAACTCCGATGGGCGTGTATCCCTCCAGTCACACCAGAGTACCCTCTTGTTCTCACCGGAATCAGAGGGTTTTTCACTGTCAGGAACATCATTGGACAGGGTGACTTTGAGTTGCATCCGCAGTTGCACCCAGGGCTTCAATTTGAAATCGACAATCTGCTGTACATCGAGATCGTAGATAATGTGCCTTGCGACGAAAACATAGCGGTACTATATTCTGTGTGACCACTGCGTCGAATACGTGCTGACATTTACATATATCCAGATGCGTCGTGGCGGGTAGTCATGTGAAATTCTTCCGTACCTACAGCCGGGGAGACGAGGACCAGAAGCAAATCGTGAACTGTCCATATGCGATTGGCAAGCAAAAGTGACCTATTGCTTTTCTTGGTGTTCGTCACCACAATCGGGTACTCTTGACGCTGAAAAAGTATTCGATTAAGGGGATTCCATGCGGCGCTTCATATTTCTGGCTTTGCTTGTTCTGCTTTCTGCTTTCAGGCATCCTGCCTCTGCACAGGGAAATACGCCCGTGATTGCAGTGGTCACGCCCTATCTTGCGCAGCCCGGTACGCAATTCATGGTCGAGGCATTTCAGGCATATGGGAAGGAAAAAGGCTGGACCGTTACCGTGATCGACACGGCGGGCGACGTCGCGGCAGTGGTTAGCCGCCTCGAAGATGTGGCAAATCAGGGCGTGAGTGCGATTGTCCTGAATGTGGACCCATCACAAGTTGCCGCTGGCTTGCAGGCCGCGAAGAAAGCAAATATTCCAGTTTTCGGTATGGACGCGGGCAGCGACCCCGCGCTCGTCACAAACGTGACCAGCAACGGCTATGCAATGGCGGCAGAAACGGCCACCTATATCGTAGACCGCCTGAATGGGAAGGGAAACATCGTGATGTTCACCTTCGATCCCTACCCACCCGTTCAAAAGCGCGGCGTGATCGCCAATGTAATCTTCGGCAACAATCCCGACATTAAAGTGCTGGACCGGATCACGCCGGACGTAAAAGACGGTGGTATCGCCGATTCGCGCGCGAAGATGGAAGCCGTCCTCGCCGCGAACCCGACCGCAGGCAGCATCTCCGCAGTCTGGGCGGCCTGGGATCAACCTGCGCTTGGTGCGCTGCAAGCTATCGAGGCCGCGGGCCGCCAGAAGGAAGGAATCGTGGTTGTCGGTATCGACGCCAATCCTCAAGCGCTGGATGCTATCGCGAAAGGCGGCAACTTCGAGGCCTCCGTCGCGCAGGATTTCACCGGAATCGGGCGTACTGTCGGTGATCAGGTGATGATCTATCTGGGCAAGGGCAAGATTACACAGGCAACCATCTATGTGCCAACCAAACTGGTAACGGCAGCTAATGTCGCCAGTTTCATCATCAAGAAGTGAGCCGCGTTTGACGGGTCCCGCGTCCTGATGTCACTCGCTGAACTCCTGACTGTCGCAGGTGCGAGCAAATCCTACAACGGCGTACCGGCGCTGATTGATGCCTCGCTCCACTTGCTCAGTGGCGAAGTCCACGCGCTGATGGGTGAGAATGGCGCGGGAAAATCGACGCTGATTAAGCTACTCGCCGGCGTCCTCAGCGCAGATCGAATGCAGGTGTGGGTGCGTGGGCGAGCGGTATCCTTAAGCAGCGCACAGGCAGCCTTCGACCTCGGTTTGCGGTTCATTCATCAGGAACTCAATATAATTCCGCAGCTTTCAGTTGCGGAGAACATTTTTCTCAGCCAGTCATATCCGCGTCTGGCAGGTGTATTCGTGGATTGGCGCAAGCTGAATGCGGATGCGCGAACTGTCCTTCACAGGCTCGGTGTCACACATCTCGATCCGCGTACCCTCGCGGCACGCCTCAGCACTGGCGACCAGATGCTGCTCAAGATCGCGAGCGCGTTTCTCGGCGCGGGACGCACCAACGCAGCAATCTACGTTATGGATGAGCCGACGGCAGCGCTCTCCAGCGCAGAGACCGGGATGCTCTTTGCGGTGATCAATAGCCTGCGCAAACAGGGCTGCGCGATTCTCTACGTCTCGCATCGGATCGACGAGCTGTTCAAAATCGCAGACCGGGTGACGGTGATGCGCGATGGTCGCACGGTTGCGACGATGACGCTTGCCGAAACCTCGCCTGAGAAACTCATTACGCTCATGACCGGACGTGACCTGCAACAGGTCTACCCGCCGCGTGAGAAAGCCACACCTGCCGCGCCGCTGCTCGAAGTGCGCAATCTTTCGACGCACGCTGTGAAAACGATCACCTTTACCCTGCACGCCGGGGAGATCATGGGCATCGCCGGGTTGAGCGGCTCCGGGCGAACGGGACTGCTCCGGGCATTGATGGGTGCGGATCGTATCCGCGCTGGTGAAATCCGGTTGAGCGGCAAACGGCTGTCTCGCTATTCAACACGCGGCGCGTGGCGCTATGGGTTCGCTTTTGTGCCGGAAGAGCGGCGCACACAGGGGTTGGTGGTCTCGCGCACCGTTGCCGATAACGTGACCCTGCCGCACCTGCGCGAAATCAGCCGGGGCGGGGTACTGCTCGACTCGCTTCGCGCGCAGAGTCTTTCGGAAACACTTGGCGCATCGGTCCGGCTGCGGGCGCGCGGTCCCGACCAGATCGTGCGGCAATTGAGCGGCGGCAACCAGCAAAAAATCGTCTTCGCACGGGCGTTGGCGGGTTCACCTGCGGTGCTGCTGCTCGACGAGCCGACACGCGGCGTCGATATGGGCGCGAAAGTGGACCTGTATCGGCTGATTCGGCAGGCCAGCGCGCGGGGTGTCGGTGTCATCCTCGCCTCATCCGACCTGCCAGAACTGATTGGCCTGTGCGACCGCATCATGATTTTACAAAACGGGCGACTCGTGAATACGCTGGGGGTCGCCGGGTTGACTGAAGCAGGGCTGCTGACCCTGTGTTACGGCAAGGAGATGCACGGTGCAGGTTAACGAGCGCCCCGCGCCGCAGCCCTTCGCGCCCGGTCGCTGGCTGCGCCGCTTCGGGACGTTGCTCGGCTTCCTGGGGGTGGTCGGCTACTTTTGGTGGCAAAAGCCGACCACTTTTATGACCCTCAGTAATTGGCTCAACATCACGCAGCAGGTGAGCATTCTGGGCGTGGTTGCGTTCACGATGACGATTGTGATGGTCATGGGCGATTTTGACCTGAGCGTGGGGACGATGGCAAGCCTGGCCGGGATCGTCGCAGCGCTGCTGTTCCAGCGCGAGTTTCCGCTCTGGGGGGCTGTTCTGGCGGCGTTGCTTGTCGGAATGACGGGCGGGTTGCTCAACGGGTTGCTGGTTTCCTTCGTGGGTATCTCGCCATTTGTCGCCACACTGGGGATGTTGACCGTTTTTGGAGGCGTGGCACTCTCGATTAGCAGCGGGAAGACGATCTTTGGGCGCGCTATCCCGGAAGCCGTCGGCGGGTTCGCGCAAGGCGGCCTCTCGTTGAGCGGGATCGGCTTGCCCGCCGTCAGCATCCCGAACCTGACGATCCTCGCGCTAGGCGTGCTGGTCGTCGTCTGGCTGCTGCTGGAACAAACCGTGTTTGGACGGCGGCTCTATGCGATAGGTGGGAACCGCGAGGCTGCACGGCTGGCTGGTGTCCGTGTCCGAGCCTTGCGCCTGATTGCGTTTATGTGTACCGGGTTTGGCGCTGCCATCGCCGGATTGATGCTCGTCAGCCGCCTTTCCTCCGCTAATCCGACACAGGGCGACGGCCTTATGCTGAATGCAATCGCGGCGGTGTTTCTGGGCATGACGATGAGCGAAGAAGGCGAGCCGCATGTGCTTGGAACTCTGGTCGGCGTCCTCATCCTGGGTGTGCTGAACAACGGCCTGACGCAGATGCGGATCGATAGTTATATACAGCAAATCCTCACGGGCGGGATTATCATTCTTGCCGTCACGTTGAGCAGCCTGTCACGGCGCTCTTCCTGAACGATAGATTGTGAGCAGGCAGCACGATGCGACTCTGGTTGGCGTTGGACATAGGGACAACAGGCACGAAGGCGGCACTACTCGACGAAAACGGCGGCGTGGTGCGCAGCGCCTACCGAACCTACATGACATCGACGGGCAATGGCACGCTTGAGCAGGACGCCCGCGATTGGTGGACGGCGGTTGTGGATGTGACGCGCGAACTCGATGCAGGCGCAGTGGATGCCATCGCGCTCACCGGACAGATGCAGGATCTGCTCCTGCTTGACCCGCAAGGTGAGCCGGTCCGCCCGGTGCTTCTCTATAGTGATACACGCGCGTGGCAAGAGGCGGAAGCGCTCAATGCGCAATTCGGCGCGGAACGGCTTCGTGCGATTACAGGAAACGGACAGGATGGGAGCAGCCTTCTCGCAAAACTACACTGGCTGCGCATCCATGAACCGGATACGCTTCGACGCAGCGCAAGGTTGGTCATCGGTGCTGCGGATTACATTGCACTACGAATGACAGGTGCAGTCAGCACCGATACAACTACCATGTCTACCACCGGGTTGCTGGATATTGGGACGCGCGCCTGCCTCGCGCCGGACATCCTCGCCGAATTGGGCTTGAGCGCTGCAGCACGGCTGCTCCCGGCGGTACATGCGGGCGGTGCGCAGGTCGGGTCGCTCACTCGCGAGGCGGCAGAAGTGTTGCACCTCGCGCCGGGGATACCCGTCCATCATGGACCCGGAGACGCGGGCGCAACGACTTTCGGCGCAGGTAGCGGAGAACCGGGCCGGGCTTATGGATACATCGGCACAAGCGGGTGGGTAGCGTTTACTTCGGGGACGCGCATAGCATCAGAAAACACAGTGTTCACGCTCGCGCACGCTCGAAGCGATTACTTCATCACGATTGCGCCGCTGCTCACCGCAGGCGGTAATCTGGATTGGGTGCGGGCGCTCTTCGAGGTGGAAAGCCACGCCGATTTGATTGGCGAAGCGCTGGCGCGTCCCCCTTCGGGCTTGCTCTACCTGCCATATCTGAACGGGGAACGTTTCCCCTTCAGTGACCCGTTTGCGCGTGGTGCGTTCATCGGCCTGAGCGCGAACCATGGGCGCGTGGACCTCTGCCGCGCGGTGCTTGAAGGCGTAGTCTATGCGTATAAGCACGCCATCGACATCCTTGGCGAGCAGCCTGCTGCGCTCACGCTTACGGGTGGCGGGACGCGCTCGCGGGGTTGGTCGCAGCTCGTCGCGGATATAACCGGGCTGCATGTCTCGCTGATGAATGACCCCGAAAATGTCGGGCTTCGTGGCGCGGTATTGGCGGCGCGGGTCGCGCGGAGGGAGTTATCGGGATACGCGCGTGCGGATGAACCGGGCGAATTGCTGCAACCTGATGTAACGAATCACGCATACTATGCCCGGCAGTACGTTCTTTTTCGCCAGGCATATCCAGCGCTTAAGTCCCTTTTCGCGGAGATGGCGCGCAGCTCCGCATAATGTCCGCACTCAGGAAAATCGGAAAAGATGCCCTTTTGCATTGCTGGTGGGTGGTCCAGCGTGCAGGAACGGGGATCAGGCTGATCGCCAGTGGAAATCTCGCAATAACCCAATCGCGGCTCCAATCGTTTGTTGATAAATTATATTTTATTCTTTATAATTTAAGCCCATATACTGCAAGTCATTATCTTAAAGGTTAGTGCTTCTCATGAATAACCTTCCCACGCAGACAAGGTAGCATCCCGTTCGTCTGGCATTCGGCACAGCGCCGTTACGGGGTCCGGTATTCGATCCGCAACCTGTCGAAGATGCGCTTGAAACCCTGCAACATGCGCTGGATCACGGGTTGAACTTCATCAACTGCATCCGAGCTTTTGACCTTATGCGCGGAAAAAGGCATTGAAGTCATGCTTGGTGGCGTGTTCAATGGCGGCATCCTGGCAATGGGTGCAACCCCTGACGTCGTATATAATTATTCTGCGGCAACACCGGAAATCCGGCAAAAAGTGCAATCGATGAGCGCCATTTGTGCGCGATATGGTATCCCGCTGTCGGCGGTTGCACTACGGTTTGCAGCAGTCCCATAATCCGTGACCGCGTTGGTAATTGGTCTCAAATCCATTGCGGAAGTGTATGCCCTGCTTGAGAACTGGAATATCTCAATTCCGGGTGACGTTTGGCTTGAAACGCGAGCGGAGGGGTTAGTGTCAGTGGATGCGCCGCTGCCGAACGAATAGCACTCGTCGAAGTTATTCTTTTGTCGCGCCAGTCAGTGCGCCGCTCAATACAAACCGCTGTGAAAACAGGAACACAATCGCATATCGACCAGAACTCGAACACTTCTCGCTCACTATTCCAAAGTCATTTTGACAGGATCAGAGAGGCCGCCCTGTAACGTCTCAAGGCTGCGGCGCGTATGTTCGAGATGCTCAATCATCGCTTTTCGTGCCAGAAGCGCATCATGGGCAGCCACTGCATCCGCGATTGCGTTGTGCTGCTTTGCGGCGGCGGTCCAGTGTGCTTGTCCGAGATAGCGATCATTGCCGCGCCGCTGCCGCCACAACGTCCCGACGATGATCTGGATCAGGATAACGAATATCGGGTTTTGGCTCGACTCGGCGAGGACCCGATGAAAGCGAACATCGGCGCTCATCCAGCTTTCCAGCGCGTGTTCGGATGGCATCTGCGCGGTGATGCCGCCATTCGCAACGGCATCATTGAATAATTGAACCAGCGACTTCAACTGGCGTATTTGCAATGCCGCTGCGTTTTGAGCGGCGAGCGACGCAATTGCGGGTTCGAGGATGAGGCGCGCATTGATGATGTCTTCGGTGCAGACCTGCGACTGCTGAAATGCCAGAATCAGCGCTTCCATTGCAGGTGCTGTGAAATCCGAACTGATCACGGTCCCTGCGTTTGCATCCTGCATGAGGATACCGCGCGCGGTGAGCTGTTGTGTCGCCTCGCGAATGACGGTGCGGCTGACCGAATAACGTTCCTGCAATTCCCGCTCGGAGGGGAGAAGCGTACCCGGCGCAAACTCCTCGCTGACGACTAGCTTCAGAATGTCCTGTGCAACCTGATTTGATAATGTGCCATTCTTTTTAACCATGATTGCTCCCTTTTCCACTATTTTTGCGGTGTGCCTTTGGAATACATAGCCCGTCAAATTATATGGGCAACCGGAATTAAAAGAACTTGACAATCCAAAATAGTGTTTTTATACTATCATTCAATTCGTCATACAGCTTGTCATACATAAACTGATCCAGGCTGCATGAAGAATTTTTTGTCGCCCGGTTATTTTTAGAAAGACTCAGGTGAACCCGCGTTATGGGCGTCCTTGACGGTAAAGTTGCGATTGTTACAGGTGCAGCGCAAGGCATCGGGCAAGCCGTCGCCGAGCGCTTTGCACGCGAGGGTGCAGCGGTCACATTAGTTGACATCAACCCTGAGAAGGGCTTCAAGGTTGCGGAAAAGATCACGAGCGAGGGTGGACAAGCGCTGTTTGTCGAATGCGATATTGCCCACAGCGCGCCTGTCGATGCGATGGTGCGCGCTACCGTCGAGCGCTTTGGGGGCGTCGATATTCTGGTGAACAACGCGGCAATCGCCATCTACAAAAATCTGGTCGACTACACCGACGAGGAGTGGGATCGTGTGATCAGCGTCAATTTGCGAAGCGTGTTTTTGACCGCGCGGCGCTGTATTCCATTGATGGCAGCACGCGGCGGCGGGAGCATCGTCAATTTCGCATCGGTTCACGCACGCGCTACCGCCGAGACTGTGACATCCTATGTCGCGAGCAAAGGCGCAATCGTAGCGATGACGCGCGCCCTCGCGCTCGAATGTGCGCCGCTCAAGGTGCGTGTGAATTGCATCCTTCCGGGAGCAGTCGCGACGCCGATGCTCCTCGAAAATTGGGGAGATGTCCCACAGGAACAGCACCCGCTTGTACCCCGTATCCCGATTCGGCGTATCGCCCAGCCGGACGAAATCGCCCGAATTGTGCAGTTTCTCGCGTCGGATGAGTCTTCGTATATGACGGGCAGCGATGTTCTGGCCGATGGCGGCCTGAGCGCCCATTTCAACTGAGATACAAGCGTCTCGCCCCACACCCTGTTTTGTTTTTTTGAAAGGATAGAGGCCATGTTTAAGAGTCGTCGGAGTGCTATCGTTTCCTTGTTCATGCTCGTGTGTGCAGCGCTGCTCGCTGTACCACAGAGCCAAATTACCCGTGCGCAAGCAGCACCAGCGGGTTCCCTGACCGTGTGGTGTGTGGGTTTCGACCCGCACGTCAACGGCTGGAAGGCTGTCATCGAGGGCTACGCGAAGAAAAACCCGGCTGCGAAGGTCACGCTGGAGCCACAGGGTGGCCAGGCAGATATGCTCGCCAAGTACAAAGCGTCGCTCGCAGCGGGCAATGGCGCGGATATTTTCACGACGCCCGGCTGGGATGTGTACGAGTTCTCTATAGCCGGGCAGCTTCTTCCACTCAGCCCGCAGGTGATGACCTACGACGATGCGAAAAAGAAGCTCTTCCCGGAGTACATTCTGCAATCGCAGGTGGATAACCAGTTGTGGGCGATGGGCATTCCCGATCCGCCCGGGGATAGCGGGATCATCGTCAATCTGGATGCGCTCAACGCCGCAGGGTTGAAGAAAATCGACAAGTTCGACACGCGGCAGCAGCTTCTGGATTACGCCAAAAAGTTGAGCGCATCGGAAAATAACAAGCTCGTCAAAGCCGGGTTGAGCTTTCAGGAGAATAACGGCGGGACGTATCTCCTGAGCTATATCCTCGACCAGGGCGGCAAGTTCTGGGACAATGACAAGCAGGAATTCAACTTCAACACCCCGGAAGCCAAAAACGCGCTGCAATTCTTCCTCGACCTGTACGAGAAGGACAAGGTAGACGCGATTGGCTTGCCCAATGCCATCGACGGCATGTTGCAGGGGACAGTCAATATGGCGTTCCTGTGGCCGGAATTCATGCCCTTTGCATCGGGAGCCGCCCCGGACAAGAAGTATGGGTTCATCATGAAGCCGTCCTATAACGGCAATACGCCCGCCGTCTTCGGACACGCGGACACCTGGAACGCGGTTATCCCGAAGTACACCACGAACGCGCCGCTGGCCTATGACTTCATGCGCTATCTGGCGAGCGAAGAAGGTCAATTATTGTTCCTCGATGCAAACCCCGGCCTTTCGCCGTTGCGCAGTCTGGTATTGGGGAACGACTACTACAAGACGGGCAAGGGAGCCTACCTCGCTCCGGTAATCGACGCGATCCGCGCTGGCCGTTTGCGCTACTACGGTCCCTGGCTGGATGGCAGTTCGATCCAGTATGACATCATGTGGACGACCATCGAAGACGTGATGAACAAGCGTCTCACGGTGGATGCTGGTCTAACACAGCTAACGAAGCTGTCCAACGAGCAGATCGTCCAGTCGCGCAAGCGTCTGCCGAATGCGCCGAAGACCACAATTTACTTCGATGCGCTGCCCGCCGACCTCGCGATCAAATAGCGACCTGCTTTGAAGCTATGGCGGTGAGGCTAAACCCCTCACCGCTACCCGAATCTACTTCAGGAGTTTGCGGGTGAGTATTCAAAACACGATCAGCCAGCCCTTTCCGGCAAGATCAAAGGTACGCAGACGTACCTTTCGCAATGCTTTTCCGTATATCGTCATCACGCCGATGCTCGTCTGGTGTCTGGTCTTCGTGATTTACCCGGTCGCTTATTCGGTATGGGTGAGCCTGCACCAGTGGATCGCCTCCGCCCCGGCTCAAAGTCCCTTCGTCGGCATACAGAACTACATCGATCTGGTGACGACTGATCGGCGCTTTCCGACTGCCTTCAAAAATACGCTTCTGTATACGCTCGTCGTGACCCCCATTGTGCTTGTGATCGGCTTCGCTATTGCTTCGCTGATGGTGCGCGTGTCGCGCCTGACTCGCTATTATATGTTCGCGTTTTTCCTGCCGAGTCTGGTCCCGGCAAGCATTATCGGCGTCGTGTTTGGTCTCTTTTACCAGCCGACCTTCGGCCTCGCGAATTTTTTGCTGGCACGGGTCGGTTTTGCGCCGCTCAATTTCATGAAAGACCCGGACCTCGCGCTGTGGACAGTCGCGACCGTCGAGGTATGGCAGCGCCTGGGTTTTGCAGTGCTGATCCTCTACGCGGGCTTGCTCACGCTCCCGCACGTCTATACCGAGGCGGCGCGCATGGATGGCGCAAATCGCCTGCAAATTTTTCGCTTTATCACGCTTCCTCTGACGCGCCGTGTGCTGGTTTTCGTCACGGTGGTGACGATCATTGCTGCATTGCAAGCCTTCGACCTGATCTACATTATGACCACCTCCGGCGGAACAGGCAGCTCACCCGGTGGACCCGGCATCAGCACCTATACGCTGGGGCTGCTGGTTTACAACGAAGGATTGATCCGGGGCAAGTATGGACCCGCATCCGCGACCGCGACGATTTTGTTTGTCATCGTCTTTGGCGCGACTATTTTGCAACTGCGCTTCTTTAGACAAACCTGGGAATACTGAGCATGACATCGCAGATCACGGCGCTTCGCCCCACGCGGACGACAACACCGAAATCAGTGTTGCAGATGCTCCAGGCACGGGGGCTGTTGTGGCACATCCCGCTACTGCTGTTATCACTCGTGATGCTCTACCCGTTTATCTGGATGATTCTTTCGTCGTTCAAAACGACGAGCGAAGTCGTGGCGATACCGCCGACATTTTTTCCGAGGAATTTCTCGACTTCCGGCTATCAGGAACTGATCAATAAACTCAGCATCCTGCGCAATTTCTTCAATAGCGTCTTTGTGAGTGGCGCTGCGACCCTCAGCGCGACGGCATGTGCCTCGCTCGCAGGTTTCGTTTTCGCGCATTATCAATTTCGTGGGAAGAACATCTTTTTCACGATTTTGCTCACATCGATGATGCTGCCCGCCGCCGTGACGGTGCTGCCCCTTCATTCGCTCTTCAATAGTCTGCGACTGGGGAATACTTACACGGCGTTGATCCTGCCTTATGCCTTGAGCGGGTTCAGTATCTTCCTCGTCCGGCAGTTCATGCAAGGTATTCCTGCGGAGATTTTCGAGGCGGCGCGGATCGACGGCGCATCAGACTGGTTGTGCTATCGGCGCTTGGCGCTACCGCTGACGCTGGGACCGCTCGGCGGCGTGGCTGTATTCACCTTTTTGACGGTCTGGAACCAGTTCTGGTGGCCGCTCATGATCACCAACTCCGCCGATATGCGGACGATGGCGCTGGCGGTCGCGCAGAGCGCTACGCAAATCGCACAGCGCTTCGACGTACTTGCAGCAGGCGCGGTGTTAGCGATTGCGCCCATTGTGATCCTGTTCGGCCTCGCGACACGGCAGGTCGTCGAGGGTATTGCATTCAGTGGCATGAAAGAAGGTTGAACGATGGCATCCGGTAGACTTCAGGGCAGGGTCGCGTTGATTACGGGTGGTGGCGCGGGGATTGGGCGTGCCTGCTGTGAGCTATTCGCCGACGAGGGCGCGCAAGTAGTTGTTGCTGAAATCAACCCGGAAACGGGTCATTCAGTGGTGGAGAGTATCGAGCAGGCGGGCGGGCAGGCCAGTTTCATACGATGCGACGTTGCCAGTGAAGCCGAGGTTGCTGCTGCAACACGACACACGCTCGAAACTTATGGAACCATCGACGTTCTGGTGAACAATGCCGGGATCGAGATGTTCAAAAGCGCGTTGGAAACCAGTCTGGAGGATTGGGATCGCTGCGTCAACGTAGACCTGCGCGGCGTGTGGCTGTGCAGCAAGTCCGTACTTCCAACCATGCTCGCCAAAGGGAAGGGCGCGATTGTCAATATTTCCAGCGTCCATGCCATCCAGACGATGAACAATATCGCTGCCTATGCTGCCTCGAAGGGCGGCGTACTGGCAATGACGCGCAATATGGCGCTCGATTACGCGCCATCCGTGCGTATCAATACGATCCTCCCCGGCTATATCGCCACGTCATTGTGGGATCGTTTTGTCGCTGCCGCCGCCGACCCGCAAAAGCTCATCGAAGAAACGACCGCGCTGCAACCGATGGCGCGGCTCGGCGCAGCGCGAGACGTCGCGCAAAGCGCCTTGTTCCTCGCCAGCGACGAGGCGAGCTGGATTACAGGGGCGTCGCTCGTTGTCGATGGTGGACTCACCGCGCGCTTGCACAACTAGACAAAATCTACAAGGAAAGTCATTTACGCATGGATATTCGGCTGGATGGTAAAGTCGCGCTGATCACAGGCGGCAGCAAAGGGATTGGACGCAGCATCGCGCTTGGAATGGCTTCGAGTGGTGCGCAGATCGTGATTGCCGATCTCGACACGACGCAGGGCGAAGTGACCGCCGCGAGCATTCGGTCGGCTGGCGGCTCTTGTATCGTCGTCGAGGCGAATGTGAGCAACCCTGATGATTGTGCGGAAATGGTCGCCCGCGCAGTGGCTGCTTTCGGGCGGCTGGATATTGCAGTGAATAGCGCGGGTATTTCGCACCCGATGCCTTCGCTGGAGATGACCAGCGAGGTTTGGACACGGGTGATTGACATCAACCTGAGTGGAGTCTTCTATTCATGCCAGGCCGAAGCACGGCAAATGGTGGCACAAGGCACGGGCGGCTCAATCATGTCGCTCTCGTCGATTTCCGGTAAACTCGGCTTCCCGATGCGTGCGCCTTATTGCGCCTCGAAAGCAGGCGTGATCGCGCTCACGCAGGTCCTTGCATCGGAGTGGGCAAGCATGAAAATTCGCGTGAACGCGCTCGCGCCGGGCTACATCATGACCGAATTGGTAGAGAACAATGTGAATCGTGGTGTGGTCGATCTGGACGCGGTGAACCGACGAACACCACTGGGGCGTATCGGGACCCCGGAAGAGGTCGCTAACGTCGCTGTCTTCCTCGCGTCTGATCAGGCCTCGTATGTCACTGGGGAGACGATCACGATTGATGGCGCATGGACGGCTTACGGGGGCTGGTGAAGATGAGCCTTGACGCACCTATCGATGCACTTGATGCGTTCCTCGTTCGCGTACCGCTGCCCAATGTGCTTCATGTCTTCGGGAAGCGCATCACCGAACGCGAGTTTGTGATTGTGCGGGTTACATCCGGCAGGCACAGCGGGACGGGATATGGGCTTGCGCGCGGACTCGACTTTTCGCCGCTCGTTTTGAAAAATCTTGCGCCGCTGGTCCTTCACCAACCGGTTGGCTCAATACGTGCAATTTGGGATGCAGCGCGTCACAGTGTACGTATGATTGGTGAGCAAGGGTACTTCGCGCGGGCGCTCTCCGCACTCGACATTGCCTTGTGGGATTTGATGGGGCATGTTCTGGATATCCCGATCTGGCGACTTTTGGGCGGAAAGTCATCAAGTGTGCCGTGTGCGGCAATTTGCGGTTACTATCGCGACGAGGATTCGGTATCCGCGATTCGCGAAGAAGCCGAGCGCCTTGTACAAGCAGGGTACACGCGCTTTAAAATTCCATTTGGTGCAGACCCCGTACTGGACAATCAACGCTTGCAGGCTTTGCGGGATGTGGTCGGCCCGGAGGCCTTGATCGGCCTCGACGCGAGCGCAGCCTACAACACGATTGCGGAGGCGACCCGCGCATGGCAGCAGGTAGAGCGCTTCAAACCTGCTTTTTTGGAAGACCCGTTCTCCGCTGCTGAATGGGAGCTGTCGATCCGCATGGCGCGCGAAACAACAATTCCTGTCGCGTTCGGCGAGTCCGTGAGTTCACCGTCCGCCATCCAACGGCTGGGGCAAACAGAGGGCGTAAGTATTCTTCGCCCTGATGCAACGTTACAACTCGGCGTCACGGGATATTTGCAGGCAGTCGCACCCGCTTTGGAACACCACAAACCTGTTTTCCCGCACTACTATCCCGACGTTCACGGGACACTCGTGGGTGGATTAGGGGGGTGGATGATCGAAGAGTCGCCTATGGAAGCCGACACCGTTGGTTTTCGACAATTGCGGTCGGCGCAACCCATCATCAGCAACGGCACATGGCAGCTTTCGGAACAAGCTGGATTTGGCTTCGTGCTGGATGAGGACGTGTTACAACGCTTTCGGTGTTAAAGACGATACGAAGTACGGGGGCGAGAACGTCCTTTGAAACGATTTGGGAGCCACCTTCCCGGATGCGGCCAATCGCCCGCCACCAGTGCGATGCCCGCCAATGGCAGACTGAGCAGCGATAGCTTAATCAACACAGGCCACCCTTCCACCCACCACAGCGCGGAAACGGCATATCCCGCAACCGATAACAGGAGCGCGCGGGCGAGGCTCGTGTAGGGTAAGATCGCGCCGGACTCCCGGCAGGCGGCAAGCATCACCGTGAGGCCACCCACCCAGGCGAGCGCAGCGGTGACGAGCGCCGCCCCGAAAATATTGCCATTGCGCACAACCAGCGCATGTCCGACGACCGCGAGCGGGACGAGCAGAACCGCTAGCGCACCCGTCCACACCGGGCGGTGAAGCGCAACGAGTACCGCCGTCCCGATCACGATCAACATCACGCCAATAGAACCGATCAGCAGGACGGCCAATACTGGCGCTGCACTTCGATAGACAGGCTCGTATATCAGCGAGAGGAGCGGCGCGGCAGATGCAGCGGCTAGCGCAACGAACGGCATCAACGACAGGATGAATTGAAACGCAGATCGAATCGACTTGGCGGCGTTTTGCCCGTTCGCCAGTTGTTGGGTAATCGAGCCGATCAACACCGGAGAAATCGACGCCGCGATCAAATCCGCCATAATCGTCAGGTATTGCGCTGCTGCGTAATAGCCTGCCGCAGGTCCGGGTAAAAGCGCCTGCACCGACCATAGATCGACCGTATTGAACAGTTCCAGCCCGACCGTATAAAACCAGATCGGCAGCGCAAAGGCGAACAACCCGCGCAACGGCTGTTCCGGGCGCAGCCGAAATGAAACACGCAAATAGCGCGCCGCAAGCAGCATTTCGAGCGCCGAAGCGAGCAGATAACCGAGCAGGGACGCATAAATCGAGAAGCCGACCGCAAGGAACAGCATGATCCATACGAAGCGTCCGACCCAGCGCACAGCGAACAGGCTGGATCGCTTCCAGGCACGTCCACGCCCGATCAGGGCAGACCCTTGAACCTGTGCAAGCCCATACAGTGGAATATCGAGCGCAAGGATCGGAAGCGTCAACACGAGCAGCGGCGCATTGAGCAATCGCGCGAGCAGCGGCGTCAGGAGAACGGCGAGCAACGCGGCCAGAATGCTGACCATGCCCTGCGCGCGGAGCAACGTCGCCGCCACACCTCGCCAGGTTTCGCCTTCTGCGGCAGCGATAAAGCGCACCGCAGTACGCGCAAATAGCTGCGTGCTGCCAAGTTCGAGCCAATAGACGACCGAGTTGGTCACGGTCAATAAACCGTACAGTTCCGGTCCGAGCCGCCGACTGAGCAGCGAAGCGAGGACAACCCCGGTCGGGATGCTCAACCCGATCCCGGCAAAGAGGATGATCGAGCGCCTCAATAGCGGCGGCAAGGTGTTTTCTGCGCGTTGTTCAGCGTTCAATGCCCAAACGACGACGCTGGAAGCGTTCCTGCGAGCGGAACAGCTCGTAAAAATAGCCGAGCGTATTGGCCGCCTGCCACGCGATAATCAGGCCGAACATGAGCGGTTTGCGCCAGGAGCGTACCTGCGAGATCGGGTAGAGTAGCCAATTCCCGATGCGGCGGTGGAAGCCGACTTCGGGCGCAAAGCTGTTGACGCCGCGTGCCGCGCGTTTGCGATGGAAGTGGCACGCGCCCCGCCCATAGTTGAAATGCTGGCGCAGATAGCCGCGTAGCGACATCGCGTGAGCGTGGTAAATCAAGACTTCGGGGACATACACGATCCGGTGTCCAGTATGCCGCCAGCGGTCACACAGTTCGCGGTCTTCTGCTGCGGATGTGGAAAATGAAGCGTCGAAAAGGCCGATCACGCGCAGTGTTTGGGCTGGGACCAGCATATTGTTGGAGGTAATGAAGCGCGCATCCTCCGGGTCCGCGTTGTAATAGCGGTAGACCACATCCGCGATCAACTGACTCGCTGTGGAGCAGAGATTTTGTGGCAGGGCGTTCAGCGTGTGGCCGCCGATCATGCACTCCGGGAACTCGACGCAACGCGCCGCGAGATTGCGTAGCCAATCCTGAGCAGGCGTGCAATCGTCATCCAGAAACGCGATAAGCGCACCTTTTGCCAGCGCCAGTCCCGCGTTACGCGCACGCGCCGGACCGCTGTTCGGTTGCCGCATCAGGGTTATTTCGAGGACCTTCTGAAAGGGCGCGATGACGCTATCCAGCGGCTGCGGGCTGCCGTCATCCACGATGATCACATCGAAGTGGTCATGCGGATAATCTACCTGCGCTATTCCACTGAGGCACGCGCGCAGGCGTTCAGGCCGATTGTAGGTCGGGATAATGATCGAAAAAAATGGCAGATCAGCGGTCATAGCGTTCGGCTATCTGTCGCAAATCTGCATCCGTGACATATTTAAACCGCTCTACTTCATAGTGCATAGCACGTTCGCGCGCCTTTCCCATGCCGAAAGCATAGCCAACCATCTCGCCAAAGCCGGAGACGAGCATCGCAAGCGCAAGCGTAAGATATACCTTTAACCGCATCGCGGGTGGGACGATTCGGGCAGTCGCAGGCGTGATCCGTCGCCATAACACGAATGGTATCAGCGGCGATCCGGCAATGTACAGCAGGCGATGCGTGAGCGACCATTCCTTGCAGCGGAGCGCCGCGAACATCCGCGAGGTATCGAACTGCGAGGCAATAAAATCACGCAGTCGCGAGATATTCACATGATGCGTGCGCGCGTCCGCTGCCAAAAAGAAAGCCTGACCACTCCGCGACATCTCATTGTGCAGCAGGACTTCGACCGCCAGCCAGCGGGGCAGCGCGTCTCCGCGTGCGAGCAGCACCTCGCGTCGGTAGCAGCTATTATGCGACGGGAGGCGGGTCGTGCGCTGCACGTCGACCGGGACGACCCAGCGCCCAAATCCGAAAATCAAGTGCGCCCAGCTCACCGCCGTATTTGGGTTCGCATTCACGATAGCCGGACCCACCGCCGCGTAACCTGCTGGATCGGAGAACGAGCGGATGAGTATTTCTGCCCATGTTGGCTCCGGCCACGAATGGTCTTCCATCGTAGCGACGAGTGGCGCGGTTGCTACCCTGATTGCGGCAGCATACCCCTGTTCGCGGGTATGCAGTTGGCCCATCTCGACCACCTGAACGCCTGCAAAGCCTGCATAGTCTTCGTCCCGCAGGCCAAGCACGGCACGGCTGGGCGCGGCAAAGACCAATTCAATCTGATCACGAACGGTTTGCGCCGCGAGGTGGCACAAGACTGTGTTGAGGCGTTCAACGCTATCCTGGGTAACGAGCAGTGCAGTCAGGGCTGGCAAATTGGACATAGCTCCTACTTCGGGAGACCCATCGACGCCGCGAAACGGGTCCAATCCGCCGGGTGGGTTTGCCGCCAGCGGTGGAATTCATAGGGAAGCAGGCGCGTCTTGCTGTTTCCCTCGCCACGCAGATAGCCCATACATTCGCCAATTGCGCTCGCGCTTAAACCCACCACGAGCCATACAGCGACGCGCAGCCATTGGGTGCGTGGAACGCCGACACCCCGTAGCAGCCGGATCGAGCGCGCAAATCGGAGTACCGGGATCAATGGCGACCCAAAGCCATACACCAATCGGCGTGCAGGCGACCATTGTTTGCTCCGATAGGCAGCATACAAACGGCCTAGATAATACACCGAAGGCAGCCATGCCGTCAGCCGCGAGACATGCACATGGCGGATTGTGGCGTGCGGTTCGAGAAAGAGAACGAGGTTTTGGCGGCGCAGGTCGTCTTGCAAGACAGTTTGTGCTTCGAGCATTGACGTCAATCGATCCCCATAAGCGAGCAGCGCGTCTCGCGCATAGCAGCTATGATGCCAGGGTGCATACTGAATGATGCCTGCTTGCTGCTCACCCAGCCATGCCCCATAGCAAAGCAGCGCATCCGCCCACGCCATCGGGTGGTCCGGGTTTGCGTTGCGAATTGCGGGGAAGACGGCTGCATATCCCGGCTGATGCGCCGCAACCAACGCTTCCGCCCAATTCGGCGAGGGGAAAGCATGATCTTCGCTAAAGGCAACGAGCGGCGCGCTTGCCGCCCGCACGCCCGCCGCTTGCAATGTGGCGAGTGATTGAATGGGACCGATTTCAATGATTTTATAGGCTGCAAAGGGTTGGAGCGCTTCCTCATCGAGACGCAGCCACTCCGCGGAAGGCGCGACGAGGACGATCTCAATCTGATCGGCGATGGTTTGCGCCGCGAGAAATTTCAGCAGCAGGCGCGGCGTATCGAAGGTATCCGGCGTGCCGACTACGACCGACAGTACGGGAATCCGTTTTGTGGGCGCGGGTATAGCATTTTCGAGAGACGTCCCGGCTGGAAGCGATGACGCAACCGACCCTTGTTTTACAACAACCGGGCAATGTGTATCGGCAGATCGCGCCGCCGCGACCAGCACTTCGGTCGCGCGCAGCCCATCCTCCAGCGAGACAAGCGGCACGCTTGTGGTGCGGATGCAGTGTAAAAAGTGCGCCCATTCGTTCTCGAACGCGCGACCATATTCACCGCCCTCGCCCCGCCCGGTGAAGCCGAAGGGCAGTTCACGAAACAGCGTTCCGACCTGTGCTGCCCAATGGCGCGTCGCGCTGGCAGAGCTGAAAATCGGCTCGAAGTGCATCCCATCGAAGCGGTACATGGAAAGATGCAGCACGCCGAAATGCCCGAAGAGATGCAATTCGTGGCTATCCGTACTGGCTTCGGAAACGGTCGTGTTGGCGAGGACGCCATTCGCCAACCGCGCGCTGACCGTCACCGTTTGATCGTCGGTGCGACCGGAATGGCTGAGCGCCGACACGTCCTGCACTTCCGTATCGCACAAATAGCGCCATAAATCGATATGATGAACCGCGAAATCGATCAACGCGCCGCCCCCCGTCGCGCGCTGCTTGCGCCAATCCGGGACGCCCGCGCGAAACTGCACCGGGATTGTCCAATGTGTGTGGATCGCTTCCAGTGTCCCCAAAATGCCAAGCTGGACGGCGGCGCGCGCCTGTGCAATCAGACGATGGTGGCGCAGGACGAAACCGACTGTGATTTGCCGATCTGTCTGCTTGGCACGCGCGATCAAGCGATTGGCTTCTGCGGTCGAGAGCGCCAGCGGCTTTTCAACGAGGACGTGCTTCCCCGCATCGAGCGCCGCCAGCGCCATATCGACATGCAGCAGCGTCGGCGTGCAGATTGCCACAACGTCGATTTCCGGCTGGCGCAGCAACGTCTGGTAATCCGGGTATTGCCGGTCGATATTGAAGCGCTTTCCGGCGTTCGCGAGCGCATCCGGGTCGCTATCCGCGATCCCGCCGATGACTACGCCCTTCAAACGACGCAGTGCGGGCAGGTGAAAGCCCGTCGCGACGCGCCCGCAGCCGATGACCCCGATGGACAGCGGGCGGTCACTCATGGGGTATCGTCCTTGACCAGCCAGGTTTCCTGATACGAGCGTTCCACGTTCACGTCCCAAAGATCATTGTGTTCGCCCGCGACGTTCCGCGCAGCCAGGAGACCCGTCAGCATTGAGTGATCCTGATTATTGTAGCGGTGCAGCCCATTACGCCCGACCGTTTGCAGGTTCCCGAAAGCGGCGAGATAGCCCCGCAAGACATCCAGATTCTGTTGATATTCCATATCGTAAAACGGATACGCGGCCAGTTGCCGGATCACGGTCCCATCCTGCACATCCCGCGCGCGAGCCAGACCTAACCGCTCCAGTTCGCTGCCTGCCAGCGCGATCAGATCGGCGTCTGCCATGTTCCACAAATCATCCCCGCGATTGCAAAAATATTCCATACCGAGGCTGGTTTTGGATGAATCGGGGACCATTTCCGCGCTCCAGTTCTTAAAGTTCTGGATGCGCCCAACACGCACGGTCGGGCTGTGGATGTACAACCAGTTATCAGGAAACAAACGCTCCTGATCGACAATCAGACAGACGATCAGGAAATCACGGTAGCGCAGGCTGGCAGCAGTATCGAGAATAAGACCGGGCGGCGCGGGCTGGATCGAGCCAATCAAGGTCCTGAGCGGCATACTGGAGATTAGACTTCGAACCGGGATCACCTGGCGTTCGCCCGCACATTCTACCTCGATTGACTGCACGTGCGCTCCGTCAGTTTGCACGCACGCAACACGCGCCCCTCGCCAGATTTCGCCGCCCTGCGCTTCAATTTGCGCCGCGGCGCGTTCCCACATCATTCCGGGTCCGCGCCGCGGATACTCGAACTCGTGAATGAGCGTTTTTACGGTGTTGCCGCGTCCACCCGTAAACGCGATCCAGACGGCTTTGTGCAGCGATAACCCTTGAATGCGCTGTGCCGCCCAATCCGCGCCGATTTTGCTGCATGGCACGCCCCACACTTTTTCCGTGTAGGTACGGAAGAAGCGTTCATAGAGCCGCCGCCCGAAGCGGTTCGTGACCCATTGTTCGAGCGTCGTTTCCGGCGTGTGCGGGGTCAACCGTGCTGCCGCGTAACTGACAAGACTGCGCAGGCTTTCGACCACGCCGATTTTGCTCAGGGCATCGAAAATCTCAAGCGGATATTTATAAAACTTTCCATCGAAATAGATACGGGAGAGGCGCGGCGTTTTGCGGAATTCCTCATCGTTGAGGAGCGAATGCCAAAGCTGCTCCACCTCAGAGACTTTCGTATAAAATCGATGCCCGCCAATATCGAACAGATAACCCTTGTACGATTCGGTGCGCGAAATACCGCCGATTTGGGCGCTCGACTCCAGCACGAGTGGGCGATACCCCAGCCGGGTCAGTTCGAGCGCCGCCGTCAACCCCGCCGGACCTGCACCTATAACAATGTCGCGCGCGGTGGCTGAGTCAGGCGACATCGACGACCTTACGTTTTGTTGATGCGTGATTTTGCAACAGTCCCAACAGCAGGCCGACCGCCCCGCACCCATAATAAAGCCAGTGCAGCGGAACCGCTCCCAGCGTGAACAGCGGTCCGCGTTTGTGCCAGAAGAAGCGATACAACGGCGCATTGAGGGCAAGTAACCCGATGCCGCACAGCGCCACACCGCCAGTGTTGGCTGCTCGTAATCCCGGTACGAGCGTACCCATACCGATCAGCACTGGCAATGCCGCAAGCAGAAGCAGACTCAAGCGGCTGGTGTGGCGCAAATTCATATCGTTGGCAACCTGCCCATAGCGCAGAAGCAGATCGGTCCAGGGCAGCGCCCGGTGGAGAATATCCGTGTGGAGCATGGAAGATAGCGTCCAGCGTTTGAGGTGTTTGACCTGCAAGGTTTGCTCCAGCCGGATGCAGAACCCCGCGAGTGTCATCTGGTAGCCAAATTCAACATCTTCAAGGTAACGTCGCTCTTCCGGGAAGCCACCCACACGCCAGAAAACCTCGCGCCGCACCGCACCGCAGCCACCCCAAAACGTCGAGGCTTCGGAGTGGCTGGTTTGATGGACGAAATGGTGCAGCAAATTGCGATACTGGCTGACCAGACCACGCGCGGCAGGCGCATCGTCGTAGGAACCGAAGACGGCATCCGGCGCATCAGATGCGGCGAAGGTAGCGTGTACTTGCGCAATCAATTGTGGCGGAATGGTGACATCGGCATCCAGAAAGAGCAGAATAGCGCCCGACGCTGCCTCTGCGCCCGCGTTCCGTGCGCGGGATGCGCCCCCGTTGACGGGCAACCGGATCATTCGCACGCCCGCCGACAGCGCAATTGTCTCGCTCTGGTCGGTAGAAGCATCAGAGACGACGATTACCTCATCCGCAGGGGGTTCTGCGCGCAGAATCGATTGCAAACAGGCTTGCAAATGCTCGCCGCCATTGAAAACCGGGATGATTACGGATATTTTCATAGGGTGTCACCTGAAACAAGCGCAGATTATACCACCCATGAGTACCATTCAAACACTTTCCGACGCAGCTTCACGCGCCCGGTATACCCCGAACGTCATCCTGCTGGGTTTAATCGTCTTCCAAAGCCTCACTCACCTCTTCTGGCTCCCGGTTTCCGCGCATTCTGGCTTGCTGGCGATCCCGGACATGCTCAATCGCGGGATGACTTTGTGGGGCGATGTGCTTGAACAGCACCAACCGCTGTCTACTCTGTTTGCGGCGCTTGCGCTCCGGCTGTCTCCACTGGACCCAACCCAGACGGTGCGCTGGCTCAATCTCGCGCTGACCCTGCTAATCACTGTGCTGGTCTACCTTTGCGCGCAGCGCCTGAGTGACGGACGCGCGTGGGCAGGGGTCGCGGCGGCGTTGTGGTGGTGCGTGTGGGAACCCGCCTACAACCTGATCGCGCTCTACTTCGATAACTGGATTGGCTTTTTGCTGCTTGTGGCGGCTTGCCTATGGCTTAGTGAGCGTCGCCCAACGTGGCGTGTACCTTTTGGCGTTGGGTTGCTGCTCGGTGCGGCACTCATGACCAAACAACACGGCCTTGCGGCGGTGCTGTTGTTCCCAATCGGGCTGCTCCTGTTCCGTCCGCAACGCCGCCGGGTCGATCTATTTGCCTATGCGCTTGGCTGCGCGATCATTCCAGCGCTGATGCTGCTCTGGATTGTGGCGCAAGGCACGCTGAACAGTTACATCGAGTGGGTCTGGACGACGATCTTCATCACGGGCGCGCCGGGAGCCTCAGTCGCATCGAACTTCGGCAATATTTTACGAAAATTGATGTTGACCGCGCTCCCTTTCCTGCCGTTTGCACTGCTCGCCATCGCAGATCGGGAACGACGCGCACGATGGGTCCCCATCCTGTTGTTGACGCTCGGCGGCTTGTTGACGCTCGTCCCGCGCCCCATCGAACAACATTTTATGGGGGGGCTACCCTTACTGGCGGTGATGTTCGGGGCAATCGTCGGCGCGACTATGCCGAACGAGTTCCCGGCGTGGCGTCTCTGGCTATCGCAGTCGCTTCGCATACCGCAGCGGCTGATCGCGTTCGGCATAGGGCTGACGCTGCTCGGCGGCCTCGGCTGGACAGCCTTCGCGCCGTACCTGCTGAGCGGCATCCCCCATGCGACGCTTCTCGCCTATGAAGAATACACGCTGATTGCGGATTGGCTGCGCGCTCACCAGCAGGTCGGGGACACGCTTTTCGTGCTGCCGGAGACGGATGGAACCCCACAACTGCATACGATGACGGGCTTGCTCCCGCCGACATTTTGGGTGAAGGAATTATCCAGTTACATGGCCGTTCCGGGATTGCGCGATGCGCTCATCGCGTCGTGGCGCGTCAAACCGCCTTCCTACGTCATCGTATTTTCACTTTGGAAAGATAAACTGTATATCAAGCCGCTGATCGACTTCGTTGTGGAGCGCTATGAGGTTATCGCGCTGTTTCCGAACATCCTATCGCATGGCGATGCGCAGCTATATCATCTGCGGAGTGCCGGGCTACCTTGAGAGTCTTCAACCAATAGAGGGCTGAATTTTCAGAAGCTGTGATGACGTGCCACGCTTTCAAGAAAATTAGACGTTGCGCAGTTGCGCAGAAAAACGGGGTCATTCGTACACTGATTGTCTCGAACTGACTCAAACTTTTTGGGCTGGCGCTTGTGAACGCTTGTCATGTGAAGAAGTTCACCAAATCGTCACCGCTATTGGAGTAATTCAAGGTGAGCAAATGCGCTTCAAGAATAAGTTAGAGGCAGTTCACAATAAAAAAGGCACTCCGTAGAGTGCCTTTTCACGCCGAAACAGGGAGAACTAGATGTTCTTGACGATGTTCGAGAAGACGTTGCCGATGATCGGGCCCAGCAGGGAGAGGATCACGATGACGACAATGGCGACGAGGACGAGGATAAGCGCGTACTCGACGAGGCCCTGGCCTTCTTCACGGGGGATGTACAGCATGTTGATTGCTCCTGAAATGAAACAGACGATACACACCAGTTTAAGTTGTTCCCCTGGAAAGTCAAGACTACCAGTGTGGGGTTATGACTGTTTTTCCACTTTTGTTACGCCTTTGAGACAGGGCTGCCGCATTTAGGCATTTCCGCTCCAATTGGGGCAAGTGTCCAGAAGCTGCCATGACGGATCACATTATGAGAGAGCTGTAGATTCAGGATGCAACCGCGCGGAAGAACTGATTGCTGAGTATGTAGCATCATAAAGTCAGCAGGTGCATTCGCGAGGATCGTGTCTCATGGGTAGAACGTGATCAGAAGTTCTCTTCGTGAACCTTTGTCCCGCTCCCCAAAAATCCCGGCAAAGCCACTCCAACGTGGAATATCAAATCAGACGTGGATCGAATACATCGCGCAAGCCATCACCAAGCAGATTGAACGCCAGGACTGCGCCCATGATCGCGAGGCCGGGGAAGATGACCTGCCAGGGCGCTACTTCCGCGAGATTTCTCCCCTCTTTGAGCATCAATCCCCAGCTTGGCTCCGGCGGCTGTGGACCCAACCCCAGAAAGCTCAAACCAGCCTCCGTGAGCAGCGCCCACGAGAGCGCAAGGCTGGCAGTGATCAGGACAGGGGCAATGATATTCGGCAAAACGTGGCGAAACAGGATCGCGCGGTGCGATGTGCCAATGGCGCGTGCAGCCGTGATATATTCCATCTGTTTTACGCTCAGGACAGGCGCACGCGCCACACGCGCGAATATCGGCGTGTAAACAATCGCAATAGCCGGGATTGCACTATTCGCACCCGGTCCGACCGCCGCAACGACCGAAAGCGCCAGCAGAATTGCCGGAAACGCAAAAAAAATATCCAGCACGCGCATCGTGAGTGTATCTGGTATTCCGCCTGCATAACCGGAGAGCATCCCGATCAGCGTTCCGGCGGTACATGCGATTGCAACTGCGACTATTGCAACGCGCAACGAGTCCACCGATCCGCGTACAACCCGGCTAAAAATGTCGCGCCCGAATTGATCAGTGCCGAAGAAGTGCGCGCTGTCTGGCGCTTGCAACCGCAACGGTGGGTTTTGCTTGATTGGAGAGTAGGGTGTGAGCGACAGCGCACCACAAATCAGCATCAACATGTAAATCAGCGCGAGCACGGAACCCATTGCCGCGCTCCGATTGCGGATCACCCGACCCAGCGCATCACGCATGGCTCACGCGCGGATCGGCTACCGAGTAAAGAAAATCGACAATCAGGTTGATCAGCACGAAGTTGAAGGCGATGAACAGGATCGCGCCCTGCGCCAGCGCATAATCGCGCTGCTGGATCGCGGTGTAGGTCAACCGACCCAGACCGGGCAGCGCGAAAACCTCTTCGATCAGCACGGAGCCACCCAGCAGATAGCCCATTTCAATACCGATGAGCGTAATGATCGGGATCAAGCCGTTGCGCAGGGCATGAGCGAGAA
The DNA here is from genome assembly GCA_965246845.1 of Aggregatilineales bacterium. GTDB lineage: Bacteria > Chloroflexota > Anaerolineae > Aggregatilineales > UBA2796 > JBBRMW01. The sequence continues at coordinate 513,842 of CBDFFR010000014.1, forward strand.
GGACGCGGCGCGGACGCAACCCCTTTGCACGGGCGGTGCGGATATAGTCCTGCGCCAGCGTTTCGAGCATCACCGCGCGGGTGGTTCGCATGATCGATGCCGAAAACCCTATCCCCAATGTCAGTGCGGGGAAAACCATCTGGGTCAGGTTGCGTCCCAAATCTTCATTCAGCGGCGTAAAGCGGCCAGCGTTCGGCATGAAGTGGAATGTCACGGAGAGGGAGAGGATAATCAGCGTACCGAGCCAAAAACCCGGTATCGACAGCCCAATCAGGCTCAGGGTACGCAACATCAGGTCTAGCACAGAGTTCGGGCGCAAGGCCGCAAACACACCTATCGGCAGTCCGAGAAGGAGCGCAATGAGCAGAGACATTGCGGTGAGTTGCAGCGTGAGCGGGAACGATTTCAGGATTGCAGTAATCACAGGTTCGCGGCGAACCTCGGATTGCCCGAAATCACCCGTGAGCAGCCGCCCCGCCCATTCCAGATATTGCACGGTGAGCGGCTTATCCAGCCCGAAGTAAGTGCGGTACGCGGCTTGCTGTTCCGGGGTGAGGTCAGCGGCAGCTTCCGCACCCAGCTTGGCGGTAATTGCATCGCCCGGAATTTGCCGGATCACGAAAAACACGAGAAGCGAAATCCCGACAAGAGTCGGGATGAAGGCGAACAGACGACGGAGTAGAAAGCGTGTCATAGATACAACTGCCACGCGGCACAACCAGAGATTGCGCCGCGCGGGTCAGTTTCTACTTGTCGAGGTACGTGGACCGCAGCCCATAAATCGAAGCAAGCGGCGTCGCGATATAGCCCTTCACGCTGGCCTGCATCGCGCGGTATTCATAACCGACATACAGCCAGACCCAAGGCGCCTGCTCGACCAGATGCTTTTCAAGGTTCTGATAAATGGCAAGCCGTTTAGCGGCGTCGGTCTCGCGTTCACCTTTCGCCATCAGGTCGTCGAGCGTGGCATCGGTATAGCCCGCGACCTTATTCAGGTTGCCCTTGCTGGTCCAATAGCGCACAAACATCAGGTGCGGGTCGGCGCGACCTCCATTGAGCGCAATCGCGGCATCGAAATCGGCAGCCAGCCAGCGCTTGACGTAGGTATCCAGGTCCATCGATTCGATCTTGACCGTGATGCCAATCTTGCCAAGCTGGTCCGCGATGTTCTGTGCCTCGTTGACCGCTGTTGGCGGCTCCTGATTGGCGGCGATCACCGTGAATGAGACCTTCTTATCACCAAGCAACTGCTTTGCTTTGGCGAGGTCCGGTTTATAGCAGGCAAGTTGATCCTGCGGCGTGCGGTAGAGCGGAATTGTGTTCGGACCTGTGACCAGCCCTTCGCCCAGTGCGGCGGTATCCAGGACCTCTTTACGGTCGATGGCGCAGGAGATCGCCTGCCGTACAGCGGCATCCTTGAACACTTCACGGGCGGCGTTGAATTGCAACACATGATAGGCCAGCGCAGGAACGCGCGTCACGGTCAGCCCCGCATCCGGCTTGATGAGCGTGGCGACCGTCGGATCATTCAATACCGCGAAATTGACCTCGCCCGCACGCAAAGCAGCAAGTGTGGAGGACTCCTGCGGGATGACGCGAATTTCTACCTTATCCAGATAGGGCAAACCCTGCTGCCAGTAGCTTTTATTGGCGGCGAGTACAAGGCGCTCACCGGGGGACCAGCTCTCGAATTTGAAAGGACCCGTGCCATTCACGTTTTTCTGATCGGTGAGGTCGGTTCCGGCAGATTTGGCGCTCACGATCCCCGCATTCGGGTCGGCGAGCGCAGTCAGGATGACGACGCTCGGATTATTCAGCGCGAGGACGACTGTGTTCTCATCGGGCGCGGAGACCGATTTGATGCCGGCAAGATTTGCACGCACGAGCGCCTTCGTCTTCTCATCCAGAATGCGCTCCAGCGTATACTTCACATCTGCCGATGTGAGTGTATCTCCATTGTGGAACTTGACACCCTTGCGCAGGTTGAGGGTCAGCACGAGTGCATCGTCGCTAAACTTCCACGCCTCGGCGAGCGCAGGCAGCACTTTCAGGTTTTCATCGACAGTGACCAGCGGCTCATAGATCAAGCCGAGCGCGCGAACGGTCGGGAAGGCCGGGATTGTGTGTGGATCGAATCCCGCGACATCCGCATTTTGCGCCACGACCAGCGTGCCACCTGTTTTGGGGGTCTGCGCGTGCGTCGGGGTGGCATTCCCGATAGATGCAGCAACGAGCAGAAGTACAAGCGCCAACAAGACTTTTTTCAAGGTGAACTCTCCTGAAAGAAATGCAACATCGCTGTAGTATACAACTACTACAGCTTCTTTTCGTAGATGAACTCCGTGATTCCATTCATGACGTAATCCGATAGCTCTCCGACCTTGCGATAGCCGTGCCGCTCGTAGAAGCGCTGGGCATCCGTGTTGAAATCGGAACAAAGCAAGATCATCTCGCGGGCGTCCGTTCTCACATGTGCTTCGGCAGCAGCAAGCAATTGTGCGCCTAATCCAGTCCCACGCGCCACCGGGTGGACGCCAAGCAACTTGAGATAGCTACTCCGGTCGAATGCACCGCGCCTTACCACCCACGCGAAGCCGCGCACATCTCCGTCCTGCTCTGCAACGAGGATATACGCGCCGTCTGTCAAGCCGCGCTTGAATTGTGACACTGCACTGGTTGCTGTAACGCCATAGCGATTCCAAAGAGGAATCCCAGCCATCCAGCCTGCAACATATTCGATGTCGTTCTCGCGTAGAGGGCGAAGCATTGCTAATGGCACAGTATATTGATCAGTGTAACGAAGCCAGTCCGGCGCGGGACTTTGAACGAGGTCAGTCTCTCCGAAACAAAAATACGCAGCGTCTTTTCATCGAGGGTACTTCCCGGTTGAAGGATAGCCGCTGCGCCTACAGTTTCACCTGTCTGTGTATCGGGTATCCCGAAGACGGTCGCATCCCGCACGTGTGGATGAGCGCGCAACACCGCCTCGAGTTCTCCCGGAAATATTTTTTCGCCGCCCCGATTGATAATCTCCTTGATCCGCCCTGTCAAAAAAAGAAAACCATCGGCATCGAGATAGCCCGTATCTCCGGTTCGGAACCAGCCATCCGGAAACGCCTGTTGCGTTGCTTCGTGTCGTTCTCGTATTCCGCGATAACCGAAGGTCCACATACAACAATTTCCCCACGTATGTTTAGCTGCCGGATGATCGACATGTCGCGCAGGCGGGTCGCTCGCTGCTCCATGTCCGCTTCTCCGGCCTGCACAATCAGGTGCTTAGCGCCGACGTCCTCGAAGTAATTAATGAGTTCGCTCTCGCTAAATACGGGGTTGACCGGAACGCAAATGGCATATTGCGTAACCGTCAGAAAGGAAGTCGCGAGTTCCGGGCCTTCCGGTAGCACGACCGCAACCCGGCTATGGCGGTGAATGCCCATCGCGCGAAGAGCATCCGCCTGCGCGAGGGTATGTTCATAAAGTTGCCGAAAGGTCAGGGTCGTGTTATCCGGTGCAACAAGGGCGATAGCGTCGGAATTACGGTGCATTGCGAGGATGTCAGGAATACAGGATAGCATCGGAAAGCAACGCTACACCAGTATATCAACAAGATGAGAATGCCTGGTAGTGGTCACGAAAAACACGCCGGGCATCGTCATCGGAAAAACGCCAGTTGATTTTTGCCTAATGCAAAGGCGCAAATCTGAAAAAAAAGCCGGAGAGCGTGTGGGGATGGAAAATATCAGGGACCTGTCTGCCAAGCTTTGCTACCGGAGCCGCCTGGAAGGATATTGAAGGTTGGAAAATCATGCTGGAGGCTACGGTCAGCTTCAGATTGTTCAGCAGCGATGTCGTGTTCTGGATGCGCGAGTCCTCGCTGGAACGGGTGGCGTTCAGCCGCGAACGGCATACCGCACAGTGACCACTCCGTTGGAGAACGCTCGCTCTTCGATCAGCTCCAGGTCCGACCGTACGCCATCCGGGAAGAACCGTTTTCCGCCTCCGACGATGACAGGGTGAACGAACATTTGGACCTCATCGACAAGACCAGCTCTAAGCGCGTGCGCCGCGAGTCCAGGACCGTTGATACTCATGTCGCGCTCGGCATCCGCTTTGAGCCGTTGGATTGCATCGGGATCGAACTCATGTTTAATCTGCGTCCGCGCGCTGCGCGGCTCGGCGAGCGTCCTGGAGTAAACGATCTTCTCTGCGGCCTGCCACATCCTCGCATAGTCGAGCGAAAACTGCGGCAAATCATGGGCTGCGTAGTCCGTCTCCCAGAAGACCATTGCGTCGTACATCTTCCGTCCGTTGAGATAGGTGCCGAATGATGACGTGAGATCATTAATGTAGCCGTTCACCTCGTTATCGGGGGCGGTCCAATCGAAGCCGCCTTGCTCGTCTTCGACATAACCGTCCAGCGATGTATGCATCAAGTAGATCAGTTTAGCCATGCAATTTTCCTTTCATTAAATGAAATAGTCTCCAACTATCCTGCCAGTTTTCAGTATAACATATGTTCTAGAACCCCGACCACATTAAGTTAATGAGTTACGTTAAAATGAGGGCATAGAAAAACATACCGTAACCCTCAGTGAAAAAGAACGGCGCAAGCTGGTTGCCATCATGACCAAAGGTCGCAATAAGGCATCGTTTATCCAGCGCGCCAACAAGAAGGACATCTGGTGGCGTTAGCCTGTAGTGCGCCACCCGAGGGACGCGAACGTTGGACGCTCGAACTGCTGACGCAGCGGTTCATGGCGGATGGCATAGGGGACACGATCTCGGTGGAGAGTGTTCGTCTACTGCTACAAAACAATATCTCAAACCCTGGCAGGTACGTCAGTGGTGCATTCCCCGACTGACCGAAGCCTGTATCGAGCGGATGGATGCGATTTTGCGGTTGTATGCCCACCATTTTGACCCGAAGCGTCCGATGGTCTGTTTTGATGAGAAAATGACGCAACTGTTGGGCGATGTACGTGTCCCGTTGCCTCTCACACCGAAAGTCGGGCGGCGACAGGACCATGAATAGCGACGGGATGGCACCCGCAATCTTTTCATTTTCGTTGAATCGAAAGCGGGCAGTCGCACCGTTTTGGTCACGCAACACGCGATTGGGTGATCGACTCGCGCGCATTTCCGATTGATGGGGCAGTCCAGGGCATACAACTGGTGGGCGATGGATTGTGGGTGACACACTCGTATATCGGCGGGGACATGGTGAACCGCGCGGGCGTCACGTTGATCGACACGAAAACCATGCAGACGCGCGTGCTGCGACTGGGCGATGCGGTAACAGGACTAACTGTAGCGGCAGACGATGTGTGGGTAACAGTCAGTAATGCAACGAACGGCAGAATTTATCGGCTGGACGCGGCAAGCGGCGAGCAACGCGGCGTCTACGATTTGCCGAACCCGAATGTGGTCAGCATTGCGCCCGTACAGGTCGGGAATCGGCTCTGGTTCATGGGCGGCTTTCTGGCGACTACACAGGCCACCAACGCGATTTTGAGCAATCTGGGCGATCTGAAAGACAGCCCGGTCCTCTTCGCGCTCGACCCCGCATCCGGACAGTGGGACCCGACCGGGTATCCCGTGCCGTTGTTCCCGACGCGGCTGCATCGCGCGGGGGCGGTGCTGATATTCAGCATTACGCCGCTCCCGGTGCTGAACAGTCCATCAACACTCGTGGAAAAGGGACTATTCGGCTTCGATACGGTGACACGCGCGCTCCGACGTGCGGACTTGCCGGAAACGTGTACGACGCTCTCAGCTTATGCTGTCGTCTCGGACACCGTTATTTTGGCGACGTGCGAGGGTGACGAGTCCGTGTATCAGATCGACCCGATGGCTATGCACGTAACCACCACATATCGTGACATAGGCGTTGGTATGAAACCCCCTGTACTTCAGGATACCTACGCACTCGTCAGTTTCCGTGACACGCAGAACGGCGCGGTCTTCGACCTGCAAACGGAGACCGTGATGCGGCGCTTCGTCACCGGGCGGTTGCCGGGCGCAGCGGTGATGTACGCGGGCGAACCCTGGTTGTACAACGCCGCAGACGGCACGCTACAACCACTTGGCAAAATTATCGATGATCACAAGGGAGTAGAAAAATGACTATTGCAAAATGGCTGATCGAGGAAGACGGAACCGAATTCGTCGCGTTCGAGGGCGAGTTGCTTTTAGAGAACATCCTACTGGAGCTGGAAGCACTCGCACTCACCCTTGATAAGACCCACCAGGACCCATTTATCGTCATCGTTTTGTCGGGGACGAGCGTAGCGGTCGCCCGCTTGAGTCGGTTCATCCAGAGCATAACGGCGGGCAGCGATGCCACGCGCACGCTGGCAGATTATGCCGACCAACCACCATTTGAACCCGCCGACGAAGTTTATTCAATGGACACACCGGAAGACAACAACGCGATCCATGATGAACTGCTCGATACACCTAATGGCGTGTACGTCATTAGGGATGGATTAGCGGTCAAGGCGGTACTGCACAATCCGAGTGCGGGCGGAGCAAGCGGCACAGCCAGCGGGTCTTTTGCAGCGTTGTTGAAAAACGTCCCCTCGGCGTTGCAACGCCTGCTCCCAATCTGGAACCAGCGAGAGCAACGCTCGGATGTCTATTTCACGCCCTATCTGCCGTCAGAGGTCTCCCCCGACTTGCTACGCGATTTGTCGATTTTTGCGCACACTCTGGACGCACTCCCAGAAGTGCGTGGCGCGGAGGATGTAGAAAACGTGAATCGGCGCGTGCCGCTCAGCGAAGGCAACACGACAGGTACGCCTGTCTCGCTGCTTCATGGCGCAGAACTCACAATCAAGCCAATGTCTACACCGAATGTCCATTTCGAGCCGCCGCTGGTGAAGATGATTTGGGATGGTCATAAAGTCGAGGCTAAATTCAGGTTCATAGTCAACCGTCAGCAGCCCGGACCCTTGTTGCTACCATTCACCGTATATCTTAATGGCATGGTCCCGATTGCAACGCTTGAGGCGAGCCTCATTGTCAAGGAGAATGCACCGCTGGACCAGTCTATCTATTCGCCGTCGAAAAAGATGGCACAAAAGGTGTTCATTTCCTATTCGCGGAAGGATGCCGATGTCGCGAAGCAGTTCTATAATGCAATGCGCTTTATAGGCAACGAGGTATTTCTGGATACCGAGAGCATTCCATCCGGCGCGCTGTGGGAAACTACATTGGCCGAAGCGATCTCGCTGACCGACATTTTCATGCTCTTCTGGTCAGCGAACAGTGCCGCCAGCGAGCAGGTCAACCGGGAGTGGAATTATTGCCTGTCCGAACTATGCAACGGGAAAGCGTGCAGCGATGTCGTGCGGATTGCCATGATAGGCGAGAATCCGCCACCATTGCCGAAAGCGCTGGGGATATTAAACGCTGTCACATAAGTGCGCCAGGATGAACCCATAAACTTTACGCCATAAATGCAGTGATGAAGAAGGGAGAAAATCAGGCTCAAGCTGCCATAGCGCCACCGTGACAACTCAGGCTTGTACTGGCCTGAGTTGTCACGATCATCTCGCTACTTGGTTGCGTCCTGGAGCAAGCCGATGATGTTTCCGTCGGCGTCCTTGACGGTGGCGGTCAGCCTCCCTCCGCCCACGTCTTTGGCCTCTTGCAGCAACTGCGCACCCGTATCGAGGAGCGTTTGCAGGCTGGCCTTGATGTCGTCCACCTGATAGAAACCGACCGGACCAGTCAGCCCCGCCTGGTGGCCGTTAGGGTCTAACCCGATGTCTATGTTGCCGAGCTTCCAGCCCACATAATAAGGCGAATCGGCGTAGGGTTCCGCGCCCAGCAGCTTGCCGTACAGCGCCTTTGCTTGTGCGAGGTCTTTGACCGGATAGACGACTGTCGTGATCCCGTGATTCATATTCATTGCTCCTGCTCTATGCTCATAAACGAAAGTGACGCGTATGTTCGACAACGGATGAGAACGTATTTCGTCATCTATCGCCACACCGTCTGATAAGTATGACGAAGCCCGATGAAAAAACGTGACAAACCGCATCAATATTTTGCTCAAAATCATCTCTGAACATAAGTTCTGTTATAATCACGCGCATCGCGGCGCAACAAACAAAAAGGAACTGCACAATGCCTGCTGATGTGGTGAACCAACGCCTGAATTTTGCGATCAAAATTTTGTTCGAGGAGTCGTTTGAGAATGTGCGCGGCGTGTATCTCGATAAGGGAACGTCACTGTTCGAGACATTGGCCGGAATTTCTGCCGAAACAGCATCAATCCCGGTCGGCGGCAAGTGCGCGACGCTGGCCGCGCAGGTCGAACATATCCGCTTTTATCTGGACTCGACCGAGCAGGTGATACTCAATCGCGACCCCGGCAAGCTGGACTGGGATTACATCTGGCGCACGGTGAGCGCCGTCACGCCGGAAGCCTGGCAGATCAGCATCGAGCGCTTGCGCGAAAGCTACCAGCGTATCCGGGCGCTGCTTGAAGGCATAGAAGATTGGGGCGCGGAGATCGACGGCACATATGGCTTCGGGATCGTCGCGCACACCGCCTATCACCTCGGCGAGATCCGGCAAGCGCTGTGTACGCTGGTCCCGTGATCGTTGCTTCTGATTTTCAGAGGACGGCATTCCTGCCGTCCACAAATTCTCACCATATGCCCTACACGAGTGCTATTCCAGCAGCCGCCCCTTGAACACCAACTGCGGGTCGGATTCCGCGAATTCGACCAGTTCTGGTGGCACAGGCGGAACGGGCGCTTCGGTCAACGTCTGCTTGCCGTCTGCATCCAGCCGAATGCGATAGTTGACGAGCAGCGTATCATCGACCTCCGGGTAATCGTAGCGTTGGTGCGCGCCGCGACTTTCCTGCCGGGCGAGCGCCGAACGCAGTGTCGCCTCTGCGGAAGCCAGCGCCCCGCGCAGGTCAAGCGCAAGCGCGAGGTCCTGCCAGCCTTCGGAGCTGGGGCGCACATCCAGCTTTTCGGCTGCTGCCCGAACATCGGCAAGCTGTTCGAGTCCCTTCTCCATACGCTCGCCGCTCCGCACCACGCCGCACGTCTCCCACATCGTATTGCGGACCGCGCGCTGGAGAGGCCGCGCCAGTTCGCCGCCTTCGTGGATCAGCGAGTCGAGCATCGCGTTAGCATCCTTGATGACCGCCTTCGAGCGAAGCTGCACGCCCAGATTATTGGAAAACTCCGCTGCCGCCGCGCCGGAGCGCCGCCCGAAGATGACCGTCTCGACGAGTGAGTTGCCGCCTAATCGGTTCGCGCCGTGCAAGCCGCTCGTGACCTCGCCCGCCGCGAAGAGGCCGCGCACTTCCGTCTCGCCCGTCTCCGGCTGCACGACCACGCCGCCCATGCTGTAATGCGCGGTTGGCGCGACTTCCATCGGCTTCTCGGAAATATCGAGCATCTGCGATTCCATGAACTGACGGTACATGCGCGGCAGTTTCTTGATGATCTCGTTCTTGTCGCGATGCGAAATATCGAGCAGCACGCCGCCGTTGGCGGTCCCGCGGCCTTCGATAATTTCGGTGTAGTTCGCGAGTGCCACGCGGTCGCGGGTGGAGAGTTCGAGGCGATCCGGGTCGTAGCGCTCCATGAAGCGCTCACCCAGCGCATTGTAGAGCCGCCCGCCTTCGCCGCGCACCGCTTCGGTAACGAGCGTACCCGCCATTTCTTCCGGCGCGACCATGCCCGTCGGGTGGAACTGCACCATTTCCATATCGGCCAGTGTGCAACCCGCCTCAAGCGCCAGATACATCCCGTCGCCCGTGTTCTCATCCCGACGCGACGAACTGCGCCGCCACAGCCGCGTATGCCCACCCGCCGCGAGGATCACCGCATCCGCGAGGTAGACGGTGCGCTGCCCGGATTGTACATCAAATGTCACCGCGCCGAAGCACTGCCCCTCATGGACCAGCAGCCGCGCGACATACTGGTGTTCGTGAACGGGGATGCCGAGTTCTGCCGCTTTGTCGGCCAGCGTGTAGAGGATCGCGCGCCCGGTGTAATCGCCCGCGTAGCAGGTGCGGCGATAGCGATGCGCCCCGAAGAAGCGCTGGTCAAGGCGGCCATCCGGCAGGCGCGCGAATTCGCACCCCCAATCAGCCAGTTCCAGCACGGCATCGGGCGCTTCGCGCGCCATAATCTCCGCCATTTTCGGGTTGCCGAGGAAATATCCATCGCGCACCGTATCTGCGAAGTGCCATTGCCAGCTATCTTCAGGGTCGACCGTGCCGAGTGCGGCATTAATCCCGCCCGCCGCGAGGACCGTATGTGCATCCTTGCGCAGCCGTTTCCCGACCACTACCACATCGCAGCCCGTGTTGTAGGCCGCAATTGCCGCGCGATAGCCCGCGCCGCCCGAACCAATCACGAGGACGTTTGTTACGTTTGTGCGGTACGTTGTCATCTTTGCCTCTAGGCGAATAAATAGCGTTCAGTCGATTGAACGCTTGTGAATATTATAACAATCATTGCTGTTTTGAGAGCAAAGAGTCGGCTAAGAAAAATAGATTTTACATCTAGTCTGTTGATACAGTGGGTCGGTCAAGCCCGACCCCTACAAAATTCGCACGGTCAGATATAGCGATATTGCCTCACCCCAACAACTGCGCGACCTCATACACGATCCGCCGCGCGACCTGCTCTTTGCCTTGCAGTGCCAACGCCTCGCGCTTCCCATCCCGATATAGCAGTGTGACCGCGTTCGTATCCCCCGCGAAGCCTGCGCCCGGCTCCGATACGTCGTTCGCAACGATCATATCCGCGTTCTTGCGTTCGAGTTTGCCCTGCGCATTCTCCAACAAATCCTGCGTCTCTGCTGCGAAGCCGACCAGCACACGCGGCATTCCGCTCTGCGCCTTGCGCTCGCCGACCGCTGCGAGGATGTCTGCGGTACGCTCCAGATAGAGTGTCAGGTCATCGTCGGTCTTCTTGATCTTCTGGATTGCCACCGTCTCCGCACGGTAATCCGCGACCGCCGCCGCCATGATCAGCGCATCGGCTCCTTCGCTTTCGGCCATCACCGCGCGCATCATTTGTTCGGCGCTCTCCACCCGGATCACGCGCGCCGTTGCTGGGGCGGGCAGGTCGGAGGCCGTGATCAGTGTCACTTCCGCGCCCGCATCGAGCGCCGCTTCTGTAAGGGCGTGACCCTGCTTGCCGCTCGAACGGTTGCCGATGTAGCGCACCGGGTCCAGCGCCTCGCGTGTACCGCCCGCCGTGATGACCACCCGCCGCCCCAGCAGCACGCCACCGCGCTCACTTCCCAGTGAATTCCCCGTATAACGCACCGCGAACTTGCCGAGCGTGTGCCGGATGTGCGCCATCAGCGTCGCCGTCTCCGGGAGCCGCCCGCGCCCGACCAGGCCGGAAGCGTGCCGCCCCGTCTCCGGCTCGATCACCTTCACGCCGCGCGTTTGCAAAATGCGCAGATTTTCGATGACGGCGGGATGTTCGAGCATGTGGCCGTCGCCTGCGGGCGCGACGAGGACCGGGCAGCGGCAGGCCAGCGCTGTCACGCAGAGCAGGTCATCCGCGAAGCCGTGCGCGAGTTTGGCGAGGTGTTGCGCGGTCGCGGGCGCGATGATGAACACTTCGGCTCGTTCCGCGAGGCCAATATGCGCGATGTGCGTGGGCAGCCCGCCGCTTGCGCCGCTCGTCTCCCACATGCTGGTATAGGTCGCGCGCCCGGTGACGGCGCTGAACGCAAGCGGCGTGACAAATTCGCGCGCCGCATCGGTCAGCAACACATCGACCAGCGCGCCCGCCTGAGTCAGCTTGCTCGCGAGGTCGATTGCCTTGTAGCACGCGATGGACCCAGTGACGCCAAGCAGGATATGCCGATCCTGCAAAATGCCGCGTATCTGTTGTTCCTGCCGTAGATGATCCCGCATTGCCTTCGCGAACATGATTTCACCGTTTCAAAAGGTCGTGAGTAACACTACAATGTACCGCAATCAAAACCTCAGAGGCGATATGAGCAAATTACACGATCTTCTCGATACAAACCCGGTCCTGCTCGCCGATGGCGCGATGGGAACCATGCTCTTCGAGGCCGGGCTGGAATCGGGCGCGTCGCCGGAACTGTGGAACGTCGAACACGCCGACGCGGTGAAGGCCATCCATCGTGGCTATGCGGAAGCCGGGTCGCAGCTCGTGCTGACCAACAGCTTCGGCGGGACGCGCTTCCGGCTGGCGCTGCACAACCTCGAAGATCGCCTGTACGAATTGAACAAAGCCGCTGCCGTGATCGCGCGGGAAGCCGTCGCAGGGATCGCGCATACCGTGTTGATTGGCGGCTCGATTGGTCCGACGGGTGAATTACTGGACCCGTTGGGCGTGATGACTTTCGAGGAAGCCATCGCCGGCTTCGCGGAACAGGCCACAGCATTGCGCGATGGCGGCGTGGATTATTTCCAGATTGAGACGATGAGCGACCCGCGCGAAGTCGAGACGGCGGTACAGGGTATCCGGCGCGTTTCCGATTTGCCGATCATCACGACCATGACCTTCGACACCAACCGCCATACGATGATGGGGACCACGCCCGCCGACGCCGCGCGGACGCTTTCCGGTTTCGGCGTGGATGTGATCGGCGCGAACTGCGGCAACGGCGTCGAGGATTTGATCTGGGCGGTCGGGGAGATGCACACTGCCGCGCCCGATGCGCTGCTCTTCGCCAAAAGCAACGCGGGCATCCCACGCTACGAGCAGGGCGGCGGCTTCACCTATGATGGTACGCCGGACGTGATGGCCGATTACGCGGTTCGAGTAAAAGCGGCGGGCGCGCGGCTGATCGGCGCGTGCTGTGGCAGTACGCCCGCGCATCTGCACGCGATGGGCGCGGCACTGGGTCTCAAGGCAAATGTAATCTAATTGAAGGCGCGGGAATAAATCCCCGCGCTGGTACGGTCGGCTGCGTTGGCGCGGCGCTGGGTCTGTTATCCTAATCGAATACGCGAAAAGCCCGAAAACCTGAAAACCTGCATATAATAGGCGCACACAGGCTACTCAGGGGGATTCTTTCATGCGCCGCTTAACGTTACTTTTGATCGCCTTCGCGCTCGCGTTCGTGCTGGGGACCGCCCCCGCGCGTGCAGCGGGCAGCTATACCGTGCAGCCGGGCGATTCGCTTTTCAGCATCGCCGCGCGTTTCAACGTGAGTATCAGCGAACTGGCGACGATCAACAAAATTTACGATGTGAACGCGATCTATCCGGGACAGGTGCTGATACTCCCCGCCGCGCTCGGTGCACAGCCCGCCGCCCCCGCGCAGCAAGCGCCCGTGTATGGACCACCCGCGCCTGTTACTTACCCGTCGGGAACGGTCGTCACCACAACCACGACCTACACCTATTACGTCGTGCAGCCGGGGGATACGCTCGCGAGCATCGCGGCGCGGCTTGGCTCCACCGCTTCCGCGATCCTGAGTGCAAATTATCTGCCGAATCCGAATTTGCTCTATATCGGCGCGCGGCTGGTCGTGCCAAAAATCAGCAGTTCGGTCGTGATCCCCGCGCCGAAGCCAGTGTATGGGAATTTCTACGTCGTACAGGCGGGCGATAACCTGTTCGCGATTGCGGCGCGCTTCAAGCGTGACGTGTATGCGATTGCACGCGTCAATAATTTGCTGAACCTGAACGCGATTTACGCGGGGCAGGCGTTGCTCATTCCGTAATTCGTATCGTGCATCATTCCGGGCGGGTCAAGCCCCGCCCCTAAAAACACAACTGCGCTCCCGGTGTAGGGGCGCGGCTTGACCGACCCATCTTCATATTTTCGTGTCGGGCGGACCCATGGGTCCGCCCCTACGAAGACAGATGCGCTCCGGTGTAGGGGTCGCGGCTTGCCCGACCCGTTTTCATAATTTCACCGTTACGCCTGTTTTCGCTTCCCGATAATATCCCGCAACTCGTCCAGCAGCGCCGGCTTGAGTTCAAACAGCGACTCGTACACCAGCCGTTTTTGCTGCCGTATATCGAATGGGATTTCCGACTCCTGCTCCTTGTTGAGCAGCAGCACGGTCGGCGTCCCGACACCCCACGCATAGCCGACTTCGAGATACACATTCGGGTTCGCGCCATCCAGCAGCGCGACGACCAGTTCCGCGTTTTTGATGCGCTTCTTGATCGTCTCCACGATGTCGCCCGTGTACGCCGTCTGGTCGAGCCGGATACATTGATAGCCAATTTCCTTCACGCAGGGCTGGATCACGTAATAGAACGCATCCGAATATTTTTTCGCGAAGGGCATCGCGACGAAGATCGACGACTCCGAAAGCGACGGCGTCTCGACCTTCGGCGCAGGTTGATCAGGGTTGATCGTGAGCGCACGTTGACGGGTGGCAGGCGGCGGAGGTGCAATCGCAGCCGCGCCCGGTGCAGGCGGCTTGCGCGCAGCAGGAGCCTGATCGAGCGTTTCCGCGCCGTCGCCGAGCAGGTCCGTCAACGCGGCGGCGAGGACATCCGCGCGCTTGGCGCTCGATTCGAGGATCGTGATCCGTTCCAGATCGTTCGGGTAGCGGCCTTCATCGACCGCCGCGCGGAAACCCAGCACCATCGCCTTGAGCGACTCAGCTTCATCAAAGCCCCAGCCGAGGCCGTGAACCGTCATCGCGAGGTGCTTCACGGGCGGGTCGATGTCCTCTTCCGCGAATGCGTGCAGGCTCGTCCGCGCCAGCTCGAACATCGACTCGTAGGTGAATTCGCGGCGTGGCGGCGTCCCGACCATCAGAATGTAGCGCGTTGCGGCGGTACCATCCGTCGGTTCGAGCAGATATGCGCCGGGGCGCGGTGGCTTCTTCACCAGAATATGGTCGGGCGGTAGCTTTTCGATGACAGTGCGGCTGAGGGTCGTCCACGCTTGCGAATATTTGAGGACGAGCGCATCTGCCTTGTAGGTCAGCGCGTTGGCACGCACAACCTTGATCTCGAAACCGATGTGCGATTCTTTGGGCATAGAGAATTAGTGATCCTGTGGAGCGGAATCCCAGGTCCGACGGTAATTGACGGCAAGTTTATCATGAATCGCCTGTTCGAGGTCGATTCCGCTCAGGCTTGCGATTTGCAAAAGGTAGAGCGCTACATCCGCGAGTTCGCCCGCCAGTAGCGCCGGATCGGGCGGCGCGTCGCCCCACTGGAAATGTTCCAGCACCTCGCCCGCTTCCAGTGAAAGCGAGATCGCGAGGTTGCGCGGCGTCTGCGGACGCTTGCTTTCCACGTCGTACCAGCCCTTCGCGCGCACGAAGTCGTGCATGAGCGCGGTCAGTTCCGCAAGCGTGGCACTCACCAGTAATTCGCCGCCCGCCGACGGTAGCAGCTATCGCATATCTTGTAGCGGTGGTTGACGGGGAGCGGCCTGCTGCACTGCTGGCAGCGCGCGCGCGTATCGAGCTGTTTCATCAGCGCGGCGTCGATGCTCATCGACCACAGATAGCGCTGTTCGCGCACCTCATCGGCGTCCGGCGCGGCGGCGTTGAATTCCTCGCGCTGCGAGAGCCACAGGTAAATATCGGCGCAGGCGATAGCGTGTTCGGTCGCTTCGAGGTCGTTGCTACCATTGATCTGCGCGGGTGCGGGCGGCGGAATCGGCATCGGCTCGTCGTTGACGACGCCATCCGCACAATCGCGCCAGTACATGCGCGTGTTTTCCTTCGTCGGCGCGTTGACGAGGCGCACGGAGGCTTCCAGCCCCAGCCGTTCGACTTCCCACGGCTTGAGCATCTCCGCGAGCGCGACACGCTCTTCGATGTCGGTGGGGCGTACCAGTTCGCGCCATTCTGCCGGGATGCCGCTCAGGTCCTTCCAGCGCGTGTACTTCTCCGCGAGCGTCCCCGGCAGGAGCGCCAAATCTTCGGTTTCCGGCGCGACGCGCGCGAAAGTCAAATCGGGTGGTGTGCTGTTGAAACGATCTTCAAGCAGCTTGACCCCGAAGCGGTCCGTCGCGCTGATCGTGCCGCCGCTCGATAGCCCGAAACGCCCCGCACGCCCGCCGATCTGGTGGACTTCCGCAGCGTTCAGCGGGCGCATTTCCTTCCCGTCGAACTTTTCCACTTCATAGAAGCAGACCGCATCGGCGGGGAGATTGAGTCCCATGCCTACCGCGTCGGTCGCGATGCAGATTTGCGTCTCGCCATTGGCGAAGCGGTCCGCCTGCTTGCGTCGTACTTCCGGCGGCAGGCTACCATAGACGACGGAGACGGTCCGCTTCATGCGCTCCAGATACGTTTTAAGCTGCAAGACCGTCTTGCGCGAGAACGCGACGAGGATCGTCCGGTCCGGGATGCTTTCCAGCGTCCATGCGCGATCCGCAACCTTGATCGGCGCGAGCCGTTGATGTTCCACGACAGCTACCGGGAGCGCGGCGGCGCGTGCCATGCGTTCGATCAGGTCGCGCCCGGCGGGGGAGGTGATCACGCGGATTTCCGGCGCGGTGGCTTCCATCATGGCGCGTGTCCATGCCCAGCCGCGCGACGAATCCGCGATCATGTGCGCCTCATCGATCACGACGCAGCGCGCTTTCTGGTTCGGGTTGAACATTTCGACCGTCGCGGCGGTGATCATCGCGCCTTCGCGCTGGATCGATTCCTCGCCCGTGAGCAGGTTGCACGGCACGCCCGCGGCGTTCAGCCGATCATAGACCTCGAAGGCGAGCAACCGCAGCGGAGCCAGATACCAGCCGATACCCGCACCCTTGAGCGCTTCCAATGCCTGATAGGTCTTGCCACTGTTGGGCGGCCCGATGTGCAGCGTCAGGCGTTGGTCCTCGCGCCCACCGTGCCGCCAGGTCGGGAAAGCGGCCAGAAGCTGTTGGCGCAGGGCATCGCGTTCGGCGCGTTCGCGCTCCAGCCGTTCGTGGTGGCGCGCCTCGCGGCCTTCGGTTTTGCGCTGGAGGCGTTCCGCGCGGCGGGCTTCCTGTGCAGCGGCGGCATGGCGGCGGCCATCGAGTTTGCTCAGGAACTCCGAAAGGGTGGGCGCGGTCCCTGCTTTCCACAAGGCGCGGACGGCCATCGCCCAATTGATCTTCGCATTGCGCTTGTATGCGCCCGTGCCGAGTTGCTGCCCGATTTTGAAGGGCGAACTGCCGAAATAATCCGCGAGGTCGCGAAGCTGGACGTATTCTGGTCCGAGCAGCGCTTCCAGTCGCGTGGGGTCCTGCACAAGCAGTTCCACCACCCCGGCGGGAATGCGCGTGCGGCCAGCGGGGTCCGTGAAGGAGGCAATGCGCCCTGACTTGACAAGCGGTTCCAACTGATGCAATTCGAGGTTGAGTTCGGCGGCGGCCTGCTCGACGAGGTAGGTCCGCGCGAGAATTTTGCTGCGCGCGGTGCTGGCCTCGCGTGCGCCGCGCCGCTTCTCCGCACCCGCCAGATCGAGCATCCCTTCCCACCATTCATCAGGGATGCGCGTCGCGCTCATCGCGGTGTTGAGAGCGGTGCGCGCGTTGGAGTCTGGCGTGCGATACCAGGTCCGGTCTTCCAGCTTCATCCAGTCGTCTTTGGGACGGATCAGGAACGATTCGAGGCTATCCAACGGGACGTTGCCGCCGAATTGTTTTCGTAATATCGCAAGCGATGCCGTCCCGCCCGGCTGTTCGCGCAGGAAATCGGCAACTGCTGTTATTTCAGGAGTCATGGGGATGCTTTCGAGACTTGTATTGATCTATTTTACCACAAGCGCTATGTAGAAAAGGCATACCGGGCGGACACATCGGTCCGCCCCTACCAATACGCGCGCTGCTTGCACCGATCAGATAAAACCGACCCGCAAATGATTTTACAACGTATTCTGTAATGAATTTTAACGCGCGCCGGGTGATAATCAGCGGCGAGGAGATCTCATGGCAGCATCGGACGAGCTGATCGGAACGCGGGTGGGTCCTTTCCGGGTAGATGCAAAACTCGGCGCGGGCGGGATGGGCGCGGTCTACATCGCACATCAGGACCCGATTGATCGCGACATCGCGCTCAAGGTCATCAGCAGCGGCATCGGCGATGACACTTTCGATTTTCAAAGCCGCTTCGAGCGCGAGGCGAAAATCTGCGCGGCGCTCAACCATCCGCATATCATCAAGGTCTTCGATTACGGCAAATTCGGACCGAATGAGCGCGCCTACCTCGCGATGGAATTGCATCGGGGCGGGAGCCTCGCGCGGCGCATCGCGGGGCGTCCGCTGCCGCTCGACCGCGTACAGCGCGTCACGGAACAAATCGCGGAAGCGCTCGATTACGCGCACACACACGAGGTCATTCACCGCGACCTCAAGCCGGAAAACGTGCTGCTGGATGAAAGCGGCAACGCGATCCTGAGCGATTTCGGCCTCGCCAAGCTGGTCAATGTCTCGACGCAGATCACCGCGCGCGGGATGGTCATGGGGACTTATGCCTACGTACCGCCGGAGCAGTGGAAGGGCGAGGAGCTGGACGCCCGCGCCGATATTTACGCGCTCGGCGTGATGCTCTTCGAGATGCTGACCGGGCAGGTCCCGTTTCAGGTCGCGACGCCGGAAGCGCTGATTTACGCGCACCTGAATATGACGCCGCCTTCGGTCGCGGCGCGGCGCGAAGACCTGCCGCTGGCCGTCGATTCGGTGATCATGCGCGCGCTCGCCAAGAACCGCGAAGATCGCTACCCGACCGCCCAGGCGATGGCGCGCGATTTCGCGGATGCGCTTCACATGCGGGTTGTTCGCATGTCGGAGTCGCTGCTGATCACGCGCATCGAACGCCCGCCGATCACGCTCGGCGCGCTGCTTGCGCCGCTCGCCACGCTGCGCACGGAAGCAAACAAAGCCGACCGCGTGGCCTTCTCCGACGATGGGCTGCTGCTCGCCAGCGGCGGGACAGTTATCGGGTCGTCGGCGCATGGCATCCGGCGCGCGGCCTCGGTACAGCTCTGGAATGCGTATACCTACGCACCCGATAAGACGCTGCCCTGTACCGAACTGGTCACGATTCGCAGCCTGTCGTTCAGCCCGGATGCGCGCTGGCTGGTCGCGGCGGGCGCGATGGAGACGGTACGCCACTGGACCGATACGCGCGGCGAGCCACAGGAAGAGATGCTGATCCTCGGCGCGCTCAACGTGTGGGATGTCGCGCGCGGGACGCTTGCCTATAATCTCGTTAGTGAACGCAATCCGTCCACTTTCCACGCCTTCTTCGATGACCGAGCGCGGCTGGTCCTTTTCGACAGCGCGGACGGCGTGATTCTGTACAAACCGGATGAACCCGTCGAATTGACGCGGCTCTCCAATCGGCGCGGCACACTCGCGTATATGGGCAGTCGCGCGCATTTTGGGCTGCGCGTGGATGACGCGCGTGAACTCGCGCAGTGGGACGATTATCAGGAGCGGCGCGTCGGGGCGCTCCCGACCGGGCAAACCAACCTCGCGGATGCGGCGCTCTCGGCGGGCGGGGACCTGCTCGCGCTCTCCGCGCGGATGCCATCCAACCGCATTATTGTCTGGGATGCTCGCGCCGGGCAGCCGATCCGCACCTTGCCGCAGACGCCAGAAACGGCGTGGAGCCTCGCGTTCAGCAATGATGCGTCGCTGCTCTGCACGGGATACGACGGCGGGCGCATCCGCTGCTATGACGTGATACAAGGCATCGATATCGGGACGTTGACGGGCCACACCGCGACGGTCAACGGCCTTGCCTTCAATGCAGACGGCACGCTGCTCGCCTCAGCGTCATCGGATCATACGGTACGACTGTGGGGCGTGCAGACGGCGGATGAGCGGAGTACGAATCTGGCGGCATTGTAATCATCAAATAGATTAATGTGGTCGGCAAGCCGCGCCCCCTACATTGGAGAACCGCGCGTCTGTGTAGGGGCGGACCGATGTGTCCGCTCGCAGTGTTGCGATCATTGTGCCGAACGCTCGTCATACGCTGCTTGCGCTTGCATGACCTCGCCCATATGCGCTTCCGACCAATGCACGATGGCCGCAATCGGCTCGCACAAGGTTTGTCCAAGCGGCGTGAGCGCATATTCGACGCGCGGTGGGATTTGCGGATAGAGCGTCCGCTCGACCAGACCATCGCGTTCGAGATTACGCAACGTCTGCGTGAGCATCTTTTGCGAGATGCCGAAAATGCCGCGATGCAGCGCCGAAAAGCGCATGGGGCCTGTTTCTAGCAACAAAATAATAAGTGTTGTCCACCTGTCCCCGATGCGATCCAATACTTTGCGGGATGGGCAGTTCGTGTCGAACACTGCTGAAAAGTTGAATTTAGTTACCACGCCGTAACTCCGTTACTTCAAAGTACCTACTTCCCAAACGATATTAACGCACCTATAGTAACCGGGTCAATTCGGAAGTTGCTCAATAGAGGACGTCGCATGTCACACCAAACCAAACCTGTCTTGCTCGTTTCCGGCGCATCCGGTCATCTGGGACGCCGTGTCATTGAATTGCTGGTTGAAAAACAAGCCGGGCAAATTATCGCGGGGAGCCGGACGCCGGAAAACCTGTCGGAGTTCAGCAAACACGGCGTCACGCTGCGCCGCGTCGATTTCGATGATGCAGTCTCGCTCCCGGAAGCGTTTGCAGGTGTTGACCGCCTGCTGTTGATCAGTACGGATACGCTCGGACAGCCGGGACAGCGCCTGAATCAGCACCGCGCCGCCGTGCAAGCCGCCGAAGCTGCTGGCGTCAGCCACGTCGTGTATACCTCCTTAACCAACCCCGGACCAGAATCACTCGTTTCGTTCGCCCCCGACCATCGCGGGACCGAAGAAGCGCTCGCCGCGAGCAAGGTGAGCTATACGATCCTGCGCAACAATCTGTATGCCGATATGCTGGTCCAGACGCTCGGACAGGCACTGCAAATGGGCAAACTGGTTAACGCGATTGGCGACGGCAAGGCGGCATACGTCACCCGCGAAGACTGCGCGCAAATCGCAACGTCGGCGCTCGCCGGGGATTTCGCCGGACGCCGCGTACTGGATGTCACCGGACCGGATGCGCTCTCGCAACAAGACCTCGCTGCGCTTTTGAGTGATCTGAGCGGAAAGCAAATTCCGTACATGCCGATTAGCCACGATGCGCTTGTGCAAAACCTGACGGGCGCGGGGTTGCCGCCGCCTGTGGTACAGCTTATCGCCTCGTTCGATGCTGCGACCGCCGCCGGGCAGTTCGCGGATGTTACCGGCGCGGTCGCGGAACTCACCGGGCAGAAGCCGATCCGCGTCGCGGATTTTCTGGCCGAACATCGCGAGTTGGCGCAGGAGCGGGTCGGATAAATACGTACGGGGCGGGCAAGCCACGCCCCAATACCGGAGAACGTGCGCCTTGTGTAGTCCGCCCGCCACGAGACGAAGACGGGTCGGGCAAGCCACGACCCCTATACCAGATGGTTCTTCGTAGGGGCGGACCTGCGTGTCCGCCCGGTATTAATTCGCCTGTTCTAATCCAGCAATCCCAAATGCCCAAGCAGTGCATCCACCGCGAGCAGATAGCCGCGCCACCCGAACCCCGTCAACTGCCCGATGCAGCCTGCCGCGAGCAGCGACTTATGCCGGAACTCCTCGCGCGCATGGATATTCGAGATATGGACTTCAACGACCGGGAGCGCGACCGCCTTGATCGCATCGCCTAGCGCAAGCGAGGTATGCGTATACGCGCCCGCGTTCAGGATCACGCCCGCCGCCCAGCCGCGTGCCTCCTGAAGCGCGTCGATCAGAACACCCTCGTGGTTGCTTTGCAGAGCGCGCACGCCGACATTGTGCCGTGCGGCGTGTGTGGTCGCGCGTTCGATGATCTGCGCAAGTGTGAGCGACCCGTAAATATCGGGTTCGCGCGTTCCTAGCAGATTAAGGTTGGGACCGTTAAGGACGAGTAGCTCAGTTGGCATGGTTAGCCGACCATCGTACCCTAGACGCCCAACAGTTTCAAAAACTGCGCGTCGTCCCAGCCCCGGTCGCCCATGAGCGCGAAGCGAACGATTACCAGTGTCTGCGAGGGGATAATATAAAGCCGTTCCTTGCCCGTCCCCGCCGCCATATACAAATCGGTCGGTCCACCTGGATAAATGTCCTTGCCATCGAGCGGGATTTGGAATTGTGCAGTGATTTGCCCCTTTGGGACGGGTGCGTTCAGCCACCAGTTGAGACCGTAGCCCGCAAAAGTCGCACTCGGTTCGACACACTCGGCCAGCTTGTCGGCAGGCAAAATCTGCTTGCCATTCCACGCACCATTGTTGAGCATGAACTGCCCATATTTGAGCCATTCGCGCGCCGTCAGCGCCGCGCCGCCTGCCATCAATGGATTGCTCGCGACATCGCGTCGCCAATTACCGACCGATAACCCAATTGGTAGAAATACGCGGCGCGTGAGGTACGCGAGGGGGTCTTCTTTGAGTCCAATCGCTTTCAATTTGCGCGTCAGTAGTTCATTATAGGCGCTGGTCTGCGTCGGGTCGTAGCGGTAAACCGCGCCCGGTTCGTAGACCGCCGGAGCCTGTACTGACTCCGCGTAGACGTTGCTCGTGATCGCGGCTTTCCATTCGGCCTCGTCGCCCTTGATCCCGCTGCTGAAACTGAGCAGTTCGCGGATCGTGATCTGCGATTTGAGCGGGTCGCTCTGCCATTCGGTGAGCGTGTCAGCGGCCTTCTCATCGAGCGTGAGCAGGCCATCGACCTGTGCCGCTACTGCTGTAGCACAGTTGAAACTCTTCGTGCCACTCGCGAGGCCGACGGGCTGGTTCATCTCACCACCGTTATCGTAGCGCTCATAAACAACCTTGTTTCCTTTGAGGACAACGACCGCAAGCCCTTTATGTGCTTTGGAATAATCTGCTGCGGCGTCGTAGCTGCCCGCCGCTGCAGCCGGGGTGCTTACACCAGAAATCAGCATGATTCCGGTGATCATTAAAACTTTGTGCAGTGTTGCGTACATCATCATCCCTTTGGTTGGTAATGTGATCTTACGGCGCGTTCGCAATACAGATTTTACGCATTTGTAAAATTACTTTCGACGTCTCCTAAAACAAACGCGGGCGGACACATCGGTCCGCCCCTACGAAGACGCGCGATCCGGTATAGAGGTCGCAGCTTACCCGACCTGTCTGCGGTATACTTTCGCGCCATTCACGGAGCGCTCTACTTTTGAAAATTCTATGCGTGGTCAGTGGCGGCGACGCGCCGGGGATCAATGCCTGTCTGCTGCGCTTCACCGCACACGCCGCCGATAAAGGCGACGAAGTGATCGGTGCGGTCGGTGGCTTCCCCGGTTTGCTGGCAGAGCAGTTTGTACCCCTCTCGACGCGGATGTTGATGCCCTGGGCGGGGCGCGCGGGGTCCGTCCTGCAATCCAGCCGGGAAGCTGTCCTGCGCGAAGCCGCAAACGTCGAAAAGCTGCGTGAGATCGTGCAGCGGCATGGCATCGATCACCTGCTCGTTTTCGGTGGTGACGGAACGTTGCGCCATATCCCGCCGCTGCTGCACGGCGCAGGCGTCTCGACCCTCGCGCTGCCGACCACGATTGATAACGATGTCCCTGGCTGCGAACGTTCGCTCGGCTTCGATTCGGCGTGCGGGTTCGCGCATCAGAGCATCGACGGCGTGCTGGCGACTGCACACGCGCTGCCCGGACGCCTGTTCATGATCGAGACGCTTGGCGGGACGAATGGCAACCTCGCGGTGGCGGTGGCGCACGCAGCGGGCGCGCACGCGGTCCTCGTGCCGGAGTATGAGTACGATGAAGCATGGCTCGCGGCGCGTATGAGCGCAGCGGTGGTACGCGATGGATATGCGCTGCTGGTCCTCTGCGAAGGGGCGCGCGGCGCACGGACGCTCGCGGACGAACTCCCCAAATTGACAGGGATACGAGTGCGCGATGTGCGGCTTGGACACGCCCAGCGCGGCGCGACTCCCGGCCAGATCGACCGCGCTTTGGCCGCTGATTTTGCACATGAAGCGTATGTAATGTTCAAGGATGCTACCGCGCCGCTGGCGGTTGCGCTGGTCACACGCGGCGGGCGCGTCGTGGCGCATGAAGGCGCGCTGCCTGCGGGTCCGGTGCTGCCTGACCGCGCGCTATATGACCGGATCAACGGCTTTGTGCAATGAGCATCCTTGCGATTGATTTTGGCGGGACGCGCACACGCGCGGCGTGGTACTCTGCATCGCTTGAGATGATTGCGCGTAGCGAAACTCCTTCTCTGGTCGATCAGCCCGCCGCGCACGTCCTGAACCGCATTATTGAAACCGCGCGCGCGGTCGTCCCGGATGGCGTGCAGCCCACCGCGATTGGCATCTCCGCGCCGGGACCACTTGATGCCGAACAGGGGATCATCTTCCATGCGCGTACTCTTCCGCGCTGGCGGATGGTCCCGCTCAAGGGAATTCTCAGTTTGGCATTCGGGGGCGTCCCGACCTATATGCAGAACGACGCGAACTTGGCCGCCGTTGCGGAAGCCGAATGTGGCGCAGCGCGTGGGTGTGACCCGGTGCTTTACCTCACGCTCAGTACGGGAATCGGCGGTGGCGCGGTGATCGGCGGGCGGCTCTTCACGGGGGCGCGCGGCCTCGCCATCGAACCCGGCCATATCCAATGTACACTCCCCGACGGGCGTATTTTGCGGCTGGAAGAACTTGCCTCCGGTTCGGGAATTGCATGGCAGGCTTTCGAGCGCCTGAAACAGGATGACAAACCTTCCATACTCCGAACCGTGACGGGGAAGGTTAGCGCAAAATCTGTTGGAGAGGCTGCCGAGCAGGGAGACGCGCTCGCATTAAGTATCATCAAAGAGGCCGGATATTGGCTCGGTCTTGGCCTTGTTGACCTGCTGCACCTGTTTAACCCGCAAGCGGTCGTCATCGGCGGGAGCGTAGCGCAGCTCGGCGATTTGCTATTCGATCCGGCACGCAAGGTTATTCGCGAGCGCATTTTGCACCCGGATTTTTATACGGAAGATTTGATTCGTCCCGCGCAGCTTGGCGACGATGTGTGCCTCGTCGGGGCGGCGTTGCTGGCGGCGCGGGGCGGCAGGTTGTAAGGTGAGAAGATGGGCGGACCTGCGTGTCCGCCCCTACACCAGAGCGCGAATGAATTTGTAGGGCGGACCTATGTGTCCGCCCACACAACAGCGTTACGATGCCGGACGGATCGATTTGATCACGCTCGCCATGCGGAACACGAGTGAAATCCTGTCGCCCGGTGCGGAGATGCCGAACAGGAAATAGGGCGTATCCCCGATGTAGAAGACCATTTGCACCACATCGCCCATGTAGCTCGCCTTGCCAAGTGCAAGCGCAACATCATAGCCTGCCACCCTGTCGCGGATGGGCGTCTCCCATGTGTATTTCGTCTGGCTGCCGAGCGCGAAGCCGAGCAGCACATCGAGATTGCGCGTCATCGGCATATTGTCCGGTAGCTGCGTGGTCGGTCCGTAGTTCACCAGATACAGCGCGTACTGCCCGGAATAGAGGTAATCCCACTCCGAATACGTGAGCCAGTTGTCGATCAGGTCTTCCGAAGTCGCCAGATAGACATAGAAATCAGCGTAGGTGTCAGATTGGCCGCGCACAACCCAGCCGGATGGGATGCCGACGGAAAACACACCACCGGGCGCGGTATAACGGCCTGTTTGCGGGCGCGGCGTCAGTGTACCGATAGGCGTACTGGTCGCGAAAGCGGGTCGTGTCGGCGGGATTGTCGTTGCGCGCGGGAGCGGCGTGCGAGTTGCGTCGGGGTTGGGTGTTCCCGTGATGCGGTCTGTCGTATCAAACGACCGGAACGATTGAAGGACCGCATCGAACAGAGCGAGATTGGTTTCGGGGTCGCTGGCGGGGATTGCTACCGCGCCCGCAATCGCCGTCGTGCCGATGAAAAATCCAGTTACCACACCGCGTACTGTGGGTCCTGTGAACGTCACTCGCGCGGCTGCCCGCGTGCCGAGGGTCACTTTCTCGACGGGCTGGAGAGTCCAATCGGCGGGTACATCATGCAACAAACTACTGACCAGCAGTTCGGGATCGCCAGAGGTATTCAGGTAGGAGGGTGTGTTCCCTGGACCGTAGATCAGGAAGTTCGAGATCAGGCTGCCTGCGGGTAGAAGTGGACTGGTCTGGCTGCTGAGGTCCAGCGCTTCGATGCTGGTTCCGATTTCGATCACTCCGGCGCTGCGCTCGCGTACAATCCATTCCGTTGGATAGTTGAAAGTGTAGAGGCCGTTCTGCGAGATATAAGCGCGCGTATCGGACTGCGCGTGCGATGCGCCGAGCGGGATCAATGCCACAAACGCGAGAGTGAGTATCAACGCGAAAAATCGTCTGGATAACGTCATAGCCGGGGTTCTCCTTCGTGCCGTTATCCAGATTGTAATCTCAAATGCGAATGCGCGCCGACGCTATTCCATCCCGTATTTTTCCTGAAAGCGCTTGTACCCGGCGTCCGTCAGCGCCGCCAATTCCGCGAAGAGCGCCGCATCCGGCTTCTTGAAATTGAAACAGCTTTTGCCCTGCATCCGCTTTTTGAGCGGCTCGGAGATGCTTGCGACCAGTTCCGGGCAGGCGTAGACCGGAACCAGATGATAGCTCACATAGTTTTTCTTGATCTGCACCGCGCCAAACCAGATCGGCTGTTTGTTCGGTCCCGGTACTTTCGTGACGAGGGTATAGCTGCCCGGTATATCTTCATTCGTGACGAGGTGCGCCGCGTGACGGCTCAGATAGGACTTCAATTCATCGAATATGGGCTGAAAATCGGCGGGTTCGCTCATGGGGAATTCTCTATAGTAAAAACATGCGTTCTAAAGTATATGCGGAACTGCGCGCGAGTCAAGCCTACGGAAAAAAGGCTTTGATATAATAACCCGATAATATTGGCGGCCTGTACATGCCCTTCCCCGCGCCGGACCTCTCAATCTATCTACATATCCCGTTTTGCAGTGTGCGCTGCACATACTGCGCGTTCAATATCTACGCGAACCTCGAACGGCTCATCCCGGCCTATGTCGATGCCATATGCGCCGAACTCCGAGCGTTGGGTCCGCAGGCTGATAAGCGCGTGCATACGGTCTACTTCGGTGGCGGGACGCCAAGCCTGCTCATGCCCGCGCAGGTCGAGCAAATTCTGACGACAATTCAGGACAGTTTCCATGTGGTCGACGTGCCGGAAATCTCTTTCGAGGTGAACCCCGAAGCGCTGCCCGCTGGTTATTTCGAGGCGTTGCGGGCGCTCGGCGTGAACCGCCTCAGTATCGGGATGCAATCCGTTCATGCCGATGAACTGGCGCTCTTTGGGCGGTTGCACACCCCGCACGACACGGCACGAACGGTCGCGGCGGCGCGGGCTGCGGGCTTCGACAACCTGAGCCTCGATTTAATCTATGGCGTGCCGAACCAGACACTTGAAAAATGGGAAGCAAGCGTGCGCGCCGCGCTCGACCTCGCGCCGGAGCATCTCTCGTTGTATGGCTTGCAGGTCGAAGACGGGACCGCCTTCGCAAAATGGATCGAACGCGGGCGGCTCCCCGCGCCGGATGACGACCTCGCGGCAGATATGTACGATGCCGCCGACGCGCTGATCAGCGCCGCTGGCCTCGCGCAATACGAGATTAGCACATGGGCGCGTCCCGGCTGCGAAGCACGGCACAACTTGCAATACTGGCAATATGGTGATTATCTGGGCGTCGGCGTCGGCGCGCATGGCTTCGCGCACGGCCAGCGCTACAGCGTGATTCGCTCGCCGCAGCAGTATATCAAGCGCATCGCGGCGGGCGCAGACGCGCAGTATCCACGCACGGCCAGCACGGATACGATAGAGTCAATCAGCGATGATCAGGCGATGGATGAGGTGATGATCACCGGGCTGCGCGTGCTGCGCGAAGGCGTTGATCAAGCCGCGTTTCGGGCGCGTTTCGGCCTCACGATTGCGGATGTATATGGTCCCGCGCTGGAACGCCTCGCGGCACTGGGGATGCTCGATGTCACACCCGAATCGATCAAGCTGACCCGCGCGGCGCGGTTGATTTCCAATCAGGTGTTGGTCCATTTCACGCGCGAAATGCCGTCACCCGCCAACCCGTAGAGGGAAGCAGCGACGGCAGATATAGGGACGCCAAATTCATGGACGCGCTAGAAGCGAACCGGGCGTGCGGGGGTACGCGCCGGGCGTGACTTGCGGCGCTGCTGATTCTGTGGATTCTGCGGGTTCTGCGCACGCGGGTTTTGCTGACGGGCAGCCGTTGGCGGGCGGTGATTGCGGCCATTTGGCGCGAGGTTCGTCAGGGGTGGCAGTCCAAGCGGAGATTGATACGGATTTTCCGGCGCGACCGCGATATGCTGCTGCGTCAGGCGTTCAATATCGATCAGGTAGGCGCGTTCCTCGGCTTCGCAGAACGAGAACGCGATGCCCGAAGCACCTGCACGCCCGGTCCGCCCGATGCGATGGACGTAGCTTTCCGGCTCGTTGGGCAGGTCGTAGTTGATGACGTGTGTAACGTCGTCCACGTCGATCCCGCGCGCGGCAATATCCGTCGCAACCAGAATGCGCGAATGTCCCGATTTGAACGCCGAGAGTGCGTTTTGTCGCGCAGATTGCGAACGGCCACCATGTATCACACCCGCATCGATAGACGCGCGTGCCAATTGTTGCGCGACTTTATCCGCGCCGTGTTTTGTCCGCGTGAAGACGAGGACGCGCCGCATCGAGCGGTCACGCAGCAGATGTTGCAACAGCGCGGGCTTATCAGCCTTTTCGACGAAGAAGATCGACTGATCGATCACTTCTACCGTCGAAGCCACAGGCGTCACCGCGATATACACCGGGTCCGTCAGGATCGCATCGGCGAGCGAGCGAATGTCGTTTGGCATCGTCGCGGAGAAGAGCAGGGTTTGGCGCTTGCCCCTGAGCAAGGCGACGATCCGCCGCACATCATTGATGAAGCCCATATCGAGCATCCGGTCGGCTTCATCCAACACCAGAATTTCGAGGTAATTCAGGTTGATATAGCCCTGGCTGATCAGATCGAGCAGGCGTCCCGGTGTGGCGACCACCACTTCCGCGCCGTAGCGCAGGCGAGCGACCTGCGTATTCTGGTTCACGCCGCCGAAGAGCGTCACCTGCCGGATGTTCATGTATTTGCCATAGGTGTCGAAGCTCTCGCCAATCTGTACGGCGAGTTCGCGGGTGGGCGAAAGGACGAGCGTTCGGATGCGCGGCGCTCCGGGGAGCCGCTGTGCCGCGAGACGCTGTAAAATCGGGAGTGCAAACGCGGCGGTCTTCCCGGTTCCGGTCTGCGAGCAGCCCAGCAGGTCACGCCCCGCGAGAATGTGCGGGATGGCCTGTGCCTGGATTGGGCTGGGTTCGGTATAGCCGACGGCGTGCAGGACACGCAGCAACGGCTCGACAAGTTGAAGTTCAGCAAACTGCATTCGGTAATTCTTTCCTCAGTTCAAACTGAGAATGGTGGGTCACTGATAATCAGACGCGCGAACGCACCTGATTCGTACTGGAACGACGCAGGCGCAACCATCATTATATCAGACGTCTAATGTGAAATGGAAAAGGTTTGGAGGTCAAAGGCAAAGTCACGGGCAAGCAAGCGCTTGAGAACCAAACAGGTGACTTTGAGGGTGATGCGAGCGGTCAAGCCAGCTACCGTTTTAGCAAGCAAGCGCTCAAGGTTGCGCCCTGTGTTCTGGAGTTGGTGAAAGACGCCTTCGATGCGTTCACGTAAACTGCCCAGCGCGGCGTCGAGTAGCGGATGATTTTGTTGGGACTGGTTGGCGCGTTTGGGAGTGAGGACACAGTTGCCGGTTTCATCGGCAATGCTGGCTTGCCAATCCGCGCCAAGAAAGCCCTTGTCGGCCAGGATGTCACAGTCGTTGACACGGTACAGAACACTCTCGGCAGCAAGACGTTCGTCGGTGTTGGCAGCCACCAAGTCGTAGACGACGGGCAGACCGTCGCAGGTACTCAGCAGCACGAGTTTGAAGCCGAAGTAGTGCAGCTTACGCGCCGCACACTGACCATACCCGGCATACCCTGCAAAGTCACTATGTGTTTTGGACCGTTTGTAGCCTACCACCGGGACAGGTTTGGTATCCAGCAGCAGGCACTCGCAGGTATACCCACCCAACATCCCCAACCACGCTTGCCGTAGTGCTTCCACCACCGCTTGTAAGGCTCGCCCGCGTCGATTGTACTGGCTCTGGTCCACCAGCTTAGGAAACAGGTCCAGATGGTTGGCACGCATGTATGCCACATACTGCGTTTCGCCCGGATATGGCACAAAATCATGCGCCAGCAGCAATGTCAACAATTCGCTGTCGCTGAACTGCGCTTTTGCGCCTGTCTTACCCTTTAGCAGATGCCGTCCCTCTGTTTGATACCAGTCGTCTACCAGCACGTACAGCGTGGTCAAAAGCGTTTCCAGGTCTATACTTGTCATGGGAATGGGTCCGATTGACTGTAGGGGTACCTTCAATCTTGCGTCCCATTCCCCTTTTCGCCAAATTCATTCCACATCAGACGTATCAGAGAAAGCGCGATGTGTTGACATGAAGCGTAGGGGCGGACCGATGTGTCCGCCCATAGGCATCAAGTTAAGGGGCAAGGGCGGACAAACGCTGAAAAGTAGAGGGATGGGCGCGGCGCTTGGTGGAGCGACAACGAGCAATAGTCCGGGCAATGAGGGCAATCGCCTGAACTAAACGGACGGTATCATAGAGGACGGCGGCGAGATGGAAGGCGTGTTTGTGAATAGTGGGGGCGGCCTTGAACCAGGAACGGTCGAGCGAGTCGGCACAGCCCATAAGCAGGAGCCAGTGTTGAATAAGCAAGGCAATCAGTTTGGCATAGACCTCGCACAAGACACGCCAGGGATTAGCTGAACGGGCAGGGGACAGGCGCAAGCCGGACTTCCAGAGTTTGAAGAGGAGTTCAATTTGCCAGCGCACACGCATGAAAGTGAAGGCAGCAGGTGCGTCGAGACGCTGCGCGGGCAGGTCGGTGACGAGCAAGGTCCACTCACACAAGGCGAGCAGGTGTGGGCTAGACGGACGATTGCGACGGAGTGCTTCGCGTTGCAAGCGTGCGCGGCGCTGTTGAGCGACAGCGGGCGGGACCCGCTGCACTAACAAGCGCGCGGGAAAACGGTGGTGAGACAGATAGACCTGCGTTTCGGCGTGGTCGCCCACGACTTGCGTGGCGAGCCACTCCGGGGCTGACCAGACGCGCTGCTGCGCATCGACGCACTGCACGTTGGCGGGCAAGCGCGTGAGCCAATGCACCCCGCGTTGCGTCAACGCCTGCAAGCGTCGGATGCTGAAGTAACCGCTGTCGGCCAGATACAACGCACCCACTGGTAGCTCAGGCAGACCCGCCGTTTTGTCGCTGGCGCGTCCCGCCTCTAAATTCAAGTGCAAACCCCCACTACTGTAGTCCAGCACGGTTTGTACTTTCAGCCCCGCGCTTGTGCCGTTCTGGTTGCCACAACCCGCCCACAGTGTCCCTAAAGCAGCAGGCAGACTGAGCGTCGTACTATCCTGCACGTAGACCCCATTAAATGCGCCTAACGCGCCGACACTGCCCCCCTCCGCTTCCACCACCTGCTCCAGCCCAGCTTCCAGCACCATCCGCAAACACGTTGCCGCTTGCGCCGTGAACCGTTCTGCCAAGCCTTGTGCGCTTATCGTCACCCCGCATGTCCCCGCCGCCTGACTCAGTTCCTCCAAACTCGCCGCCGGGTTCGCCAACCATCCGAAGACCAGCGTTTGCACCAGGCTTGACCCGCGTAACTTGCGCACCCGTCGTACACACCCGCTGACCCGTCCTGCTGCATCGGCTACTTCCGTCAAGACCCACTGCATCTGCGCGCTCACCTGCGCTATACTCGTCATCGGGGCTGTCCTTGTGAATCTGGTTTGTGGTTAAACTCATTTTCGCTCGGACTGCCCTTTTTTCCTTATCTTGATGCCTATGGGCGGACCGATGTGTCCGCCCGTGACTGACATCGTGCGTCCGTTTTATGTGTTCGCCCTGAGGCATTTCACCCCATCGTATCCATACCATCGTTGGCGTCTTCGTTGTCGATGACGCTATCGACCAGGCGCTCATCCGCACCCTTGCCACCGAGGAACAGCGATTGTACGCCATGCTCGGAGTGCCACGCCTCGACCTGCGCCGTCATTTTGGAGCGGTGTTCGGCCAGCGCCTTGTCCTTGAAGTCGCTACGCGCCTTGCTGAAAGCCGTATCTTTCCATTCCTTGCGCATCTTGAGCGCCTCGAAGTAGACTTCCGGCGTGACGGTCGAGCCATACTTGAGCAAGACCTTCGGCAGGTCCAGCCCGGCCTGTTCGGCTGCCTTTTGCTCGACTTTCCCCGACGCGCCGAACTTGTCACCCGTCAATAGAGCGCCGTACAGGTTTGAGGCTTTGATCAGCGAACGCGACACGAACTTGGCTTTCGTCGCGAGTTTCTGGCGTTCTTCGATATGCCCGTACTCCACCACCGAGATGACGAGTCCCGCTGCCAGCGCCGCAAATATCCAGATTTCGGGGTTCTCCGCGATGCCCTTGATGACCTCAACGAAAATGGCTGTCCAGTCCGGTTCGATGGTTAATGATCCTTCGACGCCGATTTCGATTTCCCAACCGGGTTTCGGTTTGTCCTTGAACTTGCCGCTCCCGGCGACCTTCGGGACGAATGCGCCCGCCGTCGCGGAGAGTTGCAAATCGCTGGGGCTGGCAACTTTCGATTTGCCTTCCCACAGTACAAACTCGGTTGCGCCTGTGACCTTCAGGCCGGATTTGAACTTGATGTCCGCGCCGAGTTCATAAGCCAGCTTGCCAGAAGCCTCCGATGTACCGACCTTGCCGCTTCCGGTCGCCTTGCCGTAGGGTTCGACGGCATCCAGCTTTTCATTGACCCATTCGCTATCGAAAAATTCCTTGACTGTTTGCGTGGCTTCTTCCGCGCCGAAGACCTGCTTGTTTTCTACACCCGTCGTCACCTGCGTCGGCTTGCCTGCTCCTTGCGAGACGCCAAGCGGCGCAACCGCTGTCGTGTTCGTCGTACCCTTCGGCGTAGAAGTCTGCACCGCGCCCTTGAATTTCAGGTTCGCTTTGGACAGCTTGAAGTATTTGAGGAATTTCTTGTCGATCTTCTTCTCAAGATTGAACTCATAAGGAAACTTGAGTTGCCCCTGCGGGCCGGGCGCGGCTGCCGGACTATCCCGCTGGACAGTCGCTGCGGGTTGCGCGGCCAGCATCCGGCGCACGGCGGCGTTGCCCTGCGTGCGCTGCATATTCAAAACCTGCTGCTGGTTGCGGCTCAGGTTGGTATTCGAGTTTGGGGGCGGTGGCGCGCCAGCCATCCCGCTACGCGGAGCGGCAAACGCGGTCTGCATCGACTCCGGCTGCTCCTCAGACGTCGGCGCGGGAATGTGGTTACTGGTTGTTTCGTGACGATGTTTCGGCGTTTCCAGCATTGTCTCTCACCGTTTTTGTATGTGAAGTCAAGTATCACGCGGGAGAGTAAAAAGGCAAGCGCTGAATGTTAAGATTGATCCAAATCAGCGTTAACTCATGTCGTGACTCAGCCGGAACGCTGCCGCAACGCCTCGAACAGGATCACCCCGGTTGCCATCGCCGCATTGAGCGATTCCGCGCCCGCCGCCATCGGTATGCGGATGCTGGTCAGGTCGAGGTCGGGCAGGTTTTCCGATGCGCCGCCCGCACCATGCGCCTCGCTCCCGATGATCAACGCGGCGGGCTGTTTCCAATCGACTGCCGAATATTCCTTCGTCCCCTGCGCATCCGCAATGAAGAGCGGGAGCGCGCCGTAATGATCCGCGATCTCGCCCCACGTCAGGCGGCGGATTGGCAGCCGGAAATGTGCGCCCATCCCGCCGCGCAGCGTCTTCGGGTTGAACGGATCGACGCTCCCCGGCGCGAGGACGACAATCTCCACGCCTGCCGCTGCTGCGGTCCGCAGAATGGTCCCGAAGTTGCCGGGGTCGGATACGCCATCAAGGATCAACGCCAATTTGACATCGGTAGGCACGTCCAGCTTCGGCATCGGGAACACGGCGAGCAAGCCCTGCGGCGTGTGCGTATCGGAGACGTAGAGCAGCAGGTCTTGCGAGATTTCGTAGACATCCGTGCCGACCCGTTGCAGTTCTTCGAGGAGCGTCCCGGTCGCGCTGCCCGCCGCCGATGCCTCTTCGGTCACGAGGACGAACGTGGGAACTGCCCCACCCTGCATCGCGTCGGAAATCAGGCGCGTGCCTTCGAGAACAATCTTTTCTTCGGTGCGGCGCGCTTTGGGCTGCGTTTGCAGCGAACGGACCAGCTTGATTCGATCATTGTGCTGGCTGGTGATTTTATTGAAATTTTGCACGCGCTTATCCTGCTATCGAGATCAGGTCGGAAGGTTGCGGGAGCGCGACCCGACCGGGCAGCCGCGCTTGCATCGACCAGGGACCCGTCCACGTCACTTCGACCGCGACGACCTGCCCCTTTCGATCCTGTGCGTCGTCCTCAAAGAAGACGATCTTGTTCTGCGGGGTGCGTCCGCGCCACTTGCCGCCCTGATTTTCTTCGACCAGCACTTCGACCGTGTGGCCGAGCCATTGTGAATTGATCTCCGCGCAGACCATCGCTTGTAGATCATCGATAGCGATCCGGCGACGTTCCTTTACGACTTCCGGCACATCATCCTGCATGGTCCGGTTGCTGAGGGTATGCGGGCGCGGGCTGTACTTCGCGAGGTGGACTTTATCCAGCTTTAAATCGGCGAGCAGGTCATAGGTATCCTGAAACTGCGCCTCTGTTTCGCCGCAGAAGCCGACAATAATATCGCAGTGGATCGCGACATTCGGCACGCGCTCGCGGATACGGGCAATCAGCGCGCGGTATTGCGCGTTCGTGTAGCCGCGCTTCATCCGCAACAATACTTCATCGTTTCCAGCCTGCGCAGGGACTTCAATTTGCGGCATGACGTGCGGCAGTTCCGCAACGGTATCCAGCAACTTGTCGTTCATCCAGTTCGGGTGGCTGGTCAGGAAGCGGAAACGCTCGATTCCTTCCGCAACGCCTGCATCATGCACGACCCGCAGCAGGTCCGCGAGGTCGGGACCATCGGGAATATCCTTGCCGTAGCGGTCCACAATCTGGCCGAGGAAGGTGATCTCCTTGATGCCCTGCCGCGCGAGGCTGCGCACTTCCGCGACGATTTCTCCGACTGGCCGTGAGCGCTCGATGCCGCGCTGGAACGGAATAATGCAGAAGCTACACGCATGGGAGCAGCCATAAACGACCGGGACATAGGCCGAAACGAGGTTGCCTCGTTCGCGCTCCGGCAGGACTATCCCGCGCGCGTCGTCTTGCAACGCATCGCGATAGGCGCGGTCGGCAGCTTCGCCCGTAATTGCCAGATTGTCGAAGAGGCCGCGCTCGTGCAGGAAATCGACCATCGGCATCGGTTCCGAAGGCGACATGAAGACGTCCACGAAGGGGAGTTGTTTGCGCAGGCGAAGCGGGTCCTTGACCCCGACGAGGCAGCCCATCAGCCCGATCACCTTGCCGGGTTCGCGCTCCTTGAGCGCACGCAGGCGGTACAGACGGCCATACGCTTTATCTTCCGCGCTCTGCCGGACGACGCACGTATTGACGACCAGCACATCGGCGCTGTCTGCATCTTCCGCCGCATGGTAGCCGATTTTTTCAAGTTCGCTGGCGAGCCGTTGCGAGTCGGCCTCGTTCATTTGGCAGCCCAGCGTCCAGATATGATAAGAACGGCTCATCGCCCGCACCACCTGTAAATCCATCCGGCCATTGTAGCATAGGGTGGCGTGGTTTTGAATTGCCGACTACGGCAGCAGTTCACTCACGGCAATCTGTGCGACCTGCACCTGATCAATCACCACCGGGATCATGCTCGCTTCGGGATAAATCTGTTGCTTTTGGAAGTTGCCATTTTCCGGCGTAGTGAATACTTCAATTTGACGATCCACGAGGTTCACAATCCAATAAATCGGAATGCCCGATTTCGCGTAAATCTGCTTCTTGGTTGTTCGATCATAACGCAAAGTGGAGTCTGAGACCTCAATCACGAGCGCCAAATCAGTTCCCGTCGGACGGCGCTTCGTGTAATCGCGGCGCGTTCCACGAATGATCAACCCGTCGGGTTCTGGCTGACTTGCAGGTGTCGCGAAGGACTCCTGATCGGATACAAACCAGCCTTTCGAGAGAATTTTGGCAAGTTCATCACGAATGGTCTGTGTAGAAAAACTATGTGGCAAGTTTTTCGGCATCTTTTCAACCAGCCATCCTTCTATGAGTTCGACGGGATCATCTTCGGTGAGGACTCCAGCATCGATCATCGCGTGGTACTGCGCCACCGAGAGGCGATAGATTTGCTCTGTCGATATGGCAATCTGTTCAACTTCCAAAACCTGGTCGGTCATGGCTGCGTCCTCTACAACTCATCTGTATTTTGCCTCAAATCGCTCTGTCAAACCAAAAGACCCGCAGTGCAAACACATCAAAATGGGAGACAGTCAAGGGCGGACACATAGGTCCGCCCCTACAGAATGCGCGCGGTATTAGGGGGAGACCTGCGTGTCCGCCCACGTCTTTAAGCTTGATGCGTCAGGCTTTAGAAACACATACATCGAATCAAAAAGTGAGCGACCACAATGGCCGCTCACCTTAATTTTGCAGACCGGAGCGAGCGTTAGCTCACGCGCTCTTTGGTCAGGAACTCGATCATGTCTCCGACGCGGATCGTCTCGAAGCCATCCAGCCGGATACCGCACTCGATCCCCGCGCGGACTTCGCGCACGTCTTCGATACCGCGCTTCATCGAGGCGACCGTCAGATCGTTGGCGATGATGTTGTTGCCCCGGCGCACGCGCGTTTTCGCGTTACGGCGGATTTCGCCATCACGCACCACGCACCCGGCAATCGTCCCCGTCTTGAGATTGAACAGCGCGCGGACTTCCGCAGTCCCCACCACCTTATCAGCATACACCGGGTCGAGCAGGCCGTTGAGCGCCTTCTCGATGTCCTCGAAAAGCTGGTAGATGATATTGTACAGGCGAATATCCACGCCGTTCGACTCGGCGATGTGATTGGCTGCGTTATCGACAACCACATTGAAGCCAATCACGATAGCACCGGACGCGACCGCGAGATTCACATCATTTTCGCTGATGTTGCCGATTTCGGCGTGCAGAATCTTGAGGCCAAGCTTCGCGGTCTGGAGATTGTTCAGGCCGTTGATGATCGGTTCGAGCGAGCCTTGCACATCGGCCTTGAGGATCAGGTTCAGTTCGCGAACGTCGCCCGCCTCGAACTGCTTGAAAACATCTTCGAGCGAGAACGAACGCGGTCCGCGCTCGTTGGCGGTGACATGCGCGGCCTTGCGCTCCTCGACCACGACGCGCGCTTCCTTTTCGCTGCGCACGATGTTGAACGAATCGCCCGCGTTGGGCATCTCGTTCAGACCCATCACGCGCGCGGGAGTCGATGGCGGCGCGTTCTGGATCGGCTTGCCCTTTTCATCAAACATCGCGCGGATACGGCCAAGCGAGGTTCCACTCAATACAATGTCGCCCACGCGCAACGTCCCGTTCTGCACGAGCAGCGTGGCGAGGATGCCCTTGTTCTTGTCCATCTGTGCTTCGATGACCGTCCCGGCGACGCGACCCTTCGGGTTGGCGACGATCTGCGCATCATCGGCGGTCAGCAGGATCGCTTCCAGCAGGTCGTCGATGCCCTTGTTTTCGCGCGCGGAAACCGGAATGACCATCGTATTGCCGCCCCATTCGTCGGCAACGAGGTCGAGATCGGCCAGTTCCTGCTTCACGCGGTCTGGGTTGGCGTTGCGCTTGTCGATTTTGTTGAGCGCGACGACGATGGGGACGTGCGCAGCGCGAGCGTGCGCGATGGCCTCTTTGGTCGTTTCCATCACGCCGTCGTCCGCCGCGACGACCAGCACCGCGACATCCGCACCCTGCGCGCCACGCGCCCGCATCGCGGTAAACGCTGCGTGACCGGGGGTATCGAGGAAGGTGATTTTGCGTCCGTCCTTCGTGACCTGATACGCGCCGATGTGCTGCGTGATGCCGCCGAATTCGCCATCGGCGACGTGCGCGCTGCGGATCGCATCGAGCAGGCTGGTCTTGCCGTGATCGACGTGGCCGAGGATGGTCACGACCGGGGGACGCCGTTCGAGGCGGCGCGGGTCCTCATCCGCGTAGAGTTTCTTCCACTGCGGGGTATTCGCATCGGACTCGTCAATGTCCGGCACGAGCGTCACGGGCTGCGCCTCGAAACCGAGTTCTTCTGCGACAATCGCGGCAGTATCGAAATCGATCTGCTGGTTGATCGTCGCCATAATGCCGTTCTTGATGAGCTGCTTCATCACCTCGATTGGGCTAATCGAGAAGACTTCCGCCAGCTCACGGACGGTCAGATATTCAGGGATGTCTACGACTTGTTTTTCAACTGCCATGTGTGCGGCTTCCTTCATTTGAAAGCACGGCGCGCAGCATGGCAAAAGCCAGAGGGGTACGCAGACCGTGCGGGTTAAGCGGTCGGGGTCATGAGTGCAGCACTGACGAGCAGTGCGGAAAAGTGCGGTTATTCATAGTGATTAGACGTTCTGAACACGCATAATCATACGTTTTCGGCAGCTTGCGGAGCGTGGCTGCGCAGGCGTTCGCGGTCTTCGGTGGTGAGCGTGGCACGGAGCGCTTTTTCCAGCACGTCGCCGCTGATTGCACGCTGCCAGCAGGCGGGCTGGTCGCAGAGGTAAGCCCCGCGACCATTGCGCTTGCCGGTGGGGTCTACCTGTACCCCCTCATCGGCGGTACGCACCAGCCGGGTCAGCGTGCGCTTCCCGGCGGTCGTGCGGCAGACGATGCACGTCCGTTGCGGGACATGCCTCGGGCGCGCGTTAGGGTTCATCGTCCCAGCCGCCGCCACGCTTGCGGGCGTGCTGCGCGATGACGGTCCCACGATCCTCATCGAAGACGAGTTTCTTACCCTTCTTGCCTTTTTTGCCCTTCTTACCCGCAGCGTTCACATCGACTTCTTCTTCATCGGGCTTGGCGAGCGGGTCACGGTCCGCGAAACGCGGGACCTTCTTCATCCGCACACCCGGCGCGGCGGGCGCAGCAGGCGCGGGCGCGAGGTCCACGAACGAAGGCGGCGCTTCTTCTTCGTCGGCTTCAAGTACGGTACCTTCTGGCGCATCCACAACGAGGTCGGCTTCCGGCACGGCGACGGCAGCCGCAGTGACTTCAGCGACCGGGGCGGCCTCTTCCTGCTTCTTGTGATTGCGCAGCAGGTCGGTCAGCGCATCCTTGATCACGTCCATCGCATCATCGTCGCATTTCGCGGCGGTGAGGACTTCTTGCAGCTTTTCGGTATCGGCCTGCGTGCGCAGCATCAGGTCGCCCGCGTTTTCGATATTCTTGAGCGCGTTCATGATCGGCGGCGTGAGGTCTAGCTCCGTGAGCGGGACGGTGAACGCCCATTCCGGCACGACCGGGCGCATCTTTTCGATGGCACGGCGGCGGCGGCTGCGCCCGATCTCGCGGAAATCGAGCAAACGCTGCTCGACCATTTGCACGAAGCGACCGAGCGTGATGTATTCTTCGGGTTGCAATGGGCGGTCGCTGCGCTTCTTCTCGATCACGCGCCGCACTTCGGCGACGACTTCCGGCGACTCCTGCCCGAAGCGATCCAGCGGCGGTTCATCCAGCCGCAAAATGGCCTGCATCGCGGCTTCGGTCACGCTCTTGATGTCGATGCGCCAGCCGGTCAGCTTCGCCGCGAGGCGCGCGTTCTGGCCTTCCTTGCCGATGGCGAGTGAAAGCTGATCATCGGGGACGATCACGAGCGCGGTCCGCCCCTGATCGATGTCTTCTTCAAGATACACACCCGTCACGCGCGCCGGGCTGAGGGCTTTGGAGATGAAGACGGCCTGATCGACATCCCAGGGGATCACGTCAATCTTTTCGTCGTTCAGTTCCTTGACGATGTTCTGGATGCGCGCCCCGCGCACGCCGACGCACGC
Organism: Aggregatilineales bacterium; assembly: GCA_965246845.1. GTDB lineage: Bacteria > Chloroflexota > Anaerolineae > Aggregatilineales > UBA2796 > JBBRMW01. The sequence goes on from CBDFFR010000014.1 coordinate 553,897, forward strand.
GCCAAGCGGATCGACGCCGGGCTGCAAGGCCGCGACCGCGACCTTCGAGCGGTGTCCGGCTTCACGCGCAATGTTTTTGATCTCGACCTGCTTGTTGTAGATTTCCGGTACTTCATATTCGAGCAGGCGGCGCAGCAGGTTCTTGTGCGCGCGGCTGACGATGATCTGCGGCTCGCGCGTACTGCGTTTCACTTCGGAAATAATGACACGGACCTTCTCGTGCGCGCGATAACGCTCGCCGGGGATCATCTCCTTGCGCGGCATGATCGCCTCCGCACGGTCGATAGTCACAGTCATCTGGTTATTGTTGATGCTCTGCACGGTCCCGGTGACGAGTTCACCCTCGCGCGTTTTGTACTCTTCGTAAAGCTGATTGCGCTCCGCATCGCGGATTTTCTGCGAAATGACCTGCTTGGCGGTCTGCGCGGCAATGCGTCCGAATTCGCGGACGTTATATTCAATCGGGACCATGATCACGTCGTCGAGCTGCACGTTCGGATCAATCTGCTGCGCGTCTTCAAGCACAATCACCGTATCTTCGGGAACGTTCTTGAGGATGTCGCGCTTGTCCTTCTGTGCTTTGGCGACCATTTCATCATGCTTGCCCTGCATGAGTTGCAACGTTTCGCGGTCCACCACCTCTTTTTCGACGAGGATGTGGTAGGCGCTGGTATTCAGGTCGATATCGGCATCGATCTTCTGTTGGCTGCTTGGCCGCTTGTCGCGTCGGTAAGCAGAAATGAGCGCCTGCTTGAGCGCGTCGGTGATTTGGCTGCGCGGCAGCTTGCGCAGTTCCGAGATTTCATTGAATGCGAGCGATACTTCACTTTTTGCCATGCGCTGTTTGTGGCTCCTCCCAAACTCGATTGCAATTCGGGCCGCGCGGCGTGTATGGCAAATTGGAAAAGGCCGCTACAAACAAAAAAGTGGGGAGCGTACACCCACTTTCTACCGCGAAAAACCCGACTTGTTGAGGATCATACCAGATTTCGCGGGTGAATGCAATCCTTTTTGCAGGGTAAACCGGGAAAACGCAACAAGTTATCGGCGTGGGCGGCCACAGGGGGTCGCCTCTACAAAAGCCCGCGTGGTGCAATGGAGATTGAGCAGGCGAGTGGATAGCAAGTCAATATCGGTATTATAACAAAACGCAGGATTGGTACTCCGCAAGGTCATAACGGGTGGGAAATTCGCTACACTACTCGTGCTATCTCGTGAACCGTGTTGGTCAACCCAGCCAAAGGTCATAGGCTACACATGAACGCTTCACAACCTGCGCTCACGTCGCTCCGGGCGGTTGCTGCCGCGCTGGTCGTCGCGGCTCATTACACGACCATTCTGTATCCCGGCTCACTGGGCTGGATTGCGGAAACCGGCTACATCGGCGTCGATATTTTTTTCGTGTTATCGGCCTTCCTGCTAACGATTACTTATCAACACGCGCCCTTTGCACCGGGCATGTTTTTTATACGTCGTGCAGCGCGTATACTGCCGCTGTATTTTGTCGTACTGGGTCTCAACGCGCTGACAGGCGTTCAGACGACCCTCATGAACTGGACATTGATGCAGGGTTGGTCGTCAGCCAATAATGCCACTGGGCTTCTACCCGCATGGACGCTCACGGTTGAAATCACTTTTTATGCCCTGCTACCACTACTTCTCGCCATTCCGACACCACGCCTTTCGCATAAGTTGCTCTTCGTTGCAACTCTGACAACATCAGGCTTGCTGCTTGGCACCGCTCTGTATCCACCTGAAGAGCGGATATTTATGCTGCTTCGCACAATATTTGCATATGCTTTCGACTTTGCGCTCGGCATCGTGGCGGGACGTCTATATCTCAGACATGGTGCGCCGCGTCGGGGGTTGTTATTCCTTGCAGCAGGGATAATTGGGTTGCTCACAACACAATATGCTCTCGTCCTGTTTGGCGGGTCTCAAACCGGGCGCGCATTGCTCTTTCCGGCGGCGCTCTTTGCGGCGCTGTTGATTTATGGATTAACTGCACCCAGCATCGTCGCACGTCTGCTCTCGTGGCCGCCGCTGGTCTTTCTAGGCCGCATCAGCTACGCTGTTTATTTGCTGCATCTAACGCCGTTTTGCAAACTCTTTGCGACGCAAGGGTTGCTCGCCTTTTACATCGGCACAAGCGTGATCGCGGCGGCATTATACATAAGCGTCGAAGTTCCAGCGCATCGATGGATCGTCAGGCAGTTCACGACAAACAATAAAGCCCGGTATGGATGGCGCGGTATTTTCTCGCGCACTGTGGAGAATAAGCTAGCAAGGTGAAGCAGGGGAGCAAATGCTCCCTGCAACATTAAAAGTGCTACTTCGCGTAATCGACGTAGCGCGTCTCGCGGATGATCTGCACCTTGATCTGGCCGGGATACTGCATCGTCTCCTCGATCTTGTGCGCGATCTCGCGTGCCAGCCGCTGCGAGGTCAGGTCATCGACATCGCCGGGGCGAACCATGATGCGGACTTCGCGCCCGGCTTGCAGGGCGTAGCTCTGCTCCACGCCGGGGAAGCTATTCGCGATGTCTTCGAGCATCTTCACGCGCTTGATATAGGTATCCATGCTCTCACGGCGCGCACCGGGACGCGCCCCGGAGATGGCATCCGCCGCCGCGACGATAACCGCCTCGACGCTCAGTTGTTCGACTTCGTGATGGTGGCTGGCGATGGCATTCACCACGATGTCGCTGACACCGTGCCGTTTGGCGAAATCCGCGCCGATGAGTGCGTGCGGACCCTCGATCTCGTGGTCCATCGCCTTGCCGAGGTCATGCAGCAGCCCGCCTGCCCGCGCGATTACCACATCCGCGCCGAGTTCGGCGGCGATCATCGCCGCGAGGTGCGCCGTCTCGATGCTGTGCGCGTGCTGGTTCTGCCCATAGCTCATACGGAACTTGAGCCGACCGAGCATCTGGAGAATCTCCGGGTGCAGCCCCGGCACATTCGCCTGAAACGCCGCCGCGTCGCCTTCTTCGCGGATCACCTTATCGACTTCCTTACGCGCGTCATCGACCAGTTTTTCGATGCGCGCCGGGTGGATGCGCCCATCAAGGACGAGTTTGGCGAGCGCGCGGCGGGCGACTTCACGCCGCACCGGGTCGAAGCTGCTGAGGGTCACGGCTTCCGGGGTGTCATCAACGACCACATCCACGCCCGTCGCCTGCTCGAAGGCGCGGATATTGCGCCCGTTGCGCCCGATGATCCGCCCCTTCATCTCGTCGGCGGGCAGGCTGACGACGCTCACCGCGATTTCGCTCACGCTATCACCCGCCATGCGCTGGATCGCGAGCGCGATCACGTCACGCGCGCGATTGTCCGCTTCGGCCTTGATCTCCTCGTCCACCTCGCGCATCCGGCGCGCCATATCGCTGCGTGCTTCGCTTTCAACAGCGGTCAGCAGTTCGGAGCGCGCCTCGTCCTTGGTCATGCCCGCAACGCGCTCCAATTCGGCTTTGCGTGCCTCGAAAAGCTGCTCGATGTCTTTGCCCTGCTTCTCGACGCGCTGCTGACGCTTGTTGAGTTCGCGGTCGCGCTGCTCCATGCGCTCGTAACGCTTGTCGAGGTCTTCGCGGCGGCGGTCCAGCCGTTCGACTTCTTTCTCGAATTCGAGGCGGCGCTTCTTCGCACCTTCTTCGGCCTCTTCGACCACCTTGATCGCGTCGTCGCGCCCCTTGATGCGCGTGCGCTCGGCCTGCGTTTCGCTGTCACGGAGTAGCTGCGTTACCTGCTGCTCCGCCTGTTTGATACTGCTATCCGCGCCCGCCTGCTGTTCGCGCAGCAGCGCCTCGCGGCCCGTCTTCACTCCCTGCCGTCGGCCTAACACGACGCCTATTCCCGCGCCGATTGCCAAACCGATCAGCAGGTCCACGATGATAAATATCGGGTCCATTGCTGGTAGTCACTCCAAGTCGTCCTGTTCATCTTTGGAAAGGAAAAAGCGCGCGTCCTCTTCGGTCAGCTCTTCGATAAGCTGATCGATGACCGTGCGCGCGGTGTCGTAATTGAAACCGCGCCGCGCGAGCAGGCCGCCGACTTTCTTGCGAAAATCCTGTTTGGTAGAACCGCTCAAGCGCCGCGCCTTGTCCTTCGCCGCGCGATAGGCAGCCTCGGTCGGATCGACGGCGGCCAGTGCCTCGTCGATGATGTCCGTCGCGATGCCCTTTTCGCGCAGTTCATAGCGGAGCGCGCGGGTGCTGAGTGGTTTGAATTCCATGCGGTTGGAAACCCAAAAGCGGGTGAACGCCGCATCGTCCGCGTAGCCCTGTTCGAGCAGGCGGGCGATCACGATCTCGATCACCTCGTCGGGCGTCTCTTTTTCCACAAGGTTGCGCCGGATTTCGGCGGTGCTGCGTGGCCGGAAGGAGAGGAAGCCGACCGCGCGGTCGTAAGCCTGCGCGACCTCATCCCGGTCGCGCAGCGCCGCGACTTCTTCATCGGAGAGGACCTGTCCTCGCGACAGGCGGGCGGCGTCCAGCATGTTCAACCCGAAGGCGAACTCGCCATCGAGATAGACATTCACTCGCTCTTTGTTCCGCCTTTGCGCTTCGAGCGCGGTCACGGTGCGGGCCACAGCATACACTCCGGTGGGGAAGGTGCGGGTGTGGACCTGCTAAACGGAAACAACGCCGTCAGCGTCCGGGAAGCCCGGCGTTGGGCGGTTGGTCATTTGTCGGGTTCAGCTTCGGGGACCGCTGCGAGAGCGTATCCCCCATCCACAGAGCGGTTCAGCTCTGGCAGTCCAACCTCTACACGCTTCCGTTACAGCATTACCAATACAGCGCTCATTTCTTAGATCATTATGCACCGAATAAGTTTTGTTTTCAAGCCGCATTCACGAGTTGCACAATTGCGCAGGAGAGTCTACGCGCGTTCTGAACTATTCGTCATAGGGACGGATGACCTGATCTTGCGGCAATAACTTGATCATCTCATCAAGGTTGAATGTATAGAGCGGAACGCTCAGTCGGTTACAGAGTGTGGCTAAAAGTACGTTGCTATAGTGAGTGCGTCGCCGCAGGGTCAGATAACGCATTTGTTGTATTGTAGAATCTTGATCGCTCCTCGTGAAGTGAACAAGGTCGAAGACATCAAGTAGGAAAAACATATGCCACAGACCAGCGCGACTAGGTATACCCGCGATACATTCAAACCAGCTCAGCGTAGTCACAAAATGTCGTTCTGTTTGCATTTCTGCCCATTTCAGAGCATCAGAGCGCCTCTGGTACAAGTGGATAAGCACACTCGTATCGATAACACCTTGTTCGGTCATTCATCGTCCCAATCAGGGTTACGGCGGTGAGTTTCTTTTGCACGGTGCTTTCGCACCCATTCAACCGCGTCCTCATCCGGCCATTGATCTTCTGGTCCGAGGTCTGCCGCTGACCTATCAAGCATCGCTACAAAGCTTTGTCCCCATGTCTGGTTATCATCCACCGCGTCAGAAGCAGCAGCCAATGCCGCAAGTTCGGCCTCTTGCTTGGCGATAGCGTTAATTCGCTCACACAAGCGTAGTTGCTCCTCGCGGTCCATTTTATGAACAAGCGGCCAAATCATCTCCAACGTGATGTCGCTCATCGTTGTGTCCTCTCCAATCAGCAATTGGTCAGCGGATCGCGACCGTTCCGGTGATGAACAGCAGCGCAATCCCGATAATCGTCACCGCGAGAAACAGCACAATCGAAAGAATCATGCGCTCGACGGCGTTCAAGCCGAACAAGCGTCCTTCGGAGACTTCGCCGCGCCCGACAGCAGCGTTCTCGTAATCTTCGGCCTCGAAGCCGCCGCTCAGTAGGCTGCTCCGCAAATCGGCGTCGTCGAATGTGTCTTTGGTGGATTTCTTCGCCATGCTGTGAACCTCTTCCGTGCCAAATCGTTTACGCTCGATTGTACGTCATTTTCACGGAATTGGGGTAGCTCATGCCGGACACATAGGTCCGCCCCTACAGTCGCGATAATTGTACGGGCGGACCTGCGTGTCCGCCCTCGTGTGTCATGCCGTGCGGCGCGTCGGTCCCACGCGCCACAGGAACAGCACCGCGATCCCCGCCACCGATGCGCCAAGCAAGACCTTCATCCCGAACAATCCGGCGTCGGTCCCGGCGAAAAGCGTATGCAGCGTGACCAGCCCGAACGCTCCGTAGCTCGTATAGTGCAGCCAGCGCCACGCGCGGTTTCCGATGCGGCGGCGAATATTGAAGCTGATATTGACCGCGAGCAGCAGCCAGAATGAAATAACGCCGAGGCCGACCCACAGCGGGCGATATTCACCCAGAAATGGAATGAAGATGTTCGCGAGCGTATACGAGAAATACGTATCGACCAGCAGCAGCAAGGCGTGACCGAGTGCGAAGACGACCGCCAGCCACGAGACGGTCGCGTGCAGGAGCAGGCTCATCGGGCTGGTCAGGGTTTGGCGCAGCGGCTTCACAATCAGCAGCAAGCCCCACACCATCGACGCAGTGAGCAGAATATACGCAACATTGCCCGCCGAACGGATCAGATACCAGCTCATGCCAGCACCTTATGGCGAGGTGTATAGCGCACGGCGCGGAACGCCGTATTGCAGGAGGTCGCGCCGTCGCGATGCGTCAGGAATGTCGCGTAGGGCTGCGTCTCGCCGCTGATCAGCGCGGCCTTCGCGAAGGCTTCCGCACGGACAGCGGTCGGCGCAACGACGGTCGCGGCCAGCACGGATGAGGTCGCGGGCTGCGCGGTGCGCGGGTCGATGATATGGTGCAGGGTCTTGCCGTCGCGCTGCCACGTCCGGTAATCAATGCCGCTGGTCGCGACCGCCGCATCGTAGAGCAGCAGCCGCGCGTCGGGAGTCGTCGGGTCCTCGAAAGCGACCAGCCAGCCGCCCGTTTTATCCGGGCTGCCACGCCCGGCCATATCGCCGCCCGCGTCGATCAGGCACGCGCCATGTGCGCGCAGGCGGTCGGCAGCGCGGTCAGCGGCCCAACCCTTGACAATGCCGCCCAGATCGAGGCGCGTATGCGCGGGCAGCCATACCATACACTCATGGCGGTTCAGCCGAATATCCGCATAGTTGCCGACCGGGACGGGTTCGCGCGCCGCGCCGGGGATGAATCCTTCCGGCTCGAAGTTGTGGTCATAGCCCGCCGCTTCGACGGCATCCAGCAGCAGCGGATTGAACAGCCCATGCGTGTGTGCCGCCATATCGACCGCCGCCGAAACGACCATCGCCATATCTTCGGAAACGCGCGTCCAGCGCCCAGCCTGACGGTTCACCCGGCAAAGTTCGCTCTCCGGGCGGAAGCGCGAGAAGGTCATTTCCCACGCTTCGAACCAGCACGGGACCTCCGCGAGGATGCTTGCCGCGCCCGCATCCCGAACATTGACCCACGCCTGTATCGTGCTGCCCATTGCATCGAAAGTGACGCTGAAATTTTGCATGGCTATCTCTTCTTGCTGGCGCGCGTGACGGGTTGCGGCTGCGCGACAGTCGGCTTGATTTGAACGGCGGCTGGTTTGGTTGCAGTCGGCTTGACCGGGACGGCAGTAACGACGGGAATAGTCGGTATCGGCGTCGTGGTGACTGGTTTACCCTGTACGCTGGCGGGTTGCGCCGTGACTACAATCTTTGACTGTGTGGTTGCAGAGGGCAGGATAGCGGTCACGGTGGGCTTTGCGGTCGCGGTGGGTAGTACATCCGTCGCGATCACGACGTCGGGTGTGACGGGTGGTTGCGCAGCAGCGTCAAGCGTGATCAACGCCTGCGCGCCCATCAACATCGCGAAGGTAGCGCCAGTCGCGAGCGCCAGCCGGACGTTGTTCTTGTGAGCCTTTGTCAATGCCATTCGACGGTGTTCCATTACAGTTGAGTCTAGAATAAGCCCAATCGCGCGCGGTGGTGTTAACAAAGGTCCGGCGCGACCTTAAATCTGCCTTAAATGCCCTATCCGACCGCGTAGATCGGGCGTAGGATGAAGGCCGGAGTATGAAATGCCGCTGCTACTGCTCATCGACGATGACGATAAATTGACCGAACCGATGAAACATCGGCTCGAAGGGGCGGGCTATCAGGTGCAGATCGCGCCGGATGGCCGCGTCGGGCTGGGACTCGCGCTGGCGAGCCGACCGGATTTGATCTTGCTCGATATCATGCTGCCGGATATGGATGGATGGCAGGTTTGTCAGGAAGTGCGGCGCTTTTCACAAACCCCAATCCTGATGCTGACTGCGCTCGATAGTGAAGTGGATCGGGTGCGCGGCCTCGAACTCGGCGCGGATGATTACCTGACCAAGCCGTTCTCGTTCCATGAACTCGTCGCCCGCGTGCGCGCCATGTTGCGCCGCATTCAATGGGACCAGACCAGCCAGCCGGAGTCGCAGATCGAGATTGGCGCGATGCGGATCAATATTCCCGCGCGGCGCGTGTATAAAGCGAACACCGAGCTGGTGCTGCGTCCAAAGGAATTCGATTTGTTACTCACGCTTGTGCGGCAGCCCGGCACGGTCATCTCACGCGAGACGCTATTCAACCAGGTGTGGGATACGGACTGGATGGGCGATATGCGAACGCTCGATGTGCATATCCGCTGGTTACGTCAGAAAATTGAGGATGATCCTTCCGCGCCGCGCTACATCCAAACGATTCGTGGCGTCGGCTATCGCTTCGCGACCCGCGAGGAGGTGCGCGCATGAGATCGCTTCGCGTGCAGTTGATCCTCTCGATTGTGCTGGTGCTGGGTATCGGTCTCGGCGTGATGGGCGCGTTCCTCGGTTCGCAGGTTGCCGCAACGATTCGTGAGGCATTCACCAACCGTCAACAGTACGTCACGCTGGCAATCGCGACTTCGCTCTCCGGTCCGCTGATGGACCCCGGTGGAAGCCGCATCACCAGCGACGAATTCAAACAGAACGTAAACGCGATAGCAGCGCAGTTGGGCGTCATCGTGACTGTCTTTTCGGGAAATCGGACCGTACTGGCGAGCAGCGACGCAAATATGGACGCGCAGCCCGCGCTCGACTTGCGGCAAATTCCGGCGGGCATCGTGCGCAGCGACCAACGCGCCAATTTGCTCTACACGGTGACACCTGTGCTGCACGACGGGCGAATCCCGGTCGGCTTTGTACAAGTCGCAGGGTCGCTCGATTCAGTGAATGCGGAGATCACACGGCGCTGGCTACTGCTGCTGGCTTCGACGGCGGGTGTGCTGCTGCTCGCAGGCGCGGTCGGGTGGTGGCTGGCCGGGCGCATCGCGAGGCCGCTGGTCGCGCTGCGCAACGCGGCGGGCGAGATGGCGCGCGGCAACCTGCACGAACGGGTGAATATCGCGCGCGGCAGCCGTGAGGTGGTCACGCTTGGCGCGGCCTTCAACAATATGGCGGAGCGCATTCAATCCACGATGCAACGCCAGCGTGAATTTGTCGCCAACGCCTCGCACGAACTCCGCGCGCCGCTGGCTGCGATTAAAATCCGCGCCGAGTCGCTGGTCGATGGCAGCGCGACGGGTGAACGCGCGGCGCAATATGCGCGCGAGATGAACGAGGAGACGACGCAACTTGCGGAGCTGGTGACGGACCTGCTTGCGCTCTCGCGTACTGACGCGCGCAACTTCACGCCACCCGCCGATGCGCTGGATATTCCCGACGAACTGAGCCAATATAGCCGCGTTTTGCAGCCGCGTATTCACGCCAAAGGCCAGCAATTCACCGCGAAAATCGACCCGGCGATCCCGCCGCTGCGCATTGCGCCGGGCGATCTGCGGCTGATGGTCGGCAACCTGCTCGATAACGCGGTGAAGTATACGCCGGAAGGCGGCGCGGTCGCATTGAATGCCGCGTGGTGTCGGGACGCGCTCGAAATCGAGGTGCGCGACACAGGCGAGGGAATCCCGCCCGCCGATCTGTCGCGCGTGACTGAGCGCTTCTTCCGCGTGGACCGTTCGCGCCACACAGCAGGGACCGGGCTGGGGCTGGCGCTGGTCGTTGCGACGGCGCAGCAGTATGGGGGGTCACTCGAATTGAACAGCAGCGGCATTCCCGGCGAAGGGACGTGCGCGGTGTTGCGGCTGCCTGTGACGCCCTCATCCTGAAAAGAAGGGCGGACACATCAGTCTGCCCCTACAGAAGACAAGACGCGCTCTGGTGTAGGGGTCGGGCTTGACCGACCCGGTATATTGAATTTCACACGCTCAATTGCATTTTGTACAAATTGGCGTAGACGCCCTCCCGCGCGACGAGTTGTTCATGCGTGCCTTGCTCATGGATTCCCATATCTGTCAGGACCAGAATACGCTGCGCATTGCGGATCGTGGACAGCCGATGTGCGATCACCAGCGTGGTGCGATTGTCGGTGAGGCGTTCAAGCGACTCGCGAACCGCGCGCTCGCTCTCGTTGTCCAATGCGCTCGTCGCCTCGTCGAAGATGAGGATGGGCGGGTCTTTGAGGAACACGCGAGCGATGCTCAGGCGCTGCTTCTGGCCGCCGGAGAGCTTGACGCCGCGCTGACCAATATCGGTGGCATAACCATTCGGCAACGCCATGATGAAATCGTGCGCGTTCGCCTTCTTCGCCGCCTCGATGATTTCTTCGCTGTTTGAGTCCGGTTTTCCATACCCGATATTTTCCGCGACGGTCCCCGCGAAAAGGTACACGTCCTGCTGGACCACGCCGATTTGCCTGCGCAATGAGTGCAGCGTCATCTCGCGAATATCCATGTCATCGATCAGGAGCGCGCCATCGCTCACTTCGTAGAAGCGCGGGATCAACGAACACAGCGTCGTTTTGCCCACGCCCGAAGCGCCGACCAGCGCGATATATTCTCCCGCGCCGATTTGCAGCGTAATATCATTCAGGACGTACTCCTGATCCTCGCGGTAGCGGAAGCGCACCTCTTGGAATTCGATGCTGCCCCGGACCCGCTCTACATCAATCGCGGTTGCGGAGTCTACAATCTCCGGCTGCACCTCCAGCGCTTCCATGAAGCGGTTGAAGCCGGTGATTCCCTCCTGATATAACCGCGCGAAATTGATGGCCTTTCGGATTGGCTCGATCAGGATGCCGACATACAGCAAAAAGGTCAGCAAATCTGATAAATCCAGCGATGCGTTTACAATCGCGACTCCGCCGAACACGATTACCGCAAGGGTAATGAGCTGTGTGAAGCCAATCAGCCCGCCGAAGAAATACGCCTCGCTCCGGTAGCTGTCTCCCCTGCTTTCAAGGAAGCGTTCGTTTTCGTGCGCGAATTTTCTTCGCTCAATCGGTTCATTGGTGAACGATTTGACGACGCGAATGCCCGCAAGGGTGTCTTCGACCTGCGCGTTGATGTCGCCGATACGATCCTTGCTCGTCCTGAGCGCAACGTTCATCTTCCGGTTGAAGTAAACCGCATAGACTGCCATCACGGGCAAAAACGCCACGATCAACAAGGTCAGGTTGACATTGATCGTGAGCAGGACGAGGAACGTCCCGCTGAAAGTCAGGGCGGAAATGAGGATGTCTTCCGGTCCGTGATGGTACAGTTCGCCAAGCCAGAAGACATCGTTGGTGAGCCGCGTCATTAACTGCCCGGTCTTCTGCTCGTCGTAGAAACTGAAGGACAGCTTTTGATAGTGGTCGAACAATTCAGAGCGCATATCGCGCTCCATCAGCGCGCCCATGAAATGGCCGCGATAATCGATGAAAATGTTGCACAGCGTATGCACGATCACCAGCGCAAAGATCAACACGCCCATTGCGTAAATCTGGTTGAGCGCATCGGGCGCTTTTTCTTCCAGTACGTTTTTGGTGATGTACCGCGCGCAGAGCGGAAGGATCAGCGTAATTGCCGAAACGATGAACGCGCATGCCATATCCGCGAGAAATAGACGCAGATAGGGCTTGTAGTAGGAGATGAATTTCTTGCTGCGAGAGTTCACAGAGCTGCTCCTCGAATGACGTCAGACAAAACCGCAAAAATCGACTAAATGGTGAGCGCGACAGCACGCTATCACCCCACGTTATGGAGTCATGAAGCAGGTTTGGTTAGGCTGATGCTCGGAGGAGGGTTACGACAGGCGGGGCAAATTATCGAGGAGGTTTACATTGACCGCAAACGATGAGCATAGGCTCACTGCGCTTAAAAGCTATTCCCGATATTGCCTGAGTGTGCCACCCACCGATGGACCTGCATCGCCAGAAAATTGAGCAGATGTCATTTCGAGGCCTCCTTTACATTCATAAGTAGACGATACAACGCATCGTAACACGGCAGAAGGTTTCAATCAAGCAGCGTTCCGAGCCGGGCGGGTCAAGCCCTGCCTCTACAAATGCAAATGCCTCCGGTATAAGGGTCGCGGCTTGCCCGACCCACGCAGAAAATCTGCTCTTGCGCAACAAATCGCGCGGGGCTACACTTCCATAGGAACAGGGAAGGGCGAAAAATACCCGTTCGTTAAAACCGCCCCGACCCCCGGTTTTCAGGAGAAAACGTCGTGAAGAAATTTGTCATAACGCTTTTGGTCGCAGTCATGGCGATCCCGATGCTCGGTGCGAGTTCCGCACGCGCGAGCGCCCCGGCGGGCTGCCCCGCTGGTCTGTGGACGATGATGAACAAGGAACTCACCGCGGCATGTAAGGGCGATCTGAACGGCAAAACCGTGACGATGAGTGGTCCCTTTACGCAGGACGACGAAGTGAAGTTCAACGCCTCGATCAAGGACTTTCAAGCGTGGACCGGGATCACGATCAAGTATTCGGGTTCAAAGGAATTCGAGGCTTCGATCCGTGTTGCAGTCGATGGCGGCTCCGCGCCGGACATCGCTGACTTTCCGCAGCCGGGCGGCCTGAAGGACTTCGCCAAACAAGGCAAGGTGATCGACGTCAATACTGTCCTTGACCCGGCGTGGCTCAAGCAGAACTACAGCCAGGCATGGCTGGACCTCGGCCAGATGACGGGCAAAGACGGCAAGGCAATCACTGGCGGCATCTGGGCGCGTTACAGCGGCAAGAGCCTGATTTGGTATCCGAAAAAGGCGTGGGATGCGGCTGGCTACAAGGTCCCGGCGACATGGGATGACATGATTGCCCTCTCGAAGCAGATCATCAAGGACGGCGCTTCACCGTGGTGCATCGGTATCGAATCCGGCGCGGCGACGGGCTGGGCGGCGACGGACTGGATCGAAGAGATCATCCTGCGCACAACCCCGGTAGATAACTACAACAACATCTTCGCGCCCGCGGACCCCGCCAAGCGCACCAAATTCAACGATCCGGTCGTGAAGGCCGCCGCTGAAAAGATGTCCGAAATATGGTTCACGGATGGGTTCGTGAATGGTGGCCGCAAGGCGATTGTCGGCACGAATTTCGGTGATGCGCCGAAGCCGATGTTCGACAACCCGCCCAAGTGCTACATGCACCATCAGGGTAACTTCATCACCAGCTTCTTCCCGAAGGAAGCAGTGTCGGGCGTCGATTACGACTTCTTCTATATGCCGCCCATCGATCCGAAGGTAAAGTCGTTCCTGATTGCTGGCGACATCTACGCGATGTTCAACGACCGCCCCGAAGTGCGCGCGGTGATGGACTTCTTCACACGCGGCGAATCGCTCAAGGCGTGGCTGGCGACGGGTGGCGCGCTCTCCCCGCACAACGACACCAAGCCGGAGTGGTATGGCAGCAAGGTCGAGGCCAAGATCGCCGGACTCGCGAGCCAGGCTAACGCCATCGGCTTCGATGGTTCCGACCAGATGCCGGGCGCGGTCAACGCCGCGTTCTGGAAACAAATGACCGACTGGATCAGCGGTACGATTGACCTCGATACTGCGCTGAAGGAAATCGACGCGGCCTGGGCGACCAAGTAACCTGCGTCCGCGATAAGTAAAGTTTTGCGCAGGCAGGGCAGTCGATGAGGCTGCCCTGCCTTTCTTGATCTCCGGAGTTGAGGCACAGTATTAAATTATGCAAGGTACTTTAACCACCAGCGCGCCGCCACCCACCGAGAGCAGCACTATCGGCACAGGTCGCATCGCTATCGCGGTCGTCGCGCTCATCGTTACGTTCATCGCCCTGTACGTCGGGTTCATCTTTTTGCGCGATAGTCAGGCTCCGCGCCTCGTGATCGCGGTCGTCGCGGTTGTGTGGGGCGTCGGCGGCGTGGCGGCGCTCTATTTCGTCGCGAACTGGACGGTCGAGTCGCTCCCCGGAAAGTGGACGGCGCGCATCCAGCCCTATTTATTCATCGGTCCCGCCGTCGTGCTGCTCGCGTGGTATCTGGCGGGTCCCGCGCTACGCACCTTCGCAATCAGCCTCTACGATAGCACCGGGACCAATTTCGTCGGCCTGCAAAATTATCAGGATGTATTCTCGCAACGCATCATGATCGAGGCGTGGCGCAATAATATCCTGTGGCTCGTCGTCGGCACGACGCTGACCGTCGGGTTGGGCTTGATTATCGCGGTGCTGGCCGACCGCAGCCGCTTCGAGCGCGTGGCGAAATCGCTGATCTTCCTGCCGATGGCGATCTCGATGGTCGGCGCGGGCGTGATCTGGAAATTCGTCTTCGACGTGAACCCGAATATCGGCCTCGTGAATGCGGTTGTTACGAGCGCGGGCGGCGAAAATCAGGATTGGCTGCGGCTGGTCCAGCCCCTCAACAATATTTTCCTGATCATGGTCATGGTCTGGCTGCAAACCGGATTCGCGATGGTGCTGATTTCGGCAGCAATCAAGGGGCTTTCCGAAGATTTGCTGGAGGCGGCACGCATCGACGGCGCGAGCGAATGGCTGATCTTCTTCCGCATCATCATCCCGAATATCGCCGGGACGCTGCTCACCGTGACGACGACCACCGTGATTTTCACACTCAAGGTGTTCGATATTGTGATGGTCATGACGGGCGGGCAGTTCGGTACGGAAGTGATCGGCGTGCGCTTCTATCGCGAACTGTTCAGCAATAACAATCAGGGACTCGGTTCCGCGATTGCAATTGTGCTGCTGGTCGCGGTGGTCCCGATCATGATTTACAACCTGCGCGAATTCAGCAAGCGTCAAGCGTTCTAAAGGCTGTCAAAATATTATGAAAATTACAAGACGCCGCGCGACGCTGCTCATCAATGGCACGCTGCTGTTCATCGTCGTGCTGTGGACCATCCCCACGCTCGGCCTGCTCATCTCCTCGATCCGCGACCGCAACGATATTAAATCGTCCGGCTGGTGGACGGTCTTCCCGCATCAGGCCGATGTGCAGGTCGGAGAACTGCCAATCCCGACCGGGCAAACGACCGACCAGCCGATCACGATCAATGGCGTGACCAAATCCTTCACGGAATGGCGCAATGGCGTCCAAATGCCGGATGGCAGTCGGCTCGCCTGGCAGGGGACGGTGCGCGTCGGCAAGCTGGTCAAATATCAGAGCCAGTTCACCTGGAATACCAATTTCACGGCGCTCAACTATCAGGAAGTGATCGGCGGTACGGATGTCAATATCCGCGACATCGCCGGCAATACGACCGTCGTGCAGGGTGAAAATCTGGTCGCGTCATTCATCAATTCGATGACCGTGACGATCCCCTCGACGATCATCCCGATCCTGATCGCTGCCTTCGCCGCCTATGGCTTCGCGTGGATGCGCTTTCGCGGACGGCGGCTGCTGTTTATCCTCGTCGTCGCCATGCTGGTCGTGCCACTGCAAATCGCGCTCGTGCCGATCCTGCGCGACTACGTGAGTTTACAGCTCAACGGGACCTTTTTGGGGATATGGCTGGCGCATACCGGGTTCGGGCTGCCGCTCGCGACCTATCTGCTCTACAACTACATCAGCACGGTTCCGCGTGAAATCCTCGAATCTGCGTTCATCGATGGCGCATCGCACTTCACGACCTTTCGGCGTCTGATTTTGCCGCTCTCGGTCCCGGCGCTGGCATCCTTCGCGATCTTTCAATTCCTGTGGGTCTGGAACGATTACCTTGTCGCGCTGATCTTCATCGGCATCGGCAACAAGGACAATCAGGTCCTGACGATGCGGATTGCGGAGATGGTCGGCTCGCGCGGGCAGGATTGGCATCTGCTGACGGCGGGCGCGTTCGTCTCGATGATCGTGCCGCTGATCGTGTTCTTCTCGTTGCAGCGCTATTTCGTGCGCGGGCTGATGGCGGGCAGCGTGAAGGGTTAATCAAGCAATTTGCAGGCGGTTGATGAGACGTCATAACCGCCTGAACCAAAATGGAATAAGGCAATAGCGCGAAGTTGGATATTGAAACCGACGAGTTCACCGATTATGCAGGGCGATCTATAAGACTCACCTACGAACGTCGTGAACACATCCTGTTACATCCCGAAATGAAAGACCAACTCCAACTCGTCGCGGACACACTTGCGACACCTGATTTGGTTGTATCAACAAATGCAGACCCCTCAATCCATGCCTATCAACGGCTTTACCCGAAAACTCCAGTCACGCGCAAATATTTACACGTTATTGTTAAGATATTCGAGGCAGACACCTTCATTGTAACCGCCTATTTTAGCAGCCGAACAAAAAAGGGAAGTATGATATGGCCGAAGTAAAAATCTGGTACGACAAAGACGCCGATTTTCTGGAAATCACCTTCGAGGATGCGCCTGCATCGCTTGAAGAGATCGAAGAAGACATTTACGAACGCCGCACACCCGATGGGAAGATCATCGGGTTCGCGGTCCTGAATATGACCAAACATGACCGCGATGGACTCACATTGCCACTGCATATGACGGCAATCGAAACACCTATGCCATAGCCGTTTCGCTGTTACACTCGTCACGAATCCCTTTCTATTACAAAATCGAGGAACATCTACGATGCCAGAGCAGCTTATTCAATTCGCCGTCAATGGGACGTCCGGTTCGGGCTTCCTCGTCATACCGGAAGGCGCGGGACCGTTCCCGGCGGTCGTGGTCATTCAGGAATGGTGGGGGCTGAACGAACAGATTAAGGGTGTCGCGCGGCGCTTTGCCGGGGAAGGCTACATCGCACTCGCGCCGGACCTGTTTCATGGCCGTGTTGTCAGCGAGCCGAACGAAGCGCAGAAGGAAGCGATGAATCTGGATCGGCCACGCGCCGTACAGGAGATCGTCGGCGCGGTGAGCTTCCTCAAGGCGCACGACGCGGTTGCGCCCAAAAAGATCGGGATCGTCGGCTTCTGTATGGGCGGTGGGTTGACGCTCGCAGCGGCGAATGCAACACAGGACCTCGGCGCGGTGGTCGCGTTCTATGGCGGTGGCGCACCAGATGTGGATGCCTTCGCGCACAACAAGGCCGCAATCCTGAATCTCTGCGGCGAAAAAGACGATTGGGTTACGAACAATATTCAGGCGCTGGATGCGAGTTTTACGGAGCGCGGATATAGCTTCCCACATAGCATCGTCGTGTATCCCGGCGCACAGCACGCTTTTTTCAATGAACGTCGCGCGGAAGTCTACGATCCGGCAGCCTCGACGGATGCCTTCACGCGGGCGCTTGGCTGGTTCAAGGACTATCTGGTTTAGGACCGCACAACCAGCACATCCTCAAGGAATTGGCAGATCGGCGTCTCGCCCTGATAGGCAATCACAGTCACGAAATACGTCCCCGGTGCGTCGAAGAGCCGCGCCGGGAGTACCATCCGATCGCCGTAGGTGCTTTCATTGAATACAAAACGCCGCGCCGGGTTGTTGACCCACACACGGTAGGTCATCCCCTCTTTCGCGAGCGGTGTCCATGTTACTGCCGTGACCTGCCCAACCCGCAACGGTACGGTCGTGGCTTCACGCCTGAGCGCGAACACGGCGCATTCGGGTGGGATGCTGACATTGTTCGGCAGTGGCGGCACAGCAATCACACCGAACGGCGTCCAAGTCGCGGTGGCGCTGGGTGCGAGTGTCGCGGCGGTCGCATCACGGGTTGCACTACTGGGTGCATTTGTTGGCGCAATAATCGGCGGGCGCGTCGGTACGGTGGTCGCGCTTGGGAAGGGCGTCACGGTCGCAAGCGCCTCTATGGTGGAGGGCGCGGGCAACGTCGGGGCGAGGCGCGGGGTCGCGCTTCGGGTTGCAGCGGCGGTCGGCAAAGCTGTCGCCGTTGGAGGTGCGGCTGCCGGGGTGCAGCCTGCAAACGCGAGGAATATAACGACCGCAAGAATAGATATTCTAAAATTTTTCACGGTTGCAACGCATCCACAGCGGAAAAAACGACACTTATCACAAACATTACCGTTAGCAACACACCGAAGAGGACCCACACGGCAGCGGCGCGTCCCGGTTGCAATGGATGATCGTCGAAGTCAAAGCCGATCAGCACCCGCCACCCTGCCCAATAGAACGCATAGCCCAGCACCGCGAGGAACACGAACACGAACCAGGGCAGGTTGGCGAGCGTGAGAATACCCCCTTCCAGCCTGCGCGGGTCGGTCCGGTAGAGCGCGCGGTAGAGGATAAGCGCCGTGCCGACTGCGAAGACAAGCGCGATCCAGCCACAAATCAGCGTCCGCACGAACCGCGAACGCCGTCCAACCCAATTCGCTACCCGATCCAGCGGATGCACGCGCGCTGCAAGCGCAGCCTCTGCTTGCCGCTGCCGTGCAAAATTGGAGACGGTATTGCTGCGGCGCTTCGCCACTCTCAGCCGTCCGCGTTCATCATAAACGGCGCGGCCATCAGGAAATATTCGCGCATGGTGCTGTACGCAGGTTCGGGGAGCGCCGCCGCATCGAGCGCGGCCAGCATATTGCGCAGCCACGCATCGCGCTCCGCTATCCCGATCACGAATGGCGCATGGCGGGCGCGCAGGCGTGGATGTCCGCGTTCCTGGCTATAGGTAGTCGGACCACCGAAATATTGGGTCAGGAACATCCGCATCCGGCGCTCTGCTCCTTCCATATCGTGATCGGGGTACAGCGGCTTGAGGGTCGGGTCCACGCTGACGCCGCGATAGAACGCCGCGACCACGCGCGCGATGCCTTCCGCGCCGACCTGCTCATACACGCTTTTGCTCTGCGGACCCGCCATAGTATCGCTTCCTCACATCATCCAGTGTACCCTAATCCGAAGAGGGCAGAAACTGCGAGAGGCCGCCGAGCAGTTTGCCCATGTTGCTGTCGCCTGAAAGCAATTCGAGGATATAGGCCATCAACACGGCGCGGTCCTCGCCCGTGAGCGTGTCCAGCTCCGCAAGCAGGATGCTGGCGCGCTGTGTACGTTGCTCGTATTGGCGCTTGATCGCGAAACGCACGCGGGCGCGCTGCGACTGGATGCGGTTGTTGACCAGTTTGAAGCGCTCGTTGGTCATCGAGAGGCCGTCACCCAGCGCGAAATAGGGAATTCGCGAATCGATCAGTATCCAGAACAACGCGAAGTAGCGCACCTTCTCGTCATTGAAAATCGGACCGCTGACGACCGCCCATAACGCCGGGTAGAAGTCGTCTTCGGTCGGATTGGTCATGATCAGCGCTTCGAGCAGCGTATCGACCAGTTTGGAATATTTGCCGCGCAGCACCTTCGAGTCTTCCTCGCTCAGAACGTGCGGGAGTTCGAGTGTCCCATCCGGGTCGGAGCCGTCCCACATCTCGCAGGCAGTACGCATCAGCATCGCGCGCGACTGCGCGGGAGCCTGTTCGATCAACTGGTAAATCGCGGTCGCGCGGTCGAGTTTGCTGCCCGCGCCTTCCTCGAAAATCGCTATCAAATCCTCGAAGTATTCCATCATCACCCGCGCCTCGTTTCGATTTTTGCTACGTGAATTGAACATTGCGCGGCGGCGACGCCATTTTTGAAAACTAGAGCGGATGCCGCCCTTGCAGCGCCCGCGTGAGCGTGACCGTATCCACATATTCGAGATCGCCGCCCGTTGGCAGGCCGCGCGCCAGCCGCGTTACGCGAACAGGCAGCCCCGCCAGTTCCTTCTGTATCCAGAGCGCGGTCGCCTCGCCCTGATAGCCGGGGTTGGTCGCGAGGATCACCTCTTCGATCTGGTCGCGCTGCACGCGCTGCACCAGTTCCTTGATCTTGAGGTTTTCCGGTCCGATGCCGTCTACGGGCGAGATCGCACCATGCAAAACGTGATAACGTCCCTTGAATGCGTCCGTGCGGTCCACTGCGAGCGCATCCAGCGGGTCTTCGACAACCGCGACGACGGTAGCATCGCGGTTCGGGTCGCTGCACACCGGGCAGGGGTCAGCTTCAGTGATGTTGAAGCAAATCGAACAGAGGCGCGTCTTCAGCTTGATGTCGTGAACCGCTTCCGAAAGGTTACGGCTGATGTCATCTGGTGCGCGGAGCAGGAAATAGGTCAGGCGAGAAGCCGTCTTGGGACCGACCCCCGGCAGCCGCGCAAACGACTCGATCAACCGCGTGACGGAGCCGGGTACTGTGTTACTCAATTTGAACCTCGCGAGTCCGGGTTAGCCACCCAGCAGGCCGGGCGGGAGCATACTGGAGAGGCCACCCGTGATCGCTTCCATGCGTTCGGCGGCGCGTTCCTGACTCTTTTCGACGGCTTCATTGATCGCAATCGCGAGCAGTTCCGTCATCAGCGTAATATCTTCCGGGTCGGAAAGGTCCAGCTTTTCGCGGTCAATGTCGATGCTCTGCACGCGCTGGTGACAGCTCATCACGACCTTCACCGCGCCGCCGCCCGCTTCCGTATTCACCGTTTCCGTCGCGAGCGCTTCCTGCGCCTTCGCCATATCGTCCTGCATCTTCTGGATTTGCTGCATCATGCCGGCGTTGCCACCGCCACCCGCGCCACCCCCGCCAGCCAACCCGCCGCCACCACCAAATGTATTCCCACCACTGCTACCGAGACCACCACGACGCTTGGGCATTTTGTTGAACTCCTCGTTGAAAATCCGCGACCATGCGCGGCAAATTATCGATGTGAACGGACAATGATACTACGGTTCGGTCCGCACGACTGCGCCTGTTTCGCGCTTGAACGCATCCAGGTCATCGGGTAGGACTGTATTCGCCTGTGCCGCTGCGCTGCCGGAGACGATTTTCACCGCTAGCGCGGGCAGGTTGAGCAGCTTCGCGACCGCCCGCCCGACAATCGCGCGGTTTTCGGCGTCATCCAGACTCTTGATGATGCCGACGTTGTTCACGGCCAGCGTGAGCAGGCTGCCTTCCAGCGAGCGCGGCTCGGCGTGGCGCAGCTTGGCTTCCAGCGGGACGAACTTCGGTTCGCCCTTGAAGCGTGCGAGCATTTCCGGCCAGACGCGCCGCACGTCAGCGAGCGATGCGCCCTTCGCGAATTCGCCCACCGGGACAGGTTCTTCCGGTTCGCTGACAACCTCGGTGGGGGTTTCCGGCACGGCTTTCGCCTTACTGCCTTTATTATGAGCTACCGGGCGTGGGGCGGCTTCCTCGACTAGCGGGCGCGTGGCCTCGACGATGGCGAGTTCAAGCGGAAGCTGCGGCTGCCAGCTTGAGCGCATCTCCGTCACAGCGGTATTGAACAGCCGCACCGCACGCACCAGCGCCGCGCGGTTGATCCCGGCAACCTGCGCCACGTACAACGCGCGCTGTTCGTCGCTGCCTTCGACCAGCCCCGGACCGCTGACCTGCACCAGCATCACATTCCGCAAATGTTCAACCATTTGCCCGGCAAGCTGGCGCGGGTCCACGCCCTCGTCAATGGCCGCGTTCAGGATTTCGAGGCCACGCGCGGCATTCGCTTCGATCAGCGCCCCGACGAGCGCTCCAACGGCACGATAATTGGCCGTGCCGAGGACTGCCTCCGCGACGGCAAGCGTGATGTGCTGAGTCGGGTCCGCGACCACCTGATCGAGCAGCGAGATACTATCGCGCACGGAGCCGCCACCCTGCCGTGCGATCAGTTCCAGCGCGTCGCGGTCCACCGTCAGCCCTTCATATTCGGCAATCGCGCCGAGTCGATCCGCGACTTCGGCGGTCGAGACTCGCCGAAACTCGAACTTGAGGCAGCGCGATTTGATCGTCGCCGGAACCTTCTCGATTTCAGTCGTCGCGAGGATGAAAATCGCGTGGTCGGGCGGCTCTTCGAGCGTCTTGAGCAGCGCATCGAATGCCCCTGCTGAGAAGCGATGCACTTCATCGATCACGTAGACCTTGTGCCGCCCCTCGTTCGGCGCGTACCCGATCTTGTCGCGCAGTTCGCGCACGTCGTCCACGCCGTTGTTGCTGGCCGCGTCGATCTCGATCAGGTCCAGATAGTGACCCTCGTTGACAGCTTTGCACGCATCGCATAAATCGCAGGGTCGCACGCTGACATCCGGGTAGGTGCAGTTGACCGCTTTGGCGAGGATGCGTGCCAGCGTCGTCTTGCCTGTGCCGCGCGGTCCGCTGAATAGATAGGCATGGCGCAGGCGGTCCTGCGCGAGCGAGGCGCGGATCGTCTGCGTGATATGCTGCTGCCCGATCATGTCATCGAAGACGCGCGGACGATATTTCAGATAGAGCGCCTGACCAGACAAATTGGATTGCTCCGCTGCCGATTTATCAGGCTGAATTATACCAGCCTAACGGGTCGCCAAAAAGCCCAAATCGCGCGCCTCGACGAGCGGCACGAGCGCCTGTTCGGTCCCGGTGTTGCTGGTCGGCTGCGCGATGAGCGTGACGGCGAACGCCGCGCCCGTAGCGCCGTTAACATCCAGCCGTTCGACAGCAGTGTTCCAGTTCGCGTACACCTTGTCCTGATTGACCTTGCTGGTATAACCCTTGAAGAGGCCGGGCAGCAGCCCCGCCGCCGCATCCGCATCTGCTTTGGCAGCGTAGATGAGCGTCACGCGCCACTGATGGAAAATGGTTGCGCTCGTGCGTTCGTAAGCCAGCCCCGCGACCGACCAGCGCGGCAGCGTCCCGGTGACATTCGGCAGCAATTTACCCGTGAATGTCGCGTAATCGAAGATGACTGCCGAGAGCAAATCGGCTTTGCCTGTATCGAGCGAGCGCGCCGCCGCGAGGTAGAGCGGGTTCGCCGCGAGTGTCTTGCCCTGCCCGCCTTTGAGCGCGAGCGCCGCATCGAGCAAGGCAGCGTTGGGCGTGATATAGGCCTGATTACCGCCCGCCCACACATTCGCGAACAGTCCCGCCGCCTTCGTGCTATAGCGCTTGCCGCCATTCGCCGCCGCGCCTGTGTAGCCAGTTGCAGCAAGCGCGCGGTCGATATTACCTGCGTCGATGCTGCCTTCGACTACGTTGAGCCACGCCGGATCGATCCCGGCGGTGAGTTCGCGCGCGATCTGATAAGCATCGAAGCCGTACATTTGCTTCTGGTCAGCGTTATCGAGGCCGAGAAACGGCGACGTATAAAGCTGGCCGCCGAACGCGCGCAGATAGACGGCCTGCATCTTCACATCCAGCTTCGCGACATCTTCCGCGCTGGTGACGGTCAGTTTGAGCGCGTTTTGCAGCGCGCCCGGCGCACCGTACCACAGTTTGGCGCGCGTCTCCGGCTGGTCGGGGAGGAGGCCGATCAGCCGTTCAAGCGCCGGGTCGAGCGCCCGCGCGGGTGTGGCGGTCCATGCCAGCGCCGCGACCAGTGCCGCGAGCAGCACCAACCGTACTCGGACAAAACGAGACACTTTTCGGTTGAACATGGTCCTAGCTTCCTGTGCTGAACGTCGCCTGAATGACGCCCGCATTATCCTTCAATGTGATTTTCTGGCCTACGCCGCCCCACTGCGCTGTCGCTTTGCCCCAGTACAACACGCTTGCCGAATTCGAGCCGGAGCGCGTGCTGATCAGCACCTTGCCATTCGGGAACATGCGGTAATTCGGAAATTTGTAGGCCTCGCCCGCCGCGTTGCCAAGCGTCCAGCCCGTCAGATCGACCACACCATCGCTGACGTTCGCAATCTGCACGCCTTCTTCGGTGATGTCGCCCGCCTTGATCACCTCAAGGATGCTGATGCTCGTCTTCGCGGCGGTCGGCGCGAGCGTGGAAGTCGACGGCGGGGTTTCCGTCGCAGCGGGAGTCGCGGTCGGGGTTGGTGTTTCGGTGAAGAGGCCGCAGCCATTCACCGGGATAATCAATTTCTGGCCGACACTCAGCACGGGATCGACCTTGAGGCCGTTCGCCTTGTACAAATTCGCGAGCGAGACGCCAAATTTATCCGCAATCGCGCCGGGAAAATCGCCCTTCGCGACGGTGTAGACCTGGCAGCCGCCGGGTCCGGTTGCGGATGCTTCGGGTGTGGCGCTCTGTGCAGGCGGCGCGGAAGGCAGCAGCGACGGATCGAGTGTCGGGACCGCGCCAATGGTCAGCGCGCTAATCGAGGCGTTGGGCGTGAGCGGGATGAGCGTCGAAGCGCCGGGCGTGGCCGTCACGATCACGACGCGCACGGCTTCCGCGCCGTTCGGGTCGCGGGTCGCGGTGATGATGACTTGCAGCGGTGGGACCTTGAGCGGCGCGGGCGCGGGAGCCAGCCGTGTATAGGCCGCGATGATCGTCAACGTGACGGCGAACGTCACGAAAATATTCAGTAGAATGAACCCGCCCAGCGATTGCCGCCTCATTGCCCTAAATCCATTTCGCTACTTTTTTACACCCCGACCGCAACCCTGATCGTAGCGCGAAAACGCCCCTTTTGCGAGGGTGCGCGGCGGGCGGCTGCGGTGCGGTTGACCTACGCCCGCTCGGCATAACCGGGCTGGATAAATCCAGCCCCTGCGAAGACGCACGATGAATGGCGTAGGGGTCGGATAATGAACCCGCATTGCCGCGCCGCGCCGAAAAGGATAGACTCACCGAGTGGGTTCCTGCAAGCGCATTCGCGAGGAGTAGTCGAAACCATGAAACCGCTCTTTATCACCGCCGTCGTGACGTTTTCCGGCAAAACGGCGCTGGCGCTTGGCATCGGGTTGAAGCTGCAAGAGGCAGGCCGCAAGGTCGGCTATTTCAAGCCCGTCAGCAGCCAGCCCTTCTTCGCGGATGGCAAAGTCGTCGATGAGGACGCCGATTTCGTGCGGCGCACGCTCAAATTGGCGACTCCCGCGCAGGAACTTTCGTCAGTCATTGTCGATGATGCGCTGCTCGAATCGATCATCGAAGGGCGCAGCACGCGCGATTATGCCGCCGAAGTGCGCGCGACCTATGAAAAACTGGGTCGCGATAACGATGTGCTGATCGTCGAAGGCGGCAGCAGTATGCGTGAGGGGTACGCGGTCGGGTTGAGCGCGGTCGGCCTCGCGGAGTCACTCGATATGCCGACGCTTGGCGTCGTGCGCTACCGCGACGGCCTCAAGCTGCTCGATGACGCGCTCACGCTCAAGGAGCGGCTCGGCGGCCACTTGCTCGGCGCGATCATCAACGCCGTGCCGCCGGATGCGCTCGATTATGTCAAGAACAAGGCTGCGCCCTACCTCGAAAAGCAGGGCGTCCGCGTCTATGGCGTGCTGCCGCACCAAACGTCGCTGATGGCGATCACGGTCGGCGAACTGGTGGACATCACGCGCGCGAACGTCCTGACGGGCGCTATCAACCGCGAGAAGCTGGTCGAGAACCTCTCCGTCGGCGCGATGAGCGTGGAGGCTGCGCTTCCGCGCTTCCGCCGGATGCTGCACAAGGCGGTCATCACGGGCGGCGACCGCGCCGATATTCAGGCCGCCGCGCTCGAAACCAGCACCGCCGCGCTGATCCTGACGGGCAATTTGCAGCCTAGCCCGACCATCGTGCAGCGCGCGGAAGAGATGGGCGTCGCGGTGCTGATGGTCAGCGGCAGCACTATCGAAACGGTGGAAGCCGTCGAGCGCGTTTTCGGCAAGACGCGGCTCGGTTCGCCGGAAAAGCTGGCGCATTTCCTGCGCGTCATCGATCAACATCTCGACCACGCGCGGATGTTCGCGGATTTGGGAATCTAACAAACCAGGCGACCACACGGTCGCCCGACATGAAGCGGGCAGTCTGTGTAGGGGCGGACCGATGTGTCCGCCCGCTGGACATGAATTCACCTCTTGCAATAAGGACAACAACACAATGGAACTCATCATTGACTCGGTCATCGGGCGCGAAGTCCTCGACTCGCGTGGGAACCCGACCGTCGAAGTCGAAGTCGAACTGCTGGATGGCGCGGTCGGGCGCGCAATCGTGCCGAGCGGCGCAAGCACGGGCGAGAATGAAGCGCTCGAACTGCGCGACGGCGACAAGGCGCGCTATGGCGGCAAAGGCGTCCTGAAAGCCGTCGAAAACGTGAATGGACCTATCGCGGATGCCGTTCTCGGCATGAATGCGCTCAACCAGATCGATGTCGATTACGCGATGCTCGACCTCGACGGCACGGAGAATAAGGGCAATCTCGGCGCGAACGCAATCCTCGGCACATCGCTCGCGGTTGCGCGCGCTGCTGCGGCCAGCCTCGATTTGCCGCTTTACCAATATCTCGGCGGTGTCCACGCGCATACGCTCCCGGTCCCGATGATGAACATCATGAACGGCGGCAAGCACGCCGAAAACAGTTCCGATTTTCAGGAATTCATGGTGATGCCCATCGGTGCGGAGACCTTCGCGGAGGCGGTCCGCTGGGGCGCGGAGATTTACGCTGCGCTCAAGAAAATCCTGCACGATGCGGGCAAATCCACGACGGTCGGGGATGAAGGCGGCTTCGCGCCGAGCGGACTCGGCAATACGGAAGCGATTGAATACATCCTGCAAGCGGTCGAAAAAGCCGGGTACAAGCCGGGTGAAGACATCATGCTCGCGCTCGACCCGGCGGCCAGCGAATTCTACAAGGACGGCAAATACAACCTCGTTCGCGAAAACGCGCAGCTTTCATCGGATGAGATGGTCGCGTATTGGGCGAACTGGCTGGATAAATATCCGATCATCTCGCTCGAAGATGGCCTCGCGGAGAGCGATTGGAGCGCGTGGACGAAGCTGCGCGCGCAGGTTGGGGACCGCGTGCAGATAGTCGGGGATGACCTGCTCGTGACGAACGTGCGCTTCATCGAGCGCGCGATCAAGGAGAAAGCTGCCAATTCGCTGCTCTGCAAGCTGAACCAGATCGGCTCGCTGACGGAGACGCTTGCCGCCGTGCAGATGAGCCAGCGCGCGGGCTGGACAGTGATCGTCAGCCACCGCAGCGGCGAAACCGAAGATACGACCGTCGCGGATTTGGTTGTTGCGACCAACGCCGGGCAGATCAAGACGGGCGCGCCCGCGCGTTCCGACCGGGTGGCGAAGTACAACCAGCTTATGCGGATCGAAGAGCAGCTTGGCGTCTCCGCCGAATATGCGGGGCGCGATGCGTTCTACAATCTGAGCCGCTAGAGTTCGGTGTATTCGTAGGGGCGGACCGATGTGTCCGCCCGCAAGACTATGACAGGAAAAACTCTGTCCCACAAAAACGGCAGCGCGCGACACCCTTGCCGCTCAGGGTAATCTCCCCGCCACAGTTGGGACAGGCCTTGAGGTCGCGTAGTTTGCTGGCATCGCTTGAATACAGCGTGCCTTTATCCCATGCGATATACCCATTGAAAACGCCAAGTCCGACGAGGCTCAGCACGATCTCGCGAATTTGGTCGCGTGGGACCTGCAAATCGAGCGCTAGCTCGTCCATTTTGGCCTCGCCTTTGGCCTGTACGAGGTTGAGCAGTTTGCGCTGCTGCGCCGCGACTTTCGCCTGCTGTGCATCTCCGACGCCGCGTGACAGGACGTATATTCCGCCGACGACGAACGGTCCGACCAGCACCAGTAAGGCGAGGCCGAAGCCGAGAATGCGCGCCGAACCTGTCAGGTCCGGGTTGGTGAACAACCACGCCGACGCGACGAGGCAAAGCACGATTCCGACGATAATCAGGACAACTCCGGTGATACGGCTCATAATTTATGCGCTCTCATCAATGGAACCCGGCACTGCCGCCGCCCGAACCGCCGCCACCCCCCCCGCCACCGCTGAACCCGCCGCTGCTACTGCTGCTTGGCGAACTGCTCAGGACGCTGGCACTGCTGTTAAGCAACCCGGTCAGGTCGTTGCTCAGGGATTGCAAGCCTTGCGAGAGGTTGCCGCTCAACTGGTTCAATCCGCCACCTCCCGGCCCGCCGCTGAACCCATCCTGTACATCCCCGAAACCCGCCATGCCGCTGCTATAGTTGCGCCGTCCGTAACCGTATGGACTGCCATAATAATAGGCCGGGTAGTACCATGTCGGCATCGAGGTCAGCGCATTACCGAAGTGGCGCATGAACTGCTTTTCCAACCCGAATGCGACCGCATAGCCGATGTAGCGGTTGAAAATCGTATCGGCGTCGCCCACGCCGGGCGATTTATCGAGATTGCCAAGATATTTCTTGAAGGCGCGCCACTTCTTCGCTTCGAGTTCGCCTTGCGGGGTGTGATGCGGCATTGCCCCGGCGAAAATCGCGAATATGAATCCGTTCAGCCCGAGTGCCGCGCCAATCAAGGCGAGCGCGATTTGGAATGGACTGCTCGCGAGTTGCTTTTGAACCGTGAGGAAGAAGATTGCCCCTGCCGCAACGATGAAGAACACACCCAGCCCGCGCCAGCCATTACGTACTGCCTCTGGAGAGTCTTTGTAATAACCTTCTGCGACGTTTTGCGTATAAAGCTGCCCTTTGATGACTGCGAGTGTCGAATAGAATTTGTCCTTGAGATCGGAAAGGTCAACGGTATGTCCCGCCGCGAACAGCCCCGCAAGCATCGTATTCTCGAAGGTTTTAAGGTCGGCATTCCCTTTATCGGTGCGGTGCAGCGTGTATTTAGTGTGCGAGCCAAGCAACCCGCGCTCTTGCGTCGTCTCGATCACCAGATAGCCCCGGCTGGCGAGGTCCACCATCGTCGCGAGGACATCTTTCGTATCGGCGCTGTTGTCGATGAGCGTCCCGGCGACGGCGGGGCTATCTGCCGACGGGAGTTCGGTCAGATATTCCGGCACAGGAACCGCCTCGAGGCCGCGCCGCCCATTCAAATATCTGATGAACAGCAGCAATGGACCGAGGATTGCGATCAGGAACGCAATCAATACGCCGCCCAGCCGGATCAGCGGCTCCGTGCGCTGGCTGGCATCGAATCCGGCCTGCCATGCAGGAGCAGCCATCGCTGCGTTGTGCGGATATTGCACGCGCACTTCCGTGTAGGTTCCCGCGTTGACCTGCGCAGGAGCAATGAAGGTCATGCGGCTGCCATCTCCCGATTTTGTCCACTCGTTCGGATACGTCGCGTAGACCTGCGGCTGCACACCCGTCGGCAGTTCGACCGTGATGCGGGACGCCGCGACGGTCGCGGGGCGGTCATCCGGGATCGCGACCCACCACAATTGATCGCCGCCTGCGTAGGAACGCAACGCCCCGCGTACATCGTAATCGATGCTGATCACGCGCTGCTCGCTGGTGTTGGCCGCCGCAAAAAAGTTATAGTAAATGACCTGCTCGCCACCGACGATGCTCAGGCAGACGACGCCAAGACCACTACAGCTATTGGATGGCGTGTTATTGAACGTGCGATAGGTGCGGTTGCCTTCACGAACGATGATGTTGTCGATCCCGGTCACGCGATCCAGCCGGATTTGCCGGTCGCCGCCGTTGATGACCCCTTCGGTAATCAGGATCGTATGCGTCTCGCGGACATGAAACCTGTTTGCGTTGGTGTCCATCTGTGTGATGTCGACATTCCACGATCCCCAATATGCCGCCTTTTGCAGCGGACGTGCGGCGGCAGGTTGTGCGGCGAGGAACGCAGTACACATCAAAAAACAGACGAACAGCAGCCGTCTTCGCATGGCGGATCGTACCTTGTCTATCGAGTATGATCCGATCCTACTCCCCTTATGAGTGATGCGCAACTTTGATCCATTTGCTTTTGTTGGCACAGTTCACCCTATTGGTTATACTTCCCTACAGAAATGTCGGTCGGAGAACTGATGGTTGTCAACTCTGAAGCGCGCGAACGTGTATTACGTGCGGCTGAACGCCTTTTTGCAGAACACGGATATACGTCAGTCAAGCTCAAGGATATTGCGCTTGCCGCTAATGTGCGCCATGCGACGCTATACCACCATGCTCCGGGGGGAAAGGAACAACTGTATATCGAAGTCATGGAAAATTCGTTGAACACACATCGCGCCGGATTGAACGGCCTCATCGCGCAACATCAGGGAAACCTGCGCGACCAACTCCGTGCGGCTGCCGATTGGTTGCTCGGCCACCCACCGCTGGACCTGCTGCGCGTGGCGCGCACGGACCTCACCGAAATCGATTCGGTGCAGGCGACACGCCTTTCTACCTTGTCGCTCGAAGCGATGATCGAGCCAATCGCACTGGCACTTAGTCAGGCGGTGGATCGCGGTGAACTTGGGTCAATCGATATTGGGCTTGCGGCAGGTGGCATCTTCGGTATGTTGCAAAGTATGCACCTCGTCCCGGCAGCGGGCTACATAAAGCCACGAATCGACATGACGTATGACCTGATTGATATGCTGCTCAGTGGATTGTTGAAGCGTCCATGAACGTGCGTTTTTATTTGCTTCAATTCCCGACCGATAAGTCTGTAGAGGAGTATTCCAATGTCCGTCTCTCAAACTGCACCGCTCACCAGCAATGGTACGCTCAACAATAATGTGGTCCGGCAAGTGGCTGTGATTGCGTTCACCGTTTCCAACTGGGTCATGTCTGCCCTGCTAGGCTCAGGCTTGAATCAGAGTTCGGCAGATGCAAACCGTGCGTACTTTCTGCCTGTCAATGGAACCTTTGCAATCTGGGGCGTGATTTTCCTCACGGAGCTGTTCTACGCGATCTATCAAGGATTGCCAGCGCAGCGCGAGCGCACTATTCACCGCACAATCGGCGGCTGGGTGGCGCTGAATGCCGCGCTCACCAGTGGCTGGATAGTGTGCGCGCTGCCGCAAATCAATCAGGGTCGCAGCATCTTTGTCGTACTGACCGTACTTTTCCTCATCGGGATGTTGTTTTCGCTCACGCAGGCATTCATCCGTCTGCATCGCCTGAGTGCTGAACTCACCACCCCGGATCGCTGGCTGGTCCGTGTGCCTGTCACCATCTTTTTCGCATGGCTCAACGTCGCTATGATTGCCAATACCGCTGCGGCACTGATCGCGCTCGGCTTCACCGGGGAGCCAAACGGCGCGTTGTGGGCGGCGCGGATGCTGGTGGTCGCAACCGGGTTGGCTTCCGCCGTTATCCTGTATAATCGCCCGAATATTGGAACGATTGTTTATACAGGTGTGGTCGTGTGGGCAGTTGTCGGAATCGCGGCCAATAATACCGACCGTGCGCCGCTCGTGGTCATCCTGTCGCTCGTAGCAGCGGTGGTTGTGGTTGTGGTCACCGTGTTCGATTGGCTGCGCCGTCGAAGCGCCTCATCGGTCCCGTCCAACCCGGCATAGTGTATTAGGGCAAACGCGCGCGATGCGGTACAGTTTCCCGCACCTTCGCACGCTCTCTAGTCCCTGTGGCGGCTCCCATGCAAATCACCCTCAACCTGAATGGCGCGGCTTGTACGCTCGATGTCGCGCCCAACGAATTGCTCATGACCGCGCTGCGCAAAAACGCGATGTGGAGCGTCAAACACGGCTGCGAGACGGGCGAATGCGGTGCGTGCGTCGTGTTGCTCGATGGCAAGCCGACCCCCACCTGCGTCCTGCTCGCGGCGCAGGCTGATGGCCGCCGCGTGACCACCCTCGAAGCGCTGGCCGCCACCTCGCGCGACATGCACCCGCTGCAAGTTGCGTTCGTCGAGACGGGCGCGATCCAGTGCGGCTTCTGCACGCCCGCGATGACGCTTTGCGCCGCGCATCTGTTGCAAAAGAATCCGAACCCCTCCGATGCAGAGGTGCGCGAGTCGCTGGCGGGTGTGTTGTGCCGCTGTACGGGCTACGTCAAACCCGTACAAGCCGTGCAGCGCGCGGCGGCAGTCATGCGCGGCGAGAGTGTGCCGCCTGTTGCGCCGGAAGAAATCGCGATCCCCGCGCCGGAACTGTTCAGGCCGCGTGATCCCATCGAGCCGGATGACAATGATCACGGTCACAATTCAGACATCGCGACGCGGACTCACTTGCAGGTGGTCGCGCCGCCGGATGTGAAAGCAACCTCCGTCATCGGCAAGCCGGAAATCAAGGTCGATGCGGTCAAGCTGGCGCTCGGCAAGCCCGTCTTCACCGATGATATAGAGATGCGCGGGATGCTCTACGGCGCGCTCAAGACCAGCCCGCACGCGCACGCGCGCATCCTGAGCATTGATACAAGCAAGGCGAAGGCGCTCCCCGGCGTTCATGCGGTCCTGACCTATGCGGATGTGCCGCGTGTGATGTATGCATCCGGCGGGCAGAGCTATCCGAACCCGCCGCCCTGGGATCAGGTCAGCCTCGATAACAAAGTGCGCCACGTCGGGGACCGCGTGGCGGTCGTCGCTGCCGATACGCCGCAGATCGCGCAGCAGGCGATTGATCTGATCGAAGTCGAATATGAACCGCTGCCCGCCGTGCTGGATATGGAACAGGCGATGCAGCCCGGCGCACCCATGATCCACGACGAGCCGGACGCGATTGGGATTGCCGACGCGCACCGTAACCTCGTCTGCCAGATTCACGCGAAAATCGGTGACGCGGATACAGCGTTCGCGGAGGCTGACCTGATTTATGAAAAAGAATACCGCGTGCATCAGGTGCAGCAGGCCAGCATCGAGCCGCACATCGTCATTTCGTGGTGGCATGAAGACGAGCGGCTGGTCATCCGCACCAGCACGCAGGTTCCGTTTCATGTCCGGCGCATGGTCGCGCCGCTGCTCGGCCTGCCTGTCGCGAAGATTCGCGTAATCAAGCCGCGCATCGGTGGCGGCTTCGGCGGCAAACAGGAGATGTTGATCGAAGATTTGTGCGCGCATCTGACACTCGCGACGGGTCGCCCGGTCCGCTTCGAGTATACGCGCGAGCAGGAATTCACCAGCGCCCGCAGCCGCCACCCGCAGATTTTGCGCTACAAGACGGGCGTGAAGCGCGACGGCACGCTGACCGGGCAGGCGCTCTACATCCTCGGCAACACGGGCGCGTATGGCACGCACGGCCTGACGGTGCAGACTGTCTCCGGGATGCGCGGCCTCAGCACCTATAATGCGCCGTATCGCGAGTTCAATTGCGATGTAGTCTATACCAACCTGCCGACGCCGGGCGCGTATCGCGGCTATGGTGCGCCGCAAGCACTCTTCGCGCTCGAAACGCATATGGAAGAGATCGCGGACCTGCTCGGCATGGATGTCCTCGCATTCAAATCGAAGAATCATGTCAAGGTCGGCGACCCACTCCCACTCGCGGAAGCGCTCGGCGAGGCGCGGGACGGCTTTGCGCAGACGGTCCTCACCTCCGGGCTACCGGAGTGCATCGATCTCGGCGCGCAGGCCGTCGATTGGGAGCGCAAACGGCGCAGCCCCGGCGCGGGACCGCTCAAGCGCGGGATTGGCATGGCGATCTGTATGCACGGGACGGCTATCGCGGGTCTGGATATGGGCGCGGCGAGCATCAAAATCAACGACGACGGCTCGTTCAATATCCTCGTCGGCGCGACGGATTTGGGGACAGGTTCGGATACCGTCCTCGCGCAGATCGCGGCGGAAACGCTCGGCGTGCCGTTGCACAAAATCCTGATGTACTCCAGCGATACGGATTTCACGCCGTTCGATACCGGAGCCTATGCGAGCAGTACGACCTATATCAGCGGCGGTGCGGTCAAGAAAGCAGCGGACGGCGTGCGCTGGCAAATCCAGAAGGTTGCCGGGCGGATGCTCAAGGTGGATAAGTTCGACCTGCTGGAACTACGCAACTCGCGCATCTGGTCGGCAGATGGGCGCTCGGTGACGTTGGAAGAGGTTGCGCTCGAATCGCTGCATAAATCCGACCAGCACCAGATCATGGCAACCGCCTCGCATATGTCGCTGCATTCGCCGCCGCCGTTCGCCGCGCAATATGCGGAGGTCGCGGTCGATACGGAGACCGGGCAGGTCACGGTCGAACGGCTGCTGATGGCGGTCGATTGCGGAATCGCGCTCAACCCGATCACCGCAAGCGGGCAGGTCGAAGGCGGGATGACACAAGCGCTTGGCTACGCGCATTCGGAAGCGATGGCCTACGATGACTACGGACAGTTGCAGGCGACGAAGTTTAGCGATTATCGCATCTATCAGGCCGATGAGATGCCGGACCTGCGCGTGATCTTCGTCGAAACCTACGAAGAAACCGGACCCTTCGGCGCGAAAGCCGTTGCGGAAATCCCAAAGGATGGCGTCGCCCCGGCAATCGCGAGCGCGATCCACGACGCGACGGGCGTGTGGATTCGCGAACTGCCCTTCACGCCGGAGCGCGTTTATCGCGCGCTGCACGGCGGTTGAGATAGATTACACGCCGCGCTTCGCCCGCGCCTGCGTCATGATCTGGTTAATCTGCCCGATGTGAATGGCGTCGTGCTGTACGCCAACCAGAAACCGATCTACGGCATTCATCGAGCCGAAATATGAACTCTCCTGCCGAATGTCGAGGTGCGGCGCATCCGGCCAGGCATCCAGCATCGCGAGCCGCATCCGGCGCGACTCATCCAGCCGGGCGCGGCACTGCGCGATGCTGGTTACGCTCTGCCATTGCGTTTCGTAGCGCGAGCGCCCTTCGGGGACGAGGCCGCGCGCCAGCGCCAGCGCGTGGAACGCAGCTTCTTCGGCGCTGGCCGTCGTGTGGACAACGACATGCGGGAGCGTCCAGGGCGTCGTGTCGCCGCCGTCGTTCGCGTTCGGGTCATCGTAGATAAACGCGACTTCCGCCTCGGTCGCGTCCGCGATGGAGGCGAGCATCGTATCAATAATCTCGTTCGTGAGCGCTACGAGGTCGGCTTTGCTCTGCCCGGTGTTGAAATCGCGGATGGCTTTTTCTTTATTCCAGAGTTGGGTGAAATCGATCATGGGTGGGTTTTCAGCCTTCGATGAATATGCACAAAGCGTCGCAGCGTTCAGACGCTTCAGCCACCGTGTTTTGCACTGCGCCCGAAAATCAGATTAGACCGAGCTTGACCATTAACATCCCTTTTTGACATTGTAGACACGCTCTAGTAAAACAAAGTTCCAGTAGCCAAGACTCGTCAAAAGGCCGCACACAATGAAAATTTCAGGTTTGGAACTCTTTCTGGTTTCCCCGCGCTGGCTGTTTCTCAAAATTTCGACCGATGACGGACTCGCTGGATGGGGCGAACCCATTGTCGAAGGACATGCGCGCACCGTTCAGGCTGCCGTTCAGGAACTCGAAAGCTACCTCGTCGGGCGTGACCCCGACGCGATTGAAGACATTTGGCAGACGCTCTACCGCGCGCGGTTTTACCGGGGTGGTCCGGTGATGATGAGCGCTATCGCGGGCGTGGATCAGGCGCTGTGGGACCTCAAAGGCAAACGCTATGGCCTGCCCATCTATCAACTTCTCGGCGGCAAAGTGCGCGACAAAATTCAGGTCTATTCATGGGTGGGCGGCGACCGACCCACCGAGGTGGCGCAGCAAGCGCTCGAACGCAAAAAGGCGGGCTTCAGCGCGATCAAGATGAACGCCACCGAGGAGACGAATTACATTGAAACTTTCGCCGCCGTCGAACAGGTGATTGCGCGGGTCGCAACGGTGCGCGAGGCGGTTGGCTCCGGCTTCGGAATCGCGGTCGATTTTCACGGGCGGGTTCACAAGGGCATGGCGAAGGCGCTTGCGCGTGAACTCGACCCTTTTCACCTGCTGTTCATCGAAGAACCTGTGCTGCCGGAGAACAACGAAGCCTTGCGCGATATTGCCAGCCAAACGTCCGCGCCCATCGCGACCGGAGAGCGGATGTATTCTCGCTGGGACTATAAACAGCTTTTGCACGATGGCTATGTGGACATCATCCAGCCCGATCCGTCACACGCGGGCGGCATCACCGAGACGCGCAAAATTGCGAATATGGCCGAAGCCTACGACGTCGCGGTTGCGCTGCATTGTCCGCTCGGACCGATTGCGCTTGCGGTGTGCCTGCAACTCGACGCGGGGCTGCACAATGCCTTTATTCAAGAACAAAGTCTTGGCATTCACTACAATGCGGGAAACGACCTGCTGGATTATCTGGAAGACGCGAATGTGTTTCACTATCAGGATGGATACGTCATCATCCCGACGCAGCCCGGCCTCGGCATTACGGTGAATGAGCCGCTCGTGCGACGTGCAGCGGAGATCGGCCACGATTGGCAAAACCCAATCTGGCGTAACCGGGATGGTGCTATCGCGGAGTGGTGAGCGTCCAGCTCCGAACCCGCTGCAATTGCGCTGCTTACCAACGCCGACCTGCTGCAAATCACGCAGGCCGGCCAGCACAACCGGGAATTGCTGCGTCAGGAGGATGGTATCGTCTGGACCGCTGACGGCAGCGACCCGGCAGTTAAATATCTGGCGCTGTTCAATATCGGCGAAGCACCCTGATGATTGAGGTCGATCTCCACCAGATCGGGGATAGGACTGCCAAACGTTCGATGTATGGGAACAACGCATTTCCGGCCCCGTTGAAGGTACAATTCGACAATGGGTACATGCACACGCCGCGAAGTTGTACCGCTTGCAATAATCTTTCACGGCGCTTAAGGACCTTTACTATGGAAGCACAGGTTTCAACTACGGGCGTTTTGCCGGATTACGCGCCGCTTGTGCCGCGCCGGACGCTGTATACAGGCGCGACCATCCCCGCGCTTGGGCTGGGTACGTTCGGCTCAGACCGCTATTCCGGCGAAGTCGTGGCCGAAGCGGTCAGGGATGCAATCCGGCTGGGTTATCGGAATATCGATTGTGCGGCGGTCTACGCCAATGAACATCTGATCGGGGCGGCGCTTCGCGAGGCGATGCAAGAGGGGGTTCCGCGCAGCGATTTGTGGATCACCTCCAAGTTGTGGAACGACAAACACGCCGATGTGCTTCCTGCGCTGGAAAAGACGCTCCACGATTTGCAGCTCAATTACCTGGATTTGTATCTGATTCACTGGCCGTTCCCGAACTACCACGCGCCGGGTGTCGATGTGAATTCGCGCGACCCCCACGCCACAGCTTACGATCACGATGCTTACATGAAAACATGGCGTCAACTGGAAATAGCGGTCGAGCGCGGCCTGGTGCGGCACATCGGGACATCCAATACGACGATTCCCAAATTAAAACTCCTGCTGCGCGACGCCGTGACCCCGCCTGCCTGCAATGAAATGGAACTACACCCTCACTTTCAGCAGCCGGAACTTTTCCAGTTTGTCCTTGAAAATGGGATTGTGCCGATTGGGTATTCGCCAATTGGCTCGCCGAGCCGCCCGGAACGGGACCGTACTGCAGATGACACGGTGGATATGGAGGACCCGGTGATCATCGGGATCGCCAGCCGTCTGGGTCTACACCCGGCGGTGGTGTGCATCAAGTGGGCAATCCAGCGCGGGCAGATACCGATTCCGTTTTCGACCAAGCGACAGCAATATCTGGCGACTCTTGAAGGCGCGGTTTCAGCGCCGCTCACCGACGCGGATATGGCCGCAATCGCGGGTATCGACAGGAATTGCCGCTTGATCAAGGGGCAGGTCTTCTTGTGGGCAGGCGCGAAAGACTGGCAGGATTTATGGGATTTGGATGGGGAGATCACGCGATGACAACCGCTTCTGCAACTACGATGATCGGTGCAGTGTTACCGGGCAACAGCACCGTCAGGCTGGAAACATTTTCAATTCCCGAACCGGGTCATGGAGAGGTCCTGATCCAAACGAAGGCTTCGACAATCTGCGGAAGCGACATTCGCGCGATTTACCGGGAGCATCTGGGGAAAGGACCCGAAGGCTATCAAAACGTGATCGCGGGTCATGAACCGAGCGGCCTGATCGTTGCCGAAGGACCCGGTTTGCGCCGTTTCAAAAAAGGGGATCGGGTCATCGTCTACCACATTTCCGGGTGCGGGTTGTGTAATGATTGTCGGCGCGGCTATATGATTAGCTGCACCAGCCCCCTGCGTGCTGCCTATGGGTGGCAGCGCGACGGCGGGATGGCTCCGTACATCCTTGCCGAGGAAAAGGACCTCGTGCTGCTGCCCGATGAATTGACGTATCTGGATGGCGCGCAGGTCGCCTGCGGCTTTGGGACGGTCTACGAAGGGTTGGAAAAAGTCGGTATATCGGGGAACGATGCGGTGCTGGTGGTCGGGCTGGGTCCGGTTGGCCTTGCAACGTTGATGCTGGCGAAGGCGATGGGGGCGCACAACCTGATTGGCGTGGATGTTGTCGAAGAGCGGTTAACGCTGGCAACCCGGCTCGGCCTCGCGGATCATGTCTTGAAATCAGGACCGGATAATGTCGCGGAAATCCGCGCCTTGACTGGCGGGTATGGCGTTGAACGCGCAATCGACACCAGCGGCCATGACACTGCCCGCCTGACCGCTATTCAAGCGACTCGCAAGTGGGGCAAAATCGTGTTTATCGGGGAAGGTGGGACGACCAGCTTTCAGCCGAGTCCCGATCTGATACACGATCAAAAGACGATTTACGGTTCGTGGGTGACGAGTATCTGGTTGATGGAAGAACTGGTTGAGCGTCTGGTGCGTTGGGGAATCCATCCGCAAGACCTTGTAACGGATCAGTTCGATCTCGACCATGTGAATGATGCCTATGCGCTGATGGCCGCTGGTAAATGTGGTAAGGTGGCGGTTGTATTTGAAGACAGCCCTGCCGGGAAATGATCACAAGGATATTTATCTGAGTCGGTCAAGCCCGACCCCTGCACCAGATAATGCGCTCCGGTGTAGGGGTCGCAGCTTGCCCGACCCGGTATATTTGATTACAGCGCCGCGATTTCCGGGATAACCTCACGCGCCAGCGTTTCAATCGGGGTAATTGCCTCAGCATTCGGCAGGTTGACGATGATGTGCTGGAAGCCGAGCGCGGCCAGCCCGCGACACCACTCCACAATATCTTTCGCCGACATCTGTTCGAGGTTCACGCTGCCGAGCGCGGTCTTCTCGATCTCCGCGTAGTCGCGTCCGGCTTCCTCGCAGCGCGCTTTGAGCGCATCCAGCTTTTGCCGCATGACTTCGTTGCCCATTTGTGCGAAGAAGTTGCACGCATCGCCATACTTCGCGATCATCCGCATCGTCTTCTGTTCGCCCGTCCCGCCGATCAGAATCGGCGGATGCGGCTTCGTGAGCGCGTTTGGGACGTTGCGCGCTTCTTCAAGCGTGAAGTGCTTGCCGTGATAGGGCTTCACTTCATCCGACCACATCTGATGTGCGATTTGTAGTGTTTCTTCAAGCTGCTCGAAGCGCGTCGTCGTATCCGGGTATGGCACGCCGAGGCCGAGCGCCTCCCGTTCATACCACGCCGCCCCGATGCCGAGGTACGCGCGCCCGCCGGAGAGGACGTCCAGCGTGGTCACGGTCTTGACGAGAAGACCGGGATGGCGGTAGATCACACCCGTGACCAGCGTGCCGAGTTTCACGCGCTCCGTGAGCGCCGCGAAGTAGCTGAGGGTGCTATAACCTTCCAGCATCTCGCGTTCGGGGCCGCCGATCATTTCCATCTGGAAGAAGTGATCCATCGTCCACAGGCTGTAAAAACCGCCCGCGTCCGCGGCCTGCGCGATATTCTTGAGGACCGGGCGAATCGTTGTCGGACCGCCGGGATATGTGAAAACCGGAACTTGCAAACCAAAACGCATGATGAGTGTTCCTGCCTGATGTAAGATTGTGTACCTTGCTATGATACCCACAGTGTGCAATCTCGCACCTTATGAGCCAAATTGACCCTTCAAAAGCCGTCGATATGAATTTATACTAGGTGTACGATGAACACACAACGCAATCAATTCCAAAACGATATACCACTGGTCACGCTGGATCCGAACGACCCGAAACAAACCATGCACGAACGTATGATCGGCTGGGGCGCGGGCGAATGGCTGCGTCGCTACGCGGAGACGCCATGTAATATCGTCTGGTCCTATAACTACCCTTCCAACCGTATCGCGCTAACGCGCTTCAAGGTCGGGCGCAAGCTGCGCGGGCAGGTCGTCTATGCCGGGTTCGAGCAAATTGCCTGCCCGGTTATCGCGCCGATCTCCGGCGGCGAATATCGCGGACGGACCGTGATGCTGACGGGCAGCGCGGGCGCATACCTGTTCCATTTCGAGATCAAGGGTGTACGGCAATCGGTGCTGTATATGAACGGGCATTATGTGAGTGAGTCCGGCCTCGAAAATCATTCGCTGGCCTTCACTCCGCCCGACCTGCTGGATGCCTTCGATGATTTTGAAAGCCGTATGGCGACTGCGAGTGGCTACCTCGAACACGGCACGAAAGTTCACGTCATCGGCGGGCAGCAGAAACATTTCGAGGTCAAAATGGCGTGGGAGGACGTGATTCTCTCCGACGCGATCAAGGCTGACCTGCGTGGCGAACTCGAAACATTTTTCAAGAGCGGAGTCGCGCTTTATAAACAGCTCAATCTTGCGCCGTTCCGCAAACTGCTGCTCGTCGGACCGCCGGGGACGGGCAAAACTACGCTTTGCTCCGCGCTGGCCGCGCTCGCAATCAAGCAGAAGTGCCTCGTGATCTACGTCTCCGCGTCGGATAAAGACAAGGCGACCTTTCGCAAGGTTCACGACGCACTGCAACTCGTCGCGAATGCGCGCCGTCCGGTGCTGCTCATCATTGAAGAACTGGACAACTACCTGATCGATGAGGACAAATCGCGTATTCTGAATGTCCTCGACGGGCTGGAAACGCCGACCAACCCGCGCGGCGTGCTGCTCCTGACGACGACCAACTTCCCGGAGAAGATCGACGAACGGCTGACCAAACGCCCCGGACGGATCGACCGCATCATCGCGATCCCGCCCATCGAAGACGGCGAGCAGGCGCTGCGGATGCTCAAACGTTATCTGGGCAACGTTTACCGCGACGACCACGCGGCGATTGCACCGCTGCTGATCGGCAAGACGGGCGCGTTTGTGCGCGAGATGTCCTTGCACGCACGGATGCAGGCGGCGCAGGTTGGCAGTGCGGAAGTCAGCGTCGAACTATTGCGCGCCACATGCAAGCGGTTGGCGAAGCAGGTCCGCGAGGGTGGCGAACCGCTCCCGAAGCGGGGGATCGGCTTCGTGGGCAAGGAAGACGCCGCCGGGTTTGCGGCATTCGCAGCGGAGAAACCGTAAGTCGCCGTCAGCAGCCTGATTGCCCGCTCGGATGTTAAAATGCGGTGACTTGACACGAAAGATGATTTCATGACTGCGCAACAGCGACCTCCTCTCCCGGTTATCGAAATAACCGAGCAAATTGTGCCTGCTGCCGAACATATCGTGCCTGCACTCTCTCAACATACGCTGATACTTTGTGCTGGCAACCCTTTGAAAATGGCACAGATGCGGGATGGGAAGTCAAATCAGCGTAAGCTGAACACCCATGACTTAATCATTGCTCCAGCGTGGATCGATAGCGCTTGCAACTGGAGTGTGGAGTTGCACATGCTGCATGTCCGCATTCCCGATCAAGCAATTCAGAAGGCTTTTGCTTCAATGCAACAGCGTGGTTCACAAGTTGAAATAATCAATAATTTCGGGACCAGCGATCCGCTCCTTGTACAGCTACTGGCGACGATGCACGCTGAAAATCAGAATCGGGGATGGGGTACAGCGCTGTTTCTGGAGTCGCTGACGACCGCGCTTTGTGTTCATTTGATCCGCAACTATTCCAGCCAGAAAGCCAGATTGAATGAACCTGTCGCAAGCCGCGCACTATCCGATGCAGGTTTCCGGTGTGCGGTGGAATTCATGCACGAAAACATGCACACAGAAGTCGGGCTTAAGGAAGTCGCCTCTATTGCATCGGTAAGCCTATTCCATTTTGCACGCGAATTCAAAAAACGTACTGGCCTTGCGCCGCATCAATACCTCATCCAGATACGCCTAGAGCGCGCGATTCACCTGCTGATCAGCTCGGAATTACCCGTTGCCGGGATAGCAGAGCAAACGGGCTTTTTCGATGTGAGCCATCTGGCACGGCATACCCATCGGCGCTATGGCTATGCACCGCTTGAAATCAGGAATAACAGCAAGAATATCCTCATATCCAG
Organism: Aggregatilineales bacterium; assembly: GCA_965246845.1. Lineage (GTDB taxonomy): Bacteria > Chloroflexota > Anaerolineae > Aggregatilineales > UBA2796 > JBBRMW01. The sequence goes on from CBDFFR010000014.1 coordinate 595,945, forward strand.
CAAGAATATCATGCCATCGGAAGAGCCAGAATGAGTATGCTTCGTCTGGTGTCTTTTAACACCTTCGAGGATCACAATCTCATGGCAGATGCACAACCCACAGAAAGCGGCGCACTAACGCATCCTAATGTTCAGTTCGTGAAAGATTATCAGGCTGCAATGGCGCGCGGCGACTTTGTTACCGGGGCGACATTCTTCGCGCCGGATGTCACCTATACCGTTCCCGGACACAATGCGCTGTCCGGGAATTTCAAAGGTCCGCAGCAAGTCATGGGCTACTTCGGCAAGCTAATGGAGCTGACGCACGGCACGTATCGGATTATCGAAATGCGCTGGCTCGTCAACGACACTGGTAAGGTTGCGCTGGTCACGCGCAATTATGCCGAGATCAACGGAAGAAACCTGACCTGGGATGAAACGATCATCTTCGAGATCAAAGATCACAAGAAGGTCGGGATCGAGTTGTTCCAGGCAGATCAGACCGCAGTGGATGCTTTTTTCAACGGCTAGATTTCCAGAGGTTGAGCATCCGCATAGTTAATAATCACGCCCCTGAATCGCTATCGTGTTATGAACGAGGCGCAACTGTGCGCCTCTTCGTAACGGAATCGTAATGATTTCATGACCACAGCGGTATATTTTCCGATACACTGATATTCTGGCGTCCTGCTCGTTTCAATCATAGTGTCGGAGTGCTGCCTGTGTCCGATATGTCAGGTTCGCTGCGTGTGAGCAATCAACGAGTTTCCAACGGCTCACGGGGTGCACCTTTGGAAATTCGCTCCCTGACTTCACTGCGCTTCATCGCTGCATTCATCGTATTCACCTGCCACTACACAGGCCGGGTCCCCGCCGCTGAAACTTTCCTCTCCGAATCGGGATATATTGGCGTCGAAATTTTCTTCGTGCTGTCGGCGTTTGTCCTGACAATACGCTATCAATCGAGCGTCAGGGATCATTCGTTCAACTGGCGCAACTATCTGGTGCATCGCGCCGCGCGCATCTTTCCGGTTTACCTGTTCGTGCTGGCGCTTACCGCACTGGCCGGGGAACCGATCACGATTCTCAACGTATTTCTGCTGCACTCGTTGAGTCCCGATCATATCTGGAGCGGGCTGCACGCGGCCTGGACGCTCAGTGTCGAGTGCGGGTTTTATCTGGTGCTACCGCTCCTTCTGCGAATTAATATTCCGCGTAGAAAACCCTTCTACCATGTCGCGTTCATCCTGAGCGTGTGTGCTGGCGGGATGGTAATCGGCGCACTTCTCTACCCGTCGGATTTCGTTTTCGTGATGTCCCGCACGGTATTCGGCTATATGTGGGATTTTGCGATTGGAATCGCGCTCGGCAGGATATTCCTGCAATATGGGCGCTGCCCGCCGCGAACCGGGCTAATATTGATCATTGCTGGCCTGCTCGGTATCGTTGGACTGCAATGGCTGCTCTATCAGGCGCTTGGCGCGTTCACCGCGCGGCTCCTGTTGTTTCCGGTGGCACTGGTTGCGGCGGTGATCATTTATGGGCTGACTGCCGATACAAAGGTGGCGCGGTTCATGAGTATGCGGCCACTGGTTTACGCGGGGCGGATTAGCTATGTCTTCTATATCCTGCATCTCGCGCCGTATGCAATCCAGTTTTTGCCATTCGGCTACGTCGAATATTATGCGGGCGTGACGCTGATGAGCATCGCAATTTATCAGGGCATCGAGGTCCCGGCGCAGAAATACCTGATTCGTACTCTTGCCACAAAACGAACGTCACCTGTCGTCGCTACTGCAATCTCCGCGCAGGAGGTCGCCGCATAGTACGTCAGTATAGTTTTGGTCTTCGGATAGGCATGTACGCCGCAAAGACGAGATTGCCGGATTCATTTTGTTGAACCGGAGCAAACAAAAAGCGCGGTGGACGAATCCACCGCGCTCTTCAGGTCTGTTGGGCTGCCCGGCGCGATTGCGACCGGGCATTGCGGGACAGCTTCAGGCGATTGCAGCCGCGACGTCTGCCGCGCCAGTGCTTTGCAGTTCAAGTCCCTTTGCACGCGCAATCTGGTAGATCAGCACGCCAAAGCCCGCTTTCGCGACGACATCCGCGATGCAGTAGCCGATTTGTACAGCGACCAGTACGTTTGCATCATAGCCGCCCAAGTACTTGAGCGAATAGACAATCGGGTAAAAGCCCCACGTTGCGAAGAGCAACAGGCGCGCCCAGCGGAAAAGCGGTTGCGCCGAGGCAGGCTGGCGTGCAACCGCCGCATTGAATTCCGTGAAGAGAGTGTACACGATGTACAGGAAGGGCAGCGTAGATAGCACACCCCAGATCAGCCGCGTGGTGTTATCCGAGGCGATTTCGCCGGGATAGCCGAGGATGACCATCAACGCCGCTGCGCCTGCGAGCCGTGCCGTCAGGTTGATCGAAAGCGAGCGGGTCAGGCCAAGTACAGCCACCAGTTCAGCGACCAGCAGCGGCACGGTGAGCAACCAATCGATGTAGCGGTAGGCATCGTTGAACGCCGGGTTGTTGGCCGTATGTGTGTAGACACCATTCAGTAGCGTATACGCCGACTGCCAGCTCTCGAATATGCGCAGGTAGTGGTAGCCCGCGACCGCAACCACCAGCGACGACATGGTGAGTGCATTACGCAGTTCGGGGGAAATCTGCTGGCGCACCAGCACGAAGTAGATAAACGCCGCGAACATGGCGGCGAATGCGAAAGAGAACGCATTGTAGACCAGACTGTACTGGGAGAACGATAGGTCGGACATGGGACAATCCTTATTTCTCGACACATTACACGTTTTGTACCAGATGATAAAACAATACACCAAAGTTCTTTATCACCAAGCACAGTGTAATTTTATATCAAATTTTGAAGGATGCCAAAGACGAATTTTCAACGTTATGTGAAAGATAACGCAAAATTCGCTTGATGATTGTCTTTTTGCAGTGTGCTAGAACATATCCAGATGCACGACGCCCCGTGTCAGCGCCTTGTCGAACCCCATCAGGCTGAGGCGACATTCGCGAGCGCGGGCAAAGGCGAGCAGGTGCGCGGCGAAATCGAGCGCATCCTGATTGTTGCGTAGTGGCAGCGTAATATCGAGCGTATTGCCGACGCGAGGCACGACCACGATATTGAATTGATAGCCTGTGTTGATGCGCGTCGCGACATCCCAAAAGCTGCGCGTGGCGGGCGCATATTTATAGACCGGGCGCATTTCCAGCCCGACGCCGCTCACTGCGTCCCACTGCGTAATCGGGACGAGCGCCGCGCCCGGCCTGTTCTCCCCGGCATAAAGGATGCCATCCGCAGAGACGGAGAAGCGCTCCCACGCGGTCGGCTGCATGGTCGGCAGATCGGGCAGCAGGCCATACGCACCCACGACGATCCGTTCCAGCATGTCGTGGCAGGTCGCGAAGGCGAGCTTCGGCGTGAAGCCAGCGCGCTGCATCGTCACGAGCGACGCGCCGCGATACAGCCGATACAGCAAATACATGGTGATCGGGAAGGCGTGTATCCCGATCACAAGATGAAGCAGGTTGACTTCGCGCATTGCGCGGGGCGTCCGTTAGTATGCACCGATCTTAACGCGCAACAGGTACGCCGCGCAAGCGCAGCATGTCCCTATTACGTCACAAAACGCCATCACCTGTGAGGACCTCAAGCGTCAGCGCGTCAATATTCGGGAGCCGCACATCGGCCAGCGCGAGGACTTCCGGCGCGGGGGTGTAATCAGGATGTGGAATGGCGATGACGCGCATCCCCGCGGCTTTGAGCGAACGAATCCCGTTCGAGCTGTCTTCGATCCCAACACAGTTCTCAGGTGGCACGCCAAGCTGCCGCGCGGCTTCGAGATAAATATCGGGCGCGGGTTTGCCGCGCTGCATTTCGTCACCACTGACGACCACGCGGAACACGCGATCCAGCCCGGTCAGTTCCAGCACCGCGCGGATGATCGTCGCGGGCGACCCGGATGCCAGCCCCACCGGGTAGCGGCTCGCGGCGCGTTGCACGGCTTCGACCGCGCCGGGGATGATTGGCAGTTTCTGGCGGTAGCGCGTGTTCATCCGCCGCAGCATATCCTCAATGATGTCATCGACGGCCATGTCCTCCAGCTTCATAATGCGCTTCATACCGCCCGCCCACTCGCGCGAAGTGCCGCCCATAACCGCGATCTGATCGGCGGGCGTCCAGACGGCGTTGCGCTCCGCAGCGAAGGCGAGCCGCTCCTCTTCCCAGATGATCTCGGAGTCGATCAGGACTCCATCCATATCGAAAATCACGGCTTCAATCGGCATTGTTTCATCCTTTAGCGGGCGCGAATTAAAAAAAGTAGCCCAAGCATACCCAGCGCCAGCCATATCGTCACGATCACGAGTGCGGCTGATCGGCTGACCGGTTTCTCGCCGCGCATCATCGTTTCTGCCTGAACGCGGCACTCCGCAAACACATCCTTCGGAATGAGCCGTATCGCGATGAAAATGCCGAGCGGTACAAGGATTAAATCGTCAAGCATCCCGACAACCGGGATAAAATCCGGGATGAGGTCAATCGGGCTGAACGCATATGCGACAACGCCCGCCACGAAAATCCGTGCATACCAGGGCGTGCGCGGATGCCTGTACGCAAGGTAGAGCGTGAACGTCAGTGTTTTCAGCTTGCGCGTCTGTTGCTTCCAACGCTGCATGGTGATTTTTACAAGCGGACCTCCTGCACCGGGTTCACCACGCGCCGCGCGGCCACCTGCGCCCACGTCACGCCGAACGATACGCGCTCACCCGCCCGGAACGCCAGCCGCAGTAGCACGCGCCCGCCGAACGTCTCCGGCTCCAGCACATCGCCGCGTATACTTGTACTCTGCGCCACACGGTCCGGCGGTATCTCGATATAGAGCGTGCGCGTGCCGTCGTTGACCGGGCGGTATTCGCCCGTGATTCCATCCGGCGCGACCGTGATCTTGATCAGCGGCAGGTCCAGCACCCACGCTTCTTTGGGGATGCGCGGCGCGATGCCGAGTCCATCCGCGAACGGTTCCAGCCCGGCCAGCCGGATTAGCGCGAGAAGTGCCATCGCGTGCGGGTTGCTGTTCATCGCGGGGAAGTCGGTCATCGGCGTGACGGGGCTGGCCCATGTCCCACCGGGGTACGTCGTATCATCCGCCGGGTTAAGCGAATCGGGACCGGTCCAGATGCCGAACCAGACATCCGGGAAGTGCAGCGCGTGGTTGGCGTAGCTCTGCTTGAGGAAGCTCTGCCACGCGAGATCGGGGCGCGTGCGCGTATAGCCCCACGTCAGGAGCTGCCCAATCGCCGCGGAAACCTGTCCATTGTGTTCGAGGTAGGGTGCGCCTGTCGGGGAATTCGCTTCAAGCAGCGTTTGAATTGAATAGATCAGCGCATCCTCGTGTCCAGCTTCCGTCGCGAGGCCGCTGATCAGCGCCCAGGGCTGCGCTTCCAGATTGATATTATACTGCCCGATGGGGACCTGCTGGTTGACCGCATCGCGCAGGATCGCACGGTTGTACCAGCGCCCGTTCCACTGCGCCGCGACCGCCTCTTGCAGGTCCGGCAGGATGCCGCG